>NZ_FNGM01000022.1 GCF_900102965.1 Paenibacillus jilunlii | reverse complement strand
TACCTCTCATTTCACCCTGTTGCCCACTTCTGGCCTAATCAAGGGTACTTCTACCTCTCATTTCGCCTCAGCCCCAATCTAAGCTCCAGCTCAGCCCGTCTGTCTGCCAGAAATCCAGCTGGCAACCTCTTTTTCCGGGATCGGTCTGCTAATGAAGTAGCCTTGGATCTTGTCGCAGCTTGTCCGCTCCAGAAAGGCCAGTTGTTCCTGCGTCTCTACACCTTCGGCGGTTACGTTCAGCCCCATGTCATGGCCAATCGTCACAATGGAGCTGGCCAGCGACATGTTGTTCGGTGTATCAATACTGTCGATAAAGGATTTATCGATCTTCAGCGTGGTGATCGGCAGCTGCTTCAGATAGCTTAGCGAAGAGTAGCCTGTCCCGAAGTCGTCAAGCGCAATGCCGATTCCTCTCTGCTTGAGGGGTTCCAGCTTGGAGCTGATCGCCTCGAAGGATTCCATAAAGATCGACTCGGTAATCTCCAGCTCCAGATACTCCGGCGCAAGTCCGGTATCCTCCAGTACAGCCAGCACCATATCCGCGAAGTCATCAAGCATCAATTGGACCACTGAAATATTCACCGAAATGTGATAGCCTTCGTATCCCTGTGCCTGCAACTCCCTCATGAAACGGCAGGCCTTGCGCAGCACCCATTCCCCAATCGGAACAATCAGGCGGCAATCCTCGGCAATGGTGATGAACGACAAGGGAGACACAAATCCAAGCACCGGGCTGTTCCAGCGGATCAGGGCTTCAAAGCCCCAAATCCGGCCTGAGCCGGTATCCACCAGCGGCTGGTATTGCAGCGACAATTCATTGTTCGCAATCGCATTCCTTAAATGATGTTCCACAATCATCCGTTCATCAAAATGCTGCTGCATCTCTTCCCCATAGACGACATAGGTGCCTTTACCCGCCTCCTTCGCCTTGTACATCGCAATATCGGCATTTTTCAGCAGCTCCTCGGCACTCGTCCCATTCTCTGGATAACTGGCAATTCCGATACTAACCGAGATATGTACACTGCTGGCATTAAGCCCAAACGGCTCACTGAAGCCCTGAACCAGAGACTCCGCATAATAAATCACCTCAGTATATCCATCCACATCCTTTAACAGAATGACAAATTCATCCCCTCCAAAACGGAAATGCCTGCACCGCCCGTCTGACAATTCCAGCAGCCGTTCACCAGCCTTCACCAGCAGTTCATCGCCGAAGGTATGGCCCATTGTGTCATTAATATATTTGAAGTTATCGATATCCAGGAAAAAGAGTGCGGCCTGCCCGCCCGGATGCTCTTCAATAAAATCCGTCAGTTCCTCGGACAGCGACAACCGGTTTGGCAGACCGCTAAGAACATCGTTATAGGCCAGGAACCGGTATTTTTCTTCACTGGCCTGCAGCAGCGCCTGATTCTCCACAACCTTGTTATACTGCTCCAAAAGCTCATCCTGCAGAGCGGTCAGCTCCTCATAGGTGGACTCCAGTTCCTGGTAGCTCATCTGCAGCTTGCTCTCGTAACCCTTGCGGTCCGTCACATCCACCATCGATCCCGCAAAACGGATGTACCCCCCGCCCGCACTCCGCAGTACCTTGCCCCGGGCCTGAAACCATATGTATTCCCCTGTTTTGCTGCGCATCCGGTACTCGGCATAATAATAAGAAGAACGCCCCTCCAGATGCTGTGTGCGCAGCCTGTCCTCCTGCTCGGCATCCTCCGGATGGACAATCTCCCTCCACCCGCCATGGCTCTCATTGATCTCACCCCGTTCGTAGCCCAGCAGCTCGTACCAGCTATCCGAGAAATAGTAGATCATCGTGGACATATCCACATCCCAGATCACTGCATCCGAGCCATACGCCGCCAGACTGAAGCGCTCATTGCTTATTTCCAGACGGCTTCGCATCCGTTTCACCAGCTGCACATAGAACAGTAAAATGAGGATGAAAACCAGCAGAACGGCAAAAGCTGCAATAATGCCCAGCACCAGTGTCCTATAGGTTTCGTAGAAAGAAAAAGGCTTGTTGATCACCTCGCTGCCTTTCGGCAGCTTGTTCAGGGGAATCCCAAAATGCTGAAGCTCATTATAGTCGAACACATTACGAATCGTACTGTCCGTAACGACCGGCAGTTCATCGGCGCGTTCACCCTGCAGAATACGGAGTGCCAGTTCCGCAGAGGTCTGGCCCTGAATTTTGCCGCTGATCAGGCTTCCGCCGAAAGCCCCATGGTTGAGGGCAAAATCATAGATATGATAGACCGGCACACTGCTGCTTCGACCCAGCTCGCTTGCAAACCGTTCAAATTCGATAATTCTTCCGGTGGAATCACTATAATATGTAGTCATGAGTACAATACTGTCTGAAGAGAGGCCCGAGACGTTTTGAACAATCTGTTCACTGGAGAGTCGGTTCAGGGGGATGAACTCAAGCCCCTGATTCAGCGAGGCAATCTGGTCCATGACCAGCTTGCCTGTAGAGAGTCCGCTTTCCGAGTTGTCAAATACAACATACACTTTGCGGATTGAAGGATTAATTTGCAGCGCCATTTGTATGGTGCGGATGGGGTCGATCTTTTCGGTCACACCGGTTATATTGCGCTTGTCCGGGATGTTGTCCACACCCAGTTCATTTACTCCGCTGAATATAATAGGCGCGTCGTTCAGGATTTCCTGCCGGTATTTCCGTGCGAAGCTGAGTGCGGCATCATCCGTGGTGATGATGGCATCAACATGAATGTTGTGATATTTGAGCTTAATCGTCTGATACAATTGCCGGAGATTCTCCTGGCTGGGATAACGTTTCCAGTCCATATACTCCGTATAAATCACCGGGGCATTTTTCGCACCTTTGAGACGTTCTTCAATGCCGTCGCTTTGCTCATCCGTCCACGCAAAACCCTTCTGGTAGGAATGCAGCACCAGCACATTCTGCGGAGGCTCACCCTCGGCCTTGACCGCCAACGCCGGAAACAGGATTGCGCTCAACATAGCAACCAGAAGAAGAGGCATCCGCCAGCTTTGTAACACTTTGAGATCAAATCTCCCTGCGACCATTAGCATACCCCCATGCATCTATCTCAAAGTCTGCCTATCACTCTTAATAGCGAAAACCTTTTATTCACGAGCCATAAAATATACGGGAAGTTTCGACAATATATTAATTCGTTGACTGTCTTCCGCTTCCCTCTTTATGGCTCTATTTTCACTGAATTGAGCATTTTGCATTAATCTAAATCAATAAAGTTGATTTGGCCGATCTCAATTTGATACTATTTACACAAAATAACAATTTATTACTAAAGAGGTGATTGGATATATTTCTGTCTCTTTTGTCCATCCAGACAGAGGAAAGTAATGAATAATGAGGAGAAGTGAAAAAATGAAACGGAAGATTACGCTGTTCATAGCAATGCTTATTACCTTGCTTTCTGGTCAAAACGCATTCGGATCAGCCTCCACTCAAGAGATCGGTGCGATCATGGGAGGCGGCAATTTCACCAATGGCAGCACAACCCAAACGAATTGTTTTCAGACATTGAATACGATCGGAGTTGGAATGACCCGTGTCAACCTGTATCCCCAATCTTATTATGCGAACAATGCTCCCACACCTGAACGGCTGGACAGTATGATGCTCCAATCCTATCAGCACGGAATAACACCGATGATCCTGTTTGAATACTACGGTTCTTATGAGAAGAACGGACAATTGCTCGGCAACTACGACAAATGGTACAGCATCGGTCAGGCGTTCGCTGATCGTTTCCGGCCCAATGGGAAGTGGGCGCAGGCCAATGGTATACAGGATTGGGGGGTCAGCATTTATACCGCCTTGAATGAGCCCGATGTGGAAAATCTGATTTCCAAGACGGATTATCACAACGCTCTTGAAGGTTTAGCGGACGGCGTGCATTCAGTCGACAAGTCCCTGAAAGTGAATCCTGGTGGATTTGCGAAGGCGAATTCGAACAGCGACTATACCCTCAGAGGCTACGGACCGGCCATCGCCGATCTTTATAATTCCGGCAAACTCGACGGAATTGATCTGCATACATATTACGACATCCAATACGCCCCTATGAAGGGAACCTACAAATATTCAGCGCAGAGCAACTTCGATTCGGTCAAACGGGCCTCCGGCATTACGGCAGACGTCAATTTTTACTCTACAGAATTCAATTTCAAGAAACGCCTGATTACCGAAGAAGAAGCGGCCAAAGGCTTCTTTACGGCGATTTGGGACAACCTTGGGGTAGTGAAAAATGACGGTAAAACCCCGGCCACACAATTCGCATTTCCATGGAGCCTGTTCAATTCGGCAACCACTGATACTTATTACGGTTTGAGTTCGAGCCCGGATTCTTGGGTACCAGTGACTCGGGGAAAAACGCTGGAAAACGTCATTGAAAAAACCAAAGGAATGTCGTTTGCTTCTCTTGATCCTAAGAAAACCGGCGAGTATGTGCTGAACGGAAGCAGCAAGAAGCTGTGGGTATGGCAGAACCTGGATTACTGGACCAATCATCCCGGCACATCATATACCATCAACGGCTTGCCTAACGGGACTTATAAGCTGGAAGTGATCGGTTGGGACGGGGTAAGACAGACGATAGCGATCTCCGGGAAAACCTCATATACCAT
Source organism: Paenibacillus jilunlii (assembly GCF_900102965.1). Classification (GTDB taxonomy): domain Bacteria; phylum Bacillota; class Bacilli; order Paenibacillales; family Paenibacillaceae; genus Paenibacillus_AQ; species Paenibacillus_AQ jilunlii. The sequence continues at coordinate 96,732 of NZ_FNGM01000022.1, read as the reverse complement.
CAACGGCTTGGCCGTAGGGGAGACCTATATGTTTTTGGCTTATACGAAGTAATTGTAATGGGTGCAAAATGGAGCAGGAGGATTGCTGCCTCGCTGCTCTTTTTTACTGGAGAAGTTTTTTGGTGACCAAACTCTGCACTTGCCATCGCGAAGCAACGAAGCGAAAACGCCGCTTAATAGTTTCAGATACATCGAAATTCTGCCCGTCTGCCCATTTATCGCTCTGCCTCATAACACTGAGGTTTCGCTGTGGCTTAGCCATGACCTTGAATCGTTTCAGCGGGAAATAGAAGGGCAAAACCCGGTTCTGTGGACAGCTCAGGTCAGACCGGATAGAATAAATTTGCAGGAACCGCTTAGACAGGAGACCTTTACGATGCCTACCATAAAAGACGTAGCACTCAAAGCCGGCGTTTCGGCCACAACGGTATCCAGAGTGCTGAACAACAGGGGTTATTTAAGCGAAGCGCTGAAGCAAAGGGTCTATACCGCGATGGAAGAGCTGAACTACAGGCCCAATGAATTGGCCCGTTCACTGAGCCGTTCCAGGTCTAATATCATTGGACTGATCATCCCCCTAATCTCGCTTCCTTTTTTCAGTGAATTAACCAGCCATATTGAGGAGCACGCCTACCTGAACGGGTACAAGCTGCTGCTCTGCAACTCGCAACAGGACAAAATCAAAGAGCTGGAATATATCGATATGCTGCGTTCAAGCCGGGTCGACGGCATCATTATGGGCAGTCATACGCTGGAGGTCGAAGCCTACCGGCAGATGAACCTGCCCCTGGTCACCTTTGACCGGCAAATCTCCCCGGCTATTCCTTATGTCTGTTCGGACAACTATGCCGGGGGACAATTGGCGACCACATTATTAATTGAAAAAGGCTGCCGGAAGCTCGCCCATATCGGCGGCCACCCGGAGCTGAATCTCTTGTCCCATCTCAGATATGAGGGTTTTGCCGATACCGCCCGTAGGGCGGGTATATGGCAGACCTCCCTGCATACGGACAATAACAGCTTCGATGTTCTGGCGTATGAACGGCTGCTGGAGCAGCTGTTCCGGGAACATCCCGGGATTGACGGCATCTTCGCCGGCAGCGATCTGATCGCCGCCTATGCGCTGAAGGCCTGCCGCGAGAGCGGGCGGCGCGTGCCGGCGGATGTGCGGATTGTCGGCTATGACGGCACCGCACTGTGCAGCCTGAGTCATCCGTCCATCACCACAATCCGGCAGCCGGTGGAAGAGATGGGCCGGCTGGCGGTAGAGCTGATTCTGAAGCAGGTGGAAGGGGCCAGCGTCTCCCCTGCCAATATTCTGCCGGTGAAGCTGCAAGAAGGCTCTACGACCTAACACGCGGAGAGCGGGGGGGGACCGGCGGTACGGTCAATGCGTGGTGCTGCGCGTATGGCGGATCTGCGCGGCAACGCAGACGGGCGGTTCTGCGCGCGGCAACGGAGACAGGCGGTTCTGCGCGGCAACGCAGACAGGCGGTTCTGCGTGGCACGCAGACGGGCGGTTCTGCGTGGCAACGCAGACGGGCGGTTCTGCGTGCGGCAACCGCAGACAGGCGGTTCCTCCACTCCGCCTACTCCTTTCCCTTTCCTTGCAGTTGCTCTTGGACCCAGCCAAATTGAGAGGTATCTCTGTGCTAACTGCGCTTTCTACAATTATTCGGAACAAATGAGCTCCAAAATGAGCAATAAGTGTATTTCGTACAATTAAAGATCAGCTTTCCCCTCCAAATCGGCTTCTTCAAAGATAATAACTGTACAGAATACAATTAAACTAGTAACTAAGAAGAAATCCTGCATTGTAGTTGTACGAAATACAACTACCCCTGACGCAATTGTCATCATGTAATATCGCCCCCCATTTTCCGGGCGTTCAGGGTTCCGGCATTTCTAAATACAATCGAAAGGCAGTGAAAGCGAATGATCCAGACTACAATTTCGGGCCTACAATCACTCTTGAAGGAGGTTCCTGCGGCGTTCATCTCTATTTCTCCTGAAGAAGCGGCAGCCCCGCGTCCGGGAGGCAAATGGTCCAAGCTCCAGCTGCTTGGACATCTGTGCGACTCCGCTATCAACAATATGTCGCGCTTCATCAAAGTACAATACGAGCCGCAGCCGCTGTCTCTTGCCCTTTACGATCAAGACGAGTGGATGACCGCCCAGCAGTACGGCCGCGCCACCCAAGAGGAAGTAATAGCTCTCTGGGTCAGCCTTAACCAGGCCATCCTGCGGGTCATTTCCGGCCTCAGTTCAGACCAGCTCCGGCTTGTATTCCTGAAAGAGAGCGGTGAAACCGTCACCCTGCAATGGCTGATCGAAGATTACCTGGAGCACATGAAGCATCATTTGGGGCAGATCTCCCCGGACTATATAGTTTGAACTTGAAATCCGTAGTCTTCAATTTGGATAACAAAAGTGAATTTTTTGCATGACTGCACTTTGTGCAATAGAACGCTCAGTGTTCCGGCTACGAATCGCATTCTGCTGTATTTCATGCAACAGATTTCCCGACTTTGAGTCAAAAACAGCTTTTCCGGGGGATTCTAATGTACAGAATGCAATAGATGGAGCTTTTCGACCGATTTATGGATCATCTGCTGCACAAAATGCAATAGAATGCGAGTGCTAGCCTAATTTGAAAGAGATTCGTATCGGCACCGGCATCCGCATAAGGATTCACCTGCTTGCCTGCCTGCTTGCTTGCATTCCCACTTATTTAAGTTTAACTTGTATAGCCTTTACTATAACGGGTGGTCGCAGTGAATATCCAGAACTCGGTTAGGACTCGCCCAGACTGGGCCAGGCTCGGCCATAATCCCCTGACCGTAAATCCAGCCGCAGCTCCACCCTAATTCCAGACCGTAGTTCTAAATGCAAACACCCCGCTTCTCCTCCAGAAATGGAGGGTAGCGGGGTGTTCCCGCTTCTCCTCCAGCAATGGAGGGTAGCGGGGTGTTCCCGCCTCTCCTCCAGCAATGGAGGGTAGCGGGGTGTTCCCGCCTCTCCTCCAGCAATAGAGGGTAGCGGGGGTGTTCCCGCTTCTCCTCCAGCAATGGAGGGTAGCGGGGGTGTTCCCGCTTCTCCTCCAGAAATAGAGGGTAGCGGGGTGTTCCCGCCTCTCCTCCAGAAATAGAGGGTAGCGGGGTGTTCCCGCCTCTCCTCCAGAAATAGAGGGTAGCGGGGTGTTCCCCGTTTCTCTCCCAGCAATGAAGGGTAGCGGGGTGTTCCCGTTTATGGCTTAATCAGCTCCAGCAGCTGCTCAACGCTCAGCTCCGCGGTCCGGGGCAGCAGCAGATCGGCATCGCCCAGCTGCGCCGGGCTTCCGATGCCTACGGCCTTCATGCCCGCGGCCTTAATCGCGGCGATGCCCGCCGCCGCGTCCTCCACGCCGATGCAGTTGCCCGGCGTGACCCCAAGCAGCTCCGCCGCCTGCAGGAAAATCTCCGGGTCGGGCTTGCCCCTCCGGAGACTGGCCGGATCGGCGATCGCCTGGAACCAACGGGCTGCGCCGAGACGCTCCAGAATAACCGGAGCGTTCAGGCTCGCCGAGGCCAGCCCCACCTGGATTCCCCGCTCCCGCAGGGAATCCAGCAGCTCCGGGATCCCCGGCAGCAGGTCGGCCGGGGTGATGCGCCCGATCATTTCCCTGTAATGATCGTTCTTTTGCTCCGCCAGCCGCAGCTTCGCGGCTTCCGGGAGACCGAGGCCGCTGTCCTCCAGCACGATGTCCAGCGACTCCATGCGGCTGACGCCTTTCAGCCGTTCATTCTTCTCCCGGCTGAAGGGCACGCCCAGCTCATCGGCCAGCGCCTGCCAGGCCAGTTAGTGATATTCGGCCGTGTCGGTGATCACACCGTCCAGATCGAAGATCACCGCTTCCAGCCGCTTTGCCAGCGCAACCCGCACCGGCTCCTGCGGAGACAGGCGCAGCGTCTGCTCCTTGTGCCGGATCTCAAGACCTTCCCCCTCAAGCAGCGTATACACCGCTGCCTCCCGGTCGACATAGATGTCCAGCAGCTGTCCGCTGTACGTAATCTTGAAGCGGTAGCTCTCCCACTGCTCCGGCAGCGCGGGACTAAAGCACAGTTGTCCGTTATATTGGCGCATTCCGCCGAAGCCGTTCACAATCGACATCCATGAGCCTGCCATAGCGGCCATGTGCAGCCCGTCCTTGGCGTTGCGGTTGATATCATCCAGATCCATCCGTACCGTACGGTCGAAGTAAGCATAGGCTCCGGCCAAATCGCCGATTTCGGCGGAGACAATACTATGAATGCACGGCGACAGGGAAGAATCGTGAGTCGTCAGCGGCTCATAATACTGATAATTGCGGATTTTATCGGCCAGGCTGAATTGATCGCCGAGCAGGAACAAGGCCATGACCAGATCGGCCTGCTTCAGCACCTGGTGGCGGTAGATGACCAGCGGGTGATAGTTCAGCAGCAGCGGATATTTATCCGCCGGGGTCCGCTGGAAATCCCATTTCTGCTTGCTCAGGAACGTATCATCCTGCGCATAAATGCCCAACGCCTTGTCAAAAGGGATAAACATCTTCTCCGCAGCTTCCAGCCAGCCGTCTGCCTCCTCCGCACTTAGGCCCATCTCATGCTGCAGCCGTGCATAATCACCGGGATATTCGCGGCGGAGCCAGTCTGCCGTCTCATAGGCATACAGAAGCTGATCCCGCACCATAAGGTTCGTATAGGCGTTATTGTTCACAATGGCCGTATATTCATCGGGTCCGGTTACGGCGTCAATACAGAAGGCTCCGCCGCGCGCCGGATTGTAATGGCCGAGGTCCGCCCAGAAGCGCGACGTTTCGAACAGAATTTCCGCACCCTTGGCGGCAAGAAACTCCACGTCCCCGGTCGCCTGCACATACTGCTTGATGCCATAGGCAATATCGGCATTGATATGGGCCTGGGCCGTGCCTGCCGGGAAATAGGCCGAGTTCTCTGCACCATCGATGGTGCGCCACGGGTACAGCGCCCCCTTCTGCGACATCACCGCTGACCGCTCCCGCGCTTTGCCGAGCGTGGCATAGCGGAACTCCAGCAGCGCCCGGCTGACGGCAGGCTGAGTGTAGGTAAAGAACGGCAGCATATACATTTCGGTATCCCAGAAATAATGGCCCTCATACCCTTCACCGGTCAGGCCTTTGGCACCGATATTCGTTACCCCGTCACGGCCGGCAGACTGCAGCAGCTGGAAAGCATTGAAGCGGATTCCCTGCTGCAGCGCCGGGTCACCTGTAATCTCTACATCCGTATGACTCCAGAAAGTATCCAGGTAGGCCTGCTGTTCAGCGGCCAGCCCGGCAAAACCGCATTTCCCCGCCATGTCCAGCACAAAGGCGCTCCGGCTAAGAAGTTCCCCCTCGCCATAATCCTTGGAGGTATGGTACGTGATATATTTGCTCAGCGTGACGCTCTCCCCGCTGCGGATGGCAGCGGCATAACACACCGAAATCCGCTGCCCGGCCAGCTGGCGTCCCATCTCGCGGCCCATCTCCGCCTGTAGTTCATGACCCATCGCCGTCACCAGCGCGAACCGGGTATGGCGCGTCCGCTGCTTCATCCACAGGAAGCCGCCGGCACCCTCATCCCCTGTGTCTTCCAGCAGCAGGCTGGGCTCCGTACTGCCCGCCCCCAACCGGGGATCATCGCTCGCCTCCGGCCGGACGATCTCCCCATCCATAGCGGAATCAAACTTCAACGTGCCGTCGAAATTCAGCGCCGTTACCCGGTATTCAATGGCGGCAAGATGCTTATGCTGCAAGGCAACCATCCGCCGGATTTGCAGCAGCACCCGGTGGCCCGCAGGCGATTCCCATTCCACTTCACGGTGGAGTATGCCGCTTTTCATATCGAGCCTGCGCTCGTAGCGGTGTACCGTACCACTGTTCAGATGGAAGGCATGGCCCTCTACACTCAGTTCAATGATCCGCGCATCCGTCACATTCAGCATCGCCTGATTGCGGCCGGGATACCCGTAAGCCCCTTCGGGATACACAATCGGCTCAGAATCAAAAAAGCCATTCAGATAATTCCCGGCAACCGAGGTTCCCGCAAGACCGTGATAACCTTCCTCGAAATTACCGCGCATGCCGATATATCCATTGCCCAGCGAGAACACGCTCTCGCTCCTCTGGTTATACTCCTCCTGATAGGCGTCTTCATCAAGACTCCATTCCCGGTAAGGATACAGCGCCGCCGGATGCTCATAGGGCTTCATTTTCATCGCTAAGTCTCCTTCTCATCGCGGACTTCTTCCGGACCGGCCCGCTTCAGCGGTCCAGACCTCCGCTTTATAGATTTGCCGCCGGAACCGGTATTGCCGCGCACCGGTCCGGCCAACCGTCAGCCTTTCACCGAACCGCCCATAAGCCCCCGGACGAAGTACTTTTGCAGCAGGAAAAAAATCGCCAGCGGCATCAGCATCGAAATAAAAGCCGCGGAGGTCAGCAGATGCCAGTCGTTGCCGCGCGAGCCGACCAGGTCGGCGATCTTCATCGACATGACCTGCACCGAAGGCTGGTTGCCGATAAAAATCAGCGACACCAGGTAATCATTCCATACCCAGAGGAACTGGAAGATTCCGATGGAGGCCAGAGCGGGCACGGACAGCGGCAGAATCAGTCTGCTGAAGATCGTGAAATGGCTCGCGCCGTCAATAAAGGCCGATTCGAACAGATCCTTGGGCAGCTGGCTGATGAAATTGTACATGAAGTAGGTAACCAGCGGCAGACCAAAAGCGGTATGTGCCAGCCAGATCCCCAGATAGCTTCCGTTCAGACCAAGCGAAGTATAGTCCTTAAGCACAGGAATCAATGCGACTTGAATCGGGATCACGAGCATGGCGATAATGATTACGAACAGTGTTTTGCGGCCCGGGAACCGCAGCCAGGCGAAGGCATACGCGGCAAAAGAGGCGATCAGCACCGGAATGACCGTAGCCGGGACCGCAATCGTCAGCGTATTCCAGAAGGCCTGCGACAGCCCCGTACCCTTTTGCATCGTTTCACTGCCGTCCGCTTCCGTGAGTTTGTACTCTTTGCCGGACAACACATTGCTGTAATTATCCATAGTAAGATCAGGGGTGGTCTTCCAGCCCTGCTCCTGCATATTGATCGTGCGCGCTCTGCGGTTCTCCCACATCAGGCGGCTGTCGTCCACCTCCACGCCCGCCTTCAGCTGGTCGTCCGTGTAGGTCTGGCCGTTCACCTCAATCGGCTGGCGCAGATCGGTATCCTTGGACAGCTGCAGTGTCTCGCCTTGCGTCCACTCCTGATGAGGGAATACCTTCCACCAGCCGGTCTGCAGAATATCCGCTGCAGGACGGAATGAGGAAATAAAGAGGCCCAGCGTCGGCAGCAGCCAAATGAAGCAGATGACGCCCAGCACGAGATTGACGATGGTTTTGCCGCCTTTTCTTTTCTTTTTGCCGGCCATTTAGAATCCCCCCTGCTTGCGGAACTGCCGCAGATTAATAAGAATTACAGGCAAAACTGCGATCAGGAGCACAATAGCCAGCGTTGAGCCGTACCCAAAATTACGGTACATAAAGAACTGCCGGTAGAACTGTGTCGCTACCACTTCTGTATCGTATTGACCTCCTGTCATCACCATGACGACGTCAAATATTTTCAATGTAAAGACGATAATGGTGGTTGTAACGGTCAGAATCGTCGCGGAGATGAACGGAATCATAATGCCGAAGAAAATCTTCACCTCACCTGCACCGTCCACACGCGCGGCCTCCAGAATATCGTCGGGAACCCCTTTGATTGCTGCAGAAAAGATTACCATCGCAAACCCTGTCTGCATCCAGATCAGAATGATAATGAGAAAAAAGTTGTTCCAGGGCTGCAGCATACTCGTCCAAGCCTGCGGTTCGCCGCCAAAATAGGTCACAATCGCGTTCAGCAGTCCGATTTGCTCGTCGCCCGGCTGATAATAATAGACGAATTTCCAAATGACTCCCGCGGCTACAAAAGAGATGGCCATGGGCATAAAAATGATCGATTTGGCGATTTTTTCGTAGCTGCTGCGGTCGGCAAGAATGGCGATCAGCAGCCCGAAGCAGACACAGGCCAGCGTTCCGATGAATACCCATAGCAGATTGTTGCGCAGTGCGGTCGCCATAAGGTGGTCGCTGAAGATCGCGGCATAGTTGCTGAGTCCGACAAATTTCTCCGAGGAAGCATTAAAAAAGCTCAGGTACAGCGTCCGCAGCGCCGGCAGCACCAGCAGCCAGCCCAGAATGATTACCGCCGGGCCGATAAAAATATACGGCAGCACCTTCCTGCGGATATGGTCAGGATACTGCTCCACCGCCCAGGTCAGCGTATAGTAAATCAGATACACGCCCAGCACGCCCCACAGTACGGCAAGAACCGCAGTCAGCAGCGGATTCAGCGTAGAATCCCGGAAGAACACAAAAATCAGGCCATTGATCACGATGTTGGCGAGCAGAATCCCAAGGGACAGGAGCACCGCCTTGATGCTGATGGTCTGTTTCACTTGTGCACCGGGGTCACTGGATTTCTGCTTCATTTGTGCATCCATATTAGCTCCTCCTGAAAGTTTTGTGAGCTTAAGCATCATCCGAACCGCTTCGTACAAAACTGGCTTCGGAAGCATCGGCTTAAGTTTTGTGCGCAAAACTGTTTTCGTAAGCATACGCTTAGGTTTTGCGCAGCAAAACCCTTCGTAAGCCCTGCAAACCGTCCATTCGGGCAGTCAGCGCGCCTTTGACAGGCAAAAAGCGGGACAGGCTGTACTCGCTGCTCACTGCCCCGCTTTTTAAATGAATCTTAATGACTTAAGAAAGTCCAAGCTTAATTGTTCCAGCCTGACTGAATCTGCTCCAGGGCCTTATCCAGTGTAGCTGTTCCGCTCACATAGTCTGTCATGCCCTTCCAGAACGTGCCCGCGCCCACTTTGCCCGGCATCAGGTCAGAGCCGTCGAAGCGCAGTGTGGAAGCATCCTGCACCAGCTTCGCCATCCGGCGGTCGGATTCAGAGGTGTACCAATCCAGGGAAGCATCATTCATTGGGGCAATCACGCCGCCGGACTGTACCCAGGTTTTGATCGATTCGCCTGTGGTGAAGAACTCCATGACTGCACGCACTTCAGGACGGTCATTGAACATGGCATAGATATCGCCCGCCACCAGCACCGGCTTGCCGTATTGCGGATCAATCGGCGGCAGATAGAACCAGTCGTAATCCTGATCCACCTTGGCCGTTTCCGGGAAGAAGCTGGTAATGAAGTTCCCCATCAGATTGAACCAGGCTTTTGGCGGGTTCTCGAACATCGGTTTCGGGGCATCCCCGAAGGCTGTAGTTACAATCGATTTGGTTCCGCCATAGACGTAATCTTTATTGAGCCAGATCTTGGACATCACTTCTACGGCATTCTTCACCTCAGGTGAAGTGAACGGCAGCTCGCCTTTTACCCATTTATCATAGTTTTCAGGAGTAGTAGTACGCAGCATAATGTTCTCTATCCAGTCGGTTGCCGCCCAGCCCGTTGCCGCACCGCTCTCAATCCCGATGGTCCAGGCCGGATCGCCGTCCTTGGCAATTTGCTCAGTCAGCGCCATCATGTCATCCCAGGTTTCCGGAACAGTATAACCGGCATCGTCAAATTGCTTCTTCGGATACCAGACCAGACTTTTCACATTGCTGCGGTTCCAGATCCCGGCCATGATTTTGCCGTCTTTCCCGTCCATGGTGGACATATCCAGCCAGCTTTTGTTGTAGTTCGCTTTCAGTTTCTCCTGGTCCAGCACCCCGGTCAGATCAACCACTTTGCCGGTTTTGGCAATGGAGGCCAAGAGGCCCGGCTGCGGGAAGTCGGCGATGTCCGGCGCATTGCCGCCGTCAACACGGATGTTGATCGTCGCTTCGAATTCCTTGGAGCCTTCATATTGAATATCGATGCCGGTTTTGGCCTCAAACTCCTTAATGCTGCTCTCAAACTTCACCTGGTCGGCATCCACAAACGGTCCGAACATGGTTACCTTGGTGCCTTTATATTCACCTTTCATAGCCAAATCCAGCGGTGAGCCCGCAGCAGCGGCTTCCGAAGCTTCCGGTGAAGCCTGGCTGTTAGATGCAGCCGGTGCCTCTGTAGCCGCTGGCGGATCGGTCTTGGCCGCATTATTGGTATTATTATTTCCGCCGCATCCGCTAAGCATCATGGTGAAGGATAAGCACAGCACCATGGCGAGTGACAGTTTTCGTCCCGTAGCCTTTTTCATTTTGTCATACATCCCCTTTAATTATGGTTTTAGAGACTGCATTCCTTATGCTTCTTCCGGGTATTGCCTCCGCCTGCCTGCGGGATCACCTCCTTGCAAAGCTTTTCATCAAAAGTTATGGCCAAAAATTCAGCATAACTTGTATACGTTTTCAATTTTCTAATAGCTATGTCTGCTGGTGGTTATTTATGCTGTTAAATTGTTGGAATGATGCTTTTCAGTGCTGTTCAGCGTATATTCCCCGCATTTCCAGAGTCGTTGCACAGTAGTTTGAAAAGCTTTTCAGATTATCGGAAAATGAGCAGCGCTCATCTTTCCCGTGAGGATTCTCTTACGATCAGCTTATGCTCCATTTTTTCCGTTGGAACTACAACCTTCCCGGTGGTCAGCAGTTCATGCAGCTTCTCCGCTGCCCGGTAGCCCAGTTGATAGATTGGCTGTGCAATGGTCGTCAGCTTCGGAATGTACATGCCTGACATCCGCAGATTGTCGAACCCGATGACGGATACCTGCCCCGGCACCAGAATATTGCGGTCCTTCAGATACGAAATGGCTCCCATCGCGAACTCATCGGCTACACAGAACAGGGCTGTCACTTGCGGATAATCTGTAAACAGCTCATGCGCTGCCTGATAGGCATGCTCAAAGCGGTGATTGGCGTATCTGACCTTCTCTACATTGTGCTCAAGCCCGGCTTCATTCAGTGCTCTTACAAATCCTTCATAACGCGGCGGGCCGGACACGGAGTTGTCATGATTGAACCCGATCATCCCGATCTCGGTATGCCCCAGCTCAATCAGGAACTTCACGGCGTCATAGGCCGCTCTCTCATCATCAACCTCCACTGACGGCACATCGAATTCTTCCGAATGGGAAGACACCAGTACAAAGGGGATTCTGCAGCCCGTCAGCTTCTCGTAACATTCCGGATACAGAACATCACTGGCGTATACAATCCCATCCACCTGCTTCTCATGAAACGTGTCAATGTAGCTCAGCATCCGTTCCTTGTCGCGGTCTGTATTGCAGATCATCAGACTGTAGCCCAGCTTAATGCAGGCATCCTGCATCCCCCGGATCACTCCGGCAAAGTAAAGGTTCTCAATATCTGGTATGAGCAGTCCCAGCGTATTGGATTTCTTGTAAATCAACCCCCTGGCAAAAGCATTCGGCTGATACTGCAGCTTCTCAATGGCTTCAATTACACGGCTGCGCTTGCTCTCTACTACAGTATGGGGCGCATTCATTACACGCGACACGGTGCTGATCGACACCTCTGCCATTTTGGCGACATCTCTGATTGTTGGCTTCATTTGAGTGACTTCCTTTGGTTAGAAAAGCTTTTCAAAGCGATTATAGCAAGGGTTCACAATTTTGACAAGAGAATTTTTAAAACGCTTACATTCAAGGCTTTTTTGCCAAAAGACCCTCATTTCACACCAGCCCGCCCTATTTCACACGTTGTATGATTCCACCGGAAAGTTAAACCAGCAGGTGGAATTTCAATTTTGAAAACCTTATCAATCCTTCTTATGCTCCACTAACTTATGAACTTGCGGAATCCACCCCCTAAGCACACCTAAATACCTAATGGAAACTGCCTTCTTCGGGATATTTGCTTACTTAAAGTGTGTAAATAATATTATTTCATGTTATAATTGCCGGGTAGATTACTTCCGCACTGCAAATACTGGTTATTAATAGAAATACTTATTTGGGAGGGATTATTCGTGAAAAAACTGCAGGACATTCCGTTTTCCGTGCTGGATCTGGCTCCAATTGTGGAGGGGGGAACGGCAGCGGACTCTTTTCATAACACGCTTGATCTGGCCCGCCATGCTGAGGCTTGGGGCTACCACCGCTACTGGCTCGCAGAGCATCATAATATGCCGGGCATTGCCAGCTCCGCCACTTCGCTCGTGATTGGCCACGTGGCCGCAGGCACCAAGAGCATCCGCGTAGGGTCAGGAGGCATCATGCTCTCCAATCATGCGCCGCTGATGATTGCCGAGCAATTCGGCACACTCGAATCCCTCTATCCCGGCCGTATCGACCTCGGGCTGGGCCGGGCTCCCGGCTCTGACCAGGCTGCGGCCCGGGCCATGCGCCGCGGACTGGGCCAGGACGGCAGTGAATTCCCTGAGCAGCTCAGCGAGCTAAGAGCTTACTTCGATCCGGACGGTGCCGGATCACGTCCGCTCGGCGTGCGCGCGGTACCCGGCGAAGGGCTGAATGTGCCCATCTGGCTGCTCGGCTCCAGCGGCTTCAGCGCCCAATTGGCGGGGCAGCTCGGTTTGCCCTTCGCTTTTGCCAGCCATTTCGCACCCGATTATCTGCTGCCTGCTCTTCACCTGTACCGCACCAGCTTCAAGCCGTCGGCGGTACTCGATAAACCGCATGTAATGGTGGGACTTGGCATTACTGCTGCGGAAACCACAGAACAGGCCCGCTGGCTTGCCACGTCACAGCAGCAGCAGTTCCTCAATATTATCCGGGGCCGTACCGGCAAGCTGCAGCCGCCGGTAGACAGCATGGAGGGACTATGGTCCCCTCAGGAAAAAGCTATGCTGCTCAGCAAGCAGCTGTACTCCATCGCCGGAGATCAAACGGCAATTAAGGAAAGACTGCTGCAGATCGTGGAAGAAACTCAGGCTGACGAATTCATTGTCGCCTCGCAGATTTACGACCATACTGCACGCTTGCATTCCTATGAGCTTGTTGCCGAGCTGGTTAAGGGAAGCTAATCTATGCCTAGTTAGAATAGAGCAAGGGGATTGTGCCGGTCAGGGAAGCATTCGTTCAGCCCTGACTGTGCAATCTCTTTTTTTGTATGTATTTTTAGCCATGGACCTTCTCAGCAGCCTCAAAATGCAAATATGTCCCCACTGCGAGCACCAGTAAAATGGAGAACTAGAAGGCTCGAAAGCTTGGGGAATGCAATGAAGCTCATAAGAGATTGAAGCGAAGTGGAAAAAGTAAAACTAATTCGCTGAAATCCGGGCTCCAGAAGGTTTTAGTGGGATTTTGTACACCTATTTCGCCCATATTCATCCTAAATGACCGCTTTCCGCCGGATTAGTGATACTTTTTCCAACATAGGATACTCCGTAAGCCGAATGGGTTCGTTTAGTGATACTTTTTCCAACATAGGATACTCCATAAGCCGAATGGGTTCGTTTCTTGAACCTTTTTCCGCTAACAGTGACTGCCCCCATCAACAATTATTTAAGCTTAATCTATATCGTTGAAAAGTTGACGGCAGCACTCCAGGTCAAGTGAAACCCGACGCCGGAAGAATGTTTGTTTGTTCTTTATAAAATACAATATTTTTTCGTAATATCGAGAAATATTTAGATATTCGAAGCTATTTGTAAATACCTATGCATTAATCTAACCATTTGATCTTTTAAAATCATTAAAAGCAATTTTCAGCGTTTTTGTTTATTTTGAAATTTGATTATACTGATATTATTCGTTATAACGAACATACATAATCCTTCTTCACTCAAACTCATTTTTAACTGCCCCATTTTATATCTAGTAGTCCTTCAGAAAACCACTCTTTTCGACAAGATTTGAGCAAATCACTGAATAAAGCAGGGATGGTGCCGGATTTCCCCGGTGGCAGAATTGACTTCCCATAGGAAAGGAGCGGGCAAGTGAAGAAAAAATACCATAAAGCAGTACTAGGCTTGTATATTCTGATTGTTCTGGCCGGGGTAGTCTGGCACGCCGGGGGAGTAAGTGCAGAGGACACAATTAAGCTTACGGTGAATTCGCACACAACCAGTATGGCCAAGATGGCCAACATGCAGCCGGGAGATGTGACCACTTCCGACTATACAGTGATTAATGAGGGCAATGAACCGTTCAATTACTATGTAGATTTCAAATTCATCTCCGGAGACCGCGAATTGTACGATATTCTGCAAATGACCCTGCAAAAAGAGGGAGTTATCCTCTATTCCGGGGTGATGAGCGAAGCCGAGGGGAGAGTGGCTGTGGGAACACTGGCCGGGGGAGGCCAGGAAGCCATTCAGATGGATGTAACCTTTCCGTATGAGGCGGGCAATGAATATCAGGCGACAACGACCAGTGTAGCCTTTGTGTTCTCCGCTTCCGGTGAGGCCGGACCGTCAGCGGAGCCGAGCGCTACGCCTTCCGCTTCCGTTACACCGAATCCGTCGGCTGACCCGAGCGCTACGCCTTCCGCTTCCGTTACACCGAACCCGTCGGCTGACCCGAGCGCTACGCCTTCCGCTTCCGTTACACCGAACCCGCCGATTGGTCCAACGGCCTCTCCAACAGGCAGCTCGGTGCCGGGAACAATCGTCACACCGTCCGCTTCACCTTCGGCAGCCGCATCACCGGACCCGAATGAGGCTGCTGTAACCGATCCGCCGGTTCCGCTCGGAGGCCACAACAGTAGCGGGGGCAACACACCTTCAGCTTCACCGGGTACCGGCAGCACTGGAACCGGCACTGAGGCTACCCCGTCGCCGGACCATGAAACACCGCTCGCCGACAATGAGCTTCCGCTTGGAGGACCGGATGGCGGCGATAAGCTGCCGGACACCGCTGAGCCGTGGTATAACCTGGTTCTGCTCAGTTTGGCCGTAGCGGTTGTGAGCTTGATCATCCTGCGCAGACTGAACTCGAAGAAGTAAGACCACTACATCACAGGTTGGAGGAGAGAGTATGAAGAAGCGTTCCGGGCTGGTCATTGCCGTGAAGCTGGTCTTCGTACTCTCTTTGTGTGTACTGCTCTATTCAGCCTTCCAAATCCTCAAAGCACCGGTGGAAGCCCGTCAGGCCCTGCGGGAATGGGAGAAAAAGAGGGAGGAAGCTCCCAATATATACCATTACAATGAAGAAACACCACTGCCTGACGGAATGGCCAGTCCAGCGGGGGGAACCCCCCCGTCCAAGCCCGCCTACACCGAGGGCGACATTATCGGGGAAATTTATTTGCCCAAGCTGGAGAAGCGGATTGCCATTGTGGAGGGCACAGAACGCCCGCAGCTGAAAAAGGGGGCCGGACATGATAAGGGCAGTGCTCCCATCGGCGCTATCGGCAACAGCGTGCTGGCCGGCCACCGTGACACGGTGTTCCGGGGACTCGGTACTTTGCAGAAAGATGACCGGATTGAGGTGGAGACTGCAGAAGGTAAATTCATTTATATCGTTACAGGCAGCAAGATAGTAGACGGAGACGCCAGGGGGGTTATCAAACGGAGCGATGAGGCAGTGCTCACGCTCATTACCTGTTACCCGTTTACCTATGTCGGCTCGGCACCGGACCGTTATCTGCTCACAGCGGTTCTCCTCCGCGAAGAGCCTGTTTCTCTATCCCGGCAGCCCTAGAGCCGTGACTCGCCAGTTCTCCCGCCAAGGGATGAGACATTGTATAGAAAGTGATACTATAGACATATGATGACACAGAGGAGATGACCTGTTTAATGAAGGAAAAGCTGATAGAGCGGTTTATTTCGTATGCTCAAATGGATACCCAATCGAATGAGGACAATGAAGCCTGCCCTTCTACACCCGGACAGATGGAGCTGGCCCGCAAGCTGGTAGCTGAGCTGCAAGAGCTGGGGCTGGTGGAGGTCACCGTGGACGAGCATGCTTATGTCATGGCTACCCTGCCTGCCAATACGGACAAGGAGGTTCCTGTCATTGGCTTTCTCGCGCATCTGGATACCGCGACAGATTTCACCGGCGCGGGGGTGAAGCCGCAGCTTGTCGAGAACTATGACGGCAAGGATATTGTCCTCAATAAAGAGCTGGACATTGTCCTCTCCACGGAGAGCTTCCCCGAGCTGGCCGGATATAAAGGCCACACGCTGATTACCACGGACGGGACAACCCTCCTGGGCGCGGACAACAAAGCGGGAATCGCTGAGATTATGACTGCAATGGCCTATCTGCTGGAGCATCCGGAAATCAGACACGGCAAGATCCGGGTGGCTTTTACCCCCGATGAGGAAATTGGACGCGGACCGCATAAATTCGATGTCGCACGCTTCGGTGCTTCCCATGCCTACACCGTAGACGGCGGACCACTCGGAGAATTGGAGTACGAAAGCTTCAACGCTGCCGGAGTTAAGATCAGCTTCAAAGGGGTGAATGTGCATCCTGGAACCGCCAAGGGAAAAATGATCCATTCCGCCAAAATCGCCATGGCGTTCCATCTCAGACTGCCGTCCGGTGAAGCCCCGGAATTCACTGAGGGCTATGAGGGCTTTTACCATCTGATCTCCATGCAGGGTACAGCGGAGCAGAGCAAGCTGCAGTATATCATCCGCGATTTTGACCGCGAGGCCTTTGAGAACCGGAAGGCGTATATCGCTGCTATTGTAGAGGAATTCCAGTCTACCTATGGGGCGGAGAATATAGTGCTGGAAATGAAGGATCAATACTATAATATGCGCGAAAAAATCGAGCCGGTACGCCACATCGTCGACATCGCCCAGGAAGCCATGGAGAACCTCGGCATTACGCCGGTGATCACCCCGATCCGCGGCGGTACGGACGGTTCGCAGCTGTCGTATATGGGGCTGCCTACGCCGAATATTTTCACTGGCGGCGAGAATTTCCACGGCAAATTCGAGTATGCCTCGGTAGATGTCATGCTGAAGGCCGTTCAGGTTATAGTCGAAATTGCCAAGCTGACTGAACAGAAGGCTTAACTGCTGCGGATTCCGCGTTGCATGAGTCCGCATAAGACTACAAATATCCCCGGCTAGCTGGATCAGAGGCCCCTAGCCGGGGATATTTGTGTTCGTTTTACAGGCCGGGGCGGCAGCGGAAGGTTATGAACGGGCAGGTATTTCAGGCGAGTGTCCGGGTTAAGACTTCACCGGAAGCCAGCCCGGTGTATGAATCAGCGCTCTCCAGAGCGGATCAGGGATGAATAGGGCGTCTTGGGCAGCAGGGTCCAGTTCCGTCTCTATTTCACCGCACGGCCTTCCGCTACCTTCTGCACCCAGTCCGGTTCAGTCAGCAGCGGACGGCCCAGAGCCACCAGACTGATTCCGCTGGACAGGATCTTCAGTGCATCTTCAGCACTGTACAGAGAACCGACACCGATTACCGGCAGCCCGTCGCCGGCACGGTCAACAATCTGCTCAATCCGCGGACGGCCGTCCCCGGTCCCACGGTGCGGCCGCGACCACAGATCCATCTGCGAGACGTGCAGATAGTCCAGCCCCTCTTCCTTCAGCGCATCGATAAGCGCGAAGGTCTCGGTCATTGTAATCCCCGGTGTTTCCGGTTCTTCGGGGGAGAAGCGGTAGCCGACAAGGAACGGCGACGATGCATGTTTCTTCACAGCGCCTTTTACCGCGCGCAGAACAGCCAGCGGAAAGGCCCGGCGTTTCTGCAGATCTCCGCCCCAGCGGTCGCCGCGCGTATTGGAATGCGGCGAGAAAAACTGCTGCAGCAGATATCCGTTCGCACCGTGAATCTCCACGCCGTCGAATCCGGCTTCAATAGCCCGGCGTGTAGCTGCACCGAAATCGGCGATGATGCCATCAATCTCATCGCCGGCCAGTGCACGCGGCACAGGCCCATGGCCGCCGCCCGGAAGCTCTGACAGCACATTGCTTGCACTGACGGGTTGTCCGTCCAGCAGCTGCTCCGGCGGGCATTGGCGTCCGCCGTGGAAAATCTGCAGAATTTAATGTTTTATTGAAAGGGCTGTGTAGTATTCAGCAGAGTGCTACCGGTCACCGGGAGGGATGTCCTTCCAGATTACATTCTCGCCATAGTTCTTGCCCCAGTCATACATCATGCGCAGCACGGGCAGCAGACTTTGGCCATATTCCGTCAAGGAGTATTCTACTCTCGGAGGAACCTCTGCATACACCTGCCTGAATACAAGCTGGTCTTCCTCCAGTTCGCGGAGCTGGTTGGTCAGCATTTTTTGGGTGATATGGGGAATCAGCTTTTTCAGCTCACTGAAGCGTTTCGTCCCTTCCAGGCCCAGATGCCACAGAATAATCAGCTTCCACTTCCCGCCGATCACAGCAAGCGTAAGTTCCTTCTCACAGTTGATTTCCTTCAGATTAATGCGGTCCTTAATTTCCGTTGCCAATGTGAATCGGCCCCCTTTCTTACCCTAATCATACTACAGGACACCGGGGAAGCGCACATGACGGGCGGAGCTGGAGAGTTTTTGAAATTTCCGGTGAAGCCGTAAGACCGGTATCTATACCTGCCGCTGTAATTTTCATGGCGTTTTCCATCTTCTCTGCCACCTTTGGGGAGAATTTCACCTTTTCAGTTGGTTTGTCCCCTTTCTTCCCTTCGTTTATCTATCCCGCCCTCCGTGAAAGCACGGTTATACTATTAAATGAAAGTATCCCAGCGAAACATGATATCTTTACAAGGAGGTTTGAACTGCTGATCAAATACCCGGGTATTACAGCACACTATATAGATGGAGGTAGATTGGAACATGGGCAAATTGGGAGTATGGGAAGCCGCAGAACCGGGAGTCAAACGCTGTATCCTGAATGCAGCAGGCAGTCTGATGATGATGGAGGTTCATTTTGAAGAGGGGGCCGAGGGGTATGAGCATAGCCATCCCCATGAGCAGATGAGCTACTGTCTGCGCGGAAGTTTCGAATTCCGCATTGACGGCAAGAAGCATAAGGTAAGCGCAGGCCAGAGTATTGCCATACCGCCTAACGCCAAGCATGGCGTAACCGCTCTGGAAGCAGACTCAGCACTGCTCGATGCCTTCACGCCTATCCGCGAGGATTTGCTTGAGCGCTAGAACGGCCGATCTCGGGATTTATCCGGTATCCTGCCAACCGATGTACAATAAGCACCGCCTGTCTGGCTTCCCGGACAGGCGGTGCTTATCTATTCCAGATTGGCATGGTTGCCGAACATCCGGGTGGAGGTCTGGCCGGTCTTCTCCATCATCCGCAGGATTACGGCATCATAGAAGAGCAGCAGAGTCTGCTCAAACAGCGAAGCCATTGGCTGGATGGTGATCCGGCCTCCGGCCGCCTGCTCCTTGGACGCCCCCGGCAGCTTGACGACATGATCGGCCAGCTGTCCGATGGACGACTCCGGGGAGATGGTCACCGCCACAACCGCGGCACCCACAGCCTGGGCCTTCACTGCCATGGACAGCAGGCTTGCCGTCTCGCCGGACCCGGTGCCCAGCACCAGCACATCGCCCGGTCCTATCCCCGGCGTTACCGTTTCGCCGACTACGTAGGCATCTTTTCCGGCATGCATCAGCCGCATGGCGAAGGCCCGGCCCATGAGGCCGGAGCGGCCGGCCCCGGCGACGAAAACCCGGCCGGAGCGCAGCAGCAGCTCCGCCATCTGCTCAGCCTCCGCTGCGCCGAGCTGCGCAACCGACCGCTGCAGTTCATTCACAATTTGCTGCGCATAGCTGAATGTATTCATAAGCGGCTCAGGCCTGGCTGACCAGGCGCTTCATTTCCGCCGCCGCTGCCTTCTGATCGCTTTCGCCGGTAATCCCGCCGCCAACGATGACGAGATCAGGACCGGCAGCAATCACTTCAGGCAGTGTGTTCAGCTTGATGCCGCCGGCAATCGCTGTTTTGGCCTGTTTCACTACACTTTTGATGGCCTGCAAATCAGCAAAAGAGTTTTTCCCCTCCGCCTGATGGTCATAACCGGAATGCACGCAGACATAATCCACACCGAGCGCGTCTACTTCGGCTGCCCTGGCCGCAATGTCCTTGACGTTGATCAGGTCTACCAGAATCTCCCGGCCGCTTTTCTTCGCTTCCTCAACGGCCCCTTTAATCGTTGAGTCGTCGGACACACCGAGTACGGTGACGATATCCGCGCCTGCTTCAGCCGCCTTCATCACCTCGTACCCGCCGGCATCCATAATTTTCAGGTCAGCCAACACAGTCAGAGCCGGAAAGGCTTCCTTCATTGCCTTCACGGCATGCAAGCCTTCATTAATTACTATCGGCGTGCCGATCTCCACGATATCAATAAATCCGGCGACCTCCGAGACAATTTCCTTGGCTCCGTCAATATTTACAAGGTCCAGCGCTAATTGCAGCTTCATCTGTTCAAACCCCTTTTCAATAGTTTAAGTAAGTGCTTCACATATTGTAGGTTCATAACTTCAGTAGGGGAAGTAGGCACTTTGCCGTATTGTAGTTACCTGAAGGATACTATTGTGCGGGGAAGGGACTGCTTAAGAGGGAGGCATTCCGAAAGTCATGTTGGATTTTTTTCATAATTTTCGTAAATATACTGCATTTTCATTAAAGCTGTGCTAACATACACCTTGTTTACAGATTGGAGCCGCATGAAATCACTAAAAGAGGTGTGTAATGAACCAAACAAAACACCAGGAATTTAATTTGGTTAAGCTGACCTGGCCTATTTTTCTGGAGCTGTTTCTATTTATGCTGATGGGAAGTGTGGATACGTTCATGATCAGCTCCGTGTCTGATGATGCGGTGTCCGGCGTGGGCGCAGCCAATCAGATTATAACTATGGCTATACTCGTGCTCAGCGTGATCGGCAACGGGGCGGCCATTGTCGTTTCGCAATATCTCGGATCTAAGAAGCCTCAGGAGGCGGCGGAGGTCACGGGCAATGCTGTTACACTCAATCTGGCCGTAGGCATTATTCTTAGTACAGCCATGCTGATCTTCGGGGAAGCACTGCTGAGAGCGCTGAATGTAACAGGGGATATTCTCGTACATGCCAAGGTTTATATTCATATTGTCGGAGGCGGGATTTTCCTGCAGGCGCTGATCAATGCCCTGGCTACGACCATACGGACCTACGGTTTCACCAAACAGACAATGATGGTCTCCCTGCTGATGAATCTTATTCACGTAGCCGGCAACTATCTGCTGATCTTCGGTCATTTCGGTTTGCCTGCGCTGGGTGTACAGGGAGCGGCGATTTCTACAGTAGCCAGCCGTTTGATCTGCCTCGTTATTTTCTTCCTGCTGCTCTATAGAATTATGGAGGTGCGGGTGAAACTGGCTTATTACATTCATCTTTCCAAAAAATATGTGCTGCAAATTCTTAAGATCGGCATCCCGTCAGCTTTTGAATCGGTGATCTACCAATCGTGCCAGCTGATTTTCACCTTATATATTACGTATCTGGGTGCAGAGGCCATGGCTACCCGCCAATACGCCCTGAATATCTCCAGCTATATCTTTTTGTTCAGCGTGGCTGTATCGATGGGCACCTCGATTATTGTCGGACATCTTGTGGGTGCGAGACGGCCGGAGGAAGCCTACAAGCGGGTGTTCAGCAGTGTGAAATGGGCACTGCTTGTTACGGTCATCATTGATGCTGCCGTCATTTTCTTCCGTGTGCCGCTGATGGGATTATTCACAGATAACCTGGATATCGTCGCGATGGGCGCCCAGGTGATTCTGCTCAGTATTTTCCTGGAAACCGGGCGAACCTGCAACCTGGTCATTATCAACTCGCTGCGGGCCTCGGGTGATGCCAAGTTCCCGGTCTATATGGGCCTTATTTCGATGGTCTGCATCAGTCTTCCGCTCGGCTATGTGCTGGTATTCCAGCTTGATCTGGGCCTGGCCGGCGTCTGGCTGGCTACCGCTTTTGACGAATGGCTCCGGGCGGTGATTATGTATTTCCGCTGGAAGAGCCGGGCTTGGGAGAAGCATGGCCTGATTGAACACGAGACGGCAGAACCTGCTGTCCCAGCCGCCGCAACGGCACATTGATCTGCGGGAACGAAAAAGCGGTTCAACCTGATCTCTTCAGATCCGGTGAACCGCTCTTCTTTTACATAGCAAGTTCCACTTTATAACAAAGAAGGATGAAGGTCACGATGACAATGAATGAATCATTGAAAGAAACACAGTCTGAGCGGTTCAATAACCTTGCTTCCGACTGGAGCAACAGTGATGAAGCGATACGACAGGCGGAGAATGCAGTCAACATCCTTGGTATACATAGTGGACAGAGCCTCCTGGACGTAGCCTCCGGCACCGGTGTGATTCTCCACGCGCTTAAGCAGCTTCAGATATCCCCCAGCCATTACCTGGCAATGGATATCTCTTCAGCCATGCTGGAGAAACTGCGTACTGCCTTCCCGGAGGCTCAGACAGCCTGCGCCGATTTCGAGCAGCCTTTCACCTGTCAGCAGGGCTTTGACTATGTGCTGATCTATAACAGCATCCCCCATTTCTCCGATCTGGACATGCTGTTCACCAATGCGAAGCGCAGCCTGCTGCCGGGCGGCACTTTTATGATTGCCCATTCCAGAACACGGCAAGGCCTAATGGAACATCACCAGCGCATCGGCTACATAAGTGAACGTGCTCCGATTCCCGCCGATGAAGAGCTGGCCCTTTTGGCGGATAAATATGATTTTGACCAAGTAGTGGCTGCTGATGATGAATTTTTCTATTTCTCCTGCCGCAGCAAGGGGTAAGGCTCTTTCTCTGATGCAGCTCCCAATACGAACAAAAGAGATGTTCTCATCAAAGGAATGCTGTATCGTGCCCTCTTTTACCAGTATATGCGAAGTTTGAACTACCAATGTGTGACCGCTATCAGCTATACCTCATTCAATTTGTTACCTGCCGCCTTTAATCCAGGAATCGAAGAAGGAGTTATCCGTCATCCCGAAATAAGCCTTAGTGAATCTTGGGGAAGCTTTATGATTTTCCTTCTTCCGGAATGTCAAAAAACTGATTTAAATTCATCTCCTTTGTCCCAAGGGTCTTGACTTCTCCGTTAGGCTCCACGAACCCGTATTTTGCTTCTCCGACATGCCCCATAAATTCAAAAAAAACTACACGACTCGTTATTTTTGGAAGTTCACCGTCCTGGTTGGTGATTTTTAGAGGCAAAAAGAACAGGCCGCTGGAGGCTTTAACCGAATCAAAGGTGGCCGTCCATTTTTTCTCGCTGTGGTTTCCCACAACTTCGTAATATGAAATACTGTTGCCTCCAGTCAAGAAAAATTGGTCCGCTTTTCCTTCCGGGAAATAATAACCTTGATTACCCCCTACTTCGCTGGGGGTAATATCCAAGGCTTTCAACGAGCTAACCATTGGAAATTTTAGCGCTGCACTTCGGGCTTCGGACAGGCTGGACGAGGCAAATTGTTCCTTTAGCTCTTCCTCTTCACTGGATTTGGCGACGAATACAATCCGTTGTTTGGGATTCCACAGGACATACGCCCCCGTCGATTCTGCGATAAAACGCAAGGGAACCATGACACGCCCTTGTTTTAGGGTCGAGGCTGCTTCTAGTTTTACCTCTTTATTTCCAACCTTTGCTGTTTTCTGACCCGCCACTAAGGTGATGGTTTTACCGTCTCGGGTAAGGGTGACGGTCTTGGATGCGTTATTCCATTGTACCGAGCTGCCGGGTATTTGTTGGGCTACCTGCAAAGGAACCATTGTGGTTCCTTTGGTGATATAGGGGGCCACATCCGTATTTGCGTAAAGGCCATTGATACTAATTTTGATAGCTGAGGAAGCTGCGGAAGCCGTTCCTGTAGGTAGGGCACTTCCTGCGATTAGCAGGGACGCGATGAGACATCCGATGAATCCTCTTTTCAACATTTTGTTCACGTTATTATATCCTCCTTGTTCCATTTTTGGTCTCCACTCCCTGTATTATAGACGCACGAAAATCCAAAATGTTAATAAAAACAAAGAAGAAACTTCTATAAAAGAAGTTTCTTCTTTGTTTTAAATATGACTGCTCCTGTTAGGCAGGGTCAAGCTTGGTGATAAGCGGAGCGAAGTTATAGACGGTGAATTTGTCGGCGCTGGCGGGATCAGCAGGATTTCCCTTAGGACCTTCCTTTCTCTATCGCCTCTTTATGCTTGGCAGCGAACTGCTCCGGCGTCACCGCTTTGCCGAACAGCGCCTGAATCATATCCAGGTGGACCTGAGCGGCGCCCGGCTTCATCTGCACATCCGCAAACAGGGTGAGGCTGCTGGCATGATTGAGCTCGTTAAGCAAATCCACGTAGAGGTGCGGCAGCTCGGAATTTGAAGTATCGACTTTCGTTGCCGGAATAACACCTGCGGTGGTTACAGAATCCTGTCCCCACTTGGCTACAAAGTACTCGACAAATGCCTTGGCTTCTTCCTTGACCTTGGAGGATTCCGCTACGAACAGGCCCACACCGGGTCCGCCTACCCAGCTGTTGATGTCCCCTTTGCCGCCGTCTACAGTAGGGAACTTGAAGAATTTAACCTTATCCTTGAACTCCTGACGGATATCCGGGTTGGTGGTAAAATTAGGCAGCTCCCATGTTCCCGTCAGGTACATGGCCGCTTGTTCATTCACGAACTCCGACTTGCCTTCATCATTGGACAAGCCGTTAAAGCCCTTATTGAAGGCATTCATATCGACCAGCGTCTGCACCTCCACCGCCGCCCGGATCAGCCCCGGATCATCAAATGAGCCTGTCCCGTTCGTCGCTTTCTTCAAAGTATCGCTTCCCGCAATCCGGTCAGCCAGATACATGTACCACAGCGAGCCGGTCCAGCGGTCTTTGTTGCCCAAGGCGACCGGGGCTACACCGTTATCGGAGAGCGTTTTCACAACATGCTTGAATTCATCAAAGGTTGTCGGAACCTGCAGATTGTATTTAGCAAAAATGTCCTTGTTATAATAAACCGGCGAAATATTCAGCTCGATAGGCAGGGCGTAGGTCTTGCCATCCACCACATAGGCTTCGGTAGTACCGGGAACGAATTTATTCTTAAGTTGTTCACCGCCCAGGACATCATCCAGCGGAGTGAACAATCCGCCTTTTACATAAGGCTCCATGAAGCCTGCCGCCCAGGTGATGCCTACATCCGGCAGCTCGTTGGAGGCCGACAGCACCTTCAGCTTGTTCTTGTACTGCTCGTTCTCTAAGACTTCCTGCTTGATCGTGACGTTGGGATGATCCTTTTGGTAATCGTCAATGATCTGTCCAACCAGTTTATTCTGCTGGGCCGAAATTCCTGCCGGCCATAAATGCATCATGGTGATGGTAACTTTCTGTGCCTGTGTATCAGTGGATGCCAAGGCATTGACCGGGGAACCTGTGCTGATCCCGTCCCCGCTGCAGCCTGACAGAACGAGTCCCAGCATAGACGTCAATACCAGGTTTTTGGTTATCTTGTTCCTTGGCATTCCTACAACCTCCATAATATTTGTTATACGGTCAATGTAAACGCCATCATTTACATTTTAGCATCGCGGCCGGAGGACGATAAGATCACGATTATTGGTTATAATTCCATTTTTATTAGATTTCGCTGTGCCCATCCTTCATTTGATGGCGGTAGCGGCTGGGACTCATGTCTTCCAGGGACTTGAATACCTTGATAAAATATTTATCCGTACGGTAACCCACCCTTTCACCGATCTCTACAATCGGCAGGCTTGTCTGCAGCAGCAGCTCCTTGGCCCGCTGAATTCTCAGCCGGGATAAATATTCGCTGAACGGCACTCCGGTCTGCTCCTTGAAAAGCACGCTGAAATAGCTGGCATTCAAGTGAATCCTTCCGGCCACCTCGGCCATGGTCAGCTGCTCATGCAGATGCTGCTCCACATAGGCCAGGGCCTCTTTTACCGGTTCACCCATACCCGCCGTATCCGGGTCAATCTCCATCAGCTTAGGGTCAACCAGCTTTTCCAGCTTCTCGCGGCGCTGCTGCTCTTCTTCCTGCTTCAGAGCGGCTTCGACCACCTGTACCAGCTCCTCTTTGTCCAGCGGCTTCAGCAGATAATTGACTGCCCCCAGCCTAAGCGCCTGCTGCACATAATCGAATTCAGCATAACCGGAAATGACAATAATAACCGGCTTCCGCACTTGTCCCTCCAGCGAGCGGATCAGATCCAGCCCGCTGACCTCAGGCATGCGGACATCCGTAATCAGCAGATGCACCCGCCCGTGCAGCAGCCGCTCACGCGCATCGATGCCATTCTCTGCCGTTTCGACGATATACCGGCCAGCCGCCCACATCTCCAGTGTCTGCCTGATGCCCTGCCGCGTTCTCGGCTCATCGTCCACGACCAGAATTGTCCTATTGCCCAGGTTCATAGGTATGCCCTCCATTGTTCGGAATTTCAAAAGTAATCACCGTGCCCTCGGACAGTCTGCTCTCGATGTTCAAACCTTCCACGCCCGTTCCTTCCGCTTCATAGTACAGCTTGAGCCGGCGCTGCACATTCACAAGCCCTATTCCAGTTCCCTTGGCGGAGATGGATGGACCGCCTTCAAGCGCACTGTACAGTGACTGCAGGGTATCTGCATCCATCCCCGGCCCGTTGTCCTGTACGGTGATTTGCGTCCAGCCTTTACGCTTGGCTGGAGCAACCATGACACTAACCGTTCCGCTGCCCACCCGGCTCTCCACCCCATGCAGAATGGCGTTCTCGACAATGGGCTGAATAAGCAGCTTAGGCACCGGTACGGCAGCCTCCTCCGGACCAAGCTGAATATTCCAGGCTAAGCGGTCCCCCATCCGCATCTCCATAATTTTCAGATACCGCTGTACTTGTTCCATTTCTTCCCCAAGTGTAACCCACTCATCCTTATTCGGATTTCCGATAATGTACCGGAACAGCCTCGACATGACAACAACAAGCCCGGCCAGCTCCTCTTCGCCCTTCTCCTCAAGCGACCAGTTGAAGGCCTCCAGCGTATTGAACAGGAAATGGGGGTTGATCTGCGCCTGCAGCGCCTTAAGCTCCGTCCGGCTCTGCAGTACTTCTTTTTCATACACGACCCGGATCAGATCATTCATATTGGCAATCATGCCGTTATAGGTATTGTTCAGTTCTCTAAGCTCTATTGTGGATACCGATTCCGGGTTAGGCGTGAGCACCCCAAGCCTGGACTTGCGCATCGCCCGGATCAGCTGGATAATCGGCCTCGTGATCATCGTGGACAGCACAAAGGACATTATCAAAAAGAGCAAGGTTCCGAACCCCCCCGAGACGAGCAGCACAGTCCTCAGAACAGAGAGGCCTCTGGTAACATAACTTACCGGAGTGAGCACGAGCAGCGTCCAGTTTGTCTTGTCTGAGCGCAGCTTCACCTGCACATATTCCTTGCCCCGGAAGCTGACCGTCTGGTCCTTGCTGGCAAGCAGCGGCAGCAGCTCCGCCTCCGGTTCCTGACTGCTGCCGAGCAGCTCGCCTTCGTCATTCACCAGCAGCACAGACTCGCCCCCGTCGCTGCCGGACAGCGGATCATCAAGCTGGAAATAGCTGCGCTGGATGCGGGCCATCAAATAACCGCCCCGAGAGAACCAGCGGTCCATCAGACTGACCTGGCGGATGGCCAGCAGGCTCTCTTCGTCGTTTGGGTCGACCCCAATCCATACCAGTCTGCCCTTTTGGGTATTGGCTGCGGTGATATAGGCATTACTGATCCTTGTCTCCAGGCTGCCGTCCTTGATAGGAAACAGCAGCCGGTAATCAGCTGTGTACAGCTCCAGAGAACCTACGCTTGGCATGTATGCCTGATAGCTGGAGATAATCCGCAGCAGAGACTGCCGCTGGTTGAAAGTAACGGATTGGCCGTCAAGCTCTTCCGTCAGCAGCTGCTGAATGGTCGGATGATTCGCCACCTGCTCCATCAGGCTGTCGATTTGGCCGATCAATGCATCGAGTCTGCCGTTCGCCTGCACCGCAGTCTGCTGGATATGCCGTTCCGCATTATTTTTCAGCAAATAGGAGACCCTGTTGTACACGAATACACCGGACACAGCAATAATAATCAGCATGACCAGCAGGAAGCCAATGAATATTTGATTGCGCAGCGTATTCAATTCTTTGATTTTCCCATACACTTCGGATACTCCCTTTCCCATGGCAGCGTTTCCAACCTTATTCTCCAAAAGCTCCGCCGATTGTCAAGACGAATTGGCTCCCCTTAGCCCGGCACGGTAAAAAGCCCCTAAGCCGTTTCCCCTGCATGGGTTACGTTAAGGGCTATCGCTCCGATCAGATGAACATGACCGGTGGTCCACTCTTTATCCAGAGCCACGATTCATGTAATATAATATCTGCTTCTTCAGGATATTTGTCAATCCGCAAAGTACAAAAAAATAGCCCGCTCCGCAATAGAAGCCGACTGTTAAAGGATATTCGCTGGTGCAGGCCTAGATCTCCAGGGTAGCTTAGAGAAAATTGCGGATTACGTAATGGTAATCCCCTTCTTGATCGCCTTCATGTCCAAATTCGTGTTCACAAGCATAGGCAGTATCTTCATGCTTCTAGTCATCGGAGAGTTGCATTGCCAGCAGGTAGGCACATACTGAAAGGCAAAATTATCGCGCATCCATCCTGTGCAACCCTCTTTGGTGCAAGACCAAATGGCTGTGTCTTCCTGGGGAAGATCCTCCAGCGCTTTTTTACGAAAATACATAAGTACCCCTCCTTGGTTCGAATTGAGATGATTTCCACACCCTAAAGAGGCGTTGTAGCGGGCTGCGGCGGCTTGTTCGTGGTCAAAAAAAAGCTGCCCTCAACTTGTGTTAAGGGCAGCTTTGATTCCATATTACAGTTTTACAACGTTTTCGGCTTGTGGTCCGCGAGCGCCTTGAGTTACGTTGAACTCAACGCGTTGGCCTTCGTCCAGAGACTTGAAGCCTTCGCCAGTGATTGCGGAGAAGTGTACGAATACGTCGCTTCCGCCTTCAACCTCGATAAAACCAAAACCTTTGTCTGCATTGAACCATTTAACTGTACCTGTTTGCATGATATTACCTCCAAAATTTTATTTAACACATGTCCTTTTATTCCTACGTATTGTACGAACAAATAAAAATTCACACATTGTAAAAGGATTCATACGCACAAATGATAACCCTTTACAATATGTGAATTAAGGTTTAACTTTATGTTTAAATTCATTATAGCACACCAATTCTTCGAAAGCAAAGAAATAACTAAAAATAAAAATATTCTGCCCGGTCCGCGAACCTTCACTAAGGCTCTAAACCGGGCAGCCGCAAGGGTTAGTCGATATATCCGGCCAGCCCTTTATCCATTAAGTAATCCATCTCCGCATCGAGAATACTCTCCACGGTCAGTTCATCCAGCTTCACATCACGCTGGGCGGTGACGTAGTCCACCAGATCATCATTGTCGATGTCCACCTCGCCTTTGGCATTTGCCTTGGCCTTATTAATAAAGGTCTGCTCATGCTTCAGCACCAGCCGGATCAGCTTCGGGTCCACCTTGGTCTGCGCGGCCAATACATCGACCAGTTCCTGCTCATTTACTTGATCACTCATACTATTTCTTCAGCTCCTCGGCATTTATGCTGCTAACCTGAAATAACGATCTCCGATTCTTACGGCATTGTTATGGAAGCCGCGAAAGAGCGGCATGGATGTTATTGTACCATAACTCCCGGCTTAGCCGCGCCGCTCACTTCCACCACGCAAGTGAAGGAACCTCTGCCGAACCGGCATAGACCGGCTCGCCGATGCGCGGTGTAGCCAGCCGGACACCGTGCGCCTTAGCCGCTGCGAAAACACGCTCCACCGGATCGGTCCAGTCATGCATCGACAGGGTAAACGCCGCCCAATGAATGGGAATCATCAGTGCCCCGCGAACATCCAGATGCGCTTGAACCGTCTGCTCCGGGAGCATATGGATATCCGCCCAGCGGGGATCGTATTGGCCGCATTCCATTAGGGTCAGATCGAAAGGGCCATATTTCTCGCCAATTTCGGCAAAATGGGGGCCATAGCCGCTGTCGCCGCTGAAAAAGATCTTCGTCTCTGCCCCCCGGATAATCCAGGAGCACCAGAGCGTGGAGTTGCGGTCCAGAAGGCTGCGTCCTGAGAAGTGCCGTGCCGGAGCACTGGTCAGAGTAAGCCCTGCATACCCGATTTCATCCCACCAGTCCTGTTCACGGATCTTCTCCCGGCTCACTCCCCAGCGCTGCAGATGGGCGCCGACGCCCAGCGGTACAATGAACATGCCTACCTTGTCCTTTAACTGCTTGATCGAGCCATAATCGAGGTGATCATAATGGTCATGGGAGAGCAGCACAGCATCTATGCGGGGAAGCTCCGAAATCTCAACCGGCAGCTGCTTGCTGTAACGCCGGCCGCCAACGAACGGAAACGGGGAAGGGGAGCGGCCCAGCATAGGGTCGAGGAACAACGTCACTCCGTCTATCTCCAGCAGAACAGCGGAATGCCCGAACCAGGTCACGCGGGTATCCCCGCTCGCCTGAATCGAACCGGGCAGCAGCTTCTCAGGAATCAGGGGCTGCGGAGGCCGTGAGTTGGGATTGCCTTTGATGAAATCCTTGAGAATGGAAAAGCTGCTTCCCGCGCTGTTTTCCATCATCACGGTTGCAGCCGGATAGACAAACTTGCCATCCTTGTAGTTCAGCGAGCGGCTTATGATTTGCTTTTCCTTCCTGGAAGCCCGTCGTCCAAAAGCGGGATAAAAGGTCATTACAATGTAAGCCACTGCTGCCAGCACCACAAGGGATACAGCGATAATAATTAAGGTCATGGTCCAGCCCTTCTCTCCAGCATAGTAATTCCATGGACATATTATAAAGCGGTCCAGGCCGGTGGGGCAAATGTTGCGCGCCAAGGAGGATTAACGGGGCTTGGAGCCATCAAGCCCCCTAGTGTTAATTCACTGGGAGAGCTACAAATTCCAGCCGGGGATTTTGCGCAAATCTCCATCCCAGATCTGGACGGTGCTCTGTACCGGCACATCAGCCGGAGAAGAGGCTGTGCGGATATAACAGGAGTCTATCCCCACCGCCGCCGCACCGGCCATATCGGTACGCGGATCGTTGCCGATCATGATTGCCGAGCTTAGATCCGCCCCATATTTCTCCGTCAGGTAGCGGTAGAACAGCGGGTCCGGCTTGCTGATCCCCGCCTCTGATGAAATCGCCACACCGTCGAATAAATGCAGGATGCCCAGCATGGTGAGTTCGGCTTCAATGAAGGTTTTCTGGCCGTTGGAGAGCAGGAATACCTTTTTGCCGCGTGATCTCAAGCGCCGCAGAATTTCGTCTACCCCGTCATACAGGGAAATCTTTATCATCGACAAGGTACGCAGCCATCTTACGGTTTCATGC
Organism: Paenibacillus jilunlii; assembly: GCF_900102965.1. Taxonomy (GTDB): domain Bacteria; phylum Bacillota; class Bacilli; order Paenibacillales; family Paenibacillaceae; genus Paenibacillus_AQ; species Paenibacillus_AQ jilunlii. The sequence goes on along the minus strand of NZ_FNGM01000022.1, from coordinate 65,355 downwards.
AGCCAGGCCTGTCCCGGATTACCGCCCAAATCGCGGGCCACCGCGCGGAACACCTCCTCCATCACAAAATCCGGGAACTCACAGTGCTGTGCGGCAGCTGCCAGCTGACGGTCCCGTTCGAGCAGAAAACGCCGCTGCAGATCCTCTCCGGAAATATTCAGCCCATGATAACTGAAATGGAGCGACAGCCGCTCCCAGATTTCCGGCCGCTCCTCATCCGTCTCAATATCAATCAGTGTGCCATACAGATCAAAAATGTAAGTTTGATACATCAATTCCCCTCCTGACCGTTTCTGAAGCTATTGCCAATATTTTCATTGTAAACTGATCCGCGGTTTATGCAACAATTTCGCGGTTCATGACGTTTAGAAGTTAATAGAACCGGTACCCGAGAACTAAATCAAAGGAGTATACCTATGAACGCTGCCCTGAAAACAAGTGCAATCCTGCTAACCTTTTCACTCGCTCTTGCAACCGGAGGGGTCTCGGCAGCCCCTAGCGCTGCATCGGCATCTAGTCACAGCACTGTACAGACACCCTCTGCTGCGTCTGCAAAATTCCCCATATCGGTAAATGGTTCTGCGCTTTCCGAGCCCGGCTTCCAGTCTCCCGGCAGCAAAGAGCCGCTGCTTCCTCTGCGGGCCGTTGCCGATGCACTCGGCTTCACCATGGCCTGGAATGCGCAGACGAAGGCCGTTGACCTGCATAAAGGCAGCATTTTCACCAGTGTAAAAAGCGGCAAGGACCGCTATGCCGTCAATAAGATGTATATCCAGCTCGGAACAGCTCCGCAAACGAAGCAGAACAAGCTGTATGTCCCCGCCTCTTTTGTAAGCAAAGTGCTGCGTCAATCGATTAGCGTGGAGGGACAGAAGATCGTGATCAACCCGGCAGCAGAGTATATCAGTGAGACCGGTGTCATCACAGCCATTACGGATGCGGACAGCTACCAATCGGTACGTATCCGGGGCATCGGCACCGAGGGATTGATTTTGAACGTGGGGAAGGATACCAAGCTTACCCGCCAAGACGGCTCTGAGCTGGCCTTCAGCGAGCTTCAGATCGGCATGACCGTGGCAGCGCAGCACTCCCTGATCTCCACCCGCAGCCTGCCTCCGCAAACGCCGGCCTACCAGATCACTGTACTGGACGGGGAGACAGGGGACGAGCCGCTTGGCACGGCAGGCACGGTCCAGCAAGTCACTACAGCGGAGGATGACACGGTAAGCATACGCATCCGCGGCAGTGCTCTGAGCGAGAAATCGCAAAACGAGGTTGTCCTCCGCCTGACAAAGGACACGGTGATTATTAATGAGAACGGTGAGACTGCGTCCTCTGCCGATGTGACCCAGGGAGCCGAAGTGATCAGCTTCTATAGCCCCATGCTGACCCGCAGCCTGCCTCCATCAGGCACAGCTCTGAAGGTGGTTCTAAAGGCGAATAAGCTTTAAGGAATGCCCCCGATTTTTATTTATACAACAGCCGCGATCTTGCAAATAGAGGGTTGCGGCTGTTTTACTGTGTGAACGGCACTTGGCCTGGCTCCAACACAACGAAGACCCTGCAGGCAGCCCGCAGAGTCTTCAAAAGGTGAGAAGTGAATATTTAGTTATGCCAGGTTCCACAGGCTAGGGTACTTTTCCGGTAAACAATCGACGCCATCTCGATTTGTTTTTGCCTTTCAGATAGTACATGGGTGAAATCAACTACCTTTCGGAATACACATTACATGCCGTTCCAATCGCTATAATTGACACCTTCCACTTCCCACCTACTTATTAATACCCGTTATCCGCGCGAAATAAGCAGACTGTACAAAAAAAAAGAGGACTTCCCGTATACCATCTGCATGGCTGCGGAATATCCTCTGTGCGGTAAAACTATTATTTCTTCTGCGCCAACCGTTGTTTGAACTTGTCCACACGGCCGCCAGTTTCGGTATCTCTTTGTTTACCAGTGTAGAACGGGTGGGATGCGGAGCTGGAGTCCACACGGATCACTGGATAAGTGTTGCCGTCTTCCCATTCCATAGTTTCATTGGATGATTTGGTGGACGAGCTCAGGAATTTGAAACCTACGCTGGCATCCAGAAAAATCACCTGGTTGAATTTAGGGTGTATGCCTTCTTTCATTGTAGTAACCTCCTTCCCGTACATATACAATCTCTATGGCAAAATGAAGCGATCTCTTGGGAGATAACTAAATCCACAGATTTACACGCCATACTATCATACGCTATCGCGGGCGCTGAGTCAATCACCTAAATTAATCCAATACCCGCTGCATGTGTAAAAGCTCACTCCGCACGCTGAACCCGGCGGCTTCCAGCCAGCTGCGTGTTCCAGAGTCGGAAGCCGGGGTATGCACCGTGCTCAGGCTGACCCCGCTTCCGCTATAGCTGAAGATACGGCTAAGCAGCAGATGGATAATCCGCCCCCCGGCAGGGAGGTCATCGCGCAGCTTGCCGGGATACAGCTGAATCCCGCTGAGTTGCCCCGTCCCCGAATATACCCGCCGGAACTGGACATACCCCAGGGCGGCTCCGTTTTGCTCGGCGATCAGACAGCGTCCGTCCTTGAGGCTGGGCCAGTGGGTCTGCCAGGGACCGGAATAGTCGTAGAACGGCAGCGCGGCCGCTTCTGCAGCTGCACATTCACGAATCTGCAGGCCGGCTTCTTCATAGCCCCCGGAAGCTTGTTCAGACTCTGCTGGAACGGCAAGCTCACCGTCCAATGTGTAGAACAGCGTCGTTCCTTGCCCACGGTAGCCGTACTTTTCATATAGGGCAATCGCAGGCTCGTTCTGCACAAAGGCTTCCAGCCTTGCTGTCTGCGCTCCGGCAAGCCTGTATCTGCGGATGTTCTCTTCAAGCAAACGTCCGCCCATTCCCTGGCCCCTGTAGGCGGGAAGGACGGCAGTCCCTCCGTTCCAGGCCATGGTTTCGCCGTTCACCGTACGCAGGCCGTTCAGGGTGAAGCCCACCGCCTGCCCGTCCGCATAGAGCATGATGGATTCTTCCGGCAGCAGATCCTCCCGGTGGAACCTGCCCAGGAACGTCCTGCAGTCCATCTGCAAATTCGCATAGTAATCCTGGAACCCTGCATTCCAAGCAGCGAGTGTGTCCTGCAGCGGAATTTCGCCCAATGTTCTGAACATAACCATTACAGTGACTTCACCATCCCGCCGTCGATCAGCAGAGACTGGCCGGTAATGTAGGTATTCGCAAACGAGCCCAGGAACACGGCTGCTTTGCCGAATTCCTCCGGCGTTCCGCTTCGTCCGGCCGGAATCTGGGCCAGCGCCTCCTGCTCGACTTGCTCACGGGAGATGCCGCGGGCCTCCGCCCGCTTGCCGTCCAGCTGCAGAATCCGGTCGGTGCCGATGCGCCCGGGTGCAAGCGAATTAATCAGGATGCCCTCCGGAGCAAGCTCAGTCGCAAGCGTCTTGAACAGCGCGCTCACCCCCGCCCGGAAAACATTCGAGAGGATCAGGCCGCCAATCGGCTGCTTAACCGAGACCGAGCTGACGCCCACGATGCGGCCCCCGCCGCTTGCACGCAAGTAAGGCAGCGCCTCGCGGATCATGCGCACCGTGCCCATCAGCGTAAGCTCATAGCCGCCGTTCCAGTCGGCGTCGGTCATCTCCTCAAAGCCGCCGCCCGGAGGGCCTCCGGCATTGGTGACCAGCACATCCAGCCCGCCTCCGTATTCGGCGGCGGCTTCAATCGCCCGCCCGATCTCCTCCGGACGGTTCACATCCATCTGCACCACGGCCACCTCGCGTCCGGTTGCCTCAGCGATGGCCCGCCGGGCCGCTTCAAGCTGCTCCAGGTTCCGGCTGGCAATGGTCACCTTCGCGCCTTCGCGTGCGAATTCCAGCGCGGTGGCTAGTCCCAGCCCCTTGCTGGCTGCTGCGACAAATACCGATTTCCCTGTAAGACCCAAATCCATTCTCTCCGCCTCCTCGTTCCGGTACCCCGGGGGCCGTTCGCCTGAATGAAGCCCACGCAGCCGAGGCTCAGGTTTCGGTACCGATAGTTCCGGTAATGTTATTTTTCATGCTGCCAGTAATCGGCAGCGGATAAACTAATTTTAGTACAGCCCGGACCCCGGGTCCAGACTCGCGCCCTTACCCGGGACACAACGGCACTTCTGCCGTTGTTTCCAAGCAACTGGCCCACTGGGCCTTCAACAACGGCATTTCTGCCGTTGTTTCCGAGCAATTTGCCCCCGGGGCCCCCAACAACGGTATTTCTGCCGTTGTTTCCAAGCAACTGGCCCACTGGGTCCCCAACAACGGCATTTCTGCCGTTGTTTCCAAGCAACTAGCCCACTGGGCCTTCAACAACGGCATTTCTGCCGTTGTTTCGGTACAGTTGTCTCCCAGCCAATACATGCCAAACAGCGATGAGCACGCAAGCGCGCCCACCGCTATCTATGCAAATACGGCTGTCCTCCATTGGGAGGCTACACGTCGTATTCCAACTGCTTCTTGGCCTGCAATATAAAATCGAACGGGTTCTCAACCGTCTCTGCCTCATATTGCACAGCCCCGATTTTCAGCCCCAGGTTCACCTTGTATTTCGCTGAGAATTCCGTGTCATTCAATTCCTGCAGCTTGAGCTTGATCCGCTCGATGACAATCTTGGCCCCCTCGCGGTCCGTGAACAGCAGCAGCCCCCAAGTGGCATCCTCCTTATCCAGCAGATACAGCGCATCATTGGTGCGGATACTGGATTGGCTGAGCTTGGACACATCGTAGATCGCCTCAGACAGCTGCTCCTCCGAAATCAAGCGGCGAATTTCACTCCAGTATTTTACCTTGACCACCAGGAGTGTCAGCGGAATGCTGTAGCGTGTGGAGATTCCCGTAAACAAACTGGCATCCTTCTGAAAAGAAATGATGTTCCGCAGATCGGTGTTCTCGTCGACAGTGGCGAGGTTCGCCGTTTTTTTCTCCAGCAGCTCATTTTCGGCCTGAAGCTCCCGGGTTCTGGATGTAAACACCCAGATTACTACTGTAAGCAGCGGGGTCATAATCAGCCAGAAATACGTATTAACGCCAATAGTCCCGCCCTCCGACACCGTCTGGTAGAGGACGAAGAAGCCGTAACCGAAGATAAACGCCAGATTCAGCACCAGCCCTGCGGTCACGGTAGTGAAATAGGTAACCAGCGCCAGCAGAAAAGCAATATTCAAAATAATAATGTTCTGGATGTAATGATCGGGCGAACCTGCGATAAAGACGATGCATATGAAGTTCAGCACCAGGAACACCAGAAAAGCGAGATCGGAAAAAAGGCTGCTGCGGCTACGTCTCACGCTTATCCCCCCGTTTCTTCATATGTTTGCGGAGCAGCAGAAGCAGTGAGACGATCACCAGCGTGACTGCAAGCACAACCGCCACCACGAAGCCCAGCACATCGCTGCGTTCCGTGATTTGCTCGATTACAGAGTCTTTGTCGGCTCCTGCAATTTTTTTGAAGCGGTACGCGCTGACGTTGCCGTCCTTATCGGCGGTCACCCCGTCGCCATATACCTTCCATTTGTCCTTATCGCTTGCGATCAGCTTGGAGACCAGATACATCTCCTCCGTGCTGACTCCAGTCACTGCCATGAAGCCCCGCCCGCCTCCATACGGGGATTCCAGCAGTTGGAGCGTGCCGATCTCCGCCCCGTACTGTTCATCGATGCTGATCTTCTCATTGGAGAGAATCGTGGACCCATCCTTGCTGTAACGGAAATATAGCTTGTCATTGTTGTCACGGATCACCTTGTTGTCTGCATAGGAGCCGATGGCGATGATATTATTGTTCTTCAGATTCTCTGCACTGACAGCATCAGTGTAGTAATGGATATCCCCTGTATTGCCGCCTGCATATTGACCCAACAAGTTGAAAATATTCGCCAGGCTCTGGTACGTGTAGTTGTCCATTTTCTGCGGAAGTACGACCGCTACATGGTTGTAGATCTCATCCCGCAGGAACGGATACGGATAATTGTTGAACAGCAAATCCGTGCGGTCCTTGGTATTCAAGTGCATCGCAGTTTCCTTGCTGATGTAGGCCCAGGGCATTTCCCCCGTATTCGGAGTACAGATGGGATTGTTCATTTCCAGATCAAATGCCACGGTCACCGAGAAGTTGCCGGAGATATTCAGGCTCCGCGGAATCGCCAGATTCAGTATATCGCCGTTTGCCAGCTCCTTGGTCAGCCGCTTGCTGCCGATCGGTGTATCGTTAATGCTTACCGTCACCAGCGAGCGGCCGAAGTCCAGATTCTCCGCATAGCGGAAATCAAGGCTGATTTTACCGGAATCGGCAATCGAGCGGTTCGAAGGCAGCGTAACGAAGTAGGTCTGCTCCTGATGGTTCGGACCGGTCAGCTTATCTCCGGTTTCGGTAAAGGTCACGTTGGAGCTGATGGCCAAAGCCGGTGATGACACATCGGTGGCATCATCGATGACCTTTTTGTCGCTGCTGATCTGGCTGACCAGCTGACGGTTGGCGAGCAGCCGTCCGGCCTTGATCAGCAGGCTCTCATCTTTGGAAGTGACGACCAGCGTAGGCTGGCTATCCTTGTCCAGCAATTGGATAAGCGCATGCTCTTCCAGGTCTACGGAAGCATCAAGCTGCTGCTTCAGCCTACCCGGTACATGGTCCGCCAGGGCCAGCAGCACCACAAGCCCCCTGTCTCTGACGGCTTTTTCACTGTAAGGCAGCAGCGGAAGTGTTTTGTCAGCTAAGGTATTGGCCTTGGCGAAGCCCGATAAAGCATAGGTGGCCGCCTCCAGTTCAGAACCGGTGGCATGGTCCGGTACGCTCAGGAGGCTTTGGCCTCTTTTTACATAATCCATACCGGAGAAGCGCCCGCTGAAATCGCTGATTCCCCCGTCCAGGGCTTTGGGTATATAGGCTACCGCAACACTGGAGCTGTTGAACAGATGCAGCCAATTATCCGGTGTGTTGTCTACGTAGCAGACCTGGTTATTCTCCCCGGCTGTCCGCAGGTAGCCCTGAATGCTCAGCGTGTTTACTCCTTGCTTCAAAAAGCTTTTTGGTGCCGGAAGGGTCACACTCTGCTCCCCGTTGTTTTGCAAAGAAGGCCTGAAGGAGTAGAACGGACTGCCGTTCAGGGAGAGGGTGACACTGGAAATCTGGTCCTCGGTGATTTGCGAAATCTGAAAATGCAGATTGACCTTAAGGTCCTGCACATTCCAGTAATCCATGACCGTGAAATACTGCTGCTGCGAGCTTGTTCCCGTAAGTGAACTGTCGCTGCCGGTAAACGTTGTCTCGTACGTCAGCCTTCCGTCGCCCGGGACCGCCGCTGCTGCGGAAGCCGCCTGGAGCGGGATCAGCAAAAGGGAGAGGCAAAGCGCCCACATCATGATCTGTTTTTTGTTCATAGTCCGTATCTCCTGTTTCACTGATTTCTTGGCCTCAAAGTGCCTTAGTAGCGTTCCGTCTTGTACCATTTGGCTTCCCGTTTAAAGATGACGTCTTTGAGATAGTTGTACAGCCCGTAAGCGGCAACGACCATCCACAGCTGGCAATAGGATACATACATCAGCAGAATGATCCAGAGATTGGACAGGCTCATCTCGCCCTTCTCTGTCGTCAGTGTGACGAAGATGCCCACTACAAATAGAATGATTGCAAGCAGCCACAAGAAGCTGCTGAGTCCGGCAATGGTCGTATGTACATAGCCCATCGCATGCAGCACAAGCAGCAGGTCCGAGGTGACCAGCGAAATCAGCAGCAGGAAGTAGATGGACAGATAGTACAGGATATCGAAGCGGATTTTGGCCGCCGAGCGGTCGAACAGCAGCGGAATGTTTTTGACAATGACATAGATATTCCCCTTGGCCCAGCGCGTTCGCTGTTTGAACCAAACTTTCACAGTCTGCGGCTCCTGCTCCCAGGTAACGGATTTCGGCTGGAATTTGATCCGGTAGCCCATCATGTAAATGCGGAAGCTGATCTCCGTATCCTCAGCGATTGCTTTGACATCCCAGCCGCCGATGCTCTCCACAATAGACCTGCGCATAATGAAGTTGGTGCCGGGTATCGTGCACAGCTTGAACAGCTTCCAGCGCCCGGCCTGGGCCATCCATTGAAACGACAGCGTCTCAATGTTAATAAACCGGGTGAGCAGGCTCGCATCACGGTTGCGGGTCCGGAATTTGCCGATCACCGCACCAAGCGTGGCATCACTGCTGATCTCGGCGACCAGATACCTCAGCGCGGTCCGCTCAGGCGTGTTGTCCGCATCATAGATTGCAATTAATTCTCCTCTGCTGCGGGTGAAGCCGATATTCAGGGCATTGGACTTCCCTTTCCCGCCCGTGACCGCATCCGTGTTGATAATGATTAGATTGCGCTCCGGCTGGCGGCTCTGAATACGGCTCAGCAGCTCAGCGCTGTTGTCGGAGGAGTTGTCATTGATCACAATAATCTCGTACCGGTCATGCGGATAATCCAGCGCCAGCAGGGATTCGACGGTTTTGCTGATGACAACGCCCTCGTTGTGCGCAGGCACCATAATCGTGACAAAAGGATACTCGCCCTTAATCTCCGGGACATCCTCATTTTCGGTTTTAATATAATACAGATAGCCCGCTATAATCAGAGCCACATTGACCAGCAGCAGGGACCAGATGCAGATCACCGCAATTACCATCAGCACATCTGAGATCGTCATGTTTTCTCCTACATAAACTGAATTTGAGATCTTATATTTTGGTTATGGTCTTCACTACAGGGAATGTATGGACTTCCGTCTCTCCAACCTTTATATTCCTTTTTCAATTTCGCATTATTTGGATCTACTTTTCATTATTTGAAATATTTCTTCCGGTACAGCCTGTACCCGATAGAGAGCAGGCCTCCGAACAACAGCAGGGTCACAATAATCACGATGATAAAAAATTTGCTCTGCACACTGAACAGCTTCGTGAAGCTGCGTACCTGCTCTTTTTTGTATTGGTAGTCACTGCTCACAGCCTCCGGGGCATAACCGACATTCAGGGGAGCACCGTTCACCAGGACCACTCCATCCCCCGAGACTACCGTATTCTCATCCGTAACGGTCTTGTGCGGCCCCTGCTTGTAATCGGCAAAAGAGATCCACCGCCGCTCCAGCATCTGCAGCAGTGCATCCAGGCCGGCCTCATCTTCCGGAAGCTCTGCGGTTACTGCTGCATTCAGCGGCAGCTGCGGCATGGCATGGGAAGCGTGCTCCAGTTCCTGCAGAAACTCCGGTGTCAGACTGTAGAGAGAGGAAGCGAAAGCCTTGGAGACATTTGAAGGATCCATGTGCAGGACAGTCTTGTCCGGGAACAGCACAGCAGAGTCGAAAAAGCCCATTCCCGCCTCCGCATACTCCCTGTCATACGCCCAGTATAGGTTCGCACCGATGCCAAGCGGCGCAATGCCGTTTTTCACCAGCAGATTCACAAATCCGCCCATCTTCTGCCCGAGCGTATGATCACTGCTGTTAATGGACGGCATCACCTCCGGTGCATTCACCAGGATGCTGCCATTCCGCGACTGAACCACCTTCAGGGCGTCCAGGTAGCGCTGCATCGCCGGAAAACCGGTATTGCTGAACACCGGGCGGACGCTTGCGATAAACGGAATGCCCGCCTTGTACAGACGGTCTGCGGTTTCTTCCAGCAGGTCAAGATCGGAGAACGGATAGATCTCTCTCAGGACAAGAAAGGTCTGCGGCGCAGTCTTGTTCCCCAGCCATTCCCTAAGCACATAGGCCATGCCCACTACACTGGCATTGTCCCGCTCCAGATAAGGGACATACGTATAACTTCCGGCCGACGCCGCGAAGGGCAGCTTCCGGCCGCTGCTCTTCAGGATAAAGCTGCCATAGGTGCGTTCCGCCTTCACAGCCGCAATATAAGGCATATCCCTTACCTGAAGATCAGAAGCAGTGAATTCACCAACCGCGAGATCGGCAAGGTCTTCATCAGCAGTTCCCGTAGTCAGCTGCATGTCCTTCAACAGCCTGGCGGGAGGATGATAACCTACATGCAGTGCCTGCCCCGTATAGTGCTCCGTATCCTCAAGATAACTCCGGTTGGCAGGAGCAAGATCCGCAGCATTCATTACGGTGATGACCCGGGCAAACGAATCCATGGTCCCCGCCCCGTAATGATCCAGGCTGAGAAGCGTCACCTCGCTGCCCATGGCTGACAGCAGCCGCTGCAGCTCACTTACATTGCCTTCCCGGACAGTGCCTTTGCCCAGGCTGTCGTACAGAAGCAGCATCCTCTGCGGAGCGGAGGCGTCCTGCGCGGCCTGGGCCTGTACCGGCGGAGCGGCAGACAGCAATACAAGAACAGTAATGATCAGCGGCAGCAGCAGACTGGCAATCCTCCGTTGGTTCAAGCGCTCACACCCTTCTGCACCTCAGGATATTGTCCTGCCTTGCTGGCAGCAGGCTTGCGGCCGGCGGACACCTTGCGGCCGATTACGTCAGCCGCCAGCATGAAGGTGACCAAATCGAAGCACAAGGTGAACAGGAATTCATGCTTCGAAATGTCAGCGTCTCCCGCTCCGATAATCGAGACGAAAATTCCCGACAGGCCGACCCCCATGCTGGCCAGAATCAGCACCATCCGCTGTAAGGCCCGCATATTCCGGGTTCTGACAGCCTTCACGCAGGAAGGCATGTAGAGGCCAATAACCAGCGCCATCCAGAGCAGGATGAAACCAAAGGTTTTGGGCGCGAGCTTTTGCTTAAGCAGACTGTAGGCGGTAAAAAAATGGCTCTGGGCCCGGAAAGCCTTGCCCTCCGACTCTTCATAATTCCCCATCGCCGCAGGCTTGATTGAAAAAGCGCTGCGGGCCGCCACATTCAGGATGGAACCAAGCTGATCGGGATTCGCCGCATAGTGTTTGAGAATAGAGCCAAAGCCGTAGCGGCTGTAGAAATCCTTTTCCAGAATCGGCGAATTCACATCCACCGTCCCGTACTGCTCGTAATAAATACTGTCCTTCAGAATGGCGTACTGCTCATTGATTCCGAATGATTTTAGCGTTGTTTCCGGATTGGAGGATTCTTTCAGCACACCCCGGGTCATGGCATGATATTGGTTGATATTCACGAATTCTTTGGAGATATTCAGGTAGGTAGCTATCCCGGACAGCATCAGCAGCGCCATGGAGACAAGCGTCAGGCTGCGGAACAGACGGTCCCGCCGGATCCAGACGAGCGATATTCCGAGCACAGCAATAATCATCCCCACCGGGGCGTTCTGCTGCTTCGAGGTCGTCAGAATGATGCTGCTGAGGACGAACAGGCCGAGAAGGGCATAGTCGTTGTATCTTTTGCGGTAGAGCAGCAGCCAGGAGGCAAAAACGAAGATCATCATGATCATGACGACACTTTCACTGTAAAAAGAGTTGAAATAGGCGGTATAACCCGTATCTCCGAACACCAAAACGGCAATAACGGCAATAATCATGCCTTGCTTGCGCGACATTTTGCAGGTGACCGCCTCAATTAAAAGATAGATGGCGGCAACATAAAGAACCGTGTAAATGGCTGCCTGAAAACGGATGTCGAACACGGTGCTGCTGAAGAACAGCTTATTCAGGCCCATAGACAGCTTGATGAACAAGGACTGTGAGGAATCCAGGGTCGCGCCATTCTCGTTATAGTACTGATAGATTCCAAAATGCTTCACGAAATAGCCAAAATACTTGCTGTCATAGTCAGGCAGGCTGAAGTAAAGGCCATTGCTGTATATATTGCGGAAAAAGTCGCCGTTGTCGGCCATTCCTATGTAGGGAGCTGTAAACAAAGCAATCACCGTAACCAACAGTACACCGAAGGCTGCTGCAAAAGCGGGCGTAACCCGCAGTCCGGCGGGCATCAAATGCTGCCGCAGCGTTGTTTTTACCATGTTGTCTTCAATCATGCGGACTCACCTTCGTTACTGTGGTTTAGTGTGAATAAGAGTAGGCCAATAAAGCCATAAGATTGTCAAAAGAATACGCCTGTCCGGTATCCGTATTGCCGAATCCCCCGAATAGCGGACTGTCCGCATCCCTGATCTGGAATTCGTTCATTCTCGCAATAGCTGCTTGATAGAGTGACTCGTCTCCGGCCTCAGCGCCGATCATGGCCGCCAGGGCGTAGATCGCTGTGGAACGGATATCATTCAGCGGCTTCCCTTCACGGGAGTATTGCCCATACAGGGTTCCGGCCGCGACCTGTTCCTTGATATAGCGGATACTCGCAGGCTTCTGCTGGCCCGTCTCTGCCAAATGTAAAATGCTCAGCAGTGATTCCACCGTATTGATATTTTCAGAGCTGTAAGCTCCTGTATGATAATCGAATCTTGTCTCATAGAAAGGGAACGAATCCGAGAGGTAGCCCCCCTCCAGAATTCCATCCATGTTATGCATTAATATACCGCGTAATTCGCTGGATATCGATAGTTTTCGCAATGTGCCCAAATCAATATAACACAAAGTTACGAAGTTGTTCGTAGTTTTGTAATTTTTGTCATAAAAATCGTGCATGTATCCTTCTTTTACATTATTATCATAGAACCGCTCGGCGTATTTATCTGCCTGCTCCGTATAAGCCGGCTCATCAAAAACCTCTCCCGCCTCATACAGGGCGCCAATCAGCCGCAAGTCATCCACCGCAGCATTCACAGGATACTGCTTCTGCTGCTTGGGGCTGTAGCGGTAGCTGAAGCCGCCTTCCATGTCAAAGGTTTGCTGCGCCAACGCCCACTGGCCGGCAAACTGCTCCTTATCGCCGGCAAGCACAGCTGCGCTCATCAGGAGCGAGGCAGACTCGCTCAGCACCTCATGACCGCTGGCCGCTTCCCCGGATTCGTCTGTCTCCAGCAGATTAGTGTACACACCGTAAGGACCGGTAAGCTGTTTCGCAATAAATGTGCTCAGCTCCTGCCGCTCTATCCGGTTATCTGTACTTCGGCTGGTAATGGCCGATGGAGATGGCGATGCAGTTACCGTCTCACCCGCTGTAGCGGTGGGGCCGGTAGCTGCTTCTTTGCCGCCGCTGCAGGAAGCCAGCAGCAGAGAAAGTACAAGTAGGGTTGCTGCACTGCGTTTACTTGTCAATCCATCACATCCTAAGGAGGACTATCTGTCATCTATATTATATAACGGTAACATAAGTCACAGAATTAACTATACAATTGATCATTATGTGTCAAAATCAATAAAGGATGCAATTTTTTCTGGAGCAAACGGCTACGCCGTCCTTTCACTGGACAGTGTAGCCGCTTCAGTTCTCTTAGCCGATTATGATTAAATACCTTAAACATGTTCGGGCATTGCCTGCGAATGCCAGTTCAATGCGAAAGAGTTACACCGTTTTCACATAACGAAACCCCTGTACAGCAAACGACTCCGTAGTTGGAAGTACGATTTTTTTTCGTCGCTGAAAAAGCCTCGCCCAACAGGAGTCCGACAAGGCTCAAACTCTAACTTAACCAGTTGGAACCTGAGGATGAATCCATTTCAACGACCTCACCGCCACGGTGTATTAAGCTTAATTCGCTAGCCCTCAGTTTAAAGGCAATATACTTAGGAAACGTAAGGACATTTCCCTTCTCATCTGTGTAGCTGCTGATAGGTTCACCTTTAAACTGATGATTGATCGTATTGTCTTCAGTTACATGGGTTGTCCGATATTCACCATATTGAATCAAGAAAAATGGGGTATTCGGATTTTATGGTGGAAAAATCGATTCCCAGCAAGATTAATTCTTCTGACTCACGAACAACTCCAATAGGTGTCGTATTAAACATCGGGAAGTTTTCCTTCCGTAGATCGTAGCTATCAAGCCGCCTCTGGTACTTAGGCTTACGTTGCTTTTTAAGTCCCTCTGCAAAGAGTATTTTAGCTCGTAGGGCTTCAAAAGAGTATCCCCTACCTAAACGATTAATGACTCTAATAAGGCTGTTTAGAGACTCCGTATAAGCGTTTGTAATGCGATGGTCGAAGTAGGCGAATATTTCCTCTTCCCAGTTCTTCATAGCCTTTGTAAGTGGTTCAAAAGAGGATTGCAGTTCAGTTGGTATTTTAGCTTTCCATTCGATGTATTTAAGGAATGCCGTCTGTCTGCTATCACATTCCCAAATATCGAAATATGATTCCTTTAAGTCATAAGCAGTGCCGAGAGAAGGATGATTCTTTGTCCAAAGGTCAAGCGTAATTTTATCCATCTCTGTAAGCTCTATATGGCGTTTTAGGAGGATAAAACGGTCGTGCATCAGCCCGCGGCGTTCTTTTGCGATAATCCTTCTCGGAGCTGCTTACGAATGGTTTCTAACGCTTGGTTTGCCATACAGACAACGTGAAACTTATCGACGATGATAAGAGCTTTTGGCAATATAGCCCTCACGGCGTCCTTATACGGTTGCCACATATCCATTGTGACGTATCGTATTTGTCCTCTATTTGGAAGGCTTGAGAGGTAGCCTACAACGGTTGCCTTGTTACGATTGGGCAAAACATCTAATAAAGTACGTTCCTCAATGTTGGTTAAAACGCATCTTGGCTTAATAATGTGCTTCTCTATATAAGACAATAATCGTTTGGTGCAGTTTCGCTTTTCGTCTATGGTGTGGTCTAAGTGTTCCCAAAAGGTTCGATTGCAGTCTCTACAGCGATACCTCTGACGCTTTATAAGAAGGCCTACACGCTTACCGTGAATAGGCAAGTCCATGCAGATCTGTTCCCTGCTATCGTGTTTGTAGAGGTTGGCTATACATCCACAATGAGGGCAAGCCAAAGGTGGAGAGTTCGTCACCACTTGTATTAGAAAATCAAATTCATTCTCACTAATACTTAGGATGTTGAATTTTGAAAGATTTAGAATATCCATATGAATTTCTTCTATGCATTTATGATGCAAACTCCTTCTTTGTTTTCGCATGACTGGTCAAAATACCGCTGAATATGAAAGAAAACAACGAACCGGCAAAGCATATAGCCGCAAATATGCCTACGGCGGAAAAACCGTTAAAAGTCGCGTAAATCAGGCCTGCGATCCAAGAACCGAGCGTTGTCGCAGCGTACATGATTGAATTGGCTAAGCTGGAGATCGTGCCGCGGATGGTCGGATTTAATGAATTCAGCATTCCCAATATTAGGGGAAAAGCGATCCCCATGTTAACGAATATGAAAAAGTAAACACTTTCGAAAGCCGCAACCGATGGCAAATGAGGCAAAATAATAAAACATGCGATAGAGACAAGAAAGCCCATAACCAGCGTATTGAAACGGTTTAACGTTTTGATCACATAGGCACCGCCGAAGCTCCCGACTATATTCCCGAGACCAAGAAAAAACATAACGTACCCCGCTTGATCAATTGAAAGGTGAAAGCGATCCGTCACCCATTTTCCAATGAAAGAAAAGGCAGCAAAGAATCCACATTGAAATAAGAAATGAGCGAGGAAAGCCTTTCTCGCCATTCGGCTGTTCAATAGTGGGATGTATCTACTGAAAATCGGAGTCTTGGTTTTTTGGCCTTGATTCGGTTTCATTTCGGGCAAAGCATAGAAGATGAATACCGCTACCAATAATGCACATGCACCGATTGTAAAAAAAGGATAATACCAATGGGTTGAGGCAAGCAGACTTCCAATAGGGATGCCGAACGCTTGAGAAGCAGCCAAGCCTGCCATGACGATTCCTGATACTTTGGCGATTTTTGACGTTGGAAACAGAGCAGGGATCGAGGCCCAGACTTGAGGCGCCGTAAATGCTGCGCTGACTCCGGCTAAAAAACGGAAGAAGAACATCGACCAAAAACCTGTGGCAAAGCCGCATAACATGGTTGAAACCGAGAAGCATACCATGCCGGAAAGCATTACTTTTTTGCGATCCCATCCATCGGAAAGCGGTCCAGCAATCAGTGCAAAAATGGCATAACCTAAAGCATAAGACCCCACCATCCAACCGGAAAATTCGGTCGGGATATGAAACAAGCTCTGAAGAGTAGGGATAAGCGGAGAAATCAAAAACGTATCCGTACCGATAACAAACATGATGAGGAAAAATAAAGCAGTTAATTTGATCATTCTATTCACCCTTTGTAGTTAGTTCTATAGTTCAAAGATTATTGAACTAATGAAAAAAAAAGAATTTCTTTCTACAACGTATCCAGAAATCCGGGTAAGTAAGTTTGAAATGTCTCCAAATCGATGCTCATATACTTCGCTTGAGCTTCTTTTCGTACCTTGATCAATTTCGCCTCCTTTAAAGTACGTAAGTGATACGAAGTATTCGATTTCGTAGTATCGCGAATGTGTCCTACTTCTCCACAATTCATCTCCTTCTTGCTGGCGTATAGAGCTCGTATGATGTCCAATCTTGTTTCATCAGCTAACGCCTTAAATATTTTGACTCTGAGCTCATCATTTATTATTTTTTGAGTAGTCATAAAACCATTGTACTAAGATATCGCTACAAATCAAGTCTTTAGCAAAATACCACCATATTCTCCGATTTTTAAGGCAAATATTTTGATTTTGTCTCCACCATAAGATCCGAATACCTGAAAAATGTGATGAGCGCCATTATTAATGATACCGCATAATTTTGCCTGGACGGCTCATAACCTCCGGTTACGATCCGCCAAGTGTAGACCGACGTTGAAATCATACCCAAGGCAATCGCACCCAAAGGAAAAACGAACAAGATGGAATACGAATATAACTCGAAGTCCGTCAGACCTAGTATGCCGAGGGCAATGACTACCGACAATAACATTCCGAACAGACCGATTAGGTATGCCGGTAGAGCCTTCTTTGCGTTCTGCTCATTCTTGTTAATCCTGAAACTCATGAAATCGCCTTCATTCTGGACAACAGCCGAATTCATCATGCCACGGGGGTAAGTTGGAAAAAGGTTAACTAATTTGCCCCAGGACCCTATTCTCTGCAGATGAAGTGGAAAAAGGTACACTAATTCAGCTCATTTCGGCCCTAACGGAGTAAACTAGCCCAATTAAATTCCCTTTTTTCCACTTAACCCTCACAATTGTTTATTTTAGGTAAAATAAGTCCCTTTTTTCCAACTAGTCTTGGCGAATGAAGCCGGTGAGCAAGCCGTTTCCTGGATAACAAGAAAGAGAGCTGCCCGGGCCAACCCATCCCCTGCAGCTCTCTGGTTAATGTATTAGGATATGAGGCCTGCCGGCCTGCTAGCCCTTAATCTGCCGGTAAGTCTCCTCATCCGACACGATATAGAGCCTGGCGTCCTGCGGGATCGGCTGGTCCAGCTTGCGGTTGATGCCGAGATCTCCCCGGTCTGACAGCAGCGTCGCCCCCCGGCGCAGCAGTGCCTGAAAGGCATCGCCATAGGTATGCCAGGCGGCATCCCGCGGAATTTCATAGATGTCATCCCCATGCTCACGGCTGAGCAGCTGGGTGATGACCTCGGAATTCCCTTCCTGCAGCGCGGAACGGACTGCCAGTCTGGAAATGGCATCATGCGACAGCACGAACTCATTGACATGGACATGGCGGAAGTTTTGGATGTTCTTTTCCTGCATAATCTCCACAGTGGTATGTACCTCCGGGGCAATCCGCTCAATACTGGAGGCAATCAGCAGGGTTTTGCCATCCGTCAGGGAAGCCTCGTCGATCCGTGTATCCCCGAATACGAT
The DNA here is from genome assembly GCF_900102965.1 of Paenibacillus jilunlii. Classification (GTDB taxonomy): domain Bacteria; phylum Bacillota; class Bacilli; order Paenibacillales; family Paenibacillaceae; genus Paenibacillus_AQ; species Paenibacillus_AQ jilunlii. Next base: position 47,676 of record NZ_FNGM01000022.1, on the reverse strand, counting down.
GGCAGCCTTGGCTCCTTCAATTCCAGCCTTCAACAGGATGTCGTCGCTGGAAGGGTCGCCGCTGATGAAGTGGACATGCTCCAGCTGCTGTAGCGGGTGCTGGCCGCTCTCGTCAATGATGACAATCCGGCAGTCCGGCGTATAGCAGAGAATCTCGTCAACAGCAGCTTGCGTTTTGCGGTTCCAATTGATCAGTACCACATGGTCTTTCCCGTGAAAGCTCAACGTCCCGGCTCCTCTCCTTCTTTGCAGTTCCCCCATGGCATCAATAACTTTCCCGATAACCAAACTGAGCAGTCCTATGCCAAAAACATACAGGAACATGGTAAACAGCTTACCTGCCACCGTGGCGGCAAAAAAGTCGCCGTAGCCCACGGTGGACATCGTTGTCATGACCCAATAAAAAGCGTTGAACCAGTTACTGAAGGTTCCCGGCTCCAATAAAAAGGCAATAGTTGCGCTAATCACAACAAAAGCCAGGATAATCAGCCCAATGGACTTCTTCTTCAGACGCATCAGCTTGCCGGACAAACGAAGCAGAAAATGCATCGGCTTAAATGATCAGACTGCTGACGGCAAATGCCGTGCCGACGAACACCAGGCAGAGCATCACGCCTACAGCAACATTCCCCTGCTTCAGATGATCCGAGATCTTGAACCCCGGCGTGAACAGCTCGAAGATCCAGTAGGCGGCAATCAGGCAGACATAGCCCACCGCGAACCAGAGCATCATGAACCAGATTGAGGTATTTGTATATGCCGCCACACCAAGGATAATCGCCGTAGCCAGAAATTTGCCGCCAAGGGCCAGCGCTACAGCCACATTGCCCTTCTTCAACTCATCCATGTCCTTGAACGGAGTCATCAGGGTAAATACAACCATCCCGAGCACCTGCAGCAGAATAATCGTCAACACACTCACTACCAGATTAATAACAATCGTCAATTTGCCCACCCCCGGAATTTTGCGTAGGCCGAATCATAATCGGCGAAATCATGCACTTCCTCCAGCACCACGGAGGCTTTCTTTTGTTTCTCCAGCGCCTTATACCGCTTATCATCGATCGGCTGCTTGATCCGGTTGCCGGAAGGCAGCTCAACCACGGCAAAATTTCTTGTTTTGTTCTTGTACTCTGTCTTGTATACCCCGACAAGATCCACATCCGTCGTAATGGACACCTTCAGACGGGTCAAATCTTCGGCAGCGGCCTTCTGGCTTGCATACGATTTGATCGTGGACCAGGAAGACAAGCGGATATCATTCTTCTGGTCCGCATCGGTTACCAGTTCGGCATCCATAAACTGCAGGGTCCATATCTTGTCGCCGGTGGCATAATTGCCGTCGTTCGGAAGCAGCTCATTGTCCGGCAGTACCGTCATATCGCTGCCGATAAGGTCCCCCACCGTACCTTCCACCACCCGGTAGTCCCACGGCACGCGCGATACGCTGTCGGTCGTCTCCGTATCTGTATGAAATACACTGTCCGAGTTGCCGGAACATGCGCCAAGCAGCAGCACTGCCATCAACAGCATGCCAAGAACTGCTCCAGCACGAATCTTGCTGCTCCATCGGTTACTATCCTTGTTCATCTTCAAGCCCTCTCACTCCTAACGCGATAAAATGGCTGGCGTTGCCTGTAATCGGCCCGCCTGCGCGGCCCAAAAGCCCGCAAGGCACGCCGTTGATCACGAACATGCCGGTCAGCAGGTGAAGCTCCCCTTCCGGGGTTTGGATACGGGCCAGCTCTGCCCGCTTCTGATATACCGTCGGGAACAGCACACTGCTGTCGAAGCCATCCTCATCGGCCAGCTCCAGCGCCCCGCTGTCATCGAAGATCCGCACCGAGCCGCCTTCACGGCCGAAGACGGACTTGGACACAAAGCTGCCGGAGAATACCGGCTTGTTGTAGGTTGGGAGAATGTAGCTGGCTATCGCCCGGCGTTCCTCCTCGCTGAAGAGCAGCCCCAGCTCATACATTCCCCATACGGCGGCGATCAGCCCCTTGGACTGCAGCAGGATGCTGTGCGGGCCGTTGAACAGCTGAAGCTGTCCGCTCTCAATGGCGTAGGCAAGCGCCTCGCCGCCATCGTCCACCGCCATCCATTCCTTCGGATAGAGGGCGAACATCCGCTTGATGATCCGGTTCTCCGCATCCCTGACCGTTCCTTCGTCGATCCACAGATCCAGACAGTCGACGCAGCGGATATCCAGACCGCTGTGCGCCACCAGCGCCTCAATCGTTCCGGAATCCTCCTGATGGGTCCCGTAAGCGACACAAGCTGCCGTATCCGGCTGTTCGATGCCCCAGGCAGCTGCCAGCTGTTCCTTCATTCCATTGTTCCGGCTTGAAATACCGGCTTGCCCGCAAATCCAAGGCGTAGCAATGGATGCTTCTACATAGCCGGTTGGTGTATCCGCATTCAGCTCCAGCAGCTTGATCGTGCCGTCGCCGGCTACCGCGAAATCGAATCTGGCGTACCGGCTGATCAGCCCCGGCTCCGGCAGCGGAGTGTCGTCCAGCATCTGCCACAGTACCGGAGGAATGCCCAGCAAATCATACAAATCATGCCGCCGGTGCACATAGCGGACGGCCTTGTCAAGGATGCTCCAGAGCTTAACGGAAGCCTCCTCAAGCTCCTTATAAGTCTCGCCGCGCATCACGGCCACCGCGTCGAGCCAGTATTCCTCATCTTCCAGATCAGCCCAGGTAAATCCAAGCTTATGCAGCTGTTCTACACGGGGTGCCCGTTCCAGTCCCGACTGGTCAAGGTATTCAAAGACGCTGTCTGCAGGGCTCATCCGCCAAAACCGCTTTTGCCGGAGCCTGATCTCGAGACAGAGCCTGATTTGCTGCTGGAGCTGCCGCTCTTGGACGAGCCCAGACCACTGGATTTGCCGCCGACTCCGCCTGCCTTGCTCGAAGTGTTCCTTCTGGTGATCGAGCCGGTGGACGAGGTGGAGGTACGGGGCTTAACCACTGAACCGGCTACAGGTTTGTTCTGAAAGCTGCCGCTGTTATAGCTTGGTGCCTTGTACTTAGTCCGTGTGCCGCCATAATAAGTTGGGCGGTCATTGTACCAGCTTCTTGATGAATAAAATGAGCCGCTGTTGAACAACATGTGGTACAGCAGCAGATCGTCCCAGCCGAAGCCGGAATTATAGCCGCCGTAATTGTTGATTACCGTTGTTCCGCCTGAGGTGACTACTCCTTGTCCTTCCTGCAGCACCTCTCCGGCATTTTCTTCCGGGTAAGGGATATTCCAGTCTACATTCTTGTCAAAATAAGCTTTGACTTCCTCCGTGGACCAGGACACCAGTGTCGGTTCCTCAGAGCTGCCGCCTGCTGCACCGGCTCCCCCCGGAATAAATAAAGCATTGGCCAGCAGGGCAATGCCCAGCGACGTAGACAATACCCGGATTGGTTTGCCGTCCGGGGTGAATAGTCTGGATGCCGCCGATTCTTTCACTGGTTCTTTCGCTGGTTCCTTTGCTTGTTCATCTTGTGCCAATTTGAGACCCTCCTCTCTGACCTTATTCTTCTGTGCGCATAGGGACGAGCAGGAGCTCAAGCTTTCCCGCATCCACATTCAGCCGCCCTTCCACGGCTTCATACTCCCGGCTGCCAACCACAATATAATTGACATGCTCCAGAGCCGCAACCATGTTCATGCTCCAGGTGCGCTCCTCAATGACACGCAGTTCGCCTTCCGGCATCTTTTCAAACAGAATCACATTCATTCCAGTATCCACTTTTTCCTCATCCTTCCTGATCACTATTATGCTTCTGATACGCTCTTAGCGCCATTTCGTTTCAACTCCATCCATCGGGAGCGCCGATATAAAAGCACCAGGCTCAGGGAACACAGACTTACCGCAAGCAGAAGGCCATAGACATTGCGGTAAGCGCCCGCTGGCGCCAGTGTCCGCTGGGCATGCAGCAGCAATCCGCAGACGGCAACGGAGACCGATCCGCCGAAGAACTGGATCAGCTGCAGCAGCCCCATCCCTGACCCGATCCAGGTGCGCGGCAATATGCCGGAGGCCTCATTATTCAGGGAAGCCATGGTTGCCGAAAAAGCCGGCGAGAAGCACAGGTACCCGAACAAGAGCACGAGCGGTGATGCCGGCAGCTCCAGTGCAAAGACAGCCAGGACAGCGGCCAGCACCCCGTGGCCAATCAGCAGAAAGCGCAAATTTCCGTACCGGTCAATCCAGCGGCCGACAAAACGGGTCAGAAATGCCGATACAATGGCACCGGGGGCAATATACAGCCCGATCATCAGCGCCGATTGATGGAATAGATTGGCCAGTGCAAGCGGCATCAGAAATAAATTACCCAGGTTCAGCACCAAAATACTGAAGCCGATGGCGGTCAGCTTCAGATACCCGGGCATTTGGAGCAGCTTGGGATTAATGAAGGAATCCCGGGCTTTGCGGAGATGTACGGCATGAATCCCAAAAGACACGGCACTCACCGCAAGCCATATGTAGGATTGGCTGGTTACAGCCACAAGCAGGCTCCCGGCATTGATAACCGTCAGCGCTGCTCCGTACAGATCAAAGACCGCCGCCTGGTGCTGCTCCTTGGGCAGCAAGTACAGCAGCACCGGCAGAACAAGCAGCACCAGGCAGGTAATGCCAAACAACCCGTTCCAGCCAAAATATTGGCTGATAAGGCCGCCTGCGATCGGTCCCAGACCGAAAGCCATAGCGCTTCCGACTGAAATCATGGCGATGGCGGCACCGCGTCTGGCCACGGGCACATACCGGCTGGCGAGCACCAGTCCAAGGCCAGCCATCACTCCGGCGCCTGCGGATTGGAGAATCCGCGTAATAAGCAGAACATTGAAGCTGTGCGCAAACAGCCCGGTTACCGAAGCCAGACCCAGCGTAGTCAGGCCGACCGTCAGCAGCCTGCGGATGGGCACCAGATCGGATAGTCTGCTGTAGATCACCGTAGACAGGGCATAGCCGATAGAATAGCTGGAGATCACCCACGATCCCAGATCGGCGGAAATATGCAGATCTTGAATAATTGTGGGCAGCGAGACATTGAACATAGTGGTGTTCATCACAACGATAAAGAGGCAGAAGGTCCATAGCGGCATTACGACTTTGTCATTCATTCTTACTCCATCCCTATCTATATTATCTGGCATGGCTCCACTAAATTCTATGCTCTTGCAATATTATTGGCAATATATTCTACAATACTCTCTGGACCCAGCTGTCTATAAGGCTGCCGGGATGGACGCCAAGCTCGCTATACAGCAGGGCCTTGTATTTCTCGTAGTGTTTCCTGAATCCGATAAAATCACCCAGGTCGGCATAACTCCGCAGGGCCAGCCGGCAAATATCCTCCGAATACGGATCGATCTCCTGCAGGGAAATCAGGCGGGCCAATGCCTCACGCGGCCGGGCTGAGCCCAATTCGTATTCCGCAGAACGAAGAGCCATCTGCAGATAGGCGGTCTGCAGCTCCTTGCGCTTCGGCTCGGCCCAGTCATAATGATTCTCGGCAAGATAGTCCCCCCGGTACAAGGACAGCACCTTTTCCCGGCTGGCCCATTCCTGATCGGTCTCCACAGGAGTTCCACGCCACCCCCGCACGAATTCCTCCACATCGTAAGACACGTTCTTATAGGTTAGACGGTAACGTTCCTGCGAGAACTCGACAAGCACGTCCATGCCCCAGTTCTTCAGCAGCTTGCGGATATGATAGACTGTCGTATGCAGATTGGTTACCGCCTTCTCCGGCCCGAAGTCCGGCCAGACCAGATCAACAATGGTATCCTTGAGCATCCATTGCCCGTGATTATGGAGCAGCAGGGCAAAAACCTGCTGCGCTTTGCTGGTCCGCCACTGCAGCTTCCTTCCAGGTTCCCCGGTATCCAGAAATTCCAGCCGCTTGAAGCCGAGAATAGAGAGGGCCCGCGCTTCAGCAGCGGGCTCCGTTTCCCTCACGGACTGCTTCTCATAGCTCTCCAGCCGCTCCAGCGTTTTGCCTAACCGCTGGGAGGTTACCGGCTTCAGCAGGTAATCAATCGCGTTCAGCTCAAAAGCCTCAATAGCATACTCGCTATAGGCAGTAATGTAGACGACACGGATACTACGGTCCAGGACCGCGATATGCTCCGCGGCCTCAAGCCCGTTCATCTCCGGCATGCCGATATCGAGAAAGACAATATCGGCCCGCTCCTGCTGCAGGTGCTGCAGGCCCAGCCGTGCCGAGGTATACTTTCCGCTGATCTCCAGCCGTCCATCCTTGGCCAGCAGACGTTCAAGGTGCTGAAGCGCAGGTTTCTCATCATCGATCAATATTGCCTTCATGGGCCGGATTCACCTCTTGTTTCCTATTCTCGGGTTGTGCCCGTTCTCGGTATGGTATAAGAAATCGTCGTTCCCTGGTCCGGCACGCTTATGACAGACAGACCTGCCCCGTACATTTTGAGCAGCCGGCGCTGGATGTTGCGGAGGCCGATGCCCCCTTCGGTCCGCTCTTCCGACAAAATCTCAGCGATCCGCTCCTGCGGCATGCCGACGCCGTCATCCGTTACGGCAACAACCAGATGCCGGGGAAGCTCTCTGATGGACAGGGTCAAGGTACCGCCGGATTCCTTCTGCATCAGTCCGTGGTTCACGGCATTCTCCACAATCGGTTGAATGGAGAGCGGCGGCACCAGCGCCATCGTATCCTGCGGCAGATCAAAAACAATGTTGAGGCGGTCATCAAAGCGTGCTTTTTCCAGGGCAAGGTATGATCTTACCAGCTTCAGCTCTTTCCCGATCGGCACGGTCTGTCCGCGGTTCTGGAAGTCGAAGCTGCTGCGCAGATACTGGCTTAGATCCAAGAGCAGCTCCGTGGCCATATCAGGATCATCGGGACAGACCGAGATAATGGCATTCAGCGCATTGTACAGAAAATGCGGCTTGATCTGGGCCTGCAGAAAAGCGATTTCTGTCTGTACCGAGGTGCGGATGGATTTGCGCATATCCAGCAGCGTACGCACACGCGCCTTGAATTCACGAAGCTCTACCGGTGTACTCAGGTAATCATTGGCGCCCGCCTCAAAGGCCGCCTGGATATCTTCCGGCCGGTTGCTGGCTGTAAGCACCAGAATGGGCAGCTCCGACAGGATAAACCGTTCGCGGATCGCCTTGCATAATACAAAGCCGGACATACCGGGCATGACCCAATCGGTAATAATCAGATCCAGTTCAGGAAAGTCCCGCATTTGCAGAAGCGCTTCGGGACCGCTCTCCGCTGTGATGACTGTATGATTCTCCAGACGCAGCGCATTAGCCAGCACCTGGCGGTTGACGGGATCATTATCGACGATCAGTATGAAGCAGCTTTCTTCTCCGCCAGGGAGATCGGGCAGCCCGCTTGCCATTTCCATAGCGGCTGCAGACTCCCATCCCGTAGGCTCCAGAACCTCCTGATCCGTAAAGGCCGTTCTCTCCTTTAATATCGGCAGTGTAAAGGTAAATTCCGAACCTTCCCCGGGGGTAGACTGCACTTCAATACTTCCGCCGTTCAGCTCCACCAGCTTCTGGGTAATGCCGAGGCCCAGACCGAGCCCATGATAGGTTTTTTTGGCATCCGCGGCCTTTGGATCATAGGCATCAAAGATCGTTCCCAGACGCTCAGGGGCAATCCCCTGTCCGGTATCCGCCACGATGACGGCCACATACTCTTCTTTAACCTTGGCAGAGAGTGTTATCACACCTTTATGGGTATGGTTCACGGCATTTGCCAACAGATTGAACAGAATCTGCGACAGACGTTCCTCGTCCGTCTCCAGCAGCGGCAGCGGCTCCGGCAGCTCCAGCCTGAACTCCAGGCCCCTCCTTGCGGATATGTGGCTGGTAACCTCCAGGACAGAGGACGCAACCATACGCAAATCCACCGCCTGCCGCTTCAGAAACAAATCCCCGTGGTTCAGCTTGGCGAAATCCGACATGTCGTTGATTAACGAGCCCAGGCGTTTTCCCGTCGAAACAATCATGGACAGCTGTTCCTTTTGCTGCGGATTTAAAGCTCCTGAAGCGCCATCAGCCAGTGTCTGGGCCATATTCACAATGCCCTGCAGCGGCTTGCGCAGTTCATATGAGGTATCCGCCATGAAATCGTCCTTCAGGCCATCCAGGGTAACCAAACGGCGGGACAGCTGCTCTACCTCAAGAAATGAGGACTTGTATTTTCGGGTCATCATTATGGCCTGTACGAACCCGAACAGGATGATTTCATAAGAAATTACATTATAGCTGAGGTGTATACTCGATAAGCTAATCAGATAATACAGGATCACCACGCTCAGACTCTCAATGCTGACCATCATGAGAAACGTATTCTTGGGCTGCTGCTTGGTGCCCTTGACCATGACATAAAGCACAAAGCTGAGGCTGACAGAACCCCAGGTGAGCAGCAGAGCCTCCAGGAAGCTGAAATAATAGGCAGGTACGCATACCGCGATAACCAGCAGCAGGGAAGTAATGAACTTCGAAGCCTTCATCACAGCCTGGGGCATCGGATAATTAATGGAGTTGGCCACGTACCGGAGCAAATAATAGTAGACCAGCGTGGAAGAGATTAACTGCAGCTTTAGTACGATTTCATAAGGCAGGCCCGGCAGGCCGCAGGCAATCAGCTTTTCTCCGTGGGTCAGAATGTACACGAACGCCGACATGCAGAAGAGACCCAGATACAGCGTAATCCCCCGGCCTTCCCTGACTCTGGAGAACATCAGCAGAAATATGGATAGAATGAAAAAACCGCACATCGCCGCCCCATCCGCAATCAGCGCAAATTCCCGGTGCTTCAGAATGGCGGTCTGGTCTCCAAGGATGACCGGCTGGACAATCCCGCCCGAAGAGTAGCTGTAATTGGACACTTGCACAATGATCTCCAGCCTGTCCCCGGTGACAGACGCAAAGCCCGTATAAGGGATGTTGTTCTGTTTGCCGGCGGAGACAGAACTGGACGGAATACCGCTGCTGCCGATTTCCTGGCCGTTCATATACACTTTGCTTGCCGTGCGGATATTACTCGTTCGCAGGCCGTAAACGACGGTTTCACCCGGCGTGATCAAGGCCTGCATCCGGTATGTGGCATAGCCTTTAGCCGTACTTTTACCTCTTGCGGAAATATAATCATTCCACTTATCCGGGACATTGATCATTGTGGAGATAGCAGGCGGAGACGCATGCCCCGGCTGGAAATCCCCGGGCTCAAGCAGCCTATTGCGGTAGAACTCCCACTCCCCGTTAAGCCTGACCAGACCATCCGCTCCAAAGTCCCAACCGCGTAAATCCATGAGTCCCTGCCGCAAAACCGGCTTGTGCTGTGCATCCGTTATCAGTTGAACGGTCGAGAACAGCGGAAGAATGAGAACCAGCAGGAGACTGCCTGCAATACTCTGCCAATATTTCTTCATCCTCTCTCCCCTCTCATCCGCGATTAGCAAATTATACCGTGGAACACTTTAATAGATAAAGCAAAAAAAGCCGATTCCAATTATATTTCGGAATCGGCAGAATAACTTTTTAGCGTTCAGGACTTGCAATATTTTACTTAACTTGGACTTCGGGTGCTGCGGCAGCAGGGGCAACGTTGTCCTGTGCTCTGGAGAGGAAGATATTCAGAATAATGGCGGTCAGCGAGCCGGAGACAATTCCATTCTGGAGCAGCATTCTGGCGAATTCAGGCAGCTGGTCGAACATGGAGGGCAGCACTGCTGACCCCAGTCCCACAGCGATACTGCAAGCCGCAATCAGCAGATTGCCGTCCTTGCGCAGGTCAACCTCAGAAAGGATCGACATCCCGGATGCCGCCACGGAGCCGAACATGACAATCATCGCACCGCCAAGCACGGCATTCGGTACCACGGTCGTCAGCGCCGCCAGCTTGGGCAGCAGCCCGAGCACAACCATAATTCCGCCTGCCGCAAAAATAACATTGCGCGTCTTGACGCGGGTCAGCGACAGCAGGCCGACATTCTGGGAAAACGCCGTATACGGGAAGGCGTTGAACAGACCGCCCAGCATGATTGCAAGCCCTTCGGAGCGCAAGCCATTCACGACTTGCTTCTGCTCCACCTGCTGGTCCGTAGCCTTGCCTACGGCAAAATACACACCCGTTGATTCCACCATAGAGACGATGTTGACGATAATCATCGTGAAGATGGCGGTAATGCTGAATTCAGGCCACCCGAAATAGAAGGGCCGGGCAATGCTGACCCACGAGGCGCTGCCCACGGTAGAGAAATGAACGATACCCATTGCATAACCGATCACGGTACCGGCTACGAGCCCGACCAGGACCGATACCGAGCGCATAAAGCCTGTCGTGAACCGGTTCACGGCCAGAATCACAAGCAGCGTGATAAGGCCCAGCAGCAGATTGCGGGGCGCTCCAAAATCGGCGCTGCCCTGGCCTCCCGCCACATTGTTCATGGCTACCGGAATCAATGACAAGCCAATGATCGTGACTACAGAGCCGGTAACTACTGTAGGGAAGAACTTCAGCAGCTTCCCGTAAACCGGGGCTGCCAGAACGACGAACAGGCCGGAAATAATGATCGCTCCGTAGGCGGTTGCCAGATTAGAGCCCGAAGCGATAGCGATGATCGGGCTGACTGCAGTGAACGTACAGCCCAGCACAACCGGAAGCCCGCTGCCGAAATGTTTGCTGCTGATAATCTGCAGCAGAGTAGCCAGACCGCAGGTGAACAGATCCGCCGCGATCAGGTAGGCCATTTGCGTTCCGCTTAGATTCAGCGCCCCTCCGACAACAAGCGGCACAATGACCGCTCCGGCATACATCGCCAGCACATGCTGCAGCCCGAGGGCTAATATTTTCTGTTTGCTTAACATTCCACACTCTCCTTGATCATTTCTGCTGTTTCTGGATTTCCGATAAAATGGACTTCCCCCGGCGACATCGACGCGATTCTGGCCAGTGCATGGACAGCAATGCCTCTGTCTTCAAGCAGGCTCCGGCCTGCCTGAAAGCTTTTCTCGATCACACAGCCCACGCCCAGCAGCTCCGCTCCCGATTCATTCACAATATCCGCCAGTCCCACCAGCGCTGCCCCCGTAGCCAGAAAGTCATCGATAATCAGCACTTTATCCCCCGGACCCAGGTACTTCTGCGAGATGCTGATCCGGTAATCCTCCTGACGGGTAAAAGAATGCACCGGTGCCGAATAGACGCCTTCGGATTGGGTAACAGCTTTCTTTTTCTTGGCATAAATGAACGGCACTCCCAGCGCAATTCCGGTGGCCATGGCGAACTGGATGCCGCTGGCCTCAACGGTCAGGACCTTGGTAACCGGCAGATGCCCGAAGATGCGCCCGAACTCTTCTCCAATCTGCAGCGCAAGCTGCGTGTCCACCTGATGATTCAAAAAAGAGTCCACCTTAAGCACCGTATCCGACAGAATGAGACCCTCTTCCCTTATGCGTTCCTCTAGAACTTTCATGCTGCAAATGCCCTCCCTTTTCAAGAACTGAACGGCTACGCCATCCTTGACTGAATCAATTTTTAGTTTAGCTATGCTTGGATAACCCTTTATCAATCCTTCGCCGACTCTAAGTGGAAAAAGGTTAACTAATTGAGCTCATTTCGCTCCTGACGAAGGAATATGACCCCATTAAGTTCCCTTTTTCCACTTAAATCTCTCAATTGTTGATTTTTAGGAGGAATAAGTTCCCATTTTCCACTTAGCATTGCTCACCTGCGTCAAGAAGTGAAATCATAATTTCCTAAACACAAAAAAAGACAGATCCCCTTGAGCGCTTCTCTCAAGTGAATCTGTCCTTCTGGGTTTTTGTCCCTTAGTGGTGTAACACATACCTGTGTCCGCATCGCTTGGACCAGCCTCTCTTATGCCATAGCATAAAAAAGCGGAACCCTAGATGCGCTATTTCACTCATAGTCGGATAATTACAATGGTTATCCGGTAGAAACTTATGGGCCTTATTCCCAAGATTATATGAGTTATAGAATAGTCTTTTATTAAAAACCTTCGTATATCTTACACGCTCGATACGATCCATACAAGCAAAATTTTAAATACTTTCAGGAGTTTTCCCGGCTTTTCATTGGAGTTTCATTTTTGTTCAAAAATCAGGGCTGCTGGGCTGCTGCTGGTTTATCCTCCTGCGGCGCCCGGATTGCTCACGCTTCCCGGCTGACCGCATTAATGGTAAGGGAACCTATACTACGGGAGGAATGAGACGGATGGCTAGACCCATACAGAAACGGCAGGACCGGATCATCGTCATTATTCAAAAAGGAGCACGGAAGATCATTACCCGCACCCCGCTGGCAGGAGTAGACCGGCTGGTGTTCGTCATCAACAACCAATATACCAATGCGGCGAATACGACACAGATTGCCAGCGGAGCCGGAAGAAGCAGCGCCAGCGGGAGCAACGCAGCCATTGCATCACCCTATACCCGCCAGCAGCAGAGTGTCGGTGCCGGAGGTGACGCAACAAACCTGGGAAGCAGAGGACGGCGCGGCGGCAAGGCATACCTGCCCCTTCCCTACCTGCACGGCAAAGAGGTGGTCGTTGTCATTAATAACCAGACCGTTAAGCTCCCTAAGGGCAGCAGGACCTCCTCAGCGACTCAAGTCGGCAGCGGGGGAGGAACGTACAGCGCAGGGGGAACCAACGCAGCCATTGACAGTCCTGCAACAAGACAGCAGCAGGCAGTCGGCGGCGGGACGGGCGGTCATGCGTTGAACAAGGCTGCTGCCAAGCGGCGGCGGGGCAGCAGGCATTCCCGTTAGCAACCTTCCGGACACAAAAGCGCGAATTTCATAGACAACACCGAAAATTTCTGTAAAAATAGCAATTTTTCGGTGTTTTTTCGGTGTTTTCCTTTCATCGCATCGCTTCTTTTCTTAACGGCTCTCGTCTCCGAACTGGAGAACGTGAGCTGGAGTACCGCAGGGAAGCGGAGCAGGAGAACTTAGCAAAAACCGCAAGCTCCCTTGGATAGGGCTTGCGGTTTTTGCTGTGCCGCGATGCGGCCGCCTTGAAATGCTGGAGCAGGCTTACTCTTGCAGGCCGCCGGCAGGAGCCGGATGTGCAGCGATGTACTCCAGCGCGTTATAGATCATTTCCGCCGCTTCGGCGCGGGTGATACCGGCAGCCGGATGGTATTTGCCCGCACTGTCCAGACTGGCGATATGGAGCGCCAGCGCCCGCTGAATGGAGCCGTCGTAGCCGTTGGTGAAGTCAGCACTGTCTGCAATGTCCACCGGCATGATTTTGATCATCGGAAGATTGCTGTGCTTTTCGATTGTCAGCATGAGCTGATGGGTGAACTCCTCACGGGTCCAATTCTTCGCAGGATCAAGATCAGGGGATAGACCAATGTCATTGTTAGCTGCAATAATCAGGGCATTTGCATACCAGGCATCGTTATTGGCATTGGCAAAATAGTCGGTAGCCTGCGGTGCCTTGACGAAACGGAGCAGATCAATATTCAGCCCAAAGGCATTAACGAACATCTGAATACCTTGGGCCGCTGTAACCGCCGCATTTGGCATAAATTGAGTATCGCTGACTCCATGAATAACACCACGCTGCTGCAATTGGGCGATTTTATCCCTGGCCGGCGTGCCGGAAAGATCCTGAAACGCTGCGGCTGCGGCAACGCCCTGTCCGGCAAAAGCCAAAGCCAGCAGTACTGCTGCGGCAGTTGATGCCATTTTCTTCAATCCATTCGTCTTCATTGGGGTCACCTCTCAGCAGGATTTATAAGTAAGGGATCGGCCTCTTCTTTCTTCCAGACGAATAAATTGCTAAAAGGTTGCAGCCCTAATGGTTCAACACATTGTCCTCCAGTACGGCGAATTTATCCCCATACTCCTTGATGATATGCTGCTCTCCCCAGGCACATAAGGAATCGAGAATCGACTGCAGCGTCCGCCCGTAATCGCTCAGCTCATATTCCACCTTCGGCGGCACCTGATTGTAGCTGATCCGGTTGACAATTCCGTCCTGCTCCAGCTCTCTCAGCTGCTGGGTCAGCATTTTCTGGGTGATGTTCGGCATATGGCGTTTTAAATCGCTTGTCCGCATTTTACCATGCGTCAGATGGCAAAGGATCACACACTTCCACTTCCCTCCGATGACTTCAAGTGTAGCTTCAACCGATATATTATATTTTTTGGCCACGATCAGCCCTCCTGATTGGTTATAGTTACTTTTTAGAACCTATAGCACCAAAAAGTGCGTACTATCCTTCGCCGCTGCAATAATTCATAATAGCACTTACCGGCCGGTGATTACTATAGTGTAGGAGTGAGAAATCATGTCTTTGGATCGAAAAAGAAGTACTCTTGCGCTGCTGGCTCTAGCCATTAGCGCCTTCGCGATTGGAACAACCGAGTTTATCAGTGTCGGGCTGCTGCCCCTGATCTCTGATGACCTGCATATATCCCTGACGACAGCAGGATTAACCGTAACGCTGTATGCGCTTGGCGTCACCTTCGGCGCACCGGTGCTGACCTCGCTGACCACGGCCGTCTCGCGCAAAACCCTGCTGCTGGCGTTAATGCTGCTCTTCATCGCCGGTAACAGCCTGGCGGCCGCTGCGGGCGGGATTTCCATGCTGCTCGTGGCCCGCATCATTTCCGCGCTCGCTCATGGCCTGTTCATGTCCATCGCTTCTACCATCGCCGCGGACCTGGTAACTGAGGACCGGCGGGCAAGCGCCATCTCTATTATGTTCACCGGTCTTACGGTAGCTACTGTGACCGGGGTGCCCCTTGGCACATTTCTCGGGCAGCAGCTTGGCTGGCGGGCTGCTTTTATCGCCATCGCCGCTGTCGGTCTTATCGCACTGATCGCGAACCTGCTCCTGATCCCTTCTGCCCTGCGCAAAGGTACACGGACCCCGCTGCGCGATCAGGTCAAGCTGGTGACGAACGGACGTCTGCTGCTCGCTTTTGCCATTACCGCTCTGGGCTACGGGGGGACCTTTGTTGTGTTCACGTACCTCTCCCCTCTGCTGCATGAGATCAGCGGTTTTCAGGAACAGACGGTTGCTGTGATTCTCCTGGTCTACGGAATAGCCATTGCCATCGGCAACGTCATTGGAGGGAAAGCGGCCAACCGCAAGCCGCTGAACGCTTTGTTCTACATGTTTGCCTTCCAGGCAGTGGTCCTGCTGGTGCTTACCTTTACGGCTCCCTTTAAAGCCGCTGCTCTGATCACCATTTTCTTCATGGGTCTGCTCGCCTTCATGAATGTACCCGGCCTGCAGGTCTACGTAGTGATGCTGGCTGACCGGTTCGCACCCAGTGCGAGAGATGTCGCTTCAGCGGTGAATATAGCTGCCTTTAATGCGGGCATCGCCATCGGTGCCTATCTTGGAGGCCTGGTGACCGATCATCTGGGACTGATCCATACTCCATGGATCGGAGCCATCATGGTACTGGGGGCAGTGATTCTTACCGTCTGGAGCCGGGCGCTCCAAAATAGGGACGGGCGCAAGCTCCCGAGCCAGGCAGCCTGAGCCTTAACAAAGTTGCGGATAAGGATTCGCTTTAGAGGATTTATTTCCGCTCATCTCAGATTCATGCATTTTCATACTATACCCATTCAGGAGGTTTTTTCATTATGGCATTGCATTTACAGGATACGACCCGCTTGCATAGCGGTGTGAATATGCCCTGGTTCGGGCTGGGGGTTTTTCAAGTGGAGGAAGGCGCAGAATTGATACAAGCGGTAAAATCCGCTATTGCCCACGGCTACCGCAGTGTGGATACCGCTGCCATCTATCAGAATGAGCGCGGTGTGGGCCAGGCTGTGGCTGAAGCTCTGGCCGAGAACAAGCTGGACCGCGAAGATCTGTTCATCACCTCCAAGGTGTGGAACGCCGATCTCGGATATGAGGCGACCCTTGCCGCCTATGATGCCAGTCTGGAGAAGCTGGGGCTGGACTATCTGGATTTATACCTGATTCATTGGCCGGTACAGGGCAAATACAAGGAAGCCTGGAGAGCGCTCGAAACCTTGTATAAGTCCGGACGGGTCAAAGCCATCGGAGTCAGCAACTTCCAGATTCATCATCTGGAGGATGTGATGCGGGATGCGGAGATCACACCGATGGTCAATCAGGTGGAACTGCATCCTTACTTGTCCCAGCGGGAGCTGCGCCGCTTCTGCGAAGCGCAGGGTATCCAGATTGAAGCCTGGTCGCCCCTCATGCAGGGACAGCTGCTTGACCAGCCTGTGCTTCAGGAGATTGCCGCCGCACACGGCAAATCGGTTGCTCAAGTAATCCTGCGCTGGGATCTGCAGCATGGAATAGTTACCATCCCCAAATCCACCAAGGAACACCGGATCACCGAGAATGCCTCCGTGTTCGATTTCGAGCTGAGCACCGGGGAAATGGAGCGGATTGACGGGCTTAATCAGGACAAGCGGACCGGCCCCGATCCAGACCATTTTGATTTCTAAGCAAGCACTGATCCGGTGTTTGAATCTTTATAACTGAAATAGACGGCTGCGCCGCCCCCCACGGGACAGTGCAGCCGTCTTGAATTTCAGTCTAGCGTTACCTGGAGAACGACTCCTCATGAACCCTACGGAAGCTCCAAGTCGAAAAAGGTTAACTAATTTGCCCCGGCACCCTGCTCTCCGCAGGTTAAGTGGAAAAAGGTTAACGAATTCAGGTCATTTCGCTATTGGACGGGGAATATACCCCGAACAAATTTACTTTTTCCATTAAAATCTCAGAATTTTCGAATTCCGGGAAAAATAAGCTCCCTTTTTTCACCTGGCGCTTGTGAAGAAGCCGGTGAGCAAGCGCCAGGTGGAATGAGGATAACTAATGGAGCCGGTTTACGCTCTTACCTGTGAATTTACTTTATACTTTTCCCCACTATTCTCTCCTTTCAACAAGCTTTCAAAGCCATTGAAGTAGATGATTTCCGCTTCGCTTCATTTGCCTCGCCTGCAGCTCCCCCGTGCCCCGTGATTCTCCTCTTCCGTTTGCCCCATTCCTTCCCGGTCCCTCCTGTACAGAAAAATCCAAAGGTCCAGCACAAACCGCACGCATTCAGGTCACACGCTGCCTACAATAGAGATCAGGATCGGCAGCACCAGGAAGGACGCGAGTGTTGTCCACAGAATACACCGGGACACAAGCGCAGGTGAGCTGCCGAAGCGTTCAGCCAGCACCACTGAATTGACCGCAACCGGCATGGAAGCCAGAATAAGCAGGACGGCGAACAGCGTACCCGAAATGTTCAGCAGGAACAGCAGCAGCGCAGCGGTCAATGGTGCCAGCAGCAGGCGGACCGACATGCCCGTCCAGAAGGCCAGCTGCACATTGCGTGCAGCCTGTGCGGTCTGCACCCTGACCATCTGCACCCCCAGTATGGCCAACACCACCGGGGAATACGCTCCAGCCACCATTGACACGCCCGAAGCAATCTCCTGCGGCATATGCAGGCCGAGCGCCCGCAGAAGCAGCGCCAGAATCGCTGCGTAGATCGCCGGCAATGCGAACACTGAGCGGACAGCGCTGCCGGCAGAGAACTGGGACCTTGCCGCAAAATACACCCCGATGGTGTTGACAATGACCATCTGGGCAATGACATAGACCGAAGCTTTGTCCAGCCCCAGCTGTCCAAAAGCCAGCAGCACCAGCGGCAGACCGTAATTGACACTGTTGGTGAAAGTGGAGACTAGGGTCAGGCCTGCTGCCTCGGCCGGAGCCAGCTTCAGCACTCTGCCGATCAGCTTCGCCAGCGCCCACAGCACCAGCAGGTTCAGCAGGGAGAAGGCCAGTGTTTTGTACACGTCGTTGAAGGAAATCTCCGCCGTCTCGAGCGTGTCCAGAATAATCGCCGGACTCAGGAAATACAGATACAGCGTTAACAGCGGTTTGGTATCCAGGTTCTTGTACCGTCCCAGCAGCGCCCCCGATATGACCGGAATGGACAACGGCACAATCACCTCGACCAGAGTGGACAATACCTTGTCAATCAATAGCGAGGACTCCTCTATTCTAATGTTACTTTTACTATAAGCCCCACGGATGGACCCGTCTAAGATATGGAAGCAATATGCTTAATAGCAAACGCCTATGAACAACATAACTTCCCAAAGGATAGTATTGTGGTATGATTAGCACAAATTGTGATGATCACAGGAGGTTGACTGAAATGGATATTACGGAGCCCGTCATTCTGACCAAAGGAACCCCCGGCGAAGCCTGTCCCATTGCCAAAACGCTGGATGTCATCGGAACCAAATGGACGTTCCTGATTATCCGTGATCTGCTGATCGAAGGCACCATGCGCTTCAGTGATCTGCTGCGCTCTCTTACAGGCATCAGTCCGAAGACACTCGCCTTGCGGCTGCGTGAGCTTGAGAACCACGGAATTCTTATGCGCACTGTATATCCCGAGGTGCCGCCGCGCGTGGAATACACGCTGACGAAGAAGGGGGAACAGCTGGAGGGCATTTTTATTGAACTCAAGAGATACGGGCTTGCGCTCTGAGTAGTAACGTTAAAAAAAGTTCATACCTGCCAGCTCAGCCCCCGCAAAAAACTTTCTTTCCGGTAACTGTATGTACAGAATGTAACTACTTCCCCAAAGGAAGTATGAGGACTATACTCTCCTCACAAGGCAGTTCATTTTGAGGAGGAATCAACATGTTAACAGGACAGAAAATAGTAATTATCGGCGGCAGCTCGGGCATCGGCCTGGCAACCGCAAAACTCGCCGCCGCGGAAGGAGCCGAAGTGGTTCTTGCCAGCCGTTCGGCACAGAAGCTGGGGCAGGCCAAAGCGGCATTGGGACCTGATGCAAGCGTGGCTACCTATACGCTGGATATTACGTCCGAGGATCAAGTGCGGTCCTTATTCGCAGAGCTGGGAGCCTTCGACCATCTGGTGATCACCGCAGCCGAAACCAGCGGCGGCCCCTTTCTCACCACAGCCTCCAGTGCCGCGCGGCAGCTGATGGACAATAAGTTCTGGGGCCAGTATTATGCGGCCAAATACGCCGCGCCGCACCTGAACCCCCACGGCTCCATCACCTTGTTCTCGGGGGTTGTAGCCTTCAAGACCATGACGGGATCGTCTGTACTGGGCGCAGTGAATGCAGCCGTAGCCAATCTGGGCCAGACCCTGGCTCTGGAACTGGCCCCGCTGCGGGTGAACACCGTATCGCCGGGGATCATCGACACCCCCTCCCGCGCGGGAATGGCCGAAGAAGCCCGCAGTGCTTTTTACAGCGGCGTAGCGGCTAAGCTGCCCGTACAGCGCGTAGGCACAGCCTCCGACGTTGCCGAAGGCGTGCTCTATCTGATCCGTAACGGCTTCGTCACAGGCACAGTACTTCATGTAGAGGGCGGGCACACCCTCATTTGACCTGTCTGTTTGCGGAGAGAAGCTTAACCCAGGCAATTTCCTCAAAAAACCCTGCCTCCTTAACAATACAGGAGGCAGGGTTTGGTTTTGCAGGGACCGCTTTTTACAGCAATTTGATCTCCAGCAGCTCATATTGGATAATACCCATGGGTGCGTTTACGCTGATGATGTCGCCGACTTTTTTGCCGAGCAGCTCTTTGCCCAGCGGACTTTCATACGAAATCTTGTTGTTCAGCACATCAGCCTCAGCCGGTCCGACGACTCTATATTCAATCTTCTCGGAGTACTCCACATCATTTAGAGTGACAATAGAGCCGACACTGACCTTGCTCAGGTCCATACTGCTCTCATCCACAATCTGTGCTTTGGTCAGCATTTTCTCCAGGATCATGATGCGTGTCTCCATAAACGACTGATCTTCCTTCGCCGAATGGTACTCGCTGTTCTCCTTGAGGTCCCCGTAGCTGATCGCCAGCTTAAGCCGGGCCGCAAGCTCCTTGCGCTTCACGGTCTTCAGATCCCTCAGCTCTTCCTCTAACTTGGCTAGTCCCTCTTTTGTCAGAAACACTTCTTCATTCGACATGGTATACAACTCCTACTTTCGCTCGCTTTATTATATATTCTACCCCATAATCGGCTAACATGCGAAGAGAAAGCGCCGCCGCGACAAATTGCCACAAATCCAGCACAGGTAAAATCACCCAAAATCGTATAGAATATTAACAGGTGCTTTTTAATGCTTAAGTAAATGTAAGGTACCCAATCCCACAACAGTCAGGAGTACAAGAAGTCCATGTTCATGCAATCCCGGAAATTCCACCGTATTAAAAGCTGTCTGGCTGCGCTGGTTCTCCTATCGGCAGCAGTCCTGCCTACCACCGCTGCGGCGAAGCCTGCAGCCACCTCCACTGCGCCCGCGGGCTATGATGTCGTTGTCATCGGAAGCGAAATTCAAGGCGCACTGCTCGCCAAGGAAGCCGTCAAGGCCGGCCTGAAAGTGCTGATGCTTGATCCCCGCAGCAAACCGGGCGGCGAATTGATTCAAGGGCAGATGTTCTTTCTCGATGATGTGAATGACAACCAGAAGAGAAGCCTCGTACAGGGCGAGATCAAGAGTCTCTTCAATGGCTACAAAGCCGGAACCATCCGCAAGGCCGCCGATTTCCAAAGGTATTATGACAAGGTCATCCAAGGGATTCCGCTGAAGAGCGGGATTGTTCTGGACCGGGTGGACACAAAGGCGACAAGCAGCGGGAAGACGCTGAATACTCTCACCTATCACGGCAAAGACGGCGTCAAGGTTACGATTCGGTCCCGGTATTGGGTGGAGAACACCGATTACAATGCCCTGAGCGGGCGATTGAGGGAAGCCCGGATTCCCGGAATGGAAACGATCTATAACAGTACAGTGCCCGATTATATGGCGGCAACCTATATGCTTAATTTCAAGAATGTGGACTGGAACCTGCTGCATCAGCGCATTCTGGAGGATTATCCGCTCACCAATGTCCGTAAGAAATATGGCCCCAACACGTATGTGGACTGGCACTTTGCAACAGGGTTCAGCAACATTACCAATAGATACTCCACCAAGGATAAGCAGCTCCGGCTGCGCGGATTAAACGCTTCCTACCAAAAAAACGGCCAGGTAATCATCAACGGCCTGCTGATATATGATGTCAACCCGGCGGACCCTAAATCTGTGGAGTCTGCGGTACGGAAAGGAAAGGCTGAGGCCCCTTACATTCTGAGCTTTTTGCGCAAGAATATCCCCGGGTTCGCCAAAGCCGAACTGAACGGATTCCCCGAGTACCTCTATATCCGTGACTATAACCGCTATGAGACCAAATACGTTCTGGAGTACACGGACTTAATGTCCAGCCGGATGTTCTGGGACAATGTGAGCATTGGCGGGTACTCGATTGATTTGCAGGGAACCCGGGCGATTCCTACCGGAATCGGCTTTGGCAAGCCGGATCGTTACGGGCTGCCGCTGCGTTCCTTTGAGCTGAAATCCTATGACAATGTGCTCGTAACCGGTAAAAATGTCGGCGCCAGCATCAAAGCCTATGGCAGCGCAAGAATCATGCCTACCACTGCCTTAGCAGCTCAGACGATCGGCATCATTCTGGGGCGGGAGCGGAACAAACGGCTGGACGATCTGAATGTGGAAGATTTCCAGAGAATCCGTTCTTATCTAAAAAAGGATTATCAGATCAACCTGCAGTAAGCTGATCACCGTCTATACCAAAAACCGCCCCTTCCGGTCCGTTAAGAACCTGGAGGGGCGGTTTGCTGATGGACATAGAGTCCGGCTGAAGCGGAGACTGCTGCTGGATTAGGACTGCCCGGCTTTTTGTCATCCTGCTTACCGGCAGCGCATTAACTGTTTGCCTCCCGCTTGACAGCCGCTGCGTTCCGTACAGCCGCTTGGGGTTTGGCGGTTCCGGTTCTGAGCAGGAAGGTCAAAGGAACCGCCAGAATCCCGATGACTGTGGCGGTCAGGAACACATCCTGAACCCCCATTGTCATGCCCTGCGCCTTAATCAGCGCCCCAGCCGCAGAAGCTCCGCCGCTAAGCTCCTTCTGATGCGTTAAGGCTCTCGAAGCCAGCAGAGAGCTGAAGATAGCAATCGACAGCGCTCCGGTTGCCTGACGTACCCAGTTGGTGACGGAGGAAGCATGGCCGGTGATCTGCTTCGGCACGGAAGACATTCCTGCATTCGTAACCGGCATAAAGGCCAAGGCAATCCCGATATTGCGGACCGCCATCAGCCATGCGAGCTGAACGTAAGTTGCTGCAAGTGTGATATGGCTAAGCTCCCAGGTTGAGGCGACCAGCAGCAGGATACCGCTAAGGATGAGCCAGAATGGCCCCACCTTGCTGTAGAGCTTGCCGACAACCGGAGACATGACGGCCATGGCGATGGAGCCCGGCAGCAGAATCAGCGCTGTTGTGAGCGGAGTGGACTGCTGGATATCCTGCAGAAAGACCGGAATCAGGAACGTCCCTGAATATAGGGCAACGGTGATAATGCAGTTAATTATCAGACTGTAAGTGAACCGGTTTTGCCGGAATACCTTCAGATTCAGGAGCGGCTCCTTCAAGGAGAGCTCCCTGCGGACGAAGTACATCAGCGCAATGGCTCCGATGATCAACAACGTCAGTGTTTTCCAGGAGGCCCAGCCCCAGCTATTCCCTTTATTGAAGGCCAGGATAATGAACGCACTGCTGAGAATAACCGTCACAAAACCCGGCAGATCAAAGCTTTTGGTCTCCCCGGCGTTACGCTGGAACGGCAGGCACTTCAGCGCGGCGGCAATCGCTATAATTCCAATCGGGAGATTAATCATGAACAGCGATTTCCAGCCAAAATATCCGGTCAGCCATCCCCCGAGTGTCGGTCCAAGTGCGGGTGCCAGCATGGAGGACAAGCTCCAGAGACTCATTGCGAATGCCTGCTTTTCTTTTTGAATAAATTGATAAATCATGGTCATTGTGGTGGGAATGATCAGTCCGCCGAATACCCCCTGCACAATACGGAAGATCACCAGCGAATGAATGCTCCAGGCGATCATGCATAATCCTGAGAACAGTGTAAAACCGGATAACGCGAACACATAGAGGTACTTATAGCTCCATTTATCACCAAAATAGCCCACCACCGGTGCGATCACGCCTGTAGCGAGCAGGTAGCCGGTAATCATCCACTGGACGGTCCCGATCTCCGCATGAAAATCCTTCATAAACACCGGAAACGCCACGTTAATGGTCGTCGTACTCAGGATCGCCATGAAATTCCCGAAAAAAATAGCTAAAATAATCAGCCAAAACGATGATTTACGAGCCGTTTGATCATTCAATTCATTCTCTCCTCCGTTAAAAACAAGGAAATCTTATCCGCTTCCTCTGTAATTTAGGTGTATAGTACAATTAAATTGTTATATGTGTATTATACAACTACATTTATGAAAGTCAATATGACTTGTTTCATGCCCTTTCATTCCTGGCTGTGATTTTTGCTTGTTGCTCTGCATGTTCACTATAATAATGGAGAAGAGTACTCAGTAAAGGAAGGAAACTATGCCATGGACGATAAAAAAGATGATAAAAACCTGGAGTCTCTTAACAATGAGCTGATGACACTCATCCGCCGGTCCTCTCTGGACAAAAAGCACGGCGGGCTGGACCGCTCGACATATACGCTGCTCTACCATTTGGCTCATCATGAGAAGGTTGGGGTGAAGGCACTGGCCGAAGAGTTCGGCCTCGACACCTCTACGATCAGCAGACAGACCAGTGTGCTTGAAGCCAAAGGCTATGCCGTCCGGGTACCTGATCCGATGGACGGAAGATCCAGCTATTTTGAGATCACCCTGCTTGGCACACGCAAGCTCGAAGAAGCACGGAACATCCGTCTGGAGAGGTATGAAGAGATCTTTGAGGATTGGTCCCCGGAGGACTGCCACGCCTTCAGCGGGCTGCTGGCCAGACTGAACCGTAAACTGGCGCAGCGCAGCGCCGGGGCGAAAGGATTGACGGAAGAGGCTGAAGCTGGTAGATTGAATTAATCATACAATATAAGTCGGAATTACAATGCGGACATATTAAATTTTGCCAAAGGGGCTGGGCAGCATGAACTTTATCTTCTTTTCTCCTCATTTTCCCAGGAACAGCGCGGACTTCTGCAGTCAGCTGCATCAGCAGGGTGCTACAGTGCTCGGGATCGGGGATGCCGAATATGATCAGCTGGAGGACAAGCTGAAGTCGGCATTAACGGAGTATTACAAAGTAAGCAGCTTGGAAAATTACGACGAGATCCTGCGGGCTGTAGGCTACTTTACCCATCAATACGGCAAAATTGACCGCTTCGAATCCTTGAATGAATATTGGCTGGAGCAGGACGCTGCGATCCGTACGGATTTCAACATTTACGGCACCAAGACGGATTTTGTCTATAACCTCAAGCAGAAATCCAAGATGAAAGAGTTTTTCCGTAAAAGCGGAGTAGACACTGTGCAGTTCTCCACCGGCACTACCCGGGACAGCGTCCAGGATTTCATCCGCAGTGCCGGTTTTCCGCTGGTGGTCAAGCCCGACCTTGGTTCCGGGGCCAGCATGACCTACAAGATCAATAGTGAAGCTGAGCTGCAGCAGTTTTTTGACACCAAACCGGATGATGTTGCCTTTATTATTGAGGAGTTCATTGACGGCGTCATTCTGACCTATGACGGACTGGTCGATATTGAGGGCAACGTGGTGTTCGCGGTCAGCCATCTGTTCGAAAACAGCGTGATGGACGTTGTCAATACGGACAACCACCTGTACTATTTCTGTCTTAAGGATGTCAGTCCTGAGGTGGAGCTGGCTGGAAAGAACATTCTGAAGGCTTTTGATATCAAAGAGCGCTTCTTCCATATCGAATTGTTCAAGTCCAATAAGGATGGGCGGATTATTGCCCTTGAAGTTAATATGCGTCCACCCGGTGCTTGGATGACCGATGCGATCAACTTTTCCTATGATGTGGATGTATACAGGGAGTGGGCACGCATGGTTGTGCACAATGAAGCCGGCGGCCCCTTTGAAGGCAAATATTATACCGGCTATGCCAGCCGCAAGCAGCATAAGCATTATTCCCACAGTCACGAGGATATTTACCGGACGTATGGGGACAAGATCGTCAATTATGCCGGGATTGAAGAAGTGTTCAGCCGGGCCATGGGGAACAGCGCCTATCAATTCCGTTCTGCCAGTCTGGAGGACGTCAGGGACATCGTGAATTATATTCAACAAGAAGAGGGATAGGATGTGTTGACGGATGAGGATAAGCTACCATAAAGAATACAGCCGCCACCTTCACAGAGACATGGAATACAAAGTGTACGGCCATGCCGGCAAACCGATGCTGGTCTTTCCAACTTCACTGGGGCGCTTCTACCAGTACGAGGATTCCGGGATGATTCAGACCCTTTCGGAGTTCATCAATGCCGGCAAGCTGCAGATTTGGGCCTGCGACACCCTTGATGAGGAGACCTTTTTCTCCGGACACTGGAACCATGAGGATAAGGTGCAGCGGCATGAGCAGTACGACAAATACATCATGCAGGAGCTGATTCCCGGCATTCTGCGGTCAAGCAAAGAAAACAACGGCGGCAGCGGCCAGAAGATTCTCATTTCGGGCTGCTCCATGGGTGCATACTACAGTGCCAGCTTCTTTTTCCGCCATCCGCATGTATTCGATACCCTGATTGCGCTTAGCGGTGTCTATTCCACCTATTACTTCTTTGGTGATTATATGAGCGAAACGGTCTACCTGAACTCGCCGCTGCATTACCTGCCGAACCTGACCGATGACTATTACCTGAACGCCTACCGCAGCAGCCGGATTATTCTCTGCGCCGGTCAGGGCGCCTATGAAGACGAAATGCTCCATGAGACCCGCTTGCTCCAGGACCTGCTCCAGCGCAAAGCTATCCCGGCACAGATTGATTACTGGGGCCACGATGTGGATCACGACTGGCCATGGTGGAACAAGCAGATTCATTATTATGTGGGCGGGTGCTTGTAGGCAGAGCCTGCTACTAACTTAGTCAATAGACATCCATTCCGCCGCGCCGCTGTCCAATAAACACAAATAGACCGCCCCCTCCCAAAGGTATGCGGTCTATTTGTTCGTTATCCATTTGCGGGCCCCGATGAACCGCCGGGGCCGTGTGCCAGCTTAAGCCGGCAGATGCTCCTTACAGAACAGGACCAACGCTGCCTCTTCATCCTCTTCCATATCAAAATCCAAAATCCGGCCGGTTGTGGTCTCAAGCAGATCGTAGTTGATAATGCTGGTATCCTCATCCTCCACCTTCACGATCACCCGTGCGGATACCCCATTTTCTTCATACAGCTCATCATCCTCCGGCACATCCAGGTTAATGACGAACTCATATCGCTTGCCGCTTAAAATCCCGAATGGATCTCTTACGTTCTCTACGGTGTAGCTTGTAAATGTCAACACTTCGCATTCCTCTTTTCTTCAATCATCTGGTTATTGTATCATACAATCCACGACAGAAGCTTCCACAATTACGCGCGGCTGAATTAATCACTAAGAAAATGACTGCCAGTTCCCCCGGAGCGTACGCCTTCAAAAGCTGACGGTAATACTCGGCCGCCCGCTCAATTCCTCCGCATGAATCCCCCACAGTCGGTCTCCCAACAGCACAGGAGCTACGGTTAACGCCAGCTCTGCAAGCTTTTGCTGCAGCCTCTGCTGACTCTGCTTCCCTATCTCATCCCGCAGATAGCCCAGTTGTTCAAGCTTGCCTATAAACTGCTCAGGCAGCACCATCAGTCTGCCCCTATTCTCTAACCGCATCCATTGTGCCAGCATCCTCATAAGCTTCGGGCATTGCCTATTCTTTTATACCCGGAAAGGAGTTGTCTGTCACTGATCCAAAACAGCTCCAGTATGACTTCCATATACAGAAGCTGGTTTTCACTCTATGTATGACAAAACGGCCGCAAAAAGCGACTGCTTCTTGTTCATCCTCCCCGCTTCAGAAATAGTAGTCCATGTAAAGCAGCATTCTTACTGGCAGGAGGAAGAAAGGCTGCGTAGTGTACATATGCGTAATAGCCGCAGTGACGCCCACTGAGAACTACTTGCCGGCTAATACAAAAGCGGAGCCAGGTGGATGACTTTGCCTGGCTCCGCTCCTTTGTAATTGAAGGGTGGCTCAATCAAAGGTATTTTTACCTTTGATTTCGGCCTTCCGCGCCTTGGCGGCCCATTCAAAGGTATTTTTACCCTTGATTTCAGCCTTCCGCGCCAAGTTGGCCCATTCAAAGGTATTTTTACCTTTGATTTCGGCCTTCCGCGCCAAGTTGGCCCATTCAAAGGTATTTTTACCTTTGATTTCAGCCATCCGCGCCCTGTCGGCTCATTCAAAGGTATTTTTACCTTTGATTTCAGCCATCTGCGCCTTGGCGACCCATTCAAAGGTATTTTTACCTTTGATTTTGGCGATCGGCGCCTTGCTGGCTCAATCAAAGGTATTTTTACCTTTGATTTCGGCCTTCCGCGCCTTGGCGGCCCATTCAAAGGTATTTTTACCTTTGTTTCCCGCCATCCGCACCTTGTTGGCTCAATCAAAGGTATTTTTACCTTTGTTTCCCGCCATCCGCACCTTGTTGGCTCATTCAAAGGTATTTTTACCTTTGATTTCAGCCATCCGCGCCTTGGCGGCCCATTCAAAGGTATTTTTACCCTTGATTTCAGCCATCCCGCCAAGAGGGACAAGTCCGGCGGATTTATCAGTATTTCTGCCGTTGCCTCCCTCCCACTCCGTCGCGGGGGCAGATTTATCGGCTTTCTGCCGTTGTCTCCCTCCCACTCCGTCGCGGGGGTGGATTTATCGGCATTTCTGCCGTTGTTCCTCCCCATTCCCGTCACCGCACGGAGCTATCAGCATTTCCGCCTTCCTGCGGCCCACTACCGGCTCTCTGCGCGCAGCGTAGGTTTACCCGCCCGCCACCGGCTCTCCGCGCGGGGCTTACCCGGCAGCCACGCCGCTCGGGCTAGCGCCGCCTTTGGCCTTTTGGATCTGCTTGCTGCGCAGCTGGCCGCAGGCGGCGTCGATATCGACGCCGTGCTCCAGGCGGGTGCTTACGCTGACGCCCTGCTTTTTGAGCGTATCGAAGAAGGCCCGCACGGACTCGCGCTCGCTCCGCTGGTATTGGCTGTGCTCATCCACCGGATTGTACGGGATCAGGTTCACGTTGGCCATCTGCCGCCGGTCCCCGATCAGCTCGGCCAGCTCCAGGGCATGCTCCTGGCGGTCATTGATATCCTTGAGCAGAATGTACTCCAGGGTAATTCTCCGGTTCGTCTTCTCCAGATAGTAATCGATAGCGGGCATTAACTTCTCTATAGGAATAGCGCGGTTGATCTTCATGATCCGTGTCCGCAGCTCATTATTGGGCGCATGTAAAGAAATTGCCAGGTTAACCTGCATATTGGCATCGGCGAATTCTCTGATTTTGTCAGCCAGACCGCTTGTGGACACTGTGATGCCCTTACCGGCAATCGCCAGTCCCTTGTGATCCTTGATGATCGTCAGGAAATTCAGCAGATTCGTAAAGTTATCGAACGGCTCGCCGATCCCCATCACCACCACATGGCTGACCCTTTGACCCAGCCCCAGCCCGTCCAGATGATGCTGAACCTTCATAATCTGCTCGACAATCTCTCCGCTGGAGAGGTCGCGGCTCTTCGCCAGCA
Source organism: Paenibacillus jilunlii (assembly GCF_900102965.1). Lineage (GTDB taxonomy): Bacteria > Bacillota > Bacilli > Paenibacillales > Paenibacillaceae > Paenibacillus_AQ > Paenibacillus_AQ jilunlii. The sequence continues at coordinate 18,990 of NZ_FNGM01000022.1, read as the reverse complement.
GACCGCTTGCACAAAAGCTGCAGCCGATGTTGCAGCCCACCTGTGTTGTCACGCAGACGGACAAACCATATTTCTGCCGCATCAGCACCGTTTCGATCAAATTGCCATCCTTCAGGCGGAACAGAAACTTGATCGTACCGTCAGCCGACTCCTGCTTCACATGCTCATCCATCGTTTGAAAAACAAAATGCTCGGACAGCAGCTGCACCGTCTCGCCGTTCACCTCGGTCATTTCCGCAAAATCCTTCACCCGCTGGCGGTACAGGGATTCCCATATCCGGGATGCGCGGGATTTCTTATGGCCGTGCTCTACGAGCCAGGACGCCAGTTGCTCCAAAGTTAATCCATAAATGGATTGTTTATTCATGATTTATCCTCTTTTCAAAACATTAAAGTTCAATTCATTCTACCTTGCAGAACCCCGTCTAACAACATGCACTTATTGTCTCAAATTTTTTTTATTAAAACAAGAAGAATCCCCTGCTGTCCCCGCTTTACCCACAATTTGTAACACGCTGCAAGCCTCAAGAAGTGCATTGTTCCTATAATGAGAAAATATTCCGTACTACATCCGTCGCTGCCAGCCATTAACTTAGCAGCATTGATCCATGTAAAAAGCGTACCCGCCACTTCGGATACGCTTTATCAACATGAACAGCCGCTGCCCGCCCTATTATCTGAAAATGGCGAATTTCAGCTGTTTGCTTTTAAGATATTTTATAATTGCAGGCAGTGCTTGGACCGTTACTGCTTTTTCATGAAGAAGATAGATGCCCCCGGAGGGATCGGTATGGTAAAAATATTGGGTGATCTGCTCCGCAGTATCCGCCTTCCAGTCTTCAGGATCACGGTTCCAGAGCAGCACCTTCAGCTTCTGTTTCCCGGCTTCAGCAGCCACGGAACCATTGATAGCTCCATAGGGCGGACGAAACACAGTTACCGGCTTTCCGGTATTCTGCTCCAGCACCTGGACTGACCGCAGCAGGTTATTATGGTTCTCTCCGCTGCTGTTTTTCGTCAGGTCGCTGTGATCCCAGGAGTGACTGCCCACCGGCATCCCATGCTCATCGGCATAGCGGACCGCCTGCGGGTAATGCTGGGCGTTCTGGCCGATGAACAAAAAGTTCGCTGCCACTCCATGCGCCAGCAGAATATCGACAATTTCCTGAGTGTACTTGGACGGGCCGTCGTCAAAGGATAAAGCCACATACCCCTTGGCCAGATTATATTCATAGCTGCTTCCGTCCAGCGCCAAAGTTTCAACCAGCGGACTCTGTACCTCTTGTAGCTCTGATTCTGATTCTGCCTCTGGTCCTAGTCCTGCTTCCGCCTCTGGTCCTGGTTCTGATTCTGCAGCTAGCTCTGATCCTGCCTCCCGTTCCGGCTCCTGCACTGGTACGGTTTCCGGCACAGGTACAGCCTCAGCCTCTGCACCTTGAAATGATGCTTGGTGAATCACAGGGACATAGGCTAGAACACTGCTGCGGGCAGAGAGTTCCCGTTCTGTAAAGTTCTCATGGGCTTCAGCACTGTTGAATATGGTACCATCCATCCGCAGGAAGAACAATACGAACAGCAGGCTGAATAGAATACACCTCAGGACAATCGGGCGGGCCAGGCGGAAGGTTCCGGCACTGCGCGTGAGCGGCCCCGTCTGCTGCGGCTCAGGTGAAGGCAGCTCCGCTGGAACCGCGCCTGCTTCAAGCGGCGGAAAGGTTAGCTCCTTCAATTGAAGCAGCTGTGAGACATAAGCTTCAGAACAGGCAAAATACAGTGTCTCGGAGCAGGTACTGTTCATTTTGATAAGAGAGCTGAAATATGTACGGCGAAAGGGGTCCCATTTCGGGTAAAGCGACAACCGTACTCTATGTCCTTGAGAAGAGGCCAGCATATTCATTTGCAGGTATGTAAATTCATCGATGAGGAGAACTTTTCGGGTGAATCCGCCGCTGCGGGTTAGACCTACCTCCAGCTGATAGCTGTCCTGCTTATGTTCAAGCGACAGCAATTCTACGATCAGCGCGGCTTGTTGTTCAAGAAGAGGCATAGATGTTACGTATTCCCGTTTCCGTCTGTGTGATCTCCGCTTGAGGTGTTCCCCCCAAAGGGCACTGTCATCCGTGTGGCGAAATCGTTAATCATGCTGGAGAGGTAGGCTTTCTCCTGCCGGATTGTTTCGTATTTCTGTTTCACATGGGCATTTTCGGTTTCGAGACGTCCGATCTTTTCTTCCAGCTCGTTCATTTTCTTCAGCTTTTCCGAAATGGCATCATTATGCTTCTGGACCAGATTGGCATACTTTTGCCGCTCCAGCTCAATAGTGCTCTTAAGCTCATCCATTTCCGAAGACAGGGTGCCGTACATTTCACGGTGGTCCTCCATCACCTGATCGACCTTCAGATTGCGCTCCACCAGCTTATGTTCGAGCTCCAGAATACTCTTCTCGCGCTCTTCAATGACCTTGTTCAGATTCTTCAGATCCTTGTTCAGCCGCTCCACATGTCCGCTGGTATGGGTCAAACGGTCCTGAAGCTCATGATTAGTCGTCTCTGCATGGGTTCTAGCCTGGATAATTTGCTCCACAGCAAAAATAAGATCCAGTGATTTCTTGTCCAGCTGTGCTTTGCCGGTGGAAATGAGGCTGGACAGGTTCTCGCCCGTTTCATTATTTACCTTTTCTTCAGGCGGGTCTTCCGCCAATTGAACCTTTTGAACCACGCCGGGCCTGGGCTGCTTATCCGCCGCCGCGTCCTTTTTCTTGAAAAAAGGGGTCGCCATCTATGCTATCACCTCATTATATTGTCAAAAAATGTCGAGCCTATACGCATTTATTATAGTTGATTTAGCCTGCCTGTAAGTGAGCCTTTATATCTAAGTTTCTTAAATGTATCCAAAGGCCTATTTTCAAAAAAAAGACATCCTTTTGGATGTCTTCGTCCCCTAACGAAATGCTCCTATTTATAGCGGCAATCCGGCCTCCAGCTTGTTCAGCGCTTCTTCCAGCAGGGCCAGAAAGTCTGCCTCGGGATGCTCTGCATAATACTGCATCACCGATATGTTGACACCGGTGACCGCCCCCGCAAAAGCACGCACCGCCAAATCGTCCCGCTCTCTGCCCGTACGCCTGCAAGTCAATTCGATGATCAGGTCCATCATGCTGACCATATTATTAATCATCGCGGCCCGCAGCTCCGGCACTGACATCACCAGCTCGTTGCGTTCACGCATTGTCGACAATTCCTGTGGCGTCATCTCCTTTGCGCCCGACAGCATCGCATTGCGCAGCGCCATCAGCGGGGTCAGGTGGGCGGGCTGGCTCTCAAAGGAGGCAACCAGCAGCGGATCATAATTATCGATAAGCAGCACATCCTCCTTGGTGGAAAAATAGCGAAAAAAAGTGCTGTAGGAAATTTCCGCCGCTTCTGCGATTTGCTCTACCGTTGTTGCTTTATAGCCATACTGCCGAAAAAGCTGCAGCGCATGCAGCTGAATGCTTGCCATTGTCTTTGCCTTTTTGCGTTCACGCAATCCTGCTTGTGTAGATTTCACAGACAAACCGCTCACTCCCCGATCATTATTCCCGGATTCTTGTCCTCCTCCAGTTTAGCACGATCTCTGCCTGAACCTGAAATAATCTGTATGCTGCCTCCTGCACCATCAACGATGACCCTGTCGCCCGTCTTTAAGCGTACAGAGGCGTCCCCGCACCCTACAACCGCCGGGATGCCAAGCTCTCTGGCTACAATCGCTGCATGGGACAGGGGGGCGCCAATATCGGTGATGATTGCCGCCGCCTTGGGAAAACAAAGCGTCCAGCCCACATTGGTCTTCGCTGCCACCAGAATTTCTCCCGGCAGCAGCTGCTCTCCCTCCGCCGGTGTGGCAAGCACCCGTACTACGCCTTCAACCCGTCCGGCCGCACCGGGAAATCCTCTAAGGACATCCGCAGCCATACTGCGAAGCGCCTGAACGGGAGCTTCGGCATCATAAGCATCCACTCTGCGGTCAGGGTCCTTCGACCAGAGGAACGGATCGAATCTTCCCCGGATCACGGATGGCAGGGGCGGCAAAGCCTGATATTTCGCATAGGTTTCTTTTCGAGCGGCTACATGCTGCAGCATCGGCAGATCGCCTTCGGCCAGCCATTTCAGAATTTCATCCAGGTACAGAAAAAACACCTCTTCCCCAATGCCCGCAAGCTTGCCTGCCTTAAGCGCAAATGCCCGGTTCAACCGGAATACCCTGGTCCATTCCGAGCGGACGGCCTCGCGCACTTTCGGCCCTTCCGCGGCAGACTGTATCCGGCGGCGGAGCTGTTCCGGCTTCATGGATATCTTCTTCTCCGTCCGCCTCCAGGCAGCATCGTAGAGCTGCTGCTGCTGGTTGACAAGATCCTCCACTTGTATTGGCAAATCCCCATATTGCTCAAGCTGTCTGATTAGCCAGAACTCATCTTCTGCAGGCTCAGCAATGGAGAGCTCGAATTCATGCGGCCCGCGATGCCCGTATTTCTGCAGATATTCTTCATGGCTCATCTCATTCTTAAGAATTCTGGAAATGCCCAGGACCGGACCCAAACTCTCCAGTTCTGTGCCTCCGCTAATGCTGGACAGCAGAATTTCCGCATCCCTGCTGCCCAGTTGCTTACTGAGCTTTTTCTTGAATTTTACAAATTTCTGCATGGGGGCACTGGCCCCCTCCAGCGCAGCCCATAATGCCGCTATATTTCTTGGCCACAGCTCACGCTCCCACAGCATCAGCAGCTCCTCCCTGCTCTCGATGTCTTCCAGCCGCGTGCGAATCTGCTTACACCATTCCGGGGTTTCCTTCACAAACTGGGGCAAATTCCGCACAGCCTGCCGGGTGCGCCGGGTACTGTATACGATCCGCGGCAGCAGGGTCCTGATTAATTCCAGCCTCTTATACGGGTACTTTGGCAGGGCGGCTTCCTCCGGGATTGGGCCGAACAAGTCACTCATTTGACGCAGGATCGGCTTCACCTTCAAGCCAAAAGCCGAAAAAACGGAAACAGGCAAGCTGATATTGGAATACACCCGTCCACATATATTGCCGGATAACAAATAGTGGCCCGGGATAACATTATGCTCTTCATCAAGGGCGCGGAGAAACGACCAGCTCAGCGGGGTGAATACGTCCGCAATCGATTCGCCTACATTGGTGTTGGTCCAGAGAAAATCTCCAGTCATAGAATCGTTGCATTCAAAATGGTCGAGGTTCCCTGCGCTCAGAGTGGTAATGGGACGGGCCTGCAGCAAATATACCTTGCCTTGGACAGCCGCCCATTCAATGTCCTGGGGGCAGCCCATCTGACGTTCAATCCTGCAGGCGTAACGGTACAGCCGGGTTGCGATCTTTTTGCATTCGAGCGGCCCCTTATATTTGCCTTTAGGCTGGGACACGGTGAACAGGGCGGCATTTGCTTCCCCGGATACCAGCTGTTCTCCTAAACCGTGCACATAGTTCCCCTGCATCTCCAGGCGGCTGCCCGTGACAGGATCTGCTGTAAACAATACTCCTGACAGCTCGGATGGAATCATCCGCTGAATGACAACGGCCATGGAACGGACCTCATGCTCCCCTTGAATACTGCTGTTGTATACCTGAACTCTTTCTGCAAATTGGGACTGATAGACAGTATCCAGAGCAGCCCAGAGCTGATCATCCGTCTCTACGCCGAGTACAGACTCAAACTCCCCGGCAAAAGAAGCTCCCGCCGCATCCTCACCGAGCCCTGAGGACCGCACGGCAAATGCCGCACCGGGGTGCTTGCTGCGTATAGCCGACAGTTGTGCCAAAATCTCCTCCTGGACTGCTTCCTCCATAACCCCGCCCTGCAGCGCTTCCGGGAACACTACAAAACCTTCAGGCACAGGATAGCCTTGCTGGTACAGCAGGCTTAGCATCGCGCCTTTGCCCCCTGCGTGTTCTCGAAGCTGCGGCGTGATTTCCTGGAAACCGGCAACCTTGCTTGACATACAAAGACCCCCATCCAAAATATGAAACTTAGTATCATATTAAACTTATATATTATTTCATACTATATGTCAATATTTTCAGGCGGAACAAAATCGCCGTTGAATAACAAGCCGGAGCTTACGTAGCAGCGCTTCCCCACCGTTCCGGATACGCATCCTTGTCTGAATAGATTTCAGTTTAGCGTTGCCTGGAGAACCTTTTGAATTCTTCGAAAATTTCAAGTGGAAAAAGGTTAACTAATTCTGCTGGTTTGGCTTCTAACGGAGTAATATCGCCTAATTAATCTCCCTTTTTCCAACTAGCACGGCTCACCTGCTTTTTCACAAGCACCAGTTGAAGAAAAGGCAATAAAATCCGGCTGATTTTCACCCGTTTGAGTGAATTCGCGCATACTTATCCCCAACTTTATGCACATTTTATCCACAATAAAAAGAAATCATAATTTCCTAAACAACAAAAAAAGCGCAACCCCCCGGGATCGCGCTTCCAGCTATTTCTGACTTATTTGTACAAGACCTTCTCCACATTGTATTTGGCTCTAAGCTTATTCACAATGTATGTTTCATAGATTTCCCTGTCGACGGCATCATCGATGATGCAAACTTCAATCTTGGCCACCTCGTCACGGTGCGGCTTCATCACCGAAACATTATCTTCAAAATGCTTTTTGATCCGCGGTCTCAGCTTTCTGGCTTTGCCCACGAACAGCAGCTCATCCTTGTCGTTATAGAACATGAAGATGCCGCCCTTTTCCCGGGTAATCAGATGGAAATCCGTGAATCCGTAGATATGGCTAAGTACAGGATTCTCCTGCTTCATAATGGTAACATCCGGTGTTGGAATCGTAATGCTGATCATTGTAGTTCACTTCCCTCTTGTATATAGACATAAATAGTATCATAGTTCCAGAACCCTGACTACACAGATACACCGGCGGATTAAGCAGCAAGTTGCTTCTGACAAGGCCGGCCCGGCTGTTATTGGATCAGCAGCTTAGCGGGATCAGCAGCTCAGCGGAATCATCGGACGCTACTGGGACTCACTGCTATTTATGCCATGCCGAAAGTCATGGCTTCTTCCGGAGAATCCTACAAGCGGGACTGCGCCGCGGAGCTATGACATTGGTGTTCACAAAGCCTTGGCCTGCCGGCTCTGGATCGCACGGATTGTCTCCCTAATGCCCTCTTCAAATGATGTCGCCGGGATTGGGCCGACCAAACGCTCATATTTGCGGCCGCTTAAGCGCAGCGGTTCCTTCGTCAGATAGAGCATCTCCACAATCTCTTTCATGACCGGTACAAACAGGCCCAGCAGCGATAAACCCACAGTCCCCACCGGGATGACCGGTTTGGACTTCCCGCTTGCAACCCGGGCAATGCGGACGATCTCCTTACCCGAGATCGTGCCTGCTCCGGGAATGTTCCAGTTCTGCCCGTAGGCCTCTTCCCGGAGGGCAAGCTCGACGATCATCACCGCTGCATCCGGCAGATACACATATTCACGCGGCACCGTCATATTCCCGACGAACATTCCCGGTTTGCCGGCAGCAATGGCTTCAAGCGTAGAACCCAGATATGAGGCTTCGTTGGCAGCAGCGCCATAGTAATCGGGCAGGCGGACAATCATCCGCTCCGTCCGGCTCCAACGCGGGCTGAAGAACATCCGCTCGAACTCCAGCTTGACTTTGCCTTTTTTCGTATGCGGGTTCTTGGGGAATTCCTCGCTGATCGGCTGCTCATCCTTTCTTCGTCCATAGGGATAAATTCCATCAATCGCAATTACACGGGTACCGAGTCTGTTCGCCGCTTCCATCACGGCTTCGCCCATGGGGAGCAGCTTAGTGCTCATTTCGTGGTACGGGACCGACGCACAGTGAAAAATAACATCTGCCCCTTGCGCAGCTTGGCAGACATCCTCCGCCTTGAACACATCCCCTGTCTTAAGGCTAAGCCCAGCCGGATTGCCCAATTTCTCAGCGAACTGCTCCAGTTTAGGTAAAGTTCTTCCAAACGCCACCGTGCTCACGCCTCTCTTCAGCAGTTCCGCAATAATAACCGTTCCAGTTCCTCCGGTTGCGCCTAATACAACAGCCTTCTTTACATTGTTGTTCATCATTAGTATTCCTCCTGATTGGTTTTGTATTATTAGTGATTAATCAATAACCTAAATTCAAAAAAATTATAACCTCCGTTGTGTCTACATGAACATTTCACATATGCTTACTATTCATGCGCTTGTCATTCATACGCTTTCTATTTCCACAGTGATTGATCAGTCACTACTTAAAAACTGTGAAGCAGCTAAGAGGATAACCCTTAGGTGAGCGGCTGGTTATTTTGCCATCCGGCTCACTTCAGATGCTTCGGCTTCAGCTCTGGCATCTCCAGCGCCATTGCAATGTGGCAGAGCATGCCGTTGGCCATGAATGTACTGACCTCCACCTCGGGATTGGCGATCCCGGCAGCGGTAAACTTATTTTCCATCAACTGTGTCACCCTGTTCATTCCGGCCTGCATCGAACTGCGGATCGCTTCATCGCGAATGCCCAAGGCCTGCACCTGCAGAATGATTTCACTGGGATGGGTCTCCATCATTTGCTCATACACCCGGATCGATTCCTCCAGCAGTGTATCTCCGGACGCCTCAACGTCTGTGAATGTGCGGATTGTCCGTTCAAACGCCCGGTCCAGCGCCGCTACAAACAATTCCTCCTTGTTCTTGAACAGCTTGAAAATGTACGGCTGGGAGATCCCTACCTTTTCTGCCACCTGTGCGGTTGTCGCCTTGAAATAGCCATGCTCGGCAAATACAACTACTGCGGCTTCCAGGATCTGTTCCCGGCGGTTTACTGAGGTAGCTTCTTCCTTCGCCCGTACTTCTCCCGATACTTTGGTCATGTCGGCCTCCTGTGGTTATTCAGTAATAGGTTTATAAAAATGTTTGGTTATTGGTCAATCACTATCTTGTTTTGAAGTATACACTGACTTTCTCCGGAATACAAGTTTTATTTGAATTTTTTTACGGTTCCCCTTAAAGAGTAAGAATGCGGCACGAGTAAAAAAACAGCTGCGCCGTCCTTGACTTCAGGACGCCGTCAGCTGTTTTTTGGGAGATCCGGCCAGATTGCCGTTTCCCCGCTTATGTCTTTAATTTCGGCTCCGCAGCTTGGACAGCAGTCTGAGGATCTCCACATAGAGCCACACCAGCGTGACCATGAGGCCGAAGGCCCCATACCATTCCATGTATTTTGGAGCTCCCTGCTGCGCCCCGTGCTCAATAAAATCAAAATCAAGCACCAAATTGAGCGCGGCAACGATGACAATAATAACCGAAATGCCGATTCCGATCAGGCTGTTGCTATGCAAGTAAGGCACGGTTACACCGAACAACCCCAGCACAAAGCTCAGCAGATATACGATGGCGATTCCGGCAGTGGCGGCAAATACGCCTAGCTTGAATTTTTCCGTGGCTCTGATTATTCTTGTCTTGTAGGCAAGCAGTAGAGCAACAAAGATGCCCAGGGTCAATAATGCAGCCTGCAAAGTGATACCATAGTACAAGCCTTCATATGACGCTGAGATTGCTCCAAGAAACAGCCCTTCCGCCAGCGCATAGACCGGTACCAGATAAGGTGCAGCGGCCGGCTTAAAGCTGATAATCAATGCCAACACGAAGCCGGTCAGCGCCCCGCCGATAGCGTAAGCAGATACATCCTGTCCGTTAAAATACATCGACCAGGCGCTGAAGGCACCTGCCAGCAGAATGGTCAGGGTAATAAAGGTTTTGTTGACCGTTCCGTTAATGCTCATACGCTCCTGTCCGGAGTACCGTTCTTCGCGTTCAAACGTTTTTTCATTTAACGCGGGATTCCCGCTGCGTCCGATCAAAAGATCATCTCATTTCATCTTATTTTGTGTCTATAATAGCATATTGCGGCATGAAAACATTGCGGTGATCCGCAAATGCTGATATAACCAACCTAGCTAAAAAATCTGAGGAGGGGTCTTAATTTGAGCAAATTCGGAATGTATGCCAAGTTCACATCTAAACCGGGAGACCGCGAGGCGTTGGCGGCGATTCTGCTCGAAGCTGCCGCTGCAGCTGAGACGGTAAATGAATGTGAGCTGTACATCGTCAATCTTTCAGAGAGTGAGCCGGATGTCCTCTGGGTCACTGAAGTATGGAGTAATGCTGAAGCACATGCGGCTTCACTGAAAGACGAGGCGACCCGGGCCACCATCCAGCGGGCCATGCCGTTGATTGCAGGTGTCGAACCCATCCCGCTTGTTCCGGTGGGAGGCAAGGGGCTGGTGTTTGGAGCTAAGGACGCTTAGGGTTTCAGCGAGAAAGATAAGGATGGTTTGTGGCGTGAAAAATCCTTGCATTTTGAAAAAGGCAATAATGCAGCTCTCTTATAGAGTGTATTATTGCCTTTTTTCTTCATTTCATTTCCGCTATTCTGGCGATAATCCGTCTTTTGCGGTAGAGCATCCGGGCCGCCTCGGCGACATCCTCCAGCGCCTTGCGGTTGGTGTAGGCACCGAAGAACATCCCCGCTACCGGGATGGCCTGCAGCATCTTTTTCCAGCCCCAATTGTCGCGGTACACCGTGATGACCTCCTTCCAGCCCTGAATCTTGGAGACAGCCTCATTCGTTCCTGGCGTAATATCCCCGGTCCCCCCGGCCTGCAGGTTGAGCTCCTTCAGAATAGTCCGCTTGCCGACAATATCCGAAGAAGCGAACTGCATGACCTTGACGGTAAAGATCCGCTCCGCTTTATCCGCAGGATTGTAGCCATAGCAGAGGCCAATCTCCTGAATGACTTTCAGAGACAAGCCCAGAACCGCAGGGATATCCGCCGCCAGCGTGAACACCCCGCCGAACCCCGTTGTCGCTCCCTGCGCGGTGGCAACATTCCTGCTGCTCTGCGTTAGCTGCTCTGCAGCCTTATCCATTACGGACAGGGGAAAAGGGCCCTCCCCGCTTCCTCCAGCCGCGCGGCTTGCGGTCTGCATGAGCGACCCAACCTTGCGTCCGGCCACCAGATAGTTGCCTCCATTCTGGATATAGCTCCCCAGCTCGTCCAGCAGCTTGCCCAGCTTCTCATGAATAAATTTCGGTGTAAGCTTGTCGAGCACCTTGAATGGCAGACGGGTGAGATGGTCCCAGATCATCAGCTTGTTCTGTTCTTTTTCCCACTTCGTGATTTCGGCAAGCGCAGCATTCAGCTCCTCCGCAGTCTCCAGACGGGAGAAGGCCCCGGCAGTTTCCGTCATATTTAAGCCCCCTTAAAGATACTTGTTTGTTTAGATAGTACGTTTATTGCAGGTTATCGGTTCTGTTAATTTTATAACCCGTTTGGGGGTGTTTGAATGATTGGGGAAAAATCCTTCAGACCTTATTGCTTAGTGCCGGCGGCAAGCCCTGATGGGATCAAGTGGAAAAGGTCAGTAAATTAGGCTGAGCACCTTGTACTCCGCAGACCTAAGTGGAATAAGGGCAGCTAATTCTCTTGAGCAGCCGGTTCTTCTTAGATTAAGTGGAAAAAGGTACACTAACTCAGCTCATTTCACCCCCAATGAGGGAGTGTGGCCCCATTAAGTTTCCTTTTTCCACCTAAACCTCACAATTATTGATTTTGGGGTAAAATAAGATCCCTTTTTCCAACTAGCGCTTGCCCGCCGCCTGGAGAGCATATAACTCTATATATTTAAAAAAGCATTTCCGGATCAAACCGGAAATGCCGGAACTTCGATTTTCTATTGCTCAGTGTTGCTATTTGCTGATTCTGCGAGGCCCAGCCGCTGTTTCTCCTCGGCCAGCCTGTCTTCGGTGAGATCCACACCACGGCCCCCGACCGAGCCCTCCGGAGCATGGCTGACTGCCTCCTCCGCGTGCTGCAGACTGTTCTCCGCCTGCGTAAGAGTCTGATCGTTCGGGTGGCTAAGCGCCTGAGATACGGAGTTGTGCAGCCGGGTCACCGCATCCTGGGCCTGATCCACGGTACTGTTGGTCCGCAGACTGGATTCATAATGCTTCATCTTGTTAACCGCTCCCTTCAGGGTTACTGTCCAATCCTCTTTAGGATGGATAGCGGGAGCATATCTTATGCAGGGCCGGGCTAGGGCAAGGCAGAGCGGGGCAGACCAGACCAGGCGAGGCGGGGACGGGCGGCCCATTCAACGGCATGTGGCCGTTGCTGCAGGCTCCTCTGGCCTGCCAGGGCAGGCGGGCCCGGGTGGGCCAGGCGGGGTGCCCCTTCGTAGCGGGGTGGGCCCACGGAGCAGGGCCTGTAGGGCCAGGCCAGGCGGCGGCTTCTACGCCGCCTACACCAGGAACATGGCGACGATCGTAGTCGCCACAAGCCCAAGCAGGACCGGCTTCAGGTTGCGCCGGGCCAGCTCAAACGGGCTGACGCCGCAGATGGCAGCCGCCGGAATGAGCGCCCACGGAATCAGGGTGCCGCCGCCGACCCAGATGGCGGCCACCTGTCCCAGGGCGGTCAATGTCGCCGCGCCGGAGTGAATGGCGGCGGCGAACAGCTGGGCAATCGAGCCGGCCAGCGAGATGCCAGAGAAGCCGGAGCCGTCGAGGCCGGTGATCGCGCCGATCGCCGTCATCGTCACGGCTCCCACGGCCCCGTTAAGCGGCACGTGATCCGCCAGGGCCACGCCAAGGTCGTTCACGATGCCATGCGAGCCGTCCGGCAGCACCTTGCCGAAGAGCTCGGTGAACGCCGAGTCGCCGAGGTAGAAGAAGGCGGCGATGGGGATGACTGGCCCGAAGACCTTGAAGCCGAAGACAAAACCTTCAATAAGGTAGGAGGTGACCTTTTCCAGCCCCTGGTTACGGTGGGCAAGCAGCGTGACCGAGATCAGAATGAGCACGGCGGTGCCACCAACCAGTGCCGTAGCGTCTCTGCCTTGCAGATTCAGCGCGAACATCGCTGCCACATCAAGCAGAAAAAGCAGAGGTATGGCAATAGCAAGCCCTTGGCGGAGACGGGCAGCCAATAGAACAGGCGCTTCTTCCCGCCCTTCGGTTTCCGGTCCCCTTAGCTTGCCTGTGCTGCCTTGGACGGCAACCAGCCCGTCTCTCCAGGTGCCGTTCTGCTGGTCGCGGCGCATCATCCAGAATGCAGCGATTGTAGTCACAAGCCCCATTACAATAACCAGCGGGATGCTTGCTTCCATCACGCTGGCCACCGGAAGGCCTGCGGCATCTGCCGTGAGCTTCGGAGCCCCCTGGATAATATAATCTCCCGACAAGGCGATTCCATGGCCGAACAGGTTCATCGCTACTGCCGCCCCAAGTGCTGGCAGTCCTACCCGGAGAGCTACCGGCAGCAGAACTGCACCCACCAGCGCAACGGCAGGCGAAGGCCAGAAGAAAAAGGAGGTGACCATCATTATCAATCCAATGCCCCAGTATGCCATGGCCGGTGTACGTATGAACCGGGTAAGCGGGGCAACCATCGTCTCGTTAATACCTGTAATCATTAGAATCCGGCTCATAGCCACAATAATGGATATGATCATAATCGTTCCCAGCAGTTCCTTGGTCGCATAAACAAAAGAGTTGAAAATCCCTGACACCGAACCGCTGAGCGTCTCAGCAGCAAGCAACCCCAAGGCAAAAATCCCGGCCACACAGATCATCGTCGTATCGCGCCGCCGGATCATAAGCACCATAATGAACACAATAAAGGCCATATAAACCCAGTGTATCGCAGTAAGCTGAATGCCCATTATTGAACACGCCCTCTCTTCACCCTGCAGGTTGGTCCTATAGGGTATGCGGGAGAATAGGCGGTTGTTCATCTATGCATTTTACAGCAATTTGTTAGATCTTCTGGCCCGCATCAGTTGAATCTGGTGCAGCCTGTCATGAGCAGCTACTCCGTCTACCAGGTTCGCTGCAGAGTCTCCACCTTGAAGAGAAGTTTCCGTAGCCGAAAGGAGATTTCTAGATAAAATAGGGAGGGCTGCCTCCCAGGCATGCCGTCTCTCAGCAGCCGCCCCTGTTTCCTCTGCTTGTTCATTCCGGTTCTCCACATCCGAGTGCTTGCCTGTCTCTGTATCCTTCGGAGAGGCTGCGGCAGACCATAGGGTAACTGAACCGTCCTGATGCACAATCAGGCTGTGGCTTAGGCCCCTCCCGCCACTCAGCAGCTGCAATGGATTGTGGCTTGTCTGTTCTTGAGTAACGTATGGGTCAAGGGCTCCATACACTTTATTGCGCATGGCTGGGTCCTTGGCCATCTGCTGCAGAATGTTGGGCGCAATGATAATTTCCCGTTCGCCGCCGCTCAGCCCGGAATGCTCCAATTCTTTTCCACCCTTGGACACGGTCTGAATCCGCACTCTAACCCCATATTTCCGCTTTAGCCGCTCCGCCTGATCCAGTGTCGCCGCGTTGACCGCGGCCAAGGTTTCGTTAAAACTGAGCGCAGAGGCCGGGTTGGACGAATGGTTCTCTGGCTGCTGCGGCGGCCGGGTCAAAGAAACCCCGCTGATCCCTGTAATCGGAATATACACACAGCATCCCTCCTCTCTTCACTTAAATGCAAGTTATCCTTAATATCGGCCGGAACAGAACGATTTCTTAAGCTTCGGCGATGCAGACTGGCATGGGCAGGCCATACGGCTGTGAGGTCTTTTAAATATGGAAGCTCCCGTTTCCGCACCAAAAAAAAGGGAAGCCGGAGGCTCCCCTTAAAAGTACGGTTAATGTTTATTTTGCCAAAGCCCCTGCTGCAGCATCTTCCCCGCCCAGACGGCCCGAGGTGAAGGAGTAGCCTAGGCCCACGCCGTTGCCGACATAGGTATCATTGAACAATACGCCTTCGGATTCGAGGCCCACCGCATACAGGCCCTTGACCGGCACACGTTTGCCGTTCAGCACCTGGAACTGGGTATTGACCAGCAATCCCCCCACCGATCCCAGATTGTTGACTTCGGCGATGATCGCGTAGTATGGACCGCCCTGTCCCATAGGAACCAGGTATTCCTTAGCTTTGCCAAACTCGGTATCTACCCCGGTCTTCGTTGCTTCCTGGTATTGGTTGAAATCATGTGCAAACACTTCTGTGTCCAGACCGGCATTCTGGGCCAGCTCTTCAATGGTGCTGCCTTTGTAGCCATCGCCGTTGGCAACCATGGATTCGAATACCTTGTCCGCATCCTTCCACGGCGTATCCAGCTTGAACTGACCGGCAAATGTGGCGTAGAATTCCGGCGGCATTCCCGGCAGGGAAGGCGCTTTGACACCGTTCATTCCTTTAGCCTTCAGAGCATCGATCTGCGCCTGCGAAATAATGACCAGATGATACGCTCCGTTAAAAGCACTGGTATTGGCAGCTGCTACGGAGGTGAGCGTCGCCGCCTCGTCTCTGAATCTCGCTCCTGAAGGACCGACATTCATCAGGGTAGGCAGGTAGGAAAGCATCAGCGGATAGCTGGCTTCGAACGGCGTGTATTCAGCCTTCAGCTTCTCCGTGGCTCTGGCCAGGGTCTGATGCAGCATCTGCCCGCCGAAGTTATCAGGAACCTTGGCTCCGGCATCCCAGGCCATTTTCAGCCCTTCGCCGATATTCTGGCCGAGCCCCCCGTTAACACCTTCAAAGCCAAATGCCTCTTTGACCATTTCTTTGTTGCCTGCATAGCCGCCGGTTGCCATAATAATGCTTTTTCCGGTAATTTCAAGCGTCGTGCCGTCTGCTTTCTCGGCAACTACACCAGTCACCTCACCGTTTGCGCCCGTAATCAGCTTTTTGGCAGTCGTTTCGGTGATTACCTGTCCGCCGCCCTTCTCTACCGAAGCAGCCAGCATCGCCCGCAGTGTGGGTTGGCGCGTTTCGTAGGCCGGAAGCATGTGCAGCTGTTCTCCGGCAAAGTTGATGAAGGTGGTTTTGTAGCCTTTTTTGTTCAGCCAGTCATAGGTTTCCCCCGACTTCGTTACATACTGGCGGATCGCCGCCGCATCCACTCTCCAGTGGTTGTTCACAATCCAGTCGGAGATTTCCTTTTCTACACTCACTTTAAGCCCGCTGCTGACCGCAGCCGAGGAATTGTAGAACTTGCCCGCCCAGGACAGGTTGCTTGCTCCGCCAATGGTGGCTGTTTTCTCAATAATAATAACCTTGGCCCCTTTGTCCGCCGCCGATACGGCTGCTGAAACACCGGATGCCCCTGCGCCTACAACGACAACATCCGCCGACAGCTGCTCGGTTTTGCCTTCACCGGCTTTGGCTACCTTCCGGGACTTGAATGCTTCTACGTTGCCGCCCGCCTGCTTTAGTGCATCCTCAACAGCAGTCAGAATGGCCGCGCTGGATTCGGAGGCCCCGCTGACCGCATCAATCGCAAGCGTCTGGCCTGAGATGATCTCATCCTTGATCTTGTTGATCGCTTCAACGCCGATTCCGGCCGTCTCTTTCTGGTTGAGCACCTTGATGCCGGTGATTGTGGATTGGGCATCCAGGGTAACCTCCACCTGAATTTTTCCGTCTTTTCCATCGGCCTCCGCCTTATAGGTTCCTGCTTTAAAAGAAGCCGGCACCTCGTTGTCATCCCCCGCCTGCTGAGTCGCCTCGGGCGACGCCGACGGCTGCCCGGAGGCTGCCGGTTCAGCAGTATTATTGCCGCTGCAGCCGCTGATCAGCGACAGCAGCATGATGAGGCACACGGATAACATGAATATTTTGCTCTGTGCTTGCTTGCGCATTGGTTCTCCCCCTGTGTGTTTGGTAGGCGGCCCCTGTCTCTCTGGAAGGACCACCGGACTACGCACAGAGTGTAAACCTTGGTGCGGCACCAAGGTCAATGAATGTTATGTGAAATTATTCTCAAATGGGATGTCGATCTCCAGATAGGTTTGGTTGCCCTTGCTCATCCGTTCGGTGAATAGAATCTTGCCGCGGATATCTCCGGTGATGGCGAGGCCCTCTGCCTCGGCATAATCCAGCATGAATTGAAAGGACTCCCGGCCAAGATCCTCCTCATAGGAGCTGGCAATGACTGCGGTAATGCAGGTGGACGGGCCGATATACTCCATACTCTCATTCACGCCGACCTCCAGCTTCCGCTGATCCTCCTCCAGCAAGGCCAGCCCCCAGCTGTATTCCAGCTCCGCAGCTCCCGGGATATTCTCCGAATTTTCGATTCTGAAGGAATAGAAGGTAAAGGGAAGCAGCTCCATCCAAGCCTGGACCGTTTGTTTCAGGCACTCCTTTTGCAGCAATTGATTCTTGTCTGTCTGCTGGATGCGGTACATGCCCGGCACCTCCCTGATCCGGCAGGTATAAAAGGCTTCCCCGATCCGTCCAAGCTCCGCGTGGATCTCATTGATTTTGTCCAGCAGCATCACGCTGCGCCTAATCTCCTCCTCCAGCTGCTGCCGTGCGTCGGCAATGGACTGGATGACCTGCTCCGCAGGCGCATCGTTGATCAGCCCCGCTACATCCTGCAGCGGAATCTGCATACTCCGGTACCACCGGCTCGACAGCAAATTCCTCGCGTCCAAATCGCTGAAATAACGGTAATTATTGTGTTGATCCTTCATCGGGCGCACAATATCATGCTTCTCATACAGCCGCAGGGTATCCGCCGTCACACCCAGGATCGAGGCAAATTCTCCGATAGAATATTTCATATAAAGCCCCCCAGCTTCGTATCGCTCTATCTTATCCTGTATTTCATGATAGAGGGTTTTTGCGGGGGGCTTTGTGGGTTATGTCACACGGGCAGGACGAATCTCCGTTGATCGTTTATACTAAAAAATACAAGAATCTATGACTTGGAAGTGAACCTCATGAATTTGGCGGAGAAGGTGGCGGGCCTTCCTTTATCTCCCGGGGTCTACCTGATGAAGGACAGTCTGGGCCATATTATCTATGTCGGCAAGGCCAAGCAGCTGAAGAAACGGGTCCAGTCCTACTTTTACAATGCCAAGGGCCATTCCCCTAAAGTGAAGCAGCTGGTCAGAAACATCCGGGACCTCGATTATAAGCTGACCGATACGGAGTTTGAAGCCTTCATGCTGGAGTGCCAGCTGATTAAAGAAATCAAGCCCATGTATAATAAAAAAATGAAAAACCCGCTCGCCTACAGCTATATAGTTATCCGCACAGATACCGCCTACCGGCAGTTGGCGGTGACCTATGATTCCGCGGAGTATGGGGACAGCCTGTATTTCGGCCCTTATACCAGCAGAAGCACGGTTGAACGGGCGGTGCAGGGAATTAAGGAAAGCCAGAGAATCCTTTGCAGCACACCCCATGCCAGGAACGCGCTTTGTCTCAATCACTCCCTTGGTCTATGCCTCGGTATGTGCGGGGGCGGAGAGGCGCTGGAGCGGTACGAACAGATAATGCACAGCGTGGCCGGGCTGCTGAACGGGAATGATCTCCGTATTCTGGACGAGCTGCAGCAGCGGATGAATCTGGCAGCAGAGAATTTCGAGTTCGAAACCGCCGCCAAATACCGCGATTATTGCACAGCTGTCCGCTCCCTGCTGCAGAAGGAGAAGGTGATCGGCTTCACCGAGCAGAACAAAAATATCGTGGTGCTGGAGCCGATGCAGGAGCAGATGTTCAAGCTGATCCTGATCCGGGGCAGCGAGATTCTGGACCGTGCCAGGCTGGATGCCGGGCAGATGAGCGCAGAGCAGCTGTGCGGGGTCATACAGTCCGCCATCAAGAACAGCTTCAGCATGCCTCCGCACGGAGATCCGGGTGTAATCAGCCGCCATAAGCTGGATGAAGCCCAGATCATATACAGCTATCTGACGGGCAGCTCCGGAAGCTATTCTGTGATTCCCCAGGAATGGCTGGAGGCAGAGGACGGCGCGGCAGTTGCTGAAGCGGTCCGGGAGCTGCTGGAAGGCTATTCCGAAGTCGCGCCACGCTAAAGTGCAGAAAGGAAACCACAAGCACAAACCCGCCGGCGGCGCTTCAACAACGGTATTTTTGCCGTTGTTTCGGGGCAAACCCG
>NZ_FNGM01000019.1 GCF_900102965.1 Paenibacillus jilunlii | reverse complement strand
CGGCGCTCCAACAACGGCATTTCTGCCGGTGTTTCCGGGCCAACCGGCCTGCGGCGCATTCTGCAGCTGTTCGTTACAAATTCGAGCGCTTACCAGCTATCGGTCATGATTACCGGCTTAATCCTTCCGGCCTCAAATTCCATCCTGTCAATGCATAGCACGCGGTTGCCCGGCTCCTTGTCCCCGATGATTCGCCGGTGATAGACAATCAGCCATTCATCCTCATCGGGCAGATGCAAATATCCGTGATGGCCGGGGCCCTCCGCCACAGGCTCCTGCCTCTCCAGAATGGTTCCCTCGTTGGCGAATGGCCCCAGCGGACTGCCGCTGACGCCGTAGGCCACACGATAGGTGCCATTGGTCCATCCGCCCATGGACCACATCAGATAATAGAGGCCGTCCTTCTTGATCATGCATGGCCCCTCCACATAGCCCGGAGGCGTAATGGAACGGACAGCCTGCCCATCGGAGAAAGGAACAACGCCGGTCAAATCCTCATTCATCCGGGCCACGTTGCAGTGCCCCCAGCCCCCGTAATACAGATAGACGGCGCCATCATCATCCTTGAATAAATGGGCGTCGATCGGCTGGGCACCGTAAATGAAAGAATCAATCAGCGGCTTGCCGAGATAGCCCCTGTAAGGGCCTTCTGGAGAATCCGCAACAGCAATCTCCAATCCTCCGGCTTCCCCGTCCTTCTGAATATCGTTGGAAGCAAACACAAGGTAGTGCCTGCCCTGATGCTCAATTTGGGTTGGCGCCCACACTGCTCTCCAGATCCAGGGGAAATCCCTCATCTCAATAATACTTTCGTGTCTGTCCCAATGGATCAGGTCCACGGAACTGAACGCTTCCAGATTCATCTGCTGCGTATATTCCGTAAAAGACCTGGTGGCATAAATCCAGTGCCTGCCTTGATAGGTTCTTGCCTCCGGGTCCGCATACCAGCCAGGTATGACAGGGTTCGT
Organism: Paenibacillus jilunlii; assembly: GCF_900102965.1. GTDB lineage: Bacteria > Bacillota > Bacilli > Paenibacillales > Paenibacillaceae > Paenibacillus_AQ > Paenibacillus_AQ jilunlii. The sequence continues at coordinate 130,693 of NZ_FNGM01000019.1, read as the reverse complement.
TATCCCTTTCAGCAGACGCTCTTCTTTCAACGGACATCCTCCTTTATCCTTTTAATCCCGTTAAGGTTATGCCCTCCAGAAAGTAGCGTTGGCCGGCCAGAAACACAATGACACAAGGCAGGACAACCGTGGCTGAAGCCGCCATCAGCAGATCCCACTGTGCGGTGTAGGAGCCCTGGAACATTTGCAGGCCCAGAGCGAGGGTAAAGAGGCTGTCGCTCTTCAAATAAATCAGCGGTCCCATGAAGTCGTTCCAGGAGGCCAGAAAGCTGAATAAAGCGACTACGATCACGGCGGAACGGCTCAAAGGGAAAATGATTCGGGTATAGATTTGCCAATAACTGGCCCCGTCCACAAAGGCGGCCTCATCAAAATCACGCGGAATCGTTAAATAGAACTGCCGCAGCAGGAAAATATTGAAGATTCCGCCGCCGAAGTAAGCGGGGATAATGAGCGGATACAACGTATCATAGAAGCCCAGCGCCTGCCAGCCCAGAAAGCTCGGTATCATCGTTACCGCCGCCGGCAGCATCATGCTGGTCATTAGAATGGCGAATACCGTATCCCTGCCCTTCCACTGAATCCGTGAAAATCCAAAGGCTCCGATCGTGCTCGTGATGACAGTCCCCAAAAGCACCGTAACCACAATAATAAGCGTGTTCTTGAAGAAGGTATCAAACGGCAGCGCCGTGAGCGCCCTCTGAAAATTGCTCCATTGAAACGGGGCCGGAATCCATTCCGGAGGCATGGTGAAAATCTGCGATAAATTCATCAATGAGCTGCGGATCAGCCAAACAAACGGAATGATGAACATTCCCGAGATGAATACAAGCGCTCCGTAGCCTGCGGCAAGTGACAGCTTTGATTGCCTCAAGAACGTTCCCCCCCTTCGTAATATACCCAGGACTTCGAGGTTCTGAAGACGATAAAGGTAAAGAACAGAATAATCACAAATAAAATCCAGGCCAGCGCGGACGCATAACCCATATCGGCATCCCGGAAGCCCGTTCTCCACAGATAAAATACGTAGAAGAGGCTTTTGTTGTTCGGTCCGCCTTGCGTCAAAATATAGGCTTCGTTGAAGACCTGGAAGGAGCCGATAATGGTCATGATCGTATTGAAGAAGATCGTGGGGGTCACCATCGGAATCGTCACATGACGCAGCCTGTGGAACCAGCCGCCTCCGTCAACCTCAATCGCTTCATAATATTGCCGGGGGATGCCGGAAAGCCCCGCGAGAAAAATAATCACCGTGCTTCCGATGCCCCACAAGGTGGTGAGAACGACCGACGGGATGACACTTTCCTCCGAATACAACCAGCCGCTAGTCGGCAGATGCAGCCGGCTTAACAGCGAATTGATCAGACCGAGATCGGGATTGAGCAGCCACATCCAGATCATAGCCGACGCCACCGCCGGCACGATGCTCGGGAGATAGATAATCGTGCGGAATATCGCCCTGCCCTTCACATTGAGATTCAGCAGCAGCGCGATGGCGAAGGAAAGGATGATCACGGCAGGCACACGCAGCACGACGAAATAGAAGGTTGCGCCGAGCGACTTATAGAACAGCTCATCCTCGCCGGAGAACAGCCGCACATAATGATCCAGGCCGGTAAAAGTGGTCTGCTCTTTGAATACATTGTAGTCGGTCAGGCTGAGCACCAGGCTTGCGATCATGGGACCCAGCGTAAAAACGGCAAATCCGAGTATGGCGGGGGCGGTGAATAACAGCCCATAGAACATTCCCTTTCGCATACCTACCTCCAGATTATTCCTTGATATCGCGGCGTCCCTTGATTTGTGCCTGCACTTTTGCCGCAATGGAATCCATCGCTTCCTGGGCCGATTGCTGGCCGAGCCACACCTTATCCAAGGCAGGATTGACGATATCCATAATGTTATTGAAATTCTTCACATAGCCTGTCGGCGTCTGATGCCCTTTCGTCAGAATCACATCCACGATCGCCTCTTTATAACCGGAGGGTCTTGAATCGAGATTTTCTGTCCACTTGGCCAGCAGCGCGGGGTCTGTGTACCAATCCTTGAGCGAAGGCATCCAGGTTCCGGCTGTAATCATATCAATCGAAGCCTCCGGATCAATAAGCGCTTTCATGAGTTCCCATGCTTCCTGGGGATGCTCAGTAGACTTGAAGATCGAAAACATCGCGCAGACCACGGTAGTCACCGGCTCTTTCAGAACAGGCATAACGCCGACATTGAAGTTGAATTTGGATTGGGCCAGTCCTGCGCTCGCCCATTGCCCGTCGATGGTCATCGCCACCTTTTTGGTCTGGAGAGCTACATTGGTAGCCGGGATATTCTTCGACTGCACGGGGGAAGGCGATACATGATACACGTTCATCAGATCCGATATTTTCTGAATGGCCTCTACAGCCTCCGGCTGGTTGAGTCCGAACGACTTTCCATCCGCCGAGATAAAGTCTCCGCCGTTGGAATAGATAAAGTTGCTGTATACTCCCCACCAGGTGGAGGCATTCACTCCGTATTGTTTGATTTTCTTGGGATCGAAACCGGGATCAGCCGCTGTTTTGCCGTTGGTATCGACAGTCAGCTTCTTGGCGGTCTCCACGAATTCATCCCAGGTCCAGGCATCGGCTACATTCGACGGGGGTGGTGCAATTCCTGCTTCCTTAAAAATATCTTCGTTGTAGAACAGGCCGAAGGACTCGGGTCCCGGACCGATGCCGATTACATTTCCCGGCTCCAGTGAATAGATAATATTGGGAACCAGCGTATCGGGGCTGATATCGGAATCACGATCGAGAAATTCCTGGAGATTATAGAACTTCCCCTGCTCTGCCAGAGGGAAAGCGATGGTGCCGGATTCCATCATGGCGATATCCGGAACATCATTTCCGGCCACCATGGTTGTAAGCTTGGTATCATAATCAGCGGCAATATGCTGAAGCTCTACCTTGATATTAGGAAATTTGTCCTCAAATCTCTGGATGGCCTTTTTGTATGGAGCCACTTCTTCGGGCGAGCCCCAGACCGTCATCCGCAAGGTAATCTTCTCCTTGGCTCCGGAATTCCCGGAACTCCCGGAAGGCGCGGAAGTATTAGAGCTTTCTGAACCGGATTTCGAGCATGCAGACAGCACAGCGGCAAGCATCAGAACCAGTGCCATTACAGTGAAGATCGATTTTCTTTGTCGCAACATCATCCTATCCCCTCTCGATTTCAACATTCAACGGTTCATAGCTGCAGTCTATGATGGCTTTATTATAAAATATTAGATAGCGCTTACATAACCCTAATCTCTTTGGAATGGTGGATTAAGATTAGCTTATACCGGCAGTGTAATCACAACCCTCGTCCCTTGTCCCGGAGCAGAAACAATCGAAACGCCGTATGGGGTGCCATAAGTGATCTGAATGCGGTCAATGGTATTCTTGATGCCCACGGATGAAGATTTCTGGTACAAAATCGCCTGAACCGTCTCCCGGCTCATCCCCCGTCCGTTATCGGCCACCTCATAAAACCGGGTTCCCTCTGTAATCCAGCCGCGGATACCGATAATGCCGCCCGATTCAGTCTGGTCGAAGCCGTGCAGAATCGCGTTCTCTACAAAAGGCTGGAACAAAAGCCTTGGCACATCGTATTCATAAAGCTGCGGATCGATATCATACTCTACAATGAACTTGTCCTCGAAACGGATCGACATGATATAGAAATAGTTATCCATCCAGTTCATTTCTTCGGACAGATGGACCGCACCCCAGGTCTTTCTGGAGGTGTAGTGCAGCATATTGGATAAACAGACCAGCATTCTGCTCAGCTCCTGCTGATCGTTCTCAATCGCCGTCCAGTTCATCACATTGAGGGTATTGTATAGAAAATGCGGATGCATCTGCATCGTAAGCGCCTGAATTTCGGCTTCCTTTTCCTTCAGCTTGATCTCATAATTCTCTGTGACCAGCAGATGAATGCGGTCATTCATCCGGTTGAAGCGCTTGGTCAAGATGCCGAACTCATCGTTGGTCACAACCTCCACCCGGGTCTGAAAATCCCCCTCGCCCACCGACCTCATCGCGCTTAACAGCCTCTTGATCGGCTTGGTGATTTTGCCGGCGATAAAGTAGGCGAGAATAAAGGCCGCAATGCCGAGCACAACCGCCAGCACAGTAATGGAAGTCCGGATGACCGGCACAAAGCTGCTCAGCAGCCCCGCTTCCGGAATCCAGACCACGGACATCCATCCGGTAACCTCCGAGCGGTCAAAACAGACAATGACCGCTTCCCCGTCCAGGGTCATCCTCCGCGTCCCGCTGTTCTCCAGCTTCAGCTCATCCAGCCATGCCTCCTTATAAGTACGCGCTACAGCCCCCGGCTCACTGCTGGCCACGACCTTATCGTACGGGTCAAGCACCATATAACGCGAGCTTCCCGAAATGCTGTCCGCGTACAAGGATTTCAGCACCTCGGATTTGAAACTGATAGCAAGTACAGGCCGCTCCGCCCGGGCATCCATTTTTTCCAGCTTTGTATTGCCCAGATACGTGAAATCAAGCACGCGTGTAGCGGAGAACAGATAACGGAACTCCAGATTTCCGCTCTGGAGATAGGGCTGGTGGAACATGGATACGAAGTCGTAGGTCGGAACCCATACCAATTTTCCTCCCGCCTGCCGCGCCATATCATAGATATCCGATTGCGTCGGGTCGCCTTGGGGCAGTGTTTGTCCGAAGGTAAAGTAAGAGGTCCATAGCTGATAGGCATAAATATCCTGATTCTGTGAAAAGTATTTGCCGAGTATAGCCGTTACCTGCCGGTCCGCTTCAAACAGTTCCGCTTCGTTTGCGGGGTCCAGCTGGTCGAAAATGCGGAATAAATCCTTATCCAGGAATAAGGACATGCTGTTCTGGTCCACGATCCGCAGCTTCGTATCCATGACCTCATTGTTCTTTTTGACAAGCTCATACACATTTCTCTGCGCCTGCTCTGTAATAATCTGCAGGCTGGTCCGATAGAATACGGTCCCCAGCACGAGAAGGGGGATGGCGATCAGAAAAATATAACTGGCCAGCAGCCGGTACCGGAAGGTCATCTTCATGCCTCCCGTTTCCTTTGTGAGAGTACATGCTTATAGGCTTTTGGCGACATGCTGTGATATTTTTTGAATACGCGGCAGAAATATTTGGGGTCCTGAAATCCGCACTCTACGGATATCTCGTATATTCTGAGCTTATCCTCCGCAAGCAGCTCCTTGGCCCGCTTCATCCGGACTGCCGCTACATGCTCCGAGAAGGTCCGGCCCGTCCTGCTCTTGAATAGCGTACTGAAGTAGGAAGGGTTGAAATGGAAGTGATCCGCCGCGCGTTCCAGTGTCACCTCTTCCTTCGTATGCTCCCGTATCCAGCTTAGACATTCAGTGATGACGATCTCCCCTCTATCCTGTCTGGACAAGCTCAGCGCAAGCTGCACCTCCCGGAGGGCCTTTTCGAGCCAGGCCATTAATTCCTGATACGAGCTGCACGAACGGATAAGCATTGTGGCGGTATCCGCGAGCATCTGCCCGGCCTTCCTCTCCAGAATATCCTGGTTGTCACTCCGGATCTGGAGCAGCATAAGCGACGCCTTCTCCTTCAGAAGCAGCGGAACGGCATGTCCGCCGTCGGCAAGCTGTGTGAATATTTCGCCGCATACGCGCAGAACAAGAGCAGCATCGTCCCCCTTCAAGGCTTCGTACAGCCTGCCCCAATCCGGACTTGCCGCCATGGGAGAAGGAGCGATTTCATCTGAAAACACCAGCCCGTTCCAGCCATCATAAAAATTATAGCTGCAGGCCATTCTGGCTAAGAGATAAGCCTGCGGCGCGTCTGCAAGCAGGGAAGGGGATTCCGGCCCGATCCCATGGGCAAGGCGTCCCGTATGCGCCCACTCGGATGCCAGGGCGGCAGCGAGGGTCCGCGCCTCCTCCCGCTTCTCCCCGTCAAGCCGCCGCAGGCCAACCAAGGTAACGGCTGCCTGGCGTCCATCCTCCAGCGTTCCGCTTATCGGAACCGTTATCGTCTCCCCCCATTGCGACCAGGCCTGCTCAAGCCTGCTTACGAACTGGCCGCTGTCCAACTGTTGACCGCTTTCCCGGAAGCTATCCAGCTCCGAATACACTACAACCCCGCTCTCCCGCAGCCACTCATAACGGTTCAGCTCCTCCAGCTCCGGCAATGTGGCACTTCCGTTCAGCCAGGCCAGGATCAGACGGTTGCGGTATGCACAGGAAGACAGCTTAAGGCGGTGCTCCAGCTCCTCCGCTTCGCGGCGCTGCTTCCGTTCCGCACTCACCTGAACGTCGATACGGTTCAATACATCCTCTATTTTCCGGACATCCACCGGCTTCAGCAGGTAATCATAAGCGCCGTGGCGAACCGCCGTCTGCGCATATTCGAACAGATTGTAAGCGGATACCATTACAACCTTGGCTTTCAGGCCCTCTTGTTTCAGGCGCTCCAGAAACTCCAGTCCATCCATGCCAGGCATACGGATATCCGTCAATATCGCCTCCGGGCTGTGTGTTTTCACCAGTTCCATGGCTGACAAGCCATCCTTTGCCACGGCAACCTGGTCTTCCGGCCGAAGGCGGTGAATCAGGTTAACCATCCCCCGCAGATGCCTCGGCTCATCATCCACAATCAATATTCTCACTATGCTCAGCCTCCCGACTCTTATTGCAGTTCATGACAGCCGTCCCGCAAGAGCTTTTCATCAGGATAAGTGCCCTGCGGTATGAATCAGCCGGTTGTTTGCTCTAATTATAAAAGTCCTTCCTGCCTCTTCATAGTGCATTAATATTGGATAGGTGGACTGTGATTGGGAGAGGGATAATTACTCAAGGTCCTCCGGTGACTCATCCTCCAGCAAGACGATATCTTCTCCTTGGGATTGCCTCATTTTGATATTCTCTTTCCCCCAAGTGCACATAATGTCAACGATCTTATTGGCGGTAACTCCATATTCCGTGAGGCTGTATTCAACTTTTGGCGGCATCTGCTGGTATACATGTCTTTTGACGAGTCCATCCTCCTCAAGCTCCCGAAGCTGCTGGATCAGAACCTTTTGTGAAATGCCGTGAATATTGCGCTGTAATTCGCTTGTTCGTTTTGCACCGGACATCAATAAGCAGATGATCAGAGCTTTCCACTTTCCGCCGATGATTTCAAGCGTTGCCTCGATCCCCAGATGATATTGTTTCATAGAATAACACCTCGTTCCTTCCGATCTTATGTGGCCGGGCCAAAAGCCCATTGTTGCACATATTTTTTCCCGGGTCCAGTACACACTTTGAGGTAACCATCTTACTTTATTGTGTGTATTTTCATTTTTGGGAGCCTGCAAGATAATAAGGATATTGACGCAAATGAGGCAAGGCCTGAGAAGGGAGATTTCATCATGAACACACTGGTCATTCTGGCACACCCGAACCTTGAAGCTTCAAGGGTCAACCAGCGCTGGAAAAAAGAACTGCGGCACTATCCCAACGATATTACAGTTCATGAGCTTTACAAAGAGTATCCTGACGGGAACATTGATGTTCCCAGAGAGCAAAATCTATTAGAAGCCTATCCCCATGTAATCTTGCAATTCCCGTTGTATTGGTACAGTTATCCGCCGCTTTTAAAAAAGTGGTTTGACGAGGTGTGGACTTACGGATGGGCTTATGGATCAAAAGGTGACAAGCTGCAAGGAAAAAGGTTAGGGCTTGCCATATCCATTGGCGATAAACAAGAAAATTATTTGCCGGAGGGCTCTGTTTCTTTTACCGTAGATGAAGTAATTGCGCCTTTCAAAGCCAGTGCAGGACATGTAGGTGCCGTGGCCCTCCCCTACTTTGCTGTCTTCGGAGCTTCCTTTCAAGCCAGTGATGAAGAAATTAATCATAGCGCAAAAGAGTATATCAACTATATCTTTAAGCACCAACAGTAACGATGCTATTCCGTATCCGCTGCTTTATTCCTCCTAAATACAAACATGGGCTACCCCCAGTCTTTGATCAAAGACTTCAAGGATAGCCCCTCCTCCAGAAAACTATAACGTCTCAGTATTAAGCGTAAACCCTTCAATCACAACTTCCTCGTCCACCTCGATCATGATGCAGCGTTTCCCCTGATAATTCACCTGCTTCACATACCTGAGATCCTGCGGGCTGACCGAAATCGTGGCTACCTTCGTCTCGATCTTAATCGATTTGGTCGTATATTTCGGAATAACGCTGCTTGCCTTCATTTCATAGTACTTATCGTCGATGACCGTTTCGAACGCCCGCTCCACCTTTTCCGCTGTCACGTTCTCTACACCGCTTGCCGCCAGGACGCGTTCTACATCTTTGTAATCCAGCTTAGGAGGTTCTTCCTCCCCTTCGCCGCCTTCGATGACCTGCTGGATTTCCTCATACACCTGGGCGAGGGTACCCGTATCGAGCTGTTCGCCCGCCAATTCCTTCACGATCTCTTCAAAAAAGCTTCTCTCTTCCAAAGCGGTTACCGATCTCTCGGCATTCAGGACTTGCTCGATGAACTGCGGATCCGGATAATTCGATTTGCCCGTACAATACAGAATGCGGTTCACATCCGAATAGTTGTCCGTCACACTCGGATAAAAGAAGCCCTGCTCCGGCGAGCTCAGCTTGATGATCGGATCGACAATGATATTGTACTTGAATTCCCGCTCTACATAGTCGAACATGAGGTTTTTGCGCTGCTGTTCTGTAGAGTTCACGCTGCACAGAATGAACGGATGCGCGAACATCTCGTCCTTCCCGCTCTCTTCGGCTTCTTCATTCCTGGCCTTAGTCGGCCGGTAATACTGCCCGCGGACAAAGGTGACCACCATATCCTTTTCATACTTGGCATCTACCAGCATCTTGTCCACGAGCATCATCATCAGGTCCTGCCATTCTTCAGGATCCCCTGTCACCAGACCTTGGTGAAGCATGACCCGCGCCGGCTCCTCCGCTTCCTCCTGAAACTTCAGCTCGAACAGCTTATGGTCCAGCTCGCCGGTGAGCAGTTTTTTGAAATTGCCCATATACAGCTCCTGCTTCTCTCTGTCCACCAGGCCAAACGGCAGGCGCTCCCAATGATAAATCTCGCTAGTTTCCTTCATAATATACACGTTCAGAATGTCGTAGATGTTCATCAGATCATGATCCAGCTTAAATTGCTTGCGTATATGCGCGACTTCTTTTTTATTCATAACAGGTTCGGCAGCTCCTTAGATGTGTAATGGCTCTATTCATATAAGTTGAACTTTAGTTTTACATTGTGGGGTTATAGTCGTGACTGCGGGGAATGTTTGGACTTCCAGCCGCTGTTGTCCCCAGATTTCTTCAATGGAACCGCCTTTAGCGGTTGAAATCCGGTGACTGATTATGCTTCCGAAGCGAGCTTTCCTACGGAAAGCTTTCAGGCGGACGCTACCGCTCCTCCAGTTCCAAACTTCCCCTCCGCACTTCTACCCTTTATATGTTTTTTAAGTTCATCTTGTCTAGTATAAATGATAAGGACGAAATTTGTTAACTGTATTACAGCAAGCAAAAATACCCGCAGGCGGATCGTCGCAGGTATTCAGCGGGAGGGTCGAGCTCCCCTATAGCTTCTCAACATACTGCTTCGCCTCGCCCAGAGACAGATCCGTATGCTGGCGGACGAGCTTAATGGCCGGGATGAGCTTCCCGTCTTTCTTGAGCTGGCGGACCGATGCCTGAATGTCTTCAGGGGGAATTTGCCTGCCAATACCTGCTTCCTCTCTGCGTTTCATCTCAGCGGCTGCTTTCTGCTCTTGTTCTTCCGTCAGGTACTCGTCAACAGTCTGGATTAACGGTAGTTTGTGCTGCGGCAGCATGCCAATGACGGCTCCAAGAATGGTTCCGACGATAGAGTACAGGGCCACATACTGTACAAAACGGTATAAATACAGCCATGCCGTACTAAGCTTCAGAACCTCCCCGCTCTGCTTCAGAATCGCTATATGATCCGTGATGGCATATTCACCGGGCGCATAATTATTGACATCCTGCATGACCTGCAATTCCCCGACAGGCGAAACGATCCATTCGAGCGGCTTGTTAAAAACAGGGTTGCCAGACGTATCGATCATCATGCTGAACAACGTGAATACGGCAATGACATAGACAATATTACGGTTCCACGTAAAGCGTTTCGCAAGCACCACAATACTGAAAACCAACAGCAAAGTAAAGCCTCTTATGTACGCATTATGCAGGTACACCTGCAAAACCGCCGGCAAAACCCATCCGAACAACAGCACCATTGTCGCTGCAAACAGAAAGACAAACAATAGAATCTTGGCATTCTTCTTCATCCAACATACGCATCCTTTCTTCCGCTCTAATACATTTTTACCCAAATAACCGGAACTTGTTGCGGTTAAGCATGGGGTAGAGAGCAGAAGCGATGCTCAAATCGGCTACGGGGCCGAAAAGCGATGGGCGATATTTAAGAAAAAATATGGAGCTATTTTTGAAGAGTACGGGATTTGAGATAGGCTGAATATTTTGTAAACAAAAAGAAATAGGCCGCCCTGCTCAAAGGCAGCGGTCCTATTCCCACACCAAATCAAGCAGCTCGTCCACTGCCTGAATCCGGGTCACCGCTGGTGTCTGTATAAGGTTTCCTCTAACCATAACCATAGCTGCGTCCGCCAAAGCTTGTATATTGTCCAGCGGGTTCTGCTCCAGCACGATTAAATCCGCCTGCTTGCCGATATCAATGCTCCCCGTCAGGTGATCAATCCCTAGAATTTCTGCATTAGCTTTCGTCACCTGCTCAATGATCCGGCGCGAGTTCAGCTTCGTTTGTCTCATGAAATGGTCCAGCTCCCGCCACAGATCATAATGGGTGACATAGGGCATCGCGGCATCCGTACCAACGCCAATCTGGATACCATGCTCTACGGCCTGCCGCACCCCTTTCAGCATGGAGTCATACACCCGCCGGGAATTTTCCTTAACCGTCTCACTTACCTTCGTCAGGCTCAGGTCCAATTTGGCACTGGGATATGCCGCCTGCAACGTTGGAATCAAAGCGGTGTGGCCTTTTAATGCCCTGGGATTATTCTGGTACAGGCTGATAATCTCCTCATCCATCTCCGCGCCGTGTTCAATGGTATCGACCCCGCCCTTTAGCGCAATTCTCACCCCTTCGGTGCTTTCCACATGGGCCGCTACACGCATGCCGATTTTATGGGCTTCCTCACAAATAGCGGCGACCTCTTCCTCCGTCATTTGCAGACGGCCCGCTTCGCCGACTGTTTTGGCATCGGTAACCCCGCCGGTTACACAGATTTTGATGAGATCCACTCCGTTTTTCACATTGATCCTCACATTTTTCCTTGCTTCCCATGGTGAATCGCCAACCAAAGCCAAATAAGGTGCACCATGCCCGCCCGTTACGCTCAGGAAATAACCGGACACCAGCAGATTAGGCCCGACAAACTGATTCGCCTTAATTTCATCCCTCAACTGCACATCGGTATACAAGAACTCCCCTACGCTGCGCATAGTGGTTACCCCTGAATGCAGGGCGGTCAGGGCATTTCGCTTCATCCGTTTCTTCAGCACGCTCCGGCCCAGCCTCGTATCCAACAGATGATGAAACGCAAAATCCAGCAGCCCTTCACCGGCTGACAGCGTAAACGGCTTACCGTCGGCAAAAAGATGAACATGCGCATTGATCAAACCGGGCATCACATATTTCCCTTCTACATCGATTGCTTGATAATGGCCCGGAACAGCCACATCACTGGTCTTCCCGATCTCCTGAATCCGCCCATCATGAATCAGAATCGTCATATGAGTATCTACGCCTCTTCCTGCTTCTCCATAAATCACATTGCAGTTCTTAAATGCGTAACCGGTCCTCACCGTTTCTTCCTCCTTCGCATAATCACACTATTCAATATTGAATTACAAATTCATTATTAGCCCAAAAAAATAGGGACTCTCGCAGATGCAACTTGTGCATATCCGCTGGATCGTCCCTCTAATGCTGCGCTGCACCCCAGCTCCAGTCCTATTTACGCCTATCGGCGTTATTCATTGATGCCCGTGAGTCCATGCAGCCAATATAAGCTCAGTGCCTCAAAAATCCGTCTCCGGCTATCAGCACCCATCTCCCGCTTCAATAAATCCAGAATCATATTGATGACATTGCCCGCGATGATGCTCAGCAGAATCATATTTTCCTCGGTGCTGATTTCATATCTTTTATAATGATCCTTTATATAAGGCTTTTTGGTTTCGATCATCAGCTCAATTAGCTCGTTTTTGGCATTGCTGTAGACCGTCCCTTTATTTTTCTCAAAAATAATGACGATCTGCATGCTGTACTGGGTTAACAGGTTCATTTGCTCCTGAACGATGGCCGATTGCTTGGCACTACCCGCTCTGTCAAAAAAAGTCTGGTTATCCAGACGAATGCTCTCCACCAGCACATTCTTCAAATAATCCACCAATGACGGCGGCACCACGGCATAGAATAATTCCTGTTTGTTTTTAAAATAAGTATAAATATTCCCGACCGAAATCTGGATCTCATCGGCAATATCGTTCATCTTGGCATCGGCAAAGCCTTTGCGGAAAAAAACCTTCAAAGCGGCGGATTCAATTTCCCTCTTAACTTCGTCTTTCTTCGCTTGCATGCTGGCGCTCCTTAATAGTGAATGAGTTATTCGTTATTAGGGTAATGCAGAAATAGGGATTTGTCAAACTGCATTTCTTTCAGAATACCACCAACTCCGAATGTATTGAATGGGCTATCCCAAGTCTTTATCAAAGACTTAGGATAGCCCTTAATTTCATTTCAAGGACAACCGATTGCAAAACAGGCTCAGCAATGCGGCAGCTTCCTGCCGTAAAAGGGGGTCGGCTGAGCGGTAGTCCAAGGCTCCGGCGGAATTGAGTGCAATCTCCGGCCCGTACATGCCGTTATTCACTATATACTTCACGGCATCCACGGCCCAAGGCGCCGTGTCCCCCGCAAGCTTGATGCCGGATGATTGGGCCATATTCACTCCGGCGATCATCGCCGCCCGCCACATCAGAACAGCAGCCTCCTGGCGCGTAATGTCCGCAGTGACAGCAAAGCTCTGTTCTGGTCCGCGCCCTTGCACAAGCCCAAGCTCGATGGCTTTCTGCACATAGCCCAAATATTTTTTCTCTTGGGGTTCACTCGTTAACGGCGTGCTTTGGGATGGGGCTACCCCCGTCAAATGCATAAGCCCCGAAATAAACTCCGCCCGGGTCATTTCCTGGTCCGGATGAAAAGCGTTCTCCCCATCCGAAGCCAATACACCGAGCTGACCGGCTTCATGAATCCATGACGCATAAGGATGCTCGTTCCCCACATCCGAATATATATGGGGTTCAGGAGCTTTTTTTGCCCAGCTATCCATCTTATTGTAAAAGGCATATTGGGTACCGTTGGAATTGACCTTGAAGGCCGCCTTATTCCCAAGCTCATCTTCAAACAACAAGGGGGCTATTTCCCGGAGGATATGCGACCCATAGGGGTCCTTGATTTTCAACTTGCCATCATCCGTAACGGAAACCTGAAGAATCCAGAATGGAAGCCGCAGATCCTGATAGATCCCGGTCAGCTGGCCCAGCTCCGCCTGGGATGTACCTGGAGTGGAAGCCGTTGTTGGTGTCCCGGGGTAATAATGATCCATAAAGGCTTTGAAAAACTTCGCCCGCAAATCCGGGCCGTCACTGTTAAAAATAACAAAACCGCCTACCTTCTGTTCCGGCATAAGCCACATCCAGGAGTGATACCCCGGCAAATCCCCGCCCTTACCAATGACCCGCTGGCCGTTGTAGCTATTCTGATAAAAGGATTCAAAGCCGTAGCCCGTGCCAGGAACCTGCGGATGAATCTGATGGTGGATCTGCTGCATATCCTTAACTGAATCCCCGCTCAGAATCCGGGCCCCTGCCAGCTGTCCGCCATTCAACTGTGCGATCATAAACTGGGCCATGTCCCTTCCGGTGGAAAACATGCCGCCATCCGGTGACTCGGCGGGCCTGGACGGATATTCGGGGATCGGGTCTTTTTGGGCTGTATAGGGTACAGCCAGATTCTTCCGCAGCCCGGGCGTCAGCTTAAAACTGCTGCTCCCCATGCCCAGCGGCTTGAAAATATGCTCCTGCACATACTGGGTAAACGGAACGCCGGTCATCCGTTCAACGATATACCCCTGCAAATTAAAAGCATAGTTATCGTACCGGTAAGCCTCACCGGGCTCCCGGACAATCGTAGGCACATTTTCCTTGATGAACTGCCTGTTGGAAATCTCTTGTGCTGAGCCGCCGGCGCTATCCGTATAATCAAACCCGGAGGTATGGGTCAACAGATGCTCCATGGTTAGCGTTTTATTGGTTTTGTTGACAATGTTCAAGTCTCCCAGATAAGTTTGGAGACCAGCATGTAAATCAATAGTTCCCTGCTCGGCCAGCTGCATGACCGCTGTTGCGGTGAACAATTTGGAAATGGAGGCTACACGGAAAACAGTCTTTTCCGGATCAATGGGCTGCTTGCTGCTGAGATCAGCGTAGCCGTAGCCTTTTTCAAGCAAAACCTGATCATTCTTCACTAACACAACGGCTGCCCCTGCAAGCTGCTTCTTAATTTGCGGCTGATTGAAGAATTGGTCTGCAAAAGCCTCCGCTTCCTTCGCTTCCGTTGCCCCGGTGGTTTGTTGTAGGGCGGATGCAGATGCCATCTGCTGCGGGACCAACGAAGCTATGAGCAAACTGCTTAATACGGGCAGAAGAACCTTCCGATATACGATTGTGCGAATATGCATTACACTGCCTCCTGTTTTGAATGCCTAGATAGATGTGTCAAAAATCGCCAGCAAAATATCCGTTAATATGGTTAATCCCACTCCTTTCATGTATTTCGGGTTGAACCGGGACCTCCCCAACCTAACAGAAGCCTTGTCATAAAGCCGAGTGACAACCCGTCATAACTTCACAGGACAAAAAAACGCCTCAGAGATAGTCTCTGAAGCGGGGTTGCTTGCTAAATATTTTTAGGGCATGTCTTTATCTGAGAGAACTGAAGGGTCACGTTGGCACAGCCGCTGAAATTGCTGAATGTATCTGCCGCTCAACTCATTCGTGATATTCACGATATGCGGCTATTCGCCTATATACGGAGCGGCAGGTATATGAATCCATACGTCATTACACGACTACAAGGAGAAAATGGACTATGAACGGTAACAAACGGTTCTTCACTGCTGAACAAATAGGACGGCTACTTGGAACAACACCTGAACAGGTCAAAAGGTTTACTGAAAGAGGGTTACAAACCTTTACACCTGAAAACGAACGAACCTTCTCGAAATATCCTTTTCGGATATGGGAAGCAGACAAGCTAGCTTTCTTCAACTGCAATTCGTTTGAAGACTTCCAACAATTGAAATACAGAGGTTGACAGGTGGAGCGATTGCTCCACTTTTCGCTTATAAGAATATCTAAAATTCTTGCTCACCTTAGAACGACAATCCCTAGAGGACACCTAATAATTCACGGAATATTTTTCGGGGTGATAACCAAGTATTACCTCCCCCCGAGCAAAAAGAAAACTCTCCTACTGCCAATAGGAGAGCATCAAGAAAGGAACGTGAAGTATGAGAATCAGCAAAGATAAACTAAGACATGTTACCTCTCTAACCGTTGAGGAAATCAATCATGTTTCAAGTCTCTGTATCCTGCTAGAAGGAAAAACCCTTACTTCCATTATAGTTATTATCAGAGTAAACCTAACTCCTTAGCGGTGTGGCTTCTGCCCAAGAGGCAATACGTTTACCGCCATTTCAACGCTATGCTTTCCTTCAATCCTGCTAACCCACCATTTGAAGCATTGGAAATATTCAACATGATTGAGCCTGAGAGATGGAAGGTAAGCAGACTTGATATTACTTTGGACTTCCTTACCCCTTATGATGACTGTTTTCTCTTGCCGCCGCCGACTAACTTGAAGATTAGTCGATATGACTCAACGCTTTATTATGGAGCGGTCAATTCGCAATGCACAGTATGTCAGTACGACAAGCAGAAGCAACTGAAGGAAGTGAAAAGTATTGATTCTGTTCCGCTGACTAGAATTGAGTTCCGCTTCAAGCCCAAACTAAAGCCAATAACAGAGTATGAGTGGGAAGACTTCAAAAAGATGCAAGGATACCACTTCATACCTGATACACATGAAATGACAGGCTTGAGATGCTTACTGAAAAGTATCACTAGCGGGAAACGTGAATGGGGAGGAATAGGAAGGACAGGCTAAAGATAACGGCGACGGTAAAGTCACAAACAGCAGACATGCTCACTATGTTCCTGACATATATTGAAGGGGATATAGATAGCTTTATGCTTGATGGTCTTATCATGACTCCTAATGAACATGACTATAAAAATGTAGGATGAATGGCGGCTAAATCGTGCTCGCCCTTTTGTTTATTTTTAGTGGTCTTCTAAGCTTCTGCTTATGTAGCCCCCACCCAGTGCCTAGTCAAAAACTTAAACCTTACCTCAATAGTTTATGTTCGTAAAATGCGTATATAAAATTTTCAGAAATACGAGCCTGTTGTCATTCTAGTTCATCGATCCCTTGTTTTTCCATAGATAGTTTCAATCTCTGTCTCATCCTCTCCTGTGAAGGATGTTCATTTTTGTTCATGGGAAAACGAATAAATTCGTTGTTAACCTCGATATTCCCCCGATGAATAACAATCTTACCATTAGGTTTAACAAGGATACTCCCCTGTTCATATGCTTTATCATGATTTGAACATAAGCAAATACCATTATTCACACTATCGTCACCACATAAGCGAGCAGGAAAGATATGAGCCGCTACCAAAAGTGAAGTATCATTAATGTAGCACATAGCACACTGGTTATCATAAGCTGTTAAAACTATCTTTCTGAATTTTGGGTCTCTAACCACCTTCTTAACTACTTTCTCTTCATGTTCCCTATCCATTGGATACGGACTCTTACCAGAGTATTTTAGGTTTACGATTCCATTTGCTTCAATAATAGCAACTGGTAGTAAGTTATATCGATTCTTTGATAAATCCAAAAAGCCTCTAGTTCCTTCCTCATCAAATATGATTTGAACCCTTATTTCCCCTCTGTTATGTTCATCGAAAGCAAGAGCAATTGGAAATAACCCTTCATCAGGTAACTCTTCTAGAAACTCTTCATTCAATTGACGGTTTCTTTTTTCACGAATTGCTGCTTTATTGGCATGGATTAGTTCAGTTTTTGTGAAACATTTCCCTTCGCAATTTATTGGATGCAATTCTATCCCCTCCGTTTTATTCGTAAAAAGTACTTACTAAAAGTTTTGTATGTACAACGTTGGTTATTAATATGTATTACAAATTTTAACACCAATTACAAGTATAAAACAAATGAAAAAGCAGAAGAATCTTGAATCCCTCTGCTACGCCAATACATCTCTACTATTTGTCCTTCCTCACCAACAGGAACAGCACTCCACATGTGTTGAGTATACAGTGTAAACTTGCTGTACAAGTCACCGAAATCCCGCATGTTAAGTACAAATTTCTGTTCACAGAAAAAAACTGTCGACAATACCTTCGACAGTCTAATAAGTTAAATATTAATTACCCCAATATTGCTGCGCAATCTGTTGTCCTTGTCTAATCTTCGCCCACTGCTCATCTTCCGTTAATTCATTGCCGCCATCACAGGACGCAAAACCGCATTGGTGAGAAAGCAATAAGCGATCCTTGTTAATGATTTGCGAAGCTTCATCAAGCATTCTAACTACACGGGCCTCATCGTCAAGCGTACTTGTTTTGGAAGACAACAATCCAAGTACAATTTCCGTCTCCGGCTTATCTTTGAACACCGCAAGCGCCTCAAGTGAGCCTGCACGTTCATCATCCCATTCCAGGAAGAAGCGGTCGTATTTGAGCTGCTTCAAGAACAGATTCGCAATCTTCGCATAGGAGCCGCCGCCCATATTACGGGAATCATAGTTGCCACGGCAATTATGCGTCCACATTTTGAGGCCCAAGCTATGACCGTAATCAATAATTGTGTTGTTGATGTCAATAAATTCTGCCGCCAGCTTCTGTACTTCCGCTTGATTGATATGCTCGCCGGTATATGGAGAGTTCGGGTTGTCGTCTGCGAACAGCTCCCATAGGCAATCGTCGAACTGCAGGATGGTTCCTCCGGCCGCAGCGAATTCCTGGACAAAATCCTTATAAGCGTTAACCAGACCGGCCTTCAGCTCAAGTCTGTCCTTATACACCGCTTCTGTTCCGCCAATGTTATCCGACCAGGACAGCTCACCAAAAATATGGGACGGAGAAGGCACGCACAACTTGGTCTCGCGGTCTCCAGCCAGAGCCTGAAGCTTGCGGTAGGCATGAAGGAAATGATGGTTCTTCGCACCCAATTCACCGATAATGCGCAGACCGATATCTTTTCGAGTCTCATATTTGGAAGCTCCGTCCGTATCTCTGAAGAAGTATCCATGATCCGCGATATAACGCTCAATTCCCTGGAAGCCCCAGACAAAGTCCAGATGCCACATCGATTTGGAATATTCCCCATCTGTCAGAATGGACAGCCCATTCTCGCTTTCTTGCTCGACTACAGCCTGAATCGCCTCAGCCTCACACTGCTCATATCCCTGAAAGTCCTGGTAAAACGGATACTGGATATCATCCCGGTGTTCAATTTGCTGTTTATATTCTAATAGCTCCGCCGGACGCAGCAGGCTACCTACGATCTGAAATCTGTTGCACATGGTTAGTCCTCCTATTCTCACACATCTCTTTCTCTTGTGTTTAAATTCTAGCATGGAGGACTTAGAGGTACGTAACACTTAAAATTGATAGCTGGTTATAGTGAAAGGTTATAGTACAGCAGCCCGGATATAAATTATCTGTTGGCTTCGTAAGACAATCGTAATACTTAGCTTAGAGAATCGTAAGCTCTCTTGCTTATTCTAATTCATGTAAGAAAAAAACGATGGGGCGTGATAAGCATGGTTAAAGGTAAATCAGGCAAAATGTTAATGAGGACGGCGGTATTGGTCTCTGGCGGTGTCCGGAATAGCCAGTGCGGCCATAAAGTAAGAATATGTAATGGGGATTGATAATTCACAACAGGTTCCCGGAATTAATCTAACTTCATAGCCAATTCGCGTGGAAGCGACCTTCGGCTTCGAGGTTTGTGCGTTGCGCAGTGGCAACTTAGAATCAGATTTTGTGAAGAGAGAAAATAGAGTTTTCAGCATAGTAGAACCTCATATTATCTAGATTTGCAATGGTTATTCTATAAAATGGGAATGTATCCCTTCCAAACACACCAAGAAAAAAGACTGTCGCATGGACAGCCCCAACATAAAGTTAACGTATACTTGGATTCCGTCTTAATCCGAGAGAACAGAAGGAGCAGCAAATGCATTAGCTAGCTGCATTCCATCCCTGAGTCCTTGTAGATATAGACGTTCGTAAAGAACGGATTGCTTCAAAGAAAGCTTATCCTCCCAATACTCAAACTCTGGCTTTCGTGCAATATCCATGGAGGCAAACAACGCTTGAAAAGCTTTGCGCTCTTCTTCAAAAGCTTGTCTAGGCTCGGATTGATGCTCAATATGTGCGGATACCTCTTCCAATCGACTCTGCATCGCCTGCAAAAACCATGCCGGAAAGCCCACCATTTCCCCTCCAAGACAGAAGTCCAAACGAAATGTTCCTGCATGTCCACTTTTTTCTTGATACATCCGATTAATGAGTTCGTCCACCTTACGACTTTGGGCCTGTACTGCTTCGTTGCTACTTAACGGAATTCCTTGCTCCAGTGATTTCTGTCCGAGTTCATTCAGCCTGCACTTTTCTTCCTCATATTTGCGCATCAGGTGCTGCATTGTACCTCATCCTTTCTGGAAAAGCTATGTCTGTAGACGATGTATAAAAATTTTAATGCGTTTATCGGTTTATTTTATTTTAATTCGATATCCGCATTAAAACAATACTTACCTCGCATACAATTTGGTTAATATTGTGAGGTGACACTGAAATGAAGCATCGCAAAGAGCCACCGGGTGACAAAAATATCATTGGAACCCGAGTGGTAGCCATTCGAAAAGTTAAGCGTATGAAACAAAAAGATTTCCTCGCCAAGTTGCAAACCTTCGGCTTAGACATTAGCCCAACCAGTTTATCGCGATTGGAAGGCCAACATAGGCTCGTGCAGGATTATGAGGTGGTTGCCATTGCGAAAGCGCTGGATGTTTCTGTTGGGGAATTGCTGGGGGAGAGTGAGTGAAGGGATAGTGGAGGATAACTCTGCTGCTGAAAGTGATTTGGCAATAAGCATAAGTACATACACAACACGTCCAAAAGATGGAGAACTGAAGCAATATCCCGCCCTGGTTGGTATACTTCGGTCTGCTTACAGGTGAAATCCATCGTGCTAGGTAGAGCATTTTGAGTAGAACTTCTTCGAATGAAAAAAACTCTCTTGCCCTTCCTCACCTTACAAATCTGCCAATGATGGCTTTTTCATATCATTAAAATTTTTACGTCTGTGACTAAGAAGATGTGTGCTGCCCGATATCGATAACAGGACATTTTTAGCTGTAACCCACCCCCTAGTCCTCCTATGGCATCAAGCTCCCGCCTTCTTGTGAAGCCCTGGCGAGTGAATAAACTTTCTAACCAGCGATTACACGTCCGCTGGCTTCTCTTTTCTCCCCAAGGTTCCATTACAGGACGGACAGCCAAACTTTGGGGATTCTCCTCCTACGTTTTAATTTCCTAAATTAGTTCACTCATTTAGCACTATCTTTGCTGTTTTTAGCTTTTATAATAAATTTGTATATATGCTCAATAGTTTGGTCGTAATCTTCCTTTAATTGATGTTCCCAGACTCGAAGAATGTTCCATTCATTTGTCATGTAATAACTAGTGATTTCAGCATCTCTTTGTTTATTTCTCGCTATCTTTTTCTCCCAGTACTCAATGTTACTTTTCGGATAATGACCATGTATATCGCAATAATGCCAGAAGCATGAGTCTATAAAGAGAACGATTTTATACTTTATTATGGAGATATCGGGTCTTCCGGGTAGGGCTTTAGTATTCCTTCTGAACCGTAATCCTCTTTGCCATAAATCTTTGCTTACCATGGATTCTAATTTGGACACAGAACGTATCGATTTCATCATCTTACTTCTAGTTTCACGTGAGACTGTGTCAACCATTTCTTCACCCCTCAAATAATTAAGCTATCGAATTATTAATATTATTCTATAATATTAAAAGAAATTTGCTATAATGAAAAATGGAACTTAATAGAAAAGGTGATGAGGTATGGCAGGCGTAACTGTTGCAGAATATTTAGGTCAAAGAACAGATATAGACCTTATTAAGATTGAACCGGCAGGCCAAAATGAATTATGTCCTTTTATGGAGGGTAAGCTCTGCCATAAAAAAGTCCCAGTATGCTCTATAAGAAATAAAGGAAAACTATGGATAGTTTGTGAAAATAGATTATGCAGTTCTAAAAAAACTATACCAGATCCTGCTTACCCTAAAAACAAAAATAAGAAATTGAAATTGCCTCTCTCAGCATATCAAAAAGAAGTGCTACTAAACATTGCAAGAGCATCATTTTCAGACACTCTTAACTATAGTGATGTTGCGGTAAAAAGAGAAGTTTCCATAAAGGCTAATGACCTGAATAATTACAGCGCTGATTTTGTAATGACTCTTCATAATGGAAAAACAAAGTTACCTGGGCCTGATAGAGTGGTTTTAGAAATGCAAGGTGGTGGAGAAACTTCCAACACGGGGCTTATTTCAAATCATTTAGCCCTTTGGGCTTCTGATCCACACAGAACCAATGAGATGTTAAGAGAAGAGATTAAGAATGTTGGAACTATTGAAACAAACGCTTGGCGACGTCAACAGGAACAATTCATAGTTAAGGG
This sequence comes from Paenibacillus jilunlii, assembly GCF_900102965.1. GTDB lineage: Bacteria > Bacillota > Bacilli > Paenibacillales > Paenibacillaceae > Paenibacillus_AQ > Paenibacillus_AQ jilunlii. Next base: position 108,665 of record NZ_FNGM01000019.1, on the reverse strand, counting down.
TAATGTTGCTATGATGACATGGAAAGGATACGGTATCATTTTCTGTGTCGGAGAACTACTTTACGATTATATTTGGAGGAAAATTGAAAATAAAGCAATCTTACCACCTTTGAAAGAACACAACTGGACTCTAGCATTCTTAGAGATATGTGAAGATCATAATAAGACTATTGTGCCAGGCCCTCTTCCATTGAAGATAGGCAGGAGACTCTTCACTAATTATCATACTTTTGTGCATGCTCTTATTAATCAAGGGGAACCAAGTCCAGAAACTTTTGCAGGTGAATTTGATCGCCTAGATGGAACAGTAGTTAACATTCCTAGAGAAGGAAACTAAAACAAAGACCAGGCTTTTAAAGCTTGGTCTTTGTTTTAGTTAATTCTGTGCGACAGTTATTAACCTTCTCCCGATCCATTCAATAACAGGCACAGCCACAGCATTTCCTAAAGTTCTGAATCTATTTGCGTCCACCCCACTGGAAATCCCTGTAGTCTCTCGTATTCCGAAGGGAGCATCCGTCTTACAGACAGCGTCTGAGCTGCCTCTGGAGTCAAGTGTATAGGTTTCTCCATCATTTCGATATCCTTTTGCTTGGGGTCCTGCAGAAGCCTTTCTTCCAATTCCGGCATGCTGTATAGCGTAGAGAGTTGAAGACAGATTGCTCTCGCTAAATCTGGAGGCAGAGGCTTCTTTCTTTCCCAAGCCCTGTCTAGAAGCGATAGTAATTGCGCCCTGTTCAAAAAGTACTTCAGAGGCGCGTTGGCTTCCACGACTTGCGACAATGTAGACTCTTCTACGTCGTTGGGGTGTTCCAAAGTATTTTGCATCCAGTACTCTCCACGCCACACCATACCCGAGTTCAGCCATTGTTCCGATGACGACTTTGAAATCATCTCCTTTATTACTGTTAAGTAATCCGGGAACATTCTCGACAATAACCCAATCAGGTCTTCCTTGCTCGATGAGTTCGGCGTATTTATAAAAATGTCCGCTTCGGTCTCCTTCGAGACCTTTTCTTTTCCCTTGATTGGCAAGGGATACGTCTTGGCAGGGGAATCCGCCACACCAGACTTCTGCTTGAGGTACTTCATCGATTGTGACATCTTTTATGTCTCCTATTAATTTAACATTTGGCCAATGCTTGCGTAGAACTTTTTGTGCAAAAGCGTTCCACTCGCATTGAAAAACAACTTCCATTCCTGCACGTTCAAGACCCAAGTCAAATCCGCCTATACCACTGAAGAACGAAGCTACTTTTAACATATCTATCAACCTTTCAAATAGAGAACGTATGTTCTTTATTCTACAAAGAAATAAAAAATCCTGCTTTGAAGATTAGAATTATTATAGCATATGAATATGACCATGGCCAGAAGAATTTGTCGAGTTATAACAGTTGAAGGTAATTCTTATCCTTTCATCTATTAATCAAAATTCATCCTCCATTTTTCGGGTTAGTCACCTTATACTCCACTTTTACATTTCCATTTTTCGATAAGAATCACCCTGTCTTCCGATTTTATAGTGCTTTAAAACACGCTGGACCTCCCCTTGTTCCCCCCTATATAAAAGTACAAACAAAACTATTCCTATATCCCATCTTTTCTTGGTAAATTTAGAATATAAGTTGGTCTTCATTATGGCTCTACGTTTAAAATTTTTCATTTTTCCTAGTGAATTGCTCTGCTCAAGCGACTTCTGACCAAGTTAGTTCAGCTTATTTCTTTCTTCCTCAAATTCGTGCAACGTCCTTCGTTACCTCCAATCATCTCCTTATTGTAAAATTCCGGAAAACAATAAGTACTTTTAATGCGATAATCGGTTTATTATATTTTAATCCGATTGTCGCATTAAAACAATACCTTTCTCACATACAATTTAACTTAAAATGAGAGGGATTTGGAGTGAAACATCGAAAGGAGCCTCCGGGTGACAAAATATCATTGGGACCCGAGTTGTTACACTTCGAAAGGCCAGGCAAATTAAGCAAAAGGAATTTCTCGCAAGGCTACAAACCTTCAGTTTAGAAACTAACGGCTCTATGAATAAGACGCTTATTTGAGGCTTCTTTCCTACAAAAGGACTTAAACTAAATATATTGCAATAAATATTAAAAAAAGGGGCTCGGAACGCCGCCCCTCTTTATCATTATGCCCAATATTTCTCCGATTCAATTCTCATTTCGCACTAACAGTGAGCAACACTCCACTTATTTCACATAAGTGAGATATCAAGTAAAACTCAAGAAATACGTAGTTGAAGAATTGCGTAATTACAAAGTAATTCAAAATAAAAATTATAATGAAGATATTGATCTGGTAATAGTGAATGATATTGGGAAACCACTTCATCCTCGTTCACTAAGTGGTAGCTACGGCAATTTGATTAAGAAATTGAATTGGGACAGAATTCGATTCCATGATCTCAGACATGTACATGCAACATTGTTACTAAAAATAGGCGAGCATCCAAAAGTTGTTGCCAAACGTCTTGGACATTCAAATACTAAAATGACAATGGATATCTACAGTCAAGTAACATCAAATATGCTGAAGGATCTTCTCTTCGGTTTGAAAAGTTCATACAAGGGCATTATTGTTTTCTGGAAAGTCCAGTAGGTCTTTCAATTACATAAAAAAGATCTGAAATGGACTCGGATCTTAGAATAATTTATTTATCAAGTTCTTCATCAATGGCATCCCTTAAATCGGAGATTTCCTTAATGCTATTTTCTATATATGTTTCAAACTCAATAATGACTTCATCCAGGTTAATCCACAGATCATCACCATTTGTGGCGATTGCCGCACCAGTGTCCTCAATAATATAGTCGCCGTAACTCTTAGAAATCCAACCAACTGCTTCTTTAACACCATCAACAAACAATTCTATACTAATTTCGTCTAAAGAGCCTCTTTCTGGGAAGATGTCTCCAACTGAAGTCAACTCAAGCTTTGAGCTTTGACCATAAAGTGTAATTAACCTCCTATTAGGTTCGAAAACTTCTGTAACAATACTATCCTCTATTTTTGAATACAAATCTTCCAAGTAGTTTTCAAGATCCGTCATCATCTCATCCCAACAATCTTTTAATTGCTCGTCTGAATTCATTAGAATATCATCATCCCATGAGCTCTCGGTTCCTAATATTCCTGAATAAACTATCCTTTCTAAAGCGATTATTACACCTCTTTGCTCTTCTTGCTTGAATGAATTGAACCTTTCTTCCCCCTCTTCAATCATCTCTCTTATTTCATCGATGTACGCTTTGAATTCACTTATATACTCTTCCGTTACTGAGATGATATTATAATAATCTTCACTTTCTGTTATCTGTTGAATAACATCCTCTTCCGATGGTGTAATCTCAATACCAGCTTCCGAGAAATATATTTCATCATACTCTAATTGGTGTTCATCAGCCATCTCATTTTCGATTTCAAGCCATAATTGTTCAACCTCAATCTCTTCATATGTCTTAAACATTTCTTTATATTTTTCTTCTACTCCATCGAATACAGAATTAACTTCTGCTATCATGTCTTTCGTATCATTATATAACTGGTTACAGACGGGCTTGTTATGTGCTACCATGTTTCTTGAATTCTTCAGAAACTCCCAATATCCTGGAAATTGCTCCCCTAATATTTCAACAAAATATTTATTCCAAATATCTTTATCTTGAGAGCTGGCTTTATATTCTTCAATTAGTAAATTAACTGTATTAGTATCAATGTCAACAGAAGTTACATTATTTATGAACTCCTCTTTAGAGACGGGTTGTATATCATAGGCTGACTTTAATAATGTCATTAAATCATCAATTTGAAGATTAAAAAGCTCCGTTTTAACGCTTTTAAAATCTTCGTATTTTCTACGATACCAGCCTGAAAAGCCGTCAATCTTCTGCGATAATTCCTCACTAATTCTTTTTGTCCAATCAAACCCATACTTATTTACCAAAAATTGGACAATCAATTCTCTAAATCGGTTCTCTAGTATATGTATTAACGAGTATAATTCTGAACATACCTTCTCATTCTGAGTATCTTTTTGCCAATACACGCCTTTGAACATTGAGTTGAGTACGTTCTTACTTCTGACCTTTAAATTGTAAATATCATCTTGCAATGAAGTCGATTCGATTGAAGTTTCTAATGTAAAATCAACAATGACATTCTCATCAGTAAATGTTCGTTTATCCATATTGATTGAAAACTGATTATGATTATAATCAAACGTCGCTGATAAAGTTACAGTCTTATCATATACATGTAATTGCGGATCCATATTTGTTTTCTTCTCATTTACAGTCAAATTCACTTCAGTCTGTAGTTTGTTAATAATGTTCTCTAACAGCTCTTCATCACTTTGCTTTGGTTTAAACAGCAAGAATATGTATTGATTCCCCCATTAATGTCAGACTCCTTTTCTACTTGATCGCTTGCACTTTCGATTTTGTTTGCCCTCAATTTAATACTAGTGTAAAGATACATCCGTGGTTATCATATCGTTGTCAATCACGGTCGTACTTACGAGAAAAATCTTACTATTCAAGGACTAATACCGCCGCACCCTCCACAAGTGTTGAGTGTATAGAATATATATAATTCGAAGCCTTTAATATTATTACTTAAGAGATAGTTGCATTCTCGACATGTTAATACTAGATTTTCAATACTGTTACTTCCGCCCGCAGCCTTAGGCAGAATATGTTCGATTGTTGTCACTTCAAGATTACTTAGTAGTTTTCCGCAATTCGCTTCCATTTTGAAGATCAAGTAGACTACTTTTTATACCACTCATTTTATTATCCCCCCATTTTGAATGCGTAAATTAGTAACCGTTAAGCTCCAACTTTTAATCATAACGTTGAACAAACATTAATATACTCACCAATTCAAACAGTGAGTATTTTCTCTTGCTTTTTCTTCTTTTCTTCCATTTCCTCATTAGTTTTTTGCTGAATCAAATCAACAAATAAATCATCATAATCTTTTTCACTATTTATACTACGAAATTCACCATCCAAAGATTTATCTTCACCACGATTTATTATATTTTCAAATAAATTTTCCACTAACTTTCTAGCTTTAGCAAAATCACCTGTACCAGAGGTTTCATGTAATATTTGGTAGATGGTTTGAGTTTTTTTATCATTTTCAACATCTCCGATATTAATTGCATTCTCAAAGTTTGATATCGAGCAGAACACTCTAATGTCATCGTTAATTTTTAATTCTAGAATTTTTTTACAATTTGTAAACTGGGCTTTTAATGTAGAAGAGGAATACTTAATATGATTATCTACATCGTGTAGAACATCGTAACTAGAGCTAAACTGGTTAAGAATTTTCATCAGGGTTGCAATTGTGGCTTTTCCCCTAGCACGAATAATATGTATATTGTTATGTCTTTGCTTAGCAAGGTGTTTAAAAGCAATATACTCAGTGTCTCCTTCAACAATTACTACTTTATCCGCAAAGAAGAATTCATTAACATATGAGTCAACATAGTTTAAAATTTTCATATTTTGAATATCATCCTCATCAAACTGCTCACTAACAGATTTGTATAGTTGAATCGCTTCTTTTTCTCCAACACGAAAAACCTGAATAGAGGTATGTCTCTCAGATAAATCTATCAGTATTGGCGAATGAGTCGAAATCATCAGTGGCATTTTCTGCCCAATTTTATAAAGTGAACGACTTAACGCTCGGACTGCCTCTGGATGCAAGAAAGCTTCTGGTTCATCTATGAGTAACAATTTATTTTCATTTTCATCTAAGAGCTTTTTTTCAATCATATTTTGAATGAGATATATTAAACTCATTCGTTGTAGACCAGTACCTTGATTTGCTAAAGACATTTTTGTTGATATATTACTGTCAATATGAACATTTGAATTTGTAGACTTTAATATATCCGTAGATGAAAACCCTTCACTCTCGCCACCTACAACATTCAAAGATAAATGCTCATTAGAAAATAGAACTCGCAAGTTATCGGAAACATCGTTACTTACTTGTTCAAGTATTTTATCCGTGTTTAATTTAATCCTTCTTAGAAACTCAGGATATGACTTTTTGATTTGAGAGTATTCCTGTGCTAATTGAAACATTTCTTTCTCTTCTTCAGGGTCTCCATTAAAATCTTCAAGCTTTTGTAAATCATTTTTGATTATTTCTGAATAAATATTCTGAATTAAGTCATTAATGTCATCAGGTAACATAGAGGGAGTTATGTAAAATGGTTTATTGTTTAACACCTCTTCCAATTTATCTTTCGATTCGTGGGTACCTTTAATTTCAGCATCATTTTCATCATAAAAACTAGGTGCAGACTCTTCTTTATATTTCTTCACAATAGTGACTTTATCTTCACCAGATTCAAAAACCGCTTTTAGGACAATATTCTTCCTTCGTTCAGAAAAACAGTCGTTTGGGATAGTCTTCGCTTTTGTCTCTTTTTGAAAAAAACAGTTGATAGCTTCTAATATAGTTGATTTACCTGTATTATTTCTTCCAGTTAAAATAGCGATTGAATCCTTAGAAAAGTCGATTGTATACTCCTCCTTAAAGACCTTATAATTTGTTACACTAAAATTAGTCAATCTCATTGGTTCTCCCCCCTAATTAACATAGTTAAATTCTACCATATACCTACTGTTTATTATATGACAATAAATATTAAAGAACCAACTTAGAGCCAGTTCCTGAGAGGATTTTACTTAACAACATTAGTACGCAATTTTATTGTAACTTCTTTCCATTAGACAAAGCATTGAAACTAACTTCCGTTATTAACAAAAAAGAGGAGCTCTCCGGGCCTTATTACAAATCCCGCCAATACATCCCCGATTTAATTGTCCTCCCGCCTTAACAGTCCCCCCAACAAATGAAAAGCCGACAACCTAAATCGAATTGGGTTTTCAGTTTAATAATTACAACTATTCGCTAGGTAAGAATAAGTCTTAATTATCACTACCCTGTCCATTTACCGGGCACCTCCTTGCCCACCTATGATCATTCACAGGTTAAATTCATTCATTTCACAACGTCCCACGCCGCAATTCATAAAAACACCGCACCACTGGATGCTTCAAACTCATCGTCTCCGACATTCCTAAAATCCGCTTTTTCCCAACCCTCCTGTCCACCAGAGCCAGAATATTCAATACAATATCATTACTCTCTAAGCTCTCCTCTACAGGTGTAGTTAAAAACTTATTAGCCATCACGATAGAATTCGATTTGCTTAATGCAGCCTGTGCTGACATTAGCTCTTTGGCATGTTCGGAATTTTTTTGGCTTCTGGTCATGACGATTAGGCGATCCTCCGGCACGTTCCCCTGGCAGCTTTTCTGACCGTTTCAATGTCGTCATTGCTGATAGGAATCTGGATATCCGGACATTCTTGATTTCCAAACGCAGGACTTAGAAAGCCCTCCAGTTGTTGCTTCAATTTGCTCCAGGACATGTTATCCCCTCCATTATACAAAAAGAGGAACGGCTTCTGGCTCAGGGCTTGCCCCCGCTCCATTCACCCGATCCTCAATCTTTTCAATCAATGATATAACTCTCCATCGCCCTCAATTGGCCTTATCCCGAAATTACCGCCGAACTTTGGATAGCCAACCTCCTCTGCAAGTAAGCCTTCAAATGAGGATCAACACAGTAGATATAGCATCCCTTCGTTCCCCGGGTCATTAACGTCCTGTAGGTGTTTCGTATAATTTGATCGGCCATTCGGAGCGCCTCGTCCTTATCTTTCTTATACAAGGTCTTGAAGCCTGACAGAGATTTATCCGTTTTTGCACGTTTGAACGGATCGGTGATGATACGGTTATTCTCAAAACGCATATCTTCGCCAATGATGACTCCGACATAGTCAAATTCTAGTCCCTGTGAGGTATGTATGCAGCCCACTTGTTCGATGGATTCAGGGTCGATTGCCCAGGTCGTCGTATTGTTCAAGTTCCAGCTCATGAAGAATTGGTAGCGGTCTAATTGGATATCATGAACGCCAGGATTGTTCTTTCCATCCGTCTTCCAATCCCAGCAGTATCCGGCAAGCATTCTTGCCTTATTATTGATCTGATTCTTGCTGAAAATTTCGTCCCGTAATTCATTCGGGTCATCATAGAGTCGAATGTCATAATCGAAATCGAAACCATCTGCGTTAGCCGTTTCACGAATACCCAGGACGTCATCGAGCCATGCCAAATATCCATCAGAGCCATTGCAACGGAATTGAGAAGCCAATGTCAGTTCCGTAATATCCGCATCCATTTGCTTCGCATAATGTCTAATCTGCTCTTTGCTGCCCACATCGTGCATCGCGATCTTCTGATATTCATCGATAAAAAATACAGAAAACCGGGCAGCGCGGATGATCTCCATGGTTTGATTAATTCCTTTATTTTTGAAGAGACCCGACTTTTCATTTAAGCGATGCGCCTCGTCAACAATCAAGCAATCGAATTCATTGGGCAATGCTTCATAGTACACACCTGATCCCTTAAACAAGTTATCAATGACCGATTTCTTCACGTTTTGCTGAAGCTTTTTCATGTACACGGCACGCGGCGCGCTATTCTTAGTTACATATTGGCAGACTAGTTCTCGTGCCGTAAGCTCTACCAGAAGATTAATTCCGAGAACCGACTTCCCTGTCCCTGGTCCGCCTTCGACAATCAGAACTTGCTTTTTTCCCGACTGGGCCTGTTTCGCTAATCTTAAAGCTTCTTGATAAGCAACATCCTGATCGTCGATCATAATGAATTCCTGATTTCCCTGGAGCATACTGAGGAGTGAATCCTGCAGCGATTTGGAGGGTTTAATTTTGCCATGCTCAATAAGGTACAGCGATTTGGTTCTATCGGTCTTTTTAATATAGGTAGTAATAAACCCTCTTAGCTTCAGTGCATCTCCCTTGGAGAAGATCGGCGCTTCCTCAATGTACGGATTATAGACTGGATGCAATAGAGGATCGTTATCTTTCTGTATATAGTTATGCAAATAAGCGCACGGGTATAGTTGGACCGCTTCGTTCTGTACGCTCTCGTTGTAATCATGAATTAGCCTTGCATAGGACCATGCCTGCTTCGAAGGATGCTGTGTGTTTGTCTTTGTTCTGTTATAGACAGTTTTAACGAGACCATCTGCATCCTCAACCGTCTCCACTTCTGTCCACTGCTTAAGCTCAATGATGACGACAGAGTATTGATCTTGTTCGTTCAGGCCCGTAATCATGAAGTCGACTCTTCTCGGGGTCGCTGGAATTCTATATTCTATCGCGATTCCTACGTCATCTGGAATGGTCGATGTGTTTAATACTTTATAAAGATAGTTCATGGAATTGTTCCATGCGTTGATTTCGCCCATGGCAGCCCTGCCGATTTTTTGGACATACTGGTTATGAATCTTTACCGCAATGCTGTCTTCGGTCACATCATTCATAAATTGTTGTTTGGTCGATTCATAGATAATCATGGAACTCTCCCCTATTCGTTCACTGCCGCGTACTTTTTTGTGAACTTCCCTTAGAACTGGATACCGGATATTTCTCCGCGTTTTTGTTTATTTTCTGAAGGATAGCGTCCTTTACGTCAATATTTAAATCATGAACGAGCGTTAGCGTGTAGATGAGAATATCAGCGATTTCATCCTGCATGTCTGAATAATGTTGCTCTATGGCTTGCTGGCTGTTCTTCCATTGGAAGAGTTCCAGCAGTTCGCTTGACTCCAACGAGATAGAGAGAGCCAGATCTTTGGGATCGTGGAATTGCTTCCAGTCCCTTTCGTCACGGAATTGAATAATTTTCTCGATTAGTTCGTCCATTTATACCTCCGTCATGTTGCTCAAATTCAATCTCTAACACTTGCTCTGCACAAAATAATGATAGCCCAATCCTCAATGTAAATCCACGAAATTCCTAAAATTACACAGAAAAGGACTCCTGTTAATCAGAAGCTGCTCAGCCCGAAAGCAAACGTATTATGAACAATACCGCTTCTCTCTGACCGAGGATCACATGCCCAATGCCAGAATATAATGTTACTCTGCCTCACTTAATTTGCTATACTCATCCATTGCTTTTTGCATTTGCATAATGTGGCGTTTGGCATGTTGACATAGAAAATAGATATATTGATAAACATCAATTTTGCCTAAGTTGTTTACCGTCATTGTAGTTTTATAAAGTATTCCTTCTCCGTTTTTCATCTCTTTCAAAAGCTCTTTGCATTCGTTAATTTGATTATCTAGTAATGTTCTTATTTGTCCTATTTCTGTTTCTCCCTTAGGCTCCATATGCTCTGGTCTGATCCAATCAAAAGACTTATGTATAGCTATTGCTTCAAGTTCTTGTAAATTAATTTGGTTTGATTCTATTATTGTATTCAAGTCTTTCTTTTTTGATAGTTCAATTGCTTTTCGCTTCCCTTTTCTAATTAAAATTAATAAAAAGTGATTTGTTAATGTTACATGCTCTAATATTTGTTCAATACTCCATCCGACCTGAGGTTTAAAGGATAGTACTTCGGAATTTAAAGTAAACCAGTTTTGATAGTCACTTAATGTCTGAGATAATTCCTCATCTATAACGTTAATCGCTTGATTTACATTCATGTTTTCACCAGCTTTCGAGTTATCTATGAATTGCCGTACCTTTTATTATGTAAGCTCAGAAACACAACAGAAAGCAAAGCTCTATATCCCACAATGGTATAAATAAAATCCACCTTCAGCCAACCTATCAGCAAATGAAATCATCTTTTCAAATTGCTTAATGAGTTCATCCCGATCGTAAACTAACTTTTCATAATGACCCGATTATCCCCCTCCCTCAACCACAACAAATTCCCCAGTAAGTTCTAACACTAGCGGTGAGTTTAGTAATAAGTTTCTCCAAGAGGAAAATATGCTTTTTAAGGTACCCGCAGATTTCTTTTCAAAAAGAGTCACGCCATGATAGTTTATCCCTGCACACACCGGTGTCTCATGTAACGCTGGATTTCTACTTGGAATCCATTTTAATGTATCACTAATGTACATAATAATGTCATCATGTATTACCATACTATCGATGACCTTATGATTATTTTCTCTATTCATCCAAAAGCGTTCCACATCAATTGTAATAGGAATGAGATAATATTCATGTTCTAATGCCATGTATTCCTCCTGAAATTTTATACTAGACAAACCCATCCTCAGGTTCCCCCACCTCAAACCCCAATACCTTTGTCGCTTCTGATTTAAACCGTTCTATCCAAGAATCCCAATCGTTCTGATTCATCTGTGCATAAAATGATAATCCGCTTGGCTCAACGGATGCCTGCATATAAACATCATCCTCTTCCTGCCCAAACCAGTGTGGAATCCCATCTATGTACCCTATCCAACCAGGCATAAGCTCATATATATTAGCAACTTTATTCCATACTTCATCAGGTAGATGAGCCCATATATTCAGATTACAATGATGAGCGTGTATTCCCTCCATTAGCCTTCCCCCCTTAGCCTTACCTTCAATTAGGCTTCAATTACATCCTACCATATGTTGGAATCCTCTTCCTATCTTAGAACATCCACTTATAGGCGCCCCTAAAATATGTACTGCCATACCTGGCCAGACCAACAGAAATACCCTCTCCGTGAAGAGAGGGCGGTCTTCCTTAACTTCTCTTAGTTCATCAACTCATAGAAATACTTCGATTCCTGGGTCTTGTAGAGACTATACCAGGCCTTCAATTTTTCTGGAGTCATTACATCCAGAGCTTTCAAGACATGTACAGTGAATTCCAGCGGGGCTATGCCGGATGCAGTAATCAGTTTTCCATCCGTTACAACAGACTGCATTTGGTAAAACTCTTCACCGGTGTACACAGGACAGATCATTTTGAGATACTCCAGATCATTGCTTGTATGCGGGCGTGAATTCAGCAACCCTGCCTGCGCAAGCGCCATTGTAGCCCCACAAATCGCTGCCACTAATATATCTTCCTGTATACATCTCTCAGCGAGTTGGAGGATAGGCTCATGGATGGCTTCAGTCCATGTATTTCCACCGGGTAGAATCAACGCATCTGCGCTTGCAATGCTGCACTCCTTCAGTGTGATGTCTGGCATTATTGTCAGTCCGCCCATTGTAGTGACAAGAGTCTTCTCATTGGCTACAGTAACTATTTTAGACGGGGCCAGCCCCTTCTTATAGTACCTTCCCGAGTTCAGTTCTGCCGTTAAGTACCCTATTTCCCAGTCGGCCATGGTGTCGAATACATATAGATATACCGTATTATTCATTTGTAAGTCCTCCTCAGGGATTCATGTGCACCCTATAATTTCTATATTATAAAATAGCTTCACTGACAGCAGCTGTCAGTGAAGCTATTAAAGCTGAACATATTCCATTAAGTCTTGGTGTAACAGCAGCAAGCTTATCCTTCAAGCTCTGTGGTTCTATGATCCGGGGGAAGCAGACGAACAGCACAGCTACCCGATCCCGACAATCGACCAATTATTATCGACTTTCGGCGATAACGTCCCCTGTTCCTTGATGTAGCTGACCAGCATATCCCGGACGCTGCAGGACGACTCCCAATGTTTGGACCTGCTGACCAATTTGGACGCCTTCAACAAGCTGCTGTAGCGGTAATTGTTGACGGCAAGCTGCAGCTGCTGCGTATCGGCAAGCGGTTGGCCTTGGTACAGCACATTGATGATCCGGTGACCGGCTGGCTGCGACAGATCGATCTGGTAATCGATCCCGGCGAACATATCATAGAGGTAACTGGGCACCTCAGGATTGGCAGTGATCTCACGATCGCCCGGCTGCCACTGGTTGAAATGCGTTGCCGAGACTTCCATATAGGCTCTAAGCTCTTGGCCGGTTACAGTCACAACGTACAGCACATTGTCGAATGGATAGATGCGGTACACATCAGCGTAAGTTAACGGCCCCTGCTTCAAATCCGCCGTATCTGCGAATAGGCTTGTGGCGGCAACATCCGCCCCGCTGGCCTGCAGCATCGCCTTCTGAATCAGCGTAATGACCGCTGTATCCCGCAATCTTCCCGCCGGTATTCCGCCCGTCTCCGCCTGCGGCTGGAAGTCGGCGGCCGCATAACCCAAGATGCTGCCGGCTGCTTCTGAAGATGAGTCTCCGCCTCCCTGGCCGCTGAAGGTCATCGTCTCTTCATGCGCTTCCGCAACCAGCTTCCGGAATTCCGGGTCAGGCTCCCAGCCGGCCATATCCACAATCGAGACTTCCTTGTTCACCACCCGGGGCCTTGCACCATCCAGCTGAACGGTCAGGTCGAAGCGGACCACCTCCCGTCCCCGGTCGCGCGGCCCTCCTATAACGGTATCCCCGATCCGTTCCTTAACGGTAATATGCATATGCCCGACGAGCAGCACATCTGCCTCAGGAACAAGCTTCGTAATGCGCTCAGCAGAATCCGAGCCGCCTTCTTCATCGAACTCGGCTACCATTCCCGCATGAGCGCTGATGACAATAATGTCGGCCTTGCCTTCAGCCCTCAGGGAGGCAGTAATCTGCTGCGCCGTTTCAGCCATGGGGCCAAAGTGCAGCGCATCCACCTTCCCGGCGTCCCAGCGCGGAATATTAGGATTAGTCAGTCCGATCACTGCGATCCTGACGCCTTGGATCTCAATTAGCGTATACGGCTCTGCGAACCGTTCTCCGCTGTGATACGCGGCATTCGCAGCGAGCACAGGGAACTCCAGCTCCTGCCTGAACTTCTCGATCAGGCCAAGCCCGAAATTAAATTCATGGTTGCCGAGGGTCATGGCCGCATAACCCATTGCATTCAGCGCCGCCGAGACCGGATGTATGCTATCCGGCCGCTTATTGTAGATATCATCAGTCAGCATATTCCCCTGGAACACGTCACCGTTATCCATGAGGATGACTTCTGCTCCACTGTCCCTGACTTCCCTGACATAGGCGGCGACTCTGGCCATCCCGTCATTCGTTGTCTCGTGGCCGTCTTCATACCGGTAGCCCCACAGATTTCCGTGAAGATCCGAGGTGGCGATCATTACGATATTCAATAGTTTGCTGGAACCAGCCTGTATAGTCATCCCTTCATCCTTCTTCCCTCTTCCGCCCTAATTACTTCAGAATCGCCCCTGCGGTAAAACTTTTCTCCATCTGGTCACTGAACAGCACATAAGCCAGCAAAATGGGCAATGTCGATATGACCATAGCTGCTGCGAGCGGCCCCCAGCTGATGCTGTATTGACCGCTGAAATTCATCAGGCCCAGCGGCAGCGTCCTCAGCTCTTGCTTTTGAATAAAGGTGGACGCCATCAGGAGCTCATTCCACACCGCCAGGAACACGAAGATCGCTACCGAAGCAAGCGGCGGCTTGAGCAGCGGCAGCACTACCTTGAAGAAGGACTTCACCACCCCGCACCCGTCCATAAATGCGGCTTCTTCCAGCTCCTTCGGCATGGTCCGCAGAAAAGCCGACAGCATGTATACGCCAATAGGCAGATTCACCGCAATGTACGGCAGAATAATGGACAATCTTGAGCTAAGAATCCCCAGATTCTTGAGTATCATGAAGAGCGGAATTAGCGTAGCATGAATTGGAACCATCACACCCATCAGGAGAATGAACAATATGAGACTGTTATATTTGAATTTCATCCGTGTTAACGCATAGGCCATCATCGAAGCAAACAGCAGCACAAACAAGAGTGTAACCAGCGTGACAATCACACTGTTGCCAAAGAATTGATTCACTTTGGCACTGACCCACGCCTCTGTAAAATTGCTTAAGCGCCACTCTGCAGGGAGCGCCCAGACTGTCCCGCCAATAATCTCTGAATTATCCTTAAATGCACTGATCACAAGCCAGTAGAGCGGAAACAGCTGGAGGACGGCGATAATGATCATCAGGATATAGATGCTTGAATTCTTCGTTTTTCTGAGCATGACCGGTCCTCCTTAATATTCAATTTTCTCTTGGGTCAATATTTTATTAAGCACCCAGGAAATAATGAGGCATTCCAGCACCATAAATACCGCAAGCGCACTGCCATAACCGAAATTCTGCTTCAGGAAGGCTTCCTGGAACATTTTCAGCGCAATCACTGTTGTTGAATTCAGGGGTCCCCCGTTAGTCATTACGTACACACTTTCGAACGTCTTCAGGGCATAGATCACATTCAGGACGATACAGATCCGCAGCACATCGGACAATAGCGGAAAGGTAATATGACGCACAGCTTTCCAGCCTGTCGCTCCGTCCAGCTTCGCCGCTTCATAATACTGCTCCGGTATCCCTTGTATCCCGGCGAACAGGATCAGCATATTGTAACCGACATAATGCCAGGTAGTCACGATCAGGACGGACAACAGTGCCGTCTTCGTATCTCCAAGCCAGGCCCCAGTCCAGGCACCCAGTCCAAGGGTATCCATCAATGTGTTCAGCATGCCGATGTTCGGATCATAGATTTTGACCCACAGCAGGCTGACCATTGTCGTTGACATCACTACCGGAAAAAAATAAATATTGCGGAACCATTTACGTCCCTTCATCTTCCGGGAGACCAGCAGCGCCAATGCAAACGAGACCGGCAGCTGGATAAACACGCCTACCAGCAGGAAAGCAAGGCTATTCCATACCGCCTGCCAGAAGCTTTTATCCATCGTAAACATCTTGGTGTAGTTGTCCAGTCCAATGAAGGCCATCGGGTTAATGCCATCCCAATCCTGGAGACTGTAGTAGGCGGTCATCACAATAGGCACAAAATAAAAAATCAGAAAAACAGTTAATCCGGGCAATAAAAACAAAGCGATTATTTTTTTATTAGAGAGCGCTTTTTCCATCACTTACCCACCTGTCAAATTACAGAAAGCCGATGCGGCCCCAGTGACTGCATCGACTTTCCTGGAATATTGTATTAAACGCTGCCGCCTTGAGGGGAACTGTGTAAGGAATCCTTCTTACTCGGCTGTACGCAGCAACGTCTCCAGCTGAGCGGTGAACTCATCGGCTGTAAGCTGCCCGCCATATAATGCTTGTGTCAGATCACGGTATTCCTGGCCTACATCTGCTGACAACAGACCGAACCACATCGCCTGCGTTTTGCTGGTCTTATTTATATCCGCCGCATACGCTGAGAGCTCCTTATTCTGTGATTCGGACTTCACCTCGCTCTTGGCGTACCCAGGGAGACCTTTTCTGACAAATTCATCATTAAGCTTCAAAGATAAACGGATGGCAAATTCCTTCGCTTTATCCACATTTGCGGAGCTGTTGTTCACGAACAATGAGTATGGCGCCTGGGCGTTCTGGAAGCCGATGGTTGCACTGAGGACATCCTCTGCCCCCGTTTTAGGGAACGCAATATAGCCCAGATTGTCACCCATTGCCGTAGACAGGGAGGAGAAGTTAAAGCTTCCGTCGATCCACATCACAGCCTTATCATTCTTGAACAGCTCTTGTGCATCCAGGTAAGCGGAGCCGAGGAAGCCTTTCTGGAAGGCATTTGAATTCACCAGGGTGACCACCTTATTCGCCGCCTCAACGAATGGTGGATCTGTGAACTTCGCCTGTCCGTTAATCGCCTTATCGAAGGCATTCACATCCTCACGGGCTACGAGCATATCGTAGAGCAGATCCGCTTGCCATCTTTCTTTTCCGCCCAGTGCAATGGGAATCATGCCTTTATCGTTTGCAGTTTTGATCAGCGCCTGAAGATCCTCCCATGTTGCTGGAGCAGCAGCGCCAAGTTCGCTTATCAGTTTTTTATTATAGTAAAGAACAAGGGTTGTACTGATGTTAGAAGGAACCGAATAGATGTTGCCATCCTCTTCAGTCACCAGCTGGTTGTCCAGGAATTGTGCGCCAAGGCCCGTGGAATCCAGGGTGTCGTTAAGCGGAGCCACTGTCTTCGACTGCAGAACAGGGGTACGGTAGGACTTGCCGGCATGCTGCTGGAATACGTCCGGAAGCTCATTGGCGGCAAGTGCCACACTCAGTTTGGTTTTGTAGGTCTCATCTTGAATGTATTCATACTTCAGTTCAACGCCTACTTCCGCTGCGGTAGCCTCAGCTGCTGACTGGTACATCGGATCTGCATCGAAAATCCACAGCGTGACAGATTTCTTACCATCTGCTGCCGCCGCTTCCTGACCCTGGGTTCCCCCATTGTTTGCTTCCGCACCTCCGCACGAAGTAAGCACTACACTGACGAGCGCGGCGGATGCTGCAACAACCCCAAACTTTTTACCAAACATCTGATTTGGACCACCTTTCACAATTTACGGATACGAACCACAGGTACAATCTTAACAAGTAAGAAGCCAGGTTCGAATGGAGATATATTGGCTCTGGCAGTAAAATTTTTAGGTATGTCATGTTACTTTACATCCACTTTACGTTTCTCCTTATGAATAACATCAGGTTTACACAATAACCGGTTTGCATCAACAAAAAAGCCCGGCTGAATAACCGGACTCCTGCTGGCAACGGCTCAATATTTCCCGGAATAGGTTCCTCCGTATACTTTATTCGGGGTAATTCCGTACTTCTTCTTAAAGCATTTGCTGAAGTAGAACGGATCTCTGTAGCCGACCTGATGGGCGATCGTTGCTACCTTGGGAACCGAAGCATCCTCGGTGGCCGCCCCCTGGCGCAACAGCTCCATGGCTTTGCCCAGGCGGATATTCGTCACATACTCCACGAAAGACTCGTTAGTCTCCTTCTTGAAGACATGACTTAAGTAGCTCGGATTCACGAAGAGGGCACTCGCTGTGCTCTGAAGCGATAAGGTATCCTCGGCATAATGTGCAGTCACATACGCAGCTGCTTTGTGGATCAGCCGTTTCCCGCTGCCCTGGCGTCCTCCATCCTCAGAAGTCTGGTCCGCGGCCGGCTGCTGCCCCCCGTAACCCGCCTCTATTTTCAACCGGTTAATGTAACGTTCCTCTTCCCATTTCTCCTGCAACTGCGCACGGATGGTATTCAGCGCCTGTTCAACCGCCTCCTCATCAACGGGCTTCAGCAAATAATGATCCGCTCCGAGCGAGATCGCCTGCTGGGCATACGTGAAGTTATCATAGCTTGTGATGAAAATCAGCTTAGCCGCTGAGTCTAAGGCTCGGACGGCCTTCACAAAATCGAGCCCGTTCATATTCGGCATTTCAATATCTGTAATAATCAGATCAATCGGCTGTTCCTCCATGATCCTCAAGGCTTCCGAACCGTCTTCCGCCTCTGCAGCCACTTCGAAACCGGCAGAAGTCCAGTCTATCAAATGGATCAGCAGCTGCCTGAAATAATATTCGTCATCTACGATCAGGACGCGTGCTGCCGGCGCTGTAGTTCTCATTCAGCGATCCCCTCCCCCTGCTCGTCCGCTTGCATAATCAGCGGCAACCGTACCTTCACTTCTACTCCATGTCCCGGTTCAGATGACAGGACGATACCATAAGCTTCGCCGAATCTCAGCTGAATCCGGTCCTGGATATTCTTAAGTCCGAAGCTGTACTCCTCTTCTTCACTGGAACTTAACCAGATCTGCCGCTGTTCCTCTTCACTCATGCCTTTGCCGTTGTCACGGACTGTAAAGCACAGAATACGCTCCTCTCCCGACCTTTCGATAGAGCCGGTAATCTCACATAAACCTCCGTCCGGCATCCCTCTGATTCCATGGTGAATCGCATTCTCGACCAGAGGCTGGAGCAGCATCGTGGGTACTTGGCAGGACTCGATTCCCGGTTCAAACGAAATCCGGTAATTCAGCTTTTTGAAGCGGATCTGCTGAATGTACAGATAGCTCTCCAGATGCTTCTTCTCCTGTGCAGCCGCAATCAATTCCTGTCCGTTGCTAAGTGAAATCCGGTAGAACTCCCCAAGCGCCTTCAAGATACTGCTAATCTCCTTAGCATTCGTCATCACAGCCATCGCACGAATCGTGTCCAGCGTATTATATAGAAAATGCGGTTTGATCTGCGAATACAGCAGCCTCAGCTCCAACAGCCGCTTGGTCTTCTCTTCCGTTTCAATGGTTAGCATCAAGTCCTGAATATGCTCTACCATTTCATTAAATGTCGCACCCAGCCTGCCTATTTCATCCTGGCTGCCGGCAGTTGCGCGTCTCTCGAAATTCCCGGCCCCCACCTCAACAATAACCTCACTTAGCTCGCTAAGGGGCCTGGTCAGCCGGCGCGCGAATACAACCGACAGGACCAATGCGGACAGCATGCTGATCAGCCCGAAAACGGCTATGGATAAGGCGATCTTCCAATATCCGTTGGTCAATTCCGAAGTGGGAACAAGGTGGATTACCTTCCAGCCATAGGGATCAAGTCTTTGTAAGGATACCAGATAGCGCTTGTCTCCCACCCGCTCGGTCGTGCTTCCTCCAGATGCCGACTTCACCCACCGGGCAAGCGAGTGATCCTCAACGGTGCGGCTGACGAGTGCAGCTTCATACGCGGAGATCACCACTCCCTCCTGGTTGATGACCAGGGTAGGATTCTGATTATCCTGTTCATTATGGTACAGCCGGGCGAGCGTCCGTTCGTCAATATTGACATAAATATAACCGATCGGCGTCCCCTTCTCCATGCTCATAATAACTCTGCACACACTAATCATATTCCTCTCAGTCATCCCCGACAGAAATGAAGGCTTCAGCGTATCTACCCAGACCGCACCGCCTTTTGCCGCATCAATCTTATCTTTGGGATAGATGGCGAGACTCTGCGAAGTCACACCGGTCAGGTTGGAGGTATAGTAGAGATCACCCCCGATCGATTCGATAATGACCGAGTCGATATTAGGCTCTGTCTCCAGCATTGCAGCCAGCGTGTTATGTATGGATTTTAGCGCGGAGACATCCCCGTCTGCTCCGGTATCCCGGCTAAGCACATTCTGTGTATCCTGGTTAATCAAAGCAAATTTCGAGAAGTTCTGAACCGATTGGAACACGGTCTCCATAGACTGGCTTACCAGGTTCACTTCCTGCTGCGAGCTGGCTGAAGTTCTGCGCAGCGTCTGATTAAAGACAATTCTATGAATACTTAGAACGAATATCACCAGAGCCAGTAGAACAATAAGGATGTTACTGATTAGAATCTTCCTCCGAAGCGGCATATTCTGTCTGAACGCCAAAGATTTAACCGCCCGGAATTTCTTCAAGAGGGATTGGTGAGACAGTAGCTTCTTCATATTCCCCTCCGATGTATGTTGAATCGTTCAGTATCATCTGCCGCTTGTTATCCCTCACTATTATACACAACCATTCAACTCTATCGGAAGACTGCGGGTTTATTTTTAAAATAGCTTCACTGACAGCTGAACATATAATAAAGACGCTGCGGGGATTCCCGAGCGTCTTGTTGCCATCTTTTAATTCTTCCCGCCATACCCCTTATATGTAGCATAAACGGCATTGGCGTATTGATCTGCCAGAATAGGACGGCCATAGGAATCGGTAGCGCCTGGATACCAGTTGTCCCCTCCGTTATAGTGCAGCAGGCCGTTGTATATATTTCCGAATCTAACAATCTTCTCATTCAGGATCAATGCGCCCAGGTATACCTGATCCTGTTCACTGCTGTGATTATAGGCGCGGCCAAATTTGGCGCTGAATTGAGATAAATAGGCATTGCGTGTGTTAGGTTCGACCTGCATTAATCCGTCGCCGGCTGATGGGCTACCCGGCAGACCTGCTCCGAAGCTGCTTTCCTTCTTGATCACGGCACTCAGCAATAGAGCATAATCCCCGCCTTTCCCGAAGGCATTGTCTGCATTCACTACATAGGTCCAGATTTGGCTTGGGACTTCGGAAGGCTTGCTTACAGAAGGAGGCGTTGAACCCGTATAGATCTTAACCGAACTCATCATGTCATTGACACTGTCGCCGACCCAGGATGAACTGGCAGTATAGGTCCATTTGGCTCCTCCAAAATTATCATTCTCATAGACTTCAACCGTCCAGCCGTTAGGAACCTTGAGCGAGGACATCCAGTCATTCGGAATTCCTGAAGCATTCAGCTGAGACAATACATAATTGCCTACGCCAAGGGTTACGGCCTTGCCGCCATAGTTGATATCTGCATAGAAGGTAACTCCGTTTGTTGATGGGGGTGTTGTGGGTGTCGGTGTTGTTGTTCCTCCGCTCTTCCATAGAGCAGGAACATTAGATGGCTCCCAGCCTACAAGGGAAGTATGTGCCTGAAGACAGGTGTAAGTACCTCCGCTATAGGTTACTGTATCATTTACTGCATATGCAGTATTTGGAGCCCATGCTCCCCTGGCGGCCGCGCTTGCAGGCGGTAAGGCGGTGAAGAATACGGAGAGGAATACTGCTAAAACTATCAATACGGATAACGCTCTGGCAGGGACTTTTTTATTCAATAGCCAAGCCTCCTTATAATATATTGACCTGTATCCCGCCCACAGGAGGATAAGCATCCACTTGGAGGATCCACAGGGTACTATATTTTATTACCGTTTTTATAATTAATTCCATGATTAATGTATCTTTAGCATTTTTATTTACCCCGCCGCAATTCATAAAAATACTGCACAACCGGATGCTTTAACTGCATCATCTCGGACATGCTTAAAATCCGCTTTTTGCCAACTCTCCTGTCCAGCAGGGCTAGAATATTCAATACCATATCCTTGCTCTCTAAGCTGTCCTCTATAGGAGTAGTTAGAAACTTATTAGCCACCACAATAAAATTCGATTTAGTTAATGCAGCCTGTGCTGACATTAGCTCTTTGGCATGTTCTGTGCTTTTTCTGCTTCTGGCCATTACGATTAGACGATCCTCCGGCACTGGCCCCTTGGTAGCTTGTCTGACTGCTTCAATGTCGTCACTGGTGATAGGAATTTGGATATCCGGGTCATTCTTAATTTCCAGCTCGGTTTGATACCATCTGATAGGGTTCGTTTTATCACTCATGTTGAGTACGTTCTTTTTATCTACCGAAATATAACAAATCCCTGATTTATCAGGCAGGTAACGGTAACCTGGGGCGCGGTATTCTACCCTTCCGTTTAACGCAGGACTGAGAAAGCCCTCCAGTTGTTGCTTCAATTTGCTCCAGGACATGTAATCCCCCTCCATATAAAAAAAGAGGAAAGGCTTATTGGCTCCGGGTTGGTCCCCCTCTCCATTCATCCAATCCTCATTTTCTTGACGTCTTTTTCTACTTTCCACATAGATTTCTACAATCTTGGCAAACTTAATCCCCACGTTCCTCCGCCCCATCCTGCTCTTTGCTTTCAAATTCACCCAACAGCGCACGCACTTCATTTGTGGACTTGGTGTTCATTAAGCTATTTCTTAATTCACTTGCCCCGCGGAATCCACGGACATATATTTTGAAGAATCGTTGAAGGGGGCTGAACGAACGTGGTGCCTGTACTGAGTATTGATCATAGAGATCCAGATGCAGCTGCAACAGATCAAGCAATTCCGTACTACTGTGCTCCCTCGGCTCCTTTTCAA
Source organism: Paenibacillus jilunlii (assembly GCF_900102965.1). Lineage (GTDB taxonomy): Bacteria > Bacillota > Bacilli > Paenibacillales > Paenibacillaceae > Paenibacillus_AQ > Paenibacillus_AQ jilunlii. The sequence goes on along the minus strand of NZ_FNGM01000019.1, from coordinate 86,154 downwards.
AAGCAAATGGATTATGAAAAATACCGCGCCCGATCATAATCCCATCCACACCGTACTCTTCAGCGAGCCTCAGGCCGGTCTGACGGTCAGGGATATCCCCGTTAATGGTCAGCAGGGTATCGGGCGCCACCTCATCACGAAGCTTCTTAATCTCCGGAATCAGTTCCCAGTGGGCAGCTACTTTGCTCATTTCCTCTCTTGTACGCAGATGGATGGACAGATTCACAATGTCTTGCTGCAAAATATGGGTTAACCAGCCGCGCCATTCGTCTAAGCTGCTGAAACCGAGCCTTGTTTTTACGCTGACGGGCAGTCCCCCGGCTTTGGCGGCCTGGATGATATCCGCTGCGAGTTCGGGACGGCAGATCAGGCCGCTTCCCTTCCCATTCTCTGCTACATTCGCTACAGGACAACCCATATTAATATCGATGCCTTTCAAGCCTTCTTGCGCCATCCCGATGCTCATTTGACGGAAGAATTCCGGCTTATCTCCCCAGATATGAGCTACAATGGGCTGTTCATCCTCTGTAAACGTCAAACGCCCGCGCACCGCATGGTTACCCTCCGGGTGACAATAACTCTCCGTATTCGCAAACTCCGTAAAAAACACATCCGGTCTGGCTGCTTCACCTACGACATGGCGAAAAACAACATCCGTCACATCTTCCATGGGCGCCAGTATAAAAAAAGGCCGTGGTAAATCACGCCAAAAATTCTCTGTCATATCCAAAACCTCTCTATGAATACAGGACAAATCTTTATCCCGAAGTAGTAAAACTAAGTTGTTTATGCCCTTACTTCTTCTTCACTTATAGCATGTTTTAACAGTATATCATACCCCCGAGAGATCCGTTAATTTCCCCAACTCGATCCCCGCACCTTCTTATTTTTCCAGATCTCCCCACTTCGAGCGAAACCAAGGGTAAAAAAGTTTAGGCTCGTAAGTTAAAGAAGCGATTCATTCGGCGACCAGAAGAATACATTATAACATCATAACAATTAACGGGGATGCCTAAACCTATTTTCGCCGCACATAGAAGAAACCGCGCCAGCAATAGCTGTCACGGCTTCCATCATCCTTATGCGAATTTCTTACTTATTATACAGTCTGTAGAGGAACACCGCAGCTTCTGCTTTGGTTGTGTTTCCGGTCGGGTTGACTTTGTTCCCGCTGCCTTCGATCAACCCTTCCTTAACCATCGCAGCTACGCTGTTCACCGCATAGGAAGCAACTTCGGACTTGTCGGTGAATCTCTCCAGATCTGCAGCCTCAGCCTGGTTACTCAACTTCTTCTCAAGTTTCAAGGCTCTTTCGGTCAACACCATCATGTCCTGTCTTGTGATCTTATAGGCGCTGCCGAATCTGTCGTTGTCTATGCCATTCGTAATACCAAGTGCTTTAGCAATTGCAATTTCATTATAGTAATAAGTACTCTTCTGTACATCGCTGAAATTTCCATTTACTCTTGCATTCAAGCCAAGTGCCCTGACAAGGGAGTACAGGAAATCTGCCCTTGTGATACCGGTTGACGGATTGAATACATGACCTTCTGTCTTGAGAATATCCTTTGACGCAAGTACTTCGACCGCGTTCTTGGCCCATACAGCCGTTCCGAGATCTGTAAATGTCCTGGATGCGTAAGCTACTGCGTAGCTGCTGAAATGAGTTGTTGTGAATGTTACCATACCGGTCTTGGGAGCATAGCGTCCGCTCGGTACTATTAGAACATCCCCGCTTCCGTCAATGTACCAGACAACAATCATTTCGGGATTCTTCAATTCATCCGCAGACGGCTTGTAAGGCACGGATACCGTTACAGGTGCATCGGGATTGCTCCAGGCCGTTTCTTTGCCGTCCACCTTAAGGCTAAGCTGAATGACCGGCCTATTGCCGAGAGCCGTTTTCACTTCCGCCGGAAGCTTGGCCTTGTCGCCTTTTCCAATCTCCAGTGCTACTTCCTTGCCGCTGCTTTCAGTTGTGCCTGTCAACATGTTACCGGATATTACTACCTGACCGAATTCTGTGGAAATTGTGAGTTTGTCATCCTTTGTTCCGCTTGTCAGTGCTGCAGCAGGCAAGCCTACCGAGTATGAATTCACTCCTTGTGCCGCTGGTATGTCCAGGGTAACATTTTTCTCCATGAATTCCTTTGCTTTTGCCAGATCAAGTACCTTAACAAATGCAGTTCCATTATTCACAGTCGCCTGCATGGTTACTTTCTGGCCCTGTACAACTGGTGCTGCAGGTGTTGCAGATGCTGCAGGTGCAGACGTTGAATACGTTGCAGGTGCAGGCGTTGAAGATGTCCCAGGATCAGGCGTTGCAGATGGTGTTCCAGGTTCCGGAGTGGACGGAGTCTCCGTCTTGCTATTGGTTACTTTTAGGGTATACGTCTTGACCCTGCCGTCTGCACCTGTGACCTCAACCTTTATATCCGTTTTTGTACCAGGTGTCAGCGCTATAGCTTCAGAAGCGGTACCGCTGGCAACCACCGTATCGTTCACTTTAATGGTTGACCTGCTGTCTGCCGCTGCCGCTGTCACGGTAATACTGTCAGCATCCTTCAGGGACACATCATACTCTGTGGTGGCTGCGTTGAACGCCGGCTGGAGTGTTCCCGCACTCAGTGTCAGGCTGCTGAGGTCGGCATTCACACTATTTGGTGTATAGACTCCAAGATCGCCAAGGTCGATGGCATTATTCCCGATGGTCTGATATTCGCCTGCAAAGTAATCATCCAGATACGAATGTCCAAGAATAAATCTGTCCGGCTTCATGGCGCCATAGTAGCCGGCATTTGCATTGCTCTGCCCGTCAAACAGGACATAGCTCCCCTGCCATCCGGAACCGGATACACCCCAGCTGATAATGTGATCGATATACGGGGCGAACTTGTTGAACATTTTGTAGAGCAGCGCGTACTGATAACCAAGGGCGTCCGACTGTCTGACATTGAGTACTGCGGGAGCAGTCGCACCGCCTCCGGGAGCATCGGTCGGCACCTTAAGGTCAAGCTCTGAATAGGTAATACCAGATAGCAGGCCCCGGTCAACGAGAGAGGCATAGAGGGCCATCGCATATTGGTTATCGCTTGCAAGGGTCTTACCCACCGCGTCGTGTCCCTGGATACCGATGTCCTCGATAAGAGGTCTTCCGTCATACAGCGGATCGGAGCGCCATGCAGTATTTAATTCGAGAACCATGTTGTATACAGTCCTCGCTTTGCTGCGGGTCGCTAGTCCGTAATCGTTATAGGTCAGCTTCGGAGGATTATCAACGATGTAAGCGTCAATGCTGCCTTCATTGTCGTGTCCATCAAGCTTCATGTACTCTGGAAGGTTAGCGTAATTGGCTTTGTAAGCTTCTGCCATCTTGGCGTTGGGGGCCGCGATGTGCGCGTTTTTGAAAAGCAAGTAAACGTAATGATCTGTGATGTCGCCGCCAATCTGACCATCTGACATTGCAGCAAGCCAGTTGGTGTGTTTCAGGCTCGTTCTCCAGCTGTTCGCATCCCCCGGGATGAGTTCGCTGTGGCGGCTTTCGTGTACCTCTTCGTTGAGTACATCCCAGGAATTGAAAGGAATGACGCCACGGGATTCGCTTGAGCCGTACTTCGTATCTGTGGTCAGGAAGTGCCGCATCACATACATGGTGTGGTTAAACTGCACTCTTCTTGCCATCTCTTTGTCTACCTTAACCGTAGTGGTAACGCCGTTGCCAAGTCCGTAGAAATCGGCCCCGCCATTATACCCGGAGGCAAGGTTCGCAGGAATAATCTGAGTCATCCAGCCAGGCGCCTGGTTGTACCATGCCAGAACATGGCCGTGAGACTTGTACTGTCCGGGAGTTCCCGAATCCCTGATCGCCTGATAAGCGTTAGTCGGGAAACTGTATTCCGCTAAGCCAGGGGCAGTGGTTGCGCCGTTCAGGGCCTCGCCGTTAACGCTTTTCAGCCATTCCGGGCCACGGGGATGCGTTCCATCGGCCTTCAGATTGTTGCCGTCGACGAAGATTTCATAGTGATTGGCTCTGGTTCCGGTTACGGGTCCGGTGCCGATCGCACCAACCATAAACAGACCATTTTCCTTATTGTAAACACTCTTTAGAGGCGCTACGGCACTCTGCTGTTCCTTGTTGACTACGCTCGGAAGTGCAACACCATTAGGATCAGGTGCGGTAATCTGGATGTTGGCGACAAGCAGCATACCAGTTTCTTCAGGACGGGCATTCTCGCCATGAAGCTCAAGAATAAAGCTCGAGGAAACGCCTGTTGAGGCGGTAATACTGTGATGCGCCTTCAACCAGGATTCACCGTTGTAACTGCCAACCCAGTCGGGATTTAGGTTGTTGTACTGGTAATCCCTGAGGTAGCTATCAAGGTTGGTGTTGGTATTTCTGACTCTCCACCTCATGTATTTGCCCTGCGCGCTCTTAGGATAGTAGACATCGAATTCAATCGTTGAACTATCAGTGACATTTACGGACGGGGACAACGGGGATTCGAGACTTATGCCGCCGAACGTGCTTTTTCCGTTATGGGCGTAATTAATCTGAAGCACTTCCGCTTTACCTTGGGCATCTGCAAAAGGATACGGGATCGTCTTGAATGTGCCACCGGCAAAGTCGGCGGGGACACGGTTGTCCAGCGGAGTTCTTGCCGTCCAGGTATTAGTGGGCGCAGTAACTTTTACAGGAACCTTACCCGGACCCGGATCAAGACGGAAATAGGGATCGGAGCCGTCTGATTTGATATTTTTAGTGAAATTCATTATGGCTTCTTTAAGACTTGCAATAGCTTCGTCGGTGGGAGTGTTCACATTACGCGCGAACTCAAGCGCATCATTAAGAGCTTGGAGTTCGTCAACATGCACCCAGGGAAAAGCCTGGTTCACATCAGAACCATAGACAGCTCCATACACAGACTGACTGACTTGGAGCGGGAATTCCGGATTGCCGGTTTTTAAAGCTTCGGCTTGAGCAATGAGGTCGTTCAGTTCAATTGACGGTTCCTCTCCAGCCGCAGCAGCCGGGACGGGAGTATACGTGAAGATGGAGAACAACATGATGAAGACGAGGAGACGGGAGATGTTGATTACACATTTTCTACTGTTCATCTTAGTTTGACTCCTTTTCTTAAGGAAATCTCTAAAGTCTTGTTTTAGAGTCATCGCAATTAATAGGTTGTTTCGGTTGCAGATATCCTATTTTTTAATATTTACTCCTGGGTTTATGTCATGTCTGGATTGACGATCAATACAACACCTCCCTCTGAACTTAAATAGCAGACAATAGATTGAAAACGCATTCACAAAAGCGGACGGATAGAAGGCCTCGATTATCTACAGCCCTGACATATGAATGCAGCCCTGCTTCTACTGACCACACTGATCCGCCAAATGTCTTGCGCAGTAACAAAACGATGCCCTTCCCTTCCAGATGTTAACTGTATGCGCTTTCCTGAGCAGCGTTTAAACGCCAATTCCTTGCTGTAATAGCTTTCATAATAACAACAGGAAGGGAAAGTCTAAATATGGGTAATGCACGAATGATTTTAATATATTACGAAAATACATCTTCACATCTGATCCTGCATCAGCATAAAAAAAAGAAGACACCAGGTTTCCTGGTGTCTTCTTTTCATTTAGGACAACGCCAAAAATTCTCTGTCATATCCAAAACCTCTCTATGAATACCAGGACAAATCTTTATCCCGAAGTAGTAAAACTAAGTTGTTTATGCCCTTACTTCTTCTTCATTTACAGCTTGTTAAAGTAAAGTATATCATACCCCCGGGAGAGGCATACATATCCCAAAAAATTCAAAAAAGAGGGGGCCGGATGAATTTTTGAGTAATCACCCGCTTCCTTATAAAATCCTTAAAAATGGCTGTTACGATAGCAGGAACGAATCAAAAGTGTACAAACTGGAATGTAAAATGGAGGAATTTAAGATGTATGAGTACATAATAGAAACCAATAATGTTTCTAAAAAATTCAAAAAGACATATGCAATAAAAGATTTATCTATGTCTGTAAGAAAAAATTCTGTCTACGGTTTATTAGGACCTAATGGTGCTGGCAAATCAACATTATTGAAGATGATTACAGGAATTATCAGACCGACTTCAGGTGAAATATTATTCAACAATCGCCCTTGGACCCGAAAAGATTTATTGAATATTGGTTCCTTAATCGAATCACCTCCATTGTATGAGAATTTAACGGCATTTGAAAATTTAAAAGTGCGGGCGGCTCTTATGGGGATTTCAACAAATAAATGTAATGAAGTTTTACAAAAAATGGACTTAATGGATACTAAAAATAAAAAGACATCTGATTTTTCGTTAGGAATGAAACAGAGATTGGGTATAGCATTAGCGCTGCTAAATAACCCCAAATTATTAGTCTTAGATGAACCTACAAACGGATTAGACCCTTTTGGTATTGAAGAATTAAGGGAAATGATTCGGACATTTGCGGAGTCTGGGATTTCTGTAATTATATCAAGTCATATTTTAAGCGAAGTACAACAAGTTGCCGATGACATAGGGATCCTATACAATGGATCGCTCCTGTATCAAGATAAAATTGATGCAAATGAAAATCTGGAACAACTGTTTATGGATATCGTCAGAAAGGAGCGCGAATCCTGATGTTACGAACCTATTTAAAAGCAGAAAACTTGAAATTTAAACGCTCCCTATTTAGAAAACTCATTATATTTATTCCAGTAGCTTTAATTTTAATATCTATGGTATTTATATTTATTGGTATTGGTTTAGGTGGTTTTTCAAGCTCTATAGTTTGCAATTGGTGTATGCCTATTGCGTCTTTGTCCATTATGTTTTTATGTCATCTAGTGAATAATAAGGATCAGAAACACAAATACCGAACTCTTTATAGTTTGCCCATCGACTTGAAGAAGACATTTATTTCCAAAACAATATTGATTGCGCTTAATCTTTTGATAATATCATTATTGCTCGCATTTATCACTGTTATCTCTGAATGCATATTGTCAGGTGTCTCAGATGCAATGGGTCATAGCGGATATTATCTTTTAGGATACTGCTTATTGTGGCTCTCTTTATTATGGCAGATCCCTTTCTGTTTATTTTTGGATCAAAAAGCCGGATTTGTTGGTTCTGTGATCATAAATTTGTTCGCCAGTGCGTCAGGTGGTTTATTTTTTTCCTTGACGCCTTTGTTTTGGTTCTTCCCATATAGCTGGCCTGCGAGGTTTATGGTTACAATATTTGGAGTTTTGCCAAACGGATTATTAGTCGAAGCAGATTCAAGATACATTTTAAATGTAGGAGAAAGTTCATTGCTGGTATTGATATCCTTGCTTGCTATGCTGGTTCTTTCCGCATTGTTTTCGCGCTGGTACGGAAAGCAGGTGTATCGCAAATGACGATTATAAGAGAGTTCTTGTCCAACTTTACCAAAATCAAACGAACTCCAATTATTTTATTGCATTTGTTACTGCCTATCGTGGTTACAACCTTATTTTTAGTTTATTACGCTTATGCCGGATACCATATTATTCCTGATGTAAGGTTGTTTTTCGTTATATTACAAATAGGTTATCCGATTTTTGTCAGTATCGTTGTGCCGATTTTAATTCACTTAGATAGGAATATAAACAATATTCAAAATGCTCTAGGTTTAGTAGAGTCCCGAAGAAGCGTATACCTGGGGAAATTGTTCTTTCTACTGTTTCTTTCAGCCATAAGTATGATAATATATGGACTTTGTTTCTATATTGGAGTCCATTTTTTTCTGGATATCCGCATAACACACTTTGGTTCATATCTTGACCTATTTTATATATTTTTGTTTAGCAATTTATTTTTATATTTATTACACGTTCCGATTGCTTTTCGGTTTGGTTCAAGTATTTCTGTTTTGTTAGGGATCTCTGGTACAATTTTGGCAGGTTACTTTGAAAATGCGATGGGTGATACAATTTGGCCGATAATCCCTTGGGAATGGGGTGTTCGGTTTTTGGAAAATGATTTTGGCTTTTCAAGTACACCTGTTTTTCCTGGAATTATTTCTCTGATTATGATTACTTCGATTGTTCTGGTTTTGTCACTACTATGGTTTAGTAGATGGGAGGGTACAGTCATACAAGAATAAAACAAGGAGGACAAACTATGCCGAAACTGTTGGTGGTCGATGATGACCTTGATATGCTGGCCCTGGTGCGCGCCGCTCTGGAAAAGGACGGCCACCAGGTAGACACCGAAGCGGATACCGCTGCCGTGCAGCCCGCCCGGTGCCAGCTGTACGATCTTCTGCTGCTCGATGTGATGATGCCCGGCGAGGGTGGCTTTTCCCTTTGCAGCCGTATCCGTGCCGAGGTGGATTGCCCCATCCTGTTCCTAACCGCCAAGGCGGAAGATGCGGCCCTTGTACAGGGCTTTGGCCTGGGCGCCGATGATTACATAAAAAAGCCATTCAGTATTGCGGAGCTGCGCGCACGGGTAAACGCCCATCTGCGGCTCAGGGTGCGCCAGACCCGCGCCCTGAGCCGGGGCGGTGTGCGCTTTGATATACAGGCAAAAATGGCCATCGCGGGCGAACACACACTGCCCTTTACCAAGGGCGAATACGCCATCTGTGAGCACCTGGCCCTGCACGCTGGACAGGTGTTTACCAAAGAACAATTATACGAAGCGGTTTTCGGCCTTGATGCCGAGGGCGATTCGTCGGCCATTGCGGAGCACATCAAAAATATCCGCGCCAAGCTGAAAGCTGACGGCCTCAGCCCCATAGAAACCGTTTGGGGGGTGGGCTACAAATGGCGAAAAGACATCGTTCTGTAAGCCTTACCTTTGTGCTTTTGCGCTTTGCCATAGTTATGCTTGGCTGTATGCTCTTATGCTGCCTGGCATGGTATGCCGTCATGGTGCGGCTTCAAAACACCGGCGTTACATACCAGGGAGCGGTCTCCAGCCAACAGGTGGAGCAAATGCTGGCCGGAGAGCCAAAAACTTTTGTTTCTCCTGGTGACGATTTCCTGGCCGAGTATGCTTTGTTTGGCCGGAACGGCGAAGTGTTGGACAGCAACGTAGAGGGAAAGAAGCTGGAAGTCCTGGCCGGTTTTTTACAGGAGGACGCCCACAACTTAGATGTTTCGCGGCACACCTACGCGGATGGAAGCACCGTAATCCTTCGCTGGCATTACAGGGCAGAGTTTGTCAACCCTGTGCTGCGCGGCATGCTGCCCCCCGCTGAATACCTGGGGCTGGCCACCCTTGGTGTAGCGTTGGTGCTTTGTCTGCTGTTTAACACCCTGTGGCTCCGTCGGCGCCTCGCCGCCAAGCTGAAGCTGTTCAGCGAGGTGAGCGGGAAGGTAGGCGCGCAGGATCTGGATTTTGCCATTCCCCACGCAGGTATACGGGAGTATGACCAGGCGCTCGGTGCTATGGAACATATGCGGGAGGCATTGTACAGCTCCCTGTCCTCCCAATGGGCGGCACAGCAAGAACGCGAGGCGGAAATAGCCGCACTCGCGCATGATTTAAAAACCCCGCTCACCCTGGTGGGAGGCAATGCCGAACTTCTGCTGGATGAAGAACTGCCTGAGAGCAGCCGCAAAATGGTGGAAACCATTGTGGCAAGCAACGACCGGGCCAAGCAGTATGTTACCAGCCTGCTGGAAACCTCCGCCGGTGCAGATGAGGCATTTGAAAACACCAGCCTGCCCGCCATGTTTGACGAGCTTTGCCAGAGCACAATGGCCATTGCAGAAGCCAAGAGGGTTTGCCTGCAAACCCAAAACGGCCTGGAGGGTGCTGCGGGCATTCAGAAAGACCATTTACTTCGCGCTCTCGGTAATGTGGTGCAGAATGCCATCGAGCATACACCGGCGGGTGGAAACGTGTATTTGGAAGGCAGCATGGTAGATGGCGGCTGGCAAGTCACTGTGTGTGATGAAGGCCCCGGCTTTAGCAAGGCGGCGTTACACCATGCAACAGAGCGCCTATGGCGCGGTGATGCAGCGCGTGGCGCCGATGGACACAGTGGCCTTGGCCTTTGGTTTGCAGCACAAGTAGCAAAAACGCACGCAGGACAACTAGAACTGCGCAACTGCGCTTCTGGTGGGGTGGTTACAATCAAGTTCCCAGGGACTATTCGGAACACTTGAAAATATGAGAAGCTAGATTTAAAGTCAGCATGTGAAAATTGGAATCCAGAGACCGATTGCCGATCTTTGATGTGCTTTTGGAATTGCCTAATCCTTATACGGATCAAACTCATCCGCTCCAGCCATACAAACACCAATCGGTTTCAGAACATGCATGACCTCGATTGTTTCAGCATGCGCATCTAATACTTCTTGAAGCTTCCGGTAAACAAAAGGACTTTCGTCCGTGCCTGCACCGCGCAGTTCAACACCGAAATCCCGAACTGCCTCCAGCATTTGCTCTGTCGAAATTTGACCGCCGCTGCGGGTGCGGGTTTTCCAATTCATTTTGCCTGCCGCCTCAGTCCGGCTCATGATCCGTCCCGCTCCATGAACGGTGCTATAGTAAGAATCTTTGCTCTCTAGACTATCCTTTCCTTTTACGACTACGGATATATCCCCCATGCTGCCGCCGATAAAACCAACCTGGCCGGGCGCGGACGGGGTCGCCCCTTTGCGGACGACGACGACTTCTTTTCCGTTGTGTGTTTCTTTCCAAGCATAGTTATGATGGTTATGAACTTCGAGGTCCGCTTCCGTTCCCAGCATGGCTAATACTTGCCGGATCACATAATCCCTGCCTGCATAGGCGTAGCGTCCGGCCAGCTTCATTGCTCTGTAATACATATCGCCAAGCTCACTACTCAGATCAAGCAGTATGGGCGGCTGGTCCATCTTTTCACCGGGGGCGCTGGCGAGAAAGTCTCTGCCAGCAGCCAGATTAATAAAACCGCTCGCCGTTTTATGCCCGAACCCTCTGCTCCCGAAATGATTAGCGATCCACACACGGCCTGTTCCGGCCTCTTCAAACAAGTCTACGAAGTGGTTTCCGCTGCCGACCGTACCTAGCTGACTCTGTGCCAATGCCTTCAGCTTGTCGTGCTCCTGTTTGCCTACCGCCATGAAAACGGCCCAATCCGGATCGTCGAAAAGATCATGGCCGACCTTTTCATTATTGACACGGCCTACTCCGAAGGAGATTCTGCGAGCGATCTCGTCCATAATCCCCGCCAAGCCGGGCTGTATATCTTCAACAGACAAGCTGGTTCGCACCGCTTTATTTCCGCACGCAATATCATAACCAACGCCTGACGGGGAGATTTGCCCATCGTATACAACCACCCCGCCGATCGGCTGACTGTAGCCTTTATGATGATCTGCCATAAGCAGAGTTTGAACGACATTTCCTGTTTCCGCGCACGTTTTTGCTTGAGCCAGCGCTCCGCTGTCGGGATTACCCCAGACCCGCACGCCGTCTATATTTTTATAAGCCATACAACCATTCAACTCCTACATAATGAATGTTTTTTCAATACTTACAAACCTTTTGCCTCACGGAGTTTGAGAAGCCGTTCTTTTACCGAGTCTTCAGGCTCGACTTCTAATAAATGAGTGACCGCGTAAGCCAGCCGCTCCCCCCAAGAAGCAACGTTCCAGCCCTCCAATGCCTTGATCGCCATATTCCGATTTGAGATTACTGGACTGTTCAGGCCAGTGAGGATCAATTCCATACCAATCCCCTCGAACCGGTCCAAGCTCTGCAAGATAGCGCCCAATTTCCTATGTGCTGCATATTCTTCGCCAAATCCCATCTCATTCCCGGGGCCAGTGGCGATTTGCTGCAAGGAAGCTGTTCGATGGCGAATTGAACAAACCTATGAATTCGTTCTGGATCATTCGATTTCATGAGCTGAAAGTAATAAAAATCCTGTAGCGGGTTTTCTGCAAGCTGATCGTAAAGAGTGTCCCAAATATCAATGCCAAGCTGCTCCGCACAAGCTACGCCATAGTAACGGTCCGGTGAATCACCGCTGCTAACAGCATCCATAACGATGCTCATCCACTTGGTGTCGGCAATAATCGATTGGCAAGCATCACTGATATCGGTTCTTAACTGCTCACTCCAGCCCGCCGACATCCGGACAGCCCACTTCTCCTCATCCTGAGCCAGGAAGTCGTGAATGCTAAATATAGCTGACAGATGCTTTGCGGTTGACCCCAACTCCCGGTTTAGCCTCACGTAATCAGACAACACCTGCGGAGCATGCTCATAATCATCAATGTCCTCAGCCGGCCCGCCATTCAATAACGCTTCAATGATATCGGTTGCCCCATCAAATAATGAACTATCTACCCGCTCAGCCGAAAGCGCCTCCCGCAAGCCACCATTTCTTGCACAAATACAGGCTAAATATTCGTTCATGACGCTGTTGTGGCATCCTTGCCGCAACAGCCAATCTTTTATCTCCTGACTAGCCGGCTCAAGTCTCTCGACGATATGTATTTTCCCCCAGCCATGAACACGTTGAGCCAATTCAAATAGAACTTGGTTGCTATCTTCCATTCCATTATGAATAGCAACTGCGGCATATAGCGTAAATTCCTCGTGTCCCCCCAGCGTTAAAAGCAGGTCCTTTTCTTGCTCATTCTGAAAAAGGCCCAGCATTGCAATTCCGAATTTGACGACATTCCGGTGAGCCGCATGTTCCGCCAACCATTTCGCCTCAAGGAATACGGAACCCGGCTGTATTCCGGGCTGCTTGCGTACTTCATCTAGAACGGCATCAATCATGCCGCCTATATCTGTCTTCACAAGCTTAGCATATAGGGCCTTTCTTGTTGAATTCTTAGGCTTTCTGGATTGCTTCGCCAGCAGGTGAACCAGCTCTCGTGCCTCATCCGTCATCTTAGCAGGTCCGCCATGATGTCCAAATGCTCCATCCAAACCGCCCGCTACCCATTTGATTTTACTTCCGGACCAAAATTCTTCGTCATCCGGCAGCGATCCGTCCACAGATTCCCCTTGTCCCTGAATATAGGAATAAATGGAGGTCTTCCCCTCCCAAAGTGGCCGTTTAGCTCTATCAAACAAAATAATCACCGTTCACATCACCTCTTTCCATACTTCCTTCACACCGTTCTGAACAAATCGATGATCTTTTAAGCCGCCGCTTTATCGCATCAGCTTCTGTATCTATATTCGCTTATTTTGGTAGCAACGAACATGGCGAATGTATTACGACTGGGATAAAGTTTTCTCATTTCATCCAATTCTCTTTTCTGGTAACTTAATAACTATTGGATTATCAAATAATTGGCTCTATGTTCAAAGTGAAGGGATTTTTTATAATTTCATCACCCACAACATTTTGCCTGGGAAGTCAGCGCGTATGTATTTGAATGCAAAGATCGCTGCGTGGTGGACTTAAACTAAATTTTCATTCCTCTAGCAATAAACTCTCTGACATTACACACATGTGAGATTTTTATTTTTCCGCTAACTCCTTGGAGATGTGGCTCAGAATTCCACCAAGGCGATTCTCTTAGCAGTTCGAGATTAAATATCCGCTCCCAGCTCTCCTCCTTCGACATCTTCAATTCGTTTCTATAAAAGGCTTCCCACTCCGCTTCATCTAGCGCCAAGAAGCTATCGTTTAGAACACAATGCCATGCATCAAAATCTGATAAAAGCACCTGTTCACTCGGAATCTCTACTTCGAGGCTCACAGCATGAGTACCACCATTGAAATGACCACTTCTTCGAAGATCAGGTTTTTCCGTCCATAGCCATATAGGGAATTCACCCAAATAATTAGGAATTCTCTTTTTCATCTGACTCATCATCCAATGATAGTCCCTTAGCATTTCTCCCCATATGAAATCAGAGTTGCCAACCAAATAACCAATGTCTTGAGCTTTTTTCCAGGCTTCAATTGTTTGATTTGTCCAATAGCGGGCCATATTAGTCCCCTTCTGTGAAGTGAGTATTAACTTACACAATTAAATTCTATATTTTCCATACTTCTTCTTTGTACTCGTCCTTTACAGACAACTTCCCTTCTCATTTTTTCATTTTTATATCACGTAATATCACTATCTTGTTTTTGAAGTCACTGTTGATATATTCTCTTGAGAAAATTCATACCACGTTACATCCCTTTTAGCATCTTCTTCTTTAACAAAAGCTTTATATGAATCTATAGTAACTAGTTTATTATTGATGTAGTATGCTATGGCGAATGTGGTGAATGATTCATCAGTAGCACTTGATTCATGATAAGCTAAATTGTCAATTTCACAGGAATTGGTTTGGAATCTTAATTTTCCATATCCGTTGTAAGTTAACCCGCCGCTTAACCATCTAAATGTTCCGTCAGTTTTAAGATCACTTAACTGGTCGTTTCCAAAAAAGTAGCCATAGACTTCACCGTTCATATAATGCAGGACTTCAACAAAATTTGGATTCTCATCTACTGTTAATCCAAGAACAACTTCAGGTATTTTGTCACCATCCATATCAAGCACGGCAAAGTGATTTATTTTAGATGTAGTTCCATAAATCTCGTTATTAGTTAAAAAATCATTCAAATATACCTTTTTCTTAGTTTCTATGCTGTAGAATTCAATCTTATTTTGCAATACTATCTTATATGCTTCCATTGCTAAACTCTTATTGTTCTCAGGTTTACTTTCAGAAGGAGTAATATGGGCAGAAGAAGTAATTGTTGGAACACTGGTGTCAGAAATTTTATTACCACTCGACCTACTGTAATTATTTAGGTTTAAACTACTTTTATTGGTGGAACACGCAGTTATTGAAATACTTAACAGAAACATTAGAAGCACACACTTAATTTGTGATCTCATTTAATCTCTCCTCAACTATTTGCTTCGTCCCCTCCAAATCTTCAAACATACTAAACATAGCGTAGCACAAATGGGATATTTTTACTCATATCTTCTCAAATAGGTATACCCCACTTATAGTAGCCTTAGAAAAAGGAAAAAATCTCACAGGACGCAAAGAAGCCTTTCGGAACCAGACTGGATACCAAGCTGTTTGCCTGGATTGCTGACCTTTAATGCCGCCCTGCTTGTATATTTCCGTCAAAAGAAATTTAATAGTTATGGAGGTGTTAGGCTTGACGCCGAAAAACCGGCTGACGGATGATATAAGAGCAGTAAAGTAAAGGATGATGAACATAAATGAAACGGATATTTTTGGTTGAGGACGATAAGACAATCGCTAAAAACCTTATACTTTTGCTTCGCTCGGAGGGATTTACAGTCACCCATGCCCCTACACGGAGTGAAGCCCTTGCCGCACTTGCCGGGAATACATTTGACTTGGCATTGATTGATATTTCTTTGCCTGACGGAAATGGCTTTACGGTTTGCACGGAAATCAAAGAAACTGGGGATGTTCCCGTTATCTTCCTGACAGCTTCCGGCGATGAGTCGAGTGTTGTTACCGGGCTGAACTTGGGCGCGGACGACTATATCACCAAGCCTTTTCGTCCGCGTGAATTGATTGCGCGAATTGGAACCGCCTTGCGAAAAAGCGGGCGTCCCGGGCCGGATTTTGAAATTCGCGGGCTTCATGTCGATACGGCAAGCGGCATTGTGAAAAAAAACGGCAGCGAGGTTTTTCTTTCAGCATTAGAATACCGCTTGTTGCTGGTGTTTATTAGCAACCCAAAAAGTATTATCACGAGGGGGAGGCTGCTTGACGAATTGTGGGACGCGGCGGGCGAGTTTGTCAATGACAATACACTGACCGTGTACATCAAACGCTTGCGGGAGAAGATCGAGAACGACCCGGCAAGCCCGCAAATTATTCTGACCGTTCGCGGGACGGGGTATAGATTGGGGGGCGGGTATGCTTCGGAATAGAGAGTTTCGGCAGTTTGCCATTTTGTTCTCCGTAATGGCTGCTGCCGCTGTTATGCTGGGATTTGCAATCAATGCGGCGGCGGGAGTCCTTGCCATTGCTTCTGCCGCTGCCTTTGGCACAGCGTTTGTCGCGTTTACCCAAGCCCGGTACAAAAGCATTGCGCGGATTTCAAATCAAATCGATCTTGTACTTCATAATGCTGACCATCTGTATATTGGTGAATCGGACGAGGGCGAACTTTCCATTCTGCACAGCGAGATAACAAAAATGACGCTGCGTATCCGGGACCAAAACGACGCGCTCAAAAAAGAAAAAAAACATCTTGCCGATTCGCTGGCCGACATCGCCCATCAACTCCGAACCCCGCTCACCTCCGCGAACCTCATTCTGTCATTGTTAGCGAATAACCCTAATGAGAACGAGCGGAAAGCATTTGTGCGGGAAACAGAGGAATTGCTTGTGCGGATGGATTGGCTGATTACTTCCCTATTGAAATTATCCCGTTTGGACGCGGGCATTGTGGTGTTCCAAAGCGGGCAGATCGATGTACACCACTTGATAAACGCCGCGCTTCGCCCGTTCCTGATCCCCATGGAACTGCATGATATTGATCTGCAAATAGACGCACCGGAAGGGATATTTATTCAGGGCGATTCAGGTTGGCTTTCGGAAGCCATTCAGAATATCCTCAAAAATTGCATGGAAAGCGCAGGCGATAACGGGAAGATTGAAATTGTCTGCACGGACAACCCGCTGTTTACTGAGATTACCATCCACGACAGCGGCGCAGGCTTTGAAAAAGAAGATTTACCCTCCCTGTTTGACCGGTTCTATCGTGGGAAATCCCCAAACGCTACAGGCTACGGAATTGGACTTTCTCTCTGCAGGATGATTATAACCCGTCAAGGAGGGACGATTACCGCAAAAAATCACCCGCAGGGCGGCGCGTTATTTGCCATTCGTTTCCCAAAGTGACGTATCTCTCACCTGAAAGTCACAGAGATGTAAGTTGAAGGTTCTATTATATGGGTAAACCATGAGATAGGAGACTCACATAATGGAGTTTTTAAAAATTGAAAATCTATGCAAGCTCTACGGCAAGGCCGAAAATCAAGTTACTGCGCTAGACCATGTTTCGCTTACCATCGAAAAGGGGGAGTTTACCGCAATCATCGGCTCCTCCGGCTCCGGCAAATCCACATTGCTTCACATCATCGGCGGCGTGGACGTGCCGACAAGCGGAAAGGTGTATTTGGAGGAGCAGGATGTATATGCCCAAAGCAATGAAAAACTCGCCATTTTCCGCAGGCGGCAGGTTGGGCTGATCTACCAGTTTCACAACCTCATTCCCACTCTGAATGTGGTGGAAAACATCACCTTGCCTATCCTGATGGACAAGCGCAAGGTCAACGAGGAACGGCTGAATGACCTGCTCGAAATGCTTGGGCTGCAAGACCGCAAAACGCATTTACCCAACCAGCTTTCCGGCGGTCAGCAACAACGTGTTTCCATAGGACGCGCTTTGATGAACGCCCCGGCGGTCATGCTTGCCGACGAACCTACGGGCAGTTTGGACAGCCGGAATGGGCATGAAATCATCAAGCTGCTGAAAGAAAGCAATAAAAAATATGGGCAGACCCTGCTCCTCGTCACCCATGACGAAAATATCGCTCTGCAGGCAGACCGCATTATCGGCATATCAGACGGCAAAGTGGTGCGGGACGAGAGGGTGCGGCCATGAACATTTTTAACAAAGTCACCCTCCAAAGCATGAAAAAAAGCCGTACCCGAACGATTGTCACGATTATCGGAGTTGTTCTGTCCGCCGCCATGATCACGGGCGTAGCCACCTTTGGGGTTTCCCTGCTGAACTATCTGGCAAACGGCGCGGCCCAGAAATACGGCGGTTGGCACGTCGAGTTTTTGAACGTTGATTCCTCTTTCGCACAGGAACGAACTCTCGACAAGGGAGTTGCAAACACCGCAACATTTGAAAATATCGGCTACGCAAAACTTGACGGAGGAAAAAACCCCAAAAAGCCGTATCTTTTTATGGCCGGATTTAGCAAGAAAGCCTTTGATACCTTGCCCATCAGCCTGATGTCCGGCAGGCTGCCTGAAAACAGCGGGGAGATTCTTGTTCCGATGAGCGCCGAAGTAAACAGCGGCGTTAAATTCGCGGAGGGTGACACGCTTTCACTTGCTGTCGGAAACCGCATGAATGGCAACAAGAATCTCGGTCAACACGACCCTTACATTTCCGGGAAAGAAACTCTTATGCCAAAAGCCAAGAGAACCTACAATGTTGTCGGTATCTACTATTTACCCGGTATTGAGGAACCTTCCGCGCCGGGATATACATTGATAACGAAAGCAGATGCCGGGGACACAGCGGACAGCTTAAACCTATTTGTCACACTTAAAAACCCGCGTGGTGTTCACGCTTACGCAAGCAGCACAGCCGGAACCGGGACTTACGTCTTTAACGATAATGTGCTGCGCTTCATGGGTCTGTCGGACGATAATATATTCAACACGCTTCTGTACTCGGTTGGCGGCATTTTGGTTGCCTTGATCATGATAGGCTCGATTTTTCTGATTTATAATTCGTTCAACATATCGCTGAACGAGCGAACACACCAGTTCGGGATTCTCTCGTCGGTGGGGGCCACAGCGAGGCAGCTGCGAAATTCGGTGCTGTTTGAGGGACTTTGCATTGGTGCGGTCGGCATACCGATTGGAGTTATTGCCGGCATAGGCAGTATCAGGCTTGTGATTTCCGTTGTCGCCAGGAATTTCGGGGACATTATGTACAGCAACGTACCTTTAACCTTGACAGTGTCCATCCCCGTAATTGTCGTTGCGGCGGCGGTTAGCATGGTTACCATTCTGATTTCGGCCTATATTCCCGCTCGAAAGGCCGCAAGCACTCCCGTTATGGAGAGTATCCGCCAGACAAACGAGGTCAAAGTTGAATCCAAAGCTGTGAAAACGTCAAAACTGGCGCAGCGTATTTACGGTTTGGAGGGAACCCTTGCGCTAAAGAATTTTAAAAGAAACAAGAAACGTTATCGCAGCATTGTGCTATCACTTGTTTTAAGCGTAGTGCTGTTTATATCGACCAGTGCTTTTGTAACGGATTTGAAACAGGCGTCGGAGCGGGCAGTAGTGTTTACTACCTATGACATCGGTGTTGCCACACAGGACATGGACGATAGCGAAATGTTGCCGCTTTACGACAAACTAAAAACCACAGGCGGTGTTTACGAAGGCTCGTATCAAGCGCTTATGAAATATTCATGTGCTGCCAAAGCAAGCGATCTTTCAGACGATTACTGGAAATACGCGGGTTCACATTCGCCGGACGAAAAGGTTAATCTGCCAATGGAGCTCCAGTTTCTTGATGACAGCACCTATCTGAATATGATCAAAGGCTTGGGCTTGCCCGCAGAGGAATATACCGGGCAAAATGCAAAAATAATCGCTGTTGCCAAAGTGACAAGCCACATGAAAGCCAATCGGGAGCATGAGCTTGACGAGTTTATTGATATATTCAAGAGTTCTTCCATGAATTTTACCATCGCTCCCGAAACAAATGGCAAGCCAAAGATGGAACAGGGACGAAACGTAAGCATTAAGTTTGTCAATACCGTGCCGCCTGATACACTCCCGATCTTAGAAAAGTCCGGGTCGAATAATCCGTTCATTTTTAGGGTGATGGCCCCCTATTCGCTCAAAGAGAAGTTTGAAACCCCTGATACCCATGTGGCTATTAAGGGCATGACCTTTCGGTCAAAGACTCCCATACAATCGGCGGCTAAAATGGAAGCGATGATTAAGGGTGCGGGAGTTAAATCCAATTATACCCTGTATAATTTTTCTAAAGTGCTTGATGAGAACCGCAATATGATATTCATTGCCAACGTGTTCGCTTATACTTTTATCATTATGATTTCGCTGATTGCGGTTGCCAATGTGTTCAATACGATTTCCACGAATATCAAGCTGCGCCGGCGGGAGCTTGCCATGCTCCGCTCGGTGGGGATGTCTGAACGCGATTTCCAAAAGATGATGAATTTCGAGTGTGCCTTTTATGGCATGAGGGCGCTAATCTTCGGGCTTCCCATAGCGGCAATCTCTTCTTGGCTGATTTACAAAGGGATGGTCGCCGGGGGAGCGGACAATATCGATTTTGTGTTCCCGTGGGGCAGTATCGGAATAAGCGTGTTCAGCGTGTTCCTTGTGGTGTTCATTACAATGCTGTATGCCATTAGCAAGATTAAAAGAGAAAATATTATTGACGCGCTTCGGGATGATATGACTTGATTCAAAACCGGTAATAAAAAAATCTCTAATTTCTTCGCTAATCAAAGAAATAGAGATTTTTTTCTTCAATTTTCCTGTTTATAAAGACGGTGGAGATGACAATTTCTACAACTGTTAAGCTCCTTCAACCATATCCCGTTTGCGATATCCAATATAGCCAAACACCATCAAGGCCATACTAATCACTGTCATCGTAATAAAGGTTGCTCCATCAAACTTATCGATTGGCATCCGTGGAACCCAACTTTGAATAGCTGTTTTTGAAAACCATTCCGGCAAATCTAAAATTCCGCCAAAGTAGTTTAAAGCAAAAGAATAGCCAAGATAAGCATAAATAGCTTTACCTAGTTTTGGTGCCCAGCCTAAAGCCAAAGCTGCAAGCCCGGTAAAGAACAACACAGAAGGCAGGAAGTTATAGCCTGCGGCGATGAAGTCTCCCATATTCATAGATGAGCCGTCACCCATTGCAGAGATTGCTGTACCGCCAAGCCCGCCTGAAGCCAGCAGAACTCCAACGACTCCAGCAGCAATTGCCAAAATGACACTCGTCCAATAGAGCTGGGTTCGAGTCACTTTTGTAGAATACAGCTGGCTCAAATGCAGGCGCAATTCTTCCGAAAAAAGTTTATTAACGATAGCAATGGGTAAGATGGAAACCAAGCCAATCATAACCATCATGATGGTCCCCGTGAACGATTCTTCGATTGAAACCCCTGCTATCGTAAACATTTGACTCATCATTTCATTGCTTCCAAGGAAGGTCTGCATATCTCCATAAATCGAACCATAGGCTGCTCCCATGATTACAAAAGCAATCAACCAGCTAATCATTATGCCTTTGTTAAGCTTGATAAACAAGCCAGGTACGGACAACAATGATTGTTTCGCTGCCTCACGCCCTTCTCTTTCTGGTAAATAACCAGCCCCCATATCTCGACCGCCCTCAAGGGCAAAAGCAATGATCACTACAATCACACTAAAGACTACGGCCAAAATCAGGGGAACCCAATTGTTTTCAGTAAATGGATAAGTCAGATAGGTCCAACCCATAGGATTGATCATTGAGAAATCAACATTCGATACATCCGTACCAGCACGAACAATGTAGAGTAAACCTACAATTCCCAGCGATGAACCAGTTGCACCGGATGAAGTTGGCATAATTTGCGCCATAACTAACGCAATCACCGCTCCCAAAATACCAGCTATCCCGATTGATGCGCCAAACAAGAATGATCCTTCGGCCGAAATCGTATCTACACCAAAGCTAGTCATAACCCCGCCTATAAAAAGCGCCATTAAAATATTGATAAGCACTACTTCGGCAATCACAGCAAACGAATTGGCTTGACGGCCTACTTGAAAGGAGCGCACCAGTTCAGTAAGACCATGCTCTTCTTCTTTACGGGTATGGCTCACAACATGCAAAGCAGCTATAATCATCGCAAACAAACCACAGAATAACAACATTTCGTGCGCATACATTGCACCCAAAGTATAATCAGCTGCGGTGTCAACCGGTGTCGGCCCGACCATTGAGATCATTGCGGGATTTTGCAAGGTCTCATACATCCCCAGCAAACCTTGCCCCTTGCCGATTTCTTCAAAAGCTGGAACATAACCGGCTGAAAATAAACCCAGACCTAAAATCCAAATAATTATTTTTTTCCAATCACGTTTCAGATACTGCACAAATAGTACATTCCAACGTGCAAATTTTTCTTTCATCGCATTTTCCTCCGTTCCAACTCTTAGACTTCATAATGCCGCATGAATAAGTCTTCAAGCGTTGGCGGTACAGATTCAAACTTCTTAACACCCAATTTTGCCGCTTCGGTCAAAATATCATTGATATATTCATTATCCGCAGAGAATGTCGCTTGATTGTCCTTTTGTTTGAAATCATGGACACCGTTAACAGATGCCATCTTAACCACATCGCCTTCAGTTACCAAAGTAACAGTAGAACGAGTTAAGTGGCGCAATTCATCCAATGTCCCGGTTTCAACGACTTTTCCTTGACGAATGATAGCCACCTTATCTGCTAAACGTTCCACTTCACTCAAAATATGAGAAGATAGTAAGATCGCTTTCCCTGCATGCTTAATTTTTTCAACTTCATCTTGGAAGACAGCTTCCATCAATGGGTCAAGACCAGAAGTCGGTTCATCGAAAATATACAAATCGGAGTCAACGGACAAAGCCGCAATCAAGCCGACCTTTTGCCGATTTCCTTTTGAATAGCCTTTCGCCTTCTTCTTAGGGTCGAGTTCAAAACGTTTAATCAAATAGTCACGTTTATTCTTGTCTCCGCCGCCATGTAATTTAATAAATAGATCAATAATTTCGCCGCCTGTTAAGCTGCCCCAAAGAGCCACATCCCCTGGAACATAAGAAATTCGCTTATGAATCTCAAGGCTATCCTTCCATACATCCTTGCCAAAGATCCTCACGTCCCCGGCATCACGATTGATAATTCCCAGCAAAGTACGAATCGTTGTTGACTTACCCGCGCCATTTGGCCCAATAAAGCCCACAACTTCCCCAGCATTTACTGTGAATGTCACATCATGCAGCGCTTTAAATTTCCCGAACTTTTTTTGCAAGCCTTGCACTTTCACAATTTTATCCATAGCACTAAAACTCCTTCTAAACAGTTTTAGTAACTTGCTTTCCAGTTTAAAGCAAAGCTCAATCTCAGAGAGATATGAACTGTAAATAGAATTATAATTCATATCCTCTAATTATTCACTTTGTTTTAAACCAAAGTTCATTTACATATTCAGTTATATATCTTTTTCTTGGCCTAGTCAATTAAAAAAACGTTAGTTTAGAACTATTCATCGCTTGATAACTCATAACTATAGCTATATAATAAATAGGAAGAGAAATTATGAACTAAACTCCCCCGAAATTATTTTTTTAGTCATTTTAGATAGAAAGCAGGAATGAGGAATGAATGGTTTTGAAAAGCGGACACAGGCGAAGAAAAATCAAGTTTTAGAAGCAACTTTTAATTTGATGAATACCGATGCTGGCATAGAAAATTTAACAATGGATGAGATTGCTGAAAATTCCAACGTTGGAAAAACAACGATTTTTAAATATTTCGGGAGTAAAGAAAATCTTATCCATGAGGTTTTTAAGTATTTTTTGAATAAAATGGGGGAAACCGCCCGGGGAATCATGGCCGAAAATAAACCTTTCGAAGAAACCCTCATTGCCATGAGTCAGAACAAAATCCATTATCTAGACAAAATCAACAAAAAGTTTTATTTAGATTTGATGGATCTTTTCACCAAGAAGGGTGATGATGGCTTATCTTTGATGATGCAGCAATACTCCAAGGAAAGCTTTAGTATTATGCTGGATTTATTCCATCGCGGTCGTAAAGAAGGCAAGGTTGATCTAAAATATTCAGATGAATTTCTTTTGCTTTATTTCCAAGCGATTGTAGAAGGCATCTCCAGCCCACAAATCTACGAAAAGATTATTCCTTATACCGCCCAATGGACAGAATTGATGATAAAAGGTATTGCGCCAAGTTCGCAGTCTGAGTCCGCCCATAAATAAGACAAACCGCCAATCCAGTGATGTCACAGTGTATTGGCGGTCAGTTATATCCTTTATAAATCTACATCAATCTTTACTCCAGCCTTACATCTGTGAAGCCGAACCGCCCTTAAAAGCGGCTATTGTACCGGAGAGTCGTGTTAGCGCACAGCTCTCTATGCATTGTACGTCTTACCAGTTACTGGCGCTTATTTAGCTTTTTCACATCAAATTCACATCAACTGGTAATTACGTCCACTGTATCATTAACTTTCACCTTCTTGTATCAGCGAACAAACCCTTGATAAATAAGGGGATATCACCCTGTACTACTTCAGCTCCAGTACCGCCACCGACTCCACATGCCTTGAGTGTACCAAAATGATGACACTAAGGCCTGGTCGCCCCTTGGCCCTCCTGATCCATTTGCCCCAAGGCAGTCTTGGTGTTTCTGACTTTCTGACAATCCTGTCAAACATAAAACCAGTAAAATAATTTATTGCTCAACTACCCCAAAATCATCCACATAAACATATGCTGTACCGGGATTCTTGTAAGCATACACTGTTGCCCTGGTAGCGCCTGCTCCGGTTGTAAAAGGAATGTTTACCATCGTCCAGGATGTACTGTCAGATGTTGCAGATGCATCCTTTCCTTTAAAGCCGTTAACGCCAATCTGAATCTGCTCTCCTGTGTCTGCCTTAACCCAGGCGGTACACATATAGCTGGTATTAGGGCTTAGCCCCGTAAGTACCTGCTCGATACCATCTTTTCCGGGTCCCAATCTAACACTCTTAGAGCCGCTTCTTGGTTCCGATACACTTGCAGCCGTATCTGAATATGTTTCTGCCCATGGTGAGATTATCCCTTTCTCGAAATCAGATTGCCTTACGTTATTAACATAAAGTAAGCTGACACTCTCGAAAACCGGGTCCGGAGGAGAAGAAAAGTTATGCCCGGCAGTCCAGTCAGTTCCACCGGACTCATATGCTCCAATATCCGGTGCCGCACCAACATAATCATCCGTGATTCCAGATATTACAACCCCTGCATTAATAGCTGGAGAAGTAGACTGCAACCTGAAATTATATGCTGTGGGATTCACAAATAACGGATTGGTTTCTGAGGTAATATTATTTCCCTCTATATGAGTACCAGGCAGTGTAAAGGCTGTAGTAAAGATATTGTTGAAAATTCTGTCGCCGTACATATCTGACTGAAAATCACTTCCCCAGTATCCTACATTTCCGTTACTGTAGGTGGTATTGTTATACATCAGGTTAAAATTACTGGGTGTATTCAATCTTATCCCTGTATAGTTTCCCCATACAACATTATGATGCACAATATAGCCCTTACTACCGTTATCCAGATAGATCCCAGTGGCGGAATAATTCTTTGCCTGATTATCATGGATGTAATTATGATGAATTACCGTCCCTTGCCCATCCCAGGCAAACTCATAGAGTATTCCGCAGTCTTTTGTCAGCTTTCCTGCATTGTACAGATTATTATATTGTATCCGGCTGTTTTGGGTAGGCATAAATATCAGATGACGCCCAGCGTTATATACCGTATTATGACTGATTAGATGGTTTGCCCCCAATAGATAGATTGCCGGAATATCCGCTGCTGAATAGTTTGCTTCATGAATAAGATTATTAATTACCTTATTTCCTGTTCCCTCTATACTCACCAGATTACCGGAACTGTAGGTTAAAGTACTGTCTCTAAGCTCATTATTGGTACCGGACATAAATATCCCTGTATTGTATTGTCTGGTAACATCCGAATCATGGCTGACATATTCCGCAATCATATTAGAAACTTTACAGTAATTAGAATTAGACATTTTAATGCTGGAGGCAAAGATATTAATTCCGGTAATATTGATGTAAGAGCGGGAACTTAAATCAAAAGCATAAGGCCGCTTCTTTGCTTCTACTGTCAAAGTATTCGGATCAGCTCCACCAGGGGCCCATAAATAAAGTCTGCCAGTAATGCTGTCATAATACCATTCTCCCGCACTGTCAAGATCTTCAAGATTACCAGTAATATAATAGCTGTTACCTCCTGTCGCTGCAGCAGCCATTTGATCAAAGGTAATGGAGCCGCCACTTGAGCCGGTAATGGTACTTTTATAAGATTTGTAGCCTGTTCCCGGAACACTCCAAACCGTTTTGCCGACCCAGTATCCAGGTGCCTGATTTAAATCCCCATCCTTGATGGTTGTAGTGGAACCGGAATCAACTGTTGCATATGTTGAATTTAAGGGATCAAGTGTTGGTGAATTGGGCCATCTGGCTTCAAATTGCATTTGCTTATTAACAAATATCTGATCTTTTGTTCCAAAGGAACCCGTCATTTTCGCATAATAGATGGATCCGGAGTATTTTTTCCAGCCAGTAACCGGATCGGCACCGGATACCGTTACGTTCTCTCCTGTATAAGCCTTAAAGTTTATGGGATTTGCAGAAGTTCCGGAAGTATGAAGTGTTACGGTTTCCCGGTATGTACCGCCTCGTATGATGCAGGTATCTCCGGCTGTCAGGGTATCTGCTGCCTTTTGTATGGTTTTCCATGGATTTGATAGTGTACCGGTTCCAGTGATGTCATTCCCCATTGTAGAAACATAATATACGGAATTTGCCTTTACCGTTTCCACACCCAGATTAAAACTAAATACATAAATCATCATAATTACAACTAAAAACCTAATGCCTGTTCTCTTAATCATAGCTTACCTCCTGTAATTAATTTATTTTTAGATACGGCTTCTACGCCTGGGCCTAAGTTCATTGCTAGGTATGTTCTAATATAGGGAATTTATGTATATAAGCCCTAATTATTTAATCGACTTATACCGACTTAAAGTTTATGATTCTTTCGGTGAAGCTTCTCCGATACTGAACCAATCCAGTTATTTAAAAAGGAAATGGGAGAAAACGTCAAGAATTACATCCTTAGAATTAAAAGCTTGACAGAAACCCAGGTCTTTAAAGCCCTTGGGTTTCTTTTGTATTTCAAGACATCATGCAAACGGGATCACGAACGGATTGGCAATATCTGTTTCTTATAATGCGGCTTTTGGGTAATACATAGAGTTGCGTCCGTCTACATATCAAATGATTACAGAACAGGAGAACCAGAATGGAGAACCAGAACCGGGATACCTACCGCTTCCAAGTCAACTTAAGCGGTATGATCAACATTTTGTCTAACCATTTGTATAGCAGCCCGAAGGTATTCTTAAGGGAGCTGCTGCAGAATGGCATAGACGCGATTACTGCACGGCAGGCTTATTCCCCTGACGGATACGAAGGCAAGATTCATATCGAGGTAAGCGGAACCTCAACCGGAGCGACCTTATTGGTAGAAGATAACGGAATCGGGTTAAACGAAGCAGAGATTCATGAGTTCCTGGCGATGATCGGACAATCCTCCAAGCGGGGTGAAGACTTTCTCTCCACCAACACCTCTTTTATCGGGCGGTTTGGCATCGGGCTCTTGTCCTGCTTCATGGTGAGTGATGATATCGTCATGGTCACCCAATCCGCCAAGGGCGGACCTGCACTGGAATGGCGCGGGAAGCCGGACGGCACCTATACGATCCGCAAGCTCGAAGGGCAATATGCTCCGGGCACCAAGGTTTTTTTGCGTTGCAAAGAAGGCTCCGAAGCTTACTTCGAGGAAGGCAATCTGCAAGAATGGCTGTTCCATTACGGCGCTCTGCTGCCTTATCCTATCCAGCTGGTGTCAGACCATACCACCCGCCTGATTAATTCGCAGTCCCCGCCGTGGGTCAAAGACCCGCAGCTGGCCCGGAAGCATCAAGGCGAGGTGCTGGCCTTTGGCAAGCAGGTGCTTGGAGAGACGTTCCGCGATTTCATTCCCCTGCACACCACCTCGGGCCGGACGGGAGGCATCGCCTTCATTCTGCCGCAGGCGGTGAACCTCAACGCCAAACGCAATCACCGGGTGTACTTGAAGCACATGCTGGTCTCTGAAGCTGCCAGCAATATCCTGCCGGACTGGGCGTTCTTCGTGAAATGCCTGATCTGGACCGATGAGCTGCAACCGACCGCTTCCCGGGAGCATTTCTATGAGAATGCCCAGCTGGAGCAGGTGCGGGAAGAGCTGGGGAACTCCATCCGTCAGGAACTGATGCGGATGGCGGAGTACGACCCGGATCGCCTGCAATCTGTCATTTCGCTGCACGCCTTATCCATGAAGGCCCTCGCGGTGGAAGATTTGTCATTCTATTCGATTATTCATGAGTGGCTGCCGTTTGAGAGCACATTTGGCAGGAAGCCGCTTGGCGAACTGAAGCAGCACCCTCCCCTTTACTTCACTGCGACGCTGGACGAATACCGCCAGATTACCCATGTGGCTTCGGCCCAATCCATGCTGGTGGTGAATGGCGGATTTATTTACGATGCCGAGCTGCTGTCCCAGCTGCCGCTCGTTGACCCGGACGTGGAGACTGAACGGCTGCTGCCGGAGGAGGTATCGCTATCCTTTACCGATATTACACCTCAAGAGCGGTTGGACTACTATGAATCCGTAAGACTCGCAGACAGTGTCCTGCAGAAATTCCGCTGCCAGGTGCAGCTGCGCCGCTTCAAGCCGGAGGAGATTCCTGTACTCTACACGCTGTCCGAGGAGTCCGCCCAGTGGCGCATACTTGAGGCAACGAAGGAAGTGAGCACGGACGCCCTGTCCTCCGTGCTGGGCAGCCTGGGCACTACGCTCAAGGATGCGGCATACGCCACGCTCTACTTCAACCTGAACAACCCGGTCATCGAGCGGGCATTTCATCCGGCGCACCAGAAGATGCTGCCCTCCATTATCGAAATGCTGTACTGCAATGCGCTGATGATGGGACATTATCCGATGAACCGCCAGGAGATCGCTCTCCTGAACAAAGGCATTATTCAATTTATTGATTGGGGATTGACGGCCAGTCACGTCACAGGAGGAGATGAATAGATGAACTTTACCGAGATGAGTTTCGACGACTTGATGGAAGAAGCCTATGGCCTGCCGGGAGGCAAGGCTAAGCTGGAACTGCTGGAGCAGGCGGTACGGGTGGCAGATGCCGCAGGAGATATCGATCAGGGCTATGAGGCCCGCAGCGAAATCGTAGAGCTGGGCAGCTTCCACGGCTATCCGATGAAGGCGCTGGTCGCCTTTTCCTGGCAGCTGGGACAGTATGACAAGAACCCGGGCCGGTTCGATGATTACAGCCTGATGTGGTCGTACAAGTGGGTGCTGGACCGCATCTCCGCTTTTGCAGAAATTAGCCGTGTCCAGATTGAGAACCTGCTGGAGGATATGAAGACCCGCTTTGCGGCTGAAGGCTACAGCAGCCGGACCTATCACTATTACCGGGCGAAGCTTCTCGCCGATTTCGGAGAACTGGATGCTTCTGAAGCCGAGTGGGATATTGTACAGTCCATGGAACGGGATGAGATGAGCGATTGTGAGGCCTGTGAGCAGCACGGTCTGGTCGAATTTCTGGCGAAGCGGAACGAAGACGAGAAGACCGTGAAGGCAGCCGAGCCGATTCTCAAGGGTCGAATGACCTGCGGTGAGGTGCCTCATGTGACGATTACGAAAGTCCTGTTCCCTCTCCTGCGGCTGGGCCGCCAGAGCGAAGCGGATAAGCTGCAGAAGAAAGGCTACAAGCTGGTCAAAGGAAACCGCGACTTTCTGTATCACCAGGGGGAGCACATTGGTTACCTGACCTTGACCGATCCAATCAAGGCGCTGGAGGTCTTTGAAGAGTATATCGCCTCCTCTCTCGATCATGAGAACCCGGTCGATCAGATGATATTCAATGCCTATTCGGCCAAGATGTTCCGCCGGCTGGCGGAAGAATCCATCCGGTTCCAGGTCAAGCTTCCGGCAGGGCACCCGTGTGAGCACCAGTCCGGGGAGGTTGAATCGCTCGCGAAGCATTTCCAGCAATTGGCTCTCGCCACAGCGGAAAAGCTGGATAAGCGAAACGGTAACGCCTACTATACCACACTCCTGCAACAGTTGTAGGCTGTGTTCCGGCAGCCGTCCTTGATTAAGGACAGGCGCGGCAAAGAGCAGCTCCCGTTTTGGGGGCTGCTTTTTGTGTTGAGAAGCGGACACTATGCGTTCCAATCTGCTGCAGACAAACTGCATTCACTGATTCGTTCCCAGGATTTGAGATCTGCTTTGGTCAAAAAGAGTTCTTTCTATCGCTCATACAAGCAAATCTGTACGGAGAGTTTCAAACCCTGCTCGCCAATATCCTCAGCCAAAAACTGAGCTTCGTTAAAGAAAGGACCGGTTTGGATGACAGGAGCTGGCAGTACTTTATACAAGTCCGCACGGCAATGCTTTTGTCCGCTCTGCGCGTTGCGATTACTCAGTTTAACGAAGACAATCCGCCGGATGTACTGGAGACACTGAACAAGCTTTTCGGCAAACAGCCGGCGTTATTCAATTAAGCGGGGATATCCGCGTGCTTTCGATTCGTCTTAGGTTCTCAGTGTCCCGGGCTGGAGATGAACCGAAGAAGCGGGAGTACTCTCGATTGAACTGTGAGGGACTTTGATAGCCTACATGATATGCGGCACTTGCTACTGGATAGCCCTCAAATGCAATGAGGTTCCTAGCCTCCAAAAGCCTTAACTGCTTTTGAAATTGAATAGGACTTAAACCCGTTGCCCTTTTAAACTGACGGTGAAAGGTATTTATAGCCATACCAGATTTTGATGCCATCTCGCCAATGTCTATTGGCTTCATAAAATTACCGCGAAACCATTTTACAATTTCAGAAATTTTGGATAAATTGCTTTCCCGCAGACCAAATTGCCTCAGATACCATCCTTGTGGTCCCATCAGAACGCGATAAAGGATTTCGCGCTCATAAGCTGGTGCAAGAGCTGGAATATCTCTTGATGTTTGCGATAATCGCAATAAGCGCAGCCATGCCTCCATAAATTCAATATCCATTTCACAGGCTGCGAAATGCTCGGAAGCAGTCGGTAATAGATTTTCAGGAAGATCTCTAAATAAACTCTGAAGAACGTTCTGATTCAACTTGAGACCAAGTGACATGTAAGGACGGCCATGACGGTCTGGATGTACACTCGCCGTTGCAGGAACATGCACCGGTAACACGTAATATGATGGCCCTTCCAGGTCAGTGCTACGCTCCCCGATTGAAAGAATCTTTGTTCCTTGAACTGTAAAACCAATCATCGGCTCGTAGAGCGCTGCGAGTTGATGAGCGGGGATGTCTCCCTTAATCATACTTAGCCCCGGTACTCCGGTTTCAATCTGTCGAGTGCCTGCGCCTTTCATCAGATCAATTATTTCATCAAGGACGTTATTCATGCACTTAGTTTATCACACGACTTCTTACCCCTCAACACAGCGTTATATACATAGGCATTTTTGGGCTACTGATATGTCAAATATAAAGGATAATTTGGGTGAATCTAAAAGTAACGTGGTGTTTTTAGGCAATCAAAAGGCATTTTCAGGTCTATTTTATTGCCACAGATGCGACTAAAATTAAAGCCAGATCGAATACAAAACAAGGAGGATCTTATGAAAATTGCGATTGTAACAGGTGGAAGTAATGGCATTGGAAAAGCGACGGCGCTTGAGCTTGGCAAGCGCGGAATTAGCGTTATTCTCACATACAATTCCTATAAGGACCGGGCAGAAGGTGTCGTAAAGGAAATTGAGAAGAATAAAGGCGTTCGGGCATTCGCACTGAAGCTGGATCTGACTCGAAAATCAACATTCGAAGGCTCTATTCTAGAAGTGAAAAAGAGCCTCCAAGACATTTGGAACAGAACAACTTTTGATTACTTAGTTAATAATGGTGGTGTCGGTGGGCCCATGATGTTCACTGAGATTAGCGAAGAATACTTCGACAAGATTCTTAATACGAACTTCAAAGGACCGATTTTTTTAACACAACAACTTGTCGGATTCATGGAGGATGCTGGAGCTATTGTAAATACCTCGAGCTCATCTAAAAACCAATCATTTCCAGGCTACTCCATCTACGGCTCGTTAAAAGCAGCATTCTCAACTTGGACTCGCTACATTGCCAAAGAACTTGCACCTCGCCAAATTCGGGTCAACGCAGTTTCACCCGGTCCTACACACAGCAATTTTGGCGACGGAGTGTTCGATAAACATCCTGAATTCATTAAGCCGCTGGCTGAGCAATCTGTATTTGGCAGAATCGGCCAACCCGAAGATATGGCGAAGGTCATTGTGAGCTTATTGTCCGATGATTTCGGCTGGGTTACAGCCCAGGACATTGAAGTGTCTGGCGGACATTTGCTTTAAGAAAGCTATGTTTCCCATGTAATGTACGATTCGGAAGAACAATTAATGCGTGGACTGCTGTTTAGCCCGGATAAAAAGGGGGGTCCCATCGTCATTATCATAACTTATGGGCCCCCCCTCATTTTGCGGCATTCTCGGGATCGCCTATCCATTGCGAACCATCAAAATGACCGACTCCACATGTGTTGAGTAAGCAGAGTCAACACATTTAATAACAATTAACGGGGATGCCTAAACCCAGTGGCACTGCAACGCCTTGAACCCCGGCAGGTTCACCCGCCAGGCAAGGTTGTAGCTTATTCCAATTTTGGAGTGGCACTGGCCGGCTATATTGTAGAACTTCAGAGCGGCGAGCCCTTCTATACCTATGTGGAAAGGCATATCTTTGAAGTCTCCTCACCCCAGTATATCTGGCCATCGAAATGTATCTCATTGAATGAAAGATAGAATTTCCTCAAAAAAGAACTCCCACTAACACACCAATGTTTTATTAACAAACCCGTTATAAGGTTGTTCCACAAAATAACATTTTGAGTTAGAATTGCACCCAAAACGGAATTAGTTTTCAACTATTTTCCTAATTTCAGCAAAATCAATCTCTGCCCATCCTTTATTATCGGCTTTGGAAAGTAAATCAGGTTAGCTGAATGAAGAGGCATATCATTTGATATACCTCTTTATCCATCTTATTACAATCAAATCAAACAGTTTCCATTCTATTTGAACTGGAACCAAGTTAAATTTGCAACTGTGGTTGAATCTGACTTAACAAAAATAACATATACAGTATGGGTTCCTACAGCTGTCCCGGCATTAAGCGGGATATTCTTGACTGACCATGTCTGCCATCCGCCTGTGCTTTCTGCCGTCCAATAACCCAGCATAGTGCCTGTAGGACTGTCCAAGTGGAATTCTATCCTTCCGCCGGAATTAGCGGATGCAACCTTCAAATCAATACTTGTTTTAGCTGTACTACCAAAGTCTACATTTTTAAATGCTATATAGTCGCCATTACTCCCTCCACCCACATCCAGCCCGCCATCAGTGCTTGCCTCATAGGAAATAACACCTGAACTAAGGTTATAGCCTTCCGCTTCAAATTTCAATGTGTTGAATTTTGGAGCTGCAGCATAGCTGTTAGTATCTGTTATTTTCAATTCTGCCAATGTAGTTGCCGCAACTCCACCGACGCGAACATTGTTTAATGTAACTCCAGAGACAGTAGATGTGTCACTCCAACCCTTCATTACTGAAATTTCACCTAAAGCGCGTAAATTGATATTATTATAGACCACATTTTTTATCGGACCGCTTTTTGCAGAAAGATCAAACCATCTGGAGTGAACACCGGATCTTGGCCAGAAGCCTTCTACATCTATATTGTCAAATATGATGTTTTGTGCTGCTGGAGTCCCATAAAGATGACCTACCGCTAAAGCGCGCCAGCATCTGTATACATAAGAGTTTTTAACAACTATGCCATCCTGAAGCTGTTTAACTCCATCTCCGACCTTGAATGCTCCACATCTGCTCCAAGCCAAAGCATCATCCACAACTACATTTGACTGGTTTTCAGGACTTCCAGGCCAGTTTGCAGCTATATCCGTAGTTGCTACATCCCATGTCTTAAATGAGTATGTGTCATCCTCCGATACTGCTACAGTGTGCTTTATTAGTACATTCTGGCTCTCTTGAATGTCTATTGCATCATTTTCATAATCAAGTTCATTATTGTTGAAGTGCTTTGTATTCTGGAATGTTACGTTATTAGATCTTGTAACTATTGTAGCCCAGCCACCGCTGTCTCTTATGGTTATGCCGTCAACCGTGAAGTTGCTGCACTGCAAGGGTACAAGAATATTGTTCAAATAATTGTTTGTCTGTCTCATATAATGGCCATTGCCGTCAATAGTCCCCCTGCCGTATATCTTAATATTATTTGCATTTGTTTCGGTATAAATAAACCATGTTCCATCCTTACCCAGAGAATTCTTATGAAAATGGGTAGTGTAATCGCTTGGATTTCCTGAACCCCTTATAACAGAACCACCCTCCAGATAAACCGAAACATTGCTTTTTAAAACAAGGTTTCCGCACTTATAAACTCCGGCTGGAACGTATACTATACCGCCACCTGCTGCGTTAGCCGCATTTATGGCGTTTTGTATTGCAGTTGTAGCCATAGCGGCACCGGTACTGTCGGCACCGTATTGAGTTTTAACATTGTATATACCTGTGCCGGATGAAGCCGGAACATTGGTTTCAAGAGCATCTGCCGCAATAACCAGATCTTTCAGGTTATTGATTTTAACTATAAGATATGTTGGTGATGAAAGTGTAAATGTAAGTGTATTTCCGCTCTTTGTTGCAGTGATTCCCAAAGCTTTGGGAGAAATATTATATGTATTGATTGTCTCGCTTGCAGTTATTGTGATTGTAGTAGTACCTGAAAAAGAGAAATTACAATAATTATAGTTTACAAATACCGCCGAAGTGTCGATTACAGGTATATTTGTAGAGTCTGCTGTTACCGTGTATTGACTGGTCGTGGTATAGCTCGACGGTAATGGATAGCTTACAACTGTAGCCGCGTTTGCTGACAAAGGAACGACAGGTAACAGACTGGCCATACAAATAATTAATAATGCACTTAATAATTTTAACTTTTTCAACATAAATAAACACCTCTTTCATATTTTTTTAGAAAACACTCTGTCATCACTCTTTTCATAAAGTCGATATATTCCTGCTCAGCTTCGGAAGTAGCAGAGTAATACTAACCTTTTCTGCATCAGCAAAGTTTCCTTTTAAAGTACGGTTAGATTGTTTTTGCGCTATTTGTACTTGGAAAACATCGCAGGTGAAGATTTAATAAAGGTTTTGTTGTATGTGTTTCTGTTAACGAAGCATATAAAAATTCATATGCACTACTAACATATGTTGCTTGTGGTGTAATTAATCCATCCGCTGTAATAGATTTTTGTACAGAGTTTGGATTAGTTGTCCATATTAATTCTGGGTCAACATAATCAAGTGACACATCATTATAGATCATCTTATTGTTATAATTGGTATTATCTTCATTAGTCTGTGCAAAGCTGTCATTGGATTAATAGTACCAGTAAAACTTAAACATAAAACTTGACATCAAGATTTGCTTTCTGATGCCTTTGTTTTTCCCCATATGAAGTCTCCATTTGGGATTTCTTCCTTGGGCTGTATATGAAAAAAGCATCAGATCACTATCTGATGCTTTTGAATTTTTCTGTATGAAACTCCCGTTTTGGAGGTCATATCCCTCCAAAGACCCTTTGTCATCTATGAAAATGGCTAAAAAAAGGGCTAAATTTTGCACTTTTTCGCCTCAAATTTAGCCCATTTTTTGCTCCAAAACCACTACATATAGTGGTCAAACCGTCTTATTTGCCCTTTGAGCCACTGTTCGTCATCAATATTATCGTTTCTACATGCACCGTATGCGGGAACATATCCACCGGAGTTACCTCCACTGTCCTGTACCCGCCATCCTCCAGCACCCTCAAATCTCTCGCCAACGTGGATGGATTACACGATACGTACACCACCCGCTCCGGCTTCGCGGCTTCGCTTGCGTCTGTAAACCTATCTGCTTTGGCACCTTCAACATTCCTCCCGGCGCCTCCACCACATGTAGCTTCCTTATCCACTGCAGATGCTCGCCGTGGATTTCCAGGCTGACCAGACGGAAGAACTCCGCCAGGTTAGATTAACCGGCTCGCACGTGATCAGTGAGAACAACCTCTATAGTGACAATTCCTTTATCAATAAAAAAAGCAATCAGTGCCCATTTCAAATTTATATTCTAATAAATCCTCAAAAATCTCACTATAATAATTTCCTGTGTTAACAATAACAAAAAACTTTTTTCTATCGAGCAAAAAAATTGGCTCTGTAAAAATGTGATCATTTTCGCATGTTATAGATAATTTCTTGTCATAGGCATAGTATTCCAATTCATTCTTTTGTAATACGCTTTCAATCTCATGAAAATCCCCCTGCATTCCCCAAATCACAACACTTCTATTATTTAACTTTTCCGTTAATATCTTTTCTAGTCTTTCTAAATATGAAACTGTCTTTATTTTAAAAAATATTTTTCCCCATGCTAAATAGTCTCCTTTCCACGCAACATAGGGATTGATACCGGTATAATTAAATTTAGAATATACAATCCATGTGTCTTTTTTTATTCTTTGAATATTCTCATTAGGACTATCTTTTAGTATTAATAAATGCACCTCTTTATCAGTGAAGCTTTGATCCAGGGATTGTTTTAAATCAATAATTTCTTTGTTCGTCACTTCTTTAGAACGCCTAACAAAAAGGATTTTATTGCAAAAACTTATTCGTCTGTAAAAGCTCTCAACTTTATGAGTGAATTTTGAATTTAAAATTTTGAATGTATCCGGATAAACAAAATCCCCTTTCGGAATATCATGTCTCGAAATAAAATTTGTCCCCTTATCCAAAATAACAAAGTGCCCCTCCTCATCTTGATTTTCGGCCAACTGTTGATTTTCTAAGTTAAAAAAAGAGTCAAACATAGTGTCAAATTGTTTACTAATTTGTGATGTGTCATTGCTTACTATCCAATCAAAAGGGCTGCTAATATTGGCTAAACCATTTATTTTAAAATTTTCCGCTGTAGCGCATGAGTTACCTAAACTAACAATTGCATCATAATAATTATCAAATAATTCGCAATCATACATAATTCATTCGCTCCATTTCTTTAATGTTGTTTCTCTATATATTGCATGCTATACAACAATATTAGCGTTAATTTTCGCAGACCAACACCGTCACCGACTCCACATGCACCGTCCACGGAAACATATCCACCGGAGTGACCTCCACTGTCCTGTACCCGCCATTCTCCAACACCCTTAAATCCCGCGCCAGCGTGGATGGATTACACGACACATACACCACCCGCTCCGGCTTCATCGCCAGAATGGTATCCAGCAGGCGAGGATCGCAGCCCTTCCGCGGCGGATCGACGACGATGACATCCGGCGTAACGCCCTGCTCTTTCCAGTTCGGAATCACGTCTTCGGACGCGCCGACTTCAAACACTACGTTGTTCATATTGTTAAGCTTCGCATTCGCCCGCGCATCTTCTATAGCTTCAGGCACAATCTCTACACCATACACCTTAGCCGCGTGCTGGGCCAGGAACAGCGAAATGGTCCCGATGCCGCAGTAGGCGTCGATCACTGTTTCCTTTCCTGTGAGCCCGGCGTACTCTACGGTTTTGCCGTACAGCACCTCGGTTTGGGCCGGATTGACCTGGTAAAAGGAACGGGGCGAAATGGCGAACTGCACATCGCCAATATAGTCATAAATGACGTCTCTACCCCACAGCACACGGGTTTCGCTGCCGAAAATCACGTTCGTCCGCTGTGTGTTGACGTTCTGGCAGATGCTCTCCACCTGCGGCAGCGCCTCGCGGATGCTGCCGATCCAGGCATCCAGATGCGGGATATCGCGGCCGTTTGTGACCAGCACCAGCATCATTTCGCCGGTGCGGAAGGCCTTCTTCACCACGACGTGGCGAAGGAGGCCGCGTCCCGTTTCTTCATCGTAAGCTGTGATCCCCAGGTCTCTGCCGATGCCTTTTACGGCAGCAACGACCGCATCGTTATCCTCATGCTGAATCAGACAAGTCTCCATATCGACAATCCGGTGGCTGCCACGGGCATAGAAGCCGCCCACAAGCCCGCCTTTGGTGACGCCCATCGGCACCTGGGCCTTGTTGCGGTAGCGCCAAGGCTCGTCCATGCCCAAAGTTGGACGGACGATAATGCCTTCGCTTAGGGAAGCTGAAGCATTTGCACCTGAGTCCGCAGCTTGGCTTATGTTGGCAAGCAAACCAGCCTTTTCTGCACCATCTGCCGTTTCCGCACTCGCGACACTTGCCACACTATCGCCCTCAACCGCCGGAATTTCTGCGCTTGCCGAATTAGTGCCTCCCTCTTTGCTGTCACGAGCAGCTCCATGAGCACTTCCATTCCCAGCTTCCGCGCCGCTTCCTGCTGTCCCCGCCACCTGCAGCTTCCCAATCCGCTGCAGGTTGTCCACCACCAGCTGGCGTTTCCAAGCCAGCTGGGCGGGGTAGTCCATATGCTGCAGCTGGCAGCCGCCGCATTGGTCATAGATCGGGCAGGGCGGCGCGATCCGGTCGCCGCTGGCCTGGACAAGCTCAAGCAGTTTGGCGTAGCCGTACTGCTTTTTGGTCTTAAGGACCTTGGCGCGGACCTTCTCACCGGGAAGCGCACCCTGCACAAAAAGGGTAAAGCCCTCTACGCGGCCTACCCCTTCGCCTTCATGGGTCATGCCGATAATATCGAGCATGACCTCATCGTTCTTGTTCACTGGCAGTCCGGCGGCAGGTGCCGAGCTGTCCCGGCGGCTTGCGCTGCGTCCACTGCGTTGCTTACTCATCTATGTTCACTTCTTTCATTATCTTCACTGTTAAACATCTTAACTATTGTCCCCGGAAGCACCAATATCATCATTTAGTTGGAATTT
The DNA here is from genome assembly GCF_900102965.1 of Paenibacillus jilunlii. GTDB lineage: Bacteria > Bacillota > Bacilli > Paenibacillales > Paenibacillaceae > Paenibacillus_AQ > Paenibacillus_AQ jilunlii. Next base: position 47,491 of record NZ_FNGM01000019.1, on the reverse strand, counting down.
CTCCAGCTAATTATATCTCATTGTCATCACAGAAGCATCTAAATGGAAAAACTCCAGCTAATTCGCCGCTCAACATACAACTAGGAGCTTATTCCACGAATTAAATGGAGTAATTCCAACTATTTCAGTGCATAGGGGCTTTTCTGCCCATTTTAGTTGGAGTTTTTCCCACTATTGCCGTTGTTATAATTTCTGGTGCACGATTCCATAAGCTAGCCGATTAAAGCTTCCCCAGTAAATCGATAAGCACATGCCGATCCTACCGGTTACGCCCGATCAGGTATTCTGTGCAAAAATCCGCAGATGCTGCGGTAAAATGCTGAATTGGCCCGGCAGTGTCCCGCCAAGCTCGCCGTCCAGGTTCAGCTGGACATAACCGGGGGAGGTGACCTCCATCGCATCGGTGCGGAAGTATACGACCTTCTTATCCTGCAGATGCTCGCCGCGGATCGCCAGGCTGACCAGACGGATGAATTCGGCCAGATTGCATTTTTTGACTGCGATTACGTCGAACAGTCCATCGTCGATACGGGCATCTGGAGCAAGCTTCTCGAAGCCGCCTACGGAATTAGTATTGGCAATGAGGAAAAGCATGAACTCGTCATGGATCAGCTCTTGGCCGTTCGCGCGGATGTACAGCTCCTGCGGAGACAGGCTGGCCATTTTTTCAATACCCTTCAGATAGTAAGCAAGCTGGCCCATCATGGTCTTCAGCCTGCTGGGAACCTCGTATGTCAGCTCAGTCAGTCTTCCGCCGCCGGCTATATTAATGAAGTAACGGTCATTGGCTTTGCCGAGGTCAATCAGGCGCGACTCCTGACGGAGAATCAGGTCACAGGAATCCTCCCAATTCTTCGGAATGCCCATCGCCCGGGCAAAATCATTGGTGGTCCCCAGCGGCAGTACACCCAGCGGAGGAAGATTCGGCTTCTCAGCCATGCCATTAATGACCTCATTCAGCGTACCGTCGCCGCCCGCCGCAATGATCAGATCATAACATCCGCGCTCAACAGCTTCCGCTGCTGCTGCCGTTGCATCGCCCTCTCCGGTTGTTGCATGGCATGTGGCTTCAATACCGCCAATATCCAGCCGGTCCAAAATATCGGCGAGCCGCTTCTTCATTTCTTCCCGACCAGAAGTGGGGTTATAAATCAATCTCGCAGTTTTCATTACCGGAACGCCACCTGTTTTTATAATAGATAACTTTACTGATTATACCCAATTCGGGGGTACACAAGCAATGTCGGCATGCAAAAACGGCTTCACCATCCTTGTAATCAGGGCGCCAGTACCGTTTCAGCGGGTAACGGAGGAATATTTACAGTGTGAAGATATACATTCATATCCTTACAGATGAGAGGAATATTTCTGCATTTCTGCAGGAGGGACAAGCTTGTTGCGCCGCCAGACATCCATGCTTCTTCGCGGCACTTCAGACGAAGAATTTCGGGGAATCCCCTCCATTTGGCTTCGCCGCAATTCGCAGCTTCCATAACAATGTCCTCTGTTCAGGCATCGTTATTTCAGGATAAATATATGTATGCAGCAGCAGGGGGAATAAATACTGGATACGTGTATACTTGTAAAATATCCTTTATCAGCGTTCCCCAAGCTGCTCCAGCATAATCTTCACCTGACGTTCTATCCAATGCGGAAGCAAGGGATGCGGCAGCAGCGTCTGACCCGAATAGGCGTATTCCAGCCCCTGGAGCCGCTCGGGAATTACAACCTTGGTGAAATAGCCTTCACTTAAAAAGAGCGGAGCCACCAACACCTCATGGCCCTGCTCCCGCCAATACTCCACCTTGCTCCGTACACTGTCCGGGTTCAGCAGCCCGTAATCCGCCGCTGCCGCTCCACTGATCCGGCGCACACGTTCGGCCAGCGAAGAGATGCCCTGCTGCCAGCGCTGGCGGAAGCCTTCATGCCTGCTGCCGTGGCCCACGAGCAGAATCGTTTCCCGCTCCGGGTGCTTAGACAGCCCGCGCAGCTTGTCCCAGATCATAACGGCAATATCCGGGTCATCGTCGACCGGGTACCCATAATGCACCTTGGCTTTGACGGCAAAACGCTCCAGATCGGTCTCCTTCTCAGGCGCAGCTTTGGCGCCCAGCGCATACTCTATTTCGTCGACATGCGTACTGCCGGAAGACACAAACAAGGGGATCACAATAATATCTGTGACCCCTGCATCTTCCAATCTGTCTATGCCATCCTGAATCAGCCGGCCTTCTACCAGCTCCAGAAAAGAAGCCTCAACCTTCAGCCCTTCCCCAAGCGTTAAATGGCTTACAGCCTCATCGACCATGGACACCCAGGTCTTGTCGCGTGAGCCGTGACTGATAATCAGTATGCCCGGCTTCATGAATTAGCGTCCCAAACGTTCCAGCGTTAATTTGTACCCGTCATTGCCGTAATTCAGGCAGCGCTTCACACGCGAAATCGTCGCTGTGCTGGCTCCGGTCTCCGCTTCGATCTGATTGTATGTAGACCCTTTGCCCAGCATACGCGCTACTTCGAGACGCTGCGAGAGGGATTGAATCTCATTCACTGTGCATAGATCATCAAAGAAAACATAGCATTCTTCCATATCCTTTAATGTTAAAATGGCTTCAAATAATTGGTCTATACTTTTATCGTTTAGCTTCTTAAGCTGCATCGATTATCATCCCCTAAAAGTTTGGTCAGTGCTGACATCACTGATAAGATATTCTTCAAAAAAAAGAGTTCAGAAACTTAAAACCATATAGTTGAACTTTAGATTTTCATATGGGGTTTAAGTTCATCTTAAATAATCACCATCTTGCCTCTACTATATTGTACTGGAGCACATTTTTCAAGCATTAACGGTTTCACGCTGTAAAGAACGAAATCGACGGACATTTGTCCACCCCACGTGCACAAAAAAAACACATTGTTGAAGATCCGCTTTTCTCATTTCTTAGCTTTTACCGCCTTAACTATAGTACTACATAAGCGCCGAAAATCAAGCATGGTCACGGTTTCTTCACTTCCGGCCCGGCCGGGTGGGCATCCGCCCTTTTCCGCTGCTATCCCGGTAAACCGGGCGTTTGTCTATACCTTATGTTCGCCTATGACATACAGTATAGCAAACCACTAACGAAGGAATGTGATGTTATGCCTGATCATTACTATAACCATTCCCGCCGGGGTACGCGTTCGCTGGCTGAGCCGTATCCTTCATCGCCGTATCCCGGGATCAGTTCATATGCCCAGCCTCCCCTGTACGGGGAAGCCGCAATGCTGCCCGCCGCAGGAGCGGAAGCCGCTGCAGAAACGGCACTGGCCGTTCCCGTTGCCGAAGCCGCCACCGCCAAACCCGGCGGACTGCTCGGAGGACTTGGCAATCTTGGCAATCTCGCCAATATGGAACAGATCAAAAGCATTGTTGACCGGCTGGGCGGCATAGACGGCATTGTCAGTTCTATGGGCAAGGTGCAGAAGGTTATGCAGGGCTTCCAGCAGATGGCCCCGATGGTGAAGCTGGTCATGGGCAGCTTTGGCAAGAAAAAAGGCTCGGGCGGTGAGCTTGCCGCTGAAGAGGATGCCGCGCTCTACAGCCCCAAACGGCGCAAGAAGAGACGCCAGCGCCCGCAGCCGCGCAAAAAAACGGCTCCAAAGAGCCGCCGCAGATCCTCCTCCGTTAAACGCCGCCGCAAGTAGGCGGCGTTTAACGCTTTTAACCAATCAGAACCCGTTGATCCATGCTTATTTGAACCAGCCGCTGCGCCGGAACCAGCTGACCATGCCCGCGCCGAGCACCAGCATCAGCAGGAGCACCCCAAAGTAGCCATATTTCCACTCCAGCTCCGGCATTACCTGAAAATTCATGCCATAGATCCCGGCAATCAGGGTCAGCGGCATAAAGATGGTCGTTATGACCGTAAGGGTCTTCATAATCGAGTTCATCCGGTTGGAGTTGAGCGAGATGTAGCTGTCGCGCAGATCGGCGGTCATTTCCCGGTCCACTTCGATCATATCCGTCAGCTTCAGCAGATGATCATAAATATCGCCAAAATAGATCCGTTCCTCCCCATTACTCTGCACATGCTGTGAGTTCAGAATCCGGTACATCAGATCCCGCATCGGCACAATCGTCCGGCGAAGCTTAAGCAGCCGTCCGCGCACATTAAAAACCTGGCTCATCAGCTCTTCTACCGACTCGCTGCCTCCCTGGCTCTCCAGATCAGCAAGCTCATCCTCCAGACTGTACAAGCATGGAAAATACCGGTCCACCAGCTTATCCATCACCGTGTAAGCAGCCGCCATCGGGCCGCCTGACCAGCCTTTGCGGCTATGAATTTTCGCCTTCACCATCTGCCAGGCCTCTTCCATCTCCTGCTTCTCCTGATGGTGATAGGATACGAGAAACCTTTTGCTCAGAAACAGGTCTATCTCTTCTGCTTCCAGCGTCCGCTCATTGAGCGCATGCAGCACAAAAAACTGCACATCCTCATAATAATCCAGCTTCGGGCGCTGCAGAATATGCATGCAGTCTTCAATCGCCAAGGGATGAAAATGAAAATATGTATCCAGCAGCAAAGTCTCTTCCGCTGTAGGTGTGGAAAAATCCGCCCACACCCAGGCATAGTCGGCAATGGTGATGTCCAGAAGCGGCAGATCCGTCAGCACCTCACCTGTATGGGTTACCGCAAGCGTTCGTATCATATGAGTCCTCCGTCTATTTCTTTCCGCAGCTCTTTTCTTCTACTTAACCATTGTACCGCAAGAAGCCGCTTCTCCCCAAATTCCCGCTGTCCCACCCACTTCCGCAAAAAAATAACCTCCGGAACGAAACCGCTGTATAGCAGTCCTTTCCGGAGGTTTATTGCCCTTCAGCGCCTTGCTTCATCAGCGGTTCATGCCTTCCATCAGCTCCAGGTGCAGCACCTGCAGGAATTTCTTGATGTTGACCTTGACCTTGCCGGAATCCCGGCCCTGTTCAATCTCCTTCATCTTCAGCCGCACCTCTTCAAAATCAAAATAAAGCGGCGCGTAATACTCGAATTTGGGATTGCCGTAATCGGTAATGCCGATGGAAGCCAGGTTCGTCAGGCCTGCCGCCAGCGCCCGGCGCAGCCGCTGCTCAATCGCTTTGACTTCCTTGGCGGCTTCGGCGGGAACGGTTTTGTAGGTGGCGGCTGCCATCTCATACAGCTCCTTGAGCGGAGGAAGACTGCCGGTGTTTTCTTTTGCCGCAGCCAGCTCCATGATCGTGATAATATCCCGGCTTCCGCTCTCCGAGATCATCCCCATATTCATCAGAATGGGCTGAATAATCTCTTTGACCGTCCGTTTGCTGGCCTGGGCCGGCGGCAATCCGAACTGCAGCCCTTCCAGCTTGCCAAGACTCAGCTTAATCTCGTCCAGATAGCGGCCCAGCGCGTAGCGCTCATTGATTTTATGCAGCACCGACTCTACCTCAATTTTATTGATCGGCTTGCGGATGAAGAACTCAATTCCGCTGCGGTATGCGCGGCTGACCATGTCCCCGTTCTCGATCTGCGAGATCATCACGAACTTGGAACGGCAGCCCTGGGACTGCAGCGAAATAATCGTTTCAATTCCATCCTGATCAGGCATCAGCAGGTCCATCAGCACAACATCCGGATTCTCGCTGAGGATCAGGCGCACCCCCTCTTGTCCGCCTTCCGCCGTGCCGGCCACTTCGCCCAGTCCACTGTCCTCTATGATATGCTGCAGCATTCTTCTGGCAGCCCCGTCATCATCCACTATACAGAAAGAAAGCGGCATGCTCTATTCCTCCTTCCGCAGTTGTGCCGTCGGTATACTAATCTGAAACATCGCCCCTCCGCTATGGGAAGCCGGCTGGACGGTTATTTCTCCTTCAAATAAATGAACAATATCCCGTACATGTGACAGTCCAATTCCCGTCGCCGCTACGCCCTCTTCATTAAATTTGGTCGTGAAGCCGGGCTCAAACACCAGTTCCAGATCGCGTTCCGGAATCCCGCTGCCGCTGTCGGTGACGGTGAACAGGGTGTTGTCTTCTTTTTCATACATGTCCAAAGAGATTCTGCCCTTCCCTTGGATCACTTCAACGGCATTGGCGGTGAGATTGTTCAGCAGCGTCAAAAGGGGGATATAGCTGTCCGTGGTGTAATCAGAGGTATGTTGGATGCTGAAGCTGATCTGTTTGCCGAGCATTTCCGCATATTTGGCATTGCTCTTCACCGTGAAGCGCAGAATGTCGGATATCGGCATATCGCCGGTTACCTCGCGCTCTGCCAATTTGACAAGACCCGCCAGAATCCGCTGGGAATCCTTCTTCACCTCATGAATCTGCTGGGTAATCTCTAAGACCTGCCTGCTGTACCGCGGCATCTCTTCCTCGGCCTTAAGGTTCCGGTACAGCTCATAGCTGCTCAGCGTTACATTTTCCAGCGTCCCGATCGATTTCTTCAGATAAAACACTTCACCATACAGCCCCGAGCCGAATCCGAGCATTTGCTCAATCCGCCGGGTCTGTTCTCTTTGGGTGATCCTGAGCTGGCTGACCGAAATGCTGCTGTACACTCCGGTGGTAAAATACGTGCGCAGCACAGCAATCGCCATCAAATAGGTCCATTCATTCAGCCGGAAGGTCGCCGAGTCCAGCACAATCAGCCGGGTCAGCAGCTCCATTTCATTGGACAGCAGATCGATCAGCGCAGCTACCCCGCCGAGCACCAGCGGATGGAAGGCATCGATCCGGCTTTTGATGAGATTCATCAGCAGCGCGAACACCATATAATAGACCATAGCCGAGAAATGGCTGGTCAGGCTCTGCAGGAGGGTCAGCCCGCTATCCCACACTGCATCCATTGCCGTACGGAACAGCAGAACAACAATGCCTGTAGCCGCTCCGGTGATCACATAGGGCAGCCGCCTCATTAAAAGCAAAAACAGCAGAAAAGCACTGCTGCCCATTGCAATCCGGAAGATGTCGCCATCAAACGGATTTATTTTGAATTCTCCGGCCACTGCCGTACCGGCTGCAACCACTGAGATTTGTACAAGTCTTGATTTCATCAAAGATTGTCCCATCACTCACTGCTCCTGCCCGGGGATGTTGACAACTATAGTATCATAACCGCCTCTCATTTCATACGCATTCCTACATGAATTCTCCTGGTTTAGACGGCTTTATTCTCCAATTTCCGCGAGACGACCGACAGCATGTAGTTGACGGTGAAATAAATTAGTGCCACCAGCATCAGTGTTGGTATCGCGTAGCTATAGCTGTGCCCGATGACAATGTTTGCGTTATGCATCAGCTCCGGCAGTGAAATGACTACCGCCAGCGAGGTATCCTTCAGCAGGGAGATGAACTGGCTGACCAGCGGCGGAACCATCCGCCGGAGTCCCTGCGGCAGCACGATATGCCACAAGGCCTGAAAGCTGCTCAGCCCGGATGAGCGTGCGGCTTCAATCTGCCCCTTATCAATAGAAGTGAGTCCGCCGCGGACGATCTCGGCAATCATCGCGGCCTCGAATATGGTTAGCGCGACAATGGCCGCTGTAATCAGGCTCATTTTGATACCCACCTCGGGCAGCGCGAAGCGGACGAAGAAAATAATCAGCAGCAGCGGCAGATTGCGGATCAGCTCTACCAGGTAGAACATCACCGGCGACAATACCGGAATCTCAGCGTAGCGGATTACGCCAATGACGCAGCCGATCACAAAGCTCAGGATGATCGACACAAACGCCACGATCAGGGTAATGTACAGCCCGTCGAGCAGAAATTTCAAATTATCGGTGGAGTAGGCACCGGCAAAATCCAAACGAATCCCTCCTTAATGCTTTGATTGTTAAGGTGTTGAAAAGTGAGACAGGGCGGGGGCTGCGTGAAGTCTGTGGACTTCACGGGGCGCTCGCTTTAGCGTTGGCATTCAGCGGGGGCTCTTAACGCCTTAGTTGAAGATTCGGGCGGAGGTCTTGCCGGTGACGGGTAACTCCGGGGAATGTTTGGACTTCCGGCCGCTGTTATGTTTGGATTTCCTCGATTTAAACCGCTGGCCGCGGTAGAAATCCAAACATAAAGGCGGACGCTATCGCTCCTCCAGTTCCAAACTTCCCCTCCGTTACTTTCACCTTCAAGCTGCGCTTATCTTCATTTCGGGCAGAGCCTTAAGCTTCGGGCGAACGCATACCGCTCCGCCCTTCAGCCCAAACCTCACTCCGCCCCTTGTCTCACTGGCTTCAAAGCTTTGCCAAGCAAAGCTAAGATCAGAAGCAGCTGGATCGAAGGCTTCGGGTGACCCGGCCTTCTCTCTTAGGTAAGTCGATCAGCAGCGCTTCGCAGGCTGGTAAACCTGCAAGAATGAACCTTCAAGATCAACACCTGACAGCCGTTTCACGGACTGTAAAAAACACAAACTTCAAACCTGCAAGAACAAAACCCGGCAGCCGCTTCGCGGACTGCATAAGAGCAAAGTACAAAAACATGAACTAATACTTGCCCCGGCAGCCGCTTCACGGACTGTATAAGAGCAAAGTGCGGAAAGATTAACTAATATTTGCGCTGCAATCTGCGCTCCCACACGCGCACGCCATAGCTGAGCGGGAGGGTAAGCACCAGGTAGAACAGAGCTACGAAAATGTAAGTATCAAATGTGCGGTAGGTTTCCGTTGAAATCCCGTCCGCAAAATACATTAAGTCCAGACCGGCAACGAGGGTCAGCACCGAAGAGTTCTTGATCAGGTTGATGAACTGGTTGCCAAGCGGCGGGATCACCAGTTTGATCGCCTGAGGCAGGATGACATGCGTCATCGTCTGCATATAGCTAAGGCCGGACGAGCGTGCGGCCTCCATCTGTCCCTTGGGAACCGCTACAATTCCCGCGCGGATGGCTTCGGCGATGAAGGCCGAGGTATAGACGGTTAGTCCAATCGTACCCGCCTTGAATCCATCCAGCGTAAACCCCAGCGCAGAAGGGCCGTAAAAGAAAACATACACCACCAGCAGCAGCGGAATGTTGCGGATAAACTCCACGTAGCCTGTGCCAAACCACCGCAGCGCTTTAACCGAAGTAATTCGGAAGACGGCGATTACCGTTCCAATGACGAAGCTGCCGATAAGCGCGAGCACACTGGAGAGAACAGTCCCCCGAAAGCCCTCCAGATACTGGCCGAAATAATCGGTTAATATTGAGAATTCCATAGTTGTCACCTGCCTTTGCCTAAAAATAATCGCTATCTAGCACAAACACGAAAGGATGGCCGGCTGGCTTTCCCGTTCCATCCCTTCGTTTTGGCCTATAAGCACCATTATGTTGCACAGTAACCTTTATTTTGCCGGAGCTTTACCGATCCACTTGGTGTAGATGGCATCATATTCGCCGTTTGCTTTTAGTTCAGCCAATGTATCATTCACGGCTTTAACTACAGCGGTGTTGCCTTTTTGTACAGCAATTCCGTAAGGCTCGTCAGTGAACGGCTTGCCGACCACCTCATAGCCCGGGTCCTGGGCAGCCATACCGTACAGAATCGCATCATCGGTAGTGAGCGCATCCCCTTGGCCGGCCTTCAGCGCGCTGAAGGCATCCTGATAGTTGTCGAATTCCAGCACGGTCACACCCGGAACCTTCTCTTTAATATTTTTGATCGAAGTTGCACCCTTGGAACCGAGAATCTTGGTATCCTTGGTCACGTCCTCAATACCTGTGATCGGGCTGCCCTTCTTCACCAGCAGCGATTGTCCGGCCTGGAAGTAGACATCGGAGAAATCCACTTCTTTTTTGCGTTCCTCTGTGATGGTCATCGTAGCGACAACCATATCAATTTCGCCGTTGTTCAGCATGGGAATGCGTGTTTTGGAGGTCACTTCTTTCAGCTCAATCGCGTTTTCATCGCCGAGAATGTGCTTGGCGATCGCTTTGGAGATGTCAATGTCGAAGCCCTCCACTTTGCCCGAAGCTGGATCCTTCAGCCCGAACAGCCGGGTATCGTACTTCACGCCAACCAGCAGCTTGCCGCGTTCCTTAATTTTTGCGATGGCTTTGGAATCCGTGCTGTTTCCCGAAGCCGCATTACCGTTGCCTGCATTATTACTCTTGGCATTGTTGTTGCTGCATCCGGCAATCACCAGCATGGCCGCAATCATCAGTACACTTAAGCATTTGAAGCTCTTGGACATTTTCATTTCTATTCCTCCCCTTATTCCTGTCTATTTAATTAATGGCTTAACACACGGCTGAGAAAAGTGCGTGTCCGTTCTTCCTGCGGATTCGCGAAGAATTGCTCCGGTTCCGCCTCTTCCACGATTTGGCCTTGATCCATGAAGATGACGCGGTCCGCAACCTCACGGGCAAAGCCCATTTCATGAGTGACCACAACCATCGTCATGCCCTCGCGGGCCAGGTTGCGCATTACGTCAAGTACCTCGCCGACCATTTCCGGGTCAAGCGCTGAGGTGGGTTCGTCGAACAGCATAATTTTGGGCTTCATGGCCAATCCTCTGGCAATCGCTACGCGCTGCTGCTGGCCGCCGGACAATTGCGACGGGTAGGACTGGGCTTTGTCGGCGATGCCGACCTTCTCCAGATAATACATGGCCGTTTTCTCGGCTTCTGCCTTGGACAGGCCCAGCACTTTAATGGGTGCCAATGTAATGTTGTCGATCACCTTTTTATGCGGATACAGATTGAAATGCTGGAACACCATCCCGATTTCCTTGCGCAGCTTGTTGATGTCCGTCTTGCGTTCATTTACTGTGATCCCATCAACGGTTAGGCCTCCGCTCGTGATCGTTTCCAGCCGGTTGATACAGCGCAGCATAGTGCTCTTACCGGAGCCGGAAGGACCGACTACAACGACTACTTCCCCTTCCTGAACATGCAGATCAATATTCTTCAGCACATGGAATTGTCCGTAATGTTTCTCTACTTGATGAAAGTCAATCAACGACAGGCCTCCTTTGCCAGACATTGTATAGTTATTGAATCTTCGGGTTTCCCTCTGTCAGCTATGGTAACACTTAAAACACACCTTATCGCAGAGACTACTAAATCCTACATAATCCTACGCAAGTTGCGAAATATTCATGTCATTTTCCTTTAAAATTGTGAGGTATTTCATTTATTTTTATCCCTGATTAATGATTTTTATCATTTAATTGTAAGTTTTTATGACATTCCTCTCTTGAAAAAAGAAGCATAAACGGTTACACCACCTAAAAAAGGCAACAAAAAAAGATGTCCGCAGCCAGCTCTGGCTTCCGTGACATCTTATGCATGCAGCTATGCAGTTTAGAATATGAGCTTGAATACGAGTCCTGCCAGCACTGCGCTGATCGGAATGGTAATAAACCAAGTGATTACAATCCGTCCGGCCACTCCCCATTTCACAGCGGAGAAGCGCTTGGCTGAGCCAACACCGAGAATGGACGATGTAATGGCATGTGTCGTACTGACCGGCAGGTGCAGCAGCGTAGCCGAGAAAATAACGGAAGCGGCAGAAATATCAGCAGCGAAGCCGTTAATCGGCTCAATCTTGAAAATCTTGGTCCCCATGGTCTTGATAATTTTCCAGCCGCCGATCGATGTTCCGAGCGCCATCGATGTAGCCGCGGCGATTTTGACCCATAAAGGAACCTCCATCGTATCCAGGCGGCCCGAGGTAACAAGCGCAAAGGTGATAATCCCCATCGCCTTCTGGGCATCATTGGTACCGTGTGTAAAGGATTGAAGCGCCGCTGTAATCACTTGCATGGAGCGGAAGCCCTTGTTCACGGTATGCGGACTGCGATTGGCGAAGATCCATTTCAGGATCGTCATGACAATATAACCAATTACAAAGGCAATCAGCGGGGAGAATACGAGCCCCTCGACAATCTCGATAAAACCATGCCATTTAATATGCTCCGTACCGGCACCTACATAAACCGCTCCTGCCAATGCCCCAATAAGCGCATGGGAAGAGGAGGACGGAATTCCCAGCCACCAGGTCACCAGATTCCAGATAATCGCGGCGATTAGCGTGGCTATGACGATATCTATCCCGTTGTCCAGCAGGGTTGGGTCCGTGATGCTGCCGCCGATTTTTTTGGCAACGCCTGTGAACATCAGCGCCCCGATGAAGTTCATCGAAGCCGCCATAATAATGGCCGTCCGGGGCCGGAGCGCCCGCGTGGAGACCGAAGTGGCGATGGCATTAGCCGTATCGTGGAACCCGTTGATGAAATCGAAAGCCAGCGCGAGAAAGATAACAAAACCCAGCACAAATAATGATGTTTCCATATTTCAGGCCCCTTATGAGTTGCGCATGATGATCGATTCCAGCATGTTGGCTACATCTTCGCATTTATCGGTTGTAGTTTCGAGCCGCTCGTACAGCTCTTTACGCTTGATCAGCTCAATAGGGTCTTTTACCGTCTCAAACAGAGCTTTGGTGCAAATGCGAAGGACTTCATCGCCTTGGTTCTCCAGGTCGTTCAGACGGATGGTGTACTCGCGGATCGCCAGCAGCTTCTTCTGGGAGAGCAGATGAACCGCTTTTTGAATTTCATAGGCGGATTGGCGGAGAATCTCTGCGAACTGCACAATATATTCGTCCGGTTCGAGCAGGTTGTACATATAGAAACGTGAGGCTGAAGCTTCCAGACCGTCAATAACATCATCCATGCTTGTGATCAGGTCCATAATATCGTCGCGTTCCAGCGGTGTGATAAAGGTTTTGTTCAGTTCCTTGATAACGGTGTGCGTGTACGTATCGCATTGGGATTCATATTTCTTCATTACCCCTGCGAAGTTCTCTACATTTTCCCGGAGAGTCGTAATATTCTGAGCGAAATAGTCTGCTGCCTGGACAATGGTATCGGCCATATTTTCAAGTGTCTCGAAAAATATGTCCTTTTTTCTCAACTTCATTAGTTTAAACCCCTTTACATAAAATTGCCGTGAAAACGTGAAGCCATTCAAATGTAAACTGCATGAAAATGAATGACAACCCTTGTTATCTTATCATATCAATAGAAGGGATAGAAGTAAAAGAAACGAACTTTTTTACACTATATTAACAATTCCCTCAAATCGGGAAAATAATCATCCGTACAGCAGGCATTTGCTCAGCAATCAGGTAGAAACTGGAACCCGGGATACTTCCATATGGCTGCTGAAGGTGGGACTATTGGGTACAATCAGAATATGGGTGACGCCTGGATACATCGCTGCCTCTGTGCCGTCACTCTTCACGAAGCGGATTACATCCTCAGGCTTGCGCGACCATCGGCCCTTCACTGCTTGCCCACGCTGGAACAGCACAGCTTCGCCGCCAAGCTCGATGTCAATCTGCAGTCTCCCCACATCGTCGAGCACTTTATGGTCCGCCCCCATCACAATCACATTGGCTGCCTCCACCGGATTGCCGTTGTTCAGGTCCAGATGCGGCTTGCCGTTGACCCAGCGCAGATATGTCCCCCGCTCACTGCTGTATTTATAGCCTACGGTATAGCTTTTGAGCAGGAAATTGATTTTGAACTCTGCCGCAGGCTCCCCTTCGGTCAGCACATCATTCTTATCCGTGAAAAGATACCCGGGAACCTCAGCGGTTCCGGCGTATCCGAGCTTGTCCGCCCCCTCGCGCAGCTTGGCGGCATTGCTGTAGAGATTATGCGGCGCTTTGCGTTCCTTATCCCGCCAGAAATACGCCCCGGCCCGGCCAATCTCATCCATGTCATCCTTTTTCTCCTTCTGGAGAATGGCATACGCCGCCGGGCTTCCTCCGGCATGCACCGTCACTCCTCCGTAGCTTTCACCGATGTCGATCAGATAGGGCCGGATGCTGCGGATCGGCCCGATTTTGACCACGCCGGTATGGCTCTGGAAAATTCCGACCAAGCGCGTAATTCCGCCTTCGGCCAGCACCTCATACAGGATATCCGCCTCACTGATCCCGGACTGCGGCCGGGCCGCCGGCGCGTTGTTGATCATGACCGCCAGAGGGCGGGGCAGACTCATTTCCTCCAGCGGAAGCCCGGTCAGCCCGGACGTGATTAACCCTGCCGCAGGCTCGGCTGTCGGCGACGGCCCGGCAGAGGGGGCAGGCGATGGCGATGGTGCAGGAACAGGTGCTGCCGTAGGAGCAGGCACCGTCTCCGCTTGCTGTGCCCCGCAGGCGGTAAGGAGCAGGGCTGCAAGCACACAACCGGAAATTAGACGGGAAGAGTAACGGCTTAGGGTCATATGTATTTTTTCCTCCTATATTTTTACTGCGTTCAGTGACTTCAGAAGGGTTGACTGCGTTTTGTCAGCCTTTCTTCCATTTAATCACAGCCGGGTGCGTTTGTCTTGATTCCGGCGTATAAAAAAGATACAGCGTATCACGCTGTATCCTTCATGTCTCGTATGTGTAAGTGAGTTAGTCAACCATCCAGCAGTTCAAGCTGAGCGTACCGTACTGGTAGGCCTGAATCATCAGCTGGGCGCGCCTGCCCTCATCGGCTGTCCCCATTACATAGAAGAGCGGAACAAAATGCTCCCGTCCATAGGTGGGAACCGCATCGCGTACATGCGGCGCTTTTTTCTCGTAAGCGAACAGGGAAGGCAAATCCCATGTTGTCAGGCCATTGGCGATCCAGGCATCGAAGTCAAGCGCCCATTGCTCGGGCTGATCGTCCTGCTTCAGCAGCCGCAGATTATGAACAAGCCCTCCGCTCCCGATCAGCAGAACCCCCTCATCCCGCAGCGGAGCCAGCATCTTGCCGATATTGTACTGCTCCTCCGGGGAACGCAGGGAATCGACAGATAAAGCCACTACAGGAATATCGGCAGCCGGGAACATCTTCTTCAGAATCACCCAGATTCCATGATCCAGGCCCCTTCCCAGTACAGGCTGGTGAGGGAGATTATTCGCGGTAAAAAGTTCGGAGATTCGGCGGCTTAGTGCGGGATCACCCGGGGCCGGATAGGTCAGCGAGTACATCTCGTCCGGAAATCCATAGAAATCATGCAAGGTTTCGTGCTGTCCGTCGACTGTAATCAGCTGCTCAGGGCTGTCCCAATGCGCAGAGAAGACTACAATACCGCGTGGAGTCCCCAGATCAGCCCCCAGCCGTTCCAGGAACCGGGTATATTCGTTATCCTCAAGGGCAAGCAGCGGAGAACCATGTGCAATAAAAAATGCCGGTAATTTCATAGGGTGCCAACCTCCATAACCCAGTATATGGTCTGCCACTTTATTTTACCGCTTATTCTGAGTTAATGCGAGTGGAGGACAACCCCTGGTGCACCGGAAATCTTAATGTAGCGGACAGACAGCGGCGGTTCTACCGGCAATAAGGATATATAAAGCTGCTTCCAGAATTGAACGCGTACTATATCATCCAGTTCTGCCATTCTTCCTGAATATGCTCCTGCTGATTCATCCAATCCTTCGTCCGCTTCAGCACCTGGGCTTGGGCGGGACCCGATGAGAAGGTATGATCGGCCTGAAAAATCACCTCTTTGTCGCAGCGCCCCTCCGGGCGGGTCCAGAACAGCTTCTGGTAGAGGAAGGCATAATCCACAGGAATCACATCATCAGAGGTTCCGTGAATCACCAGCACGTCGCCGCTGAACTTGCCCGCTTCCTGAAACGGCTGAAAAGCGGCAAGCGAGTTGAAATAAACCGGAGTGAACGAGTAGCCGGCAAAGTCCGCGGAGCCGCTTGTCACTGCACGGTCATATGCTTCTCTTCCCACAATCTTTACGATATCATTGAACGGGTAGCCCACCGCTGCCCACAGCACGAGATTCTTGATCCGGCGGTCCCGCACTCCGGTAAGCAAGGCCACTGCACCGCCAAGACTGTGTCCGATCAGCGTGATCCGCTGCGGGTCTACATCGGCAGAGCTGATTCCATAATCCAGTACGGCCCGGGTCTGGGCAATCATCGATTCCATGTCTTCACTGCCGTAATTTCCGCTGCTCTCACCGCAGCCCACATAGTCAAAGCGGATAACCATATACCCGTCTGCAGCCAGTTCCCGTGCAGCCTTGACAAAAATCCGGTCAACTCCGATCCGGCTGCCGACGAACCCGTGGCAGATTACCGCAAGCGGCACACGGTCCTTGCAGCGTCCTGAAGTCCCCTTCTCTCTGGCTGGATAATGGATACTTGCTGTTATTTCTTCCCCGTTATGCCGGATGATAATATTCCGTTCCATTGCCGGACCCCTCCTCCAAAAGTACACTATTTCAAATTATAATTATCCCGATTAAATTAGTCAGATTAATATCTTAATTATACGTTTTGTGCTATCGTTGTCAATAAGCTGCCGGGATAAGAGTCCATGCGGGGAAGAAAAAGGCCCCCTTCGCTTCCAATAAGGAGCAAAAGGAGCCCCGGCACAGGACAGGCTAAGCCTCATTCATAGCTCTGGTGAAACATATCATGTGTTTCCTGTCTGCCTTCCCAGTCTCCCAGCCCATTGTCAGGCTCTCCCTGCGCAGAATCCCATAGGCTGAAGCCGTCTGAATTGCCCCAATCTCCAACTTCACCCGCCAGCGCAGGCGCGAAGCCGTCACCCACAAATTTGCCGGGTTCCTCTCTTTTCTCAGTATCCATAATGCTCCCTGCCTTCCTTGAAGCCATAGTGGTGAAGCAGTATCATTATCAGTGTTCACTCATCCATACGGATTATTCATGGCAGGGGCAGAACGGCTTGTCCTTGCGCTCAACCGCCGCCCAAACGTATACTCTAGGTTAAAGGCTACTCTGATCAACTATTGGAGGTTTATATTTCTGCTATGAAAGTCAAAGCCATGATTAAGCAAAATAACGCGCTCCGTGAGCAGATGACACCGTTTAACCGCTCTTATTATGAAGATATGCTGCTGGGGCTCCGGGCCAGCAAGGTGGACCCCGTCCGCACCGAGGAGCTGCTGCTGGAGGCTGCGGCATTGCTGCTGGAGGGACAGGGCAAAGGCAAAAACGCCAAGCAGATTTTTGGCGAACATCCCGAGGATTACTTCAAGGAGATTGCGGGCAGTGCTCCCGCACGCAAGGTGCGCAGCAAGCTGAACTACTACCTGATGATTCCCTGGGCGGCCCTGACCGGACTGTTCAGCGTGTATGCCATCTCCGGACTGCTCCTGTTATGGAGCACAGGGGAAGCGGGCATGTTCGGACAAATCAGCATCTTTACCATACTTGCCGTAGGGGCAGGCTCTATCGTCCTTATCGAGATCATCATGAAGTGGCTGTCCTCCTTATCCGAAGATGATGCCCCGAAGCCCAAACCCTTCGATATTAAGGGCCTCGGAATTTATGTGGGTATAGCCATCATTGTGGTATTCCTGGGCATTTTTCTAGACAACCTGTTTCCGGTCATTTCTCTCTCCCCATGGGTGAGCCTTGTTGTGGCGGTGGCTGGAGGGCTTGGATTGAAATTTATATTCTTCAAATCATAGATGCCACATTTCAATTCCAACTCATAACAGGAGGAACATTGCCATGAAGATAAAAACAACGATTCTAACCGCAGCGGTAGCTGCAGCTCTGGGATTGCAGGCAGGCCTTCCCGGACATGTGCTTGCCGAAGGTTCGGGAAGCAGTACCAGCGGATCAGCCGCAGCAGGAAGCAAGCCGGCAGCATCGGCCAACAGCCATGCGGAGGCGGTATATAAGGCAGCTCTGCCGCTGCTGTCCTCTTCCGCCAGGCTGCCGGAGGCTATTAAATATCTGAACAGCAATATCTATGCGCTCACCCCCTACCAGGCAACCGTGTTGACCCTGAAGCTGGAGAATCTCCACAAGGCTGCACTGAAGGCATGGGAGAGCAAATTCATGAACAGCATTGTCCAGAGGAAACTTACCTCCGTCTATAAGGCGGGGATCAGTATGGCCAAGCTGGCCGAAAGCACAGATGACACTTCTTTGCGAAGCCTGCTGAAGAGTGCGGGGGAAAGCGGCTATAAGCTGGAGACGGCTGAAGGCTCATTTTTTCCGGTGATTGACTATGCGGCTTACCGCAAATATAGAGTGTACGTCACGGCTGATATCCGTTATTATATTTCGATCATGGGCACGGAGACGGACCTTCCTTCCTCTAAGGATAACGGTCTGGTCATTTCCTGGGGAGATGTTGCCGCACGCGCACTTTCCCAGGAGGAGTTCATCCAGAGCTACCCTAAGTCCAACCGCATTTCGGCGGTAAAAGCCTTGTATTCCACCTATGTGATTAATACCTTTTATGGACAGAACAATACTCCCCTTTTCCATTACGACAACCTGGAAATGGATCTGGAAGCGCAGAAGGCCTACAGCGGCCTGCTGACCAAGAATAACGGCAGCAGCCCGTTTCTGCAGAAGCTGGATGGCCTTATGAAGCTTCTGAAGGACAATGGATACAAGCTGGATGATGGCGTAACGGAGTATCTCAAGTCTGAAGTACCGCAGTCCTGATCCTTTATTATGCAGAAGGCCCGCCCCATTATCTCTGGGGCGGGCCTTTTATAGTGCTCCGTATCGGATCGGGAATTAGATCAGCATATTAAACAAGTTGGGGTCCTTGTTGATTTCCAGATAATCTACACCCTTCTGCTTCATGCGTTCGATAAGCGGGGTGTAATCCTCCTTATGCTGAAGCTCAATGCCGACCAGCGCCGGACCATTCTCCTTGTCATTTTTCTTCGTGTATTCGAAGCGGGTAATATCATCCCCCGGTCCCAGCACCTCGGCCAGGAATTCACGCAATGCTCCGGCACGCTGCGGAAAATTAACCATGAAATAATGCTTAAGACCTTCGTAAATCAGCGACCGTTCTTTGATCTCCTGCATCCGGTCAATGTCATTATTGCCGCCGCTGACGATGCAGACTACCGTCTTGCCGCGGATTTGGTCACGGTACAGATCAAGTGCCGCGATGGGCAGTGAACCCGCAGGCTCTACAACAATCGCATTCTCATTGTACAGCTCCAGAATGGTTGTACAAGCCTTGCCCTCCGGCACTTTTACCACATCGTCCAGGCGGCGGGAGCAGATATCATAGGTCAATCCGCCGACCCGCTTCACGGCAGCCCCATCGACAAATTTATTAATCTCTTCCAGCGTAACTACTTCCCCGCGCTGAAGCGCTTCGCTCATGGATGCCGCCCCGGAAGGCTCGACGCCAATAACCTTGGTAGACGGGCTAACCGTCTTCACATAGGTAGCCACACCTGCCGCTAGTCCACCGCCGCCAATGGTGACAAACACAAAGTCTGCAGGCTTGTCCAGACTCTCCATGACCTCCATAGCAATCGTACCGTTGCCGGCGATAATGCGGGGCTCATCAAAAGGATGGATCAGTGTCATGCTATGATCAATGCACGCCTGCAGCGCCTCATCGTACGCATCATCGAAGGTATCCCCCTTCAGAATAACCTCTACGAATTCACCGCCGAACTTACGGACCTGCTTGATCTTCTGATTAGGGGTCGTGCTTGGCATATAAATCTTGCCTTTAATCCCCAGCGCCTTGCAGGAATATGCTACCCCCTGCGCATGGTTTCCCGCGCTCGCACAGACAATGCCCTTGGCTCTGTCCTCTGCAGACAGGCTGCGGATCATATTGTAGGCACCCCGGATCTTGAAGGAGCGGACAATCTGCAAATCCTCACGTTTCAAATACACACTACAGCCGTATCTGGCCGACAGTACTGCATCCAGTTGCAGAGGGGTGCGTACAATAACTTCCCGCAGCACATGATGAGCACGCACTATATCTTCCATTCCGACGATCCGGTCTTCGCCTTCTCTCATTTTCTCTCGCCTCACTGTCTCTATCTAATCATTTCGCTTCTTGTAACATACTATCCCGAGGACATTTTATCAAGTATTGTCCGCTCCCGGCAATACAATTCCCCGGAACTCAAGTTTTGAATCCGGATACGGTATCGGGCAGCAGCAATCTGGATAATATCAACCTTTCACCCGGAACTGTGAATTAACTGTGTCCATGTCAGGTGTTTTACGAAAACTAACATAGTTAAATAAGCATTTACTTATGTAAACACCTGTTTCAGAGTATTAATCCAAATTTTATCAGAAAATCACGCGATTCCATGTCATGTTTATGGTTCAAAAGAGAGGATTAGCAGTGATGTGGGGGGAGTCCAAAAAGGTGGATAAAAGATGAGGATTAGCAGGAGCGTTATTAGTCACAGGCATTCTAATTGCAGTTACTCATGTGAAGCCCGCAGCGTAAGCACCCTGCTATTCCAATTACATTTAAGTATGCTGGCGCATCTAGTGAATAATAGAAGGTTGTGTAGTGCGCAGATGGGGTATCCCTCCGTTTTATGACGCGGAGTTTGCGGTGCGGTACAGCTGTGAACGGGTTGGCCATAGCTCTTCGGATGCCAGCCGGCTGCCGGCTGCGCCTGATCTTTTTTTCACTTGGGTGATGTTGCTCCGGGTGTATTGATTAATCAGTTCGTCGAGTACCATCGATTGATGAAGCACAGCTGGATGATCCAGATCGTACTGGTATTGCAGATTATTCAAATCTTGCCGGGCTTGTTCCAAAACTTGTTTCAAACATTCTTCTTCTCTCACTCTTATCCCTCCTCTTTTAGTATTTTAGAGGGCTATGTCTTTTTCGGGGTGAAAATTTTTTCAGATAATTTTAGAGAGTATTCAAAAAAAGACCAGCCGGGGACTGGTCTTTTTTCAACTATCTATCTAACTCCAGAATAATAATGATTGATTAACCCCCATGTGAATCGGAGAAAATAACAATGCCATGCGAGGTACCCGAATGAACTGGAACAACTAGCACCAGGGCAAAACTAGCTACGACCAATAGGGATGCCAATATTCTTTTCATGTTCTTCTTCCTCCTCTTTTAATAGGTTCTGATATCTATTTTGCGTTTCTGGGGATGCCAGTACTCTATATTTCTCAAATAATCTCACACAGGCGAGAATACGGGTTTCATTGTTGATGAGAGATGACTTGGACAGACTAGCCAATAAGTATTCAAACCCAACCTGATACAGCCCTTGCTTCAGATAGTACTGGGCAACCCCATACAGAAAGCGGGCATGCTGCTCAGAGGCTACCTGCTTCGTATATACACCCACAGCCTCTTGATGTTTGATCTGCATGTAGCCTTTGATTTCTGAATCAAAATACTGCAGAATGACATCCACATTAAGATCGAACAGGTTGGCAGCGGTTGTTATGTTAAGTAAGCCCACTAACAGCTCATCCTTATTCTTTTCGATATAGGATACATAATCGGCAAGCACACTTTCATCCCCGCGCATCAGCTTGGATACGTAGATGTTAGCCTGTGCCCATCCTTTATACAGCTTCAGCCAATGCAGGGTTTCTTCATCGGTTTCCTTAACCCAGCTCAAGTCTTCATAGGCGTATGTATATTGAATTCCCTGCTCATAATCGTTCCTGGAATCGCAGACGCTCCCACGAAGCAGATAAGAGAAGGCCAAGTATACAAACATCGGTTTCTTAGGTTTCTTAGGCTGCTCCCGTTTTGCTCTCGCTGGCTTTGGTGTCGTAAAAAGCTGAATTTTTGCCAGCCGCCCCATTTCCTCGGCTATCCGTTCCACTTTGTCCCAACGCCTCAGCGAACGGTAGGTATTCGCCAGGTCTCTAAGCGCATCAAGCTGGTCGATCTCATCAAGCCGGTCTACAAAAGGCTCAAACTGGAGCGCACACTGGAGGTTGTCCTCCTGATTATCGCTTAGCCGAAGCGTAAACAGGCGGTACTGGCAAAAAGCCAGCCGTTCGGAATGCTGTCGCCTCTCACTGAGGGCAACGCTTTCATAGAGCAACGCTGCCGCGGCGCGTCTGCCTTCCGCGAAAAATTCTTCAGCTGTCTCAAACAGCAAAGGAGAATACGTCAGGTTGTCCAGGAGCAGCGGCAGGATTCGCCTGATGCAATCCAGCTTGTCCAGCTCCGCACAACGGTACAGAAAGGGTCTGACCCTGCGCCAGTTCGGTACGGCTTCAACCATACATTCCTGAATATACTGCTCGTAAAAATGCCCTTTGGGCATGCCCAGCACAGCAGTCATCCGGTCCAGCTGATCCACGCCCATAATCCGGTTACCCTTCAGAATAGAGCTCACCGTACCTGCATTAAGACCCGCCAGCCTTCCTAACTGGCTGAAGCTCAAAGCTTCCCGTTCAATAAAACTCTCCAGCTCGGTGCGAATCGTAGTTGCATGGTTCAAAAAAAACCACCCCTTAGAAACGCTTCACAATGGCGAATTTCCCCGCTTCAGCTTCGCTAGCATTTGATAATATTTCCTAATATATTGCAAATATAACCATTACCTGCGGCGATGTCAATTCATTTTTTCGCATTCTCTTTTTTTCTGCATTATGTTATATAATACGCTATTTTTTGCGTGTAATTTGTTCGAGATTGCCAGAAACCATCCTATTCTCTTCTTGTTGAAAGCGAAAAAAGCCCACCAGCCGAAGCCAGCGGGAAAACAAATCAAGTTATTTAATGGAAATCTGTAAGCGGGCCATCTATATTTCAATTTAGCATTGCCTAACAAGCCTTCATAAATTCTGCGGCAATTCCAAGTGGAAAAAGGATAACTAATTTGCACCAGCACACCGATCTCCGCAGCCTAAGTGGAAAAAGGATAACTAATTCAGCTTAATTCGCCTCTGAAGGGGTGAGACTTCTCAATTAAGTTCCATTTTTCCACTTGGGTCTCTCTATTGTTGATTTGAAGGGGAGATAAGTTCCCTTTTTCCAACTAGCTGGTGTTCAACTATTTCTTCGGCGGTGTTAGTGAAAAAAGACTATCGAATCCGGCTGATTCCCTCAACTTTGGATGAATTCGCTCAATTCACGTCTATCCTTCCCCCAACTTTATACAGTTTATCTCCAAAGGTGAGCGAAATGATAATTTACTAAATAACAAACAATCACAGCCGCATGCGACTGTGATCGGTTATTGGGAAGATACCTTTATTGTTTAAGCATCCACTTCAGCAGATCCGGTACGCTCGCCCATAGGCGGGAGTGCATAATGACATATTCAATCGCTTCGTTAGAATCGCCCATTCCGACAAAATCAGGGAGGTTATGCGGCAGCCGCTTCACACCCAGCAGGTAATCGGGCACATGCTTGTTCACACCCCGGGCCACACGGTACAGCATTTTGAGCTGGGAGGTGATCCCGTTCTTCTTATACTCCAGAATGATCCGGTCATAGGCAAAGGCGGCTGCAGCGTCATCTTTGCCATACTTCTCCAGCACCTGCTCTGCCTGCTTCAATTGGTTGCTGTACAGATACACAGCAGTGAGCAGGTAGCGTGCTCCGGTATTGTCTTCCGTATTCAGCTCCAGAATATGCTCCAGGATTTGTGCTGCTTCTTTGGCATTTCCGCCAAACCAGCAGGATTCGGCGTAGCTTTTACATACCCGGATGTATGGACGGGTCTCATGAAGCCCCCAGAAATACCCTTTGTTCTTCTCAAAAAACAGTTCGCCCAGCTCGCGTTCGCCTGCTGCGATTCCGGCCTTGAGGTAAGCCCGTGCATCATGCTCATTGTCCGACTCCTCAGCCAGAATAAGATACGCATCAGAGCTGTCAGGATACATCTCCAGCGCCGTTTCCGCCAGCTGTATTCTCCGTTTCGAAGAGCTGGCTTCCATCGCTTTGTACAGCAGAGCCTGCGCTTTGTCCTTCGGTGTGCCTGGGCCGTTCAGCATCATCAGCTCGTCCGCTTCGCCGCCCATGCCGTATTCCTCAATGTAATTGAGCATCTCCTTCACCTTGCGGGAGATTGTCGCTGCCGTTACCTCATATTTGTCGGCTAGCTCAGCCTGTGAAACATTGAAACCGTATTCCTCGGACAGCAGATACTCAATTGCAGCACAGAACGAGCCTGTCTTCTTCACGGCAGGTCTGGTCTGGCGGGAATAGCCGTTCCATAACACCAGAGCTTCAAAAATCAGCTCCCGCTCGTATTGGTTCCTCATGCTCTCAATAAGCTGCAAGGCCAGCTGCTCGTGAGCCGGATGCTCCCATTTCAGTTCACGCGCCACCATCTTTTTCAGCTTGGTCAGGGTCAGCTTGCCCTCAGGCTGAATCGAGGTTTCCTGGACCGCCTGTTCCATTTCCGGCCGGGCAGCTGCCAGCTCTTGTGCGGCCGCCGCTTCCTCCGTTGTTACCAGCCGCAGTATGGATTCTACCGCAGAGGACTCCTTGTCCAGGCAGCATTTCTTATATTTTTTCCCGCTTCCGCATGGGCATAAGTCATTTCTTCCAACCTTACTCAAAACTAATTCCCCCTTAAATCTGTCACTAACCATTCGCATGAGCTCATTGCTGGTTAAGCACTACAGGCATCATTTCCCGGCACGAGGCATTCTATATCACTTACAACTTTCGGCGATTTAAAAAAGGCCTTTCCTGAAAGGAAAGACCCTTTATCTGTATATATCCGCACATTTTTTCCCCCGTACGAGTTGTATTATAGCACTTCTTCTACCACTTGTCAGTCCTTTTTTAGGACTAATAGCGTAAAAACTTGCTCTAATACAGTTCTTTATCCTCAGATCAGTGCCTTCATGGCAATGTCGCTGCGGCTGTGCATTCCGGGAAATGAAATCTTCGCCACGCTGGCGTAGGCTGCTGAACGCGCTTCGGCAATGCTTGCTCCCATGCCAACAACTCCCAGCACGCGTCCGCCGTTCGTTACCCAAGTCCCGTCTTCATCACGCTCAGTTCCGGCATGAAAAACCAAGTCATTCGAGCTGTTCTCAAGACCGGTAATGGGTACTCCTTTCGGATAAGGCCCAGGGTATCCCTCAGAAGCCAAGACTACGCATACCGCCGCTTCCTCACTCCACTCAATGTCGGCCTCTGCCAGTCTTCCTTCCGTAACCGCAAGGAAGATCTCAAGCAGATCACTCTTGAGTCTTGGAAGAACGACCTGTGTCTCGGGATCGCCGAAGCGTGCGTTAAATTCAATGGTCTTCGGTTTGCCGTCCGGTGAAATCATCAGGCCGGCGAACAGCACACCGCTGAATGGACGGCCTTCCGCTACCATTGCCCGGGCTGTCGGCTTAATAATCGTCTCCACCGCTTCCTGGATAATCGCTTCGTCAATATGCGGCAGAGGTGAGTAAGTACCCATACCGCCGGTATTGGGGCCTTTGTCGCCGTCAAATACAGGCTTGTGGTCCTGTGCAGCAGCCATCGGACGCACGGTTTCTCCATCCACAAAGGCAAGAATCGACATTTCCTGACCGGCCAGAAACTCCTCAATGACAACCTGTGCCCCGGCTTCCCCAAACACCTTGGTCACCATGATATCCCGCAGGGCGAGTTCCGCCTCTTCCCGGGAGTAGGCTACAGTCACACCTTTTCCCGCCGCCAGCCCATCCGCTTTGATGACAATCGGCAGTCCCTGGCTGCGTAAATAAGACAGCGCTGCTTCGTATTCACTGAACTTCTCATAGGCAGCGGTAGGGATGCTGTATTTATGCAGCAGATCCTTCATAAAGGTTTTGCTGCCTTCAATTTCCGCTGCATTCTTCCGGGGGCCGAATACGGGAATATGCTGCGCTTCGAATGCATCGACAATGCCAGCCGCCAGCGGATCATCCGGCCCGATGACGACATAGTCAATGCTCTTTTCCTTGGCAAAAGCGGTCAGCTTATCGAACTCGAACATGCCGATCGGCACACATTCGGCCAGCTGCGCAATCCCGGCGTTGCCGGGTGCGCAGTAGATTTTACCCGCTTTGGGACTGCGGGACAGGCTCCAGATGATGGCATGCTCGCGGCCGCCGCCGCCCACTACTAAGATATCCATTGAAATGAGTCCTCCCAGCGTTCTAGTGTTTGAAATGGCGAACGCCGGTGAAGACCATGGCAATACCATATTCATTAGCAACTTTGATGGACTCTTCGTCCTTGATGGAGCCGCCCGGCTGAATAACCGCGGTGATGCCGGCTTTTGCTGCCATTTCCAATGTATCGCCCATTGGGAAAAAAGCATCGGAGGCCAGCACAGAACCCTTGGCTTTCTCCCCGGCCTGCTCAATGGCGATCTTCGCCGCACCGACACGGTTCATCTGGCCCGCACCTACGCCGACTGTCATATCATCCGCCGCCAGCACGATGGCGTTAGACTTCACATGCTTAACAACCTTCCAGCCGAACAGCAGCTGCTTCAATTCTTCTTCTGTAGGCTTGCGGTTCGTCACAACCTGCAGTTCTTCCGGATTGACGGAATGCACATCGCTCTCCTGAACGACCATGCCGCCTTCAATGGAAGTCACCACAAAGCTGGATTTCCGCGCTGCAGCCGTGCTTAGATTGCCCAGTTTGAGCAGGCGGATATTCTTTTTCTTCGTGAGAATTTCCAGCGCTTCCTCTGTGAAGCCCGGCGCCAGCACGATTTCCAGGAAAATATCCTTCAGCATATTGGCCGTATCGGCATCAATAATCCGGTTGGCTGCTACGATTCCGCCAAAAATGGAGGTTGGATCGGCATTATAGGCTTTTTGATACGCTTCATATACGCTCGCCCCTACGCCTACGCCGCAAGGATTCATGTGCTTAACGGCTACCACAGCCGGCTCTTCGAACTCCTTCACAATCTGCAGCGCCGCGTTGGCGTCATTGATGTTGTTGTAGGACAGCTCCTTGCCGTGCAGCTGCTCGGCAGAGGTCAGCGAGTCTTGAGCGGCCAGAGGTTTGCGGTAGAACGCTGCCTTCTGGTGCGGATTCTCCCCATATCGCAGATCCTGAATTTTCTCGTAAGTTACCGTATAGCGCTCCGGCAGCGGTTCACCGGTCACATTCGCCAGATAATCGGAAATCAGGGCATCGTAAGCCGCCGTGTGGCGGAACACTTTTGCCGCAAGACGTTTGCGGGTTTCCAGAGTGGTATCTCCGCCTGCACGCACTTCCTCAAGCACCGTGGCATAATCGGCTGCATCCACAACCACACTGACAAAAGCATGGTTCTTCGCCGCCGAACGCAGCATCGTAGGTCCGCCGATATCGATGTTCTCGATCGCTTCCTCATACGATACATCCGGTTTGGCAATCGTTTCCGCGAACGGATAGAGATTCACCACAACCAGATCAATGTAGTCCAGACCCAGCTCCTGCATCTGCCGTGTATGTTCCTCGTTGTCACGGACCGCCAGAAGGCCGCTGTGTACGGCCGGATGCAGCGTCTTCACGCGCCCGTCCATAATTTCCGGGAACCCAGTCACATCCGAAATGCCGATAACCGGTACGCCTTCTTTAGCCAAAAGGGTGCTAGTGCCGCCTGTGGAAATGATTTCTACGCCCAAAGCAGACAACCCGCGGCAAAAATCCACGATGCCTTGTTTGTCCGATACGCTGACCAGCGCTCTTTTGATACTCACTTTGAATAGTCCTCCTCCGGATGATCCTTAATTTAGTTGGGGGTAAATCGTACTAGGGAACTCTGCTATGTGTAAAATTAACGTTATCAACCTCAATGCAGCTGTGAGAGACGGTGCACCAATCTCTGCTTATTTCAACATCAACTGTGCAATAAAGAACAAAATCCGCCTTCTTCCGGGCAGCCGCTCACCGTTTGTGCAATATTTCCCGAGAAATATCAGAACCGGGCGGCTATTCCCGAATAACTGTCTTTCTTTCATCCAACATTACTCTTCCTTCAGCCAAAGCACGCACAATCTCAGGGTACAGCTCATATTCAACTTGATGAATGCGCTCTGCCAGCGATTCCGCAGAGTCGCCAGGCTCCACGGCCACACTGCGCTGGGCAATGACAGGGCCGGTGTCCATGCCGCCATCGACAAAATGCACCGTTACTCCCGTCAGCTTCACACCGTAATCCAGCGCTTGGCCAATGGCGTCCTTTCCGGCGAAGGCGGGTAAAAGCGAGGGATGGATGTTCACGATCCGGCCGGCGTAAGGCGCCAGCAGCACCGGGGTAATCAGCCGCATATATCCGGCCAGAACGATCAGGCCGATATTCCGCCGCTGCAGCTCGGCTACAATCTCGGCCTCATAGAGCTCGCGGCTTGCGAAGTCCTTCGGCCGCAGCAGCAGGGCGGGAATGCCCGCCTCCTCCGCCCGCTTCGCCACCGGTGCTTCCGGCCTGTCAGATACCAGCAGCTCTATACGCCCTCCGCCAAGCCGTCCTGCCCGCTCCGCCTCTGCCAGTGCGGCAAAATTGCTGCCCTGCCCGGAGGCAAAAACAGCGATCCGGCTCCACTGCATCACACTTCAGCTCCCGTAAAGGTAACGATGCGTTCCCCTTCCGTTACTCTGCCAATCCGATAGGCTTCTTCCCCGGCCGCTTTCAGCAGTTCCAGCGCACGTTCCCCATCTGCCTCAGCCACAACCAGCACCAGTCCCACGCCCATATTAAAGGTGGTGAACATATCACGGTTGCTGACGCCGCCTTTCTTCTGCAGCAAATCAAAGATCGGCAAAACCGGCCAGGAGCCGTAGTTGATGTCCACATTCACACCTTCCGGCAGCACACGCGGAATGTTCTCGATGAATCCGCCTCCGGTAATATGGGCCATGCCCTTGACCGGCAGCTGCTCCAGCAGCCCCAGCAGCGGCTTCACATAGATCTTAGTAGGCGCCAGCAGTACATCTGCCAGCGGAGCGCCCAGCTCTGGCACCACATCGTTCAGCCCATAGCCGTCTTCCTCCAGCAAAAGCTTGCGCACCAGCGAAAACCCGTTGCTGTGCACACCGCTGGATGCCAGGCCAATGACCGTATCTCCAGGCGCGATATCCGCACCTGTCACCAGCTTGGCCTTGTCGGCTACACCCACCGTGAATCCGGCGATATCATATTCACCCGCCGAATACATGCCCGGCATCTCAGCCGTCTCGCCGCCGATTAGTGCGCAGCCCGCCTGATGACAGCCTTCGGCAATCCCGGCAACAATTGCTTCAATCTTTTCGGGCACAACCTTGTCGCAAGCCAGATAATCGAGAAAGAACAGAGGCTCTGCACCCTGCACTACAATATCGTTCACACACATGGCTACCGCATCGATGCCAATCGTGTCGTGGCGGTCTGCCGCGAAAGCGATTTTGAGCTTAGTGCCCACACCATCGGTTCCCGAGACGAGCACCGGCTCTTCATACTTGTCTTTGTTGAGTCCGAAGAGTGCACCGAACCCGCCGAGCTCTGTCATCACTTCCGGACGGAATGTACGCTTCACATGCTTCTTCATGCGTTCAACCGCTTCATTGCCAGCCGCAATATCCACTCCGGCGTTTTTATAAGCTTCCGACACTATTGGACACCTCATTTGAATTAGTTTAGAGCGCGTGTTCGGGGCGGCAGGGATTTGAAGCTTGGTGGTTGTAGTCGTTATTACGAGGAATGTTTGGACTTCCGGTCGCTGTTATGTTTGGATTTCCTTGATTTGAACCGCTGTACGCGGTAGAAATCCAAACATAAAGGCGAACGCTATCGCTCCTCCAGTTCCAAACTTCCCCTCCATAACTCCAACCACCGGGTTCAAACCCCGCCGCAAGCCGAAGTAACGCGCCTTGCACAGGGCAATTAGTCGGCGCTTTTGGCGAAGCCAAGCGCCTCCTTTAGCGAGAGCACCCCCGCTTTTGCGCAGCAAACAGGACGGGGGCTTGAGCCTTGCTCTTCGCGCACGGGGCGAAGCCGCGCGCGCCATGTAGCGAGAGAACCTCCGATTTTGCGGAGCAAACAGGCTGATTCTTGAGCGTTCAGGCCCGGCGGGGCATCAGGCCGCCAGGGCGTGGTGCGCCGTAAAGCGTGTCCGCAGGACAAAGCGGTCCCCGCACCCACGCCCTCTTAGAAAGTTTAGAGCAAACTCCTACCGCCGAGCTTTCGGGTGGCCGGAGGGCAGCGCCCTCTGGAATCCCCCTTTGCAAGGGGGACTTAGGGGGATGGGCCCGCGACTTAGGGGGATGTCCCAACTAGCAACTGCACCCGTCCTTCTCTTCCCCGCCAAAGTCCACCTGCGTCGGGTAATCATTATCGAAGCAGGACAGACACAGGCCGCCCTTATAATCTCCGCTGTTGTAACCGCCGATGGACTGGATCAGGCCTTCCGGCGTAAGGAACGCCAGCGAATCGGCATTGATCTCCTTGCACATTTCTTCAATCGTCTTGTAAGAGGCGATCAGCTCGCGGCGGTCCGGAGTATCGATGCCGTAGAAGCAAGGATTCTTGAAAGGCGGCGAGGTAATCCGCACATGGACCTCGGTCGCTCCGGCTTCGCGCAACAGGTTGACGATCCGGCGTGAAGTGGTGCCGCGCACGATGGAGTCGTCGATCATGACCACGCGCTGGCCTTCAACGACGCGGCGCACCGCGCTCAGCTTCATCTTCACGCCCTGCTCGCGCAGTTCCTGGCTCGGCTGGATGAAGGTGCGGCCGGTGTATTTGTTCTTGATGAGGCCAAGCTCATAGGGAATGCCGGTCTGCTCTGCATAGCCGATGGCCGCCGAGATGCTGGAATCCGGCACGCCGGTTACGATGTCAGCGTCAACGAAGGCTTCCAGCGCCATCCGGCTGCCCATCCGCTTGCGGGCGGAGTGAAGGTTGGAGCCGTTCAGATCGCTGTCCGGCCGGGCAAAATAAATGTATTCCATCGCACACAGCGCCTTGCGCTGCGGCTCGGCAAAACGGTCTTCCAGGAAGCCGTTCCGGTCAAGCACCAACAACTCGCCCGGCTCAATGTCGCGGACGAACTGAGCACCGATGACTTCCAGCGCGCAGGATTCCGAAGCAAAAATATAGGCTTCACCTACACGCCCCATCACAAGCGGACGGAGGCCATGCGTGTCGGAAGCTACGATCAGCTTATCATTGGTCATCAGCAGGAAAGCGAAACCGCCGACCAGCTGCCGGAGGGCATCTTTAGTCGCTTCGACAAACTCCTTCTGCGAACGCGCAATCAGATGCGCCAGCACCTCTGTATCGCTTGTGGTCTGGAAGATGGACCCGCTCTGCTCCAACTGCTTGCGGATCAGCGGCTCATTTACAATATTCCCGTTGGTGGCAATCGCCAAATCCCCGTCACGGTATTTGAAGACCAGCGGCTGCGCGTTGGTCAGACGGCTGTCGCCGCTGGTGGAATAGCGCACATGGCCAATGGACATGTTGCCGATCAGCGAGGCGATTTTGTCCTTATCGAACACTTCCTTGACCAGTCCCATGCCGCGGTGATAGTGGAAGTCTCGTCCGTCTGCGACGCAGATGCCCGCACTCTCTTCCCCCCGGTGCTGCAGGGCATGCAGGCCGTAATATGACATGGAGGCAGCCTCCGGGTGTCCGAAGACCCCGAAGACGCCGCATTCTTCTTTTAGCGTATCAAAAATATCTCCCGAGCCCGTTCCTTCGTTGTAAAAGTCGCCGGTCCACAGGATGGGGTTCTCCTGCCTGTTCCCGGTCTTTATTTCATAAGACATGGAATAGCATCCTCCCAAGTGGTTTTTAGTGCGGCTACAGTCTCGTCCAGCACGGCTTCGCCGTCCAAGGAAACACGCAGTCTGCCGCCGCCAACAGTTCCGATAATTTCAGCCGGCACGCCATAGGCAGCTACTGCTGCTCTCAGCTCTTCCGCACGGCCAGGTGCAGCTGTCAGTACAATGCGGGATTGGCTCTCGCTGAATAACGCCACATCTCTGCGCAGTCCGCCAGCAGACCACTCCACATTCGCACCGATAGAGCCGCTGATACAGCTCTCAGCCAGCGCTGCGGCCAAGCCTCCTTCGGAGAGGTCATGCGCCGAGCGGACAAGTCCGCTGCGGATCGCCGCAAGAACGGCATCCAGCAGCTTCTGTTCGGTTGCCAGATCCAGCTCCGGCGGACGTCCTTCCGTCAAGCCGTGTACGGCATATTGGAATTCGCTGCCGCCAAGCTCGGCTTTGGTAACGCCCAGCAGCAGAATAGCATCACCCTCCTGCTTGAAGGCCTGAGTGGTAATATGATCGGTATCTTCCACTAGACCCACCATGCCGACAACCGGTGTCGGATAGATCGCTCCGGAGGCATTTTCGTTGTACAAGCTGACATTGCCGCCAATAACCGGTGTGTCCAGCACGCGGCAGGCTTCAGCCATACCGTCTACAGCACGTTCCATCTGCCAGAAAATTTCCGGCTTCTCCGGACTGCCGAAATTCAGGTTATCCGTAATCGCCAGCGGCTTGGCCCCTGAGCATACGATGTTGCGCGCCGCTTCACTGACTGCAATCCGCCCGCCAACTTCCGGGTCCAAATAAACGTAACGCCCATTACAGTCGGTGGTCATTGCGAGGCCCTTGCGTGTGCCATGAATCGTCACGACCGCCGCATCGGAACCCGGACGGACCGCAGTGCTTGTCCGCACCATGTAATCGTACTGGTTGTAGACCCATGCTTTGCTTGCTACTGTCGGTGATGCCAATACGGTATGCAAGGCACCGCCCAGATCCTTTACTTCTTCGTAACGAAGCGTATCAACCGATGCGTTCTCTTCATAGTAGGCAGGCACTGCTGAAGGTTTTTTATAAATCGGGCACTCATCCACCAGCGCCGTTACCGGCATATCACCGACAACCTCGCCATGATGGAACAGCTTCAGGCGGCCGTCATCGGTTACCTTGCCCACTTTACGGCAGATAACCCCCCAGCGGTCAAAAATCTCCTGTGCCTGTGCTTCATCCTTGGGTTCAACCACAAACAGCATCCGCTCCTGCGACTCGGACAACATCATCTCGTAAGGCGTCATGCCGTCTTCACGCTGCGGCACCTGATCCAGATACAGCTCCAGGCCGTTGCCCGCTTTGCTTGCCATTTCGGCACTGGAGCAGGTCAATCCGGCTGCGCCCATATCCTGAATGCCCAGCACGATGCCGCTGTCGATCAGCTCCAGGCAGGATTCCATCACCAGCTTTTCCATAAACGGATCGCCGACCTGCACCGCTGTCTTCTTGGCTTCCGATTCCTCACTCAGCTCAACGGAGGCAAAGGTTGCGCCGTGAATCCCGTCGCGTCCGGTAGGAGGACCTACGTAGAACACCGGGTTGCCTACACCTTTGGCGACACCGCGCTGGATTTTGTCATGATCAATGAGTCCGACACACATGGCATTGACCAGCGGATTGCCGTCATAGCTGTTGTCGAACATAATTTCGCCGCCCACAGTCGGAATCCCGATACAGTTGCCATAGCCGGCAATACCGGATACGACATGCTCGAACAAATACTTAACCCGGTCGCTTTCGAGCTTTCCGAATCGCAGGGAGTTCATCAGCGCCACCGGTCTTGCGCCCATGGAGAAAATATCGCGGATAATCCCGCCCACCCCGGTCGCCGCGCCCTGGTAAGGCTCAACTGCCGAAGGATGGTTATGGCTTTCGATTTTGAATACAACTGCCTGGTTATCTCCAATATCAACGATCCCGGCGCCTTCGCCCGGTCCCATCAGCACGCGCGGCCCGCTTGTAGGAAAACGGCCCAGCAGCGGCTTCGAGTTCTTATAGGCACAGTGCTCCGACCACATTACACTGAACACGCCGATTTCCGTGTAGTTTGGCTTGCGGCCCATGAAAGAAGTGATGAGCTCATATTCGCTGTCCGACACTCCGAACTGATTGTAGATTTTCTGCTCCGCGATTTGCTCAGCGGTCGGCTCCTTAGCGGATACTTGCTGCGTCATAACGATCCCTCCATGTCTTGAGAATGGATGTGAACATCCGTTTGCCGTCTTCCGAACCAAGCAGGCTGTTCGCCGCGCGTTCCGGGTGAGGCATCATGCCAACCACGTTGCCCTGCACATTGCAAATCCCGGCGATATGCTCCACGGATCCATTAGGATTATCACTATATGTGAACACGATCTGATTATTAGCTTTTAGCCCGGCCATAGTTTCTTCATCACAGTAATAGTTGCCTTCACCATGGGCGATTGGAATGACAATCTCCTCATCCTTCGCATAATCAACTGTAAACGGCGTAGTGTTATTAACCACCTTAAGCACCGTATCATGACAGCGGAACTTCATCGACATATTGCGGCGCAGTGCACCTGGCAGCAGGCCGGCTTCGGTCAGAATCTGGAAGCCGTTGCAGATGCCGAGCACGAATTTGCCCTGCTCTGCAGCTTTGGCCACTTCACCCATCACCGGAGCAAACCGGGAAATCGCGCCGCAGCGCAGATAATCACCATAAGAGAAGCCTCCCGGCACGAGAATACAGTCATAAGCCGACAGATCAGTCGCTGTATGCCATACATATTCTACTGGTTCGCTGAGGCTGTCTTCTACCGCCTTGTAGCAGTCAATATCGCAATTGGAACCCGGAAAGACAAGTACAGCAAATTTCATGACTTTTAGTCCTCCAATTCGTATCGGTAATCCTCGATCACCGTATTGGCCAGCAGCTTTTCACACATTTCCTTCAGGCGTCCTTCCGCTTCAGCGCGGTTATCGGTATCCAGGGTCAATTCCATATACTTGCCAATGCGCAAGCTCTCCACTTCCTGAAAGCCAACGGAATGCAGCGCCCCTTGCACGGCTACACCCTGGGGATCGAGCACACTTTTCTTGATGGTGACATACACTGTCGCTTTTAACATACGCTTGTAGTTCCTCCTAAAATTTAATGAGCTTGGCTTGGCGTGATTAATGATCGGTACCTGAACGTTATAACTAACTCAACTGCTTGACATACAGCTTTAATTGCATAACATACAGCTATAATCTCAATATCTCCGGCAAAATAACTGCATAGAGTGCAATTAACACTGGCCGGGAAAATACTAATATCTATAACGACTTGCCAGTAAGGCGATGATATATATCCAAATAACGGCGGGTGGTTTCTTCCACGACTTCTGCCGGGAGCGGGTCCGGGGTGCTGTTCTTGTCCCAGGAGGATGCGGAAAGGTAGGTCCGGACCGGCTCCTTGTCCATGCTGTCGATCTCAATATCCAGCGCATATTTGTCCTTGGCCCAGAAGCGTGAAGCATCCGGGGTAAAAATCTCGTCGATCAGGATCACCTTGCCGTCCAGCAGCCCGAACTCGAATTTGCAATCCGCGAGGATAATGCCACGCTCTTCACAGTACTCTCTGGCAAAAGAGAACAGCTTCAGGCTCTTCTCCTTAAGCTCCAGCGCCAGCTCCGCCCCAATCAGCTCCTGCATCTTCTCAAAAGGGATATCCTCGTCGTGGCCGACATCATTTTTGGCCGCAGGGGTAAAAATCGGCTGGGACAGCTGCGCGTTTTTGCGCAGGCCTGCAGGAAGCCCGATGCCGTTGACCTTGCCCGTCTCCTGATACTGCCGCCAGCCGCCGCCGGTAATGCAGCCGCGCACGACGCATTCAATGTCAATACGCTCCGCTTTGCGGACGACCATGATGCGGTTTCTGAGCGCCTCGCGGTCCTTCACGATCCCCCCCAGCTGGTCCACATCAATATGCACGACGTGGTTCTCCATCAGTTCGCTGGTTTTGCCAAACCAGAAAGCGCTGAGCCGGTTAAGCACATTGCCTTTCTCCGGCACTGCCGGGTCGAGCACGTAATCGAATGCGGATATCCGGTCCGTGACAACGATCAGCACTTCTTCCCCCAGATCGTACAACTCGCGAACCTTTCCTTTGTAGAGCAGCGGTGCATTTACGAGATCCACAGCCGTGGATACGGCAGGGTATGTCATGACCTTTCCTCCCTTGAACAAATGATCTTGCGTATATACTTGGGCTAAAAGCGCTGAACGTCTTCTTTTCTTCGATTCGAATCGACAAAAAATTGAAATACTCCTTGGGGTTAATAGGGTCACTGCAAGAAATGTTTGGACTTCCGATCGCTGTTATGTTTGAATTTCCTGATTTGAACCGCTGGCAGCGGTAGAAATCCAAACATAAAGGCGAACGCTGACGCTTCTCCAGTTCCAAAATTTCTCTCCGCTCGTCTTTAACCTAAATACCTATTCCAATCCCCTTGTTGCTCCGCTTCTCAGAATAAAAAACTCCCC
Organism: Paenibacillus jilunlii; assembly: GCF_900102965.1. Classification (GTDB taxonomy): domain Bacteria; phylum Bacillota; class Bacilli; order Paenibacillales; family Paenibacillaceae; genus Paenibacillus_AQ; species Paenibacillus_AQ jilunlii. Next base: position 11,531 of record NZ_FNGM01000019.1, on the reverse strand, counting down.
CTCGCTCCTGCTCGTATTATTCTCCAGCTCCTTAGTTCACCACTAAGTTACCTTTTATTAAATTAGCTCCAGCTTGCGGAAGATGGTGTCCACATGCTTAAGGTGCCACGTAGGATTAAAAGCATCCTCAATCTCTTCCGGGCTAAGCACAGCGGTGATCTCCGGGGTAGCCTCTACGATATCGCGGAACTGGGTTTGTTCCTCCCAGGCCTGCATCGCACGCGGCTGCACGGTATCGTAGGCCTGCTCACGGCTGAAGCCTTTGTCAATCAGCTTGGTCAGGATGCGGCCGGAGAACGGCACTCCGAAGGTACGGTTCATGTTGCGTTTCATATTCTCCGGGAACACAGTCAGGTTCTTCACGATGTTGCCGAAGCGGTTCAGCATATAGTTCAGCAGCATGGTCGCATCCGGCAGGATAATCCGCTCCACGGAGGAATGCGAGATGTCGCGCTCATGCCACAGCGGCACGTTCTCGTAGGCCGTCATCATGTGGCCGCGAATCACGCGCGACAAGCCGGAGATGTTCTCGCAGCCGATCGGATTGCGTTTGTGCGGCATCGCCGACGAGCCCTTCTGGCCTTTGGCAAAAGCTTCTTCCACCTCGCGGATTTCGCTCTTTTGCAGGGCACGGATTTCGGTAGCGAACTTGTCCAGGGAAGTAGCGACAAGGGCCAGCGCAGCCATATATTCCGCGTGGCGGTCACGCTGCAGCGTCTGTGTGGAGATCGGCGCCGGGCTGGTGCCCAGCTTGCGGCAGACGAATTCTTCAACGAACGGGTCGATATTGGCGTAGGTGCCGACCGCCCCGGAGATTTTGCCGAACTGCACGCCGTTTGCAGCATGGCGGAAACGCTCCAGGTTACGCTTCATTTCCTCGTACCAGAGCGCCATTTTGAGTCCAAATGTCGTTGGCTCGGCGTGCACGCCATGGGTGCGTCCCATCATCGGAGTGTCCTTGTAGGCCAGCGCCTTGTCTTTGAGAATTTCGATGAAGTTGATAATGTCCTTCTCCAGAATCTCGTTGGCCTGGCGCAGCAGATAGCCGAGCGCCGTATCCACAACGTCCGTCGAGGTTAATCCGTAGTGCACCCATTTGCGCTCCGCGCCCAGGCTCTCGGATACCGCACGGGTAAAAGCAATAACATCATGACGCGTTTCAAGCTCAATTTCATTAATGCGGCCGATGTCAAATTTGGCATCCTTCCGCAGCTTCGCAGCATCCTCATGCGGGATGACTCCCAGCTCGGCCCAAGCCTCGCAGGCGCAAATCTCCACTTCCAGCCACGCGTTGAATTTATTCTCTTCGGTCCAAATGGCCCGCATCTCAGGTCTGCTGTAACGTTCGATCATATCTGTTCAGTTCCTCCAAAGGTTAGTTTGCTCCACCCAGGACAGCCCGTCGCCGGTATCCTTGCAGAGCAGGTTGATGTGACCCATTTTGCGGCCGGTCTTGCTCTCAGTCTTGCCATATATATGAAGCTTAGGTGCTACACCAAGCCGGTTTCCAGCTTCCTCTTTGGTACATACCGCCTGAATGGCTCCATCCAGATGCTGTCCAAGCACATTCACCATGACCACAGGAGTCAGCAGCGAGGTATCTCCAAGCGGCAGATTGCAGATCGCCCGCACATGCTGCTCAAACTGCGAGGTGATACAGGCATCCATCGTGTAATGCCCGGAATTATGCGGGCGCGGCGCCAGCTCATTTACGAACAGCTCGCCGCTCTCTGTGACGAACATTTCCACAGCCAGCAGTCCAACCGCATTCATCCCGGAGACAATCTGCTCGGCCAGCCCGCAGGCCCGCCGCTGGATCTCCTCCGGCACCCTTGCAGGCACGATGGACAAATGCAGAATGTTATTCACGTGGATGTTCTCCGCGGCCGGAAAGCTCTTCACTTCGCCGGAGGCGCTGCGGGCGGCAACCACAGAAATTTCACATTTGAAGGCGACAAATTTCTCCAGCACCAGCTCTGGTGGGGAGCCTCCGGCTGAGCCGCCAGGCGCTACCTGCCTGAAGGCGGCTTCCAGCTCTTCCGGCTGGCGGATGACGGCTTGTCCCTTGCCGTCATACCCCCCTGTGGCTGTCTTCAGCACACAGGGGAGGCCCAGCTCGGCTGCCGCGGCCGTAAGCTCGGCCAGACTGCTGACCTTGCGGTACGGGGCGACAGGGACGCCTGCCGCCTCGATAGCAGCCTTCTCGCGCAGCCGGTGCTGCGTCGTATAGAGCAGCGCGCTCCCCTGCGGCACGTACGACTCTGCCGTCAGCAGCGCGGCCACATCCGCGTCGACGTTCTCGAACTCGTACGTGATGACGTCCGCGCGCCGGGCCAGCTCACGCGCCGCGTCCCGGTCGTCGTACGCCGCCGTAATCTGCGGCGTCACCTGCCCGCAGGGCGCATCCGGCGCGGGGTCCAGCGCTACGAAGCGGTAGCCCATGGCGCTGCCCGCCAGCGCCATCATGCGGCCGAGCTGCCCGCCGCCGAGCACGCCGATGGTCGCGCCGGGCAGCAGGGTCCGGGGCGCGCCTGTACCCGGCGCGGCAGTGTCCTCCGAAGCGGCAGCTGCCGGCTTCGCAATCCCCCTCGGGCTGCCTGGCCCCGCAGCCCCCAGGCTCTGTGCTCTCCGCTCTTCCGCCGGAGTCGCCTTCCCACCGGCCTTCAGCTCCTCCGGCCTCATAGGCTCTCGCTGCTTTCCAGCACTTCGCGCTGAATGGCGTCGCGCCGCTGCTGCGCCCGGCTCTGCACCTCAGGGTCGAACGCGCCGATGATCTGCGCGGCCAGCAGCCCCGCGTTGGTCGCTCCTGCACGCCCAATCGCTACGGTGGCTACCGGAATGCCGCCCGGCATCTGCACAATGGAGAGCAGCGAATCCAGGCCGTTCAGCGCCTTCGACTGTACCGGGACACCGATAACGGGCAGCATGGTCTTTGCTGCCACCATGCCCGGCAGATGTGCTGCTCCGCCTGCTCCGGCAATAATGACACGCAGGCCACGGCCTGCCGCTTCCTCCGCGTAGCGGAACATCAAATCCGGTGTGCGGTGCGCTGATATCACCTTTTTCTCATACGCTACCCCCAGCTCCTCAAGGACGTTGCAAGCATGCTCCATTGTTTCCCAATCTGATTTGCTGCCCATGATGACACCAACCTGCACAGACATGATTCAACCTACCTTCCGCTTCCCAATTTAGAGACTCATGTGGTAATAAGTTTGTCCTGTTTCATGCTAGTTTTCCATAAATCCGAAAAAAAAAGCCCGGATTCCAGACGCATTTTGCTGCGGATGGACCCAGACTACTTCGGGAATTAGGAGTGCAGCCCCTATTTACAGCTTCAGCGGCATGCAACAGGGATAAGCGCACAGCTCGCCGCCCCGTGTCCGGAGCGGCGCTGACGGCCGTTCTAGTCATCCTATTCCCTCGTAGTCCGGCAATTTACGGTTACCGGGTAGAAACTTCCGGGCCTTATCCCCGGTTTTATACGAGCTCTTCATAGGTTCATCTTAACAATGGCCTACACATCATGTCAACTTAAACACGAACATTGTCATATAAAGGAGTTAAATCGTTCGCTTTTGGGCAGATTTGGATTCTTCATCACACATGCTATTCCATTGCCAAAAAGAAAAAAGGGGAACGCACGGGCGCTCCACCAGGATAATATATTATTTTACAACCAGTACCGGAATACGCGCGCTCTGAACCACATTATGGCTTACACTGCCCAGTACAAATTCACGAATTCCACCCAGTCCGCGGCTGCCGATCACAATCACATCCGCACCCTGCTCCTTCGCGTAAGTCAAAATCACCTCAGCAGGAGAGCCCTGCAGCAGTTCAACTGTTGCATTCAGTCCTTCCGCTTCCAGGCGGCTTTTCACTTCATCGGTGGTTTGTACCGCCAAATCATAATAGTCCTTATTCACTGAAGCCGGCAGAGGCGCGAGAGCTTCCCCGATAAAAAACCGCGGAAATTCAAAAGCGTGTACGACGTAAAGGGATGAGCCCGGAGTTACCTTGGCCAGTTCGATCGCGCGCTCCAGCGCCTGATTGGAAGCCTTGGAACCGTCATAGGCCAGCAATATTTTCGAGAATAACATGTACGCCACCTCTTTTTCTGTTTTGTTTATCCCAAAAAATAACCATACAGCAAGATGTTCAGCAGCAGCAAGAGCGGAATTCCGATCACGAAGGAAGTATGCCTGGTCTTGTGGCGTTTGTGGTACATGGCAATCAGCACGCCCAGCGCGCCGCCCATGAATGCCAGCAGAAACAGTGTTTTTTCGGGTACGCGGTCCCGTCTTTTTCTGGCCTTGTTCTTGTCCTCGGACATGACCACATAACCAATAATATTAATCAGTGCGAACCACAGCAATACAACCTGGACCATCCTTGCCTGCCCCTCCTCCCACTCAACCTATCTACTCTATATTATAATCCCCTTTTTGACAAAAAACCAATAACTCTTACATCAGCTGCCAACTAAAAACAGCTTTCCCGTCCTTAAAAGGCGCATCTTCCGAGGCAGCGATGCTCTTTATCGCTTCCATGTATCCCGTTCAGCGAGAAATAGAAAGATAGTTTATAGTGTGAATCTTTCACTTCTTATGTTTCAAGTCTCCGCCCCGCTCTTCGGGGTTCGGCCGCCGGTTCTGCCCGCTTCCCTAATCCACACCCAGGAGAGCAATGCAGCCAGTGCAGCGGCGATTCCCCCCAGCCAAAACCCGCCTTTCAATCCATAGGCCGCGCTCATCCATCCCGCCACAAAAGGGCCGCCCGACATACCAATGGCATACACTGCCTGGTAGAACCCCATTGCCGTTGCCCGTTTGAACGGAGCTACACCGGAGACAGATTTGCCCAGCAGTAGAGGAAAAATCAGCCCCTGCATAAAGCCATTCCCCACCTGGGTCGCGCACAGAGCCGCAAGTGTCGGCATCGAAGGGATCAGCAGTGTGAACAGTGCGCTTCCGGCAAACCCAAGCAGCAGTGTTCCCCGGTCGCCAAGCAGCCTTCCGAACCAGCGGGAACCATATAATGTCGCTGCCGCATGGGGCAGCATGAATGCCAAGGTGAGCCAGCCGAGGCTTTCCTTGCCCGCACCGATTGCAAGCGCCTGATTCGGGGTATACCCGAACATCGTAATAAACAGTACACAATGCGCCAGCACCGATAAAAGCGACACTTTGACCAGCAGCGGCTCCTTGATCACTTCAGCCAGGTCTTTGATCTGAATTGCATTTTCCCGCTTGTCCTGCCGTTGTTCCGGCAACCGGAACGCAAGCAGCAGCGCAGCCGCAGCTACCACACTACCGATAATAAACGGGGCGTTCCAGCCCCAGTGCTCTGCTATATATCCGCTGATCATCATGCTCGCCAGCTGTGCAATCACCGTGGTGAACTGCAGCATCCCCATCGCCCTTCCAGCTTCCTCCTTCGGAAAATATCCGGCAAACATCACCGAATAAACAACCCAAGCCGACGCTGCAATTCCGGAAACCGCCCGTGCGGCTAGCGCCCAGCCAGGGTCAGCACCCGCCAGGAACAGCAGGCAGCTTGCGCCGCTGGCGATCAGTCCCAGGTAGATAAAAGGCCTGCGCCGGTTCATAACATCCGAACCGATGCCGATTGGCAACCGGAACAGAATCTGCATCAGCCCATATACACCAAGCACTGCCCCAACCATTACATAAGAGGCTCCCAAATGCTCTACATATGGCGAGAGCACCGGTACATAAATGTAAGAAGAGAACCAGAACATAAAGACAATTATCAAAAAGAAAAACCGGCTTCCGCCCTTCCTTCCCTGGGCTGCCACCGTTTGTGCTTCAACACTATGCTGCTGAACTGCCGCCACATCATCACCCGCTTAGTTCTATTTTTCCGCAGGACGCTATCTTTCCCGCTTCATATCCTCAAGTAAAGCATATCTGCGGTTTATTGGACAGTCCATATTGGCACTCCGGCATACAAACAAATGAATAACCGATGCTTGTTATAATAAAGACTGCCGAACACGCCCGGCAGTCTTTAACATTCTTTATTTCACTCCTAAACAGCTCATTCCCGGCTGAAGCAGGTTCGATCACCAAACTTCTTATTTGCCCTTCTCCTTGGCTTCCATCGCTGCTTTGAGCAGCTCACCCAGGTTAGAGCCTACACTTTCCGGTTTGCTGTACTGCTGCACGAGCTTCTGCTGCTCACGTTTGTTAATATGCTTATGGTCCTTATCCATTGTCTCGGTTATCCCACAACCGAGGCATTGGACATAGCGCCCGGCTTTGCCCTCCTTCAGCTCCATCTTCTTATGGCACTGCGGGCAGCGGCGGTTAGACAGCTGTTTCTCCCCTGCACGGGTATAGCCGCAATCATCTGCCGGGCAGACCAGCAGCTTGCCGCGTTTGGTCTTCTTCTCCAGCAATCTCGTTCCACAGTTGGGACAATGACTGTTCGAGACATTATGCGGCTTATATTCCGCCCCGCTATTCTTCACACCGGACACCAGCTCCTGTGCCATGCTCCGGATACCTTGCAGAAAAGGCTCAGGCCGCCCCTGTCCGCGGGCGATTTTCTCCAGCTCAGCCTCCCAGCGAGCTGTCAGCTCCGGTGTGCGCAGCTGTCCTGCCACCAGTCCGATCAGCTGCTTGCCCTTTCCGGTTGGATGCAGCAGATTGCCCTGGCGCTCAATCGTATCAGAGCTGACCAGTTTCTCGATAATGTCTGCACGTGTAGCCGGTGTTCCTAACCCATGCTTCTCCATCTGGGTCAGCAGGGAAGCTTCATTGTAGCGCTTCGGCGGCTGCGTCCGGCCTGGCCGGATGATGCACCGCTGCACAGTAACCGATTCCCCTTCGCGCAGCTCGGGGAGCTTCACACTGCTTGCCGCCGGTTCATCTGCGGTGTTCTCGTCTTCGTCATCGCTGCTCATATCTCCGCCATAGACCTCGCGCCAGCCCGCATCTTTTACCGTTGTGCCTTTGACATGAAAAACTTCTCCATCGACATTGACCGTCACCGCCACTGCATCGTAACGCGCTGCAGGATAGAACAGGCTGATGAACCGGCGCACAATCAGATCATAGAGCTTGCGTTCCTCAGCACTTAGCTGATTCAGAAGTACCGTCTGCTCCGTAGGAATAATCGCATGGTGATCGCTTACCTTGCTGTCATCCACAACCCGCTTGGTGATCGGCAGCGGCTTGCGCAGCAGCGGTCTTGCCAAGGCCGCATAAGGCCCAACAGCCACACTGTCCAGCCTTTCTTTGAGCGTGCCTGTCATATCCGACGTCAGATACCGGCTGTCCGTACGCGGATAAGTCACCAGCTTATGCTGCTCATACAGCCGCTGAAGCACACTCGAGGTTTGCTTAGCCGAGAAACCGAACTTGCGGTTCGCATCGCGCTGCAGCTCTGTGAGGTCATAAGCCAGCGGATGGGGTTCACTTTTCTCACTTTTTTGCACCTTGGCGATGCGTCCGCTTCGTCCCGTGAGCCTCTCTTTCAGCTTCGCCGTTTGGTCCCGGTCAAAGATACGCCCATCTCCGCCCTGGGCCCGCCAGCCGGCCTGGAAGCTGCCAAAATCAGCGGTCAGCAAGTCATACTCCTGGGAACGGAAGCCGGTAATTTCATTTTCCCGGTCCATAATCATGCCCAGTGTCGGGGTCTGCACCCGTCCCGCAGACAGCGGCGCACCAAACTTGCAGGTCAATGCCCGCGTTACGTTAAGCCCGATCATCCAGTCCGCCTCAGCACGGCAGCGCGCCGATTCATACAGCCGGTCGAACTCCCGGCCCGGCCGGAGCGAGGCGAACCCTTCCTTAATCGCCTTATCCGTCTGCGAAGAGATCCAGAGCCGCCGGAACGGCTTTTTCCAGCCAGCCATATTCATAATCCAGCGCGCCAGCAGCTCACCTTCACGCGCCGCATCCGTAGCCACAATCAGTTCCTCTATGTCCTGCCGCTTCATCAGCTGCTGCACGGCTTTGTACTGCTGGCTCGTCTCCCGCAGCACCTTCAGCTTGGCCTTCTCCGGCAGAATCGGCAAATCCTCCAGTGCCCAGCTGGCAAATTTATTGTTATAGTCCTCCGGCTCCGCCAGCCCCACCAAATGCCCCAAAGCCCAGGTAACCACATATTTCGGTCCTTCAATATAACTCTTCTGTTTGTTTCCACAGCCCATCACCCGCGCAATCTCGCGCGCAACCGAGGGCTTCTCGGCAAGTACTAATACCTTCATAGCTCTCTCCCTTCCATACCGCCTAATTATAGCACGCCTGAATCCCGCTTGAAAAAAAAGCCCGCATCTGCCATCAGGCAGACACGAGCTTCTTTTTGCAGAATTATACTTAAGGGATCTGAATCGTTTGTTCAAGCTCTGGGTAATAATGCTTCACCGGTTTTCCGTCAGCATCCTTCAAAGGCTTGAGATCTTTGTCAACGGCATGCGTAAATGGCTTAACCGTGATCGTTTTTGGTGCTTTCGGGAACGGCTCGAAGTCAAGATCGACGATAGGGTGAGTTGTGACTAGCGGACTGTAAAAATATCCTTGTTGGGAAAGCACATTATTGCTTTGATCGCCCACGATATCATAGAGCATTTCGGAAGCGTTGTAGCCGGATACCGGCTTCGGCAAGCTTGGAACTTTACCTGCTTCATTAACAACCAATCTGCTTGTAGCCGGAGTCAATTCCAGTTTTTTAATTGTATAACTGAACTCCTGTGTCTTTTTCGTTTGGTTCAGATCAAGTTTAACAATGCCTTCCGTTACCTTTTTCACTGGTACCTTGAATTCAAAAGGCTCTGCGATTTGTGTTACCGGTATACTGACGCTTAATTCGAATTCATTACCATAGCCTTCAGTATTACTCAGCTTTCTGAAATCATACAAAAGGGTGTTCTTCTTTCCTTCAACATCGCCAGACATCGACATTCCATACGCTACTTCTTTTCCATCCGGCATTTTTATGACAGCTGAACCCAGCAAGCCCTTAACGGACTGGTCCAATGTTACTTTTGCCTTCTTTTCCTTTACAGCCGGATCAAACTCAATGGGTTCAATAATTTGCTTTGCCATCGTCTCGTCGTTATCAATACCTTCCCGTTCGATTGCCAACGCCAGCCGCGTGCCGTCATAATAGATATCGGTAAGCTTCAACGTCACCCCATCATGGGAAACGCTTTGGTTAGGGGCTGTAGATAGACCTTTTTCACCTGCAACTTGGAGACCTTTATCCTCTATATCTTTAAAAATATTTCCTACAATCGGAATCTGCTTCAACGTATCCGCCATAACCGGTGATACAAATCCGCTCCCGATAATCCCTGCGCCCAGCACTGCTGCTGTGGATGTAGCCACCAGCGTTTTTTTCAGGAATCTGCCGCCACGTTTGGCCGATGCTCTTTTTTCCATGTTCTCCTCTCCTATTCGCTTCATAATTAAATCGCTGAAACTTTCTACCGGCATCTCATGATTTTGGACCATTTGACGAATGTCCTCCATTTTCCGGCTTTCAGTTCGACCTTGCCACTTCTCCATGAGAGCCTCCTCCTTCATTCATCTTCTGCTGGACCAGCTTTTTACGCAGACGTTCAAATTTCTTCCGCAGGGTAGCAGGATTACAATCCATAATTTTCCCCATCTCCTCGAAGCTGTACTGTTCAACAACCTTGAGGATCAGCAGATTACTTTCCTCGGCCGATAAACTGTCCATCAATAACTGTACCGGCCCTTCACCGCTGGGATCATAATAAGCCTTCGGGTGCTGCTCTTTATACAGGGATAACAGACGGCTGCGCCGCTTACGTTTACGAATCTGGTCCAGACAATGATGGTAGGCCACTTTATACAGCCAGGCGGAAAAAGATTCAAGTTTCCTATAACGCTCAAGCTCCCGATACACTTTCACAAAAATATCCTGAACCGCATCCTCAGCTTCTTCACGACTCTTCAAAATGTAATAACAATACGTATATATCTGCCTTTCAAAGGCCCGGATTATCGTTGCAAAAGCCTCACGGTCTCCTGCACGCACCTGATTTATGGCTTCATCAACCAGCGTTGGACTCACTTGGGCCCCGGGGTCTCGTCGTTCCAAAGAATCACCTCCTCGTTGACTGCCTACACCTATATAACGTTTTTCAGCTTCCCAATTGTGACACGCAGTGGGAAAAGGGAAAATACCCTGCAAACAAAAAAAGACAGTCCCTCTTATCCTTTCGGAGGGCTGTCGCTCTTTCATTTTCACTACAATACAAACTTAAGACAAGCTTCAAAAAACACGGTTTCCCCACTCTGCCCACGTACGAACATTCCCTGATCTGTTATAGGTGTCCGCAAAATCACCATCTCATCACCAAATGTAGCCTCCTGCAAATAACTAATCCGGAAGCTGGCCAATTCCAACTGCTCCCACTCTTTCAGTGACAGCGTATCAGTGCATAGCTCGCCATAACGCGCGTTATTCAGATGGCTATTATTATCGAGGCCACTGTAACGTACCTGGTAGCGATAGGCTTCCATCAATGAAAGCTCTGGAGGAATTGTGACCTTTTGCGGCATGATGCCCACGGAATCGCCATTATAGTGCTCCACCTTTGCCGGTAGAGCTGAGGGACGAAGTATCTTTCGTTTGGCAATATCGACAAGCGCCCAGACCGAACGGGCCGTGGCGATTTCCATTTGGCTGCTGTCAAAAATCCGGTAATCGCGCTGCCAGAGCGCCCCTATGGTTCCTTTACTCCACGTATGTATAGTCAAAAGGTCTTCTGGACGCGGCATACGCTTGAATTCAAGTTCCAAAGTAATCAGCATCCAGCCTATTCCGGCCTTCAGCATCTGCTCCAGGCTCACACCCGACCCGCTAACTGCTGAATCCGCCGCGCGCTGCATCATATCCAACACAAAAGCCAGCTTTCCCTGGGAGCGGTAATCTGTATCGCTAGCGTGCACGGAATACTGCTCGGTCCATATAAGATGAGTAAGGTTATCCATAGGTTCATCCCCCTCTGTTCATTAAATAAGCTTACCTTTATCAAGGTATCCACATTTAAGTCTACTCTATCCACATAAACCGGGGAATACTCGACAAAGTTCCCCTGCAAAACTTTATCCACATGTGGCTAACTATTAATATTTGCAATTTTTCGAATTACCCACAAGCAATCCTATAGCTAACCAGCAGCAACTAGAATACAAAAAAGCCACTGTCGATTGCTCGACAATGGCTTCATGTGCTTGGCGGCGTCCTACTCTCCCAGGACCCTTCGGTCCAAGTACCATCGGCGCTGGAGGGCTTAACGGTCGTGTTCGGGATGGGTACGCGTGGAACCCCTCCGCTATCGCCACCAAACGGGCACTTGCGGTACAAATGCATAATTCAGGTCTCAGCATCGCCAAATGCTGAAAACAAATGTTCCATCATGTGGTCGCTTGGACCTCATGACTTACAATTTGATTCCTGAAAACTGAATCCGAAACGAAAACTGCGTTTTACTTTTTGGATAAGCCCTCGACCGATTAGTATTGGTC
>NZ_FNGM01000018.1 GCF_900102965.1 Paenibacillus jilunlii | reverse complement strand
GTTTGGTGGCGATAGCGGAGGGGTTCCACGCGTACCCATCCCGAACACGACCGTTAAGCCCTCCAGCGCCGATGGTACTTGGACCGAAGGGTCCTGGGAGAGTAGGACGCCGCCAAGCATATATTCCCTGATAGCTCAGTTGGTAGAGCACTCGACTGTTAATCGAGTTGTCACAGGTTCGAGTCCTGTTCGGGGAGCCATGCTCTCATAGCTCAGTAGGTAGAGTGCTTCCATGGTAAGGAAGAGGTCACCGGTTCGAATCCGGTTGAGAGCTCCACAAATTTTTTGCGGCCCGTTGGTCAAGGGGTTAAGACACCTCCCTTTCACGGAGGTAACATGGGTTCGAATCCCATACGGGTCACCAGTTTACATCTTCGAATTCTGGGATGAGAATCCATTGGGTTCGTTGAAGCACCGGCTTCGTAAGGAATACTTCGCAATCTCGTAACGGAGTGGAGAGTATCCCATACGGGTCACCAATTATTTTCCCTTGAGGACAACCATACATATGGAGGCTTAGCTCAGCTGGGAGAGCATCTGCCTTACAAGCAGAGGGTCGGGGGTTCGAACCCCTCAGCCTCCACCATAATCGTTCTCATATTGAAAGTGATTGTGGGCACACTATAGGTATCCATCATAGGGGATTAGCCAAGCGGTAAGGCAACGGACTCTGACTCCGTCATCATAGGTTCGAATCCTATATCCCCTGCCAAATGGGAGCCATTAGCTCAGTTGGTAGAGCACCTGACTTTTAATCAGGGTGTCGAAGGTTCGAGTCCTTCATGGCTCACTTTTATCAGTATCATGCGCGTGTGGCGGAATGGCAGACGCACCAGACTTAGGATCTGGCGTCTTACGACGTGGGGGTTCAAGTCCCTTCACGCGCATCACTTTATTTGCGGACGTGGCTCAGCGGTAGAGCATCGCCTTGCCAAGGCGAGGGTCGCGGGTTCGATTCCCGTCGTCCGCTCCATAATTTTTGCGCCCTTAGCTCAGCTGGATAGAGCGTTTGACTACGAATCAAAAGGTCGGGAGTTCGAATCTCTCAGGGCGCGCCATTTTTATTTAATGGCAATATATTAACGGGATGTAGCTCAGCTTGGTAGAGCACCTGGTTTGGGACCAGGGGGTCGCATGTTCAAATCGTGTCATCCCGATTTTACACCTGTGCGGGTGTAGTTCAATGGTAGAACTTCAGCCTTCCAAGCTGATAGCGTGGGTTCGATTCCCATCACCCGCTCCATAATTTTATACGCTTCGGGATGTAGCTCAGCTTGGTAGAGCACCTGGTTTGGGACCAGGGGGTCGCATGTTCAAATCGTGTCATCCCGATAATTCGGCTTTTGAGCCGACAATGAACTCTTACTTTTGTAAGAGTTTTTTTGTATTAGGAAATTATGATTTCCTTTTCTTGTGGTTTCGGAAATTATGTAATGCCAAACCTTGTGGATATCTTGGAAGCTTCAGATGATATAAGCGGGCGGGGGATGGGGCTCCATCCGCAGACTGAAGCGGACAGAGAAGATCTTGTTTTGTAAAAAAGCCTGTTTTCCTGGCGGATTCGGACTCAGGAGCCGTTATATTGTTCGTTTGAGCCTAAAATAAGGGGCGATAGGACAAAAAGTGGAATCTCAGTCTGATTGTCATGCGGAATGGATAAATCCAGCCCAATAACGGATCTCCTGTCCGCATTGGCCGCGGATCAATCGTGAAGGGAGCTGATCGTGTCCGCAGGAGGAAGCTGCACAAAATCGTACGGTCAACAAAGCCTGTTCTAAGCTTAGCTTGTGGGCGAGGGTTGTGCACGTAGTATAACAATGTGAGACTAGGCAAGGCAAAAGATGCAAACCAAAAGATGCAAGCCAAAAGATGCTAATCTTGCCTATGGTGCAACTATCCGGACCTCGTAAGCTCCGAGTTGGTATTCACCCGCCAGGGGTGATTAGATCTAGGCAGGGGGAGAAACACGTGTGGGGAGCAGCAGCAATGGCTCGAGCAAACCAGTTTACCATATTCCCATGATATGATCAGAGGAGTCATGAAAGGCCACCAGGCAATGATAAACTGAAATCCAAAACTGAAATCCAAACTGCTACATTATTTTGTGAATGACGGGGGGAGGGAGTGTTGTTTTTTTAATCGATGAAATATTAATTAATGGTATATAGTATTAACGATTCATCACTTTAAAGAACATACGTTCTCTACTCGTCCAAAAAAAAGATGACTTCCGGTGGGATGCCAATCCGCAGGTAATAGCTCAATAAAGGCTCCTCGTGTTCGGGTGAACTCCCGGATGATAAGAGCTTGATGGCAAATAAATTAGCCTGGCGTTCCAGCTTTCCAGGTGAAAAATAAGAATTCTCCTCCAGAAAGAACCGGTTGATTCCTTTATGCAGGCGGTCATGGCCGAGCTCATGCGCACAAACAAAACGCTGCCACTCCAAAGGAAGCTCATTATGAATCACGATAAATCTTCGTCTAAGCTTCCGGTAATACAGGCCCTTCGTACTCTGTCCAAGGTTCATGAACCGAATATGAATGCCCAGGGCTTTGGAGAGCTCGAAGGGGCTGTTCGTTTTATATTTTTTGATCAACTTATTGATGATCTCATCCATATTCTTCACCCGCGCATATTAATGTATGTGATGTTATTCAATTCTTGCCGCTGCTTGAATCGTGCTTGGGTATAGTTCTTTTATTCATCTGCTTGGCATCCCAGAAAAGGCCGGTCAGTACATCTTTAATCCGCTGCTTGTCTTCTTTGTTCAAAGGAATCCCGTCAAACATAAGCTCCCCGTCATCCTCCAGCATTTTGCGGAAATCCCGTTTATCCTTACTTGTGGCCCATTCCGGAACCTTATCCTCAGCACCGCTCTGCAGATCCTCGGCTAAATAGCCTGCCTGTTCCATAAGCTCTTCATAGGGTACACCAGCAGCTTCTGCGATCTTGCGCAAGGTAGCTGGTTTTGGGACCCCTCTCAGTCCGTTTTCGATCCGGGAGATCTGCGCACCGCTGATGCCTGCCAGAGAGGCCAGTTGATTGATTGTCAGCCCTTTGTGTTCCCGAAGCTGTCTCAGGTAATTGCCGAATTCTTCTGCCATCGTTGATCGCTCCTTATCACCTATTGCTCTATTAATAATAATATAAGCTATTATTGTCAATAGGTAAACATGAAGTGAATAATAATGCCAAAAGGTAATACCAGTCGTGTATCTAAGATAAATCGTGATAATAGGGATTTTCTCTTTATAAACGGCCTTATATGGGATTTTACGGAATTGGTAATAGAGTGGTATATTATTGAAAAAGGCGAACAATATACGAACAAGAAGAATTTTACCACATCTCTAGGGAAACTTCTGCAATAATCATCCGAAACCAGCCCAAATGCAAAGGAGTGCATATATGATGATGAATTTATCTTCTTTACCTGAACTGGACCGCCGTCGTACTCAAACCACTATAGAGAGCATGTTGGAGAAGTACCGCATTTTTAAGACGGTTACTTTTGAAGCAAAGGAAGCGGGGATAACGTATTCCTACTCCGAGAGATTCCACGGTCCGACCCATACCATTACTGACCAGACTGCTGCCATAGCCGCTCATAATGTAGACGTTCCTGCCGCAAGAAGAGCCTACTGTGCTGCCATGGATTCTGTAGTGGACAGGCTGGACAAACGGGAGCAGCAGCTCGTGCGGGAACGCTATATGCGCAGGGATGAGGTATATGATTACACCGTGTACAACCATGTGTTCGATCCGCCGGTCAGCAAGGATACCTATGTTAAAATACGGTCTAAGGCATTCTACAAGATGGCGCTCGCACTGACGGACCTGGGGCTGTTATCGCTCGATTCACTAATGAAAAACGGATCATCTATGAAGCAAGAGGAGCAGAAGAACAGGAGACTGCCCAGCGTATATTAAGGGTGTGGCAGACCATCGAAAGGGACTTAAGTTTTAACGGCCTAAAAACCGCCCTGAATCCGCTCAATGTTCTCTCTAATCTCGTCCTAATACCGGCTCCATGCGGAAATAAAGGGGGTATGATGTTAGCATGGCAAATGAAGCAGAAGAACACCGCAGGAGCATGAATGCTCCAAGGATTCAGCCATGTTGAAAGGCGAATGACTGATTTTTGCGGTGAAAGCTTCTTCTGGCACCTGCCACACTATAAGGCGGATATTACTCCTGCAGAGGGGGATATCCGTTTTTAATTTACCCTTGAGAGGGGGAATACAAGGTTAGTTATTAATGGACTTAAAAGTTAATGCCATCAGTGGCCGTGCCAGCAGGGCCAGGAAAGGATGCTTACTATGTCTGTACAACAATTGCGGAATCATATCAATGCTGCCCTTGGCCGCTACTTTCCGGATGTACCGGTATATGTCAGCGGGGAAAAACCGCAGGCTGCTTATTTTGAGCCTGGGTTAATCTCGGCAACGCTGGACAGGCAGCGGGAAGGCAGATATCTGGCGGTCTACCGTTTTGGTATCCGTTATGAACAAGGAAGCCGCTTGAATGCGGAGAATATGGCTGATGGATTAAGTGAAGCTTTGGCTTCTATGGAGCGTGAAGGCGAGGCTTTTCGCGTAATCAGACAGGCTTGGGAGGCAGGAGCAGAAGGGAAAGGGCCGCTGTTTACGGCTGATTTCATGATCTATCTGCAAACCGCAGCAGTTGAGAGGGTGCCTATGAGGCATATGACGGGAGGAGAAAGGCTGAAATGAATACAAATGAAGTTAGTGATACAGCCTTCAGCACAAAGCAGATTGTAAACTCGCTGCACTTTTCCCCCGGGGAAAAAGATGTGCTGAATGTTATTTTACTGGAGGATCAGAGCTACACGCTGGAAGAAGCAAGAGAGCAACTGAAGAGCTTTTTAACTAAGGAGGTTATCTAATGGCTGGTGGAACATGGACAACACAAAATAAGGTGCGCCCCGGGGTGTACGTGAATGTAGCATCAAATCAAAGTACAATTGGCAAAATGGGGACACGTGGCATTACAGCGCTCGCGCTTTCTCTTTCTTGGGGAGCACCGGGAGTCATTACAAAGATTACAGCCCAGGAAGATTTTGAAAAGCTGCTTGGCTACGATTTGGGACATCCCACTCTGCTGCCGGTGCGGGAAGCGCTGAAGCGGGCCAGCACCTTGCTGCTCTACCGTTTGAATGAAGGTGTGAAAGCAACAATAACGAATAATGGTCTGCAGGTTACGGCCAAGTATGGCGGCGAGCGTGGTAATGATATCTCTGTAATCATTGAAAAAAACATTGAAAATAATGTTTTGTTCGATGTGAAAACACTCTTAGGCGGAACAGAGCTGGATAAACAAACTGTTGGCAACGCGGATGATCTCTTAGCTAACGATTATGTTACGTTCCAGAAGAACGGGACTGAGGGCTTGACTCTGACGGCAGGTATGCGTCTTGCAGGTGGAGCCAATGGTACAGTAACGAACGCAGCGCATAGTGATTTCCTGGGCGCCCTTGAGGTTCAAGAGTTTCAGACGGTCGGGCTGCTGTCCAAGGACAATTCGCTGAAGGCGCTGTATAGCACTTTTGTGAAACGGCTCCGGGATATGGAAGGCAAAAAGGTGCAGGCTGTAGTGTCTGATTATGCTGCTGCCGGCCATGAGGGCATTATTAGTGTGAAAAATGGGGTGGTACTGAGCGATGGGACTACAATTGATGGGGAGCATGCGGTTGCCTGGGTAGCCGGTGCCACGGCAGCAGCTGCCGTAAACGAGTCCCTGACTCATCAATCCTATGACGATGCCGTAGACGCCGATGTGCGCCTCAGCCATTCTGAAACGACAGAGGCACTGCTGAGCGGTGAATTCCTCTTCACTTACAGCGGCGGCCGGGCGGTTGTCGAGCAGGATATCAACACTTTTACGGCTTATGCACCGGATAAAGGCAGAGCCTTTTCCAAAAACCGTGTACTCCGTGTGCTGGATGGGATTGCTAATGATTTGAAGTCTATCTTTGAAACATACTACATCGGCAAGGTTGCCAATAATGAAGATGGCCGGGCCTTGTTCTGGTCGCAATGTGCGACTTATATGAATGAGCTGCAGAATATCGGGGCGATTGAAGATTTTAAGGCTCAGAGTGATGTTGTGGTTGCTGCCGGTACGGATAGTGACAGCATCGTTCTGGATGTAGCTGTAAAACCGGTCGATTCGGTAGAAAAAGTATATATGAAAGTGAAGGTGGTCTAAGATGGCATTTTTGAAGGCTAGCGATACTCTTTCCGGCCAGGAAGGCCGTGCTTATGCTGTGATTGGCACACAAACAGAAGAGATGTTCTATGTAAAAACGCTTGAAGCTACCGTGGAGAAAACAAAAGCGGAAGTGAAAACACTCGGACGCCGGGGTGTGCAGCATAAAGCAACCGGATGGTCGGGCAGCGGCACGATGACGATTTTTTATATGACCAGCCGTTTCCGTCAAATGATGCTTGACTACATGCATACAGGTGTGGATCAGTACTTCGATATCGAGGTTACCAATGATGACCCATCATCGAGTGTCGGGGCGCAGCGGATCATTCTGAAAGGTGTTAACCTGGACAGCGTGATTATGGCTTCACTCGATACGGAGTCGGATGCGCTGGAGGAAGAAGTCAGCTTTACCTTTGAGGATGTACAGATTGCCCAGGCATTTGGCAGCCCTGCTCTGCAGTAGTAAGAGAAGTACAGATCTGAGCAAGAACGGCCCGGACGCAGCAGGCGGCGGGTCTCTTCTCTGTCTGTCCGATAAAACTTAAGCCCATAAACTTATAGGAGGTTCATCATGAGTGAATTAAGTATGTTTTTTGCGCAAAATGTGGCTTGTGATACAACGGAGGAATTTGTGGTTTCCCAGCGCTTTAAGGATAAGGAGGGCCAACCCGTGGCCTGGAAACTGCGCAGTATGACCGAGGATGAGAACCAGGAATGCCGCAAGGCGGCTACCCGCAAGGTTAAGGGGAAAAGTGGGGTGTACACCTCCGAGATTGATCCCAATGACTACATGGCCAAGTTAATGACTTCGAGCGTAGTTCACCCCGATCTGAAAAATGCGGAACTGCAGCGTTCCTATAATGTGCTTGGTGCAGAGGCCTTACTGCGTAAAATGCTGCTCCCCGGCGAATTCGCTGCACTTGGTGAACGGGTACAGGCCCTTAACGGCTTCGGCACCGACATGAACGAATTGGTGGAAGAAGTAAAAAACTAATTAACGGGGGCGACAGTGAGGCCAACCTGGCTTACTACGCCCTCCATGAGCTGCATATTTTGCCGCATGAGCTGATGAAGCTGTCTTCGCGCGAGCGCGCGGCCATCTATGCGATGATTGCTGTCCGGGTGGAGAGGGAGAAGCGGGAGCAATCGCGGAGCAAGGGGAAGAGAAGATAGGGGATAAAGGGGGTGGAAGAATGAGAATAGATGTTTCTAAAGCCGTGATGCTTCCGGTCAAGTCGCTTGCGATCTGGAAAGTGATAAATAAACAGTCCCTGCGCATTGGTGTTAAGCTGGATCTTGCCAATCGTTCGATTAAGGGAATGCAAGCCGTACTTACACGCTCCAGTGATGAATTAAACCGCTCCTTGGACAAAGTCAACCAATCTTTGCTGGATATTAATGATACGCTGCTGGAAGGCTTCAAGCGATTGCCGCCGCAGATTCTGGTCTCCAGAGACATTGTTGTCGGACAGAGTCAGCAGGCCGGCCAGTCCCAGCAGCTTGGGGTGCGTATGCTGAATGCTTCTCCAACCGTACAGGCGGCTAAGAAGGAAGAAGAAAAGGCCAAAAAAGTGGAATGGTGGAAAGGGTTCGAAAAGAAAGCAAAAAAGGATGAAAAGGAAGAAGAAAAGAAGCCTGAAGTTAAAGTTGAGCCTGTACCTACACCCAAGATCAATTTGAAAAAAGAGCCTCCGGTTCCGCCGGCCCCTCCAACGCCGCCACAGCCAGATTCCAAGATACTGAATTTTTTGAAGACTGCGGACTGGGTTACCCCGTTCAACAAGATTAAGTCTTTCGGGGAGAAGGCAGTCAAGGCTGCTGTAAAACCAGGAGATATTGCAGACTGGAACAAGTTGAATAAAAATGTGGATACGGCAATGGGCAAAATCGGTGAAAAGGCGCTGGGGGCCCTGCGGCCTGTTATGGATACACTGAGTCAAGCGCTCACCTCCGGCCAACTGGCCCCAACGATTGACGCATTGGCAAATGGCTTTCTGGTGATAGCCAATGTAATCGGTATGATTGTGGATGGATTGCTATGGCTGGTTGGTGTGGTGCAGGAGAATTGGGATATTATTGAGCCGATTCTTATCGCGATAGCGGTTGTCTATCTGGCGGCAATGATTGTTCAGGTATATTTACTTGCTGCTGCCTGGCTGGCTGCGAACTGGCCGATTCTAATCGTGATTGCGGTAATCGCGGCTCTGATATTAATCTTTCAGAATCTCGGGATATCGGCGGGGCAGGTTGTAGGGGCAATCGCGGGAGCGTTCAGCTGGTTGATGGCGGTTTTCCAAAATATTTGGATAGGCCTGCAAAATGGATTTTATGTGGTTTGGGATGGCATTGTTAATGGATTTAATACTGCTATTCTTTTTGTGAAGCAGTTGTTATATGGCTTAGGTATGGGTACGCTGGATGTCCTTTATAATATGGCGGTTGGTGTTGAGAGCTTTGCTGATGGTTTTGTGAAGGTTATGGTAGAGGCGATCCGTTGGGTGGTTGACAAGTTCAACGGCATGGCTGAAGCGTTAAGCAAAATTCCTTTCTTCGATAAAATGGGGATTGGCACTATCAAGCTTGATCTGGACGGGCTGAAGGTTCCCCATGCCGCCAGCGAGCTGGTGGATAAATACCGTAAAGAATTCAAAACACTGGAGCCTCCTGAGGATATCACTAAGCAGGAAACGAAGCATAAAGAGTATGTGGATACGAAAGATGCTTTTAACTCCAGCTATACACAGGCTAAAGAATGGACAGACAACAAGGTCGAAAGTATTTCGAGTGCATTTTCTGATAAAGGGCGCGATGCCAAGAAATTAACAAAACCGCCAGCAAGCGGGCAACAGATTCAGAACACCGCCGGTCTTTTTGCCAATCAGGGCGGCAACCTGAACAATGTGAACAGGGTAAATGAGGTCGGAACCATCAACGACACCGTAGACATCTCCAGCGAGGATCTCGAAATGATGCGCGAGCTGGCGGAGATTCAGGCCATTCAGAACTTTGTGGAGCTGACGCCCACGGTGCAGGTGACTACCGGGAACATCAACAATGCCGGGGACATCGATACGATCATCAACAAGATCGGGCAAAAGCTGAATGAGGAATTTGTCTCTACGGCCCAGGGGGTGTATACGTAACGTGGAGGAATACGGTTTTTTCTTGAGTTTTAATGAGCTGGAGGACCTCTTCCGATTGCCTGTGAATCCGGAGACGCTGGAAATCAAAGAGTCGGGAGACAGCAAAAGCTATACCATTGTCGATTTGGGCGAAATCAATGCCATTGCCTATCCGAAGCTGACGGAGATCACAATTGAAAGTATCTTCCCCGCGCAGCATTATCCTTTTGTGCTGGTGCGCAGTGAGGGACCAAACCGGCTGCTGCGGCCCTTTGAATATGTGGAGATGATCCAGAAATGGATGAAGAGCCGCAGGCCGATCCGGTTTGTATTGTCCGGGGTATCCTTAAAGGGGGAGCAGGATAACTCCGCCGTACCGAATGATTTGGCCTTGAATATGGCCATGAGCATCGAGAGCTTTACTTGGAAGCTTAGCGCGGGAACCTCCGGAGATATTGAATATTCGCTGTCGCTCAAAAAATATGTGTTCTACCAGGCCAGTCCGGTAAAAATCGTCAAAGGTGAAGCGAAAACAGAGCCCAAGCGGGCGAGTGATAAAGCGGCCCCCAAAACGTACACGATGAAAGCTGGCGACAGTCTGTGGAGCATTGCCAAGAAGATTCTCGGTGACGGCCAGAAATACAAAGTGATACAGAAGCTTAACGGCATTAAGGACAGTGAACTGAAAAAGCTGCCCATCGGCAAAGTCCTTAAGCTGCCGTAGGAGGGAAAGCGTATGGAATTGCTTTTGAAGAATAAAGAAGGGCTCCTGTGGGATATTGCCGGCATTGTCTCAGACCTCTCCTGGAAGACTTCCCGGGCAGGCAAACCAGCAACGCTGGACATGACGATTATCGACAGTGGCATCTATCAGCACCCCAAGTTTAAGATCAGCAATGGGGATATTGTCCAGTTCCGCAAAGATGGCATCAATGTGTTCTACGGGTTCGTGTTCAGCATTGATACCGGGAGTGATCAGCAGATCAAGCTGACGGCCTATGACCAGATCCGCTATCTGCTCGGCAACGGGAGCTATGTGCTTCAGGATGTTACAGCCAGTGAGCTCATTACAAAAATTGCCAAGGACTACGGATTGAAGACCGGAGTGCTTGAAGAAACCACATACCGCATGCCTTCTTTAATAGAAAATGATAAGAAGCTGCTGGATATTATTATGGGGGCTATAGGCGGTGAGATGGAGAAGAAGGGGCGGCTAATGGCTTTTTATGATGACTTCGGCCAGCTGACGCTGCGGGGGATGGACTCGATGAAGCTTGATCTGGTGCTGGGAGCTGGACATTATCTGTATGACTATTCGCTCAAAAAAAGCATTGATGACGATACCTACAATACAATCTATCTCTATAAGGACAACAAAGAGAGCGGCAAGCGGGAGTTCTACCCGGTCAGCGACCCGGAGAATGTGAAACGCTGGGGTATTCTGCATCTCTACAAAAAAGCCGATGACAAGGCGAACGCCGCACAGATCCGGGAGAACGCAGACAACCTGCTGAAGCTGCATAACCGGGAAAAAACAAGTCTTTCCGTACAGGCAATAGGCGATCTGCGGGTGCGTGCAGGCAACCTGATTTATGTGCTGCTGGATGAGCTTAACACCAAACTGTTTCTGGTGGAGCAATGCAGCCATAAGATTTCCGGCGGGGAGCATACCATGTCTCTTGATATAAAGGTGGTGTAGAAATAATGCTTGATATTATTAAAAAAGCGAGTCTCGGCGCCGTAGGGAGTACCAACCCTGTGGCTTTTTCGTATGGGACGGTAACCGTGGCGGCACCGCTGCAGATTCAGGTGGACCAGCGGTTTGTTTTGTCAGGAGCCGCGCTGGTTCTTCCCGAATCCGTCATGGAGAGCAAGCTCGAATGGGATGGAAGGGAAATCGTTCTGCGCCGGGGACTGGAGAAGGGTGACCGTGTCCTGATGGTTCGGATGCAGGGCGGGCAGAGTTATGTTGTACTGGACAGGCTGGTGGATCCGGTATGATACCCGTAATTGGAAATGCTGGCCCTATCATCGCAACTCCTGATGGAGACACCTCCTTTGAGAACACTGAAATGTCCAGTCTCACCTACAGAATGGATTGGGACAAAAAACGAATTACGGGCCGGTTGGATGGCCTTGAAGCCGTACAGCAGGCAGTGGCAAAAATATTGCGGACCGATCGCTATGAGCATCTGATCTACAGTTCTGATTACGGGACTGAATGGGGTCTTGTGCTGGGAAAAGACAGACTGCTGGTGAGAGCTGAAATCAGGCGTATTGTTAGTGAAGCATTGCTTCAGGATGAGCGGATTATCAGGCTGGAGGACACTGCGGTTTCTTTTAACGGGGATAATCTGAGCTTCAGCTGCAAGGTAGTTACTCAGTACGGGAATTTCGAGCTGAGAAAGGAGATGAGTGAGGGTGTATGAAAATCAGACGTTCGAGGCTTTGCTTGAGCGGATGCTGGACCGGGTACCATCCAGTCTGGATAAACGTGAAGGCAGCATCATCTATGATGCGCTGGCTCCGGCGGCGGCTGAGATGGCGCAGATGTATATTGAACTGGATGTGAACAGCAATCTGTTTTTTGCGGATACGGCTACTGGTGAATATTTGGAGCGCAGTATTGCCTGGTCGGGAATAACCAGACGTGCCGCAAGCAAGGCCGAGCTTACAGCAATGTTCTATAACAGCGCTAACGAACTGCTGGATATTCCGCTGGGCAGCCGTTTTTCACTAGATTTGCTGCACTATACGGCGGTGGAGAAGCTGGCTCCGGGAACCTACAGGATAGAGAGCGAGACAGCAGGGGAGGAAGGAAACCGGTATTTTGGCTCATTGTTGCCTATTGATTATATCCCTGGTCTAGCGCGAGGAGAGATAACAGCCTTGCTGATTCCCGGTGAAAATGCCGAGGATGACGAAAAGCTGCGCCAGCGTTTTTTAGAGTCAGCCAGACGTCCGTCAACGAGCGGCAACAAATATCATTATATGGAATGGGCGCTGCAAATAGACGGCGTAGGGGGAGCGCGGGTTTTTCCGTTATGGAATGGACCTAAGACGGTAAAAGTGGTCATTGTGGATGCCGCGAAGCAGCCTGCCTCCGAACTGCTGGTGTCGCAGGTACAGCAATATATCGATCCAGTTGCGGGTCAAGGTGAAGGCCAGGCGCCGGTAGGAGCAGTAGTAACTGTAGCGGCTGCAGCCGGGAAAAGCATCAGCGTGAGCGCCAAGGTTACCCTTGCTTCCGGATATACGCTGCAGGCGGTAATCGATGCTTTTAAAGAGATACTGGAGAAATACCGCAAGGAAAAGGCCTTTACCGCTTCCTATATCAGCCAATCTGTAATAGGCTCACTGCTGCTGGATACAGAGGGCGTTGTAGACTATAGCGGACTGAAGCTGAACGGCGGATCGGGTAATGTGACTTTAAGTGAAACAGAAGTGCCGCTGTTCAGCAGTGTCGTGCTGGAGGTGTAGGGATGGGATACCCGCAGCAGGTCGATGAATTTACGGATAAGCTGAACAAAAAAGCAAACGGCGGCAGCTATGTTGTTGAGGAGAAACTGTTACTTACAGATGGGGTTTACAGCGGTCTGCTCGCGCATGACAACATTAACAACCAGAGCATCTCGGTGTATACAGGTTCTCATTACAGCGGGGTGGAGCTGCGGAATTTCTCGGTTTCTTTTCCGGATGAAACGCCTTGGCGGAGGATAATCAAGATTTTTGCCGGGGTTCCTGAAGTCTATGTCACTTATGAGACACCGGGCGATACTGTGGAAGCGGATGACATCAATGCTCTGCAATCGGGGTTGACTGCTGCCCAAAAGGAGCTGGAACGCTACAAGGCAACGGGACGCATAGACGGAGGATCTTTTAGAAGAGAGGTGTAAAATGGCGCAAACCATTCAAGTAAAACGCGGCACCCGGGCGGAGCTTGCTGCTTATGGAGTTCTGCATGCGGGCGAGATGGGCTTTTGCACAGATACCAAGGAAGTCTATATTGGTGACGGCACTTCCAATTCCATGGTGGGCCGGGCGATGTCCGGTCCGGAGGCTTCACGTCCGGCAGCCGCTTCTGCGGGGCGGGTATACATTGTAACCAGCGGAACGAACAGCGGCTATTTGTATTTCGACGATGGCGCGGCCTGGCGCCGGATCAATGCGCAGAAGCTGAGCGATCTGACCGGGTCAGTGGATGACGTTGCCGATGGGGCAACCTATGCCAGGGTACTTAAGGCAGACATCACGGCAGGACATGTTAATAAGATCTCCGACGGTACAAATATCAAAACTGCAGCTGAGATTAAAACCCATATCGACGATGCATCTAAGCACCGTGTAATCAATGATGCGGGAACGGCCATTACCGATCTGTGGTCAGCACAAAAAATCAGGAATGAGATCGAGCTGGCCAAGCATAACATCGAGCCGCAGAGTTCAGTGAAGGACCAGAATCTGGCCGTTCCCCCGGCGAGTCCTGCGGAGGGTGACCGTTACATTATTCCTGCGGCAGCAACAGGCGTCTGGGCGGGCAAAACCAATCAAATTGCCGAGTATCAATCTGCGGCATGGGTGTATTATACACCGGCTGTGGGCTGGACGGCTTATGTTGACGACGAGCAGAAAATCTACAGCTGGAACGGCAGCACCTGGGTTCGTACGGGTGGAGCATTACAGACGATTACAGCCGGCAATGGCCTTACCGGGGGCGGACAAGCCGATTCAGTGACACTGAACATTGGTGCAGGCTATGGGATTGGTGTGACCGCCGATGCGATTGCAGTGACCGCCGGCAAAGGGATCACCGTCGATTCGAACGGTGTAGCGGCCAATGTCGATGGAAGCAGCATCGTATACGACACAGCCAATGGCAGCCGGCTGATGGTGGGTGCTATTGACGGCGGCACATTCTAGGGGGCGATGATAATGGCTCTGAAGACTTTAATTCAAATCCGCCGCGGGCAAGAAAGCGCATTGGGAACTCTTGCTGCCGGCGAACTCGGTTTCTGCACCGATACAGGCAAGCTCTACATCGGTACGGGTACTGTCAACAAACTGCTCGTAGCTTCACAAAGCACCGGCGATATGCTGAAAAGCATCTATGACACCAACAACAACGGCAAAGTGGATTACGCACAGGCGGCGGATACCGTACCTTGGTCAGGGGTAGACGGGAAGCCGGCGGTGTATCCGCCAGCGGCCCATACGCATGAGTACATGCCCAAAGGCCCGCTGAGCTGGAATCAGCTTAAAGGGGTGTAACTATGGCCTATAGCGAGAATATCTACGGGACAATAAGCTATTCTTCCAGCCCCACCACACAAGAGGGGCCGGAATTTAACAAGCCTGACCTGATGAAATACCTGCCGGAGTATTATCAGGGTGTACTTGAGATGGAGCAGATCCAGGATAGCCATGCTGCGGAATGTGGACAGCTGGCCTATTCGATAGAGGATTCGGCATTGCAGACGAATGTGGAGTCGGCAACCTGGGGGCTTGCGCGCTGGGAGAAGGTGCTGGCTCTTACCACGGACAGTACGAAATCCTATGCCATCCGCAGGGAAATGATCAAGGCCAAGCTGCGCGGAAGCGGGACGACTACACCGGAGATGATCCGGCGGACGGCGTCCGCTTTTTCCGGAGGGGATGTTCAGGTTGTGGAGGTGCCGGGAGCGTACAGCTTTGAGGCGCGTTTTGTAGGGACGCTGGGCATCCCGGCGAACATGGCGGGGTTAATACAAATCATAGAAGAGATTAAGCCTGCCCATCTGGATTATAAGTTTGTGTACAGCTATACCTGGTGGAATTCGCTGAAGTCACTCACCTGGAATGCAGCGCACGCCAGAACATGGAATGAATTAAGAGTATACGAATAGGAGTGTGAACTATGCAGACTACGGGCAATTTGGGGCTGAAAAAGCCGGATGGCACAGATATAGTCGATATCGCCGATTTGAACGGCAATATGGATGTTTTGGATACTGCCGTTAAAAATGTGCAGGACCATACCGTGGATACGGTAAAGCATATTACAGCGGCGGAACGCACCGCCTGGAACGCTAAGGCTTCCACGGCGGCAGCCACCACCACCGCTGCCGGGCTGATGGCCGCAGCAGATAAGGCGAAGCTGGACGGTGTAGCAGCCGGAGCGAATAAGTATGTACATCCCAATCATACCGGGGATGTGACCAGTACAGGAGATGGCGTTACCGCCATTGCACCGGGGGTTATTGTAAACGCGGATATTAACGCGGCTGCAGCGATCGATGCAAGCAAGATCGGAACCGGCACGGTGTCGAATGTGGAGTTTGGGTATTTGGATGGAGTGACCAGCGGGATACAGGGGCAGCTGAACAGCAAAGCGCCTTTGGCGACAACGCCGCAGCAGACGACGGCGGATATTACCTATTATGTGCGGACGGATGGGAATGATGGCAATAATGGGTTGGCGAATACGGCGGGTGGGGCGTTTAGGACGATAGGGAAGGCTGTTAGCATGATCCCGCAGAACGTTAATCATGCAGTTGTAGTTAATATCGCAGCTGGAACCTATGCGGAGGATGTTGTTTTAAAGGGATTTGGTGGGGGAGGTACACTTGGAATCAATGCCTCAGGGACCGTGAACGTTACTCGCCTGTCGATGCAGGAAAATACAATTCAGGTCACAATTACAGGGATCACGGCTACTACAACGACTACCAATGCAATTGAGTTGATCAGTAATGTATGGACTTGGTTGCAAAACTGTAATGTGACTGCAAGTGCTGGCAGTTATTACGGAGTTATGGTATACGGTGGTGGGGCTGTCATAAGTGGAGGGATGTATTCCAATAAAACAACATCTATATGGGCACGTAGTGGAGCAAATGTATTTGTAGTTGGTGTAAGCGGTAGTGGCAGCGGCTATGGCTACCTAGCGACTGAAGGAGCAAAAATCGGGGGAAGCGTTGGGACAATGAGCGCTACAGCAGCCATAAGCAGCACTCAGACGGGAGGTATAATTGCTTTTGGTGACGGTGTTGTTAACCCATGGGGAGATAATACATCTACTTCTCGATCTTATGTTCAAGCCGCGCATAATGCTTCGCAAACAATTTCAAGTTCTGTGCGAACAAAAATTAATTATGGGCAAGAAGACAAGGACCAACGCGAGGAATATGATGGTATCGGTAGATTCACAGTAAAACAAAGCGGACTCTATCATGTTGATGCATCTTTACTGCTTAATGCTAACGGAAACTTTGAAACCCGTTTATACTATTATGTTAACGGTCAGGCGGGTAGGACGCTTTGTTTCGATCAAGTGGGCTCTCCCGGGGCTTTTATTTTTCTTGGCGGCAGTAAAACTGTACCGTTAAATGCGGGGGATTATTTGGAAATATATATAGAGCAAAAAAAAGGGGTAGACATTATTACTTTAGCAGACCCTACAATATGTTCACTTAATATTGATAGAATCGGATGAGGAGGGATTCAAAATGAATATAGCACAAGCAATCATGCACTTATACCCTCAAGCCGCCCAAACGCAGGATTTCATCGTACAGGATAACGGACCTGAACCCGTCCTGCGGCCCGGAGCCGAAGAAAAAGGCCGTGTCCGCTACGAGATCAAGCCGCCGGAAAAAGGCGAGGAGCCAGTCGAAGGCGTCCATTATCGCTACGGTATCGACTACAACCTACTCACTGAGGGTGAGGATTACGATATCGTAGAGCGTGGACCCTATATCGCCGTCTGGAACCTGGACAAACCCAAGCCCACAGAAGCAGAGCTGCAAGCAGCCTGGAAGGCCTACCAGGAAGCTGAAGCGAACAAGCCGCCGGAGCTGACGGAAGTCGAGCAGCTGCAGAAAGAGAATGTACTGCTGAAGGCGCAAAATAATGCTCTGTCGGAGCGGGCGGATTTCATTGAGGACATTATCGCAGAGATGGCGACGAGGGTTTATCAGTAATAACCAGCCAGTTCTATGTGGCTGAAGGTCAAAATGGGAAGAAGGTGATTTTTAATGACTATGTTTTTTGCACAGCGTGTAATCTTGGGGAAGACCAAGTTCACGGAAGTTCCGGCGACATTGAAAGCTGGCGTAAAAGAAATCCTGGTGGACAGCGGACTTGAGTATTTGACCAAAGAAGAATAGGTAAATGCTGGCGCCCGCTGCGGCGTTTTTATTTTGCCCCCGGGTCCCGGGGGTTTTTGTACATCAATATATAGTGAACTTGAAAAATGAGTAAAAAGGGAAAAGTGGCGGAGGAGAAGTTTGGAACTGGAGGAGCGGTAGCGTCCGCCTTTGTCTGCGGATTTCCACCGCGAGCAGCGGTATAAATTCAAGAAATCTGCAGATGGGCAGCGGCCGGAAGTCCAAACATTCTCCGCAGTTACGACCAGACCTAATATGAAAATCTAACGTCCAATAAGAAAGGGGTGAAACAATGAACAGCAACGACGTAGCGAATTTGGAGAAGATTCTTCCCTTGGCTGATAAATATGGTTTGGCTTATATCGTGGCTCTGATTCTGCTGGTGATTGTTCTGGTGCTTTTGCGCTCGATTGTCAAAGGGAATCTGGTGCCGCGTGAACTGCTCGAGCGGGCTGAAGAAGACCGGGACCGTCTGCAAAATATTTTGGATAAAGAGCGCTCAGATTTCATGGCACCCACGCTTGAAGTACTGCAGAGACTGAAAATTGATCAAGCGTCAAGCGGTGTGAATGTAGTAAATGAAGAAGATCGGGGAGGATAACGTGCTGAGTAGATGGATCAAACGATTATCGCCCCTGCACCGGGAAAAGGAAAGGGAGCTGACCCAAGCCTCGGCCCGGGTAATGTTCTCTATCCTTCGATATAAGGACGTATCCAAAGAGATTCAGGAGGAGATCCAAAATAACGGATTTGCCGAATTTCTAATCTATGATCGGGGTGTCAACAATGGGCGTAATTGATTTTTTGCGGTTAATTGCATATTCGGTATCTTTGATTTGTGCGCTGCTGCTGATAGCTGCGCTTTTTTTGTATTTTCGCAGACGTCTGCGGGCAAAGGCGGTCAGCCTGTTTATGCTGGCAGCTTTTTTCTTTCTGGGTGCCTACACCTTCCAAATGGCAGTCGCTTTGTGGATTCGCTGCACTGCTGTGTCTGGAGCAGACACTGTGCTGGCTTCGCTCAAAACAGAGGCCTGGGCGGTTGCCCAGACCGGAACCACGATTGGGCTGCTCATCCTAACCTTATTGGTGTTCACGAAACGTCAAGATTTGTTCATTGTTCTGCAGGAGGGCAAGAAGGGAGGAGCAAGCCATGCTGACCCTGACACAAATCAAAAATAAGTCCGCTCCCCGCTTAACCGGCCTGCATCCCGTCGTGCTCGCAGCAGCTACTGCGTTAATCGAATGCTGCTACACATGTGGTGTTCCGGTCCAGATTACGCAAGGACTGCGGACAATAGCTGAACAGGATGCGCTCTATGCTCAAGGACGTACGAAGCCGGGGGCGGTTGTTACCAATGCCCGGGGTGGACAGAGCTATCACAATTATGGTCTGGCCATTGATTTTGCATTGCTGCTGCCGAATGGCTCAAGCGTGTCCTGGGACATGGCGCGTGACGGAGACAATGACCGGACAGCGGATTGGCTGGAGGTGGTGCAGCAGGCCAAACGGCTGGGTTTTGAATGGGGTGGAGACTGGACCAGTCTGAAGGATTATCCCCATTTTCAGATGAGCTTCGGATTGACGCTTTCCAAACTGCGGGCGGGAGCACAGCCTTCAGTACAAGCGGTGGAAGCGGCGTATAAGCTAATCAACGGAAGGACTAAGGGGGAACAGAATCTGAATAGTGATGCGGTTACAATAGTAAAAGTGAATGGCGCAAAAATAGCCGATGGCCGTTTGGAGAACGGTGTAACTTATGTGCCGGTACGTGCTGTAGCGGAAGCGCTTGGAGCTTCGGTTGGTTATGATTCGGTTACCCGAACCGTAGAGATTACAAGTGGCCGCTAGAATTAACATTTTTGAACGATAAACGCGAAACGGAAAGGAGTGATTTTCCAGTGATTAACACCGGTATTCTGGATAATGTATTGGCTTTTGCATCGGTATTAGCGGTATTTACGCTTGCCTTGGTGCAATTGGTCAAAAATAATATTAATCTGCCACGCAACGCGGTGCCTTTTATCGGACTTGGGATTGGGCTGCTTATTGGAGCTGCTGCGTATCCTTTTACCGATCTGGGGCTTACGCTCCGGCTATGGTCAGGGGGACTCGCCGGATTATCCGCGACAGGTTTATTTGAATTAGCCTTCAACGATCACCCGGGAACCACCAAAAAATAATACGTGAATTTAATTGACAGCCAGCTCGTTGGAGCTGGCTTTTTTGTGTGTCGGCGTAATATATTATCACATGAAAACTACATAAACCCTTCGCAGATTAGGCAATATAAATTGGAAGAAATACATATTTTTTTTGAGACTGTATATATAGCCGGATTGGTGTATAATCTTAATTGCTGTATCGCTTTACAGCACAATAAAGTTGGAGATTTCCGGGCAGTTTTATTGTATGATATGAGGAAAGCTTTAAATAGACAATGTTAAAAGCATTGATCCGGAAAGAGGATGGGGGGAGCAGCATGACCGAACTTACGACTGCCGTCAGCAAAAGCAACTCTAACAATCTGCTGCGGCGAGACGTACGGTTCCTGGGGAATATTTTGGGCGAAGTCTTGGTTCACCAAGGCGGTAACGAACTGCTGGAGATCGTAGAGAAGATCCGCGAAACCAGCAAATCGCTGCGCTCATTGTTTTTGCCTGAACTGCACAATGAATTCAAGGAGCTAATCAATTCACTTGATCCTGAGAATCGACACCAGGTGATACGGGCGTTCGCAATTTATTTTCAATTGGTGAACATTGCCGAGCAGAATCACCGGATTCGCCGAAAACGCGACTACGAACGTTCAGCCGGGGAGACTGTACAGCCTGGTTCTATCGAAAGCGCGATTCAGGAGCTCCGCGAGCGGGATTTCTCACACGAGGATGTTCATGAAATCATGAACGGCCTGTCTTTGGAGCTGGTCATGACGGCTCACCCTACGGAAGCCATGCGGCGGGCGATCCTTGATATTCATAAGCGTATCTCCGATGATGTGATGGGTCTGGATAACCCTACCCTGACCTTCCGGGAACGCGAACAGCTGCGTGAGAAGCTGCTGAATGAAGTCATTACCTTGTGGCAGACGGATGAGCTGCGTGACCGCAAGCCTACGGTACTGGATGAAGTCCGCAATGGAATGTACTATTTCCATGAGACGATTTTTCAGGTGCTGCCGGATGTGTATCAAGAACTTGAACGATGTCTAAGCAAATATTATCCGGGCCAGAATTGGCATGTTCCAACTTATCTGCGTTTTGGTTCGTGGATCGGGGGGGACCGTGACGGCAACCCTTCAGTAACCGCGGCTGTGACCTTACAGACCCTGCGTTTGCAGCGCAAGCTGGCAATTCGGGAATATCAGCGCATTATGCGCGAACTAATGCAGTATCTGAGCTTTAGTACAAGCATCGTTAAGGTAACGCCGGAGCTGCTGCAATCCATTGAATTGGATCGGGGCATTATTCAACTGGATAAGGCGAAATCCTGGCATAATGATAATGAGCCGTACCGGATTAAGCTTGCCTATATGATCGCGAAGACGCAGAACGTTATGGATGATGAGAAAAAAGGTACGCCTGAGCGCTACGCCTCACCGGAGCAATTTATAGATGATTTGAACGTGATTGACCGCAGCCTGCGCCATCACTATGCCGATTATGTAGCGGATACCTACATTAAGAAATTGATTCGCCAGGTAGAGTTGTTTGGATTCCATACCGCAACTCTTGATGTCCGCCAGCACAGCCAGGAGCATGAAAATGCGATGACCGAGATCCTGGCCAAAATGAATGTTACGCAGGATTATGCCAAGCTGCAGGAGAACGAGAAGATCGAGCTTCTGGAAAAGCTGCTGAATGATCCGCGTCCGCTGACTTCGCCATATCAGACCTACAGCGAAAGCACGGAGGAATGTCTTGCTGTGTACCGTGCCATTTATACGGCTCAAGAGGAGTACGGCAAACAATGTATCACTAGCTACCTCATCAGCATGGCTGAAGCCGCGAGCGATATTCTGGAGGTTATGGTGTTCTCCAAGGAAGTCGGCTTATTCCGCAAAGACAATGATGGTACTGTTGTTTGCACACTTCAGGCTGTGCCGCTGTTCGAAACCATTGACGATCTGCATGATGCACCGCAAATTATGCGGACATTGCTCAACCTGCCGATCTACCGTGATGCGGTTAGGGCGATGAATGACCTGCAGGAGATCATGCTGGGATATTCGGACAGCAACAAGGATGGCGGTGTGGTTACCGCCAACTATGAGCTGCGTGTGGCACTCAAGGAAATTACGGCTACGGCGGATGAATTCGGCATCAAACTGAAATTTTTCCATGGCCGCGGCGGAGCGCTTGGCCGTGGGGGCATGCCGCTGAACCGCAGTATTCTGGCCCAACCGGCCTCGACGATTGGCGGCGGCATTAAGATTACAGAGCAGGGCGAAGTCATCTCCTCCCGGTATTCGATGCAGGGAATCGCCTACCGCAGCTTGGAGCAGGCAACCTCCGCGCTGATTACGGCAGCGATTAATGCCAGATCACCGCAGGCTGATCTGTACGAGCCTAAGTGGGAAGAGATTGTGGCCCGGATTTCTGAAGTATCACTGAACAAATATCAGGACCTGATCTTCCGTGATCCGGATTTCCTGAACTACTTCAAGGAATCGACGCCGCTTCCTGAGGTTGGAGAGCTTAATATCGGGTCGCGTCCTTCCAAACGAAAGAACAGCGACCGTTTTGAAGACCTGCGTGCGATCCCTTGGGTTTTTGCCTGGACACAGAGCCGTTACCTGCTTCCTGCATGGTACGCTGCCGGAACGGGGCTGCAGAGCTTCTACGACGATAAGGAAGAGAACCTGAAGATCATGCAGCATATGTATGAGAAATTCTCGTTCTTCACTACGTTAATTGATACTCTGCAAATGGCCATTGCCAAGGCAGATCTGATTATTGCCAAGGAATACGCCGGCATGGGCAAAAATGAGGAGGCGCGTCAGCGTATCTTCGGACAGATCGAAGCAGAATTCAAGCTGACCTCCGAGCTGATTCTCAAAATCACCGGACAACAGGATATTCTGGATAACGTTCCTGTCATCCAGGAATCCATTCGCTTGCGGAATCCTTACGTTGATCCGCTCAGCTATCTGCAGGTGCAGCTCTTGTCTGAGCTTAGAGCCCTGCGTGAAGCCGAGGGCGATGACGCCGAGCTTCTGCGCGAGGTGCTGCTTACGATCAACGGCATTGCCGCCGGACTGCGAAATACCGGCTGATATTATAGTGAACTTGGAAGCTGGCCCGGCCGCTTCCCAATCCCCGTCCGGCCTCTCTATGGAGGCCGGACGGGGATTTTTTGTGAATAAACGGGTACCGTCCTTTTAGAGGAAGGTGAAGCCGGTTCTGCTTGTTTATACCGATTGAACATGAAGTTTATATACTATATATCGTATAATCATAGAGAAATTGCTGTATGATTGCACTTTCTGCAACAGATGACTCAGTCTCCGGCAACAAATCGCATTCTGCTGTATTTCCTGCAATAGATTTCGGGATTTTGAGGAAAATGCACCTTCCCCCGGGGATTCTGCTGTACAATGTGCAATTGATTCAGTTTTTAGGCAGATTTAGGAGGCATCTGCTGCAGAAAGTACAATAGAATACACCCGGACCTTAACTTGAATGAGATTCGAAGTGGTATCGGTGTTTAGATAGGCCGGGAACTATATGGGAGGGAAGCTGCAAGGATCAAGCAGCTTCCTTCCCTTTACCTGCCCATTGTTGCCGATATGGGTTTTGGGCAGAGCAATAGGCATTTGAACTTCCGCAGATGAAGTGATGGAGAGGAAATTTGGAATTGGAGGAGCGGAGCGTTCGCCTTTATTGTCAGATTTCAACCGCTGCTTGCGGCTTCAATCAGGAAATCTGACAATAACAGCGGCCGGAAATCCAAATGTTCCTCGGAGCCGCGATGAATCTGCGGATTTTCCTGAATGCCATAGCGTTAGCCCAATATATATAGAAGGTAACAATACAATCCTTGATTTTTGCACAAACTTGAATTACGATTTAA
Source organism: Paenibacillus jilunlii (assembly GCF_900102965.1). Classification (GTDB taxonomy): domain Bacteria; phylum Bacillota; class Bacilli; order Paenibacillales; family Paenibacillaceae; genus Paenibacillus_AQ; species Paenibacillus_AQ jilunlii. The sequence goes on along the minus strand of NZ_FNGM01000018.1, from coordinate 109,185 downwards.
GAGCTTGTACCGTGGACAATCAAGAGATGAACGACCAAGGGCGGCAAGTCTGGGGGAGTTAACAGGTGGAGAATTTGGAAGGCAGATTGACAAAGCTCGCCTTGAAGGGCGACCAAAGGGCATTTGCCGAGCTTGTGGAACTATATAAAGACAAAATATATCATTTGGCATACCGGATGCTGAACAACCGCCATGAGGCAGAGGATATTGTTCAGGAAACGTTTTTGCGCGTGTACCGGAATTTGGACCGTTATGATGACAAACAGAAATTTTCAACCTGGATCTACCGCATCGGCACGAACCTGTGTATTGACAGACTCCGCAAGCGGCGGCCGACGTATTCATTGGATGCCGAGATGAACGACCAGGAGGGGATTGACGGCTATTCTATGATCCCCAGCAATAATGTGACCCCGGAAACGGAACTGCTGCTCTCCGAGACGCAGAGTCTGATCTATGAGGCCATTGACAGCCTGCCTGTGAAATACAGGTCGGTGATGATTTTGCGGTATCTGCAGGATTTATCTCTTCAGGAGATTAGCGACGTCATGGATATGCCTGTAACAACGATTAAGACCCGCGTGCACCGCGGACGTGAATTTTTACGTAAAAAATTAGGCCCCAAAATGTAAAATAGATTATTTTTTATGAAACGCCTGACGGGCAGCGACGTATGTAAGTTAAGCAAGTCTTATGCGCTCTGCCCCTTTGCCATGTAATAATTAAATAGCACTCATGAAAGGATTGGCTCCTATGGAATGCAAACTGGCCGTCTCTATGATGCACGACTACCTGGATGACGACTTGCCCGAACTGCAGCAGAGGGAATTGAAGGAGCATCTTCTATCCTGTACAGATTGCCGTGCCAAGTTCAAAGAATTGGAACAGACCGATATGCTGATGTTTTCCCTGATGCACCAGAATCCTGTGGCTTCTGAGGATCTTGTAGGCCGGATTATGAATTCATTACCGCATGTCAAGAAGGAACGGGCTTTTGTTACCTGGATCAAGCGGCATCCTGCACTTACAGCGGCGTCCGTATTTATTCTCGTAATGCTGATGAGCTCCGTTACTTTTTGGAATCAGGATCGGCAGCTTGTTGTCAGGGGAAGCGACCTGGAACAGGTTGTCATCAAGGGTGATACGGTTATCGTACCTTCCGGCAAAACAATATCCGGTGATCTAACGGTGGAGAATGGTAAAACTCAGGTGTATGGTGAAGTGAACGGCAATGTGACTGTGATCGACGGTTCCTTGTATCAGGCTTCAACAGCTCATATCTCCGGGCAAGTCAAAAGCATAGACCAAGCGGTAAGTTGGCTCTGGTATAAAGTGACGAACATGTTCTCTGAAGTTGCCTACCGTTAATAACATTTGGTCGCTTTTAGCAGAAATATCATTTGCGCCTCTTTTTCCGGAAAGATGGCGCTTTTTTGCTGCCTGGAAATAACATGGTATGAATCCCTGCGCGTCTAAACTTGCAACCTGGGCTGGAACGTTATAACCTAGATATGTTGCAGAACTTACAGACATTTTACATAAACCCAGCTAATATGAAATATGACGGGGGTTTTGGCATGAGTTATTTTTCGGACATGACATGGAAAGATTCCATTAAAGATATAGTCGATATTCTGATCGTCAGCTATATTATCTACAAAGTGCTCAATATGGTGCGCGGGACCCGGGCGGTTCAGCTCCTCAAGGGGATTCTGGTCCTGGTTGTGATCTGGGCACTGAGCACTCTGCTTGATTTGTATACCCTGAAATGGCTGATGAACCAGATTTTTACCTTCGGGATCTTTGCGATATTTATCATCTTTCAGCCCGAACTACGAAGGGGGCTGGAGCAGCTTGGCCGGGGCAAGTTTTTTGGACGGGCTGCCGAGAATGATGAAGAGATCAGCAAGCTGATCGGTGAAGTAATTAAAGCTGTGAATTATTTAGCCCAGCGAAAAATAGGCGCGTTAATTGTCTTCGAAAGAGCTACCGGGCTTAACGAATATACCGAATCCGGTATTCCTATGCGCTCTGTGGTCAGCTCCGAGCTGCTGATTAATATTTTTATTCCGAATACGCCGCTGCATGACGGTGCGCTGATTATGCAGGAAGGGCAGATCGCCGCTGCTGCCTGCTATTTGCCGCTGTCGGAGAATCCGTTTATCAGCAAGGAACTGGGGACACGCCACCGTGCCGCAATCGGGATTAGTGAAGTGGCCGACTCTGTTTCCGTTGTAGTCTCGGAAGAGACTGGACAGATTTCGCTGGCGATTAACGGGCAGATCGTGCGCGATATTAAGGAAGAGTCCTTAATCTCCAAGCTGTATGAGGAACTGCGTGCCACTTCATCGCTCAAGGAGAAGAGCTCCGCTTTCTGGAAACGGAAGGGGGATAAGAACAATGGATAAGTGGATGAAGAACAATAACTTTAATAAAATTCTCGCCCTTGCCCTTGCGATTATCCTGTGGACCATCGTCCATGTAGATACTGCACCTACCAGCCAGACCACGGTCAACAAGGAGTCCAAAATCATCGAAAATGTCAAGATAGAGGTCAAAGGATTCGATGAGGACAAATATGTAATCACGTCCCAGGACGCCGTAAGCGTCAGACTCGAGGTCCTGGGCAAAAAATCGGATCTCACCTATAAGTTTTCGGATGCCTATAAAGTGTGGATTGATTTAAGCAACATTCAACCGGGGGATACCACACTGCCGCTTCATTATTCACTTCCGAGCGGAGTGACGCTGCAGCATATCGATCCCAATGAAGTAAATGTCCATGTGGAACTGCGGAATACCAAGTCTTTTCCTGTATCCGTTGTTACTAAAGGGAAGCCGGCGGCGGGTTATCAGGTGGGTGCTCCAGTCATAGAACCAGCCGTGGAGGCGCAGGTTACGCTGGCTGCAAGTGAGCTTAGCAAGGTGTCCAAGGTGCAGGGAACCATTGAGCTGGATGGTGAAAGCGAGACAATTAAGGGCAAGAGGCTGAAGTTGTACGCGGTTGACAGCAGCGGCGAAGTGATTAAGGATGCGGTCATCGAGCCGTCCTCTATTGCTGTGGATCTGCCGGTCACTATGCCATTCAAAAGCCTGCCGCTTGACATCAGCTTCGCCGGTCAGCTTCCAGGAGCGTTGGCCTTGTCCCGGGTGTCGCCCGAACAGGACACGGTAACGGTATATGGAACCGAAGAGTCCTTAGCCGGTTTATCCTCCTACGAAGCCACGCTGAATTTAGGCACAATAGATTCCGCAGGTACCAAGGAGCTGAAGCTGGAGCTGCCTGCTCCGGAAGGTACGGTAAAGATTGAACCTGCAGTCTTGAATGTTTCTGTAGTGACCTCGAAGGTAGCCGAGAAGACCATCGACAATATCCCCATTAAGCTGGAGGGGGTAGACAACGGGCTTACCGCTCAGATCACAGATCCGGCCAGCAAAGCTGTTACCCTGACAGTATCCGGAGCCCCGGCTTTGCTGAATCAGCTGGACAAGAATAATATTAGTGTGGTGGCGGATGTGGTTGGCCTCACGGCTGGAAATCATGCTGTAACCCTGCATGTCTCGCTGCCCAGGTTCATTACTCTTGCGAATGCGTCGCAACGGCTGACGGCAACGGTAGAACTGCTGGCTCCGGCAACGCCAGAAGCTACGGAGACACCGGATAACAGCAATGCAGCAGTGACCCCTGAGCCAAGTACGGAGCCGGCCATCGTTGAAGAGAGTCCGACAGCACCTGCACAGAGTCCAGATGCCGGGGAACCCACAGCCACGCCAACCCCTTCCGACGTAGTACCGGAGAACGGCGCTAGTTCAGGTGCTCTCAACGGAGTTGGCAACAATGTAAGCAGTACGGATGGAACGTAACTTTTTGAGCCAGTCGACGTCTAACCTGTGAGTCCAAAGCACGAAACAAGAATTCATTCATACAATAATTCATTAAGCTGAAGCAGCGTATCTAAAGGAGAAAACAGATGGGTAAGTATTTTGGAACAGATGGTGTGCGCGGAGTTGCAAACCGAGAATTAACTGCAGAAATGGCCTATAGCATCGGCCGCTGCGGTGGATATGTATTGGCAGGAAATGTGGAGAAGCCTAAGGTGGTTATAGGTATGGACACGCGGATTTCGGGTCCGTTGCTGGAATCGGCGCTTGTAGCGGGCCTGTTATCCATTGGTGCTCAGGTTATTCGTCTGGGGATCGTAAGCACGCCTGCGGTGGCTTATATCACCAGATTGCTGAAGGCTGATGCAGGAGTGATGATTTCCGCCTCACACAATCCGGTTGAAGACAACGGGATTAAGTTTTTTGGCGGAGACGGCTTCAAGCTGACAGATGAAACCGAGCTGCGGATTGAAGAGCTGATGGATGCGGAAATCGATGAATTGCCGCGCCCTGTTGGTGCGGGTCTGGGGACAGTAAGCATAGATAATGATGCTAAATATTTATATTTGGACTATCTTAAAACAACGATTTCCCATAGCTTCGCAGGACTTAAGGTGGTACTGGACTGCGCCCATGGAGCAGCCTATGAACTTGCGCCACGCCTGTTCAGAGAGCTCGGGGCGGAAGTGATTGCCATCGGTTCGGAACCGGATGGACTGAACATTAATGACGGCGTTGGCTCCACACATCCGGAGACACTGCGCGAGGAAGTTCTGCGTCAGGGTGCGGATCTGGGACTTGCTTTTGACGGGGATGCAGACCGCTTGATTGCCATTGATGAGAATGGTGACGAAGTCGACGGAGACTTTATCCTCTGTATTTGCGGAGATGCCATGAACCGTGCCGGCAAGCTTAAGGATGGGACCATTGTATCCACAGTGATGAGCAATATCGGGTTCTACAAAGCAACAGAGCAATTGGCGCTGAACACAGCCAAGACTGCAGTCGGTGACCGCTACGTGATGGAAGAAATGCGCCGGGGCGGATACAATTTGGGCGGGGAACAGTCCGGCCATGTTATTTTCCTGGACTACAACACAACAGGTGACGGTATTCTGACGGCGATCCAACTGGTGGACACAATGAAATCATCCGGCAAGAAGCTCAGTGTGCTGAAATCGATGATGACCAAATATCCGCAGGTGCTGGTGAATGTTCGCGTACAGGATAAGACTAACTATCCGAACAATCCGGCGATTGAAGCGGCTATTCAGGAAGTGGAAGGCAAGCTCGGCGATAATGGCCGTGTGCTGGTGCGTCCTTCCGGTACAGAACCGTTGATCCGTGTAATGGCGGAAGGTCCGGATAAGGCGGAACTGGATCTTTATGTAGGGCAGATTGTTGATGTTGTTCAGCGTGAACTGGTGTAATTGGTTAGAGTTGTTCAGCTGGTGAAGGGGGTGCTTGATCTGCTTCACCGGCTGAATATTTATATTTTTGTCCAGTTCCTTGTACGGGCTGCCACAAGTATTCCTGATACAGCATTGCCAAAACGATGTAAGGTGCATATAATAGATTAAGTGTCATTCCAGAAGGAAAGCGGGGATAGTAAGGTTGGCAACAGCAAGCGCCAGAGCTTGATCTTGCGCGGGGGAGAAGAGAGAGCCAGCAAGTTGCCGATAGGGGCAGGGCTTGAACGGATCACGGCAGATGTAAGCTGACGAGGTGGAGGTGTTCGAAATGTTCGGCGGGGACCTCCCGGTGATGCACCAGAGCCGTAAATGGAAACGGAAAATGCGAGGGCGACCTTTCACACAACGTTTCTGTGGGTGCAAGCAGAAGTTATACATTTCATGGGATCGCGCAATAACGGAAAGAAACACAGAGCGTTCTGCTGCGGCAGAGGAGAAGACTGTGCATTTCATGAACATAGACACAAGGGAAACGGATACTGTTCTTTTTTTAAGGATGGCGTAATCGTGACAACTTGGTGAGCCTGAAATACAACAGAATATTTGCTTTTTCTCAAAAACATGCCGCACGGCACGTTTCTTTCCTTATGCCGCCCACACTATAAATTGGACGGAGGAAATTATTATGTGTGGTATTGTAGGATATATCGGGAATCAGAATTCGCAGGGGATCTTGGTAGAGGGATTGAAGAAGCTGGAGTATCGCGGTTATGATTCCGCAGGGATTGCCGTATTTACCAAAGAAGGCCTTCAGGTTGTAAAAGCACAAGGCCGTATGGCGAACCTTGAATCCAGACTGGAAGCTACTCCACTTACCGGCAGCGCCGGAATCGGGCATACACGCTGGGCGACGCATGGTAAACCTTCCGATGAGAACTCCCACCCGCACACCGACGAGAGTATGAAGTTTTCGGTCGTACACAACGGGATTGTGGAGAACTACCTTGACCTTAAGGAAGAACTGATTGCCGGAGGATGCCACTTTACTTCCGAAACGGATACGGAGGTTATTTCCCACCTGATCGCCCGTGAATATAATGGTGATATCGTAAAAGCTGTACAAAAAGCGATCACCTTCATGCGCGGTGCGTTTGCACTGGGAGTTCTGACTGAATATGAGCCCGACAAACTGGTGGCTGTGCGTCAAGCAAGCCCGCTGATCATTGGTCTGGGTGAAGGCGAAAACTTTATCGGGTCCGACATTCCCGCTTTGCTGGAGTATACCCGCAACGTATATATTTTGAACGACGGCGAAATGGCTGTACTGACACGGGATGCTGTCGAATTGATGACGATTGAAGGCAACTTTATTTCTCGGGAAATGATTACTGTCGATTGGGATGCAGTTACCGCAGAAAAAGGCGGCTATGAGCATTTCATGCTGAAAGAAATCCACGAGCAGCCAAAAGCATACCGCGATACTATGCGTGGACGTACAAATGCTGAAGGCAACAAAGTGATTCTGCCAGAGCTTAACCTGACTGAAGAGCAGATCAAGAACATCCGCAACATCCAGATCGTTGCCTGTGGTACGGCTTATAATGCCGGTCTTGTTGGACGTAATCTGATCGAGTCCTTGGTGCGTATTCCTGTAGAAAATGATATCGCTTCGGAGTACCGTTACCGTTCGCCGATCGTTACACCGGAAACTTTGGTTATCGTAGTCAGCCAATCCGGTGAAACTGCGGATACTCTGGCAGCGCTGCGTGAAGGCCAAGCGAATGGTGCGCATGTACTGGCAATTACTAACGTAGTGGGCAGCTCCATTGCCCGTGAAGCTAATGATGTGCTGGTGACCCTGGCTGGACCGGAAATTGCAGTAGCTTCCACCAAAGCCTACACTTCGCAGATTATCGCATTCACGCTGCTTGGTCTGTATCTGGCAGAAGTACGCGGTACTCAGAGCGAAGCACAGGTCGCTGAGATTTTGGCCGCTATGCAATCCCTGCCAGAGCAGGTAGAACAAATTCTCGCGCAAAAAGAAGCGATTAAAACCTACGCTGAGCAGATCGCTGAGCATAAGCACCTGTTCTTCATTGGCCGCGGCGTTGATTACGCTGTTGCTCAGGAAGGCTCGCTGAAGCTGAAAGAAATCTCCTATATTCACTCTGAAGCTTACGCTGCGGGTGAATTGAAGCACGGCACCCTGGCGCTGATCGAAGAAGGCGTTCCGGTGATTGCCCTGGCCACCCAGGAATCCGTTCTGGAGAAAACCGTCAGCAACATCAAGGAAGTAAAAGCCCGCGGCGCAGACGTCTTGGCGATTACACACGAAGAGCATGTCACCGACCTGCTGAGATCCGTCGATCAAGCCTTCGTGATTCCTAAGACTCTGCCGCTGCTGACCGCTGCATTGTCCGTAGTAACGCTGCAATTGCTCGCCTACTACGCTTCACTGGCCCTGGGCCACGATGTCGATAAACCACGGAATTTGGCGAAGAGTGTTACGGTGGAGTAAGGGGTTAAGGTATAATAAAATCCTATGTAGAATGACATTAAAGTTGGTTACTAGACATTAATGTGAGTAACTTAACAATAATGTTTGTATCTTAACAAAATAGATTGTAAATTCTGTTTTGAATCATTTTAGCTTGCTAAGTCGCTCATATTTTTGAGCGGCTTTTTTATGCCTACAAAGAGAAAATAGGAGCACGAAATAAAATTAGGCTTTACTGTGAGGAGAAAATAAAGTATTAGACTGACGATGCTTGGTTAAGCTCCCATCGCTTGTAGTTCACTACACGCTGCCATGGATCACGTACACAATCTATAATGCTTCAGTAAAAAGATCTTCTTTGATGAAGGTCACAATGAAAATATGAAAATATATTAACGGATCTTTGCAGCAAAATATAGAGGTCTGGGTCCACTTATAGGCGGGGAATTCCCCTCATTTTACTGGAAATTTGTGTATACGTTAGAATAGTCATAACCAGTAGGTCGAATCCGAGGTGATAAGCGTGAGTATATTAAGATACAGTTATCCCACGATGTTAAAAAGAAGCAAAAGCTTGTCTTATCGACAGCAAGTTACTTCAATGACAACGGTACTAATGAATTTTTTAGTAGAGCACAAGTTAATTGTTATAGAACCTTTCCAAGAGGATGGTTCGCTCAAGGACGACTTGAAACTGCGAAGCTCTTATTTAACCGATTTAGGAAATGAATTCTTCAAGGAGGTTTTTCCCAAGTGGTCTGCGTATATTGATCGAGGCGGAGATATTCAAAAAATAACCATTCTTTTAAAGGGATTGAACAAGCTGCAAATGTAGCTCTTACCAATATGCAAGCACTGGGACTTATAAACTTTCCAATTATCAAGCCAAACGAAGCGCGGTCAATAATTTGATCTTGCCGATAGATAACTGGAAATAATTACATATACTGGATTGAAGGATCAGCCGAAGGCTAGGTTTTTCTTAAAATATAAACTTATATCCTTCACGCTATGAATTATTCTTCTATTTCTCGCTGAAACGGGTACTGTCCTAATAAGGACGGCGTAGCCGTTTCTACTTGTTGACTGGTGCCTAATCAAAAATTAAACTTCTTCATCAGGGTCAATTACCCAATCTCTTTCTTTATAAACTGCATTTAATAAAAACGCAGGCTAATAAAGAAAGGGTGTATGAGATGAAGAAAGTTGGAGTAAGGAAAGTAACACCGGTCAAAAAAAGAGCAGCTGCAAAGCCGCCGTATAAGGCAAGACAAAGAACACAACTTGAGAATGCACTTCAACAATTGAATGATGCACGACAAATTATCAACGCCAGCCGTGCTGCTCTCTTTGACGCACGTAATAGAGTCAACGATGCAAGAGATTTAATCAACGAGGCATTAGATGAATTGTAACCACTGGCCTCAATCGTGTGATGCGAGCTAATTTGATATTCAAATTTAAATATAGCCTGGATTGCTTGGAGGAGTGGCCTTACTGATCAAGCTACTATGAAAATTCTTTGCACCAAAGTGTGGAAAAGGGCAGCACTAAGAAGATGCAGCTCGTTCGTTTTTAGAATGGGGAGCGCCTGAATCGCTTTTTATGGCAGCTTTGTACTACAATTCGAAAAATGCGCGGAGTACAGTCATCCAGTCTAATACTTTATTTTCAGCTGGCACTTGTCGAAACAGTCCCGATGAATGGTTTTTCTGCATTGGGGCTGTTTTTATTTTTTTCGTAAATTTCCCGGTACTGCTTGGGAGTCAGAGTTGTGAATTTCTTGAATGTAGCGAAAAAATGTCCTTTGGACAAGAAGCCGCATTGGTCGGCGATCTCCATCACAGAGAGCTGGTTGGAGATAAGCTTTGCCTTCACTCTCTCAATTCGTTCCTGAAGCATGTATTCGGCGAGCGACACGTTCATGATCTCCTTGAACAGCTGCCGGATATAGCTTACCGAGAAAGAGAAATTGTCAGCTACCTGCTCGATTGACAATTGCGCATCCTGCAGATGGTTGTCCACATAATCTTTAATCTCTAGAACGAGCTCTTCTTTGCGGCTTAGAGATTTTGGAACATCAAACTCGGATGCGAGCGCTCTTACGACATCTTCCATCCATGCCTGGAATTCGGCCAAGGTGCTGTAGGCGTCGAGCAAATGATGGATACTGCCAATTTCCTGCAGGCTGTTGGACTTTGAGAAGTTCTTGAGCAGATCATAGGTAACATAAGTCAAATAAAGCTTGCAGTCGCGATAGGGCATCTCTTGAATGAGCTTCATATGCTGGCGCAGCAGTGCCACGGCGGTCTCCGGCCGGCCCAGTTTTCCACCATTCAAGCGAAATATTATAACGGGTTGTTCAACGGAGCGCTTGATCCAGACGAATACTTCTCCAAGTTCAAGGATGAAGGTGAATCGGTGCTCAAGAAAATCCAGATTGAGCTGGAGAAGCAGGTTGACGCTTTTTTGGTAAACAAATCGTAAGAGCGAGGCCAGATATCCACAAGAGCCGATTCGCAAGCTTCCCCGCTTGCAGGATCGGCTTTTCTTATCCGCAGTTGATCAAGATGACTCAGTTGTTCTTTTCACGACGCAAGTTCTTGTGATAGTCCAATTCATGAACTTGTAGTCTTTTTCTTGAACAGAACAAAATCCAATAAAAGTGGAATTTTACCCAATGACCGGTTCCTTATGCCTGCGGACAATCGGTTCTATAATTATGTATGCGGTTACACGAAACCGAGGAATCAATATAAAGGGGAGGCAAAGTATGAAAAGTATGAAACGTGTTTTAGCAGGGATCTCTACTATGCTTGTGATGACAACTGCTCTTACAGCATGCGGCGGGAACTCGAATTCTAACTCCAACTCATCCAGCCCAAGTGAAGCTCCAGCAGCTTCGGCCAGCGCATCAGCGGCACCAGCCAAGGGAGATGGCTCGAAGGTCACCATCAATCTCTGGAGCTTCACGGACGAGATTCCGAACATGAGTAAAAAATATATGGAAACTCATCCCGACGCTAATGTGGAATTTAAAACTACGGTTATTGCAACAACCGATGGCGCTTATCAGCCTGCGCTTGACCAGGCCCTGGCTGCCGGCGGGAAAGATGCTCCGGATATTTTTGCAGCTGAAGCGGCGTTTGTCCTCAAATATACGCAAGGCGACGCATCCGGCTATGCTGCTAACTATGCGGACCTGGGCCTTGACGATCAGATGGTTAAGGATGCGGGCATTGCCCAATACTCGGTTGACATCGGCAGCAAAGACGGTCAATTGAAAGGACTTGGATATCAAGCGACCGGCGGAGCCTTTATCTATCGGCGTTCGATTGCCAAGGATGTTTTTGGATCGGACGATCCGGCTACCATTAAGAATGAAGTTGGACCTGGCTGGGAGAAATTCTACGAAGCAGCTGCGAAGCTAAAAGCCAAAGGGTATGGCATCGTTTCCGGAGACGGCGATATTTGGCACGCGATTGAGAACAGTTCTGAAAAAGGCTGGATTGTCGATGGCAAGCTTCATATCGATCCGAAACGCGAAGAGTTCCTTGATCTCTCCAAGAAGCTGAAGGATAACGGATATCACAACGATACAACGGACTGGACGGAAGCATGGTACGCAGATATGTCCGGCTCGGGCGCCCAACCGGTCTTCGGTTTCTTCGGTCCCGCTTGGCTCATTAACTATACAATGAGCGGACAAGTAAAAGACACAAATGGGGACTGGGCAGTTACCGAGCCGCCGACAGGCTTCTTCTGGGGAGGCACCTGGTTGCTGGCTAACAAAGACGTTACCAAGGACGACGCCAAGAAACAAGCTGTTGCGGACTTTATCAAGTGGGTGACGCTCGATACCTCCGAAACCGGCCTCCAGTATTACTGGGCTAACGGAACAATGAAAGAGGGCGAGCAAGGCACGAAGGACAGTGTTGCCTCCTCTGTCGTCATGGCGAAGTCCAACGGTGAAGTTCCACTGCTCGGCGGGCAGAACATGTTCGATGTGTTCGTTCCGGCCAACGCTAACGCTTCAGGCAAGAACTTGACCCAATACGACGAAACGATTAACAAGCTATGGCGCGAGCAAGTACGCGAATATACTGCGGGCAACAAAGACCGCGCCAAAGCAATTGAAACCTTCAAGCAGCAGGTCAAAGACCAGCTTGGTATCGATAGCGAATAAGAAAGAATCGAAGGGGCGGGGAGTTATCCCGTCCCTTCATATAACTAAAGGGGTGAAAACATGCGCCGCAAAGGTGTGAACTACTCGAAATTCGGCTATATCTTTACGTTTCCGTTTGTCTTGGCATTTCTGATTTTCTCGTTATATCCCATTTTATACACCGCAGTCATCGGGTTCACCGATATGCAGGGATTGATACCCAAACCGATTCATATTATGGATAACCCTTTTCAAAATTTCAAAGATCTCCTCTTTGATAATGTCTCATTCCGGAAGTCTCTAATCAACACTGGGTTGCTCTGGATCGTCAACTTCATTCCTCAGATCGTTCTGGCGCTTTTGCTCACTGCCTGGTTCACGAACAAGCGCCTCAACATAAAGGGACAAGGTGCGTTCAAGGTTCTGCTCTATATGCCCAATATAATCACAGCGGGTACAATCGCCGTGCTTTTCAGCACTTTGTTTGCCTATCCGATGGGTCCCATAAACAGTATTTTTGAAATGCTGGGATGGTCCGACGCTCCGATTTTCTTCCTGCAGGATAAGACAACAGCGCGGGGAATTGTGGCGTTCATCCAGTTCTGGATGTGGTACGGCAACACCATGATCATTCTTGTCGCAGGCGTTATGGGCATAAATCCCGCTCTCTTCGAGTCAGCGGCGATTGACGGCGCAAACGGATTCCAAACCTTTTTCCGTATCACGCTGCCGAGCCTCCGCACCATTCTGCTGTTCACGCTGATTACATCGATGATTGGCGGTTTGACCATGTTCGATATTCCGCAGCTGTTTCTTGCAGGCGGACCGGACGACTCCACGCTTACCACGTCTATGTTCATCTACGGTCAAGCGTTCAAGGGAAGCTATATGTACAACCGTGCTGCAGCGGCGAGCATGATTATGTTCGTGATTGCGGCAATATTGTCTGGATTGGTGTTCTATCTAATGCGTGACCGCGATGCGGGGAGAATGAAAAAAGCGGAAAAGAACTATAAAAAATCTGCCAAAGCAGCAGCTGTGAGGGAGGTATAGCAGATGGACCACAATCATAAAAACGGAACCGTTACCCGAAAGATAAACAAGACAATTATCTATATTGTCTGCATCTTTTTGGCGGTGCTGAGTATCCTCCCTTTTTGGATCATGTTTGTAAATGCTACCCGCTCTACAGCGGAAATCCAAAGCGGCCTTTCACTGCTTCCTTCGACCCACATGATGAGCAACCTGCGGGTGCTGCTCGATAAGAGCTTCGATCCCATACAAGGGTTCCTGAATTCGTTTATTATCTCCAGTTCAGCAACCATTTTAACAGTCTACTTCTCGTCCTTAGCGGCCTATGGGCTTGTGACCTATGACTGGAAGCTGCGTAAGCCTTTCTTTACCTTTATCTTATGCGTGATGATGATTCCTTCTCAGGCAAGTGCCATCGGATTCTATCAGTTCATGTATAAAATACATTGGACAAACAGCTTTCTTCCGCTGATTCTGCCTGCGATAGCAGCACCGGCGGTGGTATTCTTCATGCGGCAATACCTGCTCGCAACGCTGTCGATAGAGATCGTAGAAGCAGCGCGCGTAGACGGGTCCGGCGAATTCAAAACCTTTAACCGGATCATCCTGCCGCTGATGATGCCGGCCGTGGCGACACAAGCCATCTTTGCCTTTGTGGCCAATTGGAACAATTTGTTCATGCCGCTGATTTTACTGACACAGAAAGAAAAGTATACGATGCCGGTCATGGTGAGCTTACTGCGCGGCGATATTTATAAGACGGAGTTTGGCTCGATCTATATGGGGCTGGCCTTGACGGCTTTGCCGCTGTTTGTGGTTTACTTCCTGTTATCCCGGTACATTATCGCTGGCGTGGCGCTGGGAGGCGTTAAGGAATAATCCCTTTCCGCTTAAGGATGTCTTGGAGCTAATGCTTCGGAGACATCCTTATTTGCGTTTCTATAATACTGTTCATAACCGTGGCGGGTCACACTGAGAATAACATCGGTTAAGTTGAGGGTCGAAAACAGGAAATAAAAACAGAATAATTTCTCTTTATCGAAAGGTTTTTTACTTTATCATTTTACTTATAGCTTTATTCACTATCATTATGAACGCGTATGAGGTGGTCGATTGGTAGAGCAAGTATTACTTGTATCTTTATTTACTTTTATTATTCATTTTTCCGAGACGCTTACATATTCCCTTCGATTAGCTGGTGTACGTTTAGGGAAATTAGCGGTTGCTATGTCCTTATCGGGGATTATACTGCTCATTTCAAGAACAGCTAACATGGTCCAGGCCCTACTTACCGGCAAAATTCTAGACTACGCAAAACATAATGAAGATTATCATCTAATTGATCAGTTTCGGATTATTATCGGTGCTGCTGTCTTAGGGACATTTACAGCTTTATTACTGTTCCCATCAGCTGTATTACTCTCTTCGAGAATAATATCTCATTTAGAAGTGGCAGGATCTATACCACAAATGATTCGTTCTTCGGTTTCTTTTCAAAAGATAAATAATGCACGATATCATTTGCGTTTTCCCAAATTATCGATGCTGTCACGGCTGAGGATTGGAGGTATACCCAAAAGGTTGGTGGTTCTGAATTGTTTGGTAACCGCAATCTACACAATTGGTGTGTTAGCAGCTCTACTTGCTTCAACATTAACCACAGAATACTCGACTACCGCCTCACAATCTTCTGGTCTAATAAATGGGATGGCGACTATTTTACTTACCATACTCATTGATCCGCAAATTGGTTTAATTACCGATAAAGTTCTAAGAGGAGAACGTAAGGTCGCTACACTTAATAAGGTTTTTGGGCTTATAATGGTGTCCCGACTAGTTGGAACTGTTCTTGCACAGGTATTGCTGGAGCCGGCTGCTTATTGGATTAAATGGATGGTATCAGTACTATAATGACTAGAAGCATAAAGAAGAGGAGTTCTTCATATGTACGGAATTATGGCTATGTCTGGCCTGTCTTTCTTTCTGGTGGCCGTATTTACACCGTTGTTGATCTGGACGCTGCGCAGGCTGAGGCTAACGCAGCCAATTCGCGCCGAGCTTCCGGCGGATCATCAGGCCAAACGAGGTACACCGCTTATGGCAGGGCTGACCCTGCTTATCGGGATAGCGATTTCGCTGCATTTTCGACCCGGGCGTCTAATGTTGCTCTTATGCGTTACATTTTTGCTATTCAGCTCGGTCGGATTTTTGGATGATTTCAAAAAGGCCTTCTGGCAAAACCCGTCCGGCATCTCCGGCCGCATGAAGCTGGTGCTTCAATTTATTTTTACTGGAACCATTTTGTATGTATTACTCCATTCGTTTGGCTTGACGAGCGATATTGCGTTATTTCAAGGTTACCACTTGCACTTGCCTGTATATCTGTATGTTGCAGTCATGCTGCTGTTCGTGGTCGGCTCGGCGAATGCCATTAATTTTACGGACGGTCTTGACGGGCTGCTGATCAATGTGGCCGTTCCGACGTATTTTTTCTTTTTCATGATTTCGGACAAACCTGAAGTGCAGGCATTTTCACTCGTCATGATCGGCTGTCTGCTTGGGCTTTTCCTGTACAACATCTACCCGGCAAAAGTGTTTATGGGCGATACGGGATCACTGGCGATAGGAGGCTCCCTTTCCGTTTTAGCCATCATTGAGAAGATCGAGGTTTTGATTCCAATACTGTTTTTCGCCTATTTGGCAGAGCAACTGTCGGTCATTTTGCAGGTGTGGTGGTACAAACGGACAAAATTGCGGCTGTTCCGGATGGCCCCGGTCCATTACCATTTCAGCCTGAAGTACGGATGGAGTGAAAATAGAATCGTGATGATTTTTGGTTTCATTTCATGGGTATCCGTACTGTTCTGCTGGTTGATCTGGAAATATCTTATGAATTAAGCGCTGGCCCAGGCAGCTTAATCGTAAAAGCCGACCCCACCCCCGGCTCGCTGCTGACCTCGACCGTGCCTCCGCTCAAGCTGATAATGCGGCTGACCAGGGGCAGGCCAAGGCCGTTGCCTTCGGCAGAGCGGGCGGGATCGCCCTGGTAGAACTTCTCGAAAATATGCTTGCGGACCTTCGGGGCCATTCCTATTCCTGTATCTGAGATAACCGCCGTAATCCATGGGGGGCCGGGCCGGAGAGAAACCGAAATTTCTCCGCCCTCCGGCGTAAATTTGACCGCATTGCCGAGTATGTTGAGCCATACCTGCATCATCAGCTCTTCATTTCCGTAATAGCGCAGCTCCCCAAGATCAAGGTTAAGGCTCAGCTGCTTCGGCCCCCAAGCCGGTTCCAGCAATAATAGAGCCTGCCGGAGCTGCTCATCCAAGCGGTACTCCGTTTGTTCTGTGAGCAGTTCCTGGTTTTCGAGCTTGGATATTTTGAGGATATTGCCGGACAGGGTGGATAATTGCCGGGCGCTGTCGATAATCATCCCGGTGTATTCGTCATGCTCTTCTTTGCTTAGGCTGTCATCCTGCAAAAGGGTGGCATACCCCTCGATCGCCGCAAGGGGCGTCTTGAACTCGTGGGACACATTGACTACAAAATCATTACGGAGCGTCTCGATGCTGCGCAGCTCCTGAACCATAATATTGAAGTGGTGAGCGGCGTCGCTGATTTCGCCCACCCGGTGGGATTCATCCAAATGAATCTCGAAGTTGCCTTTGGAGACTTCCTTGGCTGCTTTAATCAGTTCCGCGATAGGAGCTAATATTTTCCGGCCTACGGTCACAGTGATCGTCGTCCCGATGACGAGGCTGAATAATATAATGGTCAGGACCGGCGGGAAAGGATTTCTATGCTGCATGGCATCGTTGCCCAGACGGATATATAGATAAGCCAAGATCGCCATGACTAAAAGGAAGGACACAACAATTACAAATACCAACGATACAAAATACCACCACAAACCTCTGCTTTTAGAGCGCCTTATCCTCATCCCAGCTTCACCGCCTTATAGCCGAGTCCTCTTACGGTGACAATTTCAAAGTCAGTGCTCTCCCTGAAACGCTCGCGCAAGCGGTTAATATGGACTACCACCGTATGCTCGTCAGATTCCGTATCCATTCCCCATATTTCATCCATCAGCTGCTGTTTAGTAAAGATTTTGTTCGGATAGGAGATTAGTTTATAGAGTAAATAAAATTCCTTTTGCGGAAGAAGGATGCTTTCCTGTCCCTGGTTGACGGTCAGGGAGTCATAATCCAGCACGGTTCCTCCGCATTCAATCCGGCGTTCGCTGATAATCTTGGCACGCCGCAGCAGCGCCCCGACACGCAGAAGCATTTCATTTACATTAATCGGCTTCACCATATAATCGTCGATTCCAACGAGAAAGCCCTGTTGTTTGTCGGCAAAGGTCTCCCGTGCAGTCACCATAAGAACCGGAAGATTATTGTTATTGTCTCTGAGTGTCCGCGTCAGCTCGTAGCCATCCATTTGCGGCATCATAATATCGCAGATCATCAAATCAATAAATTCCTTATCCAATGCCGTAAGGGCATCCTCGCCGTTAACTGCCGGGATTGCCCGGTATCCGTTTTTGGTCAGGACTGTACAGAAGAGCTGCCGTAATTTGCTGTCATCCTCAACTACAAGAATATTAAACATGAGGTTTCCTCCCGGGGGGCTTCATAGGGTTCAGTATATAGATTACTTAAGTATACCTCATGAACATCAAGTGAATCTCAACTGCCGAAGTTGAGGTTTAGTTTATATTTGGTGCTTATACTGGGGCCAGCAAGACAAGAACAGAGAGAGATTATAGAGAGCAAAGAGTTCAGGGATAGAAAAGGAGACTGAGAAGATGCTGCAATTAAAAAACATCACCAAGAGCTATAAGACCGGAGACTTCACGCAGGTTGCACTGGATAAAGTGAATCTGAATTTCAGGGAAAGCGAATTTGTTGCGATTTTGGGCCAAAGCGGGTCGGGCAAAACAACACTGCTGAATATTATCGGCGGACTGGATCAGTATGACAGCGGAGAGCTGATTATCAACGGCCAGTCAACGGAGCACTTCAAAGACGCCGATTGGGATGCGTACCGCAATAATAGTGTCGGCTTTATTTTTCAAAGCTATAATCTGATTTCGCACCTGAGCATCACGGATAATGTGGAGATGGGAATGACGCTCAGCGGGGTAACCTCAGCCGAGAAGCACCGCAAGGCGCTTGAAGTCCTGGAGAAGGTCGGACTCAAGGAGCATGTCCATAAAAAGCCGAACCAGCTCTCCGGCGGACAGATGCAGCGGGTAGCGATTGCCCGCGCCCTGGCCAACAATCCCGATATTATTCTTGCGGATGAGCCGACGGGGGCGCTGGATTCCGAAACCAGTGAGCAGATCATGGAGCTGATCCAAACCATTGCGGAGGATAAGCTGGTCATCATGGTTACCCACAACCCGGAGCTGGCTGAGAGCTATGCGGACCGTGTCATTCGTTTCTCGGACGGCCATGCCGTATCGGACAGCAATCCGCTGGCGAATCAGAAGACCTCAAGCTCTTATAAGCTGAAGGAAACCAGCATGAGCTTTTTCACTGCCCTGAAATTATCCGGGAAAAATATCGCGACCAAGAAGTGGCGGACGGGCCTGACCGCTTTTGCCTCAAGTATCGGCATCATTGGCATTGCCTTGATCCTGTCCTTGTCGAACGGATTCGATAAGCAGATCAGCACCTATGAAACGGGGGCGCTCTCGAACTTTCCGATCCAAATTACTCAGAAGCCAATAAATGTTGAATTGGGACCGCCAGCCAACGGAAAGTCTGAGCTTCCCTCGTACCCCAAAGAGAAAAAGCTATACCCCTATGATCCCAGCGAGAATTCATCACAGCATACAAATGTGCTCACCAAAGAATATATCGGGTATTTGAATCAGATTGACCCGGAGCTTATTGATGGTATTTCCTATACCCGCACCGTGAATATGAATGTACTGGTTTCGGATGGTGAAAAGGCGGCTGCGCTGGATAAAAGCAATATCGGCTTCACCGCATATCCCAGCAAACAGGGAAGTGAGGCGGGGAGCTATCTGGAGCAATATTATGATGTGCTGGAAGGAACCTTCCCTGCCAAGCCGACGGATGTCGTGCTCATCTTGGATGAATATAACCGTCTGACCGATGCTGCGGTCGATGCCCTGGGGCTGGATTATAAAGCGGACAGCATCGATCTGGGAGATCTTATTGGTAAACAACTGAAGCTCGTGATGAACAATGACTATTACCGCAAAAACGGCGGGCAGTTTGCTGTAAACGGAACAGCTGCGAATGTAATGGACCTCTATAACAACCCCAGAGCAGTAACTCTGAATATCGTTGGGGTACTGCGGGGCCAGGAAGGTTCAAGCATATCTACGCTGTCTCCGGGCATTGCCTATTCGGATGAGCTAGCCGCTTCATTTATAGCGGATGCGCAGAAATCGGAAATTGTTCTGGCGCAGGAAAAAGCAGACTTCAATGTGCTGACCGGCCAAGCGTTGTCCGATGGTGTCGCAGGCAGCGGCGCAGGCGGAGCCAGTGCAAGGCCGATGGGGATGATGGGCCCTGGTGCGGGTGCAGCAGGAGGTGCGGCTTCCTTGACTAAAGAGGAAGTGCTGGCCTCCCTGGGGGCAACAGACATTCCTAGCTCGGTCTCGCTGTATCCGATTGATTTCAGCGCCAAGGAATCGGTCACTGCTTATCTGGACAAATGGAATGAAGGCCGTGATACAAAGGATCAGGTAGAATATACCGATTTGGCGGCTATCGTGACCAACATCTCCGGTGGCATTATGGACGGAATTACCATGGTGCTGATTGCATTTGCTGCGATTTCCCTGGTGGTGTCACTGATCATGATCGGGATTATCACCTATATTTCCGTCATGGAGCGGACAAAGGAGATTGGCGTGCTTCGAGCGCTGGGTGCCCGTAAGAAGGATATTACACGGGTATTCAATGCCGAAACCTTTATTATCGGGGCCTGCTCGGGTATTCTGGGGATTGGCATTACCTACCTGCTCACTTTTCCGGTTAATGCCATACTCTATAATCTGACGGAGCTGTCAAATGTCGCCCAGCTCAATCCGCTGCATGCGCTTATTCTGGGTGTGATCAGTGTAGGCCTTACGATGATCGGCGGATTCATCCCGGCCAAGATGGCCGCGAAGAAAGATCCGGTTACAGCCCTGCGCAGTGAGTAAGGGATAAACTGTTAATCCAAAAAAATATTAAGATCAAAACCCCCGCGAAGCCTTGCTGCGCGGGGGGTCTATTTTTATCATTCAACGTTTTCATGATTTTCCTATTTCACACCACAACTAAGCTGTTCAATGTGCCGGTAGGTCTGGCGGTATTTCAGCGGTGAAAGGCCGGTGATTTCCTTGAATACACGCCCAAAGTGGGTCATGTTGTCGAAGCCGATCTTCTCGGCGATCTGGGATACCTTCAGGCCGGTACCCACCAGCAGGGCACGCGCTTCCTTGATGCGGACATTGTTCAAATACTCGGTGAAGGTAAAGCCGGTGCTGTCACGGAAGGTTTTGCAGAAATAGGACGGGCTTATATAGAAGCGTTTGGCGATGTCATTGACCGAATGGCGCTGGTCGTAATGGCGGTTCAAATAATCGACCACCTCAAAAATCTTTTTATTAACGATGCCGGTCTCCTGGGTGGCTCCGCGCGGAGAGGTTTCCTGATGACGGTAAATGAAGATCAGCAGCTCGAACATCAGGGTTTTCAGATAAAATTCATAGCCGGGCGGTTTGTTGTTGAACTCAGCGACCATTTTGTCGAACAAACGCTCGATTGCACTTTGTTCCGCACCGCTGAAGCGCAGCAGATGCCCTTTCCGCGAAAAGCTGGAGAGCACATCGAAATTATTGTGGTCAGGAAACAAATCCTCCATGAATTCACGCTTGAACACAAGCGTAATCCGCTCAAAGGACTCTCCGCTTGCATTGACAAGCTTATGAATCTCATTCATGTCTATCAGCAGGAGAACCCCGCCAACCACCTGATACGCTTTATCCTCAATGAAATAGCAGACATCCCCTGAAACCAGATAAAAAATTTCATAGCCGTTATGGTAATGCCGTGCAGGCATGCTGGACTGATGCTTCCGCTCGCGGCTAATGTCGAAATTTTGCGCTTCATAAAACTGGGTCTCCATGCCAAATCCCTCCAAACATACGCTTGTGTCAACTATCTTAACAGTAATATATGTAGAAAAACAATAAAAAAGAACTATGAATGTGCTTAAATTCATATTATTTATCGATATGATAAGGATAAGAGAGAGGGAGTAGTAAAGAAAAGGGGGTGTGTTTATAAGTTTGCAATAAAATGTCGCTTTTTGTGTTAGTTCTATGTAAACTTTAAAACTTTTCTGTGAATGAAACCAAAGGCTGATGGCTTGGATTTATACCTATTATTGGAGGGACATTCGGCCAAAAGCGAATTTCCCGCCTATATCGCTGAAGTGCTTGCACTAAAAAAGGAATTTGCCGGCCGGATCGCAGTGATGCTCGGAATCGAGGCGGATTTCCTGCCTCAATCTTTGGAACTGTACCGTGAGATTATTGCCGGCTACCCCTTCGACTACGTGATCGGGTCGATTCATGATTTTGGCGGAATCAGCATTTATGCAAGCTGCAATATTTATTTGAGGATTGCCAATTTTGAAAACCTTGTTTAGTATATAAGCACAGGCTTATATGTCTGGGGATGGAGAGACTGTCATGGAGGAAACTACTGTCAGTGCAGATATGTCCGGGCTCGCTGATGACCTGAAGCTGTTAGGTGATAGAACGCGTCTCTTGATGTTGTCTCTATTAAAGGAACGGGAATGGTGCGTATGCGAGTTTGTGGAGATTTTTGACATCTCCCAGCCTGCCATCAGCCAGCATCTGCGGAAATTAAGAAGCAAAGGCATCGTCAAGGAACAGAAGAGGGGCCAATGGGTGCACTATTCTCTTAACGTTGCGGACAAACCCCATATCCAGGCCGTGCTTCAGCTCACACCGGATGCTTCCACCATCCTGGCCATGCTGAATAAAACGCAGGTGACGGCTTGCTGCGAAATATTGCATTAATCCAGACGTTTTTTGAGAGGCCCGGATGAAGTCCGGATGTACACTGGAGGTTAGCTTTTGGGAATTTTAGCAGGTCTTATTTTTGTTGTAACGCTGGTATTTGTCATTTGGCAGCCCAAGAATCTATCCATCGGATGGTCTGCCTGCGGCGGGGCGATACTCGCTTTGCTTGCCGGTGTAGTCCGCTTTAGCGATGTTATCGATGTCACCCTGATCGTCTGGAATGCCACATTGGCCTTTGTCGCGATCATTCTGATTTCCTTAATCCTCGATAAAATTGGTTTCTTCGAATGGGCTGCTTTGCATGTGGCCAGAGCCGCACGCGGGAGTGGTACCCGGATGTTCTTCTTCATCACACTTCTTGGGGCAGTGGTGGCCGCGTTTTTTGCCAACGACGGTGCGGCGCTCATCCTAACCCCGATTGTGCTGGCTATGGTCCGTGCGCTGAATTTTGATGAGAAGAAGGTTTTTCCGTTCATCATTGCCGGAGGATTCATTGCGGATACCACTTCATTGCCGCTTGTTGTCAGTAATCTGGTGAATATCGTATCGGCGGATTTTTTCGGGGTGACCTTTATGGAATACGCAGGCCGTATGCTGATACCTACCCTGTTCTCTTTGGGGGCAAGTATTCTGGTGCTGTATCTCTTTTTCAGAAAAAGCATCCCGAGGACCTTTGACAGCTCACCGCTGAAAAAACCGGAAGAGGCTCTTAAAGATAAGCAGATGTTCAAGCTATCCTGGATTGTGCTTGCGGTTCTGCTGGCCGGATATTTCGTCAGTGAATTCCTGGACATTCCGGTGTCGGCCGTGGCCGGGGTTGTCGCAATCTTTTTTCTGCTGATGGCTAGAAGAAGCCCTAATGTGCTTGCTATGGAAATAGTGAGGGGTGCGCCATGGGCGATTGTGTTCTTTTCCATTGGCATGTATGTTGTCGTGTATGGTCTGCGGAATGCAGGTCTGACGGACGTCCTTGCCGATGTGATTCAGGCTGTAGCCGATCATGGGCTGTTTGCTGCGAGTGTGGGGATGGGCTTTATTGCCGCTGTTATCTCTTCAGTAATGAACAATATGCCAACCGTGATGATCGATGCGCTGGCGATCGATGCAACGCATACCTCTGGACTGATCAAGGAAGCTCTAATCTATGCGAATGTGATCGGCTCTGATCTGGGACCGAAGATTACACCGATCGGTTCACTGGCAACGCTGCTGTGGCTGCATGTGCTGTCAACAAAAGGGGTGAAAATATCCTGGGGAACCTATTTCAAAACAGGCATTATTCTGACCATTCCCACACTGTTCATCACGCTGCTTGGCCTCTATATAACTTTGATCCTATTTTAAACTCAAAGGAGATTGCAACTTATGGACAAGAAAATCATTTACTTTTTGTGTACAGGGAACTCCTGCCGAAGCCAGATGGCCGAAGGCTGGGCCAAGAAATACTTGAGCGAGGAATGGAAGGTGTACAGCGCAGGAATAGAGGCCCATGGTCTGAATCCAAAAGCCGTACAAGCTATGAATGAAGTGGGCATTGATATCTCGGGTCAAACCTCGGATATTATTGATCCGAAGCTTCTTAACAACGCAGACCTCGTGATTACATTATGCGGAGATGCTGCTGATAAATGCCCGGTTACACCACCACAGGTGAGACGGGAGCACTGGGGATTCGATGATCCGGCGAAAGCGCAGGGAACGGATGAAGAGAAGTGGGCGGTCTTCCAGCGGGTACGCGACCAAGTGGGCGAGCGCATTAAGCGGTTTGCGGATACCGGCGAATAACCGGGTGAAGGACTGACTATAAGTGGCGGAAACCAACTGCTGTCAGAGAATAGGAGAGAACGATAATGGCGAATTATCACGAACACAAGACGCAGGTGAGCAATGCTAAGTGGAAAAAGGGAACTTAATTGGGTCATATTACCTTGTCAGGGGCGAAATGAGCTGAATTAGTTACCCTTTTTCCACTTAGAATTGCCGAAGGATGGATAAAGGGTTCTCCAGGCATAGCCAAACTAAAAATTGATTCAGTCAAGGATGGCGTAGCCGTTTCCACTTGTTTGGGTTTACAAAGGTATGAAAGGCCTTTACTATCTTCTTATAAATTGAGGTAGACCCCACTACCCAGATGAAGATGAAGGGAATGGATCAAATTTGGTAAAAAGAAGCTTTCTGATACTGTATGGACTTGGGGGCAGCGGACCAGATCATTGGCAGACCTGGCTGTCTCAGGAACTGCTGGAACGGGGTGAAACGGTATATTATCCGGAGTTCCCCGGGAAGGATCAGCCGCAAAGACAAGACTGGATGGAGACGCTTGAGCAGGTGACTGCGGACATTCCTGAAGAAGAGGAAGTTACCGTGATTGCCCATAGTCTGGCCTGTATCCTATGGTTCCATTACGCATGCTCGGCTCCCCGCCGGACTATGAAGCAGGCCATTCTGGTATCTCCTGTATCTCCAGCGACAGATTTCGCAGAGGTGGCAAGCTTTTTTCCGATTCCCGTAAATCTGGAGGAAGTGGTAAGCGGCGCAGAGCGCACGGTGTTCGTTCATTCCTCGGCAGATCCCTTTTGCCCAGTAGAAGATGCGGTGCCATATATGAAACTGGGCTTGCCCAATCTTATCCTCCCGAACAGCGGCCATATCAACGTGGAATCCGGTCATGGTCCTTGGCCTATGATGCTGGAGCTGTGTCTTCGCAATTCAGTCATTTTACCGTAACCTATATAACAAGGGATGCTGCACCGCCACAGGTAAACCTTATGGCGATGCAGCATCCCTTGTTTTCTACGGTCTGGTTTATTTCTTACAATGCGCCCTTCGCAAGCTCCCGGCGCACAATCGGGGCAACCTTGGTGCCCAGCAGCTCGATGGCACGCAGGACCTCGCGGTGCGGCATGGTGCCGACATTCACATGCAGGAAGAAGCGGGTAACACCCAGATTCTTGCGCAGCAGCAGAATCTTCTCGGCGACATATTCGGCATCGCCTACATACAGGGCGCCCCGCAGACTGCGGGCCTCGTCATAGGTTGCCCGGTTGTAAGCTTGTCCCCAGCCCCGTTCGCGCCCGATCACATTCATCTGGGCCATGGTCGACGGATAGAACAAAGCAGCCGCCTGTTCAGTGGTTTCACCGACAAAGCCATGCGAGTGTGTGGCGATCTGAAGCTTGTCGGGGTTATGCCCGGCTTTGGCGGCAGCGTCCTTGTAGAGCTGGACCAGCGGGGCGAAGCGCTCCGGCATACCGCCGATAATAGCAAAGGCGATGGGGAGGCCGAGCATGCCTGCCCGGATCGCAGATTCGGGATTGCCGCCGCTGGCGATCCATACCGGCAGCGGGTCCTGGACAGCGCGGGGATAGACCGGGAGATTATTAATAGCCGGGCGATGTCCTCCGGGCCAGGTAACCTTTTCCGAGGCTCTAATCTTCAGCAGCAGCTCCAGCTTCTCTTCGAACAATTCGTCATAATCATCCAGGCTGTAGCCGAAGAGCGGGAAGGATTCGATAAAGGAGCCCCGGCCCGCCATAATTTCTGCCCGGCCGCCCGAGAGGCCGTCCAGCGTAGAGAAGGCTTGGTAGACGCGTACCGGATCATCCGAGGACAAAACAGTAACAGCACTGGTAAGCCGGATCTTCTTCGTCATAGCTGCCGCGGCAGCAAGCACAACAGCAGGTGCGCTGCCGGCGTAATCCGCACGGTGATGTTCCCCGATTCCATATACGTCAAGGCCCACCTGATCGGCGAGTACAATTTCTTCTACCGCTTCACGCAGTCTTTCGGCGTGGCTGATGACCTCGCCGGTCACCGGGTCCGGGGTAGTCTCCAAAAATGTGCTGATGCCTATTTCCATACTGTTTTCCATTTCGGCCATCTCTATCCGCCTCCTTTTTTCGTATCTTTATCTTACTATACTTTTTAATGTTTCTCAACTTTAGTAAGTGGAATTACATCATAAAAAATACCCGCCACCCATTAAGTATGGGCAGCAGGCGGATGCAATAGTGCTGTGTTAGGATTTTTTTTTGCCAACGGCAAGCTGTACGATCATGATGACAAGAACGAGCAAGGCAATGAGCTGGTCTGTACTCATAGGGGTCCGGCCTCCAATCCTTAAGTATAGGATGGCTCTTCGGACCGCATCCCCTCTCCCAAGGAGCTGCTTCGTTCCCCTAATACAGACTATGAGGGGGTGGCCGCAGTTATTACTTCATACCCTGAATAGTTATGCTGCTGAATTTTTTCCCGGGGATCTATGACAAGCCTTCCCTCAATCCTTACGCTCGGGGCCGGCATATTCCGGCTAAGTAACCACAGGCCATTTGACCTTGCGCAGCGCATCCATCAGCTCCGGCCCCACGTTCAGGTTGCTGCTGACGAGCTCCTCAGGCGTGAGCGCCATCCACTGGTTCAGTGAAACGTCGGCAAAGCGGCCGCTTTTGAACATTTCCAGGAACCACAGGGTTTCCGTGCCGGTATTCTGGATATAATGTCCGAAGGCAAAAGGGACATATCCGACATCTCCGGCCCTGTAATTGAAGGTGCGGGCTGCACCGCTGCCGCCAAAGACCGTCATGCGGCCTTCTCCGGCCAGATAATATTGCCACTCATCGTTATTCGGATGCCAGTGCAGCTCGCGCATCGCCCCCGGTTCTATCTCGACGAGTGCTGCGGCTATCGTTCTGGAGATGGGAAAATTCGAGCTGTCAACGATTCGCACGCTTCCCCCCGGCGTTTTCAGCGGAGGCTGGGCCAGCAGCCGGTGCTTGAAGCTCAGCGGAATTTCACCGAAGGGAGATTGTACCTTTTGACTCTGCAGAGAGCCGGGGACCTGGTCCTGGTAGATGTAGACCTGATCCTTCGGGAGGTAGTCAAAGGCTGAAGGCGGCACCCCGAAATTGGCCGACAGCACCTCCTTCGGCGTATGGGCGAACCAGTCGGAGAGGGACAGGGTATTGAGATCGGAGAATGTGCCGTCATCAAAAACAAGCAGAAATTCGCAGCCCTCCGCGAGCCCTTGAATAGAATGGGGGATACCCGGAGGGAAATACCACAGATCACCCGGGCCGATATCGGCAATAAAGTTCCGGCCGTTCTGATCCACCGCTGTAATCCGTGCGCTTCCAAGCAGCATATAGGACCATTCGGCCTGCTGATGCCAGTGCAGCT
Organism: Paenibacillus jilunlii; assembly: GCF_900102965.1. Lineage (GTDB taxonomy): Bacteria > Bacillota > Bacilli > Paenibacillales > Paenibacillaceae > Paenibacillus_AQ > Paenibacillus_AQ jilunlii. Next base: position 81,940 of record NZ_FNGM01000018.1, on the reverse strand, counting down.
CCCGCACGCCGCCTGGAGTCAGGCTCATATTAACTGCCGCGAGTGTGGTGGCAACGGGCAATTCTCTAACCGTTACCTCTCTGGACCAGCCGCCGTGATTGAGCTGCATATGGGCGTCGGAGAAAGAGAATTTCAGATTGGGAATGAGTCCATTGTCGGTAACCGGAGGGATGAACATATCCGGGTTCTCCCGGTCCCGCATCACATCGCGGGGGCCAAGGTCTACGTTGCCTGCGCCGTCACTGCGGATCGGCTGGGGGATGCCTGCTTTTTTGGCTGAACCATGTTCCGGGGATTCCATGGGTCTGGCTCCTTTCCTGATCGCAATTGCTCATTAGAGAATATATGCCGGAAGGCCGTATGAAGATGCCCGCAATTGCAAATCAGTAATTGACAGAGACCGCCCGAAGAGGGATTCTTAATAATGGAGTACTAAGAGAAGCATTAACCAGAAGATTATAGAGAGCAGGGTATACACATATGACAGACAGCGGATCAATACGCTACCGCTTCAGCGAAGCCCCGATCTGGGAGCTGCAGCGCAAATATTATGAAGAGCTGGGGATGCAGGCCTGGAAAAACGACCAGGTTCCGCAGTATATTACGAGCAATCCGATGATCGGGACGGGCTATGCGGAGATGATCTTCGGGTTTTTGCAGGACCGGGCGGGGATGGGATACACCACAGAGCCGGTCATTATTCTGGAGCTGGGTGCAGGTGCCGGACGCCTCGCGTTCCATGTGCTGCAGAAGCTGTCTGAATTAATGGATTATGCAGGGCTGCCGCTGCCTCCGTTTACCTATGTCATGAGCGATCTTCCGTGGAAAAATATCACCGGCTGGCAGCAGCATCCCGGCCTGATCCCTTTTGTGGAGCAGGGCATCCTCGATTTTGCGCGTTTCGATGCCGTTGCGGATACCGCGCTGCATCTGACCGAGAGCGGAAAGGTGATTACACCGGGGACGCTGGCACAGCCGCTGATGGTGATCGCCAACTACTTTTTTGACAGTATCCCGCAGGAGCTGCTCTATGTGGATGAAGGCAAAATATATGAATGCGAGGTATCGCTGCAATACCCGGAGCAATCAGACACGATGGGGCCCTCCGAGGTGCTGAGGGATCTGATTCCCGAGTATCACTACCGCCGGGCAGAAGGCTATGAAGAGAAGTCTTACCCGTACCGTGAAGTAATCGCGTACTATCAGGACAAGCTTGAGGATTCGCATGTGCTCTTTCCGGCGGCAGCGCTGGAATGTATGGAGCGGCTGAGTGCGCTGTCCGGGGCGGGCTTCCTGCTGCTGACCGCCGATAAGGGTGACCACCGGCTGGAGAACTGGGAATTTGCTGAGCCTCCGAAGCTGATCCATCATGGCAGCATCTCACTTACAGCGAACTATCATGCGCTGGTGTGCTATTTTGAACAAAAAGGCGCATTGGCTTCATTCACCGAACATCATTACAAGAACCTGAACGTGGGCTGCATCTTTATGCTGGAAGAGCCGCTGCGCCATGTCCAGGCCCGCCTGGCCTACCGCAGGTTCATCGAACGTTTCGGACCGGATGATTTCTTCAGTCTGAAGCTCTGGATCGACCAGAACTATGACACCATCGGGCTGCAGCAGATTCTGGGCTTCTGGCGCCTGGGCGGCTATGATGCCGAGCTGTTCATCCAGAGTGCCGAGCGGATTTCCAGCCTGCTGGAAGAGGCCAGCGACGAGGAGATTCTCGATTTGAAGCTGGGGATCGACCGGATGTGGACAGGCTTTTATCCGATGCCGCAAAAATATGATCTCGCCCTGGACAGCGGACTGCTGCTGTTCGAGATGGGACTGTACGAAGACTCGCGGCAGTTTCTGACGCAATCGCTGCAGGAGACGGAGGATGAGCCGGTCGTCACGGTGCTCTATTGCCTGGCTATCTGCAGCTATGAACTGGAGGATCTGGAAGCTGCGCTGGAGTATACCCGGCAGGCGCTGGTGCTGGAGCCGGAGCATGAGGAAGCGCTGGACCTGCTGGCGGCGCTCAGCGGAGACTGATGCCGTCTTTACATCAGCCCTGTTTTTTTGTAAAGTTATTGAAACGCGATGATGAGAAGAGTAGATATATCCATTCTTTTACAGAGAGCCCCGGATGCTGAAAAGGGGCAAAGAAAGGTGTATTGAACCAAGCCTCTGAGCGGTGTACCGGAACTAAGCAGAGGCTGGGGATGGTGCGACAGGAGCTCCTGTTACAGAGCCAGAGTATAAGCATTGCCTGAAGGGAATGCCGTACTTAATGAGATTAATATGGCGACATATTAATAAACCTGGGGTGGTACCGCGAGAATCTCGTCCCCAAGACCATACGTCTTGGAGGTGGGGTTCTTTTTTGCATGGGGCAAAGCTTGTTTAGGGCGGTTTATCACATACAGGAGGGTTCACACATGAGCAGCGATAACGCAATGGATACTGCGGCAGCGGAAAACTATATGGATAAGCTAATCAAGGAGGATATAGAGTCCGGCATCTACAGCAGAGAGATCTGCACCCGGTTTCCGCCGGAACCGAACGGGTATCTGCACATCGGCAGCGCGTTTGCGATTCATACGAATTACGGGATTGCACAAAAGTATGGCGGCACCTTTCATCTGCGCTTCGACGATACGAATCCGCTCAAAGAGGACATGGAATATGTAAAAGCGATCATTCAGGATATCGAATGGCTGGGCTGCAGCCCCGGAGAACATATTTATTACGGCTCGGACTATTCGGAGCAAATCTACAGCAGCGCGCTGGCCTTAATCCGCAAAGGCAAAGCCTATGTCTGCGATTTGCCGCCGGAAGAGGTGACCGCCTACAGAGGCACACTGACGGAACCGGGAAAAAACAGTCCTTACCGTGAACGGTCCGTGGAGGAGAACCTCCGCTTATTCAGCGGAATGAGAGAAGGGGCTTATCCCGCCGGTTCCCGGGTGCTGCGGGCTAAAATCGATATGGCTTCACCGAACATCAACCTGCGTGATCCTGTAATCTACAGAATTATTCACGCGGAGCATTACCGTACAGGGAATGCATGGTGCATTTACCCGATGTATGATTTTGCCCACCCGATCCAGGACGCCATTGAAGGCATTACCCATTCCTTATGCTCGCTTGAGTTCAAGGACCACCGCCCCCTCTATGAGTGGGTGCTGGAGGAACTGGGCATTGAAGAAGCCCCTAGGCAAAGGGAATTCGGACGGGTCAATCTGACAGGGGTGGTTACCAGCAAACGGTATCTCAGAGCACTTGTTGCGGGGAACTACGTGGACGGCTGGGATGATCCCCGGCTTCCCACACTGCGCGGTCTGCGGAGACGGGGATTTACCCCGGAGAGCATCCGCAGTTTTGTCCGGGAGATCGGCATGGTCCGAAACCAAACGATGGTGGATTTCTCCATGCTGGAGCATTGCCTGAGACAGGATCTCAAAGCCACTGTGCCGAGTATAATGGCCGTGCTCGATCCGCTAAAGGTCGTTATTACCAATTACGAGGCGGGGGTGACAGAGTGGCTGACCCTGGCCAATAATAGCGAAAATGCAGAGCTGGGTGTAAGAGAGGTGCCATTCTCAGACACTGTCTACATTGAGCGTGATGATTTCATGGAGGAACCGGCACCGGGTTTCCGCAGGCTGGTTCCGGGCGGTGAAGTCCGGCTGAAGGGGGCTTATATCATCAGATGCAACGAAGTCATCAAGGATGCTGAAACCGGTGCGATCAGCGAGCTGCGCTGCACCTATGATCCTCTGACGAAAAGCGGCGGGGCAAATAGTGGACGCAAAGTCAAAGGCACCCTGCATTGGGTCTCGGCCAGTCATGGCATACCGGCAGAGGTATATCTGTATGAGAAGCTGCTGGAAGACAACGACGGTCCCAAGGCGGAAGGCGAAACCTGGGAGGAGTACATCAATCCGGAGTCCAGGAAGCTGCTGGAACACTGCCTTCTGGAGCCTTTTGCGGCTGGTGCCAAGCCTGAGGATAAATTTCAATTTATGCGCCAGGGCTACTTCTGCGCCGACAACAAGCTGAGCCGGGAAGACCGGCTGGTGTTCAACCGGATTGTTCCGCTGAAGGATACGTGGAAGGGAAGGAAATAAGTACCTATTAATGGGATGAAGATACAGGTACTAGCAGCGGGCGGGAGCCGGGGGTGCCCGGAACCCCGCCCGTTTGTTTTGAACATAATCATATGAAGGAGGCCTCACTTCAGGGGGCTTTTTTACATATGATTAAAGTAGCCTACTCCAGACTATATAGATTGAACTTGAAAACCGAAGGGCAATATCGTTAGTGGAAAAAGTATCACTAATCGAACTGATTCGGCTTATAGAGCATCCCATGTGGGAAAAAGTACCACTAATCCGGTTGAAAGCGGCCATATGGGAGGAATACGCATGAATTAGGTGTACAAAATTCAACTAAAATCTTCTGTAGCCCGGAATTCAGCAAATAGTTTTACTTTTTCCACTTATATAGCTAGCCTCAGCGCACAATGGTTAATAATAGGGTATGGAATGATGCCGTGCATTAGTTTGCAGAAATGCATTTACATTTTTCAAAACGCAGATTATAATAAAACTAAATTAAATGTTGCACCAGGGAAACTTTCGTGTGTATAGACAACTTTTCCGGGCAAGAGGAGGGATTGATAATGATGGAGCAAAATTTGGCAGAAACACCTCCAATGATTCACAGACCTAAAAACAGACTCACCGCACAGGCAGTACTGAACGGGGATGTCAAAGGATTAAAGAGGCTCCTTCCTTTCCTGGGCCCGGCTTTTATCGCTTCTGTAGCCTATCTGGACCCCGGGAATTTCGCTACCAATATTACAGCAGGCTCCAAATATGGTTATTTGCTGCTGTGGGTTATATTTGCCTCGAATCTGATGGCTGTTCTGATTCAATCGCTGTCCGCCAAGCTTGGTATAGCTACCGGCAAGAATCTGCCTGAGGTGGCACGGGAGAAATTCCCGAAGGGCGTATCCATCTTTTTGTGGATTCAGAGTGAGCTGGTGATTATCGCTACCGATCTGGCGGAGTTTATCGGGGCAGCCCTAGGACTGTATCTATTGTTCGGCATTCCGATGCTGCCAGCCGCACTGATCACCGCTGTCGGTTCATTCGCCATTCTGGAGCTGCAGCGGCGCGGGTACCGTACGCTTGAGGCTGGAATCGCCGGAATGGTGCTCATTGTCGTACTGGCCTTTGCGTTCCAGGTCATCATGGCCAAGCCGGATGCCGGGGCAGTCGTCGCCGGGATTTTCACTCCGCAGTTCCAGGGCGTGGACAGCATTCTGCTGGCTGCGGGCATCCTGGGTGCGACGGTAATGCCGCATGCGATATATCTGCATTCTTCGCTGACACAGAGCCGCGTAGTCGGCATCGATGACAAGGAGAAAAAACAGATTTTCAAGCTGGAGTTCATCGATATTCTGATTGCCATGCTGATTGCCGGTGCGGTTAATATGGCGATGGTGGTTGTGTCCGCCGCGTTGTTTTTCAAGAATGGCTTAGTGGTCGAGGATTTGGATATCGCCTTTGAGCAGTTCCGCCATTTGGCCGGACCGGTTACTGCGCTTTCCTTCGGACTGGGTCTCTTGATTGCCGGACTTTCCAGTTCGTCAGTGGGGACGATGGCAGGGGATGTGGTTATGCAGGGCTTCATTAATAAAAGAATCAATCTCTACCTGCGGCGGGCGATTACAATTCTTCCTCCGCTGGCGATCATCGCCTTCGGCATCAATGCCACAAGCGCACTGGTCATGAGCCAGGTGGTGCTCTCGTTCGGGATTGCCTTTGCCTTGATTCCGCTGGTGATCTTTACCAGTGACCGCAAGATCATGAACGGGCTGGTGAACCACCGGATTACTACGGTTCTAGGCTGGATCATCTCCGCACTGGTTGTATCGCTGAATCTGTTCCTGATTGTGGAGATGTTTGTCTGAAAGCTTCCAACCAAGAGGGTAACTGTATTTCATACAATTAATAGTAAATACATTTATCGATTCTAAGGGAATAGATTGTTAGGATTAGGAAAAAGCCCGCCCCCGGCATCTGTCAGGTTATACCTGAACGGATGACCGGAGGCGGGCTTTTTTGAAATATAAGAAAGGTCTCTCTGAAACGCAGCATGGTTTGTTTGCGTTGAAGACTAGGCTCTGCTGTACGGGGGCGAGGTTACTGCTTCACGATATCCTGTACGGATTTGTCGAGCTTCTCCAGAAGCTGATCGTGATTCAATTGGCCGCCCAGATATTCCTGCATAGCTGCACCGAAGCCTTGAGTCACCCCGTCAGGGAACATATCCCAGTTCCAGCCGAGTGCTTTGGCGGATTGTTCCTGCACAGCAACGGCAACCTGGCCGATATCCGCTGCATCCGTTTTAACGTTGGTTTCAGCAGGGATGAATTTGAATTCCTTGGTCAGATATTTTTGGCCGGTTTCTGAACTCACGAGCCAGTTGAGGAACGCTTTGGCTTCTTCCGGATGTGCCGATTTGCTGTTCACAATATAGTTGTTAGGCACACCTACGAGAATGGTTCCTTCTTCGTCGCTGATTGGAAGCGGGAGGAGGCCGAGGTTCAGGTCCGGATCAATTTTGTCGATATCCCCTTGCGTCCAGTTGCCCTGCATCATCATGGCCGCTTTGCCGGATGCGAAGTCTGCAATCTGGGTAGCATAGTCTGTAGTCATTTTATTATCCTGTGCATTGTCAAAAATTACATCCACCAGGTCAAGCCATTGCTTGAACACAGCATTGCCTTTAAAGGTTTGGGTACCGGCTTTGAGCTCCTCGATGAATTTCTTCGGGTCCGGCTGATGAGCCAGGCCTACGTTAACCAGGTGCATCCCCATGGACCACCACTCATTGGTAGCTTCAAACGGCGTGATGTCTGCGGCTTTCAGCTTGGCTACCGCGTCTTTGAGCTGTGAAAGTGTTTTGGGTTCTTCCGTGATTCCTGCTTTGGTGAACAGGTCCTTGTTATAGATGAGTCCGTAGCCTTCAACGTTCATCGGCATTCCGTACAGCTTGCCATCGACGGTAGCCGGCGCTTTGGCGGTTGGAATCAGATTGGCCACCCAAGGCTCGTTCGACAAATCGGTGGCACGGTCCATATAAGGAACCAGAGCTGTGTAACCGCCATTGTTGAAAATTTCCGGTTCAGAGCCGGAAGCAAGCTCTGCTTTGAGCAGCGCGCCATAATCTTCACCGCCGCCATGTGTTTCCACTTCAACTTTCACACCGGTTTCTTTCTCATATTCTTCGGCCAGTGTGTTTAACTGCTCGGCAATTTCGACCTTGAACTGGAACATTTTGATCGTTACATCCTTGGCCGGATCTTTGGTGGACTCGGGTGCAGCTGTCTCTGTTTCTGATTTGACAGCGTTTCCACCGTTTGCGGAATTATTATTGCCGCCATTGCCGCAACCTGCGATAATAAGTGTGCAAACGGTTGCGATAACAAATGCGAACTTTCTTTTCATAGTATAACCTCCCTGGTCTAGTGGTCCTACAACCTGATCGTAATGCAAATTTGAATTAGCTTACACTTAATATTTTGCTCAAAAAAGTGGATATTATTGCAGAGGGTCTAACCCTTAATGGAGCCTGCGGTGACACCTTCAACAATATAACGCTGCAGAGACAGGAAGAACAAGAGAATCGGCGTAATCGCCATGACCAGTCCGGCGAGAGCAAGGTCCCATTTCTTGGTGTACTGGCCGAAGAACTTGGTAACAGCCACCGGCAGTGTGGTCAGGTCCTTATTGCCTCCAATGACAAGCACCGGCAGCAGGTAGTCATTCCAGATCCACAGGGTGTTCAGAATAATGACGGTAACAATGATCGGCATCAGCAGCGGGAAGACGATTTTGAAGAAAACGCCATAGGGGCTTGAGCCGTCAACACGTGCAGCTTCCTCCAGCTCTATGGGCACACTTTTGATGAAGCCATGGAACAGGAACACGGACAGCGGCATTCCGAAGCCGAGATAGCAGGCCACAATGCCGTACAGCTCACCGCGCAGCTCCAGCATGCTGGTCACCCGGACCAATTGCAGCATCAGAGACTGGAACGGAATGATCATCGCCGATACAAGCAGCAGGAACACAAAGGAATTGAAGCGTGACGGTTTTCTGACAATCTGGTAGGCAGCCATGGAGCTGAACATCACGATGAAGATTACACTTAGAACTGTGATTTGCAGGGAGTTCCAGAACGCCTGGGGAAAATTGATCGCATCCCATACTTTGGAGTAATTATCCCAGTGAAACACCTGCGGGAACGATGCCGCATCAATCAGGATTTCCTTCAGCCGCTTAACCGAGTTGCTCAGCACCAGGTAGAACGGAGACAGGAACACCAGGGCCAGAAGAATGGCGAATATCTCAAGGATGAAATTGTTCAGACGATATCTGCTAGTCTGCATTATGCGGACACCTCTTTCCGTTTGGTGAGCCAGACCTGTGTGACGGTGATCAGCGAGACGGCGAAGAAGAAGAGCAGCGCTTTGGCGGTGCCGAGGCCGTAACGGTTGTTGATCAGTGCTTCCGCATAGATGTTGTAGGCAAGCGACTGGGTTGAGGTTCCCGGTCCGCCTTTGGTCAGCGACAGGTTGAGATCGAACATTTTGAAGGCATTGGAAGTGGTCAGGAACAGGCAGATGGTGATGGATGGCATGATTAGCGGGACATAGACACTCTTGAACAACTGCGGAGCGCGTGCCCCGTCGATCTTAGCCGCTTCAATCAGATCCTTCGGAATTCCGGCCAATCCGGCGATGTAGATGACCATCATATACCCGGCTGTCTGCCAGACGAACACGATCACGAGGCCCCAGAAGCCGGTGCCCGCTGTACCCAGCCAAGGCAGCTGGAAGAAGGAAATACCGGTCATCTCACCGATGGTAGCGAAACCTTTGGTGAAGATAAACTGCCAGATGTAACCGAGCAGAATGCCGCCAATTACATTGGGCATGAAGAAGATTGTGCGCAGCACCTTTTTGGTTTTCAGCGCCGTCATCAGCAGGAATGCAAGCAGCAGTGCCAAGACATTGGCTGCAATAACGGATACTACTGTGAAGCGTAAAGTAAAGAAGAGGGAATCCCAAAACTTGTCATCATTCATAAAAATCCGTTTCCAGTTGTCCGCACCAGTCCAGACCGCTTTGTCCAAATCCAGTCCGTTCCAGTTGGTGGAGGAGTAGTAAAAGCCGAGAATGAAGGGTGTGACCACAATGGTCAGGAAGAAGAGCAGGGCGGGCCAGAGGAAAATAATTTGCTGTCCCCAGCCTCGTTGCAGACGCAGAGCTTTTCTCATATGGAGTCTCCTTTTTGTATAGTTAATCTTCGGGTTCACATCTTCATTATAGGAACCGGCAAGTATGACTAACACTCAATTTGATGATGATAAAAGTGGATTATATTGCAGGGATGCTTGCGCAGCGGACATTCGGCACAGTAGTATACGGGAAGAAGCAACCTTCCGCCAACCCTACAGGAGGACAAAGCATGTTCAAAAACAGCATACGGACCCGGCTGATGGCGCTTGTGCTGCTGGCCTCTGTGATTCCATCAGCGATTTCAGTTACGTTCTCTTATCTCTATACTAAGGAATCGGTCACGGAGCAGTCCGTGAAGCAGAATACGAAGCTGCTGACGCTCGGGGAAGCCAAACTGAGCAGCTACTTCAGCGGTATGAATCAGCGGGCAATGTCGCTGTACAGCGGAATCAATGTGCCCAGCTCTTTTTATACCACTCTGCTCACCTCCAAAAGCTTGCAGGATGTTCCGCCCGGCTCCGCAGTCCCGGATAACCGGGCTGTGATCTCCACCCAGCTTTCCAACCTGTTTCTCTCGGACCGGAACACTTTTCAGATCCATCTGTATGTGCGGGCAGCACAGCAGTCCAATCTGCTGCGGGGAGGGTATTTCCGCCGGGAGGCCAACACCCGCTATGCTTTGGATGAGCACCTTGAAGGGACGTACCGCCCCTACATCGAGGTCACCCATATAGAACATCAGTATGGGATAAGGTCCGGTTTTCCTAATTTGAAGCCGGGGATTGAACCGGTATTTACGGCCCATTTTCCAATTTACAAAACCCCAAGTTCCGACGTTCTGGCCGACCTGTCGATTGACTATCGCCTTGCGGAGCTGGAGGGGATCGTCAAATCCATGTACAATTCCGATACGGAACGCCTTTATGTGCTTAATGATCAGGGGCAAGCGCTGTTTGCCTCTGATCCCGATTGGATCGCCAAGCCGGTCAAGGCGGGCTGGAGCCAGCTTCCCGGGAACAGCGGCAGCGGTCATTTTACCTGGAAAAAGGACGGATTCAAGGGGATTGTCATGTACCGGCATATTGAGGACCCGTTGTTCAAAGGCAGCATTATCAAGCTCGTTCCCTATGAAGATCTGTACGAGGATGCCCGGGTCATCACCCGGTTCAATACCGGTATTGGTATATTGTTTCTGCTTGTGGGCGGAATCAGCGCAGTGCTCATCTCTATTGGCTTCACCAGACCGATCAAGAAGCTGATCTCCTTCACCCAGAAGGTGCAGATCGGACAGTTGGACGCGCATATGGATGTCGAACGGGAGGATGAGTTCGGCCTGCTGACGCGCAAGATCACGGGGATGACCCGGACGATCAACGATTTGATCCTCAATGAGTACAAGCTGGAACTGGCGAACAAAACCAACCAGCTGAAGGCGCTGCAGGCACAGGTCAATCCGCATTTCCTGTATAATGCCCTGCAGTCCATCGCCAGCTTGTCCCTGCGGTTCAATGCGCCTAAGGTGTATGATCTCATCTATTCCCTTGGCAGCATGATGCGATATTCAATGAATACTGAACGCACACAGGTTCCGCTCCGCGATGAAATCGAGCATGTGCAGAACTATGTCATCCTGCAGACGGAGCGGTTCGGCGAAGAGAATCTGCGCCTTGATGTCGATGCGGAGGAGGAGGCGCTGGATGTGGAGGTGCCCAAAATGATTCTGCAGCCTATCGTGGAAAATATCTTCAAGCACGGCTTCGCGGACGGCATCCAGGGCGGGGTCATCTCCATCAGGTGTGCGCTGGATGGCCAAGGCCGGTTAATGCTTGCCGTTAAGGATAACGGCAAAGGAATTGAGCCGGAACGGCTGGAAGCCATCCTGGCCGGACTGACAGAGAGCGGCAGAACGGAGCGTGAAGAGATCGGGCTGTACAATGTGCTTGCCCGTCTCCGCCTGCAGATGAGCAGCGAGGCGCAGATGTTCTTGAGCGACAATGGGGACAGCGGAGTAACTGTTACACTCCTTATTCCGCTGGACAGCATATAAATTACTTACAGAAAGGGGGGGGCGGGCAATGAAGGTGCTGATAGTAGATGATGAGAAGCATGTGCGGGAAGCCATCCGCTATTTTGTTCCGTGGGAGAAGCATCATATTACAGATATCTATGAGGCGTCGAACGGGCAGGAAGCGATGCGGATCATGCAGGAGCAGCAGCCTGCGATTGTCTTTACGGATATGCGGATGCCGCTCATGGATGGAGCAGAGCTGCTGGAGTGGCTGCACAGCCATTATCCGCATACGAAGACCATCGTGATCAGCGGCTATCAGGACTTCAACTATGTGAAGCCGGCGATTGTCTACGGCGGAACGGATTATTTGCTGAAGCCGTTGAACAGCAAGCAGCTGATTGCCGCCGCTGAGCATGCCTTCAAGCTGTGGCTTGAGGAGGAACAGGAGCGGCACCAGGCGCACCGCCAGAATATGCAGCTGAATGTGCTGCGGCCGCTCTACTGGGATAAGATTCTTTCAGATCTGGTAGCGGGACAGGCTTCTTTTCAGGAGGTAAGAAATTCGCTGTGCGAAGAGTTGGGCATGCCGCTATTTGTGGCTGAATGCAGAGTTGCACTCATCTCACTCCAGGGGGCGGACTGCCGGCTGCTGCAGAGATTTCAGGGCGATGTGGGCTTGACCTCATTCGTGCTGGCGAATGTCTGCAACGAGGTGCTGGCACCGATGCAGAACGGTTTCGCCTTCCGCAGCTGGCAGGGCGGAGCAGATATTGTTCTTCTGCTATGGAGCGCTGTTGCTGAGGCGGAAGAAGAGATGCACCGTATTAACGAGTCCATTAGACAGACCTACGGTGTGCAGATGGATATCGGCCTCAGCCTTCCGGTTGCATTTCCGGAAGGGCTGCAAACGGCTTTCCGCCAGGCGCGGCAGAGTCTGAACGAGCGGAATCTGCTGCAGCGGGAAGGACGGATTCATCTGTTCCGGGAGCAGTCCGGATCGGGTGGTCCTGAAGAGAACTACGCATATGAAGTGCAGTTGGACAAGCTGAGAATTGCTGTCCTCTCCGGTGACCTGGACAAGATGGAGCGGGTCGTGGATGAGTGGTCAGATCAGTTGGCCGGCCTTCCGCTGCTTACGGGGAGCCAGTTCCAGCAGCTTCAGGCGGAGATATCGGAAGTCCTCCGCCGCTTGCGGCCGGACGGGGAGATTTCGCTTGAGCCTTGCTATGACAGCGAGGGGCTGTTTTCTGTGGAGAATTGGCGGAGCCAGCTCAAGGCCTTGCTCCAGCGCTTGTCCGAGGGGAATGCCCAGGCACCGGACAGCCGGCTTGTCGGGGAAATCCGGCAGTATCTCGAGCAGAACTATGCCCAGGATATGACCTTGCAGCATATTGCTGAACGTTTTTTTATCAGCAGGGAGAATGTCTCGCGGAAGTTCAAGCAGATTACAGGGGAGAATCTGTCCGATTATTTGACCGGCCTCCGGGTAGACAAGGCCAAAACCCTGCTGCAGAATACGAATCTGCGGCTGTCGCAAATTTCGGAGCTGGTAGGATATGAGGATGAGAAATATTTCAGCCGTGTATTTAAGAAGTCTACCGGGCAGTCGCCGAGGGAATACCGCAAGCAGGGAGAGAGCCAATAACAATTTTCCAGGTTTAACCCTTTCAGCATTTCCAGCTTTTGACCGATAGTAAAGATAAGGGAAATATTCATTCGGTTGATTCGGGAGGACGGGGTATGGAAAGGTATTTAGGCAAAAGAATAAAACATGATTTGATCAATGCCTACGGGGTTACGGTAATTCCAGCGAACAGCATTCTGAATGCAGAACATTTGGAGCTGATCCGCAAGCAAAAAATCAATATTCTCGACATTATCTTTGCAGGGGAAGAGGGACAAGCGCCTTCCTGCAAGGAGCTGGCATACAACGTGGTGAATGCATCGAAGGATTTATTTGAGTCCTTCCGGATTTCCCGCAAGGTTCCGCTCGCGGATATCCGGAAGGAAGTTGTGCCTGTGGTTCAGGAAATATCCCGTCATTCCGATATTTTTGCGTTATTTGATGCGATTCAGGGCAAGGACGACTATACATACCAGCACAACATCGGGGTAGGGGTATTGTCGACACTGATCGGCAGATGGATGAATATGAGTGAATCGGAGCTGTCGGTGCTGTCACTGGCTGCAACCCTGCATGATATCGGCAAGCTGAAAATCCCTTCCGAGATATTGAACAAACCGGGCAAGCTGACCCCGGATGAATATGAATTAGTCAAGAAGCATACGATTCTGGGCTACGAAATGCTCAAGGAAACCACGGGAGCGAACTCCCATATCACGCTGACGGCACTGCAGCACCATGAACGGAATGACGGCAGGGGGTATCCGCTGGGGCTGAAGGAAGAACAGATCGATGCCTACGCCAAGATCGTCGCCGTCGCCGATATCTTTCATGCGATGTCTTCCAGACGCCCCTATCATGAGCCGGTACCCTTCCATATCATTGTCGATCAGATGAGAAGAGGGAGCTTTGGCGCGCTGGACCCGCATATTGTCTCGGTGTTCCTGGTGAATATTGTGAAGCGGACGGTCGGCCGCGAGGTCATTTTGACCGATGGACGGGTCGGTGAAATCGTCTACCTGAACCCCCACGATATTGAGACCCCTTTGGTTAAAGTCGATGATGAGTATATTGACCTCAGCAAGCTGAATACAATTAAGATTAAAGAGATCAGTATCGAGTAGCAAGCAGGGTATTCAGTCAAAATAATCCGCCAGCCCCTCAGCGATGGCCTTGGCTGCTTTTTTCTGGTATGACGCTGTACGGACGATCGATTCGTCAGTGCGGTTGCTCAGAAAACCAAGCTCCACCAGCGTCGCCGGGAGGCTATTTTCCCGCAGAATATGATAATCCCCGAAAGATAAGCCGTTGGATTTCAGGCCAATGCCCTGCCGGAGCCGGTTCTCGATGGAGCGGGCCAGCCGCAAATCATTATTTTCCGAATAAAAAAAGGTGAGCGTCCCCGATACCTTCTTCGGAGAAGAATTGTAATGTATGCTGACAAAAGCATCCGCCCGGAGCTGCTGCCCGATTTGCACCCGCCGTGACAGAGAGGGCTTCTGGTCCCCTCGCGTACGGGTCAGCTCCACCCTTGCCCCTTTTGCCCGCAGATAATCGCGCACATAAAAAGCCGTCTGCAGTGTCAAATCCTTCTCCATTGTGTCATAGCTTGTGCCTAGCATTCCCGGGTCGCTGCCCCCATGTCCGGGGTCAATGACAATCAGCTTGCCGCGGATGCTTCCGGTACGAGGGCTGCTCCCGCTGCTCCAAGTGCTCCCTGTGCTTGAGCCTCCTCTGGCAATATACTGCCCTGCTACCCAGCCTGTCTCTCCGCTTGCAGTGCGGATTCGCGCCCAATCTCCCTGCCGCAGCAGAATCTTGACGGAATCCCCTTCTTTTAAGGACCCCAGGACTTTATAACCCGTTCCCGGGCCTCCCCTGATCCGCAATGATGAGGCGGTGACCTGTGCGGTTCCGCCGGCACTGCCGGAGGATGGGCTTGAGGTCTTCACGGAAGCTGCCCCAGCTGCGGTGCCTGACGCTGCTTCGGCTGTTCCGCTGGTCCGTTTAAGATAATATCCGGCAACCCAGCCGGAGACCGAACCCGCCCGCACCTTAAGCCAGCCGTGCTGCTCGTCCGTTACGGTGACCAGTGCTCCGCTTTTCAGCGATCCGGTCACCGACGCGCTTGCGGCCGGTTCACTGCGCACATTCAGCGAAGAGGCGTAGACCTTTGCCGTATAAGCTCCGGCGGCATGGGCTGATTCAGGCTGCCAAGGGGTGGATAGCAATAAAGTAGCTGCCAGCATGGCAGTGGATAATGTTTTTTTCATATTATGTAAGATCCTCGTTTCAGAAATAGGTTAAAGGTTTATTACCCGTTCCTGCCGGAGGGAAACAGGAGACTCTTAAAATTTAAAAAGAAAAACAGCCTCTGTTCCAGAATTGCATTCACCTGTATAATTGTTACATATTGGAAGCCGACAAAGGAGTGCCGACGTGACCAGACCAAAACTATTCATTGGATCTTCCAGAGAATCCATTCGTTACGCGCGGGCCATTCACGAGCAGCTGAAGTGGGAGGCCCAGGTGAATCCGTGGTATGCCAATGCCTTCCGGGCAAACGAATACACCATGGAAGCGCTTGAACGTCATCTGGATGAGAGTGATTTTGCCGTATTTGTGTTTTCGGCGGATGATGTAGCCAAGATACGCGGCAAATATTATTATGTGACCCGTGACAATACACAGTTTGAAATGGGGCTGTTCTGGGCGAGGCTGCGGCGGAGCCGCGTCTTCTGCCTGCTCCCGGACCAGGTGCCGGCCCGTAAGGATCTGATTCCCGGCGAGAACATTGAGGAATATCATCTGCTCTCGGATTTATCAGGGCTTACGCCTCTGGAATATGAATGGCAGCATGAGAATCCTGTGGCGGCTGTGGATGTCAGCTGCGGCAAGATCATTGACAGCATTCAGGGGCTGGGCAGCTTCCGCGACCCGCAGAAGGAATTGGAACAGCTGAAGCTTGAACTTAGGCGAAAAGAAAGTATCCTTCACTTCTTCTGGCAATATAATAATAATATGTCTTCTCCAGAAGACCGCGAAAATTACCAGGCGCTGAGCGAAGCAGTCCGCAATTCCTTTCTGCCTCCCATGCACTGCCGGGTGATCGGTGCTGCCATGTGGCAGGCCCGTGACCAGGAAGCCCTGGTGCAGGTGGGCGGAAATGTGGGACGCGGGCATTCCTATCCATTTTCACCGAACGAAGAAAAGGGCTCCCGTCCAGGTGTGCTTGAGGCTTTTCTGACCAAGGAATGGACCTTTTTTCAGCGTACGGAAGTTGCTGAGGTCTATATCCTATGCTATCCTTTAGGTGAGAGGCATGTCCTTTCTGTACATTTTTCCGGAAGCGACGGATTATCTGCGGAGGATCTGACCGAGGTCGTGGCGTACAACCGGGATTTGTTCCGTACCGTCAATCATTTAGTGGGAGGGGACTGACACGATGAAGAACATGAAGAACGCAGTAAGTTTGTCCAGTGCTGTCCGCCGAACCGCAAACGGCAGCAGCGGAGGCGCCAAAGGCCGCACGAAGCGCAAGGCGGGAACCGGAAGTCCCACCAAGCTGTCGCCTTCAGCCATCAATGTCTATATTGCGCCATCGCTTGAAGGCGGAGACGACGAATACAAGAAACTCATCAGCGGGAAGGTTGACAATAACAAACCTTCATTTGCTTAACCGTAAATAGGGCCTCCAGTTCAAGCTGGAGGCCTTTTTTTTGAAATATTACGCCAGAATTTAAATGCTTCACGCTATAAATTATCCTTCTATTTCTCGCTGAAACGGATACCGTCCTAATAAGGACGGCGCAGCCGTTTCTAAGCAGCCGTTTCTTCTTGTTTAGGAAATTATGATTTCTATTTATTGTGGATAAAATGTGTATAAAGTTGGGGATAAGTAGGCACGAATTCAGCGGATTCACTCAAACGGGTGGAAATCAGCCGGATTCTATTGCCTTTTTCCCACTGGCGCTTGTGTAAAAGCAGGTGAGCCGTGCTAGTTGGAAAAAGGGAACTTATTTCTCCCACAAATCAAACATTGTAAGAATGAAGTGGAAAAAGGAAACTTAATTAGGCGATATTACTCCGTTAGGAGCCAAACCAGCAGAATTAGTTAACCTTTTTCCACTTGAAATTTCCGAAGAATTCAAAAAGTTCTCCAGGCAACGCTAAACTGAAATCTATTCAGACAAGGACGGCGTATCCGTTTTGTTCATCTTTCAGAAAGGATACCTTGGGATCCCCGCAAAGTACATGAATAAGCTTCCATGGAAAAGCCCCGCTTTGCGGGCTGGCGGATTCGTCACACAGGAACTGAAAAGGTCAGCGGAAATGCAGCCGCCAGTCCTTTTTGGCCCTCTGCGGTTATAACAACCGCTCTCGTATGCGGGAGCCGGTTCACCCACTGGCGGTCCAGCAAAAGTTGAAGAATTGCAGCTCCCAATGCCCCCGCGAGATGGTAACGTCTTTCGCTCCAGTCCAGGCATTTAGGGGCAAAAGCGCGCCGGCATTTTCTTACCTGGTCCAGATCAATTCCCAGCCTGTTCAAGGCGTGCTCACCCTGGACTGTAACGGCGAAGCCGTCCGCTTCCTCAGCAATAATTCCCTTAAGCAGCAAAGCCTCTGTTAACTGCACCCCGAATTTTCCCGCCAGATGGTCGTAGCAGGTTCTGGCATGACGCATGGCCTGATCCTGTACGGAGTGGCGGAGTGAGCTGACCTTCACCGGGGGCGAGATCGACAGCAGCAGCTCTATTACCTGGGCGATTTCCGGACTGGAGATGCCATAATAACGGTGTCTGCCCTGGGTATGAACGGTGAGTATGCCGCCTTCCGCCATTTTGCCAAGATGGAAGCTGGCGGTTTGGGGTTTGATCCCGGCGGCAGCCGCCAGCGCTGTGGCTGGGTGGAGGCCGCCGTCCATCAATACGGTCAGAATGCTTGCCCGGGACGGTTCTGTGATCAGGGATGCCACTTGGGCAACGGCTGGATTGGCTTGCATGGTATATCCTCCTTCTGCATTCCATACTTCGATGAATATTGTAAGAATTCTATTTTACAATACAATCAATACATTTGCAGAGGAGATATTATGATGAAGAATCCATTTGTGGAACCCCGGCAGGCGGTAACTATACATCCGAAAATTCTGTATTACGGGACACCGGTCATCCTGTTGACGACACTCAATGAGGATTTGACCGTAAACATAAGTCCGATTTCGTCCTCATGGGCTTTGGGGGAGCATATTATCCTGGGTCTGGGGACGGGCGGGAAGGCACTGGAAAACCTGCAGCGGAAGCCTGAATGCGTGATTAATCTGCCTGACGCTTCCCTATGGGAGCAGGTGGAGGGGCTGGCCCGCCTGACAGGAAAAAATCCGGTTCCTGCTGAGAAGAAGGAGGCCGGATTTATATTTGAAAAGGATAAATTTGCTTACTCAGGACTTACGAAGGCCGAATCCACTACAGTACTAACGGCCAGAATTGCTGAATGTCCGATCCAGATTGAAGCGCGGGTGAAACATATCCGTATTCCGGAGGATTCACCGCATTTTGCAATTGTCGAGACGCAAAGCATGCAAGTGCATGTCCATAAGGAACTGGTTGCCGGTGAACATCATATTGATCCGGCCAGCTGGAACCCGCTGATCTATAATTTCCGCCATTACTTTGGCTTGAGCCCAGAGCTTGGGAAGTCCTACCGGTCGGAAACGTAAATATTACGGTGTTCAAAGTCCACGCGCGGGAGAGATGCCGCTGTTCTTCTTCGCAATTTCCCGCCGCACAACCGGAGCTACCTCGGTGGCCAGCAGTTCAATAGCGGCTGCCACCTTGGCATACGGAAGACCGCCGATATCGAGCTGGGTCATGAAGCGGTTATGGCCGAACAGCTCATGCTGGTAGAGAATCTTTTCGACAATCTGCTGCGGGCTGCCGACAGCCAGTGTATTGACAGGCGATACGAAACGGCCAAAATCACTGCGCGAGACACGGTATTCCTGGCCGGGGTGCGGACTGATGGCATTGCGGTAGCTATAATAGTAAGGGTAATATTCATCCAGCGCCTGCTGTGAGGTTTTGGCAATATAACCATGGCTGGTGATAGCGATCTTCAGGTCTGCTGCGGCATGTCCAGCTTCAGCTCCGTTCCGGCGGTAGGTATCGGCAAGGTTCTGGAAGGGCTCCGGACTGCCGCTGAGAATGGCGATCGCCATGCCGACGCCGAGGCTTCCGGCTTGTGCAGCGCTGTCGGCGGAGCCGCCGATGCCGACCCAGAGGGGAAGCTTATGCTGTAAAGGGCGTGGAGCTATTTCCGCATTCTTCAGCGGAGAGCGGAAATTCCCCTGCCAGTTCATCACTTCACGCTGGTTCAGCTGCAGCAGCAGCTCCAGATTCTCGGTAAAAAGCTGCTTGTAGTCCTCCATGTCATACCCGAACAGCGGAAAGGACTCCAGAAAAGCACCCCGGCCGGAAATGATTTCCGCCCGGCCGCCGGACAGCAGGTCCAGGGTGGCGAAATCCTCAAAGACCCGCACAGGGTCGATCGTGCTCAGCACCGTTGTCGCACTGGTCAGCTTGATCCGCCTGGTCACCTGGGAAATGGCGGCCAGCACCACCGGAACGGAGGAAATGATAAAATCCAGCCGGTGATGCTCACCCACCCCAAACACATCAAGCCCCGCTTCATCGGCCAGCTTGGCCGCCTCAATGATCTCTTTCATCCGCTGCTGAGGGCTGATCCGCTGCCCTGTATGGCAGTCAGTTACGATATCCCCTAATGTGTACAGGCCAAATTCAAATTCCGGCACTTGTTCTTTCGTGTGATTGTCCATCTTTTATAACCCCTTGTTATTCAGAATAATACCTCATGATGAGCAGTTTGCCCGTATGCTAGTCCGTAAAGGAGGAATACAAGTTATTGTATCATAACAACTTACAAAATGTAAGTATATGAACGTAAGTTTGTTAATGCGCGGAATGGAAGATTTGCTTAGGTTTAGTGTATTGGATTTTACCGTTTTCATCCACGGGATTTTGGGCAGGGGAGAGAGGAGTGGAAAATTATTGAATTGAGAGGTGTGAGTTATACTGGCTTTAGTGTAAAGTGATATGTATAGCTCATCCATAAGGAGGACTACTTGATGAAAAAATTACAGATCAGAAGGAGGGTCTGGGCTATCACTGCTGGATTAAGCCTGTTGTTTGCGCCGTGCTCCGTACATTCAGCTTGGGCTGATTCGCATACCTCTTACGTAGGAAATAACAGTGATTATGACTGGACCGCTACGACTCCTGTTGTCAAAACGGTCTGGACCCATGCCATGGATGTAAAGGCAGCAGCCGATTATGACACCGTAAATCAGGGATCTGCGGTTGCCGGAGGCGGTAAGGTTTATGTCCTTCAGAAGGGGCAGGCCGTAGCAATCAATGCGCAGACGGGGAAGGTGGCCTGGAAATATGGGGCCAAGCTTCTCGGCCCGCTGCTCTATCAGAAGGGGGTAGTCTATGCCCGCTCACAGGGCGGGACGATATATGCCGTGTATGCCGACACAGGACGGAATAAATGGAGTTCCACTGTCAAAGCCAAAGGCAAGCTGAGCATTGATCAGGACCAGCTGTATGCTGCGGACAGTGATATCATGGCTTTCCGTCTCGGGGACGGCAAATTTCTCTGGAAGGACAACTACAGCGAAACATTATTTTCCCCGCTGGTGTTCCAAGGTAACCTGGTATTTGCCCAGAATTCGTCGTCCGGGGTTTACACGTATATGGTGCTGCATGCCTTTGACCGGACAACAGGCAAACATCTATGGGAAGCGGACAACCAGGCTCTTCCGCTAACGGCGGCGAATGGAACAGTGTTGTCTCAGCGGCTGAGCAATCTGATGGATCTGGTACCCTTGACTACTCTGGACAGCTTGGATGCCAAAACCGGCAAACGGATAAAGACAGTAGAGTATAACCCGAAAAAGATCGACCCGGTCAATCCCGAGCCCGTAAACGGAGTGATCAGCAGCGGGGGCAGGGCCTGGCTTCTCGGCGGTCAGATTTATATCGAGGAAGGGAACAGCTTGTACAGTTATCCTCTGGAGGCCGATCCTTCCAAAGTCAAAGCGGTTAAATACACTGCGTCGTCCAGCGGGTTGTCCCTGGACTACGCCGCAGGTCCATATGACGGAAGAGTGTTTTTCAGCAATGCTCAGGCTGTTTACGGTATAAAGACGGCTAATCAGTCACCGGTGCCGTATCCCTCAGGCGGACAGATTGCCAGATTTGACCTGCTGGGTCACGGCATGTATCTGGCCGAGCCCTCCGGGAAGCTGGTGGCGATTAATCTCCTTACAGCGAAGCCTGTCCTACAGCTGCAAACCTCAGGCCGAGTGTTTGGACCTACCCTGCTGGAGAGCGGAATGATTATTGTGCAGAGCAAAGGGAAGCTGATGGCGTTCAAGGAGCCGGCGGGCCTTAGAATGCAATAAGGAATAGAGTGTAAAATTAATAATCACAACCACTCACATTAAGTTGGGCTGCATTTAAACGGATTAATGGTATCTTTCCAATCAGGTCAAAACTAGTCTGCTATTGCACTTTATGCAGCAGATGATCCATAAATCGGCCGAAAAGCACAATCTATTGTACTCTGTACATTAGAATTCTCTGGATAAGCTGTTTTTGACGCCAAAACCGGTAATCTGTTGCACGAAATACAGCAGAATGCGATTCGACGCACAATATTAAACATTCTATTGCACGAAGTGCAGTCATGCTACAAATCTACTTATTCATAATGAAGACTGCAGATTCAAGTTCAATCTGTAAAGTCCTTATTCCATGAAATTTCGATGCTTAACCTACAAAGGTTGATTGTATTAAAAGTCTGCTTTAACATTGTATACCACTGCAATACGAATTTGAACGGGAGGTATTATGGAACAGCAAGGGATTTGGGCGATAGGAATATTTTTGTTTACATACGGATTGATTATTTCTGAGAAGGTACACCGCAC
The DNA here is from genome assembly GCF_900102965.1 of Paenibacillus jilunlii. Classification (GTDB taxonomy): domain Bacteria; phylum Bacillota; class Bacilli; order Paenibacillales; family Paenibacillaceae; genus Paenibacillus_AQ; species Paenibacillus_AQ jilunlii. The sequence continues at coordinate 59,994 of NZ_FNGM01000018.1, read as the reverse complement.
GATTCTGGCGATGCTCGGAGCCCTGATTATGATTGCAGCGGGAATTGTCCCGCAGGAAACAGCGCTTGCGCATATTGATTTCAATACGCTTGGGCTGCTGGCAGGTATGATGATGATGGTAGGGATTACCGCAGAGACGGGCTTGTTCAGCTATGTGGCGGTAAAAGCGGCCAAGCTGGCCAAGGGTGAGCCCAAAAGAATATTGGTGGCTCTAGTGCTGGTTACCGCGCTGGCCTCTGCTTTTCTCGATAATGTGACGACCGTACTGCTGATGGTACCGATCACTTTCAGTATTACAAGGCAGTTGCGAATTAACCCGCTGCCCTTTCTACTGTCGCAGATTATGGCCTCTAACGTGGGCGGAACAGCGACGCTGATAGGAGATCCGCCGAATATTATGATTGGCAGCGCCGTGAAGGAGCTGACGTTCATGGCATTTATCAGCAACCTTACTCCGGTGATCCTGATCATCATCATGACGTATTTGCCGCTGTTTCTGCTCATGTTCCGCAAGCAGCTGAAATCTTCGCCCGAACTGCAGCGGAGTGTGATGGAGATGGACGAGCGGGCGATGATCACTGACCGCAAGCTGCTGCGCAAATGCCTTTGGGTGCTGGGCCTGACGATTCTCGGCTTCTTTCTGCATCAGGCGATTCATTTGGAGTCCGCGACAGTGGCGCTGGCCGGGGCCTTTCTGCTGCTTCTCCTCACCGGAGGAGAGCAGATGCTGCACAAGGCTTTTGCCAGTGTGGAGTGGGTGACGATATTTTTCTTCATCGGTTTGTTCGTGCTCGTATCTGGACTCGTAGAGACCGGCGTGATTGCAGAGCTGGCAGGGCAAGCAATGAAGCTTACCGGCGGGAACCTGGCAGCCAGCTCGATGCTGATTTTATGGCTGAGCGCGATAGCTTCTGCTTTTCTGGACAACATTCCTTTTGTAGCGACCATGATTCCTCTGATTCAGGAGATGGGCAATCTGGGCATTCACAACCTGGAGCCTTTGTGGTGGAGCCTCGCACTTGGAGCATGTCTGGGGGGGAACGGGACGCTGATCGGCGCGAGTGCGAATCTTATAGTTGCAGGCCTTGCGGCAAAAGAAGGATATCCCATCACGTTTATGAGATACTTGAAAGTGGGCTTTCCCTTGATGCTGCTGTCAATAGTAATCTCAAGCCTCTATATCTATCTGCGGTACCTGATCTAATTGTGAATTTTTGTTGACAGAGCTATAGATAGATGATATTTTAAATTTACAAATTCCAATTGATTTACTTTGAATTAAAATATGCCGACTGTTCCAACAGAGGTATCCGTGTTAATCACTGCACGGGACCTCTGTTTTTTTGTTGCAACCCTAGAGAATTTAAGCTGAAGGAGGAACGGGTATGGGAGAAATTTTGCTGTCGATCACACAGCTGAATAAGAGCTTTGGTACGGCAGGGGGTCAGGTGCAGGCGCTGCGGAATGTCGAGCTTCAGGTGCAGGAGGGCGAGTTCATTACGGTCATCGGTCCAAGCGGCTGCGGAAAAAGCACGCTGCTGCGCATCGTTGCCGGCCTCGACACCGGCTATACCGGCAGAGTTACACTGGAGGGGGCGGAGATCGGCGGGCCGGGCATTGATAAAGGGTTTATTTTTCAGGAGCACCGGCTGTTCCCTTGGCTCACTGTCGAGAAGAATATCGCCTCCGATCTGCCGCTCGGGAAACCCGAAATCCGGCGGAAGGTCGATGAGCTGATTGAGCTGGTCAAGCTGAATGGCTTCGAACAAGCCTATCCGCGCGAGCTGTCCGGCGGGATGGCCCAGCGTGTGGCGATTGCCCGGGCGCTGCTGCGAAGTCCTAAAATTCTGCTGCTGGATGAGCCTTTCGGGGCGCTGGACGCGTTCACCCGGGCCCATATGCAGACGGTGCTGCTGGACATCTGGCGGCGGAACCGGACCACGATGATTTTTGTGACCCATGATATTGATGAAGCAGTATTCCTGGGCAACCGTGTGGTCATTCTGGAGCCGCGTCCGGGCCAAATTCGCAGGATTATTCCGGTGGACCTGCCGTATCCGCGTAAAAAAACCACGAATTCTTTTCAGGAGCTCCGGCTCAAGGTGCTGAATGCTTTTGAAAAGGTGGATGAGCTGGAGCTGACAGACGGTGCGGGGATTTAGAAAAACTGGCCTGTCAGCGGGGTGTCAGTACTGCTTGTGAATGTGGAAACAGCGTGTTTCTGCTGCATTATATCCGACTTAACTTACCTGAATATATGTATATTAATGTAGAAGAAGGAGGGAGCACTCATGACCCAAAGGGCCGCGGCGGTGAGCACCGCCGGAAGACCGGGAAAAGCAGCCATTGCCGGACTTGGCCTGCTGCTGCCCGGAAGCATTCTAATTCTCTGGCAGGTACTGGGGCATTACGGAATGATCTCCGGCATGCTGTTTCCGACCCCCTATACGATTGCCGAATCATTCGTAACGCTGTCATCCAGCGGCGATCTATGGAGCAATCTGCGGATCAGCGCGGTCCGTGCATTGTCGGGATTCCTCCTTGGCGGGGGGCTGGGACTTCTGCTGGGGATTCTGGTCGGGCTGTTCCGCAAATCGGAGAAGCTGCTCGATCCTTCGCTGCAAATGATCCGCATGATTCCCAGTCTGGCGGTAGTGCCGCTGTTCATCCTGTGGTTTGGCATAGGGGAGGAATCGAAGGTGCTGCTGATCGCCAAAGGTGCTTTTTTTCCGGTCTATATCAATACGTTCATGGGCATTCGCGGCACTGACAATAAGCTGTTTGAGGTCTCCAAGGTGCTGGGCTTTAGCCGGATTAAGCAAATTATCCGTCTGGTACTGCCGGCGGCGGTGCCAAACATTATGCTCGGTGTGCGTCTGTCACTGGGACTCTCCTGGCTGGGGCTTGTAGTCGCCGAACTGATCGCCTCCACCTCCGGAATCGGCTATATGATGTCGGATGCCCGCCAATTTGCCGATACGCCTGTAGTATTCGTGGGTATTATTGTTTTTGCGGCTGCCGGTTTGCTGAGTGATACGATAGTCCGTCTGATTGAACGGCGTCTGCTTAGATGGCAGGACAGCTATCAAGGATAGGAGGAGATATACACCATGAGTGAAGGAATTGAGGCGATCGTCAAGACAGCCAAGGGGGTAAGGGAAGCCCGGGATTATAGCGGAACAGCTCCCGTAACTGCATATAAGAACGTAAGAACGTCATCGTCCGATAGGAAGAGGCTTTTGTCCGACTTGGGAACCAGCGCAGCCATTCCCGCCGCAGTCATTGCCGTGTGGCAGCTCGCCGGCAGTGCCGGACTGGTCTCACCGGAGTTTCTGCCAACGCCGCTGTCGATTCTCTCTGCTTTTGCTGAACTCACAGTGAGTGGTGAGCTGGCCCATCATCTGGGTGTCAGCATGGGCAGAGCCGGTACCGGTTTTCTTATCGGCGGCATTCTTGGCTTGCTGTTCGGTGTGCTGACGGGTTTGTTCCGCAGTGCGGAATACCTGCTGGACCCCAGCGTTCAGGTGCTGCGGCTGGTTCCCCATTTGGCGGTTGCACCGCTGATTATCCTGTGGTTCGGCTTTGGCGAAGTCTCAAAGATTGTCATTATCATCAGCGGTTCCTTCTTCCCGCTCTACATTAATACCTTTATGGGTATCCGGGGTGTGGACAACAAGCTGTTTGAAGTAGCTAAAGTGCTGGGCTTCAGTCCGGTGCAGAAGCTTAGGAGGCTGATTCTGCCGGCGGCACTGCCCGGCATTCTGCTGGGGCTGCGCCTGTCAATGGCAGTGGCCTGGATTGGACTGGTTGTGGCTGAACTGATTGGCTCACAGTCCGGCGTGGGGTTCCTGATTAATGAAGCGAAGCAGAATTCCAATACAGAGGTTATCTTTGTAGGCATTCTTATTTTCGCGGTAGTCGGCAAGCTGATCGATACTCTTTTCCGTGCCATTGAACGCACATTCCTGCATTGGCGTGACAGCTATCAAGGGTAAGTTAATGAAACCAAGGGGGCTATGACAATGAATCAGGCGGTATTTAAGGGAACGCTCAATCTGACGGCGGATGTGCTGGTTATTGGCGGAGGACCGGCAGGAACCTGGGCGGCACTTACAGCGGCGGCCAAGGGAGCAAGGGTCGTTCTTGCCGATAAAGGGTACTGCGGCTCCAGCGGCGCAACGGCACCTTCGGGTACAGGTGTCTGGTATGTGAAGCCGGATGCGAAGCTGCGTGAGGAGGCGAAGGCCAGCCGCTATACGATGGGCGGCCAGCTGGCCGAACACCGCTGGATGGACCGGGTGCTGGACCGCACCTATGAGAACATGAACAGGCTGGGCGTGTCAGGCTACCCGTTCCCGCTGGATGAGCAGGGCAACCAGTACCGCAGAGGCCTGCAAGGGCCGGAATATATGCGGCTGATGCGCAAGCTGGTGAAGAAGGCGGGCGTAAAAATTCTCGACCACAGCCCGGTGCTGGAGCTGCTGGCTGATGAGCACGGCGTAGCCGGAGCAGCCGGGGTGCAGACCCAGAGCGGAGAGACCTGGAGTGTGCAGGCGGGAGCCGTGGTGATTGCCACGGGCGGCTGCGCTTTCCTCAGCAAGGCACTGGGCTGCAACGTTCTGACCGGCGACGGGTACCTGTTCGCCGCCGAGGCGGGGGCCAGCCTGTCGGGCATGGAGTTCTCCAATGCCTATGCGATCTGCCCCACCTTCTCTTCCGTCACGAAGACGGCGTATTACAGCTACGCCAGCTTCTATTATGAGGACGGCAGTGTAGTAGAGGGAGCCGGTTCCAAGAAGGGGCGCTCCGTCATTGCCCGAAACCTGCTGGCCGGACGGCAGGTCTACGCGAAGCTGGACGGAGCTTCGGAGGAGCTGCAGCCGCTGCTGCGGGTGGCGCAGACGAATTTCTTCCTGCCGTTCGACCGCCGGGGCATCAATCCCTTCAAGGATGCCTTTCCGGTGACGCTGCGGCTGGAAGGCACGGTACGGGGCACCGGCGGCATCCGCATCACGGATGAAGCCTGCGGCACGGGCGTGCCGGGCTTGTATGCCGCAGGAGATGCTGCGACCCGCGAGCTGATCTGCGGCGGCTTTACCGGCGGCGGCAGCCACAATGCCGCCTGGGCCATGTCTTCCGGTTCCTTCGCCGGAGAAGGAGCGGCGGCGTATGCGGCGAGCCTGGGCAGACATGCGGCGGACCGCACGCCTGCCGGGCTGTCTTCTTCGCCGCTGGTTCACCGGCAGGTGCAGCCGGGTGCGGCTGCACGGGCAGCGGAATATACCGCAGCGGTGCAGGCGGAGGTGAAGCCCTACGACATCAACCTGTTCCGCACGGAGCAGGGGCTGAACGCTTCACTGGAGCGGCTGGACGGGCTCTGGAAAGAGCAGCGCAGCAGGGAAATCCAGCGCACGCCCGAAGGTGTACGGGCCCGTGAAGCGGAGGCCATGACGGCGACCGCCCGCTGGATGTACAGCTCCGCGCTGGCGAGAACGGAGACCCGCGGCATGCACAAGAGGGAGGACTACCAAGCAATCGACAACGGCCAGCATCACCGCCTGATTAGCGGCGGACTGGATCAGGTCTGGGTGAGAACAGAGGAAGTAGCGAAGGAGAGTGTACTGTTGTGATTGAAGTCATCAGCGCTGCCAGGTGTGTAGAATGCAACCAATGTGTGTCTGTCTGCCCGACGAATGTGTTCGACCGGGTGGAAGGCGGAGTTCCCGTTATCGCCCGGCAGAGCGATTGCCAGACCTGCTTCATGTGCGAGCTGTACTGCCCTGTAGACGCCCTGTATGTCGCTCCGGATTCCGAAGCGGTTACGGGAGTGACCGAAGAGGAGCTGGAGCAGCAGGGGCTGCTTGGCGGATACCGTGAAAAGGTAGGCTGGGGCAAGGGCAGACAGCCTGTAGCCAGTCATGATTTCATGTATAAGCTGGCCGCCAGAGCCGGATTCTGAGGCATAATCTATTATTCAGCAAAAGATTGAGGGGAGATCACATCTATGAAACAGACGTACAGAGAGACTCAGAGCGGATGGGCTAAGGGGGGCCGCCTCGCGCTTATCGCGGGTGTGGTTATGGTCATGCTGGTGCTGCAGGCCTGCGGGAATAATGCCAACCCGGCAGGAAATTCCAAGGCAGCAGCAGGGAATACTGCCGAGGCAGCGGGTGCAGATGCAGCCGGCAATGTCCCGGCGGTGCTGAATTTTGGTTTTATCGGCTCCAATAAGCTGAACCTGCCGGGCGGCGCGGAGGGCTGGGGCCTCTACAAAGGTATTATTCAGGAAGAGCTTAAGAAGCATGGCATTACCGAAGTGAAGCTCACCGGTTTCCCGAATGGTCCAGACCAGACGGAGTCACTGATCAGCGGCCGCCTGGACTTCGGCAGTCTTGGTGATACCCCGGCAATTATCGCTTATGCTTCCGGGGCCAAGACAAGATTAATCGCTCAAACCTCAGCCCACACCGTAGGCTATTTGATCGGTAAGAAGGATGGCCCCAAGACAGTGAAGGACCTGCAGGGCAAGACCATCGCTATCCAAAAGGGCTCCTTTATGCACCGCTATATAGTCGGCCTGCTGCAGCAGGAGGGAGTAACCGGTTATAAGCTGGTCCATATGCTTACTCCTGATGCCACTGCCGCATTGGCCCGCGGGGATGTGGATGCTACGACCAATACAGGGGTACCTGCGCTGAAGCTGATTGACCAGGGCTACACCCGTCTGGATGATGCCTCAAGCCATCCGGATCTGCTGGGCTCCAGTGCGACTGTGGTATCGGAGGAATATCTGAAGAAATTCCCGGATTTCCCGAAGGTGTGGAATGCGGCCCGTGAGAAGGCGCTGGCTGATCTGAAGCAGCATGAAGATGAGTATTATCAGTTCCTGGCCGAGATCGGCGATACCACACCTGAACTGGTGAAGCAGGTGAGTCCGATCAGCGACATCAAGGATACGCCGTTCACTGAGGGGGGAACAAAGCTGCTTGAAGGCACGAAGAACTTCCTGGTGGAGGAGAAGCTGGCCAAAAAAGATTTCAAGATCAGCGACTGGCAGCTGCAATAAAGGTCTTGTCAGGTCCAGAGATGAAGAAGCTTAGTGAGAAATTTATAAATTTTTGTAACTGCTAAGTACCCTTCAGAAAGGGTACTTATTTTTTGTAATGGGAAGGAATTTAACGAATGCTGTCCCTTGGGAATTTATTTTTGCTGCTGCAATGAGAGGCTTAATTTTTCAATGAGATCCTCGCACCAGGCCAGGTACAGCCTTTCATACTGAGCCCCAAATTGAATGACGGAAATACTTGAGAAATTGGGGTCGCTGGTATCAAATAACTTGAACTGTTCGGAAAGTTCAACCATTTTTCGTTCATAGATAGCCAGCCGTTCCTCATGCTGGACTTTAATGTCCTTTAGCCGTTCAATCATCTCTGCGGGTGGGATCATCCAGGAATTATAAGCCTTTATCAGAAAATCATCCCTTACTTTTTCCACTTCCTTAGGCTCGATGGTCCATTCGGCTAAGGTTGTTTTTCCTGTTTCCGTAATTTCATATACCTTTCGGGCGGGGCGGTAGCTGTGCTGCTCAACACTTATCAGTGTTACCAGCTCTTCCGACTCCATTTTTGATAACTCAGGATATACCTGGTTGCTTCCCGCTTTCCAGAAGGGGGCAAAACGATCGTTCATTTGCTGCTTGATATCATAACCGCTCAAAGGCTCCCGGGCCAGCAGAGAGAGCAAAGCGTAACGAATAAGGCTCAATAAAAACAACTCCTCTTAACATACTTATGTTCTATTTTAATCGAAAACAGGTTTCAGTCCAGCAAAAATATAGGTTAATTTTAACTTTACATCGACAGTGCTATAGGTTATATTTTCCTTAGGTTAATTTTGACCTATGGAAAATATCATACTTAGGAGGCTTTTTTTGATGAAACTTATTTTTCAGGACTCTACATTTTCTTTTGAACTCTTACGCACTATGAGCTACGCTGCGTTCGGCGGAGCTGATGTCGGCGAGTGTCTGGCTACCGCTTATCGAATTACAGAAGGCGATTTTGAAAGCTGGCATACAGAATGGCATACCACAGCGAACCGTATTCAGGCACTGGCTGCGGAGAGCATGAAGCGGGGAGAGCGGGTAAGTGCAAGAGAAGGGCTGCTGCGGGCTTCTAATTATTACCGTACTGCCGAATTTTTTCCTGCATGGCAATCCTGATGATCCCCGTCTTTTGGATACATGGGGGAAGAGCAGAAAGGCTTTCCGGGAGGCTACTGCATTGATGGATTTTTCAGTTGAGCAGGTGGAGATTCCCTATGAGGGAATCACTTTGCCCGGTTATTTCTATCATTTGAACCAAGAGCCTAAACCTGTATTAATTATCCATGGCGGTTACGATTCTACGGGGGAAGAGCTTTATTTCGGGGGGGCGTTGGCGGCGCTGCAGCGGGGCTACAACTGCCTTACCTTTGAGGGACCAGGCCAAGGCGCAGTTATCCGGGAGCAAGCCATTCCATTTCGCCATGATTGGGAACATGTACTTTCCCCTGTCATTGATTATTTGCAGTCCCGGCCTGAAGTCGATCCTGCAAAAATCGCATTGATGGGGATTAGCATGGGGGGGTATCTGGCGCCCCGGGCAGCGGCTTTTGAGCACCGTTTGGCGGCGTGCATTGCAAATGATGGATTGCTAGACTTTCAGGTCGGCGCCCTGAAAGGATTAGTGGACAAGGAGCAGGCGGAACATCCTGACAGCCTGAACCGACTCATAGAGGATTTAATGAAGAAAAATACCAATATGCGATGGGCCATCGAGAACGGTCTATTTACATTTAAAGCATCAACATTTTCAGAGCTGGCTGATAAGACGGAGCCTTTTACGTTGGCGGGTGTGGCACAGAACATTCAATGTCCGATGCTGGTGTGCGAAGCGGAGAATGATCATTTTTTCCAGGGTCAGCCGCAAAAGCTTTACGAAGCCTTGACCTGCGAGAAAACTTACATGCGGTTTACCGCAGAAGAAGGGGGAGAAGAACATTGTCATTTCGGAGCACTGCAGCTTTTTAACCAGCGGGTTTTTACATGGCTGGATGAGGTTATGAGCCGGATTGAATGCCCGGCAGTGTAACTGCCCGAACGATGTCCCGATGAAGGTTCTGAACAGAACGCCGATAATATTGGCGACCATCAGACCGCCCGGTTTTTCCGGGCGGTCTGATGGTCGTTCTAGAAGGGAATGCTTTCGGCTAGAAAGGGGAAGCTATATGAAAAGAAACCCGATGGAAGAAAAATGATTACAGCAGCCGCTGAATGGCCGGTTCAAGATCCATCGGGTCAACTGGGGATTCGTAGCGTTTCACGACATTCCCTTGACGGTCAATGAGAAATTTGGTGAAGTTCCATTTGATTTCGTCATTATCAAGCGCCGCAGGATCACGCTCCTGGAGCATAGTGTGCAGCAGTTTGCCGTTTGAATCCGTGGTATCGAACCCTTCGAACCTTGCCTGGTCTGTGAGATAGGTGAATAGAGGGTGTTGATGCTCCCCTTTGACATCCAATTTCTCGAAGATTGGGAAGCTGACCCCGTAGTTGATCTGACAAAATATATTAACTTCTTCATTAGTGCCCGGCTCCTGTTCCCCGAACTGGTTGCTGGGAAAACCCAGAATCTGCAGTCCCTGGTCTTGATACTTCTCGTACAGCTTTTGCAGATCTGCATATTGCGGGGTGAAGCCGCATTTGCTGGCAGTGTTGACAATGAGCAGAACCTTATCCTTGTATTGCTCCAGGCTGGTTTCCTTGCCCCGTATGCTGCGTGCACTATATTGATAGACACTCATTGCTGTTTCAACCTCCATATCATACAACATATTAATTTATAGTAATTTAATTGTACGCAACTAAATTTAAATAGTCAATAATCTAGACTAATTTTACTGTATACGAAGTTGTTGGATAATATTATACTTAAGAGAACTAACCGTTTCTTTCAGCAGGAAAGTTCTCCCCACACTAACAAACTCAGACAAAAGAATATAATTGCTGGAGGAAATTGAATGAGCACTACGGAACTTACTAGCCAACTATCCAGTTATGCAGGAAGACTGCTTCGGGAGCGATTCGGGAAGGGACCCGAGTCTATACATGCTTCCATCGGGAAGCAGTGCATAGCACTGCATATACGGAATTTTATCGGCCCTGTAGAGCGGTTTTTGCTTAACAAGGAAGAGGAACAGGCTTTTCGGTATACAAGGGAGCTATTGATGAAATCCCTGCTTCCCGAGCTTTCAGCTTACCTGAAGGACACGATGGCTATTGAGGTCGGCGAGCTTTTTTATGATTGGGGGATACATAACGCTTCAGGAATAATCGTTGCGCTTATCAAAAATGATGATGTAGCCATTGACGATTATGCTGGACGGGATGAGGTTCATGCCCAAATTAACGAAGTAAGCAGAAAGGTGCAGAAGGAGCCGGTACATACCGATTCCTGGTGGCTGGGTCCCCGCACCCTGATAATTAAGCGTGAAGGCATTCTGATTCCTCTGGAGAAGGAACTGATCGGCCTCGGTTATGAGAACACGCTCAAAACAACCAAACGCAAGATGGAAAAACGATACTTGGAGGATACCACCACGATTGCACCGATGCTTGGCAAGGAGCTTGCTGACATCTACGTGGATTGGGATTTCGACAAAGATACCAGCGTAATAGCCTATACTTTTCTGTAATCACCATATATGAGGCGGAAATGAGTCGGACATGCAAATGAGCCGAACATGAGCCGGAGAAGGGGGAATGGTCCCTTTCTTCGGCTTTTTATTTTTTTTTTGCGGCTGTCTCATCAGAGGGTTTACGCTGGACATTTAGGGGGACAAGCTGGTGATAGAATACAAGCAGACAGTGCTATACGTAGAAGATAATCAACTCAACATGGCCTTGATGCATCATATCTTCAAAAAAAACCTGCCTTCTGTACGATTGCTGAAAGCGGAGACGGCAGCGCTTGGTCTGCAGATCGCCCGGCAGATGCTGCCGGATCTGATTATTCTGGATATTGGTCTGCCCGACCTGAATGGATATGAAGCTATGGACCAGCTCAAGAATGACGAATTAACCCGTCCGATACCCGTGCTGGCGATCAGTGCCTTTGCCCAACGCTCGGACATCGAACGGGCCCAAAAATCAGGTTTTTCCGGATATATTACCAAACCCTTTCAAGTGAAGGCCCTGACAGAGGCTGTGGAGAAGCTTTTAGCCGGAATTGCGTGATGCTGTAGACATTTCATGGGAGAGGGAATGAAGCAGCGATAGGTGTGGATCTGGGGAGAACTCCGCCTGAAAAACGGTTTGGTTCAACTGAAACCAAGCTTAGATTACCATTTGACTTTCGCCTAATAATACAAGATATTTATATTGAAGATTTTATATAAAATTCTTGCGTTTGATACTCCACAAACGGGCGGTGACTACATGTTAAGACAGCAAGCACAAGGATATTCCCACTTTGAGCATGCGTGTAAAACGGGAGTGGTTGGAGTAGCGTTCCTTTCCGTTAACGGGCAATGGACCAGTGTGAATCCGGCTGTAACTTCGCTGCTGGGATTTACGGAGGAGCAGCTCCTGTCGCAACATCTCAGAGAGCTTGTATGCGAGGATTCATTGGAATTATATACAGCGATGGTGCGGGCTCTGGATGCTGGAGAAACTCCTTTTGCCCAGTATGCAATCCATTTGTCCTCCGCCTCCGGGACGCGGGTGCCGGTGCAGCTGCATATGACGCTTATCAGCGAACCTTCGACTGGAGAAAAGCTGTATTATTTAATCCATATCGCTGAGCTTGCTGCCGGAGAACCGGCGGATGAGCCGCTTTCGCCTGTGGACAAGCTGTACCGGCAGATTGTGGCCAACATCTCGGATGTGGTCTATTATGCGACTTCGGACAATATCTGCAGATATTGCTCGCCTTCGGTAAGCGAGGTGCTGGGCTATGAATCGGAGCAGCTGGTGGGCCGGGACATCCGCAGGCTGATCCATCCCGATGATTTAGCGGCGCTTCATTTCCCCGAAGCTCAAGACTTTTATAGAGCCCAGATGCGGGTTCTGCATACCGACGGCCGTTATCTGTGGATTGAATTCACGCTTCGGCTGATTGAAGAAGGCACGCAGTACAGTGTGCTCGCCGTAGGCCGTGATGTCACAGAACGCAAGATTGTGGAACAGAAGCTGCAGGAGTCTGTAGAACGGTATACTTCCCTGAAGAAGTATAACCATGACGCGATTATTTCCCTTGATCTCGAGGGAAGGATCATCAACGGGAATGAAAAAGCCTGCCAGCTTACAGGCTACAGCATCCCGGAGTTGGCCGGAATGAATGTGGGCCGGATCATCGGGGCAGAGCATCTTGGGGAAGTCATCACCTATTCCAAAGAAAGCAGCACAGCAGAAGTGAATATCGACCACATTTGGCATCGGGAAGGGTACTCTGTTGAGGTGCTGACGACGATTGCACCAATCATTATCAACCAGGAGACGGTGGGCTTCTATATCATCGCTAAGGATATTACCGACCAGAAGAAGCTGCTGATTGCCAAAGAGGCTGCGGAAAAAACCAACCGGGCCAAAAGCGAATTTCTGGCCATGATGAGCCATGAGATCCGCACGCCCATGAACGGTGTGATCGGAATGACCGACCTGCTGCTGGAAATGAGTGAGCCGGGTTCGCTGCAAAGAGAATATCTGGATATCATCCGTCAAAGCGGGGACACCCTGCTTGCGATCATCAACGATGTGCTGGACTTTTCCAAAATCGAGGCCGGGAAAACCATTCTTCATGAGGAGCCGTTTATGCTTATGCCCTGTGTGGATTCAGTGCTTGAGCTGATGCAGCACAAAGCTGATAAGAAGGGCTTGAAGATTGAGGTCAGCATCGGTCCGGATGTGCCGGAGCAGCTGATCGGCGATAGTGAAAGACTGAAGCAGATCCTGCTCAATCTGGTGGGAAATGCCGTGAAGTTTACCTACACTGGCGGGATCAAAGTGACGTTGCGGGCACTGAGAAGAGCTGAGGGAAGAGTCACGCTGGAATTCACCGTGGCGGATACAGGTATCGGCATTCCCGAGAGCTCCCGCGGCCGGCTGTTTGAGCCCTTCTACCAGTTGGATCATTTCATGAACCGGCGGCATGAAGGGACGGGTCTGGGACTGGCGATCACCAAGCAGCTTGTGGAGATGATGGGGGGAACAATCGCTCTGGATACTACGGTAGAAACAGGGGCGTCTTTTGTGTTCACAGTGAAGCTCCGGGAGGAAAGCGGCGGCTTACCGGATGCCGCAAGCGGCAAGGCGGGGGACGAAGCACCCGCAGGGGAACGGTCCCTGCGGATTCTGGTCGCGGAGGATAATGAAATCAATCAGATTGTGCTGCGTAAAATTCTGGAGAAACGCGGTTATTCCGTCGATGTTGCGGGAGACGGGCTGCAGGTGATGGAGATGGCCCGCGACCGGAGCTATGATCTTATTTTTATGGATGTGCAGATGCCGCGCATGAACGGTCTGGAAGCTACGCAGGCGATCAAAGAAACACTGCCGCCGGACAAGCAGCCGGTCATTATTGCCGTGACGGCCAATGCCCTCAAAGGGGACCGTGAGCTGTGCCTGGCCGCCGGTATGGATGAGTATATCAGCAAGCCGCTTAGAAGCGAAGCGATTACGAATATCGTCGGTAAATTTTTCTGAGGCAGGTTATGTTGTGCCTGGTAAAAGGGAATTCACCGGATGCTTCGGTAATTCACTGTGTTAAAGCTGGGGTGCGGTGAATAAATATCTTGCATGTGGTTCCTATTTTGATTAAGATAGCAGAAACTGGTGCATTTGAGGTGCCAGCCATAATGAAATGACGATGACGGAGAGAGTAAGCGCGGGGAACGGATCTTAACAGGGAAGGTGTGCCGGAGACTGAGAGCACCCTCAAGAGACGGTTTGCGCTGAAGTTCACTTCCGAGTCGGCCCCTGAAGTACACTGCTGCAGCAGGTATGCGTAGGGAGGCCCGCGCTCCGCGTTAACGGGTGTAAGACAGAGTTGATTCCTGCCTGAAGGGTTTGATTTGCCTAACCCTCAGAAGTGATTGATTTCTAAATTAGGGTGGTACCACGGCTCCTCGTCCCTTGCGACGGGGGGCCTTTTTGCGTTCATGTATCAAATACATTTTATAAAAAGGAGTGGAAGGTAATGAGCAACGCGGAATTGGAAGGGCTGAGAGCCCGCCTGGATGAAATCAATGGACAACTGCTGGAGCTAATCTCCGAGCGGGCCCAGGTCGTACAGGAAATTGGAGTTGTAAAAGAAAAGCAGGGTGTGCCGAAATTCGATCCCGAACGGGAAAAACAGATGCTGGAGAAGCTGGTGGCAAGCAATAAGGGGCCTTTCACAAGCGGGACCATCCGCACCCTTTTCAAGCAGATTTTCTCCGCATCGCTTGATCTGCAAAGTACGGATCATAAGAAGTCCCTGCTGGTGGCCCGGAAAAACCACGCCGAAGATACAGTAATCGTTCTGCCGGGGGGTGTAACCGTTGGTGGACTATCTTCGCTGATGGTTGCCGGACCCTGCTCGGTAGAGAGTGAATTGCAGACCCGTACCGTTGCCGCAGCGTTGCAGAAGGCCGGGGTAAAGGTTATGCGCGGCGGAGCCTTCAAACCCCGCACCTCTCCTTATGACTTCCAGGGGCTGGGAATGGACGGCCTGAGAATTCTTCGGGAAGCGGCCACAGAATACGGTCTTCTGACCATTAGTGAAATTGTTGACCCCCGGCATATTGAAGAGGCGCTTGATTACGTGGATGTGATCCAGGTTGGCGCGCGGAATATGCATAACTTCGAACTGCTCAAGGCCGTGGGGGAAGTGAACAAACCGGTACTGCTGAAGCGGGGATTGTCCGCGACGCTGGATGAGTTCGTTCATGCGGCTGAATATATTATGTCACGGGGCAATATGGAGATTATGCTGATTGAACGCGGCATCCGCACCTATGAGAAATCGACCCGCAATACTCTTGATATTTCCGCTGTGCCTATTCTCAAGCAGGAATGCCATTTGCCGGTGCTGGTCGATGTGACTCACTCTACCGGACGTAAGGACATTCTGATTCCATGCGCCAAGGCTGCGCTCGCTGCTGGCGCTGACGGCATCATGGTGGAGGTGCATCCCGATCCGGCCACCGCGCTGTCTGATGCTGCGCAGCAGTTGAATATTGATGAATTCAATACCTTCTTCAATGAAGTCAAGGCTTCGGGACTATACCGCTGAATCCGCTGAACCCAGAAAATTTCAATATATAGAATTTGGACGGATAGGACAGAAAAAGCGAGAATATCGTCATAAATAACGCTTACAACACCAGATTGAACTTTTGTGGAGGGTATGGCCGGTCAAGTACAATGAGTAACATTGGCGTTGCACCGGGCCCGGACTTTTGTAGAAAGTCCCGAATACCATACCCAGACACAGGAGGAATAAGGTTTTGAAGCAGCTTAGTTTGAAGCACGTGTGGTTTTCCAACACACGAAGCGATGTTCTATCGGGGATGACCGTGGCCATTGCCCTGATCCCGGAGGCGATAGCCTTTTCCATTCTTGCCGGAGTCAGCCCGATGGTGGGTTTATATGCCTCATTCTGCATTGCAATTGTTACGGCATTTGCCGGAGGAAGGCCCGGCATGATTTCGGCGGCCACCGGGGCTATGGCTCTTTTGGTCGGCAGCCTGGTGCTGAATCACGGCATAGAGTATTTATTCGCAGCCACGGTACTGGCGGGAATCCTGCAAATTGTAATGGGGATGCTGAAGCTGGGGAGATTTATCACCTTTTTGCCGCAGCCGGTCATGACCGGGTTTGTCAATGCGCTGGCGATTCTGATCTTTATGGCGCAGCTGACTCATTTCAGCGGACAAGGCTGGGTGATGTATGCGCTAGTGGCGCTTACGCTGCTCATTATCTATACCGTTCCGCGGTTCACCAAGGCGGTGCCTTCGGCGCTTGTGGCGATTATAGCAGTGTCCGTGCTCAGCATCGTGCTTCAACTGGATGTGAGGACCGTTGGCGATATGGGAGACATCTCCTCGGCACTGCCGGTATTCCATCTCCCGCAGCTGCCGTTTACCCTGGATACGCTGCTGGTTATTTTGCCCTACTCCCTGTCGCTTGCCGTTGTCGGACTGCTGGAATCGCTGATGACCGCGACCCTCATTGATGACATTACGGGCACCGGAAGCGACAAAAACCGTGAAGCAAAGGGACAGGGGCTGGCGAACATTGTCACCGGCTTCTTCGGAGGTATGGCGGGCTGTGCAATGATCGGCCAATCCATGGTCAATATGAAATCGGGCGGACGAACCCGGTTGTCCACTTTTGTATCGGGGATATTCCTGCTGTTTCTGATTCTGGTCCTGGGCGATGTGGTGAAGCAGATCCCGATGGGAGCCTTGGTCGGAGTGATGTTCATGGTTTCGATCAGCACCTTTGAATGGAAGTCGCTCACTTCATTGCCGAAGGTTCCTTTAAGCGATGCTCTGGTGATGCTGGTCACCGTCGTTACAGTGGTTGCTACCGACAATCTTTCGATAGGCGTGCTGTTTGGTGTCCTGCTCAGTGCTCTTGCCTTTGCCTGGAAAATCGCCTCCATCCGCATGACCGTTCATACGGCGGCGGTTTCCACCCAGTATATGGTGCATGGCCAGCTGTTCTTCGGCACGACAAGCCAGTTCATCCATCAATTTATGGTGGATAGCGACCCGGACCAGATTATCATCGATTTCACCCATTCGCATATATGGGATCAGTCGGCGGTAGGCGCAATTGCTAAGATTATGTCCAAGTATGATGCGTTAGGCAAAAAAGTAACCCTTACCGGACTGAACGAAGAAAGCGCGCAGCTCATGAAGCGGATCGGGCTGTCGCCGTCCGGCGGCCATTAAATTAGTTATTGTGAGGAAAAGGGGCTGTCCCAAATGCCGGAAAAATGGCTGCTGGGGCGGTCTTTTTTATGATTTGGAAATCATGATTTCTTAGGTGAACAACTGCAAGTTGGGAAAAGGGAACTTATTCCCCCTACAAATCAACAAACCGGAGAGCAGCGGGAGGGTGCCGTACAGCTTTCCAAAGGGTTGTACTATTGGTATGATTACAAAGAATGCGAAGTCTACTACCGATTATTATGGAGGAATTCACAATGAGTACACACACACTATCCGGGATCATTGACCACACCCTGCTGAAGGCGGATGCCCGTAAAGAAGATATCATCAAGCTGGCGGAAGAGGCCAAGACCTATAAATTTGCTTCGGTCTGCGTGAATCCGGCCTGGGTTGCTACAGCCTACGGAGTTTTGAAGGACACGCCTGAAGTGAAGGTCTGCACCGTTATCGGGTTCCCGCTGGGTGCTTCGACACCGGAAACTAAGGCATTTGAGACCACGAACGCGATTTCGAACGGTGCGGGGGAAGTGGACATGGTTATCAATATCGGCGCACTGAAGGACGGTGACAATGAGCTGGTGAAGCGGGATATCGCTGCAGTTGTCAATGCGGCCCGCGGCAAAGCGCTGACCAAAGTGATTATTGAAACCTGCCTGCTTACGGATGAAGAAAAAGTCCGTGCCTGCAAGCTTGCTGTAGAAGCCGGAGCCGACTTCGTAAAAACGTCGACCGGCTTCTCCACCGGCGGCGCAACGAAGGAAGACATCGCGCTCATGCGTGCCGCGGTTGGCCCTGACATCGGCGTCAAAGCTTCCGGCGGCGTGCGCAGCGCAGAGGATGCGCTGATCATGGTTGGCGCAGGGGCAACCCGCATCGGCACCAGCGGCGGGGTGGCTATCGCCAAAGGCGAGCAAAGCCAGAGCAGCTACTAACACCATACTTTCCATAAAAAAGCGGCTGCGGCCTCCTTGTATCAAGGATGGGGCAGCCGCTTTTACTTTAAATATAGCAGTCTCTCCAGTGTTAAAATGTGCGGATTTCTAAATCACTGTTCTCAGCTGGTTCATATTTGTGCTAATATAAACTTAAACATTATAACATTATAATCTTTAAGTTGAAGCAATCTCAGGTTTGAATTTTCTTAATCCGGGGATGAAGAAGGAGATGGGAACAAGTGGGCACAGAGAATGTGCTGCGCAATTTGCAGCTGGTTGACGGGCGGACGGTTGACATCGCCATTCGGGACGGAATTATCAGCGCGATTACACCGGCAGGCCAAGCTGAAGGAAAGACAGTGCTGGACGGCTCCGGGCTATACGTATCCAGCGGATGGATTGATTTGCATGTGCATGCCGTGCCGGAGCTGCATCCTTATGGCGATGACATTGATGAAATTGGTGTAAAACAGGGAGTAACAACCCTCGTCGATGCCGGGAGCTGCGGTTCGGACCGAATCGGGGCTTTTTATGCTGAAAGCCTGCTCACTGCTACCAATGTGTTGGCTTTTCTGAATATCTCCCGCATTGGTCTGGAGCGTACGGATGAGCTCTCGCAGCTGAAATGGATTGACCGGGACAAGGCTGTGCAGGCGGCAGCGGCTTATCCTGATTTCATTGTGGGGCTGAAGGCGCGCATAAGCCAAAGTGTTGTCAAAGAAAACGGCATTCAGCCGCTCAAGCGGGCCCGGGCGCTGTCGGGTGAGACGAAGCTTCCGCTGATGGTGCATATCGGCTCCGCTCCGCCGGATATCTCCGAGGTGCTGGAGCTGCTGGAGCCGGGGGATGTCATTACCCATTATCTTAACGGCAAGTCCAATAATTTGTTTCATGCGGATGGTACGCCGCTGCAAGGGCTGCTGGATGCAGCCGCCAAGGGAGTTCATCTGGATGTGGGTCATGGCACCGCGAGTTTTTCCTTCCGGATTGCGGAGCAGGCCAAAAAGGCAGGCATTGCGCTGAATACGATCAGCACCGATATCTACCGGGGGAACCGGCTGAACGGGCCGGTGTACAGCATGTCACATGTGCTGTCGAAATTTCTCTATCTGGGCTACAGCCTGGAGGAGGTAATCTATGCGGTCACCCGGAATGCGGCATTGTGGCTTAAGAGGCCCGGGCTTGCAGACATCAGTGTAGGGCAGCAGGCGAATCTGACATTGTTTGCCCTGGAAGAAGGCCGGAAGGAACTGACGGATTCGGAAGGCGATGTCCGGGTTGCGGACCACTATATTGAGGCTAAAGGAGTCTTTGCAAATGGGTCACTCATTACATGCTAGATATGGACTGAAACGCGTAATTAACGCCAGCGGAAGAATGAGCATCCTTGGAGTCTCTGCTCCAACGGATACTGTCATGGAAGCGATGAAGCGAGGCGGACAGCAGTATGTGGAGATCGCGGATCTCGTGGATAAATCGGGGGATTACATTGCCCGGCTGCTCGGGTCGGAGGCGGCGGTTGTCGTGAATTCGGCATCCAGCGGCATTGCGCTGTCGGTGGCGGCGGTCGTAACCGGCGGTGATCCGCGGCTCAGCCTCCGCCTGCATCAGGAGCCGGTGCTGAAGAATGAAATCATTCTGCTGAAGGGCCACAATGTGCAGTACGGCGCTCCGGTGGAAACGATGGTTTTCCTGGGCGGCGGCCGGGTGGTGGAAGCGGGATATGCCAACGAAGGCCGCAAGGAGCATATTGAACAAGCCATCTGTGACCGGACTGCAGCCATCCTCTATATCAAATCCCATCATGCCGTCCAAAAAAACATGATTTCCGTGGAAGAAGCCTGGGAGGTTGCCGAGCGCAGTGGAGTTCCGCTGATTGTCGATGCGGCTGCGGAAGAGGATCTGCGCAAATACGTCCAATATTCCGATCTTGCCATCTACAGCGGCTCCAAAGCCATTGAAGGCCCAACCTCGGGAATCGTCGCCGGCAAAAAGAAATATGTCGAATGGGTAAAGGTACAGCTGCACGGAATCGGCCGCAGCATGAAAGTCGGCAAAGAGACCACCTTCGGGCTGCTCCAGGCGCTGGAGGAATACCAGGATAAGGCTGACAACAGTGAAGTGGAGAAAAAAGCGCTTGAGGCGCTCCAGCCGCTGGCCGCACTTCACGGAGTTTCGGTCCGCATCGTGCAGGATGAAGCGGGCAGAGCCATATTCCGGGGACGCATCCAGATCGATGCCTCCGCAGCTGGAGTGGATGCAAAGACCGTCAATGACCAGCTGCGCGAGGGTGAGATCGCGGTGTATACCCGGGACTATGGGGTGAAGCAGGGATATTTCGATATCGATCCCCGGTCTTTGCAAGGGGATGATCTTCAGGTGATCGTAAGCAGAATACATGAAATTGTGGAGGGCAAATAGAATGAGTCAAATTCAGCAGCGTTGGTACAGAAACAGAGCCGCACTTAACGTGCTGGCAGGCAGTATTGAGAATGCCAGGGAGGTCTATGCGGCTGCGGAAGGGCATGTTCTGGTAGGCGTGCTCTCCAAAAATTACGCGACAGCGGAGGAAGCCGCAGCAGCCATGACAGAATACGGCCAGGCCATTCAGGATGCCGTATCCATCGGACTGGGGGCCGGCGACAACCGCCAGGCGGCGGTTGTGGCGGAGATTGCGAAGAGCTACCCGGGAAGCCATATCAATCAGGTGTTTCCGGCGGTAGGGGCAACCCGCGCCAATCTTGGGGCCCGGGACAGCTGGATTAACAGCCTCGTTTCTCCCTGCGGGCAGGCGGGTTATGTGAACATATCAACCGGTCCTGTCAGTTCGGGGATAACACCGCAGGCGATTGTTCCCGTGGAGGCCGCCATTGCCCTCGTGCGGGATATGGGCGGCAATGCGCTCAAGTATTTTCCTATGCAGGGTCTGAAGCTGGAGGAGGAATACCGTGCCGTCGCCAAGGCCTGCGGAGAAGCCGGATTTGCCCTGGAGCCTACAGGCGGCATTGATCTGGATAATTTCGGGCCGATTCTGGAAATTGCCCTTCAGGCAGGGGTGCCGCAGGTCATTCCGCATGTCTATTCCTCCATTATTGATGCCGGCACAGGTAATACGAACGTGCAGGATGTCCGCAAATTGCTTGGTATCATGAAATCGCTGGTGGACCAATATGCCTAGGATTGCTGCTTTTGGCGAAGTGATGATGCGGCTGCAGGTGCCGGGCTATGAAACGCTGGTTCAGAGCAGCAGGCTGGAGTACTCTTTTTCCGGGACCGGGGTTAATGTTACGGCAGCGCTCGCCAGATACGGTCATAACGGAGCAATTATTACGACCTTGCCGGAGACTCCGCTAGGCGATGCGGCTGTCGCTTATCTGCGCAAGCTGGGGATCGATACATCTCTGGTCAGCCGGGGCGGCAAACATCTGGGGATGTATTTTCTCGAAAATGGCTTCGGCGTCCGCCCCGGCAGGGTCACCTATACAGACCGGCTGGGGAGCAGCTTCAACACCGCAGCGGTGAGCAATTATGATATGGCTGCTCTGGCTTCCCGTATAGATGTCCTTCATTTGTGCGGCATCACGCTGGCTATGAATGAGGATGTGCGCAAGCAGATGAAGCGGCTCGCTGGAGAGGTGAAAAGCGCTGGGGGAAAGGTCGTCTTTGACTGCAACTACCGCCCGTCGCTTTGGGGTGCGGACGGCTATGCTCTTGCCCGCCCGCATTATGAAGAGCTGCTGCAGCTGGCGGATACCGTGATGATGAATGAGCAGGATGCGCAGTTTATTCTTGGCATCGGAACGGGAGAATATGATAGAATAACACAGTTGAAGCATGCCATTCCCGAAGTGGCGGAGCGCTTCGGCATCGGAACAGCAGCGGGAACCCACCGCGAGATTAACGATAACAATACGCATTCTTTAACCGGATATATTTATCATCAGGGCAGGTTCGAGTTTTCCCGGAAGCTGGCCTTTCCCGTGCTCGACCGGATCGGCGCCGGAGATGCTTTTGCCAGTGCCGTCATCCATGGGGAATTGCAGAAGTATCCGCCGCAGCAAACGGTCAATATGGCCGCGGCGGCGGCAATGCTGGCTCATACCATTGTAGGAGATACTGCACTTTTTACAGAGGGTGAGGTGCTCCGGGCGCTGTCGGAACATACCCTGGATGTTGAAAGGTAGTGAACGGCCCGTGTCCCTGAAACGCAAGCAAGGTCCTTTATATCAGCAGATCCAAAAAATCCTCAAAGACCGGATTCTGCACGGCATCTATCCGCTGGGCAGTATCATTCCTTCCGAGCCGCTGCTCGAAAAGGAATTCGGGGTCAGCAAAATGACCGTCCGCGGCGCTGTCCAGGCGCTGGCGCAGGAAGGTTATGTGCAGAAACGAAGCGGCATCGGCACGATAGTTACCCGCAATACCTCTTATCAAAAGCTTTCCAAGGGCAAGAGATTTACGGAGCTGCTGGTAGAGGAGGGCCATAGGCTTGAAAAAAGACTGCTGTCCTCCGAGTTCATTGTGAACGAAGCCGGGACGGAGGAATACAACCGGTATGGACCCTACTGCCAGCGGATCGAACGTCTGTATATTCTGAACGGACAGCCGTATATTCATCTGATGCACTTCCTGACTGCAGCTGCGCTGCCAGAAGGCGGGGCCAACGAGATGGATACGGATATCCAATCGCTCTATGACTCCCTGGAGGAGAACAACATCGTGCTGGAGAATTTTAAAGACCGCTTCTTTGTGGAGCCGGCTGCTGCCGAAGCCTGTCTGCTGCTGGAGCTGCCTCCGGGCACACCAGTGCTCAAGCGCCTGCGCAACTCCTACGACGGGGAAGGCCAACTGATCGAACACAGCATTGGCAGCTATAATACCGCGCTTCATCATTACCTGGTCAGCTACGATGCTTAAGGCCGGTTGTGAACAGATAGACTGGTCAGATAGATGGGTTTCGAAGACAGACAGCTAAAAAATAGGCAAGTTGAAAAGAATGACGAATTAAGCGTATGACGAAATAAGCGTATGGCAAAACAAGCGTGACGAATTAAGCGTATGACGAATTAAGTGTATGGAGAGATATGATGTGGGGCAATGCTTCCTGTCAGGCTCCCGCCATTTGCGGCGGGGGCCTTTGTGTGCGAAAATTAGCAGATAACGTTCGGTGATACATAAACGCGTGTGAGGAAATGAGAGGTAAAAGTGCCTTGGAATTCGGCGGAAGCGAGGGTATGGTGAAACAAGAGGTAAAGTACCTTGGAACGGTGGATACGGGGATATGGTGAAACAAGAGGTAAAAATAACTTGGAATTCGGTGGAGGGCGGGCTACATCGCTCGTTTCAAGGAGTTGGTGTAAATGAGTAACATTTCTTCTCGGGGCTTCGCTAGCGGGCTAAGTGGATAGTTACAACGGGAGGAATTTGCAGGAGCCAGTGAAGGTTAAGGGGAGACGTTCATTCAAACCAATTTTGCAAGCGGTTTCCTAAATGTTTAATAAGCTTAATTGACTGTTTTGACTAAAATAATAAATCACATTGGATTAATGAGAATTTTTTCTTCCCAAATGACATGGTTTGTGAGAGAATAGGTACAATTCTTAGTTGTTAAGGTTTACCATTACACATTTAAAGGGAGGAAAACCCATTGTCAGAAGACCGCAAGCTGTCCTTTGAAACGTTAGCCGTGCATGCAGGCCAAGAGATTGATCCGACTACCTTTGCACGTGCAGTGCCGCTGTACCAGACCACTTCTTATGGATTCCGAGACGCCGAGCATGCGGCCAATTTGTTTGGGCTGAAGGAATTCGGCAATATTTATACGCGTCTTATGAATCCGACCACCGATGTGTTTGAGCAGCGGCTTGCCGCGCTGGAAGGCGGAGCGGGTGCGCTTGCGACAGCTTCCGGGGCAGCGGCGATTTCTTTTTCCATCCTTAATATTGCCGGGGCCGGAGATGAGATCGTCTCTTCAGCAAGTCTGTATGGCGGCACTTATAATCTGTTCTCAACAACACTTCCCAAGCTGGGAGTTAAGGTGCATTTTGTGGATTCCGACAACCCGGAGAACTTCCGCAGTGCAATCACGGACAAAACAAAGGCGCTCTACGCCGAAACGATCGGCAATCCACAGGGAAACGTGCTGGATATCGAAGCTGTCGCAGCCATCGCCCATGAGCATGGAATTCCGCTGATTGTGGATAATACGTTCCCGAGTCCGTACTTGCTCCGTCCGATTGAATTTGGGGCGGACATCGTTGTCCATTCAGCTACTAAATTCATTGGCGGACACGGAACATCTATCGGTGGCGTGATTGTGGACAGCGGCAAGTTCGATTGGAAAGCGAGCGGCAAATTCCCCGGCCTGACTGAGCCGGATCCAAGCTATCATGGTGTGGTGTATACGGAGGCTGTAGGGCCGATTGCCTATATCATCAAAGCACGGGTGCAGTTGCTGCGTGATTTGGGCGCAGCGATTTCGCCGTTCAACTCCTGGCTGCTGCTGCAAGGGCTTGAGACTCTGCACCTGAGACTAGAGCGCCACAGCCAGAATGCGCTGAAGGTGGCTCAGTATCTGGACCAGCATGAAGCAGTGGAATGGGTCAGCTATGCCGGATTGCCGAGCCATCCTTCCTATAAGCTGGCCCAGAAGTATCTGCCCAAGGGACAAGGGGCAATTCTCACCTTTGGGATCAAGGGTGGAGCGGCTAACGGTGTTAAACTGATTGAGAACGTAAAGCTGTTCTCCCACCTGGCCAATGTCGGTGATTCCAAATCGCTGATTATCCATCCGGCGAGCACCACGCATCAGCAGCTATCGGATGCGGAGCAGATTACAGCAGGGGTAACCCCGGAATTGATCAGGCTCTCCATCGGCACGGAAGCCATCGACGATATTCTCTATGATCTGGAGCAGGCTATCGCGGCCAGTCAACAGTAATCAACACGTCAATAACAAATGACATTAACTAATAGCATCTAATAGCTTCTAATGCCAGACATATACAAGCAGGATTACGTCTGGCGGTATAAGATTTTTTTACCCGGATTCAATATCAGTATCAGGAGATCCGGATTCATCGCATCGTGCAGTCCACTGTTCATATACACAACCGTTCACCGGAAGAGGAGCGGGGTATTTGGATAGTGGCTTTTTGCTGATCTGCTGCAATACTAACTCATATCGCTTGCCCTGTAAGCATATGCCTAAAAAGGGTGGAGCGGCGGCAGAACGTCATTGTTCTCCTGATTTGTTGCCCCTGTTTAATTGGTAACGCTTGCATATTTTGCTTAAGGTTCCCGTATTTATAAAATGAGTGTTATCCCATGCCGGCGGCAGCATCAAGCCAAGAGAACACCGGCAGTAATCCAAAGCTAAAAAAGGTGGGTGCGGAGATGAAGGGTGAACGTGAGCAGGATCAAAACCGGAGTAAGGATGAGCGCCCGTTCAAGTATCTTGCCGGGGACCGGACCATTGGGGTGGAGATGAGCCAGTCAGCGACAGTGGCTTCTGCGGCTGCGGAGTTTATTGCTGAAGGAGAACGCGCAAGTGTAAGGGAGCCGCTGAACCGTGCTTATTTCAGACGTCCGGGAGAACGTCCGGCTTTTCTTGTGCTGCGGGATGGGCGTGAGGAACGGCCAACTCTGCGGGAGGATGCCGGAGCCATGCCGGCAGGCCCCTGTCTGATCCGCAGCGGCGAATGGCTGCTTGCTCCTGAGGTGAACGGGCTCTATGCCAGCTGGCTGTTCAGCGAAACTGTGGAGCAGGAGGAGCGGATTCTGCAGCGGATCTACTACCGGCTGCGCGCATCGGCTGCGGCGCTGCTGGATTCGGCGGACGGTCTCTGGGCCGCCGTCATGCTGCCCTTTATGCCGGAGCTGGCCGATCAACCGGCCAGGCTGGCTGCGCTGCAGGATGCGCAGCTTGAAGCGCTGTTCGCGGCGGTCGCTGAGCGCCAGCGCCTGGGCGGCGACTGCCGCGTGGACCTGCTGGCGCCGTATCCCGCCAGCGCAGCCGAATTCGCGGCGCAGCGCGAATTCATCGAGGGCGTGGCCGAGCAGACCCTCGGCCACGCTTACGCGGCGGCGTGCCGCATCGGGGCGGTGATTCCGCCCGATGTGGAGCGCACCGCTGCCGGGGAAATCGCGCGCATCGCCGATTTCCTGGTGCTGGACGGCGCGGCGGGCGAAGCCGCGCCGGAGGACGCCGCCGGAGGCTTCGCCCAGGCGGCTGAAGAGATCCTGGCCGCCGCGCGCAGCGTGAAGCCGGCGGCGGCACTGCTCGCCGCGGGGGCACCGGCGGCGTACGCGCTGGCCGATCTGTACCGGATCGGCCTGAGCGGGATCTTTTGCAGCGCGGGCCAGCGGACCGAGGCGCTGCTGAGGGCAGCCTGCCTGACGTGGATCGCCCGGCAGGATCATGCGGATACTGCCGCCGGAGGAAGGCTGTAGCGGCCTGGCCGTCCACCCGTCGCCCGATCGTCCATACGTCTGCGGCCATGCACCCGTCTGCCTGTCCGGGTGGGATGTTCTGCTCCGAACGGAACAATAGTAATGGGACTATTCCTCTAGCCTGCAGTCCGGAAGCTTTTCATAAAAGCCAAAACCCCGATTTCTCCTGCATTCAAAGCAACGGAGAAATCGGGTCTCTTTTTATTTAGAAGTATGATTTTTGTTTTTGTGAGTAACGCAAATCGGTCTAAGGACGAATTTTTATAGAAACAACGGCAGAAATGCCGTTGTTGAAGCGCCAGCGGCACGGTTGCCTCGAAACAACGGCAGAAATGCCGTTGTTGGAACGCCAGCGGCACGGTTGCCTGGAAACAACGGCAGAAATGCCGTTGTTGAAGCGTCAGCGGCACGGTTGCCTGGAAACAACGGCAGAAATGCCGTTGTTGGAACGCTAGCGGCACGGTTACCTCGAAACAACGGCAGAAATGCCGTTGTTGAAGCGCCGCAGGTCGCTTTGTTCGTGTGATGGGGCTATGAGGGATAAACAGTACTTATTTCGAGTATCAAAAACAGCAACGCTCCTCTTGCTTATACATTCCTGTTTAAGTATTTCTACCGGAGACCCGCTCCTATGTCCCACTCCCAGCTCTGCTCTAGCCCAACTGCACAGTAGCGCCAGCGGGAATCCGGCGGGCTTGATCCTCTGCCGTAACCCATACATCCACTGCGGACGGATTATAGACGAAGGACCGGGAAGCGGAGAAGCGCAGCCCCCGGACAGCGGCCAGATAGTCGGCGATCTCGATATTTGTGGCATACCAGATATCTTTACGGCCGCCCATCATGCTGGCGAATTGCTCTAATTCCCCCCAGTTATTGTTATCGTTGAATTCATAGCTGTGCCCCCAGACATACAGGAGCTGCATTCGCGGGTATTTAGGCTTCTCCTCCAGGAATTGCTGTCCAAGCGCCAGCATATCGCGGTGATGACAAGTGGGATGCCAGGCCAGCAGGTTGTCCGGCAGGGTGAAGCCGCCATGGGACCGTACGGTTCGTGAATACTCGATACCCAGTGCAGGAAGCAAGCTCAGCACATCGTCATTGTAATCACCGAACGGATAGGACATGCCCCTTACGGGATACCCGGCGATTTGCTCCAGCTGCTCACGGTCCTTCAGAACCTCACCGGCAATGCCTTCACGGGGGGTCATGGAAAGAAAGGGATGAGTGCTGGTATGCGCGGAAATTTCATGCCCTTCATAGAGGGAGGCCACTTCTTCCCGGGTGATATAGCTGTCCTTGCCAAAGAATCCCGAATTCAAATGAAAAGACCCTTTCAGGCCATGCCGGTTCAGGATCGCAACCAGCTGTCTGTCATAGACTCTGCCGTCATCCCAGCTTAGTGTGAGCGCTTTCGCAACTCCGCCCGGGAAAAGATCAAGTTTGATTTTCATAACATTGTGCCCTCCTGATTATTCAATAGCTTTCATTATGAAGAATGCCAGAGTCGGCAGGGATTGGCAAGTCTTGTTCATAGAAGGAAAACCGTCGCTTAACTTCAATGAGGTCACAAAATAGGCATTTCAGGCAGCAAAGAGCTTTAGACAGCTGAAAAGATGAAATTTGTTCCTTAAAACGGCAGGAATGCCGTTGTTAAGCCTCAGCATAGCTCTGCTTCCAGCCTGCCTTCACAGCCCGGCCTTATGTGTCCGGTATTCGGAAGGCGTGCAGAGGAACACTTTTTTGAATTGTCTGGAATAGTAATTATGGTCCCGGAATCCGCTATCCATGGCTACTTGAGAGATGGATAGTTCCGGATTGCGCAGCAATGTGCAGGAGTAGTCCAGCCGTTTGCGGATGATGTAATCCATAGGCGTCGTATGATAATTCCGGGTGAACACGCGGAGGAACTGGCGCCTGGACATATAGGCCAGATCGGCCAGATCCTGCAATGAGACAGGCTGCAAAAAATGCTCCTCAATATAGGTAATCGCCTCTCCGATCCGCAGCGCCTTGTTCTCCGTCCCGCCGCCATTCTGCCGGTAATACCGTGACAGGGTGCCGACGAGCGCGGTGAAATAGGTACGGATCATCAGCCGGTACCCGTCCGACTGCCGGTCATGCTCCTCCAGAATCCGGTCCAGCAAAAGATTCACCTCGTCCAGCTGCCTTGGCTCCAGCGAGAGCATCCCTTTGAAGAACATTTCCTTGCGGAAGAACGGCTCCAGATAGAACAAGGCCTGAAATCCCGGCAGGAGCTTCAGCTCAGGCAGCTGCAGCAGCTGATCGGGATGGAACATTACATTGACGTATTGAATATTCTGCACATTTTTGTAGCCGTGGGAGATATCGCTGTGAATAAAAAATACCTGCCCCGCAGAAACGGGATACTCCCTTCCTTCGATGATATGAATCGCACTCCCCTCCAAAATGACCACCAGCTCCGAGAAGTCATGGGAGTGAACATAATAGTCATGGGTAAGCGGGCATTTCTGAATACGGAACGTAAAGCCGGGCTCCAGTCCCAAATCCCGGGCATAAAGTTTTTTTGTCATGTCGTTATTATGCTAAATAAGGGCCTGATCGTCAAGGAACCGGCCGGCCGGATGCGCTAATCTGAAGAGGTAGATGACACAAGGTTGGAGGGTGCTTATGCAGCGTTGTTTGTACAGGGGCGAGTGCAGGGAAGGCGGAGTTCCGGAGTCTTTTTTCCGCTCCCGGCTTCCACTGCTGAATGAACGTATGGAACTGCTGGCCGTTACCCGGCTCAGCATATTTAAGGACGGCAAAGATCTGTTCCTTTATTATGAATGCGGCGGAGAGCTGCATGAACCGGAGGAGCTGTTGGCGGATACCGGGGAACTGCTCAAGGTCTGGCCGGGAGGGGAACAGCCGAGAGGGTGGGTGCCCATGATGGATATTTTTCATTATCAGCAGCCCGTTTCTGAGCAGCATTGGAAGCGCAGCCAAAATGGCAGCACACCTTATGGAAGGGTGGCGGTTTTGAAGCCGGAGCAGGTTTCAAGCTATGTCTATTACCATTATCAATATCAGGAGGAGCGTCCCGGAGACGGGGACAAGTATGGAATCATCGGGCTTCATGAGAATTTGCTGTTCTTCTATTCCGAGCTGCCCGCGACGGTGGAACCTGTGCCGTATTCCGGAAAGCTCTCAACGAATCTCAGGCCGGAGCATTGGGGGGAAGTTATGGAACCGCATTTTATCAAGTGGGGGGATGCGCTGCCTGACCAGGAAATTTGGAAAAAGCTCACTATGGTGCTAAACGCAGCCGTTCCCGCAGGTAAAAAGGAGGAGTGAACAGGATGCGCACATCGATATGTTTGAACGGGGAATGGGATTTCATGCCGCTCTATGACCAGCCCCTCTGCCGGACTCTTCCTGAGAGACTGGTGTACGAAGCACGTAAGGTACAGGTTCCTTCCAGCTGGCGCCACAGCTATCCGCAGCCATCCGGCACAAGATTCGGAGAGGTCGCAGAGCATGGCTTCGCGCCGCTGGATGTATACGGCTATCCGAGGGAATGGGATACGGCGGAGGCTGGTGTGCTGCACCGGACTTTTCAGGTGCCTGAGGTTATGCTGGGGCAGCGGGTTGTCCTGCGGTTTGATGGGATTATGCAAAAGGCGGCTGTTTATCTGGACCGCGAGCGGATCGCTGTCTGGGAGGACGGGTACCTGCCCCTGCGGCTGGATATCAGTTCATGGGTGAAGCCGGATGAGGAGCAGCACCTGCATGTGGTCTGCGGAAACTTCGATCAGACGGTGCTGCCCTCCGGGGACAGGAAGATTACGGGGCTTGTAGGCTCCTGGTTCGGCAGAATCGCAAGGGGAATATGGCAGGATGTATTCCTTGAAAGCTATCCGCTTGTAACGCTGGAGGATATTACGATCCGCACCTTCTTCCGCCAAGGCCTGCTGGAGGTGGACGCGCTTATTGGCACGGAATCCGGCAGCTCTTATACGGAACCTCTGCAGGTATTCCTTAAGGTGAACGACCGGAAACCAGGGTCGCTGCCGGTGCTTGAAGCGGAAGCTGGTGCAGAAGCCGCACCTCTGCAGGCAAGGGACGGCCGGCAATTATGCGAGAACGCGGACAACAGGGAGTGGCAGGAAGCCCGGTTTGTGCTGTCGTGGCCGGATGCCAAGCTGTGGAGCCCCGAAACTCCTAATCTGTATGAACTGGAGCTTGAGCTGCGGGCAGGAGGGGAAATTCTCGACCGCCGCACCGAAACGTTCGGCTTCCGGGAATTCTGGTGTGAAGGCCCGCAGTTTATGTTGAACGGAATTCCGATTAATCTGCGCGGGGATTCCTGGCATTTCCAGGGTGCGGCCCAGCAGACAGAAGGCTATATCCGCAATTGGTACCGCATGTGCAGACAGGCGGGTGTGAACAGCATCCGGCTGCATGCCGAGCCGTACCCCTCCGATTATTTGCGGATTGCCGATGAGGAAGGGATGCTTATTGTCGATGAAACCGCGATTTATGGCTCCAGCAAATCGATGGATGCCAATCATCCGGATTTCATAGCCAACTGCCGTGCACATGTGCAGCGGCTGGTGCAGCGTGACAAAAACCATCCTTCCGTCATCCTGTGGAGTGTGCAGAATGAGATGCGATGGGTCGACGGCCGGGACGGCTACAAGCAGCATATTCCCGGCCTGATGAAGCTGATGCGGGAGCTGGATGCCACCCGCCCAATCATGGTCGAAGGGGATAACCGGCTGCTCCCCAAGGAGCTTACGGAGGTAGAGAGCCGGCATTACAACATTGACGGCACCATCTCCCAATGGGACCGCAGCGTTCCGCTCACCTTTGGCGAGCATGGCGGCTGGTGGTACATCTGTCCGCAGAACAGCAGCATGTACGTGGGGCTTGGGGCTTACCGCGATACGGACGCGAGTGCTGCCGGTCTTGCGCAGAAGGAGCGGCTCTTCGTGGAATATGCGCGGCGCCAGGGGGTATCCGGCATCTCCACCTTCAACTTCGTCCATTATTTCATGCGGGCGATGCCGGACCGGGATATTGTTCTGCCGCCTGCCGGTCTGACGGCACCAGGACCCAAGCCTGGGCTTATTCCGGCATACTCGCTTTCACTGAACAACGGACTGCTGCCGGAGGAATATCCGGCGTATCGGGTCAACCCATCCTTCGCTATCATGGCGGAGGCGTTCAAACCGGTAACGATGATAGCTGCCGAGTATAACCGCTGCTTCTTCGACGATTCGCTGATCCGCCGGAGCTTCGATGTGTACAACGATACGCTGGCCGAACAAGCAGTGACTATAGAATGCACCGTTCAGCAGGGCGGACGTGTGGTTCACACGCTAGCCTTCAACTTCCGGCAAGAGCCTGCTGAACGGCGGTGTATCCGGCTGGAGTGGATGCCGGATTCCGTCAATGGCGAAGGGGAAGCTGTACTCGAGGCCAGGCTGTTCCATGGGGGGCAGCTGAAGCATGAGCTTAATCTTAGCTACAGGCTGCTGTCCGGCAGCTGCAAGACTGCTCCGATAGCACTTGAGCTGCCCGCTGTGTATACAGGCTCAGATAGGGACTTTGAGGTGATTAAAGCTCTGGTTCCTGGCCTGGACCGCATAGAACCTGAATCCATAGAGCAGCTGCCCGGCGGCGTTCTGCTGATTGCCGGCAGCAAAATGCCGGATAAGGACGGGGGGCTGGACCGGAAGCTGAGAGGTTTTGTGCAGCAAGGAGGCAGGCTGCTGCTGCTGGAGCAGCTTCATCTCTCCCCCGGCAGGCTTCCGCTGGTCCGCAGAGAGTTCATCCGTGCCCAGGCGGGCAGCTATGAACATCCTGTACTTCAGGGTCTTGGGGACGAGGACCTGATGTTCTGGCATGAGGAGCTCCGCGAGGAAGGGCCGCTGCCGATCATTAAGGCAGCCTTTGAGAAGCCGGTAACCGGGGATTTCACCCTGCTGCTGGAATGCAGCAGCGGTGATTTTGGTGACGGCGGTGATCTGTGGTCGCCGCTTCTGGAATACCGGAACGGTGCAGGAATGTTCCTGGCGAATCAACTGGAGATTATGGATCATCTCCACCGGATTCCCCAGGCCTGCCTGCTGCTGCGGAACCTGCTCCGCTATGCGGGCCGCGCGGTCCCCGCGGCTGCGGCACCGGTGCCCGCTGCGGTATGGGTCCGCAGCGGCAGTGCGGCGGAAGCCTTGCTCGGCAAGCTTGGCCTCAAGGGCACTTGGCTGGATAGCGCCGCCGGCTTATCCAGCCTGAGTCCCGGCCTCCTCGTGGTGGAGGCCGGGCTGCTGAACGGACCGGGCGCGGCTGAGGCCGTCCGGCAGGCTGCAAGTGCCGGCAGCAGGGTGCTGGTGCTGCCGGCAGAGCCCGGCGGGCAGGAGGCGCTGGCCCGCCTGCTGGACCGCCCCGTGCGCATCGCGCCGCACGGGACGTACCATCTGGAGGCGGACTACGCGCACGCCGCCGTCCGCGGATTCAGCCCTGTCGACCTGTTCGGGTTCGACAAGGTGTTTCTCTCGCCCCGGGATGTAGTGAACCGGGAGCTGGCCCTGCACAGGCTGGAAGTGCCGGACGCCGAGGTGCTGTGCACCAGCGTGGAGGGAACAGCCTGGAAGGACTATTTTGCCGGGCAGCACACGGCAGAATACAGCAGACTGGCGCTGGTCGAGCTGAACCGCGACAAGGCGCGTGAACCCGGAGATTTCCTGATCCGGATCGCGACAGGCGGGGGGGAGATCCTCTGCTCGCAGCTGCTCACAGACCCGGACAGCGACAAAAGCCAACGGCTCTACACCCGCCTGCTGGGAAATATGGGCGCCGCCTTCGCGGATGAGCTGCTGATCCGTGATAAAGGCGATGCGGAATGGGCAGTAGAAGCGGTAATGACGCTGCCTTGTCCGCCGTATGTGGACTATCAGGCCATGAGGGATTATTATACCGACCCCGAATTCTCCTTGAACAATCTGGGTGAGGGGCTGTACGGCTGGATGAAGAAAAAAGAACGCCGTGCAGACGGAACCCTGCTGATCCCCGGCTCGGCAGGCTGTCCGGTGTTTCTGAGCTGCTTTGTGCATCTCCCGGCACGGTCTGAGGACAGCCGTACTGGAAATGCCCGTACCGGCAGGCTGCGGGTGAAATCGGACAACGCCTTCGAGATTTATATGAACGGGGAACAGGTTGCAGCCCCGGAGAAGGAGATCGTGCTGAACAGCGGAATCAACCGGCTGATTGCCATCGTGCAGGGGGGCCGGGAGGATTTTGCCTTCGGCATGGTGTTCTTGAATAGCGACGGTACGTATATGAACGATTTGGAGTACCGGCTGACAATGGATGAGGTAGAGCCCAAGTGAGCATTTTCCAACCCTGAGAGGAGCCAAACTTATGATGAAGCAACCCGGACCCCCAAGTCCTGCCGGCCTAACCGGCTCTGAAGAGCACAAGAAGGCCGATGTGAAAACTGCAGGAGGAGCAGCGTTAGCCCGCGAACAGCAGCTTGACCAGTATTTCACGTTCCGTGATGAACTGAAGGAAGTTGAGTTCAAACGCCATGACATGCCGACACCATGGATGAACTACCTGTCCAACGGCACGTTCCACACCATGCTGTCCCATGCAGGCGGCGGGGTCGCTTTTTATAAATCGCCCCAGATCTGGCGGATTACCCGCTACCGGTTTTTCCATCTGCCGACAGACCGTTCCGGCCCTTATATTTACCTCCAGGATGCCGGAACGGGGAGCTATTGGTGTCCTACGTATGAGCCTGCCTTTCAGAAGCCGCAGGAATGGAGCAGCAGCCACGGCCTGGGGTACACCCGTTTCGAGGCTCAGGAGGATGAGGTCGCTGCGAAGACTGTCTATTTTGTCGGACCCTATGAGAACTCGCTGATCTGGAATCTGACACTGACGAACAACAGCCCGGCGGTGAAGGTGCTGAATGTGTATGCTTATGCCGAGTTCGGAATGATGGAATTTATGCGTGAGCTGCAGTGGCAGTGTTATAACAAGCACCAGGTATCCGTGCAGTATCACCCCAAGGAAGCGTTAGTCTACAAATACGGTGTCGAGAATCAGCCGAAGCCGGAGGAGACGCCGCTGGTGTACATGATGTCCGATGCACCGCTGCACAGCTATGACGGCGACCGGGAAGAATTTATCGGCAGCTACCGCAGTGAATCGAATCCCGCCGCCATTGAGCAGGGAGGCTGCACGGGCTCAACGCTCCTGGGCGGGGATCCCTGCGGTGCCCTTCAGGTACAGGTGACCCTGCAGCCCGGTGAAACCCGGACCGTGAACTTTTTTCTGGGGACGGCAATGGATGAAGCGGAGGTGGAGCGGGCCGTTGAGCATTCGCGGGAGGCGGATTTCGTCGCCCGTTCCTATGCGGCCCTTAAGGAAAATTGGGACAGTTATCTGGGCGCCTGGAATTGCGAATTGCCGGATGCGGATGCGCAGCGGATGCTCAACATCTGGAACCCGTATCAGGCCCAGCGGAACTTCCTTTTCTCACGCAATATTTCCTTTTATGCCACCGGCACCTTCCGGGGTGTAGGCTTCCGCGATACCGCGCAGGATATATTGGCCGTGGCCCCGTTTGATCCGGAGGCAGCGAAGGAGAAGGTCCGCCTGCTGCTGGGGCAGCAGTATCAGGATGGGCATGTGAACCATTATTTCTTCCCCAATGAGGGCTGGGACCCGGTGACCAGCATTCATTCCGATGACCACCTGTGGACCGCGCTTGCGGTGTGGGATATTCTCGCGGAGACCGGTGACGCCGGATTTCTGCAGGAGAGCCTGCCCTTTTATGACGGCGGCGAAGGCACACTTTATGAGCATTTGAAGCGGGCCATCGATTTTACCGCCTCCCGGCTGGGACCGAACGGCTTCCCGTTAATGCTGCGTTCGGACTGGAACGACCAGCTTTTCCGTGTATGCCGCCAGGGCAAAGGGGAGAGCATCTGGACT
Organism: Paenibacillus jilunlii; assembly: GCF_900102965.1. Classification (GTDB taxonomy): domain Bacteria; phylum Bacillota; class Bacilli; order Paenibacillales; family Paenibacillaceae; genus Paenibacillus_AQ; species Paenibacillus_AQ jilunlii. The sequence continues at coordinate 24,664 of NZ_FNGM01000018.1, read as the reverse complement.
GCGATGCAGCTCGGGACGGTACTGCTGCGCATGAAGGATCTGGCAGCAGCTTCCGGCCATCCGGAGCATGCAGCAGGTTATGAAGCTATGTATGAGAATCAGAAGGATCTGGTGAACACTCTGGGCTGGGATGGGCAGTGGTTCCGGCGGGCAGTGATGGATGACGGGCGTTTCCTCGGCACGGACGAGCATGACGAGGCCAAAATCTGGCTCAACGCGCAAACCTGGGCCACCCTGTCCGGCATGGCCGAGCCAGACAAAGCCCTGCAGGCTATGGACAGTGTGCGTGATATTCTGGACACGGAGCTGGGCATCAAGAAGCTGCACCCTTCCATTACCACCTTTCCCGATCCTGCCGACCCGCTGACCAATTACAACAAGGGTACGGGTGAGAATGGAGCAGTCTTCTGCCATGCCAATACCTGGGCTATTATTGCGGAATGTATGCTGGGAAGAGGAGATCAGGCCTACAAATATTACCGCCAGCTGATCCCGAACGTCGCTATGGAGCGGGCCGGAATATGGCGCTATAAGGCAGAACCGTTTGTCTATGCCTCCAATCTGTTCGGGCCGGAATCCGATAAGTTCGGACTGGCCAACGTATCCTGGCTGACAGGTACGGCCGCTTGGATGTATATTGCCGCTACCCAGTATATTATGGGCATTAAGCCTGTCCTGGCGGGGCTGTCCATTGATCCGTGTATTCCCTCGGAGTGGGAAGGCTTCAAGGTGACCCGGAGATTCCGCGGCTGCCTCTACGAGATTTCTGTAACCAACAGCTCACATAGCTGCAAAGGTGTGAAGGAAATCCGTGTTGACGGCCAGCGGCTGGAAGGCAACGTAGTGCCTGCCTACCCGGAAAAAGCTACGGTTAAGGTAGAGGTTATCCTGTAGTCTCATAAGTTAAAGAAGATATTTAAGCATAAGGTAACGTGAGGTATCCCGGCAGCCATCTATCTACTGTCCGGGATGCTTTTTTGGTGTTTAATAATTTTCTACTATAGTGGACTATGGGGTGTTGTAGGGAAGTCAAGTGGAATTAGTAGACTTAAAATGGCTGCAAAAGCTTTCTGAAGACAGAATAGTGGAAAAAGTATACTTAATTCAAGCGAAGTCAGCGTTAAGAGTACGAATCGGCCAGATTAAAGCTACTTTTTCCAACTAACGCTTGTTCGGAAGAGGGAAGTGGAGAAATTAAGTTTATTTTTTCCACTAGGGCTAGTCCCCTGTTTACTTTTTCGCGGATCATGGTATATTATAGCTACAAGTTGCACTGAGGAAATAAATTTGTACAATTGCAACAACGATTATCATTCTCATTTACCATGCTGTCCCGGCTGAGCCGGGGCAGCATGTGTCATTTTAAGGGCCTTAATAATGGCTCTCATTATCAGTCGGGACATGGTTATTCCCAGTCAGCATGTATTGTCATCAGGAGACAATACGAAGTATTTCTCAAGCATTTGTTTCCCCAAGCAATTTCCGAAAATGAATCAGGAGAGTGATTACCTATGCATGCTACATCCAAACAATTGCCTAAATCCCTGGCGCGTGAAGGCAGCGCCCAGCAGCCTCGCACGCCGCGTCCGCGCCGGTTCGATCCCAAGGCAATGCTCAGCAATTCCGAAATGCAGGCAGCACTTGGCAGTGGGCTGCTCCTGCTTATTGCCTGGGCTGTCAGCGGCTGGTCGGAGATTTTCTCCATCGTGCTGTACATTGTTTCCTACTCGGTAGGCGGCTGGATCAAGGCGAAGGAAGGCGTCGAGACGCTGTTCAAGGAACGGGACCTGGACGTGAACCTGCTGATGATTGCCGCCGCGCTGGGCGCAGCTTCAATCGGGTATTGGAACGAAGGTGCAATGCTGATCTTTATCTTTGCACTGAGCGGAGCACTGGAGAGTTATACGATGGAACGCAGCAAAAAAGATATCTCGTCGCTCATGGCCCTGAAGCCGGCCACCGCTGTGCGGATTGAAAAGGGGGTCATGAGCGAGGTTGCGATTGATCTGCTCGCGGTCGGCGACCAGCTGCTTGTGCGTCCGGGAGAGATTATCCCGGCAGACGGCACCATCTACCGTGGGGAATCCGCAGTTAACCAGGCCTCCATTACGGGCGAATCCCTGCCTGTAGAAAAAAGTGCCGGCAGCGAAATGTTTGCCGGAACCATCAATGGAGAAGGCCCTTTGTATATAGAAGTGACCAAGTCGGCGGAGAACACTCTTTTTGCCAAAATCATCAGGATGGTTGAAGAAGCGGAAGCCGAGGTGCCGGAATCACAGCGCTTCATCAAGCGGCTGGAGTCGGTTTATGCCCGGGTAGTGGTTGCCGCGACAATAGCTCTGATTGCACTGCCGCCATTTATGCTGGACTTGAGCTGGAGTGCAGCTTTTTATAAAGCAATGGTGTTTCTTGTAGTGGCTTCACCCTGTGCATTGGTGTCTTCCATCATGCCGGCCATGCTGTCGGCCATCTCCAAAAGCGCGCGTAAAGGCATTCTCTTCAAAGGCGGCGTCCATTTGGAGAATATGGCGAAAACCTCGGTGGTGGCTTTTGACAAGACGGGGACACTGACGGAGGGACTTCCGCAGGTGACTGATTTTATTGCCGGCAAAGGATATGACCGGAATGAACTGCTGGCAGTCAGCGCCTCGATTGAGAAGCTGTCCCGGCATCCGCTGGCGGAAGCGATCGTGCGCAAGGCCGGGGAGGAGCGCCTTGTGCTGCATGTAATTGAAGAAAGCACATCTGTTACTGGCTGGGGGATTGAAGGGCTGATCGATGGGCGGTTGTGGAGAATCGGCAAGTCCAATCTTCTGGATGAACGGAATGAGGGCGGTGATGAGCAGTGGAAATCGCTGCGGCAGCAGTTGGAGAAAGAAGGCAAGACGGTGTCGCTGATTCTCGACGGCGGAAATATTGCAGGAATGATTGCGTTGCAGGATACGGTGCGTCCGCAGGCCATCGCGGCGGTTCACAAGCTTCAGGAACTGGGTGTAAAAGTAGCCATGCTGACCGGTGACCGCGCGGCGACGGCAGAAGTGATTGCCGGGCAGACCGGTGTAGACTTGGTGTTTGCAGGACTGCTCCCTGAGGATAAAGTAACACATATCAAAGCGCTGCGTGAGCAATACGGGAATGTGGTTATGGTGGGCGATGGGGTGAATGATGCCCCCGCACTGGCCACAGCGACAGTCGGCATAGGGATGGGCATGAAGGGCAGCGGTGCAGCCCTGGAGATTGCCGATGTCGTGCTGATGAACGACAATATTGAAGAGATTGCCTCCACAATTACCCTGGCCCGCCGCTCGCAGCGGATCGTGAAGCAGAATATGATTTTTGCCGTGACGGTGATTGCAACATTGATGCTGAGTAACTTTTTGCAGGGGATTGCCCTTCCGTTCGGTGTTGTTGGCCATGAAGGCAGCACGATCCTGGTAATCCTCAATGGACTGAGACTATTGCGGTGAGAACGCAGGTTCCAATACTTTTTGACGATTTTGCAAATTTAATTGTTCAAAATTGAATTGTTCACAAAATGGAGCGATTACATTGTGTCTGGCGTATTGACAGATTCGCTTGAGGTGAGCATAATTAGTACTACATTATAATAATTTTAATTAAGGAAATATAAACCGGCATCATAGCCGTTCATCTCAAGGAGGATATAGTCATGTATAAATCAATTATTATCGGTACCGGACCTGCCGGATTGACTGCAGCCATCTACTTGGCCCGGGCCAATCTGAACCCGTTGGTTATTGAAGGTCCTCAGCCGGGAGGCCAGCTTACCACAACTACTGAAGTAGAGAACTTTCCGGGGTTTCCTGACGGGATCATGGGCCCGGAACTGATGGACAATATGCGCAAGCAGGCTGAACGCTTCGGCGCCAAGTTTGTGACAGGCTGGGTCAACAGTGTAGAACTGGGCGAGCGTCCATTTAAGCTGAATGTGGAAGGAATGGGCGAGCTGACTACGGATACCTTGATTCTGTCGACGGGTGCAACGGCTAAATACCTGGGTATTCCAGGTGAGCAGGACAACATCGGACGCGGTGTCAGCACTTGTGCGACCTGCGATGGCTTTTTCTTCCGCGGCAAGGAGATCGTAGTGGTTGGCGGCGGCGATTCAGCGCTTGAAGAAGCAGGCTTTCTGACCCGTTTTGCTTCCAAAGTAACCCTTGTTCACCGCCGTGAAGAACTGCGTGCCTCCAAAATCATGCAGGACCGCGTCCGCGACAACGAAAAGGTTGCCTGGAGCCTCAACCGCACTCCGCTGGAAGTGACTTCCGGCGACAGAGGCGTGAACGGCATTAAGGTGCTTAACAATGTGACCGGAGAAGAAGAGTTCATTGAAGCCAGCGGTGTATTTGTCGCTATCGGGCATCACCCGAACACAGCCTTCCTGGGCGGACAGATTACAACAGATGCGAATGGCTATATCGTGACGAATCCAGGCACCTCGGAAACCAATATTCCCGGCGTATTCGCCTGCGGAGATGTGCAGGATACCCGTTACAAACAAGCGATTACCGCAGCAGGCAGCGGATGTATGGCTGCTATGGATGCCGAGAAGTACATTGAGAGCCTGGAGCACAGCGCGGTTATTCTGTAACCCTTGCTTGGTATAGCAGGCACTGCGGTGTTACAATATAAGGAACAGAAGCGAAGTGGAAAAAGTAAAACTAAATCGCTGAAATCCGGGCTACTGAAGGTTTTAGTGGGATTTTGTACATCTAATTCGTGCATATTTATCCCATGTGGCCGCTTTCAGCCGGATTAGTGGTATTTTTTCCCGCATAGGATACTCCATAAGCTGAATGAGTCCGATTAGTGATCCTTTTTCCACTAATGATGGCTGCCCTCTTCATCAAATTTACAAGTTCAATCTGTATAGCTATGCTTCCGAAGCCGGTTTTGCACGAAGCTGGGTGCTGGAAGTAACGCTCACGAAACTTAGAGTATGCTTCCGAGGCGAGTTTTGCACGAAGCCGATTTAGGAAGTAACGCTCACAAAACTTTTAGGAGGAGATTTTACTATGGATAATGTAATTGTGTACACTTCAACCAACTGTCCGCATTGCCGTCAGGTCAAAAGCTTCCTGAGCGAAAAGGGCATCTCCTACGAGGAGCGCAACATTGAACAAAATGATGATTATGCCCAGCAGGTGTGGGATATGGGGATGAGAGCAGTGCCGGTCACCGTCATTGGCGACTTCAAGATTGTCGGCATGAACAAAACTCAATTCGACAAGGCATTGGCGAACGTATAATCATTCCACTATATAGCATGCATTGGGAAAAAGGCTGCTTCCTACCGGAAGCGGTCTTTTCTTTCTCAAAATATAAGAAGCGGATTGCTTCATGCTGTTTAGTATTCCTTGTATTTTTGCTGAAAGGAGCTGGGACACTTGTTAATGAGCTTAAAGAATTATTGGGACAGAGATGCGGTAGAACGGCTGCTGGCAGAGTGTATGTGCGCCGGGGCGGCAGAGGTCGCAGAAGAAGTGGACCGGTATCTTACCGGGGGCTCCCGGGATTTGCTGGGCACCTTTGTAAATGGCGAATTGGCCGGTGTGGTTGGCATCCTTCATGAACCGGGAGAGGCGATGGAACTCCTGCATATAGCCGTACAAGCGCGCTTGCGGGGCCGGGGGATTGGCCGGGCGATGGTTGAAGAGCTCCGAAGATGCAAAGGGAATGATATGCTGCGGGCGGAAACGGACCTTGATGGCGTGGGCTTTTACAGAAAAAGCGGATTTGTGGTCACCAGCCTCGGCGAAAAATATCCGGGCGTGGAGCGCTTCAACTGTGTTCTGCCGGTCAGCAGCCAAGCGGAATATGCGCTTTGATTTCATGTAGTTAAGTTTTATATACTCTGTACTCTTACCGTTGTGAACATTAATTGTCATAGGATTGCAAACTTGGCCGGTGCTCATCGCCGGGATGAGGAATGGAGACAGCTGCGGAGTGGAAGCGGACAGAGAAGACATTATTTTGTGAAAAAGCTGAGTTCCCGGAGTTTCCGTAATAATTCGGACTCGTTATATCATTGATTCAAGATAGAATGAGGCAGAATTGGTCATTTAGCGGATTCTGTGTCCGGTTGAGCTGCTGAATCGCCTGATTGGCCTCAATAACGGATCTCTTGTCCGCATCACCTGCGCAACGGGATAAGCATCTTTTGAACATAACGGCAAAACTGCCGTTGTTGGGACCCCGGCGACAGGTAAGCTCTGAAACAACGGCAAAACTGCCGTTGTTGGAGCCCCGTCGGCAGGTAAGCTCCGAAATAACGGCAAAACTGCCGTTGTTGGAGCCCCGTCGACAGGTAAGCTCTGAAACAACGGCAAAACTGCCGTTGTTGGAGCCCCGTCGGCAGGTAAGCTCCGAAATAACGGCAAAACTGCCGTTGTTGGAGCCCCGTCGGCAGGTAAGCTCTGAAACAACGGCAAAACTGCCGTTGTTGGAGCCGTCAGCCTCAGTGGTGCTGAAGCCTTGCGCCCTTGCTGCCCAGACCTTTTGACTGAAGCGTTGGGCTTCGGTCTATTTGTGCATAGGTGATGTATTTGCAAGCTTAAGTAAAGTACATAATGATTTGAAAAAGGGCATACACGGCAATTCCGCCGGCAATGAGCAGCAGTCCCGATTTCTTCCTCGACTGGAACAGCCGGAGAACGCCGAGGCTGATGAGTGGAGCGATGATGAGCAGCAGCAGCAGCACAGTGATGAACATCTGCGCCGAAATATCAGACGTATCAACATAGGTCATGGACTCTCTCCGTTCAGAAAAAGGGGTATGGTGACATTTATCACACTTTTATCCCTTATTATATAGGATTGATCTTCCTTTGACTGTACCTGATTCTTCCGTAATTGCGGCGAATTTACGTCAATTTGCTCTAGAGCGTCACGCGGATGTTCCCAAGGAAATGCATCACTGCCGAAAAGCCTGCCCCAATCATGGTTCCCCGGCTCCCCAGCCGGGAGAAGGTGATTTCGAGCTGCTGTTTATGATATGGAAGCGTCCGCTCGGCAACCACTCTGCGCAGTGGCTCGCCGAGCCAAGGCTCGGCTTCGGACAGGGCACCGCCGATCACAATCAGCTCGGGGTTGAAGCTATTGATCAGATTGGTTACCCCAATACCGAGATATTCACCGATGGTTGTGAAATGGCGCAGCGTGTCCTCCTGTCCCTCGCGTGCATACCGGACCAGCTCGGTTGTACTGCGGGCGGGGAGAGCCAGCCCGGGATTGTCATAGGTTCTCTCCGAGGCGTATAGCTCCCAGCATCCCCGGCTGCCGCAGCTGCAGGGTTTCCCTTCGGCCTCTATGGTCATATGGCCGGTCTCCCCGGCATAGCCCCGTGCCCCCTTGTACAGCTCTCCGCCAATAATAATTCCAGAACCAATCCCCGAACCTGCACTGATGTAGAGCAGATGGCGCACATCGCGCGCTGCGCCGAAATTCAGTTCCCCTTGTGCTCCCGCGTTAGCCTCGTTGTCAATGGTGACCGGGACCGCGAATGACTGCTCCAGAATGGCCCGCAGATCAACCATTTCCCAGCCCAGATTGGGCGCGAACAGCACCATGCCGTGCTCATCAACCATTCCCGGCACACCTACCCCAATCCCAACAATGCCGTAAGGCGAGGAGGGAGCGGATGCAATCAGCGCTGAAATAATCCCCTTCATTTTCTCCAGGACATAAGGCAGATCGTGGACTTCCAGCGGGCAGTCCAATTCCAGAAGAGTGCTGCCCCCCAAATCGCACAGCACTGCCTTCAACTGCTTCACCTGCAGCTCGATGCCGATTACACTGCCCGCCATGCTGTTGAAATGCAGCATCAGCGGCTTGCGGCCGCCGCTCGATTCTCCCGGTCCGGCCTCGGTAACCAGCTCCTGTCCGCAAAGCTCAGCGACGAGATTGGAGACGGTGGCCTTGTTCAGCCCCGTCATTTCGGATACCCGGGCCCGGGATACCGGAGAGTGCTTGCGAATCGTATGTAAAATAATCGATTTGTTGATTTTTTTGACCAGGGCCTGATCACCGGTAACCTTCACGTATTACACTTCCTTCTTGGCAACGTTCTCATGTACAGTATGCCACTTAGTCTAGTGTGATGTTCGGCAAAATGCAACAGGCAAGCGCTATATGAATTGAAATAGTGAACTTGAAGGCTTGTGAACGCAATGAAGCTCAGAAGGAGCTGAGGCTAAGTGGAAAAAGTAAAACTAATTCGCTGAAATCCTGGCTACTGAAGGGTTTAGTGGGATTTTGTACACCTAATTCAGGCTTATTCATCCCATATGGCCGCTTTCAGCCGGATTAGAGGTACTTTTTCCCACATAGTATCCTCCATAAGCCGAATAAGTCTGCTTAGTGAACCTTTTTCCCACTTTGATGACTGCCCGCTTCATCGAATTTACAAGTTCAATCTATATATAGGCATCTTTAATCTGCAAGGGTTCCGTAACTGGACACGGTGAGGGAGAAGCACAATTGAGAGTCTACCAGCCGCCGGACTGCAAGTCTTGTTGCAGCAGACGCATAGCGAGCGGTGCTCAGGGGTACTTTATGTTCATGATTAGCAGGCAGTCTGAAGAGAGAATTGCGTAATTGAAGGAACTGGCCGGAGGTCATACCAGCTGAAAATAAAGTTGCAAAAAAACTTTGTTTAACCAATATACAAAGTCAAAAAGATGTGTTAAGATGATGCTGTAAACGCTTGCGGGCGAAGCAAAATATCGAGGAGGATAACACAATGGCTTATTTTGAATCAGTAGGCAAGATCTCTTACGAGGGAAGCCGTTCCACCAACCCTTATGCATTCAAATTCTACAACCCGAAAGAAATCGTAGCCGGCAAAACGATGGAAGAGCACCTGAAGTTTGCAATGGCTTATTGGCATACACTAACCGCTGGCGGTTCCGATCCGTTCGGCGCAGAAACTGCAGTCCGCACTTGGGATAAGCTCGGCACTTTGGACAAAGCGAAAGCCCGTGCAGAAGCAGCTTTTGAATTCATGGAGAAGATGGACCTTCATTACTACTGCTTCCATGATGTGGACATCGCTCCTGAAGGCGCATCTTTGCGTGAATTCTACAGCAACATCGATACTATCGTAGATATCCTTGAACAAGGCATGAAGGCTTCCGGCAAAAAATTGCTGTGGAACACTGCCAACATGTTCACCAATCCGCGCTACATGCACGGTGCAGGCTCCACCTGCAATGCTGATGTATACGCACACGCTGCTGCACAAGTGAAGAAAGGCCTGGAAGTGGGTAAACGTCTGGGCGCAGACAACTATGTATTCTGGGGCGGACGTGAAGGCTACGAAACACTGCTCAATACCGATATGAGCCTTGAACAGGACAACATTGCCCGCCTGTTCAGCATGGCTGTAGATTATGCCAAGGAAATCGGCTTCGACGGCCAATTCCTGATCGAACCTAAACCAAAAGAGCCTACCAAACACCAATATGACTTCGATGCAGCAACAACGATTGCGTTCCTGCAGAAATATAATCTCGACAAGCACTTCAAGCTGAACCTTGAAGCCAACCATGCGACACTTGCCGGCCATACTTTCGAGCATGAGCTGCGCGTAGCCCGCATCAACGGCATGCTGGGATCCCTGGATGCCAACCAGGGCGATCCATTGCTCGGCTGGGATACCGATGAATTCCCTGCAAGCATTTATGATGCTACCCTGACGCTGTATGAAGTGTTGAAGAACGATGGGCTTGGCAAAGGCGGAATCAACTTCGACTCCAAAGTACGCCGTCCTTCCTTTGAGCCTGAGGATCTGTTCCTGGCGCACATCTCCGGTATGGACATTTATGCCAAAGGCCTGAAAGTGGCTGCCAAGCTGCTTGAAGACCGCGTATTTGAGAACTTCATCGATAAACGCTACAGCAGCTTCACTGAAGGCGTTGGCGCTGACATCGTATCCGGCAAAGCCACTCTGGCTTCACTGGCTGACTACGCGCTGAACAATGAGAATCCGCGCAAGAATGAGTCGGGACGTCAAGAACTGCTGAGAGCTACACTCAACCAATATATCCTTGCTGAGCAATAAGAGTGGGACTTAGGTCAAGCCTGAACGATTAACGCGGGCGGGGGTTGCTGAAGAGAGCATTCTTCGGCAGCCCTTTTTTGACGAATAGAGAGGCAATGCTTCATATAACTAAGCAAATGCTTACGAAGCGAGTTTTGCTTGGAGTCATTTCAGGGAGCAGAAGCTCGCAAAACTTTTAGGAGGATAACTATGAAATATGTAATCGGCGTTGATCTTGGGACCAGTGCGGTAAAGACAGTATTGGTAGATCCGCAGGGAAAGGTGGCCTTTGAGCATTCCGAATCGTATCCCTTAAGCCGCCCGCAGCCGAACTGGAGCGAGCAGAATCCTGAGGATTGGGTACAGGGCACGCTGGTCAGCTTGCGCCGTCTGATCGAAGTATCAGGTGTGGACCCTTCACAGGTAGACGGCATCAGCTTTTCCGGACAGATGCACGGGCTGGTGCTGGTGGACCGCGAAGGCAAACCGCTGCGCCCAGCCATTCTCTGGAACGATACCCGGACTACGGCGCAGTGCCGGAAGATTGAGAAGACACTTGGCAGCAAGCTGATTGAGATTGCCAGAAACCGTGCACTGGAAGGCTTCACGCTGCCTAAGATTCTGTGGGTGCAGGAGAATGAGCCTGAGGTGCTGGCACAGGCTGAGCTGTTCCTGCTGCCGAAGGATTATGTGCGCTACCGGCTGACGGGTGACTATGCCATGGATTATTCCGATGCGGCAGGCACGCTGCTGCTGGATGTGGGCGCCAAAACCTGGAGTGCGGAAATTGCAGAGGCCTTCGGGTTGCCTGTCACACTCTGTCCGAAGCTTGTGGAATCATTTGATCTGACCGGCACCCTGCTGCCCGAGATTGCCGAAGCCTCCGGCTTGCTGCCTTCTACCAAAGTGTTCGCCGGCGGCGCAGACAACGCTTGCGGCGCACTGGGTGCCGGTATTCTTGGCGAAGGCCGGACCATGTGCAGCATCGGCACCTCCGGTGTGGTGCTGTCTTATGAGAGCAATAAGGACCTGAACCTTGAAGGGAAGGTGCACTTCTTCAACCACGGGGAGAAGGATGCCTATTATATTATGGGTGTTACGCTGGCTGCCGGTTACAGCCTTACCTGGTTCAAGGAAACCTTTGCCGGGGACAAAAGCTTTGATGAGCTGCTTCAAGGCGTAGATTCCATTCCGGCCGGCAGCGGCGGCCTGTTGTTCACGCCGTATATTGTCGGTGAACGCACCCCGCATCCGGACCCGAATATCCGCGGCAGCTTTACCGGCATAGATGCCGGCCATACGCTGGCCCACTTCACCCGTTCGGTGCTGGAAGGGATTACGTTCTCGCTGCGTGAATCTATTGATATCGTGCGTGATTCCGGCAAGGAAATTACCGAAGTGGTAGCCATCGGCGGCGGTGCCAAAAATGAAGCCTGGCTGCAGATGCAGGCGGATATCTTCAATGCCTCGATCATCAAGCTGGAGAGCGAGCAGGGACCGGCTATGGGTGCGGCAATGCTTGCAGCTTACGGCAGCGGCTGGTTTGCCTCCCTGAGTGAATGCGCAGAAGCCTTCATCCGTACTGCGGAAGTGTACAAACCCAATGCGCAGCAGGCTGAAGTCTATGACGGATTGTTTCATCTCTATCAGCAGGTATACGGCCAAACCCGTGAACTAAACGACAAACTGGCGGCTTACCGGAAATAGTTTCCCGCGTGCTGTAATGGCTGCTTCACTTTATCCCCAAGAGCCTTTCGCTACGCGCGGAGGGCTTTTTGTTGCCGTTTTCATCGAATTTCTGTAATGTATGTGTATTCCAAGGGAGTAGCCTTACCGGGAAAAAGAGGGTCAGGGGAGGCGTAAAGCCATGTTTCGCTGGTTCGTCAAATTGATGAATGATATAAAAATCCGTAATAAGCTGCTGCTTGCCTTTTTGGGGGTGACCTTGCTGCCCGTGCTGCTGGTAGGTGGGTATCTGACTTTTGAGATGAGGACGATGGCCTTTGACAATGCCTTGGAGCAAGCCTCCACTAACGTAGACCGGGTCCGCAAAAGAACGGAGGAGGTTATTGGTGTCTCCCAGGATATTTCCTACCGGCTCAACAACGATACCCGGCTGAAAAGACTGGCGGTCCGGAAATATGAGAGTGTTTATGAAGTGGTGAAGGCTTACCAGGACTATACAGATGTGCGGGAATACTTACGGCTGTACACGGAGATCAGCAATATTCGTCTATATACGGACAACGCTTCACTGCTTAATAACTGGGAACTGATTAACCCTTCTCCGGCGATTAAAGAGAGCGAGTGGTATCAGCGCGCACAGCGGTATGAGGGGATGGTCGGCTGGGAATATATTGAAGACGAGCGGGATCATCATAAGTATTTAAGTCTTGTCCGCAAAATAGAGCTGGAGGGGTCCAGCAAGACCGGAATGCTGGTCATCAATGTCAACAGCAGCAAGCTGACGGCGATTTTGAACCAGGAATCATTTGATACGATGATTGTGGATGACCAGAACAATATTATTGCCTCAAACCGGAAAGAAAGGGAAGGCAAGACATTGGCCGATATCTCATTTGATACCAAACTGCTGGGGCAGGGGAGCGGCAGCTATGAGGCAGTAGTGGATGGGGAGCCGTCCCAAATTGTTATTGATGAGCTGAATCCGCAAGCCAGCCGCAACGCGCTGCGGGTCATCTCAGTTTTTTCCATTGACAGCATTGTCAAAGAACCCAACCGGATCATCAGGCTGGCGCTTTCGGTCATCACCATCAGCGTAGCATTGGCTTTCCTGCTGATTTTCAGCTTTTCTTCGCTCTTCTCCCGGCGTCTGCTGCATCTCAGCAAGCATATCAACCGGGTGGGCACCGGGGATTTTGACACAGCACTGCAAATCGACGGCAAAGATGAGATTGCGCTGCTCGCGCGGCAGTTCAATTCCATGGTGCGCAGCATCCATGATCTGATGCTTGAGGTGCAGGTATCCAATGAGCAGAACAGCCTGCTGCAGCAGAAGCAGAACGATATCCGCTTCAAAATGCTGGCGAGCCAGATCAACCCCCATTTTCTATTCAATGCGCTGGAGTCGATCCGTATGGAAGCCCACATGAAGAACCAGCAGGAAATTGCCAGAGTTGTCCGCCTGCTCGGCCAAATGATGCGAAGCAGCCTTGAGGTCGGGCGCAGCAAGGTTACACTGAAGCAGGAGCTGGATATGGTCAGATGTTATCTGGAGATTCAGCAATTCCGCTATGAAGAGCGGTTAAAATATCATTTTATCGTCGATCCCGCCGTAGAGTCTCTCTCCATGCCGCCGCTGATCATTCAGCCGCTTGTGGAGAATGCGGTCATTCATGGATTGGACAACACCCTGGAAGGGGCAGTGGTGACAGTGGAAATCCGGTATGAGCAGGATCATGCCATATTTACGATTACGGATAACGGAGCAGGAATTACCCGGGACAGGCTGGAGCAGATACGAATTACGCTGGAGACTCAGGAGGAGCAGGAAGGGGCCAGGATTGGTCTGCGCAATGTGCATGACCGCTTAAAACTGTCCTATGGTGAGAAGTATGGACTGACGATCGAGAGCCCTCCGAACGAAGGAACCAGGATCTCTTTCCGCATCCCAATGGAGGTTGCAAAATGATGATTAAAGTACTGATTGTGGATGATGAGCCAAAGCTGCGTGAAGGCCTGAGAGCATTGATTCCATGGGAACAGCTGGGATTTACGGTAGTGGCTACGGCGGCTAATGGCTTGCAGGCCCTTGAAAAATACCATATCCATTATCCCGAGCTGATTGTGGTGGATATCCGCATGCCCGGAATGGACGGGCTGGAGCTGATCGGCGAGCTTCGGAACGAAGGCTCGACAAGCCATGTGCTGATCTTAAGCGGGCATGCCGATTTTGATTATGCGAAGCGGGCGATTGGCTACCGGATCGACGGGTATTTGCTAAAACCGGTAAATGAGGAGGAGATGATCTCTCTCCTGGAAGAGCTGCGGGAAACCATTGACAGGGAAGACCGTTTCAGCCGCTGGAACGAAGAGGAGCCCACCCGCAACCGGGAGAGTCTGCTGCGTGCATTGCTGCAGCCTTCGGCAGATGAGTCCGGAGAGGATGATCCGGGCAAGCAGGCCGCTGCGCTTGGTTTGGCGCCCGACCGTGTGGAGGTGGTTCTGATAGAGCTGCTTGCGCCTGCCCATGCCACCGAAGACGAAGAGCGGAAGATCATTGCTGCTGTGGAGCAGCATTTCGCCGGGAGTGAAGACCGGCTGTTTTTTACGCTGCCGCCGTATATCGGCCTGCTGCTGAAGGAGCCGCTGCAGGATGGGCTGTGCCGGGAGCACCTGATGGAAGAGCTCGCCGGGCTAATCTGCCCATGCGGGTTCAACTTCACCGCTGCTGCGGGCGGGGCGGTTCCCCGGCCCGGAGAGGCAGCGGAATCGTTCAATAAGGCGCGTGAATTATTGCGGCGGGCCTTCTTTTACCGCAAAGGGATAATGATCACTGCAGATCCATCAGGCATGTTGCTCTCTGGTTCCGGGGAAGCGGATACAGAGCAGGGGACGGATGCGGAGAGCCGCCTGCTGCTGGCCGTCGAAACCGGAAGCCGCGCGGCCATTGAGCCGCTGGTACAGGCGGTCAGCGCCGAACTGATCGCTTCTGGCGGAGAGGAGCAGCAGATCAAAGACACCTTCGTGCGGATTCTCAGCACGGTGTTAGCCAGGCTGGAGCCGGTATATCCGGAGATCCGCAATAATACAGCCAAGCACTTTCCGCCGATTGGAGAGCTATACCAGAGCCGCTATCTTGAGGATCTTCAGGAGCAATCCGTTGCCTTTCTGGCTGAGATCGCAGGGCAGATGACCAGCGGCGTCAAGGGGAACGAAATCAAGAAAATTACGGAGTTGATCCAGCGCAGGTATAACGAGAACCTGAAGCTGGAGACGTTATCCGAGCTGTTCAGTTATAACAGTGCCTATCTGGGCAAGATGTTCAAGAATACCACCGGCGAGTATTTCAACACATACTTGGATAAGGTGCGGATTGAGAAAGCCAAAGAGTTTTTGGCGCAAGGGATGAAGGTGTATGAAGTGGCCGAGAAGGTTGGCTACATGAACTCTGATTATTTCAACGCCAAGTTCCGTAAATATGTCGGGACCTCCCCAAGTTCCTTCCGCAAAAATAATTGAGTGCGTTTGCACTGGATACACTGGAAAAAAAGCAGTCCGGCTATTTCAGCCGGGCTGCTTTTTTTGAGAGATAAGAATTTATATGTTTTGTTGCTGGAGTGTTGAAGGCCGAGTTCTGAGGGATTCGTCGGTCTATATAAGTTGAACTTAAAAAATTCATAAAAAGGGTAGAAGTGCGGAGGGGAAGTCTGGATACTTACAGAGCGGTAGCGTCGCCTGAAAGCTTTCCGTAGGAAAGCTCGCTATCTTCAGCATAATCAGTCACCGGATTTCAACCGCAAAAGGCGGTTCCAATCAAGAATAGATATCCTAATTTCAACTAACACTTGTTTATCGGCTTCTACGCAGGTGCTAGTTGGAAAAAGGGAACTTATTTTTCCGGAAATTAAGAAATACTGAGATTTAAGTGGAAAAAGTAAACCTAATTGGGCCACTTTTCTTGTCCAATGGCGAAATGAGCTGAATTAGTCTACCTTTTTCCACTTAAAGAGTTGCAATAGGATTCATGGGGAGTCGTTCTCAAATCTCTAATTTCCATCTGATTTTAGATCAAATTTATAGGGTACTGCAATCGCTTACAGCACTCTAGAATATAGACATAGAGAGGAGGGGGCTTTATGAAAGCGGACACAGTAACTGCTCCAATCCCGCCGGATACCCGAATGCGCAACAAAAAGCCTGCTTCAGGAGGACGGTTTTGGAGAAACTTTAAGAATCAAAAGTATTTATGGATGATGTCGATCCCCTTTGTAATCTGGGCATTCGTCTTCAGCTATCTGCCGTTATGGGGATGGACGATGGCGTTCCAGAAGTACAAGCCCGCACGCGGCTTTTTTGAACAAGAATGGGTGGGCTTCGACCACTTTAGGACGCTGTTCAGCGATTCGCAATTCCTTCTGGCGCTGCGCAATACGCTGGCGATGAGCGGAATGGGCCTGGTGGCAGGCTTTATTTTTCCGATAACGTTTGCAATATTGCTTAATGAGGTCCGCCTCGGCATTTTCAAACGGTTTGCTCAGACCGTCTCGTATCTGCCCCACTTTGTATCATGGGTGGTTGCGGCCGGTATTGTAACCAAAATGCTGTCCAGTGAAAATGGTCTTGTAAACGATATCTTGTTAGGAATAGGATTTATAGACTCACCTATCCAGTTTATGGCCCAGGGCCATCTCTTCTGGGGAATCGTTACCTTATCGGATGTGTGGAAAGAAACCGGATGGAACGCGATCATTTATCTTGCGGCTATTTCAGGTATCGGACCTGAGCTCTACGAAGCGTCCCGGGTGGACGGTGCCAGCAGGCTCCGTCAGATATGGCATATCACACTGCCGGGTATCCGCCCGACCATTATCGTTCTGCTGATCATGTCGATCGGGAACTTGCTTAATATCGGCTTTGAAAAGCAATTCTTACTTCAGAACAACCTCGTTACCGATTATTCGCAAGTGCTCGATCTGTACTCTCTGAAATACGGGCTGGGCATGGCGAGATATTCCTACGGTACCGCGATCAATATATTCAACTCTGTGATCAGTGTAATTCTGCTGTTTACGATTAACGGAATCTTCAAACGCACAACCAAAGAGAGCCTTCTGTAATATAAGGTCCCTTTAACCAATCGTGGCAGCAAATTGCCTTTTCGTGAAAGGAGAATATTATTGTGGGAAATACAGTACTTACAGGAAAGTCCTGGGCAGACCGGATTTTTGACTTCATCGTGTATCTGGTGGTATTAATCGTGATTGTGGTCACGATATACCCTTTTCTAAATGTGCTTGCCATCTCGCTGAATGATTCAGTGGACAGTGTACGCGGCGGCATCACAATCTATCCCCGAGAATTTACCTGGGACAATTATTTGAAGATTTTCACCTTCTCGGGATTGATCACAGGGTTCAAGATATCCGCTTTACGGACAATAGCCGGAACCCTGCTCGGGTTGCTCAGCGCCTCCATGCTGGCATTTACCATCAGCCGTCCTGACTTTCATGGCCGCAAGTTCGTCTCGACATTTCTGGCGATGACCATGTATATATCCGGAGGTCTGATCCCGGTTTACATGCTGGTCAAGGATCTGGGCATGATGAACTCTTTTGCAGTCTACATCGTACCCGGTCTGGTCAGTGCCTTCAATGTGTTCGTTATCCGCTCCTTTATCGACGGCTTGCCTTATGCGCTGCAGGAATCAGCGAAGCTGGACGGGGCCAATGACTTCACGATTTACTGGCGTGTCATCTTGCCGCTTTTGAAGCCGGCGCTGGCCACCATCTCGCTGTTCCTGGCTGTGGGCCAATGGAATGCCTGGTTTGATACGTATCTGTATAACGGGTCCAGCCCTCATCTGACCACGCTGCAATATGAGCTGATGAAGGTCCTGCAGACTACTACCAGCGGCAATAACGGTGATTACCGCTCCAATATTGCTTCAATGGCATCCAATCAGGTCTCGCCGGAGTCGCTCAAAATGGCGATTACGATTGTTGTAACGGTGCCCATCCTGATGGTCTATCCGTTTATTCAGAAATATTTCGTCAAAGGCATGACGCTTGGAGCCGTGAAAAGCTAGTCACAGCTTCAGTTGCAGGGGAGCAGGTCTCCCCTGTCATTTACTCCGGGATGTATCCGTTTTCTTGCAGCCAGCCGCACTTGGACAAAGTATTAACAGGCATTTACCTGTGATACGATAGATTAACAATTTTAAGGAGGGTTTCATTCATGGCAAGTAATAGACAAATAAAAGCCAAAGCATCGGCGATTACGCTCACTTCTGTTATGCTGCTCGGCTTGCTCGCCGGCTGCGGCGGTAATAACGGGAATAACGCAGCCGGAAATGCCGCGAATACGGGAAACAACGCTAACAAGGCTGAGGATACTTCTCCGCTGACCATGACTTATTTCAGTGCAGACCCTAACCCGAACTGGACAGGAATGCAGGATGAAGTAGGTAAGGTTCTTACCGAAAAAACGGGTGTAACCTTAGAAGCTGAATTTGCAGTGGGTGATCCCCAACAAAAGGTAGCCCTAATTGCTGCCAGCGGTGAATATCCGGATCTGATCAGTGCCAAGACCGACATCAACAAGCTCGTAGATGCAGGCGCAATGCTGGATCTGACGGACCTGATTGAAAAATATGCCCCCAACATCAAAAAAGTGCTTGGCGAGGAAGGCCTGAAACGTTCACGTTACAGTGATGATGACCATGCGATTTATGCTATTCCTACCTACGCAGGTGTGGATAACAAATATTTTGATGCGGGCGGCGGATTCGAGCTTCAGCACCGTGCCGTCAAAGAAGCCGGTTATCCGGAAATCAAGACGGTTCAGGATTATGAAAACGTCATCAAGGCTTATCTGGAAAAACATCCGACCGATGAGAACGGCAACAAAAACATCGGTATGACTCTAAATGCAGATGACTGGTACATGTACATTACAGTGACCAACCCGGCATTCATTACTACAGGTTCACCTGATGATGGTGAGTATGCGATTGATATTGACACGCAAGAAGTGACCTATCACTTCCGCCGTCCGGCTGAGAAAGAATATTTCCGCTGGCTCAACCATATGAACGACATCGGTTTGCTTGATCCGGAGAGCTTCGTTCAGAAGTATGACCAGTACAAAGCCAAGATTGCTACAGGCCGTGTCATTGGTCTGATCGACCAAGACTGGGGTTATGGAGACGGAGAAAAAGCACTGAAAGCCGAAGGCAAGCTGGATCAAGGATATGCACACTTCCCTGTGACTTTGTCTGAGGAGTATAAGGATACCTCCTTCTGGCCTACAGGCTTCATGGCCGGCAACGGAATCGGAATCAGCGTAGATGCTAAAGATCCGGTGCGCGCCATTAAATTCCTGGACTACCTCGCTTCCGATGAAGGTCAAGTGCTGATCAACTGGGGTATCGAAGGCAAGCACTACAACGTCGTTGACGGCAAACGCGTTATTCCTGAAGATGTAAATAACCGTAAATATAATGACACCACTAATTTCCAAAAAGAAACCGGACTTGGAAATGTCGGCTCTAACTACGCACTGCTTAGCGCTCACTATGGCGACGGCGTATTGGACCCAACCGGCAGCTACTATACAACCCGTTTCCCTGAGCAAGTCATAGCAGGCTACAATAAAGTAGAGAAAGAAACACTGGCGGCCTACAAAGCCAACACCTGGAAAGATTTGTTCCCCAGCGAGGATGAATTCAAGGTTAAGCCTTGGGGCGCTGCCTGGAACATCACCATTCCTGGCGACAGCGAAATTGTTGTGCTCGACAACAAGCTGAAGGATATTACCTGGAAACGGATTCCAGAAGCTATCCTGTCCAAGCCGGCTGATTTTGATAAAGTCTGGGATGCCTACATGGGAGAACTTGATAAAGCCGGCGTAGAGAAGGCAGAAGATTTACGTGAAGAGCTGGTTAAAAAACGTGTGAAACTGTGGAATGAATAATTAGTCGTTATTCTTTTAAAAAAGTATGAAGACGGCGGGAAGTCCTGATGCAAGTCCTGGACTCCCGCCGATTGCTGTTTACCCTGCAACATCAAACATCAGGAAAATGATCGTCTATCATTGAACCCTAACTAGACAGACAGGAGGCATGCACGTGGGAGAGAGCAGGAATACCGGTCAGCATAAATTATGGTACAACAGGCCAGCCGCCATATGGGAAGAGGCCCTGCCGGTGGGCAACGGCCGGCTTGGGGGGATGGTCTTCGGCGGAGTGGAGGAGGAGCTGATCCAATTAAATGAGGATACCCTGTGGTCGGGCTTCCCGCGCGATACAACCAATTATGAAGCGCTGCGGCATTTGGCTCCGGCCAAGCAGCTCGTAGCGGAGGGGAAATATAAGGAAGCGGAAACGCTGATTGATGCCACAATGCTCGGCAGCCGTACGGAATCCTACCAACCGCTGGGAGACTTGAAGATCAGGTTCGGCCCCGCAGGTCCGGTAGAGGATTACCGCAGAGAGCTCGATTTGGAGCAAGCATTGGCTGTTGTGTCCTATACTGCCGGAGGCGTTAAGATCGTTCGCGAAGTATTGGCCAGCAGACCCGATGAGCTTATAGCGATCCATATCCGTGCGGAGGGCCGGGGAGAACCGAACGTATTGCCGGATTTCTCGGCTGAGCTGAGTTCGCCTCATCCTTCCCGTTTCAGGATCACTACGGACGGAATACTGATCATGACCGGACGCGCCCCGTCGCATGTGGCCGATAATTATGCGGGTGATCATCCGCGCTCCGTCTTGTACGAAGAAGGCCTGGGTATAAGTTATGCGGCAGCCTTGGAGATCCGTACGGATGGCGGCGTTTGTACGGCTGAGAACGGAAGACTGTCGGTTGCCGGTGCGAATTCCGTTACCATCCGGATGGCGGCGGCAACTGATTATGCGGGGTATGACCGGATGCCGGGAAGCAGCGGCACAGTGCCTTCGGAGCTGTGCCTCAAGCAGCTGGCTTCAGCCTCCAAAGATTATGCAGAGCTAAGGCTGCGCCATATCCGGGATCATCAAGCCTTGTTCCGGCGTGTGAAGCTTGCGCTCGCGCCTGCTTCTTCCCAGGCCGGGCTGCCAACCAATGACCGGCTGGCACTGTACCGTGAAGGGCGGGCAGATCCGGCCCTGGAAGTGCTGCTGTTCCAATATGGCCGCTATCTGATGATCGCAGGCTCCCGGCCCGGCACGCAGGCCCTGAATCTCCAAGGGATCTGGAACCCGCATGTTCAGCCGCCATGGAACAGCAACTATACCACGAACATTAATGCAGAAATGAACTATTGGCCAGCCGAGCTGTGCGGATTAGGTGAATGCCATGAACCATTAATGGATTTAATTACAGAGCTCAGCCTGGCCGGGAGCCGCACCGCAAATATTCACTATGCAGCGCGCGGTTGGAGCGTTCATCACAATACCGACCTCTGGCGGATGACCACCCCCTCCGACGGACTGTCTATGTGGGCTTTTTGGCCGATGGGCGGCGTGTGGCTTTCACGGCATCTGTGGGAACGCTACGCCTTCTGCCCCGACACGGCCTTTCTGCAAGACACTGCATTTCCTGTACTCAAGGGGGCAGCTATGTTCTGTCTGGACTTTCTGGTAGAGCTGCCGGATGGCCGGCTGACTACGGGCTTGTCCACCTCACCGGAGAATGTCTTTCTTACCGCCGAAGGGGAATCCTGCAGTGTGTCTGCCGGGTCAGCTATGGATATGTCGCTGATTGCCGAATTGTTCTCCCACTGTATTCAGGCTGCGGAAATTCTGGACACGGAGCCTGAGTTCCGCGCGGAATTAACCGCTAAGCGGGCGCGGCTTGCACATCCGGGAATCGCTCCGGACGGGCGGATACGGGAGTGGAACGGGGATTTTGCCGAGAAGGAGCCGGGACACCGTCATGTCTCCCATCTATATGACCTGTATCCAGGTAATGTGATCAGCCTTGACAAGACGCCGGAGCTGGCGGCTGCAGCGGCCTTGTCGCTGGAGAAACGTCTCGAATCCGGCGGCGGACATACCGGCTGGAGCGCCTCCTGGCTGCTTAATCTGTATGCCAGGCTGCAAGATGGCGAGAAAGCCTACCGCTGTGTGCGGAGGATTCTGGAGGCAGCCACGCTGCCGAATCTGTTTGGCAACCACCCGCCATTCCAGATCGACGGCAACTTCGGCGTTGCGGCAGGGATAGCCGAAATGCTGCTCCAGAGTCATCAGAACGGGCTGAAGCTGCTGCCGGCGCTTCCCGGGAGCTGGAGCGAGGGCCGGGTCAGCGGGCTGCGGGCGCGCGGCGGTTTTATCGTTGATATGGAGTGGAGCGGCGGCCAACTGGTCCGGGGAGTGCTGGTGTCTACGCATGGCTATCCGTGCAGCGTGTCCAGCAGCCTTCCTCTATCGCTGCAGAAACCGGATGGGACGTTTTGTGATGCTGGCGCTGCTTTTGAGACCATTTCCGGAGAGACTTATATTCTGATCCCGCAGCATACAAAAAATTAAAGCACAGCGCATCCAGGCGGTTTCCGCAGTAGAGAGCTACTCTACGCGGAACCGCCTTTTTTGCCTGCCGGACTTATCCACCAGGCGTACTGGACCGATAATAATAACCAGGA
This sequence comes from Paenibacillus jilunlii, assembly GCF_900102965.1. Taxonomy (GTDB): domain Bacteria; phylum Bacillota; class Bacilli; order Paenibacillales; family Paenibacillaceae; genus Paenibacillus_AQ; species Paenibacillus_AQ jilunlii. The sequence continues at coordinate 2,304 of NZ_FNGM01000018.1, read as the reverse complement.
GGGCGCAGCCGGTCCTTTGGATCTTCCTGAAATATTATAGTCGTGTAATGCTGGTTTTCCGCATTTAATAAAATAGAGCATAAACGTGGAACTTAATCCATATCCATTGCAGCAGAGAAAGCAGGGGCATATATGAAGAAACGATATACACTGGCCAAAGCCATGCTTGGAGGAATGCTTGTGTGCGCCGCTCTGCCGCCTGCACTGTACTGGGGCTGGGATCAAGCCTACGCCGCCAGCACTTCAGCCGTTCTGCAATCGGGAGCGGAGATGGCCCAGAAGCTGACCGCAGCCATGAATAACCGCAGAGAGAACATTACGTTCGTATACGAAGGCAAGACAGCCAGCCTGAAATCCCAGGTGCAGAAGGCGATTGACCAGGCGATGGGCAGTGACCCTTACCTGTATTATATTATCGACAGCTACGCTTTTTCTTATCGTGGAAGCAGCCGGTCGGCCAAGGTAACGGTGCAGGTGGCATATAGGGAGACGCTGCAGCAGACGGCACTGGTGAACAAGCAGGTGAAGACTATTTTACAGCAGATCATTTCCCCAGGAATGAACCAACACCAGAAGGTAAAGGTGATCCATGACTGGGTGGTGCTGCATTTGAAATATGATAACACATACCGTAAATATACCGCCTATGAAGGCTTGCAGAGCGGCAGCGCTGTTTGTCAGGGGTATTCGCTTCTGACCTACAAATTGCTCCTGGGCGCAGGTATCCCGAACAAAATTGTGGAGGGGACGGCAAAACCTGAGGGAGGCGTTGCCCAGTCACATGCCTGGAATCTGGTGCAATTGGACGGACGCTGGTACCATTTGGACACAACCTGGGATGATCCGACTCCCAGCCCGGAAGGGGGCATCAGCACGGTCTACTACATGAGGACAGATGCCCAGATGCGCCGTGACCACAGCTGGACCAAATCCTACCCGGCAGCGTCTGTCGGCTATGCCCAGACCCTGTCCGAGCTGGTCAGCCGGGGCGGGCAGAGCGTACCGGTATACCAGGAGCTTCAAAAGAAGCTCGATTACCGGCTGTATGAGGAGGATGAGGTGATCACTTCTGCGGCAGAGCTGAATACGCTCGTGCGAGAGGCGGCTGCTTCCGGCAAGCAATCCCTTTTATTCCGTTACCGGGGCAGCGAAAAACTGCTCAAAATAGATCTGCAGGGACTTTACAGCTTAGGCCTGGAGAACTTGGCCTACACCAGCTCCCCGTTTGACAACACCGGGGATTTGAGGGTCTATGTGACCTGGAAGTAGGCAGCTGGCGTGTTTTGTGGCTGTCTGCCGCTTGGTGTGCGTCTTACGGCCGGACGTTTCACCTCAATAACGGGATTGTGTGTCCGGATCACCTTGTATATTGCCCGTTTACAGAGAATAGCGGAACGTGAGTCTGCATAGATACGCTTAACCGATGGGGCTGAAGGAGGGGCTGCTGCCTACAGAACAATGGCGGCACTGGGGACTGGCAACCATCCTGTCTGTGCGGGCAAGCATCCTGGTCACCTTGGCAGAAAGGCAAGAACGGCAGTAGGATACTGATTAGAAAGATAAGCAATGGCAGTAGGATACTGATCAGAAGGTTAAGCAATGGCAGTACGATACTGATCATCAAAAGGGATGCACCTGGAGCTGTTTGGCTCCAAATGCATCCCTTCTTTTCTTGTTTGCGTGCCCAGAAGTACGCATTATCTAGTTGGTGAAAGTCCAACCAAGGGAGGGGCCAAGCCACCTTGGTAGCTAGGATGCTTGCACATGGCGAAATCTGTGTGTAAAAGCGCATCGACAAAAGTACCGGTCAGAGACCGGGCGAGCAACAATCCAGGCCGCAACATCAAGTGAATCCTGCCGCGTCGTCAAAAAGGCCTTGCAAGAGGGAGAAGGGGAAGCCGAGTCTCGAGATAATAGACGAAGGCCATGGAAGCTGCGTAGAACTTGGAACAACAGCGAAGAATCCTCCGGCGTATAGGGAACGGCATGGATTGAAAGATAATGCAGTGAACTGGGGAGACCCTCCCCCACACGGAAATTTTTTTTTTTTTTTAGAAAGCCGTAAAAAGACGCTCTATAAGTCCAGAAGATGAAGTGAATCGTCTGTGGGAAGGGAGTCCGAGGGGCTCATAGTACCAAAGAACCTAAGGACAACATAACCTTAGGGAGGGAAGGAGCCCTGCTTTGTTTATGCTTTTTGGAGGAGGTACGAGTGAGTGAATGCCAATCGGCTAATGACACCTAAGGAAAAAGTTCAAGAACTCCAAGAAAAGCTAGGTCATGCGGCCAAGGAGAACAAGAAGC
>NZ_FNGM01000021.1 GCF_900102965.1 Paenibacillus jilunlii | reverse complement strand
CAAGGAATTATCCGGTATTAGCTACCGTTTCCGGTAGTTATCCCAGTCTAGAGGGTAGGTTGCCTACGTGTTACTCACCCGTCCGCCGCTAAGCCAGGTTGGAAGCAAGCTTCCAACAAGACTCCGCTCGACTTGCATGTATTAGGCACGCCGCCAGCGTTCGTCCTGAGCCAGGATCAAACTCTCCAAATTGGTATTTAGAAAGAGCGATTGCTCATTTTGAAACATCTGACGAGAATTTTCATTCTCATGATAAGTATCCAAAAGCGTGAAACACGCTGTGAACCTTATCTATTTTGGATCTCACTTGCGTGAAATCCCACTCACTCGTTGTTCAGTTTTCAAAGATCAAGCTCGTCGTCGGCGCCGATTATCTCGTCACCAGCAACTCTTATAATATATCATGTTCGGCCGATTAATGCAAGCTCTTTTTTCAACTTCTTTTCGAGCTCGGCGTTGATGTTTCTTGGCCGGAATAAGAATATACCATGTATAGCGATTCATTGCAAGCATTAATTTTCATCTTTTTAGAATTCACTCTGACATTGTGATAGTAAGCTTTATAAAGTCTGCTATGAAACTTTTCCCGATCACCTACGTCCATACAGTATGATGCCCATTATCCGCAGAATCATTCTAATCAGAAGGAGGTGAGTGTTATGAAGACACTTCACGATCTCTAGCTTCCCTTCCTAATAAGGAGGTTAGAGTCACAATGAGCCGAAGTGTAAAGAAACACCCTGTATGGAATGATCAGTGCTCCCCGGCTTCTGTCTGGGCAAAAAGACAGGCGAGCAAAGCCGTCCGCCGCTACACGCGCGAAACCTCTAACGGCAAATGGTACAGAAAAGTCTACTCCCCTTGGAATATTCGCGATTACAGCTTTTACAAAACAAAGCAGCAGGCGATTCACGATTGGGAAACCTCTGATTGGGAGAGACAAAGAAATCCCTCGCTCGCTCAGGCTGTTATGGACTGGTATAAGATGTACAAAAGAAAGTAAGCCGATTCTATGTAGGTAACGTAATGAATAGAATGAACATTTAAAGATCCCCCGGCAGGGAAGCGCCGGGGGATCTTTTGGGCAGATAAGGTTAAGCTCTTAAATGAATCCCGAACGTGGCAATCTCGCAAGGTCCAAGCTCCAGCAGATGTCGGGAATCACCCGAATCCGGCAATGGAGCCGTACTTTCTTCCAGGATGCCTGTGCGGTACAGATGTTCATGAGGCAGATCCAATTCTACATTCAGCTGTGCCTGTGAGCCGCTCATGTTATACCAGCGCAGCAGGAGGTCTCCGGTGGTTTCATTCATTTTCATAGAAGAAAATGCAGCTTCTGTGCCTTTCCAGCTCAGCGGTGAATAACCCGAGGCAATGGTCCCTGTGTGGATATCCGTCTGGAAGGTAGTCCACGGAGCCTGAAACTGGTATGCCTGAGCATATGCGCCTGAAGTAACACCGTCTCCAGTATGCGGAATCAGCATCAGCTGTGCGGTATGCTCGCCGAGGCATTGTGCCTCCGGTGTCGGGAACCAGCCCCAGTCGCCCAATTCGCCTACGCTGCGAAGCAGGGTAACGGCAATTGTATTACGTCCATCACGCAGCACTTCATATTCATTCAGTCCGAGATTGGCTACAGTCATGCCTACCTGGGCACTGCTAACGTCCACAAAGGACTGCTGATGCTGAGTGTTGCTCGGGTTCTGCCATTCTGCCGCTGACTCGTTGTCCCGCTTGGCAATTTCGAACATGGAATCGGCATGATGCACCGGGGTCTGCAGATCCGTAGGGAACAGCATACGCACACGGTGATCCTTCGCGACATTGTTGATTGTGGATTCAATATGCAGCCCTTTGCCTTCACGTTCCAGCGAAATCACCGTGCGAAGCTGCAAAATCACAGTCTCGCTGCTGCGCTGTGCTGTACGTTCCGGATAATAGACCAGCGCCCGCTGTTCTTCGTTCAGTCTGGCGTCTGCCGAAGCGGGGATCTCCCAGGCATGCTTAATCTCAATGGACGCCCGGAAAGGCGTATCTTCGGTTACATTTATCGCTGCTCTCAACCCTTTGGTAGTCAAAGGAATCTCGCCATCGGGCTGTCTGTACATATATTCGTTGCCGATGTCTCCGGTATTCTCATAGATGCCAAGATCATGGTATACCGCTCCGCTCTGCTTGTGATGCAGGCTGAAGGAGCCGTCTGCGGCGACTTCAACACGAACTGCGGCATTTTCCAGCACATGCCCGCCGCTCAAGAGCGAAGGCTCAGCCGGAGCTGCTGCCGCTTGCTGTGTGGTCCAGGCATAGGCGCGAAGTCCAAGCGCCGGAACTTCAGCCGCTTCGAAGGTGAGCTTGACTTTGCGGCACATGTAAGGCTGGCGGAACTTGTCGTCCGGCAGATCGTAGCCGAATTCAAGGCCCAAATCCTCCACAGTGCAGGCCAATGCCTGACCGCCGTCATCCAGCAATACCCGGCCGGAGAGATCGAATTCCTGCATTCTGCGGGAGGTCTCTTCCAGGCCGTAGCCCTCACGCAGGTACAAGCGGGCAGCGTCGAGTTCAATGCTGACAGTGCCCGTGCGGCTCCAGCCTGTAGTATTCATCACCACAAAAGGAACAGCTTCCACAGCGCCTGCAAAAACAGTGGTATCCACAGCCCCGGCGATAAATCTGGCGCTGTCTTCTATGATGCTTTCTGCTACGTGGCGGCTTTTATCAAAACGGGTCACCATCTCGCGGTGCACCTCGTCTACACTGCAGCCGCAGATGCTGTCATGCGGATGGTTCTGCATCAGCGTCTTCCAGGCGTAGGTAAAAAGATGATGCGGATATTCTTTGCCGGCAAGCCCCGCGATGGACGCCAGCGGCTCGGCTACTTTTTCAAGCAGGGTCTGGCCCTTCTGGTTCATTTGCTTCAAATACACACGGGCCGAAGCCGTATTGACAAGTGTCCCCCAGCCGTCGGTCCGCTGGCTGCGCAGCTCGCCTGTAACGGAGGACAGCTCCAGTGTGCCGGATTCGCCCCCCTTTTCCAGTTCAGCATTCAGCGCGTCCAGGTAATCCGGGAAGTTGGAATGAACGAACTCCACCTCGGGATACAGCGCCTGCGCGGCAGCAATTGCTTCCGGCAAATCGAGCTGCAGCGGCTGATGGTCACAGCCATTCATGAACAGCAGTTCGCCTGTGGAAGCATATTTTTCCGCATCTGACAGCTTCCGGTCCCAAAACTCCCGCGCAGCAGCTTCGTCCACCGGAACTTCATTGCCGTTGGAATACCAGTTGGCGAAGAGGATGCCAAGAATACGGGAACCGTCCGGCCCTTCCCAGATCAGCTCGGAGAACGAAGACTCGTAGCCGCCGTCCGATACGGTATTATTGAAGCCGGTAGGCTTCACGCCTCTGCCGAAGAAGGCATTGCGGATGCCGGATTGGAGCATGAGCTGCGGCGTCTGGCCGACGAGACCGAAGGTATCGGGGAAGTAGCCGATTTTGGACGGCTCGCCGTATTTCAGGGCATCCTGATGGCCGATCTGCATATTGCGCACATTAGCCTCGCCGCTCGTAAGAAAAGCATCCTGCAGAATGTACCACGGGCCAATTAGAATCCGCCCGGCCTGGATGTGCTGCTCCAGACGTTCCTTGTTCTCGGGGCGTACCTGCAGATAATCCTCCAAAATAATGGTCTGGCCATCCAGATAAAAGCTGCGGAAGGCTGTACTGCTGTCTAATTTATCGAGTAATGCATCCACCAGCTGCACCAGACGGACATGATGCTTCTCGTAAGGCAGATACCATTCCCGGTCCCAGTGGGTGTGGGAAACGATATGTGCGGTCTTTTTGCTAGTCATGAACCCCATCTCTCCCTTAGTTCTTGCTCAGTGTATTGTAATCGCAGTTTCTTCCGCTCTGTACACAGAAGTCAGCTGTCCTTGCTTATCTGCCGCAAACAGTACGGAACGTTCTTTCTCAAGCCGGAAGCTGTAGCTTACACCTGTCCGCGGGTCTTTGACTTCAATGTCTGCGTCCCAAGCGTATTCGGATACGAAGATGTAAAGCGCTCCAGCGGCAAAATCCAGCTTACGCCCGTAGATGCCCGGCAAATCGCCCCCGCTGATCCATTCCAGTCCTGCAGAAACGCCTGAGCGTTCCGCCGCATGGCGGTAAAGTTCAGCGATGGGTTCGTCGCGTTCATTCAGTTCCAGCGGAAGCGGGCACCAGATCAGGCGTCCCTTCCCAAGCGGGAGATCCATTACGGTGTCTCCAGGCTCTGCTGGTTGGGCGGCTGCGGGTTCCCGCACCTGTACTTCTTTTACAAGTTCAGCAATCCGGCGCTGCCCGTAGGAAACGGCAAAGGTTCTACCGTCAAGCTTCATACGTTCCTCGCGCCGCACATTGCCCAGTTCACGCGTGCCGAGAAGCTCCACGAGACGTTCGGAAGGCTGCCAGTAGGAGTTGAGTCCCAGCGTACCTGTTACCAACAGCACTGCACCAGTGCGTTCCACGAATGCAATCAGTTTTTCCATCGCGCTGTCATCCAGATTATGTGCACTTGGCAGCAAAATCAGCTTGGGCGGCTGGGCTTCCAGCGCTTCCAGACCATACTCCGAAACGCCACGGAACGGCAGGCGCAGCTGGTAGGACAGAATGCGTGTCAGCCGGGTAGTGGCTTCATAGGCGAGCTTGCGGTTGGAGAAATCGTTGGAATACGGGAAAATAACGGCGATATCCTCAAGCTCCCGTCCCGCAAACAGGGCCCCGGCCTCCGCCATGAAACGCCCGAAATCATACGAGACATCCGCCTCCGGCTTCTCGGTGCCATCCGCGCGCAGTGCGCCGATCTGCGATTCATTGGCATTATCCATATAAAAGTTGGTGTTCCAGATCCACTGAACCGCTCCCGCTCCGCCTGCAGCAAAGGCATAGGCATACTTGCGTTCCAGGATGGAGCGCAGCTCTTCCTCGGTTCTTTTGGCGCGCCCGTCGGGGGTTTCGACATACATAATTCCGGTTTCCTGCACCAGGTTCGGCTTGTTCTCTGTTTTGGCAAAGATTCCGCTCCACAGCAGATTGTCGTTCAGCCACCAGCTATGGACAGTTGTGTAATCTACAGCCTGTTCGTAAAAGAACGGCGAAGGCCTTTGCGCGCCCAGCGCCTCGTCCTGGCCTACGGTCACCAGCTGCGCGGGATTCAACTCCTTGATTGCTCCATATAGCTCCTTAGCCCAAACGTTATGCATGTCCATGGAAAACAGGCAGTAATCGAGCCAGCGGGTTCCGCGTTTGCCCGAATGAATATCCTGGATGCTGAAGTTGATCTCCGCTTGCTCCGGGGGACGTGCCGATGCGAAATCGGGCAGCTCCAGCGGGGTCATATTCCAGCGCTCCTGAAGTACGGCGATGCTGCCATGACGCTGCTCCAGCCAGGCGGAAAAGGCCTGCTGCTCATAAGGGTCCCCCGCAGTGCTCGGCCCGTCCGAGAAGATGCGCGGCGGATCGAACATTGACGGCTCATTAATTAAGTCCCAATCCACATGTGTGGTATGAACGTGCCGGGCAACAATGGAGCGGATAAACCGCTTTTGTGCCTCTACGCTGCGCGGGTCCAGATAAGGGTTGCGCCCCTCCCAGGTCTCCGGTGTAAAGGAGAAGAAGGTAAAGGTCACCTGGAGGTCATGCTTCTTGGCCGTCTGCAGAAAAGCATCGATGGCCCGCATCACCTCTTCAGAGGCATGGCCGTCGACCTGCATGATATTGCGGTAAGCGGTCCAGATGCCGGTGCGGATCCAGTTGATTCCGGCTTTTTTCATTTGGGCCATATCGCGGTTCCAGACGGCAACGTTCGGCAGGAAAAGAAACTTCCGCGCCACATCCGAGGTCATATAGGTCATGCCTACAACCGGAAGAGGGCGTCCGTTCTTCTGAAAGTAGTCCCGTCCGGCAGTGATAGGCTCTCCAGCCGAGAGCAATGCCGCATCATAGCTCCAAAAGCCCTGGCGCAGCACACGCTGCTCGCCGTCCACCGCCTCGGCATGGCAGACCAGGTCATACAGGCCCGGCTCCAGCTCGACAGGGATTGGCAGCCGGAAAAAGTTCATTTCGGTGCCGGCCACGATCTCGCAGCTGTGCTCGAAACAAGGGGATGCCGATCCGTCCTTCTGCAAAGAAAACTGAAGCCTCCAGGTTTCCTGGCCAGCACCGGTGCGGCTAAGTTGCTGGCTTTGCAGGCTGATAATTGGCCGCTCGCCCTGCTCATAAGAGGCGTAGTTCGGCTTTAGCCACAGCTCGGTGACGCCTTTGGCGGCAAAGGCCGCGCAGGCAGCGAGCAGCTTCAGCCCTTCATCTCCGCAGTGCTCAGGCGTAAGCCTCTGGCCGATGAAGATCCAGCGCGCTCCGGCGAAGGGGCCGCCGACATGCTCCCACAGCACAGCGGGAGCAGACACCTCACGGCCTTCCGCCGAGATGCCCTTCAGCAGCGGATAGATCCGGGTGTCCATAGGGCCGCTTGCGCCCATTTGCTCCGGCAGATCGCTGCTTTTGGTCACATGGGGCACCAGATTCCAGGTGTCCGCCGGTGCGAGCAGTCCCTCGCGGCCTGCGAACAAAGGGATGTCCGCAAGGGCGGCGTGAGACTGGACACGCCCGCCGTCCACCCGCAGCGCTTCATGAATATGAAGCTGCCGGTGGTAGGCGGTCTGCTCGGCTTCCGCCTGCCAGACGCCATTCTCGCAGCGCACCGGAACCTTGAACGGTGCGCCGCCGATGTTCAGCAGCCCGCCGCCCCGCTGAAGGTAGGCCAGGATCGAGCCCCAGGCCTCCTTCGGGAAATAGGGGGCGTGCAGGTTGATAAAGCATGCGCCAGGCCCGGCAGCATCCAGTGCCGGTGCCAGCTGCTCCGCACCGGCAGTATGGACAGCATGGGCATCATGGGCGGCATGCTGTAATCCGCCAAGACGCTCCGCCTGTTCCTGTATCCGTCCAGCCGAGGCAGTATAGCCGGGGAACAGCGGGTCGCTGAACAGAATCACAATGCCCGCACTCACAGCTGTCCATCCTTCATCATCCGGTACACCAGCTGGGAGAACAGGCTGTTCGACCAGGCGAACCAGCTGCGGGTGAACACGGACGGGTCGTCCGCATGGAAACCTTCGTGCATGAAGCCGGTATCCGCGTCTGTGCTTTCCAGCAGAGCGACCAGCTCCAGCTTTTCCTCCACAGATTGTGCAGTAATCCCCTGCATGGACAGGGCCATATGCCAGATATAATCCTTCGGTGTATGCGGGCTGCCGATGCCTTTCGCGGCGGTTCCTTCATAATAGAAAGGATTCTCTTTGCTGAGTGCAAACCGTCTGGTGTTCTGATAAACCGGATCATCCGCCGTGGTATAGCCGAGATACGGAATGGAGATCAGCCCGGGGGTTCCGGCATCATCCATCAGGCAGTAGTTGCCGAAGCCGTCTGTCTCATAGGCATAAATCGGCCCAAACTCAGGGTGGCGGTAAATTCCGTACAGCTTGATCCCGTAGTCGACCTCGAATTCCAGCTCTTTCAGTTCAGCCAGCAGATCCATGTCCCTGAACACCCACTCGGCGAACTCCTGCATCTGGCGCAGGGCTACAACAGCAAACATATTGCCCGGGATGTTGTAGTGGAAATCGCAGGCATCATCGCTGGAGCGGAAGCCGGACCAGATCATGCCTGTATAGTTCACCGGCATGCCCAGTCCGCTATTGCGCAGCGAGTCCTCAGGAATGCCATTGTTGCGGGTGAAGCGGTAAGGCGACTGTTCGAAGTGGCGCTGCTCTCTGCGGAACAAATCAATAATCGTACGCAGGGCAGACTTGAACTCCGCATTGAAGAAATCAGTAACACCGGTTTCCTTCCAGTAGGTATAGGCCAGCCGCACAACGAAGCAAAGCGAGTCAATTTCGAACTTCCGCTCCCAGACCCACGGGGACATCTCCGTGACATCGGTGGTGTTCCAGTGCCAGTCATTGGCCGACTCATTAAAAGCATTGGCGTAAGGGTCAATGTGGATGTACTGGATATGACGTTTGATCAGACCGCCGATGATGCGCTGGAGGTCCGGGTCATTTTTGGCTAAGGGAACATAATGAATGACCTGCTCCACAGAGTCGCGCAGCCAGGAAGCCGGGATATCTCCGGTAATGATAAAGGTCGTACCGTCATCAAGCAGCTTGGTGGTCGTCTCCAGCGTATTGGGAAAACAGTTTTTGAACAGCTGCAGCAGCTTCGGACGGTGGGCCAGCTTCTCTTCAGCTTCAGCCAGCACCTCCTGTACGGCATGCGGCAGCGTAAGCTTCGGCATCGGGATTTTCGGTAGTCTGAATTGTTCCAAGGAAGGTACACTCCTTATGTTCATGTAGGTAGAATAGTCATGTGTTTAAAGACAGGGGAGCCGGACAGATCAACTGATACGGTCTATGGCCCCGGTTTAAAGTAGTTGGGTGGCGGTTGAGCCTTGAGCGAAGTGGAAAAACTCCCACTATTTACTGCTGTCGGCCCCTCTATAAATAAATACTGGGAAAAAGTAAACTTAATCAGCCCTCCGAGGCTAATTTTCAATCAATTTCACCAATTTAGGTGGAGTAATTCCCACTAATTGCTAGTGAGCAGCGGTTTTTGAGTAAAATAGATGGAGAAATTCCACTTAGCCACTCATGGGTACACTTAGGTACACTTGGGCACACTTGGGCACACTTATGGGAACACTTAGGTACCTTATATGCAAGGCAAAGTATGAGTTTATCGGATGTGCAGGGTCTTGATCTCAAAAGGGGCGAAATGCAGTTCGAATTCACCATCGTGATGGGCTACAGGCTCCATCTCCTCTTCCAGGGCATTCGATATATAAATTTCGCTAAAAGGCTGATTCCAGGCTAGCTTCACGGTTTCGCGCCCGCCGGAGGATTCATAGAGCCGCAGAACACTGCCGCGCCCATCCTCAGAAGGCTTAACTGTATCCAGCACAACATGCTGCCCGCCAAAGCCGATAAAAGCTCCCGTGGACGGCAGCTGTCCGGTCGTCTTCCCATCAGCAGCGATAACCGGAACCTCATGATTCAGCTCTGCGGCCTTGCGCAGCGTATGCGCGCTGCGCCAATCCCCGGTGTGAGGATAGAGAGAATACGTAAAGTCATGGGCACCCTGGTCCGCTACTCTGTCAGGCCATTTCGGCGCACGCAGCAGAGACAGGCGGATGGTGCTGCCTTGAATATCGTAGCCGTATTTGCAATCATTCAGCAGGCTGACACCGTAGCCATATTCGGATACATCGGCAAAACGGTGCCCGCAGACCTCATATTGCGCCTGCTCCCAGCTGGTATTGCGGTGCGTCGGACGTTCCAGCGCTCCAAAAGGAATCTCATAGGTCGCCTTGTCTGAAACCACATCGACCGGAAATCCAACCTTCAGCAGCTTGTGGGCTTCGTTCCAGTCCACATGTGTCTTAAAGTCGATTCTGCGGTCGTCCGCATACAGGATCAAATCCTGTGTGATTTCGGATTGGCCCAGCTTCCAGCGGAATCTCAGCACATCCCGGACTTTGCCGGCCTGAAGCACATATTTCTCCACCAGCTCCGCCTCACCGGCGGGCTGGGCTTCATAACGGTTGTCAATATCCCAGGCATCCCAGAGCGTCGGACGGTCATGGAAGAAGTGGAACCGGTTGGCGCGTCCGCCTGGCTGCACGATTTCACGGCCTGCCGATTTGTCGAACAGGCTGGTGATTTCGCCCCGTTCATTGAAGGCAAGGCGATAGTGCGGCGTTTCCCAGCTATCATTTAGTTCCTTTCTTTCCGGTATGCAGTCCGTCATGCTGTCCGTCATGCTCATGTCCTCTTGTCTAAGCCATACCGTCTTATAACCAAAACCCGGAATGGACGGGACATGAATATAAGCAGTGATTTGGCCTGTAGCTTGTTCTGTTGCTCGTTCTGTTGCTTGTTCTGTTGCTCGTTCTGCAGCCCGTTCTGTAGCTTGTTCTGTAGCTTGTTCTGTTGCTCGTTCTACAGCCCGTACTGCTGCTTCATCCGCAGCGGACAGACCGGCAGCAAGATCCACATGCAGTGAGCGTCCAGCCTCGTCATAAGCCGCCCAAGTCTGGCCTCCCGGCAAGTGAATCGGAACTATGGCATCCCGTGCCCAGCCGAGGCTGTTGAACAGCACGTAAGGTGTGCCTTCGCCTGCTGTTGCCACCTGGGATGCCAAGGCCTCCAGCCCCGGCTGGAGCGACGATTTCCCAAGGGCAAATACCTCGCGGTATTCCTTCTCTGAGGTTTCATAGGCTTCGGTGATGGCCGAGCCGGGAATAATGTCGTGGAACTGGTTGAGCAGCACCAGCTTCCAGCCCTTGTGCAGCTGTCCGGCAATGCTGTGCTGCAGCTCCGGCGCCATGGACGAAGCTGCCAGCGTCTGCCACAGCTCCGCCTCGCGGTACAAAATCTCCGCCTTGCGGTTATTCCGTTTGTTGCGCCCGTGTGTGGTATAGGTGCCCCGGTGCAGCTCCAGGTACAGATCGCCGCGCCATTCCGGCAGCTGATGCTGCCGCTCCCCGATGCCGGAGAAGAACCCGGCAGCATTGCTGAACGTACTGGCAGGCTGGCCGACCATCAGTTCCGCACGGCGGATGTATTCCAGCATCTCGCGGGTCACACCGCCGCCGCCATCGCCATGGCCGTAGAGCAGCATCTGCTCGTTGTGGATATTTTTTTCACGGAAGGATTGCCAGTGATCGTGGACATCCTTCGGCAGGGTATTCTCGTTCACCCCATGGTTGAGATAGGACAGCATGGAGGTGCCGTCAATGCCGACCCAATGGAACAGATCGTAAGGGAACACATTGGTATCGTTCCAGCCGAGCTTCGTGGTCATGAAATAACGCACGCCGCCATGCCGCAAAATCTGCGGAAGCGATGCGCAGTAGCCGAAGGTATCCGGCAGCCATTCAATGTCCGAGGTTTTGCCGAATTCCTCCAGGTAGAAACGCTGCCCATAGAGCATCTGGCGCATTAGCGATTCTCCGCTCGGAATATTGAGATCCGGCTCCACCCACATGCCGCCGACCAGCTCCCAGCGGCCTTCGCGGATTCTCTCTTTGACCTTGGCGAACAGAGCCGGATCGTTGTCCTTGAGATATTCGAACAGCTGCGGCTGGCTCTGGGCAAATTGATATTCCGGGTATTCCTCCATTAAGGCGTTCACGGTTGAGAAGGTGCGGCTGGTCTTCCGCACGGTTTCCCGCGCGGGCCACAGCCAGGCGATATCGATATGCGACTGGCCGACCATATGGATGGTGCCCTCTGCATTTCCGCCAATCCCTGCAATCTCTGCGCGCAGCTTCTCTTCAAGGGCGGCGACAGCACTGCCTTCACGGACTGCGGTCTCATTCACATTCAAAAATTCATCGATTACGCGGTACAAGGCTTCAAGCATCCGGGTCCGGCGCATATCCGCTTCCGGCAGCAAAACTGCCGCATCGCAGACGATTACGGTGCTGTACATCAAGCTCTGAACCGGTTCATTCACCAGTACAAGCACAGTGCGGATAGCCCGGATCGGCGGCTGGATGACCGCCTGCTGATTCAGCGGGTCCACTGGCTCCGGAATCGGATCGAACAATTCGATTTCCAGCTCCAGCGGTCTTCCGTCCGAAGATGCCTCAAGGGTGACAAAGGTGTGGTTCCGGTCCAGTCCCTGGCGTGACTCTCCGTTCACCCGCAGCAGCCCCTCGCCTCCCGACTCAAAAATCAGACCCGCCCGCTGCCCGGCCCATTCCGCAGGTATCGCAAGTGTGCGCCGAAAAAAGTAAGTGGTTCCTTGAACGCTTGGAAACAGGGTGAAATCCCCGCCCCCGGTATACGGCCGCATTCCGTCATATTGACCCGGCACGGTATACACCCCAGCCTGAATATCCCAACCCTCAAGCGTATGCTGTTCCAGCCATTGCCGCTCGGACAGCTCACGGATAAATCTTCTAATCCGTTCCATGTGTACCCTCCATGACATTCAAGTCTTGTTCCAGCACATCATTAACATGGCTGCCCACCAGTATCTTAAAGGCTCCCGGTTCTACGACAGGCTGATAGTCCGGGCCGATATACTGCAGCTGCTCCGCGCCGATTTCGAATTCCACAATTTGCGATTCGCCCGGAGACAGCGTGATTTTGCGGAAGCCTTTCAATTCCTTGGCAGGTCTTGAAACCTTGCTGGCGATATCTGAGATATACAGCTGAACTACCTCAGCTCCGGTAAGTTCACCTGTATTCTGCACCCGCACGGTTACCGTTGCGGTTTCGTCAGCAGCAATCGCCTGCGGCTCCACCTTGAGGTCAGAGTAGCTGAAGCTTGTATAGCTCAATCCGAACCCGAACGGGTAACGGGGCTGCGAGTCCGCTTCAAGATATCTTTTGCCGCGCGAACGCTTGCCGTTGTAGTACACAGGAAGCTGGCCTGCATCCTTCGGCCAGGAAATCGTCAGCCGGCCCGAAGGATTCACGTCACCGAACAGAATATCCGCCACCGCATGTCCGCCCTCTTGACCCGGATACCAGGCCTCCAGAATGGCATCGGCATGTTCTTCAATCCAAGGCTCGCTGACGGGACGGCCGTTGATATAGACCACAACAAGCGGCTTGCCCAGCTTATGGATCTCTTGGACCAGCTCCAGCTGCACACCCGAAAGAGCCAGCGAGATCCGGTCAATGCCTTCCCCGCAGTCCATATCGCTCCAGGAATGCTCCGTCACCTTCGAAGCTCCGGTCTTCAGATCAATCGTGCCTTCCCCAAAATCGCGGGCGCTTGACCCGCCGAGCACCATCACCACGGTATCGGCCTGCTCTGCGCAGGCGAGCGCCGCTTCGAAGCCTTCCCTGGAGTCGCCTTTGATCCGGCAGCCCGGGGCATACAGCACCCGCTCCGGCCCAAGCTTGCTGCGCACACCATCCAGCACGGTTACGATGCTTGAGCGCTGCTGCGGCGAGGTATAGTCGCCCAGCTGATTGTAAGGCGCATCGGCGTTCGGCCCGATCACGGCAACCTTCCCGGAGCCGCCGGTGCCGCTGACGGCGCTGCCTGCATTTCCTATGCCGCTGGAGCTGTTTGCGCTGCCAGTACTGCTAGAGCTGCCGGTCAGCGGCAGCCTGCCGCCTGCGCTGTCAGTGCCGCCAGTACCGCTGGAGCTGCCGGCCAGCGGCAGCATGCCGCCATCATTCTTCAGCAGAATGATGCTCTCGGCGGCCAGCTTGCGGGCAAGCTCCCGGTGCTTCACGCTGCCGATGAACTTCTCTGCGGCATCCGGGTCGGCGTACGGCTGCTCAAACAGGCCGAGCTTGAACTTCAGCTCCAGCACCCGCTGCACGGCACGGTCCAGAACCGCCTCCGCGAGCTTGCCCGTGCGGACAGCGTTCACCAGATGCTTGCCGAACATCGCGCCGGACATCTCCATGTCGATACCTGCGTTGATTGCCTGCACCGAAGCATCCAGTCCATCCTCGGCTACGTCATGGCCGGCGGCCAACATCTCAATCGCGCCGCAATCGGTGATCACAAGACCATCGAAGCCCCAGGCTCCGCGAAGAATATCTTCCATTAGTGCAGTATTCGTCGTGCAGGGCACGCCGTCGATTTCATTGTAGGCGGGCATAATGGAAACTGCGCCCGCTTCAACCGCCTTCTTGAACGGCAGCAGATCGACTTCAAGCAGCTCGCGCCAGCCCATATGCACCGGCCCGGCATTGCGGCCGCCCTCGGAGCTGCCGTAGCCGACGAAATGCTTCAGCGTGGCGCCTACACTTTCCTGGCTGCTCAGCGATTCCCCCTGAAGCCCCTCTACAGAGGCAACGGCCAGCTCGCTGATCAGATAGGCATCCTCGCCAAAGCACTCCTCCGTGCGCCCCCAACGGGGATCGCGCACGACATCAAGCACGGGCGAATAGGTTACCGTTCCGCCCTGGCTCCGCGTCTCCAGGGCCACCGCCCGGCACATTTCCCGGTACAGGTCCACGTTCCATGAGCTTCCGAGCGACAGCGGAACGGGGAATACGGTAGCTCCAATCGCCATATGGCCGTGCGAGCATTCTTCTCCGATCAGGATCGGAATCCCCAGCCGGGAATTCTCGATGGCATAACGCTGAAGGGCGTTCACCGCCTCCGCACCCTGGCGCGGGGACAGCCCGCTGGCCAGCGTCACTCCGGTCCACGGGTCGGCGCGAAGCATGCCGTACAGCGAACCGATGCCTGTCTCCGCCACCTGGCGTTTGAAGTCTTCCGTGAGCGTAATTTCTCCATCTGTATGTTCATAGGCCTGCCAGCCGAAGGGTTGAACCAGCTGCGCGGCCTTCTCTTCCAAGGTCATCAGTCCCAGCAGATGCTCCGCCCGTTCTGCGGGCGGCCTGCTTGGATCTTTATAGATCATTCACTGCACTCCCTCTCTGCTGACGTCTTATTCCTTCACGGCTCCAACCGTAAGGCCCTGGATGAAATAACGCTGGAAAAATGGATAGGCAAAAATAATCGGCCCGGTTGCCAGCACCACCATCGCCATCCGCGAAGTATCCTGCGGCATGGAGCGGAGCGCCTCCAGACTGAGTGAGCTGTTGGTGGAGTTCTGCATAATAAACTGCATGCTGGTCTCGATCCGCATCAGCATGGACTGCAGCGGCACCAGATTCGGATCATCGATGTAGAGCAGCGCGTTGAACCAGTCGTTCCAGTAGCCCAGCGTACTGAACAGGGCAATCGTGGCTAGACCCGGCAAGGAGAGCGGCAGCACCAGTGTCAGGAAAATGCGGAATTCACCCGCGCCGTCGATTTTACCGGATTCAATGAGGGCATCCGGAACGCTGGTGCTGTAGAAGGTCCGCAGGATCATAATGTAAAAAGCGTTGACCGCCAGCGGCATTACGAGTGCCCAGATCGTATCCTTCAAACCCAGAAACTGGGTAACAATGATATAAGTCGGAACGAGCCCGCCATTGAACAGCATGGTGAAAAAGGCAAAGAACGCAAAAAAATTGCGGTATCTGAAGCTTTTACGCGAAATGGCATAGGCATAAAAAGAAATAAACAGCAGGCTGATCAAGGTGCCGAGCACGGTCACCAGGATGGTCACCCCATAGGAACGCAGGAGCATATCCCCGGACTCGAATACATACCGGTACGCTGACAGACTCCATTTGGCCGGAAACAGACTGTACCCGTCTCTCGCCAGGACCCCTTCATCCGTGAAGGAAATGATCACGACAAAGATAAACGGAAATACACACAGGAAGGCAAAAATACCGGCAAACAGATTAAACAGCACGTTCCAGGTTTTGGATAGATTATGGAAATCGCGTTCTTTTTTGACTAATGTGGACATCTGGTTCACTCCTTTCGCCCTGACTAGAATAAGGCGCTGTCCTTATTGAATTTACGCACGATATAGTTCGAGGTGATGACAAGCACGAAGCCGACCACGGATTGGTACAGGCCCGCCGCAGTACTCATGCCAATCTCGCCTGTAGATTTGAGACCTTGGTAGACATAGGTATCGATAACGTTCGTAACACTGTAGAGCGTCCCGGAATTGCGGGGCACCTGATAGAACAGGCCGAAGTCGGCATAAAAGATTTTTCCGATGGCCAGCAGGGTCATAATCGTAATAATCGGGCTGAGCAGCGGCAGCGTGATGTTCTTGATCTGCTGGAATTTGCCTGCACCGTCAATCATCGCCGCTTCATACAGCGATTTGTCGATCCCCATAATAGCCGCCAGATAGACCACGCTGTTATAGCCAAGCGCCTTCCACAGATATACCAGCACGAGGATTACCGGCCAATATTTTTTCTCGGAATACCAATTGATTGGTTCTGCCCCGAAATAGCTCAGGATCTGGTTCAGTACACCGCTCTCGGAGCTGAGAAAGCTGAAGGCAAAGTAGCCGACCACAACCCAGGACAGAAAATACGGCAGGAACATGCCGGTCTGATAGACCTTAGCCAGCTTCTTGTTGGCAATCTCCGCAAGAACAACCGCCATCGCCACTGACAATACCAGCCCCAGCAAAATAAAGACTGCATTGTATAAAAGCGTATTGCGGGTGATGATATACGCATCATTCGTGGTAAAAAGAAACTTGAAGTTGTCCCAGCCTACCCATTTGCTGTTAAAAATGCTGGCCCAGAAGCCGTCCCGGCTGTAGCGGTATTCCTTAAAGGCAATAACCGTCCCCACCATCGGCAGATAGGAGAAAAAGAGGAACCACAGCGCGCCCGGCAGAACCATGAGCAGCATAACTTTGTTATTGATGATATTTCGGATCATTTTCACGGGTGAGCCCTCCTAAACTGTAAAAGAAAGACCGGGCAAAGGGCTTGGCACCCGCCCGGTCTTCCTTAAGGGAATGAATTATTTGTTGTTCGCGGCTTTCCAGGCGTCAATTTGGGTTTGTGCTTCTGCGATGATTTTATCGAGTCCGGCAGCTTTGAATTTCTCAATCGCTTTTGGCAGGTATTCGTCAGGATTTACAGTTCCCGTCATCAGCGGAGCCCAGAATTCTTCCTTCACGTTCTGCACAGCGGCGATTTCACTCGTTACCTTGGAGGTATCAAAGTTGAAGCCGAGCAGCGGAGCATTGATGCCCGCTTCGTTGAATTTCTTGAACTGCTCCCATTTGTCCGCAGGGTCGCCTTCGTTCAAGTAAGTGATCATGACATTGCCCAGGGAGAAGGTCGGCATGTCATAATTTTTGGCTTCCGGCAGGAACTTCACCGTATTGTCGTTGACTTTCTCATAGTGCACGCCTTCAATACCGGAATCGACCATGTTGCGCAGGACCGGATCGGTGTTCAGCAGGTTCAGGAATTCCATGGCTTTCTCCGGATGCTCGGAGTTGGCGGAAATGGCCTGCATCGATCCCATAACGGACCAGTTGTAAATATAGGATTTGCCTGCCGGCGAGGAGACTACAGGGTAGCCGTAGCTGGCTGACCAGAGATTGTCAGCCATTGGCTGTGTAGAGGCACGGTCCATGAACCATTTGCCCGATTTGTAAAGGTCATCCACGGAGGTAGTCGTCGCTACTTCTGATGACAGGTAACCTGCCTTGTAATATTTGTGTACGGTTTCAAGATTCGCTTTCAGCTCTGGAGTTTCCAGAATGTTGACGATTTTATAGTCCTTGGTGTCCAGATAGACGGCCATCGGCATTTTTTCAATAATATAGTCAAACGGCATCACCGGCATAAAATCCTTCACCATCGCATATGGCGTGATGCCCGGTTCATTTTCCTTGATGGTTTTGAGCATAGGCTCAATGCTTTCCATTGTGGTTGCGCTGCTGATGTCAAGCTTGTACTTGTCCACAAGCTCTTTGTTGAAGCGCCATACTTCCTGTGCCGGAAGCTCTTTGTTGGCAGGGATGGCGTAGTTGTGGCCGTCTACCTTGGAGCCTTCCAGGAAGGCAGGGTCGATGGCATCCTTGATGCCTTTGCCGTACTGGTCGATCAGGCTGTCAATTTCCAGAAAGGCGCCTTTGCGGGCATTTTGCACATAATCCAGGGCCCAGGAGCTTGTAAACATAATATCCATAGGCTCGCCGGAGGCTACCTTGACCTGCATTTTTTGCGAGTAATCGCCGAAGTCGATCATGTTGATTTTCAGGGTTGCATTGATTTTCTCTTTGGTATATTTGTTGATTTCGGCCACGACCGTATCCAGGTCCTTCTGCGGCGCACCGATGGTGTACCAAATCAGCTCTACCGGTTTCTCCGATTTCTCCCCCGAGCCCGAAGCAGAATCATTGGTCCCGGCATTGTTGTTCGAGCCGCCGCATGCACTGAGCAGCACCGAGAATGCCATCATGGATGTTACTAACAGAGACAACCGTTTGCTTTTCTTGCTCATTCTTTATAACCTCCCCTTTTGTTCACCTCGAAACTGCAGGAATCTCCGAAGCCCTTGCTGGCCTCTGTCCTTTCAAGGATTATCTTAACTTTAGTTGATGTAAGCATTTTCAGACAGAAGCTAAACTAAATAAAATCATGTAGAAAATAAAGAAAAGAACTTGCCCGGCAGACAGCCGCTACACAAGTCCTTTATATTCGGTGGGGGAAATTCCTACATATTTCTTGAACTGCTTATAGAAGTATCCCGTCTCCCAGTAACCCACATTTCTGGCGATTTCGTGGACCTTCGAGGAGGTTCCCCGCAGCTGTTCCTTGGCTTTCTCAATCCGGTAGCGGTTGATGTATTCCGTGAAAGTATCGCCCACCTCTTTGCTGAACAGCTGCCCCAGGTATACCGGGTGAATGTTGAATTGTGCTCCGAGCGTCTTCAGCGAAATATCCTCGGCGTAGGATTCATGGATGAAATTCAGCACCTGCTGCACGACCGGACTTTTCACATCGCGGATCAGCAGATCAATCGTAAGCGCAGCGGCTTCCTTCAGAATATGAATCCATTCATGAATCGAGGTCGTCTCACGGAGTCTGCGGAAGCCCTCCTGGTACAGCTCCGGCTCTTCACAGTGCCTGATTTCCTTCAATTGCATCTTGAAGCGGATCAACCATTCCATGGAGAAATCCTGCAGGATCTCCGGGGTGACACCTTCCATATGCCGGAGCTGCTCGAACCGCTCGTCAATCCGCTGCAGCAGCCCTTCCTTATCCTTGGCCAGAATCAGCTTCTGCACCTGCTCCCAGTTATGCGTGATCTCCCGCCCGGCAGCTTCACTGCGGCTCTCAATCTCCTCATAGCGGATCACGGTCCGCTCCGGAAAAAGCATGAAATATTCCTGGGCTTTCTTCGCCTGGACATAACTCTGTGCCGCTCCCCCTTCTGTCTCCACAACAGAACCCAGCGAGAAGCACAGCGGCTGAAAGGAAGACAACTGCTTCGCCAGCCGCCCATGGCAGCGGTCAACCTCCTCCTTGCCGCGCTGGTATTCACTTAAGCCATGCAGCAGCACCGTATTTCCTTCCATATCCTGAAAAAGAATGGTGGAGCTGCTGTCCACAAGCGCTTCCGAAACCGCCTTCAAAAACTCCCCGCCGGCAGCCCCCTTCCCCGGCCGCAGCAGTGCAACCAGCAGCAGCGGCTTGTCCAGCTGTATGCCAAGCAGCTCTGAGCGCTCCCGGAATTCATTCGCCCCAATCTGTTCCCGGAGCCAGCGGTGCATAATGTTGTCTCTTAATATAGAAATACTCTGCGCATTCAGCTCATCTTCAACTCTGCTCATATGAAGCTTCTCCACGGTATTGCTCAGTGTAGCCTTGAACTCCTCCAGATTGATCGGCTTGAGCAGATAATTTTCGATGCCAAGCGTCATTCCTTCCTTGAGATAGCCAAATTCATCATACCCGCTGAGGATAATCACCTTCATCCCGGGCTGAAGCTTGCGGACGGCACGGATCAGATCCAGCCCGTTCATCAGCGGCATGGAGATGTCGGTGATCAGAATATCCGCGCGGAGCGAGGATAGCGCTTCCAGCGCTTCCTGTCCATTCTCCGCCCTGCCGACAATCTCCATGCCCATTCCGGCCCAATCGACAATATCATACAGGCCCTCAATGATAAAGGGCTCATCATCTACAATGAATACCTTATACATAGGTTGGCTCCTCCTCACCCAAATCCGGGAAACATACAGTCACAGTCGTACCCTTGCCTTCTTCACTATCGACCGCTAAACCGTGCGGCTCCCCATACAGCAGCTTCATCCGCTCATTAATGCTCCGCAGGCCAAAGGACTGCGATGAGCTGTCCTTATCCAGCAGATCGTGCTGAATCCGCTCCAGCCGCTCCTGCTTAATGCCACGGCCGTTATCGGTCACCACGGCGCGCAGAATCACACCTTCCTTCGCCAGATGAATCGAGATATGGTTATCGCTGCGGTCTGTCCGCATACCGTGAAGAATATAATTCTCCACAATGGGCTGCAGCGACATTTTTAGTACAACCCGTCCCTCCAGCTCCTTGGGGCAGTGCAGCTCATAAGAAAATTTATCCTTATACCGGATGCGGAACAGCTCCAGATACAGCCGGCAGGCTTCCAGCTCGTCTTTCATGGTGTGCTTCGCCTTCGGATGGACATAGCTTTTGAATAAAACGGATAAGCTGTAGATCATCTCTCCGACATCCGCCGCCCCCTGTGAGATCGCGCGCATGCGGATGACTTCCAGCGTATTATATAAAAAATGCGGATTGACCCTGGCCTCAAGCGCCGAAATCTCACTGTGTTTCTGTTTGATCTCCGCCTTAAACACCCTGTCGATGTACAGGTTCAGCTCGTCCAGCATATCGTTGAAGCTTTTGGAAATCTGGCCCAGCTCATCCTCCTTCACATCGGCGATACGGGCATCGAGATCCCCGTTCTTCACCTTGCGGGTAAAGCGGATAATATTATGCGCCCGGGTGGCAAAATTGCTGATGAACAGCGACGGGGTAATCACCGCGAACAGAATGCAGATCAGGCAAATGGTAACAATCATGTTGCGCAGACCTCTGTAAGTTGCGGCGAGCTCCCGCTCCGGCACCGCACTGAGCACGGTAAAACCGCCTTGGGTATGCGTCAGCTTCGTAATCAGCATGCCGTTCACTTTTTCACCATCCGCATAGATGGCTTCGATCTGCTCGGGATATGGATATTTCTTGCCATAAAAGGTCCCTGAGCTGTCAAACAATACATCATTGTCCGCCGACAGCACGATAATATCGCCTTTGAAATCATCCTTATAATCTCCCATGCTCTCCCAGATATGATCTGCGTCGTAGAAGACCAGCAGTTGACCGATATTACGCAATGACTGCTTATCATTGATAGGCACACGGACGGAAAACATGGGGGAATCGGCGAGGGATATCGTTTTGCGGACCCAGACATTCGGCAGCGTCACACTGCTGGCTTCCTCCAGGTACAAAGCATCCGGAACCAGTGAATGCGCCGCGTTAGTGGAGATAATATTGAAATTCTCCCGGTCATTGAATACGTACAACTGCTGTTTGGCAGAGCTGTAGAGCAGCAGCCTGCGGATATCGCGATCATCCTCCATCTGGTTGCGGAAAAACTGTACGCTGTCCGTGGTGGCGCTGCTCTCATTGAGATACCGGTCGAGCCGGTAGGTTACATAATCCTGATAGGGATGCTCCAGCAGGTAGGATGTATTAGCCGTGAGTTCACTGTCCCGGTACACATCGCGCATCATCGTCTGCACAGCATCGTATTTACGCTGCATATAGTCATTCACGCTCTCCACAGTCCGTTTCTGGATTTCCAGCTGCCTTTGCACAACAGACTGCGACATCAGAAGGAACATCAGATAGGAGAAGGTAATTGTAGTAACCACAGCTATAATGGAGAAGATCAGAATGATTTTCATGAACAGATTATTTTTCAAATGCTTTTTGTACCATTTCCCCGGGAACAGCATGATGTGTCTATTCCTCCTACTCATGCAGCCTCGTGTTTCACTTGCAACACTTCAGCCTTATATTTTAACCAGATTGCCACATTATATCACGCAGGAAGAACCGGCTGGGCTGTTCTTGTCAAGGACGGCGACTCAACTGGAGACTGAAAGCTTGGGGAGCGCAATGAGGCACATCAGAGATGTACACTTCGTTCATGCCTCTACTTCAACAATAAGTTAAGCTCAGAAGTGGCAATAGGGTAAAATCTAAAGGTTTAATATACAAATTAAAGGTTAACGTTTGCAGCTAACTCCCGCTGGTTCCTCCGCTCAGATACATATAATTTTTAGCAGCCAAGTGGAAAAAGGGTAACTAATTTGCCCCATCACCCCATTCGCTGGAGGTTAGGTGGAAAAAGGATAACTAATTCAGCTCATTTTGCTCTGACGAGGGAATTTGGCCCCATTAAGTTTCCTTTCCACTTAAATCTGCCAATTGTTGATTTTGGGGAGAAATAAGTTCCTTTTTTCCAACTAATACTGCCTAGCTACTTCCATTAGCAAGGGAAATCGTAATTTCCTAAACCACTATAAAAAGCGCCGGATGAGCCTCCTGCTCATCTGGCGCTTACACCCTTGCCTAGATCCCAATCGCTGCTACCCGCTCTGTCATTGACCCATATCCTTGCACCGACCGGGCAATATAGGATAACACGGTATCACTCCAGCCATAGACATAATAAGTCTGCTCATCCTGCTCAGGCACCATGGCATGACGGTAAGGGGCAATATCGACGACGAATGCCTTAACAGCGGGATTCACCTTCTTGCGGTACAGTTTGAGCTGCTGATAGAACGGGCTGCCGCTGTTCTGCTGCTCATCGGTGATGATGATGATCTGATCCACCTTCGTGCGCTGCTCCAGCAGCTTGCGGACCGGGGCACCGGTATCGGTTCCGCCACGGGCATGTATCCGTTCGGCCTGCCCGAGAATACTGTCCCGCCGGGAAGGCTTCGCATCGGTAACATCGGTGTCGAAGAGCCAGAACAGCGACTTCCCTTGGGTTTTCTTATACAGAGCCAGAGCAAATACCGAACCAATCTCCAAGTACTCCCCCTGCATCGAGCCGGAAATATCGAGAAATATCGCGGTCCGTCCTCCCATGTCCGGCAGGTTGTCAAAAGTCAGGTCAACAGCTTCCCTCAGTGCATCCCGAAGCTCAGGCTCGCTGACCTGACGGAACGCCGTGGCAAAACGAAAAGGCAGAATTCTTGCCTTGCGCAGTGCATCCTGGTCCACCAGCCTGCCCACAACATAATCCAAGTTCTTCTGATCTGCAAGCACGCCGGACCGCAAGAGCGTATTCAAATGGCGGAGCAGCGCAAACGTCGGCATCTGATACAGGATGGCATTCCAGACTTCCTGCGAAGGCTTGATCGCCCCCGTTACGGCTGAATAAGGAAGCTTGCCCCGCTCGATCCAGGCGATCTGCTCCTCGGCAGACCCGGACTGCTTCAGCTTCTCCATGGCTTCCACCTGGGGCAGAAGCCCCAGATTAGCCTCCTGGCCGCGCAAGTAACGGAACAAGGCCTGCTGCTTGAGATCAGCCGGTTTCGGATGAGCCGTGGCAATGGCGTCCCCGAGACTGTAGCCGCGGCCGCGGCCATTGTATTTCAGCGCCCAGTACTCGCTGATTCCCGCCAGGAACAGGTTGACCTGCCGCTTCACCGCCCGGCCGCCCTCCCCGCGTCCCAATCCTTGCAGGATCGTCAGGAAATCGGACAGGTCTGACGGGATTTGCACAACCTTCATGAAGACTTTGGCGAACAAATCCGGACGGGTGCCGGACAGCACCGCCAGCCCGAACAGCGGCTGCAGTCTCATGAACCCTTCGCTGCGGGCATAGACCAGCGCTTTGGCCATAAACTCCGGCTGTTCAAGAGCCATTTGTTCATGCAGCTCCGCCGCATTATCTAGAAGCTCCTGCTGGTCGGCATAGAACGTGTTACTCATTGTGTTAGTTAAAAGCATCTGCAGATACTGCTCTTCCGCAGAACGCGTATAAGCAGGATATCCTTCCTGGTTCCGGGCATTTGGTTTCTTGGAACTAAACAGCTTGGAAGCAAAGCTCATATTCAACCTCCTAAATTCAATGCCGGCGAGGAAAAGGTGGGACAGGTGTCTCGCAGGAGTCGAACCTGCCGTATTGCCCAGGGTAATTCATTGGTCACGTTTGGAGTGTGAAGTAACCCGTCCCGGCGCCTTACCGGCTTGATGAATTGATCCTCCGAGGAAAACAAAATTGGACAGGCACAGACTGCTCTACCACTGAGCTATTCCTTCTATTGAAGGAAGCTGGAGTCGAACCAGCGACAGGTCGCTTAAAAGGCGAAGTACCCCGTCCGTGCGCCTCGGAGAATCTTTTCAAGTCAGCTCCGCTTTGCAGCTTCGGCTGTCTTGTATCCATCTTCGCTTATTTTCTTCCCGGCGAACATGGCGGAAGTATTACGACCAAAGAAACTTCTCCATGTTCTCCATTTGCTGCCGCTGGTACAATAGAAATTAGTTGTCTATTACGTATGATCGGAGGCTGCCATGGCCAAGGAAAGCTTTGATAAGGAAATCCAGTTTCTGCGGATGCTGGTATTGACCAGCGGCGCTTACAGCCGCCAGCAGTTTGCCGAACGTCTCGGCATCTCGGTCCATACCTTCGATAAAACCCTGAAGAAGCTGAAGGAAGTCGCCAACACTCTGCTGGAACAGCCGCCGGAAGCACAAGTCCAGGTCTTCACCGACGCGCTCCGGTCTAATTACTATGAATCCGCCGATCCCCTGCTGCTGTTTCTGTTTCAGGCCAAGTCGCTCAAGGAAACCGAAAGTCTGAGAATCTCACGGATTCTTGCTGCCCTGAACAACAGTCAAGAGCTGACTATGAAAGATCTGCTGGACATTTGCTGCAGCGGGCTGGACCTGGACAGCGCTTTTCCCGATGAAAAAACGGTCCGCGGCGATCTGAAATATTTAGAGGAGGTAGGCGCGATTGTCAAAGGGGCAGGTCCGCGCCCTTACCGCTACCGGCTGAATAATAATCTGGTTAGGCAATTGTCCAGGGAGGAACTGCTGGATCTGTTCGACTTCGTGGATATTATGGCCAACACCCAGTTGCCCTCTGTCCAAGGCTATTTGCTGCGCGACAGTCTGAAAAAAGAGCTGATCCGGCAGGATGAGGAGAAGCAGGCGATTGAGCCCTTTTTATATAAATACCATTATTATTCCAGAATTCTGGATGAAGCCCACTTGTCTGTGCTGCTCTCAGCGATCAGGGGCCGCCGGAAAATCCAGTTTCTCTACTTCTCACCAAAAGCCAGCACCAGCTATGCCTCCCAAAACACCAATCCGCTCTTCGAGCGTGAATCCGGCGGCCGAACCGAAACAGCGCTGCCGCTCAAGATTGTCTACGATCACCAGTACGGCAGATGGTATTTACTCACCCACAGCAAACACCAGGGTATCCGCAAATACCGGCTGGAAGGCATGCTGCAAATTGAAGAAGGCGAAGCCGTTGCCGAAGAGTTATTCCTGGCCGAAAAAACTGCTCTGGAGCAGAAAATCTCCACCAGCTGGCTGATCGACACCGGGCGTCCCGTTACGGTCCGCGCCAAATTCCTGAATCCGCACCGCCGCGGCTCTGCCCGTAATTTTGTGAAGGAGCGTGTGCTGCTGCAAGGGCAGTGGGGGAAGATTACGGAGGAAGCTCCGCACTTTTTCATCTATGAAATCACTGTGAACGGAACGACAGAAATCAAACCCTGGCTGCGCAGCTTCGGCTCAAGCTGTGAAGTGCTGGCTCCGGGACAGCTGAGGGAAGAGCTGATGGCTGAATGGAAGGAGATTCTGGACTACTATGAATCCTTTTGAAAAAATCTTTAATTACCGCGTCACCTCCCGTATGGAGGATACCGGTGTTTTTCTCTCCACTTCGCATGAACGCTCCTGGCTGAAGCTGATGCTGGACCATCCTTCTGCGGCCGCTGCCTTTTCCGGGGTGACGCTTGAGAAGCTGCAGACGCTCCTGGCACAGGAGGCTCCCCTGAGTCTTGCCGGGGATTTGATCCACAAGGGTTCGACCCAAGAGGTGCAGGTCTATCATCCGCTAATGCGCGTGCTCCGCCGCAGTATTCAGAACCATCAGGGCATTCAGGTGAGCATAGGCCTGACCAACGGGCAACCCGGGCCGGAGCAGTCCGGTCTTCCCTACCGCCTCGAATATTCCATGGTCAAAAGGGAGTGGTATCTGCTGTGGTACAGCTGGACCCGCCGTGACTTCATGAGCATCCGGCTCCAAAAAATAGCAGCAGTATGCGAAATCCCGGCCTCTCCTGAGCTTGTCCGCACGACTCAAGCCGAGATTCAGCGAATCCTGGAAAGCCGCAGACAGAGCGCCGTAATTGAAGTTCTCCCGGGCTACAACAAGGAATTGTCGCGGATTCTCTACGCCTTTTCCTGCTTTGAGAAAGAGGTCCGGTATGACGAGGAGAAAGACACTTATTTCATCTCATTAACCTATCTGGGCAATGAAGGGGAATACGTCCTGTCCAAAATACGCTTTTTGGGCAAACGGGTAAGGATCGTGGAAGGGAATTGGCTAAAAAAACGCATGCGGGAATCCGCGTTGAAGGCGCTGGCCCTCTATGAATCCCCCCCGGATCAGACACGGCCAGGCCAGGAATGATCCTCCGCAAAAGTGGACACAGTAACAGCAGGTCTGAGAAACACTGTTCACAAAAACTTAAAGTGTATGCTTTCGCAGCTTACAAATGTTTAGGAGGATGTCAATGGACACTCACGAGTTCGTGGAGAAGTTTCAGGAGAACATGAAGAAGGCGGAGAAAAATAAGCGCCGCGGCAAAGGCTCACCGGAAGCCAGACTGGCCACCAAGCAGCACGGCACGAATAAATAGTTACACGCGCAAGGGGATGCCCGCAAGCCGGTTGGCTTGGACGGACATCCTCTTTTCCCTGTGCTCCGCTGTAATTTAGTTTATTTGCTTAATTTCGCTACGCTTGCTGCTACTTTTTCAAGCTGGGCTTTGCTCAGCATTTTGTCCGGCGAACTGAGGGTAACATAGCGGTCATCCAGCTTAAAGGTCAGCATCGGAATATCCGAAGGGGTATACCATTTGCCTGCAGCTCCGGTCGAAAGCTTCACTGTCGTGCCATCGTACTCATAGGAGTAATCCCGCGGCGAGATATCCACGCTCATGCGGCTGAAAAGGAATCTGACGCCATCAGAGCCTGCAGCCACCTTCTGGAAGCTGTCTCCGCTGGTCATTTGCATCGGCGCATAGGCGGTTTCGAAGCCCTGGAAGGCCGAGAATGCCTTGGTTATGGCTTCTTTTTGCGCGGCACTGTATTGAACGGCAGCTAAAGTGACCGCTGAACCGTTGCCCGGCACCGTTGTTCCTGTTCCTGAACCCAGCACAACCTGATTGGTCGATGGATCGAAGGTTACCGGTACCTTGAGCGCATCCGCCATCGCCCGGACAGGCAGGTACGTTGTATCCTTATAAGTGATTGGCGCAAGCTTCTTGCCATCCTTGTCTACCGGTGTGTATGCGGCTCCGTTTACTTTGAACCCGATGCTGTGGTTGAGGTAGGCGCTGATCTTCTGCAGATTGGTCCCTGCATACACCCCCGCTGAGCCTGTAACTGCCATTCCGAATACCATGGTTGCTATGATCATTTTTTTGCTTTTCATTATTATCGTCTCCTTGTAGGTTCGTTTGTTGTGTGCCCCTTGCTATAGATTCATTTAATCATGAACTTGTTTCCAACTTGTATCGTGAATGTAAAGAAGTAATTCCAAGTACAATCAAGAATTTGCAGTTAACGGGGGCGGCCAGGAAGCGGTATGTTATAAACCTCGCTGTAGAGGATATCCCGGAACAGCCGGAATTCCTGCTGCGCTGCCGGACGGGGATAAGTCATGATCTGCAGCGGCAGCTCCGCCTGCCCTTCCCGCAGTGGAGGCTGCATATAATCATAGGGATTCAGGTGAAAGCCCAGCCGCTCATAAAAGCCGATTCTGCGCGCTGCCAGCTCATTTACCGGCGGCTCCACCTCCAGCACAATCGGTTTGTCCGGGTGAGCGAGATAATCCTGCATCAGCTTTTTGCCGATCCCGCCCCCGCGGATATCCGGATTGACCGCCAAATGCTCAACAAACCTCAGCTCCGGGAACTCCCACGCAGCCAGAAAAGCCAGGATGCGGTTATCCGCACCGCGCTCGGTGTACAGCCGGTAGTGCGGAAGGTTCAGCAATCCCTTTTGTCCGCCGTAGGTTCTAAACTCATTATCAGGAAAGGAAGCTTCCATAATTGCATATATCTCGTCAAACGCTGTAGCGTTCATAGTCTTTTTCCTTCTTTCTGGATCGCTGCCGCTTCTTGGCTCACGGTCTTAATTTATTTTACCCTTAACGGGGCTTGGTATAATCGGCAGGATTAGCTCAGCTGCAGCCCGGAAGGTTTTTTTTCGATGCATAGCGGATCATCTCTCCTTAATGACTAACTGGACACTGATTCTACTATTATAGAAGGTTGCTCTGGACAAGTTGTTTCAGCTTTGTATAAGTTTCCAAACAAAAAAATAGACACAGAACATTCTTTACTGCGATTCCTCCAGTTTAGCATCTGGTACTAGGATAACGTGCTATACTATACCTATTGAAAAAAACATCACATTTGCATTAGGAGAGATTCATTTGGACAATCAGCAGTGGATTGCACCTGAATTCTACAATCTCACTTCGGAAATGGAGCATCATCCAGCCGATAAGATTGCGCTTAAGTGGCTGCAAGAGAACGGAAATTACGAAGAAATCACTTACGGTGACCTCATGAAGCAGGCCAACCGCCTGGCGGGCGGATTGTCCGGGCTGGGCCTTACGCAGGGCGACCGTGTGCTCGTTATGGTTCCGCGCCGTATTATTGCCTACGTTATTTATCTGGCCTGCCTGAAGCTCGGGCTTGCCGTCATCCCTTCCTCTGAAATGCTGCGGGCCAAGGATTTGGCCTACCGGCTGCGCCATTCCGAAGCCAGAGCCGTCATTGTCTGGTCTGAAGTGACCGGGGAAGTCAATAAAATCACCGGGGATCTGCCTGCACTCGACTACCGTCTCGCTGTTGGCGGCAATGCGGATGAGCTTGGCAGCGGATGGACCGGCCTGGAGGGCCTGATGGAAGGCCAGCCGGAATCTTTCCCGGCCGTTGCCAGCCGCCGCGACGATATCGCCATTCTGGCTTATACTTCAGGCACCACGGGCAATCCTAAAGCTGTGGTACACACGCATGGCTGGGGATATGCCCACCTGAAAATTGTGTCGTCCCTGTGGCTGGATATCCGGGAATCCGACACCGTCTGGGCCACAGCCGCACCAGGCTGGCAGAAATGGATCTGGAGTCCCTTCCTGACCGTTCTCGGCAACGGCGCAACCGGCTTTGTCTACAACGGACCGTTCCACCCCGACC
Source organism: Paenibacillus jilunlii (assembly GCF_900102965.1). GTDB lineage: Bacteria > Bacillota > Bacilli > Paenibacillales > Paenibacillaceae > Paenibacillus_AQ > Paenibacillus_AQ jilunlii. Next base: position 82,745 of record NZ_FNGM01000021.1, on the reverse strand, counting down.
GTTACTTGCAGCTGCTCCAGGATCAAGGCATCCAGGTATTATGCTGCACACCGACCGAGTACCGCCTGATGGCCAAGACTGAAGGTTTGGCGCAGTATAACCTGTCGAAGCTGCGCTGTGCCGTATCTGCAGGCGAGCCGCTGAACCAGGAGGTTATCAGCACCTTCCAGGAGCATTTTGGCATTACCATCCGTGACGGCTACGGGCAGACGGAGAGCACGCTGATCATCGCGGCACTCAAGGATCAACCGATCCGGGTCGGCTCCATGGGCCAATCCATTGCCCCGGGGATTGTCGAGGTCATTGACGAGGAGGGAAATCCGCTGCCTGCGGGCGTCGTAGGAGATATTGCCGTGCACCTAAGCATGCCAGCCTTGTTCAAGAACTACTACAAGGACCCTGAACGCAAGGTGAACTGCTCTCATGGCGAGTATTTTGTCACCGGAGACCGGGCGCGCAAAGATGAGGACGGCTATTTCTGGTTCGAGGGCCGGGGCGACGATATCATCATCAGCTCAGGCTATACCATCGGACCGTTTGAAGTGGAGGATGCCCTGATGAAACATGCGCTGGTCAAGGAATGCGCCGTGGTAGCAAGCCCTGACGAGATTCGCGGCTCGGTTGTCAAAGCCTTTGTTGTATTGAAGGACCACAGCGCCGGTACACCTGAACTGGCAAAAGAGCTGCAGTCCCATGTCAAAGAGTGGACTGCGCCTTACAAATACCCGCGCAAAATTGAATTTATCGCGGATCTTCCCAAAACTGCCTCCGGCAAGATCCGGCGTGTAGAACTGCGGGAGCAGGAAAAGAAGGCAACGCAGGAATAACAGCAGCGGTAGACATACGGAGAACTACTCCATTAAAACGGGTGCCATCCTTATTCTGGATGGCACCCGTACATATACCTTCTTATATTTCAGAGTTGCTCTAAAAACGAATAGAAATTTTCGTCTGCTGCGTTCTTCCGCGCTGCTTCATCACAGGCATCAGCAGCAAGCCTGCACAGATTAACCCAAGCAGGATTGTCGTCAGGATGCTCGCCTCCAGGCCGAAGCTTCCGCCAGTAATCCAGTCAGACCCTTCCAGGATCACGGAGTATAATCCCTGCGGGACCTTTCCGCTGACGGAGACACCAAACACATAACCCTGAACCAGGTTCCAGGAGAGGTGCAGTGCCATTGCAAAATACAGATTCCCTGTCCGAAGAACCGCACACGAAAAAATCAAGGCAATCAGCACAATATTCAGGGCACTGATCCAATTATAACCGGGATTGGCCATATGGGCCGCCGAGAATAAGACAGAGGTTATAACTACAGCCCACGCGGTTCCCAGTCGGCTTGCCAGCAAATGCTGGATGTATCCCCTGAATAAAACTTCTTCGCAGATTCCCGCTATACAAGCAGTAAGCATCAGGCCCGGCAGGTCCAATTGACTGAATTGAGGCTTCCATCCTTCATTCTGAAAGGCCGCATTCCCCAGCGCCCATAGAACCATAACGATCATAGCCATTAACACGGTCCCGCTCAGAAACCCTTGTGCGAACCGCTTCACATCCGGCCGTGACAGGCCTATGGTGCTAAGCGGAAGCCTGCGGATAACACGTACTGTAAAACAAACGACGATCAGCATGTAGAGCCCACTTGATTTGAATACCCGTACCCAGCCGTCCGGATCAAACAGCTGCCTGGAATTCACCCGCAGAGATAAACCCAAGGACATCAGCATGGTAAGCATAAAAATAGCCGCGGCGACAAGCAGGATCTCCCATCCCGCCCTTAGCTGGCGCGTTCTATTTCTGAATATGTAATGCACCACAATTCACCTTCCTCTTTAAACTGTCTGTTAGACTGGATAAACAGGAAGAAACACTGCGGTACTTCACAAATTATTCGGACCAATAGTTTGCCGACGGATTCAGTGCCGCCCCAACTTCCCCTTCCAGCACCAGATCGCAGTCCAGATAACCTTCCTCATCCAAAAAATAAACTTCCTGCTTGTAGAATTCACACAGAGTCTCCAGGAACTTCTCAGGGGAATCGTACATCACGACCAGGTCGCCGTAGTCATGCAGCAGGTCGCAGATCTGCTCTGTGCCGTCCTCGCTTTGGTAATAACAGATGAAATCACTTCCGTAATTGGTCAGAACGGGCAGTACAGTTCCGCCGCCGCTGTAGCCCTTTTCCTTCAGGATGCTTTCCAGCACCTTGATTTCCTGCGCATACTCCTGAATATGAATCAGCCGGTAGCCCGGAATGAACTCGATCAGACTAGGATCCTCTTCATCGCTGCCTGTACCGGAAACCTGGCTGTAAATGGCCTGCAAAAGCTCAGGCACATCCGGCACGATGCCGCTGATTGCAAGCTGCGCCTCTCCTTGTCCGCTCCCTAAGCTGGCGGTATAGCCGGGGCGCAATCGGGCAGACAGCTCAAGATATTCCTGAAATAACCGTGTTAATGATTCAGTAGCTGAAGATTTATGCATGTGATCTCCTTTGCTTGCTTGGATTTGGGTACGCTTAAAAAAGCGGAGCGATAGGGAATCTTCCCCGTCTCTCCGCTCTATTGCATGACCTATTTTGTGGACGAAGCCCACAGCTTCTGCAGCCAGGCGTCAAAATTCTCGCCTTTCTCACCTTCGTAAGCGTCGTAGACGTCAATCCGCATCTTCTTCAGCTTCTCCTTGAACTCTTCATACGAATGGTCCCGCGGAAGACTCTTCTTGATGCGCAGCACAATCTTGGAAATGCCTCTGAAGAGCTCGGCTTTGTTCTTCGACGGCACTGTAACCTCTTCACCGAAGGCCTTCAACTTCTCGTATGCAGCTTCTTGGACGGTATATACAGGATCGCTGACCATCAGGCGATTCAGAATATCAATAATTTGTTTATGGTTGAAGCGGCCAAGCTCCTCCACGGCCTCAAGACGCGCTCTCCAATCGGCGGAGCGTCCGGCAGCCTTCTTCAGTTCCTCATAATTCTCCGGCAGCCCGTTGTTCAATTCTTCATTATTCAAACGTTACAGTCCCCTTCTTGGTTAAATCTGCTGGTTGTATAGCAGGCTTGGGATTTTGAACATTCCAAGGCACAGCTTATAAGTGCAATTCTACCGTAATGGACTCCATCATTTCAATCTTTTGGACAAAATATTACTCCCCGGCTACGAGGTACCACCCGGGAACAGATCTCCGGAAATGATCATAATCCGAAAGCGCGAGGCGGCAGCGGTCCATCATGTCCTGAATGTCGGCTGCGCCATAGGGTATCGACCACTTAATGGAATACAGCGAGGTATACGCCACATAGAGCGCCTGTCTTTTCCAAAAGGCCTCCGTCGGCGGTCCGCCGAAATAGCCCTCCAGCTTGCCTGCTGCAAACGGGATACTCCGCTCTCTGTCGAAGATCTGCAGCTTATAGAATTCCTCCGCATAATCTCCAATATCCCAGCGGTTGAAATCGATCACACCTATCTTTCCTTCAGGGGTGTAGATCAAATTGCCGACATGGAAGTCGCCGTGATGATACACCTTCTCTACGTTATGGATCAGGCCAATATTTTGTCTGACAAAGGCAATCACTTGCTGATCACCCTCCAGGTGATAGGGACAATCTTCGTATTCCTTGATCCTTGAGAGGATTTTGGATTGCATGTCTGCTTCCCAGTGAGGGAGTTCCTCTTCAACCGGGATCATGTGCATCTGCTTCAATATTCTTCCGGCCTCTACGCCCAAGCGATACTGTTCCTCCGGCGGCAGTCCAGATAGACGCTCCTCCAGCGGGACGCCATCCACCCAAGTAAGCAGCATATAAACGTACTGCTCCCCGCCTTCTCCTTTACCGCACAATCCAAAATCGACAGCCCGGGACATCGGAAAATCCAGCCCGTTAAACCGCTGAACGGCTTCATATTCCTGCTGTTTGCGGTGAAGCGCAGGGCCTGGCGAGAGTCTCAGCAGCAGCCTGCGCCCCGCCTGGTCCTTAATGTAGAACTTCCGGTCACTCGACCAGCCCTTCAGTACCGGCTCTAATGTTGTCCACGACTCTGCTCCCGGTATTCCGCTTACGGCATCCATAATGATGTTTTACCTCCCTGCATTTCCTTGCTCCACGTCCGCTTCAGCCGGCACAGGTTCACCCGCCTTCACCAGCACCTTGCTGCCCAGCAGGAAAAAGCCTTGAATAAACATGAGCAGCCCCGTGAGCATTAGCATCCATTCAATTTTCACCACATCGGCCAGCGGTCCGAAGATCAGCATCCCGAGCGGCATCATAGAGCTTGAGATCATCCCCAGCACGCCGAATACCCTGCCCAGATAATCCGGCTCCACCTTTTCCTGCAGCAGCACGGTGGACGGGGTATTAAAGAACGGCATCGCCAGACCAACCAGCCCCATGAAAAGCAGGTAAATCCAGAACCCGGGGATCACGCCCAGCGCAAACGTGAATGCTCCCATCGCGAGTGAAGCCATCGTCATCGTATACACTCTGTTGCGGAATCCCTGCCATCCGGCCAGGATCAGACCGCCAAGCATCATCCCGATGGAAAACGCAATTTCGATCGCCGTAAGCCGCCAAATATCATCACCAAAGGTCCGTGTGACCTGCAGCGGGGTCAGAAAAGCAACCGGGGCAGCCAACACAAGGAAAAAGGCCATGAAGATAAAAAATGTACGGATATAGCTATGCTGCTTAATATAGCTGAAGCCCAGCCGCATATCGCTGAAGTAGCTCAGGGTCTGTTCTGCGGCAGCCTTAGCATGCAGCGGCACCTTCACAAAGAGCAGCATCGCAGCCACCGCCAGCGCCGCCGTAATCACGTCGATGAAAAAGATCACCTCAATGGAAGCCACAGTGAGAAGCGCGCCGCTCAGCATCGGGGACAGCAGCATGATTAGGGCTTGAATACTCCCATTGGTTCCGTTTACCTTCGTGAGGTGTTCCTCCGGCACAAGCTGGGGCAGCATTGCACCTACAGCCGGTGTTTGCACCGCGGTTCCGAGGGCCCGCACCGCAGAAACCACAAACAGCAGCCACATCTCGTCATAGCCCATCAGGAACAGCAGCGCCAGAACCAGCGTGGCAGCCGCGATGCAGGAGTCGGAGAGGACAATCAGCAGCTTGCGGCTGTACCGGTCTGCCCATACTCCGGCAAACGGAGACAGCAGAAACGTCGGCACAAACCCGCAAATAATCGAAATTGTCATCATAAGGCCGGACTGGGTATTCAGGGTGATATACCAGAGGATCGCGTACTGAACCAGTGAAGAGCCAAATAAAGAAATGGTCTGACTGGTCAGAAAGAGCACAATGTTCTTTTTCCAGTTCGAAGGCATGGGCGGAGGAACACTCCTATCTCTGGATATTTTGCAGCTATCTTAGCATAGATTGGGTCATTCTGGAAAAAAGATTCCAGCTGCTGTCATTTCTGTAATCGTGCTGTTCATCAAGGCTCGGGCACGAAGCGGGAGATCAGCGTGGCTTTATCACTCTTCAAGCAATGTAGGGGCAGTCGTATGTCACCTTCCTATTTTCCGCAGCATTTCTTATACTTTTTGCCGCTTCCACAAGGGCATGGGTCGTTGCGTCCGGGTTTTGGGTCGACCTTAACTGACTTTTGTTTCAACAGATCGCCTAGCAATTCTATTTTCCCTGAGCTTTCCGGTTGGAAGCACACCCAGTTTTCCATCTCGGTATGGATATCATTAATGTATTGATATGACTCTTGGGCACTTTTGCGCTGCATCGCTTCGGCTTGACTCATTTGCAGGGTGGCCTTCACCTCATCCAGAAGGATGACATAGGGGTCAAGTGCCTCATCTTCATACAGCTTTTCAATATCTGCGTATACTTCTTCGGGATACAAATCAACTGCAGCGCACACAATTTCCGCATTAAAATAGTAATCAGAATCCACACGTTTACTTGTCAGCAGCTCTTTCACATAGCCTATTGCCGTCTCCCTTAAGATTTGGCCCTCATATACAAGGATAGTAAGCGCCCGAAGCCCTTGCCCCCGGGCATATTCACTGGCTTCTCCATTTTCGATCAGCCTCTTTAACAAAGAAAGGTCGCCATCGTAGACGGATGCCAGCATTCTTCCTCCGGCATCCGTCAGAATGTCGTCGAAGATCATGTCTAATAATTCCTCCGGGAGCGAGAACAGCTCAACCAGAATAGGGTATAATGCCGTGACACGGAACTGCGAAAGCAGATAAGCAGCGTATATATAATCTAAGCGCGCCGGGTCCTCCGCCAACTGAGGAAGTGCCTGAAGTTCACGCATGATCTCCAGCAAATGGGGAATGGCCTCATCTTTTCTGCTTATGATCTCCTCCAGCTCTTCGCGGGGAAACCGGCGATCCTTGTTGTATTTGATAGATTCTATCAGATGTTGCATCTTGATCCCTCCAGGGAAAAGATTTGCCAATTCCAGTATTATAGTACTCTTCTTAGTCTATCAACCACGCTGACTGCGTCAATAGTCTATCTGTAATGTTATATACTTTCTAGGGGAATTCCGCAGGGATTCAGAATGTTAAATTTGGCATCAGCCGGGAAATTGACAAATTTCGGGTTTCGATGGTACGCTCACAGTGCGTTCTTTAAACCGAACAATTTTTTGAAGGAAGCTGTACAAATCCAAGTAAGGAGATTTCCTATGACCGACGGGTATGCCCTGGATAAAAAAAGCTTTTCCAAGGAACTGAGGCTTCTTCTTGAAGTGCTCAAAACTGACGACATCGATGAAACGGCAGAACGAAATCCGCAAATATTCACGGATATCGACTGGGAGCTATGGGTACGGTTGTCCCTGCATCATCGTGTATTTCCTTATATATATCCTAAGCTTAGCCGGATGCGTGAAGAGCATGTGCCGTCCGCGGTTACCCAGCGCCTGAAATGGGAGTACCGCAAAAACACCGTTCAGATGCTCCAGCTCAGCGGGGAAATGGGCTATCTCGGGGAAGAGCTTGCAAAGCTGCAAATACGTTCCCTGTTCCTGAAAGGACCGGTGCTTGCCCAGGAGCTGTACGGCGATATTTCGCTGCGGACCTCCCGTGACCTTGACTTTCTGGTGCCGATGGCACAACTGGCCGAAACCGAAGCGCTGCTGGTCCGTCTTGGCTATGTGAAGGAGGAAGACTTCGAAAGTATACTGGGAGATTGGAAATGGCGGGAGCATCACACCACGTTCAATCACCCGGACAAAGGGATTAAGGTGGAGGTGCATTGGCGCCTAAGCCCCGGCCCTTCCAAGGAACCGGAGTTCGACGAGCTGTGGAAATGTGCGCGGACCAGCAGCCACTTCGGGCAGAATGTTCATTATTTGGGCAGCGAAGACTTGTTTCTGTTTCTGGCGGCCCATGGCGCACGCCACGGCTGGTCGAGGCTAAGATGGCTGCTGGATATCCGTCAGCTGCTGCTGCAAAAGCCCGACCCCGGCAAACTGGTCCGACTCATACAGCAGTATAATTACGCCGATGTTGGCGGCCAGACGCTGCTGCTGGCTGCCGATCTGCTGGCAGCACCGGTTGAGCCCGCCCTGGAGGGCTTCACGAAGCGGCCTAAGGCCCGGCGGATTGCCCAGCTGGCGCTTTTCTATGTGGCGCGCATGATCAATCTCCATAATCCTCCCCTGGAGCCTGAGGCCGAGCGGCATTACAAATATTATCAGCCGGCAATTCTGACGCGCTGGCATCAGTTCTTATATGTAGCCGGCTTCCTCTATCCTTATGCGGTAGATGCCAAGACACTGCCGCTGCCGAAGCCGCTGCATGTGCTTTATTTCCCTTTGCGCCCCTTTTTGTGGACCTGGCGCAAAGTGAGCGGCCAGGAGAAATAGGAGGCTTCAGGGGTTGAAGGCTGGAGCTGCCTGGGCTTAGCAGCTCCGAGCGCTCAGGAGGGCAGGCGACTGGCCTTAGTGGCCTTGAGGCCGGGTGGCCGGACTGCCTGGCCTTAGTGGCTCCGAGACCAGGTGGGTGGGACTGCCTGGCCTTAGTACTTCGAGGCCAGGTGGCCGGACTGCCTGGCCTTAGTACTTCGAGGCCGGGTGGCCGGACTGCCTGGCCTTAGTACTTCGAGGCCGGGTGGCCGGACTGCCTGGCCTTAGTGGCCTCGAGGCCGGGTGGGCAGGGCTTGCACCGCTGAATCGGCCGATGCCCTTGATAAGCGGTTAACTGCACTTTGTACAGTTAAAACTTCACTTTATTGAGGCGACGCGGCTGTAACTGCATTCTGTACACTTATATAGGCTAATACTGGCTAACTGGCCTCATTTCACCGCTTTTAATTGCACAAACTACAACTATATCTTGAAATAAGCCAATACAGCTTATTCTAACTGTAGAAAATACAACTATAGTGGAAGGCGGGCGACTGGCGTGTAGAAATCGGCAATCGCACGGATTGCGGAGGACGCAGCCAGTGGGCAGATCGCGGAGGACCCAGCGGGCGGATTGCGGAGGACGCAGCCAGTGGGCAGATCGCGGAGGACCCAGCAGGCGGGCGGATTGCGGAGGACGCAGGTAGGCGGGCCGATTGCGGAGGACGCCAGGCGGACCGATTGCGGAGGACGCAGTTGGCCTGCGGATTGGGGAGGAGTCAGCCAGGCGGACGCCCCTGCCGCATCTATTGCAGAATGTGCAGCAGATTTCAGCTTTCTGCGCACAAAAAAGGATTCTGCTGCACTTCGTGCAGCAGAATCCTTTACTTTTGCCTTTTTGAGGACATTTGCCCTCATTTGATTGCACAAAGTGCAATAGAATGCAGTTTCTGCTCCTTTGTAGCGGAATCTATTGCACAAAATGCAGTCAAGGACCAGCTAAGCCGGCCCTTCTAATATTGGTAACATACCTTACCCTTCCAATACCCCGCACTATGCCTAGCTCAATTAGCACTCACAGCACTTCGAACTATACCTAACTTACATAGCGCCCACAAGACTTCTAACTAGCACCACCTAACTTCACCCAACTCCGGAGCGCAATAGGCTACATCGCCTCTTCCTGGCTGCTGAGCAGGCGGCTGAACATGCCGCCTTTTTCGGAGGCCAGGCCACTATATACTCCCTGCTGGATGACCCGGCCCTGGTCGATGACCAGGATCTGGTCAGCGCCCCGGATGGTCGACAGGCGGTGCGCAATGACGATGACCGTAACTGTTGCTTTCAGGCGCTCCAGCGCCTCCTGAATCCGCTTCTCGTTCTCGGTATCCAGCGCACTTGTCGCTTCGTCCAGCACCAGGATGGACGGCTTGCGGATAATCGCCCGCGCCAGCACAAGGCGCTGCCGTTCTCCCCCGGAGAGACGGACGCCGCGGTCGCCAAGCAGCGTATCGAGTCCTTGCGGCAGCTTGCGGACGAAGTCAGCCGACGAGGCGAACTCCAGCGCCTCCCACAGCTCGGCCTCGCTCGCATCCGGCTTGATCATCGTCAGATTGTCACGGATCGTAGCGTTGTACAGAAAAGGGTCCTGCGCTACATACCCGATGGAACGCCGGTAAGGCAAAAGCCTCTCCCCCGTAACCGGCTCCCCGTCTGCCAGAATCTCACCCGATTCCGGTTGCATCAGTCCCATGAGCAAGTCCACAAGAGTGCTTTTTCCGGCACCCGAACGTCCCACAATGGCGGTCATGCGGTTCGCCGGGATCACCACGTCCACACCGCGCAGTGAATAATTCTCCTCCTGCGGATTGTAGCGGAAATTCACATCACGCGCTTCGAGACTATGCTTCAATGTCATTGGAGCAGCCGCAGCACCGGATTCACCGTGTGCGCCATGCTCCGCAGCCTGCAGGCATTCCTCCTGCAGCTGCTGCAGTATCTTGAAGGAAGGCAGCACGGAAGCAAGCTGCTCCAGCAAGGTCTGAAGTGAGGAAAAGGTTGGCCACAGGCGGGCGAACACCAGAATCACCAGGAGCAGATAAGGTCCCTCCACATGCAGGAAGCGGAACGACACGAAGATGAACATCGCAATCAGCAGCGTGGATGACATTTTGTACAGCAGTTGGGAATTCGTGCGCAGCCGCGTATAATCCAGCTGCTCTTTTTTGACCTCATCTGTGAATTCATGCATCCAGCTCAGCCGGGAGCCCTCCAGATTGTTGCTTTTGATATCCTTGATGCCGTTCAATTGATCCGTAATTCCGGCCAGATACTGCTTGCCCAGCTCGGAACTACGGCTGCCCAGCCTCTTCGCCTTGCGGATGAAGCGCCGGGAGAATACGGACAACAGAACGGCGCAGATCAGGACGGCAATAGTCATTTGGGGAGACAGCCAGAACGCGAAGCCGATCTGTACCAGCGTGAACAGCAGCGAAGTCAGGAACTGCAAAAAGCTGCTGATTCCCGCAAGCACCCTCGCGAGCTCAGTCGTCATTATATTGATGAGGTCCGAAGTACGCTTTTTCAGAAAAAAAGACCACTCGGCCCGCAGCAATGCGCCGTACACCTCATATCGCAGCTGCCGGCTGTAGCTCTGCTGAATGTCCACGTTCCGAATGGCGACAAAACGGGAAATCAGATTCTGGCAAAGCACGATGAACACATACGCGCCAAGCACCAGCGCAAGCGCAGAGGTCTGCGGCAGCTCCGATATGAAATCGAACATAGGGAGATCGATGCCTGCTGCGTTCCCGCCAAGCTGAATCCCAGCCATGCCCAGCATGGGCACCAGCAGCAGCACGGCAGAGCTCTCCAGCAGGCCGCTGATCACCATACCGAGCAGATTCAGATATAATTTGACTCCGGACAAGCGCTGAAGCTGCCGGATGTAATACATTATCGCTTGCATGGACCCACCTCGATCAATCGGCATGTAACACTTTGGCGAATTTCTCCACCACTACAAACCCCTTCATGGCATCATCGCCCGAGACATAATAAGACCCGCTGCGCAGCCAGGCATGGGCAATCATCCGGCCCTGCTTGTCCTTGGCAACCCCCATGTACAAAGTACTCTCAATCCCGCGTTTTTCGAGCATTTTGAGTCCCGCTACCGCTCTGACCATGCAAGTGCTTTTCCAGGGCGTAAAGCGGCTCATGACCCGGATCGCCTTGGTAATATGCCGAATGCGGGCAACATCGCCCTCTTTGGATGTCATAGGCGTTTCCTGCGCCTGTATGCCAAGCTGCGGAGCTGTTCTGGCAAACGGGAACAACAGTTGGATCCGAACGAGAAAAAGCCTCCAAAGCGCCTCGGGAATGAGCGCCAAGGCGGCTTTATCTACCGTCAGCAGCAGGCGTATGCGCCGTAAGGTAATCATGGCTGGCTTACAACACTCACAAGATCCTCATCCAGCAGGCTCTGCAAAAAAGCAAACACATCCTGGCGGGCAGTCTCTTCCGGAACCTCAAAAGTCTCCCGGATGATCTCCACCACCCGGCCAGCGGTTACAGGCGACGCCAGCGCCGTCCAGATTTCTCCGCCAACCTCACCCAGGTTGTAGTACTTACCATTCTTTACATTCAGCATAACCTTTTCGCCGTCCATATCGCTGGCAATATTCCCCTCACGCTGTACCAGCAGGGATTCAAGGGACAAGACATCCGCCGTATTCATATTCATGAGTTCATCTCCTTCACTTGTTGCTGCTGCAATACTTCAAGAATAAGCGATGTTTGCTGCGGAGCGCTGAAGCCCTGCTCAGGCCGGGTCAGCCGGTACATGGGCAGCCGCCCCACGAAAGAAGCCAACATGCCGAAATGCCACTCGCGGATCCCGATCCGGTCCACAATCGCTCTTTGATAGGTATGATGGTACAACGTGTGAAACCGCTCCATGCCTTGAATCGGCTGCAGGCTGACCGGAGCCTCCGGGGCGGCAGATAATTCGAACAACCCTGCAAGCTGCACAGGTTCGCCGTGAAAGCGGTCATGCACCGGTACGGCAAACTTGGTTTCCCGCTCAAACAGCGGACGGTAGAGGGACGAATTCATTCCCAAATAGTCCAGGCTCTGCTGCCACAGCTTCTGCTGCGGATAACCTGGAACGGCAAATGGATAGCCATTGTGCACCATAACGGGAATAACGTCGTCACTGATCAGCGGACTTCCCTGATCCATCAAATACGAGGCGAGCGTTGATTTGCCTGCCCCTGAACGCCCAACCAGTGCATAGGCTTTGCCATCAATAACAAGCGCGCTGCCATGAAGCGGAAGTATCTGTTTCTGCATCAGCAGGATACCCATGCAGCTTCCCAGAATGAAGAGACGGATACAATCCGGATCTGCACCGGGAGCCGGTGATACTGTAATCGTATTGCCGCCCTGAATAGCAAAGATGGCTGTATCCTTAGACTCGAACATGACCTCATGCCCGGATACCCCAAGACTCGGCGTGATCTTCGGCATAGCTTCCCAGCGTTCTTTCAGATCTCCCTGAATCACCGATACACTGCCAATAAGCCCAGGCTCACCGGTAAGCGGAAGTTCCGGCAAAGGGAATTCGCTGTGGATGTGCAGACCAAATGCTTTGTAAGCCAAACCTTGAACGGTACTCGCCATGCGATTCACTCCATATCTTCGATTTGCCCGGGTTCGGGGGACTGCTGTAAAAGGATAGCCCTGGTCCCCCTCAGCAAGCTTAGGGAGACGAGGGCCAGGCGAACAAAACCATCCTAGGAGTAGTGTTGTACTTCATCCGGATCATCTTGGAACGCGTCGACGATAGCAACACCAGGTCCAGCCATAGTCATTTTCACATCGAGTACTTCCAAAGCAGGCTTGCTGTATTCCTTTTTCATATTTTCACCCCCTTTCAAGCATTCCCTCATCAGGACAGACGCTTCAGAAAACGGTAAAACACAAGTCCACGTGTCAGAAGGCGAAAATCCGAGTTGAAAATCATATTTGGTGCGGGCTCACTACCCAGCCGGTTCAAACATCCGGCGAGCCCGGTATTATTGAGGTAAGCAGAGGTGCGGGGGTCTTGGATCATCTCTCTAAGCTCCTGAAGAAAAGTGTCCCACTTCGGAAGCATCCGGTAAATCCCGTCCGCCCCCTGAACGCCGCGCCGTTTCCGGTTCAGACGTACTTCGTCCGGCAGCAGGCCCTTCATCGCTCTGCGGATCAGCGAGCGGTCCACCCCGTTTTGCACATACTGGCTTTCGGGCACGGACAGGCAGAAGCGGATAACACGCAGGTCATTCGTGGGATCACGATCCCACACCCGGTATTTCAATGACAGCTTCGTCGCTATCGTCCCATTCACATTCCAGACATGCGGCTGTTCAAAATGCTTGCGCCGGATATCATAGATAGTCTGGGAAGAGCCACTGTTAATCCCCAGCGTCTTAAGCCGTTCGTCCACTTCTGTACGCCTTGCAAAATCAGGGTGAATCAGATCAGGCGGAGCTTCGTGCTTAGCCGGCAGCAGTCCAGTCAGCGACGGGAAGGCTTTTTTGCCGACAATTTGAAATACTTTTCTGCGGTTTGCACCCATTGACTCATTGTACTTCCGGTTTTCCCGGTAAAAGGAGATCCAGCGGAATTCACGAATCAGCTTGGCCTGATAATCCAGTGCAGGACCCCAGGAAATGGTCCAGTTGCCTCTCTGTCCGCTGAGCAGCACGCCGATGTTCTTCATCTGCGCCTGCTCAAAGATCCCTTTGAGCCAATAGGAATTCTCGATAAATTTATAAGGCATCTCCATAATATCCAGCCACTCATCAATTTCACTGTACGGACTCAGATCGGGAAAGTTCAGAAAGTTAGGCCGGATATTCCCGACATAATCGATGGTTTCCTGGATATAGGGACGCTCATCGGCGACACGTTTGCCGATGTTGAAATCGACAAAGTTATCCACCGGATAGGAACTGAAGGTATGCAGCGGCTGGCCCTGACGGCGAAGCTCTCTGGCGGCGAAGCTGACTACCGATCCGGAATCGAGGCCTCCGCTTAGATTGGCACCAACCGCGCGATGCGTCCGGAGCCTGTCCCGGACGGCTTGCCCGAACACCTCACGAAAGGCTTCCTCATACTCCTGATCTGACCGCAGCCGCAGCTCGGGTGGAGCCTGCAGTGTGCAGTACCGGGAGAACAAGATATTCCCGTCCTTTACGGAAATAGAATGGGACGGCGGCAGTTGTTCGATGGATTGATAGACGGTGGAATACTGGTCCGAAACATCGGTCCGCGTATGGATCGCCAGGAACTCGGAGGCCCACCCTTCATTCAGTGTCCGGTCTGCCCCCGGCATCGACAGGAGCGGATGAATGACGGTACAGAAAGATAACAGCCCACCGGACCGGAGGAAGTACAACGTCCGGTTCCCGGAGAAATCTCTGGCCCCGAACAGCGCCCGCTTCCGTTCATCCCAGATCATAAAGGCAAAGTCACCAACAAGATGAACTGGTGCCTGCTCGCCCCATTTCTCATAAGCCAGCAGAATAAGCAGACTGTCCGGCATAGAGACTCTGTCCCCGCGCGGCACCTGAAGCCGCTCGAACAACTCTTCACGGTTATCAATAATGGCGTCGGCCGTAATGGCCAGCTTCCGCAGGGAATCATAGTAAGGAAGCGTCTCCCCGAGGGATTGAGGCGTGATCCACTGCGACAGGCAGCCCAGGAATACATCTGTGCTCTGCCACGTCCTGAGCTCATCGGCCGGATAGCGGCTGAGCTGTTGCATAAGATCGGGTCCCATCTTAGGGTCCAGAGGTTGATGCTGTAAATGATAGATTCCCGCAATCGCGCTCATGGCAAGCCCCCACCTGGTCAAAAGCCTACTTCGGGCTTCTGGAAAGCACCGATTAGAGCTTTTTTACTGGTTCTTAATTAAGAACGTTTCTTTATATATAAGATAACGCCCTGCCCATTAATTGTGAATAACACCACCGACTACTTTTTGGTATCCTTTAGCGTATTGACAATATATTTTATATTTGTTATGAACATAGGCAGAAAGACTATAACCTATTGAATTGAAAACCCTTTCCAGGAATTGAGACCATGGAACCAGATCATCCGGAGCATTTTGATATCATTAGCCACAGAGAGATCCGCCTTGAAGAGATTCTAACTAAGCTGGCAAGCTGAAATACTGAAAAAGTACTTTCCACTATACTCCGGATTACGAAGGGATTGCTGTCACAAGCACCCCGCATAACAGCGGCTTACATACGGGCGGTGATAATATATTCCCTGATCACGTTAAACACCCGGTTACATCCATCGCTTAAAGCGTCATAAACTGCCCCTGCTTCGCGAGAAAAGCTTCCTTCTCCTTGTAGTCAGGCATCACACTTCCGAGACGGCGCCAAAAGGACCGGTCATGATTCATATGCAGCAGATGGCACAATTCATGAATGATTACATAATCGATAACCTCGGGCGGCGCCATGGCCAGCCGGTAGTTGAAGGTCAGCTTTTTATCCGCGCTGCAGCTTCCCCATTTGGTCCGGGATTCAACGATTTCAATGGATTTGGGCTTCACCTTCAGCATCGTTTGATAACGGGTGATCCGCTCGGCCACAATCTTTTTCAGGCTGGCAAAATAAAACTTTTTCAGCTCAAGCTTCAGCTTCTCCACGTCCTGCTCATTGGTGTTAATCAATTCATGCAGCAGATACTCCTTCCCCAGGGATAGGAATTTATCTTCCCCCTGGTACTCCTTAGGAGCCGGGAGCTGCCGGGCCGCCGCATTCCTGCGCAGACTCTCCAGAATCCATTCACCATGCCGCTCTACTGCACTGCGAATCATTTCTTCACTTGCGCCTGTAGGCGCCTTAACTATAATAAGCCCCACCATATCGATCTGCAGGGAGATCTTTTTCCGTTTGCCATATTGAACATGAAGCTGCAGGGTCTGATCCCCAAGTTGAATCTGCATAGCCACCCTCGTTTCTGTAGGATTGATTTCTTTTAGCTTAGCATGAATTATAAGTATATTCACCGGGGTAGAGAGATCATCATCTGAAACTCCCAAGTGACCAAAAGGGGATGTTCCCGCAGCCGGAGAGCGGCTTCTGGAACATCCCCTTTTATATACGATATTTATATTATCAATGCAGACAAGCCAGACTTACGAAGTTGCCAGCGGAAAATGGCAGGCCACCATTCGTCCGGGATGCAGTTCTTCAAGCAGCGGCTCCTGCTGGCGGCATTTCTCCTGGGCCAGCGGACAACGGGTATGAAACCGGCAGCCGGACGGCGGATTCGCCGGTGAAGGAACATCGCCCTGCAGTACAATGCGGTCCTGCTTCCGTCTTGGCGTTGGCTTAGGAATTGCCGAGAGCAGCGCCGCAGTATACGGATGCAGCGGGGCGGCAAACAACGCCTCCGTCTCCGCGACCTCAACCAGCTTGCCCAGGTACATGACGCCTACGCGGTCCGAGATATGGCGGACAACATTCAGTCCATGGGCAATGAACAGAAAGGTCAGCCCAAGCTCCTTCTGGAGCTTCATCAGCAGGTTGATAACCTGGGACTGCACAGATACGTCGAGCGCGGATACCGCTTCGTCAGCGACAATGAACTGCGGATTCAGCGCAATCGCACGCGCGATCCCTATACGCTGGCGTTGTCCGCCCGAAAATTCATGCGGGTAGCGGTTTCTCCGCGTAGCATCCAGACCAACCAGCTCCATCAGCTCTACGACTCTGGCATCGATCTCCTTGGCTGTCATGTTCCGGTGAATCTTCAGCGGTTCGCCAATAATATCCTTGACCAGAAACCGCGGATTCAAGGAACCGAACGGGTCCTGAAAAATAATCTGCATCTCCTCGCGCAGCTTCCTGAGCTCCTGATAGCGCAGCGAATGGATATCCCGGCCGTTAAACAGCACCTCTCCCCCGGTGGCGCTTTGCAGCCGGAGCAGCACCCGTCCAAAAGTGGATTTGCCGCAGCCGGATTCACCAACCAGGCCGAAGGTTTCCCCTTTGCGGATAGACAGAGAAACACCATCAACGGCCTTCACCTGGCCAACCGTCCGGTTAAGCAGGCCTTTGGTGATCGGGAAATATTTTCGGATGTCCTTCACTTCCACCAGAACTTCGGCGGCGGAGGTTGGATTATTCAACGGTTTGACTGCTGTCTCATTCGTCATGCCTGTCTCACCCCATCTTTGTTGTCAGCTTGGACCGGCTTACCCTGAAACAGCCAGCAGGCGGTACGGTGATCATCCGTAATCATGAAATCCGGCGGCTCCTTCATGCTGCAGACCTCCATCGCATGCGGACAGCGCGGATGAAAGCGGCAGCCCGGCGGAAGCTGGCCGATCGGCGGAATCGTTCCTTTAATCGTATACAGCTCTCCGCCGCGCCCTCCCTCAAAGCCGGGAATGGATTGCAGCAGACCAATCGTATACGGATGGCTGGGATGATCAAAAATCTCTTCTACTGTACCTTCTTCTACAATAGCTCCCGCATACATAACAGCGATACGGTCCGCAATTTCGGCAGCCACCCCCATATCATGGGTGATCAGCAGAATGGACATGCCAAGCTCCGCCTGGAGCTTGCGCAGCAAATCCAGAATCTGCGCCTGAACCGTAACATCGAGGGCCGTTGTCGGCTCATCGGCGATCAGCAGCTCCGGATTGCAGGCCAGAGCAATAGCGATAACAATCCGTTGACACATCCCGCCGGACAGTTCATGCGGATACTGTCTCGCCCGGATCTCCGGCGCCGGAATCCCGACCAGCTTCAGCAGATCAATGGCCATTTGCATAGCCTCTTTGGGACTTTTCTGCTGATGCAGCTGCAGACTCTCGGCGATCTGTTCGCCAACCGTAAATACCGGATTCAGCGAGGACATCGGGTCCTGAAAAATCATCGCAATCCGGTTGCCGCGGATATCGCGCATCTCTTCCTGCTTTTTCGCAGCCAGATCTTGTCCATGAAAGTTAATATTGCCTTCAAGAATCATTCCGCCGGCGTAATCGATAAGCCGCATAACGGCAAGCGAGGTCACGCTTTTACCGCTGCCGGACTCCCCGACAAGACACACCGTCTGTCCTTTATCCACATTAATGGAGATTTGGTCGGTCGCCTTCACAAGCCCCTTTTCCGTTACAAAGCCGGTGGTCAGTTTCCGGATTTCGAGTAATTTTTCCGCCATTTGTCCAGCCTCCTCCGGGATTTGGTCAATTGCTGTCTGGGATCCAGTCCATCCCGGATGCCATCGCCGATAAAGTTAACCGCCAGCACCACCAGCAGGATGCACAGACCCGGATATACGGCCTGCAGCGGATCTATCAGCATGAATTCCTGTGCGTTGCTGAGCATCAGTCCCCAGCTTGTGGCCGGAGCCTGGATACCCAGACCCAGATAGGACAATGCCGATTCACTTAGAATCGCACCGCCGACCATCAGAGTCGCATTCACAATAATCGGGAAGCTTGCATTCCGGAGCAGATGCCGGAAAATAATCCCCCAGCTCGATACCCCGATCGCTTTGGCCGCCTCGACATACTGCATTTCCCTAAGCTGCAGGAAGTTCCCCCGCACCAGCCGGGCAATGCTCATCCAACTGGTCAAAGCCAGAATCATGATCATATACTCCATCCTGGAGCCGAATATCGCCAGCACGAGTATATTCAGGAACAGCGTAGGAACAGAGTTCATCACGTCCACAATACGCATGAAGATGGTATCCACCCAGCCGCCAAAATAACCTGAAATCGCCCCGATAATCGAACCGATGGCTACTGAAGCAAAGGCTACTGAAAACCCGATCATCAGGGAGATTCTCGCACTGTACAGCAGTCTGGTCAGGATGTCACGGCCCAGCTCGTCTGTTCCCAGCAGATGCCCGTCCACTCCGGGCTTCAGGTTGGCAAACATCAAATCAATGGCTTCCGGCTTATATTTAGTGAGGACGGGAGCGAGTGCAGCAATCACTATGAAAAAAAGCAGCACGACAAGTCCGCTCATCGCGTATGGGTTGTGCGAGAACTTTTTCCACAAGATGGCCCAGGGGCCCGGAGGTTTTTTTAATTCAGCCGCTTTTTTCGTTTCCATTGAAGGCAAGGCATCCGCGGGCAATTGTGAAGGGTTAGTACTCATGCTGCTTTCCCTCCTTGCTTGCCGAGCTTGACGCGGGGATCTACTATCGCATACAAAATATCTGCGAGCAGATTGCCCAGCACAACCATAACCGCCGTTACGATCGTTATAGCCATGAGAACTGAATATTCGCGCTCGGTCGCCATTTGCACGAACCAGCGTCCCATGCCCGGCCAGTTGAACACACTCTCTGTCAAGGCGGCCCCTGCCACCAATATAGGAAGATCCAGGCCCAGAATGGTGATGATAGGAATAAGCGCATTGCGCAGCGCATGATGGAAAACGACCTTCCGTTCTTTGACACCCTTGGCGCGTGCAGTACGGATATAATCCTGGTCCAGCACTTCCAGCATGCTTGCCCGCGCATACTTCATGTAGGAAGCCAGAAATCCTAGTGACAGCACCGTTACCGGCAGCACAAGGTGCATGAACAAGTCGCCGATATCCCCTTCTTTGCCTCTTGTATGCATATCGGACAGAGGAAACCAGTTCAGCTTCAGGGAAAACCACTGCTGCAGCAGTATTCCGAACCAGAACGTTGGCATCGCAAAACCGAGATAAGAGATGAAGGAGGCCGACTGATCGGACAACCCATATACTTTGGTGCTGTTATAGATTCCCCAGGGAATCGCAATGAGTAGAGATAACAGCCAGGCTGCCCCCATGAGAATGAAGGTATTGCCGATACGGGGCCATAGCAAATCTGCAACCGGCAGATGATTTTTAAAAGTATAACCCAGGTCTCCCTGCAGCAAGCCGCTAATCCAGCGCACATACTGTACAGGGACAGGCTGGTCCAGGCCGAGATTATGCGCTTGCTGCTTGAAGACTTCCGGTGAAAGTCCCGGAGACAGCATCATCTGGGTCGGCCCTCCGGGGGCCGCATGAATTAGAAGAAAGGTAAGTATAGTAATCAAAAAGATCACCAGCACCGATTGCAGTACGCGACGGATCAGATATTCAGTCATCTAATGTCCTCCTAGAGATGGTAAGGCATAGGATCGCGGGCCTCTTCAAGACAAAAGGAGAAGAGGAAAGAGAATTCTCTTTCCTCCCCCGCGATTCTATTTCCTGTGTCTGTTCATTTAGTCGGTTACCCACCATTTGATCGCATGGAAGTACTGTCCATATCCCAGTGAAGGTTCAGGAGCATCTTCCTCTGCCCAGTGAACTCTAGGCCCCGTACCAATGGCTTGCCCATATTGATACAGGAACACGTAAGGCAGGTCGGTAGAGATTTCTTTACCTACTTCTTTATAAATTTCTTTGCGCTTGGCCTGGTCAACCGTAGAATATCCGTCTACCCACAGCTGATCCAGCTTCTCATTCTTATACCAGCCGCTGTTCTGTCCGGCAGGCGGGAAGTACTTCGAGGAGAAGACGCTCTCTGAATCGGGGTCAGGAGTGTTCAGGGACCATGCTAACAGCAGGGCTTGGAATTTACCCGGTGTTACGTTCTGGTCAATCCAGGCCGCAAAGTCAATGGCCTTCGGTGTAACTTCAATGCCGACTTCCTTCAGGTTCTGCTGAATGACTGCAGCAACCTGCTCGCGGCGGCTGTTGCCCGCATTATATTGCAGTTCGAAGGAGAACCGGTGTCCGTCTTTGGTCAGGATGCCATCCTTGCCGGCAACCCATCCGTCTTCCGCCAGCAGCTTCTTGGCTGTTTCTGCATTGTAATCGTAGTTAACGGCTGCATCGCCCGGATCAGCCCAAGTGTCCGGCAGGAACGGTGCGTTCATCAGCGCGCCGACACCCTTCAGAATGTTATCAACCATACCTTGACGGTTCAGTGCATGTGCAATGGCCTGTCTGGTCTTCTGTCCCGCAAACAGACCGTAATTATCTTTGAAGTTCTTGGAATCGAAGTTGAACATTACATATTCATACTGGGCGCCCGGCTTTTGGATGATATTAATCGAGTTGTTTGCTTTGACTGCCTCAACCTGTGTAACCGGAATCGCACTGATATGGTCCGTGTCACCCTTCAGGAGAGCTTGAACCTCGGTATTCTGGTCAGCGTAGATTTTATAAACCAGTTGTGCAATGTGAGGTTTAACTTCGCCCCAATAGTTTGGATCAGCATCAAGGGTATGGCTGTCGCCCTGTTTCCAGGAGGTCCATTTCCACGGTCCGTTCGTAACGGTTTTAGCCGGGTCGGTACCATATGCATTAGTTTGCATTTCTTTCGGCTTAACATCCTTCAGAACATGGGCTGGTACAACGGCTTGAACCAAGGAGTACAAGAATGGCGCGTACACTTGCTTCATTGTGAACTTCACTGTCTTGTCATCGACTTTCTCAACGGTCTTTACCTTGTCGAATAGACTTGTAAGCGGCGATCCGGTTTCCGGATTCTTCGCCATATCAACCGTAAATACCACATCGTCTGCAGTGACCGGCTGGCCATCGCTCCATTTGATGCCGTCTTTCAGCTTCACAGTATAAGTCAATCCATCAGCAGAGATTTCCGGCACATCCGCTGCCAGAGACCAAGGTTCTGCCTTAACATTTCCTTCGCGGTCCAAATTGTAAAGTTTGGCAAATACGAATTCTGCTAAATCACCGGAAGAAGTATCGTTGATCATAAGAGGGTTAAGATTGACGATATCGGAGAATGTGCTCATAACCAGCGTGCCGCCATCAACAGGGGCGCCTGCAGCCGGTTCGGAAGCTGCGGGAGCTTCGCTTGCGGCTGGAGCAGAGCTCTCTGCTGCAGCATTAGGTGATTTAGTTGCGGTGTTATTTGTACTGCAACCTGTGAATAGAACCCCTACTAGAGATAAAACCAGTAACCCAGACCACCATTTTCTCTTTTTTGCCATTCGATTTACTCCTCCTTAGTTAGGTTCGTGTTCTGTGAACCGCCAGCGCTGCCGGGTTCTATTACGCTCTCTCTGCTGAAGCTTTCAACCTCCCTTGTACAAAACAGAACAGTCCAACAGCCTTCAAGGTATGTAATAATACCTCACAAAAAATCCTTTTACTATTAAGCCGTCATCTCTTGAAATAGACCAAAGGTCAATTTCCAGCAGCAACAACTCATGTCGGGAAGCTAGCTTTCCCATATAAATTATGGTTTATATTACATGTTAAATTTTCTTACGTCAATATCTTTTTTATCCGTTTTTTACCTAGTCTCATTTCTATATAATGTAGTATAATTCCTTTTCATTCCATTGTATTTCCGAAACAAATCATTAATACCATTAAAAGTTAAAATAAAGAGAGTTTAGATCACAGCCGTTTGATTTAACTATGTTAATTACATGTGATATTTTTATTGGTATATATATTTATTCATATCACACACAAAAAAGAAGCAAACAGCTAGGGTATCCACCCGGTCTTCTGTTCGCTTCTTAATAAATATGCTTCTAATATTAAAGCTTTCCAAAATCTAATTGATAACGGGCGTCTTCCATTGCCACATCCCCTTTTATTTACTTACACAATTCCTGCCCTTTTTTTTCGCGCGGTATAAGGCCGTGTCTGCCGATTTCATCACACTTTCTGTGGTTTTGTACTTCTCATTCTTTTGAGAGACACCGATGCTTACGGTTATGTATATTTGCTTAGAGGTTCTGGCACTGGAGGACCTTTTTGAAGACTTGTTTTTGGATTTGCCTTTGGCGCGTATGGTAAAGGCCTGTTTGGATATTTTCTCCCGCAGCTCTTCGAGATGGGGAAGCACATCATTTATGTTTTTGCCCGGAAAAAGAATAGTAAATTCCTCTCCGCCATAGCGGAAGGCCCTCCCTCCGCCCGTAACCTCCTTAATGTTGGAAGCCACCAGCCTCAGCACTTCATCTCCCGTGTCATGTCCATAGGTATCATTGAATTTTTTGAAAAAATCAATGTCCAGCATGGCGATCGCATAGTTAAAGCCCAGCTTCATCATGTCCTGCTTAAGCGCCCGCCGGGAAGGCAGACCCGTCAGCTCATCGGAAAAAGCCATCGAGTACGAATCCTGAATGATCGAAACAATAAAAACAATCCCTGAAGCAGCAAATATTATCGAATACAGCAGCGGACTATTGTTCTGGTGCAGCACGTAAAATATAGCTAATAAGACGCTTATGAATGAAATCTCCTGCGAAGAGGACCGGTATACGGTTGCCCTGACTATCAGGATGGCAAAGGTAATCACAAACGCAATCACAGACAGCTGCGGTATGGGAGTTATAGCGTGGAGATTTACAGGCACCACCTCTTTATTCAACAGATGAAGCCATTCTCTTTCTCCCGACTTCACCTGCCAGAACAGAAACAGGCATTGCCCCAGGATCAGAGCCATCCGGAGGCTTCCCCATAAGCTGATGATGCCCCTCTCCTTAAAAAAGGAAAACAGTGCAATGTTCAACGGAATCGCCAGACAGATAACGGAATAAATGTCACTACTCCGCAGGGCTGTACCTGAAATCTCCGGCAGATAGGACATGGATGCGATACAAATCGCAAGAATCAGCAGAATGTAAAATTCCCGGCTTCGGTTAAATTTCCAGGATAATACGGCCCCTACAAAAAAAATCGCATACGGAGAAAAACCTATAGCCTCTACCTGCGGATTAGACATTGTATTGATTTTTGTGTACAAAAAGTAGGCTGCCGCCATCACTATAAATGGAAGAGTTCTGGAAAAGGCTGCTTTAATCGTAGTCTTCAAGCTCAATAATTCCTTTCATGGAGTTTTCTAAGGCTCCATATTAATATCGGTTGTATTGAGCTGCTAAATAAAGCGAACCAGTTATTCGGGATTTATTATGGTATTTCATGGTATACCCTGTCAACGCTGCTGGCTTCTGCCAATCCCGGACATATAATATCCCGCAATGACGATGAGAATAAAGACTGCGCCGACAATCAGAGAAGTGCGGGTATCCGGATTAAACCACATGCCGACCAGCACCAGCGACAGAAAGATTACCGTGATATAGTTGCTGACCGGAAAGAACAGTGACTTGAACGGATGAGTACCCATTTCGCTTTTCCATTTTGCCCGGAATCTGAACTGGCTGACTGCGAGTGCAAACCATGGCACCATTCCCGGAAGAATACTCGCACTGTAAATGTACAGAAACAGTTTAGAGTCGGGCATCAGATAGTTGAACAGCACACCCAGCAGCAGCAGGGCGATTGTCGTGATAATACTGTTCCTCGGAACACCGGTCTTCGAGACTTTGCCAAAAAATTTCGGGGCCTGTCCGTTCTTCGCCAGCGTGTACAGCATTCTTCCCGCACTGTAAATTCCGCTGTTGCAGCCGGACATGGCAGCGGTCAGCACCACAAAATTGATAATGCCCGCGGCAGCCACAATGCCCACCTTGGCAAAGGTCAACACGAAAGGACTGCCGATCTCCCCTACCTGATCCCAAGGATAGATCGTGACAATCACAAAGATCGCACCCACGTAAAAAATCAGAATGCGCCAGATGATATTTTTGATCGCTTTTTGCAGCGTATGTTTCGGGTTCTCTGCTTCCCCGGCCGTAATCCCCACCAGTTCAATTCCTTGATAGGCGGCCGTGACGATGCAGAGCGCAAACAGAAAACCCTTCAAGCCCCCGGCAAAAAAACCACCGTGGCTGTATAGGTTGGAAAGGCCTATGGGATGCCCCCCATTGCCCAGACCGAAAAAGATCATCCCCGTGCCCAGCACGAGCATTACCGCAATGGCCACCACCTTGATCATGGCGAACCAGAATTCAAATTCCCCATAGAACTTCACCGCCGCCAGATTCGCCGCCGCGATAATCCCTACACCTGCCAATGCCGGCAGCCATTGCGGAATCCCCGGGAACCAGTAGCCCACATAGATCCCGATTGCCGTAACTTCCGCCATGCCTACCGTAACCCACAGGAACCAGTAACTCCATGCGGTCACGAAGCCCGCAAGCGGATGAATATACTTGTGAGCAAACGTAGCGAAAGAACCGGTCACCGGTTCCAGCACCAGCATTTCCCCCATAATGCGCATAACAAAAAACATGATGATTCCCGCCAGCAAATAAGCCAGCAGCACTGAAGGCCCTGCCCATTTGATCGTGCTTGCCGATCCCATGAAGAGGCCTACACCAATAGTCCCCCCGAGTGCGATCAGCTCAATATGCCTTGTCTTAAGTCCTCTGTTCAATTGCTTTGCTTCCAACAAGAACGCTCCCCTTCGTATGTGTTCCTTGCAGCCCGTAATGATGTAGGAAGAACGCCCCCGCCTTCGTTACGTACACCTATCATAATATGTGAGTATATCCGGCTGCTGTGACATACATTAACGCAATGCAGAATTACTCCACAAAATTGTACGGGAATCTTCAAGGAAATACAACACTCCTTTTACCGGAAGAGGTTGGATGATTATGGAAATTAGAAAAGCCCTCCAATAAGCGGAGGACTCGGGTCTTCATTATTCTCAGTATCTATATCCCGTTTGCCGGTATAACGTTCAATAAGCTCCTGCGCTCAGCTTCAGGATCGTGCCGGTTGACGCCGGGACCACGTCCGCGTAGCTGCCAAGTCCAAAATAAAAGTCACCGTTCTGTTCCTCGAAAGAACGGGCGAACGTATCCCGGCCGAAGTGGAAAACCTCACGCCAGCCCTCCCCGCTGGCTCCGAAGCTGCCGGTGCTTTTGCGGTAGACGTAATTCGTATAATGGCCCGGGGCTTCTTTGATATAACCGAGCACATATACCGTCTCGCCGCGCTCCAGAATGTCAATAGGCACTACAGCAGGGTTAGGCAGCTGCTCCTTGCGCACATTCTGGAAATTGGCCCCGGCCGAGAACAGGCCTTGCGGAATGGATTGATGGTCATTATAGATAACGCCTGGAATATAGAGCAGCCGGTCGTTAACCGGCGTCGTGCGGAGGAGCTTCAGCCACGGCTGCCCGCTGACACCGGGAACGTTCACTTCACCGGGTTTGGTGACAAAACTAAGTCCGGGGAACAACTGGCTGCTGGTAAAGGTCAGCTTGGAGGTCTGACTGCTATTCTGCTTAATGGATATCATGTAGCCTTTTTCATTCGCAACCCCCTGTGTCTTCCCCGCCGTGGCTGAAGAAGCATAGAGCGCATCGCCCAGCTCGAACAGATTGTAGGCACGCATAATACCGAATTGGGAGACGGAATCCAATCGGGTCCAGCTATTGCCTCTGTTAGAGGATACATAGATCAGGGGGCCTTCAATAGCCCCGAGTGCAGCGTACAGCTTGCCTTTATAGTAGGCCATATCATATACATGGATGCCGCCGGGAATGTTCATGTATTGGTCCCAGTGATCCCCGTTCAGGCGATAAAAATTCCCATAAGCCCAACCAGGCACTCTGGAGTCATTCCCGGGGATGTACAGCTCTCCATTCAGCACCTTGAAGTTGTCGATCTGCTCGTCCATGACATAGACATTAGTGGTCACCCTGCCCGTGGACGGGTTGGTATACGTAACATCCTGAACTGAAAACTTGTTTTGGGCAAGGTCCCAGTAATAGATCGGGACTGGTCCAGCATTGGGCGAAGGTGTTTCATTGCTGCTGTTGCCGTGACCCAGATAGATTTTCCCGTCAAAAAGCTGCATATCCCAGACGTTGCGCGCATAAGGCGCTTTCTTGAACGGGCTGCCCAGCACCGCCATGGATGAACTAACGTCCGGAGCCACAGCTGCAATCAGCTCTTCCTGGATAGGCAAGGCCAGCGCCTGCTGTCCCTCCACATATGATACAACACCTATCAACATGAGACCTGCGCACAACCGGCTTACCTTACTTACTAACCCCCGCATCATAAATCCTCCTAGAATTTGGAATGAAGCAATGATAAACTATTTTTTTGTAAAAAAGAAGGTGAACGGGTATTTTTGGTACTTCCGGTGTAATCCGTACGGTAAACATGTAGTGAGCCGGCTGAGCGGGAAGGCCCAGAGTCAGAAAAATCCTGGTTCTACGGTTGATTAGTGCAAATCGCTGCCCTCATGTGCCCGCTGTAGAGCGGCAATGTCCAGCTTGTTCATCTGCAGCATAGCCTGCATGACTCTTTGGGATTTGACGGGATCGGGATCGTTCAGCAGCTTTCCCAGAATGGTGGGGAAAATCTGCCATGATAAGCCGTATCTGTCTTTCAGCCATCCGCACGGCCCTTCCGTGCCGCCTTCGGACAGCTTCTCCCACAGTTCGTCGACTTCCTCCTGCCCCTCACAGTTCACCAATAAGGAAATTGCTTCTGTAAACTTGAATTCCGGGCCGCCGTTCAGCGCAGTGTATACTTGTCCGTCCAGTTCAAACGTCACTGTCAGCACCGTCCCGGCAGGACGCCTGCCGCCTTCTCCATAATATGAGGTATTTGTGATCCGGGAATTTTTGAAAATAGAGGTGTAATATTTCGCTGCTTCTTCCGCTTCCGTATCGAACCACAGATTCGTGACAATTTTCGGCACAACAGATCCCTCCTGAATGTTCTTGCAGAGCTGGAACGCTCCGCTGTCAGCGTTCCTCTTCATTATAGACCAAAGAGCTGGCTTAATTTCTTATGGATTGCTAAAAAAAGGGACCCCGAAAATATATAATTTTCTGATACGCCAAGTAAACGCCGTCCTTATAAGGACGGTACCCGTTTCAGCGAGAAATTTAATTTATAGCGTGAAGCATATAAATTCTTATAAAAAAGCCCGGGCCTGCGCCCGGACTTCATAGGTTAACCCTATCTGATTAGTTCTGGTCCATCCATTGAAAATGGAAGCTTCCCGGCTGGTCCAGCCGTTCAAAGGTATGCGCTCCAAAATAATCTCTTTGCGCCTGCAGCAGGTTGGCCGGAAGACGTTCGGAACGGTAGCTGTCATAATAGGCCAGGCCGGAGGCAAATGCCGGAACCGGGATTCCTCTTTTGACGGCAAGCGCCACTACATCTCTCCAGGCTTCCTGGTAGTTGTGTACCACACCGCTGAAGTATTCGTCCAGGAACAGGTTCTTCAGCTCCGGGTCGCGGTCATAGGCATCCTTGATATTCTGCAGGAAGCCTGCGCGGATAATGCAGCCCCCTCTGAAAATCATCGCAATACTGCCATAGTTAAGATTCCAGTTATACTCGTCCGAAGCCACTCTCATTTGGGCAAAGCCCTGGGCGTAGGAGGCGATTTTGCTCGCATACAACGCTTTGCGGACCGCTTCGATGAACTCCTTGGCATCGCCGTCATAGCCCTTGACCTCAGGACCCTTCAGACGTTTGCTTGCAGCCACCCGTTCATCCTTCATCGCTGAGATAAACCGGGCAAAGACGGATTCGGTAATGATGGACAATGGAACACCCAGATCGAGGGCATTTTGGCTCGTCCATTTGCCTGTTCCCTTTTGTCCGGCGGAATCCAGGATTACATCAACCATCGGTTTGCCTGTATCCGGGTCAGCCTTGGCGAAGATGTCAGCTGTGATCTCAATCAGATAGCTGCTCAGCTCCCCGCGGTTCCATTCCGAGAAAATCTCATGCAGTTCAGCGGTATCTAGCCCGAGGACATCCTTCAGCAGTTGATAGGCTTCGCCAATGAGCTGCATGTCGCCGTATTCGATGCCATTGTGCACCATTTTGACATAGTGTCCGGCACCGTCCCCGCCGATGTAGGTAGAGCAAGGATCGCCGTCTACTTTGGCTGAAATGGCTGTCAGGATCGGTTCCACCAGTTCGTAGGCATCCTTTTGTCCACCCGGCATGATGGCCGGTCCCTTCAGCGCCCCTTCTTCACCGCCGGAAACCCCGGCCCCGATGAAGCGGAAGCCTTGCGCCTGAAGCTCCTTGTTCCGTCTTTGCGTATCCGGGAAAAAGGCGTTGCCGCCATCAATCAGGATATCCCCTGGCGACAGATGCGGCACCAGCTGCTGGATCGTATCATCTGTCGGCTTACCGGCCTTGACCATAATCATGATTTTGCGCGGCGTCTCCAGGGACTGGACGAACTCTTCGATACTGTAGGCACCTGTGAAGTTTTTGCCTGCTGCTTCAGCAAGCAGTTCATCCGTTTTCTCCCGGGAACGGTTGTACAATGCCACCGAGAACCCTTTGCTTTCCATATTCAAGGCCAGATTCTTACCCATAACGGCTAAGCCGACCACACCAATCTGCTGTTTACCCATTATTCAATACCCTCCCAATGATATGTGCTGAACCAATCTGTGATAAGGGACCTCCCCCAGTTCCAGACTTCTCCTCCGTCACTTCAGCCCCTTGATCAATTGTTGTTTTATTTACCGCATTAAATCTGTGGTGCCTTTTTCCAGTCAGCGGCGAATTTCTCCAGCCCTTGATCGGTCAGCGGATGCTTGGAGATTTGCTCGATCACGCTGAACGGAATAGTGGCAATATGCGCACCAGCCATGGCTACACGGGTTACGTGGTCCGGATGGCGGACCGAAGCGGCAATGATCTGTGCGTCCAGGTTGTGAATGCGGAACAGCTCGGCAACTTTTACGATCAATTGGACGCCATCCTCGGAGATGTCATCCAGACGGCCCAGGAACGGCGATACATAGGTAGCTCCTGCACGGGCAGCGAGCAGCGCCTGGTTCACAGTGAAGATCAGCGTCACGTTGGTTTTTACACCTTTTTGAGTAAGATACCGGCAGGCTTCCAGTCCCGCGAGTGTCATTGGCAGCTTAATAGTAATGTTCTTGTCATAATTGTTGATCTTGATCAGCTCATTCGCCTGTGCAATCATCTCTTCAGCGGTAACCGCATCCGGCGTAACTTCGGCGGACACAGATTCCACCTCAGGTACGGTGCGCAGAATTTCTGCAATGCGGTCTTCGAATTTCACGCCCTCTTTAGCAACCAGGGATGGATTCGTTGTAACTCCAGACAACACTCCGATTTGGTATGCTTTTTTGATGTCTTCCACATTAGCTGTATCGATAAAAAATTTCATATGCTTAAACCTCCATTTTTAGTTGAACTAATTGCAGTATTAAAAATTTGAAGCAACGGGCAGCGTAAGCTCGCCTTCTTCTTCGACGGCAGAGTCAAGCCACCAGTGATGCCCGTTCTCCGCAAGCAGCTGGTCTGCTTCGGCAGGTCCAAACGTTCCGGCTGCATAGTGATTGAGAGGAACGCTATTCTTGGCAAAAGCATTCAGGATCGGCTGCACCCATTTCCAGGACAGCTCCACCTCATTCCAATGCGCAAAGAACGACGGATCTCCGTGCAGCGCATCATGAATCAGATTTTCATATGCCTCCGGCACTTCAATAGAGCTGGTATGAAAATCAATGTGCATCGCCTTGAACTTCCCTTTGTGCTGAGGATCTCTGGCCTTGAGCTGCAGGGTAATCCCCTCGTTCGGGCTGATCTCGAATACCAGCAGATTAGGGATATCATCCTCGGCGGCTGACGAGTTCTGCTTAAGCGGCTCTTTGAACTCAATGACAATGCGCGTCGATTTCTCTTTCATTCTCTTACCGGTCCGGATATAGAAAGGCACGCCCTTCCAGAAGGGATCATCAATCATAAGTCTGGCAGCAATGAAGGTGTCGTTCTGCGAATCGGCGGGAATTCCCGGTTCAGCGGTATAGCCTGGGACCGGCTTACCTTGAATAGTACCTGCGGTATACTGCCCGCGGATTACATTGAACCGGACATCGGCTTCTTCCAGCGGCTCAAGGGACTCCATAACCTCTTTCTTTTTGAAGCGCACTTCTTCTGCGGTGCTGTCTTTCGGCAGGCGGATCGCCAGCATCATCAGCAGCTGCAGCATATGATTCTGGAACATGTCTCTGAGCGCACCCACATGATCGTAATAGCCCGCTCTTTCCTCCACACCCACCGTTTCGCCTGCGGTAATCTGCACATTGGCAATGTAGCGGTTGTTCCAGAGGGCATGAAGCACCGGATTCGTCTGCTGGAACACATCCAGCTCCTGCACCATCGGCTTGCCCAGGTAATGGTCGATCCGGAAAATTTCATCCTCGGTAAAAGCCTCGCTAAGCTTCAAATTCAGCTCCTGGGCCGACTGCAGATCATGGCCGAAGGGCTTCTCAATCACCAGGCGTTTCCAGCCTTTGGCGGCACCCAGACCACTTTCTTTGATATTCAAGGCAATGGGTTCAAAAAACTCAGGGCCGACGGATAAATAGAACATCCGGTTCGGGGCGCTGCCCATGTCCGCTTCCAGCTGTTCCACCCGCTGCAGCAGCTTAAGATAATCCTCTGTGTGCCCCACATCCAGCACATTATATCGGAAGGCCTTCAGGAAGCCGCGCACGGACGCAGAATCATTCACTTCCCGCCGGGAAAAGTCCCGGATCGACCGCTCCACCATAGCCTGAAAGGCTTCATCAGCCACTTCTCTTCTGCCAAGACCAATCACAGAGAATGAATGGTGCAGCTTGTGGTCGAGATATAAATTATACAGCGCAGGATAGATCTTTCTTCGGGCCAAGTCTCCTGTCGCTCCAAACAAAACAAATGTAGTTGCCTCCATCTCCATTCTCCTTCTGCTCTGGTTTATCTTTCCTGAGTACACTATAATACAAATACGAACCATACAAGTAATTAATATATTTCACAGGAGCTATAGACCATGTCTATGAACAATTTTGAACTGTATAAGGTTTTTTACTGGGCAGCGAAGACTGGAAGCCTGACCCAGGCCGCCAAAGCCCTCTATATTACCCAGCCCAGCGTCAGCCATGCCATCAAGCAGCTGGAGGACAGCTTTGGCCTGACCCTGTTCACCCGCAACTCCAAAGGCGTGGTGCTGACCCCTGAGGGGGCTACCCTGTACTCTTATATTGAGCAGTCGCACATCCTCATCACCCAGGCGGAGAAGAAGATGGCCGAACTCAAAAACCTCGACAACGGCGAGCTGCGGATTGGCGGCAGTGATTCCCTGTTCAAGCATTATCTGCTGCCCTTCATCGAAGTCTTTCACCAGCGCTACCCCGGCATCCGCCTGCATCTGATCCACGGGACTACACCCGAAGTCATCTCTTATTTAAAAGAAGGCCTCGTTGATCTGGGCGTGGTGCGCATGCCGATCGCCGATCCCCAGCTAGAAGTGCGGCAGGGGCTTCAGCTCCAGGACTGCTTCATTGCGGGCAGCCACTATGCCGGGCTGAACCAGAAGGTGCTCTCTATTGAAGAGCTGCTTCAATATCCCATCATCCTCTTCTCCCGCAGCAGCCGCGCACGTATGGCTATTACGGACTTGTTCCGGGGGTACGGCTACGAGCTGAAGCCGGAATTCGAGGTAGGCAGCGTGGGCCTGCTGATCGAGTTTGCCCGCAAAGGACTCGGCATCTCCTTCGTGACGCGGGAATTCGTATCCAAGGAGCTGGAGGAGGGCTCCCTCTTCGAGATTCAACTGGACGTACAGCTCCCCCCTGCCCAGGTGGGCATGATGACCATGCGCAACATGCCGCTGACGACTGCGGCCAGCAAGTTCATTGAGCTGACGAAGTAGAGCGGCCCGAACAAGCGAACGCCGGGGAATGCAACGGCGAGCCGCCCCGGGGCGGCTCAACAACGGCACTTTTGCCGTTGTTTCCAGGCAAACTGCCCCGGGGGGCTTTAACAACGGCATTTCTGCCGTTGTTTCCAGGCATCCCGCCCGGGGGCGGCTCAACAACGGCATTTCTGCCGTTGTTTCCAGGCAAACTGCCCCGGGGCATCTCCACAACGGCATTTCTGCCGTTGTTTCCGGGCATCCCGCCCCGGGGCGGCTCAACAACGGCATTTCTGCCGTTGTTTCCAGGCATCCCGCCCGGCGGCGGCTCAACAACGGCACTTTTGCCGTTGTTTCCGGGCATTCCGCCCCCGGCGGCTTCAACAACGGCACTTTTGCCGTTGCGGCTATGCTCCGAGAGCTGTGTTGGCCGCACGGCTCTTTGTATTTGCCCTCTTTTCCAGCCACACTGTCTGACTGCCCTGAATCTAGATGCTCCCCCCACTATTCGAAAAGCAGATACCAGTACACCGCAACCTCTCCACTGACGGCAGGGATTCCTTTATACACATATTGATCAAACCCGCCGATTACAAATCCGCAGCGCTCATAGAACCTGCATGCCTGCACATTGATGTTCTGCGTTTCCAGCATGATTCCAGGCAATTCCCGTTCCAGCGCCCAGCGCTTGGCCTGTTCCATCAGTTGCCGGCCGATCCCATGCCTTCTGAATTGCTTGTCCACCTGGATCATGTCAATAAGCGCATAACGGTTCCAATTCTTTTTCAATACCATTCGCCCCACCGCCTGTTGTTCCGCAAAAGCCAAATAAACCACTTGATCGGGGTTATTGATGTACTCAGAATCCTCTGTTTCGTCTGCCTGCTCAGAGGTTTCTTCTGAGTATCTTTTCTCATAGATTGGAATGTCTTTTACGGTGTATGTGAACTGATTCTCTATGTATGAAAGGACAAGAGCCGAATCTACAATAAAAGAATCGTCCATATCCGTCCAGCGGCCCTGATCCTCAGCCGTCATTTCCCGGATGGAGATATCCAGAAACTCTGAGGACTCTGCATCAAGTCGTTTCCATGGTTCCTGCTGATTCATGTTGCACCCTCCTGATAACTTTTATAATGTAACCTATAAATTCAACCGAGCTGGTGAAGCTGTGCCACGGTAAGTTGGGCTGGAAAAAATCCACGACCTACACCGTGCTCAGAAAGCTTTGTGAACGGGGGATTCTGCAGAATGAAAATGCCGTCGTATCTGCCCTGATCAAACACGAGGAGGCCCAGAGGTATGAGAGCGAGGCCCTGCTCGACAAGGCTTTTGACGGTTCATTGCTGAAATTTCTGACTGCCTTCCCGGGGAACCACCAGCTCTCCTTCAAAGAAGCAGAGCAGCTTAAACGCATTATTGAGGAGGCGACAAAATGACCGCGTGGTTCACCGCCATTTTGAATATGAGTATTACTGCAAGTTATGTAGCCGTTGCTGTAATGATCGTCCGCCTGTTTTTGCGCAGAGTACCTAAGATTTTCTCCTATACATTATGGGCTGTTGTGCTTATAAGGCTGGTACTTCCTTTTAGCTTTAGTTCCGGCTTCAGTTTCCTAAGCTTTCTGGCACCCAACGTCCTAACGGGGAGTGGAGCAATGGAATATGTCCCCGGCGTTATCGTTCAATGCACAACCCGGCAGTTAACGTTGGGGCGGACGTCATCAATCAAGCGGTCAATGCTTCTCTGCCCGCGGCCACTCCTGCCGCAAGCGTAAATCCCATGCAATTCATGCTGGAGCTTGCCGCCATTGTCTGGCTGGTTGGTATCGTTCTGCTGCTCGGCTGCAGTATAATTTCCTACCTCAAGATCACTCATAAAGTGCGGACGGCGACGCTGGTGCAGGGAAATGTGTTTGAGTCTGACCGGATCACCACCCCTTTTGTATATGGCTTCATCCGGCCCAGAATCATGATCCCTGTGGGTATCAAGAAGAATGAGCTGACTTATAGTCCTTGAGCAAGAGCTGGCACATATCCGCAGACGGGATTACCTAATCAAACTTTTAGCCTTCCTGGTGCTTGTTGTCCACTGGTTCAATCCGCTGATGTGGATGTCCTTTGTGCTGATGAGCAAGGATATGGAAATGTCCTGCGACGAAAGCGTGCTCCGCAAACTGGGCAATGGCGCGAAGGCCGGTTATTCACACTCTCTGCTGGCTTTTTCCGTGAAAAGAGGGCGTGTGCTGTCCGGCAGTCCGCTTGCCTTTGGCCACAACAGCATCCATGCCCGAATTAAAAATGTGCTGAGCTATAAACAGCCGAAGGTCGGCTTGGTCGCCGCAGCCAGCATCGTATCGCTACTCTTCATGGTGGGATTTATGGCTAATCCGGCTGGGAAAATGGAGAGGTCTGTGGATCAGGTCAACAAGCTTGCTTCCGTCTGGGCGGATGCCCTCGTCTCCCGTGACGGTCAGCCCCGCTATGAGATGATGTCGCCAGCCATGAAGGAACAATTCAAGCAAGAGCAAGCCGCCAGACGGGGAGAGAATTGGAATTACAGCATCGGCGTATCCAGCCCCTGGGTGGCCGATTATGCAATCCGCATAACGGTTTAAGAGGATAGACCTTTTAGTGCAAAAGCTAATATTTCTTCCTTTAACTCCTTGGTTAAGGGCTTATTATTAAATGACAAAGCGTGTGGACTTATTTCCACTTCCTTGCCTTCTTCTCTCAGCTTCTCAGCTAAATATAACAGCGCGTTTAATGGGTTCGATGATTCATTCAACAGATGAACGGTTAGTTCCTCCAGTAGTTGCTGTTCGTTGACCGCCTGAAACTCCAGCAGACCTTGCGTGCTCTGGAGTTGTGCATTATAATCACTAAACTTCTCATTAATATTCCAGCCAGGCCATTTACTCTGAAGCTGTCTGAATAAGTCAGAAATCACATCAGCATGCCAAAATTCTAACCGTTTTTGAGGAATATCAAGATGGAAGCCACCCAGAGGAAAGTCTTTCTTCCATTCGCTAAGATTAAGCTTTTGATAGCCATATGCTTTATCGATCTTATCGACCATTTCAGGGCCGTGAAGCAAATACTCTTCGACCCCTCCCCCTAAGGGGAATATCAGCATTTCATTTGCCGAGAATCTTACACTTGCCACTGTCTCAACCCAGTCTTTCTCTTCAGGAGGCGCTAAACAGATACCTTTTAAATCACTATCACCAACGGTTAACACCTTTTCCTTGGGGTAGCCTACATAAGAGGCTAAATCTGCAATGCCTCCATAAGCCCACTCGATTTCCCAGCCAGCCCACGTCTTTTGCATAAGCTGTATATATAAATTTCGAAGCGGAATGTCAAACCGTATATTTTCACCGCCGAAAATCAATAATTTCTTAATGTCCAGATCAAGGACAGCACCGCCTTCAGCCCATATATCATTAAGCCACCCGGATTCATCTACCCTTGTTTGCAGTTCAATAAATTCAACGGCATATTCAGGACCCCAGAACAAGTCCCGTGGCAGTGTATTCGCACACCAGTGGCTATAATACAGCTCATAAGATCGATTTCTTACAATTAGCAGATTTGCCCTCTGTCCCATTATATCCTCCGTTTAATTCACATTCTCTAATACCTAGCCTTTACTACCCTTAACTTGAATCCTAGATGCCCTTCCATCTCTGGAATCAAATCAGTTAATTCTTTTTCATTCCTTTTACTTTCAATGGTAAACCTAGCGAACCCTGCAGGAAGGTGATATTTTAGACGGTTAAGATCAGTTCTCAGATTGCAGCAAGGCATATGTATACTTAAGTCTTCAAAATTATGTGTGAAGCTCCTGGACATTTCTTCCTGCCACCATGCCACATCCAGTATTTCAGAACAAAAAGGGCAGGCCACATATTCGAAGTTCCCGCCCTGATCAATAAACTGTACCGAATCAAATACATGGATATCGCAAAAGATCGAACAGTCATCCAGAAGACTTCTCAAATTCTGAATAATGTGCGGAGCCGGAATTAGCTTATAGTTATCTTCAGGTATCAGCCTTATGACGTGTCCGGACATTTTAAGCTCCCTTCGTTCAGGGCAGTTACTATACTCGAGACTTCTACTGCTGCTCCCGTTGTCTTTCGATCATTCCCAAGTAACGATCCAATTGCTCCTCCTCCAAAGAGGCAATCATGTCAGCAAAAGGCTCCAGATCGCGATGTACGGCGTAGGCTTCCAAGGTATTAAAATAATCCAGTCTGCTTTCTTTCGCAATCGAGATGGGTAAAAAACCGTTCGCCAGCAGCTGGTAGTTCATAATAGTGTATGTTTGCCCTGCTCATACAAGGCTTTTTTACGCAGGATTTCGGGATAGTCCACACCTCACTCCTTCCCTTTTTTATTACCTCATGTTCACCCGATAATCTTAACCGCATTCTCTTTAATCTGCGTAACCGCCTCTACAAGTCTTCTCTGCTTCGTTCTATCGAAAAGCTTAACAAAGCTCTGAGGCTTGTCAAAAGGCGGCTTAGTCAGTTCGGTTACGTTGTCCATATAACCATTCTGCACAATGTAATCAATAACCTTTTTTACAAATACGATCTGCCCCTGACTCAGCGACTGGTCATTAATGAATTCCGAGAATGCAGCCGTTGCCGCCTCATACTCCAGCTTAGCAATTTTGCGGACCAGCAGCCCGAATGGAGTATCCTTGAATTCCCGCTCATAATCCTCTGCTGTGCCCAACTCGCCTGTAAAAATCTTCTCCAAGGCTTCATAGTCCAGCGCCGTTAACGGAATATTATTGCGGAGTTTGTGGATTACCAGATTGTCCCGGTTTTTCTCGATATAGCGGTTGACCTTAAGCTTATAATCCTCGAAAGTATAGGCCTCATACATAGCTTTCCCTTCGTGAACTTCAAGAACCTCATCGGCAAGGTTGGTATAGATCGGATTCTTACCTCCCTCATCCACGATAAATTTAATCAGACCACGCAACTCCTGACGTACCTTTTCAAAATCCAGCAGATTAGCGCTGTCCCAGAACTCTTCCGTCCCTATCGTCTGGATTAGCGTCAGCTTGTCTCTCACCTGCGGTATAGTTGCACGCTGTAAAAGAGTTGTTGCTACATCGATCAGTTGTTTCTTCGATTTTTTGTATTGTGGCGCTTCCTCTGCCTGGGCAAGCATTAAGCCGTACATCAAATTATCAAACCGTTTGGCATGCTCGTCTGCATCATCCGTGTAAACAATGGGGGCAACATATTTAATTAGATTAGACTGGTCCTGCTCCAGCAGGCAGACAAATGCAGCTTGATGTTTATACTTCTCTATGTATTGCAGCTGCATCTTCACCGATACCAATTCCGTATTGAGTGCTTGAATTTGCCCGATTACGATCTCAATCAGGTCTGTACGAATGGATTGATAGGGTTCATCTATAAACACAGCCTGCTGCAAGTGCTGGATTAACCGTACACGCTTCGCAAAGATCACTTCGGACAAGCTGTAGGCTTCATTCCCCTGCAATCCCTCCTTGTGTTGACGGAAAAATTCGAAGTTGCCCAGATAATCAAAAATGACAAAATGAGTCTTGTCCTCTCCTTCTCCAAACAGGTCCTTACAAAGTCTTGTCCCGCGGCCGATCATCTGCCAAAACTTAGTTTTGGAGCGAATCCGCTTGAAGAACACCAGATTGACGATTTCCGGCACATCTATCCCTGTATCCAGCATATCTACTGAAACAGCGATATAAGGACTTTTGTTCGCAAGCTTGAAGTCATCAATCAGGCTTTGTGTATAATCATCCTCGGATACAATCCGCTTGGAAAAATCCCCCTTATATTGAGGATACAGCTTGTTGAATCGTTCCACGATATATTGAGCGTGATTTTTATTCTGAGCGAATATAATCGTTTTGCCCAGCCGGTCTCCGCCTGATACCTTGATGCCCTGGGTCATTAGATCCTCAAGCACCTGATCCACTGTGGCCTGATTAAAAATGAAATCATTAATGGCCGGAGAAGGGATGAATTCAGGCATTTCGCCATCTTCCTCTGTAAAATCCTCCTCATAGCGCGCCTTGTCATCTGCAGAGAGCGTATCATAGGTGATGCCTTGTTCCAGAACTTTCGTTGTCACTTCAATATTATGATAAGGCACCAGCACACGGTCCATCTCTACAGCCGTCTCATAGGGATAGGCATAGGTAGGCACGCCGCTCTCCATCTCGAAAAAGTCATACGTATTGCGGTCCACTTCCGTCTTCGGGGTTGCGGTCAGCCCTACCACATAGCCGTCAAAATACTCAAATATGGCGCGGAATTTCTTAAAGATACTCCGGTGCGCTTCATCCACGATAATCAAGTCAAAGTGGGCGGGTGTGAAGAGCCGCTTACCGTCATCACTCTTGGCCCTGTCAATGGCATTTAGCATCGTAGGATAGGTGGAGAACACAATACGGGCCGTCTTGTCATCCTTATTGCTGAGCAGATTGCAGAGAGACATATCCGGCAGGTAGTTCTTGAAGTCGTCCTTTGCCTGTTTGACCAAAGCCTTTCGGTCAGCCAGAAAGAGGATGTTAGTCACATATCCCCCTCGGGATAACACATCGGTTAGACTGGAGGCGGTTCTGGTCTTCCCGGTACCCGTCGCCATAACCAGCAAGGAACGTCTATGACCCGTCATAATATTATCGCAAACTGCACGTATGGCTTCCTTCTGGTAGTAGCGGTCTGTGATGTTATCGTCAATGACCACCTCATCCAGAACTTTGCGTTCATTCCGCCGATTCATCAGCTTCTGCAGATCCGACTTGGAGAATACGCCGCTGACCTTGCGCTGCGGAGAGGTAACGTCATCCCAGAGATTGGTTTCGAAGCCGTTGGATGTAAACATCATAGGCCTTCTGCCGGTCATTCGCTCCAGGCAATCCGCATACAGCTTGGCCTGATGGGTACCTGCCTTCGGATCTTTGGAGGTGCGTTTGGCTTCAATGATCGCCAGAGGCAAGCCGTCCTTACCGTACAGCACGTAGTCGGCATACCCTTTCCCCTCATCATTGGGCATCCCGTACAATTCGACTTCTTCTCTCACATCATCCCCGAGTGTCCAGCCCAGCAGCTTCAAATCAACATCTATATATTTCTTGCGCGTGCGGAACTCCGAGATATCCTCCGGCGTAAAGTGACGCTCTTCCTGGTGCTGTTCTTTGTCGGCAGTAAGCCGGTCACTCATTGCCGCGATCTGGGCGCGCAGCGCTTCGATTTCAGATTCCTTTTGCTCAATTAAGCTGTCTTTCTCCTTGATACGGGCTTCATCCAGAACTACCTTCTCTACAGGGATATTATCCTCTGCGAAATGGCGTTCTTCATAATTCACACCATAGCAATAATCAAGCCACTGGATGAATTCAAATAATGCAGCAAGCGACAAAACAGCATCACTGGAGCTAATCGCTTTGTCTGTATGTACCGCAAGGTTCCCCAGCTTAATAATATAAGGCAGCTTCCCCCAAGTCTGGTTCTCCATTGCGAATTTGAAGGTAGGTTCATGAATGAGTGCCTGCAAATTGTCCTTATAGGGCATAGTGATGGTGTTATCGGCAGCGTATACCCATTTCACTGCAAGCTCAAAAGCCTTACGGCTGCCCACCGCTGCCATCGCCGGAGAGGTGGCAAGCACTCTCTCCGCTTCGATACAGGCGTTAGCAAATAACTTATATTCCGGTTGCCCTAGCAAGAACTCAAAATTTGCAGGCATTGGATTCACCTCACGGATAATTTCTTTTATTCGAAGTACTCGCTCATTAAGCTGTTGAAGAGGTATTGCGTCTCGTCTATGGCTTTTTTGACGAGGGCTTTTTGTTCTTCGATTTTGGTGACGATGTTGGCGAATTGGGTTTGGAGTTCGATTGGTGGAACATACACCACAAATAGGTTACACTCTGGAACTGATAAATGCTTAACAGTTGACCCTCGTGCGAGTCTCCTTATTTGATCTTGAAAATACTCTGACTGCATATGATACATAAGAAATAACGAGTCTATTATTGAATTATTAGCTCTGTATGACACTATCCTTTGTCCTAAAAATAAAAAGTCATCACTCTCAATTATTCCAGTTTCCCCAATAGGTGCCTCTCTTGTTAGTAGAACATCTCCTCTTTTAGGAACTGATCGTCTTGTCCATTTTTGAAATGTCTGTTCATCCACATAATTAACATTTCGAGTATCTACATAGCCTTTTTTGATGTTTGTTGTTCTCAGCATTTTGTACGGGCTAATTTCATCAATAATAGGCGCGGTTTTATTTACACAATCTACTATTTCAGTACACACATCAACAATCGATGTGCTGTTCCACTTCTTTTCATTAGTAGTAAGATCACCAAACATATCATAAAAGGTAGCTTTGATCAGATTGTCCAGCTCAGCAAGCTGCTGTTTACGTATGGCGAGCAGTTCGGCTGCAGTGTCTAGTGTTTTGGCAATTTGCTTTTGTATTTCGAGCGGTGGTTGAGGTATATCAATTGATTTTAATACACCGCTATTAATTCCCTGGATCGTTGCCCCTCGCTTTTGAGTATCAAAATATTGACTGTAGCTTTTTATACAATGGAGAATATAAGGCTTATAAAATTGACCATTGTCAATATTCTCAATTGATATAATATCTTGGCTAGTACACATAGGAACTGTATTAATAGAGACTTTTCCTACGCCGACTCTAGTTCCTATCATAATTGAATTTTTTGAGATTATCTTGGTTGCACTATTTAAAACAGCTTCCTGCGAAATAAATACAGTTGCATCTGCACCTTCAATAAATGTCTTTCCAAGTGAGGTGGTTGTAATCCATGGGATCTCCCCCTCAAAATATTCCGGTTTATTTCTTGTGGGGGTTCCACCACTTTTAAACTCACCAATGTCACCTAGTTTTACCTTTTCCCACTTACTCACCCAACAACCCCCTCAATTCCTCCATCTTAGAGGAAATATCAAGGCTCAACTCATCTAATCGAGTCATGATCACTTCGGGCTTGTCATACTCTACCTTTTCATACACGACCTCTTTATATCTATTAATTGACAGATCATAGTCATTCGCTTCAATCGCAGACTTGTCCACCAGAAAGCTAGGCTCTGTCGGTTGACGGTCGGCTTCACCTTCAAGGTTATGGTAACGGGCGATGATATCCGGGATATCGTTTGCCGCAATAGGAGAGCGTTTATCATCGAGAGAATAACCGTCCGCTTTCATATCGTAAAACCACACTTTATCCGTGCCGCCTGCATCTGTTTTGGTGAACAAGAGAATCGCTGTGCTAACTCCTGCATAGGGCTTAAACACACCACTCGGCATGGAGATTACCGCCTGAAGCTGATGGTTCTCTACCAGTTCTTTGCGAAGAGATTTATGCGCTTTAGTCGAACCAAACAGCACACCGT
Source organism: Paenibacillus jilunlii (assembly GCF_900102965.1). Classification (GTDB taxonomy): domain Bacteria; phylum Bacillota; class Bacilli; order Paenibacillales; family Paenibacillaceae; genus Paenibacillus_AQ; species Paenibacillus_AQ jilunlii. Next base: position 40,882 of record NZ_FNGM01000021.1, on the reverse strand, counting down.
CAGGGACGATACACGCACAGCGTCCGCCTTTGCGCAGTATGCGCAGGAAGAGGGCCACGAACAAAAGCTCCGTCTTTTTGGTATCTGTGATCGTTCTTAAGTTTTCGTTGATGCTCTCCGCGTCTACCGTTCCAGTGAATGGTGGATTGGCGAGCACAATATCATAGGCGGATGCCGTATTGTTTTGTCTGGACACACTGTCCACATAATCAATATGCGGCTGGCTAATGGAATGGAGCATCAGGTTCATGGCAGATAGGCGGAGCATCGTTCTATCGGTATCATAACCGGAGAACATTTCACCCGAGAAATGTTCCCACTGCTCGCTGGTCATCTCCGCCTCATATTTTTCGCGGATATATTCGGCAGAAGAGACAAGGAAACCCGCTGTACCGCAAGCCGGATCAACGATCTTGTCATTTGGTGTAGGCGCAATCAGATCCACCATCAGATCGCGAATATGCTTGGGCGTTCTGAACTGGCCGTTTTGTCCAGCCGAAGCCAGCTTTCCCAGCATGTACTCATACAGATCACCTTGCATATCCAGGTTCTTGATATCATGTTCATACAGTTCATCGAGACCTGTGATCATCTTTTGCAATACTTGAGGGGTAGGAACCAGAAACATGGCATCCTGCATGTAGCGCGAGAAGGCCGTCGTGTTCGCTCCATTCATGGCTTTGATAAACGGAAACACCTTCGTGCCGACAATATCATAGATGATACGGGCATCTTTGGTTTTGAATTTACTCCAGCGCAGTTCTTGTCCCTCTTCGTCCTCGGGGAAAATCTTCGGCATCTTTTCACCGCTTAAAGCTTCAAAACTCTCATTCTCCAGTTCCTTTTCATCCAGAGAACGAATAAACATCAGATAGGTAAGTTGTTCAATAACGGTAAGAGGATTACTGATTCCACCTGCCCATAAATCCGACCATATTTTATCAACCTTGTTGCGAACTTCTCCTGTTAGCATGCATCTTTCTCCATTCTATTCCATAATCATTCTTTATTCGATAATATCTCCTATATTATACACCGATCTCCTTAATCATTGGATACTCCATATACTTTAGAGGCTAGCTCAATGAACAGCTTGCATGTTACGGAGTGATGTGACCCATCAGATTTACTTAAATGCTTAGCATAGAACCTTCCTTCGGTTATTCCCGAGCTGGTAAATGTTATTGCTCCGAACTGCTCCACATGATTTGGGAAGACAAGTTCGTAGACAACTCCGCTGTCACTTTCCTCACTTTTTTCCGCATGTATACTGTTTTGTGATTCACGATCAACAACAGAGATTTCCTGGTGGTGTTCCTTGAATCGCCATAGGAATTCACTTGAAGTCACAATTCTGATGTCTGCTTCAAATTCATTTTTAATGATCAATAATTCAGAAAAGTTTGCATTACTATAGAAAATATTACTGGACTCAATATTCGCATTGTTGTACATACTGTCTAACTCTACTTGCATTTCCTTAATATTTAATTCATCATAAGTGTCTTTATACTGGTCAAAAATCTTCTGCAAGAACGGGTCCTTCATTTCAGCCAACAAAGCTTTAGCCTCTTTGAGCAAAGGCTCTGTCTTTCTGATATCGTAAACCCATAGCAGCGAGTTTATCTTTTGGAATAAGTGAAGAATTCTCTCATTCATATAAAGTACCTGCCTAACCACCGGATAAATTTTTGCTTGTACTCCGTTTTATATTTCTTTTTAAAATCTGTACTTTTGATAATTTTAAATCCTCTCTCGAACCTCCTCAGGCTAAAACCCGTTCTGGGAACAAATAATAAGTAACGGATAAAGTGATGATTGGAACCTGAATTTTTGTTCACATCTAAATCTACCCGGGCTATAACACCAAAACCAACTGCACTCGCGTACCCGTTGCTGCTGCATTCATGCCAATACTTCAATAACTGCTCTAGAGCATCGAGAGGATATCCCTCGTCTCTCCCTAAATGCGTCTTCACTTCCAAAGGCATATCATTAGGCAAATTACTCATTGAGGAACAAGAAGTATTCCACAGTCTATCCAACTGTACCCAGTCACAATAAAACCTGAAATCCGGACATCTCAAATTGTGAGCTTTCATTCTTTGAAAAGGGATTCGAACAACCCCCATAGCAGCACCCAAAGCAGGCATAACTACGGCCTCGCCAATGTTTCCGGTTACCGCTTGAGACTTGTGTTTTTCAGAATGAATCTGTATTCTTCCAACCGAAGGTCCCGAATACAAATTATGAATTCTCCAAATCGTTGCTCCGGTTGAATTCACATAGTCCCCATAGTGAACCCCGAGGGATCTGATGAGATTGCCCGTATATACTTCTCCATAAATACCCATTTCTGATTTTGTAATACGATATGTATGTACACGACCAATACTGCGTGTAGGGGTAGAAGCAAGGTAGAAAGAACAATTAAACTCTATCATTTACCAACTTCCCTTCAGTATTTTATTCAGACTGCTCTGCTACAAAAGTCCTGTTTTTGAATCTATTATAATATGCAGTTGGTTTAGAATACCAATATTTTCATGCTGCATAAATTGAACTTGAAAACTCGGGAACGTAAGTGAGGCTCCTCTGGAACGGAAGCTAAGTGGAAAAAGTAAAACTAATGAGCTGAAAACCGGCCTGCAGGTGGATTTAGTTGGATTTTGGACACTTAATTGGTGCATATTTATCCCATATCGCCACTTTCAGCCGGATTAGTGGTACTTATTCCAACATAGGCTACTCCATAAGCCGAATAAGCTCAATTAGTGATACTTTTTCCCATTAAGGATCACCGGCTCTGTTCATAAAATTATAGTAACAGAAAAACCCGGCCACCCTGCAGCGAAGGATGAACCAGGTTACTGGCCATTCAACAAGATTAAGATAAATATGACATACTGCTGTCACTACTCTATGCTATAACAAAATAAAAACGAGGTGCACCGCTATGGCAAGCTATGAATATTCGTCCAAGAAGGATTTGTTGGAGGCCATCCACAGCAAGTATGTGCTGCTGGATGCGGAATTTGAAGACGTCGATACGAGTCAAAAAGACGTGAGGCTTCCCGGGGTGGATAAAACGCCCGCCGAAATTATCGCCTACCAGCTGGGTTGGCTTCAGCTTGTCATGGGTTGGGACAAGGATGAACGGGAAGGCCGGGAGGCACAAATGCCGGCACCCGGCTACAAGTGGAACCAGCTCGGCGGACTGTATCAATCCTTTTATGACCAATATGCAGCATTGTCCCTTCCCGAACTGCGGGACTTATTCCGGCAGACAGAGCAGCAATGGCTGGACTGGGTCAGCACGCTGACGGAAGAAGAGCTGTTCATCCAGGGAATCCGCAAATGGACAGGCAGCAAGGAGAACTGGCCGATGGCCCGGTGGATTCATATCAATTCGGCGGCCCCATTCACAAGCTTCCGGGCCAAAATCAGAAAGTGGAAGAAAAACCTTCATCATGTGCCGCTGGACCCGCCGTCAGCCCCCTGACCACCGTCCGTCCCTTGACCGCCATTCCTTTGCGTTCCGCCATTCATGTCCGGTAAGCTGCCGTCCCTTTGCGTTCCGCCATTCATGCCTGGAAAGCCGCCGTTTCCGTTGCCTCCACCGTTAAAGTTCGTGCCGCCATTTCTTCCCGGGAATCCGTTCATCCTGGAGCCGGAGTCCGTATCCGTAATTTTTTGGGAGGTAATGGCGTCACAGGAAGTCAGAATCATGGAGCAGCCGAGCACTGCGGCCAGCAATGAGATATAGCCTTTTGGAGTCCGCATCCTAAGCCCCCCTCTTTCCAAACGTATAATCATATACGTCCTTAAAACCCATATAGGAAAATACAATCAGCAGCGGATACACCGGGTAAATGTAGCGGGATTTGATCTCCCATAACAGATAGAATCCGATGAACCCCAGAATGACCAGAATCAGCGGGGTTTCCGCATACCGCTTTGCTTTTATGCCACTGATTAACCGCACGAGAATACAAGCATACATCAGGATATTCAGGACATACATCATCCAGAGCAGCCCGCTTCTGGCATTCGAATCCCCCTTGAACCAGTCCGAAGCAAATGTAGTGTATACATAGCGGTCCATCACAAAGCCCATTCTGCCTCCGCTGCTGGACGAGCCGTCATTTCCTATGCCGTATCTCTCCATCTGGTAAGTACCTTCGGTCCAGGTCCAGATGAGCTTTTTATAATACATATTCACTAATTCGCCTACAGTGGCCCCGGAGAACTTATCGGCAATCGACGCCTTGAACAGCCTGGTGCTTTCCGCCTTGCTATAGTTGGCATCCCGCTGATAGATGGTGTAGCTCTCCCGGTTGTCCCAGAACCCGAACGTCTCCAGGTTGACACCCATATTCAGCCACATGTAGACAGGCGCAGAGTTAGTGCTGACCGGTTCCTCCACGACATGCGTTCCCTGAAGTACAGCATTTTGCGTCCAGCCCGGAACATTGAACAGCAGAGCCGTCAGAATCACTGAGGTGATGACTTTTCGGAGTCCAAGAGTCCGCCTGTGAAATAGAAGGGTAAGCAGAACCGTTATAAGAAAAATAACACCGATACTCCGGAAATAGTTCCCAATCGCCAATAAAATGGCTGCGAGCAGGATATCCTTGAGCGAAGTAGTTCTGATGAATTTTACAGCAAAATATAATGCACTGGTCAGAAAAGCGGTAGCAATCACGTCATTATAGATGAGGTTGCTCATGAACAACGAAGGAAGGTAAGTGGCAGCAAAGACCAGGACCCCATAGTCATTTTGTTTGGATTTGGTGTTAAGCTCTTTGTATAGCAGGTAGATCATTAATGTAGTAACCAGCGAAAACAGAATATTGAAGCTTTTGATGACCAGATAATTATCCGGGAACAGGTACAGCAGTGTCTTCAAGTACAGGACGATTGAGAATTGGAACGGGAACATGTGAAGATAACCGCTGGTCTGGAAGGAGGAATAATCGTTCCGGTACAGCATATCCATAGCCAGCGACAGCACCGTCTGTGAATCATCCGTCGGCAAGCGGGTGAACAGGAAGATGATCACGATCTGGATGGCTGAAGAAAAAAGCAGCGTAACCGGAATAACAATCCTGGGGCTGTACTTATCCAGCTTCAGGCACATTCTGTACAGAACGGCGCTTAAGGCGAGGATGATTGCGATCAGCACCATAAAAAGAACCAGCTTTTGCTTTTCCAGAACCGGTGTGTCGCCGAAAGCGAAATAGTTATACTCCGCCCGGAGAAAAAAAGACGAAGCGATAAAAAGCCCGATCAAAAAAGCCAATATCACATACAGTGTTCGTTGAATTCCCTTTACCATGGACCAACCTCCATACGGCAGTGCTTCGTTCGGATCATCACATGCCTGAATATTTAACAGCAGTATAAGGGTCCAAACTGAAAATCTGATGAAAATCACGCAGGAATGAACAGGAACGGCGAAGAAGGAACTTACGTATGAGATGAGATGATGTTCAATCCAGCCGATTAAGGAGTGTGTCCCATGAAAGAGTCATCCTACACAGCCAGACTTGAATTATTTGCTGAAAATGCACAGAGGGTCAAAAACGGGTTTGTCTGGAAAAATGCACAGGTCAACCGCCTGGCGGCACTGCTGTATACTGCCGAGGACAAAATAGCCGACAGTGACGCGATCCGCGCCAGCCATGAACTTATTAAGGAGCATACGGGAAGCTTCTCTTCCTTTCGGGGCACTTCCGCAATTGGACTTGCTGCCATGCTCTCCCTGTCTGCTAATCAAGAGAAGCAGCTTGCAGACACATTGGCTGTCTATGAGCTGCTTAAGGACGCCAAGTTCAGAGGATCAGATTATCTTGTGATTGCCGCCTATCAGATTGCTGTGAATACAGCATCGGATCAATACCTGCAGACGGTAGAACGTGCAAAAGCATTCTATGACGGCATGAAAGCCAGACACCCTTTCCTTACAGGACGGGACGACTATATCTTTGCTGCCCTGCTCGGCCTTTCCGGTATTCCTATTGAGAGCGGACTTCAGCGCATGGAGCAGCTCTATGCTGCGCTGAAACCGGAGTTTCTGTCCGGAAACAGTGTGCAGGCGCTGACGCAGGTGCTGGTGCTGGGGGACAATGCTTCCGAAACGGCGTCCCAGGTCCTTGCACTCCGGGATGCCTTCCGGGCAAGAGGGCTTCGGCTGGATAAAGAATACACCTTATCCTCCCTTGGCGTATTATCGCTGCTGCCCTGCGTTCATGAAGACATTGTGAACGGTGTGTCGGAAACTTATGAATTTCTGCGCACCCAAAAAGGCTTCGGCAACTGGTCCGTTACGAAGCAGGAGCTGCTGCTGCTGTCGGCTGCCCTGGTGGCCTTCAAATATGTAGATGAGGCAAAAAGCGGTGTAGTCACCACGACGCTCTCCACCAGCATTACCAACATTGTAATCGCGCAGCAGGCTGCCATTGCCGGTGCTGCCGCCGCATCGGCTGCGGCGGCTTCTTCCTCCAGCTGACAACTTTGGTTACGCATTCAAAAGTTCAATCGATTGTAACAAAAAATATTGGAATTCCGGTTGCTGGCTGCCTGTTAGTGATATAATCACGTTGATTTGTTCACTCCTTCCTGTATGGCAGGGTGAAAGAACACGCAGAAACAGGTGATCAGATGTTTGAACTAAAATGGCTGTGGCAGAATCTGGAGGGAAATCGGGCACGGTACATTCTGGCGCTAAGCCTATCGGTGGTTGGCTCCTCTCTGACGATTGTGAATCCGTACCTCAGCCAGCGTATTGTGGATACGTTTATTGCCGGAGACAATGCCGTGCAGAATCTGACGGACAAACGGGGGCTGCTCATCGCGCTCTGTCTGGGGATGATCGGCTTTTCGCTGCTGCGTACGGGTCTGGCCTATTTTACGACCATGCAGTATGAGCTGTCTTCCCAGAACATGCTGTACCGCATCCGCATTTATCTGTACAACAAGATTCAAGGGCAGGACAGGGAATATTACGATCATAACCGTACCGGCGACCTCATGACCAAGATGACAGGGGATCTGGACATGGTCCGCCACTCGATGGCGTGGATTTTCAAAACGATCATTGAATCGTTGACGATTTTTGCCGCGGCTGTGATCTATTTCTTCAGTATCGATTCCGGCCTGACGTTGTGGATGCTTACCCTGTCTCCGCTTATTTTTATCGTGGCCTACATATTTGCCAAGCATGTCCGCCCCATGTATGTGGATCTCCGCGAGCGGCTGTCCCAGCTTAACACGACCACACAGGAGAATATTTCCGGCAACCGGGTGGTCAAGGCTTTTGCCCGCGAAGCATACGAGATCGAGAAATTCACGGAAAAGAACGTCAACTACTCGACAGCGAACAAAAAAGCCGCACTTGTGTGGCTTGATTACTTTCCTTATCTCGAAACCTTCGCTCAGGCCTTCAACGTCATTCTGATGCTGGCGGGCGGGCTGTACCTGATGGAAGGCCGGATCACCTTTGGTGAATTCGCAGCCTTTTCTTCGCTGGTCTGGGCTGTATCGAACCCGATGCGCAACATCGGGATCATTATCAACGACATTCAGCGCTTTTTTGCCAGCTTGACCAAGATCGTCGAAATCTATTACGCCCGGCCCGCTATTGTCAATGAGCATCAGGCCACGACCAAGCGGCGTTACGATGGCCGGATCACGTTCGAGCATGTCACCTTCAAATATGACAGCGCTACAGTACTGGACGATGTCAGCTTTACGGTGGAACCCGGTGAAACGATTGCCATTATGGGTTCAACAGGAGCAGGCAAAACAACACTGATTAATCTGATTCCACGCTTTTATGATGTATCCGGCGGACGTGTGCTGGTTGACGGGATTGATGTCCGTGAGCTCGAGCTTGACGAGCTGCGCGGCAACATCGGCATGGCCACTCAGGACGTTCTCCTGTTCTCTGACACCATCGACGGAAACATCGCCTATGGCGACCCTGAGCTTCCGGAAGAAGAGGTTGTGGCCTATGCCGGGCTTGCAGCCGCCCACGACTTCATCGTCAAAATGCCCGAAGGGTATGACACGGTGGTCGGGGAACGCGGGGTCGGCCTGTCAGGCGGCCAGAAGCAGCGTATTGCGCTCGCCCGCGCCCTGGCAGTCCAGCGTCCCATCCTGATTCTGGATGATACCACCTCTGCGGTCGATCTGGAGACCGAGGAGCACATTCAGAACAGTCTGCGCGGGCTGGATTACCCCTGCACGAAGCTGATTATTGCGCAGCGGGTATCCACTACGGCAGAGGCTGACCGCATCCTGATTCTGGATAACGGACGGCTGATCGAAGAAGGCACCCATGCCGAGCTGCTGGCCAAGCGGGGTTATTATTACGACGTGTTTATGCTGCAGAACGAGGGTATTGGAAGGCAGGTGATGGCTCATGGCCAGGAATAAATTCGACGTCGATGAGAATCTGGAATCCCCTTTTGACATCAGGCATTTCCGCCGGGCAATGATCTATATCAGACGGAAGAAGAAACCGATGATTATCGCGTTTATCCTAAGTGCTCTCTCGGCAGCCATCGCCTTGTCGGCACCGCTGATCATGCAGCATGTCGTTGACGTAACCATTCCTTCCAAGGAGAAGCTGGCCTTGCTTGGCTGGTCGCTGCTGATGCTGCTAACCATTGTGGTCAGCGTCATTCTGGCTACCATCCGCTCGCGCATTATGACCCGCGTCGGACAGGATATTATTTTTGATATCCGTACGGATTTGTTTGCGCATTTGCAGCAGCTTCCCTTTAAATACTACGACGACCGCCCGCAGGGCAAGATTCTGATCCGGGTCGTAAACTATGTCAACTCCGTTTCGGATGTGTTATCGAACGGGATCATCAACTTTATTCTGGAAATTGTTAATTTAATTTTTATCGCCGCATTTATGTTCGCTGTGGATGTACGGCTGTCCTTCGTCATTCTTGCCGGACTGCCTGTTTTCCTCGGCATCATGCTGCTGATCAAAACCCGGCAGCGGCGCGCATGGCAGGCCGTATCCAACAAAAGCTCCAATCTGAACGCCTACATGCAGGAGAGCATCACCGGTATTGGCGTGACCCAAATATTCTCCCGTGAACAGCAGAACGCAGGGATTTTCACACGCCTGTCCAGCAATTTCCGCAAGGAATGGATGCGGGCGGTGTCTTATAACATGCTGATTCCTTTTTCGGTAGATAACCTGTCCACCATTGTTACGGCCCTGATCTTCCTTGTGGGACTGCTGACTCTGGACCCCGTGGATGCAACCCTTGGCGTCATTCTGGCCATGAGCAGCTACGCCGCCCGCTTCTGGCAGCCGATTCTGAATCTGTCGAACCTGTACAACAGCTTCATCAATGCAGTAGCCTACCTGGAGCGCATCTTTGAAACGCTGGATGAACCGGTTACCGTCAGCGATATTCCGGATGCGCGGGAGCTTCCGTCCGTGCAAGGCCGGGTTACCTTTGACAATGTAACCTTCGCCTATGATCCGGGGCTCAACATTCTGGAGAATATCTCCTTCGATGTCAAGCCCGGGGAGAGCATTGCCCTGGTAGGACCGACAGGAGCAGGCAAAACAACCGTCGTCAATCTGATCTCGCGCTTTTATGACCTGACCGGGGGCAGAATTCTAATTGACGGCCAGGATATCTCGGAGATTACGCTGAAGTCCCTGCGCAGCCAAATGGGGATTATGCTCCAGGACAGCTTTATTTTCTCCGGCACCATTCTGGACAATATCCGTTACGGGAAGCTCGATGCCACCGAAGAGGAGGTCATCGCCGCTGCCAAGGCAGTCTGTGCCGACGATTTCATCCGTGAATTTGATCAGGGTTACCTGACCGAGGTCAATGAGCGCGGCTCCAAGCTGTCACAGGGACAGCGGCAGCTCATTTCTTTTGCCAGAACGCTTCTGGCCGACCCGCGGATTCTCATCCTGGACGAAGCCACTTCTTCCATTGATGCGAAGACAGAACGCCTGCTGCAGAAAGGTTTGAACGAGCTGCTCAAGGGGCGTACTTCCTTCATTATCGCGCACCGGCTCTCCACCGTTAAGAACTGCGACCGCATCATGTATGTCTCGAATAAAGGCATTGCCGAAAGCGGCTCGCATGATGAGCTGATCGCACGCCGGGGTCTCTACCATAGGCTCTATACGGCGCAGAAGATGGAAGCTTGAGGCATATATTTGGATAGGGCAAATAAGCACAGGCCGTGATACAAGGCCTGTGCTTGTTTGCGCTGAAAGCTTGCTTTTCATTGCCTCATTGCTTAAATACAGGGAATCTTAACGGTCACCGTAGTACCTTCACCAAGCTGACTTTGTATCCCTACCCCGTACTCCTCTCCAAACAGCAGCTTGATCCTGTTGTTGATATTGGAAAGACCGATATTTTTGCCGGCAAAGCTGTTCTCCACTCTCTCCGAATATTCCATATTCAGTTTCGCTTGGATGCTTTCAAGCTCCTCATAAGCGATCCCTTTGCCGGAATCGGCTACTTGAAAACATATATCTCCATTGGCATCAATATGGCCGCTCACATGGAGATGCCCTCCTGCGTCGATGCTTTCAAGCCCGTGATACACTGAATTTTCAACAATGGGCTGCAGGATCATTTTAGGCGTCCTCATTTTCAGCAGCTTTTCATCCACATTTACTTCCATCGCGAACTTGTTTTCATACCGGATGGAGATAATATTCATATATGCCTTAATACATTGAATTTCTTCACTGATCTGTACCAGCTCGTCTTTTTTAATGCTGTAGCGAAATATTTTGGACATGCATGAGGTGATCTGAGCGATTTCCTTGCTGCCATATTCAAGCCCGATGCTGCTTATGCAATTTAAGGTGTTATAGAGGAAATGCGGGTTAATTTGACTCTGCAGGGCCGAAAATTCAGCCTGCTTTTTACTCAGCTCCGACTCATATAATCTGACCTGAGTGTTAAAGACATCCCTCGTCATTTCCTCCATCTTGTCAATCATGTTGTTGATATCATAGGCCAAAGCCCCAACTTCGTTGGTTGAGCGCACCTTTACCCTAAAGTTCATATCTCTTTTGCCGGCTCTTTTCATATCTGCCACCAGACCCATGACAGGCCGTGTCAGATTGTTCAAGAAAAAATATACCAGAATAATCATGCTGAGAGTGATGCCGATTCCGACAATGATGCTGATGTTTTTAATATCATTCATATCAGTGGTCAGTTCATGCACCGGAATCATGCTTAAAATACGCCACCCGTCTGCCTGCTGCAGGCCTTTTTCCTGAACGATGACGTCTTTTCCGTTTATTTTTGTTTTTACGCCATTGGCTAGACTATGCCGGTCCAAGGAAAGGATTTCCTTGAATATATTGCCGCTGGAGTTTGTATGGTTTGAGGCAACGACCTCATTTTGGCTGTTCAGGATATACAACGTAGAGTTTGGTGTTAATTCCGTATGAACAACAAGTCCTTTGATCTTCTCCATATTAACCATAACCGAGCAATAGCCCGTTCTTTGCGAGAAATGAACCCCGCCGATGGATTCGATAACGGGTACTATATAAAAGAAATATTCGCTTCCTATTTTTTCATTTTTGAAGAGCTTTGTGAACCTTCCTTTTTTGTCAAGCTCACTGTCATTTTTATACTTGCTGATAAATTCATCATATTGGTTCAAAAAAAAGATATCACCGTTGGCTGTAGCCAGGCTGTATACACTTCTTCCATGATTATCATTAATCATAATTCCGTTCACGTAAGTATTAAAGGACCTCATATATTCCATTAGATCAATTACATAAGTGCCTATATCAAAATCCCTTTTATAATCATTATCTTCAACGGTAAATTCCTGTATCTTCTTATTATTGACCACAATGTTAGTGCTGAGTTTGATATCGTTGAACACGGAGTCTATCTTCTGGCGCGTTTGTTCAATGATTTTGTTCCCGTAATTTGCAGCTCTTTTCTGTGTCAGATTAAAAAAGCTGTAATAGAAATAGAATTCCATAACCGCAAATATGACTACCGGAAATAAAAAGATTAGTAGTATCTGATGTTTTAGCTTCAGTCTGCTGATCTTCACCTTTCCCCCCCGATCCCAGCGCCGTCGAAACCGCTTTTATTTTGGATAATGTTCATGAAAACCCAGCCCATGCTCTCCCCACGACTTCAATACATGCCTGTAAAATGACTGCTGAACCGCTGCTCCTTCTTCCGTTTTAAGCATTTTTCTGATCTCATCCACCATTGACGTAAGATACCCCAAGCTGCGCATTTTTCAATGGCTCAAATTTTTTCATATTTCGGTTTGGCATCTGAATTCCTCCAACGCATACCTTTGAAGGTCATGGAATAAAATCAACCTTTTGGTCAGGTTTATATGCTTTTTTGTCCTATCTCTTCAATGCACAAAAGGCAGCCGCACGTTACTGTGCGATTGCCGAAGTCTGCATATCTGCTGCTCCCCTAGACTCATGCCCAAGGTGCAGGTCTGGCAACAGGGTTCAGTTATTTCCTTTCTACACATGACGGTGGGCATCTTCCTGGCAATTCATACATATGTCTGGAAAACACAAGCCATCGCTCGTATAATAGCCGGGGTTCCCGTCCCGTTGTTTAAGCGCCTCCATCACATTGCGAATCTCAATCTGAACCTTCTTGAAATCGGTACGCTCCCATAAAGCCAAATATGGCAGCTTCCGGTCTTTTGAGCCTTTTAATATCTTGGAGAGAAGCGCCCGCCCTGGGCAATGATATCGTCGGCAGCCCTTAGAATAGCCCGCAATTCGTGCTCCGGCAACGGCTGGTTTCCGCCTTTCATGGCCTTGTCAGCTCCATGATCCGTTCTTCCAGAACATCCTTATCGGACGAGGCCTTGTCCAACCCCGATTGGTACAAGCGCAAAGCCTTATCCTTACTGCCCGCTGCAGAAGAGTCAAATTGGGGATTATACAAATCTCCCCAGCCCACATATCCCCAGACCCATTCCGGATGCTCTTCAGTCAATTGCTCAAAAAGCGCATCAGCCGTGCCGGTTTCGCCCTTATAAAAGTGCGCTTCCGCATAGGAGCGGCGCAGGTTCAATCTGCTTTCCTCGTACATATCCGTCAAATATTCCATCATCTCCCGATATAGCTGGATCAACCGGTCCCAAGCTTCGGGATCCTGCCGTTCCCGGCACTCCCGAACCATCTTAGCCTCCGTGCCGAAGAAGACAGCGTCCATCTCATAAGGAAAATCGAAACGCTCCGTAATTTGCGCAAATGAACGGTAGTTGAAGGGAATGATCATATGGTCCCTGATCGCCGTCCAAATGCCCCAAAACTGTTCCAGAATCCGCTCGCCTGAACTCTCATACAAATACTCCTTCAGCATGGCCTCCAAACGGTGCATGGTAAAAGGGCTGCCGCTAGGGCAAGGATCATTTCTGTCTGCTTTCATTGTTCCTCCCAGATTTCTTCAGTAATTTAAGGGAATTATAACATACCCCTATGAACAAGCAATAACTGGCAGGAACTAATCCCGGTATCCAATTATTCCCTGTTTATGAAAACCACCGCCTCACCTGTGGAGCGGTTTCTTGATTATAACCCGCTGTTCACGGTTGAAATCCGCAGACAAAGGCGGACACTACCGCTCCTACAGTTCCAAACTTCTCCTCCGCCACTTCTCCTTTCCTTGTAATATTTTTAAGTTCAATTTATATATATTCCAAATATTTACACCGCTAAGATTCCATGCTACAATCTTTACGGTGTTAAGATTGATGGAAGGAAGCATTCATACGATGAAAGAAAAACCCTACCACCACGGCAATCTACGCAAGCAGCTTATCGAAACCGGTATTAGCCTGATTAACGAAGAAGGTGTAAAAAGCTTTTCCCTGCGCAGAGTCGCTGCACAGTGCAACGTCAGCCATACCGCCCCCTACAGCCATTTTAAAAATGTAGATGAACTGATTGCTGCCATGGGCGAGCATGTCACAGAGCAATTTATGGAGAAGCTGCGCATATCCATTCAAGGAGAGGAGGACAGCTCCGAGGCCATTTCTTTGCTGGGTCAGGCCTACATAGACTTTTTCATAGAGAATCCACAGTACTTTCAATTCCTCTTCTATCACTCAGGCATAACCATTGATCTGGATAACTACAATTCCGATAATTACCCGCCATTCGCTCTGTTCCGGACAACGGCATACCACATGTTCCGCAGCATCGGTCTGCCGGAAGCCTCTTATTCGCATCAATTGATTGCGCTGTGGTCCATGGTGCATGGCATCGCCTCGCTGCTCACGAATAACGGTGTCCGGTATTCCGGCAACTGGCGCGATTTTTTTTCGATCCTAACGGTACTCGATAAGGAGGATGACAAATGAAAATGATCTTTCACGACTTGGGCCAGCACGAATATGCAGCATGGGTGGAGGCTCCTCAGGAGGAAGTAACAGTCATATCCGATAATGGCACCATCCGCCATTGCACCGGCTGCTTCGGATGCTGGGTAAGGACGCCCGGAGTCTGTGTTCTCAAGGATGGCTATCACAATATGGGTGAACTTCTCTCGAAATGCGATGAACTGGTGATTATCAGCAAATGCGAGTATGGAAGCTACAGCCCCTTCATCCTCAATGTGTTAAACCGGAGCATCTCCTACGTCCTCCCTTATTTTTCTACCCAAAGTGGAGAAACCCATCATCGGAAACGTTATGATCATCAGTTCGCCCTGTCTGTACATTTTTATGGGGAAGATCTTACGGAAGCGGAGATGGAAACGGCCAGAAAACTGGTCGCGGCAAACAGTGTGAATTTGTATTCTATAGGAAATAACGTGTATTTCCATAACAGCCTGCAAGCGGTCAAGGAGGTATTGGCATGAACATCGCCCTGATCAACGGAAGCCCGAAGCTGAAAAAAAGCAACTCCGCCATAATGCTTGGCATGCTCGAGCCGCTTATCCGCACCGGGCATGAGATCACAACCTATCATCCGAACAAAAAACCGCTGACCCCAGAGCAATACAGCGAGCTGTGCCGCATGGATGTACTGGTTATCGCCTTCCCGCTGTACGTAGACGGGATACCGTCACATTTGTTCAGGATGCTGGTTGCCCTTGAGGAATACATGAAAGCGGAGCGTGAGGGGGACATTTACGTATACGCCCTTATCAACAACGGTTTTTTTGAGGGGCAGCAAAATCACCTTGCGCTTGAGATCATTCAGAACTGGTGCAGCCGCTGCGGCCTCCATTTCGGGCAGGGACTCGGCCAGGGTGCCGGTGAAATGATGGGCTTTCTGGCGAAGGTCCCCGTTGGCCGGGGACCGCTTAAGAATCTGGGCCGTGCCATGCAAGGCCTCGCAGGCAATATCCATTCACGCAGTGTGGATGAATCCATGCTGTTCAACCCCAATTTCCCGCGCTTCGCTTGGAAATTCACAGCGACACATTCCTTCTGGAACGCCACCGCCAAGAAAAACGGCCTGAAGAAGAAGGATATATTGAGAAGGCTGTAGCGTGACGCATAGACAACTTATGCCAAAAATAGTCAGGTGACCAGCATTTATCATTGAATGATATCGCTATAATATAATATTAAACCAATGCAGTATTCACTGCCGGTCACTAAAGATTGGGGATGAAGAAATGATCGTAACACCTACGCTGCACTTTCATGGACAATGCGAAGAGGCACTCGGTCTATATCAGCAAGCCTTTGACATCAGAATTGACTTCATATTGCATTATAACGACGCGAACCAACGCGACTGGAATATCGAATTATCTGAAGAACAAAAAGGCTATGTGTATCATGCGGAGGCTTATATCGGGGAACAGCGCATTATGCTTGCCGATGAATTAGAGCTACATCCAACGGATAGCACGTCTTTATTTCTTACGGTCACCTTTAATACCGCCAGCCAAGTAAAAAAGGCCTACGAAGTTTTGAAGGCCGGGGGGACAATCATTCATCCGTTGCGCAGTACGACATACAGCTCCTGTATGGTTTCACTTATTGATAAATTTGGCTTTCGCTGGGGACTCATGACTGAACAGACCGATACATAGAATGTAAGTATGATGAGGTGGTACAAATAAAGCATATTCCCAATACCCTATCTGTACTACGGATACTGTGCTCCCTGCTGTTGATCGTTGTACAGCCGTTATCCGCACTGTTTTTTGGCATCTATGTCGTCTGTGGGGCAAGCGATGTGCTCGACGGGTATGTCGCAAGAAAAACCAACAGCAGCAGTTCTTTAGGTGCCAGTATAGACGGTGTAGCGGATACTATTTTTATAGCTGTTCTGCTGGTGGTCTTCCTCCCGATTCTTCTTCCCTCCTTGTGGATCATCTGCTGGATCGCTGCTGTTGCCCTGGTCCGCCTAGGCTCATTGCTGGCAGGATTCGTAAAATACCGTGCGTTGTCTTTCCTCCATACCTATGCCAACAAGGCCACAGGACTTGCGCTGTTCTCCTTCCCCTTTCTGTACAGCGTATTCGGGCTCACTGCAACCGCAGTTGTAATCTGCGGATTGGCAAGCTACTCGGCCATTGAGGAACTGATGATTAATTTAACCTCTAAAGAGTTATTACGGGATGTTACAAGAATCGGCTACTTTTCTCGTTCAGGAGAATAGTGGCCGATCTTTAATTAGGGATGTATTTACAGTTGACTTTTCCCTTCATAAAGTTAAAGTTTTAATGTATCGCTATGATAAAGTGAAGATTTAAGCACAAATCTTTCCACCCGCACACAACCGATAATTTTCATGATAAACTAACGGGAAATGTAACCTTGCCTCACAACAACCTGGTGGCTGGGCTTAGTTATATTTCCATAATGAACCCGGAGGGAATACATGAACACATTACTACTCAAGTGGAATCAACTGAGCCTGGTCAAACGAATCTTTATTGGGATTATAGTTGGGATTATCCTGGCTTTGTTGGTTCCCAATGCAACAGGGATCACCATTTTCGGTTCTTTATTTGTCTCCTCACTTAAGGCGGTTGCGCCCATGCTGGTCTTGCTCCTGGTGATGTCTGCCATCTCGCAGCATAAAAAAGGCCATCAAACCAATATGAAATCGATTCTTACCCTCTATGGTGCAAGTACTTTTCTGGCAGGACTGGTAGCCGTTATTGCCAGTTTTATCTTTCCGGTAAGCTTGTCTCTTGTAAAAGGGGCCGCAGATCTGACCCCTCCGGATGGGATTGTAGAAGTACTGAAAACCTTATTGTTCAAGGTAGTCGACAACCCGGTAAATGCCCTCCTGAGTGCCAACTATATCGGCATCCTGGCTTGGGCCCTCCTGCTTGGTGTTGCTCTAAAAAATGCCAATGACAGTACAAAAAAAGGACTTGTTAATTTTTCAGATGCTGTATCCCAGATCGTCAAATGGGTAATTAATTGGGCACCGCTGGGAATTATGGGGCTGGTCTTTGATTCCATTACCACAAATGGGCTCTCTTCCTTGCTCGATTACGGAAAATTACTTCTTATTCTAATTGGATGCATGCTCTTTATGGCGCTTGTGGTCAATCCGTTGATCGTCTATCTCAATATTCGCAGAAATCCGTATCCGCTTGTGCTTAGCTGCCTGAAGGAAAGCGGAATTACTGCATTTTTTACCCGCAGCTCGGCTGCAAACATCCCCATCAACATGAGATTATGTGAAAAATTAGGGCTGGATAAAGATACGTATTCCGTATCTATTCCTCTAGGTGCTACGATCAATATGGCGGGCGCAGCAGTTACAATCTCGGTCTTAACACTCGCAGCTGTTCATACACTTGGAATTGAGGTCGATTTCGGGACGGCGCTTATTCTTAGCGTTCTATCCGCTGTAGCTGCAGCGGGCGCCTCGGGGGTTGCCGGCGGGTCACTCTTGCTTATTCCGATGGCATGCAGCATCTTCGGCATTCCGAATGATATTGCGATTCAGGTCGTTGGTGTAGGCTTCATCATCGGTGTTTTACAGGATTCTTTTGAAACAGCATTAAATTCCTCCTCCGATGTGCTTTTCACAGCAACTGCTGAATATGCCAAACAACGTAAAGAAAACACAGGGAATACGGTTAAGGTATAAGAACAATAATGGCTCTCAGAAGAGGATTGTTCTGAGTAAAAAGGGCTAGAGTGCATCCTCCTTTTGGAAGATGCACCTGGCCCTTTTTGCAATAGCTTAACAAGTCTTGGACATTCTCAACTTCCCAGAGTCTTTATGGCTGCTCAACATCTTACATGTTTGCGTTTGAACCCAAGCTCCCCTTTACTCACCGCCTTTTGAATACGTTCAGAAGCGAGCAGGAAGCTGCTCTTTTTCTTGTCTTTTTGAACTTCTACAGGACCTACTGTCTGTGCGGTTTCGACCGCTGCCTCATGGAGCGGCACATAGGATACCCCAACGGTGTAGATAAAATTATTCATAGCGTATTTCGTCCGCTCAGGAGAATCATGGATTGTATTCTTCACAAGATCAAGCATATGGGCAAGCTTGGTTTCAGAGAATTCATGGTCAGGCCGATTTCCCAAAAGCCAGCAGTAACAGCTCCAGCCCGCAGACATTCTCAGTTCTTCGCCGCTTGCAATCCATTTATCGGCTACTTCTTGGGCAATATCCGCTTCGGCCAGGGTTACCGCAACCACATAATCGGACAGCATATAGAAATACGCCCCATCGATCCAACGCTCAAAATCTGCTTCAGTCATCGATTGCGGATCTGCAATGATTCCGGCAAAATACATGGCGTCATAGTTCCCTGTAGCGTAAAGCTGCTCAGCCAAGGGCTGGTTTATTTTTATTTTTTTGGCAATCGGCTTCATTTGACCTGTAGCTACACCAAAAAGCGGTTCATGCGCCCCATTGGATTGATAGATTTTTTTGGTCCGTTCCTTGCCGAGCGCTTCAAGTTCCTGCATAACCATTTCAAAATTCATTGTTAAACACTCCTTTTAGCCATTGAAAGAAGCTAACGCATAATCCAACTCCACGTCCTGCCCTTCAATAACCTTCATTTTAAATGTCTGCCCGTTCATGGGAACCCTAATGTCAGGAGTTGCTCCTCCTTGACCGCGTTCATCGCTGTCGCCTTGAATCTTTTGGTCTTGGTTAAGGGATCTTCCATCCGGGAACTGCACGACATATCCTTCCGGCATGTTCATTTCTATAGGAGCGGACACGACACCGAACGAACCATTCGTAGATGTAAACCCGATAATCTTAACATTGGACATTCCTTGTAAGAACAAAGGTAAGCCTTCCCCCGAGCTCGCGGTGTTATGATTAATGAGGACGGCTATTTTCCCTGGAAAGTAAATCCGCGAAGGTTGAACGGTTCTGGTTTCGGCACGGTTGATTTCAAAACGTCCTGTATTTCGGTTGTAGTAACTGACATATTCAAAGATCCTTTTCCTGTTCACGAAATGTCCCGCCATTTGGGCAACAAGGTCATCATCCCCGCCCGGATTATCCCGCAGATCGATGATTATTCCCTTTACTTGTTTCTCCTGAAACGCTTTTATTATATCTTCCAGCGCTTTCGCGGGATCGGATTGCGTTGCACCAGGAAGGAAATATCTGATTTTTACGTAACCATATTTCTCCTTAAGTATCTGGCCTTCCACTGGCAGATCTTCTTTCTTCAGCTTTACCTTCGTTTTCTTCAAGGTTTCGTACTGATCGTCATAGGCTGTAAGCGCCGCGGTTATGACCGCCGGAGCGTCCAGATTCCGGAATTTGACCTGAATGTTCTGGCCGATCGGTGCTCTTGCTAAGAACCGTCCTTGATTGTGAATCCGGTCCCCTTCCGTTGCCGGAGGGTTCTCGCTCCAAGACGTCTCATCTAATGCCTTCTTAACGTCTTTCCCATCCCATGAAATGATCTCGGCTCCAAGTTTGATGCCGCATTGGTCAGCCGGGCTGCCCGGTACCAGCAAGCTAACCAACACCCTGCCGTCATCCAATTGAATGGTGCTGATTCCGACGCCGCCGCCAACTTCATTCTTAAATACGCTATTATCGTCATACAGATGTTCATTCACGATTTGGATATGACCGTCACGGAATGAAAAGAGGTAATCCCTTAAAGTTTTATAGTAGAGGTTCGGGTCTTGGCTGATTTCCGCTTGGCGGAATAGAGGTCCGTATTTGTTCTTCTTTGCTTCCCAATCGATTTTTTTCCAGTCTCCAAAAGGATATTCGGCGGACAATCGTTCGTTCATCGCGGTAAAAGCCTGGGTATAGCTCTTATGGCTTAAATCGCTCACCGGATTGTACCGGACTTCACCCGCAATAGTTAATGCCAATAGCGTTGGCAGGAAACCGAGGACGAACACAATAACCATGACGGTCCGAATTTTTGGGGACGGCGGCTTAGCCGGTTTAAAGATTCTTTTAACGGTGCATAAGAAGAGTATGGCCGTTGAGGCGTAAATCAACAGCGCCAGTATAGAGGCATCGCCATTGATAAGACTTATAACCGCAACTATTACGCCCGCGCCGGGAATAAAATAAAACCACCGGTTATTTTTGAGAAAAGTATACCCCAGCAAGACAAACAAGTACAACGCGCACAAAATCATTTCCCAGCCAGTCAACCATTTCAATGAATCGAACATATCTAGCATAAAGCTCATCATTCATATTCCTCCAATCGTTCAATGGGTTTCGCAATGATCTTATAAGAGAAATATGAACGGAGCATGAACCTAAAGGACAGAACCAGAAGGAGAAACAACGGGGAGCGTCACGGTGAACGTTGTACCCAGTCCGGCCGTACTCTTCACCGCTATGCTTCCATGATGAAGCGCAACGATCTTGTGGGAGATGGCAAGACCAAGACCATTGCCGCTCCGGTGTTCGGCCCGCGACTTGTCCGCTTTGTAGAAGCGTTCAAAAATAAAGCTTACCTCCTCCGGCGCAATGCCGATTCCGGAATCGCTTACCGCCACGGCAACCTCATTGGGATGAGGTTGGCTGATCGTGATGAAGACGTGTCGGGCGCAAGGCGTGAACTTAACGGCATTCCCGAGCAAATTCATCCACACTTGATTGAGCTGATCCTTGTCGGCCGTTATTCGGACAGCAGCACCGGAAGAGGACTCCATATCGACGCGGATGTTTTTTGCCGACCACTGGGGTTCGCAAGCGACAATCACCCGCCGAATCTGCTCATCCAGATTATAGGTCTCCGTCTTGAACGGATGATGCTCCGATTCGAGGGAAGCGAGCTTCAGCAGATTATCGCTGAGTCTGGACAGCCTGTCGCTCTCCGTAACGATAATATCCAAGTATTGCTCGCGTTCCTCCTCCCCGATAGCAAGCTTGCCATCCTTCAATGCCTTCGCAAAACCGGAGATGGAAGTCAACGGCGACTGGATTTCATGAGACACGTTCGATACAAAATCCTGCCGCATCCGCTCCATTTGTCTGATTTCCCGGGCCATATCGTTAATGCTCTGCGAGAGTGTTCCCAGTTCGTCTCCACGGTTTATTTTCAGTTCAACCTCGAAGTCGCCTTTGGCCAGCCGCTTAGTCGCATCCGTCATTACCTGGAGAGGCTTCACCACGTACCTGCCGGCAACGAGAATACCCAAGCTTCCGAGCGCTAGCATGAGAAGCAGGATGGTAAAGAACAAACGGATGAGCGCGGCTTCGTTCTTGGAAGAGCTCTGCACAAATAAGGCATAACGTTTCCCTTCAGATACAAACGGAAGGCCGATGAACGTTCCGTTATCTTGTCCTTGCGAACGGTACACCTCTCCCTGCAGCACCTTGCGGACAGATTCCGGGCTAATCTTCCCGGCCTGCCTGCCTTTGGCCGGTACATAGGAGTCCACCCCGCCATTGCCGTCGTAGAGCTGCAGGGTATAAGAAACCAGCTCGGCCATATTGTCCATAAAAGTATCCAAATCTGGAGGATTCGTCTGTTCATACACCCGGATAATGCGGTTGCCGGCCGCGATCATATCGTTTTTACCCGTAGCGTTAAGCGCCTTCTGAAATAGAGCAAGGGAGATGAGCAGGGATGCGACCAGGCTGATGACGATGACGGCCAGAAAAGTCAGCACGACGCGGACGTATAATGTTTTCATCCCGGATTTACCGCCAGACGGTAGCCTACACTTCGTGCCGTTTCAATGCGAAAATAGCGGGCATCCCCGCCAAAACGTTCCCGCAGCCGCTTGATATGAACATCGACGGTCCGGTCGTCTCCTTCGTAATCCATGCCCCAGATCTGGGTGATCAGCTGCTCCCGCGTGAAAATCTGCCCCGGATGGCCGGCAAGCACGAATAACAGCTCGAATTCCTTCAGAGGCAAAGTCAGTTCCTCGTCTCCCCGCATAACCTTATACGTTTTCCGGTTCAGTACGATATCACCCAGCGCAATGACCTGGGAAGAGGCAATCCGGGAGCGCCGCAGTAAGGCTTTAACCCTCATTACAAGCTCCACCGGATCGAACGGCTTTGTCATATAATCATCGGTCCCGAGCTGGAAGCCTTTGATCTTTTGACCCGCTTCGCCCTTGGCCGTTACCATCAGGAGCGGAATGTCGGGATCGCTTGTCCGAATCTCCTGGCACAGCTCCCATCCGTCCATCTGCGGCATCATAATATCAAGGATAACCAGATCGATCCCTGAGCCTTTGACGATGGCATGCGCATCGATGCCGTTGTCCGCCTCGGCCAAATCGAACCCTTCATTCTTCAAGTACAGGCGCATCAGGGCGCGAATGTGCGGATCGTCGTCCACGATAAGAATTTTGACCATCCAAACAGTCCTCCCATGGGAATGTATAGCCTAACTTATCTAATAATAACATGGGGTGATCTAAAACTTTCAAAAAGAGCCATTAGAAACTCCTTTGACAAAATGCACTCCACCTAACTATAATGTACTTATACAATAGGTACACTTAAATACACTGTAAAGGAGGGGCCGTGTGGAAATCATCATCAGCAGTAATACGAGCAAGCCTATATATGAACAAATCACCTCACAGATTAAGGCAATGATTATGGGCGGAGAATTACAGACAGGCGACCCTATTCCGTCCATGCGTGCATTGGCTAAATCTATTCATGTCAGTGTCATTACCGTACAAAAGGCTTATGAGGATTTGCAGCGGGATGGCTTTATTGAAACGACTGTTGGGCGGGGGAGTTTTGTATCCTCGCAAAACAAAGATTTCTTCCAAGAAGAACAACAGCGAAAAGCAGAAGGACATTTGCAGGAGGCCGCAGATATTGCGCGTACCAGCGGTATACCACTCAGCAAGCTGATTGAGCTTTTGACTATGTTTTACCAAGAGGAGGAATAACTATGGAACCTATTTTGCAGGTTGAGAACCTAACCAAACAATATCCTGATTTCAAGCTGGATCAGGTTTCCTTTTCTATTCCGAGAGGCACGATCATGGGGCTGATTGGTGAGAACGGTGCCGGCAAAAGCACCACCATTAACGCCATTCTTGAACTCATCCGAAAGGATGAAGGTACCGTCACATTTTGGGGTCAGGAGCTGTCCTCTAATCCCAAGCAAATCAAAGAGGACATCGGCGTTGTGTTTGACGGTATCAACTTCTATGAAACCCTCACACCGGCCAAGGTCGGCAAAATTTCAGCGGCTGCCTATAATCAATGGGACGAAGCCTTATACCACAGTTATTTAAAAAAGTTCCAGCTCTCTCCCGACAAGGAGATCAAAACATTTTCCAAAGGCATGAAGATGAAGCTTTGTATTGCTGTAGCACTCTCCCATAAGCCAAAGCTCTTGATCCTGGACGAAGCGACTAGCGGACTTGATCCTATCATGCGTGACGATATGCTGGATGTTTTTCTGGATTTTGTACAGGACGAAAACCACTCTATCCTGATGTCTTCCCACATCACCACGGATTTGGAGAAAGTGGCTGATTTCATCACCTTTATTCACGAGGGAAAGGTTCTGTTCTGTAAGGCAAAGGACGAACTACGATACAACTACGGTATTATTCGTTGTGGGGCAGCGCTGTTTGAACAGATTGACAAATCGGAGGTCCTTGCCTACCGGAAGTGCGACTATCAGTGGGATGTGCTGGTTGCCGATAAGGAACAAGCGCGCCGCAGGCATAAGACGGCAGTAGTGGACGACGCTTCTATTGACGATATTCTTCTTCTCTATGTAAAGGGGGAACAGGTGTAATGAAAAGCTTGATTTTAAAAGATTTATATAACATTGGACACAACGCAAAATCCATGTTTTTTATGCTGCTGGTTTTTGCCTTCATCTTTGTCCCTTTCAGTGGACCGGAAGCCTATATTATCGCGAGTGGGATTCTATGCAGTATGATGGTTATGACTACGTTCAGCTTTGATGACAACTCCAAGTGGATGAAATATGCTATGGTTACCCCAGTTACCAAAAAAGACTTAGTGGCTAGCAAGTTTATCGTTCTGCTGATTTTCTCGATTATCGGTGTTGTCATCGGTCTAGTGATTGGTTTCATTGGCGGCATCATCGTCCGTAAAGTTGATTACAGCAACATGAGCGACGTCCTCACTCTGCCGGTAGTGGCTGTGGTTGGTTTTGTGATTGCGGAAATCTTAGGAAGTATGTCTATCCCTCTCTTATTTAAGTTCGGTACAGAAAAAGCTCGTACATTATCACTTGTTTCCTTTATAATTCCCGCTGTAATTTGCTTTGGTGTATATGAGATTCTTATCTTCTTTGGTGTTTCTTTCACAGATCAGCTTAAATTTATCCTGCTGTGCTGCTCCCCGGTGATAGCGCTGGTATGGAACTTGATGATGTACAAAATCAGCTATGCGATCTTCTCAAAGAAGGAACTTTTATACTAAGAAATGAAAGAAGGACAAACAGGTACGCCGCACGCCTTAAACAATGGAAGGGGCGCAGGGGTCCCTATCCCAGCACACGGATTTCCGCAGCTTAAGTTGGAAAAAGGATCACTAATTAAGCTCATTTCGCTCCTGATCGAGTAAAATAACCCAATTAAGTTTCCTTTTTCCAACTATTGATTGTTCACCTGCTATTTTTCTTATTCCTTAATGTTATCGGCGACAATTAACACCTTACGAAGCTACAGATTACTGCTCTTTATCCCGCCCAAGCAGCCCGCTGAGTGCCTCTGTCACGTTCATGCCGGTAAGCGTCTGAGTCAATTCAGGAACCTGGGCCATGATTTTGGCGATATCGCTGGTAATTTTGTTCACGCCGGATGAAGCTCCATCCTGGGAAATCACTGTAATCTTATCGACTTTGGCCAGCGGAGAAGCGATTTTCTCAGCCAATTCAGGCAGGACTTTCAGGAATTCCACGGTAAGCGCAGCTTGCGTGAACTGTTTGTACGCCTCGGCTTTCTTCTCCAGCGCTCCCGCTTCCGCCGCCCCGGCCAATTGAACAATTTCTGCGTTGGCTCTCCCTTTCGCCAGCTCGGCTTCCGCTGTGGCCAGCCCCCGCTTGGTCGTCGTGGCCGCTTCTGCCTCCGCCTCAAGAATTTGCCGCTGCTTGGCTGCTTCCGCTCTCATAATGGTAGCCTGGTTCTCCGCCTGGGCAGGCTTGATCACCGTTGCCTCCAGTTCCTTCTGTCTGAGCTCGACCTCGATTTCCCGGACAGTCCGGTTAGCCTCCGCTTCCATCTGCGTGATCTTGACCTGCTCGGTAACCAGCGACTGTTTGATTTTGTTCTGCTGCAATTCGTACGCAAGGTCCGCCTGTGCTTTCTTCACTTCTGTCTCCAGCTTAAAGTCCGCCTGCTTAATGTTCAATTCCTTCTCAAACTGGGATTCCTTGGCGCGGGCGGCGGTTCCCGCTTCAATGGTAGCCTGATGCGCATTGGCTTTGGCGATCGAGGATTCCTTCTCCGCTTCGGCCTGCTTGATCTGAATGTCGCGTTCCGCCTCCGCCTTCGCAATGCTGGCATCGCGGCGGATGCGCTCAATTTCCGGAACCCCCATGTTATCGATATATCCTTTGTCGTCCGTAATCTTCTTAATGGTGAAGCTGACTACCTCAAGCCCCATCTTATCGAGGTCTTCCGAGCAGGTCTCCCGCATCTTGCTGTTGATTTCGTCGGGAGTTTTTAGAATGGATTCCACCGTCAATTGTCCGATCAAGCCGCGCAAATGGCCTTCCACCGAATGCAGAATAATCGTCTCGCGGTCCTCTTCCGGCCGGTCGATAAACTGCTCACTGGCCGTCAGAATAGCGGTAGGATCGCTTTTTATCTTAATCTGGGCCACCGCCTCCAGGTTGAGCTTGATGCCCTGCTGGGAGAACATCGCCTGCGCCGGGATGACATCGAAGCTCATCAGCATCATGGAGATGGTCTTATTGTTCTGGAAGCCGGGGATGACGAACGTCCCGCCGCCCTGAACCACTCTTTTCCCGCCAAGGCCGTAGACAATCATCGCCTGATTGGGCGGAACCTTTTTATAAGCGTTCACGATACTGAACAAAGCCAGCAGAATAACAACAACAATTCCCGAGATTAAATAGAGCATAACCATCCGGTTCGACACTCCCCGTTATTTATAATTGTTCGCTTTCCCTCTCGAAGAGGGTTACAGACGCCATTCCTTTTTCCACCTTTACAATAATCACCCTGTCGCCCCTCACGAGCTGCTGCCCGGGTTCTGCCCGCACTCCAATGGAGCGCATCGTTCCATGCAGCACATATTTCATTTCTCCAACTGCTCCATCCGCTGCAGAAATGCTGATATACCCGAGTTGCCCCGCCTGCTCATAATCCAATTCATTCATGCTGTTGTCATACCGGGTCATCACCCGGGCCAGCACTGCATACATCAGACAGCCGACCAGCAAGGCAACCACGGTGCAGATCAGCACCACGGCAAGCCTATTCATTCCGCTGAACCGGGTAAGCACATACCCAGTGCCGCCCCAGACCGTGACAAACACCATCAGCGGGAGTATGGGCACAAAGCCCGGACCACCAGCATCGCCGCCTCCCACATGCATATGACCCGCCAGGCCATGCCCATGAAATCCGCCGCTCAGGAGGAGCAATAGTCCCACCCAGAAGCACACGATAAATACAGTAACGATAACTATCCCTCCTTTCAAGCAGTTTAGATAGTATCAAAATACTCCAAATCTCGTTGTTATACGATTTACAGATTTCTAATAGATACCGTCTTCCCTTCTTGCATGCACAGCAAAAAGACCACAGAAGCGGCAGGGCTCTCCGTGGTCGGTTAATCGATCATGGCGCTCATCCTCTCTCTTCGAGGCTTACGGGGTTAGCTGACGGATTCGGGCAGCGAGATTGCCCTACCTTGCAAGAAGCGGCTTGTCAGCACGCTGCAAGGATTCACCCCAGGTGAGCGGAAGCTATCCCAGCAAAAGCCGCATTCACCATTGGTTCCCCCGTTCCCAGTACCGGAATTCAGCCATTTGAGAACAGTTATATTTCATTCGGTTGCTGATTTGAATCTTACGCCTGTAGCCGTTTAATGTAAAACGTTGCTTGTGACAAAAGAAGCCAAAAATGCCACCACTTCACGAATGAAGGCGCATTCTTGGGTTTCGCTCTTAAGCGGCCGGTGATTTACTCTATTTTGCTCCATTTCTCGAAAGCAGTGAGATCTGCTCTATAGCTGAGCCCCACGCATAAGCGAACGGCGGCCCGCCCAGATGTAAGCAGCAGAGGTTGCGGCCACAATGAGAATGAATGGGATCACATCCAGCCGGGGTGACAAAGCGGTTCCCCTTGGATACATCGCGTAGTAGGCTGTTGTGGAAGGAAACCAGGCGCCGACCGAAGCATGAAGCCCGGTAAGCACAATATTGGCTATCACGATCGAAGCCGATAAAATCAGAGAGGACACAAACGACTTCAAGCGCATGGACACCCATAACTGCAGCGCCGCAAACGGCAGGATAGCCAGCCAGCCCCCAACCGTACCGGTGATCAATTCGGCAACATCCAAATCGTTCCCCAATTGAAGCAGTTCTCCCGCGAGCAGATAGGACCCGGCAAAAAGCAATTGAATCAAACCTAATAGCAGCATGAGCGTTCCCAATTTGGCATAATAGACACGGGAACGGGGAACAGGCAGGCAAAACAGCTGTTTCCAGCCCCCGTTAATATGCTCATAACGGCAGATAAAAGAAGCCAGCACCCCGGCATACAGCGGATATAAAAACAAGCCGTGAAAGCTGGCCATATGCAGATAGAAGGTTTTCCAGCCGCGTACATAAAAACCGGCAAAATTTTCTGAATTTAAACTATTGATTCCGAGCATCACCGTTCCCAGCGTACCGATGAGGAGCAGGATGAGGATGAGGGGATACTGCAGCTTCATCCGTTCGGCTTTCATCAAATATTCCATAATCACACCCCTGTTAATCAGAATTGTTTGTTTTTGAAGTGCAGGGTCCCGGCGGCTAGCAGCACCATTCCCAAACCTGCGCTAATGCCAATCCACCTCCCGGGATGTGCCATGAACGGACTGGACAAGGTCGGATAGGCCCATGGCCACACCCAGGTCCACAATGCTGCACCGCTGTCCCGCGCGATGAATAGGCCAGACACAGCGCCCAGTAAGCC
Source organism: Paenibacillus jilunlii (assembly GCF_900102965.1). Classification (GTDB taxonomy): domain Bacteria; phylum Bacillota; class Bacilli; order Paenibacillales; family Paenibacillaceae; genus Paenibacillus_AQ; species Paenibacillus_AQ jilunlii. The sequence continues at coordinate 12,295 of NZ_FNGM01000021.1, read as the reverse complement.
GATAGACATCGGAATGGCCTGGTTCGAGAATTGGATGGACAGCCACATCTGCAGCCCCAGCACCGCAGTTGAGGCGAGAAAGCTGTACACGATCTGCTTGATCAGGAACTGGAACGGCAGCGGTTCGGAGGTGTAGCAGACCCAGAGCAGAAGCAGGCCGGCAGTAATCAGCAAGACAGTACAGAGCAGCAGGACAAGAACCCACAGTGCCTTGGCCCAATAAAAAACAGCGCGGGATACTGGCAGGGTCAGCAGCTGCTTCCAGCTGTTGGATTCGTGTTCCAGCCCGGCAATCATGCCAGCGAGTAACGCGGTGTTTAGCAGCATTATGAAGCCCAGAAACATATACATCACATTGAATACGCTGTATACCCCTGCCGGGCCTTTGAAATAGAGGTACCATTCCAGCGCCATAAACGCGATGAACAGCCCGGAGCTGATAACCGGCAGCCAGCGGGCCGCAGGTTTGAGCCGCATACCTTCGGCCCGCAGGGCCCGCCACATCATAAGCTGACTCCTGTTCCGGTCAGCTCCATGAACAGCTCTTCCAGCGATTTGCTGATTTCCCGTACATTCATAATCCCATAAGGGCCCAGCAGCTTGAGCAGCTCTGCCTGCGGCATACTGGCTTTCTCTGCCGAAACCGAAAGCATATTGCCTTTCCGCTCCACAGCGAATCCTTGCAGCAATAACGTTCGAAGTGCTTCCTCCGGGCGCTCCACGGCAAATTCCAGCACTTTGCCCCTCCGCCGCTCCAGCAATTCCAAAGCTCCCTGATAGACGAGCCGGCCGCTGCTGATAATCCCGATCTCATCTGCAATCGTATCCACCTCGCTCAGCAGATGGCTGGACAGCAGGATCGTCATTCCCTGATCATGGGCCAGCGACAGCATCAGATGCCTTATTTCCTGGATGCCCGCGGGGTCCAGGCCGTTGGTCGGCTCATCCAGGATCAGCAGCTGCGGCCCCCGCAGCAAGGCTGCTGCTATACCGAGCCGCTGCTTCATGCCCAGGGAATATCCGCTCACTTTGCGGTCCGCGCTTGACGTCAGCCGCACAATTTCCAATACCTCACCGATGCGCCGGTCGGGCAGCTTCAGCAGGGTGCTCAGTATTTTCAAATTTTTGTACCCGGTCAGATGGCCGTAATAGGACGGGTTCTCTACCAGAGAGCCTACCTTGCGCAAAATGTCCAGACTGTTCTCCGGCATCTCTTGTCCAAACATGCGGATCGTCCCGGCATCTGCGCGGAGCAAGCCCAGCAGCATTTTGATCGTTGTAGTCTTTCCAGCACCGTTCGGCCCCAAAAAACCGTAGATCTTTCCCTCCGGAACCTCCAGGTTCACTTCATTAACCGGCACCTGTTCGCCGAAGCGGCGGGTCAGCCCTTTGGTCTCCACTATAAGTTGCGGCATCTCCTGTCACCTCATATCTGTAATATGGAGACTATCATAGCCGCTGGAAGTAGCAGCGGGGTAAAGAAAAGTAAAAATCAAGTAAAAAACAAGACCGGCACCCCAAAAATGGGGTCCGGCCTGCTTTCAAAACAGAAAAAAAAGGGTGATGTGCGTTCCTTGCTGCGGTTTACTATGTATCGTCATTGTGCCGCCATGCCGTGTTACAAAATCTTTTGCCAGCACCATGCCCAGGCCGGAGCCCGCCAATCTGGCCCGCGCCGACAACACATTGTCTTCAGCAGCGCTCAGCCGCTCTAGCGTCCCCGCATCGATTCCCGTCCCATTGTCGCGGATCTCAACCGTCAGTCCGTGCTGATCCCAGTATACTTCAGTTTCAATATGGCACCCTCCGGGATTGTGAACCACCGCATTCCACAGCAAATTGTGCAGCGCCCGCCGAATCATGCGTTTATCGATACCCAGGCATTTCTCCCCGACCGTATTGAAGGCAAAGGTATGCTGTGCAGCCAGCGGATGATCGGCGACATCGGTAACAATCTGCCTGATAAACCCTGCCATCTCCGTTGTCTCCTGTGAGAGCGGAACCTCGCTGCCGTCCAGCTGATAAGAAGCATTCATATCTTCAATCAGCTGCTCCACCTGGATCGTCTTTTGTTCCATTAAGGAGCCGAACTGGATGATTTCCGCAGTGGACCACGAATATTGGTCAGCAGCCGCAATCATGGAGCTGTAACCGCGAATATAAGCCAGCGGGGTTTTCAGATCATGCCGCACACCCGCAATCCAGCTTTTGCGCTTCTCATCCAATTCGCGCCTTTCTTCCTCTGTCTGCTGCAGCGCAAGGGTCAACGTGGACATCTGCCCGATGATTTCCCTAAAGAGAGTATAAGGGAGCTTGAGCTGATTTCCGGAAAGGGGGCGGCCGCGCCAATTGCTCCGCGAAGGTTCATCATAGTGGCCTTGTGCCAGCCGCTTCAGCCAGGTCAGCATATAAAAAACCGGCTTCATCAGGCTCCACAGATAGAAGGCAAGCGCAGCCAAGCACACAGCCAGGAAGCTCCAGATTTGAAACTGCATGAACCGAAACCCCTTCAGCCATGGAACCAGATCACGCAAAAAAAGAAAAAGAATAAACAGAACGAGCCAGATGACAACAGCACCTACGAACAGCACCAGCAGAAAGAGCAGCAGCCGCAAGCCGACACGAAGAATCCCTTTCATGCTTGTTCAGCCGGCACGGGGTCCGGAATAAATTTGTAGCCTAACCCGCGGAAATTAACAATATAACGGGGCTGCTTCGGGTCCCGTTCTATCTTATTTCTTATTTTGGAAATATAAATCACAACCGTTTTCTCATCGCCTAGCAGCATTTCACCCCAGACCTGCTCATAGAGCTGGGCTGTTGTAAAAAGCCGGCCCGGATGCTCGGCAAAAAACAGCAGCAGCGCGAACTCCTTAGCCGTACAATGAACCTGCTGGCCGCGCACCGTCAGCGCCCCGGTATCCTTGCTGATCTCAAAATCAGCAAAAGCGTAACAGGCAGCCGGAGCCTCCTGCTGATAAAGTCTTTTTCTGGCAAGCTGGGCTTTGATCCGCGCCACCACCTCCAGGGAGTTGAACGGCTTGGTAATATAATCATCCCCGCCCATTGCAAATCCGGTCAGCTTGTCATAATCGGCAGCTCTCGATGTCAGAAATAAGACCGGGGCGTTTGTTTTTTTGCGCAGCTCCAGACACAGCTCGAAGCCGTTGCAGTCCGGAAGCATCACATCCAGCAAAATAATATCCGGCTCCCGGCTGTCCAGCAGGCTCATCGCCTCCGCCCCGTTAGTCGCGGTAAGGACGGAAGAATACCCTTCCCTGGACAGCAGCAGCTCCAGCATGCTGGCAATTCCTGCTTCATCTTCTATGATCAATATCGTGTCGTTCATTGTCTCCCCTCCATTTCCCTTTCCGATTATACTGCAAAATGGGGATTTCTTCCTCATGAACGATAACGCCTATGATATAATATGAACGCCTATGCAGCATTAATTGCTGACCCATGCCTAGAATCCACGTGTGATGAGGTGGGACGGATAAAACATATACCCAATATACTCTCTGCCCTGAGGATACTGTGCTCTCTGCTGCTGCTCGTTGTGCAACCATTATCCGCCATATTTTTTGGCCTCTATTTTGTATGCGGAGCAAGTGATGTGCTCGATGGATATATCGCAAGAAAGACCAACAGCACCAGTCCTTTAGGTGCCAGTATAGACAGTGTCGCGGATGTTGTTTTTATAGCAGCTCTCCTGGCTGTCTTCCTTCCGATTCTTCAGCTCTCCCTGTGGGTCATCTGCTGGATAGCCGCTGTTGCTCTGGTTCGCCTGGGCTCATTGCTGGTCGGATATGTTAAATACCACGCATTGTCTTTTCTCCACACCTATGCCAACAAGGCAACAGGACTAGCGCTATTCAGCTTCCCGTTGCTGTACAGTATATTCGGACTCACCACGGCCTCCATTGTAACTTGCGGATTAGCCACCTGCTCGGCGATAGAAGAACTGATGATCAATATAAAATCCAAAGAGCTGTTAAGGGATGACGCGGGGTGGATGTTTAGAAAGTGAAAGAGGCGGGATCACTCCACCTCCCCAATCTTCCCTATCACTACTCACTTCAATATACTTAAAGCACCTACCTGACAAGCCTTATTTCCGCTTACCCGCCGCGGCAAATAAGGCCGCCGGCTATGAAGCCGGACAGCCTTAGCAACATCAAATAATTAAAGACTACTCAACATTCTGGAAACGGTCAGATGCACCCGTCAGATGCCTTGCTTGCAGATGGGCTGTTACCACACTGTTACGTTAGAGCTCCCGCTGCTTTGATATCCCTCTGTCGCCAACACCTGGTAGGACCAATCGCTTCCCAGATTCATTCCCTTGCTCGCCCATGCATTAACGTGGTTGGCAAAAGTGATAGTGGCATTGCTTCCGGTCGGTCTCTTTGACTGTCTCACACTCCAGAACTGTTGGAATGTTTGTATGCCGTCAATGGAAGGTGCGTTGTAGCGCATAGTTGTATAGATGTCATAGGTGCCGCCATCACTCGTCACTGTGCCCTTATAAGTCCCGGTAGGTCTATAAGTGCCCCAGCTATCGACAACGTAATATTCTATGAGTGAGTTTCTCGTCCATCCATAGAGCGTTAAATATCCATTGCCGGACGGTGACCAGACACCAGCGTTGTAGTTGATGACTCTGTTGGGAGACCCGTAGGTCCAGCCTTTACCAACGACAAAGTTCCCTGTATTGGACCAGTTGACACTGTAATTTCCGCCACTACCATTAACAGCATTAACTGTCCCGCCGCCATCGGTCCAATTTTGCCAATAATCCGTTGCTGCGCTGGCGGTTGCTGCAAACAAAGCGGTACAGCTCATTGAAACTGCCATCACTAACGTCATGATTTTTTTATTGAACTTAAACATAATTTACCTCCCCAAATTTTTAATTTGTAATTATTCACCTGCATACGATTTGAATAATACCTTTTTTTAGATTCCTCCTTTTCTTTTTGGGTCAGTTGATTCTCTTGGCAGTCATATCCTAACCTCTGTCCTGATCCGTGAGCTTCTGACTGCAACCTCTATCCTGAGAAGAAATTTCTCTTTCTAGTACAATGCAAGACAACATGCGTCTTACATATAGCAAATCATAGTATGTAAGCGCATTTATTACCATTACCAAATTAAAGAATTATCCCATATTTTCTCACTTATTTGATTCCATACAGCAAAAAAACCGCCCGGTTAAGGTCGGCAAACTTTATGGAATCTTGAGAATAAAAATTAGGTGCGTCACCCCATCCGGATAACAGTCTTCACCACTCCTTGCTTATTATCGATCACAAAATTAAAGGCTTTCTGGGTATCCTCAAAGCTGAATTCATGCTCCCAGCTTCTTGGCCGCTTCCAGCCGCTTTTCAATGATATCAGCCACCACAATGTCTGTTGCACCGTAAGCTTTGCAGGCCAGGAGCGTTACAAGCCCGATGCAGCATAAATTCTGCCATCACCCAGCTATGATTGCTGAGAATCCCTTCCATACCATATGCTATACTCAAAGGAAAACGGTTAAGGTGGAACATATGAACCAGATACATAGGATCTCAGATAGAAATGAGGAAGTATCGCATCAACTGCTGTATATTTGGGAAACAGCTGTGCGGGCTACGCATCTATTCCTTACTGAACAGGATATTGCAGCATTGAGCCCCCTGGTTATTCAAGGTATCGGGCAAATTCCGCACTTGCTGGCCTATACGGATCAGAATCATTATCTCGGCTTTATAGGTGTTCAGGATACTAAGATTGAAATGCTGTTCGTAAACCCCGCCGTCAGGGGAAGAGGCATAGGAAAACAGCTGGTGACGTACGCCATACAGACACTAAACGTGCTCTACGTTGATGTGAACGAACAAAATCCCCAGGCAATCGGATTCTACGAGCATTTGGGATTCCAAGTATTTGACCGGTCTGAACGGGATGAACAAGGCCAGCCTTTTCCTATTCTGCATATGAAGTTATCACGGTTCATGGGTCCAAATGTTAAGCGCGAGTGAGCGAACCGCAATGTTCGTATGATTTCTATACAGCCTCAAACGTTCGGCACACTCCGGACTCCACAATAAAGTACTTCCGGCAGCTTCAAGCAAAGAAAGTCCTATATACTGATGTTCATAACCTTCTACAGAACCTAGGAGATCTACAATTTCCAGTAGAGTTTCCGGATTCCAATACCCTGTACTGTCTTGTAAGTTATGCGCGATCTGCTTATAGGCATCGCTTAACAGCTGTGGCTGATTTGTAATACAGTTAACCAACCGGTTGAGAGAAGTGACGGATTCCTCCACGTTATTCCAATCTATTGCTGCGACATACAACTTCATCACCACTTGATGCAAAGTCTCGTCATATGCCAGACAGTCAATCAGGCCCATATACAAAGGGATAAGGTGAATACGCGTATTTTTGGGCAAAGCTATCAGCTCGTTGATAAATTTCATGAGACGCTGCCGGTGAGGCAAATCTCTTGTGGCAGCTGCATTCCATTCATCGCTTATGGCTGTACTAGCCAATTTCTTACAAACACTGATTACAGCTTCATTGATTTTACCATCACGGCATGTTTCGATCAGCGTGTTCATGGCAAACTTCCACCTGCTGCTGTCTTCCAAGTCCGTAATCGCCTGAGCAGTGGCAGCTGCAATGGCTTCTTCATTTCCATTTGTCCACTGCATCATACTACTGAATGCAAAGCTGCCAACAAACGGATCCGGATGACCTGCAATCTCAATGATTAATGCTAAATAACGCGGTCTATAGTCTAACGGAAGATCATTAGGCCGCTGAGATAATAAACTGACCGCGATGTCCCTCTCTGCTGAAGAAGCCATTGTACTTAAAATAGTCCAGCCGCGTTCATCATCCAGAAGCTGTCTCGCTGCATGCCCTATGGCAATAATTACATCCTTATGGGCATTTGGTTTTTCGAACTCATTCATCAATAACGGAATGCTGTCACTGCCTCTATAAGCCCCCAGTAACCGGATGGCCTCTTTTCGGACCGTAACTTTCAGCTTGTCCCGGTATAGCAGCCCCTTAAGCATTGAAGCCAGTAACACCGGATTCATTCTGCGGATGCATCTGGGTATCGAGTACATGGCTACACGGGCCCGGTCCCCATCCAGGTTCTCCAGCAGAACGGGAAGTGCCTTCTCCGGTTCTTCTATAAGTGAAAGGGCATGAAGTGCAGCCTCTACTACAGTTACTTCCTTATCGTGTATAAGCTCCAGTAACCGATCCGGACCAAGGTCAGGCATACTTCCCATGATCCTAATCACTCTGGAGCGCTCTGAAAAGTTGCGTTTGGCATCAAATGCAATTTTGCCCAATAAAGAACTTAAAGATTGCTGCTGGCGCGGCAGCCACCTGTTGAACCCGTCCGCAGCCGGCACCAGATAAATGGTTTTGCCCGATAAGAACCTGCCCTTAATCACAGCACCCGAAATATATGGGTCCAGCCATTCTTGACGTTTCCGGTGCAGATGCAGGAACACTTCATATACGGTAATGAACGATTTATCCAGAGCCAGTAATTCCCGTACTCTTTCATCCCGTGTGTGAGGCGGGGCAAGCCAATGCCTGGCTGCTTGTAAGGCTACCGAATCTGTTTTCGCCCGTGTTGCTTCTTTTAGCAGATTCTGAAGTTTGGTGATGCCATATCCTCTTTTGCCGAATGAGTTAGCCAGGCTAAGCACCAGATTGTAGTCTTCCCTCCGGCTGGCCTGTGCAGCTAAGGTATAGATTGCGTCGAAAAGAATTTCTTCTACCCCCTGGGGCAAATTTTTCTCCAAGGATGGAAGGGCAAGCTGTCCGTTCTGCTTAGCCAGTTTCCGGATCGTATGCAACGAGAACTTGAACAGCTCACCGTGAGGATGCAATGCGTTATGGCGCAGAATAGCAAATGCCAATTGTTGAACGGAAAACTTCGTACCATATGAAGTATCTCTGGCATCCATAACACTATCAACTAGCAGAGTAAGCTCCTGCACATGGGCATCCGTGAACACAGACGCAGGACTATCCGAAAGCTCTTTAAAGACTGCGCCCCGGACAGGATCCTGGTCATTTTTGATCCGTCCCAAGTACACCAAAGTTTCATGCATCCCCTGTCTCGACAGAACCGTACTCCGGATCAGCTGCATAAGCACCGTTGCGCGTTCGTCTGCATTGGATACATGTGCTGCTTGTTCAAGCTTCTCTCTTGAATGCTGAATAGAACGGCAAGCCGTAATTCTAATCATCCGCTCCCGGTCATCATAGACCTCACGAAGGCCAAGCATCCGGCCGGCTTCCTTGTCACGTAATGCATGCGGCAATACATACAGTAATTTTTCCGGAAAAATGCGCTCCTCGCGTTTATCTTCTTCATACACCGCATCAAAAACCGCTTTACGGTTGGAAGGCGCAATATGATGAAGTAATTTCGCTATATGCATAGGCCGGTCTGCGAGTAATTTGGCTAATTCAATCCATTGCTCTAAGGATAAATAGCCTCTTCTCTTTAGAATCCCATCAGGGATACCCTGTGAGATCAGGTCGCTTCGCGACTCCTTCCGTGTCAGCAGCCTGTACACTGCATCAGGGTTAGTGCGGGTTAAAGTACTAAGCTGTTTCTTCAGCGCAGGATGAAGGATACCCATGGGTCCATGATTCTCTGCACATTCTAACACTACCTCCGCCTTTGTCCGGCATAAAATTTCAAAAGCTGAGGAGAACCTCCACCAGACATAACCTTGTTCCCTAAACGGTGTGTTTGCTAAAGTCATCTTGAAATACTCAGCAACCGCGTCGGGATGCCGGGCGGTTAATTTGTTCCAGTCTTTTATGGCATAGCCGATCTCTGCAAGCCATGGACCGGCCGTATCCTTACTACATGCCGATAGTAGAGTGGCTGCCTCCTCTGCTCCCCACCGGGCATACACCACAGGCAGCAGCCGCTCCGCCAATTCTTGACGGTTCATAAAAGAAACACTGCGCAGCAGCTTTCTGCGGCAATCATGTGATAAATGAGGAAGCTCACGCTCAATATCCGTATCTGAAGCCACTTTGGCCAATAGCCCCGCTGCAATATTTCTGACACTTGCCATAGGATGGCGCAGGGCCGACAAAACCACATTAGCATCTTTTGTTATCTCAGCCCCTATTAATGCAAGACGTGATTCATAAGCACCATCCTCCAGTAAAGAAGACAGCAGCCCGGAATACTCGGTTGAACCCCTATGATCACGGCCTAGAACCGCTACCTTTTTAATTCTGCCTGAATACCCCAGTGAGTCTAATTCTTTAAGCAGGCTCTTTTTATCCAGTGGATCTTTTCTAAAAATCATAAGCCCCTCCTTCACCTGTTCATATCTCATTCAAGCTTTATTCTCCATATCACAATCCATCCCCTTTAATAAACTATAATTTGACATCCCCGCAGCAAAAAAAGGGTAACCGTGAAGCCGTTTATCCAACCGCCTTCAAAGTTACCCTTAGTATTACTTAATGTATTACTTCCTCTATTCATTCTTAAGCATATCGGACAGAAAAGCCAGTGCCAGACCCTGGCCCCAGCCCTGAATCCAGTCTTTGGGGATATTGCGGTACCCTTCCCGGTCCTTCATGACGGCTGTGCCGCCCGATACACCAAGCACCCGTCCGTCTTCGCTGATATTTTGCAGGATGCCTTTCAGGGCTTTTTGCACATATTTGGTATGCAGCGGATTGCCGTTGTTGATCATAGCCGCCGCAATGCCGCAGGAGGCAGATACTTCCTCATAGGATTCTTCATCATCCAGCACCGTCCGCCACAAGCCGTTCTCAGTCTGGACAAGCTTCAGTGCCGCCAGCTGATCCCGGAGCGAACACTCCACATCCATACACTGCGGGTACAAATACCAGTCCTTCAAAAGCGGTTTGACCTGCGACATGGTGTAAGCGCCCCAGGCATTCGCCCTCCCCCAGAATAATCCGGACATATGATCCTGCTGCACATGATTGTAACCATGATACCAGAACCCGCTGCCCGGGTCTTGCAGGTATTTGATATGCCAGTAATATTGATTGAGGGCATCCTTAATCAAGTCCTGGTCGTTGAGCTTGCTTCCTGCGCGGAGCAGAAAAAATGCCGCCATAAACAACGTATCCGCCCAAGCCTGTTCCGGAAAATCATTAGACACGGATACGGTATGCTGCAGCACCTTGTCCCCGAACCTGAGCGCATCGTTCCGGAGATAATCCACCTTGCTCATCACAATATCCCAATATTTCTGGTTCCCTGTTTCTTCATATAATGTGATCAGCATATGGCCCATGGCACAGGTGTTCACTGTCCAGTCCGGCAGGCCCAGCCCGATATATTCATCCGTCCACTGGACAAGCCTATCCAGATACTCTTTATTCCCTGTGGTCTGGAAGGCTCTGGATACCCCATAATAAGCTACCCCGCAAGGCCATTCCCAGGTTAAATCCATCGCCAGTGTTTTTCTGGTGACCCTGTCGATAACGCTTAAGATTTCTTCCCTGTCAACCTTCAATTGAAGCATCTAAATTCCCCTCTCTGATACACACGCCCCCCAAAGGCGCTTGAGAGCCGTCCGTAATCCTGTAAACGCTTTATGTATTCTATTGTAAGCAGTATAATGGTCTACATCTAAGCACATTCGCAGCAAAACTGCGCAATTTCAATCATTTATTCATAATTACTAAATTTAACGTCATGAGAGCAGGAGTACCTCAATATGCCCAGAAAAAAGAAGCCCGTTATTGAATACCGCCACTATAGCCTGCCCATCGATTTTCCGGTCCTGCTGTTAAGCGGGGAACGCTGGAAGATTTCCGATATCCGAAGCGAACATCTCCATTTCCATAACCATTTGGAGATTGGCATCTGCTATTCTGACAGCGGCATCATGGAGATCCAAGGGGAATCGGTACCTTTTGCAGCCGGTGACGTAACCTTCATCCCCAGGTATCTCCCCCATACGACATACAGTTCGCCGGATACCGCCAGTCTGTGGTCCTATCTCTTCTTTTCGCCGGAGGATCTTTTTCAGCATTCATTCAAAAGCGGGTACAGCAGCTTCGAGCCGAATTTGTGGGCGGTGACGGGAAAGAACTGTATATTGAACAAGGAGCAGTATCCGAAGGTGTATATCCTTGCCACGTCGGTCGTAGAGGAACTGAAGCAGCAGAAGCCCTACTACCAGGAAAACGCCTACGGCTTATTGTTATCCCTTTATATAGAGCTTCTTAGAATTCATTCCACGAATGAAATGCTGGCAGAACAAGAAGCCGAGCATAGTCTGAAAGGCGATTTTGTCATTTCCCCGGCGCTGGAGTATATCACCAAAAACTACATGACCCCCATCACCATCGATTCCCTAGCCGGGCTATGCCATTTAAGCACAACCCATTTCCGCAGAAAATTCCATGAAATCATGGGAGCCGCCCCCCTGGAATTCCTGAGCAGAACCCGAATCGAAGAGGCCTGCAAGCAGTTAAAAAGCACAGATGATTCCATTCTTTCGATTTCCGGGCAAGTCGGCTTCCACTCCATCTCCAGCTTCAACCGCTGCTTCTCCAGGCTTATGGGAGAGTCCCCCAAACAATGGCGTACAGGCGCACAAGCCGAAGCGCAATCCGCGAAGGCGTCGATATTGGAGTTTACGGGGTGGGTGTGAGGGGGGGCCTTATCGGCTAACCCTGTAGAGATGAGTTCGTCCTTGGTCAATGTGAGCGGATCAGATTTGTGATTGCAGCACAAGTAGAAACGGCTACGCCGTCCTTTTAAAGGACGGGGTGTTTCAGCGAGAAATAGGAGAATAATATATAGCGTGGAATATATAGATTATATTTGAACAAAACAGCTACGCCGCCTTTGACTGGATAAGGCAGCCGTTTAGAATTTCAATTAAGCGTTCCCTGGAGAACCCCTGTATGACTCCTTCAGCAACTCCAAGTGGAAAAAGGATCACTAATTTGCTCGTACACCCTATTCTCCACAGGTGAAGTGGAAAAAGGGTCACTAATCCGGCTCATTTCGCTCCTGTCGAGGGAATATGGCCTAATTAAGCTCCCTTTTTCCACTTCAATCTCACAATTGTTGATTTTGGGGAGAAATAAGTTCCCTTTTTCCAACTAGCGTTTGTGAAGAAGCCGGTGAAAAAGCACTAGTTGGAATTAGGATATCTAGACCGACTGGTTCCCCAACTTTATAGTTTCCAAGATAAGGCCAAACCGGCCTACGGCGCTCCAACAACGGCATTTCTGCCGTTGTTTCCGG
>NZ_FNGM01000014.1:158624-219119 GCF_900102965.1 Paenibacillus jilunlii | reverse complement strand
CAAAGACGTACCTAATGGCCGGACAATACATACAAAAACGGATCATGCAGGATATATATCGTTTACGTCAAGAATTGAAGCAGCGGAATGTCAAAGTGGTTGAAGATAAGAACGACGATTTTATCATCTATAATATGATCTATTACCGTGGCTATCAGGAGCGCTTTGGCATGACCCGCGATGTCATGAAGACGGAAATCAGTCTGAGGCTCACCCAATACACCGCTGATTATGGAAGTGTATTGAATGATTATCTGAAATGAGAAAACCTCGGACTAATTCCCGAGGTTTATTTGTATTTATAATGAAGAAACATGCAATATCGTGTGTAAATTAACATCTACGGTTAGGCGTCGAGCTCGTCAATGATGACGAGGTCAAAGCTCTGGTGGAAGCGCAGCAGCTGATGGGTGGTGGCCAGGGTCAGCTGGCCAGAAGCCCAGCGGTCTGCGCTGCCGCCGTACAGCACGGCGAGTGTCTCCGCCGGGAATGCCCGTGCGAGCCGCGGCGCCAGCTCCAGCACAACGTCGCGCCGCGGCGTTGCGACGAGTGCGCGGCCTCCGGCAGCGAGCACTGCCTCCAGGAGCGGGAACGTGATCTCCGTTTTCCCCGCTCCCGTGACGGCCCAGAGCAGGAACCGCTCTGGGCTGGATACGGCGGAGCGCTGCCGCGGCTCCGCCAGGAACCCCAGCGCAGCGCCGGCGGCTCCCGCCTGCGCCGCGCTTAGCCCCCACCGGCGTGCCGCCACGGTGGGCGAACCCCCGGCCGTGCACCGCACGGCCGGAGAAGCCGCGCTGCGCAGCAGCAGCGCGCAAGCCCGGCTGCGCCCGAGTGCGAGGCAGGCCTCGCAATAGGCGCAGCCCGCAAGGCCGCACGCGGCGCAGGCCGTGCGGCCCGTGGCAGCGCTGCCGCAGCGCAGGCAGCGCAGCTCCGCGCGGCGGGCGGCAGCGCCGCGCCGGGGCAGGCGCAGCTGCGGCAGGCGGAGCGCCGCAGCGTGCAGGAAGCGGCCGGCGAGGGCAGGGAGCCGGCCGCCAGGAAGGCGCGCGAAGGCGCCGCGCGCCGTGCTGCGAAGCGCAGGCGCTTCCCCCACAGCGGCCTCCAGTCTCAGCCACCCCTGGAGCTGGGCAAGCTGGGCTGCTGCACGCCACTGTCCTGCCATCCCGGGAAGCCGTTCCGCAAGGAGCGCTTCCACCTCAGGCTCCAGCAGCGAGCGGCCCTCCAGCGCTTGTACCAATTGTTCTGCCGCTGCTCCAAGAGCCAGGTGTCTTCCGCCTCCTTCAGCGTCTAGCACCGGCCTGTACTTCTCTTCCTTCCTATACGCCTTCCCATGTTGTACAGCAGTAACCTCCGCTGCATTAACCAACGTACAGACAAAAACCTCTTGATATAATCTCTCCTCGCACCAGCCTCCTCCTGCATCCCGTTCCCCGGCAATCTCTCCCTTAAGTACCTCTGTCATATATTTTCCCCAGTCTTCAACCTGCCATTGCCGCCCGGCTCGGGTTGATCTCCAGCTCTCTCTGAGCTTCACAGCCCAACCCAGGGGAAGCGCGGAGGAGAGGATCACCAGCTTGTCCACAGCCCTGGTATTCCAGCCCTCCCGTTCTTCTCCAGTCCCGCTCCACCATAATCTGTCTACATTCATATCGAGTGAAACCCGTATATTCCAATTCCCGTCAAGCTTTACTGCATAGACAGCAGTTTGCACCTTATTCTACCTCCTATTAGTTTTGTTAATATAATTCCTTTGAATCAGCTTCGGCAAAATCAGCATTGAATACCATACTTAAATTGCATCATCTTCTTGAAGTTACCACTCTAACAACTTTTCTCTTGAACTTCCGGCTCATCCTTAACTGAAGAATACAATGACTCTACCGGGTAGATACGGGTTGATGCTTACACGCCTGCATATGTTGGACAATATGCAAGTTCTGTGTCAATTTGGTGTGCTCAGACAACATATTGTTGTACAATTCGCAAGATTTTTGTTTATATGGCGTGATCAGGACATAGATTGTTGTAGAACATACAGGATGCTCGCCAATTTGGTCTGCTTAAGACATACAGTGTTGTACACCATGCAAGATTTTTAATGGTTTACGGCAGTCAGGAGAACCCCAGCTTATTTATGCTACATTTCATGGATTTTTACATTTTTAGAATTGTATATTTCCCAAAAATAGCAAAAAAGCACACTCCTCCAAATTTGGAGGGTGTGCTTCACCCGTTTCTTGCATTGCTTGCATATGATATGATTATTCGCCTCTCTTTGATCTGCATCCCTTACTCCACGGCATTTGTAAAAAAGGCAGCGGAACAGCTTGCCCAGGCTCCCTTAGATCCACTATGATGCCTGGCTGAAGCTTCGGGTCTGATTCCAAAAAGCCGATAGGAACGGCCGGGGCAAATTCCAGTGCAGAACCACCCAGGGCAAGCCGTAAGGCTACATCCATCGTTGCATCACTCGACCCGTCATCCATTAAGGTTACCTGAAGCCTCTTTCCGCTCAGCAAAGCATGGAAGGTCAGCGCCCGGATATACCACTCCACCACATATTCATGATTACGGGTGATCAGAATGTAATGAAGCCGTTTGCCAGACTGGCTGCGCTGCCGGGATTGCCCCCCTTTATGCAGAATATGAACCAGCAATACCGCAATAACATAGATGGCCGCAATCCATATTAACTGGGCTACCATGGAGATACACCTCCTCTTATACCGACACTATATGCCGATGTTAAAAGGTCGGTGACTGCCCAGATCAGACTCGCGTCTGCCTTCCTGCCCCCATTATACGGTTCCATACATTCAGCCTGCACGCATACAGCCGGGCTGCTTTTCATCCTTACGGGTAGAACTCAAACAATACTCTGACTGCAGCAGAACAGCTGCAATCATTATATGTAATATTTCAAAAACCAGCGGAGGATTAGAGGGTTACCCACCCATATTTAATCGAATTAATGACAGCCTGCGTACGATCGTCAACCTCCATTTTTTGCAGGATGCTGCTAACATGGTTTTTGACGGTTTTTTCGCTGATAAAGAGGTATTCTCCAATCATCTTGTTACTCTTGCCCTCCGCCATCAGCCGCAGTACCTCCGCTTCACGCCGGGTCAGGGGATTGTTGTCACCAGCGACAAATTTGACGCCAGCCTCTTTAACCGCGGTTTCCGCAATAGCTCCTGTCTCATTGAGGTACGTCATGCGGCGCAGCTGGTTAATCAGCTTCCCGGTAACCTTCGGATGAATGAAGGCATGCCCTTCACAGACAGAACGGATAGCATTGATCAGCGATTCCGCCTCCATATCCTTCAGCAGGTATCCATTGGCCCCCTTGCGCAGTGTTTCAAACACATAGCTCTCATCATCATGAATCGATAAAATAATCACTTTGACATCAGGGAACATTTCCCGCAGCTTTTGCGTGGCCTCCACACCATTTTCAATCGGCATGTTGATGTCCATCAGTACGATATCCGGTTTGTTTTCATTACAGAATTCAAGCACCTGGATACCGTCACCGCATTCCCCGATAACCTCAATATCTTCCTCCATGTTCAAAATCCGCTTAAGCCCTTCACGAAACAACTGATGATCGTCGGCCAAAAGAACTTTAATGGGCGACTTGCCAGTACTCTGGTTTTCCATCACATTACTCCTTTCCTTTTTCCACATTCGTCGGAATGTGAATTACGATTGTTGTGCCTTGATTCTCGGCTGACAGGATCTCCATTCTTCCTTCGAGCAGTTCCACGCGTTCCCGCATGCCGACCAGCCCAAAGCTTTCGCGGTTTGCCTGTTCACTGGTTTTTTTCACATTGAAGCCTAACCCGTTATCCTTCACGACAATCTTGATCAGCTGTGCCTGATAGGTGATCTCCACCAATACGTAACTTGGAAAAGCATGCTTGGCCGCATTCGACAACGCTTCCTGCACCAGACGGTATACCGCTGCCTCCATGGCGGATGACAGCCTGTGCTCCTTGCCCCTTGTTTCAAAAGAGGTACGGATTTTCGTCTTTTCCTCATAATCATGCACGTATTTTCGAAGTGTCGGAATCAGTCCCAAATCGTCGAGCGCCATCGGGCGCAGATTAAAGATCACCTTCCGCATTTCTTCCAGGCTGTATCTTACCTGCCCTTTCAAGTCTAGTACTTCGTCCTGCACCAACCCAAATTCCTGCTTTACCAGCATTCTTTCTACAATTTCCGTCCTTAGGACTAGATTCGCCAGCATTTGAGCAGGACCGTCATGAATTTCCCGGGCAATTCTCTTCCGTTCCTCTTCCTGAGCCAGGATTATTTTTAGTCCGATCATCTGTCTGTTTTTCGCAGATTCGACAATTCTAGTCACTTGTCCTAGTTCTCCGGACAGATATTCCAACACAACGCTCATTTGCGAACCGATGGATTCAGCACGCTCTACTGAATTTTCGACACTGCGGACACGCATCTGCAGTTCATCGCGCCTGCTCCGAAGATAGACCTCCCGCTCCCTCGTCATCATGAGCTCAAGCTGAAGCTCTGTTGCTTTCTCATAAGCGACCCGGATATCCTTCTCAGAGTAGCGGACAAAATCCCGGCTGACCTCCGTCAGCCGGATCCGGGAGCGGTGGTACTGAAGCTCCAGCTTGTCTACCTTTTGCAATGTTTCATCCGTTTCTTCCATAACCCGCTGCAGTTCTTTGGTGAGTGCAACAAGCTCATCCCGTGCAACCTGCAATATTTCAAATATCTGATACTTGCTGCTCTCCATCACGTCGATGGTATTCTTAATAACGCGATCTATCGCATCGGCTTGAAATTCCACGGATGCTTGCCCCATTTCTATCGGATCGTATTAAAGGCTTTCCTTTAATATTACCATATCATGATTCGATAGTTACGGTCTTCGTTTTCTGTTCCCATTTTACGGTTAATCCCAGCTGTTCCGAGACCAATCTTAGCGGTACTAAAGTCCTGCCCTGTAGGATTAAAGGCGCTACTTCAGCAGTTTGGCGTTTACCATTCAATACAAATTCCTTTTTGTTAACCGTCAGGTCAAGCGCCTTGGCTCCACGGAGCACCATAATTTTCTTGGTGTTTTTATCCCATGCCGCACTGCCGCCAAAGGCATCCAAAACGACTTTAATCGGCACATAAGTGCTTGCATCTTTGACAATTGGAGCCACATCGATCGCCTTCTTTGCGCCGTTGACCGTTATGGACTTGGAGCCGATGCTCATTGCAGCGGTTCCCTTCGGAAGTCCGGCTTCACTGGAGAGCGAAGGCATTACGAAAGATATATTGTCAAAAGCAACCGTACCTGTCTTGGCCCGCTCATCCTGGCCTTCTTCCACATTGACCACATACAGGCGCTTCAGCGCTGCCGGGAATTTGATGCCGGAGCCTGACAGATCAATATTTAGGCTCTTCCAGCCATTCCAGTCGATTACTTTGGCCAGATCGATATAGGATATTTTTCCGCTTCCGTCCACCACCTCAGCCCGCAGCCAGTTAAGACTCATATCCCCCATCACATCAAGCGACATGGATGTTGCTGCAGCAGGAATATTTTTGCCGCTGGTTCCATTGAGCTGGGCATAAGCGTACATCTTACCGCTGCCGGCTGTCATATCATAGCTGAGTGACAGCACTTTGGAGCCAGCTTTTTCTGCACTGCCGGCTGCAACTCCGGCTGTTCCTGTCACACTGTTAACATTGGATGTAAATGCAATAGGATAGCTCACATTTTCGAAATTCTCCCATGGGGTAGCCGCTGCTGCTGATAGTACAACAGCAGTGCTGAATCCGTCATAACGGGCGATAGCATAACCTGTCGTAACTCCGGGGTCTACCGAATCGACCGTCAATTTGCCGTCCTGCACACTGCCCTTAAAGCCGATAAGCTCCCATTTCAAGGATGCAGGCGGAACGGTAAGCGAAGCTCCATTTTTTGCTAAGGCTGTCACCGGTACCGATACTGATGCTCCTGGGGTAAGCGGCGCTGTAGCTGTCCCCACCGTCAGGCTGGATAAATTCTCACCACCCAGTACCGTAACCTCGGTCGAGGCACTGGCTGTGCCGCTGGCAGCCTTTATTGTCGCTGTACCGGCTTTGACTGCAGTGGCTTCCCCGCCATTTACAGTTACGCTGCCGTTGCTTGCCGTCCAGGAAGGATTGCCTGATGCTACATCAATTGGATTGTAGTAAGTATCATAACCTTTTAAAGAGTACGTTGCCTTTTGCCCGATCAGCAGCACTGTGCTGCCGCTAATCTTAATCCCCTTCACTTCCCCCTTGGGAGCCGAGGTATAGACACCCAGGCCATTGACGACACTGCGCTGCTCGGTGCCATATTCGGTATTGAAGGTAAGTGTGGCGGAAGTTTCCGCAAGCGGCCGGTCTACCATCGTTGTAGAGCCGCCTCCATCCAGATTCATGCCTTTCCAGACACCGATATTCGCCATGAAGTTTTGCAGTTCGGTTAGCGACATGCCTGCGCTGTTGGCATTATCCTCCACTGCGACCACGTACACATACTGGCCACTCTGCGAATACCCCAGTGCTGTACGGGCGCGGAAGCCGCCGATACTGGAAGTCGAACGGGAAAAGGATGTCGCCTTCCCATCGTTCACCAGAATGGTATGCCCTCCGATCATCATCTGCAGGCTGGCCGGATCAAGTTCCTGCTGCGTAGATTTGGACTTCAGGGTGTAGGCACTGCTGAGCTTTTGCCCTACAGCAAGATGGTTTTTCACAAACTGCGCCCCAAGCCCGTGTGTCCGCAAGATGTAGGCTCCTTTTGGAACAGCCATGGACAAGGCCTTATCTGCTGAAATCTGGGTAATGATATCATTCTCCACAAGCACCTCAGTAGGTGTAGTGGAGCTGTTCTTAGGACGCTCTAGCGCGGTCCAGGCATCTGTATAGATGTAAGCTGCATTGGCATGACTATACGTTGAACTGCCGTCCTCGGGGCTGTATGCTCCCTTGTTGATGCCTGCCAGCGGAAACTGCGCTCCGTCCTCTGCAGTAAGCAGTCCCTCGAACGAATACTGGTCGATTACGGGTTTGCGGTCCTTGGTTACAGCAAAGGCGTACATTCCGTTAAGCTGCGAAGGTGTAGATACTACAACCCCGCCGGATACCTGTCCCCCGATAGGGGCGCCTTCTCCGCCTGTATTGAAATAGTCCCCGTTTACCGCAGCTACCGCTCCTGTCTCCGCAGCCATACCGCCGGTGCTTTGCCGTGTAGTCAGTTTGCCGCCTTTGCCGGTCATTACATCCAGGGATACGTAAGGATTGTTTAGATCTACACGGATCACATCTGCCAGACCGGTTGCCGTTTTTCCGGAACGGACCGTTGTGAATTTATACTTCATCATAATAGCCCCTGAGGTAATAACCTCTTCACCCAGCTTGGTTACATTCAAGGAGGAGGCTGCTTGGGCCACAGAGGCCGGTCCCGAAGCCCATTGCGGCAGCCCCTCACTGCCCAGGACAGGCATGATCCACAATACACCGGCTAATGAGGCAGCAATCCATTTTTTAGCCGGCAGCTTATTCATTCCCCGTAACTGCTCTTCGTTTTTCTTCCCCATGAAAACTTCATTCATTTCAACGTAACTCTCCCATCTCTATTTTCAAATATAAACGTCTTTCAAAGGCTGGAAACGCGTTCCTAGTTTCCTGCTATACCTTTAATAGACTGATTTTGAGAGGAAAAGTTGCGAATATTGCTAGACTGGGTTCAATTTGACAGCTGGCTGAAACGGTTCATAACATGCAAAAAGGCCCCGTATACACGGAGCCTCAGTGCAGCAAGATTTTTTATAGATATCCGGCCATAGTAAGCATCCGCTGCAGCATAACCGCAGCTTGGGCACGTGTGGCATTCCCCTGTGGCTGGAATTCAGTGGTTGTCATCCCCAAGATAATCCCTTGCTGCACGGCCTTCGCCACAAATTCAGCAGCTTGGTTCTGAATCTTAGAGCGGTCCTTAAATGCAGCCAATGCGGTAGCAGAAGTTCCATTTAAGGTTATCGGATGTCCGGTGTACTCCATAGCCCGGATAATCATAATCGCCAGCTGCTCGCGGGTGATATTATCATTGGGGCGGAATGTTGCATCCGTATTTCCGGTAATAATCCCCGCTTTGGCAGCCGCACCAATATAATCACCGGTTTGGGTGGAAGGCTGTACATCTCTAAACCGCTGTGCCGTCTCACGGCTGCCAAGCAGCCCCAGCCCACGGCTTAGCATGACCGCAAATTCTGCGCGGGTGATCTTCTGTTCGGGTTTGAAGGTGCTGCCATAGCTGCTGTCGATTATATTCTTGGCGGCAAGCTGGGACACAATGGATTTGCTCCAATGGCTATTCATATCTGTAAAGCTCCGGGTCGAAAGGAATGTACCCACGACCTGGTTGCCTACAGTACTGGCTGTAACCACTGTATAACTGCCTGCCGAACTCAGTTTGGTAGGGAGATAAACGGCATCATAGTAGGCAAGATCCAATCGGGCCGCCGAAGTCTGATCATTATTCAGCGTAGCTGTCGTACGGATTGCGTATTCTGCCGGTACGCTCAGCGCGGTAGTATTAGCATAATTGCTGCTCACCGCAGCGCTCAAGCGGATATCCATGAGTCCTGTGATGGTCTGAAGCCCCTGTGACTGAAGCTTCTGCTCAAACGGTGTAAAGGTTCCGGCAGGGACTTTTTCCAGCCGCAGCACAAGCGAAATATTATTGCTGTCCGCAATTAAAGTCGCGGCAAGACTGTTCATATTCACGTCATTCAGCGCGAGACGGTACATATTGTCGCCATAACGCAAAAGGAAAGCAGCCTTACTGTCACGGTTGACTGCATCCAGCAGCGGTTTGAGCGGCACACTCACATAAGCTGACCGGTCGGTTGAAGGCACCTCAAATGCTAATGCAGAAGTACCTTGTTTGTATATATAATCATAGCTGGCAGCCAGGCGTTCCGCCGTCAGGTTATATCTTTTTACAGATTGGCTGTATACGGAACGATCATCTGCTGCTGTGGAGGAATCCGTTTTGAGCAAAGGATATTCTTTTCCGAACTCACTTGCAGCAAGTGTCCCCAGGTATGAGGGACGGCCAGCTGTCGAGGAATTCCCTGCCACCCCCGTCATATTCTGTACCGACAGCGAGGTAAAGGAAGTTAAGAGATTCCCGCTTTGATCCGAGATCGTCCCTGAACCAGACATGTAGGATAAATCAACCGTTTGACCGCTCTTCACGACACTGGATAACATCAATTTAAGCGTACTACCGGAGATGTAGTAGGATTGTATACCAACCGTGCTGCCGTCAAATCTGACTCCAAATTGATTGGCGTTCAGCCCTGAAGAAGCTTGCATGGTTTTGTTGAATGTCACCAGCAGTTCATCGCCCGTTATTGTTGCTGAACTGATATCTGAAACTGTGGTTCCCGAAATGTTTACGTTCTGCTGATTCAGATAGGGAGCACGGTTACCGTTAAGATCGGTGATCCCTGAAGTCCCCGGTACATATGAAACTGTAGTCGGCTGATTAACCGCCAGCGCACTCTGGAGCGTCAAGGTAACTTGATTGCCCCCAGCAGCTACTGCCGTAACATAGTTAGGTTTATTGCCCACCAGAACGGAAAACTGGCTGTTCATTGGAAGACTGGCTGAGGATAGTCCCTCGTTATACGTCAGTACTATTTTGTTGCCGGAACCGGCCGCACTCTGAAATACTGGTGGCACATTATCACCACTGTTGCGGATATAAAAATCACTGAAATTTGCTACACTCTGCCCATTCGTATCCGCTACGGGATAAGAGCCCGCAGAATAAGATACACGGATAACCTGCGCGTTCGTTGCAGCGTTGTCTAAACTTAAATTCAACTTTGCACCACTCGACGATATTGCATTTGTCCCAAGCGAATAACCATCTGCATAGACGTTGAACTGGCTGTAGGCATTGGGATTGACTGCTTGCAGTGTATCATTAAAATTCAGCAATACGGTTTTCCCGGTAAGCGTCCCGTCTTTTATAGTAGTCAGTGCGGACTGGACTCCGTTCGTTACCTGATACTGTGAAAAGGTACTGGCATTATTCCCGCTCGAATCCTGAATGGGGCGCAGCCCGCCTGAATAGCTGACTTTGATAATCTGGCCAACAGTAACACCAGTACTTAATTTGATATAGATACTATCTCCCTGGGTAGAAATACTATCAATAGCGCGCTTCTCATCATTAACGGTAACTGCAAAGCTGGAGGGCAGCAGCGCTGCCTCCGTTTTCAGCGCCTCGTCATAAATCAGACGGATCGTGCGGTTATTATCCACCAGGGCCGACTTGAGCACGGGAGCAGTCTTGTCCAGAGAATAGGTCTGAAAACTCCAGGCATTTTTGCCGCTTAGTCCACCGTAGATCACTTGGCTGTTATTGGCATCCACAAAAGCGCCATTCGCAATATCCAAGTAGTACGTCGTATTATTATCAAACGCTGCAGCGGGAGTTACGATAAACTCTTTGGCTGAGGAACCCACTGAGAGGGTGGATTCCAGCTTCGTTCCATCGCCTTTATACAAGATTACCGGACCGGCCACCGCGTTATTAAGAACAACATTCCGGTTAAAGGTAATTTTGATCGGCGGATTTAGACTTACCGATTCGCTGCGGTCTGCCGGAGAGAGGGCCTCGATGCCAAACCCCTTGACTTCACTCGTTGTATAACTCCATGTAAGCGGGCCTGAAGCCGGGAACAAATTTCCATCCTGGTCATGAAAGGCTCCCTGCGGCACAGTAACGGTATACATAGTTTTTTCCAGCAGGGGATTCGCTTCTGAGGCAGCATCGATTGTAATTGTCGTCGTGCCGCCTCCGGTAACCGCTGTAGAATTGACGTTAAAATATCTTGTCCCCCCCGGATTGTTAGCCGGTGTCAGCGAGATCACTCCCGCATTCGGCATCATCGGACGGTCAAAGCCTAGCTGAAGATCACTAGTAGGATTTACTCCAGTAGAACCCCCGGCAGGAGAAACGTTGGCGCCTACTCCAGTGCTTTTAGCTGTGAAGCTCCACATGCTGCCGCTGGAAACCCCGGAAAATGTGCGATTCTCATCATCTTTTAACGCATAGTTATCAATCAATACATAATATGTACTCCCTGGATTCAGCTTACTGGCCAATGTCATACTTACAGAAGTGGTAGTCCCATCGGTCTGCACATTAACATTAGGTTCTCCGTCCCTGAATTTGAACTCCTGAACAAGCGTGTTATCTGCTGAAGAGATAAGTTTGGCGGACCCTCCGCCTTTTTGCAATTTTTTTCCCAGCCTGAAGCTTAACTGATTTAGAGCTGCAGAATCCGGCCGCGAGTTGTTCACCGGCGAGAACTCCGTTATCGATACTCCCTGGCTTGTTTCCGGAGAAGTAGTAAACTCCCAGGAAGCCGCGGATGACTCAGCTCCTGATCCGTCTTTGAACAATCCCTTAGGGATTGATACCGTATAGCTCTTGTTAGGCTCTAACGGCTTGTCAGCCCCCCATCTGATTTCATAGTAATTAGAGCTGCCGACTAGACCCAAAGTGCCAACAGAGACAGTGACAAAGGGGTTCCCAGCCTGAGTTATCGTGATATCCCCGCTCTGCGGGTTCACCACACGGTCAAAGCTCAATTTGATCGAGGAGCCTAGGCTGATATTTTTTTCTCCTGCCGCCGGCGAAGTTGCCGACATTCCAAATTCACCCGCAGCATAGACTGCCGGTGTCCCAAGTCCAAGTGATGGGGAGACAGTCCCCAAGAGCAAATCCCCTGCCAGAATGAGTGCTGCCCATATGGTAATTTTTCTTTTCATGTGGTGATAGACTCCTCTCAAGCCAAACTTTCGTTTTTACATATATTCTTTTATTTCGGTTAAAAGGCTTCCAAAGTTTAGAAAACGCTCCAGTCGAAAAAAGGTAAATAGAAATCAGTAAACTTTGGTACGCAAAAAAACCCGCAGCAGCGGCTCCAAAGATCGAAGCGCTGTCCTGCGGGCCTGCATATAATAAGGAAGAAATTAATATAAAAACCTACAATAGTTTATACTCCAGCCTGACCCCTCAGCATTTCAGCTTTATCCACGCGCTCCCAAGGAAGATCAACATCCGTCCGTCCAAAATGACCATAAGCCGCGGTTTGTCTATAGAGTGGTTTGCGCAGATCCAGCATCGAGATAATACCGGCTGGACGAAGATCAAAATTGCTGCTGATCAGCTCAGCCAGCTTTTCTTCACTGATTTTGCCTGTTCCGTATGTATCTACATTAATCGAGACAGGGTTAGCTACACCAATCGCATACGCCAATTGAATCTCGCATTTCTCAGCAAGCCCGGCAGCCACTAGATTCTTAGCCACATAACGCGCTGCATAAGCTGCGGAACGGTCGACTTTAGTTGGATCTTTCCCTGAAAAAGCTCCGCCTCCGTGACGGGCATACCCGCCATAGGTATCGACAATTATTTTGCGCCCGGTTAGACCGGCGTCTCCTTGCGGACCGCCAATGACGAAACGGCCAGTAGGGTTAATGAAATATTTAGTGTTCTCGTCAAGCAGCTCAGAAGGTACCACCGGCAAAATTACATATTCCTTAATGTCTGCCTGAATTTGTTCAAGTGAGATTTCTTCGGCATGCTGGGTAGAGACAACTATCGTATCCACGCGCACCGGTCTTTCATTATCATATTCAATAGTGACCTGGGTTTTGCCGTCCGGGCGCAAATAATTAAGCGTTCCATCCTTGCGCACCTCAGAGAGACGGCGGGCAATACGGTGAGACAAGGCAATAGGCAGCGGCATTAATTCAGGCGTTTCATTTGTCGCAAAACCAAACATCAGCCCTTGGTCACCCGCACCAATATTCGCCGTTTCCTCGGCAACCTGTGCAGGGTCACGATTTTCCAATGCAGCGTTTACACCTTGTGCGATATCGGCCGATTGTTCATTCAGCGAGGTCAGCACTGCACAGGTATTATAGTCAAAACCATATTTTGCGCGGGTGTAACCAATCTCCTTGAGGGTATTGCGTACAATTGCCGGGATATCTACATACTCCGACTTGGTGCTTATTTCTCCAATAACCAACACCAGACCGGTGGCAACAGCTACTTCACAGGCTACACGGGCATTCGGATCATTAGCTAAAAATGCATCAAGGACTGCATCGGATATCTGATCGCAGATTTTATCGGGATGCCCTTCTGTTACGGACTCTGAAGTAAACAAATGACGTCCTTTAATAGACAATACAACAACCTCCCATATTGTTAGTCTGACACTGTATAAGGGGATGCTTCAACGGCTGCCAGATCAGATGAATTGTGTGATAATAGAACCGGCAGATCCGCTTCCAACTAGAATATATCCATTCCCCAGACTCAATAATCATAGTTGATATTGTCAGATAAGTTCAAAAAATGAACCTTTTCCGATTGGAAAAGGTTTATGGCTTTCCACAAAAGTCATATTATCTTATTTACCGGATGGTGTCAATTCAACCCATTCTTATTTAAAAAGAGACTGTTCGGCCTGCTTCACAAGCCTCTTGGTAATTTCTCCCCCAACAGATCCATTATCCCGGGAAGTGAGATGTCCCAGATACGGAGTTCCATATCCCATCGAGCCGCCCATTACCCCTAGCTCAGAACCAAATTCAGTATCAGTTCCTCCGCCATAAGAAGCACCGTATAAACCAAACTCAGAAGCAATCTCATACTGCATTTGTTTCAGCATAGCCCGGCTTTCCGGTACCACAGTGCGATTATTACGTGCCATGTCTATTGCACCTCCTGAAGATTTTAAGAATACAGGAGTATTGTGTGCCGGCGTTGCTGCATTCAGTCGTATCAATCTTTGTTAACAGTGGTAATGAGTGCCGCTCAGGTATGATTTTTGCTTAAGCAGGCAACATTATTATAGAAGAGGACTTGTCGAATCATATGATAAAAGATTATTTTAGCGTATATCCACCACGAACCATTACAACAAGTCCTAATTTCTGACCATCTTGTACGTTGATCCCCCGCCCATCGCGGGGAAAAGATAACAGATGATTCATGGGAGCAGCTTGTCCATTGGCCAGATCCTTACCATCCGTCAAATCAGCTACACCATTGGCCGCTTCCGAGAAAATCACGGCTTTACCTGCACGCACAATAAATTCAGCACCGGCAGCTCCAAATAAAGTCTGTCCTGGTTTGACATCTACAATCACAGCTTCGTTACTGTTAGCAGGGGCAGATGTCTGCGGACTTGATGATGCAGTGGCCGTTGGTGTCGGGGATGCGGTGGCTGTAGCTACTGGAGGGTTCGTTGCAGCTGTTCCGCCCCCTAATGCTTTCTGAATCTGTTGATCTACATAGCTCTTGGTGACAACCGGATCATCGGCTGTACCCGGCTGATTGCCTACACTAGCGCCTTCAGCAGTAAGATTCATCAGTGATCCCGCCCATACGGCTCCACTCAACAAGACAACCGCCATCGATACTTTCATTGCTGGTTTCATTGCTTTCCTCCTTCAGGGATGGAAAATGATTAAAAAAAAGAATAGCCTCCGAAGAGGCTATTCTTTGCTTCGGTAATACACGAGGAACAGTATTATTTACCGGATACTTCAGTACCAGTAGTAATTTTGTTATTCGCGATGTCAGTGATGTCTGCAGTGTCTTTAACTTTAACTGTAATAGTGTTGATATTGTTAGCGTTAAGATCTTGAGCACCGGAAGATGCGGAAGCATCAATGTCCTTCTTATTGAATGTAACATACCATTTATCGGTGCTGTTACCAACCTTATCAAAGGTCAAAGGAGTGATTTCTTTGCTGTTGATGCTGAATAGCAGATCTGCTGGTTGAATATCCTTAACATTTTCAGAGAAGGTTACGATCAGTACAGCAGAATCTGTAGACGATACTGCAGCAGAGGACAGTTTAGGAGCTACATTGTCATAAAGTTTGATCGCTACTTCATTGTGTGCTTCAACACCGTTGCCGGCAGTATCAGCCACACCGTTAGCCAAGAACTTATAGTCCTTAGTTTCACTGATCGAAGATTTAGGGATATTGATAAGTGCAACTCTTGTTGTAGCATTATCAGCAGCGGATTCAAGTGTAATGAATGCGCCCGTTGGCAATGCTTTGCTGTCCATTGTGTAGCTGTTGCGATCAGTCAGGGAAGCAACGCTTACGCCCGAATTGTCAGTTACAGTTACCTTAATGATGAAGTCGTTTGTGTTTTCTCCAGCATATACAATGCTTGTTACTTTAGGTCTGTCGGAATCGGAAGAAGTAGTGCTTCCTGTTACCGCTACAGTTGTTGCAGCAAGTTTATTTTTAGCAAAGCTTGCATCAACTACCAAACCTTCTGGCAGACGCAGTGTATGTGCCCCTACAACACCACCCGGAGTAGCAAAGGTCAAAGATTTACCATCTTTAGATCTTAATGGGGTAGAAGTTATTGCTGTACCTACGCCTGTGGAATCTTTAATCAAGGTAAGACCACTCACTCCAGCTACATGGTTAACTTCTTCAGAGAACTTGATAACCAGACCGCTGTTGCTCTTGTAAGTGATACTTGTTACCGTTGGAGCTACAGTGTCTTTGTTAAAGGTGATAGGCTGAGTCACCGCAGTACCCAGGTTGTTACCAATGGTATCACGAACAGTTGCACCGAATACGATGCTACCGGAGAATGTACCAGTGGATGGTAACGAGCCAAGTGGGCTAGTCAGTTTGAAAGTTTTGGTATCGCTGGTAGTGTTAATTGTGAATACGCCTTTGCTTTCGCCATTTGCATCCAACAGACGAACATTACCTACCAAAGAGTTGTAATCGACTGCTTTGTTGAATACAACTTCAACAGTCTTGTCACCGATTGCAGTTACTTTTTGAACTACAGGTGCTTGCACATCGGAAGTTACAGTTACTGTTGTTTTAACTGGATTAGGTGTAGCCAGGTTACCAGCATAGTCTGAAAGGTTAGTCAGGGACACGTCATACGATGTTCCGCTGTTCAGTGTACCAGCAGTCAGTGTCACTTCATCCAATGGTTGGTAAGTATCACGGGATACACTTGCAGCCGCACCGTTAACATAAGCAATCAATCCAGCTGTTTTAACTGGCTCGCTCAGTTTAACATATACTTTATTTGTAGTTGTTTTTGCAACAGCAGATACGGAAACCACTGTTGGTGCAACGACATCAGCTACAGGCAACAAATTAGTGTAAGCAGGAATCGCTTCACCAGCAGTTGTTTTAATTGTGTCGTTGATTACTACAGTATAGTTACCTTTAAGGAAAGTATTCCCATCCAGGGTAATTGTAGCTTGAGTTGCGTCATCGCTGATAACAACCTTAGCATCCTTAGCTACATCAACTGTTTTGCTAACTTCAGTTAATTTCACTACACCTTCGATCAGGGTGTTAGTTTCAACCAAAGTATCTGGATCGATAGCACGGTTGAACTTCACAACCACTTGCTTGGAGTTTGGAGCTGTAACACTAACAACCTTAGGCGCTTGCAGTGTTACTTTCACAGTGTATTCTTTTTCCAGGTGTTTGAAAGTTACTGGAGTTTCAACGCCTGCTACCAGAGCAGTTGTCAGATCAACATTTGCAGTAGTTTTGTCAGAGAATGTTACAACTACTTTGGTTGGGCTTACTGCTTCTGCAGAAGTTACAGTCAGAGTAGGAGCTACAGTCTTTTGATCAACTGCATAAGCTGTTTCAACTACCAAAGAGCGAGTAGCATTACCTTTGAAGTTGGTGGTTTGAGCAACCAGACCAGCGTTGATAACTGCTTGAGCATAGCCTTTAGCCCATGCGGATGCGGAGTTATCAGTTGTAGCAGGTTGTTCCAGCTTCAGAGCGCGGAACAATACAGCCGCTACTTCTTGAACTGTTACTTTACCGTTGTAGTTGAAGATACCTTTAACAGTATCTTGACCTTGCATATAACCAGCTGCAGTTACAGCTTCGATGTAAGGCACTGCCCAGTTCTTGGCGGTGTAACCTTTGTCTTTGTAAGACAATTTGCCGGTTACTTCAGTAAGACCGAACAATTTAGTAACGATCTTAGCGAATTCACCGCGAGTCAGATCTTTTTCAAGATGTGCTTGACCGTCTGGGTAGCCGTTAAGGATACCTTTTGCTGCCAAAGCATCAAATTTTGCTTGTGGAGTTGTTGCAGTTTCACCAAACGCTACAGAGGCAAACATCGAGAATGCCATTGCTGTAGATAATGCTACGGATAAAATTTTCTTCATAACCTTTTTTTCTCCTCCTTGGACGTTCATGAACTGAGATTCTTCTTTAGTTGGGTAGCTCATGTCACTCATTAGCCGATGCACCCCCTTTCCCGAGTTGAGCATATTAAGTATAAATAATGTCTGTGACGGGTATCACAGAAACTTGTAACCAGCTTCAAGGCATAGTAATACTAGATTCCTAATTCTACCTAAGTATTATACAATGTGCCTCAAGTCACGTAAAGCTAATTTTTCCATTTGGGCGTTGTTATTCAGTATCATGATGAATAACAATGCCTTCTGCAAGTGACTCTACATCTTAAACGCAGGAGTTTCTAGAAAGTTGCGCTTTGTTCAAAAAAAATTTTTGAATATTGTTACGGCTGGCCCTGTCCCAATTAGAAGAGACAATATGTATGTTCTACTAACTATGTTAATGATGGGTCGCTACGGGAACCAGTATAGCATACGGACTTTCCAGACGTCATTAAGCAATATTTGTTAAGTAAATAAACATAATCATCCATTTTTAAACCAACTTAGCTAATAGTTCTTCCTGACAAAACAAAAGGCGCCGTTTCCGGCGCCTTTATCTAAAGTCTAACGTATCTTCATGGATAGTTGAATTAGCTCCTGGCGTTTCTCAGGACTTGAATTGACATTCTCATACATGGCATCAATTGCACCGCGGTTCTCCCGGTAAGTCTTCTCATGTTTGATCGTGGTATGCGACCATTCAATTAAAGCATTCTCTGCAGTTACAAGATCATTGTATGCATCATGGAACCCGGTAGTCTGTACAAGCTCTTCCATAACCTCCTGCGTGATCTCCTGGAGTGCCCGTTTTGCAGCAATCTCCTTCTCCATTACCTTTGCTCTATTCTCAAACGAATTCTTTGCTTTCATGTAATCCAGCTGTGCTTTTGATAAAATCGGTTTCATCGATGGCTTTCACCTTTCAGAAAATATTATTTTCTAAGTTATTGTAACGTAAAATGGTGCAGATTACAAAGTTTATGTCGAAGACTTTGTAAATTAATTACAAACAACAGGCCCGCGTACAGCTTTCGCGGACCTGTTGTTCTTTTGATTAGCTTAATTAAAGGTTTTTGGGAAGATGCTTGTACTCTTCTTCAATAGGGCTACAGCAATCTTTCCGGCTTCCGCTCTAGTCATTTTACCCTTTGGATTAAAATTATATACCGGTTTGGTTTGACCTGTAATGGTTACTGCGCTGCCTTCCATGATTTTGGCTTTGGACACCGCGTCAATCGCTGGTTTCGAATAGAAATCCATGCTTCCCGTATCCACAAATGATTTTGCGAGGGTAGCCTGCAGTTTGGCATCATTAGTAGCCATTTTCAGCTTCAAGGCTCTGGCAATCATGACAGCACCCTGCTCTCTTGTGAGCGGCTGGTCCGGACCGAAGAACCCATCACTTAAGCCGGTGACAATCCCTGCTCTAGCCGCAGTCTCGATATGTTTGAAATCCCAAGTCGTAGACACCGCCTCAGGCACGATATCAAAGAAAGTCTGCTGATTATTATTATAGTTCAGAGGAATATTCAGCCCTTTTACCAGCAAAGTGGCGAATTCACCGCGTGTCGTTGTATCATCCGCTCCAAATTGGTCAAATCTCAGATTTTCCATAATACCTTTGGAGTACAGGCCGTTAAGAATGTTTCTTGCCCATGGGTGGTTAGTGATATCCGTGTATCCACGACGCAGCTTCATTACTGTATAATACCCAAACTGATCAAAAGGTACTGTGATCGTATGTTTCTTCGTATCCACCTCACCGCCGATGTTCTCCCACTGTCCCGAATCGGTATAACGGAACACAGTGATTGTCGACCCCACTTCATCCACAATGCTTGAATTAAAGGTTAATGTGAGTTTTCCCCGCTGAGAAGGAACAATTTTTCGTTCGGCTTCAATTTGCGTAAAGTTTCCTTCTATTGAGTATGGAGCAATACCATTAGTGGCTGGTTTATAAAGGGCATTGCCTTGGGTTCCTTTTTCACCAAGTCCGCCGCTAAGCCAATAAATATCCGAAACGCGGGAGAAATTATTGGTTTCTACTGTTGAGTTAAACCGCAATACTAAGTCAGAAGGAATCAACAGTGTACCGAGGCCGCCAGGTGTACGGGCATCAGCATCCACATTAATTGTATTGCCATAATCATTTTTACGTTCAACGACCCCATCAACAGGATCGGCAATACCGAACAGCAGCTTGGTGTCAGGATAGTACTTCGCTGCACCAGAGGTAGTAAAGCCCTTCATCAATGTTCCTTTCGGGAACGTGAGCTCAAGCCCTTTGTTAAACACACTATATTTAGCAGCAACTTTCTCAGCCATAAATTGCGTGTCTATCTGAACAGCACTTGCATAATAAACAGAAACAGTATCATTTAAGGTTGAATTAGCACGCACAATTTTAATTTTGATTGAAGTCGCTTTATCCGGTTTTAATCCTACATAGTCCAGCGTGAACCGGTTCGGCAAGTCGGTGCGTTTCACAGCATCGAATTTGTCGATTACTACTTTAGTGGCACCTTCAGCCTCAATATCAAAACGGACAAAATTCTTATTCACAACGATTTGTTTCCCTACAGTGGCAACTGGAGATAAGATCCGGTATGGAGAAACTTCACGTACTACTTCCATGCGCTGATTCGTGCGTGCACCAGTTTCATTGATCAGCTCCAGATTATAAACAATACTGCCTGCAGTTTCAGCCGGAATATCCAAAATCCGCAGGATAAAGTCTTTGCTGCCACCTACAAAATCATAGTAATAGGTCTTCCCTTTGTACACAAAATTTTCTGGTCCCTTTTGAATTGAAGTATCACCCAGGACTGTGTTGTCTAATGAAAGAAACAGATCTGATCCCTGGTATAGATTAAGCTTGTTTGCAGCTCCGCCTCTAAGAACCAAGTCATAGCTGGTCTGGCTTGTAACAAACTTGTCGTCCTTGAACGTGAATTCTGCAGTTAATCCAAGGATATCATTAAGCTCTTTGTCGGTGTAAGCCTTAATGTCTGTGTGCGAGAGCGCAGCTCTGCCTTTGGACAGCTTGGGATGGAATTGTGACAGGTTGGAGACATTGGTATCTACAATATAGAATTTCAGTTCTTTTCGTATTTCTCTTTTGTTGCCTACATTGTCCATGGAGGTTCCTGTGAATACAAGTTTGTTTTCTCCGTAAACCAGGGGCCCGGAAGCTGATATGGTTAAATCAAAGGAGAAAGTCGATTTATTCATCGGATTAAAATCAAGATTACTAACCTCTGTCGATTTCAGCTTATCGTTTGAAATACCGTTGACAAAAAATTGTGCATTGCTGATGTTCTCAAATCCGATATATTCACCTGAGACTTTCAATATATTAGAACTATTAGCCGAGCTAAACGTATAAGTCTGACCATCATTTAAGTTGGCAACGTAAATGTAGTTCTTGGAGACATAGGCAATGTCTGCATTATAAAAGGATTGTGAACCTGAATATTGAAATTTCACTTTCTGTTGTCCATTCGAGAATCC
Organism: Paenibacillus jilunlii; assembly: GCF_900102965.1. Lineage (GTDB taxonomy): Bacteria > Bacillota > Bacilli > Paenibacillales > Paenibacillaceae > Paenibacillus_AQ > Paenibacillus_AQ jilunlii. The sequence goes on along the minus strand of NZ_FNGM01000014.1, from coordinate 198,300 downwards.
AACTACCTTATATACGACCTCATTCCCCGCCAACCCTGATACATTAGTCTGTTTCTCCAGTTTAAGCGAAGCGCCCAAAGGCAGATAGGAAGCCAATAAAGTCTTAGCAGCATCAGGTATAGCACTCGACTTAACCAGAATGTAGAAATCTGATTTCTCAACCTGAGCACCGTTCAATGCCAGCTTGGATAGTCCTGTACTGGCAATTGCTTCACCATTATATCCAGACAAATAGTACATCTCGGTAATAACATTCTCACCTGATAAATATTTGTAGTTTTCTTTTACAGACGTACTGTACGTTCCGTATTTAATTCCGACGGTTACGCTGGACGATCCCGCTGTGAGTGTGAATGGTGCCGTTGTCTTGAAGGCAATCAGGCGGTATTGAGGGGTTACGCCATCCGGAGCCGGAATTACAGTCTCATTCTGTGGTGTAGTACCCGGAACCACAGAGACAGTACCATCGGCTGCAACATTATAAGACTGAAGCACATCCACTGAAACCACAGTATCGTTAATCTTCACTTCATGGTCATCATTAAAGGACTTGGTACTCGCATTATACGGTAAAAGCACTTGTCCTATAATAGTAGCATTGGTGTCTGTAGCAGTAAGCGTAGGGACATTATCAAGTATATTGTACGCTATATTATTGTGGACAATTCTCAAATCGGTAAAAGGCTTGTTGGTGTCAAAATAATAAACCGAGCGTTTGATTGATATAGAGTCGGCTGCATTCTGCACAACGATGTCCAGCGTGTTCTCACCGGACTTCAAGGTTAATGCCGGCGTAAAAAAGGTGCCGTCCTCAAGGAGAGAGGTTTGCATTGGAGAGCCACCGTTGAGCGATACGCTAACTTTGGTAGCATTCGTCACATTACCCTGAAGCGTAATCTGCTGATTCGGTACAACAACCTTTGTACCTTCATTTAAGTTAATGGCAGCAGGACCTCCTCCAAGCACTTGCAGCGAAGTGACATAAGGAACCTTATCATACAGAACATAAAACGATTCAGAGCGCTGCAATGTCCCCTGCATCCCTGAGAAGGTGATTTTATTAAATCCTGTGAACAGGGTTAGTCCGCTTGCAACAAACCGGTTATCCGGGTTAGTAGTGTCGGTAGTTACTGCACCAGTAGTGGAATGTGTGTCATCTGTCACCCATTTGTCCCCACTCTGCGTCATCTGTTGAACAGTAACCTTCATTGTGGAGGCTGTTACCTGTGCGTAAGTACCTGAAATGGAAAAGTTGGGGGCACTTGTCTTATATACTGTGCTTCTAGTAATAGAATTTGCGACATCCATTTTGAGTGACGCCGTATTCCGCAGCGTGAGATCATCCGGACTGAAATAGGTCGTAGTCGCTGTTGCTGCCGCAGCTTGCGGCGTGTATTTGCCTGGGAACATGGAAACGATTAGAGCCGCCAGCAGCAGCCAAACGAATGGTCTCTTAAAGCGTAACATGTGTATATCTCTCCTTTGAGTTATGTTCTCGTTATTCCTCACTTTGTTCTTTATCGGTCAATGCGGCAGGATTTTTTAGGAATATCACAAAAAAGCTCACCCTTTTGTAGAGTGAGCTTTGTCAGATAAGGAAGATAATAGCATGACGCAAATTGAGGCATTTGTTATGATTTGGAGCCGCGTTCCGGATTAGCCTTCACCCGCATTCTTAGCAGGAAGTCAATCAACGGACGTTTGGTCTTGCTGATGACACCGGTGATCTCTGCGCCGATCTGCAGGAAGAAGAGCATGACGCAAATGACGACGAAGGTCACCCAGTTGGCTTCATAGAGAGACGCAGACGTCTGAATTACAGCCAAGATTCCAAAGAAACCGGCAATACCGTATATAATCAATACCGTCTGGCGGTGGCTAAAGCCAAGCTCGCGCAGGCAGTGATGAAGATGACCTTTGTCCGGAGCAAAGATTGGTTTCTTCTGCAGCTTCCGGCGGACGATGGCAAAAAACGTATCAGACAGCGGAACTCCGATAATTAAGAGTGGTGTGATAAAGGAGACGACCGCAATCTGCTTAAAGCCCAGCAAGGCAAGTAGCGCAAGGCAAAAGCCTAAGAACAGCGAACCTGTATCACCCATGAAAATTTTGGCGGGATGGAAGTTAAAGAACAGGAAACCCAGGATACTGCCAAGCAGAAGCAGGCAAAGCAAGGCAACCATGGTATTACCCATCAAAAATGCCATGACAGCAATTGTAGCAATCGCAATACCGGATACTCCGGCAGCAAGCCCGTCCAACCCGTCAATCAGGTTAACGGCGTTCGTAACCCCGACAATCCAGAAGATCGTCAGCGGAATAGCAATCCAGCTTTCTAATGAGGAATACGTATTATTAAATGGAATGTTTACAAAATCAACGGTAATCCCGAATCCGAAAACAACGATGCACGCTGCGGCAATCTGGCCCAGCAGCTTCACCTTCGCTGAAAGCTCAAACCGGTCATCCAGTGCGCCGATAAGAACGATCAGTCCGCCGCCCGAAAGCAGCGCTTTGATGAAACTTGCCTCCCGCGGAGTAAAATCATAAGGAATAATCGGCAATACGGCAAGCAGGCCTAACACAAACGCCAGAAAAATACCTAGTCCGCCGAGGCGGGGCATAATCTTAGTATGCACTTTACGGGCATTTGGCACATCTGTGGCACCAATCTTAATCGCGAACTTCTTCACGAGCGGTGTCAACAGCAGTGCAAGTCCCATGCACACAACGAATCCGGCGATGTATATGATTAACATTTGATCAGTCGACCCCCATTTCTCTACCGCATTGAATTATACGCTGAACGTAAAACAAATTCCAATTCCGTTTTTAGGCTGTTGCACGGATTTTTACGGTAAATAACGTCGTTTTGCTATACTTTTGTCACTTTATCTTTCTCACGCAGCACTTTTACTGCGAATTTCGGCAGTGCAAGCATTCTTTTGTAACGGGTAGGCTCCTTAAGAAGACGGTATAACCATTCTGCACGGAGTTTCTGGAAGGCTTTTGGCGCCCTGCGGCTCTTGCCGGAGATCACATCGAAGCTCCCGCCGACACCCATCATTACCGGAATGTTCAGCCGGGATTTGTATTTGGCGATCCAAGGCTCCTGACTATCTGCTCCTCTGGCAACAAAGAGCAGGTCGGGCTGAGCTTCGATAATTTCATTCACAATCTCCTCGTCCGCTTCCGGCCCGAAAAAACCGTCATGATATCCCGCTATAATGATACCGGCATACTGAGATTGTAACCGGGAGGCGGTCTCGCGAATCACCTCAGGCGTAGACCCCAGCAAATATACCCTCCATTTATAGCTTTCGCCCTGGCGAAGCAATTCATGTAACAAATCAAAACCCGCAACACGTTCAGCAACAGGCTGTTGGCAATATTCAGCAGCCCATACAACCCCTGTTCCGTCAGGAACCACCAGTTCGGCTGATTTCATGATCTCCATATAAGCCGGATTGTCCAGGGCGGTCATCACCATGATCGGATTGGCTGTAATGACCTGATGCGGTTCACGCCTTTGTACGGCCTCGGTCAAGTAGGATACCGTGGCTTTCATATCGACTTTGGATACCCGGATGCCAAAAATCGGCACCGTGGGGATCACACTTTCTGCTTTCATATATCTATCACCCTTTACGGCGGAAATATTCGATAATTTGCCGGGCTGGCGCTTCGGCCTCCTGGACCAAAGAAGCAATCAACGGCTCGCGCTCACGTTTCCATTCCTCTCCCGACTCCAAAAGCTGAAGCACTTCGGCAGCAAGCCTGCCGCTGTCCAGAGAGGACGTAGCCCCGATAGGCCGGCAGCCCACCCGCTCCAGAAAATGGTCAATCTTAGGATCATAGGAGATACCGATGAGCGGCACCCGTCTTCCTGCGGCATAAATCAGACTGTGAAGCCGCATTCCGATTAAGACATCACATGTCCCTACCTCCCGCAGCATCTGCTGCGGATGCTCAGCGTCCTCACACAGGCTGATTACTCCACCGTTCTGCGAAATCCCCTTCTCCAGCTTCTGCATGATATAACGTGAAGCTTCATGGTCAGAAGGATGATGAAACGGCAGAAAACGCAGATGAAACGGAGTCCGGGCGCTTGCATTCAGCAAACCATCTGCGACAGCATCCAGTTCACTTCGGGATTGCTCCCAAAAGCGAACAGAAACCCCTACGGTCGGGAGATCAGGCCGGGATAACGGAGTTTTCTGAGGAGGTGATTCGCCTCCTGCTTCCGCGCTGCTTCCCCGGCCGTCCTCGGGAAGACTTAATCCCATCACCGGGTCGGGAACGACATCAATCTTGTTCCCACCCAGCCCCATGGATTGCAGCAGGTCGCGCGACTGCTCATCTCTTACAGAGATATATCTGCATTTGCGGAAAACCGCTTTGATCAAGGGGTGGAAAAGCTTGCGGTTAACCGGACCAATACCTTGAGCATAGATAAAAGTCGGCTTGCCCATCCATTGAGCTAGCTTGATGATGCCCAGGTAATATGGGATGGATTTGCTTCCAGTCACATCCTGGAGCAGGCTGCCTCCCCCGCTGATCAAACCGGCGCTTTCTGAGATTGCGCTGCGTACTTCGCTAAGTTTCATACGGTGTACAGCCTTCACTCCATAGGTCGCTGTCGTCCATTCCGGATCTATGGACAGCACAACAGGCTCAATGACTGTTCCCGTTGCCAGCGAGTGCTTCTGCAGCGCATTTAGAATGGACTGCAGCACCGCCTCATCTCCGCTGTTCCGGAAACCGTAATAGCCGGAGATAATTATTTTTTGAGAAGCGGCGACCATCGTCTCCAACACCCCTCTGCAAGCTGCCATACTCCTACCGCAATCAGCCCGATAATCAGACCAAGTCCCAGCCCTAGCAGACCACGGACCAGCGAGATTAGAACCGGAGAGTGAATATGGGCAAAAGTATCTACCATTGAAAGCTGCCCGATCACGGCGATAATCAAGATAAATGCGGCATTCCGGTATTTATAGGCCATAAAGGCACCCAGTATAAATAACGGATGAGCCAGCAGGAATTCTTTGTTGCGCGGCCGGACCCCCGCTGTATTTTCCAAAAAGGTGCGGAGAATTTTTTCCGGTGCGCTCACACTGCCGCTGTTGCCGGTCCGGCTCAAATAATACATCCCTATAATCCCCAAAACACCGGCTGCAATGACCCAAGCCAACGTAATAGGTGTCCGCAGAAGCTTGCCTGTTTTACTAAGGACAAACTCACCACGATAGAGCAGTACATATACAGCAATCAGTGCAATAGGCGCCAAATGCAGCAGACTGACACCGCGGAACTGGTTAAGGACCAGACTGTAGGTGATATTGTTCAGGAGTGCAATCACAAACGGCACCGCACTCAGCGAAATCAAGGCTGTTTTGACGTAAAGGACGAGACTGTGAGCCAGGCGGCGCTGCGGAGTCATAACCGCATAGGTCAAGGAATTCGCCCGGAGCGGAGGACCCTTCTCATTTATTTTGCGTACCGCCAGTATCATTGCCACTGTCGGTGCGCTGATGGCTACTGCAAGTGCCAGGGCCTGCTCGAACAGCTGCGGCTTAATCAGCATCAGCCCGGCGCTTCCCACCAGACCAAGCACCCAGGCAGGCAGCGTAAGCCATGGAATAAAGTAGGAAACCAAAAGGGCCACCATGGCTACAGCACCGATGACTGCAATTAATTTAAAATAACGCTGGAAAGAAGAGTCCACAACGTCAAATGCAGTGGCTTGGCCCAAGGTAAAGCCGTTGCTCTCAATTTTCTCTACCGCACCCCCAGGCTCGCTAAGGCTGGTGATCAGATTTTCCAGAGTATCCTTAATCTGCGCCTTAGAAGTGTCCCGCGACGGAATCGTGTTGAGATAGATCATGCGAATGTTGCGGTCTTTCGTTGCCAGTGCAAAGCGGTCCGCTATCGTTTCCGGAGGAAGGGCGGAATCACCTTCACTGAGCGAGTACAGCCGGGTTACATTGTAATCCAGCAGAAAAGCTAATTTATTGAATCCTTTTTGCTGCGCTTTGATATTCTCAATGGCGGCGATCCCCATTCCGCGTTTCTTAAGAAGACCGGCAAAAGCTGTAATGCTGTTCAAATCAGCATCATCATTAAATCCTTTAACAGACTCGCCTTCAAAAAGCAGACGTTTGACTCCTAGCTCCTGATAGCGGTCAAGCAGCTTGGTAACAGCAGCCTCATTGTAAGGCAGGGAATCTACAAGACGGGGTACAATGTTAAACCCTTTGCTATGCAGCATTTCCAGGGTGAACGGGTCCGGCTGCATCGGCTTCAGCGTGGCATCCTCCAGCGGAGTTTTGACAATAAGCCCTTGCTGCCCGCGGAAACTCCAGTTTTCGGTCGCTATATCCAGGCTGCTGAAAGTATCACGGATAATCGGCGCGAGGGCTTCACTATTCTCCGGACTGGTAAAGAGGACATATGTATAGTTCTCATTCTCCGGAATCACGGTATCCGTCAGGTTGGCAATATCTGCCGCTCCCCATATCATCAGCCGGCGGGCCTTGCGGTAATCCTCCAGCGTGTTTTCATAAATAGCCATGCTGCCTACGCCGGCAGATTTTAAGAGGTCAAGCTGCTCCGAAATATAATCCTGCGGGTTCGCCCGGTAGCTGGCCGCTTCCACCAGGTCACGGTAATCAAAAACAAATTCAACCGTTTTGGAAGATTTCTCCGTCTGCAGACGGTCATAGACGACAGGTAATGCGGCAAGCACACCAATCACCACAACTATCCATAACCACTTCCGTGAAGCGATGTTCCAACGTTGCCATTTCTGCTGCACTCCAAAGTACCTCCTCTTTCACTTAAAGCCTTCTCAAGGCTAATTTCAAGCAGAAACGGATGCGCGTCCATAGAGGAGCAGTATCCGTTTCGCTTGAATCCTGTATCTTCTATTATTTATTTCCCGTCAACGCGTGACATAACCTGCTGCGTGAGCGTGGCAACCTTGTCTTTGGCATTCTGCAGCGATTCTCCGCGCACAGCAAAGTACACTTTGATCTTCGGCTCAGTACCCGACGGGCGCAAGCAGAACCAGGAACCGTCAGACAGCAAATATTTCAGCACATTTTCCTTAGGAAGTCCGTTCAACCCCAGCGAATAATCCAGAACCTCAGTTACTGCTGCACCGGCAATCTCCTGCGGAGGATTGCTGCGCCAGTCATTCATAATCCCCTGAATCTGCGCCACACCGTCCTTGCCCTTCAATGTGCGTGATTCCAGACTTTCCAGGAAATAGCCGAACTGCTTATACAGCTCCTGAAGCACATCGTACAGCGTTTTCCCTTGGGCTTTGTAATAGGCTCCAGCTTCAGCAATCAGCATAGAAGCCAGCACGGCATCCTTGTCACGGGCATAATTCCCGGCAAGGTAGCCATAGCTCTCTTCATAACCGAACAGGTAGGTGTATTCACCGGACTGCTGGAACTGGGTCATTTTTTCACCGATATATTTGAACCCTGTAAGCGTGTTGAATACGGTAGCACCATAATGCTCGGCTACAGCTGCTCCCATCTCACTGGTTACAATGGTTTTTACGACAGCACCATTGCTTGGCAGCTTGCCCTGCTCCTGCAGGCGGCTCAAGTAGTAATGGATCATCAGTGCTCCGGACTGATTCCCGGAGAGAACAACGAACTTGCCTTCATTGTCGCGCACTACAGCACCCATGCGGTCTGCATCCGGGTCTGTACCGATCAGCAGATCAGCACCCAGCTCCTCTCCCAGCTTGATTGCCAGGGTGAAGGCTTCCCGCTCTTCAGGATTTGGCGATTTTACGGTAGAGAATTCTGAATCGGGCAACTCTTGCTCCGGTACTACATGTACCTGAGTAAAGCCGATTTTGTTCAGAACGCTGCGGACGGGGAGATTGCCTGTCCCGTGAAGCGGTGTATAGACAATTTTGAAATCACGTCCCAGCGTGGATGTGATTTCGTCACGGGCAACGCTGACAGCCGCTACTGTATCGGTGAAGGCTTCATCTTCCTGCTCGCCCAGCCAATGCAGGAGCCCTCCAGCTTCAGCCTCTTCCTGGGACATGCGTTTTACTCCATTAAAGGAATCCACCTCCAAGATGTAGGAGATGACTTTTTCAGCCTCATGCGGAACAAGCTGACCGCCTTCAGCATTGTACACCTTGTAGCCATTGTACTCCGGAGGGTTATGGCTTGCAGTAATCACTACACCCCCGGTAGCCTTCAGATGACGGACCGTAAAGGACAGCTGCGGCGTGGAGCGCAGGGACGGGAACAGATGGGCCTCAATTCCGTTTCCGGCCAATACCAGCGCAGCCTCAAGGGTGAACTCCGGCGAAAAACGGCGGGAGTCATGCGCAATGACGACAGAAGGTCTGCCTTCACCGGAATGCTGTTCAAGGATATAATTCGCGAAACCCTGGGTCGCTCTGCCAACCGTATACCGGTTAATCCGGTTGCTGCCTGCTCCGATAACCCCGCGCAAGCCGCCTGTGCCGAACTCCAGATCTCTGTAAAAACGTTCTTCCAGCTCCTGCGGCTCATTCGCAAGCAGATTCAGTTCTGCCTTCGTGTTCTCGTCAACCGATGGGTCCTGCAGCCAGCGTGACAGTGTTTCTGCGGCTTTGGGGCTTAATTGAGTCATATCAAATCTCTCCTTCTCCATCTATAATATATGATTTTATAACAGGTTCTAGCTCAGTGCGAACATAATTTCCCCGGAAGCGACCACTTTGCCTTCAACCTTCGCGGTGGCCTGCCCTTTGCCAATGCTGCCCTTTAGGCGGGTAATTTCCACTTCAAGCACAAGCGTGTCTCCCGGAACCACCTGACCACGGAAACGGAAGCCGTCTAAGCCTGCCAAAAAACCGATCTTCCCCTTGTTGGCTTCAACTCCAAGTATGGCAGCAGCGCCAACCTGAGCCAGTGCTTCGGTGATCAGAACACCCGGCATTACCGGATATCCCGGAAAATGGCCGGCAAAAAACGGTTCATTCACTGTTACATTCTTGATGCCGACGGCCCGCTTGCCCATTTCTATTTCGGTAATTTTGTCCACCAGCAGAAATGGAGGCCGATGGGGGATTATTTCTTGGATTTCATTGATATTCAACATGGATACAAAGCTCCCTTCGCATATAAACCGCACCCTGGTAACTTGTCTGCCACTGCAGCGTTTTAGTTTTATTTCCGGCCAGCCTGCATAAATATGGACAGCTTCGGCAAAAACTATAATATCCTTCACCACCTGCAGCAGTGGAGGTTGAGATAAGGGGCTTTCTCCACCGCATAAGGCAACATGGCGGAGAGGGCCCTTTTTGCTCTCAGGGGCCTCCATCATTATACATTTTCCAGTATAAAAAAGAAAACTCCCTTATACAACAAGGGAGTTCTAATATGAACAGTTATGGCGCAAACACCAAATCATACACATGCTTCCATGTACTCCACTGAAGCACATCGCTGAATTCCTTTTTGCCCAGAACGACATACCCGGCAACCATGCCACCGCACAGTGCTGCCACCAGCAGCACAGGAATCAGAAACCACTGAACGATCGTCCATTTGGAAATTCCGCGCCGCCGTACGGGCTGATGCTGTTCCGCTTCATGTGTTGCTTCCGGCTTACTGTTGTTCTGACGAGCCATTCCTTCACCTACCCGCGCATGTTATTAGCCAGGCCGAGCATCTGGTCACTTGAGGTGAGCGCCCGGGCGGCAAGCTGATAAGTGCGTTGAATTTGCATCATTTCAGTGATTTCCTTGCTTAGATCCACATTCGACTGTTCCAGGTATCCGGCCCGGACGCCTATAGTGGAAGGCTCCCCTGCTCCCTTGAAAGCCTGCTGAGCTGTGACTCCATCAGCAAGCACATAGAAATTCCCGTCCACTGCCTGCAGCGCACTTTTGCTGAAGGGCTCCACGATCATAATTGCTTCCCCTCGCCGCGCAGGCGCATTCTCAGCCGTCTTCGTCCATACCTGTCCGCTCTCATCAATGGCGGCACTTACGTCTGTGAGAACGGTCAAAGGTTTGCCTTGCGTGTTCAGCACAGGATTCCCTGTGTTGTCTACCAGCATCATTCTATCCGGATTCGCACTGTCCGGAACAAAGTGAAAGTCCCCTTTGCGAGTATAAGCAGTAGCTCCGTTCACCTGAACGCCAAACAACCCGTTACCTTGAATGGCCAAATCCGTCGGATTTCCCGTCTCCTTAAGAGGGCCCTCCTCCCAGTTGGTTGTCACCGTGGGTACACGGACCCCAAAGCCGATATTAAAACCGAGCGGTGTGCTGCGGCCCGGCTGATCATAATCCTTGGACTGCTGCTGGACACGGGTCAGCACATCCTCAAAGGAGCCTTCCTTGCTCTTGTAGCCATCGGTATACATATTGGCGACATTGTCGGCTATAATATCCAGCCGCTGCTGGAGACTGGACATAGAGACGGCTGCGCCTATCGTTGAGTTGTTCATACGTTACTCCTCCTGTCCTAGATTCTGCCGACTTCGTTTACAGCCTTCTGCAAGCTGCTGTCATAAAACTGGATAACCTTCTGATTCGCTTCATACGCCCGGTAAGCCGCATTCATATCGACCGTCACCTTGGTTGCATCAACATTGGAATTTTCCAGATATCCCTGCCGCACCTGCAGATTGTCCGTCCCATTGGCGAAACGGATATCCGCGTTCTCCACATCGTCGGCGTGGAAGACACCGTTACCGTCACGAACCAGTTCCTGGGGTCTTGTAACCACACTGATGCCTAATCGGGTTCCTGAAGGAAGTCCTGTTGCAGGATTCAACAGGTTACCCTGTCCGTCTACTTTAAGATTGTCCTGCGGACCTGTCAAGATAAGCGGGTTGCCGTTGCTGTCAAGCACCTTGAATCCGCCTGCGCTGAGCACTTCTCCCGCCGCGTTTACTGTGAAGCTGCCGTTGCGGGTATACAATTGATTACCGTCATTATCCTGAACCGTAAAAAAAGCCTGCGGACGATAGATTACTTCGCCGTCAGGAGTAATATACTTGCCTGAGCCGTCAAAATTAATATTAGTACCCGTCGCCGGGTCTGCTACCTGCAGATCAGTCGACAATGCAAAATCCGCCGGCTTGCCGCTTTCAATGAGGTCTCCCTGCAGATATTGGGAAACGGACTGTTCGGCAAATACCCCTGTATTCATTCGGCCGACAGGCTTTACCGTGCCGCCGCTCATTGCAGAAATGAGCACCTCGGGAAAAGCATGGCTGACACTGTCCACCTGCTTGTATCCCGTTGTATTCAGATTGGCAATATTCTGCGTTGCTGTATCATGTCTGCGCTGCTGTGTTACCATTCCGGCAGCCGCCGTATATAATCCTCTAAGCATGAGGGTTAATCCCCTTCCTGATTGAGCTGTTCATTTATATTATCGGCAGCCTAGAATTTTTTCTTAACGTTCTTATCCAAATGATCAAGCATCATTCCGGTTCCTTTAACCACACAATGCATCGGATCCTCGGCCACCCAGACCGGAACATGCAGCTCCTCGGAGAGCAGCTCGTCCAGTCCGTTAAGCAGTGCGCCTCCGCCGGTCAATACGACACCCCGGTCGATAATATCCGCCGATAACTCCGGCGGTGTGCGTTCCAGCACCGATTTGGCCGCAGCCACGATGGAGGAAACCGGGTCCCACAACGCTTCTTTTACCTCGCCCGAAGAAATTGTCAGCGTCTGGGGAAGCCCGCTTACCATATCGCGGCCGCGGATGTCCATTTCGGACTTCATGCCGTCCGGACGGACCGATCCGATGTTCATCTTAATATCCTCTGCCGTACGCTCGCCAATCAATAGCTTGTACTTCTGTTTTATATATCTTAAAATGGCCTCGTCGAACTTGTCTCCCGCAATTTTGATCGAGGAGGCGGTAACGACGTCGCCCATAGACAGCACGGCTACGTCCGTCGTTCCGCCGCCAATATCGACGACCATATTTCCACTTGGCTGATAAATGTCCATGCCCGCGCCTATCGCTGCAGCTTTGGGCTCTTCTTCCATAAAAACTTCCTTGGCCCCGCTGCGTTCGGCTGCTTCCCGGATTGATTTCTGCTCAACTGATGTAATGTTTGTGGGGGCGCAGATCAAAATACGGGGCCTTGCGTACCAGGAACGGCCGCCTACGCGGTCAATAAAATATTTCAGCATCATTTCCGTAATCGCAAAATCTGCAATGACACCATCCCTAAGTGGACGGATCGTCGTAATATTTCCCGGTGTACGGCCTACCATTCGACGCGCCTGTTCGCCTACAGCAAGGACTTTCTTCGTATCACTTTCGAGCGTGACCACGGAGGGTTCATCCAGAACGACTCCCCTTCCCTTGACATGTATGAGCACATTGGCCGTGCCGAGATCGATTCCGATATCCTTGCTAAGCATAATGAAAGAGCCCCCAAAGTGTTATTTTAAAATAAAAGAAAGTATAAGTTTTACATATACCTTAAACCTTCTATTTCTCACTGGAACGGATACCGTGCTTCTATAACAGAGCAGCCGTTACCTCTTAAATGAGTAAAATAGTTAGTTAGTCCCAAATTTAAAAATACCATACTTTAGGGGATGGATACAATGAAATAAAACCGAATTATTCCTTAAATTCCGAAAATCTTATGGCTTTGAGGCCACGGCGACCTCACGCTTTTTTCCTGTTGTTTTTTTATATTTAATTTTTGTGGCTTCTCCCCCCCGAAGATGGCGAATCGATTTGTGATATTCGAGAATGTGCTTCACCTGATCGGCCAGATCAGGGTTGATCTCGGGCAACCGCTCTGTTAAATCTTTATGCACCGTGCTCTTCGAAACGCCAAATTCCTTGGCTATGGTCCGGACCGTATGCCTGGTTTCCACGATGCAGCGTCCGATTTTAATCGTCCGTTCCTTGATGTAATCGTGCACGCTCCCGCCTCCCAACTGTGGATAGTTTGGTACATTATATGAGGGGCGGGCCTATATATTCGCGCTTTCAGGACGTGACAAGCTTCTGAAGGCTCATTTTATTTCCTGGACAACCTAAAATGCTCTTACGGGCGATGCAATTGAGCAAAAAAACAGGAGGCTCTGCAGCCTCCTGCTCAATTCTCCGGCTTAGCGCTGCGGCAGCAAATCGGAAGGGTTAACTGGCTTGCCATCCTCGTACACTTCAAAGTGCACATGGTTGCCAAGATTCTTCTCGATTTCACTGCGGCCGGCGGTTGCCAGCATGTCGCCTTGCTTCACTTCATCGCCCTGTTTTACCTTGGTGTCACCGAGGCTTTGGTAGACCGTCTTCACATTGCCTGCGCTTGTGATCTCGATAACCTTGCCGAATACCGGAACATCTTCAACCCGCGTAACTTCCCCACTGAGTGCAGCTTTGACATCAAAAGGCTGATTGTCTTCACGGGCAATATCGATACCTGCGTTAGGCACGAAGGTGTCATTATACTGCACCATGGCTGCCACGTGATTCTCTTCGGTCCCGTTCTCGTCATAGAATGGCTTAACTACTTCCACATCAGCCGGACTGGCTACCGGCCAGACCATACTCTCGGCCGAAGCAACTACTTCGAGTGCTGCAGGGTCATCTTTGGCTGTTCCTGCTTCAGTCCCTGTACCTGCGGCTTCCTGGGAAACGACGGCCGCGGTGTCCGGCTTCAGCGGCTTCTGGCCTGCGTCCTGATAGACCCACACCAAGGTTAGTATAATTGCCGCTGCCGCCGTGTAGACTGCCGGGAATACCCAGCGTTTAGATAACATTCTGTTCCATGAAGAAGGCTTAGCGCCTGAATCTCCCTGCTTGTTTTTGAGAGATTCATCATGGTTTGTCTTGTTTTTGTCTTGTTCATTCATATGTTTATCACCTCAGTAACCAGTGTTACCGGGCGCTTCGCTTTTATACGTATCTTGCAAGTTATTTTTTCAGGAGAGTTGAGACTTGCTGAAAAGAGATGCCGCTGTAATAGTGTTTGAGAATTTGCGTAGCGGTACTCCCCTGCTTGGCCATGCCGTTCGCCCCCCACTGGCTCATGCCTACCCCATGGCCGTTTCCATAGGTTGTAATCAGAACCTTGTTCCCCTTCCGCTTCCAGGTGAACTGGCTGGAACGCAGCCCCAGCTTCTCGCGCACCTCCCTTCCGGTGAACACCGTACCGCCGATGGATATTTTCTGCACCCGGTGTCCGGCTGTCCGGGACAGTACTTCTGCAGGCAGCCCAGAGACGGATGACGAGGAAACGGGCTTCGCAAGTGCAGAAGCTGCAAGATCTCTGGAAGCCGGAAGTGCCGTGTCTGCAATCCCCAGCTTCTGTATCAGCTCGGCATTCGAGAACGTATATGTCACCGCCAGATTCGGCGTAATGTCCTGATCCCATGGACTTGCCACACTTCGCAGGTAAGGCACAGCCGCATTCCAGTAATCCTCCGAATTTTCGGTATAGCCTCCGCTGGAGGCGAAGAAGGATGCCGTGATCGGCTGTCCCTGGTAAGTCATAACCACCCCGCGCGTCTCCAGGACCGCGCGGCGGACCTTGGCCAGCCCGGCGCTTTTGCCGCCGCGCGTCCACTTCCGTTCCAGCGCAGCCTTGGAGACGTAAGCCTGATGGCTTACCGTATCCGTCACATCTGCGCCCGGAACGGGCACGCCGCTGTGGTCGCCGGCCTGCAGGCGGCGCACAATGAAGGTGCGCGCCGCGACGGCTTGCGCTTTGAGCGCTTCCAGCTCAAAATCGGCCGGCATCTCGGCCGCAACCACGCCGCTGACGTAGTCCTCCAGCGGCAATGTCTCAATTTGTCCGCTATGCGACAAATAGACGGAGACCTTCGGCTGCGGGGCTTCCTTCGCAGCCGGTGCCGGCGGCGCCGGAGAGGCCGTGGCCTGCGGCACGGCCGGCGGCGCCGGTTGTCCCCCGCGCAGCGGGACAACGGCGAGCGGCAGCAGCAGCCCCGCCAGCAGGGGCGCTGCAAGCCAGGCGGCGGGGGCGAGCCGCCTGATCCGGGGCTTCGCGCGCCGCGCGGGCGCGAAGCCCCGCGGCCGATTCATGCTATGCCGCAGCTGTTTCATTCTGCGCCGCAGCAGGCAGCAGTAATCTTTCATCTCTATGTCTCCTTCCCTCAGTCACCGTTGATTCTTATAGATATGAATTTCGGGCAACTGCTAGAACGCTATTCTGAGAGAAAGAGCAAGCTAAAAAGGCCTTACCGCAGCAGCGGCAAGACCTTTCCTAATGTTGTGTTGTTATACCCAGGTTGGCTGAATCTGAAAGCGGGGCTTAACTTCTTCGCTTTTGAAAGATTCGCTTCGGACTGCTTCCGGTTTGAGAACCTCTTCCTTCACTGCCGTAGCAGCTGTATCCGATTCTTCCATGGAAATCCGCCATATATCTGCACCAAGTCCCGACAGCTTCTCAGCCAAATTTACGTATCCGCGGTCAATATGATGGGTCCCGCTGACCTCTGTCGTACCTTCGGCAACAAGGCCCGCCAAAATCAGCGCAGCGCCCGCACGCAGATCTGTAGCGCACACTTTGGCGCCAACCAGCTGAGCGTTGCCGGTTACAATAGCGGAACGGCCTTCAATCTTGATCTCCGCATTCATGTTGTGGAATTCATCCACATGCATGAAGCGGTTCTCAAATACCGTCTCTGTTACCACGCTGGTCCCTTCAGAACGAAGCAATAATGCCATCATCTGGGACTGCATGTCGGTCGGGAAGCCCGGATAAGGCAGTGTTTTCAAATCCACAGCCTTGAGCGGTTTGTCGCTGATTACGCGGACACCATTCTCATCCGGAATAATCGTAACACCCATCTCCTCCATCTTGGCGATAACCGGCCCGAGGTGGTCCGCAATCGCGCCTTCCACATAGACGTCACCGCCCGTTATTGCCGCAGCCGCCATATAGGTGCCTGCTTCAATCCGGTCAGGAATGACATGGTGCTTCACGCCATGCAGGCGTTCCACGCCTTCAATGCGGATTACTCCAGTCCCTGCGCCGCGCACGATCCCGCCCATACCGTTCAGGTAATTGGCTAAGTCTACAATTTCCGGTTCTTTTGCCGCATTCTCAATTACTGTTATGCCTTCGGCGAGTGCTGCCGCCATCATTATGTTTTCGGTCGCTCCTACGCTGGCCACATCCAAATATACCTTGGCTCCGCGCAGCCGTCCGTTTGATTTCGCTTCAATGTATCCCTGACCCAGACTAATTTCGGCGCCAAGCGCTTCAAACCCTTTCAGATGCTGGTCAATCGGTCTTGTTCCGATGGCGCAACCGCCAGGTAAAGAAATGCGCGTATGACCCAGTCGGGACAAAAGAGGGCCCATCACCAAAAAAGAAGCCCGCATTTTACGCACCCATTCGTATGGTGCCTCATAGGAAGTAATGCTTCTGGCATCAACCTCAATCACATCGTTCTGGTATGTAACACCCGCACCCAGAGATTCCAACACTTTGCTGATGGTCATTACATCGTCTAGCGGAGGTGCGTCCACAATGACGCTGACTCCTTCTTCTGCCAATAGAGAGGCGGCTATGATCGGTAGTACGGAATTTTTTGCGCCGCTAACTTTCACGCTCCCGGTCAATCTGTTGCCACCGCGGACGATAAATTTGCTCATTACGGTTTCCCTCCGCGTCCATTATTTCTGAAATTATTTCTGATATTAATGCTCAGGGTATAATTCATTTGCTACCATTGCCTGACCTGCGCCCGAGGTGCGGGCACGCTCCTTAAACATCAGTGTTGACATAATAAAACCGTATTATTCGACACGTTTTTTACCGCCTAGGGCCTAAGACTGATATAACCAAAGCGGCCTTTCTTAAAACATGTTGCGGATCTGCCCGCTCCAGCCCAGATAATCCAGCAGAAACCCGGCCACGAAGTGGCCCAGTACGATCGCCAGCAATAGATGCAGCAGTCTTCCCTGAGGGCTCTTGGGATATCTTATGATCAGATCGAGCTTAAGGTTCTGAAGTGCCCACCAAGATATTGCAACACAAAATAAAGAAACGATCATTGAAACCAAACCGCTGGTGCCGATTGAGCTTGACAACTCATCATAGAACCTTTGATCCATGTTAGCCCCCCGTGTATTAAGTTACTCGGAAATCGACTCTTATATCATACTTGTGCAGGGGAAAAGAATCCAGTACTTTTACAAACTTTTAAACTTTTCAGGCCATGTGAGGATGAAGGTTAGCATTTTATTTACTTTTTCAAGCAGAAATGGCACCGCGATTCCTTTATTTATCCTTATATTGAAAAAAAACGGCCAAGCCCCAGGCTTGACCGTACAGCTATTATTGTTGTCCTTTTCCGGTGGACACTTTGATCCGTGTAACGGCGCGCTGAAGCGCCAGCTCCGCACGGCGGTGGTCAATTTCATCCTGTTTGCTGCGGGACTGAAGGCGGCGCTGGGCCCGTTCCTTCGCCGCTTCGGCGCGTTCAACATCGATTTCCGTAGGCAGCTCGGCACTTTCGGCCAGAACTGTCACCTTGTCTTTATGCACTTCCACGAACCCGCCATGAACAGCGATAGTGACTGTAGCACCATCCGCTTTTATGAACATCGGAGCAACCTGAAGTGGAGTCACAAGCGGAATGTGTCCCGGCAAAATACCCAGATCGCCATCGGCTCCCTTTACCGTCAGGCTGTTAACCTGCTTGGAGTAAACGAGATGCTCCGGCGTGACAATTTCCAACAGAAAGGTATTCACTTTCATTCCTCCTCAGAGCTTTACGAAATAAAGCTCGCATCGAAAGCATTATCCATAGTTCAGGGTTACATCGATTTTCCTTTTTCAACCGCTTCTTCGATCGTTCCGACAAACAGGAACGCTGCTTCGGGAAGATCATCATGCTTGCCTTCCAGAATCTCTTTGAAGCTGCGTACGGTTTCTTTGATTGGCACGTATTTGCCCTTGAAGCCAGTGAATTGTTCGGCCACGTGGAAAGGCTGCGACAGGAAGCGCTCAACCTTACGGGCACGGGCTACAATGACCTTATCTTCTTCACTGAGCTCATCCATACCCAGGATGGCAATAATGTCCTGAAGCTCGGTATAACGCTGCAGCAGCTGCTTAACGCCCTGTGCCACGTTATAGTGCTCTTCACCGACAATTTCCGGAGCGAGGATACGTGAACTGGAAGCCAGCGGGTCAACGGCAGGAAAGATACCTTTTTCGGAGATCTTACGCTCCAGGTTGGTAGTTGCATCCAAGTGGGCAAACGCCGTTGCCGGAGCAGGGTCAGTGTAGTCATCCGCCGGCACGTAAATCGCCTGGATCGAGGTAACCGAACCTTTTTTGGTGGAAGTGATACGCTCTTGCAGCTGGCCCATTTCCGTTGCCAGCGTAGGCTGGTAACCTACGGCAGAAGGCATGCGGCCAAGCAGTGCGGATACTTCGGAACCCGCTTGGGTAAAGCGGAATATGTTATCGATAAAGAGCAACGTGTCGCGGCCTTCCACATCGCGGAAATACTCCGCCATGGTCAGACCGGTCAAGGCTACACGAAGACGTGCGCCCGGCGGCTCATTCATTTGTCCGAATACCATGGCCGTTTTCTTGATAACGCCGGAATCGGTCATTTCATGATAGAGGTCATTACCTTCACGGGTCCGTTCGCCAACGCCTGCGAATACGGAGATCCCGCCATGTTCCTGTGCGATATTGTTGATCAGTTCCTGAATCGTTACGGTTTTACCTACACCCGCGCCGCCGAAAAGGCCGATTTTACCGCCTTTGGCGTATGGGGCGAGAAGGTCGATAACCTTGATCCCGGTTTCCAGAATCTCCGCTTGTGTCGACAATTCATCAAATGTCGGAGCCAGGCGGTGAATCGGGTTTCTCTCCGCAACAACTTCAGCACCGTTATCAATCGGATTGCCCAGCACGTTGAATACCCGTCCAAGAGTTGCATCGCCAACCGGAACCGAGATTGGTCCCCCCTGATCAAGTGCTTCCAAGCCGCGAACCAGACCGTCTGTGGAAGACATGGCGATACAACGCACCAGATTGTCACCCAGGTGATTGGAAACCTCCAGGGTCAGATCAACGGTGCTGCCGTTTGCCAAGCTGGTTACAATCTTGATAGCGTTGAAAATCTCGGGCAACTGGCCGCGTTCAAATTCAATATCGACAACCGGACCCATAATGCTTACAACGCGTCCTTTGTTCATCTTAATATTTCCCTCCTCGAAAGCTGTTGCATTAAGAAGAAATCACCGCGCCGCATAAGCGACGAACAACATTCGCATGTACGGCACCCGTTTCTTATGAAAAATATAAGCCGAAGACATAGCTTCGCTTATATCCTAAGACTGCGCGTTCGCTCCGGCCACAATCTCGGTAATCTCCTGCGTAATAGCCGCCTGACGGGCACGGTTATACGTAAGGGTAAGGTTCCCGATCATTTTGGACGCGTTCTTCGTTGCACTGCCCATCGCTGTCATTTTCGCACCCAGCTCGCTGGCCTTGCCATCCAGAATAGCGCTGTAAATCAGTGTTTCTGCGTACTTGGGAAGCAGCACTTCAAGTACACCTTCTGGTGAAGGCTCATATTCGTACGCTGCATGCAAGCCTTCTGCCTTTTTCTCCTGATTCTCTACAGGTTCCATAGGC
Source organism: Paenibacillus jilunlii (assembly GCF_900102965.1). Lineage (GTDB taxonomy): Bacteria > Bacillota > Bacilli > Paenibacillales > Paenibacillaceae > Paenibacillus_AQ > Paenibacillus_AQ jilunlii. The sequence goes on along the minus strand of NZ_FNGM01000014.1, from coordinate 178,656 downwards.
AGCAAGCGTTCTACCGTAGGCACTTGGCTGATTGCATTCACGAAACGGTTGTAGCAGAGATACAGTTCGTCGTAGACGCCTGTTTCGAACTGCTGAACCGCCGAGTAGGCAATCGATTTGATGTCGGCAAACTTCGGTGTATCGGAGAGCTCAGTAATTTCCTCCACAATCGGATATTCACGGCGGCGCAGAAAGTCACGGCCTTTGCGGCCGATAACGAACAGCGCATATTCGTCCTTGGACTTATGGCGCTCTGCGAGCAGCATTGTCACTTTACGGAGAATATTAGCGTTGTATCCGCCGGCGAGACCTCTGTCGGAGGTTACAATCAGATACGCGGTTTTTTTCACGGGACGGCTGACCAGCATCGGATGTGTAGCACCCTGAGAACCGGCAGCAATGCTGGCTACGACCTCTTTCAGCTTCTCTGAATACGGACGGGCTGCTTCTGCCTTCTCCTGAGCCTTGCGCAGCTTGGAGGCGGCAACCATCTCCATAGCCTTAGTGATCTGTCTGGTGTTCTGAACGCTCTTGATTTGACGTTTAATATCACGCATGCTTCTTGCCATGATTTCACCACCTTAAAGCTTTGACGAAGTCAAAGCTAACTTCGTAAGCATTATCTGAGCTTTGACGAATTCAAGCTAACTTCGTAAGCATATTCCAGAGCTTTGGCTAGGCCAAAGCTCGATTTAAAGCAATAGTAGAGTTGCAGCAGGGCTTAGCTAGTCGCGAAACCTCTTTTGAACTTCTCGATAGCTTCCTTAAGAGCAGCTTCGTTATCAGCAGTCAAATCCTTGGTATCGGTGATAGACTTGGCAACGGCAGCAGCATTGCTGTCCATATAAGCCAGGAATTCCTTCTCAAACCGTTTTACGTCTTTGACAGGAATATCGTCCAAGTGGCCTTTGACAGCGGTATACAAGCTGATGACCTGATGCTCAACCGACAGCGGCTGGTTAACGCCCTGTTTCAGAATCTCCATCATACGCGCACCACGGTTCAGACGGGCTTGTGTAGATTTATCCAGATCAGAACCGAACTGGGAGAAGGCCTGAAGCTCGCGGTATTGGGCCAAATCCAGACGGAGTGAGCCGGCAACCTTCTTCATCGCTTTGATCTGCGCCGAACCGCCGACACGGGATACAGAGATACCCACGTTGATCGCCGGACGTTGACCGGAGTTGAACAGGTCAGATTCCAGGAAGATTTGACCGTCCGTAATCGAGATTACGTTCGTCGGAATGTAAGCTGATACGTCGGAAGCCTGTGTTTCGATGAACGGCAGCGCGGTTAATGAACCACCACCAAGCTCATCGCTAAGCTTAGCTGCACGTTCCAGCAGACGGGAGTGCAGATAGAATACGTCACCAGGGAATGCTTCACGGCCCGGTGGACGGCGGAGCAGCAGGGACAATTCGCGGTAAGCAGACGCTTGCTTCGAAAGGTCATCGTAGATGACAAGGACATGCTCGCCTTTGTACATGAAGTATTCGCCCATTGCGCAGCCTGCGTACGGGGCGATATACAGCAACGGAGAAGGCTCGGAAGCCGATGCGGTTACTACGATTGTATATTCCAGCGCGCCATGGCGGCGAAGGGTTTCAACAACCTGTGCTACTGTGGACTGCTTTTGGCCGATGGCAACATAGATACACTTCATGCCATTGCCTTTTTGGTTGATAATCGCATCAATTGCGATGGCTGTTTTACCGGTTTGACGGTCACCGATGATCAGCTCGCGTTGTCCGCGGCCGATTGGCACCATCGCGTCGATGGCTTTCAGACCTGTCTGCATCGGTTCATGCACCGATTTACGGTCGATAACGCCCGGTGCATTGTTTTCTACCGGACGGAATTCAGTTGTTGCAATCGGGCCTTTGCCGTCCAGCGGCTGACCCAGCGCGTTCACTACGCGGCCGAGCATAGCTTCACCCACGGGAACCTGCATAATTTGTCCTGTACGTTTTACTTGATCGCCTTCACGAATCTCCGTGTACTCACCCAGGATAACAACACCGACGTTGCTTTCTTCCAGGTTGAGCGCCATGCCCACTACTCCGTTGGAGAACTCCAGCAGTTCCCCTGCCATCGCGTTTTCCAGACCGTAGACACGGGCGATACCGTCGCCGACTTGAATGACGGTGCCGATTTCGGCCACTTCGATATCGGCTTTATATTGCTCAATTTGACTTTTGATCAAACTGCTGATCTCTTCAGGTCTAATGCTCAATATCCTCACCCCTATCTTCTATGCTTATCATTAAAAGATTTCTCAAGACGCGTAAGTTTGCCGGACAGGCTGCCGTCATAGAGCGTATCGCCAATTATGACCTTAAGTCCGCCAAGCAGGCTCTTATCAACCACATTTGTGATCCGGATATTCCGGCCCGACAAACGGCCGAATTCTTCGGCAACCTGCGTTTGCTCGCTGCTACTGAGCGAATAGGTTGAATAGACGGTGGCATCTGCCAGGCCAAGACTATCCCCTTCAATCTTGATATAGCTGTCCAGCAGATCCGGAAGGATATCCATTCTGCCACGCTTCATCAGAATCTCCAGAGTATTGATAACCGCCCCCGACAGCTTGCCTTCCAACGCTTTTTTCAGTACGGCAAGCTTGTGTTCACCGGTAATTCGCGGAGAGCTGATAAATCTCTGCAGCTCAACATCCGAATTCAGCGCAGCAACCAGGCTTTTCAGATCCTCTTCTACTTCCATGATCTGCCGTTCTTCAAAAGCAACCTCGAACAATGCCTTCGCATATCTTTTGGCGACTATCGTATCCTGACTCATGACCGGCCTCCAACCTCTTTGAGGTACTGGTCAACAAGCGCTTCCTGCTCAGGATCGGAGCTGACTTCCTTCTGCAGCAATTTGGACGCAATCTTGACCGATGCCGCTCCAAGCTCACCGCGCAGTTCCTCAACCGCTTTGTTCTTCTCGTTCTGGATATCGCGGACTGCCTCTTCCTTAATGCGTGAAGCCTCGACCTTAGCCTGATCAATCAGCTGTTCGGTTTGCTTGCTGCTGGTTTGTCTGGACTGCTCAATGATCTCGAGTGCTTCTTTACGGGCAGTTTGAAGCGCCTGTTTCTGCTCTTCAACATAAGAAACTGCCTGTTCGCGGGTCTGAGCAGCTTCATTCATCTGCTGCAGTACGAGTTCACGGCGTTTCTCCATAACAGAGAACAACGGTCCGAAAGCGTACTTGTTCAGCAAAAAGTATAAAATCCCGAAGGCAATAATTGCCAGCACGGAAGATTCCCATACAAAAGACAATGTTAGACACTCCTTTCTGTTGCACGTTCATATCTTAGGTCTTTTCTAAAAAGAAGGCGCGGAGGGCTGTGGCCTTCCCCGCCAAACATGTGTAATTAATTAAGCTCCAACATAGAACATGAACGCAAGTACTACACCGATAATCGGCAGGGCTTCTACCAGAGCGACCCCGATGAACATTGTGGTTTGCAGTGTGGATTTAGCTTCAGGCTGGCGTGCGATACCTTCTACTGTTTTACTTACAATCAGACCGTTACCAATACCGGCGCCAAGCGCTCCCAAACCTACTGCAATTGCAGCTGCCAAATAAGCCATAACTCCCATTGTGTAAATCCTCCTCAAAGATATGTTTTAGTGTGTATTATCAGCCAGACTCGAAAGTTGTTTCCGCCTTGGCATAAATCTTGTTTCCTACATTTCCAGCGTTTAGTGCTCATCATGGGTTTCAAGCATTTGTGAGAAATACACCATGGTCAGCATAACGAAGATAAAAGCCTGGATGGTGCCGATGAATATACTGAATCCTTGCCATACAATCAAACCAAGTACAGAAGCGATCCAGCCCCCTACACCAAGCGCAGCCAATTTGAGGATAACGGATATCAGCACCTCGCCGGCAAAGATATTACCGAAAAGACGCATCCCGTGTGTCAGCAGCTTAGATACCTGCTCAATCAAATTGATCGGGAAGAAGAATGGGTAAGGTTCAAAATAGTGTTTGAAATAGTTTTTGGTGTTGCGCGTCATACCCACAATATGGGTCATCAAGAAAATCATAACTGCGAGTCCCATTGCTACCGCAGGGTCTGCTGTTGGAGATTTCCACCACGCTACTCCTACTTCAGGTTCCTCGTGAGAGTCGGAATTCACCGTTCCCGCTTCAGCATCAGCATGGAGTTTGTCCAGTTCTTTGGTTACCGAAACAATTTCCTTCCCGAACACCTTGGCATGCTCTGCATCGTGATAATCCGTGACAATCCCTAACGGAAGCCCGAGGAGGTTGCCGACAAACAAAAACATGATCAGCGCCATACCTAGAGAAAGGAACGGTTTGCCTTTTTTGAGATCCATGGTGCTTGAAATCAGGCCTTGAACGAATTCAACTGCCCACTCCAGGAAGTTTTGCAGTTTGCCGGGATTCTCGACCGATAGGTTACGCGTTGCCAGAAGCGCAAGCACAAAAACAATGGTACAGGTCACTAATAGCATCAGCACGATCGAAAGGTCGATATGTAAACCGCCCAGCATAATAATTGGTGATTTATGCATTTTTTCTCACCCCTTTCTCCATTGTAGCCTTTAACTTTCTCTACGCGAAAACCCAATTCCTATTATAATAAGAAGAATTGGAGCCAAGAGCAAACTGCCGGCCACCGCAATCATATTAAAAACCTGCGGTGCTTTAAAGGCTACCATTACTCCCAAGAGACTAAGCGCAGCACGAGTCAGATACCCCAGGCTTACACGCCTCTTGCCTTCACCCGCCATGGTATCTGCCACTTGCCGGACTTTGTAGCCCAGGTAGGTCACATTAATGCATCCAATGGCTCCGCCAAGCGCCATGCCGAAGCCTACACTCCGGAAGTCCGGGAATATGCCCGCAGCCAGAACGCATAGAACCACGAAGCAAAGTGTTGCCAATGCCAATACCTTGCGGTATCGAGACAGATCATCCATCACTTTCCTCCATGACAGCTTTAATAATGAAGATGACACCTGTGACCCCGCACAACACACCCACAATGACACCAAGTGCCACCCCGAGACCGGAGCTGTTCCACTTATCGTCCAGCCATGCTCCCAAGAAATAACCGCCCAGTGTAAAGGCGGCCAAATTGATCCCGACAGCGCTGACAAGACTCACGGCTTTGAGCGCGTGACCCGTCTGTTTATGCGGTTCTGCAGGCTTATTAGGCCCCTTCATTTCAACACATCCTTAGAAGTCCCATTCATTTTACTGAATGTTACAAGAGTTTGTCAATCCAGCGAAAATAATGGCTTTTTCGGATGAAAGTATGAAAATAATCACAGCAAAAGATTCCAAAACCATATAAACCGTACAGTTTTACTGTATGTTGATTTTGGTGCATTCAGAATATCGATTTCAAGCTACTTTGTTCATTTTGTGAACATTCTGTGAAACTCTTCCGGACGGTCTTGAACTACGCCGAAATGGTGCAAAATCGCATTGACAATTCTTTCGGAGGCTTTGCCGTCTCCATACGGGTTGGCGGCCCGGCTCATGGACTGATACAGCTCCTGATCAGTCAATAAAGCATGTGTCCGTTGATACACCTTCTCCTCGTCCGTGCCCACAAGCTCCAGCGTTCCGGCTTCGATCCCTTCCGGGCGCTCGGTCGTATCACGCAGCACAAGCACGGGAACTCCAAAGGAGGGAGCTTCCTCCTGCAGGCCGCCGGAATCGGTCAATATCAGGTGGGTATGCGGATAAAAATTATGCAGGTCAACGACATCCAGCGGATCAATCAGCTTGATTCTCGGATGTCCGCCAAGTATCTCATGCGCCGGTTCCTTGACTGCCGGACTCGGATGCACAGGATAGACTATAGCTACATCTTCAAATTCATCAGCGATTCTTTTGACAGCACGGAAAATATGACGGTGCGGTTCGCCTTGAGATTCTCTGCGGTGCGCCGTCATTAAAATAAGTCGTTTTCCTGAAGCAAAATCCAGTACAGGATGCCGGTAGTCCGGCTGTACGGTATATTGAAACACATCGGTTACGGTGTTGCCTGTGATATAAATACTTGATTCTTTTTTGTTCTCGTGTCTCAGATTGCCCGCTGACCAGTCGGTCGGAGAAAAGTGCAGATCTGCAAGAACCCCCGTCAATTGACGGTTCATTTCCTCGGGATACGGAGACAGCTTGTTCCAGGTCCTGAGTCCCGCTTCTACATGGCCCACCTGAATTTGCTGCAGAAAAGAAGCGTAGCTGGCGAGGAAGGTGGTAAGTGTATCCCCATGCACCAGCACCAGGTCTGGCTTCGCTTCCCGAAGCACCGGCTCCAGTCCCTCCAGCACCCGGATAGTAATTTCATTCAGCGTCTGGCGGTCTTTCATTACATCCAGATCATAGTCAGGAGTAATCTTGAATACTTCAAGCACCTGATCCAGCAGTTCCCGATGCTGCGCTGTTACGCAAACAACGGATTCAATATGCTCGGGATGCTTGGCAAGCTCCAGGACCAAAGGCGCCATTTTGATCGCCTCGGGGCGCACTCCGAAAATCGTCATCACTTTAATTTTGGACATAACCCCTACCCTCTCTTCACAAATCTTCATTATTGTTTGGTCTGCTTTGTTTGTTCTATAGTACTACTACTTCATTGAAGTTCATTTGGTTCCATACAACCGGTCACCGGCATCCCCAAGCCCAGGCACGATATATCCGTGTTCATTCAGATGATCATCCAGCGCAGCAACATAGATATCTACATCCGGGTGGGCAGCTTGTACAGCAGCAACACCTTCCGGAGCGGCAATCAGGTTCATCATCTTGATCTGGGTGCATCCGCGGTTCTTCAGCGAGGTAATTGCGGCAATGGCAGAGCCGCCTGTAGCCAGCATCGGGTCAATCACAATCAATTCGCGTTCCTGGACATCCGTAGGAAGCTTGATATAATATTCGACCGGCTGAAGAGTTTCCGGATCACGGAACAATCCAACATGCCCTACCTTGGCTGCAGGAAGCAGCTTCAGCACGCCTTCCAGCATGCCCAGTCCTGCACGCAGAATCGGAATTAGACCCAGCATTCTTCCGGAAATCACTTTGCTCTGTGTCTCTGCTACCGGTGTCTGCACGGTGATAGTCTCCAGCGGAATATCCCGTGTAATCTCATATGCCATAAGTGTAGCGACTTCATCAACATGCTCTCTGAACTCTTTCGTATTCGTCCGCACGTCGCGAATAAATGTTAATTTGTGCTGAATCAAAGGATGATCGCAAATCACCAATTTTCCCATTCTTGTCCCTCCGGTAATTGTAAGTCTTATTTATAGCCGCAGAAAGCGCTTTTGCTTCTCCCATGGCTAAATCCTGTCTATTATATCATCACCCGGGGTGTATTTCACCTACGAAGGACTGGTTCTGCAGACGCAAATCCGTCTATTGCCCAGGTTGAATCTGCGAAGGGTCCAGATCTTTCTCCTTTAATTCAATGATTAACGCGGCTTAGTTTGTGCCATTTTGCTCATTTAATACTTTTCACATTTCTTTCACCATTATTGTTGAAATTTTCATGAACTTTCATAAATATTTCACGAGGATTTTCGACAAATTTATGGTTTTAAATGTGAACATTATGCAACAAGTCTCCTGTAATTCATTCCTCCTCTAACCAAGCAGCAGGTTAAATAATAATTAAGAACATACATTCCTGCTAATGCCCTACAACCGATAGCGGGAAAACATACTGAATCCGACTCCCTCTTTCAGGTGAATTGCTTACGCAGCCTCCCCAAACTCCCCCTCCATGAACCCTACGGCAACTCCAAGTGGAAAAAGGTTAACTAATTTACTTGAGCTATCTGTTCTCCGCAGATGAAGTGGAAAAAGGTTAACTAATTCAGCTAATTTCACCATTGGACGGGTAATATAGCCCAATTAGGTTTCTTTTTTCCACCTAAACCTCAAGATTATTGATTTTCAGGAAAAATAAGTTCCCTTTTTCCAACTATCACTTACGAAGAAACCAGTGAGTAAGCGTTAGTTGAGTATCTAGTCCGTTTATCCACAAGAGCAGGAGCCCGGAAGGATAATCAGTCAATTTCAACAGCTAAAGGCGGTTCTATTCAAGGAATTCTTACGACAACAGCGGCTGATGTCCAAACATCCTCCGCAGTTAAGACTATACCCACATATAAAACTAAAGTTCAACTTATATAGACAATAAAAAGCCCCCGCAGCACCGGGGGTTCCGGTGTTTGCGGAGGCTTGTGTAAACACTGTCTGAAAGTGCTGGTCCTGCTGTGCCAGATTAGTATTGCAAACCTGGATAAATCGGATACTGCTCAGTAAGTGCGGCTACTTCACGGGCAGCCTCAGCGAGCTTGGCCTCATCCTTCGGATTCTTCAATACACTGGCGATAATCCGGCCGATGGTTACCATCGCCTGCTCGTTCATTCCACGCGAAGTGACTGCAGGTGTACCGATGCGGATACCGCTCGTTACAAACGGGCTGGTTGGATCAAACGGAATAGCATTCTTGTTCACCGTAATGCCAATCGAATCGAGAACCTTTTCCGCATCCTTGCCTGTGATGTTCAGGTTACGGGTATCGAGCAGCATCAAATGGTTGTCTGTACCGCCGGATACAATGTTGACTCCTTCACCGATCAGTGTTTCTGCCAGCACCTTGGCGTTCTTGACCACATTTTCGGCATAGGTTTTGAACGAAGGCTGCAGAGCTTCGCCAAAGGAAACGGCTTTGGACGCAATCACATGCATGAGCGGTCCGCCTTGGGAGCCAGGGAATACCGCCTTATCAATCGCTGCTGCCCAAGGCTGTCTGCAGAGAATCATGCCTCCGCGGGGACCGCGCAGTGTTTTGTGTGTGGTTGTCGTTACAAAATGGGCATGCGGAACGGGACTCGGATGAAGACCAGCGGCTACCAGTCCGGCGATATGGGCCATATCCACCATGAACAATGCGCCTACATCGTTCGCAATCGAACCAAGGGCTTCAAAATCAATCGTACGCGGGTACGCGCTTGCTCCAGCTACAATTAACTTAGGGCGGTGCTTGAAGGCAGCCTTGCGCACTTCATCATAATCAATCAGGAACGTATCCTCCTGCACACCATAAGCCACAAAATTATACAGCAATCCGGAAGCATTCACCGGGCTGCCGTGTGTCAGATGACCGCCATGCGCCAGGTTCATCCCCAGGACGGTGTCACCGGGATTCAGCGCGGCAAGATAAACTGCCATATTGGCCTGGGCACCGGAGTGCGGCTGCACATTGGCATGATCGGCACCGAAAAGCTGCTTGGCACGGTCACGGGCCAGATTCTCTACGATATCCACATCTTCACAACCGCCATAATACCGTTTGCCGGGATACCCTTCGGCATATTTATTCGTGAGCACAGAACCCATCGCTTCCATTACAGCTTCGCTGACGATATTCTCCGAGGCAATAAGCTCAATATTGGCACGCTGACGGCTCAGCTCCAGTCCCATCGCTTCCAGTACTGCCGGGTCACTCTTACGCAATTGTTCCATGATTCTTATTTCCTCCCTAGTGCTCCTTTAGTTTATGCTTCCTGTGTAAAAACAAACTATAATCAGCGGCATTCCGTCAACCAACTGTGTTTCCTTAATCGCAGCTGCGTGATCCGCTGGTCTCCGGATTACGGTATACCGCGCGTTCCCCGCCAATAAGCGGAGGTCTGCTCCAGGCCGCATTCACCCGGGCGGAACCAATGTAGCGCAGGCTTGGCCGAAAAGGGACAGCTACCCGGCGCAAATGCATGCCGATCAGCGTCTCGCCGATATCTATACCGGCATGTGCCTCCACCGTTTCGGCCAGCACAGGATCAGCCATCGAACGGTACGCAGCAGCAGCCATTGAACCACCGGCTCCCGGTATCGGCACCGCCGATACTTCCCTCAGTCCTAGCTTCTCCAACAGTGAGCGTTCCATCACCAGCGAACGGTTCAAATGCTCGCAGCACTGGTATACCGGATCAAATCCCCGTTCCTCAGCGACTTGCACAATTCCCTCCAACAGCTGCTGCGCCACCTCAAGCGCGCCGCCGGTGCCAATATGGACCCCGGCCACCTCACTAGTGCTTGCGCCCACAACAAGAATCTTACCGGGCCCCAGCTTCCCGGTGTCTGACAGTTCCCTTACCACAGCAGCGGTTGCAGCCGTTAAAGACAGCTCCGCCGCTGCCGGTTGACCGGCATCTCCGGCTGCATTGCTGTTTGCCGGATTCACCCGTGAGTCCTGCTTCATGACATGATCCATCACTTAAGCCTCCCTCAAGCAAGTAGAACGGCTTTGCTGTCCCTTATAGGACAGTACCGTTTCAGCAAGAAATATAAGGATAATTCACAAGCGAAACATATAAATCCTTATATTTCATTGAAAAACTGAGCCTAAAAGTATGCTGTATTTTAAACAAAAAAGAGCAGTCCGCAGGTGGCTGCGGATGTGCTCTTTTGCCCAGGCGACCGGCCGTTTATTCCAGTGCTCCATCGTGGTTTGATCCACACTTGTCGCCAGTTACACCGGAACCGGGTAATATTTATTTCATCTTAAAGGAATGGCCGCGAAAAATCAACCTCTTTACAAACGACGTAAGGACTCAAGCTTATCCAGAAGACTGTACAGCGCTGTACGGATCTCGGCAGCGGCCAGCTCATAATCTTCCCGCGGACCTCCGAAGGGATCGGAAATATCAAAGCTTGGAATCCGCTGACGGATTTCTATGATCCGCTGCAGATCGGCCGATTTGGGCTCCGCACCCAGCGCAAGGCTAAGCTCGGCATCGGCATAGAGGCTATCCAGCTCACGGATATCTGCGTTCACGGCTTCTTCATCGTAGACATATTCTTTTAGGGTATAAGTCTTCGCAACAGCTTCTGGAAAATACTGCAGCAAGTGGCGTTTGTGCCCCCCTGTGAGGGTCAGCACCAGATCCGCCCAGGCTACTGTCTCTGCATTTAGCTGCGTGGACAGGATATGATCATGAATTCCTTCGTCCCGCAGAATCGCCGCGGCATGTCTGGACATGGAAGTACCGGAAATGGCGGAAACGCCTGCAGACCGCACTTCCACGTCAATTCCCCGCTCCTTCGCAAGTTTCCGGAGAAGCCCCTCTGCCATAGGACTACGGCATGTATTCCCTGTGCAGACGAATAAAATATGCAGCATACTTTCCACCTCCATGAAAGAATAAATTGATTTTTGTTGTGCCGTTATTGTATCAAAAGATGAACAGTAAGCCAAACGCAAGCAGAATACTGCCGCCTAACGCCTCTCCGTAATCCCCTAATCCACGGCTGACTCTCCGGCCCAGCAGCAGGCCCGAAATGGACATTAGACCGCCGCAGGCTCCAAAAGCAAGCACGGTTAGTGCTATGCTATTCACAAACATCCCCAAGGAAACCCCTACGGAGAATGAATCTACACTTACACTGAGCGAAATCAGCAGCATCCCCCAGAATGTGCGGTGATTGACGGGATCACGGCGGGAATGATCCGCCCGGAAGGAGTTGAACACCATATGTCCACCCAGCAGCACGAGCAGCCCTCCGGCGGCATAAGTAGTAACTTGTCCGAGCAAATGCCCGACATAGCTCCCCGTAAACAAGCCAAGCAGCGGCATCAGCACATGAAAAAAAGCAATCAGAAGACTGAGCTGCAGCACATGCAAAAGACGGATGCCCTTCATCCCGATGCCTACACCGAGTGAAAAAGCATCCATCCCCAGTGCGATTGCCATAATGGCAATCGTTACAATCTGACCCCAGCCTGCATATACTCCCCCCATGTCCATGCCCATACCCCCAAAGTCCGAAAGTCTTGTACCACAATCATATGCGGACAAGGGGGGATTCATGACTGGGCGGAAAAGCAGCGGAGCACGTAAATTCCAATTCCAATATAGGAGTATAGCACTGATTGCATTTTACACTAAAAAACAAGTCAGCCCAAGATCAGATCACAACGCACAGCAGCGATGATTCCCGATAAGAACAGGACCATATACAGTCCGGGAAATGCGGCAGTAAAGCGGTTCAAAGAGGCGGGCAGATCACCGCTGGTTCAGCCAGCGGCTGTCAAGGGAGACAGCCCGAAGACTCACCGGGTCAGTCTGCGTCGATGACGGTACCTCCGGCGGCTTTCATCAGCCGGTTCATGATTGCGGCGCCGAGGCCGGTATCCGGACAGGCCTCGGCCAGAATATAGGTCGCTCCCGCTTCATCGAAGCGCCGCAGCGCGGCATACAGGGAGCGTGCCCCTTCCTCCGGCGAGGCCAGCGAGCCGAGGGAAACGACGCAGGCGGCCGCCCCGGCGGGATACAGGGCCTTATGCTCCTCGAAGAGGAGCAGGCCCGTGATCTCGCCGGCGCGCTGCGCCGCCTGCAGCAGGCCCGCGGCGGCTTCCGCCACGCGCCGCGCGGAAGCCCCGCGCACTACGCCAAGCGCTCCGCGCGGGGCGTAGTGCGTGTACTTCATGCCCGGCGCGCGCGGCGCCGGGCTGCTGTCCCCGGCGGCCTGCGCCGCGCCGGGGGGCTGGGCGGAAGCTGCCGCAGGCGCTTCCGCAGGTGCCGTGGACGCGCCGCCAGGCCCGGCGGCGTAATCCACGGCAGTAGCCGGAGCCGCAGCGACGGCTCCGGGACCGAGCACCGCCGCGAGCTGCTCGGCGGTGATGCCGCCGGGGCGGAGCACCGCGGCCGTCCCGTCAGGCTGCACCTGCACGACGGTCGACTCCAGGCCGACCCCGGCCGCGCCGCCGTCAAGCACCCCGCCGATATATCCGGCGAGGTCCTCCAGCACATGGGCGGCCAGCGTAGGACTCGGCCGCCCGGAGCGGTTGGCACTGGGCGCGGCCACCGGACAGTCCGCCGCGCGGATCAGCGCCAGCGCGAGCGGATGGTCCGGCATACGCACGCCAACCGTGTCCAGCCCCGCCGTCACCAGCGGCGACAGCACGCCGGGACGGACGGGCAGCACGACGGTCAGCGGACCCGGCCAAAAAGCGTCAATCAACGCTGCCGCAGAAGGATGCACCTCCGTCACCAGCCCGTCCAGATCGCTCCGGCGGGCAATATGCACAATCAGCGGATTGTCGGAAGGCCGGCCCTTGGCAGCAAAGACAGCCTCTACCGCAGCTGTGCTGGTGGCATCCGCCCCCAGCCCGTACACCGTCTCCGTCGGGAACGCGACGGTGCTTCCTTCCCGCAGCAGAGCTGCCGCCTCTGCAATGGCTTGCCGGTCACCTTCACTCTGCGGATAGAGTGCGGAATCCGCACCAGGTTCTTCTGCTGGTGACAACTTCCAGTACCGGGTTGAATCTATTTGGCCGCTGCGGCGCTGGACCGCAAACGAGGAATCTTGGGGTTTGGTCATTTACATCACAAGCTTTCATAGAAATTTCAACAAAGCGGCCCCACCAGGTGGCGCCGCAGGAAAACCGCTTCAATTCACATTCTATCGTAACATAGCCCGTTATAGATTCATAGAAGCTCAGCGGAACAATCCGCTGATCCAGCTCCAGATATTCTGCAGCAGTTCCAAGAAGAAGAATCGTACCTTCGGCGTTTCCGCCTCTCCGCTTGCCACATCAGCTTTACTAGAGTCAGAAGCTGTGGTAACGGCTCCCTTCGCTGCCCCGTTCACCTTGGCTCCCTCTCCGGCGGCAGCAGCCGAGACGGTTCGTGCCTTAGCCGCGGCAGGCGCTGCCGCATCCCCTGACCCTGCGTCGATAAAGCACAGCGGAGGGAACAGCACGCACCACCAGTTCTGCCCCTGACCTGCGCCCAGCGTGACCCGTACCGCTTCATATTCTCCGGCCGGATAGACAGTACCTCCGTACATTTTGGTCGGGAAGGGAACGACGCCCAGTTCTACTGTATAGCCATAGTCAATCCCCCGCTCTTTAAGCTCCCCGGCCACCAGCGCATTCAGTTCCGGCAAATGGCTCCGGATCAGCTTCCGGGCCTGCTCCAGGCTCTGCGGGTCTTCCAGCAGGGCCACCCACTGGTTCATCTGTTCGACTATGCGGTCACGAATCTGGCGTTTGACCAGCTGATCACCCGCCGCATCCGAGTTTGCCAGAATGCGCAGCCGTATCGAATCCTGCGGAATCAATGCATCCGCTACGGCGGCATCGGTTTTTTGCCCTTCCCAGGCCATCATGAGGATCATAAAAAAACAAATTAAAATGGCAGTATACTTAAAAGTTACCCGTAAAGAATCCTGTTTTCCAGTTTTGCTCCATTCCATTTCCAGCAGCCCCTCTCCCACAAACTCTTATGCCCCTAGTATGCCCAGGGATGAGAGACTGCAAACCTATTAATCTATTAATTAATTCCCTTCAAAAATATACGGCAGGCGCAGGCAGATTTTCCTCCACATCCTGTCCATACAGCAGCACACTCATGGCAATCCCCATACTGGCCATATTAATCACAATAGAGGTTCCGCCATAACTAATGAAGGGAAGCGTAATTCCTGTCAACGGCATAAGGCCGATATACGCCCCGATGTTCTCAAAAATCTGGTACAGCAGCATCGCCACCATCCCAATAATCAGAAAAGGTCCTGCACGTTCCCGGCATTCCAGAGCAATCATAATCATCCGGTGAATCAGAATAAAAAACAGCAGCAGCAGCAATGCCGCCCCTACGAAACCGAACTCTTCGGCAATCTGTGCAAATATCGCATCCGTATACAGCACCGGTATTTTACCGGACTGGACCGAGCCGCCCTTCATATATCCTTCTCCGCTGAGCCCACCCGAGGCAATGGCTATTTTGGCATTCCGCGTCTGATAGCTGTCATCGCTGCTGGCCAGCTCCGGGACCAGCCAGGGGTCAAAGCGGGCTACAAAATGCTTGCGGCCAATGGTCTCGCTGAGAAAATTTGTCATCTGCTCATGATAGTTGATATAGCTGTAAATGAAACCGAATATCGCGCCGCCAAAAATAATCAGACCGATCAGGGCATGGGACCATTTGATCCGGCCAATCCACAGCAGACCAACCAGAATGACCATGTAGCTCAGCGCATTGCCCAGATCGTTCTGGATAATGACGACTGCAAACGGCAGCAGCGCCACCAGACTGAGCGGCACAACATCACGCCAGAACAGAAGCTCACCCTTGTTTTTGCGGACCAGCAGCGCAGCGAGCGCAAGAATCAGGATCAGCTTGAACAGCTCCGCCGGCTGTAGACTTAACCCTCCAATTTCGAGCCATCCCCGTGCCCCGTTTTTCACTTTACCCACAAAGCTGACCACCACCAGGATCCCCACACCCAGTATATAAATATAATGTGCATATTTGACCAGAAGCCGGTAATCAAACAGGGACAGTCCAAAAAAAGCAACGAAGCCCACCCCGTACCACTTTATCATCTGGATGTGTAATCCATCATCTTTTCGCCCGTGCGTTACGCTGTATATCGATAAAATACTGATCGCCATCAGCATCAGCAGCACAACGACAATGACACCATCTATCTTTTTGAACCTTTGCAGCATGGTGCAGACCCCTAACTATGTCCGGATTTAGGCTTGCCCGCTACACATGCATTTAGAGCGGTATTTAGAGCGAAGCCGTTGATTTCCATTTTAAAGCAAGGGGCAGGGTAAATACAATTTTTTCACAACTGTCCACCAAATCCCTGGGCTAAGCTGCCTGCTGCACAGCAAAAACCGCCGGCCCATCATCAGATGAGCTGCAGCGGTTTCGGGTTGCTTTATTCAACTATCCCTGCTTGGCCGGGGAGGTGTAGACCGATGGACTCGGCAGATCCTCTTCCACTTCCTGACCGTGCAGGCGCACACTCATGACCAGGCCGATACTGGCCATATTAATCATAAGCGAGGTTCCCCCATAGCTGATGAACGGAAGCGTAATGCCGGTCAGCGGCATCAGGCCGATGAATGCGCCGATATTTTCAAATATCTGATAGAGCATCATGGCGACAATTCCGACGATCAGGAACGGCCCTCCCCTATCTTTGCTCTCCAGTGCAATGAGAATCATCCGGTGTATCAGTATAAAGTAGAGCAGCAGCACCAGCGCCGAGCCTACAAAGCCAAACTCCTCAGCGATCTGCACAAAGATAGAATCCGAATAGGTGTAAGGCACCCGGTCCGTCTGCACGGAGCTGCCTTCCATGTATCCTTCACCGCTCATCCCGCCCGAAGCGATAGCCAGCTTGGCATTTTTGGTATGGTAGCTCGCCTTCGCCGTCGCTTCGTCAGGGACCAGCCATGGATCAAACCGCTCCACCCAGTGTGAACGGCCGATGTCCGTAAGGAAATCTTTGATTTCATCGTGGTAGTGAATGTAGCTGGTAATCCCCCCCGCTGCGACACCGCCTATGACCAGCAGTCCAATCAGCGCATGGGTAAACTTAATATTGCCGATCCACAGCAACCCGACCAGAATTACGATATAGGAAAGGGCGTTGCCCAGGTCATTTTGACTGATGACGATCAGGAACGGCAGCAGGGTAAGCAGCCCCAAAGGAACTACATCCTGCCAGAACATCAGCTTGTTTTTGTGCTTGCGCACCAGTACAGCTGCCAGGAATAGAATCAATATCAGCTTGAACAGCTCCGCCGGCTGCAGACTGAAGCCTCCAAATTTAATCCAGCCCTGGGCTCCGTTCTGCTCTTTGCCGATAAAGCTGACCAGCACCAGAATCCCAATTCCCGTAACATAAATGTACAGCGCGTACTTCACGAGCAGCCGGTAATCCACAAAGGTCAATCCGAAAAAAGCGATAATGCCCAGCACATAGAACTTGATCATCCGCAGATGCGCCCCATCCAGCTTATCCCGTCCATGCGTGACGCTGTATATGGAAAAAATACTGACGACCATCAGCAGCACTAAAATGATTACGATGACGCCGTCGATCTTTTTAATCTTCTGAAGCATATTCTGTCTCCTTACTCTGTACTGGGTCTTCTTAATTTCTTGTCTCTCGCTAAAGTCCCGTCAATTCCATTGTAAAGGAAGGGGCAGCAAAAATACAATTTCATACGGGAACAGTTCTGCTCCGGCGCGCGGATGCCTGCTCATACCACTCCAGTTCATAGTAGCGCGCAGTATATCCGGTAATAGGTAACTCGAATGCCTTACTTATGCGCTCATTAATAGTTATAGGTGGAAAAAGTAGAACTAATTTAGCGGTTATCGGCCTCAGCATCATCATTAGTGGGAAAAAGTAGAACTAATCCGGCTGTTTTGAGTAACTAGCCTTGATTTCTTTCGAATTAAGTGGAGAAATTCCCACTAACCATCAATTTGGGCGGGACTCCCGCTGGTTAAGTGGAGAAATTCCACTTCAGCTTTAGAAGTTCATGCTCCGGACAGGAGATACCCGCAGCTTATCCCGGCGTGCCCTGCTTGTCCGGCGTAGTCGGCTTGTCCGGCGTGCCCAGCGTACCGGCGTAGTCGGCTTGTCCGGCGTGCCCTGGCAGTCTCTGCCCGGCGGTAACTGACCGCGCTCAATGGGTAATCATCGCCAGCAATTAACAGCATTTGGCCCGCCGCTCTAGCGGGCTATACCCAACACATGGCGGGGAATGCCCGCGAGATCGTCAATGGTGACGATCTCGCTCCAATGGCCTGCTGCCCGCAGCAGCTCGGCAACCTGCTCGGCTTGGCCTTGGCCGAGCTCGAAGCCGACCAGCCGCGGAGGGGCCGGCAGCAGCGGCAGCTGTTCCATCATGCGGCGGTACGGGTCCAGTCCGTCATCGCCGCCATCCAGCGCGGTGCGCGGCTCATGGTCGCGCACTTCGCGCTGCAGCCCGGCGATATCTCCGCCGGGGATATACGGCGGGTTGGAGACGAGAATATCCGTCTCCATCCCCGCAAACGGCTCGAGCAGGTCGCCGAGCCGCAGGTCCACTGCCGTGCCGTGCCGCTGCGCATTGCGCCCGGCCACGGCCAGCGCGCCGGGCGAGATGTCGCCGGCGCAGACCCGCCACGCCGGCGCTTCCGCCGCCAGCGTGACGGAGATCGCTCCGCTGCCGGCGCCGATGTCGACGGCGGTCAGCGGTCGGGGCGCGCGCGTATCAGCCGCGCCGTTCATTCGGCGGGCCGCCATGCCGCCCGCCTCATCACGACGCTGCGCGGCTCCGGACGCAGCGCACCCGCCTTCCCGCGCCGCTCCGCCCAGCGGCGCTGCCAAGCCGTCCGGCCACAGCTCCGCGCCGTACTTCAGAACCGCCTCGACGAGCAGCTCCGTCTCGGGCCGGGGAATCAGCACATCGGGCGTTACCTCGAATACCCGCCCGTAGAATTCCTGCTCGCCGATGATATACTGCACCGGCTCGCCGGCTGCCCGGCGGGTAACCCCGGCTTCCCAGGCCGCCCGCGCTGCTGGCGGAAAAGGATCAGCCAGCGCCATATAATAGGCCGCCCCGGACAAGCCCAGCACATGCTCCAGCAGAAGCTGGCTGCTGCGCTGCGGCTCATTGCACCCGGATTTGTCCAAAAAAGAAGAAGCCTCCGCAAAGGCTTCCCGGATGCTTTGCACGTCAGGCATGACATAAGAGTCGTGTTTCAAAGCATTATTCTCCTTTTTCCATCAATTCCGCTTGTTCGGCAATCGACAGGGCCGAGATAATTTCCGTAATATCACCGTTCATAACTTGATCCAGACGGTGCAGCGTAAGGCCGATACGATGGTCGGTCACACGGCTCTGCGGGAAGTTATAGGTACGGATACGCTCACTGCGGTCACCTGTGCCGACCTTGCTCTTGCGTTCTCCGGCATATTTCGCTTCCTCTTCCTGGCGCTTCATATCCGAGATCCGGGCACGGAGCACCTGCAGCGCCTTCTCCTTGTTGGAGTTCTGGGACTTGCCGTCCTGACACGTAGCCACGATGCCGGTAGGCACGTGGGTTACGCGAACCGCTGATTTGGTCGTATTAACCGACTGTCCGCCCGCTCCGCTGGAGCAGAAGGTATCTACGCGGATATCTTTATCGAGAATTTCAATCTCGAACTCTTCCGCTTCCGGCATGACCGATACGGTAGAAGTCGAGGTATGAATACGTCCTCCGGATTCTGTGGTCGGGATACGCTGCACGCGGTGTGCGCCGCTTTCGAATTTCATTTTGCTGTACGCGCCGCGCCCGTTGATCATGAAGATAACCTCTTTAAAGCCGCCGAGGTCATTCGTATTGACATCCATCAGCTCCACACGCCAGCCCTGGGCATCGGCATAGCGGGTGTACATCCGGTACAGATCTGATGCGAACAATGCGGCTTCATCCCCACCGGCTGCACCGCGGATTTCCACGATCACGTTTTTGTCGTCATTAGGGTCCTTCGGCAGCAGCAGGAGGCGGATTTTCTCCTCCAGCGCAGTCTGGCGCGAGGACAGGTCTTCAATCTCCATCTTGACCATTTCTTTCATTTCATCATCAAGCTTTTCGCCCTGCATCATCTTAGCGGCTTCAAGCTCTTCCATTACATTTTTATATTCGGCATACGCCTCAAAGGCGGGCTGCAAATCGGATTGTTCTTTGGAATAGTCCCTCAGTTTCTTACTGTCGCTTGCAACATCCGGGTCACAAAGCAGTTCACTGAGTTTCTCATAGCGGTCCGCCAGGGATTGCAATCGGTCCAACAAGGGAATTCACCTCTCCTGATTCAAATTCAGATTCAATATTTATACTTTAAATTGTTGATACAATAAAGATAGATATACGACTTTATATTATACCACTGAACTGGCCGATTGGCTACAGTGTCATATGCACAGCTCTGTATATTTTTAGAGCCGGTTGAACTCCATTCCTTATGATGTGATCCGGCAGAAAAGTTATTCAAAACACGGGAGCTCGAGTGAATTAAATGGGAAAGGGGAGCAAAAGTTTAATCGTTATAATTTAGAACAAAATCACCCTATGGGTGATAAGGCTACTCACTACAGTTAGACGGACTTAGCTAGTTATATCGCCTCTCAACCCACTTCGCCTACTTCGAACAATTCAAAGGTACTTTTACCTCTCATTCCTCCATTTC
>NZ_FNGM01000014.1:130022-158394 GCF_900102965.1 Paenibacillus jilunlii | reverse complement strand
CGCACAATTCAAAGGTACTTTTACCTCTCATTTCAACCTGCAGCGAGTCTCCTTGTTTACTTATCATCCGGTTCTCATCATCCGTCATTTTTCACATTATATAGTTTCACCAAAACACCACATTGTTACTTCGACAACTGCATTTCTGCCTTTATCCCTTCTCCTCCTCAACAACAGCATTTCTGCCGTTATTTCGATTCACATTCGTTCTTGAGACGAGTTGGACAAAAAATTGTTATCCCAATTTTATAAATATCTTTTCCATAATGGAATGTAATCATAATTTCTCAGACGATAAAAAAAGTCATCCGGTTGTAGAGATTTTCTACAAGCAGATGACTTCTGTTATTCCTTGATTAGACGGCTACGGCCTATACGTTAAAACGGAAATGCATGACATCGCCGTCCTGCACCAGATATTCCTTGCCTTCCAGACGCAGCTGTCCGCGTTCCTTGGCACCGTTCATCGAACCGGCTGCCAGCAGATCGGCATAAGCTACGACCTCCGCACGAATGAAGCCGCGTTCGAAGTCCGTATGAATGACACCGGCCGCACCAGGTGCTTTGGTTCCCTTACGGATGGTCCAGGCGCGAACCTCTTGCACACCTGCGGTAAAGTAAGTGTAGAGACCAAGCAGCTTATAGGCTGCCTTAATCAGGCGGTTCAGACCGGATTCCTGCAGGCCCAGCTCTTCCAGGAACATCGCTTTATCTTCGCCTTCCAGTTCGGCAATCTCTGCTTCCACCTTGGCACTGATCGGCACCACTTCGGCATTCTCGGCAACAGCAAACTCACGGACCTGCTGAACGTAAGGGTTCTCGTCGGCAGCAGCCACTTCATCTTCGCCTACGTTGGCCGCATACAGCACCGGCTTCAGGGTCAGCAGATGAAGATCGCGCACAAGCAGACGTTCATCATCGGTCAATTCTACGCTGCGCGCAGGTTTATCTTCGTACAGAGCTTCCTTGATCCGCTCAAGCACTTCTACTTCCTGGGCGTATTTCTTGTCGCCGCCCTTGATGTTTTTGCGGGAGCGTTCGATGCGCTTCTCCAGGCTCTCCAGATCGGCCAGAATCAGCTCCAGGTTAATCGTCTGAATGTCACTGACCGGGTTCACTTTGCCATCGACATGGGTAACGTTCTCATCCACGAAGCAGCGCACCACATGAACAATCGCATCCACTTCCCGGATATGGGCCAGAAACTTATTACCCAGGCCTTCACCCTTGCTCGCACCGCGTACCAGACCGGCAATATCCACGAATTCAAAAGCAGTCGGAACCGTCTTGTTCGGCTGCACCAGCTCTGTCAGCTTATCTAAGCGCTCATCCGGCACTTCCACGACACCCACGTTCGGGTCAATTGTGCAAAAAGGATAGTTGGCGGATTCTGCTCCCGCTTGTGTAATTGCATTAAACAATGTGGATTTCCCCACGTTGGGAAGTCCTACGATACCTGCTTTCAAAGCCATTTATATGACAACTCCTATTTTCGGTTGGATTGATCACCGCATAATTTCCAGGCTTGATCTCAACCATTATATATTAGAACAAAACTGCCAGCAACAGCGGATGTCCAGCCCTTGCCGGGTTGAACAGCTGCTGTTGCTAGAGTTCTTTCGACATGGTGATATCGGTAACGGCAAAACCCGCTTTTTTGTAAAGCTCAAAAGCCCGGTTGTTCTGGCCGAACACATGCAGGCCGATTCTGGTTATATTGAGTTTCCGGGCTTCCTCATCCAGCGCAAGCAGCGTCTGCTTGCCGTACCCTTTTCCCTGAAACGCTTCGAAAACATAAAAATCATAAATAAATGCTTCACGCCCGTTACGTCCCTCGCTTACGTTGAACCAGATATATCCGGCCTGGGTATCGGACTCCGTCTCTACTATGGAATAGAGATAAGCCCCTTCCGTGTTGAGCCCCTCGGGTAAAAATCGGGTCATCTCATCTTGGGACAGCTGCATAGCCGTTTCGACATCCCAGGAACCGGCCTTGATTTTGTCCTCCGCGTAATCCCTGGTGGATTGGCTTAAAAAAAATTGAAATGTGGTTTCGTCCATTTGGACCAGTCTAATCATGGTTTTGTGCCCTTCCCTATTCCTTATTCTCTAATCATGTCAACGTCTTATCAGGCGGTGAGTCCCGCGGAGTGCCGCCAGATCCGGGGCGCCGATGCCGAACATCGCGGTCCGCAGCTCCAGCTCCACCTGGGCCAGCGCTTGATCCAGCGCTTCCTCGGATGCTACAGCCGGACCCAGCAGATTTCGCCCGAAGCCGGCCAGATCCGCACCGAGCGCCAGTGCCTTCGCGGCATCCACACCGTGCCGCAGCCCGCCGCTGCCGATCAGTGCACCTTGCTTCGAGGCCGCCCGCACCTCTGCAATGCACTCTGCGGTGGGAATCCCCCAATCCGCGAAGGCCTCTGCGGCAGCCCGCCGGACTGGATCACTGCTGCGGAATTTCTCTACTTGGCTCCAGGAGGTGCCGCCGGCGCCCGCCACATCGACAAAGGCGACACCGGCATCGTACAGCCGCATCGCCGTTTCTCCATCAATTCCCCAACCGACCTCTTTGACACCAACAGGAATTTCAAGCTCTCTGCACACGCGCCCGATCCGGGTTAACAAGTCAGCAAACCCGGTATTGCCCTCGGGCTGAAAAACCTCCTGAATCCCGTTCAGATGCAGGACCAGCCAATCCGCACCCGCGATCTCTACAGCCCGGCGGCATTCTTCCACGCCAAAGCCGTAAGACAATTGGACCGCTCCGATATTGGCGATCACAGGAATGCCCGGAGCCTTATCGCGGACCCGGAAAGTAGCCGCCAGCTCGGACCGCTCGACTGCCGCCCGTATAGAGCCTACCCCGAGCGCCCAGCCCCGGCGTTCAGCGGCCTCCGCCAGCCTGGTATTAATAGCGCCGGTAGCAGCACTGCCGCCGGTCATGGAGCTGATCAGCAGCGGCGTGCGCAGCTCGCGCCCCAAGAAGACTGTCTGCAGTGAAATCTCATCGTAATTCAGCTCGGGGAGTGCATTATGGCGGAAGCGGTAATGCTCAAAACCCGCCGTAATGCCGCTGGCCCCAACCTCCTCGTTCAAGCACAGCCTTACATGTTCAATCTTGCGTTCCCCTGTCGTGGAGGAAGGCAACAGAGACTGATGCCCGGCAGGTTTTGCCGTATGCGGGGCTATGCTTGTTGTCTTTGATATTTTATGCGGTGACTCATCCTGCGGTATCTGGCCCATGCTGTCATCCCCCGTTCCTAATGATCTATGTATACCCGCATGAGATTTTCACATCAAAAGGTTTTAACCCTTATCTGGTCTGTAAATTGGAATTGTATTGATTGCCTGCCGGCACGCTTCATTATAGCATATCAGCCTCCCACAACCACGCCAGGCAATTTACGGGACCAATATGCCTGTTTGTTCCTGGTGTGATCAGCAATGGATTTAACGATTATGTTCCCTTGTTCCCGTCATCAGGCATTCCTACTGCTTCAGTTTCCCTCTGCGGGTGTTAATTAGTTGGATACCTGCCGGAGCATACTTATAGTACAAGTTTACTCCGCATCACATTCAGGAGGAACCCATGAATCCACATCACATCACCGCTCCGCCTGAGGCAACGAAATCTGCTGATGTAAACGGTCAGGACCTGTCTCTGTTTCACCGGAAGCATTCGCACCACCGGCGCCGAAAATGGATCTTGTGGATGATTGGACTCCTTGTGCTCTGGCTGGCCGGGGTGATGATATATCAGACCCATAAGCCCCTTCCAGCAGGGATTTCCTATGAGAGTCCCGTCTATACAGCGGACCGCGTTTATTTTTGGCATGATCTTACGTATCAGGACCAGAGCGGAACTCAGCAGCGCGAAGACCGCTCTGATCTCTTCGGGCAATGCGCATGATGCCAGTGTCTACCATTCCAACATCGCATTGGAAGTGCAGGACCCCATCATCGCGGATATCCTGAAAACTGAGCAGGCGGCGGCCAATCTGTCTGCAGCAGGTCCGATCCTCAGCAAGCTGCCTGTATTTACTGAAGAGAGTACCGCGCAGTCCGGAAGCCCGCTGGAGATGCGCTATCTAACCGAGGGCAATATCTATAAATATGCGCTTCAAGGCATCCGCTCCGCCGGGCAGGGCGATACACTGTGGATGGGCATGTTCTATTTGGCCGACGACAGGATTCTGGACGAGCTGGTGAAGGCTTCCGCACGCGGAGCCGACATCCGGCTCTTAATGGACCCGAACCAAAACGCCTTCGGGCGGGATAAAATTGGTATTCCCAACCGTCCGGCAGCCATGGATCTGAATAAGCGCACGGGCGGAAAGATTTCCATCCGCTGGTATAATACCGGCAAAGAGCAGTACCATACCAAGCTGATGTTCATTGCCAAGGCCAGCGGACCATCAATTGTTCTGGGCGGCTCGACCAATTTCACCGCGCGCAATCTGGATGATTTTAATCTGGAAAATAATCTCTGGATTGCCGTGCCGAAGAATCAGCCGCTTTATGCGGAAATGGAAAGCTACTTCAACCGGCTGTGGAACAACGAGGATGCGCAGTACAGCCTGCCTTTTGAAGTCTACCAAAGTGATGTGACCTGGATGAAGTATATCCTGTTCCGGATGCAGAAGAACCTGGGCTTCACTACCTTCTAAGGGAAGAGAAGCGCGTATGGCCCGCAAGGATGATCAGTTGTACTTTGTACATTATCTTCCTCCCCAATGCAAAAGACCGCTGGACAGCTGCACGCAGCAGGGTCCGTCGGTCTTTTCTAATCATATCCTCTTAGTTAAGTGCGCACTAGATGCACGATTGGCAACCGTGTGGCCCTCACAGCTCCAGCCTCACTACAGCAGCGGAGACATCAGCCTTGCCGCCGATTCCAGCACCCGCTCCAGCAGCCGTTTGTTCATAAACGTCTCATGCACAATCTGGCGGGTCGACAGCAGGTCGCGTTCAAAGTCGGCCACAATCCGGGAGACACTTTCCGTTTGCAGCAGCAGCGCATTGACCTCAAAGTTCAAATGGAAGCTGCGCATGTCCATGTTCGCTGTGCCTATGGTTGCAATTTCACCGTCGGTGATCAGCAGCTTGGAGTGAATGAAGCCCTTTTCATACTCATAGATTTTCACACCGGATTCCAGCAGCGCCGGGAAATAAGAGTGTGAGGCCAGAAAAGGAAGCCATTTATCCGGTTTGGCCGGGAACAGCAGCCGCACATCCAGCCCCGACATCGCGGCTACCCGCAGCGCGGTTAAGATATCTTCATCCGGGATAAAGTATGGGGTGGCGATCCAGACCGACTTTTCCGCCGAGGTGATCATCGAGAAGAAAATATTCTTCAGCGCACGGCGCTCATTATCCGGTCCGCTGGCGATAATCTGCACCGCCCCGTCGCCATTCGTGAACCGCAGCTGCGGGGAGAGGTAATCCTGCTCGAGAATTTTTTCGCCGGTCGTATGCATCCAGTCCTGCAGGAAAATAATCTGCATCGTCCGCACCGCTTCACCCCGGACCAGCATATGGGTATCCCGCCAGAATCCGTAGGTCTTGCTGCGGCTGAGATATTCATCGCCAACATTCAGCCCGCCCATGAAGCCGACATCTCCGTCAATCACGACGATTTTGCGGTGATTCCGGTAGTTGACCCGGCTTGAGAAAAAGGAAGTGGAATTCCCGTAGGCCGCCACCTGAACTCCGGCATCGCTTAATTCCTTCAGAAAGGCTCGGGACAGCTGAATGCTTCCCACCGCATCATACATAAATCTGACGGCAACGCCCGCACGGGCTTTTTCAATCAGGATCTGCTGAATGCGGGTCCCGATATGATCGGCCCGAAAAATATAATATTCCATATGGATATGGTGCTGCGCCTGCCGCAGCTCCAGCAGCAGTGTGCCGAATGTTTCCTCACCATTGGTTAGGATACGTGTCTCGGAATTGAATGAAATCGGGGTTCGTGCCAGTCTCTGCGACAAGCCCAGCAGCTTCTGCCGGGTGGTGTCAAAGATCGACCAGTCCTGATGCATGCGCAGAGCATCATTCTCAATCCGCTCATAGGCCATCTGGTCACGTTGAGCTTTCTTATCATATTTGCGCCGTTTGAATACATTCTGTCCGAACAGGAAATAAAGAATGAGTCCCACTACCGGAATCAAGGCCAGCAGCAGAATCCATGACATCGTTGTGGAGGGATTACGGTTCTCCATAAAAATACCGAGGCCAATGGAAATGACAGTCAATGTAGAGAAAACACTGACAATGGTCCCGACGGTGCTGCCCAACAAGCCGAAGCCAAAGTAATAAAATGCTAATAAAGCTGCAATAATGACTATAGCCTGCAATCCTCTTCTCATAGATAACCTACCTTCTCTTTCTGCCTTTCATCACGAAAATGACACATTTATATATTACATGAAGAATCTATTTCTTCCTAGCTAATATCCGCTGCAAAACAGTAATTACAACAATAATGTAACCTCTTGACCGCCTTCAACGTAGCTACATTTGAAATGGCTCCCGTTCTATACTATAATCGGTTCGACCAGAGAGTCAATTACAGAACTCCTGAGTCAGAGAGGAGTCACATTCTTTGGCAGCTGATAAAACTACGAATAAAAAGGAGCTAATCATCAAAACAGCCATGCAGCTATTCGCTGTGAAAGGCTCGTCCTCCACTTCGATGCAGGAGATTGCCGAGTTATGCGGGATGTCCAAGGGCAGTCTCTATCTGGTATTCAAATCCAAGGAGGAGCTGGAGCGCAGCATTTATATATATTGCTTTCGCATGATCCGCGATCCCTTGCAGCAGGAAGAACAGAACAGCTCAAGAACGCCGCGCGAGAAGCTGCGCAACCAGATTGAAATTCTGCTTCACCATGTGTACGAGCTGCGCGAGTTTTTCCAGCGGCAATTTCAGGAGCTGGCCGGAAAAGGAATGACAGATGCGCCCGAATGGCTGCGCAAGATTAATGGCCCATTGCTGAAGTGGAGCCAGAATAAGCTGGAAACCCTATATGGAAAGGAGGTCCTGCCTTATACAGGAGAATTGTTCCTGCTCGGGCATGGAATGATTCATTCCTATATTTTTTTGCTGTTCAACCACGAGTCTTTCGTTTCCATTCCGCGTCTTGCCAACCATCTGGTGGATGTATTGGACATCGTGGTAGCAGGTCTGCATGCCGGCCGGCCGGCCCCCCTGTTCTCCTCCGTAGCCCTGGAGAGCTGGATGGAGAATTATGAAGGCAGCAGCCACCGCAATCCTTTGCAGCTCCTCAAAGAAATGAAGGAACGGTTACATGCCGGCTCCGGTGCAGACCCGCAAAGTACGGAGGATGCCTTGGAATCGATAGCCATTCTGGAAAGCGAAATTCTCATGCCTCATCCGCGGAAGGCGATTATCCAGGGGATGATCGGCAACCTCCAGAGCTATCCTGCGGTTCATCCGCAGCTGGAGGAGCTGAAGAAGCTCGGTTCGTTTCACATGCAGGGTGTATGCGGGTTTCATGAACCAGGCATATAACGGCAGCAGAGAGAGAAAAACGGATAGGCAGTACAAGCAAGCAGATTTTATACTGGAGGCGTTCCCTACGGAAGGCCCGAGAGGAGCAGAAACGTAACTTATGAAGAGCCTTATTAACTTTTCGCTCAGAAACAAATTCGCGATTTGGCTTCTGACCATTATTATCGTGTTCGCCGGTCTGTACAGCGGCCTGACCATGAAGCAGGAAACACTGCCTAATATCAGCATCCCTTATCTCAGTATCACAACCATTTACCCGGGGGCGGCACCTGAGGGCGTGGTGAACGATGTCAGCAAACCGCTGGAGCAGAAGCTCCGCAATGTGGACGGCGTGAAGACATTGACCT
Organism: Paenibacillus jilunlii; assembly: GCF_900102965.1. Taxonomy (GTDB): domain Bacteria; phylum Bacillota; class Bacilli; order Paenibacillales; family Paenibacillaceae; genus Paenibacillus_AQ; species Paenibacillus_AQ jilunlii. Next base: position 150,510 of record NZ_FNGM01000014.1, on the reverse strand, counting down.
CGAACTCGCTCGAAAATGCCTCAAGCATTACTATTGAATTTGATTATGGCACGAATCTGGATAATGCTACAGCAGCCGTGCGCGAGGCGCTGAATGAGGTTGCCCTGCCGGATAATGTGCAGAAACCGCAGATTTCACGGTTCAGCCTTAGCTCCCTGCCGGTTATTTCACTCAGCTTGTCCGACAGCGGCTCCTCCGATCTGGAGAGCCTGACCCGCATTGCTGAGAATGATATCCGTCCAGCCCTGGAAGATATCGAAGGCGTGGCTTCCGTGCAGATTGCCGGACAATACGTCAAAGAGGTTACGCTGAAGTTCAACCAGGACAAGCTGAAACAGTATGGACTGACCGAGGATACCATTAAAGGAATTGTCCAAGGGTCTTCCCTGCGCGTGCCGCTTGGACTCTTCACAATGGAGGAGTCACAGAAAGCCGTTGTAGTGGACGGCAATGTTACTACCGTTGATGATCTGAAAAACCTGAGCATTCCCGTTGTGCCATCCGGCGCGGCTGGTGCGGGTGCAGCGGGCCCAAGTGGCGGAGCTTCGATAAACGCAGGCACACCTGCTGGTGCGGCTGCAGCTCCGGGAGCTGGAGCAGCCAATGGCGCAGCCGGGAATGCCGCTGGCAGTGCAGCCGGCGGAGCAGCTATGACCGGACTGCCAACCGTGAAGCTTGGAGAGCTGGCCAATATTGAGGTTACAGGGAAATCGGAGTCCATCTCCCGCACCAACGGCAAGGAATCCCTCGGGATTCAGATCGTGAAAGCCAATGATGCCAACACAGTAGATGTGGTTAACGGCGTCAAAGACAAGACCGATGAACTGAAGAAGCAATATAAATCGATGGATCTTACGGTTCTGCTGGACCAAGGAAAGCCGATTGAGGATTCCGTAAACACCATGCTGTCCAAGGCTGCCTTTGGCGCCCTGTTCGCCGTGCTGATTATACTGCTCTTCCTGCGGAATATCCGCTCGACGATTATTTCCATCATCTCCATTCCATTGTCGCTGCTCATTGCAATTCTCTGCTTGCGCCAGATGGACATTACCCTAAATATGATGACGCTGGGAGCAATGACCGTCGCCATTGGGCGTGTCGTGGATGACTCGATTGTCGTCATTGAGAATATCTTCCGGCGGCTGACCCTGTCGGGCGAGAAGCTGCGCGGACGGGAGCTGATCAGCGCGGCAACACGTGAAATGTTCGTGCCGATCATGTCCTCCACGATCGTTACCATCGCTGTGTTCCTGCCGCTTGCTTTTGTCAGCGGTATGGTGGGCGAGCTGTTCCTGCCTTTTGCCCTCACGATGGTATTCGCTCTGCTGGCTTCACTGGTAGTGGCTATTACCCTGGTGCCTGCACTGGCACACACGCTGTTCCGCAACGGCTTGAAGAAAGGCAAGAACAGCCACAGCGACAAGCCGGGCAGAATGGCAGCCGGCTATCAGAAAATTCTGAACTGGTCTCTCTCCCATAAGCTGATTACCTTCGGGGTAGCCGTGCTTCTGCTGGTGGGCAGCTTGTTCCTGATCAAACCGATCGGTGTCAGCTTCATGCCTTCCCAGGAAGAGAAAAACGTTATGCTCACCTTCTCTCCAAAAGCCGGACAGACGCTGGAAGACGTGAAGGAGCAAGGCCTGAAAGCCGAGAAATACATTCTGGCTCAAAAGCATTTGGACAAAATGCAGTATTCTATCGGCGGCAGCAGCCCGTTCGGTATGGGCTCCGGCAACTCGGGGCTGTTCTATGTAACCTATGACAGCGATACTCCGGATTTCGATACCGTCAAAGAAAAGCTGATTGAAGGCCTGACCAAGGAGGTGCCGGATGGAGTCTGGGGCGATATGTCCGGTATGTCAGGCGGGGGCCTTGGCGGCAATACGCTGACCGTGAATATTTTTGGCGACAGTCTGGATCAGCTTAAGCCGGTAGCCGACGAAATTGCCGGCATTGTGCAGGCGGACACCGGCAACTTCAAGGATGGAAAAACCAGTCTCTCCGAAGCCTATGATCAATACACCATCGTTGCCGATCAGGCGAAGCTCAGTTCCCTCGGTCTTACCGCCGGACAAATTGCCATGAAGCTTAGTCCTATGGGTACCCGCCCAGTGCTGACTGAGGTAACGGTAGACGGTAAAAACTATAATGTCTACATTGAAACTGATAAGGACACGTACAGCAGCATTCAGGAAATGGAAAAGGCTACGCTGACCTCCCCGCTGGGCATTACGGTGCCGATTGGCGAGGTAGCCAAGATTGAGAACGGCACTTCGCCGGACTCCATTACCCGCGAAGACGGTAAAATGAAGGTCGATGTCACCGCCGAGATTATCTCGAGTGACGTGAACAGTGCTTCGAACAGCGTCAAGGAAAAAATCGACGCGCTCGATCTGCCGGACGGGGTGACCGTCACCTTCGGCGGTGTAACCGAGCAGATTAACGATACGTTCGGACAGCTTGGAATTGCCATGGCGGCTGCGATTGCCATCGTGTATTTCGTGCTCGTGGTTACCTTCGGCGGCGGTCTGGCCCCGTTCGCAATCCTGTTCTCCCTGCCGTTCACCGTCATCGGTGCACTGGTTGCCCTGCTGCTGGCCGGAGAAACCCTCAACGTCTCGGCGCTCATGGGCGCACTGATGCTGATCGGGATCGTCGTCACCAATGCGATTGTCCTGATCGACCGTGTAATCCACAAGGAAAAAGAAGGAATGCCTACACGCCAAGCCTTGCTTGAAGCCGGAGCCACCCGCTTGCGTCCGATCCTGATGACCGCACTGGCGACCATCGGCGCATTGCTGCCGCTCGTATCCGGCCTCGAAAATAGCGCCGGCATCATCTCCAAGGGCCTCGGTGTAACAGTTATCGGCGGTCTCGTCAGCTCCACCCTGCTGACCTTGGTTGTCGTGCCGGTAGTGTATGAGTTCCTGATGAAATTCCGCAGTAAAAAAGTGTATGAATAAGGCTTGATGACCAATTGAAATAATAAAAAACAAGGTGCTCTTCCTTATGTGGAAGGGTGCCTTGTTTTTGGAGAAATGTTATATCCTACCTATGAATATTCATGGTATAATCACACAAGCAATGGAAAGGCTTATATGGGCGGTCGGCTAAGCTCCCTGAAGGGAGGTGAGGCCATGGAGGTCTATCAGGCGTTGTCCCTGATGTTCATGTTCGGCATGTTCATCATAGCACTGCTTAACTACCTCAAAAAGAAATAGACCGCCCTGTCCAAAGGAAACGGTCTATCTCTTGACTATTTTTCCGAAAGCCACCGCCCTTAAAAGCGGCTGTTGCACCGGGGAACCGTGTTAGCGCACGGTTCTCTTTATTTTACGCTTGTTCTGGCTCTATTATAACATGCTGATCCTGTATTTCAATCGCTCACGCTAGATAATTCCCAGCCCAGCTCCCTTTAGGCCATTGTAGCCGCGCTGCTCTCCAGCGAAGTCTTCCAGGCGCGCAGCATCTGCAGATCCTGCGGCAGGAATTCCTCCAGCATATGGCTGAGTCCAAGATAGAGCGGACTATCCGTTGCGGCATTCAGCCGCTCGCAGAACTGCGGTGTCCATTTCAGCAGATGCTCTTCCAGGAAACGCTCCTGAATCTCCAGCAGTTCCATCGCACTGCGGATGGAGAAGCTGTTGTACAGCATCCGCTCATGCATTACTGCCATGAATTCCAGCTCTATGGAAATATGATCATCGGCTTCACCGCCGCATTTCTTGAAGACAATTCCCGCCGAAGCATACACATCGGAGAGCACGTTGCAGAATTCTTCCTCACGGCCCAGCTCGGCTGCTTCACGTGCCACAATAGTGCTGGCTGCACGCTCATTCATCAGGCGCATGTATTCACGGTTCTCCCGCTCGCAGATCTGCGGGAGCGCTGAAGGCTCCTGGCTGCAAAGGTACCGTTTCAGCTCACGTCCGCCTTCCGTCATCTCCGCTGCGACACCAAGCTGGCGGTTGCGAATCCACTGGGCGACCAGCGACAGACTAGGCTTGCGCCCATAAAAATCCACTAATAATTGATATATTAATCCCCGGCTATCCAACCAACGGCTGAATGCCTCCGGCACGACGAGCGATGGAACAGTAGGTATAGTCATTTTGCAAATCCTCCCTATTGGTTTGCCGGGCGCTTATCGCTTGTCTCTTGCAAGGCGGGCGTTATCCGGTCTAATCAAAGCTGTGCTCTTCGCAAAAGTGAGTGGAATATAAACTGATAATACTTCCGCACCTAGATTATATCGGAAATGTGAAGCGCTTTCGGTGAGCATTCTATGACCATTCCCCGAAATTGTCGCACTTCTGTCATAATTGGCCTTTGCCATTTCGTTTTCATCACATATTATTTAGGTTGTCTTGTTTCTATCCGTTACAGCCTGTGTTCACCCCCTTTCCATTTCATTAAGTGCACACTGCCACAACTATGCGCATTGACGCGGCTGTCAACAATCTTTAAAATTTAAAATAAAAATACATGGTGAAGGGAGCACAACATGGAACCCTTGACGGACCCTTTTGGACGACTGCATGATTACATGCGCATATCGGTTACAGACCGCTGCAACCTGCGCTGCATTTATTGTATGCCTGCGGAAGGAATGCAATTCCAGCCTCAGGACGAGATTATGAGCTATGAAGAAATTACCGCTGTTGTGGAGGCGCTCGCCCCTCTGGGGCTGAGCAAAATCCGTCTGACCGGAGGCGAGCCCCTGGTACGCAAGGATTTGGACAAGCTTGTCTCCATGATTGCCGCCATCCCGGGCATTGAGGATATCTCCCTTACCACCAACGGCCTGATGCTTCCCGCCAAAGCCGCCCTGCTCAAGCAAGCGGGCCTGTCACGGGTGAACATCAGCCTGGATTCCCTGCGCCAGGACCGTTTTGCCATGATCACCCGCGGCGGGGAAGTCGCCAAAGTGCTGAAGGGGATTGAAGCCGCTGAGGCGGCGGGCCTCTCGCCGATCAAGCTCAATGTAGTGCTCATGAAGGGCATCAACGATGATGAGATCAAGGACTTCATCTCGCTGACCCTGAACAGCCCGCTGAATGTGCGGTTCATTGAATATATGCCCATTGGCAGCGCAAGCGACGCCTGGCGCCAGACGTATCTGCCGCTGGAAACCGTAGTTGAAGCCTGCCATGAAGCAGGCTGGGCCACGGAAGAGGCAGACATGCCGTCCGGCAACGGCCCTTCACAGAACCGGCGGGTGGTCGGTGCGCGCGGAACCTTCGGGCTGATCCATCCCGTCAGCGAGCATTTCTGCGACAACTGCAACCGGCTGCGCCTTACGGCAGACGGGCATATCAAGGCCTGCCTCTACTGGGCGGATGAATACAATGTGCGTCCTCTGACCAGCGATCCCGCAGCCGTGCAGGCCTTATTCCGCAAAGCCTTGGGCAACAAGCCGCATAACCACGAAATGGCGCTCGCCTTGGAGCGTAAGGCGCAGAGTAATACCCCGACCGTGCGGCGCATGTCGCAAATCGGGGGGTAGGCGGTCACGAAAACCTATAAATCCTTATATTTTTAAATAAACGGCAGGGCCATCCTTATCGGATCGCACTGCCGTTTATTTGGATGTAACACAATTATACTCAGCCCGGGTTGCTCACTTGTACGCTGCACGACATCTAAATTGCTTGCCCCCGCACATTCCGGACTCAGAAGACCTCATTTTGCGAAATGAGGCTTATTTTACCGTGATGCGGACTCAGAAGACCCTATTTCAAGAAAAATAGCCCAAATTCATGCACGGTAGACCATTTAACGGATTCTGAGTCCGCATAGCCATAAAAGTGACCTGTTTTTGCAAAATAACGCTTCTCCTGTCCGCATTAAGCTGCCTTCAGCTCACTTGGCATTAAGTCCCCTAGGTGCTTGCTATATTGATCTCAAAATCCACCGATATCGTACCTTTAATCACGTTGCGGTCATGATCGACTTCAGCAGAAAGATCTACGCTTCTCATGGCGATTTCTTTGGCCCCAAAGCGTCTGCGGGCTAAGTAATAGGTAGCCAGTTCGCTGCGGAACCGGGCGTGGTGATCATCGGTGACATGTTTATCGCGTTTAGTAAATATACCTGAGTATCTACGATAAGGAATATATGATGAAAAGCGCTTCAAAATGTGGTCCACATCCCAATGATAGCGGTTAGCTGTCTCTACAATCTTATACAAGGCTGTAAAAATCTCATTTTCCCTTTTCGAGACGAAATCGACATACTCGTCCAACACCTCTTTTTGTCCATCCATCAAGCGATTTAAATAAGTATTGGCCGTCCCCCACTCTTTAAATTGGGCTACAATTCGATTTACCTCCTCACCCTCCTCCTGTATCCAGCTTCCATCTGTGTAGAGTGGCACAATTTCCAGAGCAGTCTTGTAATCCCCACGTTCCTCATAGGTACATGAACGCATAAGTTGTGCGTATAGAATATAAAAATATAACGGCCTTTCTAATGCTGTGGTGTTGTTATGCTTGTGGTTCGCCCGACTGCGTAAATTATATTGAATAGAAGCGAGTCGGTGCAATTCCTGTGTCAGTTCTTCTGCCTTCTCCCAATGATGTAGTGAATAATATACATGTACCAATTTCTTTATGGCATCCAACTGATGGGCCTCGTCCAGCCGATTTACATAGTACTCAAATAACGTAGCCTCTATCAAGTTCTGTTGAGGGTCATCCCCCAAAGCCATGACAAACAAACGATATTGGCAAAGCGCCAGCCGCTCCGAATGCTGATACTTTTCGCTGGCAGCCACATTCTTATATATGATTGCAGCAGCCTGATGCTTATCCTGCTGGAATAACTCTTCCGCCAGATCAAACAACAGTGGCGCATAGACCAAGTTGTCCAGCAGACTATTGACCAGTTGCTCAATGCAGTCCAGACGCTTAAGCTGCGCAGAACGCAGAATAAACGGCCGCAACCGCCGCCAAGTTGGTGCCGAATCATACAGACATTCATTTACATATTTACTGTAAAAATAGTCCTCTGCCAGCCCCATAGTCTGGGTGATCCGTTCCAAGTGGCTCATAGCCATCGCCTGCCGGCCTTTCATGATTCGGCTGAGTGTTCCGGAATGAATACCGCTGAGAGCAGCAAACCTGTTAATCGACAGATCCTCTTGTGCAAAGTAAGCCCATATCTCATCGCGAATTGTGACTGAATGCTCCAAGTCCATACCACCTTTATTCGTACTTATAATCAGGACAGAATATCTTTTATTTGAAATCCTATTTCTTACATAGTGAAAAATCCCACTTAAGCAGGCGGGCGTCTCTGTTGCATATGAATATTACTGTAATTGTTCAGCAATTTGTGCAGTTCTACAGATTGCCGAAGCCCTTAGGTGGCTGAAACCACTATACTGCATTTGCATCTGGTGAAGCTTGCGTCTTGCCCGAATAATGCGAATTCTAATGAATACAGTATTATTCATATCAGTTTCGCTTCCTCATTCAATATTTTAGATAATTATGTAAAATTATAAAGTTATAACATGGTTGCATCGCCTTAATAATTTACCGTGGTAAAGGAGTCGCAAAGGGGCTACTATAAAAAAGACGCCCCTGTTAACAGGAACGTCATTGATAAATTATTTGTTAATGTATTTTTATGATGAAAACAGAAACAAGATATAGCAGTATTAGCGACTCAATATATAAAGAAGATTTTTCTTAATTGATCCAGGTAGCAATTTTAAATTTTGCTTTTAGAATTTCTGGACTTTAAGCTCCGCCACCACCATGTCCCATCGGTTGAATGAGCAATTGGGAAGTGTCTGCTTCTACAGTTTTAACAGTACCATTAGGCAAAATAATTAAAACAGCTAAGCTACATGAAGCTAACAGCAATATGATTTTTTTTACCATACAAATTTTGCACCTCTCTTATCAAAAGTTTATATTGAGCCTTCTCTGCTTCTGCTGCTATGTGCCGATATCGTTCAAATAGGTCGACACATCTGATGACAATAGCCTCATTATTTATCTTAGTTGAATACTTCAAACTATGTAGTATATAGTAAATTCCTTCTTTTCGTTGACTGTGCAAATAATATTCTGCTAACTCAGCAAGGAAACTAGCATACTGGTTTGCTATTACTTGCTGACTGTACTCGCCAAACTCAGTTTGATGAACCCGGTAAGGGATATAGGCAGAAAAACGCTCCAAAATGTGATCGACGTTCCAAGAATATCGATTGGCTGATTTAATAACATTAAAGAGAGCTGTAAATATTTCGCCTTTCCTAGTGGAAATATAATCAACATAATCAGGCAAGACTTCCAATTGCCCACTCAACAAGCGATATAAATAAGTATTAGCCCTTCCCCATTCTTGAAATTGGGCTAAGGTTCGTTTCACTTCCTCGTTTTCTTCTTGTATCCAACTTCCATCCGTATAAATGGGTACAAGATCTAAAGCCGAATTGTAATCCCCACATTCCTCGTACACAATCGATCGCATAAGGTGCGCATATAGTATATAAAGGCATAACGGCTTTTCAGGTTTTTTTTCCTCTTTGAATCTACCTTCTGAATTATACTGAAGATCGTATCTGATCTTAGCAAGCCTTAGTAATTCTTGAGCTAACTCCTCCATCTTGCCCCACTGTTGCAGTGAATAATAAACATTCATTAAATGCTTCAAAGCATCCAACTGATCCGCCTCATCCAACCGGGGCACATAAGGTTCGAACAGCGTCGCCGCCCGCAGGTTCTCGCTCTGGTCGTCACCAAGCGCAATACGGAATAAGCGGTACTGGCACACGGCAAGACGTTCGGAATACTGGTATTTCTCGCTGGCGCTCACATTCTTATATAACAATGCTGCCGCCTGCCACTGCCCTTGCCCGAATAATCCTTCAGCCACCTCAAACAGCGTAGGGACATTGTTCAGATTGTCGAGCAGAATTTGCACCATGCGTTCGATACAATCCATACGCCCAAGCTCAGCACAGCGGATCATAAACGGCCGCAGCCGCCGCCAGGTGGGTGCCGAATAATAGAAGCATTCATCTACATACAAGCTGAAAAAGTGATCTTCCACCTCCCCCATCCCTTTGGTCATCAACTCCAGGTGACTCATGGCTATCGGCTGATTGCCTTTTACAATCCGGCTGAGTGTCCCGGAATTAATGCCGCATCTGTCTGCGAACTGATTAATGGACAAGCTCTGCTCAGATAAATAGTCCGCTAGCTGATCTCGAATCGTGGCTGTAGACTCCAAGGATACACCTCCTTTCGAAATCCCAAAAAATAGGTTTTTGTCTGTATAACTGTAATCCTATGTGATAATATTCCAATGGTCAATATACCAGATTAGTCTAAAAAGTGAACACAGCAAAATATTTTAAAATTTAGGCAATAGGGTTGCCATTTCCTTATGAAACAAGGAGATACACGTCAAAATGACCGCCAGAGCTGTACTCCCATGTACACCGCAATGGCCCAAATCAACAGTGCTGAAACTGTGTTCAGCAGCCGGATCACCCTGCCGGAGGAATCCAATCTGCCCAGCACCCGGCCGGCTGCCGCAAGGCTCACAAACCACATCCAGGAGACCCCCGCCGCGGCTGCCGCAAACGCCCAGCGTTCAGCACCGGTATACTGCAGGGAATTGGTGCCGATGACACCCACCGTATCCAACAGCGCATGCGGGTTCAGCAGAGATACAGAAAGGGCATAGCCCACCTGGCCTTTTAGCGAGAGTACCCGTACCTCCCCGTCCCCCTCTCCCGGCGCTGCGTTCCAGATTTTCCAGCCCATGATACACAGAAATAGGATTCCCGCACCGTACACGATGGGCGTAACCCATTCCACGGAGAGCAGAACGAGCGAAATTCCACCGACGGCCGCGGCAATCAGCAGCGTATCACATACAGCCGCCGTAAGAACTACAGGCACCACTCTGCGGAACCGGGGCTGAAGCGCCCCTTGGTTAAAAACAAATATATTCTGTACGCCCAGCGGCAAAATCAGCCCAAAGGCTAATAGGATTCCATGCACAATAGCTTCCAGCATTAGTCTGCTCCTCTCAGTCTGCTTGTGGATGATTAAAGTTGGTGAACAGCGGGACTATTTTTGAACGCGGTATTCACTGCCATTTTCCTCCGCAGGATTGATCGTACACCGCGATGGCAGAGTTCGTAACCAGCCAAATTCTCCAAGTACCTCCCAACCAAACTAATGAGTCCAGGCCAAAGGTGGTATACTCCAGATAAAAGAACTCCTGCCAGAACCGGCCTCGCTGTTCTTAACAAAAGACCTTCACAAAGGAGCTGGCATTTTGACCAACCGGCATCAAAAGGAACAGGCACCGGGCAGATCATGGACACCGGACCCGGCATCAGCGCTGCCGCTGCACAGGCAAATTTCCAATCATTATATGGACAAAATCAGAAGTGGCGCTTGGCCGCCCGGAATGCGGCTGGCCCCGCAGCGCGAGCTGTGCCGCCAGCTGGGTGTGAACCGCAGCACAGTGGTGACGGCGCTGGGCGAGCTGGCGGCGCTGGGACTCATCGAGGGCAGGCGGGGCGGCGGGACCCGTGTGGCCGATTTACGGAGCACCGCGGACGGGGCAGTTTCGCCCGGTGACCGAGCTTCGGCCAGTGAACGAACGGCTTCATCAGGTGACGGGGCGGCTTTGGCCGGTGACCGAGCGCCTTCGTCCAGTGACGGCGCAGGGATGGATATATTGCCAATCCAGCCTGCCGGAAGCTGGAATTCATATGTCGAAGAGGGCGTCCACTATCCCAACCTGCCTACGGTGCAGGATATCAACCGCCTGGAGTATGAGCAGGGGCTGATCCGTCTTGGTACCGGTGAGCCGTCGCCCGGGCTGCTGCCCGGTGAGGCCATGACCCGTATGCTGGCTGAGCTTTCCCGGAAGACGCTGCCGCCGCTCTCCTATGAAGAACCCCTCGGCAGCCCGGGGCTGCGGAGTGCGGTAAGCTCCGAGCTTGCGAAGAACGGCATACAGGCTGATCCGGACTCGATTCTGATCACCTCTGGAGCGCTCCAGGGCCTACAGCTGATAGCGGTTGGCCTTTTGCCGCGCGGCTCTACCATCCTGCTGGAAAAGCCCTCCTATCTCTATTCGATCCATGCCTTCCAATCCGCCGGAGTGAAGTTCAGCGGCCTGCCCATGGATGAGCACGGGCTGCTGACGGACCGGCTGGCCAGGGAAGCCCGCCGGACCAAGGCGGCTATGCTGTACAGTATCCCGTCCTTCCATAATCCGACGGGAATTCTGATGGACGCCCAGCGGCGGCAAAAGCTTATGGATGTGACCGGCGGGCTTGGCCTGCCCATCCTGGAGGATGGAGCCTATCAGGAGCTCTGGCTCGACACGCCGCCTCCCCTCCCGCTAAAGGCGCTGGACCGCGAAGGCAGAGTGCTGCATCTCGGCACACTGTCGAAATCCGCCAGTCCGGGGCTGCGCATCGGCTGGATCGTTGGCCCGGAGCCTGTCGTGCGGCGGCTGGCTGACATTAAGATGCAGACCGACTACGGGGCAAGCTCGCTCTCGCAGCTTGCAGCCGCCCGTTGGCTGGAGGGCGGCTATCATGAAGAGCATCTGCAGCGCCTGCGGGCCAAGCTGCGGGTGCGGCGGGATGCTGCGCTTGCGCTGCTGGAGCGCCATTTTGCCGGACTGGCTGCATGGAACGTTCCGGCAGGCGGCTTCTACATCTGGCTGGCCCTGGACAAGCCGGTGCCGCTGCGGACGCTTTTCCGCGCGGCCCATAAGGCCGGGCTGCTGCTGAACACCGGCGATCTGTACGACCGGGGCGACAGCCGCCATCTGCGGCTGTCCTACGTCTACGCCTCGCCTACCGAACTGGAAACCGGCCTCCCCATATTGGCCGGGCTGATCCGCAAGCTCCGACAGCCCGGTTCTTGAACCGAACTACGGCTAAATTCACTATATGAGTTATCCTCAAAGGAACAAAACGGCTACGCTGGCCTTCACTGGACAGCGTAGCCGTTTGGGATTCTGGTTTAATGTGACCTGGAAGCCCCTTCACGAACTCTAAGGCAATACCAAGTGGAAAAAGGTTACCTAATTTGCTCAATCACCATGTACTCCACAGTCTAAGTGGAAAAAGGTTAACTAATCCAGCACCTCACGCCCCGGATGGCGGTATATCCCCCAATTAAGTTTCTTTTTTCCATTTAAATCTCAAGATTGTTGATTCCGAGGAGAAATAGGTTCCCTTTTTCCAACAAGCGCTGCAAGCAGCCATCCAACAGAACATTCTCCAGGAATTGTTGGTCATCGTTCTTGAGCATTGTGTAAGCTCTAATCAAATGACAAATAATATTATTTGTCATTTGATTATTTTAGTGATATGCTGTGTACATAGAGGAGGTCGAACCCGTGAGCAAATCAAGCTCCTTTTTGAGTAAAACAGAAATTATGGATGCCGCCGAGCAGACGCTGCGCCGATTCGGGCCTGACAAGACCTCGGTAACCGATGTAGCCAAGCTGCTGGGTGTCAGCCATGGCACGCTTTACCGCCATTTTCCCAGCAAAGCGGCTCTGAGGGAGGCGGTAACGGAGCGCTGGCTGGAAGAGCAGATCGTTGCCCCGCTGGAACAGATTGTGAAGGCCCCGGCAGACAATGCGCTGGCGCAGCTAAAGGTATATATTGCCCGGCTGATTGAGCTGAAGCTTCACTATGCCGAACAGGATAGTGAAATGTTCAAGATGTACACGGACGTTACTATGGAAGCTGCTGAGCTGATTGAGGTGCATATCCAGCGGATTATGGAGCAGATGGGCATTCTGATTGACAGAGGAATTCAACAGAAGCGGATTGCACAAAGCGCAGCGACCAGCTCGCTTGCCCGTTCGCTTTTTCATGCCACCTCCAGATTTCACCATCCGGCTCATGCCCATGAATGGCGGAGTGCCAGCATAGAGCAGGAATTCGAGCAGGTCTGGCAGCTTCTGGAACAGGGGCTTACCGCTTCAATTCATTAATTCCATAACATTTCAGGAGGAATATAAGATGAGTCAATCCCTGCAAGGTAAGGTTGCCATAGTTACCGGGTCATCGAGAGGTATTGGTCGGAGTGTCGCGGAGAGATTAGCGCAAGAGGGAGCTTCGGTTGTCATTAACTATTCAAGCAGCCCGAAACAGGCGGAAGAGGTGGTCCAGGGCATTCAAGCCCAAGGCGGAACCGCTGCTGCGCTTCAGGCCGACATCAGTAAGCCTGCACAGATTGAGCAGCTGTATAAGGATACCAAGGCATTGTTCGGAAAAATCGATATTGTGGTCAACAACGCGGGAATTATGATCAACAGCCTGATTGGAGAAGCCACCGAGGAACAGTTCGACAAACAGTTCGCAATTAACGTCAAAGGAACCTACTTCTCCTGCCAGCAGGCCTTCTTCCACCTGGAACAGGGCGGGCGCATCATCAACTTCTCCACTTCGGTCAATGGGCAGATGTTCCCGGCTTACAGTATTTATGCCGGTACCAAAGGTGCCGTGGAGCAGTTCACCCGCCAGCTCGCCAAGGAGTTCGGCAGCAAAGGCATCACCATCAACGCGGTTGCTCCCGGACCTGTTGCTACCGACCTGTTCCTGGAGGGCAAATCCGAAGCACAGCTTGAGGGGCTGAAGAAGTCCAATGCCTTCGGACGCCTGGGCCAGCCGGAGGATATCGCCGGAGTGGTCAGCTTCCTCGCCGCAGAACAGTCGGGATGGATCACCGGCCAGACGCTGCGCGTGAATGGCGGATTTATCTAAGACTGCATAGGCAAAACCACTACACAAGCCGTCCCCTCTCCGGGGCGGCTTGTGATGGTTATGCTGCCATCATGGATGTCCACGATTTTTTTGACCAGAGATAAGCCAAGGCCGCTTCCGCCGCCGCTGGTGCTTCTAGCTTTGTCCACCTTATAGAAACGCTCGAAGATGCGGGGCAGCTCGTCCTCGGCAATCCCGATGCCGTTATCCTTAATTTCGACTTCCACCCGGTTATCCAGGGGCCGCAGACGGACCGTAATCATCCCGCCCTGGGGAGTGAATTTGATACTGTTATGCAGCAGGTTGGTCCATACCTGGCTCAGCAGGTCTTTTACAGCTTGGACAGTTACCTCATCTAGCTCAGCCTCGACGTCGATATTCTTGCCCAGCCACTGCGGCTCACAGGCCAGAATCATCTCCTGGAGCTGCTTATCCAGCCGGTACGCGGTACGCTCGAACGGAAAGCTCTCCGCCTCCAGCGCTGACAGCTTCAGCAGATTGTCGCTGAGGCCGGAGAGGCGGCTGCCCTCTGCTTCAATAATGTCGAGATAATGAGCCCTACTCTCTGCACTCAGCCCTTCATCCCTCAAGGCGCGGGCGAACCCGCGGATCGAGGTAAGAGGTGACTGAATCTCATGCGAGACATTGGAGATAAAGTCCTGGCGCATCGTTTCCATCCGGCTCAGCTCGCTGGCCATTTCGTTGATGCCTTCGACAATACTGCCAAATTGCCCGTAGCGCCTGTCGTTCTCCAGCTCCACCTTGAAATTCCCCTTGGAAATTTGCCGAATCGCTGTAATAATCGGGATATAAAAGGCTCGCTCATCTCCTCTCAGGCGTCCGATCAGCCCTGCGATGCCGGCCAGCAGCATTAGAATGAGAAACTGCAGCACCATCGTCAGCAATTGGAACCTATAGGGTGTAAGGGACCAGTTAAAATGCTTCTCCAGCAGCTTTAGTCCGAAATACCCGCCGTTCCAGGAAAGATAGAAGCCTGCGATGATCATGATTATCCCCATGACCGCTCTCACAATCTCTCCGGCTCTGCTTCTGCTCATCTATTTATCCCCCTCCAGGCGGTAGCCCAGACCACGGACCGTACGAATGGCAAAGCCATAGTCCTCCGCGGGAAAACGGTCACGCAAACGGCCCACATGCACATCCAGCGTGCGTTCATTTCCTTCAAAATCATATCCCCAGATCTCTTCAATCAGCCGGTCACGCGTCAGCGTCTGCCCTGGATAGCTGGCCAGTTTGAACAGCAGCTCAAACTCCTTCAGCGGCAGTGTAATGCTTCCCTGATCCGCGGTCACCTCGTAGGTTTTGCGGTTCATGCGCAAATTGCCGACATTGACGCTCTGTGCGGCAGAAATCTGGTACCGCTTCAGCAGGGCTTTGACCCTGGCGATCAGCACCGGAGGCTCGAACGGTTTGACCAGATAATCGTCGGTTCCCAGCTCGAAGCCTTTGACGATCTGCGAGGTTTCGCCTTTGGCCGTCAGCATCAGAATCGGAATATCATAGCTCCGGCGCAGCGCCTTGCACAGCTCCCAGCCATCCATATTCGGCATCATGACATCAATGACCGCAAGATCTACTCCATTGTCCTCCAGCAGCCGCAGCGCCTCGATGCCATCGGAAGCACCGTATACCTCCTCCATCCCTTCAGCTCTCAAAAAGACTTCCACCAATTCGCGGATGTGCGGATCGTCGTCCACTACCAGGATTTTGGCCATTTTTCGCAGAACCCTCCTTTTCACCGCCGTCCGGAAGCACCGGTATATTCAATTGCAGCTGCTGTTCAGCAAACTCCCGGTACAGCTCATGCTCCCGCAGCAGTTCTGCATGTGTTCCCCTGCCGGTAATCCGGCCCTTCTCCATAAAGATAATCTGATCGGCATTTACAACTGTCGCCAGCCGGTGCGCAATGACAATCGTCGTCCGTCCCTTCATCAAGTTGGACAAGGCTTTTTGTACCACTGCCTCCGACTGGCTGTCGAGACTTGCGGTCGCTTCGTCGAGCATCAGAATCTTCGGATCACGCAGCAGCGCCCGGGCAATGGCGATCCGCTGGCGCTGTCCGCCGGACAGCTTCACCCCGCGTTCGCCGACATCGGTATCATAGCCGTGCGGAAGCTCGCTGATGAAGCCGTCGGCGTAGGCCATCGCCGCAGCACGGCGCAGTTCATCCACGCCAACCTCCCGGTTCAGGCCATAAGCGAGGTTGTCGGCAATCGTGCCGGAGAGCAGCGGGCTTTCCTGAGAAACGTAGCCGATCTGCTTGCGCCAGGAACGCAGAGAGAAATTGGATATCGGCTTCGCCCCCAGCTTGATCACCCCGCTCTGCGGTTCATAGAACCGTTCCAGCAGCGAGAAGAGCGTCGTTTTGCCGCCGCCGCTCGGTCCGACAATCGCCGTAACCTGACCCGGCAGCATGGAGAAGCTTACCCCGCTGAGCACCGGGTCGCCTATTGTGTAGCCAAAGCTCAAATTATCGATCACAATGGGTTCTTCCGCTCCCTTGGCTTCCTCGACCCCTTCATAGATCTCCTCATCGGCCGCAAGGGTCTCTATGATCCGTTCAGAAGCACCCTTGGCTTTTTGCATCTGGGTGAAGAACTGGGTCAGTTGGGTCAGCGGCATCACGATCTGAATCAAATACAGGATAAACGCAACCAATTCCCCGGCCGTGAGCGCGCCGGAGGACACCTGCATTCCGCCGTAGCCGATGACGACGACGAGCAGCATCATGAATACGAAGGAGACCAGCGGACTGATCATGGCGCTGATTTTGCCCTCACGGATGCCGAAGGACAACAGGTTCATGATTCCGGTGCGCCCGGCTTCATATTCTTTCTGTTCTGCGCCGGAGGATTTCACCAGCCGGATCTCGGACAAGACGCCGCTGAGCGTAGCGGTAAAGGATGCGGTTTCGTCCTGCGTACCCTTGGAGATTTTGTACATCTGCCGGCCCAGCGGCACCAGAATCAGTGCGGACAACGGGAGTACGGTGAACAGCACCAGCGTCATTTGCCAGTTCAGATAGAGCAGTACAGCAATGGAGCCGACGATGGAGATGACCCCGGTGAACAGACTCGCTAAATGTTCTGAAATCAGAGTCTTGATAATTCCTGTGTCGTTCGTCATCCGGCTGACACTCTCTCCGGTGCGGTTGTCGTTGTAGTAAGCCACCGGCAGTACGAGAAATTTACGCCACAACCGGTCCCGCAGTCCCGCAACAGCCTTCTGTCCGACATAATTCAACAGGTAGATCGAGACCCCTCCGGCAATGGTCTGGGCAATAAAAGCCCCGGCAATCCCGGCAATCTGCAGCTTGCTGACCGAAGCCAGGGAAAAGCCGTCGACCAGATTCTTGGTGAACATGGGAATCACAAGACCCACCAGGGTCGATATCACGCTAAGCGCAACAGCAAACGCCAAGAGCCCATACGAAGGCTTGGTGCCGTGCAGCAGTTTCAGAAAAGACTTCAAGGACGCCCCCTGCTTCTTGCCAGATTGATTATTGTTCATGGATGTTCCCCTTCTCCGGCGGATCGATGTCAGGGACCTGCGGGGTCCCCTGCCGCCTTGACTCTACTATAACCCGGCTATGTAAACTGAAATTAAACAGAGGAATCATCCGCCGGTGTGGAAACCAGCTTCACAGCCGCTGCATAATCCTCGGGTGTGTTCATGTTGTACAAAGGGGAAGGCCCTGACGGACCGCCCGTGAAGCATGCTTCGGGAATATAGAGCACCTCCAGAGCGTCCAGGCATTCCATGACTTTGAACCGCCGCCCGTGCAGCGCTTGTTCCAGAACCGGCAGCACACGTTTATGGTAGAGCCCCAGCAGGGGCTGAACACGGCCGGTGACGGACTCTGGAACCGCAGCGTCTATCTGCAGGCCACCTCCGGTATAATCGGGTGTAAGATCCCGGCTGGGTCCCGCAACCGCACTCATCATATACCGCATAAATTCCGCTGAAGCAAACGGCAGATCACAGGCAGCCACCACACTCCATTCCGTGGGTGATTGGTGCAGCGCCGCATGAAGTCCGGCCAGCGGGCCGCAGCCCGGATAAAGGTCCGGCACTTGGGGCAGCCCCAAAAACCGGTATTCCTCCCGCTCCTGCTCCCCGCAGGCTATGACCGGACCTGCGGCCACCTTGGACAGCTCATCCGCCAGGCGGGCAATGACCGGTCTGCCCTCAAGGTCGAGCAGCGCCTTATCGCGCCCCATACGTCTGGAATATCCCCCAGACAGCAAAATCCCCGTAAACTGTGGCATCTTTTCTCCTCCCGGCTCCCCGTATTCACAGCATTCTGAGGTTATCGTATCAGACTTTACAGCGGGAGAACAGCAGACACTTGCAGCAGAACAGGAACAAACCGGATATGCCGTCCTTGTCTGAATAGATTTCAGTTTAGCGTTGCCTGGAGAACCTTTTGAGTTCTTCGGAAATTTCAAGTGGAAAAAGGTTAACTAATGGCTCGGGCAACATCCGTACCCCACCGGCCAAGTGGAAAAAGGTTAACTAATTCTGCCGGTTTTGCTCCTAACGGAGTAATATCGCCTAATTAAGTTTCCTTTTTCCACCTAATTCTTACAATTGTTGATTTGTGGGAGAAATAAGTTCCCTTTTTCCAACTGGCACTGCTCCCCCGCTTCTTAGTACGTGTTAGTTGGAAAAAGGCTATACAATCCGGCTAATTTCCACCCGTTTGAGTGAATTCGCTGAATTCGCGCCTACTTATCCCCAACTTTATACACATTTTATCCACAACAAAGAGAAATCATAGTTTCCTATATAGTAAAAAAACAGACTGTTGATTTTGCAGAGGTCTGTGCTACTCTATGTTCGGAGGGAACGCTGTCATCCGGCAGCCGGAGCGGCTGGCAACCCATGCATCGCTCCCGACCGTTCCCGACACAGGAACCCTTATTTTACTGGAACCTGCCTGTTCAGCCATACTTGCGGACAGCGGCAGCGCAGCGATTCTCCAATGGCAGAGAAACGCTGCGCTGCTGCCTTTTTGTGTGCGGTGCCGATTGGCAGCAAAGCCAAAGCCGCTTCTGCACAAAATACTCTGCTTACTGGACAGCCCCCATCCGGCCCAGAGAAAGCTATGCTTGTAACAGAAAAAAACGAACAGTTGGAAATCTGATCAAAAGTTGGTTTGTATCCCTTTTCAACAAGTGTTACAGTGGTAGAAGCAGCCTCTTCAGGGCAGCTATGAATAATGTAAGGCATTTGGCAGGAAAGGAGTGCCCAATTTTGCGGGAGAACCTTGATAAGCAGTTTTCCTTCACCTCATTGAAGTGGTTCAACTTCTTCTTGTATGGAACGGTCGTTCTCTTCTCCAGCTTCTTTCCCCTTTATCTGCAGGAAGTGGGAATGAACAAGCTAGAGATTGGGAGCTTGATGTCGGTTGGGGCGCTTGTCTCCATTATTGCCAATCCCTTCTGGGGCATCTGGACTGACCGGTATCAGAATATCCGGCGGATTGTCCTGCTGATGCTCACAGGCACGCTGGTATTATCCCAGGTCGTATTCCAGGCAAATACATATGAAATGATTTATGTCTCCATACTGTTTTTCTATTTCTTCCAGGGTCCGCTGTTTGCCGAGAGCAACACGATGATTCTGAGCTACATTGATGGCACGAAGCACCGCTTCAGCTCATTCCGGCTGTGGGGATCGCTGGGCTGGGCTTTTACCGCCATCCTGGCTGGACCTGTGATTGAGTGGGCCGGTGTATCCGTGCTTTCCTATCTTTTTGCGGCGCTGCTCTGTGCAGCCATGATCTCGCTGATTGTCCTGCCCAGGCTCGACCATTCCATCGGCATTGCGCCGCTGCCGTTCAAGGGCTTCCGCCAGATTTTTTATCATCCGTTTTTTCTGAGCTTTATTTTCTTCGGGATTCTGGTTTCGATTCCCAATACAATGAACAATACCTTCGTCTCCCTGTACATTACAGAGCTTGGGGGCAGCAAGACTATGATCGGTCTGGCGGTGTTTCTCTCCTCGATTCTGGAGGTGGCTGTTCTTGTCCTGTGCGACCGTTACCTGAAACGCAGCATTCCGGTGCTGCTCGGCTGGCTCGCACTGGTCAGCGCACTATTCGTCTTGCGCTGGTGGCTGATGGCTGATGCGACAACTCCGCTGCAGGTTGCCTTTATTCAAATTCTGCATTGCGTTACGTTCGGCGGGTTCTTCTATGTCGGCACCCGGCTGACTATGCTGCTCGTTCCGAAGCCTTACCGTTCCTCGGGACAAGCGCTGTATACCCTGACCTGGAGCGGGATCTCGGGGATTATGGGCGGCGTTCTCGGCGGCTGGCTGTACCAGTATCTCGGTGCGCAGAGCATGTACCTGTCCGGCGTCTTTCTATCCCTGATCGGAACTCTGGGGTTCGGTGCCATGTGGCTGCTGGTCAGCCGTGGCGGCTATCACCCTCAGGACGAGCATAAGGAAGAAGATTGGAATGAAATCGAGCTGAACCGTTGAGGCTCGAAGCACCTTAAAATAATAGGTAAGCGTCAACATCGGCAGCAGGGAATTAGCCCCGCCGCCGGACAAACCCATCACAAACAGCAAGCAGCGGTTCTCCCATGATGGGAGAACCGCTGCTTCGGGTCCAATGCCGCGTGCATCGGCAGATACATCTGCGACGTCGTGCCGCTAGTAGAACGAGTGCCGGCAGCCATCAGG
>NZ_FNGM01000014.1:111222-129266 GCF_900102965.1 Paenibacillus jilunlii | reverse complement strand
CCAAAAGGCTGCCCACGTCATATGATGACTTCGGACAGCCTCTTGTTGCTTATAGAAGCTTCAGCCTTATTTGGCAGGCTGGAATGAGCTTTTTAGAGAAACGATGAGATTGAACACCGGATGCCCCGGTGTGGAGTATCTGCTGTCCACGTTGAAGTATCCATGACGGAAGAACTGGAACTTGTCCTGCGGCACGCTGCCCTTCAGTCCCGGCTCCACAAAACCATGCAAGATCTCAATTGATTTCGGATTCAACTGGTCCAGGAAGCTAGGCTCGGGCTTATCGGCGGCAGAATCCATGCCTTCGACCTCAGCCTCCTGGTCAGCCTCCTCGGCGGAAATCAGCGGCTCATAGAGGCGGAATTCCGCCGGTACGGCCTGGCCGGCATCCACCCAGTGCAGTGTCCCCTTAACCTTGCGGCCGGTGAAGCCGCTGCCGCTTTTGGTCTCCGGATCATAGGTGCAGTGAAGCTCCACAACCTCGCCGTTCTCGTCCTTGACGAAATCCGTACATTTGATGAAATAGGCATTCTTCAGGCGCACCTCATTGCCGGGGAACAGACGGAAATATTTGTTCGGCGGGTTCTCCATGAAGTCATCGCGCTCAATATAGATTTCACGGGAAAATGGAATCTGGCGGGTGCCCATCGCTTCATTCTCCACATTATTTTCAATTTCGAACCATTCGGTCTGGCCTTCCGGATAGTTGGTGATAACCACCTTCAGCGGCCGCAGCACCGACATTGTCCGGGGAACTGTCAGCTTAAGGTCCTCACGGATGAAATGCTCCAGCATCTGCAGGTCCACCAGCCCCTGGCTTTTGGAAATACCTGTCTCATGCACGAAGCTGCGAATGGCTTCCGGTGTATATCCACGGCGGCGAAGCCCGGAAATCGTCGGCATGCGCGGATCATCCCAGCCATCGACATGCCCTTCATCCACGAGCAGCTTCAGCTTGCGTTTGCTGGTGACCGTCTGGGCGAGATTGAGGCGCCCGAATTCATATTGATGCGGCGAAGCCGGCATTTCACATTCGGCCACCACCCAGTCGTAGAACGGACGCTGATCCTCGAACTCCAGGGAACACAGGGAGTGCGTCACGTGCTCAATGGCATCCTCAAGCGGATGGGCAAAAGCGTACATCGGATAGATGCACCAAGCATCGCCCGTATTATGATGATGGGAATGGGAAATCCGGTAAATGACCGGATCACGCAGGTTGATATTCGGGGAGGACATGTCTATTTTGGCGCGCAGCACCTTTTCGCCATCCTTGAATTCTCCTGCCCGCATCCGGCGGAACAGATCCAGATTCTCTTCGGTGGTGCGCTCCCGGTACGGGCTGTTCACCCCCGGCTCAGTCAGCGTACCGCGATATTCACGGATTTGGTCAGCGGTCAGGTCATCGACGTACGCTTTTCCTTTTTGAATCAGCAGCTCTGCCCGTTCGTACATTTCTCCAAAATAATCCGAGGCAAACCGCAGCTCATCCCATTCATAGCCGAGCCACTTTACATCCTCCTGTATCGAGTTCACATATTCCGTATCCTCTTTAAGCGGATTGGTATCGTCGAATCTGAGATGTGTCTTGCCGCCGAATTCATCTGCCAGGGTGAAGTTAATCCAGATCGCTTTGGCATGCCCGATATGTAAATAACCGTTAGGCTCCGGCGGAAAGCGGGTCACCACTTCCTTTACTTTTCCCGAGCTCAGGTCTTCGGTAATGACATTCTTGATGAAATTGGAGGGTGTTCCACGGTTCTCCACAGTTATCAACCTTTCATTCTGTAATATTACTACTTCCTTGTATGAACATGTTTCCTACTAATATACCCGTTAAGCGGGGAATGTTCAATAAAAGTCAAGAGAAACGGCGGGAATGTCCGGCTTCACAGGCCGGTTCGTTCATGGTGTTTTGACTTATTTCCCGGCTATGGAGTAGCATGGGGATTATAGTGTATGTATCTGTATAATTGCTATACGAGGGGGACTTATTTATGAAGCCAATCAAGCTGCCCAAAGAGCAGCGGGAGATGATTACCGAAAATATCCGGGCCTACTTCGAAGCCGAACGGGGAGAGAGCATCGGCCATCTGGCGGCGGACAACCTGCTGGAATTTTTCCTGCAGGAGCTCGGACCGGCGATTTATAACGGAGCGCTGGGCGACTGCCGCACGCTGGTAGGCCAGCGGATGCAATCACTGGAGGACGACATTTACGCACTGGAATGGAAGAAACGTTAATCCTTGAACCGCAGAGGGGGCAGCCTCATGTTTAATTATGTCATTGACGAAGAGCTTACGCTGAAGCTTTTGATGCCTGAGCACGCACGCCATATGTTCGCGCTGGTGGAGCGCTCGCGCGCCCGGCTCAGACAGTGGCTGCCTTGGGTAGACGGTGTTACGGAGCAGGCTCATTTGCAGACTTTTATCAAAAATTCGGTCAAACAGGGCAGCGAAAACGGCGGCTTCTCTGCCGGACTGTGGGTCCGGGAAGAACTGGCCGGCATCATCGGATACCACGAGATTGACTGGCACAACCGCTCGGTAGGTATCGGTTACTGGCTCGGTGAAGGCTATGAGGGCAAAGGCTACATGACCAGCGCCTGCCGGGTCTTCGTGGACTACGCACTGCTTGAAATGGATCTGAACCGTGTTGAGATCCGCTGCGCTACCGGCAACCGGACGAGCCGGGCGATACCTGAACGCCTGGGCTTCGTGTTCGAAGGCGTGATCCGCCAGGCAGAAAAGCTTCCGTCCGGCTACGTGAATCACGCTGTCTACGGGCTGCTGCGCAGTGAGTGGAAACTGCTAGGCTAATTGGCTAATAGGCTTCAGGCAGAATAGGCTGCTGCTGCCTGGAGGCTGATACAGAGAAGGTACAGGCTGCGGGCTTGCTGCGGCAGCATAACGGATTTTTTCATTATAGAAAGTGCAAGCCCGTTAAGGCGGAAGGCAGCACGCCTTCAGTATGTATAAACTCTTCGGGATGCAGGCAACACGTTTTCCGTATGTACAAGCTAATCAGATGCAAGGCAGCACACTTGCCGAATGTACAAGCTCATCAAGATGCAAGGCAGCACGCTTTCGGTATGTACAAGCTCATTGATACGCAGCAGCATACTTATCCAAACTATTTGCAGCGGTCAAAGCCCTGGAGGAATTATTCCTCCGGGGCTTTACTTACCTAGCCACAAATTATAATATAGATGGAATCCTTCTGCGCGCCGCAGCTCCAGCAGCAGTTGGCACTACATAACAGCAAGTACCCCACGGAGATTTGAAATTACCTTGAACCAGGCCGTGCGCCGAGATAAACCCAGACACTAAGTGGAAAAAGTACCACTAATCCAAGCTTCTAGGCCCCTCCACCAACATTAAGTGGAAAAAGTACCACTAATCTGAACCCATTGGCCTTCCAGCACTGGATTTGCCGAAATTAAGTGGAGAAATTCCCACTAAATCTCTGTTGTGGCACGAATATCGGCAAATTAGTGGTAGAAAATCCACTTACCATCTTAAGGGACCTGGCGCAAAGCAACTCCAGCGGCGGCAGACAGTATCTCACAGCAGCACTCACACTTCACACAGCATACAAACAACACTCATACAGCATTCAAACAGCACTCACACAGCACTCATATAGCATTCCAAACTACCCATACACTCAAACAGCACTCTCACTGCATACAGCATTCAATTTACCATGATTCGAAGAACCACCAACACTGCCCCGGTTCGTCTTCAGCATCAAACGCCGCTTAGAAAAGAGAAGATTAACCTGCCTGTATGTTTCGGGAGGTTCTTGCTAACACAGGAGGTCCCGACTCTTCCGGAGGACCCTTGGGGACCCTTTCTGATGGCCCCAATTCTCCTGGAAGGTCCTAGCCCTTCCGAAACCGTTATCTCCCCGCCGTATCCAGCCAGCCCTGAAACTTCTCGCGGGTGACGGCGGACAGAGTCTCAAGCGCGGCCAGCTCCGCTAAGCCCGTCTGGTCCTTGCGTCCGTGCTCCATCAGATAGAGCACCTGCTTGATGGGAAAGCTACCCTTGCCGCTTTCCTGCTTGATAATTGGGTCGCCTGTGGCAACCTGACCCTCGCGCAGCACACGGAAATAGAAACCGCTGTACCCGGTTTGCAGCACCTGTGCCGGCATATCGGCGGGGCCGTGTTTTTGCGCCAGCTTATAGCATGGAAAACGCGGCTGGCTGACCTGCAGCAGTGTTGTGCCGATCTCGTACACATCTCCGATGCATACTTCCGTCTCCAGCAGGCCGCTGGCCGTGATATTCTCGCCGAAGGCCGAATACTCCAGTTTTTTGCCAAGCCATTGCTCCCAATAGGCATAATGCTCAATCGGATATACACACACTGCCTTGTCCGCACCACCGTGGTTCACAAGATCCGCTTGGCCGTCCCCGTCGAACCCTTCCAGATGAAGCTGCACCTTGCCGGGTGCTGGCATTTTGTAAATGCCTGTCTCCAGCGGCTTGCCCCGGTAATCGACGGTTTTGGGCTTGCCTACATTAAGCGAGATGACTTCCATCCTCTTTCCCTCCTGTCAGCATGCAGCTCATAAATACCTCATCAACGTAACGCCCGCCAAGAAAAAACTCCTCACGGAGACGGCCCTCTTCCACAAATCCGCATTTGCGGTAGAACGCAAGAGCAGGCTCGTTGCAGGACAGCACACGCAGCCGCAGTTTGCGGATGCGGTTCTCCGCCGCATGGCTTTTGATGGCTTCGATCAACTGTCCGCCGATGCCCATTCGCTGAAACTTCGGGTGAACGGCGATGTTGACCTCACACACATGACGGTTGCTCTCCATACCGCTGGGACAGCCAAAGCCGACATAGCCGCACAGTTCACCATCCTTCAGAGCGACCAGCTGTGAACCGGGAGGGGCATGCATTAGATAATCCTCCCGTGAGCGCCACATTAACGGACCGGGTGATGTATCCTCAGTCCAGATCATATTATCAAGTACAATCAGCTCCCGGGCATCCTTGATTTCCGAAGGCCGGATCGTTAAGGCGTCCCTGTTCAGTTGTGGCATTGCTTCTACACTCCTTGCCTTACTCAAATCACGCGGAAGACTGCAGCTGCCTTAACAGCATTCTCCCGCTGCAAGTTTATGCCGCATTTCGCCCCAGTGTACGGGCGGTGCGGTTGATGTATGCATGTAATCCAAAGAATCCCACCGACAGCACAGCCATCCCGCAAGCCAGCCAGCCCGTCGGCGCCAGACCTCCACTGTCGAACTGGACGCCCATCAGATAAGGCCCGACCACTCTGCCGACTGCACCAATGCCGCCGCTCAGCCCCAGATAGAACGGCGCATTGCGGTCTGCATGGTCCGAAATAAATGAAGGCATTGCCGGAGAGATCAGCATCTCCCCCAGCGTCGCCAGCAGCATCGCCAGAAACAGGCCGGCATAGCTTGGCATGAACAGAATCACCGCATAACCGCTCAAATAAAACACGGCACTGGCCGTCATTTGGGCCGTTGAGGTTGCTGCAAACCAGCGTTTGATCAGACTGACCAGCGGCTGCGCGGCAAAGATCAGAATCCCGTTCAGCGTCCACAGAAACCCGTAAGTCTGCTTAGGCCAGCCTTCTGAGATAATAAACGGCGATACGCCGGTATTCCAGATGGAATTGCCGATCAGCAGAAACATGGAACCAACAGACATGAATAGATAGATCCTTATCTGGCCCATAAGCCTCCAGCCGGATTGTGCGGGCTGCGGATGCTTTTTCCGGGTCTGTTCGTGGGGCGGAGCTGTCCCTACTTTGCGCAGATAAAAAAAGAAAAAGACGGCAAACACAGCCGAAGTCACACCGTTCAGCACAAAGCTCAGCATATAATTGCCCAAAAATCCGCTCAGCGATGTTCCCAATGCTACCCCTATATTATTGCAAACATAGATGATGTTAAACAGCTCTGCACGCTGCTCGGCAAACCGGAAACCGACAAATGCCTGGATCGCCGGCAGGGACAGTGAATTGAACAATCCGAATAATCCCATCAAAATGATAAACAAATGCCAGCTGCTGCTTGCCGCCGGAATAGAGAACAAGGACAAGGCCGTTAGGGCCAAGGCTCCTACAATCAGCCGGTTGACACCGACCTTGTGATAGAGCGAACCGCCCAGCAGCTGGCCGGCAATGCCCCCGAGCGCCTGAATCAGCAGGACGAAGCCGGCATCCTTCATACTTCGGCCCAGCTCATCGAATACGTACATGGTTACGAGCGGCCACATGAGCGCGCTGCCGGTTGCGTTAATCAAGCTGGCAATCAGGAATACTTTAATTTCCTTAGGATAGGCTTGCAAAAACTTCATATTTTGTCTTTCATCCCCTGTAAACTATGTGTCATTAATTCATCCAGTATCAGCCTAAAACAGGGTCAAGGGCAAGCATATGAATTGACGCTTTATCGCGTCACTCAAATAAAACAAATCATTTAAATGCGATGGATTCCCCGCTGGACTTTGCTTCTCCCCTACGCTTCACTTCTACAGTAGCTGAGAAAAAAGTCGCCCCGTTGCCCATATCGCTCAGCCGGTCCGGCGTCAGCACATTGACTCTCTGTTTGTGTCCTTTGCCTTCCCACCACAGCCCTTGGCTGATGACGGTGCCAGGCAGCATTTTGTCCGTTACCATCGCCCACAGCTCAACACTGCCTCTGCCGTTATATACGGTGAGCTCGTCGCCCTCCTCAATTCCCCTTACCGCTGCATCTTCGGGATGAATCTGCAGTGTCGGCCGCTTCTCCATCCGCTGGTGCTTCTCCACATTGGAGAAGGTGGAATTCAGGAAATTATGGTTCGGCGGCGAAACGAACATCAGCGGGTACGCCGTTCCCGGCTGCGGCCGCCGCTTGCCGTCATAGCCTTCCTTCAGCGGCGTATAGGTTGGCAGCGGAGGCAGGCCAGCCAGCTCCATGGCCTTTGAATACAGCTCGATTCGGCCGGAGGGGGTCGGCAGGTGCTCCAGATAATCCGCTTGCGGCGACATATCCAGCTTCACGAACCGCTCAGCCGTCAGCCGCTCCAGCGTTACACCGTTCAGATAAGGGTTGCGCGGATAATCAAGCGCCTGACGGATCATATCATATGGGGACTCGCTGAACGCCTCCGCATCAAAGCCCATCGCCCTGCCAAGCAGCGAGAAGACCTCCACATTGCTCTTGCATTCCCCGGGTGCATCCAGCACAGGCTCCTGAAGCTGAATATAGTGATGCCAGTAGGAAGCATATAGATCCACATTCTCAAACGTGGAGGTTGCCGGCAGCACGATGTCGGCATACAGAGCCGTGTCGGTCATAAACAGATCATGCACAACCGTGAACAAATCCTCACGGGCAAATCCTTTGCGTACCCGCTCCGCATCGGGGGCCACCACCACAGGATTGCTGCAGTAGACGAACATCCCCATCACCGGCTGCTCCTTCAGTTCCAGCGCTTCACCGATCCGGTTCATATTAATTGTACGTGTCCGGCGGTTCGGGCGCAGATCAGGGCGGGTCAGTGCCCGGTCATTCGTGGAGCTGTAGCCGCTGTTCGACTTGAACGCTCCGCCCCCGGTCTTCAGCCAGGCACCGGTAAGTGCCGGAAGACAGGCGATCGTGCGCACATTCATGCCGCCGTTATCGTGATGCTGGAGGCCATTGCCGATGTGGATATGCGAGACCTTGGCTTCACCATACAGCTTGGCCAGCTTCTCGATATCCTCTGCTGCAATGCCTGTAATCTCCGCGACCCGCTCAGGCGGATAGGCGAGCACATGGGCGCGCAATTCCTCATGGCCGGTTGTATAACGCTCAAGAAAAGCGTCATCGGTCATTCCGTCACGGAACAGGATATGCATCAGTCCGAGCGCGAGCGCTGTATCCGTGCCAGGGTACAGCGGCAGGAACCAGTCCGCCCACTGGGCCGTGCGGTTGCGGTGCACATCGATCACAACCACCTTCGCCCCCCGTTTGCGGGCCTGCTCGGCATAGACGACCTGATGCATGCTCGTGCTGACAATATTGCCGCCCCAGACGATGATCAGGTCGGCGTTCACCGTGTCTTCAGGGCTTGTCCCGCCGTTGAAGCCCATTGTATATTTCCAGCCTGCGCTGCCGGCAGAGTTGCAGATGCTCTGCTCCAGACGGCTTGCACCGAGCGCATTAAAAAAACGCCGGTCCATCCCGTCTACGCTGAGCACCCCCATATTTCCGTAGAAGCTGTAGGGAAGAATGCTCTCCGGCCCGTAAGCTGCCGACAGCTCCTTAAAGCGTCCGGCAATTTCGCCTATGGCCTCTTCCCAGCTGATCGGTGTGAAAGAACCGCTTCCCTTCGGTCCTACCCGCCGCAGAGGCTGCAGCAGCCGCTCGGGGTGATGCACCCGCTCGGCCATATGCCGCACCTTGTTGCAAATCGCCCCTTTGGTGACCGGATGCTCTGGATTTCCTTCCACTTTAATGATTTTTCCATTCTGCTTATGCACTAGAAGTCCGCATGTGTCAGGGCAATCCAGCGGGCATACCGCCGGAAAAACCCCATCTCCGCTGTAACTCATGGGCTGCAGTCCTCCTTCGCTGCTTGAATATGTATATTCTATAACCGCACTTGCTCCACGTAAAGAAAATAGCAGGAACAAACTGATTCGTTCCAAGTATGCCTGGGTAATAGAGCATATGAAACACTCCCTATGAATTCGCCGTGAGCCCGATTTCGTTCCCCCGAGTCGGATATGCACGGCGAATTTTGTTATGGAGCGGAACAACAACAAAAACACCCCACGGAGGTTTCCGGAGGGTGCTGACTCGACGCCAGACCTGAGCAGGCTGGAAGGTTATGCGTGTTTTTTTACACCGGCAGGAACAATGGTGTCCACTGAATGGGCTGCCGCCGGCGCTTTGCGCAGGTAAGCCATCCAGTAAGCGAATGCGACGAAGATTGCACCGCCTGTGAGATTCCCTAGCCAGACCGGGGCAAAATTGCTTAAGTACTGGGACCAAGTGAAATGTCCTTCAAATATGGCAGCAGGGATAAGGAACATGTTGGCTACAACGTGCTGGAAGCCGATGGCCACAAACGCCATAGTCGGAAACCAGATGCCGAGGATTTTACCGCTGAAATTATCCGCTCCGTAAGAGAGCCATACGGCCAGAGCAACGAGCCAGTTACAGCCGATCCCGGAAACAAACGCCTGCAAAAAGGTGGCATCGATCTTGTGGCCGGCCATATCCACCAGTTTATCCAGATACACGCCGTCTGCGGTGAGGCCGACAATGTGGCCGAAGAAATAAGCGACGAACAAGGCGCCTGCGAAGTTACTGATGGTGATCAGCACCAGGTTCTTAATCATTTCCCAGAGCGAAATCTTCTTCGACATAAATGCCAGCGGCACCGCCATCATATTGCCTGTCAGCAGTTCCCCTCCGGCCAGCAGCACCATGATCAGACCTACCGGGAACACGGAAGCCCCGATAAAATTCGCAATGGAGCCCCACTCCTTCGGTGCGCCTGCAATTACGCGAATGTCCAGCAAAAATCCGAGCGCGATAAACGCTCCCCCCAAGAAGCCAAGAATAAGTACAGTGCTGAGCGGATTATGTGCCTTCTTGATTCCGTTCTCCACCGTGACTTCGGCAATCCCCTGCGGTTTGTTATAAGCCATGATTCCTATCCCCTTTTAATACTTAAAATTTGTTCCTTTATGCCATTGTAGCGTGTCAACTTAGACAATTACGTGATAAAAATCACTTATGTAAAAACTAAGTGAAACTTTTCACTGACATGTCAAATTTACCACAAAAGTATTCAATGCGGAATGTTTTTATTCGAGTGAAAGCCGCCAGTCGCCAAAAAAATACATTTGTGCCGGGGCGCACCAAAAAACCGGAGCCTTCATTCGGCTCCGGTTATGGGGATGGCTGCAGGTTTAGACTGTTACAGTTTCTTTATGGGGAACTGTAACGGGCAAGGCCTGAAGGCCTGCGGTATTCAGGAAATTCCATGGTTTGTTGTAATGCGGCTGGAAGAAGAAATCGATAAATGCCAGCTGGTCTACAGTCATTTTATTCTGTATGCATACCGACACGGTATTGATCGACTGCGTCAGATCCATCTTGGACATAATCTGAGCGCCGAGGATGCGGCGGGTCAAGCGGTCATAGACCACCTTTAACTGTACCTGCTCAAAGGTTGGCATGAACTCAGGACGGTAGTTGTCGGTCAGCAATACACTTTCAACATCCATACCTTCCGCTTTGGCCGCATCTTCCGTCAGCCCGGTTCCGGCGATATTGTCTTCATAGATCTTGATCCCCGAGGTGCCCTGTGTGCCCATGTAGGCAATGGTCGGTGACACCAAATTGCGGGCTACCAGCGTACCCATGCGCACTGCGTTGGTTGCCAGAGGAATGTAAGCATTTTTGCCGGTCGGGTTATAGTGAATTGCGCAGCTGTCGCCCGCAGCATAGATGTCCGGAAGGCTGGTCTGCATGTAGTCGTTGACGATAATTGCACCGTTAGGCAGCATATCCACTTTGCCTTTCAGCAGTTCGGTATTCGGACGGAAGCCGATGCAGAGGATAACCAGGTCTGTCTCGTGCTCGCCTTTGCTGGTGATGACCTTGGTCACTTTGCCGTTCTCTCCTGCAAACGAGCTGACCTTCTCGCCAAGCGCCAGAGTGATTCCGTGATCCTCCAGTGATTTTTGAATAGGTGTAGTGAATTCTTCATCCAGGTATTTGCTCAGGATACGATCTTCGCCATCGATCAGCGTAACCTGCTTGCCGTTCATCTGAAAAGCTTCCACCAGCTCAACTCCGATATATCCGGCGCCGACAACAGTGATTCTGTCCACCTGCTGTGCTCTTTCGATGATGGTGTTGGAATGGCTGTAGTTCTTCGACAGGAGGATACCGTCAAGCTCCATGCCTTCCAGCTTAGGAACAATCGGCCATGAACCGGTAGTCATGATCAGCTTGTCATAGGAGTCATCGAATTCCTGGCCTGTCGCCAGATTGCGGGCACGCAGGGTTTTGCGGTCCGTATCGACCTGGATCACTTCATGACGCATGTTCGTCTTGACGCCGAGTTCAGCCAGCTTTTCCGGCGAGGAATAGAACAGACCCTGCGGGTCCTTGATTACTCCCCCTACATAAAGCGCGATCCCGCACGACAGGAAAGAAATATTATCATTGCGTTCATATACTGTAATCTCGGCTTCAGGGTAGAGCTGGGCGGTGTTGACAATTGCGGCGGTTCCGGCATGGGTACATCCAATGACTGCTACTTTCATGGTTTCTTCCTCCTCCAAATTTGGGCATTCATTTATTTTCTCTATAGTTGTGATTTATTTCACTTTATGAATTGATTATATTGTGATTTTTCTCACATTTCAAGTACTTTTGTGATTTTTCTCACAACGTTCACAACTTTTGCGGATTTTTGTCCTCCAGGTCCATCCTGCATCGGCATTAGTTTTCCCCGGAACGGACACATTATGTCTGCTGTACAGCAGGAAGGAGCAGGGAACCTTCCACGCAGCAAAGCCCCCATACCTCTGCATCAGTCGCAGAAATACGGGGGCTTATGTCTGTGGATTTTATATAACCCTAGTTATTCTAAACCGTTAATGACACCGTCCAGGTCTACCTGAATACCTTCTGCCGCCGGCTTGGCCGGAAGACCGGGCATGGTCACGATATTGCCGGTGATAATCACAGCGAAGCCTGCACCCAGCGACAGCGTAATATCACGGACACCCAACGTGAAGCCTTCGGGTGCTCCCAGCAATCTCGGCTGATCCGAGAAGGAGTACGGTGTCTTAGCCATGCAGACCTGAAGCTGATGGAGGCCAAGCTTCTCAATAATGCCCAGGCTGCGCTTCGCTGCCGGCGAGAAGGCTACCTCAGCGCCACGGTAAATTTCGGTGACGATTGTGTTGATTTTGGCCGGGATGTCCAGATTGTCCTCATACAAGGGAGCAAATGCCGCGGGTTGGCCTTCGCCCTGCTCCAAGAGCTTCTTCAGCTCCATGGCAAGCTCCAGCCCTCCGGCACCCCCTTCCGCCCATACCTTGGAAACCGCTGCGGGTACACCCAGACGGC
This sequence comes from Paenibacillus jilunlii, assembly GCF_900102965.1. GTDB lineage: Bacteria > Bacillota > Bacilli > Paenibacillales > Paenibacillaceae > Paenibacillus_AQ > Paenibacillus_AQ jilunlii. The sequence goes on along the minus strand of NZ_FNGM01000014.1, from coordinate 117,153 downwards.
GGCAGGCTTCCAGGACATCGTTAATCTCCGAAGGGGCATCGCCCTCGAAGTGATTAAGCGCCACCAGCACCGGAACGCCGAATTTGCCCAAATTCTCTATATGGCGCTCCATGTTGGAAAGGCCGGAGAGCAGGGCGGCCCGGTTCGCCGTATGCAGCTCATCTTTACGCACACCGCCGTTGTATTTCAGCGATTTCACGGTCACAACCAGCACGGCTGCAGCGGGAGTGAGCCCGGCTTGGCGGCATTTGATATCCATGAACTTCTCAGCGCCGAGATCCGCCCCGAAGCCTGCTTCCGTCACCACCACATCGCCCAGCTTCAGCGCATAACGGGTACCAATTACACTGCTGCAGCCATGGGCAATGTTGGCAAAAGGCCCGCCATGCACAATTACCGGTGTACCCTCCAGTGTCTGCACCAGATTGGGCTTCACGGCTTCCTTCAGCAGCGCAGCCATGGCTTCCACTGCCCCGATATCCTTAGCTGTTACCGGCTGGCCCAGCTGATCATATCCGACCAGCATGCGGCTTAGGCGTTTTTTGAGATCGGCAAGACCGTCGCACAGGCACAGCACAGCCATAATCTCGGAGGCTGTTGTAATCTGGAAACCGCTCTCCCGCACCGGACCGTTGCCATCGCCGAGACCCGTCACAATACTGCGCAGGCTGCGGTCATTCATATCCATTACGCGTTTCCAGACAATGCGCTGAGGGTCCAGCCCCAGAAGGTTGCCCTGAAAAATATGATTGTCGATCATGGCGGACAGCAGATTATGCGCCGAAGTTACCGCATGTATATCGCCTGTAAAATGCAGGTTGATCTCATCCGCCGGAACAATCTGGGCTTTGCCTCCGCCGGTGGCTCCGCCTTTCATTCCTAAGGTCGGACCAAGCGAAGGCTCGCGCAGCGCCGCTACGGTCTTAACGCCCGCCGCATTCAGCGCCTGGGACAGTCCTATGGTTGTCAGTGTTTTACCCTCGCCTGCCGGAGTCGGATTCATCGCGGTGACCAGCACCAGCTTTCCGTCCTGCTTGTGCTTAAGCTCATCCCAAAGGGATGGCGACAGCTTGCTTTTATATTTGCCGTACAGCTCCAGATGCTCCTCATGAATCCCTGCTGCCGATGCCACCTCTGTAATTAACCTCATGCCGTTATAAAACCCTCCTGCCGTTATTATCCTGCTTCACCATTCACTTTATGCAGTTCTCCAGGAACTGCACATTCCTCTTCAAAGGATACAGTGTCTATGAAAAGCGTCAAGGATAATTTTCATAGATCCCAAACGAAAAAATCCCCCCAGACGCCGCAAAGCCGCATCCGGGAGGAAAACTCTTGTTAATTCCAGCAGTCAGAATCGGCTCCGCCGTCTCCTTACATAATGTATAGAGCAGAGAGGCTCTGTTTGTAAATTCTAATATTTCAACAATAAAACCGTATTGTTTAAAGCAATGCTTCTATCTGTTCCTTCATACTTTCAGGTGATTCCTTTGGTTCCACACGTGCTACCACGCTGCCGCTCCGGTCGACGAGGAACTTCGTGAAATTCCACTGAATGTCACTGCTCCCGCCTTCTCCCGGCTGCTGGCCCTTCAAATATTGAAAAAGCAGACTGGCATCCGGTCCGTTCACATCCACTTTGGCAAAAATGGGGAACGTAACGCCATAATTAATCTGGCAGAACTCCTCCGCTTCTTCACTGGTGCCCGGCTCCTGTCCGGCAAACTGGTTGCAGGGAAAACCCAATACAACAAGTCCCTGGTCGCCGTACTGCTCATACAGCTCCTGCAAATCCCCGTACTGTGGTGTAAGTCCGCATTTGCTGGCCGTGTTGGCAATCAGCAGCACCTTGCCTTCATAATCCTTGAAAGGCACTTCTGCACCCGAAGGCTTCACGCCTGCAAAACTGTAAATAGACATCCTGCTTCTCCCCTTCATCCGTGGATTTTTCTAACGGCGATGCAATGTCCAGCCAATCTTCATCTTAACTCATTGCCGCAGAATTCCAAAATTCAGGGCACTGTGGCTGCGGCTAATTCACCCCGGCCCCTCCGTGCAATCCGCATGCATCGGCTATCAACCTCAGGGATTTCAGCTTGTCCTCATAGCGGTGCACAAGTGTTGCGAACATAATTTCCTCGCATTGGTATTCCTCCATGAGTGCTGTAAACTGCCGCCGTACTTCGTCCGGTGATCCAATCACCATTCGCCTGCGGTTATCCTCGATCCGAAACCGGTCATACGGTGTATAGTTGTAGCCCAGTGCCGTCTCCACCGAAGGCGTGCCTGTCGAGACATGGCCCTTCTCCAGCTGAACGAGGGACAAATCCATGCTGGCAGCCAGCCGGTCCGCTTCAGCGGAAGTCTCAGCGCATACGGCAAACACCGACACCAGCGCCTGGGGCGCGGAAGCTGCAGGAGACGGGCGGAAGCTGCTCCAAAAGGACCGGACCGCCATACCGCCCCCATCATTGTTAATAAACCTGGCGTATGCATAGCCGGTCCCCAGCCTGGCGGCAAGAGCTGCACTATCCCTGCTGGACCCGAGCAGCCAGAGCTCCGGCGCAGTGCTGACCTGCGGACTGGTCTCCAGCCCGGCAAAGCGGTGTGACTCATCCGGAGCGCCATACAGATAGCTGAGCAGATCTTGGATCTGCAGTTCGTAGAGTTCAGCGCCGCCGGTCCGGTTCTCCTGGAGCGCTCTTGCAGCGAGCGCCCCGCCTCCTGCAGCTCTGCCCAGCCCAAGATCAATCCGGCCGGGGTATAAGGCTTCGAGCACGCGAAAGTTCTCGGCCACTTTATAAGCGCTGTAATGGGGAAGCAGCACAGCTCCCGAACCGATGCGGATTCTTGTGGTTACCGCAGCCAGATGTGCCATAAGCACCTCGGGGCTTGAACCCGCCAGCCCGCGTGCCGCATGATGCTCGGAGACCCAAAAGCGGTGATAGCCCAGCCGGTCCGCCTCTATGGCTAGGCTTGCGGTCTCAGCCAACGCCTCGGCCGGCGTGCTGCCCTCCGGGACAGGCGATTGATCCAGAATGCTTAATTTCATAATCGTCGCATCTCCAAGTTATGAGATTTCAGAAATGGGAGTAGCCCAATTGAATCCAGTTGCTTCCCCCATTATAGCATCCGGGTACCTGATGTTTCCCGCTTTCCCTTCTTTACGGAAGAAAATCCTCCCCCGGCACCCGGAGAAGGATCTTTGCCCAGCCTATGCGCCTAGATCAGCACTAGCGCAAAACTGCTCTATTCAATTCCGGGCCAGCTTGACCAGCATATGTGCCAGCTGGTGGCGCTCTTCCTTGCTGCCGGCCTTCCACAGCTCCAGCAGCAGCTTTTCCTCGCTGTTGCGCGGCTCTTCATGGGCGGCCAGATAGTCGGCGATTTTTTCCGCCGCTGCGGCCAGCTGTTCTTCGCCCAAACCAATCTTTTGTGCCAATTGGATACGCTTTCCCAGATAAGCTCTGAAATCTTCAAAATTCTTCAGAATGAGTTCTTTTTGTTCGGGATCTATCCGGTCAAGGGCGTCACTCACTTTAGCCATCGTCACATTCCCGTCCTTGTTCACCACATGATTATGTTCGGACATCTGAAGTTCCCCTTTCACTGGAAATTTCATGGTTTCCCACTACTTAACCAGGGGCCGGGGAGATGAACCATTGGAACCGGCGGCTTCGGCTGTTAGTCACACCTGTACGGACTGCCGGAGTATACCCGTCAGCTGCTGCCTTCGGTAACCTAATCTATAATACAGATCATGCCCGCCCTGATCGGCCTAGACCGCACCAATAGACGGCCATTCCAGCTCAAACCCGTTATTACGCAGGCGGGTCTGGAAGCTGCTCAGCTGCTGCGGGGAATTTCGCACCCCCCGGGGATTAATCCCGTTATCCAGACAGTATGCCGCCAGCATGCCTGCCGCCTCTCCAATGTTCCATTCCACCGGATGAAGCCGGTAGCAGCCATTGGTGATATGCGTGGTCCCAATGTTTTTGGCAGCTGCGATCAGGTTGTTCACCCGAACCGGGATCAGCGCCCCCAGCGGGATCTGGAACGGCAGCGAAGGAATGTCGATAAAAGTCCGCAGTGCCGTGCTGGGATGAAGATCAATCCGATAGCTGCCGATGCCAACGGTATCCGGGTATTTTTCGGCTTTGCCGCCGGGGCGGTCCGCCGGGCTGAGATGCTGCTCCAGGACCGTATATTCCGCGCGGATACGGCGTCCTTCACGAATATACGGTGCCTGTGCAAGCCCATGCGGCGCTCCCGTAGCATCCGGGCGTGGACGAAGGCCTGGGTAACCTATACCGCCATCTTTGCGGGGAGCCTCTGTCTGCATCCAATACAACAGGGAAAGACTGAGCTGCTTCGCTCTCTCCAGGTGGCAGTGCCTTTCTTCGGGAGCAACGTCAATAATCGGTCCGAGCCAGTAGTCATTCTGCGGCCAGTTGACCACGCTGAGGTCTGTCTTGTAAGCCCCTGGCTGAAAATTACTGCGGTCCGCCAATCGGCGGTAAGTAAACAGCGGATTGGCCCCCTCCTCCGGCAGAAGCACATAGGTTACAGGCGCAAGCGTTGAAGGGGATGGAACCGTCCAGCTCAGCTGTGGAGCGGGCCAGAAATCAGCCTGATAGCTCTTCCAGAAGTCATATTCCCGCGGCTTGGCAATCGTATAATCTTCACCCTCGTTATAGTCTAGCGCCAGACAATGCGTAAACGCCTGGATATCCCGGGGATTCGCCGGACCCGCAAGCGCGTGCCTCTCCCCAGTCTCGGCAACTGATTCCGCGCCGGTCACGTACTCCACGCCTGCAAGCGGCAGCACATCTCCTTCCTCGGTTGCATCCAAAAAATATTTGCCTGTCAGCACCAGCCTATCTCCATCCTGCCCGCACACCGTTACTGAGATCACCTCATCCCCGTCTGTCTCGGCCCGTACGGGCTTGTACCCGGTCCATATCTGCAGCCGCCCGCTGTGCACATAAGGGGCCAACATATCCCGGAGCACCGCCAGCGCGGTACGCGGTTCGTGAGCGAGACGGCTGACCCAGGCATTTCCGGGATTGAATCCCGCCCGGGCGCGCGCCTGCTCCGTGAGCGGGAAGAATCTGCGGTAATAGTCGCGTACTGCATTCCGGTAAGTCCGGTAGCTTGCCGTACAGCCAAACTGTTCAATCCAGCGGTTCTCATCAGGCGGCACCACCTGACTTGTGAGCTGTCCGCCAATCCAATCATAGGCCTCGGTCATCACCACCGACCGCCCTGACCTTGCAGCACCAAGAGCGGCCGCACAGCCTCCGGTTCCACCGCCGATAATGATTACATCTGCCTGAATCTGCTTCGTCATTTCATCATCTCCTCCATAACTGAACAAAATAAGTACTGTAGCTGAACCAAGTAAGCACTGCAATAGAACAAAGTAGGCACTGCAACTGACAAAGTAAGCGTTGCAACTGCACATAGTAGGTACTGCAACTGCACATAGTAGGTACTGCAACTGCACATAGTAGGTACTGCAACTGACAAAGTATTTATTGCAACTGAACATAGAGATCATCGCAGCTGCACATAGAAGCAATGCTTCCCCCTGCCTTTACTTATATGTAATTGTTAGAGATGATTTTACAACTTAAAATTCTCAGGTAGTCAGAGAAAAAGGAACGACAGTGGTTTGGGCGATGTATAGCGCAGGGCCAGTGGCCTTGTTAGAACCACAAACCGTGCTAGCCTGCTTCTCAGCCGAATCAAAGGTATTTTTACCTCTCATTTCACTCACTCAGTCGCCCACTTCTGGCTAAATCAAAGGTAGTTTTACCTCTCACTACCCTCAGTTGCCCAATTCCGGCCAAATCAAAGGTACTTATACCTCTCATTTCACTCAGTCGCCTACTTCTGGCTAAATCAAAGGTATTTTTACCTCTCATTTCA
>NZ_FNGM01000014.1:97407-111047 GCF_900102965.1 Paenibacillus jilunlii | reverse complement strand
CAGTTGCCCACTTCTGACCAAATCAAAGGTACTTTTACCTCTCATTTCACTCAGTCGCCCACTTCTGGCTAAATCAAAGGTAGTTTTACCTCTCACTACCCTCAGTTGCCCAATTCCGGCTAAATCAAAGGTATTTATACCTCTCACTACCCTCAGTTGCCCACTTCTGGCTAAATCAAAGGTATTTTTACCTCTCATTTCATTCAGTCGCCCACTTCTGGCTAAATCAAAGGTATTTATACCTCTCATTTCAATCAGTCGCCTACTTCTGGCTAAATCAAAGGTATTTTTACCTCTCATTTCACTCAGTCGCCCACTTCTGGCCAAATCAAAGGTATTTATACCTCTCATTTCACTCAGTCGCCCTCGCGGCGCCCCCAAGTGATGAGCATTTTAATCCACTGTACACTCACACCATAAATGTATAATCCCTCTATACCAATACAAAAAAAGCACTGCCCTCCACCTTGCGGGGAATTACAGTGCAGTGCTTTAATGTATCAGCGGACCAATTATTTGGATACCGGAACAGCGTCATAGTACTCTTCCAGCGTAATGCCCCTCTCCGCGATGGAGGCAGCAATATCCTTTCCTACATAGCGGACATGCCAAGGCTCATACATATACCCTGTAATTGCCTGCTTGCCCTCCGGGTAGCGGATAATGAAACCATACTCAGCCGCATGAGCTGCCAGCCAGTTGGCTTCCTCTGTTCCGGCAAAGCAGCTTTCTGCCGCGCATTTGCCATCCGTGCCGGACAGGTCGATCGCCAGGCCGGTCTGATGCTCGCTGTGTCCAGGCACGGCGCTATAGGTACGGGCTTTCTCTTCGCCATCTCTTTTGACATAGTTATTAAACAGCCGGGTCTGTGTAGCCTCAGAACGGAAGCCGGAAACTCCGGCCAGATGTACGCCGTCTTTCAACGCACCTGCGAACATTTCCTCCAGTGCATCCGCAGCAGCCTTCCGCAGCATCCGCTTCTCAATCTTTTCCGAGAAAATAAACGGCACATCAGGATAGACCAGATCAGCCGGCTTATAGCCGTCCGGCAGCTTATACTGCTTATTAATCATAGCAGCCATACTATCCGGCTCGGCAGCGGTAAGCTCTGCTTCCGGATCGGTTGAACCGGAGTGGTCCGAATCAGAGGGCTTGTCCGTTGGCGTTGGCGAAGGCTTCGCAGCAGCCTCATTACCGGAATTATCCGGCTCGGCAGAAGGCCCGCTCCCTGTGGCCGCGTCTGGCTTCCCAGGGGCGCTGCTGGCTACGGCTGAAGGCTCCGGTGCAGAGCTTGGCTGTCCCTGAAGCTCATCTCCCGCGCTTGCGGAAGCTCCCTCCTCCTGTGAAGCCGAAGGTGAAGGTGAATTATATTTACCTATCACCCAGCCTACAGCAACTAAAATAATGAGTAAAATGACGATTTTGGCAATCTTAGACATATCCTGTGTTTCCTCCCAGTAAGTTAATGAATGCTCCAGACAAGCAGCCGGTAAATGCACAGACGGAGATTTTGCCCCGGCTTCGCTGACCAGCTTCGCACCCGGAACACCCGCAACCTATTCGCTATAGGCAATACTCTATGAAATCTGAAGTTCAAGTTATATTATAGACAAGCTTTGCGTCCAAAATGTTTCAAAACGTTAAAGATACACAAAGGCAAAAAAAATGTTACCACAGAATGCCAGCCTGCGCGGCTGACCGTCCTATGGTAACAAGTTTCACAAATGAAATCCAGCCTTTATCTGGATGAGCCGCGGCCGCCGCGTGTGCCGCCGGAGCCGTTGCCCCGGCCGCCACGGGAAGAGGCATTGCCTCCGCTGCTGCGCCCGCCCGGGCCGTAGCCGCCTTTGCCTCCCTTGGAGCCGCCGCGTGCGCCGCCCCCCTTGGCTGGCGCTGACGAACTCCAGCCCCCGGCGTCATTGCTGCGGGCCACATTCGCTCTGTGCTTAGGGCTGGCCTGAGCGCCGCCCGGATTATACCCGCTGCCGGAGCCCGCTCCTTTGGAGGCTCCGTAGCTGAAGCCTCCGGCTTCCGCGCCACGGGAAACGTTGGCGCTGTAGCCGCTGCTTGGGCCGCCTTTGGAACCGGCGGCCCCTTTGCCGCCGCGCTGGCCGGCGGCGCTTCCTCCGGCTGCATAACCTGCAGCCGGGCTGCCCCCGCGGGCGTCGAAGCTGCCATAGCCGCCGCCCGGTCTTGGCTTCGCCGCGCTTTTGCCGGCGGGCCCGCCGTCTCTTGGCGCAGCGTCGCCCCAGCCGCTGCGCTTGCCGCCAGCCGCTGCGCTGCGGCTGCGCCCTTCTGCAGGCGCGCCCCAGCCGCCTGCTTCCTTGCCGCGGCCGCGTCCGCCCGGCCGGGCCCCGGCTTCGGCGCGCGGAGCTCCGCCGCTGCGCCCCTGGGCGCGCCCGCCGCGTCCACTGCGGGCGCCTTCCGGCGCGGCGTTCTGGCGTCCGCCGCGCGGCGAGCCGCCGCCCTGCACGGAGGTGAATTCGCCTACGCCGAATTCATCCTTCTCGTACCGGCGGCGGTCCAGCCGCTGGGAAATGCCGTGCTCGATCAGCTCGAGCCCGGCGCGTTCACGCGGCGAAGAGAACGTGATCGCCAGTCCCTTGCCGCCTGCGCGGCCGGTCCGGCCGATCCGGTGAATGTAGCTGTCCGCATCCAGCGGCAGATCATAGTTGAAGACATGCGTGATGCCCTCGACATCCAGACCTCGGGCAGCCACATCCGTGGCCACCAGCAGCTGCAGCTTCGCCTCACGGAACCGTTTCATAACCGCTTCGCGTTTGCCCTGCGACAGGTCACCGTGCAGCTCGTCGCAATCATAGCCTGCAGCCTGGAGCGCTTCATTCAGCTTGGACACACGGCGTTTCGTCCGGCAGAAAATAATCGCCAGGTAAGGACGGTCCCGCTCAATCAGCGCAATCAAGGCTTCTTCCTTGTTGCGGTCCGAGCATTCCACCACCTGCTGGCGGATATTGTCCAGCGGAATAGGGGAACCGCTTTTGATAACGATATCCAGCGGTTCTTTCATGTAGTTGCTCGCCAGCCGCTTGATGGGGTCCGGCATTGTCGCGGAGAACAGCATCGTCTGACGGCGGTAAGGCACAGCCGTAATAATGGTCTCCACATCCTCCAGGAAGCCCATATGCAGCATTTGGTCGGCTTCATCCAGCACTAGCATCTTGACCCCGCCGAGATCCAGCGTTCCCCGGCGCAGATGATCCAGCAGCCTGCCCGGCGTCCCGATAATCAGATGCCGGCCGCCTTCCAGCTTGCGCAGCTGCTTTTCCACATCCTGGCCGCCATACACGGCCAGAATTTTCACTCCGGTATGGCGCGCCAGCTTGCGGGCCTCCTCGGTAATCTGCAGAGCCAGCTCGCGTGTCGGCGCCATGATGAGCGCCTGCGGGTACGCCTGCTCCACACGGATCTTGTCCATAATCGGCAGCAGGAAAGCCAGTGTCTTTCCTGTTCCCGTCTTGGCCCTTGCGATGACGTCCAGCCCTTGCACCAGCGGAGGAATCGCTTCCTCCTGCACCGGTGTAGGCCTAGCGATACCCTGACCCTGAAGCAGGCCGTTCAATAATTCAGATACTCCCAGTTCCTTAAAACCCGGCAATGTCTCCACCTCACAATTTTCTTTAATTTGTTCATTTCATATCACTATAGTCATCCAGTTTCTGGAGTAATGTAGGGATGCTGCGGCTGCCGCGTATTCAAACAAAAGCGGAAGAACCCCGTCACCGGAGCCCTTCCGTCTCACTAGCCGCCCTTCAGCCCTGCAGATGCGCGGTCCAAGGTTCGGTTTCTGGGGCAGCAGCGATCCACCGGACATTCAGACGGCACTCCATTTGCGTTCCATTACACTCTATATCCAAGCTTCTTATAGGAATAAAAAGTTAACCTTTATATTGTACTTGATCCCGCGCTGTTTGTGTGCAACTCCCCAAGAATAATTATTACAGCTAAAACCGTCCTGACTTAAATATGGAGTACAGCAGCCATAGAATCATCAGCAGGGCGATCACCGAGCCGATTTCGACAATCGGGAAATCCCAGAGCATGGAAGGCTCTCCCCGCAGCGAAGAGGCAATAATCAGCCCGGCCATAATAATGCTGAAGGCCAGCAGCACAATGCTGAACGAGAGGCGGTTACCCACCCGGCTAACCTTCTGTTCAATTCCCTTCAGCTCAGGCAGCACGACCTCCACCTTCAGCTTGCCTTTGCCAACGAGCGCAGACAGCTGTCTCGCCTGTGCCGGAAGCTCTACCAGACTTTCGGCGAGGTCAGCTACGCCGCCGAGAATTTTGCGCTGCAGGCGGCTGCCGCTGAAGCGCTGCCTGACCAGCCGCTTGCCGAAGGGTTCGGCCATCTGCACAATGCTGAAGGCCGGGTCAAGGTTGCCGACAACCCCCTCCAGCGTCAGCATGGTTTTGCTGAGCATTGCCAGGTCAGGAGGAATGACCAGCCTGTGCTTGCGGGCAATGCCGAACAGATCATTCAACGCCTTGCCGATGCTGACCTGCTTGAACGGGATATCATAGTATGCCTCGCGAAGCCTGTCCATATCATCATGCAGCGCCATCCGGTCGGCTTCCTCGGGAATGACACCCAGCCGCAAAATCGCCCGCACCATAGAATCGGTATTCTTGCGCATTAGGGCGATGACAAGCGCAGACAGGCTGTCCTTCATCTCTTCGCTCAGCCGGCCAACCATGCCGAAATCAATCAGCGCGAGTTTCCCGTCATCCAGCAGCATGACATTGCCGGGATGAGGATCAGCATGAAAAAAACCATGAATAAAAATCTGGTTCAGCATCATCTCCACCAGCTGTTGGGCTAGCGTCTTCAGCTTAACGCCCTTCAGGAGCAGCTCTTCGCGGTGGTTCAATGTGATGCCTTCGACATATTCCATTGTCAGCACCCGGGTGGAGCTGTAATCCCAATATATCGCCGGGATATAGACCTGATCGTGCTCCGTAAGCTGGCCGGCAATCCGTTCCGCATTGCGCCCTTCCTGGCCATAATCCAGCTCTGCCAGCAGCGCCCGGGAGAATTCCTCTGCCATCCGGATCAGCCCGTATTGCTTCGCCCAGTCCAGCTTCCTCTCGGCCAGGGCGCATAGATCCTGTAAAATTTCCAGATCCCGTGTCATGGTCCGCATCACACCGGGACGCTGGATTTTGACCGCCACACTCTGTCCGCCATGCAGTACAGCCCGGTGCACTTGGCCAATGGAAGCTGCGGCAAGCGGGGCATTCTCAAAGTAGCTGAACATTTCATCAATCGGCTGATCAAGCTCCTGCTCCAAAATATTGCGCGCCGTTTCCGCCGAGAACGGAGGGACACTGTCCTGAAGCTTCACCAGTTCCTGAATAATGGAATCGGGCAGCAGATCGGAACGGGTGCTGGCCAATTGGCCCAGCTTCACAAAGGTTGGCCCCAAATCCTCAAGCACCCTGCGGATCCGCTCCTCCAGCGTCAGACTCTCGTGAACCTCCTGGGTAATCATCCGGCGCGGAAGGGACAGCAGATGGTAGAGGCCAAGTTCCTCCACCATATAGCCGAAGCCATGACGCATCAGCGCCATGGCAATAGACCGGTACCGCCCGGCATGTCTTATACGTACAGCCATTTAGTCCGTACGCTGTTCCGGCAGGGCTTCCTCCGTCGAAGGAGTTCCCTCCAGCTCCGCCACACGGCGCTCCAGGACAGCAATCCGTGCTTCCAGCCCGGCAACATCACTCTGAACAGGGATTTTAAGCTCCTTCAGCACACGTTCCACCTGTTCATGAACCGCAGATTTGAATACTCCGCGTTCTTCCTCGCCGCGCTCCACCAGCCGGTCAACGAGGGCCTTGGATTCCGAGGGGGCCAGCTCGCCCCGCTTCACCAAATCTTCAACTACCTTTTCTACCTTTTCCTTGCTGACAATGGTGAGGCCGACTCCTAAAGAGATTGCTTTCTTGAACAAATCACTCATGGCACTTTCCTCCCAATGATTCCATTTATGGATAGAGTATACCCTTTTGCGGGCCATTTCACAAAATTCAAGCCTGTGCACAGCCGCCGCACTATATATATATTATCTAGGGATCCGCGCCGCCCAGGTAGCCGCCCGCAGGATCAGCTGACGAATCGCCGGATGTGTGAAGGAGGGTTCATGATGGCCGGGCATCAGAAATACCACCCGTCCAAGCCCGTAGCTGTGACACCAGGCGGCCGGACGCATTTCACCATCTGCTTCATACTCCAGTAGAATCGTCTTCTCCGTAAACGGATCGAAGTCGAACGTATACGGCTCCTCATCCAGCTGAAAGTCTTCCATGCCCTCGGTAATGTCATGCTCCAGCACCTTGAAGTTCAGCGGAGTATAAGGCGGATGCCCGGTAAACCTGCCGCCGATCAAATGGGCCAGCTCATAACGTTTGGCCAGCGAAATTCCGGTATGCAGCACGATCAGTCCGCCGCCGCCGCTCACATAGCTCAGCAGACCCGCAGTCTGCTGGGGGGACACGGTCTCATTCCATAACTCATTGTATGCGATGCACAGATCATATCCTGATAAGTGCTCGCTGAGCAGCAGCTTTTTATTCTCCGAACACTGCACAATCAGCAGATCATTCAGGATATCGCTGATTTGTTTGTCCACACCCTGCAGCGGATGAAAACGGGGGTGGGTATAGTCACCCAAAAGCAGACATTTTCTCTTGTCCATAGGGGACCTCCTCCTTCTTTCTGTATCTATAGTTGTCTTTTTAGTTGCCTATATTCTAAGTAAAATGGCTGAGGTTGTCCATTGCCCGCAATAAATGTCCGTGCCTATGAGACTTCCTATATCTATTGGCTTAACAGACCATCAGCGGCGGGACGCGATATATTTCCCAAGTTCCACAAACATGCTGCCCATCCGTTCATGCTCGGGCATCACAATCCGCGTTATTCCTTCCTCCTTCAGGGGTTCCGAGGTGATCCGTCCTACAGAAACCGCCAGCACCTTGTGCTCAAAGGCCTCCACCAGCTCCTTCAGTTTCCCCTGCTCCCTGGCATACTGAGCCAAAAAACGGAATTGCGGAGCGCTCGTGAAGGCTACTGCATCGACTCTGCCTTCTGTAATCTCTTCATACAGCCGGGCCAGCGCCCCAGGCTCCGGCGGCGTATGGCGGTACGGCTCCACTTGAAGGACTGACGCCCCCGCCTCCTTCAGCCAGGCCACCAACTGGGGAGCAGGATCGCCATGGAGCTGCAGAGCAACCGACTTGCCGCGCAGATCCCAGTCTTTCAGGCCCCGAACCAGCCCGGCTGTACTCCCGTCATCATCGCGTACTTCAGGCCGGAGTCCCCGCTTCTTCAGCGCATTAACCGTCTTGTAGCCGCGTGCGGCAATTGGCGAAGCCGAGAGAACCTCCAGAAACCGCGCCTCCAGTTCCATCTCCGCTGCCATTTCAAACAGCGCCTCCAGCCCCATCCCTGTCGTCAGAATAGCCAGATCAGGCGGATGGGCTATCCAGGCGGCAATTCCTTTCCGCAGCGCCTGATCATCCAGAAACACCGTCCCCTGGGCAGGACGGTGCAGCGCCGTGCCTCCCATGTTCTGCACCAGCCTGGCCATTTCTTCCGCCTTGCGCGGACCGGCAAGGGCGACGGTAATACCTTGCAATTGCTCTGCCATATTCTTTCTCCCCCTCATCAGCCCACAAACTTATTGCTTATCAGTATACTTGCATTGGGCGCAAAAAGAAAAGATGAAAAGCAATTTCCGCCTATTTCTCCGACAGCTTAAAACGTCCCACGAGCTCCTGCAGCTCCCCGGCAAGATGGCTTAGATCCGCTGAGGAGGATGCAATCTCCTCTACCGAAGCCAGCTGCTCCTGAGCGGCGGCTGATATCGTTTCTGTGTTGCCGGACGCCTCTTGAGAGATCGCTTGAATCTCATGGATCGCAGCTTTCATACTGACAGCTTCAGCCGTCAGTGTGCCAACGGCTTCCACCATGGCTTCAATCTTCTCGGCCGCCCCCTTAACTGCTCTGCGGATGCGGGAGAAAGAGCGCCCGGTGGTATCCACCGCCATTATGCCTTCCGACACCTTCCTGCGGGCATCCTCCATTGTCGCCGTTGCCTGCTGCATCTCCGTGTTAATGGAATCAATCTGATCTGCAATCCTGTGCGCGGATCCCTCTGATTCCTCAGCCAGCTTGCGGACTTCAGCAGCAACAACTGCGAAGCCTCTGCCCTGCTCCCCGGCTCTGGCCGCCTCAATAGAAGCATTGAGCGCCAGCAGATTAGTCTGGCGGGCAATTCCCGTAATTACACCGACAATCCCGTGAATCTCTCCTGTACGGTCATTCAGCTTGCCGATTACACTGCTGAGCTCCTCCACTGTCTCGTGAATGCCGTTAATTTTGTCCACCACGTGGATCACCGAATCATTGCCCTCGGCAGCGGACAGCGAGGTCTTCTCCATCATTGCCGACACCTGCTCCATGAATCCGGAGATATGCTCCACTTCACCCGCGGTTGCCGCTGTGCTCTCCATTCCTCTCTGCACACTGTGCACCTGCCGCTCTGTGCCTGCCGCTACCTCCTGAATCGCTATCGTTACGTGCTCAATAGCCTTCGTAGTCTGTTCCGCCCCGGCAGTGAGCTCTTCTGCAGAAGCGGACACATTGCCGGTCATCTCCTTTACACCTGTAATCATGTCGCGCAGATTGGCAACCATTGAACTGAAATTGTCGGCAAGAAACCCGATTTCATCCTTGCGGAAGCGGCCGATGTCCTCTGACAGGTCGCCACTGGCAATGACCTCCGTAGCTTTGCGCAGACGGGTGAGGGGCTTAAGGATCGAAGCCACGTTGAAATACACCAGCATAAGCGCAAGCAGCACGGAGACGGCGATGACAATCAGAGCCGTATCACGGATTCCTTGAGTGGCTGCCGTCACCTCACTTTTGCTGATGGTGCCCCCGATTCTCCAGCCGGTTAGCCCGTTCACCTGATACGTCAGCTTTTGGGGAGCGTTGTTGTAGGTATAGTCAAACGAACCGTGTTCTCCGTTAAACATTTGCTTAACGAAAGCAAGCGACGATTCTTGGCCAATGGGTTCAATAGGATGTACAAGAAATTTTTTGCTGCTGTCGACCAAAAAAATATATCCTTCCTTCCCAACCTTTATGTTCGTCAGATCGGCAATTTCCTCCAGATTGAGGTTCAGAGCGATCACCCCGCCCCCATCTTCAAGCACTGCGGAAACCGCAACTGCTGTTTCGCCATTAACCGTCTGGAAGGCCGGTGAGATCACCGCCCCCTTCCCGTGCTTCAGTGCACTGACATAAGCGTCCTCCTTCCGCGGGTCATACCCTTCCGGAAGTTTCGCATCCGAGGCATGTACCATCCCTGCCCGGCTGGTTGCCACGTAAATATCCAGAACATCGGGATGCAGCGCAGCGTACTCCTTCAATCTGGCCTCTACCGCAGCGCTGCCGTCTCCATCGATAGCCGAGGAGGAGAGCTGCTGGGCAAAATACTGAATATCATCCACTTTGGATTGCATATTCACATTAATGATTTCGTTCACCGCAGCTACACTTTCAGCGGCATTGTCCAGAAGCTGGCCTTCCACTTTGCTGCTGGCCGATTCATAAGTTTGCCAGCCTATGATGATACTTGGCACCAGGAGGACAACCAGATATGTAAGAATTAGCTTCATACGGATAGTCATATTCACTTTATGTTTCATCCTTCTTTGCTCACTCTCGCTTTCTTATGAGTCTTAAGTATGACCTATGTACCGTCTAATATATAATTATATATCACTCCTAAAAAACCTTTTTTTTTCAACAACTCTTCAGTATTCTCATACTTATTTGGAGAATTTTCATATAACCGCAGCAAAAAGACCGTTTAATGAAAACGGTCTTTTCTTATATCTGCATATGGTTTCCGGGACTATATAGTTGAACTGGAAATCTACCTGGCCCTTATTCCTGCGAACGTTCAGGGCTGCTTGGCCCCTTTGCTTCTGCAATTCGGGCACACTCCTCCAAACACTACATGCGCATGGGTTATCTTATAGCCTGTCTCCCTGCTCACCTGGTCAGTCCACTCCTGCGGCACCTGGGTCATCACCTCATCCACTGCCCCGCACACCTCGCACAGGATATGCTGATGGTCATCAAGACGGGCATCATAGCGGCTGGCGGCTTCCCCCAGTTTGAGCTCACGGATCATTTGTTTGTCCGAAAGATAACGCAAAGAATTATATACGGTTCCATAGGCGAGGTTGTGCCCTTGCTCTACCAGCCGGTTCATTACCTCTGCTGCAGTGGGGTGGTCATGTGAACTCCGGACAATGTCATACACAGCTTGACGCTGGGAGGTCAGATTCAGGGTCTTCATCTTCATCATCCTCTGATTTATTTTTAGATCAAGTATAAATCCAGATGACCACAGCGTCAATGAGGAAGGCTGCATCTTGCAGATCAACGGGACACAGCAGGCCGATTTCCCCGTCTGCTGCAGTCAGCCTTCCTGGTCCTCCCAAACGGCAAAACTGCTCAGCCATTTTTGATCCACTCCAAAGATCCCTTCTTCCGTTACCGCATTTGTTCCGGCATGGATCATTCCCTGCTCCAAATCCGTCCTAACGGCTGCTGCCCCTTATTGTGGCATGGCTATCTCTATTTCATGCACCCCTGGTGTCTGACGGGTTTCTTTTAGCGGGAGTGTGGTAATAAATGAAATGAGTCTTTACAGTGATGGAGGAGATTAAATATGAAGGAAAACAGGATGAACAGCCCCCAGTTCCCGCAGAGCCTTCCGCAATTCCCGCAATCGTTATGGAGAGCCAGTACGGAGGTGCCATCCTTTCCGGCTCTTGCGGAAGACCATTCTACAGATGTCGCGATTGTTGGCGGCGGGATTACCGGGATTACGACTGCCTATCTGCTGACCCAGGCGGGGTATAAGGTAACGCTGCTGGAAGCAGGTGAACTTTTTGCCGGCACTACCGGGTTTACCACCGCCAAAATCACCGTACAGCATGGCCTGATCTACCACGATTTAGTCAATAACTTCGGAGAAGAAGCAGCACGGCTCTACTATCAGTCCAACAACGAGGCATTGAAGTGGATGGTGCAGACCGCAGAAGAACTGAAGTTGTCCTGTGGCCTCACACGCGAAGCGGCTTATCTCTACGCAGATGAGGGGGATGAGAAGACGCTGAAGCAGCTTGAAGAGGAGTTCAAGGCTTATGGCAGGATCGGGCTTCCAGGTGAGTGGCAAGACCATATTTCGCTTCCGCTGCGGAGTGACGGTGCCCTTAAGCTGCCGGGACAAGCCCGTTTCCATCCGCTCCAGTATCTTAAGGGACTGCTGGAGGTTATTTTGGATAAAGGCGGGATTATCTACGAGCATACCATGATTGGAGAACAAGTCGACAAGGACAGCGGCATGCTCACACTGTATACAGAGCAGAGCAAACTTAAAATCAGGTGCCGGCATGCGGTATCGGCTTCGCACTATCCTTTTTATGATGGCGGCGCTTTATATTTCTCCCGTCTGCATGCGGAGCGTTCCTATTGTCTGGCCATTGATCCGGAAACCGATTATGAGGGCGGAATGTATTTAAGTGCGGGAGACCCCACCCGTTCGCTGCGGGCCGTGGAATGGAACGGCAAGAAGCTGGTCATTGTCGGAGGGGACAACCATAAGACGGGGCAAGGCATCTGCACCCATGGCCATTATGAGAATCTGGAGAAGTTCGCCGGGGAACTGCTGGGCATTCGGGGCATTCCCTTCCGGTGGTCGACCCAGGATCTCATTACTCTGGACCGTGTCCCTTACATCGGCAAAAGAACCGAGGATGAGGAAATTTATATCGCCACCGGCTTCCGCAAATGGGGCATGACGAACGGAACACTGGCCGCACGCATGATAGCGGATGGCATCCAGCGGCGCAACAATCCTTATACGGAACTGTATGACCCTTCACGCTTCAAAGCCCGGCCTTCAGTTAAAAACTTCATTGTCCAAAACGCCAATGTTGCAAAGGAACTGGTTGCAGGCAAAGTGGAGATTGTGCATAAAAGGACGCATGAACTGGAGCCGGATCAAGGGGCGGTGGTCTTCCACGACGGCAAGCGCGTTGGAGCCTACCGCGATCCCGAAGGAAAGCTGCACCTGGTGGACAGAACCTGCACCCATATGGGCTGCGAAACCGAGTGGAACGATGGTGAACGCTCCTGGGACTGCCCTTGCCACGGCTCCCGTTATTCTTATGATGGAGAGGTGCTGGAGGGTCCGGCAACTGTTCCGCTGACTAAGCTGGAAGTTGAAAAATAAGACCGGAAGGTGCGTTCTCCTTCCCTTCGCGTGCTTCTCTTTTCCCGCTCAGGTATAATGGGAGCTGAATAGCAGCCTCATTACTAAGCTTATGTAAAAAGGAGCGTGAAGTTAGATTATGGATTTGAGAGGAAAAAGCATTGTCATCACCGGTGCCGGCAAAGGGATCGGCAAAGCTCTGGCCATGGCGCTGGCCAAGGAAGGTGCAAATCTGGGGTTAGTCTCCAGAACAGCAGCTGATCTGGAGGCGCTCAAGTCAGCGCTGACTGAAGTGTACGATATTAAGGTAAGCATCGCGGTGGCAGATATTGCTGTCCGCGAGGACGCTGAACGGGCGGTCGTCTCCCTGCAGAATGACCTCGGCGCGTTTGACGCTTTGATTAACAATGCCGGGATCGCCAAATTCGGCACATTTCTGGAAATGGACCCTGCGGATTGGGAACGCCATATGCAGATCAATCTGTTCGGCACCTACTATGTCACCCGGGCAGCCCTGCCTGCAATGATTGAGCGCAGCAGCGGCAATATCATCAACATCTCTTCTACAGCCGGAGAACGGGGCTTTGCCACCGGCTCTGCTTACTGTGCTTCTAAGTTTGCGCTGATGGGCATGACCGAGGCGCTGGCGCAGGAAGTCCGTAAGCACAACATCCGTGTGGTCGCTCTCACACCAAGCACTGTCAACACCGGCCTTGCGGAGAATGCCGGCCTGAAGATTGGCGATGAGGACCGGATGATGCAGCCTGAGGATGTGGCCGAGCTGACCCTGGCCGCCCTGAAGCTGCCCGACCGTGTCTTCCTGAAGACTGCGGGGATCTGGACAACCAATCCGCAATAAGCGGTTAAGGCTGTCACCCCGCTGCGGCGGTCTTACAGAAAGGGTACGGGTAGGATTCTCTAGCATGAAGGAGGTCTTTGGAATGCTTGTAGTTACCAATACCATCAAGATCAAGGAGGGCCATGCTGAGGCCATAGCCCAGCGCTTCGGGGCATCAAACGGGGTACAGGACATGCCCGGCTTCGTCCGTATGGAGGTATGGCACGGCAGCCCCAAAGATGGTGCAGAGGAACTGAAAATTTGCACCGTATGGGAGAACGAGGATGCTTTTAAGGGCTGGACTTCCAGCGACGCCTTCCGTCAGTCGCATCGCGGCGCAGGCGGGAATGAAGCGATTCTTGGCGCCTCGCTGGACAAATATGAACTGCTTGTCAGCCGTACGCCAGGGGAGTAGGCTATCAGGCGTTCGCTTGCGACGAATTCAAAGGTATTTTTACCTTTCATTTCGCCAGATAGCCCGCTTG
>NZ_FNGM01000014.1:0-97242 GCF_900102965.1 Paenibacillus jilunlii | reverse complement strand
GACGAATTCAAAGGTACTTTTACCTTTCATTTCGCCAGATAGCCCGCTTATTGCGGTATTACTGCCGTTGATTGCTTGCCTAACCTAAACAGGGATGCCCTGCTGACCTATACGGCACAGCGGGGCATCCCTGTTGTATATTAATGAGCAGCCGCATATTACAGCAACGGGGACGTCGAGAAGCTCCCTGCTCAATACTCCTCATGTTCTCGCCCAGCCCGTCCGCACCTCTTTATTGTATTGGCCCTCTCCCTAAATTAATCCTCGCTCACTAACAGCGCTCGCTCCTGCTCCTGATGCTTACCCGGCCAGAAGGACCAGCGGCCCAAGAGTACGGTAATTGCCGGCACCAGGAAAGGGCGGACTACGAAGGTGTCCAGCAGCACCCCAATGGCGGTGATAATGCCGAACTGCACCAGCACTTGAATCGGCAGGCTGGCCAGCACCGCAAAGGTTCCGGCCAGTATGAGCCCGGCGGAGGTGATGACCGAGCCGGTCTCATTTACTCCTTCAGCAATGGCCTGCTTCAGCGGCATAATTTTGCGTTTTTTCCAGATGTTCGAGATCATGAAGATGTTGTAGTCCTCCCCCAGTGCAACCAGGAACACGAAGGAATACAGCGGAATAGCGCCCTGAATGGCGTCTGCTCCCATAAGATAATGAATAATAATCCAACCCAGCCCAAGCGCTGAAAAGAACGACAGGATTACGGTTGCCACCAGATAAACCGTCGCTACCACAGAACGCAGATAGATCAGCAGCAGCACGGTAATCATCCCGATAACGACCGGAATAATCAGAGCCGTATCTCTCTCCCCGAGTTCTTTGGTATCGTACTGGGTCGCAGTCTGTCCGCTGATCCACACACTATCCTTGGCGTTGTCCAGACCCGATTCAGCCAGCGCCTGTTCTACGGATGCCTGAAGCGCCGGAATGTGGCTCATGGCCTCCAGAGAATATGGATTGCTTGTGAATTCTACATCATACCCGAGGATATTATGGTTGACCGCACCCTGCTGGGGATCGGACACCGTATCAATATAAGAAATACCGCTGAGAACAACCTTGATATCCTCCCCGTTCACCTTACCCTGCGTATCAATCATCAGCTTGGCCGGAGCCAGCTCGCCGGGAGAGAACTGGGTGCCGATAAGGTCAAAGCCCTCGCGCGACTCCATATCCTCCGGAAAAGATGAGAGAATATCGTAAGTAAACTTGATCCCGCTGGAAAAGGTGGCGAGCACCCCCAGGAGAACCACTGTAATGCCTACAATCACCCAAGGGCGGGAAACCACGAGATTGCCGATCCCTTTTTTGCGTGTTGATTTGGGCTGCGGTGCCGGTTTGCCCTTCGCTTTGGCCCGGTCGGCTTCCATCTGCGGAGTACGCGGAATAAACGGGAAAAAGGAGGTGCGGCCAAAAATCGCCAGCAGCGCAGGCACCAGCGTCAAGCTGGCTATCCCCATAATCAGAATCGAGACGCTGAACGGAACGGCGAACCGGTGATACGCACCGTATTTGGCCAGCAGCAGCGCAAACAGCGCCAGCACAACTGTAAATCCGCTCATGGCGATAGCGCCGGAAGAATGTGTGATTGCACGCAGTAATGCGTGCCCCTTATGCTCCTCCACCTTCAGCATCTGGCGGAACCGGGAAATCAGGAACAGGCAATAGTCCGTACCCGCACCGAACAGCAGCACGGTCATAATGGAAATGGCCTGGGAGTCTACGGTGATCCAGCCTTCCTGGGCCATTTTTCCGAGCACAGGGCTGGTAACACCATAGGCAAAGCCTACCGCCACCAGTGGAATCAAGGCCAGAATCGGCGAGCGGTAGATGAACAGCAGGAACACAAGCACCAGCACGACCGTTGCGATCAGCAGTGAGACATCCGCATTCTGGAACAGTCCAGTCGCATCAACGGAGATCCCTACCGGCCCGGATACCCGGAGGCTTAGATCATTACTCTCCGTCTTCGCTGTGGAAGGGTCACTGCCTGTCTCTGTTTTTATTACTTTTTTCATTTCCTTTAATGCTTCACCGAGCTGGCCGCTGTCCGCCGTCTTGTCAAAAAGCACCGGGGTAACCAGTGTGCTGCCATCCTCTGACAACGAAGCCTGAAGCGCCTGCGGCGGCAGCTTCCCGAGCGGCGGAACATAGTTCTGATGTGCCAATGGCTGCTGCTCAAGCTTGCTGTACACAGCGGTGATATGAGCCAGATCCTCCCCAGACATTCCGCCTTCCCTATGCCATACGAGCAAGGCGGGGACGCCGCTGCCAGCCGGAAACTCCCTTTCAGCAACGGCTGAAGCCCGCACCGACTGCAAATCTTCAGGCAGGTTGGATGCATTGTTCAGCTCCTGCGAATTCACCGAAGGCCATAACATGGTGAGTGCTCCCACAACCGCTATCCAGACGATTAGGGTAACCCACTTTGTCTTGCTGCCTGCCACCCATTTTCCGTAGCCTGACATTCCGTTCATCCTCTCTTCGTGTCCTCCGGCCTCAAAATGAACCGTGGGTCATTTTTATACCCTTATCATATATACCCTAAAAATTTTAATCAAACCCTTTTTTCAAAAGATCGCGATATCCTTAGGTTTATATGCCAAAGATCTTAGGGTTAGTGCAGAATCTTATGCAATACACCATAGCGCTGAAATTTGTATGGCTGGAGCATGTTCAATATAGGGCATTATGATTATGCTTGCACTTTATGCAACAGAATCCCTGTATATTGCGGCAAAATCGCATTCTGCTGTATTTGGTGCAATTGATTTGTGCAATTAGGGGCCAAAGTCCATTTTTCACAGAAGGGGCTGTCCCAAAAGTAGATATTCTACTGACGAGTCAGATTCTCAAATTTCTCAAAAGCTTCAAATGTTAAAAAAGCAGCGATTCTCCCGTTTTTGGAGGATCGCTGCTTTCTGTTTTTGGTCCATTGTGCGAAAGTTGGGGCGTTGCCGTCCGGAACCTCTCCTTTGAAATGGTTGTGTGGTAACTCCATTTTACCAAAGGACGGTTTCTTTTTGTGATTTTAGAAAGATTTGAAGAAACTTTTTCCGCTTAAACAGCGGAGAGGACGGAACGATTGTGGAAAAGCGGTAGCGGTCGCCTTTGTCCACGGATTTTCACCGCTAAGGAGAATAAATAAAATCTGGGGACAACAGCGATTGGAACAACGGTCCGTTCGCGGAGCGTCCACCCAAGGGCTCACGTTGATCCTACTCCAAAATAAGGGGCTGTCCCAAGCAGCCATTCATGGCTTTTGGGACAGCCCCAAAGGTCCGTTTTAAACAAGGGGAAGAGCATTAAGTTCACGTATATATTTCTGTATTAATGGCGGTTTACTGTGTAGTTGTTCCCGTAATTATTATCCCAATACGTTTGTCCATTTGCGGTGTAGGAGATAGCGTACTGAATTTGCGTAACACTTGGGTCAATATTATTAAAGCTGAAACCCCAGATTTCTACGCTGCCATCGGAGTTCGCCGGTATGGAGTAGCTGGCGAATCCTTCCCTGGTTGTATTCCAGTTATCGGTTGTATATTTGATTTTAACCTCTTTGCTGGGGACTAAATTTTTGACATATACACTTCCCGAGAAGGTGTTCTCATATAAATCATCGTAAGCGCGAAAAACGTTCGGTTTACCAAGAATGGTTGAACTTTCATTAAAACGGCTGACGGAATAGTTTTGTCCGTTGTTATTGTCCCAATACGTTTGTCCATTGACTTCATACTTAATTGCAAATTGAATCGTTTGGGCATTTGTGAGCTGCGGATTATTATTGTTTATGTTATCGGTGGAAACTATAAAACCCCATTTTTCATGCGTGGAGTCCGTTGGGCCTTGATAGGAGGCGTTCGTATCATACCACTGACCGTCTCCAGGAGTATAGTGAATAGTTACAGTTTTTGGGTTGCCCAGGTTGCTTACTTCGATATTGCCGCTGAATCCAACGTATCCAAACTTGTAAACATATAGATTGGCTGAAGTCAGTTGAACAGGCTGGTCACTGGCAAAGACAGATTGTGCAAACGTTAGCACAAAAACAGCTGCCACAACCAAAATCGATAAACTCTTCTTCATCTTGATGAACATTTTACGACATCTCCTTTTTTTTAGTATGAAATTCAGGATAAATATACCATAAAATATACCAATAGTAAACATATTTTATGTTAATTTTTTATTAAATGGATATGATTAGTTTTCATAGATAAGACCGTAACAGCAATCGTTTGCACATTTGTGTAATCTTTTGAACATAAGAATATCTCTGGAGCACAGCGGACGGAGGCTATTCCTGGACAGAGCTTCATCCCTAATGACCAGCGGGCGAAGCGGAGGCAATGGGAGAAATGTAGAAGGGGCTGTCCCAAAAGTAGATTTCTTTGACTGTGATAGCTTTCTTCATTCTTAAAACCACAAAAATTGAGCAAAGCAGCGATTCTCCCGTTACTGGAGAATCGCTGCTCCCGAGCCTGACTCTGGTACCGCAGTCGTTCCAAACTGACGACCACTTCTCGATTTCCTTCGGCTTTCGTACATCGTTCCTTCAGTGGGCAGCCCTCGCAGCTCTGGCTACGGTAATGACGTTTTCGGATTTCATATCCACTCACTAACGTTTCCTTGCTTTCTTTGCGGAAATGCAGCGTTTGTCCGGCGGCGATTTCTTTTTTGTGAATTTAGAAGGATTACAGAAACTTTTTCCTTTAAAAGCAGCGGAGAGGACGGAACGATTGTGGAAAAGCGGCAGCGGTCGCCTTGTCTCCGGATTTTCACCGCTAAGGGGAATGGAAACAATCTGGAGACCACAGCGATTGGAACAACGGTCCGTTCGCGGAGCGACCACCCAAGGACTCACGTTGATCCTACCTTAAAAACAAGGAGCTATCCCAAGCAGCCATTACATGGCTTTTGGGACAGCCCCTTCCGTATCCTGGCTGCTTCCAGGGCAATCTAATGCACAAACTGCAACAGATTTTGTTTCTCGACAGCTCCCAAGGCAGTCTACTCCAAGGCAACAGCTTCTGTTTGCTTGCGGATTGTATTATCAGCGGCGGGAAATCGAAGAGGCTTATATTATGAAAAAAAGTCCCCTGTCCACAGCATGTACGGACTGCTGTGAACAGGGGGACTATTTAAGCGGCGGTATGCCGCATAGGAGCAACTATCCATTGGGATTCATTATATTCTTTTAACCTACATCCGGCAGACCCTCATCGGAGAACTGGCTGTTGTACAGATCCGCATAGAATCCGCCAGCTTCCAGCAGTTCCTCGTGGGTTCCTTTTTCAATGACGCTGCCCTTGTTCATAACGAGAATCAAATCGGCGTCACGGATGGTGGATAGACGGTGGGCGATGACAAAGCTTGTTCTGCCTTTCATCAGCGTGTTCATCGCCTTCTGGATTTGGACTTCAGTCCGTGTATCGACGCTGCTTGTCGCTTCATCGAGAATCAGGATGGAAGGGTCCGCCAGAATTGCCCGTGCAATAGTGAGCAGCTGCTTCTGCCCCTGCGAAATGTTGGAGGCTTCTTCGTTCAGAATCGTGTTATAGCCAAGCGGCAGTGTACGGATAAAATGATCGGCATGCGCAGCTTTGGCGGCCCGCACCACATCGGCTTCTGTAGCACCCTCGCGGCCATAGGCGATATTGTCACGGATGGTTCCGTTGAACAGCCAGGTATCCTGAAGCACCATCCCGAACTTGCTGCGCAGCTCACTGCGCTTCATATCAGTAATGTTGACACCGTCGATGATAATCTCCCCGCCGCTGATTTCATAGAAGCGCATCAGCAGGTTGATCAGCGTCGTTTTGCCGGCACCGGTTGGCCCTACAATGGCAATGGTCTGTCCGGGGCTGACCTCAATGTTCATGTCTTCAATCAGAATAGCATCTTCCTTGTAGCCGAATTTCACATGACGGAATTCAACCGAGCCTTCTTCTGCATCCACTGGGCGTTTGGCCAGGGACGTACTGACTTCAGGAACTTCCTCTTCTTCATCCAAAAGCTCAAATACACGTTCTGCCGAAGCAATCGTCGATTGAATAATGTTGGCAATATTGGCCGTTTGCGTAATCGGCATGGTGAATTGGCGCGAATACTGGATAAATGCCTGAATGTCCCCGACATCAATAATTTTTTTGGTGACAAAAATACCGCCAACCACACACACCAGCACATAACCCAGGTTCCCGATGAACATCATCAGCGGCATGATAATACCGGAAATGAACTGTGCCCGCCAGCCGGAATCGTAAAGCGAGTCATTGATTTTATCAAACTCGCCCAGCGAGTGCTTTTCGCGGCCAAAAGCTTTGACAATGCGGTGACCGGTGTACATTTCTTCAACATGCCCGTTCAACTGGCCCAAAGATTTCTGCTGCCCGATAAAATAAGTCTGGGAACGTTTGGTGATGCCCATAATGACCACAAAGCTCAGCGGCAGTGTAATAATCGTGATCAGAGTAAGCCAAGGGCTAATGGTCAGCATCATGATAATCACACCGATAATGGTCACGATAGAAGTTATGAGCTGTGTCAAACTCTGCTGCAGCGTAGTGCTGATATTGTCCACATCATTGGTGGCCCGGCTGAGAATTTCCCCGTGGGTCCGGGAGTCAAAATATTTCAGCGGCAGCCGCTCCAGCTTGCTGTTGATCTGCTCACGCATATCAAAAACAACCTTCTGCGCCACACCGGACATTACATACTGCTGCACATAACTGAACAATGAGCTGAGCAGATACAAAGCGCCCAGAATAATCAGAATATCATTAATATAGCCAAAATCAATCGCAGCGCCAGGCACACCCTTCATCATGCCAAAAGCGCCTTCGAACAACTTGGTCGTGGCTTTACCCATAATCTTAGGGCTGAAAATACTAAATACGGTACTGGCAATGGCCATAATAAAAACAATAATGAGCTGCATCTGGCGGGGCCGCAGATAGCGGATTAGACGGCGCAGCGTCCCCTTAAAATCCTTGGCCTTCTCAGGAGGCAGCCCCATGCCCGGACCGCCGGGTCCACCAGGGCCGCGTCCGCCTCCGAATCCGCCATGCCGGCGGGGAGCCGGTTTACTTGCATTATTCTGTTCGCTCATGCTATTTCCTCCTCTGACAGCTGCGAGGACACGATCTCGCGGTACACTTCACTGTTATCCATCAACTCGCGGTGTGTGCCCATGCCGGCAATCTGTCCTTCATCAAGCACAATTATCCGGTCGGCATCCATGACCGTGCTGACCCGCTGGGCTACAATGACTACAGTTGATTCCGTGGTTTCGCCCTTAAGTGCAGCCCGCAGTTTGGCGTCGGTCTTGAAGTCCAGGGCAGAGAAGCTGTCGTCGAACAAATATACCTCCGGTTTTCTTACCAGCGCACGGGCAATCGAAAGACGCTGCTTCTGCCCGCCGGAGACGTTCCCCCCGCCCTGGGAAATTTCTGAATTGAAGCCGTCTTTCATGGCGGAGACGAAATCGTAAGCCTGGGCGATCTTAGCCGCATGGATGATTTCTTCCTCTGTGGCTTCTTCTTTGCCGTAGCGGATATTCTCATTGATTGTACCCGTGAACAGCACGGCTTTTTGCGGAATATAGCCAATCTTGCTCCGCAGCTCTTCCTGTGTCATCTCCCGCACATCGACTCCATCTACACGCACTGCACCTTCGCTGACATCGTAGAATCGTGGAATCATGCTAAGCAGAGTGGATTTGCCTGAACCTGTACCGCCGATAATCGCTGTGATCTCACCGGGCTTGGCACTGAAGCTGATTCCTGACAATGCAGGCTGTTCCGCACCAGGATAAGAGAAGGATACGTTATCGAACTCAACGAACCCGTGCATATTGCCGCGGCCGTCCTTACGGGTCGCTGCAGCTGTAGTCTGGAGCTGTCCGGCGGTCGGATCTGTAATTTCAGGCATCATGTCCAGCACCTCATTAATCCGCAGTGCGGAGGCAGAGGCCCGGGGAATCAATACGAACATCATGGATACCATGATCAGGGAGAACATAATCTGCATTGCATATTGAATAAAAGCCATCAGCGAGCCGACCTGCAAATCCCCGTCGCCGATCCGGATACCGCCGTAATACAGAATGGCAATCATCGAAAAGTTCATAACAATCATCATCAGCGGCATCAGACCGGCCATAATCTTGTTGACCTTGATGGCAGTATCCGTGAGATCTTTGTTGGCTTCGGTAAACCGTTCATTCTCATGACTGATCCGGTTGAAGGAACGGATGACGCGAATACCTGTCAGATGCTCGCGCAGCACGCGGTTCAATTTGTCCAGCTTGACCTGAATCGCCTTGAACAGCGGGAGGCCCTTCATCCCGATGAAGAGAATCGCGCCCACCAGCAGCGGAATTACCACAACAAAAATCAGGGAAAGCTTGGCATCCTCCGATATAGCCATAATAATACCGCCGATCATCATCATCGGCGCACCGATCATCATGCGCAGCATCATAGTAAGCACGGTTTGTACCTGTGTAATATCATTGGTGGTACGTGTAATCAGCGATGCTGTTCCCAGCTTGTCGAATTCATGCAGGGTGAAATTCTCTACATGATTGAACATCCGCGAGCGGGTATTCTTACCGAAGCCTGCGGCAATTTTTGCTGACAGGTAACTGGCAATAATTGAGCATAGGGCTCCTCCGGCGGCAACCAGCAGCATGAATCCGCCGATTCTCCAAATATAACTGCGGTCTCCCTGGACAATCCCTTTGTCGACAATGTCGCTCATCAGGGTAGGAAGATACAGATCGCCCATGGACTGCAGAAATACGAGAATCAGCACGGCTGCGATAGCCAGCTTAAAGGGCTTCAATTGTTTCATTAATTTAATCATGTTTCTCATCTCCGTTCATTTGTAACCGGTCCAAATTGGGCGGTGGATTATCCTCAATGAATCGGTGCACCTTCAGCAGCAGCTCTGCCAGCTGGTTGCTCTCGTCTTCACCCAGATAATCCACCAATCTGTTAAGCGCTGCATTCATATGCTCTTTTGCCCTGCGGGTAATTATTCCCCCCTGCTCCGTCAGCTTGATACGCACAACCCTCCGGTCGTTTGCATCCGGCAGTCTTTCTACCATTTGCTTGGCTTCAAGACTGTTAATAAGCTGCGTAACGGTTGGAGGCGTGAGTCCCATGAAACGGCTGATTTCGGAAACCTTCAACCCTTCGTCCTCCTCACGCGAACGTCTTGCGATAGTTATTAATAAAGTCATCTCACTAGGCTTATGGCCTTCCACCGTGTGCTGCCAGTGTGTTTTACGCAACTGCCGGAGTGCGGCAAAAAGCTTGTGCGCGACTGGATTTTCATGATTTATCCCAATGCTTCCACCTCGATTTTATTTAGGTATACAAATTATTAAATACTATATTAATTAGGATACCTAATTATATTTCCGGCCAGAAGCTTTGTCAATTCTTGAATGCGTTATCAATTATTACGGAATGAAGAACATCGCCTAAACATGCCGGAAACACAAAAACCCCGCCAGTAAGCGGGGTTTTGTGGTGCGGCTGTCATGGGTGCTTGTCCAATCTGCTTCGGATCTTAGTAGCCTATTCCATGCTCCATTGTCGTAAAAGATCCACCAGCTGATCCTGAATTTTCTGCAGGTACTCTCGGGCCGATCAGAATAAAGCTAAATAATGCCAGAACGCTGAATGCCGTTAACAGTGTTTTCTTCATTTTTCCTCAGCTCCTTTAGGGTTTCCCCATATTTCTTCTGTTGCTGCTCGGTTGCAAAATGCCTGTACGTCTCAAATAGCGTTACACAATCAATGATGCTGGCCGCACCATTCAGCCGAATGGCCAATTGCAGAGACTGCAGAATAGTCTCTACTCCTTGATTATACTGCCCCCGGTCCAGAAGGTACATTGAAATCTGGTAGCGCAGGCGATATAACCGGTCAATATTGATCGGGTCCATGAATTGCTCAAAGCGGACCATTTCGCGGGAGAACTGCGCCAACACCTTATCGACAGAGAAACCATATCGGTTGGCGGACTCAACAATAACTACCAGCCCTGGCAGGATTTCACCGGGGTTGTTGGCCAAGAAGGCGGAATAGGCCGGAAGCGCCGCCTTGTTGCCTATCAGCATCTCAAGGGTAAAACCGTTGGCTACCGCAAAAAGGCTGAAGTCTTTTACAACCTCCCGTCCCTCTTCATCCAAAATTTCAAACCAGTTCAGATCGGCATATCCAGCAGTGTATTTTTTGGCTTCCTCATATCTTTCTAACTTGGTGAGTGCAGTTGCTTTGAGTAAATAGCCTTGTGCATAATATAGAACCAATGGCCGGAACAGGTCCAACTCTTCACCCCTGCGGTTGCTCTTTCTGCGCAGCTCTTGCCGGTAAATGGCGTTAGCCAGAGCCCTAAGCTCATCAGCGTACTTGCCCATATCCTTCCAC
The DNA here is from genome assembly GCF_900102965.1 of Paenibacillus jilunlii. GTDB lineage: Bacteria > Bacillota > Bacilli > Paenibacillales > Paenibacillaceae > Paenibacillus_AQ > Paenibacillus_AQ jilunlii. The sequence goes on along the minus strand of NZ_FNGM01000014.1, from coordinate 86,794 downwards.
TTCTGCAGTGTGAAGCAGACATTAGCCAGCTTAAGCAGGCCATCCAGCTGCATATTCTCCGGAAGACGGCCGCGATAGGGCTCAAAGGTTATGACTGCGCGCAGCTGCTCTTCTTTGTCCACCAACGATTCAAGCGACTTGAAGATACGGTATTGGCAAATCGCCATGCGTTCAGAATAACTGTCCATTTCGTTGTCTACAATAATTTTATAAAATACCAGGGATTCCTGAATCTTTCCGTTTGCAAAAAGCTTCTCCGCCACAGAATACAAGATCCCCAGCGGCTTCGGGTACTCCATGATCCGGTTCAGGGCATCTTCGATGCAATGCTGCTTGCCGATTTCGGCACAGCGGATTAGAAATGGTTCAATCCTCCGGCGGGAGATCCGCTCCTCGCTGAAGCATTCATCCACATACAGCGGATAGAGCCATCCTTCTGGAAACCCAAAGGCTCTGGTGACCGCATCCAGCTGTCCCAATGACATTGGCTTAGGGGGATTCCCGTGGAGAATCGCACTGAGACTGCCACGGTTCAGACCGGAAACCTTGGCAAACGAAGCGAGATTATGGCCCGAGCGGGAAAGATGCTTCTCAATTTCTGAGCGTATGGTTGTCAACTTTGCCTCCACCCGGCACCTCCTCCGTTAATTTCAAGATTAACCTTCTATTAATTGACATTATAGGTGATGACTATAGAAAGTACAACAAAATGACCCCACAAAGTGGGGCCTTTATTTGTAACAAGTTTATGTCCGAGGATAGGCTATTGCTGCAGCACAGCATTATTGCGAATTCTCTGGCTCTTGGTTTTCTTTCCGTAAGCGGCAGCAGCGTTCTTGCGGCTGCGCAGACTTTCCATCATTTTGTTCTGGGCAAGCACGATATAACCGTCCAGCCGCTGACTGAGCTCCAGGACCGCATGGTCGCTAAGACTGCGTTCCTGTGCAACCTCCAACAGTTCAGATCTAAGACTCTCTATAGTTATATACAGCTCATCTTCTCTATACTCTTTTCCAAGTTCAGCGGACGAATTCTGGTAAAGGTTCACGGTTACTCACCTTCTCTCCTGATCAACTTCCCCTCTATCATAAGTCATGATGCCAAAAAACATATTTTGAAAAAAAAGAAAAAAATGTCGATCAGCATCCAAACCTATTTTCACAATTCAGGCTGTCCGGCTTCTCCAGGCGGGAGGTAACGCTCCCCCAATACTCCCATGGCAAAATGAATCCACTCGCGTGCGGCAAAAGACAAGTAGCGGTCTCTGCGCCAGATCATGCCCAGCTGCCAGGGGATTACAGGCTCAGTCAGCGGAACCACGGATACCCGCGTGCGGTCCATGTCCCGGCAGATTCTCTCCGGAAGCAGGGCAATCCCCATTCCTGCCTCCACCATCCGGCTGATTAAATCCCACTGCGAACTCTCATATACGACCTTTGGCTGAAATCCCGTCTTGACACACTCCGTAATAATCCGGTCATGCAGCGCAAAATCCTCCCGGAACAACACGAACTCCTCTTCAGCCAATTCCCTCAGCGGCACGGAGGCTCTGCCCGCCAAACGGTGGCCTGCCGGCACCAGAAGCTCAAGCTTCTCTTCCACAAAGGTAAAGCAATGGAATATGGCTGTATTCACCGGCAGGACGATGGCCCCGATATCGAGCAGTCCGGTTTCCACGTCATCCTCCACTTTTTTGGCTCCATCTTCGTGCAGACGGATGGTCACATCCGGGTAGCGGCGGTGAAATTCACCGATGACTGCGGGGAAGAAGCTTGCCCCCACCATAGGCGGCAGCCCGATGCGGATATGCCCCTGCTTCAGATTGCGCAGACTGTCCAGCTCCGAAGACAGGCTCGTGAAAGATTCCACAATATTCTGTGCTTTGGTCAGCAGAATCTCTCCGGCATCTGTCAGCCGGATGCTTTTTCCTTCACGGTAAAAGAGATCGGCCCCCAGCTCAACCTCTAAATTGCGGATCATTTTGCTGATGGTGGGCTGGGAGATATACAGGGATTCCGCAGCTCTGGAAAAGCTGTTTAGCCTGGCCACCTGGACGAAATACTGCAGCTGCCGGATATCCAATTTTTTCGCCTCCATGTATAGATGAGTGGAATGTTACATATTCGATCTATTCATTTTACCTATGAAAGAAAAGGATGTAAACTTTCAGTAATAAGAAAAACGGCCGCGCCGTCCTCTGCAAGAAGGCGGCTTCCGTTTTTTCAAAAATAGAAGGTTAACGGAAGTGTTCTTCTATTTCATGAAAGGAACGAAGCCTTATGAAAAAGCTAGGTCTAGGCTTGCTGCAGGTAGCTGGACTCACCGTGTTCTCGATGCTCATTAATGTATTAACCCCATTCCTTCATATTCCCATTCCCGGAAGCATCATCGGCATGATCCTATTGTTCCTGCTGCTGGAGTCCGGAGTCATCCGTCTGAACTGGGTAGAAGCTGGAGCCTCCTGGCTGCTCGCCGAGCTGCTGCTGTTCTTTATCCCTTCAGCTATAGGTGTTATGAAATACTCCAAGCTGCTCGAATCAGACGGCCTGCAGGTGCTGGCGGTTGTGATTGTCGGTACCTTCGCTGTAATGGCCAGCTCAGGGCTGCTTACGGGAGCTATATCAAAAGCAAAGGAGCGTAGAGAATCATGATGACTGGACTGTTGCTGCTTGTATTGACTGTCGCTGTGTATCTGCTGGCCAAGCGAATCTATGCTTCCAGCAGCAAGATGTATGCTTCACCGCTTATCATCACACCGCTGCTGATTATCAGCTTTCTGCTCTTAACAGGAATTCCCTATGAATCCTACAATGCGGGAGGCAAATGGCTTACGGATCTGCTGCAGCCGGCAACCATTGCCTTTGCAATCCCTCTTCATAAAAACTTCAAGGTACTGAAAAAACATGCTGCCGAAATTGCGGCAGGCGTGCTGTCAGGGACGGTTATGGCTGTGCTCTCCTCGATGCTGCTGGCTAAATGGATGCATCTGAGCGGCGATCTGGCAACCAGCCTGGTACCTCGTTCGGTCACCACACCGATCGCCATGAGCATCTCGCAAAGCATTGGGGGCGTTCCGAGCATTACGGCAGTATTCGTAATTTTAACCGGAGTGCTCGGTACGCTGATGGGGCCTTCCGTGCTGCGCCTCTTCCGCATTGACAACGAAATTGCGCGCGGTGTATCGCTGGGAACCGCCGCACATGGTACGGGCACCTCCAAAGCCTTCGAGCTGAGTTCGCTGACCGGCACCATCTCCAGTATCGCGATGATTCTGACGGCCCTGCTCTCGATTGGACTAGCGCCGGCTCTCCTCGCGGTTTTCCTCCACTAGGCCGTCCCGGCTTGGGCCAAAGACCAGACCGCTCACCAGAGCGGTCTGGTCTCTTTTTCGCATATGAACCTGCTGGTTCGTTGTCCCTATAGCTTCACCGGCAATCCGCTTTTCGCGGATTCATAGGCAGCGCAGGTTACCTTCAGCGTCTTATAGCCGTCTTCGTAATCGCTGAGAATACGCGAACGGTCGCCGGTCCGCACCGCATGCAGGAACGCCTCGCTCTCGGCTGCATAAGGATTGCCGGAACTTACGTATTCCTTGCTGTCGCCGCTGCGCACCTCCATCAGCCGGTCCGGATTCCAATCCAGCAGCCCCTTGTCGTTATAGAAGCTAAGACCTACTTGTCCGACCTCTCCCGGCAGTACACAAGTATTTGAGATATTCGCAACAATACCGTTGTCCAGCTTAAGCGAGACCGTGCCCACATCGGCTACCGTAACACCTTCATGCTGCTCATGCATAATGCGGTTGCCGAACATGCCGTAAACCTCCGTTACCTCGCCGCCCAGATAACGCAGCAGATCGACAATATGGGTGGTCTGCTCGGTAAATTGTCCGCCGGACTGCTCCTGGTCGCGCCACCAGGCAACGCCCGGCATGCTGCCCATCCATTGTCCCACGATCATCCCTACCTTGTCGCCGCTGAGTAATTGCTTCAGCCGTGCGATATTCTCCTCATACCGGAAGTGGTAGCCAACCGAGGTCAGCAGCCCATGCTCCTGGATATCCTGCAGCAGGCTGGCCGGAATCTCCGTGCTCGAACCCAGCGGTTTCTCCACAAAAAAGGGGATTTCCCTGCGGATCAGCGCCCGCTCAATGGCTCCATGCGACTGCGGAGGCACACAAATATATACGGCATCCAGCTTGTGGGCATCCAGCATCTCTGTAATTTCCCCGTACCCTTCAGCGCCGTAGGGACCAGCCATGTCTTCGCCCTTTTGCTTGCTGCTGCCGCAGACTGCCCGCAGCTTCACATCCTCCATTCCTGACAGCAAATCGGCATGCACCTTAGAGAACCAGCCGGTGCCTACAATTCCTATATTGAGTGTCATCCTTCTTACCTCCTGGAATTCTCGAATGTATACCTTTTCAAAGATTATACCCGCTTAGGTCCGGATAAGGTAGTCCCGCCATTCTTCGGGGAGCAGGTCTGCATAGGACTGCTGCAGAAAACGGTCATCCGCCAGCACGATAATGCCGCTGTCACTCTCACTGCGGATCAGTCTTCCACCGGCCTGCTGCACTTTGCACATGCCCGGATAGACGTAGGCATAGTCAAAGCCGTTCTTGCCTTGGGACCCAAAATATCCGCGCAGCAGATTGCGTTCCAGTCCGACCTGCGGCAGGCCTACGCCAACAATCATTACGCCGTTCAGGCGGTCCCCGGGCAAATCAACGCCCTCCGAGAAAATCCCGCCAAGCACCGCGAAACCAAGCAGCGTCTGCGGATTATCGGGACGGAAAGAAGCGAGAAACGCCTCACGGGCCTGCTCACTCATTCCGCTTCCCTGCACCAGCGTCGTGATCTCAGGATACTTGTCCGTGAACACCTCGAAGACGTTCTGCAAATAAGCATAGGACGGGAAAAACACAAGATAATTCCCCTTCCTTCCAACCATCCCGCGCAGCGCATCGCTCAGCGGGATCAGAGAGTCGGCGCGGTCATGATAACGGGTGGATACCGGAACTACGGACACTTCCCATTGCTCCTTGTGAAACGGAGAAGCTACACGCAGGCTGTAGTCCTCTTCCGCTGCACCAATCATGTCCCGGTAATAGGACATCGGCGAAAGTGTCGCCGAGAAAAGAATCTGGCTGCGGAAGCCTTTGGCCATCTGCTGAAGCAGATGTGAAGGGTCCAGATTGAACAGCTTCAGGAACACATCGCCGCGCCTAACCTCTGCGTAGGTAACATACCGTTCATCATAGGTTTTGAAGGTGCGCAGCATACCCTGGACCGCATAATAGGTATCCAGCAGGCCGCCTTCCCCATCCTCGGGCAGAGCAATGAGGGCGGAGGATGGGCTTGCCAGCTCCATTTCTGCCTCAGCGGCAAACGCCTCCAGCAGCTGCGGCAATTCCCCGGGATATTCAGCCCATTGTCCCTCCCCGTTTTCATTGCAGTTTTTGCGCAGGGCAATGAAAAAGCCATTCACCGCTTTGGCTGCTGCGCTTAATGCAGGGGTAACCGTTTTATACTGCCGTTGCAGGTTCAGGAACGGCGCCTTGGTCAACGAGGCGGAGAACATTTCCCTGCCCCGGTCCACCAGGTTGTGGGCCTCATCCACCAGCAGCACCGTCTTCTTCTTGCGTTCCTCCGGGAGCCGTTTCAGACTGATCCGGGGGTCATAAATATAATTGTAATCACAAATGACCAGGTCGCAGGCATAGGCAGCGTCCAGCGAGAATTCAAATGGACACACCATATGCCGCCGGGCATAGACGGCGATGACCTCCTGGGTCATCAATGTTTCATGCTCCAGCATGTCCAGCACAGCCGCATTCACCCGGTCATAATAGCCCTCGGCAAACGGGCAGCCCTCCTTGCTGCAGAGCCCTTCCTCACGGAAGCAGGCTTTCTCCTTGGCAGTCAGCGTGATGGCATGCAGCTGAAGGCCGCCGCCAATCAGCAGCAGGACCGCCTCCTGCGCCGCAAAGCGGTTAACCGTCTTCGCGGTTAAGTAGAAGATCCCCGCCGCGATCCCCTCGCCCAGTGCTTTTACCGCAGGAAAAAGGGTCGACATCGTTTTACCGATGCCTGTGGGTGCCTGGGCGAACAGATTAACACCTTCAGCAACCGTCTTGTACACGGCGGCAGCGAAATGCCGCTGGCCCTGCCGGTAGTCCTGGAACGGAAAAGACAGACGCCGGATGCTCTCCCCCCTCCGCGCTTCATGACGTACCCTCAGCTTGGCATAAGGCGCATATCGGGCTACCGTTCCGGCGGCAAAGGCCTCCAGCTCTTCCCGGGTGGCAGTCCTGTACAGGCTGTGCTGCTCATCACTGCCTCTCATCACATAGGTAAGCTTAACTTCAATAGAAGAAAGCTCCTGATCTACCGCTATCATATAGGCATACATAAACCCTTGCGCCCAGTGAACCTCCTTCCCTTCCATCGTGGAATCCAGGGGTCCGGCTATGGACTTGATTTCCTCTACAATGAGCCTGCCATCCTCTCCGGCCAACAAACCGTCACAGCGTCCATCGATGATAAAGAGAAGGCCCTCATACGGAATTTCTGTCTTGAGGTAGACCTCTTTGCGGTCCCCTTCTTTATATTGCTTCTGGATATGCTGATGAATACGCGTGCCTTCCGCCATCGCCGCACCGCTGCGGAAACCCGGCTCCAGACTGCCGCTGCTGAAGGCATACTCCACCAGCGTTCTTACCGAAAGAGCTATCTCTGCATTGTCCATGTCCCGTCCTCCTTCCCGTTGCCCGCGCGCCTTTTTTGTCCGACAAGGCCATTTCCGTCCTTTTTTCCCGGTTTAACCTCATTAAGAGTTGATATTCCCCGCTTCACATGGCGGCATTTCAAAATGCGCCTTACGGGGTGGGTATACGGCAATTCTGATTTTTGACATTCCTCTCCCAGCGCTGCATAATAAGGACTATTGATAATGGTATTGTTGTGTCTTGCGCTGCTTCCTACTAGCCGGGAATTGGTGTTTCATTATGCAGAAAGAAGGCGAAGCTGTGTCATCCTTAACCATAAAACGATGGCTGATCAAACCATTCGTATTTTTCTCCATTCTTTTTGTCCTGAAGAGTTTTCTGGCCTGGGGCGTAATTTTTGGAGATCTCCTCTCCTGGAAAACACTCTTAACGGAGATTCCTTTTGTCTGGGCCTTGTTCGCCCTTATCGAACGCTTCGCTTCCAAACGGAAGCTTGGCTATTACATGACGGTCAATCTGCTCGTCACCGCAATCTTTTTTGCCGCCATTATGTACTTTAAATATTATGGGGTTATCGTCACTTACCATGCGGCGGAGCAGGTGAATCAGGTTACCGCTGTCCGCAACAGCGTATTCTCCCTGATGGACCCGTATTATCTGCTGATATTTGCCGATATTATTGTCCTCGGCATCTATTTCTTTTTCAATAAGAAGGGCCGGGCCTACAAGAAGGATAACATTAATCACCGCGGCGGAAAACTCTCGCACAGTCTTCTGTTCGCAGTCTCGCTGGCCCTTTGCCTATTCAATATCCTGCCCAACAAGGCCAGCATGAACGAGATCAAGAAGGCGCAGGAGATGGGCATCCTGAATTATGAGGCGTACACGATTTTTGCCAAAGACAAACCTGCGCTTGTGAATGCCAGCGAAATCACGCAGGAGGCCATCAACAAGCTCAAGGGGATCGATCCTGCTGCGGTCTCGCCGCTTCAGGGAGCAGCCAAAGGCAAGAATCTGATTATTATTCAATTGGAATCATTCCAGAGCTTCCTGCTTGGACTTAAGGTAGACGGCCACGAAATTACGCCCAATCTGAACCGTCTGATGGAGAACAGTCTGTATCTCCCTAATTTTTATCAAATGGTTGGCCAAGGGAACACATCGGATGCCGAGTTCGTGGTCAACTCCTCCTTCTACATTCCGCCGCAGGGTGCGGCTACCATGGCGTATGTCGACAAGGAGCTGCCCAGCCTGCCGCGTCTTTTGAAGGAAAACGGCTACCAGACAGCTACCTTCCATACCAATGATGTGGAATTCTGGAACCGCGGGGAGCTGTACAGCTCTCTCGGCTGGGAGCATTATTACGACCATAAGTTCTTCGGGGACGAGGATACCTTTTTCTTCGGGCCTTCCGACGAAGCGCTCTACCGCAAGACCGCAGACAAACTGAAGGAAATGGATGCAGACAGCAAGCCATTTTACGCCCAGGTCATTTCGATGTCTGCCCATCATCCGTTCACTATTCCTGAGGAAAAATACAAGATGAAGCTGCCGGAACGGTATGAAGGCACTTTTGTCGGTGATTATATCCGGTCCCAGAATTATGCCGACTTTGCCTTTGGTCAGTTCGTGGATGAGCTTAAGGCAGATGGCGTATGGGATAACAGCCTGATCATGGTCTATGGGGACCATATGGGCCTGCCGATCTACTCCCTGGATCATGACGACAAGGAATTGATGAAGGAAATCTACGGTCATGAATATGAATATGCAGATATGCTGAATATCCCGCTGATCATTCATGCGGAAGGCAAGATCGGGACGCAAACCCTTGATCATGTCGGCGGTGAAGTGGATATTATGCCAACGGCGGCCAGCCTGCTGGGCGTTTCCATGGACAACAATATTCACTTCGGCCAGGATCTGACAAGCCAGTCGTACAACCTGCTGCCGCAGCGTTATTATCTGCCTACCGGGTCCTTTATTTCCAGCTCCGGTCTGCTGATCCCCGGCAACAGCTTCGAGGATAATACACAGTTCACGCTGGCTTCGGGAAACAAGGCGCCTGCCGGAACCGAGGATGAGTACAACCGTGCGCTGCGTTTGCGCCAGCTCTCGGACAGCTACGTAACGCAGCTTCCGGATAAAGTGAAAGATACAGAATAACTAAAAAACGCATAGCAGACAAACAAAGCCGCGCTTCCGGATACCGGAGCGCGGCTTTGTGCGCGTACATATATTGAACGTTAACGTTCCTGCTGGTCCAGCATCTGGTAATAGTCAGCGAAATTTTGCAGCTCTTCCGGCTTCAGGATGGCCAAATGTTCGCTAAGCAGAAGCAGGAAGCGGTTTTTCCCTTCTTCAAGCAGCTTCTCTCCCTTGTCGGTAAGGGTTACAATGACGGCTCTGCGGTCGTGTTCATCCTGCTCGCGCGCACTTAGCCCCAGCAGTTCCAGACGGTCCAGCATCACTGTTACCGCACTGGATTTGACCTCCATTTTGTCCGCGAGCTGGATCACCCGCGCATTCTGCTCCTGCGCGATCATGCGAAGCAGGCCAAATTGCGGCACGGTAAGTCCGATTTCCTGGTGCAGGGACATTTGTGAGGCAATTTTGCGCTGTACCTTCCACATGGATAACCCTAAACGTTCTACCAGCGGATCGATTTGTTGCGACATTTCTTTCAGCTCCAGTCCGTTTGTCCTGATTCAAGCGTAACATTATCACGGGCCTTGGTTCAATGCTTTTATCTAGTCACATTTTTACATAAAGTGTCATGTTCCGACACAAAAATACTATATTTGCATTGGCATTGATGCGCTATAATCGTAGCAGTGATACAACGGTATTGCTGAAAACATTAGAAGCAGGGTTGGTGGTACTAAAAAATGAAATTGGCAACAAAATTAACTTGGATGATCCTTACTGTATTGCTCCTTGTAGGGTCCTCCATCGGATTCTTTGGTTACCGTGCCGCCTATCATCAGGTAGATGAGGCTGCGGGAATCGAGCTGGTGGGCTGCGCCAATATTACAACCGGCCTGATTGATCCCGCCGACATTACAGCACTTGTCAGCGGAGACAGCAGCAAAGTGTCTGCAATTGAAGACCGGATCGGCTGGATTGTGGAACATAAGCCCATTTTCAAGGAAGCATTTATCCTGTCACTGGACGGTAAAATACTCGCCGCCGACGCCAGCTTGAAGAAAAGAGGCTATAAAGCCGGAGATGCCTTTTATTTTGCAGAAGAAGATAAAGCCATGATTACTACCATGAAGCATTCCGCATACTCCAAAGTTTATACATATCAAGGAACCTCGCTCAAAACCGGGTATGGCCCCATCTATCAGGATCACGATCCCACCAAACCTATTATTGCCCTGATGGCTATCAATTTTGACGGCCCCTTAATTCAAGAACGGACGATGGATATTATTGTTCAGCCTTTCATCATCGGCGGTTCCATTCTGATCGTAGCTATTCTCGCCGCCTACCTGATGATCCGGCGTATGGTAAGCCCGCTCACTAAGCTGTCCGCCTCGGTGAACACTATTGCGAGAGGCGACCTTACCCATGAACCGCTGCTCTTCAACAGCAAAGATGAAATCGGGACACTGGCCCGTGACTTCAATGACATGACCCTGAATCTGCGCGACATTATCACCCAGGTGAATGACACCTCCATGCAGGTAGCCTCTTCCTCCCAAGAGCTGTCCGCAAGCGCCCAGGAGACGAACCGTGCCGGAGAGCATAGTGCGAATGTTACCATTGAGCTGGCTGAGGGTGCGGGTACCCAGTTGAAGGACTTGGAAGGAAGCTATCAGGCTGTACAGGACATGTCCCGCTTCATTAGTGAGATCGCCGGAAATGCCGACAGCGCGAAGGATACAGCTGCAAATAACGCCCAGAAAGCCCGACTCGGCCGGCAATCGCTGGACTCTACGACCTCCCAGATCGGGATTGTGAGCGAAAGTATCCATGACCTTTCGGACATTATCGATATGCTGGGCAGCCACTCCAAAGAGATTGAGAACATCGTAGGAACGATTTCCGGCATCGCTGAAGAAACCAATCTGCTGGCCTTGAACGCAGCGATCGAAGCTGCACGTGCCGGAGAAGAAGGCCGGGGCTTCGCCATCGTTGCCGGCTCTGTCCGCAAACTTGCCGAGCGTTCAGCCGCATCAGCTGGCCAGATTGGCGAGCTGGTCAGCCTGATCATCAGTCAGATGGACAACGCCGGTGAAACCATGAAACGTTCAACAGAAGAGATCCAGCAGGGCAAGGAAATGATTCTGTCCGCCGGACGCTCATTCTCCGAGATCGAAACCTCAGTCTCCGACATGTCTTCACAGAGCCAGCAGATCTCCGAGACCGTCGGTGAACTGGGCCTGATCGCGGGCAGACTCGTGGAGTCGATTCAGAAGATCGTCACTGTGTCCAATTATACGGCAGAAGGTGCCATGACCCTTTCCGCCTCTTCCCAGGAACAGCTGGCAGCAATGGAAGAAGTGGAATCCTCAGCCGGGTTCCTCTCCTCTCTGGCAGAGAAGCTGCAGGTTCTGGTAGAGAGGTTCAAGGTCTAGGTCAAATTCAGGGTCTAGCCGTGACAGCGGGAAATGTTTGGACTTCCGGCCGCTGTTATCATTGAATTTCAATATTTGAACCGCTTTTTTTATTTTCAAGTTCAATCTATATAGGCTTTAATGTATAAGCAAACAGCGCAGAATCTCCCAAGAGGTTCTGCGCTGTCTGCTGTAGGATAAGCTTAATGTATTTCATCACGCTGTATTCTCAATGAACCACTGTCCCAGCTCACTGACAGGCATGGGCCTTCCGTAATAAAAGCCCTGCATCACCCTGCAGCCCAGGGACTGCAGCAGTTCAATCTGCTCAGGTGTTTCCACACCTTCGGCGACAACCTCCATGTTGAGGTTGCTGGCGATGGCAATAATATTGCTGATGATCGCCTTCTTGGAATGCATCTTGCTCTTGCGGATGAATACCTGGTCAATCTTCAGCGTGTTCACTGGAATTTCATCCAGATTCCCCAGGGAGGAGAAACCAGTGCCGAAGTCATCCAGCGATACCCTGACTCCGAGATTTCGCAGCTTGGAGAGCTGCGCTACCGTCTCTTCCATATTGTTCATGGCGATGGACTCTGTGATCTCCAGCTCCAGGAAATGCGGTTCCAGACCGGAGCGGACCAGCGCCTCTTCGACCACATCATAGAGGCTGCCGCCTTCAAACATCCGGGCCGACATGTTAATGGAGACGGCAACATTGGCCACGCAGGCTTTGTGCCAGAGCTTATTCTGGCCGCACACATCATGCAGCATCCAATACGTGATAGGCACAATAAGCCCGGTCTCCTCGGCGATGGGAATGAACTCGGCAGGCGAAATAATGCCATGTTCCGGGTGCCTCCAGCGCAGCAGTGCCTCCAGCCCGACGGTTACGTTCATGAGCGAATCCCATTTCGGCTGGTAGACCACCATGAATTCTGAACGGGCCAGCGCCTTGCGCAGATCCTTCTCCAGCGACATCCGCCGGAGCTGGTGGCGGTTCATTTCCTGATCGAACACACTGAATTTATTCTTGCCGGAGTCCTTCGAAGTATACAGCGCGGTGTCCGCCGCCTTCATCAGCGCAGAGCGGTCTGTCCCGTGCAAAGGAGTCATACTGATGCCGACACTCGCTGTAACATACAGTTCATTGCCCTCAATGCTGTAAGCCTTTTTCACTTCCCGCAGGATGTGCTGTGCTTCCTCCCGGGCATCTTCCATGGTGCAGACCGGAAGGGCAATCAGAAATTCATCCCCGCCCAGCCGGAAAACTTTGCCCTTGGCACTGATCACACACCGCAATCTCCCTGCAACTTCCTGGAGCAGCATGTCTCCGATATCATGTCCCAAGGTATCATTAATCGACTTGAACCGGTCCAGATCGACAAAAAACACCGCACCCGAATGCCCGCTAAAAAATTCACCTTTGAAGTAACGTTCCAGCCCATGCCGGTTCGGCAGCTCTGTCAGGGGATCATGATAGGCCATCCGCTCCAGCACATGCCGGTCCAGAAATACCGCTCCGCAGGATACCGCAAGCATAAACAATGTGACAAGAGAAACTCCCGTCAGCAGAACCACATCTCTCTCCATTAGAAGAGGTCTCGCGCCAGTCCAGCTGCCAACCTCCAAAAAGCTGGCCCGCAGGCTGATATAGTGCATTCCGGTAACTGCAAGCCCAATGAACACCGCGGAGTACAGCTTCCAGCGGCTGAAACCGGCATAATCCTTGAATTTGTGAAAAAGAAATACGGCGGTGTACGAAGCCAGACAAGCGACGGCGACGGACAACCCCTGGATCAGCGCCTCATAATGAATCTTATCCTGCAGCTTCATGGAGTACATGCCCATATAATGCATCATGGAAATCCCGCCGCCCAGAATCAGGCCGCCGAGCAGCAGTCGCCCTGTTCTCAGGCGGGACATTGTAGCAATCCATAAGGATAGATAACACGCACACAGGCTGATCAGCAGTGAGAAACCGGCTATACCCGGATGATAGCTTACTTTGAAAGGTAAATAGCTCGCCATAATTCCTACGAAATGCATAGCCCATATTCCGCTGCCCAGCACACAGGCGCTGGATAGCAGCCATAAGCGTCTTACCCTGCCAGCAGAATGGAAAACCTGTAAAATTAAATTAAGCGCTGAATAAGCTGCGGTGGCAGCAAGCGCAAAAGATAGTAAAACAATCCATAGGTTGTAGTGGGTTCCCATTTGATCCATAGTTGACCTCTTCACATATATGATTATCATCGTCGCCGCAGTACATTTACTAAGTCAAAAACCAATATACGAATATCAGATAAATGGAAGAGTGCATAAAGATTATAGGCCATCCCTGAACGTAAACTTTAGCTGTATTCTAACCTGTATTTAGTACACTGTCTAAGTAAATACTGGAACTTAGACCCTTTTTTTAGTGTCGGCAAAAAATGTCCATATTTGCGTGTCAGCCTCATGCGCCTAGGGTTGGAATTTGTCCGGGCCGCGAACCTTCATGCGGGAAGGCCGCACGCCAGGCCCAGACATTCACCGCTGCCAAAATTACCAAATAGATGTAAATCCCAAGCGGGAGCAGGGAGACAACATAATGCAGACCCGCCAGGCCCATCAGGATAAAGAGCAGCACAAACCCGCTCCCCGTGAAATCCTTCTGCTTCGCCGCTTCATACTTCTCTGAGAACGGGAGCGCCCGCGGCAGCATCCGGAAGCAGATGACCGCAAATAACGGCAACACCAGCATTACTCCTGCCAGATCGGGAAGAATACGCGGTCCGAACAGCCACAGGAATACGGCCGATTCCAGGACAAACAGCGGGAGCATCAGACGCAGCAGCACAGCCTTGAGCATCCCCCGGTACACGGGAGCCGTTTCGGGCAGCGGGATGGCTGTATAAATCCAGGCTCCCTTATAGCTTGAAGAATAACGAAGCATTTGCACTGCTGTCAGCAGCAGCAGCGCACAAAGATAGATAAACAGATACGCTTTGGATTCTGTGTTCAATGAGTGATCACTGGTCCAGGCCTGGTTGAATATGAAGATGAACGGCAGGATTAAGGATAAGCCTACGGTCGGGTAAACCTTTAGTTTGAAATCACGCTCATTTCTCATCATTGACCAGGTGAACCGGAAGAACATCGCCTCAGCCTTATCCCGGCACAACCACCCCGACAACAGGCCGGAGTAGCGGCCGTTCTCCTTCCCGGCAGCCCCCTGCTCTGCCAGCTTCTGCAGGCTCTGCTCGAACAGCGGCATCAGCTTGATATAGCCCAGCAGCACCACCAGCGGGACGATGACAGACATTGCAGCCAGCACAGTGAAATCCACACCATGGTTGCCTCCCACAAGCACCTCAAACGGAGCGGCAAACCACACAGGTGCAATGAAATATTGCCACCATGCGGGCTGGAAGGAAGCTGTCAAATCTGTCATATCGAAAAGACGCGGAACCAGCTGGTACCCTACAGCAATTCCGACCGACAAAATAATCTGGATATAGTTGATGATATCCTTGAGCTTTTCCCCGTCGAAGACCCTTAGAATCAGCAAGTAGAGCAGGGCGGTTATCACCAGAATAAAACAATCCATCAGCAGGATCATCGCTGCATAGACCAGGAAGAACAGCACTCCCTGCTTGAACAAGGCAACCACGAGCGAGGGTGCCGTTAAGGTCAGCGTCAGCGTAACCAGATAAATCAGGATATGGAGGCTCTTGGCCATGTTCAAGGTCCGGCGGTCTACCGGCTTAGAGAACAAAATGTTCTTGTCCCGCAGATCAAGCATGACTGACGAGAAGTCGGAAATCAGGGTAGTAGTGATCATGAACATGATGACCGCAAACAGCACGCTCATCATCAGCATGTAGTTGCTTCCGGGTACAACGAAGAGGATCAGCATCAGTCCAAGCAATAGATAGATCCACTGTACCCGCAGCGGCGAGCCCTCGGTTCCCTGACTGCCCTTCTGTGTTCGAAGCACTGTCGGTGTCCGCCTTCCATCCATCGTAAGCTTCACCTGCAGAATGCTGCGCAGCATCTTGTAATCCACCCCGGCCCTCCGGAATCCGCCCTGCAGCCGGTCAAGCAGCTTCAACACCCAAAAATCATTCATGCGGAGCACCTTCTCCAAGTACAGCGACAAACTCGCCGGCAATATCCCGGTACTTGTCAAACCCGGTCAGCTGATTAAAAATGTCCTCCAGCGAACCTTCCCTGTTCTGTTCCTGAAGCTGCGCGAAGGTTCCGTCCGCCACGATATCTCCGCCATTGATCAGGATGATCCGGCTGCTGATCTTCTCCACGACATCCATGATATGCGAGGAATAAAAGATCGTTTTGCCCTGTGCCGCAAGCGAAGCGAAAATCTCCTTGACCACCATAACACTGTTGGCATCAAGGCCGCTAAGCGGCTCATCAAGGAACAGAATGTCGGGATCATGCAGCATGCTTGAGATTAGCAGCACCTTCTGCTTCATCCCCTTGGAGTAGGAAGCGATGCGCATATCGTAGGCTTTTTTCAAATTAAGCAGGTCCATCAGCCGTTCGGCCTTGGCATCGGCTTCGGTCCGCTCCATACCATACAGCTCGCCAATGAATGTCAGATACTCCCGGGCGGTCAGGCTGTCATAGAGCTCTGCAATCTCGGGCACATAGCCGATTCTCCGTTTGTAGGCGGCATCGCCGTCAGCGATATCCCTGCCAAAAATCCGTACCGTCCCTGTGTAGCCTTCCACCAGCCCCAGCATAATTTTTACCGTAGTGCTCTTGCCTGCCCCATTCGGGCCAATATAGCCGATAATCTGCCCCCTGTATACTTCGAGGTCTATGCCCCGCAGCACCATCCGGTCGCTGTAATTCATCCATAGTCCTGAAATCGAAATGACCGGTTCTTCTGGTAGTCCCATAATCTGCTCCCCTTTCAGAAATCCGCTAGGCAATTCCAAATATATGTAATCCCAAATTCAACTCCCATTCTACCAAATTATAGATCAACAACCTATTAGAAATGCCCATGCCCAGTTATACAGGTGCGGTCCAGTGGATTCCTGAATAACTTACAATTAAGTTTTTTAACATATTCTTATATTGACAATCATAAAAATACTCTGTACATTATTCTCATTATTCACACCAAAAAAGTCGGTTTAGGAGGTTTTGCAACGCCAATGGACAATATTGATAACAATCTGTTGTCTGCAATTGAGACGAACTGGCATGGTTTCGTGATTTCCATTGTTGTGTTTGGTATTCTTTTTCTCTTGGCGCGTAAACGGATCGGGTTCGGTACCCGTGTTCTGGCGGGTCTCGGCATCGGTCTGACAGCCGGCATTTTCTTGCAATATTTTGATTTGGAGACCGAGGCAATTAAGACGTTTGGCAGCATTTATGTCAGTTTGATCCGGATGCTCGTGATTCCCTTGGTATTTGTCCTGGTCCTGAACAGCATTTCATCCTTAACCAATCTGGAGTATTTACGCAAAATAGGAATAAAAACCTTCGCCTGGTTCCTGGGGACAACCGGTGTCGCTTCCATCATCGGATTGTCGGTAGCCCTGCTGTTCAATCCCGGGAAGGGCATTCAACAAACGGTGCCGGAAGGGTTCGAGG
This sequence comes from Paenibacillus jilunlii, assembly GCF_900102965.1. GTDB lineage: Bacteria > Bacillota > Bacilli > Paenibacillales > Paenibacillaceae > Paenibacillus_AQ > Paenibacillus_AQ jilunlii. Next base: position 69,892 of record NZ_FNGM01000014.1, on the reverse strand, counting down.
CCCGTGAAATCCCTACCTTCTCACAGGTCATACTGGACCTGGTGCCCTCCAACCCCGTTAATGAGGCCGCAACCGGTAAGGTGGTCCCCCTTCTGATCTTTGCCATTTTCCTGGCTGTTGCGATCATCAAGGTCGGCTCCAAAAAACCGGAGGCCGTCAAGCCGGTACGCGATCTCATTGAATCATTGACAATTGTCCTGCACCAGGTAGTCAAGTTTGTCATCCGCCTGACTCCATATGGGGTTTTTGCGCTGATCGCGGGAATTACAGCACGTTACGGCTGGGAAACCCTGCAGGAGTTGGGCAGCGTCATCATCACCTCCTACGTCGCGCTTATCATTCATTTTGTCCTCATTTTCGGAGGGCTGGTACTGCTCGTTGCCAAAATCAATCCCTTGCGATTTTTCCGTAAGATATATCCAACCCTTACTGTTGCCTTCACCACCAGAAGCAGCTATGCTACGCTTCCAATCAACCTGGAGGTCATCACGAAGCGGCTGCATGTCTCCCCACGGATTGCCAGCTTTGTCGCGCCTCTGGGGGCTTCTGTCAACTTTAATGGCTGCGGCGGGATCTGGCCTGCCATCGTGGCTGTTTTTACGGCCCAGGTGTTCGGAATCCAGCTGACCGGAACTGACTATGTGACCCTTGTATTGGTAAGCATCATTTCTTCTATAGGTGTGGCGGGTGTCCCCGGTCCGGCAGTTATTTCTACAACAGTTGTATTGACCGCACTGGGACTGCCTCTTGAAGGCATTGCCATTGTGGCAGGGGTAGAAGCGCTCATTGATATGGGGCGTACTGCTGTAAATGCGACAGGAACAACCGTCACCGCACTTCTGGTGGCCAACTCGGAAGGCGAGTTTGACCGCGAGGCCTTCAACCGGGGGGATGATGACGAAGAAATCCTATTGAATACTGTGTAAAGCTAGGCAGAAACAGGATCTCCTTGCGGTGAGCGTGTATACAAGCAGAAACCGCTTCGCCGCCCTTTTAAAGGACGGTATCGTTTCAGCGGGAAATCTAAAGAACATTTAATGCGTGAAGTATAAAATATATTTTGAAAAAACGGCTACGTCATCCATCACCGGGCAGCGCAGCCGTTCTTCATTTCAGTCTAGCGGTGCCTGGAGGACGCTCGATGAATCCTGCGGCTGCGCCAAGTGGAAAAAGGATCACTAATTCGCTCCAGCACCATGCGCTCCTGAGATGAGGTGGAAAAAGGATCACTAATTCAGCTCATTTCGCTCCTGGCGGAGTAAGATGGCCCAAATAAGTTCCCTAATTCCACTTAAATCTCACAATTGTTGATCTTGGAGGGAAATAGGTTCCTTTATTCCACCTAATGTCTATTTCCAACTCTAAACATAGTTATTTCCTCTTCTATCCCTGCTTCAGGCTAATTCGCTGCCGTGTCCGTGCGGATGCCAGGCAGGTCTCAATCAGCGTCATGTTCAGCACCGGGTCTTCCGCAGCAATTACAGGTGCTGCGCCGAAGACAGCGGCGGCGAAATCATCCGCCTGGCAGACATACGGATTGGCTCCCGTAGCCCGGGCGCGTCTGACTTCCCCGCCGGAATATACAAAAAATTCGGCATCATCGAATCTCGCGTTAAACGGCATCGGAAGCTCAATCCGCCCTTCTGTCCCGAGCACCTCCAACAGCTGCCGGTTGTAGGCCCACATGCCGCAGTCGAAGATCAGGCTGACGCCGCCGGGGAACTCGACCAGACCGGAGGCCATCATATCCACATTGTCATGCTCAGGGGAAAAGATCGCCTGTACGGTTGCCGCTTCCGGCTCCGCGCCGAACAACAGCCGCGCCGCACTGAGCGGGTAACAGCCGACATCGTACAGGGAGCCCCCGCCCCAAGCCGATTTGAAGCGGATGTTAGAGGTATCTCCGGCATCATTATATGTAAAAGTCCCCCGGATGGACCGCAGATCGCCGATCTCGCCGCTGGCGATAATCTCCTGCACTTCGGCAATCCGCGGGTGATGCCGGTACATATAGGCTTCGGCCAGGTGCACGCCCGCCTTACGGCAGGCTTCCACCATCTCTGCCGCCTCCCGGCTGTTCAGGGCAATCGGCTTTTCGCACAGCACATGCTTGCCGGCTTCTGCCGCCCGGATTACCCATTCCCGGTGCAGATGGTTCGGAAGCGGAATATATACCGCATCAACATCCGGATCAGCCAGCAGCTCCTCATAGCTGCCGTAGGCCTGTGCCACGCCGAATTCCTCCGCGACGGCACTGCTCTTGTCCAGCCCCCGGCTCGCCACCGCCTGAATGATTCCCGTCTCCGATTCCCGGATGGCCGGCATGACCGAGCCTGTTGCGATCTGTGCACAGCCCATAATTCCCCAACGCAGCTTTTGTGTCATCGGTGTACACCTTCCCTTGTCATTGATTTCCTGGATGTCTCTATTGAAACAATATCACAGAATCCGGCATATCTCTATGAATGGCAGCTGCAATCACAGCAGAACCTTCAGCAGGATAGCCGCACCCAGCACCACAATCCGGGCCACGCTCATCAGCATGAAATTTTTGACGGACAGAATGAAGGTTGAAGCCTTCTCCTGCTTCTCTTCAAAACGGGCGATATTGCGGCGGAGCGGAATCAGCGTCAGGAGCAGCAGCGCCACCAGCACAGGATTCACTCCCAGCAGCAGCAGCACGGCAAGATCCGCAAAAGAGACATAATACAGCAGCCTGAACAGCAGCAAAGCATTCTTCCGTCCAATATACACCGGCAGTGTATACCGCCGGTTGTCCATGTCATCCTCAATATCGCAGATATTGTTGGCCAGCATAATTCCGGCAATTCCAAGAATTGCCGGCACGGAGAACCAGAAGAGATATAGCACCTCTGCGATATGGACATGCAGGCTGGCCCAGCCTTCGGAGAACAGCAGTGTCACCACAGTCTGGTCCGAGTGGATATACGCAGAAATAAAGATGATGACAAACCCCATAAACAGCCCGGAGAACAGCTCGCCGAGCGGCATCCTTGAGATCGGTATCGGACCGAACGAGTACAGAATGCCGATCAGGAAGGACAAGCCGCCCAGCAGAAACACCAGCAGCCCTGTCTCGGCAACAAGCGCAATCCCGCCGCCCACGGCAAGCGCCAGCAGGACAGCAATAGCAGCCACCACTGTACTCTCCTTCAGCCTGTAGCGGACAATGGCATTATGCGTTTCATAGCCGTAGCCGTGGGTTTTGGCCGCTTTTTTATAATCATAATAGTTGTTGATCGCCGTTGTCGCCATGTCAAAGCTCAGCAGGGACACAAGCATTAGGGCAAAACGCAGAACATAGAAATCCTCGAACCGGTACAGGGCATACAATGTCCCCAGCAGGAAAGGCAGCATGCTCGCCACCTTTGTCGGCAGCTCGACAAATTGCAAAAAGCTTTTAACATTCACGGGCATACATCCTTATCTCATCATTGAATTATTATACATCAAATTTCGACATATTGGGTGGAAAAGCCCTGCAAAATATTCCCTATTCGTGGTACACTGTACAGTATGGTACTTATTTCCTATTCATTAGAAATTTATAAAAGGGGAGCATCATGAAGCTGCGTAAAAAAATGATCTTCTTCACCTGTGTTGTTGCCCTGGTTACCTTGGGGATTAACTACCTGCTTCTGCATCTCATCATGCTGAACCGTTTTGAGAAGCTGGATGAAGCGGCGCTGAAACACAGTCTGGGCGATGCGCTCTCTTCCTATCAGAAGGAACTGCTGGATATGAAGACCGGAATGCTGAACTATTCGCTCCGGGACGAAACCTACCGGTTCGTAGAAGCAAGCCGCTCAGCAGATCGTCCCCCTGCTGCAGATGATCGTTTTATCCGCAGCACATTCAATAGTACAGCCTTTGAAGTCAATCACCTGGATATGATGGCCCTGCTGGACAAATCGGGACAGCCCCTATATGGCGGGACATATGATACGCTCCGCAGGAGCATTTCCCCGCTGACACCGGAGCTGCATACCCTGTTCAGACTGATGAACAGCAGGCTGCCTGCCTTGGCAAGTGCAAATGACAGCCAAACCGGGATCGTGCTTCTCGATCAGGGCCCGATGCTGATTACGCTTACGCCTATAGCCGGCAGCAGCACAGATAAGCCGGTGATCGGCACCGCCGTTGCCGGAAGAAAGCTTAAGCAGGAGGAAGTCACCCCTGTCTGGGAAGACGGCACCGCCAGTATCCAAATAACCCGGGCCACCTCAGAAATGCTGGCACAGAGCGGCGGTGAGGATCGCTGGATGGGCCCGGTTTCCGGCAGTATGATGTCGATTCACACCGTTGTGGACGACCTGTTCGGCAACCCCGGCGTTGTCTTTACCGTGAAGCAGCCGCGCCAGATTTATGAGAGCGGGCAGGAATCGGTCTACAGCTTCCGGCTAGTCTTCTTCATCGTAACCCTTCTGAGCTGCATAGGGAGCATGCTCTTCGTGAACCGCTCCATCCTGGGAAGAATGACTTCCTTAATCAAAAATATCAGGGCTATTGGCAGCAGCAAGGATTTATCCATTCGCATCATCAGTACCGGGAGGGATGAGTTCAGTGATGTGGAGCATGAATTCAACCGGATGATCGATTCCCTGCAGCAGGCCCAGGAGGAGCTTCAGCAGCAATCCATGCTGGATCCGCTGACCCAGCTGCCTAACCGCTCGCTTTTCTTCGCGAAGCTCAATGCAGCGATTGGTGCAGCGAAGGGCAGCAACCGGCAGATTGCCCTTGTCTTCATTGATCTGGATCACTTCAAGACCGTCAATGATACGCTGGGCCATGATTTCGGCGATGCCATGCTCCAGGAAATCGCCTTCCGGCTTACACAGGTCGTCGGGACACATGATGTAGTGTCACGCCTTGGCGGCGATGAATTCACCATTCTGCTCTCTGACATCCCCGATTCGGCCGCTATTTCGGCCCAGCTGTCAAGCATTCAGGACGCTCTCTCGATGCCGCATCAAATCCAGGGGCATCTCTTCTATTGCACAGCCAGCATAGGCATCAGCATGTATCCCCAGAACGGGGATGACGCCGACTATCTGGTCAAACAAGCCGATCTGGCGATGCTCCATGTCAAAGGGACGGGACGGAACCATATCTTTCAATATTCCGAGGACCTGGAAGAGAGCATCCGGCGCAAAAAGGTGTTGTCGCAGCAGCTGCTCTCTGCAGCAGCCAATGCTGAGTTTGAAGTGCATTACCAGCCAATTCTCAATGCTGAGCGGCTGCAGGTGCATAAGGTGGAAGCGCTTCTGCGCTGGACCAGCCCCTCCTACGGGCCTGTATCTCCAGCAGAGTTCATTCCGCTCGCGGAGACCAGCGGTTCCATTGTAAGTATCGGGGGCTGGGTGCTGCGGCAAGTCTGCGCGGATATGCAGAGGTTCCGGGAGAACGGCCTGTTTCTTACCGCTGCAGTCAATATTTCAGCGCTGCAGCTGATGCAGCCTGGCCTGCTGGAGCTGTTGCTCAAGCTGCTGCATGAATATGAGCTGCCGCCCTCCAGCCTGGAGCTTGAAATTACGGAGAGCGTGCTGGTCTCCGGCGACAGCATATCGGAGTCGCTGCAGCAGCTTAGAGCACACGGATTCCGCATTTCACTGGACGACTTTGGCACCGGATTTTCTTCTTTGAGCTATTTGCGGCGGTTCCCTGTCGATGTGATCAAAATCGACCGCTCCTTCGTCTCTGAAATGACCCCTTACCCGCAAGGTGATGTACTGGTCAAAGCCATTATCGAGCTGAGCCACAATCTCGGGCTGAGTGTAGTGTCCGAGGGGATCGAGCTGCAGGAGCAATTTGATATGCTGCGCAGGCTGGGCAGCGACGAGCTGCAGGGATTCTACATCAGCAAACCGGTTAATGCCGGTGAAATCCAGTCCGTTTTGTCCCAGAAAAAATTGTTTTTTGGCGAAAAATGAATGCTTCCTTTATAGGCAAGGTTCGGGCGATATGATATGATAGGCAAGCTGATAACAGCACCCGCTCCGGGTGCTGTTATCCTATGCGAACACTTATGAAAATTGGAGGCATTTATTGTTATGTCAGCGCAATCGCCACACACCCAATCCGTCAAAATCGTCACCGCCGACCCCAGCGCCATCGGCCTGTTCGGATTGGCTATCGTCACCCTGGTCGCTTCTTCACAAAAGCTTGAAATTACAACAGGTCTCAGCTATTGCATTCCTTGGGCTATTTTTCTCGGAGCCTTTGCCCAGCTGTTCGCATCCATTCAGGATGCCAAACACAACAATACCTTCGGGATGACCGCCTTTGGCGCTTACGCGTTCTTCTGGTTCGGCATGGCGGGCAGCTGGCTGATCAAGCTCGGGGTATTCGGAACGGTATTGGCGGAAGGCGTAGACCCCAAACAGCTGGGATTTGTTTTCCTGGGATATCTGGTCTTCACCCTCTTCATGACCCTCGGCGCTGTGGAAGCAAACCGGGTGCTGCTCGTCATCTTTGTGTTAATTGATTTCCTGTTCCTCGGACTTACGATGGATTCCTTTGGATTCGCTGCTGAGTTTTTCCATAAGCTGGCTGCCTGCTCCGAACTGGCCATTGGTATCGTTTCTCTTTATGGCTGTGGCGCGTCAGTGCTCAACGCTCATTTTGGACGCCAATTCCTTCCGGTCGGAGCTCCGCTCGGGATCTTCAAAAAATAGGTTAGAACTGCAACGGATAAATACATGCCGCCTTCAGGCGGGACGTGTTTATCCTTTTTTAATTTTGCAGGCCCACTGTAAGCTTTTCCCTTGCGCAAAGACGATAAAGATGACATGCTATAGAAACACATACGACATATATCGACATTTTCCTGGGCGGGAACCGCTTCTAATGAATGGTAAGAATAATGTTGAATTTTTTTGATATCGGAGGCACTCCATGGCTTTCATTAATAAAAAGCCTTTAACGATCATCCTCGGCTTTGTAGTCGTTCTTCAGCTCTCTCTTTTCTACTATTACTCTTTATCTGTAGACCGGGAGTACCGGGCTGAAAAAGCCGATCTGTCCTCACAAGCAGTCATGCTAACCTCAAACATTGAAGAGAGAGCCTCGATTGTCAAAGGCGTCAGTTCCTTTATACAAACGGTTGGCTTTGATGCTGATCCAAATCTGATTAACGAGTATCTGCACACCGCCTACAACAATAATTCTAGCAACGTTATGAATATCATGATCGCTCCGGACGGCCTCATCCGTTATTTATATCCTCTCTCAGGCAATACAGCGATTCTGGGCAAAAGCCTGCTGCTGGATTCAGCACTATCCTCACCCGGCATGGTCCAAGAAACCATCCGCTCCGGCGGCATTACAATAGACGGTCCCCGGACTCTCGCCCAGGGTGAATACGGCATGGTGATCAGACAAGCCATCTACCATAACAATTCTTTTACAGGCATAGTTTCTGTAACACTGAAGATTGAGAATATTGTGGACCAGCTTTTGCTGAAGGACACCCAAATATTTGTGAGAACAGAAGACCATACTTTTCTATTCGGCACTCCCACCCGTAAGGAAGACAAGCAGCTGGTGGTTCCGGTTACCGTCTACAATCAGCACTGGCTGATGGGCATTCCTACGCCTTCGCATAAGAAATGGGAAGTGCTGCGCAGCGTTCTCTGGATCGATATGGCTATCCTGCTTATCATCGCATTCATTCTCTATATCTTCTGGCATCAGAGCCGCTTCAACCGTGAACTGGAACGGGTGGTCAGCATCCGCACACGTGATCTCCGCGTGTCCAAGCGTCTGTATGAAAAGCTCGCGCATTACGACAGCCTAACGGAAATACCCAACCGGCTGTATTTTATGGACGAGTTCGAACGCCTTCTGCAATCGGCAGAGCCGACACAGACCTACACGCTGTTCTTTTTTGATCTCAACCGTTTCAAGGAAATCAATGATACACTGGGACACTCCATCGGCGACCAGGTCATCAAGACGCTTGCCCATCGGCTGAAAAACGGCAAAGTGCCCTTCAAGCTGTTCGCGCGCACCGGCGGCGATGAGTTCGTGATGGTATTCTCCGGCCTGCCCCGGGAGCATATCCCCCTTATCGCTGGAGACATCAGCGGGCTGATCTCGGAAACGCTGCTGATTTCCGGCGCACATCTGAGCTTATCGACCAGTATAGGCGTCTCGCTGTATCCTGAGCACTCGCTGAACAAGGATGATCTGCTGAAGTTCGCGGACATGTCGATGTATCAGGCCAAAAGTCAGGAGGAGGCCAATTACTTCATCTTTGATTGGGAGCTGCGCGAGAAGCTGGAGCAGAAGACGATGATCGCCAAATATCTGCATTCCGCACTGGAGCGCGAAGAATTTGTGCTGCACTACCAGCCGCAGATCAACGCCGTTACCGGTAAAATGATTGGCATGGAGGCGCTTGTCCGCTGGAACCATCCCGAAAAGGGCCTGATCGGGCCAGGCACCTTCATTACCGCCGTGGAGGAGGCCGGGCTGATGATTCAGCTTACGGACTGGGTGCTCCGTGAGGTCTGCCGCCAGCTCTGTGAATGGAGATCGATGGGTCTGCCGCTGCACAGGACCTCGATCAATATCTCCAACAGCTGGTTCTACAACCGCAACCTGATCGAGAACCTGCTTGCGGTGCTGGACCAATATGGACTGGAGACCAGTATGCTGGAGTTCGAAATTACGGAGAGCACCGCGCTGCTGGAAGAGCATTATCCGCTGCTGCAGCAGATGCGCGACCATGGCATCGTCGTCTCCATCGACGACTTCGGCACCAAATATTCTTCACTGAACTACCTGAAGCATTTTCCCGTTAACAAAATCAAAATCGACCGCACCTTCATCACCGGTATCGGCGTCAGCTCCATTGATGAAACGATTATTAAATCCATCGTATACGTCGCCTCGCAGCTCGGGTATGATCTGATTGCGGAAGGCGTGGAGACCCAGGAACAGCTTGACTTCCTGATTAAGCATAACTGCCCGCATATTCAGGGCTTCTTATTCTTTCCGCCGCTGCCTGCCGAAGATATTCACAAGGTGGCATCATAACAAATTGCAAGTCCTAAGTTTTGCGGCTTGGTAAAAGCCCTTCGGGCCAGTATAATAAAAAGCAACAACTGTGCCGTCCTTCCCGGGGCGGCAGCAGCTTTGAAGTTAAGCCGAAAGGATTTTGAGAATAATGAATGCGCTATCAACACCTGAATGGATGGCTACCCTTGTCTTCGCGCTGATTCTGGCGATCATCGCCTACCGCGTGATCCGCAGCATGCCGCATATGGCCGGAAATATTACAGCTTTCCGCAAGAGAACCTTAGTCTGGACGCAGGTCGCGCTTGTGCTTGCGGTTCTCCAGCTCAATTTCAAAGCAGGAGACTGGCGTTTTGGCATCATCCTCGGCCTGATTGTGCTGTTCACGGGCAGTGTGTGGCTGGCCGCCCGCTATTATGACCTGCGCCGTCCTGAGGCCGCAGACCCGGCAGAGCAGAAAACAGGCAAAGAATAGCCAGACAGCGGGAAAGATTAGGATATTTTAATATGCACAGCAGATACTATCTTATATTTTTAATAAGCTCCCCCTGTGGGGGCTTTTTTGATACTATAAAAGAAATCTGCAAGGAGGGATTCTGTGAACAACTCAAGCAGCTACGGGGTCTATGGCTTCCGCTTCAGCGAGCCGGACCACCTGCCGCTCTGCAACCTTTTCGCGGTCGGACATGATGTTGTGACGGATGCTTCCTATCACTGGAATGGCATGGACCGTACAGATGGACCTCTGCTGCTGTTTCAGTACACAGCAGAAGGCAGCGGAATATTCGAAACGGAGCAGGAGACGTTCCGCATCGGCTCCGGACGGGCATTTCTGGCTGAGATCCCCGGCAGCCACCGCTATTATCATCCCGGCGATTCGGTGCCGTGGGAATTTTATTTCCTGCTCTTCCGGCCACAGCCGCTGCTTCCCCTGTGGGAGGACATTAAGGCCAAGCTTGGGACCGCTCCAGCCATTGTCCCCGGCAGCAGGCCGATCCGTATCCTGCGTGATATTGTCCATGAAGCATATTCGGGCAGAATTTCCGATCCCTATATCGCCTCCTCCCTGCTGCACCAGTTCATGATGGAACTGGGAAGGCTCTCCTCCAGCGGACCGCGTGACGCGGCAGAATGGCCAACGGCAGTAAGGGATTCCGTCCAATTCATCGAAGAACGGTACAGTTCCATGATCGGCCAGGAGCAGCTTGCCGAGCAGATGGGACTCTCCAAATTCCACCTGCTGCGCACCTTCAGCAAATATGTTGGCCTAACCCCAAATGAATATCTGAACCGGACCCGGATTGAACGCGCTATAGAACTCCTGACCGCCACTGACTTGAGCGTCGAAGCCATTGCCTCCCGGGTCGGGTATTCGAGCGGCAGTTATTTCATAAAGGTCTTCCAAAAGCTGACGGGACAAACTCCCGGCTCTTTCCGGTCCGGGAGCGGCAGTTTGAATTACAGCCGGCTTTTTTTCTGAATATTTCCCCATATAAGGCTGACCGGAAGCATACTTCTTCTCTCCATAACCATACTAATGACATTCTGGGTAACAATGGAGGGATGAGTAGGATGAATAAAAGAATGAATCTGCTGATGTTCAGCGGGGAGTATGACAAGGCGATGGCGGCGCTGATTCTGGCCAATACCGCCCGGGATATCGACGTGGAGGTTACTATGTTCTTCTCGTTCTGGGGGTTATTCCTTGTCCGTGACCCGGACAAAATGACGCTGGAGGACAAATCGATCTATGAAAAGCTAATGGACGTCATTACCCCGAAAGGACCGGAGCAGCTGCCGCTCTCGCGGATGAATTTCAGCGGTCTCGGGAAGCTGATGCTGGAGGAAATGATCGAAGATCAGGGGGCGCCGAAGCTGATCCATTTTTTGAAGGGGGCCCGCAAAAAGAACATCAAATTCTACGCCTGTAAGCTCTCCGTTGACATCATGGGCTTCAAGCCGGAGGAACTCCTGCCCGAGGTCGAGATTATTGATGCCGCCGCCTATCTGAAGGATGCACTGGAAAGCGATATGCAGCTGTTCATCTAGCCTTGCTTGGGAATAATGCTCCTGGGCTTTAACCTATTTCCTCCGGCGGGCATATACTGGGCCATAAGAAGAAACGGCTTTGCCGTCGATTATAGGACCGTATCTAATCACTGGCTGGAGGGATTGTCCGTGCTGAGTATCAACCGCGCTTCTACGGCAGAGGAGCCCGCTTCACTGCTGGAGCATTTCGCACCTTTTCGCGAGCATACTATTGGGGGACGGCATGTGATCTCCACTCCCTACGGCCGTCACCCGCTGCTGTATGCCGACTGGACAGCCAGCGGGAGGCTGTATGAACCCATTGAACGTAAAATTCAGGAGATGTTCGGGCCTTATGTCAGCAACCCGCACACAGAATCGAACACGACCGGTCTGACCATGACCCTCGCCTATAACGAAGCGCGGAAGATTATCAAGAACCATGTGAACGCCGGGCCGGGTGATGCGCTGCTCTTCTGCGGCAACGGCACCACAGGCGCAGTCAACAAGCTGCAGCGGCTGATGGGCCTGAAGCTTCCCGAATGGCTGCGGGAGGATTATCTATGTGCTCCGGAGGACCGCCCGGTTATTTTTGTCAGCCACATGGAGCATCACTCCAATCTGCTGCCCTGGCAGGAAGGCATCGGCGATGTAGTTACCGTCCCTGCCGGAGCGGACGGAACTGCCGATCTCCGGGAGCTGGAACGCCTGCTGATGCTCTACCGGAACCGCCGCTTCAAAATCGGTTCCTTCACGGCCTGCTCCAACGTTACAGGCATCCATATCCCCTATCACAGGCTCGCCGCCGCCATGCACCGCCACGGGGGAGTTTGTTTTGTGGATTTTGCCGCCTGCGCCCCGTATGCATCCATCAACATGCATCAGGCAGATCCGCTGGAGAAGCTGGATGCTATCTTTTTCTCACCGCATAAATTTCTCGGCGGCCCCGGCACAGGGGGAGTACTGCTCTTCGATTCCGGCCTCAGCAGAGGCCAATTGCCGGATGAGCCGGGCGGTGGAACCGTGGTCTGGGTCGATGCCTGGGGCGGACGCCGGTATATCCATTCAGTCGAAGTACGCGAGGACAGCGGAACTCCCGGATTCCTGCAGGCCTTCCGTACAGCGCTGTGCCTCAAGCTGAAGGAGGCGATGAACGGGGATGGCGGATTCATGCTTGCCAGAGAGCAGCAGCTGTGCAGCAGGCTGCTCACCGGGCTTCACTCCATTCCAGGCTGCACGATACTTGCAGGTGAACACACCAGGCGTCACGGCATTGTATCTTTCAACCTTGAAGATATTCATTATAATCTTGTGGTCAGGCTGCTCAATGACCGGTTTGGCATTCAGGCGCGCGGCGGCTGTTCCTGCGCAGGACCTTACGGCCACCATCTGCTGGGACTGGACCGGGAGCTGTCCCGGGAATTCATCCAGGCCATTCATGCCGGTGACCAGTCCCGCAAGCCGGGGTGGGTCCGCCTTTCCCTGCACCCCATTATGACCGACGGTGAAGTCGAGTTCATGATCCACGCCGTCCACAGTATCGTCCGCCATATCAGCGTGTGGAGACAGGATTACCGTTATAACCGCAGCACGAACAGCTGGGTGCACCCAGCCGATGAGGCCGGGAATGAGGCTGCGGTCAGCGGATTATTTGCGTTGTAGCGGTCCCCCTGCCGGAAGCTGCTCCTCCCGCGCCTGCGCGGCCCGGGTGAACCGGGCCTCAATGGCCTTAACCCCCCAGAGTGAAACCCCGATAAAGAGCAGCACATAGATGATTTCTCCGGGATGGCGGATGAACCGGTCCACATCATTACCAATATAGGAAACTGCAAACACCATGATCGCTTTGCCCGCACACAGGGCAAGCAGATACGAGCGCAGCCGCATTTGCGCAAGTCCAGCAGCCATGTTGATTACAACAAAGGGTCCAACCGGGAACAGGCTAAGCAGAAAAACGTAGCTGAAGCCGCTATTGCGGACCCATTTCATGCCTCTCGCGACTTTGGGCCGCAGCGCCCACTTGCGCAAGTAAGGGTGCGAGGCGATTCGGCGGATAATCAGGAACGTGGTTACACAGCCCGCAACCAGCCCGAGCCAGGAATACAAAAAACCAAGCCACAGCCCATACACCGCCCCGTTAAGTCCTACAATTGCAATCGTCGGCAGCGGCGGGACGAAGGATTTCATGAAGGTGAGCCCGATTCCGGGCAGAGGCCCCAGTGAGCGGTATTGCTCCAGCAGCTGCAGAAGACGCTCCTCCGTCAGCCATGACATACTATCTAAAAAAAACATAGGAAATCCGCTCTCCTCATCCTTAAGTTGAAATTGCCTGCACTGAGCCTCAATTATACAATACTTTTCACCGGATGCGTGCCCTCCCGTACATCTCCTTAGATTCAAAAAAAGACCAAGCCTATACCGTATAAAAAAACGGTTAGACTTGATCTCTGAATTCACATCAATCAACTGCTTATGACAACTTACATATGTGTTTCTAGTGGCTTGGCCGGGTTGGCACCGGCGAATATCAATGTCGTCACATACTTGCGGCTATCGGCGGTCAGCAACAGCAGCTCTACCCGGTTTACGCCCGGCCCGCTGCTGGTGAACTGTACTGCGGCCCCGTTCAGATCTTCCCGGATTCCCGTGATCACGTAGCCCTGCCGCAGCAGAGCGTCTATCTCCTGCCGTTCCTTGTCAAACTCGGCATATGCGGACATTCAGACCACTCCTCCGCTGATTTCTGCTTGCGAGGGACGCGGCGCTTCCGCTTCAAACCGTTTGCGGTGCAGATATTTGCCGGACCCCGCCTTGCCGACAAACTGCTTATCACGAATAACGAACTCCCCCCGGATGAGTACGGAGACCGGTTCGCCTTTGACCTCCATACCTTCGAAGGCATTATAGTCTACGTTCATATGATGGGTTTCTGCGGAAAGGGTTCTCTCTACAGCTGGGTCGAAAATAACGATATCTGCATCGCTGCCGACGGCAATGGTGCCTTTCTGAGGGAAAAGCCCAAACAGCTTCGCGCTGGAGGTGGAGATGATATCTACAAATTTATTCAAGGAGATGCGGCCTTTCTGCACGCCCTCAGAGTAGAGCACGCTGAACCGGTCTTCTATGGTCGGGCCGCCGTTCGGAATTTTTGAGAAGTCGCCCAACCCAAGATCCTTCTGTCCCTTAAAGTTAAAAGAGCATTGATCGGAGCCGATCGTCTGCAGCGCGCCGCTCCAGAGCGCATCCCACAGCACCGCCTGGTTCCACGCTTCGCGCAGCGGCGGAGACCAGACATATTTGGCACCTTCGAAGTCCGGCTTCTCCAGCGCCGTCTGATCAAGTACCAGATACTGCGGGCAGGTCTCGCCGTAGACACGCAGCCCTTTCCGGCGCGCTTCCGCAATCTTCCAGGCGGCTTCCGCGCAGGTTACATGCACCACATACAACTGGGAACCGGTCAGCTCCGTCAGATACGCCGCCCTTCCGGTAGCTTCGCCTTCCAGCTCCGGCGGACGGGTCAAGGCATGGTAGATCGGATCGGTGTTCCCGGCAGCCAAGGCCTGCTCGACCAGATATTCAATCACATCGCCGTTCTCGGCATGGACCATAACGAGCGCACCTTCCCGTTTGGCAACCTGCAGCGTCTTGTACAGCACGCCGTCGTCGGCCTGGAAGGTGTTCTTGTAGGCCATGAACACCTTCAGCGAAGTGATGCCTTCGTTCTCAATAATCTGCGGCAGCTCGCTAAGCACCTTATCATTCAGCTCCGAAACCATCAGGTGGAAGCTGTAATCAATCACCGCCTTATCCTGTGACTTGTGATGCCAGGTATCCACGGCCTGCTGCAGCGGCTGGCCTTTGGTGGTCAGGCAGAAATCGATGACTGTCGTCGTCCCGCCATATGCAGCGGCAATCGTTCCGGTCTCGAAGTCGTCCGCGGTCACCGTGCCGCCAAAAGGCATATCCAGATGCGTATGGGGGTCGATGCCGCCCGGAAATACATAACAGCCGGAAGCGTCGATGATCTCCGCACCCGGCGCTTCCAGATTGAGGCCGATTCCGGCAATGATCCCGTCTTCGATCAGAACATCCCCTGTATACGTATCCGCTGCGGTCACGATAATGCCATTCTTGATCATCTTCTTCATTCTTACACCACCTCCGCTTCCGAATATGAGCTGTTCAGGCCGCTGATGACCTTTTGCCGCTGATTCCATGTCATTGGAGCCACGCCGCTGTCCAGAGCCACCATATCAATCGCCCCGTCCGCCGGGCAGACAATGGAACACAGGTTGCAGCCTACACAATCCTCCTCGCGCACGTGCAGAAAGGCCTTGCCGTCGGCATTCGTAAGCATATCAATGCATTGATGCGAGGCGTCTTCGCAGGCAATATGGCATTTGTTGCAGTTGATGCAGTTCTCCTCATTAATCCGTGCCACCACTTTGTAATTCAGGTCCAGGTCGCCCCAGTTGGAGTACTTGGGCACCGATTTGCCGGTCAGCTCAGTGACAGATGCCAATCCTTTGTCATCCAGATAGTTGTTCAGGCCGTCGAGCATCTCCTCGACAATCCGGAACCCGTGATGCATGACCGCCGTGCAGACCTGAATACCGGTTGAGCCCATCAGCATGAATTCGACCACATCCTGCCAGGTGGAGATCCCGCCGATCCCGGAGATCGGCACGCCCACCCCGCGGTCGCGCGCACATTCAGCGACCATGCTGAGGGCAATCGGCTTCACAGCCGGGCCACAGTAGCCGCCGTGCGCCCCTTGGCCGCCCACATTCGGGATCGTGTTCCAGCTGTGGATGTCGACACCTGCCAGACTGTTAATCGTATTGATCAGGCTAATTGCATCTGCCCCGCCCTTGACGGCGTGGCGGGCCACAACCGTAATGTCGGTGATATTCGGCGTCAGCTTCACAATGACGGGCGTAGCCGCCACTTCCTTGACCCAGTAGGTCTGGGCTTCCACCAGGTCGGGCTGCTGCCCGGAGGCCGCGCCCATCCCGCGCTCAGCCATGCCGTGCGGGCAGCCGAAGTTAAGCTCAAGGCCATCTACGCCGACAGCTTCAACCCGCTTGACGATTTCATGCCATTTCTCCTGCTTCGGCTCTACCATCAGGGAGGCGACAACCGCATGGTCCGGAAATCTTTTTTTCGTTTCATAGATTTCCCTAAGGTTGACCTCCAGCGGACGGTCGGTGATCAGCTCGATATTATTGAAGCCGGCTACACGCTGCCCGTTGAAATGCACAGCCGCAAACCGGGAAGAGGTATTGATAATCGGATCGCCCAGCGTCTTCCACACCGCGCCTCCCCAGCCTGCCTCAAAGGCGCGCTGCACCTGGTAGCCGGTATTGGTAGGCGGCGCCGAGGCCAGCCAGAATGGATTGGGTGACTTGATCCCTGCAAGATCGATACGCAAATCTGCCATTAATATTACCTCCCTGTCAAGTAGAAACGGCTTCGCCGTCCTTTTAAAGGACGGTACCGTTTCAGCGAGAAATATAAGTCAGGATAGAGCCAAGCGCACTATCCTGCATACCCAACAGCTGCTTCATGATGGCATAAGCGGCAGCCTTGCCCTGCCGGGCAGCGGAGACTACCATCGCTTCACCTTTGCCCGAGCCGAAGACGATATCCCCGGCGGCATAAATCTGCGGATCGGAGGTCCGGCCGGTTGCTTCATCAATCTTGACCACGCCCCGTTCATGCTCAAGCCCCAGCGCTTCAATCAGGTCAACCCGCCGTTTCTGTCCGATGGCCACCACCACCGCTTCTACCGGCATCAGGAATTCAGAGCCTTCCACCGGCACCGGTGTCGGACGGCCATCCTTGCCTCTCTCCCCGGTCAGCTTCATCTGCACACACTCCAGAGCAGTCACATTGCCCAGTTCGTCCCCGATAATCCGCTTCGGCAGGGTCAGCCAGCTGAATTCCACACCCTCCTGCTTGGCGAATTCATATTCAAAATCATACGCTGTCATCTCTGCGGGCGTCCGGCGGTAGACCATCTTCACATTCGCCGCTCCCAGCCGCACCGAGCAGGTGGCTGCATCAATCGCCGTGTTGCCTGCGCCGATGACGGCGACCCGACGGCCCGTCAGCTCCAATGCCGGAATGCCCGTCTTTGTGGTTTCCACCAGCCCGATGGCATCATATACGCCGGAGAGCTTCTCTCCTTCAATGCCAAGAGGCGGAACATAACCCATTCCCGCAGCCAGCACGATTGCATCATAATCGGCCTTCAGCTCTTCTACAGAAACATCCACGCCCACCTTCATACCTGTTCGGATCTCTACGCCCAGCTTCCCGATCTGCTCCACTTCCCACAGCGGGATGGACTGGGGCAGCCGGAATGAGACAATTCCATGGGTGTCCAGCCCGCCTGCAAGCTCCTTCGCTTCATAGATCACCACACCAAAACCTTCACGCGCCAGCTCCCTGGCTGCGGACAGACCGGCGGGACCGCCGCCGATCACGGCGACTCTCTTGCCGTTAGGAAGACCCGGCTTAAATAACTGGACTCCGCTGTTGATCGCCCAATCGGTGGCATAACGCTGCAGCAGCCCGATCTGTATCGGTGCAGAAGCATCATTCAGCACACAAGCCCCTTCGCACAGTTCCTCCGTTGGACAGACTCGAGCGCAGCTGGCGCCCACCGGATTGGAATCCATAATCGTCTGTGCCGAACCCTTCAGGTTGTCTGTGGCGATGCGTTTGATGAAAGAAGGAATATTAATGCTGGTCGGACAGGCTTTGATGCAGGGCGCATCATAACAATACAGGCAGCGGTTGGACTCTTCGATTGCACCTTTGCGGGTAAGGCCAGGCTCGGCCTCGGCAAAACCCCGCATGAACATGTCGGGCGTGAATGTGTTTAACGGAGAAGCATGCTCCATCCGTATCCCTCCTTCTGTATGAACGGTTTCCGCTTTAGAGTCATATTTATGTTATATAATATAACATAATTACGAGTATTGCCTTAATATTTTGCTTACTTCTGAGAATTAATGTAGTAAAATGAACAATAAGCCTTATTCCTCATTCCACTTTTCATCCACTTAGGTAAACTTTCCTTACACGTTATATTGAAACTATAGTAAATTCCATTTTTCGTTACATTAGACAGATTGTCTAATTTCAAAAGTGTATTTTTTACCTGTGAGAATATAGCCTGAAACAGCCCGCACCGGACAGGAAAAGATCATATGTTAAGCGAGGGGGATGTTTATGGATTGGGAGCTTGTTTTTACCATTCGTGATGCACTCAAAAGACCGCTGTTTGCAGAATCGGAAGTCATCGGCGGCAGAACCGGCCTGAACCGCGCCATCCGCTGGGTGCATGTGCTGGAGAGCGCGAGCTTTGAAAGCCTGATCCACGGGGAGGAGATGATTCTGACCACCGGCATAGGGGCAAGCGCCGGCCTGCCCTCTTCCTTATCTTTTATGCAGAATCTGATTGACAAGAACGCAGCCTGCTTATGCATCGAGCTGGGAGCTTATTTCAGCAGCATCCCCCAGGAAATGATTGATCTGGCCAATCATCATGACTTCCCGCTGATTATTTTCACCCGCACTGTACGCTTTGTAGATATCACTCTTGATCTGCATTCCCTTATTATCAACCGGCATCACCGCATGCTTCAGGAGCTGGAGAGCATCTCCCGTGAGTTCCACCGTCTAACACTGACCTCTCAAGGTACGGTCAAGGTACTGCAATTATTATGCAAAAGCACCCGCACACAAATTGTGTATATGCAGCCGCAAGGAAAACCTCTGTTCTTCCCGGCACTTACGCCTGAGGAACAGCTCCCTCTCCTAAGCTTCTTCGAAGCCTTCGGCGAAGAAATGGAAGGCGTGCAGCCGGATGCCGCCCCTTATATCCGCGACTACGGCCACAAGACGATTGCCCTGAAGCCGGTGGGTGCGCTCGATCAGACCTGGGCCTATATTCTGATGGTCTGCAATCACAAGCCCCAGGAGTTTGACTGTCTGCTGCTCGATTCCGCGTCGTTGTCCATTGCCCAGGAGCTGCTGCGCACACGGTATATGGAGGAGCGCAAGCTGTTCTCGGAGAATCTGTGGGTGGATGAGCTGATCGGCGGCCGGACCCAGGAGGACAACCGGCTCAAAGGATTGGTCGGGCCTGACTTCAATGTGGTTAATGAGCTTCCCTACCGCGTGTGCCTGGTCGAAATCGAAAACCCCCGCGATGTGAAATGGAACAGCTCGGAGAATGATTGGGAATCAATCACCTTTCACTTGTCGCTCATCCTGCGCTCGATCTTCGAGAAGTACTCGCTGCGCCCGCTGATTACACTGAAGAACAACCGCCTCACCGTCATCGCCCTCGACATCCAGTCCAAGCTGCCCGGCAAGCTCCGGCTGCAGCAGGCGCTGGATGCCCTGCAGCATATCCGCTCCGATGAGAAGCTGAAGGACCTGCAGCTCGTCATTGGAGTCAGCAAGTCCCACCGGGGCCTGAAGCACGCCTACGCCGGATACCAGGAAGCCGTACAAGCGCTGTCTCTGTATTCTTGTTATCAGAAGTCCATTCTGTTCTATGAAGAGCTGGGCGTCTTCCAGCTGCTGCTGAGCCTGAATGACGGCAAGACGCTGGAGAACTTCATCCGCAGCTATCTCGGACCCTTGATTGACCATGATACCGCCAAAGGAAGCGAGCTGCTGCTGACCCTGCGCGTCTATCTCGACCATGACGGCTCGAAGCAGATTGCCGCCCGGAATCTGTTCATCGTCAGACAGTCGCTCTACTACCGGCTGGACAAAATCACCGAGCTGCTGGGCGAAGACTTCATGCTGCCTGAGAACCGCATCTCTATCCAGGTCGCCCTGCGCGCCTACCAGCTCCTGTATCCCGAGAGGCTCACTCTGCCCAGCTCCCGTTCAGCACAGCTTTGAGCGTACCGGCAATAAACTGGATATCCTCATCGGTCGAGGACAGCGGCGGGGCGATGGTGAGCACATTATTGAAGCCTGCTACCGTATCCCCGTTTTTGCCGATGATCAGCCCCTTGGCTTTGCACTCGGCGATAATGCCCTTAACGACAGCCAGCTCGGCAGGCTGCTTGGTAGCCTTATCTGCTACCAGTTCAATGCCAATGATCAGCCCGAAGCTGCGGATATCCCCCACCAGCTTATGGTCCAGCAGTCCGGCCCATTCAGCAGTCAGCCTCTTGCCAAGAATGCCGGCGCGTTCCACCAAGTTCTCCTGCTCCAGGATTTCCAGATTGCGCAGGGCCAGCGCACAGGCTGCCGGATTGCCGCCGAAGGTATTCACATGGCGAAAATACCCGTATTCGTCACTGTTGTCCTTGAAGGCATCGTAGATATCCTTGCGGACTGCCGTTGCCGACAGCGGCAGGTAGGCGCTGGTCAATCCTTTGGCCATGGTGATGATATCCGGCTTCACGCCATAATTCTGATGGCCGAATTTGCGGCCGGAGCGCCCGAAGCCGCAGATGACCTCATCAATAATCAGCAGCACGCCATGCTTGCGGCAAATCTCCTGCACCCGGTCCAGATAGACCTGATGGGGCACAATGACACCGCCGCCGGTAATCACCGGCTCCATAATGACCGCCGCTACCGTCTCCACGCCTTCCCAGATCATCGTATCCTCTATTGCCTGCGCACTCTGAAGGTTGAATTCCTCCACGCTCATGCCGGCTGGACGGCGGTAGCTGTCCGGCGGGGCCACATGCAGAAATCCGCCGCTGAGCGGCTCATATTTATATTTGCGCTGCGCCTGGCCGGTGGCAGAGAGCGCGCCAAGCGAGCTGCCATGATAGCCCCGGTAGCGGGCGATGAATTTGTGACGGTAATGCTGGCCTATCTGCTGCTGGTACTGGCGGGCTATTTTGAAGGCAGCTTCGTTGGCTTCTGAACCGCTGTTGGAGAAGAAAATGACATAGTCTCCCTCCAGCCATGCGTTCAGCTTCTCAGCCAGAGCGATTGCCGGCATATGGCTCTGCGTAAGCGGGAAATACGGGAGGCTAAGAAGCTGATGATAGGCCGCTTCCGCCAGCTCCTTGCGTCCATAGCCGACATTGACACACCACAGGCCGGACATGCCGTCCAGGAACTTGTTCCCGCCGATATCCGTCACCCATGAGCCGCTTGCTGCCGCTGCAATCATCGGCGGATTCTTTTCACTGTAAGGGGTAATGTTATGCCATAAATACTGCTGATCCTTCTTAACAGCCAGCTCGCTTTCGTTCCCCAGGCTCTGCATGGACTCTCACCTCTCAATATCCGTAATAGTTAATAACGCGCGGTAACCATCTTCTTGCGGGTATAGAACTCAACGCCGTCCCTGCCGTTCGCATGGAGATCGCCATAAAAGGATTTCTTATAGCCCGAAAAGGGGAAAAACGCCATCGGCGCAGGCACCCCCAGGTTGATCCCCAGCATTCCCGCATCAATCTCTTCCCGGAATTCCCGGATCGCCTTAGCGCTGTCTGTATAGATGCAGGCCCCGTTGGCAAAAGGAGACTGGTTCGCCACGGCAATCGCCTCCGCCAGATTCTTGACCCGCACCACCGCCAGCAGCGGCGCAAAAATTTCATCCCGCCAGATGGTCATCCCCGGCTGCACATGGTCGAAGATCGTCGGTCCAAGAAAATAGCCCGCTCCGGCTGCCGCACTGTCCAACCTGCCGTCCCGCACCAGCACCGCCTGCTCCTGAATTCCCGTTTCGATATAACCGATCGTACGCTCCTTGTTCGACTGGCGGATCACCGGACCGAGGAACACCCCTTCGTCCTTGCCGCCGCCGATCTTCAGGCTGTCCGCCGCCTCAGTCAGGCGGCTCACCAGTTCATCGGCGATCGCCTCATGGACAACCACCACAGAGCAGGCCATGCAGCGCTCGCCCGCAGAGCCGAAGGCGGCGGAAATGATATTTTTGACCGCATTGTCGAGATCGGCATCGGGCTGCACAATCGAATGGTTCTTGGCCCCGGCCAGAGCCTGCACCCGTTT
The DNA here is from genome assembly GCF_900102965.1 of Paenibacillus jilunlii. Classification (GTDB taxonomy): domain Bacteria; phylum Bacillota; class Bacilli; order Paenibacillales; family Paenibacillaceae; genus Paenibacillus_AQ; species Paenibacillus_AQ jilunlii. Next base: position 47,815 of record NZ_FNGM01000014.1, on the reverse strand, counting down.
GCCAAAGGATGTTCCCTGCTTATAGACATATTCTGCAACCGGCTGAGAGCCTACGAAGGAAATAGCTTTGACCTCTTCATGTTCAAGCAGCCCGTTCACGACCTCATGCGCCCCGTGCACCACATTCAGCACCCCCGGCGGAAATCCCGCTTCCGCGAACAGCTCTGCCAGCCTGTTCATCAGCAGCGGCGTGCGCTCGGAGGGTTTCATGACAAAGGTGTTGCCGCAGGCAACCGCCAGCGGGAACATCCAGCAGGGCACCATCATCGGAAAGTTGAACGGTGCAATGCCGCCCACTACCCCAAGCGGGTACCGGTACATGCCCGACTCGACTCCGGTAGCAATGTCCGGCAGCTGGCTGCCCATCATCAGCGTCGGAATGCCGGCGGCAAATTCCACACACTCAATGCCGCGCTGCACTTCACCCAGCGCTTCCTCCAGGCTTTTGCCGTTCTCCAGCGTAATCAGCCCGGCCAGCTCGTTCCAGTGCTGCACCAGCAGCTGCTGGTACTGAAAGAAATAGCGGGCGCGGCGCGGAACGGCAACCTTTTTCCAGGAGCGGTACGCCTCTGAGGCCGCCTTCACGGCAGTGTCCAGCTCCACCCGGCTGGAGATCGGGACGTAAGCAATAACCTCGCCGGTTGCCGGATTGAATACTTCCTCCTGCTGTCCGGAGGAGGATTCCACCCAGACTCCATTCACATAGTTCTTCAGTTTCTCCGTTTGCTTCACAAGCAGAGACATCTTCCGCACCTCTTTCCATCTTGAGCCATTGATTATAATAGATGACCGCCCATTCCGGCGGTCATCTATCAGAAATATGAATGAGCCATCGTTACTTTGCCGCCATCTCCACAATTTCGTTCGTATAGGCTTCATCCACCTTGGATGCCTTCTTGATGACGCCGAACTTAAGGGCAATGTCTGCGGTCTGCTGGAACGCCGCCGCATCGGTATAGCCCATCTTGGAAGCATCGAACCCTTCCGGCTGGATCAGCTTGGCAACCTCAGTCATCATCGTCAGCTGATGTTCACGGGTGGTACTGCCTTCTTCTGCCAGCTTCATCACGCTGTCTACCGCCGCCTCCGGATCGGCGATCGCGTCCTTCCAGCCCTTCAGGGAGGCGCGGACGAACTTGGCCGCCGTTTCCTTATTGGCTTCAAGCCACTCCTTGTTGGCGAACAGGTTGTCTTCCAGCATCGCCACCCCTTCATCGTTCATGTCGATTACGTTCAGATCCTCCGCCTTGACGCCGGACTCCAGGATGACCTGGTATTCGTTATAGGTCATAGCCGATGCCGCGTCGAGCTCGCCGCCGAGAAACTGGTCCATCGTGAAGCCCTGCTTGGTAAAGTTCAGATCCTTGTTCGAATCCAGTTTGTATTTATCGAAGAGCGCCAGAATCTCAAACTCGTTGCCGCCCATCCAGTTGCCGACCTTCTTGCCCTTCAGATCAGCCGGTCCGGCAATCCCCGCAGCCTTCTTGGATACCAGCACCAGTCCGCTCTTCTGGAAGATCTGCGCGATCTGCACCAGCGGCATCTCCTGCTCCTGGCTGGTCAGAAGACTTGCCACCCAGTCCACGCCGATATCCGCCGATCCGCCCGCAACCTGCTGCTCCGGCACAATGTCCGGGCCGCCGGGCAGAATCTCTACCTTCAGCCCTTCTTCGGCATAATAGCCTTTATCCTGTGCCAGGAAGTAACCGGCGAACTGGGCCTGCGGCACCCATTTGAGCTGCAGCTTGACGGTTACCGGATCTGCAGCCGGGTCCGCCGCTTCCGGTGAAGCGGAAGCCTCTGCCCCAGCCGTCTCCTCAGCCCCCGGAGCTGCATTATTATTGCTGCCCCCGCAGCCTGCCAGCAAAGAAATCATCATGATTAGTGCAGCCGCCAGCAGCCCGCCGCGAAACTTGCCTTTACTCCCGTTCATCAATACAACTCCCCCTATCCGTTTGAGTTTTCATTTCGAAAATAAATACAGCATGATGCTCTATGCATACGGCCTGGGGAGGGTTCTCTTTTCCCTTCGGCGCAGGACCGGATGTAACGGATTCAGGGGGTCAGGCCCGCTGGGAGGAATGCCACTTGATGAACACCTTCTCCAGCCGCTCCACAATCAGGTAGAAGATTACCCCGGCAATGGCTGCGAGCACGATGCAGGACCAGCCGAGCGGCATTTTGGCCACCTTGATCGAGTTGGATAACAGGTAGCCGAGCCCCCGCGAGGAGAAAAAGAATTCCCCCACTATGGCTCCGATCATACTCGCGGTGGCATTGATCTTCAGTGCCGTGAACACATAGGGCAGACTGTTCTGAACACGGAGGTAGCGGAACACTGCCGGCTTGCGAGCCGCGTACGAATGCATCAGATCCAGAGCCAGCGGGTCAACGGCTGACATGCCCTTGTAGGCATTAATTGCCATCGCAGCCATCGTGGTCGCTGTAACGATTGCGGCGCGGGACCCGATGCCGTCCCCGAACCACAGATTCATAATGGGGGCGAGCGCCACAATGGGCACGGCATTCAGCGCTGCCACGAGGGTAAGGCTGCCTCCGCCCCACCGGGGCCAGGCGGTTGCCGCCAGGGCGATCAGGAAGCCGCAGGCTGAACCAATCAGCATCCCCGCGACCGCCTCGGCCAGCGTATAACCGGTATAAGACAGCAGCAGGCTGATGTTATCCCGCATTGCTTCTGCGATGGCCGAGGGCAGCGGAAGCTGGTACTTTTTGAGATCCAAAAGCTTATGAAAAACCTGAAATTCCCATAGGAAGAGAAACAGTATCCCGGCCAGCAGGGGCAGAATCACACCGGGGTTCAGCCGCCTGAACGGCCGCCGGGGGCTTCTTCGCCTATCAATAACCGTTGATACTTCGTTGTTAGTTGACGTATAAGAGACAGATTTGATTTCTTTGCCCGTGGAGGCCATGAAGGATGTATCCCGCACAGTAGTGTTGCTCTCCATTAACGGCTGCCCCCTTTCGGGCGGAATTCCGGCTGCCATGGCGCTGCCAGGCGTTCCACCAGACTCATCAGCCAATAGCTGGCCATCCCGAGCAAGGCGCCGACAAGCACGGTTGACCAGAACATATACGTATGAGAAGGACCGTAATAGAGATTGCGCAGCATAATGACGCCGATGCCATGCTGTGCGCCCATAAGCTCTACAAGGATTGCTCCGGTCACAGCGAGCGGTGCCGCAATCTTGAGTCCGCTGAAGAGGCCCGGCAGCGCAGCCGGAAAGCGCAGCTTCCAATATACAGCCCAAGGCTTTGCAGCATAGGAATGCATCAGCTCCACTGCGGGGAGATCGACACTGCGCAGCCCGCGGAGCATATTTAGAGCGACCGGGAAAAAGGTAATGTACCCGGAAATAATAATCCGCGACACCTGCTCATCCCGTACAATGCCGTAGATAATCGGTGCCAGCCCCAGAATCGGAATCATCTGCGAGGCCACCGCATAAGGGAAGGCGAGCTGTTCAACTGTCTTCGACAGGCTCATCAGCACAGCCAGGAGCACTCCGGCCGCTGCACCGATCAGAAATCCGACTCCGGCATTGCCGAAGGTCGCCCCGCCCTCCTTGAGCAGCGTGCCGCTATATTTCCACAAGGTTGCCGCAACTTCATGGACATAAGGCAGCTTAGACTGGGCCAGCGGTGTCTTGGCCACACGCAACAGCCACCAGGAGACCGCCTCCCAGACTGCCAGCAGGCCGAAGATCCAGACGAACAGCGGCAGCAAGCGGTCCCGCATATACATACTGTTCCCCTTCATCCCTACACCCCTTCGAAGCTGTCGCGGATACGGGCGATCAGTTCAAAAAATTCCGGGCTGTTCCTCATTTCCGCCGTGCGCGGACGCGGCAGCGGAATGTCCACAACGGCGGACAGCCTGCCCGGATGCGGAGACAGCACGAACACACGGTCCGAGAGAAAAATCGACTCTGGTATGCTGTGGGTGACGAAGACAATGGTGCTCTGCACCTTGCCCCATACAGCCTGCAGTTCCTCATTCAGACGTTCGCGGGTGAACTCATCCAGCGCGGAGAAGGGTTCATCCATCAGCAGGATTTCCGGCTCCATCGACAGTGCTCTGGCGATGGCTACCCGCTGCTGCATCCCCCCGCTGAGCTGCCACGGATACTTGTCCGCGAAGCCTTGCAGGCCTACGAGATCCAGCAGCTCCAGCGCTTTATCCTCACGGATGGATTTTTTCACGCCCATCAGCTCCAGAGGCAGCGTTATATTATGCCTCACCTTCCGCCAGTCATAAAGGACCGGGCTCTGGAACACGATACCGTACTTTTGGGCCAGCCGGGCTTCACGCGCACTCTTGCCGGCTACCGTAACGTCTCCGCCTGTTGGCGTCAGCAGATCTGCCATCAGTCTGAGCAGTGTAGTTTTGCCGCAGCCGGACGGTCCAAGCAGGGAAACGAACTCCCCTTTGGCGATATCCAGGCTTACCTGATGCAGTGCAAGCACATCGGCCGCGTCCGTCTGGTAACGCATCTCGACGTTCTGCAGCTGTATCTCAGGAATTTTTGCCGCTGCTAATGACATTTCCAGCTCCCCCTTTATTCCCGGATCGGATTTGATTTTTTTCCATATGTTAGATAAAATAACATATTCCTGCGTGAGATGATGTTTATTTCTTCAACATGTTCGATTAACTAACATAATACACTGTGCTCCGGTTACTCTCACTAGACAAAAAGTAAAATGGAGTCTGAGAAATTCCGTCACTTTGTCTAGGTATTCTAGGATACTGTTAAAAATATGCTTTCTAAATTTTTAAAAATTGCGACTTTTGCCGATAAAGTAGGTATATATCTTCATGCTGTATGCGCTGACAAACGGGATTTCACTATGTATATTTGCTACTATCTCACTAGATTTTTAATAAACAGGAGACAATCTGCCTATGCCCGCAGCATATATCCGCAGACGGAGGCTTGAACAATGGGGTCCATGATTTCGAATTATATAGTTATTGTTTCAATCTCCGGTGTGCTGAGCGCCCTGCTGGCGCTTTTTGCCTACTATAAAAAAACCGATTTCGCTGGAACACGGGCTTTTATCCTCAGTTCCCTAACATCGGCCATCTATACCTTCGGCTTTGCCTTGGAGCTGTCGGGAAGCACGATGCCGGAAATCAGTTTCTGGATTAAGGTCGAGTATCTTGGGATGCCTTTTATCGCCCCTTCCAGCCTGCTGATGATTATGTATTTCGTAGGACTGGAGCGGCTGATCCGAAAAGGGCTGGTCACCGCGCTGTATGCCATTCCCTTTATCTCCGTACTGCTTGTATGGACCAACGACCATCACCATCTCTTCTATCAGTCGATGTATTTCCGGGAAGGAGCACCCACACCGCTGATCGATGTCGTTATGGGTCCCTGGTATATAGTTCAGGGCAGTCTGACCTTCGGCTGTATGCTTGCCGGGATGTGCCTGATTCTCTGGCAGTGGAACCGGATGAAGCGCGTCTACCGCAGGCAGCTGTTCACCATTTTTATCGGGCAGTTCCTCCCGGCTCTGGGCGCTTTTCTCTATTTAATGGATGCAACTCCCTATGGAATGGACCCTGTTCCGGTCATTATGAGTATTACTTCAACCCTGTATATATGGGCTATTCTGTCCAGAGGTATGCTCACCGCCGCTCCTATTGCCCGCGAAAATCTGTTTGAGAGCATGCGCGACGGTGTGCTGGTTACGGATCTTTCCGATACGCTGGTCGATTACAACCGGGCCGCTGCGGACATGCTGCAGGATCTGGATGCCTCGGCCATCGGCAAGCCCCTGGCCCAGCTCTTTCTTCCGGCAGGCCAGGATGCGGTCGATTACGTGATGAATTCCGATCCGCTGATCAGCGAAGAACGCGAGCTGGGCTGGAATATGAACGGCGAGACCCGGTACTATCAGGTTAGATCCTCTCCGGTGCAGAAGTATGGCGGGCATCAGGTGGGGCGGATGATTATGCTGATTGATGTCACGGAGCGGACGCTGCTTCAGGAAAAACTGCTCCAGCTCGCCACCGTAGACAGCCTCACCGGGATCTACAACCGGATGCATTTCATGGAGCTGAGCCGGGGATTGCTGAATGAGGCCGCCCTCAGTCTGGAGCCGGTCTCGATTATTTTGCTCGATATTGACTTCTTCAAAAACATCAATGACCGTTACGGCCACCACTATGGGGATATGGCGCTGCAGCATATTGTAACCGTCTGCAGCAGTCATTTGCGCGAGGGAGATATTTTCGGGCGTTACGGGGGCGAGGAATTTGTTCTTTGTCTGCCGGGAACAGCCTTGAAGCAGGCTGCCCTGTTATCTGAATCGATGCGGAAGGACATTGAGCGCAGCTCCATATCTGCCATTTCCAGGCCCATCCATGTCACGGCAAGCTTCGGCGTCGTGGAGGCCCGGGGCAAAAATCTTTCGCTGGAAGATCTGCTCTCCGAAGCAGACCACGCTCTGTATACCTCCAAGCGTAATGGGCGCAATGCCGTTCATGTATCAAGCGGCTCCTCCATCACGCACTTCACACCGGTGTGAGCAACCCCGCTTAGCTTGTATACACAACAGCAGGTAAGTCCTCTAATAAGAACATAACGGCTACCCCGCCCTTCATTGGACAGTGTAGCCGTTGTAGAGTGTCTGGTTTAGAGTGCGCGGGGGCTCATTAGAATCGGCGGCAAACCCCAAGTGGAAAAAGTAAACTTAACTCTTCCCCCTCCCGCTTCTCCAGAAGCGCTAGTTGGAAAAAGGAGAACTAATCCGACCGATATCCACCCTTTTGGGTGAATTCACTTAAATCAAGTCTACTTTTTCCCACTATCCCCTCCGCAGCACGCTTTTCTGTCTATTTAAAGTGTACTTATTCCACTTCAATTCCTGCAGCTCCCATTCCGCTTCCATTCATTTGCAACCGGCCATAAAGTACTCCACACCCTGCAGCAAACCGGCGGGCAGCTCCTCAAGCTGCAGATAATCCTTCAGCTCCTGCACCACACGTTCGCGGTTATGGCCGAATACATCCACAATCCGGGCCAGCCGCTCCCACGGCGCCAGATCGGCACGGAATTCCGCCAAGCTCATCGGGACTCCATGGGATTCCACATACCACTGCGCATTATAGCCATAGGCAAGCCCCAGCAGCTTCAAAAAGCCTGTACTGCTGTATCGGCGCGGACCGCCATATACAGAAGGCCCCAGGGCATCACCCAGAAAAAGCACATTATCTTCCCTGATGTACAGAAAACAAGAATCTGCAGAATGGTCCCCGCCCACATGGCTCAATTCACAGGTAACACCGCCCAGATCAATATCGATATTACTTGAAAATACGATGTCCGGCTTCATTACTGTTATCTCTCTGGCGTCTCCGTACTCCAGCCGTATATGCTGTGCACTCTCTTCGTTCAGAATGCCGGCGAGAACAAGCTCAGCAAGCTCCTCATCCGACCAGCTTCGTCCGCCAAGTCTGCCAAGCGCTTCTGCCGTTCCTTCATGGGCAATAACCGGGGCCTGCCACGCGGACAGTCCAAAAGAATGATCCCAATGCCAATGCGTCAACACCACCAGCTCCGGCGGCTTGATACCGCGCCTGGCGAGTTCTTGGCGGAACAGCTCCGCATGCCCGGGTGAATTCCCTGCATCCATCAGCAGCGTCCGGCGTTCCCCGGTGATAGCTGCCAAAACGGGCCGGTCCGTCTCATGCTCCGCGTGCATGATCAGGATGTGCGGACTCAGTTGCTGAAATCTATGTTCCATAAGTAGTTTCCCCCGGTATCCTGCCTCTATGGCAAATGAATAAAAAAATCTGTATATCGTACATGTTGCATGAATTCCAGTTATTAATCAACTGACTGTTGTTTGTGAACACCGCTTTTCAGTTTAATAAGAGTTAGCCGATTGATTCAAGCTCACTTTCCAGCTCTAGAGGAGGAGATTCCATGATCAAAATCGGGTTGACCGGCTTTGGAGACCACGAGGAGCTTTACGGCAAAATCAAACCTGCCGAACGCCTGCCTGTTTACAGCAGTCATTTTCCCATCGTGGAGATCGACAGTTCTTTTTATGCGGTACAGCCGGTCAGGAATTATGCCAAATGGGCAGAACAGACCCCTGAAGGCTTTCAGTTCATCGTCAAGGCATATCAGGGCATGACCGGACATCTGCGCAGCAAAAAGAATTATTTCGACACACCGGAAGAGATGTATCAGGCCTTCCATGCCTCTATCGGGCCTGTACGTTCCGCGGGGAAGCTGGCCATGGTGCTTTTTCAATTCCCGCCCTGGTTCGACTGCACCAAGGACAATGTAGAGTTTCTGCGTGAGGCCAAAGAAAGAATGCAGGATGTTCCTTCTGCGGTAGAATTCCGCAATGAATCCTGGTACAGTCCGGAAATGCGCGGCAAAACGCTGCATTTTCTGGAGCAGGAGGGCTGGATTCACACAGTGGCGGATGAGCCGCAGGCCGGCTCCGGGTCGATCCCCATCGTTCCTGTATCCACCGGCACTGATGCAACTCATGTGCGGCTGCACGGACGCAACATCAGCGGCTGGAACCAGAGCAGCCACCCGGATTGGCGCAAGCTGCGCTACCTGTACCGCTACAGTACCGAAGAGCTGACGGAGTGGCGGGACCGGCTGCTGGAACTTGAAAAAACATGCCGCGAGCTGTATGTTGTGTTTAATAATAATTCTGGCGGAGACGCCACAGATAACGCGAAAGAGCTGCAGTCATTACTCGGAATTGATGGCGGACTGGCTCCGCGCCAGCTGGATTTCTTCTGAATCCGGGTGATGTTTGCAGGTCTACATACTCTCTTCTACTTCTTGTTGAAGACTAAATCATATAACCTATCCATCCGTTTCATATTCGATGAAGGAGGCCACAGGAAATGAAGAGAAACCATACTATGATGCAATTTTTCGAATGGCATGTCGCAGCAGACGGGCAGCACTGGAAGCGGCTGGCCCAAATGGCTCCCGAACTGAAAGCCGCCGGTATTGATTCCGTATGGGTGCCTCCGGTAACGAAGGCCATTTCCCCTGAGGATACAGGCTATGGCGTGTATGATCTTTATGACCTGGGAGAATTCGACCAGAAAGGGACCATCCGCACGAAATACGGCACCAAGCAGGAGTTGATCGACGCCATTGCTGAATGCCTCAAGAACGGGATTGCCGTGTATGTGGACCTCGTTATGAATCATAAGGCGGGCGCAGACGAGACTGAGGTCTTCGAGGTGATTGAGGTAGACCCGAACAACCGCAACAAGGAGATCTCCGCGCCGTTCGAGATCGAAGGCTGGACCAAATTTACGTTCCCCGGACGGGGAGACACGTACTCCAGCTTCAAATGGAATCATACGCATTTCAACGGCACCGATTTCGATGCCAAAGGAGGACGGAATGGAGTCTTCCGGATTAACGGAGAGAACAAAAGCTGGAACCAGAATGTGGATGACGAGTTCGGCAATTATGATTATCTCATGTTCGCGAATATTGACTACAGCCAGGAGGAAGTCCGGAACGAGATGCTGGAATGGGGCAAATGGCTGGTAGATACGCTGCAGTGCAGCGGTTACCGTCTTGACGCCATCAAGCATATCAATCATGAGTTTATCAAAGAATTCGCGGCGGAAATGACCAGAAAGCGGGGCGAGGACTTCTACATCGTCGGGGAGTTCTGGAATTCGAATCTCGAAGCCTGCCGGGAATTTCTCAATACCGTCGATTATCAGATAGACCTGTTCGATGTATCGCTGCATTACAAGCTGTATGCGGCTGCGCTGGGCGGCAGAGATTTTGATTTGACGCATATATTTGACGACACACTGGTACAGACCCATCCTGCCAATGCAGTGACCTTCGTGGATAACCACGATTCACAACCGCATGAAGCGTTGGAGTCCTGGGTCGGAGACTGGTTCAAACAGAGCGCCTACGCCCTGATCCTGCTGCGACGGGATGGATATCCGGTGGTCTTCTACGGTGATTATTACGGCATTGGCGGGCCCGCTCCCGTGGAAGGCAAAAAAGAGGCGATCGATCCCTTGCTGTACGCCCGCTGCCACAAGGCCTATGGGGAGCAGGATGATTATTTCGATCATCCGAATACCATCGGCTGGGTACGCCGCGGGATAGAAGAAGTCGAAGGCTCCGGCTGTGCCGTGGTCATCTCGAATGGAGACAATGGCGAGAAGCGGATGTTCATTGGCGAGGAACGGGCGGGAGAGCTCTGGGTAGACTTCACCCATAACCGCGAAGAGTCCGTGACCATTGGCGAGGACGGCTGGGGAATTTTCCCTGTGAACGGCGGAAGCGTCTCCGTATGGGCACTGCCGGATGGGGAAGAAGAGGAGCCTGCTGCACAGGAAATGGATGCCGTAGAGAAGAGTACGAAGAATAGCTCCGGTACTGAAGGAAGCTCTGGGGAATAGGAATAGTGAAAGGCATTCCAGCAAGTTCAGGTTTACAACATAGAAAAAGAGGTGAACTTTCGCCGTAACGGGCAGAGTTCACCTCTTTGCTGTATTCCTTATTTCAGTTGGACTAACCTTCTAGCGGCTGACCGTTGAATTTCCACCTTCGGCCCAAGCGTCAGATTCCGTGTTCAGAATACGCTCAATCGGGTAGACTCTCCATACGGCGGTTACAACGGCGGCACTTAGCACCGCTTTGATCAGATCGCCCGGGATGAACGGCCACATTCCCGCCGTCAATGCTTTGGAGAGAGAGGTCATCCCTGTGGAATGGGCCAGCCACCAGACGCCGCCGGGGTACACAAGCAGTACGCCGAACAAAAAGTTCACGGCCAGCAGCTTCACAAATGTGTATTTATTCTGCTCTATGCGCTGTGCGAACAGACCGATCAGAAAAGCCATCACCGGCCAGGAAAAAATATAGCCTGCGGTAGGTCCGGCCAGCACCGACAAGCCGCCGCTTCCGGCCAGCACCGGGAATCCGGCAGCCGCCAGCCCGATGACAATCAGTACTGCAAGACTGCCGTAGCGCGCACCCAGCATGGAACCGGCCAGCATCACCGCAAGCGTCTGCATGGTAATAGGCACCGTAGAAAAGGGCAGTGAAATTCTCAAATAGCTGAGTGCGATCATAACTCCGGCGAAAAGTGCACTGAAGATCAGGCCGCGAGTCGTCCATTTTTTCATGAGCAGGATTACCCCCATTTTTTTAGGAACACTATATCATCCCTTACCGGATACATCAATCCTAAAATATTTGCTATAATGGGTAACGATTATTGACTACAGCAGTTAAGGAAGCAGGCACGACATGATCAGAGCTGAGCATTTGACCCTGTCCTTCCGGGACGGCCAGCGCAGGCTGCCGGTGTTGCAGGGGATTTCCATACATATCAAACGGGGCGAATGGGTGGCTCTTACCGGAGCCAACGGCTGCGGCAAATCCTCACTCATCCGCACCTTCAACGGCCTGAATATTCCAACCGGGGGCAGTCTGTCTGCTGCCGGTCTGGATCTGCGGTCATCAGATAACCGCGCAGCTGTCAAGCGGCATATTCAACTGGTGTTTCAGAATCCTGAAGCGCAGACCGTCGGCTCTACACCGTTTGAAGATGTTGCCTTTGGGCTGGAGAACCGCGGGCTCAGCCGCAGCGTAATGCTTGCAAAGATTGAGCACGTCCTGGGCCAGGTAGGGCTGGCCCATAAAGCCGGAGCGGATGTCTCTACCCTGTCCGGTGGAGAACGCCAACGCCTGGCGGTCGCCTGCTGTCTGGCGCTGGATACGGAAATGATTATTTTTGATGAGGTGACCTCCATGCTCGACCCGGCCGGACGGAGGGATATCCTGGAGCTGGCCCGCCAGCTGTGGGCACAGGGGACGACGGTGCTCTGGGTCACCCAGCGGATGGAGGAGCTGGCGGAGAGTCCGCGTGTTGCCGTTATGGAACAAGGCAAGATGCTGTATGACGGAGATCCGCGGACGCTCTTCTATGCAAGCAAACTGCCGGAAGCTCTGGGCTGGCCGTCCGCGCCCGTCATCCGCATCGGACGGCTGCTGCGGGACAAGGGCTGGTCCCTGGACAGCTTGCCTTTGACCGAGCGGGAGCTGGAGGCAGCCCTGTGAGGATTCAGGCGGACCACGTATCCTTCCGTTACGACAAGCTCCCTGTCCTTACGGACATCAGCCTGGACATACGCGAAGGCACGCTGACTGTTCTGTGCGGAGTCACGGGCAGCGGGAAGTCTACACTGCTGCGCCTTTTGTCGGGCCTTGCGCAGCCGGCTTCCGGCACTATTGCCTTTGACGGCGGCCAGCCTCCTGCCGGAAAGGTCTCCATGGTATTCCAGCAGCCTGAGACGCAGCTGTTCGCGGGCAGCGTCCATAAAGAGCTGGAATACGGCCTTGCCGAGCGCGGAGTCCCGGGGCCGCAGCGGCTGGAGCTGATCCGCAGCGCGCTTGCCAGAGTAGGCTTGCCCTACGACGAATTCGCCGGGCGCTCGCCCTTTCTGCTGAGCGGCGGCGAGAAGCGGCGGCTCTGCATAGCCGCTGCTATCGCTTCCGCCCCCGGCCTGCTTGTCCTGGACGAGCCCACAGCCGGGCTGGACCCGCAGGCGGCTGAATCCCTGTTGGAGATGCTGCGCGGGCTGCGCCGCAGCGGCTTGACTCTGGTGGTTGGCACTCATGAGCTCGACAGCTTCCTGCCCATGGCTGACAGGGTGATTGTGATGTTCCAGGGCACCGTCCATTATGACGGGCCGGCTCTTGCCCTGTCCGCCGATCCGCTTCTGCTCACGGGTGCCGGTCTTACGCCTCCCGCCTACATGCGGCTGGGACACAGCCTGCGGCAGCGCGGCCTGCTGGCAGAACTGCCTGACAGTCTGGACAGCCTGCTGGCGGAGCTTGAGCGGCAGCCGCTTGCTGCTCCGGCGGCTGATCTGCTTCCAGCGGCACCGGGGGAGCAGCGCCCGGGCCGAAGCCCGGGCGGAGCAGGCCGGCTCCGGCCTGCTGCCGGGGATGCGGACAGCCGCTCCTCCGGCGCCGTAAATACAGAAACAGCCCCGGCCCAGAAACTGTGGCAGAGGCTGGACCCCCGTGTGAAATGGCTGGGGATGGTGCTGGGAACACTGGTCGTTCTGGGAATGAATACACTGTTGCCGCTGCTGCTTGCAGCCGGCCTGATTGCCGGGCTGACGCTGTCAGCCCGCATTCCCTGGCGGAGGACCGTCCGGTTCTTCCGCCCGTTCCTGCTGATGTTTCTGTTCCTCTGGCTGCTGTCCTCGCTCAGCTGGAGCTCCCCGGATTATACGCTCGGGCCGGTTGGCGTAAGCGCGGCAGGCATGGAACGGGGCGGACTGAATGTGCTCCGCTTTCTGCTGATGATCGCACTTGGATTCCTGTTCACAGAGACGACCACCGGCGCTCCCCTGCGGGAAGGGCTGGAATGGGGCATCGCTCCGTTGAGGAAGCTGGGGGTCCGCACCCGCAACTGGTCGCTGGCAGTATCGGTTACGCTGCAGTTTGTGCCCTGGATTCTAGACAAGCTGGCCCAGCTGCAGCTGGCGCTGGACTCGCGCGGCAGAAAAGCCCGCGGCCTGGCCCGGTACTCGCCCAGGCAAGCTGCACTGCTGATTGTCCCCTTGCTGATCCTGGTCATCGGGATGGGCGATGAGCTGGCTACTGCCGTTGAATCCCGCGGCTACGACCCCGCCAAGGAGCGGACGCCATCCTACCGGCTGTCCTGGCAGAACCGCGATACGCTCGCCCTGCTCTATATCCTGCTGGCAGCCGCCCTGCTGTGGACCGTCTCGCGGTTCAGCTGAGGCTATAGCTCAGTATGTATTCCGCAGGCTGCGGCCCCGGCATATAAATCTATCCCGCACCTTCTGAGGCTTATGCCTGATCCTCTTTCGCCTCCGGGTGACGGGAGACGAGCCTTACCAGATCAAGCGTCAGGATCGACAGGGTGAGCGTTGCGGGATATGCCAGATACCTGGGTTCCCACAGCGGGCTGAACTTCTCCTTATACCGGCGCAGGCCGGCGAATCCGTACCAGTGTCCGCCCCGTACAAAGACCAGATGGGCTACCTTCTCTTCCCGCAGCGCTCCCGAATTATGGCCGACGCTGGACAGCGGGGCATTGCCCAGATTGAATCTGACGCTGCCCTGCTCCTTGGCCCATTCCAGCAAACGGATGAACAGATAGTCCATGGTGCCGTTCGGCGTTTTGTTCCGGTGGCGCATAAGGTCAATCGAGGCTGTCTCTCCCCTGTCATATCCCGGGGCCATAGAGGCAAAAGCCAGCACATCGCCCTCCTTGCTCCGCAGCAGCGCGATCGGTGCCAGCTGCAGATATGCCGGCTTGAACCAGCCGAGGGAATACCCCTTTTCGCTGCGGCCATTCAGCCACTCCTCAGAGACCCGGCGCAGCTCTTCCAGCAGTGTCTCCGGATGCGGCGCCTCCGCCACCTCAAACACATATCCCTCCCGTTCAAAACGGCTTTTCACATTCCGCAGGTCTGCATTTTTTTTGCCGCTGAGGGTAAAGTCGGCGAGCGGCACCATCGCCTCTTCACCAAGCTTGAAGAAGTGGTATCCCTGTTCATGGTATATAGGCAGAAAGTCCGGGGTGGCCTGATAAAATACCACCGCAAGCCCGTACAGATCGGCTGCCTGCCGGAATTCACTGATTCCATCATTGATCAGACTCCGGGGGCCCAGCGGATCACCCAGCACGACCAGTTTGTCCCGCGCTCTGGCAAAAGCAAACAGCACCCTGCCGTCCTGGGCCCAGTAGAAGCTTTTGTCCCCCAGGAAGAGCATATGCGTCAGGGAATTTCCGGTATGCTCCCCGAGAAAGCGGCTTAATCTTTCCATATCCCTGTCCGCGAACAGCTCATCCACGCTGCGGTGCGGCCGGAGGGTAATCATCATCGTCAGCAGCAGCCAGGAGAACACCAGCCCGCCGGCTGCCGTAACCGCCACATTGCTGTGACGATGCAGCCATTCCGGCTCGACTCCATGGGGAAGATGTCTCAAGAAGCCATGATGCACGTAATTGCCCAGCAGGTAGTATACCAGCGCTATAAAAGAGGTCAGGGCCAGCCACCAGACCGTATTCTGCCGGCTTACAGGGACGCTGATCCGGTAGAAACGCGCTCTGGAGATCCAGAGAATAAAGGCTACTACCAGCAGGAACACAGCCTCCTCATAATCGAACCCCTTAGTAAAGGTAAACACGGCACCGGCAAACAGCAGCGCGCTTGTCCAAATATAGGCTCTGCGGACCCGCAGCGAAATTCCGCGCGACAGCAAAATCAGCATGAATCCGATCAGCACGGAGAGATGATGCGAAATCCGCATCACCGGCAGCGAGAGCAGATCCTCCGTGATCCGCAGCCGGTACAGCAGCTCGGGCGTCGCCGCCGACAGCAGCAGAATAATCCCGCTGGCAAACACCAGCTTGCCGAGCGCCCATACGCCAAGATCGCTCAGGAAGGTATATTGGCCCGGCCAGCCCCAGATTTTCTGCCATACATTAAGCTGAGGCTCGATGCCGGCGTTATTGCGGTCAGCGCTTTTTTTGCCTTGAAGCCCGATTTCCAGCGCCGCCAGCACCAGGCCGATCAGCCAGGGAATCAGATAATAAAATAATCTGAAAATGACCAGCACTGCCATCGCCTGATCACTCCGGTATCCCAGCTGTGTAAGCCCCAGCAGCGCAATCAGATCGAAAGCGCCGATGCCGCCGGGTGCCATGCTGAGAATGCCGGCAATGGCGGCGATCACATAAATACTGAATACGGCAACAAAATCGATGCTGCCGATCAGGTGGCTCCCGATGGTCCAGAAGGTAATCCCGGCAAACAGCCATTCCAGCAACGAAGCGCCGATGGAAGCCCCTACGGTGAGCCAGGGTGTTCTGTTCTGTCCCCGGTTGATCCATTTTGCGAATAGCGCTGAACGCTGAACGATAATAAAAAACGGCAGATACAACGCCATCCCCCAGACCGCGAACACCAGCCAGCGGTGCTCGTGCAGAAGCGCGGCGGCCGGAAGCAGGCCAAGGATATTGCCCCAGGAGAGCAGAGACAGCCCGGTAATCATCAGCGGTGAAAGAAATACAATGGCGGGCGTAAGAACGGAGGCAGGCACTCCGCTTTTTTTGTAGAGCAGCGTGCGCAAGCCCACTCCCGCCAAACCGGCAAAGCCGATCAGATTGTTGAACGTGTTGGCAATCCACGAGTAGCGGAAAGTGCTCCAGTGTCCAAGTTCCAGCCGGAAATGCCGCCTGATCAGATAATCGTAGCTGCTCATGACCGCCACAGAGAGCAGTGCAGCCCCCATCATTTGCAAGATGGCCCCTGCCGGGACATGCTTCAGCTCACGGAGAATCAGGCCCAAATGGACCCGCTTCAGCTCATGCTGCCCCTCCAGATACACAAAAGCTATAATCACAAGCGGAACAAGCGCCCTGACCGCTTTGAGCCGGTAAATGGATACAATCAGCCTTACAATTTTGAACCGCTCCAAGGTTTGCTTCATAGAATTCATAATTTCTCCTGCCTTTACTGCCGGATGGTGAGCTTAATTGGGCTATTCACCCTTATCCATTTCTCCATTATACCAACTCCGGGGATGGAAGGCTTCTTTTTACAGCGTTTAAAGGTTAGACCTCCCGCAAGGCCCTCATCACTGCATCACGCGTATAAAAGATCAAAGGCATTTCGGGCGTTCCCTGCAGCAAGCTCTCTCTCTGAACAAAACGGCTGCGCTGTCCCGTAAAGGAAGGTGCGAAGTTTAAGGTTGGGTTAGCAGAGGACTGCCAAGTTCCAACCCGCTGGGTAGACTTGTGTTCCCCCTGTAATTCCACCCCTCCTTGACCAGGCGGTAGGCCTAAGTGGAAAAAGTGAACTTAACTCTTCCCCATCCCGTTCCCAGCAAGCGCTAGTTGGAAAAAGTAAATCTAATCCGCCACGTTGACACCCTTACATTAAAATTCGCTGAGTTTAAGTATACTAATTCCCACTACTACCTCTGCAGGACGAATTTGAGCCCATTTAAGTTCACTAATTCCATTTCACTCCCTGCGGCCCTCCGAACCATCAACCTTTCAAAGATTCCAACTGAGGGGAAGGCCTAGTTATTATACAAGCACAAAAAAAGGACCCCCTCACAGCAAAGGGGTCCTCTTTACATTTACACCCGGATATCAAATCTTCCCTCGCTGTCTGTAGCGGCAGCAGCGATCTCCTGTATGCCTGCCGGCACATGACATAACATTGGTTTTCTCGTGAACAGAAAGGAAGCGCCCCAGTCAAAAACAAGCAGCAGCGTGCCGAAATCTTTGCGGCTCATTTAGCGCCGCCCTGTCTGCAAAGCAGCAGAAAGCACAGAATGGAGCATACACCGGCACCCGCGATGACCATCGCCATGGGCAGAGCAGTCTCACTGCCGCCAAGCCCGACAAGCGGAGCTGCACAGCTGCCGAGCAGCAGGGGCAGCAGGCCGAGCAGCGCTGAGGCGCTGCCTGCAGAATCGCCCTGATCCTGCATGGCCAGCGAGAAGCTGGTTGTCCCTACTACGCCTACACTGGAAACAATGGCGAACAGGCAGATCAGGATGGGCAGCAGGCCGCCTCCGGCCAGAACTGTCAGCAGCAGCAGCACACCGCCCAGCGTGCACAGCAGGAGGCCGCTGACCAGAAACTTCTGCTCGCCGACTCTTCCTGCCAGTCTCCCGGCGATCTGGCCGGACAAGATAATGCCCAGTCCATTTACGGCAAAGATCACACTGTACATTTGCGGGGAGACCCCAAAAATATTTTGCAGGACAAAAGAGGAGCCGGAAATATAAGCGAACATGGCGGCGGAGACAAACCCCTGGGAGAGGGCATAGCCCATAAACCTTCCATTTCCCAGCAGGACAGCGAACGTGCGCAGTGTGCCGCGAATTCCGCTGCTCAAACGCCGTTCCTTGGGCAGGGTCTCCGGAAGCCTCAGCAGAATCGTGGCAAAAAAGATCAGCCCGGCGGCAAAGAGCACCACGAACACACCCTGCCACGTTGTAACCCTCAACAGCTGCCCCCCGATGACCGGGGCCAGGATCGGCCCCAATCCGTTGACAATCATCAGCAAGGAAAAGAACTTCGTTAATTCTGACCCGCTATACAGGTCGCGTACCGCCGCGCGCGAGATTACAACCCCTACGGACCCGGCCAGCCCCTGGATAAACCGCAGCATTACCAGCAGCCCGATGGAAGGAGTGAATGCGCACAGCAAGGAGGAAACTGCGTACACCAGCATGCCAATAAGCAGTGGTGTGCGGCGTCCATACACGTCGCTTAAGGGCCCTGCTACCAGCTGGCCCGAGGCCAGCCCCAGTAAAAAGAAGGTCAGGCTAAGCTGCACCAGCGCAGCCCCCGCCCCAAAATCCGCACCCAGCGCCGGAAGCGCGGGCAAATACATATCAATGGACAACGGTCCGATCGCTGATATCGCTCCCAGAATGACGGCAATCTGCAGCCGCTGCTTCCTCGACGGTCCTTTCGCTCCCAGCATCTTATTATCGATTTTTGTGATCATGATTCATAACTTCAACCTTTCCGCAGCAATGTAACCTTCATACTACCTGATTGCAGACGGAATATTCAATGCTTTTTAATCGCCCGTGCCGTGAACCTTCCAGACCGCCAGGACCGGATCACCCTTTCCTGCCCACAGCAAAAAACCGCCCGCAGGGGCTTTCAAGCGGCTGAAATAGTCACTTGGCAGCAGCCCCGCAGGCAGTTGCAGGTGTCAGACTTGACGGAAATTACTTTGCTGCTTCAGCCAATCCCGGGCGGCTTCCGCTTCGGCTGAGCTGAGGCGGTGGCCCTGATTGCCCCAATGCATCGTTACCTCTGCACCGGCTTCCCGCAGCAGCGATTCTAGCTCCACGGTTTCCTCTGTACGGATGATCGGATCGTTGGTGCCTGCTCCGATGAATACGGCAACCTCCTTCAGGGATGGCAGGTTCAGCCCGCGCAGCGGCACCATCGGATGCAGCAGCACAGCCGAGCGGAACAGGCTGCCGTAGTGAAAGAGCAGGCTGCCGGCGATATTCGCGCCGTTGGAGTAGCCTACCGCGACCAGATTGCCGGAGTCGAATCCGTACTTCTCAGCAGCCTCATCCAGAAACTGCTTAAGCTCATGGGTGCGGAAGACCAGATCCTCTTCATCGAAGATGCCTTCGGCCAAGCGCCGGAAGTAACGGGGCATGCCATTCTCCAGCACATTCCCCCGGATACCCAATACGGAAGCGCCCGGGGCCAGCAGCCCGGCCAGGGGCAGCAGATCATGTTCGTTGCCCCCTGTTCCATGGAACAGTACTAACGTCGGCAGACTTTCATCGCTGCCCTTGCGGAAGATATGAATCATCCCTGGTTCACCCCGATTTCACGGATTTCAAAAGGGGTAAGGTTCTCTTCAATCACTGCGCGGTGCGGCTCGAACCAGGCAGGAAGCATCAGCTTCTGGCCCAGCGCATCCGGCGCTTCATCACGGGCAAAGCCTGGAGGATCAGTTGCGATCTCGAAGAGAATACCGCCTTCTTCACGGAAGTAAATGGCGTTAAAGTACTGGCGGTCCTGCACCGGGGTCGGCTGATAGCCATGACTCTGCACGCGGCGGCCCCATTCCAGCTGCTCAGCATCATCTTTGGCCCGCCAAGCGATGTGATGGACCGTTCCTGAACCTCCGGCACCATGCGGAACCGGCGCTGCCTTCAGATCGATGATGTTGCCCAGGTCGCCGGTCGATCTGTAGCGGATATAGCCGTCGCCTTCAGCAATACGTTCGAGGCCCAGCGTGTTGGACAGCGTGTCTGCTGTTTTTTCCGGATTGGTGCTGTACAGAACGGCTCCGCCGAAGCCTTTGATTGCATGTTCCGGGGTCACACCGCCAAAGGACCAGGTGCTCAGTGTGCCTTCTTCACGCTCCACCAGCTCAATCCGCAGCCCGTCGAAGTCGGCAAAGGAGAGATAGGATTCGCCAATCCGGCTCACCTCGGTTACCGGAATCTGATAGGCAGCCAGACGCTGCTTCCAGAAGTCCATGGAGCCTACCGGCACCGCATAAGTGGTTACGCCCACCTGTCCGCCGCCGATGCGGCCTTTGCGTCCCTGGGAGTAGGGAAAGAATGTAATGATCGTGCCAGGCGAGCCCTGTTCATTCCCGAAATAGAGGTGGTATACCTCAGGGGCATCGAAATTGATCGTTTTTTTCACCAGGCGCAGTCCGAGAATTCCGGCATAGAAATCCGCATTGCGCTGAACGTCTCCAACAAAAGCAGTAATATGGTGAATCCCTTGAGTTTGCATAGTCATTATAATTACCTCCTGAAATTTTTTATAGGGGTCAATCCTTATATCTCAAGTTCAGCTTGCACCCAAGAGGGCAGAGAACCTTTTTTTCATAAAAAGTTATTTTGAGGCTTTAAAGCTGCGGTTATGGTCTTGCATTGCCGGATCAGTTGAAAAACAGCGCATCAAGGGAGATCGATCCCGGCCCGGCCAGTGCCACGCCTACCGCAACCACCAGCAGCGTCAGCGGAAACTCAATCCCGTTGGCCGTAGACCAGAAGCCATTAGGGGCATGAACCTTAACCATGGCGCCGAGCATCGCTGCGGCAATGAGTACGGCGGCCACCGGCGTCAGGAATCCAGCTGCGAACAGCAGACCTCCGACAAGCTCCATCAGCCCTGCCACTACCGCCATCAGCACGCCGGGCTTAATGCCAACCGACTCCATCCAGCCTCCGGTCCCTTTCGGACCGTAGCCGCCAAACCAGCCAAACAACTTCTGTGAGCCATGCCCGATAAACGCAATCCCGATCACCAATCTCATCAACAATAAACCTACACTAACCATTTTAAACACTCCCCATTCTCTTGGATTTAATTATCTTAACGTTAAGATATTAGGTAAAAATTTTTTGGTCCTACGCTTATTTCTGTTGAACAACTTTTGTTTCTATGACCGGATGTCACTCCGCTTCTAATCCTGGCAAGGCGCACCTTTGCAAGTGGAACATTCTGTTCTATACGCCTTTGCCAAGCTTCTTCAGCAGCTGGATCGCCTGACTCTTTTCTTCCTGGTTCAGACCACTCATCAAGCTGTGAATGGAACTTACATGACGGGGAAAAATATCATCGAACAGCTCGCGCCCCGCATCGGTTATCTCAGCGTAAGTTACACGGCGGTCCTCACTGCATGGAACACGCTTCAGCAAACCTCTCTTCTCCAGCTTGTCGATGTTGTAGGTAATGCTGCCGCTGGTAACAAGGATCTTCTCACCGATCTGCTGCAACGGAATCCGGGTTCTGTGATACAGGACCTCCAGCACCATAAACTCCGCCGAAGCAAGCCCATGGCTCTTCATATCCTTCACCGCATGATCCATAAGGCTCTTATATGCCTTGGACAGGACAACGAATAATTTCAGTGATGCTGACTGCTCCTCATCCTGAGTGCCGCCGGCTGTGCTTGCTGCTTCCTTGATATCACTCATCCTTGTTCACCTCCAAACGTCTTTCATTTATCTTTAAATTAATTATCTTTAACTTAAGATAAATATAATCCATTCTCTCTCTATTGTCAACACCTGCAGTTAAAATAATCACAGCGGTTTGACCTGCCTCTAAAAACGGCGTATCCTTTTCCTTGGAAAAGGGAGCAGACTCCTTTCCTTAAGCAGCCGGCTGAAGCCCGCACGGAACTGCATAAAAAGCGTAACCGGGAGTATCCCTGGAGGCTTAACTGCTCTGCTGCATTTGGTGCAGCAGAATGTTCTACAGACTGAACTGGACAGCGGATCTGCAGCACGCTGTACAATTGAATCTTGCACTAATCTCTTTTAGAGTTTCGTTTCATTACATCTGCTGCACACCATGCCCCCTTATATAGAAGAGAGGTCACGCATTTCTTTTCATCGATAGCTGAGGGGCGGTTTCTTTGGCAGCTAATCTTCATTTTGATATGTATTTATATAGAAGGAGGCTACCTCATGAATGTATTGGATAGACAAGCTGCCGGTGACACCGCCTCCGGCGGCGCGGAATGTTCCCGCGTCCTCATCGTGACGGCGGTCGCAGCGGAGCGGGACGCGGTCCTGCGCGGCCTGAACGGCAGCGGCAGGTTCGATGTGATTGCGGCGGGCGCCGGCACCGCCGCGGCGGCGGCGGGAACCGCCGCCGCTCTGGCAGCCGGGAGCTACGGCTGCGTCGTCAGCGCCGGGATCGGCGGCGGTTTCCCGGGCCGTGCGCCCGTAGGCTCGCTGGTCGTCGCCAGCGAGATGACTGACGCGGCCCTCGGCGCAGAGACGCCGGAGGGCTTCCGCAGCGCTGCCGAGCTCGGCTTCGGCAGCGTGACCGTGCCGGCGGAGCGCGGCACGGTGCAGGCCCTTGCGGCCGCGCTGGCAGCGGCCGGGCTAGCGGTAAGCACGGGTCCCGTGCTTACCGTGTCTACGGCGACCGGCACCGCCGGGACGGCCGCCGCCTTGGCCGCCCGCCACCCGGAGGCGGCGGCGGAAGCGATGGAAGGCCACGGGGTTGCCGTGGCCGCCCAGGCGCTAGGGATTGCGGCGCTGGAGCTGCGCGCAATCTCAAACCCGGTCGGCCCGCGCGACCGGGCCGCGTGGAAGATCAATGAAGCCTTAGACGCCCTCACAGCAGCGGCGGCTATTCTATTGGAGGTACTGTAAATGACAACAGAGCTGAATATTGCCTTCTCCCCTTGTCCTAACGATACTTTCGTGTTCCATGCCTGGGCCCACGGCTTAGTTCCGGGCGCGCCCAAACTGAATGTGACGTTTGCCGATATCGATATCACCAACGGCCTGGCTGCGGACGGCGCCGGACCGGAGGTGCTCAAAATCTCCTATGCCGCCCTTCCCTGGGTGCTTGAGAAGTACAAGCTGCTGCCTTGCGGCGGTGCGCTTGGCCGGGGCTGCGGCCCGCTGGTGCTCACCCGCGAGGGCGCAGGCGCCATCAGGCATCCGCGCGAGCTGTCGGGCCGGAGAATCGCCGTGCCAAGCGAGCGCTCGACCGCCTATCTGCTGTTCCGGCTATGGGCGGCACAGCAGGTGCCGGGCGGCCCAGCCGAGATCGTCGTCCTGCCCTTCGACGAGATTATGCCTGCGGTGCGTGACGGACAGATCGATGCAGGGCTTGTCATCCATGAAGCCCGCTTCACTTATCCGTCCTACGGCCTTAACCTGCTGACTGATCTCGGCAGCTGGTGGGAGAGCGACACCGGGCTGCCCATCCCGCTCGGTGCGATTATCGCCCGCCGCGATCTGGACCACGAGGCCATCACCGGCTGGATTCGCAGCTCGCTGCAATATGCGTGGGATCACCCGACAGATTGCAGAGACTATGTGTTGGAGCATGCCCAGGAGTTGTCACCTGAGGTAGCCAAGTCGCATATTGACCTGTATGTCAATGAGTTCACCATGAACCTGGGCGATGACGGCTATGCCGCGATTGCGGCCCTCTTGAACCGTGCCGCCGCCGAAGGGCTGGGTCCGGCGGTTGATCCGGTGCTGCTGCGGTAGCACACGGACAGACAACATTCCATCGGCTCCCGTCCACATGCTAACGCTCCGGGAGCCGGTTATTTCTTAACTCGGCGCTCAACCTCCCGCCCTCCCCTGATTGATATTGTTTCTTAACCTGCGCTGACGATAGACTGCGTTGACAATAGACTACGCTGACAATACAAAGACAGCCACTCCGTTCATTCGCGGCACTATCAGGCGATAATGTTTTGAAGAAGAACCTTAAAGATTGCAAACTGCCCCACGGCTGCACAACGGTCTAAAGTCCGCCCAATCTGAGGCTCCGAACACAATGTTCCAGTTCGGACATTGTTATTTCAGGATAGAAGGACAGATTAAGAACAGCGAGGAGGATTTGATGTGATTCCTGCCGGCAACAGCAAGCCGAATATCGAACGTTTCCTGGGTTTCCAGGATGAGTATGACCGCTACCGGCCCGAAGCTCCGCCGATTGTCATTGAGCGGCTAACCCGGTACCTGGGCCGATGTGGGCTGCGGAACCGGACTGTCCACCTTTCTCTGGAAGGATGCAGCGGAGACTGTAAC
Organism: Paenibacillus jilunlii; assembly: GCF_900102965.1. Lineage (GTDB taxonomy): Bacteria > Bacillota > Bacilli > Paenibacillales > Paenibacillaceae > Paenibacillus_AQ > Paenibacillus_AQ jilunlii. Next base: position 23,684 of record NZ_FNGM01000014.1, on the reverse strand, counting down.
CGGAGTGGAGCCTAATTCTGATATGCTGGGCAAAGCATTGGAAAAGCTGCATTTTTTGAAGGATTCTGCACCCTCCCTGTCCTTTATTCAAGGCTTCTCCAACCAGCTTCCCTTCTCACCGGACAGCGTGGACATCATCACCTGCTCGCAATCGTTCCACTGGATGGACCCGGGCAGTACGCTGCAGGAAGTCTCCCGTTGCCTCCGTCCGGGCGGAATATTCGCCGCTTATGATTGTGATTGGCCGCTGGTCCTGCAGCCGGATATTGAGGCCCGCTACAGCCATCTGATTGCCACTTCCGAAGCTTTGCTTGCAGAGCTTCAGCCCGCTGCCGAGCAGGCCTGCAAATGGGACAAAGAAGGACATTTGGCCCGGATGAAGGCCAGCGGAGTCTTTACCTATGCGCGGGAAATTGTTTTTCATAATACGGAAAACTGTGATGCACAGCGTTATGTCGGGCTTATGCTCAGTCAAGGCGGAATCCAGACCGTCCTTAAGCTTGATCCGGCTGCCCTGACACAGGATATTGCCGGGTTCACGGCAGATGTGGAGCAGTTTTTTCAAGGCCGGACCCTGCCTGTGCTGATCAGCTACCGGATGCGGGTGGGTGTAAAATAGCTATTACAAACCGGCCGCCTTGGCTATAGCGCTATGTTTGACGATAGTTCATGTTTGGCCTATACTTATTGAAGCGAGACGAAGAACGTCCCGGTTGCCCTCTTAGGGGAAGCCGGGGCGTTTTCTATTTTTCCGGGGAGAGTGAACGATTGGTATTTGAAGAAGCGCATTTGCAATTTATAAATGGTCATTTGGCGGACAGACCGGCAGGAGAGCGGCGGGGACGGCTGGAAAGAGGTCATCAGCACGCTGAAGCCTTATTCCTCCGTAATGTCTGGTGGCCGCTCCGGGGACATTTTACCGGACTTCATCCCGAATATGAGGTGACCGACTGGCGGGGGAGATCTTATTTTGCTGATTTCGCCTGGCTGCCCGGGTATGTAAAGCTGCTCATCGAAATTAAGGGTTATGCCTCGCATGTCCGTGATATGGACCGGCAAAAGTACTGCAGTGAATTGAACCGCGAAACGTTTCTGTATGCTATGGGCTATCATGTGATTTCTTTTGCCTATGATGATGTGGAGCAGCGTCCCGAGCTCTGCATGACCTTGCTGCGCATGGTTCTGGGCAGGTTTCAACCGTCTGAAGCGCCTGTATCACGCGTGTTGCTTATGGAACAGGAGGTAATCCGGCTGGCCGTTCAATTGGCTCGTCCCATCCGCCCTCAGGATGTGAAGGAGCATTTCAATATCACCTACAAAACGGCGATTCAAATACTCCGCAGTCTGACCGTAAAAGGCTGGCTGCTCCCTTCCGCCGACACCAAGCAGCAGAGAATTGTGCGTTACGAGCTGGCGCGCGGGGTTTTGGAGTACTTCTAATCGTTAGTTTTAAAAACAAGTCTATTTAACAGTGGACCTATCGTTGGCGGATTGCGCTGGAGTTTGCGGATCGCAGTATGTTTCGAGTAACTTACAGGCGGTTTACCAGGCAGTTTCCCGTTGATCCGGTTATTTGTGCTCATCAAATGCCAATTCCGGTCACACTCGCTGGGCTGCTTTATTATTCAGCAGTTGCCTGCTACTACCCACGTTGTCTTATTAGTTACTTTACCAATTCCCGGGTTACTGCCCGCGATCGTCGCAATGATGGTGCCAACAGCTGCGCGGGTCGCGTTCGCCGGATCGTTCAAGTGAATAGTTGCTTGCGGGTCCCGTTCGTTCTTTAGCTAACACTCATATCTAAGGTTAGATGGAAAAAGTGAACCTAATCTGTTCATTTTCGCCATTTCAGAACAATTAGGTGGAAAAAGTATATTTATTCCACTCGAATTTACTCATTATCTGTGTTTAGGCTTGTTTTAAGTGTACTTTTTCCCACTCGTGCCTCCTAAAGAGGTGGCCTAAAGAATTTTAGTGGAGAAATCCCCACTAATTAGGAGTATACAAAGCAAGTGTGTTCTAAATTCAAACCCATGTGCCTGCAATGGGGCAGGGTTACGGGGCTACCGGGTTACGGCCACAAAGCACATACCACCAGCCTTTTGCCTCATTCCTCTCCGCGCCTCGTACGCGCGGTTCCACTTGCGGCTCCGCCCTCGACTACAGAAAAGAGCCTGAAGCGAAATACCGCATCAGGCTCTTTTCTGTCGAGTGTAAGGAGGGGCGGGGCTCAGGACTTGTTACCGGCGCTCCGCTAACACAGCAGTATTAAGGTCTGTTTCATTCCGCCCCGAAGTCCCACCCGCTCATATCTCATTTATATCCTCTTCATTTCTTATTCATTTCTTATTCATTTTAAATCTCAGGAACAGCTCATTATAGTGGGCGAGCATCCGCTTGCCGAGATTGTCGTAGACCTCCAGCCGGTCGGTAATTTCGGCGGGCGGGTAGAAGCGCGTATCGCCGGAGATTTCTTCGGGAAGCAGCTTCAGCGCCGGAACATTAGGGGTGGAGTAGCCGACGTACTCCGCATTTTTGGCTGCAACGTCTGGCCGGAGCATGAAGTCGATGAACTTGTGCGCCCCTTCCACATTCACTGCCGTGCGCGGGATGACCATGTTGTCGAACCATTTGTTCGAGCCTTCCTTCGGCACCACATAGTCCAGCTTGTCGTTCTCGTCCATGATCTCCGAGGCATCGCCGGACCATACAATCCCGACTGCCGCTTCCTCATTCGCCAGCAGCATCTTGATCTCGTCGCCGACAATCGCCTTCACATTGGGCGAGAGCCGGTTCAGCTTGGACAATGCTTCCTGCAGATGCTCCTCGTCCTGGTCATTAACAGAATAATGCAGGCTGTTCAGCGCCATGCCCATAACTTCGCGGGCTCCATCCACCAGAAAAATATTATTCTTCAGCCTGCTGTCCCATAGGGAATCCCAGCTGCTGAAATCCATGCCCTTGGTCATGCCCGGGTTAAAGATAATGCCAACCGTCCCCCAGAAATAAGGCACGGAGTAGACGTTGCCCGGGTCGAACGACAGATCCATAAACCGGGAATCGATGTTGGCCAGATTCGGGATCTTGCTTTTATCCAGCGGCAACAGCAGGTTCTCCTCCCGCATCTTGGCAATAGCATAGTCCGACGGGACCACAACATCAAAGGTCGTTCCGCCCTGTTCGACCTTTGTCAGCATGGCCTCATTGGAATCAAAGGTCTGGTAGATGACCGTAATTCCCGTCTCTTTCTCGAACTGCTTCAGCAGTTCAGGCTCAATATAATCGCCCCAGTTATAGATGGTCAGCGTATTCCCCCCTGAGTATCCCTCGGCTGAGTTCAGCCGGGACGCGAGGAACATCAGCCCGAAGGCAACAATAAGAATCGCCAGAAACGCATTAACCAGCTGCTTCATCTAGGCACCCCCATTTCGGCGGCAGGCTCGGAGAGCGGGCCCGCCGGACGGTTCTTGCGCCGGTTCAGGAAATAGTACCCGATGACCAGCAGGATGGTGAAGAGGAAGATCAGCGTCGACAGCGCGTTGATCGACAGTGACACGCCTTGCCGTGCCCGGGAGTAGATTTCTACCGACAGCGTGGAATATCCGTTGCCCGTAACGAAGAAGGTTACCGCAAAGTCATCCAGCGAATAGGTCAGGGCCATGAAAAAGCCGCTGAAAATCCCCGGCTTAATAATCGGCAATACAACCTTCGTCAGCACATCACGGCGGCTGGCTCCCAGATCGCGGGCCGCATCGGTCAGCGTGGGGCTCATCTCCTGCAGATGCGGCAGGATCATCAGCACGGCAATCGGCACGCTGAACGCCACATGCGAGAGCAGTACAGAAGTGAAGCCCAGCTTAATGCCTACAATCGTGAACAGGATGAGGAACGAGGCCCCGATAATCACATCCGGGCTGACGATCAGCACGTTGTTCAGCGAGAGCAGCGTGTTTTTGGCCCGGCGGCTGCGGACACGCTGAATCGCCAGTGCGCCGATAATTGCAATCAGTGTGGCAATCGCTGAAGACAGCAGCGCAATCACCAGCGTATTGATGACAATAATCATCAGCCTTGTATCCTGAAGGACCTCGCGGTAATAATCCAGCGTGAAGCCTTCGAATTTGTGCATCGTGCCCCCGCTGTTGAACGAGTAGTACATCAGATACAGAATCGGTGCATACAGCACGGCGAAGACCAGCACCAGATACAGATTGGCAAGTCCGTTTTTGTTCCTCACTGGCGCACCCCTTTCCGCGAGCCGCCCGTCAGCAGCATGAACAGCGCCATAATGACGATCAGGAAGACAGCGACCGTAGAGCCCATTCCCCAGTCCTGCGTAACCAGAAAATGCTGCTCAATCGCAGTGCCCAGTGTAATGACCCGGTTGCCCGCGATAAGGCGCGTAATCATGAACAGCGACAGCGCCGGGATAAAAACGGCCATACAGCCGGAGCGCACCCCGGAGATCGTCAGCGGAAAGATCACCCGGCGGAACGTCGTCCACCCGGAAGCGCCCAGATCGCGCGCGGCATCCACCAGCGACAAATTCAGCTCCTCCAAAGCACTGAAGATCGGCAGAATCATGAACGGGATAAAAATGTACACGGACACAAACACAAAACTGAAGCCGGTAAACAGAATCTGCTGCTCCCCGATGCCAAGCAGGCCGAAGAAATTATTAACCGGCCCGAAGGTTCCAAAAATGCCGATGAATGCATATGTCTTCAGCAGCAGATTAATCCATGTTGGCAGAATAATCAGCAGCAGCCACAGCTGCTTATGCTTCGTCCGGGTCAGCAGATAGGCGGCGGGATAGGCTACCAGAAGCGAAAACAGCGTGATCAGGAATGCATACCAGAAGGAGTTAAGCATCATTTTCATATATACCGGTGTAAAGAAGTTCACATAATTGTCCAGCGTGAGATGCCCGTCCAGATCAAACAGGGAATAATAGACCACCAGCAGCACCGGAGCTATGACAAACAGCGCGATCCACAAGTAGTAAGGGATGAGAAAATACGACTTGCCCTTATTCTTCATGGCTCTCCACCTCGCCGTAAGCTTCCAGACGTTTGTCGAATTCTTCCTCCGTTTCACCGAACCGCATGACATGAATCGCTTCCGGATCAAAATAAAGGCCGATTTCGCTGCCGACCTCTGCTTTGCGCGTGGAATGAACCAGCCACTCATGGCCGGATTCGTCGTAGCAGCTGATCTCGTAGTGCACGCCCCGGAACAGCTGGGAATCTACGCGCACGCGCAGCTTGCCCTGTTCAAGCGCGGCAATCTCCAGGTCCTCGGGACGAATAACGATCTCCACCGCTTCATTGCGTCTTAGCCCGGCATCGACACATTCGAACCGGTGACCGTTAAACTCCACCAGGTAATCGTCGATCATCACACCCGGCACAATATTCGATTCCCCGATGAAATCGGCCACAAAGCGGTTGATCGGCTCATCATAAATATCGTTGGGCGTGCCGCTCTGCTCGATCCGTCCGCCGTTCATGACAAAGATCCAGTCCGACATCGCCAGCGCTTCTTCCTGGTCATGGGTCACGAATATAAAGGTAATGCCCAGCCGCTGCTGCATTTCCCGCAGAATATACTGCATCTCTGTACGCAGCTTCAAGTCCAGCGCCGACAGCGGCTCATCCAGCAGCAGCACCTGCGGCTCATTGACGATGGCGCGGGCAATCGCCACACGCTGTCTTTGTCCGCCGGACATTTCATTAATTGCACGCTGCTCATAGCCTACAAGGTTCACGAAGCGCAGCGCTTCCTGCACCTTATGCGTGATAACATCCTTCTTAAGCTTCTTGATGCGCAGTCCGAAAGCCACATTCTCGAATACGTTCAGGTGCGGAAACAGCGCATAGTCCTGAAATACCGTATTGACCTGCCGCTCGTTGGCGGGAATGTGGTTGATGATTTGGCCGTTGAGATAAATAGAGCCTTTAGTCGGCTCAGCGAAACCGGCAATCAGCCGCAGAATAGTCGTCTTGCCGCAGCCCGAAGGACCCAGCAAGGTATAGAATTTACCGCGTTCGATCTCGAAGCTGACGCCTTTCAATACAGGCTCTTCGTCGTCGTATTGTTTGATCACCTGGTCAAAAGAAATAATAGTGCCTTCCGGGGTAGCTATAGCTAACAACCTCCCTTACCTTATGTATACAATCTATTTTACCCGCTTCCTGCGGGGGACAATCGAAGCGGGCTGGCTCAGCGCGTGCAAGCGACAATTCCTCCCTTTCTTCGACAACCTTCCATAATATATAGCATAACGGATTAGTCCTATATATGCGATAGCATACATGGTTAAAACCAGTCCGGAAACTTAACAAGTTCGTAAAATTTAAGAACCTCCCAGGCTGTTTTGCGGTGCTATAATGAAAACGGCTGAAATTCATTTCATTTTTACCAACCTGAAAGAAGATGACCTCCAATGAACGAAGGATTACAGGACCGCCTGGAGAAGTTCGGACTGTCTTTATATATGATACGTGTTACACTGGCTGCTTCACTCTCCTGGCTGGCAGTACATACGCTGTATGGAGACAGCTATTTATACTTCGCCCCGCTGGCGGCGATTCTGATTACACAGGGCAGCGTCAAGGCTTCTCTGGAAAAGGGCGTTTACCGCATGACCGGCATTGTACTGGGCGGCATTGTCAGCCTGATTGTGGGGCGGTTCTTCGATGTAGGAGCCCTTTCCATTCTGCTGATGCTTCTGATCGGTATCGGAGTCGCCACAGCCTGCCGGATCAATATCCAGGCGATCTCCCAGGTCGGCGTAACCTCTGTGCTGGCACTCACCTTCTATAATGATCATTATATCGAGTGGCGGGTCGCTGAAACGCTTATCGGTGTAGTCATTGCTCTAATCATCAATATGATTATCGTTCCGCCTAAGGGGTTCGTCAAGGTTAAGGGCTTGGCTCTGGAAGGCGGCCTGCTGCTGGCGGATGCCCTAAGCGGTCAGACCGGCGGCGGACGGGAAGCCGTTCAGGCGGGAGACGCCCTGACACGCTCCGCTTCACTGCTGGCGAAGAGCGAGCTGCAGCAGAAGGAGCTGCATTATACCTTAACCCATTACCATTGCCGCAATGAGCTGCGTGGACTGACACAGACAACGGCCCATCTTAAAAAAATCCACTCTTATGTAAAAGAGATCCGTGCGGAAATCGCACTGCTGCCCGCACATTATGCCGCAGCCGACTGGATGGCTGAGGTGGTCACAGCCACCGCAGACTGTATCGCCCTTTATGGGACGAAGGCACTGGCGGATGCCGAATGCCAGCGTTCGCTTCCCGAATCGCTGCGCCGGGCGCGCGATCTTCAACTGGCCTGGTTCTCCGAGCTGCAGGGACAATGCTCCCTCACCTCCATCCGCGATCTCGGCGCAGTGTTCTCCCACCTGAACCGGGTGCTGGAAGAAATCGAGCAGGCCGACTATGTAGTGATGTCAGCCGCACCGCAGAAGGCCAAAGCTGGAGCTGCACATGCTGTGCGCTTCATACAAAAGGGACTCTCCCACAAGCTTTAAGCTTGGGAGCGTCCCTTTTTTTAATGGATCGCTCTCACCTCTCACACTATCAGTCAGCCTTCTGTTTCATGCCCCTTCCCCCTGCTTCAAGCCCTACATTAATTATAAATTCATTTTATTTACAATTAATCAACAATTACCTACTTTATTCAATATTTATAGTCAAATTCAATTATTCCAGTTGAAAATTCGCTACTTAAGGACTAGAATTAATGTTGTTTGCAGAAGTTATTTTTGGACATCGTACCAGTATTGACCACTTTTTGTCGATTGCAGTCGATTTAATTGGCCTCATACTGAGTATATATCATTGATCTATTCCTAAAGGCAAACTGTCCCGAAAGGGCAGGACGCAAAGCCATGGGCCTAAGAGCGCTATTGCTGCATTTATGGTCGCCAGGTTGCCAATAGAGACGCCATTTGGTCGGATATCCCAGGATATAAGCATCACGGCTCCATGATGTTCTTTTCTGTACAGATACCATTGATTATACGAAAAAAGTGAGGTTACGAGAATGCCGCAGCATACCATCGAACGTTCACGGTACGAGTTCATTGCTTCCATGCTTCTTGGGAAGACCGATCTCTTGAATCTTTACTCTGTGGATCCTCAGACGTTTGGCGGAACAGACGAAGCTAAGAATGGTGTTATCATTATCCAGAATAACGAAATCTTCATCACTCCGCCTCTTCCCGGAGGCAAACCGGCTGTAATCTCATCGATCCATCCTGTTGTATTGAAGATTAACGGTCAGGTCATCACGGGTCCGACTCAGATTACCTCTGCAGATGACCTCACCTGGGAGATTTGCGAGAAACCGCAATACCAGATTACCGTATCCGATGATAAGCTTAAAGTGTACTTTACCCTTTACCGTGCTGAAAGGTATGCCTGGAACCTCGTCAATAGTCCGGCTTCAGCCTTTGTCACTGTCCGTGCGGAGATGAACAGGGATATGCTGTTATCCACCCTTTCCATTGAACGGATTATGGCCGGATTTGAGAAAAGCCCTATAGTCAGCAGTCTCAATATCCCTGCGCTTTACGAGGAGCTGAATAATCCAACCTACCTTCCCGTGTGTATTGCTGAAGGCAAGGCTCCCGTGCCAGGGACAGATGCGAGTCTGGAACTGCTGTTTCAGCAGAAGATAGAGAATGCATTCAAGCCGATGGCCGATTCCGCCCAAGCAACAAGCTGCCCGGAATTCTTCATGGTGCAGGAAGGCGAAGTGTTTGCGAAGAAACTGCCCCCCAAAGAAGGCCTTCCCGGCTTTGATGTGTATGGCGGTGTACTTCCGCCGCCTCCGCCGCAGGACCTCACCCTGTTCTCCTCCCCCTACGCCGCACTGCTTCCGGGCGGGGAGATCAAGGCCTGCCGCAAAGGCAGACCACGGATAACCGGAAGCGGAACCTTTATAAAAACAATTGATTTTCCCCAAACGTTCCTCGTTCCGCATAGTGACAGTGAGGCTGGGGTCACCCTCATGTACCCTGGTGATGTTATCGCAACTCATTATTTAAGCAAAAACACGGTTATTGAGGCTTTGGGCAATGTTTATATTTTTGGTGATGTGCGCAAATCCCGGATCACTGCTACAGGCAGCATATTTATCAGCGGTATGGTTGTAGAGAGCGAGCTGTATGCCGGGGGATACGGGGCCACACATAACCGCTTGTGCAGCTTCACCGAACTGCTGGCGAAGGAGGTTGCGAGACTGAGAGAGGCCGCCAGGAACCTTGCCGAGACGGTTGAGTCAACGATGCAGACTGTGAAATACGGATTGGTCATCATGCTGCTGCTCGAAAGTAAATATGCACATCTTCCCCGTATGATCCGTGACATGCAGGAGCTGTTATCAGGCATGAGCGCTGATTATCCTCAGGATACCAAGATCCTGAAGCATATGATGGAGTTTATGTTGAATCCCGGACAGTTTACCGACCAAATTACGGATGCGGGAATAGGCTCTTTTCTGAGTCTGTTGAAGAACCTGGCCCGTGGCATCTACCAGATGCAGGAGGAACGGGTCCGGATTGATATTGCCGGGTCACATGACAGTATTATAAAATCCGGCGGGGATGTCCATATTCATGGAGAAGGGGTTTCCCTGAGCAGATTGTATTCGTCTGGCGATATTTATTTTGCGAAGAATAGCTCCATGTCCTCTGACTCCACCTTGGAGGCAGCCGGAACGATTAATGCACACAGCGTCGGCGGGGAATCAACCGGCAAATCGCTGCTGGTTGCAGGCCGGCAAATCATTGCACATACCATCCGTAATGCTTCTGTGACAATAGACGGGTATTCCCTGGAGATTACTGACCCGATTGAAAATATCGCTTTTACGGCCAAAAGTCTAAAACAGAAATACAGGGGAGCGGCATCCTCTTCAAACGAGTAACCAGCGGTATCCTTACATATAGCCTTACCGGTAAAAGATACACAGACTGAAAGACCCTGCTGGGCCGCGCGTCGGCATCCGGCAGGGTCTTTCCCGTGTTTTAAGACTCGTATTGCGGTCTCTCCATATCGAACGTCCGGCCAATCGCCGCATACGAAGCTCCCGCGAGACGGCTTACCGGCTTCAGCTTGGCCGCATCAATGCGTCCGTTATGAATCAATTCATCCTCTACATAGAAACACAGCACTTCTCCGATCAGCATATCGCAGTGTCCCAGCTCCACATGCCGCGTAAGCCGGCACTCCATGGCAATCCTGCATTCCGCTATACGCGGAACCCGGACCATTTGCCCGGGCACCGGCGTCAGTCCGGCCAATTCCAGCTCGCTGACGCCTTCCGGGGCGTTGATCGAGGTGTGGTTAATCGCAGCCACATTATCCTCGTCCACAATATGCACCACAAACTCCCCGTTGCCCAAAATGTTGCTTGCAGTATGCTTCATTTCTCCGGTTGCCTTGCGTAGACAGGAGAACATAATCATCGGCGGTTCATCATTCACAATATTAAAAAAACTGAACGGTGCGGCATTCACCACGCCTTGTTCATTGATTGAGGTCACAAAAGCAATCGGCCGGGGGATAATGCTTCCGATCAAAAGCTTGTAATTGTCATGCGCCGATTGTGCTGATGCAGCGATATACATAAAACACCTCCATTTAATGTGTAGAACGCCTAATGGCTTTCTTGAAATTAACCAAAATGATGCTAATTGAAATGAATTATGATTATAAGGGGCATACCAAAACTGTTATGAACAAGGCAGGCATTAGAAGTTGGAACTCATTCGAGGAGTCCGGCTTCCACTGCCTTCTGTACCGCTTCTTCCCGGTTACGAACGCCCAATTTCGTATAGACTGCGGAGGCATAATTCCTCACGGTGCCATCAGATAAATATAATTTGGAGGCGATGGTTTTATAGCGCAGCCCTTTGCAAACAAGCTGTAATATTTCTATTTCCCTTGAAGTCAGACCGAAGCTCTCCATTGTTTTTGGATTCAACACTCCGGTTTCCTTCTTGTCCATTTCGAGCTTCTCAAACAATTTATGCGACATCTCTTGATCAATCAGTGTGCCCCCGCGATAGACATGACGAATAGTTTCAGCAAGCTCCCGCGGTTCAATAGATTTCAATAAGTAACCATCTGCTCCGCTTCGCAGAACCTCAAGGGCTTGTTCAGTATCCTGAAACGTGGTTAGAATTAGAATCCGGATGTGCGGCCATCTTTGTTTAATGATTCCGGATGCTGAAATTCCATCCATATTGTGCATGTCCAAATCCATGAGCACCACCTGGGGCTGATCCTGCTCACAGCTCTCAATGGCTTGTAAGCCATCCTCAGACAATCCCACCACTTTCAGATCCTGATGCCCCTCCAGAATGGTCCGCAGGCTTTCCCGGATGAAGGGTTGGTCATCTACGATCAGTAAGCGGATAACCTCATCCGGTAATTCTGCTTGTCTTGGCAATGTGCAGGTCACGAGCGTTCCTTCCCCAGGCTCGGAATAAACAGACACTTGTCCTTGCAGATTCATGGCGCGCTCTTTCATCGCGTTCAAGCCAAAGCCATCCTGCCATTTCTCCATTCCTTTACCGTTGTCCTGTATTTCCAGTCTAGCCTGCCGCTGCTCAAATTTCAGAGTAGCGGTAATTTCTGTAGACTCTCCATGCCGGACGGCGTTAGTTAACGATTCCTGCAAGCAACGATAGAAGGCCATCTTGGCCAGCTTGGGCAGCGGGTATTCCTCTCCAAAGGTACGGAAGTGAACGTTTACTTTGGCCTGTGCCTGAAAATCTTCTGCTAACTGCTGCAGCGATTGCAGCACCGGAAGTGTCTCCTGCGGGGGCTCTATTTGATGCAAGTATCCTCTGACCTCTTTTAAACCTTTGCGGGCCAAATTCAATAAAGAGCTGACCTTCTGTTCCCCGGCCTCTGTAGAAAGTTCAGGACGCAATGTTTCTAATCCCATGATGATAGAAGTATAGGAATGTCCAATAGTATCGTGGAGATCCTTCGACAGCCGGTCACGTTCTTCAGCTAGCGTGATGCGTTCAATTTGGGAAAAATACTGTTTTAAGACCGTATTCTGTTCCCGGATGATTTCACTCTGCCGGTGATTGACCACCAGTAAATGAAAGGCAAACCCAATGGCATAAGCAAGTCCGATTTGGAGCATCATGATCAGATAATTGCTCTGGTGAGATAACAGATTTATCAAAACCGGCAAGAGCAGGATCGTTACGGGCCCTGTCCAACGATAGGATTGACGGGCGCTATTCACCGCAATCAGGAAAGCATAGGTCAGAAACGCGAGATAAGCTTCCGGAAACAAAGAAGTTAAATACAAGCATAGTCCGCCCGAAAAAATAATTTCTGTAAGCAGATAATACTTATAGTTGAGCTGCAAACAAAGCCAGGGAACGGAAAAAGCGAAAATCTGCCAAAAAATCAAAATCCAAAGCGGCAGGGATATCTGGGCATGGAATTGTACGGTTGTGAACATGAGAGAAATACTGAGAATAAGCCGAAATATGAACATGATCCAGTCATACCAGAACCACTGTTTTACCGTTTCAAACAAGTTCATCACCCCTTACTAAGTCTTCTATGTCTTTTATTATTTACTATTATAAGTCTAAGTTCGACTAAACGATAAGTTTCCGCAGTAAGTTTTGGACAAATGCAGGTTGTAACACAGAGGCTACCGGTTTAATCTTTTTGTCATTTGACGCGTGTAACCGCCTATAAGACGAACCAAGACATTTAATAGCCAGGAACTTATAAAAGCAAAAATAACCCCCATAGCCATAATAAAAAGTGATTGCATGAAGGTATCTATCTGTATCCCAAAAAGGCGGATATCAAAGATAGGAAAGAACAGCGGAGTTAGCATTAACAAAAGAGGCATCACACAGAGCAAAACAACACTTAGGAGACTTAGAAGACCAATCCAAAACTTCAACATCAGCCAGCAGATCGCGGCCCAGTTGCGTGTATCCATAAGCTCCTCTTTAGCTTGCGCCCATAAAGATTGCTCTGTTCTTATACTCCGTTCGTAAGGCTGAGTGGTGATATCGGTATAGATCTTCGTTTGTATACGTTCATATTGCACGAAGGTTAGCGTGGTCCGCAATACCTGTGTGAGCAGGGGAATGCCTGCAACTGTAAAAGAAAGACCTATGCCTAATGTCAGAGTAACCAAATAAAAGCAAAAGTAAAATAATCCTGTAGCAAAAGTGAGCAATAAGAAGTACCCATTTTGGAAAAAGCAACGGATCGTTTTATTCATGAATGTTCCATCGTCCCTTCAATGTAATAGACGTATCATACTGATGCCCGTGTCACTTCATCTAGTGCAAAAATGTCATGTGACATTCCTAGAGATACCAGAGAAAGTGGTGACGAAATGCAGCTTGTTCTTATGACAGGCGCTTTGCAATACTTGGGTAGGCCAAGTGGTCACAGGGCAAATATGATAGAGGGAGACAGGAACAATGAGAAAAGCAATCCGCAATACCAGTCTTGCAGTTCTACTATTATCTGCGAGTGTCGTTACAGCTTGTACAGCTACTCATGGTGCAGCTGCATCAGATCAGAAACCAACAGAGAAGGTCAGCCTGGAAGGGCCCAAAGATTCGAAGGAAGTGGAGACGTTCGCTAATTCTGTATTTGCGGATAAGATGAAGAAATTCAATACCGTCGGCTCCAATTTTGTAGTCGTTAAGGACGGGAAAGTGCTTTTAAGCAAAGGGTACGGTTATGCAGATAGAGAAAAGAAGATACCCGTCGATAAAGATACTATTTTCCAAATTGGATCTGTTACCAAGACTTTTACAGCATTGGCGGCTATGCAGCTTGTTGATCAAGGAAAAATTGATCTCAAGCATGACATCCAAGAATATCTCGGTGGAATGAAGGTGCCCAATAAAACAGGGAAACCGCTGACGATGTTTGATCTGCTTACCTATACGAGCGGGGTGGACTTGCCGGATATCGTCACTGATTATTCGGTGGAATATCTGAATAAGGACATTTCAATGAAGGGGTACCTCAATAAGAATATGCCGACTGTGGTCAGACCTCCGGGAGAAGCTTATACGTATGATAATTTTGGTTTTATGCTGGCGGGATATGCAGTAGAGAACGTAAGCGGCATGCCGTATTCTCAATATATGGAGAAAAATGTATTCAAACCATTAGGGATGAACAAGACCAGTGTTAGATTAACCCCTGAGATATTATCCAATATGGCTGCACACTATGGACCGAGCGGTGAGCTTCAGCCGACAATGGGAACCGCGCCGTCCGAGAAGCCTGAGGGAAGTATAACTTCAACAGGTGAAGACATGGCTAAGTACTTGATTATGCACCTAAACAAAGGAGAATTTGAAGGCAAAGAAATCGTCAGCAAAAAAAGCATCGATCTGATGCATACCTATCAAGTTTACGCTGACCCTACAATTCCCATCACAACCGTTGGGTTTGAGGGGTATTACAACAATGTGATGAATGGGCAGCATGTAGTACTCAAGGGAGGAAATGTTCCGGGGCATTCCTCTTTAATTGCCATCTTGCCAGAAAAGAATACTGCTTTTTACTTGTCTTACAATAACGATTCAATGATGAGTTTAGATGTGTACAAGGCATTTATGAATCACTATTTTCCTAAGACTGTAACAACGCAGCCACCAACCTATTCAAAAGTAAGCAAGCAAGCAGCCCAAGCTTATATTGGATTATACAAAAACACGCGTTTGTATGGAGTAAGGACTAAAATTTCTTATGCAGATGGGGATTTATTCATGGAAACGGGGACTACAGGCAAGCATACACTGAAAATGGTTCATCCGCTTCTATTTGAAGATGAAGCCGGCAATAAAATGGCATTCAAGAAAGATAAATCCGGCAATATCACCTATTTCTATTATACGAATCCCAATGGAGTGGATTTCGTTGCTTACGCCCAAAAAGTAAAGATGAAACCTGCATTTTCCGATGTGCCTAATGACAGTGTATATAAATCATACATTGATAATCTAAACAGTTTAGACATTATGGGAGCCAAATCAGGTAACCGCTTTGACCCTAAAGGAAAGATGACACAGGGGGAATTTGCGGATGTATTGCTGCGCGCCCATGGCATGCATACATTTCCGGATGAATTTCGTGAAAATAAGAAGCGGATGATAGCGGGAGTCCCTAATTATCAGCCAAAGTCCTTAATTACAAGACAAATGGCGGCAGTTATGATGCAAAATCTTAAGCATGCAGCACCTGGAACGAATGTCAAACTAACCGGCAAAACGGATTCATGGGCGGTTGATGCAATCGCTGCGCTTGTTTCTCAAGGCATTGTAGACCCGGATACGAAGATTAATCCCAATCAGACTGTTAATTTCCGGTCCACACAAACTTTGAGCCGCCAAGAAGCCAGCGCGCTGCTTGACAAAGCTTTCGGTTACTACTCCTTACCAATTAAACCCTGAATTTGCTCATATTAAAAGTGAGGCGCTGAATGGAACAGCGCTTCACTTTTTTTGGGTTTGAACAGCGGCAGGCAGCAGGTGCCTGCGAACTGCCTTTATGACTTGGAGGCCGGGGAGGCCGGAGTATAAATCAAGCAGCGCAGTTTCTTCTCGGGATAACGAAGTTCTGCAGTGTAGGAGCTTCCGTCTTTCAGTTTAACCAAAACTGCTACAACCCCGCGTTTGTCATATATGCTGTCTTTAATAATAGTAGTGCCGGCAATCTCACGGGTGTCGCCCTGTTTGTCCGCAACAATGGTGCGCGCGGCTTGGAGCCAGCTGGAATCCTGTCGGATCCGCCCGTTCATCTCTGCTGTGATCGGCGTTCTCTTATAAGCCAATTCCACAATAGTGGAATCGATGACGGTTCCGCTCAGGGAGTCAATGAACACATTATACATGAAATAAGGTTTTCCTTGAGCCTGGAGTGCGCCTACACGGTAAGGCTGGAAATGTACGAACCATACCCCCTTTTGCTCAGGACCCGATTTGTTATAGGACGCCTTGCCTTCCATCTTAGACAGATCCACATCGAACAGACGGGCCACACTCTCTTTTGCTTTGCTGAGGGCTTCAGCCTCACCGATGTCCTTCTGATCGGGTTGCGGTTTCACATAGCTCAGGCCCAACACATAGTTGAAGCGATAAGTCCAATCGATAAACTGCAGCAGTTCCTCATCCGTAAGGGCACGCTTGGGGAGTACATAAGTAGCCTTGCTCCGATCCAGATAGAACTCGTAGTTCCCGGCCTTCATGGGCAGCTTCTGCTTGGGACGCAGGCCATCGAATCGGTATTGATCGTCCAGGATAAGCTGCCGCTTGCTTTCTTGCTCGGTCATCTCCCGCGTGAATATTTCATGATCCATATATCTAAGCTTTTCGGCGTACGCATTGGACTCCTTGATTTCCTCTTCAGTGACCGTGCGCTCCAAATACGTCTGTATCGTCGAGACCGGAGCTTCCGCCTCGATCTTCAGCACCGGAATCTGGCTGCTCGCCAGTTGAACCGCTGGCTTTCTGGTATGCTGCTGTTCGTAAGATACATGCGCTTCCGGCACCTGACGGTTCATTTCTGTATAAGCAACAATATGCGGCACCGCAAAAGCACTGAGACCCAGCAGTCCTCCCGATATGGCAATTACCCCAAGGGCCGATTTAACGTCATTCCTGTTCATCTTTACTACCTCCAATGTGTAAGTGGCTTGTCTTAGCCCTACTGTAAGATAAAGATGTTATCAAGTAAGAAGCCCGTTGTTATGGAGTTGTAAAATAAGCTTTATAGTCGTACCCTTCTGCTCCTCTGAACTTAGAGACAACTGTGCCTGATGCGCCTCTGCAATCTGGCGGCACAGGGCCAAACCGAGTCCTGCCCCGCCATGTTCTCTTGACCGGGCATGATCCACCCGGTAGAACGGCTCGAATACCCGCTCCAGATGTCCGGCGCTCATGCCTCTGCCGTAGTCTGTTACCTCCAGAACAGCCGCAGCATCCTGTTCATACGCGGCCAGCCTGATCTCCGAACCCGGGTTTGAAGCATGGATAGAGTTCTCCAGGCAATTCACCAGGAACGATTCGAGCAGCTCCCGGTCGCCCCATACCGCAGAAATATCCGCTTCCAGAATCAGCTCAATCCCCGCTGCATCCAGATTGGCCTGTTCCATCCGGCGCACGGATTCGAACAGTTCCACAACCGGTATCCGGCTCCGTTCTACCGGCTGATGGCTGAGAATGGATAAATCCAGCAGCTTGAAGACCAGATTCTTCAGGCGCAGCGTTTCGCTCCAGAGATAACCGCTCGCTGTCATCCGCTCTTCTTCGTCGATATGGGCGGCATTCAAATACTGGGCGAATCCCTGCAAGCTGGTCAGCGGCGTTCTCAGTTCATGAGCCAGGTTGTCCACCATCCGCTGCTTCTCCTCAGCCATGGCGGAGAGGTCCGTAACCTGCTTTTCCACAGCATCTGCCATGCGGTTGAAATGCCGCGCCAGCTCCCCGAATTCATCCCTGTTCTGAAGCTGCACCCGTTTGCCGTAGTTTCCTTCGGCAATATTTTTGGTGCTGTCCGCCAATGATTGCAGAGGTTTCGTCAGCTTGCGGATCAGTACATACATGAGCGCAGCAAGAACAGGAATAGAGATGCAGTTGATATAGACAAAATACCGGTTCAACTCATCCTGGCCGGCATACAGCGCTTCAATATCCCGCCGGTAGGTTAGCTGCAAATACCCATAAGGCGCCGGCAGCTCATTCGTTACGCTGATATAGCGGGCGGACGGCTCCGCTGGCCCGGCATAGACGGGAGTATCCTGGCTCGACAATTCCAGTGAAATCCCCCGCTCCCGGTAATACTCCCCATAGGAACGGGCAACATCCAGCAGAATCGTATCGTTAATCTGCATGCCCCGTGATTTAATAGAGTTCAGATTTTCATAGATATTGTTTGCAATCAGGGCCTGATCACTTGCCGCCCGCTGCTGTTCCCTTCCCATATTCAGCCGCCAGCTTTTGTTCATAATCATAATGACGCTCACATCCAGCACTACAACGAACAAGACGAGCATCAGCAACAGCGTTTTCTGCCAGAATCTCATCGCTCACCTCTCTGCTTCCAGACGGTAGCCCAGCTTGTACACCGTTTTAATACGTTCTTCCCAGCCCAGTTTTTTGCGCAGCTGCCGGATATGCACATCCACTGTCCGGGTATCGCCTTCAAATTCATATCCCCAGGCCAGCTCCAGCAGTTTTTCCCGGGACAAGGCAATATTCCGGTTCTGAATCAGAACCTCCAGCAATTCAAATTCTCTCGCCGTTAGCTCGACAAGCTGTCCGCTCTTATAAATCTGCCGGGCCGCCAGACGGACGTCCACATCACCCGCAGTAAACCCTTCCTCTTCCTTGACGTTACGGCGCAAAACGACATTGATCCGGGCCAGCAGCTCCAGAATCTCAAACGGCTTAATGATATAATCATCCGCACCCAGCTCAAAGCCGGTGATGCGGTCAGCCAAAGAATCCTTGGCGGTAATAAAAATAACCGGAACACCCGGATGGCGGTGCCGCCTCATCCATTCAAATCCATCCATCACCGGCAGCATCACATCCAGCAAAATAAGATCGATCTTCTCCTGCTCCAGAATCTGCTGCATCTGCTCCCCGTCATAAGCTTTAAAAAACTGATGGCCAACCAGCTTTAAATTCATCGTAATCAGATCGCTGATCGGCTTTTCATCCTCAACCACCAATATTGTTGCCATCCCCAAACCTCCACCCATTGCTTAGCTATATAAGTTGAACTTTAGTTTTACATTGCGGGGTATGGTCGTAACTACGGGGAATGTTTGGACTTCCAGCCGCTGTTGTCGTAAGAATTTCTTGAATTGAACCGCTTTTAGCGGTTGAAATCCGGTGACTGATTATGCTGGAGATAGCGAGCTTTCCTACGGAAAGCTTTCAGGCGGACGCATTCGCTCTGTAAGTATCCAAACTTCCCCTCCGCACTTCTACCCTTTTATGTATTTTTTAAGTTCATCTTATATAGTTGCACCCGTTCGATGCAACTGACGTTGTGGTTCGACATTTTAACCCAATTCCCTCTATTTTACAATCTTAGACGCCAATAAGCCGGTCGCTATCCCCTAAGGGGGCAGCGTCCGGCTTAATTTTAACCTATCTTGTTATACCGCAGCGATGAAATGCTCCATGTCCTCTTTTACAGTTGTAATGCCGCTGATTCCGAAGGTGTCTACCAGCACTTTGGCTACATTCGGGGAGAGGAAGGCCGGAAGCGTCGGGCCGAGATGGATATTCTTAACGCCCAAATGCAGGAGCGCCAGCAGTACAATGACCGCCTTCTGCTCGTACCAGGCAATATTGTAGGCAATCGGCAGATCATTGATGTCATCCAGCCCGAATACTTCTTTCAGCTTCATTGCGATCACTACCAGGGAATAGGAATCGTTGCATTGTCCGGCATCCAGTACGCGGGGAATCCCGCCGATCTCGCCAAGCGCCAGCTTGTTGTATTTATATTTTGCACAGCCCGCCGTCAGAATGACGGTATCTCCCGGCAGCTCGGCAGCGAAATCTGTATAGTAATTCCGGCTCTTCATCCGGCCGTCGCAGCCTGCCATCACAAAGAACTGCTTGATCGCGCCGCTCTGCACAGCCTCTACCACCTGATCGGCCACATTCATTACCGCAGCGTGGGCGAAGCCGCCGACAATTTCTCCGGTTTCAATTTCAGTTGGCGCCTCGCAACTCTTGGCCTGCTCGATGATTGCAGAGAAATCCTTCTCCCCGTTCTCACCGGACGCAATATGCTGTACCCCAGGGAAACCCGTATGGCCGGTGGTGTACAGACGGTTAATATAGCTGTCCTTAGGAGGTACAATACAGTTCGTAGTCATCAGAATCGGACCGTTAAAGCTCGCAAATTCCTCATTTTGCTTCCACCAGGCGTTGCCGTAATTGCCTACGAAATGGCTGTATTTTTTGAATGCAGGATAATAGTGGGCCGGCAGCATCTCGCTGTGTGTATACACATCCACTCCGGTTCCTTCCGTCTGCTTGAGCAGCGACTCCATATCCTTCAGGTCATGCCCGCTGATCAGAATCCCCGGACGGGTTCCCACACCGATGTTCACTTTGGTGATTTCGGGGTTGCCGTAAGTTGACGTATTCGCCCGGTCCAGCAGCGCCATGACCTCTACTCCAAATTTCCCGCATTCCAGTACCAGTGCAGTCAGCTCGTCGCCGCTAAGGGTGTCATCCAGCACTGCCGCCAAGCCTTTTTCCATAAAAGCCTGAGCCCCAGGCTCATAATAACCCAGCACCGCCGCATGCTCCATATAAGCCGCCATCCCTTTGAGTCCATAGGTCAGCAGCTCGCGCAGCGAACGGATATCCTCATGTTCTGTGGCAAGCACACCTACTTCTTGTGCCTTCAGCAGCAGCTCTTCGTCGGTACCGGCAATCCAGAGGGCTGCGTCATGATCTGAAAGGGCAGCCTCTGCCCCTGCTGAGTTCAGCCAGTTTCTCCACTGGTCACGCAGTGCAAGTCCTTCCCTGATGCGTGCTGTGAAATGCTCCGGGGTGAAGTTAGCATTGGTGATGGTCGCGAACATGCTCCCGGTTATAAATTTCTCCGTGGCCTGATCAGTGATGCCTAGCTCGCGGCCCCGCTGTGCAAAGATTGAAATGCCTTTCAGCGTATACAGCAGCAGATCCTGGAGATTCGCCACCTCGCTGGTTTTACCGCAGACTCCCTGGATGGTGCAGCCTGATCCCTTCGCCGCCTCCTGACATTGAAAACAGAACATTTCGCTCATTTCCCGTTCACTCCTTATAGGTTCTTGGATACTGGACAGGACACTCTTCGTCCCGCCTTTACAGTTACCAGTAATTGTAGTAGACTTTCGTCGAACAATCGGTAACGGATGTTACCGAACACTTACGATTCTGGAGGAAATCTATGAAACCTGACCCTGCCGTGCTGCAGGCCTGTCTGCTGTTTCGGGGACGGTCTGTGGAAGAGATTGAATCTCTGCTGCACAAGATGATCTACACTGTCAGCGAGTATCCGAGAAAAACAGTCATCCTCGCTGAAGGCGACAAGGCCGACCGCCTCGGTATCGTGCTCTCGGGACGGGTGGAAGTACAGAAGAACCATCCCACGGGCAGCGGTGTAACCATTGCCCATCTGAATCAAGGCCAGACCATTGGCGAAGCCGTGCTGTTCCGCAGAAATAACAGTGTTCCCGCCACAGTTACCGCCTCTGAGCCCTGCACCGTCATGTTCATTAGCAAGCAGGAGCTGCTGCGGATGTTTACGGCAGATACAGACTTGCTGACCCGCTTCATTGAGAATCTGTCCGAGCGGCTGGTGCTGGTCAACCGGAAGATTGAGATACTCTCAGCCGGACCGCTGCGGCGGCGGATTGTCGATTTTCTGCTGGAGCAGGCGGAGCTGCAATCCTCCGCGACTGTCCGGCTTCCTTTCAGCAGAAAGGAATGGGCAGAGCATTTAAATACGGCACGGCCTTCGCTTTCCCGTGAAATGGGGAATCTGCGCGACCAGGGCTGGATTCTTTTCAAGGGGAGGGACATCACCCTGCTGGACGTGGATCAGATGAAGGATTACATTCACAGTGTCGAAGCTGATTCCGGGGGCAAGAGCTGAAGCGTTACGCATAAACAGATGACGGATTATGGAGGAAGGGTCGAGAATGCTCGAAGCAGCATCACAGAACGT
Organism: Paenibacillus jilunlii; assembly: GCF_900102965.1. GTDB lineage: Bacteria > Bacillota > Bacilli > Paenibacillales > Paenibacillaceae > Paenibacillus_AQ > Paenibacillus_AQ jilunlii. Next base: position 1,902 of record NZ_FNGM01000014.1, on the reverse strand, counting down.
AGAACAAATGCTGGGGGAAACCCGTGAATTTTTCCACACCGGAGTTACAAGGGCTGTTGCCTTCCGGCTGGAGCAGCTGCAGAAGCTGAAGAATACCATCAAGCGCTACGAAACACGGATTATTACCGCTCTGAATAAGGACCTGCACAAAAGCGAGTTCGAAGCCTATGCTACAGAGATCGGCTTCACGCTCGACAGCATCGGGTACATGATGAAGCACCTGAAACGCTGGGCGAAGCCCGTCAAGGTGAAGTCACCGCTGCATATGTTCCCGGCCAAAAGCCTGATTCTCAGCGAGCCCTACGGAACCGTACTGGTTATCGGGCCTTTCAATTATCCGTTCCAACTGCTGATTGAACCGCTGATCGGTGCCATAGCCGCCGGGAATTGTGCCGTTCTGAAGCCTTCGGAGAGCACCCCCGCCGTCTCGGGAGTCATAGAGGACATGATTCGGGAGACCTTTGAACCGGCGTATATCCGTGTGGTTCAAGGCGAGAAAGAGATGACCAGCCTGCTGATCCATGCCAGGTTCGACTACATTTTTTTTACGGGAAGTGTCCCTGTCGGCAAAATTGTAATGGAAGCCGCCGCCAAAAATCTGGTCCCGGTCACACTGGAGCTCGGCGGTAAAAGTCCGGTCATCGTCGATAAGACGGCCGATCTGGAGGCTGCGGCCAAACGGATCGTCTGGGGCAAGCTGATCAACGCCGGGCAGACCTGCATTGCCCCGGATTATTTGCTGGTCCACAGCGAAGTTGCAGCAGAGCTGATCGGCCGGATCAAGCATTATATTGCGGTTTTTTATGGCAGCGATATTCAGCGCAGCCCGGATTATGGCCGGATCGTCAATGAACGGCAGCTGCAGCGGCTTCGCGGAATGCTGGAGAAGGACCAGGGCAAGATTGTTCTGGGCGGCAGGGTTTTGCCGGAGGATCTGTACATTGAGCCTACCCTGATCCACCCGGCTGCCTGGAGCGACGCTTCCATGGCGGAAGAGATCTTTGGACCTGTCCTGCCCATTATGGAATACAGCGTCCTGGAAGAGGCCATTCAATCGGTGAATGAGCGCCCTAAACCGCTGGCCCTCTACTTGTTCACAGAGGATAAGCAGGTGGAGCAGGAGGTGCTTGGGCGTGTTTCGTTCGGCGGCGGCTGCGTGAATGATACCATCACCCATGTCGCCAGCACCCACCTGCCCTTCGGCGGTGTCGGCGGCTCCGGGATTGGCGGGTATCACGGCAAGCACAGCTTTGATGTTTTTTCGCACCGGAAAAGCATCGTGAAGCGGAGCACCCGAATCGATCTCGGCATTGTCTATCCGCCATACGGCAATAAAGTCAAGCTGGCGCGAAAGCTGCTGAAATAGCAAGCTGTAGGATTCAGGAACAATCTTTAAGGACGGAGAGGGTTCTATGGAGCGGAAACAAGTGTTTACAGGCTCACCCTGGGAGTCAACCGTAGGATACTGCCGTGCCATCCGCGTTGGCGGCCGAATTGAGGTGGCAGGAACGACAGCGATGAAAGACGGGAAAGTTTTTGGCAAAGGCAGTCCTTATGAGCAAACCCGGTTTATCTTGCAAATGATCGAAAAGGCACTTGGGGAGCTGGGCGCCGGCCTGGACAATGTTATCAGAACCAGAATGTTCGTTACGGACATTTCCAAATGGGAGGAATTCGGAAAGGCCCATGGGGAGTTTTTCAAGGAGATCCAGCCGGTTGCAACAATGGTCGAGGTAAAAGCGCTGATCGACCCCGATCTGCTCATTGAAATCGAAGTGGAGGCTGTTGCACCGTGACCCATGCTCCTGCATGATTCCGTGCGCTGCAATCATAGAGCCATCGGACTTGCGACGGCTCCAAAACAACGGCGTTTCTGCCGTTGTTTCGGAGCCAGCCGGCCTG
>NZ_FNGM01000016.1 GCF_900102965.1 Paenibacillus jilunlii | reverse complement strand
GCTTCTTGTTCTCCTTGGCCGCATGACCTAGCTTTTCTTGGAGTTCTTGAACTTTTTCCTTAGGTGTCATTAGCCGATTGGCATTCACTCACTCGTACCTCCTCCAAAAAGCATAAACAAAGCAGGGCTCCTTCCCTCCCTAAGGTTATGTTGTCCTTAGGTTCTTTGGTACTATGAGCCCCTCGGACTCCCTTCCCACAGACGATTCACTTCATCTTCTGGACTTATAGAGCGTCTTTTTACGGCTTTCTAAAAAAAAAAAAAAATTTCCGTGTGGGGGAGGGTCTCCCCAGTTCACTGCATTATCTTTCAATCCATGCCGTTCCCTATACGCCGGAGGATTCTTCGCTGTTGTTCCAAGTTCTACGCAGCTTCCATGGCCTTCGTCTATTATCTCGAGACTCGGCTTCCCCTTCTCCCTCTTGCAAGGCCTTTTTGACGACGCGGCAGGATTCACTTGATGTTGCGGCCTGGATTGTTGCTCGCCCGGTCTCTGACCGGTACTTTTGTCGATGCGCTTTTACACACAGATTTCGCCATGTGCAAGCATCCTAGCTACCAAGGTGGCTTGGCCCCTCCCTTGGTTGGACTTTCACCAACTAGATAATGCGTACTTCTGGGCACGCAAATAACGAAAAAACCCGCCCCCCCTTAAAGGCGGGTATGCGGGTTTATAAAATCTCTTATGGCAGATTCACCGATTGAACGGAGAATCCAATTATTTGACGCTAACAGATACCGTTACCGTTTTGTTATTGAATTTGCCCTTGATTGAGGTTGTGCCTTTACCAACGGCAGTGATGATTCCGGAAGCGCTGATCTTGGCTACGGAAGGCTTGGAGCTTGTCCATACCGCACTTCCTGTGACCGTGGCTGTCTTGCCGGTATCATACAGAGCAGTTACCACTACTCCTTGTGAAGCGCCCGGTGCCAGCTTCAGTCTGGTTTCGCTGACTGTAAGCTTAGTCAGCCTAGGCACAACTGTAATCTTCACCGTTGCCGTAATTCCCTGGTAGGACCCTGTCAGTGTTGCTGTACCTTCGCCAACCGCTTTTACCGAAGTTCCTCTAACTGTAGCCACTGCTGTATTAGAGGACTCCCAGTTCATAGCGCCGGAGAAATTCGCCGTTTTGCCGTTCGATAAGGTTCCTGTCACTTTGATCGATTTGGAGGCTTTAATGTTCATTTCAAGCACGCTTGGCTCTACCAGCAGCTTCACAACCTTCTGCTCAATAGTTACCGGAATGCTGATGGTCTTGTTGGAATAGGTACCCTTCAGAGTCGCCGAGCCTTTGGACAATGCCTTCATTGTTTTGCCGGCGGCAGTCTGTTTGACCACCGCATTGCTGCCGCTGAACTCCCATTTAATCGCCGGGGTGACATCCAGCTCATCCCCGTTCTCCAGCACCGCCTTAACCTCAGGCAGCGGCTTCTCTTCGCCAATGACCAGACTCTGCGGATCTTCAGGCCCGATCAGCACAAGCACTTTATTGAGAACTGTCACTTTCAGTTCCACACTTTTACTGCGGATGGCCGAAGGAGATGCTGCAACAGTGCTATTCTTGATCTTGCCGGTAAGGGTAACCGTGCCTGCCTTGCCGCCGACAACCTTGCCGTCCTTGATCTGAGCGATCGCTTCATCGGCGGAGGTCCACTCGATTTGATCACTGATCTCAAGCTTGGTTCCGTCATACTTTGTTCCGCTTACTTTTGGCAGACTCTCGGAGTCCGCCGTAAAGAGCTCCTGCTCGGTTTTATCTGCAGTTAATTCAGTAAGGCTCGGCAATACAGTAAGCTTGAATGACTTGCTGACACCGAGATACTCCCCTTTGATTACTGTAGTCCCAACTGCTTTGGCCGTGACGGTAGCTGCGGCATCTTCTGAAGCCACAGAATCGGCTGTCACTGTCGCTGCCAGCTGATTGTCAGAGCTCCAGACCGTACGTGCAGATTGATTTTGGGACGAATTCACGGCATCCCGGACGAAAGACTTAACCTTAAGGCTTTCTCCAAGAAAAAGAGTCTGATCACCCTCGGGAGTCAGCAGCAACGCTTCATATGGCGTACGCACATAGATATCTACTGATTTGGAAACCCCGAGATAGCTCGCTGTAATAACAGCCTTGCCTGTTCCTACTATTGTAACCTTACCGGCTTCCACCTTGGCAATGCTCTCATTCGAGGTTGTCCATTGCGCATCCGCAGCAATATCCTTTTCCGGGCTGCTTTCGGTTGCTTTGGTCACTGCGGACAATTGCACAGGTGAGTCACCGACCAGCAGTTCCATTTCCTTGACGGCTGTGTCTTTCGCTTTATCCTTCAGCACAATGGCTGAATACGGGAGCTGCACCACGGCTTTGAAAGTGGCGGTCATCCCTTTGTATTTGGCTGTAACCGTTGACTTCCCTTCACCCACAAGGGTGATTTTGCCGTCCTCAATCGTAAGTACATTCGGATTGGAGCTGGTCCAGTCCGCATCGGCTGACACATCTTTTACAGAAGTGGCTGATTCTCCGCCAACGACTTTGGCTTTGACCCGCAGTGTCTCTTCACTGTCGCCGAGTTTATAGTTGCCGTCGGAGCTGCGCTCCAAGGTTAATTCCTTGAAGGGATGGGTTACGGATACCTCAAGCGTAGCGATGGCATTATTGTACGTTGCTGTAATCATCGCAGTACCGGTGTTTACCGGTGTTAGCAATCCGTTGGCCACTTTGACAACATTCGTATTGGAAGAAGTCCAGATGGCTGCAGCCGTGATATCCCTTTTGGAAGAAGATCCCTCCAGGCTGGCATAGACCTTAAGCTGCTTGGGTGTCTGTCCAACGGTAAGCTCTACTTTTGCGGAGCTGTCGAATTCAATGGAGTTGAGGTCGCCAGTAGCTGCAAAGACGTTTACCGGAAAAACTGCAAAAGTCAGCAATATCATAATGAGGATCATTTTCGTCATTTTCCTGTACACAGTCATTGTTTCTCTCCTTAGGCATTAAAATTGTCGGTGCTCATTTTCCACACTCTTCCACTATATCGACAATTACGGCCTGAGTGTTTACCCTATTCTCAGATTATTTTCTGTAGCGGCCAAATTCGGGACTTTCTAACTAGACGGCTTCACTCCCAGCAGTGATAAAGCTTTTCGCAGAACCTGGATATTATTCGAGTACGAATGGCCTGTTCCCCGTATCCAGGCAGCCGCCGGATCATGCCACTCCACAGCGTTGATCTCCTCGGTCTGTGCCTTAGTCTCACCGCCTACAGACTCCACCAGAAAGTAATGAACCTCCTTGTTGACTAAGCCGTGAACCGGATGCTGAAACGTATATTTAATCACATCAATCGGCGCTTTGATCGCCCCGACTGTCCCTGTCTCTTCGCGGATTTCGCGCAATGCAGTCTCCTCCACAGTTTCTCCCTGCTCCATCTTGCCTTTGGGCAGCGAAATTTTGCCGTACCGGTCCACAATGAGCTGAACCTCCAGACCGTCCGCCCCCTGCCGGTAGACCACTCCGCCCGCTGAAATCTGCTTGTATGCCATATTCATCCTCCTAAAAGTTTTGCCTGTGCTACTTCATTGAATTTACTTCAGGCAAAACTTGCTTCGTAAGCATATGCTCCTCTTGAATATATTACCCCGGTAACAAAATAGCCCCACAATGTGGGGCGTTTCGTTAAACACGCTGCGGAGTGGAAAAAGTATCCTTATTTCTTCCGATTCGGCGCTCAAGCGCACTTTAATTGGAAAAAGTAAACTTAATCTGACCCAATCCGCTCATAAGCCCTCATTCCAACCGAAATAAGTATACTATTTCCCACTAACATCCTCACCGGCAGCGCTTCCGGCAGAATTAGTTGTACAAATTCCATCTAATATCATGAACCTGAGAATACAGGAGCAAGAAGGGGGAGGCTGGCAGAAAAAGTTGAAAAGAGAGGAAAGGCAAAGATGGCGTCTGGAAACACACGCTCTCCCAAAGCCTTCAGTCTTTTCAGACACAGCATTCTTGAGTCCACGTTCTATACGTTAGACGAAGCCGGTTCAACGTTCACTTTCTGTCAGTATCCCAAAACAGTCCTACTGTACAATCTGGCGGAGCCCGCTCCGGTTCACGCTGACCAGCTCACCACGGCATTCGTTCACTCCTGCTTCGGTAATTCTCACCTGGCAGAGCTCCCCCTGAAGCGAGTCATCGCCGCTGAAGAATACCTGCAGATAATTGTCGCTGAAGCCATGCTGTGTGCTGCGTCCGGGAGCATTCTTGGCCGATCTCTCGGCAATGACGGATACCGTCTTGCCGACAAACTTGCGGGCATATGCCAGCTGCATTTCCTCGGAGATATCAATCAGCTGCTGAACGCGGGCGTTCTTGATGTCCTCATCCACTTGATTCAGCATCCGTGCTGCCGGAGTCCCTGTACGCTTGGAATACGGGAATACATGCATCTCCGAGTAATTGACCGCCTTCATGAAATCGTAGCCGGCACGGAACATTTCCTCGGTTTCACCCGGGAAGCCGACAATAACATCGGTGGTGATGCCTACATCCGGCATCGCCTGCCGGATCAGCTCCATTTTGGCGTAATACTCTTCTGTCGTATATTTGCGGCGCATCGCCTTCAGCACCTCGTTATGTCCGGCCTGCAGCGGAATATGCAGATGGCGGCACATTTTGGAGCTGCGGTTCAGCACGTCAAGCAGCTTCCCGTCAATCTGGCTGGCTTCGATCGAGCTGATGCGCACCCGCTCCAGTCCGTCCACCTGATCCAGCTCCCACAGCAGATCGGCAAGCCGGTAGTTCTCCAGATCATCCCCGTAACCTCCGGTATGAATTCCGGTCAGGACGAATTCCTTGTATCCGGCTTCCACCAGCTGATGCGCCTGGGCCACAATCGACTTCGGATCACGGCTGCGCGACAGTCCGCGCGACCAGGGAATGATGCAGAAGGTGCAGAAGTTGTTGCAGCCATCCTGGATTTTCATAAAAGCCCGCGTGCGGTCGGCAAAGCCCGGCACATCCAGCTCCTCAAATTCCCGTGTCTTCATAATGTTGCGGACAGCGTTCACCGGCTGGCGGGATTCCCGGATATTCTTCACATGGGTCATGATGTGCTCGCGGTCCTGGTTCCCGATCACGAGGTCAACACCCGGAATATCAAGAATCTCACCGGGCGAGGTCTGCGCATAGCAGCCCGTTACGGCCACAATCGCCTCCGGATTGCGGCGCACGGCGCGGCGGATCATTTGGCGGCTTTTTTTATCGCCTGTATTGGTTACCGTACAGGTGTTGATCAAATAGACATCGGCGGGCCCTTCGAAATCAACCTGCTCGTAACCTTCATTTTTGAAAAGCTGCCAGATGGCTTCAGTGTCATAGAAATTCACTTTACAACCTAAAGTATAAAATGCTACGGATGGCATTGTTCAAGCTCCCCCATTTCTCCGGATTCATATAAAATACAGGCTGCGGCGACCATGCCTGCCGTCTCGCAGCGCAGAATGCGCCTCCCAAGCCCGACGGACACGGCTCCGGCTTCTTCAGCCGCAAGGCATTCCTCCGGACTGAAGCCGCCCTCAGGACCGACAATTACCAAAACCCTGCCCGGTGACTGCGGCGGCAGGGCAGACAGCCAGGGAGCAGCCGCGCTGCGGAGCTGCAGGCCTTCTTCTTTTTCATAACAGAAATACACAGCGTCATATCCGCTGAAGCTCTTCAGCAGCAGCTTCCAGCTAAGCGGCGAATGCACCTCCGGAACGATGTTCCGGTGTGCCTGTTCAGCGGCCTCTTTGCAGATTTTGCGCCAGCGCTCGAGCCGTTTGCTCTCCTTGCGCTCATCATACTGCACAATCGTGCGCTCGGAGAGAAAAGGAACGAAGGCTACAGCGCCGATTTCGGTACATTTTTGAATCACCGTCTCCAGCTTGTCCCCCTTAGGCAGACTCTGGGCCACCGTGATCTTGATCCGCGGCTCATGCGTCATATCCAGCAGCTCCACAATATTGGCGGTCACTTCACCGGGTTCAATCCCGGCAATCTCCACCAGCGCCTCCCGGGAGACTCCGTCGCTGACAATCAGCTTGTCCCCGGCCTTACCGCGCATGACCTTGGCGATATGACGGGCATCCTCTCCGCTAATCACTACCGTGTCCGGCTGAAACTGCTCCGGTGTTACAAAATAACGCTGCATATTCTCATCATCCTGTCCCTTATTCAGCATTAAAGCGGCAGCGCTCCTGCTTCCCAGGTTCCCTGCCGCCGCTCTGCATACATCAATACCCGCTAAAAATACCACGTTACATCATACAACGTTTGCCTGGCTGTGAACAGTCCCAGTTACAGGCTTCAGATTCCGAACATTTTCAGGAACAGCTGGAGGAAATCATTTCCCGTCTGAGTGGCCCAATTATTCATCGGGGTGATGGTATACTCACGCAACCCTGGAATAAAGATAATCAGCAGAAAAACAAAGGACAACCACTGCTCGTACTGCTGCATTCTTCCACGAATCGAATGGGGAGCCACATCCTCCAGAATACGGTAGCCGTCCAGCGGCGGCAGCGGAATCAGGTTAAACAAAAAGAGAAAAAAATTGAATTGAATAAATATTCCAAAAAACCAGACAATCGCCCGGATCAGCTGTTCATTTGTAATGGATTCCATTACTCCCGTTCCCAGCAGCACAGCGTAAATAAATGCACCCAAGATACCCAGCAGCAGATTGCTGATGGGGCCGGCTGCCGATACAATTACGCCCATAAGACGGGGACGTCTGAAGTTGTCACGGTTCACGGGAACCGGACGGGCCCAGCCGAAGCCGGCAATGAGCAGCAGGATGATGCCGAACAGGTCAAAGTGAACTGCAGGGTTAAGCGTCATCCGGCCAAGCAGCCGCGCTGTCGGATCGCCAAACTTATTGGCAAAATAAGCATGGCTGAATTCATGCACTGTAAAGGCGATGACCAGCGTTATCAGAAAGAAAGGCAGTTGCTCTAGCGGTATACGTATAATACTTTCCAAAAAATCCATCTTTACCTCTTTCCGGCTGTAAACGCCACCCAATCTTCTTCACGGGATACTTCCATAATCTCAAAACCGGAAGACATCAGCGCTTTCTCCACTAATTCTTCCTTATCCTTATAAATGCCGGAGGTGATATAGATTCCGCCCGGCTGCAGGGCACGGTAAACATCATCCGTGAACAGGACAATAATCTCCGCCAAAATATTGGCGACCACAATCTTCACCGGGAGGACAACACCAAGTTCCGCTTGGCCCGCCAAATCGGGTGAATCCACCCCGTCTTCCACCGGATGACCCGGCCTTGCCGAAGGCCACATCTCTCCGGCCGCCGTATCCAGCGCCCGTTCGCCGCCGCCCAGCAGCGACAGAAGATCGCTTTCCTTAACGGCAATCTTATCCTGCAGCCGGTTCAGCGCCACATTCTCGCGGGCACTGTTCACTGCCACCGGGTCCAGATCCAGAGCCAGCACCGACTTGGCACCCAGCAGAACTGCACCTACGGCAAGAATGCCGGAGCCCGTGCCCACATCGATTACTTCTTCGCCGCCCTTGATATGTTTTTCCAGTGCGCGCAGGCACAAAGCCGTGGTTGGATGTGTTCCTGTTCCGAAAGCCATGCCGGGATCAAGTTCAATAATCTTTTCAGCGGCGTCTGCGGGGGTGTATTCTTCCCAGGTCGGCTTAATCGTCAGCCTGTCCGATACACGCAGTGGCTTGAAGTACTGCTTCCAGGCATGTGCCCAATCATCCTCATCCACCGTTTTCCAGGAAATCAGCGCCTTGCCGGGATCAATCCCGAACCCGCGCAGCTCTGCAACTCTCGGAGCAAGTTCTTCTATAATATCGTCCATGGAGACAGACTCGGCATAATAGCCTTTAATCACAGCTTCCCCTTCAGGGATATCATTGAGCGGTTCGTCGTATAATTCACCGTAACGGGTGTCCCGTGCTTTGTTCAGCGTCCCCGATTCCTCAATGGAAACACCGCCTGCTCCGGCTTCATACAGCAGATTGGATATCATCTCCTGCGCTTCTTCTGTTGTATGTACCGTCAGTTCGTGCCATAACATGTGTGTGGGTCCTCCTAAAAGTTTTGTAACCATTGAACATTTACCAGTATACCATTTCTTCCCCGGGTAGCGCCAAAACTGCCCTTCAGATGTCCGAACCCCGCTTGCTGCTGTGGCAAAAACAATCTGTCGTATGGTCATCCACCATGCCGGAGGCCTGCATAAACGCATAGCAAATGGTTGAGCCGACAAACTTCATCCCTTTTTTCTTCAGCGCCTTGTTCATCTGGTCGGATTGCGGACTGGTAGCCGGAACCTCTGACCGTGTTGCCCATTCGTTAATCACCGGTTTTCCGCCCGTAAAACTCCAGAGATATTTGGCAAAACCGCCCGCTTCCCGGCTAATCTCTTGAAATACTGCAGCATTGTGAATGACCGCTTGAATCTTCAGCCGGTTGCGGATAATTCCCGTGTCCTGCATTAAGGCTTCGATTTTCGCTTCGTCATACAGCACAATCTTCTCCGGATCAAATCCGTCGAATGCTTCACGGAAGTGCTCCCGTTTTTTCAATACCGTATACCAGCTCAGCCCGGCCTGCATGCCCTCCAGCATCAGCAGCTCGAACAGCTTCCGGTCGTCGTACAGGGGTTTGCCCCATTCCTCATCATGATAAGCAATATACAGCGGGTCTTCATTGACCCAGGCACAGCGTGTGATCTGCAAAGTTAGGCTCTCTCCTTTTTCAGCTATATGCCTCAGAATCAAATTAATCATACCATTTTCCAGTTTAAAAGCCTCCCTTACATACGTATGCAGCAGGGATTCGTGGCAAAATAAAGAGGCGTCCGTACCCGCCAAGGGTTCTGGACACCTCTAACCTGCTGACAATCGTTTTACCCCTAATATTTAATGCGGATTCAAGGCTGCAGCTGTACCCTTGTCTCTTTGTCGGGATCGTCAGTCGTGTAAAAGTACATATATATAGAAGCTTCTGTGCCGGTGAAATCTTTATAGACATCAATGGCTTTATTATTCCCGTCCCCGCTGAAATTGGAGGTTACGGGTTTGCCCGGCAGATTTTTATAATTCTCGCCTAAATGAGTCTGGTTGATCCCCCCGAAATGAGGGTCCTCACTGCCTGTTTCGACGTACAGATCTTTTCCCTGCATGTAATACGTCCAATTCACAGGATAACCGCCAACCTCGCGGATCAGGGTCTGCTTCTCCGTGGAGATATTCGTTAAAAGTGTCGGAGCTTTATCTTCGGTATGAATCGTGACTTTATATTTTCCGACAAAAGTAATCGGTGTGCTCTTATCAATCACCAGTCCTGCAGGACGCTCAAAACGAAGATTAAGCAGCCCGGAGTCCTCCTTGGAATACCCAAAGTATCTTCCCTCAAGGGTCTTGCCGCTTACCTCTAAAGAATATTTTTTATACGGCAGCTGCCGTCTGAAGCTTTTGCCCTCAGTTCTAATGGAGAGACGGACTTGCGTGGGAGTTACCGACAATTTCTCAATGGTGTTATCGGTATCGCCCGTCTCCAGCGGGAGCTGCAGTGCCTGGATATGCGTTCCGCTCTCCATCTGCTTTTTGCTTAATTTCAGCTCAAAAGACCAGGGTCCGGCAATGTTCCGCTCCTGCTTAGTGTACTCCAGCTTGAAGGTGGTCTGTCCTGCCGTGATATCGCCTGTCTTAAAATACTGCTTCATCTTGTATTCCCCATGGTCTCCCGGTTCGCCGAAGGTGCCGCCCGACAGCCCTGTTACCCTGGTTGTGCCGTTGTAGGCAACAAGCTGCGGGAATATCCCTTCCTTGTTCACAGGATCGTCGAAAGTGACGGCTGAAGAGAGCAGCAGCTTATCTTTGCTTTGGGCGAAGGGCTGGATTTCTATCTTTTGCATCCCCTCTCTGCCTACCGGAAAGCTCTGCATCTTCATGGATTCAACGTCCAGCGGAAGCTCCAGATCCTGCACGCTTACGGCCTTCACTGCATCTGCAGCCAAGGTTACCTGCTCTGTGTCCTGCCCGGGTACCCAATCACTCTCAAAATAGCCGTTGTACCGTTTATTCTCCTCATCCCACTGCTCGTAATTATACTCCCCTTCCTTAGAACGCTCCTTCGCCCCCTGTAAAGTCATCCCCTTTACACTCCAAAAATCAGTGTCCGTATGTGCTCCGACATCCAGACTGTAGAGAATAACCGTGCGGTTCTCATCCACGATCGCTGTACGGAGAGTAAGCGTCACCCCGTCCCTGGTGATGGATTGACCCAGCTGCTGGCCAAGGTTCTGGTCCAATGCCGTCTGAATTCCCTCGTTGCTGCTTAGAAGATTGCCCCAGTTATAATGAACCGCCGCATATACAGGAACCGCAGCCACTAACACACTAAGCGAAGCTACTGCAGCAATTTTACTCCAGTTCCTCGTCCGGCGGGAGCCCGCAGGTGCGCTGCTGCCCCGGAGCCCGGAAGAGTTGCACCCTGCTTGTTCTATCCGTGTCCACATGTCCTCGAAATCGGGATATTTGACAGCCTTGTCTTCATTTAATCGATGCTTGAGTGCATGCCCCAGCTTGTTCATAGTGTTCTCCTTTCCATTCCTGTTCCGGGATTCCAGTTTCCAGCAGCACATTCTTCATCAGCTTCAGACCTTTATGCAGCCTTGATTTGGTCGTTCCGAGCGGAATGGACAGGGCATCAGACACTTCATTCAGACTGAAGTCGTGCAGATATCTTAAGGTCAGCACCGCCCGGATCTTCACAGGGAGCCTTGACAGATGAATCGCCCATTCCTGCGAGGTTTCCTTTTGCTCAACCAGTCCTTCCACCGTGTCCACCGCACTTTTCCCTTGAAAAAAATGAAGATTCGCCGCTACCTTCTGCTGCAGGCTCCGCCGCCGCTTCAAATGATTCAGACAGGTATTCACCGTGATCTTCATCATCCAGGACTTGAGATATTCGACACTCTGCCAGTTGCTGCGAAAAACCGTAATGAAAATTTCCTGGCACAAATCCTCGGCATCCGCCGCATCGTGCACCATGTAATAGCAGGTCCGGTATACATCCTTATTGTAGGTTTCGAACAATTCCCGGTTGCTCTCCAATTTATACGCTCTCCTTTCCTGTCTTATCTGCCTATGTATTCAACAAACAAGCATGGAAAAAGGTTCATTTCTTGCCAAACAGATTTAAAAAAAGCAGCATGGCCTCCCTTCAGTTAAAGGGCCCACGCTGCATATGTAGTATTCAAAGCCGTTATTTAAGTACATTGTGGAACATCAGATGATGCTCAACACTTCACGCGCCTGGTTGTCCAGCTCCTGAGCAGAGGTCGAGATCCCGGTAAACTCCTGCAGGGCGACTTCAATCTGCCGCTGGCTTTCTTCCACTGTATCCTGGACCTGGTCCATTCCTGTAGACATTCTGCCAATCTCCTCGGTGATCCCCTTGACGCTCTCCCGTACCTCGCTGATGGAATCCTGCACCATAGCCGACAGCTTTCGGACTTCCTTGGCCACCACATCAAACCCCCGGCCGAATTCTCCGGCGTGAGCCGCTTCAATCGCAGCATTGAGAGCCAGCAGATGGGTCTGTGAGGCAATATCGCGGATCGTTTGCACCACGCCCTGAATATCGCCGGCTTTCGCCTGCAGATTGGCCAGCGTCAGGGTGTTCTCACTGGAGACCCCGGCAATTTTGTCGATGCTCAGCAGCAGCTCCCGGCTCCGGTTAATGCCTTGCTCCGCGCGCTGATTCAGACTGTCGGCCATCTGCTGCATCCGTTCCACCAGATTGCTCATATTGGTTTGTCTATTGGTAATATTGGTAGCGACCTTCGTCACACCAATGATCTGCTTGTCCGCCTCATCAAAAATAGGCATATAAGTAGCTTCCAGCCAAACCGAACCGCCCTCCGAGTCCATCCGTTCAATTTTATCCTGAAAGCTTTTGCCGTCAAGCAGATCCTGCCAGAAGTTTTCATAGTCCGGACTCTCCACAAAAGCAGGGAAGCATAATTCCCGGTGCAGCATTCCATACATATCCTCCGACCTGTATTTCATGGTACTGGCGAACACCTCATTGACATAAGCCACTCTGCGGTCAAGCGTGAAGCGGATCAGGGCGAGATTTTTCTCCAAGGCTTTAACAACGAGGGCATCTGTAACTTCCTGGGCTAATACATTGTCCATCTGTGATTTCTCCCCGTAAACTCAATTTTAAAATAGCTGCGGTTCGCCTGTTATCATCAGCAGGTTATATTCCATATTAACGGTAAATTCGACCGATTGGATTACAAAAGTGACGAATATTCTCGAACCAAAATCATGGATGTATGTATTAAGAAAGTCCAATGCCAAGATGATATGGCCAGCAAGATCCTGAATGGCGCGATTAGACGGTACTTTTGTCTTACATTGTCGAAATTTGTTTAGAGTTTGTTTAGAGCCATCTGATAAAGTGATTAAACTTACATTTTTAATTTTCCACTACTGAGGAGGAAGTTTTTTGAACAAACAACAAATCGTTAGTTCTTTGCTGGCCATCACGCTTTTGGCTGCCCCTCTGGCCTCGCCAAAGGCGAATGCCGCAGCCCTGTTCTCTGATATTAACAACTCCTATGCAAAGGAAGCCATATTGGAGCTGCTCGATAAAGGTATCATCAGCGGAATAGGGGACAACAGGTTTGATCCTGCAGGCCAGCTTAAACGGCAGGATTTTGCAATTATTCTGGCAAAAGCGCTAAACCTCGATACCACAACAGTACCTTCTGTTCCCACATTCAGCGATGTGCCTAAGGGCAGCTATGCCTTTAATGCTGTAGAGGCAGTCTATCAGGCCGGATGGATTAATGGTTTGGGAAAGGGCCGGTTCGCCGCCGGCAGCCCACTGTCCAGACAAGATATGATCGTAATTTTTGTTAGGGCTTTGGGTATTGAAGCTTCCGGCAAAAGCTCCTCCCTGCCTTTTGCCGACAGCGCAAAAATCGCAGATTATGCCAAGCCCTCAATTGCAGCCGCGCTAGAATATGGCCTCATCCAGGGTGAGGGCGGCAACTTATTTAACCCGGCCGCGAATGCGGACCGCCAAAGTGTAGCCTTGGTTGCCTCCAAGTTCATTAAGGTCAAAGAGGCTGCCGCAGCTCCTGCTTCCCAAGCTACGCCTACTGTGACTGCGACACCAGCCGTTACAGCGTCACCGCAGCCGACCGCCACTCCTTTGACAGTGTACACGTCTGTTTATTATCCGGAGCAGACCGCTACTCCTTCGCCGGAGCCAACGGCTACTCCTTCGCCGGAGCCGACACCTGTTCCTACGCCGGAGCCGACAGCTGCTCCTACACCGGAACCGACAGCCGCTCCTACACCGGAACCGACACCTGTTCCTACGCCGGAGCCGACAGCTGCTCCTACACCGGAACCGACAGCCGCTCCTACACCGGAACCGACACCTGTTCCTACGCCGGAACCGACACCTACTCCTACACCGGAGCCGACGCCGGATACAACAGCGCCTGATGTCGATGCAGCAAAATTCGCGGCCGTTGACAACTACAACGGAACCTTGGATCAGCTGTATGGAGCTGAAGCTGCCGTGAGTGAAGAAGGAGCTGTGGTCCAAGCCTATCCATGGAATGACTTTAACGAAAATGGTTTGGTTGACGCGGATGAGCTTTACACAGCCAAGCCACTGGGTGCCAGCCTTGCTGACGGTTCTGTGACCGCTGCGGACATCGGTGATTTTTCAGCCGGAAACTATACTGTCGTAATTACCGCTACTGATTCAGAGGGAAATGAATCTCCCAAAGATGCGGCACATGCTTTCAGCTTTTCATTGACCAAAAATGAAGCTCCTGATGTAACCGCTCCTGAAGTGGATGTGCACAAGTTTACGGCTGTTGATAATTACAACGGGACGCAGGACCAGATTACCGGTGCCGCTTCCGCAGTTAGTGAACAAGACGCAGCAGTGCAGGTGTACAGCTGGAGTGACGTGAATGAAAACAGTCAGGTTGACGAGGGTGAATTAGGGGCTGCCCTTTCTGTGGGCACAAGCGTTGAAGACGGTTCTGTAGCCGCTGCGAACATCGGTGACCTTCCTGCAGGCAATTACCGTTTTGTGATTACTGCCACAGATGCGTCCGGGAACGAATCAGCGAAGGATGCTGAACATGCCATAGAGATCATACTGCAAAAATCGACAGCTCCAACCCTGCCTTCCCTCTTATACGGATTTGACGGGGCTGGCAGTAAAACGAAGTATTTTACACCCGCAAGCACAGCAACTACGGTCCGTTTTGATTTTTTCAGCAGTGAAAAATTCACCAATGCGGTTATAGAAGTAACTATGGAGGGGCTGACCTTCAGCACCAATGATTACTATAGCATCAGCGGCTGGGTTCATCCGACCGCAGACCAGATCAGCAATGGCGGGCACACACTCACATTCACGGGTAACGCGTCGGCGACGTCAGATATTGCCTTCCAGCTTCAAAACAAGAACATCCCCGCTGCTGGAACTTACAAGATTAAATACAGAGCGGATGCTGACGGGACAGGAACAGCCAGAGTATTCTCTGAAGAGCAGTACATCACCCTGATTTCTGGTTATCCGAATTGAGCACAGCTCCAAGGCTCCAAGTGTAAAGTACCAAAGCCGGGGGATGTCCCGCGGGCCTAACATAGGGTCCGGGATTCCCCCGGTCTTCACCTTAAAAACCGCAGGTGCATCACCGGCGGTTTTTTTTTGCTTTTCAGCTGGAGTTCCTATTCTAATAAAGGATTTCCCGTTTGTTCACTTTTGCACCGGATAAGGATTGGTCGAACATATCGAGGATGAAGAGAAACCGTTCAGCTTCACGGAATACATGGTCCGCCAACAAGGGATGGATGATGCTTTTTATCCGGCATTCTTCGATTAAGTCGCGTGCGGTTTTCTTGAAATCACGCAATGATTTTACAGACACCCGGTTTTCATCCACAAATTGGCTGAGGAGCGGAACGGTCTGGGATTGAGGGCGCATGTGGCTCAAATCCACTGCCTGGAACACCAGCTTATCAAAATCATTGCTGAATTCCCGCGCTTGATCCACCAGTTTCCGTTCCGACGGGTCAAGCAAATGACTAATAAATTTGGCATGATCGGCCATGATCTTCAGGAAAAAAACATTCTCATCAATAATGGCATCCGGCAGCGGTTCGAGTGTTCCTGAGTTGAGCTCCTCCAAGCGGTTTCTGAAATAATTAGCCTCCCGGCTTACATGGTCAACCAGCAAAGGGAAGTTGGTTTGCCCCGGAAGCTTGCATTGCAGGATAAGGCCCAGCACCTTCCTTTTGAATGCCCAAATATTAGTGGCCGCAATACGAACCTCCGTGTTAAAAGCCTGAATGGTATGAGGGTCAGTGTCGGCCTGAAATTCATAGGACCTTCTCTCGATATCCTCAAAAACAGCGTAAAACTGGTTAGCTTCATTCTTCAGCTGCGTATCCTCCGCTCTAAACCCCAAGCCCAAAAAAAGTGAATGCTCCTTCATGATCCTGGACCAAAAGCGTATTTCATCTAGCGACCGGGCCACAAATTCACTCAATTCAATCCCTCCTCGCGGACATTTTATTTGCCTACATCTAAGCATATGGATACTTTTTGTCCCCTATGATCTTTACTCTTACACTTTGTGCAGAGCGGGGTTTCAACATAAAAAGGCCGCTTTTCAGCGGCCCTGCAATATGCACTTTGGGGGAACTTTCGGGGCAGCCGGTCCTCTTTGGCTTCCTTTACTTTTTTGGGCCATAGTCTCCGATTTTGATGCCCCAGACAGAGTCTTTCTGGTACGACGCCGTTTCCCTGAGTTCAGGAAGCCGCGGGTCCTGCGGATAATGCTGCTCAAGATAGATGACAAAAGTCCGCCTGATGCCAATTTCCGCTTCCAGCTTATTGAATTCATTCGGATGCTTGTTCATTTCCGCAAGCGCCTTCTCCCACCGGTTCACATCGGCGTCCTCCGACTGCCCGCTGCGGACCTTGCCTGTAAGCTCATGCAGCTCACGATACGCCCGTTTGACTCCTGAGGAGTAGACCTGTTTCTGGTTCAAAAAAGTGAGCAGGGCCACAACCAGCGCCAGTCCAACCCATAACAAAATATTATCCATATTCATCCCTCCACTTAACCTCTCTGCTCAATTATAGACGCTTCAAGCACAAAAATACCCCACAGTCGTGGGGCAGCTTTCATAATATTCTTTTACATGACCCGAAAAAAATTTTTGGAACGATTAGTCTGTCCAGGCTATTCCTTCTTCATAATTTCATGAAGCTGGCGTTTGTCGGCTTCCAGTGAGCGGTCCTGTGCCTCGAGATCATCCTCGTCCGCATCTGCTGCAGAATAGACTACATCCTCCGCTTTTGCTTCATAGAGCATTTTCATCTTGTCTGTCTTGGAGAAGATTTTTGAGTTTTCTCTGTCCATTTGTGTCCCAGCCTCCACTCTTTATTAATTATACGAAGTTTACTCCAAGCATCAGATCATACCGCCAGCCTCTTCAATCAGCGATAAGGCCTGTTCAAAAACCTCCGAATCTAATACAACCGTCAGCAAAATGTCCCGTCCCGTGGGTCCGCCCTCCCCGCCATGGCTCATACCGCTGGCACTCGTATCCGCAGCCGCCAGAATACCGGCCGAACGGCTATCGGGTGTTGAATTAAGCGTCATGGTTGCCAGACTGGGAATATCCCCTGTCAGCGGATTATTGCCGGAATATTGAGCATCGCCCGGATATTTGCTGAAACGGTTAATCGACATATCAATGACCCGGAGTGACTGGAGCTTACGGGATACTGCCTCCGCTTCTTCGGGACTTTTGAAATAAGCCAGTATACTTTTTTCGGACATTTCTACCCCTGCTTTCATTCTGGAATGCATACACAAATGTGTCTTTCTATTTTGCATTCAAGGAAAGAAAATTATGCGCATGGTCTTGAAGCGCCGATTTGAAACAGTAGTCCCCCGCTACATTCCCGCCTTAATATGGTACAAAAGTAGTATATAACATTCCGTCACTAAACTGTAAAATAAATGTAATTTTTAACTTAGAAGGCACATCTATACCCCAACATTTCAATCTGTCAAACCATACCATCTGATATAGTTTCCCAAATATTTCACATTACTATTTTATGTCACCTTATATGACTTAAGTCGCAATTTTCTTGTTGTTTTTTGCTTTTCCTGCCCCTCAAATGTCCTATACCGTAGTTATATGTCATATTTTACTTCATAAAAAAAGAGCACTCTCGTAAAGCTTTATAAATTTAATGTAGATTTTACATTTTACCGGTGGTAAAATCTTCTTAATATTTTTCCTACTATATTAGACGGAAATAAAAATGGATCAATAGAAAAGGAGAATCCGAACTGCTGTCTGATGCAGGAGAGATGTGGCCAGAACCAACAACATAACATGGAGGGGATTACATTTGGAGTGGACAAAACTACCTCGTAAGCTGTCCGTATTGGCATTGTCACTAGGGGTGACAGCCGGTATGATTCCTGGAGCGGCATTCGCTGCCAGCAGCTTGCAGACACCATCATCAAGCAATCATCTTGCATCTTTGAATCCATCAAACCAGACTTTTATTTCTCCACAGATCAACACCAAATCCTCAAGTAATGTTCGTGTCATTGTCCAATTAAGCGGCCAGCCTGCAGCTGTGGGCAAATATGCCGCCAAGCAGGGAATCTCGGCTCTAGCCAAAACAGCTACCGAAGCTGCGGTGAAGAGCCAACAGGCTGATGTGCTCGACCAGGCAGAAGCCAAAGGCATTGACCTGACCGTCAACTATAAGTATGACACTATACTGAACGGTTTCGAAGTCACTGTTCCGGCGGACAAGATTCCGGAGCTGGCTAAGATTTCCGGCGTTACTTCCATTTATCCTAACAGCACCTGGTACGCCCTCCCTGATCAGACAGTAACCGAGACCACTTACAGAAACGACAACGCTCCACTTAAGCAAATCCATGCGGATTGGGCCGAAGCTAAGGGATTTAACGGTGCCGGACTGAAAGTCGGTGTTATCGATACCGGTGTAGACTATAAGCATCCGGACATCGCAGCAGCGTACAAAGGCGGCTATGACTCCTTCTATCAGGACAATGATCCTTATGAAGAAGAGCCTCTGACCCCTGAGCAGGATGAATACGGCGTAGGTTATGCCGGCACCTATCACGGTACGCATGTATCCGGTACGATTATCGGACAGTATGCGGCCAAAGGCGATGTTGCCCAAAAGGGTGTAGCTCCAGGAGCCGAGCTTTATGTGTACAAGGTACTGGGACGCAATCTTGAGAAACCGAGCACTTCTTCCGGATCATCCGCCCAAGTCATTGACGGCATCGAGCATGCGGTAAAGGATGGCATGGATGTGATCAACCTGTCTCTGGGTTCTGATTCCGAAAAAGATGTGAACTCCCCGGATTCGATTGCTATTAATAACGCCGTATTGTCTGGCGTAACTGCAGTTATCGCCAACGGCAACAATGGAGAAGCCGGATATTTTTCAATGGGTTCCCCGGCGGTTTCCCAGCTGGCAATTTCTGTAGGTTCAGTAACCAGTCCTATCGATGCTTACTCCGGCGAATTCAAGGCGGAAATCGCAAACTCGGTAACCTCCGTTACTTATGATACCTATTTTCCGTTCCACATGATGGCATATGAGCTGGCAAACGATGATTTCACCAATATCATTGGTACAAAGCCTGTCCGTGTGGTGTATGCTGACCTCGGGGCAGAGGAAGATTATCCTGCAGAAGATATCAGCGGTTCCATCGTTTTGGTATCCCGCGGTGATCTGGGCTTTGTAGACAAAATTGCGAATGCAAAGGCGCATCATGCCAAGGCAATTGTAATTTTCAACGGCAATGCCAAGAAGGTGGACGGTAAGAGTGAAGCTATCCTGGACGAAAGCTACACCGAGCGTTCCGGCTTCATCGGTGTGAATTTAGGCAATGGATACGACAATATTCCTACGTTCGACATTGAAGGCTCGAAAGGCCGCAAGTTAGCCAGAGCGATTAAGGCAAATGGAGACAACCCTACGTATTTCACTTTTGGTTCAGAATATAACCATGAAATGACAACAGGCGATACAATGAGCAGCTTCTCCTCCTGGGGTCCAAATGTCGATGGCAATCTGAGCATCAAACCTGACATTGTTGCTCCTGGTGACGGAGTGCTGTCTACATGGCCAGCATACGGCGGGGATTATTCCAAAGCTTACAGCCGAATCAGCGGTACAAGTATGGCTACTCCGCATGTCGCAGGTTTGTCGCTGCTGATTAAGCAGGCACATCCGGAATATACACCGTTTGACATTCGTGCCGTTCTGGCCAACACTGCAGATCCTATCTTGTACGATAAAGCTCCGGAAGACCTATATATTCAAGGTCCTGGACGGGCCAATGTTGAAAATGCGATTTTGACGCCGGCTTTGCTCGAAGCTGTGGAGCCAATCACTATTCTGGATAAGAATTATGTTGCCCAGAGTGTCACCAACTACAACCCATCAACAGGTTTTGGGGTGTTGACTCCAGGCTCGAAGAGCAGCAAAACACTGCAGTTAAAGAACCTCAGCAGCAGCGATGTCGCGTACACCGCCTCCATTAAATGGAACTATGGGGATGAGAAGGTTACTGCTGCATTGGATAAGACAACTGTGACAGCTTCCGCACACGGTACAACCGGATTTAATTTGAATGTCTCTGTTGCACCTGACGCTAATCCAAAACAGGCTTATCAAGGTAATGTTATTCTTACAGCCGAAGGACAACCGACGCTGCATCTGCCATTTACCATCCATGTAAATGATAAGGTTGAACAACCTGATTGGGGCACAGGCATACAGGAGGCCGTAATCAGCCAGCCGATCGTCTACTCCAATTCAAGTGCAGTTCTGAATTACAAGCTGAAGGCTAAAGATATCAACTACTATGAAGTGAATCTGGTTGGTATGGATGATGCCAAAAAAGGCTCCTTCCAGGTATCCACTACGGGTTCACCGGATAAATTTTTTGCACCTGGCAGCTACAGCACGGTTATAGGCGCCACCTACCATCCATATGACCAGAATGGCGATCCTATCGTTGATGCCAACGGCAACCCTGCCGTAGCAAACATTACAGACGGGGTCTACAAGCTTGAAATTCTGGGAATCACCGCAGAAGACAACACGAAGACACCGATTAAGATTGATTTGAACAACGACACTTACTACAGCACCTACACCTCATTCCGCTATATAACCGTCTCCAGTGGCGGCAGCGGCGGTGGAGGCGGTGGCGGTGGCGGTACAGTTGTAACGCCGGGCACACCTGTGGTCCCAAGCACAGTGAAATCCCTTGTAGAAGCAGGGGCACAACAGGTTAATGTAACGCCTGTAACTTCCTCGAAGAATGGCGTGACGACAGTAACTGTTAGCGACAGCGATCTGAAGACAGCTTTGGCAAAAGCGGCTGCCTCCAAGACAGCGGTTGTGATATCCGTGGGCACCATCACTGACAAAGCTGCTGAACTGAGCCTGACTGCAGATCAAGTGAAATTGCTGGCCGGTATTCAAGCTGGCAGCTCGGTCATTGTCAACATTGGCGGTTCTGCGGTATCCTTGCCGGTATCCCTGCTGGCAGCTTCTCCTGCCGGCCAAAGCTTGAAGCTCATTATTAAGCAGGAGCCAGACGCCGCAAGCAAGCTGACGGCAAATACTGCCGGTTCAAAAGTAATTGGAACCCCAGTATCCTTTGAAGCTTCATGGTCCACAGCTACAAGCAGCACTTACTTGAACGTTCCAAATAATGTTTTCATCAAGAGATCCTTTACAGTACCTGGTGCAATTCAAACCAATACTGCCGGTGTACTATTCGAGGAAAATGGATTGGTTACCCCGGTTGGTTCCGTGTTCACACCTCAGACGGATGGAACCACAATCGTCACCGTAAGCCGTCCAGGCTTCTCGGTATACGCTGCAGTGAGCAAGCCGGCTGCTGCCTTTACGGATATCGCTTCTTCCAAATCGGCCGATGCTATTAAGACTCTGGCCGACAAGCTGATTATCCAAGGTACTTCGGCAACAACGTTCTCACCGCTGAGCAATCTGACACGCGCTGAGTTCACAGCACTGCTGACCCGTGCACTCGGTCTGCGCACTGATGCCAATGCTACCTTCTCCGATGTGAAATCATCTGACTGGTACGCCAAAGACGTTGCCGCTGCTTCCAAAGCAGGCCTGATCCTCGGCGTTGGCAAAGGTAAATTTGCTCCAACTCAAAAAGTAACCCGTCAAGAGCTTGCTGTCATTCTGGACAGAGCCCTGAAGCTGACAGGAACAGAACTGAAGGCCGCTAACCCTTCATTTACAACGTACACCGACAGTGCCAAAGTAGCACCTTATGCGAAGGACAGCCTGCAAACCCTGTCCCAAGCTGGCGTCATCGGCAGTGATGTAGGGAACTCCTTCAATCCTACTGCTCCTGCAACACGCGAGACGGCAGCTGCCGCTCTCTTCACATTGCTGAGCAAAATCGGCTTGATCTAGTAGTTTGGAATAAGCACAAGGGTTCTCCGGCTGAACCGGAGAACCCTTGGCGCTATAAACCACAAAAGAGCGTGTATGGCTAAGCCGTACACGCTTTTTTGTTAAAGCATACAATATATCCAGAGTCTTGTACCGCATGAAGGCTTACAAGACCTATGGTTAATCATTGTCATATGCCAAAAGGCTGTGCGTCCTGAAACAGGATGCACAGCCTTTTGGCTGTAAATCTATATTTATTGCCGGGTAAGCTAATTCTAGAGCATCAGTCTCCGCGGAACGCACGCTTCACGCGGTCAAAGAAGGATTGCTCCTGCTCATGTGTATTCTCTCCGTCATAGGAGGCAAACTGGCGGAGCAGGTCTTTCTGCTCGTCACTGAGCTTGCTTGGCGTTACGACGATCACCCGCACATGCTGATCGCCCGTTCCAGAGCCGCGCAGGTGAGGCACACCCTTGCCTTTGAGCCGGAAGAAGGTGCCTGTTTGGGTGCCTGCCGGAATCTTGAGCTTCACCTTTTCCGTCAGGGTTGGAATCTCGATTTCGTCGCCAAGTGCCGCTTGGGCAAAGGTGAGAGGAACCTCGCACATAATATCATCGTTCTCGCGCACGAAGAAATCATGTGTCTTCACACGGATCACAATGTACAGATCCCCTGGAGGACCTCCGCGTGTGCCGCCTTCGCCTTCGCCGGTCATGCGCAGCTGTGCACCGTCATCGACTCCGGCCGGAATACGCACATGAATCTTGCGCTGCTTCTTGACTTTCCCTTGTCCGGCGCAAGTTGTGCATTTCTCCTTGATGATCTTGCCTGTGCCGGAGCAGTGGGAGCAAGGTCTGCGGTTCCGCATCTGTCCAAGCGGTGTATTCTGCACGAATTCCTGTTGGCCGCTGCCGTGGCATACGGAACAGGTTTCCGGTTTGGTTCCAGGCTTGGCACCGGAGCCAAAGCAGGTGTCGCAGGTTTCGGTGCGCGGGATGGTGATATCTGTCTCTTTGCCGAATACCGCTTCCTTGAACTCAATGGTCATGGTGTACTGCAAATCACCGCCGCGCTGCGGTGCGTTCGGGTCACGGCGTCCGCCGCCGCCGAAGAACATATCGAAAATATCGCCAAGTCCGCCGAAGTCTCCTCCGCCGCCAAAGCCGCCGCCCATACCCTGGTTAGGATCGATATGCCCATACTGGTCATACCGCGCGCGCTGCTGGCCGTCGCTGAGCACATCGTAGGCTTCCTTCACTTCCTTGAACTTCTCCTCCGCATCGCTGGCCTTATTGACGTCCGGGTGGTACTGGCGCGCCAGCTTGCGGTATGCCTTCTTCACTTCGTCATCTGATGCATCTCTGCTAAGCCCTAGAATCTCATAATAATCGCGTTTATCTGCCACTGCTTTCACCTCCGTACATCAATACTCTAATCCTCAGATTCCCCTGTAACATGTTAAAAGGAAAGTCAAAACACGGGATGCCCCGGTCTTGACCTTCCCTTTGTACAGAATAAACTTATCGTTTAAGGTTACCCTTGATTCTTCTCGTCGTCAACCACTTCGTAGTCAGCGTCTACGACATTGTCTTTCTTCGCACCTTCAGAGGCTCCCTGTCCGCCTTCTGCGCCTTGCTCTGCCTGTGCAGCCTGTTCATACAGCTTCACGGACAATTGCTGCACAATCTCGGTCAGCGCTTCTGTAGCCGCGTTGATTTCTTCCAGATTGTCGGTTTCCAGGGCTGCTTTCAGCTTATCCTTGGCAGCGTTCGCTTTGTCTACTTCGGAAGCGTCGGCTTTGTCGCCCAGGTCTTTGATTACTTTGTCTGTAGAATACACAAGTTGGTCCGCAGAGTTTTTGGCTTCCACCAGCTCTTTGCGCTTGCGGTCTTCCTCAGCGTGCAGCTCGGCATCCTTCATCATCTGTTCTACTTCCGCGTCGCTCAGGCCGCTGGAGGAAGTGATGGTGATCTTCTGGCTCTTGTTAGTGCCTTTATCGGTTGCCGATACATTTACGATACCGTTGGCGTCAATATCGAAGGTTACTTCGATTTGCGGTACGCCGCGCGGTGCCGGTGGAATCTCGTTCAGCATGAAACGTCCCAGGGTTTTGTTGCCGTTCGCCATCTGGCGTTCACCCTGCAGCACGTGAATTTCCACGCTTGGCTGGTTGTCGGCAAAGGTGGAGAAGACCTGTGATTTGCTTGTAGGGATCGTGGTGTTGCGTTCGATCATCTTCGTGAACACGCCGCCTGCAGTTTCAATACCCAGGGACAGCGGAGTTACGTCCAGCAATACCACGTCTTTTACGTCACCGGTCAATACACCCGCTTGTACGGCTGCACCAAGGGCTACCACTTCATCCGGGTTAACGCCTTTGTGAGGCTCTTTACCGGTAAGCTTCTTGATTGCATCCTGCACGGCTGGAATACGTGTGGAACCGCCCACGAGCACGATTCTGTTCAGATCGGCCGGAGTCATGCCTGCATCGCTCAACGCTTGGCGGGTAGGTCCCAGAGTGCGTTCTACCAGGCCTGCAGTCAGCTCATCGAATTTGGCACGGGTCAGGTTCACTTCCAAGTGCTGAGGCACGCCGTCAACCACCGTGATGAACGGAAGGGATACTGTAGTGGTCAGTACGCCGGACAGTTCTTTTTTCGCTTTTTCGGCAGCATCCTTCAGACGTTGTACTGCTGCTTTATCTTTGCTCAGGTCAATGCCCTGCTCTTTTTTGAATTCAGCTACGAGATAATCCATAACTACCTGGTCAAAGTCGTCGCCGCCAAGACGGTTGTCGCCGCTTGTAGCTTTTACTTCGAAGAAGCCGTCGCCCAGCTCAAGGATGGATACGTCGAACGTACCGCCGCCAAGGTCATAGACAAGGATCGTCTGGTCTTCGGATTTCTCCAGACCGTAAGCAAGCGCCGCTGCGGTTGGCTCGTTGACGATACGCAGAACTTCCAGACCGGCAATTTTGCCCGCATCCTTGGTAGCTTGACGCTGGCTGTCGTTGAAATACGCAGGAACCGTGATAACCGCTTGGGTCACCGGTTGTCCCAGATAAGCTTCAGCATCGGATTTCAGCTTTTGCAGAATCATGGCAGAGATCTCTTGTGCCGAGTAGTCTTTGCCGTCAATGCTTTCTTTGTGGTTCGTGCCCATGTGGCGCTTAATTGAAGCGATGGTGCGGTCAGGGTTCGTAATCGCCTGGCGTTTGGCAGTTTCGCCTACAATTCGTTCGCCGTCCTTCTTGAAGCCGACAACCGATGGGGTTGTGCGTGCGCCTTCCGGATTCGGAATAACGACAGCTTCGCCGCCTTCCATTACGGCAACGCAAGAGTTGGTGGTTCCTAAGTCAATACCGATAACTTTACTCACTGTAAGTGCCCCCTCAACATGATATGGAGCTATGGCTCCAGTTGGATTTTGGATTAAGTATTTGTTCGCTTTCCTCTAACATCCGGCATATATAGACAGGACTACATGCTTACTTTGACCATGGCGGGACGAAGCACCTTATCCTTCAGGAGATAGCCCTTCTGGACCTCTTCCGTCACGATGCCTTCCTCGTGCTCCTCGCTCTCCACCTGCATGATGGCCTGATGATATTCAGGGTTGAAAGGCTGTCCTACTGTTTCCATAGCTGCAAGTCCTTCAGACTTCAATACCCCTTCCAGCTGTTGGAAAATCATACTCACGCCTTTGTTAAATGCTTCGAATTCCGGAGTAGCCGGAGCTGTGGCAATGGCACGTTCGAAGTTGTCGAGCACCGGAAGCAGTTCACCTACAAGCTTGGAGGTGGCATACTGCGCCAGTTCCTCTTTTTCCTTCTGGGTGCGGCGGCGGAAGTTGTCAAAATCAGCCTGTACACGCAGCGCCCGCCCTTGATATTCATCTGCCAGCTCCTGCAGGCGTTTGGCCTCTTCACCTTTGCCTGAAGCCTCCCCGATGGCCTCTTCTGAAGCTGCTGCACCATCCTCGCGGACTGCTTCAGCCTCATCGGCCGCCTGATTCTCATGTATTGCCTGATCTTTAATTTCATTGGAATCCTGAATCTCTTCCTCTTTCAAGTTGTCTTCACCTCCTTAATATCCGTCACGAAAACATTTACGCTCTGTTCACTTATACCAGTGTGCCAGCATCGCTGTCAAATCCCGGGACAGAATCCCCAGTATGCCCATTACGCGTGCATATTCCATCCGGGTCGGACCCAGGATGCCGATGCTTCCAAGCGCCTTGCCGTCCAGCGAATATGTGGCTGTAATCAGACTGCAGTTGGCAAAAGCCTCATGCTTATTCTCCATGCCGATACGCACCTGCATGCCGGTTCCTCCGGATGCGGGAGCAAGCATTTTGAGCAAAGTCGGTGTTTCTTCCAGCAAATCGAGAATATCCTTCACCTTGTCGACGTCCTTGAACTCCGGCTGGGTAAGCATATTGGTCGCTCCGCTGAGATAGATGCGCTGTTCATGGTCGCTCTCCAGTGCTGTATCCAGCACCTTCATTAACTCTTCGTAGTGGGCGATATGGCGCTGCATCTCCTCCCCAAGCTCGGAATAGAGCTGGCTCTTCAGCTTGTAGAGCGGTACATTCACCAGCTTGCTGTTCAGCAGATTAACCACTTTCTCCATCTCGGACAGAGAAATCTCCGGCGGAATACTCACCGTCTTATTCTCTACCTGGCCGGTACTGGTAACAATAATCGCCACAGCGGTTCTGTCATCCAGCGGCAGCAGCTGGAAATGGCGCAATGAAGTATGAAAAACCTCCGGCCCCAAAAGGATGGAAGTGTAATTCGTCATATTGGAAAGAATCATCGCCGCATGCTGGATAACCTGCTCCGTTGCATTAAGCTTCTCGGCAAAAAAGGCACGGATCGTGTCCAATTCAGCCGATTCAGCGGAATTCCACGGGACCAGGTGATCTACATAGTAGCGGTAGCCCTTATGGGAAGGAATTCGGCCTGCTGAAGTATGCGGCTGTTCCAGATAGCCCAAATCCTCCAAGTCGGCCATTTCGTTGCGGATCGTTGCAGGACTGTAGCCCACATCTCCCCGTTTGGAAATGCTTCGCGAACCAACCGGCTCGGCAGAAGTAATGTAATCATCTACGATGGCATTCAATATCATTTTCTGGCGTTCGGTTAACATGCAAATTTCCCTCCTGTCGGCTGCGGCTTCCCATTTCGTTAGCACTCTGGTTAGATGAGTGCTAACCGCTAATACAAAAATACCAAACTGACCTTGACATTGTCAAGTCAGTTCAGTATCTTGGCTGCGCCCATTTCAGCCTAACCGGGCTTCCCGTGTTGTACGGCAGACCAGCCTCATTACTTTGCGGTGCAGAAAAGGAAAAAGGGTGAATACAATATCCATCGTACGGCGCAGCGGCATCGGATTGACAAGCGCTTTATTCTTCTCTATTCCTTTAAAAGCAAGACCGGCAAAATGTTCAGGAGTCATCAGCTTTTGCTTTTTTACCTGGGCAAGGACCTTCTTCTTATCCATATGCACCGCCTCGCCGCTGTCAAAAATCGGAGTGTCGACAAACGCCGGACACAAGCAGCTAACGTTAACCCCATAGGCCTCAGCCTCATAATGCAGAGAGGTCGTCAGCCCCACCACCGCATGCTTCGCGGCCGAATAAGCACCGCTGCCCGGAGCCGGTCCCAGTCCCGCCGCAGATGCTGTATTCGCTATACTGCCGAAACCTTGCTCCTTCATTAAAGGATAAGCTGCCTGCACACCATGGATTACTCCCCACAGATTGACATCCAGAATCCTTTGCCAGTCCTGCTGCGTCATATCGCCGATCTCGCCGTACATCGCAATCCCCGCATTGTTGAACATATAATCCAAACGCCCAAAATCCCGGTACACGCTATTGACCAGTTCCCCCACTGCCGAACCATCCGCGACATTCACCTGAACAAAGCGGCACGCTCCGCCCAAGCCCTCAAGCTCAGCCACCGTCTTCTCCCCTTCCTCTGCATTCAGATCAGCAATGACAATGTACACCCTTCTTTTAAGGAGTTCCTTGCACAAAGCCTTGCCAATTCCCGAAGCGCCTCCGGTAACAATTCCAACCCGCTGAATCTGAGCCATTCATTATCTCCCCTATTCTTATGTAAGGTGGTAAATCTTCGTATCACATTGGAACAAAATAGTACGTTCGTTCTAATCAAGTCAGGCAGAAGGGAATCGGCTTCTCTTTACCCTTTCCTGCAAATCCCATGCACAAAAATAGTCACACTGCGCTGAAACAGCGCCTCCAGCGGCTCATTCTCCATTGTATACAGATATTGACACAGCCCGCCCAGTAAAGTTCCGAACAAGAACCCTGTGGACTCCAGTTCTTCTTCTCTAAGATCGAATTCTCCGGTTTCCATTCCCTGCTTGAAAATTTCATAATATGCCTGCATGGGTGTTGAAGCCAGCCCTCTCAGCTTTGTCACTGTCTCCGGTGAAGTGGCCGGATTGCTGCCCAACTCCTGGCCGGCCTGCAGCAGCGGCGTTTTGTAGTTGTTGTGAACGAAGGAAGCCATGGCATGCAGCTTCTCCACAGCCGTGCCATAATTGACGGATACTGCCTCCCAGCGCTCTTTCCAGGAACGCATCGTTTCCAGTGCCAGATAGACAAAAAGCTTCTCTTTATTCTCAAAATGATAATAAATGTGCCCTTTGCTGCAGCCGGATTCCCTGGAAATATCAGCGATTGAGGTTCCGGCAAAACCCTTTTGCGCAAAAAGCCGTGCCGCCTTATCTGCGATGAGTGACCTTGTTTCTTCACTGTCATAATGCCTTTTATTCATAGCCGTACCATCCTTGATGGAATTGAACGAACGTCCTAATTAATAGGATACAGCGGCGTTACATTTTTTTCAAGATAAATCCATATTTCCGGATGGATAACGCAACCAATCCCGCGCGTCTTCGTCTGTTCTTTTAGGGGGGATGTACAATGAAGTCACCAAGACAATGGTTCTTGGCTGCATTCAGTCTGATGATAACCGCGCTTATGCTGTCTGGCTGCATGCCTGGTGGGGTGGCGGGCGGGATGCCGGAGAAAGCAGGTCCATATAAGTGCTATTACGGGGACGTTGATTATGCCTCTGTCCTCCGGTGGAACGGCATTACCTATATGGACAATAGCGATGGAGACATCAGCGGGTTGAAAGCAGGGGATAAGATCGGCAAAATCCGCTACCGCAAAGCAGACCATACTTGTCCGCGTGATCCCATGCTGGATGGAGACGCCACGTTGCTGGAAGTGGGTACGCAGCTCTACGAGGTGAAGGGCTACAAAACAGCAGCCCGGCTGATGGCAGGGGACAGGCTGTATGAGGCTACCGACAATCCCTCTGCCCAAACCATTAACGATCTGCTTGATATTGAAGGCAAAATCAAAACAGTACGTTTTGTCAGCGGTATGGACGGGAGTCCTCTGAAGGATTTTACACCGGAAGCTTCTGCCGTATTCATCCGGGAATATCCCAAGCTGAAATATGTTCCATTTAACCAGTTGGCCAAGGAAACCAAACAGTGGGTCGGAGATAAATACTGGCTGGAAATCGAAATGAACGACGGTTCGAGCCGAAGAGTGGTCTACAATGCGATGTTTGCAGCTTTTCATCCTTCCGGCTATGCCACACCTGAGCTGGCCCGGCTGGTGGAAGCGCAGCGCAAGCTGATTTATAGAAAGTAACTCATTATTTCCTAATCAACAAGCAGAAACGGTGAATCCGGCTGATTTCCACCAATTTGGGTGAATCCGCTGAATTCGCGTATACTTGCCCCCAACTTTAATCACATCTTACCTGCAAGAAAGGAAATCATCCCTTCATACTCAACCAAAAAACCACTCTTACGTACAGAGCTTACGCCCTGCTGAAAAGTGGTTGCTGTATTTACTATAAAATAATCCCGCAGGCCTGATGCCCGCTCCGGTTCTTAATCCAGCTTCTTCAGCACGGCGATCTCATCGCAGGCATGCTGTTTCTTACAGTTCACGCAATCAGTCCAGACCTTCTCAGGGAAAATCTCCTTCTCCACGACGGTAAAGCCGTTTCTAAGGAAGAAATCCACTGCATAGGTCAATGCCATGATCTTGGGAATCTTCTGGCGTCTGGCCTCTTCCGTCAACTGCTCCAGAATCATCGAGCCTACGCCTTTGCCTTTGCCCTCATCATGCAATCCAATGGAACGCACCTCTACGAGATCAGCGCCCAATCGGAACAGCGATCCGCAGCCGATGAATTTGCCGTCCAATTCCGCAATCACGAACTGGTCGATCTGGCGGGTCAGTGCTTGCCTGGAACGGGGAAGCATAATACCGCGCTGGGCGTACTCCTCTATCATTAAATACAGCGGCTCCACATCCTCCACTGTAGCATTTCTGCATATCACTTTATGATCTCCCGATGGAGCTGGCTGGCGGATCTCATCCGTTTTGACAAGCACTTTGATTCACCCCTTGTTGTTAATATGAATAAATATACAACACGGTGAATTACAATTCAAGGGGTATTTTAAAATTAAACTTCCGTCAAAACTCCGACAAATTCCCCGAACACATCATTCCCGAACAGGATGCCTTGCTTGCTTAGACGGTAGGTATCCCCATCCTGCTCAATCAGGCCGGCGGCCAGCATTTTCTTCAGCGATCCCGCAAAAATATCCAGCAAAGACTTCCCGAACTGCGCCCGGAACGCCTGATCCGACACACCCTCGCGCATCCGCAGCCCGACCATCATGAAGTCCTCCATCGCCTCCTGTTCGGTTATCTGGAAGGTGTCCAGACGCGGCAGCCCGCTGTGCGAAGCTTCGATATACGGGTTAACCCCCTTAATATTCATATGACGCTGCCGCTTCACATAGCCATGCGCCCCCGCGCCGAGGCCGTAATAATCCTCATTGCGCCAGTACGTAATATTGTGACGGCTCTCCATCCCCGGCTTGGCAAAATTGCTGATCTCGTATTGCCCATAGCCCGCAGCCTCCATCGTGGACATCAGCAGGAGATACATTTCGAGTTCATCCTCTTCACTCGGCAGCGGGAGCTTGTTCTTGTTGAACAGGGTGTGGAACAGCGTATTTTCCTCAACCTTAAGGCTATAGATGGAATAGTGCGGCAGATTAAGCTCCAGCGCTTTGCCGATGCTCTCTCTCAGCATATCTACGGTCTGGTTCGGCAGACCGAACATCAGATCCACCGACAGATTATGCAGACCGACACTGCGCGCGTTCTCCAGGCTGCGGTAGACATCATCCACGTTATGGATGCGTCCGATGCCGCTCAGCAGCTCATTCTGGAATGCCTGCACGCCGAAGCTGACCCGGTTGACGCCGCCCTCCTTCATAACTGCGAGCTTATCCTTATCTGTGGTGCCGGGATTGGCCTCCATAGAGAACTCTATATTCTCATCCCACTGAGGGAAATGTGTTCGGACCGATTTCAGAAAATAGGCCATTTCATCCGGCTTAAGCACCGTAGGTGTTCCCCCGCCGACAAAAATCGTCTTGATCACACCAGGCGGTGTGTGCTTCACCGTCAATTCCATCTCCCGGTCCAGCGCACGCAAGTAATCCATGACAGGCTGGTCCTTGAGGACGTAGGAGTTGAAATCACAATAGAAGCATTTATTCGTGCAGAAAGGAATATGAATGTATACGGCCTCAGGGGGACGGCCATTAATAGGGTTTGTCATAGCTGTCTCCTTTGTTCTATAGAAATTGAACTTTAGATTTACATATTGGGTTGGGCCATTTAGTTAGCCAGAAAAGGGAAGCCGTGAGGCTTCCCTTCAGTAGTCCTTGCCCTATCCACATTGTTCAGCAAAAAAGAAACTTGCCTCGCGGCTATTCATCAATCTTAAGCACCGCCATGAAGGCTTCCTGCGGCACCTCAACGCTGCCGACCTGCTTCATGCGCTTCTTGCCTTCCTTCTGCTTCTCCAGCAGCTTCCGCTTACGTGAGATATCGCCGCCGTAGCATTTGGCCAGCACGTTCTTGCGCATCGCCTTCACCGTCTCGCGGGCAACGACCTTGGTGCCGACAGAAGCCTGGATCGGCACCTCGAACATTTGCCGCGGAATGATTCCGCGCAGCTTCTCGCAGATAATGCGGCCGCGGTTATAGGCGCGGTCACGGTGGACGATGAAGGACAATGCATCGACCTGTTCTCCGTTCAGGAGAATGTCCATCTTCACCAGATTGGACTGGCGGTAGCCGGATATTTCATAGTCAAAGGATGCATAGCCCTTCGTTCCCGATTTCAACTGGTCAAAAAAGTCATACACGATTTCCGACAGCGGGATCTGATAAGTGATCGTTACCCGGTTGGAATCGAGATACTCCATATTGACGAATTCGCCGCGTTTGTTCTGGCACAGCTCCATTACAGTACCCACGTAGTCGTTCGGGACAATAATCCCGGCTTTGACGTATGGCTCTTCCACATAATCAATGGTTCCGATCTCCGGATAGTGTGACGGATTGTCAATCTGGAGCGTTTCGCCATTGGTCAGCTTGATGCGGTAAATAACGCTTGGTGCGGTAGTGATCAGCGGCAGATTGAATTCACGTTCAATACGCTCCTGAATGATCTCCATGTGCAGCAGTCCCAGAAAGCCGCAGCGGAAGCCAAAACCCAGCGCGCTTGAGCTTTCAGGTTCAAAGCTGAGCGAAGCATCGTTCAGCTGCAGCTTCTCCAGCGCTTCGCGCAGATCGTTGTAATCTGAGGTTTCGATCGGATACAGCCCGCA
The DNA here is from genome assembly GCF_900102965.1 of Paenibacillus jilunlii. Taxonomy (GTDB): domain Bacteria; phylum Bacillota; class Bacilli; order Paenibacillales; family Paenibacillaceae; genus Paenibacillus_AQ; species Paenibacillus_AQ jilunlii. The sequence goes on along the minus strand of NZ_FNGM01000016.1, from coordinate 107,321 downwards.
GTACACCATCGGGTTAATCTTGCGGTAGCCCGGCAGCGGCTCCGGTGTCGGATTCTTGGCATCCGTTACCGTATCCCCAACCCGTGTGTCGCCGACATGCTTGATGCCGGCGACGATGAAGCCGACATCACCGATGTTCAGCTCATCCACGATGCTCATGCGCGGCATAAATGCGCCCACCTCAATAACTTCAAATACCTTATCAGTAGCCATCATCTTAATCTTCGAACCGGCACGGATCTTGCCGTCTATGACGCGGACATAGACAATAACCCCTTTGTAAGGATCATAGTGGGAGTCAAAAATCAGCGCCTTCAGCGGAGCATCGGAGGTGCCGGCAGGTGCCGGAACCTGCTTGACCACCTGTTCCAGAATCTCCTTAATTCCGATGCCTGCTTTGGCAGAAGCCAGCACAGCTTCGCTGGCATCCAGTCCGATCACATCCTCAATCTCCTGCTTCACCCGCTCGGGATCGGCGCTCGGCAGATCAATTTTGTTGATCACCGGAAGAATTTCCAGATTGTTATCCAAGGCCAGATATACGTTAGCCAGTGTCTGCGCTTCGATCCCCTGTGCCGCATCCACTACGAGCAGTGCGCCTTCACAGGCGGCAAGGCTGCGGGAAACCTCATAGGTAAAATCGACGTGCCCCGGTGTATCAATCAGGTTCAGCAAGTACTCCTGACCGTCGTCAGCACGATAAGTCAGGCGCACAGCCTGAAGCTTGATGGTGATGCCGCGTTCGCGCTCCAGGTCCATCTGGTCAAGCACCTGCTCTTGCATTTCGCGCGAAGTAAGCGCACCAGTGTATTCCAAAATGCGGTCGGCCAGTGTCGATTTGCCATGGTCTATATGTGCAATAATCGAGAAATTGCGGATTTGTTGTTGTCTTTTCTGAACGTCAGTCATTCCTTACCCCCACAGACAGCCTAATGTTAATCCACTTATTATAACAGTACGCGCTTCACCCATCAATCCCGCCGGCCCCGGACACTCAAAGAAAAGGTACGGAGCACAGAAAAAAAGCGGACTTGCCGCCTCCAGGGGAGACGAAGCCGCCAACTGTTTTCCGATAATCACGCATACTGACCGACAATCTTCGATAAAATGAGCTATATCATGGACTGCATTACGCGGCCCAACCTGCACAGAATGGTGGGCAGCTTATTCTGCAGCCGAGTCGAACAGCGAAACCACCCAGCGGATACTCTTCTGCGAGGCCTCTTGCAGCAGCCCTGCTGTTTTGTCAGCCAGCTTGTCCACTGTTGGCTTTTGCTCATCGGGGATAAGAATCTGCTCCGGGCTCATCCTGCTGTAGTCGGGAACCTCCTGCTGCGGCAAATCCCCGCCCTTAGAAGGTCCCGCAGTGGCTTGCGGCTGCACAGGGACTACTGTATATGCGCCAGTTACAGGATCTACAGACACGGGAACATATACATAAGCCTGCCCGCTTTGTGCCGTACCGGCCGGGAGGCCGGTGCGGGTACCTGCCGCTTTCCCGGTTGGCGCGGTTTGGGCTGTCCCGGTTGTACCGCCCCAGTCCGGCAAAACGGTAGAAGCCCTGGAGCTTCCGCTGCCACTGCCGCCGAACTGCATGCCTATCAATATGCCGATGCCGGCCCACAAGCCGATCATAACCAGATTTTTACCGAACCGCGACATTTCATACTCCTCCTTACCTTTGTACGATCAGTTACTTTGCTTCACAGTGTCTGCACTAGAATCAGGCGCAGCCGCTTTTTCCGCATCATGGCTGTTCCAGTAGACATCCGCAATGGCATCGGCCAGGATATCCGCTGTCCGTTTTAGCTCATCCTCTGAATTGTCGATCCCTCCCACTTCAATTAATACACTGTTAGGGGAAAGAGTCTGGTTGTATTCTCCGTTGTTGCCGTTGCCGGAAGATTTCCCCCAAATGCCGCGGGAAACACCGGGATAGCTTTTTTCCAGAAGCTGATGGATTTTATTGGCGAACGCCTCATTCTTCTTCCAATTTTTATTCGCATGGCCGAGGATAAAATACACCTGGGCGTAACTTTTTCCGTTAATGACGGCTGTAGTTTTGCCATGCCGCTGTGAATCACGGTGAATATCAATCATTTCAGTCATTTCCTGATTGGCGCTCATCGCTGCCTTGACAGTCATGCGCGAATATTTATAGGAAAAGTTCCAATTATAATCCGGCACTGTCGTCGCGTAATCCTGTTGCGCATGCACCGTACCAATTCCGCGCTGCTCCAGTCTTTTGGCAATATATGAGCCTACCAGCATTACATTTTTGGAAGGAACAGCTGAACTTGGGTTGTCACTCTCTACGCCCAGCAGCGGGTTATAGGCCTCCCGGGGGTGGGAATGATAGATTAAAATCCGTTTGACCGAAGCATCCTGGCCGCTGCTGCCGGGTGTAGCTGAACTGCCGTTACCGCTTGTCGGCCCTGGTGCTTCAGTAGGCTCAGGCTGCAGATCAGTCTCTTCTCCGCCAGGCTCGTCCACACCATCGCCATGTGCAGGTTCCGTCCCGTCCCCGGTACCATGGGCTTCTGAATCTCCGGCGGCCAGTTCATCCGTTCCGGGATGGTAGTCCGCAGGAGCATCTTTAGCACCGCCCGACCCCAGCCGGAGCAGAAAAGGATCATCTGCGGCCAGCCCCGGAACCTCGCGGGAGAGCAGGCTCTTCGGGTCCCCAGGGTCCACACTGGTCAGCATCCGGAAGACGAAGGACGTTACGTTTGAGCCTGAAAATGCGGACGGCTCTTCACTTTTCGGCAGATGCGGAACCTCCATCCCCAGCAGCTCCATAAAAAACCCGCTTGATAAAGAAGCCGCCAAACCTTTCATTGAGGGAATGGGCGAAGAGTTCAGCTTCTGTCCGGCCAATCCGCCGGCTCCAAGCAGCATAAAAAATACAAGTGAACCTCCGGCCAGCAGCAGCATCGTTCTCCCCAGCGACAGAACATCCAGCAGCTTGCTCCGCAGCCGGCCGATATTCCATAGCTGAAACCATTTTCTGTTCATTATTGTTATGTCCTCCTCCAGCCCTCTGTAATCTCTTATACTCCCAATCTATGAGCGGAGGAGGAATGCTAGAACCTGAAATGAGAGAACTATAAAAAGAACCGGGCTCTCTCTATCTCTCTATGTGATGGCGTGTGTTGTCTAACACTTAATAGAAGCAACTAACAAAAACAACCTCAGAAAGCAGGAGAAAGCAGAGCCATTTCATAGAAGCTGATTCAGGTACTTTGCGGGGAACCCCAATATATACTTTCTGAAATGTAAAAAAAGCCTGCCTCAACCTGCGGATATGCAGACTGGAGCAGACGGATTGAAACGGCGGACTGTGGCGGGAGGGACAGCTGACTAGGTTAGGCAAACCGGGCGGGCACGGCTGAACCGGAAGGTTGGTCAGTGGGTATACGCCCCTACATTGCCGGGATCAACAGCCTCATGCAGTGCAGCGTTCAATCCGCTGGCTACGATGTTGGCGATTTCTTCAATAAACTCATCAATTTCCTTTGGTGTCACAATGAGGTCATGTCCAAGCGGCTCAAGCACCTCTTTGACCAGAGACAGCCGTTCTTGCTCAGAGATGTCGTCCAGCATGCCCATAATTTCTTTGGTTTGAGTGGCCCCGGCTCCAGCCTGCCCAAAATGCCTGCTCATCATCTCCAGCACATTGTTCACAATGGTTGAAGCATAGCAGACGGTAGGAACGCCGATAGCGATGCAGGGGATACCCAGTATCTCCTTAGTCAGCCCCCGGCGTTTATTGCCAATTCCTGATCCGGGATGGATGCCGATGTCGGCGATTTGAATCGTCGTATTGATCCGCTCCAGTGAGCGGGATGCCAGCGCATCTATGGCGATAATCGCATCCGGCTTGGTCCGGTCGATGATCCCCTGAACCACTTCACTGGATTCAATACCGGTGAGACCCAGCACGCCCGGAGCAATCGCGCTTACATTGCGGTAACCCGGGGAGACCTGATCGGGAACCAACTCATAGAACTGGCGGGTAATCAGCGAATTCTCCACAACAAGCGGTCCCAGTGAATCGGGAGTCACGTTCCAGTTACCTAGACCAACAATCAGAACAGAAGAGTTGCGGTCAATGCCGATTCTGTCCATGAAATGCTCAAATTCACGGGCAAACACCACGGACACCTTCTGCTGCAGTCCGGTATCACCGCCGCGCAGTCCGGGAACCTCCAGGGTTACGTAATTTCCGATGGCACGCCCAATGGCCTGAGATCCCGCATTATTAGCCACGGCAAGGCGGGTAACCTTGATGCCATCCGCCTCTTCCACCTCTTCGTTCACACCGGGAATCGGCGTTTTTTGCGGTCCCTGGGCCATTTCCTTTGCTTCCAGCGCCAAATCTGTGCGTACCGAATACAGCTGAAGATCCAGTTCCATTATAAGTTCAGCCTCCTTTTGCATATTGGTGATAGTGTGCGGGAGAAAGCCATGGTTTATACAGCCGGAAAGGTTAAATTTCAAAGCTTTAGTCTTGCATTTTGTGAGAGGTCATGCTAAACTATTTTAAGTTGTGAATCATTTGATGATTTCGAATGTCTTTCAGGAGGTGAATGCAATGCCAAATATCAAATCCGCGGTAAAACGCGTCAAGACGACCGAAAAACGCCGTGCACTGAACGCTTCCCAGAAATCCGCGCTTCGTACAGCTGTGAAAACTGCTGATGTAGCTCTGACTGGTACAGAAGTGGAAACTGCTCAAGCTGCTTTCCAAGCTGCTTCCAAAAAGCTGGACAAGGCTGTAACCAAAGGCCTGGTTCATAAAAATGCGGCTGCCCGCAAAAAATCCCGCTTGGCGAAGAAATTGAACGCTCTTAAGGCTCAAGCCTAAGCCAAGGGCGACATTAATAATGCGCACTTTAAGAACCTGACCGCTATGCTGCATACGGTTAGGTTTTTTTGTGCGCATTTTTCTTTACTATACCCAACAAACCAGCCGCCAGAACTCAACAACGGCATTTCTGCCGTTCTTTGGCTGCAAACCAGCCTGTGGCGCTCCAACAACAGCAATTCTGCCGTTGTTTCGCTGCAACCGTCCTTCGGACAATTCAAACCAAAATGCCAGCCCACAGCGCATTTTGGCGCTGCGGACAGGCTACTTGCTGTTGCTGCTAGGCTCCCAAACGCAGCATGAACATCTCCAGGCCCAGCACCTTGTCGATGGCGCCGGTCTTCATCTGGTAATCCAGATCGGCCAGGAAGCTGAGGATCTGCCTCAGGCGCTGGCTCTCGAACTTGCGGGCCTGTTCACCCGCCAGCTTGACGGCATACGGATGCAGCCCCAGCTGGGAAGCGATCTGGCCTTGCGAGTAGCTCTGGGCAGATAAATCCTTAACCTGCAAAATAATCCGGAACTGCCTGGCAATCAGCGCGGCAATCTTGATCGGCTCTTCCCGCTGCTTCAGCAGCTCATAGAGCGTATTGAGCGCCTTGTCGAGGCGCAGATTAGCGATATCCTCCACCAGTGTGAATACATTCTGTTCCGTCCCGCGGTGCACCAGACTCTCTATGGCTGCGGCATCCACTATTCCGCCCTTGCCGGCGAACAGGCACAGTTTGTCCATCTCTGCCGACAGCCCCTGCAGCCCTGTTCCCGCATTCGCTACAAGAACCGCAGCGGCTCCCGGTGCCGGCTCGCAGCCCCGGTCACGCACGCCCTTTTCGACCCAGCGCAGCAGCTCTTCTGCTCCCAGCGGATTGAATGCGAGCACCGTTCCTGCGGTTTTGACCGTCTTAACAATTTTTTTGCGTTCATCCAGCTTGTCATTGTTGACCATGAAGACGATCACGCTGAACTCCGCCGGATGCTGCATATAATCGCTGAGAACCTCCACACGGTGTTCTATCTTGGCATTGTCCTTTCCTGCAGTGAACAGAGAAGCATCGCGCACCAGCAGCAGCTTCCGCTCCACCATGAACGGCACAGTCTCCGCTTCCTCCACAACCGCCTGAACCGGCGTTTCAGAAAGATCAAAGGGAATGACAGCAAAATCCCGGTCCTCTTTGGCAATCAGGTGCTCCTCCAGAAAGGCTGCAAATTCATTCATCCGGAACTTCTCGCTCCCGTACAGCACATAGAGTGGCGAAATTTTCCCTTGTCTGATGTCTTTGGCCGCCGCTTTGGCATCCATCCCGCCACTTCCTTTTCTTTTCAAGTCTCTGATTATTGTAACAAAAAGCGTGAAGCATACAAAGTCTTATATCTGCGCAAAAACGGAGCAACTTCGGCAGCCATGGCCTAAGTTGCTCCGTTTCCGCGGCGCATCTATATAAACGACGGAAGGAAAAGCCCTAGAAACTTTCCGACCGGCGGTCATACCGATGGTTCTCACGATCCCTGTATCTCCTGTCCTCTTACCATAGCATATTCCAAGGCCATAGAAAAAGTTCCACTCTGCGATTATTTTGCAGACGGTGCCGGGTCTGGTGTGGCCGCAGGTGCTGTAGTTTCAGTAGGAGAAACCGTCTGCGAAGCAGAAGGAACCTCGGTCGCAGCCGAATCCGGCACAGTGTAGGTCTTCGTAATTTCACTGCCGTTTTGGGTCGTCACATAGGTGAACTCACGGCTGTCCTCCGACCACTCACCGGAGACCCATTCCCCCTCCAGGGGGAGGGAGGTCAGCGCCTTCCTGTCGTCTCTGGAAGCACCCGCTGGTACTGAATAGATTACAAGCTGCTGTCCCGCAAGCTCGGCGTCAAACCGTCCATCCGGCGATGTTGATGGTGAAGCCGCAACCATTGCGGGCATCATGTTCATAATCCCCAATTCTGATGGGGAAGGCTGGGTATCCTTGCCGGATTCCGAATCACCGGCCTCCATTTTGCCCTTCTTGGGCGCGCTGTCCTGTGCATCGGTATCTCCGTTGGTATCAGGACTGCTAATTACATAATTCCGCGCCGCAGGTGTTGTTGCAGCAGGTGTTGCAGCAGCCTTGTCAGGCTTTTGCGTCTGTCCCTTCAAGGCGTCCGGTTTCTTGGTTGTATCAGGCGCCACAGCCGGAGCATCCTCAGTCGGTGCCGTTGATGGAGCGACCATATCCTCAGCCCCGCCGGAAGAATTATTGCCGCTGGCTGAAAACATGTTGTCCTGCGCTGGGTTATCCTGACCTGCGGAGCCTGTCGCACCATCCGCACTGCCCTCCTGCCCCGCCTCCTGGGAAGGTTCAGTGGACGCTATACTTTTTTGCAAAGAAGAGCTTGTATCTGCACTCTGATTGAGCGCCTGGTCGACATCCGCCGCCGGCATACTCTCAGGCATGTTAAAAATAGCAATCAGCAGGATAATTGCCGCCGCTACTGCGCCAATGCCTGTCCGTGCCGCCAATGAAGAGCCCTTGGAGATTTTGCCATGGCTGCTTTTGCGAGAGAGCGGAACGACATTGGATTCATCGGTGCCCGTCATGACCGGCTCCTGAACGCCGCGGTCCAGCTCATCGAGCCGTGGCATGATCGAGTCAACCAGACTGAAAGGGGGCTTCACGTCCGGCAACTGCTCCAGCTGCCGGGAGAGCGTGCTCAGACGGTCATAGACATCCGCGCACGAAGGACAATTGTCGATATGACGGAACATTTCAATCATTTCTTCTTGGCTCAAATCATGATCCAGATAGCGGTGCATCCATTCCATCACCTCCGCGCATTTCATCCTGATACACCACCTTTCTGATACTCTTGAAGTCTATTCTGCAGTTGCTGCCTAGCCCGGAACAAGTACGATTTCACCGTGTTCAGAGGCAGATCCAGCGAGTCTGCAATTTCGTTGTAAGAAAAATCCTGCAAATACCGCAGAACGATTACTGTCCGGTGATGCTCCGGAAGCTGGTCAATCGCCTCACGTATATCCTCCGCCAGGTAACCGGACAACACTTCACGTTCCACATCATGTTTATCCGGAAACACCATTTCATGTTCATCAATAGAAACTGTAGGTTTTGTTCTTCTGAACTTGTCAATGCATATGTTGGTCACAATCCGCTGTACCCATGTTTTGAACTGGGCTTTTTCCTCATAGGATCCGATTTTGGTATACACGCGGATAAGCGCCTCCTGTGAAGCATCCAAAGCATCCTGTTCATTATGAAGAATGTAGAAGGCCGTCTTATATACATGTCCTTCAATTTCTCGCAATAGGGTGATTAGAGCGTCGCGATCGCCCGCTTGAGCGGCTCTGATGAGTCCCTGCTCCACCACGAAGGTTCCCCCTCTCTATGCAATCTTACTGACGCGCAAGACTGCGAAATTGTTGCAAGCCTGTAATCATTATTTTTGTTAATCCATAATCCTTACTAAGCATACAGGGGAAGCTCGAATCATTCAAATACTCTTTTAGTGAAGATTGTTACAATAATGAAATCAGAAAACACGCAAAACAGCCGATTGCACCTTTTTTAGGTGAAAACCGGCTGTTATGTAAGCAATCGCTTTGAATTTTTTTACAGCTAAGCTGGATTTTAAGCGCCTTGAATTTCCTTGAACTTCGCCACATATTTGGCAGCCAGTTCAGTGATCTGGTCGTAGCGTCCTTCCTTGGCCGGAGCGGTCAGATTGCCGCCGATGCCTACAGCGATACAGCCGTTAGCGATCCATTTCTCCATATTGTTCAGATCCACACCGCCGGTAGGCATAATATTCACATGCGGCATCGGCCCTTTGACGGCCTTCACATAATCCGGCCCGAAGGCGCTGCCCGGGAACAGCTTCAGCACATCCACGCCCAGCTTCAGTGCTTCTTTCATTTCATTTAATGTCATGCAGCCCGGCATATAAGGGATACCGTAGAGATTGCACATTTTAGCGGTTTCTTCTTCAAAAGAAGGGCTGACTACAAATTCCGAACCGGCCAGAATGGCGATTCTTGCGGTAAGCGGATCAAGCACTGTACCTGCGCCGATTACCGCACGGCTTCCGTATTCGGCTACAAGGCGTTTGATCGCCACGTCGGCTTCCGGAGTTGTAAAGGTAACTTCAATGTTGTTCAGTCCGCCTTCAATGCAGGCAGCGGACATTTTGACAGCATCATCAGCATTGTCGGCACGGATTACAGCTACTACACCAACGGATGTTATGTTCTGCAATACTTTTATTTTCTTCATCACAAACTCCCTTTCTTGGTCAATCCCCGAAATAAGAATATTTATTTAGATAAACTATTTTATCTATTTTACTAACCACAAGCCAAAACCTTCTAAGAAAATAGTAATAATAATGTCCCCCGGCGTCAATATATATTTATGTAAACCGGCCGTAAAGTCTTCACAAAAACAAAAATATCCTTGTAAAATAAGACTTTTACCCTTTCCAGCGATTTCATAACGTTAATTTATTTCACTGAAATGAGGGATGTCTTATTGTAGAAAACCGATTTATGTGATAATTTCAAGTTACTAATCATAATTCATTTATACAGGGGTTGCATGTTTACCCTGAGGAGGAACTATTCATGAGCAAACAGCTGGATGCAGTTACGTTCGGGGAACCGATGGCGATGTTTTATGCCAATGAGGCGGGCCCGCTGCACGAGGTGACTTCTTTTTCCAAAGCTCTGGCCGGGGCGGAGAGCAATGTGGCAACCGGATTATCCCGCCTGGGGCACAAGACCGGATATGTAACCAAGCTTGGCGAAGATAACTTCGGCCAATTTATCGTCGATGCGCTGAACAAAGAACAGATTAACACCGACAGCATCACTTATACCAAGGAATTCCCAACCGGTATGCTGATTAAATCCAAGGTGCTTACCGGAGATCCCAAGGTTGAATATTTCCGCAAAAATTCTGCTGCCTCCAAGCTGAGCTTGGCCGATTTCGATGAGTCCTATTTCGCTTCCGCCGGGCATCTGCATGTGACCAGTATTTCTGCTGCACTGTCCAAGACCTGCCATGAATTCTCCCTGCATGCTATGGAATTTATGAAGAAGAGCGGCAAAACCGTCTCTCTCGATCCGAATCTGCGCCCGGTACTCTGGCCGGATACAGAAACCATGGTGAACACCATCAACGATCTGGCAACACGCTGCGACTGGTTCCTGCCGGGCCTCAGCGAAGGCAAAACCCTTACCGGCCTGGATACTCCTGAAGAAATTGCCGGCTATTATCTGGAACGCGGGGTATCCCTGGTGGTTATCAAGCTTGGACCTGAAGGCGCTTATTACAAAACCTCCTCCGGGGAGGAAGGGTATGTCGACGGATTCAAGGTGGAGACTGTAGTCGATACTGTAGGAGCTGGAGACGGATTCGCAGTCGGCGTAATCAGCGCGATGCTGGAGAAGCTAACTGTAGCGGAAGCCGTGAAACGCGGCAACGCCATCGGCGCACTCGCCGTGATGTCCCCTGGGGATATGGATGGACTGCCTGACCGGGATGGCCTGGAAAAGTTTATGAGGGCCAGCGTGTAGGCAAACGCAAACCTTTCCTCCCTCATAGTTTGTGTGCGCAGATAAAAGCCCTTCACAGTCTTAGTCAGGCTGTAAAGGGCTTTTTTGCTATAGTGAACACTGTGAACCTTTGAAAAAACCGATCTACTTGGTCCCCGGCGGAGCCTGGACGGATTGTCCCTGCTGCAGCGCAGGCGGAAACCGGTAGGTAATCGGCACAGCAGATTCCTGAGCCTCAATCAAGGAGAGCATGATTTTGGCAGCTTGCATCCCCATCTCATAGGCAGGCTGACGGATCGTTGTGATCGCCGGATTGTAGATCCGGGCAAACTCTGCATCATCAATCCCGATCACGGACAACTGGCCGGGAATCGTTATGGAATGGCGGTTCGCATATTTAAGGATTTCCCCCAGCACCAGATCATTAGCTGCAAGCAGCGCCGTCGGCGGCTGCGGCAGGCTCAGCAGCTCGTCCAGCGCGGAAGCAATCGCCTCTCTGGGCACACTTTGCACGTACCGGTCATTCATTGCGAGGCCTGCTTCCTCCATAGCCTTTTTGTAGCCGCTCATCCGCTCCTTGCGGGGGGTAATCGCATGTTCGCCGAGGGGCAGCGACAAAATAGCAATCGCTTCATGACCCTTCCCCGTCAGCTCTTTGATGGCCGTTTTGACGGCCATTTCGTTATCGAGCAGCAGACTCTGGGTAGTGATTCCCTCCACCAGCCGGTCCATAAAGACAAGGGGATACTCCGCTTCGACCAGACGGGTATAAGGAGACGGATTATCCCCTGTCGGAAAAATAATCAGCCCGTCCACCTGGCGGGCTACAAGCGCCTCCACATGGGTGTTCTCCTTGTCCGCATTCTCGTCGCTATTGCAGATAATCACCTGTATGCCATGGCGCTGCAGCTCATTCTCAATCGCCCGGATGCACTGGATCGACAGCGAATAATCGATATTCGCCACGATAATACCAACCATATGCGTGCGGTTCTGCTTGAGGCTGCGTGCGAGACCGTTCGGCTGATAATTCAACTCTTCAATGACCTCAGCGATACGGTTTTTGGTCGCTTCACTCATATATTTGAACCGTTTATTCAGAAATTGCGAGACTGTGCTTTTTGACACTCCCGCCTTTTGGGCGACATCTTCAATCGTCAGCTTCTTCATATTTCCCGCTCCACTCTATATAGAAAACACCGGCTTTCCCAAACCGCTCGGCAAAAGCGAATACGCAGAAAAGCCATACTTTCTGAACTCATCAAAAAGTATAGCTTTTTTTTAGTAAATTATCTAGTAATCATTATTAAAAGTTGCAGATGGGGCTATTGATTAGACATTGCAGACGGATCTATCTTCTCACCGTATTCATCGTACCACCAGTCGTAGAACCATTGCCGGCCGGTTAACATATTAATCTCCACCGAACGCTGCTCCCCCTTTACTTCATAATGTGCCACGAAATAATCCGCTTTCGTATCTGTACTGATTTCGCCGTAATGAGTCTTAACAGGCCGTTCGTTCTTCACCGTAGTAATGTCCCCAGTGAGTACCTGAAAATTGCCTGTTGCAATATCATACAGCTTATTTTGCTGCGTATATCCGCCTTTTCCATCCTCAGTATAATCAACAAGGAGTAATTCCTCCCTGTCCTGGTCAATAGCCATGAAGGATTTGTACAAACCATAAGCTGAGTCAACCGTCAGGAGCTCTCTGGGAACAACTACTTCTCCCACTGCAGCCTTTCTTAGATCAATTGCGGCAAGCTTGGCTGGGTTAGCCCCCCGCCCCACTCCCAACGTATAAGCGTTGTGGGAAAACAGAAGATAATCTCCGGCCCCATAGATGTATCCTAAATCAAAATAGGTCTGTGCCCCTCCTGCATACAGAGGGAATGTATATATTCTTTTGGCCGAATTGGCCGACAACTCGGAATGGCCCTTAGGGGTCAAATACAGTGTGTAGGGTTCTGTATTGTGCGTATATTTCGGTTTGAGGTAATCCACCCTTGGCGGAGGCGGTGACCATACGATGCCTACGGATGTTTCTACAGCAAAAGCACGCTCCTTGCTTCTGTCCAGCGGCAGAGGCATGTAGTACTTCAACCCGTCAATCTCAAACTCAGCAGAGCCAACGGGCGGGTTATACGTCTGTGAAGACGCCGTAGGCTGAACCGCCGCTCCAGTAGTAGTGCTCCAGAGCGAAGGAAGCTTCCCGGCGTAGTCCCCTTTGCCCCACTCACCCAGAGGCCATATCAGAACACCGAACAGCAGGAGAGCGGCCAGGCAGGTGAGGCCGAGGCTTTTGCCGGAACGGAATTTAGACTTAGACGCCCCATTGCTGTCCGCAGCTGCTTCGATCCGGGCCATCAGCTCTGAAGTAAATCCATCCTCCGCAAAAGGACTTCGGCCAGCTTTGGCATACCATTCCTTTTCTCCGGTCATTATCAGGTTCTCTTCCTCTTTATGTCCTGTTGTCATAGGTCTTCCTCCTTCATCGCTGTTCTTACCTTGGCCCTGGCCCGGGCCAGCCGGGATTTGACTGTCCCCTGTGCAACGCCGAGCAGGGCAGACATCTCTGCTACAGACAGCTCCTGCCGGATATCCAGCACCAGCACCTCCCGGTGCTTATCCGGCAGCGCCATGATAATCTCCCAGATGCGGCTGACATACTGGTTGCCGATCGCTTCCTTTTCTGCGGAAGGTGCTAATCCGGGCCCTTGCCGGTCGCCAAGCGGAGTGAATCTGCGCCAAAAGCTGTTCCGCCTGAAGCTGAATGCCGTATTGCGTGTAATTGTCAGCAGCCAGGTTTTTAACGTAGATTGACCGCGGTATTTGCTGATTCCCTTGTAAGCCTTCAGGAACACCTCCTGGCTGATATCATTCGCCTGCTCCCGGCTGCGGGTCAGAAAAAAAGCATAATGCCACACATCGGACCCGTAAGTCTCCATCATCTCCCGCAGCGTCATGACCGGCGCATAGGCCACGGCATAGGGCAGTTCTTTGCTCTGCATCTCTCTCACCTCTCAACCAATAAGACTCTTCAGGCTGCAAATGGTTCCCTCGAATTTCAGAGAAAATCCACGAAATTCCTGCGCTGTGGCGTTTGTTCAGGGCGCTCCCGGAGGAATCGGCCAACCGGTCAACGAACGGGGAAGCACCTTATCCGCTTGCCAGGGGCAGTTAATGTCCTTCGCCCGTGCCGTTGCCCATGATCCGGCCATCTTCGTTCTCGACGAAGCTTCGTGAATAAAGGAATGTTCTCCACATAGAAGGTCAACTTCTGTTTCGGAATACGCATATTTTTCAGGCCTGAAGGGATGAATAAAGGCGATGAATACAGCAGTATGGACTCAGAAGCTGGGCCTAGGCAATTTCATTGAACATATGAGGAGGATAAACATATGGAGCAGCCCCCACAAGAGGTTTTTGGTAATTGGCAGCATGCTTATGAAGAAGATGCCCATGGCATTGCGGTCTATCGCCCAACCGCCAATAATTCTGGCTCGTCCCAAGAGCGTGAAAGATTAGAGATCCATCAGGACGGAACCTTCTCCAGAATAATTCCCGGCCGGAGTGAAGTTCCAGATGTTATAAAGGGCGAATGGGAGCAAAAAAAGGATAAGCTGATCCATGTCTCCTATGAATCTCCCGGCCTAGCGCCGCAACAGCTGGAAATCATAGAAAGCAAACCGGATATTCTCAAGGTGCGCAAACTCTGAGCTGTACCCGGGCACAAATAATAACGAATATAAACCAGTAATTCACAAATCCGGGTCCCCCTCTAGCGAGCAGAAGGGGATTCTTTGCAATTCAGGCACACTAACTCTCCTTTGCCCGTGCCATCAACCAAAATCCACTGCTGCTATATATATTGCCTGGCTATGTCATTCTGCAGCTCTCGTTCCCGGCTCCAGCTTATGACGTACCGCGATCCCTTCCCGCCGGACTTCCATCTGAATTTCCCCTTGCAGATCGGTCCGGTACACAGCAGTGCTGCTGTCAGCCAGGCGCCTAAGCACATCGCCATTCGGATGCCCATACAGATTATTGACGCCTGCGGAAATTACGGCTGCGCCGGGGCTCCAGAATCCCAGCCATTCTGCCCCCGTTGCGGTTTTGCTGCCGTGATGGGCCACTTTCAGTACATCAATTGGACCACCTTTTATAGCTCCAGCCTTCTTGCCGTCCAGCAGGATTGCATCCTCCGCCGCCTTGTCCATATCCCCTGTAAAAAGAAAGCTCCGGCCGTTCATCTTCAGCCGGAAGGCCACCGACTTGTGGTTCTGGTCCTCCACCTCCGGGAGCTTGGCCTCCCCTGCCTTGCGCGGGTCCGGCCACAGGAACATCAGCTCCGTCATATCATCCGGAGCAAGCGCCTGTCCCTGCTGCACCGGATACAGCCGGACATCTGCCGCAAGTGCTGTGTTCATCAGCTTGCTGTATGTGCCTCCCTTAGCGAGTGTTCCATTGAACAGCAGCGCCGACACAGGCATCCCCTCCAGGACTGCCTGAAGTCCCCCGGCATGGTCCTGGTCCCCATGGGTCAGGATGATGGCGTCCAGGCGGTGTATGCCCCGCTGCTTCAATACCGGC
This sequence comes from Paenibacillus jilunlii, assembly GCF_900102965.1. Classification (GTDB taxonomy): domain Bacteria; phylum Bacillota; class Bacilli; order Paenibacillales; family Paenibacillaceae; genus Paenibacillus_AQ; species Paenibacillus_AQ jilunlii. The sequence continues at coordinate 92,318 of NZ_FNGM01000016.1, read as the reverse complement.
AGCAGGGTCTTAGCTCCGACCTCAAACGGACTGCGGCGGACGCGCCACGCTTCCTTGTGGCCAAAGCTGACTGTGCCGCCGCCATCAACCAGAATATGGGCTCCGCCGGGGGTGGTAATCAGAATACTGTCACCCTGCCCCACATCCAGGTAGCTGATGGCTCCGGCACCTCCAAGCTGCTCCGAGTGATACCCCCTGTACAGCAGCAGTGCTAATCCAACTGCACATAAGAGAACTGACGGCCCGCTCCAGCGCATGGACTCCGGCATTTGCAAGGGATTAGGCTTCAGGTTTCCTCCGGCTCCACTCCATACCCCAGCTGCCCGGACGCTTCTCCCTCTGCTGTCTTGAGGATCCAGCTCCGTCAACGGTTTGGTCTCATCCTCCATGACCTGCGGGGCCAGCCGGGCCTCGATACGCCGCTTCATGGCATAGAGTAGTCCATAGAGCAGGCCATAATAGCTGCAGATCCACAGCAAGGAGGGTGAACTCCAGATCAGCACACCGCCCGAAAACCCGTTCATCCACCCCACCGCGCTAAATGTAGCATCATTCAGAAGTTCCGCAGCATGTGCAAGCACACCTGCAGCAGTCTGCCAGAAGCGGCCAAGCAGCAGTGCAGCCGTCCCGAGCGGCAGTACCAGAAAGGTAATAAAAGGAACAAACAGCAAATTGGCGGCAAAGGAGAGCAGAGAAAACTGGTTGAAATAATAGAGGGTCAGTGGAAAAGACACAAGCTGCGCCACCAGTGTGACTGAAGCCGTACTGCTCAGCCAGCGGGGCAGCCTGCACAGCAGCGGATTCACCAGGGGAACATACACCATAAGTCCTGCCGTCACCAGAAAAGACAGCTGGAAGCTTACGCTGAGCAGCAGATACGGATTCCAGAGCAGCATCATCAGCGCTGCGGCCGCGAGAATGTTCATTCCATCCTTCAGCATGCCAAGCCGCGCAGCGAGCAGGGCAATCATACTCATAATTCCTGCCCGCACAATGGACGGTCCGGCACCGGACAGCAGCACATAGACAGGTATCAATACTATCGTCACGGTTAGTGCTGTTTCTCTGGTGAGGCGGAAGCGTTTGAGCAGAAATAAAATCACGCCGACATACACCGCCACATGCATCCCGGAGATCGCCAGAATATGCGTCAGCCCCAGCTGTGAGAACTGCTTGAACGTTTCTTCATCCAGATCGTCCTGCAAGCCAAGGACAAGACCCTTCATGTACCCCGCATGCGGCTCATGAAATAGACCGTCCATCTCGGCTCCTAGCGCGGTTCGCACCGCATCATTCCAGCGCAGAATGCTGGAGGGACCCCAGGAATCCGGCGGAACAGCCTGTACGCTTGCCGTCCCCTCCCCCTTGAGCAGCCAGTGAATTCTCTGCGTCAGCAGATATGCACGGTAATCAAACCCGCCGAAGTTCCGAGCTTCCCCCGGCTGCTTCAGTTCACCCTGTACGGCCACCCGGTCTCCCCTCTTCCATCCGCCGGCATCAGCGATTTCCGACTCAACCTGGAGCGTGATTTGTACAGCGATGAGTTCTCCCGCAACTTCTTCCCGGCCCAGCTCCATTAGCTGATCTTTCGGCCCATCGGCTTGCGTGCCCGCATCTTGCCGCTGCCTCTCTCCTTGTTTCCGGGTATCTCCCAGCTTCCCGGCAGCGCCCTGCTTGTTATCCTCCGTGCCAGTTGCAGGCATTGCCGAATCCGCACCTTTCCCGGCACTTCCCCGCTTGTTCTCCTCTGCGCCAGTTGCAGGCATTGCTGAACCTGTACCTGTTCCGCCCAGCCCCATCCGCGACAGCTTCACAGTAAAATCCACCCGGTCCCCATCCCGTTCCACAGGAGAGACAATTTCCCCTTCTGCAGTTACATAAGTTTCGTTCAGCTCTGCCATGGATTGCCCAAATGCCAGCGGGAGCAGGCTGACATTTCTTCCTTCGTTCCATTCCCAGTACAGGGTGGCAGCAACGAGTGACAGCCCCAGCACAACTGAGATTTTCCAGCCGCTTCTCCCGCGGACAGCACAGATTGCAAGCAGCAGCAGACAACCCGCTGTATAAAGCAGCAGCTTATATCCGGAGAACAGACAGCCTGCAGCACTCCCGATGATCCAGCACACCGTAAAGCTTAACAGCGGCCTTTTTTTCATATATGTATAACCCTCCTTACTATTTTTGAGCCAGATGAGTTGAACTGGTGAATGAAAGCTTGGGGAACACAATGAAGCTCATAAGGAACCATAGCTAGGTGGAAAAAGTAAATCTAATTCGCTGAAACCCTAGCTGCAGAAGGTTTTAGTTGGATTTTGTACACCTCACTCATGCCAAATCATCCCATACAGCCGCTTTTAGCCGAATTAGTGGTACTTTTTCCCACATAAGCTATTCCATAAGCCGAATGAACTGAATTAGTGATACTTCTTCCCACTAAGATTGATCGTTCTGTTCAATCTATGTAGCTGCAGCAAGCTGCACAGCACTCCGCTACCACTGATTCCGCCGATCTTACACAGATTCTTATAGGGCGAAGTGCGAATACAGCAAAAAGAACCCCTGCATACGCAAAAATCGCGTGCACAGAGGTTCTTCCCCTGAAGCTTGAAGCTTATTCGATCAGCTAACATCGCCTGCTTGCTATTCCGATACGGTGATCATCGTTTCCTTCGGTGGTTCATAGTTCTCCAACTGACGGAAAATAATGCCTTTGGAGGCCAGCATGGCCTCTACTTTCTCCATGTCCTTGCGGTAAGGACGCAGATAGACGATCTCGACAATCCCGCTGTTGGCCAGCATATTGGCGCAGGTCCAGCAGGGTTCATCGGTGACATAGACGGTGCTGCCCTCCCGGTCGCTCCGGTCCGTGAACAGCAGCAGGTTCTGCTCGGCGTGAATGGTGCGGATGCAGCGCTGCTTCTTCACCATCGTCTCCACACCGTTAACGACTTCGCGTTCATACTGCTCCGAAACCATGCATCCCGCCTCGGAACAATCCGGCACCCCCATAGGTGCGCCATTATACGCTGTGCCCAGAAGCTTTTTGCCCTGTACGAGGACCGCGCCAACATGGCGGCGGGGGCAGCGCGAGCGTGTGGAGACCATGCAGGCAATATCCATGAAATAAGTATCCCAATTCTTACGGTAGGCTACAGTCATCAGCAATCTCCACTTTCTCTTCAATAGTTGTTCATTATTGTAGCATATTGCAGCAAGCTTTCACTAGGACATCCGATACGAAAAAAACCGGCGCTAAACCTGCTTATGATGCTGATCCATTAGCATTCTCACAAATGGATAGCTACCCTCCGGGTGCTGGTCCGTCCAGCTTAAAAACTCACCAGCGGCTCCAGCTTCTCCAGCATCTTCGGCCCGATCCCCTTCACCTCACCCAAATCCGACAAGCTGCGAAAAGCCCCCTTGCTGCTGCGGTAATCTATAATGGCCTGCGCCTTCTTCCCGCCAATGCCCGGGAGATTCATCAGCGCCGCAGCATCCGCTGTGTTGACGTTGATTCTGCCTTCTGCAGAAGCCTGGCTAGTGGAAGCTGTACTACCAGAAGCTGTGCTGCCAGAAGCTGTGCTGCCAGAAGCTGTGCTACTGGAAGCTGCGTTACTGGAAGCTGTGCTACTCGAGACGGTAGCAGTAGCGTCTCTGGCCTCCGCAGTGGACTGTGCGGTATTGCCTGCTGCGGTTGCCACCGCTTCGCCACCCCAGGCGGCCCCAGCAGCGTTTCCGTTCACAGTCCCGCCCGCAGACCCTGCCTCTGCTGGTCCGGAGGATCCTTTCAAATCAGCTCCTGCCTCCCCCGCGCCAACTGCAGCTCCCTTGTCCACGGCAGCTTCTTTCGGCTTCAATGCCTCCTCTCCTTTAACCCCGGCGGTTACTGCTGTATTCGGCTTGTCCGCCACCCCCAGCGCCTGTGCCATACTGACGTTCAACGACTCCCAGCCAGCAATTCCGTTATTCTCTTCCCGGTCGGCTGCCCAGATCAACCCGCCGCCAAGCAGGGCAGCAGCCATCATAGATGCTATCCTTCTTACATTCATGAACCTGTCCTCCTATAACATACTGGAATTTTATACAAACTTATGATTGAAACCTGTCATTTGTCCAAGACCCCGGTGCATACATTTAACGAAGAGTATTCCTGCAAGGCTACAGCCATACCAGAAAGGAGGGTACCCTAGATGAAGGTGGGATTTATCGGAACAGGCAGCATGGGCAGTCTGCTCATTGACGCCTTTCTGTCTTCGGGTGCACTTGAGCCACGTGATGTGCTGGCCAGCAACCGCAGTCCGAACAGGCTTCTACAGCTTCAACAGCGCCATCCTGGCATCTCCATCGGCAGCAACCGGGAGACTGCACACGGAAGCGATATTGTCTTCATCTGTGTAAAACCGCTGGAATTTAAGCCGCTTACGGATGAAATCGCCTCTTCCTTACGCAGCGAGCAGATTGTCGTTTCTATCACCAGCCCAGTAATGCTCTACCATCTGGAATCCGCTCTGCCATCCAAAATAGCCAAAGTCATCCCCAGTATCACCCACCGTGTGAAAAGCGGGACATCGCTTTGCATATTCGGCAGCAGGCTTAATAAAAAAGACAGGCTCTTGCTGCAAAGGCTGCTGTCTTTCATAGGTGTTCCACTGGAAATTGAGGAGGCACATACCCGGATTGCCTCTGATTTCTCCAGCTGCGGTCCCGCATTTATCAGTTTTTTTCTTGAGCGGTGGATTGAAGCCGCAGTAGAAGCTACGGGCATTGATCAAGAGCTGATCACCAGGCTGGCCGGTGAAATGCTGCTGGGCACAGGCAAACTGCTGACCCAAGGAGAATTGACGCCCCAGGAGCTTCAGGAGCGTGTCGCCGTCCGCGGCGGCATTACAGCGGAAGCGCTGGGCCACCTCCGTACCAGTCTGGAGGGGGTTTTTGAACGTCTGATCCTCACCACACATGACAAATATGATGAGGATGTCGAGAAGCTAAACGCATTATTCGGCCGTCATGACATCGTTCAGACTCCGCTGGACCGCTAAAATCCCCTTAAAAAAAGGAGGAGGATGAAGTAAAACGCCCTAAACCAAGAAAGCCCGCAGCACGGATGACTCCGTTGCTGCGGGCAAAAATGCGTTCTTCGCTTAACCCACTACAATATTGACCAGCTTGCCGGGAACCGCAATGATTTTGCGTACGGTTTTGCCCTCGACGGCTGCCTTCACATTCGGAAGCGACAGCGCATGGTTCTGCATATCTTCCTGACCCATATCCTGCGGAATCAGCGCGCGCTGTACAATTTTACCATTCACCTGAACGACGATTTCCACTTCGGCATCCACTGTCCAGGCTTCATCATAAGCCGGCCAAGCCACATAACTGATACTGCCTTCGTGACCCAGCAGCTGCCACAGCTCCTCCGCAATATGCGGTGCGAGCGGCGACAGCATCTGCACGAAATGCTCTGCCGCTTCGGTGGACAAGGTCTCCTGCTTATAAGCATCATTGATGAAGATCATCAGCTGGCTGATCGCCGTATTGAAGCGCAGCTGCTCGAAGTCCTCAGTAACCTTCTTGAGCGTCTTGTGCCAGGTCCGTTTGAACTCGTCGGTGCCGCCGCCTGGGGTAATCTTCGCGCTGATGCTGCCGTCCTCATTCACGAACAGGCGCCATACGCGGGAGAGGAAGCGGTGGATGCCTTCTACACCTTTTTCATTCCATGGCTTCGTTGCTTCCAATGGCCCCATGAACATCTCATAGACACGCAGCGTATCCGCGCCATAAGCTTCCACAATCTCGTCCGGGTTAATGACATTGCCACGGGATTTACTCATTTTCTCATTGTTATTGCCCAGGATCATGCCCTGGTTCACCAGCTTGTGGAACGGTTCCTTTGTATCCACTACACCGATATCATACAGCACCTTGTGCCAAAAACGGGCATAGAGCAAATGCAATACCGCATGCTCCGCTCCGCCGATGTACAGGTCAACAGGCAGCCATTCCTTTTGCAGCTCCGGCGAACACAGCTCCTTGTCGTTCCGGGGATCAATATAACGCAGGTAATACCAGCAGCTGCCGGCCCATTGCGGCATTGTGTTCGTCTCGCGGCGGGCTTTCATGCCGGTCTCCGGATCAATCGTTTCAACCCACTCCGTCACATTAGCCAGCGGGGATTCTCCCGTGCCTGAAGGCCGGATCGAATCTACTTCCGGCAGCAGCAGCGGGAGCTGATCTACAGGGACCGTCTTCATCGTGCCGTCTTCCAGGTGCAGAATCGGAATCGGCTCGCCCCAGTAGCGCTGGCGGCTGAACAGCCAGTCGCGCAGGCGGTAGGTTACTTTCCCTTTGCCGCTGCCCTTTTCTTCGAGCCAGGCGATCATCTTCGCAATGGCTTCTTTGTTGTCCAGACCATTCAGGAAGCCGGAATTCACATGCGGGCCGTCGCCGCTGTAAGCTTCCTCCTCAACATTGCCGCCCTGCACCACTTCAAGAATATTCAGGCCAAACTGCTTGGCGAATTCCCAGTCGCGGGAGTCATGTCCCGGCACCGCCATAATGGCTCCCGTTCCATAACCGGCAAGTACATAATCCGCGATCCAGATCGGCACCTGAGCGCCGTTCACCGGATTAACCGCGTAGGCACCTGTGAAGACACCGGATTTCTCCTTCGCCAGATCCGTACGCTCAAGGTCACTTTTACGTGAAGCCTTATCGCGGTATTCTGCCACGGCAGCCTTCTGCTCTTCAGTAGTGATGAGATCTACCAGCTTATGCTCGGGTGCCAGCACACAGTAGCTTGCGCCGAACAAGGTGTCTGGGCGGGTGGTGAATACCTCCAGGCTGGCATCATGGCCTTCAATCGCGAAAATCACTTCAGCACCGGTCGATTTGCCGATCCAGTTGCGCTGCATATCCTTGATGCTTTCTTCCCAGTCCAGCTCTTCCAGATCCTCCAGCAGGCGTTCCGCGTATTCTGTAATTTTCAGAATCCACTGGCGCATGGGTCTGCGGACCACGGGATGGCCGCCGCGCTCGCTTTTGCCGTCGATAACCTCTTCATTCGCCAGCACCGTCCCCAGGGCTTCACACCAGTTGACCGACACTTCTGCCACATAGGCCAGTCCGCGGTTATACAGCTGAATAAAAATCCACTGTGTCCATTTGTAGTACTCCGGATCGGTTGTGCTGATCTCGCGGTCCCAGTCATAGGAGAAGCCCAGCGATTTGATCTGGCGGCGGAAATTATCGATGTTCTTAAAAGTAATCTCGCGCGGGTGCTGCCCGGTATCCATCGCATACTGCTCAGCCGGAAGTCCGAAGGCATCCCAGCCCATCGGGTGCAGTACGTTGTAGCCGCGCATCCGCTTGTAGCGGGAGACGATATCCGTCGCCGTGTAGCCCTCCGGGTGTCCTACATGCAGCCCTGCACCCGATGGATACGGGAACATATCCAGTGCGTAGAATTTCGGTTTGCCTGCATCTTCACCTGTCTTAAAAGTCTTGTTCTCGTCCCAGAACTTCTGCCATTTAGGCTCGATGGTTTGGGCGCGGTAGCCTTGGGCTGTGTTTGTTGTGTTGTTATCACTCATCTTATGCTCCTCCTTGGAGTGTTGCTTACTTAGTTAAAACTGCTTTTCTCAAAAGAATTCAGGGTATTAGCTGCACTACAAAAAAGTTTTGGGCTTCCGCCCGCTGTTATACTCGGATTTCTGATTTTACACTAGGCGGTTGAAATCCGAGTATAAAGGCGGCCACTGACGTTGCTCCAGCTCCAAAATTTTTCTCCGTTCCGTTTCCCCTATACCTTTTAATATCCATCCGTTTTGCCTGCCGGGCAGCAAAGTCCAAGAATCAGCTCAGGACTCGCTGTTCCGCTGGGTGATGTCTGCCTTCGATCTTCTCAGGCAGACTTGTTGTTTACCGGGGCATAGCCCAACTCCGCAAAAAAACCTCCCATCCCTAGCGTATAATCGCTAGGGACGAGAGGTTTGAATTCCCGTGGTACCACCCTAGTTAGCGGCTGGATATGCTTTACCTGCCACTCACTTTGACACCCTGTAACGGGGGTGAGACGACGACGGTTCACGCACTGGCTTCCACCGTTTGCTTGCGGGGCCTGCGGCTCGCGCCGTTACTCGGAGGTGAGTTCATTCTTCTCCGTTAACCGGCTCGCACCTTGCGCCGGCTCTCTGCAATAACGGTCTCACGAATTAATACTCCTCTTCAACGCACTATTATTAAATCAGTAATATTCACCACATTATATACAAAAGAAGCATGCGCAGTCAATGCTTTCCCCTTCACAGACGGCAGCAGAGCAGAGAAATCTATGCCAATTTCACCGGGTTGGCTTTAATCTTACACCGGCTTTCGCTTAATATAATAAGCCATGATGTGCTGAATTACGACTTTTCCGGCAGCAAAAACCGGCACAGCAAGGATCAGCCCAATCATTCCGGCTACCTCTCCACCCACCAGCAGCGCAAAAATAATCAGCAGCGGATGCAGATGCAGCCTGCGGCCCACTACCTGCGGCGAAATGACATTGCTCTCCAGCATCTGGCACAGGGTGTTTACGACGGCAACCAGCAGCACCAGGCGCAGCGATAGGGTGGTAGCCATCACAATCGCGGGTGCCGCCCCCAGAAACGGTCCCATATACGGAACGATATTGAACACCGCCACCACACAGGCGAACAGCAGCGCATAGGGCATACCGATAATCGCATAGCCGATGTAGGCCAGCACCCCGATGATGATGCAGACCAGAAACTGTCCGCGGATATAGTTGCCCAGTGCGTCATCGATATCCCTCAGCATCTTGACAATCGATTTCCGGCGCGAGCGCGGCAGACAGGAGACCACGGTCCGTTCGAAGACATCAAAATCCTTCAAAATATAGAACACCAGAAAAGGCACGATAAAGGCGTCAAACAACACACCTATTGTTGAGCCAATGTTATCAAGAAAATGGGAGATCCCTCCGGCCAGGCGGTTTTCCAACTGAAAAAACCAATTGGTCATGCCCATCTCGACTCCGGGTGGAATCAGCCTGGTATTCATTTTTCGCATCAGGCCCTGAGCATGCAGCGTCATCTCCGGCAAATGCTCGTTCAATTCTTCAAGCTGCTCGATGAACATTGGAATCAGATTGATGACAATAACTGCCAATGAGGTCAGGAATACCGCATAGATCAGCAGCACGGCCACACTCCGCGGCATTTTGCGTCCGGCAAGCATACTGACCACCGGGTTGAGCACATACGAAATAATCATAGCGGCCAGAAACGGCGCAAGGATGGCTTTTAGAAATTGGAATACTCCCTGCAGCATTGGACGAAGCAGCCATACAAAATATAAAATGATCAGGGCGAGCAGGACGCCGATCATCCAGCGGAACCATTTACTGTGGGACCATTGCTCCATGAGTGTACACTCCCTAGCGGTAATTCTGGACTGGCTTCGTAGATAAGTATATGTATGCCAGCAGCAAAATAACCGTGTTTTGGATACCCTCATATTTTTCCACGCAAAAAACGCCCAAAGTTCTCCGGCAACGTGCTGCTGCAAAGAACTTAGGGCGCATTAGGCAATATGTAATTCTGTTCCTGAGCAGTGGTCACTGACCTCAGGAAGATGCATGGATCTGCGGATAATCCTGGGCAATTTCTTCCCCGGAGAACAGATCGTCAAGCGAGCTGAGTGTACCGTCTTCTTCCACCTGATACACCGACATTTTCTCGCCGTTGACTGTCAGTTCGATGAAGCAGCCCCAGCAATAGAACTGGTGTGAACCAATCTTGCCGATATCCTTGGAGTTGCAGTTTGGACACTTCATATAATACATTCCACCTATCCGTTAACAATATTAATGGCTTTTTGAAGCCGTTCTTCGCTCATCGCGGGAACCAGCACCGAATTCTCCCCAATGGACATTCCTTCAGAACAAGGCAGCCATTTGCGGCCTTCGATCAAATCAGTTACTAACCCGTCACTGATTTCCAGCGCTACTATTGTGTTTCCCAACTTCTGGTCAAAATAAACATCGGACACCCGGCCAAGAATCGTTCCGGATGCCGTGAGCACCTGAAGATCCTTCAATTTCTTTTTTCCCAGAAGAAATGTATAGGGTATATGGTCAGTGTCGGCCTTTACAATCGACTCTTTACTGCGGATCATGACAGCATCCTCGCCATAAGCGACAATATCTTCCCATGCCACAACTTTCACATGACTGGAGAAAAAAGCTTTGCTTTCCAGTTCAATACCCGTAATATTCCAATTTGAATCCAGTAATATGTCGACAATTTTGCCGATTTCGTTACCTTCTTCAACCTCGTATACAGCCAAGCCGATCATCTCTTGAAGTTTCATGGCTGTTAATGTCCCCTCACTTTGAGTGTACTTACGGTTTCCCACACAGTTGAAGAACACTCAAACCCAAAAACGGCAACAAGGCTGCAAAACAGCCTAGTCTTACTTACGCAGCCGTTTCAGGATGGTTTCAACTTTTTGGGCCACGTACTCCATTTCTTCATTAGTATTACCCAAACCTGTGCTGAAACGAATCGCGGAATTCAAAAGTTCATCCGGAAGCTTCATCGCCTGAAGCACATGCGAGATTTCCAGGGAGCCTGAAGTACAGGCCGAACCGCTCGCGGCTGCTATCCCCTCCATATCCAGATTCATCAACAGCACATCGGTGCTTACTCCAGGAAAGCTCAAATTTAGGATCCCCGGCAAAAAATGCTGCTTGTCCCCGTTGATGACGTAGCTCTCAGGGCCGATCCGGCGGTCCAATTCCTGCAGCAGCACTGTCCTCAGCGTTAAGGCCTTCTCCCGCCGCTGCTCCAGACCCGTGACCGCAAGCTCTACGGCCTTGGCAAATCCGGCAGCACCCGCAAGGCTTTCGGTCCCTGCCCGTCTGCCGCGCTCCTGCAGTCCGCCATGCTGTCTTGGCTGCAAAGGAGCGCCGCGCCGGACGTAGAGACCGCCGATCCCTTGGGGGCCGTTGATTTTGTGGGCGGTGAAGCTCATATAATCCACTGGAAGCCCCTGAAGAGTAATCGGCAGCAGGCCAAGCACCTGTACAGCATCGACATGGAACAAGATGCCGCGCTCTCTGGCTAATCTGCCAATCTCTTCTATAGGTTCTACAGTTCCTACCTCATTATTCGCGAACATCACACTGATCAGCACCGTGTCTTCCCGCAGCGCCGCTTCCACATCGGCAGCAGATACACGCCCTTCCGTATTGACCGGCAGATAAGTAACCGAAAAGCCCTGCTTCTCCAGCGCTGCGCAGGTGTGCAGGACCGCATGATGCTCTACAGCCGTCGTAATGATATGTTTCCCTTTATAGGCTGAAGCTGCCGCCGCACCAAAAAGGGCGAGATTATCGCTTTCGGTGCCGCCGCTGGTGAACACCCATTCATCTGGCGCACAGCCTAAAAAGCCCGCAATAGTGTCGCGCGCGCTATTGATAATCTTTTTGGCAGAACGCCCGTATGTATGCACACTGGACGCATTGCCAAACTGCTCAAGCAGCATATTGTACATGACCTTCGCCACCTCCGGATGCACCGGGGTTGAGGCGGCGTGGTCCAAATAGATCGGTTTCATGACGATGGTTCTCCGCTTCTTCTTTATTCAGGATTTTCATACAGGACTACTCGATTATAACGCTGAAGCTGTTCTTTTACCACCTGTCAATAAACACAATATTGTAACAAGTAGACATGGGCTGCCGGGAGCGATATCCAAAAAAACTGTTGCGAACATACGCCTATCCTGAAGCAGCCCTTCGGTGCGAATCCGGTGGCCTATTTATCCGTGGCTGCCAGTTGCCCCAATCTGGTTGGGAGCTGTTCCTCAGAAATAACCTCAATGCCATTTCGTCTAAGCAGCGCGGAGGTCACACCCTGACCCGGAATTTTCTGCCCGGCAAATGTGCCATTGTAGATCATGGAGCTCCCGCAGGAAGGGCTGTTTTCTTTGAGGACTACGATCGTCGCTCCTGCGTTCCGTACCTGCTCCAGCGCTTTATAGGCACCTTGGATATACATTTCGGAGACATCGTTACCCAGCCGGTCCATCACCCTCGCAGTTCCGTCAAGCACGGCTCCCCCATCACCGCCAACAATTTCCGCCGGCTCTCTCGGAGTGGAGAACCCGCCAAGAAGCTCGGGGCACACCGCTATCGCCCGGTTATTATCCAGCAGCTCGTGAATGGTTTCATCCAAACAATCCGTACTGTTGTATCTTACTTTCATACCTGCCAGGCAGGAGCTTACGATGATCATGGAATTTCTCTCCTTCGCATTTATTCCATAACTTCATTTATAATAGAACAATATAACCTTCAGAGACACAAGGGGGTACTGCAAAATGTGCGGAAGATATACCATTACCGTGAGCATGGAAGAATTGATGCTGTGGTATTTGATTGAGGACACCACGATTGTCCATTATGCGCCAAAATACAACGCGGCCCCGATGCAGTCTATCCCGGCGGTCATTCATGACGGCAAACAGAACAGGCTCGGTGAGCTGCGCTGGGGGCTTGTGCCCTCCTGGGCCAAAGAGGACAAAATCGGCAGCAAAATGATCAATGCACGCAGTGAATCGCTTCAGGACAAGCCTGCCTTCAGAAACCTGATCAGCACGCGCCGCTGCATCATCCCTGCTGACGGATTCTATGAATGGAAACAGCAGAACGGAAGGAAGCAGCCGATGCGGATTACGCTGAAGAGCGGGGAGCTTTTTTCCATGGCCGGCCTGTACGACATATGGATGGATGCCAGCGGCAGCAAGCTCAGCACCTGCACCATTATCACCACCGGGGCCAACAGTCTGATGGCGGATATCCATGACCGGATGCCGGTGATTCTCAGCCGCGAAGCGGAGTCGGAGTGGCTTGACCGCAATAATCGTCAGGTTCCGGACCTGATGAAGCTGCTGCGGCCCTATGCCGCAGAGCAAATGCGCGCGTATCCCGTGTCGGCGGCTGTAGGCAATGTACGCAATCACTATAAGGAATTAGTTGACGAGGCGGAAGAAAGCGCAGGCTAGAAAGTGGACATTTTTAATAATCAATGGTTTCTTACCTGTATGGACAAATGAACAAGCGTAGCAATGTGTCATGCATATATTAACCTAAGTCCAATAAAGGGGAGCTGAAGAAAATGTCATTTTGTCCAAATTGTCCGACCCAAACTGTTGTTGACCCGCCTGAAAAAGTTTATGAAAACTACTACCATCCTCAGATTGTTCAAGTGATTCACCCGGTTGAGATCATAAGACAACATCATTGTGTGCCAGTTCCTCAACACTGCTATGAGTACACTGTTAAAGATGTAATGTGTCATGTGTCAGGAATTAAAAAACGTAAAAGAAGAAAATAGTCGCTGCTTATTGCTTCCTTCATGAGCCTTCGTTAATTCGGAGGCTTTTTCTTTAATCCCAAAATCTTTGAAATATAGGCATATGCCGTGACCCCTATAGGTTAAAGTCCATAGACTGTTGTCGAGATATCATTTGAGGAGGCAATCCATGGATACAAACTATCAACAACTCGCCTGGAACTGTATGAATAAGTATGTTGGCATAACTACTACGGACGGTCAGAATTATGATGGGTTCATTGCTCATGTTGACCAGGATTACGTTACGCTGGCTGTACCCTCGAACGAAATGATTGGTCAAATGAACGGAATGCCCGCCAATGCATCTACTTACAGACAATTTGGTTACTATCCGGGTTTCTACCCACGCCGCCGCTTTTATCCAAGACGTATACCCTTTGGGGCCCTTGCCGCTTTGTATTTGCTTCCATTTTTCATTTGATGAGGGAGGGGCTACGAGAAACAAGGTTAAGCCGCACGGGAATTTGGATTGAGACTGAACCTAAGTGGAAAAAGTAAAACTAATCAGCTGAAATCCTGGCTACAGCAGGTTTTAGTGGGATTTTGTACACCTAATTCAAGCAACTTCCTCCCATTGGCTGCTTTCAGCCGAATTAGTGGTACTTTTTCCCACATAGGATGTTCCATAAGCTAAATGAGCTCGATTAGCGGACCTTTTTCCCACTAACGATGAATGCCCTCTTCATGGATTGACAGATCTGCAGGTGTATGGTTTAAAACAAACTCAAAATCAGCCCCGGGAATCATGTTGTGACTCTCCGGGGCTGGCTTTGAATGGGCTATCAATAACTAAACGAACCGTTGCGGGTAAATTGCGGGTAACGCTTTGTGAAAAAGCTTAATATTCCCTTGAACAGTGCGGGTTTTCTGATATCCGTTAAATATAGAACATATAATTATCCGCATGACTCTCTTCCTTAAAGTTGATCAGGTCGGATAAGGTGGTGGAATCCAGGACATCGGCGATGCTGTCGCGGATGCGCAGCCAGAGGTCGCGCTTCGCCGGGTCGTCCTCTTCGGTGAAATCCACAGGCGAAATCGGTCCTTCCAGCACGCGGATGATGTCTCCGGCGGTGATTGTACCGGCTTCACGCGACAAAATATAGCCGCCGTAGGCTCCGCGGATACTCTTCACCAGTCCTGCGTTGCGCAGCGGGGCGATCAGCTGCTCCAGGTAATGCTCGGACAGCCCGTTTTTCTCGGCAATACTCTTAAGGGATGTGGGACCTTCGCCAAATTTCAGGGCAAGCTCCATCATAATGGTTAATCCATAACGTCCTTTTGTTGATATCTTCAAAGGTGCACCTCTTTCGGTTTAGTTGCTGGTATCGCTGGCTTGACATGAGAAATGTCATATCAACGTATTCCGATGTTTGCTCTCAGCTTATGTTATCATATCCTGGGGTACATTTGGAGCGCAAACTGTAACTTTTTGCAAGAATGTTCGCCTGTGGTGGACAAATTGTCAAATTTTCCGCCTGATCCGGTACAATTTGCTGCTGCTATATGCAGTGAGGGGTAGACAGGTATGTTATAATACACAATGAGCCGGGTGTTCTGCAAGGATACCGGTATTTTTTGCATAGAAAATGGTGATTTCGATGACAAAGGCAAATCAGGATACACGTGTCGTTGTCGGCATGTCGGGAGGGGTCGATTCCTCCGTTACAGCGCTGCTGCTTAAGCAGCAAGGTTATGACGTCATCGGCATCTTCATGAAGAACTGGGACGATACTGACGAGTTCGGCGTGTGCACAGCCGAGACCGACGCCGAGGATGTCCGCCGCGTATGCGAGCAGATAGATATTCCTTACTATACCGTTAATTTCGAGAAGGAATACTTTGATAAAGTCTTTTCCTATTTCCTCGATGAATATAAGGCCGGACGGACGCCCAATCCGGATGTGATGTGCAACCGCGAGATCAAGTTCGGGGAATTCCTGAATAAGGCGCTCCAGCTTGGCGCAGATTATGTTGCCACCGGCCACTATGCAAGGGTCATTGAAGAAGACGGCGTTTTCAAGCTGCTGCGCGGGGTGGACAGCAATAAGGATCAGACCTATTTCCTCAATGCGCTGAACCAGTACCAGCTCTCCAAGGCCATGTTCCCGATCGGGCATCTGCCGAAGCCTGAAGTGCGCCGGATCGCTGAAGAGGCCGGACTGTATACCGCCAAGAAAAAGGACAGCACCGGCGTCTGCTTCATCGGTGAGCGCAACTTCCGGGAATTCCTGAGCCAGTACCTGCCGGCACAATCCGGTGACATGGTGGATATCGCCACCGGCGAAGTCAAAGGACGGCATGAGGGCCTCATGTACTATACGCTGGGCCAGCGCCAGGGCCTTGGCATCGGCGGCTCCGGCACCGGTGAGCCTTGGTTCGTGGCCGAGAAGGATCTGAACCGCAACATTCTCTATGTGGTTCAAGGGGACAAGCATCCAAGTCTGTACTCCACCAGTCTGACCGCCTCGGGCGTGAACTGGATCGAAGAAGGCCTGCTTGGGTCTGCCCCGCTGAAATGCACCGCAAAATTCCGCTACCGCCAGCCGGATCAGGGCGTAACCTTGACTGCGCAGGAAGACGGAATGGTGCATGTAGCCTTTGATGTGCCGCAAAAGGCGATTACCCCAGGCCAGGCCGTTGTATTCTATCTGGGCGAACAATGCCTGGGCGGCGGAACTATCGAGGCTGCCGAGAAAGTTGTCCCGCTGCCGCAGCTGTAAATTTCATTTTACAGCAGCTTACGATAGGAAATAAACCAAAGAACCTTCAGACCCACAGGAGCAGTGGAGTTGAAGGTTCTTTTTTACCTTCTTGCTTGAAGATGTAAGGCCTCCTAGGTCAAGCCTGTATCAGACTTCCCGCTAAATTAAGGCTGAAGTCCCCATACCAACACACCATTCAAATACAAAGGCACCCGGCTCCAGTCGGTGTAGGCGGTTTTGGCAGGATCGTAAGAATAATCTCCTGTCTCATTGTAATTGCTCCAGTCCGTTTTGTTGATGCGCAGCTGGATCTCCCCGGTGTTCGCACCTGGTGCCAGGCTGCCGGCGGCCGGGCTGAATGAAATTTCCGCGTAATAATCCGCTCCTGCGGCAGCGGGAACGAGCTTCACGAAGCTGCCCAGCACATTGCCGCTGCCCAGTGTGGCATAATCCACATTGAACTGCTGCGCCTTGTCCCCGTCAACGGTGTAATAATAACGGAGCTTGAGCTTGCTGAGTTCTACCGCTGTGGTTCCATTATTAACTATCCGCAGTTGTGGGCGCAGCTGGGAGTCGCCGGGATTTGTATCTGTTGTGCGGTATTGAACCACTAAATCACCCACAGCCGGTGTCGGCACCGCTGTTGGCTTGGCAGAGACTTCCGGTGAATCCGGGCTGGTCCCTGCTTGGTTGGCGGCACTTACGACATAATAGTAGGTCGTGTCATTGACCACATTGGTATCGCTGTAGGTCGCCTGCGTGACATTCCCTAATGCAGTGTATGGCCCGCCGCTGGTTGTTGCCCGTTTAACTGTATAGCTGTCTGCACCTTTTACCTTGTTCCAGCTTAGCGCAACGGCCTTATCTCCGCCAGCGGCGGATGGTTTGGAAGGCGCTTTTGGGGCAGCGGGTTCTTCGGTGCGGGTGTTGATCAGGCGGTCATATTCAGCATATGCCGTTGCCATATCCACCTGCGACCAGAAACGGTGGTACGTAAATTCAGGTGCTCCCTTGTCCCAGGTTTGGGTGGCTTGGTTATAAGAGCTGTTGTATTTTCCTTGCAGATAACTCCACTTCGGATCATTTTTGATCGCCGGGAGCACATCGGTATAGCTTGCGTAAACTCCGTTGCCGCCTTTTGCCGGATCTGAAGGCACCGTCGCGCTGCCCGGGATGGCATTTCCTTGACCGAAGGTGCCGGTCCAGCCTGCCGGGAAATACACTTCTTTGGTGAAGTAGCGGGAATAATCCGCACGTTTCTCTACTGTGGTGATACCCACCCCGTCATTATAGCCCCATGCCGTATCCAGCAGTGATTTCGCCAGCTGCGAGGCCGTTCCGCCAAGCGCAGTATAGCTGCCGTGCTCTGCCTTGTTCCCTGCGGCAAAAAACGTGAGCGCTTTAATATAGCTGCCCAGCACGCCTGTATCCTGGCCCGGATTCTTGGTAACAGCCTTCAGCTTGCTGTTGCCGCTGTACGAACTGAAGCCGGTCCACGTATTAGGCTGTCCCTGCCACTCCACGTTGCCTGGAATCCAGAACTCGCCGGGTGCGGATACCGTTGCCACCTCAGGATCATCTCCGCCCAGAATCCGTTCTCCTTGCTTGTTCAGATAATAGCCTTCGGCGTCCGCAAGCGGACGGCTGCCGGCAAAGGCATAATCGGTGGACCAGTCCATCCAGTTCTCGATCACACGTTTGGCCATTTGGAAATTAGCCGAGGTGGTGTCCCCGCCCGAGGCCAGAATGTAATACAGCTCAGCTACCCGTTCCACACTCCATGCCTGCATGCCGAACCAATTGTTGGACGGCGGGTCATTGTAGACAGGAGCTTCATCGTAGGCCATGCCATAAAACGTGCTTGTACCGGCTGGATAAGCGCTGTATGACCCGTTATAGCTGTTCGTGGCTCCGCCTGCTATAGCGCCTTCGGAGGACTGCAGCCAGTTGTAGAATTCCAGCTGGCGGGTTAAGGATTTACTCCAATCCTGTCCTGCTGTTGCGGAAGCCGGAACCAGACCGCCGGCCGGATCAGAAAGAGCGTAGGCTGCGACTACGTTCTGGTAGCCTTGATGCGCATGGCTGGCGCCAATTCTCCAGGCCCAGTTCCCGCTTGCGCCGAGTCCGCCGCCCCATGCAGTATACCAGGCCATCAGATAATGGCTGGCATCCTTACCCGTTCCGGCTTCCGGTGTGCCGTCTGCGGCACTGCCGATCTTTTGAAAATATTTGTCATACATGCCGTACCGCAGATAATCGCCCATTTTCTTGGCTTTGTTCAGATATACAGTATTGTTATAGCCAAGCTCTTTGGCCCAGTACATAGCTTGTACAGCACGCGCGTCAGCATCAGTAGCATTCGTATATCTCCACTGTGCCGCAGGGGCATTGCTTTCTTTGGTGAACAGGCTCATGAAGCCTTCATTGGTTTTGCCGAATGATTTGTCATCCTGTGAAGGATGCGGTACAGCCTCCCAGACAGATTCCTGGGTGCCCCGCTGGAAAGTATTCACATAAGCAGCCGTATGCGCGGGATTCAGCAGGTTTCCGAAACCGTACCAGTTGTCGACGTCCACCAGCCAGTGCATCAGATAGGTCTGATTGTTGCCGTAAGCGGACTTCAGCTCGGCATCCAGCGGGTCTTTTCCGGGACTGTATTTGCCGTTCAGCGGGCTTGGATACTGATCCGGCTGTCCGAACTCGGAGGCGCAGGTCGCCGGACTGTTCGGGTTGTAATAGCTCATTGTCGGCTGCTCCTGCACACCATCCCCTTCATTCACCGGGATAATGTACTTCTCCATGTTGTCCCAGGCGGACTCCAGCTTGCTCCAGTCTCCCGTATGATAGCCATACAGCACTTCCAGCCACATCCAATAGCTGTATGCCTCCGAGGTAGTCATATGTCCATAATTAGGCGCTTCACTGAGCAGGGTCTCCACCGAATGATACGGAATGCCTTCAGCCGAGAAATACCCGTTCGCCGGGTCTTTCAGCTGGCTGTACATTTGCAGAAACCTTGTCTGTTCGACTGAAGCGGCCTGTGCCGTTGCGGGTCTGAAATTAAAGATACCGGTTATAAGGGTGAGCGTCAGGACTGCAGCCATGGCTAAGGAAATAGGTTTTTTGATTGAACTTAGCTTCTTCATTTCGGCATGCTTCCTCTCTGGAATAAATTATGGTTCCAAGCCCCAAACCAATATTCCCTCACGGTGAAGGGTGACTTTGTCCCAATCTGCGAAGGCCTGCTGAGTTCCGCTGTAGGAATAGTCATTGCTCTCATTGTAAGACGTCCAATCTGTCTTGTTGATGCGCACCTGGATTTCTCCCGTATCCGCGCCCGGAGCAAGATTTCCGGCACCTGGGGTAAAAGAAATCTCCACATAAGCATCCGCCAGTGCGGCCGGTGCAGCCAGCTTCACAAAGCTTCCGCTCAGATTCCCGCTGCCAAGGACCGCGTAGTCGCAATGGAATTCCTGCGGCTTGTCTCCGTCCACGGTGTAATAGTAACGGAGCTTCAATCCGCTGAGCGCTACCGCTTCTTTTCCCGTATTCACAATCCGGAACTGGCTGCGGATCTGCGCGTCGCCGGGGCTTGGATCATTGGTGCGGTACTGCACACGCAAATCTCCTTTGGCAGGTGGCGAAGTCTCACGCGGCCGGGCAGCAGCCTGCGCAGAAGCGGTACTTTCCCCCACACTGTTGGAAGCGGTTACAACATAATAATAGTCCACTCCGTTCACCAGCCCGCTGTCGCTATAGGTCGTTCCTGTTACCGTCCCAATGACGGTATAAGGTCCCCCGCTTACCAGCGAGCGTTTGATCGTATAGTTTGCCGCACCGCTGACAGCATTCCAGGTCAAGGAAACGCTGGCATTCCCGGCGGTTGCCTGCAGTCCGGACGGATGGCCCGGCACCTGGGGTTCACCAGGATTGCCGCCGGAAGGGAGCTCCCCATACACCTTGACGCCTGCATCGAACACCGGAATGTACGGATTCTTCACAGGAGAGGATGCACCGGAAGCCACGCCCTTGAAGGAGAAATCATTCGTGTTATCCCAGAACGCTGTGTTCAGCGGAGCACTGATCCGGAATTGAATCTCCTTACGGTAGGCGGATTGCCCGCCGGGATAAATTGGTGTCCCGGTAAAGTCAATTTTCGTGTAATAAATATGGTTGGCTTCGTCAAAGGGAAGCAGCTGCGAGACGGTTCCGCCCTGATTATAGCCTCCCGCCTTGACCGATATATCCTCCGGCCCGTACCCGGCGGCGACAGCTTCACTAAGGTTCACGTAGTAATTAAAGGACATCTGGCTGCTGGAACGTGCCGGCCAGCCCGAGCGGTTATTGAGCAATGCGCGGACCTCCACGAAATTGCTGCCGCTCGCATTCACCGAAGTCTCGGTGAACATCTCATCCTCACGCGTTTCAGCCGGAGGAAAATTCTCCAGCGGCTGCTGGCCCTGCCCGTGCAAGAGCATCATTTTGGCCAAAGCACCTGTAAAGGCTGAGTTATAATCGGTTGCAACCTCGTTGGAGACATAATCGTTGATCGTATCCGTATAGGTGTCGGTCTTGGAAGGTCCTCCGACCAGCGCACCATACAGAATATGGCGGTGGTTGGCAGGGGTTGTCTGGCTGTCGCTCCAGGAACCATGTGAGGTCCGGTGATGCGGATGCTGCGGCGCATTGCTTCCGAAGCCGATAACATAACTGCTGCTCCGCGGATTATCCCCCAGCATATACGTGATCTGCCGTTCGGCAAATGTCCGGGCTGTATTCTGCTTCACCGGGTCGCTTACCCAGTCTGCATAGACAAAAGCCAGAAAGGCCTGATTGGCTGCATAGCGCAGTGCCCCCCACTGGTCCAAATGCGCAAGTCCCCCGGGAGTATAGGCAACCCTGTCGGTTGTCCCGTTCACTCCGGTGGTCCAAAACTGCATATTCCGTTCAGTGGATTGAATAAATTTGGGATCGCCTGTGATGCGCGACAGCAGCAGTTGGGCACCGTAATGCTTGTCATCCCAGGATTGTGTCCATTGATAGCCCCATTGCCCGGACTGATTGGTGCCCCACGAATTGCTGGCGGCTACGGCTTTGTCCAGATAAGTCTGGTCGCCGGTCGCCATATACAGCCAGATTCCGCCCCAGCTTAATTCGTCGGCATAGCCGCTCCATGATTTGTAATACTGCGCCGCATCCGTGATACTCTCGGAGTATACCCCCCGGTACGTATCGGCAAAATTATATAATTGCTTGGCATGGAGCAGCAGCTTGTCCGCATATGCGGCATCCGAATCCCTGAAAATGATTGCCGCCGATGCCAGCGCAGCAGCCGTTTCCGCCGCCAGATCAGAACCGGGATGAGACGCGTCAATTTTGTACGAAGGGCGGGCCATCGGCATAACCTCTGCGGCTCCCCACCAGTTGTGATCGGCTGTTCCGCCTCCAACCTGTCCCCAAAGCTCATTGGGAGCAGTATGCGCTTTCATAAAATAGTCTGTGGCCCAGCGTATATTATCCAGAATCTCATCCAGCTGCCCTGATTGCACATAACCATCCTTATACTCATACACCGACCAAGCCAGCATCGTCGCCGTGTATGCCATAGGTAACCCAAATTTGACGTGGTCTCCCGCATCATACCAGCCCCCGGTCAGATCATGGCCGACATCCGCACCATCCTGCAGCCCGGAATCGCCCCTCCATTCCACTCGGTTGTTATCCGGCAGATTGCCGGATCGTTGGGCTTCATAGAAATAGATAGATTTCTGCAGTGCCTCTGCATAATTGTATCCGCTTCCCTCCGCTTTGCTGACTGATGGGTGAAATGCTGCTCCTGAGATCATTGTGCACGTTAACATTAGTGATAAAGATAAAATAAGACCTTGCTTCCGTTTCCTTGGATTCATACAAGCCCAGCTCCCTTCTCCTTCTGGTCTTCCTGCTTCCATTCCAGCTCCGTCGACTTCATCAGCACCGATAACCTCCCCAGGTTCCAGGTTTGGACATCTTATGCCGCCTAATCCATCCTCCACCTCCCATAGGATGTCAGGAAAGGCTCATCCCATCTACACATATACCATATACAGGGAAATAATTCTATATATTTACATCATAAATATATGAGATACAGGTCTTTTTGTAAAATAATTTCCATTTTGATCACATATATAGCTCCATCTGTCTCTCACTCCACAAAAAAACCGTCCTTCTGCGGGAGGCCTACTGCCTCATTTTGCAAAAGAACGGTTCTCTTCAAAATGTTTTGTTGTTTTTTGAGTGCTACTGTCCACGCCGCAGACCCTGATTATGGCGGATTTTAGCCTCATTCCCCTGCTCGGTAGCCTGATAGAAAACCCTCCGGCTAATCGCCTTCGGCAAATATTCCTGCTTCACATAATGGCCGGGAAAGTTATGGGGATACTGGTATCCCTCATGGCCAAGCGCCGCCGAGCCTTTGTAGTGTGTATCGCGCAGATGCAGCGGCACCTCGGCTGATTTCAGCTCCTCAATACTGTCCATCGCCCTGGAAATCGCCATAACCACGGCGTTCGACTTCGGACTCTCGACCGCGAACAGGATCGCCTGGGCGATGTTCAGCTTGGCCTCCGGCCAGCCATTGTTGCGGTAGGCCTCCAGTGCGCTGACCGCCTGCACCATCGCCTGCGGATTGGCCAGGCCGATATCTTCGCTGCTGGCCGCAATCAGGCGGCGGATGAAGGTCATCGGGTCCATGCCGAGCTTCTCTACGGCATAGAGAAACCAGAACAGGGCGGCATCGCTGGAGCCGCGGATGCTTTTGTGAAAAGCCGACAGAACGTCATACTGGGTCGACTCGTCGGCTTTGACAATCGGGCGGCGGATCGACTCTTCCGCCACTGCAAGCGTAATATGCACGCTGCCGTCAGGCTCCGGCGCTGTGGTCATCGCCGCCAGCTCCAAGGCGTTCAGCGCCCGCCGGATATCGCCGTTCGCCATATCCGCTATGTGCTGCAGTGCTTCCTCATCGGCCTGCAGCTGCATGAATCCGAGCCCCCGCTTCTCATCGGCAAGTGCTCTCCGCATCGCAACCAGGCTGTGTTCACTGGTCAGCGATTCCAGCTGAAACAGCGTGGAGCGGCTCATAAGCGCCCCGTTCACATAATGGAACGGATTCTCGGTGGTCGCGCCGATAAAAATAATCGTGCCCTTCTCCACAGCAGGCAGCAGCGCATCCTGGCGGGAGCTGTTGAAACGGTGCACTTCGTCCAGGAACAGAATCGTCTTCGAGCCGTACAGCGATTTATTGCTTTGGGCCCGCTCAATCACCTCACGCACATCCTTGACCGAGGCTTCCACTGCATTCAGCCGCACAAACTCGCCCTGCGTGTGATGGGAAATGATGTGGGCCAAGGTCGTTTTTCCGCAGCCGGGAGGGCCATAGAGCAGGATGGAGGACACCTGGTCGGCTTCAATCGCGCGGCGCAGCAGCTTGCCTGGACCGATAATATGCTCCTGGCCGATATATTCATCGAGATTCTCCGGCCGCATCCGGTCTGCCAGCAGACGTCCGCCCGCCGTATCCTCACCGAAAGAAAATAAATCCATGATTCCACTTCCTTGCTGTAATCTTGTAATCTAAACCAAACATTACTGCTCTCTATCATACCACACAGCGGCAGCAATCAAGAGACGCATAAAAAAGAGCATGACCTCGCCCTCCCGGCGGGTGCCATGCTCTTTGTTCAAAGTTTAGACTAGCGGTTCATCGCCAGCCGCATTTTTGAGATGATTTTGCGGATGCTTTCCTCAGATAAATGGTATCTCTTCTGCAGCTCGTTCACCGAGCAGCCGCTGCTGTGACTGCAGAAAATCTCCTCGTTGCGGTTGGCAATCTCTTGCCGGGTGCCGCTGTTTTCGCCCCATTTTACCCGTTGCTCTGTTTTCTTAGGGATGTAGAGCAGCTCACCCTGAATGTATCCCTGTAGCTCTTCG
Source organism: Paenibacillus jilunlii (assembly GCF_900102965.1). Classification (GTDB taxonomy): domain Bacteria; phylum Bacillota; class Bacilli; order Paenibacillales; family Paenibacillaceae; genus Paenibacillus_AQ; species Paenibacillus_AQ jilunlii. The sequence continues at coordinate 68,215 of NZ_FNGM01000016.1, read as the reverse complement.
AGCAGGCCCGGGGGGAGCACATCCTTCCCATTTACATAACTCACGTAACGTTTCCTCCTTCAACAGGTGTGTTCCCTTAAGTCCGGTCATTGCGCTGTTCATCAGCAACATGTCACCTGCCTCCTTTCTTCTCCTCAAATTTGGTAAAACCGTAATTTCATTATATAAAAACCTGTGGTTAGCGTCTACATTCAAAGTAATTCACGGCAGCGGCCCCCTTCAGTCCAGCAACCAGCTCCGTGTCTGTGTCCATAAATGATAAGGAGGCCTCGCGGCCTCCTCATATGCAGGCTCCCGTACTAGACGGAAACCACCTCGTATTCTGAAATCATTGCAATCAGCCTCCTTCCAGAAGTAATCTTGCCCGGCCGGACACTTATTATTAAGCCATAGGCCAGCCACAGTTACAAGTTCAAGAATAGTTATAATCGTTTTCCACCACTGCACAAAAGAATATTTTGACGAAACTATAAAAAATAAGTCGATAAATGTCGAAATAAATAATAATTTATCTATTTATTTTGAGATATGGGGGAAATTACTATGCCAGCTGTCCGGAGTGCCCTAGCACGTTTTTTTCACATCAAGAAACTCAGAACTGAGTTGATGCTGTTCATTATTACCGCCATTGTGCTTCCTTCTCTTGCCTTGGCTGTCATCTCCTCGGAAACCTCCAAAACAGAGCTGCGCTCCAAAATGGAAGACACCACAAACTCCAGCATCCATATCCTCGATAAAACGCTGACCCAGCTGATTCAGCTGGAAAGTGCAAGTGTCAATGAGCTGGCTGACCAAATCTCCGCAGAAGACGTCACAAGCGGTTCCGCCCGGGTCCGCAAGCTGATTGACAAATTCAAAGCAGAGCATCCCGAAATTGACATTGTTGCCCTGGGCAACAGTGACGGCAAATTTATGCTGTCCCCCACATCCGATCCGAAGGATTATGATCCCAGGGTACGGGACTGGTACATCGACGCACTAAAAGCTCCTGAGTCCGCATCTGTGATTGACCCGATTTTTTCCAAAGTGGCGGGATCTTTTATTCTGCCGATCTCGCGGGCCCTTTCGGACGGCAAGGGTGCCGTTACCATCAGTCTCAGCATGAACGGCCTGATGGAGCTGGCCAAGACGGTAAGTCTCGGTTCGAGCGGCTACGTATATATCCTGGACAGCACGAACAAGGTAATTTATCATCCTTCGATGGAGGTTGCCACGCCCGTTACCGGAGCTTTGCTGGAGGCCCTGAGTGCTGCCCCCATGGGCAAGGTTTCCTATAAAGACAATAAGGCCGGTTCGCAAATGGACGGCTACTATGTGACTAATGAACTGTCCGGCTTCAAAGTGGTCGGAGTCCTGCCCGCAGACGAATACACCAAAGCGGTGTACCCTATTCTGTACAAATCGGCAATTGTACTGGCGGTTGCCTTAATTCTGGCAATTGCCGTTACCTTCTTCATTATCCGCCGGATCACTGCACCGCTGGAAGCGCTGAACCGTTCGGCCAAGCGGGTAAGTGAGGGCCAGCTGGATGAGTCTGTTACGACCCGCCGCAAGGATGAGATCGGCGAGCTTGCCGGAAATTATAACGCCATGGTCCAATCACTCCGCACCATGGTGCAGGATGTCGCCGAGACGTCCGGGCATCTGGCGGCAGCCAGTGAGCAGCTTACCGCCAGCACCGGAGAGAACAGCAAGGCTGTGGAATATGTCACCGAGCTGATAGAAGAGTCAACGCGGGGTGTAGAGACCCAGGCCTACGCATCCGCCGAAGTGGCTACAACGATGGATGAAATGTCCGAGGCGATCCACAAAATCGCCTCAGCCTCCCAGGCCATTGTCAGCGCTGCCCTGCTGACAGAGAAGGATGTCAACAACGGCAGTGCCAAGGTGCAGCATGTCGGGAACCAAATGCAGACGATCCAACGCTCGGTGAAGCAGTCCGGCAGCCTGATCGCCGAGCTGAACGGGCTTAGCGCCAAGGTTGCGGAGACCAGCACGGCCATTGCGTCCATCGCCAAGCAGACTAATCTGCTGTCGCTGAATGCGGGAATTGAAGCCGCACGGGCCGGGGAGCATGGCAGGGGATTTGCCGTTGTGGCCGGAGAAGTGCGCAAGCTGTCCGAGGCTTCCAAGGTGAGCGCGGGACAAATCCAGGAAACCATTTCCGAGATGGTCAGCCTGATCGCGAGCGTCTACGATGTGATGAGGCATCAAGTGACGGCAGATGTGGAGCAGGGGTTGGCTCTGGCACTCGAAGCCGGTGAGGCCTTCACCCAGATTGAGCAGTCTACCCGCCACGTAGGGGAGCAGATCCATGAGGTCTCGGCGATTACCGAGCAAATGTCGGCCAGCTCCGCTGAGGTAGCCGCCTCGGTACAGGAAATGGCCAACATTGCCAAGGCGGCCTTGGATTCCTTCCAGAGCGTTACGGCGGCAACGGAAGAGCAGCTTGCCTCCATGGAGGAGATCACCTCCTCTTCCGAAGCGCTGTCCGCGATGGCTTCCGATATGCAGCAGCAGGTGGAACGCTTCCAGTTCACGGCACAGCACGAAGGCCAGTAATCAGCTTCATACAGAACAAAACGGCTGCGCCGTCCTTGACTGGATAAGGTAGCCGTTTTGGGATTTCCGTTTAGCGTTGCCTGGAGAACCCTTTATGAATCCTTCGGCAATTCCAAGTGGAAAAAGGGGATCTAATTTGCTCGTGCACCATATCCGCCCAGGTTAAGTGGAAAAAGGGTAACTAATTGCTCGTGCACCCTCTGTTCCCGGATGGCTAAGTGGAAAAAAGATAACTAATTCAGCTCATTTCACTCCTGACGAAGGAATATAGCCCAATTAAGTTCCCTTTTTCCACTTAAACCTCACATTTGTTGATTTCAGGGAGAAATAAGTTCCTTTTTTTCAACTAGCATTGCTCATTTGCTTCTTCGCAGCGCTAGTTGGAAAAAAGGCTATCGCATCCGATTAATTTCTACCATTTGGGTGAATTCACTGAATTTTCGTCCACTTATCCACAAGAAAGGGAAATCATAATTTCCTAAATAATAAAAATAGACCGCCCTCCATAACCGGGGCGGTCTTTGTTTTGGATAAAGAGCATATTCGGTTAATGAGGAAGCTTACTCCGGCCAGCCCTGCACGGTCCCTTCTCCATTCTGCAAATATGGGGGAAGACCTTCTCCGTGCAGCATCCACAGCTCGTGGAGGGCCCGGGTACAGCCTACATACATCAGCTTCGCATCCCACGCTGCGCCGCCGTAATGGTCAGAATCGGCATCGGCGAGGATTACGGCGTCGAACTCCAGCCCCTTGGACAGATAAACCGGAAGCACGGATAGCCCTCCCCGGTATTCAGTCATGCTGCCGTCAATCAGATGAATATCTTCGAACCGTCCAGCAAGCTCTGTATACAGCTCAGCGGCTTCCCGCAGGCTGCGGGTTAATACGGCCACTGTGCGATATTCCCGGCCCGACAGCGACGCGAGCGCTGTTCTAACGGCCTGAATCCGGCTGTCCCCGCCTGCAGCCGGCTCCGGGAGCGGCTGCCCGTAAGAAATCAGCCGAACGGGATTGCCGCTGCGGAAGACAGGTACGGCGAGCAGGCTGCTGCCGACTCCGGCAGACAGAATGCCGTTGGCGAATTCAATGATCTCCATCGTTGAGCGGTAGCTTCGCGTCAGCGCGTGGTAAGCCGTGTGCTCCGGGGCGAACAGGGTCTGCATTTCTTCCCAGGCATGTACCCCTTTATAGGCATGAATCCCCTGGGACAGATCGCCCAGGATAGTAAAGGAATGCCCTTTTACATACAGGTCCAGCACAGCAATCTGAAAAGGCGAGAAATCCTGGGCTTCATCAATCACGATATGATCAAAGCGGCTGCCGCCTTCATTGCCGTTCAGCAAATAATGAATATAGAGCAGCGGAGGCAGATCCTCTTCATGCAGGATGCCTTTTTTGAGGTCCTTGACTGTCGATGTCAACACTCCCTGCGGAATCCGCTCGGGGGCCTCTACCGGCCAATCCTCAGGTACCTTTACCGCGCGGAAAATTTGCTTGTAGATCGTCAGCGGATCATATTTCGGCCATTTGGCGCTGTAGGCCTTCTCGCGTGCCGCGCTTTTCTTCTTGCGGTCCTTCATTGCCGCAGCCGACGGGCTTTTCTTCAGCTCCATTTCGATCCAGCGGTGAATCCGCGCCATCACCCGCTCCTTGCGCTTGGCAGGCGGATACGGGGCGTATTCCTCATTATGCCAGCGCAGAATCATGGAGCGGCGCAGTACCGAGCCTTCCCATGGACTGAAATCACCTTCCGGCACTGCCCCGTTCTCCAGCAGGCCTATGGCCGATTCTATAATTCCCATCAGGGCAGTCGATCCCTTGAACCGGCCCGGCGTTTCTTCGGTGATCTCCGGCATGCCGCCTTCTCTTTCGAACCAATGGCTCATAGTTTCTGCAGCATTCTGCTCCGGCAGCACAACCCCAAGCACATCCGCAGCCCAGTCGGGGAAGGTGCTTTGGGCAATATTGCCGACGCCAAGCTCGGGCAGCACGTCCGAAATATAATCGAGGAACATCCGGTTCGGTGCGAAAATAATCATTTTCTCCGCCGACACCTGCTCCTTGTACTGATACAGCAGGAAGGCCAGACGATGCAGCGCGACCGTAGTTTTCCCGCTGCCTGCCACGCCCTGGATAATGAGAGCGGTGTTCTTCGCCGCCCGGATAATCTTGTCCTGCTCCTCCTGAATCGTCGAGACGATGTCACGAAGACGGTTGTCCTTGTTCTCTCCCAGCCGGTAAACGAGAAATTCATCGGATACAGCAGGCCCGTCACTGTCGCGGTTATAAGTATCTGCCACCCTCTCCAGGATCTGCTTTCGGATCACCACGTTGCGCTTCAAAAAGACCAGCCCTTCGATCAGCCCCTCCGGGGCTTCGTAGGAGGCCGGCTCCGTGCCGCCGGTAAACGAATAGAACAGGCTCGCGACCGGTGCCCGCCAGTCAATGACCAGCGGACGGTCACTTACCTGTTCCCGGTCTACACCGATTTTACCGATATAGAGCGCCTTGCGCCCATCCTCATCCTTGCCCTGAAAATCAAGCCGTCCAAAGTAAGGCTCCTGCCGCAGCTTGGCAAGATCTTTGCGCCGCTGTTCCCTTGAAGCCTCCAGTGCCTGCTCCGTATAATCGTGCCCTGTGTACACCGGAATGCCGCGCAGTCTCTCAAGAACCGTATCAATCTCCATAAGCGCGCTGTTCAGCCTGTCTTCTTCCTCTTGATAGGCACTTTGAAAGTTGTCCTCCAATTTCAGTTACCTCCTAAAAGTTATGCGGGTATACGCCTGCTGTTGCCAGACGCCCCCTGATTTGCCTCGTGCAAGACTGGCTTCAGTCACACAAAAAGGATATTTATCATATCACAACAGATTCTGGAATACCATACCTTTTCAGCCCACGCAGAAGCAGCTTCGATTTCTTCGGGAGATCATTGCGGGCGGAATGCCTATCCCATCAGAGCATGCAGCACAAAGTTGGCTATGAACAGTCCGGCAATGCCATACAATGCGGGCGGAACCTCCTTGCCTTTGCCCATGGCCAGTTTGACAATCGGATAGGTAATGAAGCCAAATGCCATACCGTCCACGATGCTGTAGGTGAACGGGATCATCACCATGATCAGGAATGCCGGAAACAGCTCGGTCAAATCGCTGAGGTCCATCTCACGCACGCTCTGCACCATCAGGCCGCCGATGACAATCAGAATCGGCGCGATGGCGCTGTCCGGCACGTAGGCCAGCAGCGGAATGAACAGGAACGTGGCCCCGAACAGCAGGCCGGTGACAAGCGAGGTTAGGCCGGAGCGCCCGCCTGCGGCGATTCCGGCTGTGGATTCGGCAGCCGCGACTACGGGGCTGCTGCCGAACAGTCCGGCAGCGATATTGGCTATGGACAGCGCCCGCAGGCTGCTTTTGAAGCGTTCCGGACGGCCTGCCATCAGCGTCTGGGACGAGATCAGACCGATATTTTCAAAAACCACAATCAACAGCAGCAGAAATACGGCAATCCAGAAGACCAGGCTGATGCCTCTGCCCCAATCCATGCCGGCAAACACATCGCTGTAACCCGCGAATACATGCCCGGAATCCGTCTTCTCCGGTGCATGCGCCGCACCCAGCAGGTAGGCCATCCCTGTGCCCGCCAGCATACTGATCAGCAACCCTCCGCGTGTGCCGCGGATGAACAGCACCAGCGCCAGAATCAAAGTCACACAGGAGGTAATGACTGCGGGATCACTGAAATGGCCGATGGCGACGAAGGTCGTCCGGTGGGCAATGACAATCCCGCTTTTTTGCAGTCCGATAAATGTCAGAAACAGGCCGATTCCGACCGTAATCGCATGCTGCAGATTATGCGGTATCGCGTCGCTCAAAATCCGGTACAGCGAGGTGAACGCCACAATGGCGAAGAGCACCCCTGTTACGACTACTACGGCAAGGGCTTCGCGCCAGTCCAGCTTCATGGAATGCACAAGCGTATACGTGAAAAAAGCATTAATCCCCATGCCCGGCACCACCACAATCGGTGTTTTGCCGCCAAAAGCCATCAGCAGACACCCGGCCACTGCCGTCAGCAGCGTTGCCACCATTCCGGCCCGCAGCGGCATCCCCGCATCATGCAGAATCGCAGCATTGACCATCACTATATATACAGAAGCAAAATAGGACAGGATGCCTGCCGAGAGCTCCCGTTTCCAGTTGTCGCCAGGCTCCAGGCCTACACGATTTCGCCATACTTTCGAATTCATATAAAAACCTCCACTGATAGTGAAATCACGGGTAAGACACTCTGTTCTCTATAAGCCGCACTAAAAGGGCGTAAACCGCCGGCTGGCGGCTGTACGCCCTTTGTTCATTTATATTTCCTGCTTATCTGATTCGTTTCATTTATTCGCTGAGTCCGCAGCCTCCAGGAGGTCGCGTACGGCAACGCTGACCATAATAAGTCCTACTACAGGCGGTACAAATGAATTACTGGCCGGCGGTTGCTTGGCCTTGCGTCTGTCCGGAGCATTGGCAGGGACAATCTGTTCTGTAACATCCTCACGCGGCTTAACCGGCTCTTCGGTGGAGAAGACCACCTTTACACCTTTCTTGATACCTTCCTTGCGCAGTCTCTGGCGGATAACACGGGCAATCGGGTCCATACTGGTCTTGGAAATGTCTGCGACCTGAAAGCGGGTAGGGTCCATTTTGTTAGCCGCACCCATGCTTGAGATCATCGGGATTCTCCGGGCCAGACACTCCTTGATGATATGAACTTTGTAGATGATAGTATCTGAAGCATCGATTACGTAATCCAGCTTGTACTTGAACAGCTCCTCGTACGTTTCCTCCGTATAGAACATGTTCAGCGCAATCGCTTCGCATTCCGGATTTATCAGCTTGATGCGCTCCACCATCAGATCTGTTTTGTTCTGGCCGATAGTGGTGGTCAGCGCATGAATCTGGCGGTTGATATTGGTGATATCCACCGAGTCCTTGTCAATCAGGATAATGCGGCCGATTCCGGTACGGGCCAGAGCTTCCACCGCCATGGCGCCCACACCGCCGATCCCGAGCACTGCTACGGTGCTGTTCTTCATTATCTCCAGACCTTCCGGTCCGATCGCCAGCTCCGTACGCGAGAACTGATGCAGCATGATATACAGCCTCCTAAAATTTATTTCTTTTCTTTTTCCGGCTTAGGCGCCAGCTTGATGTGCAGCTGCTCCAGCTGTATTGCATCGACCGGTGCCGGAGCGTCCATCAGCAGGTCGGTTGCACTTGCTGTTTTTGGGAAGGCGATTGCTTCCCGCAGGTTCGTGCGGCCGGCAAGCAGCATAATCAGGCGGTCAAAACCAAACGCGATTCCGCCATGCGGCGGAGTGCCGTATTCAAAGGCATCCAGCAGATACCCGAACTTCTCGTAGGCCACTTCCGTTGTGAACCCAAGCGCATCGAACATTTTTTCCTGTATTTCGCGTTTATATATACGCTGGGAACCGCCGCCCACCTCATAGCCGTTAAGCACAATATCATAGGCTTGTGCGCGGATGGCTCCAGGATCAGTGTCGAACAGGTGAAGGTCTTCGTCCATTGGACGGGTGAACGGATGATGTTCCGCCACATAACGTTTCTGGTCTTCGTCATAGCCGAGCAGCGGGAATTCGGTTACCCAGGCGAATTTGAAGACACTGTCATCGATCAAGCCGAGCTGGCGGCCGATCTTAAGGCGCAGCGCCCCAAGCACATCTGCCACTACCTTCTTAGTGTCAGCGGAGAAAAGCAAGAGGTCGCCTTCTTCGGCCCCGGTACGCTCCTTCACAGCCGCAATCTCTTCCTCAGTAAAGAATTTGACGATTGGACCTTTAAATTCTCCGTCTTTCACTTGAATCCAGGCCAGGCCTTTCGCACCGTAGCGTGCAGCGTAAGGTCCCAGGTCATCGATTTCCTTGCGGGTCCATGTGCCGCAGCCTTTGGCGTTCAGGCATTTCACCTCTCCGCCTTTCTCAATGACGGAGGCGAAGACCTTCACACCGCTGGAGGCCACGATGTCGTTCATTTCCACCAGTTCCAGACCAAAGCGCAGGTCCGGTTTATCCGAGCCGTATTTGCCCATGGCTTCGGCATAGGTCAGCCGCTGGAAGGGAACGGCCACATCGACACCAACGGTTTCCTTCAGCAGGCGCTGCATGAGGGTTTCCATCATAGACAGCAGTTCGTCCTGCGGCATGAACGAGGTCTCGATATCGAACTGGGTGAATTCCGGCTGGCGGTCAGCACGCAGGTCCTCGTCGCGGAAGCAGCGGGCCATCTGGTAATAACGCTCAATGCCGCCGACCATCAGCAGCTGCTTGTAAATCTGCGGCGACTGTGGGAGTCCGAAGAATTCACCTTCATGCACACGGCTTGGCACCAGATAATCGCGTGCGCCTTCCGGGGAGCTTTTGGTCAGGATTGGAGTTTCAATTTCGATAAAGCCTTCACTGTCCAGGAAGTCGCGGAATATCTTGGCCGCTTTGGAACGGAGCAGCATCGTCTTGTACATTTCAGGCCGGCGCAAGTCGAGGTAACGGTATTTCATACGCAGGGATTCATCGACTTCTACACCATCTTCAATGAAGAACGGAGGCGTCTTAGCTGCATTCAGCACTTCGATTTCTGTAATCTGCACTTCAATCTCACCGGTAGGCAGATTGCGGTTAATGGTTTCTTCGTCCCTTTTTACAACTTTCCCCGTAACGGACAACACATATTCACTGCGCACCTTGTCAGCAATCTGCAGGGCTTCACCGGAATAGTCCGGGTTGAACACGATTTGCACAATTCCGGTACGGTCGCGCAGGTCGATAAACAGCACGCCTCCCAGGTCGCGGCGGGTCTGGACCCACCCGTTCAGCGTTACCGTCTCGCCAATATGGCCCAGCGTCAATTGTCCACAGTTATGACTTCTACTCATAATTTATCCTACCCCTTTTTGGTTAAAATACATATTTTCTCATAAAAATTCTAATCCAGCGACGCGGCCAGGTCTTCCAGCTTTACAGTCCGCTGTTCGCCAGTTGCCATGGATTTCAGAGCAATCACGCCGCTGTTCAGTTCATCTTCACCCAGAATTGCCGTGTACCGTGCATTCATCCGGTCCGCCGATTTCATCTGTGCCTTCATCTTGCGGCCGAGGTAATCGCGTTCCGCAGCGTAGCCCAGACTGCGCAGCGTGAACAGCTGCTTCGTAATCTCCTTATCTGCAGCTTCACCAAGGGCAACAAAATACACATCCAACGGCTTGGCCGCCTCCAGCTCTACACCTTGATTCTCCAGAATCAGCAGAATCCGCTCCAGACCAATTCCGAAACCGATGCCCGGCTGATCGGGTCCGCCGATTTCTTCGACCAGTCCGTTGTACCGGCCGCCGCCGCCAACCGTGTCGATAGAGCCGATGCCTGCCGCTTTATATTCAAACGCTGTATGCGTGTAATAATCTAGTCCGCGTACAAGACGGGGGTTAATACTGTATTCTACACCCATGACATCCAAGTGGGCCTTGACCTGCTCAAAATGGGTGGTGCATTCCTCATCCAGACTGTCCAGAATGGACGGCGCACCGCCAAATTTGTCCTGATCCACCTTGCAGTCCAGCACACGCAGCGGATTGCGTTCCATTCTGCGCTGGCAGTCGCTGCACAAGGTATCTCTCATCGGCCGCAGAAAATTCAGCAGTTTCTCCCGGTAAGCTGCGCGGCTCGGCGCATTCCCTACGGAATTCAGCTCCACCTTGACATCCTTAAGACCCAGATCCTTGTAGAACTGATATCCCATCGATACCACTTCCGCATCAATGGCCGGATCTACCGCTCCAAAAGCTTCAATCCCGAACTGATGGAACTGGCGGTATCTTCCCGCCTGCGGGCGTTCATACCGGAACATCGGTCCGATATAATACAGCTTGCTGACATCGGGTTCACCATAAAGCTTGTTCTGAACGTAGGCGCGTACTACACCTGCTGTCCCTTCGGGACGAAGCGCCAAATCGCGGTCACCCTTGTCCTTGAAGGTATACATTTCGCCTTCCACGATATCTGTTGTTTCCCCAACGCCGCGTTCGAAGAGTCCTGTGTGCTCGAACATCGGTGTGCGGATCTCACGGTAGTTGAAACGCCGGCAGAGATCTCTCGCCTTGCTCTCCACGACCAGCCATTTCTCCACTGCACCCGGCAGCACATCCTGCGTGCCCGTAGGTTTCTCGAATCTTTCCTTTGCCACAGCCTATCCCTCCTGAAAATAACAAAAAATCCCTCGTCCCTGTTTATAACAAACAGGGACGAGGGATTATCATAACCAATAATTCACCCGTGGTACCACCCACATTCCGGATTCAGGCATACTGCCCTAAACCCGCTCTAAGCGGTTAACGCCCGCCTACGCGCTCCGGCTACTGACTGCGGCAATCCTGCGACTGCCTGCTTTCGCCGTGCGTTCTCGGGGAAGTCATTCATCCGTTCATTAACAGAATCCTTACAGCCTGGCAGAAACGGTTCACGCATCCTACTGGATGTGCAGCCGGTTCTGTGGGATTCCTCTCTGGGGTCATGGGTTACGGATTACTTGGTCCCGTCATCAAAACACTATAACATATCGTATACTGTTAGATTCTACTGAACCACTGCGCTAAAGTCAAGGCATGAAAATAAAATACAGCCGCAAACTTCATTCTCAAGCTGCCATTCAAAAAAAATGACCTGCAGCCGATTGCTGCAGGTCCATCATCATATATTATAAAAAAGGGGGTCATGCTTCTATTATAAACAGGCTATATTAAGGAATCATGTATGAATTATTACGGTTGCATTACAGAAAAGAAAGCGTTTTATTTCTTGGGACATTCCCCGGTTTGCTGCCCACAAATCACTTTACACTACAACCTTATTCTCTGTCCAGAAATTTAGTACAATTTTTAATATTTATAGTTGAAAAAGCTCCAAGAAAACCCTTCCAGGTTTACTTGGAGCTTAATTTTGATAGCCTCATTCATTATGCTTCAAAAATCTCCACAAAAGCCTGTTTGCCGCGCAGAACCTCAACAACTTCATTGCGCTTCGCTTCAGGGACTCTAAGGTCCATGACGTAATTTACATCGCTTAAATCCCTGTCATCCACATCCGTGGCACTGCGTACATCTCCGGCATGGCTCGTGTCGGTATTGTCGCCAAGATCATTGTCTACCCCGATGCCCGGTACAATGGCTGCGCCGGAAACTGTGCCTGTCGCACCTGCAACGCCATAAGCTCCACCCGTCATGGCTGAGTTGTTGTAAGGAACAAACGGCAGCAGAATATTACGGCTCCGGTGGTCGCCTTTATCTAAAGGATCTGTTAATTCGGATACTTCAATGCCTTCCACACCGTAAGGAATCAAAGCCGTCTTCGCACCTTCCGCTTCACTTTCGGTCCTGAAATACGCCTGAATTCTTGTAGTCATGGTCGTTCCCTCCTTATGAATGGTTAGATCATTGAATCCCTAAATTTCATGTATTACAACACCTGGAGCAGCCCGCGCACGAATGCGGGTGCTGTTCTAGCTACATTCTGTCTTCGTCATTCTATTACCCGCAATCACAGGCTTTCTAACGGCTGAAGAACAACTCCGGTATTATTTACAGGAAGCCGCCATCCCCGGGGTCTCAAGTGCGCGGCAGAAAGCTGCGGCTGTTCCCTTTTAACACTTGAAGCTCTTTATAGTCTTCGACATCCTTCGCCGCCGTCACCGCTTCGGAACAGCAGCCAACATTATATGCCGGAATGCTGCTCCAGCTCCGCGCTTTCACTGATTGTCTCATGCCCAGACTCCCTGCTATTCGTAAATACCCGCTCCCCATAGTTTACCCACCCCGTGGTGGCCCTATCCGCACAAATGCGGAGAAGGGGACCTTAACTTTCTGATCTCAGCTTATCTGAACGCAAAAAAAGTGCCTCTGCCGATCCCTCGCGGAACCTCGCATGACACTCTTGATCGCAAATATGATCTATAGATTGGTTAAGTCCGTGCTGAAGGCTGCGGGGATTAGCCACGGCTGTCCAGCAGTAGCGTTACCGGCCCCCAGTTGGTCAGGGACACATCCATCATCGCACCAAAAACACCGGTCTCCACCTGAAGCCCGCCGGCCCGCAATTCCTGATTAAAGTAATCGTACAGCCGCTCTGCCTCAGCCGGGGCTGCCGCAGCCATAAAGTTCGGCCGCCGTCCTTTGCGGCAGTCTCCATACAGCGTAAACTGTGACACGGATAATATCGCGCCTCCTGTATCGGTGACGCTAAAATTCATCTTGCCGGCTTCATCCTCAAAAATGCGGAGTCCGGCAATTTTATCAGCCAAATACTTGGCGTCCTGCTCTGTATCCTCATGGGTAACACCGACCAGCAGCATCAATCCTTTGCCAATCGCTCCCGTCACTGTATCCTCTACGCTTACCTTGGCTTCCTTGCAGCGCTGCACTACTACTCTCATTGCTTCTTTCAGCTCCTTGCCCTATTGCATAATGCGGTTAACGGTATATACATCCTTAACCCGCTTCACCCGATCGACCACAGATTGCAGATGATCGGTGTTGCGGATCAGAATCGTCATATGAATCATCGCCATTTTGTTCTTGTCGCTTCGTCCGGTGACAGCCGATATATTCGTCTTGCTCTCCGACACTGCCTGCAGCACCTCATTGAGCAGCCCGTTGCGGTCATGGCCGGTAATCTCAATGTCCACGCTGTAGTTAGCCTCCATGCTGCCTTCCCATTCCACTTCGATCACCCGTGCCGACTCCTCTCCATCACCATCTGTAGGAATATTCGGACAATCTTCACGATGGACAGAAACGCCGCGGCCGCGGGTCACATAGCCGACAATATCGTCGCCGGGCACCGGATTACAACATCGGGCAAAGCGGACAAGCAGATTATCGATGCCTTTTACACGGACCCCGTTGGTCGGCTGATTGCGCTTCTCCCCGCTGGACTTGATTTCCTTCATTTCGGTGGTAAGCTCCAGATGCCCTGCCGCTTCTTCCTGCTCTTTGCGCAGCTTCTCTGTAAGCTTGGATGCAATTTGCGCGGCGGTAATTCCGCCAAAGCCCACGGCCGAGAGCATATCTTCTACATCATTGAAAGCAAATTTCTTGGCCGCTTCCGACAATTTATCCTCTGTCAGCCAATCCGAAACCTCCACGTTCTGACGCTTCAGCTCACGTTCGATCGCTTCCCGGCCTTTTTCAACATTCTCCTCACGCTTCTCCTTCTTGAACCACTGCTTGATCTTGCTGCGGGCATGGGAAGATTGGGCAATCTTCAGCCAGTCCCGGCTTGGACCATAAGAGTTCTTCGAGGTCAGAATCTCCACAATATCCCCAGTCTTCAGCTTATGATCGAGCGGCACGATCCGCCCGTTCACCTTGGAACCGATCGTCCGGTTCCCTACCTCTGTATGAATCCGGAAGGCAAAATCAAGCGGTACAGAACCAGCCGGAAGCTCCACAACCTCGCCTTTGGGCGTAAAAACAAACACGAGATCGGAGAAAAAATCCATCTTCAGCGACTCTACAAATTCCTCGGCATCCTTGGCTTCATGCTGCAGCTCCAGAATCTCGCGGAAAAACGGCATCCGGTTCTCCGGATTGACGTTATTGCTGCTGCCTTCCTTGTAAGCCCAGTGAGCCGCAATCCCGAACTCGGCAGTCCGGTGCATCTCCCACGTGCGGATCTGCACTTCTGTAGGCTCTCCGCCCGGACCCACCACAGTGGTGTGCAGCGACTGGTACATGTTCGCTTTGGGCATGGCAATATAATCCTTGAAACGGCCAGGCATTGGCTTCCAAAGAGTATGAATAATCCCGAGTGTGGCATAACAATCCTTAATATTGTCGACGATAATGCGGATGGCAAGCAGATCATAAATTTCATTGAACTGCTTGTTCTTGGTGTTCATCTTGTTATAGACACTGTAAATATGCTTCGGACGCCCGGACAGATCCCCTTCGATCCCCATTTCGTCCAATTTGGCACGGATGCGGCCGATCACGCTGTCGATGAACTGTTCCCGTTCCGCCCGCTTCTTGTGGACCAGGTTGGCAATGCGGTAATACTGCTGCGGGTTCAAATAACGGAGGGCAATATCCTCCATCTCCCATTTGATTGCCGAAATCCCCAGCCGGTCTGCAATGGGACAAAAAATCTCCAGCGTTTCATAAGAAATACGGCGCTGGCTTTCTTCGGACTGATATTTAAGGGTACGCATATTGTGCAAGCGGTCCGCCAGCTTAATCACAATCACCCGGATATCCTGAGCCATAGCGATGAACATTTTGCGGTAGTTCTCGTTCTGCTGCTCTTCCTTGGAGCGGAAGCGAATGCGTTCCAGCTTGGTTAGACCGTCCACCAGCATCGCGCAGGTATCGCCAAATTTCTCGCGAATCTGCTCTAGGGAGACGGTGGTATCCTCTACGACATCATGCAGCAGCGCTGCAATAATGGAGATGACGTCCATTTGCATATTGACGACAATATCTGCGACCGCGAGCGGGTGCAGGATGTATGGCTCCCCCGATTTCCGAACCTGCCCGTGATGAGCCTGATCGGCAAATTCATAAGCTTCCCGGATGCGGAGAAGATCTTTTTCTTTTATATAGGCGCCGGCCTTTTCGGTTAATTGCTCTATGCCCATTCTCGTCGTATCCGTTTCCTTTCTATAATAAAATGAACCCGCAAGCATTGCAGAATTTGCAGGTTCCATATGTCCAAATCTGCGCTAGCGCATTTAAAGTTGTCTATAATTATGACGCTTGCGATGGATTACGTCAACACTTGCCATAGCATGGCACCGGGGTAAACGAATGTGTCAAGAATAGACAATTTCGTGGCACTTGAAAAATGTTGTTGTAAAAAGACGCCGTTCTATTTAATCTAGTAAAGGCGGTTTTTTGGAACCTCACCTAAAATAGAGACGAAAGAGAAGTGAACACCATTGCAACGCGAAATTCAAGTTAACGAAAAACTCCCCTGGGGCCCGGGCTTTCTGCTGAGTCTTCAGCATTTGTTCGCCATGTTCGGCAGCACGGTGCTTGTCCCTAACCTGTTCGGAGTAGACCCCGGTATGATTCTGCTGATGAACGGTATCGGCACACTGCTCTATATCCTGATCTGCCGCGGCAAAATTCCCGCATATCTCGGTTCAAGCTTTGCCTTTATCTCTCCGGTGCTCAGCGTGCTGGAAAAGCATCAGGGTGATCATCAGCATGGATATTCGCTTGCTCTGGGTGCTTTTATTGTAACTGGCGTGATCTTCATCCTTGTCGCATTGATTGTCCGTTATGCCGGAACCGGCTGGATTGATGTGGTTTTTCCACCGGCGGTTATGGGCGCTATCGTAGCGACCATCGGACTGGAGCTGGTGCCGGTTGCAGCCCGCATGTCGGGGCTGATCGCTCCTGAAGGCGCAACCGACTGGACGCCGGACGGCAAAGCGATCACCCTCTCCATGGTAACACTGGGCGTAACTGTTATTGGTGCAGTTCTCTTCCGCGGCTTTCCCAAAATCATTCATATCCTCATCGGTATCGTAACCGGTTATGTTCTGGCTTATATTATGCAGGTGGTGAATACAGATGCGATCTCCAGCGCGCATTTCTTTTCACACCCCACAATTATAACCCCTTCCTTCGACTGGCAAGTTATCTTCACCATTATTCCGGTATCGCTTGTAGTCATTGTTGAACACATCGGCCACTTGCTCGTTACGAGCAACATTGTCGGCAAAGACCTGACCAAAGATCCGGGACTGGACCGCTCGCTTATGGGCAATGGGATTTCCACCATTCTGTCCGGATTCTTCGGTTCTACACCCAATACCACTTATGGTGAAAATATCGGCGTTATGGCGCTGACCAAAGTATATTCGGTTTATGTAATCGGCGGTGCAGCAGTAATTGCGATCCTGCTCTCGTTCTCGGGAACCTTTTCCTCGATCATAGCCAATATTCCCCAGCCCGTTATGGGCGGTGTATCGCTCCTGCTGTTCGGTGTAATCGCCGCATCCGGTCTGCGCATCTTTGTCGAGCAAAAGGTTGATTTCTCCAAAGCGACCAACATGATCCTGGCTACTTTGGTTCTGGTGGTGGGCATCAGCGGGATCTCGCTCACCATTTACGGTGTCCAGCTTAAAGGTATGGCGCTCGCGACCATTGTCGGAATGGTTCTGTCCCTGCTCTTCAAATTAATCGAGGTTCTCGGCTTGTCCAACGAGCAGGACAGTGAGAAATCTGCACATTAACCATAAATATTTCAACAGGCTAATTTGATTTATAAGCTCCAATACAAAAAAGCGGACAGTTGTCAACAATCGACAGCTGTCCGCTTTTTATTTCCCGGGAAAAGGTACCCCGGTCGGCTTAGTCTTCGTAAGTAAGGAGCGAATGAACCTCGATACCGGAAAGCTTGTTCCGGCCGGCAAGCTGGCTCAATTCGATCAGGAAGGCCGCTCCGACCACTTTGCCGCCAAGCTGTTCCACCAGGCTGACCGAAGTAGCGATGGTGCCTCCCGTTGCCAGCAAATCATCGGCAATAAGTACGTTCTGTCCAGGCTTGACCGCATCCGTGTGGACAGCCAGTGTGTCCTTGCCGTATTCCAAATCATAACCTACCTCAATCGTATCATACGGCAGCTTGCCGCTTTTGCGGATCGGCACGAAGCCGACGCCCAGCGCATAAGCCAGGGGTGCGCCTACCACAAATCCGCGGGCCTCAGGTCCAGCAATCACATCGATCTGCAGATGCGCTACCAGAGCCTTCAGCTCATCAATCGCGCGGCGGTAAGCTTCGCCATCCTTCAGCAAAGTCGTAATATCTTTGAAGCTGATGCCCGGCTGCGGGAAATCCGGAATCACACGAATGTTGTCTTTAAAATCCATATTGTCATCTCCTAAAAGTTTGTGAGCGTTACCTCACTGAATTGGCTTCGAACAAACTCGCTTCGGAAGCGTACACTTAGTATTGTTAGCATAGCTTCTCAGCATCATCTTCGTACAAAACTAGCTTCGTAAGCTTATGCTTAGTTTGTGAGCGTTACCTCACTGAATTGGCTTCGAACAAACTTGCTTCGTATGCATATGCATTTATCCCACCCGGGATACATCCAGGCGGCGGGATAACATCCACTCCTGCAGCTCACTGCGGCTGCTCTCCATGAAATACTGCTCCATTTCCGCAGTCTTGCCCAGCCTCACAAAATGCTGTGAAGCTGTAAGGCTTTTAGCAGAGGGCTGAGGAATAAATGTAATCGTCCCCCGGCTGCGAGCTATAAATTCAAGTTCCTCGAACACGTCGAGCATTCTGGCCAGCATCCGCATCCCCATGGAAGACTGCCGGGTAAGCCGCAGCAGCAGCTCATGCTCAGGAACCGGAGCCGCTGCTAGAGCAGCTATTGATTTATAGAGCACTTTGAAATGGTCCCGTGTCGGCATCTGCAGCCGGTCGCGGCCATCCCGGATCGAATGCAGCAGGGCAATGTTATCCGCCTGCGGGAACGCAGCAAACAGCGCATCAAGCTGCTCCGGCGTTTCGGGCATATCGAGCAGACAGAGCAAAGATATCTGTGCATCTTCTGAATCCGCCGGTTGTTGCCGGACCGGGGATATTCCAGCGTCTTCATCATATACCCAAAGGGACATGCCTTGGAGAGCGCCCATAGGGGATGTACGGCTGTTCTGGAAAACCGCCGCTGTTCTGAGCGGCTTGACACCGCTATAGGGCTTGAGCAGCTCATGAAGCTGTGCGGCTTGCTTCACCGCATCCGCCGCGCCGCGCAGATCAAAGAGCTGCGGGTTCGGCACGGCCAAATCCTGCAGCATGAGCTGCGGCTTCCGCGAGCCGTTCCATTCATTGACCGACAGCTCTGCCAGAATATCAATCAGCGTTCCGCCCGGAAGCAGTTCAGCAAGCCCACCTTTGCCGAAGGCAACTACTTCAATCGTATGGCTGTCTTGTTGGAGGACAAGCTTCAAATGCTTGCCGTCCTGCCCCATTTTGCGGGTTTCTTTGACAGCTGCGCCACGGACAATGAATTTCGGTACCGGATTAGCCATTCCGAATGGAGCCAGCCTATCCAGTTCCAGCGCAGCCTGCAGCGACAAATCGGCTATGGCCGCCTCTTCGTCAGCCTCCGTCATTGGGAGAAAATGCTCCGGCGTCAATACCTTAGCGGCGTAGTCATTTAATGCCGCTGCAAACTGTTCCAGCATATCCTGATGCAGGCTCATGCCGGCAGCAGCCGGGTGGCCGCCGAAATGATCCATTAAATCTGCGCATGAGGATAATGCCTCATAGATATCCAGCCCCGGAATGGAACGGGCCGACCCTTTGCACATGCCTGTCTCCGGGTGAATATCCAGAATAATCACCGGCCGGTAATAACGCTCCAGCAGCTTCGAGGCTACGATACCTACTACCCCGACATTCCAGCCCTGATCGGCAAGCACAATGATATCCGGCAGCTTGTCCTGCTGAATCTGCAGCTCCAGCATGGCGGTAGCTTCAGTTACAATTCTATCGACGACCATCTGGCGTTCTTTGTTCAGCAAATCCAGCTCTCCGGCAAGCTCTTCAGCCTCATCTCGATTCTCTGTAGTCAGCAGAGTAACAGCCCGTCCGGCATGATCCAGACGGCCGCTGGCATTGATGCGCGGTGCCATGCCAAAAGCGATATTCACCGCACTTACGGTCTCCATCGTGATTCCGCTCACCCCAAGCAGGGCCCGGATACCAGGGAAGGGGGAGTTCCTCATGCTTGAGAGGCCTTTGCGCACAATACTCCGGTTCTCGTCCAGGAGCGGCATCAAGTCAGCAACCGTGCCAATGGCAGCGATTTCGTTCCACTCCAGCGGCACCTCATCCCCAAGCAGCGCCTGGGCCAGCTTGTATGCCACTCCGACTCCAGCCAATCCCTTGAACGGGTAAGGACAATCCAGCTGCTTGGGATTGATCAAGGCATACGCTTCAGGCAGAAGTTCCGGCGGTTCATGGTGATCTGTCACGATCACGTCCATCCCCAGCTCGCTTGCATAAGCAATCTGATGATACGCACTGATTCCGGTATCTACAGTGATGACAAGCGAAACGCCTTGCTGCTTCGCCCAATCCAGAGCATGGTTATGCAGCCCGTAGCCTTCATTTGACCGGTGTGGAATATAAATATCAAAAGAAGCGCCCAGGTAGCGCAGCAAATAGATCATCAGCGCAGTACTGGACACTCCGTCCGCATCATAATCGCCATATACCAGGATATGTTCTTCCTCCTGCAGCGCCTTTCTGATTCGGGGAACCGCTTCCGCCATCCCTTTAAGCAGGAAGGGGTCATGCCCTTCCTCGTCTCCGCCCTCCATGAACAGAAGCGCCTTGTCAGGTGTGTTCATGCCTCTCTTGACAAGCAGCGAAGACAAGAGCGGAGAAACCGAAAGGCTCTGGGCCAAATCCCGGACTTCTTCAGGATCGGCCTCCGGAGATTGCCATCTTGTTTTTGAATGGAGCAATTGTTTTCACCTTTCTCTCCCTAACGGGCTACTGAAGCAGCGTGGGGATTTCATTATCTACAAGCTCATGGTTGCTTTTGTAAGGATAACCCGGATCATACGGCACAACATCCATATGAACCTCACCTACATGGACAAAACGGTGCTGCAGAAGCTTTCTGGCACATTCAGCAATATCCTGGGCCTCCAAAATTGTGATGCGCGGATTCACACTGATTTTGACCTGCAGATTTACATAACGTCCTTGCTCCAGCGCCTGCAAATATTCCACCCGGATTACACCGTGTACACGCTGTACCGTTTCAATGAAACCTGCAGCCTCCTCGGAAGGAAGCTCCTGAAGCTTCTTGCCATATACAGAGGTTCCAATAAGCGAATAGCCTTTGCGGATAATGAGACATCCGGCCAACAGCGCTGCAATGGGGTCCATGTACAGAAGCGGATGCAAGTTGAACGACCCTCCGGCCATGGCCAGTGATATCCCGATAAATACAGTGATAGAAGTATATAGACTGAAGCGGTGGTTATCTGCATATGCGGCATGACTGCCATCGCCCAATTTTTTGAAATAACGGTACTGGTACTGAAAAACTGCCTCTTTCACAACAATAGAGATGAGAACGGTGACAAGCGCTGCCTGCCCTGGTGCTGACAGATGTCCTCTGGTCAGATCCCGAATTGCCGAGAAGGCAATTTGCAGTCCTCCCATCAAAATCAGCACGGAAAAAAGTATGGCAATAATCGGTCCCTTGTTATTCTGGGGGTTGCTTGGTTTTACCCTATTCTTCTTCTCTGTTTCCCTGCGCCAAGGAAGGGGAAGAATCTCTGCCAGCTTGGCAGCTGCATCCGATCCCGAATATAACGCATCGCCCATTAATGCCTTACTGTCTGAAAGATAACCAAAGGTTCCTTTGGCTGCAGCCAGTGCAAGATCACCGGCAACACCCGTCCAGACCATTTTATCACTTTGCGGTGATTGTTTGTCATTCATTACGAGGCCCTCCTTACCACTAGCAAGTATCTCATGATGACCGCTCCGCCTGACATTCCGCTCCAAAGATTTCGAAAAGCCGCGTCGTCTTTGACGCGGCTTTTCGGGTGTGACGGCTTTAGGCTTTAGCCGGATTGCTCTTCACGGTCTGCTTCTGGCGTTTCTTCAGCAGCAGCCAGAGCGGACTTGCGATAAAGATCGATGAGTAGGCTCCGAAGAGCAAACCGATAACCATAGCAAGCGAGAACATTTTGATCGATTCTCCACCCATGACAAGCAGGAAGAACGCGGCGATAAATACCGTAAACGCTGTGTACAGAGAGCGCATAAGCGTCTGGGCCACACTTTTGTTGACCAGTGCCTTAAGATCCTCATAGGTCTTCTGCTTGCCGAAACGCAGATTCTCGCGGATCCGGTCAAAGATAACGATGGTATCGTTGATGGAATAACCGATGATCGTCAGCACCGCGACAATGAAGGTCAGGTCAACCTCCAGGCGGAAGATCGAAAAGACGGCTACCACGATAAAAGCATCATGCACAAGGGCCACAATCGCGGCCAAGGCAAACCGCCATTCAAAGCGGATACTTACATAAATGATAATCCCGAGACAAGAGATTAGAACCGAATAGATGGCATTGCGTGCCAGCTCTTTGGCCATTTCCGTATCGACGGTGTTGATCTCGAAGGAAGCTTTGTCATCCAGCTTGGTTACCGCAGCTTTCAAAGCCTCATCCTGATTACTATCAAGCACTTCATCATAACGGATGTTCACCCGGTTCTCACCTAAGGTAATGTCCGGCTCATGGGAAATGCCCAGATCCTTCAGAGCCGGCTTAAGCTGCTCCAGCGTGATGTTCTTCGACAGCGAGACGTCCACATTGGAGCCTGCTTTGAAATCAACGCTGTAATTCAGACCCATGGTTGCCAGAAAGATCAGGCCGGCTACCGTAATGGCAATGGAGAAAATATAGAAAAATTTGCTCAGATGTACAAAATCAAGCTCTTTCTTAAAGCGCACGGATGTCACTCTCCTTTACCCCAAATTGCTTCGGCTTTTTCAGAGCGCCGGCTTTGACCAGCACGGTAAGCAGCCAATGGGCAAAATAAAGGTTCGTCACGATACTAAGCACAATTTCCACGATCAGGATCAGGGCAAAGCCCTTAACCGCGCCCGTACCAAAAGCGAACATTACGGCCGCTACGATAATGGTAGTTACATTCGCGTCCATAACTGTACGGAAAGAGGTTTTGTTCCCTGCTTTGACAGAAGACAAAATACTCTTGCCGTTGCGCATTTCTTCCCTTATCCGTTCATTGGTAATGATATTGGCATCGACCGCCATCCCTATACCGAGAATAAATGCGGCAATACCGGGGAGAGTCAAGGTGAAGTCGGCAACGACGAATACCGCAATCAGCAGCCAGGTATGAAGGATCAGCGCGAAGCTGGCCAGAAGACCCGGCAACCGGTACATGCCGATCATGAATATCAGAATAATTAATGAGCCTACAAGTCCTGCTTTGATAGTCTGGTCAAGGGACTGTTTACCCAGTGTTGCGCCTACGCTTTGGGAATATTTCTCTGTCAGCTTCAGCGGCAAAGCACCAAGGTTAATGGTATCAGCCAGTTCACGTGCTCCATCTATAGTATAATTACCAGAGATTGAAGCAGTGCCGTCTGTCAATACCGCTCTAACGATTGGTGGATTACCTAACAGCTGATCATCGAGATAGATAGCCATTTCTTTACCAAGCAACCGCTTGGTAATTTCCGCAAATTTCTTTTTATCTTTGATCTTGATGCTGATCTCAGGCTGATTCAAATTGTTGCGTTGAACCTCCGCCGCTCCCTCAACAAAGTCACTTCCTACAAGCTCAATCTTGCTGAAGGTACCTTGCGGATCCCCCTCAGCGGCACTGCGGAAGGTCAAAACTGCGGGTTCTTTCATCTTCTTGCGGACTTCGGCCTCATCGGTAACGCCCGCAATCTTCAGACGGATGCGGTCCGTTCCTTCTGTAGTGACCTCAGGCTCGCTTGTTCCGAGTGCGTTCGCCCGTTTTTCCAGGCTCTCTGCAGTCTTCTGCAGCGAAGCACGGGATAATTCTGCTCCCGCCTCCATTGGCTCGGCGTGATACAGAATCTCGAAGCCGCCCTTCAGATCAAGCCCTAGACGGACCTTGTCCAGCAGCCCGGGAGTAGTAAATGCCATGACCCCGGTTAATACGAGCACGGTAATAATAAAGCTCAACATTCTCTTCATGCTCTTGCTAGTTCCCCTTTCATTACTCAATATTCCTATTATAGCTACGTGCGAAATCACCGTCAATTCAAGCAGAAAGGACGTTACGGTTCTCACACAAAGAAACGGCCGGCTCTGCTCATGCGGCATGCCATCCGTTTTTCATAGGAAATGCTGAATGCTCTTCTCTTACTTTAACGCTTCCTGAACCTGTTTGCAAAAGTAAATCGTTCCTTTTTATACGTTCAAACCGCGATAAGCGGCAATAGTCAAATAGTTCATATAACTATTGGCCTTGAGTGAATAGATATCATTCACCAGCTTATGCAGGGCGGGTCTGCCTTCCTTGTCATAGTTGCGGCTGACGCAGTCCCAGATATCCTTGCCTGTTACATATTCATAGCCGAGGAGCCGAAATTCCTCCGCTTTGCTGCGGCACATGGCTTCGATTTCATCACTAAGCTGTTCATAACTCCATTCTTCCGATTCCACGTGTTGACACCTCCAAAGATACCTCGCTTATGCATGTTCACAAATAGTATTCGACCAGACTTCCCTAGTTTCCTTCTTCCGGCTGAAAAGTTGTCACCGATAAAGCTTGTCATGGAAAAGCCTATCATCCGCATATCAATGTAAGAGAGACTACTTGTGGGAAGAAGGAGTGCCCTTTGAGGAAACAGAGCTTTATTCAAGGAACCTTGATACTGCTGGCCGCAGGCATCATTAACCGGATGCTCGGCTTTATTCCGCGAATTATTTTACCGCGTGTGATCGGCGCCGAGGGTGTAGGCCTGTATCAGCTCGGTTATCCGTTTTTCATTGTGCTGATTACGATCATCACCGGGGGGATTCCGCTGGCCATTGCCAAAATGGTCGCTGAAGCCGAAGGAGAAGGACGCCCAGAGGAATCCCGGCGGATTCTGCACAGCGGACTGGCCCTTAGTCTCGGACTTGGTGTTTTTTTCACGCTGCTCGCATTATCCGGCGCTTCCTGGGTCTCCAATGTGATTCTGACCGACAGCCGGGTCTATTACACCTTCGTCAGCATGACACCGATGATTGCTATTGTTGCCGTTTCTGCGATCTACAGGGGGTATTTTCAGGGCAGACAGAACATGATTCCTTCGGCGCTGTCCTCAGTCCTGGAATCGGTTATCCGGATTGTTTTTATGCTATGGTTCTCCTGGCTTCTGCTTCCCAGAGGGGTTGCTTATGCGGCAGCAGGAGCCATGCTGGGTGTAACGGTTGGAGAGATTGCCGGCATGCTGGCGCTCTTGTGGCAATATTATTTTATCGTAAAAAGGGACAAGAAAGCAGAATTATCTCCCATAGCAACCACACCAGTCCCTGTGCCGGAACCCCCCGTAAAAACGGCCTCTCCCGCCAAAAATCATTCCATATTCAAGCGGCTGATCCGAATTTCTGTGCCTGTCACTGCCGGACGGCTGGTGGGTTCTTTCTCTTATCTGCTGGAATCCATTATCACGGCCCGCAGTCTTGCCCTCGCCGGTATTGCTACGGCAGCTGCTACCGCACAGTATGGGTCACTGCAGGGGATGGTAATTCCTTTGCTGCTGCTGCCGGGGGTGCTCAGCTCTTCGCTTGCGGTATCGCTCGTGCCTTCCCTGTCGGAAGCTTCGGCGCGCCGTGATCTGCCCACAATTCACAAAAGAATGCATCAGGCGCTGCGCCTGGCCATGGTAACCGGTGCCCCGTTTGCTGCGGTTATGTACATTTTTGCCGTACCGCTCTGTACGCTGATGTACGGCAATGCCGACACCGCCCCGATGCTGCGGATGATGGCCCCTTTTGCATTGTTTTTATATGTCCAAGCACCGCTGCAGGCTGCCTTGCAGGCCATGGAGCGTCCAGGTAGGGCACTGGTCAACACGCTGATTGGAGCGGTCGTCAAAATCGCGCTTATTCTCCTGCTGGCCTCACAGCCCCAGTATGGAATCTACGGTGCGATTATCGCGATTATCATCAACAGTATTCTGGTAACTCTGCTTCATGGGTTCAGCTTGGTCCGGCTGATCTCATTGTCACTCAGGCTCGCTGATCCGCTCAAAACACTTGCCGCGATGATTATTATGGCTGCCGGGATGTCTTATATCTATACCTCTGTGCCAATCGCCACTGCGCAGTGGGCCCAATTCTTGTTCGCTGCCGGCAGCGGGATGGCGCTCTATTTCGGAATCTGTCTGTTATCAGGCCTAATCTCCATTCGTGATCTGGACCGGGTGCCTTTTATCAAAAAATGGCGCTGAAGCTTCAACGCATATCCAGACGGTCTACATAAATTTCTCCCTTATGGTTAATGGAGCAGAGAAACACATCCCTGAAATCCGAGACGCCTTTTTGGCGAATCTGGGTTCTCAGCCAGAATCGCGTCTTGCCGATCATCTCCAGATTGTGGTCCTGAACCTTACCGTCCATGATAAGCGGAATCGGCAGGCCCTCATATCTGATTTTATGGCTCGGAAGCTTAACGCTGCCTGCGCTGTTCTCTTCGGAAGGCTTGGTCTTCTCTCTGACTTCGGCGGTTGAACTGCTGTTGCCGCTCTGATTGCTGGAGGATATTCCCTTGTTCTTTTCAATAACTGTAAGCTGGCCGCTGGTTTCTAAGATTGCAAACTCCACATCGGCGGGACTGTCGATATTTTGTCCGCGAAGCTGAAGCAGCAGATCATCAATATTATACCGCTGCTTGCGCATTTCCCCGCGATGCAGCTTGCCATTGGAGATCAGAATGCTGGGTTTGCCGTCGATCAGGAGCCGCAGCTTTCTGCTCTTCAGGCTGAACTGGGCCACCAGGACCTGAATCAGCACCAATGTTGCCATTGGCACCAACCCATCATAAATCGGCCGTTCAATATCTTCTATGGAAAATATGGCAATCTCGGCAATCATGATGGAGATCGTCAAATCAAATACCGAGAGCTTGCCGATTTCCCGTTTGCCCATAATCCGCATGCACAGGAAAATGAAGATATACATCAGCACAGTCATCAAGATACGGCCGGAAATATGCTGGAACATATTTTCTTCGCTCTCCTTCCATTGGTCACCCGCCGCCATCGTGCCGGGCAAAATAATGTACCCCTATTCTGGCCCCTCAACCAAGGGAACATTCGGAAGCGGGCTTATTAATTAATGGTAAAAGGGCTTTAAGCCCTTTTCGTGTACTATTGGGGCAAGCCCCCCCATACAATAGTTAGTAATCATTCCTTGTGTACAATAACGCTCAAAAAACTTTTAGGAGGTCATACCATGTATTTAATCCGGCGTCTATTCTCGTGGAGAATATCGAGTCCAGTGTTATCAGGTTTATGCCGCGCTTTTCTGTGGATGCTGCTGGGGGCGATGGTTCTCTCCCTTTTACTCTGGGGAAGCGGACTGGAAGAACAGGACCTTACTATGTACACTTATATTGTACATGGTATTGCTGCCGCCTTCGGCGGATTGACTGCAGGGCGGAGAGCCCCCGGCAAAGGCTGGTATCATGGGGGAATTACGGGAGCGTTCTACGGCATTATTGTCCTGCTGATTGGTTTTCTGGCGCTGGACAGTGCTCCTGCAGGCATCGATTGCTTGTGGATTCTGGCAGCCGCGGGCATCGCAGCATTCGGTGGGATATTCGGGGTTAATTTACATAAATCCTAAAATTTCAATATAATCGAAACCTGCTCTTGAAAATATGGTAAACTGGATTCATCTGACTTTACATGCGGGATCAAGGAGGCTTCGATTGTTTTGCTTTACCAATCTATGAACTATGTAGTGCTGTACACCGTTGTAATTGTAACTGTATTGATGTGGCTCGGTGCCCGTCGCAATCCTCTGCTGGCTTTTGTGGAGATCGGAAAGGAACTTGTCCGCTCATATAAATTTCTGCTGCTCGTAGCAGGAATGTTCGGTGTGCTGGCCGTGAATAAATACGAACTGCAAATTGAGAAGAAGCTTCATATTACTTCCGATTACACGTCTTTTGTTTTTGGGCTTGAAGGTCATTTTGTCAGGGACCTGCAGCATTTGTTCTTTGCTCCCTGGCTGACGCCAATCATTGTATTCTTCTACATTTTTATGCTTCAAGCCGTGCTGGCTGCTTCTCTGGGTGTCTACCTGCTGGATAAGAACCGTGTCATGCTCTACGCAACCTGCTATGCGATTATCATCAACTATGCCATTGCCATTCCGTTTTATTTGTATTTCCCGGTGAATGAAGTATGGTCCTATGTACCGGCAGGCGTCCGGTTTACCATGCTGGATGTCTTCCCGAGATTTGAGCAGGAGTACAGGCCGCTCTCAGGTCTGGACAATTGCTTCCCGAGCCTTCACACCGCAATCTCTGTAACCACCGCCCTGCTCGCCTTCCGCTCCGGCAACCGCCGCTGGATGGCGATCACCACTGTGTCCGCAGTCATTATAGTGTTCGGCATCTTCTATCTCGGCATTCACTGGCTGACTGACATGCTTGGCGGCACCCTGCTGGCCGTGCTGTCAACCACAGTTGCCGTTCAACTCGCCAAACTGACTCTGCGCAGTGGCGAAGGGCAGCTGGCCCTTCGCAGCCGTGCAACCGATACACACTGATTACTCCTACACAAAAGGCCGGGAGCCCCTAACAGAGGGTTCCCGGCCTTTCCTTCAACAAGCTGCCACGCTTTAACTCGTTAATATTTTCTGTAAGGATTTATAAGTTCTTCTAACGTCTTTGCTTAATGTCTTGTGATTTGCATATATCGAAACATCCATAATTTCCTCTTGTTGATTATAATCATAAACAAAATGTTTTTTAGTCGAATCATTTCTTTCCGACAGATTAATTGTAATATCAAACGGGTAATCTCCAAAGTCGTTTGAATCAGAGGCTTCACTTGCAAAAATAATTACATCACATTTGTATTTTTGGTGAATGAATCCGAAAAACGCTGAGCAGCCGATCCCTTCAGGCAGGTATTCGAAACCGTCAAAGATATCGGAGGAATGATCTGATATCATGACCGGGTAGAATTTATCCTTATGGAAAAAATGATTTAGTGCAATTGAGAATTCCTTCCTTAAGTAACCGATAATTAATATTACAGGAACAGGAGGATCGATTGTATTCATTGTTTTCAGCAGCCCATGGATATAAGTTCCATAGAATTCACTGCTCCATATCCTAACTTTTTGTTCGTTCAAGTTCTCGGGTGAGAGCATTCTTATTTCATGAACACCCTCTTTTACGGGTGATATGCTGTATTCCTTTTTTTTCATCATACAATCTGGATTTATAATTAAGTAGGGGTTATAGCTGCTTTTATTTGAAATGGAATGAGTATACAGTTCTTTTTTGATATCTTCTAAAGTAAAAAAAGGGTTCTCAGTGAGGATCCCGTGTACTCTGCCGGTTATAAAAGGAGCAGCAAAACTATTGGAATTGTTCGTCTCAAAAACCTCACCTTGTTCTGATGGAATAGAATGTTTACCGCTTGTAATCACATCTACTCCATCATAAGGATAAGGATCAAACACATATGAATTGGAGTTCAGGTCATCGGAACTCTTTACTCCTATTACATTTGTTAAACTTGCCGGCAAAGTAAAGAGGCCGTTATTATTAGATGCGGCTACCATAATAACGCCCTGTTCCGCCACTTCATTTACACAATCCCGAATGGCGGCAAAATCCAAAAAAGAGGTTGACCCTAAACTGAGATTGACGATTTTGATATGGTTAGCCAGACACCAATATAATGCTGTAATCAATTGTTTAGTTGTGCCTTTGCGGTTATTTTTTTCATTTAAGATCTTAACGCTGGAAAGTCTGGCGGCGGGTGCATATTTTTTTATGATTCCTGCACATACCGTACCGTGGCTTTTTAGATGTTGATCATAATGCTTCCGATTGATTATTTTTAGATTATCTTTTATTTCTTTATTATATTTTAGAGTGCCAATATGAAACGGATATTCATTTACACCGTCATCAATGAGGCAAACATCTATTGGATTATGGGCCTTCATTCTACTACCACTACCTAGTAGTTTTATTTTTAATTTCCCTGTGAATAATTGTAGAAATTTTGGATATCGTGTTAAAATCACCTGATACAATATCCTTTTCCGGAATAGAAATGCCGAAATTTGCTTCAATTTCAAAATATAATCTAAGCAGATGCCTTGCTTTCATATTCACGTTCCGTTCAAGAAAATTCCGGTTGTATTTGTCTTGCCCCCATGAATCGGTATCTATCAGCAATCTGCTCTTTAATATCTCATTCAGCGACTCTGCGATTTCCATAGCACTGATTTCCTGGCTTACAATCCCCAAGTGTACCATCCCTTTCATAACTATGTGCTATTCCTGATATTTAAGCTCCTAGAAATTGACCGCCATTTCAGCTTCCGATAATTTGTCTACAATTAAATCGGCAATTTTCGCCGTGTCTCCTTTATCCAGA
The DNA here is from genome assembly GCF_900102965.1 of Paenibacillus jilunlii. Lineage (GTDB taxonomy): Bacteria > Bacillota > Bacilli > Paenibacillales > Paenibacillaceae > Paenibacillus_AQ > Paenibacillus_AQ jilunlii. The sequence goes on along the minus strand of NZ_FNGM01000016.1, from coordinate 38,429 downwards.
ACATTAAATACAGGGACTGAAGTTATAACACTACATTCCTCAATGCTCTTTTGCATAAAATCTTGATTAAGCGTTAATGTGTTTACAGAACTTGGCTTAGAGTTAGTCATTTCGACCCAATCAATTTGCCTGTTGGTTATATTCAAGGCATCAATATCCAAGCCGAATTTATATTTGATAGAATTCATAATTCCATCCAAATATTCTGCTGTATATTTCTCGTGAAACAGGCTTACTACTACAGCATCGGGAACAACCGCCTGAAAAATCTCATAGGCTGTAATTCCAAAGTCATTGGTGATTTTGTTGTTATAACGCATAAAGCCGCCTGGTACAGCTACGATAATTAGGTCCGGCTCCTCAGTGGATTCAATCTGTTTGATGTACCGGTTATAGCACAAGATTTTATCTGACTCACTTATTAATTCTTTCATAAACCCTGGAAACGAATGAAACCCCAAAAATTCACAATAGGATCTGGAACCAACCACACTCACTTTATAACCCATGCTTTCAAAAGCGGATTTTAAATCCAATTGCAACTGAAACTTATGAGTGTTCTCAGCTATGCCAACGACTGCAAGGATCGGGGTAGTACAATCCATAATTTCTTTTTGTCCAAACGCCAGAGCATTTAAGAAATCTGCAGTATCCAGATTATTGTCTCCATAATTTATAAAATAGCTGCCCTTCTTCCCGCACTTTTCCTGTACTTCTTCTACTTTTTCATTCAATGGAACAAGGGTAATAATGTTTTTCCCTGCTTCAATTGCACTCAAGATTTTGGGGTAGATATTCTTTTCCAGCGTATATGAATTGTCCGCTTCAGCAAATATTACAGTATCAATTTCGCTCAAAATCTCTTCAAATTCCTGACTCACAGTAATGCCAAGGAATCCGCCTCCATCAGCATAGCTGGCATCCTTGCCGCATAACCCCCATCCGGGCAAAGAGGAAAGCTGGATATTGCTGTAATGGTCAACAAAACCTTTGTCTCTTAACAAGGGAGTAAAATGGGAGTCGTAAGGGTAGATTAATACACTTTCTTTATTCAACATACTTCCCTCCAAATCATTATCCTGTAATCTTCTGAACCATTTCTTTCTTCAATCCGCATTCTTTTAGGGTGCATACGTCCTTCATCATTTCATCAAAATTGTAGCGGACATCCTGGCAGGCCTTTAGTTTTGCTTCCTTGCTCAGTTGATTTCCATCATCGGACAATGAAGCACACACTCTGCAGTTCCGGAAAGCGTAGCACTCCTTACAGTTTTCTTCCGTAAGTTGTCCTACATTTAATAATTTCTCTATTTTGTCAAAAAAGAACCCCTCTTCAATATTGCCGATTCTCATAATATCCGATGTCTCACTAACCCTTTCACATGGATAAAAATGGGCATCCGTACTCATAAATAACCGGATTTGTCCCGGTACACAAGGTCCCGAATGGTGATCCTGTTTGGCTAATGGGGCAATATTCCGGTGCGAATTGCTGATATACTCAAAATGCTCCCGATAGGCGGCTCTGATTAATTGTGAATTGTTCGCCTTGGAAACCTTGCCCAGTACAAACAACAAATATTTGAATTTGCTGTATTCCCATTCCCCTACAAAATTTTCGCTGAATTGAATGCGGTCATTCCGGTAATTATTGGATACAAAACTTCCGATCACCGCTGATTCATTGAAGAATTCTTCTTCACTGGCGACAAATTCATCTAAACAATTAAATTGCGCTGTTGGGTCCATAACCATAGAAAAGGAGAGATTTTTTTTGATGTCCGGGTACTTTTCTACAATTCTTTTGATGTTATCATAAACAGCATTAAAAGTTCCGCAACCGTTTGAGGCAAACGTGCGGTGCTTATCATGAATTTCTTGAGGCCCATCCATACTAACGGTAATTCTCAAATTGTAGCCCAGCAATCTCTTCACATTAGCTTCATTGAGCAGGCTGCCGTTCGTGGTCAAACTAAAAGAAACGTTTTTCCCTTCGGCCGCTTTTATCGCATAGTCCATGCACTGAATAATCAGGTTCATCTCCAGCAACGGCTCGCCGCCATAAAAACTGATATCGATGTCCTTGGCATCCTTAGAGTGCTCGATCAGAAAATCTATTCCTTTTTGGGCAGTGGCAAAATCCATTCGTTTATTGCTATGTACCCGATTTACATAAGACCCCGAATACACACAATAATTGCATCTGAAATTACAATTTTGAGTCACTTGGAGAATTATTTTTTTTAAATTATAGCCTAAAAGCTCATCAAGCATTCTTCCATTGCTATGCTTTATTTCTTCCACGCGATTGTTAGACAGATATCCTTGATCCCTTAATTTTTGGATAACCGGATGCCCGCTTGAACGTATCTCTTCAGGATCATTGATAATTTGATAAATTTCCTCATCGACATTGATAATTTTATTTTTATTCACATCAAAAAAATAATACTTATCCATATTTTCGAACGAATATATCAACGGATTTTCTTTGGTCAACAATGGACTGTCTCCTTTACCGTTTTGTAGTCATGCTTCTGCACAAGGAATAAAAAGACTAGGGCTCTGATGACAGGTAGCTTTGTCTTTAGAACCCTAGCATTTTTCGGTTAACCTCTCACTTGAGCGGTTGCAGTCGGAGTGTAGTTTTGCGATCCGCTATCTGCGCTAGTATTGCTAACATGCAAGAAATCAGGACCCCAGCAGCTGCAAGTGGCGCAATAACATGCACAAGAAAGATGACAATCTGCGTATGCCTCAACAGTATGCATTTGCGAAAAATTCTTTTTAATTAATTTTCTCATTTCATTTCGCCTCCCTTCGTATGTAGTAGATTAAAATATATAAATTCCAGAGTGGCGGGCACTCCGAAAAGTATATCAACTAATTAATTCTCTGCATTCCAGTTCGCTTTCATATAACTTTTTATATGTAAAATTGTCATTTAGAAGATTCCAATGGCTTCCTTGGCCTACCAGTTTGCCGGCATCAATAACTAGAATTTCATCTGAATCAATAATGCTTGAGAGCCTATGGGCAATCACGACAACAGTGTGGTCATGAGACATTGAACTTATTAATTCCTTGACCATTTGCTGGGTTTCATTATCCAGTGATGAGGTGGCTTCATCGAATAATATAATTTTGGATTTTTTCAGCATCGCTCTTGCGATGGCTATCCGTTGTTTTTGGCCGCCTGACAGATTCGCGCCATTCTCTTCTATCACTGTTTTATATCCATGAGGAAGACTCATGATGTAATCATGAATTTTTATTTTTTTGCAAATAGTTATCATTTCTTCTTCTGTTGCCTTTTCATTGGCTATCAACATATTTTCAGCAAAAGTTGCATTAAATAAGTATGGAGTCTGGTGTACGATCGATATATGGGTGCGCAGTGTTTCTTCATTAAAATGTTTGATATCCATTCCATCAATCAAAATAGCACCTGTATCAGCCTCATAAAAATGCAGCAGCAAATTAAAAATTGTAGTTTTCCCGCCCCCGCTGCTCCCTACTATTGCAGTTGTATTATTCTTTGCGATTGTAAAGCTCAAGTTGTCAACAACCCGCAAGTCGTCCCCGTAACCGAACGAAATATTACAAAACTTAATTTCCCCTTCAATGTGCTGCTTGTCCAAATCCCCAAACTTTTCCTTCTTGTAACCAAACTCATCCAGCAGATTAAAAATTCTTTCAAGCGAAGTCAGCGCCTTCTGGATGTTGCTGCTGATTTGGGTAATGTTCATTAATGAACCGGTCAGCTGGCTGGAGTAAGAGGTAAACGCAATAAAGTATTCAATGTTCAGCTGTCCTTTATATATTAGGAATCCTGCTATAGCCATAACACAAAGTTGTGAGAGAAATGAAGTGAACTGCGATAATGACCGGGCCACAGTACTGATAATATTAATATTTATATTTTTTTCTTTAAGCAGGATGGCCAGATCCAGAAATTGATTAATTTTTATCTTCTTGATGCCCAAACTCTTGATCTCTCTGATCCCGGTTATGGACTGCTGGAGATTACTGAAATAGCTATCGTTTAACTTAGCCAGCTCTTCACTTTGCTTCCTTATTTTTTTCCCGGAGAAGGTAAAAATAAGGAATGTAACCGGAAAGCTTATTACAATCACCAAAGATAGTGGAATACTAATTTGAAACACAACAATACATATGATGGCTACTCGAAGAATATCGATTGCAGTATTAATCAATTGGTTTGTAAGGATGCTCGCTACAGTTGCAGTATCTCCCTGTAAACGGGATATAAATTCGCCCACCTTCATTTGGTCGAAAGCCTTTACGGGAAGTTCAATGATCTTTTGGAACATATCTCTTTTCAAGTCATAAATAATATTTTCGCTTAATGAGGAAAATAAATAGGATTGAAAGAAACTTAAAATGGTTACAAAAAGCTCTGTTACAAACAGGTACATTAGCATTACACTCAGCTTTTCAAATTCCTTAGAGAACAATAAAGCTATGACCTTACCTAATATTAATGGCTCAATAATTTGCAGAATCAGACAAAACACAATACAAAAAAAGGTAGTAATTACACGCAATTTGTAAGGAAAGAGATACATCAAACATCTTTTTAACAAACCAATATCCTTTTTATCAACTATCGATTTCATAAGTCGTACCTCTGATGGTAAAATTTAATTAATATATTATTTATTTCATAATTTCACACTTTGTAATAACTTTCACTTGCAAAGCCAATTCTACATCTTTCGATATAAATTGTAAACATATTTTTACTTTATTTCAATTTTTAGTATATTTATTTATGAAAACTAAACTATAATTGTTGAACATTTAAATATATACCTCATTTATCCAATTAATTAATATACTACTGTAAATTTATTTTTGCAAATATGTAAAATATCGGATTATAAAAGCAGCAAAACAGCATATTTTACTTATAAAAAAATAGGCCAACCAGAAGTCACTGGCTGACCTAATAACATGAAAAAAAGCGCCGTCCCTCTTGCAGGAAACGACGCTTTTTATGTAAGGCTGTACTAAAGGCTACTCTTTGTCTTCTACTTCCACAACCGAATGGCTGATGGAACCCCGGTCAAAGGTCAGCTTGGTCACATCATTTACCCGCAGGACTACGATGTCATCGGAAATTTCCATGATCGTCCCGTGAAGGCCTCCAATGGTTACGACCTTATCGCCTTTTTTCAGAGCTTTCAGCATTGCGTTGCGCGTTTTGGTCTTCTTCTGCTGCGGACGGATGAGCAGAAAGTAGAACACCACAAACATCAGTACAAACGGGCCTACAAGACCCAGGATGCTTCCGCCGCTCCCTGCTGTTGCTGCATATTGAAACTGTAACATAATTCTCCCCCCTTTCAAAAGACAATGAAACACTGCCCATTACCTAAAATCCTTTTAGATTATCGTATAATCCATATTGTGCAAAAAACTCATCGCGAAAATCAAGCAGCCGATCTTCCCTGATAGCTTCACGTACTTTACGCATCAAATCCAGCAGGAAATGCAAATTATGGTATGTCGTTAACCGCAGGCCGAAGGTTTCATCGGCTTTGATCAGATGGCGCAAATAAGCACGGGAATAATTCCGGCAGGTATAGCAGTTGCATTCCGGATCAAGCGGCCCGAAGTCGCGTGCATACTGCGCGTTGCGGACTACAAGCCTTCCCTGACTGGTCATCGTTGTCCCATTGCGGGCAATACGTGTAGGCAGAACACAGTCGAACATGTCCACTCCACGGATTGATCCTTCCAGCAGCGCATCCGGTGAACCCACGCCCATTAAATAACGCGGTTTCCCTTGCGGCAGCAGCGGAACCGTATAATCCAGCACTTCATACATAAGCTGCTTGGACTCTCCGACGCTGAGCCCCCCAATAGCATACCCCGGGAAATCCATGGAAGTCAAATCAGCCGCACTCTGGCGCCGCAAATCCTCATACATGCCCCCCTGAACGATAGCGAACAGTCCCTGGTCTTCGGGACGGGCATGGCTTTTGAGACATCTTTCGGCCCAGCGTGTAGTGCGTTCCAGTGACTTTTTGACGTAATCATATTCTGCCGGATACGGCGGGCATTCATCAAAAGCCATCATGATATCAGAGCCCAGCGCATTCTGGACCTCCATCGCCACCTCCGGCGAGAGGAACTTCTTATCTCCATTCAAGTGGGAACGGAAATGCACGCCTTCTTCGGTAATTTTGCGCATATCACTTAGCGAGAAAACCTGAAAACCGCCGCTGTCTGTTAAGATGGGCCGGTCCCAGTTCATAAATTTGTGCAGGCCGCCGGCTTCGCGGATAATATCATGGCCCGGACGGAGAAACAGATGGTATGTATTGCTCAAAATAATATGCGCATCCATCTGCTTCAATTCTTCGGGACTCATTGTTTTGACAGTGGCGAGTGTGCCTACAGGCATAAAAGCAGGCGTCTCAATTACACCATGCGGGGTATGCACCCGGCCGAGCCGCGCACCGGATTGCTTGCAGGTCTTGATGTGTTCATAAGTTATTGCTGCCATATATTTAACCCTTCCTCTTGCTTAATAAATAAACATTGCATCACCGAAGCTGAAAAAGCGGTAGTGCTGCTGAATCGCGGCTTCATAGGCGGCCAGAATATTCTCCCGTCCGGCCAAGGCGCTCACCAGCATCACCAATGTAGACTTGGGCAGATGAAAGTTGGTAATCAGTGCGTTAACAACGGTAAATTCATACCCGGGATAGATAAAAATATCCGTCCAGCCGCTGCATTCTTGAATCGGGCCGCCTTCAGCCTGTCTGCCGACTGTTTCCAGTGTCCGGCAGGACGTTGTGCCCACAGCTATGATTCTTCCTCCCCGGGCTCTGGCTGCATTAAGCACATCTGCTGTCTCCCGGGACAAGACATAATACTCGGCATGCATTACATGCTCTTCTACCTTCTCTACCGACATGGGACGGAAGGTTCCCAGTCCGACATGAAGCGTAATATAGGCAATCGTTACACCTTTTGCCTTGATCTGCTCCAGCAGCTCCCGGGTGAAATGCAGACCTGCGGTCGGCGCGGCCGCCGAGCCTTCATGCTTGGCATAGACCGTCTGGTAACGCTCACGGTCATCCAGCGTCTCCTTGATATACGGCGGAAGCGGCATGCTTCCCAGCCTGTCCAGAATTTCCTGGAATATTCCTGTATAGATGAAGCGGAGCGTCCGTCCGCCCATGTCAGCCTCGTCTTCAATCACTGCCCGGAGTTCCTCGCTGAAGATAATCACAGCTCCGGTCTTCAGCTTCTTGCCGGGCTTCACCAGCGCTTCCCAGCGGTCTTCGCCCAGACTTTTCAGCAGCAGGACCTCCGCCTTCGCACCGGTGTCTTCCTTGACGCCGAAGAGCCGGGCGGGAATTACCCGTGTATCATTCAGAACCAGCGTATCTCCCGGCTGAAATTGCTCCAGTATATCCGTAAAATGCCGATGCTCCAGTTGGCCATTCTCCTTGTTCACGAGCAGCAGCCGCGATGCACTGCGGTCGGACAGCGGAGTCTGGGCGATGAGCTCCTCCGGCAAATGGAAGTCATAATCGTCTACATTCATGGTCAGTCTTCATTCCTTAACTATAGTAACGTTATTAAAATAGTGTTGCAATATTTGCTTGTAATCATACCCTTTGTCGGCCATGCCCTTCACGCCCCATTGGGACATGCCAAGCCCATGGCCGTTCCCCCAGCCCATAAAATAGAATCCGGGGCTGGCCGTGACTACTCTGGACGAAGCATCTGCGCCCATAACTACGGTACCGCTGCCATTAGCAGTCACTTTGCCCGACGCAGAGAGAACTCCAGCACTCTGGGAGCTGTTAACCGTTGACGTAGAGCCGTCAGCGCCTAATACAGTATAACTGCCGGCAGGTACAATATCAAACAAGGTACTCGGCAATCCGCCGAACGCCGAACGGAACAGATCAGGATATTTCACCTGCAGAATCTCCCCGTTGGCTTTTACTTGTGTCACTCTTCCCGAAGGCCCGCGCTGCGAAACCTGCAGACTGCTGATGGAAGAGGGCAGCGAACTGCTGACCTTGCCTGACAGGCTTTTGAGCAGCTCCGCTGAAGAGTAGGGTCCTCTAACCCAGCTGTAGCTTCCGTTCTCATAGAACTGATCCAGAACTACAGCATTTTCGCCGGGGTTCAGCTTGCCAAGCGGACTTGCACTGCTCTCAACGACAGGCAGCGGGCGGATATTCACATCTTTGGTGCTCGCAGTTGCTATTGCCAGGCCTGCCGCTGTCTTGCCGCCGGTCAGTTTGATATTGTCCTCCCGGGCATAACCCGAGACGCCGCGGTCCAGCAGCAAGTAATACCATTTCTTTGATGCTGCTGCAGCGGAGTCTTCAGCACTGGCAACACTGACAAAGGTAGCGCCTCCGTTGCCCCATACCTCCGAAGGGTCGGCGGTCACACCGCCGCTGTTGGAGGAGAACACTGCCTCCACGACCTTGCCGCCGCTCAGCAGCACCTCGCCGGCGGTAGCATCTACTGCCTTGGTAATCGTCGGTGCTTCAGCACCAATACCGTAGTACACCTGGCTGAGTGTGGTATCCACCACATTCGCCACATCAAAACGGTTGCCCTGTGACAGCGCATAGCTGCGCGCCGCTACGGCCTGGGCCTTAAGCGCTTCTTCGGGCCAGCCCGATGAAACTTCTCCGCCGACTACCGCATACAAGTACTGCTCCAGCGGAACTTCGTTAATGACAGCGAGTGATCCCGCAAGTCCGCTGAGTTCCAGATTGCCGCGGTAAATGCGCTTGGAACGCTCAGCCAGTTGAATCCCGGCGGAATTACCGGAGACTATGAACTTGGCTCCTGTACCGGACACCTGGTAATGAAATGCCTGGCTCTCGCTGTTCCAGTCCAGCCCCGCATCTGTACGGATCATCATCCCCGGTGCCGCAGCCGCTCCGGCGGAGACGGCAAGCTGCGGAAGCGCAGCCGTAACTGCAGTCCGCAGCGCGGCAAGATCACTGTCACTTGCCGCTTCTCCGACCCACACTTCTATTTGCGCGCTGCCGGCTGGCCCGCCCGTCAGCGTCTTCCAGGCATCAAAGCCAGCCGCAGTAATTGTGCTGACCACAGCATCCGCTTCTTCCTGGGTAGCAAAGGAGCCAGCAGACAGATGTTTGCTTCCAGCCAAGGCAGGAGTCTGCCCTTCAGCAAGGGACAGGCCTGCTTTGCTTACCCGGTTCAGCCCTTCCCTGGCAGCACTTTCACTGGTGTACGGGCCTGTGTACAGCTGATAGACGTTCGCACCATTGCGTGAAGCCACAAATAACATCGGCTTATCGGAGGTCGATTGAAGCTTCTTGGCGGCTTCTGCGGCCGCCTGCCATGTAGGGCTGTCCATCACCTTGACCTTGTATCCGTCGAGGCTGATGCGGATTTTGTTATTGGGCGGAATGGGCAGCAGCTGCGCACTGCCGGACATCAGGCTGAAGCCCATCGTCGAGCTCAGCGTCACGAAAGGGACGGTAGATTTATATTTGCTGCCAATATCGGCATACAGCGCAACCCGGATGGCTGTGTTCGGATCGGCATGGCTGTCAGCGGCAGGAAGCAGCAGGCCCCCTGCCATCAGGACACCTGCAAGCAAGCCCATTCCTGACTTTTTCCATCTGGCAAGATTCATCTTGATGCCTCCTAATCATAGAGATGATAGCAAAACAAGGATTATTGCGGCTGCGGAGGAAGCGGAAGGCCCAAATGCTGGTAAGCGGCAGGAGTCACAACTCTCCCCCGCGGCGTACGCTGCAGAAATCCAATCTGCAGCAGGTAAGGCTCATACACATCCTCAATGGTTTGGCTCTCTTCTCCGATTGTTGCAGCTATGGTATCCAGCCCCACAGGCCCGCCGCGGAAGGAACTGATCATGGAATGAAGCATCTTATGATCGATGCTGTCCAGTCCGCGCGGGTCCACCTGAAGCATCTTCAGCGATTCTCCGGCAATCTCCGGTGTAATGATCCCGTCGCCGCGCACCTGCGCGAAATCGCGGACCCGCTTCAGCAGGCGGTTGGCAATCCGCGGAGTTCCCCGCGACCGCAAAGCGATCTCTTCGGCAGCATCGCCCAGAATCTCAATACCGAGCAGTTCGGCATTGCGGGAAACGATGAAGCTCAGCTCGTCGATCGTATAATACTCCAGCCGGCTGACCACTCCGAAGCGGTCACGCAGCGGCGCAGACAACAGCCCGGCGCGGGTAGTGGCGCCGATTAGCGTAAAGGGCGGCAGGTCCAGGCGCACCGAGCGGGCGCTCGGCCCCTTGCCGATCATAATATCCAGCGCGAAATCCTCCATCGCCGGATACATCACCTCTTCCACCGTCCGGTGCAGCCGGTGAATCTCGTCAATGAACAGCACATCGCCCTGCTGCAGATTGGTCAGCAGCGCGGCCAGATCGCCGGGCCGCTCAATGGCAGGTCCGGATGTTGTCCTGAGGTTCACACCAAGCTCATTGGCGATAATATTCGCGAGTGTTGTTTTACCGAGACCGGGAGGCCCGTACAGCAGCACATGGTCCAGCGCTTCACTGCGCATCTTGGCAGCTTCTATATATATTTTCAGATTCTCTTTAACCTGGTTCTGTCCGATATACTCTCCCAGATAACGGGGGCGCAGACTTAATTCCACCGCCTGCTCGTCCATCATCAGATTAGCCGAAATTATCCGGTCATCCATTTATCCATCACTCCGTTCTGTCAAGCAGCCTATTTGGCTGTATAGAGCAGCCCCAGCGCCTTCTTCATCAGCACATCAACCGGTCCTGAATCGGCGCCTTCCTTCTTCATGGTCAGCCATACCCGGTCCAGCTCGGCTTCGGTATATCCAAGCGCCTTCAGCCCGTCCCGCGCTTCCTCCCACGGCATTGCATCCTCAGCCGCCTGGGCTTCAGCCGCTGCAGCGAACAATCCAGTCTGCATGGACACCGCGCTCAGGCCGTCCAGCTTGTCCCGCAGATCCAGAATCATCCGCTGGGCCGTCTTCTTGCCGATCCCCGGAAGCTTGGTCAGAAAGGTGATATTCTCCTGGTAAATCGCCGAGATCAGCTGATCCGGTGTTCCACCGGTCAGAATCCCCAGGGCTACGCGCGGGCCAATGCCGGATACTTCAATCAGCTTGCGGAACAGCTTCTGCTCTTCTCTTGTCGGGAACCCGAAGAGCAGGGTAGCATCCTCGCGTGTCTGGTAATGAATGTAGATCATTACCGGCCCCTCCAGCTTGGCAAAAGCATACGGATTCGGGCAGAACACCCGGTATCCTATGCCCTGGACATCCACCACCACATATTCCGGCTCCAGATGGACAACCGGCCCTCTTAAGTAATCTATCATTTTCGCAATACCTCATTTAATTTGGAATTAAGACTCACCGAATGGGCGTGGCATACCGCCACTGCCAGCGCATCCGCCACATCATCAGGCTTCGGTACAGCCGCCAGCTTCAGCAGCAGCTTGACCATTTCCTGCACCTGCTTCTTCTCGGCCTTGCCATAGCCTACCACAGCCTGCTTCACCATCATCGGAGTATATTCCGCGACGGGAAGCCCGCGCTGGACAGCAGCCAGGATCAGCACACCTCTTGCTTGCGCCACCGGCAGGGCCGTGGTCACATTGCGGCTGAAAAACAGCTTCTCCACCGCGACCGCATCAGGCTGGTATTTATCAATAAGCTGCACCATACCCTCGTATACATGCAGCAGACGTTCCTCCTCCGGCGTGTGCGCCTCCGTCTGGATGCACCCGTACTGAACCGGCGTTAATTTGTTTCCTACCTTATCCACGAAGCCGAAGCCGACAATCGCCAGCCCCGGGTCAATGCCCAGGATGCGCAAATCCGATCTCTCCTCTTAAGCAGGCAGGATATTCCTGCTGTTTCATCCATTTCTCCGCCGTGAAGCGAACATATGTATTCCTTCTAACCATTATAGCAAAAAACCTTCTGCCGGGAGAATAAAAGTTTGCCGCCGCCCGGGAAAAGAAGGTTAATTCCGGGTTCCACTCCCGGCTTGCGGACAGAGATTCCGCTAATCCGCAAGCGAAAAAAGCTGGAGTGTCCGGGCACGCCCTATTACAGCACAAAAAAGCCGCCCCAGCTGTATTTCAGCTTAGAAGCGGCCTTCTTACCCTATCTGTTATTCTTCGCTTTGCATCACCTGTTCCGACGAGTCCCGCGCATAGTCGCTGAAGGTGGACAGCACGCTGTTGTACTCTTCTACATCCTGCACACGGATGCCTTCATGCAGCTGCTCTAAGATATCATCCGGCAGCGAAGACTTCATCGAGCCCATGTCCATTTGAAAAAAGGTTTTCAGCACCTTCTCTTGCGCCGGCGGACCCTTGAACAGGGTCAGATTGCCGTGCTCGTCCACGCCGATAAAGGCGTCCTTCTTAATCAGCGGCGATAAATCGTTGACCATACGCTCCAACCACAGATCCCCGTCCGCGCTGATCCAGCCGTTCCAGTCGGGATGTGCAGCAATGACCTGCCTAAGCTGGACGGGGGACTTGTCTCCGGGAAGGGTTACGATCTCCTCACCGGAAATATAGGTTGTCTTCAAGTGAACCGTCCGGCTGACCGGTTCCTGGCTGAGGGTTTCCAGCAGCTGCTTACGATCCAGGGCTGAAGTCCCATCCTTCCCGTCTTCTTCAGCCTGGCTGTACACAGCCGCTGCAGCCGGCACGCTTCCGCCTGGATCAGCGGATGAGGCCTGTTCCTGCAGCCCGCTAAGATGCTCAGGCACAGTCCATGCCGTATTACTCAGCAAGCCGCTGAGCTCTTCCGGGACCTGCATGCCGCGCCAGGCAAGCAGCGTCAAGACAATACAGGCCGCTCCTACCCAGGGGGCTTTTTTCCAACGTCTCCAACGCCGCCACAATTGTTTCTTTAAGCGAAAAGCATTCACGTTGATCCCTTCATTCTGCTTTTTTCCTATTGTGACCTGCAAAGGGAGCAATTATGCGCTTAGCCCCGAAAATTTGAAGCATCGACCCGGTTTTTAATGAGTCAGCAACGGATTTTCAATCGCACCGAGGAACAGCCATACTCCGGTCTGCCGGTCTTCAATCACAAAAAGAAAATCTGGAAAAAGTTTCAAATGACTGCCTATGCTCCAGCCCGTGCCGGTGCTTGGCCCCCAAAATATAAAAAATACATTCATACTTATCTTTCTAAGCCATCATTTGCTATACTTTATATTAGTGAAAAAAGTTAAAAACTAAAATAAAGGGGTAATCCTTGATGATCATTCAGCCAAAAACACGCGGCTTCATTTGCACAACCGCCCATCCGGAAGGGTGCGCCAGACAAATACAGGAACAAATTGATTTCGTAAAAGCTCAAAAGAAGCTCACCGGACCTGTGAATGTGCTTGTTATCGGTGCTTCCACCGGATACGGGCTGGCTTCACGGATTGCTGCCGCTTTCGGCGCAGGAGCGAATACCATCGGTGTCTTTTTCGACAAAGCCGCTGAAGGCGTCCGTACCGCTTCGGCAGGCTGGTACAACTCGGCCGCATTCGAGCAGGCCGCTGCACAGCAGGGCCTCAAATCTCACAGCATTGTTGGAGATGCCTTCTCCGATGCCATCAAAACCAAAACGATTGACCTGATCAAAGCCGAATACGGCACCGTGGATCTTGTGGTTTACAGCGTTGCTTCCCCGCGCCGTACCCATCCGGTAACGGGAGAAACGTTCTCCTCCGTGATTAAGCCGGTAGGCTCCGCCTATACGAATAAAACAATGAACTTCCATACCGGAGAGGTATCCACAGTCACCATTGAACCGGCAACGGAGGATGAGGTCCGCCAGACGATCGCCGTTATGGGCGGGGAAGACTGGGCTATGTGGATTGACCAGCTGCAGGAGGCCGGTGTGCTGGCGGACGGGGCAACCACCGTAGCCTACTCCTATGTTGGACCGAAGATCACCCACCCGATCTACCGGGATGGAACGATTGGACTGGCCAAAAACGACTTGGAGCAGACCGCCATCGCACTGAATGAGAAGCTGAGTGCCAAGGGTGGACGCGCTTTTGTCTCAGTCAACAAAGCATTAGTTACACAGTCCAGTTCCGCGATTCCGGTGGTTCCACTGTACATTTCCGCTCTGTATAAAGTGATGAAGGAAAAGGAACTGCACGAAAACTGCATTCAGCAAATGTACCGCTTGTTCTCGGATCATTTATATAACGGCGGTGAAGCAGCCGCGGACGGCAGCCACCTGATCCGTATCGACGATTGGGAAATGCGCGAGGATGTGCAGATCGAAGTCATGAGACGCTGGAACGAGCTCGAAACTGACAATGTTCCTGAGCTTGCCGATCTGGAAGGCTACCGTGAAGATTTCTTCCACCTCTTCGGCTTCCAGACCGAAGGCGTGGATTATGAAGCCGATACCGATCCTGCGGTAGAGATTCCTAATCAGGTGTAACTAGCTAAAGGGGGTGCCCCAAAAGCCGAAATTGCGGCATGGGCACCCCCTCATTTTTTGGGCAGGATGGGCTTGAGCACTTGATGTGGACGCTCCGCGGACGGACCGTTGCTTCAGGATGAATATCCTCCCTTATGATCCGGCCAGCGCCGATCTGATCTGTCTGATATAGAACAAGCGGACAATGAAGAAGTAAATGACCTGGATGAAGAAGAACAGTCCAAGCACCAGCAGGGATTCCCTGAACATGGAATACTGGAACATGTGTGACAACGCTGTAAGAGCCACGGCTCCGTGCACAAGCGCGACAACGATAGGGGCGAAGAAGAGCAGGCCGATCTGACGGTTCAATATTTTGCCAAGCTCTTTGTCACTCAGCCCCAGCTTGGAAATGGCCTTGAACTTTTGTTTATCCTCATCCAGATCGCTGTACAGCCGGAAATAGAGAAAGCTGCCGGCGGAGACAAAAAATACGATCCCGATAAAGAACCCCATGAACATCAATGGCCCAAAGTTATCATTAATCTTGGAGGTCTGATACTCCAGCGCATAGAAATTATAGTGCTCATCATAGGGAAGCTCATTTGTCAGTTTTCCGCCCACCATCTGTACTCCCTGCTGTCCAATCGCCCCGTGCCAGGCGTAATAGCGGCTCACTTTCAGCGGCTGTGCAAGCCGGCCAATCCACTCATCGGAGACGACGTAGTAACCGCTGAAAGCCCGTACCGCCGGAGAAACGACGGCCTGATCCGCCTCGATGACCATCCCTGGCTGCAGCTTCACCGGCTGGTGGAGCATCTCCTCCCCCTTGCGCGACAGCCCGAAATCTACAATAGCGGCTTTCCCTGCGGCAAGCTGGATGGGCTTGAGCCCCATTAACTCTGCTACGTTGTTATATTCCGATTGCTTCACCAGAACGACTGTCTGGCTGCCATCCGCAGCCTTATAATAGTTAAGCTCCAAACCCGTTTTTTCGGCGGCAATCCCCGCTTTGCTTAGGCTCTGGTCAATAAGCTGTATATGGGTCCGTGCCTGGCTGTCCCCATCCGCAGACATATAGGTGAAAAGATAGGGATTTTTTTGCGTAAGCGATCCGTTCAGCATGGACTGAAACCCGTATAATGCCCCTATAGCGCTGAAGGAAACGGTAGAGATGATGGCGACCAGAAAAAAAGAACGCGCATTGTCCTTCATCCGGTAGGAAAGGTCAGAGAGCAGCAGCATATTGGTTCTACGCCAGAAAAAACGCTCCCGTCCCTTCAGCTTGCGGATCAGATATACGCTGAGCTGTGTGAACAGCAGAAAGGTACCGATCGTGACCATAATGACAACAGGCGCGAGCAGCATCACTACTTCCAACCCGCTGGCCCGAAGAGAAAGAAAGTAGCTGGTCCCCAGCAGTAATACCACCAGCAAGGACAGCAGAAGCGAAGCCTTCGGCTCCTGTTTGGGCTGACGATCCGCTTTGATGAGCGTGATCAGCTTGCCGCTGCGCAGCACCGCCGAAATAAACAAGGAGATCAGGACGAAGAGCAGCATGAACGAAATCAGTGTCAGCAAGACCGCTTTGAATGGAAAATAGAATAGCAGCGGCTCTTTAAGCGCAAGCGCATTTGTCCCCGCAAGCAGAATCCCCTTCGCGAATACAATCCCGAGACCGATGCCGCCGGCGGTGGCGCTTAACCCGATCAGCATATTCTCCATAAAAATCATCCGCCGCAGCTGCCGGGTAGTCATTCCGTGCATCATCATCAGCCCGAACTCCCTTTTCCGCGACTGCAGAAATGCACTCATGGAATAGAGTACGAAGAAGAAGGAGAACACATAGATGATCCACTTGGAGACCGAAAGCGCAATAACCGCACTCGATTGTAAGTTCTCCGCGCTAAGCACCGGATGATAGGCAAAAATAGCAAAGGTAAAGAAGACCATCACCGTAAACATGCTGCTGAGGAAATAGGCGGTATACAGCCTTTTGTTCCGGGTGACGTTACGGAATGCGAACTGGCGGAACGTCATTGCTGTATCCCCCTAACAGCGATAGTGTATCGATAATCTTCTGAAAAAAACTCTGGCGGTTGTTCCCGCTGTGGATCTCTGTATAGAATCTTCCATCCTTAATGAACACCACACGGTGACAATAGCTGGCCGCTACAGCATCATGTGTAACGAGCATCATCGTTGTTGACTGCTCCCGGTTGATCGCTTCCAGCAGATCCATCACATCCTTGGCTGCTTTGGAATCCAGATTGCCGGTAGGCTCATCCGCAAGCAGCAGCTTCGGGGAATGGATCATAGCTCTGGCGATCGCTGTCCGCTGGGCTTGTCCCCCGGAAATTTCATAGGTGCGTTTTTTCATAATGGCGCTGATCCCCAGCTTCCCGGCAATCTCCTGCGCCTTCTGCTTCATTTCATTCACCTGGGTTCCATCCAGCGTCAGCGGCAGGACAATATTCTCCTCCACAGTCAAGGTATTCAGCAGATTGAAATCCTGAAAGACAAATCCCAGCTCCCGCCGGCGAAACACCGCCAATTCGTTTTTATCAAGCTTGCCGGTGTCCTTGCCATCGATCATAATGCTTCCGGTAGTCGGGCCATCAACCGTGGCAATCATATTCAGAAGGGTGGTTTTACCGCTGCCGGACGGCCCCATAATGCCCACGAATTCACCGGCGTCAATGGTTAGATCAATATCGGTCAAAGCCCGGTAAGCCACGTTCCCTTCATATATTTTACTGACCTGCCTTACCTCTAGCATATGGCTATACGCCCCTCTCTTTGTATGCACAGTATTGGTTCTGTAACCAATATACCGGAGACGGCAGCACATCAACCATCGATTTAGGTTTCACTTTTATTACACGCTTGTAAGCAAAGGATTCGCCGCCAAAATAATCCGCATCACCGTTCCTTCACCAACCGCCGATTCCAGCTCAAGCCGGTGCCCGAGACGGTCTGCGGACTCCTTCGTCAAATACAGTCCCATTCCCGTAGACTCCCGCAGTCCGCGCCCGTTGTCGCCGGTGAAAAAGGGGTCGAATACCCGTTTCAGATCAGACTTCTGAATGCCAATCCCCTGATCCTTAACCTCAATGACTGCATCCAATCCCCTGATATAGCAGGAGACCGTAATCTTCTGGCCTTCCCCCGTATTTTTTGCTGCTGAATATTTGATGGCATTGTTTATAATTTGCGACAGCATAAAGAACAGCCATTTCTCATCGGTCTGGGCGGTAATTCCGGGAGAGGCAGCCTTCACCTCGGGAAAGATATGATTGCGGATAAAGAGCCGTTTGTGATCATGGACAACCTCGCTCACGAGCTTCGGCAGGACGACAGGTTTGATGTGAAAATCCTTTTCAAAAGCCCGCAGCCTGGCCATATACAGAACGGTATGCAGACCGCTGCGCATACGTTCCAGCTCCTCCCGGATGCTGGCAAACTCGGGCTCGTCCATATTCTGTACAGTCAGCTCAATCACCGACAGCGGTGTTTTCATCTGATGCACCCATTGGTCAATAAAGGTTAAGTGCTGCTCCTGCTGCAGCTTCACCGCAGTCAGCTGCTGCTGATAGTGGCGGTATTGTGTATGCAGCAACTGCTCCAGCGCTTTGGAAACGGGGTTATTCTCAATCTTCTGAAAAGATTCGTCCAGCGTATCAAGCGGTCTGCTGAGGCGAAGATAATAGCGGCGTCTGCTAATATATTGATATACCAGGTAGCAGCTGAGAAAGAAGAACCCAATAAAGACGGAGTAGAGCGCGGTCGGAAGATTGCGGTACCCGTCAAACCAGTAAATAGAGAACATTGCGCCAAATTGCACCAGCTGAACGGCCAACAACAACGCATGCTCCCGGATAAACAGCTTCATGGCTCAGCCCTCTGCCCAGCTGATGTTCAGCCGGTATCCCGAACCTCTGACGGTAAGCACGGCATCTTCAATCCCAAGCTCCTGAAATTTCTTCCGGACCCGTGCGATGTTCACATTAAGCGTGTTCTCATCCACAAAAGCCTGCGGGTCCCACAGCTTCTCCAGCAGGGCTTCCCGGCTGGCCACTCTCGGATAACGCTCCATAAGACTCTCTATAAGATCTGATTCCTTTCTGGTGAGGGTCACGACCGCCTGCCCATACTGCAATTCAAGCCTTTCAGGATACAGGATCAGGCCTTCCTTCTCCAGCATCAGCTCCTCACGCTTGGCCGCATACTCCCCGTAAGCCCGGCGGAGGTGACTGTGGATTTTTGCGAGCACAATCCCTGAATGGAACGGCTTGGTGATGTAATCATCCCCCCCGTTTTCCAGCGCCATGATCTGGTCCATCTCACCGTCCCGCGCGGAAATGAACAGTACAGGGCAAGTAGAGACATTACGGATTTGCCGGCACCAGTAATAACCGTCATAACTGGGCAGATTCACATCAAGCAGAACCAGCTCCGGTCTTACCCGTTCAAATTCCTGCAGCACCTGATGGAAATCCTCGACCTTTACCACATCATACCCGTACTTTGTAATCGCTGACAGCAGGAGGTCCGCAATCTTCGGATCATCTTCCACAATCATGATTCTGAACATATTCACGCGCTCCTTGTCTCATTCATTTGTGTAAATATATAACAAACTATAGCATATGTAAGCTTACCGGCCATAAAAAACTCCTGTCAAGATAAGAAGAGCCGACCGCAATGGGTCGGCTCTTCTTTTATATTTTCACTGTAAAGGTCTTAATACCCTAACCTCTTCTTCACTGAGCCCAGAAGCTTCAGAAATGACAGAAATCTCAACACCTAAAGCAAGAAGCTTCCTTGCCATTTCAGCTTGCCCCTCTTTCCGGGCGCCCTCAATCATTGAGGCTTCATCATGCAAATACTTTTGCCGTAATTCATATTGTCTACGTGCTTCAAGGTCTTGGCTCAAGAACTCCAATGTATCCATAGCTTTCTTTAATACGGGTTCATTCATCGTCAGCACCCCCCATTTGGATTGATCTGCGCCTTTGAGGAACAGCAGCCAGTTCACAAGCCCACCTTTTTCAATGGAGACAGCTTGCTCATCCAGCTTAGGCAATTCTAGAAAATGAACTTCGATATCATCAATAAGTGAAATACCAGTGTTATCTTCGCGTAGATGAAACACATTATGGTACAGGTCATTTGGCAAAAAAGCATAGTTCAGAATGTTTATGGTCACGCATCTCTTTAATTGATTATAAGGCTGTCCCTCCTGTAATTGACCGGAGTATTGTTTACTCCAGTAGAAGAGAGTCCTTTTCTCAGTGTTGTATTTATTAAACAACTGCATTTCAACATTGATAATTTCGCCTTCTGTCGTTCTAGCTCTAATATCAAGAATGGATTGCTTGTCGCGCGGAGCGTCTTTGTCGGTGTATGGGTTCAAGAGAATAATCTCGCTCAACGGCAGCTTCCCGGCTTCTGTAAACGTTCGGTTCAAAAAGGCCAGCAGCACATCTCGATTCTCTTCACTTCCAAAAATGCGTTTGAACAGAAAATCATTCTGTGGGTTAAGCAATTCCATGAATGTTCAACTCCGTTTCAATTTCATTATATCATTATCTACATTTGATTCGTAATTCAAAATTAAATCCTGCAAGCCCTTAGAAAGATGCTTTCGGCATACAGCCAGAAGGGCATGATAGCTATCCATAAAATCAAGCTGCTGCAGAATGGCTAAATAGCTGCATAATTTCGACGTGTTCTGACTTTGCTTCAGGCAGATTACAGTGATTTCATATAATACTAAGGTCACAATCTTGTCATAAAGCAGATTGGTTTTATCCGCCAAAGGCAGAGCCTTTGTAAGAAAAAACAGGCTTTTCTCATAATTCCGCTCCGCCAGACAAATATTGGAGATGTTCTGGAGCAAATGCTGCTGGATGGTTCTGCTCTCGGCAAAGGAGTGGTATTTATTAAATTCCTGCACAGCCCTCAGTCCAAAAAAAATGGCATCGTCACTGTTCAGGGTGAACAAAAAATTGTTAAGCAGCTTGAATTCATACAAATACCAGGTATCTACCCCTAGCAGATAGGGCTTAATGTAATTGGCAATCTCGCTCAGTTGTCTGATCTGGTCCTCATGACCATACTGAATCAACAGTCCCTGTCCGAGCAAATACAGATGGTAATAAGCTTCCGTCCGCGTAGTCTTATACAACCTATGGCATTCATAGCTGACGTCCCTGACCTTCTCGAATTCGTAACGGTTCCCCGCTTCAACTAAGGCCAGGTGGAGTGTCCGTTTGACCGGCTGGGCATAGTCATGATGCAAGAACAACAGCTCCTCCAGCGACATTTCCAGCTTATCCAGAATCAGAACCAGCTTGTCATAACCGGGATAGTACTTTCCTCCTTCAAAACGAGACAGATTGGAGCGGCTCATGATGCCCTCTGCCAGATCTGACTGATTCATCCCTCTGGATTTACGAATCCGCTTAATGGTCTCCCCCAGCACCATTCCCATTTCACTTCACTCCCGCAAATGTGAGTATACAGCACAAATTCTCTGCCTATTTTTCATTGTATGCTACATTCGAGCCAATGAAAAATACATAGCAGAAAGAAGGACGGGTATGAACAATGAGGCAAACCGGAAACTGAACAGCAAAGTATGGAATATCCTGATTGGAACTCTTTTCACCAGAACGGCACTCTTTATGAGCACTCCTTTTCTAGCTATATTCCTGACGACTCAAAAGGACATTTCGCTCCTCCACACCGGCTACATTCTCAGTATTAATCCGCTCATCAATGTGTTGTTCGGCAGTTTTGGCGGAAGGCTGGCTGATAAGTTCTCCTTGAAAAAAATAATAGGCGGAATCCCGCTTGTCTGGGGTTCCGCCTTCATCCTGTTTTATTTTGCCGGCAGCTTCTGGCATTTCCTTCTGCTTAGCGGCCTTAACGGTTTATGCTATTCCATCTTTGAGCCTGCCAGCAAAAAAGTGCTGTCTGCCCAAACCACTCCAGACAACCGGCTGCTGGTATTCAATCTGAGGTATTCCGCGATTAATCTCGGAGCTTTTATCGGCCCCCTCCTAAGCTTGCTGTTCAATATGAAACTGACGCTGTTTCCCTACGTGATCCTAGGCATCCTGTACATTCTATATGGGGTATCGACCCGGTTTTTCTTCCGGGACACGCCAGCCGGAGCTCCGGCTTCGCCGCCCGCACCGCTCCGCCGCCAGCGAGCCTTCTCGGTAATCTGCAAAGATCATGTTTTCCTTCTGCTGCTGGCCGGCATGAGCTTCTCTTTCTTCGGTTATTCACAGCTGAATGCAACCGTCTCGCAGTATCTGGCTAACACCGGTTCTTTAACGAATGGTGTTCAACTGTACTCCACCCTTCTATCCGCCAATGCCCTGATCATTCTCGTTGCCCAATTTGTGCTGCTGCGCTGGATCTCCAGATGGAACCCCTTTACCGTAGTTCTGGTCAGCAATTTGCTGATCGGCCTAAGCTTTTTACCTTTTATTTTGCCGCCTGCTTTGCTGCCGCTCCTTGCATTTATTGTCCTCTTCAGCGTGGGAGAGCTGCTGATCGGAGCACGCTTCGACGCCTTGGTGGATGAGCTGGCCACAGCAGAGGTCAAAGGCTTATATTTCGGCTGCTCGGAATTGATCAAGGCGGGGACCATCGCCGGTCCATTAGCAGGAACCCGCCTGCTGGGCCATTTCGGAGTACAGGCCGGATTCCCCGTCTTTGCCCTGTTATGTGCCATCACGGTCACCGGTGCAGGGCTGATTGGCATAGCCAAGTCTAAGCACGGCAGCATTATTCATGCGCAGCAGCCTCAGGAAGAATATCCCGCTTGATATGAGGATCGTAGTTGGCGACAATCAGAATGTCCATATGCCTTGCGGTACGCAGCAGTTTTTTGATGATCGTGCCTTCCCATAGCCGTTTCCATGCCGGGCGGTCACATTGGCCGATAATAAGCTGGGTGGCATGGTGTTCGTCAGCTTTCGCCTGAATGACCTCTGCAAGCCTCGATGAAGGCCCTGACGAGGAGATCATTTCGAATTTTCCGCCCAGCCGAAGAGTCAGGTTTTCAATGCTTGCCTTCATTTTCTGCTCGTCCTCAGTCAGTTCTTTCGCTGAATGTACATAGGCAACAATCCAATCCGCCTTCAACCGGAAAGCCGTCCTGAATCCCCTGCGGATTAGTTTCCCGGCACTGTGACTAAGCTTCACACAGACAAAAATAACCTCCTGCTTATTCCAGGGTCCGCGCAGAGAGCTGACACGTTCCCATGCCTCCAGCCGTTCATCTACATCATCGGCAATTTCCCGGAGTGACAGCTCTCTCAAGGCAATCAGGTTCCCGATTTTAAAAAAGTTGTCCAGCGCCTGATCGATTTTTTCCCGGGCATAAATCTTCCCTTCCTTCATGCGGGCTTGCAGCGCCTGTGGTGCCACATCGATAAGCTCCACTTCGTCCGCCAGGCGGAGAATGGAATCCGGAACCGTTTCCCTCACACGAACCCCGGTGATTTGGGCCACCGCATCATTCAAGCTTTCCAGATGCTGCACGTTGACCGTTGAAATGACCGAAATGCCCGCGTTCAGAATTTCCATTACATCTTCATAGCGTTTTTTATACTTACTGCCGGGAACGTTAGTGTGAGCCAGCTCATCCACCAGCACCAATTCAGGGTTACGCCTCAGGATGGCCCCGGTATCCATTTCCTCCAGTACAGTTTCTGAGTATTTGATTTTTGCCCGTTCGATAAGCGGCAGTTCAGCGACCTGCTGACCCGTTTCCTGGCGGCCATGGGTTTCCAGAAGACCGATTACAACATCTACTCCCTTCTTGAGCAGATGATTGCCTTCCCGCAGCATGGTATAGGTTTTGCCAACTCCGGGTGCCGCGCCAATAAAGACCTTGAACCGCCCCCTCCTGATCCGCCCGATTTTTTCGTCCACTTCGCGTGAGCTTAACCGGTGATACAGCGGGTTATCGGCGGGGACGGCCAGTTTTGCGGGCAAAATCCGCTCTCCTTGATGCTCCGCCCGGTCCGCAACCATGAAGATATCCATATTCCTGGACTTCCGGAGAATATCATTGACAACAGAGCCTTGCCAGAACTCCTGCCACCTCGACTGCCGGGAATGGCCCAGCATAATCCGGGTAACATTATGTTCAAGCGCATACTGGATCAGCCGCTCCGGCAGTCTTCTCCGGGAATGGAAAGGCAGTTCTTCGAACTCCGCCCCGACCTTCTGGACAAGCTTTAGGAGCGACTCCTTAAAAGCTGCCTGCTCTTTCGTCAGCGGACGTTTTTGGTTCGTAAAGGTAATGATCATGAGTTCACCATTCAGCCGTTTCGCTACCTGCTGGCCGCGCCGGACATATATAGAACCGTTCCAGTGATATTGGGTGGAGACCAGAATGCGTTCCGCCGCGCCGGACGGACCGAGCATCCCCATTTGCTCACGATGCTTCTCCAGCGAGTCATTTACCCCTTCCGCCACCAGCCGCAGAGCCAGCTCGCGCAGCACACCAAGCGTTCCCCGCTGAAACAGGGCGGCGGTTTTACTGTTGCGTACATGCCCTTCCGAGACACGCTGGAGCAGCGTTTCAGGTGTTACATCAATCAGGCGGATTTCATCTGCAAGCTCCAGTGTATGCGCAGAGACGGTCTCCTCCACCTCAATCCCCATGTATTTCTGGGCCAGTTCCCTTACGCCTTCCAGCTCATATACGTTTACCGTAGTCATTACACTGATTCCGTGACTGAGCAGGAAGTGGATATCTTCCAGTCTGGTCTTATGCTCCGCACCTGGACGGTTCCGGTGCGCCAGACCATCCACCAGAACCACCTCCGGATTCCTCAGGATCAGTGCCTCCATATTCAGATCCTTTTTTTCCGTGTCGTCATGAACCCAATGAATACTCGGGATCCGTTCCAGCTCCCCGATTTGTTCAATCGTTTCCGGGCGCTGGAGCGTGGATACCGCACAGATGACGACATCGATTCCCTGCTGCTGAAGCGCCGTCCCTTCCCGCAGCATATGATAGGTTTTGCCCGACCCGCTTACTGCACCAATAAAAATTTTTAACCGTCCACGATGCAGCTTGGAGATGGATAACAGGATTTCCTCCGGACTTTTCCGCTTGAAGTTTTCCACCTTGTCCATTCCTCACGTTCCGATTTATTTTCCGTTCACCGTCTTCTGCACATCGATATTGAGAAGAAGCACATTGACAACCCGCTCTCCCAGGACTCCAAGTTCTCTGTCTTGGGTATGCTTTGCTACCAATT
The DNA here is from genome assembly GCF_900102965.1 of Paenibacillus jilunlii. Classification (GTDB taxonomy): domain Bacteria; phylum Bacillota; class Bacilli; order Paenibacillales; family Paenibacillaceae; genus Paenibacillus_AQ; species Paenibacillus_AQ jilunlii. The sequence continues at coordinate 13,680 of NZ_FNGM01000016.1, read as the reverse complement.
CCTTCAATTGTTCTTCCGGTATGCCGGTGCTTTTGCTGATGCGCGGGATTTGAACCTGCGCCGCCTCCACACTGATGTGCGGATCTAATCCGGAGCCGGAATTGGTGATCAGATCCACGGGCAATTCAGACACGGGAATCCCGGGGTTCTCCGACTTCCAAGCCTCTACTGACGCCTTCGTGCGTTCAAGCATATCCGGGTTGGACGGCGCATAGTTCGGCGTACCTGAGGAAACCGCGTTATATTCAATACTGGAGATCCGGCCATGGAAGTAACCCGGGGACGTGAAATTCTGTCCAATCCATTTGGAGCCAATGATTTCATGTTTATCATTATAGATCAAGCTTCCATCCGCCTTATCCGGCATGACTGCCTGAGCGATTCCCGTCACAACCAGCTGATACGCCAGAACGATAATCATGAGTGCGACAGTTGTTCTTATTGAAACAGCGATAGTCTTCATACCGCATTCATCCTCTCTATACCCAGAATTGGACAACCAAGTCTATCAGCTTAATGCCGGCAAACGGGACAATCACACCGCCTAAGCCATAAATGATCAGGTTGCGGCTTAGAAGCTGTGACGAGCTCATCGGCTTATAAGCCACCCCTCTCATCGCCAGCGGAATCAGCAGCGGAATAATCACTGCGTTAAAGATCAAGGCCGAAAGGATGGCTGACAGAGGGGAATGCAGTCTCATCACATTCAAGACTTCCATTTCAGGAATTGCCACCATGAACATCGCAGGGATAATCGCAAAATATTTGGCGATATCATTCGCAATACTGAATGTAGTTAATGCTCCGCGGGTCATCAGCAGCTGCTTGCCGATAGAGACCACTTCAATAATTTTGGAAGGATCGGAGTCAAGGTCCACCATGTTGGCGGCCTCTTTGGCAGCAACCGTTCCGCTGTTCATGGCAATTCCCACATCGGCCTGGGCCAAGGCAGGGGCATCATTGGTACCGTCGCCGGTCATGGCTACCAGCTTGCCTTCCGCTTGTTCGCGGCGGATAACGGCAATTTTATCTTCCGGTTTGCTTTCGGCAATGAAATCATCCACTCCAGCCTCAGCGGCTATCGTCGCAGCTGTCAGCGGATTGTCCCCCGTACACATAATTGTCTTGATTCCCATCTTCCGCATCTGCTCGAACCGTTCCCGCATCCCTGGCTTTACAGTATCCTTCAGGTAAATGAGGCCGTATATCGTCTGATCGACCGCTACGGCAAGCGGTGTTCCCCCCGCTGACGCAATAGCGTTGCTGTTTGCCTGCAAATCATCCGGGATCATCCCGCCCTGCCCGGCGACCCATTGTTTTACCGCATCTACCGCCCCCTTGCGGATATGGCGTCCATCCGGCAGGTCAATGCCGCTCATGCGGGTCTCAGCCTTGAACTCTACAAATTCCGCACCTTCTGCAATGGACTCCTGAAAGGACAGATTCTGATTCTTCAGCAGCTCCAGCACAGACCGCCCCTCAGGCGTCTCATCGCGGACCGAACTTAAGGCTGCCCAAGCCGCCACATCCTGCCGGGAGTGCTTGCCTACCGGGATAAATTCACTGGCCATGCGGTTCCCGTAAGTGATGGTTCCTGTTTTATCGAGAATGATCGTGTTGATATCCCCGGATGCTTCCACCGCTTTACCAGACATGGCCAACACGTTGAACTGAGTGACCCGGTCCATTCCCGCAATACCGATAGCCGACAGCAGCCCTCCAATGGTAGTGGGAATCAGACAGACCAGCAGGGCAATCAGCACCGGAACCTCCAGGCGGATATCCAGATAATCGGCAAAGAATGGCAGCGTAATGACTACAATCAGGAAGATAATCGTCAGGCTGACCAGCACGGTATTAAGAGCAATCTCGTTTGGCGTTTTCTGACGTTTGGCCCCTTCCACCAGAGAAATCATCCGGTCCAGAAAAGACTCTCCGGGATCACTGGTAATACGGACCTTAATCCGGTCGCTGATGACCTTGGTTCCTCCGGTTACAGAACTGAAGTCACCGCCAGCCTCTTTGATCACTGGAGCAGATTCGCCCGTAATCGCTGATTCATCGACCGAGGCCAGGCCCTCAATGACTTCCCCGTCACCCGGAATCATTTCTCCCTGGGCCACAATAACCACATCGCCTTTACGCAGTTCCGTGGAAGGCACTTGCTTGACCGAGCTCCCGCTCACCTTGTTGGCAGTGATTTCTTTTTTGGATTTTTTAAGCGAATCCGCCTGCGCCTTGCCCCGGCCTTCCGCCAGTGCTTCCGCAAAGTTGGCAAAGAGTACTGTGAACAGCAAGATGAACGCTACCGCAAGATTAAAGCCCGTGGATACATCCCCGCCAAATGCACTAGGCACAAATACTAGAAATAAGGTAATGATGAAGCCGATCTCCACCACAAACATGATCGGATTGCGCAGCATAATGCGCGGGTCCAGCTTAATAAACGCCTGCTTGGCAGCCTGCATGACGATATCTTTATTGATTGCACTTTTCTTTGTACTCATTTTTCTTCCTCCATCCATAGCCTCTAAGGTTTCAGCGTCAAGAATTCAGCAATCGGTCCCAGTGCAAGCGCCGGAAAGAATGTTAATGCCCCGACAATCAGTACCGTACCCAGAAAAACAGTACCAAACAGTGCCTTGTCCGTACGGAATGTCCCTGAGGTTTCAGGTACAGTTTTCTTGGCTGCCAGTGAACCTGCTACAGCCAGCATTGCAATGATGGAGAAATACCGGCCAAGGAACATCACAATTCCGGTGGAGATATTCCAGAACGGCGTTGCATCCCCAAGCCCTTCAAAGCCGGAGCCATTATTGGCAGCAGCGGAAGTGAATTCATAGAGCGCCTGTGTCAGCCCGTGAAAACCGGGATTCGAAAGGGTATCGGACTGGGTGAGCAGCGCCAGGGCCGTGGGCAGCAGAATAAGTATCGGATTGATAATCAGCGTGACTGCAATCAGCTTCATTTCCTTGCCTTCTATTTTTTTACCAAGAAACTCCGGTGTTCGCCCCACCATCAGACCCGATAGAAACACGGCAATCATCGTATACATTAGCACATTGACAAATCCCACTCCGACACCGCCAAATACTGTATTCAGCATCATATTGCCGATCGTAATCAATCCGCCTATAGGCGTTAGCGTATCATGCATCGTATTGACTGCTCCTGTCTCTGATGCTGTCGTAACGACCGAGTACAGGGCAGACTGGGCAACGCCGAACCTGACCTCCTTCCCTTCCATGGAGCCTTGCTGATGCTGAATACCCAGAGCGTTAACGGCCGGGTTTCCGGCATTTTCACTGGCCAGTGAAATCCCCAGGAAGACTATGAACATCATGGCCATCGATACGAACAGCACCCGTCCCTGTTTTTTATTGCCGACCATTTTCCCGTAGGTAAAAGGAAGCCCCGTACCTAGCAGCAGCATGAGCAGAATTTGCAGCAGGTTGCTGATTGCATCCGGATTTTCAAAAGGATGGGCAGAATTGACACCAAAGAATCCGCCGCCGTTGTTGCCAAGCTCCTTAATGGACAGGAAAGAGGCTACAGGACCGCGCGCGATCTCTTGTGTCATCCCTTCCAGCGTATGGCCCAGAGCAGTAGGCTCCAGCGTCTGCGGCACACCGAGAGCCACAAAAACAAGCGCCAGGACAAAGCAGATCGGCAGCAGAATCCGGGTGATCGCCCGGACCATATCCACGAAGAAGTTCCCCAGCGGCTTCCCGGTCAACCCACGGATAATGGCGATTCCCACAGCAAGCCCGGTAGCGGGGGAGGTAAACATCATAAATACGATAGCCAGCATTTGCGACAGATAGGATAGTCCGCTTTCGCCGCTGTAATGCTGAAGATTCGTATTCGCCATAAAGCTGATTACCGTATTAAAAGCGAGTGTTGGCTCCATCGAAGCGATCCCGCTTGGATTTAGCGGCAGCACTCCCTGAAATCTGAAAATCAGATAGACCAGCAGCATCATTACTGCATTGCTGAGGACCGCAGCCAGAGCATATTGCTTCCAGCTATAATTCTCTTTCCGTATGCCGCCAATCGCATAGACCGGCTTCTCCAGCCAGCCGAACCAGCGGTCTAGCCCTGTTCTCTCATAATTGAAGACTTGAGCCATGTACAGTCCCGCAGGACGGGCAAGCAGCAAGGAGAGCAATAAGGTTATAGCAATTGCGATATAAGAAATCATGGTCACTTAAATCCCTCCTGAAATCGTTACTAGAATTTTTCCGGATTAATCAACGCGTAAGTTAAGTACACAAAGAGAGCTGCTACGATTATTCCCAATACCCACATCATCCTTGGTCACTCCCTTTATCGATGGTTCTGGAAGCCCATTGCCCCAGCCCGACCATGAGCAGGGTGAGAATGATTAGTGCGGCAATCATATAAATATCAAGCATGTTTATAGACCTCCTTCTATTTAACGTAGTATCTGTCTTCGCCCAGCACCTGGTTCACAGCCTTGAGGAAAGCCGCATAACCTCCATCCCCATCCTGCCTGGAGGCCAGCGCCAGTTGCATCGTCTGCCCGACTTGCCTGTCGTCCAGCTCATAGCTGCTAGACAGGATTTCTCTAATCTCGGCCTCGGGCGCTCCCTGGGCGAACTTTAGGGCCGCTTTATAAATGTCTTTATTTTCATAGCAGCCTTGCATTCCCGCCTTCCGCATGTCGGCAACATCGTATATTTTTTTTATCGAATACAGCACTACCAGCAGAATTGAGATCAGCCCCGTGTTTCTTAACAATCCTTCCATCCCCCACCACCTCTTTCCTGATCAGCCGGTCCGACTTTTGCTTTAGCTTCCGAGATTCAGAGTAACATTTCCGCCATAAGTTTAGGGTTAGGGTTTTCTTGGAGGTATTAAGATCATCTAAAGATTCAGATTGTAAGCGCAGCACAAAAAAACCATGCCCTCAAAGAGCATGGTTGATCAAGCAAGTTACATTTAAATCGGTCAGCTATCGTCGCCCACTTGAAGCATCCGGTAGCCAATTCCGATATGTGTCTGAATATATTTGAACTGCGCGGGTGTTTTTTCGATTTTTTTCCGCAAGGTTGCCATAAATACCCGCAGGGAAGGAACATCCACCGTAGGACTGCCCCAGATTTCATGCAGGATATAATTATGGGTCAGCACCTTGCCCACATTTTTGGCCAGCAGGCACAGAAGCTTGTATTCACTTGGCGTCAGATGGATTTCTTCTTCACCGATCCATACGCATCCGGCGGCATAATCAATCTTCAGGTTTCCATTGACGAAGCTGGATGCATCCTTGAGAAGCTTATCACTGTCATACCGGATCCTCCGCAGACTGACCCGCAGCCTGGCCAGCAGCTCCTCCACACTGAAGGGCTTGGTTAAATAATCATCCGCCCCCGCATCCAGCGCCTCTATTTTGTCCCGGTCTTCGCTGCGTGCACTGACCACAATAATCGGCAGATTCGACCATGTGCGGATCTTTTTGATGATATCCACACCATCCATATCCGGCAATCCCAAGTCGAGGATCATCAGCTCCGGCTGATTGGATACGGCTTCTAATATGGAGGCCTCGCCTGTCTCAGCCGTATGATATTTATACCCTTGGGTCTCCAGCGTGGTTGTAATCAGCTTGCGGATGGGCTTGTCGTCCTCGACAACAAGAATTAAAGGCTTATTCATGAATATTGACCTCCTCGGCCTGCAGGGTGAAATAAAATACCGTTCCTTTGGGGACATTGTCCTTCACACCTATAGCCCCTCCATGGGCATTCACAATGGACTTGCACAAAGATAGCCCCAGACCCAGGCCACGGCGGCCATCCCCGCGAATATTATCCACCGTATAAAACATCTCAAACAGCCTGGCCTTGGCTTCCTCAGAAATACCCGGACCATCATCGGAGACTTCCACAATGACCCTATGTCCATCCTGTTTGGCCGAAACCGTAATGCGGGAACCCTGTTGGGTATACTTTATGGCGTTATCCACAATATTGATCAGAACCTGCACAATCAGCCGGGAATCCATCCGGGCCATAAGCAGCTCATCATCGAGTTCCGTGTGAATCACATGCTTCTCACTGTTGCGGTTCACGTGAAGGAGCGCTTCGGAGATAACCTCCTCCATTAATTCTGCCTGAAAATTAAGATTCAGTGTGCCATTCTCAATCCGGCTGATCGACAATAAATTTTCCACCAAATGAATCAGCCAGATGGAGTCATCATAAATATCCGTGTACAGCCCTTTTTTCTGTTCCTCGCTAAGGACCCCGGAGTTCCCCACCAGAATTCCTGCATTCCCCGAGATGCTGGTAAGGGGGGTCCGCAGATCATGAGAGATCGAGCGGAGCAGATTGGCACGCAGATGCTCCTGTTGAATTTGCATGGAAATTTCTTTTTGTTTTTCGTTCAGTTTTTCTTTTTCCAGCGCAAGTGCACATTCTCCCAGCATAGCAATCATCAGGCCCTTCTCAAAAACCTCTAACGGCTCTTCCTGCTCCATCACAATAGCGGCCACTGCAAAGACCGTATCGCCTCCGCGCACAGCATGGTACAGGCAATTCGCACCAAAGAAGGTATCCGTGGTCGCTCCCGCCCGCTTGTTGTTCTTAAGCACCCATTCCGCAACCGCACGTTCATTGCTGCCTGTGTACGTAAGCGGATCAACGTCAGAGCCTTCCTTTGGAAAAATCAGCGGCGCGGCCAATGCCCCTTCCTGAACCGAATAAAAAATGACCGTCCTGTCCAGCAGCTTTACCATCTGATGGGCCATTTCATCAATGATTGCCGGGGAATCCTTCGCCTGCTGCAGCTTCCGGCTGGTTTCCAGAAGAACCTCCGTCCGGTAGGCTTTTTGTGCAGATTGACGGGCCTGCTCGCTTACCCGCATAGTCAGTGTACTGGTTATGAACGAGGCCGTCAGCATTACGAGAAAAGTAACCGGATACCCTGCATCATATGCATTCAGAGAATAGTAAGGCTCGGTAAAAAAGTAATTGAACACAAGCACACTCATCACCGACGAAACGGCACTGTACACCCTTCCCTTGGTTACAATTGCGCTTAACAGAACCCCCAGAATATATACAGTAATAATATTGGATTCCAGAAACCCCAGATAGCGAAACCAGATGCCGATCAATGTGCAAACCACTAAAATAGCAATCGTCTTGTTAGTGTCTGCCAGCGACAGCTTGGGATATCTCACGTATAAAGGTAATCTTTTGTAAAAAGAAGGGTGTGTATAGGGAATAATATAGATTTCAATATTTGGAAGCAGAGTGGTGAGCTTATCCACAAGATTAGATTTAGCATACCCTCTCTTTTTAAAAGGAGAGCGGCCGAGGACGATTTTTGATACCCGGCTTGTTTTGACATATTCCGCGATCTGTCCCGGGACATCCTCTCCATACACCGTGGCGATATTTGCCCCCATTTGCTCAGCCAGTCTTAGATTATCCCTCAGCTCGGTTTTGTTTTTTTGGGTTAATTTTTGGGTTTGCGGTGTTTCTACAAACAGTGCCGTAAACTGCCCATGGAAGGCTTCAGCCATTCTCGCAGCCGTCCTGATTACTTTCTTATTGGAAGCAGCCGAGGATAGGCACACCAAAATATGATCCTTGGTATCATATTCATTTTTCTTCGCCTGTTCACTAATTTGTACGGCGATCCGGTTTAACTGGCTTGCCGTATTGCGCAGGGCAATTTCGCGCAGCGCAGTCAGCTTCTCCTTGGTGAACAGCTGCGCGAATTCCTCATCAGCATGTTCACGATGAATTTTCCCTTTATTTAAACGGTCTATCAAGTCAATAGGTTCAATATCAACCAATTCCACCTGATCCGCACTGTCGAATACGCTATCCGGAATGCGTTCCTGAACAGTCATACCCGTAATAGAATAGACAATGTCCGTCAGGCTCTCAATCTGCTGAACATTAATCGTCGTATAGACATGAATTCCCGCGCGGAGAAGCTCCTCCACATCCTGATATCTTTTTTTGTGACGGCACCCAGCCGTGTTCGCATGAGCCAAATCGTCCAACAAAATAAGCTCAGGGCTGCGCTGGAGTGCCCGGTCCAGGTCAAATTCCGCAACGATTGAATCTTCATAGGGCATTGTCATTGGAGGTATAAGCTCCAAGCCTTCCAGCATAGCCAGGGTATCCGGCCGGCCGTGGGTTTCTATATACCCGCCTACCACATCCGTCCCCTCTTTTTGCTCCTCATGGGCCGCATTCAGCATTGCACAGGTTTTTCCTACGCCCGGCGCATACCCAATAAAAATCTTCAGCCTTCCTCTTCGTTGTCCTGTCTTCATGCCTGTCAACTGTTCAAGTATGGAACCGTCACCGGTCTGATTAATCTCCATCCCCTGCCCGCTTTCTGCTTATCACTTTGGTTGTACACGCCTTCATCTACTTAGTATAGCATGTGCAAAATCAGCATCGTATTATGACTTTGACTCCCGCATTAAGATTGCATTAAGATCGCATATGTACACACCTGACGATACCGCAGAAATTTTAATAGTCCAACACATCAAATTCTTTGTCTTTAAAGTAATACTTCCGGTCCTCCTCCGTAATTTCACGGACAACCTTGCACGGGCTGCCTACGGCTATAACATTATCGGGAATATCTTTGGTCACCACGCTGCCTGCGCCGATCACAACATTGTTTCCGACAGTCACGCCCGGATTGACGATAACATTGCCGCCGATCCACACATTATCGCCAATTGTAACGGCAATTCCATACTCGTACCCTGAATTTCTGGAAACCGGATGTATGGGATGACCGGCCGTATAAATCGATACATTCGGAGCAAACATCACATTATCGCCAATGACCACCTTGCCGACATCAAGAATCGTACAGTTATAATTGGCATAAAAGTTTTTACCCACCGAAATATTCGCACCGTAATCGCAACGGAAGGGTGACTCAATGTGTACATTCACACCCGCTTTGCCAAGGATCTCGCAGATTAATTCATTCCTCCTCCCGGCTTCATCGGGGCGAAGCAGATTATACTCATGAACTTTAAGCTTATTTTCCATCCTTTCTTCACTTAATCCATCCAACCAAGCTTTATAAGGGAGTCCAGCAAGCATTCTTTCTTTTTGATTCATTTTTGTTCCTGCCTTTCCTCATCCATGATGAGCTGTATTTATTATTCACTGGTTCCATTCAGTACGTAAAATTCCCCATAAATGTTTGCCCGTTCAGATCATAATCTATCTCCGTTTCTCTACCAGTTGGTAGGAATAAGCCAGGCTTTCAAGCGTCATTGTTATCAAACCATGCATATAGTCCTCATCCGGATGCTCTAACAGGATAAGCTGCGGCATATGCATCTCCGGTATATTTTTTAGACACTCCTGACGGATTAAATCTATATCTGCGGCCTGCATCAGGCTCCCTGTCAAAGCAATCGTTTCCGGATTCATCACCGCGATCAAACTGGTTACAGCATGGGCAGACAAAGAAGGAAAAGTGTTCCGGTCATGCAATTGCTGAAACTGCTCTTCTCGGGACATACCATAAGGCAAAAAAGCGATCTCTCCTGCAAAGCGGGTACTGCCTCTATGAATATGCCCGTTCACCATCAAGCCTGCTCCAGGGAAACTGCCTTCGATAAATGTCACCACAGCAACTGATTTCTCTTCATCGTACTCTTGTTTGTGGTAAAAACCATAAGCGGTCAAGTTCATGTCATTCTCCAAAATGACCTCGATTTCATATTTCTCACGAATTAACTTCTCTAACTCAACATTAATCAATTCCTGAATATCACCGGTATTCATGACCCCTTGATTCACAGCCCCCGGAACACCAATCCCGATAGCTTGAATCTCCGGATAATGCGAGATAAGCTTACTAATTAGCTGATCGATTGTGGCGACATCCATCGGCATATGTTCCTCGTGTCCTTCCTCTACCGCCTCTCCGGCAAGATTGGCTACCATAAATTGCAGGGAGTGCGCGTTCAATCCAGCCTTGACAATAATGCAGGCAATATAAGAAAAATTCATATTATACTGGTAGACCTTCGCTGGCCGGCCTCCGTTAGATTCTTCAGCTTCAAGTTCCAGCAATTCACCTGTTGCAGAGAGCTCATTAAGTATGCTCCCAGAGGTCGCTATGCTCAGGCCTGTAGCCCGTGCCACCGTAGACTTTGTAGCCTGCTTCATTGTTTTGAGGGTCTGCCGGACTAATTCCTGATTCATTTTTTTGACTCGTATTGTATTATTGGTGATGGGATTCATTAGTAGGCTACCTCACCTTCTCTAGTTTTTAAACGACTTATAATAAGTATTAACATATATGATTTATTCTCTTCTGTCTATCTAAAAATATAAAAAAGTCCATCAGGAATCACCCGATGAACTTAATGGAAGGCAATATGGATCTCATTCCCAGCAACATTCAATTGTTCGTTACCGAAATGAACCTGCGAATTGAAATAGGCTGAATCACCATTCCTATAGTTCAAGAACTACTGCATCTACGTAAACTTTAGTATTGTTCCCTTGTGCTACGGCTTTTGCAGTGTACCACTGATTCGCGGCAGCTGTGAAAGCGGTGCTGGATACCAGGGGCATGGTTCCATTTACCGATTTGTAAAGCTCAAGCTTTTGAGCCATTGCGTTGATTCTGTACATATAGTAATTATTAGCACCCTTTACCGGGAAAACAATCCCTTCATTAGCATTCGTTACAGTAAGTGATCCGGATGTGCAGCATCCTAGCTACAAAGGTCGATTGGCTCAGCCTTTGGTTGGATTTTCACCAACTAGATAATGTATGCCTCCGGGCACACCATTTTTAAAATCCTTCCACAAAGCAGGCCTTTGCATGGACCTGATTCAGGTACTTTGCGGGAACCCCAATATACTTTGTGGTACCTAAAAAAGGCTTCTGAAATTGTGGTTCACACAATTTCAGAAGCCTTTAACTAATACCGGCGAGAGGACTCGAACCTCCACGGTTTCCCACTCGATTTTGAGTCGAGCGCGTCTGCCATTCCGCCACGCCGGCAAAATTTGATGTTGGAATAAAGATGGCGCGCCCTGAGAGATTCGAACTCCCGACCTTTTGATTCGTAGTCAAACGCTCTATCCAGCTGAGCTAAGGGCGCAAATTATGGAGCGGACGACGGGAATCGAACCCGCGACCCTCGCCTTGGCAAGGCGATGCTCTACCGCTGAGCCACGTCCGCACACGGTATGTAAAGCAGTTGATATTCATGTTGTAACGGTGAAGTAAATTTTGATGGCGGAACCGACGGGATACTCTTCACTTCGTTACGAGATTGCGATGTAATCCTAACGAAGCGGATGCTCCAACGAACCCTATAATGGATTCTCATCCCTGAAGCAAATTTTGATGGCGGAACCGACGGGATTCGAACCCGCGATCTCCTGCGTGACAGGCAGGCATGTTAGGCCAACTACACCACGGTTCCAAATTAAGTACTATGGGGTCCCCGGAAAGTAATCGGAATACGCTACATAGCATATCTTCACTTTTTAGGGATAAATTGCGGGGGCAGGATTTGAACCTGCGGCCTTCGGGTTATGAGCCCGACGAGCTACCGGGCTGCTCCACCCCGCGTCAGTTGTTAATATTGAATTGGAGCCTCATGGTGGAGGCTGAGGGGTTCGAACCCCCGACCCTCTGCTTGTAAGGCAGATGCTCTCCCAGCTGAGCTAAGCCTCCATGAAAGAAGCAACTTAATTATCATACCATAGTTACTTAGCAAAAACAAGTCAAAAAAATCAATTCAAAAAAATAATAATCCGTATGGGATACTCCCCACTCGGTTGAAGCCTAAGCGAACTCTATGGATTCTCATCCCAAAATTCAAAGATGTAATTGGTGACCCGTATGGGATTCGAACCCATGTTACCTCCGTGAAAGGGAGGTGTCTTAACCCCTTGACCAACGGGCCATAATACAAAGCTACCATTTGACAACAAAAAATATTATATCAAACAAAGAGAGATATAGCAATAGCCTCTAAAGAAAAAGTTGGGAGATCTTTTTCATCTGTTAATCAAACGAATGTGCTGATATTTCACTTTTAAGTGCTGAATAAATCTTCTCACCCTACCCTGTGCAGCAGGCAGCAGCGAAATCTGAAGTTTGGCAGCTATGGCTTCTGCCACCTGTTCAATGCTCATATTATCTGTAACCAGTTGCTCTGCAAATATAGGATGCTGATGCCCTTTAAGGCATCTGTCGATCTGTTTGGCAGCCCATGAGTGTTGTCCCTCTCCACGGCTTCTCAGCCTGGAAAGGAGCTGCTCCCGCGAAACACATAAGGTGAAATGATGAACCTGGATCCCGTCGTCATTCAGTCGTCCTGCGATCTCCCTAAAGTAATCAGGCTCGACTATCGTCATTGGAACAATAATGATCCCCTCAAATCCGGAGGCAATATATCGTAACATGGAATAATTAAATTCACGCCACTGAGGGTAATTTTGAAAATCATTTTTCTTCAGCGTTAGAGGAATATTCTTCTGTATGTAATAACCGGCATTTTCCGGGTCGAACACAAAGGATTGCGGGATTCTGCGATTTAGCTCAAAGGCCGTTTGAGTCTTTCCCGAACCAAAAGCTCCATTTATCCAGAGAATCATGGCATCGCCTCCTGAAGATTATCCGTCTACATACTCTCTATTCCAAAAAAAACAAAATAGCCCCCTCGCCCTTCTGGTCAACATAGCTGCATGGGATTTCAGTTGATGTTGCTGGAGGTCCCTCCATGAACCCCAAAGCGGCTCCAAGTGGAAAAAGGTTAACTAAATTACGCGAACCCCCGCGTGCTCTGCAGCTTAAGTGGAAAAATGTCAATTAATTTTAGCTCATTTCGCCCCTGGCATAGTAATATTGCCCAATTAAGTTTCCTTTCTCCACTTATTTCCCGCGATTGTTGATTATTCGGAGAAATAAGTTCCCTTTTTCCAACTAGTGCTTGCAAGGAAGCAGTTGAGCAAGCACCAGTTAGAAAAAGAAATCTCATCTGACGATTTCCATCACTCCAGACAAATTCCACTTCTTTATAGAATATCATGATTTCCATAAAACAAAAAAAGCCACTGTCGATTGCTCAACAATGGCTTCATGTGCTTGGCGGCGTCCTACTCTCCCAGGACCCTTCGGTCCAAGTACCATCGGCGCTGGAGGGCTTAACGGTCGTGTTCGGGATGGGTACGCGTGGAACCCCTCCGCTATCGCCACCAAACGTGATTTTTGCGCTGGTTTCACTTCCGCAGAATCGCTTCAGCAAAATATCAGTCCCTATAAAGGACATGCAGCTTAAAATCGTTCAGGGTCTTGCTCCCTGAAAACTGAATCCGAAACGAAAATGGCGTTTTACTTTTGGATAAGCCCTCGACCGATTAGTATTGGTCAGCTCCACACGTTGCCGTGCTTCCACCTCCAACCTATCTACCTCGTCGTCTTCAAGGGGTCTTACATGCTGGGAAATCTCATCTTGAGGGGGGCTTCACGCTTAGATGCTTTCAGCGCTTATCCCGTCCGTACGTAGCTACCCAGCCATGCTCCTGGCGGAACAACTGGTGCACCAGCGGTACGTCCATCCCGGTCCTCTCGTACTAAGGACAGCTCCTCTCAAATTTCCTACGCCCACGACAGATAGGGACCGAACTG
>NZ_FNGM01000015.1:143774-156246 GCF_900102965.1 Paenibacillus jilunlii | reverse complement strand
ACTCCGATCGGGGCTCGCAGTATGCCTCCGCAGATTACCGTAACCGTCTAAAGAAGTACCACATGAAAGCAAGCATGAGCCGCAAAGGAAATTGCTATGATAATGCCTGCATCGAATCCTTTCATAGCATACTAAAGAAAGAGTTGGTTTATTGCACCAAGTTCAAAACGAAGCAGCAAGCGCAGGACGAAATGTTCCAGTACATTGAATTTTTTTATAATCGCAAGCGAATCCACGGTGCGTTGGGTTATGTTTCCCCTGCCCAGTTTGCAGCGAGGTTCAAGAAGAGAAAAACCGCATAATTCACTTTTTATGTGTCCACTTTCTTGACGGAGGTCCATTTTTCCACCTAGATCTCTCGAGTGTCGGTATCTGGGGAATTTAAGTTCCCTTTTTCCATTTGACGAGTCACCACGACGCTCCAACTACGGCAGTTTTGCCGTTATTACTGCAAATACCAACCCACTGGGCTCCAACAACGGCATTTCTGCCGTTGTTTCGGGGCTAACCGGCCAACGGCGCTCCAACAACGGCATTTCTGCCGTTGTTTCGGGGCTAACCGGCCAACGGCGGGGCAACAACGGTATTTCTGCCGTTGTTTCAGGGCTAACCGGCCAACGGCGCTCCAACAACGGCATTTCTGCCGCTGTTTCTGCACAAACCCATCCACAGTGCCCCAACAACGGCATTTTTACCGTTGTTTCGGGGCTAACCGGCTAACGGCAGGGCAACAACGGCATTTCTGCCGTTGTTTCGGGGCTAACCGGCGATACGGACAGGAAATCCGTCTTTTAGGCGGATCAGGCGTTTTCACAGGACAACAGGACTGAGAATCCGTTATTTGATCAGTCTCCCCCTTATTCCAGTTTCCAAAACCAACGATATAACGGCTCCTGAGTCCGATTCAACAGGAAAAACAGATCTTTTTGCAAAATAGCGTCTTCTCAGTCCGCTTCATACTGCAAACGTGATCTGACCGCAGCGGTATGCAATGTTTGAGAATCCGCTCTCCTCGTAGCCGTCTGCAGCAAAAAACATTAAAAGAAGCCGGAAGGGGTCCTCCCCCAGCCAGCTTCTTATATCCTCTATTTTTCTTGCTTAGTACCTTCGCCCGCAACCAGTTCGTTCAGTCCCACTATCAGACTCTCCAGCTGTTTGAAGCTCTCCACCATGTGATGGGTAATGTTGCGCTGCTCCTCCACGCCTGCCAGAATTTCTTCCGTTGCGGCGCTGGACTGCTCGGTAACACTGGAAAACTCCGTAATTTCTCCGACCACCTTTTCGGAAAAATGCTTCATGCCCGCTGAGCTTTGCTCCACATCCCCGGCCTGTGCCAGCACCTTGTTAGCGTTAGTCTGGATGGACTGGAATACCTTCTCTGTGTTCTGAGCGGATTCACTGCCCATATGCAGAATCTCAAGGCTCTGTTCAAACTGTGCAATCAGGCCTTCGGTCTGCTGCTGGAGGCTGGCGAGCACCTCGCTGATGGAATCCGCTGTCTGCCCGGAGCTTTCGGCAAGCTTGCGTACCTCCCCGGCCACTACGGCGAACCCCCGGCCCTGCTCCCCGGCCCGTGCTGCTTCTATAGAAGCATTCAATGCCAGCAGATTGGTCTGCCGTGAAATTTGCATTATTCCGTCAAGCATCGTGTGCATGTCCAGACTCCGCTGTGAGAATTCCTGCATCTGTCCGGAGGTGTTGTTCATGACTTCACGCAGTTCAGCGAATTGACCTGTAAGCAGGGAGATATTGCTGCTGCCCTGCTCGCTGACCTCTGCCGTGTCCGAGGACAGCTGCTTCATTTCCTGGGAGTAGCCGGCCACATCGCGGATGTGCTGATCCGACACGGAAATGGACTCGGTGATATCCGCGATACTGGTCGCCTGATATTCAATGCCTTTGGATACTTCCTGAAATCCGATAACCACTTCATTGGTGATGGCGTCGACCATCTCCACTTCCTCTTTGAAATTCCCGGTAAAAGCATACAATCCGTCTACTGCCTTTTTCACACGTTCCATTAAATATTCCACCTGTGCTCCCGAAGCCTCGACCGCTTGCCGCTGCTGCTCACTTCGAAGGAACAGCTTGCGGTTTACAATGGATACGCCGAGCATAACGGCGCTGATTAGCACGAACATGCCAAACCCGCCCAAATAGGCCAGGAAATCCGGATTGGCACCACCCTCTGAGTGTCCCGTAACGGTCTGAATGAAAATATTAACAGCATTCACGCCCGCCGCAATCGCAAAATAATGATAATTCGGGTAAAACAGCAGCAACGAGCAAAACAGCAGTGCCAGCGGAACATTAACCTCACCCTGGTTCAGATAAACGGATAACGCTCCAAGAATAACGGTAAACACCCAAGGTATAATGAGGGTTCCTTTTTTCTTGAGATGAAGCACGGTTAAAACAGCACTCAAGGGAACAACAAACGCATTTGTTATCCACAAGTCTGACGATTGGAAGGCTACAATCACGCCTAACAGGGCCACAACCCAAAAAGAGCAGATGATAATCTTGTTTCGCATCCAAATAATTTCTGTTAATCTTTGATTCTGCAACGTCCGCACTTCCCCCGTCTTAATATAATGAACCTATTCCCAAATTCTATATCGTCATTATTCGACATGTTTTTAACTATAATGTCGATAATGTCGATCATTTTGGCTTTCATTCCTTTTAACGTAATAACAATAGGCCAACCAGCACTCTTTGGCTGACCTACTAAGAAAGGTTATGAGGGCATTTATTCCACCTGCATACGGATATTCAGAACAAAGATCGAATCCGCCCGAAAAGCAGACTTTTTCGCAAAATAGAGTCTACTCTGTCCGATTCAGTCCGCTGACGGAGCCCAATCTTTCTGCACTGCCTATATCCATCTGGCGCCTCCAAGATATCCACATTTTTTTGACATTGCATAATTTCGCATACAAAAAAACCGCCAATTGGCGGCCTTAAGGATAATAAACAACAAATTGGCTAGCCCTTCGGACGCGCAACGAGTGCGGCCAGGAACGAGAACACAATGGCGGCTGAGATCCCTGCACTGGTTACATCAAATATGCCGGTAACGACTCCAATCCAGCCATCCCGTTCCAGCTCGGTCAGCGCCCCGTGCACCAGGGAATTCCCGAAGCTGGTAATCGGCACACTCGCCCCGGCACCGGCAAATTTCACGAGCGGATCGTATATGCCAAAGGCATCAGCAGCAGCTCCCGCCACCACCAGCGTACTCATGGTATGGGCAGGTGTCAGCGCCAGCACATCCATCAACAGCTGGCCGATAACACAGATGGCACCCCCAACCAGAAAAGCCCATAAATAGATCATGCTCCATCACCCCCCATCTCCAGGGCTACAGCATGGGCCACACATGGAATCGTCTCCCCCTGCTGGTAAGACAGCGGCGAGAGCAGTGCTCCGGTGGCCACAACCAGCACCCGCTTCAGCTCCCCTTTTTTCATCCGTTTGAGGATATGACCGTAGGTTACCGTTGCCGAACAGCCACAGCCGCTGCCCCCGGCAATTACATATTTCTGCTTGTCCAGATCATAGATCAGCAGGCCGCAGTCAGTAAATTCCGTCTGTTCCATGGGGATGCCTTCCTTGGCCAATAAGTCCTTGGCAATCGGCAGGCCTACGCTGGCAAGGTCTCCGGTAACAATCAGATCGTAATGCCCGGGCGAAAGAGCGGTGTCGCGGAAATGTGCGGTAATCGTATCCGCAGCGGCCGGAGCCATGGCAGCCCCCATATTAAAAGGGTCCTTGAGGCCAAGGTCCATAATGCGGCCAATTGTTGCCATAACAACATGCGGCCCTGCTGAAGTGCCGTCATCCCGGCCGATAACCGCACAGCCGGAGCCTGTAACGGTGTATTGGGCCGTTGGAGGCTTTTGCGAGCCGTATTCCGTGGGATAGCGGAACTGCTTCTCGACAGTACAGTTGTGGCTGGATGTTCCCGCCAGCGCATATTTGCTGCCGCCGGAATCCACGATCATTGAGGCAATCGCCAAACTCTCCATAGAAGTGGAACAGGCTCCGAATACTCCCAGGTAAGGCACCCCCAGCTTTCTCGCCGCAAAGGAACTGCTGATGATCTGATTCATCAGGTCGCCGCCCACGAAAAATTCCAGCTGTTCCTGATCCAGCGAAGCATTGATGAGCGCCAGCTTGGAGGCTTTTTCAAAAAGGGCGCGCTCGGCCTTCTCCCATGTTTTCTCCCCCATTTTCAGCGAATCATAAATAAAATCAAAATCTGAAGTCAGAGGCCCCTCCCCTTCCTCTGGGCCAACCACTGCAGAGGAGCCGAGAATAACCGGACGGGTAGTATACTGCCACGTCTGGCTGCCAAGCTGCTTCATAAGTGTCCACCTCCAAAGCCCAAAATGGCATATATTACGCCTACGACAAATGCGGCGACTACCCCGAACACAATAACAGATCCAGCCAGCTTGAACATGTTCGCGCCTACCCCAAGCACAAGCCCCTCCGCCCGGTGCTCAAGCGCTGCGGAGCACATGCTGTTGGCGAACCCCGTGACCGGAACTGCCGTGCCTGCACCGCACCATTGCGCAAGCTTGTCATATACGCCTAAGCTGGTCAGAATGACGGAGATCAGGATCAGTACGGCAACGGTGGGGCTGGCAGCTTCCTTTGAGGTCATATCAAAGCCCGCCATAAACGCCTCCTGGATGCCTTGTCCAATCAAACAGATCAATCCGCCCGAGAGGAAGGCACGGATACAGTTTTTGAACACCGGGCGGGATGGAACGAAAGGCTTGGACAATTTTTCATAATCGTCCGGGGTCAGAGTGTCAAGCTTCAGCTTAACACCTGATTTTCTGGTTTTTGCCGGCAAATCGGGACACCTCCGTAAAAAGGATGCGAAAGCGAGGCCTGCGCCCATAAGACTCAGGCCTCTCTCTTCGTTTAGAAGTTTTTCCTTATTGTTCGCCATTTGCCGTTCCGTTATGTCCCGCCAGTTCAGGTAAAATACAGCAGTACAATGATCAGCACGATGAACAGAATCAATACAAGCACAGCTTGGCGCTCAGCCATAGAGCGCGGGCTGTATCTCCGGCGCATTCTGCGGGCGCCCTGCCTGCCGGTTACACCTTGGGCCCATGCCCGGGGCACGCTCCCTGCCACCCTCATCCGCTTCGCTTCCTTTCCCGGCCCCTGCCTGCAGAGCCACTATTGCATAGTATTCGCAGCAGTAGTGCCGGGTGTTCATTTTGCCCTCCAGTCATGGACAATTGGCACCACAATGTTCATACTAGATGACAGTAAAGGAGCGATATGTATTATGAATCCAGAAACACTTGAACTGTTCAAAACACTGACTGAATTCCCCGCAGCCCCGGGTTTCGAACGTGAGCTGCGCGCCTACGTCAAGAATGCGCTGTCACCCTACACCGATGAGTTCGTACAGGACCGGCTTGGCAGCCTGTTCGGCGTGCTGCGCGGTGAAGAGAACGGGCCCAAAATCATGGTCGCCGGGCATTTTGACGAAGTGGGCTTTATGGTTACTGGCATTACAGACAAGGGGATGATCCGTTTCCAGCCCCTCGGCGGCTGGCTGGCCTCGGCGGTCGCCTCACAGCGGCTGCAGATTATCACCCCCAAAGGCACACTCACCGGCGTTGTCGGCAGCACTCCGATCCACTTGCAGAGTGAGGAAGAACGGAAGCAGCCAGGCGACATCCGTAAAATGTACATCGATATCGGTGCAGACAGCCGCGAAGAGGCGCAAAGCTTCGGCGTAGCTCCAGGGCAGCAGATCGTCCCGGTCTGCCCGTTCACACCGCTGGCGAATCCCAAGAAAATTATGGCTAAAGCCTGGGACAACCGCTATGGTGTTGGCCTTGCGATTGAGCTGGTCCAGGCGCTGCACGGGAAGAAATTGCCGAACACTGTCTTCGCCGGGGCAACCGTACAGGAAGAAGCAGGACTGCGCGGTGCGCGCACCGCAGCCAATCTGCTGCAGCCGGATATTTACTTCGCCCTCGATGCCAGCGCCGCCGCCGATATGACCGGCGACCGCCAGGCTTTTGGCCAGCTGGGCCAGGGTGCGCTGCTGCGCATCTATGATCCGACGATGATCACTCACCGGGGATTAATCGAGTATGTACAGGATATGGCCGATACCCATAAGATCAAGTACCAGTATTTTGTCTCGCAGGGAGGCACAGATGCCGGTCAGGTCCATGTCAGCGGTATCGGCGTGCCGTCTGCTGTCATCGGCATCTGTTCCCGCTACATCCATACCGCCTCCTCCATCATTCACAGCGATGATTATGCGGCTGCCAAAGAGCTGCTGGTTAAGCTGGTGGAAGGGCTGGACCGCACAACGCTGCAGACCATACTTGAGAACAGCTAGACTGGAGAATCTGCAGCTTAACAGAAAACTGGCTGAACCGGCTCTCCCGCCCGCCGGAAAGGGACAGAGTTCAATAATTGCACAACGGGCTGACCAGGAATAGCTTTCCCGGTCAGCCCGTTTTTATGGATAAGGGTACGGAACAATCAGTTTCGCGAACGCACCTCAGCCCGATCGGTGAAAGCCACGAATTACTTCCCGCGAAGCGGTACATGTAAGGCTATGCCCTTTATTTCAATTTTGCATACTCCGACATTATGGACTGGTGCACCTCATGATCTGCATCAATACCTGTGTATTTCGTTACAGCGGCTTCGGCGCCAAGCTCTGCAATCGCAGCTTGAAGCTCTACGGCTTCGGGATCATCCTTCACCTCAAACAGCAAAGCTCCCGCCATGGAACGGGTCAGCGCTGTATAGCCCAGTCCCCTGTCATACGCTTGCAATGCCGGAGAGACCAGGCGGTCATTCGGGGACAGCTTGCGCAGCGGCGAGCGGCCGACACGGGACACTTCATCCGTCAGCGCCGGGTTGCGGAAGCGCTCCAGGATTTTGCTAATATACTTGCTGTGCTGCGCCTCATCGAAGCCATGCTTCTGAATCAGCACCGCGCCGGTTTCCTCCAGCACTTCGCGGACCTGTGCAGTCAGGGCTTCATCGGCCATGGCCTGCTGGATCGTCTCATAGCCGCGCAGGTACCCCAGATAGGCAGCCGAGCAGTGTCCTGTGTTCACCGTGAACAGTTTGCGCTCAATGTATGGCTCAAGATTGTCCACATAATGAACTCCCTCAACAGGCACATATCCGGGAATCATCTGTGAGGAGTCAATCACCCATTCATAAAATGGCTCCACCACTACCTTCAGGATATCCTCATGCTGCTGCAGCGGCACAATCCGGTCTACAGCCGCATTCGGGAAGGCTACGGAGACATCCGCTTTGGTGCGGGACTCCCCGTCCAGCTTGGCATACACCAGCTCTTTGAGCTGGGCGCTGCCGCCGATGGCATTTTCGCAGGCAATGACATGCAGCGGAGCGGTGGAGACGGCCACCCGTCTGCGGATGCCCTCCGCGACCACACCGGCAATATGCTTAAGGATCGTTACTCCGACTGCTGTCGTTACCAGATCGGCTTCAGCAATCGCTGCCGCCACTTCCTCTGCATGGGTCACGCTGCTCAGCGCCGTCACATTTTTGACGATCACGGTTTCCTGTCCTTCGCTGGCCAATGTCACCGGATATTCTCTACGTTCTTGGAGCTGGGATACAAAAGCCTCATTCACATCGACGAAGCACACCTCATATCCTGCCTGTGACAGCAGCAAGCCGATAAAACCTCTGCCGATATTGCCCGCACCGAAATGGACCGCTTTCATTACTCCAGTCCTCCTTCAAAGATCGCAAGGACATCAGCCGGTGTAGGGGCATTCATCACCCGTTCAATCGCATCGTCTTCCGTAAAAATCATCGCCACATTCGTCAGCACTTCCATATGCCCGTCTCCGGCGGCTGCAATGCCAATGACCACAAAAGCTGGCTCATCCCCGCCAAAATCCACACCATCCGGAAAACGGATAATCGACAGCCCGGTGGATTTGATAAAAGGTCTGGCTTCCTTGGTGCCATGCGGGATTGCCAGCCCTCCACCCATGTAGGTGGATACCACCTCTTCGCGCTCCAGCATCTTGGGTACATATTCCTCTGTTACATGTCCAGCATCGACTAGCAGCTTTCCGGCCATGGTGATCGCTTCGTATTTATCTTTGGCGGCACCGTTCATAATCACTTTATTTTCAGACAGTATACTCATATGGTTCCTCTCACTTTCACATTTTATTTTCGAAAAAATGAAGCAGCTCCGACGATAAATACCGCCTGATCTCCGGCTCTGTCCGTTCCTCCAGCAGTTTGACCAGCTCCGAATTCAGCAGCAGGGCGCTAATCTCGCTGAGTACCTCCAGACTCTCCTTGGACAGTCTGCGCGGGGCCAGCATGAGCAAAATAACGCGGACCTCGGTCCCGCCCTCCAGCAGCACCGGCTGGCTCAGCCGGTACAGTGTCAAAGAGGACTTATGGACATGGCTGCTCCGGGTATGGAACAGTGCAAGCCCTGTATCCGGAATCACCTGGCTGGCCATCCGCTCCCGCTCCAGCAGGCGCTCCAGCAGGATACCGGCGTCACCAACCACGCCGCTGCCATTCAGAAGCTCCAGCATTCCGGCCAGCGTACGGGATAAGGACAAGCCGGTGTTGTCGAGCGGATGGAAGCGGAACCGCTCCAGCAGGCTGACCACCTCATCCAGGATGCCCTTGTAGCTCTTTAGCCGGTCCAGTGCGGCTTCCTCGCGGACCAGCTGATCAGACTCACCGGGTGAAGCCGGCTCCCGGTTCTTCAGTGTGATATTTTGGATATAACTCAGCAGCTTTTCTATCTCTTCCCCTGTAAGCAGGGGGCTGATTTTGATATAGCGTTCCTTGTCAATCGGCAGGTCAATCGTTGAAATGATCAGATCATAGTCCGTATCGGGCAGACGCGCGGCCTCATACCAGGAGATGTTGCCGAGCACTTCAATCTGCGGCATCTCCTTGGCCAGCCTTGTGGCGAGCAGCCTGGAGGAGCTGAGGCCGCTGGCGCAGACCAGAATCGCCCGGACACTGCGCTTCAGCTGGTTCAGCCTCTCCATGGACGCGCCAAAATGCATGACCAGAAAACCGACCTCTTCGTCCGGAATCGTCAGCTCCAGCCCGATATCCTGGGCAGCCGCGCGGACAATCGTGAATAAGTAATCATAATCCTTGCGGATGGGCCCAAGCAGCGGATTACGGATACGCGTGCCTTCCCGGATCCGCTTCAGCGCGGGGTCCATATGCTCCAGCAATCCTTCACGCAGCGAACGGTCCCGCTGAAAAGGCAGCCCCGTGCGCTTCGCCACGCTCTCTGTCAGCCTGTATACAATCTCCATCAGCTCAATATCGCCGTAAGCGACTCCGCTTGAGGAGAATGACTCTTGTACCCGGTCGAACAATCCGGCCATGTAGAGAATCTCTGCGCGGGCAAACTCCTGTCCGAGTGCCGCTTCCAGCCGCTTCACGAACTGCTCCGCACCGGCAATGCTGCGGTGATCGGATACCCGGGAGAATCCGGCTTCTTCGCCACTGTTGATCCCCCGGCCGATCTCGATCCGCCGGGTGGTTACAGCCAGCCCCAGCAGCATTTCCATGTAAACGATTTCGGGGAGCTCTGCGGTCCACTTCCATTCCATGTCCCACAGTATGCTCTCCACAGTCATCAGACTGACTTTGCCGACGGTAGTCAGCAAAAGGCGGAAAACCGGGTTGCTCTCGCTCCGCGGCGCATGCCCTACGAGATCGGACAGGTCCAGGTGCTCGGCGGCCAGCCGGCAGATGGCCCGGCGCTTGTCGGCTTCCAGACCTGCAATCTCAACACCGTATCCCCGCCTTCGGACCAGCTCCAGACCGAATTTGCGGACCCACGGCTCCAGTTCATCCAGGTCATAGCTGATCGTCGCTACCGTTACCTTGAGCGAATGGGCCAGCGTGAACAGCTTCACCGGTTCTTCGGCTTCCAGCAGCGTGCACAGCTCATAGATTTTGCGGTCCTCCCCGGAATATTCCGCAGGCTTTTCTTCCCGCAAAAACAGACGCAGCTCCGCAAGAGCCGTCTCAGATCCGCTCAAAGCGATGCCTTTTCCTGATTTCCTGATCAGATCGAGCCCGAAATCCCCCAGCAGCTGCTCAATATCCTCCATCTCCCGGTGAACCGTCCGCACGCTCACTCCAGTCGATTCAGCGATTTCTGCAGCAGTGATCTCTTCCTTCACACCCAAGAGAATCCATAGAATCTCGCGCTGTCTTGCGGTAATTTTTTTCATAATCTGTGAACCCCGCCTTAACTGGAGACAAACGCCGGCCTGCCTGAGGTCCAGCGTTTGTCTCCTAATTTAGCTGTATACAGATTGACCCTGCTTGCTTACTTCAAACGTTCCACCAGCTCGTCATATTTCGGACTCTTCAGAAAGTTGTCTATTGAGATATGCTCTGCGTTCGGATTGCTGGCAATCGCCCGGTCCGTCAGCGTTTTCTGGGTGACTACAATGTCAGCATCCGCAGGGATTTCACTGACCGCAGAGTTCACAACCGTAATGTTGACGCCTGCATTCTGCAGCTTTTTCCGCAGAACGGAAGCGCCCATTGCACTGGAGCCCATACCTGCGTCACAAGCAAAGACGATCTTGTTGACATCTCCTTTGTTGCGTACGTTGGCTGCTACATTAGGAGTGATTACATTTGCTGTTGTTGCATTTACGTTGTTAGCCGCAGTACCGGCAGCTTTCATATCACGCATTTTTGCAGATGCTTCTTCCAGATCCACTTCTTCCTCATTGTTCTTGCTGCTGGTCTTCAGCAGAAGCGCAGCGAGCAGGAAGGAAACAACGGTTGCTACAATAACACCGGCAAACATCGGTGCATAACCGCCCTTAGGCGTCATGGCAAGATAAGCGAAGATACTGCCCGGCGATGGTGAAGAGGTAAGTCCCGCACCTAGAAGCTGGAAGGTAAAGGTACCGCTTACACCGCCGCCGATGACTGCCAGAATCAGACGCGGATTCATCAGGATATACGGGAAATAAATTTCATGAATCCCCCCGAGGAAGTGGATGATTACCGCACCGGGAGCGGATGATTTGGCCGAACCTTTGCCAACCAGCCAGTAAGCAAGCAGGATACCAAGACCTGGTCCTGGGTTCGATTCCAGCATGAACAGGATGGATTTCCCGATCCGCGCCGATTCTTCAGCAGCGATAGGACTCAGAATTCCGTGGTTGATCGCATTGTTCAGGAACAATACCTTTGCCGGCTCGATAATGAGGTTAACCAGCGGCAGCAGGTTGTGGTTGACGAGAAATTCAACACCGTTAGACAAAATATTGGTCAGTCCCTGAACCAGCGGCCCGATCCCTTTGTAGGCTCCCAGCGTCAAAATACCGCCGATAATCCCGAGCGAGAAATTGTTGACCAGCATTTCGAAGCCTGCTTTGATTTTTCCTTCAACCGCACGGTCGAAGACTCTCAGCACCCAGCCCGCCAAAGGTCCGGCAATCATGGCTCCAAGGAACATTGGGATGTCTGCCCCGACGATAACCCCCATGGTCGCAATCGCACCGATGACACCGCCGCGCTTGCCATTGACCATCTGTCCACCTGTGTAACCAATAAGCAGCGGCAGAAGGAACTTGATCATTGGGTCAACCAGCATTGCCAGATCTTTATTGGGTAACCAGCCGGTCGGAATGAATAAAGCCGTAATTAACCCCCAGGCGATAAAAGCGCCGATGTTCGGCATAACCATACCGCTGAGCATGCGGCCGAATTGTTGAACCTTCACCCTTACACCACCGGATGAAGTTTGCGTTGTTGCTGTTGTGGCCATTTTAAATGCCCCCTTATGTTAGTGAATGGGATGCCCCATCTTGAAGCTCTTTGAAAGGTTATCCCTTATGGAGACATCGTAAATCAAAGCGCTTTCTTTGTCAGCAAATTGAAAACACGGTTTCGTCATGAACATTGTTGACAACATTTAAGAGTTCCTGCCAAAGGGCTATTTACCGGCATTTTTCATCCGCCTAACGGCCTAATGTGCAAAAACGGAAGCCTGCATTTTACCGCAAGGCCTCCGCCGTTAGTTCTATTATTCAAATGTAAAATTTGGAATTAGCGACCGTATTCCGGTACCAGTTGAAGCTGACTTTCTTGTTCTGGCCAGTGTCTTGTAATCCACATGAATCAGACCCAACCGCATCGTGTAGCCGTAGGCCCATTCAAAGTTATCCATCAGCGACCAAGAATCGGCTCGTCCTTATAGCATGCACCATTCTCCGTAATATAAACCGGAATATCTCCACAATTCATGAGGCGGCTAAGAACGTTGTAAAACCCTTGCGAATCCATCGTCAGCGGCCCCGCTTTAGGCGGAATCAGAGGTACTTCTACCTCTCATTTGGCCCAGCGGCCCACTTTGGGCGGAATCAGAGGTATTTTTACCTCTCATTTGGCTCAGCGGCCC
>NZ_FNGM01000015.1:122415-143609 GCF_900102965.1 Paenibacillus jilunlii | reverse complement strand
TTTTACCTCTCATTTGGCTCAGCGGCCCACTTTGGGCAGAATCAGAGGTATTTTTACCTCTCATTTGGCTCAGCGGCCCACTTTGGGCAGAATCAGAGGTATTTTTACCTCTCATTTGGCCCGCGGCCTGTTTGGGCACACTGTGTTGCAAGCGACCCAGTTTAAGGGGCAATTCTTTTCCGTCTTTGTTGCGACCAATCCCAGCTAAACCGCGCCCAACCAAAAAAAGGCCGTCCCCAAACTCCTGGGACAGCCCCTGCACAACCAAACTCAAATCATATCCAGCGGCACCTTCCAGGCCGGCTGCGGAAAAGCATCGTCGAGCTTCCAGCATTCCTCTTCGCTCAGCCGGATCTTTGCGGCTGCGGAGTTTTCGGTGACATGCTTGCGGCTCGATGCTTTGGGGATGGCAATGATATCGCCTTCCCGGATGCTCCAGGCCAGCATGATCTGCAGCGGGGTTGCCCCATGCTCCTGCGCTATCTCCCGTACGGTCTCATTCTCAGCCAACCCTTTGCGGAGCGTGCCTGCCTGGGCCAGCGGCGAGTAAGCCATTACAGGAATCTTGTGGGTACGCTGCCATGGCAGCAGCTCATGCTCAATGCCCCGTGAGCCGAGATGATAGAGGACCTGATTTACAGCACAGCGGTCTCCACCAGGAATGCGCAGCAGCTCCTTCATATCCCCGGTATCGAGGTTGGATACGCCCCAGCGGGCGATTTTACCGGAGGCTATGAGCTGTTCCATCCCCTTCACCGTCTCTTCCAGCGGGATTTGTCCCCGCCAGTGCAGGAGGTACAAGTCCAGATGATCCGTCCCCAAGCGCTTCAGACTCTCTTCACAGCTGCGGGTAATCTGGTCCAGACCGGCATTGTGCGGGTGCACCTTGGAAACGAGAAAAACCTGATCCCGGATGCCCCGGATGGCTTCACCCACCATTTCTTCGGAACGGCCGTCTCCATACATTTCGGCGGTATCAATGAGATTCATACCCAGCTCCACCCCCAGCCTGAGAGCAGCTATTTCCTCGTCACGCTTCGCTGTGCTGTCGCCCATGTTCCAGGTTCCCTGGCCCATTTTTGTCACGGCGGTTCCGTCCTTGAGTGTGATCGTACCGGATATGTTGGTGTTCATGAACAAAGTCTCCCTTAACCATTAAATTGAATTACCTTATTATACCTACTATATATACTTACCATGTTGCCTCAATCGAAACATCGTACAGGTATCCATTTCGTGAAAACTGCTGCCGCATAGCCTGTATGTCCATCCGCAATTCCATCGCAGACAGTCTGTTTAAGACAGCTATTTTACAGTGGAACCTCTACACTTTCCCAAACAGCGTCCATTCCTTTCGCAGCGGACACGGTCCGGCGGGCCGAAGGCCGGTAATCTCCACCAGCACCTAAATCCGGTCTCTATCGCCAGCCTCTCCAGCAGCACCTAGCTTAATAATACTCTGAATGCCTGGGAATTACAGGTAGCTTTTGGTAATTGTAGCGAACTGTAGTGAACTGTTGAAACTCTAGAGAACTGTAGTGAACTGTGGCGAACTGTTGAAACTCTAGAGAACTGTAGCAAACTGTAGCGAACTGTAGCGAACTGTAAGTGAAGCTGGCAACCAGCTATCCTCCATAGCAATCCTTATGGAAAAAAGTGAACTTAATTCTCCCTTATCCCGCTCCCCGCAAGCGTTAGTTGGAAAAAGGATAACTAAATCGACCCATCCCCCCTTTTTCAGGTGAATTCGCGTAATTTAAGTTTACTTTTTCCAACTATTCTCTCCAATAGGTAGCTTTTGGGTGAATTTAAGTGGAGAAATTCCAACTTCAACTTTACTTCCCTGTTACAAACTGCAATCGTCGTCCGCTTCCGCACCCTGCCCGAGCGCCGGCATGTCCATTTCATTGTCTTCACCGCAAAATCAGCCTAATAATTTGAGGCCGACGGCCGCTCCGAGAATCATTACGATGCAGATAATCCGCCGTAATTCACGTCCCTCCCCATAGAGCAGCATACCGAGCACCGCTCCCCCGGAAGCGCCAATTCCTGTCCATACCGCATAGGCCGTTCCCATCGGGAGAGTCTTCATCGCCTGTGACAGCAGCAGCAGACTGCCGCCAAAACCCAGCAGAAACAGACCGAAGGTCTGCCAATTTCGGTCCCGCTGCAGCCTGCCGAGCATAGCCACTCCGAGCATCTCGCAACAGCCTGCAGCAATTAGCATCAGCCAATCCATGTTATGACACCTCCTTTGTATGGGAATTTCCGGTAACCAGCTTCAATCCAATAACTCCGGCCAGCAGCACCAATATAAGCACTAACTTGATCAACCGGAACGGTTCGCCGAACCACAGCATATCTGCCAGAACAGTACCGGCCGTGCCTAATCCCACAAAAACAGAATACACCGTACCCACCGGAAGCCTTCTGCTCGCCACGATTATGGTATAGAAGCTGACCAGCAGCGCCAGCCCCGTAATCAGCCATTCCCAGGGAACCGAAGCATGCTTCAGTCCGATTACCCACACTACCTCCAGGCAGGCGGCACCTGCAATTTTGAACCATGCGCTATTGTTTTTCATGGTCGAATCTCCTCCTCTGATTCCAAACAAATAAGCCCGAGAGGCCATCGTCCAACGACGATACCTCCCGGGCTTTTATCCCTCCGTGTTGACACGGAATTATAACTCCGTGCGTTCTCCCTCGGACCTGCCGGCCTAAATACACCGCGGAACCCTAGAAAACTAAAAAAGAATGATTAAGTTACATCGTATGTTAGCAAATTCCCGAGCGAAAGGCAACCCCTATTTTCCGAAGCAAATTCCGGTCCATCTACGGACAGCATTTCGAATGCGTCTATTAACAGCACTGTGGGGAGCTACTCATCAACACTATCCTGTGATTTATACATCAGGACAATCTGCAACTCACTCATTTGCACTATTTAGCAACTCATCCACCAGCATCTTGTCCGAGACTCATCCCTCAGCATCATGTTCGAGACTCATCCATCAGCATCATACAGACTCTCTCGTCAGCAGGATTTCAAGGCTCATCCCCCTGACTGGCTATGTCCGGGGGCTATTCAGCAATCGCCCTGGATGCCTAATTGCTCCAGCAGAATTGCTGCCCCCCAAGGAGCCAGCTCAAGCTCCATTCCCGCTGCAATCTCCCTTCCCGACAGCAGCTCTTCCGCAGGGCCGTGCGGATAGACCAGTGACTGCGGAGTGTCAGAGTAGTTCAAGTAGTAACGGACCGTCTGGTTCTGCGGATTGATGCCTGTCTTGACGATCAGCGGAAAAGCCAGCTCCTGATCCGCCCCCCATAATCCGGCCTCCTGCACCGCTGCTTTCAGGATGCTGTCCGCCATCTCTCTGCCCGTCATGCAGCCGATATAGGTTGCACTGCCCTGGCCGTAACGGTTCCGTGTCACTGCGGCATATTCTCCCCAGTGCGGATGATCGTACCGGAGCAGCACCTCCGCCGTCGTCGGCGTAATCAGCTCCATCCAGGTTTCCACGCTGATGTCTTCGGCGCTGACATCCGCATTCCCGCTCTTCAGCCGCACCTCATGCGGCGTCACGAACAGGCTGTAGCCGATGCCGCAGGCCTCGCTGATGATACCCGGCTGGATGGTGGTACGCACCTTGACGGTTTCATCCGCGAACCCGCTTTTGAACGTATACACGGCATGTCCGCCTTGTCTTACGTATTCATTCAACCGTTCCAGTGCCTCATCAGAGACCGCATACAGCGCCGGTACGATAATGAGACTATATTCGGTCAGTTCTGCATACCCTGGCTGAATAAAATCGCACTCGATGTTCATCCGGTACAGCCCGTCATAGAGCCAGCGCACAACATCATTGTAATTTCTGCCGTCCGGCAGCTTGAACCATTCCAGCGCTGTGAGGGCTTCATTGCTGATCATTACAGCAACCTTATTCTTCTTGCGCAGACCGTACAGCGAACCGCTTAAGCGCGCAAAATCCCTGCCAATGGTGACCGCCTCGTTATAGACCGGGTTCGGCTTAAAGTCATGGCTGAGCAGCCCTTTCCAATACGTCTCTATTGAATTGTGAATCGAGTGCCAGTGCCAGTAAGCAACCATATTTGCCCCGGAGGCCAGATGGCTGAAGGCCTGCAGCCGGAGCTGGCCCGGGTAAGGGGTCCAGTGGGGAAAAGCCTGCGCCTGTGTCTCCAGCACCAGGTAGTTGCTGCGCTTCAGCGAGCGGGCCATATCGCCGCCGAAGGCGATCTCCGTTCCGGTCAGCTCATGCTGCGAGGGATGATAAATATCCACGCCGGCAATATCGAAGGCCTCTGCTGCGGCAAAGTGGTCGACAGACGGCTGGACCCCGAACGAATGCCCGCGCCATTCAAAATCAAAGTTCTGCGTGACGAACTGCCCCGGCTGCTTATACTCGTTCACCAGTGCCACCTGCCAGGCCAGAAAATCCGTCACCAGCCCGCGCTGGAAGCGGGCGAACTCCGCCCCGAGACTCCCGTTAATAGTGCCCACCACCGAAGGGAAGTCCTCCCAGCTGTTGATCCGGTTGCTCCAGTAGTCCAGCCCGAAACGGCGGTTGATCTCTTCCAGTGTTTCGAATTTCTCCCGCATATATTTGACGAACAGCAGCTGCACATTGTCTCCGGCTGTATCGTAATGCTTAGTCTCGTTGTCCGTCTGGTAGCCGACCACCGCCGGATGCTTGCAGACCCGGCTGATCAGCTTGCGGATGATCCGCTCCGCATGGAACAGATAGGCTGGATTGGTAATATCCATGATCTGACGCGCACCGTATTTTCCCGGTCCCTTGGGCGTTACGGCCAGGACATCCGGGTGCTCCTTCACCAGCCAGGCGGGTACGGCATAGGTTGGTGTTCCGACGATCACTGAAATCCCCTCCGCATGCATCGCATCCAGCACCCGGTCAACCGAGGTGAAGTCGAACACGCCGTTCTGCGGCTCATGGGTACTCCAGGTCGATTCGGCAATGCGGACCGTATTGATGCCCGCCTCCTTCATCATGGCAATATCCTCGTCCAGCCTCTCGTAAGGCATATATTCGTCGTAATAAGCTACGCCGTAGCGAAGTATACTCATCTTTTTTTCCTCCCTCTCAGCCCTTAATCGCTCCCTCAGCAATTCCCTGCATAATAAACTTCTGGAAAAACCCGTAGATGACAATGACCGGAAGCGCAGTCAGCACCAGTGCGGCCAGAATGAGCGACCATTCCTTGTTGTATTCGCCAAACAAAGTATTCGTCGACAGGATCAGCGTATATTTATTGGCATCCGTAAGCATCAGCAGCGGCAGCAGGAAGTCATTCCAGATCCACAGGAAGTCGAGTATCGCAATAGTCACGGTAATCGGCAGCAGCAGCGGAAAGATAATCCGGAAAAAGGTCTGGAACTCACCGCAGCCGTCAATGCGCGCCGCTTCCTCCAGTTCGCGGGGGATGGACTTCACAAAACCATGATACAGGAAAATCGCCATATTTACTCCAAGACCGATATAGATCAGGGCGAGGCCGTAGGTACTGCCGCTGACATGCAGGGATTTGGCCATCCGGGTCAGCGGAATCATAATGGAATGAAACGGCACCAGCATCGAAGCGATGAACAGCGAGAAGATGGCAGCGCTAAGCCTGCCGGAGGTCCGGGACAGCTTGTAGCCGGCAAGGGCAGCACAGAAGATGATGCCTCCAATCCCGATCACAGACACAATCACCGAGTTGAGCGTGCTGTGCAGCAGGTTGATTTTATCAAAGGCCTGGCTGTAATTCTCAAAATGAAGTTTGGTCGGCAGCGCTATAAAAGAAGCGAACATCTCCCCCTGGGTTTTGACGGAATTGATGATTGCCAGATAGATCGGGAAGAAGGAAATGACGGCACCGATAGACAGAAACAGCGTGATAAACAGCGAAGCTCCTTTTCTCAGTCTCATGCTTCCACCTCTTTTCGTTTCATGACACCAATCTGGATGAAGGTGAATATCAGGATAATCACGAACAGAATCACCGATTTGGCGCTGGCATATCCGTAGCGGAAGTTGTTGGAGAACGCCTCTTCATAAATATTCATCGTGATCACCTGCGTACTGCGTCCCGGACCGCCGCCGGTAAGGCCATAGACCACCTCGAACACCTTAAAGGCTCCATTCAGCGTCAGGAAAAAGCAGATCGTCACCGCATGCGTAATCATCGGCAGCGTCACCTTGCGAAACGTCTGGAACGGGCTGGCGCCATCGATGACTGCGGCTTCCTTGAGGCTTTGCGGCACACCCTGCAGGGCGGCCAGATATATAATCATCATATAGCCGACGCCATTCCACAGCGATACGATTATGATCGAATAAAAGGAGACCTTGGGATCGCCGATCCACAGCTGGTCCAGAAAGGACATGGCTGTTTTCTCCGCAATTTGCGGCAGCACCTGGGAGAACACGAAGGTCCACATAAAGGCGCTGATAATCGTGCTGATCATATTCGGCATGAAAAAAATGGTGCGGAAGAAGCCTTTGGTTCTGGTTTTCGTCTCAATAAACACGGCAAGCACAAGCGCGAATATATTTTGCAGGACAATCATGAACAGCACATATTTCAGGGTGAACAGCAGCGAATGCACGAAATCCGGGTCCTCGCGCAGCGCTTCGATGAAGTTGCCAAGCCCGATAAAGGAATAATTGCGGTTCAAGCCGTTCCAGTCTGTGAAGCTGTAGTACATACCGCCGATCGTAGGAATCAGCAGAAATAATAAGTAGATAATAAATGCGGGCGCGACGAAAGCAAGCAGCGAAACAATATGTTTGTAGCTCTTGACCGGCACAGTATCCGCCCCTCTCCTTCTATGATGTGGGCAGCAGGAAACAGGGATGGAGGAAAATGGGGTTCAACCGCTCTTCCATCCCTGATCGTCTGCCGCAGCTTATTTATTGACTTTGTTGTAGGATTTCCACGCTTTATCGAGTGCCTTCAGCACATCATCCTGCGACATTTGTCCGGCATAGTAGGCCTGCAGCCCTTTGCCCACCTCATCCTTGACCGATTGCGGAATGGCCGGGTCCTGTACAGACTTGCCTGCTTTGACATAGGTGGTAGCTTCTGTGATCCAAGGGTAGCTTTCATAGGTGTGGACGGTGGATACCGGATTGAACTTCATCGCCTGGAAAAGCCCGTTGGACGCCTGGTCGTCCAGCACATAGTTAAGAAAATCAAGTGCGACTTCCTTATTTTTGCTGGTTGGAGACACTGCCAGCGATGTCGAGGCGCTGAGATTAATTAGCGTTGCCTCCGGATTGTCGTTAATCGGCAGCGGAGCGACTCCAAAGTCCAGATCCGGGTTCGATTTCAGAATCGTTTCGGCATACCATGGACCCATCAGCCACATCGCCCCCTTGCCTGCGGCAAAGGCTGCCGCACCGTCATCACCGCCGACTTCAGTAGCTTTGGCTGTGCCATTCTCATTGATCAGATCGAATACATCAAAGATCGCGGATTTCATTTCACTGAAGGAGCCTTCGTCCTTGTTCATCTTGTTCACGAATTCAGGATCTTCGGTTTTCATCATTCCGCCCACAGCCAGCGGCAGCACCAGCTGCGGAATCCAGGACTCCTTATAGGAGAGTACAAATGGGGTTATGTTTTTGGCTTTCAGCTTCCCGATGACTGTCTTCATCTCTGTGAGAGTCGTAGGTGGAGTCAGTCCCTGCTCGGTGAAGATTTTTTTATTGTACAGGTAGCCCCAGGACAAGGTTTCCAGCGGCAGCGCCACAACCTTGCCGTCCGTAGTGGTCACTGAAGGCTTCACGCTGTCCAGCAGCTTGCCGACAAACGGCTGGCTGGTCAGATCCTCCAAATATCCGGCTTTATAGTAAGAAGGGATTTCATTGACAGCATGGATGGCGAAAATATCCGGCGCATCATTCGAAGCAAGCCGCGTCTTGAGAATCTGGGAAGCGTTATCCGCCGTAGGCATTTCCAGCTGCACGGAGACGTCGATGTTTTTGTCCGCTTTCTCTTTCTTCACGAACTCGGCGATGTAGTTGTCATATTGCTCCTTAAAACGCGTCTGCGCGATGAACATCTTCAGTGTGACGCTTTTGGCGCTGGCACTTCCGCTGCCGCTGCTTGTATTGTCTCCGGCCGCATTGCCTGCATTTCCGCCGTTGTTGCTGCCGCAGCCTGCAAGAAGTGTAGCGGCGAGGAATGTGACGAGTAACCCTTTGCTCATCTTTTTCATGCTGTAAGACCTCCCAATGTCTGTGTTTTGTTTACGCTTTCATTGTATCGTGATTGTGAAAGCGTTTAATTGGACGGAATTACCCTTCCGGATTGGACATTTTTAAACCGGATTTCTGCTTGCGCATTTCCCCTGGAGCTACACCGAAGTGCTTTTTGAATACCCTGTAGAAATACCCGACATCCTCATATCCTGCAAGCTCGGCCACGGTTTTGATTGGAATATTTTCATCGGCCAGCCACTCCCTGGCCTGCTCCATCCGCAGCCCGAGAATGTAATCCGTGACGTTGCAGCCGTACTCCTGCTTGAACACTTTGCTTAAATATTCCTTGCTGACAAAAAAAGCTCTGGCCAGCCCGTCCAGCGTCACTGCCTCGGCAAAATGTCCGTCGATATACTGCCTTACCTCTTCCAGGTTCAGCTTGTTCTTGAACTTGCGCTGCCCGATCAGCTGCTCAAGGCTTGCTTCATAGAGATCCCGCAAATAAGCAGTCACACTCTCTGCTGAAGCAAGTGCCGAATGGGGAATTTCCGCCTTCAGCAGCTCTTCGTCCAGCCCGTTCCCCCGGATAAGCTCCTTTAGCAGCAGCAGCATTTCGCTTGCCGTCTGCCGGAATACTCCCGGGCCCTTTATGCCCTCAAGCTCCAGCCTTCTTCCTATTTCTATTAGAGCCGAATTTACACCCCCGGCATTCAATTCATTGAAATGCACCCGCATCCGCTGTTTGCAGGAGGACAGCCACAAGGACACATCGATATCCAGTGCGTATACGCTCTGCCCTCTGCCGGCCTCTTCCAGCTCCCTCCGGCATTTGTCCAGCACAGCGTTCAATTCCTTGGGGTCAATCGGCTTCAGCAAATAATCCACCGCCCCATACCGGAGGGCATTCTGGGCATATTTGAAATCATCATAGCCGCTGACTACGATGACCTTGATCTCCGGGTTCCGCTCATGAAGATTATTCATCAGCATCACGCCGTCCGCGCCGGGCATGCGCATGTCGGTGATTACAATATGCGGCGACAGCTCACTGATCAGGCTCAGCGCTTCCCGGCCGTCCTCGGCTTCCCCGGCAATCTCCATTCCAAGCTCCGCCCATGCGCCGAACGTCCGCACAATGTCCCGGTTCCAGCTCTCATCATCCACCAGCATCACTTTAATCATGGTCGGTTCATTCCTTTCAATATAAGATAAGTCGAACTTCAGTTTTTCATATTGGGGTCTGGTCGTGACTCCGATGAATGTTTGGACTTCCGGCCGCTGTTGTCTGCAGATTTCTTGATTTATACCGCTGTTCGCGGTTGAAATCCGCAGACAAAGGCGGACGCATTCGCTCCTCCAGTTCCAAACTTCACCTCCATCACTTCTACCCTTTTATTAATTTTTCAAGTTCAGCTTATAATGGAATGGTCACGGTCACTGTGGTTCCCTGTCCTTCTGTACTCTCTACCCGAATGCCATAGCTGTTGCCAAAATGCAGATGAATCCGCGAAGCCACATTGCTCAGCCCGATCCGTTCACCGTGGGTCCACAGCTTCCCGCTGCGCCGGGTCAGCCTGCCCTGCAGCTCCGCAAGCTTGCCCGGCTCGATCCCCACCCCATTGTCACGGATGATGATGACTGTATCCTCTCCGGCGCGGGCCACTGTAACCTCCAGCTCCCAAGGGCCTTCCTGCGGCTCCAGGCCGTGGAAAAAAGCATTTTCCACAATCGGCTGCAGGCTCAGCTTCGGAATGAAGCTGCCCCGTGTCCCTTCGTCCACCTCCAGGCTGTAATTCAGCCGGGCAGCGAACCGCTGCTGCTGAATCTGCATGTAGTTGTTCAGATGGTTCAGCTCCGCCCGCAGCGGCGCCAGATCCTCCGGCTCGCGGATAATATAGCGGAACATATCGCTCAGCGAACGAATCACGCCGTAGCTTTCAGCCGGGCTGTTCTTGAACAGCATGCTGCCGATCATCTGCAGGGTGTTCTGCAGGAAATGCGGGTTGATCTGGGCCTGCAGCGCTTTAAGCTCGGCACTCTTTTTTTCCAGGCTGATCATGTATTCCGTCCGGATATGCTCGCGGATGCGGTGCGACATTTGATCCAGCTTCGTCTCCAGCAGGCCGATCTCATCCACACGGTTGCTGTGGCGCATCTCCCGCTCCTTCATCATGCCGAAGCCCTGAATCGAGCGGGCCAGACTGACAATCGGCGTCGCCAGCCGCCAGGCTAGAATGACGGCGAGCAGAATTGCCACAACTACAGATACCGCACCGATAATCAGACCAAAGTTCATGGTCGCCAGCGCACTCTGGTTAATGAAGCTGTTCGGGATCACCGTGACCAATTTCAGACCCACCGGGTCAATGGTATTGTAGAACACATATTCATGATCGCTGCGAAAGTACCCTTGCGTCTCACTGGTACCGGCAACCCGGTCCAATATTCCGCCAGCCGGAGTACTGCCCCAAGGCTGATACAGCACCTTGCCGTCAGCTCCGGCGATAAGTACCGTATGCTCGCTTCCCCGTCCCAGCAGGTCCAGTGTCTGGTCGAGTACGCCCCAGCGGATCTGCAGGGAAATGCCGCCCAGCTTCTCCTGATTCTCAAAACGGTTAATGCTGCGGATCAGCTGGAATTTGGCGCCATCCGTACTGTCCGTGGTGATCATGAAATCCTTGTTCTGGTCGAACAGCAGCTTATAGGGTGCCGGAACGACAGCCGGGGATTCAATATCGCTCTGTGAGGCATTGATCGTGAACAGCTTGTTGTATTCCTTCAAATACAGTTCCACCCCGACCACATGATTTCCGGCAGAGTAGAACAGATTCGTCAAAGTATCGGTAATATTCCGCTGCGCTGTAAATTGGCTGGACAGGCTCGCTTCCCCGGCATTCGCCAGATAATCGCTTAAATGCGGACTGATCAGCACGGTATAGATCAGATTGTTAAGCTGGGCGAACTGGTCGCCGAGATAGATCCCCGTCCATTTCATATTGGATAGATTCGTGCTGATCACTTCTGCCTCCATCGAGCGGCGGCTGTTCTCGGCAGCCAGCGCTGTAATCGCCACAATGGGCACTACAGCCAGGCCGATCATGGTCAGTATAAGCTTGTTGCGGATACTCCGCCGGAAAGGTCCGGACAGCTTCATCATCCACTTGGCTAACATTATCGCTCCAGCCCCCTTGCCTCTCATGCCGTAGTGTTTCCCAAGGCAGAATGGAATATATAGCAAGCAGAAACGGCTTTGCCGTCCTTTTAAAGGACGATACCGTTTCAGCTAGAAATAGAAGGAACATTTATTGCGTGAAGCATATAAATTCTTATATTTGTAGCAAAAAACTAACGCCCCGCAATTGCCGGACGTTAGTTCATTTTAGAATACAGCTATGCTGAGCTTAACCTATCACAATGGTATGAAAGGATTCGGCTTCAAGTTCAAAGGAGTACAACGATGACCCGCTATGCAAATGCAGCATCCGTGCCTCCGTATAAGGATTGACGATAACCACCGTCAGCCTGCCTTCCGGTGTGCGGAATGCGACAGCATGTCCGCTCCATGGCCCCTTCAGCCCCACCCTTACCGAACCTGACACGGCATAGCGGGAGAAATGCTTCATCACATAGTACTCCGGATTGTGGATGGCCTGCCTCGAGGCAGGATCAATGGTCAGCATAGAGTTCTGCTCCCAGCCCCAGGTACTGCGCCCTTTAGGGGCAAGCGCCATATTCCAATAAATATAGGCGTTGACTCCGTTCACAAAGTAGTGCTGGTACAGGCCAAAAATATATTTGGCGTAAAACCAGGTGTTCTCGCCATCGCCGCATTCATTCTCCGTCTGCATGTAACGCAGCTCCGGGTAGCTCTGCACGGTACGCTGAATCGCATGTTTGCCCGCCCATTGATAGCCGACGCCCTTAACGTATTTATAGGCATCCGGATCACCAAGCACCACCCCGGCAAAAGCATCATGA
Source organism: Paenibacillus jilunlii (assembly GCF_900102965.1). GTDB lineage: Bacteria > Bacillota > Bacilli > Paenibacillales > Paenibacillaceae > Paenibacillus_AQ > Paenibacillus_AQ jilunlii. The sequence goes on along the minus strand of NZ_FNGM01000015.1, from coordinate 131,400 downwards.
TCGCTGGATTTCTTTTTCAGCCATTCATCCCACGGCTCCGGGGCGTTGATCGTGCCAAGCCAGATTTCCGTGTCCAGCCCATGCTGCTCGAACGCCGGCCCGAGATAATCGCGGATGAAAATCTTCAGCTGCTCACCGGTCCAGACACAAGAGGGGAACTTCTGATCAGCGACCACTTCATTTTGCACATGCACCTGGTGTATAGTTATTCCTTCTGCGCGGTAGGCCTCAACGAACTTCACGAAGTAAAGGGCGTAAGCGGCAAGAATCTCCGGCTCCCAGCGGAGCGTGCCGTAATTGTAAGCCTTGGGAAATTTCATCCACGTCGGCGGACTCCAGGGAGAAGCGAATAATTGGAGCTCCGGGTTCAGCGCCAGGGCTTCCTTGATATAGGGAATCAGCAGCTGCCGGTCCCGTTCAATGGAGAAATGCTCCATCGCGTAATCGCCATCCGTTTCGTTCAGGCTGTACCAGTCCAGCGCATAATCGCTGGCCCCGATCGGCAGCCGGCAGATGCTGAAGCGCTGTTCTCCCTCGGGATGGAACAAGTTATACATCACTCTGGCCCGCTCATCATCCGGCAGCTGGCCCAGCGCGGCATAGCCCAGTTCATTGAAGCAGCCGCCGAAGCCTTCCAGTGTCTGGTAGCTGTCATCCGTAACGGTCAGATTGGCCTGCGCCGCCCCCTCCGTTCCCGGTACTTTCGCCTCCGGCACCTCCCGATCGGTCCAGGGTGCTTTTTCTGTACTCGAGATCCATTTAAGCTGTATAGTTGTCATCGTCTGTACCCTCCAAATTCAACATGAAAATTCAGAAACTTATCCTACCCTTCACTGCAGCGTGCCGTATCCATAGCTATGATTGCGCTTTCATTATAACTTAGTCTGCTTCATGGGGGGAATGGACAATCCGGCGGTCCGGGATTGGACGATTTTAATCTGGGAACGAATAGGGAGAACTGACAGTGGAACAGATCATTCCAGGCAATGGCCTCACTAGGGCAGCAATTAACCCAAAAGGCAGCAAAGCCCGGCAATGGGCTGCTGCCTTTTTTTGCATCTATACGAAGCTCCTTCAATGGATCACACGCTTCAGACGCCTGTTATTTCGCTCCCGCCAGCGCATTCAGCTCCCGCAGATCCTGAGCCAAATCAGCCTCGGTATATTTCCCCTGCCCGAAGCCGATCATAGCCCGCAGCGGCATATATTTCATCATCGCCGCGAACATCTCCGGATTATCCTCCATCGCACTTTCGAGCCCGAAAATACTGCTGAATTTCTTCGCGCGCTCTGCTGTAAGCGGATTGTCCAGCAAATCCCCGACGGTAGTATTGCGGTGGAAGCTCACTGCTATCTCCGTCGTGGAAGCCACTTCAAGGGAAGCGCTCAAGCGGATATCACGGGAGGAAGCACCGACCCCAATCCGGAAGGTTCCGCTCTCGACATGCCAGTCGCCAAGCTGCACATTGTAATAGGCAAAGGCGCGTTTATCCAGTGTAAAAGAAACTCCGCGCGCCTCTCCGGGATGCAGTTCTACCTTCTGGAAGCCCTTCAGCTCCTGGAGCGGACGGATGACGCTGCTCTCCACATCACCGACATAGAGCTGCACGATCTCCTGTCCGGTCCGGCTGCCGGTATTCTTCACGGTTACGGTGACCTGGACGGTTTCAGTATCGTTTATGCTGGTTTTATCCAGCACCAGATTGCTATATTCAAATTCAGTATAGCTTAGGCCGAAGCCGAACGGGAACAGCGGCTCTATCTCTTTTTTGTCATAGTAGCGGTAGCCGACGAACAACCCTTCCCTGTATTCCACCTTGTCGCCTTCACCGGGGAAATTCAGGAACGACGGGTTGTCGCTTAGCTTCACAGGGAACGTTTCGGCCAGTTTTCCGCTTGGGCTAACCACGCCAAAGAGCAGGTCGGCAACCGCACCGCCAAAAGCCTGTCCGCCCAGGTAGCCTTCCAGAACGGCCTTTGTCTTGCCGATCCAGGGCATTTCCACCGGAGAACCATTGCTCAATACTACGATAATATTCTCCTGCACCTCAGCCACCGCCCCGATCAGTGCGATATGGCTTGCGGGCAGGGACAGATGGCTGCGGTCATACCCCTCCGACTCGTATCTGTCCGGCAGTCCAAGGAACAGCACTGCGGCATCCGACTTGGCGGCTGTGTCGCGCGCTTCACGCAGAAGGTCTTCGTTCACGTCATCGCTGCCCAGCTCATAACCCTGCGCATACAGGAAGCTTGTTGCCTCTCCCGCCACCGCCTGCAGTTCCGCAAAAGCATCATCCAGCTTCGTCGGATTCACATGTGAGCTGCCGCCGCCCTGATAACGCGGCTTCTTGGCGAACTCACCGATGATGGCAAGCGTGCCTTGCGGGGCCAGCGGCAGAAGGCTGCCTTCGTTCTTGAGCAGCACCATGCTTTCCTGGGCTACCTCGCGGGCCAGTCCGTGATGCGCCGCAGCATCGAATGCAACGTTCTCTTGCCGCTGCTCTACCGCATTAAAAATAAAGCTAAGCAGCCGCTCCACCGCAAGGTCCAGCATCTCTACGGACAGTTCGCCGCTGTTCACGGCAGCAACGATTTTGGCGCCGCCAATCCCTCCGCTTGAAGGCATCTCCAGTTCAAGCCCGGCCTGCAGTGCCTTCACCCGTTCGTTCACCGCACCCCAGTCCGACACTACGAAGCCTTCAAACCCCCATTCATCCCGGAGAATCCGTGTCAGCAGGGTTTCACTTTCCGAAGCATATTCGCCGTTCACACGATTATAGGAGCACATGACGCTCCATGGCTGGCTTTGCTTCACTGCCCCTTCGAAGCTCGCCAGATAAATCTCCCGCAGCGTCCGCTCGTCAATCACAGCATCGGTGGACATTCTGCGGTGCTCCTGGTTATTGGCGGCAAAATGCTTCAGCGATGTGCCCACACCCTGGCTCTGCACTCCCTGAATATGATTCGCAGCCATCTCCGAAGACAAATATGGATCTTCAGAAAAATATTCAAAATTCCGCCCATTCAGCGGGGAACGTTTGATATTGGTGCCTGGTCCCAGCAGAACGGCCACATCCCCGGCCTGGCATTCTCTGCCCAGAGCTTCACCGACCCGGCGGATCAGCTCCCGGTTCCAGGAAGAAGCAAGTCCTGCTGCTGAAGGAAAGCAGGTGGCAGGCACACTGTTATGAAGACCCAGATGGTCGGCGCTCTCCGCCTGTTTGCGCAGGCCATGCGGTCCATCTGTCATCATCACAGACGGGATGCCCAGCCGCTCAACTCCTTGGGTATGCCAGAAATCAAGACCTGAGCAGAGAGCGGCCTTTTCTTCAAGCGTCAATTGCGAAATGAGGTAATGAATGTCAGTTGTCATGTGTGGAACCTCCTTGAAAGTGCTTTCTTATTTCTCATTCTAATATACTTCCAGGCAGATTTATGGCAGAATAATTGTATTCTTGGTATTTTCATTGGGTAAAGGGTGAGGGCACATGCTGGATCATTTGGAGGATCATGAACGGATTTCTTATATATGCAGGCTGCTATACGAGGCTTACCGGCTGCCGGTGGTATGGCTGAATACGGAAGGCGAAACAGTGCAGGCACTGCATCCGCTCGGCCAAACCCGGCCTCCGGTTGAAGGCGTCCAAGGGCTTCCGGTGGAAATTCTGGAACATATACAAAGTACTGCGAACAGCGGGAATCATGCAGCTGCTGCTCCACTTCCGCTACTCTGCACAACGGCTTACCTGGAGAATTTCGTCGTTCTCCCTTTATACGGAGAGCTGGAGCAGACTGGGTCCATCGTCATTGGCCCTTCACTGTACGCTCCCCTGACCGAAGAAAATGCAGGCACCCTGCTGCGTGACCACAACATTCCTCCGGGAAGGCAGGAGGCCTGGCTGCAATATTACCGCAATCTGCCCGTGCTGGACCGGATGCGGCTGTATCATGCGGCCATCCTGCTGTATACGCTGGCCACCGGCCAGGCCCTGTCCATCAGCGAACTGCTGCATGATCCACAGCTGCTCCAGCCTGCCCAGCTTAAGGACAGCGCACCTGATTTGAATCTGTCCTACCGGCGGGAGAATACCTGGCTGCACCACGATCCGAGCCAAGAGCGCGAGCTGTTCCGGCATATCCGCAGCGGGGACAAGAACGGGCTGCTGCAGACACATGCCGGCTTCAACGAAGATCAGTACGGGCTGCTCTCCAAGAAAAGCCAGCTGCGCAGCAAAAAAAACCTCGCCATCTCCTCCATCACCCTGGCAACCCGCGCGGCCATTGACGGAGGGCTGTTCTGGGAGATCGCGTATACGCTGAGCGATTTTCATATTCAGCACATTGAGGAGCTGAAGGATATTCCGGCGGTGGACCGTGCCTTGCTTGCGGCTCTGTGCGAATTTGCCGATCATGTGAAGGACAACCGCAGGTCCAAGCTGTCCCGCACCTCTGCGCTGTGCCAGAATTTTATTTTCAACCATTTATATGAGGAGCTTACTTTGAGCAAGCTTGCCGGGGTTACCGGGCTGAATGCCAGCTACCTCTCCCAGCTGTTCAAGAAGGAAACGGGTTTTGCCGTCAGCGATTACATTCAGCGGGAACGGATCGAGGAGGCTAAACGCCTGATGGAGCTGCCGGGGATCACCCTGTCGGATATCGCTACCCGGCTGCATTTTAACGACCAGAGCTATTTTACCAAAGTATTCAAGAAATATACCGGCATCACCCCCAAGCAGTTCCGGCATGACCGGGGGATCACCTGATAGCATCTCTCACTGTTCACCTAGCCGTTGTGTCGATTCTGCCACACTCTCCGCACAAGACAGAGGCATATCTGCAATAGTATGGTACAATTCTGGTAAGAAACCATAAATTTAGGAGGGTTAACATTGGGGATTGGCATCATTTTAGTTGTAGTGTTCGTTTATATCGTCGCTAAGGCCATTCTGAGGGATAACAACAAACGCGGCACCAGCGGGAGAAGCAGGAATGATTCCGCCGACAGCTTCTTCTTCACAGGAACCGGAGCGGATCTTACCCCGGGTGACAGTCATAAACATCATTCCGGCCATCCTCATCATGACGGGAACAACGATAATGGCAGCCACAACAATCATAGTCACGGCGGGAGCAGTTGGGGCAGCGGCCATGGCAGTCACGGCGGCTGGGATGGCGGAGGTCATAGCGGAGGTCACGACAGTGGGGGCTTTGGCGGTGGCGATTCCGGCGGTGGCGGCGGAGATGGCGGTGGTGGCGGTGGTGGAGACTGAACCTTATGGACTTAAGAACCCGCTGGCGCAGTGCAGCCAGCGGGGGCTTTTTAGGCAAGGCTATTGAATCAACCCGCCATGAAACCTGCACTCATAGACTTTGACTGCCCCGTTCCAGATCTCCTCATACCCGCTGAACCACTGGAAATCACCATCCACCGTACATTTGTATGTAAAACCGTCTCTCCGGTAAGTCTCTGGACCTCTGAAGGGTTTGTCCTCAGGCACACGGAGCAAAGCGGCCTTCAAAAAATCACCGCTAAAGCCATCCGCAAGCACCCGTCCGGCATAGTTCAACGCCCAGACCGGTTTCCCATCCTCCCACAGGGCTTCTTCTCCGGCAAACTTTTTTGTTCCCAGGTAGGTATCCAGGTACTTTAGATTTCCTTTTTGAAAATCCAAATCATGCGACTGCGGGCGGGACGGCGGCGTTTCCGGGCCTTTACCCGCATAAGTTTCTTTTTTGGCCTCCAATAAAAAATCAATGATTCCCTTCATTTCTCATCCTCCTCTGAGCTTTATGGCCGCTTCATTATAGAACATAAGTTCCCATTTATACAGTTAAATAATGTACAGACAATGACCTCCAGCACATGCAAAAAGCCCCGCACCTTCTGAATTATCAGAACATACAGGGCCATTCTGTATTCCATTCTATGCGCTGAAATGGAAACGGCTCAGCAGAACCTCGCCGCCAAAAATCAGATAAATATCCGTATTTCCGGCTTCAATGCCGACAAGAACGGACAGGCTTTTCCACTCCTGGATTGCACCGCCTGCCGGAATCTCCAGCGTACCTGCCAATTTCCCAGCCGGACCTCCGGTCCGGATCTCCACGCTGCCGCCTGTGGCCGAGGCTACAAGCCCATGGAACTCCACTGCACCCTGTGCGAAATCCACATCTTTAAAAGCGATCCAGGCTCCGTCCGCTGCCGGGTGAATGGATGCGCCGCCCGCTTTGCACTCATCCAGGTATACTTTTTCATAGTCATCGTAGTTCTCGGCTTTGACTGTAGCATACAAATTACGTGGCGGAACAGTATCGCCCTGCACATACACGCGTCCGGTCAGTTGAATATCGCCCGAGGAACGGCCAATCATGACCTCGTAATCACCGGTTTCCACACAATATTGCTCCCGCGTCACATCCCAGAAAGCCAGCTCGGCCACCGGCAAAGTGAAGGCAACAGTCTGCGTTTGTCCGGCGGTAAGATGAATTTTTTCGAAACCCTTGAGCTGCTTCAGCGGACGCTTCACCCGGGAGGACAAGGCATGGATGTAGAGCTGAACCACTTCGTCACTGTCCACCGCGCTGGTATTTTCAACTTCCACTAAAAGGTTAATCATTCCATCCGGCTGCAGCTCATGCTCCGCCAGCAACAAATTGCGGTAAGCCACCTGCGCATAGGTCAGGCCATGGCCGAACGGATACAGCGGCTCGCCGTCAAAGTACATGTAGGTTCTTTTGCCTTTGATGATATCGTAATCCATGAGGTCTGGCAGCTGATCTACGGAACGGTACCAGGTCATATTGAGCTTGCCTGACGGACTGTAGTCCCCGAACAGAACATCCGCTACCGCGTTGCCGAGCTCCTGCCCACTGTGGGAGGTATACAGCACCGCCGGAATATTGTCATCGATCCATGTGGAGGAAATCGGGTAGCTGCCCACTATAACTACTACAGTGTTGGGATTGGCTTCGTACACTGCCTTGACCAGACGTTCCTGCTCCTCCGGGAGCACAATATCCGGTCTGTCGATTTCTTCCTTGCCGTTGAGCAGCGGATGGTTGCCGATGAAGACGACAGCGACCTCTGCGGCTTTGGCCGCTTGGACTGCCGCTTCCACACCATTTACAATAACGTTCCTGTGAAAAGTGTGCGCTTCACTTCCGGCATCCTGGTCGCCAACCTGTAGAGCTCCATCCTCTGCGCTTACAGAGATCAGCTTGTCATTCCAGGTGCGCAGGCTGACAGCTCCCCCGTCTTCCGGTACCAGATTCAGTGATTCCTTCACGTACCAGCCATAGATTTCATCTGCGGAAGCTGTCAGGGTACCGGCATCGCTCAGTGTAACATACTGCCCCCGGCTGGTCGCTTCCAGCGTATGAGCATTCCAGCCCCAGGCCGTATGGCGAAGCAATTCTCCGCGCTCAGGCACATCATGCAGCACCGCCAGCCTTCCTTCTTCCCCGGTCATTCCCACGGCCTTGCCGCTGGCCGCCGAAGTCAGAATAATATGGTCGTCCCCGCTCGCAAAAACCACCTGCTTCCCGGCCAGCTTCTTGGTCACCCCCTGCAGCGGAGTCACGCCATAAGCTAAAGTGCCGGAGTACCAGTCTCTGAAGGCTTCATCCCCCAGCGGCCCAATGACCGCGACTTTGGATAACGCTTTGGTACTGAGCGGAAGGGCCGCATTGTCATTCTTCAGCAGGACGATGGACTGCTTCGCGGCTTCCAGTGACAGCTTGCTGTGTTCCGGGCTGAGAATGACGGAATCGTCTATCGCTGCGTACGGATTGCCTTCTTCAGGATCGAACTCGCCCAGCCGGAAGCGGACCCGGAACGTATTGAAAAGCGCGCGGTCCAGGTCCTCCTCGGTTAGCAGACCTTCGTTAAGCGCCTGATGAATAACCTTGATCGTCTCCTCGGTTTCTTCAGTCACACTGTCGATGCCGTTTTTGATAGATTCCGCCATAGACCGGGCGAACGATTCGTAATATTTGTGGTCTTTTACAATCCCGAACAAATCTCCGGCATCGCTTACAATAAAACCGTCCATTTCCCATTCGCCCTTCACAATCTCCATGACCGCAGGATGCAAAATCACCGGCACGCCATTCACCGAGTTGTACGCTGTCATCATCGACTGCGCGCCGCCTTCCTTGAAGGCTGGCTTGAAGGCTTCCAGATAATACTCGCGCATATTGCGCGGATCAATGCTGGAGGAAGCCACGCCGCGGTCAATCTCATTGTTGTTGCCGAGGAAATGCTTAAGCGTTGCTGCCGCTTTCAAATATTTGGGATGGTCGCCTTGAATGCCCTTCACCAGTGAAGTGCTGAGACGGCCCGTCAGTGTGGGGTCCTCGCCATAAGCCTCTTCCGTTCTGCCCCAGCGCGGGTCGCGCTCCATATCTACTGTAGGCGCCCAAAGGGTCAGGCCATTTAACGTCGGATTTTTGCGGTAAAACGCTCTGGCTTCATCCCCGATCGCCTCACCGATCTTTTGCAGCAGCTCCGGGTTCCAGGTGCAGGCCAATCCGCCCGGCTGCGGAAAGGAGGTGGCTGCGCCCAGCCAGGAAATCCCGTGCGCCCCTTCGGTGCCGTGCTTATAACCGCCTACTCCTAAACGTTCGACGGCTGCTTGATATTGGGGCATCAGGCTTACCTTCTCATCCAGCGTTAATCTGGAGAGCAGGTCCTGCACACGTTCATTCAGCTGCAATTCAATTTGTTGAAAGGGAAAGGTTCCGGTTTCCATTGAGCAGACACTCCTTTTGATCTTTATGATAACGGTTTCATCTATCATTCCTATCATAAAAGATTCCCGCCGGGAGCAACACCTGAACAATTGACAGAAAAATCAGTTCAAAATTAGAGATTCGGGCGGGGAGCTGCGCCCGGGCCAGAATCCAAGGTAGGCGGGGCTACCCGGCCGCGGGCGCTTCAACAACGGCACTTTTGCCGTTGTTTCCGGGCTACCCGGCCGCGGGCGC
>NZ_FNGM01000015.1:0-121605 GCF_900102965.1 Paenibacillus jilunlii | reverse complement strand
TTTTGCCGTTGTTTCCGGGCTACCCGGCCGCGGGCGCTTCAACAACGGCACTTTTGCCGTTGTTCACCCCACCTCCGGCTGCCGAAGCCTCAATTACCATAGCTGATCGTCGGAGAAAGAATAAATCACCTCATAACGATAAACTCTACTGCCGCTTTTAGTAGACACAGGTCTGAGTCTCCCCTTCGCACAAAGAGCCTGCAGCGTATTTCGAACCGTCCGCAGGTTAATCCCAAGCTCCTTGCCCAGGTCAACCGGACGGATCATTCCATCCCTGGAGACAGCAAGCCGGATCATCTCCCGCTCCAAACGAGTAAATTGCCCCACAACATTGATCCCGCTTATAAAAGGAGCCACTAGGGACCTAATGAGCGAAATTGTAAGCTGCGGACTACCATCGAGATCGTCATAGGGAATTGAAACTACCCGATATCCGGCAATTTGCAGAAATGTTTCCCGGTTAAGCTCCTGCCGGTACCGCGTACGGTCCATGTTCTGCACATGCGGGCCGTAGCCCTTTACTTCGAACGCAAACTTTACCTGCCCCGGCTTCCAGACAAAATCCACAAAATAAGGTCTCCCTCGCCAATCTGCGACCTCATATTCGGGGTGAAGGTTTTGTAGCGATCCCATCAAAGGCCACCATACCTTCTCTAAAAACATGCGCTCTCCGTGTCCATGCCCACGCTCCAAGCGATCTCTTCTTTCCCCCTTTCTGCGGTCCGTGTGGCCCTTGAGCCAAATACTGTATTCTTCTTGAAATCCCATAACATGCAATCTCCTTCCCGTGAACGCAAAAAAGTCCCGCACCCATGAATTCATGAGTACGGGACGTGCTTCGTCCTTATTTAAAATCAGTATAGTGAATACTTGCAGCCTATGTCAATGAACATGCCGTGTGAACAAACTTTGATCCGTCTGAACTTGATCCTGCAACAGCAATTGATCCGCCCCGTTGCCATGTACACAGCAGCCATATGCCACTTACTATTGTGCTTTGCGGCTTCCGGTGTGCTGTTTGCCGCTTACTTTGTGGTTCGCTGCTTACTGTTTGTGGTCCGCTGCTTACTGTTTGTGGTTCGCCGCTTACTGTTTGTGCTTCGCCGCTTACTATTTGTGCTTTGCGCTTACTGTTTGCTGTTTGCCGCATACTGTTCGCGCCTCAACGCTTCATATTTGCGCTTTTCTCTCTACATTTTGAGCAGCTCACGGATATCCTCTTCAGACAATCGGGAGGCCTTGTTCTCGCCTGATTCAATGATTTCTTCGATCAGATTCTTTTTGCGCTGCTGCAATTCCAGAATCTTCTCTTCAATCGTCCCTTCCGTTATCATACGGATCACCTGTACCACATTGCGCTGGCCCATCCGGTGGGCACGCCCAACCGCTTGTTCCTCCACCGCAGGATTCCACCACAGATCATATAAAATAACCGTATCCGCCCCCGTCAGATTCAGTCCGGTTCCCCCTGCTTTGAGTGAAATCAGGAAAATCTCCCCTTCTCCTTCATTAAAACGGCGGCATAGCTCGACACGCTCCCCGGCTGGCGTGGATCCATCCAGATAAAATGGAGTAACCCCGGAAGCGGCAAGACTTTCATGTATCAATTGCAGCATGCTTGAAAATTGGGAGAACACGAGCATTCTTTTACCGGAAGCACGACACTCCTCTATCAATTCCAGCAATTGGTCAAGCTTACCGGAGCCTCCCGTATAGTTCTCTACAAAAAGAGTAGGATGGCAGCAAAGCTGCCGCAAGCGGGTGATGCCCGCCAATATTTTCATCCGGCTTTTTTGAAATCCTTCGGCCTGCAAATCCTGCGCTGTATCTTCACGAAGCTTGGACAAATAGGCCAGATAGAGCTGTTTCTGCTCCAGCTCTGAGCGCTGAAGCGTCTCGATACGGTCCGGCAATTCCTCCAGCACATCCTTTTTCAGCCTGCGCAAAATAAACGGTGCAACGATACTCGAAATGCGGTCTGCCGGGAGCTGCCTGAACGATTGCCGGCCGGAGAAGAGGAGCGGGGACACCGTGCCGATAATAGATTCCAGCTCATCAATAGAATTCTCGATAGGTGTTCCTGTCAGAGCAAATTTTCTTGCGGCTTTAATGGATTTTACTGCCTGTGCTGTCTGGGAAGCGGCATTTTTGACCGCCTGGGCCTCATCGAGTATCAACGTATGAAAGCTGCAATTCGCTCCGCTCCTCCTTCTGCCCGGCGGCTACCAGAACCTTAACCTCTGGAGCTGAGCAGGTTGTTTCTTCAAGATAGAATCAAGTATTAGGTCAATATCAATGGGATTCGATTGTACCGGGTGCCGAGGCTGATCCTTAACTATATCCTTCTGCCCAAGTCTGGAAATGGCAACAAGCGTTGCCGCCACATGTTTGCAGGAGCCGTAGTCCTCAAAGGCAGGGCAGGTGCAGTCAGAATCGACTATAAATGCTTCTTCATCAAACTCAATCCTCACCTCATATGACTTGCTTCCCTTTACCTCAGCGGTATAGCAGTTCTCCATTTCATCGTACACCAGATTACGGACACGGCCGGCTTCATAATAGTTCTTGCCGCGCTTATAAAAAGTATCTCCGCAGGTATCCCTTATGTCTCTCAAAGTAATAAAAATCATAATCGCCCTCTTTCATTCCTTGGCAACTCTCAAGTCGACAAAAACTTCCGCGCATCCGGCGAGAGGCCGGAGAGGTTCTGATCCCCGCTGGTGATGACATAGGTGCCTTCCAGAATAGAGTCGGGCGGGCGGTCCCGCACCTCCTTGGGGGAGAGGCCGTATCTGGCCTTGAACACCTTGTGAAAATAGGAGTAGGTGCCGAAACCGCAGCTTCCGGCGATATTTTCCAGCCCCAGGTCGGTATAGCGGATCCGCTCCAGGGCATTGGACAATCTGATCTCCTGGGTATAGTGAATGATCGTGTAGCCCGTCAGTTTTTTAAAAAGATGCACCGCACGGGAGACACTCAGCCCGGCAGCCGCGGCAACCTCCTCCACCCGCAGCGGGCGCAGGGCATGCTCGTTAATGTACCGCTGCATCAGCAGCACCAATTCATTGGAACGCACCTGCGGGTCCTGCCGGGAATCCGATTCCTCCGAAAGCCGGTCCAGCGACAGGCACAAGGCGCACAGCAGATGCCGGATCAGCTCGGGATTGCCCTGCACAATCCGGTGCTGCTCGATGCTGAGCTGCTGCCATAAGGATAGCATTCCGGCATCCAGGTGGATCCGCTGCCGGATCGTACGGGGGCGGGCCTTCCACCACTGTTCGATCCACGAGCCTTCGCAGAGCAGATAATAATCCCCGCTTTCAATCTTTCCGTCCATGGCCTCAACCTCTAAATGATAAAGCTCGCCAGGGGGATAGATCAGCAGATCTCCGGGTTCAATGACTTTCATTTTCCCGTGCACCAGCGCTCTGCAGCTGCCCAGCACCTGGAGCCGGAACAGAAAAAAAGGCGGCGGCGTAAAGGATGTTTTAAAGGGCAGCGTATGAAATGAGTACGCGCAGGCATGCAGCCTCAGATCCATGGTCTCACCGTCCCAGCCAAATAGTAGAGGTTTTCAAGCAGATAAAACATTCTTTAATCATCAACAATTAACTATACTATAACCAAATGAAAGATAAAGCCGCAAGCTGATTCTGAAGGAGACGTTCCCGTAAATATGTTGACCCGCACCCGCAATCTTTTCCGAATTCCCAGCTATCCCGTCTTTTTGATCTGTATGATGCTGCAGGGGATGGCGATATCCATTAGCTCACCTTTTTTGGCTGTTTATTTCACAACTAAGCTTGGCGTATCCGCAGGCACCTTTGGTGTTTTTACAGCAATAACCATCATAAGCGGCGTATGGCTCAGCATGTGGATTGCCAAACGTTCCGACAGCGGGCTGAACCGTAAAAAGCTGATGGTCACCGCCATGTTTTTCAACGCGCTTGCTTTTGCCGGCTACCTCTTGATTCATGAGTTCTATGGGCTGCTGCTGTATATGGCCGTATTCACAGCTCTTGGCGCACCGGCCATGCCACAGCTGTTCGCCAGTGCGCGGGAGGCTGTCAATGCCAGCAAGTCCGCAGATCACGCTTTTGCCAATTCTACGCTTCGGTCCATGTTTTCACTCGGTTTCATTGCCGGTCCGCTGGCCGGCTCGGTTCTGATCCATTATTTCGGATTCCCGGGAATCTTCATGAGTACTGTGCTGATTTTTCTTATGAACGCCCTGCTGGTTATTATCTTTGTAAAAGCCCCTGCCGCTCCGCCGCAAACCGCGGGCAGCAAGCCGCAACAGCCGGTCAAGCTCCTTCAGAACCCCCGGGTTCTGGTTCCCTTTCTGGTATTGACACTGCTGTATTCCGGGCATTGGATCAACAACTTGAACATTTCCCTGTTTATCACGGACACCCTCGGCGGGAACACGCAGAATGTCGCATCGGTATCGAGTATTTGTGCACTGCTTGAGATCCCGCTGATGCTTGTGCTGGGCCTGCTGTCCGCCAAGTATTCCGCCCGCCTGCTCATGGTCTGGGGGATTGCGCTGGGTGCGGCTTACTACATGGTCGTGCTGTTCTCAGCTTCATTGTGGCAAATCCTCGCCGGACAGGTGCTGCTCGCCTTCTTTGTTGCGGTTATTTCCGCCATTGGCATCAGCTATATTCAGGATTTGCTCCCGGATCTGCCTGGATATGCTTCAACGCTGTATACCAACTCCACTACCATCGGAAGGCTGTTTGGAAGTCTGGCCGGAGGAGCGGCTGCGCAGTGGTTCGGGTACAGAAACGCCTATTGGGTATGCCTGCTGCTGGGAATGGTCTCTCTGGCCTTGCTTGCACTCCCCCGGCGTTCGGCGGCAGAAGAGGCAACCCGCTCAACCAGTATCACATAACAGGAGGAATTTGCGATGAAAATCATACTTGTTGACGACAAACCCCAAATGCGCAGTGAATTGAAGCTTCTGCTGGAGACGCTGCCTTTTGCATATGAAGCGATTCTGGAAGCGGCCTGTGATTCAGGAGCCATCCGGCTGATCGAACGCCATAACCCGGATATCATCGTGACGGATGCCAAGCTGCTGCTGAATGAAGCGAATGCGATGGAACGGGTGAATGCAAGCCAGACTCATGGCACAATCATTGTCACCAGCAGCTATGAATTTATCCTGGATGCCTTCTGCAAAGGGGGAATGGACACTCTGCTCAAGCCTGTTGCCAGGGAAGAGCTGAAGTATGCTGTACTTAGCGCAGCCAGCGGTATGAGGCGAGAATGCTTGTATGGCGGGCAGCCGGGGGCTGTTCCTGCGAGGTAGGGGAATGTAGGGGAAGGGCTACATAAAGAAATCACTGTGAGATTCTTTGGACATTTCCTGAAGAACAAGACAGATGATTAACAGATTAATGAAGATCATAGCAATAACCTTGGATCTCGAATTTTCCCGGGAGAATAATCGGGTGATTAGAAAACCAACGGAGATTCCTTCACCTATTAAATTAATAGGCAATATTACAAGGGAGTAGAAGGCCGGAACCATGGCATAATCCCATACGGTTCCCCCTATAACTAATGACACAATCAGTACTATGAGATGCACCCAGGGCCACAGGATAATGATCTCGCTGATCTTGCTGGAATCATGAATCATGAACCCCAGTGTAATTCCAATGCCGATTAACAAAACAAGAAATAAAGCAGAAGTTTCTAAAGGCACACTGGAATGACTGAATAACTGCCCATCAAACTTTTTGATAACACTGCGGCCGGTCATATAACTAAGGACAGTTAAAGTAACAAGCACAAAACTTAGAATAATGTTTGCTGATCGATTTCTCATATTCCTGCATTCCTCTCCGCCTCTCAATAACTATCCTTTTCATAAGAATAACTGTATCAAAAAACACGCCGCCGGAAGCAGCAGTATTTGTATGTTCCCCGATCCAATAAATCCCAAATATTTCATCGGCTGAAGTCTCACAAAAATGAATAGCTCTCCAAGTAATTCCGGCCCAGGCCGCCTTGGGCAGGCTGCGGAAGCCGGCTATAGTGGAAAAAGTGAACTTAAATCCCCACCTCTCCTTCTCCAACAATAACTTGTGGGAAAAAGTACACCTAATCCGGCCGGTTTACCCCTTTACAGGTGATTTCACTTAAATTAAGTATCCTTTTTCCAACTAAAACTTCCGGGTAATGATTTTTGAGCACATTTAGGTTCACTAATTCCACTTGAGCACACACCCCCAACGACGGTAGGCTCAATATTGCCTGTACACACAAGCAGAAACGGCTTCGCCGTCCTTTTAAGGGAGCCTCTGCTTCCGAAGCAGCGATACAGAGTATCGCCTTCAGGTACCGTTTCTGCCAAAAATAGAAGGATCATTTTTTACATAAGTATATAAATTTCGGCATATACAACAAAACCAGCCGTCACCGGCTGGTTTGCAGCAAATACTCCATACTCTTCTGCTGCGGTTACTATAATGTTCTATTTGCTGCATACCTCCATTTCTCCGGTTACACCGTCGGAATCGTCCCGCCGTCAATCACATATTCACTGCCTGTAATCGACGCCGCCCGGTCAGACACCAGGAATGCCACCAGCTCCCCAACCTCCTCCGGCAGGCCGGGACGGCCAAGGGGGATGCCGCCAAGTGAATCCATCAGCTGCTGCAGGGCAGCTTCCCGGCTTCCTGCCGCCTGGGCGATCCGGTCAATCATCGCATCCGCCGCCTTGGTCTGGATAAAACCCGGAGCCACAGTATTAATGCGGATGCCGCGCGGCGAAAATTCATTGGACAAACCTTTGCTGTAGTTGGACAGAGCCGCTTTGGCTGCGGCATAGGCCAGCGTAGTTTCATACAGCGGCAGACGTCTCTGAATAGAGGAAATATGGACGACGGCACCGGAGCCCTGCTCCAGCATCATCGGCAGCAGCCCGCGGTCCAGCCGGACAGCGGCGAGCAGATTCCAGTTCAAGGCCTGAAGCCAGTCTTCATCGGTCAGGACAAGCGCCCCGCCCGGAGGTGTACTGGAGCCTCCCACATTGTTCACCAGAATATCAATGCCGCCGAGCACTTCTTTTACCCCGTGAACAACCTTCTCCACTCCTTCAGGAGTGGCAATATCCGCCTGCACGAACAACCCCGGCTCCTGAAGCTCAGCAGGCATCGTGCGGGCCGTCGTCAGTACGGTTGCTCCGCTGCCTGCCAGTCTTTTGGCGATGGCTTCCCCCATGCCCCGGGTGCCTCCGGTCACCAGTACTCTTTTCCCTTCAAATTCATGTGATGGATCTTTATACGCTGCTGCCATTTCTGCTTCCTCCTTAGGATTGTGATGCTGCTGCGGGCACGCCCTCAATAATGATCCCGCGGTAGGTTCCGCCCCGGAGCCGATGCTGTACCGCATCCTGGTACGCGGGACTGTAATACCAGACCTTAGCCTCTTCAAAGCTGGGGAACTCAAGAATGGCCGCTCCTTCAATAGCAGGGCCCTCGATCACTTCATGGGTTCCATACACCGCAAGCGGGGTTACGGGATGGCCTGCCAGACCGCCGGGCGCTTTTTGTGAATAGATTCTGAGCTCTTCCGGATCATAGCTGTGCTCACGGATAAAAATAACATAGGCGCTCATTGCTCCCCTCCATTTCATATACAGTAAGTTGCTGTATCGCCGTGTCTGCTTGTCAGGCACAACGTTAGTTTACATCGCCTTTTTATATAAGTATAATTTATCTTATTCATCTGATTGATTACTATAATTCATATAAAATGGAGGGGCTTCTCCTGGAACTCACACAATTGGAATACTTCATTACCGTCGCCAAGCTTCAGCATATGACCAAGGCCGCTAAGGCCCTTAACCTGACCCAGCCCGCCTTAAGCCATGCCATTTCCAAGCTGGAGGATGAATTGGGGCTGCCGCTGTTTGACCGGGGCGGACGAAATATCCGGCTTAACCGTTACGGGGTGCAGTTCGCCAAGCGGGTAGAAGAGGCTCTGCGCAGCATTGAGGACGGAATGCAGGAGATCAGAGAGTGGTCCGATCCGGATACCGGCGTAATCTCCATATCCTATCTGAATATTCTCGGAGTTGATCTGGTACCTAACCTAGTCCAGGAGTACATGCAGGAGCACCCTAAGGTCCGTTTTGAATTGTTTCAGGGCAATCTAGGGGATCTGGATGAGCATTTCGGGATGGGGAGATCGGACCTGATGATTACTTCCAGGGAATCCACCGTGATGAAGCACGAATGGCTGACCATGCTGAAAGTGCCGCTGTACATCGTTGTTCCCGCCCGTCACCCCTTTGCCCGGCAGACTTCACTTAGTCTTACCAAGCTGTCCGGCGAACCTTTTGTCGGTCTCAAAAAAAACTGCGGCCTCAAAGCCACCATCACCGCCCGCTTCGACAATACCGGATTTCAGCTCGCTTCCACCTACGATGCGGAGGATCTGGTTACAGTAGCCGGCTTCATCAAAGCAGGACTCGGCGTATCTGTCCTTCCGCAAACGCCCGGGCTAATGCTGGAGGGGCTCGCCTGGATTCCGATTGCCGAGGAAGGCTGGGTATGGGAAATCGGACTCAAATGGCGAAAAGACCGCTACCTTCCGGCAGCGGTCAAAGCGTTTATTGATTTTGTTGAACAGCGGCAGGTTCATCCTGTAACAACCTGCACCCGAAACGCTTCAATACTGGCTTGATTCCCGTTAATCGTCAAGGCAACATCATAGTAGCCCCGGTCCCCGTTCGGCTTGCATTTATAATCTCCCGAGCATCCGCAGACGAAAAACTTTGTCTTGGTAAATCCCGGGTAGATATTGTTAAGCTTGCGGTAAAATAAATGCCCATGATGGGTAAATATCGCCAGCACCTTGTCTCTGGCCTTGGCAGGAATCGAAGCAAAAAATCTGCTCGTCTCAGCTCCGCTTAACACATGACTGGAGTCAACGGTAATTCCGCTCACCTTCAAAGGCCAATGAAAATCAATAATATAATCATGCTGGTCATCCAAATTCGTAAGCAGATTTATACTGGCCGGGGTGAACCGTCCAAGCGCACAATCCAGCCACACATACTTCACCCTGCCCTGTGTCCCCGGAAAATTCATCTTTCCCGAAACAGCCCCCAGATATTTGGTGAACAGATTCGCGGTACTTGCCTCCCAATTGCCTATCGAAGCTTTGTAAGGAATATTGCCCAGCGTGCCCGTCACAGTATCCTTGAAGTCTTTGTAAAAAGCATCCGCATGATTTCCGTGATCCGCACCTGCCTGCGTGTTGTCGCCTCCGAATATCACAAACCTCGGCTTCACGCCAGCAACCGCTTTGGGCAGAAGATTCTTAAATATGCTGGAGCTGTTCCCATATCCCACATGACTGTCCCCGATCACCGCAAAACGGATAATCTGGGCTTTAGCTGATGGTGTGGCTGTCCGTTTCCGTTCAGTCCTGGAGGACAGAGCTCTTTTTTTGACAGGTGAAGCCTGCTTTTTCATCGGGATCCCGCCCCTCTCTATGGATTAACAATATGTAATAGTATGTATATTCAATACCAAGTTACATATCTTGGACAAAGAGAAGCTAGGCCGGAGAAAATAACAGCCAGCAGCTATATTCCTATGCTCCGGGAGTTCTGCTTCCCGGCAAGCTCACTTTCTGCAGAAACTGTTCAATTTGCTCCATATACCCGTTGACCGTGATTTGTCTTGGTGCGAACAGGCTGATAAGCACGGCACGCAGCTTGGAACCGGCGGTTCGGGTGGACAGCATGGAATGCTCGGTATCCGGGAAGACCTTAACCGTGAGCAAGGATGGACTCACATTGTGGCGGTATACCTGTTCCGTTTCCTTCCAGTCTACATTCACATCCTCATCGCCCAGCAGCAGGAGCACAGGAGTTTTGAAGCGGTGCAGACCGGCGGTCGCGTCGGCCCGGAAGTTCTTGCTCACAAAAGTCCAGCGTTCCCGGGACATGACATCCCCCTTATGTGCGGCTTGTGCATATTCCTCATACGTTGCGCCCCTTTTCAAAAGCTCCTTTACTTGCTGTTCATACGCTGCCTGTGCGGAAATTTCATCCCCGGAGTATCCTTCCTTTGCCATCTGCCTGCGTGTATTATACTCGCCCTGGGTCAGCCAGTTGATCGCCGGAGATACCAGAATACTGAAGGCAAGCGGCTCCTTCCCCGCAAGCTTCGGAATTACCCATCCGGCCTGGCTGGCTCCCCACACCCCAATCCGCGAAGGATCAATCATCGGCTGTGTTCTGGCCCAGGCCAGCGCCTGGCGCGCTTCGTCTACCCGGTCATCGATGCTCTGGTCGAGCCAATTCCCTGCGGAGCCGCCAATACCTCTCTTGTTCAGCGACAGCGAAGCATAACCTTGCTTAGCAAGCATCTCCCATAGCGGCTTATAGCCGTCATCATGGGAAGCATTAACCGCTCCATCACCGTGAATGAACAGCACAAGCCCCAGCTTGCCGGACACCTCCTTGGGCAGGACAAGCGTGCCGGTTAATTTGCCCTGCGGAGAGGGAATTTCAATGGACCGCTCCTCCATATCAAAAGTGTTCTGCTCCAATACATAGAGCACCGCACCTGCACAGATGAGCATTAAAACGATAAGCGTGAGTTTTATTTTTCTTTTCATAAAAGCTCCTCTTGTTTAGATACCCGATTTGCTTGCTGCAGTGGCAGGACCATATACTCCCATCTCCATTCATGAAAAAGAAGAAACCTCACCAAACTGCGCTCTTCCGCCTGTGTGCGGAAGGAGATTTGTTCATACAGGCGCTTTGCGCCTGGATTATGCCCGGAGACATGCAGGCTCAGCACGTTCAGGTGTGGATCACTGCTGGCATAATGCTGTACCCAATGCAGCAGCTGCTTGCCTACCCCCTTCCCGCGGGCCGCCGGATGCACGGACAAATCCGCGATATAACATTCTCCCTCCTGCGGCTTATGGTCCAAAAAGTGCAAGGCTGTCAACAGCTTGAACATCTTCCGTCTTTCATCCCGGGTGATGACTGGTTTATGGTCCTCCCCTGCCAAAAGGCCAGCTCCAGCTTTCCGTTTGAGGCATAGTGTACCGATGACTTCCCCTTCCCGAAGCGCCACCAGCCTTTGGCTCGCCGGTTCTTCCGGAAAAGCATCCAGCAGCTGTTCAAACAAAGCTGCCAGCCCGCCCGGCTCAAGCCTTGTCAATGGATAAAACTTGCTATAGAACGCTTCCACAAGCAAATGGCTAACCTGCCGGTTGTACTCCGCCTGCATTGGTGCAATGATGACGTGTGCTTGCTTCATACGGTTTCGATCCGCTGCAGCAGCTCATAATGAAGCCTGTCCTGGCTGAACAGGGAAAGGTATGATTTCTCAATGAGTACAAGAGGTCCTGTCATATGAAGGGTTTTATCTGCTGCATACGAACTGAATTGCTCCATCCGCCGCTTCAGTTCATCTTCATGGGCTGCGGGAAACTGGGAGGACAGATAATCTCCTGCTGGCAGCAGCAGACTGGCTTCCTCCGTGGCTTCCGTGCAGAGGACAGCAGGACCTTCCCCCTCGAACACATAATGAATATCTGCTTCGAACAGGTTGAGACCGGGACCCGCTTGACCGGCAAGCTGTCTGGCCTCCAGTACATTCTGTGAGCTGAGCCCGAACCAGCGCCGCAAATTCACAGCCTCCCGCCGCTTGACCCGGTAAGCCTCCATCTCTTGACCGAAGTCCCGGTGCTCCTGAAGCACCTTGCCTATGAACAGCTGAAGCTGCTGGAGCCGCAGAATCTCCGCATGCGTATTCTCCAAAGAGGTCTGAAGCATTTGCCGGACCTGGTCCGGGCCAAAGCCCGTCATGCATTCTTTGACTGCCTGAACCGGCAGCCCCAGCTTCCGCAGCAGCAAGATATGGGCCAGCTGATAGATCTCATGCATACTGTACATCCGGTACTGGTTGTCGCCAATATAAGCAGGCTGAAGCAAACCCTTTTCCTCGAAATAGCGGATCTGGTGCACCGACACATCCATAAGCTTAGCCAGCTCACTGATGGTAATCTCATTTCTCACGTCTCCTCACTCCTTCCCCGGGATGCATCTTTAAGATACACCTTAGGTCTGGCCTAAGGTCAACGCCATTTTCTCAGAATAATTTAGATTTCTTCCGTTGTGTTCCGCCGTTGTGGATTTCAGTTTAGCGTTGCCTGGAGAAGCCTATATGAATCCTTCAGCCATCCCAAGTGGAAAAAAGATAACTAATCTTGCTCATTTCACCCCTGATGAGGTAAAACGGCCTAATTAAGTTCCCTTTTTCCACTTCAATCTCACAATTGCTGATTTTGGGGAGAAATAAGCTCCCTTTTTCCAACTAGCCACTGCTTACCTGCTTCGTTGCAAGCACTATTTAGAAAAAGACTCCACAAGGTTATCAACTTTCGACTGATTGGGTGAACTCTGTTGAAGGCCTCCCTGTTATTTATCATCTGGTTTCATGATTCTCCATTTTTCACATTGTATAGTCTAGACCAACCAACGAAAAGACCCTTATCCCCTTACACTTATCCTCAACTGAAAAAACACATAATTACCTATACAATAAAAAAGGGCATGCCTACCGGATCCTTCCGGTGAACATGTCCCAACAGTCCGGCTATGCAGATATGCAGCGTATAGTCCATCAATAGTGCGGCCATGGCGGCATGGATCTTCAGCAGCCATGCAGGCAATGCAGGCAATGCGGGCAGGCCATTTGCAGCACACTGAGCGATTACAATGAATAATCATCCGGCTGCATTCCCTGCAGCCAGCTTGTGTCTTACAGCCGCAGCAGCTCCGATCGCTCCAGCCTGGCTGCCCAAGGCTGCCTGCCTGATGGTCAATGGATTATGAGGGTTGCTTCATTTAATTATTACAAAGATTCTGCCTTGATCAGGCCATATAAAATAATATCACTCATAGCCTTGATGCCGGATTCGAAGCTGACCTGATGGCCCGCAATAAACTCATAGTCCAGCAGCTTTTTCAGTGTCTCATTCAGCATAAGCTTGAGAATGACGGTGTCCACCTTGTGCAGCTCGCCACGGTTCATCCCTTCCTCCACCAGTTCAATAGCACCGTCCCAAATCATATCCAGGTGATGATTCACCTTCTCGTAGAGCCGGGGATAATACCGCTGAAAGTCATCCATGTGCCGGATAATCGTGCCTATCGAATAGGCGTCGGGAATATTCTGAAAATAAAGCCTCATTTTCTCCTGAATAGGGAGCGCTGCATTTTCCAGAATTTCTGTATCCGATTGGATAATCTGCGAAAAGACGAAATCAATCGTTTTCTCTATCATTTCATCTTTACTCGAAAAGTAGGTATACACGGTGCGTTTACTCGTGCCCAGTTCTCTCGCCAGGTCCTCCGTGGTAAACCGCGTGCCTTTGGCTCCAAAACATTTCAAAATTTTCAAATAGACCTGGTCGTCCATGTTCTTGCCAGTCCACCCTTCATCTATATAAGTTGAACTTTAGTTTTACATTGTGGGGTATAGACGTCACTGCGGGGAATGTTTGGACTTCCAGCCGCTGTTGTCCCCAGATTTCTTATATTGAATCGCCTTTGGCGGTTGAAATCCGGTGACAAAGGCGGACGCTGCCGCTCTTCCAGTTCCAAACTTCCCCTCCGCACTTTTACCCTTTTTATGAATTTTTCAAGTTCAACTTATATCTTACCGTCTACACCTGAATTCTCAGGTAAGGATACGCGGAAGGGGTTTTACCATACGGTACAGATAATACGGTTTGTTCTCTATGGAATCAGTAATCCGGTATCCCAGCCGCTCATACAGCTTGATGGCCCGGAAGTTCTCTTGCCTGACGGTCAGGGAGCATTTGCCGTAGTTGTTTAATCTGGCTTTGTCCTCTGCATGCTGAATTAATTTGGAACCTGCCCCGTATCCCCGGCTTTCCGGCAATGCAGCCAATGCCCCGATATGGTATTCATCCGCTCTTCCCTCCTTCAAGCTTACCATAGACCACAGCTCCTGCAAATGCAGCAGAGAATGCTTGATAAGCTTCCATTTACGCAGTTTGATTAGCTCCCGGGCGGTGGGCCAAGCCAGCTTATCCATCACAGATACCGGGTAGCAGGAGATAATTCCAATCGTTCTGTTATCCAACCTTGCTTCAAAAGCATATTGATGGCTGAAACGGTTTTTTCCGAGAACCCATAATTGTTGCAGGGTGTTCTCAATTAATGCTTTATCTGCCGTTCCGATCACCGGATAGGCCATATAATCCAGTGCCATCCCCAGGAGTCTGCCTCCTGACGCCGATTTGGGGTTGCCGTGTGTGATTGAAATATGATCCATATATAAGCTCCTTCCGATTCATATTGGTACTTAAATAGTTTTTATAGTACCAAAATACCCGAAGCCCTGCCTTTTGTCAAACAAAGCCGGTTTCACGGATCACATCAAGAATTCACATCAGGTCTGCAATGTTTCTTGTTACGTCCAATCATCCAACTGTCAAAGCACATAATTTATTACTGACCAAATATATGTTAAGGAGCTGAGTACCGTGGCCCAGATTCTCGATTTCAGTAAAAGCGTTGCCGCCAGCTTCAGCCAATCGATCTCGATTCCCATTGTTGCTTCGCCTTCGAGCAATACGCTCGCCCAATTCGGTTTGACAACCGGGACAGGCGGAAATGTATGGCTTGATGCTTCAGTCGGCACCCAGACCACCCTGGGCAGTCCGGATTTACTGTTCACCATTTTACGGGGAAGCACGGCCATTTTTTCAATTACGGCCAGTGCGCTAAGTGCCAATCAGTTTGATCCGATCAGCTTCTCTTTTGTGGACAGTGGTTTGACTGCAGGATATTTTGCCTATACCCTTACCGTTTCTCAGGTCAATTCAGCTGTCCTGAACAGTGCAAATCTGGTAGGTCCCGTGTTGTTCTCGGGCCTTTCTCTGGTGTGACCGCCATGCCGCAGATTATTGATATTGGTAAAAGCATCCCGTCCAGCTTCTCCCAGTCCACCTCTTTATCCGTTTTAGCTGTGCCGAGCAGCCTGATTCTGGGGCAATTCGGATTAAATGTCTCCACTGGCGGATCAGTCTTGCTGGGAGCTACAATCGGCCTGCAGAATACCGGCAGCAACCCGCCCGATGTGATCTTCACGATCGTGCGCAATGCGGTGGCGATCAGCAGCTTCCGTTCCAGTAGTACCGCTGCCAATGCGTTTGATGCAGTCAAATTATCTTATGTAGATTCAGGACTTGCTTCCGGCTACTATGCTTATTCCATAACTGCCTCTTCTGTATCGGGCGGAAATCTTCCCAACATTATCGGACCTATTGTATTTACTGGCCTGTCCATTCTTTAAGCCCCGCAGAGGGAGCTTCGCCCTCCCTCTGTAATCATACATATTCTGGAATTCCGGCATAGGACAAAATCGCTCCACATACGTTTTACTAAACGTCGTCAACCAAGGCCGGAAGGAGTTCATGCCATGCCTTTTACAACGGGAGCGGTGTACAATCCCCCAACAGGCTCCACCCATTTGGACCGGATCCAGATCTCCTGCTTGAACGATTCCATAGTTTCCCCCATTAACCTCACCTTGCAGATTTTTCATTTCCGGGGAGCAAGCTTCACACGTGTTGCTGTCGGAGAAACCCTTTTCCAGCTCAATCCCCAGCAGCTTGTTGTCCAGACCTATTCAGTTACTCTTGCCGATTACTATGAGGTCCAGGTCAATTTCTACAGCGCGGTTAACACCATCATTAACATCTTTGCGCTTGATGCAAGCGGGAACATTCTGGACCGGATTCTGCAGCCTGAACTTACATATTTTGACCGCTTATCCATTATTTCTACCTAAAATGAGGTGATCCATTGGCTAACGTCAACATTACTGCCGCTTTGCCGGGGAATCATATCGAGCCCTCGATAGCGGTAAGTACGCTGGACCCGAATGTTATGTGTGTCGTGGCCGTTGAAGACAGTTCAGGAACTGCATTAACAGGCTTCTATCGTTCAATCGACGGTGGAGTGACCTGGTCAAATACCGTTCTGCCGCAAGCGCCAGGATATATGAGTGCAGAAGCGCCAACGATCGATTATACGTTTCCCAACACGTTCATCGTGGCGGTTCACTTTTTCAATGAATTCCGGGACGGGACAATTGCCACCTATACCTCTTTTGACAACGGGCTTACGTTCAATCCTCCGGTCATTGCACAGCAAGGCTACGGCTTATACGTTCACAACGATGAGCCTTTTATCGCGGTTGACCGCTCGCCCTCCAGCCCGTTCATTGGAAATGCTTATATAGGATATACGCCACTTTATGATCTGGCTTTGAATTCGGCCATCTTTTTCCAGCGTTCTCTAGACAAGGGGCTCAGTTGGGAACGTCCGCTGCGAATATCCGATCCCAGAGGACAGCTTAACCGCGCTGCTCTGGCTGTAGGACTCGCGGGAGAGGTGTATGCCGGTTATATTCAGCTTCGTTCCAATCTTCCCACGTATGCATTTATCAGAGCTTCCCTGGATGGCGGAATCACCTTCAACCCTCCAGTGACCCGGGGAGCTACGTTCATCGCCAGCACGGTTCCCGTGCCTAGTCCCCTGCCTGTGCCCAATTATGCGTTCCGGGTGCAGACGAACCTCAGCTTAGGAACCGACATTTCCGCCGGGCAGTTCGGGGGGTTTGTGTATGCGGTCTGGAATGATTTCCGCCTGGGCTATGCAGATGTCTTTTTTTCCCGTTCTCCGGATGGGTTGCTGTGGTCCACACCCGTTAACATCACAGGAGCACCGGCAGGCTCACAGAACTTCTCCCCTTCCATTACCGTCTCCCCCTCCAACGGAACCATACGGGTGATCTATTACACCAACCGGGTGGACGGATTTCTTCTGGATGTTTTTGCTGCCGAGTCTTTCAATGCCGGCGTCTCCTTCGCCAACCGGCGGATATCCGACGTTTCCACCAATCCGAATGGGAACTCTCCCACACCGGTTGTGCTGATCGGCGACTACATCACTGCAGCCACCAAGTTCCCGGATACGCTGGCTGCTGTCTGGAACGATTCGCGGCTTGGCAAGCAGGATATCATTTTCGGAACTTAAGGACATTCACATTATTTTTTTGCATCCAGGACATACTATGCAGCAAGTAGAAACGGCTGCGCCGCCCTTTTGAAGGCGCGGGCTTTCTAAAATTGAAGATAAAAGGAGCATGTGTATGTCTGGGATTTTAGGCGGAAATGCAAAAGATGAACCGATGCATTATGGAGAAATTTATAATGTCTGGCAGGCTTCGATGGTCGCAAAAGGTGCTATTTCCTTTTATCGTGCCTTTCTGAATCATGCGGGTGACCATGATCTGAAAAAAATCCTGAGCTCATTAATTGATCAGGCTGAACTGGAAGTAAGCGAATGCGACAAATTATTGACTGACAACGGTATTGGCACTGCTCCGGCGCTGCCCGACAGACCCCAGGCCAAGCTCGAAGATATTCCCGTAGGGGCAAGATTTACAGATCCTGAAATTGCCGCCAAAATTGCCGCGGACGTCGCCACTTCATTGGTGGCCTGCAGCCAGGCGATGGGACAAAGCATCCGTGAGGATGTCGGCGCCTTATTCGGCAAGTATCACATGACCAAAGCAGCCCTTGGCGTGAAAATTCTGAATATGCTTAAAGAAAAAGGCTGGCTTATTCCTCCGCCGCTTCAAGTCAAAAGACAAGAGACTGTGAACGCTTAAATCAGGACCAGCCCTTTCGTTTCCAGGCGGGAACAGAAAGGGCTTTGTCTTTTCTAACCGGTAATATCAACGGGAAACCTCCGTTTGTAATAATTTGTTTGCTCCCCGGAATAACGGGGTACAAGATCTTTAGCCGCCCAGTGAAATCCAATTTGTTCAAACGGCTCAGCGCTGAACTGGGTCTTTTTGTGTGAACCGGGAGTTTACTTTTGATCTGGCCGGCTACAATATACTTAATTCGAGAGTTTGGGAGGGACTTCTATGCATACCAAAGAACAAGCATTCCAAGCTGCAGGCAACCGTACACTTATTCAACGTGAAGCACTCCATCATGTTCCCCACAGCAACTGGGCGTATCTCTATGACAAGGATACCTTCCATCTGCGTGTCCGGACAGGGAAAGGGAATGTCAACCAGGTCTTTGCTCTCACGGGCGACAAATATGATTGGGAGCATTATCATGAGGAGCACAGGATGCACAAAATAGCATCCGACCAGGTTTTTGATTATTGGGAAACGGCTGTGAAGCCGGAAAACAAGCGTTTCTCTTACGCCTTTCGCATGCAGGCAGGAGACGAAACCCTCTGGATGACGGAAACCGGATTTTTTACAGAACTGCCAGCACCACCCGATGGTTACTATGAAAGACCTTATATCCATGAGATCGACCTGTTCAAAGCCCCCGATTGGGCCAAGTCAGCCGTATTCTATCAGATCATGCCGGACCGTTTTGCCAATGGGGATCCCGGAAATGATCCGGTGAATGTGGCGGCATGGGGAGATACGCCCACAGCTGAAAGCTTTTTTGGAGGCGATCTGCAAGGGATTATAGATCATCTTGATTATTTGGCCCGGCTCGGAATTACAGCTATTTACCTGACGCCTATCTTCGAAGCGCCAAGTAATCATAAGTATGACACTACCGATTACAGAAAGGTTGATCCGGGTTTCGGTAATGTGGAGCTGCTTAAGAAGCTGGTGACAACCGCCCATGCCAAGGGGATCCGGGTGGTTCTTGACGCCGTATTTAACCATATCAGCGCACAATCCCCCCAATTCCAAAGTGTGATTGAGCATGGGGAACACTCGGAATATGCCGGCTGGTTTCATATTCATAATTTCCCTGTGAAGGTTACGGACGGAAAGCCCAATTATGATGCCTTTGGTTTTTTTGCGGACATGCCTAAGCTGAATACGGTGAACCCTGAGGCCCGGAAGTACCTGCTTGATACCGCCGGCTACTGGCTCAAGGAAGTGGGGATTGACGGCTGGAGACTGGATGTGGCCAACGAAATTGACCACACGTTCTGGAGGGACTTCCGTAAACTTGTCAAAGACATTAATCCGGAGGCATTTATTATTGGCGAGGTCTGGAGCGACTCCATGCGCTGGCTAAACGGAGATCAATTCGATTCCGTGATGAATTATCCGCTGGCCAGCCGTTTGATAGAATACCTCAACAACGGCGATATGGACGCCGGTCGTTTTGGCGAGCAGCTCGGGAATCTTCTGATGCGTTACCCTCAGCAAGCCAACGAGGTGCTGTTCAATCTGCTGGCCAGCCATGATACTCCGCGGATTCTCACACAGCTGGGCGGGGACCCGAGAAAGCTGAAGCTGGCCGCCGCCTTCCTGTTCACCTTTACGGGCACTCCCTGCATCTTCTACGGCGATGAAATCGGCCTTGAGGGTGAGGGTGATCCGGATTGCCGCAAATGTATGATCTGGGAGGAGGAGCGCCAGAACCGTGAGCTTTTCGAAAGCTATCAGTCTCTGATCCGGCTGCGGAAGGCGTTTCCGGCTTTGCAGACCGGCCGGTTCCGCATCCTGGCGGCTAATCCGCAGGAGCGTGCTTTCGTCTATGAACGGGTGGATGAGGATGCCCATTTCGTCATTTCACTGAATCCCTCGGAGCAGCCTGCCACCCTGCCCCTTCCTCTTAAGGGTCACTTCCAGGATGCCTTGAATGGGGAGAAGCTCATTCCTGCGGACGGACAGGCTGTGCTGGATCTTGCTCCATACAGCTACAGAATTCTGATCAAAACGGACGAAACCTAAGCTTGGATCAGCCCCATCTCAACCGGCGACAACGCGCGGGTATGATCCAGATAAATAAAAGCGTCATAACGTCTGGGGAGGGTTGAGGGTACATAATTGCCCCTCTCCCTTTCGGGATGGTAGACAACGCCAATGGCCCGATGACCGATGACCTTCTGGTTCAGGACAGTCTCTTCCTGGCTGAACAAGAGCAGCTTGTCCTCAGCCCCATCCCGGTGCAGGAGCTCCTCCCAGCTGTTTTTCATGGCTGGCGGCACCTGCATTATTTCTGGAGGAGCTCCCCAGGCTCTACCTGCAATTACCGTTCCCCGGTATGTTCCGAATCCCACCGCATAGACGGCGCTGCCATACTTTTCACGCAGCAGTTGTCCCACATTGACCATCTGCTCCTGCTCCATATCGGTTGCCCGGGCGTCACCGATATGTGTGTTATGCTCCCACACCACTGCCCGGGCCCCTTCACCATGAAACTCCATCAGCTTGTCCAAGGCCGCAACCATATGGCGGTCCCGGATATTCCACGAGCCGGAGTCGTGCCGGATCATCGTCCGGTAATACGATTCCGCTCCCTGTACCGTCATCGCATTAAGCTCAGCGCTTAAGGCATTTTCCCGGTCAGCCGGATGAGCGTCTTTCCATTCATCTTGAAGTTTGCTTAGCAGTGCTATGACTTCGTCCTCACAGCCCTCCCCATACAACGACGCTGAAATCCCGTACGACTGCTCGTCCCTGCCAAAGGGCTCGAAGCACTCAAAGGCCTGTTTTGCCGCTTCCAGGTCCGCACTCCCCTTGGACGAGAGATACTTGAGAATTTCGTCCATCGATTCCCACAGACTGTACATATCTATGCCGTAAAAGCCTACCTTCTCCCCGTCCGGGCGTCCTTCATTATAGCTGCGCAGCCACTCGGCCAATTCAAGAATTTCGCGGTTCGCCCACATCCAGGTGGGCCAGCGGGTATAATCGCTTAGTGCCGCCCGCGCATGGGGAGCAGCATCGGGGTAACCCTTAATATAACGGTTCAACGTGTAGCAGGAGGGCCAGTCGCCTTCTACTGCGATGAACCGGAAGCCTTCTTCCGTAATCAGCCGTTTGGTTATTTCGGCGCGTACGCTGTAGAACTCTGAAGTCCCATGAGAAGCTTCCCCCAACAGGACATAATTTGCGTTTTTAGCCTCAGCGGCCAGACTGTCCAATGCTTCAGGACGGCCAAAAGGCAACGCCAGCTTCCGGATCGCTTGCATAAGGGTTGAATCATCCATGTTCCTTCACTCCTTGAATATTTACTTATGTAAAATGAAAACCGCCAAGTCAGTAAGCTTGGCGGTCCTCATCTCTGTCTAGGGTCTAATAGCCTTGTCTGAAGCTATTGAACATTGGGAAGGGACAAAGCCTTATCTGCATTCTGGATATCCATTTGCAGTTGTTGTGCCGGATCGTAGGCATTGTAGAACCCATTATCGCTCATGTAATTAAACACACGTTCATGTAATCCTACAGCCTTGCCGAATTGTGCATTTAATGTACTTCTTACTTCCGGACTGGCGGACTCGGAGATGGCTGCCGCATAACTTTTCAGACCGCTTTTGCAGGCCATCAATAAATCAGTGGCAATGGCCTGATCTGTCATCGCGTTCATTCCTGTTAGGTTCTCTACAATTGGATTCATCTTCTGCCTCCTAAATTAGACGAGTAAAGATCTGATTTGCTGAATGTCTTCAATACCTCCGCGGATGTCTTCCTGAATGATTCCTTTCAGCCCCGCATCCGACACCAATGGCAGCATAGTCTGACTTTTGGTCAGACAATTTGTTTTGAAAGTAAGCAGCTCATGTAGCTCCAGCATTTCATGAACACCTAAACGGTTCGCCATGATATTCCCCTCCTTTCTCCCCCATTGTTATATCCCAAAGCCGAAATTATATTCACCGGAGCGGGAGATGCTCTACATAGCTGTCCGACCGTTTCAGGCGGTCCATAATAAGGTCATAGTCTGCCTTATAGGGTGTAATATCCTGAACCCGCTGATGGGTTCTAATCAAGGTGGCTTTCCCATCCTCAAAGCCTTTTTTACCGGGGATAAATAACACCTTGTCATTAAAAAACGAGCCTGCGGGCAGGTAATAGCGCATGCCGACAACATTATGCCCGGCGTTGACCAGATCCTGTCCAAAAGCCGTAAACCCCTCTTCCTTAAGATCCAGGCCCATTATATTGGCGATTGTCGGAAGAATGTCAATTTGTCCGCCGGTCTGGCCGATCGCTCTCCCGCTATGCTGTCCCGGCAGGTGGATCAAAAGCGGCACATTAAAGGTGCTGATATGCTTATGATAGGGAATGTTCAAGGCATCACTAATCTTTTGGGGATTGTACTTTTTCTTATTCAGCCCAAAATGGTCTCCATACACAACAAAAACACAGTTATCCCACAGACCGGTTTGTTTCAGCTTACCGATGAAGGTTCCCAGTGCATAGTCCGCATAATGAACGGCTGTAAGATAATCCCCGAGGGTTTTCCCGTGTAACGGGCCGTTCAGCTTCAGCCGCTTCCTGTCTTCCGGAATGGTATACGGAGAATGGCTGGAGACGGTCACAAACTGGGCATAGAACTTCTGGTTCTGCTTGGCCAGAGCAGTCAGCTTCTCGAACCCGACACGGTACAACTCCTCATCAGAAGCCCCGAACCGGTTAAACTTCTCTTTGCGGAAATAGGGCTGATCATAATAGGTATCAAACCCCAGTGCGGGGTACATCTGATTCCGGTCCCAGAAGCTTGCCTCATTCACATGGAAGGTATCCGCAATGTACCCCTGCTTATGCAGCAATCTTGCCAGGCTGGGCAGCTTCCGGTTTCCGTATTTCGATGACATGGGCACCGCACCCGCAGGGTAAATGGAGGTATTCGCTGTAAACTCGGCATCTGAAGTATTCCCGCGTCCGATTTGCTGAAACAGCTGGGGGAAATATAAGCTTTCCGACTTCAATGTATTCAGAACAGGAGTCAGCGGCTGGCCTTCAACCGATTGGTCCAGCAGGAAATTCTGGAAGGATTCCAGCTGAACCAGGATGAGATGGTATCCTTTTCCAACCCCATAATAAGCTTTGGGGCCATCATTCGGTTGGACAGCAAGCTGCTTCAGACTGGATGAAGGCAGCATCTTCCGGTAGGGATGCCATATCGCAATGATAATGCCCACGAGGAATACGGCCAAGATCTTACAGGTTCTCCGAATAGAGAATATACCCATCGCTTCGCCTCTCCTCTCCATCCTGATCGCTTAGCGTGCGCGCTGCCGCTGCAGCGGGTTGCTTCTGATTTTCCCGGACTTCATAGGCTTATCCTCCTTATTCCCGCCTTCGCTCGGCTTCACCGCGAACAACGTCAGCAATCCGCCGACTGTGCCGACAGCCGCCATCGTCCCGAACAGCACCCAGTGCCCCCGGGTCATCAAAAGCGAAACAACGGGCGGACCCAGTGCCACTCCAATAAACCGCATGCTGCTGTATAAAGAGGTAATGGTCCCCCGGTTTTCCTTCTCAATGCTTTCCGTAATCAACGCATCCATGCAGGGCAAAGCCACACCAATCCCGATTCCGCTTAGACTCAGAAACCCAACCATGAAAAAAATATTATTGTTGAAGCCGGTAATGACCATGGCTGCCGTCAGCAGCACCATGCCTCCAAAACCAAGCCATTTCATAAGCGCTTTGTTTTGGCCAATGATTTTGCCGCTGCCATAAGAGGCCAGACATAGCAAAGCCAGCGGAATCGCCAGCACAAAACCCTTGGAGGAACCGTGGAGATTGTATTTGGCCTCCAGGGTTTCGGATAAATAAAACAAGACCCCGAAGGTAACAAACATACAGATCCCGCCAATGGCGAAAATAGCATAGAGCCAGCGTCCCTTTTCATGCAAAATATCCTTGATTTCTCCTAAAAACCGGCGCAGCGCCTTCTTCTCCGGCTGCTCCTCAGCCTCCGGTTTCTTGACCAGGAACACAACCAGCCCAAATGAAATCAGACAAAGAATAGGAATTGCTATAAATGGGGCATACCACAGCACTGTGCCCAAATAAGCGCCCAGAATGGGGCTAAGCACCTTGCCAAAGGTATTGGAGGTCTCCACGACACCCAGGCCTTTGCTGACTTCCTTCTCATCCTTGAACAAATCCCCAATAAAAGGAATCACTATCGGGAAGGCTCCGGCAGCCCCGATCCCCTGGATGAAGCGCCCGGCCAATATGACCCAGTAAGCACTCACTCCATTCATAAACCACGCTGCGGCAACACAGCCGGCTCCGCCTATAGCCGCAATAATCAAGCTGGGCAGAATTACTTTTTTCCGCCCAAAACGGTCGGATAAGTACCCGGCAATCGGAATCATCAGTATTGCAATTAGTCCGTAGACGGTGATAATCATACTGACCTGAAAAGCGCTGATCCCTAGCTCATTGGAGATTTGCGGCAGAATGGGCAGCAGCATGGAGTTGCCCAGTGTCATGATCAGCGGGATGGAAGCCAGTGCCACCAGAGCCCCTTTCTTTCCCTTCATGGTAGAACCACCTTTGTCGTTATTCACATGTTGATATTGTGGTTTCTTCTGGACGATTTATACACGCATATCCAAGAGGGAAAATGTCCCTGCGGGCCCGGTGAGAGTATAAACATGAAGCTGCTAAGGGGAAGATATCCATAATCATTGCAAATCACTTCGAGGAGGTTTTTAATCTGTATTTCTATAAAGAAGGATTAATCAACAGTATTGCAGTAGATAAGCCGGACCCGGCAGCGGCCAAGGTCCTTCAGGAAATTCTGGGCGGGCATTACGGGGAAATGCGTACCATGATGCAGTATTTTTTTCAGAGCAGTAATTTTCGCGGGAAGGAGCTGCAGTTCCGGGATTTGCTGCGGGGCATTTTTATGGAAGAAATTGCCCATGTTGAGCTGGTGCAGCACACCATCAATCAATTGTTGAACGGATCAGGGAAAGATGAAGCCGGTAACGGCGGTGCAGACCAAGCCCCTTTGGACGAAGCGGTGAAACATGCCAATCCCCATCATTATATTGTGGGAGCGCAGGCTTCATTGCCTGTTGATGCGGCCGGCAACCCATGGCTTGGCAATTATGTATACAGCCACGGGAATCTCATCGGGGATCTGTTGAATAATGTTGTGCTGGAATCTACTGGTGTGCTGCAGAAAACACGGATTTATGAAATGAGCTCCAACAAAACCTTCCGTGAAACGCTCGCCTTCCTGATTGTGCGGGATAACGCCCACCAGAATGCCTTCGCCAAAGCGCTGGAGACACTCGGTGTTAATTGGGGCAGCATCTTCCCGGTTCCCAATTATGATATCAATAAATACCCGGAATGCCGCAAATTTGTGGACTTGGGATATCATAACGCCCAGTTTAATTTCAGCATGGAGCCGAACCGTATGGGCGAGATCTTCCAGGGAACCTCTCCAAGCCGCAGCAAAGGAACGCTCGAAGTGGTCCCTCCTCCAGTTGGATTTCCTGTGCCAATGATGCCGGAACTGGCTAATGAGCACAGCCCCGGATTGCATGATATGAATGTATAAAATACTAACTAAGGCCCCCGATTTTCCGGGGGTCTTCATTTTGTTGTCCTACAACCCTGCCTGGAAGAATAAGCTAACTACAGAATAGTAAAAGGAGGGCGGGGACTATTAATGTATTCATAGGGTATATCTTTTTGGGGCTGTCGCTTTCAGCTCCGATTGGTCCGATCAACGCAGCACAATTGGACAAGGGTATCCGGGGGGGCTTCCTGCATGCCTGGTTAGTTGGGCTTGGAGCCATAAGTGCAGATATCATTTATATGCTTCTGGTTTATTTTGGAGTCATCCATCTTCTGGATGCGCCGTTTGTCCGGGCTTTCTTATGGCTGTTTGGGTTCTTTGTGCTGGTGTATACAGGTGTGGAGAGCATTAAAAGTGCGGGCATGATTACGGCTTCGGAAATGAGAGACAGTGAAGCCTCCCACGCCAAATCTTATCTGGCAGGCTTCCTGATGTCTCTATTTAATCCGCTTTCCATCCTGTTCTGGCTGGGGATTTACGGCTCCATTCTCGCCAAAGCCGCGAACGAATATCCTCTTCAGCAGCTGCTAATCTACAGCGGTGCTATTATACTTGGAATTCTTCTCTGGGATGTATGCATGGCGGCAGCCTCCAGCGTGTTCCGCAAATTGCTGACGGCCCGGGTGCTTAAGGCGATCTCCGTGCTGTCCGGGCTTTCGCTGGTCGCCTTTGGCTTTTATTTTGGAGTACAAGCCATGCGGCTGCTGTTTTTCCATTAGAGCCTGCTCTTGCGCTTGAGGATGCCAATGATCCTGAACTTCGGTCCTCCTGCCAGCCCGTGATGCCGGGCCGTCTGTTCCTGTGCAGGGCTGTCTTCAGAAGAAGAGGCCCCGCTTTTATTGCGGACCTTATGAACAATGAGGTCAGTCCCTACAATCAACGCTACGAGCAGCAGGCTGATGTATAATCCAGGACGGCTGAGCTTGTGAAAAAGAGTCCCGGCAACCGCCAGCACGATCAGCACCAGCCCGGTCCAGCGTTTCAATCCGCTCCATTTCATTGGCTTCAGCAGCTTCCCTGATGACAGCAAAATAAAAGACCAGTTATACAAAAGCATTAGTCCTGCTGCCGTAGTGATATATTCATATACTTTCCCCGGGAGCAGTAGAGACATCACGATTGCGGCAATTAACCCGCCGGAAATGAGACACAGGGCGTACAGCGGATATTTTCCCTTCAGCTTCTTGGAGAACAGCCGGGGCGCATCGCCTTCCTGTGCCAAGGTAAGCATCATTGAGGTCACGGCATAGAGCGAAGCGGTCATCGTTGAAAATCCGGCGATGATCAGTACCCCGTTGAACAAATGCGGCACAAAGGCCAGATGATCACTGCTTAAGGCAAGGACAAACGGACTTTCTTTGGGGTTAAAAGCCCTTAATGGCACCATCGTTACCGCGAGGCCAATAGAGACGACATATACGGCAGTCAGCGTCAGCAGCATTACTTTTCCCGCCTTCGGGGCCTCCTCCGGTTTGTTCAGCCGGTTAGACATAATTCCCAGTACTTCAATGCCGCCATACGCGTAGAAGGCAAACAGAAATGCCGACCACAGGCCTATCCCACCGGCTGGAAACAATGCCTTAGCCGTAAGCGGAAGCTTAGGTGTATATTTGCCGCCCCCGATCCATCCCGCCAGCAAAGCCGCTGCCAAAACCATAAACATTAAGATGGCAGCTATCTTGATGACCGCCAGCACATTTTCGACACGGTCAAACCCTTTATTGCCGAAGAAGACAATCATCAGCCCCAGCAGGCCAAAGCCTGCTGCGAAGATCCACATAGGCACAGCCGGAAACCAGAACCGGGCAAAAATGGCCAGGGCGGTCAGCTGGCTTCCCATGATCAGCAGCTCCGAGAACCAGTACACCCAGCCGCTGGCAAAGCCCGCCCAGCTCCCAAAGGCCTTTTTGGCATAGGTACGGAAAGATCCCTGCTCCGGATGATCCGCCGTCATTCTGGATAAGGCGTCAAATACTACATAAGTGCCTGCGGCGGCAAGAATATACACCAGCAAAACCGCCGGTCCTCCAATGGAAATCGCCAGACTGGACCCCAGAAAATAACCGGTGCCAATGGTCCCCGCAACGCCCAGCAGACTTAGCTGCCACCATTTCAGTTTTTTGTCGTCTTTTGCCTTCCCTGAAGCTTTATCCAAATCCATTCATTCCTCACCTGTTTGGGATTTTAAATGTTCACCTTCCTTAGGCTTCCCACACCTGTTAATTTTCATTAACGGCCAGGCATTTAACATTACAATCCATGATGCTATGATGATGTACGGAAGGAGGAATAGCTCTCATGGACATTAGCCAATATGAGAACCTTGTGCCAAAGGTTTTTCTGTTCGTCGACCGCAAATGCTTTCCGGACTGGGAGATTGCCAGAAGCCCCATTGATTTCCATGATCTGACGTTCATCCTTGAAGGCCGTGCGGATTATTACATTAACGATCAGAAATTTACGATAGAGGCTGGCGACATGCTCTACGCGCCTTCGGGGTGCATACGCGAGGCCCAGACCTGCAAGCAATCTCCAATGCATTCCTATGCCTTTAATTTTTGCTGGGAAGGGCCGGATAATCAGGTGCAGCTGCCTTTCGATACCGTTACGAGGAACTGGAGGACCAAAGAAATTATGGACGATATCCGGGAATTCTCCCATGTGTGGATGGGCAAGCAGCCGCTCTACCGGATGAAGGCCCGGGCTATTTTCCAGCTGATCGTATACCGGCTGCTTAGCATCGCCCACCATCAGGAGGCACCGCTGGTTGATCCGCGAGTCCATAAAGTGATGGCCTATATCATGGATCACTATTCAGAGAACATAACCATTTCCGATCTGGCCGCCGGGGTCGGCCTGAATCCCGTATACCTGGGCAAGCTGTTCAAGCAGAACACCGGCCTGGCCTGCAAGGAATTCATGAACAAAGTGCGGGTAAACAATGCGGAGATGATTTTGTCGGCAGGCGGTTTCAATGTGTCGGAGGTCGCGGAGCATTGCGGGTATCATGATGTTGCCTATTTCAGCAATGTATTCAAAATGATAAAGGGCTATCCCCCGTCATCTGCGATGAAATAACGGAGGACACTCGGCAAAGCGAATATCTTCCGCTCTCCTACTGCTGCCCTGTATAGAAGCTCTCTTCAGGTCCGAGGTAAGAATATGGCAGCGGAGCAGCGGACAAAACCAGCTTTTGCAGAACCAGTCCGGCATCCAGGCCGTAGAAACGGAGGGTATGCAGCCCTTTGGCCAGCACATGGGAAGTGGCCGGGGTATGAATATTATCCATCACGGCCCGGCACCACGGTTCATGATCATGATTGCCTCCCTCATAGCCCATCGGCAGAGCGTCTGCAACCACCGGTGTTCCGTTATCCAGGCTTGCTGCATATTTCAATCCGCTGGCCGGTGAGAGATTATTCGTCGGGGCAATATAGGCCGTCAGGGTGTATTCCCCATCATCACGCACCAGAATCCGGTACTCCAGATAAGGTGCCTGCTCCGGCTGGGCAAAAGACACGCCGTCCGGGAACATTTTGACCGAGGATAACGTGCGTCCATAGTTCCCGATAACCTTCCACTCTACCCCGGACCTAGATACACGGCTTATGGCATGCTCCGCCTCTATGGACACGACTTGGTGGGCTTCAATAAAAGTCATCGGCGGCACATCCTGAAGGCTGGTCCAATCCACAGCCACCTGTACCTTCACGGCTGCTCCGGCGCTCGAAAGCGTAATTTCACCAGAAGCCGCCTCCTCCAGCTTATCCCAATCCACCGCTGCCTGAATGGTCGCTCCCGTGTCAACCCACCCCCGGGTTGGCTCCAGCTTGATCCAATCTTCGCTGCTCTCCGCGTGATACTCAAATCCCGCTTCTCCACCATTGCTGATCGTAATGTCATAAGTTTCTCTCAGCAGATTGGTAAAGGCCGGGAGGCTGGCCGTCCCTGATACATAACCTTGCTCTGTTCCCTCCACATCAACAATCATTAGCAGGTCCTTGACAGGGGTTATGGTGGCAACCTCCGGATATTTCCATCCTTCCGCATCCCAGTGGACATAGCCCACATGAGCCGAGCTCATCATACCCTGCCATTTACCTCCCGAGATGCCGGTATTATAGATCTGCTGCAGATGTTTATCCCGCTCGATGGCTTCTTTTGTCAGATTCGCATAGGTGTTGGCAAGTACGCTGCCCCTTTGTGCATATAGTCTGTTCAGTCCCGCAAAGATGTTCATTTTGACCACATTCGCTGAAGCTGCCGCAGGATAGTAGACGAGCTGATAATAGGCATCCTTATGCTGTTCGGCAATCAGCGTGTAAAAGGTATCCGCAGCCTGCTCAAGCTCTACCGCTTGCTTCAAGACCCGCCCGGCCTCATGGTAATGGAGCAGACTAAAGGTTGCGGGCGTGACGATTTCCGGTTTGCGCCTTCCGTTCATCCGGGTGTAGCCGGATAATATCTGTGCGATTCCTTCTACTGTATCCGGTTCCAGTGTATGGCCGAACTGCTGCTCCACCCACCGCTTGGTATACTCTCCGGTCCGGTTAGCCGCCCCCGTGCCCCAAGCCTCAAAGTCATAGGCCAAATCCAGAAAATAGGATACCGGCAGCTCCATCGGCTTCAAATCCCCGGCATTGACGATCCATACATCCCGGATGCCGTAATCGAACGCCATGGACATCTGTTCCCACACCTTCTCCAGCGGAATGGTATTTACCCATTCATAGGAAAACGGACCGCCATGGTAGTCAAAATGGTAGTACATGCCCCAGCCTGCACTACGGCGCTGCTCGTGGGCTGCCGGGATTTTGCGGAGATTGCCAAAATTGTCGTCCGCCAGCAGAATGATAACATCCTTTAAGACGTCCCAATCCTTCAGGCCCTCCACTCCGGCGGTGCCATACCAATACTTCTCCACTTCCTTATAGACAGCCAGAATTTGCGGCGCATGTTCAAGATTATATTTTCTCAGCAGTGTTTTTTGCGTCAGGATGATGTCCTTAAGCAGCTCAATATTCTCCCGGTCGGAGCCTTCCAGTGCAGAATCAGCCTCGCCCCGCATCCCGAGGGTAATCAGGTTGTGGAAAATCCCGTTGCGCTTGATTCCGTCTTCCCAAAAAGCGGTGATAGCCTCTTTGTTCCGGGCAAAGTCCCACAGGTTGCTTGTTCCGTACTGATGGTACACCTTTTGCCATTCACTGCCTGCCCGGAACAAGGGCTCATGATGGGAGGTGCCCATGATAATGCCGTATTCCTCAGCATGTCTGGCATTAGCCAACGGGCTGCTTTTGCCGTTCAGGCTGAACTCGGCGCTCCACATCGCAGGCCATACATAATTCCCCTTCAACCGGAGGACCAGCTCAAATACTTTGTCGTAAAACTCTTCATTGAAATCCCCAAACGTTTGGGTGACCCAAGAGCCAAGCGACGGCCAGTCGTCATTGAGAAAAATACCCCTGTATGTTACAGACGGCTCCTTGGAGGTTACATTCAGCAGGCTTGTAGAAATAGCCAGCAGCGGCTTCTTCTCCGGGACAACATCCGCCCAGTAGACCCAAGGGCTGACTCCGATCCTTTCCGAAATCGAATAGATACCGTAGATCGTCCCCCGTTTATCGCTGCCCGCAATAATGAGCGCCTGCTCCACTCCTGCCATAGGCCGTTCAACCACCTGAATCCGGTAGCATTCCCGTTTACCTTGAATCCCGGATACATCCAGGGTTCCATCTGCAATTAACCGGTCAATAAGCCCATTGCTGCCGATAGACCCGGCAATAACGGCCGTTCCATCCAGCTTACCGGGTTCTGTGCAGATGTCAGGCTGCGTACCAGTCACCAGGTGTACATCTGCTGCAAAAGATCCGGCCACCCGGCATAACCCGGCATAATCCTCCCCCTTGGGATCTATGTAAATTGGAGCAGCCTTTCCCGCCTTCACAAGTGTGAATTCCCGCAGCGGCACGGACTCCGGCTGTTCTACTTCAAGTGGCTGTCCCGTTTCGCGCGGGTTTCCCGGAGTCCCGACCCCCGTTGTATTCAAAGCGTGATTCGGTATCATTAATATATCTCCCCTTGGCATTGTTAATTTCGTGCTTTCAGGCACATTATAAAGGTAAGCGGTTTCAGCCTCCATGGGTAAACTAGCAACTTTTTGTAATTACTAAATAGAAATAAAAAACGGAGAAGCCCTCAACAATTGTTGTCAGGGTTTCTCCGTATGAGTGGATCAGATGTGGGGGCAGGGACAGGTAGACCGGATCGGCTTGTCTGGGATGGGCTACTCCGGAATGAGCTGCTCCGGGATAGGCTACTCCGGGATGGCTACTCCGGGATGGCTACTCCGGGATGGCTGGTCCGGAATGAGGTCGATCAGTTCCCTCCCCTGTCTAAATATCCATGTCCTTGCCTGTATAGTCCATGAACATGAACCGGCCTTGCGGAGCAGTGCGCTGCTCTATCAGGCTGATAATCCCCCCGGCGCTGCGGCGCGGGTCTGTGGGTGCCTCTGCGCCGCCCATGTCCGTATGCATCCAGCCGGGATGCACGCTGAGCACTTGTACGCCGCGTTCCTGCAAATATACATGCAGCTGCTGCGAGAACATATTCAGCGCCGTTTTGGAAATGGCATAGGGATAGTCACCAGGGTACGCATTCGAGATGCTCCCTGCTTCGGACGAGATATTGATGATTGAGCATTCGGGTTCCGTGAGGAGCGGCAAAAAATGCTTCACCACCCGCATCGGCCCGTACAAATTAATATCCATCGTAATCAGCATATCCTGCAGATCCAGCGCTTCAATCTGTGTGTCTCTGGCGGTCAGGACCGCTGCATTATTAATAACCGCGCCGAGCGTCCGCCCTTGCTCTTTCAACGCCGCGGCCAGCGAGGCAATTCCCGCTTCGTCCGTCACATCCAGTGCGGCTATGGTCAGCTTCGCTCCATGGACTGCAGCAAGCTGAGCCAATGCCTCCTGTCCCTGTTCAGGGTTCCGGACCCCGGCGATGACTCCATGCCCGCGGTCCAGCGCTTCGGCAGCCAGCTCAGCACCCAGCCCCCGCCCGGCACCGGTAATTAGAATATTCATAATGCATCCTCCTGTCTTTACATCTTCTAGTTGTTGTCGTTCTCCAGCAGTTCCACCAGTACCTTCAATTCCTTGAAAGTATCCATATAAGCATAACGCCCTCCGGTATACTCCCCCTTCTGCTGGAGCGGGAAGCCCTTGCCTTCGAGCAGCATGATCTTTTCCTTCATCCCTTCGACGGCAAATGCAATATGATGCGGTCCTTCCCCATGCTCATTCAGGTAATCGCGCCACGTGCTCGGCTGATGATCCGGTTCAATCAGCTCCAGCTGCAGGGAACCCATATCGAAAAAAGCGAGCTTCGCCCGCGCCTCCGTCTTCCCGCCGTTATACCGGGTCTGAGCAATATCTGCCGTATCCGTCACGACAATATCCGGCTTTTCCAGTCCAAAAAAGTCTGCATATGCCCTGCTAACCTTCTCAATGTCGTTCACCAGAATTCCAATCTGCGTAATCACATGATTGCCCAGCCACCCTGACATACATCATAACCTCCTTGTATTTGTATTCTGACCAGTCTACCATACCTATACAATGAAAAGGCTGTCAAGCCTGTGAGGGCGGCCGTTCGCGGGCAGATCAAAGGTATTTTCACCTCTCATTTTGCCCCGCGGGTCGTTTGCGGGCAGATCAGAGGTATTTTTACCTCTCATTTTGCTCCGCGGGTCGTTTGCGGGCAGATCAGAGGTATTTATACCTCTCATTTTGCCCCACGGGTCGTTTGCGGGCAGATCAGAGGTATTTATACCTCTCATTCTACCCTGCAGGCCGCTTCTAGGCAGATCAGAGGTATTTATACCTCTCATTCTGCCCTGCAGGCCGCTTCTAGGCAAATCAGAGGTATTTATACCTCTCATTTTGCCCCGCAGGCCGTTTGCGGCCAGCCAGCTCCTTGCGGCTCTCCGAAGCCCCCGCAATCTGGCCCGATTACAGTAACCCTACCATAACTCGTCCTCCATAAAAGAATGAATATATTCATACCGGCACACCCTATTGCTGCCAGGGGCAGGAACAGGCCGGAATTTTCCTTTTTCACATAAAGCGTTCATCTGTTTTTTGACTGTACGCGGATTCACTCCAAGCTCGTTTACGAGATCAACAGGCCGGATGAATCCGTTCCAACGTGCCGCTAACCGCAGTATGTCGCTCTCCAGTCTTGTATACGGGCGCTCCTGTCCTTCCGATTTCTTTAACAAACATGGAGCGAGCAAGGATTTGAGGAGAGAAATGGTCAGTTCCGGAGCCGACTCCAAATCATCATAGGGAACCGCGACCACACGATACCCGGAGATTTGCAGATAAGTTTCTCTATTTAACTCCTGACGGTATCGGGTACGGTCCGTATTTTGCACATGAGGCCCGTACCCCTTGATCTCAAAAGCAAACTTCACCTGTCCAGGCTTCCAGACAAAATCAACAAAATAAGGCCGGCCCCGCCAATCGTTCACTTCGAACTCCGGGTGCAGATCATCCATGTGACCAAAAACCGGCCACCAGACCCGCTCCACAAACATTTGCTCTCCATGCCGATGTCCGCGCTCCAGCCGGTCCAGACGTTCTCCACTTCTCCGGTTCTTATGATACTCCAGCCATTTATGGTGTTCTTCGGCAAATCCCATCTCAAGCTTCCCCCTTGGCACAAAAAAATCCCGCACCCCAAGAAGCCATGGGATACGGGACGTTCTTCGTCCGTTTTTCTAGATTATAGTGTGTGCAGTTCCCCTGCGTCAATGACATCATACACGATGGTGTTCATCCGCTCAGACTATAATGTGTACCCGCCAATCGTTCACTTCGAACTCCGGGTGCAGATTCTCCATCCGCTCACCGTTAAAATGTTGCCATCCCGGAGCAGAATATGGAAAATATTAGATTTTTTGTTTCGGTTAATTGACGTCCGGTTATTTAATGGAATGTCAACAATACACCAAGGGGTGAGGAGCGATGGACCTTAAAAGAAAATCACGCCTGATGCAGCAGTTTATTTTTGTCGGGCCAACTTCCCTGTTTTTCTTTGTGATTGTACTGATTCCATTCTTTTTGGGGCTTTATTACTCGTTTACCAGCTGGAACGGAATCTCACGGCATGTCGAGTGGACCGGGCTGCGGAACTATATTCATATTTTCACCAAGGACCCTTCCTTCCTGAATTCATTCTGGTTCACGGCCAAGTTCACTTTTTTCGGCCTGGTGCTGACGAATCTGCTTGGCTTCATGCTCGCCTATGTGCTGACCCGCAAGCTGTTTACGCGCAATGTGCTGCGAACGGTGTTTTTTGTCCCCCATGTCATTGGCGGCCTGCTGCTCGGGTTCATCTGGCAGTTTATCTTCGTTAGAGGCTTCGCCTCCGTGGGGCAGGCGACGGGCTTGTCCTTTTTTAATCTGCCTTGGCTTGGTACGGGAGCTACATCGTTTTGGGCTATTGTGATCGTTTTTGTCTGGCAAAATGCGGGTTATCTCATGGTGATCTACATTTCGGCCATCAACAACGTTCCGCAGAGCCTGATCGAAGCCTCCAAAGTGGACGGAGCCGGACGGATGCAAGCCTTGCGCCATGTTACCATTCCGCTGGTGATGCCGGCTGTAACCGTTTGCTTA
Organism: Paenibacillus jilunlii; assembly: GCF_900102965.1. GTDB lineage: Bacteria > Bacillota > Bacilli > Paenibacillales > Paenibacillaceae > Paenibacillus_AQ > Paenibacillus_AQ jilunlii. Next base: position 86,497 of record NZ_FNGM01000015.1, on the reverse strand, counting down.
TTCCTGTCCATCTCCTGGTCCTTCAAGCTGTTCGACCTGAACCTGTCGCTGACCAAAGGCGGCCCCTTCAAAGCCACCGAGTCGGTCGCGCTCAATATTTACAACGAGGCTTACACAATCAGCAGGTTTGGGATGGGTTCGGCCAAAGCGATGGTTTTTTTCGTGATTGTTGCGATCATCTCGCTGCTCCAGGTTAGAGCGACCAAGAAAAGAGAGGTGGAGCTATAATGGAGACTACCGCCAAGAAATTCAATATTTCCCTGCTGCTGGCCGAACTGCTGATGATTCTGCTGGCTCTTGTATTTCTGGTTCCTTTCTATTTCCTGCTGGCCAATTCGGTTAAAAGCTACAGCGAAATTCTGTCGGATTCCGCCGCGCTGCCTTCCGTGTTCCAGTGGAACAACTACGCGGAAGCCTGGAAAGCTACTGATTTCCCGCATGCGTTCCTGAACTCTTTGGTGGTCACCGTAACCAGCAATGTGCTGCTGGCCTTCCTCTGCTCCATGTGTGCCTATAAAATGGTCCGCAACAATACCAGGTATAACCGCATGCTCTATGTGGCTCTCGTGGCGGCGATGGTCATTCCTTTTCAGGCAATCATGATCCCGCTGGTGCAGATCGTCAGCCGGCTGGGTGTGATGGATTCGACCGCCGGTCTGATTCTGGCCTACCTCGGTTTTGGTGCTCCCATGACCGTCTTTCTCTTCCATGGATTTGTGAAATCCGTCCCGATGGATATCGAGGAGGCCTCGCGGGTGGATGGAAGCAGCCCTTACGGCACCTTTTTCCGGATTGTGCTGCCGCTGATGCAGCCGATCATCGTGACCGTCATTATCCTGAACACCCTGTGGATCTGGAACGATTACCTGATGCCTTCTCTTATTCTGCAGGACCCGGCGCTCCGTACCATACCCATCGCCACTTACTCTTTCTTCGGGCAGTATACGAAGCAGTGGGATCTGGCGCTTCCGGGTCTTGTGCTCGGGATTACGCCGGTGGTTATCTTTTTCCTGCTGATGCAGAAGTATATTATTGAAGGCATTGCCCAAGGCTCTGTCAAGGGCTGAGAATAGCAGTAACTTTCAGGCAGAGAGGATGAATGAATATGAAAAAAAAACGTGGACTTCTCCTCGCCTGCTCCCTGCTGCTGGCTGTGCTGACAGCCGGCTGCGGACGCGGCACGGGCGAGGCAGGCGGAATCAAAACCGTGCGTATCTACCAGTTCAAGGTCGAAATATCCGAAGCGCTGGCTAAGCTGAAGACCGAATTCGAGAAGGAGCACCCGGACATCCGGCTGGAGATTCAGAGCGTCGGCGGCGGCAGCGACTACGGCGCCTCCCTGCGGGCGAAATTTTCTTCCGGGGATGAGCCGGATATCTTCACCATCGGGGGCAACAATGAACGCGATATGTGGCTGGAATACTTGGAGGACCTAAGCGGGGAAGCCTGGGCCAAGGATGTGAAGCCGCTGGCCGCTGAACAAATGACCGTAAACGGCAAACTGTACGGCATGCCGATGAATCTGGAAGGGTACGGCTTCATTTATAATAAAGATCTGTTCAAGCAAGCCGGAATTACCCAAAAGCCGCTCACATTGACCGCGCTGCGTGAGGCGGCCGAAAAGCTGAAGGCCGCAGGCTTCACCCCTTTTGCCAACGGGTATCAGGAATGGTTCGTGCTCGGCAACCACAATGTGAACGTAGCCTTCGCCCAGCAGCCCGATCCTGAAAGCTTCATCGCCGGTCTGACGGACGGCTCCAAGCGCTTCGCCGGAGATCCGGTTTTCTCCAAGTGGCTCAGCCTGCTGGACCTGACGGTGGAATACGGCAACAAGAACCCGCTCTCAACCGACTATAATACCCAGGTCACTATGGTGGCCAGCGGGGAAGCGGCGATGATGCAGCAGGGCAACTGGACCCAAGGCCAGATCGACGGTATTGACCCGGATCTGAATCTGGGCATCCTGCCGATGCCGATTGACGATACACCGGAAGACAACGACAAACTCTATGTAGGGGTGCCAAGCAATTGGGTCGTCAACAAGTTCTCCCCCGTCAAGGAGGAAGCCAAAGTCTTCCTCGACTGGCTGGTCACCTCAGAAACGGGCAAGAAGTACATCACGAAGGAATTCCAGTTCATTCCTGCGCTCGACAGCATTAAGGGTACCGAAGAGGATCTGGGTGCCCTTGGGTCGGAGGTATTGGAATATACAGATAAGGATCAGGCACTGACCTGGAACTGGTCGCGTCTGCCAAATGGCATGCCGCAGGAATTATCCAGCAGCATCCAGGGCTATCTCGGCGGCAAGCTGACCAAAGAAGGAATGCTGAAGGAGTTCCAGGTCAACTGGGATAATCTAAGTGTGCAGTAATGGAACGGCATGGAGAACGGGTCTATGTGCGTGCCGCTCAAGACTGACAGACGGAACCTTTGAACAGTGCTGCTTCCCCGGTTATTGATACCGGAGCGAAGTGATCTGTTTGGCCAGATATTGCGGCGAATACGGCATGTCATTCCGCAGCCAGGCGATAATTGTACCAATCAAGGCGGCGGAACCGTACCAGGTCGCAACATCCTTTTGTATAGTTACTTGGGAACTGTCGGCGGCACTCACCCTTCTCTCCACCCGTGCAGCAATCATATCCGCAATCAGGTTGAACAGGCGATCCGAAAAAATCGAGCTTCGTCTTGAGGTAAGCACCGTCTTGTAGAATCTCGCATTATCGGCAATATACTTAAGCAGGTTCTCAAGGACGGGCCAATCCTCATGTTCTCCCGCCACTGAAATCCCCGTATTCTCGCTGTTCACCACCTTAGTTATGTCCTCGACCATTTCATCCGCCATCTTTTCCAGCATATCCGGGATATCCTTATAATGAAGATAAAACGTAACCCGGTTGATTTTGGCCCGCTCTGCAATCCGGTTTACCGATATTTTCTGAACATTCATTTCTTCCATTAGTTCCACAACAGCATCTTTGAGCAATTCACGCGTCCGGAGTACACGGGGATCTGTACGGGGCGTTGTATTATTCATCCTGTTCTCTCCATTCTTTTACCTTTTTCAGATAGACTACATTTCCTTTAAATTTGTAGTTTTTCTGACTGAAATGCTACACAACTCTATCGATTGTAAACTAATATACACTTTCACGAAAATCGTTGCTTGCTTGCATGAAAATTTCATTTATAATCAACTTTATACATTGTAAACTATACAACACATTGTAAATTTAGTCTATGTTCGGCGATTTTGAAAGGATGGAGTGGAGTGAGTAACAAGACAGAAGCAATAAGCAGTTCCGTAAAAAAAGGCCCCATATTGTTCATTATGATTCTGGGCGCCTTTCTGGCGACCCTGAACCAGACGGTCATGAGCGTTGCCACGCCGGAACTAATGCATGATTTTAATATTACGGCTGCTACAGCGCAATGGCTGACCACCGGCTATATGCTCGTTAACGGGGTATTGATCCCGATTACGGCATTTCTGATGCAGCGGTTCACAACACGTGAGCTGTTCCAGAGCTCGATGTTTATATTTCTGGCCGGAACGGTCGTATCGGCCCTAGCGACCAGCTTCCCTGTTCTGCTGACCGGGCGAATGATTCAGGCTGCCGGCGCCGGGATTATTATGCCGCTGCTTACCAACGTCATCTTAACCCTTTTCCCCCGCGAAAAACGGGGAGCAGCCATGGGTATGGTCGGGTTAGCCATTATTTTTGCACCTGCAATCGGCCCTACATTGGCCGGATATATTCTGGAGCATTATTCATGGGAAACTATGTTTTACGGGATGCTCCCGCTGACGGCCATTGTAATTATCTGCGGATTTATCTATTTGAAGAATGTAGCGGAACGCTCATATCCAAAAATTGACCTGACCAGCGTCACCCTCTCCACCATCGGCTTCGGAACGTTGCTGTACGGCTTCAGCCGGGCGGCCAGCGCAGGATGGTCGAGCACAGAGGTAATCGTTACTCTGGCAGCAGGCGTCCTGTCACTCGGTTTGTTCACCTGGCGGCAGCTGGCTTCTTCCAGCCCGCTGCTTGATCTCCGGGTCTTCAAATACAACATGTTTTCGTTAACCACTATTATTAGTATCGCAGTTACGATCATCATGTATGCGGATATGATGCTCCTGCCTCTGTATCTGCAGAATGCCCGCGGCTATACAGCTATGGAGTCCGGGTTGCTGCTGCTTCCCGGCGCGCTTGTCATGGGGCTGCTGATGCCGGTCACCGGCAAGCTGTTCGACCGGTTCGGGGCCAAATGGCTTGCCGTCACTGGTCTGCTGATCACCATATTAACGACTCTGAGCTTTGTGAACCTGACAGACTCGACCAACTACACGTACCTGGTGCTGATGTCAACAGGCCGGCGGATCGGGATGGCATTGCTGCTCATGCCTATTCAGACCTTAGGTCTAAATCAATTGCCTTCCAAGCTGAATGCGCACGGAACAGCGATCTCCAATACGATCCGGCAAGTAGCCGGTGCCGTGGGCACTTCACTGCTCGTCACTGTGATGACCAGCCGGACCACAACACACTTGATGGATATGATGGCTGCAGGCGGAGCAAAAGGCTCCTCCAAGGAACATATGATTATGGAAGCTTCTATCCAGGGGATCAACGACGCCTATCTCGTCATTGTAGGTATCGGCATCGCCGGCTTGCTGCTGGCCTTCTTCATCAAACGGGTCGGGCAGGCTTCCGGGCAGGAGTCCGAAGCTCAGCTGAAACAGGCGATTGCCGAAAAAGTGTAAGCCAGGTAAATTAGCCCTTTGGACTATACAAAAAGAGATCAACGGTCAGAAGCCGTTGATCTCTTTTTTGAGTATTCTGTTATGGAGTTATTGTCCACTTCTGACGCATTTCATCTGTCCGGTACTCCTCTAAAATAAGCTTGGTGCCATCCCCGGATATGGCCAGAGCCAGCTGTTGATGAGCAGAGATAATGGCAGCCGAGCCATCCTCATTCTTACGGATGATCCACCGCTGATTATTATAGCCAAGATAAGTATAGAGCTGAATTGTATTCCGTCCCGTGTCCAGATCAAGCGCCTGGCCGGCGGTCGTGCGGATGGAGTAGGAGCCTGCTTCATCTCCTGTCGGCACAAACACCCATTTCTGATCCGCAGCTTCATTGGCATTCCGCACTTTAACAGCTTCGCCATTTGCCAGGCTGTCTGTATACAGGGATTTACCGGATGCAGTATTCACCAGGCTTGAGGTCATCAGGTCCGCCGGCTCTCCCCCGGTCACCTTTACATTCTGATAAGAGGCCTCCCCGCCAAAGACATGAAGCCCGAAATGGCCCTCTGCAAACGTTCCGTCCTTCAGGTCCATGATCTGCTGTCCTCCCATATGCACGATAATGCGCGGGCCTTCCGCTTGAATCTTAAGTTTGTAGGTTTGACCCGGCAGGATGAAGGCCGGAACCTTCGCCAGAACCTGCCGTTCCTCGAATCGCCCATCGATCTTGTAGAACAAGCGGACAGACTTCAGATTAGGGTCCAGATTCAAGTAGTAGCCGCTGCGCCCATCCCCGCTTGCGCGGAACAGAAGTGAGCCTGCCCCGCCGGCTTCGCCAAGCTTCATGTCGGCTTCATACGTAAAATTGCCCGCCTGCTCTTGGGCCATATCATTTGCGTCGCTGGAGTATTTTCCGTGAATCCCATCCCCTGTGACGATCCATGAAGCCATGGACAAGTCCTTGGTCCAGCCGCTGAGATTGGTATGAAATTCGCCGCCGTATACTTTGACCACCAGGCTGGCAGATGCCTTGCCGTTCGGGGTGGATACCGTAATGACGGCCTCTCCTGCTTTTTTTGCCTGAAGGGTTGCCTGGGAAAAGTCTGCTGTATGAATAGCTGCCACCTCTTCATCGCTCGACTTCCACTTCAGCGGGTGAACACCGCTGCCGGGCCCGTTCTCCACTGCCGCCTGCAGCGTCACGCTGTCCCCGGTCCCCAGTTCACGGTCAGCAGTATCCATCACAATCCGGGTGGCTGCACCGCTATCTGAATTCCATACCGGTCCCAGCTTATTCACTTTCAGAGATATCACCTTCACCATGCCGCCTTGGGAATAGAAGCTCATTGCCCTGCTGGCCGGGTCAGGAAAAATAACTTCCGAGAACACCACCTTGCCCCCATTGCCAAAAACCTCAACAGAGGATTCATCCACCAAAATCCGCAGCTTGATCCGCTTGTTCTCCGCTGTCATTGATGCTTCATGCCTTGTACTAAAAAGGCTGGAGAAATCCGTTATCCCGGAAGCGGACCGGTCAACAAATAGCTGGCTTTCACCCACCTTGTAGCCGACAACCGTCTTCTGTTCCGCCCCCTCGCGTACGTTAAACCCAAACTCTGTTGCGGAGCTGCCGTCCGGAATCTCCAGTTCGGCTTCAATTTCATACGCACCGGATACAAGACCTTTCAGCAGGTTGGGAGAAGAAGCACTGACCATCTTATCCGCTGTAGTGAACTGCCTGCTGCGCAGCTGCTCTATTTCCTTAACCGGACTCTGGGCGAGACGAGGCCCCTCATCGGTCATGACCAGGGTAACCTCTCTCGGAACCGTCAGCGCTCCCTTCCAGCCTGAAGTCGGGAAAGCAAACGGATAATCCCAGTTGGACATCCACGCCAGCATCACTCTGCGCCCATCCGGCATGTCCGAGAAAGACATGGAGGCATAATATTCCTTGCCAAAGTCTGTCCGCAAGACCTTACCAGCCGGGTTGTCATTCACGAATTTACCTTCAGCAGTCAAACTCCCCACAAAATATTCCGAGTCCGAACCTCCAGTTGCCGGATTCGCGCCCGTGCTGATCATAAGAACCCATTTCTTCTGCGACGTCCCCTGTACAGTCAGCGGGAACAAGTCAGGGCATTCCCATACACCGCCACGGACATAATTCCCATACCCCCAATTATCGGTCAACGTCCAGTCCAGTAAATTGGTTGAGGTGAAGAAACGGATATGATCGCCACCGGACACCACCATCACCCAGCGGTTATTCTCATCATCCCGGACCACCTTGGGATCGCGGAAATCCCAGCCGCCCGGATCTTCTCCGTTCTTGCCGGGGTTCTCAATCACAATTGGACGGTCCTTGGCATATTCCCATGTGCGCCCCTTATCCTTGCTGTAAGCCAGGCCAATCCGCTGGTTGCCGTTAGGACCATCCGGGTTATAGGAAGTATAATAGGCAATCAGGCCTTTTCCGCCCGAATCCGTGAACAGGCCTGATGCATTCGTTGCATCCGCTACAGCAGCCCCGGACCAGACATGCCCGTAATCATTCCATGGAAGTGCGACCGGCAGGCGTTTCCAGTTCAGCATATCCTTGCTGACGGCATGAGCCCATGTCCCTCCATCCTGATGGAAGAGATGGTATTCGCCTTCGAAATAGACCAGCCCGTTCGGGTCACTGGCGGAACCGCGGACCGGCGTATAATGATATTGGGGACGGAAAGTTTCATTATAATAACTGTCAGCATCCATAAGATAGGTTTCCTGAAAGTAAGCGTTTCCCGTTTTCACCACAAGACCGGCGTGTCCGGTTGAATACGCAGTATCTTTTATATCAATTGCGGCGGGTGTATAACCATCCAGGAACACTTGAATCCGGCTGCCAATTGCCTTGATTTCCACATGATGCTTTGCGCCGGTTCTGCTCGGATAAGTGTGCTCTGAGCTGGCAATTGCAGTTCCGTCCGCTTTTGTCAGCTTTACACGGACCTGGTTCCCTTCCTTGGCAAGGATAGCTTCATAGCCACGCACTCCATCGGCAGTGGAGCGGAAAGCCAGCGCTGCAACAGCATTGGAACCTAAAGAAATTGTTCCCTCATATACCAAATCAGCGGCTTGCCTGGTATAGATCCGCTGTGCTTTGCTTCCGTTTACAGAAGTACCTTTTTGCCCCCTGAGGTCAGGCTGCCACTGTCCTTTATTTACAAGCACTGTACCCAGGTTTCCTTTCAGATCACTTACCGTTATATTCTGGAACAGAGCAAAACCATCCCGCACATGGAGTCCAAGACGGCCGGAACGGTATGTACGGTCCTGAATCTCGATCACAGGCTTGTACTGATTCCCCCAATATACCTTCAGTGAGGTCCCTTCAGCTTTTACTTTGAGATGATAGATTTCCCCCTCCTTGAAGGAAACCTGACGTTCTTCGTATAATTTGCCCGCCCCGCCTGCCGCATCTTTTAAACGGATCACCCCGGACCCGGGTGCAAGCTGCAGCATATACGAATTCTTCCCGTCATCATTCGAACGGAAGATCAAGGAAGTATCCGCTTTCATTTCCTTGAGCATCACATCGGCTTCGTACAGAAAATCTTCTGCCACTGTTTCGGAAACAGCCATTACACTAGCCTGCGGATCGGATGTCAGCAAAAGCCCTTCTGCGGTATTCTCCATTCCGCCCTTTCCTTTGACTTGCCATCCCGTCAGATTCGTGTTTACATTGGCAGCGTTCTCAAAAATAGAAAGCCCCTCCTTATCCCGTTCCCCAGCGGCGTAAATGCCCGATGAAGCCATAACCATTCCTATAACCATCAGAATGCACAGTGCTGCTTGGAATTTTTTCTTCATCTATTAGCCTCCATTTCTCCTCTGCGAAATTTTTACCCTCTTATTAAAAAGCTGGCCAGTTACAGTTGCATAACTGGCCGGTTGCATATTGAATGGACGTGACTCCGGGAAATGTTTGGACATCCCCCTCCATCACTTATATCCCTTTTTCTAATTTTCAAGTTCAATCTATACAGACGCCTGGTTATTCCATGCGGCAAGCCCTAATGCCAGGGCGCCGTATAGTCCCGCCTGATGGCCAAGGCCCGGTGGAACAATATACTCATCCATATGATCTAAAATAGCACTTGAACGGACATAACCGTTCAGATTACGGAGCACAGCCTGCCGGATCAGCGGGAATAGCTGCAGCTGCTGCATTACGCCGCCGCCCAGAATAATTTTGTGTGGAGACAGCAGCAGAATGGCACTGGTTATGGACTGGGCAATATAAAAGGCTTCTATTTCCCAGGCGGCATGGTCCAGCGGCAGCTCGTGGCCCTTTTTGCCCCATCTGCCTTCAATGGCAGGACCCGCCGCCATTCCTTCGAGGCAGTCCCCATGGTAAGGACATATGCCTGCGAAATCATCTTCAGGATGCCGTCTGGTCAGTATATGCCCTCCCTCGGGATGTACAAGGCCATGAATGATTTTGCCTTCCGAATACACGCCAACACCGACACCGGTACCAACGGTATAGTACAGACAGCTGGACAATCCTTGCGCAGCTCCCCATTTGGCTTCGCCATATGCGGCTGCATTGACATCGGTATCCCAGCCGTACGGAACCGGAAAGGCACGCCGTAAAGTCCCCAGCAGATCGTAATTCGCCCACCCCGGCTTAGGGGTTGTTGTAACGCAGCCGTAAGTCGGACTCTCCGGGTTGATATCGATCGGACCAAAGGAGCCCACCCCGATCGTCTCTACCTGTTTGTCTTGAAAATATTCTATCACCTGAGGGAGGGTCTGATCCGGATGTTCGGTTGGAAGGCTCAGCCGGTCCAGAATATTCCCGTTTTCATCCCCGATCCCGCATACAAATTTGGTTCCGCCTGCTTCAATGGCTCCTATACGCATTCCATCAGTCCTCCGATTGCTGGTTATCGCCATTTGCGGCAGGCCGAACTAATTTGTAGATATCCAGTGAAAGGAACGGGATCTCTTCATTTTCCGCAAATACAGCAAGTCCCGCTGACTCAGGCTTGGGGAAAATCAGATCTGTAATGACCGCCTGGCCTCCATTGCCGAACACCTCAACTGAAGTACGGTCCACAAAAATACACAGATCATTGGTCTCACCCGGAGCCTGCAACACTGCCGTATGACGTCCCGGGAACCATTCGTGGAAATCCTTCTGGCCTGAAGCCAGCCGGTCTACATACAGCTCTCCGGTCTTCCCATCGATTCCGGTCAAGGTTTCTTCCCCATCCCCAACTCTTACCTTGATTCCGGCAGACATGCCACGGATGAACTTCACCGCGATCTCGTAAGCATCAAGCTGGAGACCGGCTAATGAAGCGTTGATTTCCTGCACAGTAGCATTTTCAAATGAGAGAACAGGGATGCGGACCATCTCCAGCTCTTTGGCCGGCTTCTGAATGAGCAGGATTTTCCCTTCCCTGGATTCAAGGTACAGCTCTCTTGGCAGGGTCATCGCCCCCCGGAACTCTTCTGCCGGAGTCTGCGGCGCATACATCCAGTTGCTCATCCAGCCGATAAACAGACGTCTTCCATCGGCTTCAGGCACATCCGACCAGCTTACCCCTGCATAATTGTCCCTTCCATAATCAAGCCAGCGGATATTCCGGGAATCCTCATCCGTAGTAAATACGTATCCATCAAAATCACCGGTGAAGTACTGCGTTCTGGAGCCTTCCACAAAAGCGGGGTCTGCGCCGATACTCACCAGCATCACCCATTTGGTGTTCGCTGTATCTCCGTCCACATGCAGCGGGAACAAGTCCGGGCATTCCCACACGCCGTCATGAGAACCGATGCCCTTGCCGAATTCACTGGCAAAGGTCCATTGGATCAGATCAGGGGAATGATACAGGCATACTGTCTGGCCGCTAGCAACGATCATTACCCATTGGTCAGTCTCCTGGTTCCAGAACACCTTCGGATCACGGAAATCGATGAAGGCATCATGTTCAAGCACCGGATTGCCTTCATATTTGGTCCAGGTTCTGCCGTTGTCATGGCTGTAAGCGAGACTTTGGCGCTGAATAGGCGGTTGCCCTTCGGGCATATCCAGGTGATGGGTAAAGATGGCAACCAGCCCCGGTTTATCCGCAAAAAATCCCGTCGTATTGTTCCAGTCCACAACCGCACTTCCCGAGAAAATCATCCCAAGCTCATCCGGAAAGAGTGCGATAGGCAGCTCTTCCCAGGTGACAAGATCCTTGCTAACCGCATGGCCCCAGTGCATGGCCCCCATGGTCATTCCATCCGGATGATGCTGGAAAAACAAATGATATTCTCCTTCGAAATAGACCATCCCGTTCGGGTCGTTCATCCACTTGGCTTGGGGCGAGAAATGATAGACACCCCGGTAGTTTTGTTTTGTAATAGCTGACATTATAGCTCTCTCCTTTACTCCACTGCCTATTGTTTATTTTTGTGTTGCTCTGTCATAACCGGTTTGTTTAATTTTCAGCCATTCCTGCAGGCCCAGCCGGTCCAGCTCTTTCAGATATTCATCCCACTGCTCATTCACTTTGCCGTTCTGGTACCACTCTGTACGCATTCTAAGGACGTAGGCGAACAAATCCGTTTCAATCGTCGTCAGGCGGTCCAGCTCTTCAATCGAATTGAACACGCTTGGCATTACATTCTCCGCTTTCATCTTCGGCGCCATGATGTTCTTGATAATGTCCATTCTGCCTTTGGCATCATCCGGCATGGTGGTATATTTGCCATAGTAGGAATCGAGGACGGCCAGTGGTCCGCCGATGCTTGTTTTCTCACGAAGCTCAACAGGAGCCGCACCTTCCAGCGGCAGATGTTTCAGCATGCCTTTGGCTTCATCCAATTCGAAGATGTTCTGCTGTGTCTCATCCCCATAGGTACCCCAGTTGTCCTGCACGGACTGGAGCGGATCATACAGCTGGTCCACCCACTTCGCCGTGGTTTCCAGGTTTTTGTTGGCGCTTGTCACGACCATTTTGCCGCGCCCAAGGCCAAGGGCATTGGTTCTCGTTACATTGACTTCGCCATCCGGGCCAGCGAGCGGAGGCATTACATCATAGGCATCATTAGCTCCGGAGATGTTAGCCTTATCCCAGGAGAAGTACAATCCGTAGCGTTGATCCTTTCCTTTGGCCAGGTACGTACTCCAGTCCTGCGTGTAAGCCTCGATATCAATAAGTCCTTCTTTGTTCAGCTCATTGACAAATGAAATGGCGTTCTTATAGCCTTCTTCCGCCGCGGTAAAGATCACTTTGCCGTCATCGCTAACTACCGCATGGTCGGGGTTCTCCCCAAGTCCGAAGGAAGCAAAGAGGAAGGCCAGATCTTCCGCGCCCGGCTTATTGATGAAGGACAGCGGGATTTCATCCGCCTGGCCGTTGCCGTTCGGGTCCTGCGTCTTGAAGGCGATCAGCACTTTTTTCAGCTCATCTGTCGTTTTTGGCATCTCCAGGCCCAGCTTCTTCAGCCATTCGACGTTGATCCAAGGCATGCTGTCTACAGCCTGAATCCGCTCTTTGCCGTTGCCCAGCTCTTCAATCCAGGGAAAGGCATAAATATTGCCGTCCGGCGCCGTAATCATGCTTTTGTATTCAGGAGCTTCTTCCAGCACTTTTTTAAAATTGGGCATATTCTTCTCGATCAGATCGTTCAGCGGAATGATGGTACCGTCTTTGGCGAGTTTGAGCAGCTCGTAGTCGCTATAGTCGGCATTAAAAATCGCATCGGGCAGGTCGCCGCTGGCCACCGCCAGGTTTCTTTTTTCCACAAATACATCTCTGGTGAAGTTTTTCCAGTTAATATGAACATTTGTTTTTTCTTCAAGACGTTTATTGATCAGCTTGTCATTCGGATCGGCCGGGGCCAGCGGGGAGCTTTGCGTAATAAAGTTCAGGGTAACTTTGCCGCTGGGGTCCTGTTCTTTACTCGCTGCACTTCCTCCGCCGCCACCGCTGCATGCACTAAGGAACATGAGAGAGGCAAGCACAGACGCAGAAGCTGCTTGGGCTACAACTTTTGATTTTGTCAGTTTTTTCATGGAAACATGACCTCCTGAGTAGGATGAATGTAAATCTGTATCTATGTTCAGCCCGTCCCCTATTTCAGGGAACCGAGCATGACACCTTTTTCAAAGTACTTCTGGAAGAAAGGATACATAATGATCAGCGGCAGACTGGAAACTACAATGGCAGCATATTTGATGATTTCGGACAACCGCTTCATTTCCGCCATGGCGAGCTGATCACTGATCATGCCCGGATCGACCTGATTCTGAATCAGGATGGAACGCAGTACGAGCTGCAGCGGATGAAGGTTCGGATTATCCAGATAAATCATGGCGTCGAAGTAGGAATTCCACTGGCCCACAAAGGCATACAGGGCAAGCACGAAGATAATAGGTTTGGAGAGCGGCAATACAATGCCGATGAAAATCCGCCACTCTGATGCCCCATCTACATTAGCTGCCTCCCTTAATTCATTGGGCACGCCCTTAAAAAAGGTCCGCGATAGGATAATATTCCATACGTTGACTGCTCCGGGAATGATTACAGCCCATACCGTGTCAAGCAGGCCCAGATTTTTGACCAGCAGGTAAGTCGGCACAAGGCCCCCGCCAAAAAACATCGTAATAATGAACAAGGTCATAAAAAACCCTTTGCCCTTCAGCCTGTCATCCGACAGGGCATAACCTGCGCAGATAGAGACCAGAACCGTAAGCACCGCAAAGGCCACGGAGTAGAAAACAGCGTTTCCAAAACCGCGGATCATCGCCGGATTGGTAAGAATCATTTTGTAGCCGTCTAATGACCAGTCCGAGATTTTGAAGGATAATCCATGGCTGAGCAGTACCGACGGGTCCATGAAGGAGGCAATCACCACATAAACGAGCGGCAGCACCACCACCAACACAGCGAGCGTCAAGAATGTGGCATTCAGCGCGAGAATAAAGCGGTCCAGCCGGGAATGTTTGATAAACATGTACAGGTACTCCTTTCTTAGTAAAGGCCGTCGCCCTCATTCAGCTTCTTCACAATGAAGTTCACCGTAATGAGCAATACAACGTTGATGAGAGAGTTGAACAACCCTACTGCGGCTGAGTAAGCGTAGTCGCCTGATTGCAAGCCTATTTTGTACACATAAGTCGGAATGATCTCGGATGTCGGCAGGTTGGTCGCCGTTTGCATAAGATAAGCCTTTTCAAATCCGATCGACATGATCCCGCCCGCAGCCAGAATAAACACAATGGCCATAATCGGGCGAATGGTCGGAAGATCGATATGGCGAATTCTTTGCAAAAGATTGGCGCCGTCCAGATTCGCAGCATTATGTAACTCAGGGTCAACGTTGGCAAGAGCCGCCACATAAATAATTGAGGCCCAGCCTGCACTCGTCCAGATATCCGATAGAATGTAGATCCAGCGGAAATACTCCGGACGGGACATGAACATTACAGGTTCACCTGTAGCCCAGGTAAGGAGCTGGTTGATCGGCCCTGTCGGGGACAAGAAGATAAACAGCATCCCCACCACAACCACTACGGAAATAAAGTTAGGTGCATACAGAAACAGCTGTATATTTTTCTTGACTGCAGACTTGCGTACCTGATTCAGCATCAAGGCGAGCAGGATGGGAACGGGAAAGCTCAGAACCAGCCCGAAAAAACTTAATTTAAGCGTATTCATAAAAATGACTTCGAAATTGGGGGAAGAAAGAAACTTGTTAAAGTTGTACAAGCCTACCCACTCACTGCCCAGGATTCCTTTGATGGGACTGAAATCTTTAAAGGCGATGATCGCGCCATACATGGGACCGTATTTAAAAATAAGGGTCAGGATCAACGCCGGAGCGAGCATTAAATAAAGAAAGTAATGCTTCTTTATAAAATTTAGCAAGGAACCCGAAGATCTGGGCACCGTACTTCTGGCATCCGCTTTTATTGTGTTTTGCAATGCCTTTGCCTCCATTTCTATTACAAATTTAATGTGTGATGCAAATACAGCTCACCGTATCTGCGGCCCTCAAGCCCTGCTGCATTTACAATTTATCAGACAGTTCACCATACGTCAATAAATTTTGTAAAAATATTTTTGTTCATTTGACAATAAAAAAAATTCAAAAATAGCTATTTCTCTTTGTAAAATAACAAATAGTGGGTAAAAAGTAGGGTTTTTTTGTAATTTTCAGCTTTACACATTCACATTTAGTAATAATACTCATGATATTTTTGCACATAAGTTAATCAATTAATGTAAACTAATTTGTGCATTTGTAAATTCTATATTGCTATTTTTGGAAAACTATTATACATTTAAGAAAGTTAAGACGATGAGAAGATATGATATAGAGGTGAACGTACAATACATGGCTAGAGATAAAGTAACCATACAGGACATCGCGGATGCTTTGGGAATCTCCAGAAATACGGCCTCCAAAGCTTTGAACGGGGCTGACAGTATTCCTGCTGACACCAGAGACAAGGTGATCAAAAAAGCGGTTGAGCTTAAATACAAACAATTTTCTTATATGGATACAGCTATTAGCTCCTCCGACAAACAAGGCAATATTGCACTATTGACCTGCAATCTGCCCAACGGCTCACACTTCGGTTCCCTGCTGATCAGCGGGCTGGAGAAGGAAATCAGTACCAAGGGCTATACCCTATCAATTTATTTCGTCCGTGAGAATGATATCAACGGCATGGCTCTGCCAGGTAACTTTGAACCCTCAAGTGTGGATGGTATCATCTGCATTGAAATGTTCAATAAGGCTTACAGCAAGCTGATCACGGATCTTGGCATTCCGACTATTTTTATTGACTGCGCTGCCGATATGGTATACCCGGAATTGAAGGCTGATCTTGTTCTAATGGAGAATGAGCACAGCACTTACTCTTTAACCCGGAAACTGATAGATCATGGATACACCAGCTTCGGTTTTGTAGGCGATTACAATCACTGCAAAAGCTTCAATGAACGCTGGACCGGATTTAACAGAGCTCTTACTGAATGCGGAATATCCCTGAATCCGGCCCATAACATTGTAGCGCCAGACCGGAACTTCAATATCAATATGGAGGAAAACTGGATGGGGCATCAACTGGATGCCCTGGAAGAGCGGCCATCCGTCTTTATCTGTGCCAATGATTTCATTGCCATCAGTGTTATGAAGTCTCTGAAGAACAAAGGGGTTAAAGTACCGGAAGAAGTTGCTGTATGCGGATTTGATGATGCTTCGGAGTCGCGGGTTGTCGAACCTCATCTGACAACCGTACATATCTACAGCAGCCAAATGGGGATTATTTCAGCTGAAATTCTATTATCCAGAATCAAAGACAACACCAGGCCGTACCAGGTGACCCATGTTGCAACGGATATGATATTCCGGGGGTCCACGCCTGTTCTCAACTAAAGAGATTTCGCAGATCCGTCCCAATCAAAGATCGAAGCGTAGAAACAGGACAAGGGTCCGGTGTTCTTCTAAGAACGCCGGACCCTTGTCCTGTGATCTTTAACTGATAAGGGATTCCATTCGCTGAAATAAAGTGAAAAAAACTGAATATGCTTAATTGTAAAAACTTAAAGATGGATAACTTTGTCAGCCAAAGCTGTCAATTCATCCTCATGGGATATGAAAATCACAATATAGTCCGCTCCATTGACCATATCTACTTCTATATCTACTTCTAAATCCCTCTGCTTCATCTCAAAATCTCTAGTTTTCATTTTATAAGCAGCTTCTAACTGCTTCGTAATTCTAATACCTGCCAGAGGAACAGCCGCCATAATAAGGTTTTCTTTTACATTCTCACTCTGGAATATCAGTTAACATCTCCATAATTCGGCTGCGACAGGGTTCGCCCAGATAACTTATCGACTTCTCCAACGTCGGAGATGCCTTTGCCGGAGGTTACCCTCAATTTGTTTATTTCTAGTCATAATAAAAACTCCTCTTCAGACTTGTTGATTAGACAAGCACTGAAAAGGAGTATTATCACTTCATAAGCAGGTGTACACGATATTTCTCAATCGCGGGTGCACAAACGGCTCCTGATTGTTCAGCATATGCTGCGCATACATCACGGTCAGCTGCGAGGCCGGATCGATGACGGCCAGGCAGCCGGCAGCACCGCTCCAGCCAAATTCGCCGAGCGGGCTCAGCGAGCCGCTGCGGGCCTGGGAGATATGGGTTCTGACGCCCAGCCCGTAGCTGTAGCCTTTCAGCTGCTCCCAGGAGAAATCGCCGCGCATGCCCTCGGTCAGCTGCTCCGTCCGCATCAGCTTCACCGATGCCGGTGACAGAATACGCACGCCGTCCGGGCTTGTTCCCTGATTCGTCAGCGCATTCAAGAATTGCGCGTAGTCGGTCACGGTAGACAGCAATCCCGCCCCGCCGCTCTCGTATTCGGTTCCGAGCCGGAACCCGTTCCCGTCCTTCCGCACGGGCTTGCCGAGCTCATCGCTATATTCGTACTGCGGTGCCAGGCGGCTCCGCTGCTCGTCCGAAAGCTCGAAGCCTGTATCGGCCATGCCCAGCGGCCCGGTAATTTCCTCCCGGATATACGTGCTAAACCGCCGGCCATCCACAGCCTCGACGAGTGCTGCAAGGACATCATGGCATAAGCTGTAATTCCACCGGGTACCCGGTTCGAACTGCAGCGGCTCCTTGGCAAGGGCCTCCGCAATGGCGCGTGTCGGCATTTTGCCGTTAGTGCGTCCCACAGCTTCCTTAATGGAAGGCAGCCCCAGATCATAGGAGAAACCCGCCGACATGGTGAACAGATCACGTACCGTAATCGGATGCACCGCCCGCTCCAGTACAAGTTCGCCGTCCGGCAATCTCTTTTTTACGGTCATTTCAGTGAATTCGGGCAGATAGTCCGACAGCCGGTCATTCAGCAGGAAGGCACCCCTCTCCGCGAGCTTAAGGGCCGCCGTGCAGGTCATGATCTTGGTCAGAGAGTAGAGATTAATGATCCGTCCGTCATCGATTGGCGTCTTCTCTTCCAGGTTGGCATAGCCGTTGCGGTAACGGAAAACCGGTTCGTTGCGGTACATAACAAGCACCTCCGCCCACGGGATACGCCAGGAGGTGATACGGTCGATAAATGAAGACAAGGGTTCAAAGTTCATCATTCGCCATCCTCTTTTTGAAAAGTATAATTATCAATATTGAGGCTCATTCATAATCAAGAACCACCATTTGATGGCATTCCAGCACGGGTACCGTGTAGTGAACGGTCTGTTCTTCCCGGCTGAAAGGAAGCGGTGTCATCTGCGGAGCCAGATACACATTCCGGACCCGGCCTTCCGTTCGGACAGAAACCTGGACATCGTATAGCGGGATAATATCCTCGATCACTTCAATGTTCTCGCCTCTGCGGACCGGTGACGCATACAGCAGATGATTGACCAGGCGCTTCTCCTCCTTCTGCTCCTGCAAAGTGACGATGCCCTGCGCCGGAAGATTCGTATGCAGGGTTTTGTCAGGAAGCAGCCGGTTCAGCGCATGCAGAACGGTTTCCTTCACAATCAGGCTGCCTTTAGCAGCGTAATCTTCGAATACATTCCATGCGATATAGATGCCATTGCCGTTTTCGACCATGCCGGGTCCACCATTAACATGGCTGCTTGGCGTATGCTGGTGCGAGCAGAAGGTAAATACATCACGGTTAAAATAGGGATCTTCACGGCGTCCAAGCTCTGTGCCCCCGGCAAGCTCAATCTTCTGCCCCTGGGCATAAAAGATGAAGGAGGCCTCCTGCAAGCTCCCGGGCTTGAAAGCAGGACGGAAATAATCGGGACGGTAAGGATTGGCTTCCACATGCCGCGCCCCGAAATCGACTGCAAACTGCGTCCCTTCCGGATCAAGCCCGGACCAGCCTGTTGCCAGAATTTTACCGCCCTGCTGCAAGAACAGCTCCAGTTGACCGCGCAGCCCGTCATCCACAGCCACATAATCCGGCAAAATCAACACCTTATAGGCTGTGAAATCATGCTCTTTGTCGATGACGTCAAACAGGAATTTTCCCTCCAGCAGGATGCGGGCAGCTCCTGCATCTGATGGCGGTTTGCGCCCACCTGTCTGTGCCTGCGGGTGCACTCCGGTCGCTTCGAGTGACAGCAGCGCGACATCCGCAACGTTCGTCGCCTGAGTGCACCATCCTTCTTTGCTCTCGACCTCACGGTAAGCTTCTCCGATCAGGGCATAGGTCGCTTCATCCATATGTCCGTCGGGATGCAGCTGATCACCGATTGAACATCCTGCGCCATTGGCGATACTGAGTGCGGTTTCATAGCGGAGTGCGTTCGGATGCTTATAGCCGCCGAATTCTCCCCAGGACGTATGGAATTTACCGGTCATGCCAAGGAATTGGACACCCAGCGTCTGCGCATATCTGGCCGACAGCGGGAAATGGTCATAACCCCAGCCGCCCGTGGGCAGTGATTCCAGCTCCAAGTGGCTGTTCATCCCTGCCAGATCACGGCGGCCGCGCGCAATGTGTCCGCCATTATGGAAGATCGGCAGTCCCGGCTTGATTGCTTCCGCTGCTTCCTTCACCCTGGCCGTATAATTGGCATAGGTTCTCTCCCAGAGTCTGCGCATCGCCTTCTCATCCCGCGGGTCTCCGCCCTCGCGCCGCACGCTCTCTATACAGCTGTGGCAGTAACATTTGCGCACACCCACAATATCGAAGAACAGGCCGTCCAGATCATAGCGCGACACGACCTCGCGGGTCTGGGCAATCAGGATATCCAGATAAGGCGTGTTCATGCAGAACTGATGATATCCCGGTTCCAGGAAGCCCTTCACCCAGTTCGTCTGATCGTTTTCGTCCCGGATAAGCCATTCCGGATGGCGCCTGGCCAGCTTCTCATCCAGACCGGCTGATAGATATACCGGCGTCTTTACGTTAATTTCATGGGCGGCTTCGATCTGGGCTCCAAGCAAATCGAAGCTCAGCCCGGGATGAATCTCATTGGCTTCCGACGGATGATAGGCCCAGCCATGGTGGCATTTGGAGAAGACTGTAACAGAATCCACGTTGCCCAGCTTCAGCATTTCCTGAAACTGTTTTTTGTCAAAACGGGCTCCGATCGGTGTAATGGCTTCGGAGGTGTGATAATCGAGATGAACCTGGCGAAATCGCATGTTTTCCCTTCCTTTCCGGATCTTATACCTTCAGTATACTGACTTCCTCCGGGATCTGACAGGTCCTGAATCGACTTATAATAGCACATTTTCTACCTTATTGAATTTTACCATGCTACAATGAATCCATTGATAACAGGTTCTGAAAGGAGCACGCTGCAATGAATTGCCTGGAGCTTGCCATTCCTCCGCTGCCGCAGCTGGTGACCATCGGCCATGCCTTTTGGCCCCCGGGGCAAAAGCATGAAACCCGTTCGTTCGATGTATATGACATGCTGTTTGTTTTAAAGGGCACCTTATATATGACGGAAGATGAGGTACCTTACGAAATCAAGGAAAGCTCCATGCTGGTGCTCGAACCGGGCCGCAGGCATGCCGGGCATCGTCCTTGTGAAGAAATCACGGAAATTTACTGGATTCATTTTGTTCATCCGGCACCGGTCCGCACGATTGACAGCGGCAAAATCCCCTGGTCCTTTCCCTATGTCAAAGGGACAAATCTCGATGTTGCCCCGCAGCAGCAGGTAATGTATATTCCGAAGTTCACCAGTTTGCATAGCCCCGACGTTCTCCCGTTCCTGGAGCAGATGGTTGAGCTTCATCAGGCCTTGTCTCCGGCAAGCTCCTTACCGCTGCAGACGCAGCTGGCCGGCCTGCTGGTACAATTACAGGCTGCGGCGAAGATGCAATATGCCCCCCGGGCAAGACAGCTCTGCGATCAGACGATCGCTTACCTCCAGCAGCATCTGACCCGGCCCTTCAACGCCAGGCACATGGAGCAGACGCTTCATTTCCGGTTCGACTATCTCGCCCGGTGCCTCAAAACATACACGGGGATGAGTCCGCTCCAGTACCTGCATGATCTCCAAATCAAGAAAGCCAAATCATTGCTGGAGAATATGGAGCTTTCCGTCTCGGAGGTAGGCCGGCAAGTCGGTATCGAGAATGCCAATTACTTCATACGGCTGTTTCGGAAACAAACTGGCATCACACCCGGAAATTACCGCCAGATCCGGAACGGGAAGGCTTGAAGGCCAGGTCGAATCAGGCTTACCCGTTGCCATGATAAGGCTTGTGCGGAAACCAACCCGCTATTTGGCCGTATGGTGAAGCGCCGAGCGGTAGTCCAGAGGCGTCATGCCTTTATGTTTCTTGAACAGCTTGCAAAAATAAGGGGCGCTTAAGCCCCCGACCTCGCGGGCGATTCTCTGTACGGACTGCCCGGAGTTCCCCAGCAGCACGCAGGCTTCACGGATTCTCCGGGCCGTGACATAATCCGTGAGCGATACCCCAGTGTACTGTTTGAACAGATGGGATACATAGTAGGAGGACAGATGCAGTTCCCCGGCCAGCAGCTCCAGACTGAAGGGCTGCCTGAAATGCTCTTCAATCCAATCCATAACCGATTCGATATGGGCCGTTGTTTTAACGGACCAGCCTTCCGGCGGCAGTTCCTCTCCCGAGATGACCGCCAGCTGGAGATACCGCAGCAAGGAGATCAGGAACAGGATACGGGCCTCCTCCTGCCCCTCACCCGGTTCAAGCACTGCCTGAATATGACTCTCCACTGCTCCCATCAGCCGACTGTCATCAACAGCAAATCTGGGCGAAGACAGAGCCCCTCTGGACAAAAAGCGGAGAAATGCCTCAAGCTTGGGATATGGAGCCAGAAACGGCTCCAGATACCGGGGCTCAAAGGTCAGATTCGTCCGGACATAGCGGACATCCCGGGTACCCCGTGGGGCGGGAATCTCCACCTTATGCAGCTGGTATGGCTGAAAGCAGAACAATGATCCCCCTTGCAATTCATAGGTGCGGCCCTCCACCTCCACGATCCCTTTCCCTTCATGGATAAATAACAATTCCAGACCCTGATGCGCATGAAATTTATGAAAGTGATCCTCCTGCAGTTCATCCCGGAAAGCCAGAAAAAATCTGCTGTGACCCGGATCCACATGTTCAATATGTGACGCCAACTTCCAACGCCTCCCCGCTGCTATAATCGCAATTTGGTTACATTTTAGCACAACCGGCAATCATTCGTCCGGTTATATAATAGAGGCAGCATGATAACGCGAAAATGGAGGATATATTATGTGGGCACAAGCCATCGAAGACGCTTTGCGCGTAGTTTCACACAATATTGAACGTTTTGGAGACAAGTTCCCTGTTACAAGCACCCAAGGAGACCGGATTTACCGGCTGACTCCGGGTAACGATTGGACCGAGGGCTTCTGGACCGGGCTGCTCTGGCTGTCTTATGAATACTCCAAGGACCCCCGGTTTCGGACGGCCGCTATGTCAACCTTGGACAACTTCCGGGAGCGTCTGGAGCACCGGACGGGCCTGGAGCATCATGACATCGGATTTCTCTATTCTCTCTCCATCAAAGCCCACTGGATTCTGGAACGGGACGAAAGCTCCCGATCCGCCGCCTTGCAGGCTGCGGATGTTCTGCTGGAAAGATGGCGCGAAATTCCGGGAATTCTCCAGGCGTGGGGCCCCAAGGATGATCCCGAGAACGGCGGGCGCATAATCATCGATTGCCTGATGAATTTACCGTTGCTGCATTGGGCTTATCAGCAGACCGGCCGTGAGGCCTACCGTCAGGCCGCCGAGCAGCAGACGGCCTTAAGCCGCCGTTTTCTGGTCCGGGGAGATGACTCCACGTACCATACCTTTTACTTTGATCCGGTGACCGGGGACTCGATCCGCGGGGGCACCCACCAGGGGAGCCGGGACGGCTCGACCTGGACCCGGGGCCAAGCCTGGGGCATTTACGGTTTCGCGCTGGCCTACCGGTATATGCGGCAGCCCGGGCTGCTGGAAACCTCCAAGCGGCTCGCCCGCTATTTTGTGGACCGCCTCCCTGAGGATGGCGTGGTGTTCTGGGATTTTGATGTGCCGCAGATTCCGGAGACCAAACGGGACAGCTCCGCTGCAGCCATCGCCGCGTCGGGTATGCTGGAGCTGGCTGCCCTGCTTCCAGAGCATGACGCTGACCAGGAATGGCTGGCACAAGCAGCCCGGAGAATCGTTGCCTCCCTTGCCGCCAACTACTCCACGAAGGGTGAGCCGGATGCACAAGGACTGCTGAACCGGGGTTCCTATGCCGTCCGGCTTGATATCTCGCCTGATGATTATGTGATCTGGGGGGATTATTTCTATCTGGAGGCTTTAATGCGGCTGGAGCGCGGAGTGCCGGGCTATTGGTATGAGCGGTAATGACTTTGAAAAGCAATGATTTTGAGCCAGAAACCGAAAGGACAGATGCACACTTATGAACAGCCAGGCTGCATTACAACAGCTGCTGCAAGTAGCAAATGACAGCATGCCGGTTAGCTGCCACGCCGTTCCGGAATGGCATATTCCCGGCTTTTATTTCGATATGGCCGGCCATCAGGCAGCCAAACGACTGATGGAGGAGGATGCCCAGGCGGCGTACACAGCGGCGTTGGCCTACCGCCACACCGGCAGGACCGCCTATGCGGATAAGGCACTTGAATTGATTGATGGCTGGGCAGCCATCAACAAGATGCTGACCGGCGATGACGGCCCGCTGGTCTCCGCCTATCTCGGAACAGGACTGATCCGGGCGGCTGAGCTGCTCCACAGCTATTCCGGCTGGCGCAAGGAGAACAAAGACCAGTTCATTGCCTGGATGACCGGGGTGTGCCTGCCCGAATGGGACCGCATCCCGCTCCGGAACAACTGGTGGAGCTGGAGCTTGTATGCCCAATTATCCTTGTTCCGCCTGATGGACGACCAAGCCCGTTTTGCGGAAGAAGTCGCCAATCTCAAGGAGCATATAGACAGCTCTCTTGAAGCTTCCGGGCTCATTCCGGAGGAAACAACAAGAGGAAACAATGCGATCTGGTATCATTATTTTTCCCTTGCTCCCCTCACGGCTGCCATCAAGCTAGTCGATGACACTACAGGTGAGAATTTATTCCACTGGACCTCTCCGGGCGGAAAAAGCGTTAAAAAGGCACTCGACACCTTCCTTTATTATGCCGATGGGCGCATAGCGGAATGGCCGTACGGCAACGATCAGAAATTCCCGGCTCCGCTGGCTTCCGATACGTGGCCGCTGGATTTGTACGAAGCCATGTCCAGGGTTTACAGTGATCCTGAATATGAACGTTTCGTTTCCCCTTATCGCCCGATTACTGGTAACAAGAACAGTAACAGCGGGTTTTATCAGTCATACGCCTGGATTTTCCCCGAGCTGCAGTTCACATACAGGTAGCCACACTGCACCGTCAGGTGCAACAGAGCCTTGGACCCCTTCGTCCAAGGCTTTGTTGTTGTACAGGATGTTATGATCTTCCTGCGATAGAAGTTTAAACGCCTAATAATTTGATTTGTGCCGACAAAGAAATTTTTAAAATTTTGCTCCTCAAGTCTCAAGACCTATTCACCAAATAATTTTAAAATTGAATAGATGTTTTTTTACATTCAGCATTGTTAAATTACTCAGTCGGAGGAATTACTTTTTGAGAAAACTATCATTCGTTATTGCTGTTATCTTGTTAGGTGCAATGTTGTCCGCTTGTTCTGCCATTACATCCACCGTCGATCAAGCGCCTGCAGGCGTTACGTCCGGCGAGAGCAAAGAAATCGATAAATACAATGCGTATGTGGGGCTGAATAACCTGATGACAGGTAGAATTAATGAGGTTCTAGTTCATTATTTCGAGAAGTTCGGAGTTGATACACAGCCTGTAATTGAGAAGAACTTCAGCTTCATCATGCTCGACGTTGCTGAAACTGAGCGGGAAGTTGTTGATAAAGCGAACGGCTATACTGCAAGCCAGCCCGCTTTTGCGGACGCAGACCCCCTAGTGATCAAACTGACACCGGTCATTAAAGATTTGTTGTCCGTCCTGGACGATATGAAAGCCTACTATGATACAAGGGGCTACGTGGATGATGATTTCGCAAAAGGAAAACAGCTGCATACCAAGCTGGTAAATGCAAATCTCGCTTACGAGACTGTCGCCAACCAATACTTCACGGCTTTGCAAAAATTGGGTAATGAGCAGCGGCTGGCTGAACTGCAAAAACTAAAGGATGCAGACCAGCAGATCAGGTATAATGCCTTGAAGTTCATGATAGATGCCGAGGCTACGGCCATTGAAATGGATGAACAGGGAATCACCGCCGGCAATGTGCTGCAGCTTGATATGACGAAGTATAAAGCCAAATACGACATCATGACCGCAGATCTGAGTGCGCTCATGACAATCTTAAAAGACAAGGAACGAATTCAAAAAGAAGGGATTAACAGCTTCAGTATCGAGAACTATGTTCATTCAGCCACTGAGGCAAAGGCAGCCGCTTCAAAAATCATTGAACGCATCAATAAGAAGGAACCTGTATCTGATTCTGACCTGAACGGCCAGTTCTTGAACACTACAGATGGTACACCTGAGAATTTCAATTATCTTCTAAGCAAGGCAGTCGAACGATATAATGAAATGAATTAAGCGTGTCTAATGGCTGGGCCTGCGAAATCAATAGAATGATAATTCGATTCAGACACGACGGCAGCCGGCCAGATGATCGGCTGCCTTTTCGTTTCGCTCCCTCGGGCAGGATAGTTTAGTTAAACCTGATATTTACCTTATATAATAAAACTTCCAATAGTAAACTGAAGGAGTGTGAACATAAAGACCATAGGGGGAATATTTGTGTTTTCTAATGAAAATATAGATATTGATGAAATAGACTTAATTAATGATTACAAAGATCGTAAAGTTTACAGAGATAGTTTTAATGAGCTAGCGTCTCTGGTCTTTGATATTAACTTTGAAGATTGGTACCAGAAAGGATTCTGGGATGATCGTTATATATGCCATTCCTTCATCAGAGAGGATGTCGTCATTGCCAATGTTTCAGTTAGCAAAATGGACTTGTTGATAAACAAGTCAAATAAAAAAGCGATTCAAATTGGAACGGTTATGACTCATCCCGATTTTAGGGGGAAAGGACTTTCTGGAAAATTGATGAGGCATGTTCTAGATATGTATGAGCACGATTGTGATATCTTTTTCTTATTCGCTAATAGTACTGTGATCGATTTTTACCCAAAATATGGATTTGAATCTGTTGGTGAATCACAATTGAAGCTTAAATATTATCCCACTCCAAATGCGGATACCACCTTGCGCAAGCTGAATTTCTCCAATAAAGAAGACTTGGCATTTATCAAAAAAATGGTTTTGTCTCGCAGACCTGTTTCAGATCAATTTGGTGTTAGTAATAACCAAGGACTCTTTATGTTTTACGCTATAAAAGTATTTCCCGAATCAATATATTATTCGCAAAAGGACGAGGCTATTATTGTCTATCAACAAGAAGGTCATGTACTAAATCTATATGATGTAGTTAGCCAATCGTACGTTAATTTAAATCAATTAATTAATCGTATTGCTAATGAACAAACAGGATATATTCATTTTCATTTCACACCAGATCCATTCACTGATAAAGTACCATATGAGTGGATGGACAACAACGGTGATGTGCTCTTTATAAAGTCTAACTTTACCTTAGACAAAAATTCAAAGTTCTGTGTGCCTTTATTAGCACATGCTTAATATTATATTTTTGTTTTTTCATATGGAGCTAACGGGCAGTAATGTAATCGAATAGCTGAAAATTTGATGACAGACTGGAGTTAGATACGATGATCAAAGGTTTCGGAGGGGTATTGCAAAGTTGTTATTCATTACGGGGAACAACGGCTGCGCTGTCCAGTGAAGGACGGCGCAGCCGTTGTTTCGTTCATACTTAAATCCGCAAATCCGATCCCGAGCTTAGTCCTGCGTCCCAACCCTTCCCAGGATATCTTCCGCATCCCGCAGCAGATAAGAAGCGGCTTCAGTCTGGATATGCTTGCCGCTCTGGGCCTGCACCTGGTGAAGGAAGGCTTCCACTTGCCCGTGGTCCAGTTTCTTGCTCAGACTGTTCGCAATGCCGTGATTGTCTATCCACGATTTCTCCCTGAACAGGCTGACCAGCGCTTTCAGCGAGTTAACGTCGGCATAGGTCGAGAACGTTACTGTGCGCTCCTGCGTATTCCCCGCGACATCGCTGGCGGACACAGCGAACGTGTGGCTGCCAAGATCCAGCGTGTACAGCGGAACCGAAGCCCCCTGTTCTACGGCTTCACCATCCAGCAGCGCAGCGGTTTTGCCGTCAGCCACACCGGATATGACATCGGCGGCGGTCCACGATATTGTCAGAGTTTCCGTGCCTGCATAAGCTCTCGCGGCCGGCTCTGCAACGGATAGTTCAGGGGCGCTGCTATCCAGCTTGAAGCTCAAGGTCTGAATGCCGCCCGTATTTCCGGCGGAGTCAACCGAGCGGTACTGTAGCGAATATTGGCCATCCCGGCTGAAGGTTATCGGCCCCTGGTATGGCAGCCAATCTGTACCGCCATTTACGCTGTATACGGTGTCAGTCACACCAGAATCCGTATCTGAAGCTTTCAGCTCTATTGTCACCGGGTGAGTATACCAGCCATCCGAACCGTCAGGAAGTGCCGGAGTTATGGCGGCTGTAGTTACAGGAGCGGCCCGGTCAATCATTGTAAACTTGACGTCGTCAATCCACATTGCGCTAAAGCCGCCTACATAGAAACCTACCGTTCCTGACGGGTTATGGGCAGAATCTGTACCATCCAATCTCAGTTCACCATTCACATATACGCGGATGCTGGAACCCTCGGCCAGAACACGGATGTTGTATTCCGTATCCGGCTGCAGGTCTGCGGCTGCAAAATTCTTGGTTTGAAGCACCGTCCAATTCGGACTGTACAAAATCCACTGCGAGGTGCCATCCGCCAATTTTTTGTATGCGATCTTGCCGGAGTTGCTGGAGGCGGTACGGTCATACACATAAAATGTACCCGCTTCCGGCATGTCCGCTGGTGTTTTCAGCTTGAAGGTCAGATCGTAATCCGTAAAAAGCTTCGGATGAAGCGCGGAAGCCCCCTTCAGTATTTTGTACATTTTGTTTCCGTTCACTGTCACAATGCTGCGGTTCGGATCTACCGGCCATCCGTTCGCTCCTGAATCGTAATCCGTGAAGTGAAGGATATTCGAAACCACGATCCGGGCTGAGGCTGAAGCCGACGGATTGACGGCCGAGGCAACGGTTACCACAGCCTCCCCTGTGCCCAGAGCCGTGACGGTTCCGTTCCCATCGACAGAAGCGATCTCCGGATGGCTGGACTTCCAGACAACAGCACGATTCTCGGCGTCCGACGGGTCGAACTGGACCTGCAGCTGCTGCTGCTCATTCATCACCATGTTGACGCTGCTCTTATCGAGCAGCAAGCCAGCCACATCCTTTGTCGGCACCGTAAATTTGATGTCGTCGAACAAGAGATAGTCGAAGCCGCCGGCGTAGAAGCCGACTTTGCCGGAAGGATTAGAGGTCGGATCAGTGCCCTTCAGCTTGAGCTTGCCATCTAGGTAGACACTGATCTCGCGGCCCTTGACAATGATCTTCATGTTGTAGACGGTATCCGGCAGCAGGTCCTGAGTGGCCAGCGTATTCTGCTTCACCGTACCCCAGGCCGCATTATAGAGAATCCAGGAAGAGGTTCCGTCGGCCAGCTTCTTGTATCCGATTCTGCCTCCGCTGCCGCCCGGATTCAGCCGGTCGAACACGTAGAGCGTCGCTGATTCCGGGATCGCCGGAGGCGTCTTCAGCTTGAAGGTCAGCTCGTAGTTGCTGAAGTCGTTCTCGTTCAGCGTTGTCGCACCCTTCAGCAGCTTATACATGTGGTTGCCGCCGTCAGTCTCCACAATAGTCCGGTTCGCATCCATCGGCCAGCTGTTCCTGCCGTTCTCAAAAGTCGTTTCATCCATTATCCCGTCTCCGACCTCGACCGTCACCTGGACTTCGTCCTTTAATAGCGGGTTGTCTGCAGAGACTGCCGTGATGACAGCATTCCCCAGATTAACCCCCTTCAGCTTGCCGTCTGCGTCCACCTTCACTACAGAAGGATCGCTGGAGGTATACTGCAATTTATTATTTGTTGCATTCCAGGGAAGAACCGCCGAGTACAGGGTATATGATTTTCCGATCCCCAGGGTTATCGCATCCTCATACAGCACGACTCCTTTGACTGGGATCACATCCGGAGCCAGATAAGGACCGGCCTTGCCTATGATTCCCATCTCGCTGAAGGGAACCGTCTGGAAGCCGGGAATCTGCTGGAACACCTCGGCATTTGCCTTCAGGTTCAGATCGCCGCCAGCGAGGTTCACGAAGCCCGGGTCCCGGTCCGTCACCCAGTTGTTCGCGTATTGAACTAGTTTTAACTTATCGTAAGCTCCATTCTCATTTAGATTGGGCCCTCTCGTTTTGGTCGGATTGTAGATCACATTGTTCTGGAATGTGTTGGTGTCAGGATAATACCGGTTCTCCGTGAAGAAATCAGCCAGCTCCGGGTACTTGGTCAAATGCGGCATGCCGGCGAAGTTGTTGTATTTTTCGAACAAAGCATGCCACGGCTGCATATAGTTTTTGTTGATCTGCTGCTCCGGCCCGTCACCCAAGTACATATCCGAGTACTCATAAGGCACCTTGGCGTCGATAAACAGGTTGTTCTTGGTGCGGATGTGCGCGCCTCCGTTGTTCAGAATGGCGGAATTGCCCATCCGGTAGAAAATATTTTTTTCAATCGTCATCCCCATCGTGAAATTGTCCGGATAGACGCCCTGCACACCGGCTTTGCCTTCCCCGATGTTGTGGAAGTAATTCCCCCGGATAACCGAACCCCGCTCCTGCGGCGCAGCGCCCAGATTCATGTAGATAGCGCCGAGATCCGAAAAGGTTTTGCAGACATCATAGATGTTGTTGTACTCCACAACCTGGTCGTTCCCGAAGATCAGAATGCCGGGATGCGGGGCATCGTGAATTTCACTGTGGGAAATGCGGTTGCCTGCTCCCGTCAGAATCACAGCAGGGTTATACGCTTTATGGTAATAGGCAAAATCATGGATATGGCTGTTCTCCACCACATTATTGCCTGGCGCTAGCGTCAGTCTGTCCCCGCCGTTCAGAATGACTCCCGTCCCTCCGACATGATGGATATGCGTGCTGACGATCGCATGGTTAACCCCTGTGCCCTTGGCGAAGTCATTGTACAGCCAGCGGCTCTGGGTATTGATCCGTACGCCGCCTTCGGTGAAGTTGCGGATTTCGCAGTGCACCAGCCGGATACTGTCGCCGCCCATGATGACCGCCCCCGAATCCCGCCCATTCTCGAGAATCAGATCCTCAAAGGTGACAAAAGATGTATCGACCGTACTGATCATGGGGGCTTTCAGCATGGACACGGTAATTTCCGGGTTAGACGCCTGGAAGGCTGCTGTGGGCATGAAATACAGCTTGCCTTTGCTCCGGTCAATATAATACTCTCCCGGCATGTCAATCTCTTCCAGCAGGTTCTGGGCGAAATGGAAGTCCGGGTACCAGTTTTTAAAAAGTCCGCTCATTTCCCCGTAAGCCAGAGTGATGGACTTGTTCTGCGTATCAATCGAAGCGATTTTGTTATACGACCATTCCCAGCTGTAACCGAAGATCCCGTCCAGCCAGATATCATCCGCCTGGGTCCAAAGCTCAGGCCGTTCATAGGTGTACGTGAAGGTGCCTCCGCGTGTCTGCAGATCGGCATCCTTGCGGGTCGGCCCGGGATCAATAATATTGCCCATCTGGACCGTCCCTTTGTTGGGCCACCGGGCCAGGGTCATCCCTTCGCCTTCGATGTACAGCTCCATGGGCGGAGTCTGGCTAACATCGTTGGCTTTGTAATACCCATGGCGGCTCATGACCCCGTAATCGGTAATGCCGTGTCCCTTGAGGTCCACCTGCAGAACCTTGGATCTTGCATCTGTGCTGATGATCCGGTCCAGGACCGACGGGTCTGTCACCGGAGTGAACCACCCTTTCTGGAGCTGCCGGCCACCGCTCAGCCTCACGGATTCGCCCGGATAAGCCTTGTAGGTAACCGGTTTGTCTGCCGTCCCCGAATCCTGCTCCTCCAGAAGGAAGCTTCCGGTCCGGTTGTAGCTGCCGCCCCTCAGATACACGGTAACGCCGCCATTAGGCAGTCCTGAGCCCTGCTTCAGCTGGCGGATGGCATCTCTGGCCTTCTCCAGGGTAAGGAAGGGCCTATCCTTTGTCCCCGAATTGGAATCGCTTCCATTTTCAGATACGTAATAGACTGCTTCGGAACTGTGTGACTCCTCTGCTTGAATCGACGCGGCCGGGAAACATCCTACTATTAACGCAATGATCGATAAGACAATGAACGTTCTTTTCTTCATTTTATTTACATACCTCCTTATCGATTGGAGTATCTGAAAGGGAACCGTGAGGTTCCCTCGAAGCGGAGCTTACCCTTTCACTGAACCAATCATCGTTCCTTTCTCAAAGTATTTAAGCAGGAACGGGTATAACACGAGCACCGGCAAGGAGCATACGATCACTGACGCCATCTTCAGACTCTCCGGTGCAGGAGGGACCAGATTGGTTGCCGTCGTGAACGGGTCCAGCTTGTTCTCAATGAGAATCTGCCGGACAACTTGCTGCAGCACGTACTTCGACTGGTCGGTAACGTACAGCAGATTATCCATAAACGCGTTGATGTGGTGAACGAGCGACCAGAGCCCAATCGTCACCAGGGACGGGATGGAGAGCGGCAGCACAATGCGGAACAAGATCCGCATGTCCCTGGCCCCATCGATGCGGGCCGCTTCGATCAGCGCATCCGGAATAGACCGGAAGAACGACAGCATCACTAGAACCTGGAAGGCATTAGCTGCCGTAGGCAGCACATAGACCAAGCGTGAATCCAGCAGATGCAGCTCTTTGATCAGCAGATAATTTGGTACGATGCCCCCATCGAAGATCATGGTGAACAGTATTAGCATGATCAGGACACGCTTCATAGGAAAATCCGGGCGTGACAGCGGATAGGCAGCGCAGACGGTGACCAGCAGCGTCAAGAGCGTTCCCACCACCATGCGGAACACGGTATTGGCATAGCCCGACCAAATGAACGGATACTCCAGCAGCTCCCGGTATGCCCTCCATTCGAAGTCCCGCGGGAAAAAATGAAATCCGCTGCGGAGCGCCTCTCCGCGTCCGCTGAAGGAAACCGCCGTAACATGAATGAATGGGTACACGACGATCAGCGCGAGCAATGATAACACCAAATAGATGATAGCGGGTGTAATAAGATCCTGCCATTTTCTCGTCTTCATGACTGACTTCCTCCTGCTCCTACCATAATCCGTTTTCCCCTTTGCTCAGCTTCTTCACGGTCAGATTGGCACCCAGAATGAGCACAAGTCCCACAAGCGACTTGAACAAGCCGATAGCTGCTGTGTAGCTGTACTGGAATTGCTGCAGGCCGACCCGGTAGACGTAAGTATCAATGACGTCGCCCGTTTCAAAGGTGACCGGGTTAAGCAGATTGATGATTTGTTCAAAATTTGCACTTAAGAAACCGCCGAGACTCAGGATGAACATAATCGATACGGTAGGCA
Organism: Paenibacillus jilunlii; assembly: GCF_900102965.1. Taxonomy (GTDB): domain Bacteria; phylum Bacillota; class Bacilli; order Paenibacillales; family Paenibacillaceae; genus Paenibacillus_AQ; species Paenibacillus_AQ jilunlii. The sequence continues at coordinate 54,000 of NZ_FNGM01000015.1, read as the reverse complement.
TGATCGACGGAATATTGATCCGAATGATCCGCTGCCAGCGGTTCGCTCCGTCGATGATGGCCGATTCCTGAATTTCCGGGTTAATCCCCGACAAAGCGGCGAAATAGATGATGGAACCCCAGCCCAGGTCCTTCAGTATGGAGGAGCCTACGACGATGGACCGGAAATATTCCTTTTTGCCCATGAAGAAGATAGGCTCCTTTCCGAACCAGCCCATGATGTCAGCCATAATCCCTGTAGTCGGCGACAGAAAATAGATGAGCAGCCCCGACATGATTACCCAAGATACGAAATGGGGCAAATACATCGTCGTCTGAATGAATCTCTGGAAATACCGGGAGCGGACCTCGTTCAGCAGAATCGCCAGAATAATCGGAGCCGGAAATGCAAAGAGCAGCTGATAAAAGTTCAAAAGCAGGGTGTTTTTAAGAAGACGGTAAAAGTCGCTGCTCTGAAACAGCTCCTGGAAATGCTGAAATCCTACCCACGGACTCCCCCATATTCCATCCACGACCTTGAAATCCTTAAATGCAATGACCACGCCATATAGCGGACCATATTTAAAAACAATGAAAAACGCAAAGGCAAACAGAAACAGCGCCAATAATTCTCCATGCTTTCGTATGGTTTTCATCTTACACTCCCCTGAAACCCTATTTATTTTTTGAATTGAGCCTGGTACATCTCATTGGCTTCTTTGGTCAATTCATCGCCGCCTCTGGATTTCCATTCCGCAACGAACTTATCGAAATCTTCGAGCGGAATTTCTCCGCTGATAATTTGGGCGAAATATTTCTGCATCAGTGAAGTCAGATCATTTTTGTATTTCCCGTCGGAAGGCAGCGCCGAGAACAAGAGTGCATCGGTCTGTCTGGGAGCGGAGGAATAGGTTTTGATCGCTTCATTCAGAGCCGGATTGGAATACTTCTCGCGGTATGCCTGCGTCGTGATGTTGCCGAGCGAGAAGAGCCGGATGCCGGCCTGGTCGCGTTCCTCTGCCTTCTCGAAGCCGGCCTTAAACTGGGTGGCTCCTGAAGTGGCCCCGCTCTCCGTAAAGTCCCAATGGGTTCCCTTCACCCCGAGGCTGGTCATGTTGATGGTTTCTTCGTCCGTGCTCTCTGCCCTCAGAATCTCGAACAGTTTGTTGAGCTTCTCCGGCTGGTCCTTCACTTTGTTGCTGATCACGATAAAGTTGCTCTTCACTCCCCAATCCCACGAACCGTCGCCGCCGGGGCCCTTCGGATTCTTAGCGAACACCAGCTCCGCGCTCGGATTCAAGGACTTCATTTCCGTCACGGTCGCTGCATCCGGGAGCGCACCCTTAGCAATCTGCTCCTCGATCACGCCGATCCGGTTATTGTAGAGTTTTTTGCGGTAGGAATCCTGGGTGTCGGTGATAAATTCAGGATCAATAACCCCGTCAGCGAACCACTGCCGCAGCTTAGCCAGGGCTTCCTTCGTCTCCGGCATGACAGAGCCGTTCATGATCTCCCCGTTCTTCTCATGCCACATCGTTGGCTCTACACCGAATGCACCGAAGATGGAGTAGAAGCCGGATGACCAGGTGGAGGTTGCCGTACCTGTCAAGCCGTACGTATCTTTTTGGCCATTTCCGTCCGGATCCTTCTGTGCAAAGGCATAGATGGCCTTCTCGAACTCATCCAGCGTCTCGGGAGCCTTCGTTATGCCTACCTTATCCAGCCAATCCTTGCGCCAGAGCATTCCTAAATCATATGGTTTCAAATCGATGAACATGGGGATGGCCCATAGCTTATCGTCAATAGTCACCGTTTGGAACAGCGCATTGTTTTTTTCAATATCCGCGTAATATTCCGGCATCTTTTCCTTCAGCATGTTCTGGTCCAGGTTCATCAGGACGCCCTGGTTCTGATATGCCGTCACATTGGCGGGATCGCCAAGCATGAAGATATCGGGAACCTCACCGGAGGCAATACTGGCATCAGTTACCTTTACCGGCTTGATCTTTACATTGAACTTCTCTTCCAGCCACTTCTGGACTTGGGAGTTTTCTACAACCCCCGGAGCCTGGAGATGGATGCCCCAGGTAATTTCCATCGGAGCTTCAGCCTTTGTTCCGGCATTTGCGCCTGCGCTGGCATCCGGTGCCGCCGCATTGTTCCCGCCGTTGCCGCCGCAGCCGGCCAGCAGGCCCGCTGCCAACATTGCGGGTAGAAGGGTTTTGCTGACTTTCTTGAGTTTCATCACTGGTAGTCCCCCTATTAAAACAAGTATGTTCACCGCCATGTTCACTTCCGCCCGGCTTTGGTACGGGTGATGGTAGCGGTTACAACATTTACGATAAGCTTCTCCGCCAAAGTACACAATCCTCTGTTTCGATTCTTTTTATGTTTTTGGCCACTTCTGCGGCTGAAACCGCATTATGTTTTTCTGTTTTTTTAATGTTTTTCCGGCTTCCCCTTCCCGGAGGACACTTCTGTGATATAATCCCCGTATTGATGTTTTGTTTTTGCCGCTTGAATTTGAAAGCGTAATCATCTTAAGAAGTGGAGTGAGTGCATTGCCGGGATACCGCTCGATCAAACATAACACGATGTTCGTCAAGCTGCTTCTTTCCTTGACCGCGATTGCCGTGATCACTGTCATTCTCATCTCCACGGTCACTTATTCCATTTCGGCGGACAACAGCATCCAGAATGCCATCGCATACAACGAATCGATCCTGACACAACAGCAGGAGCTTATTCACAAGGAGCTGACCGCAATCAAATATGCCGCCTCCGGCATGATCACAACCCAGTCGTATCTGTACCATACTAATGGCAGCGGCAAGCTGAGTGTAAGCTCCATGATTGATTTATCCAATTTTGTGGAGGCGCAGAAAAAAATCAGTCCCTACATTGATTCCATCTATTTGTATTACGCTCCTTTGGAGCTTGTCCTGACATCGCGTCCCGAAATCCGGACCTCTCCTATCTCCACTTTTGCCGACCGCTCCTGGCTGGAAGTCTGGAAGCAGCAGTCCGACAACCGCACGCTCTGGTTAACCGGACGGATGGACGGCTTCGAGCCGGACCAGCCTGCCGCCAGCCTGCTGCAAAAGATGCCGTTAATCGGTCAGGTGAACGGCGCCATCGTTATGAATCTGAAGCTGCAGCTGCTGTTCGATGACTATTTGAGCCATTACCATAATAAAAAAGGCGCCACTCTTGTATTAGGGCCCCATTCTGAGCTGCTCTATTCCGATTCTGCTGACGGGGATTCCCTGCTGGCGCAGCTGGACCCTGCCCGCCTGACCGGCGGAAGCGGCTACTATATGGATGATTCCGACCGGATCGTCTCTTACACCACCTCGGAACTGACAGGCTGGAGATTCGTTGATATCACCAAACGCTCCAGCCTTCTGCAAGGGATGGACCGGATCAAGTTCATTGTCGTCACTGTTGCGGCTACCTACCTGACGGTGGCATTTGCAATTTCTTTTTATTTGTCCAGAAGATTGTACCGCCCGCTGCAGAGCGTGATCTCCTATATCGGCGGTTCCGAGGCCGGCCATAGGGGCGGATCAGGCGGCCCCCTTCCCGCCGGCGACGAAGCGGGCTTCATCCGTCATATCTATGATCAGCTGGTCCGCAACTGGGAAACCCTGATGACAGAGAAGCGGAAGGTGGATTCCCTTCTGACCGATAATCATACAGCGATCAAGGAGAAATATTTGAACGGCCTCATCCAGGGAGACAGCACGGATCAGGCAGCGGAGCTGCTGGGGCTCCGGCTGGATTTCACCCGGTTTGCCGTACTGACCCTTGAGCTGGAAGAGCCCTATCCGGTAAAAGGGCCTGACGGCATCCAGTTCTATCTGTTCCGTTACGGGCTTATGGAAGAGCTCGGAGCCGATATCGACGGCGAAATCTTCGCCAAGGATGACAAGCGGACCGTCATCCTGCTGAGCGTTCCTGCGGAGGAGGACGACTTCCCGCTGGAGCAGGCCAAGCGGCTGAAGCAGCTTCTGCTGACCCGCTACAGCCTGAACGTGACCATTGCCGTCAGCCGGAATTATAGCGGTGAGCAAAGCGTGTGCTCAGCCTACGAAGATACCCTGGAAGCACTCAATCTGAAAATGTACATCGGCAAGGGTGAAATTCTGCCATACGGCATCCTGGGCGACTGGAAGTCACAGGAAGAAGCTTATTATTATCCGTATGAGCTGGAAACGAAGCTGCTCCAGGCCTTGCTGCAGACAGACAAGGAGCAATGCTTTGGTGCCATCCGGCAAATCACCCGGACGGCGATTGACAGAAAGCTGGGGAAGGCGAATATCCAGCAGCTGTTTTTTCAGCTGAGCGGGGAGATCATGAAGACGCTTGTCCAGACCCGTGGCGACATGTCCGCCGTCTTCGGGGACAGACCGGCTTACGCAGATGTGCTGTCGCGTGCGGAAACGCTGCCGGATATGGAAGAGTGCCTGCTGGACATGTGCGGCAGAATCATCGCCTACCACAAGGAGAAACGTTCGAAGATGACGGATGTGACCCTGCAGCTGGCAACGGATTATATGGATGTCAATTTTAATAAAAATATTTCTGTAGACACGGTTGCTGAACACGTGCAGCGCAGCTCCTCCTATCTAAGCCGTATCTTCAAGGAGTCTACAGGGATGACGATTAACGATTATTTAATCCAGCTGCGGATCAAGCGGGCCATGGAGCTGCTGCAGCTCGACCTTTCCATCGAGCAGATCTGCCGGGATGTCGGGTATGCGAATGTAAGCTACTTCAACAAGATCTTCAAGGCCCGGACAGGGCAGACTCCCGGACAATACCGGCAGCAGCAGGCAGCAGACCGGCTGCTCTCCCAGGGGAAGGAACAAGCGGAATAACTGCTGGCCTGCTGGCATCACAGCCGCAGGGCTGCACCGTTCTTCACGGAACGGGCAGCTGCTTCCGGATTTCATCCTCAAGCGCCAAAAGCCCCCGGCACCGTATCTTTACAGTGCCGGGGGCTTTTCAGGCGGAATAGACGCTTTTCAAACGGAAACAGACCGCATCATTCTGCGTGCAAAACATCAATATCCGCAAACTGCGAAAGATCCTCTACGAAACCCGGATAGGAAACGTTGATGCAGCCGCAGTTGCGGATGATCGAAGGCTCATCCAGGCTGCTGGCCAATACTGCTGCGGTCATGGCGATCCGGTGATCACCACAGCTGTCTACGGTGGCAGGCGATAGACGCCGGCCGCCATGAACGATCATTTCGTCTTCACTGCAGGATGTTTCTACGCCAAAAGCTTTTAGCACCCCTGCGGTGGTCTGAATCCGGTTCGTATCCTTGTCTCTTAATTCCCTGCAATCCCTGATCACAGTGTCCCCTTCCGCAAATGCCGATACCGCAGCCAGCAAAGGAACTTCGTCAATCAGGCTCTGTATTCGCCCGTTGCCTTCAGCAACGACAGAGGACAACCGGGTTCCCGGTGTGCAATAGATATCCGCAATTGGTTCCCCGGATATTAGCTCCGTTTCCGCTTGCAGCGTCAAATGAAGTCCCATCTCTGCAAGCAGCTCGATAAATCCGCTCCGGGTTGGATTGACACCCACCCGCTTGATCAGCAGGCTGCCCTTGCGCTCCGCTCCCCGGATAGCATATGCAGCCAGCAGAAAAGCCGCCGAGGACATATCACCCGGAACCATTACATCCTTGGCGGAAAAGGCATTGCCTCCCTTCAGGAATGTAATGTCGTTGTCGGAGTGGATATCTATGCCGAAATAATGCATCAGGCGTTCGGTATGATCCCGGCTTTGACAGCGTTGCCGGTAACGTGTGATTCCCTCTGCGTATAATCCCGCGAACAGCAGGGCTGACTTTTCCTGTGCGCTGAATACAGTGGCTTCCATGTCTATGGGGGACAATGGGGAAGCTCCCTGAATCCGCAAGGGCAGGCAGCCTTTTGCCCCAAGATATTCGATCACCGCCCCCATGTCCGTCAGCGGCTGAACAACCCAGTCCATTGGCCTTGACGAGAGCAGTGCGTTCCCGGCCAGCTCCGCTGCAAAGGACTGTCCTGCCAGTATAGACAACATCAAACGGGCCGATGTGGCCGTATTCCCGATCTCAAGCCTGCCCGCGGGTGCCTGCAAGCCCCGCAGCCCTTTTCCATGCACAGACAGATCATCCCCGTTCCATGCAATCATTACACCTAATTGGCGCAGAATCGCGATGCAGCTCTCAATGTCACGGGAACGCAGCACATTGTACACCGTACCTTTGCCTTCGGCAATAGCGTTCAGGACAATGGCCCGCTGGGAGATGGATTTGTCTCCGGGAACCGAATGGAATTCGTAGGAGCACACCTCCCGCTTCGCCTTGATCTGCAAATCACATTTGGCCGGCAGGCCGACCCTGTTTCGAACCAATGCCAATTCTGATCACCTCGTCATCGGAGAGTATTTGCGAGTAATCCATATCTCTGCCGGGAGCCAGCGGAATCCGCCGGTCGCCCATCGCTGCATAGCTGCGGTACCGCTGCCGTTTCCGCTCCAGCCCAAGATTGTTATCAAAGGTGTAATCGACCAGCTTGGCCGCATTCCGGCGCACCGCAAGCTCAAGCAGGCGGGCCCCTGTCTTCGTTCGCACCATCACCGTGGATGATGCCTTGGCAGATATCCCTTCTCTGCTGGAATCAAAGATATTGGGATCTCCATCCGAAATCGAAATATCGGCGATCCCTGACCACCAATCCGGGCATGCGAGGCAGCGGAAGGTTTTGAACTTTTTGAATTCCTCCACCAGCCGGTAAAAAGGCAGATAATACTCCTGCCCCTGCCGGGTCCTGACCATGAACTGCCCCGGATATTGCCCTTCCCGGTAGCGCATCACAGCAACGTCAGCCAATTCGATCCCCAAGATCTCCGTAATCAGATGTTCGGTACCGCCCAGAGAGGTGTTGGAGGCGCAGCCCAGTTCAATCGTGAACGCTATTTTGTCTGCCAGCACAGAGGACGGCAAGTGCTCCGGCAGATTCAGCAGCTTGTTGATTCCTTGAATCTGGCAAGGCACGCCTATAATGCCGATCTTGTCATATCTGCCATCCTGCAGCAGATCCAGATTGGGGGTGATGCAATAGCTGGTCTGGGCACACTCGATAATCCGTTCCACTGAATCGGCAAGGTAAGCCTTTGGCACCCAGGGACGCTCCTCATCTCTCCCCACAACAATCACTGCGTCAGCAAGCTTCTCCTCCAGCGCAGTAACCGCCAGAATCGTTCCCGCCCCGCCGGCTGCCGCCCGGCCGAGAATTTCCGGGTCCGCCGCCGATAACTGATGGGTAGACAAGTAGATGCCAGTCCAGCGTTCAAGCTCAGAACGGTTGCGGCCGAAGATGCGCCGCTCGGATTCCATCACACCTGTATCATAACCCGGACACACCTCCGAGCAGAGATTGCAGCTTCCGCAGGTGTCCGCCGCCTGGCTCTCCAGACCCCGAAAGACCGGAAGCGAAACGGAATCGCCGTTCATCGCAAGCAGGCCTTGGGGACATACTGCGGCGCACAACCCGCAAGATGCACAAAGCGATAGATCAATAATCTCTTCCTTGAGCGTTATAAAAGATGTCATCCCGGCATCTTCCCTTCCTTATGATCTCACGCCGCTCAGCGTGGAATAGAGTTCTCCGGTTCTGTCCGCAATGGGCTGCCAATCATACCGCAGCAGAACTTCCCTCCGGGCTGCTTCCGCAAGCAGGCTTCCCTCAACAGGATCACGGAGCAGCTGCCGAATCCGGGCCGCCAGCATGCCAGGATCTCCAGGAATGCTGGTGAGTCCGGTCCGCCCATGCTCAACAATCTCGGCCAGCCCTCCCGCTTCAGACACAATTACCGGTGTACCGCTCCCCATCGCTTCCAGCGCCACAAGGCCGAAGGGCTCATACAAACTGGGAAATACACAGACATCGGCAATCTGGAGCAGATAGTTTTTCTCCAGGCTGTCCACGAAGCCGGTGAAGCGTATGCTGGTACCCAGCTCAGCCGCACTGGCCTCAAGCTCGGCGGACATCGGTCCCCGGCCTGCGATGATACAGGTGCAGTGCGGGAATTCGCGCAGCACCCCATGCATACTTTGCAGCAGCACCTGTATCCCTTTCTCCTTCACCAGTCTTCCAATGAACAAGACAATCTTCCCGCCATCCTGCGCGTAATGCTCTCTCCTGAAGGAATGTGCCGGAATCAGCTCCAATGAACGGAGGTCTATACCGCTGGGGATAATCTCCATCCTTGACTCATCAAGACCATGTACAGTGCAGACCTCCCGCTGCATATGCTGGCTGCATACAATGACCTTGCCCGACGAAGAGACCAGTTCATGTTCGATGTCATGAATCATGTGCTGCTGAGGTGTGAACAATCCCTGCTTCCTCCCGGACTCTGTAGCATGGATCGTTGTAACAAGTGGTAATTTCAGCTGCTGACGCAGCAGAAGGGCGGCATAGCCGACCAGCCAATCATGCGCGTGAATAAGATCGAGTCTTACGTTCCCGCTGAGCCGGGATGTAACGTAATCGACAATCGCCAGATTGAACTCAAGCACACAATCCTCGAAATCAGTCATGTTCTCATAAGAATTCACACGGTGCACATATACGCCGTTCTCCAGTTCCAGAACGGGCCGCCCAGGCGCGCTATTGGTGATTACATGGACCTCGGTCTGCCCGCTAGACAAATGCCTGGACAATTCATAGACATGCGGGGCCACCCCTTCAATCACTACAGGCGGATACTCCCAGGACAGGATTAAGACAGATGCTCTTGATTGCATAGGTTGTCCCTCCGAATCTCTCAATGTGCAGAAAGTGAATAACCCGTGAAGAATTCCCACCATGCATTATGCTCCAGCAGCGGAGGCGAAGCATGATATCTTTGGAAGGAGAACCAGTCCGAATACATCAGGCTCCCGTCATCACAAATAAATAACACATTAGATCTCAAAACCGGTACAAACGTTTGCACTTTTTTAATAATCCCTAAATCTGCGTAAAAGTAGCAGTTTTCCGGCCTGGGAACCCGTATTTCCAGCGTTTGCCCCAGCGGCCTGTCCACCGGGAACAGGAACTGTTCAAATTTGTTATCGGAAGAGAGGGTGGTCAGCCGGACTGCCTGCTGCAGCTCAAGCCAGCTGCTTTTGAAATGCCAGGCAATCAGTTGTCTCTTCTCTTCTTCCAGCGCAGTGTGAAAGGTCAGCTGTGTCCCGTCAAACTGCAATCTCTCATCCATATGCAGCATCCCCTTCGGACAATTGAATGGATTTTTGGCAATCTCCTTGCCACTCAACGATCATTTCGGATACCCCCTCCGCAGGCGTATGGAGGATATGAGCCTCTCCTTGCTCCAAGCGCACGATATCGCAGCCACTTCTAAGCAAAATTTTGAAATCGGTCCGGCAATCTGCCGGCAGGCTGATATCACAATACCAGGTTGGATACCGCTAGACGATTTGCTTCCTCCAGAAGAAGGTTCAGCGCAGCTTCCGCCTGTTCGATTAAGAGGACGTGAATTTGAAATTTCTGTTCCAGTTCAAGCTTCCGGGCCATTCTCCGTTCTTGGGGATAGACTTCGTATTGCCCATAAGAGGTTTCCAGCTTGTCCGGCAGCAGCAGGGCAAGCGGCCGCCTGGAGTAGATTCTTAAGATCTCAATCGCATCGTGAATGGCGCTGTCATCATCATAACCGGCAATCAGCAGAACATACTCCGGATCAAATGCCCGCAGCATCGCATATCTCAGGGAATTGAAAGCTATATTCATAGTGGGAAGAATGGAGCTTTGCCCCGCCATAATGATCCAGTCACTGCCGCTGTGCTGGGCCTGATGAATCACAGTATCGATATAATACGGATACTGCTCCAACGGGCGGTGCGCCAGGAACTTGAAGATATCCCCTTCAGGCTGCCTGAACAGGAACCCGGTTGGCTCTGTGATGAAAGCTGTCGCCGGAATACCCTGCGCTGCGAATTGCCGGTAGAGATTCATCTGCACGGTAAACTTCCCAATGCACCCCCGGGTGGCAAAAATCCCAACTCGCTTAATTGACCTGGGGCGGGAAAACATCAATGCTTCCTTTTCGAACTGTCCCAGATAGCGCTCAATATCCGTTCCGTCCGTGCCGTAGCGCTCATCCATCTCCTGAAAAAGCTGCTCCCGGGGACTGTGAACCACATCGATCCTGATCTGCTGCTCCGCCATCCAGTTCAGGGTATCCCGGTCATAAATTTCATGCACACTGACCACCCTTAAGCCCCGGCCAGAAGCAAATAAGACCAGTTTCCGCCATAATCCGGCAAGATCATGTTCGGCAAATACACCTGAATTCCCGCCAAAAGTGGTGCCCGGATCATTCAGAATCAGGGTGTCCGCGTCCTTCAGACCGTCTGCGATGGACGAATAGATCAGAATCCCCGAATGCTTCCCGTCCACCTGCGCTCCGGCATCTTGCCCGTCTTCCTCCACAAAGTCGATAACCGACACAATCTCAACGTCCAGCAGGTCACGGAAGCGCAGCAGACCCTGCGTGATTTTATTGAAGGGATACAGCACAACTCTTTCCATATTCGCCGCCTCCGCCCGGATCATAATCTGACAGTCTTCTTATAAAGAGCCAGCTTGCCTGCCAGTCTGCCAATGTCCAGCACCGATTCCACATGCCCGGCATCAAAGCGGCTGCGGATTTCTTCCTTGCGCTGCTCTATTTCTTCCGGAGTCTTCGAGATGTATTCTCCAAAATCAACCTCGTATTTATCCGGGACCAGAATGGCAAACGGCCGGCTGGCATTACCGTAAATGCGGAGAATATCGAGGCTGTCCCTGATCTGCTCATCATCATCATAGCCTGCAATCAGGATCGTCAAGTCCGGCTGCAAGGCCCGTAAATAAGAGACTTTGGTCGCTGCAATTACAAAATTCTCATTCGGGAGCAACGAGCCTTGACCTGACAGCAGGACATAATCACAGCCTTCGCTCTCCGCTTCCCGGACAGCTGCGTGAATGTAGTACGGATACTGGTTCAGCGGATTATGGGCAATAAATTTCATAATATCACCGCCCGGTTGGTTGAAGAGCGCAGCCGTAGGCTCGGTTATAATCGCCTGGACCTTCTCTCCTGCCTGCCGAAGAGCCCGGAACAATGACATTTGAGCCGTGAACTTCCCGAGGCATCCTCTTGTTGCGAATATCCCTAACTTGCATATATTGCGGTTATAAGCGGTTATTTGTGCGTCTATATCAAAATAGGATAAATAAGTGGCTACTTCATCACCAGGGGAAGGAAATACATATTCTGTATGAAGCCGGTGCTGCAGACTTGCGGGGATTTGCGGTAGAATCTCAATCGTAATTCCATTCCCAAGCAGCCAATCCAGGGTAGGGCGGTCAATAATTTCGTGCACACTGATGATCCGCAGCTTCTGCTCATGGGCAGAGGCAACCAGTAATCTCCACAGCTGACTCAGGTTATGCTCGCCATATACGCCTTCGTTATTCCCAAATGAAGTTCCGGGATCATTCAGAATCAGGGTATCCGCTATGCCGAACACCTCTTCATAATTATCCGTGATTGGGATTCCTGCCGCTTGGCCTTCCACCAGTTCAGCTGCGTCTTTACCCTTATGCAGGACAAAATCAACAACCGCCCTTACTGTAAAATCTGTTAAATCCCTGAACCTGATGATCCCTTGCGTAATCTTGTTGAAGGGATACAACACCACATTGTCCATGCATAACCGCCTCCCGTAATAGAGTAAAGGATAGACAACAATCGGTAGACTTAACCGATTAAGCTGATACTACAATAATTTACATATTATATCAATACCAAGAAATAAAAGGTTTTTTATGACATGAATTTCGAGGATTGACTCCTGGCCTAAGCTAATGTTAATCTTTAGGAAATTGACAGATAGGAGATTGAATTGTTGAAAAAAACAACTATGAAGGACATCGCTATCCGGGCCAACGTATCCGTTGCCACCGTAAGCTATGTGCTGAATCGTGTGGATAATCAGACCATTCCTGAGAAGACACGCCGCCAGATCCTGGAGCTGGCCGAAGAGCTGCACTATATTCCGAATCTGGCAGCCCGTTCACTCGCCAACCAAAAAACCGGCCTGGTAGGTGTATTGGTCCACAGATCCAAGCAGTTGCCTTACTGGAAGCTGCATGCCCAGCTCGCCTTCATTCATACTTTGGAGCAGCGGCTTACAGCAGCCGGCTATCATACGCTGCTCTATTCTCTGGATACCGACAACCCATCGCTGGATATTATTGTGGAACGCAAGCTGGAAGCCGTGTTTTTTATTGATGCACAAGACGCCTCCTTCTACTCGATTTCCAGACACTTTGTCGAGGGCATTCCCCTGATTCTGATCGACAGCATGATTGAAGATAAGCTGTTCAAGCAGGTGGTATTCAATTACCGCTCAGCGCTTGAAAAGGCTCTGCCGGATGATCTGTCGCAGGTCTGTTTGATTATGGAGGGCTTCAATAATTCACTCCTTACCCGCTATATCCGCAGCTGTGTTCCTCTGTCTGACGATGCTGTCTTCGAAATCCGCGAGCTTCAGGATCTGCTTCCGGCAATGGATCAACAACGCTTCAAGCAGGCGATTGTGATCAATGAATTCATTGGCAGCTATGTGGAGAAGTCTGGAGTCTTCGGGCATCTGTCCGTAATTTGCACCTGCAATGCTCCGCAGATGCTGGGTGAGCGTGTAGACAAGATTCTTTTTCAGGGGGACAAAGCGGAGGTTGCATTTGAACTCATGCAAGAGCTGTTGTACCATTCGGACTATTCCGAGCAAGAGAATAACTGTTATTATGTAGACTAAATTTTTTTGATGATTCACTTAAACGCTTAAGTTGAGAGGAGGATAAACATGACAGAACCCGTTATAGCCAGCCAGGCAGCGCCTGCTGCACACTCTTATCCAACACTGTGGGCCAACAAAAAATTCATGCTGCTGCTCTGCTCTTTTTCCATTTCCCTGTTCGGCAATACCTTTCACAGCATCGCTCTCAGTCTCTGGGTGCTTCAGACCACCGGCAGCGCCAAGCTGGTGGCTGTACTGACGATCATTAACCTGTTGCTGAGCTCGCTGCTCGGGTCCATTGGAGGAACGTTTGCGGACCGGACCAACCGCAGAAAAATCATGCTGGTTACAGATCTGATCAGCTGCTCACTGGTAGTGACCCTTGCCCTCGTCATCTCTGTTCCTTCCGCTTCCTTCATTATTGTTGCTGTGCTTACAGCGCTAACTACGGTGTCAGCCCTTTTCCAGTCCCCTGCCTATCAGTCCTCCATAATCACCGTTGTCGGCAAAGAGCATGTCCAGCAAGCTGTTGGCATGCTTAACCTGTCGGAGAACATTTGCCGGACGGTCGGCTTTTCTGTGGGCGGAATCTTTGTAGCGACCTTCGGGGCGGCGGATGCCATTTTATTCGATGGAGCCACGTTTCTGGTCTCCTTCCTGCTGGTTCTTGCTGTCCGTTCCCTGCCGATGCCGGCACGCGCCAATCCAGAGCCCCAGCAGAAAAAGAAATTTATTCAGGACCTTGGAGAAGGCATGCGTTATATCTGGAAATTCCCCTTTGCCAAGGCCGTCATCATTATGCTTCCAACGCTTACTTTATTCTTCATGCCCTCATTGATGCTGACCCAGGTCATGGCCGTCAACGTCTGGAAGGCCAGCCCCTTTCAGTTCGGACTCATGGAAGCCTGTATCCCGCTCGGCTATATGATCGGCTCAGGCCTGATTATGATCCTGGGTTCCAAAATCAGACGGCGGGGATTACTCATTATGACCGGCCTGCTCTGTCTGGGCCCGATGTATATCCTGTTATCCTTCATCACTTCTGCGGCCGCAGCCATTCCCGTTGTGCTGCTGATCGGATTCATGTTCTCGTTCTGCACACTCCTTATCAATATCATCCTCCGGCTGGAAATTTCGGAAGAGATCCAGGGCAGAGTCTTCGGAGTACTGGGATCGATTATGAGTGTAGCTCCATCAATCGGTCTATCCGTTGTCTCCTATCTCTCGGATCATTTCAGTCCCGGCCCTGTTATGGGGTCCATCGGACTGCTGCTGCTCCTGTTCGCCTTATATACTTCCACCAAGCTGAAGATCATACGGAGCTATAAATAAGTCATCAAGCAAAAGTAGATAGGCCCATTATAATTTCCTATACAACAACAAGTGGAAACGGCTACGCCGTCCTGGACTGGACGAGGTAGCCGTTTTGGATTTCAGTTTAGCGTCGCCTGGAGATCCCTTTTGGCATCCTTCGGTAATTCCAAGTGGAAAAAGGGGCACTAATTTGCTGGAGCACCCTGTTCTCCGCAGGTGGAGTGGAAAAGGATAACTAACTCAGCTCATTTTGCTCCTGACGAAGAAATATGAACCAATTAAGTTTCCTTTTCCACTTAAAATTCACAATTGTTGATTCTGGGGGGGGAAATAAGTTCACTTTTTCCAACTAGCACTGCTCACCCGTTTCTTCGCCAGCGCCAGTTGGAGAAAGGCTGTCGAGGCCGAGTGATCTCAACGCACCCCTTTGGGTGAATCCGCTGAATTCACGTCCACTTATCCCCCTCGGGATTACTCGAAATTACTTGGATCTCACTCAGAATTCCGCAGACTTTTATTCGTTCTGCTTAAGCCCAAAGCATATGGAGCTCAAGATTCTTCACTCCTTGAGCTCCAGGTTCTCCGTATTGGCCAGCAGAGCAGCTGCCCGGACGGCTGTCAGCCTTTTACCGCCGAGCCTACTGTCATGGCCCGCTCCACCTGATCGCTGAGAAGCAGATAGACCAGGACCATCGGAAGCGATGCAATGGTCATGACAGCCCCCATTGCTCCCCAGTCGGTGCTGTATGAGCCTTGGAAGAAAAGCAATCCGAGCGGCAGTGTCTTCATGTTCTCGTCCGAGATTAGAATGTACGCCAGAGTGAACTCATTCCAGTTGTTCAAAAACTGGAAGATGGCAATCGTTGCGATGGCCGGCAGCGCCAGCGGCAGGATGACCCCGAGAAACAACCGGTAAATGCTTGCACCATCGATGCAGGCCGCCTCTTCAATTTCCCGGGGAATGCTGACCAGGAAGCCGTAGAACACCATGGTTGAGAAGGGAAGGCCGATGGCAATGTAGGGAATGATAAGAGCTCCATACGTGTTGGTCAGATGGAAATCCCGGACCAGCAGCGCAAGCGGAATCATAATCACCTGCAGCGGCATAAACATGCCGACAAGCATATAAGTTCTGACAGCCGAGCGGAATCTCCACTGCATCCGCGCCACAGCAAAGGCGAACATAAGCGCCAGAAGCAGAATGAACAGCGTGGATATGATGGAAACGACAAAGCTGTTCCAAAAGTACCGCGGAATATTGAACTGCGTCCAGGCATTTACATAGTTTTCAAAGCGAAAATGGGTCGGCAGGCCAAACGGATTGGTGACGAAAATTTCGTCATTGTTCTTCAGGGAATAGGAAATCATCCAGAACAGCGGATAGATGGATACGGCAAAATACAGCCACAACGGAATTTGCAACAGGAACTGCCCGATGGACCGGAATGTTTTTGGGCTCATGTGGTTCTCCTTTCCATTATGCATTCTGTCCACGGTCGAACACCTTGTTGATTACAACCGTCGCTATAAGCGAGATCAGCACCAGCAATACCGATACGGCACATGCATATCCGTAGTTGCTCTCCATAAAGGCATACCGGTAAATCATGAAGGTCATTGTGTAGTTGGTGGTGCCCGGGCCTCCATTGGTCATAATCAGCATCTGTACGAACGCTCCGATCCCGGAGGTGATCGCGATGGTGAAGCAGAATTTATACGTCTCCCGCATGAGCGGCAGCGTAACATGCCAATGTGCCCGCCACTTTCCGCAGCCATCGATGGTTGCGGCCTCGAAGTAATCCTCCGGAACAGCCTTGACCCCGGCGTACAGCAGGGAAAACTGATAGCCCATAAACTGCCAGGCGTTCACAAAAGCGATAGCAATGATCGACTGCGTCGGTGAGCTCAGCCAGTTCTGCCGGTAAGGAATATTCAACAGCTCAAAAAGCTTGTTCACAAGACCGTTCGTCGGGTCGTACATGGCGATCCACAATTGGCAGACAACCGTGACCGACAGCACCACGGGGATGAAATATGCAGTCTTCAGCAGCTTGCGCCCGCGGGTCCGCGGATTGGCGCAAACGAGTGCCAGTACCGTACCGAGTCCAATCTGGAATGCAGCCAGCACCAGGGCAAAGATCAGCCCGTTTTTCAGAGAAGTGGATAGCAGCGGATCGTTAAACAGCTCACGGTAATTGGCAAATCCGGAGAAAGCCGCTGTGCTCAGCCCGTCCCAGTCGTAAAAGCTTCTTACAACGGTCTGCAGCACGGGATAGATAAGGATCACGCTATACAACAACAGGGCAGGGAGCAGAAACAGCGCCAGCGCCGATTTATTTCCCAGGTATTTATTCATGCGGTTCTTTCCCTCCTTGTTCCGTTACAGCCGAACCCCTGGGCGAAGGCCGCAGGGGCAGGGCAGATTCGGGCTACTGGTTTTCCTTGCCCAGCGTACGGTTCAGGTTCGTGATAAAGTTCTCGGTTGCAAAACCGTCCACCAGCAGGTTCTGTGTGTTGTCGTTGATGGCATTCTGAATTTGCGTATTGCTTAGCAGCTTTGCGTATTCTTTGGCGTTCGGCAGCAGTTCCGTGGCGATCCGCTGCATCATGACCGGCACGTCGGCAGCAATCGGCTTGTCCGTCTTCGGTGAAATGATCGGGCTGCCCAGTTTCGTATATTTATATTCAGCTGATTTTGCGGCGAGGAACGCTGCCACCTTCACTGCAATCTCCTTATTCTTACTGCCGGGCGAAACGGCGTAGCCCTGCGGGGATCCCGCCCCGTCGATATTATATTTGGTTTGTTCGTAGGTCGCTTCATCTTTGGCCGGCCAATACATCCAGTCAACCTGGCCGCCAAGCTTTTCTTCCGAGCTGTAGATTTCCCATTGGCCGTTGACGAACATCGCGGCCTTGCCTTGATAAAACTGGGAAGACGCCTGGTCATAGTTCGTGTTCGTCGCGTTGGCGTCGAACAATCCGGCTTCCTGAAGCTTCTTCATTTGCTCTGCTGCCGTGACAAAAGCCTGCGGCAGCTCCGTTACCCCCTGTGCCTCCAATGCGCCAAAGCCAGCAGCCTGTTCCCTGGTAACGAGACCGTTATAGAACGCGGCTGAAATCCATTTTTCTTTTCCGAAGATGGACATCGGGATGTAGCCCGCTGCCTTCAACTTTTTGGCCGCTTCAGCCAGCCCGTCAATGGTTTTGATCGGCATCGCAATGCCAACCTTGTCGAAGATCGACTTGTTATAATAAATCAGCTGAAACTCAATACCGGTATCGGGGTATGCGTACACATGGCCATCCGGGGCAATCAGACGGGATTCCACGCCCGGATTAAGACTGTCCTTGTACTGTGCGGTCGATTCATAATCGTCCAGCAGCTCTACATTTTTCGATTTGGCAAAGGTCTGCAGGGTCGGCCAGTCGGTGAAATAAACATCAGGCATATTCCCTGTGGCCGCATAAGTCTTGAGCTTCTGGTTACCATCCTGTACCGCGGAATCCAGCTCGATCTCGACATCCGGCATTTCCTTCTTCAGTTCTTCCACTGCATAGTCGAAGGGGCCTTTTGTATCTTCGTCAAAGTGCTGGGCGTAGACCTTCAGCTTGATCTTGCCGGTGTCAGGTGCCGCCGCCGGATCCTGATTTTTGTCAGAGGCTGTGTTGCCGCCGCCGCAGGCAGACAGCACCAGCATCATGGAAAGCGTTATCATTAGTGTGCTTAAACGTTTGTGTTCAATTTTCATTGTGTAGATCCCCCTCATGCGAGTATGTGTCTTTAAGCTATAACCTGCCGGCCACATTCACATTATAGCCTCCGTCCCGCCATAACATTAAGGGATAAAACGGGCATTACCCGTAAAAAACGGGACAAAACAAGTAGAAGGATAATATACGCGGAGCATACAAATTCTTATATTTAAAGCGGTCCCCGACCGGGAACCGCCTTCGTTATTGTATAGGAACTTCTGAAGCAGGGTTACTTCCTGACCAATTGCTCATATTCTGTCGGAGTTACGCCAAAACGCTTCTTGAAGCTTTTGCTGAAATAATTCGGGTCCGCATATCCGACACTCTCTGAAATATCGGCCAATTTACGGTTGCCTTCCAGCAGCAGCGCTCTGGCTTTTTTCATGCGGATATGCGTAATATGATCCACAATCGAATACCCGGACTCCTTGCGGAACACACGGCGCAGATAGCTGGGATCGACATAGACGCCGCCTGCCACCTGTTCGGCCGATAACTCTGCGTCCGCGTAATGCTGCTCAATATACTGGATAGCCGCAGCAAACAGATTAGATGCCTTCGTGGGTTTCACATCTTCTGTCAGTTGAATAACCCTGCGGTACAAGGCGATCAGCCACTCCTCAGCACCATCCCAGGACCCGCATGCCTTTAACCTCTCAAAAGGCGGCTTGTCGCCTTCGCTGTCCCACACTCTGCTGTAGGAGAAGCCCCGTTCGCCCGCAAAGGTTAACACCAGCGAGACAAGCCCCATCATCATTGCATCCGCATATTCGTCCCCCCACTTGCAGCCCCGGAGCCGGCGGATCGCCTTGCGGACTTCCTCCAGAATATCCGCATCTTTCATGCGGAGGCCAAGCACAATGACGTCGCGGATGCTGCTGAGATCCGGCGCCTCTTGTCCGGGTGGGCTTACCGGCCTGTTCCCCTCGGCCCCATCCTCCTCAGCCTCCCGCTCACGGGGCAGCTGCGGCAATTTCGGCCGGATACGGGCCAGCATTGCGGACATCTCCTCTTCGTTGAACGGCTTCAGCAGATAATCCTGTACGCCCGTCCGCACGGCTTTTTGCAAATACTCAAATTCGTTGTGTCCCGAAATGAACACAATCACGATGCGTTCAAAGCGTTCCTTCAGCTTGACCGCCAGCTCAATGCCGTCCATAAACGGCATGTTAATATCAACCAGCGCCAGATGGGGCTGATGCTTCTCCGCCTCAAGCAAGGCTTCCTGGCCGTTCCTGGCCTCGCAGCATACCCGGAAGCCTTGCCGCTGCCAGTCCATCTTAAGCCGCAGATAGTCGCGGAACAGCGGCTCATCATCAACGATCATCACCTTGTACATCCTGTTTATCCCTCTTTTCAGTTCCAAGCATAGGCAATGACAGCTCCACCACGGTTCCTTCATCAACAACGCTTCGCACAGTCAAACCATATTCTTCCCCGAAGTACAGGTTCAGCCGCTGCTGGACACTGTAGGTACCGATTGAACGGGTCTCCTCCTCCGGAGAATAACCGGACATGATGGCCTCTATCCGCTCCTCATCCATGCCAATGCCGTTGTCCGTTACTTGAACGAGCACCTTGCCGCCTGTGATGCCGGCTTGGATGCGGATGAAGCCCTTGCTCCCTTTTTTCTTCAACCCGTGATAAATAGCATTCTCAACGAGCGGCTGCAGCGACAGCTTCGGAATCGGCGTACCCGACAGCTCAGCCGGAATGTCAATCTCATAGCGGAACACATCCGGGTACCGGATCTGCATAATAGCCAGATAATCGTCTGTAATCCGCGCTTCCTTCTCCAGGATGATCAATTCCCTTCCCTTGTTGAGCACCATCCGGTAAAAATCCGCCAGCGCTTTGGTCGTATCCCGCGCCTCTTCATTGCGGTCAAGCTCATTCAGGACATATATGGTGTCTAGCGTGTTATATAAAAAATGCGGCTTGATCTGCGCGCTGATCAGGGCGAGCTCATACTCCCGCTTGCGTTTCTGCTCCTCGGTCACCTTATTTAGCAGCTCCCGCACGCGGCCGACCATGAAGTTGAAGGCCTCCGCGATCGTTCCGATCTCGTCTTCTGTTCTCGCGGCCACAACCGGGCGGAGATCACCGCTGACCACCTGCCGCATCGCTCTGGTCAGCCTCTCCAAGGGACTGGCAACCATCCGTGACAGAAAATTGGCGCCGAACAGGGAAAAGATCAGGCACAAAGCGCCTACCAGCGCGGTCAGCCGCACATTCTGCTGCACATCGGCTGTGAGCAGCTTAAGCGAAACCACGTTGATCAGCTCCCAGTCCATCGGCCCGAAACGGCTGACCGTAACCAGATTGCCGTCGTCCTTATAAGAGTAGCTGGCGGCTCTGTCCGATCTCTCACGCTCCCCGATTCTGGCTGCCATCGATGGCGCTATCGGCTGAAGCAAGCTGCTCTTATCTGCCGCCGCCACAACGCGTTTATGTTCATCCACGAAATAATAGGCCTTGGAGGCTGCGGGATCGCTGGACTGGAGAAACGCCGACAGCTGTGCTTCTTTGACCATCAGGAAAAGTGTGCCCAACGGCTCGCCGGTATCGATATTGATGACCATCTTCCCCAGTGTAAGCACAGGAGAGTCCGGATCGGAGGTCAGAACATTCCGCTTCTCCATGCCGAACCAATGCGAGTTTCCGTAGCTCCCGGCCTCCCTCACCGTATCCAGCATACCGCTTGCAGCAATGCCCTTCTCCTCTTCCTCCCCGCCGGATGTATAGGAAGAATAGACGGTTCCGTCTTTGCCGACGAACACAGCGGCATCTACCTCCCGGAAGATCGACAGGTCGATGGACAAGCGGCTCTGCATCAGGTTGGCAAAGCGGAACTGCTCCAGCGGAACCGCCTGAACAGCGGGATACGATTCGTAAAGACGGTTAATGTTGGTAACCATAATATTTGCCGCAGTCTCCGCGCTGCGGAGGATATAATCGGTACGGGAGAGGATCAGCTGAGATTCATCGGCTACGTTGCTTGTAGTCCGTTCAATCAGGGAGCGGCTGAACAAGTGGCTGGACAGGGCGCCCAAAATAAGCAGAGAAATAATCAGCAGAGGCAGAAATATCGCAATGACCTTGCTTTTGAACCGGAGCCGGCCAAACCATCTCCGGATAAGTGCTGTAAGTTTCAAGCCTGTTCCCCCCGCCCTCCTATGAATATTCAACATGGTATCACAATTGCCCGGGGTTTAGAAGCAAGCCGGGGCAGACCCTATCTGGGTGTATATTCCAAAAATATAACCACTTGAAAGTACGGAATGTGGATGGTAGGATAGAAGCGATATTTAGTAAATTTATTAACTAAAAAAAGGCGTGAGCGGCTTGCCAACGATTAAAGACATCGCCCGCGAGGCCGGCGTATCGGCCGCAACGGTATCGCGAGTGTTAAATAATGACCTGTCCCTCGCCGTCAGCGAGGTTACGCGGACCCGTGTGTTTGCCGTCGCCGAGCGGCTGGGCTACAAGCCCGCCCGGTTAAAGCAGCTAAAGCGGAATACCGAGCGGAGCGGCAAGACTGTCTCGCTCCTGCTCACATGTTCGGTCGAGGAGGAACGGGATGACCCGTATTACGGCTCCATTCGCCGGGGGATTGAGCTGCGCTCCGGGGAGCTGGGCATTTCGCTCGGGCAAACCCTGCGCGGGCATGCACAGCTTTCTGCCCTGCGGGCCTGCGACGGCCTTATCGTCGTAGGCGGTTTCGATCCCAAAGAGCTGGTGAGCCTGCATGCTGACCAGAGCACGATTGTGCTTGTCGACCAGTATGGGGAGCAGACAGACTATGATTCTGTGCGGACGCATTTTCGCCAGGCGGTCGATCAGGCGCTTGGCCATCTGATCGCTCTGGGCCACCGCGACATTGCATTTATCGGCGGCGGAGGGGACGGGGAGCGGCGGGCGCATCATTTTGAGCGGATCATGCTGGAGCGGGGCTGGTATGACGCCCGGCTGGTCCGGACGGGGGGATGGAGCAGCGCCGACGGCTACCGGATGATGAAGGAGCTGCTGGCCGGTGCGAAGCGGCCGACAGCCTGCTTCGCGGCGAGCGACCCGCTGGCGGTCGGCGCCCTGCGGGCCCTGCACGACCAAGGCGTGCGGGTGCCGGAGGAGATGGCCATCGTCGGCTTCGACGATATCGAGATGGCCGCCTACGTCCAACCGCCGCTGACAACCGTACGCGCCTATCCCGAACAGATGGGCAAGGCGGCCGTCCAGCTGCTCGTCGAGCGGTTTGAAGGCCGTGAAGCGCCTTCTCATACGATCACCGGAACGAAGCTGATCGTCAGGGAGAGCTGCGGCGGCACGCCCTGATTAAGCTGCCGCGATGCACAGATCCCTCGCATCACCTAAGCAAGGACGGTCCTCCCTAACGGACCGGATCACATTCACAAGGAGAGTAATGAGCATGAATATTTACGCAGACGAAACGCTGGGCCTGTTTCACCTTCAATCCAAAGATACCAGCTATATCATTCAGCTGGTTGAAGGCTACCCTTCTCATGTATACTGGGGCGCACGCCTCCGGCACGACAACAGCCTGGCTGGCGTGCTGGAGCTTCGCGGACGGTCCTCCTTCTCCCCAACCCCGCTGCTGTCGAACCCTTCCCTCTCTCTGGATGCTCTGCCTCAGGAGTACCCGCAGTACGGGACGGGCGATTTCAGACGGCCGGCCTATCAGGTTCTGCTGGCTGACGGCACCCGGACCACCGAACTTAAATACGCGGGCTACAGAATTACTCCCGGAAAACCTGCACTTGAAGGGCTGCCTGCACTCTATACAGAAGAGGATCACGAAGCCAAGACGCTGGAGCTTACCCTTAATGACGACTATAGCGGCCTGACCGTTAAGCTGCTGTATACAGTCTTTGCTGACCACAGCGCCATCGCCCGCTCTGTCCGGTTTGAGCATAACGGGCAGGCGCCGCTCCGGCTTGAGCAGGCACTCAGCGCCTCGGTTGATTTTGCCGATTCGGCCTACGATACGCTTCACCTGAGCGGCGCCTGGGCGAGAGAGCGCCATGTTCAGCGCCGCCGCCTTACCGCCGGGGCCGCAGTTTCGCTGGAGAGCCGCCGGGGCTCGAGCAGTCATCAGGCCAATCCCTTTCTCGCGCTTCTCCGCCCCGGAGCGGACGAAGACCAAGGAGATGTCTATGGCTTCAGCCTTGTGTACAGCGGCAGCTTCGCAGCAGTTGCAGAGGTCGAGCAGTTTAACCAGACCCGCGTGTGCATTGGCATTAACCCGTTCGATTTCTCCTGGCTGCTGGAGCCGGGCCAATCTTTCCAGACCCCTGAGGCTGTGCTCGTCTACTCCGGCGAAGGACTGGGCGGTATGTCGCGTACCTATCACCGACTTTACCGGACCCGGCTGTGCCGCGGTGTTCACCGCGACAAAACCCGTCCAATTCTCGTCAACAACTGGGAAGCGACTTACTTCGATTTTGATGCCGACAAAATCGCAGCCATCGCCAAGGAAGCGGGGCCGCTGGGCATCGAACTCTTCGTGCTCGATGACGGCTGGTTCGGCAAACGTGACAGCGACAACAGCTCGCTTGGCGACTGGTTTGAAGACCGGCGCAAGCTGCCCGGCGGACTGGCTGACCTCGCCGGCAGGGTAAACGCCGAGGGCCTTCAATTCGGACTGTGGGTCGAACCGGAAATGGTGTCACCCGAGAGCGATTTGTACCGTAAACATCCAGACTGGTGCCTGCATGCCGAAGGTCGCCGCCGTACGGAAGCGCGCAACCAGCTCATTCTGGATCTCTCCCGTCCCGAAGTATGCGATTATCTGTATGAGACATTAAGCGCTGTTTTTTCCAGTGCGCCGATTACCTATGTCAAATGGGACATGAACCGCAATATGACGGAGATTTCCTCCGCCGCGGCCAGCCCGGAGCGGCAAAAAGAAACCGCCCACCGCTATATGCTGGGCCTGTATGATTTGATGGAGCGCTTGACCTCACGTTTCCCGGACATTCTGTTCGAGAGCTGTTCCGGCGGCGGCGGCCGGTTTGACCCGGGAATGCTGTTCTATATGCCTCAGACCTGGACCAGCGACAACACCGATGCGATCGAGCGGCTGGCGATCCAATACGGCACCAGTATGGTATATCCCGCCAGCAGCATGGGCGCCCACGTCTCTGCGGTACCAAACCATCAGGTGGAACGGATCACTTCTCTCGCTATCCGCGGCGACGTGGCGATGAGCGGCAATTTTGGCTACGAGCTGGACCTTACCGCCTTCACCGGGGCAGAAAAGCGTCTGGCAGCCCGGCAGATCGCCCAGTACAAGGAAATACGCGAACTGGTGCAGCAGGGCGATATGTACCGGCTGCTGAGCCCTTTTGAAGGAAGCGGCGAAACGGCCTGGATGTTCGTGAGCGAGGACAAAACAGAGGCATTTGTGGCATATTTCCGCGTGCTCGCGAAGCCTAACGCGCCAATCTCGCGTCTTTCGCTTAAAGGGCTGGACCCTGAGCTGGATTACGTGATTGAGACAGGCGCCGGATCTGATGATGGCGCGGCGGATCACAGCGGAGCGGAAGGTTCCGCGACCGCAGAAGCCTCTGGCTCCGCTCCGTTTCAAGAAGGATACGGCGGCACGCTCCACGGCGGCGACCGCCTGATGCGTATCGGACTTGTCGTTTCCGATCTGCACGGCGATTTCGCCAGCTGCACCTACCGTCTGAGAGCCGCGCGGCGCTGATCCGGCGCTTCGTGCATTCAGCTGCGAGGGCATGCCCGCAAGGGACTGCCCTCCATCCTAAATGTTCGTGCCCCCGGTTGACACGACCCAAAAATAGCCTCCGGCTCCCACAATAAAGTGGAGCAGGAGGCTATTTTTTTCAGCCATAACGGTACCCGGAAGGCCGGTGGGCAGCCGGAATCGAACAGACGCCGCATCAGATTGGTCGGTAAGCATCGGATTGGCGGTGAGCATCAGATTGGCGGTAAGCGTGAGCTTGGCGGTGAGCATCAGATTGGCGGTAAGCGTGAGCTTGCCCGGTCCGTCACCCGTAAACCATAACCGGAGCCGCTCCGCTTTCCGTTTGGCTTCCGGTACAGCCGCCTTTGGTTTCATTCGTCGGCTATCCGTCACTTGCACATTCACCTGGCCTCTCCTTCATTTCGCTTGAAGTGGTTCCAGTGTCCATGCCACCCCTGATCAGGCGGTCGCTCCATGGCATGATTCCAGCTAGCTGCTGTGCAGCCTAATTTCTACGCCAGAACAATAACAAACCAGCCTCCGGCTCTTTAACAACGGCACTTTTGCCGTTGTTTCCGGGCACACCAGCCTCCGGCTCCTCTACAACGGCATTTCTGCCGTTGTTTCCGGGCAAACCAGTCTCCGGCTCTTCTACAACGGCATTTTTGCCGTTGTTTCCGGGCACACCAGCCTCCGGCTCTTCTACAACGGCATTTCTGCCGTTGTTTCCGGGCAAACCAGTCTTCGGCTCTTCTACAACGGCATTTCTGCCGTTGTTTCCGGGCACACCAGCCTCCGGCTCTTTAACAACGGCACTTTTGCCGTTGTTTCCGGGCACACCAGCCTCCGGCTCTTCTACAACGGCACTTTTGCCGTTGTTTCCGGGCACACCAGCCTCCGGCTCTTTAACAACGGCACTTCTGCCGTTGTTTCCGGGCAGCCGACGTTCAGGCCCGCCCCGGCGGGCTGCCAAAGTCTGAATCCTTAGCATCCCAGATGTAACTTTTTTACAAACAATGAGTCTATATAGTAGCGGTTCCAGAATATGCACCGTGGTTACAATTCATTAGAGATGGAGGATTCGCAATGGGAAAAGGACAAAACTTCAAAAAACTCAGCTGTGCCATCTGTGTTGCACTGATGCTGCCGCTCGGAGAGGGCGGAGTGACGGTCCAGGCGGAAGAAGCAGCAGTAAGCACAAGAAATCCCTATTATCAGCAGGTGGAGGCACCGGTAGTACAGCCTGCCTGGTCCCTGCCGGTCGCTAAGGCCAAGGTGGTTGATAACGTGGAGCCGGTGACAGCTGTCGCAGAGAACGGCAAGGTATTTATGTTGCAGCCAAACGGCAAGCTGGCCGCACTGAAAGCGGCAAGCGGCGCCAAGCTCTGGGAATACGGCAGCCAGCTGGCTCAGCGAATGGTGTACAACAACGGCGCCATTTACGGGATGACCACTGCGGGTGCACTTTATAAGGTCAAAGAAGACAACGGAAGCAAAGTTTGGTCTGCCGCACTCGGCTACGGGGCTGCGGATAGCATTAAGGTAACCGGGGGAACGGTGTATGTGACCCAAGGCCAAAAAATGGCTGCAGTAGACGCGGCAACCGGGAAGATCAAATGGCGGATTGCCGAAGATCCGAACAATTATTATTTTGGCTCAGAAGCGCTGGAGGCGGAGGGGGTTGTCGTTAGAAATTATGCCGTATCCGGCGCAATAACCGTCTCCCTGCTAGCTGTCTACGATAAAACGACCGGCAACAAGCTGTGGGAAGCTTCCAGACAGCTGGCTCCGCTGGCCATCAAGGATGGCGTTCTCTATTCAGAGCGTGAGTTATTCATGCTGGACGATGATCCGGTGAACCGCAAAATTCAAATCGCCGCCTTCAATCTCCGTACCGGAGCACTCAAGGGGGAACGCACTTACAGCTGGACAGACAAGGCGGCAACTGACGGAGTGTATCACGGGGGCGGCTCTTATAGCTCCGCCTTCCTGAACGGGAACGATCTGTACATTCACCAGGGTCAACGCCTGGTTCTATATGATTTCCGGAACTATGTGTCCGGTGCAGAGCCGTTGAAGAAATGGGCACAGGAGAGCTATGATCAGCGGATTCCGCTGAACCTTGTGCATCAGGACCGGATTTATTACACCGATGAGCACAGCCATGGCCTGATTGCCATGAAGCTGGCTAACGGACAATATGCACGCTTCGATCAGGGAGAGAACAATACGGTACAAGCCGCTATATTCGGCAAAGGGGTTTATGTTGGACAATCAGACGGACTGCTGCATGCCTACGATCTTATAAGCTCCAAACCTGTATTCACCGTCCGCACCGGATCACCCGAATTTGCCCCGCTGCTGAAGACTGGCGGCATGCTTTTGATTCAATCAGGCGGCAAGCTGCATGGCATTAAGCTGCCCGCTTCACTGAAATAAGGGGAGGCCACAACAAAGAGCCTGCTTATGCAGGCTCTCCTTATTAAATATATTTCTTCATCCGTCCCTAGGCCGAGGCTTCAATAATCTGCCCTGCCAAAGCAAGCAATTCCTCCTTGGACAGATGCCCGCGGGTTTCCCGGATAATGTAATTGACGCGGGTCTGCGGATTCATCCATGCTACCGACTTGTACTCCATTTTATCTATAACTGTGTACATCACCTCTTGGCCGCCCACCTCAAGCTTCTCCGACTGCGCCGTTGCCGGCTCGGATTCAACCGTCTTGTCATTGGGTCCTGCAGGTTCGGCAACGATGCCGAGAACTCCTGTTATTCCGTTCTTCTCTGTGGCCATTTTATAGATTATGTTTATAGCAGTACGCTTCTCCTGCAGCTTCTTGACATATATTTTTTTGCCTGATGCCTTCCCCTCAGCGATCACTTGCTGGTATATCTTATTCTGTTCTTTTTGCGTCATATATGGAGTAATATTTGCCATGAAAAAGTTATAGCCTTCCGGGGCCTGCTGCAGCCGCAGCGGCATGGAGGTATTGCCCGCAGCATACTTCTCCACGTATTCATTGTACGTATTATACCTAATTGAATACGTTGCACCCGAAATGGATGATCCGGCAGAACTGGCTTGATATTCCTTATCATTGATATACACATATCTGATTTCTCCGGGCTTAAACTTTTCACTTAATGCTTTCTTTTCCATATCTTTGAGATTCTTGAATTTCTTCATTTCTTGCTCCGCTTTCGCTTTCGCAGAGGCTTCGCTGGTCTGGGCTATAGTTGTGAATTCCGCCTTGATGGCGGGTTTTGCCGCAGACGGAGCACTGGAATTCTCAGCGGCAGCCTCACCCGCGGGGCCGTACCCTAAGCCAAACAGCAGGGCCGTACTGGCCATAGCGATGAGCGCTTTTCTATAATGCATATTTTTAAATACCACCTTCCTGGTTGTGTAAGTCCCTTATAGAACATATATGCTGCTGTATTCTTGACATCTTTATTTCTACCTTTGGCTCTTAGTTCATCATGCCGGCAGCAATATGGATAATCTCCTCTTTAGTCAAGGAAGACTCCGGTGAGGTAGTCAAATTGTATAACATATGTTGTTCGGGGTCCGCCCAGACAAGTTTGTATTTATAGCCCAATTTTACTTTCCCGTCTCTTGAGTGATCCATATAGATCAGTTGGGTTCCGTTGACCAGGATGTTCTCTACGATTGTATTTTTGGTCCACATCAAGCTTTCTATGATTCCGGTTTTTTCCTTGAGGCGTTTGACCGAAATATTCACTATAGCCTGACCTTTTTTATAGCTCAACCCCGAGTTATCAAAATTTATGCTACCCAGAGGCTCTTTTCTCCAGGGGACCCGGTAGCCGCCTTCCAGCTTGATTCCACCGGTCAGGGCAAGCAATTCCTTTTCTTTAATCTCAAAGTAAGGTCGAATCACCGCCTGGTCAAAAACGTACCCTTCCGGCATATACTCCGGCTGTTTCAAATCCGGTGCTTTGTACTTTTTTGCCTTGGCAACATAGCTGGAATAGTCATTAAATAACATCAGGCGGTTAACAACGCCAATCACGGGAAGCTCACCCCCGGCCTTTTCCTGTCTGAGCACGTATGAAGCGAACTCCTCGGGCAGCAGCAATTTTTCTACAGCCTTGTATGCCTCTGAATATTTTTCGCTAAACAGCTTATCTTCTTTGCTTTCCTGCCTCTGGGGAATTTTTTTCTCCGAAAGGAATATTGGTTTGTTGGATCTTACAACCTGCCCCCCTTCCTCCGTTACCACAAGCGGCTGGTAGGGCAGCACTTCATACTGGAATTTAGCGGCTTGCCCAGGGCTTTCAATAAATAAGGAATAGCTGCCTCCGAGCAAGGCAATCAGGATCAGCGCCGCTGCCCATCTCCCCATATGCCGCCTCAACGTTCGCTTGCGGTATCGCTCTGCCTCGACTACCGGTTCCATACTCTGCATAACATTTGGGGTGTTCCCCGCTTGTAGCTGAGATGCATGCTCCATCATAAGGCGGTCATTGCCAAGCCCGATGGCTTTCATTACAGAATCATGAACATCAACCAGCGGAAGCTGGGCAGAATGATCTCCCTCCTTCAGAAATAACTCGTCAGAAGTCAATTCGTCCTTGCACATAACTGTTTCTCCCTCCTCACAATGGATTCTCTCAGCTTGCTCCTTGTACGCTCGTACTGTTTCCTTACAGTAACCGTGCTTTTACCCAGAATTTCAGCAATTTCCGCAAATGATTTATCTTCAAAAATGCGCAAAATCACCAGATTCCGTTCCTCGATGCTAAGCTTCTGCAGGGCTGCGGCGACAGACTCGCTGAACAGCCGGTTCTCTACCACTTGTTCCGCGCTCTTAGCCGTTACATCCTGTCTGAGCAGCCTTCGCAGCTGATTCTGGAACTTTTGCCGCCGCAGTTGGTTTAAGCAATGATGATAGGACACCCTATAAAGCCACGAGGTAAAATTAGCCTGCAGTTTGAAATCCCAGATGTTCTGATAAGCCTTAATGAAGATGTCCTGAACCGCATCCTCCGCCTCTTCCCTGCTGTTCAGCAAACGAAAGCAGTAGACATAAATCCGTTGCTGGTAGAGTCTGATAATATCTGAAAAAAGATAGACCTCTCCCGCTTGTATCCGCTTTATCTTCTCTTCTATAGAATCCACAACTGTCTCCTTTCTGCTATCAATACAGGTATAACACTTGAGCCCCCTGTTGCGTGACATTTTTTTGTGTTTCCGTCTCCATCCTGAACAACGGGTGTATACCCCAAAAAAAACGCCGCTTCATTTCCCTTAGGAAGTGAAGCGGCAGTTTCTGAAGGGTAGAACTATGAACTTTTGTTCACCACACCCTGGTGGACTTCGGGGTTATTGTCCCTTAATACAACCGCGGCAGTTGGTCTAATGTAACTGCATAGGGGTGGTCATATGCACGCCGCAGCTCCTCATTTGTCGTCCATTCCCCGGATGCGCCGTAATCATTGGACCATATCATGTACCAAACCCAGGGAATGCGCGTCTCGGCCAGCATTGAGAGGCTCGGGACCACACCAATCTCCCCCAGTGCCGTCAGCTTATTGGCCGGCGTAATTCTCACCAACTCGTTGTATTCTATCGATAAATCAGTATGGGTATGTTTAGGAGGATACAAATCCAGGGAAATAACGTCACAGACATCGTCGCCCACATATCCTTCCGGAAGCGGAGAATTCCAGACCCATATGAGGTTATTCAAACCATGATGATTCGTATACCGCTCATACATTATACGATAGAGCTGTTTGGCAACTTCCGGCCCTTTGGCTCCCCACCAGAACCAGTCCCCCTCGGATTCGTGGAAGGGACGCCATAACACCGGAATCCGCTGCTCGCAGAAAGGTTTTAGCAATGCTGCCATATGATCCATGTCAGCAATTAGCATCTTATTCTCTTCTGTTCCTCCGATAATTGCCCGGGAAGCGTCAAACGTGGTGTTCTCAGTATAGAACCCTTTGTCCCTGCTGCCAAACGGTGAGAACCAGTGCCAGGTAAAGGTTATCAGCCCACGCTTGTTTAACGCCCAGTCCCATGCATTGTCCAGCGTATTTTTATTTTCCTCTACCTCCATTAAACAAGCTTCGCCGGCATCCCCGTAGTTGATGTTAGGGGAATATGCGAGAAGCTCAAAGCCGCATAAGGCCGGCAGTTTCCCGGTTATGTCTTTGATATACCGCAGTTCCTTCTGTACGGTAGTTTGGGTGTGTTGTCCGGTAATGATCCCCTTACCGGACAATTCGCTTAAATAACGGAGAACATTTTTGACTTCCTCAATTGCGTTTGGATTGCAGGGTGTAGCATTAATAAATTTGTTCATTTCCGAGACTCCAATCATTAAAATCACACGACTGGAACCGTATCTGGAAAGGGTGTCCCAGTCGTGTGTCATGTATTAGAACTGATAGGCAAATCATCTTGATATAGATATATTAGGAGTTTATAAAATTCAAGTAATTCAGTAAACGCTTTATCACGACGGCGGCTTGTGCGCGGTCTACCCAAACCTTGGCTGCAAACTGATCATCAGCCAAGCCCTGTACAAGCCCCGCAGCCAACGCTTCATTAACGCTATCCGCTGCCCAATTACTAATAGAAGACGAGTCATGGAACTGTCCCAGGACATCATGTGCCGCTGCCGCGTTTTGACCTGCGATTGCTGCAGCGCGAACAATCAGAACCGCCATTTGCTCACGTGTAATCAAAGCGTCCGGCCGGAAGGTCCCGTCCGAAAATCCGGTAATTAAACCCGATTCACCGGCAGCCCCAATCGCCTCCGCGTACCACTTTGTTACCGGAACATCAGAGAATTTGACTGCTCTCGATGGAGTGGTGAAACCCAGCGCTCTGGTTATTAGCATTGTAAATTCAGCCCGCGTAATTAACCGGTTCGGGGCAAAGTGATGGTCATCGGTTCCATGAACAAGCAATTTATTCGCCATGAATTCGATATCCTTCTTGGCCCAGTGGCTGCCGAGATCGTCAAACGTTCGGTTAAACTGACCTATGGTATAAATACCGCTGCCGTTCCGCTTGATCGTTACAACCGTTTTGCCATCTGGTGATGTATTGAATACAGCTGGAATAAACGACAGCTCTCCTGTGGCCGGATCGACCCTTACGGCTGTTAATCCGTTGCCCGCTACCTGGGGAATTGTAATTGTGTGGGATACATACCTGCTGCCAAAATGGTTGATTTGGACGGAGCTTGCGTCCGAAATTGCAAAGACGCTGAATTCATACATGTCACTGTCTAACCGGGCGCCTGGGCCCTTTGCCTGTATGCGGATTTCCCTGGCTTGACTGTTGGTGAGCTTCCTCAGGTTGACCAAAATATGAATTTTATCAGCCTCCGCCCCCAACCGGCCGGAAATTGCGTCAACATCGGCGAGCGTAACCGGGAGACTGTATGACCCCGTATCCGATTGAATTACAATTCTTGCTTTTGGAGTGATGGCAGCTGCTTGTGCTAGAGCCGACGCCGGGAAGCTGAACTCTGTAACTTCACTGCCGGCAGCATTAATCACAAACAACTGCGATTCAGCAGGATAGCCAATCTGTTTCTTCAGCGCGGCAATCAGTTCTGCCCCATCCACCTCGATACGCTGCGGTCCAAAACTATGCGTAATCCCGCTGTTCCCTTTGCTTCCGGAACTGCTGGCTTCGGACACGGTTTCAGCAGACGGCATAAGACGCGTTAACTTAATATAATCAATATCTGTTCCGCCTTCGGCGCTGATGATATCAACCGTATTCTCTCCTTTTTGCAGAATGTAAGGTCCGGTTACCGTATCTGTCCACTCGGCTGTATCTGCAAACGTATATTCAACCGCAGCAGCGCCATTTACCGAAATGCTATTCTTTGTCTGCACATTGTCCGTCTTATAACGAATCAGCAGTGAGTAAGTACCTGGTGACGCATTGGCTTTAATCCGCAGCCTTCCCCCTTGAGCATCCATCCCTGTAACATAACCGCTTCCCGAGTATACACCCTGCTCATCACTTATCACTAATCCTGTGAGTTCTCCTTTCTCTGCCTCATACTTTAGTGAGGAGTACAGGTCAGCCGGAAGTTCATCAAGAGTGAGGACATAGTCGTGCTTATAGATTCTCTGCAAATGTTCAGCAGAGTTGGTAGTTCCATCCTTGATAAAGTTACCGGTCCAGGTGGTGAAGAAGCTCCAGTCGGCGCCATAAGCCTGCAGCATTTCCGGATCAGGGATAGGCCCGTTTTCCGCCAGTCCGATTACCTTTTTGCCGTTCACCAGGGATACCAGCTTCTCATACTTTGCGATGCTGGGGTTATAGTCACCTGCAGGATTGTAAATATCGGCACTGGCGATATCTACCACATCATCTCCCGGATACCATTCCGGATTCTCGGAGTTCCATACCCAAACCAGGTTGTTTAGGCGGTGATAGTTGGTCAAACGGTCAACCATCAGTCTCCATAATCGCTTCGCCGGCTCAGGCCCTTTAGCTCCCCACCAGAACCAACCGCCTTCCGCCTCATGAAGCGGCCGCCATAACACCGGAACACCTGCATTCTGCAGGCGTTTTAACTGAGCTGCGATTTCATCGATATCCCGGATGAGCAAATGATAATCCTCCGAATCCGGATGGTCGAGCGCATATTCCACATCAAAGGTTGTAAACTCCGTGTAGAAGCCTCTCCACCATTCGTAACCTGGCTCCTCTCCTCCAATCCCCTTTGGCGCATTCCAGTGCCAGCACAGGGACACAATACCGCCCCGGTTGTACCAGGCGATCATTTTCTCGATTTCAGTTGACGAGGCGCCGTTCTCAACACGCGAGGGGGAATAGTCCATCAAGTCGGTGGCGAGTATTGCCGGGTATTTTCCAGTCTCCTGACCGATCCACTCTGCGTCCTCAGACGTTTGCTGCCCCGAGATAATCTTTTGGCCATACTGGCTATCCATAAAGTTCATGAGTGCCCGTGCTTCGGACGTTGCATCCGGATTAATTAATGTGCTTGCCACCTCTCGTTGCTCCGGCTTGGCGGCAGCTGTCAATTTGACGTAATCGATATTGTACCAGCCCCAGTTAGCCTGAAACACGATGGTATTATCGCCCTGATTCATCCAGGCTTTCCCGGCAGGGATTTCAATAAAGCCGGTGGTCTCCGGCAGTGTAATCTCCGAAGTATGCCCGTTCAAGACTATACTGGTCTTCTTCTCCCCGTTTGGTGCACTGTAACCTACAAAAATGTCATATGTCCCTGCCAAAGGAGTTTTGTAAGTCAAAGCAAGCGATCCCGACTGCTGAAAGGTCACGTATCCTTCACCTGAGTATCCTTCCTCTGAGGCACCTATCGAGACACCGCCGCTCATCACGCCGTCCTCTGCCTCAAGCAGGCTTCCAGCCGGCTGGTCTTTGGCCGGTTCCAGCTTGATATGCTCGATTCCATAGTAGCCCCAGCCCCGTGTAACCTTAATCGAATTTTTGCCAGCGTTCAACAGCACTTTGCTCACCATTTTTTCAGCCCGTACGGTACCTGCAGCAGGTGCATCCAACATTAGCTCCCCGGTGCCTATGCCATTAACTTGTATACCGGTTGCCTTTCCGCCATAACCTTCAGGAATATAGTAGCCTATACTCATCTTGTACAATCCGGCCTCTGCGGCATCCACCGTAAAGGTTGCATTTCCGGCTTCATCCGGAAAGGAAGCATCTTCCGCGAAAAAGAAAGAGAGATAGCCCTCGCCATCGTAGAGCCGATCCTTATCCTCATAGACAGGACCCCGTTTCTCGATGCCATACCCATTTAATACTGCCTCTGCATAAGTGACCTTTATGACGCTCATTTGATCAGTATCCGTCCGCCGATCTCCCATCATCCCTCCCTGGGAATTATAAACAATGTCTGAGATGCCTGTGAAAGCAGCAGCCTTTGCGCCGTTCGCTCCAACATTTGATAACATAGAAAACAACATAATTAAACACAGCGAGCCTAATAGACTTCTTTTGGTTTTCAACCGCATCTACTTACCTCCTAGCAAATCTTGATAGCAGTACGGTGTTTATCACAAGATAGAGCGCTTACATAACCATCGTAAATTCTCTCTCACACGTTTGTGTCTAATTATTTATTTCATTAAAAATGGGCCCGTTTCCGTTCTAAATAAAGTTGGAAACGAGCCCGCTGGAGCAAACAACCTACTTAGTGGACCACAGCTCAATACGGTTTTGGATATGCTCGGTATAAGCTTCTTCCATTTCCTTAACTCCGGCCTTATCCAGGTCTGCCATATAGGCGTCCCAAATTGCATCAAATTCCTCCGGCTTGGACATCACTGCTTCAGGTATCCGCTTCCAGGTAATATCCTTCATTTTAGCCCCCAGGATCACAGCAGGATCGTCACTGGCGAGTGACATCGTGTAGGCTGCACCGTAAGCTCTTGGTTCAAATTCCTCTTCTGCAGGAAAAAGATCTTTCCAATGTTCCGCACCGTAAGCCTTCAGGGTTTCCTTCTCCGGTTCACTGTAACTCGCTGTCAACTGCTCAGGATAACTGCGTGTGAAATAGTTCCCGGTTGAATCTT
Source organism: Paenibacillus jilunlii (assembly GCF_900102965.1). Taxonomy (GTDB): domain Bacteria; phylum Bacillota; class Bacilli; order Paenibacillales; family Paenibacillaceae; genus Paenibacillus_AQ; species Paenibacillus_AQ jilunlii. Next base: position 18,805 of record NZ_FNGM01000015.1, on the reverse strand, counting down.
TAATCCCGTCCCCATAGTGGACCATCATATTCCAGTAAAGTCCAACACCCGCTTCTTTTTGGAAAGCCGCGTTGTCATTGTCCATGCGTTCCTGTACAGCTGGTATAACTACCCGTTTGCCGCCTTCAACCGTATAGTGTTTTCCTTCAATTCCCCAGTTGTTCAGAATTTGCCCCTCTTCCGATGCAAGGAAGTCGAGGAATTGAATGGCACGTACCGGGTCTTTACACTTGCTGGAGATCGAGATTCCGTACCCTCCGTCAAAGCCGGCCGGCCAGAAGCTGGTATCCTTGTATTCTTTACTCAGGGTAACCGGATAATGACCATAAGTCTGATCGACCTTTCCTGCAGCCTTCAGCGCATTCTGTGCGTCACCATAATCCCATTCCGGATCAGCCAAGCCGAGGACCCGGCCCGAAGCCACTTTAGCCTTGAACTGGTCGGTCTTTTGCACAAAGCTTTCCGGATCAAGCAGCCCGATGTTGTTCATGTGATTCAACCAGCGGAAATATTCTTTTTCCTCCGGACGGCGGAAATGATAAGTCGCCTGATGTGTTTCTTGATCAATGTAATATTCGCCGTCGTCAGGCCCTCCGGTTGTCTGGAATCCTGCATTAGTGACCTGGTACATATGCCAATCGTCCCCATTCAGCGAAAGCCCGACATTTTTATTGCCGTTTTCGTCCGTAGGATGCTTGGTGATATAATCCTGAATGACTTTTTCAAAATCCTTGACCGTCTTTATTTCCGGATAACCGGCCTCTTTAACGACACGGTGCTGAAGTTCAAATCCTCCGTCGGCTTTGAATTTCTTCTCATCAACGGCGGACCAGGTTGGAATGGAGTAAATCGATTGATCCTCCAGGCTGTATTTGGTCCGGACAAGCTTATCTCCTAACATTTTTTTGATATTCGGTGCGTGCTTGTCGATCAATTCCGTCAAGTCGATAACAGCTCCGGCGTCGACAAGCTTACCGACATCCGCCTTAGCGGCGATCAGATCCGGATAGTTGCCTGTCGCGGCAATCAAGGAGATTTTTTGCACCGGATCACCGACGGCAAACTCAGCATCCAGGGTCACTCCGGTTTTTTCCGTAATAATCTTTCCGACTTCATCCTTCATGTTATTCCAGTTTGTGCTGGAATCTTCCGAAAAATAAGTAAGCGTGACCGGTTTTAACTCTGTCCCGGATGAAGAATCTCCCGCATTGTTTCCCTTGCCGGCAGCAGGGCCGTTATTTCCGCTGCACCCCGCGAGTGTCGACGCTAAAGTCAGTGCCAATATGGAAGAAACAATCAACCGGTTTTTTTCTGGCTTCATGAAGCTAACCCCCTAGATTAATGAAATAGATAATAGCTTGTATGAGACAGGCTGTTCGCCTGGGCACACCATAGGCCGGGACACTCTAGCTCTTCACAGCGCCGAGCGTCATCCCTTTGACAAAGTATTTTTGCAAAAAAGGATAAACGATAAGAATCGGAACGGTGACCACAATCGTAATTGCCATTTTTACCGACTCCGGCGAAATCTGTGACATACGTTCTGCCATATTCGCAGCGTCTTGGGAATTGCTTGCGCTTGTTGTCGTACTTTGCAGAATTTTCATTAATTCATATTGCAGCGTGGTCAAAGATTCGTTCGACCCGTTAAAAAGATAAGTATCGAACCAGGAGTTCCATTGGCCTACTGCCAGGAAGAGAGCCACGGTGGCTAATGCGGGTTTGCAAAGAGGAAGAATAACGCGCCAGTATATCGTAAAATCGTTGGCGCCATCCAGCTTGGCTGATTCTTGTAATGCATAAGGAAGACCGTCTATAAAAGAACGGATCACGAAAACATTAAATGCACTTACAAGGCCTGGCAAAATGTAGACAGCAAACGTATCAATTAAATGCAGGTCCCTCATCAGAATAAAACCCGGAATCAATCCCCCGGTGACGTACATAGTGACAGCAAGAAAAATTGAAATAAATCTTCTCGCTTGAAAATCACTTCGCGCAAGCGTGTAAGCCAGCATAGAACCGCTGATTAAGCCTGCTATGGTACCAATGACGGTCCGCAAAAAGGAAATTTTGAACCCGGTAATCAGGCTTCCATAGGTAAAAATCAGACTATAGTTATCCAGCGTAAATTGCCTTGGCCAGACGGTGATTCCTCCTCTAACGGTATCTACTGAATCGTTCAGGGATATGGCCAGTACGTTTAAGAATGGATAGATCGTCAGAACGGTTACGACAGTCATTGAAAAATATACGATTACTTCAAGGATTCGATCTTGTGGCGCTTTTGCCTGAAGGGTCTGTTTTACCCGGCCGGCCGGCGCATTGCTTTTAACAACCCCCATGTCACCCTTCCTCCTTACATGATACTTTCATTTGTAAAGCGCTTAAAAATTCCGTTAGCCGCAAACAACAGCATCAGGCTTATCACCGAGTTGAAGATGTTGATTGCCGTTCCGAAGGAGTACCGTCCCATAGCCAGACCGTAATTAAGCGCATACAAATCAAGCACCTCAGAGTAATCGATGACCAGGTGATTCCCCAGCAAAAATTGTTTCTCAAAGCCCGTACCCAGCAGATGGCCAATGGACATAATCAAAAGGACGATCATTGTCGGCCGGATACCCGGCAGCGTAATATGCCATATTTGTCTCAATCTGCTCGCACCGTCCACACGTGCAGCTTCATATAATTCAGGACCAATGCCTGATATGGCAGCAAGGTATATAATCGCATTCCAGCCTGTTTCCTTCCAAATATCCGCACTGGTTACAATGCCCCAAAACAAGTGTCCTTGAGCCATAAACTGAATCGGCTGATCGATGAGATTCAGGCCAAGGAGTATATCATTCACTACTCCGCCGTCCGTCGAGAGCATTTTGGTGACAATCCCTGCAGCCACCACCCAGGATACAAAGTGTGGAAGATAAGATACGGTCTGGACGAACCTTTTCATAGCCTGTACGCGGACCTCATTTAGGAGCAGCGCAAAAACGACCGGTACGATGAAACCGGCGATCAGTCCCATAAAACTCATAGCCAGCGTGTTTCGCAGCACCTGGTAGAAGTGCTCATCCCCGAATAAGGTGCGAAAGTGATCAAAGCCTACCCATTTCTGTTCAAAAAAACCGACTCCAGGCTTATATTTCTGGAAGGCCATCGTCCAGCCCCACAAAGGCAGGTACTGGAAGACAAAGACCCAAAGAACGAACGGTATAGACATGTAGTAAAGATACTTCTGATTTTTTAACTCCTTCCAGGCACTCTTTTTTCTTTTTTTGTATGCGTTTTCCGCACTTGTTGTTATCGTTTTCATACTTCCTCCCCTCTCTCGCTTACCATCATAAATCAGAGGAGAGGCGGAACCCATCCCAAGGATTTCGGGAAAAATCATCTAATAATTATGGATTTTTATAATCGGACGGCGAACGGGCTTCATACTTTTTGAATTTGCTGAAAAAGTAATTTACGCTCGTGTAACCGACAAGCTCGGCCACTTCGTACACTTTCATCCCTTGGGCCAGCAGCTCTTTAGCTTTTTGGATACGTACCTTATCCAGGTAAGTGTTGAAGTACTCTCCTGTCTTATTTTTGAACAGCTGACCTAAATAAGGGGTACTATAGCTCAGCAGGCCAGCCAATGTTGAGAGCCTTAAGTCTTCCGCATAATGTCTATGAATAAAATCGATCATTTTCTTAATTTCCTGCTCCTTGCCCTTTGGCCCGGAGTCCTCCGCAAATTCCAACAGGAAACGGTGAGTCTCTCCCAAAAGATCCGATAGATAATCATGCTGGTAAATCCCGTTCAAGAAACGCGAAACTGTCTCCGTTTCTTTCAGATCAATACGGGATGCGGCGGCGAGTTTATGAATGATAGCATTAGAAAGAAAAAAGAAGGATTGTTTGACGGACTTCTCATCTTGTCCGGATTTGAAAAATAATGCGGCGGCTTCATTCAGCAGCGGCAGGACCATAGCTTTGTTTCCTGCCTCCAGACTGTAATACAAGCGAAAGATTAGATCCTCCAGTGTGCCTTCATAACTGGCACCCGGCTGCCGTGGAGATTCCGGCGAAGGAATACAAGCAGGTTCCGGCTCCAACAGACGATCTTTACCGCTAAAAAAAGCTAATTTTGCCGCTTCCCGGGCTTTTAAATAAGAGCTGCAAATATGTTCCGGTCCGGCAACGGCGCCCCCGGTTGCGGCAATAAATCGGATATCGCCTGCAATGTTCCGGATCCCGCCGTACAGATGTTCACGCCGCTGCGGTCCACGCAGCGGCGCGTTGAGCAGAAGAATAACATAAGGGGAGATTATGGTGACAGCCCCCATATTCCGTTTCTCTATCGCCTGTTTCAGTCCGGCCGATAGTTGATTTAATGTTTCCGGAAGATCGGCGTCGGAAACACGCGGAAAAATAACAATGACTTCGTAACTGCCCCACAGCAAATCCATTTTCTCGATCCTGCCTCTAAGCCTTGACGGGTCCTCCGTCTTCTCCTGTGGAACAAGCAGGCTGTGCAGGTACAAATCCCGGTTGATCCCCTCTGGCTGGCCCGTTCCCCCCCGAAGACGCTCTTCTTCAATCCGCTCGCGCACCAGCTTCAGGCTGGCCGACATCTCACTGATATTCACTGGTTTAAGCAGATATCCGGCAACCCCATACTTAATCGCTTGTTTGGCATATTCGAAATCCGCATATCCGCTGAGAATAATGCAATGCAAAGGTTGCCGGGCCGATCTCAAATGCTGAATCAGTTGCAGGCCGTCCATAACGGGCATGCGGATATCTGCAATTACGACTTCGGGGGTTTTTTCCTCGATGGCTTTTAATGCTTCTTTACCATTGCTTGCTGCAGCTACAACTGTAAAACCAAGACTTTCCCACGGAATCAGCGTTTGAAGTCCTTGCCGAAGCTTTGGTTCATCGTCCACGATAACTACCTTAATCATTGGTTGCACCTCCTGGAATGAAAAACGTGATGTAAGTACCTTTTCCGGGTTCGCTTCCGATACTCAAAGCACTGGATGTTCCGTACAGCATGACCAGCCGATCGTTTACATTTCTCATACCGATCCGCTGGCTTTCCTGTTCATGTACGGATACGGCAAGTTCCGCTCGAATACTGGCAAGCCGCTCCGCCGGGAACCCTGCCCCGTTGTCACATACCTTGACCTGAACTCCCTGCGGGATTCTCTTCACTTCAATTTTAATGACAGCTCCTTCTTCGCGGTTATCAAGACCATGAACGATGGAATTTTCCACTAATGGCTGAATAATAAACGGAGGGACAGGATGCTCCTCCAGACCCGGATCAACCGTCAAACGATATTCCAGACGGTCTTCATACCGGAACTTTTGCATTTCAAGATAACAGCGTACACGCTCAAGTTCTTCTCGCAATGGAATGTTGCCGTTACCGGCCTCCAGACTGCTGCGCAATAACGTGCTCAGAAGCCAAACTGCCTCCGCGATATCGTCTTGCCTGCGAATGTGGGCCTCCATGCGGATGGATTCCAAAGAGTTAAAGAGAAAGTGCGGATTAATCTGGCTCGCCAGCATTTTGAACTTGATTTCGTTTTGTCTTTGCTCTACAAGATTTTTCTGATGATTCGTTTCCTGGACTTCCTGGACCAAATCGTGCACGCTTCTGAGAAGCGCATTAAATTGCTTGGACAACAAACCTACTTCATCTTTACCGTCTATTTGGAGATACGTTTCCCAAGCTCCCGATCCCACTTTAGACATATGCTTGCTCAGACGAAGAAGCCTGCTGGATAATAGCGAAGCGGAAGCATAGATAAGCAAAACTGCAAAGATCAGGCTAACCGTTATTACAACTGCGCCGAGCCGGATCACTTGGTTGGCATCACGCGTAATCTCGGAAACAGAGAAAATGGAAATGATCCGAAGGCCATTCCAGCTATTCTCCGGATTCAGATTGGCGATAATGACTTTGGACGCTTTTCCGTTAACGACAGTGTCATAACTTCCTTCCTGACGGGAAAGTATCTTTTCATCTCCATCAATTTCGGATAGATTCTTCCCGAAAAATTCCGCTTCATTGGATCCGACCACTCGATTCCGGTCATCCACGATCAACGTAGTGAACGACTCCTGGTCCAAGATCGATCTTAGCTGCTGTTTATCTACATTAATGGCCAGAACTCCTTTCTCCCCTAAGGAGTCCACAGGAAATGAACGTATCAGACTTAACTGCTGGGAACCGTTCCGTTCATCCTTGATAAGATTCCATCCGGCAAGCCCTTTCTGCTCTATGGCCTCTTTATACCAGGCCTCGGCCATAATGGTATTGTCCGGCTGGATAAATTCCCAGTTATTAAGTGCTCCTGAATTAACGACATATACGCGAATGCTCGATATTTCCTTGTACAATTGGATGTAGTCGCGAATATCCGTATACTCCCGGTATGCCTGGATGACTTCGGCATAACTTTCATATTTTTGGGCAGCCACCATCTTCATTCGGTTATCAATGGTTAGCCGGTAGGAAATGTTAAGCGGCACCTTAATCAGTTCTTCCGTACGCTTCCGTACGCGCTCGACATTGTTAGCTAACTGTATAAAGGCGTCATTAATGACAATCTCCCGAAGCTTCCCGGTCAGAAACAAGCCGGATAACAGCAAAGGCAGAACAGCTGCAGAAATGAACGTTATCGCCAGTTTCTTTTTCATTTTCATGTCATTCATCATACGGATAAAAAACATGGATCATCCTCCCGGGCCTGTTTGGCCGCTGCTCGCAAAATGCCCCTATTCCACAGAAAGGGGCAAAGATTTGTTGAAGATATTTTCCTCTTTCGGGCGTTGACGATCCTTTACATCAAACAGTGACGGGCTTTACTGCCCGGACCCTGAACCATCCGCTTTCATAATCCTTTTGTTCATAGGCCAGGGGCAGACCCAACTGCATCAGTCTGTCTCCCCCATGGATAAGCTGTTCTCCGCTGTATCCCGAATGGATCTCGTATTCGAGTTCCGGATCAAGTCCGGCCAGACGCAAAAATCTCTGAGGCGCATTTGGTACAGCCATCACTTGGAAATAGTAGACAAGCGCTTCCTCTTTGTCTTCGGAGACAAACATCCAAGCCGACTCATTTCCTTCGAATGGGCTCTGCAAACGGAATAGATCTCCCCGCTGTACTAATCCGCGAACCTCCTTGTAGGTTAGGATTTGGCGTTTGACCCTCTCCTTGTCCTCTTCAGTAAATTTCGTCAGATCAAGCTCATAACCAAAGTTTCCGGACATAGCGACATCGCCCCGGAAATCAAGCGGGGTTATCCTTCCCACTTGATGGTTTGGCACAGCCGACACATGTGCTCCGATTGCGCTTACGGGATAAACAAGACTGGTGCCGTATTGAATCTTAAGCCGTTCCACTGCGTCGGTATTATCACTGGTCCAGGTCTGCGGCATGTAGTAGAGCATACCAGGATCAAACCGGCCTCCTCCGCTGGAGCAGCTTTCGAACAGAATGTGCGGAAATGCGGTGGTGATACGCTCTAACAGCTCATACAATCCAAGAACATAACGATGTGCGGTCTCGGATTGACGTTCCGGCGGCAGATCAGCCGAGCCTATTTCCGTCAGGCACCGGTTCATATCCCATTTCACATACGAGACTGGCACACTGGAAAAAATGGCAGAAAGCGAGTCATAGATAAAATCACGCACTTCTTGGCGGGTGTAATCCAGCACCAGCTGCCATCTAGCTTCGGTACGTCTCCGCTCTGGAACATGCAGGCACCAGTCCGGGTGCTTCCGGTACAACTCGCTGTCCGGCGAGATCATCTCGGGCTCAACCCATAGTCCGAATTTAAGGCCCAGCCGGTTGATGCGTTCCGCAACATCCTTAAGGCCGCCGGGAAGCTTCCGCCGGTCCTCAACCCAATCGCCGAGAGACGAATTGTCAGAATCCCGTTTCCCGAACCAACCGTCATCCAATACAAAAAGCTCGATCCCCAGCTTGGCTCCCTCTTCTGCTATGGATACCAGCTTATCTGCATTGAAATCAAAGTAGGTAGCCTCCCAGTTATTGACCAATATCGGCCGTTCTTCATCCCGGTATTTCCCCCGGCAAAGCCGGGTCCGGTACAAACGGTGATATGTCCGGGACATGTCCCCCAGTCCTTGTCCAGAGTAAACCATCACGGTTTCCGGTGTCTGGAAACTCTCCCCCGGACTCAGCAGCCATGCAAAATCAAAGGAATTTATACCGATGCTAAACCGCGTAGAGCCGAACGAATCCACTTCCGCAGCGGCTTCGAAGCCGCCGCTGTAGACAAGGCTAAAGCCAAAAGCCTCCCCTTGGCTTTCCGTCGTCTCCGGAGTAACCAAAGCTGCAAAAGGGTTGAGCTGATGGCTGCTCATGCCCCTTTTACTATCGATTCGGGTCTCACCCTGATGAAGCGGTGTGCGGGTAATATTACCTTCCCGCGCCCAGGCACCTGAAAGGTACGTGAGCTCAAAATCGCGTTTGCCCGGAAAATCGACACTGGTACTCAGAGCACGGCGAAGCCGTAACTTTTTTTCTCCCTGATTGCCCAGGCGGGCCGAGCGAACGATGGCGTTCCGATCCGCGAAAATGCTGTAACTCAGCACAACTTGCAGATCAGAATAGGCATCCGTTAATTCTAATTCCAGCGTATCCGCTTCGGTTTCATCCCCGGTATACACGGCTGGAAGCCCGGTTAAGGATGGCTTTCCCTTAATAAGCCGGTAACCCTTATATTTCAGCTCAGTGATACGTGTTCCATCCTCCAGTTCAACCTGGTACGCGGGATTCCGGAAGTCTCCGCTCCCGTATTGCGGGTATTCCTGCGGCAGCCGATCCAGACCGGCATTTTTCGGGGTGTGAATCAGCAGATCTGTCATGGGTTCCCGGTGTTTCAGTCTGCTCCCCCAATAGACATGTACGGGGTACCCGTCTACGATCTGAAAGATATAGCTCATGCCGGACGACTGCAGATGAAACAGCCCTGCCTGCTCTTGTACGATTATGCCCATTGCAAAATATCCCTTCCTTCTAGTTCATACTGTTCAGAATTTGCTGCGTTCAAACACAATAACATGGTTTAATACTTGATAAGTTCATACAGTATTGTAGTCAGTACTATAAAAATAATATATAAATTAAGATGAAGAGTACATGGCATGGCACTTAGCAAATATGGTATAATGCTGGATATTTTACATGAAGGAGACTTGCTGTGATTGAGTATTTACCACGTAGCAAACAGCACACGGAATTGCACCTCACCCAATTCGGCATTGAGGAATGTATACCGGGTCACTTTTTTGGGCCGGCTGTGAGAAATCACTATTTACTCCATTATGTTTTGAGCGGGGAAGGACTTTTTGAAGTCGGTGGTAACAGGTACCGGTTGCGGAAGGGGCAGGGGTTTTTAATTTTTCCCGATGTTATCACTTATTATCAAGCCGATACAGCTGATCCCTGGTCATATTGCTGGGTTGGTTTTAACGGGACAGCGGCGGAATTGCTCCTTAAGCAAGCGGGTCTAACCAATACCTCCCCAATCTTCCACTATGGCAGAGATGATATGATTTACCAGTGCTTGCAGTTGATGAATGAATCAAGAGGATTCCATAAAGCCCGGGAAACCAGACTGACGGGATTGCTGTATTTATTGTTATCGCTGCTCGTCGAGTTCGGTCCGGTGACGTCCCCTGAACTCAAAGAAACCCGGACGGAGATTTACGTTGAAAAGGTACGGGATTTTATCGAAATGAATTATCCTCAGAAAATTACCATTGAGGATATTGCGCAGTTTATCGGACTCAATCGAAGCTATTTGTGCTCGTTATTCAAACAGCGAATGCAGATCAGCATTCAGGATTATTTGATTCGTTATAGAATCAATAAAGCATGTGAAATGATGGGGAACGCGGAGCTTTCGATAGCTGACATTTCCCGGTCCGTAGGCTATAACGATGCTTTACTTTTCTCCAAAATGTTCAAAAAAGTAAAGGGCTCCGCCCCTAAGAATTACCGGGCACAGATCCAGGCCCATTTCCAGAACGACTCCGAGGAGTCCATTCTGCAAATTGAAGAAGAGCATCTGTTTTATAGCGGATTTTTGCCATGAACAGCTATCTGTATGTAATGGAACACGCAGGTTAAATAAACCTTGCGGGTTCTTCTTTTTTGTGCGGGAAAAACATTAAAGTAACCATGCTAAACTTTACTATTTTTAATGCCTGAGTCAAATATTTTTTTGAATCTAATCTATGAAAAAGCTTCCGCTTTTGAATAAAATGCTATATTATATTGTTCAAATGTATATTAAAAAATATTTATGTATATTAATTCGTTACATGTGATGTGAATCTGAGATATTCATCGTAGCATTGCGCGCGGATTTATTGGAGGGATGCATAAACTTACAGACACTGGAGCAGTCCGTTTTACTAGGAAATCTATTCATAGAGAGAACTACTGGGAGGTAAATGATGTCTAAGAAATTATTATCCTTATTAATCGCGTTAACCCTGACGCTGTCCGGAATCCTTCCGGCAGCCTATGCCGGTGAAGTTGCAGCTGAGGCACAGCCACAAGTTCAGACCGCCCCTGCATCTGCGGCTTCCGGCGCTTCGTCTACGGTTACGGCAGAAGTCTATCAACCAGCTGCACCTACAGTATCTACAGAAGTCTACCAAGCCTCGATGACCGAGGCCAGAACACTGCCCATTACGCTGGCCCTTCCTGAAGGGGTAACAGCAGACCAGCTTACCTGGAGCTTTGGCAGAACAGCGGAAGAGATGAAGCCGCTGGCACTGTGGAAAAAATGGAACAACGCTTCCAGTGTTAGAGCGTATACGGGAGATCCCTTCGTAAAAGTAAGCTATGCACCTGCTTCACCTTCTACGGTAACGGCTCTGGTATACTTCGATATGCCTTTCGGCGTCAATCTGTCGATTAGCGGCATCCGCGCCGAATATGTGAAGCTTGCAGGCGTATACAAGCTGACGGCAACCGCTCCTGACGGTCATGTGCTGGTACAGCAGCAAGTGAAGCTGAACCCTTATGATACCTATCATACATATGATGAGATCAAACCGGCGATTGATAGAATTACCGCCGGCAGCAACAATAAATACGGCCGTTATGTCGAATATCAGCAGATCGGAACGTCCACGCAAGGACGGGCGATCCACTTCTCCATCGTAGCCAAGGACAAAGCGTCCGTAGACCAATATTTGAACGAAACGCTGCCGCTGATGAACAATGACCCTGCTGCATTGCAGGAGATGATCAAAACCGGCCAGCTGCAAAATTATAAAGTGCCGGTCTGGCTGAACAACATCCATGCGGATGAAGCCAATGGTGTAGATGTAATTATTAAGTTTTTGGATACACTGATGACCCAGAAAATCGTGAACTATAAAACGACTGATGCCAAAGGCAATGTTGTTCCGGTTGCACTGGATATCGACAAGGCGCTGGACAACGTGATTTTCCTGCTTGATTATGTGGAGAATCCGGATGGCCGTGCGCTCAACACGCGTGCAACTTCGACGCTGCTTGACCCGAACCGCGACAACTCCTACCAGACACAACCGGAGACTCAGGCAGTTACAGCGCAAATTGCCAAATGGACACCGCTGAGCTTCCTGGATATGCACGGCTTCGTGAGCGGGTTCCTGATTGAGCCTTGTACACCGCCGCATGATCCGAACCTCGAATACGATCTGGTTATGGACAATATGCTTGAACAGGCCACAGCAATGGGGAATGCCGGAATCGCTAATACTAAATACAATGCGTATCACATTCCTTATCTGGAAGCCGAGAAACTGAAGAATGATCCGGATTATGCCAATCCTTACGGCAATGCTACCGGATGGGACGATGCTTCGCCGGCATACACCGCAGTCTATGCGATGCATCAAGGGGCGCTTGGACACACCATTGAGGTGCCGGAGCTGAACGAGGATTCCCTGGATGCTTTCTACTATGCAGCACTGGCTGCTACCCATTATGTGCAGGATAACAAAGAGAAGCTGTTCCTGAACCAGCTGGAAATCTTCAAACGCGGCATGAACAATGAAGACCACAAAGAGGTTGACAAGTATTTGGTAAATGCCAAATATGAATCCATCGGCCGTGAGCGTGCAACGGAAACAACGAACTTTTTCCCTGAATATTATGTGCTTCCAGTAGCCAGGGATCTGCAAAAGAACGAACTGGAAACGTACAAAATGGTGCAATACCTGCTTCGTAACGGAGTGAGGGTAGAGCAGACTACTACGCCAGTAACCGTAGATGGAGTCACTTATCCGCCAGGGACCTATGTAGTGAACATGCACCAGGCCAAACGCGGCTACGCCAACCTGGTTCTGTACGACGGGCTGGACGTATCCGACTTCAATGAAATGTATTCCGACACTGTACAAAATTTTGCCGACATGCGCGGATTCGACCGGTACATCAGCCGTACAGCCGGCGCATTTACCGGGAAGACGCAGCAGGTCAGCAGCATCGTCATTCCAACGACAGATCTGAATCAATACCGTTTTGAGCAAAATTACGTCATCCGCAACAGCAACAACGATGCAATCAAAGCGGTTAACGAATTGCTTGCGGACAAAAAAGCGGTAACCCTGCTCGCGAACGGCGGACCCGGCTATGAAAAAGGCAGCTTCCTGGTCTCCAGATCGAACCTGAAAACTGTAGCGTCCAAATATCTTTTGGACCTTGTGCCGTTCAGCGCATCAGCGGACAAAACAGGCAAGCTGCTCAAGCCGGCAAACGTAGGCATTGCCGGAGCACCTTCATTCATCCTGGCCGATCTTGGATTCAAGGTGACTACCGATACGGCTGCGGCTGATGTGCTGGTCAATGCAGGCACCAGCCTGATTGCCGGCGGTAAACCGTTCATCGGATATGGGCGTACGATGCTGAGCAGTATTAAAGCCCTGAAAATTTTGCCGGGCCTGGATTACTCCAATCCGGTCAATAAATCCAATACCCCCTCAGCACATGAGGGCTTGTTCAAAGCAACCGTCTCGCAGGACAGTGTAATTACGGCTCCTTATGGGGACAACGAATACCTGTATACCGTGTCCGCCGCTTATATTACAGCTGTGCCGGAAGGCGCTGAAGTGCTGGCGAAATACGGAACGGGCGAAGATTTCTTCAAGGCAGGCTGGTGGCCAAACAGCGATGCCGCAAAAGGCCAAGTCCTGGCCCTGAATTATCAAAAGGATAATGTCCATGTAACCTTGTTCGCAAACGATCTGCTGAACAAATATCATCCGCAGAACCAGTTCAGATTGCTGGCGAATGCGATTTATGCATCGTCTCCGGCAGCTACGGAAGCTGACGGCATGGATAACGGTGCACTTGAGCCTGAACCGGCTTCACCGTCGAATCCGGGTTCAGGTGCACCTGTTGCAACCGCAACGCCAGCGCCAACCGCAACACCGGCACCAACCGGAGCTCCTGCTTCACCGCAGCCAACCGCAACAGCTGCACCAGCTCCGGCGGTCCACTTCACGGATCTGGGCAGAGTAGCATGGGCAGCATCTGCTATCGAGGAATTGACGGCTAAAGGTATCCTTAACGGCGTTGGCGGCAATGCGTTCGCACCGCTCAAAGAAGTAACCCGTGCCGAATTCATTACTATGATTGTCCGTGCCTTTGACCTTCAGACAGCGAATGCTTCGGCAGCTTTCAGTGATGTTTCAGCAGCGGATTGGTCTTACAGCTATATTGCTGCCGGTGTCAGCAATGGCCTGATCCGCGGTGTAGGCAACGGGAAGTTCGAGCCCAAACGCTCCATCACGCGGGAAGAGATGGCGATCATCGCCGCGAACGCACTGACGAAGTTCAAAGGCAAATCGGTTACCCATGCCGATGCTGCACTTGCGCACTTCAAAGACAAATCGAGCATAGCCTCCTACGGTAAAAACGCGGTAGCGCTGCTTACCCAGGAAGGCGTTGTGAAAGGTATGACAGCTAGCACCTTTGTGCCAAAAGGTATTGCCAACCGCGCGCAAGCCGCTGTCATGATCAGCAACATCATCAACCTGCAATAATCCGAACGGATGACAGGCAGTGAACGTGAACAGGGATGCCCCCGCCGCAAAGGCTGAGGGGCATCCCTGTTTGCCGTAAAACCGGCTTCACCTTATCCATGTTTTCTTATATTAAAAATACGACACTTTTCGACATTTTAGTGCAATATGACTATTTATTGATAAATTATGATAATTATTGGAGGATATTCACTGCTTTCGACGAATTAATACCACAAGTTTATTATTTTCAAAAAATCCATTTATAGACTTTACTCATTCAGATGATCCTCTCTATACTGAAAGGAGTCGGTTATGAACTGGTACATTTTTTTTGTGAAGACAGGAGATGAACTTTGTGTAAAGGATTGGTTGAACAAAACTTTTGACAGAGAAACACTGTATTCTATCGTCCCAAAGAGAATAGTTCCCGAGAAAAAGAATGGAAAGCTTCTATACGTGGAAAAGAATTTGTTTCCAAGCTACATTTTCGTAAAGACAGTCATGGATTTCTCCACCTACTACTTAATCAAAAGGAATTCCAAAATTATTAAGATGCTAAACTATCTGAACAAAGAAGATTTAACCTGCCACAGAACAATTTCCGCACACAATAAACAGTCTGCTGTGCCTGCCACAGATACAGAGGAGCTTTACTTCAAGAAGATTCCCGAGGAAGAAATGTCGATTATTTTAAAGCTTTTGAATCAGGAGGAAGAGATTAATTTCTCCAAGGTCTACACCATCGAATCTAAGGTCTATGTGGAGTCCGGACCGTTAAAGGGACTGGAAGGCATTATCAAAAAAATTAATAAGCATACACGCAGGGCGAAAGTCCTGGTATCACTCATGGGTGATCAGCGTATCATCGAACTCGGTATTGAACTCATAGAACCTGTTGGCAGCAGAGAACTAATCCTGTAATCTTGTGATGAAGCAGATACTGCCTTTCTCTATGCGCTTAGGCGAATGCCGGAAGGCTACCCTTAAGGGAGGACTATCCTTGTTGCAAATCTATGCAGTCGCTATATCCCATTTCCCAAATACTCAGCTTATCCCCCTGCTCTCCTGTGTATCCAGAGAAAAAAGTGACAAGCTATCCAGGTTTCATCACCAGGAAGATCTGATTCGGGGGCTGGTTGGGGACCTGCTTGTCCGCAAAGTGATTTCAGAGACATTGGCTGTGCCGGTAAAAAGGATTGTTTTTGGGACGAATTCATACGGCAAGCCCTATTTGGCTATACCTGACAACAACAGCTTTCATTATAATGTATCGCATTCTGGAGACTGGGTGGTCTGTGCCATCGATGACAGTCCTGTCGGTATTGATATTGAAAGAATACAGCCCGTCCAACTTGAGATTTCGAGGCGTTTTTTTGCCCGGGAGGAAGTTGAATTTATTGAGCAGGCCCCCTCGGATGACCAAAAACAAGAACGTTTTTTTGCGGTTTGGACGGCAAAAGAAAGCTATATCAAGGCGATCGGCCAAGGGCTCTCCCATTCCTTGAACAATTTTTCTACCGTCCGGGAAGGAAGTGTCGAAGGATTGCGGGTATTTGACCATTGTGACTGGTATTTGAAGGCATACAGCCTTGATGACAGCTACGCTCTTGCTGTTTGCGGACAGAAACCCCAGGCTTGCGAGACGGTCAGGGTGATTTCGCCCGATGACATTATCGGGTACTTTCTGGATGATCACGGGCAGCAAAATGTCCATGTCCATTAGGGCTGCCGGACGTTATAACAGGCTCCGTCGAAGTTATGACGGAGCCTGTTCACTGTCATCTTTGCTCTTTTTTATAATCTTCCTGCAGTAATCCATAGATCTCCACATCAATGATTCCTTTACCGGACCATAACGTAGCCTGCCTTAATGTGCCTTCATACTTGAAGCCATTCTTCAATAATACGCGTTTGGAGGGTTCATTTGCCGGCATCACTTCGGCTTGAATCCTGTTCACTTCCACCTCCTGAAACAGAAAGCGGACAACCCGGCTGACTGCCTCTGAGGCAATTCCCTTTCCCCAATGCGCTTCCGCTAAAAAATAGCCGATGGTGATCATATCTACTTTTTGATTGAAGTCAAAAGCTTCTATGATCCCGGCTAGTGTATCCTTGTCGTTATTGGCAAAGATGCCCCACTTCACTCTCGATCTTTTAAGAAAGTCTCTTTCAAAGTGCCCAATCATGGTTGCTACGGTAGCTTTATTGTGTTTGGGTATAATACCGCAATACTCAAATACTGTATCGTTGTCATAGATGCCAAAAACCTCTTCAAGGTGGCTCTCTTCAATCTTTCGGAGTGTTAACCCCTCGGACACAAGCACTGGAAATTGGCTGAATAAATGCTGTGTATTCACTGCTGTTCCCCTTTCATGATGACGGAAGCACGCTCTGTCTCTTCAATAAATCTCCCAGACCTGTTCCTGGATTGCTGGTAATAAGCTGTACTATTTCTATAAAGCCGCTAACCATCTCATCGATAGTTTCTTCTGAAAACAACGATTCGAAATACGTTATTTCCAGCCCCAGGCTGTGACTCTCCTGCACTACGATGAAGTGAAGATCGAATTTGCCCGGCACATTGTCGTGCCCGAACGGAACCATGTCAGCACCGTCAATTTGTTCTGCTGCATCCATTTCGGCAAATTGAAACATTACATTGAATAATGGCTGCCCCTGGAGATTGCGGGAACCATTCAGTTTCTCCACCAGACTGTCAAGCGGATAATCCTGATTTTCATAGGCTTCAATCAGCTTTTCTTTCACCTGATGCAAATATTCCTGAAACGACAGATTGCGGCAGGCCAAGAAGCGGACCGCCAGCGTGTTGACGAACATTCCCACTATATTTTCCAAGCCCTCATGATGTCTTCCCGATGTAGGCATGCCTACAACGATATCCTCGCAATCTGACAGCTTAGACAGTAAAGCGGTGAATGCAGCCATCAGCACCATAAACAGTGTTGATTCTGTTGTTTGCGCCAGACGGTGCAATTCACAGGCGATTTTGTCATCCACGGCAAAATAGGCCGTCCGGGAAGGAGCTTCCCCTGCCCGGTGTTCTGTCCGGCGGTCAGTCCATGGAAGCGCGGGGACAGGCTCATGGAATACTCCAAGCCAGTACTCCTCCTGCCTGTTCCATTCCTCAGTGCCCGCCAGTTGACTCTGCCTAATCGCATATTCTTTATATTGGAGCTTCAGGACATCCGGTTCCCTGTTCTCATACAGCGCCGCCAGGTCCTTTAGCAGTATGCTTACAGACGCTCCGTCTGTTATGATGTGATGCATATCGATAATCAGTACGTTTTCTTCCCGGTCTGTAAGACGTATGAGTGCGGTCCGGAAAAGGGGCGGCTTATCGAGACGGAACGGTCTGACAAAGTCTTGGATCAGCAGTACCGTTTCTGTTTCGCTTAGCTCATATACCGGAAAAGCAAAAGACACGGCAGGGTGGATCTTTTGCCCCAGCATGCCGCTGCCCGCGTCCAGTTCGAAAGTGGTCCGTAAAGATTCATGCCGGTTGACAAGTTTCTTCAGGGCCCCGCCAAGCCGCCCGGCGTCAAGCGTACCCTTAATTCTGCGGATGACAGGAACGTTGTAAGCCGTGCTTCTCCCCGACAGCTTATCCGCCATAAACAATCTTTTTTGTGCCGGTGAAGCTGGATAATAACCACCCTGAGGACTCTTTGCCTGTTCAGGCAAGCGGTCCATTTTTGTGTTCCAGGCGGTACCCTTCCCAGAGGAAGAAGGGATCGATGGATCGTTCCCTTCATGAACCAGCCGCTTGCGCTCTGCTCCCGACAGCATATCAACCTCCGACAGCTGCCGGTCCAGATTACCCGCCATATGCTCCACGATATTCATATAATGCTGAAGGAACCGCTCCATCGTGTCTCTGCAGAACAGTTTCGTGCAGAACTCCAGGTTCAGTTGGAGGCTGCCGTCTTCTTTCTCCGCGGCTTCCAGCGTAAGATCGAATTTGGCAATGCCGTTATTGACCGGGTAAGCCGTCATCTGCACATTTTTGATATCCGGGGTATACCCTTCCATATTCTGCAGGACAAACATGGTGTCAAACAACGGATTCCGGGTGAAATCCCGGGGCAGCTGCAGCTGCTCAATCAATTGTTCAAACGAAAATTCCTGATGCTCATAGGCTTTCAGACAGCTGTCCTTCACTTCGGCCAGGAAGCTCCGCACGGTTTTGTCCTTGTGCGGGAAGCTCCGCAGCGCCACGGTGTTGACGAACATCCCTACTATGGGTTCAAGCTCCGCATGCCTTCTTCCTGCAAACGGCGATCCCACGATGAGGTCCTCTTGCCCCGTATATTTGTGCAGCAGCACATCATAGGCGGCAAGCAGCACGATAAACAACGTCGTGTCCGTTGCTTCCGCGAGCTTCTTCACCTCTCTGGTCCGCTCTGCATCCAGCCGGGCGCTTAGCTTATCCCCTTCGAAGCTCTGCACCACGGGCCGGGGGTAATCCGGCGGCAGATCCAGCACCGGCAGTTCACCTTGGAACAGCTCCAGCCAATAGCGTCCCTGCTCCCGCACCGTCCCGCTCTGCCCGGATTGCCAGCTGGCATAATCCTTGTACTGCATCCGCAGCGGCTCCAGGGCCGCACCTTCATAGAGCGCCGCGAACTCCTTCAGCACAATATCCTGGGACACGCCGTCGGTGATCAGGTGATGCATATCCAGCAGCAGGAGATGCTCCTCCCGGCCTGTCCGGACCACCTTGAC
>NZ_FNGM01000001.1:726293-1034159 GCF_900102965.1 Paenibacillus jilunlii | reverse complement strand
TGCTTTGTCTGCGCTTCGCGCTCTTTTTCCGCCCGGACGCTGTTGATCTCGCCTTTTTTCTGCTGTGCTGCGGCTCCAGCCTGACCGGCATAGTCGGCTTCGGCCGCATCCAGCTCGTTTTTCCATTCGCCGCGCAGCTGATCCACTTCCGCCTTTGCCCCGGCCTGCTGGTTAAGCTGCTTGTCCTTGGCCTCGGCCTCCGCCTGCTGGATTTGCGCGTGGCTGTCTGCTTTGGAGAGCTGCACCTTGCTGTCGAACTTGGCTTTCTCCTTGCTGTATTCAGCCTGCTTGGCACCCAGCTGTTTCTTCATTTCCGGAGCCAGGCTGTGATTCAGCCCGGCAGTCATGTCCGCCGGCACTCCCAGTACAGGCAGCTTTTTGGCTCCGGGGGCATGGCCGCCTTGCAGCTCTGCGGAAGCTTTCAGTGTGGAGCCGTCCGGCTCGGGGTAGATGTCATTTTCACCAAACGGGTGGTTAATCTGACCCAGCTCCGCCCGCTTGGCTGCTCCTACCTGCTGGGAGGCCTCCTGGTTAAAGCCTTCGAGCTGGGACGGGTCCGCCTCGCCGGTCAGGCTGATTTCCGGCGGCACCGCCGCAGCGGAACGGATTTCGCCCAACATGGCTTCCGGATTTCCGTCTGAACCTGAGGACCCGATGTCCATTCGTCCAAGATTCCCTGGTTGCGCGTTTCCGCCAGACCGTTCGCTCTTAAATCCGTCTGAAACGTCATGTTTCAGCGGCGCTATTTTCCTCCGGGCTTGCAGCGCTTTTCCCTTCAGTCCCGTAGGAGCGGGTATCACTGGCATCCCCTGCTTGGTCTTCTGCTTCTGCTTCGCCAGTGCTCCTGTGGACACATCTACAGCCTGGGCGTAAGCATCCCCTATCTCGGTGGGCTGAACATGGGTCAGCTGATCGAGGATTTGCCCCGGATCCTCCCCGCGGATGTTCACCTTCTTAGCCTTGGCCGGCTCTTCCTTCCCCACTCCCGCCAATGCGCCCAAGGCATCTCCCAAGGATGGTTCCTTCGGTGCGGCTTTCTGTGCTGTTTCCGACGTGGTTTCCTTGCCCCTGCCCTTGCCGCTCTTGCCGTCCTTGCTGGCCCCCGCTTGTGCTTCTGTATGCTCTACAGTTTGTTCTTTTCCACTGCCCTTTGCATTGGGATCAGCCGCTTCTTCTTTCTTTGCCTCAGCAGCTCCGGATTTTGCTTCGACATTGGGGGGCTTATCTATGCTGTCTTCAACGCCCGGGGAAGCTTTTTGGGCTGCCGGGTTCTCTTTCGCTGTTCCTTTTGGTTTCACTTGCGCAGTCGGCTTCGACTCAGGAATTAGGCCGGATGGGTTAGTTGCTATACTCCTTTGCTCCTTGCCCTGGCCCTGCTCCTGTTTTTGCAGCTTCAAATCACTTGCTGTCTGATCCCTCTTGACCGCTGGCACCGCTTCAACCCTTACGGATTGCACTGCCTCCTGCTCTTTGCGCTGTACCGCGTGGGCGGATTCGCGCTCTTCAGCTGATTTTTCCAAAAGCCCCTGTGCTTGTTCGCCTTGCTTCGCCTCTGAAGAATTATCCGTCTTCTTCTCTTCCTTACGGCCATCCTTCAGGCTGGATAACAATTGAACCACGGCACGGTTGCCGAGCGTACGCTGGAGCGCCAGCTTGTCCTCCCGGCTCAAAGAAGCCGGATTTTGACGGACACGCCGGATAATCTCCACCGGGTCCGGCATCTTTGTTGCTGCTGGCCGTACGAACGTCAGTGGATTGGTGTATGGTTTATGGCTGCCCGATGTTTTCTCTTTCTCCTTGGTCGCGGTTGCTTGGGTCTGCAAACGGAGTCCCCCCTCTGTAAAAAATCGATCCTATAGAAGATGTAAAATCTATAGCGATTTTTACAGCCGGGATGACCAAGAAAACTATTTATTGCTTCTATTTCAAAGGAGTATGCAGCGAAAGCTATTTTTAACGGGTGAAAAAGCATGATCTATTGCGGTAGCCCACGAGGCACTCCCAGATTCATCAGTTAGCCCGCTTCCGGCTAATTCAGAGATCTTTTATGCGACCAAAAGGACTTACCCGGGCATATATAGTGAGATTTTAGAAAAACCCATAATTCTTCACTTGAATGTAGGCAGGATTATCTTCATTTGGTGCTTAGAGCTCAGTGTGATTGCATTTGGTGCAACAGATTACTCCGCTAACTCCGATAAAAAACAATCTATTGTATTTCATGCAATTGAAATTCAAGAATTGGGCTCAAAAAGACCTTTTCCCTAAAATCTGCTGCACAGAATACAATAGATTTTGTTTTTTAGCTTATTTAGGAGGAATCTGCTGCAGGAAGTGCAATAGATTTCCAAAACAAAAAAAGGAGCCGCTTCGCAGCAGCCCCCTACCCTCTAATTCATAACTCCGTTCTAGCTATGCCGCCCCACGCCGCCGCCGCTGCTTGCGCTGCCGCCGCCACCGGAGGAGCCGCTGTCGTTATCGTCGTCGTCCGGGGAATAACGGCCCGCACCTCCGCCGTAGCTCGAACCCCCACCACCGCGATTGTCATCATCGTCGTCCGTACTGGATGAATAACGCCCGGCACCGCCACCGCTGGAGAAGCCTCCACCGCCGTGGTTGGTCGAGTTGCTGTCCTCCGGACTGCTTCCCCAAAAGCTGCTGCCGGAGTTGTGATGGTGAGGCGCCGGGGGTCTGCGGCTGCGGTGCTGGCGGTTGTACCACCGGCTCCCAGACCCGTAGCCCGGCTGACCGTACCAGGTGCCATAACGGCGGACATTCCGCGGGTTGCGCGGGTTCACCGGAATGCCATAGCGTGCAATATGCCGGTTGCGCAGCGAGGCAGGAACACTAATCAGAAGAATGATGAGCAAAAATATACCCATAATCGTAAATGCTTTGGCAACAGAAATAGGCTGCATTTCATCAATCTTTAATGGACCCGCAGTTTCGGTTGCGGTCTGACCCGGAGAAACAATGGTGCTGCCAGGCTTGGCAGCTGCAGCCGCAGTCCCCTGTACCTGATCTGCCCGGGACAGAAAAAAGCTGTAAAATGCATTGGCTGCGGCTGTTGCACCGGCTGCATAGTTCTTTTTGGCAAATTGCGGTTCGAGTTCGGTAGTCAAAATCCTGCTGACCACATCATTGGTGAGTATGCCGTCGATATTCTTTCCCTGCAGTGCATGATAGTTGTCACCGCCGATATCCAGCACCAGCATCACATCATTTGGACCTGCCCCCGCTGAAGCGAATTTGGCATAGGTGTAATCCTCCAGGCTTTGATTGCCGGAATTCTTCACCGTTACAATGTACACTCCGCTTCGAGTCGTAGGCTGGTACCGGTTGCCGGATTGGTTCAAATAATCCTTTGTAACCTTTTGGAAGACCCCGGCATTATCGGCGACATAATTTTTCGAGCCTAACGTCTCCGTGTAGGTCCCGCCCAGGCTTTGAACCAATGCGCCATAAGTTTTGCGGACACCGGCGCTGTAATCCTTTTTGGCGAAATCCGGCTCCAGCGACGCAGAGAGAATCTTGGACAGTTTGCTATCGGATAGAGCAGACTTCAGGCCTTTGCCGGGAACTGCCCAATAATCATCATCCTTGATGGACATCAGCAGCAGTACGCCATTATTTTTGTCCGCCGATCCTACGCCCCAGGAGTTAAAAAGAGCAGTCGCATATTCCTCCATCGAAACGCCATTCGTAGAATCCACAGTGACCAGCACGACCTGCGCCCCATCCTTCTGATGCAGACGCACACCATAGTTGACCATATAGTTCTCGGTTTTCGTGTCAATCACATTGGCAAAATCGTTCACATAAAATGATGCGGTATGTTTGGGAACGGCTGTTTTGGCCAAACTGAGCGACGGCAGCAGCAGTACACTAAGCAGCATGGCGATAAGCGCCAATTTAAAAGTTTTTTTCATACGTACCCCCAGGCATGACATAGATCCTATCCTCTATATCGGTTACGCGTGCTACTGGATAGAGTTCCAACTTCCAACGTTAGTAACTGAATATTGTGTACCTTCCTATCTCTATCTATCATATGATTCGAGATTCAGAACAATGAGGCCGGAATCAGCTTACGTCCGCCTTTAATGAGCGTAGACTCCAGCATGTCACCCTTTTCACCGCCAAAATAAAGCTGCCAGTAGACGCCGAAGCGGACGCTGACATCATTTTTCACCAGCTCCGGCGGGGTAACGATCAGCCACTGGAAGCGTAATGCCTTGGAAATCTCAAATACCGGATCAAGCACGTTATTGGAAACCATTTCACCGAACGGATTGTCATATAAAAAGACTGTCCAGCCTTTATTCTCGCGGTTGACCCGTTTATGGGTCATGATCATCATCGCCACCAGCAGCTGGACGGACTGGCGCTGCCCGCCGCTGCCGACTGCTTCATCCAATGCTCCGCGGTTGATGACTTCCCAATCGGAGTAGTGATACTCTTCCGGAGCCGCATAGAGGAAATAATTCTCCGTCACCGGCTTATAGACCTGCAAGACCGGAAAACGGTTCTGCAGGGCGGCGTAGACAATCATGCCGTCACTGATCAGATCCTTGACCGCCGCTGCCGGTACCTGCTCGATCTTCGGGAATTTCTCCAGCAGGCTGCTGATGCAGCGGTTGAAGTACTCGCTCACCAGCGGTTCGATATCTTCGGTTGTCTTGGGCACATTGATGTTTTTGTAATTCAAACGCACCAGCGGGAACGCATGGCCGTTCTCGTTGTGGATAATCATCCGGCGCTCCATACGCTTCAAAATATCAACGATCTGCACTACCCGCTTAGCAGCCCGGCCAACCCACATTTTCCGTGACAGCTCCATGCCTTCCTTATCGCTGCGGATGCTCTCAATCTGATCCTGCGAGCTCTGAAGCATCGAGTCCAGCACTTGCAGTGCAATAGAGAAGTCCTCCCAATGCACGGTGTTCAGCCGTTCCTGAATCTTGGTTGCAAGCTCGGCATTCCAGCCGCTTTTGGCAAGCTTGCCGCTGAGTGCCGTCTTCTCTTCCTTGACTTTCCGTGATATTTCATTCCGTTCACTGCGGCTCTCTCTGCTGCGCAGCAGCCACTCAGCCACAGCCTGCTCGCAGTCCTCTCTTGTGCGCAGCTGCACCTCTTCAGGTATGTCACGCAGCTGCAGCCGCCCTTCCACATGGGTTTCCATGACTTTGCTCTGGCTGGCGAGTGTCTGAAGCCACTGATCCAGTGAAGCCAGGGTCTGCTTGCAGCCGTTCAGTGCATACTCATTCTCACGGGACCGTTCCCTGATCTCTTCTTCTTTCGGGTCCAGCGGTTCATTCCAGAGCTCCACAGCCCGCTCGTGCTTTTCCTTGATCGCCTTCTCCGCTTTGGCCAGCTGCTTGTGCAGATTGTCAAGCTCAGTCTGGCAGCGGACGAAGGAATCCCGGACAAGCTGATAGTCCTCGTCCAGCATTCCAGTGTCGCTCTTCTGCCGCGTTCTGGCTGCCATGATCGCATCAGGCGTATCGCTTGGCTCCGGTACATTGCGCCAATCCGCCTCAATCTGCTGGACGGCTGCTTCAAGCTCGGCCAGCTGTTCAGCCGCTGCTTTGATCTGTGCGGCCCTTGTACGGATTTCCAGCTCATTCCGGCTCAAGGATTGCTGGAGGCTCTCCAGAGTACTTAGGGTCTGAAGCAGTTTGTCCTGAATGGAAGCATCAAGGGGGAACTCCGGCTGATCCTCTGCATGTCCGGTTGAGGAAGCCTGTGGTCCGGCCGGGAAGACAAGCTCAGGGAACCAGGTTTGCAGCCTTGGAAACAATGAATACCGGGTATCTCCAACCCATTTTTCCCGTTCCAGGGCTGTACTGTCCAGCTCGGCTTTCAGCTGTGCCAGCTGCTGCTCCTTGCCTGTAATCTCTTTGTTCAGCTCGCTTCTGCGGTCAACCGCCCTTTGCTTGTCTTTATAGTCCTGCTCCTGTTTATGGGTCCGTTCATTCCATTCGCGCAGCGCTGCTGCTTTCTCCTCGTGTTCCACTTTGCCGGCTTCGCATTCGGAGATTTCCCGCATAATCTCCCCCATTGCCGCTGCATTTTCGCTAATTTCAGTGTTCAGTTCGCCCAGACTTATGCGCAGCTCGTTCTGCAAGCCATTCAGAGCGTTCAGCTTGCCCTTGAGGCTAACCGAATGCTCACTCTGGAACAACCGCTCATACTCCTGCCTAGCGGATTTCAGCTTCGCCAGATATCCCTCCGCATCCTGCAGCTCCGCTTCCTGATCCTTGAGTCTTGCAGAGATCCCCTGCTTCCACTCCAGAAAACGGTCCGGCTGCAGCACCATCTGCGGGCCTTGTCCGCCCAGCAGCAGGAAAGGCTGCTCCGCAGGCTGCGCCATCTGCTCACGGATGAAGACCGGCACCGCTGATTTGAGCAGCAGGTCCTTCAGCATTCCCGGCTGCAGCTTGGCCGCCTCGCGTTCGGTGACAATGAGGCTGTAAGGCAGCAGCGGATGCCGCTCCAGCTCTTCCTCGCGGATCAGATAAGGCTGATCGTTCAGAAAGGCGCTGCCCAGCATCGAGCTGATCTTCAGCGCGTCGAGCCTGTCCTTCACTGTCAGCAGATCGCTATTCGGCAGCCAGTAGGCTTCATGCTGCAGCTCAACATCCAGCAATTGATGATAATAATCTCTCCTGAGCCGTTTGGTCTGCACTTCAGCTTCGTCCAGCCTGCGGATGAAGCGCTCCTGCACAGCAGCCTTCGCTTCGAACAAACCCGTAGCGCCCAGCCGGTTATGCTCTTCATACAGCTCCAGCAGCACGACCAGCTGTGACCAGAGCTGCGATTCCCGGTTCAGCTGGATATCCAGCTGTTCCTGCAGCTCCCCCTCCTGCTGCTCATGGGCAAGGAGCTTCCCGCTGACCTGGGTATGCTTCGTATGCAGCTTGAAGCGTTCTTCGTCCGCAGCCTTGCGCCGTTCATTCAGCGTAACAATATTCTCGGCGAAGCCTCTGGCAGCAGCGATGGCCCGCTGAAGCGATGCAGCCGGTGAATGGGCGGCTTCCTGCCCATGGCGGGCGGCGAATGCCCCGAGCGCTTCCGTGTATTGGCGGATGGAGGCGGTCAGCTCGTGAATCCGGCTGTCCAGGCCGCCCAGCTCCAGCAGACAGCTTTCGCGTTCCTTACGGCGGGCAGCTTCATCGGCACTCAAGGATTGCTGGCGGCGGCTGAACGCCGTAATCTGCCCCTGCCACAGCTTGGACACTTGCTGCCACTGCTGGCGCAATTCTTCCTTCGCAGCTTGCACCACCTCTTGGCGCTCCTTCATTTCAAGCGACCCTTCGATGGCTTCAATCTCCTTCTGCCACTGCTCCATCTGGCGGAGCTGAAGCTTCCGCCGGGCCAGATAATGGGCCACCTCCAGCTCTTTTTCCTTCGCTTTCGAATCTTCCAGACGCTGGCGGGCACGGCTCTGATTATCGCTTATCTTTGTGAAATCCTCCTGCTTCCGGTCGGCCTCCTCTTTGCTGCGCAGGTAATTCAGGTTATCTGCTTCAAAACGCAGCTGCCGCGCCTCCTGATGGAGCTGTACCAGCTCGTCTGCTTTTTTGCGGCGCCCCTCTTCGGCTGTTTTCAGCTCGTCATGGATCACGGTGTACATTTGCCGTCCAAGCAGCTCTGTTTCGCGGTAGCGCAGTTCCGCTTCCATCCCCTGCTTCACCAGCTCATGCAGCGGTGCGGCCAGCACGGTAAATTCGGCAAAAGCCTTCTCGCGCTGCTCCAGCATCGGCAGTCTCTGCGCAACGGTCGCCGCATCCATGAACATTTTCTGAAGCGAGCCTTCCTGCTCAGGCAGGCCTTCGTTCAGGCTGGTGCCGATTTCGGGAATAATAAGCTTTTCGAACAGATTTTGGTTCGTAAAGGCATCATTTTTCTGGAAATAGCCCTTAATCCCGCCTTCCTCACCGTTAATCCGCCGCATGTTGCGCCACTCGCCGATATGGATATCCCGTTCCGCCAGGAAATTATAGTATTTTTTCAGATCCGAGCTGTGGCTTCCAAAGGAAGCCATTTCTCCCCGGTGGTCCCGCACGAACTGTTGAATGCTCTCGAAACTAACAGGACCAGCGGCATCGATATCATAGAGCGGCAATGTGGAAAGTGTAAGCTCAGCATGTTCCTCATAGTCCAGCAGCGCATAGAGCAGATAATCGACCTTGATTTCCAGCTGGTCCACAGAGCTGTGGGCCGTCATTGCGATGCCGGTGGTCATGTACTCATTGCGGTCGTTATTATCCAGGCGCCATTCAATGGCCACGTGGAAGGTATAGGGCTTGAGCTGTTTTTTGTGATTATGAAAAAAAGCCTCAACCTGGTTCTCATTATCCTTGCCCCAGGCCGCTTTCGGAATCAGCAGCTGGAAAATCGATTGCAGCAGCACACCCTTCCCGCCGCCGTTCATCAGGGTAATCAGCGTGTTGGCCGGCCCTTCCTCATTGCTGAGGTCCAGAACCATATCGTCATACTTTTTGAGCATCTTTTCATATTTAAGTCCGGTAATCCGGATCCGCTCAATACGCGGCATGGGCTTCCCCCTCCTTCTCCGTCAAGGTGCGCCCGATCAGTGCCTTCAGTTCCTTATAACGGTCAACATCATGGTACAGATAACGCATTCTTTCATATAATTCTTCGCGGGGGAAAATCCGCTTCTCGTTCTCCGAGATAAAGACCAGATGCTCTTCCTCCAGCAGCTTCATACCCTCATGTATTAATCCGATCCGGGAACTAGCTCCTCTGCTTAGAGAATCGGCTTCCTCCTGGCTTTTGGTCTGCATGTAGAGGCTTGTCCAGACCTTATGCATCGCCTGGATATCCAGACGCCACTGCCTGCTGAATCCGCCCTCGCTGTCCATTTCGACCCATGCCTGAAACAATGAGGATACCTGATCTGAGATTTGAATATAGGACATGCTGTCCTGTCCCGGCTTGAAATGGTGCTCATCCTGGTCCATCTCGGCCAGGAACACCAGAATAATAATGTTAATGATATGTAAATGGGTTTTGCGCTCAATCCGTGAATATTTGTTCCTGAGCTGCGTGAAGTTGCTGGCAAAACCCGAGCCCAGCGGATTAACCAGCAGGTGGAGGCGGTGTCCGGAATTCATTATCCGGCAGCCTCCTTCTTTGGCCATGTACTGCAGGGCGTCATAAGCTCCGTTGTCCTGTAGGCATTCAGCGGCTGCGGGATCATCCAGCGAAATCACCTTCCGGCGTAGCAGGTCAAAAAACAGCCGCGAAGCCTGCTGTAATTGTTCTAGCGAATAGTTCATGCTGAATCATCACCTCTCTATGATAGTTATGGTATAAGGACTCATTTCCAGACCGGGCCAGGTGACGCTAGAGCGATGGCTGCCCTGAATGGTTGTACGCAGCACCTTGCCGCGCAGAACCTCCAGCACCGGATTTGCCGCCAGCAGCTGCTGGATTAATTTCTGGCATTCATCTGCCGCCCCGCCTTGGCTGTCCGCGTCCTGCGCCTGCACAGTTATTTCCGTGTGGAAAAACTGCGCCCACAGATCAACCGCATCCGGAGTGCCCGACCATTTGCGCTGTTCCTCTTCCGTAAATGCTTCCGCGGCGAAGGTAAAGCTTCCTATTTCCGCCAGTCCTTTAAAAACAGGAAGCCAAAGCTCGGAAACTTGCGGCCAGGGAATAGACTTCGGGGTATAGGCGCTGCTCTCTTCTTCCCCGCCTTCGTCCGGCTCGTCCAAAACATCTTCGGGCAAAAAGCCGGCCTCCTGCTCCTCCCATGCCCAGGCCAGCGGATAGATAAAATCCTGGCCGGGCGTGAACAGCCCGCCGATCAGCAGCTCCAGGCTGTCCGCATCCGGCAGCCCTTCGGACTTCACCCATTCCTCCCAGATATGGGTGCGGAAATTAAAGCCCCCGGCTCCCCAGAATAGCTCCGGGAAATTCAGCCGCAGATTCGTCTCCGCCTCAAAGATGCTCAGCACCACCTCAGCCAGCTCATCATGCACCCGTCTGGACAGCTCCACTCTCTCCGCGAGCTGGCGCAGCTCATTGAAGTCGATAACATCCTTCTCATCATTGGCAAGCCGGGCCAGCGAACGGTGAATGTTATCGAAATGCCTGCGCTCTTCGTCAAACTGCAGGTGAATTTCCTCCAGCCGCCGATGCCGCAGCACACCGTATTCACTGAACATATGCTTGGGATTGCGGCGCAGCGCATTGCGGTATTCCTGCTGCTGCTGTGTCATCTTCCGCACCCGTGAGATCAGTTCGCCCACATCCTGCATCGCACGTGTGACCCGTCCATGCTTGATGTGCATCTGAATTTCCAGCAGCTTGATGCTGATCTGAAATTCTTCAATAATCTCATGGCTCATGAAGATCAGCTCCATGGCATATTCAGACAACCTGTAGACGGTTCTGCCGCTTTCCTCCCAGCTGGTGCGGGTAGCATCCTCGTCCACCGTAAAATATTTGTATTTCTGCACGGCCATCTGCCGGGACAGATCATCATAATAGTAGGCTTCGAAATCCCCGCCGCTTCCGCTCCACAGCAGACCGTCCACCAGCCGCTCCACGGATTCGGCGGTGCCCAGCTTCGTGATATTGAACCGTTCCAATGAACTCCAGGCCAGCTCCACAATATCCTCCCTGGCCCTCTGCTCATTGGATTCCAGCTCCAGATAATAGACCTGAAGCAGCACGCTGAGCGCAATCATTTCCTTATAGGGCTGCAGCTCGCCGAGATTCATGCCTGCCCCCAGAGTCCATAAGGGGTTCAGCCGTTTATTCCGTTCTCCAAAATCACTCCAGTTCATGCTTCACGCCAACCTCGCCATCACTTCGTAGTTTAGGACTTCCCGGGGAATCCTGTTGTTCTCTTCCAGCAATTTCTCGATAAACAGCTTCAGTCTGGTTCTAGTTCGGCGCACTGCACCGTATTTGCACTCCATAACCTGCATGATTAACTCTTTCAATGGACCACCCTCACAAAATAACATAAACCCATATCTCCCCCATGAAGGGTAGAGTATGGGCTAGGTGATACTGATAGGTTTCGCTTATCGGGGAATATATGTTTCTATTCTAACGTTTTCTATTATATCAATGATTTAGAGATATGGCTATTTGCATTTCATATTAAAGTCTTGTAAAAACAAGGTTTTTTGCGGGTTTAGGAATTTAAAATACTTGTATAACTTCTTTAATTTCATCGATTTCTTCAAGAATTGCGCGCTCGATAGCGGCTTTTAACGTAATCGTTGCACTTGGGCAACCGTTGCAGGCTCCCAAAAATCTTAATTTAGCTACGCCGTTCTCAACCTCAACCAATTCTGCATCTCCGCCATCACGCAGTAGGAAGGGACGCAGTTTGAGAAGCACTTCCGATACTTCATCAAATAAAATTTCATTTTCCTCCATTATGCCAGCTCCTCTTATTGTTTTATCAACAGTCAATTCAAACCTGCTTCACTCTGGATAGTCTGAGTGATCCTTTGCTTTTTGCATTAGAGAGGCCTCTTGATCCGAAAGCTCCATTAAAAGCGTATAAATGGATTCTGTAGGTATCATCACACCACAACTCGCGCCCAATCCTAACAGCATATTGAGGTAGAACTGAACTTTCCTTTTCTCACGGGTAATCTGAGTTAGTTCTGAGATATCCGAATTTTTTTTCTTCATTAATAACACCTCGTACTTCTTTAAAGAGCAAGAGTTAAATGCTTGATTTATAAACTATATAGATTGAACTTGTGATTTTTCTAATTCGGGATTGGTCGTGACTCCAGAGAATGTTTGGACTTCCGGCCGCTGCCCATCTGCAGATTTCTTGATTGTATACCGCTGTTCGCAGTGGAAATCCGCAGACAAAGGCGGACGCGTTCGCTCCTACAGTTCCAAAATCCCCCTCCGCCACGCTCCCCTTTTTTTGTATATTTTTAAGTTCAATCGATATAGCAAATCAACCGATGCTTCCTTCCATCTCAAATTGAATCAGCCGGTTCATCTCAACCGCATACTCCATCGGCAGCTCTTTTGTGAAGGGCTCGATGAAGCCCATCACAATCATTTGCGTGGCTTCTTCCTCTGTAAGGCCGCGGCTCATTAAGTAAAATAACTGTTCCTCGGATACTTTAGATACGGTGGCCTCATGCTCCAGCGTGATCTGGTCGTTTTTAATTTCATTATAAGGAACCGTATCCGATGTCGACAGGTTGTCCAGAATCAGCGTATCGCATTTGATATTGGACTTGGAACCTGCGGAATTGCGGCTGAAGCTGGACAAGCCCCGGTAGCTGACTTTGCCCCCCTGCTTGCTGATTGATTTGGATATAATCGTGGATGTGGTATCGGGGGCCAGGTGAATGACCTTCGCTCCGGCATCCTGATGCTGCTCCTTGCCGGCTACGGCAATCGACAATACTGACCCCTTGGCCCCCCGCCCTTTCAAAAGTACCGCCGGATACTTCATCGTAACCTTGGAGCCGATATTACCGTCTACCCATTCCATCGTGGCATTTTCCTCTGCCACAGCCCGCTGGGTCACCAAATTGTAGATGTTGGGCGCCCAGTTCTGAATGGTAGTGTATCGCACACGGGAATCCTTCCGGCAGATGATCTCAATGACCCCGCTGTGCAGGGAACTGGTACTGTAAATGGGTGCAGTACAGCCTTCAACATAGTGGATAAAGCTTCCTTCATCGGCAATAATTAACGTCCGCTCAAATTGCCCCATGTTTTCGGAGTTAATCCGGAAATACCCCTGGATAGGCACCTCGCATTGTACTCCTTTGGGAACATATACAAAGCTTCCGCCGGACCACACCGCGCTATTAAGTGCTGCAAATTTATTGTCAGCTGGGGGAATAATTGTACCGAAGTATTCCTTAAACAATTCGGGATATTGCTTTAGCGCGGTATCCGTATCCAGAAAAACAACACCCTGCTCCTCCAGATCCTGCCGCATGCTGTGATATACCACTTCCGACTCATATTGAGCGGATACACCCGCCAGGAACTTTTGCTCCGCTTCGGGAATGCCCAGCTTGTCAAAGGTTGCTTTGATTTCAACCGGCACTTCCTCCCAGGTCTTTCCCTGCTTTTCCGATGGGCGCACATAATATTGAATCTCTTCAAGATTAAGCCCCTCCAAATCAGCTCCCCACCGGGGCATCGGCATTTTGTAGAATTGCTCCAACGCTTTCAGACGAAACTCAAGCATCCACTCCGGCTCTTCCTTGATTCGGGAAATCTCCCGCACGATCTCCGGGGTCAACCCTTTTCCGGATTGGAAAACAGACTGATGCCCGTCACGAAACCCATATTTATAGTCGCCCATATCAGGTGCATTTTTAGCCATTGATGTCACTCCTTTGTCCTTCATATAACTTACTGTGATCTACGATTTGAATTCCTGTGATCTGCCCAGCTTTCTCTCCACTAAATCCTGCAGGCGGCTGCGAACTCCCTCCAGCGGAATCTCCGAAATGACAGGAGCCAGGAAGCCAAAAATAACAAGATATTCCGCTTCATTCCGGGAGATCCCCCGTGACATCAAGTAATAGATCTGCTCCGCATTCACTTGCCCCACGGATGCAGCATGGCCGGCTGTGACATCATCCTCATCAATCAGCAGGATGGGGTTGGCATCGCCGCGCGCTTTGGGACTCAACATCAGGATACGTTCTGTCTGCTGGCCGTCACAATTTGTTGCGCCTTTTTCAATCTTGGTAATCCCATTGATAATGGCCGTAGCCTCTTCACGCATTACAGCACGTGTAATCATCTGGCTCACAGAGCTTCTGCCAAAATGTTGGACTTGAGTCGTATAGCTTAACTTTTGGCAGCCCGAACCTACAGCTATCACCTTGGCATCAGAGTTGGAGCCATTGCCTTGGAGCAATGTCTTGGTATCAGTGGCAGTATAACCATTGTTCATCTCCCCGATAATCCATTCTACCGCTCCATCTGCAAGCACAACCGCACGCCGCTGGGTAAAGTCCGTTGTAGCAGCAGCAAGCTGATGAACCGAAGCAACCTGCACCTTGGAGCCTGCTCCTGCAAATACTTCCAACACACCGTTATGTAGAACCTTGATATCCTCTCTGCCCGATATGCAATTGTCTACATAACTGATCTTGCTGTTGTTTCCGGCCACAATCAGGATATGCGGTGCAAAACGCGCCCCGCTCATGCTGCTATAAAAGATCGCCTGAAGCGGCACATCAACCTCTACTCCGTCCGGAATATATAGAAATACACCGCCGCTCCATACGGCACTGTGTACAGCAGACAGCCTATGCTCTTCCGGTTTCACAGCCTGACCGAGGTATCGTTGTACCAGTTCCCCATGCTCTTTCGCCGCCGTATGCAGATCAGTCAAAATCACTCCTTGTGCAGCCAAATCAGCCGACAATTCGGTATAAACTACATCAGAGTTATGCTGAACGATAAGCCCGCCTTCCACCGGGAAGTTGACCAGACTGTGGACTGCCTCGTGCGCCTCCTGCAGGCCCGGCCACAATTTCTCAGCTTTGTAGTCTCCATGCTCATGAATATCCCAACGCTCAAGCTTTATTTTTTCCACTTCTGGCAACTCCAGATCTTCCACCTGCTTAAGCGCCTGTAAACGCTGCTCAAGCAGCCATTGCGGCTCGGCCTTGGCTCTTGACCAGGCACACAAGTCATCCGCATTCACTGAAACTCTATTTTGTACATCCACTGTCTTTTCCTCCTTTCCGGCCTCTTAAGCATCCTGCCCTGCCGTCTCATCCGTAATGCCAAGTTCCTCCTTCACCCAGTCATATCCCTCCGCCTCCAAACGATGTGCAAGCTCTGGACCGCCAGATTTGACAATACGGCCTTGCATCATCACATGCACGAAATCCGGGGTGATATAATTCAGCAGACGCTGATAATGGGTAATGATGAGAAAACCCCTGTCAGGACTGCGCAGCTCATTAACACCATTGGCTACAATACGCAATGCATCAATATCAAGACCCGAATCCACCTCGTCCAAAATGACGAATTTGGGCTCAAGCAGCATCATCTGCAAAATTTCATTCCGTTTTTTTTCCCCGCCGGAGAAGCCTTCATTCAGATAACGGTGTGAAAATTCAGGATTCATCTCCAATCCCTTCATCTTGCTCTCCATCTGGCGGATAAAGCGGATTAAGGATACTTCATTGCCTTCCCCGCGCCGTGCATTAACCGCACTTCTGAGAAAATCTGAGTTCGTCACACCGGCAATTTCACTTGGATACTGCATAGCCAGGAACAAGCCTGCCCGGGCACGCTCATCGACCTCCATCTCCAGCAGATCTTCATCATCCAGTGTTACCCTGCCATCTGTAACCTCATATTTGGGATGGCCCATTAACGCAGAAGCCAACGTGCTTTTCCCTGTCCCGTTAGGACCCATAATGGCATGAATTTCTCCGCCATGAATCTCCAAGCTAAGTCCTTTTAAAATTTCTTTACCTTCAATTCTGGATCTGAGGTCCTTAATCTTTAAGGTCGTCATTTGTCACATACTTCCCTTCTACATTTCTTTCTTCAGCCCGAAACGTTGCTATTATTCAAAACTCCAATGGTGCCTATCCTCTCCTCTCTTGCAATAAAAGAGCTTACACGTTGACAGCTCATTATTGTTCACCTGTAAACAATGTCAATATATCATAGGTGATAATGATTATCAATATCAATATTTTGATGATAATCATTATCAATTTCATCTTTCCAAGTCAGAGTCAACCTGCTATAATAACACCAAAATACCAAACATCCTACGTTTGCAAAGGAGTGATGCTGTGTTAACTAAAACTCAACGTTTAACCTTGGTGGAACAAGTAGCCTACCAGATCCAGGGGAAGATCGAAAACGGCGAATGGCAAGTAGGGATGCGTATTCCTGCAGAACCCGAGCTAATGGAACAGCTTCAAGTCAGCCGTAATACCTTGAGGGAAGCCATTCGGGCTTTAACATATGCGGGTCTGCTGAAGACCAGACAAGGGGATGGAACCTATGTCTGTTCCTCAAGTGTCTTGGGGTCAGTGATCGAAAAAGTGATTCAGCATACCGATATGCTTGAGAGCCTGGAGGTCCGATATGCATTGGAAAGAGAGGCTGCTGCCCTGGCTGCGTCCAGGAGAAGTGAAGAAGATTTGGAGGCGATTCGGACATGTTTGGACCAGTGCAGACAAGCAGCCAGCCAGCAGGATCTCAAAGCTTATGCTCACTGGGATGTCGAGTTTCACAAAATGGTGATTGCTGCATCACATAACCAACTGATGGCGAATTTGTACAACCATATTACCGAGGCACTGCATAACATGCTTTTAGAAACAAAGGACTTCAAAAATGCAGCTTATTATCACGACTCTCATGAGCTGCTGTATCAAGCCATTGCCAATCAGGATTGCACTCAGGCCGAGGAGGCTGTTCGTTTATACATTGAAAAGGCCCGTGCAAAACTGAGCTAAAAATGAAGTAGTGATAAGGGTACTTCTTCCACATGGATGAAATTGACGATGAATTAACTTAAAACGCGGGAGGAACCCTTATGAGTTCATCAGAACAATTGTTAAAAAAACAGGATGCAATATCCACTACCGGCATTCGCAAGCAAGCGACATTCTGGTTCATGATCGTAGGAATTATACTTATCGCAGCGAATTTGCGTGCTCCCCTCACCTCGGTGGGACCATTAGTCAGTCTTATACGGGAGAACGTGCATATTTCGAATACCTTAGCAGGCCTGATTACCACAGTTCCACTGATTGCATTTGCATTGTTATCCCCTTTTGTACCAAAATTAGGACGCAGATATGGTGTGGAACGGATTATGCTGATTTCCCTTATTTTTTTGGCCATCGGTATCGCTGTTCGCTCGTTATCCGGGGCGGTAACCTTGTATGTTGGAACCGCAGTTCTGGGGTTTGCTATCACCATATGTAATGTATTACTACCGAGCCTGATAAAACGGGAATTTCCGCAGCAAATGGGGACAATGACAGGGGTTTATAGTGTTTCCATGAATCTATGCGGGGCGATTGCTTCCGGCATTAGTGTTCCCTTAGCGGTGGGGGCAGGCTTGAACTGGCAAGGTGCTTTGGGAGTATGGGGGATACTTAGCGTCATCTCCATTCTCTTTTGGGCACCGCAGCTCAAGGCTCCGGCGAAATCAGCCGCTGTTGCCGGCAGCAGCGCAGGGAACAAGCATCAGGTCAATATATGGCGCTCTCCGTTGGCTTGGCAGGTAACTCTTTTTATGGGATTACAATCAACCATTTTTTATGTGCTGGTGGCATGGCTGCCTGAAATACTAAAGGATCAGGGCATCAGTTCAAGTCAATCCGGCTGGTTTCTATCGGTTCTGATTATGGCTTCGCTCCCCTTTGCATTTATCGTTCCTGTTATAGCCGGGCGCATGACTAACCAACGGTTGTTAGTGGTGATTACAACGATTCTGCTTTTGACCGGAACACTTGGACTTCTCTATGGCAGTATCCATCTGGTTCTGTTTTGGGCTATTATTCTTGGTATGGGAGCAGGCTTTGCCTTTGGCTTGTCCATGATGTTTTTCGGCTTGCGTACCCGAAGTGCCCATCAAGCGGCTGAATTATCGGGCATGGCCCAATCCATCGGATATCTGCTGGCTGCAATGGGCCCAGCGCTGATTGGATACTTGCATGATGCCACCCATAGTTGGAGCGTTCCACTCCTGATATTGGTTGGCGCTTCTGCTCTGCTCTGTCTCGTCGGTCTGGGTGCGGCTAGAAATCAATTTGTTAGTTCTGCGAAGTAGGAACAGTTCACCGCTTTGATCTTAGCCGCTACGAATAAAAAACGGACTGGCCCTGTGCAGCCTTACTGCACAGGGCCAGTATTTGTTTAAGTATCATATATTAGCTTCCTAGATTACAGGGTGCACATATACATATCTATTTGAAAAGGGGGCTCACCCTTCCAAACAAAGCCTGATCAGATCATCCACATGAGCGGTAGCCAGGCATTCCACCGTGTCGTTGGCTCCGTAATAGATTTTCACTTCTCCGTCCTCCTCCAGCACCATGCCGCCGGGGAAAATGACGTTATTGCGGAAGCCCCC
Organism: Paenibacillus jilunlii; assembly: GCF_900102965.1. GTDB lineage: Bacteria > Bacillota > Bacilli > Paenibacillales > Paenibacillaceae > Paenibacillus_AQ > Paenibacillus_AQ jilunlii. Next base: position 1,016,041 of record NZ_FNGM01000001.1, on the reverse strand, counting down.
GTCCGTCTCATAAGCTGCTTCAGGCGCAAGCAGCGGTGATGCGCTCATGCCGAGGATCTTCTTCGGATTGTCGAGATCAAGCAGCATAATGCCGGTCGTGTACCGCTTCTTCCAGGACGGCTCCCAGCCGTTCTTCCCTCTGGCGGGGTCGATATCCACCGCATGGAACGTGGTGAGCCAGCCCTTACTCGTCTTCACGGGCGGTGCCGCCGGGCCAATCTTGTCATTGGCAAACGGCACCTGCTCCACCGACAGCAGCAGCTCGGAACGGCCCCAATAGATCAGATCCGGCGACTCCGAGATCCAGGTATCGAACCGGTCAACTCCGCCGCGGCTGTACACGGTGAACGGCCGTTCCAGCCGGACGTAGTTGCCGCCGATCCGCTCCGGGAACAGCACCATATTCCGCAGATCCGGTGTCGACAAGCTCAATATGTCGAAGGATTCAAAATCGTCCGTCACAGCGATACCTCCCCGGATACCGTGCCGTGTATCTACGGCGAAGCACATGTAGCAGCGGCCGTCGATAACTGTCAGACGCGGATCGTAGGCACGTACGATCTCTTCGTCGCGCAGCTTGAAGACCGGCTTCGGACCCGCCGTCCAGTGAATGCCATCGTCGCTGAAAGCGATACCAAGATCCGTCGTGTGAGACGGCTCGATGGTCTGCTTCTCCAGGGAGCCGTAATCGTTGCGGAATACCATGACGTAGCGGCCACCGAACTTGGCGACGCCTGCATTGAAGACAAGCGCGGTGGGATACGGCACGCGGGCAGCGTCCAGCACGGGATTATCCGGATGACGGCGAATGAGCAGGCTGGACTCGAGCGCGCCGATGATGGGCATATTGGTTTTCATCTAACAACATCCTCCTAGTTCTCCAGGTTGTTAAAGTGTCCGATTGTGAGGACACATTCATTCTATCTTCTTCTATACAAGGTGCCCATTTCCTGCAAACGGATAGTCGATTGTGATACGCCCTGCCTGGCAATCGCCAATGCCGCTGTACAAATCGGCTTTGCCGTCCGGGCGCATCACAATACCCGAAGAAAAGACGCAGTCGGTCAAATATGGTGCCTTGGCTGGTCCCGGCGGGTAACAGGGACGGCTTCCAATCAGATGAAGGTCAGCTGACTCCCGGGTAGTTGGATCAAAGACGAAGGCCATGTTCAAGTACACCTTCACTTCCCCGCCATCTTCATCCTTATCCTGGTAGCAAATATGTCCGATGATGCCGATTTTACCAGTGTCCAGCAGATACGCCTGATTGACGCCACCCCATTCGCCTGCCCCGAAAATGCCGTGAATGTAAGGTGCGTTCTCGATGACGTCCGCAGTCAACTCTTCTAATCTGTCAATAACCGTGAAGCCGATCATGGATTCGCTGCCATATTTGTCACTCATCTCGGTGCTGCGCGGACGCGAGAAGACGCCGATCTTGCCATCCGCCAGCGGAACAAGGCGGATATCCTTCATTTTGTTAGGTCCGGTAGTGAAGTAGTACAAATTGTGGAGATCGGTGCCCCGGAAGAAATAGCCGAAAAACGTACTGTATCTTCCACTCTGATACTGCACATGAGTCCCGCCCATTACTAGCTCATCGCCAATCTCACTGATGTAGGGGTCCTCCAGAGTATAGATCATGCTATCTTTCACCACGGTCCATTCATCCTGTCCTGTTTCCTCGAACAGCCGGACCCAGGAGCGGGCCCATTCCCCGCGGCGTTCTACCCGTCCGAACAAATAGCGCTTTCCGTCCCTTTTGAATGGGACCGATATATTGTAGACATCAAAACCGTCCACACCATGAAATTTCAAGGTTGCACTCTCATATATCTTTTTTGCCGCTTCAAATTCAATCCTTTGCTTCTGCAGGGTCAAATTTCTCCACCCCTTCCTTTTGTTTTCGGCTCCATTATTTAAGAGAAGCCTGATATTCCTGGAATTGCTTCTGGTATTCCGCAACTACCTTATCCAAACCGGCTTTTCTCATTTTTTCCAGAGCAGCCGGGAAGGCCTTATCGTATTCCAGGACGCCCATATAAATCGGAGTAATGCTTGCTGAAGCTTCGGACAAAATGTTGGTGTACTCGGTCCTTACATTCGTCGGGTCAAAAATAAAGTTCGCTGCGATACTGTTGACCGCATTGGGATTTGGCTCAAACAAAACTTTGTTATTATCGGGAATGCTATTCTCCAAGTCAAAACGCATGAAGTTTACGTTGCCGTTTTGCGAATCAGATCCTCTATACCCCGGGTTGTTATTGTTATTCGGATCTTTGATCGGCTTATAGCCCTTCTCGCCGTCCTTGGTGTAGTGCTTGCCCTCTATGCCATATTGCACCAGATCATAGTTCTCTTGACTTGCCAGCATCCAATCCAAGAATTTGACGGCCTCTTCCGGATGCTTGCTGTTCACCGGTACAGCATTCCCGTTTTTGAAGGTGAGCGGACGCAGATATTCTTTCTCCGGGTTAAACCACACAACACCAATATCGTTTACAGTGGCCTCTGGATTGTACTTCTTGAGTCCGGTCAAGCTTCCGCCGGTTCCCAGGCGGACGAACCATTCACCGCTGTCGAGCTGCGCATCTACCTGCTCCTGCTTCATGACCAGGATATCAGGATTGGTAATTCCTTTTGTGTATAGCTCGCGCATGAAGGACGCATCCTTCTTGAACTCCTCGGTCTCAATCCAAGACTTGACCTCGCCGCTCTGATTCACATAGAAGAACTTATCCTTCACTGTGAACGGAAAGGTGTCATACGTCCGGTGCAGGATAGACGTATGCAGGAAGATCGGGTCAAAATCCGCCCGTGTGCCCAGATAGGGCTTGTTGCTTCCCTTCCAATTCTTCATGACAGTCTCCCAAGTGCTGATCAGTTCAGCCGGAGTAGCCGGCTCTTTGAGATTGTTCTCGCGGAGAATATCGCGGCGGATATTGAACTCACCTTCACTCGCCATTTCAACCCAATAGGATGGAGCAGCATAATATTTGCCATTGATTTTAGCCCCGTCGAAGATATCCTCCGGAATATATTTCTTCAGATTTTGTCCATACTTTTCGATTGCATCCGTGATATCCGCCAATGCACCGCGATTATAGTAGCTGGAGAACGGGGTACGGTCCTGCATGACGTGGAACAGGTCGAAATCTTCGCCGGTGGACAACATCAGGTTCAGCTTCTGATCCCACGCATCCCACGGAATGTAGATCTTCTCCACCTCAACGCCGACACCGTCCGCAGCCAGCTTCTCATTGACCTTTTGGAACACTTCCTTGTAGTCTTTCGGCTCCGTGCCGGGAACCAGATATTTGATTTTCACCGTCTCTGTAGCATTGCCGTTATTCCCCTGTTTCGGGGCTGAAGCGTTGTCTTCCTTATCCGCAGTATTGGTTGAATTAGAACCCTGGCTGCATCCAATCAGTGTCGAAAGCAGAAGTACCACAGCTAATAGAATTACGTAAGACTTTTTCATACAAAAGTTGACCTCCTTCTATTGTACATTATTTATGTTAACCCCGAAGGGATAATATCAGCCTTTGACCGAACCGATTACCAGCCCTTTGACAAAATACTTCTGCAAGTAAGGATACAGAAATATGATCGGCCCGATTGTCACGACCGCCGTCGCCATCTTGACTGATTCCGAAGGAAGCGTGATATCACTTGATCCCGCCAGCATCGTCATCTCGTTCAGCATGCTGATCTCCGATTGCATTTGCAGAAGCATAAATTGCAGCGGGTACAGATCCTTGCTGTCGATCAGCATGATCGCATTCCACCAGTTGTTCCAGTAATCCAGTCCGTAGAATAGCGCAATCGTCGCCAGTACCGGCTTGCATAACGGAAGATAGATCCTGAAGGCAATCGTAATATCGCTGGCCCCGTCTATGGTTGCCGATTCCCGCAGTGAGTCTGGAACCCCGTTCATGAAATTGCGCACAAGGAAGAGGTTGAACGGGCTGAACAGCAGCGACGGAATAATCAATGCAAGGATATTGTTGGTCAATCCAAGCGACCGGTTCATCAGATACCAGGGCACAATCCCCGCGGAAAAAATCATAGTGATAAAAAAATAAAGCGCCAGCAGATTGCGGTATTTCACATTTTTATTCGCCAGCGTATAGCCGGCCATGGAAGTAATCAGAATCGCCAGTATGGTGCCGACAATCGTGACAAAGATGGAGATTCCATAGCTCTGCATGACCTGGGAGCCGCCCGTAAAGATCAGCTTATAGGCATACAGGGAGAACTTCTCCGGAAAAAGGCTGTAGCCGTTCTTCAATATGGCATCCTCATCCGTAACCGAGATCATCAGCACCAGCAGCATCGGTAGCAAAGAAAGCGCCGAATAAATCGTAATCAGAGCATACATAACTGTTTTGCTGATTGAAAACGTCTTCATTTTTATCCCTCCTAAAACCTCTCATCGGTAAGCTAATGCCGTAAGCGGATTTTAATACAACGCACCGTCTTTGAAAAATTTGCGGGTAATGGCATTCGTACCGAAGACAAGAATAAATCCGACAACGGATTGGAACAGTCCGACGGCCATTGCCTCGGAAGGATTGCCAATCTGACGCAAAGAGCGGAATACATACGTATCAATAATGTCCGTTGTCGCATACAAGGTGCCGTTGTCGCCGATCAAGGCGTAGATCATCCCAAAATCGCCGTACATGATTTTACCTACCGACAGCAGCGACAGTATAACCACCGTTGGCATCATCAACGGAATAGTAATGCGCATGCACATCTGCCACCGGCTGGCCCCGTCAATCTCGGCAGCTTCATACAAAGTTTCATCGATTCCGGTAATGGTAGCCAGATAAATAACGGCGCTCATTCCGGCTCCCTTCCACACATGCATGATGGTAAGAATAGCCGGCCATGCCTGCTGCTCAGTGTACCAGTTGACCGGGGCGATGCCGAACTGGTTCAGCATTTTGTTCACGATCCCCATGTCCATAGAAAAAAACGCGTACAGTACATAACTGATGACGATCCAGGATATGAAGTGCGGAAACAGCATCATCGATTGGCTGATTTTAACGAACAGCCTTTTGCGCAGCTCGTTCAGGATCAGCGAGATCGCCAGCGCCGTCAGCGTGCCGAAGATGATAAAAAGCAAATTTAGATATATGGTGTTAAAGGTGACCGTGAACGCCTTGTTCGACCGGAAGAAAAACTCGAAGTTCTTTAATCCTATCCACTCGCTATGGAATATTCCCTTACTGTAATTGAATCGCTGGAAAGCAATGAGCATATACGGATACGTCATATACCCAAAAATAAAGGTGTATGCCATCGCAGGCAGAACCAGCAGATAAGACGTACCGTTCCTGCGAATATCGGACAGCATACCGAATCCCCGCCGCCGTTTCTTTTCCAATTTCTGTTCCCCCCCATTAGTTATGAATTCCGGCTGCCGCATCACACCAGCGGCCGATGCTATGTTTCCAGAGTAGCCGGAGCAACCGGCGGCTGTCTATTTTAAAATCCGGAGAACCCTTCTACAATGCGGCACTGGGCTTCCAAATAAACGAACTGGCTTTCATTTTTACGTGATGGAGTACCTTTTTAGCCGAATATGCTCTATATTGAAGAGGTACTATTAGCAGCATTGGGAGGTCTTCTTCATGCGGAACACCATGAATCAGCTTGTCCGGTACAAGGCTTTTCAAAAGCTTACCATCTCATATTTCCTGCTTGTTCTTCTAACCGTCAGCCTGCTGTCAGGCGTCCTCTTCTATCTCTTCTCCAGAAGCGCCGTCAAGGAGATCGACCGCAATTCCAAAGCTATGCTATCCCAGATCACTTACGCCTCTGACGTTGTCTATAACCAAGTCATGACCATCGGCAATGCACTGCTCATCCAGCGGGAGATCATTTCGTTCCTAAATGACACGACTGAGAACAAGATAAACAATTATCGTATCTTTCAGCAGATGTCCCAGATTACAAGTATATATCCTTATATACACAGCATTGGAATCTACCGGCCTTCTACAGGAACAACAGTCGATACAGCCGGGCTTCCTTTCGATTCCTCGCTCACCGCCCTCAGCGCGGAGCGGTACATGGAATTCTATCCGCGCAGCCTGACGATTGCCGGCCGTAACAACGATGATCCGCTGCAGCTTCTAACCTTTCTGCTGTACCCGGATTTCTCATTTCAGACCTCCGACAACCCGCTCATCTATATCAATGTGGAAGAGAAGTCAATTCTGACGACGATTCGCAAGATCAGCAAAGCGGATGCCGCGAGCAATGTTTTCGTCATCAACGACGAGGGCAAAGTAATCTCCCATACCGATTCAAATTTATTCCTCGAGGATTTGTCCAAGGAACAGTATGTGCAGCAAATTCTGAATCAAGACAAGAAGGAGAACAGCTTCACAGCCAATATTCATAATAAAAAGCATCTGGTCACTTATGTGAAGTCGGAGAAAATGGACTGGTATTTTGTAAGCGTTTCCCCTTACTCCGGGCTCATCTCTAACATCGACCGGCTCCGCAGTGTTACGCTGCTAGTGACAGCCGGGATCGTACTGACAGGTCTGCTGATCTCTATTTTTCTGACCAAAAGTATTTATAGTCCGTTATCGACACTGTTTGAAAAGATCATGCCGGGCACGAATGTGCCGGCCTCCGGTTCGCCGTTCATCGATGAATATAAGATCATGGCCGAGGTTTTCCATTCATTGGAGGAACGGGATAAATCGATGCAGTTCGTGATCAGCAGCTCTTCCCGGACGATCCGTGAGCTTTATCTGCATTCATTGCTCCAGGGCCATCCACTGGAATACTCGGTTCCGAGCGAACTAATCCGGGATATCGACGAAGAGGTGTCCGGGCCTTATTTTTGCGTACTGGTATTCAAAATCAATGAGCTGGAGCTTGCAAAAGGGAGAATGGATGCGGAACAGCGGCCTTTGCTGCGTTTCGCCCTTGGCAATATTGCAAAAGAGATGCTGGGGCATATCGGGGCATGTGATTATTTAAATATTGGGGAGAATGAAACTGCCGCAATCCTTCAGTGCGCGAAAAACCAAACACCGGAGGAACTCAAGCCCGCCTTGCGCAATATTCAGAGCTTTCTGAACCGTTACTTCAAGGTAACTGTATCCATCGGCGTAGGGGATATAAGCTGTGGCAGGAATAATATCCCTTCCTCCTATACTTCGGCGCAGCAGTATGTTAAATATCGGATGATCTACGGAAAGGAATCGATTCTGGATGCCATAGCAACCCGGCCCCATATGATGACAGCTTTGAGCTATCCCAGTGCCTACGAGAAGAAGCTAATCGATGCTGTGCAATCCGGCAAGCCGGAGCCTATTCAAGATGCAATCGGACAATTCACAGAACAAATCTCAAACGGTTCAATCAATCAGGTCATTACCTATAGCATCCAGCTTATGCTGTCCTTGCTCAAGCACTTTGAGTATTTGCAGCATGTGCCGGATTCCAATTTCAACGAGTATCTGGTTGCGGTGACTGATATTGAATCCGCCGAGCATCTGACGGAAATCAAGGACATCTTCCAGCGGTATTGTTACAATATCTGCGCATTAATCGAAGAGAAAAATCTCTGGATGAATGCCCAAAAACACAATGTTATCATTGAGAAGGTGCAGAATTACATCCAGGAGCATTATGCCCAGCCGAACTTATCCCTGGAGCTGGTGTCCAACATCGCCGGCCTGTCGCCTAGCTATCTGGGAAAGCTGTTCAAAGGAGCAACCCGGCAATCGTTCAGTGAATACCTGAACCACACCAGGCTGGAGAAAGCAAAGAATCTGCTTGCTTCCACCCATGAGACTGCCGCCAAAATCAGTGAATCGGTAGGCATGTACAACATCACATACTTCTCCACGCTCTTTAAGAAAAAATATGGCCTGACCCCTTCCGCCTACCGCGAGCAGGAGGCGCTGAAAAGTCCTGATAGCGCTGGAGAAGATTAAGCTTCAGACGAGCAGACGTATAGTTTTTTGCATTTTATGCAACTAAACAGCAAGTTCAGGTGTTTATATATTTTGATGAGAAACTTTTCAGAAGGGAGTACATTCCGAGTCAACCTGTTTTTCCCGGGTTATGAAGCGTATTTATTTTGTGGAAGGAGAATGGAGAATCATTATGAGGAAATTGTTATCATGTGTATTGGGCATAAGTCTCGTCTTTCAAGCGAACATAGCCCTGGCAGAGCAGTCAAGCATGTTTAAAGATGTTCCAGATCACTTTTGGGGACAGGAGTATATTGAAAGAGCAATTGAACATAAAATCGTCGAAGGTTATCCTGATGGGACGTTTAAACCCGATGCGAAGGTAAGTCAAAGTGAATTTATTGCGATGCTCATCAGAAGCTACAAGCCCTCCGACTTTAATTCAAACCAAAAGAGTCAAGATTGGGCCGAACCTTATCTAAGCTATATCCATAAACTTGGGTGGACAGAGCTTCAGCCTTCTGAGGAGGTAGCTTTGAATAGAGGAAGTGTAGCTCGTTACTTAGCTAATGCAACCGGGAAAAACTTTACCGTTGACGATTCCATCCAATATCTTTTGGATATTGGTATAGCAAAGGGAAAAACGGAAAGATCCTTACAGGGGTTCAATAAAAACGAGCCTGTTACAAGAACCGAAGCATTGGCTTTTATAGAACGGCTAAAATATAGATTTGATGGGTTGAAGTCTATTCCTAAAACAACAGAAAAGTATAATAGTGACCTTGCACAAAAGGATGTTTACACAATCCCCGAACAAAATATAAGCATTCAGTTTCCACAACAATGGAAGAGCAAATACGAAGTGGTTACTGCCACAAATACGGATGTAAAAATCAAGAGCTTCAACTTCATTGATAAATCCAACAAAAAGTATGGTGGAATACTCTTTACTCTGACTGTTTGGCCCAAAGAAGTCTGGTCTTCAGAGGGACCGGAACTTATAAAAAATATTCATATATACAAAATCGGTGAAAGAGAAAATGTCGTCTTTACAATAAATACACCAACCGATGTACAATATGGGACAGAAGATTTAGCCCTAAAGACAGAATATCTGAACTTGAGTAATGATGTGCAAAAAAAAGAAATCGACTATATAATCGATTAGGATCAAAAGGAACGACAAAAAAACGGTTAAGAGCCTAATCCCGCTTAACCGTTTTTTCTGTTACACCTTATAGATAGGAAGAGTTGACGTAATAGAACTCATACGAGCTGCTGCTAAAGTTTGCAAAGGAAGCTTTTAAGCGATCATTTGTATGAGCACTGAATAACATTGTTACGCCATCATTTGCAACAATGAACATCACATGAGAATAATTAACCGCGCTGATAAAACCGCCTGCAGAGGTTCCGCCTTTAGTTGTCTTGTAGAAATAGCCCTTTGTATCAACCATATACTGTTTCAGACCATTAGAGATGTTACGTCCTGTGTTAACCCAAGCCGTGCTTTCCGGTTTCCACGTACTGTCCGTTGGAATACCTCCCGCATAAATAGCCTGGGAAACATAATTGGCGCAATCCACTCCACCACTTTCCGTGTGCCATGCATAATTAGGATTCCACTTGCTAGTATCGTATCCGAGAGACGAGGTCACTTCGGAAGTATATTTATTTGCATAGTCCCTAGCCGCAAGACGATCATATTTAACAATAGCAAGGGGTTGAATCGCGCTAGCCTGTTGCTTAACTGAATAGTTACGATTGACTGTAATATCATTTGCCAGATCCGCTTCTGCGTTTTTTGCAATAGCAGTTTCAGATTCAGGGATAAAATAAGTTGCCGGAATCCATTCAACAAGACCGTTTAAGAACTCAAATTTGGCGTTATTAAGATCAAGCTTGTTGTCAATAATATCCGCAGTCACGCGAAACGAATCATTTTGATCGGTTGATGTTCCAATGTACTGTTCAAGGTCCTGGATTTTATCATTAATCACTTGTTCGGCATCATTTACGTAAGCTGCTCTTGATAGCTTGAGCGAATTCAGTTTGCTGTGGAGGCCCTTCACATAAGGAAGTTCATTTACAGATCTTGCTTTTAACGTTTTGTTCAAAGATACATTGACTTTGGTGGTTAATTTGTTTTGGTCTATCGTAAAATCAGATGTTGAAAGTTGGATTGAGTTAATGACATAGTAAGGAGCATAAGCATCCTTCACGAAATTTTCAACATAGCTTTTGACGGCGGCCTGATACTCCTGCTGTTCAGGAGAACCCTGCGAAACGGTGGCTGTCTCCGGTTGAGCAAAAGCAATGCTGGAAGTAAGAGATAAAATAACTACAATTGCCGAAAGTACTTTTCTAAAACGCATTGAGCTTTCCTCCCTTAAAATGAATGATCTGATCTTTCGTTGGATAAATGGCCAGATTGTTTTGCAGCAAATAGTAGACAGCTATTCTATTTTGGGTATCTTCCTCCCTCCCATATCTAAATTATTGTTACAGATATCGTTTTATCTGTTTACAATTGGTTTAAATTGTGGATTAAATAGCTAGGCAACAAGAAATGTACAAAAATTCACAATATACTCCGACTTTTTAAGAGAATGAGGTCCATATCATCTTCCAAAGAAATAATACTATAATATTCCTGTCGAATTACTTTCAATATTGCAATTGATTCGACAACGAAACAAGAATTCTGTTTTTTTTGGTTTTTCTCTATGTGGAAATGAGAATATATCCTACCCCTCTAACGGAAATTAAATTGTTCGACGTAGTTGTATCTTCTATCTTTTTTCGAATCCGTGACATATGTACATGAAGCTCATTTGGTGTAATCGGTTCGGTTACAAAAATAATTAACTCGTCATATGTCACGATGTGCCCTAATTTTGACACAAGGCAAGTAAGCAATGATGTCTCAATTCTCGATAATGCACATGGTAAGTCATGATTTACAAAGATCGCTCTATCAAAATCAACATAACAGTGGTCTCGAAGGAATGTCACATTTTTAATATCCCCCTCCATCTTCAACAACCTCCTAGTTTTCAAAATTATCTCCCCTTTGAAAGAAGTTTATTTTTCAACAAATCTCTAGCTCTGTGAAGTTTCTGTCGCACTTTTTCATCGGTTATATTAAGCTCATGAGCAATTTCATGATAGGACAAACCAAATTTCCAACGCAATTCAATAAGAAAACGATATTCTGGCTTCATTTCGTTCAAATATTGTAAAATTTGCTCTTCGAGTAATTTTGCTTCGATTTGGCTTTCCATTGACTCTGGGTATCCACAAGAAGTCGTTTTAATTGAAACTCTCTCAATGTCAATATTGTGACGACTTTTCTTTATTTTTCGTAAATAATTTAAAACCAAGTTACGAACAGTTACTTTGATCCATCCTATTATTTGTCGTTCGTTCTCTACGGCTGGAGACTTATAAATCGTTTTCAAAAAAGCTTCTTGAATAATATCTTCGGTAGCATGATGATCATGCGTCATATATAAAATTGATCCGTAATTCAAATCATAAAAAACATGGAAAATTTCATCTTGTATGACTGGACTTAAAGAAAAAAAGTGGGAAGATTGAATAAGAAGCAGCTTCCCCTCTGTTTGATGCATACTTTAGACCCCCATTTTGTCATACAAACAAATTGAAAACTTTGAACCCATTCTCAGGCTATTTTAAGTATTTTATTCCATTAATGAAATATAATTACTCTTTCATCTTAGAGTTTAATCGATGTCTAATCTATCAGCAAGTAGATAATAGATTTTCAACTTGCTCTTCTTGGAATTCTGTTCGAAGTTTGGATCAGAGGAAGCCATGAACAGGGCAGTAAAAATAAAAAAGACCTGTAAAATTACTTAAAAGTAATTTTACAGGTCTTTTTGTTGAATCCCCGATGAAGGACCTCGAAACAACCACCAAAATCAAAAAACCTTTATTTTTCTGCAGCTGATTCCACATATTTTTTGAAATTGTCCTGAATCGCCTGCCACCCGGCTTGCTGCATTTCGACGGAGTTGGTTGCTTCCGCTTCGAACACTGTGATGATTTTCGTATCGTTGCCTTGGCGGACAAAATCGATCTTCACTTTTCTGCCGTCGCCAATCGTATAGGAGATACGCTCGTTCATACTCACTTCGTCGTAGACTCCGCCAAAATCAAATCCAAAGCTTCCATCCTTGGCTTCCATTCTTGAGAGGAAATTACCGCCAGCCCTAAGATCATTCTCGGCATATGGCGTATGCCAGTCATCGGAGGCCGTATTCCATTTCGTAATATGCTCCGGCCCGGTCCAATATTCCCACACGCTTTCCACGGGAGAATGAACGAGCGCTTCCACTGTTATCGTTACCGGCTTACCTGTCTCCAAAACACAACCTCCTTAGATGTCTGAGATACACAACCTGCTTACAATTCTAGTATAACCTTAAAGTTCTCTTTCAATTTCTTTTGGATTGCTGTAATTCCTTCTATTCTAAATAAGTTGAGCTTTAGATTTTCCTGTCCGCATACTTTACGTTAAGCAAATAGTGCAGATTCGCTTGCACCGCAGGCCATTCATCGTCAATAATGCTGTACAGCACATTATCGAGAATACGGCCTTCCGCAGTGATCCGGTGTTTGCGCAGCACACCTTCCTTCACGGCACCTATGCGTTCCACCGCCTTACGGGACCGCTCGTTATTCCCCACAACGGTAAAATTCACCCGGATCAGACCCAGGGATTCAAAACAATACTGCAGCAGCAGTGACTTGGATTCCGTATTGACCGCTGTTCTCCAGAACTGCGGGGAGATCCAGGTGCAGCCAATTTCCGCGTTGCGGTGAGTGAGGTCAAGATGCATAATCCGCGAGGTGCCGGCGATCCTGCCGGTAGATTTCTCTATCATGACAAAAGGGAGCTCGGTCCCCTTCGCCTGATTGGCAAGCGCCGTATCCAATAATCCTTGTACTTGCGCGGCAGAAGTAATTTTGCGCCAGGTATACTCCCAAATTTGCGGATTACCCAGCAAAGCCATCAGTTCAGTTTGATGCGCTGCTTCCATAGGAACCATTCTAATAAAAGTGCCGTTAAGTTCTTTGACGTTGTTCGAAATCACGAAGCTGCCTCCTATAGATGAATTCATCCAGCTTTTAAATTATAAAATACTTATAATCTCCCTGTCTGCCTGATTCATATAAAAGAACAGCCCCATTTATGTAAAATGGGGCTGCACCTGACTGGATACTGTCTACATATTAATGAAGAAACACGTCATTTCTTGCCGCGTTCTCACTGACAATCCGCCGGACAAACTCTGCTATGCTCATGGCTCCGGCATCGCCAGACCCGCGTTTTCTTACAGATACAGCGGCTGAGCTTTGCTCCTGCTCACCGAGTACAAGCATATAAGGCACTTTCTCCAGCTGGGCTTCGCGGATTTTGTAGCCCAATTTCTCATTCCTTATATCAAGTTCGACACGGATTCCGGCATCCTGCAGCTCCTTTTTCACCTGGAAGGCGTAATCCGCGTAGTGGCTGGAAACCGGCAGCAGCTTGACTTGCACCGGAGACAGCCACAGAGGGAAAGCGCCGCTGAAATGCTCCGTAAGAATCCCCATAAAGCGGTCAATCGAGCCATATACCGCTCGGTGGATGACGACAGGACGGTGTTTCTCGCTGTCTTCGCCGACATAACTCAGATCGAATTTCTCAGGCATTTGAAAATCCAGTTGAATCGTTCCGCATTGCCAGCTTCGCTTCAGCGCATCCTGGATGTGGAAGTCAATCTTCGGCCCGTAAAAAGCTCCATCCCCCTCATTCACCCGATAGTCTATCCCGCGTCTATCCAATACGCTTTGGAGCGATGCTTCCGCCTGATCCCATAAAGCTTCCGAGCCCATGTAATCATCCGGCCGTGTAGACAGTTCCACCTTATACTCAAAGCCGAATACTTTGTAAATGTGACCGATCAGCTCCATGACACCTGCGATCTCCTCTTCGATCTGTTCAGGAAGCACGAACAAATGGGCATCATCCTGGCAGAAAGTCCGTACCCGCATCATTCCGTTCAAGGCCCCTGAAAACTCATGCCGGTGAACCTGGCCAAACTCTGCGACACGCATCGGAAGTTCCCTGTAGGAGCGAAGGCTGTTCTTGAAGATCAGCATATGTCCCGGACAATTCATCGGTTTCAATGCATATTTGGTTTCATCTACCTGTGTAAAATACATGTTGTCCTTATAGTGGTCCCAGTGTCCTGACTGCTCCCACATCCGGTTATTCATCATCAGCGGGGTGCGGACCTCATCATAATCCCGCGCCCGCTGCAACTCGCGCAGAAAGTTCTCCAGCTCTGTACGGAGGATCATTCCCTTGGACAGATAAAAGGGCATACCCGGCGCTTCCTCGGAGAACATGAACAGTTCCAGCTCCTTGCCCAGCTTCCGGTGATCACGCTTCTTCGCTTCCTCCAGCATGTGCAGATGCTCCTCCAGCTGCGCTTTCTTATGAAAAGCTGTCCCGTAAATCCGCTGCAGCATGGGATTATTGGAATCCCCGCGCCAATAAGCGCCGGCGATGCTCAGCAGCTTAAAGGCTTTGATCTGGCCTGTGGAAGCCACATGCGGACCCCGGCATAAATCAGTGAATTCACCCTGTTCATACAGGCTGATTTCTTCGTCCTCCGGCAGACCGTGAATCAGTTCCACTTTGAGCGGCTGACCCAATGCTTCGAAAAGCGCAATTGCTTCAGCGCGGCTGACTACCCGCCGGACAATCGGCAGATTCTCCCCGATAATCTTCTGCATTTCCTGCTCAATGGCCGCGAAGTCATCTGTGGACATCGGCCCTTCCCTATCGATGTCGTAGTAGAATCCATCTTCGATTACCGGACCGATGCCCAGCTTAACTTTTTGCGTACCGTATATGCGTTGAATGGCCTGAGCCATTAGATGTGCTGTACTATGCCGCTGGATGAACAATCCATCCCGGCTGTCGGCCATTACGATTTCAATGTGACAATCGTGGTCAACCGGTTGATGAAAGTCAACGAGTCTGCCGTCGATTTTACCGGCTACTGCGTTTTTCTTCAGGCTTGTGCTGATGGATTCCGCTACTTGTGCAACTGTGGTGCTGCGTGCGTACCTCCTAATTGATCCATCCGGCAGTGCTACATTGATTTCCATGATTGTGGCCTCCATTTCTTCGTCTATTGTGAACTGAACGCAAAAAAACGCATCTCTCCCTAGAAGGGACGAGTGCGTTCTGGCTCGTGGTTCCACCCTAATTTGACCTGCAATAATCGACCCCCCGGCTGTTCGGGCGGAAGATAATACACTAGATCCTCATTGGTATCCGGTATCGGGGATAAGACGGCAGCATTTACAGCTTCCCCAACAGCAGGGAAGGTTCAGTGCCACGGCTGCAAAGGGGTAACATCCTGCCGGTCTCTGTAAGAAGCTCTCACCGTTCACTTCTTTCTCTGGCCAGTCCGCATAGGATATCATGTCTTTGGTCATCGCCTTTGAATATGGTGTTGCTGGTTACATAATACTGAACACTTCGCGGGAATGTCAACCGTTTTGAAAAAACAGGCTTTTTCATGCGATGAGCAGCTGCAGCGCCGATACACTTCATCTTAGCTACACGTCAATATTCCTTTCATCGATATGCAAGATAATATCACCTATATCTTTCACATTTCGCGCAATATAATCCGCACCCGCACTGCGCAGCTCTTCCTCGGAACCATAGCCGATTAGGACGCCGATTGAGGCGACGCCGCAGGCCCGGGCCCCGATGATGTCATGCTCGCGGTCCCCGATCATCACCGCTGTTCCTGCTGCAATCTGATGCTTCTCCAATACATATTGGATAACCTCTTTTTTCTTGGAGCGCGTCCCGTCCAGGTTGCTGCCTGCCACATGCCTGAAATAGGGCTCCAGCCCATAATGGCGGATAATTTCTTCGGCGAACACCGTTGGTTTTGAGGTGGCGACGTATAACTCAAAGCCTCTGCCCTGCAGCTCCTTCAGCAGCTCTGGGATTCCGGGAATCACAAGATTCTCGAACATGCCCAGCGTGCGGTACCGTTCGCGGTAGAATTCAACTGCTTGGGCCGCACGCTCTGCGGTAAAGCCTTGGATCTCCACAAAAGAATCGTATAATGGCGGTCCGATGTAAGGCAGGAGCAGGTCCGGATGCTCTACGGCAATATCGAATTTGCCCAGCGCGTACTCTACGCTTTTAGTAATACCTTCTTTGGGGTCGGTTAACGTTCCATCCAAATCAAATAAAATACTTTGTAATCTTCCCATGTCTTCCGCCATGCTCCCTCCACGTTCAATTGCTGCCTGCGTCATTTCACAGCTTATACAAGCATACCTTCGTTTCCCCATACTTTCCACACACTTATGTACTAACATCACAGTGAAAGCTAATTAATCTATTGGAGGAACTAACATGAACATGACGCATTACATGTCTCTGCTTGCAGACAACCAGCCTTGGAACCTGATTCTTTTTATGGCGATTCCGGTCATTTTTGCCGAGACGATCACTGTGACCGAATTTATTATTTTGTTCACCAAAAATCTCAAAGGGCCGCTTAGAGCCTTTAACCGGATATGCAGCATTCTTGCCGGCCTCTATTTTACAGGAGTATTTCTGTATCTATTCCCTACCGCCTTTGTTCCGCTTACCGCGAACGGCGAATGGCATACCTGGGTTGATGTGGTAGCCGTAGGCTTTTATCTCAGCGGCGTGCTCTTCCTGCTGCCCCTGGCCCTGCTGGATCTCGGACTGATTGCCCGCAGCCGCAGTGAAGAAAGCAAGCTTAAGCTGCATTTCCTACTCATCAGCGGCTTTCTCGTGGTAGCGCATGTCGCGATGATCTTCGGGATGATTAATCCGGAAATCATGGGCGGGATGGCCGGGATGAATCATTAGGTATCCGCTGGAAATCTTCACAGATCTGATTCAATGGACGAATGACGGGGTATACTATTCCGTTATTACATCACTTTATTGTTTTATTGATCATAAACATTATCTGATCTGTGGAGGCGAACCATGCAACGTGTAAACTTGGACCAAATCACCTTTAATCAACAAGTGTATGATCATGCTTCCTTTGGAATTGCCCTTGTTTCGCCTGATGGTTTGATTTTGACCGTAAATCCTGCCATGGAGCAGATGCTTGGATATAGCAGAACAGAGTTTGACGGCATGAGAGTAGGCGACTTCTCTCACCCGGATGAAGCGGTCAGAGACATTGATAGTCTAGTGGCATGCATGAGACCTGAGAATAATGAAATACAGCTTGAAAGACGGTATCTCAAAAAAAATGGTGAAAACATGTGGGGACTGCTCTCCTTTAAGCGATTTCATAATGAAGCGGGGCAATTGGTGTATTACATTGGCCAATTAATTGATATAACAAGACAAAAAGAATCTGAGCGGCGGCTCCAAGAGTCTGTTGAGCGCTATAACTCACTCAAAAAATATAACCATGATGCCGTGATTTCTTTTGGCCTGGACGGCCGCATTATCAATGCCAATAATATGGCAGAAAAGCTGACAGGCTACCACATCGAAACGGAATTGATCGGCGCGGAGCTTGCGAATCTGATTGGACAAGCGAATGTCGACAGAATTCTTGAGAAGGCCATTTACGATGATTCCGTCGAATATGATATTGACATCCTCGTTACCAAAGAGGGCAACACAGTGGAAGTGCTTACCAGCATAGCCCCGATTTATGTAAGCGGTCAAAATATCGGGTTTTATCTGATCTGCAAAGATATCTCTGAGCAGAAACAGCTGCTGCTTGCCAAGGAGACTGCGGAAGCCACCAACAAAGCCAAAAGTGAGTTTTTGGCCATGATGAGCCATGAAATCCGCACACCCATGAACGGGGTAGTCGGCATGACGGATGTTCTGCTTGACATGACAGATCTAACTGAAGAGCAGAGAAGTTATGTTGAGGTGATCCAAAAAAGCGGGGACATCCTGCTCAACATTATCAATGACATCCTGGATCTCTCCAAAATCGAAGCAGGCCGTTCTGAGCTTCAAGAGGATAATTTTGATTTGCGCAAATGCATTAAGGACAGTTTTTCAGTGATTTCAAAGAAGGCTGATGAAAAGAAAATAGAACTGTCTTACACCGTCAATCACGATGTTCCTGACTATATCTATGGTGATGCCGAGCGGTTGAAGCAGGTGCTGCTGAACCTGCTAGGCAATGCTGTCAAATTCACATCCAAGGGCAGCATAGCAGTAAAAGCGCGGCTGCTAAAGGAAGAACCCGGAAGGTTGGCTTTTACCGTTACAGATACTGGGATCGGAATAGATCCTGAGCGGCTTCATGACATCTTTGAGCCATTCGCCCAGATTGACAGCTTTATGTCCCGGAGACACGAAGGCACAGGCCTTGGTCTTGCGATCAGCCGCAGAATTGTTGATATGATGGGCGGTGAGATTTACGCCGAGAGTGACGGCAAACATGGCTCGTCTTTTACCTTCACTATCCAGTTTAAGGAGGCCTCACAGCATCCCCGGGAACATGTTTATGAGGAGATGCTTCATAATACCGGAAAGGTTAACATTCTGCTCGCCGAAGACAATGCCATCAACCAGCTGGTAATGACTAAAATGCTGGAAAAATTGGGACATCGGGTCACCACCGTCCCCAACGGCAAAAAGGCGATTGAAGCCGCCATCAACCAACCGTTCGATCTCATTTTTATGGATTTGCATATGCCGTTCTTGAACGGTCTGAAGGCAACGCAGATCATAAAGGAAGAGCTCAAAGATAAGTGTCCCCGTATTATCGCGGTCACGGCCAATGCCTTAAAGGGAGACCGGGACAGGTGCCTGAAGGCAGGGATGGACGATTACATCAGCAAACCGGTAAAACGGGAAACCCTCATCAAGATCCTGCACCAGCTAAAAAAATAGATTATATTTTCCATTATTTATGCTATTATATACAGTGGATTTTATGTTCGGATTACGAACGTATATCCACTGTTTATTTTCGTAAAGAACATAGCACCCTGCTCTTACACAAATTTAGAGAAGAGTATACCCAAAGGAGTGGTAGAAATGGCGCGTGTGTTATTTATTAATGGAGGATCAGAAGGACACATCAATCCAACTATTGGTGTGGTGCAGGAGCTTATTTCGCGTGGCGAAGAGGTAGTATACTTTTGTACTGAAGCTTACCGGGAGCGCATAGAGAAGACAGGAGCTTCAGTACTGACAATTGACGATCAAAAAATTATTAAGGCCTTCATCTCAGGCGGAAGAAATTATCTGCTCGAAAGAATTAACGGTCTTTTACTTACAGCGGATATAGTCATACCAAGTGTTCTGGAACAGATTGCTGGCGAGCATTTTGATTACATCATCCATGATTCCATGTTTGGCTGTGGACGTATGCTTGCGCAGATTCTGGAGCTTCCCGCATTTAACTCCTGTACATCCTTTGCGCAGACCCAAGCATCCTTTGATAAAATGCTGGAACAGCCCTCTATGAAAATCCCTGCAGAAATAGCTAAGCCTATATACGATAGATATCACAGCCTGACGGTAAAGCTGAAGGAAAAATATAATGTGGAAATTCAATCTCCTTACGAAGTCATTTGTAATCCTGCACCCCTTACAATCGTTTATACAACCAGGGAATTTCAGCTCAATGGAGAGGGATTCGATCAAACTTATAAATTTGTAGGTCCCTCTCTCTCTTCAAGACCAACTCAAGCAAACTTCGACTTAAACGCAATCAAGGGAAAAAAAACCATTTACATTTCACTGGGGACTGTCTTTAACCAAGCAATAGATTTCTATAAGCTTTGTTTTGAGGCATTCGGGAACACTGATTATACTATTGTCATGTCAGTCGGGAATAAAACCCCAATTTCTGATTTAGGGGAAATTCCTGATAACTTCATTGTACAAAATTATGTTCCGCAAACTGAATTACTGAAGCACATCTCATTATTTATTACACATGGCGGAATGAACAGTACCCATGAAGCTCTCTATAACGGGGTTCCGCTAGTCGTAATCCCCCAGAGCGCAGACCAGCCGATAGTTGCCGGGCGAATTGCCAGTCTCGGAGCAGGTATTGCATTGCAAATGCAAAGCTTGACTGCAAATCAACTGATTGAAGCGGCAGATCAAGTGCTGAACCACCCGTCATACAAAAAAGCAGTAGACCATCTGCAGGAAACCTTTCAACGTTCAGGCGGGTATCGCCTGGCTGTTGATGAGATTTTCGGCTTCTTAGGTCGATAGGCGGTAAAATCATGACTCTTCATGGAAGGGGCTGCTTGTTGAACTTGACCTCGCAGCGGGTTCCCGTCCCAGCCTTGCTGGTGATGCGGATTGAACCGTCCAGAAGCTCGACCAGCTTGTTAACGATAGAAAGACCGAGGCCGGTGCCTCCATATTGACGCGAGCGCGACTTCTCCACCCTGTAGAAACGGTCAAATATATAAGGAAGCTCTGCTTCCGGGATACCCATCCCGGTGTCTTCTACTATAAAAACTGCGGCATCTGATAAGTAGTTCAATTGGACGTTAATCTCTCCTTCATCAGTATACCGCACAGCATTTTCCAGCAGATTCATCACGATTTGCTCCATGCGTTTGCTGTCCCCAAGTAATAGAGAAGCCTGTCCGTTATGCGCCACCGCAAGCTTGAGGCCTTTTTCCTTGGCGGTTAATTCAAGCTTGCGGGCGGCTTGATCCACAATTTGCTTCAGGTCCACTTCTTCCAGATTCAGCGGGATTTTACCCTCCTCCATCTTGGCGAGCTCGAACAAATCGTCCACCAGGTGCTGAATGCGGTGCGCTTCCTGGCCGATGATGTCCAGATAGAGCTGCTTTTCTTCTTCTGTCTCGTACAGCTCGTCTTTCATTACCTTAGCGTATCCTTGCAAATAGGTGATTGGCGTCCGCAGCTCATGCGAGATATT
This sequence comes from Paenibacillus jilunlii, assembly GCF_900102965.1. Lineage (GTDB taxonomy): Bacteria > Bacillota > Bacilli > Paenibacillales > Paenibacillaceae > Paenibacillus_AQ > Paenibacillus_AQ jilunlii. The sequence goes on along the minus strand of NZ_FNGM01000001.1, from coordinate 995,103 downwards.
CGCCAGGAATTCCTGCCTGGTATCTCTGTAGCGCTGCAGATCAACCGCCAGATCGTTAATGGCTGCAGCCAGAAACCCGATTTCATCATTGCTGAGGATCGTCAGCCTTGTCTCCAGCTCACCTGCCGCAATGTTGCGGGTTGCCTTCTGCATCTGCACCAGCGGGCGCGACAGCACTCTGGCTATAATCCAGGTAATGCCCAGGGCCAACACAAAAGCCCCTATTCCTGAAAGCAGCAGAATATCCCGCACCGAAGCCAGCGACTGCTCCATGCTTTGTGTGGATGACATGACATAGAGCGCGGAATTCACCCTGCTGCCATCCTGTATAGGCTGTCCGGTTACGAAATACCGGTGTCCTGCGGGGTCTTTGTACAACAAACTCACGCGGGTTCCCGAGAATATCCGGGCCAGATCAGACCCGTGTATAAACGAACGATCCGCTGAATCGTGCACGCCTGAATGAAGTGTCACACTTCTGTCGCGGGAGATATTAAAAATACTCACATTGGAAAATTCAGCAAAGGTCCGCATCATTTGTTCGCTGGTGGTATCCTGGGATTCGGCCATGACTGCAAAATGCGAAGCCAGCTCCTCTGTTTCCGTCTGCATTTCTTTGTAATAAAAGCTGCTGAACATCCGGTCGATGGCCACGCCCAGGAACAGCAAAACAATCAGGAACACCGACATGATCACAAGACCGAGCTTAAAGCCGATGATGTTATTTTTCATTCGCATGTGCCTGGAACCTGAAATTTATAACCCAGCCCCCATACTGTTTGTACCGGATTATACGGCAGTCCGGCTTTTTGCAGCTTCTCTCGGATGTTCTTGATATGCGTGTCGATCACGCGCGTCTCCCCGCCATAATCATTGCCCCATAGACGTTCAACCAGCTCATCCCTGGTGAACACCCGTTGGCTGCTCCGCGCCAGCATGGTCAGGAGATCAAATTCCTTCAAGGTAAAATCAACACGCTGCCCTTCAATATGCACCTCGCGGGCATCCGGCAGGATTCGCAATCCCGGATAATTCAGCTGCTTCTCCTGCGGTTCCACTGTCCGGGTCAGTGATGAGCGCCGCAGCAAAGAATGAATCCGGGCCAGTAATTCTTCCGGCTCAAAGGGTTTGGTCAGGTAGTCATCTGCGCCAATCCCCAGCCCAAGCACCTTGTCCTTCGTTTCAGAACGTGCGGTAAGCATCAGAATGGGAATCTGCGTATGCTCCCTAACGGCGCGGCAGACCTGCCAGCCGTCCGTATCCGGCATCATGACATCCAGCAGGAGCAGGTCGAATGCCTGCTTCCCGATCATACGAAGAGCTTCTTGTCCGGTAGCTGCCTCTTGGGTGGAAAATCCTTCCTTCTGCAAATAAATGCGCAGTAAATTCCGCATGTTCCATTCGTCGTCGATAATCAAAATTTGTGTTTTCATCTGTTATCTCACCAGTTCCTCCAGGCTGCCAAATATAGCTTGTGCCGATTTCATCTTGGATTCATTGCCGACCACACAGAAGAAATTCTGTTCCGTCACCGTCTTAAGCAGTCCGGCATAGTGCCTGATATCTTCCGGTGTTGCCGAGAAGATTTCATTTCGCTCCCGCTGCAGCTCTTCTACGGTAATCTGTTCAAAATAATGCCGGTCCGCCCGCCGCCGGAGTGCGCTGGGACTGAGCGGCAATTCAAACATCGCCAGCGTGCCGATTATCGCTTGGGTCATCTCTTCTGCATCCGCTTTAAAGCTTTCGGCAAAGCGGTAGGCCTGATCGTAGACCTCGAGCGTCTCCTGCAGATTCGGGTCCCGATAGGAAGTGAACAAAAGCACCCCGTCTCTGCGCAGGAGCAGATTCCCGCCATACGCCCCGCCTTTTACCCGCACCGTGTTCCAGAGGTGCGTGAGGCTGAGGATTTTTTTGAGCACCTGCATCTTGCCTGAATAGACAAAACCAAGCTTGGTGAAGTCATACCCCTTAACCACATACTGCACCTGGCTTGCGGACATGAACCCTTCGTTACTTCCGAGATTTTGCGCCTTAAGCTTAGGTTGCGGCTCCACCGGCCGGTCTTGGATGTCCAGTTGTGCCAAATGTGCAGCGAACTCTGCATAGATATCTGAAGTCCCCGTCACAGAAAGCGTTAAATTCCGCTTATTGAACAAGGCTGTACAGATCCCCTTTAGGGTTTCAGAGAGCTGTTCGACCTGGAGGTCTATACCGTCTGCAAGCTCCCGGATAAAACGGTAATAGGCCACGCCGCCGAGCTGTTCCTCATATGCCCCCATGTCGGAGAAATAGGACAGCAAACGGCTGGCTGCGATTTCATTGCCTTTCTGGTTCAGGACCGATTCCATATGCGAGGCTTCCCGGCGAACAATTTCCTGCAGCTTGGTGAAGTTATCCAGATTGCTGCCGTAGAGCAGCTCGTGAAGCAGCTTCAGAGATTCGCCAATGCTGCCTTCCATAACTTTGATGCGTGCGCTGAATTTGGGCTGATAGCCTGCTTGCGAATTTTTATTGGCTCCAAACACCTCATTCTGAAAACGAATCCCCCCGGTTCTTATCCCAATTTCAGCCGTAAGTTCTTCAATACTGTAAGCTGCAGTCTCCAATTGCCCGAGCGCTCTCGCCAGCAGCACAAGATAAGGAATCTGTTCCGCCGCAAGAACCCCTGTGTCCCAATATAGCTTGATATAGGCAATTTTGTTCGTGGGCAGCTCATGGTGAATCAGCTTTATCCCTTCCAGCATGTACTCCTGTGTAGGAACTTGAGGAGAAACGCTGCGGTTAATGTCCTGAAGAGACAGCTTCGGAAGCTTGTGCAGATCCTCGGCCGCGTCCGGACGGCCCTGCCGTTCCAGCAGGTTCTGTGTACGCTGAATGAGCTGCCCGAGCTGTGCCGGGGACAGGGATGCCTTATATTCGGCAAGCTGCTGACGGATGGACGTTTCCTTGTCGGCTGCCAGAGTAGCAGAAGGTTGGAGTATTACTACACTGCAGTGGTCACTGTTCAGCAAATAGGTTTCGATCAGCCGCTCAAAATAACGGTCTGCACATTGTTCCCGGATGGAAGCAATCAAAGCTTCATACTCCAAATGGGTTGTGGGTGAGCCATCGTACAGCCAGGACTTCATAACCTCAATATTATAGGTCAGCCCTTTCGGGTATTGGATAAAGTCTGCTTCACGCAGTTCAAATTCTTTGCTGTTGACCGCAGCCAGCACCAGCTTCTCATCCAGCCCCTCCGCAGCAAGGCGGCTTAATGTAGTTCGGACCAGGTCCAGAAAAGCATCCTTAGCAGAAGGATTGGAATGGGTCAATGTAATGCCCAGCATCGGCTGAATCATACTATCGGAATAAAAAGCAAACACGTCTTTGCCCAGACCGCTTTCGAGCAGCGCCCGTTTTAGCGGAGCCGCGTTGCTGTCCATCAGCATGTTTTTCAGAATAGCAAAAGAGAGATTCAGTTCCCGGTCCAAGGATGTGCCGATCACATAGTTCATACTCAGATAGGTCTTGTCAGCAGCGGTTTCGGTTTCCAGAATGGGGTATTCCGCCGCAAGCTCCGTCATTCCGGTCGGTTGCTGAAGAGCAATGGCGGTATCGAAATCATCGCGGTTGTACGATTTTAGATATTCCTGGTGGATGAACTCCAGCCGCTCTTCGATATTAACGTCCCCATACAGATAAAAATAGCTGTTGGACGGGTGGTAATATTGGCTGTGCGCAGCAAGGAACTGCTCATAGGTCAACGCAGGAATATCCTGCGGATCTCCGCCCGAGGAATACCGGTAAACCGTGTCCGGGTACAGCGACTTTTTGATCCTGTCAATCAGTACCGTAACCGGCGAGGAATAGGAGCCTTTCATCTCGTTGTATACCACGCCTTTGTAGATCAGCTCATCCTCCGCATGCTGCAGTTCGTAATGCCAGCCCTCCTGCTCAAAAATCTCCTGCTGCCTGTAGATATTCGGCTTAAACACACTGTCCAGATAGACCTCCATCAGGTTGGAGAAATCCTGGTTATTCCGGCTTGCCACCGGATACATGGTCTTGTCGGCAAATGTAAATGCGTTCAGAAACGTCTTCATCGAGCCTTTAAGCAGCTCCACAAACGGTTCCTTTACCGGATATTTATCGGAACCGCACAGCACTGAATGCTCTAAAATATGAAAGACTCCCGTACTGTCTCCGGGCGGAGTCCGAAAGCTTATACTGAACACCTTGTTGTCATCTTGATTCTGTACAAAAAGCAGCCTCGCGCCGCTTGGCTTATGCTCCAACGTGAATACCGTAGATTCAATTTCCCGGATATATTCCTCATGTACAACTTGAAATCCAGAATAGATCTGGCCTGTTTTTAAGCTGCTCATAGTTTTCTCTCCTCTACTAGGGCTGACCTGACTCCATGAGCTTATCATATTCCGGGTTGCCTGTACCATCAGTAGAGAACTTCCGGTATCAATTTCTGCACTCTGACCAAGATTGCCGCGGCCTGTTCACGGACCAGCACCTGCTTGGGATGAAAGCGGCCGCCGTCTCCGGTCATAATCTCATGCTCGTTCACCGCCTGAATTGCCTGGCGGCTGTCCTGCGGCAGGTTGGATGTGTCACCAAACTTCACGCGGCCGGCACTTCCATAGGTGGATAGGCGCGCGGCCTTGGCAACCATAACTGCCGCTTCTTCACGGGTAATGCCGCGGGACGGAATCCGGTACCGGATTGACCTGTATTAATGTCCCGAATGCGGATTCGCGCCGGAGGCAGGAGAGATCTCCAGCATATCATCGATTTCACTTTGCGCACCGTTAGTAAGTGTACCGGTGTCGCCGGTCAGCCAGGCGTGGTTGTACGGACCCTCCGCAGGAGAGTCCTTGAATTTAGGTTGAAGCTCCATCGTGTAATTCATTAATGAATCCGGCAGGCCGTCTTTTTCGGTGAATACCAAGGGAGCATGTTTGCCCAGGTGTGAGAACGGTGCAGCAGCAATCGCCAGCATAGTTGAATCTGGGGTCAGCACCGACAGGTTATGTCCTGGAGTTGTGATGCCCCAGCCGAAACCGTTACTCTCATCTTTGAACCTGGCAAAAGCGACCGCGTTAGCATAGGGGTCATCACCGGAAATACGGGTTACCGATCCGTATTCCTTAAGCTGTGCTTCAACGTCTGCGGAGACCGCAGATGTTGGACCGAGAAGGTAGATGGCCGCACTGCCGTTACGGGCTTTAAGTGCCTCAGCGGTAGCCGCCGGAATTACATCCTTGCTCACATAGAGCAAGGGTTCCGGCATATGCGCGATCCAATTGACCGCTGGCAGTGTATATTCTGGACTGTCCATGGAGCCGATAATGACACTTTGCGGTAAGCTGCCGGACACTTTTGCATAATAATCATCGATCGACTTCGCAATGTCCGCCGCGTTCTTCCCTTCAATCTTGTCTATCTTTAAACCAAGCTTCTCCAACTGCTCCTCCGCGCCTTCAGCCACTGGTCCGACCAGAACCGCCTGAATTCCATTGTTGCTCTCTGCTCCCATCGGCTTCAGCCGTTTCAGCTCCGTCAGGGTGGCTTCGGGGATACCGTCTTTGGTGAAAAACAGAACCGGACCATTGCTTGGATGATGAATCAAGTCCGTGCTTGCTGCGGCAATCTGCCAGCTGCTGACATCGGTTAGGACTACACTGGCAGGCCGGTTACTCTTTGTTTCCGCTGTCCACAGCGTTTGGGACACCAGAACCGCTGCTTGGATAGGGTCTGAGGTATTGATGCGGGTTGTATTCTTGGTAGCGAGCCAGGGTGCGGAGACTGTAGCTGGTGATCCGTTGTCCGGCTGAGCAGATGTTGAATTATTTCCCGCCGAACAGCCTGCCAGAGCCGCTCCCAGCAATATAGTAGTCAAGGCAGTGGTCCATATATTTTTGTTCATCGTGTACCTCCATTTAACTGCTCACGCGATTTTAAATAGAAGTGTACCCAATAAATATGAAGAAAGTATGTAGAATTGCAATAATTAAAAAATAACTATTATCTGAAAGTCATTCATGTTTCCAGAAGGCCGTGCTGCAAGCCAGTCAGAAAAGTTGATTTTTGAGGGATTTGTGATATAGATGATCTTAAAAATCCGTATTCTTCATTGTGATAACAATAGGCATCCATGCGCCGCAGCGGCACCTTAGAGGGATACACATATAAACGAATAATGAATTTGCCAGATAGGATGCAGTATGGATGTTTTCATGTAGGGATGTACTATAATTTCGAGGAAACTGGTAATGAACTGACAGCTATAAGTAAAACGCCGTTGGCGCCACATCCTGTTCCGCAACCCAACAGCCCCGGCAGGCTAGACCCTGCCGGGGCTGTTGGGTTAGTGACAAAAGTGAAGCGGTCTCAACTTGCCATAGTTCGTTTGCGTGCTGCGTATGGAATGTTCTTTTTACCAGGCAACACGGATAATCAGACCTTTGGGATCGCCTACCTCCAGGTAGGCGGCTTGGCCGTTGACATCATCATACGGAAAGCCGTAGGCCAGGCGGTTAATGCTATGATCATGCCAAAACTTCGCATAATAGTTGGCCGGAGCGGCGTTGTAATAGTTGGCTACATTGTTCCAGTTGCCGGTTGTATAGACATGGCGGTTGATCGCAGCCGCAGTTGCGGCATCGGTCAGCGCTCCGTCACAGCGCAGAATATCCTGGGTGTTGTAGCTGGAATAACCGGCGAAATAGTTGGCATTGGCTCCGCCTGCGGCAAAAGATCCATGGATCGGTGCCACAATCCGGTACGGCGCCTGAACCGTAGCTAACGATTTGAAGGCGGCCGGCACTTCGTTCTGATATTTTGTAAATAATCCGGCACGGGTTTCCGATTCAAATTCGCCTACCGTTTGGTCAAAAGACCCGGACTTATTTACCAGCCGGTGCTGGATCGGGAAACCGAAGCCGTCAACGCGGGTAGTATTGCCATGGTAACCGGCATCATCGACTGTAAATTCCACAAAATCAAAGTAGATATTGCGGTTCGGATCGGTCGGATTATCGACGTTCGGTCCGGCGAAGCCGTCGTTATATGTCTTGATGTACAGGGGTGTGCCTACACTGAGGAACATGCGCCCAGAGGTGATTTTGGGCATGTTGACCCAGGAAGCCTCGCTGACCGTGTGATAAATATTCGCGTAATTCACGCCATTTTTGGTCAGATGCCCGGAAGCGTCATTCAGCGCCGTGGAGATCGGTACAAGATTTCCGTTCAAATCCAGGTAACTCCATTGTTGGTTGACCGGATTAATCCCCAGAACCCCCCAGTAAATCTGGCTGTCTGAGTATGCACCGCCTGTCCCATTCATTACTTTTACGGAGATTGAACCGTTTGGCGCAACAGGAATGGATGAGGCTGGAACAGAATAGATTGAACCTGAGGGATTCGAAGGCGGCGTTGTCGGTGTAGGTCCCCCATTGTAAGTGAACCAACCGGTGTCATACGCCGGCGTTCCATTATTGTAGGTGAAGAAATAAGTGAGGGCCGTGCCGCTGGCAACACCCGTTACTGCTTGTTCATAACGGGCTTTGCTGCTGTTGTACGTCATGCGGAAATTCATCTGTGTGCCATTGTTAAGCTTGTAATGCACATCCACCCAACTTGTGTTCACTGTGGATTTGAACCAGATCGTTGCCGTGGTACCCGACAAATCGACACCTTGCGTGTAGTCGGCGGCCTCGGCCTTGGAGCCGAACAGCGGGAAGCAGGAAATCAGCAGCAGGAGCGCGAGCACAGACATTAGCCATCTTTTTCTCATCGCAATCTACCTCCAATAAATGGTTTAGGTTCAATCACGCACCATAATTGTATGCGTTTTCAACTATGATTATAGTATTCCTGCTACCTTTTTAGTAGGATCAGAATTTCGGTTTTTGTCCCCATATTTTGGGTGAAACGATTTGATGAAGAGGTTTAGCGTCATTTTTGCTGCAAAAAAAGAAAAAAACCTTAATTCTCCAGAGTCCAGGAGTATTAAGGCTTTTTGAAACGTATGTTATGAAGATACGGGGAATTGTGCCTAAAGTCAATTTGAGGGCTTCACTGCAGATTTATAGATACCGGCAATAACCTCCAGCGCCTTGATCCCCTCGCTCGCGTCGATCCAGAATTTCCGTCCTTCTCTGACGTGCTTGTAGAAATCCAGGATTAACCGCTTATGGCTGGTTCCCCAGTAGGATTTGCCTTCGACCGCAGTGGAGACGGGCTCAGACAGCAGTGTTTCTTGGCCGTCTTTCCAGAGATACAGGCAGTCTCTGCGCAGCAGGAGCGTACCTTGTTCAAAGATAAGCTCCATTTCTACCGGAGAATTCACGGAATAAGCATTCGTACCGTAGAAAAGCCCCCGGACATTATTCTTGAAGCGAATACAGGCGTGTGCCGTATCCTCCACCTCGATGACTTCATTCAGCACGTCGGTGGTCACACTTCCGGTGACAGAAGCAATCTCGCCCCCGAACCATTGCAGCAGATCAAGGGTATGGATCGTCTGGTTAATCAGCACTCCGCCGCCTTCGGTAGCCCATTTGCCCCGCCAGCTGCTCTCCGTGTAATAGTCTTCGCTCCGGTGCCATGTCACAATCCCCTTCATGCAGATGAGCTGACCCATAATACCAGAATCGATGGTCTCTTTGATCCGTATGGAAGGGGCATTATAGCGGTTCTGAAAGACCACGCCAAGCTGACCCTTGCTGGCTGACGCCGCTTCCTGCATGCGCCGGGCAGATGGCACATCCAATGCCATGGGCTTCTCGGTTAAGACATGATGGCCTGCCTGCAGAAACTCCGCTGCCATCGGTGCATGCAGATGATGCGGCGTGCATAAATGGACAATGCCGATATCCGTTCTCCCAAGAAGCTGCCTGTAGTCTGCTGCTGCCTCACAGCCGTAATCATGGGCAGCTTGATCCGCCCTTACAGGATCTGTGTCAACAACAGCCACCAGCCGGGCGCCTTCCATGGATTGAATAGCGTTGGCATGCAAGGGAGCGATTGCCCCGCACCCGATGATGGCTGCTCCTATTGTACTCATCCAATTCACCTTCCGCTTTGGTCTGACTTCTGACCGGCTATCTGAGTGTATCCGGGGTGAGGTTCAGCGCCTGGGACTGCGCCTGAAGACACAGCTTCGCAGCTTTGAATACATGAGCCTGGGTCATCGCCAGCTCTGTGCGCTCCAGGCAGTCCAGAATCAGCTCTCCGAAGAAAGGAAACCCAACCTTCCCGGCCACGTGCTCATAATGCTCACCTTGTCCGTCTACCCAAAATACATGATCCGGTGTGTTCGAACGGGCAATATCGCTGTATTTGCGCAGCTCCATGTACCCTTCGGTTCCCATGATAATTGTCCGGCCATCTCCCCATGTACCGAGCCCGTCCGGGGTGAACCAGTCCACGCGGAAATATTGGGTCGTCCCATTGTCGCCGACCAAGGTCGCATCGCCGAAATCCTCAAGCTCCGGGTAGGCAGCATGATTGTAGTTGGCAACCTTGCTGTGCAGCACTTTAGCATCCAAGCAGTTTCCATAGTAGAGGAATTGCTCAATCTGGTGACTTCCGATATCACAGAGGATGCCTCCATACTTCTCGCGCTGGAAGAACCAGCCGGGACGGCTGGGCGCATTTAGACGGTGCGGTCCCATCCCGATCACCTGAAGCACCCGGCCGATAGCTCCCTGACGGATCAGCTGCCCGGCGTAGACCGCACTTTCCACATGCAGCCGTTCGCTGAAATAACACATGTATTTGCGTTTTGTCTTCTCTGACTGCAGCCGTGCCGCTTCAAGCTGCTCCATCGCGGTAAATGGGGCTTTGTCCGTAAAATAATCCTTCCCGTGAGCCATTACACGCAAGCCCAGCGGCCCCCGCCCGGAAGGTACCGCCGCTGCCGCCACCAGGCGGACCTCAGGGTCTTCAAGGACTTCTTCTTCTGATCTGGCGGCCCGGACTCCCGGATAGGCGGCGATGAAGGCTTTGACCTTTTCGGGGTCAGGATCATATACCCATTTCAATTGCGCTCCGGCTTCCACCAGCCCGTTGCACATACCATAGATGTGACCATGGTCCAGTGCGATTGCTGCGATTACAAATTCACCCGGTCCAACCACCGGTTTTGCCTCATGCCTGGGTGCATAATTCATTCCGTCTTTGCGGCTCATCCTTCTTCCCCCTCGTCTCGTTATAGCAGTGTGTGCAGATAGTCCAGGCTGATCTTCAGGCTCTCGAACGGGTTGCGGCGGCAGACATCCTGCTCAACGACAAACCACTCTACCCCGGTCTCACGGCAGGCCTCAATAATCGCCGGGTAATTCATATTTCCTTGGCCGATCTCGGCAAATTCCGCTTTTCTTGCAACTACCGCCATATCCTTCAGATGCACAACCCGCATTCTGTCCTTGACCCTGTGAATCCAATCTACCGGACTTCCCCCGCCGGCCTGAACCCAGTAGAGATCCAGCTCGAAACCGAACGCCTCAGGGTCCGCCTCCTGGAGCAGCACTTCAAGTCCTGTGACGCCATCCAGACGCTCGAACTCAAAATCGTGGTTATGATAGACGAATTGCAGTCCATGCTTCTGCTTCAGAACAAGAGCGATTTCGGAGGCCTTCTTGGCAAAAGTGCGGTAGCCCTCTTGACTGGTCTGGTATTCCCCTGGCAGCGCACCAAGTCCGACATAATTGCAGTTCCAGAGCCTATGCTCAGCGGCCAGCGCGTCAAGATCATTCACCAGCCTGTTCCAGGGAACATGTGTCGCACAGATGGCAAGTCCGGCTTCATCCGCATATTGCTTCACCAGCTGCGGATCAATCGGGCCAATACCTGAAACCTGCACTGCCTGATAGCCGATGTCCTTCACTTTAAGGAAGCTCTCCCGCAATCCTTCCGGAGTCTGGGTGAATTCCCGCAAGGTATACATCTGCGCAGCAATCGTTGAAGTCTTCATAGGTTATTTCACTCCTTGAATAGTTAATGTGTTCCGGTTACATTCAGCGTTTTTTGCACAGTTGTATCCTTCTGAAAGGTGGAATTTTGCACTTTTTCCATCAGCTTCTCATGGAACAGATCGCTGTCAATCGGCAGCTCCACCCAGTTGTCTGTCCATGCGGACAGATACATAGCGTTCGAAAGCGTCAGGCCATGGATGCCTTCTTCCCCCGGCGCCAGCAGTGGTTCACCGTGCAGAATTGCATTCGTAAAATTACGCAGGATGCCTATATGCTGCTCACCATTCCCGTGTTTCACCGGGATTTCGCATTTCCAGCATTCCGGTGCTCCGAAGCCGCCCTTAAATTCAGCATTGAAAACCGGCTCCGGTGTGCGCAGCCGCCAGAAGGTCAGGGTATCGTCCTCAATGACGATTTTTCCGTTGTCACCGGTTATTTCAAAACGGTTCGTTCCCGGGGCTTCCCCGGTCGTCGTAATGAACAATCCGGTGGCTCCGTTCGCATACTCGACATAAGCGGTTACATCATCTTCGACCTCAATCTTCCGGTATTTGCCAAAGTGGCAAAATGCCCGGATGCGCGTCGGCATCATCCCTGTGGTCCACTGCCAGAGATCCAGCTGGTGCGGGTCCTGATTCAGCAGCACTCCACCGCCTTCTCCGGCCCAGGTCGCACGCCAGCCGCCGGAATCGTAATAGTTCTGCGACCTGTACCAGTTGGTGATAATCCAATTCGTGCGGCGGATCTCGCCAAGCTCGCCGGTGTGAATCAGCTCCCGCAGCTTTTGGTAAATCGGATTCGTCCGCTGATTGTACATAATACCGAATTTGCGGTCCGACTTTGCCGCAGCCTCGTTCATTTCCTGGACGGCTTTGGTGTACACCCCGGCAGGCTTTTCAATCAGGACATGAAGCCCATAGCCCAGCGCCTCGATCGCCAGCGGCGGGTGGTCATAATGGGGGGTTGAGATTAATACGGCATCAATCGTCCCGGACTGAAACATTTCTGCTGCCGTACTGAAATGCTTCACCTTCCCCGGTAATTGTTCCGCAGCCCATTCCAGGCGTTCAGGGCTGATATCGCATACCGCAGCCAGCTCGGCCCCTTCCACATCGTCCCCCAGACTAAGGGCATGGGCCCGGCCCATATTCCCGATGCCAATAATTCCATAACGTACCTTTGCCATCTCTAGGATCACTTCCTAATTTCAGATTATGATATGAGGATAACCTTAATCTCTGGGCGTGAACATGACTGGAATTAAGAACAATTTGTATATAATTAAGATGTATTAGTTAAATGAAAGCGGTATAATAGAATGAATTCCTTTTCAAAGGAGCAGAACAATGGATCTCTTGAACAGGCAGGGGCACCTGCTGCAGAATCTGAACGTTACCGTGACTTATGCCCAGCTCAGCACGAAGTACCCCGGCTGGAACCGCACGAACGAGACGCCCTCCTTCAACCGGCTTTATTTTATTGACTGCGGTGAAGGTAAAGTGATTATTAACGGTGTCACCTATTATCCCAGGCCGGGGCAATTAATGATTATGCCTGCCGGCTCCACACAGACAACGGAAACATCGCCCAATAATCCTTATGCCCGCTACTTTTGCCATTTCGATGCCCATATTGGCGAATGGCCGCTGTTTCATTCCGCGAACAAGCTGTATATCAGCGATGCGGCTGACCCGGATGCAGTCCGGGCGGTTTTTACCGAGATGATCAGACTTTTTCAGGACGACAGCTTCCTGTCCAAGATCCGTCTTCAGGCTGCGCTGCTCAATCTTCTGGCGTTGTGTCTGGAAGCTGGCGGCTACTCTGATTTCATGGATGACCTGCTCCATACCAGTGATCAGGGCAAGCTGGCCCATGTGCTTGAATATATTGACCAGCGGCTGATGCGGCCGCTTGAGGTCGAGGAGCTGGCAGAGCTGGTGCATCTGCATCCGAACTATTTCATCCCGTATTTCAAAAAATTCATGGGGCTAACCCCTATGCATTATGTACAGCTCAAACGGATGGAGCTCGCCAAAAAACAGCTGTCCTATACCAGCTTCAGCATCTCCGATATTGCCGAGCAGGTGGGGATGGAGCTGGCGCATTTCTCGAAATATTTCAAAAAAACAACCGGAGTCTCCCCCTCGGCATACCGGAGCAGCACGCGATAAACTCAAGCGGGAAACTTACCTAATATCCGCAGTTGGTGAAGAGATTTAACAAATCATCGAGGGAAGCGCTATCGCGCAGTGCCCTATAGAGAGGAAGTGCAATTCATGGCCGAATTAGCCTTGCAGCCTGCACTTGCAGGCAAAGTTGCTGTCATTACCGGAGGAGCGGGTGTTTTAGGCGCCGTTATGGCCCATGAGCTGGGACGCCAGGGAGTCAAGGTCGCCATTCTGAACCGGACTGTGGACAAAGGGGACTCCCTTGCTGCCGAAATCAATGCCGCCGGAGGCCAGGCCATTTCTGTGGCCTGCGATGTTACAGAAGACAGCAGTGTGCACCGTGCCGCCGCTGAAGTCCTGAACCATTGGGGACCCTGTGATCTGTTAATCAACGGGGCCGGGGGCAACCAGCCGTCAGCGGTCACAACCAAAGAGATCTTTACGGAAGGCGATCTCGAGAACCCGGAAATCACCTCCTTTTTCGATCTTTCTGCCACCGGCTTCCGTCAGGTCATGGACCTCAATCTGATTGGTACGCTCATTCCCACACAGATTTTTGCCAAGCAAATGCTCGGACGCCCGGGAGCTTCGGTTATTAACATCTCTTCCATGAGCGCCGCCGCGCCGATGACCAAGGTCCCTGCCTACAGCGCTGCGAAGGCGGGTGTCAACAACTTCACGCAGTGGCTGGCCGTCCATCTGGCCGAAGCCGGCATCCGGGTCAATGCCATTGCACCGGGCTTTTTCCTCACGAAGCAGAATGAGAGGCTGCTGCTCCGGGAAGATGGAGAACTATCCGAACGTTCGCACAAGATCATCTCCCAGACCCCTATGCGCCGCTTCGGCAAGCCGGAAGAGCTGCTGGGTACCCTGCTTTGGCTCGCGGACGAAGGTATGTCCGGTTTTGTGACAGGGATTACGGTTCCGGTAGACGGCGGTTTCTTGGCATACTCGGGGGTGTAGCGAGGCCCCTGTTAATAATTATGCATCTAGGCCCGTTCTTTTCTTTCGGCATACATATACGAAGGCTGGAGGAAGATTCCGGGGAACAAAACAGATCTGCTCAATTACAAAATGCTGTTCCAATTGCTTTTTCATCTGCTTGCTGTATTGAAAGGCAATAAACAAGCCCTCTTCCTTCAAAGAGCTTACGATTTGCCCCATGAGCAGATCTCTGACGCTTTGCGGGAAATTGAAAAAAGGAAGTCCGCTCAGGATGCAATCCAGCGGCCCGCAGTTATCATTATGGAGGGCAAGCTCCAGCCTGAGGCAGTCAGCGTGACAAGCGTAGCCCGGATAGGCTGCCCGCAGCCTTTTCCGCAGAAACGGGTCTTTTTCAAACAACATGACCTTTGTATCTGCGGTGGCCGACCTTTGAATATGCCTTGTAATTGCACCTGTACCTGCGCCAAGTTCGGCTATAGCTTGAACCTGATGCCATGGAACCTGCTTCGTCATCACCGCTGCCAATTCTGCAGAGCTTGGTGCAAAACTGCCAACCTGCCGCGGAAACCGCAAAAATTTATATAGAAATACCGCCCTCTCTTCAACCCAATCGCTCATTTTCATCATTATATCTTTGAACCCCCTTACTCTGATGGTTCCAATCTTAACTGAACAACCTTTAGAAAAAGTTTGGGGAATTCTGAATTTATTCTGAAGAAAGATACAGCAATCCATAAGAAATCTGGCTGAGGGGTTTTGCTACAATGGACAGGTCGGACGGATTATAACATCACAAAAAAGAGAGGATGTTGTTTACATGGCCAACTTTACAGCTTACCTGATGTCGGAGGACGCCAAAGCCCAAGCCGGGTTCTATATTCAGGCGCTTGGCGGCAAAATGAATTCCATCACCACACACGGGGAATTGCCGGATGCGCGTGAGGATTTGAAGGACAAGGTGATCAATCTCAGCTTTAACGCCGCCGGAGTGCACTTCATGATGTCTGATTCTATTTTCGAGCCGGTTAGCTATGGCAACTCGGTTAATTTAAATTTGGAATTCGCGGATGAAGCGGAAGCCCGTGAAGCTTTTGAGAAGCTCGCGGAAGACGGAGTGGTCAAGGAAGCAATCGCCCCCGCCTTCTGGGGTGCATTGTACGGACATGTTCAGGATAAATTCGGCATCCTCTGGATGATCACAACTGTGCCTAAGCAGGTCCAATAGCAGGTTGTTTTACGTATTCTTCTAAATGCAGGCGTCCCTTGTTCTTATCCGGGGACGTCTTTTAGCTGTATGGCCTGCCCCTCCTCTTCTAAGCCAATCCAAAAGCAAACACCAGCACATAACCGAGCGCAGACAGCAGAACCGAACCGGCAAGTCCGGCCAGAAATGGCTTTTTCCCCATCCGGCCAAAGGTTTTCAAATCCACGCCCAGACCCATTCCAACCATAGCCATCGCCAGCAAAAGGTAGGCCAGGGCAATAAGCCCGCTTGCGAGCTTCACCGGAATAATGCCTAAAGTATTGACGCCGCTCATCAATAGAAAACCGAGGATAAACCAGGGAATCGGCAGTCTTTTCCATTCAATAGTTTTTCGTTTCTCTTGGAATTGTTGTTCCTTTGAAGTTTCCTCCGCACTCGCCTGCTTGCGTTGTCTGTAACTTTCCCGGCACCCGATGACGACTGCGACAGGGATAAGCATGGCCACACGGGTAAGCTTCACTATGACTGCCAGATCGGCAGCCTCCTTGCCCGCCGGAGCAGCCGCAGCAATGACGTGGGCCACCTCATGAAGTGTGCCCCCGGCAAAGATTCCGTAGCCTGACGGGCTCAATCCCAGGAATGGATACAACAGCGAATAAGCCAGTGTAAAAATCGTCCCCAGAATAGCCACCGTCGCCGCTCCTACAGCTGTCTCATGTTCAGATGCTTGGATCTGGGGGGCAATCGCCGCGACTGCCGCCGCCCCGCAAATGGCCGTGCCGCAGGCCGTCAGCAACCCTAACCTTCTGTCGATTCCGAACCACTTGGCAAATCCATATACAGTAAACAAAGTAATTGCGATATTGATTACAGCAATGGCGAATACCTTCGGTCCGGCAGCCAGGATATCGGCAAAATTAAGTCTCATTCCCAGCAGGATGATCCCCGCCCGAAGCAGTTTTTTGCTGGAAAACTGAATACCGGTCACGGCTTTCTGCGGGACACCTGCAACGCCCCTAAGCGCGATTCCCAGCAGGATTGCCAATACGAGCTGCCCCATTATATTCAGCAGTGGCAGCAAGGCCAGATACTTGGCCGCCACAGCGAGCAAAAACGTGATTCCGATTCCCTGGATAAAACCCGGGTGCCAATAAGTAATGCGGTACAGCTTATGCGTATGATTCATCTGCTTCACTCTCCGTCCGCCGCGTATGGCAGCAATGTTCTACAGCTCCACTATAAGAGCCTTGCACATGAAAGTGAAATACAGCTTTGCTATTTTAATCATTAGTTTTTATTATGATTAAGGCAAATAGATATGGTAAAATGGCCTATAGTATAGTTATAACGGCTATGTATTCATTTTAAAATGAGGGATTATTATGATTGTCGATGCACTTAAAGTGTATGTTACTGTGGTGGAGCAGAGCCATTTCTCCAAGGCGGGTGAGCTGCTGAATCTGTCGCAGCCCGGCGTGAGTCTCCATATCCGCAACCTGGAGAATGAGCTTGGAACCAGACTGCTGCACCGCTCGCCGAAGCAGGTCCGTATGACGGAAGCCGGAACTATATTATACAAATACGCCAAGCAGATTCTCTCCCTGTACGACGACGCGGGCCGTGAAATTCGTCTGCTGCGGGATGAAGTAACGGGAAATCTTCAGATCGGGGCAAGCTTTACGATTGGAGAATATATTTTGCCTGCGAGGTTAGCCGAATTTGCCAGACAGTATCCGCTTGTCAGCCTCCAGGTGACCATCGGCAACACAGAAGAGATTATTGCCGCTGTAAGAGCAAATCAGCTCGATGTCGGCTTTATTGAAGGAGAAACTGCTGACCCCGAGCTTACGATCATTCCGTATATGAAAGACGAGATGATCGTCATCGCCCCGGCGGGCCATCCGCTCGCTGACAGCTTGGCCGTAGAGCAGGATATGCTGCAGGATCAGACTTGGGTGCTGCGCGAGCATGGCTCGGGTACCCGTGCTTATAGCGATCACTTTCTTCAGGAATCGGGAGTACACGTGAAACGATCCTATGTATTCAACAGCAGCCAAGGGGTAAAGGAGGCTGTTGCTGCCGGGCTGGGGCTCGGGATGCTGTCCCGGTGGATCGTGCGCAAAGAACTGGCGGGCGGTGAAATCAGCGAGCTGCGGCTTCGGCAGAGGCTGCTTGAACGGGAATTTCTGATCATCCGGCATACAGACAATCCGGAAGGTATGGCTGTGCAGATGTTCATAAAAAAGGTGCTTGCTGCGCCTGAAAAGTAACATAATGGGAGCGGCTGCCTGCGGCGCTTCAACAACGGTGTTTTTGCTGATGTTTTCGGGCAACCGGCCTGCGGCGCTTCAACAACGGCATTTTCGCCGTTGTTTCCAGGCACCCCGGCCTGCGGCGGTTCAGCAACGGCATTTTTGCCGTTGTTTCCAGGCACCCCGGCCTGCGGCGCTTCAACAACGGCATTTTCGCCGTTGTTTCCAAGGCCGCCTGTTTCTGTTTCTGACAAGTAAGTGGAAAAAGGGAACCTATTTCTTCCCAAAATCCGGAATTGTGAAGTTTAGGTGGAAAAAGGAAACTTAATCATGTGATATTACCATACCTGACGCGAAATGAGCCGAATTAGTTATCCTTTTTCCACTTAGCATGTGGATCGTAGGATGCTCAAGCAAATTAGTTATCCTTTTTCCACCTAAACTTTGGAGCGCAGGGTACTCAAGCAAATTAATGCTTCTTTTCCACTCACTCACTAATAACTCGCTAACTCACTATCTACTTTAACTTACTATCTACTTTAACTTACTATCTACTTTAACTCACTACTTACTTTAACTCACTTCCGCTTAACTCACTATCAGCTTAACTCACTAAACGCAACCCGAGAAAGTATCTGCGCTTCTTACACCAATTTCTTGATACTGCCTGCAGCACTTCAACAACTCTAGTTGTTCGCCTGTTCACTCATCTCCCCACTTACCTATAGCTATTTTGAGATAGGTTTGTGTAAGTCGGGTTTGAGTTGGGTATGAGTTGCGTTTCAGTTGCGTTTCAGTTGAGTTCAGAATGGGCTATACTCATGCCCTGTCCCCACGCACACGCTGCAGCGTAATCACACCCGCTGCAGGAACCTCAAGCGAATACACTCCGCTGTTCCAGTTCAAAGTGTATTCTGCCGTCACTGTTCCCTGGCAGTCACGCACTGTGATGTCCAGTGGACCGGAGACACGGTCCAGCTCCAGCACCAGGCGGGTGAGCAGCGTCCCGTTGACCACTTGCACCCGGTCCGGCAAATCGCCGGGTAACGGGATTACCGTATCCTGATAGGCAGCTATGACCCATTGCTGCGCTGTACGGGCAATGACCAGCGGATACAGCAGCTCAGGATGCAGCGGTTCAAGGCGGCCCTCCAGCAGCACCTCCCGGTGCTCACGCCAGAAGGAGAGCCAAAAAAACAGCAAAGCCGCATGCTCCTGCGGCAGCCGGTCCAGGCGGACCGAAATCTGCGGAACGGAGAACAACACATTAATAAACTGCAATGCGGCAGCGGCAGGAGTCTCCCGGGGGTTCCACATCAGCATATCGGCATGAGCTGGAGTCGAGCCGCAGATCAGCCGGATATCTATCGTCTTCATCCGGTTCTGCAGCGCATCGTTCGGGCAGTCACCCGCCCGGAACATATTCCCGTATTTGCGCATCAGCGGGCCAATGTAATTCTGGCGGAATTCGATCAGGATGTCCGGCTTCAGCCGGCGCAAACGGGATATGATGCCGCTCAGCAGCTTATCTACCGCTTCCGGCACGGATATGGTGTCTTGTCCGGCTCCCTTCCCGGGAGGCGAATCCTTGGCCGCATAAAAGCTGTCAACGAAATCCAGCTTGAAGCCGTCAAGGTCCCAGTCCCGGACAGCCTGCTCGTAGATGCCGGTCAGATACTCCCGTACTTCCGGGTAACGGGGGTCTGCAACCCCTGCACCCATAGCCTCATTCACATACAGCAGCTTATCCTTGAATCTATCCCAGGCCTCACTGTGCTTGCCGATGAACGGAACCGCGTACCACAGCATGAATTTCATTCCCAGATCATGAATACCGGCAACATGGGCCTTCAGATCAGGAATTTTATCCACACTCACCCTCCAGTCCCCGCAATAGGCGTAACCCCGGGCCTCGTCAGAGGTCTGCCACCCGTCATCCACAATGACTGTCTTGCAGCCCATTGCTGCCGCCAAGCAGCATTCGGCTTCCACTGCTTCAGGCTCCAGCTGCTGGTGGAAGCTGTACCAGGTTGAGTACATCGGCTCTCTGGCGGCTTCCGGAACAGGGGACGGCTCACAGCCGGGAAGTCCTGCCCACCATTCCCCTACTCCCCGGAGCGCTTCATAATAGGGATGGCTGCGGGTATCCAGCCGCAGAACAACCTCTAAATGAGCCACTGGCGGTCCGGGCTCCGCACACACTGTCACGGAGCAATGAAAGCATGAGGTTTCCTCATGCAGACCCGCATGAAGCTCCACGGGATGCAGGACATCGGAGCAGGCAAAAGTAAAAACATTGTTCCCCCGGTTCCCATACAGGCTGATGACCGGGGCCGAGGAAGTTGCCCGGGAGGAGAAGCCCTGCCACCAGTCGGGAACCAGCCCCCGGCTGCGTTCTACCGACGGATGCCACAGTCCCTGCACATCGACTGCCGGAACACTCCATTTCAGTGAAAGCTCTGGAGGCACTACCGGAGCCGGAGCAGTCAATAGGAGGCGGACATAATACACACCCTCCTCTGCGCAATCCTTCATGGAAGTGAGCGAAGCTTGATAGCTGCCGGTCTGGCCGTCCAGTCTGATTACACAGCCAGCGGTAATCGTCGTTTTCAATAGCATCTGAACTCCTTATGAGAAATTTAAGATAGCATCAGTTCCAACGATCCTTGCCAAGCTGTTGCTGCTTGCCGGTTATATTGCCTGTATGCGCCAGTGCTACATCCGGCAGGGAATGGTAATCAGAATGCAGGCTCCGATGCCGGAACGGCTGGCGATTGTTACTCCGTACCCGCTGCCGTGATGCAGCTTGATCCGGGAATCGACGTTGCGGATGCCATAGCCGATCCGTGGTCCTTCCGGCGCCAGTATCTGGCGGATGGTATCGGTATTCATGCCGACACCATTATCGATTACCTTGAACACAATCTCCGCTTCCCGCTTCTCCACGACAAGCCGGATGCCTAGTGTGGCCCCGAACCAGGCATGCTCCAGCGCATTTTCGATCAGCGGCTGCAGAATCAGCTTGACCGTTGTATACTCAAGGACCTCAGGGTCAACGTCATAATATACGCTAAGCCGTTCACCGTATTTGATGCACTGGATCGCGACATACGCTTTGGCATGTTCGATTTCTTTGCCTACTGTAGTCAGAATTTCACCACGGTTCAGGGAAAGCCTGTAGAATTTCGCCAGCTCCTGCACCATAACATGCAGCTTGTCGATATCGCCGAATTGGGCCAGACGATTTATGGAGGAAAGGGTATTGTAGAGAAAATGGGGGTTGATCTGGGCCTGCAGGGATTCAAGCTCCGCTTCCTTTTTCTGAAGATCGGCCACATAATTTTTATGAATCAGCTCCTCCATATTGCTGCCCATCCGGTTGAAGGCGATGGCAATCTGCGCCAGCTCATCATTGCCTTTGAAACGGATTCTTTTGTGGAAATCCCCATCGTGAAAAGCATTCAGCGACCCCACGATCTTCTGAATCCGCCGTGAGAAATAACCGGACACCCAAATGCCTAAAACGGCCAATACTACTGCACTGATCAGGCTGACCAGCAAGGTCATCCGGCGCACCTCGCCCGCGCTCTGGTCGAACAGGCTGTCCGGAATATAGGCTTGCAGCTGCCACCCCAGCCCGTGCAGCGGTTCGCTAAGCACAAGCCTTCCCGGCATTGTCTGAGGATTCTCCCCTTCTGCGCCTTCCGGCGAAGATTGCAGTACAGTCCTACCGCTTGCGTCAAGAACGACGAGCGTGCTGTACTCCCCGATCTTGCGGTAATCTACGGAATCGAGCAGATCGCGGATTTGCACGCTCACCCGGACCAGACCGATCTCCTTCCCCCGCTGCACATCATCCAGACGCTGCAGCAGTGAGATATTACCGTCCTTCTTATCGCGCAGAATCTGCTGCCAGCGGCTCAGTCCCGGCAGGGTGCCCGAGAATTGCAGCAGTCGGTACCAGTCCGCATCTTGTATCCGCGTCAGATGGTAGATCTCGTAACGCTTGGTGGAGAGCAGCGGATTCTGTTCCCCGTCCTTATAGAATATTTCGGGCAGTGATTCGTTCTGGAGATATAGCGACAGACCAATGTTGCTGGCTGTATAATTGAGCAGATTTTCAAGCGCAGGCATGAGCGTTTTGGTCATGGTTTCATAGCTGTACCAGCCCTGATCGTAGCGGCGCAGAGCATTCTGAAAACTGTAATTGTAGTAGAGGCTGTTCGTAATCCGTTCAATATCATCCGTGCGGTAACGGATATTGTCGCGCATTTGCCTGAGCGTCCCTTGCAGGTTCTCCCGCGTCTTTTCCCGGAGGGAATTTACGGAATGCGCATAGGCGAACAGGCCAACCGTGAGCACGGCCATCAGCAGGCACAGCACATAAGGCAGAATAAGCTTATATCCAAAAGGAATGTTCACCTTGCGCCGCATATCACAAATGTCTCCTGTAGTCGCCAGGGCTGACCCCGTAAAATTCCTTGAACTGCTTGCTGAAATGGGAGAGATTCTTATAACCGACCCGGTTCGCGGCTTCATATACCTTCAGCTTTGGATCGCCAAGCAGCACCTTCACCCGTTCCAGCCGCCTTAGTCCCACATAGTCGGAGAAGTACACTCCGGTCTCCTCATAGAAGATCTGGCCCAGGTGATTCGGGGAAAAGGAAAAGTGGTTGGCTGCATCCCGCAGCATGACATTATGCTCCAGATGCTCTTCAATATATGCCTGAATTTCCTCTACGAGCTTGCGTTTTTTTCCTTGCCGCTTGCGCTGGAGCCGTTCGGACAGCTCGAACATCCGGCGGCGGAGCCAGGATTTCATATCATCTATGGTTTCCAGGTCATATAGAATATTGAGATGCTTCCGTTCCAGCCCCAGCAGCTCATAAAAGTCCTCATTGATCGTATGCAGGTAAGCATCCAGCTTGGAGATAATGTGCAGGAACAGCTGGTAGATCTCCAGCTTGGTTTCCATATTGACCACCCAGACGAATAGCTCCTCATTGCAGTCGTCCACATCGATCAGCCGGTAAGAGGACATCGCCGCAAATAAGGACTGCAGAATACTGTCCAGATCCTTGACGGAGGCGGATATCGGCCCTCTGGCATCGGAATGGAGAATCAGCTTGCCTTTGCCCAGGAACAGCTTCAGTCTGAGCGCATTTCTGGCCTGCCGGAAGGAATTCCGCAGCTCCCGTAAATGACTCACGACAGGGCCTACACCAATGGTAACTGTAAGCGGTGTTCCCGCCACCGCCTGCTGAATCAGCCTGCGCAGTCTTGCGCGGTCTACACTTTCCTCCAGAATTAACGCGTAATGAAACCGTTCTGTTCTGCAGGCTTGAATCTGTTCCTCTGCACAATACCGCTCAATCGCCGCCTCCAGCATGTTCTCGATTTCGGCTTTGGCTCCGTCACTGTAGCCGTTCAGCTTCCAGGACATATCATCCGGCTCCAGCAGGGCCGTGTACAGTCTGGTATCGCTCCAATAAATCCCTACCCGCTGAAGCAGCGGCAGCATCTTGTCTTCATCCGGGTTCCCGTCCAGCAGCTGCATGAACAGCTCTCTGCGCAGAAGCGGCTCTGATTCGGAGAAATATCGCTCCAAATGTGAATGCTCCTGTTCCCGGTCCAGCGTCTCCCGGACCTCTTCCAGCGACCTGCGCATATCAGCATCGTCCACAGGCTTCAGAACATATCCCGACGCGCTCATGGAAATGGCCTGTTTGGCATACTGGAAATCCTCATACCCGCTGACGAAAATAATCTTCAGCTTCGGGTTCAGCTCAAGGGCTCTGCGCGCAAGCTCCATCCCTGACATGATCGGCATCCTGATGTCGGTGACCATAATATCCACGGCCTGCGATTCCAGCACCTCCAGGGCTTCAAACCCGCTGCTTGCGGCGGCGCACACCTCCATACCAAGACCTTCCCAGTTCATGAAACGCTGCAGCCCCTCCAGATCCAACAGCTCATCGTCAACCAGCAGTACCTTGTACATCCCATCCTCCCCGCATCCGATATCATTCCGCCCCCGTTAATTCAGATTATTGAATTACATAAAATAGTAAAAGGGGTACACTTGGCTTCAGTATACCCCACGGATCATGACGGCTCTAGCACTATTTCATCTTGCTCAGATTATCCTGCCATTTCTCAGTCTGGTATTTCAGCAGCTTCTCATAACCTGCTTTTTTCGCGTCCTCATTCGCTTTGTTCAAGATACTCAGCACCTCATCATCACTCTTGGCATACAGTGCCTTGGCAAAGGCTTCCTGAAAAATATCGTTCACCGCAGTAGCAATGGTGCCTTCCTCCGAGTCCGGCAGCGGATCAAGATTCACGAATTCGGTAAAGTTCTTCGAGGTCTTCCAGGTCACCTTCTGCTGTGCCAGCGTAGTCCAGTTCTGCTTATCGGCCGGAAGCTGTGCATCCATCTTCGCTTTGGTCTGATCAATAAAGGTAGTGTTGCCGACCCAGTTAAAGCGGCCGATTCTTTCCTTATCCTTGTCGCCCTGCGGGGTATTCAGGCCTGCTTCATTCAGAATAGGCACACCGTCCGCATCGAACTCATCCCAGTAAAGGCCTTGCCGGCCAAAGTTCAGGATACGCTGTCCCTCTTCGCTTGTCACCCAGTCAAGGTAGGAGAAGATAGCTTCCGGGTCTTTGGCATTTTTCGTGATGACCAGCACGTTCCAGCCCAGCGAATTGTAGTTGTTCGGTGTAATTTTGGTTGCGTCCAGACCGGCTTTGTGAATCGGCCAAATGATATCATAACCGGCATCGGGATCAGCAGTGCGCAAGGTAGTGTCAGCACCGCGTCCCGGATTCACCACATCGCCGTCCACGTAGACTGCTACGCGGCCTGTTTTGAGCTTTTCGGAGATCTGGTCCCCGGTCTGGGTGAACAGATCCTGGGTAATGAGCTTTTCCCGGAACAGCTTGCTGGCATACTGCATATTCTCGATGAACACCTGATCCTCAAAAATAGATTGCAGCGTATTTCCTACCGGATTGGCTTTGGGCAGGTAGGGTTTATTTTCAGCAAAACCGCCGTACATCGTTTCAAGCCCCCGGCCTTTAGCCCCTACTTCAAGAGGCACCACATCAGGATGTTTCTCCTTCACCAGCTTCAGGTAGGCATACAGGTCATCGTAGGTTTCCAGCTTCGGCGAACCGAGTTCTTTATATATTTTCCGGTTAATAATCCAGCCGCCGTTGCCGTTCGGGCTTGAAGTATACCAGTTAGGGAACTGGTACAGCTTGCCGTCTTCCGAGCGCAGCATGTTCAGCGTGGCTTCACCGGCATTTTTTTTGAGATTGGGGTAGCGGTCCAGATAATCGTCCAGGGGCACCAGCAGTCCGGGCTGACGCAGCCGTTCCACATTGGCTCCCCGGTCCATCATGATGACATCCGGCAGACTTCCCGAAGCGATCATTGTGCTGAACTTGGTCTCAGCCGCGCCGCTGGACTGAACCGGTGTCATCTTCACCTTCAAGGTGTCGGCAATCCACTTGGTTGTGGAGTCTCTGCCCCATTCCTCTGTGGTATCCCAGTCATAATTGCTGTAATACGTGAAGGAAACCGGCTTCACCGTGCTTTGGGCAGCTGGGGATGAAGCTTCAGGACTTGCACTTGCCGCTGCAGTCTGCGTTGCCGCAGGTTCCTTAGAAGGTTTGGCGGATGGAGCCGCACTATTGTTCCCCCCGCCGCAACCGGCGATCAGAAGCATCGAACACAATACTACACTCAGCAGTGGAAATTTCTTCGTAGATTTCAAATGAGTAACCCCTCTCTAACGTTCACTTGGTTGTCTGAATTGCGCTCCCACTAGCGCTTGCATGATTTCTCTACTCCTTAAGCGACCCGATCAGCACGCCTTTTACGAAATACTTCTGCAGGAACGGGTAGACCGTAATGATCGGCAGTGTAGCCACCATAGTGGTTGCCATGATCAGCGATTTGCTGGTTACCGACTGCACGAGCGCGAGCCGGTCCTGAGCTGCCGCACTGCTGCCAATGGCCTTCTGAAGCTGATCCGTCACGATATTGGAATTCAGAATCTGCTTGAGCAGGGTCTGAATCGGAATCAGCCGGGTATCATTGATATAGATGCTGGCCGAGAACCAGTCATTCCAGTGGTATACGGCCGTAAACAATGACAGGGTAGCCACGACAGGACCGGAGATGGGCAAAATAATACGGGTCAGCACTCCGATATGATTGCAGCCGTCAATCCGCGCCGACTCTACAAGTCCCGCCGGCAGCCCCAAAAAGAAAGTCCGGAAAATAATCATGTTGTATACACTGATCATCCCGGGAATGACCAGGACCCAGAAGGTATCCATCATGCCAAACCCGCGCAGCAGCAGGAAGGTGGGAATCAGTCCGCCGCTGAAATACATGGTAATGATGCA
Organism: Paenibacillus jilunlii; assembly: GCF_900102965.1. GTDB lineage: Bacteria > Bacillota > Bacilli > Paenibacillales > Paenibacillaceae > Paenibacillus_AQ > Paenibacillus_AQ jilunlii. The sequence continues at coordinate 969,143 of NZ_FNGM01000001.1, read as the reverse complement.
GAATACCATATATATTTTGCGTCCCATCAGTTCATGCCTGGAAAGGCCATAGGCCAGAATAGCCGTAAACAGGACCGATAGTGTTGTACCTACGATAGTGCGCAGGATGGAGATCAGAAATGCATGGCCGATACGGCTGTCCCGAAACACCACCTCGTAGTTATCCAGTGTCGGGCTGCGCGGCCAGAACGTGATGCCGCCAAGCGCTGTATCCGAGCCCACGTTGAAGGAAATCACCAGTGAATTCCAAAAGGGGTACAGGGTGATGAAGCCCAGCAGCAGCAGCACAGTATATATCATAACTTGCAGAACCTTATCTCCCGCCGATAGCTTCATCATAGCCTGCTCCCCGCTTTCTTTTGCCAGTTTCACGTTCGGCATTCGTGTTTACCATAGGCTTGAGCCCATTTTTCTTGCTGCCTTATTAGCAAGCGCCAGCAGCCCGATACTTACAACCGCCTTGAACAGTCCCGCAGCCGCCGCATAGGAGAAGCGATTGTTCAGAATCCCCATCCGGTAGACATAAGTATCGATGACATCGGATACATCGCGCAGGATTGGGTTGGTAGCCAGGATCAGGATATCCTCAAACCCGGCGTTCAGAATATTGCCTACCGCCAGGATCAGGAAGATAATAATGACCGGCCGGATGCAGGGCAGCGTGATCAGCTGAATTTGCTTGAACCGCCCAGCCCCGTCAATGGAAGCGGCTTCATAGAGATGCGGGTCAATCCCGGCAATTGCCGCAAGATAGACAATGGCTGCGAACCCCATCTCCTTCCAGATGCCCGTTCCGACAAGAATCCCCCAGAAGTATTCCGGCACCGACAGGAAGCTGATCGGCTCTGATGTCAGATGCAGGCTCATCAGCAGCATGTTAACGCTTCCATTATCAGTCGAAAGCATGGAGCCCACGAACCCGCCGACGATGACCCAGGACAGAAAATGCGGCAGGTAGCTGACGGTCTGGATGATCCGCTTGAACAGCATCAGCCGGACCTCGTTCAGCATCAGGGCCAGCAGGATAGGTGCCGGAAACCCGATGCACAGCTTCAGCAGGCTGATTACAATCGTGTTGCGCATAACATTCCAGAAGTCAGGGGAGTTGAAGAACGCCTCAAAATGCTTGAACCCGACCCAGGGACTGTGAAAAAAACCGCCGAACAGCTGATAATCCTGGAACGCCATCAGCACCCCATACATCGGCAGATAGCTGAACACGAAGATAAACAGCATGGCGGGTACGACCATCAGCTGAATATCCCATTGCCTGATCCACCTGGACCACCATGAGAACGGCTTTCCTTTTGGCCTGGTAATGACCTTTCGTTCGATTTCCACGTTTGTCATCCTTCCTGTATCTGCTTGCTCTACACTTTAATCTTATTCAGTTCAGGAAGGAGCCTCCAGCACCGTGGTCAACGAAAAGTGTGCTCCAGCAATGAAGAGTTGAGCGCCCTGTAATCAACGGAGTGAAGCTGCCCGCTAGGGTCACAGTCTACTCTTCCGTGGGGAGCTTCACAGCCTGCACATCATCAATATATAGAGTTCCGCTGCCCTGGGTACCGCTGCCCTGGGCCACATAGAAGGCAAACTCCTTAATGGAGCCCAAATCAATAACACCGTTGCCGCCGGTAGACCATCCAGGTCTAACGAAGTCAGTAAAAGGAAGGGTCACCAGCCGCGCAGCGGTCCCTTCAATTTTGATCCCGGCTTCCCAGACCTCGCCATTCGTCTCATGGAACTGGACTGCCAGCTGGCGGTTCGAGCCGTCAGGCTGCAGCCAGAAGGTGATGGCCTGCATGCCCGGCCATTCCTTGCCCATGCTCCGGTAGACTCCGGCATAACCGGGATTACCAATGGTGTAATCCAGCTTCAGTCCGTAGGTTCCGCTGTTCAGCCCATACGTATCCAGCGTTACCGTCGCAGCATTGCCGGAGATATTGCGCTGCCATTTGGAGCGCAGGCTGCCATTCGAGCCGCCATACGACTCGAAATCGTCGATCAGATAGCTGTCCACCGGAGGCGGAACATACGGTCCATTGCCGGTTTCCCCGTTGTTCAGCGCGCGCGGGTCGCTGTAGAGCGCCTGAATAGCGCTGATTGAATTTTTATCCGTCAAATAGTCGGACCAGGTCATGAAATACACATACTTCGGCTGCTTCTCCCGCAGCATCTGCATATCCGGCAGCTCGCCATTTTCTCCGATGGCAATCGGCCGTCCTCCGCTGAGCTGCACCAGCTTGTTGTAATAGGTGTCACGGTAATCATTGTTATAAATATCCATAGCCAGCACATCCACGACATCATGGCCGGGATAATAAGGGGCTGAATCATATGCCCAGGAGCTCTCCGCATTCGGATTCCATACCCAGAGGAGATTATTCAGGCCATGCAGATTGGTTAAGCGGTCATACATATTGTGCCACAGCTGCTTGAACAGCTCCGGTCTTGCCCCCCACCAGAAAAATTCAGCATTCATCTCATGATAGGGCCGCCATAATACCGGAATGCCTTTATCCTGCAGCTGCTCCAGATATCCCGCGACCTCATCCACCTGGGCAGCCCACTGATTGTACAGCTCGGTGCCCGGCGTGACGATGTCTGTCATCTGGGCTTCCGTTACATCCCCTGTAACGCTCTCCCAGCCGGAGGTTGCCGGGTCCATGGGCCGGGTCTGATGATACGTCAGAGTGACCATGGTTCCCGCCTGGCCTTGAAGAATCGCTTCATCAATCATAGATTGGCGCAGCTCGCCCATGTCTTCGCCAATATAATATGCGAAATCCGAGCCCCATAATGCCGGATAATATCCGGTCAGCTCAGCTGCCTTATCGTACCATTTCGCGGGCTCTTCGTAATAATTATGCTGGCCCGTGTAAATACTGTTTCCTGTTGCTGCATAGAGCCGGTCGAGCAGTGCTGCCGCTTCAACGGAAGCGTCCGGGTTGACCGGTGCCATCGTGGCGGTGGTCACCTGAAGCGCGCTTGCGGCTGAGATGGCTGTCCCTTCACTGACCGCCTTCACCTCAATGTCATACAAGCTTCCAGGTGACAAGCCTTCCAGCTTGTAGACATACTGGGATTGGCCAGGGACATAAGGTATCGTCAGGCTGGCCCATTCGGTGTCTTCGGCTTTTTTGTACAGCAGCTTATATTCCCTCACACCAAAGGGGCCTCTGGAGGCAGCCCATTGCAGCTCTGCGGATACCCCGTCTACGGTTCCTGCTATGAAATCTGCAGGTGCGCCGGGATTAAGGTCAGTGGGAATATCCGGCATTTTACCTGCAAACACCTGGTCAAGGAACATATCTCCACCGCTGTAATTGCCGGCCCGCAGCTGCAGGCAGGCGAACCCATTTCCTGTCTGAATGATCTGTTCCGAACGGGACCATGCGGCCGTGGCGTTCGTATAAAACGGATAACGGATAACAGCTGGACCTTGATAAACATCAAGAGTAACCGAAAAGGTTCCAGGTGTGACGGCATTAAATTTGCTCCAATACGATACGAGATAGGAAGTGCTGCTGTCAGCCGGTACTTTTAACGTTCTGGCTGTAGAGTTATGGAACAGCTGCAAAGCATATTGTCCAGAATGCGGATCATAGGTCGTGGTTTTAACCGTCCCTGTTTTTTTCCACGGTACTGTTATTCCAGTCTCCAAACCTCCGTTGATCACCAGATTGGGTCCGGGGGTAGCTTCGAGGCCCATTACGGCATCAGAGGTATTGCCTGCGGCATCCTTGGCCCGCAGCATAATCGCATACACCGAAAAAGGATCAAGGTTATCCAGCGTATACGTGTACTCCGTGACTGATTCCTGATGGGGCACAGCCACTGTGTTCCAGTCCGCAGCATCTGTTCTTTTGTAAGCAAGCTGGTAGGACTCTACGCCCATATCATCTGTGGAGCCGGCCCAGGTCAGCTTCAGTGCTCCGGGATCATGCCGGGCCTGCCAGACACCAGGAGTCGTCGGCCTTTCAATATCCACGTTTTCCCGGATAACGGCATCATCGATGTAATAATCCTTACCGGTGCCGTTCCAGAATGACAAACGGATATGCTGTACACCGGGGCCTGGCGTATACAACAGCTGACGGTACTCCCAATCTGTAGAGCCCGAAAAATGGAGCTGCTCCTTGGTCTGCTGCGCTCCGAACGCGTCCATGTCAATCGTTGCATTCGTGACTCCTGCAGCGGCAAATTTAACCCATAAACCGACCCGATACGTCTTTCCTTCCTTCACTGCCACAGAAGCCGAAGCTCCCCCGGTGTTCCGTTTGACCTGAAGACTTTTTTCACCCCCATGCTTCTCGGCGGTTGTTACCACCGGACTTCCCCACTTTTCCCACGCAGCATCTCCAGCCTCGAAACCTGGATTGCCCAGCAGATTTTCGCCAGCCGCCTGCATTGGTGCCGGCTGGACAATGAATACAGCAGACAGTACAACTGCAGCCAGCCAACCATGGAACCATTTTCTCCACATACGCGGTACCATTTCAATCAGGCCTCCCACTCACATTCGCCGGTGGAATTACGACAATAACGTCGTCCGGCACCTTCAATGTAAGCGTTTACCGCAAAATCCAACAAGGTACAGCAGCAACGAAAACTATGCTGCAGCAACGATGTCCGACTTTTGTGCCATTTTATATTTTGTCCGCCAGGCCCACATGAAAGGCTCCGTTGCCGCAGGACACGCCAAGCACCTGTCTTCCCTCACAATCAAGAGCCATACCCTTCCAACGCACTGCGCCAATCCCGGACTGCTGCCAAGCCTGCCAATTGCAGCCGCCATCCGGGCTGTATACAGCCTGTGAGTCTGTACCGTTCACCACCATCGGTTCACTGGCTAGAATCAAAAGATCCTCTCCTTCATCGTCCGTGCCTACGGCCAATGCGGAGACATTGAAAACTTCACCTTCTATGAGCGGATACAGCTTGCTCCAGGTCCGTCCGCCATCACTGCTGCGCCACAGGCCCTCCGAGATGAATCCTGCATAAATCCAATCGGGGTGATTGGTTGAATAGGCTATAGCGTTCAGTACGGAAGCAGGGCCGCTGCGCTGGAACGGCAGTCCTTCACCGATGGACTTCCACGTGTCTCCGCCATCGCGTGATTCCCAAATCCCTTCAGTCCATTCGCCAGCCAGTACCCTGCCTTGGTGAAACGGGCTTGCCGCCAGCATTTGATTGGCCCCGCAGGCATTTTTGACCTGGTACACCACAACGGAGAGCAATTCGGCTTCGATCCGGTTCTTGTGATACGGAAGGGTGTCCATGTAGGCCGGAGGACGAAAAGCGGTTTGCTCCCAGGTCATTCCATCATCACTGGAACGGTAGATTCCGGCTCCTGCAGCTACCGGTCCATCCACATAAGCATAAAAGGTCCCGTTCTTCACTCCGTCCTCCCGTAAAGCTTGCACAAACAATCCGGTCCCCAGCGGCAGTACGGCTGATGCGTTCGCCCCGCCGTCACGGTGAAGAGCAATGCAGGCGGTCCTCCCGTGACCAACTAATCCGTAGAGATAGCGGCGGGAATCTGACCGGGAAATTACAACGGCAGTACTCCCTGAATAACCGGGAATGCCCGGAAGATTCCAGAAGCTTCGGCCGCCATCTTCCGTTACCTTCGGCGGATGGTCAGCCATCGTCACACAAAATTTGCCCGGCTGCTGCGGAGCAGCGGCGACAGCCTCCATGCAGGTGGTTTCCAGCCCCCGAAAATGCCCTGCACACCAGGTTCTCCCGCCGTCCGAACTAACCGCTACGCCGTACCAGTTGGTCAGATAGAGCCGGTCTTCTATGAAGCGGTCGACGATGATTTTGGATATCGCCCAGCCGGCTGCCGCCGCCCGTGATCCGCTTCCGAAGTGATCCATATAGGCCGGGAATCCGCTCAGATCGTCATCGTTATGCAGCCGTAGGAGCTGCCATTCCCCGCTCCCGCTGCCGGCTAATCCAGATACATACAGGGGAATCGGGGGAACCGCCTTCATATGCGGGCGGACATCAGGGGCTGTATACCACCGCTGCGGATGATGGCTGTCCTGCACAACCGTGCCGTATCTTTGCCCATCTTCCGGCAGTCCAGCCATGTCCTTCTGCCAGGTCCGTCCGCCATCCGGGCTGCTGAGGATGCCGTTCCAGATGCAGGCCGCCCGCAGCCGCTGCGGATCACGGCTGTCAAAGGCCAGCCCGGCAAAGCTTGGGCCTTCATGCAGCAGAATCCAGGTTCCCCCGTGATCGCTGCTGGCATACAGCCTGCCTGCCTTTCCCCGGGGCAGGTCCTGGAGCAGCCCCAGTACTCCTCCTTCGCCTGTCTCGGCGTAGTCCATATTCAGATCATCATCGCTTATGGTTCCGGCATACAGCATTCCAGGTATGCCCGGATGAAAAGCGACACAACCGAACCGCTCCTCCGGCAGCGGAGTCCTCTTCCAGGTCTCCCCTTCATCCTGGCTGATCCATAAACCGCCGGTGTAACCCCCGGCAGCTACGACCTCCGGGTGGCAGGGGTCTACGGCGATGACTTCCCCGTACATCCGGGTCGGGCCATTGCCGTAAAAGCCCATACCCGTGCACACCTCTCTCCAAGTATGCCCGCCATCGGCTGACTTGTGTACGGAGCCGTAGAATTTACGGCTCCGCACCTCCCCGGAGCAGCGGAACAGCACCTCCGGGCGGTGCGGACTAATCGCGAAGCTCTGCACCTGGTGGTGGTAAGCCTTGGTGAGCCCGCCGTTCCGCGCCTCCCAGCTGAAGCCGCCATCGAGGCTGACGAAAACGCCCGCCACATCACAGCGGGCATACAGTACTCCACTTTGTGCGGGATGCTGAATCAATCCCGTAATATAGCCGCCACCGCCCAGCGAAGCCGGTGACCAGACTTTCCCAGTTCCGGACGGAATCCCAACCACATTCCCTTCCACGATCCCATCTACATCCCCATCCACGTTCTCCGCCTCCTTTTTTGTCTTCCACTTAAGCTTACCTTGGTGCTGCGTTTACGTGCATCCCCGGTTGCAACGAAATCTGTCGTTTAACAAGGAAGTTGTTGCTGTCTTCTCCTTATGTGCTGCGAATAAGAAAAAGACGAAGCCGTCTGGCTTCGTCTTTTGAGTTCTATCCCTATCCAATCCATTCACTAATTTCAGCCCCCAATAATTGTAGATACTCCCCCTGAAAGCCCTTCTGCCTTTCTTAACTGATCTGAATCCAATTAATTAAAAATAAAACATTTCTTCAAATTTTTTATCCAGCGCAATACATAAAATCAAAGCCAATTTTGCTGTAGGATTAAACTGCCCTGTTTCTATAGAACTTATCGTATTTCTTGAAACGCCAACCATTTCTGCCAATTGTGTCTGCGATAAATTTTGTTCGCTTCTTGCTTCGCGCAGTTTATTTTTTAAAACTAAATGTTCACCCATCCTAATTTCTCACCCCATTAAGATACAACACTAAAAAGGAAACACTTAAAATACATCCTATAATAGTTTTGAGTAAATCCATTTTTTTATTAGTTAAATTATATATCCCAAAACTTTCACTGCCCAGATATCCAAAAAACATGGCAACCAATGCATAAGTTGTTTCCTGGCGATTATTATACAAGTTGAATACAGCTAAAATTCCAAACAGTATTACCATGCCGATGACTCCGCTTTTTCTTCCTTTATTGAATACAAATTCCTTGCCTTCGTCTCTTTTCTCTTCTCTGCTTTTTTCTAATATTTCTTCTTTTTTCATAAAAAACCCTCCGCTCGGATTGACAACACCATGCCAATAAAACTTGGTAAAACCATCATATCATGCCAAGTTTTATTGGTAAATATGAAAAAAATAAGCATCCATTTATTATAATATTAGGCTGATGCCAGGAATGCATTTATGTAATCCAGACAAAAAAACAGATCCCCCTATCAAGGCAGAATCTGTTTTTTATAAAAGTACCCTAAGGCAACGATCGGAGGCCCGGCTAAGTCACCCTTTACTGCTCAACCAAAACACCATCCTGCAGATGGTACACCCGGTTGCACCACTCCAGCATCCGCTCATCGTGGGTCACCATGACCGCAGCTTTGCCTTCGCTTGTCACCTCGTCCGCGATCATCCGCACCACCTCGCGGCCGCGGCTGAAATCCAGGCTGGCCGTCGGCTCGTCGGCGAACAGGATTGCCGGCTTGTTCATCCACGCTCTCGCAATCGCCACGCGCTGCTTCTGCCCGCCGGAGAGCTTTTCGGGATAATGGTTCCTCCGCTCCCAAATCTCCAGCCGCTTCAGCAGATAGGAGGACCGCTCCTTCGCTTCCTTGGTACTGAGCTTCGCCAGCTTAGCCACGTACAGCAGCTGTTCCTCCACTTTCAGGTAGGGAAGCAGCTGTGCACTCTGGAACATGAAACCGATCTTGCGCAGCCGCAGCTCGGTCAGTTCGCTCTTGTCCTTATGGCTCAGCGGCTCTCCATCTATGAAGATTTCCCCGCTGGTCGGGGTCAGCAGCGCACCGGCTGCGGACAGGAAGGTGCTTTTGCCGGAGCCGGATGGCCCCAGTACAGCGACAAACTCCCCTTCGTTCACCGTAAGGTCAAGCTGATTCAGTACGGTCATGGCTCCGTCGCCGTCGCCGTAGGTTTGTGTCACTTGCTTCATCATTAACTTTGCAGTACTCATGCTCCAGCCCTCCCGATCGCTTCCAAAGCGTCAACTCTCGCCACTCTGGCTACAGAAATCAGCGAGCCCAGCAGTGACATTCCGACGAACAGCATACAAGTCAGCAGGATGGTTTGGCCTTCAAGCTGGAAGGGCATCGAATCCGGCAGCCCCATATTCATCCCAAAGGTCAGCAGCAGACTGACCGCAAGACTGGCTACCGAGAGGATCAACACCTGGCCGACTACGCTCCAGGCCAGGTACGACATCTTGGTGCCCATCGCCTTCAGGATGCCGAACTGGCTGGTCTTCTGGATCGTGATGACATAGAAGAATACGGCAAGCACAAATGCAGCAATGACGAACAGGAACACAATCATCATCAGCAGTGAATTCTGCTCGGCGGAGTAGCCGGGGATGCTGGCAATCGCCTGCTTTTGCGTAATGACCTCCACATTCCCCAGCTTCTCCGTGATATCGGATACTTGTGCAGAGGAAATCTTCAGCGCAATCACATTATAAGGAACAGCCTCCGCATCCTTGCCGCTCTGGCCGAAGCCTTGTCTCATAGCCTTCCAGTCCAATGTGTTGATATAGACAACAGGAGTATGGCTGTAAGAATTATCATCTACAAAGCCTGCAACCTTGAAGGTCAACCCCGAAGCCTGATCCTTGATCGTACTGCCGATTGTCACCCCTGACTCTTCGAGCTTTGAATCTGCCACAACACTGCCCTGAGTCTCGTTGGTGATTCCCGTTCCTTGTGTCACTTTGGGTGCCAGCATTCCGTTCATATCAACTGCAAAAAAAGTGACATCCGCTTTTGCATCCGCCTGATCTGCGGTTATCGTGCTCATCTGCACCGCTAGTGAAGCAGCATTCTGCTCCCCTGCAATGGAACGGGCGGCAGAAAGCTCGGCTGCACTCAGCTGGGAACGTCTGAAGGCATGATCTGCATCTTTTTGTACAGCGTAATAATTTGCGGGCATATTTTCCACCGCGGAGATATTGGCATACGCCAGGCCTCTGGCCAGTCCGGTCACGAACAGAACCAGAAACGAAACCAGGAGCATTATGACTATAATGAGGCTGTATCGTGCTTTGGAGTGCCTCATCTCCCTTAATGCCAAAAACATGTAACCACTCCTTCTAATCTGTATATCCACAGTTTAGAAGGTGAAAATGAACGGAGTATGAATAATAAATTACAGAAGCGGCAGCGTCACCGTAAAGGTTGTTCCTTCCCCCACTGTGCTCGTTGCCTCGACGGTTCCGCCGTGAACCTCGATAATTTTGCGCACAATGGATAATCCAAGGCCGCTGCTGTTGCTGTCGCGGGTCCGCGCCCGGTCCACTTTGTAGAACCGGTCAAAAATCATCGGCAGCTGATCTGCCGGAATGCCTTCGCCATTATCCGTAACCGTAACAATGCAGTGCTGATTCACGGCTTCCGCCGAGATCGCAATTGTCCCGCCGGTATGGGTGTATTTTATCGCATTGGACAAAAGATTCATCCATACCTGATAGAGCAGATTGGCATCCCCCTGAAGGGTAATATCCGCCACATGCAGCCGCACCGCCAGCTCCTTCTCCGTCAGCCGCCATTCCATAATCTGCAGCACCTGGCGCAGCTGCGCCCGGAGGTCAATGCTTTTGCGGTCCAGCGCATTCTCGTCATAATCGAGCGAAGACAATGTCAGCAGCTGCTTGCTCAGCACCGACAGTCTCCGGCTCTCCTGATCGATGATGGACAGGTACTCCAACCGCTGCTGTTCCGGTAGTGTAGCGTCCTTCAGCGCATGGGCGAAGCCCTGAATGGAGGTCAGCGGCGATTCAATCTCATGCGAGACGTTGGCGACAAATTCCTGCCGCGCCCGGTTCGTCCGCTCCAGCTCCCGGCTCATGCTCATGAAGTGGGAAGCAAGCTGGCCGATTTCATCACGCCGGGCTGTGTAGAGCTTGATATCGTACCTGCCCTTGGAGATCTTTTGGGTGGCTTCTGTCAACCGCGTAATCGGCTTCACAACATGAAAAACGGTGATCAGGACAAACCACAGGCTGAACAGAATCGTACCGGCAATCAGCACAGCAAAAAACAGCCGCAGCTCGCCAAACTGCACTTCGGCATCCGGACGCATAAACAGCGCGTAGGGCTGGCCATGAATATGTATAGGAACACCTATCGTATTGGTGAGCTGATTGTCAAAAAAGCCGGTAATGAACATCCCGCTGGGAAAATCCGCAACTCCATGGTAGATGCTGCCGGCCAGCACCTTTTGCAGCTCGCCTTCCTTCAGGTCATTTTTGCGGAAGGGCAGGCCATAGAACCGTTCATCGCCTTGGTCGTTGGAGAGATACATCTTGTAGCCCAGGGATGCCGTACTCAGCAGATACTCCTCAACCGCATCCGGGTGGTCTTCAATAAAGGACTGCAGGCCAATGGCCATTTTGGTGAGCTTGGCATCGTTCTTCGGTTTGATTGCGGCCTGATAGTAGGCGTTGGAGATGAGAAACCCCAGCACACTGCTGATTACAATCACCGAACAGAACAGCACGCTCATTCTTACATACAGTGACTTCATGAACTCACCGTTTCGACTTTATAGCCGATGCCCCGGACCGTGCGGATGGAAAAATCATTTTTGTACTCGCTGAACCGGTCGCGCAGGCGTTTGATGTGCACATCGACCGTCCGTTCATCCCCCTCATAATCCGCTCCCCACACCAGCTCAATCAGCTCGCTGCGCGAGAACAGCCGTCCCGGATACTGCGCAAGCTGGGCCAGCAGCTCAAATTCCTTCACCGGCAGCAAAAGCACATCGTTGCCGTCGCTGATCTCATAATTTTTCCGGTCGATCACTAATGAGTTCAGACGGATCTTGTCACTCGCAGCTACAGAATAACGGCGGAACAAGGCTTTGATGCGGAAGAGCAGTTCCTCCGGTTCAAAAGGCTTGGTGACATAATCATCCGTCCCGCGTAAATACCCCTGCTCCTTGTCGCTGAGCTGCTGCCGTGCAGTAAGCAGAATGACCGGAATATCATAAGTCTCCCGGATATGCTGGCACAGCTCCAACCCGTCTATATACGGCATCATCACATCAACAACCGCTAAATCCACAGTACTGCCTTTCATCAGTCCCATGGCCTCCCGTCCGTCGGCAGCCTCCAGCACAGCATACCCTTCCCTGGTCAGCACATGCCGCAGCAGCGTACGGATATTCACATCATCGTCGGCCACTAATATTTTCTTCATTCAATTCTCACTCCCCGGGTATCCCCTATGTTGTCATCATAGTAGCAATATTGAGGAAATTAGACAACTTCGGGGATGACAGGACGTATCTCCACTCGGGAAATATTCACACATTCTCCAGATTCAAAAAAGGTGCGATGCTCTCCTTAAGCGGGGTTACGGGCTGTCCCATCAATTGCTCCAGATCGTTTGAGGTTGACTTAGTATCAATACTGCTCAGAAAATGATAAATCCAGTGCTGCACAGACGCATCAGAGGTATGGACCACCGGCTTGCCGGCAAGCTCTGTAAGCACTTCTGCAAGTTCGGTGAACGTCCATGTCTGCGGCGCTGCCAGCTCGTACGTCCGATGCTCATGCCCGCTTCCGGCCAGCACTTTTGCGGTTGCCCGTGCCAGATCACTGCGTGTTACAGCATTGAACTGCCAATCACCGGGCAGCGTCGTCAGCACCCCACTGCGTATCGCCTCATTCAGGCCAAGTACGCCCACGAAATCAATATACAGGCCGTTGCGTAAAATCGTATAGTCCATTCGCGTATCGAGTATCGCCTGCTCGGTCTGTCCATGAACGCTGCTTGTTCCCTTATGGCCTGCTTGCGGAAAAGCAAAGCTGGTATATAAAATATGTGCAACTCCGGCTGCCTTGGCTGCATCAATCACCCGCTTATGTTGAACCAGCCGGACATCATCATCTGTATGTGAACTGGAAATCAGCAGCAGCTTGTTCACGCCGGCAAAAGCTTCCTGCAGCGTTTCCGGCCTATCATAATCTACTAAGCGCAGCTCAATTCCCTTCTCCTTAAACTGCATCGCCTTGTCAGGATGGCGCACGCCTGCAATGATCTGCGCTGCCGGAACCTGCTCTGAGAGCTGTTCAATAACTAATTTTCCTAGTTGCCCAGTAGCTCCAGTTATCATGATTGTCATATTCATTCTCCTTCATTTTCCAAATATAATTTAGTTAAGTCATTAACTATATTCACAGATTAAACGGATGATTGCCGCTGGAAGCAATTATAATTCCCGAATTCACTCTTCTCTTCTTATCGGTTATTCATCTTTTACTTAGTCCCATATTACGGCTTGTCCAGCTTTTGCAGCAATCCCATCAGCTGGCGCAGCTCATTTGTATCCAGCCGGTTCATCTTCCCGGCAACCGTTTCGCGGTTACCGGGAAGATGAAGGGACAGCAGCGTCCGTCCGGCTTCTGTAAGTGAAATGAACGTCTTGCGCCCATCGCGGACATGCCCCGCCCTGCTGATATATCCATCCTTCTCCAGCGGGGTCAGCAGCAAGCTGATATTCGCCTTGGTAACCCCGATCCGTTCAGCCAGCACCGAGGGGAGAATGGCACCGCCTTGCTTCGCAATCTCTACCAGCACACGGATTCTTGCACCATTCAGCCCCTGCGCCTGCCAGTACTTCTCCGAAACCGCGACAAGGCCTGCTGTTGTCTCCACCAGAGCGAAAAAAACCTCGTTAGCCAGTGGAAGGTCCAGAACAAATTGCTGCAAACTGTCTATATCCGCTTCTCTTTTGGGAATATTGTCTTCCTTCAGTGAATCCATAGCATTGTTCAGCTCCAATTAGTTAATCCCTTAACTATATCAAGATTAAAGTAACTTATCCTGAGGTGAATGTCAAAGATTTATTAGTATTTAACCCTCGGGGCCGGGCATATAAGTAACCCCATCATCTCCATAGTATAGAGACAATGGGGCCGGATTTGGCTGAACAGCAGGACAAATGCCCATTAAGGATAATGGTGCAAATGCTGTTAGAGCAGCACGGGGCTGCTGTGTACAGGCTCTTCTCTGTACGGTTTGGTGCCATCCAGTCTAACCTCCAGTCTAATCAGCTCGGACCGGCTGGCAAGACGGATCGGCGGCCCCCAGGTTCCGTAGCCGGAAGAGACCACCACATGCAGCTTACCCTTGCGCAGGTAGCCCCAATCCAGCTCGAACAGCCTTCTGGTAATCCAGTGATTGGGAGCAATCTGACCGCGGTGCGTATGGCCCGACAGCAGCACATCCACTCCCGCTTGGGCGGCAATCCCGAATCCGGTCGGCTGATGATCCATCATGATGACCGGACGCGACAGATCAAGTCCATCCAGCAGCGCTTCCACACTTTTACGTCCGGCAGCTTCCATAGATTCGGCGGTTTTATCTTTGCGGCCCACGATATACAGACCTGCGGCTTCCACTACTTCGTCCTGAAGAACTTTGATGCCGATACTGTCCATCAGTTCGGTATATTGCTTGATGGAGCCTCCATAATATTCATGATTGCCCAGCACCGCGTATACGCCATGCCGTGCCCCCAGCTTGCGGATCTCTTCACTCATTCCATTGCGGATAAACGGTTCAATACTGTCATCCAGCACATCCCCGGCGAGCAGAATCAGATCCGGCTGCATCCGGTTGATCTCAGCGACCATCCGGCGAAGGTGGCGGTTGCCGACTATGTTGCCCAAATGCAGATCAGAAGCTACCGCGATGGTAATCGGTGCGCTGCTTGCGGCGCTTTTGTCAATCTGGATCGGATGGTTGCGCACAACTGTACTCCAGGCATTCCGCGAGCCCCAAATCAGGAAGACGGCCAGCAGCAGCACCAGCGTCACACCCGCTTCCGTAGTGAACGCCGTGCGCTGAGCGCCCATCAGGCCCAGCACCCAATACAGCAAATCGGTAAGCGGCAGGACAATAATAGCAAATTCCATGCAGGCCAGATAATAGGAGCCGATGACTTTGAACAGCCGGGCAGCCGGCTTGACGGCCTTCGGCCAGGGTACCATCCCGATCATATAAGCAAAAGCAATGAGCAGGAATACCGGCCAATACACGGCGGCGGGGACTCCCGGCAGCCAAGTGTCTACCAGGTACCACAGATGCAGGCCAATGTAAAAATTCACAAGCCCCAGCACAAGCAGCATGACCAGACCTGAAACGAGCATACGCAATATTTTCATCCTTCCACTCCCCTTGGCTTGCAGTTTATCTGAATCTCTACACCAAATCATAACACAAAATATTTTGGGAGAATAAATAGGCTGCGTGCCTTGCGATAAACCCATAACCAGAGTGTTGGTTTCCGTAAAAAGACAAAAAAAAAGAAAATGCCCTGCGGCATCTTCATCTTCTATATGTAAGTTACACGGTGGAAATTATACGGCTTCATTACCCTTGCTGGCGATGCATTGCCCAATCAGCTTATCGCATTTGTTGATATGATTGAGCAGCCAATCTGTTAATGTGCGGTTCAGCTTGATGGTAGACAGGACGGATACGCCTTTGGTCTGGATGCTCTCCTCCAGGTCAAGCACGGTCTTTACGAATTCAGCATGGGTCTTGCGGTGTTCGGCCAATTCCGGAAAATCGATGTCCTGCATCAAGTTCTCTTCATCACTGAAATGCTCAAGCGTATACTCCTTGAGGAACTTCAGAGTCTCTTCAATCTTTTCTTTGCCCTGCTGGTTTGTGCATGCTTCAAAGAATTCATTCAGCTTCCCAAGCAGCTGTCTGTGCTGGCAGTCAATCTTCTCGACCCCGATGTCATATGAATCCTTCCAGTTAATCATTGACTCACCCTGCTTTCTTCCATATATTACATAATGACAAGCTTATTTCATTTTCCGCTTTTCAGCATAAATGTTCTGTTAACAACATCACACCTCATAATGCAGCAAGTTTTTGGGGCGAAAGTGAACTTTCATTCAGAAAAGAAACCGGAGCGCCCTTTGTTTGCCCGCAAAATCTCCGGTATTGGCTGGACGCTCAATCCTAATCATCCTGTCACCTGGATCGTGATGCTCGCTGTATTGATCATTATTGTGTATTCCGCTTCTATGCACTGAAGACTGTCTTAAAAGCGCCCAGCGCGTGCTGCTGCGGAGAATGATCCAGCACGGCAAAAACAATCTGCTCGAACAGACTCTGGTAGCCTTCATCCAGCAGCACCTGCCTGAACCATTCGGCCACCTCTGGCGGATGATTGCGGAAAACTCCGCAGCCAAAAGCTCCGAGCACGATAGTCTTGTGTCCGTTCCCGGCAGCAACCGCCAGAATATAACGGATTCGTTCCAGCATAACCGTCTTGATATTCCCGGCCTCCTGAGGCTCCCGCTCCCGGACAACCCCTGCATTTACTGCTGGTGCGGTAATGAACGACACACCATAAGGCTCGGCCAGCAGCTGATCCCGACTGTCACGGATTACGGGAACTTGCGGAGAATAAATCATATAGTGCGAGTACAGACAGGTTTTGCGGCTGCGGTTGTATTTGTACATTTCATCTTTTGGGGAGATAGCCGGATACAGCGCAGAAGCACGGGCCAAGCTTTCCTCCTGAGCCTGGCTGCCGCCGAGGAAGCCGCCTCCCGGGTTCTTGGCGGAAGCAAAATTCAGACATACTGTCTGCTCTTTGCCTTCTTTGACAACCAGCCGGTATGCCGCTTCCAAGGTTGATTCTCCGGTAACTGCCAGTTCCGTGTGCTGTCCGGTAGCTTCCTCAATCCGTGACAATACGGATGTATTCAGCTTAGGCAGCTCATCGGGCGCATACAACCGCGTACCCGAGATGCATGCCTTGACCTCTTCAGCAATGTCAACCAACCGGCCTGCAGGACCTACATAGTTTCCTTTTTCCAAAATATCCAGTGTTTCGTGAGCGATAGCCGCTCTTTTATTTCTGGGATTAAGATTTTGACTCATTGATATCTACTCCTTGCTCCGGTATTATAACGGGTTTGTTTATTCCTGCAAAAGATCGTCACGCAGCTTCGTCAGCACTTCTCCCAGCCAATTGCTGCCCCTCCAGCTGCTTCTGCTGCGGATACGGGGGTCGTCTTCTGTGAGGCCCACACCCCAGATCCGGTCCGTCGGACTGGCTTCCACCAAGGTAGTTCCCTTTGTATCGAGCAGCAGCTGCAGCAGTTCTTCATTTTGCAGGAATTTTTCCCGGTTCCCCTGGTAGACAATATCCCGGCAGTGATTTTTCCACTCGGTGTCATTGAAGCCGCTGACTTTGCGTCCCAGCTCCTTTTGCGTTCTGGGTGTTCTGGCCCGCAGGATCTGCATGGCGGTTTCTTCATCCCTGAATAACAGCGCCTTGGCGTACATCATATATTGTTCGGCACAGTTGAAGGTATGCTCATCAACGATAAAATAGCAAGGGTACCACTGGGAAAACGGCGAACCGCTGCGGTAAAAGTAAGTGAATTTCTCCATAAAAAACCCTCCGTTCTGTGTTCATTCAAAATTTAACGGGAACCCCTGTCCACTCTGTACCGGTACAGCTTCGAAGGGCGGTGGCCCGCGTCTTTGGTGAATTCATCGGTTTCAGTTACACTATCGGCGATTTTGCGGCGGAATGCCGGAGCCAGCAGCTCTCTGCCAAGTATAATTTCGTAGACCCGCTGAAGCTCGGACAGGGTGAACAGCGGCGGCATCAGATTGAAAATAATATCGGTATATTCCACCTTGCCCCGCAGGCGTTCTATCGCATATTGGATCATCTTCAGGTGATCAAAGGCGAAGCCGTTATTCTCAGCAATCTCCCGCCGGACGCGCCGGACATGCCCTTGGACGGTTTCGGTAATAGTGACCACACCGGAAAGCACGATATCCTCCTTCTGCAAGGTGATGCGAATCCGCTGCTCCTCTACATAACCTTCCGCCAGTTCCTTGCGGCCGGATTCCAGCACATCATACATGACCTCGAACCAGCCCGCATCTGCAGCATCATCGCCAGCCTGTACATCAAGTGTCTTGCGGTCAACCAGCGCCATATATGAACTGCTGATTACGCGCATACGCGGATCACGGCCCACATCTCCCCAGGTATACAGCTGCTCCATATAGACATTATCGATATTCGTCTCACTGTACAGCTCCCGGAGGGCGGCGTCCTCCAGACTCTCCTCCACGCCGGCGAATCCTCCAGGGAGCGCCCATTGACCAAGATACGGGTGCTCCCCGCGCTGGATCATCAGGAGCTGCAACGATTTCTCCGACAGCTTGCGGTAATTGTCCTGCTCCTGCTCCATCACCGTGAAGATCAGCATATCGACAGTAACGGACGGGCGTTCATACATCCCGGCATCATAGCTCTGCAGAAATTGTTCCTCAGTTAAGCCATTGCGGTCAGTGACCGGTTTTTTGGGCATGTGAAATCTCCTTTAGATTGGATTCTTGTGAATCATTATCACGCATTGTTATTACCTATATGTTATTATCATAGTGTTATTATAATATAATTGCCCCATTACAAGTCAAGTTCTAATTTGTATTCAAGTGTCTGAAATTTCCTGTTTCCTTTTCCGCAAAGAGGGGGCCAAAACCAATTTTTCCAGAGAATTCTAATGTACATAGTGCAATAGAATGAGTTTTTCTGCTAATTTAACAGTCTGCGGCTGCAGACAGTGCAACAGATTGCTAGTTCTTAACTAGCTTAAAAGATTCACATTAGCGTCAGCCTCTGGATTGACCTGCATTACTCCATTCCTACTTTCTTAGTTCTAATTATATATCCTATAACTTTACTTCATTTTTTTCCATTTAAGGTATTGACTTGTTCTAATTAACAGTGTTATTTTTGGTAAGGAAACCGGTTTTCTGTATTTCATGTAATAGATTCCACCAAAATTTCAACACAGCAGGCATGGACAACCCGTAGTTAGCTGCTATCCGTATTTAGTATATTTTTCCTCTCAGTATAAGGCAGTGCTTAACGGGCAGATCTTGCGCAAGCAAGTTGAAAGCGTTTTAAAATCTGAATCTGTGAAGTTGCTCCGGCGGTTGCGCACCCGCTTGCCAGCAAGCTGAGCAGGCTCAAAATTCAAACATCTGCGTGACATTTGAAGGGAGAGTTGAATGATGAAATCGCATTACAAGGCTGCGGCTGTCCTATCGCTTTCGCTTAGTATGGTTCTTGGTGCCGCTGTGCCGGCACTGGCTGATCCGGCTACAAGTGTAAATAACAAGGTTAATTACAGTACTGATGTCATTTATCAGATCGTGACCGACCGGTTTGTGGATGGCAATCCTTCCAATAACCCGACTGGAGCTGCCTTTAGCAGCGATCACTCCAATATGAAGCTGTATTTCGGCGGCGACTGGAAGGGAATTGTCAATAAAATCAATGACGGTTACCTGACCGGTCTGGGGGTTACAGCGATCTGGATTTCCCAGCCGGTGGAGAACATCACCTCTGTCGTTAATTATTCCGGTGTGAACAACACGTCCTACCACGGCTATTGGCCGAGGGATTTCAAAAAAACCAATGCCGCCTTCGGAAGCTTCGCCGATTTTCAAAACCTGATCTCCACAGCACATGCGAACAACATCAAAGTCATTATCGACTTTGCTCCCAACCACACCAGCCCGGCTTCGTCGTCGCAACCAAGTTTTGCTGAGAACGGCGCCCTGTATAACAATGGCACGCTGCTCGGCAACTACACTAATGACCCCAACGGTTTGTTCCATCACAAAGGAGGTACGGATTTTTCCACCATTGAAGACGGCATTTACCGGAATCTGTATGATCTGGCGGACATCAATCAAAACAACAACACGATTGACAAATATTTCAAAGAAGCCATTGATCTTTGGCTTGGCCTGGGTGTAGACGGCATCCGGTTCGATGCGGTGAAACATATGCCCTTCGGCTGGCAAAAAAGCCTAGCCTCTTCCATGTACAGCAGCAGTCATCCGGTATTTACCTTCGGTGAATGGTTCCTCGGCCCAGACGAAACCAGTCCGGACAATGTCAAATTTGCCAACAACAGTGGAATGAACCTGCTTGACTTCGCTTATGCTCAGGAAGTCCGCGAAGTATTCAAGGACAAATCGGAAACGATGACTGATCTCAACACAATGCTGGAATCTACTGCCTCCAGCTATAATTATCTTCATAATATGGTCACCTTCATCGACAATCACGATATGGACCGCTTCCAGGCAGCCGGCTCCAGCACACGGCCGACGGAGCAGGCGCTGGCGCTCACCCTTACTTCCCGGGGTGTACCGGCCATTTATTATGGTACCGAGCAGTACATGACCGGCGTCGGTGATCCGAATAACCGGGCAATGATGACGGGGTTCAATACCAACACAAACGCTTACAAGCTGATCAAAGCTCTGGCGCCGCTGCGCAAGTCCAATCCTGCACTTGCTTACGGCACGACTACTCAGCGTTGGGTCAACAACGATGTGTATATTTATGAGCGTAAATTCGGCAACAGCGTCGCTCTTGTAGCCATCAACCGCAATACGTCCACACCGTATCCGATTTCAAATCTGTTATCTTCGCTGCCTGCAGGCAACTACACGGATGTGCTTGGCGGATTGTTAAATGGCAATTCAATTTCCGTCGGCAGCGGTGGCGCTGTCACCAATTTCACGCTTGCGGCCGGAGGAACAGCGGTTTGGCAATCTACAGCCCCTGCATCAACACCGTCCGTTGCAAATGTCGGACCAACTATGGGCAAACCGGGCAACACCGTGACGATTGACGGCCAGGGCTTTGGCAGTGCAGCAGGTACAGTGTATTTCGGGACTACCGCTGTCACCGGTTCGAACATTGTGAGCTGGGAAGACTCCGAGATCAAAGTAAAAATTCCAAATGTTGCAGCCGGCAAGACAACAGTAAAAGTAACCACTGCTTCCAGTTCAACAAGCAATGCATTCAGCAATTTCAATGTATTGACTGCTGATCAGGTCACCGTACGCTTTAAAGTCAACAACGCGACCACAAGCCTTGGATCAAATGTGTATCTGGTCGGCAATGTAGCCGAGCTGGGTGCCTGGAGCGCTTCTGATGCGATCGGCCCTATGTATAACGTTGTTGAAGAAACCTACCCGACATGGTACTACGATGTCAGTGTACCGGCTGGTACGCCACTGCAGTTCAAGCTAATCAAATCGAACGGCACCACCGTTACCTGGGAAGGCGGCAGCAACCATACGTATACATCCCCAACCAGCGGCGTGGGCACGGTGACGGTTGACTGGCAGAACTAAAACGTTGTAAATGAAGAAGCGGCAGACTATGACTTGATAAACAAGTCATAGTCTGCCGCTGTTTTTATTGTGCTGACTGGGCTAGCGTTCTATGAAATACCTCATCCAATAGCAGTATTTCCGGTTTTGCGCTGACAGCATGGTTTCCTAGCTTAACATCTACTATGAAGTCATTACTTAACATTTGGCGGTAGTGTGAAATAACATCTTCGTCAGGCCACTCCCCCATCGCCTTCGTTTCAGGCGGAATTACCGGAATTCCCGCTTGCTCTACCAGGCGAATATTTTGCTTAATATCTGCAGCGAGCTTGCTTAGGATCACTTCACTTCTTGCTGCCGCAATATCCACCATCCCGTCATTCGCATAGAAATGCTTGTTGACTGCAGCAAGCGCTGCATGCGAAACATGGAATGCTTGAATGTTGTGAAGTATTTCATAACGCAACCCCGCTGTTTCCAATATTGCGGCAAGCTCTTTCACTCTTTCGGTCACTTGGCCGTTTATTTCGCCAAAAATAGTTCCTTGCCAGGTTTCAGAACCGAACTGGGCGTAAAGAACATCATCTTTGATGTCACCGCCTGCACCCGGGAATCCCGGAAGCAAACGATCGCCGACGATTTCAAGCCAGGAGTCGTAACCAATGGTGTTGGTTAAAGTGATTATTGTCTGGCTCTGATTATTTTTGATCGCCGTCAGGGCAGACTCTGCCTGATCATACCGTACAGGAACAAAGATAAAATCATAGATGTCATCGTTAGCAAGCTTTTCTATCGTCTTAACCGATATTTGTTTTATCGCACCATTATCATTGTATCGCAGTCCATTCCTTTGAAGTGCTTCCAGCCTTCTTCCCCGGGCCAGCATTGTGACGTCCAGACCCGACTGTGCAAATCTAAGTGCGTATACACTGCCTATTACACCGGCGCCAAATATTAAAAGGCGATTTTGTTTTTTGTTCAATATGATCCTTCCTTTCAACAATTCAGTCATAGGTTGTCTAAGCAACATCTGTTCGATATGATAATAGAACGGTATTCATCTGATTACAATCAGCAGATGGAGTGAAAAGCTGCTTAAACAACAGATAATGATATTTGATGTTTTAAAAGGGGATTGAGAGATGGTAAATCAGGAAGATCCAAGGGTTGTGCGCACACGACAGTTGATAAGGGAAGCCTTCAGGGAGCTGCTGCAGCATAAAGGATTTGATGCCATAACCATAAAAGATATCGCACAGAGAGCAACCATCAACCGCGCCACCTTCTATGTCCATTATGAAGATAAATATGCCCTGCTGGATGAAATCATAGAACAGGCTTTTGTCAAGATGATTCCCGGACAAGTGACGAATGCACAGGAGTTCACCGATGAAATATGCAGCCAGTTGATCTTGATGACCTACAGCTACATCGTAGATTTCTATCAGATATGCAGAATGGATTCCAAATCCATTGCTACACTTGTGGATTCGAAGATAAAGAAGATGCTGCGGCAAATTATTGAAGACATATTTTTGAAAGGGGATGACCGCCAGCAGGCAAGGATGGTTTCGGCAATGACAGCCTCAGCGATCTATAGTGCGGCGTATGACTGGTTAATCTTTGGGGAAAGTGACCGGCCCGATTTACTTGTAGACATTGTGCGTCCCTATGTAATGAACGGTCTGGGGCTGCACCGCAATTGAGATGAATAGATTATCTTCGAACAACAGAAGGATACTTAAAATAGCGCAGTCCTATTTATCAAAAAAGCACGGAATCTTTGCTGCCCATCTCGGCGAATCAGAGATTCTGTGCTAATGGTGTCCGGCTGTGTATTGTCCTATCCTCTTTACCGGAGCCACTCCTCCAAATGCGCTGCCACGAAATCATCATCAACGAGATGAGGGTAATCCCTGCTCACTCTGCTGATCTCTTCCAGCTGTCCGGGCGAAAGCTGCTCCTCCGGATTCAGGCACCACAGGCCTTCAAGCAGTCCCTGCCGGCGCAGCGCCTCATGAATGCCCGGAATGCAGCCGTGAAACTGATGGGCCGGATCAAACAGCGCTGCGTTGCTGTCCGTCACTTCTATGCCGAGGGTCAGCCAGCTTGCTGCCAGAGAGGCATCGTTGCGGATTTTTTTGATCTCGCTTAGAAGCTGAACCGCTTTGCTAGTCCAGACTGCCCAGTGGCCGAGAAGTCCGCCGACGATTTTTTTCTCCACCGGCTCGCCATTCACTATAAAGCGGTAAGTGGTGAGCAAATCCGTAACGATATTATCATCATTGCCGGTGTAGAGCGCAATTTCCCCGCAGCGGCTGGATTCCATCACGGCCCTGACTACATCCAGGCTCTGATAACGGTTGAACGGTGCCATTTTGATTGCAATTACCCCTTCAATTTCCGCAAAGCTCCGCCAAAAGTCAAAGCTTAAGATCCGGCCGCCGACGGATGGCTGCAGATAAAAACCGAATACGGGAATCACATCCGCGACTCTGCGTGTGCGTTCCAGCAGTTCCTCTTCGCTCCAATTCTGCAGCCCGCCCATGCTCAGCAGTCCAGCTTCGTAGCCCAGACTTGCAGCGAGCTGCGCTTCCAGGACAGCCTGCTCCATACCCCCGCATATGCCGGCGACCTTCAGAAAAGGCCGGTCCAGACCTGCGCGCTCCACTTCTTCCGCCGCCAGCCTGAGTACTGGCTCCAGCAGACCGATCTCCGGATTGCGGATTTCGAATTGCGTAGAATGCACCGCCACGGCGATTCCGCCTGCTCCGGAGGCCAAATAGTAACGGGTCAAAGCCCGCTGACGGCGTTCATCCAGCTTGCGCCCGGCTGTCAGGGCCAGGGGATGCGCCGGAATTACCAGACCTTCATGCAGCGCTTCATACAGCTCCGGCGTTAAAGGTTGTCTTGTCGCTCCCATTAATATTTGCCCTCCCGTTCCTGAAAATGCGTCGGCTTGTTCCAGGTCGTACCGTCCAGACGAACCCATTCGGCGACCCAATCGATCATCTGGGCAAGTGCTACCTGCGGATACCCGAAGGAAGCTGCTGCTTTGGAAGCGTTGCTCAACAAGGCATTAGGCGCTTCTGCACCCGTGAAGACCGGTTCCACACCCAGCCTGCGGCCGATTTCCATTGCAGCCCAGCGCAGCGATATCGTCTCCGGTCCGGTAATGTTCATGACATTCGGCGGCGAGCTGCAGCGGAGCAGCGCGCGCAGGGCCAGCTCGTTGGCATCCCCCTGCCAAATAACATTGGCGTGCCCCATCGTGATATCGATCGGCCGCTGCTCCTTAACGGATCTCGCAAGCTCAAGCAAAACGCCATAACGCAGGTCTATGGCATAATTCAGCCGGTAGATGAACATCGGGGTACCATACTTATGGGAGAAATGCTCGAAGATCCGCTCACGGCCCAGACAGGACTGCCCATACTCCCCGTTCGCATTCGGAGACATTCGCTCCGTTGCACCGCCTTGGCCTACCGGGGTGAGCGGGTAGACATTGCCTGTCGAGAACACGACAATCCGCGAATTGCGGAAACGTTCCGCGACGCGCCCCGGCAGGTAAGCATTCATCATCCATGTGAAATGCTCATTCCCCGTAGTGCCGAATTTATTGCCGGCCATGTAGAGGATATTTTTCGTTTCAGGGAGTGCCTGCAGCGCGCTGTCGTCAGACAAATCCGCAGAGATAATCTCCACTCCGGCTTCAAGCAGTTCCTGCTTCATGGCATCGTTCGAGAAGCGGGAAACGCCGGTTACCTTCTTGTCCAAGCCGGCCTCCCGGATCGCATTTACCGCCAGCCTGGCCAGGCTCGGCCCCATTTTTCCGCCTACTCCTAGCAGCATAATATCTCCATCGACCCGGGCGAGCTCCTCCAGCAGTGCGGCAGACGGACGGGCCAGCCGGTCTTCCAGCTCCTGAACAGACCGGATCGCAGCTTGCATTGCGGTTTGCATAGAGATTTCCCCTTTCGGTTGGTCAAATTTATAAATTTGATCGTAATTTCACGTGTGAACAAGCTCTTTTTATAAATAAACCGTCTGTCCCGTTTCCCTGCTCTCATTAGCCGCTTCAATAAAACGGACCAGCTCCAGCGTAACCTGCGGGCTTACAGGCGGAGGCGCTCCTCTTGCCATCAGCAGAAACTGCTTAAGCAGGTGGTGATGGCCTGCTTCATACTGGCCGCCCAACGCATCTACAGCAGTACTGCCCCGTTCCCTGTGCAGAACAGCATAGAAATCCGCACCCCCTGTACGGTTGCCGCGCATCGTTCCAATCCGTCCGCCCTTCCATAGCCCCACTACCCATTCCTGGATTTCATTGCTTATCGCTCTCACAGAAATGCACCCTTCGCCCAGTGCAGCATACAGCATTTCAGCGGTGTGAATGCCATACCAGAATAATCCCGGCTGGGTTGGCTGAAGTTCAAACGGGCCGCTGCAGTCTGCTCCCACGATGGCGCCTTCAGTCTCGTCCTGCAGCGCTGCATTCAGCGGGCCGCCAAACCGGACCATGGAGCTGGAAAACAGGGGTGTCCCATAGCTTGCCGCGAGGTCTACGATGGCAAGTGCATCAGCGCTTGTGACCGCAAACGGCTTGTCGATAAACACGGGCTTGCCATAGGGAGCCAGGATAGCGAACTGTTCGCGGTGTACTCTGCCGTCGACAGAGGTCAGAAGAACCGCATCCGATTTCTCGGCAACTTCTGCTATCGAGGCCAGCAGCTCGACACCGCTGCTTTCCTGCAGCTCCCTGCTGATCGCTCCCACCCTTGATGCGCTTAGCGCAAAATCTGCTGAGCCTCCGGCATATCCGCACATCAGCCTGCCGCCCGGAACATGCATCGGATGCGACTCATGGTTCAGCATTGAAGCGTAAATTCTGCTGTGCGAGGTGTCCATGCCTACCATGCTAATCTTCAGCTTTTTCAACCCTGCACCTCCGTGCGTAGACTTGGTTAACTAATAGTTTGATAACAGCGGTCCCTTCAATTTTCTGTGAACAGCGTGATTTCAAATGACGTTTGCATGTTCCTCCACAAACCGTTGAAGCAATGCCATATACGCTTTTCCTACCTCTTCAATGCTGTACGTATTCCTCGCCTTCTGCTCGCCCAATGTCTTCAAGCGCTCACGCAAGTCCTCCTGCTCCAAAAGCCAGGCCACCCGCTCAGCACATTCCTCTTCCCTGCCGGAAGCATAGAGCGACACACTCAGCTCATTATCGAGCAGCTCAGGCAAAGCCCCGACACCGGGTACAACAACCGGACACCGGCAGGCCATCGCCTCCAGGACGGTCATCCCAAACGATTCGTTCCGGGTAGTACTGACGTACACCCCGCCGCTCCCGGCTACTGCTGAATAATAATGGTGCATTTCCTCGTAATCCACTTGGGGCAGCCACTTAAAATGCCGGAGTCCCAGCGCTTCCGCTCTGGCTTGGAGCCTGCTTGTAATCTCTTCGGGAGCGGTGTAGCCGCCGACAAGCAAGAAGTGCAGGTCCGGGAATTGCGCATTCAGTCTGCCTGCTATGTTCATGAAGGACTCCCAGTTTTTATGCTGGTCGAGTTTGCCCACCCACAGAATCGTAGGCGGCCACTGGCCGGAAACCGCTTCGTATTTGAATAGTTCCGTGTCCAGGCAGTTATTAATATGAAAAGCATCCGGTAACCCGATTCGCTCCAGCATTTCCTTCATATAAGCAGAAGGTGTGATGACGTAATGAAAGGGCAGGCTATCCTTGGATTCAGCCAGTTTCCGTAAGGGCTCCTCATAAGTGGTATGTACCTCATGAATGATTACTTTCTTTTGCCCGGCTGGACCCAGCGCTTCATACAGTTCATAGGTATCGATCGTGATGATCACATCAAAATCATGAGCTTCAATGTAGTTCCTGAGTTCGTCCGTCGTCCTGAGGATACGCACATGATCATAGCCTTCAAAAGCGCTGGCTCCGCCGTAATCCTCCAGAAAGGCAAAATGCACCTCCGCCCGCCCGCGCAGAAACTTAAGCCTGTTCGCCAATTGTGTAGTAACTCCGCCCAGCAAGCAAAATTTGTAGAAATATAAGATCTTCATAGCTCCTCCTGTCCTGACTCCAAGGTCTGCATCCGGTACAGTGCCGTTGTCCGGGCAAAATACAATCCCCCTTCACCATCAATCGCCAGCAGCCGGGCGTCTTCGTCCAGCACCTCCAGTTGGTTCAGGCGCACATCATATTTGAATAGAAGGTTCATCGCCACCCCGTACAATATGCTTTCCCTGTACAGCAGCTCACAGCCTCCCCGCCAGAAGTGAGTCATCGCTTCCCAGTCCACCGGGAGTACCTGTATGGTCTGTTCAGTCTTCAGGGTTACCGGGTTAAAAAGGAAAAGCCTCCCTGCGGTGAGTCCCCACACCTTGCCCTCATCATCCAGCGCAAGCGCGGAGATTGCTTTTTCACCCGGCACCGGAACACCCTCCCACACCTTGCGGCGGCTGTTCACCTCCCAGATCATGAGTGACGCTTCCTTCCGCTCGGGAGCAATCCCGAGTCCTCCCCAGACGGAGCCTCCGGCGAACAGCAGCTCCTCTCCGGCAGCCAGAGACACAATACTCTGCTGGGGCAAAAGCCCCCGGAACACTTCGCGCGTCCCGGTTACGGGATGAAACAGTGTCAATGCGCCTCCATTCCGGCCATAGGACGGCACCGTACCGATAGCCAGCCCTTCTCCCGCCCGGGTCCAGGCAAAAGCACGGTCCTGATCTTCCTCCTGCAGCGAAAAAGCCAGTTTAGGATTGCTGCCCGGGTTCCATTCCAGGTTCGGATCATAGGCAAAGATATTGGC
This sequence comes from Paenibacillus jilunlii, assembly GCF_900102965.1. GTDB lineage: Bacteria > Bacillota > Bacilli > Paenibacillales > Paenibacillaceae > Paenibacillus_AQ > Paenibacillus_AQ jilunlii. The sequence goes on along the minus strand of NZ_FNGM01000001.1, from coordinate 941,401 downwards.
TTTGGGATAAACGCCAAGATACATAATGCCGTGAGCCTCCATCATTCCCTCAATCTGTCCGATCCCCCGGCGCGAGGTAAGCTCTGAGGCCGCCGGATCATAGCTGGCCAGCCCGCCGGCAAAATAGCCGCCGATGTACAATTTCCCTTCCGGCCCCCAGGCCAGTGACTGCAGATGAACCGGCTGTCCCTGCAGCATAAAATCCATAACCGTGTGCCGGTCATTCTCCGGATCGTAGATCCAGCAGGTCCCGTCCCTATGCACTCCTGCCAGGCACCTTCCGTGCGGATTCAACGGATGGCCTTCCAGCCAGCCGTAATCTCCTGCCGGTTCCGGCATGGCAAGTGAAGCGGGCGTGAGAATGCCTGCTGCAAGTGCATAGCGCTGGAGGATATCATCTTTGATGAAATACATATTCCCCTGAGAGTCTGGCGCAGACACACTAAGTCCACTCACATGTTCAATGCATTTCTCCCACCGCCTCAGCTCCAGGTCATAGATATACAACCGGGAACACGGTGTTATCCGGACTAACATTTTTCCATGGACAATATTCAGATCATAGACCAGCTGCTCTGTAGAACATTCCTCCGGCAGGCTGATCTCTGTACGGACACCTGTTACTGTATCCAGCTCCACAATATGCGGACACCGGGTTCCCACCCCGACATACAGCTTGCCCTTCCACGCTTCCATAGAGCGGGCGTATTGCTCCCCCTCCACCATGACGCCGTAATCTCTGAACTGTGCTGTGGCAGGGTTATATTGAAAGACTTTGCCGCCCGGGTAACAGCCTCCGTAGATGTTGCCTTCGTCATCGGCTGCAAGCCGCCAGGTGTAGAACTCGCCGGGAATCATCTCGCCCAAATTCTCTATCCCTTGCTCATGCGTGAATCTGTATAGAATCCCGCTACCGCCGATGTAGACTCCGCTTGCCGCCGCAATAACGCCCCAGCAGTGGTCTGAGCCTTCCAGCGCGAACTGCTGCACCGGTTCACTGCCGGCAGGGTCAAGCACGAACAGCATACAGGGACTGCCGGAAGATACGGCATAAATCCGGTCCTTCTCCTGCCACTTGCCATAAGCCGAAGCCCATACCGCAAGTCCGTTCAGCGGCTCGCCAATCCGCAGCGCCTTCATCCGCCTTGCCCTTCCTTAACTTTGGCTTCAGCATGCTCTGCATCCTGAACACCAGTTATAGGATAGGCGAGCACCGCTCCCAGCAGCTCCGCCGGAGATTCCGCATACTGCCGGAAGGCATCTGCTGAACGTTCCAGCGGGAACACGCTGCTGATCAGCGGCTTCACCCGGATATCGCCTTCTGAGATCAGCCGGATATATTCCGCCATATTGCGCCCTTCGGTCCAGCGGACGTAGCCGTAAGGATAATCAATTCCCTGCTTCTCATAGACAGGATCATAACGTCCCGGACCACCTGCCCTGGAGATCAGCACCTGCGCTTCCTTCCCGAACATCAGCTCACGCGAGAAGTCCGGCTTCACATCTCCGACAAGCAGCACTTTTCCTTGATTCCTCACCCATTCCAGGCCCTGATCGACAAGTCCGCCGGTTTTGCCCCCGGCACAGATAATCACAGCATCGGCCCCCATTCCTGCTGTCAGATTATCGAGATGCCGGCTGACCCGCTGCGGGTTCACCGCAATGTGGCGGATGCCCAGACTCTCGGCGGTCCGGCAGCGCCCGGCAAGCAGATCATAGACAATCACCCGGCAGCCGGCGGCCCGCGCAATCTGTGCAATCAACTGGCCTAGAATGCCTGCTCCAATCAGCACCAGCGTTTCGCCGAACTGCAGGTCCGCCTGCCTTACGGCATGGACCGCGATGGCTCCAAGACCTACGGTTGACGCCTCCTCCGAGCTGACATGCTCCGGCACCGGCACCATCAAATGCTGCGGCATCAGCAGCCATTCCGCATGTTTGGCGTAAGGTGCCCCATAGCAGGCGACCCGCTGGCCTTCCGGCCAATGCTCCATTCCTTTTCCCCGCGACCGGATCACGCCAGCCGCACTATAGCCGAGAACGACCGGATTCGGGCGGTGAATGCCATTCATCATGATTTCCGTTCCGGGGCTGATGGCTGAATATTCAGTCTCGACGAGCACGAAGCCGTCCTCAAGCACCGGAGCGGGAATATCGGCCACGCTAATTTGACCATTCTGGGACAATACCGCCTTCATATAACCTCTCTCCTCCCGTCTGCTTACTCTTTTAGCGCACCGATCATAACGCCTTTGACAAAATACTTCTGCAAAAACGGATAGATCAGCAGAATGGGCACCGTTGCGATAATGATAGTTGCGAATTTAATGGATTCACTGATGCGGAATACCTCATCCTGTGTGACACCGGCCAGCATATTCTGCGCGGAGGATTGAATCAGAATCTCCCTCAGAATCAGCTGCAGCGGGAATAAATTGCGGTCCTGCAAGTAGATCATCGCCGGGAACCAGCTGTTCCAGTGCCCTACCGCATAGAACAGGGTCATCACCGCCAGTACAGGCATGGATAACGGCAGCACAATCTGCAGCAGAATACGGAAGTCATGGGCACCGTCGATTTTGGCGGATTCAATAAGGCTATCGGGTATGGACTGGAAGAAGGTCCGCATCACGATCAGATTAAAAGCACTAACCGCGCCCGGCAGAAGCAGCGCCCACCTTGTATCGTACAGCCCAAGCTCACGCACATTGAGGTAAGCCGGAATCAGACCGCCGCTGAAGAACATCGTGAACACGATAAAAGCCATAATCAGGCTGCGGCCCTCCAGATTTTTCCGGGACAGCGGATAAGCGCCAAGCGTAGTCAGAACCAAATTGATAAAAGTGCCTGCGATTACATAAATGAACGTGTTCCCGTAAGCCGTCCAGATCCGCTGATCCTCAAAAACCAGCTTATAAGCATCCACATTGAAGCCTTCCGGCCAAAAGCTCACCTCGCCTGCGGCGATGGCATGCGCATCACTGAACGAAGACACCAGCACATACCACATCGGGTACAGGAACAGGAAGGAACAAAAGATCAGGAACAGCACATTGCAGTTGTCGAATATCATTTCCGGAATGCTGCGTTTGATGACCACTGTCTTCCCTCCTAAAAGTTTTGTTTAGGATGTCTTCACTGATTCTGCTTCGTACAAAACTCGCTTCGGAAGCATAGCCCCCTCACCACAAACTGCTTTCGGTGGTCTTCCGGCTGATCCGGTTCGCCAGCACCAGCAGCGTAAAATTGATGATGGAGTTGAACAGGCCTACCGCCGCCGAGAAGCTGTAATCGGCTTCCATGACACCGCGTCTGTAGACAAAGGTAGAGATGACGTCTGCCGTGACGTAAGTCCCCGGGTTATACAGCAAGATAATTTTGTCCCAGCCCACATTCAGCAGGGTCCCGACATTCAAAATCAAAAGGATTAGCACTGTGGGCAGAATTCCCGGCAGTGTAATATGTGTAAGCTGCTTCCAGCGTCCCGCTCCATCAACCACCGCAGCCTCATACAGGCTCGGGTTAATGCCGGATAATGCAGCCAGATAGATAATGGAGTTCCACCCCAGGCTCTGCCACATGCCTGAACCTACATAAATGGTGCGGAACCATTCCGGCAGAATTAGAAACTGAATCGGCTCTGTAATGAATCCTATGCCCAGCAGCAGGCTGTTGATAATGCCTCCGGGCTTGGTGAAATCAATAATCATACCGCAGATGACGATCAGCGAAATAAAATGCGGCAGGTACGAAACCGTCTGCAGGAAGGATTTCAGCTTTTTGAGCCGCAGCTCATTAAGCAGGAGCGCGAAAGCCAGTGAAGCCGGAAAAATAAACAACAGCGAATAAAAGCTCATGAGAAAAGTGTTTTTCAGCAAACGGAAGAAATAATAGCTCTCAAAAAACTTCTCGAAGTTTTTGAAGCCTACCCAGGGGCTGCCGGCAACACCTGCGAAAGGATTAAAATCTTTGAAGGCGATGACCGCCCCGTACATCGGTTTGTATTCAAAAATGAGAAAATACAGCACAGTGGGCAGCAGCATCAGATAGAGATAACGGTTGGACATCATTCGCTTCAGTGAGACGGAACTCCGACTCGTGGGGAGTTTCCTGCTTTTGGCTTTGGCTGCATTTAAGGGTACTGCCATAGGGATCTCCTTTCCCGGACACTTATTTTCCTTTAAACCGCTCATACGCTGCCTGGTATTGCTTCAGCACCTCGCCAATGCCCATTTGCTCCAGCTGCTTCATTACCTTGTTATAATCATCGAAGCTCTGGCGTCCCATAATCTGGGCATTAATCGTCTCCGCCACATAGGTCTGAATGTCAGCCATGAGCGGAACCACAATTTCATTTTCTTCAGCCGTGAATTGAACCGGGGGCAGCTTCGCGTCAAAATCAATATAATCCTTGTAAATCTCCAGCGGATTTTCCGTTTGTCCGTTCGCTTCACGGATTTGCTCAGCATAACGGGTATCGGCAACTGTAGCCCAGCTTCCGCCGCCGATGGTATGGTTCAGCAGTTCCTGTGTATTGGTCAGCCCATTCGTTGGATGCGTAACCTCGTCCTTGTAGACAGGCTCTCCGTTCACCAGATCATAAGACTTGCCTTCCACGCCGAAATTGTTCAGCAGAATCCCTTCTTCGGAATACTGGTAGTCCAGCCATTTCATCACTTCTTCGGGATGCGCGGTCTTCGAGGATACAGCAAGTCCATGCGCCCCAGCCTGCCAGCGGAAGGAGACATGACGCTGGTCACCGTTTGGTCCCTTCGGAGGAACCGCCGCCGCAATTTTGAAGGTGTCATGTTTGCCTTCCATCAGCGTTGTAAAGTTCCCCATGTAGGAACCCGACCAGCCGAACCAGGCACCGGCCACATCCGTGGTCACCTTCTCCGTCAGCGTCTGAAACGTCGTGTCAACCAGATAGTTCGGGTCCAGCAGCTGTTCTTTGTACAGCCGGTTCAGATAGACAACAACATCTTTGAACCGCGGATCGTTTGGTCCGTATTTCACTTGACCGTTATCCACGAAGAAGCCGTATTCGACACCAAAAGCCGGCGCGAACAGCATCATAATATTTTCCAGATTGACGGTGACGAGCGGAATTTCATCCTTTTTTCCGTTGCCGTTGGGGTCCTGCTCTCTAAACGCTTTAAGCATGTTGTACCAGTCTTCTGTGGTTTGCGGCATCGGGAGTCCCAGCTTCTCCAGCCAGTCACTGCGGACCTGCGGGAACATTTGGGTCAAATCCTGGGAATCGAGTACGAGGTTTGGGAGATAGTAGATATGCCCTTCGGGCGAGGTGATTTGCCCCCGGATATCCGGGTGGCCGTCGAGGATCTTTTTAAAATTGGGCGCATACTGGTCAATCAGATCTTCCAATGGAAGGAGTGCCCCCTTAGCACCGTATTTGCCGGAGTCTGTTCCCCAGAGGTCATTGTAGATGATATCCGGGAGTTTGCCGGAGGACATCAGCAGGCTGAATGCTTCTGCACTGGCTTCAGTACTGTGCTGAAAGTTGATATGAATGTTGGTGTTCTCTTCCATTTGCTGAAAGGATAATTTCTCATTAAAATTGGTTCCCCGGAAATTGCCCCCGCTTGGAGACCATAGGGAAAATTCCAGCTTGTCCGCCACAATCGGCACTTGCAGGCCGCCTACGGAGCGGCTTCCTTCCACAGGAGCAGATGTTGAACCCTGAGTTCCCGGTGAGGCCGATGGTTCGGCTGCGCTGCCGGCATTATTGTTTGTACCGCCACAGGCCGACACCAGTGTCGCCAGCAGCGTCATAACTGGCAATAACAGCGCAAGCTTCCTTTTAGCAGCATTCATAATTCAACCCCCTATTCATAAGTAAAAGTAAGATAGTTCCTATGATATATTTACTAACACATCACAAGAGAATCAACAGTACATCAAAAGGGTTCAGAAAGATAACTTGTTCCCGCATTCAGCCTTGAATTTCTCCACCATCCTTTCACCTTTTTCAGTATTTGTGCCAAATTTCTCATTACTGACTTCTTTTTGATTCACAGTACGGCTATAAAGAACCAAAATTCCATTTTACTGATATATATCTGATGTATTTATTATATTTTCACCCTCACTTGAAGTCAATCAAATTTTAAATAATCTTTAAATTTAATGTAATTATACATTACATAATTCTTTCGCCAAGCGAATCTCAATACTTAAATATTGTGAAAAATCTAACATGATCTGGCATGTTGCCAAGAGCATATTTATGTTTCCATTCCCGCAGTCCCAAAAATAACCGCAAAAAAAGCGTAACAACGGCCACATTGTGCCTTCGTTACGCTTGATTTCAACTCATCATGGGTACACTCATAGGAGCGTCTTCGTTGCTTTATCAGCTTTCACTTTATTTTCTTCGGCGATAAGCCGGCTCATTTCCTCATACAGTGCCGTTTCATCAATCATTCTCGACCAATAGGCGTTCAGCAGCTTGCGGAAGCTTTGCAATACGGCAATGGGAAGACCCAAATCCCTGAGGTATGAAAATGTCGGGAACAACTCCCGGTACATCAGATATCTTGACGGACGGTTCAAATGATCATCCACAGTCATTTCAGCAATCCGTTTGCGGGCCGGGATACTGACTGAACGCTCCCGAATCATCCGCTGCGCCTCGGGCGAAGCCAGGAATTCGACAAATTGCCGCGCAGCCTCCTTCTGCCGCGAATTCTCAACAACGGCCGCACCGATTGTAACGAGCAGCGTTTTTTGCGGGTCCTTTGCTTTGAGCGTGGGCAGCGGGGCCAAGTCATAGTCCAGGGAGAGGTCCTTGAAATCATTCAGATTGTAGTAAGTCGTCAATATCATCGACACCTGCTCCTGGACAAACAGCGATACCGTCTCATCATCATGGTTGCCAGCCAGATATTTAGGGAAGATCTGATGATTATTCACCAGCCTGCTGTATACATTAAGACTGTTGGCCGTCTCGGGGCTCAGCGTTTGATGATGCTCATCATCCTCCATCGTCCGGATTCCGCTCTGCAGGAGAAAGACGGAATAGCGGTTCTCAGAAGCAGGTACAAAATACACGGCGTGACGCCCCCGTTTCTCCGACAGCTGCCGGGCCGCTTCAATCAGATCATCCCAGGTCCAGTAACTGTCCGGCTCCGGCAGATCGGCCTCGCGGAAATGGGCCTTGTTGTAGCAGAGCACGACCGGGGAGAAGGAAATCGGATAGGCCAAGAGCTGCCCGTCATGCAAAAAAGCTTCGCTTGCGATCGGATACAGTCCCGGATCGGGTTCCAGCGTCTCCAGAAGCCCGGCTGATCCGTTCTCAGCCAGCTCCTGAAACTGCGTGCTGTTCAGCGACAATACATCCAGCATTCCATTGTTGATCAGCTCCGTGGCAGTGTTCACATGGTCGAAATTATTCAGTGCGAGCGGCAGCACATGAATTCCGGGATGCATCCGGTGGAATTCTGCGATGAGATCATCCAGCCTGAAGTCCTTCGTCAAGGATGAGCTGCAGCCAAAATGAATGCGGATCCTTTCCTTGACCGATTCCATCACCATGCTGCCCACACGGTCAATTTTCACAATCAGCCCTTCTTGTACAAGGACATCCAGTCCTCTGCGGACGGATTTGTTGCTTAGCTCAAACTGCTTGGCCAGAGTGCTCTCGGCAGGCAGAAACGCTCCAGGCTGCAATATTCCGCTAAGGATATCAGTCCGAAGCTTGCTTACCATATAATCCAATCGTTCCCGGAAAGACTGCCGGCCTGATTTATTATTCATGTATTATTCTCCCTATATCACTTAAATTTACATCATGACCCTTCTATTTTGCTTCAACTTTGAAAGGTTGTCAAACGCATATCCGCCAAAATACAGCAAAAAAAGCCTGATTGCTCAGGCCTTAGCTATTTTGAAAATGATCTTAGCTTTGCATTAGCCAGTTATACCGGCTCTATATGTACCAATACATTAGACACCCGGTGCCGGTCCTTCAGCTGATCTTCAATCTCTTCGGTGATGTCATGACTCTGGACTACATTCAGGTTGGAGTCTACACATACAGTAGTATCCACCAGCACATTATTCCCATGGATCCGCGCTTTGATATCTTTGATGGATTCTACCCCCTGAATCTCGGCAACCGTCTGTTTCATCAATTCGAGTTCATCGGCATCGAAGCCGTCGGTAAGATCATGTGTGGCTTTGCGGAAGATCTCCCATGCTGTCTTGCAGATCAGTAACCCGACAATGATTCCGGTCAGCGGATCGAGCCAGGGCAGACCAAATTGTGAACCGATAATCCCGATAAAAGCTCCAATACTAACGAGCGCATCGGACCTATTATCTTGAGCAACCGCCAACATGGCATTGCTGTTCAGCTTGCGGGCCAGACGAATGTTGTACATGTAAACCGCGAACATAACTACAGCACAGCCGGCTGCCGTCCATGCAGCAATGAGATCCGGCGTTTCAAGTGCCGGTTGAATAAATTTGTTCACACCCTGGTACAGAACCTGGAGTCCTACAGCAATCATAATGAAAGAAGCAACCAGCGCAGCCACAGTTTCCGCTCTGAAATGCCCATAGCTGTGATTGGAGTCCGGCGGCCTTCTGGAAATCTTGAGTCCGGCCAGAATTGCCAGTGAGGCAATAATATCCGTGCTGTTGTTGAGGCCGTCGGCCAGCAATGCCTGAGAACCTGAGGCTGTACCGATCAATAGTTTGACCGCAGACAGCAGGATGTAGGCAAACAGACTCAGCCAGGCGCCTTTTTCACTTTGTTTGATGTCACTGTAGTTTTCCAAGCAAAGAACCTCCAAAGAATAGTATCGTTCTATACTACACTTAGACTAGCGGGTGGGTCTAGAGAAACAGTGTTGCCGGGCCGCGCAAGTGTTAACCCCGCCAAATAGAGTTGGCAGCCATGAATTGTTTTGCCGCCCGCAACATAGTTTGCCCCTGTTCAACTTTAGCTAAATCCCTGCCGGACTAGACAAAACCCCTCCTAACCGGGGCTTCCGGTCAGAAGGGGCGTATAATACAATAGACTGTACGTTTCTTATTCAGCCGGAGCAGTGAAAGTGCGTCCAGCAAATTCAGCATCCAGCATATAGAAAGCATTGCTGTCGGTTTCAATCCGCTTCAGCTTGGCGATAATATTGCTGAACAACGCCTCTTCTTCCACCTGCTCATCAATGAACCATTTCAGGAAATAGATTGTCGCATGTTCACGCTCATCAAGCGCCAGGTCAGCCAGATGATAGAATCTTGTCGTATTCTGCTGTTCATGGGCGAACGCATGCTCAAAGGCGTCCAGCATCGATGAATACTCATTTTTAGGCTCCGGGAGTGCAGCCAGGGTCGCGCGGAAATCGCGGTCATTCAGGAATTTGTAGATTTTCATTGCATGGAAGCGTTCTTCTTCCGCCTGGATCAGGAAAAAATTAGCGAAACCGTCGAGACTTTCGCCGGAGCAATACGCAGCCATTGCCAGGTATACGTGAGCCGAATAAAACTCAAAGTTCATCTGTTCATTCAGAGCATTCACTAATTCATCTTTCATTCGACAATCCCCTTATCCTTCAAATTTTAATTATTATGTAGATATCCCTTCTTATCTTATCACCGCAGCTGGCAGTCAGCAAGTACAACGGCAGCAGGACATGATACAACAAACCTTGATTCCCGGACATGATATTATAGATCAAAAAGGAAGGATGATGAGGCTCCTATGTCAGGGTTAAAACCTCTAAAAAAAATGAAAAACAGGTATTATAGCATACTCACTTTATCGGCTTTTATCCTGCTCTTGCTGCTTGCAACGGGATGCAACAGCAATGCTGCCACACCATCCAGGACCTCCGCTCCCGCCCCGTCCCCAGCAACAGGCGCTGCGACGGAGCAGCCGGTAACCCCATCCTCTTCCCCGGCGGCTTCCCAGCCTCCGGCTGCTGAGTCAAGTCCGGCCCCCTTCCAAGCGGTTGACGAGCTGACCAGGAAAATTGCCGGAATGACACTGGAAGAAAAAATCGGGCAAATGCTGCTGGTCGGGATTGACGGCACCACATTGGAGCCAGAAGCAAAAAGGATGATCACTGAAGACAAAGCCGGTGGAATTATCCTGTATGCAGACAACATCAAGGATCTGAAAGGTATGGTCAATCTAATAAATGCGCTGAAAAAGAGCAACTCAGCGAATCCTGCCCCGCTATTCATGAGTGTCGACCAGGAAGGCGGCAAGGTGAGCCGGATGCCTAAGGAATATGCCTCTATCCCCTCAAACGGCAAAGTGGGCAGGAGCAATGATACAGACGCAGCCGGGACGATGGGCAAGCTGCTGGCCCGGGAAGTGCTGGCAGCAGGGTTCAATATGAATTTTGCGCCTGTCCTCGACATCAACAGCAATCCGGACAATCCTGTCATCGGCGACCGTTCATTTGGCAGCTCAGCCAGCATAGTGAGCAAGCTGGGGGTTGCCGAAATGAACGGCATAGCGAGCGAAGGCGTTGTGCCCGTAGTTAAGCATTTCCCCGGGCACGGGGATACTGCTGTCGACTCTCACCTGGATCTCCCGGTGGTGGACAAAACAGCTCCCCAGCTCGCCAAGCTGGAATGGATCCCCTTCCAGGCCGCCATCAAGGAGCAGGCAGATGCTGTAATGGTGGCGCATATTTTGTTCCCCAAGATTGATCCCGACAGTCCGGCGTCGTTGTCCCGGATGATCATCGGAGACCAGCTTCGCGGTGATATGGGATACCAGGGCGTGGTGATTACGGACGACCTGACCATGGGAGCCATTATGAAGCATTTTGACCTTGGCACCGCAGCGATAAAGACCGTTAATGCAGGCAGCGATATCCTGCTCATCGCTCATGGTTATGAGAATGCACAGCTCGCCCGCAAGGCATTGCTCCAAGGTGTTCGCGGCGGTATGCTCGACGAGTCTCGGATCAACGAAAGTGTCTACCGTATTTTGGCTCTGAAGCAGAAATACAGGTTGACCGACAAGCCGGTTCCGGTCCCTGATCTCACTGAACTTAACAATGAAATAAAAATTTGGCGCAGTAACTTATCTAAATAACAAGAAAAGAAGTAATCCGCCCACTCACGTGAATCGATTACTTCTTTTCGATATGCATAGGCTGTATGTCTTGCGTCTCCCTGAAATATCGGGTTCTATTGAAGCACTACGGTGTCGCCGGGTTTTAGTCCGGACAGAATCTCTACCTTGTCCGTAGTTTCCAATCCGGTTTTAACTTGTACCTTTTCTGTTTGTCCATTGCCTTTGTCCAGCATGACATAAGAGAGATCCCCTTCATGAATGATAGCAATGTTGGATACCGCAGTAACGTTATCTTTGCGCAAGGTTTCAATCTCGCCAGTCAAGCTGAGGCCGCCAATTAGAAGCTCATTCGGCTCAAGCGAAATGACCACTTCAAACTGTGGCGCCTGGGTGGTCGTTGTATCCTTGGCCGCTACAGTCGTGGCAAATTTGGATACCTTTTTCACTACACCGTTCAGCTTCACATCCTTGGAAGCTGTCATTTTGACCTTTACCTTCATTCCCGGCTTAATGTTGAAGACATCCTGTTCACCCACCAGAGCGATAAATTGCAATTTGCTGAGGTCCACGATTTTGCCGAGGTACTGGTTGTCGGTTACCATACGTGGAATTTCACTGGCATTGTCGAACAGGAAAATCCCTGATGAAGGGGCACGATAGCTCGCTGACTGAATCTTCTTTTTCTTGTCCGCAATTTCCCGTGCTTGAATCTCCGCATTTACCTGGTTTAAGTCATCGCCGATTCTTGAAGTCTCTTGTGTGGCCAGCGCTTTTAACCGTTCGGCTTCAGTAGCGCCAACAGCCGCAGACTCCTCAGTTTGTTGGCTAACGAAGGCATTCAGCTCAGCTTCCAATTTAGCCTTGCGGATCGTCGCTTCCTGGGTGGCAATTTCATTCTTGAGTGTTTCCGTGTCCAGCGTATACATCACTGCGCCCTTTTTCACTTGTCCGCCGTTTTCTACTTTCCAATCCGTTACTTTGGAAGCAAATGGAGCATAGACCAGGGTTTCATGCTCATACTTTGACGTGCCTTTAATCTGGATAGATTTTGTCATTGATTCTTTGGTTACCGGGAAAGAGATGACCTGTGCCGGCTCTACTGGCTGAAGCTGTTCTTTGGGTTTACTCATTTTGTCATAGATAAAATAACCGGCGACCGCCAGTATCGCCACTATGATAATCCACTTTATAATCCTCTTCATTCCTGTGACTTCCTTTCAGCTTAAAAATGGCTAATCCCGTTTGATCGCAGTAAGCGCATTGGTTCTTGCTGCACTGATTGCCGGATATATCCCTGACAACACCCCGGTTAATACTGCAAAAACAATACCAACGGGAATTGAGTTCAGCGGAATTGAAACGACAAGACTCTCGCCAGTACCCATTGTCATTTGTCCAGAGCTGCTGACGAGCTTGTTAATGCCCTCCACAATCAGATATGAAAAACCAATCCCGAGCACTCCCCCCATAAAGCCCAGCAAAGCAGCCTCCATGATGAACATAGTGCGGATCTGCCTCATGTTGGAGCCCAGCACCTTCATAATCCCGATCTGCCGCCGCCGCTGGTGCGTAGACATAGTCATAGCAACGATGATGGAGATGGAAGCAATAATCAGGATAAATCCGCCCACTCCTAAAGCTACCATTTTGAACATGGCAAATTGGGACTTGAGCTGTTCCAGTTGATATAGGTTGTTGCTCGTGTTCAGAGTCAGCTTCTTAATCAGTGTCTCTACTTGCGGTAAATTATCCTGGCTATCTACCCGGATGAGCGCTTGATTGTAGGTTTGACCCATTTCGGGTTTTTCCGGCTTTATGTTGAATTCATCCTTCAGCCTGTCATAAGTCTCTTGGGATACATAAATCTTCTTATCATACATGGCTTGATCAGCGCTCATGCCATCCGCTTTTTTCAATATGCCAGCCACTTGAAGCTGGGAGCTGAGGTAGGATTTCACGCCACCGGTTGAAGTTTCGTAGTCACTATGTCTAAATTGAACCTGCTGTCTGTACAAATTTGAAGGCATTCTGGACAGTTCATCATATTGCCGCATTACTTCAGGGTCATAGGAATTGCTGCTCAAACTCTCCATCAGCTTCTTTTGGGTTTCTATATCCATAAGCCCAATCGTGGCGCCGTAGTTAAGCACTACGCTGCCTATTTGTTTGCTGGGCACACCTTGCTGAAAAGAAAAATCATATTTGGTCAGCAGGCTGAGGTCAGTCACCACTAAGTTGAAGTTGGATATTTTGTTGTCAGCGGTTAAGAGTTCAAAGTATCCTGCATCTTGAAATGGGGCGGCAGCCGTAACATGCTTGAGTCCCCTGATAATATCCAGCTTCTGTTCAGTCAGCTTTCCGACATTCGAATTGGCCCCTGTTTTGGTCGCGGTTGGGCCGCCGCCTTGCGATACTCCTTCATTCGGCATCACGGTAATTTCATCCATTTTAAACTGGGCCGTGACTTCACGGCTGACATAGCTCTGTACAGAGTCGCCAAGACTCAAGGCAACGACAATAGCCGAACAGCCGATAGAGAGCCCCAGCATACACAGACCCGTTACAACCTTTCTCCGTTTAATCTGGCCCCATGCCAAACGGGTCACATCAAGAATTCTCACTGTCAGGGACCCCCTCTGCAGGTTCTGATTCAGCGGTACCGCGTTTTTCAGTAATCATGTGGCCATCACGAAGCGTAAAGATACGCTGCATACGCTGCGCCACCTCAGGCTCATGCGTGACAACAATGAACGTAGTTTTCATTTTTTTGTTCAAGTCAATTAATATTCTAATAATCTCTTCTTCTGTTGTGGTATCCAGATTACCGGTAGGCTCATCCGCAAAGATAATCGACGGCTCCGTAATCAGCGAACGGGCTATACTGACCCGCTGCTGTTGGCCCCCGGACAGCTGAGAGGGAAACAACTCGGATTTGTCCGGGATACCCACCGCCTCCAGCAGGGCAAGCGATTTTTTCTTGCGGACCGACGGTGAAACCGATTGGAAGACAAGCGGCAGCTCTACGTTCTCGCGTACCGTCAGGCTGGTGATCAGCTCATAAGCCTGAAAGATGAACCCGATATTTTTGCGCCGGAATACCGCCAGCTTGTTCTCCCCCATCTTGACAATATCCTGGTCGGCAATATAAATATGACCTTCCGTCGGCTTCATCAGGCCCGCCATCAAATTCAGCATCGTGGATTTGCCGGAGCCCGAGCTGCCCAGCAGGGCGACCATATCGCCCTGGTGAACCTCAAAACTGATGTTATGAAGCACCGGCGTCACCTCACTGCCGCTTTTAAACGTATGTGATATATTCTCCACTCGCAACATAAGCTGCTCCTTTTTGTACTTTGATATCGGTTGCTTATCCATTAATCACTGGTTGTCGCTCTTTCAATCTTCAAGGTATACGCCTGGTTGGCCAGTTCGATCCGCTCGCCCTGGAATTCATCATACAGTCTGATGGAGTATGTTCCGCCAGCCAGCTTTTTGTAGGCCTCGCTGCTGAAGGACACAGAGTATCTGTTGTTGTCCCCTTCCGTCAGATCCGTTCCAAGCGTGAGGCTCTTCTCTTGCGTCTGTCCGTAAGGATCGGTCATTTTGAGCACAAGCTTGTGGTCGAAAGAACCGACATCATAGCTGATATCACGCAGCAGGCTGTAATTCATGGTGATATTGATGGTATCGCTGCCGCGCGCATTGCGGCCTTCTGAGTTAAGAACGGATAAGGTATAAGGATACAGTGTAACCTTGGACAAATTGTTAACCGGCGTAATGTACTGCGGACTAAGTTCCAGTGCAGAGACATTGATGAAGCCTGTGGATTCCTGTCCAGCCTCTGTAAACTTGTTCCCGTTGATGCCAGGTCCCAAATAGAGTGTAACATCCGAGGCATCCACTGATTTCGGGAGCTTCGCCCAGAACGTAACCAGCTGCTTGCCGCCAGGTGTCGCCGCCATATCCGGCTGTACTGGAGTGGTCTCATACAGTTGTCCGTCTGCGGTTTTAAAGTAGGCCTGAAGGCGGGCCATTTTGCTTTGTCTTTTCTCTTCACTGCTCAAGAACATTTCCGTATAAACAATATTGGAGTTAATCCCTTGGTAGATGACTGTTTTGTTCTCCTGCACTTTGGCATTTTTACCTTTACCGACAATGGTATAGCTGCCGCCTCTGTCAACCTTGTATACGGCATCTGTTACACTGCTCGTGTTCAACGACAGGAATGGCACATTTTCTTCTTTCACTACAGAGTACAGATTCACCCGTGTTGATTTGAAATCCGTAGTATAAGGAATTTTGCTGAACACATATACCTCTGCACTTTTCCCTGGAGCAATGGAGGAAGCTTCCTTCTCCATGAACAGGTCCGTAGATGCTGACAAGTCGTTGTTGTCCAATTTTAGAGCGCCCTTAAGATCAGGTAAGGTAAGGTTCACCGATTGTGTATTGGTGATATTCAGCTTGGCGATCAGAATGTCGTCATTTTTCCATGGAAAACGCTGGAGAGACATCAAGCTATAGTCGAACGTGCCATATTGATTGGTGATCCGGTAATTCATAGCTTTTTGCGTGTCCGCACGGAGTGTGTAAGGAACGGCGAAATAAGCGACAGGAATAGACAGCTTAGCCGTAGCACTTGGAGAGATTGTTGTGCCTGGAGAATTAGAACCTCCGGTTCCAGCGGCTCCACCAGTTCCTGATCCCTCAGGTGTTGATCCCGAAGTCCCTGGTGTTCCTTGTGCTGGCGTACCAGGCGCATTGCCGCTGCTGTTTCCGCTGACCGATTCAATCATTTGCAGCTTCAGGGAGTTCTGCTCGACCTCAAGCGGAATCTGAGCGGTAAGTTGGACCACTTTTTCTTCCATGGGTTTCAAGCTCACTCCGCTCACGCCATTGGAGCTGATCGGGAAAGTTGTGCCTTTAGCAGTTCTAACCGAAAGATCATAGGAAGGCAGAACAACTGCTTGTTTGCCGGCATTTTTAAGCCGGAACTGGAAAGTCCATACCCCTGAGGCATCTTCCCCATAGACATTTGCGCCAGTCAACTGCAATTCGATGGTATTGCTGTTAATGCCGATTTTTTTGATAGCACCTTTGCCGACATTCAGATCGGGGGTCACAGCCGCAGGAAGCTTGGACGAAAATTTGGGGAGTTCAAACTTAAGCGTCTCATCCCTCTGGACATATTGCACCTTCATGTTGTCGGTCTTCAGGTACGGCGGAATTTCAGTCACGTAATAGATGGTTTTCTTCTCTAGCGGCTGAATTTTATATCCAGCCATCGAATTGTCGAGCGCCAGCTCGAATGCAGTTCCGCCTGCAGACATCAGGTATGCGGTATAGCCGGGGTCCGTGAGAACCTTATTCCCCTCATTGCTGAAGTTGATGCCAACCTTTGCGAATACCTTGCCGCCATACTTGTAGATCTGTAGGGATTCAGAGGCTGCGGAGACAGGAATATTACTGATGGTTATGTTCTGTCTTTGGCCGCTCACTGCACTCGGAGAATAATTAGCCGGAAGACTAAGGGCTCCGGCATGTCTCAGGTAACCTTTGCTTTTGGGGTCCCATACATACATTGTAACTTTAAGGCCTTTCAGTGAATTGATTTTGCCAATGTTGACGTAGTAGGTCACCCGTTCGGTTTGTTTGGAAACTACTTTGTTCTTAGCTGCATCGGCGGTCACCGGGTTGCCTGGAATAACGGAGCCTCCGGAAGTAACCACTCTCGAAAAATAATGGTTCAGACTTGCGTTGCTGCCGCCTGTGTTGGAATAGTTCAGCGTATAGGTCAAAATATTCCCGCCGGACTGAGACCAGATACTAACATCCTCTAACGTAGCTTTGACACCCGCCTCCAGCGGGATGGACCCCAGATTCTTAGGCGCGGCGCTGGCAGCAGGAGCTGCAGTTACCTTCGAACCGGCGTTGTTTGCTGCTGCCGGAGCGGCAGATGCAGGGTAAACAGACATTTGACCAATAATAAAAGTACTTAACAACAATGCGATATATGTAGTTCTATGCTTTCTCATTAATTTCCTCCCAAGAAGATTTACTAGGATTATTATAGAGGTTGAAGGTGAGGTAATTGTATCCAATTTGTAACCATTGGTTGCAATTTGTAACCTTCTGTTGAAAATTGCAATAATCTGTTAATTTGTAGCGGTTCCGAAGGCACGGCGGTATTGGTTGGGGGGCATTCCCTCAAACTGCCGGAATACTTTTATGAAATAGCTCGATTGGGCAAAACCGGTCTGGTGTGCGATTTCCGCAACGGAGAAACCGGTCGATACAAGCAGCAGCTTGGCTCTGGCCAGACGGCAGTCCGTCAAAAAGCGATTCGGAGTTTTGCCCATAATCAGCCGGAACAGACGCAGAAAATGATAGCTGCTGTAACCCGACAGCCGGGCCATACTCTCCAGCGTCCAGGCTCCGGCACACTCCCTGTGGATAATATTCGCCGCATTGCGGATGGAATGCCGGACCTCCAGGGAGACAGCACCGTCCTGCGGCTCGGAATTTTGCAGCAAGGTGATCAGGATTTCATACAGCAGCGCCGACAACCGCGGTTCGCAGCGGGTTTCATAGGACATGCCCAGCCGGTACATCTCTTCGAATAAGCTTTCTAGCCCGGCATCCGGATCAAATGTAAAAAAGTAGCCCCGCGACTGATCAACCATCTCCAGCAAAGGCAGCGGCAGCCCGGTTCCAAAATGAACCCAGCGTACATCCCAGGGCTGGCTCAGAGCGGAACCGTACTGCTGATAAGCTCCTCTGGGGAAAAGAAATCCTTTGCCTCTCCCCATCGGAATCCGTTCCCCTTCATGAAACACATAACCTTCCCCGGCAAAAATCAAATGTAGATTATAGCTGTTGAGCAGTCCCTCCGATCTTCTCTCCGCATGCTGCGGGAAGTTGCTGTAGTGACCCAGAAATTCCGGATAACATACATATTTGGTGTAGGCCGGTTTTGGCAGATAACATTGCTTATTCATTAGACGAACAACTCCCCTCCTTGCTATGCAACAATCTAGCAATATCGTTATATGAAAGCAATATATTGTTATATATTGTTCATTTCACTTGATAATACAATAGATATGTTACCGGAATAAAGCATATTTTTAATAATACAAATGAGCCTTTGGAGGTTATAATGAGCAAACCTGTCGTAAATGAACCCTTTGAGCTTGGCGTATGTTACTACCCCGAGCACTGGCCGGAGGAGCTGTGGGCCGACGATTACCGGCGGATGGCTGAAACCGGATTCACAATTGTCCGCCTGGCCGAATTTGCCTGGTCCATCTTTGAACCTGAGGAAGGTGTCTACCAATTCGAATTGTTCGACAAGGCTATTGGTCTGGCCCACAGCTATGGACTGAAGGTAATTCTGGGCACACCCACTGCCACGCCTCCCGCCTGGCTAACCGAACGTTATCCGGAAGTCCTGAATGTTACGGATGAGGGAGTTGTCCTGCAGCATGGTATGCGCCGCCACTACAATTACAGCAGCCCTAAGTACCGGGAGCTCTGTGCCGGAATCACCAGACAGCTTGCGCAGCATTATGCCAATCATCCGGGTGTAGCCGGCTGGCAGATTGACAACGAGCTGAACTGCGAAATCAATGTGTTCTACTCGGAGAGTGACCACCTGGCCTTCCGGCAGTGGGTACAGGCTAAATACGAAACGCTGGATCAGCTGAATGACGCTTGGGGGACTGTCTTCTGGAACCAGACCTACACCAGCTGGTCACAGGTCTTTCTGCCGCGTCCCACGCCTACAGCCAAACAGCCTAACCCGCATCAGGCGCTGGATGAGAAGCGGTTTATTTCGGATAATACGATTTCTTTTGCCAAAATCCAGGCAGATATCATCCGTGAACTGGCCCCCTCCCAATGGGTAACCACCAATGGCTTGTTCGGTCATCTGGATAGTCATGAGCTGAATGAGAAGCTCCTTGATTTCTTCAGCTATGACTCCTATCCTCAGTTCGCAAGCATTCATACGGACCCGGAAGAAGCAGAGCCGCTGCGGGACCGGAGCTGGAGTCTCTCGCTGTCGGCGGTCCGCTCCATCAGCCCGAACTTCTGCATTATGGAACAGCAATCCGGCCCCGGCGGCTGGGTTAACCGTATGAATATGCCTTCACCCAAACCGGGGCAAATGCGGCTCTGGACCTATCAGTCCATTGCCCATGGAGCGGACAAGCTGCTCTACTTCCGCTGGCGGACGGCAACGAGGGGCCATGAGATTTACTGGCACGGCCTGAATGATTATCACAACCAGCCGAACCGCAGAGTCAGGGAAGCCGCACAGATTGGACGGGAGCTGGCTGAAGCAGGCAAGCATATTACAGGCACCCGTAATCAGGCGGACGTTGCCATTGTGCGTGATTACGACAATGAATGGGACGGTGAATACGACGTCTGGCACGGACCGTTCATGTGGCAGAGCAACAAGGAGTGGTTCAAGGCGCTGCAAAAGCGGCATATCCCGAATGATGTCCTCTACATCCGCAGCAAGACCACGCTTAAGGACCTCATTCCGTATCAGGTGTTGATCTACCCGCATCCGGCGATAATGAGCGATGAGACTGCCGGACTGCTTGATCAGTATGTGCAGCAAGGCGGAACACTTATTTTTGGCTGCCGGACCGGATACAAGGATACCCGCGGACAGTGCTATATGCGGCCATTTCCCGGCGCAGCCAGGGATCTGTGCGGAATCACCGTTGAAGAATTCACCATGATCCAAGGCACCCGCCTGCCGACTTCTATCCGCTGGGGAAATGATCCTGAGGCACTTACTAGTGCGGATGCTTTTAACGATATTCTTCATGTGGAAGAGGACACTATAGAGGTCATGGGCACCTACGCGTCTGACTATTATGCCGGCAAACCTGCGGTTACCCGAAACCGGCGGGGCATGGGTGAAGTTTGGTACTACGGAGCCGTTTTTAATGCAGAAGCAGCCTATAAAATCATAGACAGCCTGAATCTTAGCTCCCCTGCTGATGAATGGCTGGAGCTGCCCCCGGAAGTGGAACTGCAAATCCGCAGCAATGATAAGTCCGGCTATGCATTCCTGTTGAACTACAGCGAAGAAGCCGTAACTATTACGCTCAAAGAGCATAAAACCGATCTGCTGACAGGTGAAACCCTCTCCGGCACTTGTGAGCTGGAGGGATTTGGAGTTCGGGTGCTCTATTAAAGTTTCAAGAAACTGGCTGAACCCGAAATAAAACCGGATTTATTAGGCACAGCACCCTGGCGGGAATAAGGGTCTTGGAGGTTACAAAGTCCGTATTTGTTGTATTTCGTGCAAGATGTCCGAGCGTTAACACCTGCGGGGAACCCTTTACGTGTCCTTCAGTAATTCCAAGTGGAAAAAGGGTAACTGATTTGCCCGATTCCCTTGTTCTCCGCAGGTTAAGTGGAAAAAGGGTAACTAATTCAGCTCATTTCGCCCCTTATTAGGGAATATGACCCAATTAAACATCCTTTTTCCACTTAAAACTTACTATTGTTGATTTCTGAGAGAAATAAGTTCCCTTTTTCCACTCAATATCGTTCATCTGCTTCTTTCTTCGCAAGCGTTAGTTGAAAAAAGGCTATTGAATCCGGCTGGTTTCCCCACAACAGAAAAACATCATAACTTCCTAATCATTAATCAAAAAAGAGACAGCTCCATAGAACCGTCTTTTATGAATATTAGTGTATATGCCGGGACATCTTCTTCAATTTAGTCCAAAAGCTTTTACAACCGCTTGATTTTTTGCAACATTTACATCCATTGTGTAAGGCATAATAGTCCCCCAATTTAATTACTACCATTTGATTTTTAAAAAAGAAAACAAAATGGTAAGTACATTAAATTATCGTATTCTAACATAAAGTTTGCTTATAGCTTCCACGTTTTCCGGACAAAACTCCCGATATCCCCAATTGCCTCCTGTGCTTCAGGGAGCACAGCGGACATCATCTGGAATACGCTCCACATGTTTTCCCAGATCTCAAGAGTGACCTCCCCTCCTTCAGCACGAATACGCTCCGCCAGCTTTTCGGCATCACTCAGCAGCACTTCCTGATCCCCGGCCTGGATCAACAGCGGCGGCAGCCCGCGCAAGCTAAGCTTAAGCGGAGAAAGCAGCGCAGGGAGCTCGCCGGCATAGCCGCCGAGGTAATCCCGCAGGATTCTCTGATTCCCCTCCCGGCTCCCTGTGGGGTCCAGTTCAGCCTTGCTGTCATAGGAGTCGCCGTCGAGATGAACGAGATCGCCATGCGGAGAGAGCAGGAACGCTGCAGCCGGAAGCTTCCCTCCTGAATCCCGCAGTGTGATCAATGTCATGAGTGCAAGCGTGGCACCTACAGAATCCCCGCCAAGGATAATGTCCTCCGGCTGAAGGCCCGTCTCCAGCAGCCGGCAATAGGCGGCATAACAATCATCATTGGCGGCGGGATACACATGCTCAGGAGCAAGACGGTACTCTACGGTCAGTACAGGCACACCGCTTGCGGCAGAAATTCTCGCAGCCAGATCACGGTAAATTTCACAGCCTCCGGAGATAAACCCTCCCCCGTGAAAATAGAGTATAACCTTCCTTCTGTCCTCCGAATTATGATCCTTACTGGCATCTACCCATTCCCCTTGAAGCCCGGGCATTTCTGCCTTCTCGGCAGATATGCCCGGAAGCTGCGGCAGCTGTTTGGCGGATTCTGCCAGCTCCAGACGAATTTGCACTGCTGTTTTTCCGGCAGTCTGGTTATTTTGCTTCAAATGATTTTTGATGGCATTAAGCATTTCCATTGAACTTGGCATCATGTACATCCTCCCGCATTCGCTTGATACCTGCATTCTAAACCCTGTATCCAGGTACAGAGTCAAGCAGCAATATGCCGGCAATATGCAATTGGGCTGATTCCATAGTCCAGTTGTTAATCCTCCATCTTGAGGATTTGCAGCGTCTCCTGCACACCCGGATGCCGTTCAGCAGATTCGAGGTTTCTTTTCAGATCACCAAGCAGCAGCCTGGTTTTCTCGCGTTTGGCAATTTCAAGGTCAACGGCGGTCATCTTCCGCTCAATAGCCATAATGAAATCAGGGATGCTTAAATTGCCACCCTCTGATTTCTTCAGCGCTTTTTTGATTTCACGCAGCGTGAAACCGCAGTTCTTGGCGTTCTGTATAAAAATAATCCGTGTAAGTGTCTCTTCCGTATACACCCGGTAACCCGAGGCCGTCCGCTGCGGCTGGGGAAGCAGCTCATGCTTCTCGTAGTACCTCAAGGTTTCAATATTCACGTTTGCTTCCTTTGCCAGTTCTCCGCGTAAATAGGTAACCATGATGAGCCTCCCTCCTGCCAATGACCTGTAACGATTATAATTTCAGTTTTTCTTTCAGCCGCAGTACCTCTGATTCTGAAAGCTCAGCCTCTCCGTATCTGGCCTGATTATAGAAATGGAGAAGCTCAGCGGACGCCGCCGCAGCAGAAGCCGCTTCATTCTTGCGTTGGCGCTTTCTCCCTGCATTCCATTCTGCAATGTCTGCCATGGTTTCTTGCGGCGTAAGATAGTTCCTCTGCAAATATCCTTCAGCACGTTTAGCATTCAGCCAGTGGCGGTACAGCCAGCGGGTCCGCTCGCGCCCGCCGTTCATTCCATCCCAGCGGTCCCGTCTGGAAGGATACGCCAGCCGGTTCCGCCAATAATCTCTGACTCCCTGAACCGTCTTCTCCCAAGTGAAGATGCTTTTCTCTTCGTCCCGGTAGGCGGTATTGTTCTGAATCGCCTCTCTTCGAAGCAAGGACAGCAGGGAATCAATGAATCTCCGCCACAATCCTCCCGTGTTGCGGTACAGCCAGCGGAGACCGTAATACAGCACTACCGCCAGCACTGCCGCTCCGAGGGCATAAAAAGCATAATCAAGAAGCATCGAGAGCAGGCCCGGCTCTTGCGTTTCTGCCGCCGGCATTTCGGGCATGACCGGCGGCGGAGCTTCCGGCGGCTCAGTCTCGCCGGAGCCGGAGAAGAGACGGCCTAGCCAGCCGAAGAATGCCTGAGCGGCATGCCAGATGAGCATTCCCAATGCTTTGCCTGCTCCCGCAGCAAGCGCAGCAGCAACCGCGATGAATAAAAGCACAAACAGACGGTTATGCCTCCGTAGGCCTGCCGGCAGCGGGGAGCCTGCCCCCGAGAAGGAACTATAACGCAAATGGCTGGTGTTGGAATCCAGCAAGGCCAGGATCAGGCATAGGCTGCCGCTCCAGGTTAAACCTGCTACACTCGGCTGCAGCAATGGAATCCTGGCGAAAGCAATGGTTGCTGCAAAATATACTGCCATACCGGCAACATAGAATCTGATCCTATTATCCCGGCCGGCAGCCGTCGTCCCCAGATATGCACAAATGGCAGCACCTGCAAAGAGTGGAATCTCTTTTAACGAAAATGCACCTGCCAGAACTCCCGCCACCGCCCCCAATATAAGCGCCGCCAGAAGCTGCTTCCACTTCCGGTTGCACTTTTGCCGTAGGAGTGCGCCTGTCATGGAGACAAGGGGCAGGGTATAAATCCAGGGAAGCAGAGCATCTCCCGACTGCAGATACTTCTGCAGTACGATCCACACCGGAAGGAACAGCAGCCATTCCACGATACAGGACAGCCAGAGCCTTAGTGCCGTTATTAAAGAGCCTGATGCCAATGCGTTCATGCGCTATCCCTCACTTCACCGGGAATATCCAGCCACTCCACACCATTCCCTGACAGCCTGAGCTGCTCAGCCGCCTGCTGAAGCTCAGCGCCGCGGTGACAGGAAATAATCAGATAATCCGTATCTGTGCTTCCACTCTCAGCCTCCAGCTCCAGGAGCCTGCTCATGGGCAGTACTCTTTCGAGGCTTAGCCTCGCCAGCAGACTAAGGAAGTCCTCCAGCCGGCCCATCGGCTCTGCATTGACGGGCTCATGCTCACTCTCCCCATCCAGTCTTCCATTGCTAAGGAACCCTGTCTCAATCCCATGCCCGGCTGCATAGCCGGCTATTGTAGCCGCGTATCGGATACCCAGCTCAATCCGCTCCATATCTGTAACCGTCCTCCACATGGAATCACTGATTTCCATGTTCAGGCAGATCATAAGCCGGGAATCGGCAGTGTAATCCTTGCGGTGAACCTGCATTTGTCCAGTGCGGGCCGTGGCTTTCCAATTGATGGAGCCCAGGGAATCTCCGGGACTGTATTCGCGTGTACCCGCCGTTAAGAACGGGTCGTGTACGATCCAGCGTTTGACGGGAAGCTCACCCAGCCAGCTGTGGATCGGAAGCGGCAGCTCGTACATATCCACCATTAGCGGATACACCATCAGCTCCAGCTGCAAGGGAATGGTCTGGGTATTGCGGCTAAGGCCAAACAAGTCTCCTGTAGTCATGGTTGCCGTATCCAGACGGAACAGGCCGCGTTTTTCACAGCGGACCCGGTGGGTGCGCTTGATATGACGATAAGGCCGCAGGTAGAACAGGCTCATATGGTTTTGGTAGATTTCCCCGCTGCTGATGCCGAGATTCTCCTGGCTTCCAAATTCGAGGCCTCTCGCGATGCTGGATTCCAGGCGGAGCCAAGGCAGGGGCAGAAGTTTGCCATTGCTGATCTCTTCTACCATTTCCACGGTTTCTCCCTCAAACGCAACCTGTGCCGAGAAATAACGGATATAATTCACTTTCTTCAGTGCATTCCGCTGATAGATTGCAGAAATGAACATCATCAGCAGCAATGTGCTGATGATGAACCAGGGCAGTGTCATCTTCTATTCCACCCTTCCACCTCTTGCGGCTGCCGGTGCCGGTTCCGCCGGAACCTCCACTTCACGCAGCACCTGCTGCACAAGCTCTGCAGCCTGCCCTTCCCGGGAACCCGGTCCGCGCTGCAGCAGCAGACGGTGGGCGAGCACCGGCACCGCCACTGCTTTGATATCATCGGGCAGCACATAATCTCTCTGCCGGATGAGCGCGTAGCCCTGGGCAGCACGAAGCAGCGCGAAGCCGGCACGGGGGCTTGCGCCCAGCTTGACGGATGGCGCTTGACGTGTCGCTTCAACAATTGCGGTGATGTAACCAAGCAGGTCATCGCTGACCGCTACCGCTGCAGCAAGCCGCTGAAGCTCCTGAATTTCACTCCCGGTTGCCACAGCAGACGTTTCCAATAAGGGGTTGTTCTCACGGAACCTCTGAAGGATATGAACTCCCTCTTCAAAAGTCGGATACCCTGTGGTAATCCTCATCAGGAACCGGTCCAGCTGCGCTTCAGGCAGCGGAAAGGTCCCCTGGCTGTCCACCGGATTCTGCGTCGCAATGACCAGAAAGGGCGCATCCAGCGTATGCGTTATCCCGTCGATGGTAATCTGGCGTTCTTCCATGCATTCCAGCAGGCTGGACTGGGTGCGTGGTGTAGCACGGTTGATTTCATCGGCCAGAAGAATGCTGGAGAACACCGGGCCGGGGCGGAACTGGAATTCGCCTGTTTTCTGGTTATAGAAATTGATTCCGCTAAGATCCGAAGGAAGCAGATCGGGCGTAAACTGTATACGCTTGAAGGAGCAGTCCAGCGAGCGCGCCAGTGTTTTGGCGAGCATGGTTTTGCCTGTGCCGGGCACATCTTCCAGCAGGACATGTCCATTTGCCAGCAGGGCGGTCAACAGCAGATCTACTCCTTCCGCTTTACCTACAATAACTTTAGCAAGATTCTCTCTTATTGCCTGTATGAGTGCGGCAGCTTCCTGAAGCATCATAAAGATTAACACCATCCGTTCCATATATAGGTATGTGCTGAAGCTTAATCATACCAGAAAGCGCCTCCAATTTATAATAGATAAGTCGCAGCTGTCATTTTACAGCCCTGCCAATCCTGGAGCGGATGTATAGGCATTGTCATGGAACAGAGTGTAAAAAAGGGGATCATCACCCTTTTTCCCTTCTGCTTGCTCAAGTGCAGGGCACAGCATGTTTGATCTTATGCCGCAGCAGTGACAGGTTGGTCTGCACATCCTCGATAAAAGCCTCCTGGGGCCTATAACCACCAGTTCATTCTGTGATTCGGAGACTGCTCTTTTCTGATTCCGCCAACAACTAACTAGTTCAACGGCTCTATCGGCCTGATAAGCTTTGATAAAGGAAATGGCAAGAGCTGAACCATGTCGCTCAAACCTCTTGCGTTCACAGCAAAAAGGAACCGGGCATGTCAGCACCCGATTCCTCTCCGTAAGTATAAATTTAATACATCTTCAGCTGAACCCTACCACCGGATGCGGGATGTAAGACTCTTCCAGCCGCTTAATCTCATCTGGGCTAAGGTTGATGGAGACTGCGGCAGCCGCATCCTCCAGATGTGCCATTTTGGTGGCTCCGACAATCGGTGCCGTCACTGGTTTCTTCTGCAGGACCCAGGCCAGTGCTACTTGAGCACGCGGAATCCTCCGTTCTTCGGCAATTTCCTTGACTCTGAGCGCTACAGTCCGGTCTGCCTCCACGGTCTTGGCGTACAATTGCTTGCCAAATTCATCGCTGGTTGAACGGGTACTTGCCTCGTCCCAGTCTCTGGTCAGGCGTCCTCTGGCGAGCGGACTCCACGGAATCACGCCTATCCCTTCAGCTTCGCAGAGCGGGAACATTTCCCGTTCCTCTTCACGGTACAGCAGGTTCACATAGTTCTGCATGGACACGAACCGGGTCCAGCCATGGCGTTCCGCGGCATGCAGCGCCTTCAGGAATTGCCAGGCGTGCATGGAGGAAGCGCCGATGTAACGGGCTTTGCCGGCCTTAACCACATCATGCAGCGCCTCCATGGTTTCTTCAATGGGTGTGGCCGGGTCCCAGCGGTGGATCTGATACAAATCCACATAATCTGTCCCCAGGCGCTTCAGACTATGGTCAATTTCACTCATGATCGCCTTACGCGACAGTCCGCCTCCGTTGGGTCCAGGGCGCATGGTTCCGTGCACCTTGGTCGCAATCACGACTTCATCGCGTGTGGTGAAATCCTTCAGCGCCCGGCCTACAATCTCCTCACTCGTTCCGTCGGAATAGACGTTGGCAGTGTCGAAGAAGTTAATGCCGAGATCCAGCGCTTTCTGGATAAACGGCCGGCTCGCCTCCTCATTCAGAGTCCAGGAGTGATTTCCCCGTTCCGGAATCCCATAACTCATACAACCCAGACAAATCCTTGAGACCTCAAGTCCGGTAGAGCCAAGCTTCACATATTCCATTGCTGACAGCAGCCTCCCTATTAAAAAGATAATAATTACCAATCTCCTATAGTATAGCGCTGTGAGCGGCAATTGAAAAACAAGGTACTCCGCGGATTGTCCTTACTAGGAGGCTCTAATCCAATTCTGCTGCCAGGCTTCTAAGACCCTATTGGATGGTTGCACCAATATTTGTACCGCTTGGAGTACCAGAGCCAATCAGATCACTGCCGGTAGCCAGCTTCAGGAAATTGCCAAGAGTGAAGGAGCCGTCTGCATTACGCACAACCGAAGGAGTCAGACTCACGAAATCGGCGCTGCTGACAACGAGACCCTTGCCGTTCGCGCTGGCATTGCTCTTCCACCAGACGTTGGTGCTGGAAACATCCGTGCCGCTCGTTTTGTCGCTTGATGCACCGGCAAAGCTCAGGTTATTCGTGAACATGTGAGTGCCTGTATCAAAAGCAAAGTTGCTCTGTCCATTGCTCCATGAGGTACTGTTCGTTAATTGAATGGAACCCGGATTGCTGTTGTAGGTAAAGCCGTGTTTTTTATTCTGGAAGGCGACACTGTTGGTTACAATGTGGTTCACGGCAATTTTGTCCCCGCCCAGCTTGAAGCCGTTACCGTCACTGTTGGTGGTGGTGTTGCCATCAGAGGTTTGACCATTCTTGTACGCCACACTGTTCTTGATCGTTACAATGCCAATTGGACCCGTATCCGTTTTGGTGTACAAATCCCATCCGTCATCAGTATTCCAGGCCGAAATGCATTTATCGAATACATTGCCGGGGCCGATCGTCAGCTTGGCGGCAAAGCCGTCTGCATCTTCCCCGTTGTCCGGGTCAAAGTTGTCGTGGGAATACACACCGATGACCTGGTTGTAGCTTGGCCAGTCGCTCATGCTCGTGGCAGTTGAAGCATAGCGGCTGATTTGCAGACCGGAATCCCGGTTATGGTGAGTCTCCACGTTCTCAATAATGTTGTAGTTGCCGCCGATGAAGATCCCGTTATCTCCAGCTCCCTTGACTTCCAGACCTTTGACATTCCAGTAGTGGCCGAAGATTTGCAGTCCGCGTTCAGTAGAAGCAAAGCTCTCTCCCGAGAAATCAAGCACCGGCTTCTCACTTCCGTAAGCAACAATGTTCTTGCGTGAGCTGGATGTACCGCTGTTGTCCCGCTCTATAGTTACAGGTGAAGAGAAGGAATACGTTCCGCCCCGCATATAGATGGTCCCCCCGGCAGCGATCTTAGTCAGTGCCGATCTCAGGGTAGTCGGGCTTCCAATCGTTCCTGCATTACCAGCTGCACCGTTAGGCGCTACATATAAAGTACCTGAAACCGGGGTCGAAGTTGGTGTTGGTGTTGGTGTTGGTGTTGGTGTTGATGTTGGTGTTGGTGTTGGTGTAGCAGTAGGCGCTGCCGTTGCTGTCGGTGAAGGAGTAGACGTAGGCGCTGCTGTCGGACTCGTTGTTGGTGCTACAGTGGCGGTTGCAGTTGCCGTTGGAGTAGACGTTGGAGCAGTAGTGGTACCGCTTACAATAACATTATCGAATTTGGCGGACGTCTTGTATGCAATCAGTCCGATCCCGCCGGAAGACAAAATGTTATCGTGTGCATTTAGCTGCAGCACATTATTCACATACATGTTAATCGAATCTCCGCTCAGCTCCAGCTTAACGGCATAGACAGTTCCTGCGGTGATGGCATAGCCGGTTTTGGTTGCGAGCGTCGTGCTTTCACCACCGGCCTTCTTGCGGATTTCCAGTGTGCCGCCATTCGAATTCGATATCGAAGCGGCATAGTAATTGTTCCCGTCCGTATAGCGTCCGCACACATATGTACGGTTGTTTCCGTTGAAATTATCGACTTTCACATCAGCTTGAACGCTATAATCGCTCCAGGAGCTGCTGCCTGCCGAGGTGCGTCCTTCGGAGCTGCCGGATTGATAATATACATGAGAGCTGCCATCCTGTACTACAGACCATGTGCCTGTTGTACTGGTCCAATTACCGGCGCTGCCGGACTCAAAATCATCACTGAAGAGGCTTGCCGCCTGTACTGACGGTATACCCCATTGCAGGCCGCCAAAAGCGAGTACAGCAGAAAGAGCAATTGATGCGGTGAACGCAAATCTCTTTTTTATTTTCACGTTAACATTTACCTCCAGAGTGTTTTTTATTTTTCAGAACCGGTTGCAAGCTGTTGCATTCTTGTATTTTTCTTGCTGTCCTTGCGAAATACAGCTTTTAATTTTAAATTTCATTGCACTCTCCCTTCATCACTGAAATGCAGATTGCAGAAAAAATCTTTTTTTTGCAGCAGTCTGCCTAATCTCAACTATAAGTAAATATTTGGAATTGTAAAGATGTTTTTTCGGAATATTATTACAGAACTATGAATTGTCGAACCTTTCATGACAATAGAATAGAGAAAAGACCCGCAAAAACACATACGTTTTTGGGGCCTTATTACTCTCCTTATCCTATAACGCCGAACCTCAGCTTTGGACAAAAGGCTTCAGCTGCTTAAGCAGGCTCTGCAGTTGTTCTGAGCATTGGCCGTACATTTTCTTCGCCTGTTCATTGCTGGTAGAAAGACTGAACAGCTCCAAGTCCGCTTCACATTTCTTCAGCAGGGCGTAAAGCTGGGGTTTTTCCTGCGTTTGCGGGACCTCAACACTGTCTGTGTACAAATCTACAGTGAGCTCACCATAGGAATCCACTTGGCCCAGATACACATTTTCGGGGGACAGATTCAGCTTTTCCAGTTTCCCCTGCAGCCAGCCGCGTGTCAGCCCCAATGCATCCAAGGGTTCATCCATGATCTCGCCATCCATAATAACTGCTTGAGTTTCCTGCTCCGGTGCTACCTTCACCCCAAGGTGCTTGGGTGTCAGCGGCTGGTTCTCTCGGGTCAGCAGCACATTGATCGCCCCATCCGATTCCATAATGGCAAATTCCACATCGGCCAACTTAAATACATCCTTTTTCCGGAGCTCTGCCAGCAATTCATCCGTGGTCAACCGCTCTTTTTTCATATTGTCTTCGAGAACTTTACCGTCCTTAATCAATACAGTGGATTTAAAATCGATGAAATCTCTGGCTTTCTTGCTCTTGATCTGCAGATACTCAATTCCCAGGGAAAAGGCAACCCAAACAACTAGCGCAATGACTCCCAGATGCCACGTTTTGTCCGTGTCCAAGGAGATGTAAGCTGCAAGACTACCCACAGTAATCCCTGTAATGTATTCAAAGAACGAGAGCTGTGAAACCTGTCTTTTACCGAGCAGCTTCGTCAAAAAGAAGAGCACAACCACCGCAAAAACGGTGCGCCAAACTACCTCAAGCCATTCCGGCATTTTGTAACCTCCCGATTATCCTGTATTCACGTCTGTCGCCCTTCATTATTTGTCAGAAGGAACGGAATTAACCATGAAATTTTTGCTGGCTGACAAGTAGAGTATACAATTCTTGGTCCCAACAGATACTATATCGCGTTAACGAACCATCATTCGAGGGAGGTGTAAGAAATGACCGTAGCTTCTCAAGTGAAAACCTGTGTCTCTTCTTTGAAGAGCGCCCAGGCCAGCCTGGAGCAATTTGCAATGGAAACGCAGAACCAGGAAGCCAAGACCCTGTTCACCAATGCAGCCCAGCAAACCCAGCAAATTGTGGATCAAGTGCAAAGCCGCGTGACTGAGCTGGAAAATGAGGAACCGCAATATAAAGGGTTTTAAATCCATTTGAAGAGGTTCAGAAAAAAACAGGCTGTCTCTCTGGCACTTCTGCTGAGGGACAACCTGTTAATGATCCTGTACTTTATCGGCTTCAGGAACCTTGAATTAATTCTTTTGTTTCAGCCACTTCGACAATTTGCCAGTTTCGATGCCCGCCAGCAACACAATCCCAATACCATGGGTATCATTCGTCAACGCGTTCAGCTCGACCTTATAATATTCAGGTGTGAAGGAATATCCGGAACCCCGGCATACCCCGTGTACATTCCCGAACCGGTCAATGCCATATTTCGTCAGGGCTTCCCAACCCCTGTTCACCGCCATTACCGCTTTGGACTTCATGTCCTCCCTAATCCAGCCGTGGCGGACTCCTCTGGATAAACCGTAAACAAACATACTGGTGCAGGAGGTTTCCTCATAGGAATCCGGATGAGTCAACACCTGATGCCACAGCCCGCTGGTTCCCTGCAAAGCCATATACCCTTCAGCAAGCTCATTGTAGAATGTCAGCAGGTCCTCCCGCTCCACGTGCGTTTCCGGCATAACCTCCAGCAACTCCGACAGGGAGAAGAACACCCAGCCGTTGCCCCGGCCCCATGGGACATTGGTAGGCTTGTTGTGCTTAAAGTCGTACACATGGGACATGATCTTGAATTCAGGAATAAACAGATACTTCTTAAACCGGTTAAATTGTCTTGCTGCATCATCCAGATATTTGGCTTCCCCCGTCAGCCGGTAATAGCGGATTAAGAACGGGGTGCTCATATACAGGTCGTCAGCCCATAGCGTATTTTCCTGGAAGCTGTTAAGGCAGATGCGGAAGAAGGCTCCATCTTCAAGCCGTTCCTGCTTATATTCCATATGATTCGCGATCTGTTCAACCAGATAAGGAGTATGAGGATCCTGCGAGTCACTGTATGCTTCGAGCACAGCGGAGCCGAATGAACCGCAGTCATCCAGCATATCCATTTCTACCAGCTGATTGTTTACCGAGGGATAGCCGTACTGCTCCGCATCCCATTTCGCATATTTATAGATCCGGGTGCATTCTGTAATATGGTTCACCGCATAATCGAGGATTCCCTGCTTCTGTAAGAATCTGCCGGTCTGCAGCAGCCCGTAAAGCGTAACCCCAAGGGGATAATTCCATTTGGCGAAGAGAGCATTGTCTAAGTAAGGTCTTACCCATGTATCCGGCCGGTCCACCCTCCAGAAGTATTGGCTATCCCCCTGTTCAAACAAACGGTACAGGGAACAAATGCTATCGGCGGGTTCCTCCAGCTGTTTGTCAAAAGGCCCCAGGTACAGCCATGGTTCGCAGCTCCCCTTTACACCTCTCGGAATCGATAATGCAACGTTTTCCCCATCGATGATGAAGTCAAAGCCGTACTCCCATCCGTTTTCCGGGGAACACAGCTCCACCAGCACCTCATGCTTCCCCGGCTCCAGCTTGAATTCGGCCATATCCGATGGCTTCAGCGCTCCTGAAAACACCTCGCTGCCATCAAGCCACACCCTCAGCTTCCCTGTGGAACTCCCCTTCAGGCTGCACACCTTTGAGCCAGCGCTGGAATGGCTAAGCTCTGACCAGAGGTAGGCCACCTTGTGGGGCATATTGCCGAAAATCCGCGTGCACGGATTCAACTTCATTTGTTCTATATCCCAGGAAAGCTCGGGGTGCCAGACCATGCCGGATTGCTCTTCCAGAACAGTATATTCCGGAATATGCTCTTCGCTGAAACAGTCCGCGTCCATTGCGTCAGAATAGATCCAGCCGGCCTGTCCCTTTCTTTCCTGGAAGGGAGACATAAACTCCATGGGATTCCATTTGGTGTGCAGCGTACCAAAAATCCCGCCAAAACCTGATGCTGTCTTCACAAACTTAATGCATACAGAATTCCAGCCCTTTTGCAGCTTGGCACGAATGCCTTTATTTACCTTAGGATTTGCTTCTTCATGAATATCGGATTTATACAGAAATTCCCGGTTCAAATAAACAGCAGTTGGACCATAGCAGCTCACTCCAAAGTCCGTCCACCCGTCATGGTTGCTCCAGAGCAGACCAAAGACATAAGCATACTGGCCCGGTTTGGCTTCTGGCAGCTTCTCCTCTAAATTCATGTCATATCTTCCATTATTCTTCTTAAGAAAGCCTTCCCGCGAAAAACTCCGGAACTCCAAAGGAAGCGCAGGATTCCTTCCAATGTAGGCATTGGCAACGGTTTCAAGAATCTCATCTGTACGGTCATACAACTTCGAATAAATACTTTCCTGTTCATCAAAATAGGGCTTCATCATCACAACTCCTTTATGAAGTATTCTACGATTTATGTTAGCATATATTGAATGTTTAAGGCATGCATGATATGATTCCATTTGTAATATATACCGATTATTTGGTGGTGTGACGGTTTGAAGACTACCGATGTTTTAAACTCCATGGTTCCACATTTTCACCTGGCGATCAAACGGTACTCTACCCCTTCCTGGAAAATTCCTCATGCTGTTTTTCATCATCATAATCTGATGTTGATATTTGATGGTGAAGCCAATCTCCTTTGTAATGATGCTGAGTTTACAGCCGTAAGCGGAGATCTTGTTTATTTTAAACCCGGAGACATGAGAAGGGGCGATACGAATCCAAACTGTCTTGTGAAATGCTACACTGTTGATTTTCAATATGCCTGCCCTATTATGGAGAACGGCAATTGGGTTAATCTTGATGTTGCGCTTCCTTTTCCGGCTCACACCCATATTCAGGACCGGTATCTATTCCGCCGTTTGACCGAATTATTTGAAGAGTTCATGCGGCATTGGTCATCAGGGCACGAGAACCGGACGTTCAGATGCCGCGCCGACTTCATGGAAATCCTTCTTCTTATTTCTAAATACATGGAACATAACACCATAAATTACAGCGCCATTCATAAAGTGGAGAAAGTAATCAACTATATTGCAGCAAACTATACCCGAAAGTTAACCCTAAATGAGCTGGCCGACAGTATACATATCAGCCGCTCCCATCTGGGGCATATTTTCAAGGAAACAACCGGTGAAACTCCCTTTGAGTTTATTATCAAATACCGGATCGCCCGTGCAAAAGAATTTCTGGAAAACGGCTGCTCCGTAACCGATACTGCAAGATTAGTTGGTTTTGGCGACATGTTTTATTTCAGCAGGTACTTTAAGAAAATAGAGGGAATCTCCCCCAATAAATATGCTGGATTGTAGTGGAGTCATAGTCAAGTTTAACCTTTGAGCACTCCAACCATTACTCCCTTAACAAAATACTTCTGCAAGAATGGATACGCCGCCAAAATTGGGAGTGTAGCAACCATAATGGTTGCATATTTTATCGTTTCCCCAATTGCTGCCCTGTCCTGAGCTACTGTTCCGGACATCATTTCATCCGTACTGTTGGAAATTAGAATTTCCCTAAACGCCAGCGGCAAAATGATTTTAAATAAGAAAAACTCAATATCTCCGACGCGGCTGTTGGGGAAAGTATAAAGAGTGAATTAGTGTAACCGTTGGGTGATTGCACTTTGTACAATAGAAAGCTGAGAGTTCTGCGGCGAATCACATTCTGCTGCATTTCGTGCAGTAGATTTCTTGTTTTTGAGTCAAAAGCGTCTTTTTCGTCCGATTCTGCTGTACAAAGTGCAACAGATTCAATTTTCCCGCTGATTTAGAGATTATCTATTGTATAAAGTGCAATTGTATGTTGGCTAACTCAGTCTGAGCTTCAATAGTTCGATCAGGAGCAGCTTCCAGACTAATATAGAATTTTATAGGTTCCTGGAAGCAAAAAAACGCTTTGAACAGCAGGCATCGCCTCCTGCCCAAAGCGCCTCTCTACTCTACCGGTTGGTTTTCAGCTCACCTGCGGCCGCATCCTATTTGCCCAATACGCTCACTCCGCTACTGGACATAAGATCGGCAAGCTCTACCTTCCTTCCCGTCCGGGCACTCTCCAGCGCTCCAAAAACCATAGCCATGCTGTAACGGTTGTCCCGGCAATCGGTTTCAGCGGGGCGGCGTTCAGCCAGCGCCTGAAACATTTCCTCCAGGCAGCCGTGATGAAAGGTTTCTTTCAGCTCAGCTGCTTCACCTTCAACACGGTCGTGGTCACGGATGAATGTGCCGTCCGGGTTATGGTCCGTTACCTTTTCGGCATATGGCATTCCTGTACCATCCCACACCGCAGTTCCCTTATCCCCCTGAATCCGCCAGGAGGCTTCCCATGAGGTTGGAGCCCCTTCTGCACACCAGGAGCCCTGATAGCAGAACACAGATCCGTCCGACATTTCAAATATGCAGACTGCCGAAGCATTTCCCGCATACCAGGACCCCGGAGGATTGAATTCCTGGCAGTACACTGTAACGGGGTCTGCGCCGCTGATGAACCGGGCCTGGTCAAAGGTATGGATGGCCATATCGAGCAGCAGCGGGCTTTCCATCACATCACGGAAGCCGCCAAAATGCGGTGCCAGAAAAAAGCTCGCCCCGATGAAGCCGATTCTTCCAATCTCTCCGGCTTCAATCAGGTGACGCAGAGAGCGGATACGGGGGTCATACCGCCTGTTCTGCATGACTGAATGGCTTTTGCCGGTGCGTTCCGTTAGAGCAACTATAGCATTGCATTGCTCCATGGTCTCAGCTAGCGGCTTCTCGCTGAACACATCGCATTGATGTGTAAGTGCTGTGCTGGCAACAGTATAATGGCTGGCCGGTATGGTCACATCAAAGACTAGATTCGCTCCAGTCTGTTCGATCGCCTGTCCTATATCAGTAAAAACCGGACAGGTTAAGCCATGCTTGCCGGCCATGGCCGCTGCCGCATCCAGCCGGATATCCACCAGTGCGACAATACGGACATCCGGCCGCCTCACAGCATAACTGATCCACTCGTTAGCCATGCCTCCACAGCCGGCGACGGCAACACGATGTTGTGCTGTCATCGAAGGTTCACCTCTTTCTTCTATTAGATTGGATTAGGGATGAAGCTGCCTCCCCGGCAATGCTTCAAATAATTCAGCGCATGGACTTGACCGGTCATTTCCAACTCATCCCGGTAAACGGGATCATGCCAGCCTTCAATGTCGATGGTGCCCTTGTAACCGGCCTGCCGCAGAATGCTAATCACATCTGTCCAGTTCGTGTCGCCAAAGCCCGGTGTCCGGTGCCATACATAGGGTTGTGGACCATGAATACCGTATTCCTTGACAATATCCCAGGCGATGGTTGCATCCTTGCCATGCACGTGAAAGATTTTGTCTGTCCATTTGCGCAGCTGGGGAATCGGATCAATCAGCGCCACCAGCTGATGGCATGGCTCCCATTCCAGTCCGATGTTGTCCGCCGGAACAGCGTTGAACATTTTCTCCCAGGCTGTCGGGTTGTGGGCAATATTCCAATCTCCTGTCTGCCAATCGCCGCCCATTGAACAATTTTCAAAAGCAATCCGGAGTCCCTTGTCGGCCGCCCGCTTGGACAGCTCACCAAATACTCCGGCAAACTTCGGAAGAGACTCGTCAATAGACTGTCCGGTCAGTCTTCCTGTGAATCCTGATACCATATCGGTCCCGAATAAATGGGCATGGTCAATGAGCCGTTCCCAGCTTGCAAGCGTATCTGCATTATCGCCAGTGCCAGTCAACGGGTTGCCAAAAATGCCAACCGAGGAAATGATGAAATCATGTTCAGCAGCCAGCTCACGCACCCGTGCTGCGGTCTCCGCCAAATCCGTAGCACCTGTAGTCTGCCAGAACGTGAGGCTGAAGGATTCAAAACCATGCTTCACGATCTGCGGGATTACCCGGACTGCATCCGGCGCTCCGACCAGTGTTCCGATTCTAAGAGTATCATGCATCTTGTATACCACTCCAATATTGGTTTATAGTTAGTTCAGCAATGCAAGTATATAGCTCATTTGCTGCAAAATCTCTTCTTATCTTGTGTAAAAATAGCTGAATATTGCGGGAGTTGAATTGGCCGTGACCTATCCGAAGGAATTGAAGGAGTATCCTCAGCTTGAAGAGAAGACCTATCCGTTCCGCTTGTTTTTCAATCAGTACCGGGACGTCAAAGCGGAGCAGAACATTCTTTTTTTGCATTGGCATGAGCATTTCGAAATCATTGTGATGCAGAAGGGCAGAGCGATTTTTCATGTAGACAGCAGACCCTATGAAGCCGGGCCCGGAGAAGTCATCATTGTACCTTCCGGAGGACTTCATGTCGGATACAGCTTGAGCAGCGGGGAGATCGCATTCGTGTCCATTGTGTTCCATGCTTCCCTGTTCAAGGACCGTTATCAGGATTCCCAACATGAACAGTTTGTGGCACCCTACTTGAATAATCTCTATCAATTTCCGGTTAAGCCTGTCGAGCAGAACCCGGTATGCAGCACCTTTTACCCTTTGCTTGAATCACTTATACAAGAGGTCCAGGACAAAAACCCTGCTTTTCAATTGGTTGTCAAAAACCAGCTTCATCTGTTCTTCACACTGCTCTCGCGGACCTTCCCGCCTCAGCGCATGTCTGACAGGCATCACCGCGAACGCTACTCGGTCAACCGAGAACGCTTCAAACCGCTGCTGGAATATCTGGAACAACATCTGGATGAGAAAATCACCATTGAGAGCGCTGCCAGATTCGTAAATCTGAATCCATACCACTTCTGCAAAACCTTCAAAAAGCTGACCGGACGCACCTTCATCGATTATGTTAACCTTTACCGGGTCAATGAAGCCGAGCGGCTGCTGCTGGAAACGGATATGACAATCACAGAAATTGCCGGCAAAGTCGGCTGTGACAATCCCAATTACTTCACCAAGCTGTACAAACAGTACAAGGGATTAACCCCCTCCGTCGCTAGAAAATTGTAAATGCTGTCCCAGCCGAATGAATCCGCGTATGATGCGGACAGGAGATTCATTGATTTCCCATACCACCAAAACAGCACCGTTCACGGTATGTGAGCGGTGCTGTGCTTTTGCTGCAGAATCCCGAATACTTACTTACACTTATGGTACCACTTCCAGCACTTCAAAAGGTCAGCATCCCCTGCCTGCCTATCAAACGGCAGGCAGGGAGGGGATGCAGCAGAGTCCGCTCATTTCAGTCCAGTGTATACGGCGCCAGCCCCGGAGGAAGCGGTGACGGGCGCCCGCAGCTGCTCTCCATTTCGTAGAAGCGCTGCGAGTCGGAGGAATCATGAAAAGCCCACATGGCCTCCAGCACATGGTAGGCCAGTTCACCGCTGGCCCGGTGCGGACGGCCGGTACGGATGGCATAAGCCATATCCGCGGGACCGATCCCCCGCGTATTCTGGTCGTAGCCGGGCAGGAGCGGCTGTTCCCGCCATTCACTCTCTCCCGTCCGGCGGTATTTAACAGTGCCGCCGAACGTGTTGGGATCAGGCACCTGGAGGGAGCCTTCCGTACCGTAGATCTCAATCGGCGGCAGATCGCTGCCGCCGAACACATCGAAGCTCATGATCAGCGTAGCGATTGCGCCGCTGCTGAATTGCAGCGTCCCGGCAACATGGGTCGGGATGTCCACCGGAATTTTTTTGCCTGCTTTTTTCTCACTCGTAATTGTCCGTTCTGCCAACGCTTTACCGGTTATACCTGCTACCGTGCGGATGGGGCCAAGGAGCTGAACGAGTGCGGTCAAATAATAAGGCCCCATATCGAACATTGGCCCACCGCCTGCGGCATAATAGAATTCCGGGTCAGGATGCCAGAACTCATGTCCCCTGCTCATCATGAACGATGTCGCCGCCACCGGCCTGCCGATCACACCATCCTCAATCATCTTCAGCGCGGTCTGGATTCCGGCACCCAAAAAGGTTTCCGGGGCGCTGCCAACCAGCAGCCCTTTGGCTCTGGCTGCTTCCAGCACCTTGCGTCCTTCCTCTCTGGTGACCGCCAGCGGTTTCTCAACATAGACATGCTTGCCGGCCTCCAGTGCCCGCAGACTAATCTCGGCATGTGCAGCCGGAATGGTTAAATTGATTACGATTTCAATTTCCGGGTCTGCGAGCAGCTGCTCTACGGTATATACGTTAGGGATTCCGTAAGCGGCTGCCTGCTCTGCCGCCCGGGCCGGGTCCATATCTGCGCACGCGGCAAGGTCCAAAATCTCAAACTTTTGACAATTCTCCATATAAATGCTGCTGATCTTGCCGCAGCCGATCACGCCAACCTTAACTTTTTTCATCTCCTGATCGCTCCCGCCTTATAATTGGCTGTCCGCCATGCCGCTGTAGCCGGCCCCCGCCGTTTGCTTCGGGTTCGCCGAAGCCTCCTGCTTGCCCTCTGCCGCCCAGAGCAGCCCCCGCCGCATCAGTTCCTTCACAGGCGGCAGCTCCACGATGTCGGCGTGGTGACCCAGCGAGTTGTAATAGACCCGCCCCTGACCCCAGCGTTTGGTCCAGACCACAGGCATATCCACTGCCTTGTTTGTGGCATGCGGCCCTTGGACCACCGGGAACCGGGTGGTGGCAAGCACCTCCACAGCCGGGTCGACATGCAGATAATATTGCTCAGAAGTGACATCGAAATCTTCCATGCCTGCGGTCAGCGGGCTGGAGCTTTGACAGATTTCTACCGTATACTGCACACCGTCATTGCCGGGATGGGCAACCCATTGCCCGCCAGTCATGAACTGCCAGTCCACATTGGTACGGAAAGAATCACACATCCCGCCATGGCAGCCCGCGAGTCCGGTTCCATTCTGAACCGCTGCCGACACATTGTTGACCAGTTCCTGCGAGATTTCCCCCATCGTCCAGACCGGTACAATCAGATCCAGACCCAGCAGCTTTTCCCCGTCAGCGAATGCTTCCAGAGTATTGGCAACCTCGACCTCGAACTGGGCTTCACGCAAAAGTCCGGCGAACACTCCGGCAACCTGCTCCGGCTCGTGTCCATCCCAGCCGCCCCATACGATTAATGCTTTTTTCATATTTATCGCTCCTTCTCCCGAATAATTGCATAAAGTCCATTACATTTCAGACAGTTCAACCCAGCGCCGCTCCTGCACCGACCGTTCTACGGCTTCCAGCACCGCCTGGCACTTCACGCCATCGTGAAAATTCGGCACGGGCTGGCGGCCTTCTGCAGCAGCCGATGCCAGCTCCAGAAATTCATGAATGAAGGTATGCTCAAAACCGATCGTATGTCCCGGCGGCCACCAGGCTTCGGCATAATCATGGGCCGGATCTGTGGCGAGCACCCGCCGGAAGCCCTGCACATCCTCCTCGTCAGAAGTCAGATAGACCTCAAGCTCGTTCATCCGTTCGAAGTCAAATTTCACACTCCCAAGACTGCCATTGATCTCAAAGGAATTGGTCGAGCGGTGGCCGGCAGCAAAACGCGTAGCCTCAAAGCTGCCGATGGCACCGTTTACAAAACGCGCCAGGAACAGTGTGGCATCATCTACAGTTACCGCTCCTCTTGGGGCATCGGCACTCGCTTTGGCACTAAGACCCGTCATCTCGGCAGCCAAAGGCCGTTCCTTAATGAACGTTTCACTCATGCCGATCACCTCTTGGATGTCGCCAACCAGAAAATGGGCCAGGTCAATCAGATGCGCCCCGAGGTCGCCATGCGAACCGGAACCGGCAATCTCCTTCTGCAGTCTCCATACCAGCGGGAACTCGGGGTCCAGAATCCAATCCTGCAGAAACCAGGCCCGGAAATGATAGATTTGTCCCAGCCGTCCGCTCTCGACCAGCCGCTTAGCCAGGCGGGCTGCCGGTGAGAAACGGTAGTTGAAGCCAACCATATGCATCACTCCGGCTTCCTCTGCGGCCTCCAACATTTCACGGGAATCCGCCAGCGTCAGGGCCAGGGGCTTCTCACAAAAAATATGCTTTCCGGCCTTCGCCGCGGCCAGTGCAATCTCCTTATGCGCATCACTGGGCGCATTGATATCAATTAGATCAATATCGTCGCGGCTAACCAGTTCTCTCCAATCGGTTACGGTATCCGACCAGCCCAGCTGGGCTGCGGCCTCCTGCAGGGCTGCAGCATTCCGCCCGCATAGCACTGCCATCTCCGGCTTCAACGCCTTCGGGAAAAACATCGGCAGGCTCCGGTAAGCATTGCTGTGTGCCTTGCCCATGAACTTGTATCCAATCATTCCGATGCGCAGCTGTTTCATTACATCCCTCCTAATCTTAATGATGAAGCACGCACAATAAGCTTGGCGGGAAGCTTCACCTGGATAATCTCCTGCACCGTATCCCCGCTTCCGCTCTCCGGCAGTTCCAGCACTTTGGCTGCAGCAATTTCCCCCAGCTGATAAAAGGGTACCCTCACGCTGCTAAGTGCCGGTGTTGTCAGCTCTGCTGCATCCGAATCGTCATAGCCGACGATCGCCGGCATCCGCTCTGCGGGGATGCCCAGCTCCCGGAGGCCTTGCTGCAGGCCAATGGCCATCCGGTCATTGGCTGCCGCCACAGCCTCAATCCGCTCCAGCTGTGCGGCAATAACCTGTGCAGCCGCCATTCCGCTTCTGCGGCTGAAGTTCCCTTCGAACAACAGCGAAGGGTCTGCCGGAATGCCTGCCTCCTGAAATGCCCGCATATATCCTTCCAGCCGGTCCCGGCTGTTCGAATAGGCCTGCGGACCATTCAGGAAAGCAATTCTGGTGAAGCCCTGCTGCAGCAGATGCTTCACCGCAAGCTGGCAGCCCTCCACATGATCGGCGTCCACCTCATGGAAGCCCTCACCTGCAAAATGCTGGTTGATGAGGCAGTAGGGATGCCCTTCCTGCTTCAGCTGCCGCAGCGCGGCAAGCTCGCCTGCCTCTTCCTTGGCACCCAGCACAATGCAGGCATCCACCTTGCGCATACGGAAGAGCCCGCAGTAATCCAGCGGCTCATCGGCATCGCGGAAGATCATCAGCAGATCATACCCTTCTTCCCTGGCGCGGCTGCCGATTCCGCTCAGAATCTCGGAGAAATAATACGCGGAGAACAACCGGGCTTTCGGCAGATAGGGCATGATGACGCCCAGGTTGCCGCTGCGCCTGCGGGCAAAGCTGCGGGCAAGCGAACTAGGCGTATAACCCAGTTCCCTGGCGGCTGCAAGAACCTTCTCCTTCGTCTTTTCCTTCAGCGGACCGACATTGTTCAGCACACGGGAGACAGTCGCTTCGGAAACTCCGGCAAGCTCGGCAACCTCTTTGCGGCTTGCGATAGCAATCATCCTTTCCAAAAGTTCTGGGAGCCTAAGCTCCCCTCAAATCTTGTATAATGTACACGCGTACATTCTCTCACGAAGAGCGGTTGGCGTCAATCCCTATTTGAACCAGGACTGGACATGCCCCAGGAACCGTCTGGTCGCCGGAGAAGCATGTCTCATGGAATGCACGGCGATGCCCAGTGAACGGAAGCTGCGTTCTTCGAGCTCCAGCATGGCGACGTTATGGTTCTGGCGCTGGATGACCAGCTCAGGCAGAATACTGATGCCAAGCCCGTTTTCCACCATGGCAATAATGGCATAATCATCCCCCGCCGAAAACTTGATATTCGGCTTGATTGCTGCCTTTTCCAGCACCCTCCTGACATCGTAATCCGAACCTGCCTTGGGGATAATGAAATCCTCATGGGCGATTTGCGCAAGCGGCATATAAGGGGCCTTGCTCAGGGGATGCTCCTTGGAGAGAATGGCCAGCATCCGGTCCTGCTTCAGCGGAAACACCTCGAAGTTCTCCCTTGTGGGCAATGAAATAAATCCGCAATCCACCACTCCGGCCTCGATCCATTGCTCGATTTCCAGATAACCGCCTTCCATCAGCTTGAACCCGATATAAGGATATTCCTGGCGGAACTGCTTAATCATCCCCGGCAGCCAGTGAACCGAAACGCTGGTGAAGGTGCCGATGGTAATCGTCCCTGTCTCCAGGCCATGGATATCTGCGACCTGCTGCTTCAGCTGCTCATTCCATTTCATGATCTCGCGGATGGGCTGAACCACCTGCTCGCCGTTGACTGTCAGCCTGACTCCCGAGCGGTTCCTCAGCAGCAGAGTGAAGCCAAATTCCGATTCCAGACTGCTGATCGTGTGGCTGATTCCCGATTGGGTGAAGCCCAGCACCTCTGCGGCCCGGGTCAGGCTTCCCAGCTCCACTACCTTTAGAAACAC
Organism: Paenibacillus jilunlii; assembly: GCF_900102965.1. GTDB lineage: Bacteria > Bacillota > Bacilli > Paenibacillales > Paenibacillaceae > Paenibacillus_AQ > Paenibacillus_AQ jilunlii. Next base: position 898,215 of record NZ_FNGM01000001.1, on the reverse strand, counting down.
CTCGTATTTGCTGATGCTCAAACTGCTATGCACCTCCTGAAATCACATGAGTTTTACTCATGTATTCTATGATAAACATTCAGTTAACTTATGTATTCGAGCATATTATACTATAGTGGCTTGCAACTTGGAATGATGAAGGATGATGAAAGAATGAAGCCGCTTAAGGCTGAACTGCTGCTTATGGCTGTAACTATGTTCTGGGGCTCCTCTTACCTGTTCATGAAGATGGGACTGGGAACACTGGGAGAATTCAATCTGATTGCCCTGCGTTTCGGGCTGGCCTTCCTGCTGGCGGGACTGCTGTTCCGCAGGCGGCTGCGCAGCATCGATGCCAGAACGTTGAAGTATGGAGCGTTGCTCGGCTTTTTGCTGCTTGGGGTGTTCACCTGCATCACCTTCGGGCTGAAGACGACCACGACCTCTAATGCCGGCTTCCTGGTGGCTCTGACTGTTGTGTTCGTTCCCATGCTGGAGGTTCTTGTCTTCAAAAAAAGAGTCGCACCCCAGCAAATCTTCGGCTCCGTTCTCGCCATCAGCGGCATCGGGCTGCTTACGCTGAACGGCTCGCTGCAGGTCCGGCCCGGCGATCTTCTCTGTATCTTGTCTGCCGTGTTCTATGCGGTGCAGATCCTGGTCACAGCCCGGGCGGTCAAGACCAGTGACTCGCTGAACATCGGCATTCTGCAGCTCGGCTTCGCCGGAGGCTATGCCCTGATTCTGTCAGCCGTCTTCGAGACGCCTTCCCTGCCGTCCACCCTGCCCGGCTGGATTGCCATTCTGGCCCTCGGCATCTTCTGCAGCGCCTGCGGCTTCATCCTCCAGCCCGTGGCCCAGAAGTACACCTCGCCGACCCGTACCGGCCTGATCTTCGCGCTGGAGCCGGTCTTCGCTGCCTTCTTCGGCTACTGGTTCGTGCATGAGAAGCTCTCCCTCCAGGGCTACACCGGCGCAGCGCTGGTGCTGCTGGGCATCATCGCCTCGGAGCTGCTGGGCAAGCTGCATGTAGTGCCGCCAGCAAGAATGCTGAAGAAGCGGCGGGCGAATCTGTAGCTTAGTGCCGCAGCAGCCTGACCTTATATAGCGCAAAGAACGTCCCTTCCTGCCAACCGGCAGCAAGGGACGTTCTTCATTCTTACAACAGTACTCGCTTACTGGACCCAGAATCTGAGTCTAACTGTCTATTTTGTAGAGCTTAGCTAGCCCGCCTTCTGAAGTTTCGCGGTAACTACTGTTCATATCCAGGCCTGTCTCATACATGGTCTGTACAACCAGATCAAAAGATATCTTACGGGTATTGGATAAGAAATTGGCCAGGCTCAGCGCATTGATCGCCCGCATCGCAGCCACCGCGTTCCGCTCGATGCAAGGAATCTGAACAAGTCCGTTAATCGGATCACAGGTTAACCCCAAATGGTGCTCCATGGCAACCTCCGCCGCATACTCAATCTGGTCGATCCCCATACCAGACAGCTCTGCCAGTGCAGCCGATGCCATAGAGCAAGCAGTGCCAACCTCCGCCTGGCAGCCGCACTGAGCACCGCTGATGGAGGCGTTCTGCTTCACCAGATTGCCAATGAGCCCGCCGACTGCCAGCGCCCGGAGAACCTGTTCGTCCGGGATATGCTTCTTTTGCTGCATATACCGGAGCGCGGCCGGCACGGTACCGCTGGCCCCGCAGGTCGGGGCCGTTACGATTGTGCCAGCGGCGGCATTCTGCTCGTTGACGGCGAAAGCATAGGCGCTGACGATCCTGTTCTCCCGCGTCTCCGGGCCCTCATCCATATGCCGCTGATTATACAGATATTGCGCCTTGCGTTCGACATTCAGACCGCCTTCCAGAATACCGGTGGCAGCAAGCCCTTCGTCGATCGAACGCTTCATCGCTTCCCAAATCCCACTTAGAAAATCCCAGATCTGTTTGCCTTCACATTGTTCGACGTAATCGCTTAGGCGGATCTGATTCGCTTTACAAATTGTACTGATTTCTGCAAAGGTGTTCTCCGGGTAGACATCGGGCGTTTGCATCTCCTCCCGGCCCTCAATAACAATGTCCCCTCCGCCGATACTTAAGACACGCATGGATGTGGTTTGCTGCCCGTCTTTGTAAGCGAAAAAGTCCATGGTATTGGGATGGGGCAGAACAAAATCGGCTTGTGGAACAAATTGAATCTCCGCCCGAACGGGTGCCAGTGCTCTAATAATGGCCTTGTCCGTCATATGGCCTTTGCCTGTTTTGGCAAGGGAACCATAAATCAGCGCCTTGAATTGGTCTGCGTCTTTATTCTCTGATTTGAAGATTCTGGCCGCCTTCTCCGGCCCCATGGTATGGGAGCTGGACGGTCCACTGCCAATCTTATATAGTTCTGTCAACGATTTCACTGCACCCATCCCCCTTCTCAGTTGTCTTCAGCATGAAATCTTCGTGGTGCTTGGCCAAAATATACTATCGCCCATTCCTCTGAAAACGTTCCTTAATTCTATTCAGCCGCTCAAAAATCCCTTCTTCATCAATGGCCATATCGTACAATTGGCGAGTAAGCTGGAAGCCTTGATCATGGGCGAGGGCTTCCTTCCATGGGTGCGACACAATCGAATGGGCAAGATGTCTTGTAGAGCGGGGTGCCTGCATGATCATCTCTGCCAGTTCCCGTGCACGGGGAAGAAGCTGTTCGTGAGGCAGTACCTCGCTAACCAGACCGAGGTCTAATGCCGTTTGAGCATTGATGTTCATACCCGTGTATGCGTAAAATGCCGCTTTCTTGATGCCTAGTATCTTTTGAAGTGCCAGGACGATTCCATCTCCAGGCGGTACACCGCCCGGGTATGAGCATCGAAAAACGCTGTGCCTTCAGCACAAATGGTAATATCACACAGTGTTCCCAGTTGCCAGTGTGATCCTGTGCCATTGATCACGCCAATGGTGGGGATGCCGATGCAATAGATCATATTTTCAATCATTCTCAATGACTCATGGTACATTTCCACTTTCCGGCTATTCGGCCAATCCATGAATTTTGTTGTCCAGACTTCAGGATTACCAATCTGCCACAACTCCCCTGTTCCTGTAAGGATCATGACCTCATTCTCAGGATCACGGCCAATATCTGACCATACATGACCATATGCTGTCTGGACCGGCCAGTCGAATTGTAACGGTCCCCCGCGAGTGTGCATACGCACTTCGAGGATGCCGCCGCTGCGGGTCATTAAGAATAAGTCTTTATACTTCTCTGAGTACTCTTCGAATCTTGTAGGTCCCGCCATATCTCTATTACACTTCTTTGCCCATTAGACGTCCTTGCATTTTCTTCAGTCTCTCCAGAGCACCTTCTTCATCAATGGCCATGTCATACATTTGGTGAGCAAGCTGGAACCCTTGATCACTGACCAATGCTTGTTTCCATGGACGGGAGATAATTGAATGGGACAGATGTCTCGTTGAACGCGGTGCCTGCATAATCATCTCGGCTAGTTCCCATGCGCGGGGAAGAAGCTGTTCGCGGGGGAGGACTTCACTGACTATGCCCAGTTCCAATGCTGTTTGACCATTGATATTCTTGCCGGTGTATGCGTAGTATGCTGCTTTCTTGAAACCTATCATGTTCTGCAGCGTAAGCAGCATCCCGTCTCCCGGAGGTGTGCCTCCCAGGAAATGCGGATCAAAAAAGTCCGCGTCTTCGGTACAAATGGTAATATCACAAAGAGTCGCTAGCTCACAGTGCGTTCCCGGCCCATTGATCGCCCCGATGGTGGGGATGTCGATGCAGAATATCAGATTCTCAAGCAGTCTCAGCGATTCATGATACTGTTCGAGCTTCTTTTGCTTCGGCCAATCCATAAATTTCGTATTCCAGACCTCAGGGTCCCCGATTACCCATTTATCCCCTGTTCCGGAAATGATCATGACCTCGTTCTCAGGGTCACGGCCAATATCGGACCATGCATGGGACCAGGCCGTATGGGCTTCCCAAGAATGTTTATAGGATCCTCCGTCAGTATGCAATCGCACCTCAATGATTCCGTCACGGCGGGTCATTAATAGAAAGTCCTTGTACTTCTCCGAGTACTCCTCAAATTTGGTTGGTCCAATCATACGTCTTTCTGACATTTCAATTCCTCCTTGTTGTGTTAAGAACTTATCTATTACTTTCAAGCCAATCTCTGGCGAAAGCAGCGTAAGCCGCAGCTCCTCTATGAAGCACCTCATCCGAGAACATCGTCTTTGGATGGTGCATCGGGTAACCATAACCTTCTCCGGTATTGCCTGCATTAAGAAACACTGAGGTACTTGGCACCGCTTGGGATACAAAGGAGAAGTCTTCCGATCCCATTAATTTACCGCCGGGTATTAATTGGGTTAAACCGATACAGGAACTGGCGCCAAAGGTGTTTGCAATAGTAGTTCTCATTTGATGGTTCAGCTCACTGTCACTTTTCACCTCAGGACAGCCCCTGGTATAAATCACATCCACCTTTGCATGAAATATGTCTCCAATACCTGCAGAAATTTCGTGGATGCGGGTTTCGATTTTATCACGCAATTTGGCGTCAAATGTGCGTACGCTGCCTTTGATTCTGGCAGTATCGGGAATCACGTTGCTGGCACTTCCACCTTCCATCACACCAATTGTAAGGACTGCACTCTCAATTGGCGAAATCTCGCGGCTTATGATCCCCTGCAGCGCCAGATGAAGATGAGCCGCTACATTTAATGGGTCCACCGCGGCACTCGGCATCGCTCCATGTGCGCCCCGTCCGCGGATGATGAGTTCGAACCAATCGGAAGAAGCTGATATCGCCCCTCCGGCCTCAGGCACTACAAATTGCCCGGCAGGAATGGGCATTCCAGTCAACACATGAAGCATCATTGCTGCATCCACTTTAGGATTGTCGAGAATCCCGTGTTCAAGCATCATCTTTGCCCCTTGCAAGGTTTCTTCACCCGGCTGAAACATAAGCTTAACCGTCCCGCGAAGCTGTCCTTCGTTTGCCTTCAGGATCTCTGCAGCTCCAAGCAGCATAGAAGTATGCAGGTCATGGCCGCATGCATGCATGTTTCCGTTCAGTGACGCAAAAGAAAGATCCGTTTCTTCTTTAATCGGCAGCCCGTCCATATCTGCACGAATAAGAATCACCTTCCCGGCATGTTGTCCGCCGATGGTAACCATTAAACCTGATTCTCCTACGGGAATGGGCTTAAGATCCATCGACTCCAACCTCTCTTTTACGTAAGCACTTGTTCTGGGCAGACTTAAATCAAGTTCCGGAATCGCGTGAAGATGATGCCTGTACATGACCAATTTCTCCTGAAGCTGATTGGCCATACTCAGAAAGTCATCCGTTTTTTCAATCACAATGAACATCTCCCAAAACACAAATTGAATTAATGTAACAACAGAGCGAAAATGACCTCCTTTCGTATTTTAAGACTTTTTAAGAACACTTTTATCGTACTTTTTAATCTACAAGATGTCAATATAATATTAGACATTTTAAGAACATAATTTCTAAGCTACCGGGAAGATTGAAATATCACATTTATTGTGATATAACTCTTTTGATTGAATTGTTTATGAAAGGAATCTACTATGAAAATCAAGCTGGGCATCATCACGCCTGAGACCCATATGGACTATTTCCGCATCATTGAAGAAGAAATGCGGCCCTTATGTCAGTTTCGGTTTCTTACGATCAGCAACTTCCGGGAAACCAAAGACGTATATCTGAAAAACTTAGGTTCGGTGGACGGATTTGTGATCAGTGGCAGGTTGCTTTACGAGTCAATAGGTATGGAATGTCTGGATGAGAAAGTGCCTGTTCACATTTTGCAGGATAATGAAAACCTTCTGTATAGAGAACTTTTCCGGCTACTGGTTACAGAACCCGGGCTTGACATCTCCAGGATCTATGTGGATTATGCATATATTATTGATTCCTTCAGGGAATTCCAAAAATACCTGACTCACGAAGGAAAGCCCATTGATAGCGGCGATCTGCTTGAACGAGTGGAAACAATGCTCGAGAACCATATCACGCTGTGGGAAGAAAAGAAAATAGACCTGTCCATCACGGCGTTCGGTCATTTTGTTCCAGAACTCAAAAAGCACGGAGTAAGATATATCCTAATACGGCCCACTTTGGAAAATGTTAAAGAGACCATAAAAGAGATCATCAACGAAATTACTATCCTCAAGCTTAAGAACCAGAGGGCAGTTGTAGCATGCATATCGGCCAAAACAACGCAGCCGCCATCCGAAGACGAACTTCATGAGCTGAAAGTCCTTGTCAGCAGGTTTCTGCGCAGCGTGAATCTTGCAGACACGGCCCAAATTTCGGAAGGCTTTGTCAGACTGTACACCACCTACGGAAATTTCATGAAAATTACCTCTAACGCGCATAACTGCACCCTGCTGGAGTATCTGGAAGAGCAGATAAGCGACAAGGTAAAAATAGGGTGGGGCTCGGGGCATGAGTATTTTCAAGCTAACGAAAATGCCACCAAAGCTCACAGACAGGCGAACGCCTTTACGGGCAACTGCAGCTTTTTTATAAACGAGAATCAGAAGGTCATCGGCCCAATGCGGAGCATGAATGTCATACAGTTCTCTGAACAAGGGGACCCGGAAATCATCGCATTGGCCAAAAGGATTGGAATAAACAACATCAATTTGCAGAAAATCATGTCTTATGCAGAAATTATGAGAACAAATAAATTATCCTCTGAGGATGTCGCTCAGTGCCTGTCCATCACCGTCAGAGGTGCGAACCGTATCCTTAACAAGATTGAAGAAAATAAATATGTACAACCGGTATTTGAAAAACGAGAAAACAGTAAGGGTCGGCCCAAAAAATACTACGAGCTGTTGTTTCTTGACAAAGAAGGGCGCAAAATTGGAAAATGATACGCATGCTTCTTTAATATAACGCAAAAAGAACGTCCCTTCCTGCCAACCGGCAGCAAGGGACGTTCTTCATTCTTACAATATTCGCTTAAGATTAATGCCCCATCATCATAGCAGCATCGGTCTGCTGCTCTTCCTGGGAAGGCGCAGCAACGGCTGTCTTCGGCCGGCGCAGAATCAGGCTGATGACCACACCTGCCACAGCGATGCATGCTGAGAAAAAGAACACATCATTGAATCCAAGAACCATGGCAGAGAGCGGATTCGAACCTGCGGCCATTTTACCCATATGCACTGCTATTTGACTGGTCAGATAACCGGTCATCCCGGCCACTGCAAAGGACACCACCACCTGCTGGGCAGCAGCGGTGAGAGGTGTAACCCGGTTCACCCATTCACGCGGCGCCGAGTTCAGCACATGGGTGTTGACCGGCATCATCGAAAGACCCATGCCAAGACCCATCATTGCCAAAGTAGACATAATGAACGGCAGGCCGGTATCCACGGTCACACCCGAAAGCATGAACAGTGCGGTTGAGATGATGCTCAGACCGACAAATACCAATGGACGCGCACCGATTTTGTCAAACAGGCGGCCGCCCAGCGGCATGCCGATCCCGGAAGCCAGCGCCTGCGGCAGCAGGATCAGGCCCGTTTCCAGCGGAGTATAATTGCGGATCTGCTGCAAATACAGCGGTACAAACAGCATGGAACCGAACAATGCAGCTTGGGTTACCCAGCTTAGAATAATCCCCCGGGTGAAATCCGATGATCGGAATACGCGAAGCTCCAGCAGAGGATGCTTATGAAGCAGCTCTACAATGATAAACAATACCAGCGCCACTCCGCCCACAGACAACCCTACAATGGCACCCGTTGAGGACCAGCTTTCACCGCCGCCCTGATTCACACCGTAAGCAAGCATGGAGAAGGCTACCGGAGCCAGAATAATGCCCAGAATATCGAGATGGGCTCTCCCTTTCGTTTCTGTCTTCGGCAGATATTTGATGCCCAGCGTAATCCCTACGATTCCGATTGGCACGTTGATCAGGAAAATCCAGTGCCAGCTCACATATTCCACCAGCCATCCGGACAAAACCGGTCCGAGTGCAGGAGCAAGCAGCATGGGAATACCGAGAAGACCCATGATCGACCCTCTGCGTTCCGGCGGAGCCAGTCTGAAAACCATCGCCATCCCGATTGGAGCAACCATCCCGCCGCCCAGTCCCTGAATGACACGGAAGAGTACCAGCTGGCTTGAAGTTTGCGCGATTGAGCACAGCATAGAGCCCAGTACGAACATAGCGACTGTTGAAACGAATACCTGCTTCGAACCGAACCGGTCCGTCATATACCCGGCAAGAGGGATTACAGCAGCCAGGGCAAGCGTATATCCGGTAATGGCCCATTGTACGGTTTTGAGGTCAGTATTGAAATATTCGACCAGCTTAGGCACGGCTACATTGACTACTGTTCCGTCGAGGATAACCATAATCATCCCTACGATAATGGCCAGCAATGGCGGCAGTATAGCCTTCAGTGAGAAGGGCTGCTCTGCAGGAGCGCCTTTCGCATCCGTTGTATTTGTCATTCTTTTCCCCACTCATTTCTCTATTTGGTTAGTATTATTGAAAATAACGGTCGAACAACCCGTCGATCTGCTCCTCAATGGCGGGAGGATTAAAAACCGGAACGAAATCAGATTTGTCCTCAGGCAGGCTGGAGAGCATAATCACAGGGACAACCACTGCACCATATATCTGAAGCTGCATCATCATCAGCTTGTTTTTGTCCTGCTCACCGGTAATCTCCTGAATCGCCTGCAAAATCTTTTCAAGCCGCATCATTTTGCAGTAGCGCGTGTATTCATCCAGGGAACTCATAATAAGATGTCTCTGGTCAAGCATCTGTCTCGCCATTCCGGGGTAACGCTTGAGTTCTTCTATATAACGGACAAAAAATTCCTTAAGCCGCTCCCTTGGCGGCATTGTATCGTCCTCCAGCACTTTAAAGGCATCATCAAAGGTAGAGAGCAGCATCTTTACCGCATCTGCCAGCAGTTTCTCCTTAGAGCCGTAATGATAGTTGACCAGGGCGAGATTCGTCTCTGCTTTGGCGGCAATATTACGCATTGTGGCACAGCTGAAGCCCTCATTGCGAATCAGATCCACGGTCGCTTCAAGGATGGTCTGTTTCGTGTCCTTTTCTGTATGAGCTGTAATGTTGTGTTCTCTGGTCATAAATCCGGCAATATCCCCTTTCCCCCTCTCTTGTCTAATCAACGTTTTAAACACCGTTTAACAAGAACTAAATTTACGCCCAAAATGCGTTTCTGTCAATAGATTTTCAGAAAAAAAAAGAAGGCTTTCATCCTTTTCGCAAGGGACGATCACCTTCCTGCTTGTTGTGCTTATTTGACCGGACTGGCCGCTGCCTCACTCGCAGCAAGGGGCGCCAAGGTCAGCCCGGTTATTTTTCCCGATGTGTCCACAGTTAAAGTCAGTGTTGCTTCAGACTTCTCAAAGATCAGCACACTCTGGATAATCATTTTGTCCTGAGCCCAGTGGCTGTCCGTGGTTTTCATTCCAAAGTAATTTCCAGCCGGGACCGCAACGGACTCCCAGGTTTTCTGGATAAGCGGCAGGAATGCCTGCTGGGAAGCCGTATTGCTCAAGTAACGTTCCTGAAGCTCCTGGTATTTGCCTGCCGCAAGCAGACCGGTTACTGCGCCTGCCGTTACCTCGGGAGCATAGATCTCAGCTTGCCCGGTGCCCGGATTATAAGAGGCAATAAGCCCAATTGCATTAAAAAAGGAAAGCGGAACATAAATGCGCTTCTGTCTGACTTCTATTTTATCATTCAAAACAACTTTGTCTTTGCCGTTAAGCAAGACCTCATCCCCGCTAAGCTTGAAGTCAATGGTCTCTTTAAACCGTGTCAGCTGAATTTGTCCGGTGCTCCCCTGATACGTTGTTGTATATTTGAGGGCTTCCGCTGTTTCCCGCAGCGGAATCATAAGGTTCGATCCGCTTTTGTAGGCCGCCGACTCCTCCAACTGCAGCAGCTGTCCATTCAGAATTACCTTGATATTATCCGCGGCTTGTGCACGCTGTGGCGGCAATAGCCCTAACCCGGTTGCCAATAACAGAATACTGAGGATTACGGTTGCGATCTTGATCTTCACATCGATTCCACCTCTCCTGTATTTGATTGACTAGGTATTCAAGCTGCAGTAAACAGACCTTACATTAAACATTACCCATTTGTTTTGATTTTATAACACTCCTGCTTTCGGGGGAAGATAAATTATTCTTATTGTGCTATCAGACAACTTATGATAATTTAATTGATAATGATTATCATTATTGTTTAGGAGGGACTCTACAAATTGAAAATCAGAAATTATCCTCTGCCGGGAATTGCACTTATCTTCATACTGCTATTGACCGCCTGCGGCGGCAACACAAACAGTAGCCAGCAAGCAGCTTCTAGTACAGGCCCTATTGATTCCGTTCAGAGTGTGGCGCCTAACTCCTCGGCTTCCGCTGCGACTGGTGAGACCCGTAAATTCACCGATTCTAAAAGTAGGCAAGTGGAAATTCCGGTAAATCCCCAAAAAATAGTCTATATCGGCAGTGATCCTGGAGACCTGCTGGCGTTGGATGTTAAGCCTGTGGGGGCCACGCTGAGTGTTATTGCTTCGCAAGTCGTATATCCCGATTTGCTGAAAGGGATTGAAGATGTCGGGTATCCCGCTGCGCTGGAGAAGGTCCTCTCATTAACACCGGATCTCATCATCTTCAGCGATTGGGATGAGAGCGCATTGGAGTCTCTATCTGAAATCGCCCCTACTGTCGTGATAGGTGAAAACGACACCTATACTAGACTGCGGCAGATCGCAGATCTTCTGGGCAAGCAAGACATCGCTGAGCAAAAGATCACCGAATACGAAACCAAGGCGGCGAACGTCAAAAAGCAGTTAATGCTGGATCTGAAGCCGGGTGAGACTGCCACCGTGTTCCTCCAGCTTGGCAAAACATTGTATGTTATGGGGCATCAGGGGATATCGGTATCGCTCTATGATATGCTGGGATTCGCACCCCCTCCCAAGGTTCAGGAGCTGATCAACCAAGATGAGCTGTTCAGCGAAATTTCGGAGGAAATTTTGCCATCCTATGCCGGTGAAGAAATTTTCATCCTTGGGGATGAGGCCGAGGAAACTTCCTCAGCTTTGAATCAACTGCTGGGCAGCGCCATCTGGAAGTCTATTCCGGCAGTCAAAAATGGTCATACCTATGCTGCCGACAGTAAATGGAATTTTGACGATATCATCACAAGAACACGTCTGCTTGAAGAACTGCCAAAACTTATGGCGAAGGGATCATAGAGCCTGCTTATTCTACATCGAAATTAAAGTACTGTGACGGAAAAGGCTCTTTGATCAGGGTGAAATGCCACCACTCTTTGCTGTAGGGCTTAAAACCGTGTTTGACCATAACATCCTTAAGTATTTTACGGTTGGCATGTTGTGTCTTGCTGATGAGTGAAGTATTGTAATAGGAAATCTCTCCAAAGAAATCATACGGGCTGCCCATATCCACCAGGGTGCCCGTTTTGGCATACGCCAGCGTCAGATCAATCGTACCGCCCCTGGTGTGGCCGGATTTCTTGGCAATAAAGCCCAGCTTGAACAGATTGCGCTTGTCCAGCTTAGGATAGTACTGCTGCTTCATCTTGATGTCAGCGGCATCCTGAGACCAGGCCACAAAATCATCCACTGCTTTTTGCGGACGGTAAGCATCATAAATTCTTAGAATGTATCCCTTGCCGGCCAGATCGTCACTCACCGCCTTTAATGCTTTGGCCCCTGCTTGTGAAAAGATGGCAAGTGGCGCTTTGTAACCGTCAACACGTGATCCCGTAAAATTGTTCTCACTGTAATATCTTATCTCGTACTGTGCTGTAGGAATAACCTCATCCAGATATACGAACCCCTTGGGCAGGCTGTTTTTTTTCTGAACTTTGACCGGCTGGGAAGCAACTCCAGCTTTGTATCCAGATTCTGCCGCAGCGATGCTGCCATGAAATATTAATGCGATGCCCAAGCTGGCCGCGAAGGTAAACGCCGTTATTTTGTTCGCTGCAAGCTTCCGTTTGCTGAGCATTCATTCGCCTCCTCCATCTGCAAGTCAACTCCAGAATAACCTATACTCTTACCCCTGGCTACTGCTAAAAAAACGATGCTGTGCGGGGATGATGTCTTTTCTCCGGTAAATCCTTCTACAAAACAAAAGACACACCCATAGCGGATGTGTCTCTAACAATAATTTATTCTCTTGTGATTAGTGCATCGGAGCTTGTGCTTTGTGCTGCACAATTACACGTTTGATGAAAAAGGCCAGAATCAGGCCGATAATGGCTACACCCATTCCGAAGATAAATGCATTCTGTACCCCTTCGGTGAATGCAGGAAGCACATTGGCAGGATCGGTTGGATCGGCCACAGTTTTCATGTAGTTTTTGGTACCTGCTGTCATGATGCTGACGGCAAGCGCTGTGCCAATCGCACCCGCAACCTGCTGCAGTGTGTTCATGATCGCTGTTCCATCCGGATAGAGCTCCATCGGCAATTGGTTGATTCCGTTAGTCTGTGCCGGCATGAAAATCATCGACACACCGATCATGAGTGTGCTGTGCAGCACGATGACAAAAGCAATCGTGGACGCAGCGGTAATGCCTGAGAAGAACCACAGCGTCACAGCCACGATGATCAGACCCGGAATGACCAGCCACTTCGGTCCATATTTATCGAACAGTCGGCCCATAATCGGCGACATCAGCCCGTTAATAATACCTCCCGGCAATAGCAGCAAGCCTGCTTTGAATGCGGTATAGCCTTGTCCTTGCTGCAGATACATCGGAAGGATGAGCATCGAGGACAGAATGACCATCATACAGATGAAGACCATAGCTACCCCAACGGCAAACATCGGGAATTTAAAAGCGCGCAAGTTGATCATCGGCTGCTTCATCTTCACCTGGCGGACACCGAATAACAGAAGCGCAATCACGCCGATGGCAATCGCAATAATGACTTTCGGGCTTCCCCATCCTTCGGCTTCACCCGCACTGCTGAACCCGAATACGATCCCGCCAAAACCTAAGGAAGACAGCAGAATCGACAGCAGGTCAATCTTGGGTTTGGTCACTTCGCTTACATTCTGCATGAACAGAATGCCGAAGATCAGGGCAAGCACCAGGAACGGCAGTGACAGCCAGAAAATCCAGTGCCAGCTCAGGTTCTCGATCAGGAGACCGGCAATTGTCGGTCCAACCGCCGGAGCAACCATGATGACGAGGCCGATCAGCCCCATCGCCGCCCCTCTTTTTTCAGGGGGGATAATAACCAGAATCGTATTGAACATCAGCGGCAGAAGCAGTGCGGTTCCCAGTGCCTGAACCACACGGGCCGTAAGCAGAAACTCGAAATTCGGCGATATTGCGGCCAGGAAGGTCCCCAGAATAGAAAAGCTTAATGCCGCAACGAACAATTGTCTTGTAGAAAACCATTGCAGAAGCAATCCGGATATCGGTACGAGAATACCGAGGGTAAGCAGGTAAGCTGTTGTCAGCCACTGTGCTGTCGTCGGTGTAATTTCCAGGACCTTCATCAGATCACTTAAGGCCACATTAAGCGCGGTCTCACTGAACATGCCGATAAATCCGGCGAGCAGCAAGGAGACAAGAATCGGTATGGTTTTGAACTTTCTTTCTTCAGTTTGTTTCTTTCCAGTCATGGTAGCTCCCACTCTATAAATCCTCCTGATATAAATATTTTTCTCTATCTTTCCTTTTTCTTGCTTAACCGAGCAATCCGGGAATCATCCTGGCAGCGGCAAGCAGCGGACCGGTGCTCCGGCAGGTCAAGGTCTGAAGCAGTGCGCCTTCAAATAACGAAACGACAACGGATGCCTTATCGGCTGCGAGTTCAGTGTCAATTCCTTCTTCCAGCAGCCGCTGCAGAATGACATCCTGCCAATCCTTGAATACAGCCTGACATGCCCTTCTCAGTTCCTCGCTGATACACGAAGTCTCTACGGCTACCCAGAAACTGAACGGCACCATTCCTTTGTAGTCAGACTCCTCCGCATCCCTGACCATCTGCAGAATGAAATCCTGAACCGCCTGCTCCACGGCTACATCCTTCTCCACGTACTGCTTAAGCTGTCTTACCACGATCTCGCTAGTCTTATGGATGCAAGTTAAGGCCAGCTCCTCTTTGCCATGGGGGAAGTAATAATACAGAGATCCCTTCGGTGAGTCACTGTCCTTGATAATCTGACTTAGACCTGTAGCATGATAGCCTTGTGTGAAAAATAGTCTTGAAGCAGTTTCGACAATCGCTTCACGCGCATTGGGCTTGTTTGACAAGCGCGACACTTCCTTTGCTTTTATAACAATCGGTCTACATAATGAAACCATGAATCCTGGTGAACTGTCAATATTTTATTAATTCAAATTTCAACCTTTGTGATTTCAATTGCTATGATCCGATGGTTCAGTTATAATTTTATTATTCCAATCCGAAAGGTGTGTTTTAATGGGTGAGCGTGCTGATTCGCAGGGAATTCCACGGCCGCTGGTCAAAACCAATCAAGCCTTTATTGTGCTTTCAGTATTGCTAAGCTGGGTAACAGCCCAGTACTGGATTCTGGCGCTGCCGCTTGCCGCTGGAATGTCCGGGCTGATATTGAATTATAATCCTGTCATCAAGCTGGCAGCCCGCTTTCTCCGCAAGGAGCGTTCCGCTTATGTGCTTGAAGACCCGGAGCAGCAGCAGTTTAACCAGAGCATTGCTGTTTTCTGTCTCGCCGCTGGACTGCTCAGCTTCCTGGCAGGGTGGACCATTGCCGCCTACATCTTCACAGTTATGGTGGCTGTGGCTGCCACTGTAGCTATTCTTGGCTTCTGCATCGGCTGCTTCATCCACTATCAATGGAGAATGTACACCTACAGACGCAAACAGGGAAATGCATAGTAATTGGGGTTGAACAACATGCCAGGAGCAGCTTGAAGAACAGCATGTTGTTCACTTGTCCCCGTCAAAGGGCCAACTCCTAGCTCATTATCCCCTTCATGCAGCAGCTCTGAATCCATGGACAAACCTTCTTCCACCATGCCCCCTTGAAAAAATACCTGCAATACCATCCTGCCACCTACACACTCTTCTCTTCCCCAGCGATATCCCAGCGGTGCCGGAACTTCTCCAGACGCGGGTGCACATTAGCAGGCGCCTCCGACAGAATCAGCCGCAGCTTGACAATCCACTCCTCAAAAGAAGCATACGAAGCAAACTGGTTGGCCGTATTAGGCGTCAGATAGAGAAAATACGGCGAAGGATACACTTCGCTGATATGCCGGAGCGCGGAGTCCAGTGGTGTATACTTTTTCCGCTTCCCTTCAAGGCTCTCCACGGTTATGAACGGGCGGCCCTGTTCTCTTTTCCATTCATGCAGACGGTCCTCCCGCTTGTAAAATGCCGACACCGGCTCCTTGCTCATCCGTCTTACCGTTTCTTCATGCAGCGGATACAGCACCAGCTTCGTGAACTTGCGTTCCGTTGCCGTGCGGGCCGCCTGTTCCAGCTCCAGATCGGTGATATGCTCAAACGAATCATAAAATACAAGGGTTCCCTTGCGTTCCGCAGCGGGCGGCTCATAGCCGTAAGGCACGTGCTGAATATCTCGTTTCATCTTTGGCCTCCTGCTTAGTCGTAATAACATATAGCATAGCATGCTACGGAGGCAGTTTCATCATTCAGCACCTTCATGATGCACTTTTTTACCCTTCAGCCTCCGTAGCGCATAAGCTGCTGCACCCAGCGTGCCCGCACGGCTTCCCAGCTCCGCCTGAAGTATCTTGCACCTGCTGCCGGACAGCTTCAGCGCATGTTCCGCCACCGTCTCACGGACACTTCGCAGCAGCCGTTCTCCTGCCGCAGACATCCCGCCGCCAATGATGACGGCCTCCGGATTCAGCAGATTGATCACATTCGCCAGTCCAAAGCCCAGCAGGACGCCTGTCTCATGCATAACCTCTATTGCCAAAGCATCTTCAAGATCGTAAGCTTCTGAGATCATTAGCGCAGTTATCCGCTCCTTGTCACCGCCTGTCCAGGTTTGAATGATGCTTGGCCTGCCTTCCGCCAGCTTTTCTGTGAAGGTGTTCACCATCCCGACTGCCGATACGTATCTTCCGAGGCAGCCCGAGCTGCCGCAGCGGCAGGGACGGCCCTGTCTGAACATGTTCATATGGCCGATCTCTCCCGCGCTGAATGTGGTTCCATATACAACCCTGCCATCATTCACAATTCCCGAGCCCAGTCCCGTTCCCAGCGTCAGCAATACTACGTTCTTGTACCCTCTTGCCGCCCCATGCTGCCATTCCCCATACAGATTTACCCTGACATCATTATCAATAAAGACAGGAAAATCGTAATATGGCTTCATTTCATTCACGATATGTATATGTTCCCAGCCCGGAAAATTGGGTGAAAATAGGGACATCCCTTCTTCGGGATCGAGCAGGCCCGGAATTCCCAGACCCATGCAGGCTATACTCCGAAGGGTAATCCCTTTGTCTTCAGTCAGCAGCTGTACAGAAAGCCGGATTCTCGACAGCACATGGGCCGGTCCCCGGGCGGCTTCCGTGGGTACAGATAACTCTCCGATTGCGGTGAAACCGGGATCAAACAGTGCTGCCTTGATATTGGTTCCGCCCAAATCTACACCGATGGTATACAGTTTCATTTTCACACTCCTCAATGACTGGTATCTCTGCGACTATTATGAGGATCTTCCGCCTATGTGAAAAGAGATTTAAATAACATCTTATATCACTTTTGGAACTTCTGACCGCACAGCCTGGAAGCACGAAATGATTTCCTGTATAACTAAAAAAGGCAGGCTGGCGCTTATCCCGCCAATCTGCCTTGCTTGCGTAGAACGAGAAGCCTGCCTTATGAGCCGGCTCCCTTATATCTTTTGACACCGTAATTCCAGGACAGCAGTCCAATCCCCAGGAATATCGCCCCTACCACCGGAGTCAGCAGCGCCATGCCCTGCATCTCCTCGCGGTGCAGAAACAATGCCGCCGGATAGATTCCGACAAAAGCAAACGGAATAATCCAGGTAAGCAGTACCTGAATCGCCCGGTTATAGATCGTGACCGGATAACGGCCGTAGGTCTGAATGTTATACATCAGCGGCAGAATGCCGGTTGGTGCATCCGAATAAAACGACAATGAAGTCAAAGTCGTATAAATCCCCGTGTAAATCGCAACCGCGCTGAGCGTCAAAATAATAACCATTGGAATGGTCCACCATTCAAAGGGCAGTCCCAGATTGCTCCCGCTGATCCCCATGATAATCAGTCCAATCACAGAGCCTACCAGTGCCGGTGGGTCCACGTTTTCGAGGAAAATCTGGAACAGGTTATGCGCCGGACGGGTCAGGATACGGTCCATTTCACCTTTAACGATATACCGCTCGCTGAAGCCCCACATGTTCACGAAACAGCTGAAGACACCAAATGGCACCATAAAAAATCCGTATACGAACACAACCTCATTCTGGCTCCACCCGCCAAGACTTTCAGTATGCATGAAAATGACCAGAATAAAGATGAAGTTGGTGGCTTGAAACAGCAAATCCGACACCACCTCCACCCAAAAATCGGCGCGGTACGTCAGACGGGTCTTCATATAGTTTTTCAGGTATTCAAATAATAATCCCAAATAGTACAACTCCGCTCACCCTCCCTGCACGAACAGCCGCTGACGCGCCGCGTGGTATAGCCAGACAATCGGAATCAGCAGCACTACGAACCAGATGACCTGGATACCCAGCACATTCCAAATGCCTACTCCCTGCACCCGTCCCGTAAATACAGAACCCGGCAGATAAGTGATGGCTTGAAAGGGCAGAACTTCAAGGACGGAGGACAGCCAGCCCGGAAACAGGCTGATCGGCACGATCAGGCCGGAGAACAGGTCAACCACGACACGCTTCATGCGCATCATGCCCTCGTTATTCTCAACAAAAAACGCCGATAATCCCGTAATGATATTAATCTGTGAACTGATCAGGAAGCTGAAGAAGAGCATAACAAGAAAGCCTGCCCATGCTGACAAATCTGTCGGCAATTGCACCGGAAACAGCAGAATGGCAATCACCATACCCGGGATCATCAGCATCATAAAGCGGAAGAGGCCTTCGCCAAGTCCCTGCATCATTTTGACCAACACATAGTTATAAGGCCTAATGAACTGGATTGCGATGCTTCCGTCTCGGATATCCGTTGAAATCTCCCGGTCCAGGTTGTTGAAATAAAAGGCCCGGGCCATCCAGGATACTGCAACGTACGTCGTCATCTGAGCACCTGTAAAGCCGCCCAGGGATTCACCATCACCGTAGATGGCTCTCCAGGTGAAATAATTCACGCCGATATTCAGCGTATAGATTAGAATGCCGGAATAATAATTGACACGGTAAGCCAGCATGGTCAAAAAACGGATGCGGATGAAATCGAAATAAGCGCCGAGCAGCAGCCTCCAGCCGTTCTCCTGCGGACTGCCTGCGGAAGAACCTCCGGCGGAAGATGTGGCTGCAGCAGCCTTTAGCTGTTCAGACATGGATGACCTCTTTCTCATCCTGCAAAGCAAGAATCTTATCTTCCGGTTTCTCGGCCGAACCTGATTGATAAATGCTGCGGACGATATCATCCGTGTTGGTTTCAATGATTTTGATATCGGTGATGTCTGCCTGGCCCACGACCCGTCCAAGCACATCGGAGACGTTCAGTTCCAGCGGAATCCATACTTTGGCTTCCAGATCATTCTCAGAGGACCAGGTCACCGGCATTCCTTCCGTCCACTGGGTAAGCTGCTGCAGCTTCGTGGCTGCTCCGAATTGGAACTGCACCTCGCGGCCGGTTCCCCAGCGCTGCTTCAGATCCTCAAGACCGCCATCATAAATGATGCGCCCGTCGTCAAGCATAATGACCCGTGAACAGAGTGCTTCAATATCCTGCAGATCATGAGTAGTCAGCAGAATAGTGGTTCCATGCTCACGGTTCATATCCTTAAGGAACTGGCGGATTTCCGATTTCACGACAATGTCGAGTCCAATGGTTGGCTCATCCAGGAACAGGATGGACGGATTATGCAACAGTGCGGCTACCAGCTCACACCGCATCCGCTGTCCAAGACTGAGCTTGCGGACCGGCCGGTTCAGCAGATCCTGCAGCTCCAGCCGCTCTACCAGCTCGTCCAGCCGTTTCTTGAATTCCTGCTCCGGCACCCGGTATACCTTGCGGAGCAGCTGAAAAGATTCAATAACGCCGATATCCCACCACAGCTGGCTGCGCTGCCCGAACACGACACCTATATTCCGCACAAATTTCTCCCGTTCCTCATACGGTACATATCCACCGACAGAGAGGGTACCCGAAGTAGGAACAAGAATGCCTGTGAGCATCTTGATCGTCGTCGATTTACCCGCACCATTCTCCCCGATATAGCCGCAAATCTCACCTTGGGGGATGCTGAAGGAAATATCCTTTACAGCCATGACCTCGGAATACTGCCGTTTAAACAAATCAGCGAAGGCCCCTTTGAGGCCCTCGCGGTTTTTTTGGACTTTGAAGGTTTTGCGCAAGTCCTGTACTTGAATCGCATTCATATCGTACCTCGCTAAGCTAAGTATTAGGTTCAGTACCCCATTATATCATCTCTGCATTATTTGGCTACTCGTCCCTCAAAAAAATCAGCGTCCGGTACCGCCTCCAGATGGCCGGAGCGGGCCACTTTCGTCCTTAAGTACTTTTCATTGAAGACCGAAACGTCGCCCCATAGAGGTATTCTCTTGCCGGTATTCATTCCGGCTGCCTTCAGGGCTTCCATCTTCTTCGGATTATTCGTAATCAGAGTCACCGGCTTGCTGCGCAAGTGCTGCAGAACGCTGATCGCATCCCTGTAATCTCTGGAATCATCGGCAAAGCCCAGCTCCAGATTCGCTTCAACAGTATCATACCCTTCTTCTTGAAGAATGTATGCCATAGCCTTGCTGAAAAGACCGATGCCTCTTCCTTCATGGTTAGCCAGATAGAACAGCGCACCCGACCCGTGCTGAGCAATCATCTTCATCGACTGGCGGAGCTGAAAGCCGCAATCGCAGCGTTTGCTGCCAAAAATATCTCCCGTATGGCAGATGCTGTGCATCCGGATCAGCGCTTCTTCCGAATCTGCAAAATCTCCGTAGACCAGCACGCTCGATTGCTGCCCTTCGGCCAGATTCATCGAGGATAGCCGGGAGATCAGCAATTCCGTAGCTTCTTTACTGTCCCCGCCCTGCAATTCCTCATCGGTGGCTTTCAGCCAGCTGTACCACTTAAAGGTAACCGTCTCTCCATCCAGGTTCACTGGCAGTGTTATAGGGCCTACGAGTATATTCGTGGAATCGTCCATGGTAATCCGCTTGATTTTATTCTGCAATATAGATAAGATATCTGGTTTGATCATATTGGCACCGTCCTAAACAGTATTCTTAAATTTTAAGTATTCACTATTTTTACGTCAAGTAACTATTTGTAAGTAAGTTTATCATTGTAATATAACTTCGTCAAGTTATAATATATATATAAATATTTATAATTACTTATTGTAAGTTTATGATATAATGAATGCGAGGTGATCTTTATGGATAATTTCGAAATGTGCCCACGCTTTGAAAAAGCGGTTGATATGCTCAGTAAACGGTGGGTTGCCCTAATCGTATTTGTTCTGATGAAGGGTCCCCGCCGTTTTGGTGAAATTGAGAGCTGCCTTTCCAATCTGAGCGGCAAAGTGCTGTCGGACCGCTTGAAGGAAATGGAGAACGAAGGCATCATCGAGCGCACAGTGTATCCTGAAATGCCAGTCCGGATTGAGTACTCGTTGACCAGCAAAGGAAATGCCCTGGCTCCTATCCTTGGAGAGATTGGCAACTGGTCTACCGATTGGATTGAGATCGGCGCAAGCAAATGACATCCGGCCTGCAAGCAAAATAGCGCCCTGCTGGTTCCAGCCACGGAATCCGTCAGGGCGCTATTTGTGGTATCTATTTATTATGGCGGCACACGTTATACATCCTTGCGCTGAAACCGCAGCAGTCCCATTGTAAACACTACAACTGCATACAGAGCGCCATAGATTATAAATGAATTGGAAGGAACGGAGTTGATGTCCATGAGTGGGAAAGAACTGAAATTCATACTAACTATGCCGCTCAACTCATCCAGACTGAACAGCTCCGCTGTCATTTTACGCTGCAGGGCATCCGCCGGCATGAGAAGGGACATGATTCCTGTGAGATTATGCAGTGTATTTAGCGCCTCTTCCTTTAAACCAAGCGGGCCGCTCAGCTTATCGATCATTCCCCCGAGCCAGCCCGCTCCGTAGAGCATTGTCATGAAGACACCATTGCCCACTGCCGAGAACAAGCCGGAGCCCAGCATGGATAAGCTGATCAGCAGCGGTACGAGAGAGCCGAAGAGCAGAAATGCTTTTACCAGTGCCGCCCCGTCCCGCGGGATGGGAGCATGGGCATCCGCGATCAGCAGAATCGCAGTAAACAGAAGCAGAGCATACAGCAGCCCTAAGGTGACATACCCGAGCCAGCGGCCCAGATACCATTTCCAGCGCGGCAGCGGACGGGGAAGTAAAGCTTGCATGATCCCCTGTTCGGCTTCCCCCGCAATGGAAGAGAAAGAACTGAAAAAATAGCCAGAAAGGCGATGACAAAAGCCCCGAAGAAAAACCCCATGGTTACAATGAAAGCTCCGTTCGAAAACCTATTGATCAGGTCCCCCCCATTCGCGATGCCGGATCCCCTTTCAGTCCCGCTGCTTCCCACTGTATTTGCCACAAACCAGAACGCGAGCAGGAATACAGCAGTCATAATTAAAGTCATAAGCATTACCTTTTTCCTCAGCAGTTCCTTCCAGGTCATTCCGAGTATTATTCTCATTCCCGCTCCCCCCTGTGGCTAAGCCCGGATACAGCATCCAGGAACCATTCTTCCAGCCGTTCTTTTTTACGGGCAACCTCATACAAGGTCATGCCTTGCTCGATGATAAGTGCATTCAGCCAGCCCACTTGCTCTTCACTCTCGACTTCCGCCTCCAGCCACACCACACTGCCTTCAACGGTCGAAGGTATAGCGATGCCGCCTTCTGCGTGATCCGCATCTTCTACAGCTTGTCTGATCTGCAGTCCCGTATGCTCCATCAGCCAGGACAGCAAAAAAGGCGAATAGCCGCCCACTTTAAAATGCCAGCTAGTTCGCTTATTCAAAATTTCTGCAACTTTGCCGTGCCGCAGGATCTCGCCGTTATTCAGCAGCGCCATCCGGTCGCACAGCACCTCAACATCCTCAAGCAGGTGAGAGTTGAGATAAATGGTGATGCCCCGCTGCTTCAGCCTTTCCAATATAGTCCGTACTTCCATACGGCCGATAGGGTCAAGCGCCGAAGATGGTTCATCCAGAAAAACAAGCTCCGGATCGTTCACAAGTGCGCAGGCAAGACCCAGCCGCTGCTGCATCCCCTTGGAATAATGCTTCACCCGGTCACGGCCCCGTTGTCCAATCCCTACCTCTTTCAGAAGTTCCGGTATTCTCCGGTCTGCTTCAGACTTACCGATACCGCATAAACGGGCATGAAGCCTGACTACCTCCTCTCCGTTCAGCCATTCCTGATACCGGTACAGCTCCGGCAGATAACCAATCTTTGCCTTGGCTGCCACTGTTCCGATCGGATGCCCAAACAAAGCAGCACTCCCGCTGGTAGGACGGATCAAGCCCGCCAGCATTTTGACAAAGGTGCTTTTACCGGCGCCGTTAGGACCGAGGAAGCCAAAGGCTTCCCCTTTCTCAACAGTTATAGATACATCCCGGCAGCCGCGTCCGCTATTGTATTCTTTGGTCAGTAATTGTGCTTCGATTGCGGGTACATTCATTGCGTGATCAACTCCTGAAGCTGCTTCATGAATTTCTCTTTATCCTGATACAGCGATCCGCCGGAAAAATCGAACAGTTGCCCTTTATTCACCCACGTAGCGCTATAAATAGGCCCATCGCTATACTCCATAGTTTCCATAATAACCTTTATACCGTTCACCGTAATCTGCTCGGAATGATTCCCTTTGATCACAGGCATGGGCAGATCTCCGGCCAGAATGCTGCTCCGCTGCAGACTGGATTTCAGCTCATCCGGGAGAAGCGGGAAGTCAATGACAGCCTGCACAGCCTCTTCCACGTTGATAGAAGGATCTACATTCACCACAGGCGTATTCATCTGCATCAGATTCGACCAATGATCATCCGTAGAAAAATCATAGCTTACAGACTCGGGAATCGACAGCGTGACTGGCTTGCCGTCAACGGATTCTGGCAGCAGCCGGGTCGCCCCCAGACGCTTTAGCGCCTTATTCACCTCATCCACCTTGAGTGTCAGTGTAATTTGCTGTGAGGAGTTTACATACACGTTTTTCACCTTATCAAAAGCCTTACCGGCCGGTGCAGCGTAGCCCAATTTATCCTGCAATGCATTCACTGGCAGCATTCCATTGAGTGTACCGTATGAATAGCTGAATGAACCAAATTTGTTGACAGCATCATTGACATTGTCTTCCCCGCTGGCCTTATAGAACAAACTCCGCAGATCATCTTCATTGACGAACGTTACTTCCTGCATCCGGAATTGACCCAGTATGGCCGCCATGGCCGTGTTGCCTACAGGGGTAGCGAGTATGGCAGCGAATACGGCAACCCCTGCCGCAGCTGTTGCCCATTTCCGGCGGCGGGTCATTGCAGGCCGCCGTGTTTTCCGGGCATCAGTTTTCGCCTGTGCAGGAGCGATTGCCGCAGGGCTCACTGAAGGCTGCGCCACATTTCCCATCTGATGGGCGTCCGATCCGGGTGCCGTATGGCCCTCAGCACGATTCACATTCTTGGCTTCCTGCCCCCATGTTGCCCATACCGGATTCACCGGCTCAGCGGCAAGCTTGGTTTGCAGGTTCGTCCAGGCTTCATCCGTAAGTTGTTTATCGGAATCATATTTCAAAGGATTGGTCATTTGCTGGTCCTCCTAAAAAGTCTTGTAAGCACAGGCTGTACTGGATTCGCTTTGTACAAAACTGGCTTCGAAAGTATATGCTTAAGTTTTCTGTCCTAACGTTCATTCAAGGCTCCCGTGGATCAATCCGTCTGAGGAAACGAATTGCTTGCCTGCTGCCTCAGCTTATTAGTCGCCCGGTTAAGCAGTGTTCCGACAACCGGCGGGTTAACCCCGATCTGTCCGGCAATTTCTGTGTAGCTGTAGCCCGAGTAGCGCAGCAGCAGCGCTTGTCTGTCTCTGTCGGGCAGGCCATCCAGCCAAGTCCGCACATCCTCCTGGTCCAGCTTACTGAGCACGGCTTCTTCGCCGGAAGGGGGGCCTGCCTCTGCGCTGAACAGCAGCTCCTGTTTATCCCGGAGACGGCGCTCTCTGGCTTTTTGAGTTAAATAATCATATCCAATCCGGGTGAGTACTCTATGAAGCCAAGCACCCAGCGCATTCGGGTCATCCGGCGGGTTGCGGTATAATCTGAGAAACACATCCTGGGCTAAATCGTCTGCTGCCGCCTCGTCACGGACCAGGGCCGCGAGTTTGCGCCGCACCACCGGATAGTGTTCATAAAATACAGTTCGAAACATTTCAGATTCCGGAATTTCCATAATGTAAATCCTCCTTATTAGCTGCAGCTATAAGTAAGACGGACGCCAAGGCGATTTTGTATCACAATACAGCATAATTATCATAACATTTCTGTTTTCCGGGTATTCAACACAAAAAGCAGCTCCTTTAATTAGAAAGGAACCGCTTTTTGAGGGAAATTAGCTCACATAGTATTGCTTACCACAGGAAAATATAGTAATTTTATAGATGAACCTATCAAAAAATGAAAGGCGGTAATGACAATGGAAAAGATGTGTATGGAAATGATGATGAGCATGTGTATGGAGGACATGATGTCTAAGATGAACACCATGAAGATGTGCATGGAAAAGATGACCGAAATGGGCATGATGGACATGGATATGGACATGATGATGAAGAAAATGCAGGACTGTGATGAAATGATGACGATGTGTATGACAATGATGCGTGAAGGAATGCAAATGTCCAAGTAATCATAAATGTCAAACTAATCATTCGCGGTCTTGGCAGAGCAGACTAACTGCATGCCATTTTTTTGTCTTTTTTATCAACACATGTTTAGATCTATCTGATCTTAATATATCTCTCTTGAATTAGCTTCGCCAGTGTAATCCGCTCCAGCTTCAGCTCCCAGATCCGCTCTTTCCAGCGGTCACTCTCCGGGTCTTCCTCATGATTTCTCAGCTTGTCGAACAGCTCCATCAACAGCAAGTTAATCTCATCAAACCGATTCCACAGTTCCTTGACACTGTCCACTCTCTGCTGCTCAGCAGTTGTCTCCTTGTAATTCTTCAAGCTCGCTATGATGTCAGCCTGCCACTGTCCATCGTTAATTGCTTTGGCGTAGTTTAGAAGATCCAGATAATCATCGACTGACATGTGTACCGACTCCTTAATCCCTTTTATACCAAGTATTATACTCGGTATTAGAGATAATGCAATAGTCTGGGTATAAAAAACAAGAGCGGTTTTGAGATTATCCGCCCTTGCTGCTTAACAATACACGTTTTCTGTTTTATAAAAGTTTCTTGATATCATCCTTGATCTGTTCTGATTGCGGCCCGAATACGATCTGCACCGCACCCTGCCCCAATCTCATGACTCCCGATGCTCCCAGCTGCTTCAGCGCAGCGTCCTTAACAGCCTTCTCGTCGTTGACGATTAGCCGGAGGCGTGTAATGCAGGCATCGATGTTGCGGATGTTCGACGGGCCGCCGACATTCTCCAGAATTTTGACCGCTCTGGACGATGCGGAAATTTTCGCCCCGCTCACATCGGCTTCCAGCACTTCGTCCTCGGTGTCATCCTCGCGTCCAGGTGTTTTCAGGTTGAACTTGGTGATGATAAACCGGAACAGCACATAGTAGAGAACAAAGAATCCAAGACCCACGGGGATCAGAATCCATGCGTTCGTTGACAGCTTCATATTCAGCAGGTAGTCGATCAGTCCTGCAGAGAATCCGAAGCCCAGCTTTACATCAAGCACATACATCAGGAACCCGGCGAAACCGGTGAGCAGAGCATGAACCAGATACAGTACAGGAGCAAGGAACATGAAGGAGAATTCGAGCGGTTCTGTAATCCCGGTCAGGAAGGACGCAATCGCAGAACCAATGAAGATAGATGCGACCATTTTGCGTTTTTCCGGTTTAGCCGTATGAATAAATGCAAGCGCTGCTCCCGGTAAAGCAAACATCATAATCGGGAAAAAGCCTGTCATGAACATTCCGGCCGATTTATCTCCAGCGAAGAAGCGCCACAAATCCCCATGCACCACTTCTCCGGCAGCGTTGGTGAAATCACCGATTTGGAACCAGGCAATGGCGTTGATAACATGATGGAGGCCAAAAGGAATGAGCAGACGGTTCGCTGTCCCGAAAATAAAGGCGCCGACTCCGCCAAGTCCAACCACCCAAGTCCCGAAATCACTAATCACATCTTGAATCGGACTCCAGATCATGCCAACCAGAACAGACAATACTATAGTAGTTACCGCTGTAATGATCGGAACAAAACGTTTACCGGCGAAGAAGCCCAGCCAATCCGGCATTTTTATATTATGGTATTTCTTATAGAGGAAGGCAGCCCACGCTCCCACAAAGATCCCCCCAAGCACACCCATGTTCAGCTTGACATCATCGCCGATGAAAGGCATTTGTGCAGGAATGACCTTGAGGATACTGTCGAGAATCTGGTAGGCAATCAGAGCGGACAACGCGGCAACCGCATCACCGGCAAATCCGATAGCAACCCCTATAGCAAAAATCAATGCCAGATTGCCAAAGATGGCTCCGGCACCTGCATTCAAGAACGGTGCAATGTAGCTGTTGATGAACCGGCCTGCCGCACCTAAGTGGAAATCCTTTTCATAATTAATCAGTGCGAATCCTTGCAGTATCGCCGCCGCCGGCAGTGTAGCTACCGGAAGCATCAGTGACTTGCCCAATTTTTGCAGAAATGCCAACATTCCAATCATCCCCTTGTATCGTAATTTAGCTGTAACTGATAATGAAGCGTATGATTTATTGCCTGGATGCCACAGTTAGAATCATGTCTTTGCCTGCGGTTACTGAACCATAGTGGCAGGCCACTTCAAATTCAGTCTCCCCGTTACTGGTCACAATGACCGGCGTAATCGTCTGATATCCGGCCGCTTGTATCGAAGCCATATCGAACTCAATCAGAGTCTGTCCTGCCTTAACTTCATCCCCGCTGGCGACATAGCTGATAAATCCGCTGCCTTTGAGGCTTACCGTATCAATTCCGATATGCAGCAGCAGCTGCAGTCCTGAAGCATGCTCAATGATTACAGCATGATTGGATTTGACTACATGGGCGATTATCCCGTCAAAAGGGGCAATTAATTTCCCCTCACTTGGTTTTATGGCAATTCCCTGCCCCATATGCCCACCTGAGAATGTTTCATCCGGCACTCCAGTTAATGAAACGGCTTGCCCTGTGACCGGTGCCGAAATCTCCAGCGCGGATAGCTTCGACGGTTGAGCTTCTTTTTTGGACTTCCATTTGGAAAACATGAGTTTCTCTCCTTACTATTTCTGTTAATGGGTTAGTTATTGTTGTTACCAAAAGCTACATCCGCTGCTGCTGATCCAGGGTCTGAAACAAACGGCGCAAATGCATAGCGAGGAAGCATATTTCCTCTTCCGGGACCTCTGTGCCCAGCGAATTCTGCATAACCTTGCCCAGTTTTTGGGCCAGCTTGTATTCTTCTTTGTATTCTTTCTGAATGTGTTTCACGAATGGATTGTCAATGAGTGAACCCTGCAGAATCCGCTCAATGGAAAATCTCAGATGGATCATCAGCCGGATATGATTCATACTCCCGTAAGCAAAGGTTACATTGCGTTCCATGCGGATCATGTCGAGCAGCTCGCTGACAATATTCGAGGCTTTGACCAGCTGGCCTACCGGCACATTGCTGACAGCAGAATACACGTGATAGGTCAGAAAGCCCACTTCATCTTCAGGAATCTGAACATTGAATTCGGCACTGATTTTCTCCGCTGCCCTGTAAGCGATCTCATATTCCTTCGGAAATGACATTTTAGTCTCCTGAAGGAACGGGTTGACAATATCCATACCGCCCCGCAGACGGTAGATGGTGAACTGAATATGGCTCGGGAGCGCCAAATAAATCTTGTCGTTCAACTTGCTGGAAAATTCATGAGCAATATCCGCAATAATATCATCTGTAATTTTCATTACCTTGGGATCAATATCCTCGAGCAAAATCTGGTATTGACTCCATTCGTCACGATCCTCCAGCCGGAACAATTTCTCAATCCGCTGGTCATTCGCATCAATGAACCCCGAATCTTTGACCGCAAACCCGATACCTTTGCCGATAATTACATATTCCTTGCCCTTTCTTCCCCCTTGAACCATCACTACGTTGTTTCCGATTACCCGCAGTACCTCAAACTGCTCGTTTTCCCTGGGCAAGTTCTCCCTCCTTTCCGCCTAATATCCAATTTTTCGCATAAAAAAGAGCCAAGAAAGACTCAAATGAATGAAGTCAATTCTTGGCTCATGCCCTTAAAGGTAACACGCCGATTGCATATAAATGATCATTTATAAGATTATCATAAATCATACCTATATTTCCGTCAATGGGGTTTTTGAAAATGTCAAGTTTGGCTCATTCCCCCATCAGGCGGCACATCCGGGTCACCACATCCTGAATGATTACAGGCTTGCTGATAAAATCCGAAGCTCCGGCAGCCAGACATTTCTCCCGGTCTTCCTTCATCGTTTTGGCGGAAATGGCGATAATGGGAAGCTCCGGCAGCATCAGCTCCTCCCGAATAATCGACAGCGTGTCGTACCCGTCCAAATTCGGCATCATAATATCCAGCAGGACGATATCCACATCAGGCTGCTCTCTGACCATCTGCAGGCATTCGAAGCCTGATTGGGCAGTCAGGATATTCATATCATAAGTCTCCAGCCCTTTTTCCAGTGCATAGATGTTGCGCACATCATCATCCACGATCAGCACCGTTTTACCGTGTAAACTGGAATACTCCTTATCAAACAAGACAGACTCCGCTCCCGTGTCACTATTCGGCTGCTTATCCTCCCGCTCAGCGGCAGCAGCAGCCTGCAGAGTCCATACCCCAGGAAAAACGGATTCGTATCCGTCTTCTTCTTCACGGCATGGAATAAACAGCGTAAACGTGCTGCCTTCCCCCTCTTTACTATCCAAAGAAATGGTGCCCCCAAGCAGCCGGGCCAGTTGGAGCGATATGGACAATCCCAGTCCCGTGCCGCCGAATTTACGCGCCGTTGAGCCGTCCGCCTGGCGGAAAGCCTCGAAGATCACTTCACGGTTCATTTCCTCGATTCCGATTCCGCTATCCTTCACAGCAAAGGCGAGTACGGAACCAGCCTCAGGAAGCTGTGGAGCGGTCGGCGGTTCAAGACGGCTAATGACGACCTCGACAAAACCCTTTTCCGTAAATTTAAAAGCATTGGAAAGCAGATTCCGCAGAATTTGATGCAAACGCATCTCATCTGTAAAAAATATATCCGGAACGTTGCTCTCAAGAATCACCTTGAAATCAATATTTTTCAGCTCCGCCGTCTTGTTAAAATAACCATGCAGCATGGAGGGCAGCTCGGTAAGATTGACAGGGTCCCGCTCAACGGTCATTTTCCCGGCTTCCACTTTGGACAGGTCCAGAATATCATTGATCATTCCCAGTAATTCACTGCCCGACGAATGAATGACTTCGGCATATCCCTGTTCTTCTTCCGTCAAGCTGTCATTCCGGTTCTCGGTAAGCAGCTGTGAAAGAATAAGCATACTGTTAAGCGGTGTACGCAGCTCATGAGACATGTTGGCCAAAAATTCGGATTTGTAACGTGAGCTTAATTCCAGCTGCTCGTTATATTTCTCCAACTGAGCCGCTGCGTTCTCTGCAACTGACTTCTGGTGCTCCAGCTCCCGGTTGAGGGTGAGCAATTCCTGTGTGTGATTCTGCAGTTCTTCAGTCTGGACCTGCAGTTCTTCAGACTGCACCTGAAGCTCTTCGGATTGCACCTGCAATTCTTCATTCATCGTCTGGGATTCGCTGTACAGCTGCTGGATTTCCATCCGTGTCAATACAGAATTCAAGGTGACTCCCATCATTGTCAGCAGTTCATTAAAGAGCTCAATATGATGCGGAGCCCATTGTGTAAGTGAAGCCGCTTCAAGAACGGCCAGTGTTTTGTTCTCAAATAGTATAGGAGCAATTACGGCAAACTTGGGTGCGGATCTCCCCAAACCGGAGTTGATGCTTATGTAATCCTCGGGTAAATTTTCGAGACGAATCATCCTCATATCTACCGCACATTGGCCAATGAGCCCTTCTCCCGGGCGAATCGTACTTTTTCCGAAATCCATCTCTTGTTGCTCTGAACCTGCGTAGGAGTACATTCGTTTATACTCCTTGTTCCCGTCCAGTACATACACAGCACCATACTGCAGCTCCAGGATCACAGACAGCCTGTTCATGAAGGTACGGCACAGCAAGGACAAATCCGTAATCTCCTGAAGTGCAATAGACATTAATGTCAGTTGTTCACTGCTCCACTGCTGCCGCTGCACCGTATCCAGCAGGTCATTCGTGGCATTCCCCAGATCATTGATTTCGTCAAGGGTCTTCACTGAGATCCGTTCAGACATATTACCTCCGCCGGCGATGGTGAGGATCGCCTGGATCACACTCCTAAGCGGCTTGACAATGCTTGCTGAGATCAAATATGTAATAAGCGCGGCCAGCAGTGCAACCAGTCCCCAGAGGATATACATGGTTATTATAAGCTTGTCATTGCTTGCTTTCAGATTGGCTATCCGCTCGCTGGTAAGCTTCCGTTCGTTGTCACGGAAATAGTCAAACTGTGTACGGATGGAATCAATAATAACCTTGCCGCTGTCATTATGAAAAAAAGCATTGACTGCCTGAGTCTGGCCATTCCGTTTCAGATCCACAATATATTGTCCCGCTGATTCGATCCATTGTTCAATACTGCCCTGGATATTGCTTAGATTCTTCAACTGGTCGGGATTATCTTTGATCAGACTGCTTAATCTCGTATAATGAATCTTCCATTCTGTAATCCCGGTGTCATACGGGACCAAATAGCTGGAGTTACCGGTAAGCGCATATCCGCGCTGACCAGTCTCCATATCCAGCACATTTTTTTCGATTTGGTAGGTGAGCTCATGCACCTTCATGTCATGATCGCTGAGAAAAACCGTTTCTTTCTCCAGATCAGTTATTCTGCCCGCCACTACAAGCAGGAACAGGCCCAGCATTAGCAGGATCATGACATATCCGAGCGCAATTCTACTGCGGATTCTCAGGCTCCAGGCTTGCTTGTTAAGCAATGGTACGACCTCCATCCGGCATTCCGGTATCTGTTGCCTTTTAATTGTAAATGCTGGCAATACAGATAACAAGTGGATTATTCGTTAACAAGAATGACTACAGGTAGCTCTCACTCCTGGGCAGTCTATCCTTTAGTTGCCGCACATTGGCTTCCAGCTTCAAGATTACATCCTCCAGGTCCATGGGATCAATTCCCCTGATAATAGGTGCTGGTGCAGGAATGGCTTCTGCTTGTTTACTTTTCTCCTTCAGTTCACGGAGCTCAATCTGCTGTTCCTGCCATTTATCCATCAAATCAGCGATGGTCGCGTAAAAACGCTCATAATCCTTAATTACACTATCCAGAAATGTGTCGACCTCTTCGGCATCGTAACCGCGGAGCTTCATACTGAATTCCTTCTCGTGTATGGTTAGTGCATCCAGTGTAATGCCTAGCTGGCTGAACAGCTTTCTCTGCTTGTCCAGTCTGCGTTTCATGTGTTCATCCATTGAATTGACCTCCAAGTATATAACGTTCATCCGGTAGTAACCATTATAACAGGGTGCAAGCAACCTGAAAATATCACTAAAGTTGCACTTGCTGTGCTCCCCTCCTTCTGATTGCTCCTGACGACAATAGGGTAAGGAAAGAATACGGCAGAAGCATAAATATACCCAGAAAGGATGAGTATACAATGAGCCATCTATCTAATGAACAGCTTGCCAGCCTGAAAAAATCCCTGCTGGAGCGCAAAAAGGAGCTGGAGCAGCATTTCTCCCAGAACGGAGAAGAAAACAGCCTGCTCGGTGACTCGCTCCGAAACTCAACCGGTGAACTTTCTTCCGCAGACAACCATCCTGCCGACACAGGCACTGAAACCTTCGAGCGAAGCCGGGATCTGGCGATCAACCGGTCCCTCTCCGAGGAGCTGTCTGACATTGAAGCTGCCTTGCAGCGGATGAAAGACGGTACCTACGGGATATGTGTGATAAGCAGCCAGGAGATTCCATATGAGCGTCTGAAGGCAATTCCCTATACTCCTTATGCTGTAGATCATGTGCCGCCCCGCGAATCCTTCAGTGACCGGCCTGTGGAAGAGGAAGTAATGACAGCTCCCCCGTCAGGAGCAGGGCGTAACCGCCAGGAGCACAGCGGCAGATTCGATGATGCCGGCGCCTGGGATTCTGTAGAAGATTACGGAAGCGCAAGCTCACCGGTGACTCCCCCAGGTCAGGATGCAGATAAAGAAGAGATTTGATGCTAGAAATTATCCGCTACGGCTTTATTAAGAATCCCCAGGCAGCGGTCAAGATCTGTTTTGACCTGTTTTTTATATAGCCTGGCTTTCTCCTCCCCGTCAGCTGTGAAATGATACAGGACGATTTCCTGAAAATCCACTTTGGGATCATTTCCTTTGAGCTGCTTGGTGCGGTATAGAATACCCTGCTGAACCAGCTCATGCAGCGCCCTGTAAATTTCACTCTGGGGAGGAGAATAGCCGTGGGCTTTGAAATCTCTCCGCAAATCCTCCAGCATTTGATAGCCATAACCTTTATGCTGCTCAACCATTGTAATCAGGTATACCTTAATAAAAGCCCGCTGGGCAATCATAAACGCCATGGGACACCTCCTGATGGTATGTTTGTTCTACGGCTAGTTTTCCTTATCTTTCCTGTACAACTCTAGTATATACTCTATTTTCCAGCTTTCACAATGAGAATTTTTAAGATAGAGCCCTCCCCTTGTAACCTATTAATTAGGTTATAAGTACCCGTTATGGTGTGAATGTAATCGCTGGTGCTGGGGAGCTGGTTTGTTTGGTTTTTTATGTTTTCTATTGTGAATTTTTCATATGTTGAAATCTGGATATAAATTTATTCACTAGATCGTTCATTCGTTGGTTTTACGGATTTAGCGGCTCCCGCTCAGGCCCTCATGATCGCTGAAAGAAACCCGTTGAAGAGACCTGTCTTTCTCCGGTCTTTTCAACATTCCTTGGACTAGATTGGAGTATACAGCACAAGCCTAAGTGGAAAAAGTAAACTTAATTCTGTCCTCCCCGCCCTCCTGTAGGCATTAGTTGGAAAAAGGAAACCTAATTCAGCCCATTCGTCCCTCCACAGCGTATTTCACTTAATTTAAGTCTACTAATTCCCACTAATGCCTCTATAAAACGTCTTTTGAGCATATTTAAGTGAACTATTTCCACTTCAATCATTTGCAGCTCTGGTGCGATTTTGCCTGGGTCCCTTTGCGGACGCGTTGAGCTCCCTACACGATCAAACCGCAGCGATGCGGACTGGAAATCCGTTAATGGGAGAGATTCGTCCATTCCGCAGGTCAAGCGGACTGAGATTCCGCTATTTGTCCGATCTCCCCTTATTCTAGGCTCCATCGGTCGATATAACGGCTGAGTCCGAAACAACCAGGAAAGCAGACTTTTCCGCAAAATAAGGCTTATCTGTCCGCTTCATTCCGCGGATGGAGCCCAAGCCTCCTGCCCCGCCTAAATCATCTGATGTTCGGTGAAAATAAAGTATTAGACTAGAGTCGCTGATTTAACGCGGTTTTTGAATTGAAAAATCGTCAGTTTTTGAAAAGTAAGTTGTAGACTGATCAATTAAAAGAAGCAGCGGCGGACCAAGACCTGATAAATAAAGTCTTAGACTGCCGCTGTTGTCGTTGAACTAACGTTCCCTGTTAGCTCAATGATTCATGTCAGTATTTAAATACCGAAATCCCAATTCATTTATCCGATAACGGACCGGCTTCCCCGGCCAGCAGCTTCAAATTCTTCTCGATCTCACCGTCAATCGCCGATCCCCAACCGTCAGGAATTTGCGGTTTATTAATGAGGTGGAGCATGGTGGATATGTCGGCAAGCTTGGACAGAGCGTACCACCCCTCGGGCAAAGGCTCTCTCGCCTTACGGTTGTAGCCTTCCTCGAAGGCGGCAATGGTGTCTGCGCCGATATAGCGCTCGATTTGCGTCCTTGTCCTGAAGAATTTGCCTATGTCATAAAAGACAGGCGCTGCGAAACAGTACTCGTAGTCGATGAAACAAGGCTCCAATGAAGGCGTGACCATAATATTGGAGAAAATGAAATCGCCATGCGAGAACACATGCTTATCTTCAATCCTCTCTACCAATGCGGCGTGATCCGCCAGGAATTGCATGCACTTCTCTTTGGTTGAAGGTTGAATGTGGGTTCCTGCAAGGCCGTTTAGCAAAGTGTAATATTGGCTCGCGAAGGATTCAAGCTGTTCCGCGATCTGCAAATGCTCGTCTAACAGCGCCATATGCGAATATTCGGTTTGATGCAGCAAGGCAAGCGAGCTGCCGATTCGATGCACGACATGGTCGGGACATCCCTCGTTCTCGGCAATAAAGTCCCCTAGCGTCGAGCCTTCAATAAACACCATGATTAGGTAAGAAAAAGGGATAATCTGCTTGCTATCATCAAAGAAGAAAATCTCAGGGGTGCGAATCTTTGCTTTTGCATACTGATAGGCTGCCGCCTCAATCCCGCTGTGGTCGTTGTTAGCGGGATAAATCCTTAACACATACTTACTACCGCTGTCTGTCCGTAAGGCATAATTGCTGGTGCTCATGCCTTTCGTCAAGGGCGAGACTTGGGTAATGCTTGCCTTGGGGTCGAAAGCGGCGAACAGCCTTCTGACCATGTCTTCGTTAACCTCTTGAAAATCAAACAGTCTAGCCGAGTCTTTCACCGTAGGCCGCCTCCTAGTTGAATTCTAGGGTCAAATTCATTATCAAATTCTCTGATAGCTAAAAAATCACTCATATATTCCTTGGACAACTTCTTTTTATTAATAACTACCAACCCCAGATGCAAATATTATACTGAATTTAATGGTACCACAAATTGGAACTATCCTACCCTTTAGTTGAATGGCGACGGATTCTAAAGCTGATCCGTCGCCATTACAAACTAAAAGTAACGTCGATAAAGTTCTCTCCGACGTTCGCCTCGGAGTTGTGCGTAGATTTGAGTGGTCGATGCCTTCTCATGACCGAGCATTCCTTGAATGAAATCCAATGGAGCACCATTATCAAGGAGCTGGCATGCATAAGTATGTCGAAAGCGATGCGGATACACGTTCACTTGAAGTTCTCCCCGATCTGCAAGCCGTTTTATTGCCCACCTAATCGTAGGTATAGCCATTCGTTTGGTTGGATGCGTATCGGTAACAAATAAGGCTTTGCAGGAATCCGCACGGCTGGACAAGTACTTTTTTAACCATACTTTACACTCTGTCGTAAAATAAACTTCTCTTTGCTTCGATCCC
The DNA here is from genome assembly GCF_900102965.1 of Paenibacillus jilunlii. GTDB lineage: Bacteria > Bacillota > Bacilli > Paenibacillales > Paenibacillaceae > Paenibacillus_AQ > Paenibacillus_AQ jilunlii. Next base: position 862,327 of record NZ_FNGM01000001.1, on the reverse strand, counting down.
TTGCCATTAACGATTGCTGAGCAGTTCTCCCAGTTTATATCTTCGGCATTAATCTTTTCTACCTCCCCAATCCGGCAGCCGGTGCTGTAGAGAAACTCGAGCAGTGCTCTTTCCCTGAGTGACTGACATGAGATTTTTAAGTGTATGACGTCTTCCTCAATCAAAAACTTAGGAATGCGCTTATCTAATTTGGGTTCTCTCAATTTTAGAGAAGGATTTGAAGTCAGATAAGTCTTTTCATAAGCATAGCGAAAAAGTGAACGAACAAAACGAATCGATGGCCAAGACTGTTTGGCTTCAAACGAACTGCTTGTTTTGCCAAGTATTCCTTCAGTGTGGTTAACGTCACCTCTGTGACATCGAGATTGCCTAGCTCCAGCACTAACATCTTGTGCTGTAAAGTGTATGCTTTTAATGTTTTTGGACTGAATCCTTGAATGCGTTTGTCAGCCTCATACAAACTCCACAACTCATTTAAGTTCATAACAAAACCTCCCTTTAGAAACTATTAAATCTAGTTTGCTTCTAAAGAGAGGTTTTAATCGCCTGCTGTATTAAACTAGTGTTTCCCGTTAGTTCAATCCTTTGTATGCTATTCCGTCAATCATCATAAGACAATCAGAGTCAAAAAACTCTGTCGTAGATGTCATTCTAGCAGGGAATTTATCCTTTTCAAAATACTCACAAAAAACCTGTTCCATTTCAGGTAAGTCCTTAATGTACTTTAGGTATACATTCACCTTAACAACATTATCCAGTGGTACATCAAGTTGATTAAGAGTCTCTTTTAAGTGTGAGAAAGTATTGTGAATCTGTTCTGTAAAGCTCTGTCCAAAACCCCGATGTAATCCGAGAAACACATAGTCACCAGCCGCAACAGCAGATGAATAACTAAATGGTGTTGAAATTCGATTTATCATATACATGAGCCTCCTATGTATTAAGTTCCATATTATATTTTAGAACATACGTTTTTAAATGTAAATATTTACTTTTTGTTGGCTCTCCACGCAATCCTGCCCGTTAGTTTAATGGGGCGTTATAGTCTAATACTTTATTTTCTGAGTCTAACACTTTATTTTTCAGTCCAACATTTTATTTTCTTTGGACATCTGATGCTTCCAAAAAATCCACATTTTTTGGAATTGCATCATTTCTTATACACCAAGTAGAAACGGGTGCCGTCCTAATAAGGACGGCACCCGTTTCAGCGAGAAATAGAAGGATAATTTATAGCGTGTAGCATAGAAATTCTTATATTTCAAAAAAAGACCGCATCTCAGGTTTTTGCCTGAAATGCAGTCTTTATGAACTCTACGAAAACCGGTTAGCTTAGCGGCTTCATAGAGCCATGTTCCCCTTACATCCGGTTGCCGTTGTAGCGGTCCGGGTCGGTGTCTGCGTTCATGGAGCCTCTGTTGCCCATGGCATTGCCAACCGTCGTGTCATCTCTGATTACACCAGGATTGGTTGCACCTCTGTCAGCGATGGGATCATTCAACGTATTGTCGCTATACAAGCTGTCGTATCTGCTGGCATTCAAGGAACGGTTGCCCTGGAATACATTGTGGATATCACGCCCGCGGCCATTGTCGTCCACCAGGACGAGGATTTTGCCGCTGTCCACATAACCTTCATATTCTTTGGCTTCATCCTCAGGGATACCCAGCCCAATCAGTCCGCCAACGAGTCCCCCTGCACCGGCACCAATAGCTGCCCCGCTCAGGGTAGCGACAATAGGGCCGGCGGCCAGAATAGGACCTATTCCCGGAATCGCCAACGCTCCGATCCCGGCAAGCAGCCCTGCGATCCCGCCGACGACTCCTCCGGTTGCCGCACCGGTTGCTACACCTTCCGGAGCCATGGTTCCTGTATCATCCGATATATTTTTCAGTTCGTCCCGGTCACGAGTAATTACTGAGATTTCATCATTGCTTACACCTTGCCGCTGCAGTCCCTCAATTGCTCTGGTCGCTTCTTGTTCTGTGTCGAAAACACCTACGATTTTGTCAGTCACTTGAAGCCCTCCTTCGTAATTGTCGTTCGCTACATTATTACCCGATCGGAGGCCTGCCAAACAGGCGGCAAGCATTTTTAGCAGAATCTCAGCGGAACACGGCCACATCCCTTATTTTGCAGGGCGGGTCCGGTTTGTCGGGGCCGCCTGCAGCGGATCATCCGGCCAATAATGTTTGGGGTAGCGGCCTTTCAGATCTTTTTTGACTTCGAAATACGTACTGCGCCAAAAGCTGGCCAGGTCAGCCGTCACCTGCACCGGTCTTCTTGCCGGTGAGAGCAGATGAAGCAGAACCGGCACCTGACCGCCCCCAATCCGGGGGGTATCCACTTGGCCAAACATCTCCTGGAGCCTGACAGCGAGCACCGGGGCTGCCGGGCTGCTGTAATCGACAGGAATCCGCGAACCGCTGGGAACCGTAATATGCGTCGGCGCTTCCCTGTCCAGAAGCTGCCGGCTGTTCCAGTCCAGCAATCCTTCCAGCGCTCTGGTCACCGGCACCCGCTGAAGATCGCGCAGATTGCGCATCCCCTGAATAAACGGCTGAAGCCATTCCTGCAGGGATGACAGCAACGCCTCCTCCGACACATCCGGGAAATCCGGCCGCAGGCCATGCAGGAACTCCATCCGCTGCCGGAGCTGAACCGTTGCTTTGTCCCAAGGCAGCAGCTTCAGCCCTTCTTCGGCAATTATACGAAGCAGCACCTGTTCAGTCTCTTCCGCAGTGGGCCGTTCATGAGAAGTTTCCTTCAGGATCAAGGCTCCCAGCAGGGTCCGCCGGCGTGCCTGCACACTCCCGCTCTCTTTGTCCCAGTAGACTTCGCGTTCCTCCTGCAGGCTGTCCTTGTGATGCTTCAGCAGATCTGCCTCGGGCAGCTCTGCGGCAAGCATGATCCGGCTCTGGCCGGCGCGGTCATCAATGCCGGCCGCTACAATATAGGGCGAACGCGTCAGCGGCTGCCCTTCCCTCATGGCCGCCCCCCGGCCGCCGGAGAGCAAAAACGCGCCATCGCCGCGTTTCTGCCCGATCCGGTCGGGGTAGGCGAAGGACAACAGCAGCCCGGTGAGGCTGATGTTGTCCGGCAGCGCACCCGGCGCGGCTCTAAGCTGCGCCAGGAAGCTCCGGCTCTCGCGCTGCACCGCGCGCAGAGCTGCCGGGTCCGCTCCGCCGCTGTCCGCAGCGGAGCGCTCGAACCTCAGCAGCGCCTCCACGCGCAGCATGAGGTCGCTGTCCAGGGCCGCGGGACCCCTTAACAGGTCCCGCTCCTGGAGCAGCGCCGCCAGCCGGCAGGCGAGCGGCGCCGCTCCAAGCTCTGCCGCGCGCAGCAGCATATGCGCGATGCGCGGGTGCGCGCCCAGCGCGGCCATGCTGCGGCCGTGCGGCGTAATGGCGCCGCCGGCGTCCAGCGCGCCGAGCTGGCGCAGCAGCGCCGTGCCCTGCGCATAGGGCGCAGCAGGCGGCGCGTCCAGCCAGAGCAGCGCCTCCGGGGCAGGCGCGCCCCACAGCGCCAGCTCCAGGGCGAGCTGCGCCAGGTCGGTCTCCATGATTTCCGGGACGCTGTCATCCGGAAGACGGGCATGCTCCTCCCGGCTCCACAACCGGTAGCATACTCCCGGCGCAGTGCGTCCCGCGCGGCCCCGCCGCTGGTCAGCCGATGACTTGGACACCGGAACCGTGGTCAGCCGGGGCATGCCTGTGCGCGGCGAGAATACCTGAGTCCGCCGCAGCCCCGTATCAATTACAGTCCGTACCCCTTCGATCGTCAAGCTGGTCTCGGCAATGGAAGTAGCCAGCACGACCTTGCGTTCGCCTGGTACAGAGGCAGCCACCGCCGCATCCTGCTGCACCTGCGGCAGCTGCCCGTAGAGCGGACGAAGCACTGTGCCCGGAGGGAGAACACCACTCTCCAATTCACGCTCAGTCCGCCGGATTTCACGCTCGCCGGGCAGAAAAACGAGCACATCCCCCGGCTGCTCGGCAAGCGCGCGGCGGACCGCTGCCGCAGCAGCTTGCTCCAGCGGCCTGTCTCCAGAGCCTGGAAGATAAACGGTTTCTACCGGAAAGGTCCGGCCCGGGCAATCCACTACAGGGGCTCCACCGAGCATTGCCGAGACCCGTCCGCTGTCGAGGGTCGCTGACATAATAAGAATCCGCAGATCCTCCCGCAGCACAGCCTGCGCTTCCAGGGTTAACGCCAGCCCGAGATCCGCATGAAGGCTGCGTTCATGGAACTCGTCAAAAATCACAAGCCCTACATCGCCAAGCGACGGATCACTTTGCAGCATCCGGGTCAACACGCCTTCTGTGACCACAACAATTCTTGTATCCGGGCCAACTTTGGTGTCATTGCGCATACGGTAGCCTACCGTTTGTCCGGCACTTTCGCCCATGGAGGACGCCATGTAGCTGGCGGCCGCGCGGGCGGCCAGCCTTCTAGGCTCCAGCATTAATATGGTTTTGCCGGCCATCCAAGGCTCATTCAAAAATGCAGGAGGCGTCCCTGTCGTTTTCCCGGCGCCCGGCTCGGCAATCAGAACTGCGGCGGCAGAGGTATTCAATATAGTTTTCAGCTCAGGGAGCACCTGTGTAATAGGAAGCTGCTTCATCTAATCTCTCCATAACTTGTTATAATGCGGTATCTCTCATATGATGGGTGAAACCCTATTAAATATCAAGCTTTTTGCATACAAATAGAGAGCCGCCCTGCCCTTCCGGGCAAGCGCCTCTCTTCATCTATTATTCTTCACGGGTGAGCTGTGCCTGAATCTGGTCACCATAGTCGGAGAATGCGCTGCTGTTCTCGAATCCGCGCTGCCGCATAAGCTCCTGAAGGCGAAGCCTTTTTAGCGTGAGCCTGGATTCCAGCTCTTCCCTTTCGCCATCTGCGGCAGCGCCGCTGCTGTGGCAAGCCGCGAGCATTTTTTCCAGCGTTACACATTCCTTGCGGAGCATAATTTCTTCAGGCAGCAGACCGGCGTTCTTCATGATTGTGAAGGACATCCTCAGCTCTTCCGGTACTCCGGACAGATCCTCCAGCTCCAGCGGTTTGCCATGTCCAGGGAGCTTATCGAATTCGCCGTTGCGCATAGCCTCCTGTATCCTCTGTTCCGCAAGCCAGGATAAAATCGACATATCAGCACTTCCCTCCTCTGCCGGAAGGCTTTCTGAATTCAGCAAGTCAACCCGACATGTTACAGTTTTGCCTATAGTTTAGCATAAGGAATGCGGTAAATCACCCGCCGGGAAATACCAGCACTTCATTTCTTTTTCAGATATCCGCGATCTCCATACGGCGATAGCTGCTCCAGCCATTTATTCTCCAGATCGGGCAGCAGTTTGCGGTATTTGGTGAGCTCGGATACTTCGGCTACGAAATCCTCTTCAGGCTTAATCTTCTCCAGAATTTCAAAAACAAAGGCTTTCTCCCCAAATTCCTTCCAGTCTGCCTGAAGCGCTTTATTATCATGATTTCCGATATCCAGCATGAACTTATGCTTGTTCCAGACGCCGTCCAGATTAATGCTGCTGCCCACAAAAGCCTTATCATTTCTGGTATTTACAATCCGGTAAACCCCCATCGGGCGGTGGGAATGCGCATAGTTATAGGCCAGCTCTTTACGTTTAGACTTCTCCATGATTCATGGTCTCCTCTTCATTTATAATTTAACCCAGTAGGTGCTTCCGTCAGGCTCACGGTCCAGCAGCCCGTAATCGATCAGATACCGCCGGAGCGTTACATAATCAGGGGAAGCTTCCTTCAAGAGAGCATTAACTTCCTTCTCCGTGTACTGGCGTCCGGTTTCAAAACGCTTGATCAGCTGGCGGAGAATAGCCGCTTTACGCTTCTGTTTCTTTGGGAACTCCGAGAGCGGACCGTCCGGCCCCTGCTTAAAATAAGCGCTCAGAATCTCGGCATTCTCTTCCTCGGTAATCGCAAACCGCTCGTCAACCATAGCCGCAGAACGCGGAATGCTGACAAAAGGCGAGGACGCCCCCGGCTTATCTTCGGCAAGCTCCATCACGGCAAGGAACAGCTTCGCCTGCTTCACCTTTTCCCGCAGCGTAAACCGGTGATTCCGCACCGTGGAAGTGCTGCCAATGCCGAGCTCCTTGGCAGCTTCTCCATCGCTCAGGCTGTGCCGGAAAGCATTCAGCAGCCCCTTCTGCAGCTCTGTCAGTCCGGTAAGCTTCTTATCCAGCCCCAGCAGCCAGTTAAACATACCGCCATGCACTTGTTCCACATGAAGAGCTGCATACTTCCCGGCTTCATAATAACGGCTGTCTTCCTTGTAGATCAGACCTTTTTCAAATTCCTCTCCGCAGACAAGACATGTATAAAAACCTGAATGCGCCCGCATTTCAAACCGGTATCCCTGCTTCAGCTCACTAATGGAGGCATTCCAGAACTTTTCCGAAATGCTAACCGATTCATTGTCTTCTGCCAACATGATCACCCAATTCATCATCAATTATATAGACATATTATCATTTCGTTTGTTATTTTACAACCATCTAATTAGAAAAGCACAAACAGCCTTATCCTTAGTCATCCCTGACTCATGGATAAGGCTGTTTCCTGGTTTTTATGACAAAAGCGATTCCGCGCCATCAATTATGATCTGCGCTCCGGTAATATGAATCGCGTCATCCGAAGCGAGAAAAGAGACCAGGTCGGCTACATTTTCCGGCTTGCCGGGGCCGTCAGCAAGGGGCTGGGCCCCCTCCGGGAACTCAATCGGGATGACGATCGTTTCCACTTCCTCATTAAATTCTGTACTTTCATCGATGTTAGTGGAGATCGCTCCCGGACAAATGACGTTAACCCGGATTTTGAACTTCGCCAGCTCCAGCGCCGCCATCTTGGCAAAAGCAACCTGTCCGGCTTTGGTGGTGCTGTACGGTGACCAGCCAAAGCTGGCGAACCGGCTGTTGCCGTTGATGGAGCTGGTGATGATGATGCTTCCTTTGCCCTTTTCCTTGAGATGCGGAATGCTGTATTTCAGTGTCAGGAAAGTCCCCGTCAGATTCACGGACATTGTACGCTCCCAGTCACTCAGACTCAGCTCCTCAATCGGCCCTACCGCACCATTGATGCCGGCATTGGCAAAAACAATGTCCAGTCCGCCGAAATGCTCAACAGTCCTGCGCACCGCCTCTTCCATACGCTTCTCGTCCGAAGTGTCCACATCAATGGCCAGGGCGCAGTCCTTGCGCAGCTTGTTCAACTTCTGTTCCAGAACGGAGGTACGTTCATTCACCAGATCAAACAAGGCCACATTTGCACCTTCACGGGCCATCTGAATCGCTGTCGCTCTGCCGATTCCGGAGCCCGCTCCTGTAATGATGGCCGTTTTACCGAGGAAACGCTTCTTTTTCATTATATTTGGGCTCATATGTACACTCCCTTTCCAAGTCGTCCACCATAGTGGCTCTGTTTCAAGATTACCCAAACAGGCCCTGATTATAATCATTTTATGCAAAATTTGCACAAACCCAGGTGCGACATGCACACAATCCCCCCACAAAGTAAGGCCTTTGCATGGAAGCTGATTCAGGTGCTTTGCGGGGCCCCCCATGTATCCTTTCTGGTAGGTCAAAAAAGCCCCGCTCCCGCGAGGCCACTCCTACACTCCTTCATTTCTCCAGCTGCCGCACATCGACCTTCACTGTCAGCGTTCCGCCAACCCCTCGGTAGACTCCTTTTACCGGAACGATATCCTTGTAATCCCTGCCATGCCCCAGCTTAATGTACCGCCAGTTCACTTCCATGTTATTCGTAGGATCAAAGCCCAGCCAGCCGGTGCCGGGAATATGCGTCTCCACCCAGGCATGCGAAGCCTGCTCGAAATCGGCATTGCCGCCCTGAAGATCTCCGACAAAATGATACCCGCTGACATACCGGGAAGGCAGTCCGGCACTGCGGCAGACGGCAATCATCAGATGGGCGTAATCCTGGCATACCCCCCGTTTGAGCTTTAGCGCTTTTTTCACGGTAGTGTTGACACTTGTGGCTTCGGGGTCATACGTAAACTGCCCGTAGATCGTCGAAGACAGCTTTTTGGTCCATTCGTACATATCCTCTGCTGCATCAAACGGATGCTGTGAAGCAAATTCAATCAGTTCAGGTGTCACTTCCGTATAACGGGTAGGCAGGATGAACTCCACATACCGGTTTTGGAACTTCTCATCGTTCAGCAGCTTCACCTGCTCCTCCAGCGGAATATGCGGCAAATCCGTGCCTTGCGCCTTATCCAGCGTAACCACAGTGGCCTTGGTGCGGATGACCATTTCGGTATGCGGCTTATTTACAGAATAAGCATGAACCCGGTTCCCAAAAAAATCCTCATACGTCAGCAGATTGGCCGGCGGAATTACTTCTACTTCATGATGGTAGCAGGATTGCCGGTAATTGGTGCGCGGCGTCAGACGGATTTCATTGACACTGTCCGTAACCGGCTCCGGGTAGCTGTATGTCGTCGTATGATCGATTTGTATTTTCATGCGGACACTCCTTCACGGCGAAAAAAGGCGCCTTCCATCGTTCTGCCCAGCTTCTGGCAGGAACCCATCAACGATTGCAGTACGTCCTCGACAAGATCGCCGGACATCTCTTCTTTTTCCATATAATCCAGCTCGGCCTTAATCTTGCCGGCCTGGCGGATAACCCGTTCATGCCCGGAGCCTTTCTCGGAAGAATCCAGCTTCAGCTTCGCTAAATGCTCCTCCAGCTTATGGAACGAGAAGCGGATCGAACGGGGAAAATAGGCATTCACGATCAGGAACTCCAGTATGCTCTCCGGTGACACCGCATCCGCATAATACCGCCGGAAGGCTTGATATCCGCTTACTGATTTGAGCACCGCCTGAAGCTGGGTGTAGACCGCGTTGATATCCTTGGACTTGCAGGATACCGTTACCGCCTGCAGAATCCGGGTCGTATTCTCTGCCCTTTCCAGAAACCGCCCGCTCTCGATAAACCGCCATTCATTGCCCCGCAGCATCACGGACTGCTCTGCACCGAGGAACATGGCAGCACGCTCTTTTACTTGCTGGTAGAACTGATGGGGACCGCTCAGAATTTCCGCCACTGACTGCTCTCCAAGCCACAAGTTGAAGCTGTTGATGATATCCCACAGTTCGCTGGGGAGATGCTGCCGCAGGGTGCGGAGATTATTTCTCGCCTGATGGACACAAGAGAACAAAGAATTAGAATTACCAAGATCAAGTGTAATGAAGGATAAAACATCCTGCTCGGAGAAGCCGTCAAACTGCTGTTGATATTCATTCCGGACACCCAGCGCATCAATCAGTCTGGACCACTTGTGTCCCTCCGCCTGGAAATCCTCTTCCTGTTGAATATGATAATGAACATCGATCAGCCGTGCGTGATTCTCCGCCCGCTCAATGTAACGGCCAATCCAGAACAAAGCCTCCGCGTTGCGATTCAGCATCGTACCACTCCTTCGTTAACGTATAGATGCCGCACTTTGTTAAGATATATGATTGTAAATGTTCCAAGCTAATGTTGTCCTGCCAATTCCTGCTCTTAAGCCATTACCCAGGTATCCTTCACACCGCCTCCCTGTGATGAGTTGACCACCAGCGATCCTTCCTTCATGGCGACACGGGTCAGCCCCCCTGGAATGACATGCGGCTTACGGTCCGAACCCATCAGCACAAATGCCCGCAGATCAATATGGCGCGGAGTCATGCGGCCTTCGGAGAGCACCGGTGCTCTTGACAGTGACATTATGGGCTGGGCGATATATCGGGCCGGATGGGCAAGGATTTTGAGCCGGAAATCTGCCAGCTCGTCTTTGGAGGCCTCGCTGCCGATCAGCATGCCATACCCGCCGGATAACGAAGTTTCTTTAACTACCATTTCTTCCAGATGATCCAGCACATACTGGCGTTCCTGTGTCCTGGACAGCAGATAGGTGGGGACATTCCCCAAGATAGGCTCTTCGTTCAGATAATACCGGATCATATCCGGGACATAGACGTACATCGCTTTGTCATCGGCCACACCGGTTCCCGGTGCATTGGCTATGGCAATATTTCCTGCCCGGTAAGCATTCATCAACCCGGCCACTCCCAGGAGTGAATTCGGCTGAAAAGCCAGCGGGTCTATAAAATCATCATCCAGTCTGCGGTACAATACATCCACGCGCCGCATGCCGTTCATTTCCTTTAGGTAGACCTTGTGGTCCTGGGCAACCAAATCCCGGCCTTCGACCAGGTGGATTCCCATTTGCTGGGCCAGAAAAGCATGTTCATAGTAAGCAGAATTGTATTCACCCGGAGTCAGCAGCGCAATCACCGGGTCCTTCGTCCGGGACGGGGAAAGGCTGCGCAATACAGAGAGGAACCGGTTCAAGCAGTGGTCCACATCCCGGATGGAGCTGGCCAAAGACAATTCGGGAAACAGCTGGTTCATCAGGGATCTGCCTTTAAATAGGTAGGAAAACCCTGAAGGTGTCCGCAAATTGTCCTCAAGCACATAATATTCCCCGTTGTGATGACGGATGAGGTCAATTCCAGAGGTCGTGACGTAGGCGCCGCCGGGCACCCGCAAACCGGACATCTCCGGACGGAAATAGCAATTAGAGAGGATCATGCGGCGCGGCACGATGCCATCTTTGACAATGTATTGCTCATGATAGATATCGTGTATGAACAGATTCAAGGCTGTAATCCGTTGAGCAATCCCGGCTTCCAGCCGCTCCCATTCCACTTTGGGAATAATCCGCGGAATCATATCAAAGGGAATCGTACGCTCCATAGGATGGTCCTGTGCAGGATTGTACAGCGTAAAGGTAATTCCCTCTTCCATCATCCGACGCTGCATCATTTTCTGTTTGAGCTGCAGCTCTTCGGGGCTCATCCCGGAAAACATGCGGTTCACATGTTTGTAATGCGGCCGGATACTCCGTTCATCAGCATACATTTCATCGTAAAAATGCTGCAGTGGATACGGAGACAGTCCGGGCAGAGGATCAAGTTTGGACATGAGCCCGACTCCTTTCGGATCAATATAATGTGTCATGTTTGTTGACAAAATAGTGTGATTTTCAGAAATGAACTACGAAAATATTAAAATATACATTCATCATACGTAAATGATATTGTCCATGTCAATATATATAACAGCATAATGGAGTATAGTATCCATCACACTTTCGTGGAATCGCTTCCTTTCTCAAAAAATGTTGATCAAGGATATGTATATGAAGAATACATAGAATTGTATGCGGGAGAGTTGACAAGCAGTACTATTATGAATTTTTCATATATTGAATTTTTATGGTGTTTTCCAGGAAAAAGAGCGGCCGGTGCTTCTATTAAAGAGGCACGGCCGCTCCTGGCGTCCAAGATTCCTATGGTTTGGTTAAAAAGCTGCTCTATTCCTGCTTTTCGTTATCCTCTTCCGCGGAAATCATACCGGCGAACAGAGCATGGACGAACTGGGTGGAGTCAAACGGCTGCAAATCCTCCATCTTCTCACCTAAGCCGACAAGCTTCACCGGAAGATTCATTTCCTGACGGATGGCAACGACAATCCCGCCTTTGGCCGTGCCGTCCAGCTTGGTCAGCACCAGGCCGGTGACGCCGCTTTTTTCGCCAAACAGCTTGGCCTGGGTCAAAGCATTCTGGCCCGTGGTGGCATCCAGCACCATCAGCACCTCATGCGGTGCGCTGGGAATCTCCCGCTGAATGACACGGAAGATTTTGTTAAGCTCTTCCATGAGATTGCTTTTGTTCTGCAGTCTGCCTGCGGTGTCGCAGATGAGCACATCCACATTCCGCTGCTTGGCAGCCTGCACGGCATCGAACATCACCGCAGCCGGATCAGAACCAGCCTGCTGCTTGATGACATCTACACCCGCACGCTGTCCCCAGACTTCCAATTGCTCTATGGCCCCCGCCCGGAAGGTATCGCCTGCGGCGAGCAAAACCTTTTTGCCCTCTTGTTTGTAGCGGTGCGCCAGCTTGCCGATGGTAGTCGTCTTGCCGACACCGTTTACCCCGACGAACAGAATGACAGTAATGCCGTCCGGATTTTCTCTCAGGCTGTTATCATCGTCACCGCGCAGCAGCTCCATCAGCTTCCGGGACAGAATGGGCTGCAGCTCAGAAGCATCCTCGATACGCTTCTGCTTCACTTCTACTCTTAGCTCCTCAACGAGAGTCATCACAGTATTTACACCGACATCCGCACCGATCAGAATCTCTTCCAATTCCTCATAGAACTCTTCATCTATCTTCTTGCGGCGGGAGATCAGGTCGGATACCTTCTCAACGAACCCCTTACGTGTCTTTTCCAGACCGTCGCGGAATTGTTTCGTTACGCTCTCCGTTTTGCCGGAGATACTTTCTTTTAATTTTCGGAAAAAGCTCATAGTGTTCCTCCTAAAAGTATGGTGAGCATACACATCTCTGAATCCATTGGGCTAAGCAATCTCCGCTTCCTCATCCTCCAGTTTAACCGACACCAGCTTGGATACGCCGCCCTCTTCCATCGTGACACCATAGAGCACATCCGCTTCTTCCATGGTTCCCTTGCGGTGGGTGACAACAATAAACTGTGTCTGCTCCGAGAATTCGCGCAGATACTGGGCAAAGCGCACCACATTGGCTTCATCGAGGGCTGCTTCGACCTCATCCAGTACGCAGAAAGGCACAGGCTTGACCTGCAGGATGGCGAACAGCAGCGCCATGGCTGTAAGTGCCCGCTCCCCACCGGATAAAAGCTGCAGATTTTGCAGTTTTTTGCCGGGAGGCTGGGCAACAATATCAATCCCCGTGTCCAGCATATGCTCTGGGTCCAGCAGCATCAGATCGGCCCGTCCGCCGCCGAACAGCTTGGTGAATACGGTGCCGAATTCACGGCGGATGGCGTCGAAAGTCTGCTTGAACCGTTTGGACATTTCCTCTTCCATCTCACGAATAACGTGGTACAGCGTGGTTTTAGCTTCTACCAGGTCATCCTTTTGGCCGCTCAGGAATGTAAACCGCTCATGCACGCGCTGATATTCCTCAATCGCTCCCAGATTCACCTCACCCAGCGAAGAAATGCTGCGTTTGAGACGCTGCACCTCCTGCTGGGCGGCAGGCACATCCTCTGGCACCGCATAACGCTGCTTCGCCAGTTCATAGCTGAGCTCATAGTCGTCGCTCAGCTTGCGCAGAATATTATCCAGCTCCACATCGAGCCGCCCTACAGCAACTTCTGTGGAGCGCAGCTTGTCGTCAACGGATTTGAGCGCCTGGCGCTGATCCTTGGTTTCGCCTTCGGCCAGCTCCAGCTTTCGTGTCAACGCCGCACGGTCAGCGCGGGCGAGATCCAGCTTGGCCGCCGCCTCTTCTTTTTTCAGCCGGTAGCTGTTCAGTTCTTCCTTCTGCTTCACAGCTTCCTTCGTGTTTTCTTCCAGATCCTTCTCTATCGTGATCAGCAGGCTGCGGTTCTGGCGCAGCTCTTTATCCTGCGAACCCGCATCGTGCCTCATGCGCCGCACCTGCTCTTCCAGAGAGAAAATCTCCTGGTCCAGCTTGCCCTCTGTGACCTTCATTCCGGTCAGCTTGCTCTGCAGCTCTTCCTTGGCCGACTCATTCGCCTTGCGTGCAAATTCAGCACTCCGGATCGCCTCGTGGGCATCTTTCTCTTCCTTCTCCAGCCGCTCAAGCTCAGCAGCCGCCTGCTTGCGGCTCTCCTCCAGCGCCCGGACCTCGCTCTCGAACCCGCTGCGCTCCGCACCGGCTCCGTCGACCTGCTCCTGCACATGGCGAAGCTCCTGCTCCAGCTGTTTCAGGTCACCGGAGACACGCTGCTCCTCCAGACGTTTCTCATCACCGTCATGGCGCAGTTCCTCCAGCTTCCTTGAAGCAGTCTCCTGCTCCTCCCGCAGCCGGCTGATGCCCTGCTTCAGCTTCGCAATCTGCCGCTCGCTCTCTTCAATCTCGCTGAACAACTGGTCCAGCTGACGCTTGCGGCTTAAGAGGCTGTTGTTCTTCTTATGCTGGCTTCCCCCGGTCATGGAACCGCCCGCATTGACAACATCCCCTTCCAATGTCACCACTCTATAACGGTACTGGCACTTGGCAGCAATGCGGTTCGCCTGTTCCAGGCTCTCGGCGATAACCACATTCCCCAGCAGGCTGCCGACTATACTTGCATATCTATCTTCGAAACCCACCAGCTCAGAACCAATTCCGACAAAACCGTCCGCACCTTCCACCATACTGCGGTCGCTTCCGCCGATCTGCCGGGCACGGATGACATCGAGCGGCAGGAAGGTCGCGCGTCCCAGTTGACGTTGTTTCAGAAAGCTTATTGCTTGCCGGGACACCGCCTCATTATCCATTACCACATGCTGGAGCGAAGCGCCCAGCGCCGTCTCGACAGCCATTTCCAGCTTCTCCGGAACAGAAATCAGCTCAGCGACAGCACCGTGTACGCCGCTTAGCTGACCTTTGCGCGCACCCTTCAGCACCTCTTTGACACCAAGCATGAATCCGTCAAAATCATCCTGCATTTCCTTCATCGTCTCATGCCGGGAAACCTGGGCTTCACGCTTCTGCTCCCATTTGCGGAGTCCGCTCTGTGTCTCCTCCAGCAGTTTCTGCCGTTTGCTGGTCTGCTCGCTCTCCGTGATGTAAGCGTTGCGCAGCGCACCGATTTCTTTGCCCAAGCCAGCAATTTTGTCCTTCAGACCGTTTTGGGCAGAGGTCAATTCCTTCAGCTTCGCTGTCCATTTCCCGCTCTCTTCCTGGCTGCGGCTCATTCTGCGCTCCAGGCTTTCCTTCTGCTGGTCCGCATAGCGGATTTCATTCCGGGCCTGGGCCATCAGATTCATCAGCTCCAGGAGTGCACTCTTCAGCTGCTCTTCCTTGCTCTGGTTAATGCCTCCGGCTACACCTTCCAGCCTGGACTCCTCATCCGCGAGCTGTGTTCGCAGCTCTTCCAGAGCCAGCCGCGATTGCTGCAGCTTATGCTCCAGCTCTGCAAGCTCACGCTGCCGGCCTTCGGAACGTTCTCCCACAGATCCGAGCGTAGCCAGCAGCTGCTCCCGGTTGCTCTCCAGATTGCGTCTGCGTTCCTTCAGCAGTTCACCGTAGCCTTCGCTTTTTTCATTGGCTTCACTATAACGAAGCAGCTGCTCCTGCAGTTTCTCTACTTCTTCTTCCAATGCGCGCAGCTCGGCGCGTCCGCTTTCAAGCTTAGCATCATGGGCCGTAACGATAGTGGACAGTTCAAGCTGTTCGTCTCGCAGCACTTCCAGACGGTCATTGCCTTCCTTCCACGCGGTATGTATGCCTTCGATCTGGTGGACATACACAGAGATCTCCAGCTGCTTAAGCTGCTCGCGCAGTTCCTTGTAACGGATTGCCTTCTCGGACTGCTCCTTCAGCGGTCCTATCTGATCCTCCAGCTCACTGATCAGATCATGAATACGCAGCAGATTCTGC
Organism: Paenibacillus jilunlii; assembly: GCF_900102965.1. Lineage (GTDB taxonomy): Bacteria > Bacillota > Bacilli > Paenibacillales > Paenibacillaceae > Paenibacillus_AQ > Paenibacillus_AQ jilunlii. Next base: position 846,842 of record NZ_FNGM01000001.1, on the reverse strand, counting down.
TCTGTTTCATCGAGCTTGCGTCCCGCATCTCTTTTGCGTGATTTATATTTAACAATCCCTGAGGCTTCTTCAAATATGCCGCGCCGGTCCTCGGAACGGGTACTGAGTATTTCTTCAATCCGGCCTTGTCCAATAATCGAATAAGCCTCGCGCCCGATGCCGGTATCCATGAACAGCTCTGTGATATCCTTCAGACGGCAAGCCTGCTTATTGATTAAGTATTCACTCTCTCCGCTGCGGTGCACACGGCGGGTTACAGTCACCTCGCTAAAATCCAGAGGCAGCGCATGATCCTCGTTATCCAGCGTAAGCGACACTTCCCCGTAGTTCACGGCCTTGCGCGCATCGCTCCCGGCAAAGATAATATCCTCCATCTTGCCGCCGCGAAGCGATTTGGCGCTTTGCTCGCCCAGCACCCAGCGGATACCGTCGGAAATATTGCTTTTGCCGCTGCCGTTCGGACCTACTACGGCTGTAATTCCGCGCACAAATTCCATTTCCGTTTTATCGGCAAATGATTTAAAGCCAGCTAATTCAATCCGTTTCAAAAACATACCCTCTTATTCACCTCTGCCCCATTATACCATAGCGGTTCACCGCCTAAAATAGCCCTAAAACACCGGAGCTGGCGGACTTCAGCTCCTCTTTGCCACAAGCAGAAGCGGCATCGCCATCCTTTATAAGGATTGTACCGTTTCAGCGAGACGGGTGTATTCCGAAAAAGAGCAGCAAAAGTCTGACCTCCGCCTGTACGCCGGCATTCAGACCATTGCTGCTCTCCTCCGCTAGACTAAAAACAAACCTTAAACCTGCAGCCCGGCACTCAAGCGCCATCTTCCTTCAGCCGCAAAAGTGCTGCCGCTGCCGCCTGCTGCTCCGCTTCTTTCTTGGAGCGACCACTGCCGCTGCCAAGTGACCGGCCCGCCATATAAACCTCAGAGACGAATTCCCGTTCATGTGCCGGTCCGCGTTCTTCAATAATCCGATATTCCAGCGTACCCATTCCGTGATGCTGAATCAGCTCCTGAAGCTCCGTCTTGAAATCGCTCATCTGCATTTGCAGCTTGCCGTCCGTCTCCACCAGCGGGAATACATGATTATCCAGAAACCGCCGGGCCGTTTCCAGCCCCTGGTCCAGATAAAGCGCTCCCACGAAGGATTCGAACACATCTGCGAGCAAGGCCGGGCGGGTTCTGCCGCCCGTAAGTTCTTCCCCTTTACCCAGCAGTACATAGCGCCCAAAACCCAGACTCTCGGCAAATCTGACTAAGGATGGCTCGCATACGATTGCCGCGCGCAGCTTGGTCAGTTCACCTTCAGGTCTGTCCGGAAGCAGATTGTACAAATATTCAGACACCGTCAGCTCCAGAACCGCATCGCCCAAAAATTCCAGGCGTTCGTTGTCCTGATGCTGATTGAACCGGTGTTCATTCACATATGAGGCATGGGTAAAGGCCTGCTTCAGAAGTACAGCATCGTGAAATTGGATTTGAAGTTGGCTTTGTAACTGCTTCAGGTCTCCTTTCACCGCACTGTCCCCTTACTGATTATATTTTTTGAGAATTACCGTGGCGTTATGTCCTCCGAAGCCGAAAGAATTCGACATAACGATGTTAAGATCTGCTTTGCGCGGAACATTCGGAACATAATCCAAATCGCATTCCGGGTCAGGATTGTCCAAATTAATGGTTGGCGCAATCATACCCTTTTGCAGAGACAATCCGCATATAATGGCTTCCACACCTCCGGCAGCACCAAGCAAGTGGCCTGTCATGGATTTGGTGGAGCTGATCGCAACCTTGTAGGCATGTTCTCCCAGAGCCTTCTTAACAGCAGAAGTTTCCGACTTGTCGCCTACAGGTGTGGAGGTTCCATGCGCGTTAATGTAATCGATCTCTTCAGGCGCAATTCCGGCATCACGGATCGCCATCTTGATGCAGCGCGCTGCACCATCCGGGTCCGGCTCTGTCATATGGTGGGCATCCGCGCTGAGACCGTAGCCAATCACTTCCGCATAAATCTTGGCACCGCGTTTCTCGGCATGCTCCAGTGATTCAAGAATCAGAATCCCTGCACCTTCGCCCATTACGAACCCGTCACGGTCAATGTCAAACGGACGGCTGGCCTTCTCAGGCTCTTCGTTATGTGTAGACATCGCTCTCATTGCACAAAAGCCAGCCATTCCGGTTGGACGGATGGTAGCCTCCGAACCGCCACAGATCATTGCGTCCGCATCGCCGCGCTGGATCAGACGGAAGGACTCCCCAATCGAATGACTTCCTGTTGCACAGGCCGTCACTGTTGTTGTGTTCGGACCTTTTGCACCTAAACTGATTGACAGCTGCCCTGAGCCCATGTTGGCAATCATCATGGGAATAAAGAACGGGCTGACACGTTTGGGGCCTTTGTCCAAAAGAAGATTGTGGTTGTCTTCCCACGTGCCCAGTCCTCCAATACCGGAACCGACGGATACACCGATCCGTTCCGCATCGATATCCTCCCCGATCACAAGTCCGCTGTCCTTCAGCGCATCTTCTCCGGCAGCCACAGCGAACTGGACAAAACGGTCCATCTTCCGCGCTTCCTTGCGGCCAAACCGTGCCTCTGGATCAAAATCTTTGACTGAAGCTGCAATCTTGGTAGTATACTCACTGACATCAAAGGTATCTACCGTTGAGATTCCGGACTTTCCGCTCATCAGATTATCCCAGAACGTATCCAAATCCGTACCCAGCGATGTTATCACGCCCATACCTGTAACAACTACTCTATGACTCAAACACAATCACCCCATCTTAGGCTGTATCTTCTTGTAAGAAAAATTATATAAACTTAGGTCGCCGCAAGGTCAAACCTTGCGCGATTCAGTTATTTTCTCCGTAAAGGTGCATGTGGCATCCTTTGGTGCTGCTATTGCTCTGTAAAATGAGGAGAAGTCCCGCCCTCTGTAGGAACGGGACTCTCAATCATATGACTCTAGGTATGAGATTGTATGTACTTCACAACTTCACCCACGGTCGTAATCTTCTCTGCATCTTCATCAGAGATTTCCATATCGAATTCATCTTCCAATTCCATAACCAATTCTACTACATCAAGAGAATCAGCACCTAAATCATCTTTGAAAGACGCTTCTAATGTTACCTCAGCTTCATCGGCACCTAAGCGGTCGATGACAATGCGTTTCACACGCTCCAATACATCGGACATCCGGTTCACCTCCTCTTTTGGTATTATACGAGATATGAAGTCAAAATACCATAGAGCTCAAAAAACGCTTTCCGGCCGCCCCAATTCTCTTTCACTGTAAGACTTTACAGCTTTGCCGGCCTTACATGTACATTCCGCCATCCACGTGAAGCGTCTGGCCTGTCATGTAGGCTGCCCCTTCCGAGGCCAGAAATACAACTGTCATGGCAATATCCTCCGGCCGCCCGAGTCTGGCAAGGGGAATCCCCTTCACATACTCGCTGCGGACTTCATCGGACAGCTCAAGCGTCATTTCGGTATCAATAAATCCCGGTGCGATGCAGTTTACCGTGATTCCCCGTGAGGACAGCTCGCGGGCGGCTGACTTGGTCATCCCGATGATGCCTGCTTTGGCAGCGGAATAGTTCACCTGCCCTGCATTCCCGATCACGCCAATAACCGAAGAAATATTGATAATCCGGCCATAACGCTGCTTCATCATCGGACGGGTAGCTGACTTCAGACAGTTGAACACGCCTTTGAGATTCGTTTCAATAACCTGGTCGAACTCTTCTTCCTTCATGCGCATGATCAGATTATCCCGGGTGATGCCGGCATTATTGACCAGAATATCAATTTTGCCCCAGGTGTCAATAACCTTTTTTACCATATTCTCTGCTTGCTGGCTGTTGCCGACATCGCCTTGGATGGCAATGCCCTCTGAGCCAAGCTCGACAATGCGGGCTACGGTCTCCTGTGCAGCTGCTTCGTTACCGGAATAATTTACGGCCACTTTCACACCATGCTCCGCCAGCTGAAGCGCAATACTGCGGCCGATGCCGCGGGATCCGCCTGTGACGAGAGCGGTCTGGCCTTTTAATGCTGAGAACATCGCTTATCCCCTTTCATCCATCACACATGATTACACCGGTCTTACCAGCCAGCCTTTGCACTTTCAAGACTGTTGATATTGACAACCTTGACGGTCTTGTCAATCTTGCGGATCAATCCTGCAAGCACACTGCCGGGACCAATCTCCACAAAGGTGTCCACTCCGGCGGCAATCAGCCACTCTACACTATCCTGCCACAATACAGGAGAAAATACCTGCTGCATCAGAAGTTCCCGAATTTCATCCGGTTCTGTGACTGCTGTTGCATTCACATTAACAACTACCGGTACAGAAGGAGTGTTGATGGTTACCTGTTCTAATTCAACAGCCAGGCGTTCAGCAGCTTCCTTCATTAAGGAGGAATGAAAAGGTCCGCTTACTTCAAGCGGAATGGCCCGTTTGCCGCCAATTTCCTTGACGCGCTGGGCGGCTTCTTCAACCCCCGCCTTGGAACCGGAGATTACAATTTGCCCAGGGCAGTTGACGTTGGCAAGTTCTACAGCGTTGCCAGCTTCCGATATGCAGCGGCACAGCTCAGCCAAGGCTTCACGCTCCGCGCCAAGTACAGCCGCCATTGCCCCTTGTCCACCGGGAACCGCTTCTTCCATAAAACGTCCCCGAAGACGCACCAGGCTTACTGCATCTTCATATGACAAAGCTCCGGCTGCTACCAGCGCACTGTATTCCCCGAGGCTGTGCCCCGCAACATAATCAGGACTCACGCTGTGTTCACGCAGTGCTTCAAGATATGCAACACTGGTTGTTACAAGTGCGGGCTGTGTATTCACTGTCTGCTTCAGTTCACTGTCCGGTCCTTCAAAAATAAGGCGGCTAAGCGGAAACCCAAGCACTTCATCGCCCTTTTCGAATACTTCATGGCTGTGCGGGAGAGCATCATACACATCCTTACCCATACCCACTGCCTGTGCACCCTGGCCGGGAAAAACAAATGCAATTTTACCCATAAGTCTGAACTCCTTCTCGTTGAACGGCCGGGACGTCAGCCTCATTCGGCTGTCCTGACGCCACTTCCTTCTATAATATATAGGTTCTGCTGACTACCAGATCAGAACAGAAGCCCCCCAAGTAAGTCCGCCGCCAAAACCGACCATCAGTAAGGTGTCGCCTTCCTTGACCCGGCCTTCTTCCGCAGCTTCAACGAGCGCAAGCGGAATCGACGCCGCAGATGTATTTGCGTATTTGTCAACATTGATTACGCATTTCTCGGGCGGCAAATCCAGACGCTGCATCGCGGATTGAATGATACGGATATTCGCCTGATGCGGAACGAACAGATCAATGTTCTCTTTGCCGAGTCCCGCTTTGGTAAGAACGCGCTCTGTAGCCGTGCCCATAACCCGGACCGCGAATTTGAAAACCTCACGGCCGTTCATATAGAGGAAATGCTTCTTATCTTCAATGGTCTGATGGGAGGCCGGCAGACGTGAGCCCCCTGCTTCTATATTCAGCAGGCTGCCGCCAGAGCCTTCCGCGCCGAGATCGAAGGACTGAAAGCCTCTTCCTTCGGGAACCTCCCCAAGAATAACTGCACCGGCACCATCACCGAACAATACGCAGGTATTGCGGTCATTATAATCCGTAATGCGCGACAAGGTGTCCGCTCCGATAACCAGAGCATTGTTATACATACCGTTCTGGATAAAGCCGGATGCCGTTGCCAGACCGTATACGAACCCGGAGCAGGCTGCCGACAAGTCAAAGGCCGCTGCGCCTTTTGCTCCCAGCTTGTCCTGCAGAATGCACGCTGTTGATGGGACAGTGCTATCCGGTGTAACAGTCGCTACAATAATAAGATCCAAATCTTCTGCTCTCATGCCTGCTGAATCCAGCGCCTTGAGCGCGGCTTCATAAGCCAGATCCGAGGTGGCTTCATGCGGGGCGGCAATGTGCCGTTCCCGGATGCCTGTCCGGCTGACAATCCATTCATCGTTGGTTTCGACCATTTTCTCCAGATCACTGTTGGTTAAAATTTTTTCAGGCACATATTTTCCTGTTCCGATGATTCCTACCGGCCGCAATTGTTGTTTCATGTCTTCACTCACTTCCCGCTGATTTCCTTCGATATGCTGGCTACCAAATCCGCTTGCAAAGCAATCCGGGCCTGTCTGACCGCATTCTTCACCGCATTGCCGTCAGAAGAGCCATGGCCCTTCACTACCAGCCCGCTTAAGCCTAGCAACGGAGCTCCGCCATGCTCCTTGTAATCCATTTTACCCTTAAGGCCTCTGAGCTCCGGCATGAGGATTGCCGCGCCCAGCTTCGTCTTGAGCGACTTGCTGAATTGTTCCTTGAGCAGCGAGAACATCGCACCCGCTGTACCTTCCAGCGTCTTCAATAGTATGTTCCCGGCAAAGCCGTCGCAGACAAGCACATCGCAGCCGCCTGTGAGGACATCGCGCGCTTCCACATTGCCGACAAAATGAATGCCCTGCAGCGCTTCAAGCAGCGGGTAAGTTTCCTTCGTCAGCTCATTGCCTTTGCCCGGCTCTGTGCCCACATTCAGCAGGCCCACGCGCGGCTTCGCAATTCCATGAACCTGGCTGCGGTAGATGCTGCCCATTAGCGCATATTGCACCAGGTGCTGCGGCTTGGCATCCATGTTCGCGCCCAAATCCAGCGCCAGGACCCCCACCTCATCCAGCGTCGGAATCATGGGGGCAAGAGCAGGGCGTTCGATCCCCTGCATTCTTCCCACAACCAGCAGCCCCGTTGTCATTAGGGCTCCAGTGTTCCCGGACGAAATCATGGCATCCGCTTCGCCTTCGCGCACCATGCGCCCGGCAACCACCATCGACGAATCCTTTTTGCGGCGGACCGCCTTTACCGGCTCTTCATCCGAACCGATGACCTCCCCCGCGTGACGAATGGTCAAGTTGGCCGGCTTATTTATCAGCAGCGGCTCTAGTCTGGCTTCATCCCCGACGAGCACAATCTGCGTGTCACTCCACTCTGCAGCTGCGGACAAAGCACCCTCTACATTGCATTCAGGAGCGTTGTCCCCGCCCATTGCATCAATGGCGATCAGCACTGCGGTTTCCCCCTTCGCTGTATTCTTCAATTGCGGACCGGTACACTACGAAATGGCCCTGAAAAACCAATTCTTCTCCGACATAGGTAAATACGTCCACCTCGGCTTTGCCGTTCCGGCCTGCCAGCGAACGCACCTGGGCTTTGGCAATACATTTCTCGCCTAACCGTACCATGCGGACAAACCGGATATCGGCTGAAGCCGTCAGGGCAATCTCGGCATTGATGGTAGCAACCGCCAGTGAATTGGCTTGGGCGAACACATAATGTCCACGTGCGATCCCGTTTCTGGAGAATACATGCTCCTCACGAATTTCGAATATGGAAATCCCGCTGCGGTCCAGCTGCAGGTCTACAATATCGCCGACTACTTCATCTGCGGGCAAGGAACGCACCTGATCATAAGAGTGCTCTGCCATCTGCTTCATCCGCTCGCGCAGCTCGGGAATCCCCAGCTCCATCCGGTCCAGCCGGATCGTCTGTATGCTCACTTTGAGCTGCCGGGTCAGTTCCCGGTCAGTTACAAAGGGATTGCCATCTATTATCTGCAGCAGCTGCTGCTGACGCTCTTTCTTGGACATCCGCTCTATGGCGGCTCACCTCCTGGCACATGCCAAGCGGAAACGGCTTCAACGCCCATGAAAAGGACGGCATCCGTTTCTGCGATAAATATAAGGGGAGTTATAGAGTGAACCCTACACAGATCCTTATATTTTGAAAAAAGCATTCGGCCTTGGGAATGGCCGCTGTCGTCATAGCTATAAAGATTATAAATAATTAGAACCAGGTACTAATATGTAGTATAAAGCATGCCGCACCAAAAATAAAGCGTTGACTTCCAAGCAGGCCTGTGGAACTATCCTTCACGCAAAAAAATAGCACCTCACCAACAGATGAAGTGCTACTTTTGTAATCAAACTATTGTTTGATGATTTCTCTAGCTTTGTAAGTTCCGCAAACTTTGCATACGTGGTGAGCCAGTTTCAGTTCTCCGCATTGTTCGCATTTCACCATGCCCGGCACCACCAGTTTGAAGTGGGTGCGGCGTTTGTCACGGCGTGTTTTGGACGTTCTCCGTTGAGGTACTGCCATTTGTGTTACACCTCCTAATTCTGTTGTAACCCGTTATCACTCGGGATTTGTTCTTAGTCATCTTGCTTGGTAAAGAATCCTTTCAACGCAGCAAGTCGAGGATCGATCACTGTGTTGTCGCAACTGCAGGTGCCTTCGTTCAAATTTTGTCCGCATTTCTGACAAAGACCAAGACAGTCTGCCTTGCACAATACCGAATCCGGCAAGTGCAGTACGAAGTTTTCTTCCACAAACGGGACAAGATCCACAATCTCATCCTCGATGTAAATGAGTTCCTCATCTTCATCTTCGGGAAGAAGCGGCTGCTTAAGCCATTTGAAAGTCTCAGCAAAAGGAATGTTCAATTTACTGTTAACCTCACTTAGGCAACGTGCACATAACATATCCACATTCCCATTCAATTTCCCCACCACGTTCACACAATCGGTGTCCGCGGGCAGCGCTTTAAGGTCCACTGAGAGCGGCGCAACAGCAAGTATATCCTTTCGCCCTTTGACAAGTTCACTGACATCCAGCGTTTCCTGAATGTGCAGAGGCTCGTCGGCATTAGCTAATTTGCGAAAGTGAATCTTCATCATCATCACTCCAAACAAACAAAATTTATTATACCTATTATTACCGAACTTTGTCAACCATTTTCCCTTTATATTGTTTCAGGGTTCCGGACAATTTATGATATAGCTAAAAGGATTTCTAATTAGTCCAGAATCGGAGTGAAGCTACATTGACTACGGTCGGTATTATTGCAGAGTACAACCCTTTACATAACGGGCATGTCCACCACTTCGCAGAGGCCAAGAGGTTGTCCGGCGCGGACCGCTCGATTGTCATTATGAGCGGTCCGTTCACCCAGCGCGGCGAACCGGCGGCGGTGAGCAAGCAGGCCCGCACGGAGATGGCGCTGCATATGGGCGCCGACGTCGTGATTGAGCTGCCGGTGGCGTATGCCGTCCAGCCGGCGGAGTGGTTCGCCTTCGGAGCAGTAGCACTGCTGGAAGCGACCGGGGTCGTGGACAGCTTGTGCTTCGGCTCCGAAGCAGGGACGCTCAGCGCGCTGCAGCCGATGGCCGAATTTCTGGCCGATGAGAGCAGCGCGCTGCAGGGCGAGATCCGCCGCCGCATGGCGCTAGGGAAGAGCTTCCCCGCCGCATACAGCGCAGCTGCGGCGTCTGCCTGGGAAGCGTCTCTCCCGGAAGAGGAGAGACGCCCGGGTGCCGCCGGGCTGTTGCGCCAGCCGAACAACAGCCTCGGCCTGCACTATCTGATCGCGCTGCGGCGGCTCGGCAGCAAGATCAGACCCCTTACTGCGCCGCGGATCGGCGCAGGCTTTCACGACCCGCTGCAGAGCGGGTCGCCGATTGCCAGTGCCACGGCCATCCGCCGGCTGCTGTCAGAAGGCGGATCGCCTGCCGCGTACATGCCGGATTATAGCATGTCCATCCTGGAAAGAGAGCATGCGGCAGGCAGAGGCCCGCTGAATCTGGAAAGCTTCCGGATTCCACTCCGCCACCTGCTCGCCACCCGGACAGCCGCCGAGCTGCACAGCCTGCAGGATATGAACGAAGGCCTGGAAAACCGGCTGCTGCGGGTACTGCCCGGTCTCCCGCACTTTACGGTGTCGGGGCTGCTGGAAGCGCTGAAAAGCAAGCGCTATACCCGCACCAGGCTGCAGCGTCTGCTGATCCATGCTTTGCTGAATCACAGCAAACAAGAAATGGCGCCGGCCGCGCTTGCTCAGGGTCCCGGCTACATCAGGATCCTAGGCTTCCGGGAAAGCGGACGGCAGCTGCTGAAGCAGATGAAGCTCAGCGCCGCGTGGCCTGTCTTGACCAGTCCGGCACAGTTCTCTCATCCTATGCTGGAAAGAGATCTGCAGGCAGCAGCAGCCTATGCCGGTGCATTCGTCAACCCATCGCGTGCCGATCTTTATCGGGACTATTTGGAGCCGCCCGTCAGGATTTGACCGGCAGCTCCTGCATATATTTGAGCGCCTCGGCAAGGGTTGAGACCGGGACAAGCTTCATGTCTGTGCCTATTTGATCAGCCTTAGCCCTGGCTTCATCATAGTTTTTGACAGGCACGAAAAAAATCTCCGCCCCTTTCCGGTCTGCTGCGACAATCTTGTGTTTAACGCCGCCAATAGCACCTACGCTGCCATCGGCCTCAATAGTGCCTGTACCCGCAACGCGGTGCCCTTTGGTCAGGTCACCCGGAGTTAATTGATTATAAATTTCCATGGTGAACATCAGCCCCGCGGAAGGCCCGCCGACATCCGTATCCACAAAGCTTACCGTCTTCCCTTCCACTTCGGGCTTTACCTTCTGCACGGCTCCAATCACAACCCCGAGACCCGGCTTCACCGCTCCCGTCTCCTGATTTTTGACCTCAACCAGCTTAACCTTTTCCTTCACTTCCTTGCCTTCCCGCTGCAGCAGAACATCTACCGGGTCACCTATCTTCCGGCGGGACAAAAGAGCGGATAAAGCATCCGGATCAGGGATAGTCTGCCCCTCTACACTGATTATTTTGTCGCCTGGTCTGAACTGCTCCCGGTTACCCGTTGCAGGTACCGAGAATACATACAAATAGTCCACAACATCTTTATAAGGGATATTAGCAGCATGATAAGCAGCCTGTACGGCAAAGGACTGTGAGCTGTTCATATAGTATACTTGCTCGGCTGCATACTCCTGTTCCGTCTTATCTCCCAGCCGCGTTTCCTTCCGGACCACCTCCGAATTCGAATTGAATACAGAGGCAATGAGAAGCGCAACATTCGCATAGCTGGCAGAAACGGTAGTCATCATAAAAGTGCCTTTTTCATCCCTGTCTGCGTTCTGAACGTGAATCATCGGCGCAACCTCGGAGGCGCTTCCCGGCTGATAAACGATATAAGGTGTATTCATAAATACAGCAACATAGAGAATTACTACAAATGTGAATAAGTAGGCTGTGGCACGGTATCCTACCCGGCGTTTCTGTTGCCTCACTGCTTTTCCCTTCTTTCCCACAGCACTTGGCTATCCATTGGAATGATCTTGTAAAAGCTGCCCTTAGGGCCAAGGCATGACGGTTGTCTTCTCCGCATAAATTGATGATAACAGTCCTTAGCCCATGTCCTAAGCTATGAAGAGGTGAAGCTCAAAATGAATAACATTAAAATACACCGGATAACCTCAGGTGCTGCTCCATTTGTCGGCGGAACTGCAGCCATCCTGCTGGCGGCCGCAATCGTGTCTGCGCCGGAGTCCTCCTTCGCAGCCTCATTGCAAGGCCTCAAGCTCTGGTGGACTCTTGTTTTTCCGGCCCTGCTGCCTTTTCTGATACTCTCTGAAATGCTTGCGGCCTCGGGAGTAGTCCACAGCCTTGGCGTGCTGCTGGAGCCGCTGATGAAACGGATCTTCCGTCTGCCCGGCACCAGCGGCTGGACGCTGGTCCTTGGAATGACTGCCGGCTTTCCCGCCGGTGCAGGCGCCGTTATGCAGCTGCACAAGCAGGGCGGCATTACGGATCAGGAAGCCGGAAGACTGGCTTCACTTGCTCATTATGCCAGCCCGGTCACCCTGCTGATCGTCGTGGGTGCAGCTTTTCTGCATAGCCCGGCGTCAGGCTATGCGCTTTTGGCCATCCACTGGCTTGCCGGGCTGTCCGCCGGTTATACTTCTGCTCTCATCGGGGGACGCTCCGGGAATAAGGGGATGGTTATTCTTGCTGAGGCGAACCGCAAAAAAACCTCCCTGCCAAGACGCGTCTACCGGGCAGCTGTGGAGGCCCGTGAACAGGACGGGCGCAGCTTCGGCAGACTGCTCGGAGAGTCTGTAGGTTCTGCCGTCCAGAACCTGATGATCGTCGGTGGTTATATGATCATTTTTGCCGTTGTCATCAACATAACGGCTTCCATGTTCCCGCAGCTTCCCCAGGCACTGGCAGCCAGCGTGCTGGAGATTCATCTCGGGGCTCATGCGCTTAGCGCCGGAACATCGGGGCTTCCTTCCATGAGTTCTGCAGATCTCCTAAGAGCGGCCTTGCTGTCGGCTGCCCTCGGCTGGAGCGGTATATGCGGGCAGCTTCAGGCGCTGACTCTGCTTAAACAAGCCGGCGTACGTTTTTTGCCCTATGCTGCCAACCGGCTGCTGCACGGAATCTATGCCTTCTTGTTCACTCTCTTGTTATGGAAGCCGCTGTTGAATCTTCAAACAGCTGTATTGCCTGCTGCCGCAGTACCGAAAGATCAACTGCTGCCAGGTATTGCTGCCCCCGTAACGGTCTGGAGCTATATGCCACAGGTACTGGGCTTGCAATCCCTGATTCTTTTCTTATTATTATCCCTATCTGCGGGGGTTTATGTTATGGCTTCACTCCGCCGTCCATCCGCTTGAATTTGAGCTTCATTGCCTGTTCTACTTCAGGTGTCACAAAATCGGAGACGTTCCCGCCGAAATGCGCAATCTCCTTCACTACACTTGAACTAAGATAGGAGTACTTCGGATTGGTCATCATAAAGATGGTTTCCGCATCGGGGTCCAGATTATGGTTAATGGAGGCATTCTGCAGTTCATATTCAAAATCGGTCACTGTCCGGATACCGCGGACGATGACCTGGGCATCCTGTTGCCGGACATAGTTGACCAGCAGATCACGGAAGCTGTCTACCTCCACATTGGGAATGTCCTGGGTGGCTTGCCGAAGCAAATCAGTCCGCTCTTCAACGGAGAATAACGGATTTTTACTTAAGTTGTTAAGAACGGCAACAATCAGTCTGTCGAACTGTTTCGCTGCGCGTTGAATAATATCCATATGTCCCATCGTCACCGGATCAAAAGTACCCGGATAGATGGCGACACGTTCTTTTCTAATCTGCAGACTCATCATTACCCTCCTTGGCATTCCCTGTATCTTCTTGGGGAGAAGCCTCATACTTATAAATAGACACTGCCGTCTCGCCGTATACAGCCTGCCGTGTTCTTCGGAATCCCGGAATAACCTCCGGATATTCATAGCTGGATTCATGCTCCAGCACAACCACAGCGTCCTGACGGAGCAGACCCTTTTGCACCATGGCCAGCATCAGCTCATTCCCGTGCTTAAGCCTGTATGGAGGATCAAGGAAAACCAGATCAAAGGAACGCCCCCTTTTCTCCAGGGCACTAAGCGCTCTTCCGGCATCATTGCGGTATACCTCTGCCTGCGCTTCGACCTTGGCTGCCTTCAGATTCGCACGCACCGTATCAATGCTCTTTTGCTCCATGTCCACAAAAACGGCCTGATCCATCCCCCTGCTTAAGGCTTCAATCCCAAGCCCTCCTGTTCCGGCGAACAAATCCAGTGCGGCTCCCCCGTCAAAATAAGGGCCGATCATGCTGAACATCGCTTCCTTGACCTTATCAGTAGTTGGTCTTGTCCCGGTGCCCGGAACACTCTTCAGAGGCCTCCCCTTTGCACTTCCCGATACAACTCTCACCGCTCACTCACCTGCTCTTATGTCTCTGTTTGTTATGCCGTTCAAGGCACAAGTCCAAGCCTATCGTACCACAATTGTCTATCGAAATAAAAAAATGTCTGTCTGTGTCAAAATAAAGACTAACAGATTTTTTCCAGCTTCGCGTGTATAAGTTTGGGCATTCAGGGACATCATGTAACTATCGACATCACAAAATGTCGTAGACAACCGCGGAGCAGGCTTACGTTTCCCCATAAGCTCTTCGTCCGGTTTCTCCTCTCCCATGAAAGAGGCTCCCGAAAGGGAGCCTCGATTTTTATGTGCAAAGCCTTCATTTATACAGGTTTGCATCATATGGCATAAGAAATGCCACCCTCCCAATCCAGAAAGGTGGCAAAAAAGGTGAAAAATCACTTATTATATAATTCGTTTAATCTGAGCTTCCTGCTCAATGGACCGAGCGGAGAGCAGTTCAATAATCCGATGCTGATTCTCCAGAATGGATTCAATTCTGATCACACGTTCGTTCGTTTCCAGCACAGCACGTTTAATCAGTTCTTGGTCCTGCTTCATATTCTGCTGCTCTATTTCAATCCGGTCTAAGCGTACATTGACGGTTTCCAATTCTTCCTTAACAGAGGATACCCCATCTTTAACGGAGGAGACCTCATCCTTAATGGGGATTAGTTCTTCCCGAATAACATTCCGCAACAATTGCACCAGATCATTGTCCATGTGCCCCGCTCCTTAAAACTTAATATATAGATTGTACCAGAATCAAAATTCATATTCTACACGAAAAAATGGAAGAATACATCATCACTCTTCCATTTCAAAAAGCTGTGTCGACAAGTAACGTTCCCCTGTATCCGGCAGGATGACTACAATATTTTTACCCTGATTTCCGGGACGTTTGGCAATTTGGGAAGCGGCGTAGACCGCAGCACCGGAGGAGATTCCCACCAGCAGACCTTCAGTTCTGGCCAGGCTGCGTGCAGTTTCAAATGCATGGCTGTTCTCCACCTGGACAATCTCATCCACAACCCCGAAATTAAAGTTGTCCGGCACAAAATTGGCTCCAATTCCCTGTATCTGGTGTCCGCCCGGTTTACCTCCTGATAAAACCGGAGAGTCCGCCGGCTCAACGGCAACGACCTGCACTTCAGAATTTCTGGCTTTCAGCACTTCGCCCACTCCAGTGATTGTACCTCCAGTTCCTACACCCGCCACAAATATATCCACTGCCCCTCCGGTATCCCTCCAGATTTCCTCTGCTGTAGTGTCACGGTGGATTTGCGGATTGGCCGGGTTGCTGAATTGCTGCAGGATGAACGAATGGGGGATTGCTGCGGCCAGTTCCTCAGCTTTTTGAACCGCACCCAGCATTCCTTCCGCTCCCGGAGTCAGCACCAGTTCAGCTCCGAGCGCTCTGAGCAGCTTGCGGCGTTCCACGCTGAACGTCTCCGGCAGCACGATGATCAGCCTGTACCCGAGTGCTGCAGCGGCAAAAGCCAGACCAATGCCGGTATTTCCGCTGGTCGGTTCGATCAGCACCGAATCCTTGCGGATCAGCCCTTTGGCTTCGGCGTCTTGTATCATGGCATAGCCGATACGATCCTTAACGCTTCCTGCCGGATTGAAGTATTCCAGCTTCCCGATTAACCTGGCCTCCACCTGATGACTCTTCGCGTAATTCGCCAGCTCCAGCAGCGGCGTGTTTCCAATCAATTCTGTCAGATTCTTAGAAATATTAGGCATTGCTACCCCTCCAGGCAATAATAGTCATAAGTAACTTTGTACAAAAATCGTGTATACCAGTAATTCTGGGGGTTCATAGCTGCCCCAAAATCCATTGTCCCATATCGCTAAGCACCTGCCCGTCAACCATTCCAGGAGTATTATATTCCGCCGCAGTTCCCGCATCCTTGCCTTCATAATTCACGAAGAAATGATTGAGACCGGGGTAAAGCTTAAATGAAGCGGCGGAATCCCCCTTCAAGACTTCTTTCCATAAAGAAAAGTCCGTTGTGGGATTGACCTGAAAATCATCTCCCCCTTGCAGCACAAATACCGGTTTGGTCAGCTTGCGGGCCAGTTCAGCTGTATTATGCATATCCATCTCTTTGAAATAATAAGCAGGCATTTTAAAAACACTGGGTGCCGTCTTAGCTTGTTCAAGCGTCATTGCAGCCAGTGCCTTCGCCTTGGTGAGTTCGGCGTTGACTGCTGCAGCTGCCTGCGCTTTGACCGGGTCAGCATCCGGGAGAGAATTGATGACCGCCATGTTCTGATCGTACATAATTTCCCACAGATTCCGCGGTGAGCCTGCCAGCAGGATCAATCCGGCGAAATTCCCGCCTTCGGAGTCGATTCTCGGCGCCAGCATTCCACCAAGGCTGTGACCTGCCAGATAGACCCGGGCGGAATCCATCCGCTGGTCTGCTTTGAGCAGATTAGCAGCGGCAACCGCATCATCCACCACTTCATCCTTAACATTTATTGTAGCTGCTGCTGCTCCCGTAAACTGCTCCGGATACGAGTAACTCCGTTTATCATACCGGAGTACTGCGATGCCCTGTTTGGCCAGACTGTAGGCGATATCCCTAAACGGTTTGTAGCCAAGCACCGTTTCATCACGGTCTGAAGCTCCCGAACCTTGGACGAGCACAACCGATGGTACGGGATGAGACGAATTTGCGGGGAGGGTAAGCAGCCCCTTCAGCGGGTGTGATGTTCCTGCACCAACGGTAACTTCCTCCTCTGTCACTCCCTCCGGAAGCTTGAGTTCCGGTGCAGCGGGGGAAGGGGCATGAGGAGAGAACCAGAGGCCAGTAATTTTGCCATTGCTGTTGACGGTTATGGTGATGGCGAGGTCCCCTTTGGCAAAAGAGGCTGTGCTTGTAATTGTAATCCGCCCAGCATCTTGGCGGCTGGATATGGAAGTCAGCTTGTTGTACGCTCCGTAGGGTTCCGCTAGTCCTTCCCATACCTGCTGGAGCTTCATCACTGGCATGGCTGTTTTTGCGGTTTTATCGAAATGCCGCTGCCACAACTGTTCATATTTACCGGAGGCCAGCAGGCCTGTGACAGTATCGGCATAATTTTGCGGCGAATTAACTGCCGCCTGACCAGCTGCGGAATCAAAGGAACTGATCAAACCCATAACATTAAACAAAGAAATGGGTACATATATAAGATTCCCGCGAAGTATAACTTTCCCGTTAATCGCAAGCTTGTCCTTCCCGTTCACTACCGCTTCATTTGTCCCAAGCTTAATGGCAAGCTGCTGTCCATTGCGGCTTAATTGAAGTTTTTTCTCTTTTTGTATGTAGATAACTTCCAAACCGAGCGCTTTACCCGCCTTGCGGATAGGCACCATTAACATATCGCCGGTTATCCATGGAGCCTCATTGGCAGGAAATTGAAGCACTTCATTGTTCACACTGAAAATCACCTTAGATTCTGCTCCGTTCGCAGCAGGTGCCGGCCAGATTGATAAACCCAGCAGCAGGCAGGCCAAGAGCAACGTTAATTTTTTGCTCATGTTATTATCCCCTTTCTGTTATCACATCCTTTTGGTATACGGATCACATGGGATATAGTTACAATTATTTCTTCGAATCATATAGAGTGAACTTAAGATCTTTACATTAGGGACTTCGTCGGGACTCCGGAGAATGTTTGGACTTCCGGCCGCTGTTGTCTGCAGATTTCTTGATTTGTACCGCTGTTCGCGGTGGAAATCCGCAGACAAAGGCGGACGCTTTCGCTCCTCCAGTTCCAAACTTCCCCTCCATCCCTTTTCCCTTTTGTTCGTTTTTCAAGTTCACTCTATATAGCTTTTTCTTTTCCTGCAGCTTAGCTTTTCCCGTCCCCTGCAATGGCTTGTCCATGACAACCTGCAAAAAACGCGATCCCCGGCATTTCTGCCCAAAGACCGCGTTATTTTAGTAACTAGATGAAACAGGCACTCAAAATAATAACCAGCAAAATGTAAAGCACCAGAATTGCACCTGTAGAAGTGAACGGACTTACAACAGGACAATGATTAGCGCCACCCACATTACCGCCATAACCGCAATCTGCACCCATGAGATTACCTCCTTCACAAATGATCACTACACAACAGAATATGTATCCTTGCCTCTTATAGATTGGGCGAAAAGGTTTATATTTAGGCCATCGCTTCTGAATATCCAGTGCAAAAAGCATCCTGTCTCCCTTAGCGAAGGTTTGGCAGGATGCTGTGGCATTAATCGGAAACCAGAATTCCGTCAAAGCTCTCTGGACCGACACGAATCGCCCCCAGAAGATTGGATGAGACAAAAGCGGTATAAGTCAATTGTGGAGTAATTGGCGGCTGAAAGTCAGCAGCGGAAAAAGTAATGACCTGTGGTGCCAGAATGCTTAAATTGAATGTAGAGGTTGCAGAGTATACTACAGGGTCCGTAGACAAAGTTCCTCTTACTATTCTAATCGTAATACCTACCAGAGCCAGGGGAAGCTGTATAGAAATAGTTCCCTTAAGCAGCACACGCGGATTTGTCGTAGCCCCTTCAGTGATCAGGCCAATCTGACCGAACAGCTGCGGGGTGTTGATGACCAGAATCGGAATCGCAATGGAATTGGCGGTACTGGCATTCTGCGAGGTTCTTGCATCCAAATAAGTTCCCATATGAGCACCTCCTTTCCTTCTCTATTGTATTAATGAAATCTATGAATTGCCTGGTCTTCTGGCCTGCGGACACTGCCTAAAATAGATTGCCGGCCTTCTGCCGGTAGTTGGATTTACCATAGCCTTTCAGTCCTTGGTAGTGCCTTCCCTTTTATTGAACGCCAGCTCGAACAGTCCGGTAGCCGACAATCCTGCAAGTCCCCCTGCCCACAGACGTAAAACCAGATTCATATCTGTAAAAGGGTACGCTACAGCACCTACAAACAGGCCGATAACGAGTCCAACAGCCGGAACCAGATTACGCGGAAGGTTTACGGTGGTCTTGACGAGTTGAACCAGGGCCAGGACAAAAACCGCCAGTACCGAAGCAAAAGCCAGCACATTATTCAGCGCCTCATTCACCATGTTCATCACACCTCCTTTTCAGGTGCAAAGAGACCCGCCCGGTACAACATAGTAATTGTTCTGTAAAAATCATAGCTGCCGCAGGCTTGTGTATCCAGCACTCCCGCTGCTGCCCCAGCCGGATTCAAGTGCCGCCGGTGCGATGGACAGGGAAGCCGCAATATTACTCTGCTGCATATTAGCAACTGCAAAAGATGCGATTATAGCAATAAATTCACTCTCTGTCACTCCTCACATCCTTTCTCTATATTGAATTCGCGTTCTCTTATTCTGCCTGTGCTGTCCCCTATGCCAACAGCTGCACTAACAGCAAAAAACCTTTCTTCATATCTGGATGATTAGTACTCCAGTCCTATGAGAAAGGTTTATTTTGTATTCCAGAATCTGCAGCCGCCGGAAGGTTATACAGAATTGTAATTTATATACACAGAAACAGCTTTCTTTATTTTAAAAATAGCACTTTAGTAGATTGCCCTGATCAGTGCAGTTCGATATAATAGCAAAAAAACAGCGGAGGTTGAAATGGACGACTCCAGTAGAAAAGAACCATTCCGATATGTAATGAACCAGCCTATAGAATGCTGGCTGGAACTTCCTGCGGGCAATTCCGGTCCGGGTGCCGGAAAATTAACAGAAGGCGTGCTGCTTGACCTTAGCCGTTCAGGCTGCAAGGTGCGCACCTCGCTGAACCTCCGCTTTACCGCCGGGGATACGAAGCTGATTATTCATTTCCAGCTGGCAGAAGACAAACTGCAGTTCGAAGGCAGTGTGCGCTGGGGCTGGATGTTTGGACTGGGCCAGTTCCAGTATGGAATCCGCCTGGATTTGCAGGAGGCCGAAGAAGAGCAATTGGTCCGGGAGCTTGAGCTCTGGACGAACACGCGTAGAGCTCAAGGATTATAATACACCCGTCATTATAGATGCCCTCTTAGGAGGACGTCTTTTTGTGATGCGCCCGTCCTTCGTTTCAGCAGCAGAGTCAGGTTTCAATTCTCTTTTGAATCAGCAGTGTCATTACATAAATCAGCACGGCTCCAATGACGGCTTCGAAGAGGAGCGGCCAGAGAAATTCAGTTGAAGTACCGTATATTCTCAACCCGCTGCTTACGGCCGAGGGATCATAAACCTCAAAGCGGAATACGTTATCCAGAGCAGACATATAGCTACCCCAGAACTGCCGCTCCATAAAGGATAGTCCGTTCTCCACGACCATAAAAACAGCGATGGCAATCCAAATGGTGCCTTTTACGCGAAGGCTTTTAGCCAGAGTGACGGCAAACATCAGGAGAATAAGTTCAAATCCGGCAGTCCACAGGAGATTAAGCACACTCCAGGATGCCACGGGCCAGAAATTCACCGGAAGAAAATCTGAGGAATACACCAGAATATAAATGCCAAAATGAACCGCAGCAATGGCCACAACAGACAGCAGCAGAACCCAGAAGAGCAGCAGCGGTGAGAGCACACTCTGAACCGTAGGGACCGGCAGCAGCCGTCTGGCATAAGACTGTAAGTAACGGAAATAGCTGAAAAAAGCTATGAGCAGCAGAGCAAAGCTGAAACCGGCATACGTAATGATATGGAACGTGATCAGCTCGGACCCCATTGAACTGTTAGTAAACCATATGCCAGCCTGGACAAGCAGCATAATTACAAAAAACGCCAGAAGCCGCTCCCGTTTGCTTTTCAAATCATATTTCATCAGTTTCAGCATTCCGCATACACCTCTCTGAACAGCTCATCAATACTTTTGCCGCGCTGAAGCCGAAGTTCCTCCACTTCACTATGCAGCACAAGCTCACCTTCCTTGATAAACATCACTTCGTCAAAAATCCGTTCGATGTCAGTCACGAGGTGCGTGGAGAGCAGGATGGTGCTGTCTTCCTCATAGAACTCCATCAGCGCGTTAAGAATGTTGGTCCGGGCAACGGGGTCAACACCTCCGATAGGCTCATCCATAACATATAATTTGGCCCGGCGCGAGAGTGCCAAGGTCAGCTGCAGGCGTTCCCCCATCCCTTTAGATAACGTACGGACTTTGTCCCGCTCGCTAAGCTTCATGAATTCCAGCATCCGTTTCGCTTTGCCGGGATCGAAGTCTGGGTAGAAATCCTGCTGGAATCTGAGAGCATCCTCCACCTTCATCCATGATTCGGTTAACGGGCGGTCCGGCATAAATGACACCAGTGACTTGCTCGCTTCCCCCACCGGGACGCCCAGCACGGAAATTCCCCCTGAGGTCGGCTGGGCCAGCCCGGCAATCAGTTTCATCAGCGTAGTTTTGCCGCTGCCGTTGCTGCCGAGAAGTCCGACGATTTTACCGGCACTCAGTCCGAAGGAGACCCCGCGCAGCGCATGCTTGGAGCCATATTTTTTGGTCACATTTTGTACTTGAAGTATCCTGTCCACCGCGATAATCCCCCTATGGTTTTGTTCTTATTTCAATATTCTCAGCTACAGCCGCCAGAATCTCCTCACTCTGAAAGCCCAGCTCCTGCATGCCGCGGATAAAACGGTCCAGGACATCCTGTGCCATCTCTTTTTTAATGGTCAGAATCGTCTCTTCATTGCCGGTTACATACCTGCCCATCCCGCGCCGGGTTTCCACGATGGTCTCACGCTCCAGTTCCTGAAAGGTTCTTTGCACCGTATTCGGATTAATCTGCAGTTCAGCGGCCAATTCACGTACGGAGGGGATTTTGTCGCCCGGCTTCAGCTTGCCCGTCACGATCTCCCCTTTCATATAATTCATGATCTGGAGGTAAATCGGCTGATTATTGTCAAATTCTATGGTCATCAAGCAACGTCCCTTCGTCTGAACACCATAAATCCCGCCAGAAGAAACAGTAAGAAATATACAGCCAGCATGAGGATAGAGAACCCCAGAGTCATCCCCGGAAGCGGTGCCCCGCCACCTTCATAGGCAGCCAGATTCAAGTTGGGAAACAAGACATATTTATAGAAGTCCCGGAAAATGACCAGATTGCTGATCGTTAAGCCAAACATCGAAATCCCTATGGTTACCCCGGTAGAAGTCGTCAATATCCCAATCATAAAAGCCATTGTTGCGAACATCACCATATAGACGCTGTTATAAAGCACCGATGTGAGCACATCGCCAATTCCCAGGCTGGCTCCGCCATTTCCGAACCACAGCATACCGGAGGCATATACCGCAACCGCTGTTACAACAGTAAGGCTGAGTGCATACAGCAGGACGGTCACAAATTTGGAGGCAAGAATAGCCGTACGGCTGCGGGCCCGGATCAGCAGGAACTTAATTGTTCCTTGGCTGTACTCCTTGGTGACAATCCCCGCTGTCCCGATAATGACCAGAATACTAAGGATCTGGCCGATGCCTGTCGGCAGCAGCATCTCTGCTGCAAATTGCGGCCCGGAAGCAAACATATCCCCCGCAACCGAATGCACCATATATCCTATTGCAAGCGGCATTACAATCAAAAGCCCATAAGCGATGAAGAAGGTGCGTTTCTTCGATAATTTAAGCCATTCATTCAGCACCAGACGGTTAAACTTATGCAATGCGGTTCCCTCCTGTCCATTTCAGGAATTCTTCTTCCAGACTTTGCTTGTTATCCATAATGCGGTAGACCCTGACTCCCGCTTCACTGAAGGCAGCTATGAGTTCCGGCACTTGATCGTCCGGCATACTTACAAGAATTTCGGAGTTAGCTTCATCCGTGCGGATGATCTGCACTTCAGACTGTTTATGGATCACAACCAGGGCAGCTTCAAGCTTCCCTACCCTGATCGCCAGAGGGATCGCTCCTCCGGCTTGCGCTTCTTCTCCGAGCGGTGTGACGGCGATCAGCTTGCCGTTCTGAATGACTACTGCACGGTGGCATATCTGTTCAATCTCAGCAAGCATATGGCTGGAAATCAGGATGGAGATGCCTTCCACCTCTGCGATTCTCCGCATATAATCACGCATTTCCCGGATTCCCGCAGGGTCAAGCCCGTTCGTAGGCTCATCCAGAATCAGCAGCTTGGGCGAATGCAGCAGCGCCTGGGCAATTCCAAGCCGCTGGCGCATCCCCAGGGAGTAGGCTTTTACCTTTTTGCCCATCGCTTCCTGCAGGCCAACCAGCCGTACAACTTCATCCATCCTGTCATCCGTAATTCCGTCACTCATCCGCTGGTATTGCTTCAGGTTGTCGTAGCCTGTCATGTGTGAATAGAACTCAGGATTCTCGATAATGGCGCCAATATTGGCTATAGCCTTGTTGAAGTCGTTACGGATACTGTGCCCCTCAATAAGCACATCGCCTTCCGTCATACGAATTAAGCCGGTCATCATGCGGATGGTTGTCGTTTTCCCGGCGCCATTGGGTCCCAGCAGCCCGACAATTTCCCCCTTGCAAATATCAAAGGACAGTTCGTTCACAATGGCCTTCCCTTTAATGATCTTGCTTACGCCTTGCATTTGCAGTACGATCGGCGTCTTCCCGTTACCTGCAGCTTCTGGTTGATATTTGGTCTGATTCATAGCATCCTCCTGGATTGAAATCAATAATGGTCAGTCAAAATGTGGAGCGAGTGTTATATCGTATTGGTGTGTTAGTTAAATAGTACACTGAAACATAAATATTGTAAAGTCAAATTTCCCGCGCTCGCTAACCCAGTGCAAAACTGTCTTCCAGAAAGACATCTTTTATCGTGTGAGCTGCCTTTTCTATTAAATAAAGACGGTAATCCAATACACTCTATCAAATTTGCATATACTATCTTATCCAAAAGAGAAGGAGGTGCCATTATGGCTATCTATACAATCGGTGCAGTTTCCAATCTCGACCCGACACTCGCATTGATCTCTACGTTCGTCCAGCTGCGTATTACAAACACAACCGCAGCAAGACTGGAACCCATCGTAGTTAATGCTTACAGCATTACTGATGCTGGTCCGGAAGGATTGGTTGAAACGTTGTATTTCACAACAACGTTTGCGATTGCAGCTCCGAGGGGTGTAGTTACTCTTGTTATTCCTACTACTGTAGCGAATTACACGATTACCGTTTCATCCCCCGGTGCAGCCGGGTTTGTAAGTGATATTTCCCTTTACGCTGCCGGCAGGGACGTTAACGGTTTTACTGTGCCTGAACAGACCTTCCCGTTTGGCGACTGGAAAGAAATCACCACCGTGTAAAAGGTCTTGCCGGGGGCTGGCCCAAAGCCATAAGTTGGCTGATTGGGTCAGCCCTTGTTGTTTTTGAATAGGATCTGCGTTAGAGCTTGGGGGGACGCTCCGCGAACGGAGCGCAGGACTCCAGAAGAGGTTGGACAGGTCGGATCAGCTCACACTGCCGGCTGATGGGTTGGGTGCAAAGGTACAGTTGAGCAAGAATTAGCGTCAGCAATTCCCCTCTTGCTCTTCCCTCAGAATCTCCAGAATTGGTGACGTTCGTCTGGACAGCTGAAATACATCTCCAGACAGCAGCTTCACCTGTTCTTGCAGCACATGTGCTTCATCTGTGCCCTCCAGATAACGGGTGACAAAATGGAGGAAAACATCAACTTTTCTAAGCAGCATCAGCAGCGGGACCGCATTGATTTCGGCTTCGGAGAGCCGGACCCGGCGGCTGAAACCCCGGCAGAAATCCCGGACCGCTGTCTCTTCCTCCGCATGCCCCAGCAGTCCCGACAGAACAACTGCAGGCTCCATAGCCCGCACATCGTGAGTGCAGAATTCAAAATCCAGCAGCGCGGCTACTTGCCGGTGATCTGAGGAATCGAGCAGCAAATTCGAGGCGTTCAAATCGCCGTGCACCAGTTGATGCGGAAGCTCCTTGAGTCCGGCCAGAGAATCAGCGATTTGGTTATATGCTGCGTACAGCAGCTTCAGCTCTTGGACAAGACCGGCAAAAGGGCGGGGCGGATTCATACAGAGCTCCCGAATCTTTGTATCACTGCACAGCGGATAAGCCTGCGGCAGCTCATAATAAGGCCTGTACACCGGAGCAAGACTGGGATTTATGTCTGCCAGCACAGCGGACAAGATGCCTGCGGCCTCTCCGAAGGATTCGAAATAGCCAGTTTCCTCCTCAGCAGGCGTATCTCCTTCAATATACTTGAACAAGCAGGCAAACTTGCCTTTCCCCTCCTCCAACCGAACCATAGTTCCTCCGTTTGAGGTCAGGACAGGCTCTGGTATGCTGAACGGTAAAGACAACACGCCCAGCTTTTGCAGCACGGCATGCTCGAATTCAATTTTGCTTCTATCCCTATGCGTGTCATAGATGCGCAGCACGGCGTGGCGAGCGTTATTTTCCACAAAATAGGTTGTATTATTCCAGCCGCCGCTCCGCTTCCGCAGCGTTCCATTCCACTCCGGCCACTCCTGGCTTACAATAGTATCCGTAGGCTTATGCCCCTCTCTTATTTGTTTTTGTAACGAATCTCCCGCTAACGGGTCTTATATATGTAAGGTGGTGAACACGTGGCCGATGTAGAGCAAATCTACGAGCAATATTTTCAGGATGTCTACTTATTTGCGTTGTCTCTAAGCAGAGACCAACAGATAGCCGAGGAGATTACGCAAGAAACCTTTGTAAAAGCAGTTAAAAATATTGACCAGTTCAAAGGCAATTGTAAAATCAGTGTCTGGCTGTGTCAAATTGCAAAAAACACCTACTTCAAGTATATGGACAAACAAAAACGCTTTGATCTGGGCAACCCGCAGGAAAAAACGCAGGGAAACAGCCTCTCGATGGAACAAAAGCTGATTGACAAAACAGAAGCCCTGCGAATCCATAAGCTGCTGCACAGCCTGAAAGAGCCTTATAAGGAAGTCTTTACATTGAGGGTATTCGGAGAGCTGTCCTTTGAACATATCAGTGAGGTCTTTGGCAGAACAGAAAGCTGGGCCAGAGTTACATTTCACCGCGCAAGAAACATCATACAAGACTTATTAATGGAGGAAAACCGATGAACAAACTGTCCTGCGAAATCGTCAGGGATTTGCTGCCGCTATACTATGATGAAGTGTGCAGTGCAGATACCAGAAAATCCATCGAGGCCCATTTGGTGACCTGCGAGCATTGTACTGCCGCCCTGCACAAGCTGCAGCAGAGCAGCAGCCTGCCTTTTGAGGTCATCGAAAAGAACAAACAGGAAAGCACCGCGCTGGCAAGCTTCAAAGGGTATTGGCACCGTTCCAGAGCTGCAGCATTTGCCAAAGGCCTGTTTCTTGCTACAACCATTTGTGGCGTTATCGTGTTAGGGTATGTTGGCTTATTCCGCTGGAATATTACAGAAGTCCCCTCCAGTGTTATTGAAATCACCGATGTAAGCCGGCTCAAGAACGGGAAGATCGCATATCATGTCAAGCTGACCGATGGATATCAGGTGAATCAGATCCGTGGTAAATCGGAAGGTGACGGCAACTTCTATATCACTCCGATGCGGCCTGTCATCAAAACCAAAAAGTCTACCGAGATTGGGCTTGGCAACGGGTACGAATTGATCAACCTCGAACAATTAAATGCCAACCATACAGACCCTTCCGCTCAGATTAAAGCCATCTATTACGGCCCCAAGGATGACAAACCCATTCTGATCTGGAAGCAAGGTATGGAACTGGCGCCAGCCACGTCTGCCGTCGAAGCACAATTTGTGGATCGGGATTAGAAGATTTGGAGCCTATCTTGAGGATCCTCAGATTTTTCCGCTATAATAAACTTCATATTGATATAAGCAAAGGAAGGGATACGAATGGACGCTACCGTAACCAAACGCTGGCTGCTGGCAAGGCTCTATGAGCCGGAGCAGACGATTGTGGATTGCCGGTTTACGCTGGGTAAACCCGAGGCTGGCAGAGAGAGCTATGAACAGGAGCATATTCCTGGTGCCGTTTATCTTGATCTGGAGCATGATTTGTCAAGCCCGGCGGGAGAACACGGCGGACGCCACCCGCTGCCTGATCCCCAAGTGCTTGCTGCCCGCCTGGCGAAGCTCGGAATCGGGAACGATTCCCGGATTGTTGCTTATGACGACGAGTGCGGCATGAATGCCGCACGTCTGTGGTGGCTGCTGCGTTACCTGGGGCATGAGAATGTATTCATTCTGGAAGGCGGCTTCAGCGCCTGGAAAGCTGAGAAGTTCCCGGTCACGGATCATCAGCCGGTACGGGTGCCGAGCACTTTTGAGCCAAAGGTACAGCCGCAGATGCTGGCAAATGTCGATGAGGTTCGTCAGGTGTCGGAGCAAACGGTCGCTGCTACTTCCTCCTCCCCTTCTGCCCTGCCGGTCCTGATCGACTCCCGCGCGGGTGAGCGCTATCAGGGCAAGGAAGAGACGCTGGACAAAAAAGCCGGACATATCCCCGGTGCGGTCAATTACTTCTGGAAAAACACACAGAATGAAGATGGAAGCTATAAAAGTGCCGAACAGCTTGTCGAGCACTTCGCAGGACTGGACAAGGACCGTGAGATCATCGTCTATTGCGGCTCCGGCGTAACCGCCTGCCCGAACATACTGGCACTGGAAAAGGCCGGGTACAGGAAGGTACGGCTGTATGCCGGGAGCTGGAGTGACTGGATTTCGTATAGTGAGAATCTGGTGGCGACGGGGGAAAAATAGCATTCGCCAATCCCTATAGAGGTGTAACCTTGTAAATGTGCCGCTTGGAGCCGAAGGGCTTCGGGCGGTTTTTTGCCGTGCCTGCGAACTTCGAAGATATTTATGCGCTGCAGATCGTGCAAATCCCTCCGAACCGGCCAAACATCCGGATCGATCACCCGCACCGGATTACACCCATAAAGAAGCTAAACTCAAGGCTTCGTACAAGAAATCACGTCCGTCCATAGGGCGGGACGTCCAATTCTCATTGGCACGTCAAGCGTCGAGGAGTCTGCCATGCTGGCAGAGGCGCTAGCGGCTGCCGGCGTAGCTTTCAATGTTCTGAATGCTAAAAATGACGCAGAAGAAGCCGAAATGATCTCCAAAGCGGGATGAGGCTCTTGAAGAGCCCTGCTTCCACCAGGACTTATATTATCAGTGATCAATACATCCAGAATAAGCGCAGCTCATGGACCGGAACGACTGTATTTGCTTATTGGATTCGCATGATTATGAGACCGGTATTCAAGCTGTCAAAATATTGATGCAGCGTAGCTTTTTGAAGAATAATAACGTTGCCGCCTATTTCCTGCACGAAATAACGGCTGAACCTGAACTATTCTCAGAAGATTTGGAAACAAGTCGATATGGCCGGCTAAGAGCGAGCGCCCGATTCATCCTACTCTGAAAATGTTTTCCGAAGCGAAACGTTGACTCTGTGTTGACTTCGGGGCACAAAAATACATCGCTGATGCTTATAAGCCGTTTGGCGATGTATTCAATAATTACGAACATTCCCTTCACAGCTAACCCAGTCACTCCAGCCTCTTATCCCTGCAGTCGCCGAACGCACAGCTTCGTACCATCGTTAAATCTCTTTTCAAGGCTTAATTAGAGCTTTTAGTTAGTTACGGATTAAAAAATAGTATATTATACGAATAGCATATAAGTGTCCCGTTTTTGTTTCGAATTTCAATGGAAAGTAGTGTACAGCATGAATCTCTCATCGGTAAACAGCAGATATTCTGCTCAGAGAATCGTTCGCTTCAACCGGAAAAAAGGATACCTTATCCCAGTGGCTCGCGGCCTCAGATGCAAGTATTTGCGTGTTGCAGCATATCGGAAGGTGGTGGCGATGAATGATCAGTAAGGATGGCATACCGCCTGCGGGAACATTCGGACAGATTGACCAAATGTGGTTCAGGCTTCGAAGCATCACACAGAACAACAATCCCAAGGGAGAGTGGTCACTTCGGCTGCAATTTCTTGAATCGCATTTGCTCCTGATTCCAATATTTGGCCGTGGTTGGATAACGGTAGATGGAAAATATGCTGAACTCAGAGCGGGATTTGTTTTTGTTTGCCTGCCAGGGCAGTTGATCGAAGCCCGTCTAGAGGGTTCAGGAGACCAGAGGTTATACATTCTCCGGTTTGATGTATTTGGTCGGCGTGATCTGTCTGAAGATCAGGAACAGGCAAGCTCATCGGAGCTTCATATCCCCTTCCCCATGGAAGGAGAAGCAGCGATTGCATCAACTATTACTTACAGCAAACACTGTGAGGCCATCGCCGCTTCCATGGGAAACATAAACCCCTTGCAGCGGTTGCATGCCCAGAGCGGATTCTATGAGCTGCTGTATAGTCTGCTGAGCGATGCCAGCCAGTTGCAGCTGAGCGATACAGACGCTGTGATGGAGCGGGTCAAGACATATATAGAGCAACACTACCGCGAAGAGCTCTCCATCCGTCTGCTGGCAGGCGAGGCAGGCACCAGCGAAAGGCATTTCATCAGACTGTTCAAGCAGAAATACGGTATCAGCGCGATTGAATACCTGACCGAATACCGGATCAGACAAGCAAGGAGCCTTATGCTGCCGCAAACGAATTATGAATTAAAGGATATCGCCGCTTACGTCGGTTATAAGGACATCCCATATTTCCGGCGCAAATTCAAGCAAATTACCGGTGTTGCTCCGGCAACATTCATGCGAAATGCCAAGCTGAAAATTGTTGCTTACCACGGCAGCCTGATTGGGGCACTGCTTACTCTGAATATTATTCCCTGCGCAGCTCCGGCTGACCATCCTTGGACTGAATATTACCGCCGTAAATATGAGCCTGGTGCGGTACTTCCTCTTGCCCAGGATGACGATACCAGAATACAGCAGCTCGCCCACCTCCATCCTGATTTTATTCTGGGGCTGGAGCAATCGCTAAGTCCGGACATACAGCAGCAGCTTCAAGAGCTTGCACCCACTTATCTCGTGTCCTGGCTCCGAATGGATTGGCGGACGCAATTAAGATTCATCGGAAAATGCCTCAACAGGGCAAAGGAAACGGCAGCATGGTTAGAAAAATATGAGCGCAAAGCCGAGGCTGTCCGGGCGGACTTAGATCATGAACTCGCCAAGGACAAGCTTCTTATTGCCCGAATATCCGGTCAAAAGATTACCGTGTTGTCTAATCGAAGCTTGGGTGAAGTGCTCTACGATGATCTGCATCTGCTCCCGGCGTCCGTTGTTAACCGCAAGCTTAGCCATCAGACATTGACGCTGGAAGAGCTGAGGTCTGCGGATGCGGACAGGCTCCTGTTGATTGTGGATGAGGATGTCCACTCGCAGGCCGTTTGGTCTGATCTCCGAGACAAGGAGTCGTGGAAGCATCCTGATCCCGCCGGATATTCGCGTATTGACCATCTCCCTCCCTTCCCGTGGACAGAGTATACATCGTTCACTCAGGAGCTGATTCTCGATCTGGCGTTGTCTCTTTGGCGTAATCGAACATAAAATATTGGCGAGATTGTCAATAGTCGGATCTGAAAGATTGTTTTATACTCCTAACAGTGATATTGATTCTCACTCGCAAGTGAGATTTAAGGTATCGAAAATCAGGAGGTTACATAATAAATGATACAGATAAGAACAGGAATGGCGTTCTGTATGGCTATTGTGCTGGTATTAGTAATGGCAGCTTGCTCAAATAACAGTGGACAGGCCAAGATTGCCGCCACAGCTGAAGCGGACATTCGTGTAGTAAAAAGTGAAAAAGGCGAGATTAAGATCCCTGCCAATCCAACCAAAGTCATCGGACTCTCCGTAGTCTATCCGGAGTTTCTGCAAGCATTGGGCGTTACACCCATAGCAGTACAGAACTATCATACGGATCTACCAACCTATCTGCGAGAACCGCTCAAGGATACACTTAAAATGGGCATTGCAGAAACCCCAAAT
Source organism: Paenibacillus jilunlii (assembly GCF_900102965.1). Taxonomy (GTDB): domain Bacteria; phylum Bacillota; class Bacilli; order Paenibacillales; family Paenibacillaceae; genus Paenibacillus_AQ; species Paenibacillus_AQ jilunlii. Next base: position 816,297 of record NZ_FNGM01000001.1, on the reverse strand, counting down.
TTTGAAATGATATTGGCCTCTGAACCAGATCTTATCCTTGCTCCCGTCTGGTGGTCTGACAAGGACTATGATCAGTTATCCGGGATCGCACCGACGGTTCTGCTGCCACAGCGCGATGACTGGCGTGATGAACTGAAGGATATAGGCGAGGTCCTGGGCAAGAAGGACATTGCAGAGAAGGTCATTCAAGATCTGGAAGCCCAGGAGGTTGAAGCCAAGCGGAAGCTTGATGATCTGGTTGGCAACGAAACCGTGTTGTATATGATGGTTATGCCTAACAGCCTCATCCTCTATGGGGATCAGATCGATCGCGGAAAGTTTATTCATACCACGCTTGGGCTGGAGATGATTCCGAACTTCCCCAAAGATCCGTCATTAACCATATCACTTGAGAAATTGCCCGAGTATAATCCCGACCACCTCATTATTCAGCTGAATAATGAGGACAATGCTGAGGTTAAGCAAACCTATGAAGATATGCTGGATAGTCCTCTGTGGAAGAACATGAATGCAGTCAAGAAGAATCAGGTGTATATGATGGCGGGCAAGGATTGGTTTAACGTGGGCATGTCTCCGCTGGCGAACCGCTATGCGATTGATTCGGTTCTCCAAGCCTTTGAGGGTAAATTGGAATAAAGGGGATTTAAGGATGTGCGAAACCGAAAAAATGCAATTGGGAGAACGTTTTTTCATCTATTCGGAGGCTGCGGAGAATGCAGTGGTTACTTTTTCGCTTACCGAATTAAGCCTTCCTGCAAATGCTGAGCACTTGCTCAAAACTTATGCTTCCATGCTCGGAACAGATGACAAGCGTTTAGCAGCCGCCATCTTTTGCAGCTGGTACGCCGGAATTTGCGGGGCAAAATATGCACTGCTCACGGCTGCACACCCGATGGCTCATGCCTTGTGCCTGAGCAACATGTCTGTACAGCTCATCCGTACCGAGGGGTTCCCCGTATTCTCTTTCCATGTCCATGAAAATCGGGACGGCCTCTGCCACAAACATGTTTCCGGGAAAGTATTATTAGATGAGCTTGGTTTGTTCTATAAGAATGATGTTAGACCGATTATTCTTGCTCTTGCCAAAGCCGCACAGACTAAAGCAGTGATGCTATGGAAGCATATATATAATCAGCTATATACCTATATGGAAGAGGAAGCCCGGAACGCAGCAGGTGACAGCACCCGCAACCTTATCATCGAGCAATTCAAAGCTATGACCTGGGAACTCGAACCGGAGGTATTCGGACTTCCCGGTAATCCGTTCCGCATCATGCCCAAATTCAGAACGGACCGCAACCCTCCACACAACACTATATCTATTAAGGCGACCTGCTGTCTGGCCTATCAGCTCAGAGCGGATCATGGATACTGCAGTAGCTGTCCTATACTACCTCCGGAGTAAACGGAGAACAACGAATTCATAAGGGTGCAGATACAGATGCTGGTTGATATGGACAAGGTGCGCCAGGTTTCCGCAGAGACCGGGCATGTCCCGGGAGCTGGAGTGACTGGATTAGTTATGAGGAGAATCCGGTGGCGGCGGGGGAAGAGTAAAATCTGCGAGGGATTTAGATAAGTAGTTTTGTGGACTGAACCGGGGATGAGTAATATCCCGATTCAGTCCTCTTTGTTTTTTTTGCAAACAAGCTGCAAACTATCAATGTCAGATAAATTTTCCAGAGCTGCCGCCATTCCACTAATCTTTACCCTGTGAATTCTATTCCACGCTCAATACGTTTCATTAAATTGAATACTGCTGTCCTTCATCGTAGGATACGAACAGCATTCTACGTTGTACATCCATAAGCTTGCGAATTACCCAATTTGCGATCAAGGCAACTACAAATCCTGCTACGACATAAGAAATATATTGCTGAGATAATGTCCAGTCGATTTGGAACAAGGCAAACACACTATTCTCCAGAATATTCAAATCCATTGTTTGCAGAAAAATCTGATGGAGCGCAGGCAGTGTAATCAGGCCGAGTGCAGCCGCTACCACAGTTATCGTAATTGAAAAGAAAACAATGCTGGATACGAACCTGGCCATTATCAGCATGATGTTACGGGCAAACTTCCCGGCATGAAACCCTAACTTCATTCGTTGCAGGAAGCCCGCTCCCTCCACCTGCATATTCGATCGGTGTTCTTCACCGGGTCCAGGAATATCCAGCAACGATCTTACTAGCTCTTGCTCAAATTGTACGATGTAATCGATTCCCTTAGCTACTGCAAAAAATAAGGGGATTCCGATGAAAACAGGTGTTAACCCAATGGACAACGCCAGCCCTGTCACCATAAATACGAAATATACAATGGTTAGCGGCAAAGATATTATAAAATACATAATGCTCCGGAATACCTTGGGATTTGTTCCACCTTTGCGGGGTTTAGATTGTGATTGTGCTGGAATCTGCACCGATTCTAGCGCTCCAACCGGCATAGGATACACTTTATTGTTCATATTGTCCTTCCTCTCACGTTTTTCACTTAATCAGCATTATACTTGGTAAAGAGAAGGTTCAAAACAGTCTTCGGACTGGAGCCATACCAGACCAAAGGCTAGGATTTGTTTCGGTATTTGTCACGCTATCATATTTTATTGCCTAACGATCATTATCTATGTCATACAACTGGGTCAACCCTTGATATGTAACTTCAACACGTAAGTCTTCCTGTTTCAAAAAGGTCACTTTCCCTGATGGATCCACCTGACCAACCTCGGGATTCAGCACCTTGTATGAGGCTTCGGAGGAGACAGAATAATCCATTCCATTGTCCATGGTTGCTACCGGATTGAGGCGGAGATAAGATTCTCCCATCCCTGAAATTGACAAATAGTCGCTTACTTCCAGCTTGACCGCTTGACCGGGTGCTTTCCCGGCGAACATGATCAGTGGACTATGTACTCGTCTGGACCAGGAGATCTCGTTATGCTCACCAATAGGATCCATCTGAAAAAATAAATCCTGCCCATATTTAAATCCCTTCGACAAAAGTAAATCTACCAGTGGATCGATTACCATTTCTTCCTTAGCTCCCATGTCCAGCCAAATCTTCACATCCGGCTTTCCGGTTTCTTGCGCCCAAGCTTCATACGCTTGCCCGTTAGCTACCCATGTGGAGGCGGACAGCGCACCGATCATCGAGAAAGTCTCGGGATGGTGATAGCCCATCCAGAACGCCTGCACTCCGCCAAATGACGATCCCATGATCATCCGGTGGTCCCTGTCTGGGATCGTTCTGTATGTTGAATCCGCAAAGGGAATGACGGTTTCAATAAAATAGCGGGTAAATTTCTCCGCACCTGTCCCATCCGTAGGAATAGAATCATTGGGGAAAGGGACATACTCTTTCCCCCGGTCTGAGTCTTCGCCTGCATCGACTGCAATTACAATGACCTTCTCCATCTTGCCGTCTTTAACAAGCTGGTCTACCTTCTTGTCAACCAGCCACTCTTTATTAAAAGAACTGGTGCCGGTATTAAACACACTCCGCCCGTCGTTCATATACACTACAGGATAACGTTCTTCGCCGGTTTCATAACCAGGCGGCAGGTAAACAAAGATTCTCCGTTCCCCGAGCTTCTCTATGCTCACTGTACCTTTGGTTTCATCTGGAGCAGCATTTCCCTCCAGGGTTGGCGAAGGCTGAACAGCGGTTGGCTCCTGTTCTTTCATACAACCTGTGAGCGCTATCATTAATAATGCTATAAATCCCCAGCAACTGCACTTGTAAATCCAATTCTTGATCATCTAATCGCCTCCGCTTAATAGTTTAAAACGCTTTCATCAATTACAGAGTCTTCAATCCAATTTCATATCTCTTATTTTAGCGCAAACGATTTCATCTGCCTATTGTTTATCTTCACTCTGCTAACGCTCAGCGTCCGGTATACTTACCTGAAAGAGTTCAAGAGTAATCTCTGAAAGCAGTTTTAATGGTGATGCCAGTAGGAGCGGCTGGTAACCTCTCTTATTGAAAAGACACAGATTCCAAAATCTTATCCGTTTCAGCCTTTGACTCATCATTCTTTGACCTCAACAAAAAAACCCGCAAGAATATACAAAAGCCCGCGAGGACGCGGGCTCTTTGTGTTGGCCGTTGGACAGCGGTATCATTTCCCTGTTTCCGGCCGTTTCCTCTGTAATCATGCTGCTGACACTTTGGCGCTTATGCCCAAAATCCCGGACCAGTGAGCCAATCGTTCTATGATGGCAGGATTTGGATTTTCAGCCTTATCGAATGTAATGCTGGTGTTATACCCTTCATCCAGCCTTCTGTGGATTGGGTTAAGACCATCCTGGCGGCAGTGGGACTGATGATCAGCTCACCTTATCCGGAAGCTGCCGTGCAGAACGCCATCTACGATGATAATCGGGTCAAAGTCTTCTTCTGCTCGGCAGGCCTATCTTTTAACCGCTAAGCAATAATTCACATTATCGAACGCCGTGATCGGGTGGGCGGGCTGGCTGTCATTGTAGGCCTTAAACAGCTGAGCGGTAATCTGGTCTGGTGTCAAATGCTGATAGATCAAGAAGTTAACGTCTTCCAGCATGTGCTCCAGCTCCTTATAGGAATAGCTTGCCTGCATCGGCTCACCAGCGCGCGCGGCCAACATCACCTGCTTTTGTGTACGTTCTTCGGCGTAAGGAGTGAATGTATGCTCATCGGGATAATCAAAAACAATACTGCTGCCGCTAGGAAGCAGCTTCGTAAGGGTTGACAAGAAATGCTTAAATACATCTTTGGACAAGTAGTAGGTGATGCCCAAAAAGCTGCTGAAGCTAATTACACTCGGGTCAAAAGCATGGTAGTCAAGCAATCGTCTCTCCCAGTCCTGTTCGCTGAAATCTAATGAAATATAATGCAGATTGGACGGCTTAGCAGGGTTCAGAGCCAAGACGCGTCTGTGTTTGTCATCAGCTGTGGCTGGATGATCGAATTCAAAAATTTGCAGCTTTGTTGCCCATTCCGGCTGCCGGTAAGCAAAGGTATCATACCCAGCCGCAAATATCAAATATTGCCTTGCACCATGCATAACGGCGACCTCAAGGGCCTGTTCCGCAAATGCAGCCCTGCCAAGCGGTGACGGTGAGAGCTGGTAGTCAACGACTCTCCGCAGTGCCTGCTCCTGTGTACCTACAAATTCCGGCTGGAAGAACGCAATCCCTTGCGACATGCTGCCGGCAATCCCCTCGTATTCCTCCTTGGTCAACAATTGTCTGGCAAGCGAATCGTCAAAAACTTTGATCTGGTTATGCTGCGCATGATATGCCCTGGAGAACGCGCTGACGAGTGCAGTAACACTTTTATTTTTCATTATCCTTCACCTCATTTCAGTTGTACCATTCGGCTTGCATTTGAAACAATACTTGATTTTTATGTTATTTTATGGTATAATATAAGGTATAAATTTATAAAATTCACAATTTCGCCACATTGTAGGCGTTTTTTTATGTCTTTTAGAATGTCAACAGCAAAAAAGCGTAAGCAACCCTAGGGCTGCTTACGCTTTTTTGCTGTCAGAACATCCGGCTTCCAGTCGGTCTAATCCTCATGGGGACAGAGTAAACGGTCATGCTGGATTACAGCCCGCCACCCCTCCATTGTTTACATTTCGTGTAATGTCTATATACTTATAATTTAAGACAGTGACTTATTACATTCCGGAGATCAGCTCCGGCGAAGGAGGATCATTTTGAACACAATAATTAAAGTAGGCATTTCAGGGTATGGCAATTTGGGCAAAGGGGTACACCAGGCGATTGCACAAAATCCGGACATGGAGCTTGTGGCGATATTCACGCGCAGAGACCCGCAGCAGCTGGAAACTCCCCCTGGCATTCACTTTGAGCATATTTCTGCGGCAGGTCAATACATAGGCCGTATTGACGTAATGATCCTGTGTGGCGGTTCAGCAACCGACCTGCCGGAACAGACTCCTCAGCTGGCAGAAATGTTCAATACGGTTGACAGCTTTGATACGCATGCCAAAATTCCGGAATTTTTCCAATCTGTTCATCAGGCTGCTCTTGCAGGCGGACGCTTAAGTGTAATCTCAACAGGCTGGGACCCAGGCCTGTTCTCCATGAACCGGCTGCTGATGGAAGCGGTGCTGCCCGAAGGGCAGGAATATACTTTCTGGGGACCCGGTGTCAGCCAAGGCCACTCCGATGCGATTCGCCGCGTGCCGGGTGTGAAGGCTGGCGTTCAATACACCGTGCCGGTACAAACAGTAATTGACGGCATCCGGGCCGGAGACACTCCGAAGCTGGAAACCCGCCAGAAACACCGCAGAGAGTGTTTTGTTGTAGCGCAGGAAGACGCCGACCGGGAGCAAATCCGGGAAGCTATTGTGAACATGCCGAATTACTTCGCCGACTATGATACGACGGTAACCTTCATCACCCAAGAACAGCTGGATGCTGAGCATTCCGGTATGCCCCATGGCGGGTTTGTGATCCGCAGCGGTGCATCCGGCAATGGAAACAAACAAATCGCTGAATTCGGTCTGAAGCTGGAGAGCAATCCTGAGTTTACGGCCAGCGTTCTGGTTGCTTATGCTAGAGCAGCATTCCGATTAAGCCAGGAAGGTCAGCAGGGCGCTAAGACGGTATTCGATATTCCGCTCGGGTATTTATCACCCAAACCGGCAGAAGAGCTTCGCCGCGAGCTGCTGTAGGCTTTTGATGGTTTACATGCTTTTGATGAACAGGTCAAGCCCTCTTTTTGAGAACACCTGATAAACACAAATGACCCGCAGGAGTGACACTTCGATTGAGTAGAAGTGATACACCTGCGGGTCGTATTTTTGCAAATGGCTATGTACCTATAGGGCTTAGACGATTCCCTGAGCCAGCATGGCATCGGCAACTCGTAAGAATCCGGCAATATTCGCACCGGCAAGAAGGTTGCCGGGAACCTCATATTCTTCCGCGGCCTCTACTGCACTGCGGTATATATTTTTCATGATATGCTGGAGCTTCTCGTCAACCTCTTCAAACGTCCAGGCAATACGCATGCTGTTTTGGCTCATCTCCAGCGCTGAGACAGCCACTCCCCCCGCGTTAGCAGCTTTGGCCGGTGCAAACAACACAGCATTGTCAAGGAACAGCTGGATGGCTTGAAGTGTAGACGGCATGTTAGCTCCTTCACCGATCGCCTTAACTCCGTTATGGATCAGTTTCCGGGCAGCGTCTTCGTCCAGCTCATTCTGAGTGGCACAAGGAAGTGCGATATCGCAGGGCAGGTTCCAAATACCGGCGCAGCCTTCAAAATACTCCGCATGAGGATGTATCTTGACGTATTCGCTGATTCGGAGCTGCTGGATTTCCTTCAGCCTTTTTACCGTTTCCAGATTAATGCCCAGCGGGTCATGAATATATCCGCCCGAATCGCTGCAGGCTACAACAATCGCTCCCATCTGCTGTGCTTTCTCGATGGCATATATAGACACATTGCCTGAACCGGATACGACAACCCGGCTGTCCCGGAATCCAAGACCTTTTGCTGCCAGCATCTCTTGAACAAAATAGACGCAGCCGTAGCCCGTAGCCTCTTTCCGTGCCAAGCTTCCTCCGTACTGGAGACCTTTTCCGGTAAGCACACCCGCTTCATGCCCTCCGCGTATACGTTTGTATTGTCCAAACATGTATCCGATCTCGCGCGCACCGACACCGATATCGCCAGCAGGAACGTCGGCATCCGGGCCGATATGCCGGTAAAGCTCCGTCATGAAGCTTTGGGTAAAACGCATGATTTCCTGATCCGATTTACCCTTGGGATCGAAATCCGAGCCGCCTTTGCCGCCGCCGATGGACAAGCCGGTGAGTGCGTTTTTGAAGATCTGCTCGAAGCCCAGAAATTTAATGATCCCGGAATACACTGAGGGATGGAAACGGATGCCTCCTTTGTAGGGACCAATAGCGCTGTTGAACTGAATGCGAAACCCCCGGTTGACCTGTATGCTGCCGGAATCGTCCACCCATGGCACGCGGAAGGTTACGCTGCGTTCCGGCTCGACCAGACGTTCAAGAATACCATGCTCCCTGTAGCTGGGATGTCTGGCCAATACAGGAACGAGTGTATCCAGAATTTCTTTGACAGCTTGATGGAATTCCCGTTCATGAGGATCCCGGGTGATCACCTGATTATAAATCCCTTGCACATACTCAGCAGCCGCTGCTGATGATCCTGAAATAACAATTGACACTTCTTAACACTTCCTTTAACTAAGTTTTGACATGCTAATCATATTATTCACAAATATATAGAAAAATTTAATAAGAATTTTAAAGAGAATATTATAGAACCTTACATGATTTTGCCAATCAAATATTTTTTAACAGGCAATTAAATAATTCTATAAATCTAACACCCGATGTAAAGAAAGGAGTCTGGAAGGCTGATTCTCATTCAACATTCCAGAAAAGTTAATAGCAAAAAGCCCGCGTCCAGCGCGGGCTTTCTAGTTGAGCCAGTATAAGCACAAATCGTATTCCAATGCTGCCCGTGTTATTGAGCCGATTTGGCCAGGAATTCGTCGATTTGACGTTGAACCTCTGCGATGATTTTATCGATGCCTGCGGCCTTTACCTGCTTTTGAAGTGTTGCCAGCCCCTTGTCTACATCCTTGACTGAGCCGTATTCCAGCGGAATGCCGTATTGGAGCATCACATTGCCAACGTTCGCGACTTCTGTCTTCACCTTGCTGTTATCGAACACGAAGGTCTCCAGTGGATAGTGATACACTTCCCCTTCCCATTTATCGGTCAACGCGTTTGCTTCTTCCGGGAAGGAATCGTTGTCCCGGTTTAGTGGCGAGTTAAAGCCCCAGTTGGAAAATCCGGTGTAATTCGCGTTCTTTTCCGCGTTCGTGTACTTGTCGTCTCCGACCGGATTGTAATGAACAGCAGGGATGCCGTTCATGATCAGATCGTGCAGCTCCTTGTCGTTCTGAAGCAGATCGACCATCATCAGTGCCCGCTCGGGATTCTTGGAGGTAGAGTGAATAGCGATCCCGTTCTGCGTAGAGACAGCCACCGACTTCTTTTTGTCCGGTGTAACGTCAGCCAGTGCCAACTCATATGGCGAATTCTTTTCCCGCATGTCGGTTATCAATGCGCCAAGCGTGCCCAGATTGTGCGAAATCGACGCCGTCTTGCCTCCCCGGAACTCCTGCTGGTGGTCCAGCTTGCTGTTCAGCGCGCTCTTCGACCAGGCATTGTGATCGGCAAGGTCTTTATAATAGTAGACCAGTTCCTTAAATTCCGGCGTCTCGTACACATTGAATACTTTACCGGAGGGATCGGTCAGCTTGAAGCCTATCGGCAGATCGAAGTCGAGCATATTCCATTCGTTCTGCTGCTTCAGCAGGACACGGTCGAGATTGTGGAACTTCCAGTCTCCGGTCTCCGGTGTGAACGGAATGACACCCTTTTCCTTCTCGGCGATGGTTTTAAGATAGGCTGCGTAGGCTTCCGGACTGTTAATCTCCGGCAGGCTGTATTTCGTGCGAAGGTCCTCCCGGTAAAGTATCAGCTTCTCGACCGTTTCCCCGCGGTTCTGGGGCACCATATAGAGCTTGCCGTTCACCTTCGCCTGCCCCCAGCTTACTTCCGGCATCGCTTTCCAGGTCATCGGAGCGTACTTCTGCAGCATGTCTTCGGTCAGCTCCAAGAAACCGCCTTTGATGGCCTGATCGTTATAGCCTGCCCAGTTGGCGGCATAGATGAGGTCAAAATCCTCGTTGGCCGCGAATTTAAGCGGATATTTCTGCGCCCAATCCGACCAGTCGAGAAACTCGCTTTCCAGGGTGGCATTGATCTTCTCCTTCAGCTTCTTGTTGATTTCTCCGAACACTGTATCGTAGTCAACCGGCTTTGGCCCCACAAAAATCATCTTCAGCGTAACGGGCTGGGATGTATCCATTGTACCGGAATCTCCGGCTGCCTGCTTACTGTCTCCCGCCGCCTGAGTTGTGGCTGCCGAAGCCTCCGGCTCTGACTTGCTCCCAACGGCGCTGCCGTTATTGTTCCCGCACGCACTGAGCAGCGACAGCATAAGAATACCGGACAATAGTGTAAAATCTCTTTTCTTGTTCAACCGATTATCCCCCCAACGTTATATGTAATCGCTTTCAAGTATAGTATAAAGAAAATTTGCTGCACTTCTAATATAGTTCGTCAACGATTATACATACTTTTGCAACGACTTTTTTTACGGTGCAGGCTGACAATCACGTAATCTACGACTTGTCCGAAAGTTAGCATGAGTACATCCATGTGGCCACTTGAGGGGTATACAGGCAAAAAGCCCGCGCTGGACGCGGGCTTTGCCCTCTGGCTAAACCTATACCTGCAAAAGAATTCAAACCCCCAGGAAACTCTCTACAATGAACTTCAACTGTGCTTCTAGTGAAATCGGATCATTATAATAGGAGCCCTTCTCATCAATGAAGTAGACCTGTTTATTTTTCACCGCCGGGAGCGATTTCCAAACGCTGCTTCTATAGACGGCATTCGCATCTCCGTCATCCCATCCCCAATTGCTTGTGAAGATGTAATCTCCTGCATACTCAGGCAGCAACTCAAGCGATAAATTTCCGCCGAATCCCTCGCCGTCAATCAGTGTCTTCTGGATAATATCCGGGGCCTTTAGCCCAAAATCTCCGTAGAGGATCTCGCCGCCTCTTCCGCCCTTGTCTCCCCAGGCATAGATGCCTTTTGCATAAGGCTGAAGAATCGATACGGTTTTATCGCCGACAACCTTGGTGATTTGGGGCTTAACCTCAGCAATTTTGGCATTCCACTCCTCAATCCACTGCTGTGCCGCGTCTTCCTTGCCAGTGATTTTTCCAAATTCCAATAATAATTCCTGTGGAGTGCCTGCCCCATACTTAAGTCTGACTACTGGAGCGATTTGCGCCAGCTGCTCATATTGAGACTCTTCGATGTAATCAAAGGTGATGATCAGATCCGGGTCAAGCTCCAGAATAGCTTCTGCATTCGGCTCTGTGCCAATGTTGATGATATTGTCCAGGCGGCCTTCATGGAACGGATTTTTTAATGAAGCGTCAGCTGCAGCAACCGGTTTGACATCCAACACGAGCAGATTACCAATCGCACTTCCAGTCAGATCAATAATCCGCTCTGGATTCATCGGAATCGTTACTTCACCTTTGCTGTCCACATAGGTCTTCGTGGCTGCAGCAGCATTCCCTGTGTTAGAGCTTTCTTTGACTGCGCCTGCTTCCTGATTGATTGTACTCGCTGCCTGGGTGCTATTGCCGTCTGTACCGCGGTTTGCCGGATTCGGCGTATTGGAGCATGCACCAATCAACAATGTAAAACATAACATTAACGCCGCTGCGGCAATCGACGCCGGCTTCGTTCCTCTTTTCACTGGTAATCCCCCTCTTCGGCGTAAATGATAATAATTCTCATTGCTTTTGATACTATAGCACTGGGAATTATCCGCTACAAGGGCAGATTTCGGATGATACACAGGCGATTCTCGTACAGATCCTTCTCCCCCAAATTGCAATTTGAATTGTGCCGGAGGCAGTCCGTAATGCTTTTTAAAATTCCGGCTGAAGGTATGCGCATCAAGATACCCTACCCGCTCAGCCAGCTCCTGCAGGGGATAATTACTGTGCAATAAAAAGTTCGCGGCAGCCTCCATACGGATTTGTGTTAATACACGAATCGGGCTTTCATTCATCCGGCTCTTGAACAGCTTGCTTAAATAACTGACACTGCAGTCAAACAGCTCGGCCAAAGTTTCAAGCGTGACCGGCTCCATATAGTGCTCCTGCATATAACGAAGCACCTGGGCCAGCAAATCAGGCGGGACCGGTGCAAGTCCTTGATGCTGCATCTGCCATAACAGCTCATGAATGAATTGAAGGAACAGCGTCCTTGCATGTAAAGAATGCAGCGGATCGAATGTCATCCAGTCCTCATACATTTGCTCCAGCCTGCCCAGCAGCGGCAAAGGATACAGCGGATCGAAGCTATATTGGCACTTAAACGGATCATCCTGTTCAAGCTGCTGCAGCAGTTTGCTGGACGAGGGCAGCAGCAGAACCGCCTTGTACAGGACAAGAAAATATTCAAATGATTCCTCTGCCTTAATATGAAGAACGGCACCACGGCCGCCATGCATAATCTGGTTCCTTCCCAATGTGAGCCGCATATCATCCATCTGCACACTGGCATGTCCCTGCTGAGCGTATACAAAAGCGCTGGACGGCAGCCGGTAGAGTGGGATTTCAGATCCCGGCTCCAGCCTACTGCTGCGGATATCCAGCACTTTAATTGACGCATGGTTCCATAGCTTAATATGATCGTTCAGTGTCATCTCAGCACTCCGTTTATCAGTTATTACTCCAAGTATAATTGATAAACGTTCTCATTCACAAGAGTCATCCGCAAATCCTCCGGACGGACTTCGAATAAGCTGTTTCTGCTGGAGTGCATTATGGTAATATAGAATCAATTATGGTTTAGGAGGCGTTTCAAATGAAAACTACAGTGAACTTAGGGCAAACATATAAGGGGCTTGGCGCATAATTGCCCTTAAACTGCGCGCTTCCCCATCCGAAAGGGGAAAAAACGTTGTGAAGCAATATATCATGCAGCAGTTCGAATATCATGTATGGGCAAACCGCAAGGTTTGCGGATATTTACAGGAGCTGACTGAAGAGGTATACCAAAAGAACATTGTTAGTGTATTTCCGACCATCTATGATGCTATGGTTCATATTTATGTGATCGATCATGGCTGGCTGTCATTCTTCAGAGCCGGTGGTGTTACTGACATGTCGGCTGAATATTTATCGCAGTTAAAAGACAATATTGATTCCTTAGTGGCAGCAACAAAAGGAAAACGCATAGAAGAGCTGTGGCAAATGATGGATAATCTGGCGGAACAGTTCCGGATATTCATTCGTGAGCTGGAGGACATCGAAGTCATTTATCCGTCCGGGGCTTTTCAAGGCAGATGCCTGGATTATATCCAGCACATGGTTAACCACGGAACTTACCACCGGGGAAATGTAACAGCCATGCTCCGGCAAATGGGGCATCCTGGAACGCCTACAGACTATGGCTTTTACCTGTACACGTTAAGTCAGTAATTCGTTTGGATCTGAAAGGTCTGGAACATCATTGTTCCAGGCTTTTTTAGCTCTTCATTAATCCCCCTTTTCTGTCGATAAATTTAGAATACACATGGAAAAGTATGGAGGAGCATATGAACAATAACCGCAGAACCGAACCTTTTCGATATACCCTTAAAGAACCTGCCACCTTTGATCTTCATATCCTTACTATTAACGGAATTCCGGTTCCTCCGAAACCCGTCAGTGCCGTACTGTATGACATTAGCCGTTCGGGATGCCATTTGGCGTTTCCACTAAATGTTAATCCTGAAACTAACCTGGTACGTGTCGGCATGGAGATGGTCCTTTCCTCAGAGTCTATGTACATAGAAGGAACGTTGAAATGGAACAGAGAGCAGGATGGCACTTTTCATTACGGTACCCAATTGGATATTCCTGAAGAAGACCGTGATCGTCTGCCAAGTGTACTGCGCAGGTTAGCCGGGGAAGGAAAGATACTGGTTCGTTGAACATCAGCAAAAAAAAGGAGCATTCCTCATTGGGAGTACTCCTTTTTTCATTTTTATTTAAACGATAGTGATTCCAAGATCTTATCCGTTTCAGCCTTCGACTTATCATCTACGTAGGTAAGAATAAGGTTGAATGCATACCCGTCAATAATCGTGCTGTAATATTCTTGGTTGACTACCCCAGCTCCAGCATCGATTGAAGCCTTCATCAGGTCCATATCTTTACCGCCGACTTTAACCGTCTTGATATCTTCGAATTTATACGGAAGCTTGCTGTCTACCATCAGCTTTTTCGAAGATTCCAGATAGTCCTTGCCAGTTTTAATACCTTGGAGCATACTTACTTTCTCGGCAACAGCGATAGCAGAAGGCCCGTTTTTACCTGAGTCTAACGGAAATTCCGAAGCCATCAGCAGGTTAAGGGTTTTAGTCTTCGCCAGATCAAGCATTTTTTTCTTGGCTTTATTGTCTCCGGCAACAACTTCCTGACCTGCCTCCATAAGCTTCATCATTTGGTCTGCGTTCTGATATACCCATTCTTTGGGGAACTTAAGGGACAAACCGAAATAGTCATTCGTATAAGAACCACTTTCAGTCACACCTAAGCTGACCTCTTTGTCTTTTCCTCCGCATGCTGTAACTAACATCAACATTAACAGCATTGCCATTGATAACAAACCAATTCTCTTCTTCATAATACCCTCCTGATGATTCTCTCTTTGTAAACACCAGAAAAGTTTAACATGTAATGTTATCATTTCCACCTATATAAAACTATAGGGAAGCTACAACAAAAACATCCGGGTTGCCACTGAAACCGCTTCTGAACTGGACTGAACCCCTAATTTTTCAAAAATGATTTTTTTATGGTGGTTGACTGTACACTCTTTTATTTTTAATTTGGAGGCAATCGCTTTTCCTGTCAGTCCTTGAGAAATCAGTTCAAGAACTAGTAATTGCCGCTCGCTCAGCGGCTTGGAAAGCTGGTCAGCAGCCTGGTTAGCGAGTTGGCCTTGGTAACTGATCATCATATCAGCCGGAATCAGCTTGGCGATAGCTATCAGCTCACTTTTCATATCCGCATTAATCGTTGAAACATCAAGGTAACCTAACGTTTCATTCCCAACATTTAATGGGACCGAAAAACAATGCCAATTTTGAAAAAATGGGCTTTCATGGTCTTCAGGCGGTAAATATACAGGACAGCCTTTTGCAATGGCCTCTGATATCGCATTAACACCACAACTATTTTCTGAAAAATACATTCCCAAACGAATTGGAGACCGGCTTACAACGGCATCCAGATTACGGCTGTAATCCATCGCAAGCAGAACCCCCTCCTGATCTGTAAGCAGAAATAAAAATGTACCGGAAAGATGACCCTTAATATTGAATATACAGTCCTTGAAAACTTCAATTAACAGTTGATTCGGAGCGCTTTTTTGGTTAGATTGCTGCATATCCGATAACAAGTAGTCTTCTTTATCAAGCCGGCTAGATGTATCGATGGTTGTACTCATTACTATGTATTTCTCCTTCCATTAAAACTGACCCACATTCTGGTGAATTTTCTATACTTATCGGATCAAATCATGGAAAAATTGAATTTTATGAATGTTGCTTTGTACATCTATAACTTTGAACATGCGACTTTTGGCATATCCAGCTTCTCCGGCAGACTCCTTTAGTCTCCAACCGGGAATTATCCGCCCGCATATCGGGTCATTAAGTCCATGAAATAAGTTCCAGAAATCCCGGATTTCTATTAGACATTACTTTTAGACTATTTTTTCTCAACCACTGAACTGTCATCGCAAAAAGCGTATGCCCCGGTTGTCTTCACAGCAGCACCACGGAATTGACCGCCCCCCGTGCGCATTGCACCAGTGTTTCATACAACCGGGCGGACAGTATATTATACTCCTGCTCCCGTTGATGCGAGTAGGCCGAATACGGGGGACTGTCATTCCAGGAGCCCATGCCCCCGAATACCCAGGATTTGTAGACCGCGTTCAGCAGAGAACGCGCCTGATCCTTGTAGACAGCCGGTAAATGGAACGGCAGCTGAGCTGCGGGAGCTTTTCCCTTCAACATCTCCCTGGCAGGCTCAAAAAAATTGTTCGTCCAGAAACTCTCCTCAATCCCATCAGCCAATTCCCCAATCTCACGGAGCGCTTCTTCCAAATGCGCTGATAAATCAGCCAAAGGAAGGAACTCGCGGGAACCTTTCTGTCCGTCAGCAATCTTCTGTTCGGTATAGGTAACTTTCCATTTCGTATGCGAGCGGTACTGATCCATCCGCCACTCAGCCTTCCAGAGGGATTCCCCGCAGGCTCCTAGTGAGGTAACTCCATCCGGTGCTCCATTGCCGCTAAATCCGCTGCTTTTCCAGGCGATTGCTGAAGCCTTACCGTTTAACATCAGACGCTGACAGCCGTTGGATTTCAGTTCTGCAAGCCACTCCGTCCAGTTCCAGCTCTGCCCGCCTCCTTCCGCGATGAAGCGCACATCTAAAAAACTGGTATGCTCCAATTCACTATTGGAGGTATCCGTGCCACTAATCAGATTTCCATTGCCCAATGCTGTTATTAATAACAGCTGATGCAGCTCTCCATTCATATATCTTTCCCCTTTTTTCGCCGCAGCCAACACGTTCTAAATATAGGCTTTGTAGTAGACCTTCATCCAAAACTTTCATCACAACAAACATATAATACTAGCAAAAGGAGGAATAACCAATGAAAAAGGAAGTTCAAATCTCCCAGACCTATCCCCGCCTGACTGTATATAGTGAAGAAAATTATCGGGGCCGGAGCAGAATCTATACGGGTAATCTGGGGATCCGCAACACCGATTCCATTCTGGACGGCATTGAAAGCCTGCGTTTTTTCTCTACCAGCAGCAACGCCACACTGGTCCTCTTCACCCGCACTCGCTTCCGGGGCAGCTTCCGGATTCTGCGCGGCAACCGAAATATCCGTGATCTGGATGATTATATCAACGGCAACGACGTCGAGTCGATCATTTCGACCAATCAGCGCCTGACGTTAACCCAAGTCCGCAACATCCGGGACACAGGGAACCTGCCTGCCGGGTACCGCTTGATCTGAAACTTTTGGCGGATACTGCATAATACCAAAGGCACCGGAGCCGGGCTCTGGTGTTTTTTAACGATCAGGCCTCTGAATTGGTTATGCGCAGCATCGAGCAGCACATCAGCTTTTGCAGGATACCAATAATTTCCTATATACTACAGCTGTATTTCTCCACGTTCCGTACACAGCCGGTTGAATGAATCAGCCGCAAGCGTGCACTCCTCATAATCCAAATTGCCGGAATGCGCTACAAGAATGGGATATTCTCCGCCTTCCTGGGGTTTCCTCATATCAAAAATGTAGTGATTCCCGCTGCCATTCATGGCAAAGGAAACACTGCCGGGCATATACTCAGCGAATTCATACGCCAGATTCATTTCTCTCAGGGTTCTGGTGCTAAAAAATTGAAAATATCTCTCGCCATTCTGAAACTCTCCGCCATTCGAAAAGCTTAGGAAATCCAGATAGCTCTGGGGAAAATCCAACTGCGGGAACGACCAGCCGGATGGTTCAAGCGGTTTATACTGGCTATAAAAAGGTGAATTCTTGTGGAAGGGATTACGCTGCCTGTCTCTGATTTCTTTCATTTCCTGTTCTGTTAAGCTGCGGTTCCAGGTTTCTATGAAGCTGGCGATTTCATCAGAGTCTGCCCCTGGCATTCTGGCGAACTCATATTCAAAGATGGTGTTCCACATCTTAATGCCTCCTTTAGACGTTCTATTAAACGTTTTTAACCCGTTTGTGTTTAGTATTAATAGAAACATACTTAATCAGCATATCACTTTCATTCCAGCATAAACAGCGCGCACCAGACTAATCAGGTACGCGCTGTTTATGCTGTATATGAGCAATACTTTTCCTAGAGTAAGGCTACGCCTGAGAAGCTTCAGTGTCTGCCATCCGCCACCGGAGCTTATACAGCTCGGGCAGCATTACGCCCAGCAGCACCAGGACAACCCCGACCCACTGCAGCCCGCTGACCTGCTCATGCAATACGAATGAGGACAGCAGTACGGCAACCGGCAGCTCAGCGGCACCGAGAATGCCCGCCATACCCCCGCCGATATGCGGGACCCCAATCGCAAACAAAACCGGGGGAATAAATGCTCCGAACAACCCCAGCAAGAACCCAAACAGCAGCAGCTGCCCCCACAAAAGGCCGTTAAAGAGGAAGTACGGCGGGAAGAGAATGCATAACAGCAGCAGGCCGCCGGTAACCATCCAGGCACTCCGGTATGCCGGATGCGCGGAAGGAACGGCTTTGCCGCTGAAGATAATGAACATGGAATAGCTGACCGCAGACAACAGCCCCAGCGACAGCCCAAGAACATTGAAATGCGACGCGCCTTTGTCTATGATTCCTGCCGCGAGCAGGGTTCCGCCAAAGAGCAGCAGCAAGGTCAGCAGCGTCACCTTGTCGGGGCGCTGGCGTTTGCTGATGGCCTGAATCAGCACGCTGATCCAGGTGAACTGGAACAGCAGAATGATGGCCAGAGAAGCCGGAATGTAACGCAGTGACTGGTAATAGACCAAGCCTGTTACCACCGTTGGCGCTCCCGCCAGCATAAGCAGAATTCTCTGCTTCCAGGTAAGAGCCGGTGATGCCTGCCGGGCAGCAGCTGGCGAGACGCCTTGGCTGCGTTGTTGGCGCGTCTGTCTAATTTTTGTATATAAAGCCAGCAGCCAGGCCAGAATACAGCCGGTCAACAGCTGCGTTCCGACCACTTCCCCAAGCTGATAGCCCTCTCCGTATGCCAAGACGACGATTGTGGACAGGATGCCATAGCTCATGGCGCCTACTAATACAGATAACAAATATTTCAAGTCTTTCATTCATTTATGCCTCCTGAATCTGTTAAATAGGCCGTTACACGCAAATAATCCTAACTCCGGGGACGAGGACCTTAGAACACGATCCTTGTCATCGTAGTTAGGAAGAATAGGCTTCCTGTAGAAACCCTCGCCCTGTTGATGCCTGATGGCTGCGAGGTTATACGAGAACAGTATGTAATTGTACGCATGACGACTGTTCATATGTTACATGGCAAGTAAGCTGCTGTCAACCTTTTATTTCTTTAAATTTGTGTATTTTGATTTAGAAGCTCTAATAGCTTCCCCAGCTCGTTAAAAGCCTGCAGCTCATCGCGCACCGGATTTATTGCTGCAATCAGGCCCTCTGTCACCGGACCACCGTTAAACAAATGACGGACAGGCTCAAGCGGCAATGGCTGAAGCCCGCTGAAATAGTCATTCGCCCATTCTATGTAGTCTTCTGGCGTCTCATTAAGGTAGCCCAGCAGGAAATCAGTTCCCCCGCTCTCCGCTTCCTTATTGTCCAGTTCTCCCCATTCCCCGCACATCCATACCGGCTTCCCGTTCTCCTGCCACAGACAAAAGGTTACTTCCTCTGCTTCAAGTGTATCACCGCTGCTGTGCAGAACTGATTGCAGATTGTCTGGCAATCCCTCATACATCCCAGGCCAAACCTCATATTCATCCCGCGCGTGCGGACTGAGTGGAGATTCATGGTCAAAACCTTTCAGCACGCAGCCATCCGCCGTAAACAGCACGTAGAGATGATCTCCAGCTCCATTCTCGACAATGCCAAGCTGCACCCCCGGCCGAAAGTCAGGGTCGTAACGATGCACGCGCAGCCACTCCTCCCCGCAGCAAATAATATCCAGCACCGCCAGCAGAATCATCTGTCTGCGCAGAGTTTCCGGTTCAGGCAGCTTCATAAGTGTCCAAGGCTTCATTATATCTTCTCCCCGTTCATAGTTACGTTTCCTAATCATATACGATTGCTATAATTGAACTTGCTGATCTTAGCTCGCGATTATACAAGTCATACACTAAGCACTTCCTGTCTATGCCTAATCAATGGGTCGCAACCGCCAGCTTTTGCCCATCCTTGGAAGGGTAAGGCCGCTGATTGTGCTTCCAAAGACTGGAGCGGGGTAATGCGCTGGGCCCATCCATTTGAGTCTGCGAATCTAACATGATAAACTAGTTCCCGACCACATTCTGGGAGGGAAATCATATGAGCGAAGAAGAATTGAATGCAGACGGCTGGGCGGCCATAGATGAAGCCCTGGAGCTGCTCTATGGAGAACAGGAGCAGAAGCATTACGGAACCGCTATACCCTACATGCTTGGTGGACCCGATCCGCTGAATGGAATCAGCGTATATGAAGTACGGGAACCCCTTCCGCATTGGCATTTTGTTACCTATGGATTCTCGGAGCTCTATGAAAAAGAGTCGGAAGATCCTGAGCACAGCGGCTACGGCTTTGAGCTGACCTTCCGGCTGTTCAAGCCCGCTACCGAGACTGAGCCTCCAGCCTGGGCGCTGAATCTGCTGCAGAACCTGGGCCGTTATGTGTTTAACAGCGGCAATGTGTTCCGTTCCGGAGATTACATGGATGCCAATGGCCCCATTGCCCTTGAAGCGGATACGCTGCTGACCGCGCTGGCTTTTATTGCAGACCCGCTGCTGCCGGCAATAGGCACTCCTAACGGCCGGGTAGAGTTCATACAACTGGTGGGCATTACTAACGACGAACTGCTGGCTATGCAGGTCTGGAACACCCTTGGCGTTCTGGCAGAAATGACGGAACATCTGCCGCTCTATATGACCGATCTGCAGCGGGATTCCCTGCTGAAACTGCCGGCAATCGCTGAGGCTGTACGGCTGGGCAGTGAGAGCGAAGGTTCCAACACGGGGGCCTTGTATGTGGACCAGTTAGCTTGGGAGAACCCGGCAGACGGTTCTGTCCATACCTTGCAGCTGGGAGCCAAGCAAGCCGAAATCGCCGGAAAACTGCTGCGGGGCAGACTGCTTAAGGGGCGCACTCTAACCTTGGCCGGTCCAGAGATCTCCGTCAGCTTTGAGACTGGCGACACTCCCGGCTTCGAAATCCGCGGAGAACTGATCATCCTTAAGCTGGATGAGGCTGCCGGGACAGCACTTTCAGAAATTTTCCGGCCGTCAGCGGGATTGTATTCACTTCCCGGCTGGCCGGAGCTCGCAGTACGGATCGTCCCTACGCATATCACTGACAATGAAGGAACAATCGTCAAGACGATTGGCTGAGCAGGTTGATAGGGCTCTTTAGTATAATGGACCGATTCTTGGCTTACAATTAAGCTAAGTTTATTAGTAAATTTGATCTCTGCTCTCCCTCACCCGGGAGAGCTTCTTGTTGTTAAGGTGAGACGGCAAATTCCGAGACACAAGTGTCGCTATACTTAGAGCCTGGAGTAACTTCTAATATAGTGAACGTAATGCTGGTTGTTGCTTTAACTTTTGGCAGCTCTAATGCAGTTTCCTTCGTAAAATCAGCAATGAAGGAGCTTCCATCAGAGAAGGTTAATTTTGCTTTGCGCACACTGTTGTTTTCGAGGTAGGCGGATACAGACTTACCATACCCCGGCAAAACTTTTAAGCTGCCGACTTTAGTCTTTTTGGGGAAGCTAACGGTAAAGCTTTGTCCGATTCCGCTCCCCTTCACCCCTTCGCACCAGCAAGTGGCCGTATCGCCGTCAATGATTTGACTTGCAGTATAGGAGCCCGCCTTCGATTTAGGCAAGGTGGAGGATGCCGTAATTTTTGACACTTCCATTTTGTCGGCAAAATGATAGGCCTCCGACCATGAATCCTTGATTTCTGTTACCTTATAGGTGTGCAAATTCACCTTATATTCGGTCAAAAAGATCCCCCTTACATGTATACTCACATAAACAATCCAACTTTTTTGGCTTTCATTGTCTGCAGCGGGGAAATCGAATTGCACCAGATTGGATTCTTTGCATTTGCAGTATTGGGATACAACAGCTAAGGCATCCTCAGGCTCGTGAACCCGGTTCCCGTAAGGATCACGGATAAAAATCCGCTGCTGAGCAAAAATCTTGTTCATTTCGGAGGGAAGCACTCCCATTCGAAGATTGATTGTGCCGGATTTGAATTCGATGATCCCCTCGCCATGAGCGGTCTTTGGATTTTCATCATGGCCGCTATAGTCCAGATATGTATACTTGAATTTCACGGGTTTCTGTTCTTCCACTGTAATAGGCCCCACCGATTGAAAGCTGTAGTTTTCAAAGTCATCCCAGACTGAATACTCCAAAGCAGCCTTGCCCGTATTCTTGTCAAAGGTAAGATCGAGCGTACCGTCGAGATCCTCGGACTCAACAAATGCTTTGTCCACCCACTCACCCCCGTAAGACGAACCTAATGAACCGGCAGTTGGAGATGCCGCATACAAATTGAAGGTAAAAAGGGAATACAACGCCGCTACGGTAAACAATACTTTGATCATTTGTTTTCGAATTTCCATCGCCATCCTCGTTTCTTTTTTTCATGAAATAGTATTCGACAAACTGCAGCGATTACCTTCCGGTTCTTGCCAGGCCTTAATCCTGAATTGGTTATACTATAGAAATAGGTTATACTATATAAGTAACTATCTAAAAAGGAGATGAAGCAATTCATGGTCGAAAAAAAACGGCTGGGCCGCACTGATCTTATGGTTACTCATATCGGACTCGGCGCCAATGCGGTCGGCGGGCATAATCTGTTCCCGAATTTGAATGACGAAACGGGCAAACAGGTCGTGCGTACCGCTTTGGAGCATGGCATCAATTTTCTGGATACAGCCTTCATTTACGGACCGGAGCGCTCCGAGCAGCTGATCGGTGAAGTGCTTAAAGAAGTCGGAAACCGCAGTGAAGTAATCATCGCCACCAAAGGTGCACACCGTTTTGAAAACAGTAAAACCGTGTTCGATAACAGCCCTTCTTTTCTTGAAGCTTCTGTGGATGCCAGTCTGAAACGCCTGCAAACCGATTATATCGACTTGTATTATATCCACTTCCCGGACGAAACGACTCCTAAAGACGAGGCTGTAGGTGCCCTGCAGCGCCTGAAGGATGCCGGTAAAATCCGGGCCATCGGTGTATCGAACTTCTCTCCCGCGCAGCTGCGGGAAGCGAATAAAGACGGATACGTCGATGTCATTCAGTCTGAATACAATCTGTTGAAACGCCAAGCGGAGCAGGACCTGCTTCCTTACGCCAGCGAGCATGGAATTTCTTTCATTCCCTACTTTCCTCTAGCCTCCGGACTTTTGAGCGGGAAATATGACAAGCATTCCACTTTCCACGATGGACGGGCGAAGAATCCTCTATTTACAGGCGAAGCCTACATCCGTAATATAGAAAAAATTGACCGGCTGCGCGAAATTGCCAATGCCAGGAACACACAAATCACCGATCTGGTGCTCGCCTGGTATCTCACCAGGGATGCCATTGACGCACTCATTCCCGGAGCCAAAAAACCGGAGCAGATCGTCGCCAATCTTAAGGCATTGGAAGTCCAGCTTAGTTCCGCTGAGATTGATCAGATTGATCTGATTTTTAAAAGTTAACCTGATAATGAATTGCCCCTTGGGCCGTGATTCACGGCTTTTGGGGCTTTTTTGGTATTTGCATAATTATGCATGCCTTTCGGCTCTTTCTAAATGCTCAAGTCCATTGATTTTAGCGTCAAATAATGGTTCTTCCGCTTCATATATTTTCCACTCCCAAATCCGATATCTTTATTAGGTATTGTTTTAGTTCCACCATATCATCTATAGAGGAGTCGTCAAATGAAGAAGATTCAAAGGTTAATCACAAGAATAGGGCTTACGCTGCTTGCAGGTGTATTGATTGGCGGCGGTGTTCTAGGGTCAGGAAAGATGACTCCACAAGCTTCGGCAGCTGCTGCCGGGAATGGGTATGTTTTTTACAACTCGGAAGATGTTTTATACCGTGTACCGACCACCGGCGGGACTCCGCAGAAAATTGCCGAAAAATTCGAGGGGTCTTATGCGGATGCAACAAGCAAGTATCTATATTTCTTTGATAATAACGATTCAACCAAGCTGCAGCGCGTGTCTCTGACAGAGCCGGATGCGCTGATCAGCAGCTTTGCCGGCAATAAAAATATTATTTTTTATGAGATAGTGGGTGACTTCATCTACTTCATGGACGATAAAGGTGTAATCTACCGCTCGCTAGCTAATGCGGCAGACGACAGCCAAATCAAACAAATCGCCAATAATGCAGACACGGAATTCCCGGGCTTCTCTGTGAAGAATGGGCGTATTTACTATAATGTGTTGAAGAACGGGACGAACACCTGGGCAGCCTCGAAGTCCCGGGACGGCAGCGGAAACGTGCAATTTATTGCTCAAGGTGCCATTCCAGCTTCTACTTTTATCCGGTCAGGTCCTTCCGGAATCTCTGTAATGGTCGACACCAAGCCGGCAGAAACGTATTACTCATACAATGCAATGGTTCTTTACACCCTACCGTTAAATGGAGGAAATCCCAAAGCGGCCAATGCCAAAAACCCGCTGGATGTGAACGCGACAATGTCAGGTTCTTGGTCCAATGACTATTATGTGTATAACAAAGGTGTCACCGTAGACGATGATGATAATTACGTTTATTCCAAGAGCAAAGGTTATGCCATGACTAAAAACGGCGTATCGTTTCAACTTAGCCAAAACGGGGTTGTCAGCCTTGCGGATATGGGCGGAAACAAGCTGGCCTACGTCGGCAGCAATGGGAAGGGATATATCAGTACAATAGCCAATAATAAAGTAACCAGCACAAAACCCGTTGCCCTGAGTAATGTGACGGACGTATACAATGTCAACAATGGCACAGCCGCCGGACAAATTGTGTTTTATGCAACTGGCGGGGTTTATGCGGTAAATACGGATTTATCCGTAACCAAATTGAACGGTGTAACTTGGGATAACAGTGCAATCTATAATAATATAGATGGCATCTACTATTTTAACGAAGAGGATAACAAGTGCCTTTATAAGATGAGCGCCGACGGCAAAACGAAGCTGAAGCTCTCTGATGGACCTGTGACTGAGATTTATACCATTATCAACAACTAAAATCATCCAACTACCACACTACTCTGTCAGCCGGAGCTTCGAATGAAGCTTCGGCTTTTTCCATCCCGGCTTGACGGACCCTGATTCATAAGGTAATATTCCCCATATAGCAGAACAACACTGAAAAAGGGTAAGTAGACATATTCCCCGTGGACTTCAGAGAGCCGGCGGCCAGCTGTGAACCGGTGTCCAGGATATGCTCGAATGGCCTTTGGAGTTGCTTTTCCGAACCATCCCTGGAGGGTGCAGTAGGGAAATGCCGGGAATCCCGCCGTTATCACGGGAACGGTCTCGAGATGATGGGTTACAACATCTCCGCACCGTAATGAGAAGACTGGAAAGTCTGCACCTTGTGCGGCTGAACGGTCATTTAAGGTGGCACAACGACAACTTCGTCCTTATCGGGCGGGGTTATTTTGTTTTTAAGGGGGTGATGGCCATGGAGGATGGCTGGTGGTGGCGGTTCACGGCTCAATTTCACAAGCTTCTCAAGAATGTTAACAACGATTTTAGGAGGATGTTCACTTATGACAGAACGTGTATTGACAGGAGACCGGGTGACCGGAAAGCTCCACCTTGGCCATTATGCCGGCAGTCTGCAGAACCGGGTGCTTTTACAGGAGCAGTATGAATCGTTTGTATTCCTGGCTGATGTCCAGGCGCTGACGACCCACTTTGCACAACAGGACCTGATCCGCAGCCACATCCGCGAAATGACCCTTGATTATTTATCCGCAGGGATTGACCCCGAGAAGTCCACAATTTTTATTCAATCGATGATTCCCGAAATCGCTGAGCTGACGATATATTTCTCGATGTTCGTATCCGTCAATTCGCTGCGCCACAACCCCACCATTAAGGCAGAAGCCAAAGGACGGGGACTGGACGAACTGTATTACGGGTTTCTGGGGTATCCGGTCAGCCAGGCGGCAGACATCACCTTCTGCAAGGCAACGATTATTCCCGTGGGTGAGGATCAGCTGCCGCATCTGGAGCTGGCCCGCAGAATCGTGCGCCGTTTCAACGAGCTGTACCAGCCTATACTGGTAGAGCCTCAGGCAATGATCAGCAATACCCCAAGACTTGCAGGTACAGATGGAAATGCAAAGATGAGTAAAAGTCTGGGCAATGCCATCGCGCTTGACTCTACTGCGGAGGATATCGCCTATAAAATAAAAAGAGCGGTCACCGACCCCGCCCGTGTGCATAAAAATGATCCGGGGCACCCGGAGATTTGCCCTATATATGCTTATCACAGCGCCTTCCAGCCGCACCACCTTCCAGAGATACGCGAAGGCTGTGAACGTGGAACCATGGGCTGCTCAGCCTGTAAGGAACGGATCACCATGGCATTGGAGCAGCTGATTTCACCGATGCGGGAACGCCGGGCCTATTATGCCGTACGGCCGCATCTGGTGAACGAAATACTGATTACCGGAACACAGCGCGCCCAGGGGATCGCCAAAGAGACGATGAAGGAAGTCCGTGAAGCGATGAAGCTCGATTATTTCAGCCACTCTGTAATGGAAAGAGGTGTCCTCTGATGCTGACTCTGCCGGAGCTCTTATTCTTAAGAAGAAAATAAAATAAAAAGCGGCCAGTGAGCGCCTGGCATCCTATGGGATGCCCGCATCACTGACCGCTTTTTTTGTAATTGTGTTGCTTATGGTTTATCTATGCTTACATATAAATGTCTACAACCGTGTCTTCTGTGCTGCGCAGACGGTCAAAGTCAGCCCGCTTGATCCGCAGTCCGCCCAAGCGGTACGGATTGTTCAGCCGTTCTGCCTGAACCTCCTGGCCGTTCACCTTGACGGATCGGAGTCCGCCTTGGGAGCAATGGTAGACAAATGCCGTTGGTGCCCCGGCGTAATCGAAGTCCAGACGGGTACCGTCCAGTTCGTCCGGCAATACCGGATCGATGATTAGATCCCCGCTGTCTTCGCGGATGCCCAGTACATTTGCGATCAGCTGGTTCATGTAAATCCCCGGACCGCTGGAATAAATTCTCCAGCCGCCTTTGACCGGAACGGAACCGTCACGCAGCTCGGCAAAGCGCTCCTGCGCCTCATACCGGTTGGCGAATTTACCGTCCGAGCTGCTGAAATAAGCATTGCTCTGCCGCAGCTCCGCATTCGGCACCGCATCACGGATGCCGATCGGGTTAATGACGGCCAGCCCTTTCCATACCTGATCCCGTTTGCCGATCTTGGCCATCGCCTCTACAAAGCGGATATGGGCATGCACATATTGCAGACCAATCTCGCGGCCGAAATTCGCCGCCTGCTCCGCACGTTTGAAGTGCAGGCTGACACCTCCGGCATACTGTGCCGGATGATTCATCAGACGCACTCCGTCCGGACAGAGGAACTGCTCCTGGATCAGCTTATAGTGCTCTTCCATCTGCTCCGGAGTCAGCAGCTCGCCAATCATGCTGCGGGTCATGGGCAGCAGACGGTACTGGATGCCGGTCTCCTTATCTTCAGGATGCAGCAGCAGCTTGGCATCGGCCGGATCTTCGAAGTACAGGAAGCCGGGAATCACATCGGTACCCAGCATATAACGGTTGAAGTCTCCCTTGATGCCTTCCGCCAGTTGACGCAGTTCTCCAGACCATGCAGCGTCCACATTCTGAAGAACGTTTGACAGCCCAAGCACGGTCTGATACGTCAAGGCCACCGTCCAGCTGCTGACCATGTATTGCTTAAGCTGGGCATTGGCCGGCTGCAGCGTATCGTCCCAGTCCCCGTCGCCGTAGGAGGACAGATAGGTATCATGCAGGAAGTTAGTTTTGATATAATTCAGCTCTTTGAGCGCATGTTCACGCAGCGAAGCAGTTTGTTCCGTAAAATCGAAACTGTGCCTGCGGGTATACGGAAGCTGCACATCCAGAACGGCGTAATCTTGTGTGGCCCGCAGATAATCGCCCAACACTTTCAGCGGCCAAACGATGATATCCCCGTGGCTCTCCTCCTGCTGGACATGCGTATACTTGTCGAACATGAACCATTGCGGCCAGCTGCCGTCATCCTCATACTGATGGGCAAATACCGTCAGCAGGATTTCCCGCACCTGCTCATATTTGTGGGTGGCCAGGAAATATTCCACAGGACCCTGACAGACGTCGCGGGTTCCCCATGCAGCACCGCCGTACTGTTCCAGACCATGAGGCACAGAATAGTGAACGAGCATATTATGGGTATACCACCAGGCCAGCGCGTTCACCTTGAACAGCTCCCCTTCTCCGCCGCCGGGCTGCGTCAGCTTGAAGCCATTCATCACTCCGGCAAAAAATTCGCGGTACCGTGCAACCTCTGTTTCAAAAGATGCCGGGCTAAGCGGACGTTCCTTGCCATCCAGCAGACCCTGCAGCGCCAGAGTCCATTCCTTGCTCTCCTCCAGCTCCATAACCACAAGTGATGCGCTGCCCTGAGCGGGACCATCCACCAGGAAGGACTCATCTCCCAGGCGGTACACCGCACCGTTCAAATGCATCCGGTAGGACAGCTCAGGGTATACTTCCGCACTTGTCCCCGACTTCGCCGCGCGGAAGGTCAATGTTCCCTCTGCGGCATCTTGTGACACTTCATAAGGAACCTCATATTCCGCTACATTCATAGTAATCTGGTTCGTGATCAGGAAGCGGTAAGCGATGCCGCTAACAGAACGGACATGCAGTCTAATCTCAGGTTCATCCATGGTAGTGTAATTGGTAATCACCAGGGTATCCGAGGCTGTTTTGTAATACCAGCGCACATAATTGAAGCCGATCTCGTACAGGGAAGGCATGGTCAGCAGATGATATTGATCCTCCGTATACACATAAATGCGCTGTCCCGAAGTTTTGAAGATATTCAATGCACTACGGGCATTGGACATCATTTTATTAAAATTGGTATTGCCGATGACCACTTGTGAATTGAAGATACCATACATGTAGGAGGTTGTGGTTATGACTTCCGGGTTCAGACGCGCATTATCCCCGCTCATCAGAATATGGCCGTGCGGACGCTCCACAAGCAGCTCTTTATCCTTCAGCACGACATGCTCATAGCCCCCGGTGAAGAAGGCCAGAAGCTTGCCCCCGTCCCGTTCCTCTTGGAACTTGTGCGGGAACAGTGAATCCAGCTCGGCTTCGGTCAGCGGCAATGTCTGCAGCGGAGCACCAATCCGGGGATTTACGGATACACGGTTCAGCCATTGCCCCTCAGCAGAGACACTGCCCAGAGACTGGACCTGCTGCCAAGCCTCCTGCACAGAAGCTTCATACTCCATTTCCGTAATTGCAGCCGGGTGATCCTCCCGGAACAGTCCGTAGAAAGTGAACCGGGCCTGCCCTTCCAGCTGAACCTGCGGAGACTGCAGCGCAGTGAAGGCAAATTCATACTGGTATACTTCATTTGCAAGCTTGGCCTGGGACAAGGCTTCCGGCTCATTGGTCTCTTTGTAGGAAAGGCCGAAAAACTGGAAGCCATCGGTGGAATAACCCGCAGCGCCGCTCAGCAGTCCCTGCTGAAGATACGGAAACTTTCCGTCCTGCGGCTGGTTCTGGCGGGAACATACCACATATCCTTTAGCTTTATCTTCAAAAACGGTGTGGTCAATATATTGGGACAGATAGGCCTCATTACTGGTAACAGCGCCGGGGGAGGCTATCCCTACATCCTGGGTATAGATCACATCCAAAGGCACTCCGGCCCCGTCGATGGCGACATCCCAGAACCATACCCCGTTATCCGCCATTGAAAAAACAACCTGATACCGGATCGCATTCTCCAGGCCTGTTCCAGCCTGATCCGCTGCAATCTCACCCTGCCACAGCAGGCGGCCGCCATCCTGGCGGAACCTGCTGGCAGATTTTACGCCGAGCAGCGGAAACGCCTGGATTCCATCGGCCAGATGAAGCCTTGCATATAGATTGCCCGGGGCTCCATCTACGCTGCTGGCCAACAGCTGATTGATCATCATTTTGCCGCCGAAAGCCTGATACAGGTCACCGCTCTCCAAAAATGTAAAGGTTAAGTCTCCCTTTTGAATCGACAGCTTGGTATTTGGTGCAGTTGTCAATTTCTATTCACTTCCTTATCTGCTGCGGTAATAAACCGCTGTTATATTTGAAGTTCACAGTCCTATCTTTGTCACGGTTATTATACTAAGCGGAAAGCGGCTGACTGGGTGTCACGGCTATTGGCACCGACATATACGGTGAACATACCGGGATCACTGCTGAATGTCAGATCACTGTGGTGATAGCGGAGCTGGGACTCTTCAATTTGGAAGACAACCTCCCTGCTCTCTCCAGGATGCAGCTGCACCTGCCTGAAGTCCTTAAGCTCCTTGACGGGGCGTACGGTCTCGCCGGACATATCACGGATGTACAGCTGAACTGTCTCGGTTCCCGCCATGTTTCCGGTGTTCGTTACAGTTACTCTGGCTTCAAGCGGACGGTCCGCTGACATACGGTCTGAAGACAGAGAGAAACCTTCAAAGGCAAAGGTGGTATAGCTTAAGCCAAAACCGAAGGGCAGCAGCGGTTCGTTGGGAATATCGGTATATTGTGAAATATAGCGGTTGTCCGTGTGTTCAGCAGGTTTTGGACGGCCCGTATTGTAAGCATTGTAGTATACAGGAATCTGACCTACAGAATACGGGAAAGACATGGATAACCGTCCGGATGGATTCACCTTGCCATATAAAATATCCGCCAGTGCCGCCCCGCCTTCACTCCCCGGGAACCAGGCCTCCAGCACCGCATCCGCCTCATCATACACGCCATGCAGATCAAGCGGACGCCCGTTGAACAGAACGGCCACAACCGGCTTACCCAGCTTCTTCATCTCACGGACCAGCTCAAGCTGCGCTGCCGGGAGCCGGATATCACTGCGGCTGCCGCCTTCTCCGCTCATTTCGGACGCTTCACCAAGCGCCAGCACAATGATCTCTGCTGCCGAAGCAGCCTTCACTGCCTCTGCCAGTCCTGCTTCAGTAATTGTGTCAATGCTGCAGCCTTCCGAAATCACCACTTTGCCGGGATCACCGCTGACTTTTTGCATGGATTCGCCAAGCTGCACCGCAGTCTCTTGGGAACCCTGCCAGGACCACCAGCCGAGAATATCGCCGCTGGCAGCGAACGGGCCAATCAGTGCAACCTGCTGGTCAGCCTGAAGCGGCAGAACACCATCATTCTTGAGCAGTACGCTTGATTTCTCAGCCAGTCTCTGAGAGACTTTCCGGTGTTCTTGACTGTACACGATTTGCTGCTCCAGCTCAGGATCTGCCCCGCGCATCGGGTTCTCGAACAAGCCCAGCTTTTCTTTCAGTACCAGAATCCGCAGTACAGCTTCATCGATCAGCGCTTCATCCACCAGCCCCTCAGCCACAAGCTCAGGCAAATGGTTCACGTAGCTGGTGGTCATCATATCAATGTCGACACCGCTGTATATCGCTTTGAAGGCAGCTTCTTTTTCATCTTCCGCTGCGCCATGGGCAATGATCTCCTTGATTGCTGCCCAGTCGGAGATCACGACACCGTCGAAGCCCCATTCATCACGCAGTATGCCGCGCATTAGGCTGCGGTTGCCGGTAGCCGGAATCCCATTCACGGTATTAAACGAGGTCATTACCATTTCAACGCCTGCGTCGACCGCTGCTTTGTAGGCGGGCAAATAATATTCCCGCAGCTGGCGCTCCGAGAGATCAACCGTGTTGTACTCACGGCCGCCTTCAGCCAGTCCGTACGCCGCAAAGTGCTTCACACAGGCCGCTACACGGGATACATCTTCCTTAAGATTATCCCCTTGAAACCCTTGGACAAACGCCTTCGCAAATACAGCATTCAAATAGGGATCTTCTCCGGTGGATTCCATAACACGGCCCCAGCGGGCATCGCGGACCAAATCAACCATCGGGGCAAAGGTCACATGAAGCCCGGATACCGCTGACTCACGCGCTGCAATCTCGGCGCTTTGTTCAGCAAGCTCAGGGTCCCATGAGCAACCAACCGCCAGCGGAATCGGAAAAATCGTCTTGAAGCCATGCACAATATCAGCCATGAACAGCAGCGGAATACCGAGTCTGTTGCTGGCCAGATGTTCTTTCTGCACAGCCATCATTTTTTCGGCACCTGCGATCCCTAGTACTGAGCCAACTGCACGTTTGGTGTCATATTCAATGCCCAGCTCTTCCATGGGTCCCGTAATCTCCGATTCATCCCCCGGCTTGTCATAAAAAGGGGCTGCCAGCTGCAGCAGCTGGGCGATCTTCTCTTCGAGAGTCATATGTTTCACATATTTGTGGTACAGATGTTCAGTCATGGGTTGTTCCCCTCCAATGAAACGAAACGTTTCTCTTACTATATCTCTTTTGTAATATGGCTTAATATCTTATATCATTCTAATAAATCATAAACGTTTCACTTTGTTTCGATAACCCGCTGCTATTTGCGGGAAACCTGGCAATATTATTTCTGGGGCAGGACCGACTGGCGTTCCACCAGCTCAATCTTAAGCTTATAGAAATCGTTCACGGTGTCTCCATTGAGCATTTGAAACAGCAGATGCCCCGCCAGAGAACCGGATTCGTACATCGGCTGCCGGATCGTGGTCAGCGGAGGCTGGATGTATTCAGCCAGCTGGATATCGTCAAAACCGATCACCGAAATATCATCCGGCACGGAAATTCCGCCTTCCTCCAGGGCTTTCATTCCTCCCACAGCCATTTCATCATTTGCATAAAAGACGGCTGAAGGCAGTTCCCCTTGCATCAGCATCATCTTAGTGGACTTATATCCGCCTTCACGGATAAATCCGCCGTTCAGCTTCCACTTGGTTTTCTCCTCAAGGCCGGCTTCGCGCATCGCACGCACGAACCCCTTGTACCGCAGCGCATTGTCATAGGAATTGGCCGGACCGCTGATATAGGCGATATGCTGATGGCCTTTATCGATCAGATAACGGGTAGCACTATAACCGCCCAGCTCTCCGTCGACCACCACATTGATAAGCCCTTCACCGGCAATCAGCCTGTCCATCACAACAATCGGAAACCTAGAGCTTCCAGCAGCCTGAAGAATTTCATCGGTAATATTATGAGCCAGCACTATAGCTCCATCCACTCTTTTTTCCAGAAGGAACCTTACTGCCGTAGAGTCTTTACCGCCCATAGAGCTGCAAGCTATAAGATCATAGGAATTAGATAGAGCCACATCCTGAATGCTGCGGATAAGTTCTGAATAATACGGCCCGGATAAATCTGTCAATATGAGGGCAATGGTATTCGTGCGGCTTCTTTTCAAATCCATGGCAAAGCCATTTTTCTGATAATTCAGCTGCCTTGCGGCCTCAAGCACCTTTTCTCTTGTCTTGGCACTCACCTTGCTGTCGCCGCTCATAGCATATGAAGCGGTTGACAAGGCCACCCCTGCCAGCTTGGCCACATCCTTGATCGTTGCCATTTCATTCAATCCTTCCCTAGACATGCAAATATGCTTCTCTATATTATTTTATGCCGGAGATGGTATATCCTTCTATGATATGCTTCTGGAAGAAGATAAATATAATAATAATCGGCACGACCATGAACGCGGCTCCGGCCATCTGCAGTCCGAACTCGGTTCCGTATTGGCCTTTGAGCAGCGACAGCCCTACGGATAAGGTATACAGTCTCTCATCATTGGCAATAATCAGCGGCCAGAGGAAACTGTTCCATGCCCCAATAAAGGTCAGGATACCCTGTACGGCAAAAACCGGCTTCACGATCGGCACCATCAGCTGGAAGAAAATCCGCAGCTCGCCCGCCCCGTCCAATCTTGCCGCCTCCAATAAATCGATAGGAATCGTCGTCATGAACTGACGGAACAGGAAAATTGCGAACGCCCCCACCAGACCAGGCAATACGATCCCCGCCATCGTATTCACCAAATGCAGCTGGTTAATGATCAGATAGGTTGGAATCATCGTCACCTGTCCAGGGATCATCATCGTCGCCAGAATGATATAGAAAAACTTGTTTTTACCGGGAAAATCAAATTTAGCAAAAGCATAACCGGCCATCGCGTTCAGAAACAGCCCCACAAAAGAGCAGAGCACGATAATCAGTGTATTTTTCAAATAGATCATAAAATCCATTTTCAAGAACAAATCCCGGTAGTTGGAGAATGTCGGGTGGCTCGGAAAAAGTGTTGGCGGAATTACAGTAAATTCATTCTCAGGTTTAAAGGACGAGCCGATCATCCAGATGAACGGCACCATCATCAGCAGTCCTCCGATAATGAGCAGCGCGATCATCAGGCCCTTTTCGATATGTTTCATTTTTAATGCCATGCCTGTTCCCTCCTTATAAGCTGGCAGCCCGCAAGCTGATGCTTAATATTCCACTTCTTTCTTTTTGACCGCGAATTGAATGAGCGTCACAATAATGATGATGATGAACAGCACAAACGATCCGGCAGCCGCATAACCAAACTTGCTGAGCTGGAAGCCGTTGTTGTAAATGAAAAGTGCCATCGACATCGTTGCATTCAGCGGTCCGCCCTTGGTCATAACCAGCGGTTCTTCGAAGAACTGAATCCAGCCAATCAAGGTCGTAATAGTCACAAAGAAAGTAGCAAATCCCAGCAGAGGAACGGTGATATAGCGCAGCTTCTTCCAGCCGGTCGCTCCGTCAATCTCAGCCGCTTCATAGTATGAGCGGGGAATGCCCTGCAGTGCCGCCAGGAAAATAATCATATTAAGCCCGATGGATTTCCAGAACGCCAGCAGGATCAATGATAATTTCGCCAGTGTCGGGTCTTGAAGCCATTGCTGAGCAGGAAGTCCAAATATCGACAGAATATAGTTGAAAAGCCCATAACTGCCGTTATACAGGTATCCCCAAACCACGGCCACGGCCACAATGTTGGTGATGGACGGCATGTAGTAGATGACACGGAAGCTTTTGAACAACCAGCTCGTTCCGTAATTGAGCAGCAGGGCAACCCCCATGGAGGCGAGCACCACGAGCGGTACCCCAATAACTACATAAATCAACGTATTGTACATGGACTTCAAGAAAATCGGGTCTTTGAAAATATTGATATAATTCGCAAAACCCGCACTGCTGATATTCGAATAATCCGCAAGTCCGACCAGATCCATATCGGTAAAGCTGATGACCAGCGCGATAATGATCGGAATAATGGAAAATAAGGTCAGCAGGATTACGGCAGGTGCGATAAACATATACGGGTATTTATTTTTATGCCATTGCTTTACAAATGAACTCACAATTGCTCACATCCCTTCGCTTTCTTGCATTTCTTCCCCGGATAAGTATGAACACACACACTGCCGGGACCTCTTATCGGGAGATTCCGGCAGTATGCCTGGCAAGGTTAATGCTATACGGTCACTTACTTGTTGCCGAGTAGTTCATTAGCCTTAGCGTTCAACTTATCGAGTTCCGTCTGCGTATCGGCACCGCCCACCGTGATCTGTTCGAATGAAGCCATAGCAGCCTTTGCAATTTCTTCATATTCAGTAACCATTGGAGCAGGACGGCTATTCTCAAGCTGTTTCCCGAAAGCTTGGATCATTGGGTCCTTCAGAGCATCGTTAGTCCAAGCTGCCTTAAGTGCAGGCATGGAGTTGGAGGTTTCATAGAATTTCAGCTGTGCATCCTGTTCAGCCATGAAGGCAATGAACTTTGCAGCTTCATCCGGATTCTTGCTGTAGTTGAAAATGGACAGGTCCGCACCGCCAATAGAGGAGGTGTTGGTTTTCTTCGCAGGCAATGTGGTTACAGCCCATTTGCCGTCAATTTCCGGCGCTTTTTCTTTTACAGTCTGAATCATCCAAGGACCGCTGATGAACATCCCCATGGTGCCATCCTTAAATGCGGCAACGGTATCCAGGTCCGTACCTTTAGGGGACAGCCCTTCATCGTAGAAGCTCTTCAGAAAATTAATAGTTTCCACATATGCCGGCTGATTGAACTGCGGCTTACGGTTGCTGTCAATCAGTTCGCTTCCGTTCTGCCAGGCAAAGATTGCGGTGTAGATCGAATCCTTCGCTTCGATTGGAAGTGCATAATGTCCGGCTCCGCCTTTGGCTACCAGCTTCTTGCTCGCATCCTTCAGCTCATCCCAAGTCTTAGGACCTTCAGGATAGCCAACGTCACCCAGCAAATCTGTGCGGTAGAACATTGCCCGAGTTTCAACATAGAAAGGAATAGCTACCGTCTTGTCTTGATATTTGGTCGTTTGAACAGCACCGTCGAAAAAGTTTTCCGCTTTCATGCTTGGGTATTTATCGATATAAGGTGCCATATCCTTCAGCGCACCGGCAGCCGCAAATTCAGGAATCCAGGTTGTACCCATTTGAACTACGTCCGGACCGTTCTTGGAAGCTACGGCGGTCAGCAATTTGTCATGTGCATTATCCCAAGGAATTGCTTGTACTTCCACTTTGATGCCGGGATTTTTTTCTTCATACATCTTGGCAATCGGTGTCACGGTGTCCGCAGTACCCATGAACCAAACCTTCAATGTTTTGTTGTCGCTTGATGCTGATTCATTTTTGGAGTTCCCGCAGCCTGCAGCAACCAACGAGAATCCCAATAATGCGGAAGTAATCACTAAACCTGTTTTTTTCTTCATTCTCTTTCACCCCTGTTTTAGTGTGTGCATCATTTCAAAAACTATGAATTAAGCCCTTACATCGAAACGTTTCGATTAATTTCGAAAAAAAATTCGAGTTCAGCTGTGAAATTATGGATGGATTACAGAGCCTACAGTCTTAAATTACCCAATTTAGGAGACCCGAAACCACTTTTTCTACAATTTTCCTCGAAAAGGAATAACTTTTCTAAAAATAATCGGATGTTCGTGAAATTTGTTGTCGAATCGTTTCGATAGCCCTATTATATGACTTGTTGTTAGCGATTTCAAGTAGGCCGCCAAAAAAATTTATTTCGTACACGCAGAAATGCGTACGGGCTTCGTCCAGGTTCCACAGCGTATTATTTTGAAACCGTTTCACGTTCCACCCGCTAAGGGATGCGGACGGGAGATCCCTTATTGCTGTGCATTAGACCATTCTTCCGGTCAAACGGACACAGATCCCGTTATTCGAACCCTGACCTCTTCGTTCTCTTTCCCCTTCTTATTGACCATTACGCTGATATCGATCAACCCTTCCATTTCATCTAAAGGTCCGGGGGTGCTAAAGCGTTCAACGACTTTTTCACTATCAATGATAGAGCAAACTCTTTTTATACCGGAATTCTCTATTGTGCAGCAATACATGCAGCTATAAAGTTGTAATATTGATCTCAGACAGAAAAAGAAAGTTGGAATGAGATGAACATTGAAACAGCACTCACCACACTGGAAGATGCGTATATCATCAAGAATATGTATCCGTTATATTTGCATGACTTATCCGGGCATTACGGGCTTGCCGGCGGGCCTCTTCTTAATGGGCATGGCATTTTTGAGGACAGCCCTGAAGTGCGGACGTTGGCTGAACAATATGATATACAGAACATATGGTGGGAGAAGCCGGGATGCCTGTATCCGTTTCTGATCCGGGCTGACGGTCAGCCTGCGGGCTTCGCCCTGGTGGCTACGCCGCCCCACTGCGCCAAGGGTGTTGATTATTTTATGAATGATTTCTTTGTGCTGCAGCCTTATAGGGGCCAAGGTTATGCGCAGCAGGCCGCAATCCAGGTCTTCGGACGTTTCGCAGGCGTATGGGAACTGTTCACCAACCCGGCGGACAAGAATGTTATCGGCCAGAAATTCTGGCGCAAAACAGTTTCTGGTTATACAAACGGAATCTATAAGGAAAAAGCCGGCGATACCTTCGACGGGTATAAGCTGTCATTCCGGTTTGATAGTGCAAACATTAAATAAACAGCCGCCATTTCTGGCGGCAGAGCATTAACCCGGTCTGGACGGAGCGGCTGCCGTCAGCCCTTACTTTTTATTGTACATTTCAAGCTGAATAGCCGGTTTGTTAATGGACTCACGCTCTTTGATCTTTAGCACAAGCGACTCCGGATCATTCAGCCAATTGCTGGCGAACACATATTCAAAACCGTCCTCCGTACCATTGCCTGAAACCGGACTGAGCTGTACGGATTCCCCCTGAACCTTCGACGTTATTCCCTGAAAAAGAGCATTCTCCATGATGCCTTCCCTGGTTTTCCAATCGTTCTCTCCCGGATTCTTCAAGGCTACTCTTGCCCGTATAAGGAGTGGAGACATTTCCAGCTGACTGAGCACCACCTCATGCCCGTTCAAGGTGAACGGCAGGTTAGGCTTCTCGATCTGAGTCTTGTATTCCTGAAATTTGGGATCAAGCGCAAAGCGGACCTTCAAAACCGGAGAATAATGCATGTCTGCCATGATTGTCCCTGTTCTCCGGTCGGCCAGCTTGCCGGGATTCACTGAAGCGATCCTGAATTCTGCCTCCAGCTGCTGCGGAAAAGGCTCCGTTCGATCCAGCTCCACAACGCCGCGCCCGTAATATACATGGTTTTTCTCCGGTTCCGGGATCGTCACATTGCCTCCCGTCTGAGTCGTCGTGTTCAGATAGCTGTTAGTCATACGGTCTTTCATTTTGGCACTGTTAATGCTGTAAATCTCCTGCTTGTCATCGGTAGCTGCCGTGTATAAGAACATAATCTTGTTTTCGTCTGCCGTAATGGCATTTAATGTAATCGCATATCCATTTGCTTCTGCCTTTTGATTCACCATCTGAATGTACCCGTTTCGAATTGCCGAATCTAGCGTAGGCTCATCCAAACTGGATACGGCGTTCCCTTTGAACACTTCAAGCTCACCCCAGTTCACAGACTGACGGGTGCTGACAGGCTGCGGAGCGGAATGCAAATAAGGAAGGATAAAAAGTACTGCTGCGGCAACCACGGCTGCGGCGGCACTTAGTCCCATTCCTCTGGAGAATACACGTTTTTTCATTCTCTGCTGCCCCCGCTCCATCCCCGTTTGGACTGCCAGCCTTAAGGCGGAATTGCTAACATCCTTATCCGGCTCTGCCTGCATACGCACTGCATCGGCCTGCAAGGCATGCTCTTCGCTGCTACTGATCATTCCATTCACCCCGGTTCTTCATAATCGTTCTAAGCTGCTTCAGTCCTTTATGCTGCCAGGTTTTGATTGTTCCTTCCGGCTTCCCGAGCAAGTCCGCGATTTCTGTCAGGGTCATATCGTTGTAGTATTTCAGCAGCAGCACATGACGGTACTTCGGCTTCACCTGCTCCACAGCCCACAGCATTTCCAGCTTGCTGCTGCTGTCCTGCATGACGGGTTCCCGCATCGCTTCCTCCGGTGTCGGGACAGTTCTTTTCCGCCTTCTTTGCTCGTCGATGCAGACATAGATCAGAATCCGGATTATCCACGATTTGAACGCCCGCGGGTCCTTCAGCGTAGCCCGCTTAATCCAGGCCCGGCAGGTTGTCTCCTGCACCGCCTCCAGCGCATCACTCCGGTTCCGCAAATAACTGTAGGCGATGCGGTACAGCTGATCGCTGTGCTCCATTACCGCATCATAAAAGGAGTCATCCTCCCGCGTTACAGCGCCGGTGAGCTTTTTCATTTCAGCGTTGGGACTGACCATTCATTCCCCTCCTTGCTTCTCTGTATATGTTTAAGACGGGGAACTGGGCCAAACCGTTTTTGCAAAACCTAATTTATGTTTGTTTCAAGTACACACATTAAGACTACAAATGTAACTGGTAAGTTAATTCGTTTAACTAAGCGGTCATTGAGGATGTTTTATACAAAAAGTTATAATGCAATTGACTAGTCGAAATGATAAAAATTGGAGGTTGTCCAAATGAATATTGAGATAGGAAAAAAAATCAAAGCACTACGTTTACAAAAGGGAAAGACTCAGGAAGAACTTGCAGCAAAACTGAATATGTCATCCCAAGCAGTATCCAAATGGGAAAACAATGTAACAATGCCTGATATTCAAATTCTTCCTGATTTATCTGTGATTTTGGGTGTTACCATTGATGAGCTGTTTGCATTAACCGATGATACTCATCTGGAGCGAATTGGTAATATGATTAGTAATGAACATTTTATATCCGAAGAAGATTTTAACTATGCTGAACAATTTTTAAAAGAAAAACTATATGATGACCAAAAAAAGTCACAATGCATCACCTTACTGGCGCAGTTACACATTCATCGTTCAGATGAGCACCGTGAATTGGCATCCCATTATGCCAAGGAAGCACTGTTATTGGCTCCAGATAAAAAAAGTAATCATAACGTTTTGCGGGATGCAGAGAATGGAGTCTTTTTTGACTGGAACTACTCAAATCACCATAAGCTCATAGATTATTATAAAAATTTTGTGCCGGAGCATCCGGATTACTGGCGTGGTTATGTATGGCTTATGAACTACTTAATTGCTGATGGCAGATGTATTGAAGCAAGAGAAATTCTAGAAAGATTAAACGAAATCCATCCAGGTTATTTATATCAATTATATGGAGGTCTGATATGCAAGGAAGAAAGTAACCTTCCCCAGGCATTGGTTCTTTGGGAGCAGATGACTCAACTGTATCCTCACGAATGGCTTGCATGGTCTTCAAGAGGAGACTGCATGGCAAAACTTTGCAGATATGACGAAGCAATAGAATATTACACCAAAGGTTACGAACTACAACCAAATCCAAAATATATAGATTCATTGATTGCAATTTATCATATATATGAAATTCAAGGAAAATATGATAAAGCCATTGAAAAGCTCCAGGAAATAATTGCACGCTTGGAAAGAGATTGGCAGATTACAGAAGGCAAGACCGTTGATTTTTATGTAGGAGAAGTCGAAAATTTAAAGATGATGCTGAATGAATAAACATAAAATTTTTAAATACCAACTCCTTTGAAAGATGCCAAGCCGCTAGCCGGGTACCATCAGAGATGTAATAAAACTGTTGTTGAACTGAATTAGATGCGATTCTAGCATATCCCCCAAAAAAGGCTGCAAAGCCCACCCTCAGGTGAACTTTGCAGCCTTGGCCCCGTACAAAAAATATTACATTTACTCTACAGCACCCAGTTCCCTTTGCGGAAGACCGGCTCGATGGTGCCATCGGCCAATTCGCCGTCGATATCGAGCTCAGCGGAACCGACCATAAAGTCAACATGCGTAAGGCTTACATTGGCTCCCCGTTCCAGCAGCTCTTCGCTGCTGAGTGACGTTCCGCCTTCGATGTTGGAAGGATACGCGCTGCCGAGCGCAAAGTGGCAGGAAGCATTTTCGTCGATTCCGGTGTTATAAAATACTGTATTCAGACGTGAAATAGGAGAATCATGCGGCACCAGCGCCACTTCACCCAGATAAGAGGCTCCTTCATCCGTTTCCAGCAGCGAAGTCAGATGCTCCCGCCCGGATTCAGCATCATAGGCCGTGACTTTGCCATCCGTAAACGTAATTGTAATGCCATCCACAAGCCGTCCGTTCAAATTAAGCGGAAGTGTACTGCTGACAGTACCGTTAACTCCCTTGCGGTGCGGCATCGTATAGATTTCTTCTGTCGGCATATTGGCTACAAAATACACACCGCTTGCATTCTCGCCGCCACCGCCGCGCCAGAGATGTCCTTCCGGAAGCTCCACATGCAGATCTGTTCCCGGAGCGCGGTAGTGCAGACTTTTATAGCGTTTGGCATTCATCCGGTCCTGGGATTTCTTGAGGTCGGCTATATGTTCGCGCCAGGCGGCTACGGGGTCCCCACTGCCTACACGGTTCATCTGGAATACAGCTTTCCACATCGCAGCTACCCGCTCCTCCTCCGGAAGATCGGCAAAAACCTTATCCGCCCAGGCTTTTGTCGGTGCCTTGATCAGCGACCAGCTGATTTTGTTATTGCGGGTATAGTTCTGGTACTTCTTGCGGGCAACGGCTGCAGCTTTTACTGCAGTGGACACCTTGGCGGAATCAATGCCCCGGAACAGTTCCGGATCAGGCACCTTAATATGTAAAATGGCCCCGCCCTCTTCTGCGAAGCCCTCCAGCATATCGGCATGCCACTGCGGGTAATATCCAAAAGAGTCCTCCGCTGCCTTCTCATAGCGAATTCTTGTGACTTTTTCGTCGTCCCAATCCACAAGCACATATTTGGCTCCTGCGTCATAGGCTTTGCCTACAATCAGGCGCGTAAGCTCTGCCGTCTCCAGCGGCGCATGAATCATCAGCACTTGGCCCGGCTGCACATTCACTCCGACCCTGACAACCAGGTCCGCATATTTCTCAAGCATCACATCAAAATCCATCATCGCTTCATTTCCTCCGTATCTATAATTGCTGTTGCCCCATGCGAAACATCCCCGTTGTCCGAAGCAGCCGGGGATGTATATCCATTGCCATTTTAACGTAAAATTCACGGGGTTGCGAGTCCAATCCGGAACTTCTCTATCCTCCCGGACCGGATAACCGTCCGGCATGCTTAATCAGACTGAACCGGGTGCCGCCGAGCGGGGAGCTTGAATAGGTTAATTCACCATCCAAATTGGCGGCAATCTGCCGGCAAATCGCCAGGCCGAGGCCTGTAACTCCGTTGGGTCCGGTGTAAAACCGCTGGAATACCGCTTCCCGCTCCGCTTCACTTAATCCATTGCCGTCATCGTCAATTCTTCTTGGATTTCACAGCCGGAGCGGCGGCTGTTGTCTTAACCGCTGGTTTGGCTGTTGTCTTTGCCGGGGTGCCGGCGGCAACGGCAGGTGCGGAGTGCTTCAGGGCAGGTACAGCAGCTTTTGCAGCAGTGAGAGTTTTGGCAGCAGGTGCAGCCGCCATCGTTGACTTGACTGGTGCCGATGCCGCGAATGCACTGGCTGAGCCGCCCGCCACACTCATCACAGCCAGTAATGCGATTGCTTTTCTTGTCCATTTGTTATTCATCTTGAACCACCTCTTCCTTTGAAGTGATTTTAGAATAACAACTGGATACGGATATTCTGTGAGATAAATATGAAAAAAGTATATGATTGCACACACCTGCTCAGCACTGATCCTTCCTACTTCTTATCCACCTGCAGAAGAGTAACTGTCTTAAGTGCATACGTATGGGCGATTTTGTCTTCATCGATAATGTTCAGCTTGGCCAGGCTGGCGATCTTGGCCGGGTCAGCTTTGGAGAGCAGCCGCCAGACCTCCGGATCGGCTAATGTCTGAAACAGTTTTTCGTCATCGTATTCTTTGCGGTTTTGCGTAATCAGCTTCACCCTGTAGCCGCCGATTTCACTGTCCGCCTCCCCTTTTTCCGTGCAATAGGCCAGGATGTCTTGCCGAAGTTCGCTGAGCTCTTTTTCCATTTCCTTCTGCTTGGCTTTTAGTTTGTAATATTGCTGAACCTTCTTTTCCATACTGCTTCACGCTCCTCTCCAGACATATGTATGCCGGATAGGTCCAATTCATTAGTTGCGCTTCTCTTCAATGAACATTATAATATCAGAATTGTGCTGTTTTGCAGTGATTACGAGTATATGCATCGTCTAACTCCCAGAAGGGGTCTGCAGCGCGAAGTAAGGATCACCCGAAGCTCAACATTTGCAACAATTATCTCATTCACGGCAGGTGGACCATGTTTCAATCCTATCTTTTCCCAATCTCATATGCATTCATGTCTTTTCCGGTGGCGGCGCTGGTGTTCACGCTTCCCTTCCTTGTAGTTCAGTACAGGCGGCATGGCTATATCAACAAGGTCCGGGCGGTTGTCCTGTATCTGCTGCTGCTCTATTTGCTGAACGCCTTCTATCTGATTATGCTTCCAATGCCAGCTTCAAGGCACAATGCAGCGCCTGCCGGCAGTATTATTCAGCATGTCCCGCTGCAATTCATCCAGGAAATCAGACGGAATTCCAATATCGATCCGGGGAATTTCCTTTCCTATTTCAGTATTTTCCGTCAGCCTGATTTCCTTCTGGCTGCGTTCAACGTGGTGCTGACTGTCCCGTTCGGCTTGTTCCTGGGCTATTATTTCCGGACACGGTGGGTGATGTGCATCCTGCTCTCATTTGGGCTCTCCCTGCTCTTCGAGGTGACACAGATTACAGGAATCTACGGCTTTTTTGATCATCCTTACCGGATCTTCGATGTCGACGATTTAATCACCAACACCCTTGGGGGAATTTTAGGTTACCGGATCGCACTCTGGATATCCGCACTGCTGCCGCATATCGATCAGCTTGATTCCAAGGTGGATTACTCTGCCAAAAGAGTCACATATACACGCAGAGGCATTGCCTGGATGCTGGACCTGCCGATCTGGATGATACCATTCCTGACGCTTCATTCCTGGCAGCTGCAAGGGGCTTACTGGATTACGACAGCTGTGTATTTTGTTCTGCTGCCCTATTGTACGGGCGGGCGGACCTTTGGCAAATGGGTTGTGCGCATCCGCATCAGCAGCCAGGACGGCCGCAGCCGCTTATGGGGCCTAATTGTAAGATATGTTCTTCAGTACGGGGTTCTCATCGGAGCAAATGTCTTTCTGACTACACCTTCCCCGCTGACCAGCCTGCCCAGTCCATGGACAGGAATACCGTACAGCCTGGTAATGCTTCTGGACTTCATGTTCCTCATTCACCTCATCATCCGCGTCTTCAAGCGAAATCCGCTGCTGGTGTATGAACAGTGGAGCAAGACACTTAACCGGATTACCTGGCCCGATAAACAGCAGCCATCAGCAGAGAACCTTGCGGATAATTCCATATAAGCTGAAAGGGAGCCTCATGAAGGCTCCCTTTTCCATGTCCTGCACTGGTATAATATAGTAGTTCCAGTTCTTATTCTTATCTTTTAAGGGAGAAATGATTATGGAAAATGTGCAAATCACCAGACCGTTGCCAAGAAGTCTGCCGGAAGCGCAAGGAATTACGTCAGCAGCAATCTCTGCTTTTCTCCAACACATGGAGGAACAGCAATCGGGTCTGCACAGCTTCATGCTGCTGCGTCATGGGGCTGTCGTAGCGGAAGGCTGGTGGTCGCCTT
Source organism: Paenibacillus jilunlii (assembly GCF_900102965.1). Lineage (GTDB taxonomy): Bacteria > Bacillota > Bacilli > Paenibacillales > Paenibacillaceae > Paenibacillus_AQ > Paenibacillus_AQ jilunlii. The sequence continues at coordinate 771,599 of NZ_FNGM01000001.1, read as the reverse complement.
ATCGGCCGGAGCTGCCGCATTCATTATTTTCACTCAGCAAAAGCTTCACCTCGACAGCTATAGGGCTGGCGGTGGCAGAGGGGCTTTTGAAGGTAGAGGATAAGGTGGTGTCCTTTTTTCCTGAAGATGCGCCAGCCGTCATCAGTCCCAATCTGGCAATAATGGATATTAGCCACCTGTTGATAATGGGAACCGGCCATACGGAGGACACCACTCCATATATGGTGGATAGCAAGGACGGCAACTGGGTCAAAGCGTTCCTGCAGCTTCCGGTCGGAAAGGCTCCAGGGACCCATTTCCTTTACAACACCGGTGCCACGTACATGCTGTCTGCTATTCTGCAAAAAGTAAGCGGTCTCACTTTGCTCGAATACCTTGAGCCCCGCTTGTTTGTGCCGCTGGGCATCCGCAACCCCACCTGGGAATCCTGTCCTCGCGGAATCAATAAAGGCGGATTTGGATTAAGTGTCTCTACCGAAGATATTGCAGCATTCGGACAGCTCTATTTGCAGCAAGGTGTGTGGAATAACCAGCGGCTGCTGCCCAAAGAATGGATCGCCGCCGCAACCTCCAAGCAAATCGGCAATAATGACGGCAGTCCGGGTGCAGTCAGCAGCGACTGGTCTCAGGGTTATGGCTACCAGTTCTGGAGATGCCGCCATAACGCGTACCGTGGGGACGGAGCTTTTGGCCAGTTCTGTATCGTCATGCCGGAGCAGGATGCTGTAGTAGCCATAACAAGCGGGAACAGCGACATGCAGAGTATTATAAACGGGGTATGGAATATTCTCCTTCCTGCCATGAGCATGGAAGCGAAGGTTATAGAGAGTGATCCTGCTGCTCATGCAGAGCTTTCCCTGATCCTTGAACAATTAAGCATACAACCCGAGCTTGTGCAGAAGACTTCAGCACTTGAGGCAGTTTTGAACGGAAAAGTATACCGGCTGGGAGAAAATTCGCATAAGCTGGAAGCCTTTATGGTTTCATTTGATGCTGAAAAAGCTGTATTAACCTTACAAGGCATGTACGGTGAACAGACAGTCATGCTCGGCCGGGGTGAATGGGCAGAAAGCTCGGCTAACATATTGGATCACAAAAAGAATCTGATCATGTCCTGCTTCACCTGGACTGCGGAGAACAAACTTAAGATCACAATGTTATGCGTGGAAACTCCCTTTTGTCTCACCCTGGAAGTTGAAGTTCACGAATCCTCCATTGCCGTCAAACAGCAATTTAATGTATCCATGTCCGCTGACGATTTGGAAGCAGAATTCGTTGGCCACTTGGCTTGAGACTGGACAGCAGCGGAATTGAAAAAGGACCATGCTCTGTTTTACGGGGGCACGGTCCTCTTTTTTATCCATTTATACAGATTATTCCGTTAATCCTCAAGCTGCAAAACCACCGGACAATGATCGCTGCCCATTACATTGCACTCGATTCCCGCCAGCTTAAGCTGCGGTGCAAGACGCGATGAAGCCAGGAAGTAGTCGATGCGCCAGCCCACGTTCCGCTCCCTGATCTTGGGCATATAGGACCACCAGGTGTAAGCTCCTTCCTCATCGGGATGCAAGTGTCTGAACGTATCCATGAAGCCTGACGCCAAGAGTTCGGTCATCTTCCCCCGCTCTTCATCTGTGAAGCCTGAATTTCCACGGTTCGCCTTGGCATTCTTCAGATCGATCTCCTGATGGGCCACATTCAAATCTCCGCATACCAGCACGGGCTTACGTTTGTCCAGTTCCTTCAGATAGCTGCGGAAGCGGTCTTCCCATTCCATTCTATATTCCAGTCTTGTCAGATCGCGTTTTGCATTCGGCGTATAGACATTGACCAGATAAAAGTCACTGAATTCCAAGGTAATCATCCGTCCCTCTGGCTCCGAATCCTCTTCCATTCCGTATCTTACGGAGAGCGGCTTAATTCTGGTGAACACCGCCGTTCCCGAATAACCTTTTTTCACTGCATAGTTCCAGTACTGTTCATACTCTTCTCCCAGATCCAGAAGAATCTGCCCCTCCTGAAGCTTAGTCTCCTGCACACAGAAAATATCTGCCGCAGCCTCTTTGAAATAATTCATAAAGCCTTTGCTAACGCAGGCTCTCAGCCCATTCACATTCCAGGACACCAGCTTAGTCATCTTGATTCTCCTTACTATTCACAGAATTACTACCAGTGTAACATATTACAAGCATCTGGATGCCTGCCTGTATGCTATTAAATTGTGCTAATCTCCTATGACATTCGTCAAAGCAATCATAGAGTAGCCGAATAGAATATTCTATCAAATGAAAAGGAGGTCGTTACCATGTCTATCTTGTTACCGCAACAATTCTTCAACCTGGCACCCTCTGTAGGGAAATCCTACTACGAGAATCTGGATGGCATCCTTAACGGGTCTGTAACTGTTAACAATGCATCGGCATTCCCTGTGAATCTTGTTATTTACCGGGTCAATGCTCCAACCGTAACTTATGTTATTCCTGGATTGAACAGTCTCACAATTACCGTTAACGCTTTGCAGGTTGCCGCTCTTCTGAGCACAGCTGCCGGTGCAGTCTTCGGCACTATTGAAATTGCAACATCCGATTTCTAAGATAACGCCAGAGTATCCCCCTCATACTCTCTCATTATCATTCCTCCGCTCAAGCATCCCCGTCCGCATGCCGGACGGGGATGTTTTTATGAATAAATATAAAGATTCCTAGAATTCATTCTGGGGCATAGGTCCCGTGTAGATCGATTGCGGACGAAAAATCCGGTTGTTGGCGGCCTGCTCCATAATATGAGCGGTCCAGCCGACGATTCTGCCGGCAGTGAATGTAGGTGTGAAAATATCCGGCGAAAGCTCCAGTGCCTTCAGAATAGCGGCGGCATAAAATTCCACATTGGTGAACAGCCGGCGTCCAGGCTTATATTCTTCAAGGAGACGGATAGCCGCAGCCTCCACATGCAGTGCCAGATCAAAAGAAGGATCTGTACCGGTCATTTCCTGCGTTGCGATCTGAAGCGCTTCTGCACGCGGGTCTTTGGTTTTGTAGATCCGGTGGCCGAAGCCCATGAGCTTATTTCCGTTCTCCAGAGCATTGCGCAGCCACGGCTCCGCCCGGTCCTTGGTTCCAATAGCTTCAAGCATGGAAATCACCTCATACGGCGCTCCTCCGTGCAGCGGGCCTTTCATTGCGCCGATCGCTCCGGCGACTGATGCATACATATCCGATTCGGTAGACAGCACCACGCGGGCAGCGAAGGTTGAAGCATTCATGCCATGCTCCATGCACAATATCTGATAAGCACTGAGTGCCTTCACATGGGCCTCCGTTGGTTTTTGTCCGGTCAGCATGTATAAGTAATTGGCGGCATGACCTAGTTCCGGCAACGGTTCCAGAGGTGTCAAGCCGTTCAGCGTACGGTATCTGTAAGCAATAATAGTCGGCAGGATAGCTGCAAGTCTTACCGCCTCCCCTTGTGCCGGCGGCCAAGCAGCATTCCCCTGTTCTCCCAGGGCGGCGACCGTACTCTGCAGCACAAGCATCATCGGAACGGTAGCGGGCAGCAGTTCAATGATCCGCCGGACATACTCAGGCAGCTTACGGGAGGCGGCCATCTCGTTCTTCAACTGCTCCAGCTCCTCCGCTGATGGCAAGTACCCGTTCCACAGTAAAAAGGCGACTTCTTCGTAGCAACGTGTCACGGCAAGCTCTTTGGCCCAATACCCGCGGTATACCAGATACCCCCTTTCCCCATCTACCAAACCGATATCGGTTTCCCCTGCAACTACGCCTTCTAATCCGGTCACTTTTGCCATTATGTTATGCTCCTTTTCCGGTTCCATAAAAATTTATCATCATATTAGGAGTATAAACGTCAAACCCAATATTGCATATTTATAGTTTTTTATGAATTCATAAATAATTTTTATTGGCGTTAAACCTGTTGTTCCATCAGCTGCCTGAGCTTGGCTTCGGTATTGGAATCCCCTGCCGGAGTATAGATGCTGCAACGCAGATCCGTACTGCCGTGAACCTGAAGCGAGGTCAGATGGAACAGCATTTTCCCTGCTTTGGCGTGACGGAATTCAAGGACAACATCCGGGGCCGAGCTGACCCGGCTCTCCTCCCACAGCGGGTGGAACTCCGGATGCCGCTCCTTCATCTCTGCGATGAAGTCATCATACCAGCGGTCCTCCACATATTGGCCGTAATACGCCCGGAATATGGATAGAAACCCTCTGACGAACTCCTGCCAGTTCACGGCCAGGCGCTTGAACTCCTTCCGCACGAACAATAGAGAGATCATATTCCGCTCCTCCGGCGGCAGCTTGGCAAAGTCCAAAAACACATGCGCCGCCGCATCATTCCAACCGACAATGTTGCAGCGGCGGTCCGAGATAATGGTCGGGCAGGTGGTCAGCTCGTGGAGAATCTTCTGCAGGGAAGGGTTGATTACGGAGAGCTCCTCCTGCGGCGGATAAGGGGCCGCCCCGGACCCGTTCTCCAGCGCAAGGGCAAATAAATAGCTGCGCTCATCTTTGGTCAGCTGCAAAGCGCCAGCAATACAATCCAGTACAGATGGCGATACCTTGATATCCCGGCCTTGCTCCAGCCAGGTATACCAGGTATTGCTCACTCCGGCCAGCTGGGCCACCTCTTCCCTCCGCAAGCCGGGAGTCCGTCTGCGCGTGCCCTGGGGCAATCCGGCAGCAGCCGGTGATATCGCTGCACGCCGGGCTTTTAGAAAATCCGATAACGCCTGAAGCCTGGTCTGGGTAGACATGATCTATACGCCTCTTTCTGCTCCGATGTTTAGAATAGTAGTAATTATACTATGATAAACGACAACTTGTAATAGGATAAATAAAGTGGAAAAATAAACATGTAAACCAAACCGCAATAGGAGTCAGGTAGGCTGGCTTCATGTATATTTAAGGAGGATTATTATGGAACGGGTTGTGATTACCGGTATGGGCTTGACCTCGCCGCTTGGCAATACAGTAGATCAATTCTGGAACCGTTTGGCTGCAGGTGAATCGGGGATTTCTCCCATTACCTCATTTGATACGGCACATTTCAAGACCAAAATCGCCGGAACTGTACAGGATTTCGATCCTGAGGGCCGGTTCGGCCGCAAGGAGGCCCGGCGGATGGACCGGTTCAGCCAGTTTGCATTAGCCGCTGCAGAAGATGCATGGGCCCAATCGGGGCTCCAGTTGGATAAGGTCGACCGCGAGCGTCTGGGCGTGTATGTAGGCTCCGGGGTCGGAGGGATTCAGACCTTGATGGAGCAAGGCGATGTGCTGCGTTCCCGCGGGCCGGAAAGGGTCAGTCCCACGCTGATCCCGATGCTCATCTCCAATATGGCAGCAGCGATGATCAGCATCAAGCTGGGAGCGCTCGGCCCTACGCTCTCACCAGTGACTGCCTGTTCCATTGGCAATACAGCCATAGGTGAAGCATTCCGGCTGATCCGCTACGGCGGTGCCGATGTGGTGATAGCCGGAGGGGCTGAAGCGGCCATTAACGAAATATCGCTGGCCAGCTTCGGAAATGCAACAGCACTGTCCACGCTTAATGATGAGCCGCACAAAGCAAGCCGCCCTTTTGATATGAACCGTGACGGGTTTGTTATGGGGGAAGGCAGCGGCATAGTTATTCTGGAGGCCTTGTCCCATGCATTGCGGCGGAATGCCGTAATTTATGGAGAGGTAATCGGCTATGGCGCAAGCTCGGATGCCTATCACATGGTAGCTACCCATCCGGAAGGAATCGGAGCCTATCAGGCGATGAAACTGGCGTTGAATGAGGCTGGAGTCACGCCGGGAGAAGTGGATGTGATCAGCGCCCATGCCACGAGCACGCTTGTCGGTGACCGGTCCGAGACACTGGCGATCAAAAAACTGTTCGGAGATCTGGCCTACCGGATTCCCGTAACAGCCAATAAATCTATGACCGGGCATGCCCTGGGTGGAGCAGGGGGCTTGGAAGCCATTGCCTTGGTTAAGAGTATTCAGGAAGGCATCATCCCTCCTACTATTAATCTGGAAAATCCGGATGAAGTCTGTGACCTGGATTATGTGCCGAACACCGCCCGCCAGGCTGACGTTAACATCGGGATCAGCAATTCCTTTGGCTTTGGCGGCCATAATGCCGTAATTGTGCTGCGGAAGTATACAGAGGAATAACAGAATTTTATAGCACAAGCATATACAGTTTTATATTGAACAAAACAGGTACACCGTCCTCCACTGGACAGCGTACCCGTTTTTGATTGCCCTTTAAAGCTGATTTTGCCTGAATTAAATAAACTTTCCCCTGCTATTCCCTGTTCTTGCTTATTTCTTCACCACAGCCGCATGACTTCCCCACAGGGAGACCCCTGCCGCCGAAATTGCCGAAAACGGGTATGGAAAATTAGATAATATTGTCCGCTCTTGTCATCGTAATAGGCTGAATTGTGGCCTGGGGAGACATACACTGTACCGCTGGCCTCCAGGTCATCCAGTGTATTCATGAATTGGAAGCTGCCCATCAGCCTCGGACCCTCTTCCGAAAAAAATATTAAAAAAGCGCCAAGCCAGTAAACGGCTTGACGCTGATTCCTCTATTATGCACCAGCAGCGTATTAATACTCGCTGGGGTTGTTCACCAGTACTGGCTCAGAATATACATTGCTCAGCACACGATGTCTCTTTTTGACCACTTCCGGCGGCTCCACTGCAGGTGCCATCGGGTGCATCAGCCAGGATTTCACCATATGCGTATCCGATACCTTGTACATTGGAGGCTCTTTCTCCATATCGATTTGCATTGCATAAGTACTGCGGAGTGCAAAAGCATCGCCCTTCGGCGGCTTGATCAGATCTGGCGGCGTTCCCGGAATGGCAGTCAGCAGAGAGCCTTTGCTCTCCAGACTTGGCATTGAAGCCAGCAAACCCCAGGTATACGGATGTCTCGGATCATAGAAAATTTCTTCAGCTGTTCCCATTTCAACAATTTGGCCGGCGTACATAACAGCTACACGGTCTGCCATTCGGGCCACAACCCCAAGGTCATGGGTAATGAAGATAATCGCGGTGTCGATTTTCTTCTGAATATCCTTCATCAGATCCAGGATTTGCGCCTGAATGGTCACGTCGAGCGCGGTAGTCGGCTCATCGGCAATCAGCAGCTTGGGGTTGGCTGCCAGCGCCATGGCAATAACCACACGTTGGCGCATCCCGCCGCTGAACTCATGCGGATACTGCTGGAAGCGCCGCTCCGGTGAAGGAATACCCACCAGATTGAGCAGCTCGATGGCACGTTTGTACGCCGCATCTTTGGAGATTTTTTCATGCTTGAACAGCACTTCAGTAATTTGCTTGCCGACCTTCATCATCGGATTCAGCGAGGTCATCGGGTCCTGGAAAATCATCCCGATCTCTTTCCCGCGGATCTTCTGCATTTGCTTCTCATTTTTACCGATCAGATCCTGCCCTTCGAACAGAATCTGTCCGCGCTTATATTCACCCATGGGCTGGGGAACCAGCTTCATCACGGCCTGCGAAGTTACGCTCTTACCGGAACCGGATTCGCCCACGATGGCCAGTGTTTCTCCTTTATTGACATGAAAGCTTACACCACGGATCGCTTGAACCTCGCCTCCGCGTGTTCTGAATGATATAGCCAGATCTTTTACCTCTAAAAGGCGCTCCATCCTGTCACCCTCTCAATTTCTTTTCAAATTCCGATAACAATTCTCAATACTTAAAAAAACACGCAATAAGTATTATTTTATCTATCTTTGTATCCATACGTCAAGAATTTTCTGAAAGCTGGCGCTTCCGCAGCAAACGTTATCATTCCGGCTTACGGCGTTGCCTGCTCTTCACCAACCCCCAGACGATCGGTGGGGCCAGCAGGGCCATCATCAGCAGAGACCAGTAGACATCCACCCAGCTCACAGTATTTTCTTTTAGCAGACGGTAGAAAGCATACGATGAGTAAGGGAGTGCGATCAGCACCGCCGTAACCACACCTGGTGTGTATATTTTCAAAATTATACTTTGTCCCAAATGCGTAAACACATGCAGCAAAAAAACGGCTAGCACAGCCAGATACAGCCAGTAAAAAGAAAAAAAGACTGCGGTACAGGTGGCCGCAACCACCACAATATACACAAACAGCACGTCTGCCGCAAAATTTCTGGTTGTCATACGCAGCATAGAACGATATGGGTTCCACTTTCCAGGAGGAAGAGCAGCCTTCACTTTCGGGCCATACTTGATCCCCCAGGACTCTACCGTAAGGATTTCTTCGAAGTCATGAAACATGAACAAAATGGGCAGCAGCCATAATAAGCTAACTTGATCGATATGCAGATTCAACCAGTGGATCACCGTTGCACCACGTCTCCTTTCACCATTGCAGCCTGCTAAACGGCAGATTCACTGCTGCAAAGTACAGGCAAGAAGACCGGCGTCTCCACGGAGAACCGGCCTTCGACTCTAATCATTATAATTTATGTTATCGTTGCCCACAAACTCCTTCAATGTCTCCTGCAGGTTCTCAAAGGCCCAGCGTACATGATTCTCATCTTTGTATTGCCGGGAGTAGCACTCAATAACCAGAATCAGGTCAAGATACAAGTCATACAGTTTGATGCGAAGCCGCTCATTCGGACTGTCAAACGTGGCCCCGTATCCCTCAAAGAACGCCGGAGAATTCTCAAAGTGCCGGAAGTAGTACTCCATCAGCACATCCCCCCACAGCGCACGTTCCCAGTCAATGATTGAAACGATCACACCATCCTTGACAAAAATATTTCCGTTCCACAGATCCCAATGAATCAGACGCGGTTCGGTCACTTCGTCGAGAGCCGGAAAATATTTCTCAAGGCCCTGCTTGATCTCGTCATAAGAAGCCGGCAGTACTGCCCCCAGTCTTTGTCCATCATCCAGCACATTATGAATCATCGCGGTGAAGGTCTCGCGCCATGTTCTACCAGCGGTATCCGGCGGCTGTCCAAAAAGACCAAAGCGCTCTCCCTTAATCCCGTTGATCAGGCGCTGGTAACGTCCCAGTTCCCGTTCAATGGAGATTTTCACTTCGTCCGGGAGATTATCTTTAACTTCAATGTAAGGATATCCTTCAACCTTTTCCATGAAAAAATACGGGCTTGGAATCAATTCCAGACTCTCATCAAAGCCGTAAACCGCCGGAACGGGCACAGTGCCCGCAGCGAGAACCAGGCGCAGTGCCTCTACCTCGGCGCGCATAATGTCTTTTTCGTAGCTCAGCGTCTCCGTCTCTGCTGCGGGCGCAATCTTCAATATTACAGATCTGCCGTCTGATAGTTCAAGATCATAAGCTGAATTAAAAAAACCGCCCGTCAGCTCCTTGCTGCTGATAATGGCTGTGTCTGTTCCAAATGTACTTGCTGCTAAGGCTCTAAGCTGCTGATCATCCAATTTGACCTTAGTGAAGCTCTCCATTGGCTCTAAACCCACCACATATCGGCGAGCGGTTCTTCAATCAGCACCTGGCGAAGATTATTCACTGCTTTGGAGAATCCTTCTTCGATTGACATCAGCCCGTCCTCATGCTCAATGCTGACCACATAGTCATAACCGACAAGCCGCAGGGCGCTGATAATATCTGCCCACACCTTCACCTCATGGCCGTAGCCTACCGAACGGAACTGCCAGGCACGGTCCAGCATATTGGTGTAGGACTGCATGTCGGTCAATCCGTACATATTCACATTTACCGGATCAATCACCGTATCCTTGGCGTGGAAGTGATGAATTGCGCCTTGGCGTCCAAGGATATGAATCGCCTGCACCGGATCAATCCCCTGCCACCACATATGGCTCGGGTCCAGATTTGCACCGATCACCTCACCTGCAGCCTCTCTCAGGCGGAGCAGAGTAGCCGGTGTATGCACCGAGAAGCCTCCATGCAGCTCAAGGCCAATCTTCACGTCATGCTGTGCTGCGAATGCGCCCCACTCCGTCCAGTATGGAATCACTTTGTTCTCCCATTGCCATGCCAGAATTTCCTGGTAGTCGTTAGGCCAGGGAGCTACCGGCCAGTTCGGGTATTTGGCATCTTCATGGTCGCCAGGGCAGCCGGAGAATGTGTTAACTACCGGAACACCAAGCTTCTGCGCCAATTTTACCGAGTTTACAAAATCCTCGTGATCCTTGCGGGCAAGCTCTTTCTGCGGGTGCAGCGCATTGCCGTGGCAGCTCAGGGCACTGATCATCAACCCGCGTGACTCTACAGCGTGCTTGAACTCCTTCAGTGCTGCCTCATTCTCCAGCAGCAGCTTAGGATCGCAATGGCTGTTGCCGGGGTTGCCCCCCGTGCCGATCTCCACTGCCTTTAGTCCTTTGGAAGCTACATAATCCAGCGCGTCCTCCAGCTTGCGACCGCCGAAAAGCACCATAAATACGCCAAGTTTCATTGATCTGCCGCCTCTCGTTCATGATAATGGGTCCATTTCAATACAAATCGAAATCCTTAATGGTCTGATTGGTTTCCGCTGCCGCAAATATCGCTTCGATCAGCTTCAGCACGCGCAGCACCTCGGGATTTTTGACAATGGGCTCAGCCGTACCTTCAATGACATCGGCAAAATTGGTATAGAAGCTGGAGGCCAGCTCTGCCGCTGGCGGCAAAGCTTCAGTTATCGTTGCTCCCTCTGACGGAGGCGCCATGGTTTTGGTCAGACCCACACCGGCACGGATTGGAGTAGGCTCCAGCTTTTCGCTTTCCTGGTTGCGGGTGACGATCCGTCCCGTTAAAGACCAATCCTCAATAACTCCTGTGCCTTCCGTCCCCTTGACATACCATCTAGGCAGGGTAATGAAATTCGTCGTACCTACTTCAACGATAGCTTTGACGCCATTCTCAAACTGCAGGATGGCCTCGAAGCCGTCGTCCACTTCATTCCCCAGAATGAAGCTTAAATTGCTGCTCACACTGGCCACCTTGCTGTCAATCATGAACAGCAGCTGATCCAGAAGATGAACGCCCCAATCCAGCAGCATGCCGCCGCCCTGCGCTTTCACATGGCGCCAGTCGCCGGGTATGCCATTGGCCCCGTGGACACGGGATTCAAGCTGGAACAATGAACCAATCGTCCCGTGGTCGTACATTTCCTTGATAACCCTGAAGTCCTCATCCCACCGCCGGTTCTGATGGACCATCAGCACACGTCCCGCTGATTCGGCCGCCTGAGTCATTTCAATGAACTCTTCCGAGGACATCGCGACCGGCTTCTCGCAAATCACATGCTTGCCTGCTCTGAACGCAGCGAGAGCGATTTCCTTGTGCACATCGTTAGGCGTTGCAATCAGTATGGTCCCAACCTTCGGATCTGCCAGAACATCTTCATAGCTGGCATATGCTGTATACCCCGCTGCTTCGGAAGCACTGCGCCGTTCCTCCAGCAGGTCGAATGTTCCGGCCACCTCCAGACGGCCGTTCTCCTCAATCAAATGTGTGTGATAGCTTCCCATTCCGCCATAACCAACGATGACGATCGTATGCTTGTGTGAACTCATGGTCTCCACTCCTGTTTCGATAGATCTATACAACCGAACTGAAGATGAATCAGGTTCTCCAGTTCAGTTGTATAACTTTGTCACTTGTTATTTGTCTGAGCTTCCGTCGAAGTACACCGCACGGCCCGTGCGCGCGGATTCATAGATTGCTTCAAGAATTTGTGTAACTACTAATGCCTGCTCCGGCTTAACGACCGGTTCCTTGTCTTCGCTTACGGCTTCCAGCCAAAGGCGGGCTTCACGATCAGATTCACTCTCCGTCCCTCCGCTGTAGAAGGCAACGCCGCCGGAGGATAGATCTACTTTGGTTTCGTACAGACGGCCGGCACGTTCTCCGTTCAGACGCAATCCGTCCTTCATATCCGCACCGCCCTCAGTACCGGCGAGGAGGGTTTGGGCTTCACGAAACTCCGATACATTCAGCGCCCAGCTGGATTCCAGGGAGATTGTAGCCCCATTTTCCATCGTAATGAAGCCAAAGGCAGAGTCTTCCACCTTGAATTGCTCCGGGTCCCATGGACCGAAGGCATTTGCTGCGTTTTTCTTTTGTCCCAGCTTGTGGAATGTGGAACCGACAACCATACGCGGTTTATAGTTGTCCATCAGCCACAGCGTAAGATCAAGCGCGTGTGTCCCGATATCAATCAGCGGGCCGCCGCCCTGTTTCTCTTCATCCAGAAATACCCCCCATGTCGGAACTGCACGGCGGCGCAGCGCAATCGCCTTGCCGTAATAGATATCACCTAGCTCGCCACTTTCGCAGAGCCCCTTCAGATATTCACTGTCCGAACGGTAACGGTTCTGGTAAGCTATCGAGAGTTTTTTGCCTGTACGGCGGGCAGCGTCGAGCATTTCCTGAGCCTGTGCCGTTGTTTTGGCCATTGGCTTCTCGCACATTACGTGATTGCCGGCTTCCAGTGCAGCTATTGAAATTACGGAATGGCTGTCGTTAGGTGTACATACATGAACAATATCGAATCCGCCAGCGGCCAGCATCTCACGGAAATCTGTGTATACGACTGCATCCTCCGTACCATAAGTTTTCGCCGCTTCCTGTGCCCGTTCCTCTATGATGTCGCAAAAAGCGACCATTTCCGCATTGTTCTGACGGGACAGGCTTGGCATATGTTTGCCGTTTGCGATACCACCGCAACCGATAATAGCAATTTTGAGTTTGTTAGACATGAACTTTTCCTCCTTGATTGGCATATGCTGTAATCCATTTCATACTGTCTGCTACACTTTCAAGCGGTGAACGGCTGCAAAAATCCTGCTCCACTACAGCCCACTCCGCTCCTGCTGCATCCGCCGCCTCCAGAATGGCTTCGAGCTTTACTTCCCCTTCACCCAGGACAACGGTCTCAGCCGAGCCGTCTTCCCGTTTTCTCATATCCTTCAGATGGATAATCGGGAGTCGCCCGGCGTATTTGTGAATATACTCTACCGGATCATACCCCGCATAATACACCCAGCAGGTATCCATTTCCACTTGCAGCAGATCTGCAGGCACTTCCTCGAAAATGCCGTCAAACGCGGTACGTCCGCCAAATTGCTCTTTGAATTCAAAATCATGATTATGATAAGAAAGCACGGCGCCGCGGGCGCTGCATTGCTCCCCGATCTTCCGCAGATTAGCGGCAACCTCTTCCCAATTCCGCTGCTCTTCAGTCAAGTAAGGCACGATCAGGTTACGGTTGCCAATAGACAGATTGAAGCTGATTTCCTGCTCCGTGTCATTCAGCATGGCATCATATGGACGGTGCGCGCCGAGCGCGATGAGTCCTGTTTCCTGCAGCAGCGCATTCACTTGCTCTGCTGTCCGGCCAAAATAGTGAAAAAACTCCACGCCGGCATATCCAAGCTCCGCGACCTTGCGGATCGTCCCTTCGAAATCCTGTTCCAGTTCTTCTCTCAGCGTATACAGCTGCAAGCCGATCTTAAGCATGTTCGTCTCACTCCTAGTAGGTCTGGATTTAGTTACACTTCGAATTACGCTTCATATCGTCCCTGAAGGACCCACATGATGTACCTCACATGAACAAAAGGGCTGCAAGTATCTGGCTGTCCAATATCTGTATTTTTATCCCTCTGCTTCCACTGAGATTGCCTATGTAGCTTCCAGAGCCGTTATAAAGCCCCCTTTACTTCATTTATACGTTTTTTGCTCAGGTACATAGTAATATGAAAGCGTATATAATAAAATGAAGAATATGATTAAAACATGAACAATCTGCTTATCATTTTAAATTCACATTATGATGCCCTGGAGGATCTATGACACAAACTGCACCCTGCCATGTACTATCCGCCGGATTTTCTGTCCACCGCAAACCGTTTCATATGACGGGCGGAGACAGTGTCTATTATTATCTTCTGCGCCTGCAGACCGAAGGCCGCAGCCGGACCATGGTCAACGGTGTTCTGACCACAGTGGAGAGCGGCGACCTGATGCTGTTCGCTCCGAGCGATCCCTATTACCTTAGTATCGACAAAGAGAGCTATCCTGTAGGCAAACCGCGGATTGAAAGCGGTGATTATCATATCTTTTGCGGAGGACCCTGGATTGAGGAATGGTGGACGCGCAAGCAGCGGCCGCTGGTACTTCCTATGCCGCTGAGCGACTATTTTCTTGGCCTCTTCCGGCAAATCGTGCTGGAGCAGCGCCGCCTGGCCAACTCCTCGCCGGAAATTTCAGCCTGTTATCTGCAGATATTATGCCTGGAAATTGACCGGCTGATGTCTGAACAGCCCGCAGTTTCACCCAAAGGCTATCTGGCTTACCGTATGAAGCAATATGTAGAGGAGCATGCCGCGTATCCGTTCCGTCTGGAGGATGTGGCCGGGCATGTGGATATCAGTGTCTCCCGGGCGGTTCATCTGTTCAAGGAGGCTTTTGGCACCACCATTGTCAAATATGTCAACGACGTCAGGCTGGATATGGCGCGGGAGCGGATTACCTTCAGCCCAATGCCGCTGGAGCATGTCTCCGAGACCTGCGGCTTCGCCAACTACACTTATTTTCACCGCTTGTTCCGGAGCCGGTTCGGAATGTCCCCCAAGCAGTACCGCGCGTACAGCCGGCAAGCAGAAACGGCCTCGCTGCCTTAATATAACCCTCTGCGCTTAGACTGCCCAATCAAAGGTATTTTTACCTTTGATTTTGCTTTTCTGCGCCTACACTAACCAATCAAAGGTATTTTTACCTTTGATTTCGCTCTTCTGCGCCTACACTGCCCAATCAAAGGTATTTTTACCTTAAAGCCGGCACCCGCTCCCCCGGATATGCAAAAGGAGCGCCATCCTGGAAGATCCGCTCCTTGTGTTTGATCTTATTCAGTTTTTGCTGCTTGCTCGGGGTAACCCGGACATGCTGGGAAATGGCTCCGTAATGATCATTGAGTCTGCGGTTTCGTTCCGCGCACCAGGTGCCGGAGCGTTCTGCCTTAAGCAGGGTTTTTTGTGTTTTTGTGCGTGCCATGGGGCTACACTCCTCTTCTTTTGTGAATTAGATCAGCATGCCCTTTTCTGAACGTGCTGACAGTTCAATTTTAACATAACCTCATGTGAATGGCCCGGTAAAGTTGACTATAATCTTCTCGCCTGACGGTGTACGCTTGCACAAGCAGCTGCGGGTACAGTATTCTTGATGGATACAAGCATCCCTTTCAATAGGAAGGTTCCATGGAACATTGCGATCATCCGGGAAATATTACCTTATGCGGCTCCACCCGTTCAAGCAACAATTCGAACCAACCTGCCAATGCAGAGAGTGATCGTGTTTTGCACATCCTAGGAGATCGAATACGCCCGGCTGGCGGGCAAAACAGTGGAATACCGGGAGAGCCTGTAACTGTAACTGTAACTTATGGATGCGGAGGGAAATCAATGAAATACGACGTTTTATACGAAGGTGCTTTTGCCATGCTTAAGGTGCATTTGAATCCGGGTGAAAGTGTTAAAGCAGAGATGGGGGCCATGGTCGCCATGTCACCGGGTGTGGAGCTACGGGGAACCGTGGACGGCGGCCTGATGCGGGGGCTGGGCAGAATGCTCAGCGGCGAGAAATTTTTCTTCCAGGAGCTGACGGCAACGCGGGGACAAAGTGAAGTGCTGCTCTCTCCCGGAGCCATCGGTGACATCCAGGCCATTGAGCTCGACGGATCGTACAAGCTGTATGTGCAGAAGGACGGCTTCCTCGCCGGAACCCACGGCATTCAGGTCAACACGAAGATGCAAAACCTGACGCGGGGACTGTTCTCCGGGGAAGGATTTTTCATTATTGAAATCAGCGGCAGCGGCACCGTGTTCCTCTCATCGTTCGGGGCAATTCATGCCATCAATCTGGAGCCGGGCGAAGAAATGATCATCGATAACGGGCATCTGGTGGCCTGGCCGGATTATATGGACTACAAGGTGGAAAAAGCCGCCTCCGGCTGGCTGAACAGCTTGACGAGCGGCGAAGCGCTGGTCTGCCGGTTCCGCGGCGAAGGCGTAGTGCTGGTGCAATCCCGCAATCCGGGCAGCTTCGGAACATGGATCAAATCTTTTGTGCCTTCCAGACCCTAGACCTAATAAAAACGGCATTCCAGAGCATAGTATGCTGCTCTTGAAATGCCGTTTTGTGGTGTGTACATGCTGCTGTCTACATTCTCCGCTTTCATCCGCCGGCGTCAAACCTTCAGTTGCTCTAGGAGACAGCCTGGCATGACTTTTCCCCTTTGCAGCCGCTCCGTTTGCATGAATTGTAGGTGCCTTTGAAATCCAGCCGGTGATCGGTGACGTTGAAGCCGTATTCACGTTCCAGCCGCAGCTCCAGCTCAAGGAGCCAATCGTCCTTGATTTCCTCCAGCCTGCCGCATACATTGCATATCAGGTGATGGTGCATATGGGCATGATCATCCCCCCGCAAATCATAGCGGGCCACGCCATCCCCAAAAATCATCTTCTCTACAATATGAAGCTCACACAGCAGCTCCAGGGTACGGTATACCGTTGCAAGCCCAAGATGCGGATAGCTGTTCTTCACCAGCATGTAGACCTCTTCCACACTTAAATGATCCTTCTCATTATCAAGCAGAACTCTGACGATGGCCTCGCGCTGTGGCGTTAATTTATAATGATGCGCAGCAAACTGCTGACTGATATTAGCAAT
Organism: Paenibacillus jilunlii; assembly: GCF_900102965.1. Classification (GTDB taxonomy): domain Bacteria; phylum Bacillota; class Bacilli; order Paenibacillales; family Paenibacillaceae; genus Paenibacillus_AQ; species Paenibacillus_AQ jilunlii. The sequence goes on along the minus strand of NZ_FNGM01000001.1, from coordinate 754,902 downwards.
CGGGTTCACTTGTAGTCTCCCACCTTTCCGGAAGCGCAAACTGAGTTATAATTAGTAATCGTTACGATATAAGCATAACAAAAATATCCACCAAAGAAAAGAGCCTGACACCATTATAACATTCCCCATCAAAAATCAGCACAAACCATCAAAAAAACATATCGGGCTAGCAACCGTGCCGCAAAGTGCTGTTTCAAAAATCAAGGTAAGGGTTAAACTTTCTTAGATCTAAAATTTAATTGCCTGCAACCTTTCCATATTCTGAGCCGTCTGAGGTGTTGAACAAGGCTAAGCAGCCTGAATCCTACAGACAAAGGTGGAAATACTATGAACTTCAAAAAGAGCGCTTTTGCAGCGATTACCAGCGTATCGCTTCTTACTTTTTCACTTGCCGGTCCCATCTTTGCCGCAGACAGCAGCTTCAAGGATATCAACAACGTAACCGGCAAAGACAAAATTAATTCCCTGAAGGAGCAAGGTTTGATCAAAGGCATCTCCGACACCCAGTTCCTCCCCGGCTCCAAAGTAACAACCGCTCAGGGAGTCCAGTTTATCGCCGGAGGCCTTCAACTGAGCCTGGCGGCTATCGACTTCAACAAGGCTCCACTCGCCAGCGGCACCTTTAGCAAGGTGAAAGACAATGCCTGGTACGCGGAAGCTTTTGTCAACGCCCATTACAACGGGATCGAAATCGCTGCGGATATTGATCCCTCGAAGCCAATGACCAAGGAATTATTCACCAACCTGCTGGTCCAGGGCATTGAAAAGGTTGGCAATCTGCCGATGATCAATATTGTTCCTGCAGATATAGCCGACGCTGACACCTTAGAGCCTTCTTTCCAGGGCAGCATCCAGCGCTCGCTGAAATACAACATCAACACACTGGATGCTAACGGCAAATTCAATCCGAAAAAAGAAATCACCCGCGCCGAAGCGGCCGTTATGCTCTACAACGCACTGGATTACCTGAACTCCAAAACAAATACCGCGCCACAGAGCTAGACGAGGCTCGTCATTCCACACTCCCTCCCCTGAGTATGGAATGGCGGATTGGCAATTCAAAAAGGCAGTCCGGAATTCCCCCCGGACTGCCTTTTTGGTGTTTCTATAGATTAAAGTTATATTTCCTCACCGCTAATCCGGTTCAGGAACTGCAGCGCGCGCGGATTGGTTGTATGCTCCAGCACCTGCTCCGGTCTGCCCTGCTCCAGAATCACACCGCCATCCATCAAAATGATCTGATCCGCCACATCCGCAGCGAATTTCATCTCATGGGTGACGATGACCATCGTCATGCCTTCCGAGGCAAGCTGCTTGATTACCTTCAGCACCTCACCCACCAGCTCTGGATCAAGCGCCGAGGTGGGCTCGTCAAACAGCAGCACTTCCGGCTCCACGGCCATCGCCCGCGCTATGGCTACGCGTTGCTGCTGGCCGCCGGATAATTGATGCGGATAGGCATCCGCCTTGTCCGCAAGGCCAACCTTCGCCAGCAGCCCGATAGCCCGCTGGCGCGCCTCCTCCTTGGAGCGTTTTTGTACGGTAATCTGGCCCTCCATCACGTTGCCCAGAGCCGTCATATGCGGGAAAAGGTTGTACGACTGGAAGACCATCCCGGTCCGCTGGCGCAGGGCCAGCACAGAACGCTGCGGAATTTTCCCTCCCGCTGTGAATTCCAGCTTCATATCGCCCAGTGTCAGGCTCCCCCTGTCAGGCTGTTCCAGAAGATTGAAGCAGCGCAGCAGGGTTGTTTTTCCGGAGCCTGAAGGACCGATAATAACCAGTACCTTGCCGGGCTCCACGGTAAGATCGACACCCTTCAGCACCTGGAGGGGACCAAAGGATTTATGCAAGTCACGAATTTCAATCACAGGTACTCCTCCTTATCTTGCCGAGTAACGGTCAAGCCGCTTCTCCAGGTAATTTTGCAGAACCGACAGCACGGAACAGAACAGCAGGTAGAACAAAGCGGCTTCACTATAGAGCAGCAGCGGTTCATAGGAGGTAGCCGTAATCTGTTGGGCTGTTTTGAAAATTTCCACATAAGTGATAGTCGCGGCAAGCGAGGTGTCTTTGACCAGGCTGATAAAAGAGTTCGACAGAGGCGGAACCGAAACACGTGCTGCCTGGGGGAGAATGACTCTCCGCAGCGCTTGTGCCCGGGTCATCCCTACGGAGAATGCGGCTTCCCACTGGCCTTTATGTATGGACAGAATTGCAGCCCGCACAATCTCGGAGGAATAAGCTCCTACACTGAGCGTGAACCCGATGGTCGCAGCAATAAACGGATCAAGGATAATCCCCACCGCCGGCAGGCCGTAGAAAATAATAAACAGCTGTACAAGCAAAGGCGTTCCACGGATAATCCAGACGTAGAAGCGGGCGATCAGCTTCGGCAAAGTCCAAGGCGAGAGCCGGATAAGTGCGGTAAAAATAGCCAGCAGCAGGCCCAGAATAAAGGAGACTACTGCCAGCGGAATGGTAAAAGCCACCCCGGCTTTGAGCAGGGGCAGCAAGGAATCGAGGAAAATTTGTATTTTACGGTCATCCATTGCGATCAGACATCCTTCTTCGGACTTCGGGCGGCCGCAGCCGCCTGGTCCATCCGTTATTATTTGGAAACGTCAGCACCGAAATATTTCTCGGAAATCTTCAGGTACGTGCCGTCGCTTTTCATAGCTGTCAATGCTTCACTCACTGCAGCTACCAGCTCATCGTTGCCCTTAAGGAAGACAGCGGCGCTCTGGGAACCCTCGGCGATTTCGTCGACAACCTTAATTTTAACATCCGGCTTCTGCTTCTTCAGATCCAGGTAGGACAGTCCGTCATTCACAGTTGCATCAATCCGGCCGGAGGTCAACAGGTCAATCGCCTGGTTGAAGCCGTCGGTGACCACAAGCTCCGCACCGTTCTCACGGGCGATATCGGACAGATTGCTGGTAAGAGACTGGCCGGCTTTCTTGCCTTTCAGATCCGCAAAAGTCTTGATGTCTTCATTCTTCTCGCCAACGATCAATACCGCCTTGGAGACAATGTACGGATCGGAGAAATCATATTTCACCTTACGCTCATCCGTAATCGAAACTTCATTGAAAATAACATCAAAGCGCTTGGCATCCATCCCGGCAAAAATCCCGTCCCATTGGGTTTCGAAAAATTCCGCTTTCACTCCCAGCCGCTTGGCCACCTCTTCAGCGATCTCCACATCAAATCCGGTAAGTTTGCCTGAGGCATCATGGAAAGTAAACGGCGCATAGGTACCCTCGGTTCCGATACGGAGCTTGCCGCTTGCTTTGATCGCATCCAGACTGTTCTGTTCCGCAGGAGCTGAAGCTTCTGCTGTCGGAGCCGCGGAGGACTCGGCTGTTGTATTATTTCCTGCTGCATTCTTGGTATTATTGCCACATGCCGCTACCAGTACCACCGTAAGCAGCATCAGGATTGTCAGACTTAGTTTTTTCATTAATAGTTAACCCCTCTCATCATCTCTGTATATTCCGGCTGTCCCGGCAAGTTGAATAGTAACACCGTCATGTCAGCGGAGTCAAGAACTTTTCCGATTATAAACATCGGAATTATAATGTAACCGTTTTAACGCGCTTGAGTCCGAATCATGCAAACAGCGAACCCGGCCTTCCTGAGGTTAGATGCTTTGACAACACGCCTGAATATGCTATATTAATTAGCAATTGCAAATTCAATATTGACCTGCTATTTCACTAGGGGAGTCTGCCGACTGAGACGAAGCGTGAAGCTTCGGACCCTTGGAACCTGATCTGGATCATACCAGCGGAGGGAAGTGGAACAGAAACGATCAGCGGTGCCGCTATACGTCTACTGCCTGAACCTTTCAGACCCATTTGTCTCCACTCGGAGACGGATGGGTCTTTATTGTGTTGCCGTGCATATGAAAGGAGGCTTAGCACATACGAATATGATCTCAATGACGAACCTGTCCTATTCTTTCAGCACATCTCCAGAGGCTCCGGTATTCAGCGGACTGTCAATGAATGTGCGCCAAGGGGAATTCGTTTCTCTGGTTGGTGCCAGCGGCTGCGGCAAAAGCACACTATTTAAAATCATCGCCGGATTGCTTCAGCACACCGGCGGTGACCTTAATGTTCTCGGAACGATATCCTCCGATCCATCCCTACGCCTGGGCCGGATTGCCTATATGCCACAGCAGGATCTGCTGCTTCCCTGGAGAACTGTGCTGGACAACTGCCTGCTGCCCTGGGAGCTGAACAGAACAGGCAGCAAAACGGAAGCGGTAAGGAATATCCGCAATATGCTGGAGCGTTTTGGCCTGGAAGGTACAGAGCAGCGTTATCCGCACGAGCTGTCCGGCGGAATGCGCCAGCGGACCGCTATGCTGCGGACGCTGGCTGCCGGCCATAAGCTTATGCTTTTGGATGAACCCTTCGGAGCACTGGATGCCATCACCAAACGCGGGCTCCACCGCTGGCTGCTGGAGCTGTGGGGCAGTCTGGAACAGACTGTGCTGTTCATCACCCACGATCTGGAGGAGGCACTCCTGCTCAGTGACCGGATCTATCTAATGTCCGGCGGTGCTGGCGGCGGTGTACAGGAATTCCTGGTGGATCTTCCGCGACCCAGGCATTACCGCATGAACTATGAACCGCATTTTGCTGCTTTACGGGCGGATTTGGAGCGGAGGCTGTATGACACGTACATATCTTAAAAAGTTTTTGCACGAATATGGCCCCTTTGCCCTGCTGGTACTGCTGACTCTTGCCGTCTGGGAAAGCGCCGCCCGGCTGAAGCTTGTCCCTGCCTTCATTCTTCCGGCCCCTACGGCCATATGGACGGCAATGTTGGAGCAGAGACTGCTGCTCTTTAGAGAACATTTGCCCGCTACGCTGCAGGAGGTGCTGCTGGGGTTTGTGCTGTCCGTGTGCTGCGGTGTGCTGCTGGGTACCGGAATGCATATGTTCTCTCCGCTGGAGAAGGCGCTGTACCCTATACTGGTCATCAGCCAGACGATTCCGCTGATCGCGCTCTCCCCCATTTTTATAATGTGGTTTGGTTATACGCTGTGGAGCAAGGTGGCGGTGGTCTTTCTGACTGCTTTTTTTCCGGTCGTCATCGGCACTTATGACGGTTTGCACAAGAGCGGAGCGGTGTACAAAGAGCTGCTGCTCACACTTGGTGCGAACCGCTGGCAGATTCTGCGGAAAACCCAGATTCCTCCGGCACTGCCCTCGCTCTTTTCGGGACTCAAGCTCTCTATGGTCTACTGTGTGATTGGCGCAACGATTGGGGAATGGCTGGGCGGCAGCCGGGGGCTCGGGTATTTCAGCCGCCGGATGGCGGGCAATCTGCAAAGTGCAGAGATGTTCGCCGCTGTATTTCTTTTATCCGCACTCGGTATCATTCTGTTCTTAAGTATTAAGCTGCTCGAAAACATTATATTGCAGAAAAGAGGCATTCACCGATGAACATCTTTCCCTCAGGACATTCTGTTAGTAAAACGAAGCTCTCCTTGCTCTCCCTATCGCTGCTTCTATGCCTTACCCTTGCTGTAAGCGGCTGTGGAGGCGGCAGCAATGCTGCTCCAGCCAGCTCCGCTTCAGCAGATCACGCCCAGCAGCCCCACAAGCTGACGATTATGCTCGACTGGTATCCGAACGCCGTTCACTCCTTCCTGTACGCTGCACAGCAGAAGGGCTATTTCGAAGAGGAAGGCCTGGATGTTGATATCCAGATGCCCGCAGACAGCAATGATGCCCTGAAGCTGGTAGCTGCCGGCAAAGCCGATCTGGCCTTAAGCTACCAGCCGCAGGTGCTGATGGCCCGTGGAGAACAGATCCCGGTGAAGGCTGTCGCCGCAATCGTCCGGCATCCGCTGAACCATCTGATGGTACCGGCGGACAGCGGGATCAAAAGCCCGAAAGAGCTGGCAGGGAAAAATGCCGGATATTCTTCGATCCCCTTGTACGAAGCTATGCTGAAAACAATGGTCAAAAGCGATGGCGGCGATCCGTCCGCAGTGAAGCTGACCGATGTGGGTTTTGACCTGATTCCGGCCCTTTCGACCGGACGGGTGGACGGAATTATCGGCGGATTTATTAACCATGAGCAGCTGATTCTGGAAAAGGAAGGGCATCCGGTCATTTCGCTGGACCCTACGGATTACGGCGTTCCCGACTACTACGAACTGGTTCTGGTTGCAAGCGATCTGGGCTTGCAAAATTCTGAAGGATACATCGGGAAGTTCATAGCAGCGGCACGCAAAGGACAGCAATTTGTTGCCGAGCACCCGCAGGAGGCGCTGGACCTTCTGATGGCTCATGAGGATGCTACTGCTCCCCTGGACAAAGACATCGAAACCAAAAGCCTTGAGCTGCTGCTTCCCCTGATGGATGCCGGCGATGAACCGTTTGGCTATCAGGACCCTGCATCATGGGAGAAGGTTAAGACCTGGCTGAATGAGAACGGACTGCTGAATGGCGATTTCAAGGCGCAGGAGGCTTTTATTAATTTGTGAAGTGTGTTGCATTTTATACATTTGATTGCTTAAAGTTAGGCAAAAAAAGCCGTATGCTTGCGAAGCCATCTTTATACGAAGTGTAATCGAAGAAGTCTGCAATCACATAACTTTTAGGAGGAATCTTCATGTCTTTCTTATCCAAAGTGCGGGCCAGCAATCCGCTGGTGCACAACATTACTAATATTGTAGTCGCGAATTTCAGCGCCAACGGGCTGCTGGCGCTGGGGGCTTCACCTTTTATGGCTGACGCGCATGAAGAAGTCGCGGATATCGCCGCCATGTCGGGCGCGGTTGTGCTGAACATCGGCACATTGAATGATTATGCCATTGAATCCATGCTGCTGGCAGGCAAGGCTGCGAACCGCCATAACGTGCCGGTCGTGCTTGACCCCGTGGGTGCAGGAGCCACTGCTTACCGCACCGACGTTACCCATAAGCTGGTCAACCATATGCAGATTACCGCGCTGCGCGGCAATGTCGCGGAAGTGGCCCATGTCGTCGGCGAGAGCTGGAGCATCAAAGGCGTGGATGCCGGAGCCGGTGACGGCGATGTGGCCGCTTTGGCTGTACAAGCCGCGCTGAAGCTGAAGTGCGTGGTGATTGTCACCGGCAAGGAAGATGTTATCACGGATGGCAGCACCACCTATGTGGTCAGCAACGGCCATCCGGTTCTGACAAAGGTTACCGGCACCGGCTGCCTGCTCAGTGCAGTCGTGGGCGCGTTCCTCGCAGCCAGCGAAGGGGCCTGGCTGGAAGCTGCTGCCGAAGCTCTCTCCTTCTATGGTGTAGCTGCGGAAATCGCCGAAGAACGGAGCCGCATGCAGGGGCCGGGCAGCTTCCAGGTTGAATTCCTGAATCAATTAGCCCTTGTTACTCCAGAAGTATATGCTGCACGCTCCCGTATTCAGCGGCTGGAACATTAATCACCACAGCTTCACCAAAGGAGACTTCGCGATGACAGACTCAAATAGAACTAAAGTTATTAAGGCTTTGACGGTCGCCGGCTCTGACAGCGGAGGCGGCGCCGGTATCCAGGCGGATCTCAAAACCTTTCAGGAGCTGGGTGTATATGGCATGTCTGCGCTCACCGCAGTGACCGCCCAGAACACCCTGGGGGTCCAAGGCGTGTATCCGCTGGAAGCGGAAGCCGTTGCCGCACAGCTCGATTCCATCGGGGCGGATCTTACACCCGATGCCGTTAAAACCGGCATGCTGTTCAGCAGCGGGCTCATCCGCACCGTTGCCCAAAAATTCCGGCAATATGGCTGGACTAAGCTGGTAGTCGATCCGGTCATGGTTGCCAAAGGAGGTTCTCCCCTGCTTCAGCAGGAAGCCGTTCAGGCTTTGATTGCCCATCTGCTGCCGTTATCCTTAGTTATCACTCCCAATATCCCTGAAGCAGAAATTCTGACCGGGATGAAGATCTCCGGCATGGCTGACCGGGAAGCCGCAGCCAGGCTTGTCCACGCCATGGGACCGCGGTATGTGATCCTCAAGGGCGGTCACGATGAGGAAGGAGCACAGGTGACTGACCTTCTATATGATGGTGAACAGTTCATTTATTTACAGAGTCCCCGGATTGCTACCAGGCACACGCATGGAACCGGCTGCACCTTTTCCGCAGCTCTCGCGGCCGGATTGGCACTAGGCCATTTAGTTCCGCAGGCGGTTCATACCGCCAAGGCTTTTATCCAGGCAGCTATTGAAGACGGACTCAATATAGGTGCCGGACACGGTCCGACGAATCACTTTGCCTATCAGAACAGACTAAGGGGGCAGCGCTAATGCAGCGTATGGATAGCGAGCATGTGCGCAGACTGCTAAAGCTGTACTTCATCATGGGCAGTGTGAACTGCAAGAGAACTCCACTGGAGACACTCGCTGAAGCGATGGACGGCGGGATCACTTTGTTCCAGTACCGTGAAAAAGGCAGCGCAGCATTCTCCGGGCAGGCATATGTTGAGCTTGCCCAGCAGCTCCAGCAGAAGTGCCGGGAGCGCAAGATACCTTTTATCGTAAACGATGACATCGAACTGGCCGTTGCCCTGGATGCAGACGGTGTGCATATGGGACAGAATGATGCCCCGGCACGTTCCCTCCGGGAGCGGATGGGAGCGCACAAAATCATCGGTGTCTCCGCCCATAACCTGAAGGAAGCACAGCAGGCCATTGCCGACGGGGCGGACTACTTGGGAGTCGGGCCGGTGTATCCTACTTCCTCCAAGGACGATGCTGAAGCAGTTCAAGGAACAGGAGTGATTGAGGAGCTGCGCCGCAGCGGACTTACCATTCCACTCGTTGGCATCGGCGGAATCACGGTGGACAATGCGCGGCCAGTAATCCAGGCGGGTGCTGACGGAATCTCTGTGATCTCCGCAATCGCCGGAGCCGCCGACATTAGGGAAGCTGCCCGGAATTTTCTGCGGGTAATTCAGCAGTAGCAGCGAAGTCGGGTTCCCATAACAAAAAAGCACAGCTGCCGCTTACGGTACGGCGCTGTGCTTTTTTTCTAACATCCAAATCCCCTCAGCGCCATCTGCCCATCACAACGGTATTATAGTACTTTCCGTCAGATACAGCCTTGACATTGCAGCCTGATTAGTTTACTTTATAAACAGTTTACAGCGGTAACTTTTTTTAGTAAAGGAAGGTGCAGCATGGCGGATCGGGAACACACCATAGAAGTGTATCAATCGTTTTTTGCGGTAGCCCGCCAGCTAAAGCGGCTCGCCCATCAAAGTGCGGCCAACCTTGGGCTGACTGTTCATCAGATCGGCATTCTGAATTTCCTGAGGCAGCATCCGGGCCAGACCCAAAAAGAGGTTACGGAACGTCTTGTGTACAACAAAAGCCGGGTCAGTCTGCAAATCGACGCCCTCGCGCTTAAGGGGCTGGTTACCCGCGCAGTTTCCGAGCTGGACCGCAGGGAGACAAGACTGTATCTCACGGATGAAGGCGAGGCGTTATGCCTGCGGTATAACGAGGAAGCTTGGTCCCATAAGGTGCTGGGCGAAGCCCTGGAGCAATTTTCGGCGCAGGAGCTGAACCAGCTGATCCACATGAACAAGCTGCTGCTGCTGCATCTGAACCCCTAAATCTATAGAAGCTGGTGATAGGATGTCCCGAGGTCGCATGAAATTCGACGACGACAACAAAAAAGCTAATCTGAGCAAAGCGCTATTGCTGCGCATAGCGGGATATTTCATCCCCTATTGGAAGCAGACCCTGCTCGTGATGGCGGTGCTGATTATGACTGCAGTCCTTGGCCTTCTGCCCCCCTTGTTCATTCAGCAGATTATTGACCAGGCGCTGCCGGATAAAAATATGCGGCTCCTCGTTCTGCTTGTTCTTGCATCACTGGGGACGACGGTCATTTCCGGCCTGTTAGGTGTGCTGCAGAATTATTTGAATTCTTTCATCTCACTGCATATTGTCTATGATATGAAAAACCAAATGTACCGCCATCTGCAAAAGATGCCGCTGCAGTTCTACTCCGGGGTCCAGCAGGGAGAAGTGATCACGCGGATGACCAGCGATATTTCAGGTGTCCAGGGCGTATTCAGCAACACGGTGGTCAATTTTGCCAGCAATCTGTTCATTCTCGTCTCCACTACTGTAACGCTGTTCATTATGAACTGGAAGCTGGCCCTGCTCGGAATTCTTGTGATCCCTTTGTTCGTTGTCCCTACCCGCAAAATGGGCAATATCAGCTGGAAGCTGGCTAAGCAGACCCAGGAAAAAATCTCCGAACAGAATCAGATCATCCAGGAAACTCTCAGCATCAGCGGATATCTGTTAATGAAGCTGTTCACTAAAGAATCTGCAGAGTACACCAAATTCCAAACGGTCAACTCGGAGGCCACCAGCCTGCAAATCCGGCAATCCATGGCCGGCCGCTGGTTCATGATGGTTCTGTCCACGTTTACCAGCATCGGTCCGCTTCTGATCTACTTGTATGGCGGGTATCTGTTCATCCGGGGAGAGCTTTCTATAGGGGCTATCGTAGCATTTGTCGCTCTGCTGGGCAGACTTTACGGACCTGTGCTGCAGATGACAAATCTCTATGTGGATATTAAGCGCTCCGCCGCGCTGTTTGAACGGATCTTTGACTATTTTGACATGAAGCCGTTGATTGTTGACAAGCCGGAAGCCCGGCACATCAGCGCTGCGGGCAGAGATATCGCCTTTCACGGGGTTTCTTTTGCCTATCAGCCGGATAAAACAGCGCTGCACGGAATCTCGTTCACCGCCGCTGCCGGCACTCTCACCGCACTGGTCGGCCCCAGCGGAGCAGGCAAAACGACTATTACCAATCTCATCCCGCGCCTCTATGAAACAGATTCAGGTATCATCACGATTGGAGACAGTAATATCCGGGACTTTACACTGGAATCGCTTCGTGCGCAGATCGGCCTGGTGACGCAGGACACGTATCTGTTCAACGGGACGATCCGGGAGAATCTGCTGTACGCAGACCCCGGAGCCAGCGAAGCCCGGATTATTGCCGCCTGCCAGGCTGCATATATCCATGATTTTATTATGAGTCTGCCTGAAGGGTACGATACCGTGGTGGGCAACCGGGGCGTCAAGCTGTCCGGAGGCGAGAAGCAGCGGATCTCCATCGCCCGTGTGCTGCTGAAGAATCCGCCGGTCATCATTATGGATGAAGCGACCTCTTCCCTCGATACCGCCTCGGAATATTATATCCAGCAAGCTATGCATTCCCTGCTGCAGGGGAAGACCAGCATCGTGATCGCCCATCGGCTCTCCACCATCATGGCGGCGGATCAGATTCTCGTCGTGCAGGCCGGGACCATTGTCGAGGAAGGGACGCATCAGTCGCTCCTGGAGCAGCACGGAGTATACCGGGATTTATACGATAAGCAGTACGAGCCCAAGGTGCTGACTTAGCAGTAAGGAAGGCTAAACCGTTCGGTTTATTTCCCTATCTACATTTTCAAGTGGAAAAAGGTACACTAATTTCATCGAGCACCCTGTGCACCGGTAGTTTAGGTGGAAAAAGTTGCACTAATTCAGCTTATAACGCCTGCGTCGAAGTAATTTGGCCCAATTAAGTTTCCTTTCCACTTAATTCTCAAGATTCTTGATTTTGTGGAGAAATAAGTTTCCTTATTCCAACTTGTGCTTGCTCACCGGCTTTATTGCAACAGCTAATTGATAAAATATTCATTTCCTGAAAAAAATCCGTATTGCGCCAATGCAGGGAGCGGCACAATACGGATTTTCTTTTACTTTGGCATTTGGGCGAGGCCATGTTCCAGGGGTTTGAGTTTATCCATCCATCCGTTAACCGGTTCGTATGAACCATTTTGGATTAGCTGGCTGTAGGTGTCCACAAAGCCGCCGTCTCCGGCCGTTTGTCCCGCCCACTTATAGAACTCGGGGAATTTCGCCTTAGCTTCATCCAGCCGGTCCAGGAGCAGATAAACATCGATCAATGCCTCAAAATTATTTTCTGTGGGAGCTGACTTATATTCCTGTTCCTTCAGCGGCAGCTGGTCTTTATAATATTGCAATGTTCCGGCAGTGTTCGGGACATATTGGTTATCCTTGAGTTCATAAACCGCAAACAAAGCAGGACCCAGCGGCATCTGGCCGGAATAAGGGCTGGCTAACAGCTCCAGCTTGCCGTCCTGATCGGCATCCTCATATTTCAGGAGAACATTATCGTGTACAGTAACCTGCAGCGCACCGTTTATTTCCTCAAGAACAATATACGCCGATTCCGGCCGGTTGTCCGCCAGGCTGAACAGCAGCGTCGGCCGGTCATTTTGCAGGAGCGCTTCTGCCCAAACCTTCTTGGCCTCATCAAAGCTGTACCCTCCTTCAAAAACCAATCCCTTCTTTTTACTGTCAAAAAGGATCTCACCGTTCTTGGCAACCACAAACTGCGTGTAATTGAATTCACCGCTGTTCCAGTAGTAAATCTCGTAGTTGTCACTGTTAAGCACTATAGAGTCTTTGTGAACAAAACCTGTATATTGATCCTCAATCCGGGATGATGCCGCAGCAGAACCTTCCGGCGAGGGAATTGGCGTTACAGCCGGTGAAGCCGGCGGCGATGGTGATGTCAATACAGCAGCCGCAGTAGCCTCGCTCGTGTCTTTATTGCTGGAATCCCCTGTACCCCCATTTGATGAACAACCGGCAAGAACCAATAAGATGATCAAAATACTGACAATCCGCATGAGCGTAGTCCTCCTCCAACATTCTCTATTTCTACAAATCCTCAGAATGGCTTAGCTTTGCAAAAAGTTCCGCCAGTTCGGTCTGCTCCAGATGCCTCCACTGCCCTCTCTCCAGCCCGCTGAGTACAATATTCATAATCCTGATCCGCTCCAGCCGGAGCACCCGGTAACCCAGCTCCTTGCACATGCGGCGGATTTGCAGATTCAACCCTTGCTTGAGCACAATCCGAAATTCATTATCGCTGATTCTGCCTGTCTCGCATGGCAGAGTCCGGGTGCCCAGGATATCCATGCCAGCAGCCATTCTGTGCAAAAACTCATCGGTCACGGGTTTGTCTACAGCAACCGAATATTCCTTCTCATGCCCGTTCTCTGCACGCATCATCCGGTTTACGATGGAGCCGTCATTGGTAAGAAGGATTAAGCCTTCCGAATATTTATCGAGCCTGCCCACCGCAAATATCCGGGACGGGTATCCCACAAAATCAATGATATTCCCTTCTACCTCACGGGAGGATGTGCAGGTAATGCCTGCAGGCTTGTTAAGTGCCAGGTAAACCAGCTTCTTGGTGACCGTTGTGACCGGCTCTCCGTCGACAGCTACAAGGTCGCCCGGCTCCACTTGCGCACCTTTGTCACAAGGCTGCCCATTGATCGTAATCCGCCCGGCAGCAATTAATCTGTCGGTCTCCCGGCGCGGATAAAGCCCGCTCCCGCTTATGTATTTGTTGATTCTCATGTCTGGCTCCGCTCTCTTACTTAATGGACAACATCTGACCGGCGCGTGTTATCCCTACAGGTCCAAGTCAGATGCTATTTAATGATGATTTATGAGCAACCGGCTATTTTACTTGCTGCTCCCGGTTTGTTTTGCACTGCCGCCCTTTGCCGCGGACGCGCTTTTGCCGCCAGTTCCCCCGGCAGTTCTTCCTTTGACCGCCTTCACAGGCTTAGCCGTTTTGTTCCAGCGGGTCCAGCCTTTGCTCCCTGTGCCTCTGCCTGTGCCGCCGCCTTTACTTTTTGCCACTCTATCACTCCACCCGGTATTTAGTTTTCGTCCTGCCATCATCTATCTTACCATTTCATGTACAATATGTCAGGTTCATACGCCAACAGCCTGCCGGAGATCCTCCGGCAGGCTGTTGTTCGCCAAATCATTATAAGGAATTATTTCGGCTGGATATAGCCTTCGGCTTTGAGCAGCTCGGCGATCAGCACCGCTCCGCCGGCGGCGCCTCTTACCGTATTATGGGACAGGCTGACAAATTTATAATCGTACAGCGAATCCTCGCGGAGTCTTCCCGCCGAGATGCCCATGCCGTTCTCGATGTCACGGTCCAGCTGCGTCTGCGGACGGTTTTCCTCTGCGAAATAGGTAATGAACTGCTTAGGTGCGCTTGGCAGGCCGAGCGCCTGCGGACGGCCTTGAAAGCTGTTCCAGCGTTCCAGAATCTCTTCCTTGGAAGGCTTTTGCTCAAAGGAGGCGAATACGGCGGCCATATGGCCGTCTGCAACCGGAACACGGATACACTGGGTCGTAATGACAGGCTGCTCGCTTTTTACGATGCCTTCATCGGTCACATTGCCCCAGATCCGCAGCGGCTCCTGCTCGCTCTTCTCTTCTTCGCCGCCAATATAAGGGATGACGTTATCGACCATTTCCGGCCAATCGGCAAACGTCTTGCCTGCTCCGGAAATCGCCTGGTAGGTTGTAACTACAACCTTCGAAGGCTTGAAATCCTGAAGCGCATGCAGTGTAGGCATATAGCTCTGAATCGAGCAGTTGGGCTTCACGGCGATAAAGCCGGTTTCCGTACCCAGACGTTTACGCTGCTGGGCAATCACTTCCAGATGCTCCGGGTTGATCTCAGGGATCACCATAGGAACATCCGGCGTCCAGCGGTGCGCGGAGTTATTGGAAATGACCGGAGTTCCTGTGCGCGCATAGGCCTCTTCCAGTGCCTTAATTTCTTCTTTTTTCATATCAACGGCACAGAAAATCAGATCGACATCCTTAGCCACTTCCTCAACCTTGGAGGCATCCTGCACCATGATACTTTTGACAGCTTCAGGCATAGGAGTGGACAGCTTCCATCTGTTTTTGACCGATTCTTCATAAGTCTTGCCTGCCGAGTTTGCACTTGCAGCAATAGCCGTTACCTGAAACCATGGATGATTCTCAAGCAGTGCAATAAAACGCTGGCCCACCATACCGGTACCCCCGACGATACCCGCTCTCAACTTACTTGACATAAGAATTCATTTCCTTTCAAGCCGCGCCCATCGATAGGTGCTTTTTAATAACCGATTATAAATGATATATGCAGCTTACACAATATGTGATTGTAAAGAAGCGGCATTTGGAAAAAAATATCGGCTGTCATGAAGCCCCGAGACGTTTGGCCAGCCCGCCGAGATCCTGGCCTTTGAGCGCCCCTTCTACAAGCACGGGCAGCAGGGCCGGCGTACAGGCGAAGCATGGTGTGCCGTCACGGGACAGCTGTCCGGCCAGACGCTCATCATAGGAGGGCTTCCCTTCATCCGACAGCGCCAGCAGCGTCATCGTGCGGACACCCGATTCGCGCAGTTCGCGCATCCGCCGGACCAGCCCGGCCTGGTTGCCGTTCTCATACAGATCCGAGACGATAATGAACAACGTCTTCTTCGGTTCTTCAATGAACTGCTCGCAGTATTTCACCGATTTGTGGATGTCCGTTCCCCCGCCAAGCTGAATCCCGAAAAGCATATCCACCGGATCATTCGCACACTGTTCAGTCAAATCCACTACTTCGGTATCGAAGACCACTACACGGGTATTCAGCGCCGGAATGCTGGCGAAGATGGACCCGATGACCGAAGCCCAGATAATCGAGCTGGCCATCGAACCGCTCTGGTCAATATCGACAATAACGGTCCATTCCTTGCTGCGGCGCGCCCGGTCAAAATAATAAAAGCGTTCGGGGATAATCTTCCGCCGCTCCTGATTGTAATGCTTGAGATTCCGCTGGATGGTCAGCTTCCAGTCCAGCCCGCTGAGCGAGGGCAGCGGAGAATGCTGCCGCTTGTTCAGCGCTCCGGTAACAGCACGGCGGATATCGGTCTCCAGCAGCTTGACCAGGTCATCCACCAGCGCCTTGACCAGCATTCTTGCGGTGTCTTTGGTCTTCTCCGGGATTTTGCCCTTGAGTGACAAAAGTGTGCCTACCAGCTGGATATCCGGCTTCACCGCCGCCAGCAGCTCCGGCTCGAACAGCAGCTGCTTCCAGCCCCGGCGTTCCATGGCATCGCTCTGGATGATCGAGACCACATCTTCAGGGAAATAACTGCGCACATCGCCCAGCCATTTGGAGAGATGCAGGGCAGCATGGCCGGTCCCTGCCCCTTTGCCTCTGCCGCCGGGAGAATTGCCGGAGCTGCTTCCCCCGCCTGTCTCATCATAGATGGCGGCAAGCGCTGAATCCATGATCATTTCCTCTTCAGTCAGATGGAGCTGGCCGCCTTCACCATAACCTGCTAGTGAAGCTTCGGCTTCCTGGCCCAGAATCAGCCGCCAACGGGTCACTGTGCTTTCTTGCTTGTTGTCGTTCATCATCTATAAATCCCCGAAGTCAAAATCATTCAAATCATCCAGCATTTTGGCTTCATCCTCCTTCAGTTCTCCGGTAAGGATCTCTGCCGCCTGCTCACTATCTACACCCCACAGCTCACCGAGCAGCTCGGAGATCATCGTTTTCTCTCTTGGCGAGAAGGTGCTGAACGCCCGGCGCAGAAACACCAGCGCCCGCTTGAATTCATCATCCTCAAGCGCATTGATATAATCGTTAAGCTGCTCCCAGAGGCTCATTCTGGACAGCAGTCCATACCGGTTGCGCATCGACAGGCCTTCAAACCAGCCCGCCCCGAGATCGGCCGGGATGCCGGGAGACAAACGGCGCGAAACTTCGGATGCAACCTCCTCAGCAGAGACCGCTCCACGCTCCATCAGAATGGCACAGGCGAAGCCGGACAACCGCGGATTGCGGTCATCCCGCTCTGACAAATGCAGCAGTTCCTGCAGCCACAGTGCTTCGTCTACCGTTTCGCTGTGGTCCAGCGAAATGGCGTTCAGCTCATTCATCGCCACAATCATCTGGCCTGCGGCCTCGTCATTGCAGCCGCTGGCATCCGGCAGGAACAGGCAGCCGCGCCGGAACAGCTCTTCCAGCAGCGGCGTGAGCGGCACGGTGTCCACCTTGCGGATGTCACCGAAGCCGATGATGGTTGCCAGCTCACGGGCAGCAGCGGCAATGCCGACTACATCGCGGCTGTCCACCGCCAGCCCCTGCAGCACCCGGCTGGCCTCCTCCATCTGTGCCGTCATTCCGCACTCGCAGGCGACCCGGATGAGCAGCGAGGCCTCTGCGATGGAACGGCAGGCCTGCAGCTTCTCACGCAGCATATATGCAGCCGCTACTTCAATCGTCTCCCCGAGCAGGGTCGATTCGACGACCTGGATTTCCACCTCCGGCGACCACTGGATGATCCAGTATTCCGCCCAGGTCGCCGCGTCTTGTCCACTGGGCCTGTTCTTGGCAAAAGTAATGCCCAGCAGCTTCAGCCTGTGGAACAATATCGACCGGTGCAGATCCAGATAGGCAGCTTCCTCGCTGGACACTCTGCGGTTCTCGCGAAGATCGAGCGGCAGCTCGCTGGCTACGGTCGATTTATACTTCTCCAGCTTATACCGCTTGAGCAGCCGGTTCAGATCATCCTGTATGGGTGTCTGGCTGACGCCATCGGCCAGATGGCCGATGGCCGTCCCCACATCCACCCGCACCAGGGCGTCGGCGATCACGGACAAATCGCCGTGGCCCAGCAGCGTCTGCGCGGCATCCCGCAAATCGCGCAGGGTAGGCGCGCTTCCACCATGCAGTGCAGCCAGCGACTCCGCCAGCCGCACCGCCTCGATCACCTCGGCGGTAGAGCGGTGTGTCCCGCTGCTGCGCAGATAGCCCGCCACTGTAGACAGATAGAGATGTGCCAGCTCCTCCGGCCTTCCGGAGGCCATCGTCTCCCACATCATCTCAAAGTAGTGCGGGGCTCCATTCCCCGCCCCATAACCTGACATGGTAGAGAGCTTGTAGTAGGAATACGGCATCAGCGTCAGCTTGGTGCTGCGCGAGGGCAGACCCGCCAGCTCCTTGTCAGCCAGGACATCCGACAGATCGGCAAGCGCTGAGGCATGGTACGCGCCACAGATAACCACGATTTTGTCCGGTGCGTGTCCGGCTGCGATTGTCTTCCGGATCTGCCGCCGCATATACGCCTCGCGCAGGGTGTTGTACGCATGCTCCTTCGGCTGCTCCAGCTGCTCCCTGCTCTCGGAGAGCAGGCGCATTTCGGCGGAGAACGAAAGAATGGCCGCACGGTACGCTCCGGCATTTGCGTTATGCTCGTAATTGCGTTCCCAATACATATCATAGTCATGCTCACCGGCAAGCCGGGCAATCCGGCTGTACACCGATTCCTGCTGCTCTGCCTCTTCTGTGGACGGCTCGCCCGCCTCATCCGCTTCCGGCTTCACTTCCCCCCTGCCGGAGGTGCCTTCCCGGCGCATAACATCCTGCAGGCTTAAAATGACCGAGGAGGGAAGATCAATAAACGCCGCCTCCGCCCCATTGTCCCTGGCCCATTTCATGCCCTGGTATTCCGGTGAATAGACCGCTAACGGCCACAGGGCAGTACGTACCGGCAAATCCTCCGTAAAAGCCAAGATGGCCACCGGAGGTTGCGTAGAGCGATGTGTCAAATGGCGGATTTCATCCGTGGCATCGCTTGGGCCTTCGATCAGCACCGCCGTCGGCTGAAGCTCATTCAGGTATTCCAGCAGATGCTTCGCGCCGCCCGGAGACAGGTGCCGCACTCCGAAAATATGTACCCCGGCTTCAGCAGTCGCGTTCACTCGTTCATCTCCTTACAGGCCTGGTAGAGACCGCGCCATTCCGCTCCTTTTTTCTTCATCACATTATCCAGATATTCCTTCCAGACCAGCTTATCCTTGTCATCATCCTTGACAACTGCCCCTTGAAGCCCGGCGGCAAGGTCACGGTCCGTCAGCTCGCCGTCCCCGAAGCTGGCCGCTAGCGCCATGCTGTTCGTCAGCAGCGAGATGGCCTCGGCGGTGGAGATAACCCCTGCAGGAGTTTTCACCTTCTCCTTCTTGTCCAGCGTCATGCCGCTGCGCAGCTCGCGGAAGATGGTCACAACCTTAAGCAGCGCTTCATCTGCCGGAACGGCTGCCCCCAGATTATAGGACGATGCAATCTCTGCCACCCGTTTTTTCACAATGGAGAGTTCCGTTTCGATATCGGTCGGCGCTGGCAGCACAATAATATTGAAGCGCCGCTTCAGCGCAGCCGACATTTCATTGACTCCGCGGTCTCTGGTATTGGCAGTGGCGATGATGGAGAAGCCCTTGCGCGCTCCCGCCTCCTTGCCAAGCTCCGGTACGGAGATGGTCTTCTCCGACAGGATGGAGATCAGCGCATCCTGCACTTCAGAGGCGCAGCGTGAAATCTCTTCAAACCGGGCGATTCCGCCGTCCTCCATGGCCCTCATAATCGGGCTTTTGACCAGCGCTTCAGGAGTCGGCCCGTTCGCCAGCAGCATGGCGTAATTCCAGGAATAACGCACATGCTCTTCACTGGTGCCCGCAGTTCCCTGGACGACCAGCCCCGAGTTGCCGTAAATCGCCGCAGCCAGATTCTCCGACAGCCAGGACTTGGCCGTCCCCGGCTCGCCGATCAGCAGCAGCGCCCGGTCCGTGACCAGCGTAGCAACCGCCATTTCGATCAGGCGCGTGTTGCCGATGTATTTAGGCGTAATCACCTTTTTGCCAGCCTTGCCGCCTGCGATAAATGTCAGCACCGCACGCGGAGACATCTGCCAGCCAGCCGGGATATTTCCTTTGTCCTCCTTGCGCAGCGCCTCCAGCTCTTCCTGATACAATACCTCTGCCGGCAGCCGCATATAATCCTTAAGCTGTTCTTGTTCCGTTGACATGGACATCTCTCCTTTGAACAGATCACTCTTCATTAATATTTATTCCTGACCCTTAAGATGATGGATCACATATTCCAGCTGAGCCCGGCTTTCGTAATATCTTTGATTAGGAACAAGGGCCTCCAGCCGGCTGTGGTAGCTTGCCGGAAAACCCAGCATAAGCTGGAACAGAAAATAATCAAATCTGTAGGGAAGATAGCTCTTTCCATTCTCCAGTACGGATATCAGCAGTTCATGCAGATCATGGTCCGGCATTCCCGACCGCGCAAGCCCCGTAAATAGGTTCGGAAGAACGTCATGATTCCGCAGCATCCGCTGCAATTCCTTCTGCCCGCTCAGCTTGTTCAGCAGATAGCGGCGGGATTCCGCGTGGTCCGGACGGGCAAAGGCGCATACCAGCTCCGGCACATCCCTGTGAATGAACAAATCCAGCCAGCGCGGGTCCCAGGCTGCTGCAATTTTATCAGGAGCAAGCATAGCCGTTTCACGATACTGCCGGTCCCTCTGCGGATCCCAGGCTGCGTCATACCATATCTCCTCTGCATTCATAACCTGCTCTTTGATCGTATCCATAAGCAGTTTATTACGCTGCGCAGAATCCTTGGTGACAACAGCTTTGAGCTTGTTAATCAGCGTACCGCCAAACTGCTTGTACAGCTCCTCCGCTGACATCAGCTGTTGTGCTGCCCGGAATAAGTGAGGAAAATAGCGGGAGTCGAGTTTTTCCAGGTGCTGCAGCTCTTCAAAGGCTGCTTCCGTACCTGCTCTCTGTTTGTACCAAGCCGCTTCATTCATTACAGTCGTGAAGCCCAGGGACGAAAAGCGCCCATGATCCTGGATCACATAGCTGTATAGCTCATCCAGCAGCGGATTCTGCTGCCCGGATAACACGGTCGTAAACGGCCGGATACTGTTCCACACCTGTTCCGTCTTTTTCTTGTCCTCATTTTTCTGCGGAGCTTCACGAAGCTCCTGCATATATAGAGCGGACAGCCTCTCCATAAGCGGTGCAGAAGAACTATATGCCAGAGCATCCGCCACCAGCTCCCGGTCCTTCTTCGCTGCAAAGGCTTCATACAGCCGGTCTTCGCCTTGTGATGATCCGCCTGTCGCCAGCGCTTTATATGCCGCTTCACGGATGACTTTTTTCTTGTCTTTGCTCCACTCCAGCAGGACAGGGAGGTACGCGTCATGCCCCCCGAGGCATTCGATCGCTGCTGCCCGGATATCGTCGCTGCCCTCTTCAGCAGCCTTGAAGATCTCTTCGAGCACTTCCGTTCCGCCTGCCTTGGCGATAACCTTCAGCTTGCGGACTTCGCTTTTACCGCCCGCCAGATTGAGTGTTTCGATCAAGTAACCGGTGATGGCAGGACCGTAGGACGGAAGAATGGCGGTCATGGCAAATTCGGCGATCTCCGAATAAGGATCATTCAAAGCTGCAATGGCCAGCGGAAGCAGGCGCAGGTCCTGAAACATGCCATCCTTAAAGGCTTCAATTACAATCTCATACCTGCCGCTGCCTGTTGTGGTCAAGGCCTGCCGCACAGCGGCCAGCTTCCGGTACGGGAGCCTGGTGTCGAGAGTGAAGTTTCGGCTGCGAAGTTCACCGGGAGCTTCATCAGGTGCGCTGACCCCTTGGGTATACAACACCGATTCCAATAGCAGCGTCAGCTCCTGCAGCCGCACTGCGGCAGGTGCTCCGTCACCTGCACCCGGTTCCACCAGAGAGGTGATGCCTTCTCCGAGCCGTTTGAAGACTGCCGCCCGCTCACCAAGCTGCTGAAACTGCGGCAGCAGCCGTTTCAGGCGGAAATCTCCTGCGGCCAGGTCACTGCCGGCGATATATAGTCTTCGGACTTCTTGATGAAGCTCTTGCAATAATGCTGTACTCATGGGCTGTCCCCCTATAGGTATATATAAGAACGTATTCGTATGTGCATGCTAGTACAGAAGCCGGGTAATGGCTCCGCCCTGGATAATTGTCAAAGGCTGGGCAACCAGCCGCCCCTGATCCAGAAGATGCTCGAACATCACCAGCACGCAGCAATCCTTCAGCACAGAGGCAGGCAGGAACGGCAGCAGCTCAAGCGTACCCTGAGGCAGCGAAGGAATGTCGCCCAGGACCAATTGGACTCCGGCATCATCAGTGATCACATACTGGCCGTTCTCCGTCACTCCCAGGCTGGCCGCATGCAGCAGCATGACAGGCGTTTTATCGCTGAGCGGATTTTTCAACTGATTTTTGACCTTCTTAAGCGCTTCTCCATATGAACGGCTTGCGCTTGCCGCAACCCGCTCCAGGTCTTTATCTTCAACAGCCCGGGATATCATTTCTTCATACCGCACCCGGACATTCATATCGCCGGGATAGGTGTACAGCAGCGGAATCTGTGCCAGCTCAAAAAAGCTGTCCTCCTCCCGCATCAGCTTCGCGGCCTTGTAAGGGCGGTAGCTTACGGTGCGGTGAACCTCGCCGCTTGCCAACTCCAGCCAATAGCCAAGATCCACGTACTCCTGACGGGCCGGATCATCGTAGCTGTAAAATGCCAGCTGCAGAAGTTCAACGGATTCTTTGACCAGGCTATATTCCTTCAGCTCAGACAGCTGCCAGGCATGCCCCAGCCATTCGTCGATAGTGGATTCATGATCGAGGGCAAGCTCGGGGTCCCCGGCTCTTGTGGTCAAATAGACCCGGGCTTTCTTAATAAAAGCATGAAGCCGTGTCAGCTGCTCCATGGCATATGTATAGCTTTCTTCCCGGTCTTCTCCCTTTCCCAGAAGCAGGGCGAAGCGGCGCAGCTCAGTCTGCGCTCCCGATAAATAGTAGTTGCCCAGCTGCTTCACATGCTCCTGAACGGTCTTAATCGTTTTGCTGTCGATGGTGGACAAGCCGCCGCGGATCAGAGACAGCACCAGCTTTTCCAGGAGGTCCAGACCTTCGAGCTGTGCGTTGATTTTTTTCTTCAAGGCAGATTTGTTGACCTTCTTGGGCTTGCTCTCCGTGCCTTCGGCAGCTTGCTTGGCTTTGTTTTCTTCCCGTTTCTCCGCCTTTTCACGCTTGGAGGAAATATCCTCCGGCACAGGGGCAGGCGTGAAAGGCTGTCCTTCCACGTAAGCATAGAGCAGGCCTAATGCGTGCTTGCAGGGAAATTGCCGGCTGGGGCAGGTGCAGCGGAACACAGGATTATCCGGTGTAATAAAATCTACGGAGCACTCGTAAGGGGTTTTCCCGCTCCCGGCGCATTGTCCAAAGAGCAGCTCTCCATTCTCAGAGGTATGCAGCTTGACAAAGCTCTTCTTACGCACCAGGCCCTGGCCATTCTTGATGGCAGCCGCATTGGGTGCGAGTGAATCTACATAAGATGTTGTAAGTTCAGGCAAATTAGGTTTCCTCCCGACTGTATTAGGTGGCCGCACAGCTGAAATAAAAGTATAGAAAAGCGCACATGCTTCTCATTACCCAAATCCGGGGATAAGATCACATGTTTGCATTTATCTTAGCAAAAATGCTCTCTGGTTCCAATCCGGCGGATGCCCAGGTGGGAAAAACAGGAATAAAGTCTTGTAAAGGGAATAGTCTTGACATTCATAAAAAAGAGACTCCCGCAGAGCCTCTTCATGTCCTCAATATACACATTTCTATTTAAACCAGCCCTTCTCCTTAAAGCGGGTGATGGCCTCTATCCGGTTGCCGACATCCAGCTTGTCAAGAATAACCGAAATATAGTTGCGTACGGTTCCGGTTGTGATATACAGCTGGCTGGCGATCTCTTTCGTATTTTTACCGTCGGCGATCAGCCCCAGCACTTCCTTCTCCCGCTGGGTCAGGGGGTTGGCTTCACCGCTGTAAGCCTCATCCATCAGCTCTGGAGCATAGAGCCGTTTGCCGGCCATCACACTGCGGATCGAGAGCGCAAGCTCCTCGCTCGGACTGTCTTTCAGCAGATAAGCACCGACTCCTGCTTTAACGGCGCGCTCAAAATAACCCGCCCGGGCGAAGGTGGTCAGAATCATGATTTTACAGTCTGAATCCTTCAGGGCTTCAGCCGCTTCGAGGCCGCTCATGGCCGGCATTTCAATATCCATGATGCAAATATCCGGCTGATGCTGCTGCACCAGCCTGACGGCCTCCTCCCCGTTCCCCGCCCGGCCCACAACCTTCATGTCATCCTCCAGGTCGAGCAGGGAGGCGAGAGCCCCCAGCAGCATGCGCTGATCCTCAGCGATTACAATATTAATCATAGCCCCTTTACCTCCTCCAGTTCCGGCTGCTTAAAAACATTTGGCACCCTAATAATGAGCGTTGTTCCTTGATCCTGCAAGACATCCATACTGCCGTTTACGAATTCGAGCCGTTCCCGCATCCCCTGCAGCCCGTGCCCCTTGTCATACAGGCTGCTTCCCTCAATCCCGGTACCATTATCTTTGACCTTGATCAGCAGATCCGTCCGCGATGGTTCAATCCGCACCTGGCAGAGTGTCGCTCCGCTGTGTTTCACTACATTGGTAACGGCCTCCTTCAGGCACATGCTCAGAACGTTCTCTGTGATTAACGAGGTATTGACAAGCTTCGGGCTGCCCTCCAGCTGGAACTCAATCTCTGCCGCCTCCAGCAATTGCCGGATCCGGATCAGCTCATCCTCCAGACGGATTCCGCGCATTTGCGTAACCATCTCTCTGACTTCCTTGAGCGCACTTCTGGCAGTCTGCCGGACATCGTTAATTTCAATCACAGCCTGCGCCGGATTTTTGTGGATCAATTTGCCGGCCAGATCGCTTTTGAGGCCAATGAGCGACAGCTTCTGTCCCAGCGTATCATGCAGATCCCGTGCTATCCGCTGCCGCTCCTCCATTATGACCAGCTCGGAGATCCGCTTGTTGGCATCCTCCAGCTGCCCCTGCAGCTTGTCCTGGTTATTGCGGTTGTAGGTGGTCGCGGGCAGCAGCACTACAGCGATCATGCTCACCAGCACGAATGGAAGCTGCGAAATGAAGACCCGGTTTCCGGTAATCATCTCATAGTTGATCGCAGCAATGGTCGTCAGCAGATGAATCGAATACAGAGTGAAAAAACCGGCTCTTTTCTGAATATTTCCGATAAAAAATGCAATAAACAACGCAAAATACATATACCCGAACAGCAGCGTCATTGTGATCGAGACAAGAATCTGTACACTGGTCCAGAAGTAAACCACCCAGCCTTTGGATTTGAACGAGAGGACATAACAGGTAAAAAACACTGCAACCATAACGATTCCATAGACCCACTGGTTTTGGTTGACCGAGGCGGAACGGAAGATGAAATAAAACGGCAAAATGTAAAAAACAACCCATACATAAGGGCTGAGACCCGTACTTTTGTGAAAAATATGATGCCACTTCTGCATGTCAGCCATCCTTTTAGCCAGCAAGATTGTACCCCCATTTTAGCATAAACCCTTCAGGTTCCCGCAATATCCCGCAAAAAAAGAGAAAGAGCAGCGCCGGCATTGACGTTCACCGGCTGCTTCTTTCTCCAACCCTATATTACTTGCTTTGGAATCCGGGTTTGATCACCTTCAGACCATCCGCTGCCGGCTTCGGCTGCTTCATTCTGGCCTTGATTTCCTTAAAGCCGACGAACCCCTTGTTCGCTTCATCCCATAAGCGGAAATGCAGCGCCTTCAGGCTGGTTCCGATGGTAATGGTCGTTGCATGCTGCAGCGGTTCAGATGCATTATGTGCCAGCTCCAGATTATAGTTCGGCACCTTCGGGCTCAAATGATGGACATGGTGGAAGCCGATGTTGCCGGTAATCCATTGCAGCAGCTTGGGCAGCTTGTAATACGAGCTTCCTTCTACCGCGGCTGAAACATAACTCCATTCCTCTTCATGCTCGAAGTAGGAATCCTCGAACTGATGCTGCACATAGAACAGCCAGATGCCGAGAAAGCCGGAGACGAATACGACCGGAAGCTGCACCAGCAGAAAAGCCTGCCAGCCCATCGCCCAGATCAGTGTACTGTAAAGTAACGCTATAGACACATTCGTCAAGTAAGTATTCATCCGTTCCTTGCGTCTTGCCCCTTTGGCATTGAACCGGTATTGAATCAGGAAAACGGCGATGGGACCGACTCCGAACATAATCAGCGGATTGCGGTATATGCGGTAGTACAGGCGTTTCAATGGTTTCGCGGCTATATATTCTTCTACGGTCATAATCCAGATATCGCCGATTCCCCGCTTGTCGAGATTGCTGCTCCCGGCATGATGGATAGAATGGCTGTGCTTCCACTGGCGGTATGGGACAAGCGTCAAGACTCCCGTGATAGTGCCGATGATATCATTGGCTTTGCGGTTTTTGAAGAACGAACCGTGGCAGCAGTCATGAAAAATAATAAACGTGCGGATCACAAACCCCGCCGCGGGGACCGCGAATAGAAGCGTAAGCCCATAGGATACCTGCAGGCTGAAATAAGCAGCCGTCCACAGAAGCACAAGCGGAACGAGGGTATTGATTAATTGTCTAATGCTTGCACGCTGGTTTGTTTTTTCAAAGGGAGCCATGCTTTTTTTCAGGCTGGAGAGCTGGGATGTCTGGTTGGTCGTCATCTTCTTGTTTCCTCCTTGGATGTGCCCCGTAACGGATACATTCATCTATCTTTATTATAGAGGAGGAAATGTCACCCTAGTAAGGCACAAACATCAACGATACAGTATGACATATGTCATACTCACGAGAGGGATGAGGGCTGAATGGTCTGCTTGTTCCTGTTTCTGAGGAGCGGCAGCAGAACGAGCGTGGCGATCAGAAACAGCACACCGCTTCCGGCAAATACGCCAAACAGCGAGAAGGCTTCTTTCAGATATCCGGCGAGGGTCATGCCAATGACCATAAACCCCATAAACATCGGCCCCATAATCCCGCCTACCCGTCCCATATAGGCTGTCTCGGTATTTTGCAGGATCAGCGTATTGATGCCAATGTGGATACAGGGGTAAAAGAATCCCGACAGCGTCTGAAGTGTGATCGTCAGCGCCGTATCATGTGACCAGCCGACCCCGATGGTACCGGCGGCACTCGCGAGCAGGCCTGCGGCCAGCAGCATTTGCGGCTTCACCTTCCGGCCAATCCCCATAATGACCGCTCCGCCAAGCAGCATCGCCGCTCCGTTCGCCATCATCACCCATTGCAGAAAACTTTTGTCTTTTCCCAGATTCTCAATAATCACGAATACCCCAAGCGGTTGAATCAATCCGGCAGCCAATCCGGCAAAAGCAAAAGCTGCCCCCAGATTCTTCAGTACTTTGCTTGCGCGCACATAGCCTAGACCTGCCTTGATTTCTGCATAGATCCCAGAGCGGATAAGTCCCGTTTCGCCTGCATCATCCTTAGGCAGCAGACTGAGAATAAGCGCCGAACCGGCAAACATTCCTGCCATGATGATAAGCGAAACCTCAATTCCGTAATGCTGATAGATGAACGCGCCCAGCACTGGTCCAATAACCATAAAAAACGCTGTAAGAGACTGGAACATCGCCATCACACCTTGCAGCTGTGCTTCCGGCACATGCTGCTTGAAAAGCTTCATGGCCGAAGGCTGGGAAAACTGCGACAGCACCGCAGATACAAAGGTTGCCAGCAGCAGGGCTTTCCATGAGCCACCCATAACGACCAGCAGCACAATCAATACAGATATCGCTGAGAGCGCATCACTTAGAATCATTGTTTTTTTCGGACGCCAGCGGTCAGCGAAGGTTCCCCCTACAATGGCAAACAGAAATATTGGCGCAAATTCTACGACCGAGATCAGCGATACATAAAAAGGGTCGTTATTTGTGATTTCCGTTACATACAGCAGAATGGCAAAGTTGCGTACCCACACTCCCAGCTGCAGTAAAACCCTGGACATCACAACCGTCCGTACATACTTGTTCCTAAACACTTTAATCCCTCCAAAAAATAAACAAATTATTATTACGTTTATTAATATATAGATTATTTATTATTTTGTCTATATTTAATTAGATAAATATCAAAGTTGTTTGTTTTTTGAACACAAAAAAAATCCTCTATCCCGAGTTCGCCCGGCCCAGAGGCCAAGCGCTTAAGATAAAGGATTATTGTGATCAACTCTTGTTGGCAAATTCAATTCACCAGCTTCATGCGGATGCCGAGAACCACTGCTTGTGTCCAGTCCTCCGCGTCAAACTTTTTGCAAAATGCTGTGCACATGGGTTTTGACAGTTCCTTCTGAAACGTTATGACTATAATGATTACCATTGTTTTTGTAATCTTTTTTATTACCCGCCAAATCAGCAAAAAACAGGTCACGCGGGCTGGATTTTTAATTCTGCCCCTCCTATTGGCTAAACAGACTATTCAAAAAGGCCCTGATTCCTTGACTCCGGCACACTAGCCGAATTACCGGCAACCGCGGTGTTACCGGCCGGAATCGGATTATGACAGGCATTCTTGACCGAAGTATTTACCGAAGGCTGTACAGTCTAATCCCAGGTTAGCTCCCACGCCGTGCAGTATTTGCTGGCTTGGGTGATTCTTGTGCTTGGCCGTTTCCTGATCCGGTGTGTATTCCAGGACGGACTCCCTGGCTCCATGTCCCAGGAATGGCTGATCTGGACGGGACTTGCTCTCACTTGGTTTACCCGGAGTACGGTCCTTTACCTGCGTTACCCGGTGATTGCTGAAACCTTGCAGCAAAATCGGGCACACAGATAAGTTTGGGGCAAACTGCCCCGCCAGAACCCAGCCACATCACCTCACCTTGGCTCAACAACGGCATTTCTGCCGTTGTTTCCAGCCACACCGCCTCACCCTGGCTCAACAACGGCATTTCTGCCGTTGTTT
>NZ_FNGM01000001.1:711364-726228 GCF_900102965.1 Paenibacillus jilunlii | reverse complement strand
CGCCTCACCCTGGCTCAACAACGGCATTTCTGCCGTTGTTTGAACAAAACGGCTGCGCCGTACTTCACTGGACAACGCAGCCGTTAGAGATTGGGGTTATCATGGGAGCTTGCCGTTCCCTCTTGCTCTGTAACGCTATGCTTCCCATGTAGCTCCCTTGCACTTTCCCTTGCTTCCCTTGCACTTCCCTCGCACTTCCCTTGTACTTCCCTTGCACTTCCCTCGCACTTCCCTCGCACTTCCCTTGTACTTCCCTTGCACTTCCATCCCCCCTTGGACCAGACAGCAAGCCCAAGTGTTAAAGCAGTCCCTTTTGTAGAAATTCAATTGACCTGCCGGGAATTTGCCTCACGGTATTCCGTCGGTGTTTTGCCGGTGGCTTTTTTGAACACCTGCGTAAAATAGCGCGGGTCCTGGTAGCCGACTAGCGGCGCAACCTGATAAACCTTAACATTGCTGTTCTGCAAAATATATTTGGCTTTTTCCATCCGGCAGTGTGTAACGAACTCCAGGAAGGTATAGCCGGAGATTTGCTTGAACAGCGTACAGAAATGGCTGATGCTCAGGTCCGCTACCTCCGCCACCTCTTCAATGCTGAGATCCTTATGGTAGTTGGCCTCTATATACCGCATCGATTTCTCGACCACGCTCCGGCCATCCTCGCGGGCGGCAGATTTATTGCTTTCCAGCATCCACTCGCGGAATTCCATCTTCAGTGCCGCGATCATCGCAGAAAGTGTACCCAGACCATGCAGCCTGCTGAGCAGACCCTCCAGCGACCAGTCCGTATGCATATTGAGATGCTCAAATTGCCTGTACAGCACCACAATCATCTCCATGATGAGCCTCTCGGCCAGCTCCTGCGGAAGCCCCTGGGCTTCAATGAAAGCGGACAGTTCATCGAATAAGGCCAGCATCCGTTCCAGATCCACCGTCCGGATACTCTCGATCAGGGCTAGCTCCAGCTCCTTCGGATACTTTACTTCCCGGCTGCCGCCAGCCGCTGTCTCCTCATCGAGGAACACTCCCGCCTGGCCTGAATAAAACCGCTGGTACAGCGCTTTGCACGCGAGCGGGTATGCCGTGCTTAACTGATCAATGCCCCGGGTGATGCGGCTGATCCCTACCGAGCATTCCAGCTTGGAATATGTCCTGATCCCGGAAATCAGCTGTCCGCCTAGTTCTTTGCTGACGCTGCCAAGACTTCCGGGGAAGAGCAGAATCCACTCCCCGTTATAGAACGGGAACACGGACAGCACTTCGTTCTCCAGCGACCATTCCTCCAGAATGTTCCTTACTGCGAACAGCCAGAGCCGCTTTTCCTCTAAGCTCCACTGTGCCGTCAAGGAAGCATAATTATCGAGCCGGACTACGGCCATGAAATACTCGCCCTCCAGCTCGCTGTTCTCCAGCCACTTAAGATGCTGAAGCGGACGCGGATTGCCGAGTGTGAACTCGGCATACATCCGCTCGCGGGCCAGCATGGACAAGGTCTGCACCGAGAGCATCAGCTGCTCATTCTCCTTCTGCCGCTTGAGCCTGGTTATCGCCCGGGTCAGCATTTCCGTCAATTCGTCATGATCAATCGGCTTCAGCAAATAGTCAAAGGCCCCCTGCCGCAGCGCTTCCCGGGCATACTCAAACTCCCCGTAACCGCTGATGAAGATAAAGATCAGCTTGCTGCTGCGCGGGAGCACCTCCTTCATCAGCGCGATGCCGTCGATGACCGGCATGCGGATATCGCTGATGATAATCTGAGGTGCCGTCTCTTCAATTAACTGCAGCGCCGCTTCTCCATTCCGCGCTTCCCCCACAATGGCAAGGCCCAGCTCCTCCCATGGGATGGCGACCTTCAAGCTTCGCAGAATGATCGGCTCATCATCCACCAGCAGCACTTTGTATTTCTCCTGTGTTGCACCCATCTTAAGACCCCCCAGGCTTATTGAATGGCCGAGCTCCGAATTAATTTCCAATACTGTTTCGATGCAGCCTGCAGCTCCTTCAGCGCCTCATCCCCCTGCAAGCCGCCATCAATCATTTCTTCAATGACACTCAGGAACGTTTTCTTAACCTCCGGCGACAGAAGATTGTCATATGGCACGAAGCTCTGCTGATTATCCTCCATCAGCTCCATCACCTGGGCAAATACCGGCCCTGTTTTATTCGGGTCAAAGGTTATGCGCATGGACGGAATTCTCAACCCTTCATACACAATCCGCGTCTGAATCTCTTGGGTATACAGTGCCTTCATCAGCTCCAGCGCTGCCTCCAGCTTCGCACCTGTCAGACTGGAGGACAGTCCGATCCCTATCGTATATCCGCCGGCAATGGAGGCTTTCTCGCCGCGGTCGAGTGCCGGAAACGGAATGACTCCCACCTCGTTCTGAAAATCCGCCGGCGCGTTCTCCCCGGAGAACAGATTAATATCCCAGTTACCGTTCAAATACATCGCGGCTTTGCCGCTTGTGAACAGACGGACTGCATTTTCCGTTGAGGTATCATTGGAGTCCCGGCTGAATGCATTCTCACGAATCCATTGATCGAAATGCCGGAAAGCCTGCTTATAATCGCTATTCCCGAAGCTGGCCCCATCCTTGCCGGTAACCAGCTTCTGGATCAGGTCCGGACCGGCATACCGGTCCATTAAATAATGGGCGAATATCCCTGCGGGCCAGCGGTCTTCATTGCCGAGCGCAAATGGAATATACCCCCGCAGCTTCAGCTGAACGATCGCAGAGTCCAGCTCTGCCAGCGTCCCGGGCACTTTAATGCCCAGCTTATTGAAGATCGTCCGGTTAAAATACAGCGGCTCCGCATTGCCTTCAATCGGCAGTCCATAGATATGATTATTGAATGTCCACAGATGCAGATCCTTGAACTGATTCTTCAGGCTGTTCTCCTGTGCAAAATCTGTCAAATCCATCAAGCGGTTGGAGCGCACATAAGGTTCAATCTCTGCGCCTCCGAACAGTACGAACATATCCGGGGGCGTACCGGTGACCATCTCGCTTTTCAGCTTCTGCTCACGGTGTATCGTCTGGTCCAGCCCCTCAAAATTCACTTTTACATTAGGGTGCGTCTCCTGATACGCCTTCACAACCTCCTCAAAAATAGCCAGCAGCGGCCGGTCATGCTCCTTGATCCAGAAATGCCGGAAGGTCAGAGTAATTTTTTCCTGGGAATTATCCTCAATCGGTTCTCTGCCGCCTTGCATAATATACAGGACCGCCCCGGACATAAGAACAATGTACAACAGAATCCAGCCCCATTTGGTCAGCCATCTTTGGGCAATCTGCTTTTTGGTCATCCCGTCCGCTCCCTTCATGGCAGTATTCTCGGAATACGGATACAAATCGTTGACCCGAAGCCGGGGGAGGAACAGACCACAATCCCGTAAGGATTGCCGAACCGGATATTCAGACGCTCATGCACATTTTTGAGTCCAACCCCGCTGTCGCTGTATTTTTTCGGATTGGTGCGTTCCTCATTCCAAAGACTCATCAAGGCGGCAAGCTCAAAGCCCGGTCCATTGTCCTTTACGATGATGATCAGATCCTTCCCCATCTCCTCCGCAGAGATTGTAATCACCCCATGCTCCTCCATCTGTTCAATGGCATGGTATAAAGCGTTCTCAACAATCGGCTGAACAATAAGCTTTTGTGTCATCAGACTTTTCAGCGAAGACGGAAGCTCCAATGCATAAGAGAACTTGTCTTCAAAACGGAATTTCTGGATATCCAGATAATGGCGGACATGCTCAAATTCCATCTGCAGCGGAATCAGCTCCTGATTCTGGCTGATGCTGATCCGCAGCAGCCTGCCGAGCGAGATAACCATTTTACTGATATCGCGGTTGCCTGCCAGCACAGCCATGGAGTTAATCGATTCCAGTGAATTATAGATAAAATGGGGGTTAATCTGCGCCATCAGCGCCTGCATTTCCGCTTCCTTTTTACGGCCCTGCTCGGTCTGGACCTGTTCGATCAGTTCGCTGATCTGAGAGCTCATCCGGTTGAAGCCGTCAATCAGCGAATCGCTTTCATCATCGGCACGGGCCGGTACGTTAATGGGTGTGAAGATACCCTGTTTCACCCGCTTCATTCCGTTCACCGCACTATTGATGCTGCGCACAAGCCTGCGTATAAAATAATGGTCGAACAAAAAGGCGGAGATGAGCGAAACCGCACCCAGTATAAGCGCAATATTGCGGATTGACACAGACTCTGAAGAAATCAGATTCATCGGTGTAATCGCTGCCAAATACCAGTCTGCATTATGTGAAGGCAGGAAAGTAATCAGTGATTTCTCTCCCTGATAATTGTCAATGTAATAGTCCTGCTCCCGGGTATAGTTCTCCTGTAAAAAGGGAAAATCCGTCCGTTGTCCGATGTGCTCACCGGATTTGTTAAAAACGATATTCCCCTGCTTGTTAACCAGCAGAATATCCCCTTTCTTCAGCGTTGCGGCTTCCCAGAAAATCTGATCCAGCAAATCGGGCTTCACGTACACCACCAGATAGCCGATATCCTCCAGCGAGTAGTAATCCTTAATGATTCTGGCCTGCACCAGCACTGGTTCGCCTGAGGATTCCGAGCCGTTCTCTCCGGGACCGGACCAGACAGGACGTCCTTCAGCGCTTTCCATCGCCCCATACCAGGTCTGCTTCCGCATATCTGCAAAAGACATCGGCGCATTGTATTGGTACAGCAGACGGTCCTTGCCATATAGGCTGAACGAAGTGATCATCGGATGGTTGATCAGCAGGTTGTTGATCTCCTGCTTGCGGTCATAGGTCAGCACAAAATCCGGCTGCTTCAGCGACTGCTGAATCGCCGGCTGTGTGATGGCCGAATTCGTAATCGATGAAATTTCACTGAGCGCGAACTTCAGCTTGCGGTCCGTTTCCAGAAGCGAAATCCAATAGAAGTTGCTGGACTTCTTCTCCATGGCGTTGGAGAAGTTAATATAAGTAACACTGCCCATCACAATGACGGGGATGAACACGAGAAGAATAATAGCGAACAATATTTTACGGCGGAGCTTCATAATCCTACCCTTCCTCCTGCTGTCCTATGTCCTTATTATTCTTCACGGTAATCCTTAACTCCTGTTAACTCTTGACAGCACCTGAGGTCAGTCCGGCAATGACCCAGCGGCTGAACAGCAGGAATACAACCAGCAGCGGCAGGGTTGCTGTAAAGGTCGCGGACATAATCATCCCATAATCCAGCCCGTCACGTGTAGTGAACAGCTGCTGCAATGCAATCTGAATGGTGAAATGCTCTTTGTTCTTCAGAACGACGAGCGGCCAGAAGAAATCATTCCACACCGTCATAAAGTTCAGAATACCGAGGGTAGCCATTGCCGGTGTAATCACCGGAATCGCAATATTCCAGAAGATGCGGAAATGTCCCCCGCCGTCGATCCGTCCTGCTTCAATCAGCTCCGTATGTACGGCTGTGGAAATATATTGGCGCATCCAGAAGATCCCGAACGCATTGACCATCGCCGGTACGATCAGCGCCTTAAAGCTGTCGATCCAGTGCAGCTTCGCCATAATGACGTACGTTGGCAGCACACCAAGCTGCTGCGGCACGAACAACGTGGCAATTACGAAGTAGAACAGCACATTTTTGAATGGAAATTCGTATTTGGCGAATGCATAACCGGCCAGTGTGCAGAAGAACACGACCGAGATAGTCACCATGGAGGATACAAACAGGGAGTTGCCCAGCGCCTGGAAGAAATCCGCTTTATCCAGCACACGCTTGAAGTTGTCGATGAACTGGTCCCCGATGGTCAGCAGCGGCGGCACATGGAAAACAGCGCCTTTATCATTGGTGCCTACCACAAACATCCAATAGAACGGAAAGATAGACACCAATGCGCCAAGAATCAGCAGAAGATAAAACCAGAACTTGCCGAAGAGGCCAAGATCGTCCGGATTTTTTTTGAACGTACGCAGTGTGCTCACGCTTTTTTCCCTCCTGTATCTCCGCCCATGCGGCTTGAAGCCAGCATATTAAGCAAGGAGAAAATAATCGTGACGAGGAACAGCAGAACTGCCGTAGCTGCCGCTGTGCCAAAGAAACCATTGCGGAAGGCTTCACTGTACAGATAGGTAACCATCGTTATCCCTTCCTGCCGTGTAGAGCCGGTTCCGGACTGTCCCAGGAATACATAAGGCTCGGTGAAGAGCTGCAGGGCGCCAATGGTCGAAAGCAGGGTCACAAAAACAATGAACGGACGCAGAAGCGGCAATGTGATGAACGTAAGCTGCTGTCTTCTGTTCGCTCCGTCGATGCGGGCGGCTTCATACAGATCCGTCGGGATGCTCTGCAGACCGGAGAGGAATATAATTGCGTTATATCCCGTCCAGCGCCACATGACCATCGTGGAAATAGCGATTTTGACTCCCCACCAACCGGAGTTGAAGGCCATGCTATCCAGGCCCAGTCCATTCAGCATCCAGTTGATCATCCCGTTATTGCCGAACAGGGTGCTGAATACCAGCGTAACGGCGACGATTGAAGTGATATTCGGCATAAAATAGAGAATACGGAACGTTTTTTTGAATTTGGTCATGCCGGAATGCAGCAGCACGGCCAGCAGCAGTGCCAGAAGAATCTGCGGAACGGTTCCCATAAGGCCCATTATGAGCGTGTTGGAGAACGAGATCCAGAAGGTGGGATCGCTCGTCACCAGATCATAGTTTTTCATGCCGACGAACTTCATAGGACCCAGTGCATCCCACTTGAAAAAGGATAAATATATGGTGAAAAAAATCGGGTACAGTCCAAATATCGAGAACAGAATAAAGAATGGAGAAATAAATGTGTACGCAGTAATGCGGCTCCGTCTTTGTTCAGTCAAAAAAGGGCGTTTGCTCTCGGCATGTGGACTCGCGAGTACGGGCTCAGCCATGTCACACCTCCAGGGAATATAACGTTTATAAATCCGGACTCATGGAAGGTGCTTCCCTCCTGAGTCCGGACGAGCAATGATAACTCAATTAAAAGACTTAGCCGCGTTCTGCCAGAGTTTTCGCCTGCTTCACGGCTTCATCCCACTCTTTGGCCGGGTCCGCTTTCTTTTCCAGCACGTTTTTCAGCGCATTTTTGAAGAACGTATCGGTCTGGTCATGCAGCGGACCGTAGTATACAGGTTTTACGCGGTTTGCCGATTTACCGAATTCAACCGCAGTCTGCTGACCGCCGAAGAAATCGTCCTTGAAGTCCTTGAAGGCAGGATCTTCATACAGCGCCGGAATCGAAGGCATCAGACCCTTGGTCTTGAACGATTCGAGCTGATTGTCTTTATTGACCATCCATTGGATGAAGTCATAAGCTTCTTTTGGATGCTTGCCTTCCTTCGGCAGGGTGATGAACGATCCGCCCCAGTTGCCGGCGCCTTCAGGAAGCTGGGCAATTTTCCACTTGCCGGAGGTGTCAGGAGCATTGCTCTTGATATTTCCCGCCATCCATGCAGGTCCCATGATAACGGCAAAAGAACCGTCGTTCATCCCTTGGCCCCACTCAGGAGACCACAGCATGTAGTTGCTGATCCAGCCTTCCTGTATGCCTTTTACTGTGAAATCATAAGCTTTCTTCACCTGCGGATTGGTGTCGCCGATAAATTTCCCATCTACTTTGCTGAAATAAATTTCATCATTGGATTGGTCGCGCAGCGCGTTGTAAGTCAGATCGGTCAGATCGACAAATGGTTTGCCGATTTTTTCCTTATATGCTTTGGCTACTGTAGCGAATTTATCCCAGGTACCGATGGCGGCACCGAACCCGTCAGGGTCATCCGGCAGTCCGGCCTTTTTAGCCAGGTCTGTGCGGTAGTACACAACGGTTGGACCAATATCTGTAGGGAGGCCCAGCTGGAAGCTGCCGTCCACGGACGAGGCTTGTTTCCATTTCCAGTCCAGATAATTGGTTTGAATATCCTTCGCACCGTAATCATTCAGGTTGTAGAATTTATCCTGCGCACTCAGAAAACGCTCCATGAAACCGATTTCAAGCTGAAAAATATCAGGTGCACCCGAACCTGCAGACAACGCTGTCGTCAGATTGTTATGGTGTGCGGTCTGGTCCCCGGTGTTCTGAATCTTAATCGTAACGTTCGGATGCTCTTTGGTATATTGGTTCGCCAGCTCTTCATAGTTGACATTGCCAAGCGTCCAGAAAGAGAGCTCAATCTTTTCAGCAGGATCTGCTGCCTTGTCTGTAGCCGGAGCATTTGTGCTTGCTTCCTTGTTACCGGAATTTTCTTTGGTAGTGTTGTCCTTCCCGGCGTTATTGTTCCCCCCGCATCCTGCCAGTGAACCTACAAGCAGAACGGCAGCCAGTGACAATGCCAGGTGCTTTGCTTTTCTCATTCCTCTGTACCCCTTTCAAAGGTTTCTTTTACAAGATTTAGTGTACAGCAGGGTATTTGTTTTTTTGAGGAGGCAAACTTCTGATTTATGGTGGAAATATTTATGATTTATGAATTAGTATTAACGCTTCGTAACTATTTTTGATAAACCGCGTACAATTGTTAAATAATAGTAATTGGGGTGTTACATATGAACAAAAACAAAAGATTGATTTCTAGTGCTGTCATCGTGATCTGCTTTGCTGTTGCTTTTGGCTTTGCTTTACACAACTTTGCCCTGGGTGCCGGATTAGGAATTGTTTTTGGAGTTGCCTTTTCTCAGACAGGAAAACCTAAGACTCCTAAAGATAAATGATTTTAACCCTACTCCGGGGCTATGAAGCCTCTATTAATCTCAAATAAATGCCGTCTTGCGGACGAACCTTTTTACATCGCTGCATAGCATATCTCAAAAACTATTGGAGGTATGCTTCATGCCACAGTTTCTCGATGCCCGGACTTCCCAAAATGCAAGTTATGGCAATACAATCTCACCCCTTTACCCGCCAATACTCCTGTAGCTATCGGGCAGGTTGGCCTCAATCTGACTGGGGCAGGTGAAAACATACGTATACAATTTTCAGGAATTGCCGAGCTCTCATTTCCAGAAACTCCACCATATGACTCAGTTATTTCCTTTTCCATTGTAAGAGGTGCAGAAGTTTCACCTGTCGCTTACGCCCTATATTCAGTAAGTGTCACCGAAGCTAACCCAAATGCTGTTCAGATCGTTACGATCGATGCTTCCGATTACAATGTTCCTTTGCCAGCATCGAACGAACTGGTCTATACCTTATATCTTTTTTGCACTACTGATGCGACCCGGATAGGTATTGAGAGTTTTAATGCAACTGCTTACTATGATTAGGGGGTTATGCCCCCTAGCAGCGAAGGGCTGGCGAGGCATTCCACATCCTCTGG
The DNA here is from genome assembly GCF_900102965.1 of Paenibacillus jilunlii. Classification (GTDB taxonomy): domain Bacteria; phylum Bacillota; class Bacilli; order Paenibacillales; family Paenibacillaceae; genus Paenibacillus_AQ; species Paenibacillus_AQ jilunlii. The sequence continues at coordinate 716,886 of NZ_FNGM01000001.1, read as the reverse complement.
ATTATTCCGCTGCACACAGGTATACTGATTTTAATTCCAGCCTTCATTTACTCAAGGATGATGGCAGGCGGGGACACATAAGTCGTTCTAATTTATCTAAGGAGAGTATTTTTATATGCCAATCAACCGTCCTTTGCTAACCGACAGCGATTTCCAGGAAGCCGTTGACCGCAAACTGCCGGTTCGGGTCTTCGAGGATGATCATCTGGTGAATTCCGGGGCAACCGTCATCCGGTTCACCGATTCGGATGTAGTGATCCAATCCCGGGTCAGCGACTTAGCTTATTATTCCCGGAGCAGCTGCCAGTTTTATGAGGTCAGACCCTAGTATAGCTTGCCTGTCAGTAAGAATGCACAAAGAAGCCGGACAATCCGACCTCGGGGACGGATGATCCGGCTTCTATCTTTTGCTTCGTCATAGGCTGCGCTCAAAAATGCTTCAATTACTTCTTCAACCCGCCATGGGCCTTCAGCTTCTCGTTCAGAATTTCCTGAAAGCTCAGCGCTTTGTCATCGGACCTTTGCGGCTTCGGATCGGCTACGGGCTGAGGTCTGAAATATTGATGATTGAAAGCCATAAGATTATGTACTGTCATACTCATTTAAATTCAACCTCCTTGGATTAGGTTCGACCATATTTGCGTATCTGCGCATCATCTTATCCCTTATATACCCCGTCTTTTCCAATCCTAAACAGTTTTATTTCACATTAAGGAAAAAATAAAATTACAACCGGAAATATAGCCTCTTATGGTATAATTACCCTGCTCTGTAATCCAGAATAGGATTTGAGTTCGGAAACAAAAGTAACGGAGGGAAATCATGTTAAAATTTTTCGGTTTCTTGCTGCTGTACCGCCTGGTGGGCAACCCTTTTCTGGCCCTGATTATTCTGCTGGTGATCCTGTATTTCCTGGACCGCCGATATGTTGGTATACTCCCCAGCTTCACCAAGCCATTCCGCCGAAGCCGGCAGATTTCCAAGCTGCGGACTACCATTTCTCTAAATCCAAATGATGTATCGGCCAAATTCGATCTGGCCAGACTGCTGATTGAGCGCAAGCGTTACAGTGAAGCCAAGGAGCTGCTGGTACAAATTGCCGACCGCTATGAGCAGTCTGCCGAATACTGGGTTGAGCTGGGTTATGCGAATCTGAAGCTGGGGCATCTGCCTGAAGGCGAGGCACAGATGCTGCAAGGGCTGGAGATCAACCGCAAGGCCCAATACGGGCAACCCTACCTTCGTCTCGCAGAAGTATTCCGCAATATTGACCACAACAAAGCCCTGCAATATGTAACCCAGTTTCAGGAGATTCAATCCTCCTCCAGTGAAGCGTATTATCTCGCAGGTTCCATGTACAAGGCGCTGGGGAGAAAAGAGGAGGCCAAACGGGCTTTTAACGAATCAACCGCCATTTACCGTTCGCTGCCCAAATATAAAAAACGCCAGGAACGCGGCTGGGCGCTGCGCAGCTACTTCGCCAAGATGCGCTAGACCTGCTGCTACATATTCTACAATCCAAAAAACCTCCGGCCAGCACGAATAAGTGCACCGGAGGTTTTTGGTTTATTGCACGGGTATAGTCATTTCAAGCTCATAAATATAAAATTACATATCCAGCGTTTTCGGTGTGTCATCAGAGGCTGAACCGCTGAATGGCCACCAGTTCGCCCGGCCGAACATGCGCACCATCACCGGGACGAAGAACGGCAGGAACACCAGCGCGTACAGCGCCAGACCTGAAAGTACGACCGTAGCGATCTGCATCATCGACAGTACTCCAGACGGGTACATCGAGGCAAATGTTCCGCCCAGAATGACTACTGCAGACAGAATGACTGTCCCCATGTTCCGCATGGCGTGCAGGATCGCTTCACGCACATCCCAGGTTTTGTTCTCATTGAATCTGTCCATGAGGAAAATGCTGTAGTCAACTCCAAGGGCAATCAGCATCACAAAGCTGAAGAATGGCGTCGTCCAGGTAATTCCTGAATAATTCAGCAAATGCACAAAGATAGCCTCGGTCACTCCCAGTGCTGTAAAATACGTGATCAGCAGAGAAACAATTAAATACAAAGGCATAATAATTGAGCGCAGCAGTACGACCAGGATGATGAAGATACCGCCGAGCATCAGTACTACTGTGCGCATATAATCCTCATTGGATATTTTCTGCAGGTCGCTGTAGGTGCTGGTCACCCCGCTAATAGCTGTTTCCGCATTCTCCAGCTTCGTGCCTTTCACGGCGCGGTCTACCGCTGCCTGGATATCCCCCATACTGTCGATTGCCTTTGCGCTGTATGGATTGGCAGCGAAGACCACATCCAGAGTCATCACTTTGCGGTCTGCGGACAGATAATTATCGAATACCTGCTGAATGCCATTCTCTTTCAGCGCCTCCTCCGGCACCAGGAACCCGCTCAGCTCATCATCCTTGGCATCCTGGATCTGCTTGAGGTAATCCTGTGCGGAATTTAGCCCGCCTGTGATCTGCTTCAAGCCGTCGGCACTGTCGCTAAGACCGTCCGTCAGCTGGCCGATTTGTCCGGTAAGCTGTCCGAACCCGTCTGCCAGCTGCTGCTGTCCACCCTGCAGCTGATCCAGACCGCTGGATATCGAAGGTATCTTATCCACGATCTGTCCTTGTCCGGCTGCCGCCTGGTTCAGTCCCGACTGCAGCTGGCTGATGCCGGCCACCAGCTTGTCGAGGCCCTGCGCCAATGCCGTCTGTCCCGCTGCCGCTTTGGCATAACCTGCATTGGCTTCGTTAAGCCCTGCTGCGGCACCTTTCAGCTGACCGGAAATCTGGCCCAGTCCGCCAGCCAGCTTCGCTGCCCCCATTCCACTCTGTGTTACGGTGCCCTTAATCGTCTGGTAGTTCACATCCTGCAGAAGGTCAGGATGTGCAGCTTCGAGCCCGGTGAAGGATGTATTCAGACCGCTTAGGGCAGAGGCCATCCCTTGCAGCTGTGTTTGAAGCTGCCCAAGACCGCCATCCAGCGCAGTCAGTCCCGCACCGATTTTCTTGTAGCCCTCCAGCAGCGATGCACTGGCACCAGCTAGCTGCTTGGCGCTGGCCGCCGCCTGGGCCAGCCCCGCTTTGATCTCACCGGCTCCCGAGGAGCCGCTTTTGATGCCGCTCTCGATGCGTGACAGGCCGTCGCCCAGCGCATCAATGCCTTTTTTCAGCTCAGCCGTCCCTTCTGTCAGCTTCGCACTGCCCGAGACGGCTTCATTCAGCTTTGGCTCATTCCCCTTAAGCTGCTTGCTGGCTTCCTCAAGACCCGACTGGATCTTGGTCAGTCCTTCATTACTTTGGCTGAGCCCGTCGGTGAGCGCAGCCACTTGAGTCGGGATCAGGAAGTCATTGATTTGCTCCCCGGTTGGACGGGACATGCTGCGGACCGCTTTGACGCCTTCCACCTTTTCCAGCTCACGGCTGATCTTCTCCGCCAGTCCCATGTATTCGGAGGTATCCATGCGGTCATCATTTTTGATCACAATCTTGCCGGGCATTGACTCGCCCGGACCAAAGCTGTCAGAGATAATGTTGAAGCCCTTGACCGAGGCATAGCCAGGTCCAATTTCATCCATGCTGTTGAAGCTCAGCTTGCCGCTGTACGTCAACAGGAAAGGAACCACCACCACCGCCACAATCAGCAGCGCCGCCCACGGTCTTTTTAGAGAAAAAGAACCCGCCGCACCCCAAATCCGGCTTTCACTGTGCTCCAGCTTGCTGCTTGACGGCCAGAACAGCTTTTTGCCCAGCACCGCCATGAAGAAAGGAACTACGGTCACCAGCGCCAGCAGCATCACGGCAATCCCTACCGCCACCGCCACCGCAGAACGGTAAAGCATGAACTTGGACAACCCGATGGCCAGGAAGCCGACAAATACGGCAAGCCCGGAATAGAATACGGTACCTCCCGCCTTACTATAAGTAGAAATAATGGCACTTCGGGTATCCTCCGCAGAGGCCAGTTCTTCCTTGAACCGGCTGATCAGCAGAATGCAGTAATCCGTCCCGATCCCGAACATTACAGCAACCATGAAGATCTGGGTAAAGGTCGATAAAGGAAAATCAAACCAGTCCACCAGGAATGCCACTATAGATTGTGATACGATATAGCTCAGACCCACGGTCAACAGCGGCACAAAGGGTGCGACGAAGGACCGGAACACAACGAATAGAATCAGCAAAATGAAGATAACGGTAATGTATTCCGATTTTTTCAGCCCGGCTTCTGAACTGACGATGGTATCCTCGGTAATAAGTCCTTCACTGGTTAGATAATGTTCTGCGCTGACACCGCTAAGCAGCTTATCCACCTGGTCCGGCAGTTGTTTGACAGCGTCCTCCCCGCCACTCACCATCAATGCGACCATGATTGTTTTGCCGTCCTTAGCGATAAGAGTGTCCTTCAATTCCGCCTGGGAAAACGGATCGGTGATGGAGTCAATTTTGAGCGAATTCTTCTCCGCCGCAAGCTTCTCGATTCCTTGTTTAATGCTCGCTGTATCTTCAGCGGCAAGCCCATCCGGCTTGTTAAAAACAAGCGCCACCTGATGCAGCGTCTCCCCGCCCTTAGCGTCGGCAACCTCCTTCATAATTTCAGAAGCCCTGGTAGAAGTATAGCCGTCCGGAACGGAAATCTGCCCTTTCTCACGCACCAGACCAGACATGCCCGGAGCAGTCAAAAATAACACCACCGCCACGGCAAGCCACACGGCTATAATGGCCCATCTTGCTTTAAGTATGGTCTTCAATTATTTCTACCTCCTGTCTCCTGCATTAATAATGCCAGCTTCTCAAACATCGTGATGAATTTCTCGATATCCTGCTCCTCAAAATGGGAGAAATAAGGAGAAATAACCTCCTGAACCTGCTTTTCAGCCGCATGATAGGTGCTTCTGCCCTTCTCAGTCAGCGACAAATAGACTTGGCGGCGGTCGTTCTCATCCCGGGTCCGCTCAATAAACCCCGCTTCAACCAGCCTATTGATAATCGCAGTAATGGAACTCTTCCCCACCGCAACAGCCTCCGCCAAAAAAGTGGAAGTACACAGCTCCTGGCTGTTAATCAACCGCATGATAAGAAATTGGTCATTGGTCAGGCCTTCTGCCATATTGTCCCTGATCTGCGCATTGATCTGCCGGGTCACCCCCATATAAGCATCTACGTAGCGGTCAATCCACTGCTGTGGCTCTCCTTTCAAAGTCGCTCACCTCCCCGCAAAGATAATAGTTCGCCTCTTGAATAGTTTCACAGTAAAACTATATGGGCCGCTGCCCAAAATGTCAATCCGTTTTCAGAATAGTTTCTCAAGGACAAACCAATATCACGAACGATACTCCCACAAAAGATTCACAAGAGCAAAAGCGCCCTACGGGTGATATCTGCTCACCTGAGGTTAATCCTGACGGGACATAGCTTGTTGTTGTACAACCTCACGGTTTCCATTGGCCCACTTACGCCAGATTCAAAGGTACTTTTACCTCTCATTTCGCCCCGTAGCCCGAAA
>NZ_FNGM01000001.1:710723-710977 GCF_900102965.1 Paenibacillus jilunlii | reverse complement strand
GTAGCCCGAAAACACCGAATTCAAAGGTACTTATACCTCTCATTTCGCTCCGTTGCCCGTATACGCCCAATTCAAAGGTATTTGTACCTCTCATTTCGCTCCGTAGACCGAAAACACCGAATTCAAATGTACTTTTACCTCTCATTTCGCTCCGTAGCCCGTATACGCCCAATTCAAGGGTACTTTACCTCTTATTCCAACGTACAGAGGGGCTACATTGCTCATGATCCGTTTTTTTCTCGTTATAATGTTTC
>NZ_FNGM01000001.1:478052-710343 GCF_900102965.1 Paenibacillus jilunlii | reverse complement strand
CCTTCAACAACGGCATTTCTGCCGTTCTTTCCGGTCCACATTCGTCCTTTAGACGAATCCAAAAAAAACAAGCCACCCGCATAAAAGCAATGCGAAATGGCTTGTGTTGGATGCTGCCCGTTGCATTTTAAGCACAAACTGACAGTGTTCCTAATGTTCCTAATCTTCCTAGTGTTCCTAGTGTTCCTAGTGTCCCTAATGTCCCTAATGTCCCTTATTCTTCATCCTCGTCTTCCTCAACCTCATAGACACAGCGGAATATTTCAATGCCGGCGGGATTCTCCCCAAGGCTGTAGACCATAAAGCCCAGGTTGCGGTAAAAATCCGCGGCAACCTCGTCTTCCGTCTCAGCCAGCAGATACCGCGGATTGCGGGCGGCCAGCAGCTCCAGAATGATGCCCCGCGCATAACCCTTCCCCCTGTTCTCCGGGAGCACAGCGATGTGACGGATCTCCAGCGAGCCATCTTCGGTTTCCTCAAAACCTGCCAGCCCTACGAGCAATCCTTCCTCTTCCCATCCATAAAGCTGCAGCGAAGCCTTGCTGCCATATTCCACCGAAGTGCGCCACAGCGCATCCGGCTCATCAATGACGGCATAAGCCAGCAGCTCTTTCACTTCATCCGAATCTGTACGCTGTTTCAAATCTACCAGCATTTGTTTACTTGCTCCTCTCCATAGTTCAGCAATACCCTATTTAAAAAGTCCCTCGCTCCGGCTTACCTTTTACCCTTTAAAAAAACCATCCAAAGCAGGATGTACCCACTCAAAACGCCCGCCAGGTTAAGCAGCACATCGTCAATGTCAAAGCTGCCGGCACGAAGCAGCATCTGCATCGTCTCCAGCAACAGTATCCCCAAAGCCGAGACGAAGAGCAGCAAAAGCATAGAGCGCAAACTTTTCCTCAACAAAGGCAGCAGGAAGCCAAATGGCACAAAGACAATAACATTGCCCAGCAGATTAATTAGCCTTCCAGAGAAGGAAACCCCGTTATCCAGATCAAAGAACAGTTTTATGGTACGCAGCGGCTCCAGATTATAGCGGAAAGGCCCCTCCGTGTGCACCGACCGTCCAAACCCGATAAACATCCAGTACACCAGGGCGGCACTGTATGCGATAAGCAGAAGCAGCAGCATTGCCCTGCCTATTCCCCGCGGCTGCGCCGGTGTATGCCTCTTTCCGCCACTCGGGCGGGGCTTTCCCTTCCTCCGGCTGCTACTCGCCGTGTTCACGCTCAATAATTTCAATGCTGCCATCCTGTTTGCCGATAATCGCTACAGCAGCGATGCCAATGAACAGCCCGTGTTCAACCACACCGGTGATGTTCTGCAAGGACGCCGCGAGTTCAGATGCCGAAACAATCGTTCCGAACCGGCAATCCGCAATGTAATTGCCATTGTCGGTCTTGTACAGCCCGTCCCCGCTGCGCCGCAGCTCTACCGTACAGCCCAGCTTGGCCAGATCAGCGACGGTCCATTCCCAGGCAAAGGGAACAATCTCCACCGGAAGCGGAAATTGCCCCAGCGTACCGACAGCCTTGCTCTCGTCCGCCACCACGATCATCTGCTTGCTGCCCCGGGCGACAATCTTCTCACGCAGAAGCGCCCCGCCGCCGCCTTTGATCAGCTCCAGGTCGTGATTCAACTCATCGGCCCCGTCAATGGTCAGATCAAGACCATCGATATCACCGAAGCCTACCAGAGGGATACCCAGCTCGCGGGCCTGCTCTTCCGAGGCAACAGAAGTTGCAACCGCGGTGATCTTCAGCCCTTCTTGTACGCGTTCACCCAGCTTGCGGATAGCCCAGTATGCTGTAGAACCGGTGCCCAGCCCCACCTTCATCCCGTCCACCACATACTCCACTGCCTTTTCTGCTGCGAGCTGCTTCACATTGATACTCATTTTTATTACCTCCATCTATCCGTTATAATGTCTCGTAGTACTATTAATCATTACTGCCAGGAGGCTTCCCGTATGAGAACTGAACAACAGATCCAGTCCAAGATTAACGAACTGACCCTGCAAAAAAGGTCCCTCGAATCCCGCCTTGCTCCGCTGCCCGATGGCAGCCCCCAGCGGGAACCGCTGAATGCCCAGCTGACCCGGCTTGAGGATATGCTCCTGATGCTGGAATGGGTGCTGGACGCACCGGCCGGGAAATACCACGCGTAAGGCGCGGTCAGGACAAGCTTTTGCCGTAGCAGAGGCTGTCAGGATCGCCTATATAAGGGCCAAACAGGTCAATCGGCCGGTAGCCGTGCTTCTCATAGAGCGCAATCGCTTCCGGCTGCTTGATGCCTGTCTCCAGCCTGATTTCTCTGCAGCCCGCCGCTCTCGCTTTTTGCTCCAGATCCAGCAGCATGCGGTTAGCAATGCCCTGCTTCCGTGTATCCGGGTCTACATAGAAACGCTTCAGCTCCATTACGGATGAATCCGGGTCAAGCGGCCGCAGACCACCGCAGCCTACCGGCTTGTCTCCCGCATAAGCCACCACGAACGTCATTTCCCGCACCTTGGGATCAGAAAAATCAACAACATAGATGGTTTCATGCGGATACCTTGCTTTCAGTTCTTCATCGAGACAGTCAATTAATGCCCTCAAATCCCTGTTCTCAGGCTCCACCACTACAAAATCCACTTCGATATTCGATATCATCCCGCGCCTCACTCTCATCCGGTTGTTTCCGCAGCGTCCGCCGCTTTTCCTAATTCATTATATATCACCATAGTGTTTAAGAGTTTCCTTATATAAGTCGGCGTTATCTTTCTCAAAGCAGATAAATTCGATCCGCTCTAGCGGCAGATCTCCGGAATCGCGATCCTTAACATACTCAACCACAGTTCTTAGCGCAGTTTGGCAAGCCAAGGCTTTGGGGAAATTATAAATTCCCGTGCTGATGTTCGGAAAAGCAATGCTCTTAGCCCCTTGGGTGCATGCCGCATCCAGGCTGCTCAAGTAACATCTGGCTAAAATTGAAATTTCACCAGCGCCTCCGCCTTTCCAAATCGGTCCTACGGTATGTATGATCCCGAGCAGCGGCAGCTTACCTGCACTGGTAACGGCTGCTTCACCGGGCATAATTCCGCCTTGCTTGCGGCGGATCGCTGCACACTCCTCGGCAATTTGCGGACCGCCTGCACGGTGAATCGCCCCGTCCACCCCGCCGCCGCCAAAAAGGCCCGAATTCGACGCATTCACAATCATATCTCCCTGCCAGGAAGTGATATCCCCTTGGCTGGCGGAAATGGCCACATGATTAATGATGATCGGCATGTCCCGTTTCCTCCTTCACGGCCGTTTCCAGACGGAAGATGAGTTCCTGTTCCCCTTTGCCGGCTGCCTTGTCCTTGAACGAAGCCGGGATAATCCGCTCGCCCCGCAGGGCAGACTGCCGGATACTGCCGAGCATCCAGTTCTGCGCGTCGGAGAGTGCCATTTCTCCGCTTCCGGCAGGAACACGGCAGAGAGCTATGGTCTTGTCGACCTCGCCGCTTGCTGGCTGCCCTTCGGTGCGGGCACGTACTGTGAATTGGAACAAAGGGACCGCTTCCGGCCGCTCTTCATTATTGGAAAAGGCCTGATAATAGACGGAATACATTAAACTGCTGATACGCCCCGCGGAGTCACCGGCCTCTTGCTGGGCAATCAGCCTGCTGTTCTGGTAAGCCATGACTCCGGCTGCAAATAATAAAAACGCAATAACTCCTGCGAATACCATAAACATATCTGACACCTGCCGTTTCAGCTGGATATGGGCAACACCGCTTCTATATTATCACGTGAAGAACGTGTCAGGGAATGGGCCTATGCACTGAATTAGACAATTTCACCCGCAAGCCTATAAAGTTATTTTGAAATATTCATATTAACAGTTGAAACTTCCAGCAGCTTGATCCATAATGAAGTGGTGCAAAACGTTTGTCAATCCATATCAAACCAAGGGAGGATACCACGAAATGAAATTTTTCTTGGATACCGGAAATATTGAGGAAATCAAACGTATTACCCGCCTCGGATTAGTGGATGGCGTAACGACAAATCCGTCGCTTATCGCCAAAGAAGGCAGACTTTTCAAAGATGTAATCAAAGAAATCGTCGCTATTGTGCCAGGCCCGGTCAGCGCCGAGGTCATCGGTCTGAAGGCTGAAGAAATGCTTAAGGAAGCTTACGAAATTGCAGAATGGGCACCGAATGTTGTCATCAAGCTGCCAATGACTGAAGATGGTCTGGAAGCTTGTTATGAATTAACCAAAAAAGGCATCAAAACCAACGTTACTCTCATCTTCTCCGCAGCTCAGGGTCTGATGGCTGCCAAAGCCGGGGCCACCTATATCAGCCCGTTCGTTGGACGTCTGGATGATATCGGTGTAGACGGCATGAAGCTGATTTCAGATTTGAAGACCATTCTGACCAATTACGGCCTTCAATCGGAAATTATCGCCGCCAGCATCCGCAATATTGCCCATGTTGAGCAGGCAGCTATTGCCGGAGCGCATATCGCAACCATTCCTGGCTCACTTCTGCCTTCCCTGTGGAAGCATCCGCTGACAGACAACGGCATTGAACGTTTCCTGAAAGACTGGGAGAAAGTTCCGCAAGCCTAAACATACTTTCAAATATGTATTACAAGCCTTTTCCCGCAGCTGCGGGGAGAGGCTTTTTTGAATTACAAACTGTCTTCATGAAAAGATGCCGCCGCCGATTCTGCTTCTCAAACGTTGACAGGATTAATTGTCTTAATTATAATTGTCATGACAATTAATTTGAGAGGACGAACTGCTATGCCGCATACTTCACCCCAGGAGTTCCTCGGATTTCTGCTGGGCTCTACACACCGGAGGATTTCCAATGCCTTTGCCCGGGTCCTGAAACCCTATGACATCACCCCGGAACAGTGGTCTATTCTGCTGATGATCTGTGATCGTGAAGGCATTAACCAGAAGGATGTTGCCGCCGCTGCCGCCAAAGACCAGCCGACTACAGCCAGAATCGTAGAGCTGCTGCAGAAGAAAGGTTTTATATACAAGACCATGAGCCCTGCCGACCGGCGTGCCTTTCAACTCTATGCGACAGAGACAGGCAAGTTATTGATTGAGCGTACCGTATCCCTGGAGCAACAGACCATTGCTGCGGCGGTCAACGGGCTCAGCACCGGGCAGGTCGAAGACCTCCGCTCCATGCTGGAACTAATCTACCACAACACCGGAAATACACAACAAGAATAGGAGACGCCCCTTTGAATCATTCATCTGAACGACTATGGACACCGTCATTTATAACGCTTACCCTATGCAATCTGCTGCTGTTCATGGGCCTGCAGATGACTCTCTCCACCCTCCCGGCTTATGCCGAAGGAACGCTGCAGGCTTCTTCTGTGCAAGTCAGTCTTGTGACCAGCCTGTTTGCACTGAGCGCTATCGCCTCCCGGCTGTTCTCCGGCAAAGCTATGGAGAAAGGCGGCCGCAATCTGCTGATCTTCCTGGGTCTGGCCGTCTCCATTACTGCGGTAGCCGGCTATTACTGGGCAGGAAGCATTCTTGCGCTCCTGCTCCTGCGGATGCTGTTCGGGATTGGCTTCGGCATGGCCAGCACCGCCTTTCCGACGATGGCCTCCGACATTATCCCGATCCAGCGGATGGGCGAAGGCATGGGCTACTTCGGCCTGTCCACGAGTCTAGCCATGTCCGCCGGCCCGCTGATCGGACTCAGTCTGCTGCAAGGGCCAGGCTTTGGGTCGCTGCTGATCTGCACTGCTGCAGCACTGGTGCTAATTTTGCCGCTCAGCTACCGCCTGACCACGAAGCTGCCTGCACACCATAAGGAGCCTGCCGCTCCTCAGGTAACAGAACTCAAGGGCGGCGCCTTCCGGAGACTGTTTATCCCCTGCCTGCTTAACTTTCTGCTGTCTGTCTCCTATGGCGGACTGCTGGGTTTTCTGGCTCTCTACGGTGCTGAGGCTCATCTGGAGCACATCGCTTACTTCTTTCTGTTCAATGCTGTAGCGATAGTAGTTGTACGACCACTCTCCGGTAAGATTTACGACCGTTTCGGGCCTCCTGCCCTGCTCATTCCGGGGAGCCTCTTCATTGTTGCAGGACTGCTGCAGCTCTCCTTCGCTTCTTCCACGGCTGCACTGTTTCCGGCGGCCATTTTTTACGGAATCGGCTTTGGTTCGATGCAGCCCGCATTGCAAACCTGGATGATCCAATCCGTGGAGCCCCGCCAGCGCGGGATGGCGAACGGCATGTTCTTCAACTCTCTGGATCTCGGTGTGGCTATTGGGACCATGATCCTCGGCTCCATTGCGCTGTACACCAGCTATGGCGTCATGTACCGTTATTCAGCGCTGGCTCCCGTTCTGCTGCTGTTAATATATACAACCCTATTGCTCGCTAAACGTTATAACCGTCAAAAATCTGCGCCGAAGACTTCCACTAGCCACTCTGTGGCCAAATAAGCGTCCAAACTCTTCGTTATGTGCTCCCTCACCAATTGTATTTGCATTCGTTACCCTTCATGTACAGCAACAACCAAAAAACCGTCCCCATTGCCGGAGGCGGTCTTTGTCTATCAAAATATTCCATTCAGGCTGTCTTAGTGCTGCATCACTCCGGCAGCCACCGACTCGCGGACTTCGGCGGGCAGGAAATGATTAGGCTGGCCCAGACTGTAAATATGCAGCAAATGCATAGCCCTGGTGCACGCGGTATAGAACAGCTTGCGTTCACTTTCCCGGCCATATTTAGCTTCGGAGCCGTCATATATGATGACGGCATCAAATTCCACCCCTTTGGCCAAATATGCGGGAAGCACCAGCGTCCCTTTTTGGAAATTGGGCGTATCCTTCGTAACCAGCCTGACCGGAAGCCTGCTCTGCAGCTCGGCATGGACGCGTGCACTCTCCTCTGCCGTTTTGCAGATGACCGCCACGTAATGATAGCCCATGGAGTGCAGATTCAGCACATCCTGCTCAATGGAACCAAGCAGCCCCTCCTCGTTGTCCACAACCGTCAGCAGCGGTGATTCTCCCCGCCGGTTGAAGGGGACAATCTTTTCCCCGCCGGGAATCATTGCACGCGTAAATTCAACAATCTCATAGGTGGAGCGGTAGCTGCGGGTCAGCGAGATGACCTCCGTATTCTCCTTGCCGTAGATGCTGACCAGCCCGCCCAGATCACCAAGCACCTCGCCCTGGGCATAAATCGCCTGATTGAGATCGCCAAGCACCGTCATTTTGGCCCGGGGAAACAGGCGGCGCATGAATTCAAGCTGGAACGGGGAATAATCCTGCACCTCATCGACGATGACATGACGGATTTGCGTATTGGTCCGGAAGCCCTGGCTCAGCTCCTTCAAATACAGAAAAGGTGTGGCATCTTCATAGGCAAGCTCGTTCCGGCTCAAGGACGCCACCGTCTGGCGGCAGATCGAGTCCCAGGCATCCGGCAGCTCCCGGCCGTTACCCAGGCGCTCCATTAACTCGCGGTCAGCAAAAAGCAGACCGTACAGCCCCTTCACATCCACGAACCTGCCCCGTTTGGTCCAGCCGCGCAGCGGCTTCAGACGCTGGCTGACAATGTACCGGGCCAGCACCGTTTTCTCCATATCAAAGTCATCAAAGCTGTCATTCTGCCCCCCGCCCTTGCGGCGGAGCATATTGTATGCCCGTTGGTAGTCACTGGAATCCAGCAGTTCCATCTGATCCTCTACCCACTTTGATTCCCGTTCCTCCACACTGAATGCAGCGATTTTTTTGAGCAGCCAGCCTGTCATCAGATCGATCCGGTTCGCCAGTTTAATACTGGGATCAAAGCTGTAGAATTTTTGCTGCATCTCTTCTTTACTGACGACTGCCCGGCCTTGGAACACAAGCGGTTTAAACAGCATCCCCTCATGCTCCAGAAGATTGACGTAACGCCGGATCACGTCCAGAAAAGCTACGGAGGACTTGTAGGTAATTCCCGCTCTCCGTGTAGCCGCTTCAGGCCCTTCCGGGGCATTCAGCAGGCTTTCTGTCTGGCTGAAGACATCCTCCAGCTCAAATTCCTGGCCCAGACGGTGCTCAAGATACATCTGGAACGTAGTCTGCTGCATATTTTCTTCACCCAGCTCCGGCAGTACAGTAGATACATAGCTGTTAAAAAGCGGATTCGGCGAGAACAGCAGCATTTGATCCGCCTGCAGCACCTCGCGGTATTTATAGAGCAGATAAGCCACGCGCTGCAGCGCGGCTGAGGTTTTCCCGCTGCCTGCAGCGCCCTGCACGACGAGCATCCGGCTCCGGTCATTGCGGATAATGGCATTCTGCTCCTTCTGGATCGTTGCTACAATGCTTTTCATCCGGTCGTCCGCGCTGTGGCTGAGCACCTGCTGAAGCAGTTCGTCGCCAATGGTGACGCCGGTGTCGAACATGACCTCAATCGTACCGTTGTCGATTACGAATTGGCGTTTCAGCTCCATTGTCCCGGAGACAAGCCCGCCCGGTGTTTCATAGGCTGCCGGTCCCGGAGCCCCGTCATAATACAGACTTGAGATCGGGGCGCGCCAGTCGTAAATCAGGAACGAGCCGTTATCCTCCATCAGCGAGCCGATACCCAGATATATCCGTTCTGCCTCCGCATCCGCTGTCTCCTTAAAATCAATCCGTCCAAAATAAGGCGATACGACAAGCTTTCTATATTTTTTGAGCGCTTTGCTTGACTGCAGATGATGGCGCTCGCGTTCATTCAGAATTTGTGCCTGCTGCCGCAGACTTGTCGAGGTTTCCCCCAGGTCATCCGGACTGCTGAAGTTCACTGTAACCTCTTCCCAGAAGTCTTTGCGCATATCCACAACATCACTGCGATGAAGACCAAGCTCTTCGGATAGCCGCCTGATATGGGCCGACAGCAGCTTTGTAATTCCGTTTACCCGTTTCTGCTCTTCTTCCCACTCACTATCATGTTTCTCCATTGCAATTCATCCCCTTCGGAAGGTTGATTATCCTTGCCTATGTCAAGTACAGCATCCTTTTTCACGTCTCTTTATCCATTGATACATAATGATCCGGTCCCTTCAGGGGCCGGATCTTTTGCTATTACCAAACATTGCCCTTCCATGCTATATGCTATAAAGTATGCGCCAATACATGCTTGACAGTCAACGTTGTGCACCTCAAAAACAGGATTCTGATTATTCCTTCTCATCGGCAGTAAGCCGGTTAATCTGGTCCGCAACCTTATCCAGCCGCTCCAGCTGGTATCCATAGTCATAGATCGCAGCCGCCACTACGGAGAGACGCAGCTGGCCGGACTTCTCTGTATCGTAGCCGTTGATTGCCGCTTGGAGAAAGCGGTCGTTATCTTCCGCAAGCGGATCAATATCATTTGCTCCCGGTTTCAGCTTATCTTCGAACTTGAGCAGAATAGTCTCGTGGTATTTGATCAATTGCTCCAGATGACGGTCAAACAGCTCATCGGTCTTCCCGGTGCGCTCCGCCTGGAAGTAATGCCGGTCCACCGCCTCCAGCACTTCAAACCCTTTTTGCAGCGAAGCCAGCAGGTTCTTATAGACCACCATCTGCCGGGTCTGGCTGTATTTGGCCCGGCGGAGCTGTTTCTGCTCTTCCTCGAACAAAACGTACTTATCGGCAAGCGACCGGATGGAGCCCTCCAGCGCATTTTTTTCGTCGCGGAAGACGCTCTCCTTCATTTCATGTGACACAGCCGTCCGCAGCAGCAGCGACAGGCTGCCGAATACATTTTCTATCTGCTGGATATACTGCTTCCGCGGCTGCGGAGGAAATACAGCAATATTGATAATAAAAGCAGCGACAATACCGGTCAGCGTCAGTAAAAAGCGGGTTAACGCAAACTCCCATTGCCCTGAGGCTTCCATAACCGAAATTACGGTGACCAGGGTTAACCCGATCGTATCGGCCCGTTTCATTTTCATACTGATCATAATCACCAGAATACATACCAGCCCGACGGCAATCGGCTCATTGGACAGCAGCATTCCGCCCAGCAGCGCCAGTACCGCACCTATGGTACTCGTCTGAATCTGATCCAGAAAGTACCGCCAGGATCTGTATATGGAGGGCTGCATCGCAAATATTGCCGCAATCGCTGCGCCTACAGGAGAGGAAAATTGAAACAGAGCGGATAGATAAAGTGCAAGTGTTACGGCCAAGCCGGTTTTGAGTATACGGGCGCCAAAAGCCAAATCCATCCCTCCTAAAGTTTTGTGAGCATAACTTCATTGATTTACTTCGTACAAAACTCGCTTCGGAAGCATACACTTAAGTTTTGTGAGCGTGACTTCTCCGATATTACTTCGTGCAAATATGTATAGCCTGACGCGGTTTGGTTCATTTCTAAAAAGGTACAGACATTATTACCCAGGAAGCGGGCTGGCGAATTTTAGTATGGCTTAAGCCGGCTTTCAGGATTCTTTCAGCTTTCGGGGAATACTGGATACAGCAGTCCCCACAAATTCAAGTACGAGGTGAATCATGAGCAACAATGTCAAAAGAATTACAGCCTTCGCTGCAGCGCTTCTGCTCTGCCTGGCACCGGCTGCCGCCTTTGCGGAGAATGCTGCCGGAAGTACACCCACTGCTGCTCCCGGTTCAGCAGTCCGGGGTGAACAGAACCATCGTCATCCCCATCCCCCGGGCATCGATAAAGGCTTCCGGGCCGGAGGCGGACATTTCATTATCAATGAAACGTCCAAGCTGCTGGAGATCGACCGTCATGAGCTGATCCGCAGCCTGAGATCAGGTACAACCTTGTATGCGCTGGCCAAAGAGAAGAAAGGCTGGACCGAAGAGCAATACATCCAAAAGCTGAGCGAAGCAGCTGTCATGAAGCTTGAGACCTCCATCAAAGATGGCCGACTGACCCAGAGTGAAGCAGATCAGCTAAAAGCCGGACTGCCGGCACTTCTGAAGCTGGGCATCAGCCGCATGAATGATTTTCAGAAGTCCAACACTGAAACACCTGCCAGAACCTCTTGAATTCAGGCACCGGCTGCAGCGCTAAAAGAGGCTGAAGAAGGACATTAATATGGCGGATATGCGGATTCCCATGCGAGCGGGAATCCGCTTTTTTATAACAGGTTCTAATTGCTCTTCCGGCAACTCCGGTAGGCCTCAAAGCAGGCAATACATAACATCATCCAGGCTCCGCTGGCCGCATAGCCGCCAATGACATCACTTGGGTAGTGTACCCCCAAATAGACACGGCTCCAGCCAATCCCCCCTGTCATAAGCACGGTGAACAGAATTAGCAGCACCCGCTCACTCCCCCTTCTCATATGCCGCCACAGCAGGTACGCAATGATGCCATACAGCGAAAACGCCGCCATGGAATGCCCGCTAGGAAAGCTGTATCCAGCCTGTTCAATAAGGCGGTGGATATTCGGGCGTTCCCGGTGAAACCACAGCTTCATCCACGTGTTCAGCAGCTGGGAGCCTGCCCCTACGGCAAGAAACAGGATCAGCTCGATACGATGCTTCAGCACAAAGTACAGCAGCACCATAGCCAGTAATGAAATGCCGATTGCAAGACTGGACGCTCCCACCAGGGACAATCCCTTGGCCAGGGAAGTGAGTGCCGGGGATTCTGCTGACTGCACGGCTTGAATAATGAAATTGTCAAACCCGGAGATCCGGTCCATCTTCACGAACACAGCGATTACCGCAAAAACCAGAAAAAAACCGGTAAACCCCCGAAAACCTCTTGACCAGTATTGGTATTGCAGCTTAACTACCCCCTTGTCTATTTTAAGCCGGATGACCCTATTTCCAGAGAAGGTCTTACCCGTGGTATAATGTCCTGGAAGACAATTCAAAAAAAATGGAGTGCTGCCAAAGTGGAAACTCTGAAATTACAGGAGCGTGTGTTGAACCAATGCATCTCAACCAAGGTTCCCGTGACGATCTTTACAACCAATGGAGTTAAGATGCAGGGACTTGTAACCTCTTATGACGCGTATACCATCACATTGCAAGGGCAAGGTGACGGCAGACAGAATGTGCTGTTCAAATCAGCTGTCTCCACAGTTGTACCGCTGAAGCCTGTCTCGCTCAAATAAGCATTCAGTTCAGCATTCCCGTTAATCTAAAATTACAGCCCCTTTTCAAAAGGAACACCGGAGCGTTGTGCTCCGGTGTTCCTTTTGCTTGAAATATAAGGAATCGCCGCATCTTACAAAAAACATCTTCCTTGTATTTGCCGCAGAGCAGGGTTCTTCCGGGACTATTCGGCTGCCGGAAAATATGCAGGTTTGACACACACCGGTCTGGATATCCCGGCGGTGTTTCCGGTGAAGCTGAGCCGCCCGCTGGCGCGGTCAACGCTAAACACCACCAGATTATTGCCATCCCGGTTCGCGGCTATCAGATAGGCGCCGTCCGGAGTGAGGGTAAAGTGGCGCGGATGCCCACCTTGTGTAGAGACATGCTCCACCAGTGTAAGTCTGGCGGTTGCAGGGTCAACGGCGTAAACCACAATGCTGTCATGTCCGCGGTTCGAACCGTACAAAAAGAGTCCATCTGCAGACAAAGCGATTTCCGCACAGCTGTTGCCCGCCGCAGTGTGGCCCTCAGGCAGTGTAGAAATGGTTGCAGCCGTCTGAAGTGTACCTGCTGCACTGTCATACAGGAATGAGGTAACCGTGGAGTCCAGCTCATTGATTACATAAGCAGATTTTCCGTCCGGATGAAAGACAAAATGACGCGGTCCCGCTCCCTCATGCAGCATGGTGTCGCCCAGAGCTTCAAGTGTCTTCGTGTCATGGTTGATTGTATAGGTCCGGATCAGATCCAGACCCAAATCGGAGACGAACAGAAATTTCTCGTCCGGGCTGAAGATGGCGGAATGCGGGTGGGGCTTGTCCTGCCCAGGCAGGTTTCGCTGACCCGTATGTACAGCGGTATCCTCCAGACGTACCGGCAGTCCTTCCTGATCCAAGGACACCAGACCCACAAGGCCTCCATGATAGCTGCATACGATAATAAATTCATTGCGGGAATCTCTTGAAATATGGCAGGTTGTCGTTTGGCCGCTGCCTGCGGCAGGCATAGTGGAAATGCGGTTCATTTCCGTGAGCTTGCCATCCTGCGGATCTATCGCAAAAGATACAACCTCGCCTTCCTTGCCGCCTTCTCCGTTAGCCTTTTCTCCTATGGCATACAGCCGTCCTTCTGCGGCATCTACATTCACAAAAGTCGGGTTAGTAATGCCCTGCACCTTATCCAGAAGGGTAAGCGTGCCCCCTGCTTCCCCATTGAATTCAAATACCTGAACCCCGCTTTCGTCAGCGCTAGCGTAGGAACCGGTAAACAGCAGCAGTCTTGTATTCTTCATCTCGGTAGTCCTCCTCCAATGGTCTTCAGTCTCGTTGCCTCAAGCAGCCCAAATTCGGACCGGCCATTTATATAATTTACATTTTTTCAGCGTCTATGACAAATCGCGTAGTAAAATTTCACAAAATATTTTAAAAGTGAGGCTTTTCAAGGGCAGACCGTTATGTTATAATGAAAGCGCTAACATCAAGTTTTTACTATTTATTAAAGGGGGAACATGAATGAGCAGCCTGCTGGAAGCCAGAAATGTGTATGAGGACTTCGAGGTGGATACGGACATTCTGTTCTTTAAGGTCGGGGACCATGATTTGGTTATTTTTCACGGCAGAAACTATAATATAAAAAAGAGAATGACTGCCGAACAGCTTAACCGTTTAGTATCTAACCCCAATTACTATCATGTGTACGGGGGCTGTTACGTCAATCTGAACAAGATCAGCTCCATCGAAGACGACAGTATCTATTTCGGGGAGAT
Source organism: Paenibacillus jilunlii (assembly GCF_900102965.1). Lineage (GTDB taxonomy): Bacteria > Bacillota > Bacilli > Paenibacillales > Paenibacillaceae > Paenibacillus_AQ > Paenibacillus_AQ jilunlii. The sequence continues at coordinate 696,521 of NZ_FNGM01000001.1, read as the reverse complement.
GGGCCTGTTTGCCAAGACTGTACGTGTGCCAAGACGGAAGCAGGAAGGCATACGTCATCTGCTGAGAAGCCTCAGCTCTTAGGGTGATCTACATCCGCTTGAAGCAGAGAAATATGGAGCCTTCCCAAAGCCGGAGCCGCATGTTCTATTCATGCGGCTCCGGCTTTTTCTTGTATCTTAAGAGAAACTTAAAAAGTAAATCGGCTTTTTTATACTTTCTTAAGGTTTGGAATCCTGTTTTCTGGTAAAGTTGTAGAAAGACAGGCAACACCTATATTGAAGGGAGTCATTAATTCTAATGGACAAAAAAGATTTCAATGAGAATGAACATCTTGACAACAATGGAACCCCGGAAGAGAACAACACTTCCGATATTCGTGAAGGAGCACTGGAGGGAACAGCATCGGGTCCTGAGCCGGAACCGGAAACCGCTCAGAAAGCTCCAGAAGTATTTGAGCAGACCGGCGCACCTGACAGCGCTGCCAATGTTCCGGTAATGAATAAGGTTGGCGGCGGCACCCCTCCTTCCTCTCCGGCTTCCACAGGCGGACGGGGCTGGATGATCGCATCGATTGTGCTGGCTGCAGCACTTATCGTCGTTCTCATCGTACAGCCTTTCAAGAAGGATGACAGCAAGGTAGCTGTCGCTTCTGTGAACGGAACCGATATTACCAAGGCACAGCTTTACGATAAGCTGGTTGAAGCCGGCGGTGAAGCCACTCTCCAGAACCTGATCACCTCCACTCTCGTAGACCAGGAGGCCAAAAAAGCCAACATTACGGTGACCGATGCCGACATCCAAGCCGAGCTTGAAGATCTGAAGACCCAATTCGGCGGTGAAGAAGCCCTGAATAATGCGCTGCAGCAAAGTTCGATGACGCTGGATGACCTGAAGAAGCAAATGCCGATGCAGGTTAAAATCCGTAAATTGGTTGAGCCAAAAGTGAAAGTAACGGAAGATGAAATTTCCAAGTACTACGAAGAGAACAAGGCTTCCTTCAATCAGGAAGAAGAGGTCCGTGCTTCCCATATTCTAGTAAAAACCAAAGCTGAAGCGGATGCGATTGTAAAACAATTGGCGGGTGGAGCAGATTTTGCCGCACTGGCGAAAGAGAAATCTGCAGATACCGGCTCCAAGGATAAAGGCGGAGATCTTAATTTCTTCAAAAAAGGCGATATGGTTGCAGAATTCTCCAACGCTGCCTTCAAACTCAAGGTTGGTGAAACCAGCGGCCCGGTCAAGACGGACTATGGCTACCACGTTATCAAAGTAACCGACCGTAAAGATGCCCACAACTATACGCTTGCCGAGAAAAAAGAAGAAATCACCAAAACACTGAAAGCAAAAAAAGTATCTGAAATGTCTTCCACTTGGCTGCAGGAGCTGAACGCTGGGGCGAAGATTACCAACACGCTTACGGATAAACCAGAAGTATCCCCTTCTGCTGATGCCAGCGCAGCACCAGATGCAAACAAAGCACCTGATGCCAGCGAAGCTCCGGCAGCTACAGAAGCTCCAGCTACGAAATAAGACATTTCCACTGCTGCAGCTCGAATCTGCAACACAAACTATACAAAGAGGACAAGCGGTCATCCCCGCCTGTCCTCTTTTTGTTTATTCACCATAGCGATCCATGGTGCTAATGGTTTTTTTTGCGGATCTGCTTCTCATGATTCTCGCCCCACTCTTTGGCCTGTGCCGTGGCAATTGAGATTGCCCTGCCCTCTTCATATCCTTCTTCCAACAGGGCATTGGCGATCTCAATCGCCTTATTCCGCACTGGAGCCATAAAGTTCTTCAGAGAATCCGGATAATCATCTTTGTTCCATGGCATCGCAAAAACCTCCTTAATCGGGCTATAGATATCATTAGCCGGATCAGGGAGGTTTTAAACATTTGGCTTATTTAATCACTTTTACGCGTTCTTCAATCGGCTGGAATTCTTTTTCACCCGGTGCAGTGACCGTTTTACCGAAAGGCATTTGAGCGATCAGCTTCCAGTCAGCCGGAATATCAAAGGTTGCTTTCACTTCATCATCAATGAGCGGGTTGTAATGCTGCAGCGAAGCACCAAGACCTGCTTCAGCAAAAGCAGTCCATACTACAAACTGCAGAATGCCGGAGGATTGGTTCGACCAAATCGGGAAATTATCAGCGTACAGGGCAAAGTTTTCTTGCAGATGCTTCACGACGGCCTGGTCCTCGAAGAACAATACTGTGCCGTAGCCGGCTTTGAACGAAGACAGCTTCTGTGCAGTGCCTTCAAATTGTTCAGTAGGTACAATTTTGCGCAGAGTATCTGCCGTGATATCCCATACCTTATCGTGCTTATCTCCCAAGAGCACTACCGCTCTGGAGCTTTGGGAGTTGAATGAAGTTGGGCTATGTAGGACCGCAGCTTCAACAATCTCTTGAATCTCTGCATCGGAAATCGGGGATTCTTTGCTGATGGCATAGATAGAACGTCTGTCTTTTACCGCTTCAAGAAATTTTTTAGACATAATATAATACCTCCATTTATTTAGTAACTTACTTTTTTAAATCTTAACACTTTTATTCTAAAAACACAATATCCATTCACAACTTCTTCCTCTTGCTTGTTTCCATACCCACTTTATTGTCGCTGTCTCAGAGGATATTTATTCACATTCCACTATTTTCAATAAGCAAATCTGGCGATTAAGAAACAGTTACTCACTTTTCGATATACAATTCTGTACCAAATAGGCTACAATAGTTCAGCAAAAGTGCAGAAGGAAGGTTGAGATTGATGAGAAAGCCTATCGTTAAAGGCTCTTTTTCTTTGCAAAAAACAAACATGTATACCATTACCGTGCTTCTGGCCGCAGGGTTCATCCTCGCGGGCTGCCGGGACACAAATTTGACAATACCGGATAAGACAGTGTCAACCGTAGTACAGGAGGAAGCAGAAACGGCACCGGTGTCCTTCTGGGTGGCAACAGATACCCATTACCTCGACAAAGAACTTCAGGATGGCGGTGCAGCATTTCAGGCCTATGTCAACGGCGGGGACGGCAAAATCCTCCCCTACAGCGATGAACTAATGGAAGCGCTCGTCTACGACGCAGAGCAAAAAAAGCCGGAATTCCTGATTCTCAGCGGAGATCTGACCAACAACGGGGAAACCAGCAGCCATAAGAAGCTCACAGAGAAGCTAAAGCGCGTGGAGGAAGCAGGAACCGACGTCTATGTGATTCCTGGCAATCATGACTTGAATAACCCCTGGGCAAGATCGTTTAAGGGAGACAAGCAGATCGTGGCAGAGCATATTACACCAGAGGATTTCACCAAAATGTATGCCGACTTCGGTTATTCTGAAGCCCTCTCGCGGGATAATGACAGCCTTAGCTACCTTGTCAATGCAGCCCCGGGGCTCTATCTTCTGATGATCGACAGTAGCCAATACGCAAACAATGAAAGTTATGGCTTCCCCCAGACGGACGGGCGCATTCTCCCTTCTACCCTCTCCTGGATGGATGATTGCGCAAAGCTCGCTGCCGGGGAACATGCCTCCATCATTACGGTAATGCACCATAATCTGCTCAGCCACACCTCCATGTCTGTTGCCGGCTTCAAGCTCAACAACAGTCAGGAAACGATGAAGACGCTGCGCAGGAATAATCTGAATCTGGTATTGTCCGGACACATTCACATGCAGGATATCGCCCGCGATCCGTCAAGCGGAAATGAGGGTACAGCAGGCTCAGGAGAATCTCCGGTCTATGATATTGCCACCAGTGCCTTCGCCGTTAATCCGCATCAATATGGAGCGATGACGTTCGATCCCGTTACACGGGCAATTACCTACCATTCTACTTCAGTAGATGTGGAAGGCTGGTCCAAGGCGAATGGCATTACCGATCCCAACCTGTTAAACTTTACAGCTTATGCGGAGAGTGTATTCGCCGGACAATCGTATAACAAGGCGATGGCCCGCCTCAAGGAATCCACCTTCAGCGAGCGTGAAAAGCAGTCCATGGCAGAAGTCATGGCTAAGCTCAACGTGAATTATTTTGCCGGGACCGCTTCGGGTGCACTGGATGAAATTAGGGCTATGCCGGGCTATAAGCTGTGGATGGGGATGGATGGCGGCTTCATGTCCGGCTATATCCAGAGCATGGCCGCAGATAAAGCGCTCAGCAATGTCTCCTTGGAAATGAACCTGACCAAGCCTTGATCTTCCAAAAAAGCCGGAGCCTCTTTTAACAAGAGAGTCCGGCTTTTGTTGTTTATATTTGTTTAAGGACGGTCAATATAAATGTAGCCATCCTCATCTGTTTCTACCTTGGCATGAAGCGCCTCTGCCAGCAGACGAAGCGGCACATAAGCATCACCGTATTCATCGATGAACACCGCCTGCGGAAGCTTCACTGTGGCTCCGTTAATCTGAACCTTGTCAGATCCGATTTTGAACACCAGCTGGTCACCGTAGACATCATCGGTTACCTTAATGGCGCGGTTTGCAGCATCCCATTCCACTGCCGCATCGAGATCTTCAGCCAGATACCGCAGCGGCACATAGGTTGTGCCACCTTCGACAATCGGATAATAGTAATCATCATCCGGAGCAATCACTAAGGATTTGGAGGTAATCCCCATATCATTCTTGAGCAGGTTGTACAGATCAGAACCTTGCTCAAAGCTTCTTAGCGTTTCTCCCGGAGTCAGGTCGGCGGAGGACATATCCAGCGCGCCTTCCGTAGAAATCCGATCAGCGGTCACCGGACCGTTCACATTCCAGGTCTGAGTTCCCAGCTTGAGAGAAATACTCTGAAGCGGCAGGTCTTCGCTCGCTGGCAATGCGACATTCAGATCGATATTCTGCTTGCGGATATGGAACGCGTTGTCCACGTACAGATCGACATTCAGCTTGGTATCTTTGCTGAGTACAGTTTTCAGTTCAGGCGTGGAAGAATAGAGATTATCCAGCTGTTTGTCATAGACAAGCAGAAGTGCATCTACAGCCAACTTAGCCGCATCATGCGCTACAGTCACTACACCTTCCTTATTTTCCAGCGGAATATCGCCCAGTCCCAGATCGCTGAGCTCATTTGCACCGATACCATTGGCTTCCAGCAGCGGATACAGATAATCATAAAGGCCGGAGATGAATGCCGTGAACCCTTCGGTATCCTTGGAAATGGATTTCAGGAAGCTTTTCACCAATGCCGGCATTTCTTCTCCCGTAATCTCCGTATGTAGCTTAGTCAAACTCAGCTGCTCGCCATATACAGATTCACTTACAGAAGCTACGCTGATCGCGCCGGGATTCGGCAGATTTTTAACGACAAACTGGGTAAGCAGCTTGGAAAGCTCAGTAGTTTTATTCTGGTCAAACCCTTTAAGGCCAAGTGATTCCTCGTACCCTTCAAGCGGGTAGTAGAAAGGCTGTTTCGCACCTTTTGCGGTAAAAACAACAGCGGTAGTATCCATAAAGAATGTAAAAGGAATGGATAATTGCTTATAGCCAACAACTCCTGATGCGGAAATGTTGCCATTGTCCTGAAGCTTCACATGGCTGATGTTCAGGGAGAAGGAATTAATCAGATCCACCATTTTCTGATCTTCTGCGCTAATTCCGGCAGCAGGTACAGCATTCACCGACAAGGTGGTGCTGGATTCAGAAGATTTTACATCCAGATCCCCCAGGAGCGCCTTGTTGACATCGAATCCTGCAACCGACTGGCAGCCTGCCAGAATCAGCAGCAATGCGAGAATCGGAAGCAACCACTTGGTCCTTGCTTTCATTTTCTTCATAGCATGTCTCCTCTTGTTAAATTTTGCATTCTATATCCATCAACTCATAAGAGGGAGGATCAGGGTTCAAGTTTCTGCAGCCGCTGCAGGATTATATTGTAAACAGACTCCGCCAGTCTATAGTTACCCATTCCTGGAAAAGCAGAATCTTCACCAAAGCCAGCACGGCTAAATGCAGGGGATAGAAGGACCACCAGATCCAGCGCGGCAGCCGTTTGTTCTCCAGCAGACGCCAGAATCCCGGGGCTCCAGCAATCAGAAGGGTAGGAACTATACTGAGCATTTGCACCAGCCAGCCATAATAGAACAGATAGATGCTGTTCAGCAGGAAATGGGCCAGAATAAGCCAGTAGGAGCGGACGTAACGGAAAATCAGCACGAGCAGCAGACCGTAAGCATTGTAATCCAGCGGCAACCGGTCCATCAGAATAAAAGCAAGAATCACTACAGGAATACCGTACCACGGATTGGGCAACTTATCCAGAACAAACAGAACAAGCGCCGACAGCAGTAAGGTAAAAACGACATTCCAGCCTCCAGGATCAAGCGCCAGATTATAGGGAATTTGTGTTAACAGCGCAATCCAGAGCAGCCTCCGCAAATAACGCGGCCTCGATGATGTATGTATATGCCCTTGCACGAGCGCGTAGCAGTATATTGGAAAAGCAATTCTCCCCACAAACCTCCAACCCATCTCTCCCGGAAAAAATATATAGCCGATATGATCAATCAGCATGGTCAGCATCGCAATAATCTGCATCTCTGGCCTCCAGTGGGGTGAATGGCTGGCAGTTCACACTTATGTCGTTCAATTCGAGTAAGGCTATGGGATTCCAAATCATGTCTCATCTCCTGAAGAATTCAATCTCACCATTACTTCTCCATAAGCATGATGCTAACATTATAGCAGAGAAGTAAGCTTTTCTTCAAAATTGTACAAAAATAGTGCATTAGTCCCTATTAAAAATTACTACATGCGCTTCGAATTCATTCTGTTCTGAAAATTCAGTCTTGACAGCTACCCAGAAGCTGAGTAGTATTTTAAAATACTTCTATATTATCGGAAGGTTATCGAATACAAAGGAGGCCCTATATGATTGAAGCCCTACGGAAACTCGGTTTGTCCGATCTCGAAGCCCGCTGCTATCTGGCGCTGCACGGTCAGCCGCCCTCCTCAGGCTACGAGGTCTCTAAGCAGGTATCCGTTTCACGCTCCAACGTGTATGCCGCACTCCGCGGCCTGGTGGAGAAAGGTGTCTGCCGTGCCGAAGAAGGGGAACCGGTTAGATTCGCGGCGATCCCGATCGGACAAGTGGTGAAACTGCTTCAATCCGAGTTCGAACGCACTGCCCGCATACTGGAGAATGAGCTGACCCCTCTGCCGGATACGCCGCCCTTCTTCAGTAACTGGAAGGGAGATCAGCAAGTGGATCTGGCGATCCGCCGCCTCGCCGCCAATGCCAGGGAGGAGATTCTGGTCGATCTCTGGGCAGAGGACCTGCACCGGGTTGAGGAATCGCTGCTCGCAGCCGAGCGTCGGGGAACCGCCGTTCATCTGATGGTCATCGGTGAAGCGCCGACGGAGCTAAAGCGCGTTATCGTACATAGTGTGCCGCCCGGTGGTCCGCATAAATCACGGAACTTCTCCATGCTGCTGGACAAGGATATGGTGATCCTCGGCAGCTTCAGCCGACACGCACCGGCAACAGCGCTGGAGAGCAACCACCCGGCGGTGCTGAACGTGCTGCAAACCTCGTATTTCCACGATGTGGTGATGATGCGGATCGAGAAGGATTTTGCCAGGGAGCTGGAGGAACGATACGGGAAGGATTACGCCCTGATCCGGCAAGAGCACCCCGAGATGCACCCGAAGAACTTGAATACCTGATATCAAGAGAGGATGACTTGCATTGAATCCAAACGGCTCGTCCGTGCTACATAACCGCTCGTTCCTGCGACTGTGGATCGCGCGGATATTTTCGACCAGCGCTTTTCAAATGCTGTCTGTCGCCATCGGCTGGCAGATGTATGCGCTGACTGACAGCGCCTTCCAGCTTGGCCTCGTCGGCCTGGCACAATTCCTGCCCATGCTGCTGCTGACGCTGCCGGCCGGCCAGATCGCGGACCGCTATGACCGCCGTACTATTGTCTATCTCTGTCAGCTTATGGAGAGCGTTGTGGTCCTGCTCCTTGTCCTCGGCAGTATGCAAGGCTGGCTGGGCTCGCTTCATCTGCTGACCGCCGCCGCCATTCTGGGTGCATGCCGCACCTTCGAAGGCCCTGCCTCGGCAGCACTTGTGCCGGACATCGTGGACCGCGAACAGCTGCCGAAGGCGGCAGCCTGGTCTGCCTCGGCGATGCAGACTGCGATGATTGTTGGTCCGTCTCTCGGAGGTGTGCTCGTAGTCTGGGGTACCGCCGCTGCCTACATTGCGTCGCTGGCCGCGCTCCTGGTATCGACTGTTCTGATCTTCTTCGTCAAGACTGTTCACTTCGTGAAGAAGCTGGACGCCGTCAATATGGACACGTTCCTCAGCGGGCTGCGGTTTGTATTTGCCCGAAAAATCATTCTCGGCACCATTTCGCTCGACCTGTTCGCCGTGCTGCTTGGCGGCGCAACTGCCCTGCTGCCGATCTTCGCCGAGGATATCCTGAAGACCGGTTCACTCGGTCTTGGTCTGCTGCGCTCGGCGCCAGCGGTAGGGGCGATCGTCGTCTCGCTGATCTTAACCCGGTATTCGGTGGAGAGAGCGATTGGTAAGACACTATTCGCCGCTCTCGTTGTGTTCGCCTTGGCGACAATCCTGTTCGGTGTGTCCCACAACCTCTGGCTCTCGCTCTTCGCGTTGTTCCTCATCGGCGCTTCCGACGTCGTAAGTGTCGTAATCCGTTCGACGCTCGTTCAGGTCAACACGCCGCAGGAGATGCAAGGCCGTGTCAACGCCGTCAACTCGCTGTTCATCGGCACCTCGAACCAGCTGGGCGAATTTGAGTCGGGTACGATGGCCGGACTGGTCGGTGCCGTGCCTGCGACAGTTATTGGCGGGCTCGGTACTCTTGTCATCTCTGTGATCTGGATGTACTGGCTCTTCCCCGTCCTCCGGACCCAGAATACGTATACGGCGGAGAAGGGGTAATAGCCAGTGCCGTATTAAACCCAAACAAGCAGATCAAGGACGGCTGCCTTAATCTGCTTGTTTGGGTTATTTGTGCTTCAATACAGTTTTGCCGCCGCATCAGGAGTAAAGGCTTGAATCTCCTCCAACCTGCCCTCCCGGATTTTCTTCGCCCATGCCGGATCACCCAGGAGCGCGCGTCCGACCGCTATTAAATCAAACTCTTGGTTGTCCAGCCGCTTCAGCAGTTCCTCCATTCCTTGGTGGTCCGCTTCCTCTCCTTCCGCGGGATCATTGTCCATGCCTACAGAACCGACAGCAATCGTTGTCTTCCCGGTGAGCTTCTTCACCCAACCGGCTAGGCCCAGCTCCGAGCCTGCGAATTCCGGGTCCCAGAACCGGCGCGTCGAGATGTGGAAGATATCCACCCCTGCTTGTACCAGTACATTCAGGAATTGCTCGAGCTGCTCCGGTGTATCCACCAGCTTCGCTGTGTAATCCCCCATTTTCCACTGGGACAACCGTATGGAAACCGGATAATCCGGGCCGACTGCAGCGCGGACAGCCTGGACAACCTCGGCTGCAAACCGGGTACGCTTCAGGAAATCGCCGCCATAACGGTCCGTCCGCTGATTGGTTTTTTCCCAGAAGAATTGGTCAATCAATAAGCCGTGGCCGCCGGAAAGCTCTATCCCGTCGAAGCCTGCCTGCTGTGCATTCACTGCGGCATCGGCATAGGCCTGAATGACCTTGGCTATTTCTTCTTCCGTCATCGGCTCGCTTATCTTGTTCCCCTGCATATCGAGTCCCGAGGGTCCAATCGATGGAGCATCCGGGTAAGGCTGGGAACCCATGGAACGAATCATTCCCATATGCGACAATTGCGGTACAATCCTCCCGCCGGCTTCATGAACCTGTCTGATCACTTCACGCCAGCCGTTCATAGCGGCTTCTCCAAAGATATTAGGAAGTCCCGGATCACTGGTTGCAGCCGGATGGTCAATCATCCCTACGGTGATGATAAGCCCCACCTCATTCTCTGCACGGCGGCGGTAATAAGCTGCCATATCCTCACCCGGCACTCCCTCCGGTGAAAAAGCACGCGCCATCGGTGACATTACAATCCGGTTAGGTACAGTTAATTGATGAATCGTATACGGTTCAAATAAGGTCTCCAGGGAGTAGATTTGCTCCTGTTGTTCGGTCATGTATAACGCCTCCTATAGGTTCAATGATGATTCTCAGAGCGGGTATGAAAGCAATAGTAACAAGCACCAGCCTGCCCTTCAACCAACAATCTGCCCGAGTTGTTGCTTAAGCAAGAAGTGAAAAAAACTGTCGCATTAAGAGATACTAATTGTTGTCTATTGATTACCTGTTTATAATAAGAGGATTATAATCTTTACTGAAAGGGGTGTTTAAAAGATGGCTGGCGTACTTCCCCCCAACCCAAACGACCCGCGTGTCATCCGGACGCGTCAATTAATTCTGGATGCCTTCGTCCGGCAATTGAATATTATAGACTTCAACTCCATAACCGTCGGAGACATTACCAAGGCCGCCACCATTAACCGGGCGACCTTTTATGCTCATTTTCAGGATAAATATGCGCTGTTTGAAGCCTTTTTATTAGACGCCTTTACGAATATGGTCCTTAATAAAATCGATACGGAAGGACCGTTGACAGAGAAGACTCTCCAGGAGCTTATCGTAGCATTATGCAATTATCATGGAACCAGTCACCGCTGTTTCAAAAAATATGATTCTGTGGCTCTCTTGCTTGAGGAGAATATCAAGGTGCATCTCGAGAAACTTATCCTTCAGCTGATCTCCAGATCAGACGCGACTACAGACCCGAACTCGCTTGCAACTGCAGCCACTCTGCTAAGCTGGTCCTTATATGGAGTAACCTACCGCTGGAATCTGGAAGGAAGATTAGAGCCTACCTCCGAATTGGCAGAGCGGGTAATGCCGCTAATCACGGGCGGCTTCCACATGTTCAATCCGCAAGTCTCTTATTCCGAATAAGTACACTGCCGCTACCCGTATGATAGATCAGCAAAAAGATGCCCTCCTGCCGCTGGAGGATTCCGGCGGCGGAGGGCATTTTTCCTCAAAAATAATTATTCTAATTCAATCGTCTTGTTAAGATCCGACTTCTCCGTATCCTGATTGGTGATTCGTTTGAACATGTAAGTCGCCATCTCCGCCAGGTTACCGCTCTTCCAATATTCTGCGGCTTCGGCATGAACCTGAATCAGGATCACGTCCGGGTCATCATAGGTGGTCTTCAGGAACGTGTTATACCCTGCACTCCAAAATTCTTTCTTCTTCTCCAGATCCTCCACGATCTTCGCTGTTCCGCGGATGGAAACATAGGATTTGTCAGCGTACACAACATTAACCCTTGGATCATGGATAATTTCCCCGAACTTGCTGGTGTCCTTCTTCGTCATGAACCACAGGTCTCCGTCAAACTCAACCTCCTGAGTCTTCATGGGACGGGATACCAGACCTTCTTCCGAGATCGTTGTGAGCATTGCAGTATCAATACCCTTGATAAGTTCTCGTACCGTCTCGACAGCTTCCTGATGATTTTTGTCCAAAGTTGACATGCTTATCGCCTCGTTTCTTCCGGGTTATGGGAATAGGATATCCAAATGCGTATCTATTATTAACCCAAATCGGCGAAACTATCTCCTAACCGCTATCTTCACTCTTCACGTTCCAGCTTATCACCTACGCCGTCTTCGACTTGTTGTAAATGTCAAAGCCCACTGCCAGCAGCAGCACGAGACCTTTGATGCCCTGCTGCCAATCGACCCCGAGGCCGACGAGGGACATGCCGTTGTTCATCACGCCCATGACCAGACCGCCGATGATGGCGCCAACTACTGTGCCAATCCCGCCGGACGCGGAAGCGCCTCCGATGAAACAGGCGGCAATGGCATCCAGCTCGAAGTTGGTGCCTGCTTTGGGAGTTGCCGAGTTCAGACGTGCCGCGAACACCAGACCGGACAACGCAGCAAGCACACCCATGTTGACGAAAACCCAGAAGGTGACGCGTTTGGTTTTGACACCCGAGAGGCTGGCTGCTTTTTCGTTGCCGCCCAGAGCATAGATATGCCGCCCCATCGTCATATGATTCATGACAAAGGAATAAATGACGATCAGCACCAGCAGGATGACCAGGATGTTCGGAATCCCGTTATATTGGGCAAGTACCATTGTGAACAAGTTAATGACAATCACCAGCGCAGCAGCTTTGGCAACAGACAGCCAGACGGAGGATTGCTCGAAACCGTATTTCACAGAAATTTTACGGTTGCGGAATTCCTGGTACACGACCAGTACGGACAGCACAATCCCCACAATTAATGTCAGCACATTCAGCGAGCTGCCGCCCGAGATATCCGGGATGAAGCCGGAGCTGATCTTTTGAAAGCTTTTGGGGAAAGGCGCGATGGATTGCCCGTTCAGCACGATCATCGTCAGCCCGCGGAACAGCAGCATACCGGCCAGGGTCACGATGAAGGCGGGGATTTTGATATAGGCCACCCAGAAGCCCTGCCAGGCTCCAACCAGCGCGCCCATCAGCAGCGAGAGAATAACCGCCAGCACCGGATTCATCTGCATATCCACCATCATAATCGCTGACAGCGCCCCGATAAAAGCAGCAACTGAACCGACTGAGAGATCGATATGCCCCGTGATGATCACCAGCACCATCCCGATGGCCAGCACCAGAATATAGCTGTTCTGCAGGATCAGGTTGGTTACATTAAGCGGCTTGAGCAGAATGCCGTCTGTAAGAATTTGAAAGAAAATCGAGATAAAAATCAACGCAATGATCATGCCGTATTGGCGGATATTCTTTTTGAAAATTTCGCTTATCGCTCCCATGTGGTGTTACCCCCTGCTTCGTGTCATATATTTCATGAGCAGCTCCTGCGATGCGTCCTGCCGCTCCACCTCGCCGCTGATGCGGCCTTCGCACATCGTATAAATCCGGTCACACATCCCGATAATCTCCGGCAGCTCGGATGAGATAACCAGCACCCCTTTGCCTTCTGCCGCCAACCCGTTAATAATCGAATAAATTTCATATTTGGCCCCCACATCGATTCCGCGCGTAGGCTCATCGAGAATGAGGATATCCGGCTGGGCGTAGATCCATTTGCTGAGGACGACCTTTTGCTGGTTACCGCCGCTGAGATTCACAGTTTTCTGTAAAATGCTCGGCGTCTTGATATTCAGCTTCCTGCGGTATTCCTCGGCGACCAGCACATCCTCGTTCTCATTGATCACCCCCCGGCGGGACAGCTTCTTCAGGCTGCTGAGTGAAATATTCCGTTTGATGTCGTCAATCAGGATCAATCCGTAATGCTTGCGGTCCTCGGTCACATAAGCCAGTCCGCTGTCAATTGCTTTATTAATGTCGTTCAGATGAACCTCTGTGCCATGCATGTACAGCCGGCCGCTGATCCGTCTGCCGTACGATTTGCCGAACACACTCATCGCCAGCTCCGTCCGGCCCGCTCCCATCAGCCCGGCTATGCCAACCACTTCCCCGCGCCGGATATGAAGATTGATATTGTCGAGCATTTTGCGGTCAGTCTGCGTGGGGTGGTAGACCTCCCAGTCCCGGATTTCAAAGATGGTCTCTCCCAGGTTCGGCGTCCGCTCCGGATAACGGTTGGTCAGATCACGGCCCACCATGCCTTTGATAATGACATCCTCGGTCACTTCATCCTGCTTCATGTCCAGGGTGCGAATCGTCTGGCCATCCCGTAAAATGGTCACAGAATCCGCTACCTTCCCGATTTCATTCAGTTTGTGGGAAATGATAATGGAGGCAATCCCGCGCTGCTTCAGCTCTAAAATCAGCGTGAGCAGGTTCTCGCTGTCATCCTCATTCAGCGCAGCTGTCGGTTCGTCGAGGATGAGCAGCTTCACTTCTTTGGACAGCGCCTTAGCGATCTCCACAAGCTGCTGCTTGCCGACTCCTATCGTCGATACCTGCGTGAACGGGGATTCGCTCAGGCCGACGGTTTGCAGAAGCTCCTTGGTTTTCACTGTCGTTTCATTCCAGTTGATCACCCCATGACGGGCCTGTTCGTTGCCGAGAAAAATGTTCTCCGATATCGACAGATAAGGGATCAGTGCCAGCTCCTGGTGAATAATAACAATCCCGAGGCTTTCACTATCTTTAATGTCTTTGAACTGGCAGACCTGTCCTTGAAATAAAATATCCCCCTCATACGTTCCATGCGGGTAGACACCGCTCAGCACCTTCATGAGGGTGGACTTCCCGGCCCCGTTCTCTCCGCAGAGCGCGTGAATCTCGCCAGCCTTCACCTGCAGATTCACATCCGATAGTGCTTTGACCCCGGGGAAGGTTTTGGTAATGCCCTTCATTTCCAGAATAATCTCGCTCATTCGCTTCTCACCCAGCTTTCTTTGTGACTGTAGCAGCGGTTATTGCGGCTGGCAGCCACTATATATAAACTGCCGCCGCAGCACCCGCTAGTAGCGTTCCAGCCGGCTATTCACCGAGCTGTTCTTTGGTATAATAGCCGCCGTCTACCAGCACTTTATCCACGTTGCCGGCATCTACAGAGACCGGCTCAAGCAGATAGGAGGGTACAATTTTGACTCCATTATCGTAGGTGGTGGTATCGTTGACTTCCGCTTCCGTACCTTTCAGTACGCTTTCGGTCATTTCCACCGCTTTTTTGGCCAGTTCCCGGGTATCCTTGAAGACGGTCTGTGTCTGCTCTCCAGCCAGGATTGATTTAACGGATGCCAGCTCGGCGTCCTGTCCCGTAACAACCGGGAGCTTTTTGTCGCCAGAACCGTAGCCCACACCCTTCAGAGAGGAAAGAATGCCGATACTGATGCCGTCGTAAGGTGAGAGCACAGCATCCAGATTGTCACTGGCATAGTTCGCACTCAGCAGATTATCCATCCGGGCTTGAGCCGCCGCGCCGTCCCAGCGCAGGGTAGCTGCCTGATCCATCGTGGTCTGCTTGCTGCGGACAACCAGCTTGCCGGAATCGATGTAAGGCTTCAGGATCGACATTGCCCCGTCAAAAAAGAAGTAGGCGTTGTTGTCATCCGGCGAACCGCCGAACAGCTCAATGTTGAACGGCCCTTTGCCCTCTTTGAGTCCCAGCTTCTCCTCAATGTATGAACCCTGCAGAACACCGACTTTGAAATTGTCAAAGGTGGCGTAGTAGTCGACATATTCGCTCTTCTTGATCAGGCGGTCATACGCGATCACTTTCACACCTGCATCATGCGCTTTTTGCAGGACATCTGTCAGGGCTTCACCGTCAATCGAAGCGATGACAATGGCCTTCACGCCTTTGGTGATCATATTCTCAATTTGCGACACCTGGTTCTCTACGACATCCTCTGCATATTGCAGGTCCGTACCGTAACCCAGCTTCTCGAACTCTTTGACCATGTTGTTGCCGTCATTCACCCAGCGCTCCGAGGACTTGGTCGGCATCGCGATGCCCACCTTCCCGTTCTCCCCTTCGGAACTGCCGCCGGAGCTGTTCCCGCCGTTATTGCCGCATGCGGATACAATCAGTACAAGTGCCAATGCCAGCATGATCCATGAATACTTTTTCATCATCTGCGCTACCCCCTGAACTATTCTGGTGTCCCGGGCGGCTCGGCCCGTTTGACAAGTTGAGTATAGCAAGGGGGACAGAGGGACGTATTTACACTGAAGCTACTGTTTTTATAAAATCAGAACTTTTGTCAGCGTTTTCAGAAGTTACAGAACACTGCAAAAGAAACCACATACGGGAATAACCGCATGTGGTTTCTTTTGCAGTATATGAGTTCAATCCTGTTCTTCCGCACGGCCGCCACGCCCCCCTCCGCCGGGAAGCACGCCTTTGCGGAATTGCAGCGGGGATACACCTGTCTGCTTTTTGAAGGCTGTGCTGAAATAATGCTGGGTCTCGTAGCCTGTTTGTTCCGCAACTTCGCTCATGCTAAGCTCTGTGGAATGCAGCAGCTGTGCTGCCTTGCGGATGCGGGTCTGAGTCAGATACGTGCCGAAGGACTCTCCCAGCTCCTGCTTGAACAGGCGGCTGAGATAGACCGGCGAGGCATGAAGATGGCCGGCAATGGATTCAAGCGTAAGCCCGTATTCGCTATAATGCTCCAGCACGTATTGCCTTGCTCTGCGGACCAGCGGAGACAACGGCTGCTCCCTGGAAAGGTTCACTCTGCATTTGCGGTAGGCGGCGGCCAGACCGGCGGCATCGCCCTCAACCGCCTGGGTGCCGACTTCAACGGCGATCTTGAGATGGCTTCGCACTACGGCTTCAACCCCGGCCAGCACCGGTTCCCCGGCCGCATCCCACAGCAGAATAATGATCAGGCCTGCGGCATCCCTGAAGATGACTTTTGGATAATCCTGAAGCAGTTCTGTAACCATATTCTCTATCGCAAAAAGAAACAGCTGCCGCTCCTTCTCCTGCATTCCGGAGTTCTGGGTTTCCCATCTCCAGCGGATCATGCCGACCAGCGCCGGGCACTCGGCCGGCAGCCGCAGGAAGTGCAGCTGCTCCATGATCTCACTTTGGCTCAAATTGCCGTCCAGCCATTCCTGGCAGAAGCGTTCCCGCAGCAGCGGGAAGTTCTTCAGGATCTGCCGGGAAGCCTGCTGGAGGTGCTGGTTCTTCTGCTTCTCCGTTATCAGCTGATCCCTTACTCCGCGAAGCACCTGCATCAGCTGCCTGGGCTCGGCAGGCTTGAGAATATAGTCATTCACCTGCAGACGGATCGATTCCTGGGCATAGGAGAATTCATCATGGCCGGTGATGACGATGATTTTACAGTCAGGCAGCTGCTCCCGGAGCCGCTTCATCAGTTCAATGCCATGCATGATCGGCATGTTCAAATCGACCAGCGCTATGTGTACCTCATGCTGGACAGCCAGCTCCAGTGCTTCCTCGCCGTCCTCTGCTTCCGCTGCTACCTGCAATCCTAAGCTTTTCCAATCTACACATTGCCTAATCCCGTCACGGATAATCGCTTCGTCATCGGCAATCATGACTTTCCAGGAATCCATGGCTTCAGTGGCTCCTTTCGGTTCCATTTAATCATCCGGATAGCTGTTATGAACAACCGGATGCCGAACTGTCACTACCGTTCCAGCCCCGCGCTCACTTGATATTTCGAGTCCGTAGGGTTCACCGTAAGTGAGTCTGATGCGGGCCTGCACATTCAGAATCCCATAGCCGCTGCCCGCAGTTCCCGGCAACGGCTTATCAATTTCTGCAGCCTCACCGGTATTCCTGCCCACTGCCGCAAGACGCTCCTTCAGCATAGCAAGCCGTTCGGCTGTTATCCCTGCCCCATCATCGCGAACCGTTAAGCATAAGTCTCCCTCCTGCTGGACCACCTCAATAGAGATATGCCCGGGACCCCGCCTCTCCTTGATGCCGTGATAGATCGCATTCTCCACAATCGGCTGCAGCAGCAGCTTAAGCACGTACAGCTCGTGAAGCTGCGGCTCCACTTCAATGCTGTAAGCCAGCTTGCTGCTGTACCGGACCTGCTGGATTTTCAGATAGCTCACCATATGCTCAAGCTCGTCAGACAGCGGAACAAGATCGCTTCCCTTGCTTAGCCCCAACCGGAACAGCCTGGATAAGGACTGAACCACCCCGGCAATATCCTCTGCCCCTTTGCTGCGGGCCATCCAGTGAATCGTATCCAAAGTGTTATAGAGAAAATGCGGTTTGATATGTGCCTGCAGGCTGCGCAGCTCCGCTTCCCGCTTCTGCCGGGCCTGCAGCTCGGTCAGCGAGAGCAGCCGGGCAATCTGGGCCAGCATTGAGTTGAAGCTGCGTCCCAGCAGGCCGATTTCATCGGAGCGGCTGCCCCAGTAGCGGATTGTCAGGTCACCGGACTGCGCCTTGCTCATAAAGGAGGCCAACTGGCCGATCGGACGGGATATCGAATACGCCAGATAGAACGAGGCGGTCATTCCCAGCATACAGACGATAAAAACGAAGGTGACCACATTAAATGTAATCTCCCGTACCCCGAACGCCGATTCCTCCATCGGGAAGACGCCCATCGTGGTCCAGCCCGTAAAAGGCGAGGTTCTGTAGATCAGCTGCAGCTGGCGTCCGGCAACAGTCTCGGAGGTAATACCGGAGCTTTCGGTGAACAGTCCCTCCGGGATCGCTTGCATAATCGGATGCTGCGGAGCATAGATCATCTCCCCGCTGCCATCGACGACGGTCAGATAGCCGGTTTTGCCCAGCGTAACATCTCTGGCCGTTTCGGCAATCACCCGAAGCTTCAAATCGACAAGCACAACCCCTTGCACCACCTGTGTCTCCGGATCAACAATCGCTCTCACAGCAGACACAACCTCGCTTTCCTTATAGTCCGCATGCGACATTACGGCACGGCCATAAGGGTGGCCGATGATTTTGAAGATCCCTTTATTGTCTGCCGCTTCCTTGTACCAGTCCTCGTCTGTTATGTGGGTACCGGGCCGGGTATACATCTCATTGCTGATGAAATCGCCTTTCCGGTTCACCAGCATGATTCCGGCAATCTCGGAGCTGAGGGTGGTGAAGCCCTGAAGAAATTTGCGGATGTTATATTCCGCCGGTTCTCCGCCAGCGGCCCATTTGGCTGCCTGCACCGGCTCCTGGATGGAGCCGTCCAGAAAAGCCTGCACCCTGGGGTCAAAAGAGATCAGATAGGTGATCTTCTGCAGATTCTCCACCTCACTCTCCAGTGCGGCGTTGACCTTGCCGATCAGCTGCATTGTATTCTCATTGGTCCGCTCTTCCACATTCCGGTCGACCGTCCAGCCGATCAGCAGCCCAAGTCCGATCGAAGGAAGAATGCTGATCAGGAGAAAATGAATAATCAGCTTATAGCGGATCGGCAGGTTGTTCAGCTTCAGCTTCTCTATGTTCAGACCCTTCTTGCGCATCTGCTGCTCCTTCCCAGAGGCTCTCTACTTGGCATAATAATTGTCCACATTGGCCCGGGTCACCACATCAATCCCTGTATCTACCTTGTCCGGCACCGGCAGCGGCTTGCTGCCTTTATAGGCATCAGGATCTTCCTGCAAATCCCGGTGCAGATGGAACAGCTCGGTCAGCGACCAATAGCCCATGTTCCAGGTGCCTTGCGCCATGGTCGCAGCAATCCTGCCTTCTTTTACAAGGTCGAGGGTCCCCTTATCCGTATCGAAGCTGATGATCTGCAGCGCTGAACCGCCTCCCTGCAGCGCCTGCACCGCTTCGGCCACGCCTATTCCGCCATTTGACTCCGTGGCAAATATCCCTTCAAGCTTAGGATACTGGGACAACAGCTCCTCTGCCGCCTGCCGGGAAGCCACTTGGTCCCCACGGCCGTCCTTTACGGAAACCAGCTTCATCTCCGGAAATTCACTGCGGATGGTGTGGCTGAATCCATCGGTGCGTTCCTGATGGTTATGCTGGTCAGGCGTTGTAATGATGGCAACAGTACCTTTGCCGCCGGTGAGCTCAGCCATTGTCCGGGCTGCTTCGGCCCCTGCATTGAAGTTATCCGTACCCAGAAAAGAGTAAGCTTTGCTGTCCGGCGCCCCCGAGTCAAACAGCACCACCGGAATCCCGCTCTCCACCGCTTTGTCGATCGTAGCCGTCAGCAGCTTGGAATTTACCGCTGATATTGCGATTCCCGCAGGCTTTTTGGCAATCGCCTGTTCCAGCACCGTCATCTGCTCACTGGCATTATGCTGGGTTGAGCCGTGGTATTCTACGGAAACGTTCAGCTCCTCTGCCGCATCCTCAAAGCCTTTCAGCACGCTTTTCCAGTAATCGATGCCGCTCTGGAACGTAACCATCACGTATTTATCTTCAATGTTGCCGCGCAGCCCGGCGGTATCCCATGGGTCCGCAGGATCAGGGTGCAGCTTGTAATTCAACACATAAATCAGGAAAAGGCCAATCAGCAGCACATAGACAAGCCCCAGCTTTTTCACCATGTAACCCCTTTCAAAATTAAAGATAACCACTCCAGTGTTCAAGGTCCTTGCCTACCCCCATATGTTAAGACCAGTTGCTTATTCCGTCAATGATAGTACCAGAACTTTCCTTGCCGGACCAAAAGATAGGGCGAACCAGCTGCTTACAATTCAACAACGGCATTTTTGCCGTTGTTTCGGGACGAACCAGCCTGCCGTGCTTCAACAGCGGCATTTCTGCCGTTGTTTCGGGACGAACCAGCTTGCCGTGCTTCAACAGCGGCATTTCTGCCGTTGTTTCGGGACAAACCAGCCTGCCGTGCTTCAACAACGGTAATTCTGCCGTTGTTTCGGGATAAATCAGCCTCCCGTGCTTCAACAGCGGCACTTTTGCCGTTGTTTCGGGACGAACCGGCCTGCCGTGCTTCAACAGTGGCATTTCTGCCGTTGTTTCCAGTCCACATCGTCCTTTAGTCGAATCAAACTAAAAGACCCTTATTCCCTTACACAACTTATCCACAGCAGAAAAAAATACATAAGTAACTAAACTGCAAAAAAAGAACTCCGCCATTCACAGCAGAGCCCTCATGTATAGATCATCATTTCTATTTAACTCACACTTATGATTTTCCTGTATGGGATTTGGACGTGACTCCAGGGAATGTTTGGACTTCCGGCCGCTGCCCGTCTGCAGATTTCTTAGATTTGTACCACTGTCGCGGTGGAAATCCGCAGACAAAGGCGGACGCTAACGCTCCTACAGTTCCAAACTTCCCCTCCACCACTTTATCCCTTTTTCTAATTTTCAAGTTCAATCTATATAGTCAGAACATCAGATCCGCAGCATAACCTTCGCCTTCCAGCAGGTCATACTCCACCATCCGGTAATCATCCAGCAGCGACTGCTGCTCAGGAGACAGGCTGGAGAGCTCGCCGGAAGCGCCGATCAGCACCTTTTTGCTCAGGCCGGGAAGCTGTGCACGCATCTGTTCCAGCATTGTATAGTAAGGCGGCAGCGTTTGGCCCGACAGCTTGAACACGGCAGGTCCAAGGTAAGCGGGGCTGAGCGTCCCCAGCGGGCTATTACCGATATCAAAATTGGCAAGGATCATCAGCTTGGTCTCATGCTTCAGACGAAGCAGCTGATCCCAGCCCGCATCTGTATAGATTCCCGCAGGCAGCGCCGGGAGATGGTCTCCCCAGAACACAGCAATCGTAGGCCGCTCAATGGTCTTCAGCTCCTGCTGCAGATAAGACAGCGCCTCGTCCGTCAGCTTGGTATCCTGTACATAGGTTTCCAGCTCATCCTTCCAATCGGCCTGCACGCCCTGCGCAGTGATGGTATTCGGGCCGTTCCGGCCTTTGGTGAACGGAAAATGATTCTGCATCGTGACCATATGCAAAAAAGTCGGTGTCTCTGCAGCCTTCAGCTCACGGATCGCCTCTTGCACAGCGGCTTTGTCTGATATATAGCCATCCGGTGTGATCCGCTCGGCGTCCTGCAGATCCTTCTCGCTCGTGAAGCGGTCAAATCCCAGCACCGGGTAAACCCGGTTGCGGTTATAAAAGGTCTCATCGAACGGATGCAGGGCAAGCGCCTGATAGCCTCTCTCTTTCAGAATGCTGACGATGGAGGGAAGCGAGGACATTTTGACAATCCTTTGCTGGTAAGGAATCGATCCATCTCCCAGAAAATACATCGACATGCCCGTCAGCGCTTCGAATTCCACATTAGCCGTATTCCCGCCGAATTCGGGGGAGAGCAAATACCCTGCCGGTGTGGCACTTTCTGCTTGATGAATGAATTTCAGCGGATCTTCACTAAGGGTAACTCCGGGCAGCCGGGTGGGATCAAAAAAGGCCTCATCCATCATGAACATGATGTTGGGCGATTCGACCTTCGTCAAGGCAGAGGACGTTTCCGGTAAAGAGCTGTATTTGGCAGCAATGGCTTCTACCGACTCCCGGCTATAGCCCTCCGGCTGCTCCAGCAGATTCTGGCGCAGATTTCCGGTAAATGCGAACACAAACCCATTCTGCGAGTAATTGACCTTCTGATTCCAGAAAATATTCTGGTAATTTAATGAGGAGGCGAACGTGGTCTGCCCGCTGACCATCACGATAAAACCGGCAACCATCCCGGCAGATACCGCAGTGAGCAGCAGCCGAAGCGGCAGCTGAACTTTGATCCGGGGCAGCTTGACCAGCAGCCAGATTACGGCCGCAACCGCCAGCACTGCGACTCCAACCGCCAGCGGCGAAATCATGCCTTTGGTGATTTTACTCATTTCTCCGGCGTTCTTCACCAGCATCAGATCCCAGGGAAACAGCGGTTCTCCTGTAGTGCTCTGCTTCTTGTAGTTGGCGATGCCGAGCAGAAGCACCAGCAAGAAGCCAATCACCGGACCAATATACAGATTGGGCAGTACCGCCGAAAAGGCCAGCAGAACAAAGAAAAAAAACAAGCTGCCGCCCACATACAGCCAATAGAACTTACCGATCCACTCTACAACACTCATGAAATTCATATCCAGCGAAGCGGCTTGAATAAAAAAGTTCAGCACAAAACCGCCCAGCAGCAGGCCGAGCAGCAGAAATCCCAATTTTTTGGATGGCCTAAAATAACGCATTGCTTTCACTCCTATCTGTACTAAACGTACAGTATACGCCTCCTAGCTTAAAGGAGCATTAAAAATACTCGCAAAATTAACCCATTGTAAACTGAACATAAAATTTTTTCCCTGTTGGTAACTTTTCTGTTCACTCTTTATAGACCAGTGCAAATATCAGATTCACTTGGCGGTGAACCCATCCACATTCTTATGTTTTGTATAATTCTCTAATAATAAAAAACAGGGCGCAGCCACCTTGGCTGCACCCCATCCACTCATCATTCTGGTTGTACCTTGCTGGCCCAGCGTTATTTCACATAAATGCGGCTGGTTTCTTCCCAATATTCACCCGGTTCCAGACCAAACAATCCGATCTCGTCGGCGGGAAGATCCACCTTTGGCGCGTTGACCAGGTTGATTTGCGGCTCCGGACAAAAGAAACCTTCGGTTGCGCCATTGTTCCAGATCATCCATTGCTTATAGGAAGTGCCTACATCATATACAAGAGTAACTCCGGCTTTGCTGTCCGTAAGCTCCATGCGGTTGCGTCCATTCTGGGCGGCAGCAGTGTAATGGTTGTCCATAGGCGCATAGAACGGGTACAAGCCTTCATCACGCAGTGCAATCTCGTCTGCTGTAAGCTCCTGGAAAGAGCCTGTCGGCAGCATGCGGTCGCTGAGCTCCCAGCGGTTGCCGATGGTCAGCTTCACGCGGTAATCCTGTGCGGTGCTTCCCGGTGCGAAGGGGGCGTTAATCGCCGTGTGGAAAGCAAGCAGGCAAGGCATAAGCGCCTCACCATCATTATGAACCAGCAGCTGCTGGGACAAACCGGCTTCTCCGAGGCTGTAGCGCAGCTTGACCGTATATTTGAACGGCAGGTATTGATAGGACGGATGATTCTCATCCACCTTGATGGCAACCGTGACGAAGCTTTCGCTTACGCTGCTGCCGAATTCCACAACCTCCCATGCCGCTGTATGCAGGAACCCGTGCAGATGGTTGCCTGTAGCTTCTTCGTTTACCGGGAAACGGTAGGTTTGTCCGTTCCACGGAAACTCCCCGTCCTCATAGCGGTTCGGCGGAAACAGCACCGGAATGCCGTGAATCCCCGGGCTTGCCTTAAACGCTTCCATTTCTTCGGCACCCGGCTCATGCAAAAAACGGTAACCGTTTTCGGTATCGCGGAAGCAGATCAAATTCCCGCCGATGCCGGGCAGGATGGCTGCTTCATACCGGCCGGCCTTCAGCCACACCGCTGCCTCTCCCTCATATAGACCTTCGTAAGCAGTAATTGACATGTTGTGTTTCTCCCTTCCATAATCTCAAAATGACTCTCTCCTAGATAGATTACCACATCTGTCCAGGAGGGAATATGTCATTTTTACAACTGTTCCACTTCTACGCTCATTACATGCTCAATCTTCTTCACATCATAGTAGATTTCGGTTGCATATTCCCGGTCAGGTGCGGAGATCACCATATCAATCATTTGCCGCCCGTCTTCCAGATCCTTGATTTTCATCCGCCGGATCGTTCTTCCGTTTTTCTTCGACTTCCGGGATTCCACGACATGGCGCTCTTCAATTTTTTGAATGACATCGGTGAGCACATAGTTGTGTTCCATAATGATTTTGACGGAGATTTCATGCTTGTTCAGCACCTCAGGCCCAATGAGCTTGATCAGATGCGGGACGGCATTGACAGCGAACATCAGCAGCACCACCGCATACCCCGCCTCCACATAGAACCCTGCCCCGACTGCGATTCCGATACCGGACGCCGTCCAGATCAGTGCAGCGGAAGTGAGTCCCGAAATGGCATCCCCGCCCCGGCGGAGTATGACACCCGCACCCAGGAACCCGATCCCGCTGACAATCTGCGCCGCAAGACGCATCGGGTCCATATTCGGATGATCCGGCCCGCCGAATTTGTCGTAGGCGTGAATGGAGACGAGCGTGACGAGACAGCTCGCAATACTGATGACCATACTGGTCCGGATGCCCAGCGGCTTCTGCTTCAATTGCCGGTCAATCCCGATAAATAGCCCGAACAGCATGGCCACTAGCAGTTTAACAATTGATTCCATATGCAGGTTAAAATCCATGTTCATAAGTGCCCTCTCTTCTAAGACGATAGGATAAGTATACCTCAAGTGGAAGCGGCTTTGCCGTCCTTTTTAAGGACGGTATCCTTTCAGCGTAAATATAAGATAATTTTATAGCGGAAGCATATAAATTCCGCCTTATATTTTATAAAAACCGCAAATGCGTCTCCTCAATCAGAAAAACAAAACGGCTGCGCCGTCCATGACTGGATAAGGTAGCCGTTTGGGATTTCAGTTTAGCGTTGCCTGGAGAACCCTGTATGAATCCTTCGGCAGTTCCAAGTGGAAAAAGGGTAACTAATTCCGCTCATTTCACTCCTGACGAAGGAATATGGCCCCATTAAGTTTCCTTTTTCCACTTATACCTCACCTTTGTTGATTTCAGGGAGAAATAAGTTCCTTTTTTCCAACTAGCACTACTCACTTGCTTCTTCGCAGCGCTAGATTTTAAAAAAAACGGCACCCCCGCCCTCTGCCGATGCTTCCCAGCCTGATACGCTGTGCATGGTGCAGGGGGCGGAATCCGTTTCTTTGGGCCAACTTTTAAATTAAAGATATGCTTCCCCGGCGGTGCTCTTAGTAGAGGTTATCCGTGCAGCAGCGACTCGGCGCCATCACAATAGATTTCTGTACCTGTAATGTGATCGGAATCATCGGAAGCCAGGAACAATGCCAGCCTGGCGACCTGATCGGGCCGGCCCGGCCCCTTTTCCAGCGGCTCTCCGCCATCCGGGAATTCTACGGTAATCTGCACTTCCTTCAAATCTTCAGATGGATAGGTATTGTCGTCGATATTCGTGGTAATCGCACCCGGGCAGATAGCATTGACGCGGATTTTGTATTGTGCGAGCTCCAGGGCTGCCATTTTCATAAAAGCGATCTGTCCGGCTTTTGTCGTACTGTATGCAGAAAAGCCGATATTCGAGAAGACGCGGTTGCCGTTAATTGAGCTGTTGATCAGGATGCTCCCGCCGTTTGCTTTTAAATAAGGGATCGCATATTTGACTGTGGCAAAGGTACCGCGCAGGTTGATGTTCATGGTCTGGTCCCAAGACTCAATGTCCATGGTTTCAATGGGTGTCATCGCTCCGTTGATACCGGCATTGGCAAAAACAATGTCTAGCCTGCCCCATTTGTCGGCGGCCTGCTTCACGGCTTCTTCGACCTGCTGCGGCTCAGCAATATCACATTCGATGACGACAGCCTCACCGCCTTCAGCCTCCACCTGCTTGCGGACTTTCTCGGCATTCTCGACTGTCCGGTCAAGCATTGCGACCTTTGCCCCGCTGCGGGCAAAAGCCAGCACAGACGCCCGTCCGATGCCCGACCCGCCGCCGCTGACAATTGCCACTTTACCTTCCAACTTTTTCTCTGCCATGCTCGAAGTCCCTCCCTATAGTAATTACGCTTTCAAGTTAAGTTGTTTCCCTAACCTTTACCTCGCATACCAGGAAGTGAATCGTCAACATGGCTGATAACTTCACATGAACCGCTTCTAAATAAGTTTGAATTTATTAAGTTCATCTTATATAGCTGCCCTCCGGTCCATGGGTATCCACGCTCAGGCTCCGGCTAGCCCTTGAGACCGCTGGTGCTGATGCCGTCCACAATCTGCTTCTGGAAGATGAAGAAAATCAGCATGACCGGCGTAAGACTCAGTACGGACATGGCGAACATCGGGCCCCAGTTGGATACGGACTCACTGTCGAGGAACATTTTGAGTCCCATGGATACCGTATACTTCGAAGGAGAATTGAGATACAGCACAGGTCCCAGCAGATCCTCCCAGCGCCAGTAGAAGGAGAAGATCGCCGCGGTTGCCATCGAAGGACGGATCAGCGGAAGAATGATTTTATAATAGAGCCTGAATTTGCCGCAGCCGTCGATTGTTGCCGCTTCATCCAGCTCGGCGGGAATGGTGCGGATGAACTGCAGCATCAGGAAGATAAAGAACGGCACTCCGAAGAACTGCGGAATGACGATCGGCCGGATGCTGTCGAGCCAGTTCAGCTTCGTGTAAATAATATATTGCGGAACGAGCACGACATCTGCCGGCAGCATCAGCGTCATCATCATGATCCCGAACCAGAGGCCATGGCCGATAAATTTGTTGCGGGCAAAGCCGAACGCCACCAGCGAAGAAGAGAAAACTGCGCCGAACGTAGCCACGATAACGATTACAAAGGAATTTTTGATAAAGACACCAAACGAGTAGCCGGCTACCCCTTCCCAGCCCTTGGCGTAATTGCCCCATTCCCAGGGATGCGGCAGCAGGGTCTGTGCGGTAACAAATACGAGACGGCTCTCCTTGAAGGAGCTGAGGACCATCCAGAGAATCGGGTACAGCATAATAATAGCGAGCCCGCCGATGAGAATATGATAGATGGGCCATTTGATTTTATTCTTTGCCATGGCTCACTTTCCTCCCCCCGATTCGTAGAAGACCCACGACTTGGATGTTTTGAACAGAATGCCTGTCATCACACCGACCAGCAGCAGCATGACCCAAGCCATGGCCGAGGCATAACCCATATTGTTGAACATGAAGGCCTGGCGGAACAAATACAGGGAATAGAGCATCGTTCCGTCCATCGGGCCGCCCTCGCCTTTGGAGATGATATAAGCAGGCACAAAAGTCATGAATGCGCTGATCGTCTGCATCACCATATTGAACAGGATGACGGAGCTGAGCAGCGGCAGGGTGATTTTGAAGAATTTACGGAAAAAGCCCGCTCCATCCACACTTGCCGCTTCATACATCTCGCCTGAAATATTTTTCAGCCCGGCCAGGAAAATCAGCATAGAGGAGCCGAACTGCCAGACCGACAGTGTGATCAGCATGAACAGCGCAGCATCCGGGTTGCCGAACCAGCTTACCGGTCCCAGGCCGAAGAAGCCCAGCATGCCGTTGATAATTCCGGTATCACTGAAAATATTGCGCCACATGATGGAGACAGCCACGCTGCCCCCGATGATGGAGGGGAGATAATACACCGTGCGGTATGCTCCCACCATCCTGGATTTGGTATTTAGAATCATGGCTACAAACAAGGCGAAGCCCAGCCGGAGCGGCACACCGACGAACACATACAGCAATGTGACTTTCAGCGAATGCATATATTTAGGATCGCCGGTGAACATTTTGATATAGTTATCGAATCCGATCCAGCGCGGCGGGGCGAACAGATTATATTTGGTAAAAGACAGATACAGGGATATGGCCATCGGCACCAGCGTAAAGCAGAGAAAGCCGATAATGAATGGACTGATAAAGGCGTAACCCGTCAGATTACGGCGCAGCCGCTGGCCCAGCGGTTTCTTCGCTCTATAGGCGCGTGGACTTGTGGTAAGAGGATTGCTTAAGCCCAAGGTTCTCCAACTCCAATCTAGTTAGAATTCACAGTATGGTATGACCCGTTAGCACCGGATTAGCGGTTCGCAAGAATCTCGCTGGCCTCTTTGCGGAACTGCACGGCGGCAGCATCCGGCGTGATCTGCCCGAAGTTCATTTGCTCCGCAAGATCGGTTAGCAGGGCAACAACTTCAGGCGAGCCAACCGGAGGACTCATTGGAGAGGTTTTTGGCTCCATATCGGCAACGAACTTGAACACCTGCTTGCCGGACTCTGTTAGTTCTGTCGCCAGGGAGTCCTTGATTTTGCCTGAAATCGGCACACCGCGCTCGCCCTTGATCAGCTTGTTCGCTTCAACGTTGTTGGTCCAGAAGTCAATGAATTTGGCGGCTTCTTCCTTGTTTTTGGAGTTGGCTGTAACGGACCAGTACATGCTTGGCTGCATATACAGGCCTTTTTCCATATCCGGACCAGGCATTTGGGCCAGCTCCATCGGACGGTTCACGGCGATTTGCAGCGCCACGTACTGGTTCGACCACTGCCAGATGCCGATTCCGGTTCCCTTCACGACATCCGACTCTTCGATAACACCCTTGTTCTGGCTCAGTTTGTCCTGTGAAGGTACAGCTCCTTTGGCAATCAGATCGGACAGCATGCCGAAAAAGCCGCTGAACAGCGCATCGTCATCATACCCAAGCGCGGAGCCGTCAGTGTTATAGAGCGACAGTCCTTTGGTGCGCAGATAGTAGTTGAAAAAAATATCCGCAGCCATCGAGGAGTCCATATAGAGCCCGGCAGCCTTGGCTTTCATAGCAATCTCCTTGTACTGATCCCAGGTCCAGTTGTCAGGAATCGAGTCTACACCCGCTTTCTTCAGTAGTGCGGGATCATAATGGAAGCCCAGCACGTTGACACCCAGCGGGATGCCGTACTGCTTGCCATTAATTTTGCCGGTACCCAGCACGTTTTCATTGACATCGCCCACCTGAATCGTTTTATTCAAGTAAGGTGTCATATCTTCCAGCTGGCCGTTGGAGCCGTATTGGTTAATATAGGACACGTCCATCTGCACGATATCGGGTAGGCGGTTGGCCGCGGCTTGGGGAGCAAGCTTTTTCCAGTAGTCATCAAACGATGCATATTCGGGTTCGATCTTTACATTGGGATTCTGGGCTTCATACATATCAATGACCTGCTGCGTATACGAATGGCGTGTATCCCCGCCCCACCAGGCGATGCGCAGCGTTACAGGGTCCGATGAGCTCGCGGCCGTTGCCGGTGCTGGCTGATTGCCGGCTGCGCTGGTCGCTGCGGAATCCTGAGTGCTGTTATTGTTGCCGCCGCATCCGGCAAGCATGGACAGCAGCATCGGAACAGCCAATAATGCGAATCTTTTTTTCAATTTAATATCTCCCCTTTTCGTATGATGGCAGGAAGTCCAGTTTTACTGGCAGCGCTTCCATATGTAAATTTTCGCAAATTCCGCCGCTTTCTTGAATACAAAAAACCGTCTTTTTTGTTCAATAATCAGGTTCAAAGTGGGGTGTCCCCTGTTACGGCTTCATGAACTCCGTAGGTGTCATTCCGGTAACCTTCTTGAACACCTGGCTGAAGTACTGGGCATTCCCGCCAAAGCCATACAGTTCCGCCAGCTCATACACCTTCACATCGCCGCTGCGCAGAATATGCTCGGAGGCTTTGCCGATGCGGAAATTGGTGACGTAATTGGAGAATTTCTCGCCGGTCACTTTTTTAAAAATCTTCCCGAGATAATCGGGATTCATGTACAGCATCTCCGCAGCCACCGAGCCGAGTGACAGCTCTGAGTTGCAGTAATCGGCCTCAATGATCCGAAGCATTGCATCCACAATGGAGGATTGACGGGTCACAAAATGGCGGTCATACATAACCGTAAGCCGTTCTGCCGCCCTCATGACACTAGCTTTGAGACTCCCCAGTGTACCCAGCTCTGCCAGCTCGGCAAGTCCCGAGGTAAAGCTGCCACGCTCACCCGGACTGCAGAGCCGGATCATGGCTGAATACAACTGGAGCACATAGGAACGCGTCACATTGATATCAAACCGCTGGTCCCCAAGTTCGCTGAATAAGCGCTCAAGCTCGTTGTGTACAGCAATTTGGTCCCCGGACTTGATCAGCAGGCAAATCTGCTCCTCTTGGAGATCCAGTTCACTCTGAACGCTGAGCTCATCCGCAGGAATGTCACTTCCGGTAATCAGACTGCCTTCCTCCAGATAAAAACGGTGATTCATACACTGCTGCGTCTGCCGGTAGAGATCACGCGAATGGATCATCCGTCCCTTGTCGCTGACAGCAATTGTTGCATGAATTTTGTAAAAGTTATAAAAGATCTCCTTCACTCCGGCAATCCGTTCCAGCAGATCACGCGGATGGTCTGCTTCTTCGGGCTGTTCCAGCAGAATCAGCAGCTGCGGGCCGATCGTCGTGCTGAGAAGCACTTCACTGAGCATATCCTCAGCGATATTTTGCAGGGCGAACAAATGCTCATACTCAAAGGATTCCTCCAACCTGAAGAGGATCAGCCGGACGTTTTTGCTGCCCAGTTCAATGCCGAACAGCTCCTGATAGTAGTCCAGATCATGGCTGCCGTAAGTTTTATTGGAAATCCATTCCTTCAGGAACTGCGCTTTGACATGCGGCAGCACCTTGGTCAGCCGGTGTTTCATTTCGGTGATGAACTGCTCCCGGCTGTTGCGTTCGTTCAGCTCCTGCACCAGCTCAGTCAGCGCCTCTTGAATCTGCTGCTCATTGCAGGGCTTCAGCAGATAATGTCTTACGCCGTGCTGCATGGCAGAGCAGGCATAATCGAAATCCTTGTATCCGGTCAGCATCACAAACTTTAGCGCAGGGTACAGTTCACTGCACCGTTCCACAAGCCCAAGCCCGTCCAGCCCCGGCATGGAAATATCGGTGATTACGATGTCCGGGCTAAGCCGCTCTATTTGCTCCAGCGCTTCGATCCCGTTGCGTGCCGTACCCGCCAGCTCCGTGCCCGCCTGCGCCCAATCCACCACTTGGGAGATTCCTTCCAGAATCAGGCGCTCATCATCCACCAGCAGTAATTTGTACATGTCTGTATTCTCCTCTCACATACGGGATATGCACATGAATCGTCGTGCCTTTGCCCGGTCTGCTCTCAATCCCGGTTCCCCATTCCTGCCCAAAAACAATCCGGATGCGCTCCGTAATATTCGCCAGTCCAATCCCTTCACCGCGGGTCTGAATCCGGCCCTGCTCCAGTTCGCGGATGAATTCAGCCGTCATGCCCGGCCCGTTGTCACTGACCCGCAGATCCAGGCCATCCTCCGTGCGGGAAATGGAAATGGAGATGATGCAGGCCCCGATGTTCGGCTCCAGCGCATAACGGATCGCGTTCTCCACCAGCGGCTGCAGTGTAAGCTTGGGAATCAGCGCATCCAGCAGACCGTCCGGCACATCCAGCCGGAAATCAAGCCTTTCCTCAAAGCGCGTCCGCTGGATAATCACATAGCTGCGGACGATGTTCAGCTCTTTTTCCAATGAAATGAGCGGATCTTTCAGTCCGATTGAGCTGCGCAGCAGGAAACCCAGCGCCTCGACCATCTCTGATATCTGCTTCTGCTTGTTGACCTTTGCCAGCCAGTTGATGGATTCCAGCGTATTGTACAGAAAATGGGGATTGATCTGGGCCTGAAGCGCCTTCAGCTCCGTTTCCCGGATCACCAGCTGCTTGGCATAATTCTCATCAATCAGCTCCCGGATGCGGCGGATCATCATTTGGAAGGTCCGGTTGAGCTGGCTCACTTCATCCTGCGCAGTCTGCGAGACAAAGCCGAGCGCCTGCTCCTCCAGATTGTCCAGGTCCCCCTTTTCGATCCGCCGCATCTTCTCTGTCAGCTTGGAGATGGGACGCACTATACTCCGGGCCAGCCGGTATCCCAGCAGCAGACCCAGCAGCAGAATACAGCCAAAAATGAACACGACCAGTCTTTTGACAAACGTGATTTGCCTGAACATTTCATTGAACGGAGTAGCATTGATGTATGTCCAGTCCATGTACGAGGAATTGGTTTTGGTCACAAAATACGTGCCCTTGCTGTAGCCGACGGTCCGATACGCTTCCGGGCGCTGTACTTCTCTGGCCAGCTCCCCGGGGAGCAGCAGCGGTTCTCCGGGATAAACGGACCGTCCGGTTCCCTTATCCACTACGATCAGCTGTCCGCCGTCCCCGGCGATAATGGTGCTGTCGGCAATAATCCGCTCGACGCGGATACGGATGACAAGCGTCCCCAGATTATCCAGGGTGAAGGTGGACCCGGTATACGATTTAATCTGCCGCACCGCGAGCAGTGAATTTTTGCTGCCCTGGGTGTACCAAATATTGCTGCCGGCACCTGCGACAGCGAGCGGTTTGAGCTGATCCTGCAGGGTTTCAGACAGCCACTCCCGGTTGCCGGCTGTCATCACACCGTCATTGGCATCCATTAGTATCATCGAATATACATATTTCTCCGCACCCGCAAAGGCCACTAGCCGGTTGATAATCTTGTTATGCAGCAGCTGCCTCTCGTAAGGCGAAGGATTGTCCAAAAGCTGCCGCAGGCAGTTCTGAATTTGTTCATCCGACACCACCGTGAACGACAGCTGTTCCAGCTCCTTCAGCTCGTTCTCGATACTGACTGAGGACATCCCCAGCACCTCTGATGCCTTCTCATAAATCTGGTGGTCATAAATGCGGTAGACGTACTGGAGGAAGATTAATGAGAACAAAAAGGACAGCAGCAGCAAAAACGAAATCAGCATAATCATTTTGTTAAAGATTCCCGGGTTTTTGAAAGCGCTCTTATTTTTAAATAACAACATGCGGCTCACTCTGCTTTCTCTGTGGATTCTTCAAACGGACAGCATTGGGCTTGAATCGTTACAGTAAATACTAAAATGATAAAGCATGATGTAAACTATACATTTGATACTATCTTAATCGAAAGTGCCTCCCATGGAAATATAAACCAAAAAAACTTGGAAAAGCAGCCACATTTGACTGCATTCCAAGTTTTTGATTCTCTCTAAATTCAGCTTTACTTACCCCAGCATCATCCGGTCATCTGCCAGCTTATGCCCGCTGATGCCCTCGAATTCACCGAGCAGCCGCTCTACAGTGAGATCCTGTTTGCGGTCTTCATCGATATCGAGAATAATGCTGCCCTTATCCATCATAATCAGACGGTTGCCAAGCCGGATAGCCTGCTCCATGTTATGGGTAACCATCAGTGTCGTCAGCTTCAGCTCGCGGACAATGGACTCGGTTAAGCGGGTGATGAGTTCAGCGCGCGCGGGATCAAGCGCGGCTGTATGCTCATCCAGCAGCAGAATCTGCGGCTGGGTGAAGGTCGCCATAAGCAGGCTCAGCGCCTGCCGCTCTCCACCGGAGAGCAGCCCTACCTTGGCCCGCAGCCGGTTCTCCAGGCCGATGCCAAGCCGGCTCAGCTGCTCGCGGAACAAGGTCCGGCGTGCAGCCGAGACGCCGAAGGACAAGCCCCGGCCCTGGCCCCGCTTGTAGGCCATCGCCAGATTCTCCTCAATCGTCATATGAGGAGCCGTGCCGGCCATTGGATCCTGAAAGACCCGGCCGATCCAGCGGGCCCGCTGGAATTCGGACTGTCCGCTGATCGAAGTGCCTTCAATGCGCACTTCCCCAAGATCGGGTTTCATTACGCCCGATATCACATTCATCAATGTGGACTTCCCGGCACCGTTGCTGCCGATGACGGTTACGAAATCTCCGGCCCGCAGCTCAAGGTCAATACCGAGCAGCGCAATTTTCTCATCCGGGGTGCCCGGATTGAACAGCTTGGAGACATGGTCAAGCTTTAGCATCGGCTGCCCCCCCTTTCTTGCCGGCCCGTGCCTGATTCGCAAGCTCCAGGCTGCGTCTGCGCGCCAGGCGGTTCTGCTTCATGAAACGCTGGATGGACGGGAAGACAAGTGCAATAATAACGATGATTGCGGTAATCAGCTTCAGATCCGAGGCCTGCAGCCAAGGAACCCGCAGGGCCAGCGCCACAACGATACGGTAGACAATGGAGCCCAGGATGACTGCCAGAGTTGCCCGGAACACATTCCCGGCTCCAAAAATCGCCTCGCCGATAATGACTGAAGCCAAGCCGATTACGATCATGCCTATCCCCATTGTCGAATCGGCAAAGGAAGAATACTGGGCGATCAGGGCACCCGATAATGCCACCATCCCATTGGACAGGCTGATTCCAAGAATGGTAGTCGTGTCTGTATTGACACCGAAGCTGCGGATCATCCGTGCATTATCTCCGGTTGCCCGCAGGGCCAGACCCAGATCAGTGCGCAGGAACAGATCCATCAGGATTTTAACGGCAATCATTACAAACGGCATTACCAGGAGCGGGTTCATAGAGGTAAATAAAGAATCCTCCCCCATAAGTGACACATTGGGCTTCACCAGAATCCGCAGGTTAATGGAATACAGTGCAATCATCATCAGAATCCCGGACAGCAGGCCATTGATCTTACCCTTGGTGTGCAGCAGACCGGTACACATCCCCGCTGCCATTCCGCCAGCAAGCGCACAGATCGTCGCCAGCCATGGCGCGTAGCCATGCGTAATCATCACTGCGGCAATCGCTCCGCCGGTCGTGAAGCTTCCATCCACAGTCAAATCCGGAAAATCAAGAATACGGAATGTAATATATACCCCTAAAGCCATAAAAGCATACAGCAAGCCCATTTCCACGGCTCCAAGTATTGAATCAACCATCGCTGACTTCCTCCCTCAAGCGGCAAGGGGCGTTCCTCGCGGAAGCACCCCATTATAATGTCTATAATTTATTGAATAATATTGTTATCCGGATCGGAGACTTCGGCCTTCATGGCATCCGTCACTTCAACTCCCTGCGCCGCCGCTGCTTTCAAGTTGATAATAAGATCCAGCTTCTCCTGCATAGCCACCTTCATGTCACCCGGCTTGGCACCGTTCTTCAGCACCTCCACAGCCATTTGGCCAACCTGGTAGCCATGATCATAATATTTGAAGCCTACGGTTGCAAAAGCCCCCTTCTCCACCGTATCACGGTCTGCAGAGAAAAATGGGATTTTGTTGTCATTCGCAGTCTGAATGATCGTGTCAACTGCGCTTACAACCGAATTGTCCAGCGTGATGTACAAGGCGTCCACACGGCCAACAAGCGACTCCGCCGCCTGTTTTACTTCCGAAGTGTTGGTGATGGCCGCTTTGACCAGCTCGATCCCATGCTTGTCCAGCTCTTTCTTGGCAGTATCAGCCATAACTACCGCATTCGGTTCTCCTTCATTGATGATCAGACCCAGCTTTTTGACCTTTGGGAACTGTTCGGCGATGAAGGTCATCAGGCGGGTGGTCGCCTCCGGGTTAGTGTCTGACGCTCCGGATACATTGCCGCCGGGATGCTCCAGATCCGTTACGATCTTAGCGTCGATCGGATCGGTTACTGCCGCGAACAGAACCGGCGTGTCCTTGCTTCCAGCCTGTACTAAAGCTTGTGCCGAAGGTGTGGCGATCCCCAGCACGAGATCATTCTTATCTGCGGCAATTTTTTGGGCGATGGACAGGTTATTGGAAGCGTCTGCCTGGGCATTCTCCAGATCTACCTTCAGATTCTTGCCTTCCGCGATTCCAGCGTCTTTCAGCGCTGCCATGAATCCTTCTCTGGTCGCATCCAGTGAAGGGTGCTCCACATACTGGGAGATGGCAATTTTGTAGGACTTCGTGTCAGAGCCGCCAGAGTCTGCTGTTTTATTGTTTGTGCCGCAGGCGGTAGCCGCCAGCATCAGGCTTAGGCTTAAACCAAGCCATAATTTTTTTGTTTTCATCTTATAAACCCCTCTTCTTCTTTTTACGGATTCAGCGCGTGTCCCGGTAGTAGCGACTCAGCAGTATTGCTTTTATCTATAAAAGCGTTAAAGCATAAGCTCCCGCGAAACCTGCACCAAATCGTTACTATAATAAACTTATCTTATATAAAGGTTGATTTTCCGTCAATCACTTATAGTACCACCACAATTTACAATAAACGCACAAAGACGGACAATGAACAGCTTCATGCAGGGTTCCTTTGACATAGATTGCCTAAATTCCTTCTACATAAAAAAAAACCTGCGCGCGCAAACTTTAATTACAGTTTGAACATGGAGCGTGCCAAAATGACCTTGAAACCTGTAAAATCCATTGCCGCCGCTGTTTTGCTGACTTCGGCCATGGTATCTACCCCCGCTTGCAGCTACAATAAAACCGACCAGAAGCCTAAGGTCAATTCAATGACTCCTGCCGGATCACTTTCAGGGAGCTACTATGAAAAATCCTCCTTCACCGACAGCCAGGGGAAATATTGGATTCCCTTGAAACCTGCAGCAGCGTCCATTGGCTACCGGATGAAGGATGATACTTCCAGCGGCGGTTATGCCAAAATCGGATATACCGATGTTATGTATATGCTTCATCCGGATTCTACCCACGTGTTCTCTTTGGGACAAAAGATAACGCTGCCGGATGCCCCGGTGCGCAGGAATGGCCAGATCTATATTACTCCAACTGCATTATCCAAGCTGCTGCAAACAGAGGTCGGCTGGAACCCTAGTACCGGTGAGATCAACGTCGCTTCTCCTTCGGATCGTAAGGACAACGGAAATACCGGAACAAGCAGCGGGACGAATTCAGGAACAACTGAACAGCCGAAGTCCCTGCATATTCAGAGTCTGTCTGCTGCTGACAGCAGCGAACTGGTAGCCTATGCCAAGAAGTTCCTGGGCGTCCCTTATGAATTCGGTGCAGGTCCTTATGAAGAAACCAAGCGGTTCGACTGTTCCTCTTTTACCCGGCATGTCTTCAAAAAATTCGGAGTGGATCTGCCCCGTTTAGCCAAAGACCAGGATAATCAGGGCAGACGGGTCAGCCGCAGTGAACTTGAAGTAGGCGACCTTATCTTCTTCACAGTGCCCGGACGTTTTGAGAGTGATGCGGTTCCGGGACATGTCGGCATCTACATCGGAGACGGCAAGTTCATTCACACATGGGGTGATCCTGGCGTGCAGATCAGCGATCTGGACAGCGGTTATTGGAGCAATGTCACCCTGCATATGCAGAGAGTGCTCTAACCCGCCCCCAACTTGGCCCCAATAACAATGCAAGGAGATCCGGACTTCGGACAGCCGAAGCTCAAGATCTCCTTGCATTTTTTCTATATAACGATCAGCTTCACGCTATTGTAGCTGCGTGTGGTTCAGCGGCTGGATTAATCCCAATTTTTACTTTTCCCGCTGATTCGCAGCCCTATCTTCACCAGCTCTACAATTACTACAATCGCTGCGGCAGCTCCACAGACAATCCCCCACTGCAAACCGCTCAGATGGCTTACACCGAACCATTCATTCAGTCCCGGGATGATAATAACCAGCACCAGCAGAAGGCCGGAAATTACAGAAGCACCCAGCATGTAAGGATTCGTGAACCAGCCGATCTGGAACAGCGACTTGGTGTTTGATCTGACATTGAACGCATGGGTAATCTGCAGCAGGCCCAGGGTTGCAAAAGCCATTGTAACCGCAACACCCTCGTTGTAATGGGTATGCGCCCAATAATAGACGAGCAGTGTCAACGCTGCTTCAATGATCCCCTGATAGATAATCCCCGCCCCGACCCCTCCGGCAAAAATGCTGCTGCTGGACTTGCGGGGTTTTCTTGACATCACATCGGCTCCCGCCTTCTCCAGACCCAGTGCCAGCGCAGGCAGGGTATCTGTTACCAGATTGATCCAGAGAATATGGATCGGCTCAAGGATACGCCAGCCAATCATAGTGGCAATGAAGAGAGTAAGCACCTCGCCCAGGTTGGCGGAGAGCAGGAACTGGATCGCTTTACGGATATTGCTGTATACCTTCCGCCCTTCTTCAACAGCCACTACAATGGTCGTGAAGTTGTCATCGGCAAGCACCATGTCTGATACTCCCTTGGCGACATCCGTACCCGTAATCCCCATACCTACACCGATGTCGGCCGCTTTGAGTGCAGGTGCATCATTGACACCATCACCGGTCATCGCTACGATCTTGCCCTTCTGCCTCCAGGCTTTGACAATCCGTACCTTATGTTCCGGGGAGACCCGGGCATACACGGAATAGTCACTGACCTTCTCGGCAAAATCCTGCTCGCTGATCTTATCCAGCTCACGCCCTGTGAGTACAGCCTTGTCATCTTCGATGATTCCAAGCCTCATGGCAATGGCAGCTGCCGTATCTCGGTGGTCTCCGGTAATCATTACCGGACGGATGCCTGCTTTGCGGCAGACCGCTACGGCATCGCGCACTTCGTCCCGCGGCGGATCAATCATGCCGACAAGTCCCGTAAAGACCAGCTCACGCTCAGTCTTCTCCGTAGACAGATCAGCAGGCAACTGATCATGATCCCGGAAGGCAAAAGCCAGCACCCGCAGCGCTTCATCGGCCAGTGCTTTGTTATTCTCGGTAATCTGGCGGGAATGCTCTTCCGTCAGCGGGATCACTTCACCGCCTGCATAGATGTGGCTGCATCTGGAGAGGAGCACATCGGGTGCTCCTTTGGTCAGCACCCGGAAGCGGCCGTCTTCCACCTCATGGATCGTTGTCATCAGCTTACGGTCCGAATCGAAGGGCAGTTCGCCCTTACGCGGATATTTCTGCTCCAGTTCCCTCTTGTCTGTACCTATGCTAAGCGCATAGTCAACAAGTGCGGTCTCTGTCGGATCGCCAATGATAGCTTTGCCGCTTTTGGTCTGCTCCGCCTCTTTGCCTTCGTCGATGCTGGAGTCATTGCAGAGCGTCATCGCCTGCACCAGCCGCTCACTGCCATGAAGCCCGGCAAGGGACGAGCCGGCATCCACCTTTTGCCCGTCTACATACAGCTTCTCCACCGTCATTTTGTTCAGGGTCAGCGTTCCGGTCTTGTCGGAGCAGATAATTTCCGTGCTGCCCAGCGTCTCTACCGCCGGGAGCTTGCGGATAATGGCTTTGCGCTTAGCCATCCGCTGCACACCGAGTGCCAGTATGATGGTCACGATGGCTGGCAGCCCTTCAGGAATAGCGGCTACTGCGAGTGATATAGAAGTGAGCAGCATATCCAGCAGATTCCGGCCCTCCAGCAAACCGACGGCAAATATGACAACGCAAACCCCCAGAATAATGAAGGTGAAGTATTTCCCCAGCTCATCGAGTTTCTTTTGCAAGGGGGTGACATCAGCTTCCGCCTCCGAGATGAATCCGGCGATCCGTCCAACCTCCGTCTCCATTCCCGTCGCTGTCACCACACCGACACCTCTGCCGTAGGTCACACTGCTGCTCATATAAGCCATATTCGTCCGGTCACCAAGCACCAGATCATTGCCCTCAAGCGCACCTGCCTGTTTATCCGACGGCAGAGACTCGCCGGTCAGCGCAGCCTCCTCGGTCTGCAGCGAAGCCGTCTCCAACAGCCTTATGTCGGCAGGAACCACATTACCGGCTTCGAGCAGCACAATATCTCCGGGCACCAGCTCTTCGCTCTTAATCTCAGTGACCTGTCCGCTCCGGCGGACCCTGGCGAGCGGCGAAGACATGCTTTTGAGCGCCTCCAGCGCCTGTTCAGCCTTGTTTTCCTGAATGACACCCAGCACCGCGTTCAAGACAACAACCAGCAGGATGATGACTGTATCTGTCCACTCACCCAGGATTCCCGATAAGACAGCGGCGGCCAGCAGGATAAATATCATTACATTTTTGAACTGCTCAATAAACTTGGCCAGCAGCGATTTCGTCTGGGTTTCCTTCAGCACATTCCGGCCATAACGCTCCAGCAGTCGGGCGGCTTCATCCGGAGACAATCCCTGCTCCCGGGTGTTCAGTCTTTTCATCACTTCAGCCGTATTCATTGTGTGGTACGCAACGCTGGTTTTAACCAGTGCTTTTGCAGATTCTGGATTCAATTTGGCAGCTCCTTCCCCTATTTCATGATATAGGCTTACCTCTTATATGGAGTTTTACCCAAAAATAGCCGGAGGATTCTGAAAAGATATGGATAATTATCAAAGGTTTCAGCGCACAAAACCTTTGAATCTGGTTCCCTGATAGCTGAGCTGCCCCCTGTCACCCTCTACAATGAGGCCGAACTCCTTGTCGGGCACCATCAGCTCAACCCGTTGCCCATCCTGAAATTCAAAAGTGACATAATAGCTGGTGCTTGCGCTGGAGTCCCCGGAACCGCCCCATACCTCTGTACGTTTGGTTACGGCAATTGCTTGCGCTGAGAGTTGCGGACTGGCGTTATTGGACAACCAGACCTTCAGGGATTTGAAAATAACAAAGACGAAAAATCCAATAACCAGTAAAAACATAAGCTTGAAAAACAAAGGCATTTCATGTACAAAGCTCTGAAATCCGCTGCGCTCCTGATAACCGCCAAAGGCGTTAAAACTGCCCCATCCGTTCAAATTCATCTCTTCCTCTGCAAATTGTTTTTAAAAAGTTAATTTTACTACGAATTACGCAGTGTAGCTGGTCCGGTTTCATTTTTTCGTGTTCATTTTTTGCAAAAAAATCAGGATTCAATTTGGCTCACCCCAAGATCGTATGTTATGGTTAATATACAAGATACAGTAAGGAGGTGATCCCAGGATGATATATATAGCGCGTTCCCCCTTGTTTCGGGTGTTGAGAATTGCTCTTTTTCCACTGATGCTGCTGTCACTTCTGGCGGTAAATTTATCGTTGATTGACAACAGTGAACAAGAGCACAGCCAATATGAAATAGAACACTATGAGCATAAAATCATTCAGCCCATCCGTACCCATACGGCACACTCAAAAGTTCTTCCGCCTCAGCGCCTGAACTATTCCGGGATCACCCCGCCGCATGCGCCGGTGACTTCCGCCACAGTGCTTGCAGTATCGCTGTATCCCATTATTTATTTGATCAAGAAGCGGCTGCTGCTGTATCCGCTTAAATATACCTCGCATTATGTGGGCAGATAATGACCAATAACCCGATACGATATGCAATACCTTGCATTTATTTCCATGAATTATGGAACTACTAAATGACATCCAACTGGAGGATTGAACTTCATGAATTATAGAGAATCGGATTTGCCGGGAATCGGCAAAAAGTTCGTGATGCAGACGCGCAGCGGCGATAAGCTGGTCGTGATCGTCCATGATGACGGCAGACGTGAACTGTACCACTTTGAATATGACGACCCGGACCAGAGCATCTCCATGATTACATTGGACGATGATGAAGCGCGGTATATCTCCGCTATCGTCGGGGGAATCACCTATAAACCCAAAGCTCTGGAATCCATCGAGGTAGCCCTGGACGACCTGATTATCGAATGGTACCGGTTGGAGCAGGACTTCAAATGCATCGGACACAGCATCGGTGAATTGGATATCCGTGCCCGCGCAGGGGTCACCATTATTGCGATTATCGAGAAAAACCATCAAAAACACATCAATCCCGGTCCGGAAGTGGTGCTGCCTGCAGAGTGCACCGTTGTTGCGGCCGGGGAAAGACATCAGCACAAACAGTTCAAACACATTCTGCGGAACGGATGTGGTTAATGGATGAATCATTATATCGTATTTGAAGTCGGCCTCGCCCTGGTGCTGATCGCCCTTGCCGGACTGATCTCCACCAAGCTGCGTTTTTCCGTAATTCCGTTCTACATTCTGATCGGCATGGCCGTAGGTCCCCATGCCTTCAAAATATGGCATTTGGACTTCCGCTTCATCGAGAGTGCCGCCCTGATTGAATTCATGGGCCGGATCGGTGTTCTCTTCCTCTTGTTCTATCTGGGCCTGGAGTTTTCCGTAGGCCGCCTCGTCAAAGCCGGACGCTCGATTGTCTCGGGCGGAACCATCTATATACTCATCAACTTTACGTTAGGGCTTATCCTCGGCTGGGGACTCGGATTCCCGCTGGAGGAAATTCTCGTTATTGCTGGGATTACAACCATCTCCTCCAGTGCAATCGTCGCCAAGGTGCTGGTCGATCTGAAGCGCACCGCCAACTCAGAAACCGAGATGATTCTCGGAATCATTATGTTCGAGGATGTTTTCCTCGCCGTCTACATTTCGATTCTGTCAGGACTGGTGCTCAGCGGCTCGTCTTCCTTAGGCGGCGTACTGCTGTCCGCGCTGATCGCGCTGGGGTATATGCTGGCGCTGCTGGTCATTGGCCGCAAGCTGGTGCCCTGGCTGAACCGGGTGCTGAATATCCGCTCCGGTGAGCTTTTTGCGCTTGTCATCTTCGCCGCACTCTTTCTGATATCCGGTTTCTCCGAGACCATCCATGTGGCTGAAGCCATCGGCGCACTGCTCGTCGGACTGGTGCTCGCCGAAACCGAACATGTCAAGCGGATCGAGAAGCTGGTGATTCCCTTCCGCGACTTTTTCGGAGCCATCTTCTTCTTCAGCTTCGGGCTGACGATTGATCCGCTGTCCTTGGGCGGAGAAGCGCTCTGGTACTCACTTGCCGCAGTCATCATTACTTTGATCGGGAATTTCGCCGCAGGCATGCTGGCCGGACGCAGCGCCGGGCTCAGCCCGCGGTCTTCCGCCAACATCGGCCTGACCATTGTCTCCAGAGGCGAGTTCTCCATTATCATGGCCAATCTTGGCAAAGCGGGCGGCCTGCTGGCCATCTTACAGCCTTTTGCCGCCATGTACGTGCTGATTCTCGCCATACTCGGCCCGCTGCTGACCAAAGAATCAAAAACCATCTACAAGCTCCTGGATAAAGTTTTTAAATTCGAGAAGCGGCACCTGGCCCGTTCCTCCAGACAGCCCGCTCCCGCAACGGACAACGAGTAGTGTCCGGTTCTCTCTTGGAAGGGAGGAGAACATATGAATACTCTTACGAAGAAGGCTAAACCGCTTCGGCAGCGCATGGGTGTCCGCATCCTGGGTGTCATTGCCGGAGGGCTGCTCGCAGCGGTCGGACTCGAGCTGTTTCTGATGCCGCATCAGCTTGTTCCCGGCGGAATTGCCGGCCTGTCGGCACTTTTCGCACACACTACGGAAATGCGGCTGGGGCTGTTCCTGTTCTTGTTCAACCTGCCGTTTATACTGATCTCACGCAGACAGATTCATCTGCGCTTTGCGCTCTATGTGATGCTTGGATTAGTCTGCCTGACCGCGGGTTCACTGGCCCTGCACCGTTTCCCGTCCCTGACGGGCGAACCGCTGACGGCCTCCATTGCCGGAGGGCTTTCACTGGGCTTTGGCATCGGAATTTCCATCCGCTTCGGCGGCATGAGCGGGGGAGCCGGAGATCCGGGTTATGCCCTCCTCAGCCAGGGGCCGGCGAAATCGGCTGAATTCATCATCATGGTCTTCAACTGCGCCATATTATTGTGCGGTGGCGCGTTGTTCGGCTGGGATCAAGCTATGTATTCCATACTTGCCTATCTGCTGGCTTTCGAGGCTGTACGGATCTGCATAAGAGATCTCTCCCACACCCGCGCTGTCTGGATTACCAGCAGCCGCCCCGATGAGATCCGTCTCGCACTTTACCGCAAGCTGGATCGCGAGGCCAGGCTTATCCGTGCTTCAGGCGCCAAGGGCCAGCCCGGGACCCTGTTCTGTATCGCAAGCAAGCTGGAAGAGGAAGAACTGGCTTCCATCGTCCGCACCTGCGATCAGGACAGCCAGATCGTCTTCCGGTCCACCCGGCGCGGGCGGCGGGCTGCCCGGTTCCGGGATTAGCTGCAAGCGCGGTTCCCGGATTGACCGTGAGCGCGGTTCCGGGATTAAGCCACTGGCTCCGCGCTGAGCATCCATTTTCAACAAATCCAAATGGGCCGAAGGATAGAAACGTGGAACTTGCGAATCTTGGCTTGTTGTACATGTACAAGTTAAGTACTATCCGGTGTACACAGAGCTTCGATCCGCCAGGATGCGGACAGGAGAGCCCTTATTGAGAATGATCAGGCATTTTCACGAGGGACGGACTGAAATACCACTATTTTACCGTTTGCCCCCCATTATGGGTTCAAAAGAATGATTTAAGGACTCCTGAGTCCGGACCAACCTGAAAAGGCCAGTTTTCTGCAAAATAGCGTCTTCTCTGTCCGTAGGCTCCGGCAAATAGGGCCATTGCCCCTGCCCCCCGGGGAGATTCAAGCTATCTACCGTTTTGACTCTATTGTTTCCCCTACAACAGGCAAAAAGCGTTCCCGCTGTATTTAGCGGGAACGCTTTTTAATGAACACCGGCTTGCGCCATTTCTATTACGTGAGTTGCTGCCCTCTACCGGAACATCCCCCATAACCGGATCAAATGAAATGTATTGTTGGGGTCAATCTTCTGGGCAATTACAAACTTTACAATTTGTTCTTCCTGTGCCGAGGTCAGCTTTTCCCCCAGTACCGCCGAAGCTTTGCGCACCAGTCTGCGCACCACCGCAGTGTCCTGAAGCTCCTGTTTGGAGATTCCGTTGATCATATTCTTCACTCGTTCTTTAACAGCCGGATTCTTCATCTTCAGCTTGATGCGATCCACCAGCTGGGGACTGATTCCATATTGCTGATAG
This sequence comes from Paenibacillus jilunlii, assembly GCF_900102965.1. Lineage (GTDB taxonomy): Bacteria > Bacillota > Bacilli > Paenibacillales > Paenibacillaceae > Paenibacillus_AQ > Paenibacillus_AQ jilunlii. The sequence goes on along the minus strand of NZ_FNGM01000001.1, from coordinate 651,932 downwards.
CCCACGCGCAGCACCTCCTGTCATATTCCAATCATTCACAGTATATGAGGGAAAGCCGGTGCATGTGCCTAATTAATCGATGATATCCCCTTGAAAAATTTGCTCGTTCTGCAGATAGCTCCGCAGCGGCGCATAATCAGTGGAGGTCCAAAAGTCTGTTTCCTTGAGCAGCTCCGCCGCATCGTCCCTGGCTTGCTCCAGCACTTCAAAATCGGCGGTCATGTCCGCCAGCCTGAACTCCGGCAGCCCGCTCTGCTTGGTCCCGAAGAAATCTCCAGGCCCCCGCAGCTCCAAGTCTCTGCGCGATACCTCGAAGCCGTCATCCGTATCGGTCATCGCCGTCATCCGCTCACGCCCGATCTCGGACTTCGGATCTGCTACAAGCACACAAAAGGAAGCGTGCTGGCCGCGCCCAACCCGGCCGCGCAGCTGATGCAGCTGGGACAATCCAAAGCGGTCGGCATCCATAATGATCATCAGCGTGGCATTGGGAACATCGACGCCGACCTCGACAACCGTCGTGGAGACGAGCAGCTGAATCTCATTGCTGTAGAAGGCGCGCATGACTTCATCTTTTTCCCCGGGGGTCATCCGCCCGTGAAGCAGCCCCACCTTGTAATGGGGAAAAGCCTGCGACATTTGGATATGCAAGTCAATCGCATTCTGCACATCCAGCTTTTCCGATTCCTCAATCAGCGGACAAATCAGATAAGCCTGCCTGCCCTGGTCGACCTCGCGGTTAACCAGCTTCAGCACCCGTTCCATCAGATCAGGTTTGACCCAGTAGGTCATGATCGGCACGCGCCCTTTGGGCCGCTCCGAAAGGGTGGATACATCCATATCGCCAAAGACAGTAATCGCCAGCGTGCGAGGAATAGGCGTTGCTGTCATGGTCAGCACATCCGGGTTATAGCCCTTGCGGCGCAGGATACTGCGCTGGTTCACGCCGAAACGGTGCTGCTCATCTGTAACTACCATTCCCAGCCCGCGGAAAAACACATCCTCCTGAATCAAGGCATGCGTACCGACTACAATATCGAGCATTCCCATTTGCAGCGAAGCCAGCAGGTCCTTGCGTTTGCGGCCGGTCACACTTCCTGTCAGCAGGCCTACGGTAATTCCGAACGGTTCAAACATCTTGGTGAGCGATCGCATATGCTGCTCCGCAAGAATCTCGGTGGGCACCATCAGCGCCCCCTGAAATCCGGATTTCACGGTGGCATAGAGGGCAATTGCCGCCAGTACGGTTTTGCCTGAACCCACATCGCCCTGTAAAAGACGGTTCATGCAATACGGTGAACGCATATCCTGCAGGATTTCCAGTTCCACGCGCTTCTGGGCATCCGTCAGCTCAAAAGGCAGGCTGCGGACAAAAGTCCGAACCGTGGCGTTGTCAACCGTATGCACAACACCGTCCATCCTGCCGCGGTTCAGCACACGGAATGCCTGTACCTTGAGCTGAAACAAAAAAAGCTCCTCATACACCATCCGGCGCCGCCCCTGCTGGCCCTCGCGTGTATCCTCCGGCCGGTGGATCGTAGCAATGGCGCGCTTGCGGGACATGAAATCATATTTCCGTATAATGGAATGCGGAAGAATTTCCAGAATCAGCTCGCCGTATTGCTGTAGCCCCTGATTGATTATTTTGCGTATCCAGGTTTGTGTAATCTTGCCCCCAACGGAATAGACCGGCTGCAGGGTGCCGATCTTACCTTCTCCCCGGTCTGTAAATTCATAATCCGTCACGGTGATGGCATTCCGCTTTTGATCCCATTTGCCGGTAATCACAATTTCGCGCTGGGCTGTCAGCTGCTCCCGCACATAATGCTGGTTGAACCAGGTTGCGGTGAACATCCATGGCTCGGCTACCATTTTGCAGCTCAACCGGGATTTGCCCCCAAAGCGCTGCAGTACCGGGATGCCAATCACCTTCGCAACAAGAGTCGCTTTGTCGCCGTGTTTGATTTCGCTTAAACTGCGGGGCCGGAAATCATCATAGCGGAATGGATAATACTCCAGCAGATCCTTGACTGTAAAGACGCCAAAGGCGTGAAGCTCGTTTTGCTTTTGAGCGCTCACGCCATTTATTTGTTTTACTTCGATTGAATCCAAAGAAATCCCCATGTTCATCCCCTATTTACGCGGGCCAGATGAATACGGCTAAAGTACCGTTGCCGACATGGCTCCCTACAACAGGACCCACGTTCGTCAGCACTTTCTCTTCCAGGGTGAAGTGCCCGGCCAATTCCTTAAGGAACTCTTCGCCGGCAGCCGGTTCAGCCGTATGACCCACGGCCACATTGATTTTGTCCACACCCGGCAGATCCTGTTTGAACAGCTCGATCATGCGGGCTACTGCCTTCTTGCGGCCCCTAACCTTCTCGACCGCGTAGATGATTCCTTCCGCATCAATTGACAGGATCGGTTTGATGTTCAGCAGCGTTCCCAGAAAAGCGGAGGCTTTGCCTATTCTGCCGCCCTTTTGCAGATATTCCAGCGTATCGACCAGGAAATACAGCTTGCGGGACTGGCGGAGACGCTCTGCCTGTGCCAGGATGTCCTCCGGGCTATGTCCTTCCGCAGCCAGCCGTGCCGCCTCGACCACCATAAAACCGAATCCATAGGAAGCGGAAAGTGAATCTACAACGGTGATCGGCTCCCCCTTCTCTTCCAGCATGGATTTAGCCAGAACAGCCGATTGATACGTGCCGCTGAGACCCGAGGAAATATGAAAAGAAAGGATGCGGCATCCCGGATAACGTTCCAGAATACCCTGATATACATTCATATACTCAACCGGTGACGGCTGAGAGGTAGTCGGCAAGGAAGTGGAACGGGGAAGCCGTTCATAGAATTGCTCCGGTGTCATATCCACATTATCCCGGAATGCTTCCTCGCCGAACATCAGGGTCAATGGAACGACCTCGATGCCCAAAGCTTCGGCCATGGACGGCGGGATATCGGAAGTGCTGTCGGTGACGATTACGGTACGATTCATGGTATACCTCCCCTAACTATGATTGGACAGAAGCGCCATACGCTCACTTGGTCAGGAACACCGCAGCGCTTCTGCATGAGACTATATAAGGAGTAAAGTGTCTACCTAGGGTTCAACGGAAAAAAGATAATAATACAGCGGCTGGCCGCCCTTGTGGATCTCTACTTCCACCTGAGGATAGGCTTCTGCAAGCCAGTTTTCCAGCGCTTCAGTAACATTATCCTCAGATTCAGCTCCAGTTAATACGGTAACAATCTCATCACCATTCTCCAGCATGCTTACCAACAGTGCCTGGCTGGCCGCCAGCAGATCATCCGCAGCGGATACAATCTTCGAATTGGCTATCCCGATATACTGCCCGGATTTGATCTCCAGCTCCTCAATAACCGTATCACGGACCGCATTGGTAATCTGTCCCGATTTAACCTGGGTGATCGCCTCCAGCATGTTGCTGGTGTTGGCATCAACCGCATCTTCCTCCTGAAAGGCAAAAGCGGCGGCAATGCCCTGCGGGATACTTTTGCTTGGAATCACGGTTATCTCACGTTCGCCCTCTAGCAGCTCCTTGGCCTGTTGAGCCGCAAGCACAATGTTCGAGTTGTTAGGCAGGATGTAGATATGCTTTGCTGAAATCGACGAGATCGCGTTAACGAAATCCTCCGTGCTGGGATTCATCGTCTGTCCGCCGGACAGAATGGCATCCACGCCGAGGCTGCGGAAAATATCAGAGATGCCTTCACCCGAAGATACGGCAATGAATCCGTACTGTGCCATATCATCTGCAGGTGGAACCGCCGGTGCCTGAACGCTGCTCGCTTCCTGCGGAATATCCGCAAACAGCTCTGGCATCGGCGCAATATCCATGCCGGCGGTCAGCAGATCGCGATGCTGCTCCCGCATGTTAAGAATATGGATCTGCGTAATTTCACCATATTGCAGCGCCAGATTGAGGACCTCGCCCGGAGTCTTGGAATGGACATGGACCTTGATGGTCTCATCATCCGAAATGACAATAATGGAATCTCCATTAACTGACAACGCTTTCCGAAACGACTCCTCATCAAAATCCGCTTTGGCGGGGCTGCCAAGCAGCCGGTTAATAAAAAATTCCATATCGTATAGAAATTCGATGTCTTCCGTAGACAGCTGTGATTGCGCAGACGACTGCACGGAGGACAATACGTTCTCATGTTTGGTCAACACCGCCGCGGGCGGTGCTGCAGCAGGGGCTTGTCCCTGTACCGGCGCTGGCACCGCTGTACCGGCGCTGCCTGTCAGATACTGATGAAAACCCTCATAAATGTAAACCAGACCCTGACCGCCGGAGTCAACAACGCCCACTTGCTTGAGCACAGGCAGAAGCTCCGGTGTGTTAGCGAGCGCTTCTTTGGCTCTGGCCAGGACTTCGGTCATCAGCTCTGTAACATCCGTTGTACGCCGCGCGTAGTAGACTGCATGTCTGGCAGCTTCCTTGGCGACAGTAAGTATCGTTCCCTCTACCGGCTTGACCACCGCTTTGTATGCTGTATCCACTCCGGTCTGCAGCGCTGCTGCGAACTGCTGCGTGTTCAATTCATCATATTGGGCTGCATACCGTCCAAGGCCTCTGAACAGCTGTGACAAAATAACGCCGGAGTTCCCCCGTGCCCCCATCAAGAGACCTTTGGATAATACTCCTGCACATTGGCCTACTGAGCCAGTATTATTTTTTTTCAATTCGTTCGCGCCTGCGGTCATCGTCAAATTCATGTTTGTACCTGTGTCCCCATCCGGGACCGGAAATACATTCAGGGAATTGACGTGCTCTGCATGCTGCTGCAGCTTCTCCGCTCCGGCCAGTACCATTGCGGTAAAATCTGTTCCGTCTATAGAACGCTTACTCAATGAGGATTCCCCTTCCTAACTTCATGCCTAATCAATTCTATGATTAACTGGACATAATACACTAATCTATATTGTACTATAAGAGCCAAAAGAAATAAATGTTTTTGAAGCGGTTGACGAAGCAAATTTTGCTGTGATATTATATTTAAGTATTGTTTTACGCAGGTGTAAGTAACAAGGAGGTGTAATCTATGTCCCGCAAATGTACTGTAACTGGCAAGAAACCGGGCAGCGGCAACCATGTATCCCATGCGAACAACCGCAACCGCCGCTCTTGGGGAGTTAACGTTCAGAAGGTCCGTATCCTCGTGAACGGCAAACCGAAACGCGTGTACGTCAGCACCCGTGCTTTGAAAGCCGGCAAAGTTGAACGCGTTTAGTCTTGGATTATTCTGAGACCTAGCGATATCTCATATCAAGTGGAAACGGCCATACCGTCCTTAAATAGACGGTATCCGTTTCAGCGAGAAATAGAAGGATACTTTATAGCGCAAAGCATATAAAGTCTTATATTTGAAGCAAAAAGCACCCTTTACATATGTAAGGTGCTTTTTTTCATGTTTGCTGTTCTATTCCGTCCTCAGCTTTTCTGAAATGTGTTCAAAATCGCTTTAACAAAACCTCCCAAAAATCTTGGCAGCTTGAACGTGTAAAATTTCATCCTTAACCCTCCCATCAATTCATGCCGTACGGTAGGAGACTTTCCTGTCGTGCGCTAACGTTACGAATGCAGACCTCCCTTTTTGAACCAAGCAGAACCGGCCGGGCCGTACTCTGGAAGAGGCGGCTCCCGTTTCAGCGAGAAATAGAAGGAACCTTTATAGCGCTCAAATAAAGTCCTCTATTCAAAAAAAGGCTACATGAGATTTCTGCTCATGTAACCATATTTATGCGTCAGCAACTTGGCCTATACCATTAGTTCGAACGTGTGCTTTCGATTAGCGCAGGGCCGCTTCTGCGGCTTCACGGATCGCCTTGATGGCAGCTGCACGGTCGCTGCGTCCGAACACGGCATTTCCGGCCACCAAAACGTCTGCTCCCGCTTCAGCGACCAGCGGAGCAGTTGCTTCAGCGATGCCTCCGTCCACTTCGATGCGCAGGGAGGTATGGTTGACTTCCCGGGCCCACTCGCGGATCTGGCGGATCTTCTTCAGCGTGTTCGGGATAAACGACTGTCCGCCGAAACCGGGGTTCACAGTCATTACCAGCACCATATCCACATCCTCCAGCACCTCGCGCACCGCCGAAGCGGGCGTACCCGGATTGATTGCTACTCCGGCCAGAAGGCCCAGCTCCTTGATCTGATGCACCACACGGTGAAGATGCACACAGGCCTCGGCATGAACTGTAATGACATTGGCTCCCGAAGCTGCAAACTCAGGGATATAGCGTTCAGGGTTCTCAATCATCAAATGAACATCTAGCGGCAGAGAGGTATGTGCCTTCACAGCCTTAACAATCGGCGGTCCAAGCGTAATATTCGGCACAAAATGGCCGTCCATAACATCTACATGAATCCAGTCTCCGCCGCTGGCTTCCGCTTCTGCAACCTCAGCGCCAAGCGCGGCAAAATCAGCCGACAATATCGATGGTGCGATTGTGATCATAATGTTAGTACCTCCGCTTTTTATCTTTCATTTCATTGTAAAACAGCTTGTAGTGCTCATAACGGCTGTCGGCGATAGCTCCTGAATTCACAGCCTCAACGACGCGGCAGCCCGGTTCATGAATATGGCTGCAGCCGCGGAATTTACAGTTTTCGGCATAGGGGGCAAACTCACGGAAACAGGTGGACAGCTCTTCCACACCCAGTTCCAGAAAATCAAGCTGGCTGAAGCCCGGAGTGTCAGCCACAAATCCGCCGCCCCCGATATCCATCAGTTCGACATGCCGGGTCGTATGCCGTCCCCGGCCCAAGCGGAGGCTGATCTCCCCCGTCTCCAGCCCAAGGCCGGGTACAAGGCGGTTCAGCAGCGTTGACTTACCTACACCGGACTGCCCGGAGAAGACACTGATGATCCCGGCCAGGCGTTCCCGCAGCTCATGGCTGCCGGAGCCGGTAAGTGAACTCGTGACGATCACTTCATATCCGATGCGCTCATACAGCTCTTTGACCTGATTCGTGGCTTCGCTGTCGTCCTCCGCCAAATCCTGCTTCGTCAGCACAATCAGCGTCTCCAGGCCGGAATGCTCAATGTGAACCAGAAATTTATCCAGCAGGTTCAGATTCATATCCGGCTCGCGTACAGAAAACAGCAGTACAGCCAGTTTGACGTTGGCTACCGGCGGACGGATCAGCTCGGATTCCCTGGGAAGCAGCTCATCAACCATGCCTTCCCCGTTTTCAGTCAAGACGTATTTAATACGGTCGCCCACAAGCGGAGCGGTCCCTTTCTTCTTCAGGATCCCCCGCCCCCGGCACTGTACTGCTTCTTCCTCGGCAGCAATCAACCCATCGCGGAGCGGTTTGACGTAATAATAACCGCTTAATGCTTTGATGATAATTCCTTCAGGCATACATCATGAGCCATCCTCTCCTGATTTTGCACAAATGACCCAAGTTCGTAGGCTACCCGGGTCATTCTGCTGACTGCAGCCACTCCGGGAATCCTCCCGGGCAGCTCAGTTTGTCTCTTTTATTTGTTTGTGTTTTTGCCTTTTTCCTTGCCGTTCCCTTTACTCTCGTTATTGACGGCTGTTGTCTGCCCATTATCGGCATTGCCGGCGACGAATCCTGTCTGATTCACTGAACCCGTAGTAGTACCTTCTTCCGTGGATGGAGGCAGAATCTCAGGCTCTATTGTTGGATCGGCAGAAGCCGGCGGTGGTTCTGTTGGTGCCTGCGTCGGCTCAGGAGTGTGCTGGACCGGAGGTTCCGGATCCGGCACCGTCCCATTTTTGGCGTCCGCATATTTAATCGAATAGGTGGCAACAAAATCACCATCCTGGTAGACAGAAACGGAGCCGTCCTTATTAGGGGCCAGCAGCAGTTTCACAGACAGCCTTTGGCTTTTGGCAATCGTGCGCGTTCCCCATTCCTGGTTCTCGCCATCCTTGCGGGCATCGGCATAAATAATGCGGATTTTGGTTTTGGTGCCTTCAACCGAAGGGGCTACCGGCACATTGAATGTATATTCCAAGGCTTCAGGCGGGTAACCTGTACTAACGGTAATGTTAATCTTTTCACCTGGAGAAGCCGTATCGCCTTTTTCATAAGGCCATTGTTCCATAACGATGCCTTTTTCGACAGAGAAGCTGGATTCCTCCTTGATTTCACCAAGGACAAGACCTGCGGCTTCAAGCTGGCTCTTCGCCTCTGCCCGGGTCTTGTTAGTAAGATCAGGTACATCAGCAGTTTCTTTCCCCTGGCTGACAATCAGCTTGATCGTCGCGGTCGCCGGATCATACTCGCTGTCCACGGCTGGCTCCGTGCCGATAACCTGCCCTTCAGGGAAATCCTCGCTGTAGCGCTGGTCCGGGGTAATCCGGCTCTGATCCACACCTTCAGCGATTAACAGCTTAATGGCTTCTTCTTCAGTCCTGCCTGCTAAAGGAATCATCTTAGAAAGCGGCTTGGCAATGTTTACCGTAAGAGCGATATGCGTGTCTTCCTTGACCATAGTATCCGGCTCTTTACTCTGCTTCCATACTACATCAGGCTCGACATTTGCATTGTACTCCCCAGCAGGCGGTTCGTCGGCAACGAGACCGACCTTGGCAAGCTCCGCTTTCGCTGCTTCAAAAGACATACCGGTCACCTTGGGTACCGCTACTTCATCTACGGCAAGCTTGGCATTTACATACCAGACCACTCCGCCCATAGCAATCAGCACCAGCAGTGTGAGGCTGATCCACAGCACAGCACGTCCCGACTTGCGCTTGCCCGGGCTGCGGGGCTCATCCTCTTCATCCCGCCTCATCCGCTCTTCGCCGCTTCCAGCGCGGCTGCCGAGCCCCCGCTGCATGGGCCTGATTGCCGGAATAATGCGGGTTCTGTCCTCGTCTTCCTCATCATGGAACTGCGTTTTAGATTCACTGCGCCGTTCCGGAAGCAGACAGGTCTCCAGATCCTGCAGCATTTCCTTCGCTGACTGGTACCGCTCCTCGGGATTTTTGCGCATGGATCTTAAAATAACATTCTCAACGCTTTGCGGAATCAGCGGATTCAGCAGCCTCGGCTCTTCAAATTCCTCCTGCAAATGCTTCAGGGCTACGCTGATCGGACTTTCGCCCAAAAAAGGAAGCACTCCGGTAAGCATTTGGTACAGTACAATTCCCAAGGAATAGAGATCGGATTTCTCCCCCGTAGTCACCCCTTTGGCATGCTCCGGCGAAAAATAGTGCACCGATCCGACTACTGAGCCCGTCTGGGTTATCGTTGTGGAAGTGACTGCCCGGGCAATCCCGAAATCCGTCACCTTAACCCTTCCATTACGCCCGATCAGGATATTATGCGGCTTGATGTCCCGGTGGATGATCTGATTCTGATGGGCATGATCCAGCGCATCACAGATCTGGGAGGCAATACGTACGGCTTCGTCCACCTGCAGTGGAGCCCGTTCTTTGATAATCTCATTCAGATTCTTGCCTTCCACGTACTCCATAACAATATAATGAATTTCATCTTCCTGGCCCACATCATATATACTAACCACATTCGGATGTGATAACGATGCAGCGGACTGCGCCTCCCGCCGGAAACGGCGGATAAACTCCTCATCATGCACAAACTGATTTCGCAAAACTTTGATAGCAACGTTCCGGTTGAGCAGAATGTCATGGGCTCTGTAGACAAGCGCCATGCCACCTCCCCCGATGCGTTCAATAACCTGGTAACGGCCGCCCAATTCGTGACCGATCATCTATCCCACTCCTTTGTCTCGGGCACAGCGGCCTCTCCTTGATGTTCTAACATAGCGACACTTATATTATCGCCGCCGCCTGCCAGCAAAGCCAACTGTAGTAAACGGTCCGCTCGTTCCTCTAAGGATATCTCTTGTATCCCTGCCACTTTCCCCAAATGTTCCTGGCTGACGAAATTGCTGAGGCCGTCGCTGCATAGAAGCAGAAGCTCCCCCGGCTCCAGACGCACAGGCGCCAGATCAGCTGTTACCTCGGCATCCGTCCCCAGCGCCCTGGTCAGAACATTGCGGCGCGGGTGGTTATCAAGCTCCTCCAGGCTGATCTGGCCGTTCTTGAACAGCTCATTGACCAGCGTATGATCCTCGGTTAACTGGACGGCTGCACCATCCTTGATTAAATAGGCGCGGCTGTCCCCGATGTGGCCGATAAACCCGGCTTCCCCCTTAAGCAGCACAGCAACAACTGTTGTACCCATATTATGGTATTTTTCGTCACTTGATGCCTCATTGTGGACTGCATGGTTAGCTTCATATATGGCGGCAGACAGCGCGTGCTGCAGCTCTTCCTCCGGCAGATCAGGCTGAAGCCCGTACAGGGCATTCTTCATGGTCTCCAGAGCAAGGCTGCTTGCGGTGTCGCCAGCCAGATGTCCGCCCATTCCATCAGCGATAATACCGAGGGTATAGCCGTTTTGGGTCACGCCGATCCAGACTGAATCCTCATTGACGGTACGAACCCGGCCAATGTCGCTGGCATGAACTGTTCTGATCAAATATCCTCACCCCAACTTCTCCATGTGTTTGGCGCGCAGCTGTCCGCATGCGGCCGCTATATCATGGCCCTGCTCACGGCGGATGGTAACATTTACGCCATGGTCGGCCAGAGTACGCTGAAATTCAAAAATATCATTGCGGGAAGTCCGTACATACTTGCGCTCAGGCACATGATTCACGGGAATCAGATTCACGTGGCAGAGCATGGTCTTAAGCACCCCGGCGAGTTCTTCCGCATGTTCCTTCTGGTCATTAACGCCGCCAATCAGGGCATATTCAAAGCTGATCCGGCGGCCTGTCTTAGCCTGGTAGTACCGCAGGGACTCAATCACATCATCAAAAGGATACCGCCGGTTCACCGGCATCAGCTTGGAGCGCAGCGCATCATTGGGTGCATGGATGGAGATCGCCAGATTGATCTGGGTATCCTCGTCAGCAAATTTATAGATGTTCGGCACAATCCCGCTGGTGGAAACCGTGATGTGCCGTTGTCCGATATTCAGGCCTTTCTCATGAATCATCAGACGCAGGAACCGCATAGTCGCGTCATAATTCTCAAAGGGTTCGCCCGTACCCATGATAACAATGCTGCTGACCCGCTCACCGCGGGCATCCAGAATCTGCTGGGAGCGGACCACCTGGGCCACAATCTCGCCGGCGGTCAGATCGCGTTTAAGACCGCCGAGTGTAGAGGCGCAGAAGGTGCACCCGATCCGGCAGCCTACCTGTGTTGTTACACAGACGCTGTTGCCATAATTATGCTTCATAATAACGGTCTCGATCGCGTGATCATCGTGCAGACCGAACAGGAATTTCACTGTGCCGTCCTTAGACTCCAGCTTCGTAATCTCTGTCAGCGCCGCGATGCGGAACTGTTCATCCAGCTTGGCGCGCAGCGCCTTGGACAAGTTGCTCATCGATTCGAAATCATTGACCCGCTTGACATATAGCCAGTCAAAAATCTGCCCCCCGCGAAAAGCGGGCTCACCGTTGTCCTTAGCCCACTGCTGTAACTCTTCCAGAGTAAAATCATATATTAAAGGTTTCATTTGAATAAGCACCTGTACTTTCTTGAGATATAGAAATTTATCAGCATACGCACACCAATCAGTTCTACTTAAGGATATGCGTATTATTTCTCATTCTTCCTATTTTAACACAAATATCAGAGACGGTAAAAGAAAAGCCCGCCTCGCATAAAGACCTGCGGGCGGGAGACCAGTAAATGCCTTAGGAAATTGCTATGTTACAAGAGTCTCTGCAGTCTCGAAATGTAGAAGCCGTCACTGCCGTAATGCTGTGGCAGCAGCTGAAGCCCTTCTCCTGCCGCCAGTGCGGTTCCCTCCACTCTTTGCCATACCGGCGAAGTGAAGGTTGCAGAAGTAAACCCCGGATTGTTCCCGAGGAATTCAGCGATCACGCTGCTGTTTTCGGCCTGCTCTGTAGTGCAGGTGCTATAAACCAGAATACCTCCGGGCTTGAGCAGCCGGGACACCGATTGCAGCAGTTCCGCCTGAAGAGCAGCCACACTGGTTACATCCGCCGGTTGTTTGCGCCATTTCAAATCGGGCTTGCGGCGGATAACCCCAAGTCCCGAGCAGGGGGCATCCAGCAGAATCCGGTCAAACGATTCCGGTTCAAGCGACCGGGCCAGCAAGAGCGCGTCAGTGCTGCCTGTGGCAATACACTCCAGGCCAAGCCGCTGTGCCTGATCTGCAATCAGCTGGGCTTTGTGGGGATGCAAATCGTTTGCATAGATATAGCCTTCGTCTTTCATCAGTTCGCCCATGTGGGCGCTTTTGCCGCCCGGTGCGGCGCAGCAGTCAAGCACTCTCATGCCTGGCTCCGGGCTCACCGCTTCAGCCACAAGCATGGAGCTCTCATCCTGCACAGACAAATAACCGTCCCGGTACCAGGAGGTCAGCGCCAGATTGCCGCCGCCTTTGACCACTATGCCGTAGGGGCTGACCAGCGAAGGCGAAGCTGCAAGTCCCGCTTCAAGCATCTGTTCCAGCAGCGCATCGCGGCTGATCATGGTAAGATTCACACGCACACTGGCCGCAGGCGGCTCATTGTTCGCAGCGCACATTGCTTCAGCGGCATCCAGTCCATACTCCGCAGCCCATTGCTTGACCATCCACAAGGGATGGGAATGGAGGATAGAAATCCGCTGCTCAGGACTGATATTCTCTGGCAATACCGGAAGCTCCCCGGCACGCAGTACGCTGCGAAGTACACCATTCACCATGCCCGATATTCCCTGATGCCCGCGTTTCTTGGCGATATTCACTGCCTCGTTAACGGCGGCATGAGAAGGAATCCGGTCCAGATACATGATCTGATACAAGCTTAAGTGCAGCAAATTGCGGACCCAGGGCTGGAGCTTGGAAATGCCTTTGCTGACAAACCCGTCCAGTACATAATCCAGGGTAAGGAGCCGGGAGATGCTCCCATACACCAGCTCCGTGGCAAGCCCTGCATCCTCACGGCTGAGCGCAGATTTCTGCAAGCTGCTGTTCAGCAGCAGATTGCTGTAAGCTCCCTGCTGCTCGACACGGACAAGGATATCGAGCGCCACTTCCCGGGCAGATTCGGCTGCCCGGCCTGCGGCACCCGGCCGGCCAGGCTTGCCAGCTTTTTCTTTTCTTATACCGCCGCCTGCCGGACTTGCTTCAGATGCTCCCGTCCCGTTCCTGCCGCCGCCCGGCTGTGTAAGCGGCCCCTTGCGGCCTGTGCCGCCGCGGCCCGCGCTCAACCCAGCACCGTCCCTGGCTTCATCGCTGCGCCCCGGCTGAAATCGGCTGCGGTCATAGCCTTTTTGCCGGCTGGCTGAACCGTGGTAAGGGACAGGCTGCCATCGCCTGTCTTCACCTTAACGCCATCGCCGCTCACTTCAATAACCGTACCGGGCACAGCCCCGCTAACTCCGCCGTCCGCAGCAGGCTTGTGCGCAGCCCACACCTTGAACGTTTCACCGTTCCAGAGGGTAAATGCGCCGGAGAACGGCACCAGCCCGCGAATGCGGTTATAGATGTCCCGCGAGCCAGCACTCCAATCAATCCGCTCATCTTCTCTGGTGAGATTCGGCGCATAGGTGGCTTCGCTGTCATCCTGCGGAGTAGCCTGCACGCGCCCGGTGGCCAGCCGGGGCATTTCCGTCTTGAGAAGCTCACATCCCGCCAGGCTCAGCTTCCCGAACAGAATCCCCGAAGTATCCTCCTCTTCGATAGGAACCTCTACCCGTGAGATCATGTCTCCGGTGTCCAGGCCTTCCGCCATATACATGAGGGTAACCCCGGTAAGCTTCTCGCCATTGATAATGCAGCGCTGAATCGGCGCACCGCCCCGGTATTTCGGCAGCAGTGAGCCATGAACATTCACACAGCCGTACTGCGGAAGCTCCAGCACCGCTTTGGGCAGAATCTGTCCGTAAGCCGCCGTAACAATCAGATCCGGCTCATAGGCAGCCAGCTCCGCCACGGATTCAGGACGCCGCAGCCGTTCAGGCTGCAGCACAGGCAGTCCCAGAGACAGAGCTGCCTCTTTGACCGGTGACGGGGTGAGTGTCTTTTTTCGTCCCTGCGGCCGGTCAGGCTGGGTGACGACGGCAACTACCTCATACCCTTCCTCCACCAGCATTTGCAGGGAAGGCACCGCAAAATCCGGAGTCCCCATGAACACTATCTTCATTCCATTCACTCCCCAGTTTCGCTGCGCTCAGCGGTATACTCGTATACCTTCTCGGCAATATCCGTGAACAGCACCCCGTTAAGATGGTCAATCTCATGCTGAAACGCCCGGGCCAGCAGGCCGCTCCCGGTAATCGTCACTTCGTTGCCTTCACGGTCCAGCCCACGTACGGTTACCGTCTCAGCACGGCGCACGTCACCATTCAGGCCGGGTATGCTCAGACATCCCTCCGGACCGAATTGTTCGCCTTCCATGCTGACAATTTCCGGATTGATCAGCTTGATCAATCCATGCTCCTCATCGGCATCCACGACGATCAGCCGTTTCAGAATACCGACCTGCGGCGCGGCCAGTCCAACGCCTTCAGCGTCATACATGGTATCCGCCATATCATCCAGCAGCTTTTGAACATTGGGGGTTACCTTGGTTACCGTCTTCGCTGTCTTATGCAGTACCTCATCCGGTTCTTTCACGATCAGCCTTATAGCCATTACAAACACACCATCCTCGAACATTTCTATAGTATAGCTAATTCTGAACACTATATATAAGCTTTCTTCAACTCTATATGCTGAACAATAATGAATTTTCTGCAATGCGTACCTATTGTATCATGCCTGCCGATCACATCAACATTTGTGGATCTACATCCAGGCTGATCTGCAGTCCGGTATCACGAACCGAATCCTCCAGCTCTTCCGCCACCTGGCGGGCCAGTCCAATGGCATCAATGGAGCCGCGCCACTTGATGATACATTGGAACCGGTACCGGCCCTTTAGCCGGGGAAGCGGGGATGCGACAGGACCAAGCAGGTCGAGCGCATCGGAGGACAGCTTGTCCAGACTGCCGAACCAGCGCAGCTGCCGTGCTTTGCCCTGCAGGTTCAGCGCATAATTCTCCGCCAGACGCAGCAGCACCGGCAGCTGTTCATGAGAAAGCGTGACAAGAATCAGCCTGCAATACGGAGGGTAATGCAGCTCCCGGCGGTGCTTCAGCTCTTCACGTACAAAAGAGTGGTAATCATGCCCGCTGGCATGAACGATGGAATAATGCTCCGGCGTATAGGACTGCACAACCACCTCGCCCGGAAGCTGATGGCGTCCGGCTCTGCCGGCAACCTGTGTCAGCAGCTGGAAGGTTTTTTCCGCCGCCCGGAAGTCGGGCAGGTTCAGCGCGGAATCGGCGGTAATTACACCCACCAGCGTAACGTCAGGAAAGTCCAGCCCTTTGGCTACCATTTGCGTGCCCAGCAGCACATCGGCTTTTTTGTCCCTGAACTGGTTCAGCAGCTTCTCATGCGAACCCTTCTCCGTGGTAGTGTCCACATCCATCCGAATGACACGGATGCCGGGAAACAGCTTGCCGAGCTCTTCTTCAACCCGCTGGGTGCCAGTACCAAAGAAACGGATATGCTCGCTTCCGCATTCCGGACACAGCTTGGGCGCCGGTTCGGCGTGGCCGCAGTAGTGGCAGCGGAGATTATCGCTGCGGCTGTGGTAGGTCAGCGAGATGTCACAGTCAGGGCAGCCTGCCACATAGCCGCAGCTGCGGCACATCACAAAGGTGGAAAAACCTCTGCGGTTCAGCAGGAGCACCGTCTGCTCTCCACGCTCCAGCCGGCCCTCCAGAGCCGCATGGAGCCGGCGGCTGAACATCGAACGGTTCCCTTCCTTCAGTTCCTCCCGCATGTCCGTCACATGCACTTTAGGCAATTCATTGCCCAGTGCACGGCTGGGCATGTGCAGCAGCACTGGCGAGAAATGAATATCGCTCTGCGACCTGGCCGCATGATAGCTCTCGAGTGACGGAGTAGCGGAGCCCAGGATAACTGCAGCTCCGCCCTGCTCTGCGCGGCGGACCGCAACATCGCGTGCATGGTATTTCGGATTCTCCTCCTGTTTATAGGAGGATTCATGCTCTTCATCCATGATAATGAGGCCCAGATTCACGAACGGAGCAAAAACCGCGGAACGGGCGCCAACTGCCACCGATGCTTTCCCTTCGCGGATTTTGCGCCATTCGTCATACCGCTCGCCCACAGACAAACGGCTGTGCATCACAGCGACCCCACTTCCGAAGCGGCCTTTGAACCGCTCGACCATCTGCGGTGTGAGCGCAATCTCGGGCACAAGCACCACCGCCTGCCGCCCTTGATCCACGCAGCGCTGGATACACTGAAGATAGATTTCAGTCTTGCCGCTTCCGGTAACTCCATGCAGCAAAAACACTTCATGCCGCTGCTCATCCACGGTTGCAGCAATTCTGTTATATACAGCTTCCTGCTCTTTCGTCAGCGGCAGCGGTGTGCTGGGTTTGAAATCACGCCCCCGGTAAGGGTCCCGGTATACCTCAATCTCGCTGATCTCAATAAACCCCTTGTCCTCCAGGGCCTTTACCGTGCCTGCCGTGACCTGTAGAATGGACAATATATCCTTCATCGGCATCGGAAGCATAGCTTCCATATCTATCAGGAAAGACAGCACTTCTTTTTGGCGGGCGGATCGCGCCGGAAATCCGGCAAGGGATTCGCGGGCTGCCGAGAGCCCGATAGCCAAATCAACCGCCTTGAGCTTCTTTTTGCCCATCTTGTCCTTAATCGACTGGCTCTCGGCCAATACGCCGCGGCGGAGCATAAACTTCACCGTCTCCGCAGCCTGGGGGAAGGTGCGGGTCAGCAGCTTCATGGAGACTTCTCCATGGCGTCCGACAAATTCTGAAATCCGGTTTTCCTCCTGATCCGTCTCCAGGAACATCGGGAACAGTTCATCAGCATTACTGGTTCCCTCATCCGCCGCATCACCAAGCGTTATCAGCCGTTCAGCCTTGCCTTTTAGAGCCGTAGGAAGCATCGCCTGAAGTGCGGATATCCGTCTGCAGGCATATCTTTGGCTCATCCAATCCCCAAGCTCAACCAGCTCTGGGGACAGCGGGGGGAGCAGATCCAGTACCTCCTGTATCGGCTTCATCCCGGATACTGCACCTGTCTCCCCGGATTCCAGGGATACCACAAACCCCTGCACCGTACGGTGCCCAAAGGGCACTGCTACGCGGCTTCCCACCTCAATCCATAGTTTAAGCGAGTCTGGTATCAAATAATCAAACGGCCGGTCAGTGCTGCGCACAGGAACATCGACAATGACCTTGGCTATCTCCATTATAATTGTGCTCCGGAAATACGTGTGGCCGCCAGCTGCAGCAGCTGCCGCGCTACCTCATCCTTGGAAGTCTGCGGCAGATCCAGCACCAGTCCTTCTGCGTCATAGACCGATACAATATTGGTGTCTGTACCGAAACCTGCACCTTCCATGGTAACGTCGTTGGCAACAATTAAATCCAGATTTTTGCGGACCAGCTTGTCCTTGGCATACAATTCGGCATCGCCTGTTTCAGCCGCAAAACCGATGAGAAACTGCTTATCCTTATGTTTCCCCAGATTCTCCAGAATGTCTGTTGTTTTCACCAGCTCAAGGCTCAGCGTATCCCCGCTCTTCTTAATCTTAGATTCCGCGCTCTGCCGCGGGCGGTAATCCGACACAGCCGCAGCCTTAATCAGGATATCACAATCCTTCCAGGCGCTCAGTACGGCTTCATACATATCCGCAGCCGATTCAACCCTGACCACGCGAATCTCCGGGTCCTGCGGAGGCGCCTCATCGGTGCGCGCAGCGATCAGGGTGACCTCTGCTCCCATTGCACGTGCAGTGCGGGATAGGGCAAAGCCCATTTTGCCGGAGGAATCATTGGTAATATAGCGGACCGGGTCAATGCGCTCGATCGTTCCCCCTGCAGTAATTACCACTTTTTTACCGGCGAGCGGCCCCTTTGCCGCACTGTCCTGCAGAGCAAAAAACTGTTCTACCACCTTTACAATCTCTTCCGGCTCCTCCAGCCGCCCTTTGCCTACATAACCGCAGGCCAGCTGTCCTTCACCCGGTTCTATGAACTTCACTCCCCGCTTGTACAGCGTGTTGATGTTGTCCATTACCGCAGGATGCTGATACATGTGTACATTCATCGCAGGTGCCACCATTACTGGGGCTGTGGCCGCAAGCAGTGTGGTAGACAGCATGTCATCCGCCAGGCCGTGTGCCATTTTGGCAATAATATTGGCTGTTGCCGGTGCTACCAGTACAAGATCGGCGGAATCCGCCAGGTCAATATGCGAAATCGAAGACGGATCGCGCTCCTGAAAGGTATCGCTGTATACACGCTGCTTGGATAAGGACTGCAGTGTCAGCTCTGTAATGAACTGCTTAGCCGAAGCAGTCATGATCACATGCACCGTGGCCCCTTTTTGTGTAAGCTTGCTGGTCAAGGCTGCGCCTTTGTAGGCAGCAATCCCTCCGGTAATCCCCAAGATAATCGTTTTGCCCTGTAAGCTCTTCAACGTAATCTCCCCCCTGTTCCCTTGTCTTCCCGCAGTTACATACCGAAAAATCCTCAGTTTTTGAGAAAAAAATAACAACCTTCCGGTTGTCAGATACCGCCCGGTCCGGGCTATTCAGAACTACGTTCAAACTACAGACCTCCTAACCCAAGCAGAAACGGCTTCGCCGTCCTTAAAAAGGACGGTACCCGTTTCTGCAATGGCCTAGCAGGGCAACTTCAGACTACTCTTCGCCGCGGGTTACCATGATACGGTCTTCAAAAACTTCCTCCAGCGCAACACCAACGAACTTGTGCGATCTTGGAGCTTTGATCTCGGTCTTGCCGCCTTCCCGGAGCACTCTTGCCCGGCGGGCCGCAGCAACCACCAGGGAATACTTGCTGTCAACTTTGGTCATCATTTCGTCAATGGATGGATATAGCACGTAAGACACCTCTTTATCTTTTACTGTAATATGAGCTTAAGTTCTGTTATGCCTGTCATCTCACCTTACAATGTTCGGCGATAATGATGCTTTCTATTCGCTTGCAGGCCAGATCTATCTCATCGTTCACTACTGCATAATCGTAATGCCGGATCAGGCTGATCTCATCCTCCGCCACGGACATGCGGTGGCTGATGACATCAGGATGCTCTGTACCGCGCCCGCGAATACGGTCCTTCAACTCGTCCATAGACGGGGGAAGAAGGAATACAAAGATGCCTTCGGGGAATTTCTCCTTGACCTTGAGCGCTCCCTGAACCTCGATTTCCAGAATAATATCTCTTCCGCTGTCGAGTGTTCTCTCCACAAAGTCACGCGGAGTACCGTAATAATTGCCTACGTACTCCGCATATTCAAGCAGCTGGTCGGCTTCGATCATGGCCGCAAACTGCTCTCTGGTCTTAAAAAAATAGTTGACTCCGTTCTCCTCGCCTTCACGCGGCAAGCGTGTAGTCGCTGAAACAGAATAGACAAGCTCGGGCATCTTCGGCCGCAGTGCGGTGCATACGGTTCCTTTTCCAACACCGGAAGGGCCGGATAATATGATCAGCAATCCTCTAGACATAGTACACTCCATTTGTTGTTATTCGTCGTTATCGTCATCTTTGCTGGACAGGCGGTGGGCCACAGTCTCCGGCTGCACAGCCGAAAGAATGACATGATCGCTGTCCGTAATGATGACGGCCCGCGTCCGGCGGCCGTAAGTGGCATCGATCAGCATATGCCGGTCTCTCGCCTCTTGGATAATACGTTTAATTGGTGCTGATTCCGGGCTGACAATGGAAATAATACGGTTGGCCGATACAATATTCCCAAAGCCGATGTTGATTAATTTAATTGCCATGTTCCGGTTGTTCCCCCCATAGGTTACATCTTCGCTTACTTCAGGCAGTTGTCATTCCAAGTTCGCTGCTTGCTCACGTATCTTCTCCAGCTCGGCCTTCATATCCAGCGTCAGGTTCACCAGAGTGAGATGATTGCATTTGGACCCTATAGTATTCGTCTCCCTGTTCATCTCCTGAATGAGAAAATCCAGCTTGCGTCCTGCAGGCTCACTGCTCTTCAGTACAGCCTTGCATTGTTCAAAATGACTGTACAGCCGGGTAAGCTCTTCATCAATATTACAGCGGTCGGCAAAGATAGCCATTTCCATTCCGAATTTATGCTCTTCAAAAGGGAACGTACCGTCATTCAGCAAGGTCAGCCGCTGCCGCAGTTTCTCGCGGTACTCGCTCACCACAACAGGAGCCAGTCCAGCCATTTCAGCATGGAGCTCCTCCAAATGATTCAGTCTTCCCAGCAGGTCACCCGCAAGATATCTTCCTTCACGGGCGCGCATGTCCATCAGGGCTTCCAGACTCCCGTTCAGCCCCTGCTCAAGGATATCCTTGAGGTCCTGGGATGAGGTTAATGCATGTATATCTTCCTTGAGTTCCATAACACCCGGCAGCGCGAGGATGTCGCGAAGCTGAAGCTCACCGCCGATTCCGAATTCTTCACTCAGCTGCTGTGCCGACTTCAAATAAGAACGTACCGCTGAACGGTTCAGCACCTGAGTGGAGCCGGCCTCATCGGCATGCTCCCTGTTAATGATGACATCGACCCGTCCCCGTTTGATATGAGCTTGCACCTGTCTTCGCAGCATATCCTCATAAACCGTCCAATCCCGGGGCATCCGCAGCACAACTTCGCAGTACCGGTTATTCACCGATTTGACTTCGAATGTTATCTTGTAACCGCCGAATTGCCGGGATGTTTGACCGTATCCGGTCATGCTAAATGACAACGGAATCACATCCATTACACTATTGTAATTGATTATTACTAGCGAAACAAGGGGGACAATTTGCGCCCTTGTTTTGCCCACACGTACTCCAGAAGCTGCACACTCATATCATAGAACATGAATGGCGTCATCAGGTAAATGCCGTTAAAATGCGCAGTGGCCGCGTCCAGCAGCTCTTTGGCGATCCGCACTCCCTCTGCGCGCCCTGCTTCGCCTTCCAGTCCCTGCATACGGTTGCGGACCTCCGGGGAAAGCTGAATGCCGGGCACCTCATTGTGCAGATATTCGGCATTGCGTCCGCTGGCAAGCGGCATAATGCCGATAAAAATCGGAATCTCCAGATGCTCCGTAGCTTTGGCAATCCGTACAATCAGCTCAGGATCATATACGGGCTGGGTCATAATATAATCTGCACCGGAAGCGATTTTTTTCTCCAGCCGTTCAACAGCCTTGTCCAAATGCTTGACGTTAGGATTAAATGCAGCGCCGATCACAAAATTGGCGTTCTGCTTCAGCGGCTTGCCGGAAAAAGCGATGCCGTCATTGAGCTGCTTGATCATCCGAATAATCTCAAATGAGGTCAGGTCATAAATAGAGCTAGAGCCCGGCAAATCCCCGAAGCGGGCCGGGTCGCCTGTGACTGCCAGCACATGATCAATGCCCAGCGCATCGAAGCCCATAAGATGGGACTGCGTTCCGATCAGATTGCGGTCCCGGCAGGCAATGTGGACCAGGGGCCGCAGCCCCGTGCGGGCCTGCACCAGATGTCCCAGCGCCATGTTGCTCATCCGGGTCACGGCCAGCGAATTGTCCGCCAGGGTCAGCGCATCCGCACCTGCCTTGCGCAGTGCTTCCGCACCCCGCATGAACTTCGCGATATCCAGATCACGCGGCGGATCAAGCTCCACGATCACTGTATGGCGTTCCTTAACTAGATCAACCAGTGTCGGCTCTCTGCCGTCACGTTCCCCATCCTCTGCCAGATGCTCCTGGACCGCCAGGTGCTCGGGATTCCTCTGTCCCGTTGGTTCCGGCAGGGGCTGCAGAGTATAGTCACGCAGCGCAGCAGAGATTTCGGCAATATGCTGTGGCGTCGTGCCGCAGCAGCCGCCGATAATCCGGGCACCCATATCCGCAAATACCGGAGCCATCTGGCCGAAATACTCCGGCGATGCGCCATAGCGGTACTGTCCGTCCACATAATCGGCGATCCCGGCATTGGGATATATGGAAGCGGGGAGCCTGAGGCTTCCCTGCAGCGATTTCAGCGCCCGCTTAATGCCGTTAGGACCGGTCCGGCAGTTGAAGCCGATTATATCCGCCCCGTCCTGCTCCAGAATATGAAAAGCCTCCGGCAGCGTTAACCCGTCGAGGGTACGCGCAGTCTCATCCACAGCAAGCTGGCAGATCACCGGCAGGTCGCTGAGCTTGCGCACGGATCTCAGCGCCAAATGCAGCTCCTCCACATCATAGAAGGTTTCCAGCAGAATGCCGTCTGGCTGCTCTTCCAGCAGCGCCGAAAATTGCTCGGTATAAAACCGCTTCAGCTCCGCGCCGGACAGATTTGCCCGTTTACCGGCACGGATCGAGCCTACCGCACCGACAACATAACCCGATTCACCTGCGGCACGCCGCGCAATCCGCACACCGGCACGGTTGATATCACCGACCTTGGCCTCTAACCCGAACTTAGACAGCTTGTCATAATTAGCCGAGTACGTATTGCTCTCCAGCAGCACCGCTCCCGCTTCAATATAACTGCGGTGCACATCCTCAATAACCTCCGGAGAGGTCAGATTCAATTCTTCATAGGAGATGCCGACCGGAAAGCCTTTTTGATATAAAAAGGTTCCCATCGCCCCGTCTCCGACCAACACGTTATTCTTCCATGCAGAGCGTAAATCCGGCTTCACCGCAAGAACCTCCCCTAATCAGTCCGTAGTTTCATACTAATGTAACATAAAACGGGATGGATGATAAGCT
This sequence comes from Paenibacillus jilunlii, assembly GCF_900102965.1. GTDB lineage: Bacteria > Bacillota > Bacilli > Paenibacillales > Paenibacillaceae > Paenibacillus_AQ > Paenibacillus_AQ jilunlii. The sequence continues at coordinate 629,083 of NZ_FNGM01000001.1, read as the reverse complement.
TTCGGGGACAAAAGCGCAGCCAGGGCACAACAGCAATTGCATGGCTGCGGGGAAAATGATTCATACTAGCAGAAAGCGCCGATAGGGGGCAAGGTTTCATGAAGAAAAAAATCAGAAAGATGCTGCTGAAAAAATATGCGGTAATTGTGCTGCTGGCTGCACTTTCCCTGCTTTATTTATATCTGGGGGACTGGATCTTCGGTTACGGGCTGGATAATATCAGCTACATTATGAACTACTTATTGTACTCTGCTTCAGAAAAGCTGGTTGCTCTGCTTATGCTGCTGAGTCTCGTTATCCCGGATGCCGTGTACTTCATTCGGGGCGCTCAGCCCGGCCGGGGAGCCGAGAAATAGCTTTTCAATACCGAGACGAGGATTAGAACAGCCGGTATGGCTATCATCAAGAACGGATACACGGTATACAGCAGTCTCCCTCCCTCATCGAGATGCTCGGTAAAGCTGCGGGCATCCAGCATAGAGGTAAACAAAATAATCAGCGTGCAGGGATAGAGCATTTTGCGGTAAGGTATGCCGAAGAGGTCAGATATCCCAATCAGTGCCGCAGCGAAAAACACAGAAATTTTAAAAAACACGCCGATGATCAGCACCATGACCACAAAAATATCCACACGCTGGATAAAGTCCGAAATCGATATCTTGCTGATCGTAGGCATCAGCGGCAGAGGGGAGCGCTCCACAATGTCATCCCCGAGCACAGAGATGTTCAGAGCCATCGTAAAACTCAGCATCAGAGCGGAAACCAGCATCGCCCCCGCAATAACCCAAGGGCCTTTTTTTACATTGGAGAGAAAGGGCATGAGCATGGTAAAAGCGATCATCTCGCCAAAGGGGAACATATAGTTCTGATGCAGTACTGAACGGATCACAGGTTCTACCCCATCCTCCAGCATCGGCAGAAGCCGGTTCAAATTAATCGATCCCGAGAACATCAGCATAAGGGTGCTGAATAGGCCGATCAGCAGGACAAGGAGCAGAAAAACCAGGGATGTCCGGGTCAGAACTTCAAAACCTTTGTGCAGAACGTAGGCGCTTGAAAGAATCATCAGCATGCTGAGAATAAACAGCGGGGTGTTATGCATGGTAGCCATCGCGAGCATTGTACTGCCGTCACGCAAATCCCGGGCGGCCAGATTGATATATAAAATAACGTAGATCAACGCTACGGGGGTCCCAATATATTTGCCCAGAACCTTCCGGGTATAGGCTGTGAAAGGCAGTTCAGGGTATTTCCTGTACAAATAAGCGTATCCTGCAAATACGCCAATCCCTCCCGCACTGCCGATAAGTATAGAAAGCCATGCATCCCTGCCTGCTGCCATGCCCAGATTGACGACCAGCGCCGTTCCCAGCTCAAACAGCAGGGTAATGCTGAAAAACTGGATCAGCCCGACTTTAACCGTTCCCATTTCCTCGACCTCCGTCTAGTTAATACACCTGGAAGGAATTCCCCCGCATATCCGTATGTCTGATTACGGTGTCCGCATCAATTTTGATCTCGCAAGCCGCAAAAATGTCCTCCCAATGATCCTTGACCTTCTTCCAGCCATGTGGATTTTCCCGTTTTACGGCCTCTCCGAAGCCGATATAATCACTTTCCAGCTTCCGGGCAGCGGCAATCGCCTCCCGGATTTGGCTGCGGGCCTCCATCGTCAACTGCTCCGACAGCTTCTCCAGGACTTCGGGCGAGGTAAGGTCAAGTGAATTTGGAGATTCCTTGAGCGCCGCCTGTTGGGTGATTTTAATGATAATCACAGGATGTTCAGGATCCTTGGCCTCTGCATCAACCGATACTTGGGATTGATACACATTGAAAGCCAAATAACCGTTATCCTTTTTAATGACTACGGGGAATTCTTTAAGTTTGTTAAGCAGAAGGACCGTACCGAACGCGGTTTTTCCTTCAAGCCAGCCCTTGAGCTTATCATCCTTGAACACGGCCAATCTGGAAATTCTCAGTATCGTATCAGGAGTGATGGTTTTCAAGTTGTCATTCGAATCCCCGCGTTCTCTGCCTCCGGTCCTGAAAACCCCATTAATAACCGGTCCTCCTCCCCTGACCTGGATGCCTCTGATTACATCATCCACCTCCATTTTGTAATTGTAGCCGAACTGCTTCGAGGTAGTGTCCAGCTTCTCAACCAGATCATTGGCAGGAATCTTGCTGAACACAGTCATGGTCGACATCACTTCACTGGCCGGCTGATCCTTGGAGATAAAAACCAGGCTGGTCAGCCGCATGTCGCTTTCCCTTTCCAGCACATCCAGCATATCTTTAATGCCTTCACGGGCGAATTCCTCGGAAATGACCACCACTCTGACATGCCCGAGCGACAAAAAACGTGCAGTTTGCCGCGAGGCATTCGCCAGCGCTTCAAACATCGTCCGTCCGCTTCCGGAATATAAAGCCACCGGCGAACTGCTTCTGGTCTGTTCTCCGGAGATCTCCTCCGCAATGATTACCTGAAAGGAAAGGATATATTTCTGGTCATCCGACGGCCCCCTGTCAATCCCAACTCCGGAAACGATCGCCCTCCGGTTGAGCTCGACACTGTCCCAGCAGCCGGTTAGAACGAGGGGCAGCAGCATTTGCATGGTGATCAAGAGGGAGAGTCCCAGTCTTTTATTGTTCATCGGGTTGATCTCCTTCAGCGGTTTCAGGAGGCCTGCCCGCCTTGCCAATCAATGGGGCCAGCAGTTCCTCATTCCCTGTAGTCAAACGCATGAACTCCGGCAGCTCGGCACGCATTTGCTGCGGCGATTTGCGGGGAGTCATCAGCCAGAGCGGCAGCCGCAGAATGGTATCCTTCTGGCCTTTTACAGACAGCGGCACAAAGGGCGACAAATAAGGGACGCCGAAGGAACGCAGACTGTTCATATGCGCGACCATGACAATCAGCCCCAGAATGACCCCATAAAAGCCAAACATCCCCGCAAGCAGAAGAAAAGCAAAGCGGATAAGTCTGCCCGCAATCGACATGTTATAGGCTGGAATGGCAAAGCTGGCAATCCCGGTCAATGCGACGACAATCACCATTATCGGCGTGATAATGCCAGCCTCAACTACGGCAGAACCCAGAATAAGCGCGCCGACAACCGACACCGTCTGTCCGATGACACGCGGCATCCGCACACCGGCTTCACGGAGGATCTCAAAAGCACCTTCCATCAGCAGCGCCTCGACCAAAGCCGGGAACGGCACATTCTCCCGCTGGGCCAGCAAATTAATCAGCAGTGTAGTCGGGATCATTTCATAATGGTAGGTGGTCAGGGAGATGTACACGGAAGGACCCAAAATCAGAACGATAAAACTCATATATCTGACGACCCTCATCAGAATGGCAATATCGAATCTCTGCGAATAATCCTCTGCGGATTGAAAAAATTGCGTAAACACTGCGGGCAGAATTAGGACAAAGGGTGTGCCGTCGACAATGATCACTACCCGCCCCTCCAGCAAATTGCCGGCAGCCACATCGGGACGCTCTGTATTATAAATCGTCGGGAACGGCGTAAAGGTTTTGTCCTGAATCAGCTCTTCGATATAACCGGATTCCAGCACTTCATTCATAGCAATCTTGCCCAGCCGTTCCCGCACTTCACTGATCAGATCTTCTCCCGCAATATCCTTCACATACATCAGCGCTACAAGGGTCTGGGTTTCACTTCCGATCTTCATGTACTCCAGATGCAGCTTGGGCGACTTGATTCTCCGGCGGATGAGGGAAATATTGGTAGCCACCGACTCAACAAAACCATCCTTCGGGCCCCGGACAACCAACTGGGAGGAAGGCTCGCCGACCGAACGCCATTCCCCTCCTCTCGTAGCGCAAAGAATAGAGGTCGCATAGCCGTCAAGCAGAATGACGGTATCCCCCGATAGAACCGCAAGCATCATTTCTTTCCACTCTTCCTTGATTTCTGCCTCTCCAATCTCCAGAGCCCGGTTCAGGATCATGGCTGGGAGCCGGCCTTCATCAATGCCTCCTTCTTCGCTGTCCATGAACAGACCTTCCATGTTGCCAAGGAGAGAGCCTATTACAAATTGATTTACAGCCGAGGTGTCGGCCAGCCCGCTCAGGTGGACGGCTGCGGCCTGGATACGGAGAGGACCGCCCAGCTGGATCTGGCGTATGATGAGGTCAGGGCTGTTCCCAAGCTCGGACTGAATGCCCGCCAGGCTCTCGGACAGCTCAAAAGACAGCCCCGGCTGTCTTCCGGTCTGCGATACCGTTTGATCCGTATGTGCCGCCTTGGCGCTGCGCTTCCATTGACCTTTCGTATCCATCTCAGGCCTCCTATCCAGTACTGGGTGGTATTATTTGCATTAAGTCCTGCCATTATTCGGCTGTCCAGCCATATTGAAGAACGTCGGGCACATACGCAAAAAACAGCAAATCTCCATATTCGGAGACTTGCTGTCAGTCAGGTGATGATCATAGCTTATTTGAAATCAGCTAATTTTAAATTTTCCAGCCAGTTCTAAGAGCTCTTCAGACATTTTTGCCAGAGCAGTAGAAGCACTGTTCACTTCTTCCACCGTAGCCAACGTTTCTTGTGCAGATGCTGAGACACTTTGTGTCCCTTCGGATGTTTCATTCACAATCACAGAAATCGCTTCAAAGGAGGTAACCAGATTTTTAGTATCATCGGACATTTCTTTCGAAGCCGTGGAAACTTCACTAATCTCTGCAGTCACACCGCTCATAGCCATTTCAATCTGTTCAAAGGCTTTTCCGGCCTCCGTTACGGAACGGATTCCCAGAAGAACCTCTTCTTCCCCTTTTAATACATTATTCACGCTAATTTCGCTCTCCAGCTGGATATTCTTAATGACCTCCGAAATCTGCTTTCCGGACATTGCGGTTTGGTCTGCAAGCTTTTTGACCTCGGAGGCAACAACGGCAAATCCTCTGCCGGCTTCTCCTGCACGCGCCGCTTCAATGGAGGCATTCAAAGACAAGAGGTTCGTCTGGCCTGCAATTTCATTAATAAAGTTAATAATCGTGCTGATTTCCTTTGACTTTTCCCCCAGGGATTTAACAGATTCTGCAACCTCATTGGAGTTCGCTTGAATAGATGACATTTGGCTGATTGCCGACCTGACGGCATCAGATCCCTGAACAACAATCTGCGAAGCATTTATGGCGGACTGATTTACACTGTAGGCGCTCTGTTCGATAAAGATTGCCTGTTCCTCCATCCGGTGTACCATCTTCATGCTGCCGCTTATGCTTTCTACTTGTTGTTCCGTTCCTTGGGCCAGATCTTCTGTAATGTGAGCAATATGCTCAGTGGCCTGGCTTGTTTGTTCAGCACCTGCTGTCAGTTCCTCGGCGGAGGCTGCGACCTGTTCGGCATGGGTGCCGATTTCTTGAATTAAATGCCGCAGATTGCCTGCCATCTGATTAAAAGCACCCGCCAGATCGCCAAGTTCATCCTTGTTTTTGATATGAATTTCGTTAACTGTCAAATCTCCGTCGGCAATCTTGGCAGCGGCTACCCGAAGCAGCTTAATAGGATTGGATATCTGTCCGCTGATCAGAATTGCCAGCAATGCTGCTGCTATCAGAGATATAATGCCAATACCAATGATGGTAGACTTCACATTTTCTGCCTGCTCCTGTGCTATGGCAATCTGGTCATCAGCTTCCGACTGTTCTGTGGCAACCAGCTTGCGTGCTACTTCAATAAACTTGTCCAAGACGACACTCTGATTGACGGCAATAGATACAATGCTCTCCGATTCACCTTTATTTTTAGCGTCAATCATCTGATCGGAAATGACTATAAATTGCAGCTGCAGCAAATCTAACCCGGCCAGAATCTGCCGTTTACCGCGATCGGTTATCAATGAATCCAGCTTTGCATGATGCTCCGTGAATTTAAGGCGTGCTGCCGCATAATCATCCAATTTTTTCTGATCTCCGGAAACAAGAAAATCGGATACATTCGCATGTTCAGATTCGATTGTTGTGTTCAAATCTTTGATTAAGCCAATCGTAGCGACTTGCTTGTTCAGGAGGGCCGTATAGGTTCCGTTAATTTGCGAGAGATACATGTATCCGGTAACTCCGAGAAAGACCAGCAATATCAAAATGATACCAAAACCTACATATAGACGCTGCTTTATACTTTTTGCTTGAAACATCCCCAAGAGCTTGTTCATTTGCTTCCCTTCCCCTTCCCTTCCAAAACCTCTTCGGCCTGTGCTCTAAAGGAGCGTGCAGCCGCCTCTGGTGTAATGCTGCCGCCATACAGATTTTTGAGAATAAGCTTTAAAGAGTTTTGGATGACCGCATCGGACAACGGTGCAGGCGGATCAATCGGGGTGGAGTGCTTGGCAATATAATTCATAAATGAATATTGTTCTTTCCCCTGTTCAGCAGCTTCATTGGATAATTGTTCAGCAACTTTAGCGGCGATCGGAACCCCGCGCTCACCTTTTAGAATATCATTCGCTTCCTTGTCATTCGTAAGAAAGCTGACGAATTTGACAGCCGCTTCCTTATGTTCAGAGTAAGAAGATACCATTATAAACATGGATGGTTTGATAAAGTTCCCTTCTGCGGCAGCACCCTCGACGGTTGGAAGGTTCATGATTTTCAGGGTTCGGCCTGCTTCGTCACCCATCGAAACCATCTGGTTGCTTACACTTTGTAAAAATGCTGTTTTCCCGGCTGCCAACGGATTTTTCTCATCAGCGGCTACGGCTGTACCGGGGTTCAAAAGCCCCTGATCCAGCCATGTTTTGATCAAAGTCAGATACTCAATCATAGTAGCATCTGTGTAACCAAGACCCGTTTTTTCCTTATTATAAAAAGATTCACCCTTCATTCTGAACCAATAGGATAAGTCAAACATCGCATTCAAAGGATAAAAACCCGGGGTCTGCACCTTATCTTTAAATTGCTGCATCGTTTGTTGCAGATCCTGAACGGTATATGGATCTTGAAGGGGCTGTATCCCATACTGCTCAAACATGGCAGGGTCATATGCCATTCCCAAAGCGTTTGATCCCATAGGGATGCCGTACTGCTTCCCTTCATACTGTCCTGACACCAGGTAAGACTTATCCACATCGGACAGATCAAGAATATTGGATTTAACATATGGGCCGAGCGGCTCAATTAAATCGTGGGTAACATAATTAAAGGCAAAATTGTAGTCCATCTGCATAAGATCCGGTGTTTTTTGCTCGGCGGTATCCATAGCAAGCTTTTGGGCGACCTCACCGGTTGAAGGGTAATCCTCAGTATTAATTTTTATATTGGGATTTTCTTTTTCAAACAGCTCAATAACTTTTAAAGTGATCTCTTTCCGGCTCGGCTTCCCCCACCACATAAAATTCAACGTGATTTGTTTATCAGACTTCTGTACTTCTTCGTTTCCTTTCCCTGCGCAGCCAACAAGCGTTACCAGCATCACAAAGGCTAAAATCATTGCAAAATTGCGTGTTGAAGCATGTTTCATAAATGTCCACCTTTCTAATGCTGATTGGTTACTGAAAATCTAAACTATGTATTTTTTAACAACTCAAATATATATCGGACGATCATCCTAATTCACTTTGTGTAATTCGACTTTTTTCATCAAAAAAAATGAAAAATGAACTATTTTCAGATTTTTTTCATTCGCAAAAACGAAAAGAGCTATTTCCAAGTAAAGGTTCACCTGAAAATAGCTCTTTTATTGTGAATCCCAGCCTAGGGAGAGACTGATTAAATCTCTACAGACCCGGTATATACCACTTGAGCCGGACCCGTCATATAGACATGATTGTCTTCTTCGTTCCATTCAATAAACAGATCGCCGCCCTTGAGGCTGATTGTCGCCGAGCGGTCGGTCAGACCGTTCAGCACTGAGGAAACCAGCGTGGCGCAAGCACCGGTTCCACAGGCCAATGTAGGCCCTGCTCCGCGTTCCCAGACACGCATATCGACATGACTGCGGTCCAGCACGGTGGCGAATTCAACGTTTACTTTTCTCGGGAAAAGCGGGTGAACTTCGAGCTTCGGCCCCCAGGTGGCCAGATCAAAGCCTACGGCATCGTCCACATAGATTACACAGTGCGGATTGCCCATGGATACGGCAGTGAATCTGAACGCCCTTCCATCCGCCTCAATCGGCTGGTCCAGCACCAGCTCGGCATCAATGGCTACAGGAATCTGCGTTCCCGACAAGACAGGCTCGCCCATATCGACGGTAACCGTCTCCACCACTCCATCCTTCACCTGCAAGCTTACTTTCTGCTCACCTGCACCAATCGTTTCAATTACTATCTGCTCTGAGCTGACCAGCCCGTGCTCGTAGACATATTTGGACACACAGCGGATTGCATTGCCGCATTGCTCTGCTTCGGAGCCGTCCGAATTCATGATGCGCATCATATAATCGCCGCGTTCCGACGGAAGGATGTATACCAGTCCATCGGCACCGATGCCAAAAAACCGGTTGCATAGTGTAACTGCCAGCTCAGAGGCATTCCCCGGCAGCTCCTGCTCGCCGAATACAATAATAAAGTCATTGCCCAGGCCGTGCATTTTGGTAAATTCCATTGTGATTCCACTCCTAAAGGACGTATTGTGAACCAAGCATACCTTAAAGGAATGGGTTAAAGCTATTGATTTTATGCCGAAATTTTTGTACTTTTTATCATCGTCCGCCCTCCGCTGCGGCTGCGGTTCTTCTTGCCGCCCCACACGCTGCCCGCCCCCATCAGGAAGGTAGGAACACCGGCCATGACCAGCACCAGGCACCATTCGCGGAAACTGAGCGGTACGGTCTTGAAGATTGGCTGGAGAACCGGCAGATACATTACAACCAGCATCAGCAGTACGGATGAGAGCACAGCAAGCACCAGATATTTGTTCTGGAGCGGATTGCGGTGAAACACTGAGCGGGAGCTCCGGCAGTCGAAGACATGAATCAGCTGGGCCATGACCAGTGTGGCAAAAGCAACCGACTGCGCCCGGATCAGCTGCTGCGGGCTGCTTGGGTCAATGCGGAGCGTCAGCCAGAAAGCGGCCAATGTGCACAGGCCGATCAGCAATCCGCGGCTGATGATTTTCCAGCCAAGACGGCGGGCAAAGATGTTCTCCTTCGCGCCGCGGGGCTTATGCTCCATCAAATCCTTCTCAGCCTGGTCCACGCCCAGGGCCATCGCCGGCAGCCCGTCAGTTACCAGATTAACCCAGAGAATCTGGATCGGAACCAGCGGCAGCGGCAGACCCAGCATCATGGCGAAGAACATCGTCAGAATCTCCCCGACGTTGGAGGCGAGCAGGTAACGGATAAATTTACGGATATTCTCGTAAATGTTCCGGCCTTCCTCAATGGCTGCTACGATAGTGGAGAAATTGTCGTCACCCAGGATAAGCGAGGACGCTTCCTTGGTTACATCCGTGCCGGTGATGCCCATGGAGATGCCGATGTCTGCCGCTTTGATCGCCGGGGCGTCATTGACGCCGTCGCCGGTCATAGCCACCACATGCCCGTGGCGCTGCAGGGACTTGACGATACGCAGCTTGTGCTCGGGGGAGACCCGGGCATATACGTACACATTATCCGATACCTTATCCAGGGCATCGTCATCCATCCGCGTGAGCTGGCTGCCGGTCAGCACCGTTCCGCCGCGCTGCAGAATGCCAAGCTGGTGGGCAATCGCTTCCGCTGTAGTGCCATGATCTCCGGTAATCATCACGGTCTTGATTCCAGCCCGGCGGGTGAGGCTGATGGCATCACGCACCTCACGCCGCGGCGGATCAATCATCCCGGCCAGTCCGGCGAATATCAGTTGACTTTCCGCTTCCTTTTCGCTGCCCGCAACCTCACCTGAACGCATATCACGATAAGCCATTCCCAGCACACGCAGTGCTCCTGAAGCCATTTGTTCATTGGCCTCCAGGACCTTCTGGCGCAAGGTAGGCGTGCAAGGTACGACAGCACCTTCCCACAGCATGTATGAACAGCAGTTCAGCAGAACATCCGGTGCGCCTTTGGTGCAGATCATCCGGCCGCCGGGATGACTCACAACCACAGACATCAGCTTTCGTTCGGAATCGAACGGAAACTCCGTCTCTCTGGCATAGGTTACAGCCAGCGACTGCGCTGTCAGCCCCATTTTTGCGGATAAGGCGACCAGCGCTCCTTCTGTCGGATCCCCTTTCAGCTCCCAGGCCGGCTGGCTGGCCGCATTTATGTCTTCCTCGCTCCCCTTTTCCTTCCCTTTGCGTTTGGCGCGCATCTCGCCGGGAAAGGTCTCAATGATCTCAGCATTGTTGCACAAAGCACCGATCTGGAGCATACGCCGCAGGTTTTGATCATTTTTCAGGTCAATGGGCTTGCCCTTTTCCAGCACTTGTCCGCTTGGGGCATAACCTTCACCGGTGACTTCCAGAATCCGTCCGGCATTCCACAGCCGGGTTACCGTCATTTTGTTCTGGGTCAGCGTTCCTGTTTTATCGGAGCAAATGACTGATGCGCAGCCAAGGGTTTCCACAGAAGGCAGCTTGCGGACAATCGCCTTCCGCTTGATCATCCGCTGGACGCCGAGCGCAAGCGCAATGGTCACTATGGCCGGCAGCCCTTCCGGAATAGCGGCAACGGCAAGGCTCACGCCAGCCAGGAACATGGCAGCCGCAGGCTGCCCGTGCAGTATGCCTGCAATGACAACGACAATGGTAAGACCCAGCGAGACATAGATCAGAATTTTGCCGAGCTGCTCCAACCGGTGCTGCAGCGGGGTTTCCTGAGATTCGGTATTCAGAATCAGATCGGCGATTTTACCCATCTCGGTATCCATGCCTGTGCGAACCACGATCGCCCGGCCAGTCCCCCGGGTGACCATCGTGCCCATGAATCCGATATTCTTCTGGTCGCCAAGCGGAATTTCTTCGGCATGAATCACCTCTGCATGCTTGGAGACAGGCAGCGATTCACCGGTCAGGGCCGATTCCTCAGCATACAGCGAGCTGCACTGCAGCCAGCGGACATCGGCCGGAATCCGGTCACCGCTCTCGAGCAGCACGATATCGCCGGGCACGAGCATTTTGGCGGGAATATGCTCAACCCTGCCATCGCGCAGCACCTTCGCGGAAGGTGCCGAAAGCTGCTTAAGCGCCCGCAGCGAACGCTCGGCGCGGAATTCCTGCACAAAACCCAGCACCCCGTTCAGCATAATGATTGCGACAATCGTTATCGCGTCCAGATATTCGCCGAGCAGGCCGGACACCAGCGTGGCCCCCATGAGCACCAGTACCATGAAATCCTTGAACTGGTTCAGCAGCAGGGTCAGCGGGGATATCGCCTTCCCTTCCGACAGCTCATTGTGGCCGTTCTCCTTCAGCCTCTGCGCGGCATCCTCTCCGCTTAGGCCCGACCCCGGATGAACGCCGAACATCTTCTGCAGTTCCTCTGCACCGAGCCTGTGCCAACTTTTTTGTTCCATATCTCTTCTTTCCCCTCCCGGTCGTTTCTTGACTTCCGGCGGCGCACAGCTTTTCCACCTGTTCATGTCCAAGTGTATTCATGGTCGTCCCAAAATATCACTTCCGCCCGCTTCTCCTTTTGCGCAAATGTGTCAAAGTATGGCATCATAGAGAGGAGTATATTATTATCAGGCGACAGGAGAACATGATCATGGCATTAGACGGTATTGTAACCAGAGCGATCGTGCATGAGCTTCAGCCCTTTATCGGTGCACGCATCGGCAAAATATATCAACCCAGCACACACGATCTGATCTTCATCCTGCGCGGCTCCGGCGGCGGCGGCAAGCTGCTCTTGTCGGCCAATCCAACCTATCCGCGGGTTCATCTGACTGACAGAAACAGCATTAATCCGGCGGAAGCGCCAATGTTCTGCATGCTGATGCGCAAACACTGCGAAGGCGGAACCATCGAGAGCATCAGCCAGGTCGGCATGGAGCGCATCATTCATATCCAGGTGCGGACCCGGGATGAGCTGGGAGATGTATCCGCCAAAAAAATCATTATTGAGCTGATGGGCCGGCACAGCAACATCATCCTTACCGAGCTTGCGACCGGAATCATTATCGACGGCATCCATCATGTCACTCCGACGATCAGCAGCTACCGGAACGTGATGCCTGGCATCGCTTATATCGAGCCGCCGCGGCAGCACAAGCTGAACCCTCTTGACATCGGGAAAGAGGCCTTTGTGAGCCTCGCGGCAGCGGCAGAAGAAGCGGCGCTGTTAGCTGACTCCGGCGAAGAGCAGGAGCCTGAAGAGATCATCGAAGGCGAGCTGGCCGGCCTCTTGAAATCGCTGGAGGAGCCGAAGGCGGACGGCACCGGCGGTCCCGCACCCTCTGCCGACCCTGCCGGCTGGATGGTCCATGCCTTCAGCGGCATGAGCCCGCTGATCGCCGGGGAGATTGTGCGGCAGCGCGGCGGCGGATCTGTTACATCAGCAGGTCTCTCAGGAAATGGGCAAGCCGATTCAGGTATATTAACCGACCATTGGACGGAAGAAATAGCGTCATTATGGCAAGCCTTCAATACGGTACTTGAACCGGTGCGGGAATGCAGATTCTCCCCGATGTCCGGAGCAAACGCCAAAGGTAAGCCTGTCTTCTCGGCGATTCCCCTGACTCTTCCGGATGACCATGTGAAGCACTACAGCTCAATCAGCAGCTGTCTGGAGGATTATTACGGGGATAAAGCCGAGCGCGATACGGTGAAGCAGCGGGTCAGCGACCTGATCCGCTTCCTCAGCAATGAACGAAGCAAAAACGTCAAAAAGCTGGCCAACCTGCAAAAGGATCTGGACGAAGCCCAGGATGCCGATCAATTCCGGATCTGGGGCGAGCTGCTGTTCGCTTCACTTCATGCCGTATCCAAGGGTGACAAACAAGCCAAGCTTGTCAACTATTACGATGAGGACCAGGCGGAAATCACCATTCCGCTTGATCCGCTGCTTAGCCCTTCGGACAATGCGCAGCGCTATTTCAAAAAATACAACAAATACAAAAACAGCCTGCTGGTAATCAACGAACAGCTGCTCAAAACCCATGAGGAAATTGCCTACATGGAAACACTGCTTCAGCAGTTGGCCCACGCTTCCCTGAATGATATCGAAGAAATCCGCGATGAGCTTGTAAGCCAGGGCTACCTGCGTGACCGCAGCAAGAAAGGTAAGAAGAAGAAAAAAGCTGCCCGCCCCACCCTGCAGGTGTTCACTTCTTCAGAAGGCATAGACATTTATGTCGGCAAAAACAATCTGCAGAACGAATATGTCACCAACCGTCTCGCCTCGGCGAATGATACCTGGCTGCATACCAAGGACATTCCCGGCTCACATGTAGTGATCCGCAGCGAGTCCTTTGGCGACGCCACCCTTGAGGAAGCCGCGCAGCTGGCGGCTTACTTCAGCCAGGCCAAGCAATCAAGCAGCGTCCCTGTGGACTGCACGCTTATCCGCCATGTCCGCAAGCCCAGCGGGGCGAAGCCCGGCTTCGTCATTTACGACCATCAAAAGACCCTATTCGTCACTCCCGACGAAGAGCGGATCAAAAGTCTGCCGAATACCCTGAAGAGTTAATGGCATCCGCAGGAATGCAGCAATAACTCTCAAGTAGAAACGGCATGCCGTCCTTAAAAGGCTGGTACCCGTTTCAGCTAGAGATAGAAGGATAATTTATAGCGCGAAGCATACAAATTCGTATATTTGAACGAAAGAACCTCCAGCCTAGGACGGAACAGCATCCGCCGGCTGGAGGTTCTTTATATTGCGGTGCTACGGGCACCGCTTGCGCCATTCAAGGGTATTTCTACACTTAATTCCCGGCCTCGCGCCAGTTCCGGCCCATTCAAGGGTATTTCTACCCTTGATTCCTAGCCCGGCGCCGGTTTCGGCCCTTTCAAGGGTATTTCTACCCTTGATTTCCGGCTCGGCACCGCTTGCGGCCCATTCAAGGGTATTTCTACCCTTGGTTTCCGGCCTGGCGCCGGTTGCGGCTCTTTCAAGGGTATTTCTACCCTTGATTCCTAGCCCGGCGCCGGTTTCGGCCCTTTCAAGGGTATTTCTACCCTTGATTTCCGGCTCGGCACCGCTTGCGGCCCATTCAAGGGTATTTCTACCCTTGGTTTCCGGCCTGGCGCCGGTTGCGGCTCTTTCAAGGGTATTTCTACCCTTGATTCCGCACCTCAGTGCTGCTTCGGCTTATCCCGCAGCTGCTCCAGCACGTCAACAGGAACCGACACGCTGCCGATCTCGCCGTGGAACACAACCCCCTGGCGGGCACCGTGGAAATCGGAGCCGCCCGTGACCAGCAGCCCGAACTCTTCTGCGAGCGCGAGGTAACGTTCTGCGTCAGCCGGGCTGTGGTCCGAATGGTACGCCTCGATGCCGCGCAGCGCGCTGCGTTCAATAATGCTGCGGACCAGTTCATCATCCCCGTAAATGCCGGGATGGGCCAGAACTGCCGCCCCGCCGGCCTCGGCAATCCAGCCGCAGGCCAGCTCCGGCGTGATGCGCGGCGGCGATACAAAAGCCGCTGCGCCTTCAGCCAGATACTTGTCGAACGCATCGCGCATGTCCACAGCCGCGCCAAGCCGCACCAGTTCATCGGCAATATGCGGACGGCCCACACTCTCATCAGGCTTCAGCTCACGGCCAATTCCGGCGGTGACTTGATCCATTGTAATATCTATGCCCAGTGCCTGCAGCTTGGCAATAATAGCCTCATTCCGCTGCGCGCGGGTATTCCTTTGCTCCGCAAGCCGGGTTAAGAACAGCTCCTGCTGCGTATCCAGGTAATACCCCAGCACATGGATCTCTTTGCCGCCGGCGCGTGTGCTGATTTCTACACCAGGTACAACGGTGATTCCATATTTCCGCCCCGCTTCAAGCGCTTCAGCCACTCCGGCTACTGTATCATGATCCGTGATTGCTACCGCCGCGAGCCCTTTTTCATAGGCCAGCCGCACATTTTCCGCCGGAGACTGCATCCCGTCTGAAGCCAGTGTATGGGTATGCAAATCGGCTCTGCCGGCGAATCCGCCGCCCGCCTGATCTTTTACACTGCTATTCTTGCCCTTAGTTTCCATTGGTTCCACCCTGCCCTTCAAGTATTCAGCTCTGGGCTGCTTCCCATTCCTCACGAAGAATTCCCATCTTAATGGCATCGTAGTACTCACCGCGCACAATCCGCGCCTTGCGTACCCGGGCTTCTTCGATCATGCCGCATTTGGCGGCCAGCCTCATCATCCGGACATTGCCCGACCACGTGCCAATTCCAAGCCGGACCGTATCCAGCGAATCAAATAAATATCCCATCCACATCCCGAAGGCCTCGGTACCATACCCGCCGGACCAATCACGCGAATCAAACAGCACAATCCCGATCTCGAACCAATTCGTCACCTTGGACACCCAATATCGGCCTACCGTTCCTTTGAGTTTACCGTCAATCTCAATCACCAGGCGGCTGCGGGGCTCACCGGTATAAGCCAGCGCCAGCGTCTCGGCAAATTTCTGGGCGAACGTTTCATAGCTTTCCCATTCCCGTGTGCCGTAAGGGCCATTCCAGAGCAGATGCTCCCTAGCCCCGGCTTCAAACTCATAATAGTATAGGGTGCGGATGTCCTCTTCCGTCAGATCTCTCAGCGTTACCTTCTCACCTTTAAGCAAAATCGCCATACTTGCCCCCCGCCCGTTAAGCTATAAAGTTGAACTGTATCCAAACTTCCCCTTCGCACTTCTGCCCTTTTTATCAATTTCTCAAGTTCAACTTATACAGCCATCTGTTCTCCATAATACCATGGGCACAAAACTGCCAGCTTCCCTACAGATCACCTGCACGGTCACGCAAAAACGTTAAAAATGTAACCGCCGATATCGGCAGCAGCGTTGACTTCAGGTGAATCGCATAGAACTGTCTTTTAAAAGAGGCATCTGTAATATTGACAATCTTCAGCAATCCCAGGGCAACCTCATGCTTGACCGAGGACGTAGAGATAATGGTTATGCCCAGCCCCGCCTCAACCGCAGATTTCACGGCCCCCGTGCTTCCCAGCTCCATCACCACACGCATCGCCCCCGGGTCCAGCCCTTTGGCCAGCAGCTGCTCTTCCATGACCCGGCGGGTTCCCGAACCCTGCTCACGGAGCACAAAAGGATGCTGCAGCGCTTCCGCAAGGGTTACCTCATCCTTCCCGGCAAGCAGGTGCTCTTTTGGCACAATCAGCTTCAGCTCATCCCCCATGACTGGTTCAATCACCATATCCGGATGAGATACCGGTGCCTCGATCAGGCCAAAATTCAGCTGATGCTTGTGAATCTCCTCCAGCAGCTGCGAGGTATTCATGACCTTCATCATGATTGAGATATGCGGATAAGCCTTGCCGAACGGACCGAGCAGGCGCGGCAGCACATACTCTCCGATCGTCAGGCTTGCTCCCAGCAGCAGGCGCCCCTCAAGCATATGGGTAAAAGCCGCCATCGCCTGATCGGTCTCCCTCATCAGCTGGATGCTGCGCAGGGCAAACGGCAGCAGGGTGCGGCCGGCTTCGGAGAGCATAATTTTTTTGCTGGAACGGTCAAACAGCTTGGCTCCGAAATAATCCTCCAGCGCCTGGACCTGCATCGTCACCGCCGGCTGTGTCATATGCAGCGTCTGTGCTGCGGCCGAGAAACTCCCGCGCTCGGAAACCGTGTAAAAGATATGAAGCTGGTGAAAATTCATGCGCTCAGACTCCTTCATAAAATTCAAAAAAACATGCAGCCTTCCGCCGCATGCCTTTTCTGCAACTGTGTGCTTGCTACTTGCGTCTGCGGCGTTTTTTCATCAGCTTCATGCGGCGGGAATGCCGCAGCCACGAGAAGTAGGCCCGCAGATCACGCAGCTGTGGAGTGGCGGAAATATTACCGAGAAAGGTAACCACCACCATTACATACAGCGGATGTCCCGAAAGTGTGGTCACACCCTCCAGCTCCCTGAACTCAGCCACAATAGAGGTGTCGTTATCGATCAGGTAAGCATTGAACTCACTTTGCGAGTACGGCCTTACCCGGTTCTGCTTCACGCACTGCCATATCCATGCACCCATATCTGCATCCTTGCCGTCTTCCTTATTAATCCGGTCGGCAAAACGGCTTCTCGCATGCGGTGTTATGACAATATCAGCCACCCTGTATTCGTTCAGCATGATGTGAAAGGGCTCGTACACCCCCCACATTTCCATCCCCTTGCCATGCATTATCATCACACTCCACTGAAAGGGTCTTGGCATGCTCTTATTGTTGTCAATATTACCGCATTGACGTTTGTTGTTCAAGCATGACGCCCGTCCCCCCTTGCGGAATCACCCGGATTTGCTTGCAGAGAGATCCCGGTCATCCACAAAGCTGCTGCCTTTGATCATTTTAGATTTTTTCTTGAGCCTTGCCGCCTCGCCCGAAAGGTCCTCAATGGAATCAAAATGACGGTAGCGGTTAGTTACAACGGCTATCGAGATGGAGACCAGCGGAATCTCCTCCACTGTACCAGACCGGCTCTCGGTCAGCACATGCTGCTGCAGCAAATGAACAGGATGATAGAACGCCTGCAGAATCCTGTCAAACTCAGATATAATGGTCCTGCAGTATTCCTCATAACAATAATCATCGATAAAGATAATGAAGTCATCCCCCCCGATATGGCCCAAAAAACCCTCCAGCCGCAGGGTGCAATGCTTCAGAATCTCCGCCGTGGCCTGGAGCATCCGGTCGCCTTCCTTAAAACCGTAGGTATCGTTGTAAGCCTTAAAATGATCGAGATCTATGTACAGCACACTGAACTGCTCCTGCAGCAGTGATTTTACCATCCATTCATTAATGCTCAGATTGCCCGGCAGACCGGTCAGCGGGTTCAAAAAGCTTGCGGCCTCCGCTTGAATCTCGGCAAAATTAAGCAGCAGGTCCCTGACGCTCACCGCCCCAAACATAGCCCCTTCATGGGTGACCAGCACATAATCATAGAGATGCTCCTCAGTTCGGTCCATCGCCAGCTTGCTGACTTCTGTAATCGGCGTTTTGTACTCTACAACCAGCGGCGAACCATCCATAATCAGTTCGATGGAGCGGCCCATGTACAACGTGAAGCCGTACAACGTACCGATCTGCTGATAAAAGCGGATCCTCATAATCAGCGCCACCGGCTGTCCGCTGTCAGTCACAGCCACACCCTGCAGCTGAGGATTGCTTTTAAAAATATGGTCCACATAGGCGCACTTGTGATGAATGGAGATCTCGGGAATTTGTTCAGCAATTTCACCGATCTGAAGAAACATGCTTATAGCCTCCTCCGGAAGAAACTTGTGGTGAATCCGATGGAAAAGCTCCCTGTACTGGCAAGTATCCGGGCCTTCCGAGCGCATAGCCCTGGCCGAATTCAATACCGCCCATCTGCAAATACAGCAATTCTTCCTCCGTTTCGATGCCTTCCGCAATGACCCGGGTCGCAGAACGGCTGGCATACTCGCTGATCAGCTCCAAAAGCTCCTGCTGCTCCCGGTTGCTGTGAATTCCGCGGATCAGAGACTTGTCCAGCTTGATGAATTCCGGCTTCAAATATACCAGAGTCTTGAGACTGTTATAGCCGGAGCCGGCATCGTCCACGGCAATACGGAAACCCTGCTCGCGGTAATGGGAGAGCACCTTCTCAAAACTGACATAATCCTGCACCGCCTGACGCTCGGTAAGCTCAAACACCACACGCTCCGGGGAGAGCTTCAGCTCCTGCAGGAGACTGAGCGTCTCTCCGCTTCTATGTCTGGAATCGTTCAGCACTCCCGGGTGCACGTTGATAAATACAAGCCGGTCTGTCCCCGATTCAGCACCCGGCAGGCGTTCCATATACCGCGAGAGCGAAATCCGCCGGCAGTAGCGTTCGAATCTGAACATCTGGTCTGTTCGTCCGGCAAACTCATAAAAATGCTCCGTGGTCGGAAACTGTGCGGAGTGGGGAGGCCTGTTTAGCACCTCATGCCCCATCGTCCGCCCGCTTCTCAGCTGCAGAATGGGCTGAAAAAGAGTCTCCAGGCGCCCGCGTTCCATAATATCCAGCAGCGCCGACAGTCTGCTCAGCTCTTGTACTTCGTTCCTCAGTCTCCCGTTAATGTGCTGAAGATATTGGGGGATTGCCAATAAATTTTGGATCAATGCCATCCGTTTTGTCATTTGGTCACCTGTTTGCTTTTCCTCGTGAATTTTGTCACTCTCTTGCCAGCATATAGCGCAAGTATTAAGCAGCGATAAAATAGGCGCAGAACAGGCGGCATTTCACCAAATTTTGAAACTTTATAGTATTCAGCATCTATATTTGCCCAAATAGAAACGTCTGCGCCGTCCTTATAGGCAGGGTACCCGCTTTTTATGAATCCTACGGCAACTCTAAGTGGAGAAAGGGCAGCTAATTTGCTTGAACCCACTGTTCTCCGCAGATGAGGTGGAAAAAGGTTAACTAATTCAGCTCATTCCGGCCTGCGCCGCTCTAACATGGCATTCCAGTTCCAGAGATTCCGCTATTTGTCTTCCCCTTCCCATTTCAGGCTCCATCGAACGATATAACGGCTGAGTCCGAATCCGCCCGAAAAGCAGACTTTTCCGCAAAATAAAGTAAAATAAAGGCTTCTCAGTCCGCTTCACTCCGCTGCTGAAGTCCAGCCCCCCTCCACCGCCTCTGAAACTCACAAGATATCCACACTTTGGGGGTTGTATAACTTCCTCCACACCAAAAAAAGCAGATGCCGCAAGGCACCTGCTTCATCTTCAAAGAACAGAATCTACAAACCATAATAACGGGACTTGTCCGGTCCGTTGCTGGTGTATTCCGTCTTCAGCTCATTCCGGTAAGACCTTTCAATCTTGCGCACGTAAGACAGTCTGCGGACGTTCTTCATCACTTCCTCGGCACGTTCCGCATTCACATACATGACGGCGTAATGCATCTTCCGGGAAACATAATGCAAAGTCCCGTATTTCTCCAGATTGCGTGCCGCCTTAACATCGCTTACCCATACAATATATCCTGTCCGTTCCGCAAACATCAGCTTTTCGCCTCTCTTTCTCTTGCCCTTATCAGAAGCCTATCCGCAGGAGCACTTGCCTCCGCTGCCGCATCCTCCGCCCTTGGGAGACGGGTCATTGCTTGGCACCTTAATGCTGTCCGATACGGAAAAAGCAATCGTTTCGGACATCGAATGCAGCATATCATCCAGGGTTTTTTCCGCCTGCTTGAAGCGGACAACCTCCTCGAAGCGCTCAAGCTCCTGCTCGACTGCGGTCACTTCATCCATAGCTGAATGATAGTTGGGATGAAAATGTCCGAACCGCTTTGTCTCCTCAAACAGCTCCTTTTTGCTCTGCAGCCGTTTGACCATGGCCTGGATGTCAGGGTTGGCGTCAACCCGTCCTTTCCAGTATAAGTAATCCGACACTTCAGCGGATTGATTAATCATATCACCTAATTCATAGGCGTATGTCAGTACTTCGGCCATATCAACCGTATTTAATTCCGCTACGCTCATGAACTTCAACTCGTTTCTGCGTTAATATTCTACCGCATATCGTAGACCCTCTTATCATAACATACCCTCCCGCCTAAGCAGAAGAGGAATTTCTCCGCATTTTGGGAATCATGAGCTGCATTTCCTGCCAGTCTGCCGCATTCAGCCGAACCTCTTGTACACGGTCAGGCTTGGCCAGAAGCAGTGTGCCCTGCACTTCCCACGGATTGCGGCTGATTCCGGCAGGAATGAAATCACAGGCCTCTCCTTCCATAGACAAACGGACCTTCACTCCCCACTCCAAAGCCTGTTCCATTACCTTCTGGGCAGTAGTAACGTGATATTTCCGCCACTGCTTGATCCACATCTGCGGAACAGCCGCAAGGCCGGAGAGCACCGCTTCTTCGGCGGCATGGAGATTCAAAGGGATCAATGGCGGCACTGGCGGAAAAGCAAACAGCCCGTTTTCCTGCCCATGAACCGGCAGAGCATAGGCAGAGAAATCCTCCGTCTGGCTTCCGTTAAGCAGCGGCCAACGACTGCCTGGCTGTGCTTCCTGACCTGCAATCCTCTTGGGGGGAGCCAATCCGGCTGCTTCCAGCTCCTTGCGCACGGCCTCCACGTCTTCACTGCGGACGATGAAATGCAGCGGTCCGATACGGGCAAGCATCCCCGACAGCCGGGGATGGGCGGCAATATCATTACCGTCCGCCTCAGACCGGCAGGCCAGCAAGATAACCACAGCCAGTTCCGTTCTTCCTATACCTTTGCTCCACTGCCTTAGAGACAGCTCCACCTGAGCCGGCAGTCCGCCCTGGGCATGGTCCGCAAGCCACGAAATTACAGTTCCCGGAGACATACCTAGCTCAGCTGCAGATTCCAGCTTCTCCCGGGTCAGCCGGTAGCTCCACAGGTCGTCGCTATGCAGAAGCTCTGCACACCCCGCGAGCAGCCAGCGGTGGCTGTAAGGACACTCCGCAGGGACCAGCACCTCGAAATCCGGCTGGACAATGAACCCGGGGGAGTCAGAAGCTGGCCGTGTTTCATCTTGCTGCGGCAGATCCTCCTGCTGATCAACGCTTCCTTCTGTTACACCTTCCGGTTCCTGTACCTCTAAACTCCGTCTTAAGAACGCAGCCGCCTCGTCAAGAGGAAGCTGCGGCCGGGCCGCTGTCCAGCGGAAGCAAACTGCTCCGTCTTCCGTACTCCCCAGCTCACACCAGCCGAACCCGGCCAGCCCAGTAAGCCATGTCCGGGCAGAAGCCTCCAGCGTTGCAGCGGCTTCTTCTTGGACCAGCCCCGCTTCCAGCATCCATTCAAGGATATCCGGAAGGGCAAACCACCTTCCGGATGGATAATCGGCTGAGGAGACCATATAGCGGAAGTGCTGCCCGGCAGGGTCGGGCTGGCCGTAACGGCTCAGCACCAATCCGTAGAGCAGGCTTGACATCTGTTTCCCGGAGAGCTGCAGCCAGCTTTCCAGCACCTGTGTTACCAGCAGATATGCGGAATCCTCCCGGCGGACGAGTCCCAGGCACAGCAGCAGATCGAGTATCACCATCACTGGCAGCGGGAACGGGTACACCTCCTGCTGGGCTGCCGGGAACAGTCCTTTTAAATGTTCCTCCGGCAGCGTAAGGCTGGCGGCCAGCCGGTTGATGTTTTTTTTGTGGATCGCCCCTTTTGCCGTTAGGGGCAGCCCTTCTTCAGCAATGAAGGCCAAGGCCCGAAACAACTCCCCAGACAGCTCAGGTCCCGCTTCTACGACCATTTTATTCACCTTTACGGCCTGTACAGATACACGCGGGAACAACATGCGCTGAAGTAAAGGCAAATGTCTCTCGGAAATTTGATACAGCCTCTCGCCCCACAATTTCTGCCGGAGCTCCAGCAGTCCGGCCTCCCGCAGCTCCAGCAGTGCCAGCTGCAGCTCTGCCCGGCAGAGCGCTGCCGGACAGAGCTGCTCAGCCTGTGCTTCAGTAAAAGGCCTGGCGGCGCAGGCCCCGATGATCTTTTGCAGCACCAGCAGCGCTTCCGGCGTTAAGCCATTCATAGGCTCACCTCCTCCGGTTCGACGGTCTGTACGGCATACTCATAGCCCTGCTCGGTCAGAAACAGACGGCGGCGCAGAGCGAAATCCTGCTCCCTGCTGTCACCGGACACCAGAGTATAGAAGTAGGCCTTGTTCTCGCCCGGCTTCGGCCGGAGGATACGTCCCAGACGCTGGGCCTCCTCTTGCCGTGAACCGTAAGCACCGGACACCTCGATAGCTACAGAAGCATCCGGCAGATTTACGGCAAAGTTTGCTACCTTGGATACCACAAGCAGCCGTATTGTCCCTTCGTTAAAAGCAGCATACAGCTCGCTTCGCTCCTGCTGGGAGGTCTTGCCCGTAATCAGCGGCGCCCCCAGGCTTGCCGCCAACTGCTCCAGCTGGTCCAGATATTGTCCGATGACCAGAACCGCCGCCCCCGGGTGGGCTGCTATGATCCTTGCCGCGGCCCCAGCCTTGGCCGGATTGCCTGCAGCAATCCGGAACTGCTCTTTTCCTCCGGCATACATATACCGGTGCCTGGTTTCGGTGCCCATGGGCACAACGACCTCGATGCAGTCGACTGCCGCAATCCAGCCTTGCTTTTCCAGCGCCTTCCAGGGCAGTTCATAGCATTTGGGGCCGATTAGCGAGAATACGTCATCTTCCCGCCCGTCCTCTCTAACCAGCGTAGCCGTCAACCCGAGACGCCGGGTGGCTTGAATATCTGCAGTGGCTCGGAACACCGGAGCCGGAAGCAAATGCACCTCGTCGTAAATAATTAGCCCCCAGTTCCGTTCATTGAACAGATTCATATGACCAAAGGGGCCTCCCTTGGAGCGCCGGTGCGTCAAAATCTGATAGGTAGCCACCGTTATCGGGCGGACCTCCCTCTTCACTCCGCTGTATTCTCCTACAGCTTCTTCATCCAGCCCGGTCCTTTTCAGCAGTTCTGCCCTCCATTGTGCAACCGATGTGGCATTCGACGTGAGGATCAGCGTCTCGCACTGCAGGCTCTCCAGCACCGCCAGACCCACAAGTGTTTTGCCCGCCCCGCAGGGCAGGACCACGACACCGCTTCCTCCGCTGCCGCCGATTCCCCCAAATCTGCGGACGGCTTCCTCCTGATAGTCTCTTAGGCCAACGAACTCTCCGGATACCGCTCCGCTTCCGGCAGCCTTCTTCCAAGGCACGTTCAGCGCCTGCCCGTCCCGGTAGCCCGCATAATCGAGGACCGGGAACCCCAGCCTAGTCAGCTCCTGCTTCAGCAAGCCCCGTTGTTCAGACGGACACTGGCATTCCAGGGGAGCTGTTCTTTTCAGACCCAGCTCCTGTACAGCAGCCTGCTCTGCCAATTCGTCGAGCAGCACCGGGTTATCGGCACGCAGGACCATCAGCGAACCGCCGGCCCCGGAATGCAGCTCCAGTCTTCCGTAACGTGAGACAAGCTGTCTGACCTCCTCCTCAAGACCGGCGGGTATACCACAGCGCGAGAGTAAGCTCAATACGGTCAGGATCTCGTCCACTGTTTTGCCTGCAGCAGCTGCGTTCCAGAGTGATAGATGGGTTATCCGGTAAGTGTGGTAGGCAGGAGGGCTTTTCACCAGTTCGGCAAAGTCAGCCAGAGCCGTCCGGGCCGCCTCAAAGCCGGGGTGTCCGCATTCCAGCAGGATCGTCCGGTCTTTACGGATGATACATGCTCCTTTTCCGTTTCCGTTCATCAACAAACCCTCCAATACTTTATGCTTTATGGTCCAGACCGTCCGGGACTATGTATCTCTGAAACCTGTGCATAGCGGAAAAAGCCCACCTCCGCGATAACGGACATGAGCTTCCCCCTTGCTTCTATTACTAATGCAGATGCTGCTGAGAAATGTCAGTCAAAGCTTCTGCTGCTTCATCAGCAAAAATATTCTTTACGGCCAAATCACCCAGCGACACGATCCCGATCAGTTTTTTTCCGTTGACCACCGGTATGCGCCGGATCTGCCTGGAGGCCATCAGTTCGGCCGCTTCATCCACCGAAGTGGATTCGGAAACGGCAGTAATTCCTTTGGTCATGACCGTTTCCACCGCAGTCGAGCCGGAATGCTTCTCTGCATAACCCCGGATCACCAAGTCCCGGTCCGTAATAATACCGATCAAGGTTTCCCCGTCAGCTTCTACCACCGGAATAACGCCGGTATCCGCATCTCTCATTTTCACGGCTACCTCATAGAGATTATCCTGTAAGGTGACGCACACAGGCTGCGCCGTCATTACTTCTTTGACTGTCTTCAAGATTGAACCCTCCTGTCATGTTTTCCATGTTCTACGGAAGTAGGTTCCCCTTGAACCGTTAAAATATACGGGCGGCTAATTATTCATTCAGGCAGGAATCCGCCATCGCCACCAGCACCTTCGCCCCATGCAGCAGAGCATCCTCGTCAAAATCGAATTTGCTGTGGTGATGCGGATACACCGCTTCTTTATCCGGGTTGCCCGCTCCCACAAAGATGAAGCAGCCGGGGATTTCCTTCACATAATAGGAAAAATCCTCTGCCGGCATGATCTTCTCCATCCGTTCCACGCGGACTCCGTCTCCAAGCGCAGCCGGCGCCACGCGGAAAAAGCGGTTGAATTCCGCTTCGTCATTCACCAGCGGCGGATAACCCATCAAGTAATCGAGCTTGGCTTCAGCACCGTACGATGACGCTACAGAAGCGGCCATCTCTTCAATTCTCTGGCGGATGAGATAACGGGTCTCCTCGTCAAACGCGCGCACCGTGCCGGTGATCCGGCAGCGCTCCGCAACGATGTTCTGGGCGGTCCCGCCCTGAATCGTTCCCACACTTACGACTGCAGGGCGCAGCGGGTCCACCGAACGGCTGACTATGCTCTGCAGCTGGGTCACAAGCGCGGCGGCGGCCACGATACTGTCAACCGTGCGGTGCGGGGTACCGGCATGTCCGCCTTTACCGGTGATGTCGATGAAAAATTCATCCGCGGAGGCCATCAGCGGCCCCGGTGCGCTGGCTACCTGTCCGACCGGCAGCGGCGTCCACAAATGCAGGCCGTATACTGCGTCAGCTCCCTCCAGCACCCCTTCAGCGATCATCCCCAGCGCTCCGCCGGGACAGATCTCTTCCGCAGGCTGGAACAGGAAACGCAGCTCGCCCTGGAGCTCTTCCCTGCGGCTGCTGTAATAGGCAGCGGCGGCAAGCAGCATGGAGGTATGCCCGTCGTGGCCGCAGGCATGCATAACTCCGTGATTTTGCGAGGCATACTCCCGGCCGTTCTCCTCCGTAATAGCCAGCGCATCCATGTCCGCGCGCAGAACAACGGTTTTGCCCGGCGTTTTTCCTCTCAAGATCCCGGTCAGCCCGTAACCAGCCTTGCTTCTCACGACTTCAATCCGGAATTCTATTAGCCTCGCGGCAACAAACGCCGAGGTCTCTCTCTCCTGATAAGACAGCTCCGGATGACGGTGCAGATGTCTGCGCCATTTCACCATATCCGGCAGCAGCTGTTCCAGTGCCAGCCTCTCCATATAATCTCCACCATTCAGCCCTAAAGGCTATATTTCTATTATTGTAGCAGAAACACAAAAAAGAGGGTACCAACAGGTCCGGCACGCCTTGCACAACCCGGGGAAACATACTATCATGAAAAGGAACATCTATAATAATTGGCATGAATTTATCATTATACTTCATAAGGGGGATATGTGCGCTATGATATTTGAGAACACGGGCCTCGTTGGATTGACAAGCGACCTTCTCTATCTGGACGAAAGCGCGGCCAAAGCCGGATTCATCCGCTGGCAGTGGGAATACTACCGGGCCACCTATGACTGCAAGATCGAGGACAGGCAGAACGGCGGAGAATACTTTTTGCGGATCAACACGCGTGCTGTCGAGGGTAAGCTGGAGAAGTCCGACGCCGTGCTGGCGATTGAAGCCGTCTACTTGGGCAAAGCCACCTTTCCCCATGGCCTGGAGTATGAATCTCCCGTCCCTAAGCCTGTTCTGGATGATGCCGCGAAGCATATCCTTGAACTGAAGGCGCTGCTGGGGGCTTGAGCAGTGTAAAGGGAACGACGAAAAAAAATGTCAGCCTGCCCAAAAGAGGAACGCCCGATTTTCAGCTGCTTATTCTGACTCTCCTGCTCGTCGGCTTCGGATTGATCATGGTCTTCAGCTCCAGCTCCAGCCTGACGCTGGCCAGTGAGAAGTTTGGAAATGATCCCTTTTATTTTGTCAAACGCCAGATCATCTGGGTAGTATTGGGAAGTGTAGTGATGTTCGTGACGATGAATATCCACTACAGTAATTTTAAGAAATGGTATGCCCCAATCTTTATGATCACGCTGGTTCTGCTGCTGTTTGTGGCCTTCGCGGAGAGAATCAACGGTGCCAAAAGCTGGCTCAACATCGGAGGCCTCGGCATTCAGCCCACGGAGCTGGCCAAAATATCCATTATCCTCTATCTGGCTGCCCTGATCTCCAAAAAAGGCGAGCGGCTTAGAGATTTGCGGACAGGTTATATTCCGGTGATGGTGATTGTGGGCATCGTCGCAGGACTCATTATGATGCAGCCGGATTTGGGTTCCTGTATGATTCTGGTGGCCACCAGCGGTCTGGTTATCTACGCCGGGGGGGCCAGCATGAAGCATATAATGGCCTCCATCGCCTTGCTGGTGCTTGGTGTCGGAATTGTTATGGGTGCAAAAGCAGCCATCGATTCCTTATCACCGCCTTCAGAAACGGCGGCGGTCAGCCAGGATTACAAAAAGGACCGGATCAGCGCCTTTATCAACCCGCTTGCTGTCGCTGACGACGCTGGATTTAATATCGTTCAATCCTTGATCGCCTTTGGCGAAGGGGGAACCAACGGTTCAGGCTTTGGACAGAGCATACAGAAGCTGCACTATCTGCCCTATCCATATACTGATTTTATCTTTGCTGTTATCGGTGAAGAGCTGGGATTTATAGGGACCTCCCTTTTCCTGCTGGTCTACCTCTATTTCATCTGGCGCGGCATCCTGATTGCCCTTAGGTGCACCGATCCCTTCGGAACCCTTGTCGGCATCGGGGTCATGGGTCTGATTGCCATTCAGGCCTTTGTCAACATCGGCGGAGTCACCAACACGATCCCGCTTACCGGAGTTACACTTCCATTCATCAGCTACGGAGGTTCCTCACTGCTCGTAACCATGCTCTCCATGGGCATTATGCTGAGCATTTCCAGAGAAACTAACCGGCCGGCCAAAGAGGAGGTAACGAAGTCTGTTACTACGGTTAGACAAGTCCGTGCCCGCTGACGCTACATACGTGCCGGGTTCTTATGCAGTAACCAAAAAGGCAGCCCTGGGATTACCTCCCGGGCTGCCTTTTTGGTTACTTTCTGCAAATTGCCTCGACTGCCAGTGCACCGCTTTACGAAATTTCGTCGTTCTTGAAGGCCACGCCTTCCACCTTGACGTTGACTTCAACAATATGAAGCCCCGTCATGCTCTCCACAGCCTCGCGCACATTCTGCTGAAGCATCCGGCATACCTCGTGAATCGGAGTTTCATACAGAACGATGATGCGCAGGTCTACAGCCGCTTCAAGCTGTCCCACTTCAACAGTAACACCTTTTTGCACGTTTTTGCCGCTGAGCCGCTTGGCCCAGCCCTCGGACAAGCCGCCGGACATGGCCGCGATTCCCGGGGTCTCCAAGGCAGCCAATCCGGCAATCTTCGAGACGACGTCATTAGAGATCCGTATGTTTCCCATTTCCAGTTGAAGTTGTTCCGCCATGCCATAACCCCCCTACACTCATTATCAATTATTGTAATTCGAAAACAGGCTAAAAAGCAAATGACTTTCTTGCATCCCCGTTTACACACCGGAACAATTTGGGTATATTGATTATGAAATCAACCTACATATAGAGACTGGAGTGTGCATTACTTGAAAAAATGGATCTCTCCGGCGCTGCTGGTAATAACCTTTATCCTTAGCGCCATCGGACATTACGCAGACTGGGACCACACCCTGCAATTCGTGCTCTCTGCCATTTCGGTCGTTTTTGTAGCCGGTTTTCTGGGCCGGGCTACAGAAAGTGTAGCCCACTATGCCGGGCAGCGGCTGGGGGGCTTTCTTAATGCCACCTTCGGGAATGCGGCCGAGCTGATCATCGCCTTTTTCCTGGTGAAGGAAGGCCTGTTCGATATGGTCAAGGCCAGCCTCACCGGCTCCATCATCGGCAACCTGCTGCTGGTGCTGGGCCTCAGTATTTTTGCCGGCGGCATGAAATTCAAAGTTCAGAACTTCAATGTTACGCTGGCCGGACTGAATGGCTCCTTGATGATCGTGGCTGTCATCGCCCTCTTTGTACCAGCCATGTTCTTCAACACCCATTCCATCACAGAAAAGGATACCGATGTACTCAGTCTGGTTGTAGCAGGACTGCTGATCGCCGCCTACATGGCCTGGCTGATCTTCTCCATGATTACACACAAAAAGTACCTGGCGGACGTTACGGTAGACAATGAGGAGGAGCTGCCGAATGAGCATAAGCCGGCCTGGTCCATGGGCAGATCGGTTATTTATCTGATCCTGGCAACGGTTATGGTCGCTTTTGTCAGCGAATGGCTGGTCGGAACACTGGAGACGTTAACGGAGCGTTTTGGCTTCAGCGAGCTGTTTGTCGGTGCCTTCCTGGTGGCTATCATCGGGAATGCCGCGGAGCATAGTGCCGCCATTATGCTGGCCATGAAGAACAAAATTGGCGCAGCCGTCGAGATCGCCGTCGGCAGCAGTCTGCAGATTGCCTTGTTTGTGGCCCCCGTCCTGATTTTTGCCAGCTATTTCATGGGCAATACGATGGACATTGTCTTCACCACCATAGAGATTGTCGCGATCGCCGTGTCTGTCTTTATTGCCAAATCCATCATCCAGGACGGTGCAACCAACTGGTATGAAGGCTTGCTGCTGCTGGCCGTGTATATGATTCTCGGAGTTTCTTTCTACCTCGTATAACACAAAAAAGCACATGGCCGGACTTCCATAGTCCCCCATGTGCTTTTTTTTATAAATGATAATAGTGATTACAGCATCTCGCGCTCTTCAGCCTTCTTATTGAGCGCTTCGTACAGTACGGCCAGATTGCGCTCCAGCTCGCTCAGAATGAGCTTGCCTGAAACTTCCGGCACCAGCCCTGCCCTGACCGCAAAATCGACTTCTCTGGAGAACCCGTACATCTGGGTATCGAGCACTTCCTCATAGAGAGGGCAGTAACGGGTAGCCAGATTCTCCATCTGCACTTCGATGAGCTTCTGAATTTTATCGGCATCTTCTTGAAGAAGAGTGACTGCTCTAAGATTAAGCTGTTCCTGCAAATCCGATGAAGTCATGCATTATCCCCCCCATGTCCAAAAGTTACAGCTGCTATTGCTATTTAGTTTAATATTAGTCGAAATCCGAACCCAATACAAGAATGCTGCATATAAAGTCTTTTATTTATAGAAAAAACGCCCTGCCGCAAAGGCAGGACGTCCTACGGAACCATTCGCTTATTCCGCTACCACTGTAAATTTCAAACCATGTTTCGCAAAAACTTCGCTCATTGCCTTCTTGGCTTCCTCAGCATCTGCACCATGAACATGGAGCTCATAGCTTTGGCTGGAGACAAGAGTAGTGAACAGACCGAGAATACTCTTAACATCAATGTACTTGTTGTCTGCCTGAAGAACGATCGATGAGTTGAACTTGCCTGCCGTTTGGGCAATATCCACGATTGCCGCATTGTTACTGGACATAGGAATCCCTCCGCAACTTGATTATGAAGCTTAAGTCTTTTGTAACCAATTCCATGATACATTGAATCCGCTTACTCGCGCAAGGCATTTTCCTGAAACAAGAGAAACGGCTGCTGTGATTACAATTTATTTCAGATTCTCGGGATTCAGACCTTCCAGTTCCGGAAGAACAAAGATCCCATCCTTACGGATCAGCACATCGTCAAAATAGATTTCGCCGCCGCCGTATTCGGGCCGCTGAATCAAAACAAGATCCCAGTGAATCGAGGAACGGTTCCCGTTGTCCGTTACATCATATGCTTGGCCCGGTGTGAAGTGCAGGCTGCCGGCGATTTTCTCATCGAACAGGATGTCTTTCATAGGGTGCAGGATATAAGGGTTGAAACCGATGGCAAACTCGCCAATATGGCGGGCACCCTCATCGGAATCCAGAATTTCGTTCAGCCGCACAGGGTCATTGCTGGTAGCTTCAACAATCTTTCCGTTTTCAAATTTGAATTTCACATTTTCGAACGTCACACCGTTATAGAGCGTTGCGGCATTGTAGCTGATCGTTCCATTGACAGAATCGCGCACAGGAGCACTATAGACCTCACCGTCAGGGATATTCCGCAGTCCGGAACATTTCTCCGCACCAATTCCCTTGATCGAAAAAGCAAGCTCCGTTCCCGGACCCGAAATGCGAACCTTATCCGTTCTGCGCATCAGCTCAGCCAGGGCATCCTGGGCTCTGTCCATTTTGGCATAATCCAGATTGCAGACCTCGAAGTAAAAGTCCTCAAACGCTTCGGTGGTCGTATTAGCCAGCTGTGCCATACTGGCATTAGGATAACGCAGCACTACCCACTTGGTGTGTTTGACGCGTTGTTCGCTATGTACCGGGTGGGAATACAGGGAATTGTAGAGCTTCATATTCTCTTCCGGAACGTCCGAAAGATCGTTCACATTCTCGCCGGCCCGGATACCGATATAGCAATCCATCTGCTTCATACGGTTCAGGTCGATTTCCGCCCAGGCCTCCAGACCTTCCCGGGTAGCATATTTAAGCATGCTGCGCAGAACGGTACGGTCGGTAAGCTGCACAAATGCATGACCGCCCGCTTTGCCTACTTCCTCCACGACAGCTTTGATTAAATCTCTTTCGCTGCCAATCATTTCGACGAGCACATTCTCGCCAGGCTGCACGTTTACGGAGTAGCCTACAAGATTTTCCGCAAGCTTCTGAATCCTCGGATCCTTCATCCTTCTCTCTCTTCCTTCCTCATGCAAATAATAGACATACCGTTATATTGTAGCACGCCCGCAGTGGAGCGCAAGGCATTGGGGATGCTGAAATTCAGCGGTAACCGTAAAAATTGACCTCTGTTAAATAAATTTCCTCTGCACCGCCTGCAGCTGTCCCCTGATTTCCGGAATCATTCACCCGGCGGGTACAGGTCAGGCGTTTCGGGAGATTCCGCTTCGTATCTACCTTCAAGTAGTACACGGTCCGGACAGATACTTCCTTAAGCTTCTGCTGAAGCTCATTATTCTTCTGCTCCCACAGCAATTGCAAGGCCTCTGCTCCCTTACCCGCTTCCTTCCCTTCAGAGCCGGATTTATCCGGACGAATGGCCTCCATCTGCCCCTCAAGCTCAGCAGCCAGCTGCCTGCCCGCCTCCGGTTCACTAAGCTCAATACGAAGCACTCTGGTTCCCCTCGCCGCGCCCGCTTCCTCTGAGACCTCTATCTCAAGCTTCTCCAGATCTTCGAGCTGGCGGAGCGGATTCAGCGCAGGCAGCGGGTTATCCGGCGAGGCGGTGCTGTCTTCCTGCAGCAGCGTCCACCGGCCGTTTTTTTTCTCTAACTGGGTATAATAGGCCGGGGGTGCTGCCGAGCTTGATTTCAGCTTGTTTTCTCCTGCCTGTGCCACCGTCTGCGGTGTGCCGCCATCCGGTAAAAGCGTATGCAAACTAACCTTGTTATGGTCTGAAACCGTCCCCCCATAGTAGAGTGCGGCTTCCGGGGCCGGATTGCCGTCAAGCAGCAGGGAAGATGCCCCCTCAAAGGATACCCCGTCGCTCCCCGCCATCCCGGCCAAAACCAGATGGAGCACCTCTGCAGCGGGTTTGTCATTGATGCGGGTACAGCCGGTATTAAGGAGAGGACCCATCAGCAGGACTGCGCTCAGGATCATCATCCGGCGGATATTAATGGTTCTCATGGACTCAAGCCTTTCGGGTCAAGGTTATGAACATTTCTATAGGATTTCCCGCCGCCCGGGGCTTATGCAAAAAAAGAATCCCCATGGCTTAACGCTTAAGGATTCTTTGTACTGATCTCCGCTAATTTGGTATCGAGCACGACCTGGTTCCTGCCGTTGTTCTTTGCTTCGTAGAGGGCCATGTCCGCCCGGTAGAAGAGCGATTCTACGCTCACCTTATCATCTGTCCAGCTCCACTCTGCAATGCCGCAAGAGACGGTTACACGCGGTTCCGTTTCGCTCATTACCCGCTTGCGGATACGTTCCGCTACAAATACGGCTTGCTGCACGCCAAGCTGGGGCAAATACACCGCCAGCTCCTCCCCGCCCCATCTCGCAGCGATATCCCCTTGACGGATGGAAGACTTGACGATTTCGCTGACCTGTCTCAGAATTTTGTCGCCCCTCTGGTGACCGTAAGTGTCATTCACCATCTTGAACTGGTCGATATCCACGACGATCAAAGAACCGCAGAATTCGGTAATTTGTTTATCCTTGATTACCTCGTCCAGATAATGCCTCGCATATAGACCGGTCAGACTGTCACGGTTGGCCAAACGCCGCACCTCGGCATGCAGACGCGCATTGCCTACAGCAAGTCCGATATGGCCTGCCATGGCCTGGAGCAGCCTGTAACTGTCATATGAGAAAAAATGCGGCTCCAGGGAAGTGAGCATAATCGCCCCACGAACCTCGCCTCCTACATTAAGCGGAGTAGCAATCACTGAGTTCGAACCCGTAGCATCCATCAGCCGTGAATAACTTCCGTCCGCGTTCTTGTAATCCGACAGGATGAGCGCCTCGCCCGTGGTGTATACCTTGCCGCCAAGCCCTTCGCCAATTTCAAGAATCTCACCCTGCAGGGGATGATAGTTGCAGGCGATCGCCTCCAGCCCGCCCTTGTCCTCATTCATATGTAGTATACAGCAGTAATCGGCATCGAACATTTCCAGAAGCTCTTCAAAAGCGAACTGAAAAATATCACCAAGGCGCAGGCTCTGATTCAGCCGCTGGGTAAGCTCATTGCTCATGCGCAGTTCCCGGATCAGCTGATTGGACCGCTCATACAGCTTGGCATTCTCAAAAGCGGTTCCTGCAGTATCGGCCACCATGGAGAGGAAGCGCAAATCCACCTCTGGAAAAGCCGGCTTGTCCATCACCATATGAAATACGCCATAAACCCCCTGCTTGCCGCCAAGGGGAAGGCCAATTTCAACCGAATGGCTGTCCTCGCGTCCGGCATACAGGGATACGCATCCATCTTTGAACGCTTTTGCGCAGACATCATCGTTCCCCCAGCGAAGCGGGAGCGGCTTGACCAGCGGGTTCGCGCTGCGGTGGTCCTGCGACATAAAAAGTTCAAGCCGGGCTCCCGGATACATGGCCGAAATACTGTCGATCACCTCGGTCAGCACAGCATCCACATCAATATTGTCATGCATCCGCTGTACGATCTGGAACAGCAGTGAACGCCGGCTGCTCTCACGCTCCGCATGCAGATGCACCCCAGCCAAATCTGACACAAACATATGCTCAAATCTGCGGTAAAAGCAGGCCTGATAGTGCAGGGACATGGCTTCCGCTATATACAACCCGCCTTGTTCATATTGCTCACGCGGCATCGCGCAGCCAAGGAGCGCAAATATTTCCCCCTGACTGCGTGTGAATACCGGAATGATTAAGAAAGACATTGGGTGTCCGGCAGCCTGTTCATGGATCGCATAAGGCTTCATGAATTGCAGGGAGGCAGCCGCAGCTGCCTCCAACTGTCCTTTCCATTGATCCGCAGTTCCTGCATCCTCTGTAAGATTGATGTATTTCCCTTCAAAATTAAGCACACACCAGTCCCAGGCCCTGGCGAGTTCCGGTCCGCTCTGACCCCGCCACTCCCGGAAACTTTCCGCAATCAGGTTGGCTGCATGGGGAAAATCATATGATACAATATCCGTTTCCCTAAGCCATGCGGCGGGATCTTCGGTATCTCCGCGTGATTGCATAGTGTCCTGTAACAGCACACGATTGTCTTGGCGTCCGTATGCTTCCTGCTCTGACATAAAGAGGATCCCCTTTGCATCTCACACTGGCAGAAATGGCTGTGCCGTCCTCAATAAGATAAAATAGGCGTACCGTTCCAGCGAGAATGAGAAGGATAATTTAACGATTTAAACTTGTAAATTCTTTTATACTAGAAATTTCTTTCCGATAACATCTAATTAACTATATTTTACTCCCTTTCTTTGGGTATTGCATTATATTTTCCTCAAAACCGGGATTTTTTTTAGGACCAAAGAACTAACGACAAAGATAGACAAAATCTCTTTAAAGATGCTCTTGACTTTAGCTGTCGTTTTCATATAATATTTATTGTTGAACAAGACTGTAACAGGTCTTCATTGGGCGTAACGTTGTGTCACCCTCACGCATCTCGTTACTGCCAGGGCAGCGGCTGAACTTCCCCGGCAGTGTGAAACCATCTAACGCTTTCACGGATACGATTTGCGGCGCAAATAGGCCCTACCATGAAATTTCAATTATAAAGGAGTCTACTATAACATGGCACGTTACACCGGACCTAAATTCAAACTCAGCCGCCGTCTGGGCATTTCCCTTAGCGGTACAGGCAAAGACCTGAAACGCCCTTTCCCTCCGGGACAGCACGGCGCTAACCAACGCAGAAAAGTAAGTAACTACGGAATGCAGCTTTTGGAAAAACAAAAACTGCGCCACATGTACGGCTTGGGCGAAAAGCAGTTCAAAACTCTCTTCACCAAAGCACAAAAGCTCCAGGGTATTGCGGGCGAAAACTTCATGTTCCTGCTCGAAAGCCGCCTGGACAACCTGGTATACCGTCTTGGTTTCGCCAACTCCCGCGCTGGTGCGCGTCAGCTGGTATCCCACGGACACGTTACCGTTAACGGCAAAAAAGTCGACATCGCTTCTTACCGCGTAAGCGTGGGCGACGTAATCGGACTTCGCGAAAGAAGCCGCGCTATGGCTTCCATCAAAGAAGCTCTGGAAAACCGCTCCCACCTTCCAGGATACCTGGAATATGCTGATGGCTCTTTCGAAGGCAAATACATTCGTTTGCCGGAACGTGCCGAGCTGTCCCAGGATATCGATGAAAAGCAAATCGTCGAGTTCTACAACCGTTAATATTTCGCTATACAGCGAAAACGTTCAAAGCCCCCAGAGAATTCTGGGGGCTTTTTTCATTGATATTGCTGAGGCTGAGGCGCATTCAAAACCGCCAAATTGTGCTATAATAGTTCCGTTAAAAGGAGGATTAACGTCGATGGTTGAGGAGAACAAAAAGAAGACCGCAAAGCAGCGTCCACCCCGTAGATCCTGGCTCCGCAGGTTCGGTTCCGTCGTGAAGTGGATGTTTATACTCGGCATATTAGGCATTCTGTTTGCCGGCGGTGCTGTTTCTGGATATGTCGCTTCCATAGTGAAGGATGATCCGGTCCGCTCCGAAGAATTGATTCAAAAGGAAGTCAGCCAGAATGCCGTTACCGGCTTTGCGTATTTCCGCGATGGCCAACCGATCGGCCAGCTCCGGACTGAAGAGGACCGCAGGCTTGTAGAGTTCAATAATATCCCGCAGCTTGTGATTGATGCCGTTCTCGCGATAGAGGACAATAATTTCTACAATCATAAAGGGGTCGATTTCAGCGGTACCCTGCGTGCCGTCAAGCAAAAGCTGCTGAATGAATCCGTTCAGACCGGCGGCAGCACCCTGACCCAGCAATTGGCACGGCGCGTGTTCCTCAGCCTGGACCGCACAGAGGACCGCAAGATTAAGGAGATCCTGCTGTCTCTAAGGCTGGAACGGTATTTATCCAAGCAGGAAATTTTAACAGCCTATTTAAATAAGGTTCCTTTCGGCAACGGTTCTAACGGATACAACGTGTACGGTATCAAAGCCGCCGCCAAAGGGATATTCGGACTGGATGACCTGGATAAGCTGAATACGGCCCAGGCCGCATATCTGGCAGGACTTCCCCAGCTTCCTTCTAAATACTCCGCATTTAACGGAGTCGGAGAATTTAATGAAACGGCATTTAACCGTGCCTTGGAACGCCAAAAGCTTGTGCTGCGCCGGATGCTGGAGGAGAATAAGATCACGGTCTCCCAGTACAACGAAGCACTGCAATTTGATATCAAGGGTTCTCTGGCTCCGCACACGAAAAAGGCATATGCTACATATCCTTATCTGATGCTTGAGACCGAGCGCAAGGCAGCCGCGATCCTGCTGTCCCTCAATGAGGGCAAGAATGGTGTAGTTGACCCGAATACCTCATCTTCTGCTGCAGATAACAACACACTGTTCGAGGAAGCGCGCCGGCAGCTGATGACTGGCGGATACCGCGTCTACACGACGATCGACAAAAAAGTATACAGTGCGATGCACAGTGTCTCGGAAGACAGCGGTAACTTCACGAAAGACAGCAAGGCCCGGGGCAAGGAACAGACAGCCGGCATGATGATCAACAACAAAACCGGTGCGATTCTCGGCATGATCGAAGGACGGGACTTCAATATTGAACAGATGAACTATGCTACCCAGATGATACGGCAGCCGGGTTCAACAATGAAGCCCATTGCCGCTTATCTGCCCGCACTGGACGCCGGATTGATTCAGCCTGCAGGCATCCTTGATGATGCGCCGATCATTCTTAAGGATGGCGGCAAAGGCTACCACATTCCGAAGAATGCCAACAACCGGTATCAGGGACTGGTCACAGCCCGCTATGCCCTTAACAAATCCTTGAATCTGCCAGCCCTTAAGCTGTTCAATGAGAAGGTTGGAATCGAAAAAGCATGGGCTTTTTCCAAGAAGCTGGGAATTACCACGATCCAGGATGATGATTATAAAGCACAGACCGGAGTCATCGGCGGGCTCAAGTATGGGGTTACAGTTGAAGATTTAACAAATGCCTATTCCTCAATTGGTAACCAGGGAGCCTTTAATGACGCCTATATGATCGAGAAGATTGTGGACGCTCAGGGCAAAATCATCTATCAGCATAAAGTCAATCCGGAGCAGGTATATTCTAAGCAAACCGCTTATCTTATGACAGATATGCTGCGTACCGTGATAACCAATGGAACCGCAAGCACGGTCAAGAAAAACTACAAACACTTCAAAGATGTGCCTATCGTCGGCAAAACCGGTTCCACCCAAAACTACGGAGATGTATGGTTTATGGGCTACACGCCGGATGTCACACTTGGCATGTGGGTGGGCTATAAGGAACAAATCAATACGCTTCAGGGCGATACCCAGAAACGTCAGGCGCAGACCTTGTGGACCAAAGTAATGAATGCGGTCATTGACAAGCAGCCTGAGCTTTTTGTCACAAAGGAATTTGCCAAGCCTGAAGGCATCGTTAAAAAGACCGTATCCGCCTACAGCGGCAAACTGCCCACTGACTTAACCGACAGGTTCACTACAGATATTTTTAACGTGAAATATGTACCGAAGCAAAGTGATGATGGAATCTCCAGAGCCAAATATATTACTTATAATGGCGTGAATTACCTTCCGCTGGAAGGCACACCTGAGGATTTCCTCAAAGAGAAAATTGTCGTCAAACGCGACAAACCGATCCAGGATCTCGTGAAGGAGCTGCTCGCCGCCTTCAAGTCGATGAGGGAGCATCAATCGCTGCAATACTATATGCCGGAGGATGCGAAATCCGATTTCCCGACCGAGGTTGATCCTCGCGTGGATGACGGCAATGCCCCAACGGCTCCAAGCGGAGTCAATGTCTCATACACTACGGGTAAAGCCGTTATCACCTTTAACCCAAGCGGTTCGCCGGATGTGGTCGGCTACCGCCTGTACCGTTCACTTAACGGAGGAGCGTACAAGAAGCAGGCTATTCTATCCGTCGGCGAAGGAACCACTTTCACCCCCGGCACTCCGTCCAGTGCCAATGCCTCCTTCTATGTGGCTGCGGTGGATGTAGCCGGTCATGAGACATCTTCGGGCAGTGTAGCCGGAGCAGTCACTCCGACACCGGAGACTACGCCGCCGCCGGAAGAGTCTCCTGGTACAGAAGCTACACCAGACCCGGGAGCGCAGCCAGGCAGCACCGAAGATCCCGGCATGGTCATTATTGAGCCGCCGGGATCATCCGATGTCCCAGCCGGTGGAGGCACGAATGCCGCAGGCGGCAGTAATACTGCAGGCGGCAGCAATGCTGCTGGCGGAAATGCCGGCTCCGGAAATACGGGAGCGGAAACTGCAGCACCTTAAATTCAGGTCTAAGGGAAACCGTCAGACCTGCACAGCACAAAAACACCGTTCCCGGATCAATGCCGGGAGCGGTGTTTTTCATACTGCACAAAGTCTATATTAATCCTCGATTGTAGACAAATCCCCCGCAGGAAGATGAAGCTCCCAGGCCTTCAGCACGCGGCGCATGATTTTACCGGAACGGGTCTTGGGCAGCTTCTCCCTGAATTCAATTTCACGTGGTGCTGCATGGGCGGACAAACCTGCTTTGACAAAGGCCGCGATTTCCTCCTTCAGCTCTGCCGTAGGAATATATCCATCCCGCAGGGAAATGAACGCTTTAATAATCTCTCCCCGCATCACATCCGGTTTGCCGATCACCCCGGCTTCAGCAACCGCAGGATGCTCTACCAGCTTGCTCTCCACCTCGAACGGGCCAATCCGTTCGCCGGAGGAATTGATGACATCATCGATCCGGCCCTGGAACCAGAAGTAGCCGTCTTCATCCATATATGCGGAATCACCGGAGATGTACCAGCCGGGAATACGGAAATACTCCTCGTATTTCGCTTGGTTGTTCCATATCTTCCCCATCATGGAGGGCCAAGGCGTTCTAATCGCCAGATTGCCCATTGCATAAGGCGGCAGCAGATTGCCCCGGTCATCCAGAATAGCAGCTTCGATGCCGGGCAGCGGGCGCCCCATGGAGCCGGGCTTAATATCCATCCCCGGATAATTGCAGATCAGTTGGGCTCCTGTTTCCGTCATCCACCAGGTATCATGAATACGCTGCTGATAAAATTTATCGCCCCAGCGCACAACTTCGGGATTGAGCGGCTCTCCTACTGACAGAACATGCCGCAGACTGCTGAGATCGATGTCCTTCAGGCTGGCCTCCCCCGCTCCCATCAGCATACGGAACGCGGTAGGTGCGCTGTACCATACCGTGACCCCAAACCGCTCAATGGTCTTATACCAGTCCTGCGGGCTGAAGCGGCCGCCTCTTACAACATTGGTCACCCCGTTCAGCCAAGGCGCAAA
Source organism: Paenibacillus jilunlii (assembly GCF_900102965.1). GTDB lineage: Bacteria > Bacillota > Bacilli > Paenibacillales > Paenibacillaceae > Paenibacillus_AQ > Paenibacillus_AQ jilunlii. Next base: position 589,211 of record NZ_FNGM01000001.1, on the reverse strand, counting down.
AATCCCATAGGATGTTCCGGTAACCCAACCGGGATCGGCCGTGCACCAATAGACATCGTCAGGGCGCAAATCCAGTACAATTTTGCCTGTATAATAATGCTGGATCATGGCTCTTTGCACATGATATACCCCTTTGGGCTTGCCGGTTGAGCCGGAGGTATAATGCATAATCAGCCCGTCCTCCAGACTCAGCCACTCCGGTTCAAGCTCTGCAGAGGCCGCAGCCATCGCTTCTTCGTAACTGACAAGCCTTTGCCCGCCGTCCGTCAAGCCGCCTACTACAAACACATGCTTAAGCTCCGGCAGCTCGGCTCGTTTGACCCGCTGCAGCAGCTCAGGTGTGGTAATGAGTGCCACTGCACCGCTGTCCTCCAGCCGGTCCTTCACAGCCGTTTCCATAAAAGCCTCAAACAGCGGTCCCGCTACCGCTCCCACCTTGAGAACTCCCAGCAGACTGAAATAGAGCTCCGGCCGGCGCGGCATAAAAATAAACACCCGGTCACCCCGCCCGATGCCATGCTGGCGCAGCACATTTCCGAAACGGTTCGACTGCTCCCGCAAATCTGAGAACGTGTACATTTCTTCCCTCGCGGAATCACTGTAGATCAAAGCGGTGGCTGCTCCACGGCCTTCAAGCACATGCCGGTCAATGGCTTCATGGGCCATATTCACCTTGCCGCTCTCATACCAGGAGAAGCTTTTCTCTACATCCTCCCACCGGAATTCGCTGACTGCCCGGGAATAATCAGCCATGTTGGCCTGCTTTACACGGCCCGGTAAAATTTCGCTGTGAACTTGCCCCATTACTCTTGCCTCCCTCACTTGTTTGATTTAAGCTTTAAGGGTGAGACTCTTCTCTTAAGCAATGCTGTCAATGGATCAAATGTGAAAATTTTATGTCGGACTTAGTATATCACAGGAAGCGGTTACATTCTAGAATATAGTGAATTGAAGGGAGCCTAGCTATGGAGCACCGCAAAATCCCTGTATCCCATACACTTCCACATCACGAAAGTACAATTACCGTTAGCGGACCTTTGTCTCCAGACGCGCTGCAAAGGCTGCAGATGCACCCTGATCTGGACGCCTTCCGTAAACCGCAAGAACAGCTGGAAGCGCTTATAGAGATTGCCGGACTGCCGGAAGGGCGTGTAATTGCCGCTGTTGTTGACCAAATGATCGCAGGCTATGTTACTTTTCACTATCCGGATGAACTGGAGTTATGGTCTCAGGGGGGAATGGAGGATCTGATAGAGCTGGGTGCTGTGGAAGTCGCGGATGGCTTCAGGGGAATGGGGCTTGCGAAGCTGCTGATTAGCAGCGCTTTTGAGCAGGAACAGCTGGAGAACTGCATCGTGTTCACAACCGAATATTACTGGCATTGGGACCTGAAAGGCAGCGGGCTGGATGTATGGGCCTACCGTCAGATGATGGAGAAGCTGATGCAGACGGTAGACATGGTGTGGTATGCCACAGATGACCCGGAGATTTGCTCCCATCCAGCCAACTGCCTGATGGTACGCATCGGGCGGGAAGTCCCGATGTCCTCACAGGAAACCTTTGACAGGGTGCGTTTCAGGCAGCGTTTCATGTACTAGGGGGCATTCTATCGGCCGGAAGAGATTCCTTACATCGCTTTCAGCATGTATTCGAGAATCGCATGGGAGCGTTCCGAGGCCGTAACCGTAAATTCGCGGTAGTTCACATATGCCGATCCGTCTGCTTTGTCCGACATGGAGCGGATAATCACAAAAGGGATCCCATTCATATAGCAGACCTGTGCGACGGCCGCCCCTTCCATTTCCGCGCAGGCTCCATCCAGCTGCTCCCGAAGCTCAGCTACAACGGCTGCACTGGCAATAAATTGATCTCCAGACAGCACAACTCCTGTAATTGACTTCTGTTTCAGCGTCCGGCAGGCTTCTTCGGCTAGCTGCACAAGGGCTGGATCTGCTGGAAAAGAGGACACCTCCTGATACGGAATCACACCCCGCGGGTAGCCTAGAGCGGTGACGTCCATATCATGCTGGATGCAGTGGGATGAAATGACGATATCCCCAATACCTAGCTCCGGATGCACCGCCCCGGCAACACCAGTGAACAGCACACGATCCGCTCCGAAAGCATCAAGCAGAATTTGTGTCGTCACCGCAGCATTGACCTTGCCAACTCCCGATTTGCAGAGAACCACCCTTTTGCCGAATATAGTGCCTGAATAATAGGCAACGCCTGCCTTGACTGTGCTCACCTTATCTTCCATGCTCTCCAGCAGCAGCTTGATCTCCTCGTCCATCGCTCCAATCAAACCTATGATTTCACTCATATGTCCCCTCCTGCGTTTAAGTAAAATACATCTCTATAAAACATAAAAAGCTCCAATAGGAGCTTTCTACGCACTTATGTTCCTTACAGATACTTATTTGTTCACATGATTCACAGACAAACGGAGGATCGTCTCATGAGGCAAAATGACGCGCGGATTCTCAACCGTTTCCTTCTTCATCAGCTTCGTCAGGAGTCTCATTGCTACCGCGCCAAGATCGTACATGGGCTGCGCTACAGTTGTCAGCAAAGGACGGACCATAGAGGCCATGCGGATGTTGTCGACACTGATGATCGAGAAGTCATCCGGAACCTTCAGGCCTTCATCCTGAATACTGTGAATGGCGCCAATCGCCATTTCATCGGTTGCCGCAAATACAGCTGTCGGCTTCTTCTTCAGCCCCAGGAAGTACTTCATGGCTTCGACACCGGATTCGTAACGATAGTTCCCGATGCGGACCAAATCCTCCTGATACTCAATGCCTGCTGCTTCCAGAGCTTTCTTGTACCCCTGGAAACGGGCATAGCCATTGGCAGGGTCCTGCAGCGTTCCGCTGATCATGGCAATTTCGCGGTGTCCGTGGCGGATAAGTGTGTTCACGGCATCGAACGCCGCCGTCTCATGATCGATATCCACAGACGGGTAGGTTCCATTCTCATCACGCGTTGCGCAGAGTACAATTGGAACTGCAGACGTTTGGAAGGCTTGAATGTGCTCTTCTGTTACGGTTCCACCCATGAACAGCAGCCCGTCCACCTGCTTCTCCAAAAGCGTGTTAATGACACGTATTTCCTTCTCTTTGCGCTTATCCGCGTTACACAAAATAATGTTATAATGGTACATGTTGGCAATATCTTCGATCCCGCGCGCAATTTCTGCAAAAATCGAGTTCGAGATATCGGGGATAACAACCCCAACGGTTGTTGTTTTCTTGCTGGCGAGACCTCTCGCCACGGCGTTTGGACGATAGCCCAAACGTTCAATCGCTTCAAAAACTTTCTTCCGGGTCTGCGGTTTCACGTTCGGGTTATTGTTCACAACCCGTGATACCGTAGCCATAGATACGCCTGCTTCTCGAGCTACATCGTAAATGGTTACCGTCAAATTACTCTCTCCATTGCGATAAATTTTATCGTTCGACTAATTAAAATTATGATACGACACTTTGTACAATTGTGCAATGATAACGCTTCATTTTCCTTTCAAAATTTCTTTCAAGGGCTGAGAACGCTATCGTGATGCGGGAAAATACGCTCCTGCTGCTCCATTGTCCTCCTAATGATTTCCAGCCTGAACATGCCGGATTCATAGGTTTGTCTAACCTGCTTCTATCGTATCAAAAAGCGCGTGAAAAATCCAACATTCGTGAAAGATTTTCATTAATTTTGCAGAAAAAATTTCAGTATCCGCTTTATTTCGCCTTTATTTTGCGCTTTCCGCCGGCTGAACTGTCAATTGCGACAGTCTGGTTCCAGTTTCATCCATCCATTTATGGTCGTTTAGATCCACTGCCAACCGGTATACATCCAGCAGCAGGTCAATCCGCCCCTGTATCGCACCCCGGATTGTTTCCTCCAACTCGGCCATCCTCCCGGCATACAACCCCTTAGCAAAGGTTTCCTTGAGGACACTGGCCCATTCATTTCTGTCAGCAAACGAAATATGCCGCTCGGACGGCGTTTCTCCAAGTTCGTGAATCAGCTTGCCCAGATCGCTTTTAATGCATGACAGAGGCTCATAGCGTCCACACTCCCCGCAGGTATAGACAGGGACATGCGTAATTTTTATCTTTGCACTGTAGATTAACGTATGCATATGTATGGTCATGATGCCGCCGCAGCTGCAAGACGTCTTTAATAAATAATCTTTGTACATCTCCCACACCTCAGATTTAATTTGTAAAATCCCTGAACTGCATCATCCATAAAAACACGAAACTCACCTGTTCAACCCCTATATTCGACCTGCTTCCCCTCAATCCCTGCCGATTTGCATAAAATGATTTATTTGGTAATTCAACTAAGGATTTCAATCCGCCGGATGACTTCATATTTCAAATTTGCTAGAATATACTGAAGGCTAGATTCTTGAAGGGAGCTGCAGAACATGAGACTAACCGGCAAAAAGGTTATAGCATTGGTAGACGACGAATTCGAGGATTTAGAGCTGTGGTATCCGGTGTACCGCGTCAGAGAGGAAGGGGCCGAGGTCCATCTGGCCGGGCTGGAAAAAGATAAAACCTATGTGGGCAAATACGGGGTTCCGGCTAAAGCTGAGTATTCCTGGGATGAGCTGGACGCCGCCGATTATGACGGCATACTCGTTCCGGGCGGCTGGGCTCCCGATAAAATCCGCCGTTATAGCGCGGTGCTGAAGCTTGTACAGGATTTTAACGCGGCGAAGAAGCCGATTGGGCAAATCTGCCATGCCGGCTGGGTGCTGATCTCTGCAAAAATATTGAATGGAGTCACGGTTACCTCCACCCCAGGTATCCGTGATGATATGGAGAATGCCGGGGCGGTCTGGAAGGATGAGGCTGTCGTAACCGATGGACATATCATCTCCGCCCGCCGTCCGCCGGATCTGCCGCCTTATGGCAAAGCTTTCTGCGATGCGTTGGCGGGAGAGTAGTCCGGAGAATAAGCGGAATCACAGTATATAAAAGCCCTGCCCTTTCTACTGTACGAAGGGCAGGGCTTTTTGTGTTCCAATGTTATGGCGTGCGCCAACGGTATTCTGTGCTCCTACGCTATTTGCGGATGAAGAGGGAAACGTTTTCCTTGATCGGATTTGAGTAGCTGTTGATCTTAAAGGTTAGCGGCTGAGGCAAAGTTTGACTGCCTAGATTAATATAATATAGGGTAGGACTGTTTTCCTGAGTTATATCCACTTTGTGCGAATACAGGCTGATGTCATCATAATTAATTGTGTGCGCTATCCCCTTGCCATCTGTAAACCGCTCATCCAAAATCATATTTACGTCGTAGGATGCACTAACCTTTTGAACAGGTGGATAAAGCTCTAAAAGCATTGTGCGCTTGCCCCTGCCGGTTGTACTTATGGACACCTTGAGACGGTCATCGGGACTTTTGATAATCTGCTGCTTGCCGGTATCAATGATGAGCTCTGTTGCGTCCTTGTCAATTGCTTGGATTCCGTCAATTTTAAGCTCCAGCGGCTCATTGGAGGTATTGTCGTTATCAAATAATATTATCTGCCTGCCGACCAGACCATAACTGCGTTTGGAATAAAGCCCTGTAAAGTCATTGCCGCTGCCTAACATCAGCCGTGGCGAGATCAACCCGAAGATTTCCTTGGTGTTGTGCTCATCCTGCCCTGTTTCCAGGTAGATGCCGGTTGCAGCGATATAAGCCGTCTTTATTTCAATGCTCTGGCCTGCTATGACCAGACTTTTATTAATCTGGAGCGTGTTTCCGGTTTTAGCTAAAGACGCTTTATCGGGCACGATCGGCACAGATAGACTGGCCACTGCCTGCTCAGACTTGACATACAGATTATTGGATTCGCCTTCTCTGAAAATCTCTGTGTTCACAAACAATTGCTCTGGCAATTTCGTATATTCGTCATCCCACAAAATCTGCTCGTATCCGCGCGTTATACCCCGCTTGGCATTTTGAACAATCCCTGGTACATTCCAGCCTGCCAATTTATTCTTTTCATTAATCAAGGATACTCTAAAATTTTGCGAATTCTCCATCGTATTGTTCTGTAGAGTATACAAGACTATAATCCCTTTCTGATCAGCTGCGATACCATTTACAGTCAGCACAAACCCGTTTTGCTCCACCGAAGTGCTGTTCACCCGCTGTATCAAGCCTGCATCCAGTGCCGAGGTGACCGTTAAATTGCTGCCGACAGCTGTACGGAACACCTCAAATTCGCCCCAATCATGCGCTGAGCTAAGCGTAGCTTGGGCATCCTTACTGCGCAGCTCCATATGATCGGCGAACCGGGGAAATGCAAACAACAACACGATAGCCAGAACAGCAAGTCCTCCTATAGTAAAGTGTATGCCTGTGTGTTTCCGGCGGTGTTTTGTATCGTATACTCCGTTCCGGATGGCCACTGCCAATTTGAACTCAGACACCTCCGAAGCCTCCCGCGACACTTCGTTGAAGTACTCCTTCAGCAGTCTCTCTTCACTCTGCATCATACTCCAGCCCCCCTCTCAGCTTCATTTTGTGGCGCAGCTGCTTCAGTCCCTTGTTCAGCCAGGTTTTGACCGTCCCCTCCGGCCGGTCCAGCACCTCGGCGATTTCAGGAAGCGTCATATCCCGGTAATACTTCAGCACCAGCACCTGGCGGTATTTCAGCTTCACCCCATCCAATGCCTGCTCCATATCCAGCTTGCGGTCACTGGTCATCTCCATGATCCCGCTGCTGCTGCAGCTGTCCGCACGGCCCGGCGCAAGCCGCTTCCTGCGCTTCAGCTCATCCTTGCAGCAGTTGACCAGAATGCGGGTCATCCAGGGGGCAAACCGGCCGGTGTCCTTCAGGCTTTTTCGTTTGGACCATGCCCGGTATGTAGCTTCCTGCAGCACTTCAAGCGCATCCGGTTCGTTTCTCAGGTAACTGTACGCTATCCCGTATAGGATTTTTTTCTGCTCAGAGACCTGCCGGATAAACAGCTGCTCTTCTCCATCCGCAGTATGTGCCCATTCCCCTTCCAAAAGCTTCTCCATTCTCTGACTTCTCCCCCTCCTCGTTCTTTATTGAACTTCTATGTATACTGACTCCATTGGGCGGGAAACGGTTTTACTTTTTTTGGGGGAGACAGCAAAAATAGCCCCACTAAGTGGGGCCTTCCCTGTGAAGCTTGCTCACTTCACGATCCATCCGCCAGGGATGCGGACAGGTTGTCCGTTATTGGAGCGGATCAGACAATTTCTAATTCCTTCTGCAATTCCCTGCTCAGTAAAGGGGCCAGTTGTTTCGGGCTGTCCGGGCCAGTTTACGAGCTTTTGCCCTTCACCTCTGCACCTGTTCCAAGCGGAATCCCGCTCCGCCGTGCAAAAGCCGTCAGTATTTCTTCCGTCTCCGTACTCGTCCGGTGCCGGAAACAGGACTTGGCCGTTTCACTGGCTTCGGAAGCCAGCGTGTTCAGTGCGCGGTGCTTCACCTTCAAGAGCGCCTGCGGCGACATGCTGAGGTCACTGATGCCCATCTCCAGCCAGAGCGGCAGGGACCGCTCATCAGCCGCCATCTCCCCGCATACACTGATATCGATGCCCACACGCCGTGCCGCATCCACGGTCATCCGGATCATCCGCAGCACTCCCGGATGGTAGGGATGATACATATGCGCAATCTGTTCATTCATACGGTCAACTGCCAGCACATACTGGACCAGATCGTTAGTACCGATGCTGAAAAAGTCAACCTCCTCCGCGAGCAGATCCGCAATCATTACCGCTGCCGGAACCTCGATCATAATCCCTACAGGAATATTCCGGTTGTACGGAATCCCCTGCTGGTCGAGTTCTTCCTTGACCTCGTTCAGCACTGCTTTGGCAGCCTGCACTTCCTCTACGGAAGAGATCATCGGGAACATCATTTTTATATTTCCGTAATGGCTGGCCCGCAGGATCGCGGTCATCTGGGTTTTGAACATGTCTTTTCGGTCTAGACTGATGCGGATCGCCCGGTAGCCAAGGAAGGGATTCTGCTCTTCAGGAAGCTGGAAATAATCCAAATGCTTGTCTCCCCCGATATCCAGCGTGCGGATGACGACGGTTTCGTTCCCTACTTTTTCCGCTACCAGCTTATAGACCTCGAACTGCTCCTCTTCCGTCGGGAATGAACTGCGGTCCATGTACAAGAATTCGGTCCGGAACAGCCCGACGCCTTGAGCCCCGTACTTGAGCGCCATGTCCAGCTCCTTCACGGAACTGATATTGCCGGCCAGCCGCAGCTGCACGCCGTCCTTGGTTACAGCATCCACTGTGGCGAGGAGCTCCAGCTGCTCTTTTTTGCGCTGCTGCTTCGCCCGTCTGGAGGTATACTCTTTCAGCGTCAGTTCATCCGGATAGAGCTGAATCACCCCGGTTTCTCCATCCATCACCAGCAGGTCCCCAGTCTGAATCGGTGTCAGGATTTTGTTCTCCAGTCCTGCTACCAGCGGTATCCCCAGCGCCCGGGCCATGATCGAGGAATGGGAGGTTTTGCCGCCCATCATGGTTACGATGCCGAGCACATAGGTTGGATTCAAGTGGGCCAGCTGTGAAGGCGACAGCTCTTTGGCCACAAGAATATAAGGCTGCGTATCAGAGGGCAGTGTAACCTCCGGCGCACCCAGAAGATGCTTCAGCAGACGGTTGCCGACATCCTTGATATCCACCGCCCGCTCCTTCATATATTCATCGTCCAGCAGGTCGAACATTGCGACAAAATGATCGATGGCCTCTTTGACCGCCACCTCTGCCGCTTTATATTGCCGCTCGATAATGCCGCGGATTTCACTCATGAACACCGGATCATCCAGAATCGCCAGATGGGCGTCAAAGATGCTCGATTCCTCCGGCCCGACCACCTCACGGAATTCTCTTTTGATAAATTCAATCTCATCCTTTGAGGTGCGGATCCCTTCGTATAAACGCTCGAACTCCTTGGCCAGATCCACCGGGTTCACTTGTGTATCCGGCAGGCTCCATTCCCAGTTCGGCAAGACAAAGGCCTTCCCGATGGCTACACCTGCTGCTGCGCCTATGCCTTGTATCATGCTTCAACCCCTCCAACATTGCTTTCATGTAAGACCACGGACATCACAGAGGACTGCCCCTTTTTAACATTTTTGAATGGAGCATAGCTCCAGGATTTCACACGGTCCGGGTTCGTAATCACCATTGGTGTCGCCAGTGAAGGTGCATGATCACGCAAATAGGTCAGATCAAATCTCACCAGTAGCTGCCCCGGCTCCACACTGTCCCCTTCCTGCACAAGCGCCTCAAACGGCCCTTTAAGCTGTGAAGTATCGATCCCGATATGCATAAGCACCTCCAGCCCCTCCGGCGTAGAAATGCCCACTGCGTGCATTGTAGGGTATACGTGCATGACCTTGCCGAAGACCGGCGAGACGAGCTCTCCCTTTTCCGGGAAAAATGCTACCCCGTCGCCCACCAGCTTCGCGGCAAAAATATGGTCCGGCACTTCTTCAATCGGCATCATCCGGCCCTGAATCGGCGAACTGAACAGCACCTGTGGCAGATCGCGGAGCAGCAGCTTGTTGATCTCCTCCCGGATCAGCTCGGAATATGTCCCGAACACGACCTGGACATTCCCCCCGCCCAGCTTAATGATGCCGGCAGAGCCAAGTCCCTTCAGTGCCCCGGTGTCGATATACCGGTCATTGTGCACTGTTAATCTCAGCCGTGTGATGCAGGCCTGTACCTGCACGATGTTTTCCTTCCCGCCCAGCGCTTCCAGGATCAGCGGAGCCTGATAAGGAATATTGCCTGCCCAGTCGCCCAGCTCCGAGCCTTCCTCGCGTCCCGGTGTTGGAATCTGGAAGCGGCGGATCGCCCAGCGGAACACATTATAATAAACAATGCCATAGCCGATGCCGATTGGAATCAGCAGCCAAGCCCGCTGCGACAGATGCATATTGAGGAAAAAGTCAATCGCCCCCGCCGAGTAGGAGAAGCCGTGATGGATGCCCAGCGCATAGGTCAGCACCATCGCCAGACCGGACATGACCACATGCAGCGCGAACAAATACGGCGAAGCGAACAGAAAAGCAAACTCAATCTGCTCCGAGACACCAGTCAGGAAGCAGACCATGGCGGCGCGCAAAAACGTCTTCTTGATCTTCGGCTTCAAATCCTCGCGCGCTTCCTGAATAATGGCAAACGCAATCGCCGGCAGCGCGAACATCATAATCGGAAACAGACCAGCCATAAAGATGCCCGCTGTAGGGTCTCCGGCAAAAAAACGCGGCAAATCCCCCTGCACGACTGCACTGCCGTCAGGTGTCGTAAAGGTTCCCAGCTGAAACCAGAACACATTATTGAGAATATGGTGCAGGCCAAACGCCGTCAGTACTCTGTATAACACTCCGTACACAAATACGCCATATCCGCCAGTTGCCTGTATATCACGGAACAGGATGTCGAGTCCATGCTGCAGCACAGGCGACAGTCCAAGCATCACCCAGGCGAACAAGGCAGAGAACAGACCCATGAACAGCAATACAAAACGCGACCCTCCAAAAAACTGGATCGCCTCCGGCAGCTTGATATTTTTGAACCGGTTATGCGCCACACCGGCGACAATTCCGAGGATAATTCCGATTAGTGTTGCAGGCTGTACCGCCCCGTCTCCCATGTTGGAAACTATCCGGTCATAAGTAAACATCCCCGCGAGCGCCGCCATTCCCGCCGGTCCGGCCTGATTGGACAACCCCCACGCCACACCGACCGCAAACAAATAAGGCATGAAATAAAAAATCCCTTGCCCCGCGTAAGTAGTCACTTCGGATACCGAAGAAAGTCCCCATGCAGACCACGGCAAACTGCCCAGACTCAGCAAAATAGCCGCCGCCGGCAGCACCATGGTAGGAAGCATAATGGCTCTGCCCAACTGCTGCAAAGATCCGAGCCAATTCAAGGTGACCCTCTCCTTTCTTTCTATATTGAATGGTAAGCGCTGCAGCAGGTTTTGTCAAAAGATTCTGACCGCAATATTACCTTGCAAGTGAGGAATTTTATGTTGAAGGCCTGAGTTGGTGGATGAATGCTGCTTAGTTAGTTTATGGCATGCATAGCTATATGATCCCGAGTAATATTACTGAATTTAGTGCCGATAGGTCATCAGTTATTCTCGCCAGCGGTAGATAGTTTGGAAACTGGGTTCATTCTAGTTAGATACACAATGCGCACTTAGCTGGAGCATGGATCGAGATTTGTTGGAGACTTGTTTCGAGCTTTGATCAAGCTTGATCAAACTTTGGCGGAGCTTTGACGGGGCTTTGACGGAGCTTTGACGAAGCTTAGCTGGGGCCAAGGCGCTTTGCTGTCCGAATCCATTCTAATGTATTTTGTGCAACAGATTAGGGGGCTAGTTGCTCAAATTAGCATTCTGTTGCACTTCATACATTAGATTGTTCGAAAACAGCTCAAAATGAGGAATATTTCTAAATTCTGCTGCACAAAGTGCAATAGAATCACTTTTTAGTGGATAATTAGTAAATTCAATTGCACAAAATGCAATCAAAATACGATGGAGCTGTGGTTAGCGTTAATGCCTCATGATTTCTAAGACTCCATTACCACACTTGATCAGCGGGTATAGGCTTCACTTCATAATACCGAACACCCCGGCCACCTGCTATCGGCTCCAGCAGCCCCTTTGCACTCAGCGATTGCAGCAGCCTGCGCGCCGTCCGAAAATTAATTAGAAAATGACCGGATACATCCTTCGGGCGGATGGGCTTCCCCAGTTGCCAAGCCAGACGGAGCACTTCTTTTTCCTTGGACAAGATATCCTTCACCGCAGTCTTTCTGGCTAAATATGGTGCGAGTGCAAGCTGCAGAAGCATCCGGCATACCTCAGGGCGCTGCTGAATATCATCAAAGGAAAAGTGAAGCATCTTCCACCCCATTCCTGTCAAAAAGGTATCGCGGTTCAGGGCATAGCTGAATTTCTCACGGTCCATGTCCTTTATATGGCTCTGGAAGCCGTCACATTCGATCCCAAAACGGCCGCCGCTCGTGGGCAGGAATGCAAAATCCAAGAATTGTGACTTCCTGTTCCAATCTAATACTTCGTATTCCGGATGCAAATGCTCCAGCGACTCAAACAGCGGCCACCACACATTTTGCAAAAATAGCCTCTCGGCGTAATTGTGTCCCCTCAGCAGCCTTCCTCTCCGCTCACCTGTCCGTTCGCTGCTATGATGCTCGATGAAAATGCTGTGCGCTTCCTCAAACTCCATGTTCATTCCCTCCCCGGCAAAATAAAAAAGAACGCCCCTACCCGAGTACAATTCGGGTATAGGACGTTCTTCGTCTGCTTCTAAGTATAACAACGCCGTCCGGTAAAATCTACTGATCCGGCGAAAATCGCCCGGCCATGCCTACAGCCGTAAGTTCCGCGCCACTACATGGGGAACAAGCGGTGGGGGGCGGGGTTCAGGGTTCCGGCGGCTCGGCCCTTCGCCGACGCGTTCCCCGCTAAGCCCTTACGCCCGGCTGCGGCCCTTCATGGTGATTGCTTCCTCGACCTTGATGCAGCGGTCCATAATTGCGGTCATCCCGTGCTCAGCGGCGATGTCGGCAGCCTCCTGGCTGACGATGCCCTGCTGGAGCCAGAGCACGCGCGCGCCGATGTCAGCGGCTTCCCGGGCGACGTCTGCGCAGTATTCACTGCGGCGGAAGACATTCACAATGTCCACTGGTTCAGGGATTTCTGCCAGCGTATGATAACATTTCTCGCCCAGAATCTCACCGTCTACAGAGGGGTTGACCGGAATAATACGATAACCGCGGCTCTGCATGGCGCCTGCCACCATATAAGAGGTGCGGTCCGTTTTGTCGGAAAGTCCGACTACAGCTATATTGCCTGCAGCAGCAAGAATTTCACCAATCTGCTCCCGGCTCGGGTTCTCAAAGCTCATGTGTATTTCCCCTTTCCATTTATAGTGCCAATGGTGCCCATAGGGACATGGACACTCTACCATACAGCACATAGTTACTTACAAATACATCATACAGCGCAGCGCGAAAAGTTCCAAATTTATGTCTTTATTTAACATCGATGCTTCCTGAATAGCTTTTGGCATACAGAGAATTCCCACCGGCGCCAACGGTTCCATTTACATCCTCATCTGTATCCTTCGTGGTTATGAGATTTGCTAAATGAACGGTTGAATCTCCTTTTGTATTTTCCACGGCCACTTTTAAGCTGGATGGTGCTGTTTTATATACAATCTGAATATCTCCAGTTATGGTTTCAATTCTTTTTTCACCTTTCTCCTCCATCCCATGCAGGACGATTTCACCACTTTTAGAAAACACATTCATTACTGAACTGGTTACGTTTTTAAAATAAAGATCATTCTCTTTGGCGGCTACGTCCATTCTGCCGAATGAGCTGTTGTTTACAGACAGGTCGCCTTCAATTAGATTAAAGTTCGCGGAATCCGCTTCAGTTTGATTAAATTTTACGTTGCCTGCTTGATTTTGAACGATTAAATCATGGGTTGCTAACGCCCGGAAATTCAGATCTCCTTGATGGTTGACCACTGACACTTGTTCTACTGTATTTTTGGGGATGGACAACCTAATGGTTCCCTCTTTCTGAAAAGTAAACGCTGAGAAGGCACCGCCAATTAGTTTATCTTGTTGAATAATGAGCCGATTAGCTCTACGTGTCACTGCAACAGGAGTCTTCTTCTTATCCTTCTGCCTGCCCGTGATGTCTACATGAATTTGATTGTCTGCTGATTCTTCCACTTCAAGATCCCACGAATCATTGATGATGTCTATGCTCTGAATGGCTTCCGGCGGGAAATGTTCCGATATCTCCAGCTTTCTTGATCCCACTTGCGAAGCAATCCCAAGGATTCCTGCCAAGACAACGGCTGCCATTATCCAGTTCCATCTATTTGTCTTCATAACTTATGCAACATCCTTCCGGTCGATATTCCGGTACGATAGATAAGCTACGGTCAAACCTAACACACAGAACACGATAGGCACCCCGATCAATTGAAACATAGATACAGAACAGCTTCCATCTGAAACCGTAGCATTTAGCAGTGTTCCTATGATTACTGAACTAGTTATTGTTGTGGCAGTAGATTTTTTACGCATACCGAAAAATAAAGGGATAAGACTTAAGCCTGCGGTCATCGCTGAAGCGATCAAGACAGCTGGAACAGCCGCCAGCAATTCCCCCCACGACACCGGTGTTTCGAAAAAATGAACGTTCGGATTTAACATGACGGTCACAATCTCAATGAATACTGTAGAAATCACGACACTTGAGAAACAGAAACCAAGAACAAGCAGTAGCTTTGCTTGAATCAGTTTTTTACGCGGTAAGGGATATGAAAATAACAACTGAATGGTTTTATTCTTATATTCTTCAATCACTAACCTGGAAATAATAATGCCCGAAAAAACGACAAAGGTAATGCGGACAAAGATATTGGCCAGTGACATAAAGGCTGTAAAATCCGCAAACATAGGTTCACTCTGTGCATTTGACATCAAAGCCATGCCTGCCACCATTCCAAAAATAATAACCGTACAAACCAGAGCCTTAATAAGGTATCCCGCCAGCTGATTTCTCTGCCATTCAATTTTCATCAGTCTAAGCATGTTGTCTGCCCCCATGAATGAGATTCAGGAAATACTCTTCCAAGTTGCTTTGCTGTGTTTCAATGCTGTTTACAACGATATCATTTAGCACCAGCTCTTTATTAATGACCGATTGCGACACCTCATGCTGATAGACCCGGATCGTTTCTGTATCAACCGCTTCAAAGTTATGCAGGTTTAATTTTTCTTCCAGCACAAGTGCCGCCTGCTTGCTGTTTGCCACTTTTATTTCCAGGTATTCAACATTTTCTTTTCTGATTTCAGTCATCTTAACTTCCCTGATTAGTTGCCCCTGATTAATAATTCCAATCGTATCCGCAATGGATTCAATCTCAGAAACAATATGACTGGAGACTAAAATGGTCATCCCGTACTCCTTCTTCAGCTTCAATAAAAGCATCCGGATATCCTTGATTCCCACCGGGTCCAGACCATTAATCGGCTCATCTAAAATCAATATTTGCCGGCTGGGTAAGAATGGCTCTGGCAATTCCCAGGCGCTGTTTCATCCCAAGGGAAAACTCATTCACTTTTTTATCTTCCACCCCTGTTAAGCCGACTGTCTCCAACACTTCATGGATTCGAGCCTTGCCCTGGAAACGGGCGTAATCACAATGATATCTTAAATTCTCGGCAGCTGTCAGGCGTTCATAAAAAACGGGATATTCAATGATGCTTCCGATATGCTCCAAGTATTGAAAAGACGTTTTGGATACAGGCTGATTCAGAACAATAATCTCACCTGAGGTTGGCTTCACCAAATTAAGGATCATTTTCATAATGGTTGTTTTCCCTGCACCGTTTGGGCCTAAGAATCCGTAGATTTCACCCTTTTTAATACGCATGGTTACCTTTGAGACGATTTCGTTCTTTTGATAAGATTTTGATAATTGATTGATCTGGATCATTGCTTCCATTATTTCTCGCTCCTTATGCAGTGTGGTCTATCTTCCTGCTACGTTTACAGCATAAGGCTATTGCCTTCGATTCAAGAGGGGCATATCATCAACCGTCCCTTAACCTTCATAAACGGTACTCTTATAAAAGAAAAAGAAGCGCTGGCGGCCATTTAAGAAACAGCTTCCAGCACTTCTTATGAATTTTTTATGAATCCTTAAAAAACACTTAATGAAGGAACTCTTTCTGCCTTAAAGCTTCCATCCTTTCAATGGTTTCCTTTTGTAGTCTTCTTGAGACCGAACAGCTTACATCGTGGTCAAACAAGACAAGCTTGTTCTTCTTATCAACGGATCTAATATTAAATAAGTTGACTACAAATGCCCGGTGGCAGCGGAAAAGGCGGTCATCATAACCGGCAATTTCATTTAATTCAGCATAAAAATCAAGAACTTTAGTTTTAGTAATTAACCTTATTTTATGGGCAATTTCTGAAGTTTCGAAATAAAGGATGTCAGAAAAAGGTATTTGAAAGCTGGTGTATTTATTCTCAAATGTAAAGTTATCGGAACTTACCGGAACCGTCCGGCGCGAATCGGCAATGAACAGGCACTCTTCGACTTTTTGAATAAATTCTTCTTCTTCTAAATCCTTTTCAATAAAATCTAAAGCAGCCACCCGGTATGTAAACGTTATTGGCGCTAACTCGGAATGGGTGGTAACAAAAACAATCGTGCCGTAGGGATCTTTTTTTCTAATTTCCTTAGCGACAGCTAGCCCTTTATGCTCTTCATGTTTGATCTGCAGATCAAGAAAATACAGCTGGTGGTCAGCCGCATTTTCAATTTGCGATAATAAATGATCCGGTTTTGCGGTCGAATATAAACTCCGGCAACGGATCTGATGTTTTAACAACAATGTCCGAATGATCCGTTCTAACCGCTGCTGCTGGATCAGGTCATCCTCTAAAATAAATATGTTCATTTCCGTTCCCCAGTCTTTCTTAAGATAAGCGTTTGAGAAAATAAACTAGGGCGGGCTTCCGTTTCAAGGGATACAAATTGATTTTCTTTTAAAATCTGCTGCACATTATATAGTCCCAACCCGCGCCCCTTGCCTTTTGACGAGTATCCGCGTTCCCCCAGCCGCCGTAAACTGAAGTTCTCTCCGCTGCTGTTTTCAATGATAATCCGCTGAGTGGCGGGATCTTCCAATAATACAATCCAAAGCTTCGCTTTTTCCGTCTTAGCTGCTGCTTCTATCGCATTATCCAATAAAATGGAGAGAATCCGGGTAAAAGAAATCAATCCCATCTGAATCAGCTGAATGGGTTCTTCAATTTCTAACGAAACATCTATTTTCATTTGTTGGGCCATTATTATTTTCGCAGCCAGAATACTTTTGACCTCGGATACATGCAGATTTCGCAGCTTGACAAAGCTGTACTCATTCTTACGCATTAGTTGCCCCGTCGGCTTAACGGTTTGTTCAAACACTTGTTTGACTTGCTCCCAATCTTCGCGGTAAATCCCATCCTCCAGAGTCAACAGGATATTAGCATAGTCATGACGAAAGCCTCTGAGCTCATCATACATTTTTTCGAGCTGCGCTGCATAATCCTTCAGCTGTACCAATTGTTCACTTTTAGATTTTTCCATTACTCTTTTTTGAATATGATTGTATTGAAATTGCATATACAGCAAGGCAATGATAAACAGCAACCACATCCCTATCAGTAATGTTCTATGGAATGAACTAAAATCACCAGTTGCATTACCAATGGATAAGATCGGATATACCGAAAGGATAATAATCATTAAAAGGACAATCACCGGAAAAAGAATGACTCTGCTGGATTCCTGCAGAATTTCCTTGTTAAGCTGTGGAACATAGCGGCGTACCGCTCTAAGACCGATTTCATTGATAACGGGCGGTGCCATAGCTGTAAACAGATACGGGAGATAGTTAATATTTGCTGATGATTGTCTAAAGATGAATTCAACCAAACGCGTAAGCGGATCTGCTGCAAGATAGCCTAAAAAAGAATTCATAACCAAAGCATATGCTCCGTAAAAAACACCTAACGCAGTAATGGTTTTATGATTTTTGAAGTAGGATATGCCAATAAAACAGAGAAAGAGCGTAACAGCCCCCCATACGCCGATAAAATATGTAGAAACAAAACCAATCAATACAAACACTGTCAGCCAAATTATGATTTCCCGGATTGTAAAGCGATAGCGTGAAATAGATTGAAAAATAAAAAAGAAGCTTAATATTTGAATGGCCATAATTAGATTAATCATGTTTCGTACCACCAGTCTGCGAGTGAAAAGAATAACACTCTTCAGTCTAACACTAAACTTTTTTTTACAACAGTGGTACGAAAAAAGTTAACCCGACAAAAAACACTAACAAATCGTTGTTAGTGTCGTTGTCTTGCCAAGTATTGAATTCCGCTGCAGCTCTTCTTATACTAGGTAATCCCTTACCTTGCACAACCAAACCATGTGAACCGAATCCGGTCCCCAATAATCCTTAACCACGGTGTGGGGCTCACCGAATTTCCGCAGCCACCTTTGCTGCGCCCGCTTATAGCCGCTGTCCAGGCAAAACTCTTCAATCCCCCGGCTCTTTAGATAGGCCATCAATTCCCTAATCAATGCTGAACCGATTCCTTGACCCTGGCAGCTTGGCAAAATGTATAAGCTCCCCAGCTCACCCACATCATCAAGCTGATGTTCCGTACAGGACCGGATATCCTCACCGCAGGGGGCAAATGAAATCGTACCAGCAACTTTTCCGTCCAGTTTTGCAACAAGAAAATAGGTGTCCGAATGCTCAGGGTCCAGAGCGCTGGCAGCCATTTGTTGTTTGTTGTCAACTTCACTTTGGATATCGTCCTGCAAAGAGGCAAGTCCCTCTTGTGCAAAGGCATCTGAGATCGATTCCTCAAAAAGCCCATATACAGACTGTATATCGTCTTGGGTGAGCGGGTGTATGGTTAACCGGCCGGGCTTAGTCATACCCACTCCACATCTGCGCCAAGCAGGCGCAAATGGTCGAAATATTGCGGGTACGATTTGGCCACGTGATGGGCATCCTTGATCCGCAGCGGCTGGCGGGCCCGCAGGCCGACTACGGTCAGCGCCATGATTACCCGGTGATCATAATGCGCATTGATCGTCACGCCGCCTTCAACCCCCTCAGGCTTGCCATGTACAATAATCTCGTCCCGGCGCTCCTCAACGCTTGCTCCGGCCCGGGCCAGCTCAGCCAAATAATCGGTAATGCGGTCGCATTCCTTGTATCTCAGATTCTCAACATTATAGAAGCGGGAGGTGCCTTCGGCAAAGACTGCGGCAGCCACCATCGCGAGGACCGCATCCGTTGCCGCATCACCGTCAAATTCCACAGCCTTCAGGATGCCATTGCCCTGCACATGCACTGTGCCATTCTCATGGGTAAGCGGCACCTGCATCATGCGCAGCACATCGACAATCGCCCGCTCGCCCTGTTTGCTCTGTTCGGCAAGCCGATGAATCCGGACATCCGATTTCGTTACCGCCGCCGCTGCGAGCACAGCTGCCGATCCGGGATAATCGCCCTGCACCGTGTAGGACTTGGCTGCATAGGCCTGGCCGCCCGGTACTTTGAAGGACATATAGTCGTCAGCCGCGTGAACAATAATCCCCGCCTGCTCCAGAACCTCCAGTGTCTGGCCTACAACCACTTTGGATTTCAGGTCATCCAGCACAATAATTTCACTGTCTTCCTCAAGCAGAGGGGTCAGGAACAGAAGTGCACTAAGATATTGCGAGCTGACTGCACCCGATACCGTGATCCGCCCGCCAGCCGGTTTGCCGCCGTGAATTGTTATTGGAAGTCTGCCGTTATTATGCTCTACCTCTACGCCAAGCTGGCCAAGCGCTGTAATCAGATCGTCATGCGGGCGTTTGCCCAAAGAATCCGGATACGTGTTCACAAAGGTAACCTCAGGACTGAGGGCCGCCACAGCCATTAGAAAACGCAGCACCGCACCCGCATTGCCCACGTTAAGCTCTTTGACATCACGGGGATGGCGGCCAAAGCCTTGAATGACAATTTTCTCCTCATCTTCTGTAAGCACCGCTCCCAGATCGGCGATACATCTGCGGATTGCATCGCTGTCTTCGCTGTGCGCCGGGTGGTAGATCGTGCTGACTCCTTCCGACAATGCGGCGACCAGCAGGTAGCGCGTAGTGTAGTTTTTGGAAGACAGGGCTCCGAATTCCCCTTGCAGGGTTGGTGTAGGCCTAACAATAACGTCCATGATATTAGCTCTCCTTATGGGCTCAAATAGATTATGTATTGCTCAGTTTGACAGGGTAATCTGCAATTGTGTTATCATGATATCATTCTTCTACACGAAAAGAGGTCATAACCATGAATGAGATTCCCCAAATCACAGCACAAGAATTGCGGCAGCGTCTGGAGTCAGGTGAAGACCTTGTCCTGATAGACGTCCGTGAAGACGACGAGGTTGCTTTCGGAATGATTCCCGGTGCGAAGCATATTCCTATGGGCGAGATACCGCAGCACACGGAAGAGCTGCCCCAGGAAGCTGAATTCGTCTTCATTTGCCGCTCCGGCGCCCGCAGCCAGCGTGTCTGCGAATACCTGCAGCAGTTCGGCTACCGGACATCCAATCTTAGCGGCGGGATGATTGAATGGAATGAAACCGCTGGGGCCTAGGTCCTGCACAGATACGCTTAAAAGCTCAACCGCGGTAGCGCATTAAAATATGCTTCGTCACTTCTGCCACACTCAGCTCTGTTGTATCGACCGTGCAATGTGCGAAACGGTAAGCGTTCCGGCGCTGTTCGAGAATCGTCAGAACCCGTTCCTGTGCATTGCCGGCGAGCAGCGGCCTGTTCTGATCCCCGCTGACACGGGCGATAATTGCCTCCTCCGTAGCGGTCAACGCGACTACAAGCCCGTTCTGCAGCATGATGTCCGCATTGCCCGGAGCCAGCACGGCACCGCCGCCTGTGGAGATAATCCGGCCCTCTCCCTCCAGCATGTCCTTCAGTACTGCCGATTCGATCCTGCGGAAATATTCTTCCCCGCCTTCCGCGAAGAGCTCCGCAATGCTCCGGCCTTCTTTCTGAATAATCACATCATCCAGATCAACCAGCTCATAGCCCAGTTCCTCCGCCAGCAGAGCGCCTACTGTCGACTTTCCCGTAGCCATCATCCCGACGAGAATGATATTTTTATTGGCGTAATTCATCATGACCCTCCAACCGCGACATTTGTCATATCATAACACAGGGTGAAAACATTGCACAAACGGTAAATCATCCGCACAATAACCCCAGCATTTTTTTCAGATATGTCAAAATAAACTCACAAAGCGGGGCCTTTGCACGGAAGCTGATTCAGGTACTTTGCGGGGACCCCAATATATACTTTCTGAGATGAAACAAGGCCCGAAGGCTCCCGCTGTCTGCTAAGGAGCCGTTCGGGCCGCTGTTAACTGCTTGTGCCTGAAACTTATTCAGACAGCCAGTTGTGATGGAAGACGCCTTCTTTGTCCACACGCTTGAAGGTGTGGGCACCGAAGTAATCGCGCTGTGCCTGAAGCAGGTTCGCCGGCAGGCGTTCTGTGCGGTAGCTGTCGTAGTAAGCCAGGGCGCTGGAGAACCCTGGAACCGGAACCCCTTGGGCCACGGCAGCGGAAACCACTTGGCGCCATGCGGCCTGGTAAGTGTCCATGATGTTCTTGAAGAACGGATCAAGCAGCAGGTTTTTGAGCTCCGGATTGTTTTCGTAGGCATCGGTAATATTCTGCAGGAAACGTGAACGGATGATGCAGCCGCCGCGCCAGATTTTGGCCAGGTTGCCGTATTTCAGATCCCAGTTGTATTCCTCGGAAGCTACACGAAGCTGTGCGAAGCCTTGGGCATAGGAAACGATCTTGCTCGCGAACAGTGCCTTGCGCACGTTCTCGATGAACTCGGCTTTGTCGCCCCGGAAGGGCTCGGTTACGGGACCGCTAAGCACCTTGCTCGCTGCGACCCGCTCTTCCTTCATTGCCGACAAGAACCGGGAGAATACGGATTCTGTGATCATGGACAGCGGCACACCGAGATCCAGCGAGCTTTGGCTTGTCCATTTACCAGTACCCTTTTGGCCGGCGGCGTCCAGAATGACATCCACCATCGGTTTGCCGGTTTCTTCATCATATTCTGCAAAAATATCCTTGGTGATCTCGATCAGGTAGCTGTCGAGCTCTCCGCTGTTCCAATCCGCGAAGATGCTGTGCAGCTCTTTGGCATCCAGGCCAAGCACATCCTTCAGCAAATGATAAGCTTCGCCGATCAATTGCATGTCACCGTACTCAATGCCGTTATGGACCATTTTTACATAGTGCCCTGCACCGTCCGGTCCGATATATGTACAGCAAGGTTCTCCGTTCACTTTGGCTGAAATTGCCGTAAGAATGGGTTCTACCAGCTTATAGGCGCTTTCCTGGCCCCCAGGCATGATGGACGGCCCTTTCAGTGCGCCTTCTTCACCGCCGGATACACCGGTGCCGATGAAGCGGAAGCCTTTAGCCTCCAGTTCCTTATTGCGGCGGACCGTGTCAGGGAAATAAGCGTTGCCCCCGTCGATGATGATATCGCCTTGATCCAGATGCGGCAGCAGCTGCTCGATGGTAGCATCGGTTGCTTTGCCCGCCTGTACCATGATCAGAATTTTACGCGGCACTTCCAATGATTCGACAAACTCCTCAATGGAAAAAGTACCCGTCAAGTTTTTGCCTTCCGCTTCGCTGATGAGGTCATGAGTTTTCTCCGGGGAACGGTTGTACACCGATACGGTGAATCCTCTGCTCTCGATGTTAAGAGCCAAATTTTTACCCATTACCGCCAAGCCAATGACGCCGATTTGTTGTTTTGCCATCTGGTTCTCCACCCTTTGCACCTGTATTTGTGTGAAATCCATTTCTCGCAGTATTAGAATACCATCCTTTGTTAGAGACAGCAAAGTCCTACCGCTTGAAAAGAGATCAACTTCATTGACAAAATCCTGCATATCACGGAAATTGCTCACAATGAGTATTTTAACGTTTTTGCAGGCAGAAGTGAATACCCGCTTCCAGTCCGGCGGCAAACTACAGGGCACCCCATATGCGGGATGCCCTGGCTCAGTCCAATGCAGCTTATCACCATTCAAGCATATTTAATTCTCTGGTCAATTCAGCAAGTCTCGCTTTGCACGCTGCTGTCCGCTCATCATCCTTGCTCTGAATCGCCTTGTGCAGCAGGTCCAGCTGCTCATCCACCTCAAGCCTGCGGTCCCGGATACGCTCCTCCCCCTCAACGGAGTAGAAGAGTTTGGTCAGTTCCTGATCGGAGAGCAGAGGGCCTTTCTGATACAGCACGCGCTGCTGATACCCGGAAATTTCCACCAGCCGGATAACCTCACCGAACAAAATATTCTCAATGATAATCTGGCGGTCGCGGAACCGCTTGACAACGGCGTGCCCGCGCATATCACCAATCAGCTTCTCCATCCATTCCGACAGGCGCGCATCACGGATCATATAATCCCCCACCAGCTTGAAGCCGTCCTTAATCCGCTGGAAGCGCAGCTTGACTAGCTTGCGTCCGGTGCGCACCGAAATAAGAAAAACCGTTTCATTCTCGCTCCAATAAAGGGAATAGCCTTCCTTAATCAGGTCCTTGATCAGGTCCTGGATATGCTGCCTGTCGAAGCGCAGCTCCAGATTGCAGTACTCGACTTCGTCATTTTTGTTCACGGCACTCCCCCCTAACGGCATTGTTTCAGCAAAGCCATCTTCATTTGCCTAACCTAGAGTAGAACTGACTGCCGGACCTCCACTTGCAATATTTAATTTTGCGTTCGTCTTACACTTATTTTATACTTCATTTTATGTAGCGGTAACTTGGTTTATTGACTATTTTTACCCGCTGCCCGCCATTTCAAAACGCTGGCTCCCGGTTTTGCAGCAATTTTATTGATATCAGTGATTATTTTTCATACAAGGAGACCTGACATGCCATTTCAAGGATTTACTGCTGAAGATTTTGATGTTTTTCATATTGACGGTCTGGAACCGCGCATGGAGGCGCTGATCGCCGGAGTCCGGCCGAAGCTGAACGAGCTGGGGGATGAGATCGCTCCTTTTTTATCCATGCTCACTGGAGAGGAAATGTTCCCGCATGTCGCCAAACATGCCCGCCGTACCGTTCATGCGCCGAACGATACCTGGGTTGCATGGGGTCCGAATAAAAGAGGCTATAAGGCGCTGCCGCATTTTCAAGTGGGCATGTTCCACAGCCATTTGTTTATTGTCTTTGCCATTATTTATGAGAGCAGCAATAAAGCAACCTTCGCCGAGGCGCTGTCCAGGCATCTGGACGACGTTCAAGCAGAGCTTCCGGGCGGTTACTTCTGGTCTACCGATCATTTAGACCCCCGCGGCACCGCTCAGGCCGATATGGATAAGGGGGCATTTGCCGAGCTGTCCCGGAGGCTTAAGGAGGTCAAAAAGGCCGAGGTCACCTGCGGGCTGCGCATTGACAGGGATGATCCGGTTCTTGCGGATGGAGACAAGCTCCTGAACATGATCCGGCAGACCTTTGAGACGCTGCTGCCCCTGTACCGAATGTCCTTCTGAGCTCTCCCGTTATCTCCACTGGCTTTCTGCATCTTCTGTAAAAGCTGCTCATTCGCAAAAGCCGCCGGCTTCCGGTTTCTTCCGGTTGGCCGGCGGCTTTTGTTGTACTTCGCCAGATTCTATACAGGGCCTCAGCCCGTTTACAGCTTCCGCTTGGTTCTGTGAACTATAAGCAGATGCAGTCCGAACAAGAGGACCATCACGAATGCGCTGGCGAGGAAAGGTGTACTATGCCCAACAGAGTCCCAGAGCTTCCCCGAGATCACCGGCCCGGCCACCATACCCGAGCCCTGCAGCGTCAGGAACAGTCCCCACACGGTTCCCCTCTCACCCTTCGGCACCTGCTTGGCCAGAAAAGCATTCCAGGCCGGCAGGATCAGCGCATAGCTAATACCTACAAGAGCTACTGCAACGAAAGCGAGCGGCAGCCAGCGTACCTGGGAAAAAAAGGCCAGCGAGCCGGCAGCGAGCAGGAACCCGATATTCAGGAAGACCGTTGTTCCGATCCGGTCGACCAGTTTGCCTGCCGGAATCAGAGCCAGTACAGTGATGCCGCCTCCCGCAATCAGCAGCAGGCTGAACTGGTTAGGCGTAACGTGCAGCTCGGAGCGGGCAAACAGGGTCACTACAGGTGTCATCAGACCGATCGCAAAAGCCTGCAGGAACAGCGCCGGAAACAGCAGACGGCTGACCTTCAGGGTGGTTCTGACCTGATGGAACGTCCGTTTCAGACTCTCCAGCGGGTTCCCCCGTCCACGAACAGCTGCCGGCCCTTCACCACCGCCCCGCACAATAGCATGGGGCGCATGAGTGCCTATCCTTGACGGCAATAACAGTGCGACGGCCGCCACTGCTGCTGCACAGCCCATAAGCACAAGAAACATGGAGTGATAGCTCTGTCCGCCGTGATCCATCAGAAAGTTGACTACAATGGGGCCAATCCCGGTTCCAGCCAGAGAGGCCATCTCTACAGCCCCCATGGCTGCGCCGCTGCTTCCGCTTTCCGTTGAACCGGCCAATTCGGTAATCCCCGTCATGGTGCAGGGCCACAGCGGTGACGTTCCTATGCCCAGAATGAGACAGGCCACGGATAACCATACGGCATCTTTGGCATAGATAATTAGACCCACTGCAACGAGGATCAGCAGGAGAGCCCCCGTCATTGTCCAGCGGTACCCTATCCGCTCCATCACCCAGCCCGAGGGGCTGCGGAAGAGGTTGTCTCCCAAATACTGCATCGCAAAGGCGAAGCCAACCACGGTGACCGAGATCCCGAGAATATTCTCCATGTAGACCGGCAGCAGGGCTACCAGCAGAGATCCTTTAACAAATTCCACCAAAAATATGATCGCCCACATCTCCAAAATGAACGGGGAGGCTAAATTGATATGCATACGCTGCGCTACTTTGCCAGACATTCCATCACATCCTAGTATTATGTTGATTGATTTGTTATACTGGGGCTTGCTTGAAAAAATTACTCTTCACGAAAGGTTGTGACAGCATTAAATGGATCAACACGTAACTCCCCTCTTCACCGCTCTCAAAAAGCATGCCGCCGGAAACCCAGTTCAATTTCATATTCCCGGGCATAAGAAGGGGCTAGGAACCGATGCCGAATTCCGTGAGTTTATCGGCGATAACGCTCTATCCATAGATTTGATCAACATCGCACCGCTTGATGACCTTCATCAGCCTAACGGCGTAATTCTTGAAGCTCAGAAGCTGGCTGCGGAGGCTTTCGGTGCCGATTATACGTATTTTAGCGTACAAGGCACGAGCAATGCCATCATGACTATGATCCTCTCTGTCTGCTCGGAAGGAGATAAAATTATTGTGCCGCGCAATATTCACAAATCCGTGATGTCGGCCATTATTTTCTCCGGAGCCAAGCCTGTTTTTGTCTCTCCTGTACAGGATGAGAATCTTGGGATAGACCATGGTATTACCACCAGCGCACTCGAGAAGGCCTTAAGGCGCCATCCCGATGCCAAGGGTGTACTTGTTATCAATCCTACGTATTTTGGCGTTTGCGCCGATCTGCGTTCGATTGTCGACCTGGCCCACAGCTACGGGGTTCCCGTACTGGTGGACGAGGCACATGGAGTATTGATTCATTTTCATGAGGATCTTCCGGTATCGGCCATGCAGGCCGGAGCTGACTTGGCGGCAACCAGCGTACACAAGCTGGGCGGCTCCATGACACAGAGCTCCGTGCTCAATCTGAATGCCAAGACCGGACTTGTTAATCCGCAGCGGGTGCAGACGATCCTCAGCATGCTGACCACAACTTCAACATCATATATTCTTTTGGCATCTCTGGATACCTCCAGACGCAATCTGGCCCTGAACGGCCACGAGATGGCGGCAAGAACCATTGCCCTGTCCAACTATGCGCGTGATGCGATCAATAACATTGACGGCTTGTACAGCTTCGGCAAAGAAATTCTTGGTACAGAAGCTACCTTTAACATCGATCCTACGAAGCTCAACATTCATGTGCGCCATCTCGGGATCACCGGTTACGAGACGGAAAACTGGCTCCGCGAGAAGTACAAGATCGAAGTAGAGTTAAGCGACATGTATAATATTCTTTGCCTGATTACCCCCGGAGATACCCAGGAATCTGTCGATAAGCTGATTTCGGCCTTGCGTGTGCTGTCTGCGATTCATTACAGCAAAGGCGAAATCTATGAGCTTAAGGTGCAGGTTCCGGAAATCCCGCAGCTCGCCTTGATTCCCAGAGATGCTTTTTATGCAGATACGCAAGTGGTACCTTTCCGCGAGTCTGCAGGCTACATCATTGCGGAGTTCATTTATGTCTACCCTCCGGGAATTCCGATTCTGCTCCCCGGTGAAGTTATTACCCAGGATAACATCGATTATATCATCGACCATGTGGAAATCGGACTGCCGGTCAAAGGCCCCGAAGACCGCAGCATCAATTACGTCAAGGTCATTGTGGAGGCTGAGCCGATCTCCTGATCGGCTGTCATCCTCCGGCCAATATGAAACACAAAAACCCGACACTTAACAAGTATCGGGTTTTTGTGCGCCATTCGCGTCACAGCCTTGTCCAAGGCGGTTTTCAGCCAATATGGCTGCACTGAAATCTATTCTTGCTGGGCAAGCAGCTCATTGTAAGCTTCTTCAACAGCTTTCCATTCAGCTTCATCTTCAATGTTGTAGAGTACCATTTCTTCATCTTCTTCTTCCATGCGCAGAATGATGCCATCTGCTTCAGGGTTTTCGCGTTCCAACAGCAGAGCATACAGCTTCTCGCCTACATCGAACGTTTCCACCAGCACCATTTCCACATCTTCGCCCTGCTCATTCGTCAAGGTCAGCACAAACTCCTCGTGCTCATGGTCGTGATCATGTCCGCAACCGCATGCTTCACCATGTTCATGGCCATGCTCATGTTTGTGATCGCTCATTGAAATACCTCACTTTAGATTGATTTATCCTACATTTGGTATCGTAACACGTAAGATAAGTCAGGTCAATTTGAGGGAGGCCTGAATCAGCTAATCGAGCGCAGTGATTACTTTCTCTGACACAAGTATATAATCAGCGCCTTTGGAAGGCTTAATATAGAACCCTACCCGGTATTTGCCGGCATCTTTGAAATCATAAGTGAATTCTGAAGTCGGGAACCAGAAGTCCTCCTTCTTCGAGCTTCCGAGATCCTGGGACTGAATGTCCTTCACGTTGCCGGACGGGTCTGTGATCGCCACCTTTACCGCTGCAACCTCCTCGGTTAAGCTGTCTACCTGAGTCAGCACCTTGATCTTGAGCTTGCCTACATTCACATTGCCAAAGACGTTGTCACCCTTGAACAGCACAATATGGACATTCGGCCTCAGGATGCTCAGCTTGCCTGAACCATCCCAGCTGACGACACCCCCAGCCTCCCTGGCGGGAATATAGGCTTTGCCGTCGATTAAATAACCGCCATCGGCCACTTCTTTGCCGTTGCTCCATACTCTGATCTTCTGGTTAACCGCATCCGCAAATAATAATGAGCCTCCCATTAAGGAAAATACAACCACACACACAGCAATTTTCTTCCATCTCATCGCTAGAGACCCCCAAGTAATTCATGCTGTTAATATATACTGCAAAAATAGCAACAAGTTGCGGAATGGCAGGGGAATTATTTCACTCCTTTTGTAAACAATGATACGATAGGATCAATAGATTCCAGCCGCGATGACAGGAGGGCTTCTTCATGACTATTTATTTGCAAATGCTGGGCACAGGAGATGCCTTTTCCACAAAATACTATAATAATAATGCTTTGCTGAGGGACCATGGATACACATTGCTGATCGACTGCGGAGTAACTGCACCCCAGGCGATGAACGCACTTGGGAAGTCCTTTCGTGAAGTGAATGAAACGCTGGTTACGCATATCCATGGCGATCATATCGGGGGACTGAAAGAACTGGCGCATACCCTGGACCAGGAACCGGCCAGCAAAATGACACTGCTGCTGGCAGAGACTCTAATAGAGCCGCTGTGGCAGCACCCGCTCCTTGAACCTCTGCATCGGGAAGGGGGCCCCCGGTCGCTAGCCGATGTATTTAACGTCAAACCGCTGAAACCTGACACTCCGTACAAGCTGTCACCTTCTCTTACGCTGGAGCTGATCCGCACGCCACACATGCCCGGGAAAGCAAGCTATTCGCTTCTGCTGAATGAGTGTATCTTTTACAGTGCAGATCTGACTTTCCAGCCTGAGCTTCTCCTCCACCTGGTTCATAACCGCGGGGTCACGAAGATTCTGCATGACTGCCAGCTAAGCGGACGTGGACAGGTGCACACTACTCTTAGAGAACTAATGTCCTTGCCGGAAGAAATCCGGAAGCTGATCATGCTGATGCATTACAGCGATGAGAAGCCAAAGTTCGAAGGGAACACCGGGGAGATGGAATTTCTGGAGCAGCAGGTGGTCTATGGGCTGCCCGACTGCAGGAAGGATGCTTAATAGCGCACAGCATGTATTCGTTAATATTTACACAAAAACAGCCGGACAGTGCGTCAATCGACGCCTCTCCGGCCGTTCTTATCTATGCGGACTAAAACTGCGGAAGCTGATCCAGGTTGTTCGTTGGATCACCATCGGCATCGCCGCGGATGTACATTTCGCCGTCTCTGCCTTTAAAAACATTCACCCCGGCAATGGCACCTGCCTGAACCTCCTGCAAAGCCTGCTGGTAATCAAGCATCCGTCCTGAAGAGGTCTGGAAGCTGACCAGGTCTCCGTCACCATTCCGCCGGGCCGCTATAAACCGTTCACGTGCACTGTTCATCACTTAGGATCTACTCCTTCGCGCTTGGATTGGCCATGATTAGGCTCTATTCTAGCTTCTCCTGAAACGGTAATGAGTATGTATTCCTTCAGCTAGAGCGCCTTTTCCATCCGGACATGCAAAATACCCGCATCATAGAAAGGCTCTAAGGATATCACCTTATAGCCAAGCTTGATGTAAAAATCCTCCGCATGGCACTGTGCGTCCAGTATGGAGGATTTAAGACCAATCTCCCGGGCAAGCCCCTCAAGGGCCAGCAGCAGCACACGCCCATAGCCCTTGCCGCGGTATGCCTCGTGAACAGCAATCCGCTGCATTTTGGCCGTATCGGCTTTGTAGTATATCATTCTTCCTGTGGCTACCGGAATGCCTTCATCCAGCAACAGCATATGATGAACGCTGTCGCCAATCACATCATATTCATCCACTTCTTCTTCCACCGGTACTTTCTGCTCTTCAACAAAGACCTTTTTGCGGATGTCCAGTCCCGTTTGGAGCTGTTCATCCGTGGTCACACGTACAATTTCTGCTGCCATTTTCCTTTGGTCCCCTCTCAAATAGGTCAAAACGATAGTCGACCCATTATACAGAATTTCCATTTCTCTGTACAGATTAAGAGATGAACGCTGTACCTCCCCAGGTAACCGCTGCTAATGGCCCGAATAGACCTCTTCCGGGATCGAACGGTCATAGACATCCTGAATAACCGGTGACAGTGTGCTGTCTGTTCCCCCCAGCGGTCCATCAAGGTCGGTCATCCTATGGATTTCCACAGCGCCCGGGGCCTGATCCTGCGCTGCGCACCCTACTGTACTCAGAAGCATGAGCAAACAGGCTGCAGCCTGTAATGAGTTCCTGCGCATAAGCCTTCCTCCTATCCTTTCAGCTTTTTACAGCTTTGACGGTTTGGAGCGATGCTAAACGGAGGATTAGAGATTTACATTCCCCACCACATGCACTAAATACATCAGGTACCCAATGCCTCCCGCAAGCACAGCATAAGCTGCACCATATTTCCAGCGGTAGCTTACCGGCACATCATAATATTTGTCGTTCTCAAACACAGTATACTGGACCTCGCACAGCGCATTTAAATGCAGTCCTGTCTCCTCCGTAATGTGCTCAAGCCGGGTCAGCTTTACCTTGTCAATGATGCTCTGTACTGGAAGTCTGGCGGTACCGTAATAGTCCAGGCTTTCGTAGCGGATGCCGATATACTGCTGCCGCTCCAGATCGCTGTAAGTGGTGAACGGCAATTCTCTGGTGTGCTCCGGCCCCGGAATCAGATAGCCTTGTTCTCTTAAGTGTTCTACGGGAATAAGGAATCTGAGCAAAAGGGTCCGCACCTGGCTGTTCTTCTTCCGGCTGATATACTTCTTGTACAAGTCATAGGCAAACAGCACCCAGATAATCAGGAACAGGACCGATTTCAGGTAGATGATTACTCCTAGTCCGCCTACCAGTCCGACCAGCCACAGCCAGCGGGTGACCGCAGTCGCAATACGCCCCCCATCCAGCGGGTGAATCGGCAGCAGATTGATCAGGTTGAGCAGAAATCCGACGTAGGCCAGAGAGTACAGAAGCGGACTGTGATAATAATAGGCGAATGCAAAAACAACTGCTGCACCCGCGCTGCCCAGGATAGGGCCTCCAAAGGCTACATAAGCCTCCATTTTAGCGTCCAGCGGCTGTTTTTTCATGGTGATTAAAGCGCCCAGAAAAGGAATAAACAGCGGAGCGCTTACCGGAAGACCGATCCGCTTCGCGGCAATCACATGTCCTAACTCATGGACAAACAGCAGCAGCACAAAGCCGATGGCGAACTGCCAAGGATAGATCAGTGCATAAGCCCCTATCGAAAACATCATAGATATCAGCGGACCGGCTATTTTTCCCAGCTTCAGCAGAGATATAATCGCCTTTCCTTTCAGGAGCAGCATGGCTGCCCCTCCTCCCAGCCATTTCAGCCCGGTTGAGGTTTTATTCTTGGATTCATTGGGTTGCGGCAAATTCGTTGCTCCTTTATCTTTGTTTGATTCAAGATTATCATTTTGAGAGAGGTGATTCCACTAGAAGGATGTCCAACTGCCGTATAATATCCTGCCATAGCGGATTCAGCACTGTATTATATAGAAGAAACCTGCTCCGCTCAGGGGGATCCTGTTCGCCGCTGACTGCAGGAACCGCTTATGCCAGCCTGCTCCGGCTGAAGACGGTTCCGCCGCGAATCTGACCTGTTTATATTTTTCTGCTCATGGCCACTTGGAATTCAGGTTTGGTTTTATAAACTATGTAGGCCACATTTCCCGCAAAATCCAGATAAGCCTGGAACCGGGTACGGATTGCAGGACTTGTGATCATCTCAAACGCGGTATCTTTGGCTACCCACCGGCTGTCCGATGTCTCATCAGAAGTACTTAACTGCCCGCCGACCGGCTTGCAGATATAATCCAGCATCACTTTAGTAGGGACATCCGTTACTCCGTCATGCCATTTATAGGTCGCCGTATTGGAATATACACCAATCAGGTGCGACACTTCCGTATCGATTCCGCTCTCTTCCTTGATTTCACGAATCAGTGCTTCGATTAGGTTCTCTCCCGCCTCCACCTGACCGCCGGGAAACACCCAGCCGCCATGATAGGTTTTTACCAGAAGAACCTCTCCCTGTTCATTCTCAACAATTCCTCCGACAGCAACGATATGAGTAGGCATCGCCATGTGAGTTACCTCCGATTATTTTAAGTTCACTTCCATTTACCAGCTACATTATCCTCCCCTGCGAAATAATCCACCTTGTCAGCCATATACACTTCCTCATATTGTTCACCTGAAAATTCCAGGCGTTGAAATCTCTCCTTAGCTTAGAGTACTCCTAGCATATCATATTGGGATAATTTTCATATCGGATATTCACAAGCCTGCCCAGAAAAAAACATTGCCTTCCCCTCACATCCTATGGTATTATAAATTTCGTTGCAGGACGGTAGCTCAGCGGGAGAGCACTATCTTGACAGGGTAGGGGTCATGGGTTCGAACCCCATCCGTCCTATACTGCATCACCCTCTAAACTCCTTATTTTATAAGGAGTTTTTCTTTTTGTCTTCCTTTCTACTTACTAAGATAAAATAGCGATTTGGTGTCGATTATCCTGCGGCCAACACGGACGATATGAAATTGTTCACAGTTTAGGAGCTCACAGGTCCCTTATGTCATAAACTGTGTTTCTCCTTTGTTGGTGAGAGATGAGGTACTCCTGCTCCCTGAGATAATTTCTGCAATGGGCTGGCGCGCATATGATTGGTCGTAGAATACTTACTAAGTATTAGAGGCCTAAGCTCATGTATATGGTTTATCCGTATTGGTACAGATCACAATTTGTCCCTATTTGGGCAACTTCAACTCCAGATGCACTTGAAATTAATGAGGAGTTCAGTCCAAGGGGAGCGAAATGATGAGCATTTTTATGACCAACTCATTCAACTTGCTCCAAACCACGAACAAGCTGAAGTTATTACCTCTATTCGATATGATGAACGAGGGCATTATCAAATGTTCCGGCAAATGTTCCGGCAAATGTACAGGGAATTAACAGGACATGAAGTGACAGGAGTTAGCAAGGAAGTCCCTGAACAAGTTACTTCGTATACTGCCGGTTTGCAACAAGCCTTCCAAGGTGAATTGTCTGCAATTGAAAAGTATTGGAATATATGGTTTGGATTTCCATTAGGCGTTTATAAGGATACTTTGTACGGCATTATTCTCGATGAGCAGAAGCATGCTTCGAAGTATAATAATCTATTGCTGCTGAACTCAGCTGCATATCGGTAGTAATTTGTTACAGAAAAATAGAAAAAGCCCCGGGGTGGCTTCAGGGCTTTTTTAGCTAATCTCCGTGCGCATAACATCGCGCGTCATGCCGAAATCGTTCCTGGCATCCTCACCAAAATATTTTGTGATACACCAAGAATCCTCCTGTCCATACGCTAGCACTCCGATACTCTGCTGCTTCAGCTCTTTTTGCAGCTGTTAGTATCCTGCATAATCCGGCGCTGGATGGCTTGGCCGGCATTGAGTAGCGCGTTTCAGAATGTTCCCGGAGTCTAGATCTTCTTGAGGCTCTTGCCAACCATGGTATCTATGTAAGGGAGCAGGATGAGGTCACGGACATCGTCCTCTCTTCAATCGTTATCATTTTACCTCCGGCATCATGCTGCTGCCCCTCGAACTGCTCAACATGCTCGGTCATGATCATTTTTGTTTTCCAGCGTTCGTTACCGTCAAGTTTGCTCACTGTGGCCCCTCCTTAATGATAAAGCCAGTAATCTATATTAGTATTGCGCCTGGCACTCTGTGGCCCCTGCTGCAGCGTTGTGTCATATGGTATGTTGCGTTCCCACGCTTCCAGTATATCCGCCTTCTGGATAGGTTCAGACACGCTCCATTCTATGTAATTTTCGGCGGCCAACACTTTAAATCCCTTGATTATCTCCGCTGGCCGCCGCCCGCTTAACCGCCTCAGCTCCGGAAGAGTCGGCAGCCGCCTGAAGTGATAGTGAAACTGAGATATGATCCGCAGCAGCTTACGCGGGGTATCATCAAGCATATCTCCGCTCCTGCACAGGCTGCCAGGCGAGGATGTTTGCGGCCAGAAATACCCGGGGCGCACCGGTGGAAAGGCAGGTTGCCCGAATGCGGCCGTTACGGATTCCCATAACCTCTATCTTCCTCTGTGTGATCTTTCCGGCATTGTCAATATATATAATTTCAATCGTTTGGCCGATACTCATTTTCATGATAGATCGCCTCCAAAAAATAAGAACGTTTGTTTGTATTATAACCAAACATACGTTCTATATACAATCATGAGTATATTCCACTACTCCCACATTTATGTACATTATTTGAATACAATCTAATTATCCCATATATAAGAATTTATGTTTAGACTTGAATTTATTATTGTCATATTCTTATTAGGCCGACACCAGTTGTTATAATTTTATTTTTATCAGTTAAGACAATACATCTGATAACAACTACCTTGGAATTATTGACTACGTCGAGATGTTAAATGGGTGAAATTAATAAACTAATCTTATAGAGGACCATTTCATGTCACCCAAACAAAAAAGGAGGAATGACAATCAAGATAATTAATTATTTTTATCTAAAATAGATAAAATTATATTAATAAACTATTACCTAAATGAAAGAGGTTATGAAATGAAGAAGTGGATTACATTGATTTTCTTGAGTATGTTCATCATCATTTTAGCTATACCTTTGTCTTCTGCCTTAGCCAATTCTGAACAGGGAACATCAACATCGGCGACTGACACTAATTTATTATTGGGTAAAACCGCAACTCTAATTAAATATAATACGGGTTACTACAACAATCAATCTGAAGCTTGGACTGATGGTATATTGACAGTCGATGGTCTGCTATATGGGGGACAGGAGTTTAAGTATACATTTAATGATCCAGTTGATATATCAAATATCAACATACTTACTCCTTATACTTCCAATATAGCATTAGTTTTCACCTCAACTGATAGTAATAATCAGAAATCAAACTTGTCAATTATAAGCAATAACGTTCCATATGACAATAAAGTTGACTTGAAAAATGTTGTTTCTATAACGATCTATAACGGTGGTAACATAAATATAAGAGAAATAATGGTTTATGGAAATTTGTCTGTAAAAGCTACACCAGAACCAACAGCAACTCCAACACCATCTCCTACACCTACGGCGACACCAGAACCAACTGCCACAACAACGCCAACGGTTACACCGACAGCAACTTCAACACCAACGGCGACTCCGGTACCGACTGCAACGCCAAAACCAACCGCAACCCCAGAACAACCTGCAGGTGACCGAGCGCTGCTTACGGTTACTTTTATCAACGGAACAGAAAAAGAGTATGATCTTCCCAGAACTGAGGTTGATGCTTTCTTGAACTGGTACGATGCCCGTGATGCAGGAAGAGGCCCGGGTTCTTATGCAATTGATAAGCATACAAACAATAAAGGCCCCTTCAAAAAACGTAAAGATTATGTTGTCTTTGATAAAATACTCAACTTTGAAGTAAGTGAGTACACAACAACCGAATAGTCCTTACCAGCACTTACCTCCTCTGTCCTCTGTAGCATAACGCTATAATTGGATAGAGGAGGTTTTCTATGTTTATATCCCCTATGCTGCTGCAAACGGCTCCCCGGCCATTCTCGCACAGCGATTTTATATATGAACCAAAGGTAGACGGGCACCGGCTAATCTACTCCCAGCAGGCCGGAAAAGTGCGGCTATACACACGCCACAATAACGACTGTACTCGGCAGTACCCCGAAATAAACGGAAGTACAAGCGCACTCTTCCCGCATGATATAACGCTTGACGGCGAAATCGCGTGCGTTGATCCAGTCACCGGCGCGGTAGACATCGAAGCTGTCACATCTCGATTAAACACAAAACGCGCTGATAAAATACGCAGGCTTATGGAGAGGCTGCCGGTAACATACGTTGTCTTTGATATCCTGCGTTATAAAAGCGAGGACTTGCGCAAGCGGCCGCTGATGGAGCGCAAAGCGATCCTCGCGAGCCTGGCGCTTCCAAACGTCCATTTCGGCGTGATCCCGTACGTTGAGGGTGTGGGCGAGGCGTTATTTGCGCAGATGCAGGCGCGGGCAATGGAAGGCGTCGTGGCCAAGCGCAAAGATAGCGTGTATGAAACAGACCGGCGTTCCGCACAGTGGCAAAAGATTATTAACTGGTCGTACGCCGACGTCTACCTGAGCGGATACAAAAAGTCCGAATTTGGATGGCTCGCGGCTGTGCCGGACAATCGTGGTAAAATGCGGCCGGCTGGCGTGATTGAGTACGGGCCTTCGCCGGAGCACAAAAAGGCGTTCTATAACGTCGTTAAGCCTCTGGTTACCGGTGAGGACCGCGATTATGTATACGTGGAACCGAGGGTATGCGCACGTGTGAAAATGCGAAACTGGACTCGCGCGGGGATGCTGCGGAGTCCAGTATTTACGGAGTTTATCGTATAAGCAAAAAAAAGCCCGTCAGGCACAAGCCCGGCGGGTTATTTTACGCATTGTTTATAGAATCTCTCACTATTAATAGTCCTTAATTACCATTCGAATGTTCTCATTTGTTAGCCGACATATAATTACCTTTTATTACATATTATTTGTTAAATTTATCAAACTCGCTACCTATATACATTATTACCCATATACCATACTATTATTTATGTACACAATACAATATTTAGGAGGGTTAACGCTTATGAAAAAGAAAGTTGTGATTGGATTATTAACTGTTGCTGCATGTTTTTCTATTGGATCAACATCTTTTGCTTCTAGCGCTTCAACTACTAGCCCCATCTCTACTCCTGCAACGACATCCGTATCCGCAAATCAAGAAGTAACTCCACTAGCTGGCGGCTATAGAGAAGAAACTATTCATATGAAATCAGGATACGGAAGATATCTTGCTGGCTACAATTTCCAGTTGATTTTTAATGACGGGGCTATTGAATTTTATGAAGACGGATTTGTAATAGCTGTTAAATATGGAGCCGCAGTAGTAAATGCCGACGACGGCAATGGCAACACAATTTCTTACACAATCCTTGTAGATAGACAATGATTACAGTATTAAATAAGACCCTGCTAATTTCTGCAGGGTCTTATTTTATGTATACTCTAAATTCAAATCTTTCCCGGATAAACCGACCACCAACTATCTTAATACTCTCCTGGGGAGTATCCTTCAACTATACCACCGTAATCCATTATACGGGCTTCAGGATCATCTTCTGGCCGAACCATACAAATACCTTAGTCTGTGATAAGGCAGCCGTCAGGTAGTCTGTATCGCTCTCAAGGACTTTGTATGTAGTACTCAAATTTGTCACTCCTTAAACTCAACACAACGGATGTAAAAATCTAATTGAAAATCTTTATTGTTTTTTAGAAAATCGTTCTTTTTCTACAACTTCATAAAGATAATTATCTAAAGCATTTCCACCAGACAGATATTTTATATGGGCTTTAAATTCTTCTATGATACAAAATAATTCATGAATCCTCATATCCACAACATCTTTATTACATTCAATATTAATAGGATCAGTTTCTTTATATCCAGAAATTAAAAGAAACAGCTCATTAATTCTTCCTAAAAACTCTTTTAGACCTTTGATCAAATCATCATGGAGCCAAATCTCATATGATTGAATTAGACTCCTAAGTTCTTTAACTTCTATCGATATTTCGAATTCTACCAATTTCTTTGCCTGTATAAACTCATTTCCCTGTCCATAGAATTGCATTAGATAATTTTCAACTTTAACTAGAGCGGGTTGAATTTTTGAATGAACCTCTTCTCGTATACCTAGTTGAATATTTAAAAGACTCTGTTTTCTATCCTCTTCTAATTTCTCTTTCTTTTCTTTCCTTTCTTCCTTTAATCGATTTTCTGTAATGTAATAATTCACAATAGTTCCAATAAGTAATACTAAAACTGTTGTAGCTGAGGATATAGCGGCACTCCATATGTAATTAATAGATTATAACCTCCTTCACAATTTTCTTCTTTAAATTTCGACAAGCAACCAATTTATTCCTTTAAACTAAACCAAAAAAGCCCACCAGCTGAAGCCAGTGGGCAAACGTACCATCTAGTCCTTATCAGTATACCCCTTGCCTGCTTCCGGGTTGCTCACGATTCCCAGCACGACCAGGATACCCAGAACCGCATTCACTGCCGCTGTAACCTCGTCGTATTTCTCCGGGGCTAATTGCACCCCGAAGATCGCCCCGACCGTCTGTACACCCAGCAGCACCGCAGCCGTCAAAGATACCCACATACCATAATTACGCCATTTGCTGTTCATTATTTAGCCCCCTTGGTCAATGTT
Organism: Paenibacillus jilunlii; assembly: GCF_900102965.1. GTDB lineage: Bacteria > Bacillota > Bacilli > Paenibacillales > Paenibacillaceae > Paenibacillus_AQ > Paenibacillus_AQ jilunlii. The sequence goes on along the minus strand of NZ_FNGM01000001.1, from coordinate 550,702 downwards.
ACTGTTTTGCTTGCCTGGTCCCAGCCCACCGTAAGACCTAGAGCCTGTGCGATGGCCTTCACTGGTAGATAGGTTACTCCTGCATCCAATACGCCGCCCTCGATCTTCTTTCCATTTACCTTTACAGTAACTTTTACATCCTTGTTCACTACCTTAGCCTCCTTTGTTTTTAACGCCTCATATAACCGGCTCCACGGGAATTTAGGTCCGGGGCAGTGTGGCTTACGAACCGGGTCCACCTGAAAATGTCCAATAACATGCCGCTCGTCCAGCGCTATAGGCTTGCCGTAGAGCCGCTTAACCTCAGCACTGATATATTTGTGCAGCCATACCGTAGCGGCAAACTGCGCCTCTGTGAGCGTCCCGTCCGTGCCCTCATGCTCAATGCTGACGGTGTATTTATTTGGGTTTGTGGGCGAATGCTCTTTGATCAATGGCGCTGTTGCTTTTGCAATTGAAGCAATCGACAATCCATTCGCCCAGGCCATACGCTGTATATCAACGTACTGGTGAATCTCTCCGGCTTTGGATACGCCAAAGTGAGCGCTGCTCTGATCATTGCCGGACGATGTAAACCAGGAGTCCATGCTGCTCATCGTCCCACTGCTAATATGGTCTACAATCGCTATGGGCACATGACCGTCCCGGCTGCTGCTATTCGTGTATTTATTGCCTTTTTGAATGATATTCACAGTTTCTCATCCTCCTTGTCTTTGACCGCTGGGAAGGACAAGAAGAGGTCCTGCCGTTTGGTGTACATCAGCACCGTTAGGATCACTAGCCCCAGGGTAGTGCCGGTCTGAGCAATTGCCCAGGCTTGAGACTTAAGCGCGGCATAGACAGCATCCCCGCCAGTAGCTGTGCTGAAGCGAATCCAGAAGGCAACGGCCATTTTGACCGTGTATGCCCCGAGAAAGAAGAACGCCGCCAGCATAAACAGGCTGACCACCCGTGCCCTGAATCGCTTCCGGAAGTACAAAAAAAGCGCGGCTATGAGCAGCAGCGCACAAACAAACGAAATACCGTATGCAATCAATAACAAGATATCAATGCCCCCATGATTAACACCCCGATCATATATTAAAAATTCAGCAAAGCCGTTATTCCGGATCTCGTCCTGGATTTCTTTGGACGCGTCCTTGTATCGACGGATGGAAAATGCGACCCTGCGGGACGCCTGCGCCAGCTCCTTCTCTCTCTTTTTGTGCTGGGGCGATAGACGTTTGATCCAATGACTCAACACGGTTATCCTCCCCTATCCTCATCATTGCCGTTAACAGCAGCATGATCTATTTTGAGTCTCTGCAGCACTTCAAGTGTTGGAGCCATAAAGTCAGCCCTTTCCTTGTCCAAGGTAGCCTGTAGCCGGTCCCGGTCTTCCTCCGCGCGGTCCAGCAGCTCACGCGGCACCAGGTTACCCTTAACGATGGACCTGACTAGCATGATCACTATGATCAGCAATATCAGCGCGACGATGTTGGCCAAGCCATATTTATCTGCGAGCGGCAGCAGCTTTTCCAAATTTATAACGTCATTGCTATCCATTCCCCCGCTCTCTTCTCTCTTTATGGTGTTTCATCTTCCTGTTTTACTACCGACTCTGCACTGGATTGCAATGTAGCCAGCGTATCACCAATTTTTTGATCGATCTGCTGAAGAATCTCAATTTCTTTTCCTGGATGTAGCGATAACATGTATGTGATTACAGAGACTGATTCTTCGACTGGATTTAATGCATCTACTAGCATTTCTATTTTTGGTGTAGCTTTCATTTCTTTCCTCCTTTCAGACAACTTAAAAGCCCCTCCAGGATTGGAGAGGCTTTCTTATGAATTGAGCATATCATTCTCATTCTTCTAATAAGCTGCGGATATTCAACTATTATCTCTTTGCAAATTGAAACTAAGAAGGAAAATTTTCCTTGGCGTAGAATGTAAGAAATCTACAGAAATTTATTTTATATGAAATGAGGCTGCATAGTGAACTTACGTCAATTCATGAAGGGTCATGGTAGTGAAAATTTTGAGATACTGAGAAATGAGAAATCGATCGGGATTTTTGAAGGGATGAGGAACTCTAGTCAAGGCAAACGATTTATTCATTTCTTTCCAGAAACAGATATACAACCGGAGGATTGGATATCTGTGTTGAATTCAAATGAAAAATTTTATGTTGATGACGTTGTTGTCTCAAAGGGATTCGGTTCTGGCAATACCAACTTCTCTAAAGATGCGTATTATCTAACGGAGTCTCAGTTCAAAAAGCAACAAAACGCGCAGTCCTCATCAGTAACATTTCAGATTGGCGATGTACAAAACTCAATTATTGGAACTCAACACAACGCAACGTTAACCAACAATTTTTCTGATAAACAAATAAAAGACTACATCGAACAGAACTGCGGTGAAGATAAAGAATTAATGAATGACATGTTGAAAATGGTCAACAGTATTATCGAAAACAACATCCCAGTTCAAAAAGGTACTTTCGCTCGTTTTTCAGATAAAGCTTCTAAATATGGATGGCTCTTAGGAGCAATGACCTCAAAACTACTTACTCACTTTTTCTAAATGAGTCAACTTTTACTTTCATCTGGTCAGCCAATATGCCTAATCCAGAAATCACTTTGATAACATCCGTTGGAGTGACATTCGTATAACCTATTGAAACCTTAATTGCAGCTCCACTCTCAAATACAACTTCCTTTTCGAAAGACCAGTTATCTGATTTTACATCCGATTCACTACTCATATATATTTGCCACCTTCAAAAAGAGTAAAAGCCCTTCCTATAACAGGAATGGCTTTTCTGCTTATAACATATCAAGGTTTATATACTTTTCTAATGCTGTATTAGTACGGAATAATCTTGATTAACCTTTTTCTTACTAGGAGATTTTTCATTGAATTAGAAGAAAGTAACGGATATTGTAAAAAAGTAGCGATTATTGAGTTTTAGAGTAAGGAGGAAGTAAAATGGGGTATGCTATAGCTTTCTTGATAATTTGTGTTATTGCCGGATTGTATAATAAATCCAAGGAAGATCAGGCGAAGTCATTAAGGGAATTGAGAGCGAAAAGTAAAACCGATTATTATGATTCGTTAAGCCAACTCTCAACTAATTCCGAAGAAGGAGTTTACGTCCAGATGGAAAATTAACAATAACTGATGAAACATCAATAGCTAATGATTTAAATGCGCATTCTGGAAATAACTTTACAGTAATCGAAAAAAGCAGATAATAATTACAGTAAGAAGGCCCCTCCATAAAGAGAGACCTTCTTAGTTATTAGGATATAGTTGTTTATATACTGTAGTACTACGGTTTAATGCTTAAGTGCTGCTATTTGAGCATCAAGATCATTAAGTTGTTGTTGGAGTGTGGCTAGTTCGGTTTTGAGCTGTTCAAGCATCTTTTCACTCTCTTTTTTTGTATTCTCCCATTGCGGGATGGTGGTTGAATTAGGGTTTTCTGATATTAGAACATCCCAATTATCTACTTGCGTTTTCTTAAATTCAGAAACGATAGCTGTTTTTTTCTCAACTTGCTCAGCTATTTTATTCCGTTCAGCTTGCAATTCCGCAAGAGTTTTTGTGTTCGACGCTGCCGTCGGCACCTTTTCGTTTTCACTACTCATAATGATTTTCTTCCCCTCTACGGTAAGGCTTGCACCGGTTGCCTCGGCGACTGCACGTACCGGAGCATATGCCGACCCGTTAATAATAACTGCCTCAGCAACCTTCGTCCCACCCTTTTCGATGGTAAATAACCCCTGCACCTTCTGGCCGATTAAGCTCGAAGCAGCGAAGGCAGAGACTCCACCAAACAACAGTGCACCTACGACAAATCCGGATATAAACTTTTTCAAAACGAACACTCCCCTTGGCAAAGATTTCTATATCTCTATTATCGTCACAAAGCAAGAAAAGTTTCAAGTTAAGAAGAAGTCGTAAAGGTTCCACCCCAGTTTTGGTTGGCGGCATTTCCATGGTTATGAGTGCCTATGTCAACGGTATGCTTATGACCAATATCCGATTTATGGTTAAGGGCGTTCCACAAAGCCGTGATAGCACTGTTAATGGTGTCTAGTTCACTTTGTAGTGTTGCACCTGAAAAAGCGCTTTGAATATCTAACCACGAACGAAAACGTACCTTTCCATTTGGCTGTAAGTCAATGTTGCTTCCAGATAGGTTTAGATTGCCATAGGCACTTATCGCAAGACCAACACCCGGCGAGTTATATATCGTTGATTCATTTCCATTTGCTAAGAAACGAATCTTACTGACTCCACCGTCATACGCCGGAATCAATATACCACTGGAAGCATCTGAATACACTCCAAATGCTACACTTGTAGGATCAATTTCCACTCTCGGATAAACACCAGATGATCCTGTTCTAAATCTCGCGCCTGTAATAATGCCCCCGATAATCTCCCCACTGGCGTAGATGTTACCTTCAAACGTCCCCCCCCTGGCATTAATGGTTCCCTGAAACGTCCCATCTGCAGCAAATACTGACCCGGCTGAATTAACAACAAATCTCCCGTCTCCCACATTAATAGATGATCCAACAATAGCCCCGCCTGAAAAATTAGAATTAGCGATGGACGCATAATTTGCCGTCAATTTATTCGCTACCAAGCTCGATCACTCCGAATTCAGGACCGGCTGTTGATTACGTAATATTGGCCGCGTTCGTTCTTAGTATGTCCCTTGAGGATTATCTTCTCCCGATAATCTTCAGAGGCCATTGGAACAAGGAATTGGATTTCGTAATCCGAATTAATTCGCCGCTTCCGCGCTACATCATAAGCTTTCACTAGAGCTCCGATTGACACCATATTTTTATCATAAGATTGAAGGTAGCTCAAATAACATCATCCTCTCCTTAAGGAAAACTTTCCTTACGTATAAAAAAATAGCCCCCGGAGAAATTCCGAGGACAAAATCATAACCACCCGTCAAACGGGTGGTTTGCTCTGAGGCTATAAGCCTTCTGGTGCCGGCTAGCATCTAAAGGGGCTGTCTTTCACTTCGTTCAAGCTACTATGCCTTTGCCCCTTTTGCCTACCCCTGAAGGGGTGCTTGGACTACCAGCTACCCCTTAAAGGGGTTCTCATACTCTTTCACACTTAGCTTATCCAGTGCAATATCGTGACTTTCCTGCTCCTAAATATAATTTTTAATCGTTGCTTCATTGAGACCTACCGTGCTTACATAGTACCCTTCTGCCCAAAAATGACGATCCCCGTACTTATACTTCAAGTTTGCATGCTTATCGAAGATCATCAGCGCACTTTTCCCTTTCAGATATCCCATAAAACTCGAGACGCTCATTTCCGGTGGAATACTCACCAACCTATGAAATAGTTATATTTTTTTTTAGATGCTAATTAGGCAGAAGTTGCATTTCTCCAATTACTATGTGCTCAACAGAGCCATTGTTTGCAGTGATGTTGATTCTATATTTGGAGTACGCTTTTTCATTTGTAAATGAAAACTTTTTAGATTCGCTATATACCCAATTCGTTATATTATTTTGGGAATCAAGAACAATCCATTCCTGGCCGTTCCATGCTTCGAATGTCCAAGTTTTAGGTGCTCTTGCAACGGACACCGTATTATTGGGTGAGTTTTGAGTCTGCAATGTATATGCTCGAACAACTTGAGGTGAGTGGAATGCATATTCTAACCATCCCGAAGTAATATTTTTCTCCGTGTGCCATCCTCTCCCACTCGATTCTATTGTATCGTTAAATGCCGTCCAAGCAGCATTTAACGACGAGAACTCAGTGCTTGCGCTCACTTGTCCACATGGGGCAAAATTACTTGTCATTGTGGGAACAAGGTCATTACCCTCGCCAGATGAAATACAAGATTTATTTGTCCAGGGCTCTCCATTGTTAATTAGTATCGTCGCATTCCCTTTAGCTCCATCAACCCATCCACCAGCTAAAATTGAAGAGCCTGTAGTATTTGAAACAATTTTCCCATAATAGACTCTCTCAGAGCAATTTTGATACATACCACCATAAGCAAGGTGGTAAACAACTGTAGTGTCCTTTTTGACAGTTGTAGGTGCCCCTGGTATTATTTCAGATTCTATTCCATCGTAGCTTGTGCCTTGCGTATTAATCTCATCTCCATTTTTCTTAAATAAATGAATACTGAGTTCCGCATTGTTTGTTAGACTTGTGACATTTAAGGAAAGATCCATCACTTGTGATTTACTGCAAAAAGAATTTAGCGGAATGGTAAAATATATTGTATTACTATTTTCTCCTCCATCCAAGGAAGCTACTGCAAAGGATTGATCTTTAGACAAAAAAACTACTGTTCCGAAAAGAATTACAAACGATAGCAAACATCTAACTAACTTACTCATAAATAAATCCCCCAAATCTAAAATTTATTATTTCTTTTTTTCGCTACATACCTCCCCATGTCATATTTCGGCACTCAGGAAGTTTTCCCCTTCTGAATTTCCACTCTGGAACAAAACTCCCCTGTCCCTTCACAACGGCCCCAGATACACCCGCATATTTCTTCGGCTGTTTCGAATGCACAGTAGCGGTGGACGAATTCCATTCTGTTTTCTCAAATTGATCTCATCTTATGATATTTCCTTTTTTGTAACCCCACTCTCCGGCACATCTTCTCCTATTACATTCGTCTGATACATGGACTGCTGGTCCCATGACTTTAGAGCCTAGATATTTAGCAGCATAAACATTTATAAAAACTCTATATATCTATATAGGTAGGAATAATATCTTAGGTAGTCATTCAGGCGTAACTGAACTAGATGACACTCAAACATATACATTAAAAAGGTCAACAAAAATTACACTGACTAACGGAACTCAAAAAGAATATAATCTAACTATGACTGTAGTAAATGCCTTTTTGGAGTGGTACGATGCACGAGATGCCGGATCTGGCCCAGCCCAATACGTAATCAATAAGCACGATAATAACAAAGGACCTTTCAGCAAACGCAAGGATTATGTTGTGTTCGATAAAATCCTGACCATTGAAGTCAATGAGTATACGGCTCAATAAACAAAAATAAAACCCGTCAGGCATTAAGGGAGGCCACTGAAAAAGTCCATTACGAGCTCAAAGAGACATTCTCCACATAGAATGTCTCTTTTTTTCTATATGATTAAAGCATCAAACCAAAGGTCGGTGATTATCATGCTTCCTCAGCAGCAAAGCTTTATCTTGAGCCCGTATATTGAGCTTTACAATATTCTCATTCCTAAAGATAATTTGCTGCGGCGCATGAATGAGTGGGTAGACTTTAGCTTTGTGTACGAGGAGCTGCACAAAAAGTATTGCCAAGATAACGGTCGAACTGCGGTAGATCCGGTCCGAATGTTTAAATATTTATTGCTCAAATCCATTTTTGACTTGTCTAACGTTGATCTTGTGGAACGTTCCAAAACCGATTTGTCATTCAAGTTTTTTCTTCATATGGCTCCAGAGGAAGAGGTCATTGATCCCAGTTTGCTAACCAAGTTTCGTCCATTCGGAAAGAATGGACGTCGTCTTTTTAAGATATGATTGTGATTTTACCAAGAAAGGTTACTTTTTCAGTGGCCTCGGTATTTGCCTGACGGGGTTTCTCATTACTTATAATAAGAAGTCGGCAAGATAACTACATCCGCTCCTTTCTTATTTGTATTACTCGCAAGTGAGAAAACAACAACTCCGATTTCAGAAACGCCCGCAACATTTATCTCACTTGAGGTGAGTTTTGTGCCGGGTTCTAATAATATAGTTTTCAGTTCCTCTTTAGTCGCATTATTAACAAATTGTATTTCTGCTTTATTCCCCAATGTAAAAATATCCACTACTAGAGTTTGATACTTCTTATTTGGATAAAATGTTGCCACCGCTAATCCATAAACTTTAGAAGCGACGATAGCTTCTTTATAATTAACTCCATTAAAATTTACATAAGCTGGGTTTTGTGAGTAACCCATATCTTTATTAAAAAGGGCTTTCTCTTTAATCAAGGGTACTGAATTTTGCTTTTCGCCTATCTGTAATGTATTCGTCGATTTATCTACTGTTATGTTTATTTTTGTCGCTTCGGTAACTACGCTTACCGGTATGTATTGTTGGCCGTTAATAACTACTGGTTTTGCTGAGTTTGCACTTGGAGCCCAATCGAAGCCATTAAGTTTATACTTTAGATTAGAAATCGTACCTTTGACTTCGTTCGCAGCAGCAAATGCAACCGTACTTCCTAGTAAAAGCGTCAAGATAGAGACTGCAGCAACTTTTTTGAAATTCATAATAATCCCCCTAATAACTATTTTTCCCTTTCTATTATCGGATGAATATACGAAATAGTTAATAAGTATGATATTCCATAGAAAATGCCGGGATTTATATAAGTGAAAGGAGTGAATATATGCCAAAAGAACCGAAAATAGCAATAGAACATAGAAACAAAGATAAAGCTACGGAATGAGCAGGGAGTTATATACATACCATACGAGGTTTAGTTCAACTGATGAGGTTAATTTCTTTTCCTTGATTACAAAAACAAACCCGTCAGGCATATGCCCAGTATATTATTTTATGTATGCTCTAAATTCAAATCGCTGCCGGATAAACCGGCCACCAGCTATCTTAATACTCTCTGGAGAGTATCCTTCAACTATGCCCCCGTAATCCACGCCCTTCTGGATCATCTTCTGGCCGGAACCATACTGATTCAAAGCAGCCACGAGGAAGTCTGTATCACTCTCCAGGACTTGTGTAGTGCTCAAGTGATCACTCCTTCTTTAGGAAGGTAGCGAAACGGTCATCGTACTTTGTAATTTCAACTTCTATAACTTCATACTGGGCAATTTGATTTTGATAAAACGGGTCTTCCTTCAAAATAAAGTCTAAGTCTTCTTTACTTAGGGTATCAACTAAAATTACACCACCAGTTCTAGGGACCTTCCTTCCCGAGAATATGAACTTATTTGAGTTGTAATACTTTTCGAGAAATTTGACATGCTCTTCAAGATGATTCTGAACCTCACTTATCGACTTTATATAACTCAAATTCACAATAAACATATACGGTCCCCCTCAAATTAAAATGCCCTATCAGACTGGCAGTAGACTGTCCATCCGTATTATTTAATCATAATATTTCATTTAGAACATTATGTATATGACGTTCCTAAATGAAAATACCCCGCCAATGCTGGCATAGTACAGCACTTCCGCGTAATCTAAATATAATTAATTTGGAGCATTATGTATGTGACGATAAGGGAAACTGAACGCAAAGAAATACCCCACCATTACTGGCAGGGTACAGTTTTTCCGTTACTTCTATTTTATCTTCACTGGAACAATGTGTAAATGCTATTTTGCAGAATATTCATTTACGCTGAACGTGAGTATCTTATCAAAGATCACATAATCTTTACGGCTGGTAAACGGGCCTTTGTAATTGTCGTGCTTATTAATGGCATACGACGCCTTCCCTGTTCCGGCTTGCTTATTCTCATACCAGGTGATAAAGGAATTCACTTCATCCATACTCAGATCGAACTCTTTTTCAAGGCCAGTATTCATCGTTACGACCAGGATTGCACGGTTACCTGTCAATTGATCCGGAGTTGGGCTAGGTGTTGCTGTTGGCTCCGGTGTTGCTGTTGGTTCAGTAGTCGGTGTACCTGTCGGTTCCGGTGTAGCCGTAGGCTCAACCGTTGGTTCTGATGTTGGTGTCGCTGTTGGCTCAATGGTTGGTTCTGATGTTGGTGTCGCTGTTGGCTCAATGGTTGGTTCTGAAGTAGCTGTAGGTTCTACGGTTGGGGTGGCAGTTGGTGTTATAGTCGGTGTCGGTTCTATATTATAAAGATTAAATTCAGCAACATTTATTGTTCCATTTATTTACAACACACTTAAGAGTTAATGAGGGAATATATGGATTAATAAAAAGAAATGCCACCAACATAAGACCGATGGGTTATTTTATATGCTCTAAATTCAAAACGATTTTAATACTCTCTGTAGAGTATCCCTCTTTTATACCACCATAATATACGTGCTTCTGGTTCATCTCTGACTGGAACCATACCGATACCTTTGCCTGTGGCAGCAGTTAGGAAGTCCGTATCGCTTTCCAAGACCTTGTATGTAGTGCTCAAACATTATCATCCTTTTTTACAGACTCATAACGTTCACGAATCTCAAGGTTTTTTGCGTGATTGTATAAATCCAAAGCTGTAATTGCTCTGAGAGCAAGTTTAACAAATAGGATAAATGCAAAAACCCCTAATCCAATACACGCCAACCAAATCAAAAAGAAAAAAACACTGATTCCTCCACCATAAAACAATCCGGGTTGTGACACCATTGTTGCAGATCAACTCCTTCTTTAGAGTTTATTAACCGAGTATATTCCGTTTGGAACATTATGTATATGACGATAAGGAATTCCTCCTGATGCGAAACTGGACCAAATCCGGCATGCTACGGATCAGCATCTTTTGGTAAAAGTGTTTTCTGTATATTCCCTCGCTACTATCTAGGTTTATATGATTAAGCAAAGTACAACTTAAATGTATATATTCATCAGGAATTAAGTCCAATCTATCCTTGCGGATTCACAATAGAATAATGTATAACCTTGAAGTGGAGTGATGATAAATGGCAGCAATTATAAGTTATGGTTCACAGGCAAAAATCCCGTTAGACCCGTTCGCTGTTACTCAAACGGTTGTGGGGATTCCCGGAGCTGGAGCGGAGCTAGCCACAGCGCAAGTAAATATTAGTCCGGCTAATCCTGCCTCTTTCTCCAGCAGAGTCGAGTTAAATGGTAGCTTTAGTCTTACTGCACTTGCTAATAGTCAATTTTTTGCTATAATTCGGCGTGCTGGAGTTGATATTTATAGATCCTTTTATCGTTTTACTACAACTACTGATATTCAGATAAATGTTCTGTGGGTGGATGGTCCTTATCTTGGAGTCCACAACTATGAACTGGTAATTCAAAATGATAGCAATCTGCCTATAAATCTATTTGGCCCCATTGCATTCACAGCGACTGCTATTGGAGGAGAGGGCGTAATTTAAGCTATGGAAATAAACGGGACTGATCCAAAAGCCATGAAATGGCTGCTTGGGTCAGCCCTTTCTTTTCATTTTAGATGCTCCCTTAACACCACCCCAAGGTCGGCTGTATATTTGGTCAGCCTTAGGCTGATCTCTGTGCGCATCACATCACGGGTTAGCCCAAAGCGTTCCTGATATCCCCGGCAAAAGATTTTGTAATACACCAAAAATTCCTCCTGCTCATCCGCCAGCACTTTGATATTCCGCTGCTTCAGCTCTTTTTGCAGCTGATACGTATCCTGCATAATCCGGCGCTGGATGGCTTGGCCGGCCATCGAATAGGCGCGTTTCAGAATGCTGCCGGAGTGCTCAAGCTCCTTCAGGCTCTTGCTAACCATGGTATCTATGTAAGGGAGCAGGATGAGGTCACGGACCATCGTCCTCTCTTCAATCGTTATCATTTTACCTCCGGCATCACGCTGCTGCCCCTCGAACTGCTCAACATGCTCGGTCATGATCATTTTCGTTTTCCAGCGTTCATTGCCGTCGAGTTTGCTCATTTATAATGCCCCCCAATCTGTTCAGCTCTCTCCCGGGCAACTCCGGATTCAAGTAAAGATGAAGCCCTGATGAGGGCTTGATTTCCATAACGGGCTTTAATTCCGTCGATTGCCCGTTCCTTATTGTAAGAGCGAACCCGGTCATCGAACAGCGTAAGCTGGATCACTCCGTCATCCGAAAGGCGGGACAACGTTATGGCTAAGCGCCCTACAGGCAGCCCGGACCAGTTGTCCGTGAATAATGTGAGCGCTGCTGCGGCCACTTCATGCGTCAACGATGAAGGCTCAGGCAATGTCATCTGGCGCTCATAAGAGCATGAGTTCTCTCCGTCCGTCTCCAAAACTGAAATAGAGACCACTGACCCCATGTAACGATACCGCCGTGCCCGCTGGCACACCTCGATGACAAGCTCAAGCAGCACAACCTCGATATCCGTCAGCCGGGTATATAAATTCCAGCGCAGAGCCTTGCCATGCCCTACGGACTTGATCTGATGCCGTATTCCTGTAACCACGGGACTGGGATCAAGGCCGCGCGCGGTTTGCCAATAATATTCTGCCTGAATATCGCTCTGCTTACCCATGGTGGTCCGCATTCGCTGCTTAAACTCCGGCAGCTCCATTCGTGCAATGTCTCCGATTGTGGATATACCCATGCGCCAAAAATTCCTGGTCATTCTAGACGCCACCATAAACATATCCTGAATCGGCAGGCTCCAAAGGGTGGACTCTAACTGGTTAAAGGTAAGCTCGTATATCCCGTCCTTCATCTTTTTGGCGTAGTTATCTGTCGCCATTTTTGCCATGACTTTAGTGGAACCAATGCCTATCCGGGTCCAGACACCTGTCGACAGCAACACATGGTGCTGGATTTTGTAAATCATGTCTTTCAATGACCCTCCAAAATAAGCAAGAGAGCCTGTAACATCCAGAAACTGCTCATCGATGCTGTAGGGTTCCACCAGATCGGTATATGTCCGGTAAATTTCTGATATCAAAAGCGAGACCTTAATGTAAGTTCCCATGCGGGGGCGTATGACGATTAACTCCGGGCATTTTGCTAAAGCTTCACCTACACGCGAGGCCGTCGTTACGCCCTGTGCTTTGGCAATCGGGCAGGCCGCCAGTACAATGCCGTTCATTCTGGCCGGGTCTCCTACCGCAACCGGTTTATCTCTGTATTCAGGATGGGCGGCTTTTTCCACCGAGGCATAAAAGGATTGGCAGTCGGACAGTAGAATCACACGATCCTTAGGCATAGCGCTTCTCTCCTACCCGCCGCCAAGCGAGGATATTGGCAACAATAAATACGCGGGGTGCTCCGGCAGTAAGACAATAGGCCCGGAGCCGCCCGTCCCTGATTCCCACAACTTCAATTTTCCGCTGAGATATGTTTCCCAACTTATCCATATATACAATTTCAATCGTTTGACCGTCTCGAATCTGCATAAGATCCGCCTCCACTACAGGAACATTTGTTTGTATTATAACCAAACATACGTTCTATAAACAACAAGTAAGATATTCTTAGGCTGGGATAAAAAAGAAACAAGACCCTCCGCCATTCCTGTATAACAAAGGTGGAGTTCCAGGATCATTATTTTTTTGTTGCAAATACAATAAAATTAGGTTAAATTTAATCCGTTCCATTTTTATTGCATTTGCAACAAAAATATCTGCTAAGGAGTTAAGTGATGAAGGAAATTCTTCGGGAAATTGGAATGATAGCAAGGGCACTGGATTCTATGAGCAATATAGAATTTAAAGAATATGATCTTACAAAAGGGCAGTATTTATACCTTGTGCGGATATGTGAAAACCCGGGAATCATCCAGGAAAAGCTAGCTGAAATGATAAAAGTAGACCGGTCGACAGCAACCCGTGCTATAAAAAAGCTTGAAATGAACGGTTTTATTGAAAAGAAAGAAGACAAGCACAACAAAAAAAATAAAAAGCTCTTTCCTACAGAGAAAGGGCAGCATGTTTATCCTTTTATTAAAAGAGAAAATGATCATTCCAATCGGGTTGCCCTAGAGGGATTTTCCGCAAGAGAATTAGAAACCATGTTCACTCTGCTCCAAAGAGCAAGAAAAAATATAGAAAAAGACTGGGAATTTGTAAAAAAAGGAAACAAAAGAATTTATTAATTTTAAAAGGAGCGACCCGTTTAAATGACTATACACATAACAAAGTGTGGCCTTAAAGATTCATTCCAGCTTCAAGAAGTTAGTTATGAAACGTTTAAGGAGACGTTTAAGGATCAGAATTCACCTGAGAATATGACGGCCTATTTGGAAAGAGCATTCAGCTTGAACCAATTAGAAAAAGAATTATCCAATATTTTTACGCAATTCTTTTTGATTTATTTTAATGATGAAGTTGCTGGATATTTAAAGGTAAATACCAATGACGCCCAGTCTGAAGAAATGGGTGATGAAGCGCTGGAAATCGAGAGGATTTATATAAAGCACAAATTTCAAAAACACGGGCTTGGTAAAGTTCTGCTAAATAAAGCTATAGAAATGGCGATGGAACACAATAAAAAGAAAATCTGGCTGGGTGTATGGGAAAAAAATGAAAATGCGATTGCTTTTTATAAGAAAATGGGGTTTGTTCCAACGGGGGGCCACTCTTTTTATATGGGTGATGAAGAACAATTGGACATTATCATGACCAAAACACTCCTATGAGGGATCTATGGCATTTGAAGCCCGCTTGAAAAGGCACTTCCACAGGCATATAATAGATTAGATGAACACTAAATTCCACTAATAAGTTGGAGGCGCCATGAACCTCGATATCCGGGAACAGCTTGATCCTCTTTTTGAAACAATGGGCCTGCTCTATGTCAGCAGCAACAGGGAACAGCATAAGGAACAGACAATCCTTGAGCTGGACAAATTCGGCATAGACGGCGAGGCCTTTTACAATAAAAATCTGAAAATAATCGATAAGTATATCCAGGCCTTTCAGAAGCATCAAATCACTGGGGACAGTGACCGCCTGTTTTTTACGGATGAGACGTATTTCTCTGTGCTGCTGGCTCTGCTGTGTGAAAATGCCAACTGGCTTACAGAGCTTGATAAAGTGTCTGAAGACCGGATCCGGGAGGCACTGCTTCAGGTATTGATATCGGAACACAGTGAGCAGCACGGTTCTGCCGTTGAGGGCGCGCACCTTAATGTACGTTCATTGGATGAGATCATTAGCTTTCTTGAAGGATGCCCGTTTGAGGAAGGGGTGAAATGGAAGCTGATGAGCTTGCTGCAGCAGCCCCGTAAACACATGTTGGCGCTGGTGAGTACGGTGAGCAGAAATCTTCCCGCTTTTGAACAGGCCTCGAAAGAGATCGAAAAGCCGCTTGGCAAGCTGATTCCCAAGTTAGTGCAATCGATTCATAAGAACGGTGATGAGCGGTTTCTAAAGCTCGTTGAGTTATTCAGCCGGAGTAGTACTCTCCATCCCGCTTTGATCATGCCTCTGGGTCAGGTGATGTACGCATCGCAATGTTATTGCGGATTGTATGTCGGCTTACTCCCCATCTCCGGCAACCATATGGCCGATTCCAAAGAATACCTGCTTATGAGATTAAAGGCGCTTGCCGACAACAGCAAATTGCAGATACTTTCTTCACTGAAGGCCAGTCCCAAATACAATCTGGAGATTGCTGAACAGTTAGGGTTGTCGGCTGCTACAGTATCCCATCATATGAATGTGCTGTTGGCCAGCGGGATGGTGGGGATTGACAAAAAGAACAGTAAAGTCCACTACCATTTGGAGACGGACAATATAAGGCTTTTAATTGATGAACTGGAACGGTATCTGCTATGAAAACAAACGGCTTCCCGCAAGGCTGCGGGGAGTTTTTTTATAGACATAAATTCGATATTCAACTTATTTGTTTGACCAACATCTAATTAATATGGTATATTCCATTTGTTATTTCACCGCAATCTAACTTAGGGAGTGGAAAATGTTATGAAACAAGCGGTCCGTGAGCACAAAGTACTGCTTACAGTTACACTGTTATGCAGTGTTCTCACCTCAGCAGCGGGAGTGCTCATTGCCCTCATCCTGCAAGAGGTGATTGACGCTGCTTTGCAGGGAGACAGACAGCTTTTCCGGGAAATTCTGCTGCTGTCGGTTGTTTATTTGCTGCTTTTGGGATTGTTCGGACTTATTTACTCGCTGTGCAGCAAAGCTTTAATCCGCAATGTGACGATTTCACTGCGCGAGCGGGTGTTCCGCGGCGTATTCGGGCAGAAGGCCGAAGCTTTCTCAGCAACCAATACGGCTGATTATTTGTCCGCACTCACCAATGATATTAAGCTGCTGGAGGATAACTGTATCCAGCCTATGCTGCAGGTTCTGCAGAATGTAGTGGTATTTGCTGTTTCTTTGGGGATACTGCTCTATCTCAGCCCTTTGGTGACTGTAATCTTGATTGGATGCATGGTGCTCATGTTTGCCATCCCCTCTCTATTCGGCAAAGCGCTGCAGCATAAGCAAAGTGAAGTCTCCAGCCAAATGTCCGCGTTCACCGCAAGCCTGAAGGATTTATTGTCCGGGTACGAGGTGATTACATCCTACGCTATGGGCAAGTATGCCGAGGACACCTTCAAACAGCAGAACCACCGGGCCGCCGGAGTTCGGTTTGCCGCTGACCGGCTGTTCGCCTTCAACGAAAGTGTGTCCCATACTTTGGCGATTCTGACACAGTTTGCAGTTGTTTTTATTGCCGCCTATCTGATCATTACCGGCAATCTGTCCGCAGGAAGCCTGGTTGCCCTGGTTCAGCTAAGCGGCGGTTTTGTGGGTCCGGTGCTGGCCATCATGGAGAATCTCCCCAAAATCCAGGGGATCAAACCTGTTCAGGAACGCATCGATTTGCTCACCGGAGAGAAACATGAGCCGGATGCAGAAGGCCTTACTCCTGTATTTAACAGCACGTTGGAGGCGCGTCATCTGCAGTTTAGCTACAAACCAGGAAATCCGGTAATACAAGATCTTTCCCTTAGTCTGGAGAAAGGAAAAAAATACGCGCTGGTAGGTCCCAGCGGCTGCGGGAAATCAACCCTGGTCAAATTGTTGACGGGGTATTACGATCGCTTTGACGGTTCCATTGCGCTTGACGGCACGGATTTGAAACGGCTTGACAGGGAAAAGCTGCAGCAAATGGTCTCCACCATCCATCAGAATGTGTACATGTTTGATTCCGATATCAGGCACAATATATGCCTGCACGAGGAGTTTTCGGATCAGATGCTGGATACGGCCCTTCACACCAGCGGAATTCATAAGTTTTTGCAGAGTACACCGGATGGCCTGCACTCCCCTGTCGGAGAGAACGGTTTGCAGCTGTCGGGAGGCCAGCGGCAGCGGATTGCCGTCGCCCGGGCACTGATCCGCAATAAGCCGATTCTGGTCCTGGATGAAGGCACCTCGGCTATTGATATGCAGACCGCTTATGAAATCGAGAGCAGATTACTAAAGCTTAACGAGCTGACCCTGATTACAATCACCCATAATATGAATGAGGAGCTGCTTGGCTTATACGACCAGATTATATATATGGAGGATGGGCAGATCGCTGAGACGGGAAGTCTGGAGGAGCTGCTTAAGCCAGGGGGCAGATTCAGAAGTTTTTATACTTTGGAAAAAGAGCTGGTCGGCACTGCCGGATAATTCCGTCCAGCTTCACACCCAAAAACCGCCAGCTTGAGAGCTGGCGGTTTTTGGCTTGCAATTGCAATGGGCGTTAGCAGTGAGCTGCAGTAATGCAGCTTACAGCAAAATAGTTTTGGATATGATTACCAGCAAAATGAACAGAACCAAGATAGCACCGGTAGAAGTAAATGCGCCATATCCGCCGCCGTATCCTCCAACATTTTCACCCATAATTCAATTCCTCCTTAAAATAGAGTACAGCTTAGAATATGCGGAATAACCCTATACGCTTGGGCATACAGGAAAAAGAAATAATATTTAGGCCTACCCACTTTTCAGGTTCATCAGCTCCTAATAAATATAACAAAGATGTAACTTTCATGACTGTTAATGATTGCTAATTCGGTTTAAATAATTAATACAAAGTATTTTAGAGATAGAAGCAAGGGAAGTGGACGAAATGAAAAAAAAGGACATTCAGCTCGCACTCGTTAGCAGTATGTGTCAACGCGTTCATCTGGTAAGCGGGGAAACTTATACCGGAAAATGTGAAATCAATCCCATCTCCGATGTTTTGGAGGTTTCCACCCAAGAAGGGCGGCTTACGCTCCCTTACTGGACCATAAAACGTTTTGTCAGCTTTAATCCCAGAGGTGAAACCAATGAGCAAACTCAAACGTTCCGATAGAGCAGTCGTCTCTTTTTTACTCGGACTGGCTTCTTTGCTGATTATCGCATTTTTTATCATCCGTTATATTGTTCAAAATGTATCGTTTGCCCCCTAAGCTCAGGCTGCGTACGGACGTGGCCTGTTCTTCTGCCTTCACGCCAGCACGCGCAGTACATCCTCAATCTTACGCTGATGGGACAGCACGCCGTAATTCATCCAGGCCATAAAATCAACCTCGTATACACATCCGCTGCGTACAGCGGGCAGTCTCTTCCAGAGTGAGGTATCCATCAGTTCCCGCCCTTCACCCTCCTGCCGGTCAAAGGTAATGAACAAATGATCCGCATTAAGATGTGACAGCTCTTCAGCGGTAAGGTTCGCACGCTTCTGGCCCCGGGTGAGTTCCCGGACGAGCGGATGCGCCTGCAGCCCCAGATCATGATGTAATACGCTTCCGGTATATCCCAGCTCTTCACAACCATATAGAGTGATTCCGCAGGAGGAGAGCCGCAGGAAGGCTACGCTCCGGTCCTTTACGCTGCGGCTGAGCTGTTGCCTGGCCCCCTTCGCCCGGTGCTCATAATTGCAGATGACCTCCTGCACACGTTCCGTCCTGCCGAAGATGGCTGCTGCAGAGCGCAGTGTAGCCCGCCAGTCTTCCTGATAAAAAGGGAGCCGGAGCAGCGGGGCAATCCTGCGGCACTCCTCCAGATGCCAGCGCTGAAAGCCGTCATCCAGCATAATCAGCTCGGGCATAAAGCGGGAGAGGCCGTCCCAGACTCCAGTGGAAATATCGAATGTTGGCACCTGCTCGAGACCGAGATACTCCTGTTTACCCCACTGGGGATGGGAGAACTGAGCCACCGGAACAATCCCCAACGCCAGCAGGTAATCCTCCAGAAAAGGAGCGAATACACGCAGCCCTTCCTGGTGGAGACTCCGGTATTGGCCGGGCGTAACTCCCACCGAGCCCTTAAAACGCCGGTTGAAATAATATTCATTGCTGTAGCCGACAGTTAATGCGATATCATGCAGACGGTCATCGGTCAGAAGCAGTTGCTGCTGTGCCCGTTCTATTCGCAGTCCATTCAAATACTCTAAGGGAATCCGCCCCGTCATCTCTTTAAAAATCCGCGTAAACCGGACACGGCCCACACCTGCAACCTCCGCAAGCTGATTGACCGTAACCGCCTCACTAAAATGCTCCTGCATATAGCGGATAGAACGCTGTACCGCCTCATGCTCATCCCTTGTCTTCAGCGCTGCGGCATTTGCACGCATAATTAACAGCAGCAGCTCTTGAAAGCGGATATGTCCCGCGAACCCTTCGATCTCTTCCGGGCTCCTGCGGCTATGGCAGATGGCTTCGAGCAGCAATGCGCATTGTGAGTAAGGTCTGCAGCTAACAGGTCCCGGGCGGAGTATTCCGCGCATGGACAGCCTCTCCTTCCAGCTATGCCCACTGCTCCCCCTGCCAATAATTTCAAAGGCAATCCGGTAAAAGCAAAGCCCCTTCTCCCCTGCCTGAATCCGGTGGATTGCCCCGGCATCAAACAGGAATCCCGCGCCTTTTTCCACTGGAAACCGTCTTTCGTCCGCTTCGACCCAGCCCTGCCCCTCTGAAACTATAATCAGCGTATTGTCCTGAAACAATGGAGCTGGACTGTTTTCGGTAAGGGATTGGGTAACTTCTTCTATACTTATTAAGCTGTAGAACAGCTTTTTGCTATTGGTGATATCCGGGTCCTGCAGCATTCTACCGCCCCCTAATTGAGAATCATTTTCACCACCTTAGTGTAGAACAAAATAGAAGGCCTATCAACCATGCTGATAGACCTTCTTGTACGATTCTTGGTGCCTTACTTCCGTTTCATTTCACCATTGCCTCCAGCAGATCGTCAAGCTTCATTGAATTGGCCGTAATGGCCCCCGACTGCCAGTGGGAGCGTTCCATTTTATAAATATTCCCCTTCTTCACCGCAGGCAGGTTTTTCCACAGTGGACCGCCGAGGAGTTGAGCCGCTTCCTGATTCTCCGCCGTATCCCAGCCGCCATGGTCAGGAAATACAATAATATGATCCGCTTCAAGCTCAGGAATGACCTCTTCCGATATTATAGCCTGAAAATCTGTCATCTCCGCAGCCATAGGGACTGGAGTAAGTCCGAATTGATCATATAACACACCGGTAAAACGGTTTTTGACACCGAATAAAGCAAAGGTTTTGTCCGCAACATTCAGCCGGATGACTGCCACCTTTTCTTGTCCCAGCGCCTGCTGCAGCTTGGCTTTTCCATCCGCCACCTTCTGATCGTACTCTGCAAGAACGGCTTCTGCCTTCTCCGGAATGCCCAGCGCGTCTGCAATGGCTGTCAGCATTTGTCTGGAGTCCTGCAGCACCCGCTCCGGCAGGCGATAGGTTGGTGCGATCTTGGAATATTGTTCAACTTTGGCCGCATCCGCTCCGCCGTCGAGAATGATCAGATCCGGATCTTTTTCCAGCAATGCCTCTATACTCCCCGAAACATCGAATTCAGGCACATCCAGGTTCAGGTAATCCTGCTTGCCCCAGCTCGGATGATACCACTGAACAACCGGAGTAATCCCGAGCGCCTTCAGATAATCCTCCACGTAAATCCCTGCTACCCGCTGCGGGTTCACGGGGATTTCAACATCCCCGAATTCACCGGCAACAGTCCGTGTTGCGGCTTCGGCAGGTGTGCTGCTGCCTGCATCGGCTGGCATGCTGCTTACTGCGGCATCCGCCCCCGTATTTGCTGACGGTACGACACCGTTGTCCGCAGCATGGTTATCGGTTCCACACGCCGCAAGCACGGTCAATACCAGAATAAGTACAGCTGTCCAGATAAATCTTCTAACCCGTTTAACCATTGATTGCTTCACTCCCGCACTCTATTGTAATTGATTATCATTCTCATATAATCTTAATCCCAATAGTAGCATGTCCTCCTCAGCTTTCAATGCACTTTCTCGATGAAATTCTTATACAAACATGCTTGATATCATAGAACACGGCTGAGAACTAAAAAGGACCCTGCCGATAGCCGGCAAGGCCAAGTGCATACAACAGGTGTTGCTTCTACTATAACGGGTAATTATTAAGAGAGTGTATGAACATTCGCATTTTTTTACCGTATTGAACGAGACATTCATTAACGGAGGCGATATTTATGAAGCAAGAAAACAGGGTGTGCAAGACATGCGGAAGCAGCAATTTTACAGAAGGAGAAATGAGAAACGGTTATGCCAACGTCATGCCGATCGGCAAGTCTTTTTCTTTTGGCTCGCCCGTGATTTTTATCTTTTGTAAACAATGTGGCGAGGTGGCTTCCATCATAATTGAAAAACCGGAGAAATTCTAGTTATTCTGCTTCACATACCTTCCATGCCTGCAATTCTTTATATTATTTTAGAAAATAAGGCAACAGCAACAGTCCAAGCCCAACAGCTGCAAATATGGATGCACCTATAGCAGAAACTACAAAATAGGCTCTGGGCGGCTCCCTTACCGCCTTCCAGCCCTGGGTAATCCGCCAAAAAGAGTACGGACGAATTGCCGCAAAGGCTGCCACCGCCGTCCAGACGGCAATAAATGCTGTGAATACCCATGAAATAGCGTTTGGCATCTAACCACCCCTCCTATTCATCCGTCCACCATAAAAAAACAGCTATGCTCCGCAGAAATAGCCCACCTATTCAGGCAGGGCTCAAACTTCCATTCGGTGTAACTTCAATATAGCTGAAATGGAACAATATGTAAATCGATATTCAGCGTTTCATTCTCCGTTCTCTCTGTAATCCAGCCTATATTCAAACTCCACCTCATGCCGCACCGGAATGCCGTCATACCCGGTTAGCGGAATCGACGGCTTGAGCTTCCGGGCTTCCGTAATCGCCTCTCTATGCACAGCTATAAGGTCGAAGCCTCTTTTCTGATAAAAGCGAATAGCCTTGCTGTTGTCGTTTGAGGTAATGAGCCATACTCTGGTGCACCGCGCACGGGCTGCCTCTTCCACAACCAGTTCAATTAACCGGCTGCCCGCCCCGATATTCTCAGTCTTGCTGTCCAGAGAGACGATTTCGCATTCCTCGTCCCGGCAGCAAAAATAAATAGCCGCATGCACCTTGCCGTCCAGTACAGCGCAGTATCCGGGCAGCTCTGCCAGCTTATGCATCCGTCCTCTGGATACGATGACTGTTCCGCTAATCTGAAGCGCCGCTTGGCCGGTGCCGGAATCTATTGCCTGAAAAAGCATCTCTTCCCATCCTCTCTCCTTTTCATTTTCCTGCTGCATTTATTTGTAACGCAAATCAGGAGATTGGGCAAGCAAATTTCTTAGCCCGGGTGATTGATTTCCGGAGGGATTTATTTTACAATGGGTTCATAAACGCGCGTTTACGTAAAGGGGGCAATATGCGCAGCGAAGATATAGCAAAGCTCGCCGGGGTATCCCGAAGCACGGTTTCCCGCGTGATCAACAACTATTCCAACGTCCCTGAGGAGACCCGGGCCAAGGTGCTGAAGGTGATTGAGCAGCATCAGTACGAACCCAACAGCTTCGCCCGGGCTCTGGCCGGCAAGAAGACCGACACAATCGGGCTTTTCGCTATCAGCATGAATGAGAAAGAGAAAGCGACCCGGATCTATCAGAACAATTACTTCGCGCCTTTCGTTGATGCCGTTGTCGACACTGCGAATGCCCGCGGCTGTTATGTGCTGATCCACACTGTATATTCCCCGGACGATTTCCTGAAGGTGAAGCAGGCCTTCCTGCAGAAACGGATTGACGGCGGCATTATCGTCGGCACCCAGAAGGATATTGATATCGTGCGGGAAATGGTCAATCTTGAATTTCCGCTTGTGCTGATCGATTACGATATTTCGGAGATTATGTCAGAGCATCTGGACCGCAATCATCTGGCTATCGTGAATTCCAAGGATTATGAGGGTACCGTCGAAGCGATTGAGTACCTGATCAGCCTGGGCCATGAAGAAATTGGCATGATCTGCGGGCGCATGAATACGCACTCCGGACGGGAGCGCTACATGGCATATGAGGATACGCTGAAGAAGCATGGATTAGCGCTGAATGAGGGCTTCGTCCTGCAGGGTGATTTTCTCAAAGAGTCCGCTTATGAAGAGGTCACGAAGCTGCTGGCTTCCGGCGCTGCTCTGCCGACCGCCTTCTTCTCCGCCAACGATGACATGGCTATCTCTGCAATGGAAGCGTTCTCTGAATACGGGATTTCCGTCCCGGAGGATATCTCCATCGCCGGATTCGACGATGTGCAGTTGGCTTCACGCATTCATCCGAAGCTGACCTCCGTCCGTCTGCCGATTTATGAAATGTCCAAGGCCGCAGTCGAAAAAGTAATTGAGCTGTGCGACTCCCGCCAGCCGACCTTTAGTACCATCAGCTTCCCGGCCAAGCTTGTCCAGAGAGATTCCTGCCAGCCGCCGAAGATCTGAAGCTTCCATTGCAGGATGCCATGTCCCTCTACAGCCCTGCAGATTATTTTCATTCCGAGAAACTCCCCTCCCCCGGGGGATTTTTTCTCAGCTTTGTAAACGCGCGTTCACAATTGAAAGGAGACTATTCTCTCATGAAATTCGGAACCTTTGACGACACCCGCAAAGAGTACGTAATCAACACTCCCAAAACGCCTTACCCATGGATTAACTACCTCGGCAACGAGCAGTTTTTCGGCCTCATCTCCAATACTGCCGGCGGTTACACCTTCTACCGGGATGCCCGCATGAGAAGACTTACCCGTTACCGGTATAACAATATTCCGCTGGACACAGGCGGACGCTACTACTATCTGTATGACGGCGGTGATTTCTGGACCCCGGGCTGGATGCCGGTTAAGCGCGACCTCGATTTCTACGAGTGCCGCCACGGTCTCGGCTATACCTCGATTACCGGCGAACGTAACGGCATTTCCGTGAACCAGCTCGCTTTTGTACCGATGGGCCACAATGCCGAAGTGCACCGGCTGGTGGTTAAGAACACCGGCTCCGCGCAGAAATCCGTGAAGCTGTTCTCTTTTGCCGAGTTCTGTCTCTGGAATGCCCAGGATGATATGACCAACTTCCAGCGCAACCTAAGCACCGGCGAAGTTGAAGTGAAGGATTCTGTAATCTATCACAAAACCGAATACCGCGAGCGCAGAAACCACTACGCTTTCTATTCTGTGAACAAACCAATCGACGGCTTCGATACCGACCGTGAATCGTTCCTCGGGATGTACAACGGCCTAGACAACCCGCAGGCGGTTGCTGCCGGTGAAGCCGCCAATTCCGTAGCCAGCGGCTGGTCGCCGATCGGCTCCCATGCCCTGAACATCACGCTGGAACCTGGCGAAGAGCAAAGCTTCATCTTCGTACTCGGCTACATCGAAAATCCGGAAGACGAGAAATGGGAAGCGCTGAATGTCATCAACAAAAAACCGGCGCTGGCAGTTATCGAACAGTTCGCTACAGACGCCCAAGTAGATGCTGCTCTTGCTGTTCTGGCTGCACACTGGGATAACCTGCTGTCCAAATACCAGATTCAGAGCGGCGATGAGAAGCTTAACCGCATGGTTAACATCTGGAACCCGTACCAATGTATGGTTACCTTCAATATGTCCCGTTCGGCATCCTATTTTGAATCCGGGATTGGCCGCGGCATGGGCTTCCGTGACTCCAACCAGGACTTGCTCGGGTTCGTGCACCAGATTCCTGAGCGGGCCAGAGAACGCATCCTGGATATCGCTGCTACCCAGTTCGAAGACGGCAGCGCGTACCACCAGTACCAGCCGCTCACCAAAAAAGGCAACAACGAAGTCGGCTCCGGCTTCAATGACGATCCGCTCTGGCTGATCTCCGGAACGGCTGCCTATATCAAGGAAACCGGCGACTATTCGATTCTGGATGAGCAGGTTCCTTTTGACAGCAATCCGGACAATACCGCTACCCTGTTCGAGCATTTGAAGCGTTCCTTCGAGCACGTCACCAACAACCTCGGACCGCATGGCCTGCCGCTGATCGGACGCGCAGACTGGAATGACTGTCTGAACCTGAACTGCTTCTCCACCGAACCGGGCGAATCGTTCCAGACGACTGAGAATATCGCAGGCGGCGTAGCAGAATCCGTGTTTATCGCAGGTCTGTTCGTCTTCGTTGGACCGGACTATGCCGAAATCTGCCGTATGCGCGGACTGGACGATGCAGCTGCGGATGCGGTTGCGAAGATCGACAGCATGCGTGAAATCACGCTAACCCACGGCTTCGACGGCGACTGGTTCCTGCGCGCTTACGACCACTACGGCGACAAAGTCGGCAGCAAGGAAAACGAGGAGGGCCAGATCTTCATCGAGCCGCAGGGTATCTGCGTAATGGCCGGGATTGGTGTAGAGGACGGTCAAGCCGCTAAGGCCCTGACTTCCGTACAGGAACGTCTGGATACGAAATACGGTATCGTTTTGCAGCAGCCTCCTTACTCCAAGTACTATCTGAACCTGGGCGAAATTTCTACGTACCCTCCGGGCTACAAGGAAAATGCGGGTATTTTCTGCCACAACAACCCATGGATCATGATTGCCGAAACCGTACTGGGCCATGGCGACAGAGCTTTTGAGATCTATAAAAAAATTGCTCCGGCCTACCTGGAAGACATCAGCGAAGTTCACCGTATGGAACCGTATGTGTACTCGCAAATGATCGCTGGTAAAGATGCCGTACGTCACGGGGAAGCGAAAAACTCCTGGCTGACAGGTACCGCTGCCTGGAACTATGTGGCGATCACACAGTCGATTCTCGGAATTCAAGCGGATTTTGCCGGTCTGAAAGTAGATCCTTGTATTCCTGCAGCGTGGGACAGCTTCGAAATCACCCGCGTCTTCCGTGGGGATACTTATGTGATTCAGATCAAGAATCCGAACCATGTCTCCAAAGGCGTAGCCAGCCTCACCCTCGACGGTACAGCCGTAGAAGGCAACATCATCGCCCCTGTGGGCGACGGCGCCGTGCATCATGTCGTTGTAGAGCTGGGCTGATTAGCTTCTGCTCCGCCAGCACAGTTTATAGTTTGTAATTTGTAAAGACAACCGGGCTTCTCCTTTTGTATCCAGGGGAGCCCGGTAATTGTATTTATCTCTGCTCAATGGTAATCTATGCAATAGAGATGCATATAAAGGAGCATAAGCTAATCATGTGGATTACTCTGTAAAGATTAACATTTCGAAAAGATGCCTGTAGTAGTGGATTCACTATTCTATTTGGCATGCTTTTCTTTAATCTTACAGGGTATGCAGGGAAAGGTGTATCTTCAACCCATCCTGCGGATACCTTAGGGTATCCGCTTTTATTTTTACGGGAAACCGCATCTCTATTAATCCTGTCCCACATATCCTCCTAATCACGAATGGAGGAATTATGATATGAAACCGAAGTTAGTCTTGATTGAGGGATTACCAGGGTTCGGGAAGACCACAACGGCGCAACTAGTTCATGAAGTTCTCACTGAAATGAACCTTACATCCCAGCTTTTCCTAGAAGGGGATTTGGATCATCCTGCCGATTATGAGGGAGTCGCCCGCTTTAGAAAAAATGAATTCGCTGAATTATTGAGTGCCTTTGAACAGTATAGAGATCTATTAAGTAATCGTGTGGTCAAACAAGATGACAATTACTTTCTGGCCTACCGAAAACTTAAAGCTGAATACGGGGCAAGCTTTCCAGATGAACTGCTGCATGCATCCTTCAACAATGATGTTTATGAATTGCCGCTGGATCAAAACAGAAAACTGATAACAGAGCGTTGGAAAAAATTCGCAGATAGTGCCCTAAAGGGCTCAGACACCTTTGTTTTTGATTGCTGCTTTATACAAAACCCTGTAACCATAGGAATGATTAAATACGGCGCACAGAAGGAAGATGTCAGAAGTTATGTTGCAGAACTGGCAGCGATCGCGGAGCGGCTGAATCCATTGTTAATTTACGTCGAACAGAACGATCTTGATCATTCTTTCAGAAAGGCTGTTGCAGAAAGACCTAAAGAATGGTCCGAGGGCTTTATTGAATATTATACAAACCATGGGTATGGAAAAAAGCATGGACACGCAGGGCTGGAGGGAACCCTTCAGGTTCTTCAGGCCAGAAGACAGCTGGAAGCAGAAATCTTTAACGGCTTAAAAATTGCCAAGAAAAAAGTGAATAACTCTTCTTATGACCTTAACGAATATAAGCAAGTTTTAGCGGGGGTTCTATCAGAATACTTTAGCCCTGCAAATGAATAGGATGCATTAGACCAGATTTTTCGTTTCCCGCCCGGCTTTGACATGTTTAAGCTGGGCAACAATAATGACGCTAATGATGACCAGAAGGAACCACGAACTGATCTTGCTGAAGCTGACCAGATGCCAGGCTTGGTATTGGTTGGGATATCTCCAAGCATTAAAAAATGTAGCTATATTTTCAGCTAACCAGATAAAAAAACCTACAATGAAAAAAGCAAGGGTCAAGGGCATCCGATAAGTGGTGTTCCGAACCCGGTAGATGATCCATGTTCTCCAAAAGACAATAACCACAAGCGCCGTCAGCCACCAGCGGAAATCAGGAATAAAATGATGTGTAAAAAAGTTCAGGTAGATGGCCCCTCCCAGTAATCCCGCTGCAGCAAGCCCCGGCCAGCCAGTCATGTCCATCTTCAGTCTGCGCCATATCTGGCACATAAAGCTTGCAACACTCGCATACATAAATCCGCTATAGAGCGGTACACCGAGCAGCTTCGTTAATCCGGGCTCAGGGTAGGCCCATGACCCCATTCTTACCTTATATATTTCCAGCAACAAGCCGATCACATGAAATACGCAGATCACTTTAATCTCATCGATGCTCTCTAATCCACTGCGGTACATAAGATACTGCACGGCAAGCAGGATTACAAGAATAGCATCATAACGATAAAGGAAGGGTACCTCAACTGCGCTGGAAAGAGCTAAAGTTCCAAAAATCGCAACAGGAAATATGCAGCTCATCGCCTGATGGTAGCCAAAATGCAGCAGCTGTATTATGGGTTTCAATAGTATACTCTCCTCTTCTGCGCCCTCATCAATATTGATTACTATGGCTGTTGTTTTCGCCTAAGACCGTTTTCTTCAAGATTTACGTTTCCTGCCAAGCCCCCCGCTGGATTATGGTCAACTTGAATTTAACATAATATTTATCGTTTTACAATATATTTAGATTGATAAAGAATACTTAATTGTTGTTTGGCGGTGTTACTAGACTTATTTGCAGTCTTTAATTTCCTGCGCACCAAAAACCACCCAGCGTACGCTGCCGAAGCTGTACGCCGGGTGGCTTTTGGTATATCATTCTATGATTCCATGTGATCCCGCATCCATCCGGCGCTGATTACGCCTTGCTCTCCGGAATCCATACCTTCATCTCGCCGCTGCCGCGGTTGCCCCACAGATAATAGGGAATGGCTGTAATCGTGGCGGCTTCCACAGGCGCCTTTGCTCTGCTGTACAAGCCGCCGCTCCAGCCTGCCTGCTCTATCCGGCTGCCTTGGCCTTTTACCACTACTGCACCGCCTAACAGTGAAGCTTCAAATTGCTCTGTTAACGGAGCAGATTCATCTAATGCAATCGAGCTTAGCGGTGTGCTGTTATCGGCGGCTTCCAGACAGTAGACCAGCGGGCCGCGCTGGATAGCGGTCTTCCCGGCATCTGCCCGCAGCTCCGGGTGGGCATAGACCCGGTGCGCTTCCATCGGCAGCTTCAGCTCAATCGTGTCTCCGGCATTCCAGACCCGGCGGATCACGCAGTATCCCTGCTCCACACTTTCGTCCAGGCTCAGCTTCTCGCCGCCCACCCAGATCTCCGCACTGCTGCTCCAGGAAGGAATACGCAAAGCGATGCCGAACTCGGCAGCTTCCACCGGATTAACCTTCAATGTGATTGTCCCTTCCCAGGGGTAGTTGCTTTGCTGGGTAACAGCGACTGCCGTCCCCCCCAGTGTCGTGTTCAATTCACTGCCAATGTACAGATTGGTGTACAGGGTGTCCCCGTGAACTGTATAGATATACTGATTCATCGAGGTCAGCAGCCGGGCCACATTCGGCGGACAGCAAGCGCAGCCGAACCAGCCCTGGCGCTCGGATTTCACGTGATGCTTATCCGGATTGCAGGAGCAGGCCTGCGGCCAGACCTCAAGCGGATTCACATAGAAATAGTGCCTGCCATCCTGTGCCATAGACCCAAGAACGTTATTGTAGAGCGCCCGTTCCATCACATCCGCATAGCGCGCATCCGGTTCCAGCTCCAGCATCCGCCGGGCAAAAAAGATCAGTCCGATCGAAGCACAGGTCTCGGCATATACCATATCATTGGGCAGGTCATAATCGAAGGTAAACGCTTCACCTAAGTGTGTGGACCCGATGCCGCCGGTAATATACATCTGCTTGCCCGTCATATTGTCCCATAATCTCACACAGGCATCACGCAATGCACGATCTCCGGTAAGCGCTGCCAGATCCGCCATCGCCGTATACATATATACCGCCCGGACTGAATGTCCTACAGCCTCTGTCTGCTCTCTCACCGGAATATGCGCCTGAAAGTATTTCAAGTCTATACTGCTCGCCGGAGTGCTGCTCCAATGCGTAACCCGGCCACGGGCCTCCCATTCCTGCCGCAGAAAATTGGGCTCCTGGCCTCTCTGATCGATAAAAAAGCTGCTGAGCTTCAGATATTTCTCCTCACCCGTCAGCCGGTACAGCTTCACCAGGGCAAGCTCGATTTCCTGATGCCCGTCATAGCCTTTCAGCTTGCCATCCTCCGGTCCAAATACGGAACCGATATGATCGGCCATACGGCGCATCGTATTCAGCAGCTTGTCCTTGCCCGTGGCCTCATAATAGGCAGCCGCAGCTTCGATGAAATGTCCGGCACAGTACAGTTCATGGCAGTCCTGGAGGTTGGTCCAGCGTTTGCCGGGCTCCTTAATCGTAAAATAGGTGTTCAGATAGCCATCCGGCTGCTGCGCTGCGGCGACCAGATCAATGACCGCATCAGCCCGGGCCTCCAGCTCGGGGTCGCGCTTCAGTTGGAGCGAGTAGCCGACCGCCTCCAGCCATTTGGCGACATCACTGTCCTGAAACACAAAACCGTGAAACTCCCCTGTTTTTCGGCCGGCGGCAATCTCGAAATTGGCAATTGCATGACTCGGCTCCGCATCCGGCACCCGGTCATGCAGTGCTTCATACTGATAAGGAATGACCACATCCTGGACTAACTGGATATAACGTCCCCAGAAGTCATCCTGGATAACAGAAGACAGATTGCCGGCTGTTCGCTGATTTTCGCTGATTTTATTCATTTGCCACTTCTCCTCTATATTCATTTCATCCTCGCTATTTGCCATTATAGACGGTAAAATAAATAAAAAACAGGATCAGAAGCAACCCTGTTTTTGTACAATTTCACACTCCTAGAAGTACGCAGAACATTGTGATGAAGCACAATAAAAAGGAGAGTACCATGCCATTTAATCCATCCTACATTCATCTGGCAGCACCGCCTTTCCCCTATTTCCTGGAGGGCGACCGTACCGTCTATCAGCCGGGCGATCAGCATCCGAGCCGCAGCCGCATGGGGAAATTCGATCTGCTGATTGTTGAACAAGGCTGCCTGTTCATTGGCGAGGAGCATAAGCAATGGGCCGTGCCAGCCGGGCATACCCTGCTTCTTCTGCCGGACCGCTACCACTACTCGGTTAAGCCCTGCGAGGAAACGACCTCCTTCGTATGGCTGCATTTTCACACCGTAGCCGAATGGGTTGAGGCCGAGGGTGATCCCGTATATGCGAGCCGGGAAGAGCATCTCCAGAAGTTCCTCACTTATCCTTATACCATCCGTGTGCCGCAGTTCGGTTCCTTGCCCGACCCTTTTGAGCGAAGCGGCCAAGCAGAGCTGCTGCTGCAACTGGGCCGGGGAAGACGTTCCGGTGCCGTATGGCAGCAGCAGCGGATCTTTGAGGACATGCTGCGGATGCTGGATCTTGGCCAGCAGGATGCCGGGGGAAGCTCTGGTGCGGAGATTGCCGAACAGACTGAGGCTTATTTGCGCAATCACTATACAGAGCCGCTGACGAATGCCAGCCTGGCGGATGCGCTGCATTTTCACTATAACTATCTGGCGCGCTGCATGAAACGGGTCTACGGGCTGACCCCTATGGAATATTTAACCGATTACCGGCTGGAGCAGGCCAAACTGCTGCTGCTTAAGACCGAAATCCCCATCGCCGGCGTAGCCGAACGCACCGGATTTGAGAGCACTGCCTATTTCTCACGGCGGTTTGCCCGCAAGGTTGGCATTTCCCCCCTGCGTTTCCGCAAACGCTATTCCCGCTAAACACGGCTCCCGTCACGGAATAATCCCGTCATCCAGGCGCTTCTGCTTCAGCTGAGCTTGCAGAGCCGGGGGCTGCTCTAATTCCGCTCCTTCCATTCTAAGGTTACCCGGAATTCATGAAGCTCCCGGTTGTAGGACAACCCCCGGATACGGACGGAATTAGGGCTATAGGCCCTGATCGGCCCTCCGGGCTCCACAATCCCCGCTCCGCTTTTTACAGCTACAGTTACATTGACTTCCGACAACGCGGCGGCCAGAAGCTCCATATCGCTCACCAGCACTTTATAGATAAAGCTCATTCGTATCACTCCTGCCCTGCGTGTAAAATTTCAAGTATGCTTTTCATAAGGCATCGTCTTCGAATAAAACCGCTGTCGCTGGACAAGCTATATTACGTTCATCATTTATAGTAGAGGGGTAATAATGGGAGTTCTTAAGGGCCATTGGAGGATATCCCGCCCTGCACCGCTCCAATTAAAGAAACTTGGCCCCGTCCATGCCTAATCATCCTGTGCAAGCAGGATTTTTTTGCGTTTTAGCTATTTTTTTCCACCAGAATGCATATTCATTAAGACATGTTGTATAGGAAGACATGCCTTAAATCTGGAGATGTTGAATATGCACGCTTTTTCCAAGTATGCCGTTATCTTTCTCGCAAGCTTGCTGATCGCCACAGGCACGAACTTCTTTCTGGTTCCTTACAAAATACTTGATGGGGGAATTATCGGCATCGCTCTCATAATTAATTATATCTCCGGAGCAAAAATCGGACTGGGCGTCATTCTGTGCAGTGTTCCCGTTTTCCTGCTTGCCTGGCTTAAGGAGCGGGATATTTTTTACAGCAGTGTGCTCGGCCTCATAGTCTCCTCCTTTATGATTGAGCTTATAGGTCCCTTTCAATATCACTTCCTGTATTATGTGGAGCTTGGCTCGGTTTCCAGCGCGATTATCGGCGGTTTCCTGATGGGCACCGGCCTCGGGCTTATGCTGCGGTTCGAAGCGAGTACAGGCGGTACGGATTTGCTGGCCAAGTTCATTAATCGCTATATCCCGCTCAACCTCGGAGTCATCATCTTTCTGACCGATGCCCTGATTATCGGAGCCGGCGGCCTGCTCATCTCCAAAGAAACCTTTTTCCACTCCATCCTGACCATCCTCTCCGGCGGGGTTGCAACCGGTCTATGTACCCTTGAAAAATAAAACAAAATAAATCAATGCCCAAACGGGCCTGTCATCAAAACTATGAAGGAGGCGGTCAATAACAAAAAGACTCCATCCTCAGATAGAGTCTCAATACTGTTACAGTTTATAGATTAGCTTTCGCTGCAGCAGCCAGCCAATCGGCTAAATCATTGATTTGATTAAGAATTGCAATAGGATCACGGTACCAAGATCTCGATTCATTCCACAAATACACGCGTCCTTCCTTGACCGGAGGGAGAATCCCCCAGATTGGATCAGCCTGCAGCTGCTCCAATGTGGATTCGGTGGTTAAGACAAGATAATCCCCCGTATACTCCGGCAACAGCTCCAGCGCAAATTCAGCAAAGGATTCCTGAAGCAGTTCTTTGGGTACTGCAGCAGGAGGGATCATCCCAAACTGCCCGTACATAATACGTCCGCCTCTGCCGGACTTGCTGCCAAACAAATATACAAGACCATCAAACTCTTGCATAACGGATATGGTTTCATTCTCCGAGACAGCTTCCTGTACCTTTTGCTTCGCACTAGCTATCTCGTTCTGGAATTGCTCCTTCCATTTCCGGCTTTCTTCCTCCTTGCCAAGCACTGTTCCGAAATAGTCCATTTCAGCTTCAACGGATTCAAATGCATTGTACGGCATCACCACTGTAGGAGCGATTTTTTTATACTTATCGTAGGTTTCTTGATCCGTTATATGAGAAATAATCAGATCCGGTTCCAGCTCAAGCAGCTTTTCCAGTGAGTTGCCCACATCTGTCACACCGTCAAGCATTCCTTCAAGGTAAGGGCTTGACATCAAAAACTCCTCTGCCGCAATGGGTTTGACATCAAGCGCAAGCACAGTGCCCAAATAGGAGATCGCAGCAACCCGTTGCGGGTGAGCGGGAATCTCCACTTCGCCAAATGACGTATCGACAATTTGGGTTTGCTGCGGCAATCCGTCATCCGGCTGAGTAGATGCAGGCGATACCGTATTAGTCTGTTGTTCATTTGGCACCTGGCTGCTCCCCGCAGCTTGTGATCCACCTTGGGAAGTTCCGCAGGCAACAAGCAGCAGCATGACACATAAGCTAAGCATTGTGGTCATTTTCTTATAATGGTTATGCATATCGTACTCTCCATCCTCCATATATTGATAATGATTTTCATTATCATAAATAGGATAGCGTTGGAGAAGTTTCATAACAAGAGACGGATTTAACCTCTTTATAGCATGATCCGAATTATTTTTTTGCCCGGCTTCTGATTGTGCTCTAAACATTCCAGGTGCAACACCCATGCTTTTTTTGAATATGCGGTTGAAATATACAACGTCACTATAGCCAACATACGCAGAGATTTCCTGCAAAGAAGCATTGGTAGCAAGCAGCATCTCCTGTGCTTTATGCATGCGCAGTTTGATAACATAGTCAAGGGGGCTGTAGGAGGTCTGCTCTTTGAATTTGCGCGAAATGTATTGAGGACTGTAATTAAGCTGCTGCGCCAGCCGTTCAATGGATACCGGACCTCGATAATGCTGTGACAAATGCCGCACAACCTGCTCCGCTACTGATGGTCTGAACGCTCTCCGGTGCTGCTTGTCCTGTAAAGTGTGATGGAGGAACTGCATGAATATTCCCTTCACCAGCAGCTTGCCTATCGGGCTTTTGTCGGCATGCCAGCTCTCCAGCATCTGCTGGGCAAGACTGAACAGTTCCAGCGGCTCTGCTGGAGAAATCCCCCACGTTTGATCAAAGGGGCTGTCTGTTTGCATCAACATATGAAATTCACGCAAGGAACTTGGAGGCAAAACAGCTTTATAGAAAATGAAATGCAGCTCTATGCCCTTCTCCGTATTTACTTTAAGTCTCCTGCCTTTGCCTGAATGCAGCAAATAAAAGCTTCCAGCCAGCCAGATGTCTTCATCCAGCCAAAGCTCACCACTGCCGTTCGTACAAAATATAAAACAGCTTGCAGGCAGGGTATAAGGAAGGGGAAATCCCCCTGCTTCTACCCGGTGCACCCGAATATCCAGCACCCTCAAAAGCACCTGATCCCAAAGCTGCAAGTGATGATCGTTCTTCATAGCAATTTGATCCCCTTTGTCATTCTTGACTGCCAGCACAGCCCTTGTCTTACTCTGCGGGATGGCGATTTGCTGGTTTCTGGTTTCATTATAGCACCCGGGAAGCATTCGCCACCTCCTCTACTAACATCGCGCCCAATCGATTAAACATCAGGATTCCTGTTTACATAACAGGTGCTCCGAATATACTTACATTGAGTACATTTAAGGGAATCACAGGAATAATGGTTGATCTTTTGCGGAATTGCGGCGACAATCGAAGATATAACATTCCAGGGGAGGATCGACGAAGTTGGATAGCACAAGCAGCAACAGCAATACTTCCACGCATGACATTATCGACCTGTGCCTGCTGGCCGGCAAAATCATGCTGCAAAGCGGTGCGGAGACCTACCGCGTGGAGGACACCATGAGCCGTATGGCGGCATCGCTCGGCTTTCCGGGCGCGCACAGCTACGTAACGCCAACGGTCATTATGTTCACCACCAGCCGGACGGAGCCGGTGAAGCTGTTCCGGATTGCCGAGCGGACGACCGATCTGCAGAAGGTTTCCGAGGTTAACGACATCTCACGGCGGTTGAGTGAACGCCAGATCACGGCCAATGAAGCCCGCGAACGGCTGGGCGTAGTGGACGATGCGGCCCATGCTTATCCGGCCTGGCTGCAGATTGCAGCCGCTGCTCTAACGGGAGCCTGCTTCACGGTCATGTTCAAAGGCAGCCTGTGGGATGCCCTTCCTGCCCTCTTGGTGTCCGGTCTCGGGTTCGCGGCAGCCACATATCTGCACCGGCTTGTACAGATCCGGTTCTTCGCAGAATTCACCGCCTCGTTTCTGATCGGACTGCTCGCCTTTTTCTCTGTGAAGCTCGGCGTGGGCCAGGAAATGGACAAGATTATTATCGGCTCGGTGATGCCGCTTGTGCCTGGACTGCTTATTACAAATGCGGTCCGCGATTTGATGGCCGGCCATCTGGTCTCCGGCCTCTCCAAGGGTGCCGACGCGTTCCTGACGGCGTTTGCCATCGGGACAGGCATCGGGCTTGTGCTGTCACTTTTTTGATCCCCCACGTGAAAGAGGTAACCTGTTCATGATTTTGCAACTGATAACCAGTTTTATTGCCGCTGCCACCTTCTGCATTCTGTTCAATGCGCCGGTGCGCGCCTTAGTACAATGCGGGTTTGCCGGGATGGTAGGCTGGATGCTGTATCTGCAGCTCGATGAAAAATGGGATACCGTAGTAGCCACCTTTATAGCGACGGTGGCGGTCGGGGTGATCAGCCAGATCTTCGCCCGCTCCTTCAAGATGCCGGTCATCATCTTCAGCGTCGGCGGCATTATCCCGCTGGTCCCGGGCGGCCTGGCGTATGACGCCATGCGCAAGTTCGTCGAGAATGACAACAATCTGGCTATCCAGTTTGCCGTCCAGGCCCTGCTGCTCAGTGGAGCGATCGCAACCGGACTTGTACTTAGCGAGGTGCTGGGACAGATGTTCCGGCGGAAGAACGGCCGAAGCACATAGGAGCGCCGTACAAGGCACAACCCCATTAGCATAGCTTGAGTCCCGCAAACGAACAAACGGCTGCTGCTGTCCAGCGAAGGACAGCAGCAGCCGTTTTGATTTTTACAGACACGCTTGGCAGTCGATTTATGTGGACATAATTACCGCCCGGCTAAACCGTCCGTCCGATAATTTTTTGATAGCTTGCGATATCCAGCCATCTGCCGAATTTGCTGCCGATTTCTTTGAACAAAGCGCTCTGCTCATATCCGTGTCTGGTGAACAGCCGGCGGCTCGGTTCATTGTCCGCGCATACCGTCGCCACCAGCACATGAAAACCGAGCCCGGCCGCACGCTCCTCAATGAAGCTGAGCGCCTTCCCGCCGAGTCCCCTCCCGCCGCTGCCCGGCTTCAGATAAATGCTGATTTCACCGGAGCTGTCGTAGGCCTGTTTGTTCTTGTGTCTGGCAATCAGGACATAACCCTGCATTTCGAAGTTCTCCAGAATGGCGTAGGATTTGAAGCGCGGATCGCCGCTCAGCACCGACTCGCGCATAGCAGCCTCATCCAGCGGCTCTGTATGAAAAGAAACCGTCGTATTCAGCACGTAATAATTATAAATATTTACTGCTTCAGCCAGATGTCCTTCCCCTAGCTCCGTAAAAGACAATCCGCTTGCTGCTGTTTCCCCCATGATCAGTCCTCCCAGATCGCTGTTTCCAGCTGATCAACAAATTTCCGCAGCTTCCCGGCGATCTTTAGATTAATCGCCCCGTCCTGATACATTTGCTGCACGGTATTCCGCTGTTCCTGGATGGCCTGGAGCTTCAGCTCAAGCTTCTGGTCATCGACAACCCCATCCTTAATCCAGCCGTCTCCTTCAATGAGCCGGGACTCCATTTGCTCGTACTTGTCAATGACCTTCTGTGAGGCCAGACGGTTCTCCTCGCTCATGTCGGCGCTGACGGCAGAGATGGCAGCCTGGCACATTGAGATCTTCGCGGTCCGGGCGCTTTCAGCATTCTGTGCTGCCTGCCGTCCCTCATCCCCGTTCAGCCGGCCGGAGAATAAACCCGAGAACAGACGCTGAATTTCAGTAAGCGAGAATTTGATCTGCGTGTCCAGCCGCTTGCACATCAAGGCTTCCTTATGATCCAGCAGTTCTTCCATCTTCGACGCTACAGGAGCAGCGATGGAGCCATTCTCCAGCATCCTCCGCAGTTCCGAACGCTCCGCGGCAATTGCGCTCCGCTTGACCTGAATTCCCAGCTGCCGGAAGCGTTCCGCTTTCGGATCATCGACCGCTTTTGGAGCGCACAGCTTGTCAATTTTGTCCGTGAATTCCAGCAAAGCAGGCTGATTCACGGGCTGGGGATTCTCCGAGATCAGGCTGCGCAGCATGCTCATGCCGGCGTCAATGACTACTGATCTTGCGGTCAGCTCTGAATTGTTCCGGACACTCTCCACCACAACCGCCTCTTTCTCATCGGCCAGCAGCGGCAGAAAGATGCTGGCAATAATCAATGACATCAGAATCACCCCTGCCGCAAGGGCAATAATCAGATCCCGCTGCGGGAACGGCGAACCATCTCCCAGTACCAGCGGAATTGAGAAAGCCCCGGCCAGCGTTACCGCGCCCCGCACACCCGAGATTGAAGTAATGAGCTGTGACTTTAGCGGTGATCTCGGTATCTTCAGCCTGCGGCTCTCAAACAGGGAATAGGCATACACCCAGAGAAACCGCAGCACAATCAGCAGCGCCGTAATCGCCAGCACATAACCTGCCACCATGAAGTTGTTCAAGCTGCTGTCGTGGTAGATCACCTCCATGACGTCTGGAACGGATACGCCAAGGATCAGAAAGACCAGACCATTCAGGATGAGCAGAAGCACCGACCACGTGCTTGCCGATACAAGCTGCAGTTTGTATTGCGGAGATACAGCACGGTCCTTCTCAATGGCGAACATCACTCCGCCTGCTACCACAGCGAGGATACCCGACACGCCGATTTCTTCACTGACCAAATAAATAATAAAAGGCGTGAGGATCTGCAGCAGCACATGAATCGTAACATCCTCCATACCGAACCTGCGGATAAATACGCTGAGCCGGATCAGCACAAACGACAGCAGTGCTCCGAGCAGCAGCCCCCCTGCCGCGATCAGCACAAAGCTGACCGTCGCCTTGGGCAGCGAAAACATTCCGGTAACCGCCGCCGCGATGGCAAACTTGAAGGCGACCAGACCGGAAGCGTCATTCATCAGCGACTCGCCTTCAAGAATGCGGTGGATACTCTTCGGCAGATGCACCTTCCCCGCCAGAGAGCTGACCGCTACGGCATCGGTAGGCGAAAGAATCGCAGCGAGGGCAAAGGAAGCAGCCAGCGGTATCGACGGAATCATCCAATGGATGGCATACCCGGCCACAAATACTGTGGCAAAGACCAGCCCCAGCGCCAGCAGCAGAATGGGAGCCCTGAGATTCCACAGCTCGTCGCGCGGTGTGCGCCTCCCGTCATTGAACAGCAGCGGCGCAATGAACAGCACAAAAAACAGCTCCGGCTCAAAGGACATATGTATACCCGTTGGAATAACGGCAGCAATAACACCCAGTCCAATCTGGATCAGGGGAACCGGCACAAAAGGAATAAACCGGTTCACGATGTTGGAGACTGCGATCAGTCCCAGCATTAAAAGCACAGCGAGAAATGTCTCCACTCCCATCAACCTCCCCTGATATTTAAGCTGCATTCAGCTTCACATTCTCTTAGTATAGTAATTGGATAAACCGATTGTCAGCACAAGTTCCAGCAGCAGCGATGCCACCATAAGAATGATGGTAATCAAATACAGCCGCCCCTAGTCCGATACACAATCCGGAAATCATTCCTTCTCCGCTTAGAACAAACCTGCCTACCCCTCCTCCTCATATTCAAAAATATCCTCGATGCTCAGTTTGAAGTATCTTGCCAGCTTGAACGCCAGGATGATCGACGGATTGTACCTCCCGTTCTCCAGGGAGCAGATCGTCTGTCTTGACACCTCCAGAGCCTCCGCAAGCTCCTCCTGCTTGATGCCCTGCTGCTTCCGGATTGCCTCAAGCTTATTCTTCATGGCTGTTCCTCCCGGTAATGTAAAGCTAGCTTTACATAGAGAATATCATCTCCCGCACAAAATGTAAAGCCAGCTTTACATAGCGCAAATATTGTTCACCATTTAAAAGGTTGACAAAAATATTTATTTGTGTTATAATATTAAATTCGGCTATTGAAAACAAAACCGGATTTGCGTATGATATGCATTAGCCTAACGGCATAAATTTATCTTTAGTAGCGGAGGGATATCATGCATATCGCCAAAGGAATTGAAATGCTGGAGATTTCGGTCCCCGTCATGGGAGGGATAGACACATTCTATCCTGCCTTGATCTGGGACAAAGAAGAGGCTGTACTGATCGATACCGGAGTGCCCGGGGTAGCGCAAAAGTTGAAGCAGGCTGCGGCTGATGCCTCTGTGCCTTGGAACCTTGTGCGGACCATCCTTATCACTCACCAGGATATCGATCATATCGGAAGCCTGCCCGCTCTTCTGGAACAGAGCGAAACCAAAATCACCGTTCTCGCGCATGAAATTGAGCGGCCTTATATCGAAGGCGACAAAATGCTGCTGAAGCACACTCCTGAAGCGCTGGCCGCCGCCGAAGCTATGCTCCCCAACAACGTATCGGAGGAATGGAAGCGGGCTTTTCTGCATGTGCTGGCTCATACTCCCAAAGGAAGAGTGGACCAGACGCTTACAGGCGGCGAGCTTTTGCCCATTGCCGGCGGAATTACTGTCATTCATACTCCCGGCCACAGTCCGGGCCATCTGAGCCTGTACCATCAGGCCAGCCGCACGCTGATTGCAGCCGATG
The DNA here is from genome assembly GCF_900102965.1 of Paenibacillus jilunlii. Lineage (GTDB taxonomy): Bacteria > Bacillota > Bacilli > Paenibacillales > Paenibacillaceae > Paenibacillus_AQ > Paenibacillus_AQ jilunlii. The sequence goes on along the minus strand of NZ_FNGM01000001.1, from coordinate 510,629 downwards.
CGCTGACTGTGCGCGGAGGTGAGCTATGCGGTCCCGATGCAGCAGCTACACCTGACATGGCTGAAGCCCTCCGGTCTCTGCATAAATTTGCTGATTTTGAAATCGATCAGGTCATTTGCTATCACGGGGGCCTGTTCCGGGGCGGCGTTAACCGCCGGATTGCCGAACTGGCGCAGGGAGGCAATTAGTCTCCGGCCCATATGCGGGCATGCCTAAACGAACGTAACAAGCAGGAGCCGGACCAGTCTAAGCCGGTCCAGCTCCTGCTTTATATTAATTCTTTTGAGTAGTCGTGATTTAGGCCAGCTGCAGGATATCCTGAACGATCTCCCGGTCCACATCCAGATCAAACTTGCGGCCCCAGAAGCATCCGGTTCCCTTTTGCCGGATTCGTTCGTAATCCTCTGCCCGCAGTGTTCTCGGAAATTCCGGCCCGGTCTCCCAATCGGTATAACGTTTGATTTCATTAACCACCTTATGCTTAAAGCTGCTGTTCAAAATAATACTATGGAAAAAGATTTCGTCTCCGCAAAAGGAGTTTTTAAATAAACGGACATAGCCCGGATTACTGCGGATGTACTCCAAAATGTATTCCATGCATTCTCCGGTAACAGACATCCAATTCGAGCCCTTATACAGAGCATCCGGCAGGTGCTTCAGGCTGCGCTTCAGCATCGGCACCGACATCACCAGATTGATGTAGCGGTTGCGGATTTCCGAGACGGCCTTGGCCCGGGAGACGAGAAACCTCGGATAGTACACAGACACTCTGTACATGCAGCCCCACATTTCCGCTTCATTCGGCAGCTGCAGATGTTTGACGAACTCTTTTCCCCGGTTTTCCTTGAAGAAGTCAACAATTGTCCGGTTCGAAACCAGCGGCAGATCCTGACCGCTTATAATATGAATGTAGTCAAAATGCCCATGTTCCTTAATCAGTTCAAAGCATTTAAGAATGCATTCAATCTGGCCGTAGTGGCCCCACTGCACATCCACAGGCTGCTTCACAAAATGAATGTCTTCCCGGTGTAGGATTTGCGCCTCGATCCCGCTTTTCCGGTCCACATGGAGAAAAAATTCCACATGCTCATCCGTTAGCGATTCCAGCAGCAGATTGATCTGCTCCGGATTTTTATGACAAAGGACAACATATGCCATTCTGAAATTATGCAAGACATTCATCCTTTCGCTCATTTATTCCCACATATTATAGGGGAATGAGCGAAGATGAACAAGTCTTAGCGTTTTTTACGGCTTCACCAGCAGCTTAATGCCTATGTTCCATGGATCGGTAACGGTGACAATCCCACCGGCTTCATCCACCTGGTATCCGGCGGAGCGGACCCGTTCAGCCACAGCATCACGTTCATGAATACTTGGCAGCAGCAGGGTAAAATAGTCAATGCCCGCCGCATCCGCCGGTACAGCCGGAGCCCCTTGACCTGCCCAAATATTCAGCCCCATATGGTGGTGGTATCCCCCCGCTGAGATGAACATCGCTGCATCACCGTATTGCGCTGTCTGCTCGAAGCCCAGCGTATCAACGTAGAATCTCTTGGCCTCGCCAAGATCGCCCACGTGAAAATGAACATGCCCGATCACAGTGCCTGCAGGCAGCCCGGTCCAGGACAGGCCCTCAGAAGCAGCCAGCAGTCCATCCACATCCACCGGATCTGTGGTCATGACCACATCCCCGTTCGCCTCATGCTTCCATGTATCCCGCGGCCGGTCACGGTACAGCTCAATTCCGTTATTATCGGGGTCCTGAATGTACAGTGCCTCACTGACCAGATGATCGCCCTGACCGATGTGAATGCCGGAATCAATCAGATTGCGCAGCACCAGTCCCAGGCTGGGACGGTCAGGCACAAGAATGGCGAAGTGATACAGCCCCGCTGCCGAATTGCGCCGGAGCACCCGCGCGTTCTTAATCTCCCGCAGCACCAGGAGCACATGCTGGCCATCCGCTGTCATTTCCGCTTCGCGCCCGCTCTGGCGCAGCACTTTCAGCCCTACCACGTTCTGATAAAAAGCGAGCGAACGCTCCAGATTGCTTACCCGAAGCTGCACCCTTCCAATTTCCAAAGTTTGCGGCAATGTTGCTGCTGTTGTCATATAAACCCCTCCTGAATGAACATAAGTTATCCAATTTCCATGTTTATGGTTAGTCTTAACAAGTTCCAATACTCCGATTCAGCAAGCTGTAACTGTTCCCGTTACATATTAACTAACTTTATCTTAGTAGCATTCTATAAGTTTGTCAATTACTTTTCCAAAAAAGAAAAAAGCCGACCAGCACGGTCAGGCTTAACTAGAACTTCATATGAATACATCTGCTGCCTGAATTCATCCGCCTTTGCCTCTGTATTCAGCAGTCCTAAGCTCTTTAATGTAAGGCGCCAAATGGGGCATTTGCGAATCTACAGCCTGCTGTACAGCCCGCTCGATGTCATAAGGAACCCTTACAAACTGTATATTCATCGGTGCCGGATTGTGGCTTCCGTACTCACCTTCCATAATGACATACGAGGCCTGTGTCAGATCCAGCGGATTGCCGACACTCCCCGCATTGAATAACGTCTTCCCTTCCAAGTGCTGAAGATAGGCGCCATGAATATCCCCATATCCGGCCACATCCGCAGGCAGCTGGCTGCTGCACAGCTCTGAAGACTCAAACAGCGACACACGCAGCTCCAGCTCGTCCCAGGGCTGGACCCGCTCATTTACACTCCGCGGCGAAGCATGAAAAAGACGGATGTAACGGCCGCTCATCCAGAACTCAATGGAGAACGGCAGTCCGCTCAAATACGCCAGGCGTTCTTTTCCCAGCAGAGCCTGATGCCATTTTATCGCCTCAAGCTCACTTTCACCTGCTATGAACTCATCCCAGTTGCCCCTGACCACTTTCTCACAATGCTCCCGGATCAGGTCGACAGTCCAATCAGAATTGGGTCCTTTGCCCACAAGGTCTCCCAGGCAGAAGATCCGGCTGATCTTGCGCTGCTGAATATCCGCCAGAACCGTCTCCAAAGCTGTTACATTGCCATGAATATCTGAAATTATTGCGATTGTCTCCACGTATGTACCTCCGTTGCTGTACTGTATAAACTAACTTGTGATTTTCCATTTCGGTACTTGGTCATGACTCCGGAGAATGTTTGGACACCCGGCCGCTGTATCTTCCATCATTTAAACATTTTTGCGCCGCTGTAGACTCTTTTTTCAGTGGTTGCGGCTTGAATCCATTCCAGCAGCCCTGCCTTGTTGAACAGAAACTGGGCATCGACCTTAATGTACGGAATCTTGGTTCCGCCGAAAGGCCCGTCATTACTCAACAGGGAATTTTCAGCCTTCATAATGTTCATCACCTGATCTTCACTGATTCCCAGAAGGACTGCCGTCTCCTGAAGCGTCAGCAGAAGCTTATTCTCAGTGGCTTGTGCTTCAACCGCCTGCCCGCTGCCCGCCGGCCGGTCATTGCTGATAATCATGCAGCCGGTAATAATAGATAATCCCAGAATCAAGCTAGCCGCCAGCAGCGATAATTGATTTTTCATAAGCATCTCCTTGGTTCCAGTCCCGCTGTATTCAATAAGCCAGCAGTCTCTATATTCCCCTTCGTGCCATTCATGCTCCGGGAGCAGCTTTTTGCGCACAAACCCGTTTTTCTCATACACTCTCAGCGCCCGGTGGTTCTAGCTTTGCGGGTCCATCACAATTTTATCCGCCCGCTTCACTGTAAGGAGAAAGACAGCTGTCTCTTTTACCAGCTGCGAGCCAATCCCCTGATTCCAGAGCCCGGGCTCGCCGATAAACTGGTCCATTCCGTAAATCTCACCCGTGACATCCGGCCGTACTCTGTCCGCTCATCGCCATCAATCGGATAGAACTGAATATAGCCCACGTATCTCTCTTATAGACAAAATAGAACGTTCCCGTGTTACATCCGTTTATCAATGATGTGTTTGCTTTCCCTAATTTCTTTGCGCAGCAGCCGGATTTCCTCAATCAATATGTCCAGCTTGTCTGAGGTCTGTGAACCGTCTACAGCCTTTCTGATGACGAGCATAAGCACCACCAGACCGATGACCCATAGAACCAACGCAATAAGCAACATCAATCCACTCCCTTCGTGCATGCATGGTGTCAGTCTAAAGCATTTGGAATATAGTGTAAAGGAATGGACAACCCAAGCCAACTCGCCTACCTATTCTTTAAACAAAAAAGGGACCCCGCCAACGTCCGGCAGGGCCAAGGTCTATTTATAAGGGGGTCATTGGATCACTATAAGCCCTGAAGCTTAAAAGCGTATGAAAATCTAATAAAGGTTTGCTGAAATTGTCGAATCCGGTTCGCTGCCATTAAAAAGATCCCGCCGAGGCACGACAGGATCTAAACAAAAACCTATCCACTGGGGGGTGGAGACCTCTACTATACTCCCCGAACCTTAAAATCACATAAATTCTTCCTGAAGGTTTTCTTAAATTTCACTTTCCTGCCAGACAGCAAGTACTTCACTTGTATACTATTAAGTGGAATTTGTCCCACTAAATCGCTGAAATCTGCGTAACAGCAGTGTTTAGTGGGAATTTCTCCACCTAATCTGGTGAAAACCCGGCCGAAGCGGTCTTATGGGCCAAATTAGTGGTACTTTTTCCCACTAGCGTTGTTGAAGGAGGTGATCGGCTAGTTTAAGTTGTACTTTTTCCACTTCTGTTCCTGTCAAATCCGGCACAAGCAACAAAAAAAGGGGCAATCCGCAGCCATGAACATGGCTATGGCCCCCTTTTCCAAGACGCAGCGCATTACAGTCTCATTAAGACACCGGAATCTGATTCACGATCTGTTCCAGTGTAACCCCTTGCAGCACATTCTCCAGTGCCTGCTGGGCCAGGGAAAAGACCGGGACTATAGCTCCGGCAATGTTTTTGCCGACAGGACAGCTCGGGTTCGGATGCTCGTGAACGGAGAACAGCGTGTCCGCCTCCACCGCATTCACAGCGCGGTAAATTTGCAGCAGTGTGATTTCACCCGGGCTGCGCGCAAGCTTCGCTCCCGCTACACCGGGGCGGACCTCAACCAGCCCAGCCTTATGCAGCATGCCTGTAAGCCGGCGGATCACCACCGGGTTGGTGTTGACACTGCCTGCGATCCATTCCGAGGTGCTCTTGCCTTCCTTATTACTGTCGATCAGCGTCAAAATATGAATAGCCACCGCAAACCGGGTGCTGATGTTCATGGAAATCTCTCCTTAGTGCGTTAGCCCATAGATGCAACTATAATAGTTACATTCTAACCAGATGTCAATAGCTGCAGCAGCCCGGCAACCTCGTCAGGATAATTCTTGGTCAGCCTTGTTTTGCCCAGGTTGCTCTTCACGATCTTAATCAGCCGGGGATCTCCGCTCGCCGCATATTTACGCAGCATGGCAAATCCGGGCTGGGGCAGACTGGCGGCAAATACACTGAGACTATATTCCAGACCTTTGGACAAGACGCGAAAATGTTCCCGGTCGGCTGAGCCTGAATCGCCGCTGCGGATACCCTCCATAATTCCGGCTGCCAGCTCCAGGCAGTACAGAACATTGGCCTCAGCCTTCAGCAATGGCGGATGCGCCAGCGCTGCCACAAAAGCGCGCTGCTCCAGCAGCGTAGCGCCCGGACGCCAGCCGTTAAGCAGCCCCCTAAGGAGAGCAAAGTCGTATTCACCCAAGGACTGTAACCCCATTGCCGCAGCCTCACGCAACCTCCATCTGCCATCATTCATCGCCGCCTGCAAGAACTTTTCCGCCTGGCTCCGCCGAGTACTGTCCGCATGGGCATAATGGGCTCCGCAGGCCCACACCGCACAGAAAGCCAGGTACTCCTGCGGATCACCTGACTTTGCTTCAGACTCCGGGAGCTGTGACCAGGCAGTGATCAGCTCCCAGGCAGTCTCCGTCACATCAGGTCCCGCAAACAGCTTGGCAAAGCTGTCCGCCAGCGTAAGGTTAGCCCGCGGCCCGGGCAGACCGCTCTCTTGCAGCATAGAATCTGTCAGCAGCGGCCATTGCTCACGATCATCTATCTGCTGCTGCAAGGCTGTCAATATGGCTGGTTTTTCTTTCATCTTAAAGCCCCGTTTCTCCATTCTTCTACTGTCTGCGAATGATTCCTTGCATAACATAGGGATAGTCGATTTGCTTCTTAACAGCCAGCATGGCATCTTCTCCCGCCAGAAGCGACAACATATACAATCCCAAATCAATAGAGGTGGACACTCCGCCTCCTGTAATGATCCTGCCGTCCTGAACGATCCGCGTCTCCACTACCTGCCCGCAATAAGGCTCCAGCAGCCCGTAGGAAGAAGGATGTGTTGTGGCCCAGCAGTCCTGCAAGAACCCGGCTGCGCCCAGCAGCAATGAACCGGTGCACACCGATACCTTGTAAGGAACACTCTTGGCACCTTGAAGCCAGGAAATGAAAGGTCCGTCTTTGCGCAGAATTCTCGTCCCCATTCCGCCCGGCACAAAGAGCAGATCATATTGCCCGAGCTCCGGCTGAACCCGGCTGATCTTGACCGTCAATCCCTGCTCATCCTGCACTTCTTCCCTGAACCCGCAAACATCCATTTCCAGTCCATGTCCTGCTTCAAAATTCCCCAAGCGGCGAATCACATCATAAAAGCCGGCAAAATCCAGAAAAGTGATCCCGTCAAAAAGTATAAAAGCAATACGCATCGTTATCCTTCTCCTCCCGGCAATTCAAAAACTACTCGCTGTCATATGCCTGCAAGGCCACCGGCAAAGCCTGAATAACCGCGTTGCCCACCGCCGGAAGTCCCAGCAGAACAGCACTGATGATCTCTTCCCGCGTGGCTCCAAGCGCCTTGGCATGCTTTACATGAAAGGGCAGTCCGCTTTCCAGGCGCACCGCAGCCAATACCGAAATATAGGCGATCTCTTCAGTCTTCGGATCAAGACGGCTTGCCGCGTCCAGCTTCTGGACGGTCTCCATCCAAGCCTGCTGCTGCTGTGGCGCTTCCTTCATAAAGGTGGCAAATGCATTGCTCACTTGCGGTAAATGATCCATTTTTTTAGCCTCCGTTTCAAATATGCACCTGTCTAGGCACTGGTCAGGATGATCGGCTTACCCTTGGTGACTATGATCGTATGCTCATACTGGGCCACCCGGCTGCTGTCATTAACACTGAGGGTCCACCCATCAGACTGCTGCTCCACGAAATCCGCCCCGGTAGACAGGAAAGGCTCGACGGTAATGACCTGCCCTTCTTTGAGCACAGTGGTTACACGCGGATTGTAGAACGGAAGAATTTCGAAAGGCTTCTCATGCAGCGATCTGCCAATGCCGTGGCTGCACAGATTGCGCACTACTTTATAGCCGCGTTTGCGGGCTTCCGTCTCCATCACCCGTCCGATTTCGTTAACCTTCATCCCCGCTCTAAGATGATTGATGACACTCATCATAGTTTCCTCAGTACTGCGGCACAGATGGACAAGCTTCTCATTGTACGGCGGCAGTTGAAAAGAAACCCCTGAGTCCCCATAATAACCGTTCAGCTCGGCGGAAACATCAATGTTAACCAGGTCTCCTGCTTGAATGACTCTGGAGCCCGGAATTCCGTGGGCCACCTCTTCATTGATACTGATGCAGGTGCTTCCCGGAAAATTATAAGTGACCTTGGGCGCGGATTTCGCGCCGAACCGCTCCAGAATCGCTGCCCCCACCTTGTCAAGCTCAGCGGTGGTCATACCGGGAGCTATACTTTTTCTCATTTCCGCAATAGTGTAGCCAACCACTTGGCCTACCGCCTTCAACCCTTGTAAATCCTGCGCTGTATCGCTCGTCATCTGCTCCATTCCTCTCCGTTTCAAATTATCCCGCATGGGTGGCTGTATTGTATTTGTCTCCTGAACAGACTGTGACCCCTACTAACAATATTCCTGTATAGAGTAATCGGGCTTCAGGGTAAAAAGCTTGACGAATGATCCATATTCCGTGATACGGTTACCGGTCCCGGGACCGCAACTGAAGCCTGTGCGGCTCCTGTTCCGGCGTCAGCCGCAGAACCTGCTTCACTATACACAAGTTTTCTCAGCTTGTCGGCGTCCTTAGCGGAGACCTTATATCCTTTGGTGCTATTCTCCGCAAGGACCAGCAGCCCTTGCTTACCTTTGGCTTCTCCAAGGTTCAGAATATAATCCTCCGTATAGCCATCCCCGAAGGTCAGCTTCATCTTAAACTCAGCCCCATGGTAGAGATCATTTTGCAGCCTCTTGCTGCCGTTCATCGCATCTGCCATCAGCTTGATAAATGCAGGATCCGTAAAAGTCCGGCTCTCAAGAGGTTCACTCTGCGTCCTATCGCCGGCAGGCTGACAATCCAGGGTTATCTCTGAAATCCACCTGGCATTGATAAATCCAAAAGCATTCTGGCAGCCGCTCAGCAGAACAGCCAACAGAACAGGCACAGTCAGCAGAAGCCTTTTAATGGGTTCCACCTCCAAATCCATATGTATTCTCCAATTATAGCAGTCTTGTGAACCAAATAACATTCTCGCCCTTTAGCAGAGAGAAACGGCTAGCTTTCCTTTTAGAAGGTGGGGCATTTTCTGCAAAAATAAAAAAAGACCCGTCCATTATCTCAACGGACCGGTCCTTAAGGATTGGCAGCTTTTTTATGTAAAGGAATGCAGCCTGCCGACAGATTAGCTAATGGCTCCCGCCGCTTTCAGCCAGGCCTCGGTAATGAGCGCATGTCCGGCAGGGGAAGGATGCACGCCATCCGGTGCCCAGAATACAGAATCTGCCTTCACGGATGCTGCAGCAAACAGCCCGTCCAGGGGAACCAGCAGGGCACCATACTCGCGGGCAAGCTCGCGCACCACGTGGATTTTCGGGTCCAGATCCTGGCGCCAGCCCTTGCGGTCTTCCGGAACCGGCAGCACAAAAGGCTCAACCAGAATCAGCTTGGCATGGGTTGCTCTGAGGGTGCGTTCAATAATATCCCGGTAGGAAGCTTCAAATTGTGCAGCCGTTGTTTCCTCACCGGAGTCAAAGCGGCGCCAGGTGTCGTTAATGCCGATGTATATCGAAACTACAGTCGGCTTCAGCTCCAGGCAGTCCTTGTCCCAGCGCCGCTGCAGATCCGCCGCACGGTTGCCGCTGATACCGCGGTTGATGAAGGTCAGCTTCTTCTCGGGATACAGCAATCCCAGCCGTGCGGCTACCATCAGTGCATAGCCCACACCAAGCGAAGACGGGTCTTCATAGTTGCGGCCCCAATCCGTAATGCTGTCACCCTGGAACAAAATGATATCGTTTTCTTGAAATTCCATCCTGAAAGTCCTCCTATGAAACAGCTGTTATAGTATAAGCAAACCTATTATAGCAAATAGATTTTTGCGGAGCATCTATTGAACAGAATTAGTGGTTTTTGCTGTGAACTCGTTCATTTTCAATTCAGCGGCAAGCAAAGCTTCCTGAAGCTCCTTGCCGAAATACTCCCTTTCTCTCCTGAAATAAAGAGCCCGCACAAAGTTTTTACTGTTGATCCTGTTGATGTATAGGCTGCGGTTTCCGGGCTGGCTGCCGCCGGCTGCTAGACTGCTGATCCATTCAGCAATGCGATCCCGCGCAAGCAAATTGCGGTGGATCATCGTATCCACAATCGTAGCTATCCGCTCATCCTCTTCTTCTCTGAAGATATATACTCCGTTCTGCAGCATGTCACGGACCGCTTCAAGCACCTCTAGCTGCACGGTCTCACCGCTTTCCTCACACTGCACTAATTCATCAATGGCATCTGCCCCGTGAGCCGCCGAGTGGGCCCAGCCGCCTTGTTCGACATAGCCCCGGAGATCTTGTTCTTCAGTATAATAACTGAGCAGCGCTGACTTCAGCTGATGAAACCCGGCAGCATCCAGAAAAGGCTGTTCTCTGTGCCGCTGGATAATAAGACCTATTACCAGTGCCGAGAAGGTGCGAGTAAATACCTTTTCGTCTCCTTGGGTGCCTAAGCCAAAGAACAGATGCTGCTCATCCAGCAGCACCGCCAGAATGCCGCGCAACTCGCCGGAAGAGAAGAGGCGCTGCTCCAGAATCCATTCGTAGAAGGCCGGATAGATCAGCTCGTCCCGCAGCTCAGGCTGAGGGTCCCCGATATATTCCAGCATCAGGCAGATGAAATCCTGCACCTCCTCACCCTCACGAAGCTTGTACTGCTCTGCTGCTATTCTTTGCAAGTCGATCATTAACTGTGTTCTGATTTGGTTCATTGTTTCCCTCCTAAGACTCAGCAGTCTATAGCCTGTGCGGGCCTTGGCATAGCATCGGCGGGCAGTTGCCTTTGGCCTTCAATGCTTGATTCACCCAGCATAAAATGCCTTCCACCTATTTACTATGTAAAATAACACATTCCCGCTAGCCCTTCCATTAGACCAAAAAAACCTCCAATCAGACCCGACCCTTATGCTGCCAAGGGAGCAGGTCTAGCTTGAAGGTTAAACAGCCGCTTTATATCAGATTATTCAAAAGTCAGATTGAATCAATAATTAGTACGCCAGGCTGAACAGGCCTTTGATATGGGACAAATAACGGATATTGCTCGCTTCCTTCATAAGGGTTGCCGGCAAGCCCTTTAGCGGAGTATTGCTGGCCCCGATAATTGCCACACCGTCTTTGCGCCCAAGGCTGGCAAGCGTCCCGGAGTTGATTGGACTGAAAGCTTCGGAGGCTGTGTTAGTCAGATAAGCATACAGATTGTAGCCGATCAGCTCGCCCATCTGCCAGGCAATTTGTGCTGTCGGCGGGTATGGACGTCCGTCCGCTGCGAAGACAACCGCACTGTCCCCTGCGACAAAAACATCCGGGTGCGAAGTGGACTGCAGGAAGTCATTCACAGTCGCACGGCCGCGGTTCACTTCCAGGCCGGACTCGCCGACCAGAGGATTGCCCTGCACACCGCCGGTCCATACGAAGGTATTGGCAACAATTTGCTGGCCATCCTTCAGATCAATTACATTGCCGGCAACATTCGTAACAGGAAGGCCTGTCAGGAAGGTTACACCGCGGGCAGTCAGGCTCGTTACTGCACGCTCAATCAGGTGATCCGGCAGCACCGGAAGGATTTTTGGACCCGCTTCTACTAGCATCAGCTTGATTTCCTGAGGATTCACACCATAGCGTTTGGTCAGCTTCGGCAGCACATCAGCAATCTCGCCTACCAGCTCGACGCCGGTCAGACCGCCACCGCCAATCAGAATCGCCGCATCGGCAGGATTGTGTGTCTTCGCATACTCACGAATGCGGTCTTCAATATGCGCATGAATTTTTTTGGCGTCAGCGGCGGATTTCAGCACCATGCTATACTCTTCCAGTCCAGGAATGCCGAAATAAGCAGTAGTGCTGCCCAGCGCAACAACAAGCGCATCATACGAGAGCGCCGTACCGTCAGACAATTGCACCTGCTTGCTGTCAACAGAAAATGATTTGACCTTGGCAATTTTCAGATCAATGTCTTTTCCGGCAAAAAGCTTGGTGAGCGGCATGGCTACGGCTTGTTCCGCAACACTTCCTGCGGCCAGGCGATGGAGCTCCGTAATAATCTGATGCGTCGGATATTGATTGACAACCGTGATTTTTGCTTCAGCCTTACTCATATATTTGCGCACGTTAATAGCACTCAGAAGACCGCCGTAGCCAGCTCCGAGAATAACGATATGTTTTGACATCATAATTTCCTCCGTCCTTATTTTTGTGGATTCCGTTCGCCGCTGACCTGCAGGTATGCATTCATGAAACGAAGCATTTTTTGCACCTGAGGGTCCTTGATCATGCGCATCATGCCGAATAGTGTGATATTTTCGCTGCTTTCGTTGGCACGATCCTTGGCTTCGATTACCGTAGCTGCCATCGTTTTGACGGAATCCACTACAGGCTCGGCAAGTTCTTTGATGGCACCTACCGTGTCACTCTTCAGCACCTCATCCGATGCAACAGTCTGCACAAAATCAAGCGACTTGGTTAATGCGCCAACCAGCTGCGTAATCTGGGGAAGCTGCTCCACCAGCGTCGTTAGGGATTCCTGCACCTCAGGCTTCAAAAGCTGATCCAGAAGATCCTCTTTGATAAATGATTTACTTTGCGTGATTGTTTCTGACATATTGAGTTCTCCTTTACATTAGCTTTCTCTCATAATAAAAATGGATGAAAAGATTAATCCCTAAATCAATGTGATTATTATAACATTCTTCATGTAATAAATGTCACAATCTTTTTGCCTGTATATCCTTATTTTGTGATTAAAATCACTTCTTTTCTGCGGTTTTTGATTCATTTCTCAATTTCATAAAAAATTTTGTTTTGAGCTGCATTTGATCATTGACTATGTTCAAACACCGTGATATGTTTAGCAAGTAACATTTAGTAAGTTCATTTATTAATATCAGCTATTAATAATTGTTAACCACTACATATATTATGGAGGAATGAACATGAGCACTTTTTCAGAATTGGTTCAAGCACGCAGATCGGCAAATAACTTCGTCGAAGGGATCAAAATCCCCCAAAGTGAGCTGGAAGAAATGTTCTCGCTCACCCGCCTCGCCCCTTCAGCCTACAATTTGCAGCACACCCATTATAAAGTGGTCAGTGATGAAGGCCTGAAGGAAAAGATCCGCGAAGCGGCCTATGGCCAGTACAAAATCCATACCGCATCTGCCGTCATTGTCGTGCTTGGAGACAAAAATGCCTATCTGCAGGCATCTGAAATCTACAGCGGACTCAAAATGCTGGGAGCCATGAGCGAGGATGCTTTTGACCAGACGATTGCCGACATCCACGGCGCCTACAGCGGTAATGACGCTTTTCAGCACGATGAAGCGGTCCGCAATGCCTCTTTGTCAGCCATGCAGTTCATGCTGATTGCCAAGGACAAGGGTTGGGACACCTGCCCGATGATCGGTTTCGATGCACAAGCCGTCAAGGCGGCCCTGAACCTGAGCGACAATATGGTGCCTGTCATGCTGATTACGATCGGCAAAGACAACCAGCACAAGATCAGACCCCGCGGCTACCGTAAGCCGGTGAATGAATTTGTAGAGTTTTTTTGATTGTAGCTTAGAAAGAGCCTTCCGGCATTGTGCCGGGAGGCTCTTGTGCTTAAATATATTGAACAATCCGCTGCAAAAAGATCATTTGGCATATTGCAGCAGAGCAATTGCCGCACGCTCCCGCCGGTCCGGGTCTCCGCTGTCCAAGGCACATTTCAGCACGGCTAGTGCTTTTGACAACGTCTCTGCATCTACTGTTCCTGTCTTTTCGCCTTCGTGAATACCGTCCGCAGAGGGATCTGTAATCCACAGCTCCAGCCTTGCCTCCGGAAGCGGACCATCGTACTGCAAGACTGGTTCTTCTCCGCCAATCCAAGCACTCAGCAGCGGATTAAGCGCCGGAGCTGGCACCGTCTTCAGCCAGGTCACTCCCCGCCGGTGGCAGCGTCCGTCTTCAGCCGAATCAAAGGCTTCTGCATAAAAATAATCGCCCAGATCGCCCAGATAAGCCCACTCCCCGTCCCCGATCAGCACATAATCCCCATCCTGCATGACATTCACGAACATGTCCAGACTGTCCGCTGCAGCTTCCAGCTCCGCTCCGGCGGTGGTTCCGGCCAGAATCAGGCGTGTGCGGATTTCCTTTTTGCCGGCATGCTCCAGATCCCCTATACCTGTATAGCCGATACATACGTAATTATCTTCCAGAAACTCCTTCATCCGGTCCACCCCGGGCAGCCCGGTCTTCACCCGAAATAGCTTCATTGCCGTCACCCTTCCATTCTTATGTATAGCCTGCTTCTGCACTTATATACGGTTAAATTATACACCAAAAAACTAAGGATACGGACGAATAATAGCGCTTACATTAGGATGATTCTGAAAACATACCCAAATTTAAAGCATTCGCCTTTTTACGAATCCGCAGAACAGCGGTATAATTCAGGTATCAAGTCAAGGAACCATACACTGCTGAAAGGGAATCGCCGGAAAGGTAAAATTTCTCCGAAAATGAGCTTTAGCAGATGTACTCCTTGAGCTTGAGACTATATCTTTGATCCTGTTGCTGAAGCTTTCAGTCCATCCCGGAACGAAAGGGTATGAGCTTCTTAAAGCTCAAACATCGGTCCATAAAGCCAATCGTTAACCAGCGGATGAATTAGAGAAGACTCACAGGCAGGATAGGCAAATATACTGCCGCCTCGGACGATTTCTACCCGGCTGAGTACAAGGATAGGATAAGGAGTCTGAGAAAAACATGGGTATAGTATGTACAGCATAACCCCCTATTGTTGATGAATAATCAATAGTAGGGGGTTATGTTTACTTTGGGCATCATGCTCATGAAGCCTCCCTTTATCATATAAAGTCTGGTATTTCAAAAAACGGCTGCCCATAACATCCGTCATGGATACAGCCGTTATAAGAATCTTGTGAGCGCCTGTCTGTTCAGACACGCAGCAGCCTTAGCATGGAGTCCGCACCTTTTTGAAATTCATAGCGGACCTGCTGCTCTTCTGCCGTCCAGCCTTAGGCCTGAGCTGCACAGACCAGCTGCTCCAGCTTAGGGTATCTGCGGGAGGATAAGTCCACCAGCGGGAAGATGCGAATTTCTGACTTCGTGACCCTCATCAATTCCTGAAGTGTCCTGAGATGAAAATCATAGTCCAGCCGGTCCCCATACATAAACAGAAAATGGGCGGACAGGGTGAGATCAAAGGACCGGTCTGCAAAAGGCAGCAGAGGCAGCTCGACTGGAATATAACGGCTGCTATTATGCTGCCTGTCCAGCGTACTGGCTGCTAAGGCTGCTGTCCTCGCCTGCTGTAACGCATGTATGGAAGTGAACTCCTTCCACACAAAATTATCCTGAACCTTGTCCAGCTGCTGCACCGTATGCTCAATATCCTTCAGCCCTTTGTCCCTCAGCGCTTCGGCGGAATAATAGTAAGCAATGTCTGCGGCAACAGATGCCGCGCCAAGCTTGCGGGCCTCTGCGGTAAACGAGCAGGCTCCCGCCGGACAATCCAAAATACTCCGTCCCTCCAGTTCCCACGGCTGCAGATTAAACATCCGCAAATACTCCTCAAAAGTCCGGCCAATAAAAACAATACGCTCCAAATCCAGTTTGTTTCCGCTCATCTCTGCTCAGCTCTCCTCTTCTCTCCTGTGTGCCTATTCCCGGCTAAAAACCGGCTGCGCCGCCAGTTCCTGCCTGATAAAATCATACAGCCTGCGGACGGGCGGTTTCAAGGGGTAATCCGCAATCCGGCAAATGATGCCGCAGGTCATGTCCACAGCTCTGCCTTCCAGCCTCCGGGTTACGGTTCCGGCGGGATCAGGATCGAGAGTCACCTCCGGCACAAGCGCGATGCCAAGCCCGCTCGCTACATAGAACTTCAGTGCCGACATGCTGCCGATTTCCATGGTATTGAGCGTCGGGCCGGCAGCTTCCATCAAGACGCTTTCCAATTTTTTGCGGTAGGGACAGGTAGGTGCTGTAATCAGCAGCCGGTGTCCGCGCAGATGATCTGCAGTAACGGCGGGGGCGGAAATAAGCGGATGGCCTTCCGGCAATAATAGTACGAACGCTTCCGTAAACAACGGTTCAAAATGCAGCTCCTTCCCCAGTTCCGGAGCGGAGCAGATTACAACATCCAGCTCTCCGCGAAGCAGCCGGTCGCACAGTACACCTGATCCGGAGATATCTACTGACAGTTCCATTTTGGGAAACAGGGTCATGAATTTCTGCAGAATGTCAGGCAGCCGGTAGCTCGCCGTCGGATCTGAAGCGCCGATGCGTATGCTCCCCGCTTCGCCGGATTTCAAATCCGTGATGCTGGTCTGCAGCCGTTCCATATCCTGGACTATCCTCTGGCTCTGTTCGTAAAACAACCGTCCGGCTTCGGTTAGGGCCACGCCTTTGCCCCGTTCCAGCAATTGAACTCCCAGATCCGCTTCCAGCTTCTGAATTTGCATCGTGACCGTAGATTGGGCATAATTCAGCTCTTCTGCAGCACGGTTGAAGCTGCCGGAGCGGATGATGGCCTGAAAGGTTTTTAATGTTTTTAGATCCAGCTTGGTTCCCTCCCTTCTGGCTCAAAGCCCAATGAAAGCCCGAATTAAAAAATTACTTTAAGGGTTTGCTTGAGTTACTTTAATGATTCACTTCAAAAAAATTGAACTCATTCTTCAATTCATTCAATTATACAAAACTGAATAAAATTTATACAATACTCTATATCTACAGGTTATTGATTGACTGAACTTGAATTTACTGCGTTCATATCAGAAGAGATGAGAGGAGTTCGGTTACTTCAGACCGCATCAACAGATAATAATTCGGACAAGGAGTGGATAAGCTTGAATTTATCAGAAAAAGTGGCACTGGTCACAGGCGGAGGAACTGGCATCGGCAGAGCAGTAAGCCTCGAACTGGCAGCATGCGGAGCTGCGGTCGCCGTTAATTATTCCCGTTCAGAAGCCGAAGCGCTGGAAACTGTTCAACGGATAACAGATCAAGGCGGACGGGCAATAGCTGTACAAGCGAATGTGGCCCGGGACGCAGAAGTGCGGCAGATGGTTGAACGGATTGTCGGAGCCTTCGGAACGGTTGATCTGCTCGTAAATAATGCCAGCATCACCAGGCATATCCCTATGGATGATCTGGAAGCGGCAACGGAAGAAGTATGGGATGAGCTGTACGATGTAAATGTCAAAGGCATGTTCCTTTGTGCGAGAGCCGTGGCGCCTTACATGAAAAAGAACAAACAGGGAGCCATCGTCAATCTCGGCAGCATTGCCGGAACTACCGGTGCCGGCTCCTCTCTTCCCTATGCGGTCTCCAAAGCTGCCGTTCACGGGCTAACCAAGTCGCTGGCCCGCGCGCTTTCCCCCGACATCCGGGTCAACTGTGTAGCGCCGGGAGCTGTAGCCACCAGATGGTGGGCAGGACGGGAAGAACAGATGCGCCGGCTTGCACCGAATCTGCTGCTGCAGCGTATCGCGGAACCTGAGGATATTGCCAAATTCATCTGCTCCACCCTGGAGCAGGAGGCAATGACCGGACAGATCATCACGGTGGACAGCGGGCAGACGCTGTAAATGCCGTAGCAGAAAGGAAGACAGCTGTTTCTGGACAATAGAATAGCATTCTATTACGAAAGCAACAGTACTCAATACGGAAACAATAGCACTCATTACGAAAGCAACCACACTCATTACGAAAGCAACAGCGCTCATTACGAAAGAGTACTCAATACGAAAGTAACAGCACTCAATACGTAAGAAACAGCCTCTCATGTCTTCTCAGGCACTCAAAAGTGGCTCTATCACGAATAATTTGTGACGCTACAGCAATCATGCGGTACACTTGCATATTGTAAACGAGCAGCAAGGCTCCCTTAGTGGGGGACTTACTGCTCGTTGTTTATAGTAACCTTCCGGTCCGATTCAGCAGATATGACGGGCACGCATACTAAGTAATTCGCCTTTCAAGCCGGACTGGTCCCATCAAAAAGGTAGTTATACCTTTCATTTTTCCGCTAGCGCCTCTTGGGCTGGATTCAAAGGTATTTTTACCTTTGATTTTACCGCTAGCGCCGCTCAGGCTAAATTCTAAGGTATTTATACCTTTGGTTTTGCCGCCAACGCCGCTCAGGCTGGATTCAAAGGTATTTATACCTTTCATTTTGCCGCCAACGCCGTTTAGGCTGGATTCAAAGGTATTTATACCTTTCATTTTGCCGCCAACGCCGTTTAGGCTGGATTCAAAGGTATTTATACCTTTCATTTTGCCGCCAACGCCGTTTAGGCTGGATTCAAAGGTATTTATACCTTTCATTTTGCCGCCAACGCCGTTTAGGCTGAATTCTAAGGTATTTATACCTTTGTTTTTACTGCCAGCCCCGCTCAGGCTGAATTCAAAGGTATGCGCCACTTAAGGAGTTCCAGCAACCATGATGGCTTTTGGGACCCCTTTTATGCATTAGGATGGCTCATTCCCCCACGCCAGACTGCCGGAAATATAGGCTGGAGTTTTACTCCAGTCTGCATAATTGGTGTCCGCTCCATTGAAGGAATAGTCCCCGGTCTGTGTGTAATTGCTCCAGTCCGATTTCGCCACCCGCACCTGGATATCGAGGCTTGCGCCTGCTGCGAGGGAACCCGCTGCGCTGTTAAATCCAAGTTCCACATAATAATCGGCGCCGGTTTTAGCTGAGGGCATTTTGACAAAGCTGCCCGTCACATTCGCACTGCCGACCTGGGACCAGTCACAGAAGAAGTTCTGGGCCTGTTCTCCGTCGATGGTGAAATAGTATCTTAATTTCACACCGGACAGTGTAATCGCACTGGTGCCAGTATTAACAAGCCTGAATTTGGGGCTCATCGTATTGGCAGAAGCCGCTGTTCCGCTGTTATACATCTGTACCTTAAGCGCCCCGGCCGGTGGGGCAGTTGTGTCCACAACAGCAATGTCAAGCGGTTGCGCAGCTCCGGCACTGAAGCTGAAGCTTAGGGTAGTCGTACCCACCGGCTGGGCGGCCAGATATTCTTTCTTAATTGTTACGCTTGTGCTGCTGACCGTATAATCGGTTCCGGCTGTCAACACAGCAGTTCCGTTCTTAATCGAGCTCAGGGTATTGCCATTCAGCGTCAGTGTGACTGGAATATCGGCTTGGTTGGCCGTCTTCTTGTCAAAGCTGGCAGAGACCGGTGTAATAACTGAATTGGCCGTTCCTGTGGTGTCAACGACAGCAATAGTCAATGTCTTCGCCGCACCCGCGCTGAAATTGAAGCTGAGCCGGGTGGTACCGGTTGCCTGGGCGGCCAGATACTCCTTCTTGATCGTTACCTTGGTGCCGCTGACCGAATAATCTGCTCCTGCTGACAGAGCAGCGGTACCGTTCTTAATCGAGTCCAGGGTAGTTCCATTCAACGTCAGGGTCACAGTGATATCCGCCTGGTTAGCTGTCTTCTTGTCAAAGCTGGCGCTGGCTGGTGTAATCGCGGTGCTGGCGGCTGGCGGATTCACCGGATCGGCATAGAGCGTGCCTCTGCCGTTCGTTCCGAGATAGACCCGGCCGTAAATTCTGGGGTCTCCGGTGATTGCCATGTTAATTTTGGCGTATTGGTGGGCATCGTCATTGATCCGCACCCACGATGCACCGGCATCATCCGAACGGAAGACACCTCTCACTCCATCAATCTTGGCTACCGTATAGAGTGCCATATAGTTCTGGCCCGGAGCAGCCATGCCGAAGCCGATCAGATCGGCTTCATCCACGTTCGTCAGCTTCGTGAAGCTTGTACCCGAATTGGCAGAGTGCCACAAACCATACTTGCCTTCAACCGCATTGCCGCCGGCAAACCAGATGTCTCCTTCGATGCCCGGCATGGCTTTCATACTGATCTGGGCCTGATTCGGCTGCAGCCCTCCTACGTTATTGGTCGGGAAGCCTGCCGCCGCCGTAGCGTTGAAGGTAGCTCCGCCATCTGTGCTGATATAGAAGGTGCCTGCGTAGAACGCATAGAATTTGTTCGGGTTCACTCTATCGGAGGCCACTTTGGCTCCAGCCGGGACGCCCGAGCTTACGTTCCAGGAGTTCCCGGTGGTTTTGGAATAATAGACCCCTATATCCGAGGTGCTCCACAGGATAGAATTGCCGCTCGCAGATACCGCAACCTGGCCTTGTCCTGCGGTGGTTTTCGTGCCGCTATAAGGCTCGCTGTTCGGCATGTACCAGTTGACGCCGCCGTCGTTGGAGATTCCGACCGACTTCATGCTCGGTGTCTTCTCCTTGTCTGCGCCCCCTACACGCACCACATAGGCAAGGTTCAGTTCTGCATAGTCGATGCCCGTCGTCGTTGCCCAGGACGGGCTGGTCTGGAACTTGACCGGTGCCTGTGTCAGATCTTCATAACGGAAACCGGAAACGTCGCCAAGCGCCGTAATCAGATGGGCGCTTCCCGAAGGAGGGCTGATCAGCCCAAGCACAGCCGTTTCCTCCACTCCTTTGGCCATTACTGCAATATTAACTTTACCTCCGGTATCCCAGGAGGTCAGATTATTCGTTCCGTAGATTGTGGCCCCTGTGCCGTACATCATCCGGTTGGAGTTGAACGGGTCAATCTCCAGATCGCCCATCATCCAACCTAGCTTCGGTGACGGATCGAGCGAAGTAGAGCTGGTAACGCCATGGTTCAGCCAAGGCGCGGCGGTAATGTCCATAGCAAACTTGTAGCTCCGCTCCGGGTAGCTGCCCCAGTCCCAAATCCGGCTCCAGGTCGCTCCTCCATTCGTGCTGCGGAAGATCACCTCGTCCGGCCACCAGGCATTCAGGCTGGATACCATGACCGTATCAGGATGCTGGGCATCCACAGCCAATCCGCCGAAGCCGTACCAGTTATCCGTTCCGGTAGACGGGCTGATGTTGGTCCAGGCCCCGCTTGTTGTGTTCAGCTTCCAGACTTCACCTTTGCTGCCATCATACGGGCCGACACCATTACTGTACGTAATGTATAGATCTCCTGTAGAAGACAGCACCCCGTGATGGGGCAGGTAGCCGGTGGGCTGTCCGGGAATCGCCGACCATGTTGCTCCGCCATCGGTACTGCGGTATACGCTGCTTGCTGTGTCGGCAACACCAACATAGATTGTCTGCGTGGCGCTGCCCGGTGAGCCTGTACTTTGATCAAAAGTAATCCAGGATAATCCGACCAGGTCATTGCCGTATTCAAGCGTCGGATTCTGGATATAGGTGCCGGCATTCGGGAAAGAGCTTACTTTCGACCAGGTTACACCCGAGTCTGTGCTTTTCCATAACCCGTTGCCGCTGCGCGCTCCAAAAAAAAGGATGCTGTTCTTATTAGGATCGATCATCAGACGTTCTCCTGCGGACCGCCCCGGCATGTTGCCTCCAACCTTGAACGGCAGCGGAGTGGACTGCCAGGTATTTCCCCGGTCGCTGGAACGCATAATCTGCCCGTTCTCATCCCAGCTGTTGGTATAGGTGCCTGTAGCCATGTATACCTTGTCAGGATCGATAGGATCAGTCGCAAGGGCATCTACACCGTTCTTGTTCCAGTCTACCCAGCCTACCGCATCGCTGATGGATACCCAGCTGCCTGTGGCCTGATTCCAGCGGTACGCGCCGCCGATATCGGTACGCGCATAGATTAAATCCGGTTCGCTCTGATTAAAAATAATGCCGGGCACAAAACCTCCGCCTGCTCCAGTGACGACACTCTTCCAGTTATAGTCTTCGCTTGCGGCTGCGCGGGTAATCGCTGGAAAGGCAGTGAATAACGAGCTTGTCATAGCGGCCAGCAGGACAACCAGTCCCAGTTTACGGATACGTTTTCGAGTCACCATTTACGCCTCCTAAGGTTTGATTTTTCCTAGTCAAATCCATGGGTTTCTTGCGCTTCCCCCGCTTCCTTGCCCCTCCCTTCTGATCCCCGGCATCATTCCGCAAACAGCAGCATGTACAACTGGTAACGCTTACATTATAATTGGTAAATATTATAATTTGTTAGGGGAAAATGGTTGATTTTGCGGGAAAATGGTCGCCTGCTTCTGCACCATTTTCTACCTGTATATTACATTTCCAATATAAAAAAGACTCTCTGAACCAGCCAGAAGAGTCCTGCTATACTAACCTTGTTAATCTAAAAGTGAACCTTGGGGCAGAAATGGTCTGCTTTATGCCCGTTTTCGCAGCAGCGCAATCGCCGCCAGCAGAAAAGACAGCAAGGAAATGCCGAGTGCAATGTAAATCATAGGGGATACGCCAGATGCTTTATCATGTTCCTCCATAATCGCATTGTGCTCGTCCATACTCATGGAATCCTGGTCACTCATGTTCATCGATCCGTGATCATCCATCGCCATGCCGGAATGACTGCCGCCGCCGGCTGCCGCCTGTACAATTTCCGTGATGGAATGTGGAGTTTCCGTTCCTTCCTCTCCGGACCACTGCACCAGGCTGCCGTCAGCATAATGCTGGTAAGCGTTCCATGCGATATCGCCCGCAGTATCCGGGTTCTTGGCTGTGAAGTAAAAGCGCTGGAATTGACCGGCCAGGATACCCTCTCCAGTCGATACCCAGCTGATTTTGTTGCCTTCTATCTTCACATCCCAGCCCGGCACAGCCTCGTATTGCTTGAATTCCGCTCCTGCGGGAATGCGCAGATCGATCTGCACGGTGGCAGCATCTTTTTCGGAAGGCACTTTTAGGGTATACGTCTCCCATGCGCCGGTGGTAGATTCGGTTGGTGCAACGGTCACATGCGCACTGGCTGCAGCCGCAAACAGCATCAGCGCTGCCGCAGATGGCGCGGCCAATACCGCTATTTTACGAAACAGTCTATTCATATTAATGTCTCCTTCTCCGAAATTTCATCGTTTGAAGCGCTGCCAATGAGCGGTATAGATACCTACTGTTTCTTGGGAAAATCCCGCTCCCGCGACGCAAGCCCCTGCTCCAGGGCATATCTCGTAAGCTGTGTGCGGTTCTGGAGCTGCAGCTTCTGGAGGATATTTTTGAGATGGTTTTTGACGGTATGCTCCGAGATTCCGAGTGTTGCCGCGATTTCCTTATTGGTGGAGCCGGAGGACACACATCCCAGTATTTCCTTCTCCCGTGCCGTTAATGCTTCCCGCTCTTCCTTGACGGAGGTGACAGCAAACTCCTTCAGTATCTGAAAAGCCAGCTCCCGGCTCAGCGGAACCTCCTCACTGACAATCGCCAGCAGGTATTCAATCCAGGTCGATGGAGCCAGGTTTTTCAGCAGATAGCCCTGTGCCCCCTGCTTCAGCGCCTCGAATAAATAGGAGATTTCGTCAGATACGGTTACGATCACGATTTTGACATAGGGAAATTCCAATTTGATCCGGCGCGTAGTCTCCAGACCATCCATCTCCGGCATTTGAATGTCGATCAGAATCAGATCCGGCATCCATAGTCCGGTCCGCTCGATGGCTTCGGCTCCGCTTCCCACTGCCCCGATAACCTCAAAACGTTCATCTATGGCCAAAATCTCGCACATCGCCTCACGGGCATGGGCATGATCATCCACAACAAGCACCCGGAAGCGGCTCATACGGAAGCCCCCTTTTTGGCAATTTCTACGATGGTCCCGTAAGCCCCGGATTTCAGCGCAAGTGTCCAGCCCATTCCTTCCGCACGCTCCTTCATAATCTGCAACCCGTAGCTGCCGCTTACGGCAAAAGGGTCCTCATGCCGGATTCCGGCTCCGTCATCAGAAATGGCTACACGCCAGCCCTGCCCGTCTTCGCGGCCGGAAATCGCAACCCTGCCCGCCCGGGTATGCTTGCGGACATTAATCATGGCCTCACGGATGCAGGAGAGTAGCTCGGCCTGTTCTGCAGGACTGAGGGTTTCGTCCCGCAGGCTCCAGTCCATGGCTGCCTCAACGGTGACCTCACGGGCAATCTGCTTCAACTGCTCCTGGACGGACTGTGCCAGCAGAGACGTCTCTGCCCCTGCAACCGGAACCTTCAGATTAGATATGGCCTGACGGACATAGCGGTTGGTTTCATGCACGTTTTTTTTGAGCTGGCCGATTGTTTCTGCATCCATTTCTCCCCGCTCATGCTTCTGCTCCAGGCGGTCGATCCGTACAGACAACAAAAATAAAGATTGCGCGATCCCGTCATGAAGCTCTTTTGCCAGCGCCTCCCGCGCCTCCATGGCCGTCTTCAGCATACGTTCCTGCTCCAGCTCTCTGGCGTTCTTTTCCATGAGGGAGAAGAGCGGCAACAGCAGTACTATGCTGAACAAAAATACAAGCACAGGCGTTAAGTAATTGCCCATATCCATGGAGAGATACGGCATCAGGAACTGATGGCGCACTATTTCCCAAATGCCGACCATAACGGTGGGCAGCAGCAGAATAAGCAGTTTAATTCTTGTATACGTTGCCGTCCCCTCCCAAATCTTAAGCTTACATTAGCATTCTCCCGCTAACCTGACATGACTCTTTCGGGCTATACGGAGGCTTTAAATGTTACAAAAATAAGTATTTAAAATTTATTGCGAACTTTTCCGGTTCAACTTGCCCGCTGGCACAAAAACAGATGCGGCTCGCACCCCATCCGTTCACTTCTTATACATTTCCTTATACTGGTTCATCCAGTCCGTCCGCCAGCCATTTTCAAAAAAATTCCTGTCGTCAATTCCAGCCTAATCCTTGCAGCCTATAAAGGTGAAGTGTACCGGCCGTATTCGATTCCCATTTCCTTGAACCCTGCGTTTTGCTGGAGGAGAAAAAAAGAATTCACACCCTCCGCTCCCCACCAATTCACGCCAAGTGCTACGCCGTTTAACGTCCTTGCCGCAAAAAGCAGCGAGAACATCCCGGGAGTGATTTCCCCGCCGTCATCAACACGCCAGACCGAATATTCATCGTCCCGGATTTCCGCAGGATAGTCCATAAAGCTGAGCTCCGGCCCCTTCTGGAGCACCAGGCTGAACAGCATATTTGTGTTCTGTCTCACGAATTGAACAACATACAGGTGCAGGTCTTCCGGCGCTTCCGAGAGATCTGCGAGCTTCCAGATGGATTGAATATGGCGCTTTTTAAGCGCAAGAATTTGCTTCCGCACCGGATTATCTGCATCAAGCTGCTGTGAATTGTCTGCTGACGGCTTCACTGCAAGCAGCGACCCGCGGTCCAGCTCTGCAGAATTGGCCAAGTAGTAGGTCTCATCAGATGCTGCCTTCCCGTCCTCCACAGTAAACACATATCCGGACAGGTTAGCGAAATTATTCGCCATATCCCTGCCGTTGCTGTCAGCGCTGCCGGGCTGCCATTTCTCCAATGTCACACTAAAGACCCGGCCATTGTTGCCAATAGCTGTGTTCAGCGATTCCATTTCTGCAAGCCTGCTGTCATCGTCCGATGCGGCAAGAATGCGCTTGCCTGAACTGTCGGCAAATCCAAAGCTGGAAGACAGCTTCGCCGGATCGAGAAAGGCTGCCGGTACGGCGTTGGACGCCTCAACAGATGGCTTACTGCCGGAAGCCTCCCCCGTCTCTTCATGGGTAACTGCCGGTTGAAGTGCTGCCTCAGGAGACACTGGCGTTACCTGTGGAGTCTGCCCGGCGGCTGCTGGCGATCTACCTGGTTGTCCGCCTTTTGCAGAGTCTTTCTCCTGTGTATTGCATCCGGCGGTAACCAGCAGAAGGACAATGACAGTCATTCGGAACAGCTTCAGCATACAATTCCCTCCCGGACAGGAAGTCTACCTATCATTAAAATATCCCCATGCTCAGGTAACGTTCACCTGTATCGGGAGCGATGCACAGCACCCGCTTGCCGCTCCCCAGCCGCCGCGCTTCCTGAAGCGCCGTCCATACCGCCGCTCCGCCGGAAGGTCCGATCAGGATTCCCTCTGTACCGGCCAGTGTTCTGACCATCTCCAGCGCGTCCTCATCGGAGACCTGGACAATTTCATCATAGATGCCTGTATTCAATATGGCCGGTACAAAACCCGGGCTGGTCCCGACCAGCTTATGCGGTCCGGGCTGGCCGCCGGAAAGCACCGGTGAGCCTTGCGGCTCCACCACAACAATACGGATCTCCGGCAGCTGCTGGCGGAGTGCTTCTCCGGTACCTGTTATGGTACCGCCAGTCCCCGAGGCTGCTACGAATACATCCAGCCTGCCATCCATTTGCGCCAGGATTTCCGGTGCAGTTGTAATCCGGTGAATATCGGGATTGGCTTGGTTCTCGAACTGCTGCGGAATGAAGCTGTCCGCAATCTCACTTCCCAGCTCCAGCGCCTTGGCGATTGCTCCCGGCATCCGCTCTGCTGCGGGGGTCAGCACTACCTCTGCTCCGTATGCTTTTAGAATATTGATCCGTTCCTTCGTCATATTGTCAGGCATAACCAGAATGGCTCTATAGCCCTTGGCCGCCGCATTCATCGCCAGCCCGATGCCCGTATTGCCGCTTGTCGGCTCGATAATGGTTCCGCCAGGCTTCAAGACTCCGGCAAGCTCTGCCTGGAGTATCAAATTATATGCCGCCCGGTCCTTGACGCTGCCGCTGGGGTTGAACATTTCCAGCTTCACATACAGTTCCGCATCCTGCGGTCCGGTTAGCCGGTTCAAGCGGACCACAGGCGTATTCCCGATCAGTTCCGTAATATTGCTGACTACAAGGGATGACATGATGAGCCTCCTCATTTCTTCTGCTGTCTATCCCCCCATTGTAGCGCTGTGGGGCAGCTCTTGTCGACTGAGCCACATCTAAGGTATTGCGGAGCAGTCCAAGTACCCGCAAAAAACCGCCTCTTCAAAAGAAGAGGCGGCGCTGACTATTCGCCAGAGCCTGAGAAGAGGCTCCGCCATTCATCCCTTATTCGCTTACATCTGCTTAAGGATTAACGGTGATCGTGAAGGTGGATGTAGTATTTTTTACACAACCACCTCCCCTAATTGTTTGGCCGCTTAAAAGTACATAAATCTGTTTTTTGCCAGGTTCACCTCTTGAACTTCCCCGCCCCCTTTACGGTGTAGTCTACTAATTAGCCAGCAGTCTGTTCTCCCGGCACTCTAAAATGCAAAAAGAACGATTCCTCTTGCGAAGCCCTGCAGAGCAACAAACCGCAAGATGCCTGAACCGAACCCGGAGACTTTTCTACGAACTAACTAATTATGGTAATAATATAAGATATCGCTAGATTTTGATCGAGGGCTGATTCTATGAATTGTATGTGCATTATTACGATTTGCAGTTGCAG
Source organism: Paenibacillus jilunlii (assembly GCF_900102965.1). Lineage (GTDB taxonomy): Bacteria > Bacillota > Bacilli > Paenibacillales > Paenibacillaceae > Paenibacillus_AQ > Paenibacillus_AQ jilunlii. Next base: position 483,808 of record NZ_FNGM01000001.1, on the reverse strand, counting down.
ATCTATTTTCAGACAGCAGAAAAAGGCCCTTCCGGCGGGAAACCACCGGGCGCAGGGCCGAACGGGCTCGCCAAATGCTAGACCCTTAGGGAGCCGCGGAACCCTCTGGCACCATAATAGGATTCTGCTCCATTGTGGTACATAAAAACCGTGTCATAGCGGCGATCGCAAAAGACGGCTCCACCAAGTTTTCTAATGCTCTCGGGTGTTTTCACCCAGCTGGACGTCTTCAAATCGAATTTCCCGAGCTTCTGCATCTCCCGGTATTGCGCTTCTGTTAAAAGCTCAATGCCCATGGCAGCCGCCATTTCTATCGCGTTATTTTGCGGCTTATGTTCTTTGCGCGACTCCAGCGCTTCACGGTCGTAGCAAATACTTCTGCGGCCTTTCGGACTTTCCGCTGAACAATCGTAAAAAATGTATCCGTCCGTCTCAAGGTCATGACCAACAACATCCGGTTCACCGCCAGTCCTTTCCATTTCATAAAGCGACCATAGCTTTTCCGGCTGAGCTTCAAGCTTTGCTTGTACATTAGCCCAATCAAGGCCTTGATGACGGTTCATGTTTTTCTCAAAACGGGCTTTCAAAGTTTCAAGCAGTCCCTCACGTTGTTCCGGAGACAAATTGATATGGTTGTTTGAGCTGGTTGTCATGTGTATTCTCTCCCTTCAATATGCCAAAACTGACGGTCTGGATTATTCGTATAGATTGCCGTTTGCCAATTGAACCAGCTTGTCCCGGTCCAGCACACTCAGGCTGCCTTTCTTGCGTTCAACAATCCCTTCCTCCACAAAACGGCGCACGATCCGGTTAAGATGCCGGTAGCTGGTCCCGAGCATATCTGCCAGTTCCGCAAGTGTAGACGTACGTATCTCTTCCACGCGCTGCCCGCCGCTGTCGGCAAACAAGGATAACAGATAGCTGGCAAAACGGTTTTCCAGCGGATAGAGCAGATTCAGCGCCGTAGTCTGGCCCAGCGTGTACATTTTGTGGCTCAGCTCCCCTACCAGGAAACGCAGCAGGGCTGTATTTTCCTCAAATTCCCTCAGCACCAGCGCTCTTCCGGCCGCCAGCAGGAGGCTTTCGCCCATGGACACTACTTCATTTTTGACCGGATATTGGCGCAGCAGCTCCACATCTCCAATGACCGACATCGGCCGGGCAAAACGGACCAGCAGCGATTTACCGTTAGGGAGCAGGGTATGAATCTTGAGCCGCCCCTCTACCAGTATAAACATATGCTCCAGACGGTCGCCCACCGAGCAAATGGCCTCACCGTCACTATAGCGCCGCAGCTCCATACCGGAGATGGCTCCGCTGCTGAATATCTCCATCAGACCGTTGTGCCCGGCCAAAGTCCGGATCTTGTCCTGATCTGCAATCCACTGCATAAGCAGCTCTCCCACCTTTGGTCACGAATGAACTAAATGTAACACACTATGCGCGGAGCAGCCAACTCCCCTGTAATCCGTCAGCCCTTCCGTTGCAAATCTACCACAGTTGAAGGCTTCTATTCGGCAAAATACTGCTCCAGCGCCCGCTCCGCACGGAACTTCGCTGCATTAAAAGATGGCCATGGCCGCGCGTCTTGCGTCCGGTTTTCCCATTTTTCGCGCAGAATCTCATCCAGCCTGCCGTTGTCCTGCCTGCTGAAGTCGATCAGCAGCGGCGTAACGTCCGGTGACAGCCTGGATAAATAGCTGGTGTCGAGGATGCCGCTTGTCTCATAGCGCTGGATATTCTGCTTCGCGATAATGTGATCCATGCCAATATAGTTTATTAACACGTAGGAGAACAGCCCGAGAGCCAGACAGCACGGAGCAAGCGGAAAATGCACCCGGCTGATCCGCACCGCCGCCAGCACCAGCAGCAGTCCGAGAAAAATCATAAACGCATGCACCAGAAACCGGATGTAGGTATATCCGTAAGCTTCTTCATACAGGGCCAGCCGGGAATAGGCGGAATAGAGCATAACCACAGAACAGAGCACCAGGATGTAGAGCAGGAAATTTACGATTGTGCGCAGCCGGGCTGCCGCCGGGCCAACCGAATGCAGGGACAGCAGCAGCAGAACGAAATTGATTGAAGTCACCAGAATCAGCTCCAAAAAACCGCTGCGCGCATAATCGGCATAGGTGCTGCCCTCCGGCAGGATACCATCCCAGGCACCAAACAGGTAAGAGAATTGCAAGCTTACGAACAGCACGTATACCGTATTGATGACGGTCAGAATGGTAGTGAGGATCACCGGGTCCACTTTGAGCGTCAAGGGTTCGGGAAGCAGTGCATGGAGCGACTCCGCCGAAGGCCCATCCTCCATATTCAGCTCGGGCTTCGGGTTCCACACATACACCTTGTGATCGACAAAACCCCAGAGAAGGCCGAACATCCCGATTCCCAGCAGGAGAACCCACAGCAGCCGTACAAACCCTTCGCCAAAGGAGAGCCGTTCCAGCATCTGCGGAATCCCCGCCAGCAATTCATGGAACACACCGTCCGCCGAGGATAGCAGTGATGTTACAATCAGCAGCAGCGGCAATGAGATTCCCAGCCCGATCAGCACTTTGATCACCACTTGCTTCCGTTCGTCCTGCAGCTTCCCCCCGCCGAAAATTCTGCGGATGATCCGTGGAGCTGTCCCCCAGTGCCGCAAGCTTTGGGCAAAAAAATGCTCCGCCGCCGCCCCAATCATCAGGGGTCCGCTCCAGGACGGCAGCTTATAGCTAAGCATATAGGTCATATGTAATAAAATCAGCGCCGGAATGACCAGCAGGTTCAGTCCGAAGAACAACCCGTTCGCGAACAATGCATATGTCAGAGAGAGCAGCACAATCGCCCCCAGCCAAATATAGCTGACAACAGCGGGCTTACGCAGCTTGTCTTTGGCAAAGTAGAGCACAAACACATAAAACAAACATACAAAAAGCGGATAGGAAACCCCCGGCATTTTCCCGTAAAACAAATACTGGTGCAAGACTGCGAGCAGAAAAGCCGCCCCCAGGGCCTGAAGAGCCCGTTCCGGTTTCGGTACCGTTTGATCTTCCATGGTAAATACCTCCATCTTCTTACTTTCTTATCCTGATTCTAGCTGATAAAATAAGAAGAAAAAGAGAAAGATTACAAGGTTTGTTTCCTATTTTAATGAAGGAGAGCGGGACGCATGAAGCTGCACAGCCAATTTTTGAAGCTCCATTCCCATCACGGAGGGCCGGCGGAAATCCCGGTTACACTAGATGAGCTGGCGCACACCCTGGGCTGCACCCACCGCAATGCCCTGCATATTATCAATAAAATGGCCGGACTGGCCTGGATCACCTGGACCCCCAGCCGGGGCCGGGGCAAACGCTCGAAGCTGACGTTCCTTGCGGACGCGGAGGAGATCGCCCTGGAGTCCGTGAAGCAGGCAATCAGCAGCAGGGACTTCGGCAGCGCTATCGAAGGCATTCGGGGACATGCCCGCTCCTCCTCGCTTCAGAATACGCTGGAGGGCTGGCTGCTGGCTTATTTCGGGCATCATTCCGAAATCCGCAGCAACAAACAGATTGATACGCTGCGGCTGCCGGTTAACCAGAAGCTGCATACCTTTGACCCGCTGTATATGAATCTGCTGGCGGAATCTTTTGTATCCAGCCATGTTTTTGACGGACTGGTGGGGCGAAGCAGCGAACGGGGCATTGTTCCCGGCCTGGCCCACGCCTGGGATGTGGATGGCAGCCGCACCGGATGGACATTTCACCTGCGCAAGGAAGTCCTGTTCCATCATGGAAAGGTGCTGTCCGCCGAGGATGTGGTCTATTCACTGCAGCGGCTGATACAGACCTCGCAGCGGACGCTCTACAGCTCCATTTTCAAGGAAATTACCGGGGTGGAGGCCTTGAATTCTACCACGGTGCGCATTGTTCTGCGGAAGCCGAATGAGCTGTTTCTTCCGTTCCTGTGCACCAGCCGGGCAGCGATTGTTCCGCGTGATATGGAATCCGGTCCGGAGAGCGCTTTTGGCCGGAGGCCCGTCGGCACTGGACCCTTCAAGCTGGTGGAGATAAGTGAGGAGCTCTGCGTGCTGGAGGTATTCCCTTATTATTATCAGGGGCGGGCCCATTTGGACCGTGTGGAAATTCTTCATGTGCCGTTTGGCATAGAGCAGGCGCAGCCGGATACGGCTTCTGCCTTTCATGTCATCCCGAATCCTTCCACAGCGGATGCCTCCTCCTGGAGCCGGATTCATTCCGAATCCTATGTACGCAAGTTTGTCACCTGCAACACGAAAAAAAACGGACCGTTAAGCGATCCCCTGCTCCGCGCGGACATTCTGTCTTGTCTGAGTGAAGCGGCCCCGCCAATTGATCCCGGTACTCCAGAGATGCTGCCAGGTCCCCTGCAGATTGCTACCATTCCGCAATATCTGGGGGATGCCGAGTATATCGCCTCCCGGCTGATCCGGCACGGCTATGCCTGCAGCGTCCTGTCCGTTTCGCCGGAGGAATTCAAAGGCCCTGTGCGCCTGCAGTCTGACCTCATCGTCTTCTCTCTGCTCCGAGATCAGGACGAGGAGCTGCGGCTGTTCGATCTGTATCAGACGCTGGCACAGCATGTGGAGCCTGGCATCCGTGCCGGCATAGAGGGCATGCTGAACCTCATCGCAGGCCAGCCCGATCCCGGAGCGAGAGGCGAGGGCTTCAAGCGGATTGAGGACAAGCTGACGCGGGATCATCAGCTGCATATTCTGTACGAAAAGCCGGTCCAGACCGCTTATCTGCCTTCCGTGCGCGGCGTAACTTTCAACAGCCAGGGCTGGGTGGACCTGCGGCATTTGTGGTTTCCGCGCGTATAAGAGCGCTCCTTTTTGAAAAAAGCTCCGGCGGAAATTCCGCCGGAGCTTGTGCTTCGTATAGCTTTTGAATGAAAGTGCCGCCTACAACCAGCTTGTTAGTCCCCTTACCCTCTGCCGGGCAGACTGTCCACTAGTCCCTTGCCGATTACGTTGGCGGACGGCGGCTGCTTGCCGGCTTCTCTGGCCCACACGGAGAGTTGCCCGATATGATGAATTTCGTGGGCGATCACATGGCGCATAATCTCGCCCCAGGCATAGGTTACCACGGATCCATCCTTTTTTGTGTCGTCAAAACTCTTCCGCTCCAGCCCCCCGTTCCAGCCCAGTACAAAGGCCTCTACCTCCGGCCGGAAGCGGGCATCCAGCTCCCTTACCTTCTCCAGGCTGCTGAACCCGGCAAAATCCTCCTGAAAATCAGGTTTGCCCTGCATCACCATAATCCAGCTCCACTCCACATCGGCAATATGAAACAGAGTCTTCAGAATCCCGCCAACCCCGCCGACCCGCGGCTTCAGCAGCTCCTCCCCCGGCAAATCTTCACACCACTTATACCACTCTTCCCGAACCATCCAGTTATAGCGGAAAAACGTCTGCATGCAACCCCTCCAATGTAGTGTTGTCAGTACTAAAGCCATTAACCAATAGTGCCATTAGCAAAATTCATAAGTAAGAGTCATAAGCAGGAATCATAAGTAATAACCATTTACAAAATTCATAAGCAAATGTTAAGTAAATCACACTTGTTCCTAGTTTAGCACACCAAACGGAATCCCCGGCATGGAAAAAACACTTATAGCTAACTTTACGACTTCCGCCGTGCCCTGCTGCTGCTCTCTATTGCCCACATGGCCTATCTGCGCCGAAATCAAAGGTATTTTTACCTCTCATTTCGCCATATGGCCTGACCACGCCGAATTCAAAGGTA
>NZ_FNGM01000001.1:349163-477902 GCF_900102965.1 Paenibacillus jilunlii | reverse complement strand
CCGAAATCAAAGGTATTTCTACCTCTCATTTCGCCATATGGCCTGCCTGCACCGAAATCAAAGGTATTTTTACCTCTCATTTCGCCATATGGCCTATCTGCGCCGAAATCAAAGGTATCTTCACCTCTTATTTTCTCATGTGGCCTGTCTGCAACTGCTTCCTAAAGGTGTGTGCCAGCGCTTCCTACCGAAACATTCCATTCTCCGCACTGCACAGAGACCTTCTGCTCGAATACAGCATAAATTGACCTCCCATCTGACAGAAAAAAGGTGTACCAACGCAAAAATACCGGTGAAAAATCCACCGGTATCTAAAGACAATTTTTGAAACACATATGTAAAAAAAAATATGGTTTACTTGCGTTAACTATAAAATTAATATAGCACGGAAATGTCAAGATAGCAAGCATTTTTATGAAAAATGGAGCAATTTCATGTGATAGCCCCTCCAGTACCACTCGGGTGGAACTACGAACGGATGAATGCCATTTTATCTCAGCTGCCCGTAAATGTTATGATCTTCTGCACGAAGGAGGTGCACCAGATGCAAATTGTACTCAAAGATATCCGTAAAACCTTTAAGGTGTATAAACGGCCCGAAGGAAAATGGGGGCTGCTGAAGGGGGCCTTTATGCGCAATGTGACGCAAGTGGAAGCGCTGGCTGGAATCGGCTTTGAGATTGCCGAAGGCGAGCTTGTCGGATACATCGGGCCCAACGGTGCCGGCAAATCCACTACGGTCAAGGTGATGAGCGGCATCCTCACACCCGACAATGGCGAATGCACCATTATGGGCAAGGTTCCCTGGAAGAATCGTGTGGAGCATGTCTCCAAGATCGGCGTTGTGTTCGGGCAGCGGTCCCAGCTGTGGTGGGATGTGCCGGTGGCGGACTCTTTTGACGTGCTGAAGGATATTTACGCGATACCCACCGGGGATTATAAAACAAGACTTGCTGAGCTAACGGCAACGCTTGGAGTGGAAGCGCTTTTAAAGACACCTGTCAGACAGCTGTCACTGGGGCAGCGGATGCGCTGCGAGCTGGTAGCCGCTCTTCTGCACCGGCCCAAAATACTCTTCCTGGATGAGCCGACCATCGGGCTTGATGCTGTATCCAAGCTTGCGCTGCGGAACTTTTTAAAAGAAGAAAACCGCAAATACGGGGTAACCATGGTCTTAACCACCCATGATATGGACGACATTGAAGCGCTCTGCGAGCGGGTGATGGTCATCGGGCATGGACAGCTGCTGTATGACGGACGGCTTGGCGGCCTGCAGGAGAAATATGCTCCCGAGGTAATTACGAAGGTAAATACGGATGCCATGATTGCTGCCATGTATAATGACCTGTCACTGGTTTAAGCGGATGCTCACAAAACTTAAGATTATGCACCCGAAGCTCACAAAACTTGTAGGAGGTGTGAAATGAATTTCCGGAGTACCTGCAAGGCCTGCATTTCCCTCTTCCGCATAAGAATGGCCGAAGGATTGCAGTATCGCGTTTCCGCCATATCCGGCGTGTTCGTCAGCGTGTTCTGGGGACTGCTGGAATGTGTGCTGTTCACCGTGTTTTATACATACAGCGATAACGGCGCCTGGAATAACAACGGGCTTGCTTTACCGCAAACCATATCCTATGTGTGGCTCGCCCAAGGGCTGTTTGTGCTGCAAACGATGAGCATTGACAGTGAGATTATGGGTAAAATCAACAACGGCGATGTCGGAGTCGAGCTGTGCCGCCCTCTCAATCTGTACACACACTGGTTCGTCAAAAGCTCGGCAGGCAAGCTGGGCACCGCCTGGCTCCGCAGCCTTGCCACAATCCTGGCCGGTCTTCTGATGCCTGCGGGCTACGCACTCGGTGCCCCGGCTTCCGCTCTTGGCTTTGCCTGTTTTCTGCTGTCTGCCGGGATGGCCTTTGTGCTGTGCTCCTCTTTTGCCATGTTCGTGACGGCGATACGGTTGAACATCACCTGGGGCGACGGGCCTACGTATATGCTGCTGCTGTTCAGCGGAATCCTGTCAGGCACTTATCTTCCGCTCCGTCTCTGGCCTGACTTCATGCAGACCTTTCTCTATCTCCAGCCGTTTGGCGGGTTTGCGGATATCCCGGTTCAGCTGTATATCGGCAGTCTGACGCCATCCGCTGCCCTGCCTGCAATTGGCCTGCAGTTCTTTTGGAGTATCGTCTTTATCGCTGCCGGACGAACCATCATGAACCATAAACTCAAAAATATTATCGTACAGGGAGGGTGAACGGAAGGATGATCGCTGAAGGCAAAATCTATTTCAAATACTTGCGGATGCATCTGCTGTCGGGCATGGAATACAAAGGCTGGTGGCTGATGCTGATACAGGTGCTTGTCGTGGTCATCTCAGACCCGATTGCGACCGTGCTGCTCTTCTCCCGCTTTGGCAATATCGGGGAATGGACGGTGGCCCATATTATTCTGGTCTATGCGCTGGCGGTGGCTTCCTTTGGGCTGGCGGAGAGCCTGTGCCGCGGCTTCGATTATTTCCCGTGGCAGATGCTGCGCTCCGGCGACTTCGACAGGCTGCTGCTCCGCCCCCGCTCCCTGTTCGTCCAGGTGGCGGCCTCGCGGTTTCATCTGCACCGTCTGGTCCGGCCGGTTACGGGGATCTGTGCCGTGGGCTGGGCACTTTCGGAGCTTGGCGTTTCCCTTACTCCGGGGAAGCTTCTAATCCTCGTCCTGGCGCTGGCGGGAGGCTGCATCATGTACTGCGGGGTATTTGTGCTTACCTCGGGGCTTGCGTTCTTTACCATCAAAGGCCTGGACTGGATCTATCTCCTGACCAATGCCAGCTACCAGATCACCCGCTGTCCCGAGCCTTATATGCCAAGAGCACTAAAAAGCATGTTCAGCTTTGTGCTGCCCATGCTTTTTATCAGCTTCTACCCTGCGGCTGCGGTATGCGGCTGGAATTATCCGCAGTGGCTGGGATACCTCGCCCTTCCGGCGGGTGCGGCATTCCTGTGCTTTTCGCTGCTGGTCTGGTGTTTTGGAGTGAGACATTATAAGAGCACGGGAAGCTGATTCTCGATGGTGGGCTGTCCACCATTACTGCTGAAATATCGGGCCATTGCAGCAGCAAGAGTGCGGGGACCGCAAGCTGCCCTCAATGCGAGCTCAGATGCTTGCGGTATCCCTCCACCTTTTCTTCCCGGTAGCCCATCGCCTCATAAAAAATATGCGCTTCCTTCCGCTTCTCCCCGGAGACGAACATGATGTAATAACAGTCTCTTTCGTGAGCGATGGCCTCCAGGGCAGCTATAAGCTTTTTGCCGAGGCCCTGGCGCCGTGAGCGGGAAGAAACGACCACATTCTCGATGACCATAAACGGACGGCACTCGCCAACAAGATCCTGGCATACAATGCCCATCATCGAGCCCAGCAGTTCCCCGTCTACAAAAGCGCCTAACAGTATGTACCGGCTGTCTGCCTGAATTGTGCGAAAGGTTGCCTCGAGCTTCTGCGGGTTCGTAGGATGACCGATCAGTTCATCGTAGAGCTTGTTCAATGCGCCTAGTGATTCGTACTCAATTTCCTTAATAGTGACCATTTGCAGTTATCCCGCTTTCCGTTGTTTTATTATTCCTTTTCATAGATATATAGCTGCCCATTTTGCGGATGAATCATCCCTTGATCGCTGCACAGACATCTGTTCCATTCATAATCGGTCACCGCATAATCAGTATGCAGAAGTTCCGCTTGTTCGTATTCCAATATCCATTTGCTGAACTGCTCTGCTGACATCCAAAATGGTCCAGAAGGAGGCTTGACTTTGAAATGCCTGATAAGTCCAATTTGCATAAGCACTACGCCCGCCTTTTTAGTAAAAAATAGTGTATTTCCCCCAGCTTATCCGCTCCTTCGTATGTACTATTCCGAAACTTGATCACCATATTCCCGCAGTACAGCCTCCACCCGCGCATCCACTGTCATATCCCCTTCCAACCTCAGCACAGGGCACTGTAACCGTGACATCCATTCCTCATGCAGCACCCGGCTTCTGACTTCAGGACCCGCTGTATCATATAAAGCCGCCCACTCCATAAAAGTCTGCACCTCTTGAAACTTGCTGCCGCCAGGCAGACTGTCCGCACCATAACGCTCATATTCCCTCATTCTCAGGCGTTCAAGCCGGATTTCCGGCGGAATCCACAGAAATACCACCAGATCAAAACGAGGGCGCAGCCCGTCACCCCATCCGCAGACCGCACCGGACAATATGTAGGGCTCTTGCTGGTCCAGATCACGTTGGATCGTGCGCAGCCTTTCTGTAAGCTCTGTCTGTTGAGTATATTTATGTTCCCAGAAATAATCGTCGCTGTCCAAATGCACATGCGGCAGACGTTCAGCCAAAGACCTGCCCAGCGTACTGGTTCCCGCTCCCGAAGCCCCCATAATATGAATTCTGCTGTACATGTACCCTCCTATAATGAGCTAATTTCAGCTAATTGTATTAATAACACAAATAGTAATTTATAGTGTCTAACTCAGTATGCTTATTTTTAAAAAAAGATACAGCGACACTTCTCGCTGTACCCTTTTGCCGGCCTATAACGATGTTGCCATCTTGGAGTTAACCTGTCTTACTCCGAAATGTCAGGCGGAAGCCTGCGTGCCATACCTGTTGCGATTGCGGCCCGGATGACCGCCTCCCGTACGCCTTCAACCACTTTCTCATTAAAAATACTCGGGATGATATACTGCTCATTGAGCTCGTCCGGATGAACCACCGAAGCAATCGCCTGGGCCGCAGCCAGCTTCATCTCCAGATTCACCACCTTGGCCCTGCAATCCAGTGCCCCGCGGAAAATCCCCGGAAAACAAAGCACATTATTGATCTGATTCGGATAATCGCTTCTTCCGGTAGCCACGACCCGGGCATAAGACTCGGCCAGCTCCGGTTCGATCTCGGGAATCGGGTTCGCCATGGCAAAGACGATGTTATCCTCCGCCATACTTTTCAGATGATCCACGCTCAGGATGCCTCCACTGGATACCCCAATGAATACATCCGCCCCCTGCATCGCCTCCGTCAGCCCTCCGGTCAGCCCCTCGGGATTGGTGGCTTCGGCAAGCCAGCTCCACTCGGCATTGTCATACGTCTGGCCCTTGTGCAGAATGCCCGCCCGGTCAACCGCATACAGCTTCCGTGCCCCCGCCGCCAGCAGCAGACGGCAGATCGAAACACCCGCTGCCCCGATGCCTACTACGACGATCCGGCAATCCTCTACCCTTTTCCCGACCACCTTCAGCGCATTCAAAAGACCGGCCAATGCTACAACCGCCGTCCCATGCTGATCGTCATGAAACACCGGAATATCCAATTCAGCGGACAGCCGCCGCTCAATCTCGAAGCAGCGCGGAGAGCTGATGTCTTCCAGGTTAATACCGCCAAACCCGGCAGTAACCGCTTTCACGACACGGATAATTTCTTCGGGATCTTTGGTATCCAGGCACAACGGAAAAGCATCGATATCTGCCAATTGCTTGAACAGCATCGCCTTCCCCTCCATCACCGGCATCGCCGCTTCCGGTCCGATATCGCCCAGCCCCAGCACTGCTGTGCCGTCGGTGACGACAGCTACCGTGTTTCTTTTCATCGTAAGGGAATAGGCTCTGCCCGGGTCCTCAGCAATCGCCATGCAGACACGCGCCACACCCGGCGTATAGACCAGTGACAGATCCTCCCGGTTCTTGATCGGCATCTTGGGGGTAATCTCGATTTTGCCGCCGATATGGGCGAGAAAGGTCCGGTCTGATATATTGATGACCTTAATCCCCGGCATGTCTGTAAGCACCGTAATAATCTCTTCATTCGCGGCATCCTGCACATTGACCGTAATATCCCGTGTAGTTACATCCTTGCCTGCGCGAATCACGTCAATGGCCACGATATCGCCACCGACCGCAGCCAGTCTCGACGCCACATCCCCAAAAGTCGCAACTGACTTGCGGATTTCCAGCCGGATAATCATCGTTGTCGCAATCGACATAGAGCTAGCCTCCTTTTTCTGACCAATCTATGTCCAATATACTACAGTTCACATTTTATACATAATATTATCTGGCTTGCAGCACACAAAAAATGAATACCACCAATTGCAGTTTCGCTTAAACTTACCGTCCCGGCAATGCTTTGCACGCTCCATGTATGCAGAAAACCCATCAAAGCCTTTTACACCCTCAGCACCCTCAGCACCGCCTCATAGCACGATTCCTTATATGCAGTATGTAGCGCGTCGTCGTCTTTCATCAGCCACTGGATCAGGCAGCCGTCAATGATCGCACGGATAACTGGGGCTGTAGTGTCCGGGACTAGTTCCTTGGCAAAAATCCCTTCCTTCTGGCCCAGTGTCAGCACCTCCGTGCTGATCCGTGCGCAGTTGTCATAGAAACGCTGATTAATCTCCCGGTACACCGGAATCCGGCTGGCTCTGGCCAGGAAATCCAGATATACACGGTAAAAGGAACGGTTCTTCGCAGGTCCGGGGAATGCGGAATCAATGTAAGCCCTAAGCTTGCCTGCTGCTGTCTGCTGCTCCTGCACCGCTGCCTGCTCTTTGGCGGATATTTTTGCGGTCAGCCATTCCAGCAGCTCCACCAGAACCGCTTCCTTGTTGTCAAAATAATAATGCACAACCCCTTTGCTGACTTCAGCATGATCGGCGATGGTCTGCAGGGTTATGGAATCGTACCCCAGCTCGGACAACGCCTGAAAGGCAGCGGATAAAATCTGTTTGCGTTTCTCTTCCGATTTCTTGTAGCGTACCATAGGACCTCCACGATTTAGGGAATAATGTATATTATATCATAGAAAATAAAAAGTTGACCGGTCAGAATAAATATTATATAACTGATTTACATTACAGCTCGTCAAAAGGAGAGACCCTGCATGACAGAAACCTTTGAAGCATTGGTTGTGGACAAAGGGGAGAGCTTTTCCGTAGCGGTACAGCCGCTTTCGCTGGAGAAATTGCCTGCCGGAGAAGTATTGATCCGTGTTGCTTATTCCAGTGTGAACTATAAAGACGGACTCGCAAGTATCCCGAACGGGAATATCGTACGGAGTTATCCGTTTATCCCTGGTGTTGATTTGTCGGGAACGGTTGTTTATTCCGCAGACCCGCGTTTCCAGGAAGGACAGTCAGTTATCGCCACCGGCTATGGCATCGGCGTCACCCATTACGGCGGCTTCAGCGGGTATGCGCGCATCCCTGCCGAATGGGTCATGCCGCTGCCGGCAGGCCTTACCCTGCGGGAAGCGATGATCTACGGTACAGCCGGTTATACCGCTGCCATGTCCATCCAGGCACTGGAGGCTCACGGTACAGCGCCGGATAAGGGCAAAGTGCTGGTCACCGGCGCAACCGGCGGGGTCGGCGGATCGGCAGTAGCCATGCTTGCCAAGAAAGGCTATCAAGTCACAGCAAGTACAGGCCGGGCAGATGCAGCAGACTATCTGAAGACGCTGGGAGCAGCCGAAATCATCTCGCGTGAAGAGGTCAGCGGGGGTTCCGGCAAGCCGCTCGACAAGCAGCTGTGGCAGGCGGCGGTTGATTCGGTCGGCGGTGCCCCGCTTGCCGCAGTGCTCAGCTCAATCGCTTACGGCGGCTCTGTTGCCGCCAGCGGCTTAACCGCCGGAACAGCGGTGCCGGCGACGGTTCTGCCTTTTATCCTGCGCGGTGTTAGTCTGCTGGGAATCGATACCGTCGCTTGTCCGATGGAGCAGCGCATTCAGATATGGAACCGGATGGCCTCTGATCTGAAGCCGGAACAACTGGATGCGCTTGTTGACCGTGAGATCACTCTAACCGGGCTGCCCGCAGCCCTGGAGGATATTCTCAAATCGAATACACGGGGCCGCGTATTAGTCCGCTTGTCTTAAACAACGAAGCCACCCGCCGGGAGCAACCTGCGGGTGGCTGTTTTTTGGGGCAATTTATATTCTGCATCACCAGATATAAAACCAGCGCGACAATAAGTACGGTAATAGCCACGATTACTGCCATCACCGAAAATAAGGCAGTCGTATATACCCCGGTCTGGTCTGCAATGGATTTATCCGCATCGGTTACAGATTGGATCAAATCCCCATGCCTCGCCTGCACTTACGCATAAACCCCTAACGTTAGTTCGAAGCCCGAGGTTTGGCCCAGATTAATATCAAGCAGAATCAATGACGGCTCATGCTCCTGCAAAAAGCGCTCACACTCCTCTGCACCCGTAACATAAGCCGAGCGGACCTCGAACATATTAAAATACTCGCAGGTTGTTTCTGCCAGTATGACCTCGTCATCCACAATTAAGCAATCATATTTCATCCGATCCATTCTCCGTTGTTCTGTGATTTAGAAGCAGCAGCCCCTCCCATAAGATACCATAAAAGCATCAGGCACAGTAAAAAAACCCGTCTATTTGACGGGTCCCAGGCAGGCATAAGAGTCCGACGGCTTTTCAGTTAAAGCTTAGGTTCACACATTCCCGGCCGGGCCCGCCGCGGTCTGCAGGCCCGGATAAGGCTGAACATAAGGCTGGCCGTGGTACTGCTGGACATAGGGCTGGCCGTAATAGCCGTGCACCGGCGCAGGCTGATAACCAAAGGGCTGAAGCGGTTGCGGAGCCTGCGGATAAGTATACGGAGCCATATTGTTGGCATGAGCCGCATTTGCTCCCTCCGCCTTGCCGGGTTCGCAGCAGTCTGCAGGCGGTCCAATGAAGGTACCCGGCTTCACCGGCGCCAGTGTGTCTTTTACTTTGGCTTCATTGAGACAGTAGGTGTGGGCAAGCACATTCGCCGGGGTAATCGTCAGAAGATCGGAGCCCAGAATAACCTCTGGAACAGGGGCATTGAAGATGGCCAGCAGATGGGTACAATCGACTGTAGCGACTTCATAATGCCACCAGCCCTGGGGCACATTGGCTACCTGGCCTGGTGTAACGGGAAAATGCAGCAGCTCGTTCGTAAACGGATTAATCAGCGAGACGACGGCAGCCCCGGAGATACAATAGATGAGCTCAGCGGCATTCTGGTGGTAATGCGGTTCCACCACGTTTGAGCGGCTGAGAAAAATATCAAGGAGGGATGTATTCTCCAGTGTATTAAGCTCTTTGATCGACAGGGTATTGATATAATTGCAATCATCCTTCTTAAACGTTGTGTTTGAATTCACATCAAAGCTAAATTGTGTAGTGGGTGATTTGTAATCCATGTATGAAGTCACCTGAACGCCTTCCTTTCCAGCAATCCGTTTTTTTACTGTTCCTGCGTTAGAATATGTATCCGCCCAGGCCCATGTGAATATTATTTCTGTTACAGCAAAAAGGCATCTTCCTCAGCGGAAGATGCCTTAATTCACTCATCTGCTATTACTGTCCGGTTCCTGCCCATGCCTTTGGCCGTATACATGGCACGGTCCGCCTGCTGCAGCAGCTCCTCCAGAGAATTGCCATGGCTCGGATAATGGGCAATTCCCTGGGAGGAAGTCACTTTAACCGCCAGAGGTACTTCAGAGGCTTCCAGCGTTTTGCGGATTCGTTCCGCAACGGTATAGGCATCCGAAGCTTTGGTTCGCGGAAGAAGCACAACGAACTCCTCTCCGCCATACCGGCAGCAGACATCCCCCGGACGTATGCTCATTTTCAATATGTCTGCAACCTGCTTCAGAACCTCATCTCCTGCCAGGTGGCCGTAGGTGTCATTTACAAATTTGAATTTATCGACATCCAGCACAATCACAGAGAACGAAAACTGCGCGGCAATCCACTGGTTCATGGTGAGCTCAAGGGATCTGCGGTTGGCCAGGCCCGTCAGAAGATCCGTCATGGCTGCCTGGGTGAGCTGGTCTGTATGCTTCTGGATATTACTCCAGGCTATGGTGACCGCTTTGGTCAAGAGGTCCGCCTCCCGGTTCCAGTGCGGCTTCAGTTCAGGCAGCTCTGATTTCCCCTTGCCCACTCTGCTCATCAGATCAGCAAGCATAACAAAAGGCTGGGCTAATTGATGGGCCAGGAGAACAGCAAGAAGCAGCAGAATCGCAAAGGGAATCAACGTATAAGCAAGAGTGGTACGGATTTGGCTCCATAGCTCCTCCTGAATGAAGCTCACAGGGGAAACCATTACAATTCCCCATCCATTGGCCTGAACACTGGAATAGCCCGCCAGCATCTGGACGCCTCTTAGGTTCATTGCCTCTCTCTGCCCGCTGTTGCCCTTCATCAATTCCCGGACAACTTCATTGCCGCTAATGTCTTCATTAATCCGTTCTTTGTCGGGATGAAACAGCAGATGCCCGCTGGAGCTGACGATATAATAATACGAACCGGAAGCATCAATATCATCCGTGTTTCCAAAAATCATATTTAGGATATTGTTATCCTGCAGGTAGATCGTGCCGCCCAGCTGCCCAAGATAATGCTTATCCGGGGCATATACCGGTTCGCTCATAAAAACGATCATTCTGCCCGTCGAAAGAGCAGTGTATGGCTCAGAGAGATATGGGCTTTTAAGACGAAGCGCTTCTACCGCCCAGGGGGACTTAACCGGCTTGCCTTCCATTCCAAGCGTTGCCGGTGAGGTATTGCGGACAATTCCATCTGCCCCTACCAGAAGAATTGAATTAAAATAAGTGCTGCTCTTGCGCATCAATTCAAGGTAATCATCCACTTCCCCGGGCGGCAGCTCATCGAGCCTGGACAGCTTGTCCGCGCTGTATGCCATACTGCTGCGCATGGAACGGAACAGCGAATCCATTGTCCGGCTCATACGGTCGGCATTGGCCTGATTCAAATTCAGGGTCGTTTCTATCAGCGACTTTTTTTTCGAATGATATGAAGCGGTGAGCAGGATCGTTGAAGTCAGCAGAACCACCAGTGTGACCAGACCGATCAGCAGTAGGGTTAGACTGAGTTTCTTCTGTGGTCTTTGTCCTGCTCCTCCCAGTCTGGGCATTCCTTAACCTCCTTGTAATGCGGGCGGCAGCTGCCGACAGGTTTATCTTTGTTTAATTATACGATTGGACAACAGAGTCCACCAGCAGTTTTTTCTTCCAGATCAGTGGTGCACGATACTAAGGGCTCCCATAAAAACAGATGAAAAGAGCAAGCGGCGGGAAGAAATCTCCCGAATCCGCTTGCTCTTGTCAGTTCTCCCGGAATTGCCAGCCGCTCCGTTGAATCAAAAAGGTGATCTAAGCAAGATGATAGCGGCTATGACAATTGTAGCTCTGGATCGCCATGTCCAGAGTCATCGTTCAGCATCAGGATGATGATGAACCTATAATATTTTCACATTAAAACACGCTGCGTACCAATCCGCCATCTGCACGCAATGCCGCCCCATTGATGGCAGCGGACAGTGGACTGCTCAGAAAGGCTACAAACTCGGCAATCTCCCCGGGCCGGATCAATCTTTCATAGGATTGCAGCATCTTTTCCACCCCTTCGGTCAGGGTAGAGCCGGGAAGTACAGTATTTACAGTCACCTTCGTTCCGCCGGTCAGCTCAGCCAAGCTCCGTGAGACAGACATCTGCTGTATGAACCCCCGGTTCAAGAATCGCATAAATCTCCTCAAGATTGCCTACTGTATAATCCGGCGGCTGCCCTGCATACTTCCAGGCTGATCCCGTCCGGTTGATCCAGCAGCTGCGGATTCCCGCTCTGGCCGCTCCCAGCACATCCGAGGCGGAATCTCCTATATGCAGTATTTCTCCGGGCTGCACGCCGTAGTATGCGATAACCTCTGCGAACATCCGGTTCAACCCGTCATTTTTGTAGCTGCCGTAATCTTCTGAAGTAAACAGCTTGATGGGATACTCCTTATAGAAATCCGGCAGCATCAGAGTATCCGTGTCGCTGACAATGCATACCTGATACGCTTCAGAGATCTTCTGCAGGAATGGACCGGTGTCTGCATAGAGGTCGGACAGCCGATGTTCGGCAAAGAGAATGTCCACAGCCTCATGGCAATCAAAGTTCAGCCTATGCTCCTGGAAGACCTTCTCAAAGCCGCTGCGGTATATTTCCTGACTGGTGCAAAAGCTCCCGGCATCACGAATGGCTGCTGCTTTCGCAAAATAATGGTTTAATAGGGCTTGACCCAGCTCCAAAGCCCGCGCTTCGCTAAAATCCTGCTGCAGAATCGCCTTCCAGATACGGTTCCTCCGGCCTTCAATGTTCACCAGAGTCTGAAACATATCCAAGCTGATTACTCGGTAAGGGTTCAATGGAATTCGCTCCTTGGCATATATTTGCTCACACATTAAACCGTGCCGTCACGAACACAGCTGGAGAGCAATAGATCGTTACTCGCCTAACAGCTTAATGAAATTCGCCGGCAGATTAAATTGCTGATTGTTGATAATGATCCTGCGAAGCTCCACATCGGTATCGTCGCCCTGGGCATCCTTGATCTCCTTAATTTCACGGTGCAGGCGCTCCATCTGCAGATCCAGCTCATACGCCTTGTCGGCGGCATTCTTCAATTCCCGGGTCAGATGCTCAGGAACGGACTGGCTGTATTTATAAAAGATTTTATGCTCCAGACTGGCCCAGAAGTCCATAGCAATGGTGCGGATCTGCACCTCTACACAGACATGCTCCTGGCAGTCGGACAAAAACACCGGAACCTCGACCAGCAGATGCAGGCTCTGATAGCCGTTCGGCTTGGGATTCTTGATGTAATCCTTCACGCCCAGCACCTTCAGATCATCCTGCTTCTGCAGCATGGCGCTGACCTGGTAAATGTCGGAGATAAAAGAGCAGGTAATCCGTAAGCCGGCGATATCTTTAATACTGGCTTTGATTGCAGGCAGCGATACCTCGCTGTTCTTGCGCAGCATTTTGTTCATAATGCTCTCAGGGGATTTGATCCGTGATTTCGTATGCTCGATTGGGCTGTAGTCATGGAGCATCTGGAATTCCTGCTTCAGGATTTCGATTTTGGTCTCGATTTCCTCCAATGCAAATTTATAAATCATCATAAAACGGGTCAATTCATATTTAAGCTGCTTGAATTTCTCGATCTGATCTTGGGTGTTCATACTCATTTCTCCTATCTTAATCTTTCATTCATCATAGCCAATCTATTAGACGAATTCAAATTTCCGGCATACAAAAAGGCTACCCCGAATGTCCGTTTTGCAACGAATGGGATAACCTTATGCCTGATCTCATGTTTTCTTAATTTACATAATGATTTCTTCAACCGACAGGCTGCGCTCACGAGAGAGGTCTTTGAACACATTATCGACTTTCACCAGCGGCCTGAACATATCCAGCGGGTTATTCATCACAATCGTCCCGATTTCCCCATTGGAGAGTTGAACGCTTTTGCCTACAAAACCCGGCAGCAGATGTCCGGTAAGTGCTTGTACCACTGTTCCGTTCAGCTTGCCAAAGCCCATTTCATGCACCTTGCGCAGTACAGCAACCAACCCCTGCTTCGGCTGGTTCAGCCGGGAGGTGGTCAATCCCATGTAAATATTAGCCACCGTGACAATTTCCGTGTACGGATGGATCTCGCTCTTAAGGATCTGGTTCGGATAACCGGTTCCATCCTCAAATTCATGATGCTGCAGCGCCACAAGTGCCGTCTTCTCATCCATCTTCGAACCGCGGATAATCTCATATCCGAAGGTTGTATGCCGTTTCAGTTCTTCCTCTTCAGCAGGTGTCAGGATTCCGGCTTTGTTCAAGATGGACAACGGCACTTGGCTTTTACCGATATCATGCAGATAGCCTGCACGGCTGATCTGGTACCGTTCCTCTTTGGAATGGCCCATCCAGGCAGCGATATAATACGACAGCAGGCCGACCTGCAGTGAATGGTGATATGTATCAATGTCATCACGTTCCAGCAGCAGCAGCAAAGATACGACATCTTTCTGCGCATCCAGCGTTTCCATCAGCGGCTGCAGCGTATCATCCACCATGGATTGGGTGAACGTACCTTGGGCCAATGCCTCCAGAAAGATCGATTCGTAATTCTGGATCGCATGGTCGAAGTTGTCATTCAGACTGTGGCCAACGCTGCTGCCATCGTCATGACTTGCGGTGCGCGGCTCAATATCCACGTATTCGATCTTGTGCCGGAGCAGGATGGTGATTTCCTCACGCTGAACTACCGTTCTCTTGGGAAGAACGTGCAGACCCACACTATTGAAAGTGTCTGTCAGAAGACAGTCGCCGTGTTTAAGATCAGTGACATGAACTTTCAAGTCTCAGCACCCCTTTTTATGTATAAGCTTAATTTGATCATAGCCTAAAATCCTCAAGAGCCACAATATGGTTAAAGTCACGTTCCGGGGCCCGGACTAGGTATATTGAATCCCCGACTTAAGCCTCTTCTACATCCATTTCACAAATCTTTTGTAGGTCAGCTTGACTCTATTTTCTTCTGCCCAGCGGATCAGCTCTTTCATCGCCTGCTCACGGTCACCGATAAAACGGAAGCTCAGGCGGACCGGGACAATTCTTTTGCCTATAGGCTTAATGCCCACAACGGGTCCGTCGATTTGGATCGATTGGATGCTCTGGGCGGCGATGGTTTTGCCACGGATTTGCAGTGAACCGGCCCCCCACTTGATTTCCGCTGGCGGCCGCAGCGCATTCACGATTAAATACACTAAAAGGAGCCCGCATAATACCAGCCAGCCTATCATTAAATAATCCGCTGTAGAATAAGACCGAAACCGATTGTGGGAAGCTGTGTTCAGCATCCAGGATTGCATTGCAATAAGAAAAACAAACGACAGCATAGTGCGTAAGCTGAGGGGAGTCTTAATTCTGGATACAGGTAATTGGTCCTGCATAGGATGATTCCTTTCACGAATCGGAATGATGGAGCAGTATACTTGAGCAGGTTATGTCGCTATAATCTATATAAAAAAACCGGGAGGATACCAAACAATGTATGAGCATCTTGTTGTTTTTAGATTTAATGAGCAATATAAGCCCGGCACCGGAGAGCAGCTGGTGCAGACGCTTCTGGCGCTGAAGGATTCCATTCCGGGGATTGTCGGGCTTACGGCAGGTGTGAACGAGACGGAGGAAACGGAGAACATCCATGGATATACGCTGGGGCTTCGCGTGACCTTCAGCGATCAGGAAGCCCTGCGCAAGTATGGACCCCATCCGGCACATCAACATTTTGTGGGGTTGCTTGAGGGGATTATTGAGAATGTCGTAGTTGTGGATTACCCTATTTTTTAGAACAGATCATTGACATCCATCAGAACTTTGCCGATGAGCTTATCCTTGGCTACAAATGGAGTGTTCCATAGATGGGCGTCAAAGCTTGTGTTGCGGTTATCACCCAGAAAAAAGTAATGGTCTGCGGGGACCGTGACCGGCCCGAACGTGTAGTTCATCTTCTCCTGGAGGTACGGCTCATCGACCTGTTCGCCATTTCTATACAAGGCCCCGTCCTTTATCTCCAGGGTATCTCCCGGCAGCCCCATGAGGCGTTTGACATATTTCTTCTGCTCATCGCCAGGCACCGGCGGATTGAACACTACGATATCGCCATGCTTCAGCGAGGTCAGCCAGAGCATTTTCTCCACAACCAGCCGGTCGTTGATTTGGATTGTCGGAATCATGGAGCCGGTTGGGACCCGCATGGCTTCAGCCACATATGTACGGATAAACAAAGACAAAATAATACCGATAGCTATGCTCGGCACCCACTGCTTCAGAAATTTTTTCATTTCACTGCCACCTCTCGGTCCATCTTGGATTAAATTTCAAAACGTTTCAGAATCAGCGCCATTTCGGCTTCTACGTCAACCCCGGAGTGCCTGGAAAGGTGGATCACCAGCAGCCCGCCGAAGATCTGCTCCCACCTGCCCTTATGCCCCGTTATCCGCTGCTTGAATTCATGAATTTCCCGCGAAACTGCGGCCTCTTTGCTGAGCAGCCAGGCATATCTGACATAACCCGATTTCTGCACCGTTTCCACATAATACGCTATTCCCTGCTTTTCCTCGACTCTAATAATATCCCCAAGGGCAATGCACGGATTGAAAATCGGTGTTTCTTCAATACGGTATTTCCCCCGCGCCACAGGTGTCACATCCAGAACCTCAATCTCCCGGCCGCGCTTATCAAAGCAAATATGCAGTCCTACCGTATCCGGCACTAAGCCCACCTCCATTCATTCAGCCAGATCCTATGTTCCATTATTTCATTTTTTTTAGTGAACTGGCAATAATCGATTCAAAAATTTTCCATGGGAGCAGTGTTTTGCCGATCACCAGCAGGCGTGAGCCTCTGCCGACAGGATAGCGCAGCCGCGGGGCCTTCATCGCAGTGATCCGGGCAATCAGCCCGGCAACCCGGTCCGGATCGGGTGCAGTCTCGGCGCTCGTCCGGGAATACCGCAGTACTTGAGCAAGCTGCTCCTGATATGGCGAGTTGGCGCTGGTGTGCATCCCCTCCATCCCTTTGCCCCAGATCGGGGTACGGAAGGACGCGGGCTCCACCAGCACGACCCGGATGCCAAACGGCAGCACCTCCTGGC
Organism: Paenibacillus jilunlii; assembly: GCF_900102965.1. GTDB lineage: Bacteria > Bacillota > Bacilli > Paenibacillales > Paenibacillaceae > Paenibacillus_AQ > Paenibacillus_AQ jilunlii. Next base: position 461,358 of record NZ_FNGM01000001.1, on the reverse strand, counting down.
GCAGACTCTCGCTGAAGCCCTCCACGGCGTATTTGGAAGCAGCATATGGTGCGTAGCCGGGAAATCCGGTCAACCCGCTGACACTGCTGACATTGACGATCAGGCCCGCCCGCTGACGCCGCATGACAGGCAGCACGGCCTTAGTGACTTCAATCAGTCCAAAAAAGTTCGTATCCATCTGCCGCCGCCATTCCTCCATGCCCACTTCTTCCACAAAGCCGCCTACAGCAAAACCGGCATTGTTGACCAGCACATCCACTCGTCCGAACTTGTCCATAACGGCCGCAACAGCCGATTGAATGGACGCCGAGTCTGTGACATCAAGACTTATCACATGTATCCGCTCGGCTAGTCCGGCTTCTCCGGCCTGGCGCAGCAGTTCCCCTTGGCGGCTTATGTCACGCATGGTGGCTGCGACCTGGCAGCCTTTGCGAGCCAGAGCCAATGCGGTCAGCAGCCCGAAGCCGGAAGAGGTCCCGGTGATGAGGGCGATTGAACCGGCGTTCTGCCCGTTTTCGCTGTTCATAATTGCACCTTCTTCATATTTTTACGCTCCGGAAATATTAGCTTAAAACAAATGTACTACAGCTTCAACTTCTGGATCAACGGGATACCGACCCGCCGGAGCAGCCATCCCAAAAAAGACCAGCTGCAGCGGTTCAGCCTGGATGTGCCTTGGTCAAAGACCGCCGACAGTTCTGTAGCCGCCACCGCTCCTCGGTTGCGCTTGAACTGCCCTACCCCGGAGCTCTCATGCAGCAGCTGCCCCCTGCTTCCGGCAAGGTCAATCAGTACGGCTGACAGCATCCGGTACAGGCCAAGCGGCTGGGACAATGAGGTATCGTAGCCGAACAGCGGCGCTGTCATCGCACCTTCGCGGCTGTAGAAGCCGAGCACGGCGTCAAGCCTGCCGTTTTTGCGCAGCCCGTAAATATGAAGTGTCCGCTTCTCCAGCGCCAGACGGATGTAGGCCTCCGTGAACTGCGGGTTATACTCCGAGTATTTATGTATATATAGCAGTTCGTACAGTTCCACAATGCGGGTGACATCTTCCGCCGTGATTTGCCCAGGTGCTTCAACCGTGTAGCCATGCTTATCGAGCAAAGCCCGGTCACGTTTGACCAGCCATTTGGCTTTGGACCCTGTAGGGTGCTGCAGCAGATAAATCTGGCGGCTCGGCACCCATTTGCAGCCATATCCCTCCAGAGCCTCCAGGAGAGCACCGGAAGTCTCCCAGCTCAGGGAGCGCAAAAGGACTGTATAACCGGGATACTCGGAGCGGAGAAAATCAATCACTTTCAGCAGCTGGCCGGGACTTACCGGAGGATAGAGATTGGTGGACAGGAGCCAGTTGTTGACTTGGACCACCCGGTTAAACCGGGCAGCCCTCAGCAGAAACCCCATGCCCCGCAAAATAACGGACAGAGTTCCCTCAAGCAGCCGGTTATTCAGCAAAGCCAGTTCCTCAGAAGCATAGCTGACATAATGAGTGTACGGGGAGCAGACATAGGAATTGGCATACTCCGCTTCATTTACGGTAATGGGGACCGGCAGGCCGTCAACGACCACCACCTTTACGGTTGTTTGCACATTGGCGATAAAATGCTCTGCCGGATGCTCCAGCATTGCTGAAATATATTGCTGCGCATACCGGCCATATTCCGTGTCAGGCCAATTCAGCTCCTGGATGCTGTGCCGGTCATATAGAAGCACTCCGTCCTTCACAGCTTCCAGCTCCTTTCAACCCTGCGCAGCTTTACAGCTCCAGGTGTAAAGCTGTAATCGGTGAACTGGAGCTGAGGCGGAATACAGCTGAAACGGGTGAACAAACGCGAGAATTCTCCGGTCAACAAGGACTCTATATCCTTTGCGTTGCCCCTGCGTGTGCGGTACGAAATCTCCAGATCCAGCGGACTGCGCTGAATGACCCGGTAATGCTCGATTTCCGCAGAAGCAGCCAGCACCGCCCGGGTGATGAAATCGGGAAACAGCGTGACCAGCCCGCCGTTCTCCGAATGGGGCAGATACAGAATATCATCGCATCGCCCTTCAATCCGTTCTATCGCCGTTAACAAAGAGCCGCAGGGACATGGCGCAGCCGATTCGGTAAGAATGTCATTCAGCCGGTAGCGGATAATGGGCTGGACGCTTCTTGAGAAGTCCGTCACAACCGGCACGAAGCGTCTGGAGTCACGGTCAAGATACTCTTTTTCAATATGAACAATATCTTCATTCAGGTGCAGCATGCCGTATTTACAGGTGTAGCCGAGAAACCCCTCCGTACATTGATAAGCCTGATGAACCGTCTGACCGAAGGTCTGCTCAATATGCTCCCGGTCCAGCGGGTCCAGCACTTCTGCAACAGAGATCAGCCGGCGCGGCTGAACCGTCAGGCCTCCCGACAGCCGGGCTTCGGCGAGCATACGGAGCATGGACGGCGGAGCGATCCAGATGTCAGGACCGTACTGCTCCAGCCGTGCGACCAGCTGCGGAACCGGCTCCAGCAGATCAAAATATTGAAACTGCAGGCGCCCTTGCCGGACAGACTCATAGAGATTGCTGTTCGCCCGGAGGAAAAAAGCGATCTTCGCACGTTCCCACAGCCCTCCGGGCAGCAGCTTCGCCAATACGGTACCTGTCCAGGCCGCCTGCTCCTCTTCACTGACCAGAAATATCCCGCGGCTGCCCGACGTTCCCGACGATAAGCCTACAGTAATTCCATGCAGTGTCGGCTTGAAATAACGGCTGTTCTCCGCCTCATAGGCCTCGGCAAAAGCCATGTCCTTGGTAATCCCTGCTGTATTGAGCGTATCGAAATAATCCATCATGAGCTGTTTTTCTATAATAGGAAAACGCCGCCACTCTTCCGCCGGTATATCAGCCCACAGATCGCGGTAAAACGGCGATAACCGGCGGATTCGTTCCACATGCTGCCGTATCCGCCGTTCCTGCCATTGTTCCAGGGCTGCCCGGTCCTTCCAGCGGCGCCCCCACCTGGTAAGAATGTAGTACCGGAGCGTCCGTGCCAGCCGTTTCATTGGACACCGCCTGTTCCCCAGAGAGCCAGTGCCTCCCGGCAGTGGCTGGGCACAATCCGCAGGCCGGGGAAGTTCTCGTGAATCACCCGTAACCGGTCAAAGTTATGCCGGTATTCCTTGCGGTCAGACATAATGAGACCGGCTGCCGGATGCGGCCTGCGGTTCTCGCGGAAGGCCCGGCTCGACCATACCGTATCCGCGCAGAGCAGATAGTCGTATCCGCCCCCGGACACAAACAAGCCGATCATTCCTGCGGCATGGCCGGACATCTCCACCGCCAGCAGACTGCCGTCGCCAAGCAGGTCATAAGCTTCCGTGAAGGGAAATCCGGGGGGCAGCGGGCGCTGTGGCGAGTACTCGTCCACGGGCAAGGAACGTGCAGTAAAATCCTCAGGAAGCAGTCCCGGAAGAAATCCGGCCCGTAGCGCCTTGATGGGGCCAAGACGGTGTACCGCCTCATATGACTTCCGCAAATAAATGAACTGCGCCCGGGGAAAATCCCGGACACCGCCGATATGGTCAGCATGAAAATGGGACAGCACTATATAACGGATCTCCTCCGGTGCAATGCCGGCTTCCTGGAGCCGCTCCACGGCACTTTCTCCCTCTTTGAATACTACAGGTGTAATATGGCGGTACAAGGAAGCCGGAAGCTTCGCCGTTTCCTCGAAGAAACGTGAACTGTAGCCTGTATCGAACAGGATCGGCCCATGACGCGGGTGCCTCAGCAGCGCATAGCCCGCAGGAAAAGCGACGGGTCTCATTGTCCCCCCCTTCAGCGTCAAAAGCTCGGGATGCAGGCAGTAGCCTGCTGACAGGATAGACACCGATACTGGAATTGAAGTTATCATTTGTGTTCTCTCCACCATTCTGCGAAGGAATGAAGGCCTTCGTCTGTAGTCACACGGGGGTGGTAGCCAAGCTGTTCCCGCGCCAGCGAAATATCCAGCGTCTGGGAGACCCCCAGTGCCGAAGCGGAATACCGGGTGAGCACCGGCTCGCCCAGGAAGGGCAGCATCTTGTATACCCCTTCCAATAGTCCTGCAAAAGCGTATGCAGTCCGGTAGGGAAGCTGTCTGCTGTGCAGCGGCATCTCCAGCCGGGCAAACAGCCGCTCAAGCAGTTCCCTGAACATGATGGGCTCGCCGTTCGTGATGTTATAGGCACGCCCGGCTGCTGACAGCGGGGCACTGGAGCAGAGCAGCATGGCATCAATGACATTCTCCACACAGGTGACGTCAATCATGGCCCCGCCGCCATCCAGGAGCGGCACTCCCTTGCCCTCATTGGCCGCAAGAAGCCGGGGGAACAGGGCATTGTCCATAGGCCCGAAGATCGCCCGGGGCCGCAGCATAAATACCGCCAGACCTTCTCCGGCCGCCTGCTGCACGACACGCTCCGCCATGCGCTTGGTTGCAGCATAGCTATTGGCCGGTTTCGGCGGGAGCGGGTCTGCTTCCCGGATGCCGAAGCGGCTCCCGCGGCTGGAATACAGGCTGGGAGTGGAGATATGGATTAGCCGCCGGACCCCGTGCCGCTTGCAGCCCTCCGCTATGTTACGTGTGGCTTCCACATTGCAGGCCACAAAATCACTGTATTTGCCCCAAGGGGAGGAGAGCGCCGCACAATGAAAGACGAAATCCATTCCTGCGCACGCGCGGACCGCAGCTTCCGTGTGGCGCAAATCTGCACATACAAAGACTGCACCATCCTTTTCTATCTGCTGTCCGGCCTCCCGGTTTCGCCCAAGCCCGAATACTTCCCAGCCCCGCTCTGCAAACCTCCGTACCGTATGACGGCCAAGAAAGCCCGTTGCGCCTGTTACAAGCACTCTAGTCATCATTCACCGTTCCATTCTATGTCTTCTGTCAAGGCTTCAGTAACTGAAATCTTGTTCCGCCTGGCAAAGCGGCAGGCATGATATACAATCCGAAGCTGCTCGCGGAAAGGACGCAGATCATTCCTGCGGAAGATTACATCCTCCGCTTGGCGCAGCGCTCTCCCCCACTCCGCCAGTCCTGCCGGTCCCGGCCGCAGGGCGCAGGCGAGCATGGGAAGCGCGAGCATGGACTTTTTGCCGGAACGCGGCGTGCTGACAGTTCCGGCCTGCACCAGCTGCTCCGGATTCAGCAGAGCCTGCACCAGCCCGTCCTCTGCAGCGAACAGATGAATCCCGCTGGTCGCACGCGGGTTACACTCAATCGGATACAGTGTTCCCCCCTGCACCTGGATGAAATCAAAGCCGATCTGGCCGCTGAAGCCGGCAGCCCCGCTGAATCGCTGCACCCAGTCCAAAGCAGCCGGATGCTCCAGATGCTCAAAGTACACACTTGCTCCCGTCCTGCCGGTCCGGTATCTGCTGCCATATGCCGCATGTGCAATTACTTCACCTTGATGCACAACACTGTAAGTGCATATGGCCTCACCTGTGATATATTGCTGCGCCACCCATGGCGCAGCGGATGAAATGCCGCGCGGAGCTGCAAGACTGCGCGGGCCAGCTATGCCCTCCTGCCCCCCGGCGATCGTTCGGGGCAGAATGACTTTGGAGGCAAAGCGGGAATACGCCGGTTTGTACACCCAAGCCTCCCTTTTATGTGCGGCTTCACCCGTCTGGATTCTCCATTCCTCCGGGCTGCTGAGCAGCCGGGTCTTGGGGACGGTTAATCCCAGTTCGCGGGCCCAGGCAATGAACTCGCCCTTGTGGTGCAGTCTGGCCAGCGTCTCCCGTTCTGCGGAAAGCACGCGGCAGCCCCGGAGGCGGTCGAGACCGACCGATATATAAAAAATCTCCTCGCACAGCGGAATCAGCACATCAATGTGCAGTTCTTCTACCAGCCCTGCCAGCCGATCAATATAAGCTTCCGGGTTGTGCCTTGGCGCCGGGACGCGAAAGCTTTGTTCAACAGCCGAAGAAACGCGGCACAAATGGTATTCGGCGCTTTCTGCGGCATGCACCCGGTGGCCCGCAGCCCGCAGCAGCCGGGAGAGCTCCAGAGCCACTGGTGCCCGTCCGCCGGTGATGAGCACGTTCATCGGCGGACTGCCGGAAGGATCAGTAATCAAGAATCAGGCCTCCCAGTGACAGCCCGGCAGCAGTTCCAATGAACAGTATGCGGTCTCCCCGCTGTACCCGCCCCTGACTGACCGCTTCATGCAGCCCCATCGGGATCGAAGCCGCAATGGTATTACCATGACCCGGTGTATTGTCGAGGAACCTGTCCACGGCTATGCCCAGCTTTTTGCGGAGCAGCCGCATGGCCATCGCACTTCCCTGATGGGGCACCACCAAACGGAAATCCTCCATTTGCGTGTGGCTCTGTGCCAGCATGTCTCCCAGGAATTCGGGAAGGAGCTTAGATGCTTTTCTAAAAATGGCTTGTCCGTCCATATGAAACAGATACGGCTGCGCATTCTCCTTGCTGTATTTCCGGGCATGCAGTCTGGTGCCCCCTCCGGCAATCTCCGAATAACGGGCGCCGCTGCTGTATGTTTTGAGCGAGGCATGCAGAATCTTCGAAGACTCCCCGGCTGCACTCGGACCAATGACCACCGCAGCCGCCCCGTCTCCAAACAGTGCCGCACTCTCCTTGTCTTCATAATCAAGCCCGGCTGAAGCAATCTCCGAAGCTACCAGAAGCACATTCCGGTATCGTCCGGCTTCAACCATATAGGACATGACATCCAGGCCTACCAGAAAGCTGAGGCAGGTTGAATCGATATCAAAAGCGGGCACGCCAGAGTTCTCCTGTCCCATGGCCTGCTGTATAAATACGGCTGTACTCGGCAGTGGCTGCTCCTTGGTTCCGCTGGTGCAGACCAGGCAATCGATATCCGAAAAGCTGAGGCCTGCCGCCAGAAGCGCCGCTTCGGCCGCCTTTGCCCCCATGGTGGAGGCCGTTTCACCCTCGCCGGCATAATGCCGTACCCCTACACCCGTAATTTTGTTGACCCAGCCTGCAGGTGTGCAGAGCACTGCGTCCAATTCCTCATCTGTCACCTTCCTGGAGGGCAAATATTTACCCGTCCCCAGGATTTTTACATGTCTAAGCTGCACAACGTCATCTCCCTGTTCCAACTGGTTCTAGGTGCCGAACATTATCCAATATTGTAAACTATAGATTTATTCTACTAGATTTCTTGGTTCAGTTACATAATACTAGCAAAAGAAACGAAAAAAGCGAACCCGCGTTCTTTTTCGGCTTGACTATCCATTTATTCCAAGCTATAGTAAAAGAACGAATTTCCATACGATAAGCGGGAGAAGCACCTCGCAGGACAGGCCCTTGGGCCTTTCTTGGGGGTGCTTTTTTGCGTGTCTTATCGATTACTATTACAGGAGATGAATTCAATGAAAGATGTAAGACGGAAGTACATTGCTGCTGAAAAAAGGTACAGCGCAGGCTTGTCCGGCAGATGGATAGGGTTGCTGATATTGCTAATTGCATTGACCGCACATGCCCCGTTTGCTGCTGCTGCTGCCGATTGGGACTCTGCGCTCGAACAGATTCATACGCTGTACAATGATTATACCGGTCTGCAGACGACATTAAAGTCCGAAAGTACAAGAACCCAGACCCTCCGCAAGCAGAACAATGCCGATCTCAAAGCGATTAATCTGAAGCTGAAGGCGGAAGATGCCGGCTTGCTGAACCGGCTGAAGACTGAAGCTGAAGCCATGAAGAAAAAACATGCGCCACTCTTGGAGGAGTACACTTCGCTCAGCAAGCAGATTACAGCAGCACGCAAGGCAGGGAACCTGAAGTCGGCGGCTCTCCTGGAGATTAAGCGCAATAAGCTTAAGGCGGCAGCTGCCTCTGCCCGGTCTGAGGTCAAGGCGAAGAATACTGCACTTGCTGTAGCCCGGGCGCTGACGGCAGCCAAGATAAAACCTGCCAAAGAGGCCTTAGCGCCTGTCTCAAATCTCAAAAAGCAGATAACAGCTCAGAATAAAGCGGCCAGCACCGCACAGTCGGAGCGAACGGACGCTGACAAGCGCTATAAAGCCGCGATTGCGTCGGGAGACGCCATCACAGCGGCTGCGGCGATGAAATTGTCTTATGCCCGGATGGGGGAGCTTCGTACTTACGGGCAGCAATCGTACGCATGGGAGCAGAAGATCACGCTTGCACTGCGGACTGCTGAAGCCAAGCTGCCCAAATAAGCCCGCTAAGGATGCATTTATAACAATACTTACTATGTTATACAGGCAGCATCAGATTTCCTCTGTACAGGCCGTCCCTCAAATCAGCCGCACCAGCCAGATGATCACATGAGCTGCCGGCAGAAGTACAAGCTGGCCCAGCAGGGTCCCCAGGAAACGTGAGCCCATCAATAAGACGTAGATTTTCCCCAGCTGATCACGGGAATCTGCATTTTCAATGGCTTTATGGGTGATAATGCCAAGCTGAGGATCAATGAAGATCGTCAGCATAATGGTAGCGAGCCCGTTGATCAACCCGGAAGCCTGGGATGCGGTAGTGCTTAGAGCAGGTACCAGATGGGCTGCCAGCAATGAGGACAGTACACCGACCGTATAGAACGCGGTAACAAATATATTCATAACAATGAAGCGCTTCGGAATCCCCAGATAGCGGAAGCTGTGCAGCATCACTCTGGGCTTGCGGAAATACTTGCGGGTGTTCTTCAGCTGGCCGATCGTCACACTGGTCAGCAGCTTGGGAATGGAGCCTTCAATCTCCAGCCTGGAGATGATTCTTCCGCACAGCCCCACAAAGCTCGGGAACAAGGCAATGGCAATCAAGGTACCCAGTGAAGAGGCCAGCATGATGATCCGCAAATAGTTGTCCAGAGGAAAGGTGTCATGTGTCTTGGCATAATCAACAAATTTGGCCGTCAGCGGAGCCTGGACCATATTGGCCGTTCTGGATACCAGCACGATAATCCCTGTCAGGGATAATGCGATGGCGATTTTGTTGAGCTTCACACCGGCAAAGCGCACCGAATACGATAACGTCTCGGCTGTGTGAATGATCATGGTCAGTATGCACACTACGATTAAACTGTTCGTCATTAGCGGATCTCAACTCCATATCAGGCAGCGTTTGGCTGATTTGCAGCAGTCCCGTCATCCATATAATTACCAATGCAAATCAACCCACTAAATATATATTCTCTGACTGCTATAATCCAGAAGCAATTTTGTAAGATTTATAGAATGACTTATCGGATTTATCCGCAAGAACGCAAAGAGCAGACATCCCGTGAAGATATCTGCCCGACTAAACTGGTTCTCCATGAATTTGTTAATCTACCCGCTCTTGACATTTGTTCATTCGACTTCTTGAAGAGCAACGGACTGCAAAGGCCCCGTCTGAATCAGCCGGGTCAGCATCAGCGCCATTTCTTCGGCGGTGTAGGTCATACCTGATTCCAGCCAGGTCTGAATCAGTCCGAACTGGGCTGCACCCAGATAGTTGATCAAATAACGGTCGGGGATGCCGCCAAGTGTTGCGCCGCCGCTGCTTTGCTTCACATGGTCATACATATGTGTGCCCATCAGATATTTCAACCGTTCTCCCAGTGCTTTTGAGCCTTTGGGATCAAAAATCGCCTTAAAAAAATCAGCATGTTTGCTTAAATGGGTGAAAGCTCTGACGATCGGCCCGAAGGGTGTTTGCTCTGTGTTGTTGTATAGCATTGCTTCAAAATCTGCCGGTCTAAAAAGTTCCTCCAGCTCCTTCATCATCTCTGTCCGCTCAATCAGCTCACAAATATCATGGTAATGGAGATAAAAGGTCCCGCGGTTAATTCCGGCCCGCTGCGTCAAATCTCTGACCGTCAGTCCGCTGATCCCTTTTTCTTTCAGCAGCTCCATGAACGCTTCATCAATCAGCCGCTTGGTGCGGATTACCCTAAGATCCCTGTCTTTGTCCGTCAATGGATTCATTCCTTTGCATGAAGCTATATTATAATCGTCACTTTGCCGGGTCTGTTCATTAATCAACATTTTTACAAAGCTGATTATTGTAGCCGGCTGCTGCACTTATTATAATTGACCCTGCATCGACAGATCAACACGCGTCCCCAAAGATACACGTGTTCATTATAAGCAGGAGGATGATCAATTTTGCAATATCGAAATTTATCCCGTACAGGTATCCGTGTCAGTGCCTACGCCCTTGGCGGAGGCGTCATCGGATCAGGTAACAAAGACGAGGCTGAATGTTTTCAAATGATTCATCAGGCCATAGATTCCGGGATCAACTTCCTGGATACTTCGGACATCTACTCCGGCGGCGAATCCGAGCGGATCATCGGCAAAGCACTGGCCGGACGGCGCAGTGAGGTTATATTGGCGACCAAGGTAGGCAACCCCAAAAGCGGGGCAGTCAATCATCAGGGCGTATCAAGGTTGTGGATCAGACAGGCCGTTGAGAACAGTCTGCGTAGTCTGCAGACCGACTATATTGATCTGTACCAGCTCCACAGACCTTTTGCGGATACCGATTTCGAGGAAACGCTCGATGTGCTGACAGATCTGGTGAAAGAAGGGAAAGTCCGGTATATCGGAACCTCCAATCATCAGGCCTGGCAAATTGCCGAAGCGCAGGCCGTAAGCAGCCGTCGCTTATTGCAGCGCTTCATCAGTGAGCAGTCTCCTTACTCTATCCTCAAACGGGGCATCGAGCTGGATCTTCCAGGGGCGGCCGACAAATATAATCTTGGGCTTCTTGTATATGGGCCACTGGCCGGAGGACTACTGACCGGTAAATACAGAGCAGGCCATGCTGCAGCCGAAGATTCGCGAGCCGCTCGCTACAAGGGACATTCCGCCGGGGAGGCACTTGATCCTGAACGTCCCGAAAACAAAAATAAATTTGAGCTCATCCATAAACTGCAGACCGTAGCCGATGAGGCGGGAATCTCTCTGCCGCATATGGCTGTTGCTTTTACACAAACGCATCCAGCGGTAACTTCGACAATTATCGGACCACGAACCCCTCAGCAGCTGGGTAACTTTTTAAGCGGAGCCAATCTGCAGCTCAGCGCGGATGTGCTGGACGCCATAGACCGGATCGTTCCCCCAGGCAGCAACGTTGACGATGTGGACCGGGCCTGGACACCGGATTGGCTATCAGCGGCGCAGCGCAGACGGTAACAGACGTCACCCCAGGAGCTAAACACTAACAAACCGCCCTCTCATCCAGCAGATGAAAGGGCGGTTCATTAACATAGCCTTGATGCAGCGTAAGACATTACTGTTCTGCTCTATGAAGATTTTTTAGGCCAACAAAAACGGTCCAAAGCATAGGAGAATGCTATTCCTACCGTATAACGCAGCAGATCAATCCAAAGAAATCCCTTCCCCAGAATTAAGCCCCCTACCCTGGTCGTCCGCAGCCCGTTGATCCATTCTCCCTGGTAGAGCTGGCTGAACTCAATTCCGAAGCTGAAGCACAGGCTCAGCAACAGCGACTGCCATAAAGGTTGCCGGGTGAACAGCACACGGCAGGCAAAATATATCATCGACGCCCACAGGGCATCCCCCAGATGGCTGGCCGCAAATGGTGGCAGCTCCTCACCAAAAGCTCTGGAGCCGAGACCCATAATCATCGCCACAAGCACAGCAGTGCTATAAATAATTTTGGACCTCATTACCTTCATCCCCATATATCTTGATGATGAGCTTTATTCGAAGATGGCCCGATCAGTTGCAGAATCCCCTCCAAAAATCTCCGGGGGATATGGGATCGCCAGTTCTGGAAACTCTTCTTCGCTAAAAAACACAAGCTCCTCTGCCTCCCCGTCTACACTTCGGAGCGTTCCTTTGACGATTGAACATTCAAACACAATGACCGAATATTGGACCCGGTCCCCATTGATGTATTCATATGTATACTTCTCACCGCCGAATACGCCAATAATCCGCAGCGGATTCACCATTAAGCCCGTTTCTTCAAAGACCTCCCGGCGCAGTGCCCTTGATGGAGTCTCACCAGGTTCAATGGCACCTGCGGGTAAACCCCACAGCTGTTCCCCGCCTTTGCGGAGCAGGAGAATTCCGCCTTCCCCATTCCGGATCACCGCTGCGACAGACGGCACCATCAACAGTTCATTCCCAACCTTATTGCGCAGACTGCGGTAATATTCAGATATTGGCATGTTAGCCCTCCCTATAATCTATCCTTATTGAACGAAATTAAGCTGATCTGCTCATCCTTGGCGTAGCTGTCGCAATCCGAAACCTCAACCTTGTAAAATTTTGCAGTCTCGGCAAGTCCGATTGCCCTGCATACATATTCGGTCTTCCCTGGATTTGCAGCCATCCCGTCTCTGGTATTATCCACGGTCCAATGGATCTCCCTGCCATCATTATATACGTCATGTATGTACGGCCCGCTGTCTATTCCCCACTCCAGCATGGTTAGATTATCGCCCGTACCTTCCTTGAAGCGTGTGATCATTTCTTCAATCCGCTGCAAATCCGTCCGGTCAAAATGGGTGATCAAATTACGTTGTTCCCTGGCCTCGGGCTTGCCCGCTGCAACCAGCAGCAAGCCCGCCAAAATCCCGATGATGAAAGTTTCTATCACAATAATAACGATGCTGGCCTTTCCAAACCTGCGCATTCGCCCTCCCGAACCACGTTTTTTCTTGATAAACCTATCTCACTATATTTTACAAGACTAGCATGTATTCCTTGTCTATACAAACAGCAAAGGAACATTGCCAACCGGGCAGGTTGACAATGTCCCTAGATATTCCGTAGAAAATTCGCTTAAAGCCTGCTTTTAGCCTTCCCCAAGCTCAAGCCCCTTCACGCTGCGCCGCCGGGTCCGGCAGGTCCAGAGCAGATCGGCTGCAAGCAGCAGCACCGCAAGTGGCAGCAGAAGCAGCCACAACGTGGAAATCCGGAGATACAGCATCTCGATGAGCGGCTGCAAGCCATAAATACAGACCGTCGCCAGCCCCCACCAGTATAAGGAAAACTTCAGGCAGATATGCCCCCGCAGCTGATAGGACATCTTCGAATAATCCCACCACTGCTTATGAAAGACTGACTGCAGCAGCCATCCGCTGGCGTATTCGACAGCAGACGGGATGATTAACGCCAGCAAAATCATCAGCGGCAGCGATAGCCCCAGGTCCTTGGCACCCAGCAGCAGCAGCGGGGCAAAGCCGTACATCGGCTTAAAGGGCCCTTTGAGGAACCCTTCCTTGCGGAACGTTCCCAGGCTGTACAGATTATAGCTGCCCTCCAGGACCCAGCCCAGAAAGGAATACAGCATAAAATAAAAAAAATATTCACCGGCCAGCAGCGAACCCGGAGCATCCCCCAGCGAAAGCAATTGTGTAATCGAAATAGGTCCCGCCCCCTCACTGTTATGAACAGGTCGTATTGGGAGGTAGTATGCCCGGTAAAAACGGGAATCATTATGGTAAATATTAGTTTTTTCCAAACAAAAAATAATGTTTAATATTTTTGCGCTTCGCGCAATTTTGCGTGTTAAGCAATTTTTCTATATGTGCAATAATATGAGACGGAGGTTAGATCACTGGACGCTTATACACGGGCCCGGATTTGCGTATGGTCAGGTCCCTCCCCCGGTTCGTGGCTTATCTGCTGTGAATAATCCAGACTGTAGATTCTATAAGGAGGAGAGTAAAATGGTAGATGATCAAGACACAAAGGTCGCTGCGCGTTTGAAAAACAAGGTATTCTTCGAGCGTGACGACATCGATTTCACTTTTCAGTGGTTGCTTTCGTTCATGCACTGCGGAGGCGTTTCCCAGGGAGAGCTACTCAAACTTGCCCGGCAGATTGATCCGAATTCCATTACCAGTTATAAGAATGAATTTGAGAAGGAAGCCATTAAAGTTGAGGCAACCGCAGAGGACAGTCTGAAGAGGGGCCACTCATTTAGCGCCGGGGAGGCGTTTATACGCGCCCACTCGTACTACAGAGCGGCCTTCTACGGTACGTTTCCGCACGAACCGGATTTCTCACGGTTTCATCAAAAGAGTGTGGAATGCTTCCAGAAGGCGCTTGATGCGAAGTCTGGGCAGACTCCCCATGAGTGGGTGGAGGTGGAATACAAGGGTTATAAGTTCCCAGGCTGCTTTTTGAAGGCTGAGCACAGTGATGTGCCAAAACCGACGATTCTTTTCCACAATGGTGGAGAGACACACAAGGAGGACACCTACTTCCTCGGAGGACAAGCGGCGATTGATCGGGGATATAATGCGCTGATCATTGATCTTCCTTGGGATGTCTGTGCCAGATTCTATGAACCCGAGGCGACAGCCAAAAACTTCCCAAAGGAAGAGCTGCACAACGTCTATAGAGCCACCACTGATTTCCTCCTCGCCCGCCCTGATGTGGACGCTGCCCGATTGGTCGTAAGCGGCATGAGCTATGGCGGCGCCAAGACAATGGTCCATGCAAGTTGCGATGACCGTTTTGCTGCGGCAGTTCCGAACTCACCGGTATACTCAATGGCTAGCTTCATTGAACGCGGGATGCCTTCGTTTCTTCGAGGCAGCGCGGATGAAGCAGCAAAGCAAACTGAAAAGATGCCATATACAGGCCAGGCACTGTTCGCCGGATCAGTTTGGTCACACGGCTTCGATAGTATCGTAGAATGGTATGATGCAGCAAAGGAAGCGCTCGACGTTGATCCGCGGGACGTCCAGTGTCCCTTGCTCTCCATGTACTCGGAAGCCGAACATCCTGAGATGAAGAGACAAGCGGTTGAGACTTACGAGAAAGCACCGAACAAGAAGAATGCTATCTTTTTGGGGACTGAAGAGGATGGCGCTGACCTGCACTGTCAAATTAACAATTTACCGCTTAGCTATCAGGTTATGTTTGATTGGCTGGACGAAGTCCTCGATTATAACATTCAAACTTCAGTTGAGCAGAAATAATAATTAGCATTAAGGATCTTTAACTATCCGCATAATTGGAGGAACAGATGACATGACGACTGAAAAATCCGGTTTGAGAGAACGTAAGAAGGATGAGACACGGCGAACGCTCAGCGAAATAGCCCTTAACCTCGCCATCGAAAAAGGGGTTGGCCAGGTTCGGGTTGAGGACATTGCCGCTGCCGCAAATGTCTCCCTAAGAACGTTCAATAACTATTTCCCATCTAAAGAAGCGGCCATCATCGGCAACGCGTATCAACGTTCCGAGAAGATTGCTGTTGCGTTAGCCGATCGTCCGCCCGGTGAGGCTCTAAAAGACTCGCTCCGAGCCGCAGTTCTTGCCGGGTTTTCAGAGGCCTCAGACCGGCAATGGCTGGCACGCATGATCCTCCTTCGGGATGATCCCGCTTTGATCGGCGCACAGCGAAAGGCAGAGATCGAGTTCGAACGGAACCTCGCGAAGGTCATCGCAGAACGTACAAAAAAGGATTTGACGCGGGATATCTATCCGACATTATTAGCAGCGATGCTAATTGCGGCGGTACGTGCAGCTGTCTTTTTTTGGACAAGTTCATCTCCAGGAGGGCCAACGCTACACGAAATACTTGATGACGCAATCAGCCAGTTGGGGTATGAGTATTAATCAAAAAAACATAACCCGCAGGTTATGCTATGATTCTGTGAAGCTTCAGACAGCGCTCCCGATAGATTAGTTTTTGTCGTGCTGCTCCTTGAGCAGCTGGGTCAGCGACTGTCCGCCATGCTGCTTTCTCAGCGTGTCCAGCTTCATATCGCTGCGAACGCCAAAGTCCGAACCGTACTTTTTCTCAAGATTGCCCACAAGCGCATCCCCGCGCTTTTGCCGATACCGGCCGTTCTCGTTTCGACTCCGCATTAACGATTCCTCCCCGCAATATGGATTGCCCAGAGACTTGTGAAATCTGCGATGATCTGGAGAATGAAGACATGCTTGAGTTTGTGCTTGACTTTACTTTGCTTGACTTTACTTTGTTTGACTGTGCATTACTTGATTCCAGTATATATTATTTACTAATCGGTTCTCAATATGAGCCGTTCAAAAAACAGACTATCCTGTAGGATAGCCTGTCAAAAGACAGGGACGCTGTCTTTAGTGCTTGGGGAACGGATCAGGATGGGAGGTATCAGCAGGTTTGGATACCCATTCATCAGCCTCCGGCTCAATGTCTACACCATTCTCCATCTTTTTGCGTTCTGCGAGCGAATCGTCTGTTTTGCTTTCTTTATTGCGGATGTCCGCTTCATTTTTGATATGCTCTGACATGTGAAATCCTCCTTTGCATGCTGTGCAGGTTAATGGGTTACTTAGTTTATAGTTACCCATTGGACTGTTTTGCAAACATACTGACATTCATTCACACCATGGCGCTGCTGCACGCCTTATTCGTAATACACCCTGAATACAATATCCTGCTCGTAATTGCCGAAGCCCCGGCCGAACAAAGTTAATCCGCCCCGTCTTCGGGTGCTGTCTTCTGCGGTTAACCGGAAGCTCCATTGATCCTGCTGCCAGGATACATCATTCAGCGTCACAGCGGAAATCCGCTGTCCGTCTATATAAGTCCCCCCCGAATTAATCCGCAGCACCTTCAGCAGCCCGTATTGGTTCACATCGGGGTTCCACCAGGACGGCGTCAGCCGCCCTCTCATTACGCCGAAGTCGCCGGGACTCGTCCACTTGCCCAACTCTGCTCCATTCAGGGTGAACGTAATATCCGAAGGCCATTTCTCATTCACATGAGGGGCCTCTGAGCCAATTTCCATGGAGATTTCGATCTCCTGGACCTTCTGATCCATAAAAAGATAATTCGGCACCTTATACTCCACATAGCCTTTGGCGAACCACAGGATTCCGGCATCTGCCCGCTCGGGGTCCAAAAAGTAACGCGGATCATCATAATAACCGATCAGCTTCTCCGTGGTAGCAATGCCGCACGTTGGTGCTGCCCGTAAATCCGTATACTGCCCCACAGGGACCGATACCTCAACCACTTTTCTGGAAATGCTGCGTGAGCCCGCCAGCTTAATCTGTAAAAAATTCGCGGACAATGAACAGTATTTATAGGTTCCGCCGTCCATTCTTTTCATTTGTGAGCTGACGATGCCGGCTCTTTGCAGCTTGGCGACATGAGTACTGACAATGGCGCTGCTCAGATAGAGGCTTGCAGCAAGCTCTTTAATATGCATCTCCCGTTCACTCAGCAGATCAATAATGCGCAGCCGCACCTCGCTGGCCAAAGCTTCATATACCCTAAGCGATTCAGCATCCGTTGTTAAATACATTTCTATCCTCCAATCTATCCTTCAAGGTAAGAATTAGTTATTAAGTTAATCCTGAATTTTTATATTGCTAATTATAAAGGATGATTCGTATGATGTAATCATTAAAACACAATATTCAATTAAGATTTATATTAATCCTGAAAAGGAGCAATTTGACTATGACCATTAAGGCATCCATGATTGCCGACAAAGACTTCAAGCTGGGAGAGGTAGACCCGCGTCTCTACGGTTCATTCATCGAGCATCTGGGCCGTGCCGTTTACGGGGGAATATATGAACCGGGACATGCTACGGCGGACGAGAACGGATTCCGCCAGGATGTGCTGAATGCCGTCCGGGCACTGAATGTTCCCATTATCCGTTATCCCGGCGGCAATTTCGTCTCCGGCTACAACTGGGAAGATGGGGTTGGCCCAAAAACGGAACGCAAGCAAACACTGGAACTTGCGTGGTGGACCACTGAAACGAATCACGTAGGCACCAATGAGTTCGCAGAATGGGCCAAGCTGGCCGGCTCAGAGGTCATGATGGCAGTGAATCTGGGCACGCGCGGCATTGACGCCGCCAGAAACCTGGTCGAATACTGCAATCATCCCTCCGGCTCCTACTGGAGCGACCTGCGGATCTCCCACGGGGTGAAGGCTCCTCATCGGTTCAAGACCTGGTGCCTCGGCAACGAAATGGATGGCCCCTGGCAGATCGGGGCCAAAACCGCTGTGGAATACGGACGGCTTGCCAACGAAACCGCCAAGGCCATGCGCTGGGTGGACCCGTCGCTGGAGCTGGTCGCCTGCGGAAGCTCGGGCAGCGGCATGAGCACTTTTGCCGAGTGGGAAGCGACTGTACTGGATTTGACTTATGACAATGTGGATTTCTTGTCCCTGCATACCTACTACAACAATAACGATGGAGACACCGCCAACTTTCTTGCCAAGTCTCTGGATCTGGACCAGTTCATCGACAGCGTGGCAGCGATATGCGATTATATCAAAGCCAAAAAGAAGAGCAAAAAGAAAATCCACCTGTCTCTGGATGAATGGAATGTGTGGAAATCCCAGGGGTCAAGCCGGATGGAAACCCATTGGCAGATTGCTCCGCCGGAATTCGAGGATGTTTATAATATGGAGGATGCATTGGCTGTGGGCTGCTGCCTGATCAGCCTGCTGAAGCATGCAGACCGGGTGAAGATGGCTTGCATTGCCCAGCTGATCAATACCATTGCGCCGATTACGACTGAGAACGGAGGACCGCTATGGCTCCAGACTACGTACTACCCATACATGCATGCCTCCCTTTACGGGCGGGGAACGGTGCTGCATCCGCTTATTAACAGTCCTAAATATGATTCCAGCGAGTTCACCGATGTTCCTTACCTGGAAGCAGTAAGCGTATACAATGAGGAGCTTGGTGAAATTACCGTCTTTGCTGTAAACCGCCATTTGAGCGAAGGAATGGAGCTTTCCGTGGATTTGCGCAGCTTCGGACCCACTGAAGTCATTCAGCATACCGTTATGGATCATGAAGATCTGCAGGCGGCCAACACCAAGCTGCATCCGGGGAATGTCCTTCCCCATGACCGCGGAACAGCGGTGGCTGAGGACGGCCGCATCACCGCCCTTCTGTCCAAAGCTTCGTGGAATGTGATCCGTCTGCGGGTGAAGAGCTAGGCCGGATTTTCTAGTGATACATGATCCATGAAACAAGCGGGCCTACTATGGAGCCTACTATCGCACAGACTGTCATAGCCACAGAACTCATGGATACCGACTGTTCTCCGTACTCCAGCGCTTTGGCTGTACCCAGAGCGTGAGAAGCTGTCCCCAGGCCGATGCCAATGCCGGATTCGCTGCGTATTCTGAACAGTTTGATGATATAAGGCCCGCCAATGGCTCCGGTGAACCCGGCGATCATGACGAAGACGGAGGTTAAGGAAGAGTCACCGCCAAGACTGCTGGAAATCTGGATCGCTACAGCGGTTGTAATGGATTTGGGCAAGATCGAGAGCACATACAGCTTGGAAAAGCCGAGGCCCACCGCCATCAGCATCCCGCTTAACATGCCGACCAGCAGCCCGATAACCGTCCCTCCGAGTATGGCCGGCAGGTTCTGCCACAGCACATGGCGCTGCTTATACAGCGGGTAAGCAAGGGATACCACAGCCGGTCCGAGCAGGCGGTTGATCCATTCACCGCCGATCATATAGGTGTCATAGGAAATATCGAAGCCAAGCAGAAGAACCACCACTGTAAAAGTTGCGGTGAGCGCCGGCAGTAGCACAGGAAGACGAAACCTTTTGTACAGCATGGACATGAACAGATAAATACCAACATTCATCAGAACGAAGCCGGCGGCAAGCAGGATATTCATGCTTCGCTCCCCTTCTCGCGGGCAACCGTTATTTTAGAGCGGCTTCTGCTGCCGGTCCGGCGGACTGTGATCCACTCGGTGGCATGTGCCGTCACAACCATGGTCAGCACACTGCTGGCGACCAGGATGCCAATCATCATCAGCCCCCGGCCGCTGAAAATATCCAGGTGATTCATAATTCCGGCTGTTGCCGGGATGAAGAACATTGGCAGATAGGCCAGAATGAATAAGGAGCCGTCCTCAATCAGCTTCACGGGCACGATCTTGAACAGCAGTAAAATAAACAAAAGCAACAGTCCGACAATGCTGCCCGGAACCGGAAGATGCATCAGCTTCTGCAAATAATCTCCGGCGAGAAAGAATATGTACAGTACAGCTACCTGGGCAATAATACGAATGATTTTCATGCTGCAGGAATCCCTTCAATCTTGAAATGACAATCCGTTGCAAAAAATGCTCACTCCATAAGACTATCAGAGTTTTCAGTAATTTTTCAATTGTTTTTCGAAGCTTTTATGTATTTTCAGGACCTCCACACAGCAAAAAACTGCTTTGCAGGCAGGCACAAGGTATCATGTGACCCCCAGCAGAGCAGTTTTTTGATTTCATTCCAATCCATTCACCGGCAGCCTTATACCCACTGAATAACTTGATCTGCACTGCGCCGGGTTTTGCCGCGCGGCTCATTCAGGCGATAGCCAAAAGCCACCATGCAGGCGATTCCGAAATGCTCTGGGTCCATAATGCCCTCAGCCGCCAGAATCTCTTCGATTTTCAGCTTGTCGAAGCCTTCAATCGGACAGGAATCAATGCCGATCTGGGCAGCGGCAGTCATCATATTGCCCAGGGCCAGATAAGTCTGGCGGGCGCCCCACTCGAACAGGGCCCGGTCATTGCCCGCTAATCCGAAATCGGTTGTCAGGAAGGTGTCATACATTTTACTTTTTCCTTCAGCAACTTCCGGAGGCAGGTTCTGCACATCCTTCATGAATCCCTGGATATAATCCGATCCGGCGGTCAGATCTTTGGGCAGTCTGGAGAGAATCAGCACGAAGTGGCTGGCTGTCGGAAGCTGCTTCTGGGCTCCCCAGGCAAACGGTCGCAGCTTCTCCCGGATGTCCGGGTTCTGTACCACAACAAACTTCCAAGGCTCAAAGCCAAACGAGCTGGGTGAAAGCCTCCCGGTTTCCAGGATGAACTGAAAGTCTTCTCCGCTGATCTTCCGGCTGCTGTCGAATTCTTTCGTGGCATGTCTGAATTCATAGGCTGCTATAATTTCCTTTTTGACTGCTGCTGTAATTTCCATTGTCTCTACTCCCTTTCGGTTCACTTCATTTAATTGACTGCCTGAAGCTTATGCGTTTATATTAATGTATATATAATTGTTTTTGAAGTACGCACATTAATGTAATGTAGTATACAAATTGATACTGAAGGAGTGACGTTATTATGCGCGACCGTAAAGGCGGCTTCGGTAATTCTCCTGGCTGCGACCAGGCAGCCTGCCCTGTAGAATTCACCCTTGATGTAATCGGCGGCAAATGGAAAGGGGTGCTGCTCTACCACATGATGGAGGAAAAGAAACGGTTCAGCGAATTCCGCCGGATCTGTCCGGGGATCACCCAGCGCATGCTGACCCTGCAGCTCCGGGAGCTGGAAGAGGATGGCGTTGTTCACCGCGAAGTCTATCAGCAGGTTCCGCCGAAGGTCGAATACTCCCTGACCGAGTTCGGCCGGACCCTCATCCCCATCATCCGGCTGATGAAGGATTGGGGCGAAGAATACCAAAACAAACAGCTTTCCAAAGAAAGCTGTCCTGTAGAGAGTCTGTGAAGGTGCAGCCCAAGCTGCACCTTTTTTTAAAATATAAAAATGGATATGATGTCCCGCAAAGCAACAGGGCAGCCTCAAGCGAAAACCTCACTGTGTGGGGTTAAATGGTTATTCCTTCTCAAAAAATTCCTCGGACTTCTGCCGGTGCTCCTCCGTAACCTGGCCGGCAATCGCCCTTACCCCTGCGGCAATAATTGCCGCGTCATCGGTGAGGCCCAGGCCGATCAGCGCATCCGGAATCGCGTCAATGGGGGAAATGAAATAAGCCAATGCCCCGAAGGCAATGCCTTTGGCCCACAAAGGGGTTTTGGCATCTATGGCACAGTAATACATCGCCACTGCATCTTTGGTAAACGGGATCTTCCCGGCAAATTTCCGGGTTTTGCTCCAAAAGCTCTTTTTTACCAGCTGCTCGTTCTTCTCGCTGTATTTAAATTTCTCCACTGCCATTTCCGCCGGCAGCTTATCTCCGTCCTTCTCCATCTGCGTTCCTCCTCTAATGCTCAGATTGTCTTGCGCTCATCGGTAGAGTGCCTATATTATAACATATAACCGGGACCGCTCCGGGTAAACAGACCCTACAGAACTGCATTCATCCGAACAACAAAGGAGCGTAATATGACTGTAAAAAAAGTAACCTGGCTGGAGCTCTTCTATGATCTGCTGTATGTTGCCGCCGTGTCCAAAGCCAGCCATGTGCTGCTGCATGTTGAGGACGAAACCCTTTCGCTTGAAACACTGGGCAAATTCGTGCTGATTTTCATCCCGATCTGGTGGGCTTGGGTGGGCCAGACGCTGTTTGTCAACCGCTATGGGCAGGATATTGTCTCTCACCGGATATTTCTGATTATTCAATTGTTCTTTGTGCTGATTATGACGGCAAGCCTGTCTGTGGATTTCGATCAGACCTATTATTCGTTTCTGATAGGCTACCTCGGGCTGCGGGCGATGACTGCGGTACAGTATCATTACGTACGGCCCAGGGAAAACGGGCATCTCAAAGCCACCGCTCATTATCTGGGCAGCCGCTTTTGGATCGGACTGGCGATATCCGCCTGTTCCCTGTTCTTTGATTCCTGGGTCCGTTATGCCGTGCTGTACGCCGGAATTGCCGTGGACATTATCCTGCCGCTGGCGGGCAGAAAAATCCTGGTCAAAACGCCCGCCAATACTCACCATCTGCTGGAGCGTTTCTCCCTGTTTGCCCTGATTCTCCTGGGGGAGTCCGTTGTGAGCATCCTTGCTGTGCTGCAGTCGAGCACCTGGACCCTGCAGTCTGTAGGCTTCGCGGGCCTGACCTTCGTACTGATCATAGCCATGTGGTGGCAGTATTACGATAACTTGGAGAAAAAGGTGGATAAAAATATTTATACAGCCGGGCAGACGATCATTTACGGTCATCTGTTCATCTTCCTGTCGCTGTGTATGCTGGCTGCCTCAATCCAACTGCTGTTCTTGAACAAGCTTCATTATGAGCTGATGCTGAATTTGCTGTTTGGCTCGGTGCTGCTCTACTTTGCCTCCACGACACTGGTCTTCCACGTCTACCGGCATAAGCAGCACCGGCTGGGAATCGTTCATCTGGCGGTGCTTGCAGCAGTTCTGGTATGCTTTTATATTCTCGACATGGCAGTCCATGTGCCGAATGTGCTGATCATGGGAGAAATGGCGCTGTTCTTTGCCGTGTATGCCCGGATCACAAGCTAACATTGATGATCCGCTATAACCAGGTACCACATCATTAAAAAAAGAGAAGGGGCGCCCGCAGCGGCATTTGGCTGTGGCGCCCCTTTGCTTTCTCAGGAATCAACCTTCTTCGTCTAGCCTTCCGCCTAACCCAGATGCTTTTGTAAAAACAACACCTTCTGGCGGTTATGATACTCACTAACCTCATGCCCGGAGAACGGATAGTCCAGAATTTGCTTCTCCGACTCTATGCGGTTATATGCGGCATACACGCTTTCCGGCATGCAGACGGTATCCTTCCAGCCGACAGAAATCAGAACCGGGGCCGTAATGCGCGGGGCCAGATTCACGATATCGAAGTAAGCAAGCGTATCCAGCACCCGCTCCAGATGCTCCGGATAACGCCGCACATAAGCGCCGATTTCGGTCAGGGAGCTGGTTGAATTCAGCACGCCGAAATCCAGACGGCACAGATTGGGGATATCTGCGGCTACAGCGGCGATCCGGCTGCTTAAGGCACCTGCCAGCAGAGCAATGCCCCCGCCCTGGCTGCCGCCGGTAATCGCGATGCGCGAAGGATCCACGCCCGGAAGCTGCGCAGCCGTGTCCACGGCACGGACGGTATCCATGGCCACTGCCATATAATAAGAGCGTTCCTTCTCCAGCAGTCCCTGCGTAATCCAGCCCTTGGCCACACCGCTCTCCATGGGCAGCAGATTTCCGGTCTCTCCCAGTTGTCCCCGCACATCCACGGCCAGGACGGAATAGCCGAGCAGTATCCAGGAAGCATAGCGCTCCGGATATCCCCTGTCACCAGAATAGCCGGGAAACGTAATGATGCAGGGAAGCTGTTCCCCGCCATTCCCCGCCTGTGCAGGCTGAATATGCCAGGCATTAACCCTTGTTTCATCAAAGCTCTGGAAGCTGACTTTGTCTACCCGCATTCCCGGATATGGCGTCACTTCGGGCACAGAAATAATCTCCAGCGGTTTGCGGGCATACTCAGCAAGAATGCCATCCCAAAATTCGTTGACCTTCCCCTGTTCCAGTGTCGGTTCAGGACGGCAGTTCTCGAGTTCCTGCTTGCGGAGCTCTATCGTATTCATTGCATGCTCTCCTATTCTGTCAGCGCTTTATGATTGCAAGTAGCTGTAAGCGCTATTAATATAAAGTTAATAATAATACAAATCCCTATTTTCCAAAAGGAGATGTTTACCATCCGTTATGGAACATTGGCCCACACCGCAGGCTGTTTGCCCCTTAAAGAGCTGACTGCCGCGCTCCAAGGCTATGGAATCGATTTCGTCCAGCTGGCTTTGTCCAAAGCAATACAGGATATCGATACCTCTACCGGGAAACTTAGTCCGGGCCTTGCCAATTATATCGCCGAACAGTTTGACCGCGCGGGAATCCGCATCGGCGTGCTCGGCTGCTACATTAACCCGATTCATCCCGATCCGGCCATGCGCCGGGGGGAGATCGAGCGGTTCAAGGAGCATTTGCGGTATGCCCGGCTGTTCGGCGCACCGATGGTCGCTACGGAGACCGGAGCCTTAACCACTTTTGCCGGATTTGAGCCTTACCGCTATGAGGAGCTGGGCTGGGAAACCCTGCGGGCTACGGTCGAGGAGCTGGCCGAGGAAGCGGAGAAATGGGGAGTGTTCCTCGGGCTGGAAGGCGTAAGCACCCATACGTTGTCCACTCCGGCCAAAGTGCGCCGGATGCTCGACGAGGTTCCCTCCAGCGCAATTGGCGTAGTCTTTGATCCCTGCAACTTGATCGGAGACCATGTCCAGAACCAGGATGAGATTGTGGACGATGCCTTCAGCCTGTTCGGGGACCGGATCATTCTGGCCCACCTGAAGGATATTTATGCCGAGGGAATCCGCTTCCGCCATGGCGAGGCAGGCCGGGGATTGTTCCACACCGCAGAGTTCCTGAATAAGCTTCAGGCCCACAAGCCGATGATCGATGTCTCGCTGGAGGATATTCAAGGCCCGGCAATCCGTGAAACGGTGGCGCTGCTGGAACGCCTGAGAGACCCTCAGTCGTAATGCTTCCAGTTCAGCAGATGCACAACCCTCCTTTTTGGGGAACCGAAAAAATTTAAAGGCTGCAGTCCCGGCACTTCTCGGCATTCGCTGAATAAAATAGTATACATAACCAGTTTGCTATTTTCAGCTATATTGTAGAAGGGAAGAGATCATCCATGAGGTTTACATTTCCCATTCTCACCTTATGCCATGGCGGGGCTCAGCGCATGCTGGTAGAACTCACCAACGGGCTTACCGCCCGGGGCCATGATGTTGTGATCCTCATGCCACTAGGGGGCGACATTTCCTATGCGGTCCATTCTCATATACTAACGACGGACCACACTGTGCTGCGAGAATCTGATTTCCCCGTCAGTGATATTATTGTGTCCAATTTCTATACGACTGTCCCCGTGTCCGAGGCGGCAAGCCAACAGGGAAAAGGCATGCATATCCGTCTGTCTCTGTGCTATGAGCCGCTCTTCCTGCCGGAGAACGAAGTATCCTTCCCTTCCTATCATATCACTGACAAGCTGCTGGTTTTATCACAATGGCAGCAGGAACTAATAGCTTTGAGCCATGGGATTACCGGGAGCATTGTGCCGGTAGGCATCAGTACGGTGTTCCGCAACCAGCATATCCGCCACATGCTGCAGGAGCCATTGAATATCACGGCGATTCTGCGCAAGGAAGAGAACGGCTTTGCCTCGCACCGTGAACAGGCCTACTTGGTGAAACAGCTCGATATCGTCAAGCATAACATGCCGCAGGTGAACATCAACTTCATAAGTCCGCCGGATGAGTTCTATTCCTCGGAATCCTTGCAGAAGATGCATGCCGGGGGCAAATACCGGTTCTTCACTCCGCAGAATGATGAAGAGCTCTGCTATCACTATAACGGGGCGGATATTTTTGTCAGCGCCAGTGCTTTCGATGCCGGTTCCCTGCCGGGACTAGAAGCCATGCGCTGCGGGGCAGCGCTGGTGTCTGTATATTCCGGGGGAAATCTCCAGTATGCCCGCCACGAGGAGAATTGCCTGCTCTCCTACCGGTATGAGAACCGGCTGGCCCAGGATGTGGTGCGCCTGATTGTTGACTCTGCGCTTAGAGTCCGGCTCGCTGAACAAGGTGAAACCGATTCTTTGGCCTGGACCTGGGATAATAGTGTGAACAGTATGGAGCAGGCTGTAGTGCGGTTTATGCAGAATATCCCCCCTAATGAATCTACCTGGACTCCCTTATCGCGCCGAATGGCCGGATATAGAATAAGTAAAGGCCATTAGCCTGAAGACATTATATTAAGCAGCTGCTTCCGGAATCGCGGATTTCGCAGCTGCTTGTTCGCATGACCCGTGACGTTTATACATAGGCAATGCCCTCATGAATGGTTTACACTAAGATTAAGTACAATATAGTTTCGGAGGTGTGGCCATGCATCAGAACGATAATCATCCGTCAGCTGCAGAGCTTGAATATAAGTATGTGGTGAGCGGAGACTCCATTTCTAAGGGTGTGGTCTATGACGAGGCCAGAAGCAAATATGTAATTCTAGAGGATAATTACGTCTCCCTGCTGCAAGGCAAGCTGAAGGGGGCGCTGCGCAACACGGCCAGATTCGGCAATACGCTGCTTAAGGGCTTCGGCAATCTCAAACGGGATGTGCTGAAGGAGAAGCCGGATATGGTGCTAATCGAATACGGGGGGAATGACTGCGATTTCCACTGGGAGGAGATTGTGAATAACCCTGAAGCTGAACATAATCCCAAAACTGATTTTCCGGCATTCGAAAGCATGCTCCGGGATATGATTGACTTCCTGAGAACCCAAGGGATCATGCCGATTCTGATGAGCCTGCCGCCGCTGAATGCGGACAGCTATTTCAAATGGGTGAGCGGAAACAATCCGGCCTCGGAAGCGAACATCATGAAATTTCTCGGCAGTGTCACCAAAATCTACTGGTGGCAGGAACGGTACAATTCCACCATTATCAGGGTCGCCGAGAGCACCAAGACGAAGATTATTGATGTCC
This sequence comes from Paenibacillus jilunlii, assembly GCF_900102965.1. Lineage (GTDB taxonomy): Bacteria > Bacillota > Bacilli > Paenibacillales > Paenibacillaceae > Paenibacillus_AQ > Paenibacillus_AQ jilunlii. The sequence continues at coordinate 434,158 of NZ_FNGM01000001.1, read as the reverse complement.
GGAGCGCTTTTCTTCAGCAGCCGGATTATACAGAGTTCATCTGCCGTGACGGGATTCATCCCAACCGGGCAGGACACCGCATTATCTATGACAAGGTGCTGGAGTTCCTCTCCAGCAGCGAACCCCATTTGCTGCTCGACGGCAAGGGACAGGCTCTGCATAGCCGCTGATCCTTTGCGGCCGGCAGCCTGTTCTCTTATATAATGGAACAGGATTTAATGGAACAGGCAGAACCCGCGGCACATTTCAACGTGCGCGGGTTCTTTTAAACCAGCCGGATACTTCTATTGAGGACAGGAGATCCGTTATTGAGGCCGATCAGGGGATTTTCAGCAGCTTATCTGATACATCGAGGTTATGTCTTGGTCGATTGGGACATCCAAGGATGAGAAGCCTCGCTCACCTCTTTTACCTCTCTTACCTCTCTTGCTCTGCAACAGGCTCCAGCCCGACATATTTGTCACCGAGCAGGGTTTTGAAATAATTCCGGTTATACAGCATGCTGGGATGTGCCGGGTGATAACGCAATGCCGTTTCGTTGAACAGGTTCGCCTTCTCATGCTGTCCAAGACGGTCGTAGCATAAGGCCAGCTGCAGATTCGGCAGCCAGGTGCTATAGCTCTCATTACGCATGCCCATAGAATCATTCTGCGGGGGCAGCATCACAGCGAGCTCATACCAGTAGACGGCCTGAAGCAGCTGATTCTTCTCCAAGTGCCACGCACCCAGCCGGCAGCAGAATTCCGCCCGCGGCTTATCGATCTTCAGTGTCCGGCAAAGTGCCTGGAAGGCTTCTTCCTTATTCCCCAGCCGTTCCTGGCATTCAGCCAGCCGCAGGCAGGCCTGGTAATTATCCTCGATCCAGCCCTGTTCCCCTTCCAGAAAAAGGGTATAATACCGGCAGGCCTCCTCATGCAGCCCGTGGTCCCGCAGCTCATTCGCGTAATAATACTGGTCCCGCGGGGAGAAGACTTCACCGGCTGCGGCCCGTTTCTGGTAAATCCGCAGATTGCGGTCCGTGTAGGCCTTGTCTTTTTCATGTGTAATGCTGACATCACTGCTGTAGGATGGGCCGTATACCTCCAGATATTCGTGCACCGGCCCTATCCATTTGAAATTGCAGCTGCGGCGGACCAGCCGGTTGCGGCGAAGTGAGGTAACCACATTGCCAGCAGCGTCAAAAGCAAGATGATACGGCATATTCACGCTGTCTACATGCCCCGGAAGACTGCTCTTGAGTCCTTTGAAAAGCTCCTGATCCTTAGGCTTCAAGTAGTCATCGGCATCCAGCCACAGGATATAATCCTTGGTAGCCTTGCTGAAGGCAAAGTTCCGGGCCGCCGAGAAATCCTCAATCCACGTAAAATCATAAATCACCGCTCCAAAGGACGCGGCAATTTCTTTGGTCCGGTCCGTTGACCCCGTATCGACAATAATGATCTCATCCGCGAGGGTTGCTGCGGTAGACAGGCAGCGGGGCAGACTGTTCTCTTCGTTGCGGACGATCATGCATAAGCTGATTTCGATCATGGCAGCCTCCTAAACGTTGTACTTCTATATGGATATGCAGTTTTCTCCAATGGGAACCCGCCTCCTACCCACCGCCTTTTCCTCCTCTTCCCATTCCACCCCCTAATATTTTTTACCAAAAAAAGAAACTCTCCCAGCAAAGCAGAGGTCAATACAGTAGACGAGTTCCCGCCTGATTGCGGACACCGGGAATGTTTTTTGTTATAATATCGTAGAGTTTAAAAGATTCCACCTGAATCAAGCTTCATCTATTCATATACCAGAAGGGGACGTTCGCTTTGTCAAAAATTATTAAAGCTCTAACCATTGCCGGAAGTGACTCCAGCGGAGGTGCAGGTATTCAGGCCGACCTCAAAACCTTTGAGGAGTATGGCACTTACGGCTTCAGCGCTTTGACCACTATTGTTACGATGGACCCGGATAACGGCTGGCATCACAATGTCTATCCGATTGATGCGGCCATCGTTGCGGAGCAGCTGAAAACTGTGTTCGCAGGGGGCCCTGTCGATGCTATGAAGACCGGTATGCTGGGCAGTGTGGATATCGTTAAGGTAGCAGAAAAAGCGATCAAGGAGAGCCTGCAGACCAACGTAGTCATTGATCCGGTTATGGTCTGCAAAGGGGAAGATGAAGTCCTGAACCCGGAGAGCGCAAATGCGATCCGTGATCTGCTGCTGCCTCTCGCCACAGTGGCCACACCTAATCTGTTCGAAGCCGGTGTGTTGTCCGGGCTGGGCAAGCTGACGTCCATTGACGAAATGAAAGAAGCTGCACGCCTGATCCATGCCCTCGGCACCCAAAATGTGGTTGTCAAGGGCGGCAAAGCGCTGGGCGGCGATCTGGCCATAGATGTGTTCTTCGACGGTTCTGAATATGATGTGCTGGAAACCGCCAAAATCGAACCGGCCTACAACCACGGAGCGGGCTGCACCTTTGCCGCTGCCATCACAGGCGGTCTGGCCAACGGCTTGTCTGTGCATGATGCCGTCGTAAAAGCCAAGGACTTCGTCTCCGCTGCCATCCGCAGCGGCTATGCGTTTAACCAATATGTCGGCCCTGTATTTCACGGCGGCTACCGGCTGGAGCGTTAATACCGGGACAAGGCATGGCAAGCTGTACACCTGCTGCAGTTAATCCTTCAGCGCACAGCAGCCCATGCCTGAACACAAATAATGGCGGAACGGAAAGGCTTGTGCCCTTCTGTTCCGCCATTCTTGTTATCCATCTATTGAGGATGCAATTACTTGCTGCAGGAATACTCCTGCAACAAAGTCTCCTACTGCGCTGCGCCCTCCTCGGCGATGTGCTTCACGAATTGCATGATTTTCTCCTTTGGTTCATCCCCGCCCAAGACTCCAATTTCAATAGACTTGGTGTTATGGTTAATCGGCAGGGAGGACACAAACTTCGAGTCCGTGATGTCAACAGCGTACAGCTGTTCCTCAGTGCTTTCTCCCACCTTTCCCCACTTCAGGCGGGGATCGTCTTTGGAGATCTTGCCATCCGCCAGAATGGGCTCCAGATTCTGAAACCCATCCTGTTTGCCGATCCATTCAAGCGTAGCTTCATCGAGGATCAGGATATCCGGCGTGTTCGCCGCCAGCTCGACTACGGCTTTTTGCAAATAATTCATATCCAGTGTATCTGCGCCCTCGCCGGTCTTCGGAAGATAGATCATGCTGCTGTCCACCCGCTTCCATTCCGGGTACTGCCCGATGATCGCCTGGTTCAGCGCATCCATTTTGCCGTCCTCGTCCTTCACACCGAAATTGCCTATGAACATAATCTTCGCGTCAACCGGCGGCAAGGAGGCCAGGTACTTTTTATGCTGCCAGTTGTTATAGAGCGCGTTACCGGCAAAAATAAGCACGATTACAGCGATAATGGAAATGATGACATGTGTTTTATAGAGCCGCATAAAGCGCTCCCATTTACGCGCTCCGCCCGCAAGACTGCCGTATTTGGCCAGCCGCTGATCTTCAGCCTCCTGAATTTCCTGCTGGTCTCTGAAATCCAGAATAAACTTGATCGCCTGAAAATCCGCTTCATAGGCGGCGATTTCCGCTTCGGTGTTCAATGAGCGCCGCCGTCTTAGCAGCAGATCGAACCTTTTGTTAAGTTCCTCTCTGGTTACGGTTTCAGGCAACCCTAACCTTTCATAGGCTTGCGTCAGTTTCTCGTTCACAATTAAGTCTCCTTTGGGTTGATGCCGGTCCTGCATTGCGCCGCTGCCGGTACAGTCTGGAATCGTTGTGTATTCATTTCTGCCATCTGCATTTCTATTTTATCAGACATGGACCTACATTCTCCAGTCGACGGAAGAAAACACAAAAACCCTTCCCGTACGCTGCTCCGGAGAACAGATACAGGAAGGGACCTGTGTATCAAGCTATAGAATGCTCCACAATTTATGAAGTATAAGACCGTCCCAGACCCAGTTCAGTCAGCAGCTGGCGGTAAGCGATGGACGTGCGGTCAGCCGGGATATGCGCTTCGGCCTGCAGATCGAGCGGCAGATCCTCCGGAGTCTGCGCCTCCACCATTTCCGCGTCTTCTGCAAAGACCTGCAGGTTGAACTTAATCGTATCCTCGACCGGCGCACTCTTGTCGAAGTTCCTGGAGATCGGACAGAACAAGCGCGTATAACGTGCGGATACCGGGGAAGCACAGTTCAGAATGTTGAGTCTGCCTTCGTCGGGAAAATAGACGGTAAGGGAAGCCGCAAATGGCGGAAATACGCGGAATTCGCGCAGCCACATGAAACCCTCCGGCGCCGGGTTCTCCTGGCCTTTTCCATAGTTGCTTACCGTACTCCAGTATTCAGCGACCAGCTCATTGCCCTCGCGTCTGACCTTGTACTGGGGAACCTCCGTGTTGTTCCGGTCACCAAAGGTGGCTGTATGCACATAAGCGAAATGGGAGACGTCAAGGAACCCCTCCATCTGGCGGCCGGACGAACCGGCAATATCGAAGCCCGGCGGCAAAATATTGATATAGTCAGGGTCTTCCCAGCCCGGGAACTCCGGAATCTGCTCCGCCGCAGAACCCAGGCAGGTCCAGATCAGGCCGTAGCGCTCGACCGCCGGGTATACGATCAGCTTCAGCTTGGGTGAGATTTTGGAGCTGGGATGGGCCGGTACAGCGGTACATTTGCCTTCACAGTTGTAACGGAAACCATGATACGGGCAGACAATCTCGCCGTTCTCGACCCAGCCCTTGCTGAGCGGCGCCCCCCGGTGGAAGCAAAGATCACGGGCGACCACCACCTTGCCTTCACTGCGGTAGCACACCAGCTTCATATCCAGCAGCATCACTGCCAGCGGTTTGTCCTGTACATCGTCCGCAATTGCCACCGGATACCAGTATTCGGCCAGTACCCGCCAGTCCTCAGGGGAGAACGTGCAATCACGGGGAAGCTCGATTTCTTGCACCGGTTTCTTCTTTTCCTCTATCATGACCGTTTCACCTCTCCACTCACACTAAACTTCATAAGGATAAATTATTGTATGTTAGAATATATAACTTATTGTGTATATTTTAATCTTGTTTCGTTAAAAAAATCAATTACAGAAGGTCTTCTTTTGTATTTTTGACTAAAAATACTATTCCAATGTTATGCATCATGACATAAAAGACAAAAACAGCCTTCTACGAATCAGAAGGCTGTTTTGATGCTCGGGTAGCAGCCCCCGCAGGGAGGCATGGGGTTTGCTTAACTTCTCATAGTAGAAATCAACCTAACCTCTACCACTGGTCATGATGCAAACTACCGTCCACTACCTTACAGCCCTGTAAGCTTCCTTTAAGAAACTTTAAAGGTGGACGTAAGCTAAATCTATGGGTGCTGAACTTCTTGTGGACTATGCTGGATATAGTGTTCATTTAACTTAATACCGAAGGAGTTCAGAAGCATGAAGCGTAAAGAAAAAACAATATTTTCCCGGGTGACTGCCTTCGGCATGATAATTGCCACGAGTCTGACAGTTTTATGGGGCTTCTCCCCCCACATGAATGCTGAGCCGGGTAAGGCGTCCACTGCCGGAAGCACAGAGGAATTCAAGCAATTGCTGGACCGCAAAGTCCCTCAGTGGCAGGAGACTTACGGGGTACCCGGTGTGGCAGTAGGTGTGATACATAACGGGAAAGTCGCCTACACCCTGAATTATGGTGTTGCCGATACCAAGAGTCACCAGCCTGTGAGCAAGGATACACTATTCCAGGCAGGATCGGTCTCCAAGAGCCTGACTGCATGGGGAATTCTTCATCTTGTTGACCAAGGTAAGCTCTCCCTGGATGATCCCGCTGCAAAATATCTTACGCGGTGGAAACTGCCGGATTCCGGGTTCGATTCGAGCCAAGTTACGCTCCGGCGGTTGCTTAGCCATACCGCAGGCTTGCCTGCACACAAAGGCTACCTGGGAACCGCTCCGGGAAAAAAGCTTCCGACACTGGAGGAATCGTTATCCGGAGCCGGTTGGTCCAACGATCCTGTAAGAGTTGCTGCAGCTCCCGGCACTCAGGAGGTGTATTCAGGTGCAGGTTATACACTGCTGCAGCTGGTGATCGAGGAAGTGACCGGCCAGCCTTTTGAACAGTACATGGACGAGCAGGTGCTGAAGCCGCTAGGGATGAATTCCAGCACCTTCGCAGCAACTACCGGGAGTCCCTCCATGTCCACTGGATATGGATATTTCGGTCAGGCACTGCCGGATTATCAATTTACCGAAAAAGCCGCCGCCGGCCTCTCCACCACCTCCGCTGATCTGATGACATTGATTATAAACAGCATGAATGGGCGGAATGGACAGCTGCCGCTTAACCAAGTGGCTGCAAGACCGCTTATTCAGGAGATGCAGACACCGGTTCTGACTGACAACGGTTTAGGGATCTTCGTAAGAACCCTGCCGGGCGGTCAGGTGATGTTGTATCATCCGGGGGATAACCGCGGATTCCACAGCTTTTACGGGTTCGTCCCGGAGTCCGGTGATGGACTTGCAATTCTGACAAACAGCGAGAACGGAATTGACCTGCGGCAGGATATTTATAATGCCTGGGTCCGGTCACTTACCGGTTCCGTACCCGATGGCTCCGATGCACTTGCCGCCGGAAGGCAGACTAATGCATACATCACGCAAGGACTTGCTGCCGCGCTCGGCCTATATCTGGTTATCTTTGCCATCCGCTTGCACAAGCGGAGAAGATTGTTCATAACGAAGCATTCACAGCAGCCCTATATCCGGCTCGGGATACGCGTGGTTCTGCTTACAGCAACCGGTACTTTGTTGTTCTTGGCCTCTTATTCCTGGAGCATACTGGGCCTGCAGTCCGGCTTAAAAAACATCGCACTCGTGGTTTTTGCCTGGCATCTCATTTTGCTCGCCGCCGGCTTTTTCCCGAAGACCAGAATACGGAAGTGACAGCAACCTGCTAAGATTAGAGCGGCTGCGCCTTCCTTCCCTGAAAGGCGCAGCCGTTTGAAGCCGGGGCTGTCCGTGAATCTTAACAGCCGCCGCTTGAAGACCATAATTCCCTTGGCGGCCAGATATAGCATGTTTTAAAGTAATTGAGCTTTGACTTTGGCGTAGTTCACTTTTCGGGCTATAAGGTTGCTTCTCACGAAAAGCTACGAGGCGACTTGGCTTTTACCTCGACAGGACTTTCACCGGTTAGTTATACCTAGCCTGGCTAGGTGCGTAACAATAAAAAAGAACTTGATCAAAATGATCTGTCCTTTTTATGAACTCCTCTACTAACCCAAACTTTATAAGCCATAGGTTTAACACTAAAATCGCAATCACAATGAATATTAAAACGAAAACCATGAATTGTATTTGATCTTGTTAATTCAAACACTAAGGCATATGCTATTTTCTCGTCTGTGGTTATGTAACCATCATACAGATTTCCAATCGCATTGTATGCTTCACTATAGGCCCACTCATGCGCCTCCCTCATTGTTTCAAATTGCATAGTTTCCGTGTACCATTTTTTCACTTCGTCATTTTGTGTTATTTTAAACACGTCCTTCTTTAATAATATCTTCTTTCAGAAAGAAATAAGAGCAGAGATAAGTGATTACTCTGCTCGACTAATATTAAGGAATTCTACATTCAATATCTATCACTGAATTAACACTTGTTGGTCCATCAACATCAAATCTAAGATGAATAATGTCTCCAGAAGCTAAAGGGGATGAGGAACTACCATAATTATAATTGCTGATACTTCCATGAAAAAGATAGTTCCATGCGAAGGTATGTGGGGCGTAGATTGTTCCAGGTGGGATTATTCTAACGCTCAAGTCCGGCTTTGTTACTGAACCATAGATTGATGAAACGGTAATTGGACTTCCATATACTGTTGCACCCAATGATGTAAAGTTAATGCCCCAGGACAAAATTGGTGTAGGTGAAGTATTCGTTGATACTATTGCTGTCCCCCTATCTTCAACTGAGTTACAAGCTGGTTTTATTGGATCGCGCGCGTCAGCAACAGAAGGTAAAGTTAGAGTGGATAACAAAATTATAAGAGACAAAAAGACAGAACCAATCTTCTTCAAATATAATCATCTCCTCACTAATTGGGTTTATCCCAGGAATATGTATATCTTAGTTGAAATAACAGTTATTAACATCATACAATTTCCCTATCTTTTTTCAACTTTAAATTTTTATTTTGTCGAATTTAATCATAATAAGACGTATTAAATCACAAATATTGCAAATGACCCTTCTGCACTTCAACAACGGTATTTCTGCCGTTGTTTCAGTCCACATTCGTCCTTTAGACGAGTTAAAAAACCATAATGAAATGTTATCATAATTTCCTAATCAACGAAAAAACCTGCCCCCGGTGCATTCTCGCTTGGAGAATCCGCCAGGGGCAGGATTAATTCTTTCGGGCTGAGAGCCTATGTCAGCAACTTTTTTCAAATGCTCTTTATAACACCTTTTTTCAGGATGATGTTGCCGTACAGTGCTTCCTCCCCGGTCACCACAACAGCGTAAGCACTTTGGGCGCGGGTGTAGAAGGCATAACGTTCTGCATGAGTGATCACAGCTTCCTTGTCATGTCCCGAGATGATTTCCTTATAGGTGTCCCAGATTACGGGGACGGTAGGATCTCCCGGTACGACACTCATCAGGGCAGCCTGATGGTCCGCATAATGATCCAGCGGGAGCAGCTCCAGTATGGCGTCCAGCAGTTCCGGAATACCGATGCCGTCGCAGCGAATGACTCTGGAATGCAGCGCATGTCCGGGGAAGTTGGCGTCTGCGAGCACAAGTTCGTCGCCGTGGCCCATTTCCATCATAGTTTTCACCAGCTCGGGAGAGAGCAGCTTGGGGATTTTGTTCAGCATCTGCCGCTCTCTCCTTTACATTCCGTAGAAGGACCGCAGCGCCACCAGCTCTTCAATCTGGTTCGGCGGCAGCTCCCGCTCTCCATGGATCATGCGGGTCAAAAAGGTCAGCTTGGCGGTGTATTCCAGCCGTTCCATATTCATATAAGCGCCCATTACATCCTTGCCCCAGGTCAAAGCCCCATGACTTTCCAGCAATACGGCTGTTTTCTTGCCAAGGAACGGCATGATGGAGTCGGGAACCTCCTCTGTGGAAGGCGTGCCGTATTTAGCCAGCGGAATATCGCCCATGGCAATTACGGATTCCGGCATCATCATTTTGTCGAGCGCTTCCCCCTTAATGGCAAAAGCAGTGCCAAATGGCGGATGCGCATGAACCACCCCGTTCATCTCTGGAAGCTCGCGGTAAATCCGCAGATGCATTTTGACTTCTGTTGAAGGTCTGTAGCCTTCCTGGGCTTCCAGAATCTCTCCCTGAAGGTTGACCTTGACCAGCATATGCGGCTCCAGGTAGCCTTTGCTGACCCCGGTCGGGGTAGCCAGCACCTCAGTCTCGCTCAAACGGGCCGAGATGTTGCCGTCATTCGCGGCAATAAAATCTTTATTGAACAGATTTTTGCCGATATCACAAATTTGCAGACGCAGTTTCTTTTCCAGCTCATCCATGGTTTACTCTCCTCAATTCTCATTTATTCGGCCGATACACCGTCAGGTTCTCGGATGCGCCTACTACCTCAGCGGCACGGCTGAAATCCAGTTCCCCCAGCGCAGCCAGCTGTACCAGCAGATTCCCCAGCGCACTGGCTTCAACGGGACCGGCGATAATCTCTCTTCCGGCCGCATCCGCCGTCAGCTGGCAGAGGAGCTTGTTCTGTATGCCCCCACCGACCATATGAACCTTGCAGATCCGGGTGCCTGTAATTCCCTCCAGTTCCTTAAGCGCAGCCGCGTAGGACTTGGCGAGGCTATCCAGAATCGTGCGGATGATGGCTCCTTTGGTTTCCGGCACCTGTTGGCCGCTGCTCCGGCAGTATTCCGCGATCCGTCCCGGCATATCGCCGGGCGTGCTGAAGAGCGGATCATTAGGCTCAATAAAAGACTGTGCCGCTCCCTCCCTCCCGGCAAGCGCAGTCATCTCGCTGAAGCTGAGGTTTTCACCGGCTTCAGCCCAGACCCGCCGCGTCTCCTGCAGCAGCCACAGGCCGGTAATGTTCTTAAGCAGCCGGTTGCCGCTGCCGCAGCAGCCTTCATTCGTGAAGCCATATTCATAGCTTAACGGGGTAAGGACCGGCGCCTTCGTTTCCATCCCGACCAATGACCAGGTGCCGCAGCTGATAAACGCTGCGCCGTCCTTGTCCGCGTATGGAATGGAGGCTACGGCTGAAGCCGTATCATGAGAAGCGCCGGCAATCACGCGGATGGGCCCGCATCCGAGCTTGGCACAAAGCTCGGGCCGCAGCGTGCCGATAGCGGTTCCCGCCTCCACACGGGGCGGAATCAGCCTGAGCGGGATGCCGAGTCTGCCGAATACTTCGGAAGAAGGCTCTCCCGTAACAGCGTCCACCAGCCCGCTTGTACTCAGGATGGTCCGCTCCGCTGAAGACGCTCCAGACAGCAGGTACAGGAACAAATCCGGCATCATCAGGATGTGGTCAACATCCTCCTGAAGCAGCGGGTTCTCCTGCATATCCGCAAACAGTTGATAGACTGTATTGATCGGGTCCGGCTGATTGCCGGTCAGACGGAACTGCTCCTCCGGCGGCAGCAGCTCCTCCAGGCGGGCGCGGTATTTGCCTACCCGCTGATCGCGGTAATGATGCGGGGAATTCAGCAGCTTCCCCGCATGATCCACAAAGCCATAGTCTACTCCCCAGGTATCCACACTTAAACTAACAATTTCGTTGCCAGCCTGGACTGCCAGCAGGATTCCCTGCTTGATCTCCTCAAGCAGCTCCGGAACGTTCCAGTACAGATGACCGCCGGCCTCCACCGGGGTGTTGGCGAACCGGTGTAGCTCCTCTGTTACAATCCTGCTTCCATCAAAGGTGCCGAGAATCACTCTCCCCGAGCTTGCCCCGAGGTCAACGGCCAGCAGCTTCTTCAGCTTGCTCATCACATCCACCTGCCCGTTCCCGGAAATTAATACAGCGGTCCGAAATTCCGGCAGGCCCGGTAGTCGGCAGCTTCGAGGCTCTCCGTTCCGAACAGTGACCAGACGCGCGGTCTAAATATCCGCGGTTCCTCCACATTGTGCATACTGACCGGGATGCGCAGCATGGATGCCAGTGTGATCAGATCCGCACCGATATGCCCATAGCTGATCGCTCCGTGGTTGGCCCCCCAATTGTTCATCACATCATACACCGAGCCGAACGAACCGGAACCGGTCAGGATAGGCGCGAACCAAGTTGTCGGCCAGGTAGGATCGGTCCGTTCATCCAGCGTACGGTGTACCTCTTCAGGAAGCTCCACAGTATAGCCTTCCGCCAGCTGCAGGACAGGTCCCAGCCCCTTGACCAGATTAAGGCGCGCCATCGTTACCGGCATGCCGCCTTTGGTCAGATAATCGGTAGAGAAGCCGCCGCCGCGGAAATATTCCTGCGATGCCGCACGGAATTGTGTTGCCTTCAGCGTGGCATCCACCTCTTCATCGGTAATCTCCCAGAACGGCTTGATCACCGGTTTGCCGTCCCTGGTCTGTTCACCCGCGCCGTCGAGCGCGGCAGACCCTGAATTGATTAGATGGAGCAGGCCGCCGGCAGCCTCGCCCTGCAGCTCATACCCGGTAACACGCTTCACAGCTGCCGGACTCCAGTAAGTGCGGACATCGGCGAAAATCTGCGCCGTATTCGTCAGCAAATAATTGAACAGCATCGTTACACCGTTCAGGCTGTCATTCTCCGTAGCCAGAATATAAGGCGCGCGCTTGCCGTTCCAGTCGAAAGAGGAATTCAGGATCGTCTCCATGAAATCACCGTTCGGGAAGTGATCCGTCCATTGGCGCTGTCCCTGGAAACCGGCGGCGAGCGCGTTGTGGCCTTGAGCTTCTTCCTCAAAGCCAAGCCCGGCCAGCACCGGATTGCCAATCATCAGGTCGCGGCCGATGAGCGCCATCTTGACGCAGGTTTCCAATTGAACTGCCTTCTCTTCGCTGCTGACCTGCAGATGCGCCGGGTTATTGTCAGGTCCAATCTGACAGTTCTCCTTCGTCCATTTCAGCGCGCGGGCAAATTCCTCCTGATCGTAAATCCCTTCCTCGAAACGGCGGACGAATTCGGACATATCGATATATTCATTGCGCATGCCCAGATACTCCTGAAAGAACTGGTCATTCACAATCGAACCGGCGATGCCCATGGAAACCGAACCCATAGACAGGTAGGAGTTCCCCTTCATCAAGGCAACGGCAAGTGCCGATTTGGCGAACCGCAGCAGCTTGGTCTGAACATCGGCAGGGATTTCCTCGCTGCCCGAGTCCTGCACATCCTCCCCATAGATCCCAAAAGCCGGAATGCCCTTCTGGGCATACGCCGACAAGACCGCAGCAAGATAGACCGCACCGGGCCGTTCCGTACCATTGAAACCCCATACCGCGTGCGGGATAGTGGCATCCATATCCATCGTTTCCGAACCATAACACCAGCAGGGTGTCACAGTAATGGATACGCCAACATTGGCACCTGAGAATTTGGCCTGGGCAGCCGAAGCTTCCTTCACCCCGCCGATTGTCGAATCAGCAATCACACATTCTACAGGCGAACCATCAGGGTAACGCAGATTTTCCTGCAGAAAAGCAGCGACCCGCTCTGCCATGCCCATGGTCTGGACTTCCAGTGATTCGCGCACGCCGCGGCGTCTCCCGTCAATCGTCGGGCGGATGCCGATTTTGGGATAATGAGTTGTCATGCCTTATAACCTCCTCCGAATGATAAGAACAATATGAAGCGCTTGCATCTCCTCCTATCATAAAATCATAATCATGGAATGTCAACATAAAACCACATTTTATTGTGTATTTATGTGGTTTTTAAAACATAAATGTGGATTTTCCTGTGGATTCCCCTTTTATTTATCCCTCGGATTATAGTAAAATAGAGAAAAAAATTAACTAAGCAAGGAGGCCGTCTTCGTGAGAGCGTTTGAACGCCGTGAGCTCATTATCAATAAGCTGTACCGCAACAAAAAAGTCCATGTCGCTGACCTGGCCCAGGATTTCGATGTTTCCGAAGAAACGATCCGCAGAGATCTGGAGAAGCTGGACAAAGAAGGCATTGCGAAAAAAAGCTATGGCGGGGCCATCCTGAATGTCCACACCAACGAGGACCCTTCCTACTCCCACAGACATGCGGTGAATATCGACGCCAAGCGGGCCATTGCTGCCAATGTCCTGGATCTGATCAATGACGGCGACAGCCTGATGACAGATACCAGTTCAACCGCCTTTGAGGCGCTGAAGAAAATTACCGAAGCCAAAAAAAACCTGACGATCATTACCAATTCACTGGTCGTCCTGTCCGAGTTTCAGCATTCCGGGCACAAGCTGATTTCCACCGGCGGTGTGCTGGGAGCGGAGACCAACTCTTTTGTCGGGCCGAGCGCTTCCCATACCATTCAGCGGTATAACGTGGACGCGGCGCTGTTCAGCTGCAAAGCCCTCTCGATGACGGGGGGACTAAGCGATTCCAACGAAGCCGAAAGCGAGCTTAAGATTCTTATGCGGCAGCAGGCGAGCAAAGCCGTCCTGCTGGCCGACTATTCCAAGTTTGACCGGATCGCTTTTGTCAAGCTGTTTGGTTTTGACGAGATTGATTACATCGTTACGGACGGGAAACCCTCGGACGAGTGGATCTCTTTTCTCAACCAATATCAGGTATCGCTTCTTCACAATCCCGCAGAGTAATCAGACGCACAGCGTTGTAAGATGGACATGTTAAGGGCTTGTTTCGTATCCTTTGCTTTATTTTATTTCAGCACATGCCCTATAATTAAAGGAAACAAGTCCAAGAGGTGTGCAGATGAACGAAGACAGATACGACAAAATCGATGAGCTGATGGAAGCATTTCAGCAATTCTCCAAGATCAACTGGCAGAAAAACAATCCATCGATGCTAAAGCCCAGTGAAATACGTGTGCTGGTCACGATCCGGTTAGGGACCGAGAAATCCGGGAAGCCGGTGCTTACCATCTCCGACATCAGCAAAATGCACAAGGTCACCTCCCCCACCATCACCCAAATGGTGAACAGCCTGCTGGCACAGGGCTATGTGTTCCGCACCAGCGATGCCCAGGATAAGCGGGTCAGCGGGATTGCTCTGACGGACAAAGGCGTACGTTTGGCCGACGCTGCGGTTGCCAGAATCCGCGATACGTTCAAGGGGATGATCGACTATCTCGGCAAGGAGCGCAGCAGAGCGCTGATTGAGCTGTTGAACGGGGTCTATCACTATTTTGAAGAAATCAACGGGCAGCTGGAGGACTGAGAAATCTTATTTTCTGCACAAAAAAACAGCAAGCACAGGGCAAGCCCCATACTTACTGTTTCCGGATTACTGCTGGTCCGGCCGGTCCGGCAATTGCAGCAGATAGCTGTTCGACATGTTCAGCAGCCGCTCCGCAGCTTCGAACTGCGCTTCTGTAGAGCCGCCCTGGATGACCGAATTATCGCTTAGACTGTAGTTGCTTCCATCCGCGTAATCATTCCCCGTCAAATAAATGCTCGTATTATTCACGAAAGAACCTGTAGGCAGGAAATGTCTGAACGGAATCAGGTTCGATGCCGAGTTGAACAGATCCTCACCGAAATGCAGCTGATTCTGCAGCGGCACGCCCAGCAGATTGGATACTGTCGGCAGAATATCAATCTGTCCGCCCGTCCGGTCCACTACCGGGGGCAGGACGCCGCTTGGCGAGTGGACGATGAACGGAATATTGAACATATCCGTATACCCATACTCATGTCCGATCATCTCTTGCAGCAGAGCCTTCTCATCCTCACCCAGAGTGTACATCGGCACGCCTTGGTGATCTCCGTAAAACACAATCAGGCTGTCATCCCACAGTCCGCTGCTCTTCAGCTCCTCCAGAAACTGCCCCATCGCATAGTCGGCATAGTTCTGAGCCTGAATATAATCCCCCAGCAGCGTACCTTCAAAGCGCTCCGGCAGCTTCATCTTGAACTTCTCCCCGGGAATGCGGAACGGATGGTGGGCGCTCATGGAAATGACCATCGCATAGAACGGCTGATCCTTGGCATCAAGTGCGGCCAGCTCCGGTACCGTTTTGGCGAACAGTACCTCATCCGATGACCCGAATGCGATATGATCATCATCGCCATAGAAGCTCTGGTCATAATACTTGTCGAAGCCGATCGCCTGGTACAGGGCCTTGCGGTTCCAGAATTCCACACTGTTGGTATGAAAAGTAGCTGTAAAATAACCGTTCGCACGCAGCAGCTTCGGCAGGCTGGGCACGGATTTGTTCATATAGGGAGATGACGTTGCCGGTTCGTTCTTAGGCACATAAAAAGAGGAGTTCACCACGAACTCGGCATCCGAGGTCGTTCCCTGGCCCGCATTGGTGTAGAAATTGTTAAAGTACGTATTGCTGTGCGCCAGTTTGTTGATGTTCGGCGTAATCTCCTGCCCGTCAATGGTCAGTCCGATCAGGAAATTCTGGAACGATTCCATCTGCACGACAATCAGGTTTTTGCCCTTGTCGGCCCCGGCGTATTGCGGCAGCTGCGGGGGTTGAACCCCTTTAACCGTATCCACAGCCTGCTGGGTAATCTCCTTGCTGTCTATAAGCTCCTCCTTCTCCGTACTGTCCGCAAACAGCGTGTAGACTTCATAGTTCAGAATCCCCATGCTCTCCGCTTTTTTGATCTCGTTCATGCTCGCATGGTTAGGCCAGATATTGAAGAAGCACAGCGCGAGCGAAACGGCGGCCACGGTAAGCAGCACAGGGCGGCTGATCCGGTATGTGCCTCTCTCCTTCCATTTGGCAATGTATTTGGGACGGAACATAAAGAGCAGGAAGAAGACAATATCCACAAAAATAAACAGATAATACGGCGTAATCAGGGAATAGGTGCTCTCTCCGACCTTAGTGACCTTATCCGCTTGCTGCAGTGCATGATAGGTCGCAATTACGCCATAATATTTGTAATACATCAGGACAGAGAAATAAATAACCGTAATGAATAAGTTGGCAATCATGTAGTACAGAATCTTCCGTTTGGAGGACAGCCATTCAATCAGACTGAACACAATGATGAAAAAGGGAATTTCGGTAAAGGCCATACTCCAGTTCGGACCGTCGCTGAACACGACAAACCAGGCCACGGCGCTTTTGAGCAGCAGCACGAAGCTGAATAATAGAATCGGCCGGTTTAACATGCTATTCAATGATTTCTTCATGAAACAATTCATTTCCTTTCAAAAAAAATGATGGACTGTCCGTTCGTGTTATCAATACCCCTACTGCATTAAATCACAAAGTACATAGGTTATCAACCTATTTCCAGAAATAAAACACACTGCTAATTATATATGCGCATCAAAAAAACGGAAGCCCAAAAACATCACATGTATGTTCCGGACTGCCGTTTTTTTTTGCGGTTGGCGTAGGCATTTCATCGTTTCAAAAAGGATGCTCCTCCAGTGCTGCGGATCAGTGATACCAAGCCGTTGGGTTGGATCGGGAACTGCATCATCCGTCGCCCTCTGCCCCTTCGGCCCGCTGGTGTATGGCATGCTGGTCGATCAGAAAATTTAACAGCAGGCGGTTAAAATGCTGCGGCTGGCACAGATGGCTGGGATACATGGCATCATCCAGCACCACCAGCTGCGCCGATGGCAGCATGGAGGCGTTCTTGCTCGCCTGCGCCAGCCTCCACTCATTCTGGCTTCCCGTTACACACAGCACGGGAACCTGCAGCTTGGCCGCATAGGCAAGAATGTCAATCTGACGCAGGGCAATCCGTTGTTTGATCCCTTCGGTTGGCCGTTTATGCAGCAGTTCATGCCGGAGGATATGATAAGCGGGCAGCCATTTGTTATAGGCGATTCGCAGGGAGCGCAGAAGCAGTTCAGGCGGCAAATAATACGATATCCATGAGCATCTCTCGACCATCTCCCATATTCGATTATTTTTCGTGGAGTCATTTCCGCTCGAACAGTTGTCCACCAGCACCAGCGCACGCACCAGCTCCGGGTTCTGCACAGCGAATTTCTGGGCCAGCACACCCCCGCCGGAGCTTGCGACCAGAATCACACTCAGCAGCCCCAGACGGCGGAGCAGTTCCTTCAGATCCTCACATTGGGTATCCAGAATGCGGTGAACCTCGACATCCATTTTTCCGGACAACCCGTTCCCTCTCAGATCCAGAACAATCACCTGAACACGGTCACGAAAATACTCAATTTGCGGTTCAAACAGATGATGCGAGGTCAGATGATCATGGATAAAAACAACCGGGACTCCTGTACCATAGGTTTCGTAGTAGATAGAAGTTCCATTTAATTGAATTTGCGGCAACTCATTCGTCTCCTCTCCTACGCTTACGGGGTTAGCTGACGGATTCGGGCCTGAAGAGTAGCCCTACTCGAATGTTCGAGATTCACCCCTTGGCATGGCAGTTGCAAAACTGCACACACGGTGGTTCCCCCGCTTCTTTTACAGAATTCAGCGAAAAAGACATATTCTTTAGTTTACTATAACTTATGCTGGGTGTCAGTCTGCTTCGTCTCATTCTTTTCCAGCACCGGCTTCAGGTCATCCTGCACGCTGCCCTTCCATAAAGGCACACCCGAACGGTAAGCCGCCCGGCCATTCAGATGCCCTGCAACCGGAGAAGTGATGAAAACAAAGACTATCCCGAGCAGCAGCTTAATGCTTACTACTTCTATATAGAAGAAAAAAAATAGAAAGGCTCCTGTCAGCACACATAATACTCCCAATGTAGCGCTTTTGGTGGCGGCATGGGAACGTAAATAGACATCGGGGAGCCGGACGAGCCCAAACGCGCCAAGCCCGCACAACAATGCACCCAGCAATACCAGTACCGCAATAAGCAGCTCACCGATCAAGCTTATCACCTCCATGCTCGATAACCGCGTCTCTTTCAATGTATCTGGCTAATACCGCAGTTCCGATAAACGTCAGAATTCCGATCACAAGCACCATATCGATATAATCCTCTGTCCTCTGCTGCATGCTCAGCACCGCGATTACCGCCAGCAGATGGATGCCAAGCGTATCCAGCGCAGCAATCCGGTCGGAACGGGCCGGTCCTTGAATCAGCCTGTACAGGCAGGCTAACATGCCCAGTGCCAGAATCGTCAACGCCATATTTAGCAGCACCGGAATCATGGCCGGGTCACCTCCATTATCGCTTTTTCAAAGGTTCCTTCGATCTGGCGGGTGAGCTGGCCGGCATCTTCAATATCCATAGCGTGAATATAAAGAGTCTGGCCGCTGCCCGATACTTCTAATGTAAGTGTCCCTGGTGTAAGACAAATAAGGCAGGAGAGCAGGGTGACCTCAAAGTCGGATCGAAGAGCGGTTTCGTAAGCGAAGATGCCCGGACGGATAGCCAGTTTGGGACTTAGGATTTGCCGGATGACCGCAAAGCTGGACCAGACCAGCTCCCGCAGAAACAGCGCCAGCAGCTTCACTATGGACCACACCCGTTTCAAATAGAACGGTTCAGGCAGGAACCTGCGCAGCACCAGCAGAATTCCGCAGCCCAGCAAATAGCCGGTTACGAAGCCTGAGCCTGACCCGTCACCGCTCAGCATCATCCACAGAAACGCAGCCATCAGGTTTAATAAGATTTGAACAGCCATCTTCATCTACTCCTTCAATACAGCTTCGATATATAACCCGGGAGAACCAAGCACATCCCCCGCCTGTGATATATAGGGATTCACCCACTCCGCTCCAAGGCCCATCAGAATGACCAGAACGAGGAGTCCGGCAGCTACTGCCGTCCCGCTTTTCAGATTAACCTTGGGCTGTTCCGTGTCCGGCGTATTGCCCCAGAAGGCCAGCCTGAACACTTTGATCAGCGAGTACAGCACAAGGAGACTGGAGCCCAGCCCAATGAGGGAAAACGCCAGCATTCCTGCATCCAGTCCTCCCCGGATGATCAGCACTTTGCCGGGGAAGCCGCTGAAGGGAGGAATACCGGCAAGTGCCAGCGCCAGCGCAAAAAAGCTCCAGCCGAGCAGCGGATAACGTTGGATCAGCCCCCCCATCCGCTCAAGCCGGTCCGTACCGGCGGCGGCAATAATCAACCCGCCGAGAATGAACATCAGGGCCTTGCCCAGCATATCGTGCAGCAGGTAAAAGACCGCTCCGTCCAGTGCATCCGGTGTTCCTGCGGATAATCCGAAGGCGACAAAACCCACACTGACAATGACGTTGTAGTTGAGGATGCGGGGGATGTCATTGTATGCGACGGCACCCAGTGCGCCCAGAATCATCGTAGCTGCCGCCATCCAGGCGATCCAGCCGTTCGTGAAATCAGGATCTCCGGCAAAGATAAGCGTAAAAGTCCGGATAATGGCGTAAAGCCCTACTTTGGTCAGAAGTGCCCCGAACAAGGCCCGGACTGCGGCAGGCGGCGCACCGTAGGAGCCGGGGAGCCAGAAGAACAGGAACAGACCAGCTTTCAGAGCAAAGACGATCAGGAACAGCACAGCGATCACATTCAGGACACCGCCCTGCCCGGCCTCAGCAATACGCTCTGACAAGTGAGCCATATTCAGTGTGCCCGCCGCGGCATACAGGTAAGCGACTGCGGCTACAAAAAGCGTCGAAGACACAATGTTAATCAGCAGATACTTAGAGGTTTCCCGGAGCTGTAACTTAGTTCCGCCCAGGGATATCAGCGCGTAGGACGAGATCAGCATCACTTCAAAGAACACGAACAGATTGAAGATGTCTCCGGTCAGAAAAGAACCGTATACGCCCACGAGCAGAAAATGAAAAAAGGTATAGTAATAGAATCTTTCCCGCTCCGCACCGATGCTGGTGAAGGAATAGAGCAGAATCCCCAGGCTCACCGCTGAAGCCGTCAGCACTAGCAGTGCTGCGAACATATCTCCGACAAACACAATGCCATAAGGCGGAGTCCAGCCGCCCATCTGCAAGGTTTGGATGCCCTCTTTATGGATACGGGTGACCAGCACACAGGCCAGAACAAGATTCAGAATGCCGCTGAAGACGCTGATCCACCGCTGCAGCAGCACCTTCTCTTTCAGAAACATTAATATAACGGCGGTACATAAGGGAATCAGAATCGGCATTACTAAGAGATTATTCATTGCTCCTCCTCCCTAACATTATCCATTTCATCGGTCCCGTGTGCCTGGTAGGCACGGTAGGCCAGCACGAAGAAGAACGCCGTAACACCGAAGCTGATCACGATGGACGTCAGAATCAGCGCCTGCGGCAATGGGTCCACATAGGCATCCGCCTTGCCGCCTAATACGGGAGCAGCCCCTTTTTTTAGTCCGGCCATAGTCAGGAGAAGCAGATGGACACCATGTGTAAGCAGGGATGTACCGAGTACAATCCGCAGCAGGGTTTTGGACAAAATCAGATACACTCCGACCGTAAACAAAACTCCGACCGCTACAGCCATCATCCATTCCATTTCACTCATCCCCCCCTATGGTAAAAATAATGTTCATGGTCACGCCGATGACTGCCAGATATACACCCAGATCGAACAGAACAGCTGTCGCAAGCTCCGTATCCCCAAGCAGCGGCAGATCAAAATGGCCAAAGGTATGGCTCAAGAATGGCGCGCCAAACGCAAACGAGCCTGCCGCTGTCAGGATCGCGATCAGCAGCCCCGCCGCTGTGAGGATACGGTAATTAACCGGGAGAAGTTTGCGGACCGTATCCACTCCTAGTGAAATCGCCATCAGAATCAGGCCGGCGGATGTCATCAAAGCGCCGATAAAACCTCCGCCCGGATGGTTATGTCCGGCAAAGAACAAATACAGCGAAAAGGTAAGGATAATGACTACTATCACCTTGGACATCGTCCGCAGAATCACATCATTGCTGCGCAGCGGAAACAAATAGGGTGACGGTTTGTTTTTTCTCCCCGGGGTCAGCGTCCCAGGCTCCATTCTCAGATGAACCAGCGCGTATATACCAAGGGACGCAACACCTAGAACCATGATTTCAAACAGAGTATCGAACCCTCTGAAGTCTACCAGAATGACATTCACTACGTTTTTACCGCCGGCCAGAGAATAGCTTTCGTTCAGAAAATATTCCGAGATCGGCACAAAAGGACTGCTGCCCATCGCCGCCAGCGCAATCAGTGTCATCGTCATGCCGACCCCCACAGCTATAATGAGATTCGGCCATTTAAAGGAAGCTTTTTCCTTCTCCCGCTTCAGCTTCGGCAAATATTTGAAGCACAGCAGGAACAGAATCACCGACACCGTCTCCACGATCATCTGCGTCAAGGCAAGGTCAGGAGCGCGGAAGATGACAAACAGCAGGGTCACCATGTAGCCGACCGCACCTGTGAACAGAATGGCATTAACTCTCGACTTGGCAAAAGGAACGGCAAACGCTGCCGCCAGCATAACCGCAACCACCGCTACTTCGTACATCGAGACCGGCGCATAGTCCGGCATGCCCAGAGTTATCCCCTGCGCCCCGAGCAGCGTACTCCCCAGGGCAATAATGAAGAACCCGAAAATATACAGCAGATAATGCCGGTTGCTGCCGGTCATATAAAGATTGGTGAAACGGGCTGAGCCGCCTTCCAGCACGCGAATGCTGAGATCATATATACGGTTAAGCGAATCCCGCCCGCTCCACTCACGGTCCAGTATCCGCAGTCTGCTATAACCTCTATACAGAAGCGTTCCGGCAGCGATCACGCCAAGGGTCATGAAGATTTCCGGAGTCCAGCCATGCCAGAAATGGATGGATACATGAAGGCTTTCCTCCGCCGGCAGGTGGCCATATTGAATCGCAGCCACAGCGGGTTCAATTATGGATGTGCTTGGAAGGTCCGGGAAAAAGGCAAAGAGAACAGCCAGGGAGACAAGTGCCACAGGAGAAAAAAGCAATCCGCGCGGAGCTTCATGCGGTACTTTGTCCAGCTTTTCCGGCTGCAGCCTGCCGGTGAACGTCCTGAAAACCAGGATCATGCTGTATACAAAGGTAAATACGCTCGCTATCCAGGCCAGGACCGGAAACAGCCCCAGCCAGGACTGTGTACTCCATACATTCATCTCCCGAATATGAAGCACGGCGGTGAAGAACATCTCTTTGCTCAGGAATCCGCTGAACGGCGGAAGCCCGGCCATGGAAAAGGCGCCAATGAGCGCTACTGAAAAAGTGACCGGCATCAAGGACATTAATCCGCCCAGCTTGCGCAGATCCCTTGTATTCGTCTCATGGTCTACAATGCCAACCACCATAAACAGGGTTCCCTTGAACACTGCATGGTTGATCAGATGAAAGACAGCCGCCGCCGTAGCCATCGCATAGATTACAGATTCTTGTGTGCCTGAAAAATAGGCCGCCGCAGAGCCCAGTCCCAGCAGGCACATGATCAACCCCAGCTGGCTGACCGTAGAAAAGGCGAGCATCGCTTTTAAATCGGTTTGCTTGATGGCTTTGAACGAGCCATACAAGAGAGTAATGAGTCCGCAGACGGAGACCAGCCAGAACCATTCGGACTGCCCGCTGAATACGGGACTTAGCCGGGCCACCAGATACAGCCCTGCCTTGACCATCGTCGCTGAATGGAGATAGGCACTGACCGGAGTCGGTGCCTCCATCGCATCGGGAAGCCAGATGTGAAACGGAAATTGTGCGGATTTGGTGAACGCTCCCAGCAGAATCAGCAGCATGGCGGGAATGAACATCGGCTCCAGGGACAACTTTCCGGCTTGTAGGGTAATCTCCCGGATGCTGTAGGTTCCGCTCATCACATAGAGCAGGTTGAACCCGGCAAACATCGCCAGTCCGCCGAACACGGTGATCAGCATCGACTTGAGCGCTCCGTACCGCGATCTTTCCCGGCGGTGCCAGAAGGCAATCAGCAGGAAGGACGTAATGCTGGTCAGCTCCCAGAACCCGTAGAGCACCATTAAGTTGTCAGACAGTACAACACCCAGCATGGCTCCCATGAACATCAGCAGATAGATATAGAAGCTGCGGATGGATTCCATCCGCTTGTTAAGATAATAGATGGAATATAAAACTACCAGAGCCCCCATCCCTGTAATCAGCAAGGCGAACAGAAGACCCAGCCCATCGAGCACAAGTGTAATATCAATCCCCAGCGAAGGCATCCAGGCTACCGTAGTTTCTGTATTTTCACCGGATTGAACGCCCCGGATCTGCATCAGGAAGTACACAAAAAGAGCTACTGGAACAGGCAGCACCGCCCATCCTGCGTGAAGACGCGGAATACGCTTGACGAGCGGGATCAGAACAGCCAGCAGAAATGGAATCAAGATTGCAGCATGCAGCACAGCTTAGCACTCCCCCCTCTTCAAATTCGTAATTTATATAAACCGAACATTATGATTTCCCCATTCGGGTCCGGTCGTAGCTGCGGTGAATGTTTGGACTTCCGGCCGCTACTTTTCCCTTATGTTAATTTTTCAAGTTCATTTTATATATTTGCCTGGCTTCACCCAGACACCCTGGACAATCCGTAAATACTGCGCCTCGCCGTTTTCAACCATTTTGAATAAGCCGCTGTTGAAATCTGTGTCCAGTTCACGGAAAAACATGCCTTTTACCGTTTCTTCCCCTTCCGGCTCCTCTGCCAGCACATAATCATCACCCTGCTTCACCAGATAAGCGGTAAAACCTTTTTCATGGGACTGTTCCAAGAGATCGGGATAGCGCTGTACAGCTACTATATGGAGATCAATAGGACCAAGCAGTTCAATCAAGTCATTGATAAAATTGCCGCGTGTGATCTCCTGCCACAACGTCTGGCCGGACTGGCCGATGATAATCTGCGTCACTCCACGTTCCCGGGCGGTGTCCACGATAACTTCTGCTGTTTTCTTCCCCAGACATTTCCGGACCATAAATTCTCCCCCGGCTTCCTTTGTGAGTGTCTCCCACCCGGAGATATATTGCTCCTTCTCATGGTTGTACTCATTATCCTTGGATGAATCCACAGTGAGCACACATAAAGGAGCATTCAGTAACTGAGATAACTGGCCTCCTCTTTGAATCAGCCGCTGTCCGTGCGGCCCATAATGGACACATACCATAATGCTTTCATTGTTCAGTCTAAGGTTCATAAGCCCCGCCCCCTGCCTAGAATTTCCAGAAAAAAACACAAAAAGAACCCGCTGTTGGCAGGCTCCTCCGGGTACATCCATATACAATTAAGTTGATTATATAGGCTACCGGGAAGATTGTAAAGGAACAAGCGGGTCAGCCGTTGGCCTACCGCCACAAGCGTTATGTACACAACGCCTGTAATATCCCCTTTTTCCCGGAAGGTTATTACATAGAATTGAGATTAAATATTCTTAGCCACTTCATATGCATCCCAGATGGCATACATAATGTTCTGCACCTGCTTGGCGTCTCCCAGCAGATACGTTTCCGGAAGCTCCTGGCTCAGCTCCTCGTACAATTTCTTCTGTGGAGCATAACCTACTGCGAGAATGGCTGAATCTGCCGCGACCACTCTCTCCCCGCCCGCTTTATTTTTCAGCACAAAACCCCCGGCTGCTGCCCCGGCCACCACGGTATCCGTGAGCAATTCGATATCCTTAAAAGCCACCAGATCGCGAAGCATGTCTTCATTGGCATGGCACAGCGGGCCCCCAATGGTCAGAATGTCCTCCTGCATTTCTACCAGCGTGACTTTCTTCCCCTGTTCTTCGAGCCATAATGCCGTTTCGCAGCCAACCAGCCCACCGCCAATAATGATCGTGGAATCCCCCGGGTCCTTTTGACCGAGCAGCACCTCTTCGGCAGTATAGACATTGGAGGAATCTCCGATGGCGAAGCTTTTGGGCGTAGAGCCTGTGGCAAAAATCACCGCATCCGCACCGCTGGCTGCTATTGTTTCCGGGGTCACCTCGCTGTTCAGGTGCAGATCAATCTTCAGCGCGTTCAGTTCTACACCGTACCAGTCGGCAAGCAGATGGTCATCCTCCTTGAACCCCGGCACCCCGCCGGCAATCAGATTGCCGCCCAGACGGCTGCTTTGCTCATGCAGGCTCACCTCATGGCCGCGAAGCGCGGCCACGCGTGCCGCCTCACAGCCTGCCGGGCCGCCGCCGACAATCAGCACCCGTTTCGGCTGCCCGGCCTTGCCGATGGCGTAATCCTTTTCGCGTCCGCACGCAGGATTAACGGCGCAGGAAATGGCCGCAAAAGATGCCAGTCTGCCCATACAGCCCTCCTGGCAGGACAGGCACGGACGAATCCGCTCGATTTGACCCGTCCGGATTTTGTTGGGAATATCCGCATCTGCCAGCAGCGGACGGCCCAGGGCAATCAGATCGGTTGCGCCGTCACGAATCGCGTCGCTGGCCCGGTCGGGATCATCCAGCCTTCCAGCGGTGATGACAGGAACCTTAAGAATGCTTTTGAGAATTTTGTTGTAGGGCAGGTACAGACCTTTCTCCTGGTACATCGGCGGATGGGACCAATACCAGGAATCATAGGAGCCGACGTCCCCGTTGAATGCATCGTATCCGGCTTCTTCCAGAATCAGTGCCGCTTCGATACCTTCCTCGATATCCCGGCCCTGCTCGGTGAATTCCTCGCCTGGAAGCCCGCCCTGCCGCCAATCCTTGATGAAGCTCTTAATGCTGTAGCGCAGCGACACCGGGTAATCCTGGCCGCATTCCGCTTTGATCGCCTGAACAATTTCAATGGCAAACCGCAGACGGTTTCTCAGGCTTCCGCCGTACTCATCGGTCCGCTGGTTGAAGAAGGAAATGGCAAATTGGTCCAGCAGGTAACCTTCATGCACGGCATGGATCTCTATTCCGTCGAACCCGGCCTTTTTGGCAATGGCAGCGGACTCGGCAAATTTTCTTATATAGGTATGAATTTCCCCGATCGTCAGCTCACGGCAAGTTACATTAGGCAGCCAGCGGTGGGGAATCGGCGAAGGTGCTATGGCTGTCTTGCCTACAATCGAAGGCATGCTTACGCGTCCAAAGCCGGCGGACAACTGCAGAAAGATTTTTGCGCCATAGGCATGAATCCGTTCAGTCATCATCTTGCCGGTCTTGATGAAATGGTACGGGTTGAGCGTTGGACAAGGCATAGACGGCAAAGCGCATTTCTCAATTTCATTCTCGACCATCGTTACGCCTGTCATAATCAGGCCAGTGCCGCCTTTCGCCCGTTCCACATAATACTCCACACCGCGCTCATTGAAGGTTCCGTCCGCATTGCAGAGTCCGCCCGGTCCTATCGGGGCCATGACGAATCTGTTCTTCAATTCCAGCTTGCCGATTTTGAACGGTTCAAATAAAATTCTGTGGCTGTCCTTCACTGTTAGTCCTCCTAAGAATAATCGGAATGTTGTTCGGTGAACACATTCACTGAACACATTCATTATAGAGTTGGGAACATCTAAATAATGTGATTATTTTCACTAAGTTAAATTGACAAAAGAAAGCCAAACCCCTACATTAAATACAGATTATCTGAGACGGAGTGTACCAAAATGTCCAAAAACAAACCTTTAACCTCAAGGCAGCTGCAAAGCATCCAGACCAAAAGCAACTTATTTGAAAGTGCCATCAAGCTGATGAAGCTGCACTCCCTGGAGGACATTACCATTGCAGAAATTTGCCGCGGGGCCGGTGTCTCTGTAGGCTCCTTCTACAATTACTTCTCCACCAAAAGCGACATTTTCGTTGAAATGTACGAGCAGGCCGACGGTTTTTTTGACCAGAAATTCAGGGGCCTGGAGCCGTCGGCTTCCATCCGCAACGATATCGTTGACTATTTCAAAATCTATGCGGACTACAATCTGAATGTCGGCATCGAAACGGTGAAGCAGCTGTATACCTGCAACAATAAGCTGTTCATCGCCAAGGGACGCTACATGCTGAATGTCCTTCAGGCTCTGCTGGAGAAGGGGCAAGCGGGTGGACAATTGATCACGGATATGACTGCGGAGGATATGACTGAGTACTTGTTCATCGCCGCACGCGGCGTCATTTATAATTGGTGCCTGCATGACGGCAGCTATGATCTGGAACGGAAAATGGAAGAATACATGGGGCGGTTGGTGGTTGTTTTTCTGAATGCGCCCCCTACTCACCTTTGATAAATGAGCGGTAGGCTGCAGGAGTCCGCTGTTCGTATTTCTTGAAGATTTTGATGAAGTATCCTGCATCGCAAAAGCTCAGATGGTCACTGATCTCATTAACTGACAGTCCGGTCGTTTCCAGCAGCTGCTTGGCCTGTCCGATTTTGAGCCGGGAGATATAAGCCGAGAAATTCTCTCCGCTCTCCCGCACGAACAGCCGGCTGAAATAACTGGGGCTGATGTGACAGAGCCGGGCCAGCGCCTCCAGGGTAAAATTCTCATGCTTATGGCTGTAGATATAATCGAAGGCCGGCTGCAGCGTCGGGTTGGAACAGCTGACAGCGGATCGGTCTGGAAGGACCGCTTTTGGGTTCCCGCTTTCTATGACTGGGGAATCGGACAGCTCTTGCTGCACCGAATGAGGTGCGGGACAGGACGAATCTGCCAGCATCTTGTGGGGCAGTATATCTACTGTTGGTGCGGCCAGAGCCTGCTGGTACAAATCCATAATTTCATTTTTGCGGCTCGCTTCTTCAACGATGTAATTGCACAGATGGGACAGCATTTCGGCAATGGTGACCACTTGCGCATACGGCATAACGGGCAGCTGCTCATACTCCTGCCTTAACGCTGCGAATGTGCCGGCGCTCTCCGGTGTTGCCGGACGGGTTACAATCTGCTCCAGCCGCGATCCGCCGTTGTCCGCAAGCCGGACCTGCCCCGCCATCACCGCTCCGACATACTGGTTGTCAACCGTTATGGGTATAGCGATATCCAGAATGTTGAAGTGGCATAAGTACACATAAGGTTCGTTCAGCCGGACCGCCTCCAGTCCGCCGCGCGCATCACATTTCTGGCAGTAGGAGGACAGCTCGGCATCCTGGCGGACAGCCTGGCAGAAGGTTTGGCAGCGGCTGTGCCGGGTAACCGGAACGCCTTTGTAGTCCACTGTGATGATAGCCATTTGCGTGACGAGGGACAGTGAATCCTGAAGCGCATGCCATTTCTCAAGATCAATAATCGACTTCAGATCATATTTGGATAACATCATAGCCGCTTGTCTCCATCCCCGGCAAATATGCCTGTTCTATTCTGAATTATAGCGAAACCTGGTGTAATAGAACAAGATAATTATATTTTCCCGGAGAATGACAAAAATTTACGATCTGAAAACGCTTAAACCTGTCAATTTCCTTCCATGCATCCCGTTTGGCCCGTGTCTATAATGAAGATATGCCCGCAAAACTTAAGCATATGCTTTCGAAGCGAGTTTTGTACGAAGTGCATTCAGGAAGTTAGGCTCACAAAACTTAAGCATATGCTTTCGAAGCGAGTTTTGTACGAAATGCATTCAGGAAGTTAGGCTCACAAAACTTTTAGGAGGAAATAGCCATGAGAAAAGTGTTCATCAGCCCGACTAAATATATTCAGGGGGAAGACGAGCTGCTTAACCTGGGGTATTTTGTGAAGACCTTCGGAGACTCTGCCCTGCTGATTGCCCACCCCGATGATGTGCAGCGGGTCAAGGCTAAGCTGGATGCTGCCAGCAGTAAGTTCGGCATCACTCTGATTACGGGAAACTTCCAGGGAGAGTGCTCCCGCCAGGAAGTGGCCAGGCTGCAGGCCTTGGCCCGTGAACATGCTTGTGCCTGTACGATTGGCCTCGGGGGAGGCAAAGCCATTGACACGGCGAAATGCGTAGCCGAAGGCGATGCCTTGATCATCGTTCCCACTATTGCGGCAACGGACGCTCCTACCAGCCATTCTGCGGTCCTTTATACACCGGAAGGCGCTTTTGACGACTATGCTTATTTCAAGCAAAGCCCCTCCGTGGTCATGATCGATACAACCATCATCGCTGAAGCCCCTACCCGGTTCCTGGTGTCCGGCATGGGGGACGCTTTATCCACATATTTTGAAGCCCGGGCTACAGCGCGATCCTTCTCCAATGTGAATGCCGGACTTCCCTGCGGCGTGCGCGAAGGCGTGAGCCAGGAAGCCAAAGGAACCAAGGCTGCGCTTGCGCTGGCCCGCGTATGCTACGAAACCCTGCTGGAGGATGGCGTCAAGGCCAAGCTGGCCTGCGATCAGAACGTTGTTACCCCGGCACTGGAAAATATTATCGAGACCAACATCCTGCTGTCCGGCCTCGGCTTTGAGAGCAGCGGACTTGCGGCAGCCCATGCCATCCACAACGGACTGACGGTTCTGGAGGGCAGCCATCATTATTACCATGGCGAGAAAGTGGCGTTCAGTACTTTGGCCCAGCTGGTGCTGGAGAATGCGGACAGCCGCGAAATCCAGGAAGTGCTTGCTTTCTGCGTTTCCGTAGGCCTTCCTGTATGTCTGGCTGACATCGGCGTCCGCTCGATCACCAGGGAAGAGCTGCTGGAAGTGGCCCGCAAGGCCTGCATTCCGGAGGAGTCGATCCACTCAATGCCGTTCCCGGTCACACCGGAAGCGGTAGCCGCAGCGATTACCGTTGCCGACCAGCTGGGTCAGGCCTTCAAGAAAGGCAAGGTGTAAACGCGCCATGAAAAAGATAATCAATCAGCCGGAAACCTTAGTCCGCGAAATGGGCAGCGGCATGGTGATGGCCCATCCGGAGCTGGCTTTTGACAGCAAATACAAGATCATCGCCAAAAAAGCGCCCAACAGGGACAAGGTCACCCTGATCAGCGGCGGCGGCAGCGGACATGAGCCTGCCCATGCGGGCTTTGTAGGCTTGGGCATGCTGGATGCCGCGGTATGCGGAGATGTCTTCGCCTCCCCTTCCCAAATCCAGGTGTATCAAGCCCTCCGCAGCACTGCGGGCAGCAAGGGCGCCCTGCTGATCATCAAAAATTACAGCGGCGATATGATGAACTTCCAGAACGCGGCGCAGCTTGCCAAGGAGGACGGTATTGAGGTCGACTACGTAAAGGTCGAAGACGATATCGCGGTGGAAGACAGCCTGTATACCGTCGGCAGACGCGGCGTAGCCGGAACCCTGTTCGTGCACAAGATCGCCGGGGCCGCAGCAGAGGCCGGCCTGTCTCTGGAAGAAGTGAAACGCGCCGCCCAGCATGCGGCGGACCGGGTGCGCAGCATCGGCTTTGCTTTTACCTCCTGTACGGTTCCGGCCAAAGGCACTCCTACCTTCCAGCTAGCAGAGGATGAGATGGAATATGGTGTCGGCATTCATGGAGAGCCGGGTATCCGCAAAGAAAAGATGGTCCGTGCCGACGAGCTTGCCGGACGCATGATCTCCTCCCTGCTGGCCAGTCTGCAGCCCGGCGAAGCAGCGGGCCAGGAGGTCGCCGTACTCGTCAACGGCTTCGGGGCGACGCCGCTGCAGGAATTGTACGTTCTGAACCACGCTGTAATGCGGGAGCTGTCGGAACGCGGTATAACGGTCCGCCGCACGCTCGTAGGTAACTACATGACCAGCATCGATATGGCAGGGGCCTCAGTGACTCTCCTGAAGCTGGACGATGAGCTGAACCAATGGCTGGCCGCCCCGTGTGATACGCCAGCCCTGAGAATTACAGGACCACTTGAACCCATCCACTATTCCGATCCGTTGGAACGGCAGGCGAAAGGCGGCGAGGTTAGCTATACCAACGAAACTGACCCTGCCCATGCTGTTATCCGGGACGAACGCTTGTCGACAGCCAATATCATCTATCTCGTTGACCAGATGAGCGAAGTGATTATCTCGAACGAAGTGCCGTTCTGCGAGCTGGACGCGCATGCCGGAGACGGCGATTTCGGCATGAGTGTGGCCAAAGGCTTCAAGCAGCTCAAGAGCGAGTGGCAGGATCTGCTTGATAACCATGCCACGGACATAGGCAGCTTCCTGCAGGCCTGCTCGCTGATTATTATGGAGCACTGCGGCGGCGCATCGGGCCCAATCTGGGGCTCCGCGTTCCGGGCAGCAGGCAAATCCGCGGGAAATAAAACTTCCCTCTCCATTCAGGAGGTGGCTGACATGCTGGCCGCCGCCGTCAAGGGGATTCAGGATACCGGCGAGCGTTCCTTCGGCCGGGGGGCCGTTGTCGGCGACAAAACGCTGATTGACGCCCTGGTTCCCTGCGCCGAAGCGTGGCAGAGCAGCGCACAGCAAAAAGACACGCTGTGCACGGCTTTCACCAAGGCCGCCCAAGCTGCTGTTCAAGGTGCCAAAAGTACGGAGGGCATCGTCGCCCGGATGGGCCGGGCGGGAACCGTCGGTGAACGCAGCATCGGCTACCCGGATGCCGGAGCCTACGCGCTCGGTGTGATCTTCACGGCGCTGGCGGAAGCTGTTCAGTAAGCCCAGCCAGCGTATGCGTTTGTCCCCAAGCAGAAACGGCTACGCTGTCCTTCACCAGACAACGTAGCCGTTGTGGATTTCAGTTTAGCGTTGCCTGGAGAAGCCTATACGAATCTTTCGGCCATCCTAAGTGGAAAAAGGGTAACTAATCTTGCTCATTTTGCTCCTGATGAGTTAATATGGCCCAATTAAGTTCCCTTTTTCCACCTCTGCTGAAGGCCTCCCTGGTATGTATCATCCGGGTTCATGATTTCCTATACAACGAGAAAAAGAGTACTCCACAGCTGCAATTGCTTGGAGTACTCTTTTTTGTGTAAGCTGCCGGCATGACATTCGCCCGCAGCTGCTCACCCTGTTATGAATTCGCCCCGATCAGCAGGTTTTTCCGGGCTGCACCGCTTGTGAACGCCGCTTCGGCAACGGCTATGCGGATTCGTTCCACCACCCGCGGATCAAAGGCATCCGGAATAATATACGTCTCATGGAGATCCGCAGGATCAATGACCGAGGAAATCGCTTTTGCCGCTGCCAGCTTCATTTCATCATTGATGTCGGTGGCTTCACAATCCAGCGCCCCTCTGAAAATTCCGGGAAAGCACAGCACATTGTTAATCTGATTCGGGTAGTCTGACCGGCCGGTCGCCATAACTCTTACATGAGGCGCAGCGATTGCAGGATCGATTTCCGGCGTCGGATTCGCCATGGCGAACACGATGGGGTCCTTGGCCATGTTCAGCACATCTTCCAGCTTCAGCACATCCGGGGCTGAAACTCCAATAAATACATCGGCACCCTTGATCACATCCGACAGCTGGCCGGTCTCCAGGTTGGGATTCGTCATTCGGGCATATTCGCTCCAGTGTGTCCGGCTGTAGGGAACCTGCCGGTTGAGGGCACCTTCCCGGTCCACACCGATCAGGTTCACGGCCCCTGCATGGAGCAGCATTTTGGAAACGGAAATGCCTGCTGCGCCGATACCGTTCACCACGATTTTGACATCCTTGATCTCTTTGCCGCATACCTTCAGGGCATTCAGCAGCCCGGCAAGCACCACGATGGCCGTCCCGTGCTGGTCGTCATGGAATACCGGTATGTCCAGCTCATTCCGGAGTCTCTTTTCAATCTCAAAACACCGCGGAGAGGAAATATCTTCGAGATTAATGCCTCCGAATGTAGGGGCGAGCGCTTTTACAATAGCAATAATCTCTTCCGTACCCTTCGTGTCGAGGCAGATTGGCACAGCATCCACATTGGCGAACTGTTTGAACAGCGCCGCTTTGCCTTCCATTACCGGCATGGCCGCTCTCGGGCCGATATCTCCCAGGCCCAGCACAGCCGTTCCATCGGAAACCACGGCTACGGTGTTTTTCTTCGTTGTCAGTTCATAGGCCTGCGCCTGATCCTGTGCGATCGCCTGACAGACCTCCGCCACACCCGGTGTATATACCTTGGACAAGTCTTCTTTTGTCCGGATCGGATTTTTTAATGTTGTCTCAAGCTTTCCGCCTTTGTGGAGCAGCATGATCTCATCCAATAATTCCACAATATTTCCCCCCATTAATCCGCTAATCTCCATCCCGTTACTGAGCCTCTGTATGTATACCTAATAGTTATCGGCAATACTCACCAGATTCGCAAGATAATCGTTCTAAACATATGGAGTTTTAATAACTTATGTTTTTAACTCTACATCGCTCTTGCATTCTTTTCGCTGAAGTACATCACAATCAGCTCCACTTTCGTTTTTTTTCGACAAAAATGCTGAACAGATCCCCCACAACATGGCATTGCGGAGGTATGCACATGCCCAAAAAACCCCACGGAGTGTGGGGTTATAACCTGGAACACTTATAGAGCCACTTCAAGCTGCAGCCTGATCCAGGGCGGCCACTTTATTTTTCCATCCAATAACGCCGGTATTTCATAACTTTCCTGTACATGGATTTATCCTTCAGCTGATTGAAGATATAGGGGTCGGGTTTCATATTCACTTCAATCACCCAAGGGGTCAGCGACCGGTCCAGACCGACATCAACGCCGATTTGCCGGATACGGGGATAGGTTTTCTGCATATGAGCTGCCATGCGGGTGCCGAGCAGGCTCAATTCCCCGGTCAGATGGGCAAGCTGATGCTGGGTCAGATGGGTCGAGAGCAGGGTTTCAATCGCCATCGGTCTGCCGCCGCTGTGGTAATTCGTAACTATTTTGCGCGGATGGCCCAGCCGTCCGATGATTCCGGTAGCTTCCCAGACGCCCTTCGGGCTTAGCTGCACCATCACCCGGATATCAAAGCGGCGGCGGTTATGCTTCAGCAGATGGATGCCTTTCTGAATCAGATAACTTCGTTTGCCTGTTTTTTTGGCCAGGCTTTTGTGAAAGGCTTCAAAGGTGTCAAAATGGCGGACCGTTTCCTCATACTGGTATGTGAAGCCCTTGTGCTCCCCCCGCTCGGCCCGTATGACCCCATTGCCATAGGTTCCCCGTTCCGGCTTGACATAGATCATTCCATAGCTGTGAATCATCTGCTCCAGATTGCGTCTGGAGAATTTCCGGGTATCCGGGATAAAGGGTCTGACCGCATTGCTGCGCAGCAGCAGCTTTGTCTTCAGCCATTTGCTCTGTACCAAGTTCCCTGTGTTTGCTTTCACACCTGCACTCTCCTATCCGGTAAGGGCATTGATCCCTCCCTGATTTGCAACGTCACTGTATCCTATGCAGAAGCAGCCCCCGCTGAATTAAGCATCTATCCCGTGCGGGAAGATTAACTTTACGGCGGCCCTTGCCCGGTCCTGAACGGTTACAGCGGCATACATTAGTTGCAGACGCCCCAAGTGTCAATATGTGTCCGGAGATGAAGCTATGTCAGCAATATCAGGCTTAACGAACAGTGGACCGGCCATCGATGTCCTGATCCCGGCCATTGAAAAAGATCTGGCAACCCTCCCTTATGTGATAGACAGTCTTCGCCGCTATGTCCGCCATCCGATCAGCAATATTTACATTGTCTCACCGAACAGCAGCAGAATCAGATCTCTGTGTACCCGGAAAAGCTGTATCTTTGTCGACGAGACCCGTGTTCTGCCGTTTACCAAAAAGGACATCCATTATTCCTCCACCCGCTGGAACCGGTCGGGCTGGCTGTATCAGCAGCTGCTGAAGATGAACGGGGATCATATCTGCCGGGAGAGCTTTTTTCTGGTGATAGATGCCGATACCGTGCTGATCCGTCCCCACCGGTTCCGTTCCGGGAACAAGAGCATTTTCTACTGCCGCAGCTGGAGCCAGCCGGAATATTTCCGCACCTACCGGAAGCTGATGGGTACCCGGGCGCCCTCTCCCCGATCATTTGTCACCCATTACATGCTGTTTGAGAAGGCAAAGCTGGCCGGATTAAAACGAAAAATCGAAGACCGGCACGGCATGTCCTGGCACGCCGCCATTATCCGCAGTATCGACAAGAAGAAGCAGTTCGGCTTCTCTGAGTACGAAACCTACGCCAATTATGTGTACAGCGGAGACAGCACCTCTGTAATCTTGAGGAATGCCAACAATAAATCGCTGAAAAGCTCATTTGCGTCTCTGGGAAAAGCGCAGACTCTGCGGCTTGCCCGCACGTTCCGTTCCCTTTCCTTCCACCAGCGTAAGGGATACTCCACTCCAGCCAGGCACTAAGGAGGCAGACAGCTGTGCATACCATTCTTCTATGCGGCGGTTCCGGCCAGCGGCTGTGGCCGCTGTCGGGCCGCATCCGTTCCAAAATGTTTCTGGAGCTGCTTCCCGCACCGGATGGAGGCAAAGAGTCCATGATCGGGCGGGTATGCCGCCAGTTAGATCATGCCGGTCTTGGTTCAACGGCATTGTTCGTCGCACATGAGGATCAGATGGCCCTGACGCGGCGGCACACCCGGAACCGGTATCCGGTGATTGGGGAGCCCGGCAAGCGGGGCACGTTCACAGCAGCTGCGCTCGGGGCGCTCTATTTGCATTCCACAGGAAAAGCCAAACCGGAAGACACGTTATGTGTCGCTCCAGCCGATATGTACACGGATGATGCCTTCTTCGATTGTTTTCGCCAGTTCCCGGACATATTGGCGGATTCCCAGGCCGAGCTTGTCCTGCTTGGGACAAGGCCCACCCATCCTTCGGATCAGTACGGCTATATCATTCCGGGGAACGCCGGATCGGGAGCGTATGCCCCCGTTCTGTCATTTCAGGAAAAGCCGGACAGCGCCAGGGCTGAGGAGCTTATACAGCAGCAGGCATTATGGAACTGCGGCATTTTTGCTTTTCGCCTAAGCTTCATGCTGTCGCATTTGCAGCACATGGGTCTGCCTGCTGAACTCACTGCATTTACAGGTCTGTACCCCGAATTCCCGGTCCGCAGCTTCGACCAGGAAGTGGCGGAGCGCAGCCGGAAAGCTGTCGTGCTGAGGCATGAAGGAGAATGGCGCGATTTGGGCAGCTGGGACGCACTGACCGCCCGTCTGACCGATCCGGTAATTGGTGAAGGCGGGATTTGGGGCAGCTCCCGGGACACTCATATTGTTAACGGCCTGGGGATTCCGCTGCATGTGATCGGGGTATCCGGCATCGTCGCCGCAGGAAGTCCCGAGGGCATCCTGATTGCCGGCAAAGGGGAGGCGAATGCCATTAAAGAAATCCTGCAAAATGCGGCAGAGGAACCGAGGTATGGTGAAACCGGATGGGGAAGCTATACTGTCCTCGACCGGACCGTCAGCGGACCGGAGCTTATCCTGACCCTTGCCTTATCCCTGCTGCCAGGCCATGACCTGCCTGAATTACAATGTCAGCATTCCGCCAAGAGCTGGGTAATTCTGTCCGGTCAGGGAGAAATCGTGCTGAACGGGCAGTCCGCTGCAGTAAGGACAGGCGGAATCTTTACAATCGCCAGGGGAGACAGGCATGGGATTAGGGCTTTTACTGCCCTGAAGCTGATAGAGATCAGGACTCTCGCTGAAGAGGATGACCGGCGGATCTACAATTCTTGAGCGTTGCCCCTCACCGGCAGCCCGGAAGGAGCTTAGAGCGCACATTATTGTACACCGTGCAGGATATTAGCCCATTTGGCGTGCTTAGAGCACACATTACAGATGGACCCGCTTGCTCCTGCACTCTGCACCACGCCTGGTTCCCGTAAACTTTGCCTTACTTAAGCACGGTCCCCAGCCCTTTCTCCCTTGCCTGCTTCACGTAATATACCGCTGTAGCAATATCGAAAACGGCCATGCCCATCGGGCAGAAAAAGACCGGCTCATCTTCAGCGAAACCGGCCAGGCAGCGCCGGACGACGACATCGGTAATCCTTCCTGTGCCGCCGCGGGTCAGCCCCCGTTCCAGATGGAGCCGCTCAATGTCCGTATTCTCCCGGCAGACCTCATCCCAGTCGTCGACGATAACGGCTGTCACCGCAGCTAACGCCTCCGGCTTGTAATCCCGCAGTGAAACATTCAGCAGAAGGCTGCCCTGGGCTGGAGGGAGATCGATATACCGGTGGTTGGATACAGTACATGTGATCAAGATATTGGAATGCAAATAGACATCTGCCCATGTGGCGGCCGCTTCCGTCCTGTCTCTATATAGAGGCGGGATTTCTGCCAAATCCGCTCCCCGGATATCATAGATCCGGATACTTTCAATCCGCTGGCCGTACAGAGCCATAGCCATTTGATAATGATACTGTCCGACCGGTCCCCAGCCGACAATGCCGAGATGAATCCGCTCTAGCGGGCGCGCCTGCAGCCAGTGGCGGATCATCAGCCCGCTGATGGAAGCTGTCCTGACGATGCTGGGGACCGGCGAATTCAGGATTGCTGAGGGCTGGCCTGTAAGGGGGTCATTCAATACGATGATGCTATGGGCGCGGGGAAGACCGGACTTAATATTATCCGGGAAGCTGGAAATCCACTTGATTCCCGCCGCGCTCACCTCTCCCCCTACGTAAGCGGGCATTGCGATAATACGGTTGTTAGGATTGTTATACCTTAAGTAGGGCTTTACCGGCTGTGCGTAATCACCGGAATCAAGAATGCGCACCGCAGATTCTACGGAGTCCACCAAGGCAGGCCAATCCAGCCCAACGGCCCGGAGATCCCGGTCGTTTAAGTACAGCATGCTGCTCCTCCTTTACCAGTGTGATGAACTAATCTTTCTTATCTATCAAAAAGATCGCCGCTTTCAGCCGCGAAGCTATGGCCGAACTGGTTCTGCACCCATGAATCCGAGTACACGGTATCGAGGTAACGTTCTCCCTTGTCATGCACAATCACCGCGCAGACAGATCCCGGAGCCACTTCCTGCTCCATATGCTTCACTGCGGCAATAATTCCCCCTGAGGATGCGCCGGCCAGGATCGATTCATCCTGTGCGAGTGCCCGGCAGCCTGCAACGATCTCGGAGTCCGGGACATGCACGACACGGTCAATCAGATCACTTCTGCACAAGGGAGGCACGATTCCGGCACCGAGTCCCGGGAAGCGCCGCTGTCCCTTATTTCCGCCGAAAATGGCGCTGCCTTCCGCGTCAACGGCCACAATCTTGGTCTTCAGGCCATGATCCCTTGCATATTCCGCAAGACCGCGGATGGTGCCGCATGTACTGACGCTGCAAAACAAATAATCTACCCGGTCAAGTGCAGCTACGATTTCTTTCATCGTCGTGTGGTAGTGGGACAAATAATTGTTCGGATTACCATACTGATTCAGCCAGAAGCTGCCCGGCAGCTCTGCCAGGAGCTGCTGCACACGTTTCAGCCGTGCCGGCAAAAACTCGCCTGTGTCAGGGTCGGGATCGGCTACAACATCTATTTTGGCATCCAATGCCTTAAGGATTTGAAGATTTGTCTCCGTTGTTCTAGGGTCTACTACACTAATAAACCCCATCCCCAGATATTTGCAGATCATAGCCAGGCTGATCGCCATATTTCCCGAGCTGGATTCAATGATGGAAGTTCCCGGCCCTATCTCCCCGGCCTTCCAAGCCTCCTGGATCATCCGCAGGGCCGGGCGGTCCTTCGCGCTTCCCCCGGGGTTCAGCAGCTCCATTTTCGCATAGACCCCAAAACCGCTGTTCCGGAACAAGTTGCCCAGCCTGATTACAGGCGTATTTCCGATGGCCGCCAAAATGCCGCCGCTGAGGTTCACCCCTGCCCTGTCCTTCTGCTGCTGGTAATATAACTTTTTGTTCTTCACCTGACCGCTCTCCAGCGGCTCGTCTCCGGCTGCCAGAATCACCTCAATCTCCTTCAGCAGATGGCCCCTGATCATCATGCCGATTTCGGGAATGCACTCTCTGATTTCGTCCCGAATTACCGGAATGATGGAGTTATCTGCAGATTTGCTTTTGACAGATACGGTCAGCGCATTATTCTTTACTTTAACCCGGATGATCGCATCTTCAAGATGACGGTATACCACCTGTTCGATATCGTACAGGCTGATTTTTTCCCCGTGCTTCAGCTCCCGGCCCACCCGTTTGACGATAGAACCAAAGCTCTGCTTCTCTACTCCCCCAACCGTCACAGGCCTGAAGTCCCTTACTACGTCATAAGTAACGAACCGGATCGCCGGCAGCATCGTGCGGACATTAGAGGTAAGGACCAGGATTCGTTCATCTGTTCCCAATGGCCTCAATTCCCCGCCTAACTCCTGCGTTCCAATCCCTTCCGCATAAATGCCGTCAGCAAAAATATACCTGCCCAGATCATGGGAGTAATAGGCGATCGTGCCGATTTCAATAGAACCATACGTATCGATGATGTCGCTGGGATCAAGACCGAACAGGCGGGCCATATTCCGCTGCCACTCGGGTGTGGCGATTTCCCCGACCAGAATAATTTTACGGATTCCAAAGGCACGCGGATTATCGGCGGCATATACGATATGGTCAAGGATGGAGGGCATCGTGTACAGCAGATCAGGCTTAAAGGCCCGAATCCGTTCAATATGCTGTTCGACCGGCAGCTCAAAGGGGATTGCACTCTTTTCCAGCCCCAGCCGCTCAAAAATGGTTAGGGCCGTCTCCGCTGCATGTCCGGTACCCATGTCCGCCATCGCTCTGGTACATCCGCTTCCTGCAATCAGCTCGCCAAACAGCTCCGTTTTGATATCGATATAGTGCTTCTCGTCTTCCTCTGAGTAGAATATCGCCTTTCTGCGGCCTGAGCTTGTGCCCGACGTCCTGTATACAGCTAGAGAAGGATCGCCGGAAGCTGTATAATAATGGGTTTCAAGAATTTCCGCCGTCATTAGCGGGAGGTGCTGCAGCTTATAATCCGTTGTCTCATCACCGATCAGCCCCTTGTACCAAGGAAAACACCCGATCACTTCATGCACCTTATCCTGCAATTTGTCCAGCAGCATCATAGCCGCCTCCTGCTCCGCCGCATCTGCAGCCTCATTAGATAATCACCTGCAATAATCATATGTAGAACGCCTATGGTGTGTTCTTTTATTGCGCGGCGCCCAATCCAAAGCTGACTTGTTACCGTAATATAGCCTATATAGACTAATTGAGACGGAGGGATAGAGTGAAGGAGCAAATCCGGCGGATATCCAGCAAGCTGACGAAAACAAAGGTGCTGGCCAGGAGCCAAGAGTTAAGAAGGCATATCCCGGTAACCAAAAAAATGAATCAGAGCGTACTTCAGGAGATGCTGCAAAAATATCAGATGGTGTACGTTAAGCCATGCTGCGGGTCTTTGGGGCAGGGGGTGATGCGGGTTGAAAAAACAGCGGGCAGCAGCTTGAGAAGCAAAAACAGTGGGGAGCATACCCCGAGGGTTAGGATGTCTTACCGCTATCAGGCGGGTACGCAAATACACAAATTCTCTGATTTTGACACGGCATATCGTGCAATCCATAGAGAAACCCAAGGGAAGTCCTATCTGGTCCAAAAAGGAATCCGGCTCCTGGTTCACCAGGGCCGTCCTTTCGATATCCGGGTGATGGTGCAGCGCAATCTCAAGGGCCAGTGGGAAGCTACAGGGGCGGCAGGACGGGTAGCGCATCCGCTCAAGGTGGTTACCAACGGCAGCCAAGGGGGAACGATTTATCCGGTTGAGGTATTATTAACACCCTATACCAGCCTGAAGAAGCGGACAGCATTGATCGCAGCCATGTATGACATTGGCGTGAAGTCCGCCAGGCAGCTAAGCACCGCCTATCCCGGCCTTCAGGAAATCGGCGTGGACCTTGCCCTGGACCGGCACCTGAAGCCATGGATTCTGGAAGTCAATACAGCCCCCGATCCCTGTCCGTTCACCAAGCTGAAGGACCGCAGCATGATTAACCGGATCGTCAGATATGGCAAGGCGTATGGACGGACTTACAATCTTAAGTGCGGGAAAGCGAAGCAGGGTGTGGTGTAAAACTACAAGGCTAGGCATGGTAATTTTTCATTGAATTCCTCCTAAACCAGCATATTCATCATGTTGGTTTATTTTTTGTTGAATTTAAATTTGGAGACCATGAGGTAGGCAAGGAACAGCAACAGCACAACAGAACCCATTGTAAAAGCACTATTGATAGGGGCAGCCAATGAATACGCGGCGAGAATAAAACCCGCGACGGTAATGGGCACGCCTATAAATACATTGTCGAAATGACTGATGTTATATTTGGCCAAGCGATAAGAGCCGCTGATGACATACAACAATAACACGCAGATGCCAATCCCTTTGATATAGCCCAGGTTCAGAAAATTATACTTGCAGAAGATTAACAGCGCCGGCGCAACTCCGAATGAGATCAGATCCGCCAGGGAATCCAGTGCTTTGCCGAGTGTGCTGGATACGTTCAAGAAACGGGCGATTCTCCCGTCATATCTATCCACTGCCGCCGCAAGAATTAGAAACACCCCGCTGATAAAGTAGTTCTCATTGATAATCTCAAGTATGGCCAGAACCCCAAACGATAAATTCAGGAACGTAAGCACATTGGGTATAGACTTTTTAAGCATACTTCTCTCCGCCTTCAGCAATAAATTATGAACGGCCGGCGCTCTTGCCGGCCCCGAATTTGTGAATCAGCTTATCCTTATAAATAAATCCCAATACGAAAGCCAGCAAAGCCAGCACGGAAAGGATGATGGTGGAGGTATAGTTTTTCTGATAAATGTTGGACCCGACCGCTACAGATGCGATCAGCCAAGGCAATCTTCCCGCAAGCAGTATTCCGAAGAACCTGAGCGGCTTCATCGGCGTCAGCCCTGCAATATACACCAATAAATCCTTGGGCAGCCCGGGAATCAGGAAGAAAATAAACAAAAATACCGAAAAATTCTTTCTCTCCATCATATCTGTCATCCACTTAAGCTTTTTCTTTTCGATTAATCTTCCAACCAGGAAGCCTCCCATAAATCTGGTGAAATAAAAGGCAATCGCTGAGCCTAACAGCATCCCGGCCGTTACATAAACTGTTCCCAGTGTGACGCCATAAATGTAGCCTCCGGCAATTTGCACGACCTCCCCCGGAATCGGGGCAATTACGGTTTGGAGAATTTGGAACAGGCTTAATATCACCGGTCCCCATTTGCCGCTTGAGAGGACATACTTGCGGAATTCATCGAAGGACGCGGTCAATTCAAGGATATCCGGCAGATATTTCAGCATTAGAGCAACTGCCAAACCCGCCAATATTAACAAGGATATTCTGCCGATAAAGATTTTTCTGGATGGGGCCATAAGTAGATGATCCTTTCTTACGTATTGT
This sequence comes from Paenibacillus jilunlii, assembly GCF_900102965.1. Lineage (GTDB taxonomy): Bacteria > Bacillota > Bacilli > Paenibacillales > Paenibacillaceae > Paenibacillus_AQ > Paenibacillus_AQ jilunlii. Next base: position 391,949 of record NZ_FNGM01000001.1, on the reverse strand, counting down.
AGTTCGCAGTATACGGGGAGGTTCTTAAGGATGACCTAAAGAGAATCTTAAGAATTCTTAAGTCCTCTCTATCCGCTAGATTAAATCAATATTGAATTATATACTGAGAGCGAACGGAGGAAGATCAATGAACCATACAACGAATATTCTGATCGCAGATGACAACGATGAGATCCGGGAGATTGTCCGTGTGTTATTAAAAAGCGAGGGCTACAATGTAATCGAAGCGGTAGACGGAGATGATGCGGTCCATAAGGTCGATGAAACGATAGATTTATTCATCCTTGATATTATGATGCCTGGAAAATCCGGATTTAAGGCATGTGTGGAGATCCGCGAGAAATCAAGCGCTCCTATATTATTTTTAACAGCAAAAACGCAAGACTCCGATAAATACATGGCCTTCTCTGCGGGAAGCGACGACTACCTCTCCAAACCCTTTTCCTATACTGAGCTGGTCTCCAGGGTAAAGGCGCTGCTGAGAAGATATTACGTCTATAAAGGAAAAGACAGCGTGACTTCTCCAGGCAGCATCCGCATTCATGATTTGACCATCAATACCGCCTCCAATGAGGTGGCTATGGCCCAGCAAGAGCTTACGCTGACCGAAATTGAATATCAAATTCTGCTGCTGCTGGCACAGAACCGGAAGAAAATATTTTCTGCACAAAATCTATATGAGAGCGTGTGGAACGAGCCTTATTTCTATAGCTGCAACAATACGGTCATGGTGCATATCCGCAATCTGAGAAGCAAATTGGAGGCCGATCCGCAGAACCCAGAGTATATCAAAACCGTCTGGGGGAAGGGGTATCGCATTGATTAGGAAGCCCGTATCCGGCAAGCTGAGGAACAAATTAATTCTATCTCTGTTGTTCTCGTTCATAGTCTCTGCAGGCATCTTTCTGTTGCTGCAATTCACTGCGGAGGACCTTATGGGGGACTATTTCAATAAAAGCACCTTCATGGAGAATCAAAAAAATCAAGCCATTGCCGAATTCAAGGAATATGTGTCCGATAACAGGCTGGCCTTGAGCGATCATGAGCAGCTAACCAAATGGGTGGGCAAAATGGAATATGTATCGGTCTTTCTTTTCAAAGATCATAACCTGGTATACAGCTCGGATCGTGAAGAGGCTGCTGCCGGAGACGAGAATTACATAATAAACCCGGTTCTCAAAGGGATTCCGCTTGTGCCTGTCGCTTTTGCCGACACCAACGTCCAGCTATATATGGAATGCTTTTTTGAATACAAGTATTTTTCTATCATTAGCTATGTAACCCTCGCCCTCTCCTTTATCTGCTTTATCTGCATCATGTTGTTCTTTATCAACCGGAAAACTTCTTATATCGGAGTACTGGAAAATGAAATCAAAATACTGGAGGGGGGCAATCTGGATTACCCCATTACAGTCAGCGGCGATGATGAGCTATCTTCACTGGCTCAAAGCATCAATGAAATGAGAAAATCCTTTATGGAAAGACTGAACAGTGAAGACCGGGCGAGGTTGGCCAACAGTGAACTGGTTACGGCGATGTCACATGATCTGAGAACACCGCTCACAGCGCTTGTAGGTTATCTGGATATCATTGCGTACCAAAAATATGGCACCGAAGACAACCTGAACAAGTATATTCACAACAGCCGCGAAAAAGCCTATCAAATCAAAACGCTGTCAGACCAATTGTTTGAGTATTTTACAGTGTTTAATACCGAAGAGGAAGATTTGGCGCTGGACACCTTCGACGGAATGCCATTGATTGATCAGCTAATGGATGAGCAGCTGCTGGGACTGCAAAATCACGGGATTCAATTTGAGTATCTTCCCTGCAGCGCCCCCTTTCAGATCGACATCAATTTGCTTGCCGTGCGCAGAGTGTTTGATAATCTCTTTTCCAACATTACAAAATATGCGGAAACATCGAAACCCGTAATTATTAAATGCTCTCTTGCCAATCAATGGTTATGGCTGGATATTCAAAATCATATCAGCCCTAACCTGGAAAGGGTAAGCGGCACAGGCATCGGCATGAAAACATGTGAGAAAATTATCAAAAACCACAAGGGGACCCTGGCCGTCACACGAACCGGAGATATGTATTGTGTCCACATCCGTTTGCCCGTGAAGGAATCTGCTCTGTCCCCACCACAGCTTTGCAACTAACGAGCGGCAGCGTATCCAGGCTTCTAGTACAAGCAATTGGTTCTGGATTGCTTGTACTAGAAGTTTTATGTGACCAAGTCCATTTATCTCACAAGATATCATATTTCTTTAAGAAAGCCCCAATAAGTTCCCCTATTTCATTCGCATGTGTTTCCAATGCAAAATGGCCGGTATCTAACAGATGAATCTCGGCATCAGGCACATCTTTTTTAAAGGCGTTAGCCCCCTCAGGAATAAATGAAACATCGTTTTTACCCCAAGCTGCCAAAACTGGCGGTTGATATTCGCGAAGATACTGCTGAAAGAGTGGATACATCTTGATATTATTCTGGTAATCAAAAATTAAATCTAATTGTTTTTCATCATTTTCAGACCGGGACATATATGCAATATCCAGATTATAACCATCAGGAGAAACCCGATTAGCTTGTGTTCCATCAAGATATTGACTCTTAATCGTATCAGCTTCAAATGCGCTCCGATAACTTTCTCTTTTTTGAGGTGTTGGATTACGCCAATATTCTGCCCGCGCAGCCCACTTCTTACCTAAACCCTCCTCGTATATATTACCATTCTGGCTAATTATCGCCGTAACATCATCTGGGTGGTTCATGGCTAAACGAAAGCCAATAGGCGCCCCATAATCAAAGACATACAGGGCATACTTAGTAAGTCCCAGCCGTTCAATAAAGGCTGCAATAATTTCAGTCAGATGGTCAAATGTATAACTAAATGAGCTTCTATCAGGTGATGTTGTTTGCCCGAATCCCGGATAATCAGGAGCAATTACGTGATAGCCTTCTGCTAAAACCGGTATTAAATCCCGGAACATGTGACTTGAAGTGGGAAAACCATGGAGCAATAAAATTACCGGTTTGCCGGGATCACCAGCCTCCCGGTAAAAAACATTTAAGCCTTCTACCTCTAAATAATGATACTCCGTCAAGTTAAACCCTCCTATTTCCTCATTTGCGAATACGTATGTTCGAATCAGAACCGTTTCTCCTGACGATTTCCGCAGCGGATTGGCCGTTGGCTAACCTAAGACCTAGCTTGGGATTCCCCTTTTTAATTAATTGTAATCCCTCCAAGATATCGTGTAAAATTGGAATAGGTCCAGACAAGTATAAGTATTCGTATCCAACAACTTGAAAGCGGGCTGATTCCTTATCCAGCTCCTGATTTTGTTGATGACTTTTCCGAATTCATACATAATGATGTTAACAGCCAATATTGATGGAGGCCATTTTTATGAGTATAAAACTGTATTTAACGCGACACGGTGAAACGGAATGGAACGTTGTGCACCGCATGCAGGGTTTTGAAGATTCCCCCTTAACAGAACGCGGAGTCCGTCAGGCAAAAAGCTTAAAAACCGCCTTGGATGCTGTCCCTTTAGACATTGTCTACACGAGCCCGAGTCCCCGGGCTATACGAACGGCAGAATTAATTTGCGGGGACAGGAATATCCCATTGGAAACTTCCGAAGCGCTGATGGAAATGGGGTTTGGGATCTGGGAAGGACGCGTTCACGCTGACGTGGAAGCCCAGTTTCCTGAGCAATGGAATCTTTTTTGGAACGACCCCGAGAAGTTTGCAATAACTGACAGCGAAACGTATACGCAGGTGCATGACAGAGCCATTGGATTCTTAAATGAAATTGTGCAGAAACACCCCGGGAAATCGGTGCTCATTGTTACGCATACCATTGTAGTCAAAATGCTGATGGCTCATTTTGCCGGAAGCGAAATGAAGCAGCTATGGAAATCGCCCGAAATCCTTCCAACTAGCCTTTCAAGGATCGATATCACGGATGATGTTGCTGAGATTATACTGCATGGGGACGTCAAGCATTATAAAAACTTGTAAATCTCTAACAGGAACAAAATCACCCTGGGGGGTGAATAACAACACGGGGCTTCCCGGCCGCAGGGATTCCCCACCGCTCCAAAATCAACGGGGGCATGCTGAAGACGGATCGTTATTATAGGCAGGCTTAGCGTCCTTTTTTAGTGGACATTAGCAGTTCAGCCTTTTTTAGCTTTGTGAAAAATCTCAATCCCCCGCTTCAAACGCTGCAAGCCATCTTCCAGACGCGTTTTGGGACAGGCGTAGTTCATTCTAATGAACCCTTGTCCATTCCCGCCAAAAATGGCTCCTTCAGAAATATACAACCCGGTTTCTCTTCTTATAAATTCACCTAAAGCTTTCGAATCATTAGTTACAGCTGTGCAATCAATCCACGCCAGGTAGGTAGCCTCAGAATGAATGACTTTAAGCTCTGGAAGCTCTGTTGCAATAAAATATTCAATCCATTGCTTATTGCCCATTAAATATTCCAGCAATGCGTCAAGCCAAGGTTCCCCTTCTGTAAAAGCAGAAATGGCTCCTTCAATTGCAAAAGCATTGGGTTCGGCCACTTCATCGGTATTGATGCCACGATTCACAAGCGCCCGCAGCTTCGGATTAGGTACGATAATAGATGACGTTTGGAGTCCTGCCAGATTAAATGTTTTGGTTGGAGCCACACACGTGATACTATTCAGGGCTATCTCTTCGGATACTGAAGCAAAGGGAGTATAACGGTAGCCAGGATGCGTTAAATCACAATGAATTTCATCAGAAAGGATCAGGACATGATGTTTAATACAAAGGTTGCCGATTGTCTCAAGTGTTTGTTTGTCCCACACTTTGCCTACTGGATTATGCGGGTTGCAGAAAATCAGAAGTGTTGTTTCAGGGTCGGCTAGTTTCTCTTCAAGATCGGTGAAGTCGATGGAATACCTTTGATCCTTATAGACCAGTTCGCTCGTAAGAACTTTTCGCTGATTATTCACGATCGAGTTATAAAAGATATTATAGACTGGAGCCAGCACCAGCACTTTCTCATTAACTTTGGTCATTTTACGCACAATGGAGGAAATCGCCGGGACGACACCAGTACAGAACATAATCCATTCCTGTTGTATCTGAAATTGATGCCTCCTTCTCCACCACTCTGCAACCGCATTATAGTACGTATCAGGTACCATGGTGTAACCCAAGATCTTATGGTCTAATCTCTTCTGCAGAGCCTCTACGATCACTGGAGATATCTCGAAATCCATGTCTGCCACCCACAGCGCAAGCTCGTTGGAATTAATATCCCATTTATAAGAGTTCGTGCCCAAACGATTAGTCATTTTATCAAAGTCAAACACTGTATGCTTCACCGCTTTCCCCAGATTAACGAGCTGCTTCGTTAGACGAATTCTTTGAACACTTTTCTTTTTTGATTTACGTAAGCTACACCAAAACCAGTTATGGCAATCAATAAGAGAATAACTGCATTAGTGGAAACCAATGATTGTATACTAGGGATATAAAATAGTTGTCTAATCAATGTCCCTTCATAAGGTGAAAGTGTGGCTCCTAAGTTATAAGCGACCAACACGATCGTAGTGCCCAATTTTGCCATTTTCGCAATTTGCTGCGTAAATGTATGCAGCAAATAAGGCATGATACACCGAAATGAAAAACCGATAACCATTGAACAAAATGTAGTAAGAAAAACACTCTGTGAGATCGTCGTTACAAACATGGATACTCCAAGTAAAAGGATGGCTAAAGGTACAATATAGTTCCCGAGATATTTATATAATTTGCCAAAAGAGAAGCCGGCAATAAAGGCTCCTAAACCTATAAAGGCAATCATATTGCTGCCATTCGTCGCGTTCCCAATATTTCTCTCCATAATCAAAGGAGTAATCTGGATATTGTAGTTGATAAAAATAGTTACAATTACAAACAATAAAATGCCAAAGCCAATCATCACTCGTAAAGGTCTTCTATTACTTGGATGGTCTGAGGTCTTTGTTTGTTGCTCCGCCCTGCTTTTCTCTAGCTCCTTTTTATCAGCCGGAACAAAGAAAAGGAATGCTGCAAAAATGGGAAGTGCCAATGCATAAACATAAAATGATGTGTACCAGTTAATTTTTAATAATTGGCCCACGAATAGCGTCAGACCGATACCTCCCAATCCTTCAAAGGCACTCTCGAGTCCAATTAAAGATGCCTGTTTTCCAGGATTATTCTGGTATATGTCGCTGATCATCTGAATGATTAACCGGTTAAATAAACCTATACCCAGACCAAACAAACAGCGGGAAACGAATAACAATGAAAAAATATCGTGCTTCAATGCCGGGAATGTCCCTGCAATGAATACGAATCCTAACCCTGTTAAAATGGTTCTCTTCTTTCCGATCCACAGTTCCAGCCGATTCCCGATTAGAACACCAAAAATGACAAACAGGGAAGGTATTGTAGTCAGTAACCCTACCTGTGTCAGAGAAATAGCAGGAAAATCCTGCGCTATCGCCGGAATATTAGCGGCGATTACCGGTCCTGAAGAAATTAATAACGCAACTGACAGCAAGGAGTATGTTTTTAGTTTTTCCTTAGATTTAATAGTTATTTCACTCCTTTTAGCAGCCGGGTTTCTGATTTATTCATGCTTTGCTTCTGTTACGAGCGTGCCTTTGAGCTTGTTCTCCCGTTCAAGCAATTTTCCGTCATAGTCCTTAATTTTCCCGGCCAATCTGCTGATTGATTTATCGATTTCATCCCGCTTCTCTATGAGCTTCTCCCTTTCATCGACCAAAATTTTTTGGCGTGCTTCTAACGAATGATCTCCTGTAGCGAATAAAGACTTATACTCAATTAATGCCTCTATTGTCAAACCTGATTCCCGCATACATTTTACAAAATCAATCCATTTAATGTCTTCTTCGTTGTAGTCGCGCACTCCACTTTTATTCCGATTTATCGGTGGAAACAAGCCTATGCTCTCGTAGTATCTTAAGGTTGCTGCTGAAAGATCAAACAGCTTAGCGACCTGGGTAATATTCATCTCATTCACCTCAATGTCATTTTGTTTCTAACCTTATCACTTAAAGTTCACTTTAAGTCAAGGAAGATAATACGATCATTTATATAGCAATAACGCATCGAGTCCATGACTCCACGCGTATTGCTTCTTCAGTAATTGCTAGTCAAAGTTGTTTACCATTACTGCTAATTACTTTTTTGTACCACTCAAAGGATTTTTTCTTGCTGCGTTTCAATGTGCCGTTTCCGTAATCATCTTTATCCACATAAATGAAACCGTATCTCTTACTCATCTCTCCAGAACTGGAACTTACTAAATCAATACAACCCCAAGTTGTATACCCCAGCAAATCAACCCCATCCTCTTCTACTGCTGTTATAAAGGCTTGGATATGTTCACGCAGGTACCCGATTCTGTAATCATCAGCGATATATCCAATCCCGTCAGGTGCATCTAACGCTCCCAATCCATTTTCGACAATGAATAACGGCTTTTGATAGCGGTCATATAAGGCGTTCAATGTAATTCTTAGTCCAAGCGGATCAATCTGCCATCCCCATTCACTTGTTCTTAAATGTGGGTTGCGCAGTGTCGGAAACAGATTAGCCGCTGTTTGTGTATTTACTTCCGGGTCTGCACTGGTTAAACGTGAACCATAGTAGCTGAACGAAATAAAGTCAACGGTATTATTTCTTAAGCATTCCTCATCCCCGTCTTCCATCTCTAAGTGAATATTCATTCGTTCAAACATTTTCTTGGCATAGCTTGGATATTCCCCGCGGGATTGCACATCAACGAAGAAGTAATGCTCCCGGTCTCTTGTCATTGCTTTCCATACGTCATCTGGTGCACAAGTATACGGATAAGTGCTGGCACCCGCTAACATACATCCAATCTTAAATCCGGGATTGATTCTGCGCGCAATTTCAGTTGCTTTCGCACTTGCGACCAATTGATGATGTGCTGCCTGATACTTCACAGCCTCTTCATTTTCGCCTACCTCAAACACTAAGCCAGAGCTTCCAAAAGGCAAATGCAGTAACATGTTGATTTCATTAAAGGTTAGCCAATACTTCACTTTATCTTTATACCGGGTGAAGATGGTTTCACATAGTCTCTCATAATAATCAACCATTTTGCGGCTTCTCCAGGAGCCGATTGTTTTCACCAAATGGATAGGTACATCAAAATGAGTAATCGTTACTAAGGGCTCAATGCCATATTTTAAACATTCATCAAAAACACGTTCGTAGAATTTCAACCCCTCTTCATTCGGAAGCCCGTCATCTCCATTAGGGTAGATCCGTGTCCATGCCAAGGATAAACGGAAGCACTTAAAACCCATTTCCGCTAATAATGCGATGTCTTCTTTATAGCGATGATAGAAATCAATGGCTTCATGGCTTGGATAAAAATGTTCTTCGTCACATTCGAGCATTCTGACCTTGCCTTTCATAACAGGAACCCGATCCTTCCCCGCTGGAATTACATCGACCGTAGACAGCCCTTTATTTCCTTCTGCGTATCCGCCTTCACATTGGTTCGCAGCTGTAGCTCCACCCCACAGAAAATCTTTTCTTAAGACCATTTATATACACTCCTATGCTTAAAATATTAAATATTGTTATGCTTTTACAAGCAGCAGCTCATCGTTAAAATCAATATTTCTATAACTGCTATCTGTGATCACGTCAGAATAAAGATAGGTGTTTGTTACAATAACAGGAGTCTGAGTGATATAACCTTCCTGTTTGATTTTTTCCAGATCAAAGGTCAGCAGCGTCTGTCCTTTAGTAATTCTCTGGCCCTCTTCAACGAAGGCTTCAAAATATTTTCCATTAAGCTTAACCGTGTTCAATCCAACATGGATAAGGATTTCGACACCGTCATCAGATAATAAACCCATTGCATGTTTCTTAGGAAACAGTGTAACGACAACCCCATTAAAAGGAGCAATCACTTTTCCTTCACCTGGTTCAATGGCAATTCCCTTTCCCATTGCTTCAGAAGCAAATGCAGCATCTTGTATGTCCTGCAGTGGGATTATGGCCCCTTTAATCGGGCTCATAACCACAGAGTCTTTAATTGTAGTCATTTCGTCCTCACTGATAATAGTTGCTTGGATGATCAAATCTTTTTCATATTTCAGACTTAAGAAGTAGGTAATAACCGCTGTTACAACAGCTGTAATTACTAATGCAATCAATATATTATATAGATTCCAGATATTATCTCCGATGTATAGTGGAATAGCCGGAATTCCTGAAGCACCTGTCGCATAACGCGAAACATTCATCAGCCCTGCGTAAAGTCCACCACTGGCAGCACCAATCATAGCAGCAATAAGGGGATACTTTTTAGGTAAATTAACACCGTAAAGCGCAGCTTCCGTAATTCCCATCAGGCCTGTAATTCCGCTGGAATTGGCAATTTGTTTACTTGCTGAGTCTTTCGTTCTCCATCCGACAACTAAAGCAGCAACACCCTGAGAAATATTGGATACTAATGCTCCCGGACCGATTATATTTTCGTATCCCAATGTAGTGATTTGAGTCAGTGATAATGGGACGATATTATGATGCAGCCCAAACATAACAAGAATAGGCCAGAAGGTTGCGATTAAAAAAATAATCAGCCAAGATCCATGTGAACCCAGGAAATCAAATCCCATGGCTAAATAAGTTCCGAAAAATGATCCTAACGGTCCTAATACAGTTAAGCTGATGAGTCCTACCACCAAAATTGTAAACATCGGAACAAAAATAATTTTCACAGCGTTTGGAATGATTTTTTTGAATATGGGTTCAATATAGGATTGTGCCCAAATCGTCAAGAGAATGGGAACAACTGAGGAACTGTAAGAAACCAGTGTCAACGGAATTCCGAAAACGCTAACTTCATTCCCGTCTGTCCGCAATTGGGATAAATTCGGATGGAGCAATATACCAGCCAAAACCAGTGCCAGAACGGGGCTGCATTTTAATTTGTTGGCAGCTGAATAGGATAATAAAAAGGGTAAGAAGAAAAAAATGGCGTCCGACATAAAATTGACTACATAGTAGGTTTGGGACTCCTTGGAAAGCCAACCAAACAAAATGAGAAGAGCCAACAATGCTTTTATCATACCAGCGCCTGCAATAGCAGGAACGATTGGACTAAATGTCCCGGAAACGAAATCGATCAATTTGCCAAAAACACTTACTTTTCTCGCATCGGCCGTTTTATCATTTGAATTTTCCGCAGGATGGAAATGCTTGATGACCTCAGTGTATACGTCTTCAACATGTGTTCCAATGACCACCTGAAACTGTCCACCGCTCTCGATAGCATCAATTACACCATCTAACGCTTTAATCGCTTTTTGATCTGCCTTATTATTATCATTCAATGCAAATCTAAGTCTGGTCATGCAATGAGTTAATGTAGATATATTTTCCCTGCCGCCAACTTTCTCTACAATTTCTTGAGCTAATTTTTCATATTTCTGGCTCATACAATAATGCCCCCTCTTAATAAATGCTGCATAATATGAATGAATAGGGAAGCGCTTTACAAAAATAAAAGCTATTTATAAGTGATAAGTAAAGGCTTCATTCACATTACACCTTTAAAATATCACTATATAAACAGCTATAGCCAATGCCTATATTTCATTCTTTATTATGCCTGTAAGGCATGTTTAATATACTGTAAAAACCTGGTCGCAGTCTGACTGAAAATTTTATGTTTTTTCCAGACGATTACACACCCGAATTGAAGTTCAGGATAAAAGGGCCTAAAGCATAAATCATCAGAATGCTTCATTGCTAAAGCACCCTCAATACAAATTGCCGTTCCCATTCCCTGCTCCACGAGATTAATCACATTGGATATTAAGTTATAAGTAGCTACCAAGCGTAACTGTGAATGCTCATCGGCAAACCAACTGGCAATTTCATTTTGTAATACCGATCGGCTGGGGATAAGCAAGGGAACTCCAGCTAGGTCTTTGGATGTTACATATTCCTTCTGTGCAAGTGTTGATGAGGTTCTTGTGAGAATTCCCCAGCGTTCCTTTTGCGGCAGTCTGATAAAATTATATTTTTCAATGTGAATAGGTTCTAACAAAACGCCAACCTCAAGTAATCCCTTATCTATTTTTTCCTTTATGTCATCGCCTGTCCCGCTGAAAATATGATAAGTAACCTGCGGATATTCAATATTAAACGCTTTTAACAACTCAAATATAACATTTGATGTTAATGATTCAACACTTCCAATGGATATTGTTCCTCCAACCAAATTGTTCTGATCTTTGAACTCTCTCTCTGTTTTATCCGCAAGGATAAGGATTTCTTCTGCTCTCTGACGCAAAAGCATCCCCGCATCGGTTAATGTTATCTTACTTTTTCCGCGTATAAACAATTGAGTTCCTAAGTCTTTTTCCAGATCAGCCAGCTGCCTGCTTAACGTAGGCTGTGTCACATGCAGGATGGTAGCCGCATGCGTAATATTTTCCACACGGGCTACAGTCAGAAAATAGCGAAGTACTCTTAATTCCATTGTTCCTCCTAGGTTATATTCATTTGATCGTTCAGCCCATATACAGTATTTGAAGTGACCACTTCTTCATCGTCCAGTATTAATTCACCAATCCCTTTCGCTTTAATGCTTCCGGAGAGTGGATTTTTGACACTGTCAATCATTGTAGTTGTTGTCACATTAATGGTGGAATATTCAAAGGCTAAATCCGTATTGATTATATTCCCATCCTCAATTACCACGTTCTCCATGTAACACATCCCTTGATTACTCTCAATGGTACAGTTAATAAACGTAATGTTTTTGGAATTCCAGCCTAAATATTCTCCGGTGATCAACGAATCATATACCGTGACATTTTCACAGTTCCAGAATGCATCTTTTGAAAGTAGCCTCGAATTCCGGATTTCTATGTTTTTCGCGCCATCGAAAGCATAGTTTCCTGCCAAAGTTAAATCATCAACTCTGACATTTTCACTGTTCATCCCAAAATAATCTCCTCTTGCAGTTACATGTACTAATTCAATATCTTTACAGTTCCATAGTGTCTCCTCTGCATTAGGCATATCCACATGATTCAGACAGATATCACTTGCCCGGCGAAATGTCTTGGGTGCTTCAATGACACTATCATTCATATAAACATGATGGCTGTACCAGATTCCTGAGCGTGCCATTTCCTGAAGAGTTGTGTTCTTTAGACTAATGTTCTGGCAATACCATAGCGGATACTTCCATTTAAAAAAACTGTTGTGGATGGTAATATCATTACTTTCCTTCAGCGGTGATTCACCTTCCGCAAAAGTAGAATTTTTAATCAAAAGATTCTTGCTCTTAAATAGTGCACGTTCTCCTGTAAGCTTTTGTTGATCAATAGTTTGCATTGTTAATCCCCCTATCTCAAATCAGCTTACAACTTAAAGTTAACTTGAAGTCAAATATTTTCGACACGAATAGATCGATAATTATTGATCTCTACTTGCGTTAAAGTCCACTTGAAGTTGTACACTAGATGATGTTGCAGCTAATACATGAATGGAGGATGGTAACAATGGCTGAGAAACAAACTGCAGGAAGAGACAAGCTGGGAGAATTTGCACCTAAATTTGCTGAACTGAACGATGATGTATTGTTTGGTGAGGTTTGGTCAAGGGAGGAAGAACTTTCTCCCCGCGACCGCAGCATGATTACAGTAGCAGCTTTAATCTCAGGAGGAAACTTTGAACAATTAACTCCACATCTTCATAAAGCGCAAGCAAACGGAATTACCCAAGAAGAAATTGCAGAGATCATTACACACCTTTCGTTCTATGCCGGTTGGCCCAAAGCTTGGTCTTCTTTTAACATCGCTAAGGAAATCTATAAAGAATAAAAATAGAGAGGATGTCCATGATGTCAAATGCACAATTAAAGGGGAGCACCATTTTTCCATTAGAAAAAAAAGTTGAAGCTAATTTTATCGGCGATGCTTATTTACAAATGGTCTTTACTGATCCAACTCCTTTAAATGCCCCGATCGGAAATGTGACCTTTGCCCCCGGCGCCCGTAATAACTGGCATTCACATAAAGTTGGACAGGTTTTATTAGTTACAGGTGGTGAGGGTTGGTATCAGGAAGAAGGAAAACCTGCACAGTTGCTTAAAACTGGTGACGTAATTAATATTGCGCCAAATGTGAAGCATTGGCATGGTGCTACCCAAGACAGCTGGTTTGTACATCTGGCTATTACACCAGGCGAAACCGAATGGTTAGAGCCTGTCGATGACGCATGGTATGGTAGTTTATAAACATTATTTATCACACAATAAAAGTCCCGATATAGGAAATTCCTAATCGGGACTTTTATTGTGTTCATTTAAAAATCAAAGCCGCTAATTTCAATGCGTTTAAATGCTTAAAAATACTCACTTGAATATTTATGCATTCTATTAAATAGATTAATCGATTATCATCTTTCATGATCCACTTTTATTATCATTTGTGGCCGTTTTTGCAGCTTTGGTGATCCACCACATATGCGTGTATATCTGCCTAAGCCCTTATCCTTACCCGCACCGGCTATACCCGCAATTGCTGCAGGTCTTGCAGCCTTCGATGTTGATCAGCGAGGCGCTGCCGCAGGATGGGCAGAGGTCGCGGGAGGCGGTGGCGTGGTTATGCGCACCGTGGCCGCCATGACCATCGTCGGTGGACGCGCCCGCAGGGACGCTTGATTTCAGCTCGGCGCTGAGCGCTTCGTTGAAATCAAGCTCCAGGGTGGCCGCGATTGGAGCGGGCACATGGTCGTCATGGGCGTTGTTCAGCACATGCGTTTCCAGGGCTTTCGCTACCGCGTCGGCGATGGACTCGACGCGGTTTGCGCCGAAACCGATGGCGCCGGAGCCGCCGATGCCTTTGAGATGCTTGATCAGCAGCTCAACCTTCTCGCCGTGGTCGCCGTAGCGGAGGAACAGCGAGCAGACACGGCCCAGCGCTTCGGCCATGGCGAAGACGTCGGAGCCGGCTTTGCCGACATTCAGGAAGATTTCGGCCGGAATGCCGTCCAGGTCATTGATGGTGATATACGCCATGCCGAATGGCGTGTTGATCTTATAGGTAGCGCCGCGCAGCACCTGCGGGCGTTTTTTGTATTGTTTGTCTACTGCGCTTCCCTGCGGTGCAGGCGCTGCAGCCACAACTGCGCTGGCTGTTACAGCCGGTGCAGCGGGTTCAGCCGAAGGAGCTGCGGTTTCCGCTGCCGGTGCATCCTTCTTGTCTTCCTTCTTCGAAGTTTCCAGCACCTGTACGTCACGGCTGCCGTCACGGTAGATCGTTACGCCTTTGCAGCCCAGATCGAAGGCCATTTCATACAGCTCTGCCGTTTCCTCAACGGTGAAGTCGGACGGGCAGTTCGCCGTCTTGGAGATCGAGCTGTCCACCCAGCGCTGGATGGCCGCCTGTGCGCGGATATGGTCCTTGGCGGACAGATCCATAGACGTTACGAAGTAGTCAGGAAGCTCTTCACCCGGATGGGCTTCCAGCCATTCCTGGGCAATCGGCACGAACTGCTCATCGTAGCCGAGACGGCTCTGACGGAAGTATTTGAAGGCAAAATAAGGCTCAATCCCGGTCGAGGTGCCGACCATGGTCCCCGTACTGCCTGTAGGTGCCTGAGTAATAACGGTAACGTTGCGCATGCCGTTTTTACGGATCGACTCACCGACTTCAGGATAGGTTTCCGTAATATTTTTCATAAATCCGCTCAGCAGATATTTCTCTGTGTCAAAGGCCTGGAAGGAACCCTTCTCACCGGCAATCTCGGACGAGGCCAGGTAAGCTTCGCGGGCCATGAAGCCGTAGAGCTTGTCCAGGAATTCCAGTGATTCCGGGCTGCCATAGCGGATGTTCAGCTTGATCATCAGCTCGGCCAGACCCATGGTTCCCAGACCTACGCGGCGTTCCTTGCGCTGATTGGCTTCATTTTCCGGGAAGTGGTAAGGTGTCTTGTCAATGACGTTGTCCAGGAAACGCACGGAATAGCGGGTAGTTGTCGCCAGATCCGCCCAATCCACATCATGATTCTCCGCATCATAGAACTTGGAGAGGTTGACGGCAGACAGATTGCACACGCCCCAGCCCGGCAGACCCTGTTCACCGCACGGATTCGTGCAGATAATCGGGTTGAAATACCAGCTGTTGGACATCTGGTTGTAGTATTCCATGAATACGACGCCCGGCTCAGCCGATTTCCAGGCCGATTCAATAATCGTATGCCAGACATCGCGGGCTTTGACCGTGCGGTAAGGAATGACTGCGCGTCCGTCAGCCTTCCATTTATCCAGATCGCCGTCCCAGACCGTATCATAATCAGGATCAGTGGTATCCGGGAAGACCAGCTCCCAGTCCAGATCCTCCTTCACAGCCTTCATAAAAGAGTTGCTTACGCAAACTGACAGGTTGGCATTAGTCACCTGGCCCATCGTCTGCTTCACGGTGATGAAATCGACAACATCCGGATGCCAGTCATTGATCATCAGCATCAGCGCGCCGCGGCGGCTTCCGCCCTGCTCAATCAGTCCGGTTGTGTAGCTGAACAGTCCGCCCCAGGATACGGAGCCGCTGGATGAACCGTTCACGCCTCTGACAATCGCACGGCGCGGACGCAGCGAGGACAGGTTGATGCCGACACCGCCGCCGCGGGCCATGATCTCCGTCATTTCGGACAGCGTCTGCATGATGCCGCCCCGGCTGTCTTTTGGCGAAGGCACTACATAGCAGTTGAACAGTGTCAGCTCTTCGCTTGCCCCGGCGCCTGCGGCAATCCGGCCGCCCGGAACGAGCTTCCAGTCATCCAGAATCGAACGGAATTTGGCTGTCCATTCATCCTGAAGCTCAGGTGTTTTCTCTACCGAAGCCATGGCGGACGCAAGCCGGTCCCACATTTCCTCCGGAGTCTTCTCTATGTTAAGCGTCAGCTTCTCTACATCGGACTCTACAAGCTCGCCGCTGCGTGTCTTTACCGTCACTGTGCGCCCGTTCCGTTCAACAATTTCTCCGACTTCCTTGGTAGGGAATTTCGGATCGTCTTTGGTCAGCACAAGCACCACATCGCCTACCTTGGCATTGTTGCTGTCCGCATCCTTCCAGGCGTAGCGGTCCAAAAATATTTTTTCGCTCAGGCCCTCAAGACGCTGCTTGCGTTCCACTGTACTCAATAGAAATACCTCCCGGATATTGTGATATGTAAACCATGAAATATAAGGATGCCTCATACCGCTGATCTATAAATCCCTATATTTCAGCAAAAACTTTGCGGGTAACCGCCGCAGCCGGCGTGTACTCCGAAAGTTCCCCTTGTCAATAAAAAATAACCGCAAAATGCCTGTTGTAATCAAAATTTCAAGCATTTGTAACAATATATTGTGTCAGTCAGCTTTTCAACTATACCACATATTGTGTGGAAGGTCTTTTTCGAAAATAGGAGCATCTCGCCGAAATATCGGCAAAAGATGGCACTTTTACTCCCTCTTGCTCGCTATTTTACAACATCCGGCCGAAAATAGCAGGTTATGAATTCTCTCTTTTAAGAGCATACTACTGCTACGTATTCGATATGAACCAAGCACCGGAGGAGGCTGCAACATGACGCAATTATTCCGCAATCCCCTGCCCGAAGAGGCGGGTACCCCGGCCCCCCTGCTACCTGTTCCCCTGTCTTTCGAACGAAACTGGCTGAGTGATTTAGAGTCAAGGCTGGATAAGGGCGGACCTTGGGGAGACTGGAGATTATCCAGACTGGCCGTTGAAGGCGAAAAGTCCGGGCTTGTAACCAGCTTTGATGAGCTGCAGTGCATGAAGCATCTGTCCGGGCTGTCCCCGCTCCCCCACCAGCTTGATACCGCCCATAAGGTACTGTTCCAAATGTCAGGGCGCGCCATTCTCGCCGATGAGGTCGGGCTTGGCAAGACGATTGAAGCCGGGCTTGTGCTGAAGGAATATCTGGTGCGGGGACTTGTGTCCAGGGTGCTCATTCTTGTTCCCGCTTCGCTGGTGCTGCAGTGGGTGCGCGAGCTGAATACCAAATTCGGCATTTCTGCTGTGGCCCAGAAAAAATCCTACTCTTGGAGCAACGACATCGTGGTCGCCTCCATGGATACTGCCAAGCGTGACCCGCACAAGGAAATGCTGCTGAATAATGAATACGACATGCTGATTATCGATGAAGCCCATAAACTCAAGAACAAGAAATCCACCAATTACCAGTTCGTCCAGCAGCTCCGCAAAAAATACTGCCTGCTGCTCACCGCAACTCCGGTTCAAAACGATCTCGGCGAGCTGTTCAATCTGATTACGCTGCTGAAGCCGGGCCAGCTTGGAAACCAGGGGGATTTCGCCACCAACTTCGTGGTGGACAAGCGCCAGCCGAAGAACGAGGTCCAGCTGCGGGGCGAGCTCTCCAAGGTGATGATCCGCAACCGCCGCGGCGAAGGTCCGGTCACCTTCACGAAGCGCAAAGTGCGCAATATACCGCTCACGCTCTCACCGGAGGAGAAAGTATTATATGACGGTGTGACCGCTTTTGTCAAAGACCAATATCAGGAGGCCGGCGGCAATCTCAGCAGCATGCTCTCTCTGGTCACGCTTCAGCGGGAGGTATGCAGCAGCCGGGATGCCGTATTCATCACCCTCGTCAATCTGATCAAAAAGCTTCCGGCCGACTCTCCCAAGCGCGAACGGATGATGGAGCTGCTTCAGGCCATCCGCACGGTCAAAACCAACACGAAAGCGGAGAAGACCATGGAGCTGATCCGGGAAATGAACGAAAAGGTGATTGTCTTCACCGAATACCGGGCCACCCAGGAGTATTTGCTCCAGTATTTCCGTGATCACGGGCTCCAGTGCGTTACCTACTCCGGCGGCATGAACCGGGGCAAAAAAGACTGGATGATGGACCTCTTCCGCGGCCGCGCCCAGGTGATGATTGCCACTGAAGCCGGGGGCGAGGGCATCAACCTGCAGTTCTGCCACCATATGATCAATTTCGATCTGCCCTGGAACCCGATGCGGGTGGAGCAGCGCATTGGCCGGGTGCACCGGCTGGGCCAGGAAAATGATGTGGTCATCTACAACCTTTCCACCGAAGGCACCATTGAGGAGCATATTCTCCACCTGCTGCATGAGAAGATCAACATGTTCGAGATGGTGATCGGGGGGCTGGACGTGATTCTGGAGCGTTTTGAGAAGAAGGAATCGTTGGAAAAAAGCCTCTATAAGATCATGCTCGAAGCCCGCAGCGACGAGGAGCTGCGCAGCGGCCTGGATCACATAGGCGACTCGCTGAGTGAGCTGACCCACGGGATGCGGGACGAACAGGAGGCAGAAGCATGACACTCACCGCTCAGGAAATACGCAAGCATGTGATGGATTACCTGGAGGCAACGGAATGCTCGATTATCGAGGCGTCGCCGCTGCATGTAACGGTGAAGCTCTCGCCGCGCGCGGACCGGATGCTTACGGACCGGCCTTATTATTGGGGGTTTGTCGAGCGGACGGGCGTGGACCCGGAGACGCTGTCGTTCACCTTCGTCTTCGAGCCGGAGAAGTACGACAATCTGGCCGCTGCCGCGCAGGCGGCCCCTCCTTCCAGGCCGCTGCGCCCGGGGAACCCCGCAAGCGCTGCGGGCCTGCCGGCCGGTGCTGGCGCGGCCGGGATGGAGGCCGCCGCTGACCCCGGCGGCACCACTGCCGGCGGGCCGCCAACGGCGCCGCCGGGGGTCTCGGCTGATCCGCAGGACAGCATCCTCGCCCGTTTCTTCGGGGTCGTTCCGGCGCTGCCCCGGATCGGTCCCGGCATGATCAGGCGCGAGGACATCATCTACGGCAGCAAGCGGCTGCGGCAGATCTGGGCGGCCGCCCGGGATGAGGGCAAATGCCTGCAGCTCTTCGAGGACCCGGGAATCAGACAGCGGATGACCTTGTTCTCGGCAGCCTATGAGCCCTGGCTCGCAGTCTGCTACAAGGTGGAGATGAGCTGCGATCTGAAGCGCGAGGAGCTGCATTTCATCGGCGTCTCCCTCACCACCGGGCGGATCATCCCGGACTTTGAAGCCAAACTGGCCTCCCGCGAGCTGACCCCGCGCCTGCCCGAGAATATTCACATTCAGCCCTACGAGCTGACTGTTGCTGACGGGGCCGACCGGCTGGAGGGTTATTTGACCTCCAAGCTGGCCCTCATGGACTACGATTGGGCCGAGGAGGCACGCGAACGGCTGCGGCTGGAGCTGGGCATTGTGGACATATACTACGAAGAACTGCTCAAAGAACAGGATGAAGAAAAAAGGCTGGCAATCGAAGAACAATACAACCGCCGCCGCAAGGAAACGGCTTGGCAGTATGAACCACAGATTGCAGTTTCTGCCGTAACCTACGGCCTCTTCCACCTGCGGAGCACATAAGATGCGACCCTGCTCGCTAAAAGCAGGCAAAAAAACAGCGGAATTCCCGCACCGCCGCGCGACAGCAAGCAACAGTCTTTTTGGAGCTTGTCCCCTACAATAGAAGCAGGATGCATCGAGTGAAAATCCTTATATTTTAAGAAAGGTGAACGACAAATGAAGATAAAAGCAAGGCAGACGGACAGGCTCGGACGCCGTGTACGCCTCCTCCTCTGTCTGTGTCTGGGACTTACGCTTTACTCGGCAAGCTCTGCGTTTCCCAGCGAGCTGTCCGCCACAGGCACCCGGGTAACCGTTACGCAGGCGGTCTCCCAAGCCACAGTGCCTGTACTCGAAATGACAGCGATTGCTTCACCGGAGTCCCTGCAGGATTTCGCCCGTCTGACCGTTAACAAGCTGTCTGCCAACCCGCCCTTCACCTCCTGGAAAAATGCCAGCACGGAGTCGTATCCCTTGGGGCCGGGAACCCACAGCTGGCTCGTCAATGTTATGAACGGAGAGCAGCGCATCGGCTATCTGATTATTACCGCTAAGGATCAAGGCGGTTATATGCTGAGTGAATACGGAGCCGGAAGCTACGGCCTCCCCTACAGCTTGCAGGATCTGCACCAGTTTCTGGTGCAGCAGGAACTTATCTCGTCCAATTTATCCGGAAAATTTGAACTTACGGCACTCTATGCCCCGCTGCTGCCGGTATGGAAACTGACAATAGAAGATAAAACACTGTATATTAACGCATCAGTGCTGCAGGTTCTGCCATGGAGCTTAAGCAAAGCAGAGGATATTCTTCATGCGAAACCTGACGCTGCTGGCGCAATATCCAGCCTGGATACCGGCCGCACTCCCCTTCCCGTCTACGAGTCTGGGGGGCAGGATAATCCATATGCCGATTTGCTGTGGCTGTCAGCACCGCCGCTGACTCCCCTCAGCAGTGACAAATTCGCGCTTGCTCTAGCTTCCGGCGGCAGCCTTGCCTTTCAGTCCCCAGGCCGCAATGATGCGTTTGGAGCTCCGTTTATGATCACCGGCTGCCAGAGCTGGGGTTTATCCGCCCCCGGCACTGGCAACTCAAGCGGCAGTTCAGCTATTGTGTACGCCGCTTCCGGTCCAGAAGGCAAGCGGTATCTCCCTCTGGCGGCGCTGCAGGACAGCGGCACTCTGCACACGCTGACTTCGGAACGCAGCTCCACCACGCTCGGTTCTGCGCCAGGAGCGGTTTCGCCCCGCAAGTGATATTATTATTGCAATAGGTTGAAAGCGAAAGAACCTTCCCGTCTGCCGGTTGAACCGGCATGAGAAGGTTCTTTTTTATAGTGGAAAAAGTAAAACTAATTAGCTAAAATCCGGGCTTCAGAAGGTTTTAGTGGGATTTTGTACACCTAATTCATGCATATTCATCCCATACGGCTGCTTTCAACCAAATTAGTGGTACTTTTTCCCACATAGGCTACTCCATAAGCCGAACAAACTCGAATAGTGAATCTTTTTCCCACTAAGGATGACTGGCCTAGTTAATAAATTTTTCAAGTTCAATCTATATAGCAGCCTATTATGTTCCGAGTTTCTCCATGTCTTTATTTTTGTCTGGCGAAGCCGCCAGGGCCCTGTCCGTTTTGCTGCCGCGTGTCCACTTGCTGCGCCATATCGACCAGCCAAGCGGAAGCATCCCGAACCATTTTTCCGCCCACGGCTGCTTCTCAGCCTTTCTGCGTTCCCTGCTGGCCCGCGGGTCTTCCATATAGACGACTACCTTCTCCGTAATAAACTTCACCAGATCATCTCCTCCGGAAGCCATCTTGACACCTCCTGTTTCCTTTGATCGGGTATTCCCCTGTATTCGTCATAAGCTTCATGTCTCTAGTCTGCTCCAATCCGCCTTCCCCTAAACCCTTGCTCTGTATTTCGTATAGGTTCGCCTGCGGCGGCACACTCTAACAAAGTATCTATCCCAAAAAATCAATATCCTGGGCAAAGGAGGTTATTCCCTTGAGAGGCTATGTGCACCTGAAAACACAAACCCCAGCAGGCCCCCCGGCAGCGCCGGCCCGGCGTTTGTGGCTGCTTCTGACCGCAGCAGGACTGCTGCTGTCGCTCATGTCTGGAACGGGAGCAGGAGCACAGGCGGTACCCGCAGCTCCCGGGGCTTTCGGGGCTTCCGGGACTGAAGCAAGTCCGGAACGCCAGCAGATCCTGGGCCATGATCAACGGATCATTCTGATTGATGCAGGCCATGGAGGCATTGACGGCGGCACCTCGCATGGCCCCATTCTGGAAAAAGACATTACACTGGCGATTTCCCGCCGTCTGTTCCTGCTGCTCCGCAGCGATGGGTTTGACACCATCCTGAACCGGACCGGCGACTATGCGCCCAGTGACGACAACCGCTGGCTCCGCAGCTCCTCCCGGCATATGCGGGATCTGGCCCAGCGCAAAGAGCTGGCGGAGACCCTGCCGGCGAACGTGGTAGTCAGTATTCATATCAACTGGGCGCCCTCCCCGGCGAAACGGGGCCCTTTGGTCCTATACCGCCAAGAAGGACGCAGCTTTCTGCTCGCAAGGTCGATTCAGGACCAGTTGAACCGGCTCTATGGCACACAGGAAGCCCCCAAACCCGGCAAGCCCTTTTATCTGCTCAACAAAATAACCGCCACAACGGTTATCGTTGAGGCGGGATTTATTAGCAGTCCGAGCGACCGGAGCAGGCTGTGCAGCCCAAAAGGCCAGGAGGAAATTGCCGAAGCCATTGCGGGTGGCATTGCTGCCTATCTTATGGAAGTGTAACACCGGGATTCCATTGGCACTGGTCCTTGACCAGCTCCGAGATTCCGACAAATTCAACACTATCCTTCAATTCGGCAATGCCGCTGCGGATACCCGCGGCGGTTTCTTTTCCTTGAATGCCCACATGTCCGATGGTCACACAATATTTTTGATTCAGCGCCTTTTCCCGCACCAGCCGCATTTGCTTCGCGACATGGCCTGAGGTGTGGACATCGTCCAGAAAAATGTGATTCTCTACCGGGGGCAATCCCATCTCCTGCGCCATTTTTCCGGCAACCGAGCGGTAATTGGTATGACTGTCTACAAAGAACAGACCGCGCTCCTTGCAGACGGCAAGAATAATGCCCATCACCCGCTCATCTCCGGTCACCCTGGAGCCCATGTGATTGTTAATTCCGATGGCAAACGGAACATTATCCAGTGCTGCCTCCACTGATTTCCGGACCTCCGCATCGCTCATCCGGGTCAGGACGGCTCCGGGTCCCAGCCATTCCGGTTTGCCCTGGCGCGGCTCCATGGGCAGATGCACCAGCACATCCAGCCCCTGCTCATGAGCCCTGGCGGCATCCTTCTGCGAGGTCGGCAGGAATGGCATTACCGCTACGGTGAATTTGACCGGGAGCGCGAACATCTCCTCGGTCCCCCTCATGCCGTTGCCGAAATCATCGATGATGATGGCTACACGGCCCCGTCTTGCGCTATCCTCCGCTGGCAGTACCCTGGAGCTGCGGCCGCCGTTCGGTGCAGCGGGCTCTGCCAGCTGGGCGGCTGTCGCTTTTTGCCCCGCGCTGTGATGAGCAGCTTGTGAAAGGCCGGCCCCAAATGCGGGCGGAACCGCAGCGCAGAGTGTGGCTGATATAAAAACTGCGGCAGAGTACAAATACACCTTGGTGCGCGCAACCATACATTTGCCCTTCTTCATAGGGAAAGCCTCCTTCGGGTTCTACAACCCTAGTTCTCATTGTTTGGAACACGAAGGATAAATATGTACAACCCGGCTGCGCAATTATTAACAGTCGTCAGAAAGCCTGCTGTCCCTGCCGGTCTGCCGCAAGAATAGCATCCAGCACCTGCTGCGGCGAAACGGCAAACGGCATATTCCCCATCGGGTTGTCCGCTGCACAGCTGGCTTCGGCGGCAATCATCAGCCTTTCCGCCCTTGCAGCGGACAGACCCAGCTCGCCCAGGGTGACGGGTAAGCCAGCCATCCGGCAAAAGGCAGTCACCTCTTCAATCTCTTCTGCCGGCGCCTGCTCCAGCATCAGCTGTGCCAGTGTGGCGAATGCAACCTTCTCCCCATGCAGCATGTGGCGGCATTCCTCCAGCAGCGTAAGGCCATTATGAATCGCGTGGGCCGCGGCCAGTCCTCCGCTCTCGAAGCCGATGCCGCTGAGATAAATATTGGCTTCGACGATCCGTCCCACAGCTTCTGACCCGATTCCTTCCCGGCAATCCCGCAGTGCCTCCGCTCCATAGGCAATCAGGGTATCATGGCAAGCCTTGGCCAGGGCAAAAGCGGCGATGGAACTGCTGCCCCCGGCCTGGGTGACCACACCGGAGCGGCAGCAGGCTCGGGCTTCATAGTAAGTAGACAGAGCATCCCCCATACCCGCAGCCAGCAGTCTGGGCGGCGCTTTGGCGATAATATCCACATCGGCAATCACCATATCCGGGTTATGCCGCAAGGGGAGGTAGCGGTCCAGTTGTCCATCCTCCGTGTACAGCACCGACAGTGCGCTGCATGGCGCATCCGTAGAAGCCACTGTTGGAACGAGGACCACAGGGAGGCCCGCAAAGTGGCTGACGGCTTTTGCCGTGTCCAGGGTTTTGCCGCCGCCAATCCCTACAATCACATCGCTGTTGACCGTTGCCTGCGCTGCGGAGACAATACGCTCCACCTGCTCCATCGAACATTCTCCCCTGAACTCCTCCTGAATGAGTGCAACGGAATGCTGCTCAAAGCTACGGGTAACCTCTTCTCCATACAGGGAGAGAACGAACGGATCTATGATAGCATAGACCCCTTTCGCCCCAAGCTGTGAGCAATATAGTCCGAGCTTGGAAACCTCGCCGCGGCCCTGAATATATTTGAACGGAGCACCAATTATCTGCGTCATATGCAATTCCTCCCACAAAGTTTGGTGGGCCTAGGCTTCCTGAGTATCTTCTGACAGCACTATTTCCGGAAGCCTATGCTTACCCATTCCTTTCATTCTAAGCAGGCTGCGGGAAATCGTGCAATGAAAAAAGCCCCACCCCTAAAGGCCAGAGCTTCCCAAGCTTATCTGATTGTCCGCCGCACCGGCATTTTTTTCTGATCTCCGGTCAGCACGCATTCCTGCGGTCCGAGGTAGTTCTGGTCAATTTTACTGTCGATCAGGTCTACAATCTGCTGCAGCGAGGCGATCTGATCCAGGATTTTCTGCTTATGATTCAGGATCATCTCATGCAGCTCGGGATATTCAGACAGGTTGGAATCAAGCGACAGGTCCAGATAAGGACGCATGTCGTCCAGCGACATTCCTGTTTTTTTGAGGCAGGTAATCAGCTTCATGGTCTCAATATCGTTGTCGCTGTAGATACGGTGGCTGTTTCCTTTGCGCTGCGCCCGGGGGAGCAGTCCAATCTTTTCGTAATACCGGATGGTATCCTCCGTAATTCCAGTTAGCTCAGAGGTTTGTTTAATGGAATAACCCTGCACTATATGCACGCCGGTACCCGCTCCTTCACTCATAGGATCACCTCTCAGATTAGTTGTGTATCTGTAGATCTATTGTATAACTTGGAGTCAGCTCCAAGTCAACTCTTCATCATTTTGAAATCTCTTCTTGACTTGGAGTCGGCTCCAAGTTATACACTGGACGCATTCACTGGCTGGCGCGATCCCCTCCCATGCGAACTGCCTGCGACCCAACTACAAAGGAGAAATGACAAATGACAATAAGACAGAATCATCGCGGAACGGCACTTATCACAGGAGCAAACAACGGAATCGGGCTGGAATTGACCCGTAAAATGCTAGCAGAAGGCTGGCAGATTATCGCCTTGATCCGTTCAGGCTTTCCCGGTGACGATTCATTGGTCAGCGGGGCTGTCAAAAGCAAACAGCTGCGGATCTACAAAGCCGACCTCAGTGATTTCACCGCACTAAGACGCGCCTTGAATGAGATCAGGCTGCAGGAGCAGCAGATCGATCTGCTGTTCAACAATGCGGGCGGCAGCTTTCCTGAGCTGCTCTACTCCAAGCAGGGACGGGAGTTGCATTTCGAACTGCAGACCGTAGTGCCGTATATCATCACCATGGAGCTTCAAGAGCTTCTTCAAAAGGGACAGCTGAAAACTGTCGTCAATACTTCGTCCAATGCCGCTATGACCGTGAGGCATTTCGACCCGGAGACACTGGAGCATCCCACCAAGTTTAAAAAGCTGCTCGGCCCATATGCCGCCTCCAAGCTGGCCCTCTCCCTCTGGACCCGGGAGCTTGCGCCGCAGCTGGCCGCAGAAGGTATTTTGATTCGGAGCGCAGACCCGGGAGCCAATAATACGCTGCGCAGCGGCAAGGACTCCGGCTTGCCATTCTGGCTGAAGCCGGTCATGAAGCTGTTCTTCCCGCATCCGAGCCATGGTGCCGGACTGCTGTACAATGCGGCTCTGGGACAGCACAGCAAGCTGCCCGGCGTTTTCCTGATTAAGGATCAGGTAACTGAACTGAAGTTCACAGAATACAGCTCCAAAGTCCTGTCCAAGGTGCAAGCTATATATGAGCTGGAATTTGCCGCAGCTGGAACCGCGCATTTTTCGTGAATGGCAAGCATTCCATTTGTAAATAGGATGCTGCCGCGGCCCGCCTAATGAAGGCATTTCTGCTGTTGTTTCCGCCTTTCCTCCGCTTCGCCTGCTGTTTTCAAACAGCGGAGTTGAGTTAAATATATGCGATAGGCATATTATAGGATAAGCAGAGGAGGGCATTATGAAGAATAGCGCCGCCGGAAGAGCATTTTCCTTTTCCAAACAGCTGTACCAAAAGATCAAACTGGATGATGTGCAGGGGATCAGCGCGCAGCTTACTTACTACTTGATCCTGTCCTTGTTTCCTTTTCTGATTTTTATCATGACCCTGATTGGCTATGCCCATATTTCGGTTGAGGACAAGATCCGTGATCTGGAGCAGATCATGCCTGGAGAGGCTATCTCAATTATCGAGGAAATTGTGAAGGATGTGGCGGAGGGCCGCAGCCAGGCCTTGCTGTCCTTCGGGATGCTGGCAACGTTATGGGCTGCTTCCAAAGGAATCAATGCTATTATCAAAGGCCTCAACCGTGCTTATGATATCGAAGAGAGCAGGGTGTTCTGGAAAATACGCGGCATTGCCTTCCTGGCTACCCTGTTCATCGGATTGGTGGTGCTGCTCAGCATTTTGCTGCTGGTGCTTGGCACCTGGCTGAAAACCCAGGTTTTTCTGCTCATCGATTTGCCCTATGGGTTCCAAAAAATATGGGACCTGCTGCAATATGCCGTCCCGCTGTTTGTCATGTTTGCCGTATTCACCCTGCTCTACTGGATTGCCCCCAGCCGCAGGCTGACGCTGAAAGAGGTTATGCCCGGCGCGATGTTTGCCACCCTCGGCTGGATCATAACCTCTATCCTCTTCTCCGTCTATGTCAACCAGTTCAGTAATTTCACCGAAACTTACGGCAGTCTCGGCGGGGTGATGATCCTGCTGATCTGGCTGTATATCAGCTCCATCATCATCCTGGCCGGCGGGGAGATCAATGCCATCCTGATGAAGCGTTCACTCAAGCGGTAATTCAAGAAAAGGCAGCCGTTTCAGCTTCCGTATCCGGCAGATATGCGCCTTCCTCCCGCAGACGCCTGCGGAGCGCAGCGATGTCTACAGCATGGACGTCCGGCGCTGGCTGTACGGCGGCCATGGCAGCCGCAATCCCGGCTGCTTCACCCATGGCCAGACAGACCGGCATCACTCTGACACTGCCCTGCACCTCGCGCACACAAGAAATGGAGCGTCCTGCAACCAATACATTTTTCAGAGAACGGGGGGTCAGACAGCGGTAAGGAATGCCGTGCGATTCCCCCGGACCATACCGTTTAATGACCTCCGGTTTGCCTCCGGCCTGCTTCTCTTCCTTTTCTGTTCCATGAATATCTATGAAGTAGCTGTTGCGGCAGATTTCATCTTCAAAGCTGCGGCGGCCCACATAATCGTCGACACTAAGCACATAATCTCCGGTAATTCTTCTTGTTTCCCGCACGCCCATCAAAGATCCCGTGTTAGCCACATATGAGTTTCCAAAAGAAGCCGGCATAAATTCAGCAAGCGCGTCCCTGTAAGCTGCCGCCAGCTTGCGGCCCTGCATCAGGGCCTCCGATATGGACCCGGCATCCGTATTATCCACTTCCCATAAATGCCCGGCGTTGAACCCCACCGTTCTGGGGGCGATAATGTTGTTGCAGATATGCGCATCGGGAATCAGGGGATAGCGGCCCGAGCCGAGGATGTCATAGATCGGACTGGTTGTGTTGCTGCTGTGCAGCAGCGGACCATTGAGATAAGCGTATTCATCCACATTGCCCAGTGTGAAGCAGTGCGTGGCAGGCATCAGCTCACCGGTCTGCGTATCTCCCTTGAGATATTCCGCTCCCGCCCAAGCGGCTACATCCGCATCACCCGTACAATCAATATACACCTTGGCCCGGAGAGCCTGGAGTCCATTCTTGCTGGCAGTAATCAGTGCCGTCACCTTGCCGTTGTCATCCGTATCTACCGCCCCAAGCTGTGTCATGAACTGGACGGCCGCCCCCGACTCCCGGACCAGTTGGTCATAAACCACCTTCAGCTTCTCCGGGTCAATCGGCACCCAGTCCATAGCATCCTTGCGGACATGCGGCATCTGCGCCTTCAGGGACTCGAACACCTTCACAGCCAGCCCCCGGTAAATGATCTGCTCCAGGTCAGAGAATGGGCACCACGCCGGGACTAGTCCCGAGGTTCCCATTCCGCCCAGGCTGCTTGTGGCTTCAACCAGCAGGGTTCTGGCCCCCTCCCGCGCCGCTGCGGCAGCAGCGGTGCATCCGGCCGGGCCTCCCCCCACAACAATAACATCCCATGAATCCTGAAGCGGTATTTCATTGTTCATCCTGTAACTGCCCATGCGCTTCCCTCCCTGCTATTTCTTCACCGAAGCATACCATTCATTGACTTCCTTGCTGCTGGCTTCTCCCCCGGCGGCGTTGTATTTCCCGATGAACGCCTCCACGGCGTCGGTAGATTCCTCGCCCACAATCACTTTGACGGCAAAATCATTGATCATCTGATTCAGCGACGCGTTGTTCTTCGAATATTCCGGTAAGGACGGCGCCAGCGCCAGCGGATCGGAGATCCGGTATTCTGCCGGAATTCCGCTGTTCAGGAAGGTAAAGCCTGCGAACAAACGCGGGTCTTTCTGGACACGGGCCTGCCAGTAGACGGGATACAGCTTTTCATCGATCCCCGTCAAGTAGTTGCTCGCAAGTCCGCGCTCATCCGTGAACAGGGGCAGAATCGGGCTGTATACACCGTCTTTGTAGGTAAAGTGCTTGCCTTCTTCGCCAATGGCGATCAGCTTGAAGGTGTCTTTATCCAGCTTGGCATTGATCCACTTTATCGCGTCCTCCGGGTGCTTCGAGGATTTCGGAATAAACGTCAGCCGGTCGAAGCCGCCGCTCATCCCTAGACCTGCCTGCCCGTCCTTGCCCTTCAAGGCTGGAACATAGGCATATTTGGCATCCGGGAAGTTCTTGGTCAAGGCATCGGCAATGCCCGGGATGTCATACCACGGAAGCGGAATCACACCGACCCGGCCGCTGGTGAACTTTTCCTTCAGCGTAGCGTCCTTGTTCACGGCAAATTCCTTGTCCAGCAGTCCCTGCTTATACAGATCTGCAACATAGCTGAGATATTCCTTGAACCCTGGTTGCAGCGGCGCCGCGACCAGCTTGCCATCCACCTCACTCCAGCCCGCGGCAATACCGAAAGCTCCGGTTATATTAGCTATCGTAGCCTGTGCGCCGTCAATGGAGAGCGGAGCGCCTTTATCGCCGTTGCCGCCAGGGTCTTTTTCTTTAAAGGCTTTCAGAACAGCGGTCAATTCCTCCAGTGTTGCGGGCATCTTCAGGCCGAGCTTATCCAGCCAATCCGTGCGGATCATCAGGCTGCTGCCCACGAACTCGGAGGACCGGTTCGGAATGGCGTAAATTTTGCCGTCCACCTTCATGGCCTCGAAGGACTCAGGAGAGATGGAAGCTTTGATATTCTCGCCATACTTGTCAATCAGCGGAGTCAGATCGACGAGTGCGCCCATTTTGGCATAGTCGGTATAGGCGGCCTTTTCCCCCGTGATGGTAATGACATCGTATGGCTCGGCGGAGGAGATCAGCAGATTCAGTTTATCCATCGCCTTGTCGGCAGGAAGCATTTCGTATTTTACCTTATAGCCGGTTTGTTCCTCCACCACCTTAGCCAGCGTATATGTGTTGTAATCATCCTTCGACCATATATTAAGCGTCTTTAGCTCCGGTTTGGAACCGCTCTCCTTTTGTGCACCGGCTGTTTGCTCCGCTGCACCTCCTGCTGCCCCCTCCTTGTTCGAATTGCCGGATGAACCGCAGCCGGCCATCGATGCCGCAAGCCCCGCACAGAGCATAAGTGTCAGCCATTTTCTATTTATCATTATCATATGAATTAAACCTCCCCATAAGTTCTAAAATCCGCAGGTCAACCCTTCACCGAGCCAATCAGCACCCCTTTGATAAAATACTTCTGCATAAACGGATATACGAGCAGGATCGGCACCGTGGATGCGACAACTGTAGCTGCGCGGATGCCTTCAGGCGACATATTCATAAGATCATCTATGCTTTTATTCGTGAGATTCGCGTTGTTTGCGTCCATCACCACATCCTGCAGGTAGAGCTGCAGCGTCTTAAGCGCGGTGTCATTAATGTAAATCATCGGGCCGAAATAATCATTCCAGTAACCCACGGCATAGAACAGTGCGATAGTGGCGATCACCGGCATACTAAGCGGAAGGATGATCCGGAACAAAATGGTATAGGTCTTCGCTCCGTCGATCCGTGCCGATTCCTCCAGCGCTTCGGGCAGGCTTTCATAATAGCTTTTGATCACCAGCATGTTGAATACACTGATCATTCCCGGCAGAATCAGCACCCAGAGATTGTCTACGAGGTGCAGCTGGCGCATCAGCAGATAATTGGGAATTAATCCGCCGCTGAACAGCATCGTGAAGATAAACAGCACCATACAGAAGGAAATGCCGGGAAGATTGCGTTTGGATAGCGGATAGGCTGTAAGCGCCGTCATAAGAATGGAAATTAAGGTTCCAACGGCGGTAACACCGACGGATATACAGAAAGCCCTGATGAACACGGATGAGGAAATAACTTGCATCAGGGTGTCGAGCTGGAAGCCTACAGGCAGAATCCCCACCTTACCGGAGGTGATCGCCCATTCTTCACTGACGGATTTGGAGAAAACACTCGCCAGAGGCAGCAGCATGATCAGCCCGAGGGCAATCAGAAACGCATATACCCCGATATCCAGCAAAAGATCGCCTTTGGTCCGTTTTGTCATTGTTGTCCTGCTCCTTTCTTCCTCACCAGATCCCGCGCTTCAGCAGCTTGCGGCTGATATAGTTGCCGGAGACAATGAGAATAAAACCTACGACCGAGTTGAATAACCCGACTGCCGTACTGAAGCTGTAGTCCATTTTGCCAAGGCCGATCCGGTATACAAAGGTTCCGATGACATCAGCCGTCTCGTAGACTACCGGATTGTACATGGTAAGAATCTGTTCGGTCCCGGCATCCAGAACGGAGCCTAGACGAAGAATGAACATCAGCACCACAGTAGGCAGAATACCTGGAAGCGAGATATACAGCATCCGGCGGATTCGGCCTGCCCCGTCAATGGAAGCGGCTTCATATTGCTCCTGGTCAATCCCGGCGATGGCGGCTATGAAGACAATGGCATTCCAGCCCACCTCCTTCCACCCGGCAGTGAAGACCACCAGACTGCGGAAATACTGGTTGCTGACAAAAAAACTGATAGGCTCACCGCCGAACCACTGGATGATGTTGTTGACGAGCCCCCCTGAGGTCGAGAGAATCGTCACGAACAATCCCGAAATAATAACCCAAGACAGAAAATGCGGAAGATAGATAATCGTCTGGATTGTTCGTTTGAAAAACATCAGCCGGACCTCGTTCAGCACCAAGGCGATGAGTATCGGAACCGGAAACAGCAGCACGATCTTATACACACTGATCAGCAGCGTATTCATGAATACCTGTCCGAACTCCTCGGACTGGACCAGCTTGTGAAATTGCTCCAGCCCCACCCATTCACTGCCTCTGATGCCGTCAAAAATATTGAAATCCTGAAAGGCGATCAGAACGCCATACAAAGGCGTATATTTGAAGAGCAGCAAAAACAAAAGACCGGGAATCAGCAGCACATAATAGTCTCTGTTCCTCCAGGCAATTCTCCACTTGCTGGCAGCCCTGCTTCTGGCAGCAGCTGCTCTGCTCTTCCGGTTCAATTCCGTGGCACCTGTGCCCAAGTTCATTCACCCCCATAGGTTTGTGAGTTGATTATACCGGGGAACGGGGAACCGCTTGTAGAGGGTAATCTGATTATTTCTGGTCTCTGGCGACTGTATATCCGAAAGCGCTTAACGGGCAGGATAGTTGAAAAAGGAACATCAATTCAAATGTAGAATAATTAATATAGAATATTTAATGTAATCGGATAATTAAAAATTTGATAATAGACAGGAGTTGAATACGATGATAAAAGGGTTTGGAGGAATATTTTGGAGAACCAAGAATCTTGAAGCTACAAAAAAATGGTACAGTGAAGTGTTGCAGGTTGAAATAGGAGATTGGAATGGGACTGTGATAAAACCCCAGGCAGAAAATGAGACGATCTTTTCGTTCTTTACCGAGAATGACAGTTATTTTCCGACAGAACAACAAGTGATGTTAAATTTCCAAGTAAATAGTCTAGACGAGACGATTAAACATCTTGAACAAATTGGTGTACCTCTTGCAAAGAAAAAAGAGAGCAGCGAATTTGGACAGTTTATTTGGATTGAAGATCCTGAAGGCCGCCTGATCGAGCTTTGGGAAAAATAACGAGCTTAATAAAGCAGCGGCAGTCCAGGCCTATATTTTCTGTTCCAAGGCTGCAAAACATGGCTGCGCCATCCTTCACCGGACAACGCTGCGTTGTGGATTCCAGTTTAGCGTCTCCTTGAGAGCCCCTAATCAATCCTTCGGCAATTCCAAGTGGGAAAAAGGATAACTAATTTCCCTATATCCCTATTCTCCGCAAGTGAAGTGGAAATAGGGTCACTAATTCAGCTCATTTCGCTCCTGAAGAGGGAATGACGCCCAATTAAGTTCCCTTTTTCCACTTAAATCTCACAATTGCTGATTTTTGGGAGAAATAAGTTCCCTTTTTCCAACTATATAAGCTGTTCGCCTTTGTCACCGGATTTCAACCGTTAAAGGCGGTTCCATGCAAGAATTTCTTACGAAAACATCGGCTAGAATTCCAAACATTTCATTAATTCTCCATACACTACAATTCCAACTATACCTAAGCCCACAGTGCCAATTCCCGTCTCCAGGCACATTATTGAATAATTGGCATCTGTGCCACAAATACTTTATTTTCTTATAACAGCTTTCACGGTAACCCTTACGACTGTGCCCATGCCCGGTTCCGTTTCGATGGACAGGCCATAGCGGTTTCCGGCAAAATAACGGATTCTTTCATGCACATTGTATAATCCGAACGAGCCGTCCATTCCATCCGCCTGTTGTCCGGCGGCGGGTTCGAGCAGCAGGCGGTTCGCCTGCTGCGGGTCCATCCCGATGCCGTCATCCGCAACCGTCAGCACAACATCGCCGTTCTCCAGACGCACCGAGATCTCTATCGTTCCCTGCTTGGATTTCGTCTTGCGTATGCCGTGCAGCAGCGCGTTCTCTACCAGTGGCTGCAGCGTCAGCTTGGGGATAATATAAGACTCTATACCAGGCTCAGCCTGGATAGAAAACGTAAAGGTAGAAGGAAAACGGTTCTGCTGAATCTCCAGGAACACCCGCGCCAGCTCCAGTTCATCTTCAATGCTGACATTATCGCGGCCTTTGTTCAGACTTAGCCGGAAATACTGGGCCAGCGCCTCAATCATTTCGCTGGTATCCTCGGCATCATGGGAGATCGCTGACCAATTGATCATATCCAGGGCATTGTAGAGGAAATGAGGATTGATCTGGGCCTGCAGCGTCCTCAGCTGGGCTTCACGCTCCTGCATCTTCGCCCGGTAGGATTCTTCCATCAGGTTGTTGACCTTATGGATCAGATGATCAACGCTGCGTTCCAGCAGGCGGAAATCCCCGTCCGGCAACGACCGGCGGTCCTCCAGCCACCCGATCCCCTCCTTGCGGATCATCCGCAGGATCATCTGCACCCGGCGCTGCACGCCCTGGATCATGAACATGAGCAGCACAAACACCAGCACAAGGAACATGACCGTAATCCCCGCCAGGGTTGCAATACTGGTGAACTGGCCAAGCGCCGTAGCGCGGTGCGAGATTTCCGCTTCCGATACCTGTGCCACCAGCTTCCATCCTGTCGTGCCAACGGTGGTGTATACCACATTTACGTTGTCGCGGGCAATGGTTCTTTTTACAACTCCTTCTTCGGAATGGCTAATCGCGCTAAGCAGTTCTTCGGGAAGCCGGTTCAAGGCTTGCCCGGCGCCTGCTTCAGCAGCGGATTCCACACCTTCAGGTCCAGTTGTCCCATAGATCAGCTTGCCGCGCCCGTCAAGCAGATACGGTGCATACTTCTCCGAGAACTGCAGCTCTGACACAATCTCCTGTACCAGCGTTTCAGACACATCCATCACTAAAACGCCGACAATTTCCTCATAGTCCCGGGGGTTGCGCAGCAGCCGGGCGGCAGAGAAAATCTTCTTTTCTCCATAATCGTTATAGATTTCCGGATATACCCCCGTCCAGACAATGCCCCCGCCAGCCTCCTTCACAGCTTCGTACCAAGGGTAGTTGTCCAGGTCCGCCAAGGGATACAGGTTAATCCGGTCACCGCCGTACATCCGGGAAGCATCCACAAAAAACCGCAGCCGGAAAATATCCTCATTCTCCTGGGCGGTTTCGGCCAGATTCCGCAGCTCCTTGATCTGGCCCAGCTGATCGGTAATCTTGTCCTTTTGCAGCAGATTGTCGTACAGGATCTGGTTCATGAAGACAGAGTTGCTGCTGTCGCGGATATGGTTCAGCTTATAGGTCAGGTTCATTCCCGCCTGCTTCAGGGTGAGCTGCATTGTGCGGGTCACTTCCTTCTCCAGTACATCATTGGAGCGCTGATAAAAGGTGCCCAGCATAATTGACACAGGCAGCAGAATGAGCAGTGCATAAGCGAGCAGCCAATTTCTCGCAGAGAGAATCCCCTGACTGAGGCCAGTCAGATAAGCCCAGGCTTTTCTCATAATGCAGACACCCCAATCTGTCCGGCTTGTTCCCGCAAGAGTTCAGGCGGCCTCATGTAAGCTGCTCCCTGTATGCGCTTGGTGTATATCCGGTTATTTTTTTGAACAGCTTGCTGAAGTGGCTGGGATCGGTATAACCCACCGCATAACAGACCTCATACAATTTATTCTGCGGATCTTTCAGCAGGTTCTTGGCCTGCTCCACCCGGACCTTGGTCAGATATTCAAATAAGGTTTCTCCGGTTTCCTGCTTGAACAGCAGTCTGACGTAGGTAGGGCTGAGATATACGCCTTCAGCGATGTCCGCTGCGCTTAAATTCTCGGAATATCTCTGTCCGATCAGCAAGCGTACCCGTTCAATAACCTCGCTGGCTTTTCCATTACGCTTCAAACGGGAGTAATCGCAAACCTCTTGCAGATATGCCGCAGTATACTGCAGTAAATCCTGTATCGTTTCCTGGCGCATTACCTGCTTCCAGGCTTCGATCTCCTTCTGCTCCCACTCTTCTGACATCCCGTTCAGCTCAAGCATAACCTGCCCGGATTGCAGGATCAGATGCAGGCTGACATTCTGGGCATAACGGGAGCCCTGCCCGCGGTTCTGCTCCAGCCGTGCAAAAATCTGCTCCAGCTCGCTCAAGGTGCGCTCACGGTCTCCTGATCTCAATGCCGTGAGCACCCGTTCACTCCACTCCGCTTCATAGCGGTACCGCAGATGCTCAGCGGATTCCAGCTTATCCATCGAAAGAATGCGGTTTTTGCCCAGATACCATTTCTGGTCTGCCGCACCTTTCGCCTGCTTGTAGGACGACGGTAATTCCGGCAAGCTGCTGACGCCTTCGCCCACCCCGATGGTCACACTGAGCTTCAGCCATTGCCGCAGATTGTCACGGATGGATTCCGCCAGCAGGAGAAGCTCCTGCTCCGGAGACTGGGCCTCCTCAGCCTCTTCCGTATCCCCGTCCTCCATCTGCCGGGTCAGCAGTATACCCACATATTCTCCGGGCTGCTTCTCAAAGGTAATGCCCCGCATCTGCTTGTCGATTAATTCCTGTATAATATTCAGCACCGTGTAGGAGAGCAGCTGCTTATCCTGTTCGCTGCGGGTATCCAGTACCTGTGGCACATCATCAATCATAATGACGATCACAATGTAACCGCTTGCAGATAACATCGTCAAATCCAGAAATTCAAGCTTCTCCCGGATATGCGCCGGATGGATGCGGTCACTGATGACGGACAGGAGAAACCGTTCACGCAGCAGCGGCAGGCTCTGGGCCAGCTTAACCTGCATCTCCTTCACCCGGTTGCGTTCCCTTGCTTCCGCATCAAGCGCTCCCGTCACCTTGCCCATGACAGAGGCCAGCTCTTTGCGGCGGATGGGCTTCAGGAGGTAATCCACCGCATGGATCTGCAGCGCAGACCGCAAATAATCGGCATCGTTATGCCCGCTGATGAACACGATTTTGGTGAAAGGCAGTACCGCACGCACTTCCGCAGCCATCCGGATGCCGTCCATCGCCGGCATCTGCACATCGGTCAGCACGATATCCGGCTTTAGCTCCTTGATCATCTCAAGTCCCGCATCTCCGTCATCCGCCGTGCCAACCAGCTCGATCCCCTGCCCCGCCCAGTCTACATAGCTGCGCAATCCGTTCAGCACCGAAGGCTCATCGTCAACAATGACCAGTGTTTTCATTGGAATGTTCCTTTCTGTAACTGTTATTTTGGCGCTACAAAAATTTCTACAAACAAAGGCATTCTCCTTCCTCAAGTGTAAATGTTGAAGATGATTCGGGCATCTTGCGGGGACCCCAATATATATATATATGTCAAAAACGCCCGGTCTCCCAGGCGCTTCATCATTACCTTTATTTAGCTGTCAGATCATATGTGAAGCAGGCAACAGCCTCCACCTGCTTGAAACCCTCTGCGATATACAGCGCCTGGGCACGCTCATTTTCAGCATTTACACATAATACGGTTTGCGTGTATGACTGCTCCTTGGCGAACTGCAGTGCCGCTCTGAGCAGAATTCTTCCAAGTCCCTTCCCTTGATATTCCGGCAGAACAGCCAAAGGGCCAATATTCATGATGGGTGAACCTTCGTAGTCATCATCTGCCCCACGGACAATTCCGACGGCCCGGCTGTTATGGTAGAGGATTAATAAGCCGTTGGCAATGTAGTCTTTGCCGGAGATCATCTTGGTTACCATCTCTGGTGTGGCCGGCGTTTCACTTCCTTTTAGCTTGGCAAAGCCGGCATTTCTCACCTCACACCAGACAGACTCATCGGTTCCAGGCCGAAAGGGCTTAATTTCGTATCCGCTGGGCAAGCTGAAATCAGGAATGTTCTCTTCATCTCTGACGAGTAAGTAGGAGTAGCGCTCCACGGTAAACCCGGCAGCCAGCATATTGTCCGTCTCTCTGGTATTAACCGTCGGCACAAATATATCCAGCCTATCCAGACCTGCCGTATGCGGTAGAATGGCTTGCAGCAGCCCCCGGTAAATCGTCTGATCAGCAGTATCCGCCTGGAAAATCCGAAAACGGCCTTTCCGCCCTCTGCGGTTGTAATCATTCAGGATCAGCGAAGCTGCCGCAACCAGCGTTCCCTGTGCATTTATCGCTACATACGTGGGGTTCTCTTCAGAAAGCTCAAACCCGGCAAGGTCCTCTTCATATAAAAAAGATTCATCAACCTCCGCCCGGTGTTTCCGGCAAAAATTCAAAAATTCGTCTCTTCTGTCCTGACTTAACGCTTCAATTTTCATTAGCTTGTCATCCTTCCAGCCTGTATCATTGCCTCTTCAAGATAACAGAAGTTCATTCAACCGGAAAGGGAAAAAACAATTATGGACCATTCTATCATTGCTGCCATTTTTACCAGAAGCCCGCTGAGATCCTCACTATTTCATTTCACCAGAGCCAGGAATCTTCCCGGCATGGCCGCCAAATCACCATAATTTATCTGCCCGCGAACTCCTCTTCCGTCAGTTCCATGTTGATGGACATAGCAGCCTTGCTGCCCTGGGCAGCGGCGTAGATTAATTGCGAGGGCATCACATAGGAGGCATCTCCGGCAGCGTATATTCCGGGTACTGAGCTTTTTCCCATCTCACTCGTGGCAATTCCGCCCGTCTCTGTCACTTCATAACCCAGCTGTGCCTGAAAATCAGCCTTTGGCTGCAGCTGCGGAGCAATAAATCCACCACTCCGCTTAAGCTGCGTACCGTCTGCAAATTCCACGTGCTGCAGCTTACCTGCACTGCCGATAAATGCAGTCACAGGCGTCTCAATGATCCTAATATTCCTGGACGCAAGAAGTTCCCGCTGCTCTATTGTCAGCACATCCTCCCCGCCTGTGGCAACTATCAGGTCTTTGCTCCAGTTATACAGGATTTTGGCCATATGGAACACTCCCGGCTGACCGGACACCACGATAAGCGGTTGATCCCGAAGCTCCCAGCCATCGCAGTAGGGACAGTTGAACAGGCTTCTTCCATAATGCTCGCTTAACCCGGGAATGTCGGGAAAAATCTCACGCAGTCCCGTAGCGATCAGCAGCTTGCGGGCCGTTACGGAGGCTCCGTCTTCTGTAGTTATTGAAAATTCATTGCCTGCCCGGCGGACATCAGTAACTTGGATGGATTGGTGAGCAACCGACGGATACCGCAGCACCTCTTCATAGGCTATACGCCGGAATTCAGCCGGTGTCACACCATCTCTGGTAATAAATCCGTGGGAGGCATGAGTTACCGCGTTTCTGGACTGGCTGTTGTCGAGTACAATTACCTTCCGCCTCGCTCTGCCGAGCACCAAAGCCGCATTTAATCCTGCCGGTCCTCCGCCAATAATCGCACAATCGTAGCTCATCCTGCTTCTCCTGAAACCAGAGTACGCAGAGTACCTGCCGGCAGAATCCCTGCTTCCTTATATTTTAATGTGCCATTCTGAAAAATAAGCGTGGAAGGAATACTCATAATGCCATACTGGGCGGACGTAACCGGATTTTCATCCACATTGACTTTAATGACACTAACCTTCCCTTCTGCCTCATTTGCAAAAGCCTCCAAAACAGGAGCAAACATTCTGCACGGCCCACACCAGGAAGCCCAAAAGTTCACTACCGTTACTCCATTTCCCTGAACCAGCTGTTTGAAATTCTGATCTGTTGCATGTTGTATAGCCATTGTTATCGACCTCCCATTGTAACTTTTATAGACTTTTTATATCCTTTATTCAAATAAAAAAATATTAAATAAAGGATTTAATGTGTCTATAATATACCGGATAAATTTGTGTGTCAAATCACAAAATGATTTATGGATAAAATGAGTCTTATCCATCCCTGGACAAAGCAAAAGCCCCTTCAGAAGAAGGGGCTTTACGATAATATGATGCGGTCGAGAGGACTCGAACCTCCACGGTATTGCTACCACACGGACCTGAACCGTGCGCGTCTGCCAATTCCGCCACGACCGCATATCATTGGACACGCTTTCGCGGCCACAAGATAGATCATACCATTCAGGACTTATGGAGTCAATACTTTTTCGTAATTATTTTATATGCATAAATTTTTGTATAAATATTGCTTTTTTTTGCTGGTTAGGAGTATAATGAGAACAAAGGTTCGCATACTATAAATGAGGTGATTTATATGGCGACTACCAAGAGAAGCACACTCAATACACCATTGATCCCAGAAGATATAACCAAAGACGAAAAGTCACTTGTCCGAAGCTATTTGCTGCTGACGTTCATTCATAAAGTATTTGAACGCGATTGCCGGGTCATCGGCAAGAGCGGATTGTTCAAGACACCGCAGCTGTATATGGAGCTTGTGTCTGGTGCAACGAAGAAGACTTCGCTTATGCTGCAGGAGGTCACCCGCGAACTCACCGCGCATAATCTGAAGATCACAACCGTCCGCCAGGATCAGCGTGGTGTAGAGGCCTCGTATTCCTGCCGTGGATATGCCGGAGAGATGAATATTCCCTGGCCCGGCTTCCGTAATGAAATGATGCTGCGGATGCGTGCCTATCT
The DNA here is from genome assembly GCF_900102965.1 of Paenibacillus jilunlii. GTDB lineage: Bacteria > Bacillota > Bacilli > Paenibacillales > Paenibacillaceae > Paenibacillus_AQ > Paenibacillus_AQ jilunlii. Next base: position 352,038 of record NZ_FNGM01000001.1, on the reverse strand, counting down.
CGGTCTGAATCCTGAGCTTAATGTGCTTCCCAGAGAAGAAGCGGTGGAACAGATGGCTTTATCGATCTAAGACCTGCCCTGCCGCTGCAACAGCCCCGTCCTTAAGCGGACGGGGCTGTTAGTGCTGCTGTATATTATATATTCTCCGGGTCTTGTCTGGGTTCGGCGAAGGGCTGGTATATATAGTTGCGGTCCAGCTTCACAACGCGCTTATTGGGCCGGCGGATCATCACCTGAGACTCGTCCCAAGCCAGCACAATCCCTTTTACATCATTGCTCTCCAATCCGTCTCGTACAACACGTATCTTCTCACCGGAAATCCGGTAGGCATCCAGCTGCTCATCACTGATCATATGACTGAAATCACCTTTCCTTTCCAACACATGCATTCCCTAATCCAGCCGTGAAAAAGACCCAAATGAGTAACCATCCGGGTCTAGTTGCTTGCAGGTCAATCCTTATATCTTATGAAGTTCTATATCAGCGCTTCATTCTTCTCAAACCAGAAGTCAAGAACTTTAGCGGACATCACACGTTGCTCCAAATACTCCACCTGATGATCACTGAATTTCTGTCTCCAGTTGAAGGACAGCTCTTCACACAGGCTTGTGATGGTCAAAAGCTCAGACCAAGCGACATAACGTTTGTACCAGAAAAACTGAGGATGTTCGATCATATAGGGATACAGATCGTCGAATTCCGTATGTTTGCAATCCAGCGCACGCTCGAAGTGATCCTTGGCCTCGGTTAGTTTATCAATAAAAAATTGCTCTGTCACCGGTTCTTTCCCCATTGTGACGCCTCCTCTCTCATGTCTAATTTTTATTATAAAGGAAAAGTTATAGAGTGAAAAGCAGATGTTTTAAAAATAGGCTAACTTCCTCTAATTGTCACCCTCTATTCGTCAAAGACGATTTTCCCTTCACTCAGTGACATAATGCGGACAAGCGACTCCAGCCGGATTCCCTGTTCCCGGATGGTTCTGGCCCCTGCCTGGAAGCTTTTCTCTACAACTACACCGAGTCCGACCAGTTCGGCACCGGAACGGTGGATGATTTTGATCAGACCACGCGCAGCATCGCCGTTAGCAATGATATCATCAATAAACAGCACCTTGTCGTCCGGGGAAATGAACTGCCGGGAGAGCATAATGTCTGTAACGATACCTTTGGTGAATGAAGGAACTCTTTCACAGAGCGCATCCGGATCAGCGAGCAGCGTTTTTTTGCGGCGGGCAAAAACCAGCGGCACCTTCAATTCATAAGCGGTGGCAAATGCCACGGCAATACCCGAGGATTCCACGGTAACCACACGGGTAACTCCAGCATCAGCAAATCTCCCGGCAAACTCCCGTCCCATTTCCATCGTCAGCATAGGATCAACCTGGTGGTTGAGCAGCGCATCCAGCTTCAGCACCTGATCGGAAAGGACAACCCCTTCCTCCAAAATCCGTTGTTTCAATAATTCCATGTTATAAACCTCCATTACCCTTTATAATTCCAGACATTCCGCTGTAATCACTTCATATAAGTATTAGGCGGAAGTCATGTCCTTCTGCTCAACATCATAACCTGTACTATATGGACTGCACAAGGCTATCCTTTGGTATAGCTACTTTTATCTTGGCAGCACTTTGAAGGAGGGAGCCATGAAATCCCATGTCCGCACACTGCAAATCGCCTTCACCTATATTGGTACTATCGTAGGCGCCGGTTTCGCTACCGGCCAGGAAATCCTTCGTTTCTTTACACGTTATGGGCACTGGGCGGTGCTGACCATCCTGTTTTCCACCGTCCTGTTTATCTGGCTCGGCACCAAAATGATGATCATCGCCCGGCGCGTTCAAGCAGAGTCTTATGAGGATTTCAACCGCCATCTTTTCGGTGAACGTGCCGGAAAAAGCATTAGCCTGTTCACCATGATTATCCTGATTGGCGTGAACAGCATTATGCTGGCCGGGGCCGGAGCTATTTTTCAGGAGCATCTCGGACTGCCCTATCAGGCAGGGCTTCTGTTAACCATTCTGGGTTCCTACCTGCTGCTGAAGCGCGGAATTTCAGGTATCCTGCAGATCAACAGCCTGGTGGTGCCGCTAATGCTTACTCTGTCGCTAATTATTATTTTTAATACGCTGGGCGTGCCCGGCGCGGAACGCTTTTTGTTCCTTCCGACGGATCACAGCTTCTTTGGCGCCTGGATGTCCCCCCTGCTCTATACTGCGTTCAATCTCGGAATGGCCCAAGCCGTACTGGTGCCGCTGGCCCGGCATACGAATGATGAACAAGCTCTGCTGCGCGGCGGCATTCTCGGAGGGATAGGTATTGGCTTCATGCTGCTCGCGGCACATTTTGCCATGAGCTCGCAAATGCCGGGCATCCTTCAGTATGAAATTCCGATGGGCACCATCGCCATTCGTCTTGGCCCTGCCGTACAGAGTATCTATCTGCTGCTGATTTTCATGGAGATCTTCAGCACTTTTGTCGCTGATATCTATGGTGTCGGTGTACAGCTTCAACAGCGCCTGCCGGTCGCCCCCGTCCTTGTGACACCACTCTTGATGCTGATCTGCTACGTGTTCAGCCAGTTTGGCTTCAGCTCGCTTCTGTCTATATTCTACCCCATCTTCGGCGCAGTGTCGCTGGTATGGGTCGTAATGCTGCTGCGTGCCCCGATGTCCCCGCCTCCACGCCCGGCAGATCCCCCTCCAGGAAAGGATGGTAAAGGGATCACTATCGCCGCTGTCAAACCGGTGATCCGGATTACACGGAAATGAGCGGCTGCCGCTGGAACCTGCTCGTACAGATACTGGAATATGATAGGGATCAAATCAGGACCCGTATCAGGGGCGGAATCAAAGGTATTTTTACCTTTGATT
>NZ_FNGM01000001.1:289095-348937 GCF_900102965.1 Paenibacillus jilunlii | reverse complement strand
ATTCAAAGGTATTTTTACCTTTGATTGCGGCGATTGCTAGTGTCAAGAAGGTTGTGTAAGGAGAGTAAGTATCTTTTCGACACTTCGTTTGCTGGTTAGGTGGAATAAGTATAACTAATTTGCCTGAGCATCAAGCAACTCGGTAGGTTAAGTGGAAAAAGGTACACTAATATAGCCTATTATGCTCCACATAAGGAAATATTACTGAATAAAGTTCCCTTTTTCCACTTAAACCTCATGATTGTTTTTTTCTGAGGAAATTAGGTTTCCTTTTTCCACTTGGCCATCCCCACCGCCGAAATCAATGGCACATTTACCGCTCATTCCACCTGCTAGCTTACTCCTGGCGAAATCAAAGTATGTTTACCTCGTAGTCCCCTTGCGGCGCTCTAACAACCGATCTCTGCTGTTATTTCGCCTTCCCCCGCCTGACTCCGAATTCCCACGGGGCCGATTCAAAGAAAGTGAAGCAGTCTCAACTTGCCATAGTGCGTTTGCGTTCTGCGTATGGAATAGAATATGCTTTTTACCAGGCGAAACGGATAATCAGTCCTTTGGGATCGCCTACCTGGTATTTTCACTTTTGATTCAGGCGTTCCCCGCGGGCGAGGACGATTGAAAGGCATTTTTACTTTTGATTGAGACGACCCCCGAGGGCGAGGACGGTTAAACGGTTTTTTCACCTTATACTCCGGCGATTCCCACGGGCGAGGACGACTCACAGATACTTTTACCTTTAATTGCGCTGATTCCTGCGCGAGGCGGATTCCTGCGGATGAGGGTCCATTGGCGTTTGTACCTTTTTTCCATGCGGCTCTGACAAATGAGTTTTCTAAGGCGCTTCTTATCGCACGATGGTGAGATATGCAGAATTAGGCCCTAGACGGAAATCACCGACGCTGCGGGAATGATCTTAGCTGCCGCTTCAACCACATGCCGGTGGCAGGTCATCATGATAATCTGCCTTTTTGCGGACAGCTCGCCGAGCAGGGCGAGTGCCGCATGCAGCCGGCGTTCATCAAAATTAACAAACAGATCGTCGAACAGCAGCGGGAGATTCGCCTGCCGTGACATCGTCTCTGCAAGCGCTAGCCGGATAGCCAGGTACAGCTGCTCCGCTGTTCCCCGGCTGAGCAGGCTGCTGTCCAGCAGCCCCAGGTTTTTGTGCTCCGCTTTTAACTCCTTGCTGCCGAGTGTCATTACTACCCGCCGGTACTCCCCTTCCGTCAGCTTGGCAAAATACCCGGAAGCCAGCAGCAGCACCTGCGGCTGCTTCTCCTGCTCATAGATACGGCGCGTTCTGCCCATAAGCTCAGCCGCCAATGCTGTTACTGCATATTGGCCTGCAATTACCCGCAGCGCCGCCCGCTGCTCCTCCAACTGCTGGAGGACTGAATCATCCATCCCGCGCTCCAGCAAATATTCACGTTCCTGCAGCAGCTTGCCCCGATGCTGCAGCAAAGCATTGCGTTCATCCTCAATACTAACCGCAGTTTCCTCCGCAGTATTCCGTTCCTGGGCCAAAGTGTATTCATCATGAGTCTCCAGCAGTGTCAGCAGCCCAGCGGCGGCTTGATTCTCCCAGCCTCCGAACATGGCCAGCTCCCATTGACGGATCGATTTCGTGAGCTCGATGCGCTGCTGTACAGCCGATGACCGCCGCAGAAATTCCTCACCATCCTCAGCCCCGCCTTGTTGCAGCAATTCGCGGGAACGGCGTGACAGTTCCTCCAATTCCCTGCTGCTTACTGCCAGCTCTTCCTTAAGCTCCAGCAGCCGGGCGTTCATTCCTTCCCGGCGCAGCAGTTCCACCTGTAGAAGATCCCACTCCCGCTTTCTCAATTCCAGCCAGCTGAGAAGAGATAAACCCTCCGGTTCGAATTGTTGTTGAAGCGGAGAAGCGGAGACTGCGGTGGTCTTAGAATCCCAAAATGGATGTTCAAGACCGGCTGCCGCAGCAGCATTGGGCATAGCAGACCGGTCGGGGGCAGCAACACCGTCTGAGCTTCGAAAAGCTTGAACAGCTCCGGCAGAATGCTCTAATCCATTCACCGGGTCAAACGAAGACAAATTTTGGCGGCCTGCATTAGCAGGCGAACCCAAGTCCATTTCTACCCCTTCAATCTTCCCAGCTCCTGTTCCATTCCCAGCTTCAAGTCCGGCTTCAATTCCGGCTTCATTCATCAACGCTGATACTTCCCGCTCAAAGGAAAAGCACTCGGATTTCAAGGTACCCAGGCGCACAGTAAGCTTATGCTCCTGGCGCAGCAGTTCGTTGCCTTGTTCCACCATTGAGAATATATCGGGAAGGCCCTCTGGCGAGAGGCCGTCAGGCAGCTTGCGTTCACACAGCCATTCCTCATAGCGTCCGGCCAGCGCTGTGAAATCAGCCTCAGCCTGCTCTAGTTCTGCCGCGAGTGCAAGTTCCTGCCCCGTAAGCGAGTCCAGCTCAACCCGGCAGGCCTCCCGTTCGGCAGCCAGTTTTTCCACGCGCTGCCGCCATGCGTTCCAGGCGTCCATGAGCCTGCGCAGCTCTTTCATGCCGGCCTCCAGCCCGCTGGCGTCAGGGCTTACGCCTCCCGCCGGCCGCTGCCGCTGCCCCGGCCGGCCAAGCCCGCTCTCCGGCTCCGCGCCGGAGAGCAGCAGCCCCCGCAGCCGCCGCATCTCCGCTGCGGCTGCATCGCCCTCCCCGCCGTGCCCCGGCGGGGCCGCGTCCGCCCTGCGCTCCGCGCGCAGGGCCACCCACAGGGCCAGGTCCGCTGCGGCCAGCAGGCCGAGCGCGGCCCAGGCGCTGACCGGCGGTGCGCCGGTCAAGCGCAGCGCTGGCGGCAGCAGCAGCGTAAGCGCTGCGCCCGCCAGCAGGAGGCGCCGGTAGCGCTGCGAGCGGCGCCCGGCACTGCCGGTGCCGCTGCCTGCGGCACCGCGGCCGCGCAGCGGCTCTCCGCCGAGCTGCGCTTCGCGCCAGCGCTCGGCAGCCAGCTGCAGCTCGTCCCAGAGCTGCAGCAGCTCGCGCGGGCTGCGCGCAGCTAAGCCCGCGAAGTCGGCGGCACCGGCGGCGTGCTCGCGCGCCAGGGCCCGGTCTGCCGCCTGCAGCGCAGCGGCGGCAGAGGCCAGGCGGGAGCGCAGCGCCTGCCGCTCCGCTTCCCGGGCCTCCATGCGGCGGTCATACGCGCTGAAGCCCGCCGCGAAGCGCCGTGCGGCTTCCCGGTCTGCCGCCGTAGCGGAGAAGCCCGCCAGCTCGGCCATGCCCCAGCCTGCCCCAATGCCGCGCAGAATGCGTTCCAGATGCACTTGCAGCGCATCAAGCTCAGCCGCAAGGCGCTCTGCTTCGGCTTTTTTGTCTTCATAGCTGCTGCGCCGGCGGTCCAGAGCTTCGAGATGCGGTCCTTGAGCTTGAAGCCGTTCATCCGGCGGATGCTTTGCCAGTTCAGCGGCAAGCTCGTTGTGCTGCCTCTTAAGACGGAATACCAACCCTTCGGCATTCTGCACTTCTGCCTCCAGAGTCCGCCAGCGGGCGGCTCCATGCTCAGGAAAAGAAGCGATCACCGGAAGCTCCGCCAGCTCCAGCTTGGCTTCGCTCCATTTCAGCCATAGCTCGCGGATCTCCTGGGCTTTGCGCAAGTGAACGAGTCTGCCGGCAGCAATCCGCCGGCGGTCCTCCAGCTGCTCTAGCTGCAGCTCTACAGTTTCCAAAGCCGCAAGATTCTGGTTATACCGGGGCAGATAGGAGCGGCTTTCGGCCACCTCCCTCTCCAGCTTCTCAATCGACTGCAGGATTCTGGCTGCTTCCTGCACCTTCCCGCGCGGCTTGTAGAGCTTCTCCGCGTCCTGCTGCAGCCGCCGCTCGGCCCGCATTATCTCACCGCCGCCCCCCATGCCGGCATGGAACAGATAGCTGCTCATTTCCTCGGACTGCAGCGCGCCAAGCTCCTGCAGCTCATCCAGTGAGACAGCAAACAGCTGGCGGAACATACTGCGGGAAATGCCGCCAAGCAAACGCCGCTCCAGCTCCGTCTGGCTGGCTTCTTCGATTCTTCCGTCGGGATAACTAACCGTAATGTGCAGCTTTTCGCTTCTGCCCGGTGTCTCTCCGCCTGTCATATACCGGCGGATTCTCCACAGTCCGCCTGCGCTGTCACGCGCGGCAAGCATTCCGCCATGCTGTCCCCCTTGCGCAGGCTCATAGCGTTCCAGGGGATTCATTCTGCCCGGAATGCCGAAGAGCATAGCGCGTATGAACTGCAAGGTAGTGCTTTTACCGGCTTCATTGCGGCCATAGAGCAGGCTTACCCCGCTGTCCAGCTTCATTTCACGGTTATGCAGGCGGCCATATCCGCCAATCTGCAGCTCCTCTATTTTCACCCGGCATCTCCCCGTTCCCACCGGATAGGCTTCACCGCCTGAGTCCGTGCCTTTTGTTCTGTGTCGTGCTGTAACTCTTCGTCGTTCTTTTTCTGCATTATGCTTTCGGCCTCTGAGACAGGAGACATACTTAGCCCATCCGTCAGCATTCCGGCATCTATCTGGAGCTGTTCTTGGCGTATATTTTCTCCCATCCGGTTTTCTCCCCCGGCCGGCATGGTTTCAGCATGCTCATCCAGCCCTGCAAGCAGGGTAATTCCAAGCTCGGCTGCATTTCTCAGCCAGCCCAGCTTCTCCTCCGGTGAGACAGAAGCAAGGATCCTGCGCAGCTCACGGCTCTCCAGCAGCGGCTTGAGCGCACTGTCCATCAGTTCCTCGAATTCGGCAGAAGAATGTTCACTCCGCCCGGCCAGACGCAGCATTTCGCCAAGAAAGCTGTCCTCCTGAACCAGACGCCCGCGGTCAATGGCCAGTCCTGTTTCCAGTGCGAAGCCTTCGGTCCAGACCAGACCTGCGTACTCTTTGCGTTCTGCGCGCAGGGCCTCCCGCCGCTGCAATTCAGCGAGCAGATCCTCTGCTGCCCCCTTCCCGGCCAGCGCTTTATGCACAGGGCCTCGTCCGGTCAGCCGGAAGCGCACCACCGACATCAGCTCCGGATACTCGTCCCTGACCTCCTCCACGGCCTGTTCCACGGCCCCGGTCCACTGCGCTTCATCCGCCAAGCCGTCAATGGAGAGTTCACGGACATGCCAGCGGACCCCATCCAATTCGTGAAAATGGAGTGCTGCCTGACCTTCCCCGTTCACATCCACGACATAGCATCCTTTGGGGCCTGTCTCTTTGACACTGCGTCCCTGGATGTTCCCCGGATATACAATCGGCGGCTGCTCATTCAGAATACTGCGTTTATGTATATGACCCAATGCCCAATAGTCGTATCCGCGCCCGATCAGATCTTTGCGGCTGCAGGGAGAATAAGTCTCATGCTGGGGATCTCCGTCTACGTTCCCGTGCAAAAGAGCAATATGATACAAATCGCTTCCCGGTCTGCGTGTAAATTGCAAAGCTGTATTCTCTGTCACCTTGGCGCTAGGATAGGAAATTCCGCTGACTACAGCAACCTCCTGACCATCACTGCGGCGCCGCGCAATAGCTTGTCCTGGTTCACTGCCGCCGAATACGGTCACATGCCCCGGAGGCTCGGTGCTGAGGCGGGGCCCGTCCAGCGGATCATGATTGCCATGAATCAGGAACACTGCAATGCCGTGTCTCCCCAGCTCCTGAAGCGCGTCCTGAAAGCGCAGCTGCCCTTGCAGTGAAGCGTCTGAGATATCGTAGACATCCCCGCTGATGACCACAAAATCAACCTCTTCCTGAACCGCTACGCCAACAAGCCGCCCGAGGGCGGCGAAGGTGGACTCCCTTAAATAGGAGCGTATAGCCTGCGGGAGCTGCGCCAGTCCGGCAAAACGGCTGTCCAGATGCAGATCTGCGGCATGCAGAAAACGAAAAGGAATCATAGCCTCACCCTTTCGTTCCCGGCTGATACTGCAGATAGGTTTTTTTGAGCTCATTGGCTACACGTGTTAATGAATACAAGCTTTTCGCTTTATCCCAGGCCGAACGGGACAGCTCGTAGCGGTATCCGGGATCGCTGATCACTTTTTCCAGAGCATCCGCGAGTGCCACCTCATTATCCGGATCAACCAACAGGCCGTTTACTCCGTCTTCAATCTGCTCCGGAATTCCGCCTACATTGGTGCCTACCAGCGCCAGACAGCTGAGCGCCGCCTCCGCAAACACCGATCCGAAGGCTTCCGCGCGGGAGGGCAGCACAAAAATATCAAAGAACGGCATAAATTCTTCCGGATGCAGCGTATAGCCGTAAAAAATCGTTTCATTATAAATGCCCAGATTCTGTGCCAGCTGCTCCAGTTCTGCACGGGAAGGACCATCACCGATAATATGCAGCACATATTCATGATTGCGTTTTTTCAGCTCGGCGCAGGCTTTGAACAATGTGTCTATTCCTTTGGCCGGTACCAGGCGGGTTACCGTTACCAGCTGCGGGATGTCGTTGTCATGCGGCACCGGCTTAAATCTTTTCTCATCAAAACCATTCGGAATCACTCCGATTCTGTCAGGCTGGTCAATGTATGGGGCCAAGTAATCGGCAAAAGACCGTGACACCGTCATGAGCCGGTCGCTGACATGCTCCAGTTCGCGGTAAATCGAGACGAGAAATTTATGCTCCAGTCCGCCTTCAAGGATGGCTCCATTCAGAATCAGCTCGCGTTCATAGCTGGAGTGCAGCGTTTGAATCAGAGGAACCCCGGGATAGATTTTTTTCATTGCCAGTCCGGCAATCGGATGATGGGCATGGATCAGATCATAGTTTTTGCTCATGCGCAGCTTGGTCCACCATATATAATCTTTGTAGGTCTGAATATATTTTTGTACAACAGGACTTTCGCCGTAGAGGGTCCAGTCAAAGGTTTCAAAACTGACCTCTTCCCGCCCCTTGCCCCGGATGCGCTTGGGCAGCCAGAACAAATCCATGTCCCAGCGGCTTGAACGGAAGCGTTCCTGCAGATACGGAATCATAGAAGATACACCACCGGGTTGCTCCGGCGGGAAGAATAGCGCTTGCAGCAAATTCATAAGGCATTCCCCTTTACAATTGCCATTTACGATGAGACCCGGCAATTATGATATAGTTGTATATATGTACATTTACAGATACGCTTAGTTCCCACACCTTAATTTTATCGGTATCCACCTGAAACAGCAACTAATAAGAACTTTTTAGATTTTGACAAGAGGAGAAATGATGTATGAATGAAGAACGGCTCCCCGCCGCTTATACTGCCGCCATTAGAGAGATGCTGGGGCAGGAGGCGGACGCTTTTCTGGAGAGCTACACTGCCCGGCGGACCCAGGGACTGCGGTTCAATACGCTCAAAAGCAACTCGCTTTCAGGCCGCGCAGCGGCTGAACACGCAGCAGATCTATTCCCCCTGACGCCAGTGCCCTGGTGCCCTTCGGGATATTATTATGAGGAACCCGCCCGGCCGGGACGGCATGCTTATCATACCGCCGGATTATATTATATTCAGGAGCCCTCCGCAATGTCCGCAGCCGAACTGCTGGCCCCCCGCCCCGGTGAGACCGTGCTTGATCTTGCAGCAGCTCCCGGCGGCAAAACTACCCATATCGCCGCACTGATGCAGGGACAAGGACTGCTCGTTTCCAATGAGATTCACCCGGAACGGGCTAAGATTCTGGCGGAGAATGTCGAACGTCTCGGCATCTCCCACGCTGTTGTAACCTGCGCATCTCCGGGTGAGCTGTCCCGCCGTTTTCCGCAGGTTTTTGACCGGATTATGCTGGATGCGCCCTGTTCGGGCGAAGGAATGTTCCGCAAAGACCCTGCCGCCATCGGCGAATGGTCTGTGGAGCATGTAGAGATATGTGCGGCAAGACAATGGGATATTCTCCAGGATGCCTATATTATGCTGAAACCGGGGGGCAGCCTGGCCTACTCTACCTGTACTTTTAACCGCAAGGAGAATGAGGAGACTATATCACGGTTTCTGGACAATTACCCTGATATGGAGCTGATTGCTGAGAAGCGCTTGTGGCCTCATCTGGAAAAAGGCGAAGGCCATTTCGTCGCTTTGCTCCGCAGGGCTGCCACTGAAGACGGGGCGCCCAGCCGCAGTAAACGCAGCAGCGGGCGCGGAAAGACCAGCCGCAAGCCGGCTTCCACCGCCCGCGATGCCTACCAGCAATTTATGAGCTGGGCCTCCGGAGAGCTGCCGGGATTTACCGGGCAAGGCGTGCCTCTGCTCTTTGGAGAATCCCTGTACCTGCTGCCGGAAGCGTTCAATGCCAGCTTGCATACAGGCCTCTTGGAAGGGCTGAAGGTCCCCCGTGCGGGACTGCACATTGCCCATCTGAAGAAAAACCGCATTGAACCCGCACACGCCCTCGCTATGGCTCTCCAGCCGGAACAGGCGGCACGCAGCTACGATCTGGCGGCAGACAGTCCGGATATTCAGGCTTGGCTGCGCGGCGAGAGTCTTCCAGTTCCGCCCGATCTGCACGGTTGGACATTAGTTACCGTAGACGGACTTCCTGTCAGCTGGGGCAAAGCCAGCTCCGGGCAGCTAAAAAACCATCTGCCCAAAGGGCTGCGGATTCTCAAAGCCCATACTGACGGGCAATAGGCAGCTGAACAGCCCCTCACGCGCATATTGCGGTTCATTTAAGCATAATATAAATCAAGCGACCCTACACCCTCTTTAAGGGGGTGTAAGATCGCTTTTTTCTGCTGTGAATAAACAGCCCTCGGCTATTCAACAAAGGCAATTCTGCCGTTAGTTCCGGGCAAACCAGTACTCGGCGCTTCAGCAACAGCATTTCTGCCGTTGTTTCTACTCGTTCCCGCCTTCGGCGCTCCGATTAAAAAGTTTGCGTAAGGAGAGCACTTATCTTCTTGGCTGTTCGTTAGCTCGTTAAGTGGAAAAAGTAGGAGAAAAGTATCACTAATTTGCTTGAGCATCGAGCAACCCGACAAGCTAAGTGGAAAAAGGTACACTAAATCAGCCCGTTTCGCTCCATAGCAGGGAATATTGCCGAATTAAGTTTCCTTTTTCCACTTAAACCTCACAATTGTTGATTTCTGAGGAATTTAAGTTCCCTTTTTCCACTTGGCTTGCCACCACAGGGCTCCAACTATGGCACTTCTGCCATTGTTTCTGCACAAACCCAACCCACGGCGCTCCAATTATGGTACCTTCTGCCGTTGTTTCTGCATATACCAGCCCACAGGGCTTCAACAACGGCGTTTCTGCCGTCGTTTCCGGGCAAACCGACGTTCAGGTCCATATTCGTCCTTTAGTCGAACCAAAGAAAAAGACCCTTATCCCCTTACACATCCTATCACAACAGAAAAAACTCATAATTTCCTCAATAACTCAAAAATCCGGCAGGAGTCATTCCCGCCGGATTTATCCGCTTCATATCAAATTTAAAGAGGCCTCAACCAGAAGATCCGGACAGGAATATCCATCAGGACAAGCAGTACTTCACCAATGCGTCGCGCACGCCATGAGCATTGTTGCTGCCCGTGACCGCATCCGCTGCCGCCTTGACCTCCAGGGGTGAGTTGTCCATGGCAATGCCAAGGCCGGCGTAGGTCAGCATGGATATGTCATTATAATAATTCCCAATGGACAGAACCTCTTCCTGCGCAATCCCCAGCTGGGAAGCCAGATTCATCAGCGCATTGCCTTTGGAAGCATCCGGATGCATGAAATCAACGAAAAACTCCCCGCTGCGCACAATATTATATTGATGCGTCCAGGTGCTCCATTCGCGCTGGGCCTCGTCCAGAATATCCGATTTAGTGAATACCGTAAATTTGACAACCGGTTCGCGGAAATCCTCCCAAGCCGGGAGCGATGCAGGCGTAATCCGGAAATGTTCGTACATATACGTCGCTTCTTGGGTCAGGTTGGCCACATTGTCCACATACATGTCAAAAGCAGTATTCACATCATAATGAATATCACGCGCACGGCAGTAATCAATATAAGGGTCCAGTCCGCGGGCATCCAGCCCGTAGATATGCAGCACCTCACGGTCCTCCACCCGAACTGTAGCCGCTCCATTGTGTCCCAGCACATATCCGGCCAGCCCCATCTCCTCCATGAAAGGAATCGAATTCTGCGGACTGCGGCCTGTGCACAAGACGATTTGCCCGCCCTGCCGGGTTACCTCGGCAATGGCCTCCCTATTTTCCGGGCTTAGCTTGTGGTCGTCATTCAGCAGTGTCCCGTCCACATCCAGTGCAATCAGCTTGTATTTCATACCCCACCATCCTTGTCTTTCTTTATCTGTGTATATTTCATTTCATTGTATCTAAAATCTGTTAACCGGAGCAGCTGCTTTAATCAACCTGGGATAAAAATCCGGCTGTTCATCCTCTTAAGCTTCAGCCTTCCCTCCGCCCAGCAGCTTTAGCTCTTCGGCCGTCAGCTCCCGGCAGGCCCCGGGAGCCAGACGCTCATCCAGCTTCAGCGCGCCCATGGAGACTCTTTTTAGGAAAACTACTTTTTTGCCTACCGCCAAAAACATCCGCTTCACCTGATGGAATTTCCCCTCGGTAATTGTCAGTGAAATCTGCGACAGGGTCTTGCTTCCGCGTTCTCTGCCCAAAATGGTGAGCTGTGCAGGCAATGTCACATAACCATCCTCCAGCTCAATCCCGGCGGCAAAAGCAGCCACATCTGCGGCATCCACCTCGCCCTCAACCGTAGCCTCGTACGTCTTCGGTACATGCTTTCGGGGAGAGAGCAGCTCATGGGCCAGTTGTCCGTCATTGGTCAGCAGCAGTAAACCGACCGTATCCTTATCCAGCCTTCCGACCGGAAACGGTTCGAACTGTGCATATTCCGGCTTGAGCAGATCCAGCACTGTACGGTCCCGCTTGTCTTCTGTAGCAGACAATACGCCCGGCGGCTTATTCATCATCAGGTAGATGAACTCACGATAGACCACCGGCTCGCCGCTAACCTCGATTGTGTCGGCATAGGGATTAACATGGAAGCCGCTATCTTTGATTACGGCACCGTTCACAGTAATGAGTCCCTGCTTGGCCTGTTTGCGGATATCACTGCGCGAGCCTATCCCCATGTGGGACAGCACTTTATCGATCCGTTGTTTTTTGGAAGAATTTCCTGTTGCACTCATCCCTACGTCCACCTCCAGCCTGCGGGATATTCATTCTTCAGCATACCGTCCTGCCACTTGCCCCAGCCTGCGCTGTAACCGTCGATACAGACCAGCACATAACCCTTCGGAGAGCTGCCGGATCGTACCGATAAGCGTTCCGCAGGGATCGAGAGTGTCTCGCCCTTCAGATAGGAGACAGCTTCACCGCTGTTGCCCGGCAATGAAAGGCTGCGGATACTTTCGGCAGGATGCAGCGCAGTAGCAAGCGGATGTCCGGGAATGAACCGGCCGCTGCGGATATGCCCGGCATACCAGCCGGGACGAATTGTCTTCAGCCCGTCCAGCGCAGCCTTCGGCAGCGGCGAGATGTACAGATGGTCACCGAACAGCACCGGATAACCGGTAGGCTGCCAGCCCAGCTGTTCTTCGGCGAATACGGAATATGCAGCTAGTGCCGCTTCTTCTCCCATACCCTGAGACTGGCGTCCCGGAGCAGCGCCGCCGGATTTGTTCGCCGCGCGGCCTCCTTTACCCCCGCGTCCGCCGTCCGCTCTCGCAGCAGCGGCCTTGGTTGAGGATTGCGCCTTGCCCCCTTTGTTCCGCGGGGAAACAGGCAAGGCCTTGTCCCTCCCGTTCAGCTTCAGAACAGCGGCCTCTTCCGGAGAGGCACTGCTTCCGTCATGGCGCAATACGGCCATAAAGTGCCCCTCGCCCTTAACTTTATGCGGCCACAGCCGGGCTGCTCCCGGCAGCCCGCCAAGGCCTGGCGCAAATGATCCGGTTCCACCAACAGGAATAAGCGAAAACTCCGGATGGCTGGCTAAAAACTCCCCGATTATGCCTTCATTCTCTTCCATAGCAAAGGTGCACGTGGAGTAGACGAGCGCTCCTCCCGGCTTCAGCGCTGCTGCGGCTGAAGCCAGAATTTCACGCTGCATCGCCGCATATTTCAGCGGCGTGTCCGGCTCCCACTGCTTGACCATATCTTCATCCTTGCGGAACATGCCTTCGCCCGAGCAAGGCGCATCGATCAGGATGCGGTCAAAAAATCCGGGAAAAGCCGCAGCAATCCGCCCGGGGCTTTCATTCAGCACGATGCCGTTGCGGACACCGTACAGCTCCAGATTCTTCGCCAGTGCCTTGGTCCGGTCCGGATGCAGGTCATTGCTGACCAGCAGCCCCTCACCCTGCAGCTTGGCGGCAATCTGTGTGGATTTGCCGCCCGGAGCCGCACATAAGTCAAGCACCCGGTCGCCGGGCTGCACACCAAGCAGTTCCACCGGCGCCATGGCGCTGGGCTCCTGAATATAATACATTCCGGCATGGTAATACGGATGTTTGCCGGGTCTTGCCCCTGCTTCCGTATAGAACCCGGACGGGCACCAAGGAATGGGTGCAAGTGTAAAGGGGGAGAGTGCAAGCAGCTCCTCCACAGAAATTTTTAAAGTGTTGGCACGGATGCCGCCATAAGGAGTCTCTTGGTACGACTCCGCAAATTGCTCATAATCCGATCCCAGCATGTCCTCCATGCGCTGCATAAAAGTGCCGGGCAGCTCAACTGCCATGATGCCTTCCTCCAATAATCAAGGAACACCCCTGCGGGTGCTCCTGTGATAGCCTTGCTATTCATTATGCCTTATTTGCGGCGGGATGACTCCGGCCGCTGCGGACCGCGGCGCTGAGGGTGGCTGGGAACGATATCCCGGCCCGCAGCAGCCACTTCCTCTGCAAGCTCCGGGTCCAGCAGCTCAATCGTCAGATCATAATACCCGAACGGCTGCTCCGCGTAGGTTTCCAGCTTCCGCGCGTAATCACCAGCCTCGCCGGCCAGCTTGGCAAGATTAATGCCCAGGGTATCCGCAGGATACCGCTGCAGCACCTCATACGCCCGGTTCAGCATAATCAAGGCGCCGCGCACGTTGTTATTGCGGAAATGATACAGTCCTACCGCTGTCTGCAGCAGCGCCTTGTAGAGCGGGTCCTTGTCCCGGGCCAGCCACAGCTCTTCAAGCACCTCATGGCATTCAAAATAATCCCGGTCCCGGTTGAAATAGACCAGGTATGCCAGATACAGCCGTTCATAGGCCATCCGGCAGACTATCCTTTTTGGCATTCGACAGCAGTTCGCGCACATGTTCCAGCAATTCCTTCATTGCGTCCATATCCTGCGCCTGCCAGATCTGATTGAAGCGCTCCTGGCTCTCAATCGCTTCATTGACCAGGTGGTAGAAGTACAACTGGTGAATTGCCTTCAGCAGTTGGGTTGTTGTATTCGAATTTTCCTCAAAGGTTTTCTGGGCCTCCAGGATTTCTTCGCGGATGCTGGACATTTCGCTGTCCAGAATGGAGGCGGCTTCCGCAGCCGTCTTCAGACGCAGCCGCATTTCGTCGGGCAGACTTTCCCGGTATTTGTAGTTCAGGGAATGCTCGATGGTTGCCCAGAAGTTCATAGCGAGCGTGCGGATTTGAATCTCGGCGAGCACGATCTTTTGCCCCAGGGCCGTCTGCACCGGATATTTAATAATCATATGGAAGCTGCGGTAGCCGCTTTCCTTATAGTTGGTGATGTAATCCTTCTCATAGAGGACCTCCAGATCCTTGCGGGCACGGATATATTCCGCCACTCTGCGGATATCCTCGACGAACTGGCACATGATGCGGATGCCGGCAATATCCTCGATTCCCGTTTCCAGATCCTCCATTTTTACATTTAAGCGCTGGGCCTTCTCCAAAATGCTTGACAGCCGCTTGACGCGTCCGGTTACGAACTCAATCGGTGTGTATTCTTCTCTTTTTTTAAGCTCCGAGCGCATCGTTTTGAATTTAACCTTCAATTCCTCCACAGTTTGTTCATATGGAAGCAAAAATGTTCCCCAGTCCCTGACGTCCATCGCCTTCGTCCTCCTGTCCATTCATCCTTCAGTGATGATCAGCGCCCACCGCTTCTAGGATATGAGAGAATCCGTCCCGCCGCAGCAGCTTCCGTAATCCGGCATGCACTTTGCGGTTAACCTCTGGTCCTTCATAGATGAGAGCTGTATAAATTTCGACCAGACTCGCGCCTGCCCGGATCTTGTCATATGCGTCCTGGCCGGTAAAAATACCGCCTGAACCGATAATCGGCAGCTTGCCGCCCGTCTGGCGGTAAATCCTGCTGATAATTTCAGTCGAACGGTCGCGCAGCGGTTTCCCGCTTAGGCCGCCTGTCTCGCCTGCCTTGTCACTCCGCAGCCCTTCACGGCTGAGCGTGGTATTGGTGGCAATCACACCGTCCATTCCGGCCTCAGCGATCGTATGTACCATATATTCCAGTTCGCCGTCACTGACGTCAGGTGCGATTTTGACCAGCAGGCTTTTGGCAGCGCCGCTCTGCTTATGCTGAAGCTCCATTTCCTCCTTGACCTGCGCCAGAAGGTTCGACAACTCGCTGCCGTGCTGAAGACTGCGCAGATCCGGCGTATTCGGCGAGCTGATATTAACCACAAAAAAATCACCGTACGGATAAAGCGTACGGATACACTGGCGGTAATCCTCATGCGCGGATTCATTCGGCGTCGTTTTGTTGCGTCCGATGTTCACAGCCACCGGAATTCTGCGTTTCTTAATCGCCTTCAGCCGTCCCGCCATGGCTTCGGCGCCTTTATTATTGAAGCCCATCCGGTTGATCAGCGCTTCGTCCGGCAGCAGCCGGAACAACCGCGGACTGTCATTGCCCGGCTGGCCCTTCGGTGTGACAGTGCCCACTTCCATAAAACCAAAGCCGATGGAAGAGAACCCGCCCACCGCTTCAGCGTTCTTATCAAGGCCTGCCGCAAGTCCCACCGGAGTCGGGAAATGCAGGCCGAACAGATCCACCGCAAGGTCGGCTGTTTCGGGAACGCCGTACATAAGCCGCATAGCCGCACTCCCGCCAGGCACCAGATCTGATTTGTTCAGTCCGCCTATGACGAGATGGTGCGCTTTCTCCGGGTCCATTTTAAAGAAAATAGGTTTGCCTAAATGTCGATACAGCACCGTTCTCGCTCCTTCAAGGGAACCCTTAAGTGATGTCAGGTGAATCCCCGATTCTGTAGGTTTCTTCTTAATTTTAGCCGTTTCCGGGGGAAAAGAAAAGTTTTTTACCGGGCGGTGCTTCCCGGTGAAACCCAGAGTATAGTATTTTTCTTGTAAACGCATTACAATGTAAGGGTAATCAACGATAAAGAGAGAAAGAAGGATGGCCAATATGTCTACAAAGCGCAAACCCCCGACACTGCAGCAGAAGAAAGAAGAAGTCAACCGCAAAGCAATCCTATGGATCAGTGTCAGTCTGGTGCTTCTGATTCTTCTAATTATTGTGTTGTTTATTGTTGCCGGAAATTAATTGAGCCAATGGTAGACTTTGTTGGGGTTGGTCTGATCCAGCGGTGTGCGTGACGGGTAACGCTCCCCGGGCAGCAGCAGTTCGTCAGGCAGAACCCCTTTACTAATTTGGACCTTCGTCCCCATCGGCACCATTGCGAACAGCTCCTCCACATCCTCGCGTTTCATCCGGATACAGCCCAGTGACTCATCCTTGCCGATGCTGTCCGGCTCATTCGTGCCATGAATGGCATAATTGGTATCCGAGAGTTGCATGCCGCGGCTGCCGAACTCCCCATTGTCATGCCCGTTCGGATTGACCACCTTGTCAGAGATCACAAACTCCCCTTCCGGCGTCTTCCCGCCCCCAAGGCCAACCGCATAGTTCCTTAGAATGATATTGCCGCTGGTAACTGCCAGGCGGTGATTTTGTTTATCCACAATAATGGCAAGCGGCTGGCTAAAAAAGGGCGGCTGCCCCTTGCTCCGGTTGGCCGTATCTTCCACACTGCCGTTTCCTCCAGCTGCAGCTGTACCGTCTGGTGACGCAGCCGGGGAAGGCTGCGCCGAAGCCTGGAGCGGCTGCTGGGCAGAGGCCGCGCGTAAGGCGGCGAACTCCTGTTTCATGAGCGGCGTTGTTCCGCCCAGAATATTCCCCGGAAAAGGCCGGGTCAGCTCCTTCAGCGATTCCGGCGGCTTACCCTTGCTGCTGTTGTAGGAATGTATCGCACTCCATAGCGCTGCCAGCTCTTCCTGCTTCTCCTGCCAGAGCTCCGCCTGCTTCTTCAGCCCGCCGGCTTCCGGCGGTTCGCAGGCACAGACAGCCGGATTATAAGACTGGTAGACAATCTTCCCCTTGCGGCTCTGCTCCAATGTAGCCACAAGCGGCAGGTGCTTCTTCCAGATGAGCCATCGCCCTGACTTTTTCATGGCCAGCACAGCGGTTTGGGAAGGCGCCTTCTGGCTCTTCAGGATTGCAGCCAATGCCTGGCCTGCTGAAGCTGCATCTTCACCGGCTGCCGTAAACGCCAAGACATCCGGGACCGAAGGTGCCTCTTCATCAGCCGGCTCTGCTGCGACAGGCTCTTCGAGATCCCCGGCAGCAGCCTCCGGGACTGAAAACCCGGATTTGTCCAAATTCACACCAGGGGCTACTGCCGACGGGATCAGCATGAGCAGCAGGAGGAGCAGCACCAGCAATCCCCGGCGCAGCCTCAGCCTGGACTCATGCCGCTGCCGATTTTCCCGGATCAGCCCTTCCTCATATTCCCGGAGCATTTCCGCCGGTACCTTGCTGTGCTCAAAAGCTTCATACACTTCACCTGCCTGGTTGAAGCAGTAATTCGCTTTTCCATGCTGTCCGTTCTTATAATATTCCTTACCAAGCAAGTACCATGCCATCTTGTTATCGGGATGCATCTGAACATAGACTTTGAGATGCTGCGAGTTTTTCATCGGGGCCTCCGCGGATTGTGGAATACTCAATCTTTATATTTTATATCGGCACGCTCATGAAAAAAAGACATCCCCAGCCGCATTTATCGCAGCAAAAGGAATGTCTTTATGGAAATATAAGGATTAGAAATAAGGTTTACCTCATTTCTAATCCTTATATTTTGCGCAGATACGAATAACCCGGAGGTTTAGCCTTCTTTGTTAAAAGGTGCGTCTGCAATTTTGATGGAGTCCGTAGGACATCCGTCGGCAGAGTCCTGCAGATCATCGAACAAGTCGTCGGGAATCGCGGTCACCCCGTGGTTGCCGTCGTTTTCGTAGATCACTTCCGCCAAACCTTCATCATCATAATCAAAAATATCAGGGGCCGTTGCGCCACAAGCACCGCATGCGATGCAGGTATCTTTTTCGACCCAAGTGTATTTAGCCATTTCTTCTCTGCCTCCCGTTGAACAATACAGACCTGTTGCAGCAGCCTGTTATTTTGTCATATTAATATAAATAGAAAACAATTTCAATGGATTTTCAGTTCGTTTCCAATTTTGACGCATCTTGCGGATTGGCAATCAGCCGATGGGATAGGACTTAAATCACTCCTCCGCAGGGCCCGTCTTGTGAAGATTATCCTTTTGCAGGGAGGTTCCCCGCTCCTTGTGGTTGCGCAGGCGCGCCGAATGGCTGTCGCTCAGCATACCGGCCGTAAGGACTGCGTTCTCGCCGAACTTATTGCGCAGCATGTCCATCGTTTGGTTAAGCGACTCCTTCTTGGGCTGGCGTTCATAATTGAACAGATCCAGCTGGATGGCAGAGTCCTCTTTGGCGGTCAGCCCTTGCAGCGTAACGCCCAGCAGCCGAACCGGTTTGTCACCCTTCCAGTGCCGGGCGAACTGGTCACATGCCGTCTTGTAAATATCCTCGGCGCTCTCCGTAGGCGTCTCCAGCTGGCGCGAGCGCGTGATCGTCTTCATATCCGGCGTACGGATGGTGAGCTGTACCCCAGACGCCACCAATCCCTGCTTCCGCAGGCGCCGGGCCACCTGATCGCTCAGATTCAGCAGAATCGGCCTTGCTTCAGCCAGCCCGACGACATCGCTCGGAAGTGTCGTGGTATGCCCGATGGACTTGCTCTGCTCCCTTTCCGGATTCACCACGCCATGATCAATGCCGTTCCCTGCCCGCTTCAGCCAGGAACCCATCACCCCGAAATGCTCCACGAGCATCCGTTCATCCGCTGCCGCCAGCTGTCCGATGCTGTAGATGCCGAGCTTCCGGAGCTTCTCTGCGGTTTTGCTTCCGATCCCGAACATCTCGTTGCAAGGCTTGTCCCATAGAATATCCGGCACGTCGCGCAGCCGCAGGATAGAGATGCCATTCGGCTTCTTCAGATCGGAAGCGATCTTCGCCAGCAGCTTATTGGGGGCGATACCGATGGAGCATGGCAGCCCAAGCTCTTCCATAATGCGCCGCTGAATACCTTCGGCAATCTCCAGCGGGGTCCCGAATTGGCGTGAACCGGTAATATCCAGATAACATTCATCTATCGAGACAGCTTCCAGCAGAGGAGTATAACTGTAGGCTATCTGCATAAAAGCATTAGAGTACTTGCGGTAGAGATGAAAATTCGGCTTAATCAATAGAAGCGAAGGGCAAATGCGCAGTGCTTTTTGCACCTGCATCCCTGTGGAAATCCCCAGTCTGCGCGCTGCATAGGAGCAGGTCACAATAATCCCCCTGCGGAGCTCCACGCTGCCGGCAACCGCCGTTGCTTTTCCTTTATATTGGTCCGGGTCTTCCGCCTCATGTACAGAGCAGTAAAAAGCATTCATATCCACATGCAGAATCACCCTGCCGCTTGCCGGATAATATTGATCCACATTCTGCACAATATCTACCTTCTTATCTTAGGGTTTCCATTGTTGGTTTCAGCATACCTCTTCTCCCGGCGCAAGGTCAACCAGGTGTTCATCCCCCTAAAGTTCTTTGTTACATTCCCGCGTAAAAATGCTATAATATAAAAATTCAAAAACTTTTAGGAGGACTCTCATGTCTAAGTCCATTTCCATCTTCGATACGACGTTGCGTGACGGCACCCAAGGTGAAGGCATCAGTCTGTCGGCAGATGACAAGCTGAAGATTGCCAAGAAACTCGATGATCTGGGTGTGCATTATATTGAAGGTGGCATCCCGGGGAGCAACAACAAGGACATTGAGTTTTTCAAAAGAGTCAAGGAACTGCATCTGCATGCCAAAATCACCGCATTCGGCAGCACCCGGCGCAAGAATTCCAGCACCGAGCATGACGAGAACCTGCAGCGGATGATTGATGCCGGTGTTCCGGCGGCTACTCTGGTCGGGAAGTCATGGGACTTCCATGTTCACACCGCACTGCAGACTACCCTTGAAGAGAATCTTGCCATGATCGGCGAGTCCATTGCCTATCTGAAGCGCAAAGGCCTTGAGGTCATTTTCGATGCAGAGCACTTTTTCGACGGTTATAAGAACAATCCCGAATATGCAGCTGCCGTCCTGGGAGCGGCCCGTGAAGCCGGTGCGGATTGGCTGGTCATGTGCGATACGAACGGCGGAACCCTTCCGAATGAAATTCAGGAGATTGTATCCGGCATAGCTCTTCAGCTGCCTGGCGCCCCGCTCGGCATTCATACCCATAACGACTGCGAGCTCGCAGTCGCGAATGCACTCAGCGCCATCAGCGCGGGTGCACGGCAGGTGCAGGGTACAATCAACGGTTACGGTGAACGCTGCGGAAATGCCAACCTGTGCTCGATCATCCCTACCCTGCAGCTCAAAATGGGGTATCACTGCATCCCCGGTGATTCCTTGCCTCAGCTAACGAATACAGCCCACTATATCAGTGAAGTGGCCAATGTGAACCTGCCGGTGAATCAGCCTTATGTAGGCAATGCCGCGTTTGCGCACAAAGGCGGCATCCATGTATCGGCCATTCTGCGTGATTCCCGCACCTATGAGCATATCGCTCCCGAGCTTGTGGGCAACAAGCAGCGGGTGCTGGTCTCCGAGCTGGCGGGCCAGAGCAATGTCCTGTCCAAAGCACAGGATATGGGCTTAAGCCTCGACCCAAGCAGCGAGCAAGCCCGCAAGGTGATCGACAAGATCAAAAATCTGGAGCATCAGGGCTATCAGTTCGAAGGTGCAGACGCCTCTTTGGAACTGCTGCTGCGCGAAGCCACCGGCGAGATGAACGAGCTGTTCACCTTTGAATCCTTTAAGATGCTTGTGGAAAAGACCGCCGGAAGCCCCGTTGTCTCCGAAGCCTTTGTTAAACTCAGAGTCGGCGGAGATAATCTCTATACCGCTGCCGAAGGCAACGGTCCGGTCAATGCGCTGGATAACGCGCTGCGCAAGGCGCTGCTGACTTACTTCCCGCAACTGAAAGACATGCATCTCTCCGACTACAAGGTGCGGGTGCTTGACGAGAAGGATCAGACCGCCGCGAAGGTTCGCGTATTAATCGAATCCAAGGACTACAGCGACACCTGGAGCACTGTCGGGGTATCCAGCAATGTGATTGAAGCAAGCTGGGAAGCGCTGGTGGACAGTATGCGCTATGCCCTTCTGGGCCAGATTTCGCTGGAGAATGACACGGAAGTAAGCAGAGCGCCCAGAGGACTCGTCAATCACTAATTTAGAGGATATAGTCTATATTTCAAGACAAAGCCCCTCGCACCCGGGAACATCCCGAGGGTGCAGAGGGGCTTTGCTGACTTGCCGCATCCCTTTTGTTCAGGAACCGGTCAGGGCGATGATCTTCTTTTCAAGCTCTTCCGGGGACAGGAGTCCGAGAATCACCTCGGCGATGACTCCGTTTTTGTCCACAAGCACATTAGTAGGGAATACGGCACCTTTATATTTGTCAAAAACTTCACCTTTAAGATCATACATAACGGGAAACGCCAGCATATACTTCCTGACAAAACGTTCCGCGTTAGGCTTGTAATCCTGGCTCGTTACGTTGATCCCATAAACGTCGAGCACATCTTTGTACTTCAATGCCAGCGCATTCAGCGCAGGCGCCTCCTGCTGGCAGGGCTCACACCAGGAAGCCCAGAAATTCACCAGCACCGCTTTTTCTCTGGCCCCTTCAACGGAGTAGCTCTCACCATTTACTCCCTGCAAGGTGAACGCGGGTGCCAGCAGGCCCTTGCCCGCCCCGCTCTCAGTTTTGGAGCTTCCCTGCTGCTCCATGGCTGGGACCGATTCCGGCTCCGACCGGGTTGTACGCTCTATCGCCAGAAAAGCCAGGAAAACAATGACCGCTATAACCGTTATATTTCGTTTATTTACAGCTTTCATATGTGGTTTGTCCTTTGCAAATGGGATGTTTTTCTCCTATTGTACCCCCAATTGCGGCAGTTTCAAACCAGCATAAAAAAAGAGGATTTCGCCAATGACGAAACCCTATGAAGAGAGAGGGGTGAACAAGTGACAGCATTCCAGGGAAACCTCCAGCCGATTACACTGAATGCCTCCGTGCAGCAGGCGCTGGGGAAGCACATGCTGACCTGTGATCCGCATGAAGCATGCGGAGTCCTGCTGGGTGCTGCCGCAGCGGGCGGCATGCACATCGACAGGTATCTGCCGATGCGCAACGTAGCGCCTGACCCGCTGCACGCTTTTGTCCCTGACCCGCAGGAATGGGTTGCCGCTCTTTATCTAAAGCCTGCACCCGTTGGAATATTCCATTCCCATCCGCATACAGCACCTTGGCCTTCCAGCGCGGACATCCGGGGCTTGTCTTCGCTCGGCGCCGAATTCCAGGTCTATCTGATCGGTTCTCCGGGGCTCAGCAGCAATCCCCCCCGATTGAACGGTTTCTTGATTGACCGGCAGCCTGATTCCACTGGCAAACCAAGCTATAAACTGCTGCATTCAACCCTTAAGCTCTGCTGAGATAGGCATACAGGTCACCCAGTGTTTCTACCTGCTTTTTCTGGGAAATCTCCCGCAGATAACATACCCAAAGCTGTGCCGTCATCTTGGCATCCTCCAGCGCATTGTGCCGGCCCTGAACCGGTATTCCATGTACGGCCAGCAGCTCATCAAGCGTGTAATTGCTCCGGTGGGGCTCCAGCCAGCGGGCCAGCATCATGGTATCGAGCACTCTGTGGGTAAGCTGAACCTTGGAGGTCTTCCACAGGGCGGCATTCAAAAAAGATTTATCATGATTGCTTCCATGCGCCACCAGCACCTGCTGTCCCACAAAAGACATGAAATTATGCAGCCCGTCAATCAATGAAGGCGCCGCCGATGTCATCTCTTCTGATATCCCCGTTAGCTTTGTAATGTCCTCCGGAATTGAGGTTTGACAGTTCACCAGGGTATAGAAGCATTCCTCTTCCTTAATTTCCTCTCCTACGACCTTAACTGCGCCAAAAGACAGAATCTCGTCGCCGTGCTGATGGGAAAAGCCCGTCGTTTCCAAATCAAAGATAACCGTCTCCAACTCCGAGAGCGGGGTATGCAGTACTTCAGGGCGCCGCTTCTCGCGCATCAGTGACCGGATAAAAGCCATCTGCTGCGCGGTTTGCTGGGCCGTTTCCCCGCCCCTGATGGACGCGATGGCGGACGGCATTCCGCCCTGCCTCAGATTGTTCCAGAACCCCCCGCCTTTGTTCGGCTCCTTCATGACTGCCTCCTTTCCGCTGACCGGAGCTGACGCTGCAGGGCTTTGTGCAAACGCCTGACAAGCAGCAGACTATCCCGCAGCTCAGACAAAAGCTGCTTATTCTTCAGATCACTCCCAGCAATATAGTCACTGCTGGATAATAAGCCGTCCTGAACCGTATAGGGTGTATTCACACGCATACGCAGCGCAGTTAAAAAAGCACGCCTGATATCCTCCAGATGCTCATACTTTCCGAGCTTAGCCAGCTGCTCCAGCCTCTTCAGCGTTGAGCTGTCCTGTATACCGTGCAGCAGCGTCAAATGTCTGACGATATTAACCAAAGGAATATAGACACCATATTTAACGTCAAAACCTCCCGCATAATCGCCAAAACGCTCCGTGAGCACCTGGCCCAGCAGATTAAGCGTGGCTTTGTGACGGACAGTATTGCGAAGCACCGCTGTAGACAGTTTGTCATTATTTACGAAACCTGCATGCAAGGCTTCCCGCCACTCCGTGGACAATGCTGTGCTTCCTGCTACATGGCGCATATCAGAGGAAATAATGAGATAGCGGATCGGTTCCCATTCCAGCTGACTCATCCAGCTTTCCAGCTGCAACTTCCATTCCGGCAGCGTTTTGCGCCACAAGGGTTCAGAACACATCACCTTGCCGTCGCATTTCTCATAACCTGCTTCTTCAAGCACATTGGACAGCATCACACCAAAGGCTTCAAAATAAGCTTTTTTAACACCATCCGGTTCTCCTTCAACAATTAGGCCGTTATCCTGATCACTCCATAGGGTAGCTTCCTGTCTGCCGGCACTGCCGAACACAATAAAGGAATAGGCGCAGGGAGGCGGGCCGTAGCCCGCCTCTTTCATCTGCGCCTCACATATGCTGACCGCTGTCCCGGCAATCCGGTCATGCATGGCATTGACCCGGGACAGCCATTCCTCAATCGGAATAACGTTTAACTGCTCCAGCAGTACTGTTTGACAAGCAATACGCTTTGCCTTAAGCTCCTGCGGCGAACCGGCTGTTGCGATGGACAAATATCTATTATCCTCATTCCAGTCTGCCGTCTCCATCGAAGCCACTCGGTCCGCCTCCCAACAAGTGAAGTTATTAGTGTTTAAGGGTCTTGGATTCCGATTCTGCAATCAGTTTCATTTGTTCCGGATAGCCGTAAGTCCCATGCTCACTGATGTCCAGACCCATCAATTCTTCTTCCTCTGTAACACGGAGTCCGATAACCAGCTTCATGACATAGAGGATGATGAAGGACATTACAGCTACGAATATGAAGGTGCCTGCGACCCCGAGAATCTGAACACCCAATTGGTGGAAGCCTCCGCCGTAGAACAATCCAGCGTCCCCGACAAGTGCACCTTTAGAGATCAGATCAGGTGCTGCGAACAAACCTGTGGAAACCGCACCCCACATCCCTGCAATACCATGCACGGAGAAAGCATAAATCGGATCGTCAAGTCCTGCACGTTCCAGCCACTGCGAAGTCATGAATGTGAATGCGCCGGCGACAAAACCAATCAGTATAGCAGCCCAAGGCTCTACATATGCGCAAGCTCCAGTAATGGCAACCAATGCAGCCAGCACCCCGTTCAGCATAGCCGGAATATCCGACTTGCCAAAGTACAACCAGGAAGCGATGAGCGCAGCCAAACCGCCTGCGGCTGCAGCAATGTTAGTTGTCAAGGCCACATGGCCGAAGAATCCGCCCATAGGGGACAATGCGCTGCCGGGGTTGAATCCGAACCAGCCAAACCACAGGATAATTACACCGAGAACAGTGAACACTTGGTTATGGCCAGGAATGATAACCGGTTTGCCTTCTTTATTGAATTTACCAAGACGGGGCTTAAGCAAAATGGTTGCAACAACCGCCGCCGTAGCACCTGTAAGATGGACAACTGTGGAACCTGCATAGTCCTGCATACCCAGCTCTGCCAGCCAGCCGCCGCCCCATACCCAGTGTGCAACCACCGGATAAATCACGACGGAGAACAAAATACCGAATACGATATATACACTTAGTTTAGCACGTTCTGCCATACCACCGGATACGATAGCCAGGGAAACTGCCGCAAATGCCATCTGGAAGAGGAATTTAACATTTAGAGTGACATCGGAGAATGCCAGGGAATCAAACGATGCAGCTTGAGTATCCCCGCCGTACAGGAAGCCTGTTGTTCCGAAGAATCCATTACCGTTACCGAAGCCGAGCCCAAAGCCGATAGCCCAGAAACACAGGCTCGCGATTGCCAGCGTCAATACAGTCTTACCTGCAACGTGGCCTGCGTTCTTCATCCGGACCGAACCGGCTTCAAGCATTGCAAACCCTGCTTGCATAAAGAATACCAGAATGAAGGCCAGGAACGTAAACGCCGTATCCAGACCGATTTGCAAATCCGGTGCTGTCGGGCCGTCAGCGGCAAATGCGCTAACCGGATAGACCATCAATGTGATCATAGCCAGAAACATCATTATCATCTTTTTTCTCATTCTTTACCCCACTCCCCAGTGTTATATTTTCTAACAAAGCGTGAAACTCTTAATGTCATTATAATCAGAAGTCAGGTAAATTGACAAGACTATTTTTTTGGATGTTTTAATTTATTTATGGAAGCTCATGTTTTCTTCAAGAATGGACACTCTTCCCCTTTTATTAGTTATTTTTTTGAATCAAACATGCAGTAAAGTGATCAAAAATAATCCGCAGAAGACAATTTACTCTCTAAATGATATCGTTATTTTTTGTACTTTGTTCCTTTTGTTCTTGTTGTTCCTTAAGTAAGCAGTGTTTTTTCAATATAAGTTAACACCATATGTAATATATTTCGCCAATATTAAAATTCTCTCATGTGGATCGTATTCGCTTAAGGCAGGGGCAGCCGCCCAGGCATCTTATGCAGTTCCCATCATATACTTTAAGTAAGTATGACGTTTGACTGTACGGTTTGTGATTTGCTATCATTAAGTATGCTCTATTATTATAGAAAGAAAATATATCCTTCCGATCAAACGAATTCATTCAACGAGGTGAGAGACCATGGGGATATGACCCTTTACCGGATTGGCGAACTGGCCAAAGCCGCCCATACCAGCGAACGGACCATTGATTATTACACGAAGCTGGGATTAATTGCGCCGGAATCAAGAAGTGTGAAAAATTACCGGTTGTACAGCCATGAAACCCTTGTCGCTTTGGAGCGTATTAATCAACTAAAGCAAGAGAAATATACATTGGATGAGATCAAATCCATGATGAGCAAGTGGAAAGCAGCCACACCCGAAGCCGATGTTTCAGACAAATTGGCCGACCTGGAGCTTCAAATGCAGCGGCTTGAGCGGGAAGTTAAGGCGCTTGAGCCCATGATTCACGGTTTGAAGCCCGTTCAGGCCAGACGTGCACTGGCTGCGCTTCTTCCACAAGGAGTTGCCTGCATGGAGGCGATCAAGCTCTTGCTCACGCAAGGACCGCCAATGTAATCAGCTTATTAACTATAGTGGAGGAATGACATATGATGCCATTGATGTATCTGTTGGTAATAATCGCTTTTCTATTTTCATTGTGGGCACAGTTCCGGGTGAAGGGCAATTTCAATAAATGGGCCAAGGTGGCCAATACAAGCGGGATGACCGGTTATGATGCGGCGCGGCGGATGCTCGACGCAAACGGTCTGGGGGATGTGCCGATTGAGCCCGTCCGCGGCGCGCTTTCTGACCACTACGACCCCATTCACCGGGTTGTGCGTTTGTCAGAGCCGGTATATTACGAACGTTCCATCGCAGCCATTTCTGTAGCGTGCCATGAGGTTGGCCACGCGATCCAGCACAAAGTACATTATCCGATGCTTACGCTGCGCCACCGGATGTTCCCGGTAGTCAATATCGCCTCCGGTGTCGCACCTTTTATGCTGCTGGCAGGTTTTCTATTCAGCTCCTTTAACCTGATCGGCCTCGGCATCATCTTCTTTTCGGCCGCCGTTGCCTTCCAGCTTGTAACGCTTCCCGTAGAATTCAACGCCAGCAACCGGGCGCGCCAGGTTATGGTCGAGCAGGGTTATATCCGCAACGAAGAAGAACGCGGTGTGGCGAAGGTGCTGAATGCGGCAGCCCTGACTTATGTAGCCGCAGCTCTGGTCTCCTTACTTGAACTGCTGCGCCTGATCACCATGTTCCTCGGAAACCGCGACTAAGCTTGGTTGGTAACGTTACACACCACAATAGCGTGAACCAGATTAATTCTTATACTTTAACAAATACCCCGGAGGCTAAGAGCCTACCGGGGTATTGTTATTTCTGTCTCTGAAATAGGTCAGCAGAAAGGTCCGAAAGGACCGGGCCACCAAGGGCAGCTTGCCATCAGCCCGGTGGATAAGCCCGACCGTCCTGGTTACCGGAGGCTCTACGACCCGCACCTGTGCAGGCTGCATGGGATTGGTCTGATACAGAGCCATCTCCGGGAGCAGGCTTACCCCCATGCCCGCAGCAACCAAGCCGCGTATGGTGTCCGTCTCGCCGCCTTCAAAGGCGATTTGCGGTTTGAACCCTGCCTGGAGACAAGCCTGCCATACGATCGGCCTCAGTGAATATCCCTGGCTGAACAGAACAAACTTCTCCTCCCGCAGCTGTTCCAGCCGGATGACCTTCTCCCCGGCCAGCGGATGGTTCTGCGGAAGGATCGCGAACAGTTCCTCGGTCATCACAATATCCCCGGCCACATGCTCATCATTCTCCGGAAAAGGGGAGACAAAGGCCAAGTCCACTTCTCCAGAAATTACATCCTTAATGAGGGAAGGATAGGAGCCTTGCTTAAAGCGGAATTTCACATGCGGATAGTATTTGCGGAATTCCGCCACTATCGAAGGAATCAAATGCGTTCCCAGGCTGTGCGGAAATCCGATACGGATCTCACCGCGTTCCGGGTCCAAAAATTCATGCACCTCCGCCACAGAACGCTCCAGCTCCTTGAGCACGGATTCCACCCTTTTGCAAAAGAGCTGCCCCACTGGTGTCAGCTGCAGGTTACGCCCCTTTTGCATGAACAAGTCGACACCAAGCTCCTGCTCCAGCTGATGAATCTGGCGGCTTACTGCAGATTGTGCGACATGCAATTCCTCCGCAGCCCTTGTTACATGTTCTTTCTGAGCAACCTTTAGAAAATATTGCAGCTGTCTGAGCTCCACTTGAGCACCTCTCCTATCGTCGGCTTCTTTTGAAAATACGAATAATCAGTCCATAAAGGAAAAAACCGGCGGCCAGGCCGCTGAGATGCGCCATCCAATTAACGTATGGAGTAGCGAAGGACATAATGATCCCCATCACCAGAAGGCCGTAAAGTGTCTTGCGCGAGTTCTCATCCATCATCCCTCTCTGCAGCAGGGCAATATAGAGAAACGCGCCGTAGACGGCATAGATTGCTCCTGACGCGCCCACAGAGACTGTTGCCACATCCACAACCGAACGGC
This sequence comes from Paenibacillus jilunlii, assembly GCF_900102965.1. GTDB lineage: Bacteria > Bacillota > Bacilli > Paenibacillales > Paenibacillaceae > Paenibacillus_AQ > Paenibacillus_AQ jilunlii. The sequence continues at coordinate 320,905 of NZ_FNGM01000001.1, read as the reverse complement.
TGCTGAAGATCACGGACAGATAGTTGGCAATGTAGCCGCCGGCCATGTAGAGCAGCGCATAGCGCCACCAGCCCATCAGCCGCTCAAGCGGCGGAGCAAACACCAGAAGCGCAAAGCAGTTAAAGAATAAATGGGCAAACCCGTTATGCAAAAAGGTCGCCGTCACATAACGCCACATTTCGTCCATTTCCGGACCGGCATTCAGCGTAGCCCCATACTTCAATAATGTTTCCAGATTCGTCGAGCCGCCATTGGCGGTAAGCACAATGAACATCAGCACATTCAGCAGAATCAGAATACAAGTCACAGGATAATAGCGGATGTATCCTTTCCATTTCTCATACCTTATAAAGATCATAGCACCATCCCTTATGTATCATAATGGGTCCTCGTTGGACATTAAGCTTCTAAAAAGATTATAATTTATTGTGGCAGTAAGAATCCAATCATGTAATTCAAGGAGGAAACAAGGATATGACGCAAGAAAGAACAGGTGCAGCCACTTTCAAGGGCAACCCCATTACTCTCGTAGGACCAGAGCTGAAAGCCGGCGATACCGCGCCCGATTTTGTGGTAAGCAAGAATCTTCTGGAAGACGCGTCCCTCAGCGATTATGCCGGTAAAATCAAGCTGATCAGCGTTGTGCCTTCTCTGGATACCGGTGTATGCGATGCGCAGACCCGCCGCTTCAATACTGAAGCTGCAGAGCTCGGTGACGATGTGGTCATACTCACCATCAGCATGGACCTCCCTTTCGCCCAAGCCCGCTGGTGCGGCGCTGCCGGCATTGACCGGGTCATTACCCTGTCCGACCATAAAGACGCCTCTTTTGGACAGGCCTATGGGGTCCTGATCAAGGAATTCCGCCTCGATATGCGCTCCATCTTCGTTATCGATAAAAATGATACCGTGGCCTATGTAGAATATCTGGCTGAAATGGCTGAGCATCCGAATTATGAAGCCGCTGTAGCAGCTGTAAAAGAACTGCTGTAACCCAGCGGATAGACAAATTATCAGCGAATATACTTGAATCTGTGTAAAAAAGCGGCAGAAGGTCATCCTTCTCCCGCTTTTTGTTTATAAGCCAAATACCAAAGATTATTTGAGGAAAACCCGAAACCGCATACAATCCGAGAACAAAAGAATGCCGTGTTCTTCAGTCTACTTTATATTTGCCCAGCTTCTTATCCAGTGACTGATATAAGCGTTGAATAACACGGTAATTGGCTCCGAGATCTCCGAGCGATCCTCTGGAGGCGGAATAGATATCAACCGCACAGCGAACCGGAGAAGTGTTCAACACGGACACGGTTATGTCCAGCGTCCGGCCGAAGCCTGTTCTTTTTTCCAAGGTGATTTCCCCGACGGACTCCACTTCATGCAGAACTTTGTAACCAGGAATCTTCTTCAGCGTCGAGGATACTTCATCCCACGCCTTGTCTCTGGAAAGATTGTAGTAACGTGTCTTTAATGCCGGGTCTTTAGCACGGTCGCTTGTACCGTCATGACTGCGAAATAAACCGACCAAGGTTCTTTTCAACGACAAAATACTTCCCCCTCTTCAAATCCCAAGTTCATTAGTCTAAGTGTAACATTCTTATCCCCGGAACAAAAGGGCATTGCTCACTTTACATAATTGATGCTATACACAAAAAGGCACCCCGTATCCGCAGCCAAGCGGGAAAACAGGGTACCTTGTCAATAACAGTAGAAAAACCCGCCTATGCCGTCCGGCTACAGTGTCTTCTGAACCTGCTAGAGCAGGTGGGTGACCGCAGAAGTCGTTTTTGAATTCCCCAGGTCGTATAGACAGGGCTGTTCAGCTGCGCTTCATATAGATCTCCCAAGACATTATCATTGGTTCAAAACAACGAGCAACCGTAACGAACATCGCAGGAATTACACTTATTATATTGCGTTTTGACGAAAAAGTAAACCTGTATGCGCTTTAATTAACACCGGAATCAAAACCCCGCCCTTTAAGCACAGCTTCTGTCTCACTATTCTTAAATGCGCTTGAGATCTTTATCGCTCTCATCTTCTGCCTGATCGTCATCATCGGCTTCTTTCTCTGCAGCCTCCAAGGCAGCCAGTTCTTCCTCTTGTTTCTTCTTCTCCACCTGCTCTTGAAGCTTGTTGTATGTGGCATAGAAATTAAAGAAGGCCAGCATTGAAATCAGTGTCGGAATACAGATTGCATAAAGCACCGGATACCGCAGGCCTATATAGACGAGAACCGCTGCACCAATAAGCGTCGAGAACACTCGAATCGGCCGTGCGATGGTCAGCAGAATCGAATTCGTCACCACTTCCTTGAAGGTCATTTGATAATGAACCACAATCGAGAAGAAATTGAACATGGAGACGAATAAAATAATCATCAGCACCAGCATAAGAATGCCCACAATTCTAAAATTAGCCATTTGTGTCATATATACGGTCACATCCACGTACATAATGACAGTCAGCAGGGTATAGATGGCGCCTCCAAGCATACTCTTCAAATAGTTCTCTTTGTACCCCTGAAAAAAAGTGCGGAATGTGCTGACATCCGTATTGCCCATCACCCATTTGCGCACAACGGTAAACAGCGCTGCCGTTGCCGGAAATACAGTGAAAGGCGCCAAAATGCCAAGTGCCCAGTTGAGTGTAATCTGTTCGTTGGGTCCCCCTGCACCTGAACCCAGCATGATCATTTTTGTCACTGCGATGAACAGAAACGGAATCGAACATAGCGCCCATAAAATATTACTGAAGGCAATACGTGATATCCACTCCGTGATGCGGTATAAACCGCCCATAGCTCCCTTAAACTCCAATTCCCTTCCTCCTGTCTGTCTCGCGCATACTGCGTACCTTAACTATACCCTATTTGGCCCGGACTTTTCCAGCGCCCAAGTTTACGATTCTGGGTCAATGTCTAAGCAGACTTGGTGAAGCGTCCATATATTAGAATCGTAACCACAAAATTACCACTTCCGAAGGAGGTTGACCTCATGTCTTCACCTTGCTGTTACAATCCTTGGACTTCGACCGGAACGATTCTTGTCCTCTTCATCCTGCTGGTGATCATCACTCGCACTTTTGTCTAAATAAGTAAGCAAAAAGAAGACGAGGAAGCCTTGCGGCATCTCGTCTTCTTGTGTCAGCTGTACTACTGATTAGATATCGTAATCTTCGCGCTTAGCCGGACGTGTGCTTGTGCTGCTTGGACGTGTGTAAGGCTTGCGGTCTCCGCTGCGTCCAGCACCGCCATCACGGCCTGCACCGGAATCACGGTTGCCTTTGTAGCCGCCGCCATAGCCGCCGCTGCCGCCGCCGTATCCACTGCTGTAACCGCCACGGCTGCCGCCGCTTGCATTGTCACGGTTGCCACGGTATCCGCCGCCGCTTCCTGAACCAGTGCGGTTGCCGCCATAGCCGCCGTTCGGTTTGCGTCCGCTGCGGATGTCATTCTTGCCGCCACGGCGTTTGACACGGATCGGATCTTCCGGTGTCAATTCGACCTGGGCATCCTTGGTGTCGCCGGTAAGCAGCTTCATAGCCGCAGTCAACAGCTGAACCGAATCATATTGCTCCAGAAGCTGAATGGCGATGCCTTTGTATTCGTTCAGCTCGCCGCCGCCTTCAACCATGGCCAGCAAACGTTCAGCAGTAATACGCTGCTTGCCTTCGATAGCCTCAGCCATTGTCGGCAGCGGTTTGCGTGTAATACGGTGACGCGTAACACGTTCAATCAAATGCAGGTGATCCATCTCGCGTGGAGTTACGAAAGACCAGGCAGTCCCTTCCTTGCCCGCACGGCCTGTACGGCCGATACGGTGTACATAACTCTCAGGATCCTGCGGAAGGTCAAAGTTGATGACATGAGTTACACCGGAAACGTCGAGTCCGCGGGCCGCAACGTCTGTAGCCACAAGCACATCAATGCTGCCGTCACGGAATTTGCGCATTACGGCATCCCGCTGGTTCTGGGACAAGTCGCCATGAAGGCCGTCTGCGGAATAACCGCGTTTCTGCAAACCTTCAGCAAGCTCGTCAACCCGGCGCTTGGTGCGGCCGAATACGATCGCCAAATCAGGGGATTCCATGTCAATCAGGCGGCTTAGAGCTTCAAACTTCTGGCGCTCAGGAACTTCAATATAAGCTTGGTCGATCAGAGGAGCGCTGATTTGTTTCGGGATCACGGAAACATGCTGCGGATTCTTCAGGAACTGCTGGGCAAGGCGTTGAATGTTAGGAGGCATTGTAGCTGAGAACAGCATCGTCTGGCGTTCTTCAGGTACAAGCTTGAGAATGGACTGGATGTCTTCCATGAAGCCCATATCCAGCATTTCGTCAGCTTCGTCCAGTACGATGGTCTGAACATCATCCAGGCGGATCGTTTTGCGGTTAATGTGGTCCAGGAGACGTCCAGGGGTACCGATGATGATCTGCGGTCTCTTCTTCAGTCCGCGGATCTGGCGGCCGATATCCTGCCCGCCGTAAATGGCCAGGGAGCGGAGTCCTTTGAATCGGGTCAATTTGCCGATTTCTTCAGCTACCTGAATAGCAAGCTCACGTGTCGGCGTCATGATAAGTGCCAGGATTTTCTCTTCTTCCCGGGCAATTTTGGAGATGAGGGGAATCCCGAAAGCAGCGGTTTTACCTGTACCGGTCTGTGCCTGGCCGATCAGGTCAGATCCGGTCATTGCGATTGGAATCGCCTGCTCCTGAATGGGTGTTGCTTCCTCAAATCCTAGCTCTGTGATTGCTTGAAGTACTTTTGGCTCCAGGCCGAATTCTGCGAATGTTTTCAAATTATTCATGCTCCTTCTATACAGTGGACATTCCACATGCTTGTCTGTATTCTTAAGTAGCGGTAAACACATTTATAGGCTGTCCAATCATGCCGGATTCTCTGCATGGTTTAGCTCGCATTGGGACCAAAAGATGTCCAAAGATCAGGCCAGTGAATATGCCTGAACAATTGTATATTGCATCCGAAGCAATGCAAAAATACAATTGTAACGTTCTACTCAAGAATATCCTATACATTATATCACAAACCCGATCAGGAATGCCAGTGTATTCCTTTCTTTCATTACTTACATTACGTGTCAGAGGTGAATTGGCTTGTCAAGACTAAAACAAATCGGAAATTACCTTGCGGTTATCTTCGGTTCAGCGATGATTGCATGCGGCTTCAATCTGTTTTTGATCCCTCACAGGCTGCTGAGCGGAGGAGTCTCAGGGCTCGCCATGCTCGTGGGTTACTTTACTCCATTTAACATCAGTTTGCTGTACCTGCTGTTCAATGTACCTTTGCTGGTCGCAGGCTGGTTTCAGCTGGGCCGGAGATTTATCGTTATGAGCATTCTCTCGGTAGGTGCAACTACCTGGCTGATGGCCCTCATTCCAACCGCAACCGTAGCGTCGGATATGCTGCTGGCCTCGGTTTTTGGCGGAGTGCTCGTGGGCGTGGGCGCCGGAGTATCTTTCCGGGTTGGCGGCTCTTCCGGAGGATTTGATATCCTGGGGTCCATCATCACGCGACACCGCGATTTTCCAATAGGCAACGTTCTTGTGGGAATGAATGCCCTCGTCATCCTTGCCGCAGCCTATTTTGACAACAACTGGAATTTAGCTTTGGCTTCCATGGTTTCCATCTATGTATCCGGCAGAGTGGTGGATCTGATTCACATCAGCCATATCAAAGTTACGGTATATATTGTAACAACCCGGACCGATGAGCTTCTGAAACAGCTGCTGGTGCTTCAGCGCGGCGTTACAAAAATTAAAACTGAAGGTGCTTATTCTCATGTCGAACGGGACATGCTAATGACAGTAACGACACGGTATGAGCTTGCTGAGCTTAAACGGATCATCAAGAACAGCGATCCCCAGGCTTTTGTAAATATTGTAGAAACGGTCGGGGTCATGGGCTCCTTCCGCAAAAGATAGGCTCCGAAAAAAATGCGCAGGCTTTTAAATTGTGATATATTAGAGTCACGCAGGACCTTACAAATTTCATGAAGATTGTGATTTACCCTCTTTTTTCCTGGCACTTCGTTTTCCGATGAACCTGAATTTCAATTCAGCACTATTCGAAAAGGAAAGGGTGATTGTTGTGGAAATGGAAACGGTAAAACTGTCAGCAATCGTCATGAGATGGTATCCGGATATGATACCTTTTCTGAAGCAGGATGAATTGAATTCCGTAATTGTTCTGCGTGACGGTCTAAGTATTCTTGAACCGGAGGATGCTATGGATATAATCCATTACAGCATTTGCGAGCATCAGAATTCTGCGTATCTTCAATAAGCAAGCCCGCTTGGACATCAGTTTGGATAGCTGCCGCTTTGGGTTCGGCCCCGTGCCGGACCCGGGCGGCATTTACTTTTTAAATACAGCGTTTAGAATCTGTACAACCCGTTTATAAACAACAAGAGCGGTTATTATGCGACCAAAATTTACGGGGATTGTTACAAGTCTGTTCTTTTTGGCCGCCGCCGTTCCTTTATACTTTAAAGGAATGTACATAAAGGGAGAGAATAAACAAATGAACATCACCTGGGCACTACTGATGATGGCTCTGGGAGGCGTCGGCGTTCAGCATCCTGCACATGAAGCTGATGTGGCCGCAGCACTGCAGTCCGCCATGAATCCGGCCATCACCGCACAGCAGACAGCAAATCCTGACGCAACACAGAACACTGCGGGCGGCAATGCCGCAACACCTTCTCCTGGCGCTTCGCCCGGGACAGAGGCTTCACCAGGCACGGCTGCCGATGCAGCAGACACTGCCATTCATACAGATCCCCAGCCCGATGCCCCCAAGGTTAAGGGTATTTACGTAACAGCTTACAGCGCCGGCGGATCCCGGATGACGACCCTGCTGGACCTGCTAGACAAAACCGAGCTGAATTCAATGGTTATTGACATTAAGGATGATGCCGGATACATCACATACAAAACGGATAACCCGGAACTTCAGAAGCTGGGCCATCCGCAGCCGTTCATCGGCGACATCAACCAATTAATGGCCCGCTTGAAAAAACATGACGTATATCCGATTGCGCGGATTGTGGTGTTTAAAGATTCTGTGCTCGCCAAGAAAAAACCGGAACTATCCTTTGTAAATGCCAATGGCTCTGTCTGGACGAACAAAGGCGGAGACAGCTTCGTCAATCCATATAACCAGGATGTCTGGAAATACAATGTGGAAATTGCCAAAGAGGCTGTGAAGCTTGGCTTCAAGGAAATCCAATTCGATTATGTGCGGTTCCCAGAAGGCTTTGAAAAACGCGCGGAAACGCTCAAATATACCAAAAGCAACCGTCCGCGTGTCGAGATTATTGGTGATTTTGTGAAATATGCCAAAGCAGAGCTCGGGCCGCTCGGTGTCCGCGTGTCGGTGGATATTTTTGGATATGCCGCCTCGGTGCCTGCTGCTGAAGGAATTGGCCAGGACTTTGTAAAAATATCGAAGAACGTGGATGTCATCAGCCCTATGGTCTACCCAAGCCATTACTCGACCGGATGGTTTGATGTAAAAGATCCCGACAAGAACCCGTACGCCACCATCAAAGGCTCTATGGTTGATACACATAAGAAGCTGGACCCCCTGGGCAGCTACAAGCCGATCATCCGGCCCTGGATTCAAGACTTCACCGCAAGCTGGCTTGGAAGCGGGCATTATGTCAAATACGGCAAGCAGCAGGTAGAAGACCAGGTCCGTGCCCTTAAAGAAAAGAACGTCGATGAATTCCTGCTCTGGAATGCCAACAACCGCTACACGGCCGGCGTAGATTACGGCAAATAAGCAATTAAGCTTCCTGCAATTATCAGACCCCTAATTTAACATACGCAGCACTGCCGACCCCACTTTGTGGGGTCCTTTTACTGGAGAATTAACTCCAAATCTTTAATAAGAATTAAGAATAATGGGCTTAAATATAATGATACCTACTACTTCAATGAAACAAAAAGCAAGACAATTTCTGTATATTTTATTTCCCATCCTCATTACACAAATTGCCCTGTCAGCTATAACCTTCTTCGACACGAACATGTCCGGCAAATTCGGTACGGACGATCTGGCCGGTGTAGCTATTGGAACCAGCCTGTGGGTTCCGGTTCAAACAGGACTCAGCGGGATATTAATGGGGATAACACCGTTAGTGTCCCATTTGATGGGAAGTAAAAAGGAAGGCGACGTAGCATACCAGGTCACTCAAGGCATATGGCTGTCTCTGCTCGTGTCGCTGCTTGTCCTGGTATCTGGAACCTTCGCGCTGTCACCGGTGCTTCATTTCATGAATCTGGAGCCGCAGGTTCATGATATTGCCTTTCGTTTCCTGTGTGCGATCTCAGTCGGAATTATTCCGCTTTTTGGTTACACGGTTGTCCGCAGCTGTATTGATGCTCTGGGCCAGACACGGGTCTCCATGTTCATTACGCTGATTGCCCTGCCGGTCAATGTAGGGCTCAACTATCTGCTGATCTTTGGTAAATTCGGTTTCCCCCGCCTTGGCGGTGTTGGTGCAGGGGTTGCATCAGCGATTACGTATTGGGTGATCTTCGGCATCGCTCTGATGTTTGTCTACCGCTCCGAACCCTTCCGGAGCCTCCGGCTGTTCCGCAGCTTTCACTTTATGTCTCTGCGCAGCTTCAAAGAGCTGCTAAAAATCGGCGTACCGATCGGCTTCTCCATCTTCTTCGAAACGGCGGTCTTTTCAGCCGTGACACTGCTCATGAGCCGGTTCGACACAATAACTATTGCGGCCCATCAAGCGGCCATTAATTTTGCGTCCACCCTATATATGATCCCGCTAAGCATTTGTATGAGCCTGACGATTCTGGTCGGCTTCGAGAACGGGGCCGGCCGGCAGAAGGATGCGCGCCAATATGGAATCATGGGCATTGGAACAGCGGCTGTCCTCTCACTCGCTACAGCTCTTGTACTGCTGTTCGCAGGCAGCCATGTTGCCGGACTCTACTCCGATGAGCCTGAGGTCATTTCACTCATCAAGCATTTTCTGATCTACGCCATTTTCTTTCAGATTTCCGATGCCATCGCCACTCCCACACAGGGGGTCCTGCGGGGCTACAAGGATGTAAATCCGGCATTCATCATCTGTTTTGTTGCCTACTGGGTAATCGGCCTTCCCACCGGATATCTGCTGGCTACTTACACCAGCCTAGCGGCATACGGCTACTGGGTCGGCCTCATCGCAGGTCTGGCCATCGGGGCTATCCTGCTGCTGTCCCGCCTGGTTAAAGTGCAGCGGCGATATGCTCACAACAAGCCGAATACTGCGTAGAATACCGGCAGCTTAAACCTCTAAGCCTCATCGAAGCGTCTGCATGATTCCTGCTACAAGCGGCTTTTTAAATTTCCGAAAAAATACAGCTGCAGCCCTAGACGAGAAAATATAGTCTTAGACTGCCGCTGTATTATTAAACCAATGTCTCTCGTTAGTAGTTCAAATCGTCTAACTATTTGCCTCTTACAGCATCTTTAATATAGCTCTTCGCTTCAGCTTGGGTTAATTGTATAGATTTAATAGATACATCGAACTCTTCTCTATTTGTCTCATTGTATAATATCTTTTCGCCAAGTGAATTAAGCCCCCCAATTAGTTCGTCTCCTAAAGAAGGGATTCCACTCCGAACCTCAATTACGGAGAAATCATTGTCTTCGGTCTCTACAGCAAAAAATCCTAAACGCCTATATTCTACATAAACTCGGCCCTTCATTAATCATTCTCCCTTCACACCACAAGAATACCATATATTGGTACTGAATTGTCCGTTAAAGCTTAATGAGATTATGGCAGTCTAAAACTTTATTTTCTCAGTCCACAACTTTTTTCAGTCTAATAGTTATTTCTTTAACACAAAGGGCGTTCCAAAAGCCGTTTTATGGCTTTGGAACGCCCTTTATTGGGTTAGCCTAAGGGTTCACTTAAGGCGTAATAGTGTAAGGCAACTGAAAGGTCCACAGGCTCGTGCCATTCTCCGCCGAATCGCTGCCTACACCAAAATCGTTGTCATTAATAATGGCGATGGTGCTGCCGTCCACCAGTGTCAGGCCTTCAATCTTTTCATAAGGAAACTGGAAGGCCACGGCATCCAGCACCGTGCGCTTGGAAGGAGGCATAATAGCCGCTGCTGTCAGATTGGAAGTGCTCATCTCTTCCAGCGTCTTGCCGCCAGCTGCAGCCTGGTCATATTTGCCCAGAATATTGGTAGCATCGGATAAATCGATCTGGAAAATCCGTTTCAGCTCGGCCTTATCTCCTGCGTTCTTATCCCGCTCATCAACAAGGAGTGTATGGTCATTGACGGCGTACAAATCGGAGATCACGATATCCGACTGCTTGAGGTCCTTGAACTGTGCAGCATCCTCTGTGACATAAACGTATTCTGCGGTTGGAGCAAGTGTGGCCAGGTCTATCTTGATAATGCGCAGCTGACGGGAGTTATCTGTACTCTTGTCAGGATTGCGCAACGGGCTTTGCATCGCCATGAACATCGTGCTGCCGTCGGGTGTAATGCCTACCGCTTCTGCACCGCGGTTTTGGCGGAGCTTGTTGTAAACCTCCGGCAGCACCTCGCGGGCAGGTACCAGCGGCGTGCTTATTTTGTTATTTCCCCAGCCCTTGGGTACGATGCGCTCAATCAAGGTGCCGTCCCGCTTGACGTGAACGATGGACGGGCCGTATTCGTCAGAAATCCAGAAGGTATCATCCTTGGGATTATACGCCAATCCTTCAATATCAAGACCATAAGGATCATAGCTCAGCTCCTTTTCGCCCTTAGCATCATACGGTGCCTCGTCCCGGCCCTTGATGTTGCCTACACCCGTTATGTTGGCGGTCCCGCTGACCGGATCGATGCCATTCACCTTCAGCGGAATTTTGTCCAGAATCTTGATTTCTCCTGCGGATGCCTCAATCTTGTAAATGGTAGGCGTATAGTCAGACAGCGGGAAGGTCCGCCGCGTAGTGTCTTTCACTTTCAACTCGCCGTTCGGTCCCCGGTCCGCCGTAGAATAGAAGATATTAGACGGGTCACCGGGCAGATGGGTCAAGGAGGAGCCTACTCCCATCTTGATTCCCGGGGCCAAATCCGCTGCCTTCAGGTTATATTTACCGGTTAACTTGGGTTTGTCTGTAAAAGCCACGCTTATGCGGAACTGATCCCAATCCACGTACTTGTCCATCAGATTAGCCATGCCGCGTACCGGCACAAACAGGCTTCCGTCCGCTGATCTCATTTCCGCCGCCGGTGCTTCCAGTGCCTGTCCGTTATTGCTGTACTTGATCTTGCTTTTGCCTGCCGCCTGCTGCGAATCCGCGACGGCATTACCGCTGCCAACAGCTAATGCAAGCACCGCTGCGGTCATGACGGCATATGGCTTTCTCTTCATCTGAATAACACCCCTTCATGTCATTTATTACTGATTTTTTAAATATATCATCCCTTTGTTTTCTGTATATTTTTCCAATTCTATGATTAGGTTAAGGTTGGACTTTCACCAACTGGATAATGCGCGCCTCTGGGCACGCCAACAAAAAAATGACGCAAAACGGTTGCCCGCTTATACGTCATTGTTTTGTGTCTGGAGCCGCCGGAGAGGCTCTTTGGCCGGCTAGCGGTTAGCGGCTCTTCACGAGCAGCTCCACCGCGTCTTTTATGACTTGGTTCGGAGAATTCCCTTGTTCCAGCTCCTCCTGTATACAGTGCTCCAGATTGGCTCCGATGACGGCACCTGCCGTACGGTCTACTGCCGTTCTTATGGCGGTCAGCTGGATAACAATCTCCCGGCAGTCCTGCCCTTCCTCCAGCATGCTTAACACTCCCCGCACCTGTCCTTCAATGCGCTTTAGTCTGTTTTTGATCCCTTTATCGTACTCCATTGCTATCCACCTCCTTTAGATGAACAGATTGACGCCTGAATCCTCAGCAGCGCCCAAATAACTGGCTACACCGCCAAATTCAACGCCTGCGATTAGCTCCTCCTGCTTAATGCCCATAATATCCATGCTCATCGTGCAGGCCATCAGCTTCACTCCTGCATGGATTGCACCCTGCATCAGTTCTTCCAGAGAATCCACATTCTTGCGTTTCATGGTGCGGCGGATTAATCTGGCTCCTAGACCGCCCATGTTCATTCTGGACAATGGCAGCTTTCGGGTTCCTTGCGGCATCATCAGACCAAACAGCTTATCCATCGCCTTCTTTTCAACCCGGGGCCCCTGCTCACGCCGCAGCAGGTTCAATCCCCAGAAGGTAAAAAACATCGTAACCTGCTTGCCCATGGCTGCCGCGCCCGAGGCGATAATAAAGGAAGCAATTGTCTTGTCCAGGTCACCGCTGAAGACAACCATGGTCGTCCCATCCTTTACGTCCCTCACTTCTGACATTGGCAAGGAGAATGAGGCTTCCGCTGGCTGCTGTATCCCTTTACGCACTAAAGCCTGAACCTTGCCTCCTGAGACCTCTACAGACTCCAGCGTATTCTGTGTTTTGAGGCACCACTGGCGGATATCTGCAGCAAAGCCGAAATCAGTCGCTGCAATTTCAAGCTGCTGCCCGTCTTTCATGGACTGCACGGTCTCATACACCTTGAGTATAGGGCCAGGACACTGTAAACCGCAAGCATCCAGCACCAGCCGCTGACCAGCAGGTTCTGGCTTTTTTTGATCCACCGCTGCCAGCAAAGAAGTGCCCGCTTCACCTGGCTGTTCCCCTGCATGTGGAGCAGTCCCTGTGTCTCTGTTCATGACAGCGTATGTTTTATAACCTCCGTCAACATTTTTTACATGAAAACCGTGCTGTTTAAGCATTCTTGCCGCGATGTACCCTCTGAGACCGACTTGACAGGATACCGCAATCTCTTGGTCAGGAGGAATTTCTGCCAGACGGTCCCTCAAGCCGGAAAGTGGAATATGGATGGACCCGGGAATATATCCGGCGAGACGCTCTACCTCATCCCTGACATCAATAATGAGCCCGCCAGTCCGGGAAAACTCATCCACCTCATGCCACTGAAGATTCTGCACCATACCTTCCATCACATTTGAAGCCACATATCCGGCCATATTTACAGGGTCTTTGGCAGAAGAATAAGGAGGCGCGTAGGCCAGCTCGATATCCGCCAGTTCATCTGCCTTGAGATTGCCGCGGATCGCGGTGGCAATGATATCAATCCGTTTGTCGGCGCCTTCACTTCCCACTGCCTGAGCTCCGTAAATATCTCCCGTATGGGGGTTGAACAGCAGTTTAATGGCAATGGGTGCTGCACCAGGATAATAGCCTGCATGTGAATTCGGATGAATGTGGATAGCCTCATATGGAGCCCCCAGGGATTTGAGCATTTTCTCATTATTCCCGGTTAGGGCTGAGGTCAGGCCAAAGGTTTTGATAATCGCTGTGCCCAAAGCACCCTCATAGGCAATGGACCGGCCATTGATATGATCAGCGGCAAGACGGCCCTGACGGTTGGCCCCCCAGGCGAGTGACACCATCGTTTCATAACCTTGAACCCGGTCCTTGACCTCAATAACGTCACCGACTGCATATATAGCAGGATCACTGGTCTGGAGTGAGGCATTCACTTTCACAGCTCCCCGGACCCCGAGTTCAAGTCCGCTGTTTCTGGCCAGCTCATTCTCCGGTGTTACTCCGATCGCCAGAATAATCATATCCGTAGCAAGCTTTGCACCGGAAGCAAGCTGAAGCAGCCTGCCTTCCTCTAAGACGGCCTCGACGCCTTCATCTAGTCTGAACTCGACTCCATGCAGCCGCATATGCTCTTCAACAGGTCTTGCCATTTCCGGGTCAAGCGGGTTCAAAATTTGCGTCCCCCGGTCAATAACCGTCACTTCAAGACCAAGCTCCCTCAGATTCTCCGCCATCTCCAGTCCGATAAAACCCGCTCCAATCACCGTGGCATGCTTAGGATGCTGATGATCGACATAAGCCTTAATTCTGTCAGTGTCCGGAATATTTCGCAGGGTGAACAGGTTATTGGCACCGGTGATGCCCGGAATTTGCGGCACAATAGGCTTTGCCCCGGGAGAAAGAATCACAATATCATAAGGAATCTGCTGGATCTCTCCTGTGGCTGCACTCCGGGCAATGACATGCTTGCTTACGCGGTCAATAGACGTAACCTCCGTCAGAGTCCTTACATCTATATTGAACCGTTGCCGTATCCCTTCGGGAGTCTGCAGGAACAGCTTCTCCCTGGAATCAATCCTGCCGCCAATGTAATACGGGAGGCCGCAATTGGCAAAAGAGACATGCTCCCCCCGCTCCAGCAGAATAATCTCATCCTGCTCATTTAGTCTGCGCAGGCGTGCAGCCGCTGAAGCCCCGCCCGCTACTCCGCCGACAATGATAATCTTCTTCCCCATTTATATCTTCCTCCTTAATATACCCTATGGGGTATATAATATACGGGTGGGGGTATACAGTCAAGTCAAAAAAAGACCGCCTGTTGAAGGCGGTCCGGATGAAGCCTATTCTTTTATTGGGAAAGACGGGACGCCAGCTCGTACAGCTCAGTGTCGAAGTCTTTTTTGGTATTCACTACGAGATCGATATCGGTAAGTGTCAGCTCGCCTTTGATAATGCCGCAGGCTTTATCCGAATGGCCTTCAATCAGGGAACGGACAGCAAAGTCGCCCAAACGGCTGGCCAGGTTGCGGTCACCAGGTGTCGGCGTGCCGCCACGCTGAATATGTCCCAGCACTGTAACGCGTGCATCCAGCGAGGAATGACGGTCTTTCAGTGCCTGAGCCACATCTTCGCCCTTGCCTACGCCTTCAGCGACAATCACAATACTATGGCGTTTGCCTCTGGCGAAGTTGTCGCGCATACGGTCGGCTACCTCATTCAGATCATAAGGCATTTCCGGTACCAGAATCGTTTCGGCACCGGAAGCAAGACCCGCGTGCAGCGCGATATCTCCGCAGTGGCGTCCCATAACTTCAACGATGGATGAACGCTCATGTGAGGACATCGTATCACGAAGCTTATTGATGGCATCAACTACAACACCTACCGCAGTATCAAAGCCAATGGTATAGTCCGTGAACGAAATGTCATTATCGATGGTACCCGGCAAAGCCATGGTGTTAATACCCAGCTTGCTGAGCTTGTTGGCTCCTTTGTAAGAACCGTCACCGCCGCAAACTACCAAACCGTCGATACCCATCTCGTTCAGGATATCTGCACCCTTTTGCTGGCCTTCAGGGGTCAGAAATTCCAGACAGCGGGCAGACTGCAGAATCGTGCCTCCGCGCTGGATAATATCACCTACACTGCGCAGATCCATCGGAAAAATGTCGCGGTTGAGCAGCCCCTGGTAACCGCGCTGGATTCCGAACACTTCAATGCCGAAGTAGATTGCACTGCGCACCACAGCGCGAACTGCAGCGTTCATGCCCTGGGAATCTCCTCCGCTGGTTAATACTGCGATTTTTTTCACGTTTGCCATCCTGTTTGTTCCTCCTTAAAATTGTGCGGAGCCCGTTTTTAATCAGATCATGCCCCACAGCCTCTAATACATATGCCTGCGGATCCAACGGCTGTTCACGAAGAAGAACAGTCTTGTCAGTGGACTTCTTCTCATGAGACGTCTGGATACAGAGCGAACCTCCCGCTGTTCGCTGACTTTCGGATCGGATAAATACAGTGCCAGCAAGCCTTCGATGACCATGCGATGCATGGAGGTCTCGGGCAGATTCCGGACATCCCTGCGGGCCCACTCCACAATGGAGGCGATCCGATTCAGCATGGTATCGCTAGTGTCATAATAATTGCAGAAATTGAGATCTCCGCCGGCCCGGTCTTCATCCTGATCGATCAGGTAGTCCAGCATAATGTGCAGTCCGCATAAATGCGGAAAGTATGCCGCCCGGATGGAAGCCGCTGCCGAGGTGCTCAGCTTTGGATCACAAGAAGCCAGAAAAAGCATAAAAACGCCGAGGGTAGAGCCCGTTGCTGCCGCAAACTCATTCCACTGCAGATGCGGGGCCACCTTGCCCTCCACCTCCCACCATTCCTTCAGGGCAGCCTCCCTGAGTTCGGGGCGGATGTGTTTGTAAACCTGCAAATCCGTATAGAGTACGGCCAGACCACGCACCTCTTCAACCGCCGCGGCATAACCGGGCAGCTGCGCAGTCATCTCCTGGCATTTGCGGACAAGCCTGTGCAAATATCCGCCATCGTTCTGCTCACTGCGGAGCGCATAATAATTAACAGGCTCAGCCTTGGGATTGATAGCGTCCAGCATGGATTGATGCAGCAGTCTGAAATCGGCAGGATCAAGAGAAGTGCTGCGGTCACATAGGTTGTCCAGATAATCACTGATCGTTTGATAAGCAACAATAAGCGGAATCAGTATATGCCGCATCGACAAATTGCCGGCGGCATATATTCCGCCGCCCTGGCAGTGAAACTCTTTGGTCTCAATGCTGGCAAGCGCTTGCTTCCGCAGCTCGGGATCGGGAATCCCTTCCGCATCCTGGCGCCAGAAATGAAGACATTCCCGCACTTCCGGCAGCACGTACTTGTAGACCCTGCTCATCAGCCCAATCGGGCCGCGAGGGCTAAGGTAACGGCCTTGCTCAAATTCATTCAATGACAGTGCCTCCACATTGTTGTCTCCTTATCCAAATCACCATTATTATAATATGCAGAGCGTATTTGTACAAACAACAAAATCACTTTCGCAAAACTTTGAAAGATTCAGAAACAATAATTTCCCGGACATCTGAGGTATGCTTTATGCTATACTAGAACGCGTTCATCACTAAAGTATATGGATACCAAACCGTATTTCATATTCGGAGGAGTGCAGGCATCATGTCACCAGGACGGAGCAGCGGCCAGTACAGCGATCAAAACTGGCTGCGATCCTTTATGTTCACACTTTTCGGCACCAGCGTGCTTGTCGTCTCTTATTTTCCTTTATTCTACACCCATTTAGGCTTCACCAGCCCGCAGATCGGAATCCTGTATTCCATCGGACCCCTGATCTCCATTCTGTCCAACCTGTTCTGGAGCATGGTCAGCGACCGGCTGGGCACCATCAAAAAAATCATGGCCATTCTTCTGGCAGGCCAACTGGTTACTGCACTCATCCTGGCAAGAGCCACAGATTTTGGGGTGGTTATGCTTATTTTGTCCCTTTTCTATTTCTTCTATTACCCGCTATTCCCTCTTGCAGATACGATGGCGATCAAAATTGCCCAGCGTCATGGGCGCAACTTCATTACCATCCGGGTTTTTGGCTCGCTGGGCTACTCCTTTTTCGCGCTGACGATCGGTTATGTGCTGAGAGCATTGGGCTCGTCCTCCATCATAGCCGTCTGTATTGTAATCGTAATCATTGCGCTTCTAATCACCATTGGGCTGAAGGATGCCAAGCGGACCGAAGAGAATATGCAGCACGCTGCTGATCCAGCAGCCGGGCCGGCCAAGGCTGGAGGACTGAAACAGATTTTGCTGCAAAAAGAAGTGCTGTGGTTTTTCGGCAGTGTATTCGTTCTGGCCATTGGCTACAGAATGAATGAAGCGTTCCTTACACTCAGCCTGAAAGCGATGAATGCAGGTGATGAGATCGTCGGCTGGTCGCTGCTGGCCTCAGCCTTGAGCGAAATCCCCGTCTTTTTTGCCCTGAGCAGATACGGTGACAGGTTCAAGGAGCTGCCTCTGCTCGCTTTTGCCAGTCTGATGTTCGCCGCACGTTTCCTGTTCATGGCGCTGGCGAATGAGCCTGGTGCCGTTGTTGCAATCCAGGCCATGCACAGCGTCTCCTTCGGCATATACTACGTGACGGCCGTCCGGTACATTACGCGGATTATCCCGGATCATCTCCGTGCAACCGGTATGGCGGTCTTTACGGTCGTCTGGTCCAGCGCAGCCGGTCTGCTGAGCGGCACCTTTGGCGGACTTATCTATGAAGATGCCGGACGCACCGTTCTCTATGTGGTGGCAATGAGCTTTTCGCTGCTGGCCTTTGCCGGTTTTTTCTCCAAACATCTGGTGGATACAGGATTCGGTTTTGGACGTTATTCGCGCAGAAAAGATTATTAGACTCTTGCTTCGCCCCGGCGGCAAGCCCAAGTGGAAAAAGTAAACTTAAATTTCCCCAATCCCCCACCTCCGTATGCCATAGTTGGAAAAAGGATAACTAATCCGGCCGTTCCCACCCTTTCAGGTGATTGCGCTCAAAATAAGTCTACTTTTTCCATCTACCTCCTCTTAAGCAGGCCATTGCTCCAATCTAAGTAAACAAATTCCACTTGAATCTCCTTTCCCGGGGCCTTGGCCGTACAATTACCTCCAAGTGAACCACAATTTTGAGCTTGTATCTTTTCCTGTAAAACAAAAAAACACAGTTCCCGTAAGAACTGTGTGCTTTGAATTTCTGGTTACCACTCTTGCAAGTGCTGCCATTTCAAAAATATATGTTGTGACCGACAGTCATGCTGTCCAGCCGTTTCTTATAATTTAACTACGTTAGCTGCTTGAGGACCGCGGTTACCATCAGTAATATCGAATTCTACCGCTTGGCCTTCATCCAAAGTCTTAAATCCGTCGCCTTGAATTGCTGAGAAGTGAACGAATACATCTTCGCCGCCTTCTACTTGAAGAAAACCATAGCCTTTTTCTGCGTTAAACCATTTTACTGTACCTTTCAAATGAACAACCTCCTAAAAATACCGCCATATATGACGTATGCTTACATTATACCCCAACTCTGCCTGCAAAGCAATCCACGATTTCCCTTATCCAGTGATAATATTTGCTTTTCACTTACCCCGTGCGTTATCATTGAGCCAAAAGTCAAAAATCGCCAGGGTGGTAATGAAAATGATCAAAAAACATGAAATATACAAAACAGACAAATGGAATATGATGACGGTAGAGGTTCAGGGGCGCTATATTGTCCTCCGGGAGATTTCCGACCAGTGGGGAGAAGAAACGCATACTTTTATGAGCCGTCCGGCCATGATGCAATGGGTCAACAACCGCTTCAACAAGGAATCGTACAAGGATAATGAAGAAGAGTACAAGAACATCATGGCCGCCTTTAAAGAGGTCTAGCCGCAGATGGATAACGAGAATTTAGTCATCTATATTATTGTTGTTCTATGCCTGGGAGCCGTACTGGTCATGGGCAGGGAAAAGGTGCCGCCGCGCCTCAAGCGCGGCATGGCACTGACTGCGGTAATTCTGATTGCCTTGGCTTTTGTCTTCATTATTTATAGCTTGGTGGCATAACTTTTGCGGCTCATTCTTAAGGGCGCGTATTCAAACCCTGACATTGGAGTATAAATACACGTCATAGGATAAATAATCAGGATTTGGCAGGGCATACTAAGTCAACCTTAAAGTGCTAAGGAGGCTTATGTTATGTCCTTTACTGTCAAGTCTCTCCCGTTACTGCTTGCCTTAAGCCTGCTGCCGGGAGATTTGTCTTTATACGCCGCACCGCAGAAGAATATGCCTACTACATCCCATCATCCGAGGAGGATTTCTATGGAACAATTATTGAAGAGAAGTGAAGTGCCCGCCGAGAACCGCTGGAAGCTTGAAGATATGTTTGCTTCGCAGGAGCAATGGGATGCGGAATACAAGGAAGCCAAGGAGCTTATTCACAGCGCCTCCGGTTTTCAGGGCAAGCTGGACTCACCGGATGCACTCAAAAAGTGCTTCGAGCTGGACGACAAGCTGTCCCTGCTGACCGAGCGCCTGTATGTCTACGCGCATATGCGCCAGGATGAAGATACGGCGGCTCCAACCTATCAGGCCCTTTCCCAAAAGGCAAAGAAGCTTGGAGTGGAAGCCGGAGAAGCTACTTCTTTTATCACACCGGAGATTCTGGCCTTGCCTGATGAGAAGCTGGACCAGTTCATTGCCGACGCTTCCCTCTCGGATTACACCTTCACCCTGAAAGAAATGAAGCGGGAGAAAGCGCATATCCTGTCCAAAGCGGAGGAAGCACTCCTTGCACAGGTTGGCACGCTGGCCCAGGCCCCGCAAACTGTGTTCAGCATGCTCAACAATGCCGACCTCAAGTTCCCGAAGATCAAAAACGAGGAAGGCAAGGAAGTAGATCTGACGCACGGAAGCTACATTCAATTTCTGGAAAGCCCCGACCGTGAGGTGCGCAAAAATGCATTCAAAGCGGTCTACGAAACGTATGGCAAGCAAAAGAACACCATAGCAGCAACACTCAGCGCGAACGTAAACAAAAATGTCTTTTACTCGCGTGTGCGCAAGTATCCTTCCGTGCTGGAAATGTCCCTCTACGGAGACAATATTCCCAAAGAGGTCTACACCAACCTGATCGATACGATTCACGAGAGCCTGCCGCTGATGCACCGTTACATGAAGCTGCGCCAGAAGCTGCTCGGCGTTGACGAGTTACATATGTATGACCTGTTCGCACCGCTGGTGGATGAATACAAGCTGGATATCACTTTTGATGAAGCCAAGAAAATTACCAAAGAAGGCCTGAAGCCTCTCGGCGAGGATTATCTGAGTGTGCTGCAGGAAGGCTACGACAAAGGCTGGATTGATGTCTACGAAAATGAGAACAAACGAACCGGCGCATACAGCTGGGGAGCTTACGGCACGCACCCATATGTGCTGCTGAACCATAACGATAACCTGAACAGCATGTTCACGCTGGCGCATGAAATGGGCCACGCCCTGCATTCCTACTATTCGGACAATGCGCTGAAATACAGGGATGCACAGTATACCATTTTCCTTGCGGAAGTGGCATCTACGACCAACGAGGCGCTGCTGATGGATTATCTGCTCAAGAAATCCACAGATCCAAAAGAAAAGATGTACCTGCTCACTTATTATGCCGACCAGTTCCGCACTACTGTATTCCGGCAAACGATGTTTGCTGAATTCGAAAAGATCATTCACCAGCGCGCCGAAGAAGGCGAATCGCTGACGCCTCAGGACCTGTCGTCCATCTACTATGATCTGAATGTCAAGTACTACGGCAAGGATATGGTGGTTGACAAGGAAATTGAGATGGAATGGGCGCGGATTCCGCATTTCTACAACAGCTTCTATGTATACAAATACGCTACCGGCTTCTCGGCGGCAACCAGCTTCGCCAAGCAGATTCTGGAGGACGGCAAACCGGCGGTCGACAAGTACCTCGGCTTCTTAAAGAGCGGCGGCAGTGATTATTCAATCAACATTCTCTCCAAGGCAGGCGTCGACATGTCCACTCCTGCCCCGATCCGCGAAGCGATGAGTGTGTTCGAAAGCGTGATTGAGCAGATGGAACAGTTGACCAAATAAGCCATTAAGCTTAGTATTACTGTAATCCCTTGCCCTTTGCGGGCAGGGGATTTATCTTGTCACCCATGCTCAAAGGAGGAAGTTTCATGAGATTGCAATGGTCACTGATATTAGGTCTGATCTTCGCCCTTCTGACCGCTGTGTTCGCAGTCATCAATGTTGACCCGGTTGAGGTTAATTTCTATTTTGATGTGGTCAGTATTCCGCTGATCCTGGTCATTCTGGGCTGTGCACTGATCGGCGGGGTTATTGTCGGCTCCTACGGCATTTTCCGCCAATATAAGCTGCAGAAGCAAATCAAGGGCCTTACAGCAGAGCTGAACAAGCTCCGTGATGCGGGGAATTCCCTGGATGCGGTGTCGATGGATCAGGATAGCTTATCTGCCAACAGCACATCCCAGCTCTAAGCTGACCTGCACGAAAATCAATGTGAATATAAATCCATAGTTTCATAGAAAAGCTATATAAATGACCCTAACCCAAAATTAAAAATAACATGTGCAGTTTATATCGCTTATAAAAAACAGGAGGACTATAATCTTGCTTACCATTCAACCTAACGAGGCGTATATCTTATCGGTTCTAAAAAAACTGCTGGACACCCCCAGCCCCAGCGGCTTCACGGCACAGGTCATGAAGCTTGTGGCCGAGGAAGCGGCAGCGCTGGGCGTCCCCTTGAGCTGGAACGAAAAAGGCGGAGTGATTCTGACCGTCCCCGGACTTGACCCTACACGCACCATCGGCATCAGTGCCCATGTGGACACACTTGGAGCCATGGTGCGCTCCGTTAAGCCAAACGGCACGCTGCGCCTGACCTCTGTCGGCGGCTTCACCATGAACAGCATCGAAAATGAATATTGCGTCATCCATACCCGTACCGGATTAACCTACACCGGCACGATTCTGAGCAGCCACCCCTCGGTCCATGTCTACGCGGATGCGCGTGATTTCAAACGTTCGGAGGAAAATATGGAGGTCCGCATTGACGAAGTGGTCTCCACCAAAGACGACGTGCTGAAGCTCGGCATTGCCGTCGGTGACTTCATCTCCTTTGATGCCCGGGCGGTGATCACGCCGAGCGGCTATATCAAATCCCGCCATCTAGACGACAAAGCCAGTGTGGCGGCATTGCTGGGTCTGCTGGAGAGCATTAAGCGCGAAGGCTGGAAACCGCTGCACAATCTTTCCCTGCTCATCTCCAATTATGAAGAGGTCGGTCACGGCGCGGCCTGGATTCCCGGTGAGATCAGCGAGATGATCGCCGTTGACATGGGCGCCATGGGTGATGACCTGAGCTGCAAGGAGACCGATGTCTCCATCTGCGCCAAGGATTCCTCCGGGCCGTATGACTATGCCATGACCGGCAGGCTGATTGAGCTGGCGAACGGGCTGGCGATTCCGTTTGCGGTCGACATCTACCCGCAATACGGCTCCGATGCTTCCGCCGCCCTGCGGGGCGGGAACAATATCCGCGCCGCGCTGATCGGGCCCGGCGTGCATGCCTCCCACTCCATGGAGCGCACCCACAAGCAGGCTGTGCTGAACACGGCCAAGCTGCTCGCGGCTTATGTGGGCGCGAACTGAGTTTGTCCGTGCAGCCTTGCGCCGGGCATGGCAGCGCAAGCCGCGGCTGGCCGCCGTTCTCTTAGCGGCGGCCCTTACGGTGGCCATCGTGCTGTGGACGAGGCCGCAGCAGCCGAGGGAGGCCTTCCATGGCCTCCCTCACGTATACAGCTACCTGCAGGCGGACAGCTCCGCCCAGGTGCAGCTGCATATGATGTCAGCTCAGCCTGCTGACATCCTACTGCGCAGCGCAGGTTCAGCGCTGCGCCCGATTGCCGCCTACGGGATTAACGGCGGCTTCTTCTACGGCAGCGACCTGCTGTCGGTCGCGGTCATGAATGACCGCCCGGTGAACGGAGTTCAAGGGGCGTATGGCTCGGGCTGGTTCAACGCCAAATACCCGCGTGGAACACTGGTCTGGGACGGGGCCAGCGGAGCGCTGTCGGTTCAGGTCGTCTCCTCGGGAGAGGAGCTGGACGTCACGGACCGCGGGCATTACTGGGCGCAGGGCGGCATCAGCATGAACCTGCAGCATGAAGGGCTGTGGCAGGCGGCGGCCGCCGCAGAGCATCTTCCCTATGCTGACGAGCAGCGGATGCGTTCGGGGCTGGTGTACAATGCGGACGGGAAGCTGTGGCTGATCGTCACGCCAACGCGCTGTACGGCAGAGGCATTCCGTACAGCCATTCTGGAGACCGTCCCCGGCGGGGGGCGGGAAGGGATTTTCCTCGACGGCGACGGCTCCTCGCAGATGAACGCTGAAGAGGCTCTGCTGACCGGCGACTCGCGCCCTGTCGTGCAGATGATTGCCTTGGCAGGAGCGAAGCAGCCCTAGGATAAGTATTTTATACAGGGTACGGATTCAGTGATTCCCGCTGAATCCGTACCTTTTTAAATCAAGCGGGAGCCTGCGGCAAAAGTCACCCGATGTTCAGCGGGCATGTCTGATACCGGGGGTCCGTATTTTTTTTGTCCCTGTTCAGAATACGGAGTGCTGTTCCCGACTTGGCAATCAAATAGCGGACGTTCACCGTTTCAATTTCCTCTATCGCATCCGCAGACAGGACGGCTGTCAATCGGATGCGCGCAGCTGTTCGTTCCGTGACTCTGATCCGAAGGGGAATAAAGGAAACGAGGCCGGTATCGCCTACAATAACGTACAGCCTGTTGTTCCGCGAGACGGTCTGCAGATTGCAGAACATCCGGTTGCTCATGGCAATTCCCCAGTATCGCCGGAAATAAGCGATCACCTTGGCCCTTGTGCTAAATCTCAGCGGCAGCCGCTTATACTCTACTCCGCCCACTGTAATCACCCTATTGATATCCGCAGAATCATACACATTGAACCAGGCCGTCTCCGCAGTGGCGATGAAGGCTTTTAATTCACTGTCAGTCTGGGCTGCTCTCACCATAATATCTCCTCCTCGCAATATAGTATTACAAGCTGAGGAATATGCTTGTGTACTGGTCCACGGGGAAAAGACTATAATCTTCCTGCAAATAAAGCATTCGAATCGGCACCTGTAAGCGGAAAACGGCTGCACCGTCCTGAAGAGGACGGCACAGCCGTTACGGAAAAATATATTCACTCAGTCCCACACCTGCTCCAGCTTATCCGAATAGTACAGGATAGCTTTGCGGTAGCTGCCGATCCCTTTGTCGGAGGAAGTCTCCGCAAGCAGGGTCAGCAGCAGCTTCATGGCTTCCTTATGCCCGCCCAGGTTATGCAGGGTCATGGCCAGAAAAGCTTGAAATTCCTTCTGCTGCGGGAATTCCCGCACCCCCTCCTCAAGCACTTCCTTGGACCGGGCATATTCGCCCAGCGTTCTGTAAGTGCTGCCAAGTCCCAGGAGTGCGCCCATCCGCTGCTCAGGAGGCAGGCCAAGCAACAGGCTCCGCTCGTAGTAGGGGACCGCCTCCCGTTCCAGGCCAAGCACATCATGGGTCCAGGCCAGCTGATACTGCAGTTCAGCGTTCTCCTCATCCCCGCCCAGCAGGGCAAGGAGCAATTCTCTTGCCTCTTCAGCTTTCCCGGCGGTGCGAAGGGCCACCGCGGTTTCAATGTAATCTGTCATACTCATCTGCCTCCTCGCTGCGTCTGGTATGACGCGGAAAACGCCGCTGGATAGCCGCAGCTATAAAAGCAAGCGTACTATGCTTTTCCGGCGATTTTCTCCGCAAGCTCGTTCAAATATGTCCAGCGTTCCATCAGGCGTTCCAGTTCGGCTTCACCCTGCCGCTGCTTTTCCACCAGTTCCTGAAGTTTCCCGGAGTCCGCAAAGGCGGCTTCCATCTGTGCGCTGATGTCCGACAGATGCTGCTCCGCCTGCTCAATCGCCTCGTCGATCCCTTCATATTCACGCTGCTCCTTGAAGGTGAACTTCAGCTTTTCTCTTGCAGGAGGTGCGGCTTGCGCCGTCTGCTGCTGTACCGGTGCGGAGCTGTTTTTTGCCGATCCCGCTTCTTTGACGGGGTCGCCAACGCGTGCCGGAACGTTTTTGGCCATCCATTCCTCATATTCACTGTAGTTTCCAACATGCAGCCGGATGCTGCCATTCTCAAAGGCAATCAGCTTATCCACTGTGCGGTCCAGGAAAAACCGGTCATGGGATACTGTGAACACCACCCCGGGGAACTCGTCCAGATAATCTTCCAGTACGGCAAGAGTCCCGATGTCCAGATCATTGGTCGGCTCGTCCAGCAGCAGCACATTGGGTGCGCCCATCAGGACACGCAGCAGGTAAAGGCGTCTCTTCTCTCCCCCGGAGAGCTTCGAGATTGGGGTCCACTGCATCGCCGGCGGAAACAGAAACCGCTCCAGCATCTGTCCGGCTGTAATGACGCTGCCGTCCGCTGTGCGGATGATCTCCGCCTCCTCCTTCACGTACTCTATAACCCGCATGGTATCGTCCATATCCTGATGCTCCTGGGTGAAGTAGCCCAGCTTGACGGTAGCCCCCAACTCAACTTCACCACTATCCGGCTGAAGCTTTCCGGCAATCAGATTCAGCAAAGTCGATTTACCGCTGCCGTTCGGACCTACTATACCTACCCGGTCCTGCGGTACCGCGATATAGGTCAGATCTTTAATCAGCGTGCGTCCATCGAGCGATTTGGCCAGGTCCTTCATCTCGATGATTTTGCGGCCAAGGCGTGTCGAAGCCACGGAAATATCCAGCGCTCCCGCCGATGCGGAACCCTGGCTTTCCTTCAGCTTCTCGAAACGGTCGATTCTGGCCTTCTGCTTGGTGGAGCGGGCCTTCGCCCCGCGGCGGATCCAGGCCAGCTCGGTGCGCAGCAGATTTTTGCGTTTCTGCTCCTCCGACGCTTCACGCTCCTCACGCTCAGCCTTCAGCTCCAGGAACCGCGAGTAGTTCGCTTCGTAACGGTACAGCTGCCCGCCATCCAGCTCCAGCATGACACTGGCTACCCGTTCCAGGAAGTAGCGGTCATGGGTTACCATCAGCAGCGCCCCGCGCCGCTTCTGCAGGTATTGCTCCAGCCAGGCCACGGAGTCCGTATCGATATGGTTCGTCGGCTCGTCCAGGATCAGCAGCTCGGAAGGTGTAATCAGGGCCGCCGCCAGAACCACACGCTTGCGCTGTCCGCCGGACAGCGATTCCATCCGTGCATCAAACTGGGTAATGCCCAGCTTCGTCAGGACGGTTTTGGCTTCACTTTCCAGCTGCCATGTCCCGGCCGCATCAATCGCTTGTCCAATCTGCACCAGCCGGCGCTCCAGGGCGGAGTCGCCCGGGCTGGCCTCCAGAAGAGCCAGTGTCTCCATGTACTCCCGCATGGCAGCCAGCTCAGGCTCATCTCCGGCAAAAACCTGCTGCAGCACGGTGTTATCCGGCTCATACGGCGGATTTTGTGCCAGATACTGTACCCGCACCGCATTTCCGATAGAAATTTGTCCGTCATCGGGTGTATCCAGACCGGCAATAATCTTCAAAAAGGTGGATTTCCCCGTTCCATTCACACCGATAACGCCAATCTTGTCCCTGTCATCCATACCAAACGACGCATCCCGGAACAGTGTTTTTTCCCCATAGCTCTTGGAAAGATGTTCCACGGTCATAATATTCATACTCTGTCCTCGCTTGCCTTATATTTGTAACCGGTCTGTGTTCCTTATTGCTCTGCCGGCAAATCTCCAAGTGATGCGTTCATGTTGCCGACGGCCCCTCCGATAAAGAGGCTGGCTGCAAACTTCGCCCGTTTGTGTGCTTCCTCCTCCGTGAAGAAGGGATCAAACAGAATATCCATCTTTAGCCGGTCCAGCATGCCGATGTACGACTGTGCCATCAGCTCCGGTTCGGACGCCCCGCCTTCCAGCAGCACCTTCATTACAGCCTGCATGTACTCTTCCATAAAAAGCGCCATGTAGGCGACCAGCTCAGGGTTGTTGTTCGGCGCCCGAAAAAAAAGTTTGGTATGCTGCTTGCGCTCATAATAATAAAATAGATGATGCTCAGCAATAACGGACAGCTTCCCGGTCAGGCTGCTGCATGCCTGGAGCTTGGCTTCCAGCTGCTGGAGGAATCCTTCGCAGTCCCGCCGGGTGACGGCCAGGAACAAATCCTCTTTATTTTTGAAATACAGATACACCGTGCCTTTGGCAATGCCTGCACGTTCCGCTACTTCCGAAATCTTCGTTTCGTAGAAGCCGCCTGAACCGAAGAGCTCGTAAGCGGCATCCAGAATGGCTGTATGTTTTTGAATGGATGCGCTGCTCACCGGTTCACCTCCTTCAATATTGCGAGTATAAGGTTACTTTTGTATGAGAAGGCCCAACATGGGCCTCCCTGCATCACAGCCCGCCGACCAGCAGGGCGGCCAGCCCGCCCAGAACAGAGCTGACGGCGTTCACAGCATCGTTGTTCATCCAGCGCCAGCCCCGGGCATGCACCGTGGGCTGGCCGCAATGCTGCGAAGCTTCCACCTCGCGGCCGCACACGGTGCAGCGGTTCATGCGCTGCACCGTAGCCCCCAGCACCGAGTCGGCGAAAGCGCCGACGAGGCCCCCGAGGAGTCCTGCCAGCGTAAGCAGCAGGACGGAATGCTCCGGCATGCCGGAGGCTGCCCGCAGCAGCCAGGAGGCAAGGCCGATCAGGGCGCCGCCGGCAGCGGCGGCCAGGGTGCCCGGCAGCGAGACGCCGCCGGAGGTGCCGGGCGGGAGCATCCGTCCCGTCAGCACAGAGCGGGGCGGCTTCTTGGCGAGGGTGCCAATCTCCGTCGCCCAGGTGTCCGAGGTCACGGTGGCCATGACGCCGATGAACAAATATCCCCATAGCTCCAAGGGATAAATGGCGTTCAGGAGCACCAGCAGCATGCCAAGCCCGCCATTGGCGAACACCTGGCCGGCATCCCGGCGTCCTGTTTTGTCATAAGTGGCTTCCAGCTCCGCCTTATTCTCATGATGAAGCTTCGAGAGCAGGCTGGAGGAGATGAAGAACAGCAGCAAAATGCCAAACCAGAAGGCATTCCCTGCCCCGAAATAGAGGGTTCCCATCGCAATCGCCGCAAGCATCCCGGAGAAGCTGAGGGACTGCTTATAATAAGCCGCTCCTGCTACCAGCAAAGCCCCGCCGAAGCCGATCACCCATTGCAGCACATCAAGTCCTGTCGGCATGTGTTAACCGATCAGGCAGGTGCCCAGCAGAGTCCCGCCCCAGAACAGCTCGAACGAATCGCCTGAAGCCACCGGACCTACGCCTGCCGGAGTACCGGTAAAGATAAGATCATCCTTGCCCAGCCCATAACGGGCGGCAATAAACTCCACGATTTTTTGCAGCGGAAAAATCATGTTCTTGACGTTTCCGCGCTGCACTTCCACACCATTCTTGCGTACAGTGTAATCGGTCGCTTCCAGTTCTTCCGTCTCCGGAAACGCAATGTACGGAGTCAGCGGAGCTGCGTTCTTGAAGCCTTTGGCTGGCGTCCAGGGCAGCCCTTTCTTCTGCAGATCATTATGGATGTCACGCAGGGTGAAATCCAGCCCGAGGGCCATTACATCCACCAGCTCCTGCACACTCATGCCAGGGACATAATCCCGGGCAATCCTGAGTACAATCTCACCTTCGTAGTGAATCAGACCGGCATCCTTGGGAAGCTGAATGATCGCCTTGTCGAGGGGGACCGCCGCATGGGAAGGCTTCAGAAAGATCAGAGGCTCCACCGGCACCTTGTTGCCCAGCTCCTCTGCATGCTGCTTATAGTTTCGTCCAACACAGTAGATATTGTTAACATCAGCGCCCATTCATTCTTCAGCTCTCTTTCCCGTCAATTGTATGCTTAAAGCTAGGCCTCCAGAAACGTGTCGCCCCAGATGTCAGGACGGTTCGTGCAGATCATGATCTCCGAATGCATCGCGGCCAGGCGGCGCATTTCCTTTGCTTTGTTCACCGTCCAGGCCATTACCCGTATCCCCTGCTCGGCAAGAAGCTTCGCCAGACCGGGATTCAGCCGGTCAAAGCTGATGGACAGAAATGAACAGTCCAGCTCCTTAAGCTTCCGCGCAGGGTCACCTGATCTGGAGTCGTAGATCAACCCTGTACGGAAGCGGGGGTCCAGCTCCTTGATCCGCTGCAGCGCACCGGCATCGAACGAGGTCAGAACCACTTCGTCGCGCATGCCGTGTGCATTCACGAGATCAATGACCGCCTGCTCCAGCCCCGGATACATCTCACCGCTGGTCTTGAGCTCAATGTTCAGCCTCAGCCGGCCGGAGGCCAGTTCCAGCACTTCCTTCAGCGAAGGCACACGTTCCCCGCGAAAAGCACGCCCTTTCCAGCTCCCCGCATCCAAGCGCCGGACATGCTCGTAATCCATATTTTTGACCTTGCCGTGCCCGTTGGTGGTGCGGTCCAGTGAAAAATCATGAATCACTACCGGCACGCCGTCCCTTGTGAGCTGAACATCAATTTCCATCCAGCGCACAAACGGCAGCGCAATCGCCATCCGTACGGCAGCAAGCGTGTTCTCCGGAGCTTTTCCGGAGAAGCCGCGATGGGCCACACACAAGTTTTTCATCATATGCACCTCCGGCGGAAGTATGGTCTATCTCTGAACTTTACTTGACAGCCTGAACTACGCTTCCGTCACTGCCGATCTTCACCAGACCGGAGGACAGGGACTCTACTTTGTGCAGCAGCAGCTGGCCGTCCACCTCATTCATGGGCACCGGCTGAGCCAGCTCCGCATTCATCGGCTTAAGCTTCAGGGAACACTGTCCCTCTACGCTGCATTCCGCTTGAAACACGGCGGTATCCCAGGTGGCCCGGGTTTGGGAACGGGTAAAAATAAAGTTGCCGGTGCTGTAGGCGATCCATTTGCCCTTGTAAGGCTCGATCCCTTGCAGCACATGCGGGTGCCCGCCAATGACCAGATCCGCACCCGCATCAATAAAGCTGTGCCCAAGAGACTGCTGCACGGAATCATATTGTTCCATCCGCTCTTTGCCCCAGTGCACGGCCACAACGACCAGGTCGGCCTTCTTTTTGGCGGCGGCGATAGCCTTCAGCGCTTCCGCACTGTCATACACCGAAGCTACTCCCGGCTTGCCAGCCTCCGCCTTCCACTCCATCACAGGCATCACCCGTGTGAATCCTAGCAGGGCGATACGGATGCCGTTACGCTCAAAATACTTGGCGCTGTACGCCTCTGCTGCATCCGCTCCGCCCCCCACATAGGGAATGCCGCGCTTGTTCAAGTGCTCCAGTGTGTCCAGCAGGCCTTCCTCTCCCTGATCGAGGGTATGGTTGTTGGCCAGATTGACGGCATCCACACCGGCCGCTTTTAGGGAGTCCAGTGCCTTGGGCTCTCCTTTGAATACAAACTGCTTGTTTGCGGCACCTACCCCTCCGGTGGTAATGGGGGTCTCCAAGTTGAGGACAGTCAAATCATCCTTCTTGAACATGCCGTCCAGTGCGGCGTAAGAGTAGTCATAGCCTTTTTGCTTCAGGAGCTGGCCCGCCTTCCCTGAAAAAATGACATCACCGGCAAAGTTCAGCTTGACGGTTGGCCCGGCATTCTCCGGCAGGCCGGAGATTAAGCCGCTGTCAGCAGCCTGTGGGGTTCCTGTGTCCCCTGGATCGTCCGTCTTTTCCGGGACGGCGCTTTCTTCCGGCGCGCGGGTAGGAGCAGTGTCCGTAGGAGCCGGTGTTATCTCCGCAGTCGGTGAAGGCGAATTGGAAGGCTCTGGTTCAGGTGTCGCTTCAGATGCCAGCGATGGTGTTAAGGTTGGCGGAACGGATGCAGCAGCCTCTCCTAGATCAGGTGAAGGCGAGCTGGCCACTTCCGCGACAGGCGGAGGCTGGCCGTCTTTTCCATCCCCTCCCATAAAAGAATAGGTAAGCAGTGCAGTAATCATTAAAAGCAGACTTACGTTAATCCATGCCCAAGCCGTTCTGCGCCGGCGTTTTCTGCTTTGCCTGGTATTTGTTCTGGTACGTGAACGCGGCGGATACATAGCAGCAAACAATCTCCTTTGCCCTAAAATTGTTTCTATTATAGCATAAGTCACTCCCACTCCTCCAAAAAGAGAGACAGGTAAAAGATCCGCTAATTACAAGTGGAAACGGCTACGCCGTCCTTATAAGGACGGTACCCGTTTCAGCGAGAAATAGAAGGATTATTTATAGCGCGAAGCATATAAATTCTTATATTTGCACAAAACGGCTGCGCCGTCCTTCAGCTTCACTGGACCGTGCTGCCGTCTTTGATTTCGTCTTGCATTACCTGGAGAACGCCCCCCATGAATCTACAACAACTCAAGTGGAAGAATGGGGGCTCATCTGCCCTCAGTCGCCCAGTTTCTAGCTAAATCAAAGGTATTTATACCTCTCATTTCACTCAACTGCCCATTTCTGACCAAATCAAAGGTATTTATACCTCTCATTTCACTCA
>NZ_FNGM01000001.1:0-288505 GCF_900102965.1 Paenibacillus jilunlii | reverse complement strand
TTATACCTCTCATTTCACTCAGCTGCCCATTTCTGACCAAATCAAAGGTACTTATACCTCTCATTTCACTCTGCCACCCTTGGCCGCTTGAACAACGGTATGCGGTTGTTCAAGCGGCCAATCGGACTGTGTCATTCTTACCCACATAGCATGGTTAGAACATCCATTGTTGACGTTATTGGGGGAGGATTCGTCCATTCTGCTATTCCACAGGACAAACGGATCGAGTTTCCGACAAAATATCCCAAAATAAACACATTTTTTGTCATTGCGTAATTTCCCAAGCGAGAACATACTGGCTCTTGGCTCTTCAACAACGGCGTTTCTGCCGTTGTTTCCGGGCAACCGGCCCTCAGTTCTTCAACAACGGCAATTCTGCCGTTGTTTCTGTTCCACACCCATTCTTTAGAGGAATCAAGCAAAAAGACCCTTAACCCCTTCACACCTTATCCACAGCAGAAAAAACTCATAATTTCCTAAACTATAAAAAAACGGTGAAGCGGCTCCTTCCGCGCTTCACCGTTCCGGTTATTTCAACACCGCCGCCGGTTCGGGCTGCTGAACGAGCCTCCCTGCGGCGCTCTCAGCCGTCTGCTTGGCCTGCTTGATGCAGTCCGGCATGCCAATCCCGTCATAGCCGGCGCCAAAGGCGTACACTCCGGGCAGCTTCTGGGCAAGCTCGCTGCGCAGCGCAGCTATCCTGGCCGGATGCCCCACCGGATATTGCGGCATGGAGTGCTTCAGCCGGGTAATTTCCGTGAACATCGGCGTGGCCGTGATCCCCATGATCTCCTTAATATCCTTAAGCACCAAATCTGTCAGTGCTGCGTCCGGCAGCTCTACGTTCTGTTCGTCGCCCGAACGGCCGACATAGCAGCGCAGCAGCACGCGGTCGTCGGGGCTGGTATGCAGCCATTTCGTTGAGGTCCAGGTGCAGGCGGTAATATTGCGCCCTTCCTTGCGCGGGACCAGGAAGCCGGACCCGTCATACTCGGTGTGAATGTCCTTCTTCGCAAATGCCATGACTACATTCGCCACCGATACATAGTTGACGCTGTCCAGTGCCGACACATCCACATGGGGCCGGAGCAGGTCTGCCGCGGCAAAGTTCTGCACCGTGACATATACATCATCCGCCGGCACAAATTCTCCATTATCCAGCTCGACTTCATAACGCGGTGCAGGTCCCGTTCCCGAAACCTGCGGAGACGAGCCGGCAGCAGCCTCCCCACCGCTTACATGAATGGCAGCCACTCCCGTTCCCGTCCGCTGCTCGACATCATGCAATTCATGAATTAAGGCATGAACCAGACTCTGCAGGCCTTTGCGGAACGTCAGAAAGGCGCTTTTTTTGGTGCCGGTATGCGTTTCAGCCGGCTTTCTTCCCAGCATCATTCCGCGAATGAGGCTTCCATGCTGCCTTTCTACATCTCCGAACTGCGGAAAGGTCGCCTGAAGGCTGATCTTGCGCATGTCCCCGGCATAAATCCCGGCTAAAAGCGGCTCTGTCATATTTTCCAGCACCTCTGTCCCCAGGCGGCGTTCGATCAGCGCACCCAGCGATTCATCCTCTGTACTGCGCCGGGGCGGAAGGATGAAATCCATCATCGCCCGCATTTTCCCGCCAAAAGTAATAAGGCCGCTCTTCAGAAACGGCTTCAGCTCCGTGGGAATGCCCAGCACAAGACCTGCCGGCATGGGATGCAGCTTGCCGCGCTGCAGTATGTACGTTTTTTTGGCATTCGGATTGGTGGTTACCAGCTCATGATCGATTTCCAGCTCCTTCGCCAGCTCGCTCATCACGGTCTTGCGGGCCAGAAAGGAGTCCGGTCCCTTCTCAATGACAAAACCCTCGCGATGCAGCGTTTCTATCTTGCCGCCAAGGCTCTTGTCCTTCTCCACGAGAATGATATCCGGCTGAATTCCGGCTTCCCGGTAATATTTGCGGACATAAAAAGCGGCGCTGAGGCCGCTAAGGCCTCCGCCGATAATGACTACTTTTCGTGCTGTGCCGGTCATGACTGGCTCACCTTAAACTGCCCAGCCGCCGTTCGCACCACATCGCTGAGCACAGACATATAAGCCGGATCACTGTTGAGCGAATCAATCCGCATCAGCCGCATATCCAATTCAGAGGCCAGCGCCTGTGCTTCAATATCCAGATCATACAGCACCTCCAGATGGTCGGATACGAAGCCGACCGGTGCTGCCAGCACATATTTCACCTGAGCTTCGCTAAGCTCGTGCATCGTCTCCAGAATATCCGGTCCCAGCCATGGCTCGGATGTGCGGCCCGCGCTCTGCCAGGTGAACTGCCAGTTGCTGACTCCCGCCTGCTTGGCGACAGCTTCAGAGGTGGCCAGCAGCTGATCACGGTACGGGTCACCCATGGACAATATACGTTCAGGCAGACTGTGCGCGCTGAATAATACCCGGACCTCTTCACGTGCCGCACCAGTCTCCTCAAACAGATCCAGCTTGGCCGATACTCTGCGGCTCAACACATCAATCAGCTCCGGATGGAGGTGATAGCTCTCCACGAAGGCCATTTCGATTCCGCTGGCTTCCGCCTTTTCCCTGGCGCGTTTGATATAAGTGCCGACACTCATTACGGAATAATGCGGGGCAAGCACAATGCCCACACCATGGGTAATGCCGTCCTTCACCATCGCTTCCACACCATCTTCGATAAAAGGACGGGCGTGCTTAAGCCCCTGATAGCAGACAAATTCCACTTCTTCTCCGGCGTGACCGTTGTTCAGCGCGGCCTGCAGCGCTTCAACCTGACGGTTTGTATTCTCGCGCAGCGGAAAGACTCCGCCAACAATGGCTTCATAACGGTCCTTTAATTCCTTCAACTGCTCTGGGGAAGGCGCATGGCCCCGGCGGATATGCGTGTAATAAGCCTCCACCCCTTCCAGACTTTCAGGCGTGCCGTACGACATAACGAGTACACCAATTTTAGTGGTCACGGATTCCATCCCTTTCTGCGGATAATGAACTAACAGAGCTGTTTATAATGAAAGACGCGGTTTCGCGGTTAGCTTCAGAGCCTCGCGGGAATAGTCATGGACATATTCCGTCAGCTCCTTTAGCGTGTCCAGAGAAGCCTCGGGAAATAATCCGTGCCCCAAATTAAAAATGTAGCCCGGTTCGCGGATGCCTTCATCGACCAGAGCTTTGGCCCGTTCCTTGAGCAGATCCAGCGGAGCCGTCAGCAGATAAGGGTCCAGATTGCCCTGGACCGCAAAACGGCCGCCGATGCGGCGTCTGCCTTCAGTGATGCTCACGCGCCAGTCCAGACCGATCACATCCGCCTGGAGGTTCGTCAGGCTCGGCAGCAGCTCTCCTGAGCTGACGCCCGGAAAATAGATCTTCGGCACATTAAGATCGGCAAGTCCGGCAAAAATACGGGAGATGGTCGGCAGCACATACAGCTCGAAATCATGTGGAGCGAGTGCACCAACCCAGCTGTCGAACAGCTGGAACGCTTTGCCTCCGCTGGCGACATGGGCACGCAAATAGGCGATGACCATATCGCCAAGCTTATCCATTAGCATAAACCACACCTGCGGCTGGCTGTACATCATTTCCTTGGTACGGTGGTAGCTCTTGGAGGGTCTGCCTTCGATTAGATAGCTGGCAATGGTAAAAGGCGCACCAGCAAAGGTAATCAGGGGCACATCAAGCTCTTTGTCCAGAATGGCTATAGTCTTCAGGATATGGCTGAGATCGCCTTCCACATCGATTGGCTTCAGCCTCTCCACATCCGCAGCACTGCGGATCGGGTTCTCGATAACGGGACCGATGTTCTTCACAATGTCGAATTTCACTCCGAGGGAAGCAACCGGATTCATGATATCGGAATACAGAATGGCCGCATCCACACCCAGCTTGCGGACGGGCATCATTGTGACCTCTGCCGCAAGCTCCGGCTGTTCACAGATCTCCAGGAGCGAGTAGTTTTCCTTGATTTTACGGTATTCGGGATCATACCGGCCGGCCTGCCGCATGTACCATACGGGAATGTGGTCCGTGTCTTGCTTCCTGCAGGCGCGGATAAAAGTGTCATTGTAGGTCATGATAAGATCTCCATTAGTATTGATAGAATGTGTGTATACGCTTATCCTTTATTATGCTCTTTTTAAAAGTTCGGAACAACCGCCGAACCCGTGAGGGAATGACAATCCCATGACATTACTATGACAAGTGTTGCATCAGACCTCTCGAAATCTATGATATACTGATAGAATGTCTTTTTTCGTGAACTCTTGCCCTTTGAATCCCTTGAAAGGAAGTGAAAGCACTTTGAAGAATTGGGAGACATGGAAAGTCAACCTCATCGTGCTGTGGTTCGGCCAATTTCTGGTTAACGCCGGAATGACCATGATCACCCCATTCCTGACCTTGTATCTGGCCAAAGACCTTGGGGTACAAGGTGATGCGCTCGGGTTATGGGCCGGACTTATTTTTGCCGCGAACTTTATGACTTCATTCCTGTTCCAGCCGTTGTGGGGCAAGCTTGCTGACAAATATGGACGCAAAATCATGCTGCTGCGCTCCAGCTTCGGCATGGCACTGGTCATTGTGCTGATGGGTTTCGCACAGACGCCCTTGCAGCTGCTGCTGCTCCGCCTGCTCAACGGGACCATTTCCGGTTTCAATCCGGCGTCTATCGCACTGGTCTCGGGCAATACACCGAAAGCCCGCATGGGCTTTGCCATGGGGCTAATGCAGTCCGGCTCGGTCGCCGGGACCATTCTCGGCCCGCTGATCGGCGGGGCTATGGCGGACTGGATCGGGTACCGCCCGATCTTTTATATCGTGGGCGCCCTATTGTTCGCCGCCTCACTGCTCGCCTTATTTTTCGTTAAAGAGAAGTTCGACCGGGAAGAAGCTGCACATGTGCCGCAGATTTCCGTGCTTGAGGGATTCAAGGAGCTGGCCAAGGTGCCGCAGCTGCCCGCGCTGTTCGGTGTAACCTTCCTCCTGCAGTTTGCCATGATCGCCCCGATGACACTGCTTCCGCTCTATGTAGAGAAGCTGCATGGCACTGCCGTGGACATTGCCTTTTGGGCAGGGGTCGTCAGCGCCGTAACCGGCGTGTCCAACATGCTGGCTTCGCCTGTGCTCGGCAAGCTGAGCGACAAGGTTGGCGCCCACCGGATTCTCACCTACGCCTTGATCGGAGCGGCGCTGTTCATCATTCCGCAAGCCTTTGTGACCACTGTCTGGCAGCTGATCATTGTCCGCTTTCTGATGGGGGTCTTTATGGGCGGCCTACTGCCTAGCGTCAACGCCCTCATCCGTTCATATACACCTGACGGCAAGGAGAGCCGGGCGTTCGGCTTCAACAGCAGCATGCTGGCACTCGGGAACATGCTGGGGGCAGTTATCGGGGGCTTTTTATCCGGCTTTATCGGCATTGAAGGCCTGTTCCTTATCTCCGGCGGTTTCCTGCTGGTCAATACGGTGTGGGTACGGCTCAAGCTGTACAAAGGGGCCGCCCCACGATTATTCAGATAACGGAATCAGCGGCGCGCTGCTTACTTTACAATCGCCAGCGCCAGTCCGTCGTAGGCGGGGAGCATCGTGCTGGTCAGCCGTTCATCACTGGCAATCATCTCATTGAAGCGGCGCATCGCCTGTACGGCCGGTCCGTTCTTCTCTGCATTCAAGGTGCGTCCGCGCAGAAAAATATTATCTCCGGCGATCACTGCACCCGGCACCGCAAGCTTAATGGCATACTCCAGATAGTTCGGATAGTTTTCCTTATCGGCATCAATAAAGAAGAAATCGAAGGTCCGGCCCTCCGCTTCCAGCAGCTTCAGGCTGTCCAGCGCGGGGCCGAGCTTGTATTCCACGGCTTCACCGAATCCCGCTTCTTCCAGGTGCCGCCCGGCAAGCTCCGCGTATTCGGCCTTCAGTTCGAGCGAAGTCAGCCGGCCCCCCTGCCGGAGCCCGCGGCAGAGGCAGATGCCGCTGTAGCCGCCAAGTGCGCCAATCTCCAAAATCCGCGTGGAACGGGACGCCGCCACCAGCATTGTCAGCAGCCGCCCATATCCGGGCGCAATGGACACCTCGGGCATGCCGCTATCTTTAATGGCCTGCTTCACCTTGAGCAGCAGCGCGTCCTCTGTATATAATTGTTCACTGTATTCTTCCTGATTGGGCATATGTATTCTCCTTTGTGGTTAGTACTGATGGTAGAAGATCTATCGCGCTGAATACGGCGGGACGGGCATTGTGCTGCGCCCCTCATTCCCCTATACTTGATAGGCAAGCCGTATGAGGACTTCCGGAAGCACCGCTTCACCTATTGTAAAGGTTATGTGTATTCATCTACAAGTTAAACGGAGTTGAGCGAATTTGGGCAAATTACAATTGATCGCCACCGCCCCCATGGGGCTGGAGGCCGTCGTAGCACGTGAATTGAACGAACTGGGTTATGAGACTACGGTCGAGAACGGCCGTGTATTGTTCAGTGGAGATTACATCGATATCTGCCGCTGTAATTTATGGCTGCGTACCTCGGACCGGGTGTTGGTCAAAATGGGCCAGTTCCCGGCCCGGACCTTCGATGAGCTGTTCGAAGGCGTCAAAGCCATCGAGTGGCAGGACTGGATTCCCGAAAACGGAGAATTCCCCGTAGAAGGAAGATCGCATAAATCCCAGCTTACCAGCGTACCTGCCTGCCAGGGCATTGTCAAGAAAGCCATTGTCGAAAAGCTGAAGCTTTCATACCGTACCGAATGGTTCCCGGAGAACGGCCCGCGGTATGTGGTGGAAGTGATTCTTCTGAATGATACCGCTTTGATTACGCTGGATACTACCGGTCCCGCGCTGCACAAACGCGGCTACCGCCGCCAGGCGACGGAAGCGCCGCTGAAGGAAACGATGGCGGCCGCGCTGATCCAGCTCAGCCGCTGGAACGGCCACCGTCCGCTGTACGATCCGTGCTGCGGCTCAGGCACGCTGCTGATCGAGGCGGCGATGATCGCCTGGAACATTGCGCCGGGCCTGCGGCGCTCGTTCCCGTCCGAGCATTGGCCGGAAATCCCGCAGCGCCTCTGGGAAGAAGCCCGCGAGGAAGCCTTCGACGCTGTGCGCGACGACTATCCGCTGCAGCTCACCGGCACCGATATTGATCCCGCCGCGATTGAAATTGCCGAAGCCAACGCCAAAAGCGCCGGGCTGGCCGGTGAGATCACCTTTCAGGCCATCGCTGCCGCCAAGGCGAGACCTCAAGGTGAATACGGCTGCATCATCACCAATCCCCCTTATGGGGAACGGATCAGCAATGACAAGGAAGTGGAGAAGCTCACGCGCCAATTCGGCGAAATGATGCTGTATCTGCCGACCTGGTCCTTTTTCGCCATCAGCCCGTATAAGGAATTCGAGCAGTACTACGGACGCAAGGCGGACAAGCGGCGCAAGCTCTACAATGGACGGATCGAGTGCCAGTATTATCAATACCTCGGTCCCCTGCCGCCGCGTAATCCGCAATAAACCGGTATGAGGCAGGATAAGTTGCTCTGCACAAAGAAACGGACAGTTCCCGAATGGGAGCATGTCCGTTTTTTCATAATATGAATTTCATGCAACCAACCTTTTGCTCCAAAAGTTCAAGTGCAGACTGGCTAATCCTCCAAAGTGATATTACCTGAAGCTGAATGCACACTCAGTGTGGAAGTCTCCGCACTCTCTGCACCTACCTTCCCCTTCAGTATCTGGCCGCCACCTTCCGTCTGAATCTCTGCCGACGCCTGGACCTCCGAGTGAATGGTGCCCGATTGTGTGGCTGCATCGATCTCCCCCGCGAAGCCGGTGACGGTGATATTGCCTGAGTCGGCGTCTAGCACAATCTGCTCCGCCTGGCCGTCCTCAAAGGTAATATTGCCGGAAGATGTGGCCAGACGGATGGACTCGTAGTTTTGTTCCGGCAGCTCCAGATATATGGTCTCATTCTTTAAATGGATGAAGCCGGACTTCGGTTCGGCGTTGACAGCAAGCACACCCTCCTCCAGCACCGCCGGCAGCTCACCATCCGTCTTCATACGGAGCTTCACTTCCGAAGCTTTGGAACGGCTCACCTGAATGGATTGTCCGTCAGTGTTCACCTCAATCTGCTGCACCTTTGATCCCTCGAAAGAAGCTGTTTTCTCCACGGCTTTGTCCCCGCAGCCCGCAAGTAGGAACATAACGAACGCTGCCGGGATGAGGACAAGCCATTTACCGCCTGTATATTTTGTCATATGGATCTCCTTCTTATGGATAAATTACCGGTCTGCCAGAGCCGGACGGTTATGACTGCTGCGAATAAGAAAACAGTGAGCGTGAGATAAAGCGCAGGTTTCCTATCGGACACCCCTAAAAAGTCAAGTGAGGGAACATGATTGAGCGGTCCCATATACCACCAGAGCATATAAATGACTTCGAACAGTTTTTTTGACCCGCCCAGTGTGCCGAGTGCAAGTGCCAAAGTCGGAATGAACAGGATTCCTGTTCCCCATGCCAACAGGGCCGGCATCTCCCCATCCGCGACGAAGCGGATGATTGCACCCGCAGAAAACAGCAAGGTGATAAATACGCCGGAGAGCCATTCCGTCCACCACTTCGCCAGCGGTGAGCTGCTGGACAGGATCAGTCCGGTGGTAAAATAATGCTGATCCCGTGTGCCCATCTGCGACCATATGGCGAGAGGCCATATCATGATAAAGGGCAGCAGGCTGTCCACGGAATTTGCCGTAACCAGCAGAGGCGCAGCAATGAGCACTATGGCGGGCAGTGTCCACCAGAGGGACATGCCTTTCAGCATAAGCTTCAGCTCGGCTTTAACCTGCCCGGGGAACCTTGCCCCCTTCACCTTCACTGCCGGAGACAGCTTCAGTGAGCCGCTGTGCTCCACGGCTGCAAGCGGTAGAGCAGATGTTTTTTCCCTGCCCGAAGCAAGCGGATGAACCTTGGAGGAGGCTTCCGGGTGTTCAAAACGGCGGAACAGCAGAGCCGACAAAACGATGAATCCTATCCCCGCAGCTATCCAGACGAGCCGGATCAGAATAAGCGAATGATCCCATGCTGCACCCTGCCACTCAAATGTGGAGATCTGTCCCTCTGTCGGATAATATCCAAAGCTTCCGCTTGCCTCAAGGCTGGAGAGGGCAGGATAATGCTCCGCTGCACTGCGGGCCATTGCGTTCAGGATACTGCTCACGCCGAACAGATCCCACCAATCGCTTGGCGCGGCTATGGACACCACACCGACAGCAATCCACAGGCAGAAAAACAGCACATTCCCCAAAACCCCCTTCAAACCGGGAAATACATCAAACAGGACGGTTAAGGAAGCGAGCAAAAACAGGGACGGAAAAGTTACATAGAAAAAGGGAGCCATGTAATCCATTAGCCGGAGCTGGGCAGCTTCTCCCCGCAGCAGCTGCATGGCCATAAAGGCCACCAGCAAGACAGCTCCAATCACCAGCAGCACCACAAAATTTGCCGCCGCCTTACCGGCGATATACCTGATTTTCCGGACAGGGGCAGAGGCGATTAACGGCCCAAGCTTCAGGCGCGCATCTCCGGATATTTGGCTTCGGAGCATGAAAAAACCGAACAGCCAGAGCAGCATCGTGGTCAGCATCGCCGCAAGTCCGCCCAGCCACGCCGAGTTATAGATGCCTCTGACCCCGCCGATAGAAAAGATTTCATATCCGGCAGCGGCATCCGGCACGCAGGCATAACCGGCAAATACGCTGATCCCTATAACGAGCAGGAAGGAATAGCTGCGCATCTGACTGACCAAATTGCTTTTGATTAAATAAAAGCAGGCAGAGAGGGTACGGATCATGGCTGGACTCCTAACGAGGACACTGTATACAGGTACGCATCCTCCAGTGAAGCGGGCAGCAGGGTGGCGTTTGCGCTGGGGCGCAGATCGGAAACGATCCGGGTGTGGATGCCGTCGCTGCGCTGAATGGCGCTGCTGATCGTGTATTTAGCCTGCATTTCCGGCAGGGAGGCGGCAGGCAGGATACAGTTCCAGACCTTCTGCTCCACACTCTGGATCAAGTTTTCCGGTGCCGCATACTTGACCAGCCGGCCCTTCGCCATCAGAGCGATGGAGGGGGCGATGGATTCAATGTCGGTCACGATGTGTGTTGATAAAATAATGATTCTGTCCCCTGATAAGCTGGACAATAAATTGCGGAAACCGATTCTTTCTCCGGGGTCCAGCCCGACCGTAGGTTCGTCGACAATAAGCAGCGACGGATCATTAAGCAGGGATTGGGCAATGCCCACCCGCTGTCTCATGCCGCCCGAGAATCCTCCGAGCAGCCGCTTCCGGTCATTCGAGAGATTTAAAATTTCCAACAGCTCGTTGATTCGGGTTCGCGCCGACCGGGCGGACAGTCCTTTCATCGCCGCTATGTACTCCAGAAATTCAAGCGGAGTCAGATTCGGATACACACCGAAATCCTGCGGCAAATAGCCCAGCTCCTTCCGCAAAACCTGTGGTTGCCCGGCAATATCCACCCCATTCCATGTAATCCTCCCTTGTGTCGGCTTCTCTATAGTCGCGAGCATCCGCATCAACGTGGATTTCCCGGCACCATTTGGGCCAAGCAGACCGGTCACCCCCGGTTTGAGCTTCAAGGTGATACTGCTGAGGGCATGCTTTGCACCATAGCTTTTCGATACCTGTTCAATTTGCAATTCCATGTCTATTCCTCCGTCACAACCATTTGCCGAACCATTCTTTGGTGGCGCAACGTTAGAATAGCCTGCGAAAGTAAAATCAAAGCAAAATCACGGTTAAAAGGAAACAGGAGGCAAGAAAAATTCCAAAATGAATGCTACACTTAGAGGAAACTTATGCACTTGGGGAGGAAACACCGTTGCTGAATGTCAATACGAACGCCGAGAAAATTTTGCTGGTTGACGATGAGCGGGGAATTTTGACTTTGCTGGAGATTACGTTGAAGAAAGAGCGTTACCACAACATTTCCAGCTGT
This sequence comes from Paenibacillus jilunlii, assembly GCF_900102965.1. Taxonomy (GTDB): domain Bacteria; phylum Bacillota; class Bacilli; order Paenibacillales; family Paenibacillaceae; genus Paenibacillus_AQ; species Paenibacillus_AQ jilunlii. The sequence goes on along the minus strand of NZ_FNGM01000001.1, from coordinate 277,493 downwards.
ACAACTGGGGAACAAGCGTTATTTTTCGTAAAAAATCATACCTATGACCTGATCCTGCTGGATGTGATGCTGGGGGACGCCAACGGCTTTGAGCTGTGCCGTGAGATCCGCAAGCATACGGATGCGCCCATTTTTTTCCTTACGTCGTGCGCAAGCGATTTCGATAAATTGACGGGGCTCGGGATTGGCGGGGACGATTATATCACGAAACCTTTTAATCCGCTCGAGGTCATTGCCCGGATGAAAGCTTTATTCAGGAGGCAGAGCCTCACCCAAGCCTCGTCATACGGAATTTCGGAAGGTGCAGGAAACAAAGAATACAATTATGGGCGTTTTATTCTAAGGCCTGCGGACGCCGCATTGATCGTGAATGGTGAGAATGTGGAATGTACGGCCAAGGAATTGGAGCTGCTGAGCTTCTTTTGCCGGAATCCGAACCGGATCTATACAACATCGCAAATCTATGAACTGGTATGGGGCAGCCCGGGGTATGGCGATGAGAAAACGGTCACCATCCATATTTCGAAAATCAGAAAAAAGCTGGACGACAATCCGAAAGCCCCTGAGCTGATCATTAACCTGAGAGGGATCGGTTATAAATTTGTGCCGCCGGTCAAAGAAGCCTGAGATGAAGACGGGACTAAGGTTCAGTATCCATTTTGTCATCGGATTAATCGCCTGGATGCTTGGACTCGGCATCACCATGATGATTAGCGTAGAGGTGCTGTTTCCGCTGCTGGGACTTCTGGAAGGACAGGAGCATTATGATCTGTACATTCTGGCGGTATTCGGGCTTAACATTACGGCATGCAGCGTGCTGTTCGGCTGGTACTTCGGGAGTCCGTTAAGATTCATGATGTCGTGGATTGCTTCCTTGTCGGGCAGGAATTTCGAACCTCCGCCTGGGCTTCAGGGCATCTTCAAGCGGAACAGGAAGCTCAAATTCAGATACCGGCTGTACGGCGAATTGATTGTGAACATCGAGTCCCTGTCCGCTGGCCTGAAGCAGGCCGAACTGGAACGCCGCAAGCTGGAAGAGAACAAAAAGGATTGGGTGGCTGGCATCTCGCATGATCTCAAAACGCCTTTAACGTATGTCACGGGATATTCAGCTCTGCTGCTGAACGAGGAGTACAGCTGGAACCTGGATGAACAGCGGACGTTCCTCCAAGAAATTCATTCCAAAGGGCAGCATATTGAGGAATTGATCAGCGACATCAACCTCTCTTTTCAGATGAATGAGGATCATGCTTCCCTGCCGATGAGGCTTGTCACTCTGGAGCTGATCGGCTTCCTGCAGCGGCTGACTGCCGATGTCGGCAACGATCCGCGAGCAGTGTCCCACCTGTTGAGCCTGGAAGCGGAAACCGAGACGCTGGAGCTTATAGCCGACGAGAAGCTGCTCTACCGGGCGCTGCAAAATGTGCTGATGAATGCGGTGCTTCACAATCCGGCAGGAACCGCCATTCATGTGACTGTGCGGCAGGAGGGTGATGAAAGTGTGCATATCACGATTTCCGACGATGGCACTGGAATGGACGAAGATACGCTAAACAATCTGTTCCAGAAATATTACCGTGGTGCAAAGGACGGCTCTCCGAAACTGGGAACAGGACTCGGCATGGCTATTGTAAAAAGTCTGATCCTCGCGCACGGCGGGTTCCTGACCGTAGACAGCGAAGTATCCAAAGGAACCGCATTTCATATCTGTTTGCCTGTCCGGCAGCATGAAAAGTCTCCCTGAGCGTGCATTCAGGGAGACTTTTTGATTACAATAGTATTGGGCTAGAACAATAACTTGTCCGGATCAGAGCCAATCCGCTCTCCGGCATCCAGCCCGCTGATCGCAGCCAGTTCTTCCGCCGACAGCTCGAAATCGAAGATTTCGCTGTTTTCCTTGATTCTCGATGCGGTTACCGATTTCGGGATAATCACAATCCCGTTCTGCAGCCCCCAACGCAAAATCACCTGGGATACCGTCTTGCCATGCTTGCCAGCAATCCCCTGCAGCAATTCATTATCCTGCAGTCTGCCCTTCATCAGCGGTGCCCAGGCTTCAATCTGAATCTGGCGGCTTGCGCAGTAATCATGCAGCTCTTTCTGGATAAAGCGCGGATGCAGCTCCACCTGATTCACCGCAGGCACCGTTTCGCTGTCCTTCCGTAATTCCTCCAAATGGTGAATCTGAAAATTGCTGACGCCAATGGCCCGTACGCGTCCTTCGGCATACAGCCGCTCCAGTGCGCACCAGGTAGCCTTATATTTATCTGTGCCCGGCCAGTGGATTAGATACAGATCAATGACGTCCAGGCCAAGCTTCTTACTGCTGGTTTCAAAGGCTCTTAGTGTCTCATCATAGCCCTGATCCGAGTTCCATACCTTCGTCGTGACGAACAGGTCGTCCCTCTTGATGCCGCTGGCGGCAATCGAGCGTCCCACCTCTTCCTCGTTGCCATATACCGCAGCGGTATCAATACTCCGGTAACCCAGCTCCAGCGCAGTTGCTACAGCTCTGGCCACCTCTTCGCCTTCAGCCTTGTAGGTGCCCAGTCCAAACCGGGGCATGGCAATCCCGTTATTCAGAATCGTTACATCAGCAATATGCTTCATTTCGCTCCATTACCTCCTATGTATCTTTCTGATGTTGAGAACATTTCTATTATAACATGGGCCTCCGCGCATACCCAACTTCGAGGCACACCCGGATACACAAGCGGAAACGGCTTTGCCGTCCTTTACAGGACGGTACCGTTTCAGCGGGAAATATATTGAGTGAAGCATATAAATTCCTATAGTTGCCAAAAACCCCCGCTACACTCAGCGGGGGTCATGCCAAACACCACTATGCCTATTCCTTAGCAACCGGCCGTTTGACAAAAGCTTCGGCCTTAGCCAGCACCTCGTCTTCCGTCGGGCCGCTGACATACCGGCCATTGATATAGACAAACGGCCGTTTGCCGCAAGGTCCGCAATAGGAGATGCACCCGGTCTTGATCTCGGCGTCAGGCGCCATCTTGCGCAGCTTGGGGAGGATACTTTTCATCTTGATATGATTGCATTCGTCGCAAATGCGTATATCGTTAGCCATGGAGCAACCCTTCTTTATGTCCGTAAAATACGGGCGAACACTTAGTGATCGCCGTGATTTCCTTTAGACGGATTAGTAATCACAAAACCTTCTTCAGGGAAGTACAGATAGTCGATCTTTACACCATCCAGCAAGGGCTGATTCGGATCAAGAATGACATCAATCTCTTTGTCAGTGGAGACAACAACGTCACTTTCTTTGGGCGTGTCCAGATCAAGGCCGTAGTGGGCATGATCGCCGTGGGCGTGTGTAATGGCTACGCGCAGCTTCAGCTCGCTGTTGCCTTCAAGTTCCATCGTTTTCTTTATCACTTTAGCCGCATTGCGGGTAATTTTGACGTTCATGCTCATCCATCTCCCAGGCATCTATAGTTTAAATACTCAATAATTTATTTTAAGGAAATCAGCCTGTAAAAGCAACTGTATTGGCGAAATAGATCAGCACAAAGCATGAAAAGATTCGCTAATCCTTCATCTTCCGGCTCTTAGGGCCGGGTATTTGCGCTCCATCCGCGAGACGAACCAGCCCGTCAGCAGCATCGTCACCCCAATATCGTCAATCGGCAGAAACGGCATAAAATCGGGAAGCACCCAGTATAAAATCACCGGAATGGTGAACAGGAGCTTGTCTGCCACGGCGACTTGCGGCGAGATGATAAACTGCCAGGAATTGCGGAAAATATGGGACCATTGCTTAAGCGACAGCAGTTTTCTCAGTTTCATCACGGTCCTCCTAAAAGTTTTGTGAGTTTTTCACAAAAAAAGGATCCAGCCGCGAAGCGCATCTAGGAATGACTGCGGCCGTACCCTTTGCTGTTATATTACGCAAATTTGCAGAAATTGTTTCATTTTTATTTGAAATTTGAAAGGATCGAGGCCAAAATAAGACCGGTCTCCAGCGCCATATCCTCAAAATCAGCCAGCGGCAGCGGATTTTTGCCAACTCCCAGCTCCACAGTGAAGCCGGGCTTGCGGAAGCGCTGGATGAACCAGTCCTTGTATCCCGCATCGCTGCCGGTCAGCTCAACCGCCCGGTAGCCGCTCGCCGCCGCCAGCTGTGCCGCAAGTGCACGGCTCTCCGGCGGCTCATACCCCCGGTAGTTCCAGTAAATCTCTCCTCCCTGGCTGTGCAGCGATACCGCGGCATCGCCGGGGACCCTCTCTGCCAGCTGCGCCAGGGCAGCGGCTTCCGGCTCGCTTAGCGCAGCCGTTCCGCTGTAATCACGCGGCGCGGGTCCAGGCACTCCCCGCCGGGCCTGCTCCTCTTCCCAATGTGCGGGGAACTGGTCGCCCAGATCCACCCCGCGGATGTTGGCCTTCCAGTGCCGGAAGCTGCGCCGTCCACCGTTCCATGCCATCAGCTCTTCATAATACGGGTGGCCGGGCAGTACCCCTTCCTGCACAAGCTCCACCCCATCGGGATTGGCCATGGGCACAGCCCATACCGTCCAGTTGCTGTGCCAGGAGCCGGGGTTATGGCCGTTCCAGTCCTTTCCTTGAGCATATGCCGCCGCATACTGCTCCACAAAAGACAGGAGGCAGGGCGAGGTCAGCCATTCATTCGCATGCAGTGCAGCATTGACATGAAGCTGGCGCGGTCCGCTGCCGATCCGCAGCAGATGCAGCGGCTTGCCAAGCACGCTTGAACCAATAGTTTCATGCTGAAGGAAAGGATACTGGTCCAGCAGTCTGACAATATCCGCCGCCACCTCGGCAGGACCATATTCTCCGCGCAAATGCACCACTTTGTGCGGTGCCGCCGGAGGAATGACCAGCACCTTGCCGGGGGTACACCCGTATGCCGAGCCTACGCCCGGATTCAGCTTTTCAAGCTCATTCACATCCACTCCGAACCAGGCAGCAATGCTCCAGGCATCATCACCTGGCTGTACAGCATAACGTTTGCGCGGAGCGGAAGGCAGAAACAGAATCTGCCCCGGAACTAAATACGGCTGCCTCCCTGCCCACGGGTTCCCCTGTATTACATGCTCCGGTGTGAGTCCATGCCTCGCGGCAATCCGGCTAACCGTATCTCCCCTGCGGGCAATATATTGCTGCATATGCCTCATCCTCTCAGCCCTCTAGTTGGCGTCATCCAATGCCGTCAGCCGGAGAGTTCACGGGAGACATTCGGACACAGCCTTCTTTTCCATTGTATGCACACCGTGCTGTCCACCATGAAAGAATTGATGCGGACAGGAGACCCCTTCATTCCCCCAATTAACAGCAAAGACCGGAACATCGCTGTCCCGGCCTCAAGTTTTGGTTCTAAAACTGCCCCTGGATCAGGGGTTTGTCCCTATTCAACTCACCGCTCCGGTGCTTACAGCGAAGAGACCTGCCACACAACTGGCGTACGCTTAATCTGCTCCCCTAGCCAGTCACGGGCGATCCGCTGGAACATCTCGGCCTCTCCGCTGCAGAAAAACTGGTGGATTGGACTTTCGTCTCCGCTGGCCAGTTGGCCTTTGTCATAGAGGATCGTACTGATTTCTCTGGCTGTCTCATCCGCAGAGCTGATGAGCTTCACCCCTGGCCCCATGACCTTGCCGATGGGCTCCACCAGGAACGGATAATGGGTACAGCCCAGGATCAGGGTATCGATTGGCTCATACTTGATGCCATTCAGCGATTCCGCCACTGCGATATGGCTCTCCTCCGAGCGGAACATCCCTTGTTCCACAAAAGGAACAAGCGCCGGGCAGGCCTGGCTGACGACCTGGACGAATGGGGACAGCTGCTTCAGCGCAGCGGTGTAGGCACCGCTCTTGACCGTGCCGATGGTGCCGATGACGCCGACCTGGCCGGTTTTGGTCGCACTTATGGCTGCACGCGCGCCCGGATGAATGACGCCGATGACGGGAATCGATACTTTGGCTGAGATATAGTCAAGTGCGGCCGCAGTTGCAGTATTGCAGGCGATAACAATCATTTTGGGATTAAATTGAATTAAATAGTCCACAATCTGTTCGGTGAACATTTTCACTTCTTCTGTCGAACGGGGTCCGTACGGGGCTCTTGCGGTATCACCGAAATAAATGATCTTCTCCCGTGGGAGCTGTCTCATCACTTCCTTGACAACCGTGAGTCCCCCCACACCTGAATCTAGTATTGCGATAGCTTGCTGCACGAACACACCGCTTCCTTTTACTTGTTTTGTGTAGCTTATGTAAGGCTAAAACAAAATGTACCTGGGCTCCAGCCCCAATTGCAGATGATACTCCAAAACCCTGAACAGTTCAAGAGCCGCCTTCCGCCAGAATGCGAAAAGCGGCTCTAGGCCGGAAAACATTCACCTTACCTCTCCGCCAAGGAGATACGGCTTCATCGTGCTCTGCAAAAGGCGGATTCACTTTATTACCGCCAGCTTAAGCGATTCCACTGCCGTCTTTGCCGCCAGCTGTGCCATCTTTTACCACAGTGTCAGCAGCTGTATCGGCATCAATCCGGGCTTCCGCTTCATCCGGCGCTGCTTCCGCAGCTTCCTCAAAGGCAATTCCAGCGGTTTCAGTGGCTTCAGCGGTATCGTCTTCTGCAGCAATTCCACTCACCACAACCGCCTTTTCTTCATCAGTCCCGGTATATTGTCTGCTCCATTCCTTGACCTCAATGACCACAGACTCTACCGCGTCTTTGGCTTTGCTGTACAGCTCCGTGCTTTTGTCGCTAGCCGCTCCGGCAATCTCCTGCACTTTGTGGGCCGCTTCCGCAGTTCCTTCAGCAATGTCCTTGCGCAGCTCCTTACCGGCTTTAGGGGCGAACAGCAGAGCCGTTACCGAACCCACCACACTGCCGGCCAGAATCCCCCACAGCAAGCTTTTAGTGTCTTTTTTCATGTCTCATCTCTCCCTTGGATTCTATTTGAGCCTCTGCCCGGCCATCCGGGCGATCGCCTAGTTCTGCTATATCATAAGCAAAGAGAGTTTGTCTTGTGACTGCTATACGCTCATTTCCGGAGATTTGTCTTTCTTGCGGGGAACAATGGCGTACCGGCAGCTCTGTCCGCCTTCAGCCATACATTCCGTGCGTGTAACCTTCGCCCCAAGCAGCTCCTCGAACAGTGCTTGTTCACACTGGCAGGCCTTGCGGTATTGGGTCGCAACCTGGCGGATCGGACAGTTATACTCCTGCATTACATAAGATCCGTCCTCATCCTGATGCCACTCGGCCATATAGCCGCCCGCATTCTGGATGGAGGACAACTCGGCGACACGCTCTTCCAGATTCCGGTTCTCCATCATGGGTCCATACTGGGCCAGCATACGCTTCCTGCGGCCTTCAAACAGAACGTTGACTGCCTCCTGTCCGCTGCCGTGGTCCAGCTCGCGCAGCAGCTCCAGCGCCAGATTATGATAGCTTTTGGGAAAATGGTCTTCCGCCCGCTCTGTTAGTGAATACACATGAAGCGGACGGCCCATTGCCTGGCGGACGACTTTGGTTTTGGCCAGCGCTTCCTGTTCCAGCTGAAGCACGTGACGCCGGACACCCATTTCCGTAATCCCCAGCTCCTCAGCGAGCGCACCGATCGTCAGCGGCCCTTTCATCTTCAGGAGCGTCATAATCATCCGCCTTGTTGATCCGCTTTCCTGCCCCTTCTTCATCATTAAGGACCTCCTTCCTTTCACGGCTGACGCTTGTGTTCACTCCTACATTCCTTGTATATTCAGTAAATCCCGGCTGCTGCCGTAAAGTTACACTGGGGCTTCTGCGCCCAGTTCCTGATCCAGATAGCTCTGCACTGCAGCTGCGAATTGCTCCAGTGCTTCCGGAAGCTGCGCTGTAAGCGGGTGAAGTGATGTCCGGTCCCAGGCGTAGTAGTCCTGAACCAGAGGCTTGCGGAGTGCCACAAGCCGGATCAGCAAACCGTACAGGCTGCTCCCTTCAAAAACCTTTTCCTCATGGATGATAGAAATGATGTCCTCATAGCTTCCGGCATCACGCATAATGAATCCGTCAATCAAAGAGCTGCCTACATCGGTAACGACCTCAATCGCCAAGTGCAGGCATCTTTCCTGAACCAGTCCCGTCAATGTTCCGCCATCCCACGAAGCAGCTGCTGTTCGGAGCCCTTTATTAATATCTGGAATCTGTCCCAGTATAGTTTCGATCTGTTTCCGGTTGACATAGTACACAGTAGACCCTCCAAGTAAGGTAATATGGGGCAAGAGCAGTGATCGGAGTCCGGATTATTTTCCCCGTCTGCCGCGGCGTTTCAGCCAGAACAGCATGATGATGCACGCGGCCAGAAATACGACTAAATAGGTTAACGCTTCCATCGGGTACTCAAGCTCTCGCATAACGTCCCACCTTCCGGTTGTTGATGGCGGTTAGCCGCCGCACTCTCCCGTGTATCTCTAGATTTCGTAATCTACAGCAAATGAAACCTCTTTGACCTCATTGATGTGCGCGATAACCTTCTTATGCTCCGGGTGCACCTGATAGGCCTGTAAATCATCCAGCGAAGCGACCACCGTCACCAGCGCAATATCAAAAGAACGCTCCGAGCGAATGATATCGGCACCTGCCTCGATGGAGAGCAGCTGCGGAATTTTGCCTTCCATGTTCCGGAGCACCGCTACGGTTTCCTGTATTTTTTCCGGAGTCCGGTCCTTTAATTTGAAGAATACAATGTGTTTAATCATCTATATCGCTCCCCGCGTCCTGAATTATAAAATAGATTACTAAAAATATATCATACCAGCATCACTTCTGAAAGAAATTAAGCGCTGGCGGACCACCAAGCATTTCATCTGGACGAAAGCATAACCAAAATGTTAAAGTCATATCAAGCCAAACCAGAATATTTACTCAATTATCAAATCAGTATATCGGAGGAATTATGCCTAATAACCAGCAAGAAACACATAAAATTCAGGCCTGGTCTCTGATCAACCGCAAATATCTTGGACAAGGCGTTCGGGTCAAAAGATTCCGCCGGCCGAAGCGCAGCCAGATCCGTAACCGCGTGCTGCTAGCCGTCCTGATGGCCAAAGACATCAAGCTGTCACGGCTGGCCGAAGAACTCTCCGTCTCTTCGCGCAGCGTCAGCGCCTGGGTATATGAAGGCCGGATTCCTTCCAAAACCAATCTGGACAAGGTCTGCCGTATCCTGGGTTACCCGTCCCATATCTTGTTCAATGAGGCTCTCCTGCGGCAAAGTCCGATTGTGTGCCAGCCTACACCCTCAAGATTTATGAAAAGAGCAAATGCCCGCTCCCCGCACAGCAATGTGATCCTTACAGGACTGTGCATGGTCTATGATTTCTCTGTCACGGATGTCAGCATCTGGATCGGGGTCCATCCCGGAACCTTCCGCAAATGGCTGCATCAATGCCACCTCCCTACGCTGGCGCTGCAGGAAAAGGCCGAGAATTTCTTCCATATTCCGCGCCATATCCTATTCGCTGATTGTGAACTGCGCCAGCCCTGAAGCCGCAAGCTACATACAGCTACTTCCTTGAACTGCTTGTTATAACTACGCCGGCCCTTCTTCCTTTTGGAGAGGGTTTTTTGGCCGTTCAGCATCCTCCCGTTTGTTTTCTTCCTGCAATCCCATTTGTATTTTGTAAAAAAGGCCATACTACAGGATGGCATCACATCTTGGCATTACATTGAACTTAAAAACAATATAGGAGGTACGAGGGTGGAACTGAACGGGATATTAACTTCCGGCTTGACGGATACATGGGAGGCAGCAGAAGGTGTGGCCGGCCTTCGGACTTTGTTTGTCAACGTCGCCTTTGTAGGCCATTCTGTAACGGATTGGATTCTGGTCGACACAGGACTTGGCAATTTCGCAGGGAGTATTTTACGGACTAGCCAGGAATGGTTCGGCAAACCGCCGGCGGCTATTGTGCTGACTCACGGCCATTTTGATCATGTCGGCAACCTGAAGGAGCTTATGGAGGAATGGCCGGGAGTTCCGGTATATGCACACCCTTTGGAGCTGCCTTATCTCACAGGCTCGCAGGATTATCCTCCTGCTGACCCTGCGGTGGGCGGGGGTCTCATGGCAACCGTTTCACCTCTTTATCCGCACAGGGGCATTAATCTGGGGGGAGCTGTACATCCTCTTCCGGAGGATGGCAGTGTGCCCGGAGCGAAGGGCTGGACCTGGGTGCATACACCGGGGCACAGCCCGGGCCACATCTCTCTTTTCCGCCCTGCTGACAAGGTGCTCATCTCCGGGGATGCCGTGATTACTGTCAAGCAGGAGTCGGCTTTTGCAGTCATCGCACAGCATAAGGAACTGCATGGACCTCCGGCCTATTTCACAACAGACTGGGTGGAAGCAGAGAAGTCCGTACGCAAGCTTGCTCTTCTGGACCCCCAGATTGTGCTTCCCGGACACGGCCTGCCTATGGCCGCTCCAGAACTGTCGGCGCAATTTGCCCATTTATGCAAGACGTTTAAGGAGCTGTCTGTCCCTTCCCAGGGAAAGTTCGTATAAGTTTTACTCTATATAAACTGAACTTGTGATTTTTCTGTCTGGGATGGGTCGTGACTTCAGAGAATGTTTGGACTTCCGGCCGCTGCCCATCTGCAGATTTCTTGAATTTATACCGCTGTTCGCGGTGGAAATCCGCAGACTGATTATGCTGAAGATAGCGAGCTTTCCTACGGAAAGCTTTCAGGCGGACGCTACCGCTCCTACAGTTCCAAACTTCTCCTCCGTCACTTCTCCCTAAGTTGTAATAATTTTCAAGTTCTGTTTATATAGACCTCTTTTCTCTTACGGGCGAAGATTTCCCGGAGCAGATACTCATGTGTCCCGCCTCCGGGACTCTGCAATAATTCCTGAAACGTTCCAGTCTCCACTACCTCTGCAGCAGAAAAATGCTCCCGCAGGTCAGCATCGCTGAAAAAGTGGGCGTATTTTCCTTCTTTGTATTCATATGTACCCGGCTCCAGCATCCTCCCATGGCCGTTGTTGGAATCCTCATCGGAAAAGCTGGTAAAATACAGCAGGCCTCCGGGACGGAGCTGCGCAAGACTTGCGTCAATAAGCTGACGGCGTTCTCCGGCAAGAAATAAATGCAGCACATCATAGCAATAGACTGCATCTACCCGGATGTCCAATTGAGGCTCCAATGCCGATCCTTCAATGAACCGGGTTTGGCTGTCCCAATCGGCGGCAAGCTCCAGCGCAGCCCTGCTCAATTCGACGCCATAGGTGTCCAAGTCGGAGGAGAACACCTTGGTGTTCCGTCCGTAACCCGCACCGGGAACCAGGACAGATTGTACTCCCTGCTCAAGGAACCACGCTTTGGCCCGCAAGGCTGACGGACTGGGCTGATCTCCCCAGATCATGCCTTCGCGGGCAAATCTTGTACTCCAATACTGTGACATTTGGTTTGCTCCTTTCTACACCCGGCTTTTCCCTGTCATTTTCTATTGCGCATAGCATTCAGCAGCTTAACCCCGTCCGCGCTCCCGGATGTGTAATGGTCATACTCAGGGGACTCTTTGCCATAAATGGCGATTTTACCCTCAGCGTTATAGTGAATCCCCCAACCGTACTTTTTGGGCAGCATGGAGGCGCGCAGGCAGGGGTGGCTTTTGGAGAACAGTGTTGTCCAGATTTCCTTCCGGCGCTCCGCTCTTTCCTGTTCAGATATCTCCTTATGGCGCACATGCACCTCATACAGCAGCTCTTCATGGGTATAGGCATACGGCGCTCCTGACAGCAGCTCATACTGAATGACGTGGACCGGCGGATGCGGCCGGACGGACACAGGAACAACACCTGTCTCGGCCGGACAATCCACAGCGACGCGGATGAACGTATCGGTATAGCTCATGATCTGGCCTCCTTCATAGTTGGTTATGATTGGTTACACTTGTCTACTATCATAATTCACCCTGCTTTATCAGGCAAAGCCCAAAGCGCCCGGCATAATTGATATTTCTAAAATATACAGTAAAACGGCCGTCCCTCCGCTTAAGCAGAGAAACAGCCGTTTGATGTGAAGCCGGTATGCAGCCGGACCGATTACCAGCTTGATTTGGTGATGCCGGGAATCTGCCCTTTAAGCGCAAGCTCCCGGAACACGATCCGTGAGACATGAAACTTGCTTAAGTAGCCTCGTGGTCTTCCGGAAACGGCGCACCGGTTTTTTTGGCGGGTGGGCGATGAATCGCGCGGCAGCTTTTGGAGGGCCATATAGTCCCCCATTGCCTTCAGATCTCGGCGTTTGTCAGCGAATTTCGCCACCAGCTCCTGCCTCTTCAGTTCCTTGACTATCTTTGATTTTTTAGCCATGCTGCTGCTCCTTTCATACATTAGGTAGGTTCCTGTCGTTCGCTATTCATTCAAAGCGGCCTTCAGCGCTTCAAGATTCTGGCGCATTATGGCAAGGTAATCAAGATTGCTGCTGCGGTCCTCATCGGTTAAGCCTTCGATTGGGTTCAGCACCGCTGACTTGGCGCCGAGTTCCCCGGCAATCGTATCAGCAACACTCGACGATACCAGGGTTTCGAAAAAGATCGTCTTCACCTCATGCGCCTTCGCGAACTCCACAATTTGGGCCATTTGAGCGGCGGAAGGCTCCTGCTCCGGAGAAAGACCGGCAATCGGCACTTGAGTCAGGCCGTACTCTTTGGCCAAATAGCCGAATGCAGCATGCTGGGTAATGAAATCTTTACGCTTCGTATCTTTCAGACCAGCCTTGAAATCCTGGTCGAGCTGCTCCAGCTTGGCGATATAGGCATCGCTGTTCGTCTTGAAGGCAGCGGCATTCTCAGGAGAGGCAGCAGCCAAAGCGGCTTCGATCGTCCGGACCTCCTTGATGGCAAGGGAGGGGGCAAGCCAGACATGCGGATCAAGTCCGCCGTGATCATGGTCGTGGGCATGATCCTCTTTGGCCGGCTCCCCTGCCTCATGGTTATGCCCCGCTTCTTGGGCGTGCCCGCCTGCCTCATGATCATGATCCGCTTCATCAGCATGCCCGCCTGCCTCATGATCATGATCCGCTTCATCAGCATGCCCGCCTGCCTCATGATCATGATCCGCTTCACCGGCATGTTCTTCTTCCTCTTCCACGCCTTCCATAATATCCAGCCCTTTACTGGCCTCTACGGCAACCAGTTGGGTCCCCTTGGCACTATCGATCACCTGCTGTGCCCAGCCCTCCATGCCTGCACCATTATAGACAAGCACATCGGCGGCGGAAATCTCCGCCATATCCTGTGCCGTAGGCTCCCAGTCATGCGGCTCGATTCCGGCCGGAATCAGTGTTTCCACATCGGCCAAGTCGCCGACAATATTTTTGGTGAACTCATACATAGGGTAAAAGCTGACCTTGATATCCAGCTTGTCTGCCTTGACTGCAGCTCCAGCGGCGGCCGGCTCTGCGGCTGCGGATGAAGCAGGGGGAGTCTCTTTCGCATTGCTTGCGGTGTTGCTGCCGCAGCCGGAGACAATCAGCATGGCGGTCAGGGAAAGGACGGCAAGGTGACGGATTTTAACATTCAGCATAGTTCTGTTCAAGCTCCTTTTTCTAATATGGATTTACGGACGCTGCGGCGTTTCTGGAAAGCCAGCAGCTTTTGTACAGCAATTGCGCATAGCAGAAAACACAGTAAAATGAGGGCTATCGTGCCTCCGGGAGGTGTGTTGATATAATAGGAAGCGGTCAGGCCGCTGAAAACGCCCGCAAGGCCAACACCGATTGAAATCAGAATGGCTGCACTAAAGCCCGATGCAACCCTCAGGGCAATGGACGCCGGCAGGACAATCAGCGCTGACACCAGCAGAACACCGACAACAGGCATTGCAGCCGCAACCGTCATCCCCGTCAGCACCGCAAACGAAAAGGACAATAAGCCTGTATGGACACCGCCGATAGAGGCTGTCTCTTCGTCAAAGGTCAGACTGTACAGCGGGCGGCGGAGAATGATGAAATATAACAGTCCTGCGGCGGCCACTATGGCAATCAGCACCAGCTGAGTATCGCTGACAGCGACGATGGAGCCGAACAGATAGGAGCTGAAGCTGCGGCTCAGATTCTGCTTCAGGCTCATCAGCACCACGGCCAGCGCCAGGCCGGAGGTCATTATGATCGCCACCGGCAGCTCGCTGTATGTACGATAAGAACGGCGGAGCTGCTCTATGACCAGTCCGCCCGCTACGGCCACCGCAAATCCGCTAAGCGCCGGACTCAGCTGCAGCACCGAGCCGAGCGCCACTCCGGCCAACGACACATGGGACAGGGTATCGGCCATCAGCACCTGCCTGCGCAGCATCAGATACACGCCCAGCAGCGGACCGATGATGCCGATCAGGCCCCCGGCCCAAAATGCGCGCTGCATGAATTCGTAACCAAGCATTTCCAGCCCTCCTGCTCTTCTCGTTCCAGGCTGATCACCGTGTCCAGATAAGGACGGGTCTCTTCCAGACCGTGCGTGACCATGATGACGGTCCGCCCGTGATTGCTGACATAATGCCGCATCAGCTTGTAAAATCCGCCCCGGCTCCCGGTATCCATGCCCGTTGCCGGCTCATCCAGCACCAGCACCTGCGGCTGCTGCGCCATTGCACGGGCGATGCAGATCCGCTGCTTCTGCCCGCCGGACAGCTCGCCGATCCTGCGGTTGCGGTATTCCCACATGTCCACCTGCCGCAAGCTCCGCTCCACAAGCTCCTCCTGCTCTTTCGTGAAGCGGCCAAACCACCCCAGCCGCGGGTAGCAGCCGGACCGGACCAGCTCGATTACCTTGCTCGGAAATCCGGCATTAAAGGACGCCACCTGCTGCGGCACATAACCAATTACCAGCTTCCCTCCCTCCGCAATCTCCTTGTTTAGCGTGACGGTTCCGCTCCAAGGCCGGAGCAGACCCAGCAGAAGCTTGAGCAGTGTCGTTTTGGCTGCCCCGTTCGGGCCGGTGATGCCGATAAACTGCCCGGCTTCAATATCAAGTGAGAGGTTGTCAATGACCGGTTCACTTCCATAACCGAACACTACATCCTTCATGGATGATAAAATCATGGTGTATGCCCTCCTTTCATAATTTGGTCTCTGCTGGGACAAAGCTGCTGGCGTGGGAGCTGGCGCTTGGCGTTTCGCGTTTGGACATTAGCTTTAGCGTTTCGCATTTGGACGTTGGCGCTTGGCTCTTGGTTTTGGTTTTGGTTTTGGTTTTGGTTTTGGTTTTGGTTTTGGTTTTGGTTTTGGTTTTGGTTTTGGTTTTGGTTTTGGCTTTGGCGTTAAAACGGTAACTTTTTGTTCGACTTCCCAACACTCCTGCGACTTCTCGCTGCTTACCAGCGACTTGTCAACGCTAATGAGACTTTCTGATGCTCACCTGAGACTTTCACTACTCGCCTGGACCTCCCAACACTCCTGAGGCTTTATAAGGCTTGCTTGCGACTAATGCTCTTCACTAACATTTTTTCTTTCTTGTATCTGTCATTTATCTTCAGTATATTATTCGTAAACATTACGCATTAACTCCAATGATATTATCGTAATTATTACGATTTGTAAACACAAAACCAATAATTAATTGTAATCATTATTATTAAAGACAAAGATCCTCTTAAAACAACCCATGAACTGAACGAACCTGTGTGCCCGATAAAATTAGGATTGAATGAGAAACAGAATGTTGAATAACAAACTAGATGCCTCCCTTTCACAAATAAGGAGGGACCACCATTGTAACCTGCATACTTCTTCTACCCGGATTATTAACTCATTCCACCCTTTTCCCCATACGCAGCCAATTCAAAAGCACTTTTACCTCTCATTCCACCCTTTTCCCCATACGCAGCCAATTCAAAAGCACTTTTACTCTTCATTCCACCCTTTTCCCCATACGCAGCCAAATCAAAAGCACTTTTACCTCTCATTCCACCCTTTTCCCCACACGCAGCCAATTCAAAAGTACTTTTACCTCTCATTCCACCCTTTTGCCCGCATTCAGCAAAATCAAAAGCACTAATACCTTTCATTTCACCCTTTTGCCCATATGCAGCCAATTCAAAAGCACTTTTACCTCTCATTCCACTCTTTTCCCCACACGCAGCCAAATCTTCAACAGCACTTTATTGTCCGCCCCAGTGATCCCGCACACGGCGCATACGTATCATCAACTATCCGAGTGACCCGCATATTTTTTAATCAATAGCTGGCTGCGCACCACAAAAGCCGGGATCACGAGACTCCTGATCCCGGCCCAAACCGGTCCTGCCTTGCAATCAAGTCAAGCCCCAGATCCCGGTGTTGACTTTGCTCTTGTCTCAAGCTTGCTTACTCTGGAGAAGCCGTTAAAAACTCTTCCGCCGGCCAAGGAAGCGGGTTGTTCAAGCGGCTCCAATCCTGCTGCATCTCTTCTTCATTCAGCAGGCATCTGTCCAGCCGGGCTTCAATGTCGGCCCGGTTCATGCCGACGCCGATAAATACGACCTCATTCATACGGTCGCCCCAAGTCCCGTCCCATCTGGCCTTCATATCCGGCTCCGTGGCAAGCACCTCAAGCTGCTGTTCTTCAGGCAGCGTTGCCAGCCAGTAGCCGGCAGGACCGAACTGGATGGACGGCCCCGCCTGGCTGAGGCTGGCGGCAAGGTCACCCTTCGCTGCCAGCCAGACCAGCCCTTTGGCCCGCACTACCTCCTCCGGCCAATTGCTGAAAAAGAAGCTTAGCCGCTGCGGATGAAAGGGCACTCTCCGGCGGTAGACGAAGGAGCTGATGCCGTATTCTTCAGTCTCTGGTGTATGCTCCTCCTTGTTCAGCTCGGCGATCCAGCCGGAGGACATGCTTGTTCGTTCAAAATCGAACCGCCCTGTATTCAGGACCTCCCTGGGATCAACGATCCCCTTGACGGTCCGGATGATTTTGGCAGCGGGCTGCAGCTTGCGCAATATGGCCTCAAGCTTGTTCAGCTCCCCTTCTTCCACCAGGTCGCATTTATTCAACAGCAGCACATCACAGGTTTCAATCTGATCAATCAGCAGGTCAACGATATCGCGGGAATCTCCTTCTCCAGCGGTAGTGCCACGGTCAACCAGGCTGTCGCCGGAACCGAAATCATGCCAGAAACGGTTGGCATCGACCACTGTAACCATAGTGTCGAGCCGGGCCAACGCGGTAAGATCAATATCCAGCTCGGGATTGGCATAGGTAAACGTCTGGGCGACCGGCACCGGCTCGCTGATGCCGGAGGACTCGATCAGAATATAATCGAACCGCCCGTCTGCCGCCAGAGTATGGACCTCACGCAGCAGGTCATCACGCAGGGTGCAGCAAATGCAGCCATTCGACATTTCAACCAGCTTCTCCTCTGTCCGGGAAAGCGTGTTGCCGGATTTCACCAGGCCCGCATCCACATTCACCTCGCTCATGTCATTAACAATCACGGCCACCTTCAAGCCGTCGCGGTTGTGCAGAATGTGGTTGAGCAGTGTGGTTTTGCCTGAGCCCAGATAGCCGCTGAGCACAGTAACAGGAATTGGTTTCATAGGTTCTCCTTCATTTCAGATCTTATAGTTGCAGCTTGTAATTTCCGGCGGATCAACGGGTCTCACGGTGCAGCGTAACCCGTTTCAGGCGGGGACTGTATTTTTTCATCTCGAGGCGTCCCGGCTGGGTTTTCTTGTTTTTGGTGGTGGTGTAATTGCGGTCGCCGGTTTCTGTACAGGCAAGGGTCACGATAACTCTCAAAAAGATCAGCTCCTTTTCATCTAATCGTAATTATTACGATTTACACATTCTACATGTTTGATCCGCCAAGTGTCAACCATAGACGCGCAAAATTACAACTCTCTTTAATTTGTGGTCTTTCCGGGAGAGCAAGTACGTATAGATAGATTATGAAAATATGATTCTTGCAATTGCAGGAACAAAAGCGGGAGGGAGAACTATGAAGATACCGGTAATCATCCTTGGAGGTTTTCTGGGGAGCGGGAAAACAACACTGCTGCTGTCGCTGCTCAAGGAGAGCAAGGCCAGGGGGCTTACTCCCGGCATTGTGATGAATGAGCTCGGCAAAAAGGATGTGGATGGTTACATTCTGCAGGAACATGCCGGTGCAAATGTGGAAAAACTGCTGGACGGCTGCGTCTGCTGCAGCCGCAAGGATGAGCTGCCAAGGACTCTGGAGCTGCTGCTCGCCCGGCGGCCGGATGTGATCTATATCGAGCTTACCGGGGTGGCCAATCCCGAGGAAATTGCCAAATCCCTTCTGGAGCCTGCGCTGAGCGGGCGGCTCGTGCTGCACTATTCCATTACCGTGCTGGATGCAGAAAACGTGCTGGAATACGGCAGCCGCTTCTCCGCCGATAAGCAGCTCGTGCGGACGCTGCGCCGGCAGCTCTCCAGCGCCGGTCTGATCATCGTTAACAAAAGTGATCTGGTCGAACCGGAAACCTTATGGCGCATTGAAAAAATGGCCAGCCGCTATAATACGGACGCCGAGATTGTATTCACACATTACAGTAAAATCAACCTCTCTCCGCTGCTGGCAGGAATTGCACCCCAAGAGCAGCGCACTCCGGCTCTGCAGCGCGGAAGCCGGGAAATAAACGGTATGGCACTTAAGCGGATCAACAGTGCGGTCAGCGGTCACGGAGCAACCGCGGTGCAGGAGCCGGAATCCGCGCACGAGACCTCTTATTCGCAGGTGGCGGCTGTAACGCTGACCTTTCCGCCGGGAGCGGCAGACGGAGTCCGGCCGGAGCTGCTGGAGGGCTTTTTCCGGGAGTGGGGGGACAGCCTGGTAAGAGCCAAGGGGCATGTCCGGCTGGCGGGGCGGGACGGGGTCCAGCTAGTGCAATATGCCGGAAACCGCTGCAACTGGGAATTTTCACGGTATCCCGGGCAGCCGTATGTGGTGTTCATCGGACTCAATCTGGATGAGAAGCAGCTGACCGACCGCTGGTCCGCCTTGTTCTATCAGCCTTGACCCTCTTTTCGCCGCTCAAAGCACTGCCGCTGCTGATCCCTGCCGCTTTTCTGATTACCGCCTGCATTCTCTGGCTTCCCGGCCACCCGCAGGTACTGAACAACGCCTACACCGGGGCCTTTAAAACCGGCTTCATCGGCATTCTGCTGGAAGCTTTGCCGTTTGTGCTTCTAGGCGCATTGCTCTCTTCGCTGCTTCGCGTTTTCGTGCCGGATGAGATGATCTCCCGCTGGATTCCGCGGCGGCCGCTCCCGGCCATCCTGTTCGGCTGCTTGCTCGGCATCCTCTTCCCCGTATGTGAATGCGGGATGATTCCGCTGGTCCGCCGCCTGATGCACAAAGGCATGCCGCTGTATGTGGCTATCGTCTTCATACTCTCCGGTCCGATTCTGAATCCGGTCGTGTACGGGGCCACACTGACGGCCTTCCGCGCCCATCCGGAGCTGGCGTATGCCCGGATGGGTCTCGCTTTTATTGTAGCTGCTGTTATCGGGCTTGCAGTCTATGCCACCGTCCGCAAAACACCGCTTCGGCTCTCCATCGCCCGTGAAAGCGGGGAACCCCATGAGCGGAGCACACGCGGAGGCAAGCTGGTTGCCGTCTTCGTGCATACATCGGACGAGTTTTTTGAAATGGGCAAATACCTGATTATCGGCTGTCTGCTTACCTCCGGCATCCAGACCTTTATGGACCAAGGCAGTCTGGCCGCCATTGGCGGGAAGCCGCTCGGCTCCTACCTGTTCATGATGGGACTGGCTTATGTGCTCTCGCTGTGCTCCACCTCGGATGCTTTTGTGGCTTCCACCTTTCTGCATACTTTTCCAAGCGGCTCCCTGCTGGCCTTCATGGTGCTCGGACCGATGCTCGATTTCAAAAACTCGCTGATGCTGCTCTCGCTCTTTAAGACCAAATTTGCGCTTTACTTGTTTTTCATGATCGTCTCTACCGTGTTTATCGGTTCTGTTCTAGCCTCTCTGTGGCTATGACACGCACAAGAACGTTCAGGAGGTCCGCCGCATGAATGACTCCCGGAGCATCCGGATGCACTATGGATTCAGGGCGCTGCTGCTGCTGCTCTTCGCGCTCTATATCGGGCACCTGGTCCAGCAGGATGCGCTGCATTATTATGTCGCCCCCAAGCTGGCACGCTGGATTCGCCTCTGCCCGGTTCCGCTCTCGCTGATGGCGCTGAGTCTGGGAATCCAGGCTTTATTCGGCAAAAGCGCAAGGCTCTGTGACTGCGAGCACCGCCTGCCGCGTTCCGGGCTGAACAGCGTTATGCTGTACGGCCTGTTTCTTTTCCCGCTGCTGCTCGGCTTCCTGCTCCCTGACCGTTCGCTCGGCAGTGCGGCAGCCGCCAAAAAAGGCATGGCCCTATCCTACGTTGCCGATGAAGCCGCTGAACATGTAAAGTTCAACGCCGCCAGCCCCTACCTTGAGGAGTTCGCCGAGCTCGCCGGGAAGCTGTATGCCCAGCCGGTCATTCAGGTGTATCCGGAAATATTCTCCGAAACTTTGGGAGCCATCGACTTGTACAAACAGCAATTCGAGGGCAGATCCATTACGGTAACCGGCTTCCTGTATCAGGAGAACAAGGACGGAACCCCTAAATCGTATGCTGTAAGCCGCTTTCTGGTTCAGTGCTGCACAGCGGACGCAACTCCGTTGGGCATCCTCCTGGACCCCCGAACGCAAATAAGCCTGCCCGCCGACACCTGGATTGAGGTTCGGGGCAAGCTTCATATTTCGACCTATATGGGCAAGGAAGTTATCCAAATCACACCAGAGGCAATTATTCCCGTCCCCCAGCCTTCCACTCCATACGTCTATACCAATGCCGACTCGGCAGCTGCCTGGGCTGAAATCCAGCAATCCGGGCTCAAGGCTGAATAACCGCATCCAGCTCATTATCGTCATTGATAGACCGGTGCGGATTAATGACTTCCACCATCAGCCGCGCCGGAATACAGAGGATCTGCTGCTTAGGTCTGGAGATAAACCCCATGTCGAGGGCAATCGGGAGCGGGGCATCCGAGTAGGTCATACGAATTCCGTAGTCATATACTTTTAGGATGTTGTGGCCAAACTTTGTTTGGATATCGATCATTTGCTCTTCCTTGGTCAAGGATACCGTCCTGTACTCCATGCCGTCCACTGTAATTACTGCCTTCAATTCACCTTGTGCATAATGTTCGTTATGGTCCTTATAAGCCTTGATTCCGTATAGGGAACCGGCCACCAGCAGCACCACAAGAATAAGAATCATATCACCGCGTTTCATGTGTGGATATTCCGCTACCTTCCTACTGGCTGAATTATATTCGTAACTATTACGATTAATTCAAATATAGCCAGGCCGCGGCAGTTTGTCAACGCCTGCGCAACCATTTCAAGATGATCCGCAGCCCAACTGTGACCGCAGCGTAAATCAGGAGCACCACAATTAGTGTAAGCAGCCGCTCTCTCCCAGAGCCGTCGGCGAACAGCACCGGACCGAGACCAAAAAATGTTATCAAAATATACAGCACAGCAAACAGCGCATACAGCAGCCCTCTCATTCACTTGCCCCCCTTTCAATTTAGTTGAATGAAATGGTAATACCCGCTATAATAACCAAAAAGGCCGTGAAGCACACGCCGCTTAACTGCACATCCGTCCGGAAATGTCTGGAGGGATTGGAGTTAAGCGGCTTTTCTTTTGTCTTGCAAGTATAACTCAAGTAATCCGGATGTTATTTACAATCAGGAGGGATTTAGAATGACACGGTTTGAGCAGCAATATGCAGCGCGGATGCACTCAAATATAGAGGCGGAAAAGGGGCCGCGGAGGCTGGAGTTGTTAGAAAAAGGGCTGGGGCATGGTATGGTTGAATTTCTCCGCTGCGTCTGGTTTCCGGTTGCAGGCAACTTTAATGACTTATTCCCGGAGTGGGAGGTCCGCGATTTTGGCAACAGCTATCGTTATTGCCTACCCTTCGATCACCGGCGAACCCAAGCAATGTCAGCAGCTTGTGGCTACTAAGACCGCTGACACCGCTTGAACTGGCCCAGCATCTCGGAGAGAGTGACCGCCAAGCCAGGCGGCCCCTCCATGATCTAGTAGAACTGCAAATGCTGGATTCCGGAAGTCTTGTCAAATGCTCCAAAACCTGCAAATAACGGCTCTACAGTCCACAACAGTTGTAGTACTGATCTTCAGAGACTTCGGCCCTTCTCAGCAAACCACCAGTCTCCTCAGAGGCATTACGGCTTTTCTCAGCAACACGCCATTATATCAAAACAGCAAATAACACTATGACTGCAACTAATTATCATAACCCCTCTGTTTCTTATCTGAGGATATGGGCTGACCAATCCCTAAGCACCCGGTCCACCTCAGCCGGTGATATCGGCTTGGAGATGAAATCCTGCATGCCTGCTCTGAGACACAGCTCCTTGTCCTCTTTGCGCGCAAAAGCCGTTGCTGCAACAATAACGGGCGACAGCCCCATCTCGTGGCGTATTATACTTGTCGCCTCAATTCCGTCCATCTGCGGCATTTGGATATCCATGAACACCAGATCATATGAATGCGAGCGCACCATTTCTACGGCCATTTCCCCGTTTAAGGCCACATCAGCATAGTAGCCGCGCTTTTTGAGATAAGCCTGAAGCAATTGGAGATTCACCGGATGATCTTCGGCAACCAGAATGGACAGCGGGCCGTATTCGCCTTCGGAAGACGTTCTGTCCGGCGCCTCTTTTCCATTCCCGTTCTCCATGCCGGCCATAGGGATTTGCTGATAGGCAGGTTCGGACAAAGGCAGAAAAACATGGATGGTGAAGAAGAATTCCGCCCCTTCCCCTTCATTGCTTTCCACACCAATCATCCCGCCCAGCAGTTCAACCAGCTTTTTGCTGATTGCCAGCCCCAGGCCTGTGCCGCCGTACTTGCGGTTAATTGAAGGATGCAGCTGGGAAAAGGACTGAAACAGCAGTCCCTGGCTTTCCAGGGGAATGCCGATTCCGGTATCTTTTACCGTAAACTTAATAACCAGATCTCCGGTCTCGGCGATCGACTGCAGCTTCGCTGCAACGTGAATTTCACCTTCCTCGGTGAATTTTACCGCATTGCCAATGAGATTCACCAGAATCTGCCGCAAGCGGATCTCATCCGTCACCACAAGCAGCGGCAGATCAGGGTCCAGCTTACTGTCCAGAAGCAGACCTTTCTCCAGGGCTTTTGGATAAAACAGCTCCATGACATTCTTGATCACCTGGGCCAAGTCCACCGTCTGGAGGTCCAGCGTCATCATGCCGGCTTCAATCTTGCTGAAGTCCAGCACCTCGTTCAGAATATGCAGCAGGGACTCACTGCTTTTGTTGATGATTTCTGTATAGTATTGCTGTTCTTCATCAAGCTCTGTTCCCGCCAGAAGATCCGCCATGCCAATAATCCCGTTCATCGGCGTGCGCAGCTCATGGCTCATGATTGCCAGGAATTCAGACTTGGCGCGGTCTGCCTGCTCTGCAGACTCTTTAGCCCGCACTATAGCCTTCTCTTCGGTAATGTCCCGGAAGACGACAACCGCTCCCTTCCGTTCACCCTTATCAAATAATGGGGACATGCGGTATTTAACCAGAAAGCTGGAGCCGTCCTGTCTCCAGAATACTCCTTCCTTGTCCTCGTAAGAGACCTGGCCCGACAAGGAATCCGGCTGCGCCCACCGCCCGCTGGCATACGGCTCGGCGTCCAGCCATCTTTGTTCTACGGTATGCAGCTTAATGTTCCTTGCCAGTTCGCCGGGCTCATATCCCAGCATCGTCGATGCAGCCGGATTAATGAACATCGTTTCTCCCTGCAGATTCATGCCAAAGATACCTTCGGAGACTGAATTCAGAATAAGTGCATGCTCATAGCTGAGTTTCTCTATCTGCTGCAGATGACGTTTGTGTTCCGTAATGTTGCTGGTAATACTGAATACACCGACGGCTTGGCTGTTCACCATAATCGGTACATAGATCACGCTGACTTCAACGGAATAGCCTTCCCGGTGGATCAGCCTGCTTTCAAAGATCTGGGGGAGACCCTTCGCAGCCAGCTCAAAACGCTGCTCAGCCATTTCCAGTTCATCCGGATCAATAATCTCAGTGTGGCTGGCATGCAGCAGGCTATCATGCGGATACCCCGTTAATTGCTGCAGGCTGGCATTCAGCGATTGGATATGCCCGTTCAAATCCATGGCGCTAATCGCCGAAGGATTATATTCGAACAGGGATTTATAGAGATTCTCGCTCTCCAGCTGCTTCAACTCGTATTGCTTGCGCTCAGAGATATTGCGGGTGACGCAGACCATTTCCGCCGGGCCTCCCGGACCTGAACTGATATGGCGGAGCGTCGTTTCCGTCCAGAGGTAAGAGCCGTCCTTGCACAAAAACCGGAACATTATCGGCTCCAGCTTTTTGCCCTCCATGCTTTCCTGTAAGTACGCACGAACTTTGTCCAGATCCTCCGGATGAACATACCGCATGCCGCTTGAGCCTTCCATCTCCTCCGGTGTATAGCCGAGCATCTGCAGGCAGACCGGAGAAGCATACAAGTAAGTAGCTTCGTCGTCCGTCGCATTCCGGGAGATAAAATCCAGGGAATTCTCCGAGATCAGCCGGTAATTCCGCTCACTCTCACGCAGCTGCTCCTCCATCCGGTAACGTTCGGTGATATCCTGCACTATGCCGTTGATCTGCAGGGTTTTTCCGGCTGTATCCAGCACTACCTCCCAATGGGTATAGATGAACTTGCGCTCACCTTTGTCATTTTCAATCCTGAATACCGATTGGCCGTTAATCCCGGACTTCAAGGTCTTGCTCAGTTCGGCTCGAAGCAAGGCTATATCCTCGGGAACCACGCGGGCCAGCAGCTGCACATAATCGATATGGCTGTGTGTAGCCGCGCTGTTGTCCTGGCACAGATCAAAAATGGAGCGCAGCTGCTTCGAGACGGTCATCCGCCCATTCAGGGAGTCCCATTCCCATGAACCGATGTTTCCCAATTCCTGGGCAGTTGCAAGTAAATTCTCATATTTCTTGCGTTCCGTAATGTCGCGGGCAATAGTCAGAATCTTCTCCACGCCGCCCTGGCTGTCACGCATAACCTGAAACGAATTTTCGAGCCAGAGATAATGTCCGTCTCTATGCCGGGCCCGCTGGGTAAAGACATCACTGTCGGAATACATCTTCCCGTGCTGCTCCATTTCTATCGCATCTTCTTCATGGTAGAAATCAGGCCTTTTCCTGCCGATTACCTCGTCAATGGAGTATCCCAGCAGCTTCTCAACAGACGGCGACACATACTGCACCGTTCCGTCCGTGTCGGCAAAGGAGATTATGTCCGGCGTATTTTGCGTAATCAGATTATAGAGCAGACGGTCCTCTTCTATTTTTTTCTCGGCTAGCTTGCGGCTGGTAATTTCCGTCATCTCGGCAATCAGATGAAGAGGGGCGCCAGTAGCTTCATCGAATGTTAAAAAAATATGTAATGCAATCCAGATGATACTGCCGTCCTTGCGCACGAATCGTTTCTCTTTATCTACAGCCGCTCCGGGACTTTGCAGCAAATATTCCATAATAAGCTCATGATTGGCAGTAGGTTCATCCTCCGGCAATGCGGTATCCAGGTAACGGAGCTTCATCATTTCCTCTTCCGTGTAGCCGAACATGCTGCAAAGCGCAGGATTCGCCATCATCATGGTTCCGTCTTTCGTGGAGACTACTGCGAACCCTATAGAGGACTGCAAATACAGATGCTTAAAGAGTGTATCGGTCAAGTGATAGATCCTCCTCTGTGAAAGTGGGGACTGAAACTAATCATAGTATACCTTTTTTTCGGAAAAGTTGCTTCTGATGTGAAGGGGCGGGGGGGATTGTGAATGGAATTTCTGGGGAAATTGTAAAAAGGGAGCAGACTGACGCAGATAAGGGCCAGGACCAAGGATAGCCCGGCAAGCAGCCATTTGTCGTTATCCCACTCGTGCCCCAACAGGCCAAATTGATAGAAATGTCCGGTCATCTTGCCTTTAGTCATGAAGTCCAGCAGATACCAGGTGAAGCCAGCTATATACCCGGCCGATACGTTGCCAATCAGCAGTTCAGCGTTCACTAAAAAGACATATATAGTAGTCAGCAGCCACCAGAAAAGGAAAATCGGGGGATGACGTACCCGCTTGGCGTAGAGCGACTCGCCAATCCCCCCGTTCTCCAGCAGAGCAAGATGAGGGTAAACAATCAGGCTTCTTGTCCTGCTGCCGGTTCTCCGGTCCCGGATTTCTTGCAGACCACAAGCTCAAATACGGTTAGTCCGTTCCGGTTATCAAGTCTCAGTTCTCCTCTGTGCAGCTCCAGGATTTGCTTAGAGATCGCCAGCCCCAGCCCGGTGCCCCCATCTCCCGGCCGGGCCGCATCCCCGCGCACAAAGGGATCAAAAATCACATCCTTCAATTCATCGGATATTCCGCCCCCGTTATCCTGAACTCTAATCCTCACATCCTCAGCCAATTCCTCCAGAGCGATCAGTACCACCGTACCCCCGGTGTTATGCTGGACTGCGTTGGACAACAGGTTGGCTATGGCTCTGCGCATAAGGCCCGGGTCATAATCCGCCATAACCTCACCCGAAGGGATGTCCAGTTCCATGACCATTCCTTTTTCCTCCATGGAATCGTAATAATCAGCGGCAATTTCTCTCAGCAATTCAGCCAGGTCCCCCTGCTCAACCGATATAGGATAATCCGGACGCTCCAGCTTGGACAGTCTGAACAGATCATCAATCAGCGCAGTGACCACGGTTGCTTTGTTATAGATGAGCTGCAGGTACCGTTCCTTCTTCTCCTCACTATCCACCAAACCCACCTGCAGTGCCTTGGCATAGCCTTGAATCGTCGTAACCGGTGTTTTTAGATCATGGGACAGATCCGCCAGCATCCGCTGTTTGCTATCCTGCAGTCTGCGGTTCTCCCGCTCGGCCTGCTCCAGCGACTCTGCCATCTCATTAAAACGGTGCTGAATCACCGAGAACTCGTAATCCGCTGTAATAGAGAGACGCTCTTTATATTCTCCTTTGCCCATTCTCTCTATAGCCTCCGCAATATGCTCCAGCGGCCTGGTAATGCGTTTGACCATCAACTGGCTGAATATATAAATACTCATGCCAAACAGCCCCAGCATCAGCAGCAGTGTGGGCAGTGTAAATTCTATGGTTTGAGTATCGATATCTAGAGCGATCATCAGAAAAACTGCAGCAACCAGCCCCAACGTAAGGGCAAAGTAAACATAGGATCGGATCAACTTGGAGAAAAGCTTCGTTTTTTTCAGCGGAAATCATCCTTTTTGGCAAACTTATAACCCAGTCCCCGGATCGTCCGGATATACACAGGTTGCTTCGGGGTTTCCTCCACCTTGTCCCGCAATCTGGAGATATGCACCATAATGGTATTGGCATCCTCATAATAATGTTCCGACCAGACCTGCTCGAACAATTGTTTCTTGGTAAAAATGCGCCCAGGCGCATTCATCAGCGTGGCCAGCAGCTTATATTCGATTGCGGTTAATGAAATCTCCCGCCCGGCCTTATACAACACGCAGTCCGTGTGGTCAAGCATCAGCTCACCGATACTGGTAGGCTCCAGGGTATCCTGAACGGGTCCTGCCGGTTCATTGAAATCATAGGTACGCCTTAGCATGGCATGGATCCGGGCCACAACCTCCAGCGGATTAAACGGTTTGGAGATGAAGTCATCGGCGCCCAGACGCAGGCCCAGAATCTTGTCACTGTCCTGATTTTTGGCAGAGAGCAGAATAACCGGCAGCTTGTACTCCGCGCGGAGCAGCTGCAGCAATTGAACACCGTTAAGCTCAGGCATCATAATATCAAGCACGGCCAGATCAATGGATTCCTGCTGAATGCATGTCCATGCCTCAGCACCATTATAAGCCTCTAAGATTCGCAGTCCTTCCTTCTCCAGAAAAAGCTTCAAAAGCTCTATAATTTCCCGGTTGTCGTCGACGAGCAGTACCGTCCGCTGCACATCCAAGCCTCCTCATTCATTCCCGCTTTCATGTTCATTAGTCTATCATATTCCGTGCTTTTGTTAAGCGATTTAAGGTTATTGTAAGATTGGCGACATAGCTGTGAAAGAATTCTCCCTTATGCTAATCACAGAAGATTTACACAGCATTAGTTTTGGAGGTTCTGATGATGAAGTTGAAATCTGTTTTAATCGTTTCTGTTATTTTATGGATGGGCACTTTCGGGACTGTCTCTGCAGCTCAAGCAGCCGGCACGGATGACGCCCTTACGCAGGAACGGCTTGAGGAAACCCTGACCCCTCTCCTTAATAAAATCATGGAGGAAGATCACATTCCGGGCACGGCTGTTGTGGTAACAGAGGGGGAACGCATTGTATTCAGCAAGGGATACGGCTATGCCGATGTCGGGAAACAGCTTCCTGTCGATCCCGGACATACCGTAATGCGGGTCGGATCGCTCACCAAGTCCATGACTGCAGCAGCGGTCATGCAATTGAAGGAGCAAGGGAAGGTAGCGATGGACCAGGATATTAACACTTATTTGACAAACTTCAAGGTCCCCCTATACCACGGCCTTCCCATTACCCTGCATCACCTGCTGACGCATACGGCCGGGTTGGATGAAGGTGTCTACCACCTGGCGGCGCCATCTGCCGGCAAGGCTGTGCCTGCGGAGACATTCCTGCGGCAGTATCTGGACACGCAGCCCCCCGTTCGCGAGCCGGGGACAGAATATGCTTACAGCAATCCCGGAGCAGGCCTTGCCGGCTTCCTCGTTGAACAAGTAACGGGAAGTACGCTGGAGGCTTACATGCAGCACAATCTGTTCGGGCCCCTGCAAATGCCGAGTGCCAGCCTGGCTCATCAGGAAAGCGACCCGGACATGGCTAAATCCTATCAATATCAGGAGGGAAGCTTTCAGGAAATCCCCTATTCTTACCCGAATCTGCCGGGGGCAGGCGCCCTCAGTGTGATACCTGATGAATTGGCTCACTACATGATCGCTTTGTTGAATGAAGGCAGCTATCATGGACAGCATATCCTTAAACAAACTACCGTAGAAGAAATGCAGGCCCGGCAGTTTACAGAGCATCCGGGTGTGGAAGGCGTAGGTTATGGCTTGTTCCGGAATCGTACGGACAACGGGATTCTCACCCTGTCCCACACAGGAGACATCGACGGCTTCGCTGCCAAAATGCAGCTGATTCCTGAGCATAAACTTGGCATATTAGTTGTGAGCAATGCCCAATCACCCGGAAAGCCGCTGCGCGATCAAGTGACAGATGCTATTGTGCGCCTCCTGCCTGAACCACTGATTCAGGAGCCGGCAGTAGCTCCCCCTTCCTCTCCTGACTTAGAGCAATATGCGCGTACCTATACCATGGGTCTGGGGCCGCAGCATGGCTGGGGCAAATGGTTCAGATGGCTGGGCGGGAAAAACTTTGATGTGCAAAATGCAGGGGAAACGCTGCGGATTACAGGGGTCTTTCCGGAGGGAACGGGATCGGAGGAGTCTAAAACCTATATTCCTGTTCGGGAAGGATTGTTCCGGGACAAAGAGAGCGGGGAGTTCATCTCGTTCCACCAGCAAGAGGGCGTCTGGAAGCTAACCTTTATCCAGGGGGTAACTATAAAGGAGAAACCTGCGTTCTTACAGCAGCCTTCTACTCTTCTGGCCATTTATGCCGGTATTGGATTGGCGTGGCCCGTTATGGTTCTCATTGGGCTGATTCGAAGCATACTGCGGTTCATCCGGCGTATAAAGCCAAACAGACCGGGCCATGTGGCATTTATCGCGTCCGTTTTTACAGTTTTCCTGATCGGCCAGCTCCTGTACGGCAACTCGCAGGTTCTCTTCGGCTATCCGGCATGGTATGCCTGGGGATTCTCGTCTCTGCCTTTTCTTGCTGCCGCTGCGGCAATCCACCTGGGCATTAAGACTGTAAGGCAGCAGCAGAATACGGATGAAAAGCGGATGGTCCGATACGGACGTTACCTGCTGGTAGTCATGAGCTTGGGCTATACTTTCTTTTTGTACTATTGGAATATGCTCTCTGTTCATTTTTCTTAACCATTTGGAGGCCGAATGTAGCACCAATTCACCTTGGCAGGTGAATGAAAACGTGGAATTTACGCCCGGGCGATGTACAATATGCAGGATTATCGCCCATTGGGTGTGGTTAGGGTTCACATTGTTGTACATCGTGCAGTCTGAATCAGCCGGGAAAATCGTATTTTTCACCAATCAGCGTCTTCTCTGTCCGCTTCATCCAACAGATGGACCTGGGCGCTACCGCATCGCATGATTCTTCTGAAGCTTCCAAGTGCCACAACAATCCACATCCTTTTGCATTATATAGTTTGCTAAATATTAAAAAAACCGTTCCCTTGGTTAATGGATGGTACTCCATTTCACCAAAGGAACGGTTTTTGTGAGATGCGGTCAAGAGGACTCGAACCTCCACGATATTGCTACCACTGGCACCTGAAGCCAGCGCGTCTGCCAATTCCGCCATGACCGCATATTATACAGTTCAGCGTTTTAATCGCTGTAAGTAAGACTATACTCTTTTTTCGAATAAAATGCAAGAGATTTTAATTGCAGCTTAGACAGCCATAACGATCTTCTTTCAAGACCAAAGCAAACTGCGGATTACACCATTTATTATAAGATAAATATCTTGATTAAATTAATTATATAAGATAAATTGTGATATATACATAATAAAGAAAGGTTGAGTGCTGTGGATGCCATTGATTACAAAATCATCAGGGCTGTAATGGACAATGGAAGGATCACCTGGGCTGAGCTGGCCGGACTGCTTGGCCTCTCCTCACCGGCGGCAGCAGACAGAGTGCGGAAGCTGGAGGAACAAGGCCTGATTAAGGGATACACCGCGCTGATCGATGCTGAATCTGCCGGCTACGGG
The DNA here is from genome assembly GCF_900102965.1 of Paenibacillus jilunlii. Classification (GTDB taxonomy): domain Bacteria; phylum Bacillota; class Bacilli; order Paenibacillales; family Paenibacillaceae; genus Paenibacillus_AQ; species Paenibacillus_AQ jilunlii. Next base: position 246,516 of record NZ_FNGM01000001.1, on the reverse strand, counting down.
CTGGGAGCGCTGATTGCGGTCTCGCTGGAGCGTCCGGCGCACCGGCAGGCTTTTTTGGAACTGGTGCAGAAGCTGCCGGAGATTCAGGAATGCCATCATACGGCCGGGGATGACGATTATGTGCTGAAGGTGCGCTGCCGGGGGACCCGTGATCTCGACCGGATCATCAGCGAGGAGCTGAAAAGCCTGCCTGGCATTGTCCGCACCCGTACAACCATTATCTTGGGAACGGTCAAAGAAACCCCGAATGTCCCGCTGCCCCCTTCGGAACAAGCTCCATGATCTTCTGGGCTCCCCTTCTCAGCGGCATCGGCTTTGGCTTCGCCGTAGCCGCTCCTGTCGGCCCCATGTCTCTGCTCTGCATGAACCGGACCCTGCAGCAGGGCTTCTGGGCAGGCTTAGCCACCGGTTTCGGAATTGCTCTGGCCGATGCCGGATATGCCCTGGTTACCGTTTCCAGCTTTAATATTGTGAATGATTTCACTTCTGCCTATGCCGTGCCGCTCCGGTTGTCCGGCAGCCTGGTGCTTGGGCTTTTGGGTGCAAGAAGCCTGCAACCGGTTGAGTCCAGCTCCAAGCCGGAAACCAGCCGCAGCGGCATCCCCTATTGTCTGTTGTCATCTTTTGTGCTGACCTTGGCGAATCCGGCCACCATTCTGAGCTTTGCGGCGCTCTCGGCTTCGCTTGGAACTGCCGTCGGGAGCTCCTGGTTTCTGCCAGCGGGAATCGCAGCCGGCTCAGTCTGCTGGTGGCTGCTGTTCACCTCCATACTCAAATGGATCAGCGGTAAACTTCCGGCGTCCTTCACCCGCTGGCTGAACCTCTCTTCAGCAGTCACCTTGATGTTGTTCAGCTTGTACGGCATCCTCGCCGCGCTTAACGGGATGGGAGGTACGAAATGAACCCTAACACTGAACAGTTCCAGTCAGCTGTACCAACACAAAAAAAACGATCTCTGGGCTCATTTCTGGGCGGATATTTCATCTCCAGAATTGGAGACGCGCTTTATACCTTCTGTCTCCCCTTGCTTTCCTACAGACTGACGGGGTCTGTGCTTGTCATGAGCTCCCTGTTCGCGGTGAGTGTGCTGCCCGTGATCCTCTTTGCCCCGTTTGCAGGCGTCATTCTCGACCGTTTCAACCGCAGGCGGCTGATGCTGGCAACCGATTCGGCTAGAATGGTCCTTATAGCGCTAATTCCCATTCTGGAATATTATGGCCTGTTAGCCCTATGGTGCCTGTATGTGATCGCTTTGCTCTTATCCTTATTGTCCACAGCCTATGATATAGCAATATTTACCATTATTCCGTCTTTTTCAGGAAAAGAGCTGACCCGTGCCAATGCCGGAGTGCAGACTGCCGGTCAGCTCGCGGATATGCTCGGGCCGGCGATTGCCGGAGGCTTGGTTTCCGTACTGACCATTTCTTCTATCCTGTGGCTGGACGTGGCCTCTTTTGCTGCGATTCTGTATGTGCTGTACAAGCTGCCTTATGAGCCGTTAAAAGATATGGCGCCCAGCAGCGTTTTTGCAGACATTGCTCAGGGCTTCCGCTGGCTGATTCGCAGTCCGGTGCAGTTGTCTCTCTCTGTACAGGCGTCGATCGGCAATTTCGGTTATAGCGCGGCCTATGCCACACTTACCTACTATCTTATTACGACACTGCATCTGCCAACCGGCCAGATCGGCTTAACGTACACAATGCTCGCCGCCGGAGGTGTAGCCGGCAGTCTGGGGGTCATCGTGCTGGACCGGCATTTCCGGCGGGGCCGGCTGATTCCAATCCTGCTGCTAATTGGGACCTGCGGATTCATGCTGGTTGCCTGGGGACATACCTGGCTGGCTCCGGGGATTGGGTTCGCTCTGGTATCCGGCTGCAATACAGCCTGGTCCGTTTTGTCCGCTTCCATCCGTCAGGAAAAGGTTCCGCCCGCAATGCTGGGCAGAGTCTTAAGCTTCTCCAGAGTGCTGACCCGCACTGCCATTCCCGCCGGAGCCTTGCTTGGAGGCTGGATGAGCGGCGCACTTCCGGCGGCTTCTGTTTTCCTTTTGGCCGCTGGCGCAAAGCTAATAGAGGCAGGCATTGCTGTTGTCTCACCCATCCGCAGGTTGTGATAGGCTATACCAATTACTTTTATACGATTTATATATTTCACTTATAAGTGCACGCTATGATACAACAGTAGTAATTCCTGCTTCATCCGAAAGGAGCATTCTAATGAACCAGCAGTGGAATACCGGAACTTATGATAAGGATATGGCTTTTGTTTCCCGCTTTGGAGAGCCGCTGATTGAACTGCTGCAGCCCCAGCCCGGCGAGAGGATTATCGATTGGGGCTGCGGCACCGGAGATTTGGCTGCGGCCATTGCCGGGTATGGTGCCTTTGTCACCGGAATCGATGCATCGCCGGATATGATTGCCGCCGCACGCAGCAAACATCCGCAGCTGGAGTTCGTGCTCGCCGACGGCCAGGCCTACCGCTCGGAGCTTGCTGCGGACGCCATATTCAGCAATGCCGCACTCCATTGGCTGCGGGATGCAGAGGGGGCTGTGTCCAGCATGGCCGCCAGCCTGCGTCCCGGAGGCCGCCTCATCGCCGAATTCGGCGGGCAGGGCAACATCGCCTCTGTTACAGCCGGGCTGCCGCGCGCCTTCGAGGCTATCGGGTTCAGCGGCAAGCTGGAGCTGCCCTGGTATTTCCCCAGCATCGGAGAGTACGCTGCCTTGCTGGAGCAGAACGGCTTCACAGTCGGTCTGGCCCTTTGCTTCGACCGCCCTACTCCGCTTCAAGGCGGAGCGCAAGGGTTGGTGCGCTGGCTGAATACCTTCGCAGACGGAATTCTGAGCGTATTGCCCCCTGATCAGCGCACGGAAGTTCTCGCTTTTCTCGAACAGGAACTGAAGCCGCAGTTATTCCAGGGCGATCAATGGGTTATGGACTACAGGCGAATCCGTGTGGCCGCCAAGAAAAATTCCTGATTCACGCATCCAGGCGGAAGCGGCTCCATCTGCCTTAATTGCGGTCGCCTACGAACCGGCTGCTGCCCGCACCAAGCCCTGCCACGAACAGCAAGATACTCGCCACAACCAGTAACGCCAGCGGAACGTTCCAGCTATGGGTCACATCATGCAGCAGCCCGAATAGTGCGGGCCCCATTGCCGCCAGCAGATACCCGACAGATTGGGCCATGCCGGACAGCTCGCTGGCTTCCTGTGTGCTGCGGGTCCTCAGACTGAAAAACATCATTGCAAGACCGAAGGCAAACCCTCCGGCGATTCCGATACCAATCGCCCAAACAGCCATCCAGGCAGTGCTGCCCAGCCAGACACCGAGAATACCCATCATGAACAGAATGAATGTTATGATCACCAGGCTGCGCTGGTTTTTCATCCGGCCTGCCCAGAGCGGCACGAAAAAGGTAAACGGCAGCTGGGCCAGCTGCATAAGGGACAGAATCCAGCCTGCATGGCTGGAGGACATCCCCCGCTCACTCAAAATCACGGAAAACCAGGCGATCAGCACGTAATACAGCAGCGATTGCAGGCCCATGAACAGGGTAACCTGCCAAGCGAGCGGGGATCGCCAGATCCGGATGGAGGATTGTTTGTGATCTCCAGTACTTCCCTTAGTCATATTCCGCATCTGCGGAATCCAGAATATTGTTGCTAACGCGGCTACTGCAAACCACAGTGCCAATGTGCCCCGCCAGCCGATTCCGGCATGCTGCGCCAGCGGAACACTGATGCCTGAGGCGGCAGCGGCACAGATATTCATGGATACGGTATACACACCCGTCATAAGTCCAATCCGCTCTGGAAATTTCCCCTTGATGAGTCCCGGCAGCAGCACATTGCAGACAGCTATGGATAACCCGATCACCGCAGTGCCTGCGAACAGCATAAACGCGCCTGAGCCCGAACGGATCAGAATGCCTATGGACAAGGCCAGCAGGGCGAGCATAAGAACATTGGCGGTGCCAAACCGGCGGGCGAGCTGCGGCGCAAAAGGCGACAGCAGCGCAAATGCCAGCAGCGGCAAGGTCGTAATTGCTCCCGCCAGCGTGTTGGACAACCCCAAATCATCGCGGATCAAGCCCAGCAGGGGGCCAACGGATGTAAAGGGAGCACGGAGAGCGGCAGCCACAAAAATAATGCCCACCACCAGCAGACTGCGGGTTGCTCCGGTGTCCGGCCGTGCCTTGTCCAGTTCCAGTGTAGCAGCGGTTTGTTGTTTGGATTTCATAATTTCCTCCCGGTTGCAGCACATTCTCTGAACCAAACCACAGGCTTGTCCGGGGGAATGCGCTTTTCTATGTAATAATCATATTGTTTCATTATATTCTTTTGCCGCTATTCCTGCACAGGTTCTAGAGACGCCGGCCGCTGCATGCAGCAAAAAAAAGCCAGTCCTTGGAGACTGGCTTGTTGAACATATAAGAGGAATTGCAATTATACCCAGAGAGATTTAGTAATGATTACGAGCAGGATGAACAGAACCAGAATGGCACCAGTAGACGTAAAAGCGCCGTACCCTCCAACATTTTCGCCCATGATTACTCCTCCTTCTTACTGGAATACATTTAAATTATGTAGCAAGGGTGAATTGGGATTGGGTGTTTCGGCAAAAAACGCTGGCGCTGTTCATTATAATTATCTTTTCCGTTGACAAATCCCTCCACCCTCTTTAGTATCCTTAACATGAGGTTCTTATTGAGAATGACTCTCAACAGGGTAACACAACCATACAGAAATGAGTGAACAAGAGATGCTGCGTCGCTTTTTTTCCTATTACCGTCCTTATAAAAAATTGTTTATTCTCGACTTCACCTGTGCAGTGGGAGCCGGGCTGCTGGAGCTGGCCTTTCCGGTGGCGGTCAATAAATTCATTGACGATCTGCTGCCGGGTCAGAACTGGCCGCTGATTCTGATCGCCTGTATCGCGCTGATGGCCATTTACGCCTTGAATACAGTGATGCAATATATCGTCACCTACTGGGGCCATATGCTGGGGATCAATATCGAAACGGATATGCGCAAAAAGATGTTCGATCACATCCAGAAATTATCCTTCCGTTTTTTTGACAATAACAAAACCGGGCATCTGATCGGCCGGATCACAAATGACCTGAACGATATCGGCGAGGTGGCGCATCATGGGCCGGAGGATGTGTTCATCGCCGTTATGACGCTTGTAGGCGCATTTGTCCTGATGGCCGATATTAATCTCAAGCTGGCGGTTATCACCTTCATTGTGGTTCCGCTCATGGCTTGGATTATCATCCACTTCGGCCGCAACATGACCAACACCTATCATCAGCTCTTCGGCAACGTGGGCAGCTTCAATGCCCGGATCGAGGATAATGTCGGAGGCATCCGTGTGGTTCAATCTTTTGCCAATGAGGAACATGAGAAGCAGCTTTTTGCCGTCGACAACCAGATGTTCCGCTCAACCAAGCTGATGGCGTACAAGCTGATGGCCAAAAGCTCATCGGTCAGCTATATGATGACCCGTCTGATTACGATCGTTGTGATGATCTGCGGCGCCTGGTTCTTCATTCAGGGAGAGCTTGAGATTGGCGAATTCGTGGCCTTTATTCTGCTGTCCAATATCTTTTTCCGCCCGATTGACAAAATCAACGCCGTGATCGAGAGCTATCCGAAAGGGATTGCCGGTTTCAAACGCTACCTTGAGGTCATTGATACGGAGCCTGATATCGCTGACAAACCCGGCGCTGTGGATGCCGGTCCGCTGCGCGGAGATATCGTTTTTGACCAGGTCGGCTTCGGCTATGATCCGGGCCGGCCGGTGCTGGATGGCATCAGTCTGAGGGTAAATGCCGGGGAAACCATTGCTTTTGTAGGGCCTTCAGGGGCCGGAAAAACGACCATTTGCAGCCTGCTGCCCCGCTTCTATGATGTCACCGGAGGTTCAATCTCCATCGATGGAACCGACATCCGCGACATGAAGCTGAACGCGCTGCGCAAGCAAATCGGGATTGTGCAGCAGGATGTCTTCCTCTTCTCCGGCACCATCCGCGAGAACATTGCCTACGGCAAGCTGGATGCCGGACTGCCGGAAATCTGGGAGGCGGCCAGACGCGCCCATCTGGAGGACCTGATTAATGGCCTCCCGGACGGTATGGATACCGTGATCGGGGAACGCGGCGTGAAGCTCTCCGGCGGGCAAAAGCAGCGGCTGGCCATCGCCCGGATGTTCCTGAAGAATCCGCCGATTCTGATTCTGGATGAAGCGACCTCGGCACTGGACACCGAGACGGAAGCGGCAATCCAGCAATCGCTGGCGGATCTGTCGGTAGGACGGACGACCCTTGTTATCGCCCACCGTCTCACCACGATCAAAAATGCCGACCGGATCATTGTCGTCAATGAAGACGGCATCTCCGAGGAGGGCCGTCACGAGGAGCTGGTGAACGCCGGAGGTACCTACAGCCGCCTGTATCAGGCGCAATATCACGCGTAGACGGCTTGCAGCGTTGCGTAAGGTAGAAAATGAGTGGAATGAATGAAACCTCCTTCTCTTGCTTCCGCTTGTCTCCCGTTCCTTCCGGACTCTAGAGTCCGGAAGGAACGGGAGTGTGGATTCTTGCCAGGATTTGATCAAATTCATGCTCATACCCGTGTCAGCTGTATAAAACTTAATTCACCTGAAGCCTCGGATGATCCCATCTTCGCGAGAGCACGTACAACCCGTAGCCGAGCACATTCGTTAACAGGAAAAGCAGCACCCAAGCCACATTGCCGCGGCGCTCATAATAGGCGTTCATGCTTGCCCATACGGCAAAGAGCAGAACGTATCCCCCTAGCAGGAACAAACCCAGGCTGTAAAAGAAAGTATAGTTAAAATAAGTCATTGCCACATGAACGACAAACGGATACTGTGTCTGGTCAAGATCAGGATCTGCAGGGTTATATCCAACTTCGCTGAACGCATTGGTTTTGACAAAAAATCCGTCTTGCTTGGGCGCGGGAGCATCCTCTGAGTCATTCACAAATCTCAGCATCCCTTTCGCAAGCGGGTTCCCGGCATACATGAACAGGTTCACTCTATGATCCACGCCTCTATCATCCACGCTCCCATAAATCGGCTCCACGCTCACCCCTTTGACGCCCCAGGTGCGGTCCACCCAGTTCTGCAATTTCCGCTGCAGAGGCTCAGACAATGACTCAGTTCCACGGACATTGGCTTCCCCCTGTACCATAGCATAGGCCTCTTTAGGATACTTGGACACGGCCCATTCATTCCACACTCCGATGATCAGCCCGAGAACAACGGCGCTTAGTAAAAGCAGGGAGAAAGCGCCTTTAAGGACAATGCCTGCAAAGGTTCTTTTAATTTTGTAGATGCGCACCAGTTCTTTCTTCACCTCACCCAGCTCTCCAAACCGCGCAAGCGCTTCGGTTACGGCCTCCTCCTCCGGCAAACCCTGCTGCATCTGTTCAAGTACAGATGAGGTAAGATTGGCCGTCATTTCCTCGCGGAAATCATTCACCTGGTCGCTTGGCTCCTTCATTTGCCGGCACAGATTCTCTACATATGCTGCAATACGCCCGGCAGATTTACCCTTCAGCTTGTAATCAGTCATGATCTATTCCCTCCCCAATAATGAATCCATAAAATTCCGGAAGATAGTCCAGCCTTGTCTGCTCCCGCGCAGCCGGTCCTCGCCCGCAGCAAGCAGACGATAATATTTTCTTCTGCCGCCGCCGCTCGCTTCGTGTTCCCCGCCCCAAAAAGCTTCCACGACTCCCTGTTTCTCCAGCCGCTTCAGCGCCATATACAAGGTAGCCTCTTTGAGGTCAAAAGCTCCGCCGCTGATGTCGCGGACTTTCTTGGCAATCTCATAACCGTACATCGGCTTCTCTTTTACAATGCTGATCAAAATAATATCGATGTAACCCTTGAGCAGCTCTTTTTCAAACTCCAATCTCGTCCCTCCCCAAGTACTTCGCGTTATTAAGTACATCGTATTATAATATTCCGTGAAACGCAAGTATTGGCTGCACCAATAAGCCGGAGATCTGTGATCCCCGGCTTCTGTCTGCCATATGTTATCCTTACACCCGGCTCCGTCTGCGGTATTCTGAGGGGCTGACGCCCATGGCTTTGGAGAAGACTCTGCTCAGGTAAAAGCCGTTCTCATACCCGCAGCGCTCGGCAATCTGTGCGAGGGTGAGCGTGCTATCGGCCAGCAGGCTGCGCGCTTTTTTGAGCCGGACCGCTTGGAGATAATCGGAAGGCGTCACCTGAAAAGCCTCACGGAACCGTCTGGTAAGCTGTACCGGACTTAATGCCAGCTGACGGGCCAGCTCCTGAAGGCTGACTGCCTTCCCCGCCTGTTCTTCCAGCAGCCGTGCTGCTTCCGCCATTAGAACATCTTCGGTGAATTTCGTCTCCTTCCGCCGGCTCTGTCTGCGCTCCCATTGAATCAGCTGCCATAAATCCATAAGAAGATGATTTTTCCAGCGCTCAGAAGGCAAGTCATTCTCCTCGCCCGCCTGACGCAAATAAGCATAGGTCAAAGCGAGCCGCTTGGTATCGTTGATTAACGATCTGCCGGCAGGCGGAAGAAGCTGTGCCGCCTCCTCATTGCTGGCGCTGAACTGCAAATAGTGAAAGGTCAGCGGAGTGATGGCTGCCCGGCGGAAGGAAACCCCCGGCGGACACAGCACCACATCGGCAAAGCCCGCTTCCCCCGAATGAGCTCCAATTTCATAACGGAATACACCATCTTCCACGGCAAAAGCCACCCAAGTATCATAGAGATCTTCTGCCAGATCGAAAGCTCCCTTCTGCCGCCAGTAAATATGGTTCAAAAGCTCCATGAATCATCCATCTCCAGTGAAATAAAGTATATGTTGTATGATAATATAGTGCATTTAAAAAGTAAATCTCTGAGAATATGATGAAATTAGAGATATGAATTAATAATTCAGGTTCATCCAAATGAGGTCATGGGAGTGAATGGTTATGAAGCAGGAGCTAGTGGACAATGACATTACGGTAATCGGCGGCGGACTGGCCGGGGTATGTGCAGCCATTGCTGCAGCCAGACTGGGGCAAAAGGTGGCGCTGGTGCAGAACCGCCCGGTTCTCGGCGGCAACTCCAGCAGCGAGGTGCGCGTCTGGGTCTGCGGGGCAACTGCGCATGGAACGAACCGTTATGCCCGGGAAACAGGCATTATGGGCGAGCTTTTCGTGGAGAACCAGTACCGGAACCCGGAGGGCAATCCTTATCTTTGGGATCTGGTGGTTCTGGAGGCTGTAAAAGCTGAAGCGAATATTACCCTGTATTTGAATACAGATGTCCATGAGGTGCAGGCTGAAGGCTCGGAGGATGACCGGACGATCACTGCCGTGGTGGGCTGGATGATGGCCTCGGAGCGGCGGATTACGTTCAAGAGCAGTGTCTATCTGGACTGCACAGGCGATGGTCTCATCGGCTTCCTGGCCGGGGCGAAGTTCTCTCTGGGGCGGGAAGCCCGCAGTGAATACAACGAAGAGTGGGCTCCCGAGGTGGCTGACGGCATCACACTGGGCAGCACAATTCTGTTTTATACCAAAGATGCGGGGGTACCGGTGAATTTTGTCCCGCCTTCTTTTGCCAGGGATATTTCGGAAACGACGATTCCGCTCCGCCGGGTGATCCGAAGCGGCGACTCCGGCTGCCACTACTGGTGGATTGAATGGGGCGGCGAGCATGACACGGTGCATGATAATGAGATGATCCGCGACGAGCTGTGGTCGGTTATTTACGGCATTTGGGACTATATCAAAAACTCCGGCAAATTCGGCGCCGATAACATGACGCTGGAATGGGTCGGCGCGCTGCCCGGCAAACGCGAATACCGGCGGTTCATCGGCGACTACGTGCTGAACCAGAATGACATTATCGCCCAGCGTGAGTTCGCGGACGGCGTGGCGTTTGGCGGCTGGTCGATCGATCTCCATCCCCCGCAGGGGATGTACGCTGAAGCCAGCGGCTCGAAGCACATGCATGCGGACGGGGTGTATCACATCCCCTTCCGCTCCCTGTATTCCGCCAATGTGCGGAATATGCTGATGGCCGGGCGCGATATCAGCGCCTCCCATGTCGCCTTCGGCACGACGCGGGTGATGGCGACCTGCGCCGTCATCGGCGAAGCCGCCGGCACCGGGGCGGCGCTGAGCCGCCGCCTGGGCGCCACGCCGCGCGAGCTGCAAGCGCGGCACCTTGCGGAGCTGCGGCAGACGCTGCTGCGGCAGGACGCCTCGGTCATCGGCCTGCGCAGCACCGATGAAGCGGATCTTGCACGCCGGGCGCGGGTCAGCGCCTCCAGCGTGCAGTCCGCACTGGAGCTGGCGCAGCCGGGCGAAGCCTACCGGCTGCGGCAGGATGTGGCCGTGCTGTTCCCGGCAGACCCGGGAATCAGCGGATTTGAACTGCTGCTCGACGCGGAGCAGGCAGCGGAAGTGACGGCCGAGCTGTGGGACACCGGCCGCGGGGAGAATTACGTGCCGCATACGTTGCAGGCACGGGCAACCGCACATGCCGAAGCCGGGCGGCGGCAGTGGGTGGCCTTTGATCTGCAGTGGCAGCCGGAGCAGCCGCAGAACGCTTTTGTGATCATCAAGGCGAACCCTGCGGTCAGCCTTCATCATTCGCTGGAGCCGCACAGCGGGGTGCTGGTCTTCTTCAAGGATGAGCAGCCGCAGGTCTCCAAGGAACTGGAGGACCACTCCACAGATCAGCTCGTCGTCCTCTGGAAGATGAAGGGTCAGGCCCGCCGGCCCTTCTGCTTCCGGCTGGGTTCGCCAACCGCGGCGTTCGCGGCGGACAAAGCGGTGAACGGCTACCACCGTCCTTACGGCGGACCGCAGCAGTGGATGTCGGAGCCGATGAAGGAAGGCAAGCCGGAGTGGCTGCAGCTGGATTGGGATGCTGAGCAGACGTTTGGCGAGATTCATCTAACCTTCAACGACGATGTCAATGAGGACCTGGTGAATCTGCACCATCACCGCACACCTTTTGCCATCATCCCCGAACTGGTCCGTAATTACCGGGTGGAAGCCCTCGGCGCCGGCGGAGAATGGACGGAAATTGCCGCCGGAACCGGCAACCGCAAGCGCAAGGTTGTTCACCGGCTGCCGGAGCCTGTGCAGGCACGAAGCCTTCGGGTCGTGATTGAATCCACGAACGGAAGCCGCCATGCGGAGCTGATCGAGATTAGGGCCTATGGGGACGCTCATTAGTAACAGCGTTAATCTGCCGCTTGTTAAAGCAGTGGAATAATACCATTAGCTTGCTAAAATTCCGTACTGGTCAGCTAAAATGGAAAAAGTACCGCTAATTTGTTCCCCGTGTATTCGGCAACTTAAGATAAATAAGTATCATTAATCTGGCTCACTTTAATCCCGATAGGGGATTCTAGCTAAATTAGGTTTATTTCCCCATCTGAATCTCCGCGATTGCTTATTGCGGCGGGATTAAGTACGTATTACAAATTTTCTAAAATACCCTGCACTGGACAGTTATAGTGGAAAAAGTACCACTAATTTACTCAAAACCCCTGTGTTGGGCAGACTAGGTGGAATAAGTATCACTAATTGGGCTCACTTTAGTCCCGATAGGGTATTTTAGCCAAATTAGGTTTACTTTATCCACCTGAATCTCCGCGATTGCTTATTGCGGCGGGATTAAGTTTACTTTTTCCACTTAGCTCCCTACGGCTGGAGTTGTAATAGGATGGTCTAACACAAACAGAAACGGCTTAGCTATCCTTTTTAAGTAGCCTATGCTTCCGAAGCAGCGATACAGACTATCGCTTTCTGATACCGTTTCAGCGAGAAAGAGCCGGATGATTTATAGCAGGGAACATCTTGAAACAAAGCCGCTGCAAGGCCCAAAAGGCGATGCAGCGGCTTGTTTCAACTTGCCTAATATTGTTTTACCTCCTTGCCTACTTCTGCCTCATCCCCGCCGCTACGCCCCTGCTCTCTTCGCAAGATGCACCTTCAGCAGCCCTTCACGTAGTTTCAACTTGTCAATTACTGCTGCTTCTCCTTGCCTACTTCTGCCTCATTCCCGCCACTGCGCTACCCTACTTCTTCGCAATATGCACCTTGAGCAGCTTGCCCTTCACGGTGGTGTCCTTCATCGCTTGCAGCACCTGCGCGCCTTTGCCGTTCAGGATGTCAACATAAGTAACATTGTCCTGGATCGTGATGATCCCGATGTCATCAGCGGTGATCCCCTCCAGCTTGGCAATGGTGCCGACGAAATCGACGGCCCGCAGCTTCTTTTTTTTGCCCCCGTTAAAATACAGCTTCATGATGTCCTCGTTCATGACCTCAGTCTTGCCCTTCTTGCGGACCTGCTGCTTGCCCAGCTTCGCTTCAAATGCAGGCTTGGCGTAAGCCACGGCATCCTCCGAAGGAGCTTTCATCACCGGGAGGCTGAATCCGATATAGCTCTCAATCTCCTCAACCCACTTGTGCTCGTTCGGTGTGGCGAAGGTGATGGCTTTGCCGCTTTTGCCGGCGCGTGCGGTGCGTCCGGTACGGTGCACGTAGCTCTCTTTTTCCATCGGAATATCGTAGTTGATCACATGGGTGATGTTCTCAATATCAATCCCGCGCGCGGCCACATCGGTGGCGATCAGATAGCGGAACTGGCCTCTTTTAAAAGCGTTCATCACCTCAAACCGTTCGTCCTGCATCATCCCGCCGTGGATTTTGTCCACCGGATACTCCAGGTCCGCCATGCCGCGGAACAGATCATTCACCTGCTCCTGCGTCCGGCAAAAAATAATGCAGCTGTCCGGATTCTCCACCGTAAGCAGGTCGAGCAGCAGCCCAAACTTGGCAGCTTGTCTAACTTCAATCAGGGCATGCTCAATCGCCGCTGTTGTAATGCCACTGGCTTCAATCTCAATATCTGCCGGTCTGCTCATATACTTCAGGCACAGATTCTTCACGGCATCCGGCAGTGTCGCGGAAAACAGCATTGTCACGCGCTCCCGGGGCAGCTTCTGGATAATCTGCTCAATCTGCTCGATGAACCCCATGCTCAGCATCTCATCCGCTTCATCGATCACCAGATATTTGATCCGGTTCAGCGGCAGCGTGCCGCGCTCGATATGGTCGAACACACGTCCCGGCGTGCCTACAACGATATGCGTTTTTTGTGTAAGCTCTTGTTTTTGCGGGGCAAACGGCTGCTTCCCGAACAAAGCGACTGCCTTAATCCGTTTGAAGCGCCCGATATTCGTGATGTCTTCCTTAACCTGTGCGGCCAGCTCGCGGGTCGGCGTCAGCACCAAAGCCTGCGGCTTGTTCTCCGCCCAGTCCGCCAGTTCACAGAGCGGGATGCCGAATGATGCCGTTTTGCCGCTGCCGGTCTGCGACTTGACGATGAGATCCTGACCTTTCAGGGCAACAGGAATAACCTTGCTCTGCACCTCGGTAGGCTCCAGATAATTCAACACATCCAGCGCGCGGATAATCTCTTCATTTAAGCCATAATCTCTAAATACACTCATGTAGTTGTCAACCTCTTCTATGCCGATTGTTCCGGTTCAAGCGGGATTTCCCGCGTTCCTTCCATCTTGTGCATTCTAATATTATAACAGCTTCCGGCTCCCTTGATTCCATTCCTTATAAAACTGTTCCAAAAAGCTCTCCATAAACGCGTGCCGCTCCTCCGCCAGCTTGCGCCCGTAGGATGTATTCATCAAGTCCTTCAATTTCAGCAGCTTCTCGTAAAAATGATTGACCGCCGTTCCCTTGGAATAGTCGCGGTACTCCTTCTGCAGAGATTCGTCACGCGGTGCAATTTCCGGATCATAGACCGGACGTCCCTTGGCTCCCGAAAAAACCATCACCCGCGTAATCCCGATTGCACCCAGCGCATCCAGCCGGTCCGCATCCTGTACCACCTGGCCTTCAAGGGTAGCCATGGGCTTGCCCCCTCCGCCGCTAAAAGACATCGTTTCAATGATCTGCATAATATGCCCGATCTGCCCTTCATCGCTTAGATGCCCGGCCAGCCAGCTATGTACTTTGTGAAGTCCCGCTTCTTTGGATGGATTCAGCTTCTCGTCTGCCACATCATGCAGCAGCGCGGCTATTGTACAGATAAACACATCGGCCTGCTCCATCTCTGCGATCAGCGCCGCCGTATTGCGCACACGGTCCGTGTGGAACCAGTCATGGCCGGTTGTGTCCCGGCCCAATTGCTCTTTGGCGAATTTTTCGGCTGCGGTAATGATTTGTGTATCGTTCATAGTATAATGCTCCCTTTGCTCTGCAAAATGATAGAATCTGCGGGCGGGCCTTGCACGACTTCTCCCGTTCCGCTATAATGTGCTGTAATCCAGCCTTGAAAGGATCTGATGCTCATGAACAGCATAACTATCATACTGAATCGGCATCATCACCACAAGCAGCGTTAGCACTCCTGAACATTTTCCAGGGAGGGCTGACGCATTTTGCGTTTGGCCTCCCTGCCGCATATTTGCGCGCGGGACCACGAGGTCCGGCGCGTTTTTTATTTGTACAGAGCTGAAAAGGAAAAGGGGTTAATAATTATGCAGAACGTTAAAGGAACCTATGATTATTTCGGCCGGGAGCAGGCCATCCGTCAGAGAGTCCGCTCCACGCTGAGCGAATTGTTTGAACTCTATGATTTTGAATCCATGGACACCACTCTGCTGAATGAGCTGGAGCTGCTGACCTCCAAATATGCGGGAGGCGACGAGATTCTCCGGGAGATGTATCAGCTTACCGATCAAGGCGGCCGCCAGCTCGGACTACGTTACGATCTGACGATTCCTTTTGCCAAAGTGATCGCCTTGAATCCGGGCATTGAATTTCCTTACAAGCGCTATGAGATCGGCAAGGTATTCCGCGATGGCCCGGTCAAAAAAGGCCGCCTGCGCGAATTCCTGCAATGCGACGCCGATGTGGTGGGCATTGCCGGCCCGCAGGGAGAAGCCGAGCTGATGCAGCTTGCGGCGGAAGCCTTCCGCAGACTGGAGATTCCCGTCATCGTGAAATGGAACAACCGGCGGTTTCTCGGGGAAATTCTGACGGCCGTCGGCGTGCCAGCGGAGGAGCATCTCTCAGTGATGCTGACGCTCGACAAACTGGCCAAAATCGGCAGCCGCGGCGTGCTCACAGAGCTTGAAGGGAAAGGAACAGTTCCCGTTGCTGTAAGTGCGCTCGCTGAGCTGCTGAACATGAATGCTCCATCTTTTGAAGAGCTGGCGGAGAAATATGGACTGGGCGGGCAACCGGGTGCTCTGGAGGTGCTGGCTCTGCAGCGGCTGATCGCGGAGATTGGACTTGCGGAGACCTGCGTATTCGATCCATTTCTGTCACGGGGTCTGTCATTCTACACAGGAACGGTATACGAGATCTTCGATGCTTCCGGTGCCTACACTTCCAGCCTTGGCGGCGGAGGCCGATATGATTCAATCATCGGAAAGCTGGTGGGGCGTGAGGACATCGAATATCCCACGGTGGGCATATCCTTCGGCATGGAGTCGATTATGGCTCTGCTTGGCGAACGGCCTATCCGTGAGGAAGCTTCGGGGGTGCTGGTCATACCCGTCGGAGAGTGTATGCCGCAGGCCTTGACAGCAGCCGCTGCAATCCGTGCTGCCGGCATCCGTACTGCTGTGGATGCCGGGAAACGCAAGCTGAAGAAAACGCTGGCCGCAGCGAGCACGAAGGGAATCCGCTACGTCATTCTGATTGGGCAGAGCGAAGCGGCTGAAGGCAAGCTCCGGCTCAAGGATATGTGGCAGCAAAGCGAAGAGCTGCTTACGGTGGAAGCTGCCGTTGCTGTCATCAGAAAATAAGACTGAATCTGGAAATTGAAACAGCGGCCGCCAAGGACGATAAAATAAAGTCCTAGACTGCCGCTGTTTCATTGAACTAACGTTATCCGTTAGTTGAATAAACAGCCGGTTATAAATCTTGTGATAGTCGTATCATATCTATAACTTGCATGCCGTTTTCAAATATTTTTTCATTATAATGTCTAACAAAAAAGTCTCTGTCTATCCCAATTATTCTAAATCCGCATTTCTGATAAAGGGCAAGCTGCCCCATGCCGGAATTTCCGGTACCGACTTCAATTGTTTTATACCCCAATTCAGCGGCAATTTGTACAGCATGCTTTACAAGCTGTTTTCCGGCTCCTTTGCCTTGATGCTTTTCATCAACGGCTACATTCACTAATTCAACTGTGTCGGGTCTTGTTGGTAATAAAACATAGACTCCAATGATTTGGTCATTTAGAGAGCCGATGAAGCACTGTCCTCTTTGAAGATATTCTTCCACAAGTTTTCGGGATGGATCTGCTAGTAACAGCAATTCAAATGGCGGTACTTCATTGGCATTTAACTTTCGGATTTGCATTTTGTCCCTCCGTTCCAGATTCGCTGCTTACCTGTGGTAAAAATCCTTCCAGCAGTTTGTTATTTCCAATCTTAACATTTTGACTAAGTGGATTGTATTGGGTTATGTTAGCCCGTTAACAAAGAAATGGAGCAGCTTAAGCCAGTTATGAAATACCTATTGCGGCGTTACTGCGCGGAAATCACGAACTTCGCGCCGGCATCTCCGGCGAAAACAATCGATCCTCCCGCGGGCAGTCCGACCTTATCCTTGCCTCCGATGACACTGAAGTAAATGCATGTACCTTTTGCATTATATATAGCAAAGGAGGCGTTCGAGGACATGCTCACCTTAACGGTCTTGCCCGCGTCTTTGTCGCTTATCGTATACCATCGGGCGTGTCCGCTGGGCGGAATCTTAACGATTGACTTCTTAGCGATGTAGATGGGCTTCACGGCAGCTTCGTTTACTAAGAGGCTTCCACCAAGATCCAGGTACTCAACGCCGTCCTGTGTAAAGAACGTATAACTTGAGAGATCACGCCCGCTCATTCCCGGAATTTGCAATTCGGAGACGGCTGTATCCGGGCCTGTTATTCGCTTATCCAACACGTACCCCGGCAATTGTTGCGACACCTTTAATTGGATGGGCTGCATCATCATGTAAACGAGAGACGTATACTTCTCATTCAGCAGATAATACTTCTTGCCGTCGCGCTGAATCCATGCTGCTTTGGTCTCTACCGGGAGTTCTTGGGGCTGGAGCTTCTCGGCGTTGTACACGGATGCAGACATTTGCCCAAGACCCGGCAATGAAGCGTATTGACGTATCCATAAGTAGGTGCGGCCGTTCTCCTCCGTCACGAAGCTGATCTTCGTATTCCCGTCCGCACTCCGGAACGTGCCGTCGGCCGAATACCCGAAGGTCTGAGCCGGAGTTCCGGGAGACTGCTCCGAAGCGATGGACAAGACGCCGCCTTTCGTAATATCGATGTTAACCGTTGTATTAGTCGCGCCATAGATTCCCGAATACTGCAGCACGGACTCCGGCATATCAGCCTTTACCGGCGCGCCGTATGACTTCTCAGGCTTGAAGTCGGCAATCGTCCCTTTCTCCTTCAGCGCCTGAAGCAGGATTTCGTTCGCCATAAGCCGGTCGGCCGTACTGCTCCCGCCGGAAGTGATAACAGCTGCCGCCATGCCCTGTTCGGGAAGCACAACGAGCGACGAGTGATAGAGAATCGTGTCCCCGCCTTTGGTCAACGCCTTCATCCCGTATTCGCTGAAAGGATACAGATTGACATTGTCCCAGCCGAGACCATATCCGTAATCGAATGAGCTGGCCTCATCCTCAGGCCACAAAGGGGTCTTGTACTCGTCCTGCGCCATGGCCGCCGACGATTTACCGGACAAGATTTCTTCCGCCTTCCCCGTGAACATTTGCGAGAACCGAACCAGGTCTTCCGCCGTGGAATATATGCCTCCCGCTCCAATCACGTTGCTTGTCTCGTTGGGGAGCTGTCCTGTGTAGGCAGGATAATAGAGTCCCGCCATCTTTGCTGTGCTCAAAGAATCCAGCGGCGTCTTCGTATGGGCCATACCCAGAGGTTCCGTAATATATCGATGGATATAAGAGGTAAAGTCCATGCCGCTGACTCGCTCGACTAGAATCTGGGCCAGCGTAAATCCGTCATTGCAGTATACCGAATAAGCGCCCGGTGCTGCCTTTAAGGTCTGACCGGCCAATTGCCCCAGCAATGTGTCGTGGGCGTAAGTATCGTTATCTTCGAATAAAAAGGCGTTCGTCAGCGACGATCCGTTCAATCCGGAAGAATGATTCAGCAGCATGCGCGGCGTAATCTGCTTGTAGCGTTCATCCTTCATCGTAAACTCGGGGATATACCGGACGACCGGCGTATCGAGATTAATTTTCCCTTGGTCGGCCAATTGCATGGCGGCAACCGTGGTAAACATTTTACTCGTCGAGCCGATCCCGTACATCGTTTCTTTTGTGAGCGGCTTCTGTCCCTGCTCATCATTTTTGCCGGACTGGCCGGATACGATGATGCTGCCATGATCGATAATGGCGTACTGCACGCTGTTCGTACCGTAAGTTTTCGTGAGGAGATCAGCCTTCTCCTTTGCAGCTTTCCGGGTTGCTTCGTAGGTGATTACAGCCTTGTTCGAGGGCAGGTCCATTTCCGGCGTTAGCACGGTTAAAGGTACAGAGCTTGACTCGATCACCTTGGATGTATTCAGTGCCGCTTCTATGTTCTGCATTGCAGCCAGTGCTGTGTTGCCGTCCCATGAGCTTAGCACCAGACACCAAACTAGCAAGGCTCCCATTATCCATCTGTTTTTCTTCATGTGAACTCTCCTTCCGAGATTGCTTTATTTATCGAAAATTGAACATGATTACGAGAATGGCGGTCACCAGAACGGCTATCATCGCAGCGGCTACGGTCTTACCGGGCGGATTAGCCATATTGATCGTCCATAAGAATCCGTACCGGTCCGGAACGAATAACGCCGGGTCTTCAGGGTTCGCGTAAATGCTGCCGAGCCACTTCCAGTGCCTTTCCTCCTGCGACGGAATGTCTCTTATCTGATCAAGACCTCTGAAGCGCAGGTAAAGCAAGACGCCGATCAGCGTCAAGAAAAACAATACTAAGAACGAGATGTTGCAGCGCACGAGCAGATTGAGATTCCAGCCGTACAGTATTACGGCTTGCAGCAACCCTATGTTTACAATTCCCAGCAGCGAAATGCCCCAAGCCGAAATCGAGTGGATTTTCTTGAGCTTCAACTGTTTCCGTAACGATCCTTCCCGGTCCTGGGGATCCAGCGATGTCCTGGCACGGCAGATCATCAGATTATAGCCGGCGAAGAACACGATCATCAGTGCTTGCACGAGGTTCATCATGAACACGGTCCGTACGGATTTGAAAGTGTACTGATCCGGAAGGCCGTCCGGCCCCATATGCGTCGCGAACGACTGTGGAATCGCGTTCCATCTCACAACGACAAAGAAGATGCATAGCGCCATCACGGCGACATGCGCTGAATACCACCAAAAGCTCAGCACCGAACCCTGCGTCCGGCCGGCCACGAGGTTTGCTGCGCGCTTTGTTTGCATGGCAACCTGCCAGCCCCTGGCCGCCTTCAAACGCAACGCGGACATCCGGCTGATCCGAATGGCGAAGAACGACATCATTATTAAAAGCAAGATGGCTGCCGCCCAATACAGGAAACTCCGGCTCGTCGTTTGATGACGCGTCACTATAAAGCAGGCTGCTCCGACGACGACGGCAAAACCACCGGTGAGTAAAACGTAATTCCGGCGAATGCCCCGGACGCCCGTATCCTGCAGGGCCTCCGCCGGCAGCGTGATGCCGAACAGCAGGGTCTGCAAGCCGATATGGGCCTGTATGCTGATCATCAACGCGACAAACAAATAAAAGCTGGATATGAAGATCGTCTCCAGTACAGTCAATGCTGTTCCCCTCCGTGATTTGTAATGGTATTCCGGTACACCGACCTGCTCTCCTGCGCGAATACCTCTTCCGTCATGCCGCGTACCGCTGCTGCCGCCGCAAGAGACCGGAGCTGCCGCCGGAGCTTCTCCTCGAACGCCTCAGTCACGCCGGGCATCCCGTCGGGCTGAACGATAACCCCCTTCTTTCGGTGTACTTGAAGAAAACCCTCTTGCTTGAGCAAATTGTAGGACTTGTTGACGGTATGGAGATTGATCCCCAAGTCCTCCGCCAGGCGTCGGACCGACGGAAGCGGGTCCCCCGGCTGCAAAGCACCGGAGGCGATCCCTTCGACAATTTGGTCAACCAGTTGTGCGTAAATCGGGGTTTCCGATTGCAGATCGAGTTCTATGAACATGAATATCTCTCCTTATGGCAGCTGCGCGTCTTCAGCGGATCATGAAACCATCTCCGCGATGATGCGGGACGGCCGAAGCCGTAGATCCAACCATATCAAGCCAACCTCCTCGTTTGTCTGTTATATTACATGTATAACACATATGATAATACCATGCAAGATTCTGTTGAAAATTCTTATGAAAACGGCAGCTGATTTTTGGGTCAGCTGCCGTGGTATCCTTATTGCACAGAGAAAACAAGCATCCATCACAAGTGGAAACGGGTACCATCCTTATAAGGACGGTACCCGTTTCAGCGAGAAATAGAAGGATAATTTATAGCGCGAAGCATATAAATTCTAATATTTTAAACAAGCCGCACCGGAACAAACATCCGATGCGGCCTTTTCAGCCGTCTATTTCTTGCCATAGACGATTTTTTTGATGCTGTCGCAGGAGAGGCAGAATTGTTCTGCCAGATGCTCAATGCCGAGCCCTGCCCTATACTGGTTACGAATCTCATTATTTCTGTGGGTCAGATATGCTCTGCCGCCGGAGTTCTCACCCCATTTGGCCTTAATACCTTCCGGCTTTGGCACGTAGAGCATCCCGCCGTGTATATATTTCTGGACTTCCTTCAGCAAGTTTTCCGGCAATACTATATCCGCGTTAACATATTTCATCGCAGCTCCGCTCCTTAAAATTAATCTGCTTTTTAAGGTGGCAAAGTCTACAGGATGAACAACGTTACTCTTGCAGGTTATTATAGCGGTGTTATGTTTCCCGCCCTATGCAAACAACCGCCATTGTTGTTCAACCATAGACTCTGCATAGAGCGGAACCCTAATCTTCTTTTACTCATCCTCATCCTCATCCTCCCTTCTATATCCAGTGGGTATGATATATACCTTTTCCTTATTGTACCATTGATCGGGAGATGCAGACACTCCCCATCAGCAGCCTCTAGCCGCACGCCCCTGTACAAACCGTTCCCGGTATTCTTTGGGGCTTATGCCGCTGTATTTTTTGAAGGCAGTGCTAAAGCTGCCGAACCCGGAATAACCGGCAAGCCTGGGGATATCACCCGCCTTGAGTTCGTTTTGCTGCAGCAGCTGCTCAGCCTTGGTTATCCGCAGCTTGGTAATATAGTCGCTAAAGGTTATGCCGACATGCTGCTTGAACTGTCTTGGCAAATCGGCCTCATTCAAGTAAAACAACTCTGCCAGGGAGGATAGCTCCAGCCTGCAGCAGAAATTCTCCCCGGCATATTTCCGGACGGCCTCAATAAGGTGCCAGCCGTCTGAGAAGCGGACCTTCTTCACTTCTTCCATCACAAGCTGCGCCAGCTCGTCCAATAAACTCCGTACCCCTTCGGGCGAGCCGGCATGGACAATGGACATCCGGGAGTTCCATACATACCTCTGCAATGAGGAACTTCCTAACTCAAACTTTTTGGCAATGGAGGCAAGCAGCAGTACCAGCCTGAGGGCCAGAAAGGTAAAAACAGTTGTGTCTCTGCCGTTGTTAAGCATAATGTCCAGCTGCTGGCGGAGGCCATGCATGTCCGGATTTTCGACTGCCCGCTTCAGCTTTCGTTCAATCTCCGGGGTAAAGGCTTGGGACAGCTCCAGATCACTGCAACACTCATCAGCTTTCTTACCGCTGCTGCTCAGGCTCCAGGACAGCATGCAGGAGGTATAACCGTTCTTCAGCCGTTTCAATCCCTTCACTTCCCCGCCAATCCCGCTCACACATTCCAGCTTCAGTTCACTGGCTATGCTGCGGTTCAGCTGCTCTATGAATCGCCGGGTCTTCCGGGCATGCTCTGCTCCCGGTTTCAGGATCACAAGAAAATACATCATTGCCGAATCTGCAGCGTCAGCAAACGGATAGATTCCTTTCCAGTCAGAGGACGTTTCCCGGCAGAGCTTGTGAAAAGCCAGATTGAGCAGGTTCCGGCGTTCCTGGCGGTCTGACATGATCTCTGCCGGCATTCTCACTTCTACCGCTGCACACTGCAGCCTCAAATCATCTGCCGCCAGCGGGGCCAGCCCCAGCTGCTGCAGACGTTCCCTAACCACTGGGAGATTGGGCCACTCATCCCTAACCATCTGCAGTAAAAAGCTCTCCCGCAGCAATTGTATTTGGTCATTCTTACTCAAAAATTCATGATCCGGGGCACGTTGATTCGGCACCTTCTGCCCGAATTCCTGGCCCGGATTGCCCAGCAGCTCATGCAGTTCTTCATATGCCGCCGGCCTTAGCAAATAATCTCTCATTTGACCCTCACCTCTTGGTAACAGTATGGACCAAAAATAGAGGTTGTAATGCCGCTTCCAGATTGCTAAAAAGACAAAAAAAGGACCCCGCCGGCAGCCGGCGGGGCCAAAGCTATATTAAAGGGGGGTTATGGATTTACTATACCCCTGCAAGCTTAAATCCAGATGAAGACAGGCTAAAGATTACATTAACTAAATTTATATTTTGAATTGTTCCACCAGCCGCTGCATTTCTTTGGCGCTGTGTGTATTTTCATCAGCCATTTTTGCCTCGTGAAAGGTTTTTTCTACGATATCCGCAGTTTTCACAGCAATGTCCTGCACCCCAACCGCACCTTCATTGACGGTAGCTGCTACCTCGTTAACAGCAATGGCTATGCTGGACACCGTCTCGTTCAGATGATCGGCGGCTTCCTCGAACTGGCTCATCAGCCCATTAATCGCCGTGGCGTCACTGTTGTACTGCTCGCTGACCTCCGCAAGCCGCTCATAATCTCCCAGCACATTCTGATCAATAAAGTGCAGGATTGCCTCGGAATTCCCCTTCATCTGTTCCACGGAAGAGTAGACATTTTTGACAACATCCTGAATGCCTGCCGCCGTTTCGGACGATTTCTCGGCCAGCTTGCGGATTTCCCCCGCCACCACGGCAAATCCCCGGCCCGCTTCTCCGGCCCGCGCCGCCTCAATCGCCGCATTCAGCGCCAGCAGATTGGTCTGGCTGGTTATGGAAAGAATCGTATCGGCGAGGACGTTGATTTCATGAATGGAGTCCGACTGCTCAATAGCTTTTTGCATTTCCACTTTTACCGAATGATAGATTTCCCGGGTATTGCTGATGGACTCGGTGGCATCATGCTGCAGCGCCAGAGCCCGTTCGGTGATCTGCACAGAGACGCCTGCACCTTCCTTGACGCGTCCGGAGATCATCCGGACATTGTTCTCAACCTCATGGATCGCCGCTGTCATCTCCTCGGTAGAGGCTGCTGTCTCTTCCATACCTGCCGACAGCTGCTCTGTAGTCGCCGAGTTGTCATGGGCATTCTCCCGCACATCAATGGACAGCTTCTCCAGCGTTTCCGCATTGTCCAGCACCTTGGTGGAGATCGTAACCAGACTGCCGGCCATTTCCCGCAGCACAGTCCGTGTATGGAACATCGCTTTGGCAATGGTGCCGGTCTCGTCTTTATTTTTGGTGAGATACTCATATTGTGAATCATATTTGAGGTCCAGCTCTGCGGTACGGTTAATCAGCTCTGTCAGCTTAATAATCGGCGAAGAAATCCGTGTAGCCACAGAGATGCCTACCAGTAAGGTCAGCAGCAGGCTCCCTAGTCCCAGCAGAACAATAAAGTTCGTCATGCTGTTGACCGGCTTCATCACCTCATCGACATCACCGGTGAGCACCAGTGTCCATTTCGTTTCCGGCAGAACGGTAAACGCAGCTTTTTTCTCCGCGCCTTCGAAGGTATATTCTACATTGCCGTCAGCTACCGTCTGACCAGCCTTCACCTGTTCCACAACTGCTTTGATCTGTGCATTCTCCACTGGTGATCCGATCTTGGCTTCATCGGGATGGTACAGAATATTGCCTGTCTCATCCACAAGGTAGGCATAGGAAGAAGGCGCATTCGCCACCTTGGCATCGGCCAGATATTTAATAATACTGTTCGCGTTGACGGCTGAACCCACGAAACCGATCATCTTGCCGCCGCTCATCACCGGGTGTATAAAAGCGAGGACATATGCGCCTGTAGATTTGGACTTCAGCGTTTCACTGATGACCGGTCCGGCGGTTTTGAGCACATTTTTCGTATAATTTCTTTCGCTGAAATCCGCTCCTATGAGCTTGGTATCACTATCCGCAACCCCTACTCCTCTCATATCGGCCACAAACATATGCTCCAGATTGCCCGCATCCTTCACCATCTGCTGAAACTTGGCATTCACCTCAGCCTGGAGCGGGTCCCCGCTGGTAAGACTTCCGCTTGCGGACTTCAGCAGCAGCTCGGCAATTTCCGATTCACCCGCAACAAGCTCCATGCTGCGCTTTTCTTTGTCTATCATGGCTCCAATGGTCTGCGCTTTGTTCGTATTGACTTGTGCCATGGCAGTTTCGGTCAAATTGAGAATGGTCCGTGTAGATTTGCTGTACGTAAAAGCCCCCATTAATACCGTAGAAATCAGTGTAACGACGATCATCAATACTGATAGCTTCATCCGAATCTTCATCTTCTTCTACATCCTTCCGTCCTGATTTCCTCGGTAGTTCTGTTCTCATCTTTAAGCAGTAACATTTATTACAATAATTATCGGATTTAAGCCTTTGATAGTGAATATTACATGGAGAAAATTAGGGTATATTATCGTATTTTGTCGAATTGTAGGTCTAAAGATTTAAATTTTTAGTCGACTAAATAAACACAAACAGACACCTAACATAGAATTTCTCCCGGCACAGGTGCTTGTTTTACGGCTAAGTTATGGACAACATTCACCGCAAGAAGCCGAAAAAATAGACCGCAGCACCAGGCTGCGGTCTTGCTTATAAATGCTGCGGCGGAATTCCGCCGGGAAACAAGCGGATTTCCTTGTTAAGGATTTATCCTTCCTGCGGGAACAGGGCATCCAGTGCCGGGCAAGGAAGCTTGTCAAGGAAATCAGAAAGCGGTGCAGGCATGTTGCTGTAAAGGTCCTTTAACGAAGTGCCTTTATAAATATTGCCGATAATGACCGGGTGGCACAGCTCGGAGATCAGAATATCCCCATTGCCGTGCAGGTGAAGCTGCTTCTTGCCTTCAATGCAGTGCGGGAAATATACCCCTGGCTGCTCCTCAAAACCCATTTGCTCCATAAAACGGTCCATGCAGGTGAAATAGAGGGTCGTATCCTCTTTTTTGCGGGCAATCAGCTCGTTAACGGCGTTCTTCAATTGTTCGCGGGCCGCAATCGCCTTCCAGCCGGTATGGCCCATAATAATGCTGTTCTGAATTTCATGGGTTCTAACTCCCATCGCATAGACATGATCGCTGATCTCCTGCATGTTGTCCTGTGTCTCATTGAACAGCAGCGTTTCCAGCACTACGTCCACACTGGTTTGGGCGAACATCGTGATGTTCTCTCTGATTTTGTCATAGATGCTGGTGTGGATATTATAATAACGCGAAAACGCCTCGGCGGTCGTAAAGTTGAAGGAAATGTGGATTGTAGTCAGTCCGGCCTTCACCAGCTGCTCAATCCGCTCTGCGTTCAGAAGGCTGCCGTTGGAATTCAACTGGGTCTGAATGCCCCGGGAGGCGCAGTAGCTAACAATTTCCACACAATCTTCGAATTTGAGGGTGACTTCTCCGCCGGAGAGACGAACCCGCTTAAGATTCGGCAGCTCCTCCAAGATGCGGATCACTTCTTTGCCTTTGATGCTCTGTCCGTCATTTCTGTTATATGCACAGCAGTAATCGCAGCGGAAATTGCAGTTCGAGGTTACCCCGACCTCCAGTCCCTCCAGCTCATAGGTCAGCGGTTTGTCCAGCTCCAGTGATTTATATTTCATGCTCATGCTCTGTATTCCTCCTGAAAGTAAGATATCTCCCGCTAAGGTCAACCCTACAAATTATACAGGTTCGCCGCATAAGTTAATGTGACATTTGTTGTGATATGGATGAACTAATTCCCGAACATGCGCAAAAGGCTGCCGGCAACGGCAGCCTTTTCGCTCGCTTAAAACTATATTTATAAGGACCCGCTTACTCAATCCAGCAAGTTCTACAATTCTACCGACTCTCCCATTTCGCTCCACACCGGCTGCCCGATCAGACCGAGGCGCCAGATGGCGATACCCTTGAGGCCATAACGTTTGGCCAGGCCGATCTTGGCATTGACCGAGGTTTCATTCTCACTGTATACCGATATGCCCAGGATCAGCTTGTCCTTGCTGACCTGCTGGAGGGCCAGACGGATGGATTCATCCACCTTGTTCATCGGCTCCGGTCCGGTTTCACCTTCATAAGCGTAAGCCATAATCACCAGATCGTCGGCAATCGTAGCCAGCGTCTTATAATCATAACCTTTATAGGAGCTGTTGAGCGGATGCAGAATGACCGTAAGCTTGAGGTTCGCGGCCTTGGCTTTGGCGGACAGATTCTTGACAAAAGTGTTGTACTGGTTCTGCACAACCGTCTTGTCCCCGGTCATGCCCAGTCCCTCCAGGTCAAGGGCGATCCCCTGAAATCCCTTCTGCGTTGCAGTATCGATGATACCGGCAATCGTCTTCTGCTGAAGCTGCAGATCCTCCACATTTTTGGTCAGCTCCAATTCCTTGTCCCCTGAATATACCATCAGATAAGGTGCTGTTCCTCCGGATGCGGCATTCTGGACAATCGATTCCGGTGTGACATCACCGGCGGCCTGCGGCCATCTGAACTCTGTCCCCGAGGTCGTGTATTGGCCGCTGCGGTCAATCCGGCTCCAGCCAAAGGCAACGGCGTCAAAAGCCGGGATCAGGGAAACCTCACCGTACGCTCCCTGCGCATAGAACCCAAGGGTATATAAATCTTTTTTCGGTGAGGTGATCGACACC
The DNA here is from genome assembly GCF_900102965.1 of Paenibacillus jilunlii. Taxonomy (GTDB): domain Bacteria; phylum Bacillota; class Bacilli; order Paenibacillales; family Paenibacillaceae; genus Paenibacillus_AQ; species Paenibacillus_AQ jilunlii. The sequence goes on along the minus strand of NZ_FNGM01000001.1, from coordinate 219,390 downwards.
GTCTTTGCTGCCTGATTCCAGGATACGCCTGCACCGAACTGCTGGCCAAAAAAACTGAGCGGAATCATCGTGGTGCCGCGGATGTTCTGCGGAGCAACGGCCAGCTTCACGGCCGAACCGTTCACCGTTGCACTTTTTCTGCCCAAGGTCAGTATTACTTTTTGGGTGCCTGAAGCCTCTTTATGGGTTGCTGTGATTTGCTTAGCCGCCTGATTCCATTCCACCTTGACACCCAGTGCCTCGGAGATTGCCCGGAAAGGCACCATCGTAGTCCCGCTCATCACCGCCGGTTCTACCGGAAAAGGTAGCGGATATCCATCAAGTACGATACGGACACCGCCTGCAGCAGCCTTAACACCTTCTGCCGGAAGTGACGTAAAACCTGCTGCTGCAACTGCTGCGCACAATACTATTTTGGCCAACCATTTCATTGCCGGATTCCCCATTCTAAGTAGGATATGAATTCGAATCTCTCAACCGCTTGCACTTCTACCATTTTACCAAACCAGGTATTATTAGCAAATTAATAGATTGTAACTATTGAGAGAGCCGGTTCTCACCCCTAATTATCCTTTCTGTATGTTACAAAAGCCGCCGCTCCCCGCGAACATTTCCGGTTCAACGGAGAAGCGGCGGCCTATGAAAAGAACGCAGCCTTCTTTATTTTACATAAGGTGCAGCAGCCCGGGCGAAACGCTCCAGCGCTTCGGCCAGAACAGAACGCGGACAAGCGAGATTAATCCGCAGATGACCCTGGCCTTCCGTACCAAAAACGGAACCTTCGTTAAAAGCCACTTTAGCCTCGCGGTACATCAGCTTTTTCAGACCCTCGGGATCAAGTCCCAGTCCGCGGCAATTTACCCACAGCAGGTAAGTGGCCTCAGGTTTCATTGGCTTCACTTGCGGCAAATGCTCTGCAAGGTAGCTTATGGCATACTCCGCATTGCTGCTGATATGCTGAATGAGCTGGTCCAGCCATTCCCCGCCTTCATTGTATGCCGCTTCCACCGCCTCCGGTGCAAAAAAAGCGGACATGTGCAGGCTGAGCGCCTTCAGCTTGTATTCAAATTTCCGTCTCAATTCAGGATTGGAGGTTACGATAAACGAGGTCTGCAGACCCGGCAGATTAAAGGTCTTTGTTGCCGCCAGTGTGGTCAGCGTAATATCCGACAGCTCTTCCGACAAGGAGGCGAATGGAATATGCTTATGTCCCGGCATCGCCAAATCGCAATGAATTTCATCGGAAATGACCGTCACGCCATACCGCAGACACAGTTCTCCAAGACGCAGCAGCTCCTCCCGTTCCCACACTCTGCCCCCCGGGTTATGCGGACTGCACAGCAGCAGCAGTTTGGCGCCGCCACTCATCAGCTCTTCGAGCTGATCATAATCCATAACATAATGGCCGTCTTCGAGTTTCAGCGGATTGACAGCCACCTTGCGGTCATTCATCCGGATCACATCATAAAAAGGATAATACACCGGCGACTGCAGAATCACCTGATCGCCCGGGTTGCTGAACAGCTCTACCGAAAGGCTCAGCGAGGTAACGATGCCGGGGGAATCAATAATCCATTCCTTTTGAAGCTCCCAGTCATGGCGTCTGCGGTACCAGCCGGTAATCGCCTCTTTGTAGGAATCACTCGTCACGCTATAGCCGTAAATCCCCTCCTGCACGCGGCGCAGAATCGCTTCCTTCACGGCAGGCGGGCTCTCAAAGTCCATATCGGCTACCCAGAGCGGAAGAATGTCCTTGTCTCCGAACAGCTTCTCGGACTGGTCCCATTTGTATGAGCGGGTATTGCGGCGGTCAATGATACGGTTAAAATCATACTTCAACTAGAATCCCCATCCTTTCTGCTTGTTCATTTATTGTACCATGGGGAGAACCTTCCGGCACCTGCTTCAGACTCATAGAGCTTCAGATTGCTGTAACCTCAGCTTCCCTGTGTTCCCACCGGTGTCCGCCCGATGGCCGCGCCCACCTGCTTGAGAATCTCCGTCATCGAAGCCGGATCATTCACATCATAATCGTCGATGTTCAGGCGCAGCACCGGACAGGCGCTGAACCCGCCAATCCACTGCGAATAACGGCCGTGCATGTGTTCCCAGTAGGAGACATCGGTCTGAATTTCCATCTCGCGTCCGCGTTCATGGATACGGGTCAGGATTGAGGGCAGGCTGCCTTCGATATAGATCAGCACATCGGGATGCGGGAAATAGGGCGTCATCACCATCGCTTCATACAGGCTGGTATAGGTGTCATAGTCCGTTTTCGACATGGTACCCTGATCGGCATGCATTTTGGCAAAAATACCGGTGTCCTCATAGATCGAACGGTCCTGGACAAACCCGCCGCCCAGCTCGAACATCTTTTTCTGCTCCTTGAAGCGTTCGGCCAGGAAATAAATCTGCAGATGGAAACTCCATCGCTCAAAATCATGATAAAACTTCTCCAGGTACGGATTATGATCCACCTGCTCCAGCGAAGTCTGAAAGTTCAGGTGTTCCGCCAGGGCCGCAGTCAGCGTCGATTTACCGACACCCACCGTGCCGGCTACGGTGATAATGGCATTATCCGGGATGTTGTATGCGTTCATTTCATTAGCTCCTTTAACTGTGAGGCGATTGCGGTGAAGTCTGCTTGGTTTTCCACAAAATCAACCTGATTTCCATCGATGGTAACTATGACGGTGGACGGCTCGGTAAGAGCTAGTGAGGCCATGGCTGCATCATAATCCTCAATTAACTGCTGCAAATAGGCGGGGGCGATGTCCTCCTCAAACTGACGACCACGTTTGGCGATACGTGCCAGCAAGGTGCCGAGGTCTGCACGGATGTAGAGAATAATATCCGGCTTCGGCAGATCATCGGTCAGCACGTGATAGATCTCCCGGTATTTTTCCCGCTTCGTTCCCTTCAGTGTACGCTCGCCAAAGATCAGATTCTTATAAATATGATAATCCGATATCACCGGTTTACCTTTATCTATGTACTGGTTCACGGTATCTTCAAGCTGCTTGTAGCGGTTGCACAGAAAAAACATCTCAAGCTGAAAGCTCCAGTCGTCCATATTCTGATAGAACTTGTCCAGGAACGGATTCTCCTCAACAATTTCTTTAATGACCGGCAGCTGCAATTCTCCGGCCAGCATGGTTGCCAGTGTGGTTTTGCCGGCCCCGATAGGGCCTTCCACGGCGATAAAAGGTGCATGTTTCATTAACGCTGATTTCCTCCTCAAATATGGACATTGCCGTGAAGCTCTCTAAAATTTGATCTAAAAACAGACTAAACTATTGTATCACAGGGAAGCTGTTTATGAGCGTTTTAATTGTGGAGAAACCTTTCGGGGTTTAGAAGCGTCTACATGTAAGATAATGGTTCAATTCCGTACTCTTTAATCTTACAAACCAAAGGAAACAGAGGTGCTCTATGAAAAAATGGACGATCATCTTCAGCACATTGCTTGGACTTAGCCTGGTTTCGAATGCATCTGCAGCAGGTTCGGACACGGCCGCTTCTTCATCAACGATTGCTTCCTTCGGAACGGACTGGCTGACCAAAACGGACGGCAGCTTCTGGATCTGGGATTACAACCAATCCGTCCCCACACAAATTCCGGAGCTGACCGGTGCCACCGGTTCCTATCCGGGAGGACTGGTAGTAATGGGGGATCAGACGATCAAGCAATGGAGTAACGATTATTATACTCCGGTGATATCAGTCAAGCAGGTCCGCGGATTAAGCTCCATCCAGGATGTTCTCGTCTGGAATAACACACTTGTCGCAGATGACGGCGGAGCGGTGTACACGAAAGTTAATTCGGACGATTCACAGTCTCAAAGTGAGGTAACCTTCGCTCCAGTGACAGGCATAGACAATGTGGCGGACATTGAAATGTATACCGAGAACCGTTCGGACTTAATTGAATACCGGCACTTGTTTCTGAAGAAAGACGGAACAGTCTGGAGAGACAACGGGGAGCTGCAAGCGTTCGAGCCTATTCAGAACCTGCATGATATTGTGCAAATTGCGGAGAACTATGCCTTGCAAAAAGACGGGACAGTATGGACTTGGCCTGCCACCTTTGAAGAAGAGAATCCTCCGGCAAGCGCTTCTGCTGCCGCCAAATTTACCGCGTTAACCCATATCAAAACCATTAAACACGATCTGAGATCCACTCTGGCCATCGACAATCAGTCCCGGCTGTGGTTCTGGGGCGGTACGGTAACCGGTTATTCAGACGGCTGGGTATACGCGGATCATCCCGATCCCGTTCTTATAACCAGCATCCAGAACGTCAAGGATGCTTTTGTTGTCGAGCATTCTCTAATCGTCCAGACGCTTGACAACAAGGTCTATTCCACATCCGTTGCCCGGGATGCCATGCCGGCAAATCCAAGCTTTGTGCTGCTCGCCTCGGATATTAGTAAGATCAAGAACGGCGGAAGGCATATGATTATGCAAAAGAAGGATGGCAGCTTGTGGGGCTGGGGCGTGAACAAAAATTCAGAGCTTGGATATGGGGATTATGAATTTATGCATGATACTCCTGTCCCTGTACAGAAACCGGTCGCCGTATCCCTGAATGGGGAGAATGTGCCCTTTACCGCCGGAGTCATTACACGGAACGGCCAAAATTTCGTCCCGCTCCGCTCGCTTTTCGACAAGCTTGGGGCCGAAATCGGCTTTGACGGAACGAGCAAGCTGGCGACCGTCACGCGCACCGATCCCAGCCTTCCGGCACTTAAAATCAGTGTCAACGCCAAGAGCGGCCAGACCACATTAAATGGTCAAGCTGTGACGCTGACGAACAAGCCTTTTACCGTAAATGGAGTCCTGTACCTGCCGCTGCGCTTCATCAGCGAGAAGCTGGGGGCAACGGTGGAATGGCTGCCGAAGGAAGAGCGGATTGCAATTACGCTGAAATAGCGGAGATAAATGATCCACAAGTTAACATGCTCCCCTTATGTAGCGGTATATAATTCCGCTTTATAAGGGGAGCATTTTTGCAGACACCTGTTCAAATGCTCGATTGCGTAACAAATCCGCAATGATTAAATTCGATGGTCAATGGCTCAGGCCGATTCCATGTTTTGCACCCTAGTCCAATTTGGACAATTTGTCCAATTTCAGAAGCCTTGAATTCCACACTTTTACGCGACTGTGCGGAATGCAGTTCGAATAGGTAACCATTCTTCTCCATTCTAATGCTTAATGTAAGAGGCTGGGCATAGAGCTCGGAAATAAACAACTCCTGAAATTCACCTGTTTTCCCAAGGACTACCGACTCATTGTTCATGATTCCCCAAAAGTATAAATCCCCGGTGGCTGTTCTGAAGATTAGTCCGGCGTGAAAAAAAACCTCGCTGCTCATAGATGAGCATTCGATATCCGCCGAGAACCAAAAATCTTTAGCCAGCTTCTCTGTTTGCTGATGCACTGCCTTTGGAGATTCATCTGTGATCCAGCAGTTATACAGCTTATCTCCTTTAAAATTAAAGATTAGCTTTTCGTTGGCTTGCGAAATAATTTGATCAGCATTGTTTTCGAACGCCAGCAGCGTCTCCTTTTGCTCATCATACCTTTGCAATTCCTCTCGCAAATCTGAAATGATCCGCATCAGCGATTCTCTCAGTACACCGTCCGCTTGGATAAATGATTCGGCTTTGTCCTCAATATCAAAATATTTTCCCCGCGTTTGGCTGACGACATAATTATTGATGAGTAAATATCCCTGGGCTAACATTGCAGCTTTGTGATCATTGAGCTCTTTAACGGTTGCTTCAGCAACGCAGCTTTCGAGCATAACCCGTATAATTTCCGAGTATAGAACATCCTTGTTCTTAATAATTTCGAATAACGGCAAACTGAGCGAATTGATCGAAGGGGCCTCCCCACCGACACCGTTCTTCATCATTTCAAGCTCTTTATATGGCTGTGTTGCCAGCTGCGTAGACATAAAATCAATATAGTCCAATAAAAGTTCAATTCGCCCCGGTGGCGGATTATCTGATTTGATGATGGAGAAGACACAAGAATGACCGTATGTTTCGATGAAAGAAGCATTCAGCTGGTCCATAATTTCAAAGGGGATTACAAACTCCTCGTAGATATGTTCCTCGTTTTTCTTCTGACATCCGTCAATCACCATGAACAACTTCTTATGAACGTCGTATCCTTTGATAAGAAAATTATGCATCCAATCCGAGGTTTTATAATGATTGGAATAATATAATTCCTTTAAATTCCCAAAAACAAAAACAGGATTTCTCCGGTCGATTTCCGCTTTCACCGCAGAAACCAAATTCTCTATCCCGTTTAAAAAATGCAACTGTAACCCGCAGGCAGCCAGCGCCTGACCCATGTAAAATTGAAATGACTCCCCTTCGGCCTTTAGATGATGGTTGTAGGCTCTAAAGAGCTTCAGGCCGATATAGAAGAGAGCTCCGTACTGCGGCCGGATTCCTTCTACTGCGAGACCTATGGGATTCTCCAGACAATTGACATAATCCAGTGTATAGGAGCTATATAGGGGACGAATATGACCGAGAACATTTCTTTCCTGCTTATCGGCACCATTTCTTGTTAACATCGCATTCCGCCCTTTATTGTCTTAATTCGGCAGCGAATTGTTCTTTTAATGTATTCACCACTCGTTCATATACCGGATAGATATCATCATCCGTAAGCGTCCGGTCCGGATGACGGAACACAAGTGAGAAGGCAATGCTCTTCTGGCCTGTCTGGGCCAGACTGCCACTGGAATAGACATCAAAAATAGACACATCTTCCAACCATTCTCCTGCGGATGATTTGATGCCGGCAATCATTGCAGCGGCGTAAACATGGGCATGCACCACTACCGCGATATCCCTTTGGACCGAAGGATACTTCGGTGCCGATTGAGCGGATATTCCAAAATCGGTTAGTCGATAGATAGGCTTGAGAGAAAGCTCCAGCACAAAGGTTTCCTTAAGGTCATATTGTTTCTGGACATCCGGATGCAGCTGTGCTGCATAACCAACGTAAATTGGATTACCGTCGTTATCCTTTAAGTAAATGCTTGCTGTCCGCCCGGGATGAAGACCTTGGATTTGGGCCCCTTCAAAGGAATAGCTTTCAATCCCCAGATAGTTCAGCATCTTCTCGACAGTTCCCTTTATGTCATAGTAAGATACTGGTTGGGCTGGGCAATTCCAGTGGGGGTGGGTCCTTTTCCCCGTGAGCAACATCCCCAGGCAGGGGAACTCCTGCGGCAGCTGCGTTAAAACGGGCTCATTACTGCAATAGATATTACCAATTTCGAATATAGCAATGTTCTCTGTACCATATTTCAAGTTGAACGACGCTGTCTCCAGAAGGTGAGGCAATAGACTCATCCGCAGCATGGAGCGGTCTTCTGTCATGGGATTGTTCAAAAAGACGGCTTGTGGATACAGCGGGTTTACAGGGATCATATTGAAATGCTTAGGGTGAGTCAAAGAATATGTGATCGTCTCATTAAACCCGCTTTGAATTAGAATATGTCTGATGCTGCGCCGGATCCGCTGTTCATTCGTTAATCTTCCTGGTGTTGTTACGCCCTGTACCAGAGACACAGGAATATGCTCATAGCCGTACAATCTGGCGATTTCCTCGATGATATCGACCTCCTGGGTAATATCCCCCCGTCGCTTAGGAACGGAGATGAGATAGACAGAATTCTCCGGAATCTCAAATGGAAAATGGAGATATTCCAGAATTGCTTCAATTTGTTCTCCGGATATTTCAGTACCCAGATAGCGATTGATCTTTTCTTGGCTCACTTTGATGGTCTTGTGTTCAATAGGTGCATACTGCCAATGTGAGACACCGGACAGTTTAGCCCCAGGTGAAGCAGCGACGATCAGCTCCGAGACCCGCAACAGGGCAGGAAGAATCATCTCCAAATTAATTTCTTTTTCAAAGCGGACAGTCTTTTCATTGCGCAACCCAAGCTTCCTGGAGGTCTTACGAGTGACACTTCCTGAGAAGTGGGCGGATTCTATCAATATTCTATGGGTACCCGGTGAGATTTCATAGTCGGCTGCATTGGAAATACCGGCAATGGAAGCAGGCTTCCGTCCGTCTGAAATAAGCAGGGCCGTGGAATCGACTGTCCTTTCCAGACCATCTGCAGTCATGATGTTTTCTTCATCGGCAAACCGGATCTGTATCTGGGCGCCGGAAAATTGATCCGCATCATATATATTAATAGGTTGACCGCATTCAAGCATAATATAGTTGGCATAATCAACCACATTATTGACCGGTGCAACTCCCAAAGCGGACAAGCGCTGCTGAATCCATAGCGGAGAAGGCCCTATCTGAACATTCTCTATTAATGCGAGTGCATAACACTTACAATCCTGCTCCGCCTCGTTATTAACCGAGAATAAATTCAGAGGTGAATAATTATAGGAGGACACGTTGTAACGGTTCAGACTGTTGCTATCCATATATCTTCCCAGCACTGCCCCCATTTCATATGCCGTGCCGATGATACTGAGGCAATCCGAACGGTTGGGTGTAAGATCCAGGTCGAGAATGTTATCCTCCGTCTCTTGAAGCGAAGACTCCTGTCCGTAAAGTTCAGCAGCTGACAGCACACTGTCTACTTCAATTCCATGGGCGGTTAATTGTTCTGCCAGTTCTTCGCCTGTATATCCTCTCAAATCTATATATTCGGATAACCAAGTAGTGGATACTTTCATCTTTATTCCCCTTTAACTATAATGATATGCCGGAAATAAACGACGGGTTATATATGATTAAATTGTGTCAATAACCGTAAATCATTGGTGTAGAAGTTGCGGATATCGTTCACACCATATTTAAGCATCCCTATCCGCTCTACACCGATCCCAAATGCAAACCCGCTGTATTGGGTTGAATCGTATCCTGACATTTCCAATACATTCGGATGGACCATTCCTGAGCCAAGCACTTCGATCCACCCGCTGTTTTTGCAAATTCTGCACCCTGCCTGACCGCAGAACATACAGGATATATCCACTTCCGCACTGGGCTCCGTGAACGGAAAATAACTGGGCCGCAACCGGATTTGCGTTTGAGTCCCAAACATCTTCTGCACAAATTGAAGCAGGGTTCCCTTCAGGTCGCTCATTCTGATATGGCGGTCAATCACCAACCCCTCAATCTGTGTGAACAGATGGGAATGGGTGACATCATCGTCGCGGCGGTATACTTTCCCCGGGCAAATGATTTTAACCGGAACCTGACCTTTCATTCGCTCCATAGTTCTTATCTGCACCGGGGAAGTATGGGATCGCAGCAAAATCTCTTCCGTAATATAGAATGTATCCTGCATATCCCGCGCCGGATGATCCTTAGGAAGATTCAGGGCTTCAAAGTTATAGTAATCCCTTTCTACTTCCGGGCCTTCCTCGACGGAATAGCCCATGCCGATAAAAATATCCTCAAGCTCCTGCGTAACCTTGCTGAGCGGATGAACCGAGCCTATAGGAGCCGGATTTCCCGGCAGCGTAACATCAATAGTTTCCTTGGCCAATTGTTCTTTTAGTATTCCCTGCTCAATTTCTTTCGATTTCTCGTTCAGCTGATCTTTTATAGATTCTCTTACCGAATTAACCATCATGCCGATTATGGGTCTGTCTTCCGAACTGAGGGTGTTCATGTTTTTGGAAATCTCGGTGATGAGTCCTTTCTTGCCGAAATATTTCACCCGCAACTCATTCAGTTCGGCAAGACTCTCCGCCTGTAGTATAGCTTTCTTTGCCTCAAAAGACAGCTCGTCTAGCTTGGTTCTCATTATTATTCCCCTCCATAATGGCGCAAATAATTAGATTTCATTCATACTTCGGCGGAGTCAAATAACTCCTGATAAAGAAGATTTCGCTGTGTTAATTCTTCAAGACTTCCCGAGGCTGCTATCCGCCCCTTCTCCAGTATGACAATCCGATCTACAAAGGACAGGGAAGCAGGGGAATGCGTCACAAAAATACACGTTATTTCTGATGGCAAGCTTTCCAGTAAGCGTTGAATTTTCATCGCATTCCGGCGATCCAAAGAAGATGTAGCTTCATCCAAAATAAGCAACGGGGCATTCTTTAACATTGCCCTTGCAATGGCAATCCGCTGTTTTTGTCCGCCGGATAGTGTAGCTCCCCCCTCTTTTACGGGAGTGTGGTACCCCTGCTCAAGCCGGGAAATGAACTCATCCGCATTGGCTGCCTCAGCAGCGCGTTTGATATGGTCATCATCAAAGGAAATTGCTCCGAAGGATATATTCTCGCTAATTGTTCCCGTAAACAGGTAATTATGCTGCGGAACATAGGAATAAAAGTCCTTTACTTCAGAAGTTCCGTCAACCTGCTTATCAAAAATCGTTATTAGTCCGCTGTCATGCCGGTAAAGACCGGTTATCAATTTCAGCAGGGAGCTCTTCCCTGAACCGCTTGCCCCAACGATGGCTACCTTTTCCCCTCGGCGGATCTCAAGATCAAAAGACTCAAACAGCGGCTCTTCGACGCTTTTGTCCGGCTTAAACGATACATTGCGCAATAGGACGGCAATGTCTTCTGCGGGAGGCAATAATGGATTTGTGACTTCTATCTTCTCCGATTGCGAATTTTGTCCGAAGGCGGCAAGATCCAGTGCCCGATATGCAGAACCGTAGCTGTTATTCAGTGTTCTCCAGCGATCTGCGATAATTACAAACGGCCACAAAACCTGACTCATCAGCAACGTGAAGGTAAGCACAAGGCCAACCGTCATTTCTCCGTTTATTGCGGAAAGACAGATCAGAAATACACCTATGATCCAGACCGATTCCCTCATAATATTCAGCAGTTGCTGCATAAACACATTGGTGAGTATGCTTTTCCTGTATAACCGATAAGTATCCCTTCTATACTTTGCATATTTCTCCCCGAAATAGCTTTGCAGCCCGTAAGCTTTTACGACAGAAATTCCTTGCGCCATTTCTTTAATTAAATTCTTGATATCAGACTCCTTGTTATATATTTCTGAAGATATTTTCCGGATTTTGGGATTAAATATACTGCTGCAAAAAAAGATAAGGACGCCCGTAATGGCCACTGCAACGGCCAGCGGAAAATTGATAAAGCACAAATAGGTCAAAGCAACAGCAAACTGCAGTGCGTTCTCAAAAATCCCGAAGAGCCCGTCTTTTAAATGTCTGCAGCAGTCTTGGACATCATAGGAGGCGCGGGATATTAGATCCCCGGAATGCCGTCCCTTGAGCTCTTCATAAGGCAACTTGTTTAGCATGGAGAAGGTGTCAAACTGGAAATTTCTTGTCAGCATAGAAAAAGAATATTCTCTGAAGAAATAGCCCACAAAGGTAAGAAGCATCGCAAGCAAGAAGCAGATGGAAAACACAATCAGATAGAAGGATAACCGCTTGAAATCCCCTTGATTCAGAACATCCAAAAAGGACTGCTGAACCTTGGCTATGCCGATATTAAAAGCGACATCAACCATCAATAAAATCAGGCCAAACAGAAGCAGATTATTGCCGTTCTTCACATAAGTGAATACTCTCAAGAAGATGGAGGCTCCTTTATGCTTCATGCGATATCATGCTCCTCTTCATATCCGTTTAGCAAGTTGTAGTATTTGCCCTTCCGGGCAATCAACTGCTCATAAGTTCCCTGTTCCACAATCTGTCCATGGTCCAGATACAAGTATTGGTCCACCTGCTCCAACCGCAACGGCTTATGGCTGACAATAATTAGCGTCTTATCCTTAATCATGTTCTTAAATTCCCGGAAGATAGCCGCCTCATTCTCTCCATCCAGCGCAGAGGTAGGTTCATCCATCACAAAAAGGGAGGCCTGCTTCAGCAGAGCCCGGGCAATGGAGATTCGCTGGCATTCTCCGCCGGAGAGTGTCAGCCCGCCTTCACCGATCAAGGTACCATAGCCTTCAGGCGTACTCATGATCATATCGTGCATGTTTACTTTTTGGGCTGCATTCATAACCTCTGTCAAGGTAGCATCAAGCTTACCCAAAGCAATATTCTCAAAGAAGGTCCCGGAGAACACATACATTTCCTGGCTGATATACGAAATATCACTTCGCCATTGCAAAACATCACGCTCTGCCTGCAGTGCGGAACCAATCCTGATCTCTCCTGACGCCGGTTGCAGAAACCCGAGAAGTAACTGAAGTATTGTACTTTTTCCGCTTCCGCTTGGGCCAACGATTGCCGTAACAGTGCCTGCTTTCACCGTAAAAGAAATGGTGTCGAGCGCAACTCTACCGGGCGAATAAGCAAAGCTTACATTGGAGAACTGTACCATCGTCGGTTCACTGCTGTTCCGGGACATTTCATTACCATTATGTATACCGCGTTCTTCCTCCATTTCAAGAATCTCCAAAGCACGGGACAATTGGCTTAACGAATTCTGAACTCTGGGCCACATCACCATAGCATTGGATATCGGATTAAGCATTCTCCAGAATACGAGAATAAAGGCTACAACGCTGCTGACACCAATGATCTCCTGCTTGACGAGAACACCGCCGTAGCCAATGATGAAGATCATGCCGCCGATTCGGATAAAAAAGTTCACCTGATTCGTTAGCGACTCGAACCAGATCCCCTTTTTGGTCCACTTCATGAATTCCGCATATTTGCTGTGGAAGATTGAATCGGTCCGCTCCCCCAGAGAGGTAGTACGGACCACCTCGGCGCCGTCAATACACTCCTGCGTGAATGCATTCAGCGCTGATTCGGCATCGAGCTTATGCCCGTAAATGACATTTAATTTTCGGGACAAGTATTTTAGAGCGAAGGGAAGAAGCAGTGCGACAACAAGGCAGCTTACGGTAAACAGGATATTAATAGCGCTCAAATACACCAGATTCAGAACAATGACGGCAAATACCCGGAACCCGTCCATCAGATTATTGTTCAGTGCAATTTGGCCGTTGCGTGCATTGTCGCTTACCCTCTTCACCAGATCTCCGGAGTGGTAATTTCTATGGGAGGCAATATTCATATGAAGTAATTTTTGAACCATTAAAGATTCCAGATGCACCGAAGATCTGTAATTTACAAATTCCGTGAGCAGGGAAGCACAGGACCCTAGAACTACAGTTCCGGCTATAACCCCTCCAGCCAGCAATAAAGACTCACGCAGAGCACCCATATTACTGTCGGTGGCGGCCGAAATCATGCGTCTGAACGCTTCAGTTCCCGCCACATCAATGCCAGCGGCCAAAATAATACAAATGATTAAAAATACATATTGTGGCCACAATTTTCTGTTGATTTGCAACAGGGAGGTGAGTACTCTCCAGGAAGACCCCGCCTTATTTCCGCTCTGCTTCAACAATCCTTCCCCCTCCTACCCGGAGTGTTTCTGCCGTTAAATTGATTAGGTCCAGCCTTTTTTTCTCTGTAAGGCGTTGTACTTCAACGGAGTCTTTCTCACTGCAGCTGATTACAATGTGGCCGTCCTCAATTCGGGACCATTGTCCGGATTGAAGCACCGGTACATCAGACAGATACGTATAGTTCATCTCATCATCATCCGTTATTACATAGGAGACCTCAAAGTTCTGTTCTCTTAGGAGATGGACCAGAGTATAAGAAATTTCATTCACGTGATACACAATCAATTTCCGGCCCGGCTGGAGCTGCGCAAAAATATTTTCGATCAGATCCCGATATTTCCGGTAGATCCGTCCAACAAATATCTTTTTGATCTGCACATCGTATTCCAGCATAATTTCATAAAGCCGGTGCTGAGACATCTCATCATTCAAATAAAAGCTGTCGTTCTGACTTCTTAGTTTGACCCATTCCTGAAAGGGCCTGTTATAGAACTTCTCGGTATGCGTATATCCATAATAAAGCATACGGCTCCACTCTACAGGCTCCTGAATGATCCCCCTTGTCTTGCCCTCCTCCCACAACTCCGTACCGGGCATTGGAGACAAGATGTTCGCAGCCACTTCATTCAGCTTTCCTTCACGCATATTCCTGACAACAAAATCATAGGTCATCCGCAGATCTTCTTCAGTCTCCCCGGGAGAACCGACAATGATTGAGGCACTGATGGGAATGCCGTTCCGGTAAAGTAAATCAAGCGCATGCTGTATCTGAGGCACGGTTAAAGTGCCTTTCTTGAGGTAATTCAGAATACGGGGGCTCGCAGACTCCATACCGAAATAAATGAAATTGGCATTCAGCGCCTTAAGCAGCTGGCACATTTCATCATCTACCTGATCTGCGCGGATAGAGATGTTGATCAGCAACTTTCCCAGAATATTGCGTTCTTCCATCAGGCTGATAATGTTACGCAGCCGTTTTCGGTCAGCGGTAAACAAATCATCCACGAAAGTGATTTCCTGAGTGTCCGGGAAGTCTCTTAAGATGGCGCAAATCTCGTCAACCACATATTCTGCCCCGAATCTTCTAAACCGGCTCCAGAAATTGGTGGAAGAGCAGAATACACATTTAAAAGGGCAACCCCGTGAGGAAAACAGGTTTTGTTTCTTTTGCCACCACGGTTTCATTAAAGAGGTTCGGTCGGGAAAAGGGATCGTTTCCATTTTCTTGATCGGCTCACGCAAGGGATTGATCTGCACGTTTCCTTTATTGCGGTATACAATTCCCTTGACATCACTTAAGTACTCGGGCAACAAGGAACCGTTCCTGGCTCTAATATCCAGAATCTCTCTGAAGGTTTCTTCGCCTTCAAATCTTACGCCAACAGCAATTTCCTCCGGAAGCGTTTCCGGCATTAAGGAGATATGATATCCCCCCAGAACAATGTCCCGCACCCGTTTCCGAATCTCCTGTAACTGCTCCTTTAAAAGTTCAAAGTCTTGCGACATGCAGGATATAGCCACAACATCCACATCATCCGTCAACTCGTGAAGCCGTTCGATTATCGTAACATTGTGATGTTGTTCACAATATTGTTCGGCATAAGATTTAAGATAACGAATTCCAAGAGGCATATACGTAGATTTGTCATTCTCATTGGTATAATGCCAGAGCGCTACATTCATTTGGATAAGCCCCTTTCCAATGGCTCATCCTGCTCCTCCTGGCGAAAATAGATAATATACCTGTTGTGTGAGCGGGAAAGCTCACTCACAAGCGGAGCATACTCCTGTTTGTAAAGAGAGAAGATTTGGTTTTGATCGATCAGTTCGCCGTTGTAATGCGATTTGAAGATGTACGGATTATCCGGGTCAGAATCGATGATATTGAATTTTCCCGGTGCACTGTACATATCGCAGTTGCGTTCCAAGCGGTACAAACCGGCGAAAACCCCCTTTAAATTGGGTGAATTTTCCTTAAGTTTATCAATATCATACCATATCTCTTCTTCCCTTTGTGAAGGAAATCCACAAATCATCCATATTATATTCTTAATGCCAAATTTACTAAACATGCTTAAATTCTTGGATATATTTTTCTCGGAAATGCCTTTACGGATCATTTTTATAAGCCGCAAATTAAACGTTTCAACACCAAACAAAACAAGCCGGCAACCTAAAGCTCTCGCCCTCTGTACAAGATCATCGGTATATTCCCCGCTGATCCGGGAGTAATACATCCAATCCAGCGAGTTCAATTCACGTGCTTCCATCTCCGCTACAATTTCCTTCAGTTTCTCCGGTTTAATTGCTTCATCGACAAATTGTATATGTTGGTTGTTATATTTTTTCTTCAAAGCAGCTAAATTTTCTACAACCGTCTCAGCAGTTTTGCTTCTAAAATTATACCGGTAATTGGCATCATGGTCGCAAAATGTACAGTGGCCCCAAAAACAACCGCGTGAGCTCTGATAGGGAAGCATAATTTCAGGCATCAAGTATAATTCAAAATCCAAATCGTTGAAGTCAGGTTCCGGCAGCTGTTGAAAATTTTCGAATTTAGCCGCATTATGAACAACCTGTCCCGAAGAGTCCATAAAGCAAAGATTAGGAATGTCCGCTAATTCGCCTTGTCCCTTGGAGGTGTACTGAATAATTAATTCCAGGGCGGTTTCTCCTTCTCCGTTAACTATATAATCACATAAATCGAAGATCTTTTTCTGTTTGTCAGGGCGCACCGTCTTCACAAGCACAGGGATGTAGCTGCCGCCAAATATAATCTTTACCTCAGGGTGTATCCTTTTAATCATTCTGGCGTAAATGCAGGAAACAATGAACTGATCAAAGCTGGTACTGGAAAATCCGATCAGCCGAAGCCCTTGCTGAATCAACGTCATGCATTCGTTGCCAAGCAAGGTGTCCGTCAACAGCTCGCTGCTAACCTCCTCCATAATACTGTCCAGCTCAAACTCTGCTAATTTATCCCAATAGTTCTTTTTGTACAGCTGATTAAAATAAATATAATGAAATATGCCATCCAAAAAATTAATTTCATCCAATGTAAATTGATAGAAATTTTTCTTGAGAAATTGTCCGCTTAATTGTCCCGGCTGTATAAAGGCGCTCTTTCTGGTAAACTCTTTTGCGTCGTTTGCTTTGAACACATTTTTATATGCAGTGTCCAGACCGTCATAAACATGATCATTTTGCAGTTCTTTAAGAATGGCGTCCCCCTGCTTATCGATCATCCGGTTGAAATGAACAATATTCAAATCAAGCTGCCGTACAGCGAATCCTTTGGAACGCAGAAATCCGCTCAAACTCGGCAAAGCCAGAAAGGGAGAGTAAAAATCCCAATACGGAGGAGATATTAAGAGTAAATCCATGTCCATTACGAAACCTCCTTACTTTTCGACTTATGCGGTTATCCCGGCGACATTCGTCGTTTATTTCCTCCAAGCGGTCAAATAATACTCGTACATCCTGCATTGATGCTTCGCTATTTGATCTTTAAGGAACGTATTCAGATAATCGATATCGCACCGTTCTTTGTTCTTCCAATAATACGAACTCACGGTTTTGACAATCCGGTTCTTGGAATTCAGCTGCGCATAGGTTTTAGCCATATGGGCGTGCCGGTGCGGGAAGACATGATCCGAAACATTTATTGTCTTTTCTTCGCGGAAGCCTACGTCATTTAGCAATTCTTTATAATCCTTTTCCGTCAGAAAGTCCTCCGGCGTCTCTTTGAAGTACTCTCCGATCTTCAGCATAAACTCCTGATCTTCATCCCGGAATTCATGAAACGGCCTTGCCAATGTGGTGTAAGCCAAAACCAGTCTGCCGCCAGGTTTGATTCCATTGTATAAATGATGTAGAAATTTCTCTTTGTTACGGATATGGGTCAAAATTTCTATGCCGTATATCTTGTCAAAGAGTTGTCCCCTAAGGCCTTCCTCTTCCAGGTTGACTTCGTTCAAATGGGCTCGCTGCACGACGCGATGTTCTTCCAGCAGGCTTCGGCACGCTTCAAGCTGCAGCGGATCAATATTGAAACCGGTCACGGATTTGACGGAAAATGTACTTAGAAGCCTGGTCATAGCCCCGCCGATACCACAGCCCACATCTGCGATATCTTCATTTGCTCCCGGTTTAAGCAATTCGAAAATATGGTCAACCATTTGGATTTGCTTCTGTCTGGAGCTTGTCTTTTCAAGGGAATAGCGTTCATATCCAAGATTCATAAATCCTTTGGTGCTCCCGGCTTTAACAATGTTGCTTTGACGGCTGCCACTATAAGTTGCGATCATATTCCCTTTATGCTGATCCATTCCGATCCCCCTGTCATTAAGGCTTAGAATAATTCTCCGTTGAGCCTTTTCTCGCGCGCCCACTCATTCTCCATCAATACATGAATCGCACCGGCACTGCATTCTGCACGTAAATCGAGAGCTTGTTGTAATTGATCCATAGGAAAAATATGCGTTCGAAGGCGCGGTGTCGGCAGAATCCCGTCCGCTACCAGCTCCATCGCGTCACGCCACAGTTTGCGGTGCTCGAATACACCTGAAATATTCATACTTTCTTTAACCACAGAAAGTCCCTTTCTGTGCAGTTTAAAGTAGTCAAATCCGTCGCAGGGGCCAATTCCGCCAAAGTTAACGATCTTCCCTCTTATTCTGGTCCAATCGATAGCTTTCTCTACATCATTGCCGTCCCGCGTGGCAATAATGGCAATATCAACGCCTTCAGGAACAATTTCTTTGATCCGCTCCGTCATATTTTCGGTAGAAGCATTAATGAAGTAAGTTGCACCGAATTCTTTGGCAATCCGCAGCTTTTCTTCATATAGATCGGCAACGATCAGTTTTTTACAACCGAAGAACCGGACCAGACGGGTCATGATCAGTCCGGTCAAACCTTGTCCATAGATCAGAACATCGCTTGATTCCGTAATTCCCGTTTTCATGGCAGTCATCGCTATACTCGGCAAAACTTCAACTATAGAGCTGTCAACCAAAGAAAGATCAGGGTGCAGCTTTAACACATTCATCGGCTCGGTGACTACATATTCGGAGAAACAGCCCCAGACACCTATACAGGTAACACGGTCACCAACCCTTAACCCAGTGACCATGCTCCCTATCTTGTCTATAACTCCCGAAGGCTCATGACCAAGCAATACTGGGCCTTCCGTATACATTTCCGGCGATCGTTTACCGAGATAGATGGAAATATCCGAAGCGCATACACCGGTATAAGCTATTTTGATGCGGACTTCATACGGGGACGGCTCCGGAATTTCAGCATCCACCGGTATCATATTTTTGGGTCCTTCTAAAATGTACGAAATCATGTCTATTACCTCCGGGGTTTTTATAATGTGGTTTGTTCTGTGATCCGTTGCTCTACCAAATGAACTAAATCTTCCAATTTCAAAAAGTGTTCCATCGACATATCCTGGTCTTCAAATTCAAAATCCAGCGCTGTCTCTAAGTTCACTATCAGCTGGATTAACTGAATGGAATCGAATCCTAGACTGTTCATCAGATCCGTATCAGGAGCCGCTGAATCGGGTAAATCCATTTCGGGTTTAATCTCCTTGATTAACTTCCAGACTTCTTGCTGGACGGATCTCTTCGCCATTGCCCCCACTTCCCTTTCGGTTGATTTTACCGGTTAACCCCCGCTCCAGCTTGTCCACAAAATAAAAGGCCGCCGGCACTTTGCGATGATCCAGTCTTAACCGGCAATGACGGACTAAATCTGCAGTGGACAATATTCGTCCAGAGCAAGCTTCTATATAGGCGGCTATTCTGCTGCCTCCCAAGTGATCGCTTTCTTCCTTAACCAAAGCCAGATGAACATCATCGTGCTCCAATAAGACCTCTTCGATCTCGGTTGGATATATATTAAGCCCGGCCTTGATAATCATGTCATCTTTACGCCCGCAAAGAAACAAATAACCGTCGTTGTCCAACCAGCCAATATCCCCGGTGAGCAGCCAGCCTGCGCGGAATGGCGCTGCGGTTGTTTCGGACAAGTAACCTTTCATCAATGTTGGACCCGCTATAGCAACCTCACCGGTTTCGCCGGCTTCGGCGGATGTTCCATCCGGCCTCTGAATATCCACTTGCACTCCTGCGATAGGCTTGCCAGAAGAGCCAGTGAGAAGACCCAGCTCTCTTGTCTTGATATATGTGACCCGCGAGGCCGCTTCCGATATTCCATAACCATAAATAATCTCTGCCTGGGGAATTTCAGATATCAAAGCCTGGATAAGAGATTGACCGGCCGGAGCACCGTAAAAGTGAATAATCCGCAATTCCGTCTCCCTGAACCGGGGCAATAGCCCCGCTTTCCTTATCAGTTCAAGCAATGTAGGAACCGTAAAAAAAACAGTGACTCCATAATTCCTGATTACTCTGATCAGCCGGGAAAGAACCAGCACTTCAGGTTCAATTACAATAGAAGCTCCAACCGATAACGCGGCAAACAATTCGGAATTCATACCGGATGAGTGAGCCAAAGGTTTGGTCAAGAGAACTTTGTCGGTTGACTGTAATTCCAGATAAGTGTGTACACTGGTGGCGCAATGCTTAACATTGTCCTCTGTGAGCAGCACACCTTTGGGAGTACCTGTTGAGCCTGAGGTGAACAATATTTCACATACATCCTCATCCATCAATCTTGGCGCCAAGCTGCCGGCCGGAGAAGCTATCTCCTCAATGGCCAGTTGCCCGCTTCCTTCGCTGAAGTCGATACAAAGTACCGCATGCCCTTTGTTTCTGAGAAGCGTAAGCACTTCTTTATCGATGCAACTCCGGTCAAATATAACAGCGAAGGGCTGCGTTTCGTGAATGATGAACTCGAATGAACGCGCCGGCGTGTTGTGATAGAGAGGAACAACAACTCCATCGCAAGCAAGTGCTCCAAGAATTGCACTAAGCATTGCCGGGGAGTTCCGCATCATCATAACTACATTCATATACCGGGTAATTCCCAGCTCATGCAGTCGTTGTGACACCCGTGTTGAATTGTCACAGAGCCAAGTATAATCGCCCGTCCAGCTGCCCCACTGGAGCAAGCTGTCTTTGAACGAATTCAGGTCCGGAAACAGCCTGTTCATTCTACTCATCGGCATTCCCCATCTCTAACATCTGCAAATGAATACATTCGGCTTCTCTCGCTGCTTCCGTACAATTTCACTCTCGCTTAAAATATTGTGCTGAAAGGCAACGTCTCGCTCCATACACAGACAGGCTGCGGAAGCGAATAATTCCATGAACACTTCTACCTCATCAAAATAATTCGTATAGACATTGAAATGGTCCAAATTGGATTGAATGACTTGTATATATTCCAGCCCGGGAATCTGCCGCTCTCTAAGCACTCTTCTAACCATCTGATGAAAAAACACATTCCCGTACAATTTTTCTTTGCAGCCTTTGATCAAATTGATCTCCCGGCCTTCAAGGACCGTAAATGTGGGGTTCGGATTACCGCAACCGCAAGTTTCTTCATTAAAATATCCGTAATCACCCGACAGATAGCGTGTAAAGGGTAGCAACCGGTTCGAAAGCGCAGTCAGCAGTAGCCGTCCCGTTACAAGGGGCTTTGTGATAGGATTGTTGTCATCATCAACCAGTTCAACATATACATTCTCATTAATATGTAAATTGCCGCAGGCACAGCTTAATCCTATTGTCCATGTTTCGATTGTTCCATACTGATTGACGACCTGAACGTTGAAATATTCCTCAAGTATCTTTTTCGTCTCCGGTCGAAGATACTCTCCGTTGCACTCGATCACTTTTAATTTGGGGAGATCAAGCTGAATATTATTTTTTTGTAAGGAAACAACGTGATGCTGAATGGTACTGGGTGGAGTATGCAGCCAGCGGGCGTTTGCATCCTTGACTTTGCCGTAAATTTTCAATAAATTCTCAGGATCATAATTGTAAATATCCAATTTGTCAGCATCTTTGCCGATATGATTGAATTGAAAAAGATTGCCGGGGCTAACCTCCCGGTCCACCCGCCGTCTCTGCTTCCAGATCCCCAAGGAGAGGATGGCCCGTTCCGGCTTGGTCTTAGCACACCGGAACGGAACACCGCTGGTTCCTGTAGTTTCTTCAACGATAATATCTTCGGAAAAGTACAGCTCATTGTCTGTACGGTCTTTTTGTATGGCGGGATTCTGCACAAACTCAACCAGGCGATCTTTTACTTCGGCAAATTCATTACTGAAGAATTCGCCGTATTGTTTGCGGATCATGTCCTTTGTCATTATTGGAAGTTCCGCAATGGAAGTAGCTTGGTGGTTTCTCTCCATATAAAAGGGCACATGCATTTTTAAATAGTTAAGATGAGACAACAGCCGTTCCATTGTTGCTCCCTCCTTTAAGAAAGCTGTCGGCTACTTGTTTGCAATAGCCGCACTCAGTACAGTTGAACTTGCACTTGGAACGGCGGCTCCAATAATCTTGGGGATATTTCCTGTCCACATCAATCTCGGCCATGAACTCCGAATTATACCTGAAGCGTGTGCCGCCTTGACCAATGGTATAGATAATATCTCCCAGGCTGACTTCCTCGCCATTCAAGTAGAACTCCATAATTTTTGCGATTTGCTCTGTGGGAAGCCATCTGGAAGATATTTTGAAGATATCCATCTGGCCAAACCAATGATGGATATCGTTCGGCAGAATACCTTGGCCTGTAAAATATCGCCACCAGTTATGCTTTTGATAAGAAGCGCACAGAAACCGTTCGACGTGCAAATATGAGTTGTGGGCCTTCATTTGGCTATGCAGATCCGAATCCAGGCAATCCCTGGTGCAGAACTCATTGAGGATTATCTTATATTTGATACCGGGGAATTCCCTCTTTAATTTTTGAAACAGCGGCAGCTGGTAAACCGAATTTCTGCCCAGATTGATGCAATAAATCGAATCTTCTCCGTATTTATCTACCAGAAATGCGACTTTTTCGAACGTGTCAATATTCAATCTGACAGATAAATGGAGCTTGATATGGGGAAGTTCTTTCATAATAATTTCGGCCAGCAGCAAGTTTGAGACGGAAAGCATCTCAATTCCTACGTCCAATTTTTGCGGAATATCCAGCAATTTCTTGATTTTATCCGGCTTTAAATGATCTCCCATACAGAAGAAGTTGTACAGCATGTTTAAGCCAATGTGAGGATACGCAGCTTTGATCTCGGTCAATTGTTCTCTGTAAGCTTCCAGTTCCAGTTCCTTGTAATGCTCCTTACCGTTGCCTAGCTTCAAAGCAAGCGGGGGTGAGAAGAATATTTCGGTGATATACTCTTGGTACTTAGCTGCTATTTCTTGAATAAACTTCTCATCCTGATTCCAACCCAGGCTAATTCTGTTGTAAAGCTCATGTGTATATACAGCCATCATCTGTTGATCCTTTCTAGTGGTTTCTGAGAAAATTGCATATTTTTTGCGAGACTGCTTCAATTTCGGGTTCTTTCCCCAATGAAATCCGCCAGAACAGCTTATGGGTCTGCCCGTTGCTGCAATACATATATTTGGGACTATGATTCTGCACGAAATTAAGGTTTGGAAAAAATTTGCTTCCAGAGGTAACTCTCACCCCGGTCATCTTCTCTAACGAATACGTCCATTCATCTAACGCTTTATCCGAAGTGATGGACATCCCCCCCAGATCGATGCACCGATACAAATGATTATCAGAGGGAAGCAGCCTGGCGGCTGAGCTGTTCAAAGCTTCAAAGCTGCTCGAAAAGAGATGATGCCGCATCCTTAAAGAGGATTGAATCGCTTCGATCAGTCCTTGATGATCCTTCAGCAAATAACCGATAAACAAATACTTCAGTGCACTGGGCAGCAGCGAATGGGCGCTCTTAACGGCTCTCAGCGCACTGCAAATTTGTTGATTTCTACTGAAGGCCATCCCTAACCTGAGACCCGGCAGACCAAAAATTTTGGAAAAACTGTCGCAATAAATGGTCCGTTCAGGATCAAATTGGCTTAATGCCTGTTGAATATCGCCTTTGTCCGTAAATCCCGCGTAGACCATATCCACAATAATTGCGCAATCGTGCAGACGCGCCGCATGGTTGATTCTTTCCGCATGATCAGCGGTAAGGATGTAGCCAAGCGGATTTTGCGGAATATTGACCAGAATGGCCCCTACCGTTTCATCAATGCAATCTACGACCCCTTGGGCAAATTCATCCCCAGAAAAAGCCTGGAACAGTTTCACGCCGCACTTCTGATTAAGGATAGATGCAGCATAAGGATACGAGGGAATGGCTGCAAGAACAAATTGCTTGTTGCGGTAGCCGGAGCCAAGCGGCGATACTGTGCAAGAGATGACATTGGATATGGCATCCTGCGCACCGTCAAAAAATGTGATATGCCTTTCGTCAAGTTCAGACAAACCGGTTAACGCTCCTGCATGCTTGGCGGTTATTAATACCGTTTCAAGAGTTCCTTCAGCCCCCCCATATCTGGTCAGTTTGTTCTGCAAATCATGCTCTGTAAGAAACCGCTTATACAGACCATATTGATTTTCGGAATAATGGACATTTGCAATTTCACCCAGGCTCATATCATGGACAGGCGTACGCTTGTCCGCAACCAGATAATCGTTATAAAAATGCTCGATGTTCAACGACCCGAGACTGTTCTCGATTACAGTGTCAAGAATTGACAAGGCGTGTCTCCTTCCCTATGCCTAAATATGCTCGAACCATTGCGGCTGACGTGTGCGGTTGGAACCGGGATAATAATAATTGACAAGCATTTTGTTTAAATGATATATGCTTTGGCGTGAATAACGGTAATAGATGCGTTCGAACAAATCCTGATCATTATGTCTTCGATACAAATAGCGGTTGCCTTGGTAGGCTTGAATCTCCTTACGCCTCGGGTGGAAAGTATTCCAGTAGCCGCCGATCTCCCGGAATACAGAAGCCCTATGCATCATTTCATTGGTATCGATATATACGGCAGCACCGAATTCGCTTTCGGTCAGCTCCTCACAGCTGAAGCATGCACAATCATTTCCGCAATAGACTAGTTTTCGCTGATCCGATGCCATAACACGCTGGAGTACTTGAGGCGGATAGAAATTAAGACTGTTGCAATGGACAAGCTGTATCTCCGGGTTCATCTCCAGCACCTTCGACATATCCCCGATAAACGACGGCCACCATTCATTATCCGAATCCAGATAGGCAACATATTCACCTTGGGCCAGTCTCAGACCATCGTTACGCGGCTCCCATTCCTGCGGGGCAAGCCTGCTGTTCATTTCATTCCGCACACTGCGTATACGTTTATCCATCTTTTCATAATTGCTGATTAATTCAGGCGTGCCGTCAGTCGAGCAATCATCGACAATGATCAGTTCAAATTTTGCATAGTCTTGGTTCAGTACACTTTCAATGGCGCAGCTGAGAACTTCCTCACGGTTATAGACGGGCATAATCACGCTAACTTTTGGCTTATTCCACATTATGTTCACGCAGGATTTCATCTCCAAGATCAATAATGGTTTTTAAACAGCCCAGGATATTCTCTTCCGTAGAGTTTGGATTTCCAAACATCAAGCGAAGCGGATAGAATTGCACGCTCTTGTCGCTACTGATTACTGACTCATCATCAATACTGGGAAAAGTGTGAACCATATACGTTCCTTGTTCAGTCATGCGTTTATGAATCTTTTGGTTAACCTGGTTAAAAATCACATGATCATGCCTGTATCCCGGCGTTTTATACATAAGCATGACGGAGTTATGCTGTGGTTCAGGATTAAGTACTACCAACTGTTCGAATTGTCCGGTCATGTCAACGGTTCTTAATGCAAGCTCATGCCTCCGGTCAATCTCCAGCCCAACATTCTCCAGTCCCCAATGCCTCAGCATGAAATACAGTTTCAGGGATATAAATCCCTTGCTTCCGATCCCGGGAGTAAATTTTCCCAAAGAATCATCTTCATTGCTGATAATTGTGGACCCCTTCGGCAATAAATATAAATCCTTTGGATTTCTTAAAAAGAAAGCACTTAAATTATAAGGCAACAAAAACACTTTATGCGGATCAAGCGCTATGCTGTCGCATTGCTCAATTCCGTTCAATAACGTTCTCCTCAGTTTGGAACTAAACAAACATTGCCCGCCCTGGCAAGCATCCACATGCAGCCATATGTCATGCTTACGGGCAAGTTCAGCGATCTCCGCTAGTTGGTCAAACCCCATGGCCCGGCTTTCACCGGCGATGGCATAGATAGCCATGATATCTGTCCCGTCCGCCTCCGCTTCCACAATTTTGCGTTCCAAATCAGAGATATTCATGCGGAAATGCTCCGTTTCTACATGAATGGTCGCTTCCCGGTCAAGCCCATTTTCCGCCAGTTGGATATCGGACAGATCCTTATTGCCCAGTCCGAGAATGTCCAGGCTTCTGCGCAGCGAATAATGGGCAAACGGCACCGCCGCTATTACCTTTGTTCTTCTGGGATTAAATATCTTTCCTTGTGCCCTCAACTTCTCCTTCAGTTTCTCGCGTGCAGCCAGCAAGCAGGACATGTTGGAGCCATAACCTCCAAAAGTAAAGGCACCGCCGGTATTGACGGCAAGCAGTTCCGGATTGGGCAGCACTTGGTAACCAATAATCTCCCGCAGCAAAGTAAGAAGTTTAATCTCCAACAATGTCGCTGCAGGTGAATATTCATAATTGACGGTATTCTGCTGTAAAAAAACCTTGCCGATTTCCCCCAGTAATCCGGCTATTGAATTGCCGCTATCAGGCTGGGCGAGGAAATTCGCGGAACTGAAATTAAGCGAATACTTGCCAAGCGTCTCAAAGTCATTCAGAAGCTCTACAAGCTCAATGCCTTCTTGCTTGACTGTAAAACGATCAAGAATACCGTTCAGTTCACCCGGCTCAACAAAGTTGATTACGGGTTCTCTCAGCTTGAATTCCACCCCTTTTTTCATCAACTGCATGAACATGTTCATGAAAATCTCTTTATTGCCTGAGCTAAGAACCAGATCATCGGTTGTTGGCCGAAATCCGCTGCTTACTGCCATCCTACTCACTCCTTAAACCTATACAATGTCCTAGATTCCAATACTCACCCATTACATATGCAATGCCTTTGGCATTCTGAAGCGATACGGCATCGTTCAAATTATCGCTGTCCCTGTCAACAACGATCTTCTCATCAAAATAAGTTTGCAGAACCTCGGCGACAAAAATGCTGTGTGTTCCGCCGATCTCATAAGTCTCTTTCACAGCGCATTCCATGTTGATTATGCTGTCGCTTAACAGGGGAGCCTTGATGTGTTTACCGTAAAACACATTGCATCCGGTCTCGTGCAGCTTGTCCTCGGAGTAACCGCTTGTCCTGACACAATAATCTGTAAATTCCGTTTGATTCTCATAAGGGATATTAACTGCAAATTCTCCGCTTTGTTTAATATATTCCCAAGATAAATATTTCGGCCTTAGCGCAAGCGCTATCATAGGCGGATCCAGGTTTACCGGCATCAGCCAGGCACAGGCGTCGATGGTTTCTTTTCCCTCGTATGCGGTAGAGATAATTACGGTAGGCATCGGAAATAATACGGCATGTGGTTCCCAAATCAGTTTGTGTCCCAAACCCATTCCCCCCAAGCAAGCATTAGATAAAATGTGATATTTTTCACTTATTTGCTGATGATATAATCACCAATCACAAGAATATCTATGTTAGTAGATTTATAACAGTTCAGAGCATCGGCAGGGGTTTCAACAATCGGTTCGCCGTTGACGTTGAACGAAGTATTGAGAATCAATGGGATTCCGGTTAACTGGGCATATTCTTTAATCAATCTGTAGTAAATGCCGTTTTCTTCTTCCGTCACAGTCTGAACCCGGGCGGTACCATCTACATGCACTATTCCGGGCACAACATCAGCTTTATCCTTCTTGACATCAGTGACCATGAGCATAAATGGACTTTTGAAATCCATTTCAAAAAAATCAGGAGCATATTCTTCCATGACACTCGGGGCGAATGGCCGGAAGCTCTGCCTGAATTTTACCCTCGCGTTCAGGGAATCCCGCATTTCAATACTTGTAGCCTGACATAGAATACTGCGGTGTCCCAGCGCCCTCGGCCCGAATTCGCTTCCTTCCTGAAACCAGGCGATAATCTGATCTTCACTCAGGTACCCTGCGACCTCTTTGCAAATATCCTCGGATTTGCGGAATTGCAGTCCGGAGTTCTCTATGGCCTGCACAATCTCCTCATTGGAATATGTCTTCCCCAGATAATCATTGAGAAAAACAAATTCCTTAGGCGAACCGCCCAGTTCCCGGTACCCTTTAAGCGCACAGCCGATGCTGATCCCGCTGTCGCCGGCAGCCGGTGGGATAAAAATGGATTTGAACGGCGTACGGTCAAGAATTTTCTTGTTGGTTACGCTATTCAATGCAATGCCTCCAGCCAAGCACAGGTGATCGAGTCCCGTCTCTTTGTGGATACGATTGCACAAGTGAATAAGCGAATCTTCAAGTTCTGTTTGCACCTGATATGCCAAACCGGCAAATTCCTCAAATCTGTCATTCCACTGATCCTTGGATAGATGCGGCTTATCCAGTTGCTTCAGCCACTCATCATTGAACGCGTACCCTTCTTCCGTAAATGAAACAGCGCCCAGCGGATAATCGGCTTTGCCGAAAGGAGCAAGTCCCATGGTCTCCCCCGCTTTGTGACCGTCTCCGAATATGTATTCCGAGACCTCATGATACATGATGCCGAACCCTTTTATTAAGCTGTCATACGGTTGTGTGTCCCGTGCGAAACGTTTGCTTATTGGCGTAATTATTCCGCCCTTGGCTGTGTATACGGATTCCCTCTCCCACCCTCCGGTGGCACGGTACCCGGAAGATAACAGAAATTCCCGATCTTCTCCCTGAAAAAAATTCATCACAGAGTGATCTTCATTGCCCATAGAATCAATAACTAATATCGCAGCTTCATCGAAAGGAGATAAATAGTAGGAAGAGTAGGCATGTGCTAAATGATGCGAAATAGGAAGGACAGGATGCTGTGTCATATTAATGATTCGCTCGCTGTAATCATGACTGCCTTTGTAGTGTCGAAGAGTTTCATAGTAGGCAGGATCGCTGAGGTATGTAAAAATGCTGTTCTGGACAATTAAATCGACATCGTCAATGGAAATTCCCGCATAGTCAAGACAATATTGAACGCTTTCATTATCAAAGTCACCTTTAGAGCATCCATGCCGTTTAATGCGGGTTAGTCTTTCTTTGCTGATCGCAACCAAAATCCGGTTATCCTTGATTAAGCACGCGGAAGAATCATGATCTGATAAACATAAACCTAATATGTACTTGCTCATAAACGCCCTCCTTGTAATTAAGTAAACGTTCTAAAGCCTTTTTCAAGAATACTTCATGGAGCATTACATCTCTTTTAAATTTTTGTTATCAAATAAATTTATTATATATTTGCTAAATTTATACTTTATTCGATAATATAGACCATTCTAGTACACAACAAATATACTGTCAATTACATATTTTTGTATAAATTCAATTCAATTCATTAATATTTTATATAGATAATTAAGGCAGCTTTATGGTATTAAGCCTAAGTAATTTATTCAGCGAAACAGCACAAGATGGATGCGGACAATAACCGGAAACATCCATTTCTTTTTGAAGCACAAAAAGACATTCCGATAACCACTTGACATGGTACATCAGAATGTCCTGTTTGAATAATCGTTATAATCGTTTAAGACAACCGGCCGCTGAAATCGCTGTATTCAAACTCCCGGATCACCTTCAGGCCCTCTTCATCGTTATACGAAGCGATGGCCGGCAGGTTCACGCCGTTAAACATATGGTTCTTGACCATGGAGTAGTGCGCCATGTCGAGGAAGACCAGCTTGTCGCCGTACTTGAGCGGCTCCTTGAAGGAATAGTCCCCGATGATATCGCCCGCCAGGCAGGTCATGCCGCCGAGTCTGTACGTGTACGGATATTCCCCCGGCTCGCCTGCGCCGATAATACCCGGACGGTATGGCATCGCCAGCACATCCGGCATATGGCATTCGGCCGAAGTATCCAGGATGGCGATATCCATCCCATTGTGCATGGTGTCCAGCACAGTGGCTACCAGATACCCGGTGTTCAGCGCAACCGCCTCACCAGGCTCCAGGTAGATCTGCACATCATAGGTTTCTTTCATATGGAGAATGCATCTGATGAGCGTCTCCAGGTCATAATCCGGACGGGTAATATGATGTCCCCCGCCGAAGTTAAGCCATTTCATGCCATGCAGATATTGTCCGAACTTCTCCTCAACCACCTTGAGCGTACGCTCCAGGGTGTCAGAGTTCTGCTCGCACATGGTATGGAAATGCAGGCCGTCAATGCCGTCCAGCTCTTCCGGCCGGAAATTCGGCAAAGTTACACCCATGCGGGAGTAGTTGTAGCAAGGATCATACAGCGGCACTTCAATCTCAGAGTACTCCGGATTGACGCGGATGCCGCAGCTGATCGCTTTGGGCGCACTCTGAACCCGGTGCTTGAACCGGGCCCATTGGTCGAAGGAATTGAACACAATATGATCCGTGTAGCCGAGCAGTTCGTCGAATTCACGGTCCATGTAGGCAGGTGCATAGACATGCACTTCTTTGCCCATTTCTTCATACCCAAGTCTGGCTTCGAACAAGGAGCTGGAGGTCACTCCGTGCAGATATTTGCCGACCAGCGGATACAGCGCGTGCATCGAAAATCCTTTTTGCGCCAGAAGAATCTTGGCTCCGGTCTTCTCCTGCACATAATTCAAGGTTTCCAGGTTCTTCTTCAGCAGCCGTTCATCAACCAGATAGGCAGGTGACGGGAGCGTGCTGATGTCAATATCTATATCCTTCATTGCCTTACGCCTAATCCAGCAGCGTTGGCGAGAAATCTTCTTGCCAAGGCAGCCCGTGTTTGTTCAGTGCATCCATGAATGGGTCCGGATCGAATTCCTCCACGTTATATACGCCCGGTTTCTTCCAGATGCCTTTTATAATCAGCATGGCTCCGATCATCGCAGGTACGCCGGTGGTGTAGGAAATGGCCTGGGAGCCAACTTCTCTGTAGCATTCCTCATGATCGCAGACATTGTATACGTAATAAGTTTTTGGCTGGCCGTCTTTGGTGCCCTGGATAATGCAGCCAATGTTGGTTTTGCCTTTGGTTCTTGGTCCGAGCGAAGCCGGGTCAGGCAGGATTGCCTTCAGGAACTGCAAAGGAATAATCTCTTTGCCTTCATACACAATCGGCTCAATGGAAGTCATGCCCACATTTTCCAGCACCTTCAGGTGAGTCAGGTAGTTCTGCGAGAAGGTCATCCAGAAGCGGATTTTCTTCACGCCCGGGATGTTGGCAGCCAGAGATTCCAGTTCTTCATGGTACA
This sequence comes from Paenibacillus jilunlii, assembly GCF_900102965.1. Taxonomy (GTDB): domain Bacteria; phylum Bacillota; class Bacilli; order Paenibacillales; family Paenibacillaceae; genus Paenibacillus_AQ; species Paenibacillus_AQ jilunlii. The sequence continues at coordinate 188,544 of NZ_FNGM01000001.1, read as the reverse complement.
GCAGGTAAATGTCCTTCGGACCGATCTCCGGGAGATCGTAGACTTTCTTTTCGGACAGCGGCGGCGTTTCGATCCATTCACCATTCTCGAAGTAACGCCCGTTGGCGGTGATTTCACGAATATTGATTTCCGGATTGAAGTTGGTGGCAAACGGATAACCGTGGTCGCCCGCATTGGCGTCAACAATATCAATGGTGTGGATTTCGTCAAAATAATGCTTTAGAGCATACGCTGTGAACACGCCGGTTACGCCCGGGTCAAAGCCGCTGCCGAGCAGCGCGGTAATTCCGGCCTTTTCGAATCTTTCCTTATAGGCCCACTGCCAGGAATATTCGAATTTCGCTGTATCCTGCGGTTCGTAGTTGGCGGTATCGACATAATGCACTCCCGTTGCCAGGCAGGCATCCATAATGGTCAGGTCCTGATATGGGAGAGCGACATTAATCACGACATCCGGCTGGAAGCTCTTGATCAGTTCGATTACCTCGTCCGTGTTGTCTGCATCAAGCTGCGCCGTAGAAATCTTCGTCTGGCCTCCGGCCAATTTATCTTTCAGAGCATCACATTTCGCGAGGGTTCTGCTCGCTATGCAGATCTCTTCAAATACATCCGGGTTCTGGCAGCATTTATGAACAACAACGCTTGCTACACCGCCAGCGCCAATAATTAACGCTTTTCCCAAAATTGATTACCTCCTAAAAGTTTTGTCAGCAATGCTTCAATATGACTTACTTCGTACAAAACTAACTTCGAAAGCATAAGCCTAGAAGTTTTGTCAGCGTTGCTCCATAGAATAGCTTCGTACAAAACTGCTTCGGAAGCATTTGGCTATTCCATTTGAAAAATCAACAAGGCTGATTATACAGAATGCACAGCAATAAATCAATAAAAAACGACAAAAATTGATGCCGAGACTGTAAAATCTTCTGTTTTTCCCGTTAATACTCTGGAACGCATGGAAATACACTGAAATACTCCGTTTTCCTGCGGATTATTCTACAAATCCCAGTGTGTGTAAACGCACTGTAAGAATTGGAACTTCACGAACCAGGACAACTAGATTATTGTATCACAGCAGCTGTCTAGTTCATAATACTTTTTGAAAAGCAGGGACAGCTCCCGCCTCCCTGTAGGGTTCGGCGCACATTTCCGTATTAATATACAGTACCTATCCCGGCTAATCTGGCCTGATCATCCCGTCTGTTGCATGCCGCAATATATTCTTTTACCCGTTTTCCTTCCTATAATAACTGTCATTCTGCCGCCGGGCCGCTGCTTCCCCAGAATCTCCCGGTTATTGTTGTTATTATATGTAGTCCTGTTAATCCAATACCGTCATCGTAGACGGTAAAGTCCTTTAGATAAAAACAATAATGCTAACTCCCGTCGCCGTTTCGGATTATGAACTTTCGTCAGGCCAAGCAGGCCGGGTTGGCGACTTATTTCCTGCTATGACGGATTCCTGTCCGTTCGTCTCCATTCTTACTGGGCCGTTAAAATCAGCGGTCCGTCCGGCGTAACTGCGATCGTATGCTCATATTGCGCCGACAACCTGCCGTCGGCCGTTCTCGCAGTCCACTGATCGTCGTCGATCGTGATCCGGAACGTCCCTTCGTTGATCATCGGTTCAATCGTAAACACCATGCCTTCCTTTAACCGGATGCCTTTGCCGGCTGCGCCAATATGCTCGTAGCTCGGCTCCTCGTGCAGGCTCCGCCCGATCCCGTGCGCCAGCAGATCGCGCACGACCGAAAACCCGTTCGCTTCCGCATGCTGTTGAATCGCCGACGTGATGTCGCCGAGCCGGCCCCCGGGGAGCGCCCGGGCGATCCCCAGATCCAAACATTCTTTTGTCACTTTCATTAATTTTTCTGCCTCCGGCCGGATATTGCCCACCGCATAACACCAGCACGAATCGCCGAACCATCCGCCGTATTCCACCACGATGTCGAGCTTCAGCAAGTCGCCGTCCATAAGCACCCGGTTCGAAGGAATGCCGTGGGCCACCACATCATTGACCGAAGTGCAGGTTTCGGCGGGGAAACCGTTGTACCCTTTTGTAAACTGCTTGCCGCCCAGCTTGGTGATGTGTCTGGCAACAAAGTCATTGATTTCCCGGGTGGTGATCCCAGGCTCGATCAGTTTAGCCACCTCGCGGTAGCAGTCCGCAATGATTTGGCTCGCCGGCTTCATCTCTTCGATTTCCCTCGGTGATTTTAAAATGATCATCTCGTGTTTATTCGCTCCTTATCCATTCTATAATTTTAAAAACAGGGCGATATCCCTGGCCTCCTCGTGCAGCTTTCCGCGGCGCAGCGAAAGCGCGGCGCAGCCAACCAAGGCGGCCAGCAGCATTTCCGCGCGCTCTAGCCGATACGGCGGCTCCGCAGCGTTTCCGCCGGAAGCGGCAGCCCCATCCGCCGCACGCCCGGTTTCCAGCAGCGCGGCAAGCGGCACGAGCACCTCCCGGCGAAAGGCGGCCGAGAGCAGGGACGAGCGCGCTTCAGGCAGCGGGGCAAAGCCCTCACCGGCGAGCTTATGCAGCAGGTACAGGGCGTGGTCCTCCGCCCAAAGCTGCAGCAGCCGGACGCTGGCGGCGGCGGCGGGGCCAAGCTCTGCGGCAGCGGCTGTTTCGCGGCTTCCGCTATGGGAATCCGCGGCAGCCGGGTTCCCGGTGTCCGCCGCAGCAGCCAAGCTGAAATGCCCGCCCGCCGGCGCCTCTCCCGAAGCCGAAGCGCGCGGGACCTTCAGCGGAGCCTTTAGCGGGGCCTCCAGCCATCCCCCGGACCGCTCCAACGCATCCCATAGCAGATCGTGGAGCAAATCGCTCTTATTGCTGTAATAATGGTATACCGTGCCATAGCCGAGTCCCGCCTGCACGGCCACATCGCGGATTTCCAGTAAAGGCCCTTTATTCAAAAACACATCGGCAGCGGCTTTCCGGATTTGCGCCAGGCGCCGCAGCCGGATCTCTTCGTTTTGTTCCTTCGTGCGTGGAGTCATCTCAACCGTTCACCTCTTTTATTTTTGACCTGCTCTTATGTCAATATAAAACACCGGCTTGCGAATAACAAGAGGTGAGCTGAAGAATTTCCATTCCGGCAACATTGGATGTTTGCGGCAAGGGCACCTGAGCAGATCCCGTTTTAGATTTCAATCCGAAGATGACCAAGTACACTGGTCTCTTGTACTGTATAACTTCCTTACAAGAACACAACGGCTGCGCCGTCCTTGACTGGATAAGGCAGCCGTTGTGAATTTCAGTTTAGCGTTGCCTGGAGAACCCTTTATCCGAATCCTTCGGCTATTCCAAGGGGAAAAAGGGCAACTAATTTGCCCGTGAACCATGTTCCGCGCAGGTTAAGTGGAAACAGGGTAACTAATTTAGCTCATTTCACTTCTGACGAAGGAATATGGCCCCATTAAGTTTCCTTTTTCCACTTAAACCTAGCATTTGTTGATTTCTGGGAGAAATAAGTTTCCTTTTTCCAACTAGCACTGCTCACGTGCTTCTTCGCAGCGCTAGATTGGAAAAAGGCTATCGAATCCGGCTAATTTCTACCCTTTGGGTGAATTCACTGAATTTTCGTCTCCTTATCCACAAGAAAGGGAAGTCATAAATTCCTGCATAACAAAAAAGCCCCAATCGGGGCCTCCGCAACGTTTAAATCATTGCGCTATGCAATGTATTCTTCTGACTTCATTCTTTACCCTTTATATTTCTTTCCTGTTGCAATACCCGCGCCAAACAGCCATTTCAAGGCCGCCGGCAGCTGACGGCTGAAAAATACACCGTCATGGGTTCCCTGCCGGTCCCTGTCAAAGCGCAGCTCATCTGCACCTAACCCTTGTTCCAGCAGCAGGCTGTGCGCCTCCAGAGTCTTGGGCACCATGTGCTTCTGCACATTGGTTTTGTAGAATCCCTCCAGCTCCCCGACATACATGTAGAGTTTCCGCCCTGAAGAGGGCGCCGGATGGGTCCGCATAAACTCCAGCAGCCCTTCGTACCAGAACGAAGCGGAGAGCAGCCCGATCCGGCCAAAAGTATCCGGGTACAGATAATAAGCGAACATAGAGATTAAGCCTCCGAGTGAGCAGCCTATCAGCCCGGTATCCCTGCTCCCCGGCAAGGTGGCATACTGTCCGTCGATATAAGGCTTGATAACCTCCACCAGCTCCTTCAGATAACCGCTGCCGCCTCCGCCAAAATCAGGCGAACCCGGCATAACCGCCGGAGACGGCCACGGGGTATATTCATGATTGCGGTCAGGAGAAACCATTCCGACAAAAATCAGCTCCCGCAGCTCTCCGGCGATGAACAGATGCTCCAGGTAATTAGCCGTCTGCTTCATGACGCTTCCTTCATCCTGCAGATACACGACCGGATATCTCCGGCCTTCTTCACCATAAGAGCGCGGCAAATAGATCAGCAGTCCGCGGCCTTGAACCACTTCCCGCCTAAATGTTCCTTCCATACTTGGAGCGTCCTTTCCCAAAGCGTATTCGTGCGTTACTGCCACCGCATCTGCATCTTATTGTTTTCGTGTCTTGGACAGCAGGAACAGAAAGTACGGCACGCCAATAATTGAAACTACTATCCCTACCGGGAGCTGGGCGGGAGCAAATACCGATTTACCGATAAAATCACATAGAACAACCATCAGCATCCCAATCATTCCGCACAGCGGCACGATATATCTGTAACTGTTGCCGACAAGACGTCTGGCAATATGCGGGGCGATCAGGCCCACAAAGCCGATGCTTCCCGACACCGATACACAGGCGCTGACCAGGCCGACACAGCAGAGCAGCAGAACCTGCCGTTCTCTGCCTGACGCGACGCCCACTCCCTTGACGCTCACTTCATGCAGCTGTAGCAGATCCAGAACCGCTGCACGCCTCCAGATCACCGGGATGAGAATCACCAGCCATGGCAGCGTCGACAGAATTTGTCTCCAATTCGCATTGTAGACACTGCCGGCCAGCCAGACGGCGGCCATCTCAAAATTCTGCGGGTCCATCTTCAGCGAGACGTACAGCGTAATGGCGCCGAACCCGGAGGCCAGAGCAATCCCCACCAGAATTAGCTGCTGCGGATCAAATTCACCAGCCCGCCTCGCAAAGAGGAAGAGCAGAACGGTGGCGGCCAGTCCGCCGAGGAATCCGAACACGGGCATGGTCAGCACCGACAGCCAGCCCGGAGCCTTCATCGTGCCTGCGGTGAAGAACATGAACACTACGACAAAAGCGCCCGCAGCAGCGTGAATGCCGAGAATTCCCGGATCAGCCAGCGAATTGCGGGTGATGCCCTGCAGCACTGCCCCCGCGATTCCCAGACCGAATCCGACCAGTGCGCCTAGGATAATGCGGGGCAGGCGGAAATCAAAGATCACCAGATCGTGATCCGCGTTCGGATGAATCCGCAGCAGTGTGCGGACGACATCTGCGGACGAAATATCAAACGTGCCGTTTGTGAGACTGAGGTACATGCCGCACAGCGTCAGGGCACCAACCAGCACAAACAACATCCAGAAGGTCCTACTCTTCGACGCCGGCGGTAACCTGCGCTTATTCACGTGACCCGCCCCCTCTGGTCTTGATTAAATACAGGAAAAAGGGCACGCCAAACAGTGCGGTTACAACCCCGATCGGCGTTTCGAACGGAAAGTTCATGAACCGGCTGATCAGATCGCACAGAGCCAGGAACAATGCGCCAAACACGGCGGAAAAAGGAATGATTTTGCGGTAATCCTGTCCTACGAGATAGCGGGTGATATGCGGGATAATCAGGCCGATAAAAGCAATTTTACCGGCTATTGCTACCGAAATACCTGTTAAAATCACCACACTGAGCATGGTCAGCCCTTTGATAGCATTCACTTTCAGTCCCAGACCTGATGCCGTTTCATCTCCAAGTGAAAGCATGGTCACGGGACGGCCCATCAGCAGCGCGAGCATTAGCCCTACAGCAGCAAAGGGAAGTGCCAGCTTAATTAGATCCGGGTCCATCGTATGCAGGCGGGCATTGTACCAGAAGCTGATATTCTGCGACACCTGAAAATAGGTGGCAAGTGCTTGGGAAACCCCGCCGAGAAATGTGCCAATGATCGTTCCCAGGACGGCCAATGTCAGAGGCGAAGCCCCGCCGGGCAGCAGTTTGGCCGTGCCGAAGACAAGAACCGCTCCCAGCGCCGAACCGGCCAGGGAATACAGGATCAAGGACAAGGAAGAGGCTCCGGGCAGGAACACCATGCATAACGTAACGGCAAACACCGATCCGTCGCTGATGCCCATAATCGAAGGAGACGCCAGATAATTCCGTGTCATTCCCTGCATAAGCGCTCCTGACACAGCCAGGAAAGCGCCAATCAGCAGCGCGCCCAGTGCCCGGGGTATCCGGGAGGTGCGTATGATCAGGTGATCAATATTATCGGGGTCCGGGTGAAACAGCGCATTCCAAACCGTCTCATAGCTGATGGATTTGGTGCCATACAGCAATGACAGCAGACTGATAAATAAGATAAGCATAGCTCCCGCCATCAGCAGGGAGAAGGTCTTGGCTCCGGCAGTCCATTTCATGTCATCTCACTCTTTTATGCAAACTTGGATTATTTGTTAAGCTGTTCTACGGCAGCCTTCAGGAATTGCACACGGCTCCATGCGGGTCCGCCTTCAGCCAATGGATCGATCACATTTACGAAGGTTTTATCATTTTTCATCGCATTGATTTTTTGAATAATCGGGTTATTCTGCAGTTCCTCCAGCGCTGTAGCGGTCTCAGCATTTTCATCCGCAGCGAACTGCAGGAACAGAATATCCGGATTCATTGCCGCCAGCTGCTCCACCGAGATCGCTTCCTGCGCTTTGGCCGCTTCAACCTCTGCCGGGACTGTCAGTCCCAAATCATTGTACAGAATCGGATTAACGAATACTGCTGCCGGGAAAATAAAGACTTGGCCTGCCCGAATGCGCAGGGCCACTACCTTTTTATCCTTCAGCTTGTCTCCCAGCTGCGCCTTGGCGCTGTCGAGATCGGCCTGATATCCGGCAATTGCCGCTTGGGCTTGCTCCTGCTTGCCTGTAAGTTCCGCGAGCAGATTCAAGTTAGCTTCCCAATTGCTGGCGATATGCGAGACTTGAACGAGCGGAGCGATTTTCTTCAGCTGCTCTACCACTTCAGGCTTGAATTTCGTCGTACCGAGAATTACATCCGGCTTCAGCTTGAGAATGGTTTCGAAGTTCGGTTCGGTTTTCTCCCCAATCGATTCGGCCTTGTCCGTAATCGCGGCGAACCGTTCCGGGAAAGCCCCGCCGAATGTAATGGCACCCACCGGATGCACATCCAGCACCAGTGCGTCTTCCATAGCTTCCATGGACCCCGTGATTACAATCCGTTCAGCTTTTGCCGGTACTGTATATTGTTCGCCCAAGTATTCAATCGTGCGCGTACCGCTTTCCGCAGCCGCCGGAGATGATGAGGGCTCCTGTGCTGCTTCGGCTGTTCCAGTAGTTGACGCATTTGCCGCTGCCCCGCCTGTCGCCGCACTTTTCGCGGTCTGGCTATTTCTGTCATTTCCTCCACACGCCGTTAACACTAATACAAACAAGACTACAAGCCCCGCTATCCAAAATGATCTTTTCATCTTTTGTATGATCCCCTTTCGCCAATTCAATTGATAATGATTATCATTTTCGATTATAGCGAAGGGCTTGTTATTTCACCATGGACAAAATACCGAACAACTATGGACGATTCACCGGGAACAGCTGAAGCGTCTGCCGCAGCATCCGCAGCTGGGCATAAGCAGAGTTCTCACGCCAGGGATCTGAATTCAGCAAATGGACTCGATGCCTTTGCACGGCGGGCAGCTTCAGCCACTGCGGATCATTCTGCAGCCTGCTCCACTCGCCCAGGGTGTCGCTATCCCGGCGGATCAGCATCAGGAGATGATCTGCCGGCACATACGCTAGCTCTGCCGGCGTAACCGGCACATCGTAGAGCACTGTTCCACTCTCATAAGCAGGGCGCAGCTCCAGCTCACGGTAGAGCATCCCTGCCATTCCATGGTTGCAGTGCAGATACAGCCTGCTGCCCAGCATTCGGATTACAACCACCGAATCACCGCCCAGCCGCCTCTGCAGCTGATCCTTGGCGGTGCGCACCTCCCAGTCATAGGCAGCCAGCCACTGTCCCGCCTGCCAGCTCTCGCCCAGATACCGGGCCAGATGCAGCAGCTGTGCGCGCCAATCCTCCATATCTGCAGGCGGATAATAGACTGGAGCCATGCGTTCCAGTTCAGCCCTTTCCTCCGTATGCAGCTCACCGGCTGCCAGGATCAGATCGGCAGAGCTTTGCCGCAGCAGCGCCAGATTGGCCTGCCAATCGCGGTTACTGCGGTACGCACTGATATGCACCGGAATATCTGCACGGTAATTCCGGTAATAGTACTCCGTCCACTTCGGGTGCAGCGCCGCCGCATAAGGGACAATATTCAGCGGCAGCAGCTGTCCAAGCAGCGCCGGCGTGTAGGCTGCCAGCTTGCGGCGGCGGCTCTTCATATAGACTGCCGGAGGAACGCCTATCATCTTTTTGAATTTGCGGCTGAAATAGAATTCATCCGCATACCCTACCTGATGGGCGATCTCACGCAGCCGGACACCGCTGTAGGCCATCATTCGCTTGGCCTGCTGCAGCCTCAGTTCTGCGGCGTATTCCAATGCGCTTTTGCCATACTTCTTCTTGTACAGGTCTATAAAGTATTTAGGGCTAAATTCTGCTGTCTGGGCAAGCTGCTCCACAGTCAGCGGTTCGGTGTAATGCGCCTCTATGTACTGCTTGGCCTGCTCCAGCGCAGAATGGACATCCCTGGAACGCTGGCCGCTGTTATTTTGAAGCTGATACAGCAGCTCCTGAAAATCGATTTGTGTGCGGAAGCTTAGATTGCGGCCACAAGCCTGATCCTTGCGGGATACCTCACTTCCAATAGAAAGAACCTGCTTCATATTATTCAGCACAAGATTTTTCTGCGGAAACAGCGGAAAGTCTCTCACGGGTGAAATGCCGGTGTCTTCCGTCCCGCCGTGTTCAAATACTTCGAAATAAAAAACAAACATCTCCACACCCCAGGCCGGCCGGGCGGTCCCAAAGGTCTGTCCAGGCAGGCATAACACCGCTGAAGCAGCCGTCATTTCAAACTGTTGTTGATCGACCATAAGTTCCACTGCACCGCCAGCCACCACGATCAGGGCATAAGAGAAGACCAATTGCTGCGGAAGCTGCACTACCCCGTTGTCTTTTACCGTCTGAACCGACAAAAGCCTGAAGGAGAGCCTGTCCCAGCCCCGAAGATGCCTGTTGCCTGTGGCCGGTATTGCCGTTTTTTTCATCGCTGACTTCCCCCCTGTTGAGCTTTGTATAATATATCAAGTATATTGATAACCATTCTCAATAACAATGCCGAAAAAAAGTTTTTTACCCAGGCAGCGAACAAAACGGCCGTGCCGTCCCCACGGGGTGCAGCCGTTATGGATTTCAGTCTAGCGTTACCTGGAGAACGACTCCCCATGATTCCTGCGGCAACTCAAAGTGGAAAAAGGTTAACTAATTTGCTAGAGCATCTTGTGTTCGACAGATGAAGTGGAAAAAGGGACACTAATTCAGCTCCTTTCACTCCTACCAAGGGAATATGGCCCAATTAAGTTTTCTTATTCCACTTAAATCTCAGAATTTTTGAATTTTCGGAAAAATAAGCTCCCTTTTTCCAACTAGTGTCCTGCGAAGAAGCCGGTGAGCAAGCGCTAGTTGGAATGAGAAGATCCACAAGCGGAAGTAATCATATTTTCCTATGCAACAAAAAAAAGACCATTCCTTCCGTTCCTGGACAACGGGGAATAGCCTTGAAAAATCACTTGGATGATAAAAGGTTAAAATTGCAGAATAGTTTCTTTGCCGTCTGTACCGCCACTCATGGTGCAATTGCCCAGAACCAGCCAACAGTTAACGCCGTCCACTCCTTGTACTGTGCCCTCAATAAGATAGTGCGGGTACAGATAGCTGTGATCCACACGGGAACGGACCGGCTCATACGCTGTCACCGCATAACCTCCGTCAGATAAGGCGATATGAATGCCGTGGATCGAAAAAAACATAATAGCACCAGCCACTCGCATGCCTTCAGGATACCTCTGCCTGGTCCGGTTCCATTCCTCCTGGTAGGGTGCCATGGCCTTGGTCCAAACCGTCTCAAATTCCGCAGATTCGATCGGCACATCTCCCTCCATCCACTCAACGGACTGGTCCGTTAAGTAAAAATCCGGGCTGCCGGACACCCGGCAAGCCCCCCCTTGCCGGGCAACTATCTGCCGGTAAGCAGTCTGCTGCCCGTCAATTTCGAAATACCAAATCTCATCATCAATAAAAGATTTTAAATATTGGATGGTTTTCCTCTCCTTGCTATTGCCCGAATCCGACCCGCGGACGCTCGCGCTCTTTCGTCTCCACAGCCACAGCGCGGATCGAGGTAATGGGGATGTATAGCACCTGATATTCGGTACGATATTTGACAAACCGGTCATCGATTTCCTCCAGAACGCCGCCTCTTACACTTGAACCATCCAGAAAATTCACACTGACCTCTTGGCCTTTCAAAGCTTCCAGCATTTAGAATCCGCTCCTCTACAGTTTGGTAATGACCTTGTCAATAATCCCGTATTCCAGCGCCTCCTGGGCCGACATGAAATAATCCCGGTCCATATCCTTCGCTACCTTCTCCGCCGGCTGTCCAGTGCGCTCCGCGCTAATCTGCACAACCTTTTCCCTAATCTGCAGGATACGGCGTGCGCTGATAGCAATGTCGCTGGCCTGGCCCTGAGCTCCCCCATGGGGCTGATGAATCATAATTTCGCTGTTGGGCAGCGCGTACCGTTTGCCGGTGGCTCCGGCCAGCAGCAGAAGGGAAGCAAAGGAAGCCGCAAAGCCGGTGCAAATTGTACTGACCTGCGGTTTGATTACCTGCATCGTATCATAAATACCGAAGCCTGCGGTAGTCGAACCTCCCGGGCTGTTAATATACATCTGGATATCCTTATCCGGTTCATCTGCCGCCAGGAACAGCAGCTGGGCAATAATGCTGTTCGCGAGTTGGTCGTCGATGGCCGCACCTACGAACACAATCCGGTCCTTCAGCAGCCGGGAATAAATATCGTAGGAACGCTCACCCCTGCTTGTTTGTTCAATGACATAAGGAATTACGCTCATGTTCATGCCTCCTTGAATAGCTTTGGTTGATACCCTGTAAACGGATGAAGCCCTGCAAAGGATACGGCAGAGATTCCGGCAAAATAACTGTAAAGACAGCGTATCTTTTACATTGTGCAGATCGTTTATATAATAGAAGCAACAGAAAACCCAGAATGAACAAAAAGGAGATGATCGCAAGTGTCGATCCTTGAACCATACAGCACCGCCGTATTAATGGATGAACAAAGCCTCCTGCCGCTTCGCGAGGCTCTGTACAGGTATTGCCTGTCGCTGACCCGCTCCCGCGTTGAAGCTGAGGACTTGGCCCAGGACACTTGGACCAAAACACTTGCTTACCAAAAATTCACAGACAACCCGAATCCCGAAGCACTGCTGCTGCGGATTGCCAAAAACACCTGGATTGATGCCATGCGGCGCAAAACCTCGCTTGGACGTGTGCTGGAACACACGCAAGCTGTGGCGGCGCTAGTTCAAGGCCAGAAGCCCGGTCAAGCACCGGAGAGCGGACGCTCTGAGATCGAGCTGGCTTTTCAGGCGCTGATCCGGCATTTATCGCCGCTACAAAGAACGGTTTTTGTGATGCGCGATGTGCTTGATTACCCGGCAGGTGAAACGGCAGCAATTCTTGGAACCACCGAAGGCGCCGTCAAGGCGGCGCTGCACCGGGCGCGCCAGGCGCTCGGCCCCGTCCGCAAAGAACTCGCGGAGGATGAAGGCCCTGCGGAGCCGCAGGACCTGGACTTCCGGATTCTGCTCCAGGCGCTGGCAGAGTCCTATGAAAAAGGCCAGCTACCCGTCATGCTGGAGCTGCTCCGCCAGGAGACCGCGGCAGAGATGACGATGGCGGTCAGCAGCGGCCCTGTGCAGATGCTGGGTTTTGGCGGGGGAAGCTCCGGCACCAGCATGACGGCTGGCGGAATGACGGCGCTGCGGATGGCGGCGTAACGCGGAAATATGACGGAGCGGCGGCTGGCCGGGAGGCAGTTGTTATAAGCGAAACCGCGGACCAAGAGATGCCGCCGTTTGGCATCGAAGAATCTTGGCACGTGGATACAACAAAAGCCCGCGGGGCGGGCTTTCAGTTTCTGAAGCTGGCGAGTGGTTCCCGGAGCTGGCAGGGGAACTGGAACGGAGCTGGATGCTTCACTCCGCGATCGCGAGTAGCGGACTTGTATCCTCATTCTCCGCTCTGGTTTCTTCCATCATAAGCAGTTGACCGGCCGGGGCATCCGCTCCGGTCTCTTCTGCGATTTGGAACACATTAATTTCCCGGAACAGCTGCTGCGAAATTTCATTGATCTCCACTGCCTGCCGGGCGATATCACTGATCGCCTGATCCTGCTGGGTGCTGGAAGCGTTGACCTCTTCCACGCCCGCTGCCGTCTGCTCGGCTACAGCGGCTACAGAATGCACAGATTCAGCCAGCCGGGAATTGATGGTCCGGGTCTGCTCCACCTTCTGGTGAATTTGCCCGATCTGGCGGCTGATCCCGGTAATCGATTCGTCAATGGCCTCGAAGGAGGCAAGAGTCTCTGCCACCTGGTGGTCCTGCGCCTCCAGGCTTTTTTTCGTCTCCAGCATATACTTCTGAAATTCCGTCATGCTGTCCTGCAGCCCGCTGATGATCCGGCTGATGTGGTTGGAGGAATCATTCGTCTGCACAGACAAATGCCGGACCTCGTCCGCAATGACGGCGAAGCCTTTGCCGGAAGCTCCCGCCCGCGCAGCTTCAATGGCGGCGTTCAGGGATAGAATATTCGTCTGCTTGGAAATTTCCGTAATGGAATTAGTGATGCGCGAAATATCGCCGGACTGCTGAACGAGCGTTTCCAGCGCCTCATACACCTTCGTGATGGAATCCCGGGAATGCCGGGAAATTTCCCGGAGCGCGGTGACCGTGTCTGCGCCTTTGCGTGTATTCTGATTGGCCGTTTCACTCGTTGAGAGCATCATATCCGTATAATCGGTAATCTCCTGAACCCCGCGCTCCAGTTCCTGCAGCAGCACCGTACTCTGTTCTGACTGCACCGCCTGCTGCTCCGCCCCCGCGGAAATCTCCTGGATGGTGCGAAGAATATCCTGATTGGTATGGGCGGTAATGGTCGAGGATTGCTGAAATGAATGCGAATAATCCGCCAGTGAAGAGGCCGCGCTTAAGGTCTGCTGCAGCATGCCGCGCACACGGCGCACCATATGGTCGAAATGGTGGCTCAGGCGGCCAAGCTCATCGTTATAGGGGGAGTTGATCTGCTGCCGCAAATCTCCTTCGGCGATCTCCTGCAAGGCTGCCTGCAGCTTACCGACCGGTGACACAAAAGAGCGAATCAGCAGCCACCCGAGCAGCAGCATGAACAGGAATACTCCCCCTGCCGCATAGATGACAACGGAAACGGTGTGGTCCAGCAAAAGAAAAGAATAATTCTGCGCCCGCTCGGCATTATCCGCCGCTGCCGCATACAGCTTGCCGTTCGTCTCCAGCATGGATTGGCTCAGTGCCAATGCCTTCGTATGTAAATCATCTGTCCGTTCCAGTACCGTTAATGGATCGAGACTCTCGTCTCCCAGGGTCTGAACCAGTTGATCAACGAACCCGTTGTATTCTCCAATCTGGGTCCGCAGCAGCTCCAGGGTTTTGAGTGCAGAAGTTTCGGCCTCAAAATGGATTTTGGCCATTTCCCGGGCAAGCTCCTGCTGCTTGTCCTCCAGCGGGGCCGCCAGTTCCGGATCATTGGCTTCGGCAAGTGCCGTTTCAGCACGGTTCAGTTCCTGCAGCAGCTGAGTAACCGTTGAGACGGTGATCCTCTTCTCCATCTCCGTTTTTTGCTTTTTCATAGAAAGCTCCACTTGGCCGATCTTATTCCCTTGGTACACAGCCACGCCCAGAAAAATAAGCGCAATGACCAAAAAGCTTAAAATCAGCTTCCATTTCATAGAAAAGTGCAGCGGGTTTCCCTTCAAGCGAATCATCCCTTCAATATCAAGCATCAAAATACAATAGGTATATTTTACTAACACACTCATTGTAGAAGCTGGATATTAAATGTTCTGTTCACTTTTGTATGCGGACCGTAAAGAATCTGTTGCGAAAATGTTAACAAGGGGAGGCCGTTCGGCTATCTAACCGCAATCCGGTTCAGGAAACGGTTCATGAGCAGCGGCAGTGATATGAGAATTGGCGGGTCGTCCAGTCTTGGGGGATGCAGAGTCACCTGCTGATGCGGCACCAGAGAACCCGGCCCGACATGGATCGGAGCCTTTGATCGGGTACGCAATGTGGCATGCGAAAGCAGGAAATCCAGCGTCCGCGTTCCCCAGGAAATCGAGGTGGCAAGCAGGTAATAAGTCCCGGGTGCAACATAATCGAAGTGAAAATGCCCCAGAGAGGAGAGTAGAGTACCGTACAGGGGCAGTCCCTCGGGTATCGGTTTGGCGAAGAGGCTAATTAGAATAACCCCGTCAAAAGGAACCTCAGCGGAAACCGTCCCGTGTACGGAAGAAGGCAGCCTGCTGATGGGATAAGAAGACCGCCAGTCCTGCAGCTTCCTCAGCGAGCTCATCTGATCTCCGGCATACTGGACTGAATTGCGGAACTCTGCCGGAGACATCCCGACCCTGGCGGCAAAACGGGACGTGAAGGTCCCGAGGCTCTGCTGCCCGATCTCCAGCGAAATATCGCGGACAGTAAGACCTGTGCGCAGCAGCATGTCCTTTGCCCGCTGCAGGCGGTGGGAGGAAACATAGTACAGCGGTGAAAGTCCGGTCCGTTCTTTGAACATGCGGGCAAAATGATAAGGACTGTAACCGGCGTAGCGGGCCAGGCGCTCCAGCGGAAGATGATCATACATATGCTGGTGAATAAAGGCGATAACGCCGTCAATCTCTGCAAACCGTTCTGTCACTGTAAGGTCCACCCTTCTTCGGGGATTGATCTTAAGAACGTAAGTTCGCATAAATAATATCACAAATTCTAACTAATTGGAACCAGAAAATTGAAACCGCTGCGGCTAATTCCATTAGATCTGGCCCAAAATTTGAATCCCCTTCACGATTTGTTCATCAGAAGGCGTAGAGAAATTCAGTCTTATTGCGTTGCAGGGCTCATTCGGATCAACAAGGAACGCTGTTCCCGGAACGACGGCAACCCCCTTTGCCGCTGCCATTTTACAATAATCCAGCATCGTTATACTCGCAGGCAGTTCACACCATAGAAACAATCCCCCATCGGGCCGGGTAAATGCCATTGAACCATCCGTATATTGCTCCATGCTGTCCGTCATCAGCGTGCATTTTCTGAGGTAAACCTCTCGTATCCGCTCGACATGGCCCGCATAATCGTATTCCTTCATGAACTTGTACGCCAGAATTTGCGGCAGCATTGCCGTGTGCACATCTTCCCCTTGCTTGGCAACTACCATTTTCTGAATGATTTCATCCGGGGCGAGAACAAATCCCACACGAAGGCCGGCGGACAAAATTTTGGAGAACGACCCCACATAGATAACCAGCCCTTCATCATCCAGAGATTTGATCGTCGGCACATCTTCCCCGCTGAAACGCAGCTCTCCGTAAGGATTGTCTTCAAGAATGACAACACCATACTTTTTAGCCAGCGTATAAATCGCTTTCCGTTTCTCCAGGCTTGTTGTGATTCCCGTCGGATTCTGGAAGCTTGGAATCAAATACAGCAGCTTTACATTGGGCTCTGTCTTAAGGGCATGCTCCAGCCTGTCAAGATTGATCCCATCCGGTTCCATTGGGATGCCAACCAGCCTTGCACCGGAAGAGCGGAATGAATTAAGCGAACCAATAAAGCTGGGACTCTCACAAATAATCGTGTCGCCTTCGTTGCAGAATACTTTGCAAGCCAGTTCTATTCCCTGTTGGGCACCTGATACGATGAACAGGCTGTCTGAATCTTTTCCCGTATTGAATCCTGATTTTAAATGATAAGTCAGCGCTTGACGGAGGGGGGAATATCCCTCTGTTATCCCGTACTGCAGCGCTGTTACCGGGTCTTGTTCGAGAATGTCTCTCGTAAACGACCGGATAGCTTCAATAGGAAAGGTCTCGGGGGCCGGATTGCCCGCAGAAAACGGGATAACATCCTGACCCGATGTGGCTTTTAAAATTTCTCGGATAATTGACGGCTGCAGTGCCGCGATACGGTTGGAAAAAGAGTAATTCATGTATGTACCTCCCCTAAGAATGAATGAACTTTTGGTTTCAGTATAACGTACTTGGTATACCAATCCTACCTAAAAGTCGCTCCAGCCTTCGGAATGAGGACAAAATTCTTGATGATTTTTTTCCATATGACAGATTCGCTGTATGCCTCAGCTGCTTATTCCTTCGTCCGTGACAGTTGGATGGCCGGCTTGCTCCCTTTCCTGAAACTCCCTCCGATAGAAACACCCGATTAAGACAGCAATTGTCGTCATAGCCGCAGCCAGCAGATACACTTGTACCATTCCAAAGCGGTCTGCATACCATCCCAAGAACAACAAAGATAAGCCAAAGGCAAGGTTCGTGAGCACGTCAATTCCCGCCATCACTTTGGGCAGCTGAGCAGCCGGAGCGCTTGTCTGCAGCAAGGTACGGCGAATAATTCCGGCCATTTGCACCGGTAAACCTGAGACGGCAAAAAGAACAAGCGCAGCAGCCGGGATCGTATTGAGAGCAAATACTACGGTAATCAGCACATACACAAACAATGCTCCAAGCATGTACAAAAAGCTGTTCTTTTGCAGCCGTTTAACCAAGCCGACAACAAGCACCCCGCCTAGAATCGTACCGGAAAAAAAGGAGGCATTCATAAACCCCCACCAGCTAGCATCCTTATGCAGCACCTGAGTCACATACGCCAGAATAAATACACCGAGCCAGGAGGTTCCCCCAATGGTGTCTATGCTGTCCACGATCATCAGGGAACGAATGCGGCGGTTATGCCAAATAATCCTCCACCCCTCCCCAAGTTCTTTCCAATAACCTCCTTTGGATTCGGCTGCTGCCGGACGGGTATCGGATGCTGGAGCTTCAGAGCCTGATTCCTGATGATCCAGCGGATCACGAATGAATGAGGTGACAGTTGCAGCCACCAAATAGCAGCAGGATGCGATCACAAGAGTATTCAATGTACCGAGCCAGGCTACAATAATCCCGCTGAGCGCCCAGCCTGCACATCTAACTACTTGATCACTGACCGCCATCAAGCCATTCGCGCGCATGAGTCCCTCACCGGTGGCCAAGCGGGGAACAAGCGCATTTCGCGCCGGGTTGGTCCAGCCATCCAGAAATGACATGCCAAACACCAGCACAAAAATGAACAGAAACGACCTTTGTCCAGGCACGTTCCACAAGTAAAGCAGCAGCAGGGTAAAAATGACAAACTGCCCAAGTTGGGAGAACAGCAAAATCCGCGTGAGCCGGAACCGGCCGAGAATTATAGGTGCAACCAGCCCGCTAACCACTTGGGCGGACAATCGGAACAACGGAATTAAAGTGGTCTGCATTAGAGAATTGCTTGAGCTGAATACCAAGACCGTTATACTCAAAATGTAGATAATATCTGCTATATTCGAGATCGTCTGAGACCCCCACAGATAATAAAAAGACCGCTTAATCAAAATATCTCTCCTCTCTTTTTCATTGCGATTTTATCATTCCCATAACCAAACTTAGCTTTTTAATGTCCCAATCCCCTTATATGTAAGTTTAATACATTCTGCATAAACCCTTAAATTCCCTCCTTTTGTTTATAAAGGAAATTCACTTGCCACGACATTACCGAAGCAGCACCTGCGAAGGCTGTCCCGTGAAGAAAAGGCAAAAACAAAGAGCAGCGACTCTCCAAGTAAGGGAGAATCGCTGCTCTTATGAATCCAACAGGATATGAAGCACCAAGGGGCATGGATTAATTTCGCGCCACTTACGGATTTACCGCTTTGTAGGCAGCCTCGTATTCGGATATGATTTTGCTGCCGCCGGATTTCTTCCATTTATCAATTTCGCCTTTGAATTCATCCAGACCTATTTTGCCGAGAATGTATTTATAGGTTGCGTCAGTGATAATCTTCTGCAGTTCAGAGCCCTGTGCAGTATTGGTTTCGGATTCAAGCGAAAAGGCCGGGTTCAATACCCCGTATTCCGCATTCTCCTGGATCAGCCGTTCGGCCTCCACCTTCAGCGGGTCGGCATCATGGATCTTGTAGCCGGTCTCATTCGGACGGGAAGCCGCAAACGGCTGTACCTCCTGCTGCCACAGATCGGTATCCTTGATGGTTACCGCGAGGTTCGCATCTGCTGTATAATGCACGCCTTCGATACCATATGTCATCAGAGCGTACACTTCATCACTCATCAGGTCGTTGACAAATTTCAGGAGCCGCTTCAGTTCGGCCTCATCCTTGACCTCCGATTTCGGGAAGGACAGCAGGCCGCCGATACCATTGCTCGATGACCAGATGGCCCGGTCTTCAGGTTTGCCGGTGGAAGTGATATCATTGACCATCACCAGTTCCATGCCGTCCTGTACGCCTTTGGCCAAGTTCAGCAGGTTTTTACTGTCAAAGAGCGCGCCTACATAAATGCCGGCTTTTCCCTGTGCGAAATTCTGCTGCTGATCGTTTTTAGCCGTCACTGCAAAGTCCTGGTTAATGTAGCCGCCGTCATACAAGGCTTTCATATAGTCCATCGTCTGGATGTAGCCCTCCGTTGCAAATTCGGGCGTCATTACACCGGCATCGTCCACCCCCCAGTTGTTCGGGGTTCCGAAATAGGAGCCGAGCGTTTTGAACGCCCCGAACACCAGGTCGCTGCGGTCCATGAATCCGGTGGTATCCTTTTTGCCGTTGCCGTCCGGGTCCTGTTCGGTAAACGCTTTCGCAACTTCCTTCAGCTCGGCGGTTGTTTTGGGAACGGCAAGCCCCAGCTTATCCAGCCAGTCCTTGCGGATAATAACTCCGTTTCTGGCCTTGGACTTCTGGAACGGCACACCGTACAGCTTGCCTTCAATCGAGGCTGAAGTGCGGGTATCCCGGGAAATCGCTGCCAGGTTCGGGAATTCGTCGAGATAAGGGCTTACCTCCCAGAACATGCCGGATTTCAATGCGTTGCGGACCGAAGAGTTGTCGAGAATCGTCAGGGTTACGATATCTGCAAGGGAATCGGAGGCCAGCGAGGTGTTGATCCGCTCTTCCTTGGAAGCATCGGGAATCCAGGAAAACTCGATGTCCGCGTTGGTGAATTCTTCAATTTTGTTCAGCACGGTATCGGTTGGCGGTGAAGCGGTATGCAGAACGTTGAGCCAGGAAATCTTCGTTTTGGCCTGCGTTCCTCCGTTTGCTCCAGCGCTGGCTGCCGCATTTTCTGACCCGGCCTTGCTGTTGTTGTTGGCGTTTCCGCCGCAAGCCGTAAGCAGCAGCCCGCTGCACAGCATTAGAGCAGCCAGTTTTTTGTAATTGCGATTCATGAACATTACCCCTTTGATTGCGAATTGGCATTGCTATATCTTCTACCCCGCCATTGGCGTGGGTACGAATTCACAAGTGCGGCTCTGCTTAATAGACTCCGTCTTCCCCGATTTTCTTCGCCAGTTTGTTCGACAGCATAACGAGGATCAGACCCACAACCCCTTTGAACAAACCAACCGTCGTACTGAAGCTGAGCTGGCCGTTCTTGAGCCCGGCTGTATAGATATAGGTATCGAAGATTTCCCCGACCTCCCGGTTCAGGGAGTTGATCAGCAGATACATATGCTCGAAGCCCAGATCCAGGGTATGTCCGATTTTCAGAATCAGCAGAGTAATGATAACCGGACGGATCGCCGGCAGGGTAACATGCCAGGTTTTGCGCAGCCGTGCCGCGCCGTCCATTTCTGCAGCCTCGTACAGCTGTGTATCTACGACGGTAATAGCCGCAAGATAAATAATCGTGGACCAGCCCAGCTCTTTCCAGATAATCTGGCCGATATACACGGTGCGCAGCCATTCGGGAGAGGTCAGGAAGCTGATTTTGTGTCCGCCCATGGCGGCAATGATCTCATTCAATACCCCGCCGTCCACATTCATGAATACATAAGTAATGGAAACAATGATGACCCATGAGAGAAAGTGGGGAATATAGATGATCGTCTGGACCACATTTTTGAACATCTTGTGCCTGACCTCATTAAGCATCAGCGCCAGAATAATCGGCAGCGGAAAAAAAATCACGATATTCAGCGCAAACAGAATCAGCGTATTCTTCAGCAGCATAAAAAAGGTGGGCTCTGTAAACAGCCTAATAAAATGCTTGAGTCCGACCCAGGGACTGCCCGTGATCCCGAGGAAAGGCTGGTAATCCTGAAAAGCGATGATCAGCCCGCCCATAGGCAGGTACTTAAAAATTACAAAATACAAAAATCCCGGAAGTATCATTAAATACAGCAACTTGTTTCTTTTTAGACCCAGCAGGCTGCGTCCCGTCCGCTTCTTCCTTTCCGGTGTCACTTTCATCTTCATCGTGGTGACATTTGCTTCTTCCACCCTACCGTCCTCCTTGATCGCATTTCTGTAACGCTTCCCAGATTACGGTCCTTTGCCTGTTACGTAAATAATCATCAGTTACTCTAAGCCACGGAGCCGCGCCGTTATGCGGTTTTCCTAAAGCCCACCCCATGCAGGGATACCGATCGCACATAAGGATTATGCCGGATTCCGCCTGCTTCTTCGGCCCCGGACAAAGCCAAAGCTAATGATTATATACGGAATGAAGACCCCCTGATACAGTGT
Organism: Paenibacillus jilunlii; assembly: GCF_900102965.1. Taxonomy (GTDB): domain Bacteria; phylum Bacillota; class Bacilli; order Paenibacillales; family Paenibacillaceae; genus Paenibacillus_AQ; species Paenibacillus_AQ jilunlii. The sequence continues at coordinate 167,517 of NZ_FNGM01000001.1, read as the reverse complement.
CATTGATACGATAACAAGGAGGATAACCGCATGGCACAATCTTCATTAAAAAAAGAAACTATGGGCAGCAAGCTGTTCACCATAGTCAACACCACCCTGCTGGCACTCATTGCCCTCATCTGTCTTTTACCTTTTGTCAACGTGTTTGCCAGCTCCTTTGCCTCTACCCAGGAAGTTGTGGAGAAAAAATTCATTCTGTTCCCGACCACCTTCTCCCTGGATGCCTACCGTTATATCCTGTCTACACCCACCATCTTTAGGGGCCTCGGCATATCCATCGGCGTCACCCTTGCCGGTACTGCGGTAAGCATGATCCTGACCGCCCTGATGGCCTACGGACTGTCCCGAAAATATCTGGCAGGCCGCGATATCATCAATTTTATTGTCGTGTTCTCCATGCTGTTCAGCGGGGGAATGATCCCTACATTTCTGGTGGTCAAAGCCTTTGGGCTGATCGACTCCTACTGGTCGCTGGTCTTTCCGGTCGCCATCAACGCCTTCAACCTGATCATCATGCGCAATTTCTTTCAGGCCCTTCCAGAGGGTTTGGAGGAATCGGCCAAAATTGACGGGTCCAATGACTTTGGCGTCTTCCTCAAAATCATGCTGCCGCTGGCACTGCCTTCCATCGCTACTTTGTCCCTGTTCTACGGCGTCGCTTACTGGAACACTTATATGACCGCTATCCTGTACATCACGGATTCCACGAAATGGCCGATCCAAGTGCTGCTGCGCCAGATCGTCATCGTCTCCAGCGGGATGCAGGCCGAAGGCACATCGGTCGATGTCATCCCGCCGGCCCAGACGATCAAGATGGCCGTTATTGTCGTCGCTACTGTCCCGATGCTGATCGCTTATCCGTTTGTGCAAAAGCATTTCACCAAAGGAGCCCTCCTGGGGGCAGTCAAGGGCTGAACAACCAGCAACCGCATTCTTCAGCAGCAGCGGCACCAAAACAGCCAGCTTCCGTAAATGGCAGCTGGCTGTTTTTTTAATCTTATGATTGGTGCCGCTAATCCTGCTTCACTTGTCCTGCCTCAAGGCCCGGTAAGCACCCGGTGTGACATGCTCCTTCTTGCGGAAGGAGCGGATGAAATTCTGCGGGTTATGGTACTGAAGCCGCTCTGCAATTTCCTTGATCGTCATCTCGGTCTCCACCAGCCATTTTTTCGCCATTTGCAGCCGATAGCCCATTACATATTCACTGAAGGTCATGCCGAACTCCTTCTTGAAGATACTGCTTAAGTAGTTCGGGCTGTAATGCAGGCGCTCACCGATCAGCTCCAGTGACAGATCCTGATCATATTCAGTGCGTACGATGTTCGCAATCTGGTCGGACAGGCCGCGGAACTGGCGGGTGGTCTTCTCCTTCATAGCGGCAACCATCGGCTGAATGACTTCCTTCACAAGGATTCGCTCAATTTCCTCCGGGTTGCGGATATCCAGCAGGCGGTGATACAGCGCATAATTATCCTCAGTCAACAATACCTCCACGCCGATCAGCTGCTCCAGTTGGATCAGATTGTTCACGAAGCGGATCAGCATTACCTCGAAATTAAGCGGGTTCTTGCTGTGCTTCATGATTTCGCCTAGCAGCGGATAGAGCGCACGCGACACCTTCTCTTCATCTCCAAGCCGGATAGCATCGAACAGCTGTGACTCCAGCTCCGCCGGATAATGCAGCAGCACCGGACCCGAGATTACCCTGGAAATATCTTCATAAAAAATAATGGATTCCTTGCCCAGATTCAGCCGGTGATGCAGCGCCTGCTTACTCATCTCACAGGCCTCTTTGCTGAAGGTAAGATCAGCGTAGAAATCGCTGATCCCAACGCTGACCGACAGCTTCAGGATATCCCTGACTGTGGTGACAATCCGCTTCGCATCCTCCAGCACCTGCTTGCGGCTTCCGGGCCCGCTGCCATCCTCAAAGATCAGAATCGTGGCCTGCGTCCGGTCATTCAACAGAATCGGGATCATCCGCCGTGAATCCGGAATCAGCTCTTCCACCAGCCTGTTCACGGCAACGAGCAGCAGATCCTTGTCGCTGGCCTGCCGTTCCCCGTAATTATCGAGCTGAATCAGCATCGTTGCATACACCGTCCCTTGGGCAAGGGAATACCCGAAACGGGACATATTATGATCCAGCTCCTCCGCCGTAATCCGGCTGTGGAACAGATTGAGAATGAATTGGGTTTCCAGCTGCGGCAGCTCCGATTCCAGCAAATCCTCCAGGCTTTCCTTCTCCAGAAGGATGTTGTCGATGGAGCTGATAATCCAGTCGATCTCATTCTTCAGCACCGGCTGGGTGCTGCCCGAGAGCCGCCGCTGGATTTTCTGGATCGGCTTGTTGAAATAAACAGCGATGACATAGGCCACGATCACAATCAGGAGCGTAATGACCAAGACCATCAAAAACAAGCCGAAACGTGTGGTCTTGAGGGCATCCGCTATTTCCTGCTCGTCGAGCAGCGTAACATAGATCCAGTTATTATAGGAGGATTTGGCGTAGATCGCCGTAACTTCCTGATGCTTCACCTTCTCCAGCACGACACTTCCCGTCTGGCTCACGCTGCCGGCGGTCTCTGTAATACGGCTCAGCTGGGCCCCGCTCAAGCCCGGGGCGGATTCGGATTCATAGAGCAGATCCCCCTGCCGGTTCAGCAGGTATACAGGTGTGTTTTCTTCGGTCTGCAGGGTGTGCTGCAGCGACAGCAGCGAAATATCCGATAGAGCGATGGCCTGCTTCTTCTGTGAGAAGACGGGCAGCGTATTGACGAAACGGATGCCGGTATCCGTCTTAATCCAGAACAGGGACTTGCTCTGGTTGCCGATGTAGCTTGCGGACAGCTTCTTTTTGCCATCCTCCGTTAAATAAGACAGTCGGCCATTAGAAATCTGCCAGTCCTTCACCAGACTGATCAGCGAATATTCAACGCCGTCCATTCCCATGGAGGCAATATAGTTAAGTTGGGAATTAATATCGCGATAGGCCTCAAAGTCCCGCTCTGTGATCGGATTTTTGATGACCTCACGGAAGGAATTGGTGGTGCTGTAAGTATTGAAAGCATATTCAATCGTTTTGATTTTTTGCTCCAGCGTGTTTTTGATCTGGGTGATCAGGCTCTTTTTGCTGTCCGCGACCCTGTCAATGACCGAATGGATGGTCGTTAAGTAAATATAACTGCCAAAGCTGATGACCAGACCAATGCCGAGAACCAGAATGGGGATAAATATCTTGTAGAACATTCTGCCTTTTTTCATAGGGAGACTCCTTCAATTATGTAATCATTTTCAATTATAGCGTTTTCATAATTTGAAATTCAAGGATATTTAACGTGTGCATTGTCTATATTCCCGAATGTGCGCCGCCATCCGGCTTAAGATGTAAGCTTGCACAGTTATACCGGAGTCTACGCAAGCCGTCAAAAAAGCAGGCCTCCCGTCTCAGGAGGCCTGCTATCTTTTGACAACATATTCTCTATGCTTATGCGTTCTCCGCCGTGCCTTCTTCCATGTACATGGTTTCCCACAGATGCCCGTCGATATCCTGGAAGCTCCAGCTGTACATGAATCCGTGGTCGACCGGGTCATTATATTTCGTGCCGCCTGCGGCCAGCGCCTTGTGTACCAGCTCGTCCACCTCTGCTCTGCTGGAAGCGGAGAAAGCCATAATTACCTCAGTGTGGCTGGAGGTGTCGGTGATTTCCTTGGAGACAAAGGTCTTAAAGAACTCTTTGGTCAGCAGCATGGCAAACGTGTTGTCATTGATGATCAAACATGTGGCGTTTTCATCGGTATACTGCAGATTGAATTCGAAACCAAGTGCGGTAAAAAAGTTAATCGAAGCCTGCAGATCATTTACCGGCAAATTGACAAAAAGCTGGCCTGCTTTGAATCCCATTCTCTGATCACCTCTACGTTTATTTGAGTGTTTACCGCTCGATTATAGCATGAAGCGGCAGCAGGAGTTTCTTCCCGATTGCTGTACTTCTTGAAATTGACCAGGGTGAGGAGTACCCTATAGGTGAAGCGGTACGGGTTGCGCCGGCTTTCCTTCCTGCTTCATCAAGAGAATTACAATCCGCTTGAGCATTATCCAATCTCTTTTAACATGAAGCCTGTATGCTGAGGGTAACTACGATCAAGAGGGGTGAAATGAATGCCGAACATTTGGATGCATCTGGAGTATGGGCAGCAGCTGGCGGACGAATTCAGCCGTGATTTCCCTTTTCTGGCGGAGAGGAAAAACCGTCCTGAGCTGTACCATCTGGGCTGCCAGGGGCCGGATTTCCTGCTGTACCACAGCTTTCTTCCCTGGAAAAAGGATACCCGGGCCATCCGCCTCGGTGATCTTATGCATACGGAGAACTGCGGACCTGTACTGATTGATTTCTGGCAGCGGGCTTTGGCCCTTCCTTCCGGTGAGCTGAGGGAGGCGCAGCAATATTTTCTGGGCTTCCTTACCCACCATCTGCTGGACCGCAACCTTCATCCCTATATCAATTGGAAAGCGGGCTATAAGCACCGCAATCACCAGCGTTTTGAGATTGTCCTTGACACTCTGTTCATGAAGCGCCTGAAACAGCTGGACACCTGGCGGCATGCGGCCTGGAAAAAAATCAACGTGGGCTCCCGCCTGCCCTTCCCGATTCACACTATTCTTCGTGAAACGGCGTCAGACTGGTATCCCGAGTCCCGGCGTCTTCCGTCTGAAATCTGGCATGAGGCCTACCTCGACATGATTTTGGCGCATAAATGGTTATACGACCCCAAGGGGTGGAAGAAATCGCTGCTCCGGGGCAAGGCCCGCCGCCTGTTTTCACAGCAGCTGTCCCCTGCGGAAGAGAAGCTCGATTACCTGAACGAAAAACACGGCGAGTGGCGGCATTCGGCGCTCTACTCCGAGGTGCGGACGGAAAGTGTCTGGGACCTGTGGGAGGAGGCACTTGCGGAGGGACGGACGGTGCTGCGCGCTCTGGCGTCTTGGCTGAACAGCACGGTGCCGGCAGAAGCCGCCCGCGCGCTGGAGCATTTCAAGCAGGTGCTGGGCGACCGTTCCTACGATACAGGCAAAGAGTGCAGCAGCAAGCTTAAGAATCTGTATGCCGAGCCGATTTGGGAGGCAGGCATTATCTCGTGAAGGCGTATGTGTTCGGCGTAAACCGTCCATATAGGACATCCACTGGACAGATCTCCGCATGGAGGTCTGTTTTTTCTGGCTCCAGCCGCCGCGATATCCTTCATCATCCGCCCCGTGCCCTACCAAGTAAATAGCCAATGCTCTTAAGCCTCCTGTTCCGATGAACGTTAACCGGACAAGGATACGCTCAGATGAATAGGAGTTCTACACCGACGGGACGAATACAATCCGCTGCTGGCTGTCAGCAGGGGCATTCCAGACGTCCTCTACACTGGACAGCGGAAAAACTACAGGGTTCGTTGTTAGTTTGCCGTCAGCAATAGCATCTATTAATGCCGGAAATTCGGCCATATATCCGGCTGGTGTGACAGACCCCTGGCCACTGCCGATGATCTGGAAGTTGGCAGAACGGAGTGCTGCGGAAGGTATAACGGCATCCGCTCCTGCAACAGAACCGATTTGAATCCAGGTCAAGAGCCGGCTGCGGTCTGATCTCCGGGTGAGAATCGGGAGCATGGCCAACCCGGCAGGCTTGCCCCACAGATAATCTATAACAATGTCAACCTCGGCTGCGGCCTCGCCAAGGCGCCGGGCTACTGCCTCTGGATCACCAGCCAGACACACGGTTACATCAGCACCGATTGCCGTAAGTGAATGGAGGCGTTCCTGGTCACGTCCGGCAGCGATGACCTGGCTTGCGCCGAGAAGCTTGGCAATCTGGACTGCCATCTGTCCGGAATTGCCTGTAGCCCCCATAATCAGAACCTTGAATCCGGGCTGAACCTGAACCCGGCGGCGGAGTGTCACCCAGGAGGACATCGCCGGATTCATTGCGGCAGCAATGAGCACTGGATCGGCATGAGCCGGCAAGGGTACGCTGCGCCGCAGATCAATTACTGCTTTGTCGGCAAAAGCGCCCAGAGCCGAATCTGTTGCCACGAAATAGACCAGCCGGCCATCCGGCAGACGTCCGACCCCATCAATACCGGGGATCAGCGGCAGTTCATCCGTACTGGTATAGTGGGATCCATCAGCCTGAGAACGGACTCGCGGATGTAAACCGGAAGCAAGCACGTCAATCAGAACCTCATGATTGGCGGAGGGTTCGGGCGTGTCGAAGAACTCGTATTTGGGACCTGAATCAAATGATCGTACAACAGCAGCATACATAATATTGACCTCCAGTTGTCCTTATGGACGAAATTAGTTTGTGATACAAACAATATAGTTTGTCCCACGTACAAAGTCAACAGTTATTGTGTTACAATATGAAAATCAGGTGCTGGGCGCAATGAACGGCAGCGCCGATTGTCCGAAATATAACAGAGTGCGGAGTGAAAAATATGACCAGTTACGATGATTCTTTTAATAATCTGGATGACCTGTCGATCGTGGACGCCCTCGTACAGGTTTCATTTCTTATCCAGAACATTCTGGCTAAAATAGGGGCTGAACATGATCTGTCGGTCATTCAAATCCGGCTGCTTGGCATCCTGCGCGACCGGGAGCCGAGCATGCAGCAGCTGGCCCGGCATCTTGGCCTGGATAAATCCAGCATTACCGGACTTGTCGACCGCGCCGAACGGCGCGGATTAGTTGAACGTACGGTTTCCAGTAGCGACCGGCGTGGGTTCAATGTGAGGGCAACTGCAGTAGGCTGGCAGATTATTCATGAAGTCGGTGAGCAGATTGAGCATCAGATTACGGCTATGACTGTAGGGCTTACGGAATCGGAGCGTACCCAGACCATTGTGCTTGCCGGCAAAATACTGGCCGCTGCAGCGGGGGCTAATCGATGAACCGCAGATGCTTCTATGTAGATGTTGCCGTCCCATACGGTTCATAGTACAATTCGGATTTAATTCGAGTACAGGTACACAACAAATTGCCCCTTGCGCCGTTTCGGCAGAAGGGGCAATAGCCTTTTTTACTCATGCGTTTTCATTCATCTGCCTGCCGCGGTCATGCTCCACCACCACACAGGCTCCGCCCTCCGGTGTGTTGCTCAGGTGGATTGAACCGCCCAGCTTGGCAGCCAGCTGCTTTGCAATGTACAGGCCAAGCCCGGAATGACCGTCCCTGCTCGCTCTGGCGTCATCTCCCCGGTAGAATTTTTGAACAGCCTTCTCCAGGTCCCTGCGGCTGAAGCCGGGGCCGGTATCACAGATTTCATACAAGACACGGCTGCCGCGCAGGGTAACGGACACCGAAATCGAACCCCCGCTTGGTGTATATTCCAGGCTGTTCATTACCACATTGTCGAGAATACGCTCCAGCAGCTCAGCATCGGTGTAAAGGCAGAGCCCCGCCGCGTCTTCCATCCGCAGAAGGATGTCAATCCCTTTTTGGCCCGCCTCCAGCCCGTAAGCCTTGATTTTACGTTCCAGAAACGGCGCCAGTTCAAAAGTCTCCGCATGCAGTACAGTATCCGTCCGCTCCATATCCGAAGTGTACTGCATCTGCCGTACCAGCTCGCTGCTTTTACTAGCATTCTCGTGAATTACGCCAAGATAGCGTCTCAGCCTTTCATCGTCCGTCGCTCCCGAATCCATCAGCGCTTCGGTGTAGCTGCGGATAATGGAGAGCGGAGCCTTCAGATCATGCGCCAGCGCTTCGACCATTTCTACCCGTTCCTGCTCCATCCGCCATTGTGCCGAGAGCGAGCTCTCCAGCTCTGTCTTCATTTCGTCAAAAGCGCTGCTCAGCTGGCCCAGCTCATTGTCCGAATGGTAGCCGATTTCGAAGTCAAGATCCTTCTCTTTAATCTTACGGGCAGCCTCCATCAGCAGGCGCAGCGGCTTGTTGATGTTGTTCGACACCACCCGCGAGAAGAGCAGGGCGAACAGGATGATATACAGGAAGGGTGACACCAGTGCGCCAATAAAAATCACCGTCAGCCACCAGTTGCCGGATTTATTCACATAGGTAGGCTTCAGGGCATAGGACAGCAGCACCGCTCCTTTTACTGCACCGTCCCCATCGATGATCGGCACCGTGCGCACATAATTTCCCTGAACACTGGAGGTCGTATTCAGCAGCTTGTACAGCTCCGTTCGTCCTTGTATATGTACGGTGTCCAGTGTGCCATATAGTTTATCTGCATTCCTGTCCACCACCTGGTAGGTGATGCCCTCACCCGGTATCGCCGCTTCCAGCGCCGTTCTGGCAGAAGAGGCAAGCAGTGCCGTCTGCTGCTGCAGAATGTAGCTTTCGATGGCAGGCAGGCGTTTCTCATAATGATTGGCGGGATAGACCAGCTTGTTCTCCACCCGCATAAAGAGCAGCACGGCAAATGCATAGGTAATCACCGTCGCCACTACACTGGCCAGGATAATATAGGTGAAGGCCAGCTGAAACTGGGTTTTAAGCGGTCTTTTGTTCATACAGCAGCTCCTTGCTTACGGATTTGTCCATTTATAGCCGATTCCCCACACTGTAGAGATATAATCCCCGGATGGATCGGCAGCAGCCAGCTTGGCGCGGATTTTCTTGACATGCTCCACCACGGTGGAGGCATCCCCTTCGGCATCATAACCCCACACCTTCTCATAAATATGCTCGCGCGAAAAAACCTGCCCGCCATGCAGCGCCAGCAGCTCGGTGATCTCATATTCCCGCCGGGTTAGCGCAATCGGCTCTCCTGCCACACTGACCAGCCGTTCCTTAAGGCTTAGCTCCAGCTTGCCGAACCGCAGCCGGCTCTGCTGCTGGGGTTTCTGCCGCGACCGCTCCTCCCGCCGGAGATTGGCCTCAATCCGGGCCATCAGCTCCCGGAGGCCAAACGGCTTAATCACATAATCGTCGCCGCCCAGTGTCAGCCCCCGGACCCGGTCCGCTTCCGACTGCCTGGCGCTCAGGAAAATAATCGGGCAGCTTACCCGGTCGCGGATGCTGCGGCAGACCTCAAAGCCGTTCATCCCCGGCATCATAATGTCGAGGATCACCAGATCAGGCTCGCTGTCCGCCAGCCTGACCCCTTCGTTGCCGTCATAAGCGGCCAGCACCTCATGCCCCTTGGCCTGCAGCTCATCGGTGAGCAGCAGAACCAAGGCCACCTCATCGTCAATGATCAGAATTCTGCCCACCTTATCCCTCCTGTCATTTGTTACTCGTAGCTCTTGCGGCCTTCCCATCTGCGAAACCATAGTATACTACAAACAGCAGCAAGCAAAAATACTATACATGCCGGAACGAGGCCGCGGATCAGTTCATCCCGCAGAAACCCGGATAATGCGAAACCCTCCGGCAGAGGGAGCCCGGGCATAGCCAGGGCGGGAAGCCCGGCCAGCCGCGCGGGCCAGGACCATGGCACAAACGGCCAGATGGCATCCCCTATGGAAGTGGTGCCCACGATGGCGGAAATCAGCAATCCGGCCCCTCCTGCTCCAACGGAAGCACCAAGCCCAAAGGCGAGTGACAGGAACAAATGCAGCACACACAGGGCCAGGCTGCCCGCCAGTGCAAGCAAACCGCTGAGCATAAATATCCCGATGCCAGGCTGCCCGATATGCAGCACATAACGCATTCCGGATAACAACACCAGCATAGAGCCGAACAGGAATAACGTCACCAGCATAACCAGCTGCAGCAGCTTGCTTAGATAGATCAGCGGTCTGGGGGCACTCTGCCCCAGCAGACCATTGAAATGCCCGGCATTCTCTTCCTGGGCCGCGAGCAGCCCGGCCAGCAAACCTATGCCGACAGGCAGAATAATGCTGGCCGATTGAAAAAAGGCCTGATGAATCTCATAGGGCAGCTCCGCCGTACGCGCAGGGCGGGCGAAATACCACAGCAGCAGCGCAGGATAGCCGAGAATTGCGGCACCCGTCAGCCAGCGGACCGGTGTCCGCTTCGTTTTGAGCCAGTCCGAAGATAATAACCGCAGCAGCATCGCTATTTCACCTCTTTCCGGGCAAACCACACTCCCGTGAGCCAGGAGCTGGCCGCAAAAAACAGCAAGGATACGGCAATTCCCACCGGAATCACCGAGGGTTCGAGCAGCGGGTTGCCGGATTCCAGCGGGACCCCGTTCGGATGCACACCGGCTACGGGACACATCAGCCGCAGGGCCCAGCTCCATGGCACATAGATCCAGTTTGGCCCGGGTGCGGCAATTACACCGGCGAACATACCGGCAACACCCAGTCCGATAGATGCCGCGATGCCCTTCCACGCCGCTGCCAGCAGCTGGAGCGGAATGAGGCTTAACGATACCAGCCAAGTGAGCAGGCTGGCAACCACAACCTTTTCCACAGGAAGGGTTCCATCCGTAATCAGCAGGCCGGCAATCAGAGCAGCAGCAATGGTTCCCAGGGAGGACAGCAGCATATAATAGGCCAGCACCATGATTTTGCCGAACCATAACGCTCCGGGACGGACATTATGAAGCCGGAGGCTGCGGTAATTCCCGGCCTTGCGTTCCCTAACCTCAGCCAGCGCACAGAGCAGCGCCGTGCCGAGCGGCACAAATACAAACGGCCACCAGTTAAAAACCATACTAAGAAACAGGTCACCCGGCAAGCTCTGTCCTTTGGGAAGATACAGCAGTGCAACGAGCGCGAACAGAACAAAAAACAACGGGGCCGCCCAGACCAGCTTTGCCGAAAAGCTGCGTCTGTATTTTAAATGCTCAGACTGAAGGATATTAAGCATGGTGCACCCCCGCCTGTTCCCGGTTCCGGGCAACGACCTGCATAAACAGGGTTTCCAGATCTTCGCCTTTGTGTATTATGCTCTCATAGCCCAGCCGCCCGCCGCTGATAATGCCGATATAATCGGCAATCTGCTCCACCTCGGACAAAATGTGGCTGGAGAGAATCACCGTAATGCCCTGCGCCGGAAAGGAGCGGATCAGTTCCCGCAGCTCCTGAATGCCGAGCGGGTCCAGCCCGTTCGTCGGCTCATCCAGAATCAGCAGCTCCGGACGGTTCAGCAGTGCAATCGCGATGCCCAGTCTCTGTTTCATGCCGAGGGAAAATTGGGAGGCCTTTTTGGAGCCGGTCTCCTGTAAATCCACGGTGTGCAGCACCTCATCTATTCTTCGCGCAGGCTGCCCCAGCAGCTTTGCATGAACCGTCAGATTTTCCCGGGCCGTAAGGTTCCCGTACAGCGCCGGAGATTCAATCAATGCGCCAATCCGCTCCAGCTGCTTTCTCTCCCAGGGCTTGCCGCCTATCAGAATCTCTCCACTGCTCGGGCGCAGAAGTCCTGTAATCATTTTCAGTGTCGTCGTTTTGCCTGCCCCATTCGGTCCAAGCAGTCCGTATACCGTGCCTGCCGGGATCTTCAATGAAACGTCCTCCACGGCCTGCTGCCGTTTGAACCGCTTGCTCAAATGTTTGGTCTCCAGTATGTATTGCATCTAATCCCATCCTCTCTTGCTTGTCTGGACACAGCTTACCAAGAGAAAATAAAGATTTTATAATGTTTTGGAATTACTTTTTGTCCACCGTGTTTTGTTTAACCTCCGGTTAACGCCCTTGAAATATTCGCTTGATAAGATTAGGGCAAGTAACATATAGGGAGGGATTCCATGCGCCTGGCCTTATTTACGGACACGTTTCTTCCGCAAACCAACGGTGTTGCCCGCACGCTTGGCCGGTTAACCGGCCACCTGAACCGCCGGGGGATTGAACATCTGCTGTTCACACCCAAATCCGCCCCCGAGGACAGCTACCCCGATCCGGTCCGTCCTGTTGCCAGTATCCCGTTTTTTCTCTATCCCGAGTGCAGGCTGGCTCTCCCGAGCATGTCCTCTATTCAGAGCCAGCTGAACGCCTTCCAGCCCGATCTGCTGCATATGTCCACCCCGTTCAACATCGGCTTGTGCGGCCTCCGTTATGCACACAGGCAAGGCCTGCCCCATGTAGCCTCCTACCATACTCATTTCGACCGTTATCTTGAATATTACCGCATGCGCCGGATTGTTCCACTCTACTGGAGATACATGAAATGGTTCCACCGCACCTGCGGTGCCACCTTTGCCCCGTCGCGGGAAACGGCAGAGATCCTGCGGGAGCAGGGCTTCGAACGGCTGCGGCTCTGGTCCAGAGGCGTTGACTGCCAGCAGTATTCCCCGGATAAACGCCAAGCAGCCAGCTTAAGGGAGCGCTATGGAATTTCCGTTCCGCTGGTACTGCTGTATGTAGGCCGGATTGCCCCGGAAAAAGATATCGCCACCCTGCTGCACGCTCTGCAGCTGCTGCCGGAATCCGTTGCCGCCGGGGTTCACCTGCTGGTGGTCGGCGACGGACCGCTGCTGCCCGAGCTGCGTGCCCAGGCACCGCGCAATGTCACCTTCACCGGTGTCAAGCACGGAGAAGAGCTGGCGGAGCTGTATGCCTCCGCCGATCTGTTCGTGTTTCCGTCCAGCACGGAAACCTTCGGCAATGTGGTGCTTGAAGCTATGGCCTCAGGGCTGCCTGTTGTTGCCGCCGGTGCAGGCGGGAGCAAGGAACTGGTCATGCCCGGGAGAACCGGAGCGCTGTTTCAGCCGCAGGAGCCGGGCTCGCTCGCGGAGGAAATATGCCGCCTGTCCAGCGATTCCACGCTGCGGACGGCCATGGGGAGTGAGGGACGGATACAGGCGCTTGGCCGCTCCTGGGAACAGATTTTTGACGGACTGATCCGGGATTATGAAGAAATAATCGACAGCAGACGCATCAAGGCCAGTGCGCAGATATTTTCCGCCTGAGGGGGGATATGGTACATCTTGTCTCAGGCAACTCGAAGGCTCGTTGAATGCAGACAGTAAGCCTGCTAGCTTCCCCTTTATGCTTAAAGAAGGACGCCCCGATGCGGACGCCCTTCTTTGATGCAGGTATTAAAGGCCCATACGATCCTGCGGGGCCAATTGGCCTTGCTCCAGCAAGTCATACTTGGACAGCTTCATATTTACTATGGCAAAAGCCCGGTCCAGCTCCTGCTGCTGGCGCTCCAGGTCCTGCCTGTATTCACGGAGAATGGCCGCTCGCTGCGGAATGGTCGAATCCCCTTGAAGCGTCAGGTCCACCATCTGCTTCAGGGTGGCCACCGGCAGTCCGGTTGCCCGAAAACAGTTCATCAGCGAGATGGATTCCAGGTCCTTTTCCCCGAATATCCGGTTCCCGTGCTCGTCCCGCTGAAGGAGCGGGAGCAGCCCTTCCTTTTCATAATAACGGATGGTATGCGCAGGCAGCCCCAACTTCTCCGAAGCCTCTTTGATGGAGATTCCCAAGGAGTTCACTCCCCTCTGATCACAACCGTGATCCGGTTTTTTCCTAGTATACGGCTAAAAGTACATTTGAAGTCAAGACCCTCCCGCTCCGGTTTCATAACCCAATCTATCTGCCGCCAGGACCGTCCGGGTATCCGCAGCAGCTCAAATTGTGAATTCCACTCCGGTCAGCTGCTCGCTGAGCACCCACAGGCACTCTGCTGTCTCACGGTCAATAGCCCAGGGCCAGACTCCCGAGCCCTGCATACTGTCGGCCGGAACCGCTTCGGCAATATCGGCATCCTCACAGTAGACGCCTCCGAGTCCCGCAAGCTGTTCACTGACCGCACACCAGATACTGGTTGCCGCTCCTTGCTCCGTGTTTTTCATGAAGTCGGAGTTTGCGTTGCTTGCAGGCTCCCCCTTCTCGCCTTCTTGTGCCGGCTGAACCTTGACGGGTTTAACACCAACTTCTTCCTTCTCCAGAAAACGGCCGATTCCCGAGGAAGGGATAAGGCCCGGATGAACGGCAAAGGCCCGGACTCCATACGCTTTGGCTTTCTCGTCCAAGGCAACCGCGAACAGCACATTCGCGCTTTTGGACTGGGCATAGGACTTCCATTTATCATATTCCCGCCGCTCAAAGTTCGGGTCGCTGAGATCAACGCCGCCCAGACGGTGCGCCCGGGATGAAACCGAGATAACCCGGGCCTGATCCGCTTGCTGCAATGCAGGCCAGAGGCGGGCCGTCAGCTGAAAATGCCCCAGATGATTGGTGGCGAACTGCGACTCATAACCGCGGGCATCACGTGCCAGCGGCGCAGCCATAATGCCGGCACTGTTGATGAGGAAATGAAGCGGCCGCCCAGAAGCGATGAACCGCCGGGCGAAGCTGTCGATTGAGTCGGGGTCCATCAGATCAAGAGCTTCCAGCTCCAGGCGGGGGATGCCGGAGACGGCAGCCTTGGCCTTTGCGGGAGTCCGTGCCGGAACGATTACAGTGGCCCCTGCTTCGGCAAGCACACGCGAGGTTTCCAGTCCAATCCCGGAATATCCGCCCGTTACAATCGCTACCTTGCCGGTCAGATCCAGGCCGCCGATCACCTCAGCGGCTGTCGTCCGGGCACCGAACCCGCTTACGAGCGGCGCTTGCACCGTTAGGTAATTGTTGGTTTGTGATTCCAAATGATGATCCCTCCATTCTATTCTTCGGGATCATCATATGCCTTAAAGTTCACTTTAAGGCAAGCGTTTATTGGAATAGCTCCTGAAAATGCCCTATTGCCGCTCCGTCCCTGAGGATTCACCCCCCCAGCTCATGGAAGTATTCCATCCGCAGCTCCGCCGGCTCGCCAAGTGGAAAAAGTAAACTTAAATCTTCTCCCTTCCACTTCCCCGCAAGCAATAGTTGGAAAAAGGATAACTAATTTGAACCATCCACCCCTGTTCAGGTAAATCCGCTTAAAATAAGTCTACTTTTTCCCACTAATCCCTCTGCAGCAAGCTTTTCGATCCACTTAAGTGAACTAATTCCACTTGACTCCCTGCCCCTGCAAAAGCATATTCCGCTTGGAGAACAAGCTCCGGCCCGGACATCACCGCCATTTCAGCGATACTTTTCCATGATTAATGCGGCTTGGCTGTGCATCCTCTGTCTAAGACTTTCAGGCTCAAGCACTGTAATCAATGGGCTGTACTCCAGCAGCTTTCCGAACCAGCCCTGCTCCTCTTCCGGGACAGTAAAGGACATCAGGAGTTCACC
Organism: Paenibacillus jilunlii; assembly: GCF_900102965.1. GTDB lineage: Bacteria > Bacillota > Bacilli > Paenibacillales > Paenibacillaceae > Paenibacillus_AQ > Paenibacillus_AQ jilunlii. The sequence continues at coordinate 152,418 of NZ_FNGM01000001.1, read as the reverse complement.
TTCGCGCCTCTCCAGCAGCTCAGCTTGCAGAAACGCTTCCTGGAGCAGCACCCTGTGCTCTGCCTTACAGGCTAGACGGACTTTCACTTGCGGCCGGAGGTCTATGCTCTGACAGGAGCAATTCCGCATCCTTATGCGTCAGAGTAAATGTCTGGGACATCAGGTGAACGGACCGCATCCGGGAGAGGCGGAACAGCCGGTAATCCAGCTTATCGCAGCAATATGCGAACAGATACCAGGCGTACCATTTATAGGTCAGAAGGAGCGGCTCCACCCCTCTGTCCGTTACGCTGTTGCCGGCATCCGTATACTGGAATCCAAGCCTTTTTTCTCTTTTATCGCCTGTTCCACCATGGCTATATTCCCGCCTGTCTCCTCTCCTTCACGCAGCACGCCCAGGTTCAGCTGGAGCATTGGCCCAAGTGCCGCTTTGCCGGGTGCGAGAGCAGTCATAACCTCAACGGTGCCTTGTACCCGCAGGTTGTCATACCCGGTTAGCAGGCCCTTCAGCGCAGCAAGAATATATGTATAATCTTCGGATTGGAGGAGCTGCCTGTTCATTTTATAGCTGTCAATGATGTAGTAGCCGCCATTCAGCCCCTGCTGCGAGCCTACAGGAATTCCGGCTAGACTGATGGACGCCATATCCCGCTGGATGGTGCGCGGCGACACTTCGAACTTCTCAGCCAGCACCCGGGCACTGACCGTTTCACGGTTAAGCAGGTAGACCACGATCCCCAGCAGACGGTCAATTTTCATCCGGCTATACCTTCCGCCTCTGCGGATCAGCCTTGCAGCTGTCCATCCATTCACTTTCAAGGAGGCCATAGGCATAGGTGTCATGCCAGAGCGGATGTCCTTCATTGTCGCATTTAAAATATCCGGTCTGAAGCAAATGCCCTTCCCGGCGCAGCCGCAGACGCTCCAGCAGACGCCAAGAGGGGGTGTTGCGGGGATCACAATGTGCGGTCACTCTTCGGGCCTTGAGATCACAGAAAGCGTATTCCAGTAATCTTTGACAAGCCTCCGCCGCATAACCCTTATTATGGAATTCACTGTTGAAAACATAGCCAAGCTCCCAGGTCCGGAATGTCAGCGGCTCCTGCTGCTGAAAATACAGATTCCCGATCATTTTCCCAGACTCCTTCAGGCATACCGCCCAAAAGGCAGGGTCCGCAGAGCGCCGAAGTGCCTCCGCCTGGCTCGCTTGCTCATCAAAAACCCCGTAAGGCTCGTACCTCACCACCTCTTCCCGGGAAAGATATTCATGCAGATCCTCCCAATCCTCCGGCTGGAAGTCTCTTATTGTTAACCGCTGTGTTTCCAGAACTTTCATAGATTTATCTCCTCATCTCTGCTTCACGGTGTTAGATTCACCCACAATATAGCAAGTGTGATGCGGAATTTTCAGTAACATTTCTTATGACAGCCGGTTTCTGCGTCCGCATTATTTGCAAAATCAGTTTTTTGTCGCCGAATAGCATCTTCTCAATCCACTTTGCTTATTCGTATAAGGAGCCAAGCAGTAAAAAACCACGGCCTGCGTCCAGAACGCCTGCCATGGTTCCTTATCTACTTCCGCCGTATCTCCGCATGCTTCTTACATATCAGCCAAGAGCGAATCCCAAATCAGAGCAACTATGCACCCACGGGACTAACTCAGCGCTTTTTTGCGCAATCCGGCAAGGGCAGCCCCCTGTACAAAAAAGCGTTCAATCTTCCGTTCCACCTCAGCATCCGGAATCAGCGGCGGGGCCTGATGCGGCTTCACACGGGCGTCGATCATCACATTATCACAGAACCAGTGCTTGTTCTCTACGCCGCTGTTCACCCCATAGATATCATGCGAGGGATTGCTGCGTGTGAAGGTTGCCCAGAGAAAATTGCTCAATGTTTCACTCATGAACGTGCTGTCATCGCATAAAATAATCATCGGACAGGTATCCAGAGCCCCCTGCTCCTGAATCGCGGCGCTCAGCTTGTCCGTTTCCTTCCGTGCTTCCGCATAATCTGTGAACTTCGGTCCCTGCAGGGCCACGATCCCCGGCATAATTATTTTGGCCTGTCCGAACTCTTGCAGATTCTCCAGTATCCCCGGCACCTCCGTGCACAAGGTCCGCTTCTGTTCTCCCACCGCTGCAAAAACCACTTTGCTGCCGCTGTTAATCCCAGTGCCGGAATAATCCAGTGTATCTATAGTTGTATTGGTCTGAAAATGAATATCCCGCCGTAGATTGATCCGCTCCAGAATATAGGCCAGGAAGCCCTCGATATTATGCGTGCTGACCGGCTGTTCTTCTTCCGCTGTAATGAACAGATATTTGGCCAGGCTAAGCTGGCCTGTTCCCAGTATCCGGTTAGCGATGGTCAGAAGCTCCGCCGGCCGCTTCAACTGCTGGTAAGGCGTATAGCGCTCACTGCCAATGGCGAACAGTAGAGGATGCACACCTGCGGCATCTACTGCATGCACCTCTTTGACTCCCGGCACCTCCTGCTTCACCGCACCGCCCGTCAATTCATGAATCAGTTCCCCGAAAGAGGTATCCTCCTGCGGCGGGCGTCCCACAACGGTGAACGGGAAGATGGCACCTTTTTTGGCATAAACCTTATGCACTTTCATTACAGGGAATGGATGGGTCAGGCTGTAGTAGCCCAGATGGTCGCCAAAAGGCCCCTCCGGCCGGGTCTCGCCGGGATGAATCTCGCCAGTAATTACAAAATCGGCGTCACTGCTGACACAAAAGCCGTCGACATAGCTGTACCGGAAGTGGCGGCCCGCCAGCAGCCCGGCAAAGGTCATCTCGCTTAACCCTTCAGGCAAGGGCATAACTGCGGACAAGGTATGCGCGGGAGGTCCTCCGATGAAGCAGCTGACCTTGAGCGGCTGTCCTCTTTTCGTCGCCTTGGTTTGGTGAATGCCAATGCCCCGGTGAATCTGATAATGCACGCCTACTTCCTTATTGATCTCATACTCATTGCCGCTTAGCTGGATACGGTACATGCCCAGATTGGAATTCATGATCCCCGGCTTGTCGGGGTCCTCGGAATAGACCTGCGGCAGAGTGATAAAAGCGCCGCCATCGCCAGGCCAACACTTAATCTGCGGCAGATCAGAGATCTGAATCTCCTCGAAGCCGGCCGGTACACCGTTTCCCTTTTTCAGCGGCAGCGCTTTTCGGGCAGCCAGCCCCGTCCCGATATATTTAAAGGGCTGCTTAAGCGCCTTCATGGGATCACTGCGTAAAGCGATCACATCCTGGGACGATTCCCAGGTATCGCGGAAGATAAATTTGCTGCGTTCTATAGTACCGAACAGGTTCGATACTGCGCGGTATTTCGAGCCTTTGACCTTCTCAAAAAGCAGGGCCGGACCGCCTGCCTCGTAGACCTTCAGATGAATCGCGGCCATCTCCAGATCAGGATCGACTTCCTCCTGTATGCGGACCAAATGTCCATGTTTCTCCAAATCGGCAATACATTCTTCCATACTGCGGTATCTCATTGGTCTTACTCCAATCTCCAGAAGAAATGTGAACTCTCCTTATTATCAATGAGGGAACGCGCAAGGTCAACGCCGCACCAGGCGATGGGCGCAATCAAAGGTATAAATACCTTTGATTGGGTCGTTCCGGCGCTGACGGGCAATTTCAAAGGTACAAATACCTTTGATTGGGTCGTTTCGGCGCTGACAGGCAATTTCAAAGGTATAAATACCTTTGATTGCGTCGTTCCGGCGCTGACAGGCAATTTTAAAGGTATAAATACCTTTGATTGGGTCGTTTCGGCGCTGACGGGCAATTTCAAAGGTACAAATACCTTTGATTGGGTCATTCCGGCGCTGACAGGCGGAAGTCGGGACCCGCCAGGCAGCGCAAAGGGGGCTCCTCACCAGCAGATAAATCTGCGAGTGAGACAGCCCCCTGATTGTCAGCCCTGTGTTTTCAATGGCCACACTCCGGTAAACTCAACCTCATCATAAGCGAAAAAAGCATTCAGGATGGCTTCGCGGTCATCCGTGAAGAGCTGGTCGGCCACCCCGGCGACAAGCTTCGGGACGGCATTTTTCATGCCGGAGATGGCTGAAGCCGACAGGCCGCAGCTGGCAAGGGCTGAATAGTTGAAAACAAACAGCCCGTGTACAAGCGCCCGGCCTGCTTCATCCCGGCTCTGGAGCGCAAAGCCCGGGCTGAGATACGGATGCGCATCCAGCAGCGGGTTCGCCAGCTCCGGCGGCGCTTCGTAGCGGTCGCTCCAGCGGGCGATATGGCTGTCGACCAGCCGCAGCTCCGGACGCAGCCCCGGGTCGCTGAGCAGTCCGGTGCTGACCACCAGAAAATCAAACGAGAATTCCCCCTTTGGCGTGGTCACTACCGCCTTGTCGCCGATCGCTTCCACCTTCAGCCACGGTGAACCGAGATGCAGCTGGAAGCCCGGCCAAGCCGCCGCACGGGCGAAGGTGTCATTGGTCGGCGGCTGATTGGTTTTGAAGAAATGCGAAATTACAGCGTATTTATCAGAGTCAGGCAAGGTATGAAACCGTTCAATCATGCCCGATACCTCCATCTGGCGGATGGGGTTGATGTTCGGAAGCTGCCCGCGGCGGACAAATACATGGGCCTCCGCCGCCCCCTCCGTGAGCAGAAAATTCGCGTTGTCGAAGGCCGAGGCTCCGCCGCCGAGAACCGCAATTCTTTTGCCGCGCAGGGCGGTGCAATCTATCGCCTCGGAGGTATGGGCATATAGAGCTTTCGGCAGATGGTCAGCCACCATCGGCGGCACATGCCACTCGCCTCCGCCCTGGATGCCCGTGGCCAGCACAACCTTGCGCGCCAGCAATTGCCCGGACGGTGCTCCCGCACCAGAGATATGCAGGCGGTGAATCCCCTCTCCGCACGGCTCTATCAGCTTAAGCTGAACCTCATTGATCACGGGCAAACCCAGGATTCTCCGGTACCAGCGCAGATACTTCATCCACTCGCCGCGCGGGATCTTGTCTATGGCTTCCCAGCCCTCCGATCCGTTCTGCGCCTCCCACCAGGAACGGAAGGTCAATGAAGGAATCCCCAGATCCACAGAAGTTAAATGTTTGGGTGTCCGCAGCGTGACCATCCGCGCATAAGTCTCCCAAGGCCCCTCGGCTCCTTCGCTGTTCTCGTCAATGACCAGAATGTTGGATATCCGTTCACGCAACAACCCAAAAGCCGCCCCCAGGCCGCTTTGTCCGCCGCCGACAACCACAACATCATATACATGGCCTTCAGGATGGCTTAACGGCCTTACCCAGTCTGCGCCTCCATAAGCAAGATAGGAAAGATCGGTAATCACACGTTCATTTAAGGCTTCCAGGCTCATCATTCCTCAGACCTTTCGAATGGATCTTTAGGCCATATTATAGCGTGTAAGCCCCGTCTTTTGAACGGATATGTCAGGTTTATTGTCATTATATCCAAAATCCCTCAACCTGATTGTATAAGATCACTAACACTTGAGGTCTGAACCAGCTATTCTATTGACAAAAGATAAAATCCGGCTATACGAACGGTTTCCGTGTTAGATTTCCTCCGCTGGCTGGACCGTTTCAATGTCCCGCACGCTCAGGGTGCCTGGTTCTTAATCCGCTGAAGAACTGGATTGTCCTCCATTTCACTCAGACCCTCATAATTGGTGGACATGCTGATATGAGCCCATTTCTCCACTTCTTCCGCACGGGCTTCTGAGGCTGCACGGACCAATGCTACTGCTTCGGGACCCAGCAGAAGGCGCAGCGGGGGTTCCTCCAGCCGGGCCAGACCTGCGATGATCCCGGCGGCACGGACCGGATCGCCATTCTCTTTTCCGTATACGGATATACGGTATTTATTCATCGCCCCCACGGTCTGCTCATAATCCTCTCCGACGGGAGGGATGCTCATCGAAGACCCGCCCCAATCGGTCCGGAAGGCTCCCGGTTCAACGATGGTGACCTTGATGCCTAGAGGGTTTACTTCGTTATGAAGCACCTCCGAGAAGCCTTCAACCGCGAATTTAGCCGCCTGGTAGGCTGCAAGCCCCGGTGTCCCGCCTACCCGTCCGCCAACGGATGAAATCTGAATGATATGTCCGCTGCGCTGCTTGCGCAGTACAGGCAGAGCAGCTTTGGTCACATGGATCACGCCGAACAGATTGGCATCGATTTGTGCCCGGAAATCCTCGTCAGGCGTCTCCTCGATGGGAGAGCTGTTCGCGTAGCCGGCGTTGTTCACTACCACATCCAACGCTCCGAATTCATCCAGTGCCAGCTGGATTGCCGCTTTTGCTGAAGCAGCATTTGTGACATCCAGCTCAGATGTGCGCACCTGATCGCCATATATCTGTACCAGGCTGTTAAGCTGCTCTGGACGGCGGGCAGTTGCAACCACTTTATCCCCATTGTCTAAGACTGCTTTGGCAATTTCCAGACCTAAACCACGTGAACTGCCGGTAATCAGCCATACTCTACTCATCATTATGATCTCCTTCAATTTGGAATGTTTAATCCAAAGCAAGTATAGCCCTCCAAAAGACAAAGGTCAAGTATTTTTTGGATTATTCACTCCAACAATGATAATAATTAAATAAATAATAAAGGTTTAATTGCATAAAACCATAAAATAACCCTCTAATTTTCGGAGTAAACAATCCACTAACTTGACACTTCAACACACGGACACTACATTTAAGCTTACGAGGTGTATATGATGAGTAAACGCGACGATATCCTTAGTGCCACATTGGATCTGATTGATGAGGAAGGGCTGCAGTCTGTGACCATTGCCAAAATCATGAAGAGAGCAAATGTGGGCTCCGGCACGCTTTTCAACTATTTTAGCAATAAAGAAGAGTTGGTAAACGAGGTGTACAAGGCAGCGCGTCAACATATGGGCGAAGCCTTGCTGCGCAATTACAATCCTGATCTAAGCCTGTATGAAAGATTCAAATGCCTGCAGCTGAACAGGCTGCATTTTGGATTATCCTCTCCAAAGGAATTTCTGTTCATTGACAGCTATTCCTATTCTCCTTACATTTCAGCCGATCTCCGCAAAATGGAGGATGCTTCGCGGGAGATCATGCTCTCTCTGATTGAGGAAGGACAGAATCAGGGAATATTTAAGGAAATGGACCCGCACTTGTCCCATCAGATTATTCACGGGATTATGGTTTCCATCGTAAAGGGCTTCATCATTCAAAAATACCCCCTGGACGAGCTGCAGGTACAGCAAACGCTGGAGGCTTGTTGGAAGGCCATCAGAGTGTAATAAACAGCCCCGGCATGGATCGCGTTGATCCTGCCGGGGCTGTTTATAGACAAAAAGTACCTTTACTGAAACCGCTCAAAATAATCATAATTACGCGGCGGTAGATCAACCTTCTGCTATGGTCATCTTGCACCACCTGTCACTTTCTTATCAATAACATCCAGCATATATCCGGCAAAAGCGGCCAACTGACCCGGCTGTACCTGCCTGTCTTCCGAAACTCCATTATATTGATTCAAAAAGACCTGCACGAGTTCCCTGAACTCAAGCGGCAGGTTCGCTGTTCCCCATTCCCCGCCTTCTCTCTTCGAAGCGATCTTGCCCTCCTGTAGGTAATACAGCACGCGGCACAAATTCAATGTTATGTACATCGGGTTTTCCATAATCTCCGCTGCCGCATCCGCGATGTCATGCAGAATAGAGGACAGATAGGCGCCGGGGTTAACCGGAGGATACTGCATGGCAAGGGGTTGCCCGTATAACGTTCTGCCCCTGTAATAAGCGACAGCGATTTGTGAGGCGAGGTCTTTATCCTCATAGTCTCCGCATACATAATCCTCATCAGCCCGATATCTCTCCCGGTGGTAGTCGGAGAAATGCAGCTCACATGGCGTTGGGCAGGTCACGGGTGTTAGCGCTGCTTCCCGGATAACACTAATCTCCAACCCGTTTGTCATATCATCCCGCAGGGCCAAAAGCTTGCGCGCAATCCTTTGGGCGCTTGCAGGCGGCAGCTTTTCGCGGATTACCACCAGAATATCGATATCACTTCCGGCAGGATTGAAGCAGCCCATAGCCAAGGAGCCATGCAGGTATATCCCTGCCAGATCTGCTTCTAATTCTTCTCTGAAAATCACCGTAAACCTGTCCAGAATCCGCTCCGCCTGTATGTTCATTTTTTTCGCCTCCCTTGCAATCATCAACTTCCATTATATTCAAACGAGGGGCGGATACATAGAAAAAAAATAAGTAGAGCTGTTCTCCACGCGCCAGTCAGCCCGCAGAATTCCGGGGGCTGCAGATGATTCTCTCTGCACTCATTACGTCAAAGCCAGCCAAAGTCCTCCAACTCCTGATTGACCCTGCCGACCAAGGACTGAATAGAATCCTGGTCATATAAGAACGTGATGCCGGTGGGAAGCGGCTCTGCAGTTTCATGATTGAAGTCGTTAAAATCCATGCCTTCGGGAAGCTGATACACCTTAACATCCTTAAGTTCATTCCAATCCCTGATGTACGGCTGCCCGCTGAGATTAATAACATTCACTATCCCATGACTAATATCCAGATACAAATAGCTGCCCCTTCTGCGGGGCGGCTTGGGATGCGCTGAATTCAGCAGAACCTCACGGGTGAATTCCTTGCCGGACATATACAGAATAATGACCTCATCAGTGTCGGCATCCACTCCAAGCATCAGATGGGGAGCCCAACCGGCAAAAAAACGCAGTGCCGTTGAATTCTGCAAATGATCGTCAAATTTCCAGCCAAGCGGCGTCAAGGCGTATTCTCCGTCCGGCAGCTCCAGATACGCATTCAGCAGAGCTTGAAGTGTTTCGGTGCCCGGCGCTTCATAAGGCTCCAAGGCAGCCGGGTCCACCACATAATTAACTATAGTCCGCTTAATTCCACTGTAACTGTCCCTTATATCATGGTGTCTGTACAGATCCTCCAGCACCGGCAGAATTCCCGTATGCGTATCCACGAAGAGCTGCCTGGATTCGGGCTTCAGTTCCCGCAGATAGATCGTTTCAATGTTTCCTTCACGTATAACCTGCTTCACATCAGCAAAATGAGGTCCAACTTCAGTAAGGATTAGTTCGCGGATACTAGCGTTATCCGCAGGAATCATTTGCTGGAAATCATCAGACAGCCAGGCCTGCTGGGCAACAAAATATTGCGCGGCTGCGGTCATGCCGACAGGCGGCAATACCAGCTCCAGCCTCTCCATATGGAAGCTTTCATGCTCACGGAAATCCAGCCTCTCTGCTTGCGCGCTGTATTCTACTAAATTATAGCCCTTGATCCACTCATACACTGGTTTACCCCCTCTTAACTAGAAACAAAGTGACTTCGTCTATACATTTCTGCGGCTCTTCGCCGGGAGTTATGTATCCTTCGGGTTAACTTGAGAATTTCCGCGACCTCATTTCTTCCCGCCGGCAGAGTTACAGGAAGCTGAGAGCAATGAAGTTCATCAGGAACTGGAGCTTAGTGGAAAAAGTAAAACTAATTCGCTGAAATCCTGGATACAGAAGGTTTTAGTTGGAGTTTGTACACCTAATTCGTGCATATTCATTCCATACGGCCGCTTTCAGCCTTTTTATACAATATCACGGCGGCTGGAAATATAAAACATGGCTGATGTTTCACAAACTACTATTTGCTGGGATAGCCATCCCGGAAATTCTCGTGACGAGCAATATCATCAAAAAGCGCATACCGTCAAAGGTACGCGCTCTTGGGGTTTACGCTTGGATTGGGATTAGAATCTGGCTACATAAAACTCGCGGTTGGCGGGGATATTTTTTTGTGTTAACTGATTGCCAGCTGCATCTCTGATTCTCAACAAATAAGATACCGTTGTCAGGGTGCTGATCGTAGGGAATCGAACGACACCAAATTCGTCAAAATCAGCAGTTACCGTTGTTGAGCCGCTAGTCAAGGAAGCTGTCCAGCCGGTGGAATCCTTAGGCACATTATTCAAGTCTGTAGCCAGCACTACAAATCTGTCAAAGGTTTGTCTGATTCTGCGTCTTCTTCTCACAGGCTTTGCATTCGCCTTGCGGGCCATCATTGCTTTTTTGGCCAGTAAAGCTTTTTTGGCCATTACGGCTTTTTTGTCAGGAGCTTTCATTTACTTCACCACTTTCTGATAGGATACAGTAGTAGATGCATTTCGTACGTGCAGTGAAACGCATTTATGCCTATCATTCGAGAAATGTGGTAGTGTCTTAGAATTATAGATATGTACCCACTGTGCCTTTCCGCGCATACCCTGTATCGGAGAGGTGAGGCGACAGCCATGCGCAATAAACTGTGGATGAAGCAGTATGCTTCCAAAATGAACCGTCCGCTGAGGACCGAAATTCGTAAAACGTATCATTCCGGCAAGGGACCAGCAGCGCTGCCTGTTATTGTTCAATTCAAGCACAAAATTTCCCCAAGCAGAATGTTGGCCTTACACAAGCATCTAGGCGCACATGCTTTTGCTATTAAACACCATATTCCTATGCTTAACGCCTTTTCCTCCCAAGTCTCAGTGAATTGCCTGAAACGGCTGTGCTGCTGGGAAGGTGTTCATAAGGTACATCTGGATCAGATTAAATCCATATCGCTGGATATTGCTACTCCTTCCATTGGTGCGGCAGCTGTTCAAAGCAAGCGGGGGCTTACCGGAAAAGGCATCAATATCGCCGTTCTCGACACCGGAGTATACCCCCACCCCGATCTGGTCCGTCCCGTGAACCGTATCGTGGCCTTCAAGGATTTCGTCAACCACCGGAAACGCCCCTATGACGATAACGGCCATGGCACACATATTGCCGGAGATGCGGCAGGCAACGGCTGGCTTAGCCAAGGTAAGTACAGAGGTCCTGCACCGGAAGCGGGCGTAGTAGGCGTTAAAGTGCTGGATATCAACGGAGATGGCTATGACTCTACGATTATTAAAGGCATAGAATGGTGTATTGCGGAGAAGAAACGGTTAAAGCTGCGCATTCTGTCCATGTCGTTCGGCGGAACCGTAAGTACTTCTTGCAGAGACGACCTGCTCTGCCAGGCCGTAGACAAAGCCGTCCAAGCCGGACTTACCGTTGTAATCGCCGCAGGCAACAGCGGCCCCGGACGCAAGACGATTGAGTCACCGGGCATCAATCCTGCGGCGATTACGGTCGGAGCAGTAGATGACCGCCGGACCCTCACGCAAAAAGATGACCGCATTACCTTCTATTCCAGCCGGGGTCCAACACCCTGCGGGAAGATTAAACCGGATATCACAGCCCCGGGTGAATCCGTCATTTCCCTTCGTGCCCCCGGATCCCAACTGGCCCGGAGATTCCCTTACATGCGGATCGGCAAACAATATTTCGTACTATCCGGCACCAGTGTTTCTACTCCTATCGTCTCCGGGGCCGCCGCCCAGCTTCTGCAGAGCTATCCTTCGCTCACACCTCGCCAGGTAAAAGCCCGGCTGAAGAGAAACGCATTCCGTCTCGGCTTGAAGCCGAATACTGCAGGCAGCGGCGAGATCAATATGCGCTTTTTGCTTGGAAAGAGATGATTAGCTATCTGCCCGGGCAGATTTGCATATTTTTCGCCCATAAACTTCCGGGTTTATTGAATTACAAGTCTTCTGACATCTGCCGCGCCCAGGCCGCCAGTGCCTCATCTTGGCCGTAACTGCCGATGCACTGAAAACCGAGCGGCAGGTTGTCAATACTGGCTGATGGAAGGCTGATAGCCGGGCAGCCGGCAAAGGTCCAGATGGCGGTCATTCCGGACCACCCGGTGCCCTCACCGATCTTCGGTGCGGTTCCGCCTTGCGCCGGCGATACCCAGAGGTCCACGCCTTGTGCCGCTTGGGCTGTTTCCAGCTCCCGGCGCAGCCTGACCTGCCTCCGGCGGTACATCTCCAGCTCCGTATCAGTTATTTCCCGGCCACGGAGAATAGCTTCCCTTACCGGAGTCCCATAGATCTCTGCAAATCGATCGAACCATGGGGCGTGCTCTCGTGCCATTTCCCCCTCCAGAAACCGCAGCATGGCGTCCCCGTAGATAAATTCATCCTCCCAAGGCATATTCACCTGCTTCACTGCATAGCCCTTTTGCTGTAGACCTTCGATTTGTGCAGAAAAAGCTGCTTTGACCCCACCGCTCATCAGTTCCATGTATATTCCTTTGGGGATGCCCAGCACCGGTTTTCTGCCAGCTTGCCGGTAATGGTGATTCCAGTCTGGGATGAGCAAGGCTGCCGCCACCTGCATATCAGATACCTTTTGCGTGAAGAATCCTATGGTATCAAAGGAAGGGGCCAGCAAAATAACACCATCCAGCGGCACTCTTCCATAGCTTGGCTTGAAACCCACCACACCGCAAAAGGAAGCAGGGGCAATCACGGAACGAAGAGTCTGGGTCCCCAACGCCAACGGACATAATCCTGCGGCAACCGCTGCTGCTGACCCCGCACTTGAACCGCCAGGGGTATGAGACAGATCGTGCGGATTGCGTGTTGCGATAGGGCCATTGTAAGCAAATTCTTCGGTGACCGTCTTGCCGGCGATCAAAGCACCCAATGAACGAAGGCGTCTAATCAACGATCCTTCCTGCCCTGCCAACACCGCAGCCGGCAGACCGGACCCGGCCCGGGTTAGCAATCCCTCTACATGCAGCAGGTCCTTAATGCCTACAGGAATTCCGTAAAAAGCTGGCTTCGCCCCTGTTCCTCTATAGGTATCGAGCAAATTTTCCGCAGCAGCGTCCAGCCGTTCTCCCGCATTCGCTTCAGCTGCAAAGGCATGAATGTGAGGTTCCAGCCGTGAATAGCGCTCCCGGAACAGATCCCATGACGGATGCAGTCCGTTCTGCGTCCGATCCGGAATATCCTTAGCAATCAAGGAAGTTGAATTGAGAAGCATACAATCATCTCCAAAGGAAAGTGAACATCTCCCCCTACTTACGAGCGGCAAGGAATTTGGTGGCGTTTTTTTGCTTTATGCCTTGCCTTCCCTCTGATATTCGCCCAGCTTCTCATTCAGCCGCTTGGCTTCCTTCTGGCCGTCAATATGCAGCATCGTGTACACCATACCTTTAATCACAAGGCTGGTAATCAGAAAAGGGAGAAAACGCTCATTTTCTCTAAACGGACCGGAACTGAAGAGCCACAGCCACACGATCACAAAAACATCAGCAAGCAGAAAACAGATATAGAAGGAGAACGTTTGCGCTTTTTGACCAAGCCCGGGTGTGCTCACCAAAGCATATTTGAAGCAGGTAAATGCCGAAGCCGCCACAATAATCTGCCACAGGATCGATGCTTTTACGGAACCGGTTGAGCTCAAGGCCTGCACAATAGCCACCAGAATCGTTACACATCCACAGACTGCAAACCAATCCTTCACCATATGGGATACAAAATTACCGGTTTTCATGATGAAGCCTCCTCAGAGTCCTAGTTTTTGCTTAAGCACAGGAACGTATTGCCGGGAAATGATGACCTTTTCGCCATTGTGCAGCAAGGCTTCGAATCGGCCATAAAGGAGCGGGCTGACGGACTTGATTTTGGCAATATTCAGGATGGTTGACTTGGAGGCTCGAAAAAAATCCCTGTGCGCATAAGCCAGTTCAATCTCATACAGCTTCAGCCTGGATTCATACACCTTCTCGGCACAATAAATAAAAACTTTGTGGTCCACCGCCTCAAAATAATACACCTCATCCGGTTCGATGATATGCATTTGAAGATCGGTCATGCCAATCAGCTTCTTGGAAGCTGCCATAGCTTGAATCGAATACAGCAGCTTCAGCACCGCTTCATCCGGATCATTGCACCTCAGAATAATCTCAGGCTCGCTGTCTTCCGGTATGCTCTCAATGGTGATTTTCATGAGCGTCCCCTCCCGCGCATCTGTTACAATCCCAGTATATTTTTGTAAAAGTGCATCTTCAAGGGGCTTTGCGCAAGCTGCACACAGAGGACATTAAGCTGCTGTATAAGCATAGCAGGCTGGCTACAACCATCCAGAGGCTTCCCCGCAAAAGGTTAACGCAAGCACATGCATGGCTCTGGTGCAGGCAATATACAGCATACTCCGGTCGAGCTCTGTCCTGTAATTCACTGCATCACAAAAAGGGATAATCACCTGATCGAACTCCAGCCCCTTAGCCATATGTGCGGAGGTAATCATTATCCCCTCATGAAATCTGTCGCTGCTGAAATCCAGCAGAACTATATCCTTGTGAGTACCTTTTACTGCTTCGTACAAGCTTTGCGCCTGCTCCTGTGTCTTGCAGACCACCCCAAGGGAATGATGCCCCGATTTGCGGAAGCGCGTGATTAACCTGTTGATGTGCGATAATTCTCCTTCAGGCGTGTCTGCACCAATGATTACCGGAGGTTCACCATGGCGCTCGACCGGAACTATCCGGCTGTTATGATTAATCCTCTGGGCAAAATGAATAATTTCGAGGGTGGAGCGGTAGCTCTTCAGCAGTTCAACCGTATCGGCTCCGGGAAAAACCTGTTTGATCACTGAGATAGATGATGAAGAATACGGATTCACAGATTGGCTGCTGTCACCGAGGATCGTCTTTTTGCATTTAAAAAGAAGCGATAAAACCCTGTATTGGATGGCCGTGTAGTCCTGCATTTCATCCACCAAGAGATGTTTTACAGTATCGAAGCCTGTGGTTCCTTCCATTCGAAGCTTCAGATAGACCAGGGGAAAGACGTCACAGAATTCAAGCAGCTTTGCCTTTTTGGGCTTGAACAGCTCCGGCCTGCCGGTATGCTCGTAGAAATCCTTATAGAGAGTAAGCATATTAAGCGATTTGAACATTTTTTGGACAGCGGTTTTGATTTTATTGGCTGTGGCTGAGGGCAAGCTCCGCCCGTTCTCATCCCGGGTCCGGGCTGACAGGATCGATGCCGTCTTCTCCAGCCTTTGTCTAACCAGGAGACTGCGTGCGGACTGATAGGCGCTCTGCACTTCCTCAGCGGGAATCCGCACCTGACCAACGGATATATCAGCAGGAACAAAATAGGCCTCGCTAATGTGCATAATGTAGCTCTCCAGAGCTTGAACAAAATCCATATCCGCCTTGTATCCGATCCGTTCAATGGCGGAGTCATCCACCGAGCCGGCCAGCTCTGCCACCTGCTGGTTAAAGGTCTGGAATCCGCATATTCCCGCAAGCTCAGTGGCAGCAAGCTCATCGAAGCTGAGTTCCCTGATTTTCTCTTCGCCCAGCTCCGGCAGGACATTCGAAATATAATCGGAGAACACTTTATTCGGAGAGATAATCAGGATATTTTGCGAGGTTAAGGTTTCCTTATACCGGTACAGCAGGTAAGCCACACGGTGCAAGGCAACAGAGGTTTTACCCGACCCGGCAACCCCTTGGATGATCAGCTCATGGGCGGATTCATTGCGGATGATCACATTCTGCTCCTTCTGAATGGTAGCGACAATATTTTTCATTTTCTCGTCCGAGGTCTGGCTGAGCTCCTTTTGCAGCACATCGTCATTGATGTTCAGCGAACTTTCGATCATATATTCCATTTCACTGTTTCTGATGCTGTATTGTCTCTTTAGCGTGATTTCCCCGGTTACCTCCCCAGAAGGTGAAGCATAGTTGGCCCTGCCGGTATTGAAATCATAGAACATGCTTGCGATGGGAGAACGCCAGTCATAGATCACATTCTCCTGGCTGTCATCGCCCGCAAAGGAATGCACCCCGATGTAGCAGGCCAAGGCTTCCGAATGATGATCTGCAAGGAAATCAATTCTGCCAAAATAGGGTGTATGAAGCAGCTTCCGCAGCCTATCCCGCTTGACTACTGCTTGTTCACCATGATCAATGCTCAAGGAAATCTCAACTCTGTTGGCTGCCCGTTCCGCTGGATCGATCTGCGCGGAGTTGGCCCAGAGGTATTTTTTGGCCGCAAGAATCTCTTCCCCGGCTGAGCTTATACGCCTATCTACTGCTTGCAACGCGTTCTGAAGCCTGGCTACTATCTCCTGCAAATATAGCTTTTCATCCGTTTCACTTCGATTAACAATCATATTGCCCCTCTTTTCCTGATGAGAATACTCATAAGTATAGAGAGAAACCCAAAAAAATATAGACTTATACTTTCCGCTGTAGTATTATGCAATTATCGTGGGTCCAAAAAAGGTCATACGCTAGGACTCAAATTCCAATTCAAGGGTACATATCTAATGGACTCATAGATGATATTTAATAAACTCATAGATGTCGTGAAGTACACGCCGTTTTGCTGCATTTACTGTCTGAGATTTACGGGACGGGCTGCAGTGAGGCGGCTTTTTTATTTGCCGAAGAAGAGAAGCAAGTTTCGGATTAACTACTTATGGAGGCAGATTGAAATGTGTGCTCCTTCAAGCTCCGGTTGCAAGTATATGGATTTGCGCCGGTTTCCCGGCCCGCCATTTATTTACCAATTGATGCGGACTCAAAAGGCCTGTCCGGATGCCAGATCAAACGCCTACATCAAAGCAGACAAAATGGCATCGCACAGCTCCATGGTTTTCACATTATCCCGGCCGCTGGAGACGGGCGTCAGCCCTTCACGGCAGCAGTGGATGAAATGCGCCATTTCGCCGACGAAGCCTCGCAGATACAAATCTCTGTAGCCGCCGGACATCGCAGATGCGGAAGGGGTGAACACCATATCCTGCTCCGCAAGCGATTGCCAGGGCAGCCCGCTGGCCGCCAGAGAATGATGAACCGACAGCTTCACGACTTCATCCGCACAGACGAACCCGTGATCGAAGGTAACTGTCAGGCTCTCACTTTCTCTGGACCAGGCGCTCATCCCGGCAAAATAGACGCTGCCCACAACGCCATTAGCAAATTTCAGCGAAATGCTTTGGGCGATCCGTTCATTGTCATTGTTCGTGAACCCCGATATTTGGACGGCTTCACCAAACAAAAACCGCAATAAATCCACAATATGAATGGCGGCGAGCTTCAAGAACTGCTCTTCATCTTTGCAGAAAGGCGTGCTGTCCACTGCGAACCGGGCCTGGAAGGAGCGGGCTTCACCCAGCGTTCCTTCCGTAATCAGCTCCTTCAGCTTCAAGTAGACAGGGGCATAACGCTTCATGAACCCCACCATCAGCACCACTCCGGCCTGCTCGGCGGCATCGGCAAGCTGAAGCGCTTCCGGGCCATTCCAGCCAAGCGGCTTGTCCACATAGACATTTTTTCCGGCATGGATACAATCCAGCACCAGCGCAGTTTGATCCTGCGGCTGCGCGACCACCACCACTCCGTCGCATTCTGCATCCTGCAGCATCTTCCGGTAGTCGCTGTAAGGTTTGCCGCTGCTGCCGAACCGCTGGAGTGCGGCCCTGGAGCGCTCCAGATTCCGGGTTGCAACCGCAACAATTTCTGCCCCCGCTTGGGTGGCCGAAGGATAAATATTCGTAGATGCATGAAATCCCGCACCGATAAAACTAAGCTTTGCTGTATTCAAATGTGTTCTCTCCCCTGAATATGGATTCTTGTCCCTCATCATAGAGCAATTTAGGAAACAAAAAAAGGACGCCTGTCCTCCCCGCGGAATTCCCGGTGGAACCCCTGGCGAATATCCACTATACTTGTCAAGAAAACGATTGCAATATCTCAGTAGAATGAAAGGAGCTCATAATGCAGATTTCTGTGTTTTACAACCATATTGTTACAGCATGTAAACAAACGGGGCTGCCGCTGCCGGAGGTGCTGGGTCTGGTGCGCGGATATGGCATTCAGGCTGTAGAGCTGGATCTGGATGAGGTGCAGCCGAGTCCTGAGGCTATAAAAAAGCTGCTGGAGCAAGCCGGAATGTCCGTGGCTTCCATGTACGCTTTTTGTGATTTCGGCAACGCTCCCGATGTCCGGCCCGGCCTTTCATTCATTGATACGGCTGCATATTTGGGTGCGGGCAAAGTTCTTGTGATTCCCGGCTTCATCGGCGAGTCGGCAGACCAGGAGCTGCGGGAACGCTCACTGCAGCACATGGCTGCGGCACTCAGGGAAATGAGCGAGTATGCCGGGTGCAAAGGGCTGATTGTCACCCTGGAAGATTTCGATGACAGCCGGGCGCCATTTTCCACTTCTGAAGAATTGTTATGGTTCCTAAATGAGGTTCCGAAGCTTGGCATCACCTTCGATACAGGGAATTTCATCTACCGGGGCGAAGACGCGCTGGAAGCCTTCGAGAAGCTGAAATCGAGAATTGTTCATGTTCACTGCAAAGACCGCTCACTGGAAGAGCACCCTGGTGAAGTTCCGAAGATCAGCACAAACGGGACCAGGCTGTTTCCTTCTCCTGTCGGCTCTGGCTGCATTCCGATGCAAGCGATCTTGGATCGGCTAGAGACTATCGGGTACAAGAACATGGTAGCCATTGAGCATTTTGACGCTGCAGATCAACTGGCTTATATGAAACAATCTGCACAATGGCTGCAGGCCACATTCAACCCGCTTCAGACATAACAAGCAGCAAGAGGGACCGCAGAAACTGTGGCCCCCTCTTGCTCTGTATACCAGCCTGCTGCTGCTGCACACTACCCGCTTGCTCTGCACACTAGCCGTTTGCCATACACTAGCCTATTGCTCTCCGTATACTGGCTTATTGCTGCTGCGCCGCAAACGCATCTGCTGCCGTGCTCAGATAGTACGCCAGTCCGGTCTGCTGCCCTTCAAGCATGCTGAGATGGAAGTCATCGCCGAGGAAAAAGCGGTTCTGCGCGGCAAAATCCGCAGCAGATACCGGATGCCCGTGCTGACCCAGAAAATCCAGATGCTTGCGGATGAATTCCATCGTGCTCACATCTCCTGCCTTAACTCCCGACCGCAAAGCGTCAGCCATAGCCGTCATAAACGCTGCGCCTTCCGCTGCCATATCGTTCATGTGCTGGACATCAACCGGAGCACCGTCAGCTAAGAGGTCATAATCGTACGTTTCCTTTAAGTAATCTCCCTGCTCCTGCAGGGCTGCTGTCCATTCTTGCTCACTCGCAAGTCCTTTGAACATTTCCGTCTCTTTCATGGGTTCGCCTCTTTCTTTGCTTGTTATCGATTTCTGCAGGGTCTCAATCATCGTATCGATCCTTTGTCTGCGCAGCAGCAGAAGCTTTTCCTGCTCCACAAGTATGGATAAGCGATCCGGTTCCTCCTCAAGCAGCTGCCCGATCTGCTCAAGCGTGAAATCCAGCTCCTTGTAGAGCATAATTTGCTGCAAGCGCTCCAGCTCCGCCATCCCGTACAGCCGGTACCCGGCTTCACTGATCTCTGCCGGGATCAGCAGACCCGTTTTGTGATAATGATGCAGGGTTTTCACCGTAGTTCCGGACAGTACAGCTACCTCTTTTACTGTGTACAGCACTCTGCTTCCTCCTTTCCTTGACGAGTTTACAGGCTCCCCAAAGAGGAGAGTCAAGCCTTTTTCCACACCCCGAACTCCACATCCATCTCAAAACCGATATGCTGGTAAAACGGCTGCATAGGACCTGTATATGCCTTAACCATGCCGAGCGACCGCAGGCGGTTCAGCGCTTCATAGATTACCGTCTTGCCGAGCCCCCTCAGCCGATAATCCGCATGGGTTCCCACAGGTTCAAGAATCCCGATCCGGTTCACCTCGTCCACAAAAGCATTGCAGAACGCCACGACCTCCCCCTGCCCGTTAACCAGAGACAAGTCGAGCTCGGGACAGTAGCCTGGCGCTTGGCGGATTCCCCCGTATAATTGCAGCATCTTCTCTGCATGAGCAGTACCTGGATAGTTAAACGCCATGATGTGCCCCTGCGCTTTCGCCTGGTCCGATACCTCTTCCCCGCATTGAAGCGAACAGCCCTCAGGGATAACCACCTTCAGTTCCTTCTCCAAACGGATAGAGATAACATTATCACTTTCATTCGGGAGAAGCACATATCCTCTGCTCTGAGCCATCTCTTCCAGCTTTGTCATTGGCTTGGGAATTGCCAGCTTCACGGCACCCGGTGCAGACTTCTCTTCAATGAATTCGAACATCTCACGCAGCAGCTCCTCTTGCGGTTGCTCCGTATCCAGCTGGAAGTAAAAATCTCCATCCCTGCAGACGACAGCAGCCAGTTCACCATTATCGTGTTCCCATAGCCCGATATTTTGTTCCCACCCGGGAAGCAAGCCCGCTCTCAACTGATAGAAAAAAATCTCAAATTGAAAACGGGCAATCGTCCAGCTGTTCGGCCGCTTAAGCCTTGAATGTGCTTGGGAAAGAAACCGGCTCACCTTCATCATGTCGTCATGTGTATAGGCTCTATATCGGGTCCCCATATGTACTCATCTCCATTAGCATGATATTGTCTTTATTGTAAAGCGATAGACGATACAGCGGTATGCCAAGTTCGTATGTAAAAAGTTCTTGCCCACAGAACCCTGCCGGTTACGCGGCCCATTTCCAAACCAAACACCCGCAGATCAATTCTGCGGGTGTTTGGTTATTTCTTTGAATATATTATTTTCTTAATGCTTCGCCTTGGTTCCAATCCGGAAATCAATTACGAAATACAGCAGACTGCGATTCATCGCAGAATATCGAGCATTCTATTGCAGAAAGTGCAATCAAGCAGCACCTATTTACAGTTCCCCGCGCTTACTGTGCAGCGCTAGGCTGGAAAAACTGCGGCAGATAAGCCTTGTTTCGCTCCAGCATCTCATTCAGCATCGCCTCTGCATCATTCACAGACGGCACCAGCGGATGATGTGCCAATGCAGTCAATGCCATGTCTCTGCTGCCGCTGACTGCCGCCGCAATCGCGAGCTGCTCATAGGTTTTGACCGCATGAATCAGCCCTTTCACGGCAGGAGGGACAACCGTTACGGGCATGGGGACAGGTCCATCCTTCAGCACTTTGCAGTTCACTTCGATACAGGCATCGTCCGGGAGGAAATCAAGAATCCCCCGGTTTGCCACGTTAAGCGTTTGGATATCACCGGAGTTGTTATACAGCGAATTCATCAGCCGGACCGCTGCCTCCGAGTAATACGCCCCGCCGCGCAGCTCGAGCTGCTTCGGCTTTTCGGCCAGATTCACATCCTGATACAGCTCAAACAGCTCATCTTCCAGCCGTTTCACAACCTCTGCCCTGGTTTCTCCTTTGGCCGCGGATGCCTGCTGCTGCTCCAGAATCTCCCGCTGCAAATAGAAATATTTCAAATAATACGAAGGAATCGAACCCAGCGAACGCAGCAGGCTGGCATTCCATTCATACTGGGGCACATTCCGCGCCGAGTATCCATCCCTGTTCGCCAGGAGCTCGGGAAGCTTGGATTCTCCGTTAACCGTAATTTGGCTGATAAAGTGCAGATGATTGAGTCCGGCAAACTCGCAATAAATCCGGTCCTGGGGGACTTGATAGAGTGACGACAGCCATTTGTAGGCCGCAATGGGCGAATTGCATAACCCTATCGACTTAATTCTTGAGTGCTTGTTGATGGCCTCTGTCACCATTCCCGCCGGATTGGTGAAATTCAGCAGCCAGGCATCCGGGCACAGCTCCTCCATATCCCGGGCGATCCCGAGCAGGACCGGAATCGTGCGCAGCGCCTTCATCATTCCTCCCGGACCGGTTGTTTCCTGGCCGATCATGCCGTACTTCAGCGGGATCGTCTCATCCCAGCCGCGGGCTTCCAGCATACCGACCCGCATCTGGGTCGAGACAAAGTCTGCCCCGGCAAGCGCTGAACGCCGGTCTAACGTAAGCTTCACTTCAATGGGAAGGCCGGATTTTGCGACCATCCGCTGGGCAAGCTGGCCTACAATGGACAGCTTGCGGAAGCCCTCTTCGATATCGGCAAGCACAATTTCACTTACGGGGAATGTGGAATAATTCAGAATGAAACCTTCGATCAGCTCCGGTGTATAAGAGGAGCCTCCACCGATGACGGCTACTTTCAATTTTTGTGCCATAACGCATTCGCCTCCTGTACCGATAATTGCTCACCAAGCGCATGATAGACGGATTCTCCTGCCGGATTCCCGCTCTTTTCCATAGCCATGAATAACGCCCCTGCCACAGGCTCAAGTCTGAGCACCACAAGCCGGCAGCCCGGAGCTATTGCAGATATTTCCGCTTCAATGTAAGGGGAGATAAACCGGCTGTCGCCCCTGGTCAATATGCTGCCGGCCATCACCAGATCGAAGCTGTCCTGCTGCATGTCCAGCTTGCGGATCACCGCACTTGCTGCAATCCCCAGCTCCCGGCCTTGCCTCCCAAGGATATCCCGGGCGAGCTCATCGTGCTCGGCGACCTCAAACAGCAGCTTGGCAATCTCAAGCGGGACCCGCATTTCATGATCCAGATAATGATGGAACATCGCTTCAGTAGATGAGAACCCCAGCAGATTCAGTGTGGCCTGCGACAGTCTTGTCGGCTGCTCACGCCCTTCCCA
The DNA here is from genome assembly GCF_900102965.1 of Paenibacillus jilunlii. Lineage (GTDB taxonomy): Bacteria > Bacillota > Bacilli > Paenibacillales > Paenibacillaceae > Paenibacillus_AQ > Paenibacillus_AQ jilunlii. The sequence continues at coordinate 129,982 of NZ_FNGM01000001.1, read as the reverse complement.
AGCCCGGATCACGGAGCGGAATACTTCTACAGCCAGCTCTCCGCCGCCGCCAAAATCACCAAATGCATACCCGAAGCCGCCGACCTGCAGCTCACGGCCTTCCTTATTGATCCCATAGCAGTTGGTACCTGTTCCGCAAATGACCACGACCCCGTGGGACTGCCGCGTTCCGGCACGCAAACCAATGACCGTATCACATACAATGTGATGCCGCTCCAGGCCAAGGCCTGCAATCATCGGCCGCAGCACCTGATAATCCGCCTCCCGGTCGGCTCCCGCCAGCCCGAATGTGGAGTAAGTGATGCTCTCTTTCGTCAAGCCTGAAGCGTGAAGCGCCTCATCCACCGCCAGCCGGATATTCTGTTCAGCTATCGCGGCTCCGGATTGATGGTTGCCGCAGCCCGTTACCGCGCGGCCCATAACCCTTCCAGCCTGGTCCGTTACAACAGCCAGCGTTTTGCTGCCTCCTCCATCTACACCCAAATAGTAGTTCAATGTCTCCCGCTCCTGTAGCGCTGCCGGGACCTCAAGTCCATTCCCATCTTCCGGCCCCGGCAAGCGCAGTGTTAGATTGTGATTTTTCTCCATTACCCGGGTCCGATTACTTCAGCTTGCTCAGGTTCTCCTGCCATTTCCGGGTCTTGAAGGCCAGCAGATCAGCATAGCCCACTGCCTGGGCATCCTTATCCGCTTTGTCCAGTATGGCAAGCACCTCTGCTTCGCCGGCTGCATTCATTACTGCCTGCGCTCTGGCTTTCTCATAGATTTCAGCCACGCTTTGTGAAATAATCCCCTCCTGGGAATCGCCGGCCGGTGCCAGGTTTACGAACTCTGTCGTGTCATACTGCGTTTTCCAGGTGATTTCGGACTGCCATTTCGTTTCCCAGCTCTTTTTGTCCTCCGGCAGTGTGGACTCGAACTTCATCTTGGAATTATCCACATATACCGTGTTGCCGTTCCATTGCAGATTGACCGTAGCATTCATCAGTTCATCGCGCCCTTTGGTATCCGTAGTGAAGGCGTCGGTAAAGAGCGGCGCCCCTTCCTCGTCCGTCCCCTTCCAGTACTTGCCTTCAGGTCCCCACATAATGATCCGCTGCCCTTCCGGGCCGGTGAACCAGTCGAGAAAGGCAAAGATGGCTTCTGGGTCCTTAGCCGCTGTAGTGATCACGCTGACGTTCCAACCCAAGCGGTTATAGGAGCCGGGGAAAATCTTATTCTTGTCTAGTCCCTCCTTGCGGACCGGCCATACCATAATGTAGCCTGCCTCGGGGTCCTCTGCTTCCAGCAGCGAGTTGCCGATCGCACCGAATTCCGTCGGGCTGGATGCAGCGTATACAGCCGCTTTGCCTGTAATGATCTTCTGCTCTACCTGCTCCCGGGTCTGCGTGAAGGCATCCTGGCTGATCAGCCGGTCCTGGAACAGCTTGTTGGCGTAGACCAGCGACTCACGAAAGGCCGGGTCTGTGAACACGGAGGTCAGCTCGCTGCCATTCGGGACCGCCATCATGCTCTTCCCACTGTATTGGTAAGGCCGGTTCTCCGCAAAGGCCGATGACAATACGTCGATGCCTTCCGCGCCTTGCCCTACTTCCAGCGGCACCACATCCGGATACTTCTGCTTCACCTGCAGCAGATAATGATAGAGATCCTCCGTTGTTTCGAGACTTGGAGCCCCCAGCTCGTTATAAATTTTCTTGCTCACCATATATCCGGTATTTCCGTTCGGCTGGGTCGTGTACCAGTTCGGGAACTGATACAGCTTGCCGTCTTCGGAGCGCAGCATGTTCAGCGTTTCATCCCCCGCCCACTTTTTGAGATTGGGGTATTGGTCCAGATAATCATCGAAAGGAACCAGTGCGCCCGCCTGTCTCAGCTGTTCCACATCCGCTCCCCGCTCGGTCCAGATCACATCCGGCAGCTGACCGGAGACGATCATCGTACTGAGCTTTTGCTTCGCATTGCCACCCGAGCTAATGGGCACTACGTTGACCTTTTTATTCTCCTTGATCCACTTGGTGGACAGATCCTCGCCCCAATTCGGCATGGTGTACCAGTCGTAATGTCCGTAGAACGAAAATTCCAATGGCTGTTCTCCAAGAACATACCCGCCTCCCGGAGCCGCATTAGCCGAGGAATTGCCTTTCCCTGCAGCGTTAGCCGGGGCGCCATTGTCCTTTGCTGAATTCCCGCCTGAGCACCCCGCAATACCTGCAGTCAGACTGAGCACAGCAGCTAAGGATACCGCCATTGATCGAACAGATTTCATCGCAGATTTCCCCCTTCGTTTTTGCTATTCTTTCAACGAACCGACCATCACGCCTTTGACAAAATATTTCTGCAGAAACGGGTAGATGCACAGGATCGGGAGCGTAGCCACCATCATCGTCGCCATCGACAGCGATTTGGTTGTGACGGCCTTCATCCGGCTCATCCGTCCCTGGGCGGCTGAATCCATCTGCGCCAGCTGTTCACTCATAATGTTCGAGTTCAGAATCTGCTGGAGCTTGGTCTGGATCGGCATGAGTCCGGTGTCGCTGATATAAATGCTGGGCGTGAACCAGTCGTTCCAGTGATAGACGGCGGTGAACAAGGACAAGGTGGCAATAACAGGGCCTGACAGCGGGAAAATAATCCGGAACAGCACCATCCAGTTGGAGCAGCCGTCAATCCGCGCAGATTCTTCGAGGGCTTGCGGGATACCTTTGAAAAAGGTACGGAAGATGATCATATTCCACACACTGATTATTCCCGGAATGATCATAACCCAGAAGGTATTGAACAGATGCAGCTCGCGGATCAGCAGGAAGGTAGGAATCAATCCCCCGCTGAAGTACATCGTAATAATACACAGAACCATGTATGGTTTACGGCCAATCAGCTCCTGCTTGCTCATTCCGTAAGCGAAAATCGCCGTAGCAGCAATAGAGGCCAGCGTGCCGGTGACCGTTCTCAGGATCGAAATCACAAATCCGTTAATCAAACGGCTGTCCTCAAAAACCACCCTGTAATTCTCCAGTGAAAATTGCCTGGGCCAAAAGGTTATGCCGCCCTTCATTGTATCAGTTCCGTTGTTAAACGAAATTACAGCGGCGTTCCAGAATGGATAAAAGGCCATAAGCGCCAGAAGGAACAGCAGACTGTATATGACCGCTATCAGGACTTTATCGCCAGTCGTGGACTTCATGAATATCTGCCTCCATTTCTGCTACCACAAGCTGTTGCCGGATTTGCGTGCGGCATAGTTGGCTCCCACCAGCAGGAACACCCCGATCAGTGATTTGAAGAGGCCCGCCGCCGTAGCGTAGGAATAACGGTTATTTTGTATCCCTATCCGGTATACATAAGTGTCAATGACATCGCCGACATCACGCAGCACGGGGTTCGAGCCGAGCAGCAGAATATCCTCGAAGCCGGCACTGAGAAGATTGCCAACCGCCAGAATCATGAAGACGATGATTACCGGCAGAATGGAGGGCAGCGTGATCGAGAACATCTGTCTCAGCCGGCTTGCGCCGTCCATTGCCGCTGCTTCATGCATATGGGGGTCGACACCGGCGATAGCTGCCAGATACACAATCGAGGAGAAGCCGATTTCCTTCCACACCCCTGTAGTCACAAGAATGGTCCAGAAGTATCCGGGAAGCGAGAGAAAATTGACGGGCTCGCGGATCAGGCTCAGCTTCTGCAGCAGCATATTTACACTCCCGTTCTCTGTGGAGAGCATGGACATTACAAATCCCGAGACAATGACCCAGGATAAAAAATGCGGCAGATAGCTGATGGTCTGAACCGTCCGCTTGAACACCCGGCTTTTGATTTCGTTCAGCATCAGAGCAAGTAGAATAGGAGCCGGAAAGCCAATCAAAAGCTTAAGCAGACTGATGACAATGGTGTTGCGCATAACGGTCCAAAACTCCGGGGCATGAAAAAACATCTCAAAGTGCTTGAATCCCACCCACGGACTGCCCGTGAAACCTTTAAAAAGATTGTAATCCTGAAATGCCATCAGTACGCCGTACATGGGAATATAACTGAATACGAGGATAAACAACAGGGCGGGCACCACCATGAGTTGAAGATCCCACTGCTTGAGGATACGTTTCAGCAATGAATCTTTCACGGTCTTTTGTCCAAGCTCCAGCTTATATGCGGTTTTTTGCATTTTGACCTCCCTTGCCTCTAATTGTGTGAGCTGAAATTACCTATGGAGTTATATAATCTAACCCTAGATTAACATTCTTCTGCGGCAAACTCTCCGCTTAACTGCTCATAAACTGACACTATCTTACTGCAAGCTGTATTTGCTTTGTTTCTGACGTTTCTTGGCTCAGTGCCCATATGGCGCTTGAACAGCCGGTTGAAATTGGAGAGTGTGCGGAAACCGCATTCCAGGGCAATGTCGACAATTTTACGGTCCGATGCTTCAAGCAGGCCATATGCATTTTCCAGGCGAAGGTGAATTAAATACATGAGGGGGGACATGCCGACGGTCCGGCGGAAAATATCGCTGAAGCGCGAGGGGCTTAAGTAGGTCAGGGCAGCCAGCTCTTCCAGGGTCCAGGGATAGGCAAACCGCTGTTCCATAACCCGCGTGACATGCCGTATTTTTTCAAGCTGCGGGGCAGTGATGGTTCCCTTACTCTTCTTCAGGTTGTCTACACGAAAATAGCGGTTGACTTTCACCAGGAATTGCAGAAGATAAGCATACACAATGGAGGTGTACGAACGTCTTTCACTCCCGTGCTCTTCTTGCATCAGCAGCAGAAGCCCCCGGAGCTCGTCCATCTTGGGATGGTCGCGGTCAAGCAGGTTGTTGAACGATAGGCCCATTTCCTTAAAAGGGCACAGTATGTCCGGATCACAGCGCAGGCTGCCCAGAAACCATGAGGGATCAAACGTAATGACCTGCATGACCAAATTACCGGTCTCGTAGGCGCAGTGGAGATCATTGGAGTTGATCAGCAGAATATCCCCTTCCCGGAAATCATAACGCTCCCCGTTGATTCTGTAGTAGCCGGTGCCGGATTTGATCATGTTAATCTCCAGCGCGTCATGGGCGTGCAGCCGCTGATAGTGGGAAGTGACACCGATGGTGTCCTCCAGATAAATGGGATACTCCCGCGGGAACAAAACCTTCTCTCTGAACCTGTCTTCGGTAAGGATAATTTCCATCCGCACTCGCCTCCAAGTATACGCAATTTGAGAAAAGACCTGCTGTATTTGCTGAAAATCAAGCTCTGAAACCAGATTACGTTCATCCTATGTTATTCCTGTTTTGGTGTCAATAATAGTTACATCTGATTACGCTCCCCGTCACCTGAAAATGATCATACACATAGTCCGTAACTATCTCGCTTCGTACAACTTGATATATTCTTCCACAGTAATCTTCCTGCATAGTTCAGCGATGAGATCATAGGGAAGACTGTTTACTTTTTTGAACCGGACACAGGATTTGCCCATATCCAGCTTGGTCTGGACATGCTTTGGGTACTCCGCTTTGAACCATGTCAGCAGTTCAGGGAACATATACATCCCCATATGGTAGAGTGCAATAAAATTCTTCTGCGAGGCTATACTGACAAAGGGGAGCGGCTGCTCCGGATTCACATGATAACCCGGTGCATAGAGCTGATGAGGAACTACATAGGTGATCATTCCGTAGGACATGGTCTCCTGGAATCCCTCAGGCAGGTTGACCTTAATCGTCTCTCTAAGTTTCGTTACTGCTTCCCTCCGTTCCTCCGGCAACTGGCTGATATAATCCTCAGGATTGTTCGATTCGTTTTTCAACCTTACTCCTCCTTTGTGTGGACAAACCGTGATACAGAATAGTACCAATATACAAATAGCCGGATGGATTAACAAGCGTTAATGCCTCCATATATCTCAAGTTTCCGTTTATATAGTGCTTAAAATTCTTCCAGATAATATAATGAAAACGAAATGTTAATGCAAGCTACCCGAAAGGATGTTGATGATCTTCATGAAATTTAGCGAATACCGGTATGAACGTCCGGATGCTGCCAAGCTGAAAGTACGCTTTAACGAGCTGTTGAAAGGTCTTAGCGCAGATAGCCTGGAGGAGCAAAAAGCGGCTTTTAGCGAGATTAACAAGCTGCGTAATGAATTTGACACGATGGCAACCCTGGTCAGCATTAGACACTCGATCAACACAGAAGATGAATTCTACAAAGCTGAACAGGAATACATGGATGAAGTGGGCCCCGTTATTCAGGAGTATGTAACCGACTTTTTCCGGGCACTTGTGGAGTCCAAATTCAGAGCTGAATTCGAACAGGAATGGGGCACACAGCTGCTTCAGATTGCCGAAATCTCATTACGGACATTCAGTCCGGAGGTTATTGAAGACTTGCAGCTGGAGAATAAGCTGTCTACCGAATACAGCCAGATTATTGCTTCGGCGAAAATTCTCTTTGAGGGTGAGGAGCGCACACTGCCGCAGCTTGCACCGTTCGAGCTGTCGACAGACCGCGGGATGCGCAAGCGCGCTTCGGAGGCCCGGTATCAATTCATGGCCGAGCATGAGGCTGAGTTTGACCGGATTTTTGACGAGCTGGTCAAGGTCCGTACCGGTATCGCCAAAAAACTCGGCTATAACAGCTTCGTTGAGCTAGGCTACGACCGGATGCTGCGTACCGACTACAATGCCGAAATGGTCGCCAATTTCCGCAAGCAGGTGCAGGATTACATCGTTCCGGTCTCCCGGAAGCTGAAGGAACGGCAGGCGGCCCGCCTGGGTCTGGAGAACTTGAAGTATTACGATGAAAGCCTGAATTTCAACAGCGGAAACGCTACGCCGAAGGGTGATCCCGACTGGATTATTGCGAACGGCGCCAAAATGTACAAAGAGCTGTCCCCCGAAACCGATGAATTTTTCGGCTTCATGCTGGAGAATGAACTGATGGATCTCGTCAGCAAAAAAGGCAAGCAGGGCGGCGGATACTGTACCTACCTCAGTCTGTATGAGGCTCCTTTCATTTTCTCTAATTTCAATGGAACCTCCGGGGATATCGATGTGCTGACTCATGAGGTGGGACATGCATTCCAGGTGTATCAGAGCCGCCATATTCATGTGCCTGAGTATGCTTTTCCAACCTATGAGGCTGCAGAAATCCACTCGATGAGTATGGAGTTTTTCGCCTGGCCCTGGATGGAATTGTTCTTTGAAGAGGATGCTGCCAAGTACCGTTTCAACCATCTGGGTGACAGTCTGCAGTTCATCCCCTACGGCGTTTCCGTAGATGAATTCCAGCATTTTGTCTATGCCAATCCGGATGCGACACCTGAAAGGCGCAAGCAGGCCTGGCGTGAAATCGAGAAAAAGTATCTGCCACTACGCGATTATGAAGACAACACTTATTTGGAACAGGGCGGATTCTGGCAGAAGCAGGCCCATATCTTCCGCTCCCCGTTCTACTATATTGACTATACGCTCGCCCAGCTCTGCGCCTTCCAGTTCTGGAAGCGTTCGAACGAGGATTTCACATCAGCTTGGGCCGATTATCTGCGGCTCTGCCAGGCCGGCGGAAGCCTGTCTTTCCTCCATCTGGTCGAGCTGGCCGGACTGAAATCCCCCTTCGAGGATGGCAGCATCCGTTCCGTAATTGGAGACATTGAAGACTGGCTGAACAGCGTAGACGACAAGCAGCTGTGAGATTAAGGATGGCTGCCCTGGCTGCTTCGGCTGTTACGGTTGACCGAGCTGCTTGGCCGCTCCGGCTGATCCTGCTGGCCGAGCTGCTTTAGCCGCTCCGGCTGCTCCGGCCGCCAAAGGGCAGCCAGCTTTAGCGGATAAAGGTTCACTAATCCAACCACGTCTGCTCCTAAAGAACCCTAGTTGGAAAAAGTACCACTAATCCCGCTGAAACCACCCATAATTGGGGATTTGACTTGAATTAAGTGAACAAATTCCAACTAAAACCTGTAAAAGCCAGAATTTTGGCTAATTAGCTTTACTTTTTCCACTTAAACTTCGGCTTCAGGTGAGCCTAGCAGGTTTACGAGCATTCAGTTTCTCCGGTTGAACTCAAAAAGGAACCCGCCTAAAGCCTAAGCGGGCTCCCTTTTTTTGTACGCTGCCACATTCATTCCGTACCTTACGTCGTGTTCATTCCGTACTTTTACTGTCGTGTTCATTCCCTCACCTTCGCGGCCCCGGTTATTTCCTGGACTTTGCCGCTGCCTTCTCCCGATTCTCCGCTGCTCTGAATTTCACGATCCGGCTGATCAAATCAAGCGGCAGCGGCTTATCCAGCGGAAACTGCACAGACCCTTTGGCTCCCTTATACTGTGCCAGTTCCTCCCGAAATGCCTCAATCCCGCTGGGGGCCGGATAAAATCCGATATGCTTTTTAAAAGCCGCAAAATGCACCAGATTCCCGTGCAGGAAGAAAGTTGGCATCTGGTAGCTTATTTTCTCTTGGGCCTCCGGCGCCGCCTCATGAATTACCTTTCTTACGGCTTCCAGCTTCTCGCGGATTTCCAAAGGGGCTTGGGAAATATAATCGTCGATGGACTCATAGGTGATCTTAACAGGTTCCATAACCGGCTCCTCTCTGTTATCCCGTTCTTACACCTTGCTTATGGAATCCAAATGACCAGTCAGCACGCGGATAATCCGCTGCTTGTCCAGGCGCTCAGGCTCCAGCATCGCATGCAGGGCCAATCCGTCAACCAATGCATACAGCCTTTCCGCTTCCACATCCCTATCCAGGTCTTCCCTAAGTATTCCCTGCCAGTCCAGAATTTCGACCATCTTGCGTATACCCAGATAAATATTGTCGTTCAGCTCGCCATACTCTTCGTCCGTATATTTCAGATGAAAGACAAAGGCGAACCATACCTCCATTTCAGCCATGGTACTGTCATCTACAGGAATCAGCTCCAACAGCACCCTAGTCACCTGCTCCTTGGGCGGCAAATCAAGTTGTAGAACAGTGTCAATCCTGGCTTGGGCCCGGTCCTTCACCAGATTCATGGCAAAAGCAAGCAGCTCATGCTGTGTAGAGAAATAATGGCGCAAGGCCCCAAGAGAAACTCCTGCTTCCTGCGCTATTTTTCGTACAGTCGCCCCTTTCATTCCGTGATTCATGATAACGCGCCAGGTCGCTTCTGCAATATGCGATTTTCGCTCCGAATGATCCACAATTTTTGGCATAGCCCTATTGTAGCACACTTAAAACTTCTCGCGCAATTTAATAATACAATTGTATTATTTAAAATCTGCTGCTATAATTTCATATATTAAGCGTATAAATTAGACATAAGGGGTGGGTTATGAATTTTGTTGCTTGGGCGATTGTTGCCTGTGAGGTCTTATTCTGGGTTGTTATTCTTGCCGGTTTTTCAGCACGTTATCTATTCAAACGCCAGAAGCTGGGACTGTTCTTCCTCGCCTTGACTCCGGTTCTGGATCTGATTCTGTTAATCATTGCAGGCATCGATTTGTACAATGGCGCTTCCGCCACTACGGCCCATGCCGTTGCAGCCATCTATATTTCCGTGTCTATTGTATTCGGCAAAAGCATGATCAGCTGGGCAGACGAACGCTTCCGCTATTATGTAACCAAGCAGGGAGCTGCACCGGTCAAACGTTACGGCATAGACCATGCCAGGCATTATTTCAAAAGCTGGCTGAAGCATTTGCTTGCTTTTATCCTTGGAGCCGGGATTCTGTATGGACTCATGATCTGGATCGGCGACCCGGAACGTACGGAAGCGCTCTTTAGCATACTGAAGTTATGGACCGTTGTAGTTGGGATTGATCTCCTTATTTCAAGCTCATACTTTATCTGGCCGAGAAAAGCAAAAGCCTGAGCCGCCTGGCTTCCCATGCCAAACTTTTCGGCGCTGGACAAAAAACACACCATGCGGTGTGTTTTTTTCATAATATAGAATTTATATGCTTCACGCTATAAATGACTCGCAGAAACGGCTACCGTCCTTTTAAGGACGGCGTAGCCGTTTCTACTTGTAAGACATGATACTCATGTAACCCCTGAGTGCTAGTTCACCTTGGTCAGCGCCCACTTCTGGGCGTCGCTTCCGTTATCCGTCCATTGCTGGACCGCTGCCCCATCTTCCGTAGAAGAGCCCGATACATCCACGGCCAAACCGCTTACTTTGGAAATCAGCTTGTAATAGCCCCCTCCTGCATCTATGATACTCCAGCGCTGGGCATTACTGCCGTTGTCGTCCCACTGCTGCAGCTGTACTCCGGCCGATGTTGAAGAACCTGGTACATCCAGCACTTTGCCGCTGTGCACAGCGGTTAGCTTGTAATACCCGTCTCCTGTGCTATCCACTCTGAACTGCTGATTAGCGGCGGTATAGTTGGTCCACTGCTGGATTTTGGCTCCGCTTGCTGTGGACACTTCCACCACATCCATCACCTTGCCGCTGGCTTTGGATGCAAAAGTGTAGACTCCGCCGCTCACGATGTTCGGCGCATTGGAGGCCTGATAGACACGAACATAGTCAACCAGCATTTGGGCCGGGAAAGGAGTAGCGGCATTGGGACTTCCAGGCCAGTTGCCTCCAACGGCAAGATTCAGCAAAAGGAACGACGGCTTCTGGAATTCCTCTGTATTTCCGGTCCCATTTTCAATATAAAACTCATTGAACTTATTGCCGTCCACAAACCAGCGGATATATTTGGCGTCCCACTCAATGCTGTACACATGATACTGGGAGAAGTCCAGATTTCCGGATATCTGCCCGTAATCGGCCTGGCCGTTCGCATCCCAGTGCACAGTTCCGTTGACAAAAGCATTATTATTTACACGCTCCATAATATCCGTTTCCCCGCATTTGGGCCAGCCCACGCCGGGTGCGTCAATATTTGTCCCCAGCATCCAAAAGGCCGGCCATAACCCCTGACCTGAAGGTAGCTTGATTCTGGCTTCGATTTTTCCATAAGTAAAGCTCTTCTTGCCTTGTGTTTTTATACGTGCAGAGGTATAGCTGCTGCCGTTATAAGACTCCTTCAACGCCGTTATCACGAGATTGCCGCCTGTGACCTGCAGATTCTGCGGACGGCTGGTGTAATATTGCAGCTCATTATTCCCCCAGCCGCTGTTTCCGGTACCGATTTCGGCAGTCCAGTTGGATGTGTTCAAGGATGTACCGTCGAATTCGTCGCTCCATGCCAGATTCCAATTCGTAGCCGCGTACACATTGCCTGTGGGAAACAGCGTAATCAGGAGTGCAAACATCACCAGCAAGCTAAGCATTTTACCTCTTTTCAGCATCTTATTCCTCCTTGAATGTTAGAACTATCTCAATACACGCCGCGCGAACGTGCTCTTGAAACCCAACCGGTGTCTTGCATATGTATAACTTCCACCTTAACCAGCCAGCAGTTGCAGGTTTAGCATTCCTGCCGCGTTTGGAGCTCCTTCCCCAACCGATTTCGTTCCTCCCGCAAAAATGCACCTCGCTGCCGCAACCGCTTTCGTAATGCCTCTCTTTGCATTGTATATGTTCCTCACCCATAATATTCCTGTCATTCCACAACTGGCCTCCACGCCGCTGACTTCTCACCATAATACCCTTATATTCCAAAAAAACAGACCTCTTCCTTATACAAGAAGCGGTCTGTTTCAGCATTATTCACGGTAAAAGCACGGGATGGCTTACTCCATGCCATGTTCTTTCCGGATGTTATACAAGCCTTGAAGCAGCAGCTCCGACGGATCGCGGTTCAGCTGCAGATGGATTAACAGCATATGCAGCGGAATAGCGCATACGTTATTGCCTTCGGTAACCGCCGGGAATCCGGCTTCAAACACCGGACCATGGGTTTCATTCCAGGCCAGCCCGGCATGTACCTGCTCAGGTGCAAATTCTTCACGCACGGCTTCAATACAATGCGGCACCAGCACGTTATCGATCATCGCCTTGGCTTCTTCTTCACTGGTTGGAGGCGGTGTGAGAGGTTTGCCCCCCTTGACCTTCATCAAGTCAATGAAGAACGAAGCCATCCAGACATTCGGACTGTTGTTCGTCTGGAATCTGGTAACCAGCTCATGCAGGAAAAAGCCGCAGGAATAGACATCCTTTGCTTCATCCAATACATGAAATACAAATACCGGGCCATAAACCTCCATGTTCATCACTTGGCCCTGAACTTCATTGAAATGCATCTTAAGGGCCACGATACCATTATGGTGAACCGCCTTTACAAGCTCAGCCATCTGCTCTTCAGTCATGGTTTTCTGTGTGCTGGTTGCTTCCCCGCCTGTTTGTACCTCATTCGTTGCTTCGTCAGTCGTTGACTTATTGTTCATTATCATATTCACCCCACTTCCTATCATACCATCCCAAGGCTGTAAGCGACATCTTGTTATGGACAAGACATGCAATTGACAATTTTGCAAATAGAAGGATCATTTATAGCGCGAAGCAAATAAGCTTAAGCCAGCCGCCCCAGTGCATCGCGGACAGCCTGCTTTTCCTTCTTCAGCACGGCTTCATCCAGCGCCTGTTCCAGCAGGTTACGGATCTGCAGTAATTCTGGCGCGCTAGAGAACTTAGCCCCCGTATTGTCATACCAGACAGGAAACGCAGCAATAACGATCTGGCGCTGGACGTCACTGCCGCCAAGCCATTGTATAATGTCGGACGGCGTGGGCTGCGATTGAACATATAGAGTATCCCACCCGCCATAAGGAAAGGCGACCTTGTCCTCCATCCACCCCAGCACCCTGCGGCTGTGAAAATCCTGCAGCAGCGAGTTCGCTTGATAACCGCTCAGCTTTTGCGTTGACGCCAATTCCTCCAGCAAGCGGAAGACCCGCTCCAGCCCTTCATCCTCCGGAAGACACTGAGCAGACAGATAAGCAAGTGTACCCCGCCCTACTTCCAGGGACGGAGTCTCTGACCAGAGCGAGCGTACAAATTCTGCTGCCTTTTCCTTAAGCACATCCCCGGCAAGAGAAAGGATGGCTTCTTTAGTATGGCTGTCACGCTCCTGTCCTGCCCGTTCCAAAAAAGCCTGCAGCACCTCATCAGCGTTATAGTTACCAAAGGCTCCTACAGTCTCCGGATCTATTCCGAACATTTCTGCGTAGCGAAGGAGTAATGGCAGCTTCTTCTGTGCCTGTGGCAAAGTCAGCGTGATATATTCATTCAACCAGGCCATCCATTGTCTGCTGGCAGGCTTCTCCGGGTCCAACCCGGCCTCCCCGCAAAACTCCGGGTACTGCCATTCCTCCGCACCTACACAACCCAGTGCCGTAATCTTGTCGATGAACTCCGTGATCGACGGTGCCAGCAACAGATATTCCGCCGTTTCGTGGGCCCAATGCACAACAGCGGTTCCAGAAGCGCTATGCAAATCCAGCAGCAGCTCATCCCCATTGCCTGCCGGATGAAAGCTGAGATAACGCTGCGTCTCCCTGGAATCTTCTTCGCCGGGGGGAACAAAAAAATCCAGCCGGTCCGCATCCCAACCCAGCTCTCCGCTCACCTCAAAGGGAAGGATTGCTGTGTCTGGCAGATTCCAATAGACATAAACTTTCCCCGCCCCCTCCTTCAGCAGGGAGCTCAGCTCCTGCGGCAGCCGGATTCCAAGCCTCGATTCCACTTCAGCAAGCTCGCTTTCCGCCGCAGGAGGACACGCGCTGAATCGGGTGTCCGCCCCCTTTTGCTCAAGTGCCTGAATAAGCCCCTGCCATTGCCGTTTCCACGCATTCATTTGCTCTTTCATCAAAGCTGCCACCTCCCCAGGCTGTCAACTGTCGTGTGATTTATGTATATTACAGGTTGTCCTTCTCCCAAAGTGCTACTTCCTCACGGACGCGGGGCGCCACTTCGGTGCCGAGCAGCCTGATCGCTTCCATCACCTCAGCGTGTGGCATTGTACCGTGCGGAACATGCAGCAGAAATCTTGTAACGCCTACATGCTTGCGCAGATGAATGATTTTGTCCGCTACACGTTCAGGGTCCCCCACATATAAAGCTCCGTCGAAGCTGCATGCTTCATCGTAATCCTTACGGTGATAGGGCGGAAGCCCCTTCTCCACAGCTCTGACATTCGTCCGCGCATAGGTGGACGGGAAAAACTGTTCAATCGCCTTCCGGGTATCCGCAGCAATAAAACCATGCGCATGCGCCGCAATCGGCAGCCGTGAGCTGTCATGGCCTGCACGGACAGCTGCTTCTTTGTAGAGCTTAGCGTGTGAAGCAAATTCCAGAGGACGCACCGGCCCGATCATCGCCAGCGCAAAAGGCAGCCCAAGTGTTCCAGCACGGACAGCGGATTCGGGACTTCCCGCGCTGGCAATCCACACCGGCAAAGGCTGCTGCACCGGGCGCGGATAAATTCCCAGGTTATGTATGGCAGGTCTATGCCGGCCTTCCCAGCTCACTCTTTCGGACTGCTGAAGCTTCATCAGCAAATCCAGCTTCTCTTCGAATAAGGTTTCATAGTCTTTCAGATCACAGCCGAATAAAGGAAAGGACTCCGTAAACGAACCACGGCCCACCATAATCTCAGCCCGTCCGTCCGACAAACCGTCCAGTGTGGCAAAATCCTGATAGACGCGCACCGGATCGGCTGACGACAGGATCATTACCGCGCTGGTCAACCGGATTCGGGAGGTCAGGGATGCCGCCGCAGCCATCACAACCGCAGGCGAGGATGCCGCAAAATCCGGGCGGTGGTGCTCCCCTACACCATATACATCCAGCCCCACCTGATCCGCAAGCACAATTTCTTCTACTACTTCACGCAGCCGCTCCGCGTGGCTCATCGTTTCACCTGTGATTACATCAGGTGTGGTTTCGACAAAAGTGCTGATTCCAAGTTCCACTATTTTGTTCCCCCAAGCTGTTATCAAATTCAATTACTATATTCTATATCTTTATAGTTGAATATTCAAAATTTAAATTCCGCTATATAGATTAAACTTGTGTTCTTCTATTTCGGTATTCCCTGTTTTTTATATTTTCAAGTTCAATCTGTATAGACATGCTGGCAGCAAAAAGCAGATCGAACCGTCACACGGATGACGGCCCAATCTGCTACTAGGATGCGGATTTCTCTACTACTCTTATTTATTAGCGGTTAGTTCAGAAGCCAGCTTCTCAGCCCCGTCAAAGATGGAGTAGCTGTACCCCCAGAACTGGTTGAAGTCGATCGCATAAATCGTTTTGTTCTTAACGGCCTTCAGACTCTGCAGGGAAGGGTCGGCATAGAAAGCCTTCAATGTCTTCTCCGGATCCACGCCTCCGGTATACACGGAGAGCAGCAGGACATCGGGGTTAGTTGCGATCAGCTGTTCTTTGCTGATTTCCCCGGTAACTGTGCCGAAGCTGTTTTTAAGTCCCAGCAAACCAAGCACATCTCCGGCAAAAGTGTCGGTGTTCCCGCTGTATACGGCGATTGCCCCATTGCCGCCATCAGACACATAAGCAAAGGTCTTTTCCCCGCTGGCTGCAGCCTTGTCCTTAAGCGATTGTGCACGCTCTTTCAATTCAGCGATATAGGCGGCTGCATTCTCCTGCACATCAAAGATTTGCCCGATCTGTTCAATGTCCTTGTACAAGCTGTCGAGCGTGGCTCCCTTAACACTGGTGTTTTGCACGAACGTTTTGATGCCCAGTTCGTTTAACCCTTCAACAGTCCCGCTGCCCCAATCCGCATCCGCATACAGGTCACTGCGTCCCAGAACGAGATCAGGACTTGCGCCTACAACCAGCTCTTTACTTGCATATTCCTTGGAGATAACAGGAATCTTCTTGAACTCCTCCTGCACCGACGGATCACCCGCACCGTAAAGGGCGGCAACACCGACCATTTTGTCGGTCAAGCCCAGCTTGATCAGCAGTTCAGCTGCTCCCTGGGTATTGGCCACCACTTTTTCAGGCGCCTTGTCAAAGGTTTGCGGCTTGGCCTTCCATTCCGTTCCTTCCCCGCTATTGGTGTAGTTCTCAATGGTGAGCGGATATACCGTCTTGGTGCTTGGAGCAGCTTCCTGTGTGCTGGCCGGAGCGCTGTTTGCAGGTGCAGCCGATTCCGCCGGTTCATTCGCATTTTTCGTACCGGATGAACAAGCTGCAAGCATAACTGCCATTACCAAAACCGCCAGCAGCGGCACATATCTTTTAAATGATTTCTTCATTGCCTAGTCCCCTTTTCTGTATCTACATTTGTGTATCCTGCATAATTTGTGACAAGCTGATGTCCGGCAGAGGATACACACGTAGAATATAGAATGTCAGACTATCTGTCAATGAGAATTATTATCATTGACAATCATTCTCATTGTGAATTATATTTTAAATTAAACATATTGATTAAGGAGCCTTTTGAATGCCATGCAGACTGATCTAGTAGCGCAAGCCGAACCGAAGCAATCTATTATTCATACACGTTACGGCTTCATAACCGTAATTGGCGTCCTGCTGATTCTTACAATACTGTCAGCGGGCGCAGCTGTCTCCTTTGGACAGGTCGATATTCCCGTTTCACAATCCTACCGGATACTGCTCCATCACATCACAGGCATTCAAATTGGAGATATTCAGGAGCTGACCTCTGGTTCATTCGTCGATATCATTTGGAAAATCCGCTTCCCCCGCGTCCTGATGGCCTTGTTCATCGGTGCCGGACTGACGCTGTGCGGAACCATCATGCAGGCGGCCGTTCAGAACCCTCTCGCTGATCCATACATACTCGGGATTTCCTCCGGCGCTTCGCTTGGTGCAACCTTTGCCATCCTGATCGGCTTCGGCTCCATGGGACTGCTGGGCCAGACAGGCGTCGCATTCTGGGCATTTGCCGGTGCGGTCGGCGCTTCGCTACTTGTCTTGATTCTGGCCAGTGCAGGCGGCAAAATGACCTCCGTGAAACTCGTTCTGGCCGGTATGGTTATTAACGCCTTATGTACGGCTTTTGCCAACTTTATTGTATACTTTGCCAACAATGCTGAAGGCATCAAGACTGTTACCTTCTGGACGATGGGCAGCCTCGCCGCTGCGAGCTGGGATAAGCTGCCGCTGATCTCGATAGCCGTCGTGCTCGCCATTTTCTTTTTCCTGATGCAGTTCCGGGTGCTGAACGCCATGCTGCTTGGGGATGAGGCTGCGGTCACTCTGGGGATTCATTTGGGGGCATTCCGCAAAGCCTACATGATTATCACTGCGCTGATTACAGGGGTGATGGTGGCAAGCTGCGGCATGATCGGATTCGTGGGTCTCATTATTCCCCATCTGGTCAGAGGACTGGTAGGCTCAGATCACCGGAGGCTGCTGCCTGCGTCCATTCTGTTCGGTGCCATTTTCCTGATCTGGACAGATGTGATCGCCCGGACGGTTGTGCCGAATGTGGAGCTCCCGATCGGGATTATTACCGCGTTAATCGGTGCACCGATGTTCATGTACATGCTGATCAAGAAAGGCTACGCGTTTGGAGGGAAAAGCTAATGAACTTAAGCGTTGATCACTTGAGCGTATCTTTCGCCGATGCGAATATTGTCAAAGATGTATCCCTGAAGGTCCGGAACAAGCAATTTGTCGGCCTCATTGGTCCGAACGGCTGCGGTAAATCCACACTCCTCAAGAGCATTTATAAAGTCATTAAGCCACAACAGGGCGACGTGTTCCTTTCTGAAATGAATCTGATGAAATCAAGCCCCCGGATCGTTGCCCAAAAGCTGGGGGTAGTCGGCCAGTTCAACGAGCTGAGCTTTGACTTCACCGTGCGGGAAATGGTCGCGATGGGCAGAACCCCGCACAAAGGAATGCTGGAGACAGACAATCAAGAGGATGCCAGCATCGTCTCCGGTGCTCTGCGCAAGGTCAACCTGGAGGGCCATGCAGCCCGCAGCTATAATTCATTGTCAGGCGGAGAGAAGCAGCGTGTGATCCTCGCCCGTGTTCTTGCCCAGCAGCCGGAATTCATGATTCTGGATGAACCCACCAACCATCTGGATATCAAATATCAGCTGCAAATTCTAAATATCGTCAAAAAGCTTGATATCGGCATTCTAGCTGCACTCCATGATCTCACCCTTGCTGCGGAGTACTGTGATTATCTGTATGTGATGAAAAAAGGCCAAGTGGCCGCCAGCGGGAAGCCTGAGGATATATTGACGAAGGAATTAATCGGCCAGGTTTTCGATGTGGCCTGCGAGACTTACCGCAACCCCGTAACCGGGGCGCTTGGCATTGCTTATCTGGAAGCACAGTAAGTATTGCTGCAGAAAAATGGATGTAAAATGACTGAAAATCGAGAAAGCAACTGTCCGCCCTTTCGCTTCCCAATAAGTAGCCGAAGGGCATTTCTTTGGGTTTCAGACTACCCTAAGTGGAAAAAGGAAAACGAATTAGCTGAAATCCTGGCTACTAAGAATGACTGCTATGATTATAAACTTGGTTACCTGGGCAAAAAGTTCTACGCAAAAAAAGAAACGGCAAATCTGCCGTTTCTTCAGGATGGACTCTCAGGGACTCGAACCCTGGACCAATTGATTAAGAGTCAACTGCTCTACCAACTGAGCTAAGAGTCCACATATGCAGTACCGTTCTTTTCTAATAAAGAGGCTGCAATGTGAATTTGTAAATTTCTCACGTTTAAGAGTGTAACATTTTTGAACGCACAATTCAAGCTTTTATTTTTTCACAAGAATATAGACAATCCTTAATAAACCAACAGTTTCATTCATTATTCGAAAAATAATACGTATGCCCGCACTACGCAGTTTAATTTCCTTACACCCTCGCTTCCACACCAAACCGAACATCAAATCGCTCTTCCATTAATCCTCCACACGTCGAATTTCTTTCCACGGCTTTGTTGATGAAGGACTCTGATCGATATGATCAATACGCTCCAGCAATCCGCGTTCTTCTTCCTTAAGTTCAAGCTGTGCCAGACGTTCATGCATTTCTTCAAATAATGGATATCTTATATAACGGCTCCCGAGTCCGTATCCGCTCAAAAAACAAGACTTTTGGCAAAATAAAGTCTCCTCTGTCCGCTTCAGTCCGCTGACGGAGCCCAATCCTCCTGCATCTCTTATATCCTCTGAGGCTTCCAAGATATCCGCACTTTTTCACATTGTATAATTGCTTAACTACCTCAAAAAGAAATAGACCGCCCTAGTCCAAAGGATGCGGTCTATTTCTGCCCGTAGTACCTTGAAGCCGCCCTTAAAAGCGGCTATTGCTCAGGGAGTCGTGTTGACGCACGGCTCTCTTTGCATTGTACGTTACTTCTATCCAAACTACACCACGATTGAAGCAAATAAAAAAGCCGATATACAAACCCCATAGCAAAAAAAGTATCCTTTGCCAACGGAGCAAAGGCTAACTGTCCGTTTAATCCGCCCGGTTATGGATAGCCACCTTCTTGAACAGCTCATCAAAAGGCTCATCCGCGCATAGCCCCTCCAGTGAAATACCGCTCTCCCCCTGCTCGCGCATGTTCGCCGCAAATTGGGCGACCGTATTCAGGACCTGCGTGCTTCGCACCGGATAATGGCCGACCGAGCTTTCCGCTGACAGCATCACGCCATCGCTCCCGTCCAGAACAGCCTGAGAGACATCTGTTACCTCTGCGCGAGTCGGAACCGGATGCTCTACCATGGATTGCAGCATTTGGGTAGCCGTAATTACATAGGTCTTGGATAGACTGCACTCGCGGAGCACCATCTTCTGAATGAACGGGATTCGCTCAAAGGGCAGCTCCACGCCCAGATCTCCGCGCGCAATCATGATTCCGTCAGACGCCTCCATGATGGCTGGAAAGTTACGGACGGCTTGAATGGTTTCGATCTTGGAAATGAGCCCCGGTTGGCTGTATTTCCCTAGCAGGGATACATACTCGCGAATTTCCTGCAGATGCGAAGCCTCACGGATAAAAGAACAAGCGATCCAATCCACATGATGCTCCAGCAGGAACTGAAGGTCCTGTTTGTCTTTCTCCGTAATGGCCGGCAAGCGAATTAGGGTCCCCGGAAGATTAACGCCTTTTCGGCTGCCGATCATGCCACCGACGATTACCCTTGTTGTGATCCTTTGCGGATGCTTGTCCGTGACCTCAAGCCTGACTTCCCCGTCATTGATTAAAATAGCGGCTCCTTGTAAAATATCTTCCATCACCCCAGGATTATCGAGCGCAGCGCGGTCCCGGCTTCCCGGTTCATCTGACTGGTCAAGGATAAATGTCTGGCCCTCTTCTAATGAAACCCCGTCCCCTTGGATGCTCTTCAGACGGATCTTCGGTCCCTGCAAGTCCCCCATAATCCTCACGGGCTGTCCCGTTTCGGCGGCTGCTGCCCGCACAGCTTCAATGACCCGCGCATGCTCCTCATGGCTCCCGTGTGACATATTAAGCCGGGCGGCAGTCATACCACCCAGCAGCAATTCCTTGAGGACAGCAGGAGAAGAACTGGCCGGACCTATCGTGCAGATCAAATCAATACTCATGTGAACTCACCCTCCCTGCCTGATTGGCTTCCCTGTCTTTTTCGTCTAGTTTGCATTGTACGTTTTTTCTAACTAAACTATACATGATTGAAACAGTTGTCATTCACTTTACGGAAGGGAAGGGGACATATCCATGAATACGAAACAATTGGACCGGATTCACACAGGTAAGGGCTTTATTGCGGCTTTGGATCAAAGCGGCGGAAGCACGCCCAAAGCACTGCTGCAATACGGTATTCAGGAAGACCGCTATTCCAATGAAGATGAGATGTTTGAACTGGTGCATGAAATGAGGACACGTATTATCAAGAGCCCGGCGTTTAATTCCAGACATATTTTGGGTGCTATCCTGTTTGAGAACACGATGGACCGCTCCATTGACGGTCAATTCACTGCCGATTATCTGTGGGAGCAGAAAGGCATTGTGCCTTTTTTGAAAATCGATCAAGGTCTGGCCGAGCCTGAAAACGGGGTTCAGCTCATGAAGCCTATCCCCGGATTGGATGATCTCCTGAAGCGCGCCGTGCAAAAAAATATTTTCGGGACCAAGATGCGCTCACTAATCAAGGAAGCAAATCCTGCTGGCATCAAACAAGTGGTTGAACAGCAGTTTGCCATCGCTGACCAAATCGCAAGTTATGGACTGGTGCCGATTATCGAGCCGGAAGTGGATATTCACATGGCAGATAAAGGACAAGCCGAGCGGCTTCTCAAACAGGAAATCTCCACCCGGTTATCCGCTCTTGGCACAGACGTAAAAGTCATGCTGAAGCTGTCCATCCCGTCCGAAGATGATTTCTACAGCGATTTAATCCAAGATCCGCATGTGGTACGGGTGGTGGCTTTGTCCGGCGGTTATACACAAGCGGAAGCCAATGACAAGCTCGCACATAACCACGGGCTGATCGCCAGCTTCTCCCGCGCTTTATCGCAAGGGCTAAGCGACCAGCAAACAGACGATGAATTCAATGCGTTGCTCGCACAATCCACTGAGGCCATTTACGAAGCCTCTATTACCTAAGGAAGAAATAGCACAACCCCTGAGCTTTTATGCCCAGGGGTTGTTTTTTAGGATGAGGCCGTTATAGAACCTTGATTGTGGAATTAGCCCAGTTTTGCGATAACCGCTTGGGTTA
This sequence comes from Paenibacillus jilunlii, assembly GCF_900102965.1. GTDB lineage: Bacteria > Bacillota > Bacilli > Paenibacillales > Paenibacillaceae > Paenibacillus_AQ > Paenibacillus_AQ jilunlii. The sequence continues at coordinate 108,386 of NZ_FNGM01000001.1, read as the reverse complement.
CAGCAACCGTCGACTGTGGATTTTGCCCCGTGATCAGGTTGCCGTCCACTTCAACATGAGAAGTCCAATTCGGCGCAGCCACATAGATAGCACCCAAATCACGCAGCTTGCTTTCAAGCAGGAAAGGAAGATGTTGATCCAGCGTCGTGTCCGCCTCTTCACGATCCGTAAAAGCATTTACGCGCTTCCCGGACACAAGGGGTTGACCCGAAGACAATGTAGCACCCACCAGTCCGGCAGGACCGTGACATACGGCAGCTACGATCTTATCCGCTTCATAGAAATCGCGCAGCAGCTTCTGAAGAGCCTGATTATCAGGCAAATCATACATTGTTCCGTGACCCCCCGGCAAGAAAATAGCATCAAAACCTTCAGCAGATACTTCATCAAGCTTTGCAGTGTTCTCCAGATATGTTTTGGCATCCAAAATTTCCTGCGGTGTCTGCTCATCCACACTGCCTGGATCGACAGGCGCTTGGCCCCCAAGCGGGCTTGCCACCAAAACTTCATACCCTTGGTTGATAAATCCCATATAGGCTTCGGCAAACTCAGACAGCCAGATCCCGGTCGGTCTGCCTTCATGAATTTCCGTGTGATTTGTAACGACGATCAACACTTTTTTTGCCATTATACTTGCCTCCAATACTATATTTTTTTGCCTCCTTTATTCTAATTCCGTTAATGCTATAAAACAAATTATGAAATATCAGGTTAACCATAAATATTTTTATACATCGGATATAGACTGACTGCGTCTTTTACCCATTGTCACGTATGATTGTCATCATCTCATGGATCTGAGGCAGTTGTTTATCTTTTAGTTTATAGGCGAAGAACAACTCATTGTTCACTTTTAATTCCTCGAAAATAACCTTTGTCCGTTCATCGCCCGAATTTTTCAATAGATAAGTAGGAATAACACTTAGGCCTGCACCGTCCCCGATGGCCTTTAGGATCATATGCAGATTAGGAATGACATGGACCGGTCTGATTTGCGGACGTTTTTTGAAGTGCTCTCTCCATATTCTCCGGATGATCGGTAAATCAAGCCCATAGCTGATCCAATGCTGCATAGAGAGCCAACGCTCGGTACGCTCCAGACTATCGGTATCTGGAAGCTCATAATGTGCAGGGGCCACGATCACAAATTCTTCATCCATAACCTTCTGGTACTCAATACCGGGGGTTGGAATCTTTTTTGAGGTGACAATGAGATCTAATTTATCTTCCTTCAGCAGTTCCAGCAATTGATCCGCGGTTCCAAAACTTGAAATGACAGAACTATTGGATTGATGAAGCTGAGGAAGAATCTTTTCCGTATAAAATTCATGTGCTGTCCCTATTTTTATAAAAGTGAGCGTAGGTAACGAAGCCGTCTTAAAATTCATTGTGGCCTCTTCAAGCGACTCGATAAGCGGAGCCAGCTGTGAATACAACTGCTTCCCCCGTTCCGTTGGAATCATTTTTCGCGGGGTTCTGATGAATAACGCTTCACCCACCTCAGCCTCCAGAGAGGCTAAGTGCTGGCTCATTGCCGGTTGGGTCATCATCCGCACCTTTGCCGCTTCGGACACCGAGTTATATTTATAGATGATGCAAAAGCTTCTGTACCACTCAAAATCGACCATTTGCTGTAGCTCCTCCGGTTCGAATAGACTATTGCCCGCTATACTCTATAATACATATATAATAATAAAATTGAAAAATCACAGAAGGAGTATTTAAAGCCATGGAACTGAGCCTGAATTGGATTACGCTGAGGGTGCGCGATCTGGAGGCTTCCCTTAATTTCTATCACGACATACTGGGGCTTCCAATTGAGCGCAGATTTGAGAGCAGAGGAAAACAAATTGTGATGTTAGGCACAGGGGCGCAGCCCAAGCTTGAGCTTATTCAGACCATTGACCAGACGTTGAAGCCGGAATGCGGCGTTTCCGTCGGGTTTGAAGTGAAGTCGCTGGATGAGGCCATAGAGTACTTGAAAAGCCGGGGCATTCCCGTGTTGCGCGGGCCGATCACGCCAAACCCTCACCTAAGGTTCTTTTACATCCTGGACCCGGACGGCTTTGAGGTGCAGTTGGCGGAGCATAGCTAGAGAGAAACAGACCTTTATCGTCAAAAAGATTGCGGTCTGTTTCCCGGCTATTTTCTGAAAACAGCGTGCCCTTTAAATCACCAGTCAAATCACATCTTCTATTGTCTTCATCATGGTATGGGTCAATTGATTAATATCGCCGTCAGTTAACCGGTAAGCGGAGGTATCTTTACGGGCAGTCTTTGGGCTATTCGGCAACAGGTCAGCTATGTGCAGGTCGATAAGTACAGCGGGAGCTGCACCTGCTCTTTTTCGGAGTTCTCCTCCCAGCTTCGGGTTGGTGCCGTCCGCTCCACCGCTGATGGACAGGAACCCGTACCTTTGCGGATGTGACTTCAGATACTTAAGATATGCGCGGAGCGGAGCGGCCACATGCCCCATCCAAACGGGTCCAAAAAAGAGAATTAAATCATAGTTTCCTAGGGTTTTTGGTGCCGGCTGTACCTGCGGGGTCCTGCTGAACATCATGTCCAGGGCAATTGAGCCCATCGTGCGGGTCTTCGGTTCGGAAATTTGAATATGCTCTGCCGACAGCTCCTTGGCTACGCTGCCCGCTAATGCCTCATTGTTGCCAGTGTAAGAATACGAAATGACTGCAATGTTCATGTGAATTCCTCCTCATATGAATTATTCCGTCTGTGCTTGCTTTAGCGCATTTTCCAGTGCCTTAAGATGTGCTTTGGAGGTAAGCGTCGCGCCGCTGATGACGTCTACCTGAAGCGATTGCGACTGTATCACATGGCCAAACAAATCAGCTATGCTTTGCCCCCTCTTCAGTTCCAACGGATTTCCTTGTTTATCTATAGCGCCTTTGAGTATTTGGATATCTGAGATCTGTCCCCCGCGAATGGTTACCTGAACCTTGGTATCTCGGAAATGATCCTTTGTGCCGGTGAATTGTCCCACATAGGTACCATTGCGCAGTTTTTTAAAATCTAAGGCGTCGATGGTAAGCTGCTGAATTTCACGGCGCCCCGGTGCGCTGAAAAGTACCCCTCCCAATATTAGGAGTGTGATTACACCAAAAATGATAAAAATAATAATGGCCCACATTTTGAATTTGCGCTTTCTTCTTACAAGATTGCTCATCCACTTCCTCCTTCCTGACCGTGTTTGATTGATTTTATGAATGAATATAATTATATTCATTCATTTTATTTGATAAATAAACTGCCCCTTTGATTTGTCAGGAGCAGTCTGTCAAACCCTTCATGATCAGTTCCGTCATGTGGTCCAGAAGCTGCGGAAAATACTCTGGTCCAATTTCCTCCTTGTGAGTCTCTACGTTGATAATCGCGGTGAACACCATCATGATCATTTTGCTGTCGATATCCCTCCGCATTTTACCTTCAGCCTGCCACTGCTTCACAATCTCAAGAAAACTGTCATAGAGAAAGTCCACCGACTGAGTGCCGTTTTCCTCCCGGAAAAGCTGCTCAATTTTCCCAAACACGCTTTTGTTATACCATTCTTTAAGTATGGGGTTTGCAGTCATGCCTTCCATGTTGAGCATCATCATTTGCCTTACTACGGTCAGCGGGCTTTGGCTTAAATCAAGAGCCTGCATGCATTTTTGTTTCAGCTTGGCATTTTCTGCGAGGAAAATTTCCATAAACAGCTTTTCTTTAGAGGAATAGTAGTTGTAAAAAGTCCCTACCGCCATTCCAGCCTTTTTGGTGATGTCCGAAACATTCGTATCTTTAAATCCTTTATCGCTAAAGAGTTCTTTTGCGCAATCATAAATCAGTGTTTTTTTATCTTCCACGTTCAGCAGCTCCATGAATGAATAATTATTTTTTCATTCACATCATATGATCCGGATGAAGATTTGTCAATTATCAATCAGCAGTAGCATAGAAATAAAGGCAAAATGCTTGACCCATCATATCGTTATACAAATCTTTAATTAAGGGAACATTTGTGCCTACCTACTTACCATAATATGCTATACTAATGGAGCGATAGAAGGCTTGCAAGGGCGGTCGGCTAATCTCCCCCGAAGGGAGGTGAGGCCAATGGAGGTTTATCAAGCGTTGTCTTTGATGTTCATGTTTGGCATGTTCATTATTGCTTTGCTAAATTACCTCAAAAAGAAATAGACCGCCCTCGTCCAAAGGATTACGGTCTATTTCCTGACTGAACTTCCAAAAGCCGCCGCCCTTAAAAGCGGCTATCGCATTGGGAGCCGTGTTGATGCACGGCTCTCTTTGCATTGTACGTTTTTTCTACCTAAACTATACCACGATTGAAACCAAATAAAAAGCGGCTCTGCCTTGCTACCGTTTTTGGCGGGACAGCACATAGTAGACCGGGAGTCCGGCCAGCGTAATGCCGATACCGACCAGAGAGCGCAGCGGATCACTGATGATCGTGCTGGCCAGAATATAGATTCCGCCTGCCACCCCGATGATTGGGGTAACCGGGTAGAGCGGCACACGGTAGCGTCCTTTTTCCGGCGGCATTCTTTTACGTAAAATGAATACCCCGAACACCCCCATGGTGAAGAAAATCCACAGCACAAACACCAGCAGATCGGTCAATGTATTAAAGGTGCCGGAAAAAATATAGATGACCGCCAGCACACTTTGAAAGATAAGCGCATTGGCCGGAGTCTGGAACTTGGGATGGACGCTGCGGAGCACCCGGGAAAAAGGAATCTGGTTGTTCTCCCCCATCGCCTGAGGCACCCGCGCAGCGGTCATCAAATAGCCATTCAACGCACCGAGCACGGACACGATAATCCCTGCCGTAATAAAAGCCCCGCCGCCGCTGCCAAACAATGCCTCTGCCGCATCAGCTCCCGGAGTCGGGGAAGAAATGATCTGATCGTAGGGCAGCGCCTTGAAAACTGCAACATTAAATAACACATAAACAGCAATCACAAAGATTACCCCGATTGAAATGACTTTCGGCAGCGTCTTCGCCGGGTCTTTGATCTCTCCTGCCATATTGGTCACGCTGATCCAGCCGTCATAGGCCCAAAGCGTGCCAAGGACCGCCACCCCAAAGCCCGCACCCGCCGCTGAAGCCTCAATCCCTCCAAAACCGGGTGCCAGATTCGAGAACAGGCCTACGCCTACGATACCCACTACCGGAATCAGCTTGCCAACCGTCGCAACGGTCTGGATGATCCCGCCGAATTTGGTGGCAATGACGTTCATAATCAGGATAAAAGCCAGAATAGAAACCGCCAGCAGCTTCTGCTGCCAGCCATTCAGCGGCAAAAAATAGCCGGAATAGGTGGCAAAAGCAATCGCAAGGGCCGCTACAGAAGCCGGATAGGAGATAACAGCCTGTACCCAGCCCAGCAGATAGCCGAATACCCCGCCGTATAGTTCACCCAGATAAGTGTACAAGCCTCCCGACTTAGGAATTGCGGCTGCGATTTCCGCTACGCTCAGGGCCGAAGCCAGAGTAATGATTCCTCCAATCCCCCAGGCCAGGATACTCATCCAGGGTGTCCCTGCATTATTCAGCACGATACCGGGCTTCAGAAAAATCCCGGACCCGATGATCATCCCAACAACAATGGCCAAAGCTTCAAAGAATGTTACCGATTTTTTTAACGGGTTCGTAGTGTTCATAGTGAAATTTATAGTCCTTTCATCACGACATTATTGCGTATTCCCAACTGATGATATTACCATGAAACCGTGGATCTGAAAGCGAACAATTTCATTTCCAGACATGTATCGTTCAGTCTTCTCCGTTTACAACCGAGCTATTCTGCTCAGATTCAGTTTTCAATGGAGAGAATGCATTTTTGCATACAAAAAAAACGGCAGAGATGCCGTTTTAATTTTATATATTAGTGAAAAATAGGAGGGTAACTCACTCCTCCATTATGGGATATCCGAATCTTGATTACATCCTGGAAGCCATAGAGCCCTAGCGGAAACCCTGTCTGCTCCTATGCCAGTACGCCCAGCGCGTATCCGATAATGCCTACCGCAAATAAAGCGAAGATGAGAGCGATGGCGTTCACTTTCTTTTTGAGCAGCCTCATGCAGAGGAATGTTAGAAGCAGGGGCAACAATCCCGGCATTAACTGGTCCAGAATCATTTGGACTGTAGTGATTACCTCTTTACCGTCCGTACCTGTATATTTGGACACAACGAGCGGCACATTGATGCTGGTCCATTTGGATACGAGCGCGCCCATGACGAATAGTCCTAATATGGAAGCCGATTCCGTAAGCTTACGCAGCCGATTGCCTGACATGTCGGACACGATCTCCGTTCCTTTTTCATACCCGTATTTCAGTCCGTACCACTTGGTCGCCAGCCGGCAGACGTTGAAGAGAATGAAGAACAGCAGCGGTCCAACAATACTGCCGGTCAGAGCAATGGAAGCACCGAGCGCTGCAAGAACCGGACGCAAGGTTCCCCAGTAAATCGGGTCCCCTACCCCGGCGAGCGGACCCATCAAGCCGACTTTGACCCCGCTGATGGTAGCGTCATCAATAGGTTGGCCGTTGGCCTTCTGCTCTTCCATGGCGGCAGTGACACCCATAATCGGGGCCGAGATAAAGGGCTGTGTATTGAAGAACTCAAGATGCCTCTTTAAAGCTTCTCTTTGATCTTCTTTCTTGCTGTATAGCCGTTTGATCGCCGGGATCAAAGTGACACAGAAGCCGATTGACTGCATCCGTTCAAAGTTAAACGACCCGAGCAGGAACCATGACCGGAAAAACATGCTGTTCAAATCTTTTTTCGTTAGTTTCTTATCTTCCATTTTATAATCCCCTCTTTCTTTGGAAACTTGCTACAGTTCATCAATTTCTTCTACCGCCACGCTCTTCGCGTTATATTTCGGGTTCAACTGGATGTACAGAACGGCCAGCACAGCGCCCACAATACCAAAACCTACAAGGTTGATGCCCGTAAAGGCGGCAACGACGAAGCCAAGGAAAAAGAAAGGCATCAGATACTTGGCGGACATCATGTTGATAACCATCGCATAACCGACGACGACGATAAAGCCGCCCGCGATTTGCAATCCTCTCGTTACGACATCCGGAATCGCATTCAGCAGGTCCGTGACCAATCCCGTCTCGGCGGCTACCGCTACCAAAACAGCCGGCAGAGCAACACGCAAACCTTGCAGCAGCAGCGCAATAAAGTGGCATAGCTCAATTCCCTTGAAATTTGACGATTCCGCATATTTATCCGCCAGATGCTGGAAGAAAACGGTGATCGTCCGGACAAAAATCGTAAGTACCTGACCTGCGGCAGCAATCGGTATGGCGACGGCAATACCCGCACCTATGGACTGATGCCCTACAATAACAAGAATAGTTGATACTACACTGGCAAGCGCCGCGTCGGGAGCCATGGATGCGCCGACGTTCATCCAGCCAAGCGCCATCAGTTCCAATGTACCGCCAAGAATAATACCCGTCTTGACATCGCCAAGGACCAGACCGATCAGCGTGCAGGCAATCAGCGGCCGATGCGTCTGCCCTTCGTCCAGCACGCTGCCCATGCCGCAAATGGCTGCAACTATCGCTACCATCACGATTTCAAAAGTACTCATGTCATAACCCCTCTCTTATTTCCTTGACTATAAACCTTGAATTTTGGAAATCAGATTCACCTTCGGATCGCTGGCAACTTTTCTGATTTCCAATTCAATGCCCTTTTCATGGAGCTTGCGGAAAGCCTCAACATCCTGTTTGTCGACGGATACTGCTCCCGTAATCTGTTTCTTGCCTTCCTTGTAGCACATACCGCCGACATTCACCGACTTGAATGGTACTCCACCTTCCACTACGCGAAGCACGTCCGATGGATTGGTAAACAGAAACAGCGTTTTGAAATCAGCGTATTTCGGATTGTTGTACGCCTCAATTGCTTTATCAATCGTAACGACATAAGCATTGATTCCTGGCGGTGATACTTGGAGCAGCAAGGTTTTCCGCAATGTATCCGCTGCCACTTCATCGCTCACGGCGATAATCTTGTTGCATTTTGCTTCTTTCACCCATACCGTTGCTACTTGGCCGTGAATCAGTCTGTCATCAATACGAACAAATGAAATTTCCATATTATAATTCCTCCTCTGTTTGAATTTCTCTAATGGTGCGGAACGATTTCATCGAATCCTGCCCTGCACGAATCGCCAGCTTTACTAGATCCTCCAATTGCTCCGTCGATCTGCTGACCAGAACGTCAACGACCATTGGGAGGTTAACACCAGATACAATATCCATATTCTCATAGCCGGCCGCGATCCGGCTGGCTGCGTTGTACGGGCTGCCGCCGAACAAATCAACCAGAAATATAACACCGTCGCTCCAATCAATCGTACCAAGTGCTGTTTTGAATTTATCTACAAGTCCGTTAACGCTTTCACCCGGTTCAAATGTAACTCCCGCCACGTTCTCCAATTGACCATAAACCATCGATGTAGACCTCAGCAGTTCTTCGGAAAATCTTCCATGCGTACCCACAATGACTCCAATCATTTTATTTTCACCCCCTCAGCTCTCTATGCCCTTAGATATGCAATATCCATGCCAAACTTCTGTATCATCCGAAAATTTTTCTTGAAACCAAAAAATCCCCGCTGCTACAGGGATTTTTGTTCTTGGGAAAACGCTTTTTTTGTTCTAATTTGTATCTTTCATACACAAATATAAACGCTTCATACTCTTTGTTCCTTTAATGGGGCCGTTTTATATACATCGCTCAGGATTTCACAAATATAATATTTCTCATCATCTGTGAGGGTTAAATTTATTCCATCGGAAAATATACTGCTAGCCCGGTTTACTGCATTCAGAACATATGAATCCAGAATGCCCGTCTCGCCGCGGTAAACCAGCCCGTCCTGTATGACCATCCGCTCCAGGGCTTGGGCAGTATGAATGACAATCTGGACCTTCACAGCATATTCAAAATCTTTCTGCAGCTCCCGTTCAAGCACCTCGACAAATTTCATCAGGGTCCCCAATATTTTGTGAGGATTCAGATAAGTCAAAAATTCCTTTAAGCCGTCTTCGCACAAGCCCTTAATGACCACATTTTGATTGGCCTGCGTAACGGGCAGCTCATGATGCACCAGCAGGTCTCTTAGCAGTTCCTGACCTCTTGCGTCAATGAGCAGTTCCAAAGGAATGAACGGAACACTGTTGTCGCTCGGCCGTTTTACGCCTATTACGGCGAGAACGCTTTGTTTGGCCTGAAACTCTTTAACCACCTTGTCTAGCTCCCTGATTTTTGCCGGAATAACGGTAATTTTCTTTTCCGTCAGATCGTAAACGATTTTCTCGACGAATTCCTTTACCTTAACCGCGGCGCCTTTGCCGGAGGAGCAGACTGTGATGATCACCTTGTTGTCCAATATCGCTGTTAACGAAGCCTCCATGTTGTTGTAGCCTCTGAAATCCTTGAGCGACCGGTGGATGTCCTCAAGCTCCATATCGAGAATGCTGGCCTTACGGACAGCCTCAAGCGTAAGCGGTGTGGAAACCATGTCGATCGTCTTGACCTTGACCCCGACCCGTTCCATAATGATCGCTTCAAAACTGAGCAGAGACCCCATATCCACCAGCATCAGTACGCCTCTGCCACAGTCAATCCCCTTAACCTTGTCGACAATAATTTCTAAAATTTCTTTCGGGCTGACATCGAGCGGCATGTCAACCGCGCAAATATTGGAGCTGCCGAGGAGACTGTTGACAACACCGACAATGCTGCTTGCGGTGCTGTTACCGTGCGTGGCCACGATAATCCCGACGTTGCCCTGCCGCTCCTCCTCCACCGATTTGAGCAGGATGGCCACGTACGTTATTTCAGCCCCCGGCACGTCAATCCCGAACCGGTACTCTATCATGTCCTTGATGGTCAAAGCCACTCTGTATTCTTCTTCATGCTCGTCGACGGGATCATAGACCAGTTTGCCACCGTATTTCTTCTCTCTGATCCGCTTGAGAAAGGCGCTCAAATGAAGACTGAAGGCATAGACGAAACGTTCGCTGAATTTCCGGTCAAGCTCCCGCTCGACTAGTTCTTTAACTTCATCAGAAAATTCGAGAATTTCATTATCCACAATTTTGAGAATTCGTTCCCTGCTCCCTTTCAGGTTATAGAAACGGTTATAAAAGCTTTTAATATGGATATTGACATCCGTAGTGATAAACCTGTTAATGTAACTGTCGTCAAGCCCCTCATCCTTAAGCAGGCTTATTTTATCCTCAATCAGCTTGTAGAGGTTGAACGGAGGCTCAAGAACATCCTCCTCCAGCGAATGGCTTCCTTCGGGTGAAATGTATAGTTGGGATACAATTTCACCAAATTCTTCGATCTCCCTGCGGTTCTTACCAAGATTGAACAACCCTTCTCTGATATTGCCCGGCAGTAGTTTGAAATCGAGTACAAGCTCCTCCCTACTCTCGCGGATGCTGTTCAGGAACCCTTTAGCGCAAACGAGTTGGACATTTGATTTGAGCTGTCCGATATTTCCATAAGTGACACTGCCGATTAGCGCTTTGACAACCTCCGGCTCGACTCTGATCGGTTTGTTGACACGAAGGCCTTCACTCTCCAGCAAATGCTTGATTATCTGAAACTGCTCCGCAGGCGTGCGCTCCTGAAAGGGGGGAATATTGATTGTAATCGGAATACGCCGGATAAAGGTCTTTAGCATGGAAGAGGCAGGATCTTCCGTAGTGGCCGCAACGAGCAGTACATTCGCACTGCGGTCCCGCTCTGATTCACCTAATTTGTTGTAAGTATGGGTATCCATGAAATAAAAAATCATTTCCTGGCCTTCCGGCGGCAGACGGTGAATTTCATCCAGGAACAAAATGCCCCCATCCGCTTTCTCCACAAGCCCTTTTTTTTCTGAATCGGCCCCGGTAAATGCTCCTTTGACATGTCCAAAGATATGGGACAGCAGCAACTGGGGATTGTTGTAATAATCCGCACAGTTGAACACGATAAAGGGTGAATCGTCGGAGAACCGCTTCATATGCTTCCCGTAGTTGTACATCAGCTTGGCAAACAGCGTTTTGCCTACTCCAGTCTGTCCAACAATCAGTGTATGCAATCCTCTTGGCGGATAAAGAATCGCAGCCTTCCCCTGCTCCACCTGGTTACGCATGCTATCCTTGAAACCGATCAGGGAGTGAAAAGGGTCGACCTGTTCGCTTGGACGCAGAATCTCATCCAGGCTCTGAGCCTCAATCTGCTTCTCTTTAAACTTAGTCTGGAGAATGTACTCGACGGTTTCCTTATGCAGAAACTTGACGGGTCTTCCCTTAATTTTGATAATATAGTCTGCCCGCAACAGCTCATTCAGCTCTTTGCTCACATTATTTCTCAGCATATTCTCATGATCGGCGATCTCCGCAGCGGTAATCCCGCCGCCACGCCGTAAATCTTCTTCGGCCATCCTGCCCGTCTGCTCCGCAATGTATTCCAAAATCCTGTCGATTCTCTTCATTTGCACACCTCCAGTCTGAATCTTTTTCAAGCTAAATATAACAAACTCAATGTGCATATGGTAACAAAAAAATGCACAAAGAACTCTTTATTTGAGCAGGAAAGTTGGTCATAATTCACGAAATGCTCTTCTATAAATATCTGATCGGGTGAATTGCTGCCATCGGATACCCGGAAGGAGTGCTGAAGATCCATGAACCAACTCGGTTTGAAGCAAGAACAGAGGTTGAAACTGACGATGACGCCCGAATTGCGGCAGGCTATCCAAATCCTGCAGTATTCATCGGAAGAACTAATGTCCTATCTGCGGGAACAAGCGAATGAGAATCCGGTTATTGATCTGCAGGAATATGATATATCTATCGCCGGAGAGAGCGGGGAGAATTTGAAATCCAAAAGCGCGAACACGGAGGAAATGCTGGACTGGGTTGCCAAACCGTCCGATACCCTCTATGAGCATCTGAAGTCACAGCTTGGACTGGTCTGTGGCCTAACTTGCATGCAGCGGAAGACGGCGTTATATCTGATCGGCAACCTGGATGAAAAAGGCTATTTGGCAATGGACGCGCTGGAGGTTGCCGGACTGATAGACGTCAATCCGGCAGAGGTTCTGGCTATGCTCGCCCTGGTGCAGGGCTTCGAACCGGCGGGCATTGCTGCCCGCAACCTGGAGGAATGCATTCTTTTACAGCTCCGGCGCTCCGGCACGGAGGATGAGCTTGCCATTGCAGTGGTGCAGCGTCATTTGGCGGATCTGGCGGCCAACCGGCTGCAGAGAATCGCTGATGCGCTCGGAGCCGGCATATCTGAGGTTCAGCAGATGTCCGACCGGATACGCAGGCTGAATCTGTTTCCGGGCGCGGCATTTAACCATAACGAGCACCGGTACATTATCGCGGATATTATGGTGGAGCAATCCGGCAGCGGTAAGTATCAGGTGCGGCTGAGCGATACCGGTTCGCCGAAGGTCGCGGTCAATCCGCATTACCGGCAGATGCTTCGGGCTCTTCCTGAACAGGAGGACGCCCGGCAGTTTATTCATGACAAGTACAGCACCGCTTACTGGCTAATCAAAAGTCTGGAGCAACGCAGGCAGACTTTGACACGTGTCGCCGAGGCTATCGTTGCGGTGCAGCATGATTTTTTCGACGGCAGAATTCATGGACTGCAACCGCTCACCCAAAAAGACATTGCCAGAAGCACCGGGCTGCATGAATCCACGATCAGCCGGGCGGTCAACAACAAATACATGCAGACGCCCCGCGGATTGTTCGAGTTGAAATACTTCTTCACTTCAGCTCTTGCATCGGCGAATGGCGAAACCTCTTCCTCGGAAAGCGTCAAAAAACGCATTCGGCAGGTAATCGATGAAGAGGATAAGCGCAAACCGCTGGCTGATCAGACGATTGCGGAAATGCTGGTCAGAGAAGGTCTGGAAATTTCCCGCAGAACCGTAGCTAAATACCGGGAGGAAATGCGGTGCCTCTCTTCTGCCAAAAGAAAACGGTTTTGAATTTCAAGATACCAGGCCTGGAAGCAGTCACGACGCGTGGGACCTTTTGGCGTCAGACGCTTCCAAGCTTTCGATAATACTCAACCGGTGCTTGCTACTGTTCCGATGCAATCACGTACTTTTCCAAGCTATACTTCAGCCCGTCTTTGTCATTGCTTAGTGTTACATCATCCGCATAGCGTTTGACCTCATCAGGCGCATTAGCCATAGCGATTCCTAATCCGGCAAAGGATAACATATCGATATCGTTGAAATTATCACCAATCGCCATGATCTCTTCTCTTGATAAGCCTAGCCTTTGCAGAATGATTTGAATGGCTTGTGATTTGGATGCAGAGCTATCCATGATCTCTAAATAGGTTTCCTTTGACTTATAGATTGAAACGCCCGTGGTTTCATTCTTTAACGTTTGTTCAAGGTCGTTAATTTCCCGGGAATTTCCCATGCATAAAATTTTATGCGTTTGCTGATTGTTCTCTAAATAAGCGGCGAAATCCGCCTTCGTTGGGCTGGTATGGATGATTTCTTGTTCTTGAGTCACCCAAGCATCTCGGGTATCCCTAACCAACCACTCATTATAGCTATATAGACTGATGCTAATGGTTGGGTATCTGTCATTTACAATTCCGAGAATTTTTCCGGTTTCTTGACGGGATAAACTTGTACTGTGAATAGGCGTCATGTTCCCTTCACTGTTTTCCTCTAAAACAAGTGCTCCGCTATAACAAATAATGGGGGAATGAATGGCCAATTCCTCTTGAAGAGAAACCACTCCGCCAGGCATCCTTGCAGTAACAAGCACAAAAGGGACCCCACTTTTTACCACCTTTTGTATCGCTCGCTTTGTCAGAGAAGTAATTTTATGGTCAGAATTTAATAATGTTCCGTCTACATCACTAAAAACCGCTTTTACCGTCAAGACCGTTCATCTCCCTCTTCATGAGCAATTTCAATCTTTATTCTATGCGCTTTCAGAATCCTCATATATTTATCCGGGGGGGCTTCATTGGTTATCAAGGTATGAATGTCCTGGAAAGAAAGTCCCTTATATGAACTGACCAGATTGAATTTATGGGAATCCGTTAAAAGAAATACTTGTTCAGCGCGCTTTGCTACCATTTGCTTCATATAAGCATCTTCTGGGTTTGCAAAGTATATCCCGTCCTCCAAAATGGCCGCGGCCCCGAAAAACGCTTTATCAAAATAGATATCATTTAACCGGGAGGCAAGAGCAAGATCATAAAAGAAACGATTCTCATGATTAAACTTGCCCCCGAGCAAGTGTACCTCTATTTCTTTTTGGGTTGACAAGACCACTGCATTGTCCAGTGAATGGGTATACACGGTTATATTCTTCTTGATTTGCTCACATAAAAATTTATTGGTTGTTGATACATCTATGAAACAAAGGTCTCCGTTCGCGATGTATTTCGAGGCTGCTCTTCCGACCATAAACTTCTGCTTCGAAGCTGTATTCAGCCGTTCTTTGTATGCTTTTATGGCTTCTTTGAAATGAGGCAGGGCAATTCCTCCATGGGTCCGTATCGCTGCCCCTTCTTCAACCAGCTTGATGAAATCTCTTCGCACGGTATCTCTTGAAATATTCAACAGTTTAGAAATTTCATCATTTGAAGCCTTATCATTACTTTTAAGGTGTTCCAGGATCTTGACTAAACGTTCCTCCTGATAAATAAGAATCCCTCCCTCGTTTCCACCATTATAAGCGATCATGCAAGTTTTGTTAAGTGTTTATAAGTGTTTTTTTGTTGAACTTGTCCATAATCAGCTTAACTTGGATACCTATGTGTTATCACCTAACGGGTGAATAATCACTCGGGCAAGTTTGGTTATAAAACAAACTCTCTCTTGTAACATCCATTGTTTGGAAATATACTTAAACCTAATCGTGCCGGCTAGCCATTGTCATAAGAAGGCCCGAATAAGCGAGTCATTTTGAAAGCGCTTAGATAAAGTGGTTAGCCTTGCATGGCGTAAATATTTATAAGGAGGCATATATTTCATGCTGTATACACCAGGAGTTACCGACTGTTCACCAGCAGAGGCGGGTTATGACACTTCAAGAATTGAGGTTTTGAATGCCCATTTCCAGACCCTGATCGATCAAAAAAAGATCCAGGCCGCATCCTACTGCGTTTCCAGGTATGGAAAGACATTTATGCACGGTGCTATCGGACCGCTTTCTTTCCGGGAAGACAGGGCGGACCCGCTTTTACCGACAACCCTTCATAATATCGCGTCCATTACCAAAGCCGTTACCTCAGTAGCAATCGCCAAGCTTGTTGAGGACGGTATTCTCCGGTTTGACCTTCCTGTCAGCACGTTCCTGGAGCAGTTTAACGTGGACCCTTTTAACAAAATCGATATCTACAGCCTTCTGACCCATACCTCGGGTATGTTTCCCGACTGTGCGGGCAGCTTAATTCCCTATCATAAATCTTATTGGCAATTAATCGGTGAATATTTCGAAAAGTATAACCCTGAGAGTGGGGATCCGGACTGGATCACAGCCGCGCTGAGCTGCGGGGTCAATAAAAAAGTCGGCGAGGAATGGCAGTACTGCTCATTCGGCTTCTGCCTGCTCGGAGAAATTATTAAAAAGGTGACCGGCGTAACTGCTGAGCAGTACATAGAAGAGCAAATCCTGAAGCCTCTTGGCATGAAGGATACCGTGTGGGGGCTGACTCCGGAGCTAGCCAGACGCGCCATTATAAGAAACGAGAGGCATGAGAAGCGGCTGAACGATCTAATTAACGGTAAACAGCCTGAAGACTCGCAGATGGAGAAGCTGTGGGATACAGTCTCCAGCACCGGTGGAGGCCTGGCCTCTACGCCAGCCGACCTCATCCGGTTCGCCAACATGCTCCTGGGCATGGGAACACTGCATGATACGCGCATTATTGGCCGCAAAGCGGTCGAGAAAATCACGACACGCACCCTATACGGGGTTCCCGATTACTGCTGGGGTAACGATGTCAGCGACCGGAGCTACGGCATTGGACTGGATATGAGAAGAGGCCCTGCCTTCCTCTATTCAGACACCAGCTATTTTCATGAAGGCGCAGGAGCCTGCTGCATGGCCATCGACCCTACAGAGCAGCTCGCCGCCGTATGGTTTGTGCCTTTCACCGAAGATAATTGGTACGCAGAGGCGTTGTTTAATGTGACCAATATCATTTGGTCAGGGCTCATCTGATGAACAGCTTTAAACAAAAATGGCTTATTTGCCGGACGGTAGCGGACGTGACCTACAAAGAGTGGAGTGCTTACCGCACTCATTCCATGGTTTCCATTATCGTCGGTCCTGTATATTTTATGGTGCAATATTTCATCTGGACAGCAGTATATGGAGATCATCCCTCGCTCGGCGGGATTGAGCTTCCCCAGATGATCCGCTACTTCGGTGCTACTGCGCTTATCGGTTACCTGACCATGGATTTTGCCGATTGGAACTTGTCCATGCTTGTGCGCACCGGTAAATTCCTCACCTTTCATTTGCGCCCGATTCACCACCGTTCGTTCGCTTTATTTCAGAAAATCGGACACCGGTCTTTGGGCTTCCTGTTTGAATTTTTGCCCTGCCTTTTGATCTTCATTTTTATTTTTGGAGTCGATATGCGGCCGGCAAGCCTCCCATGGACAATTCTGTCGGTGCTGCTTGCTTTTCTGATGAATTTTTATGTGAACTACACGATTGGCCTGACTTCCTTTTGGCTTGTCCAATCGGGCGGGCTTCGAAGCGCATTTATGCTGGTGTCGGGTATTTTTTCGGGAGCGCTTATTCCGCTTGACTTCTTTCCGCACTGGCTTCAGATGAGCCAGTTCTTCCTGCCGTTTCAGTACTTAGCCTATCTGCCTGCTATGGTGTTTACCGGCCATTATTCGCTTGGAGGCTTTGAGCTTTCCATTGGGCAAGCAGTAGGTATACAGGCGATAGCAGTGTTGGTGACATTCGGATTTAACGAGCTCGTTCGCCGTCTGGCCATGAAGCAGTTTACCGCTGTCGGCGCGTGAAAGACCCCATGAAAGGACAGTTCTTTACATGAAACGGTATCTGGACGTTTACAAGCAGGGTATGTATTCCGCTTTGCAGTCGGCTGCGGCCTACCGCATGAATTTTATCGTCAGCAGTCTGATCACGCTGGCCGGCAACATTCTGTTTCCGTTGGTAACTCTGCTCATTTACCGGGCAGGTACCAGTTTTCCCGGTTGGAGCTTGTATGAGGTGTTGTTGATCCAGTCTGTATTTACCATGTCCAACGGGCTTTCGAGTCTTATTTTCGGCGGCGTTCTATGGACCACGATGTCGCATGTCCGAGAGGGAAGCTTCGAGGTTATTCTTCTTAAACCGCTGAACCCGCTGTTTTTTATTGTTGCTACTACATTTTCAATCGATAGTGCGGGACTGTTTCTGGGCGGTGTTTCGCTTTTTATCTTCTCCGCTATGCATGTAGGCGCCATTCCGGTATTGTACTGGCTGCAATTTGCCGGGATGTTCATCGCAGGGACCGCGGTTCTGGCAGGATTAACCCTTATGATGGCCGCTATTTCCTTCAAGTGGGTAGGCAATTCGAGAATTTCGGAGCTTGCTGACAGTGTGCTTCACATCGGAAAATATCCGCTGCCTATCTTTCCGAAGGCTGTGCAGGCTGCGGCCACGATGATCATTCCTGTGGGAATGGTGGGCTTCCTCCCTGCGTCTGCTCTTCTTGGCCGGATGCATGCCAGCGATTACGCGGCTATTCTGCCCTGCTTTTTATTTCTGGCGGCAGGCATATGGATTTACCGGCATATGATCAGATTATACGAGGGGGTGGGCGGGTGATGCCGGTTATTGATGTACAGCATTTGACCAAAACATATAAAACCTATAAGCGTGGCGCAGGTATGGGGCAGACCTTCAAGAGCTTCTTCCAGCGCGAAGAAGTCGTGGTCCACGCAGTCAACGATATCAGCTTTGCCATTGGGCAGGGGGAGATCTGCGGCATTCTGGGTCCCAATGGTGCAGGGAAATCTACGGCGATCAAAATGCTCTGCGGCGCGTTGTATCCGACAAGCGGTGAAATTCAAGTTCTTGGTTATTCGCCTGCCCGGGACAGAAAGCGCTATGTCGGCAAAATCGGAGCCGTATTCGGCCAGAAATCCCAACTAATCTGGGATATTCCGCCGATCGACAGCTTCCATATGAACAAGGCAATCTACGGAATCGCCAACCCGGATTTCAAAAGCCGTCTGGAAGAGCTGACGGAGCTGCTGGATATTGCACATGTGATCGAAAAGCCGACACGAGTGCTGTCCCTTGGCGAACGCATGAAATGTGAGTTCGTCATGGCTATGCTGCACCGGCCGGACATTTTGTTCCTGGATGAGCCGACCATCGGGCTTGATGTGATCGCCAAGGTCAAAATCCGTGAATTCATCCGCCAGATGAATAAAAAGCAGAATATGACGTGTATTCTGACCACCCATGATCTTGAGGACGTCGAGGAGCTTGCTCACCGGGTCATTGTCATTAACCATGGGGAGAAGGTGTTTGATGATTCCCTTCAGCAGTTGAAGCTGTTTCTGGGGGAGAAGAAACGGGTCAATTTTACTTTTGCGGAGTCCGTGCAGGGCACCGTCTTCGACAATGCCTATACCAAGGTAATCGATAGGCTCTCCGACTTTCAGATTACGCTTGAAGTGGACACAGCTCACATATCGGTCAGCGATTTTCTAGAAGATATCTCCCGGAAGCACCGCTTCTCCGACATTTCGGTCAAGGAACTGCCGATCCAGCAGGTGGTTATGAATATTTATGAGAATGCGGGCGGGGTGTCCGGATAACGATATGATTCGTGCTGTTCACATGCTTAGGAAAGGATGACAAAAAGTAATAGACCGCGCCAGTCCAAAAGGTGCGGTCTATTACTTTTCCCATTCGCGCTCTTTGAAAATCCGCTCTCCCAAGATTCCCCATATTCTGCTATGCTAATAGAATCACAAGAAGAAGCGGGAGGCGCAAATTTGAATGGATGCATTTCAATACGAGCTTACTTCAGAGACTACGATTAATCTGAAATATGAATATGGAGGCGAGTACTTCACGTTCAGCCTGTACAGGGATGACATGGGATGGGTTCTTCACCCCTTTGACGGTATCCTGCTGAGGAATCAGACGATGTGCGCTCTTGTTGTACAAGAGTTGTTCAAGCACAAGCCTTTTCAGGTCATGCTGGCGAAAGAGGGTATTCTCTTCACCGATATACGTTCCACCGTCAACCTCGAAAATGTTAACACTCCGATTGCCGCACGCAATGAGCGGGAGTCTCCCGATAATCCGGCTGATGACCTGATGGAATTTGTTCAGCAGCATTCGGTTGAAGAGGTCATTGATTACGAATGTAGTCTTGTCGGAAGCCGTATCTCCTTTTATAGAGAAATCCTCCAGCGTATGTTCATGGACAATCTGGGTCCCTCGGATCCGGAGTTCCAAAAAGTACAGGATATTGTCCGTATTTACGAACATGCCTTGGATATGCTATCCAGTCTGAACGGTCCAAATCTCGACGCCGGAAGACGCGGCAGATGATAATCTCCCCAGGTATTGATCCGAGCTCTACTAATCTTTTGAAAGGCTGGTTCTAATGACATTTGATCTAATAAAGGGACAAAAATGCAACTTAACGAAAGACAATCCTCTCCTTACCCGTATTATAGTAGGAATGGGCTGGCACAATACAAGATCTGAGGTTGAGGTTGATTTTTCTGTGTTTTTGCTTACACCGTCCCAGACTGTTTCTAAAGATGAAGACCTTATTTTTTATGGTAATCCTTCTACTCCGAACCAGTCCGTAGCGATATTGCAGTCCGATAAAAGAGCCTACACAGGGTTAACCGACAACACTCAAATCGCTGTCGAGCTCAGTCAAATACCTGCAGATTATGAACGGATTGCATTCGCACTAACGATTTATGAAGGTGAGAAACGGCTGCAAAACTTCTCGCTATTGGAAGATATGTATTTACGGATCATCAACGCTGCCGATGGAACGGAACTTCTCCGCTACAGGCTGGGTAAAGATTTTTCCATAGAGACCGCCATTGTCGCCGGAGAAATCTATAGATACCATAATGAATGGAAATTCAGCGCTGTGGGTTCCGGATATGCAGGGGGCTTAGCCGCCCTATGCGAAAGTTACGGGATAAAGGTCAATAACATACTGCCGTCAGTTCTACCTGCTGACCCGGTAATTCAATCGCAGCAGCCCCCCTTTGTTCTCCCAGAGCTGCGGCCACGGCCTAAGACGCCGAATGATGTGCCCCCCTCTTCACCTGCATCACCTCTAGCCCCGCCTTTAAATCTCAATACTATCCTGCTTAAAAAACGCGGGGAGAAGATCAATCTCCAGAAAGGGACGGAATCCCTGGGCGAGATCCTGATCAATCTCAACTGGTATCAGAAAAAATCATCGGGCTGGTTCGGAAGTAAAGGTGTCGACCTTGATCTTGGTTGTCTGTTTGAATTAAAAAATGGCATCAAAGGCTCTGTCCAAGCACTCGGTGAATCCTTCGGAAGCTTGAACAGGCCGCCTTACATCTCCCTGGACGGGGATGACCGCACCGGGTCCATAGCCACGGGCGAGAATCTGCGGATTAATGGCCATTATCTTTCGGAAATCAGCAGAATTGTTATCTTTGCTTTTATCTATGAGGGAATCACGAACTGGTCGGAGGCTGACGCCCTTGTAACCATCAAGCAGCAGGGCGGACCGGAGATCGAGGTCCGGCTGGATGAGCATAACAATAATAAAGGGATGTGTGCCATCGCCATGATCCGTAATCAGAATGATGAGACCTTCAGCGTGGAGAGACTCGTGGAATATTTTGGCGGGCACCAGGAATTGGATCAATATTATAACTGGAATCTGAGATGGGAAGCCGGCAGCAAATAATGATCACTTTAGATGGAATGAGTAAGAGCTTCCCAGAAACGCCCCCTTTAGCTAAGATCCATACGATGTTACGATGAACCCTTAACAAGACTCATTCATTACACTAGCCTAAGCTAACGTAACACAATATCCCATATAAATTGCTGCGTGCAGTCCGAACCACTAAAGGGGTTCGCTCTTGCCCTAGGAAAAACAAAAGATCCGTTGCCACATCTGGGACGGATCTTTTATTACTATTTAGACGTCGTTTTATTTGAACCGCTGGGCTTGCCTTGAAGGCATAATGGTTAGTTCCGGAATGCTGACATGCTCCGGCTGCTCCAATGCATAGAGTGCCGCCTCTGCAACATCATCGGGATGCAACGGCAGGACTTTCGAAGCAAACGCGCGTATTTCATCCTCGGAATACCCGGCCACCTGAGAAAATTCCGTTGCCACCGCTCCGGGCTGAATCGTCGTAATGCGAATCCCCTGATTGATTGTCTCCAAACGTAATGCAGACGCTATGGCGTTAACGCCGTATTTGGTAGCGCTGTATGGACCTCCTCCGGCAATCACTTCCTTGCCGGCAATGGAGGAGATGATGATGACATCTCCCTTGCCCTGACCCAGCATGGGCGGAAGCCCATAGTGCAGCGTCAACATTAGACCGTGTACATTCGTCTTGTACAGCTCCTCCCATCTTTCCAGATCTACTTCTGCCAAAGGACTTCGATACCCGAATCCGGCATTGGCGACAATAATATCAAGACGGCCCCAGCGGTTAATCGTTTCATTGACCACATGCTGTACTGTTTCAGCCTTTTGTATATCAGCAGGTACCGCCATAACCTCGTACAATCCTTCTTTATGCAATTCCTGAACCAGCTCATCCAATCGGTCCCGTCGACGTGCCACTACCGTCACATGGGCGCCGCGCTTTACCAGTTTCCTGGCGATCGATGCCCCGATTCCACTGCTAGCGCCTGTCACCAAGGCTACTTTGCCGGTCAGACTCTCCTTCTCATTCCAAGATAGCTCCAAATTATCCAGATCCATTTCGCACCCTCCCAGATTCCAACCTTATTTTGTTAAAAGCACGCGATGAAGGACCTTGCTGCCTTCAGGTGCCGTTAACTGGTTTATTGAGTATTAAAGCGCCTCCTATGTCATTTTTGAGAGATTTTAGATTTGGACTACGATTTTACCAAAGTATTGCTTTCCTTCAGCCAAGAGCGCGAAAGCTTCTCCAATTCGATCTAGAGGGAATACACGGTCGATGACGGGATGTAAACGATGATGGGCAATCGCTCGATTCATCTTTTCCAAGTGATCCCTGTTGCCGACTTGACTGCCGCGAACGGTTGCGGCTTTCTGCAAAATACCGGTAACATCGTATTCCGAAATGGTCAAGCCGGATAAGAACCCGACCATACTCACGGTCCCTCCTGTACGAAGCGCATTGATGGATTTCACCATCGTTGCGGCTCCTCCGACATCCAGCACATGATCGACGCCGCCATCAGTCAGCTCGAGTACCTTCTGATCCCAATCGGGAACTTCGGAATAGTTGATTGTTTGCCATGCGCCGAGAGCTTTTGCCCGTTCCAGCTTGGCGTTGCTGCTCGATGTGATGATCGCTCGTGCTCCGGCCATAATAGAGAATTGAAGGCCGAAGATGGAAACACCGCCTGTTCCCTGCAGCAGCAGGGTATCGCCTGCTTGCAAACCACCGTATTCAATCAGCATACTCCATGCGGTTAATGACGCGATCGGTAAGGTTGCAGCCTCTTCCCACGAAAGGTGATCGGGAATAGGGACCACTCCATCTTCATGTAAAACGACATACTCTGCTGCTACTCCGTTCAATGGACCTCCCAGACTTTCTTTTAATACCTCCGCTCAGGACCATTAGATCCCGGTAATTGAGAGACGCTGCCCTCATGCGGATCAGCACCTCATAAACGCCTGGCGTTGGGATGTCGCGTTCCACGAGGGTCAATTCCTCAAGACCCAAATTGTTTGTCAATTGTATAGCTTTCATTGTATTTGTCCTCCCTACAAGATCGGATTGATTGCCCGGATTGTTATTCTTACTGGAGCCTTTGCGCGGACGAAGCATGCCCTGCAACAAGCCGAAGACCTTGCTTTCGTGTAATGAATCGCGCCAACTGCGCCATTGCCTCGCGAATTGTTCTCCAATACCGGAACAAGCTCCCGTGACGAGCGCCTATTTCCCCTTATTTTTCATAGTGCTGCTCTCCTTTTCGATACTATGTTATATTATAGAAACACCGTTACCGTTGCTCGGAAGTAATTTGCTTCTCTCATGAAAGTTAAGAATTACCACAAATCGGTAACTACGTTTCCTATTGGCATCATTGTATCCACTCTATTTTAGAAAGTCAATATGATCTTTTAACCTCCATCGTTTTATTGACAAGTGAAGGACAACTGTATACAATTCCTCGCGTTTTGACCACCTGTTTCCTGAATGAGAGGTGCGTGATTTCAATAACGGCTACCGTTATCTGGATTTGACTTATATGCCTGGAGGTGTGAAAGACGGGATTGAAATTCAAGGCTACGGACCGCATGCCAGAGATCTTGATGTCAGGAGGTTCAAGGATTTATGCCGACGGCATTGCTTGCTCCACTGGATGGTTTGTACCACTTTACCCATTGCTTAACCTTCGATTGTGGAGAGTCCAAGCAATGTTAGCTTTTTGTCCTAGCTTTTATTGGTAAATTCATCGTGACGGATTCTTCTTTTACATTAACTTGGCTGGAAGCGGAGTCTGCAAGGAATTCCGGGAAGTAGTGGTTAGTCTGATGCTGGGTTTTGGGGTTAGCGGGCAGACGCTCGTATCTGGTGGTCGGCGTTCGCATTCGGTATCGGCAGGTGTCTTTTAGCAATTGGCGTTGGCATTTCACCTCTCCGTTGTAGTCACAAACAGATCAGTGTAGTCCCCCTCTCCGCTCCCCGCTTATTCCTCCCGCATCCCGAAACAGCAAAAAAACGGCATCTCTGCCGTTTCTTCTGTGATGGACTCTCAGGGACTCGAACCCTGGACCAATTGATTAAGAGTCAACTGCTCTACCAACTGAGCTAAGAGTCCATATGATGTTATTGGTGGAGCCAAGGGGGATCGAACCCCTGACCTCATCGCTGCCAGCGATGCGCTCTCCCAGCTGAGCTATGGCCCCATGACCCGTTTTAGAACTACAATATGTATTCTAAAAACTGACTTAAGGAGTAACATTTATGCCGCTTAGTTGATTAATGTTTCGTAGGCGACTTCTATATAATATAAAATATCGGGATCTATGTCAACACTTTTATTAAAAAAGTTATTGAGGCGATGATTGGTTCCTTCGGCTTAACTTTGTCTATGACTGAAGTGGAAAAAGTATAACTAATCGAGCCCATTCGGCTTATGGATTATCCTATGTGGGAAAAAGTACCACTAATTCTGATAAAAACGGTCGTTTCGGATGAATATGCATGAATTAGGTGTACAAAATCCCACTAATCTCCGCAAACGCAACAAATTGGGCGAATTAGTTATACTATTTCCACTTAGCTTTGAACTACTCACTTATTTCCACTCGCTGCTCCGATACTGGCAATAAGCCGCCCAGGATAGCGGCAGCTTATTCTTTTAGTAACAAAGCATACACAGCCTGTATCCTACGGAGAGGCATGTCCGCTGGATGATCCCCCATAGGAACCCGTAGACCGCTTGCAGGAATCCTTCATTGACCCGTAAATCACTTGTTGCATATGTCACGCCCCTACAATCCCTCCAGCTCCCCTGTGCCCTTGGACAGCAGGCCCTTCAGTTCCTTCATGAACATGTTAATGTCCTTGAACTGGCGGTAGACGGAGGCGAAGCGGACGTAAGCGACTTCATCCACTGGGTACAGCTGTTCCATGACCAGCTCGCCGATCTGGCGGCTCTCCACTTCGGCTAAGGCGATGCCGCGCAAAGATTTCTCGACCTCGGAGACGATGACCTCCAGGCGTTCGACGGAGACGGGACGTTTTTCACAGGCGCGGATAAGGCCGCGCAGAATTTTGTCGCGGCTGAATTCCTCGCGGCTGCCGCCTTTTTTGATCACGATCAGCGGCGTTTCTTCGATCATCTCAAAGGTTGTAAACCGCCGGCTGCATGATTCGCATTCCCGCCTGCGGCGGATTGACTTATTCTCGTTGGCCGGACGCGAGTCAAGCACTTTGGTATTGGTGTGATCGCAGTAAGGGCATTTCATAAGCATAATCACTTCCTTTTGCAATATAGGTACCTTCCCGGCCCGGCAGGTGTCCGGCGCCTGAAGAGGTTCATTCTAATTTCCATAAATCACCGTTTTTTTGTTGTTATGAAGATGGCATGTCCAGCACATAATACTGTTACCAACCGATAGGAGGTGAACAGCAATGAGCCAAAACAACAGCTCCAATAACCTTGTAGCTCCGAACGCACGCGGTGCCTTGGAACAACTGAAATTTGAAGTTGCCCAAGAACTCGGTATTACCCTCTCCCCAGACGGATACCAAGGCAATAAAACTTCTTACGAAAACGGTTCGATCGGTGGTTTCATCACCAAACGTCTTGTAACTCTGGCTGAACAATCACTGGCAGGTCAGTTCAGATAACCTGTCCCCATAAGCTTGCCTAAGAAGTATTGAACGGTCTTCGGACTGTTTAATACTTCTTTTTACATACAGGTTAAAACTCATTATAGATTTCCGAATATTGGTCGTAATAATAAATCACACGCTGCACATAGTGACGAGTCTCGCCGATCGGGATATTCTTCACCGCAGCCTCGGTGCCGTCCCAGTCACCTTCATCCAGCCAGCGCTGCACCTTCCCCGGACCCGCGTTGTAAGCAGCAATAACTGCTATGCGGTTGCCCTCGAACTTCCGGGACAGGGAGGACAGATACCAGGTGCCCAACTCGATGTTGGCCGAAGGCTCTTCCTTCAGCCTCTCCAGGGATACATCCGGCAGCTTGGCCTTTTCAAGCGCCCACTTGGCGGTATCCGGCATCAGCTGCATCAGGCCGAGTGCTCCCTTTTTGGACTCACGGCCGGTTTTGAAGTTCGTCTCCACCCGGATGATCGCCGCCACAAGGAACGGGTCTATCTCATAGGTGGTGCTGTGCTTGCGAATTTCATTTTTATAGTAAATGGGATAAAACCAGGACATCCAGTTCGTACTCAAGAATAGAACGGCCGTAAAACCAATAAACAGCAGGAGCAGCACCCTTTTTTTACGCAGCCATTTCATAACAGACCCAGCCTGTCCCACAGCACATCAACCTGCTGCTTCGCATAAGCCAGATCACGGCTGTTGTCAATGATATAGTTGGCCCTGCTGCGCTTCAGCTCAATATCCATCTGGGCCTGCAGTCTGCCTTCAGCCTGCTCATGCGTCAGGCCGCTACGTTCCATCAGGCGGGCCAGCTGCAGCTCACGGGGAACATAGACTACTATGATCTCCTGAAACAGATTGTCCAGTTCAGATTCATACAGCAGTGGAATATCTACAAGGGTCAAACGCTCCGGGTCTTCCTGCTCTAAAGCATACATACGGTTCTTGATTTCCCGGCGGATCGCCGGATGGGTCAGATCATTCAGCTTCTGCCGGGCTTCAGAATGATTAAAAACGATCTCTCCAAGCCTGGCCCGGTTCAGTGTGCCATCCGGCAGCAGGATGCCTTCTCCGAACTGCTGGACGGCAGCGGCCAGCACCGGGTGACCGGGGAGCATTACTTCTCTGGCAATGACATCCGCATCCACCAGCACTGCTCCCTTATCCACAAACATTGCGGATACGGTGCTTTTTCCGGAGGCAATGCCTCCAGTTAAGCCCATAATCATGTACTCACCTCATAATAGCTTCATTATTCCCATTGCGATTAATAATAACGCAGGCAGTGCAGCGGCATGCTTCATCCAGTAGCTTCCTGACAGCTTCAGTCCCGTCTTCATTCCCAACAGCAAGAAGGTGCCGCTGAAAAGGGCAATCATCAGCGATGTAGACACCGGACTGAACCCGAGCAGGGCTGCCCCAAGTCCCGCGCCGAACGCATCCAGCGACAGCGCAATCCCGAGCACCATCGCCTCTGCCGAGGAGATACTGCCGGAAGCGTCCATATCAGCGGAAGAAGGGGTACGGAGAATCTGGATGACTACACCCAGATGCCGCAGCTCCAGCGAGAAAACCGCTGACTTTGGAGATTCCCCCTCTTCCGCCCGGGGGAGTTCAGCCGCCGCAGCACTCCCGGAAGAAGCGGCCGCTGTTTCCAGCCGGGCTTCATGATCAGCCCGCCCGTGCTCTGCACCGGGGCTCTCACCGTCATGCTCTTTTTCCTTCTGCGTAAGCATCTGGAATAAGGACCAGCAGCCCATCAAGACGAGAATAACCGCTCCAATACTGGAAGCGGCATGCGGAGAAACCACCTTGGCCAGCAGCACACCGACCTGCATCGAGACATAAATAACGATCCCCGAGCACAGCGAGATAATCAGGATCGAGAGCAGCGGAATTTTCATTTTTCGCAGCCCATATGTAATACCAACACCAAATCCGTCCAAACTTAGGGCAAACGCCAGCAGCAGTAGTGAAAAAAATGGGCTGAGCACCCGCAATCCCTCCCGTGAAGAACCGGCAGCCCGCCTGGATGGCTCCAGGGCAAGGCTCCGTTCGCTCTAATCAGCATTCTTCACACAGTATATGGGCGGGACGGGCAGTGAGTGCCTGACTTTTATAGCTGCATGGACAACCTTAACGTATTTCCGGCAATTCTGCAGTGCCATATCTTACGATGTAACGCTTACTTGCGGATCCCGGCTTGCGGCTGGCAGCTAGGACAATAATGCGTGCCTCTGCCTCCCACCACAGTCTTCTCGATCAGTGTTCCACAGCTCGCACAAGGCTGGTCCTTGCGTCCGTAAATAAGCAGCTGATGCTGGTAGCTTCCGCTCTCTCCCTGGCCGTTGACATACGATTTGACGGAGGAGCCTCCTGCATTTACAGCCTCTGTCAAGGTTGCGACAATTGCATGATGCAGCACATCCAGCTGACTGCCGGTAAGCGCTTTGGCGCCTGTCTCCGGATGAATGCGGGCGCGGTGCAATGCCTCATCCACATAAATATTGCCGATGCCGACGACATATTCCTGATTGAGCAGCAGCGGTTTGATTTTGGTGCTTTTTCCCGAGACAATTTCCTTGAACCGTTCCGGTGTAAAAGAAGGGGCTAGCGGCTCCTCCCCCAGCTTCTTCAGCGGCGGCAGCAGCAGGTCCTCTCCCGGCTGGAACAGATGCATGGTGCCGAACTGGCGCACATCCGTGTACCGCAGCTCCGTGCCGTCGGTAAAATGAAAGATGACATGGGTATGCTTGTCCAGCGGCTCCCCTCCCGGATAAAGACCGTAGCGGCCTTCCATCCGCAGATGGGACACCATAACCAGACCATCCAGCACAAACCGTAAAAACTTCCCTCTTCGTTCCACTTGCACTACTGTATGGCCTGCCAGCATGTTGGCAAAAGCCTGAATATCATCCGGGCGCTGAATAATCCGCGGCAGCCGGACGGTGACGTTCTGTATCTGCTTGCCTGTAATCAAGGCATTAAGTGTTCTTTTGACGGTTTCTACTTCCGGTAATTCCGGCATTATGGCTCACCTCCTCTCCATTATACCGGATATGCCCTCCTTGCGGGGAGCCTATTTCGCTTCATACCAGTTGCTTCCATAACTTACCTCCGCCTTAAGCGGCACAGAGAGCTTCAAAGCCCCTGCCATCACCTCAGGCAGCAGTGTTTTCATCAGCTCCAGCTCATCTTCCGGCACCTCGAATACCAGCTCATCGTGCACCTGCAGCAGCATCCGGCTTCTCAGTCCGCGTTCGTACAGCGCCTTGTCCATGTGGACCATAGCCAGCTTAATAATATCCGCTGCCGTTCCCTGGATCGGGGTATTCATGGCTGTACGCTCGGCAAAAGAGCGCAAATTGAAGTTCTTCGCGTTGATCTCCGGCAAATACCGGCGGCGCTCCAGCAGTGTAGTGACATAGCCCTGCTTCCGTGCTTCTACCACAATCTCATCCATATAGCGGCGCACTCCCTTGAACACTTCGAAATACTGCTCAATGAACTGCGAAGCTTCCTTGCGCGAAATATTCAGGTTCTGCGACAGGCCGTAATCACTGATGCCGTACACAATCCCGAAGTTGACCGCTTTGGCAGAACGGCGCATGTTGCTGTCCACTTGATCGGCGCTGACTCCGAATACATCCATCGCTGTCTTCGTATGAATATCCATATCCTCCACAAAAGCTTCCTTCATCCGCTCATCTCCGGAAATATGCGCCAGCACCCGCAGTTCGATCTGCGAATAATCCGCTGCCAGAATCGACCAGCCGGGCTCGGAGGGTACAAAAATTTTGCGGATTTTGCGGCCTTCCTCCAGCCGGATCGGAATATTCTGCAAATTCGGAAACTGGCTGCTGAGACGTCCGGTTGCCGCAATGGTCTGGCGGTAGAACGTATGCACCTTTCCGGTATCCGGGGAAATTTCCTTGAGCAGGCCTTCCACGTAGGTCGACTGAAGTTTAGCAATAGTGCGGTATTGCAGAATCAATCTGACCGCATCATGGTAAGGAGCCAGCTTCTCCAGCACCTCGGCGTCTGTGGAATAGCCTGTTTTGGTCTTTTTGACAACAGGAAGTCCCAGCTTCACGAACAGGATTTCCCCCAGCTGCTTCGGAGAGTTGAGGTTGAACTCGGTGCCGCAAATCGCATAAATATCAGCCACAAGCTTGGAAATCTGCGCTTCAAATTCCTTGCCGAGGTCGATCAGATCCTCTTTATTCACGGCAATTCCCTGCTTCTCCATATCGGCCAGAATGCGCGACAGCGGCATTTCCAGATCAACGAACAGGCCGGTCATATCCGTGTCTGTCAATTCCTGCTGCTGCTTCTGTACGATGCCAAGCACGGCGGCGCTTTTGCGGGCGATATGATTGCCCAGAATTTCAAGCTCAGGTATTTTATATTTGGCGCCTTTGCCGAACACCTCTTCATCCGGAGACAAGCGGGGCAGGCCATATTTGGCTGTAAGGTCGTACAGATTCTGGTTGGCTTCCGTCGGGTCCAGCAGATAAGCAGCCAGTTGAACGTCATTCGCCGCTCCGGCAAAAGCAATCCCCTGCCAGTGCAGCGCCAGGTCTGCACGGTGCAGATCATACCCGCTTTTCGGCGCCTTCTCATCTCCCAGCCAATCCCGCAGTTTAGCCGCTGCAGGACGCTTAAGCAGCTCAAACGGCACGAAGTAATGCCGCTCTGGAGAAGACAGGCCTATGCCGATCACTTCGGCACGGTGCGGATTCTCGCCGTTAGACTCGACATGCAGCGCAGAAATGCCCGGCAAAGCGGCAATCAGGTCCGGCAGCTCTGCTTCGCGGACAATGGTGATGTCCAGCACAGCAGCCTCCACGGCTTCGGCGCCCTCATCGCTGTTCCCGCCAGAAGGAGCATACGCGCTCAGCGACAGGCGTTCCAGCAGGGATTTGAATTCCAGCTTGGCCAGCGCCGGGCCGGCGGTATCGCTGCGGATTCCGGTGAAGACCATATCCTCCCAGGCATGTTCCAGCGGAACCTCACGGTATATCGTCGCCAGCTTCTTGCTCATGATGGCACTGTCGGCATGCTCCTCCAGCTTCTCCTTCATCTTCCCCTTCAGTTCGTCCGTTCCGGCTAATACGCCCTCCACCGACCCGAACTGCTGCAGCAGCTTCAGCGCTGTTTTCTCACCTACACCCGGTACACCGGGGATATTGTCGCTGGCATCGCCCATCAGACCTTTAAGGTCGATGATCTGCTGCGGTGTCAGATCATACTTGTCGCGGATCTGCTGAGGCCCGTACATTTCAACTTCGGTAACCCCTTTGCGCACCAAGGCCACCGTCGTATGCTCTGAAGCCAGCTGCAGCATATCCTTGTCCCCGGACACGATCATGACCTGCCGTCCGGCCTCGTCCGCCTCGCGGGAGATGCTGCCGATAATATCGTCGGCTTCGTAGCCGTCGATTTCAAACTGCGGCACACCCAGATTCCGCAGCAGCTCCTTCAGCATCGGGAATTGCTCGGAGAGCTCAGGCGGTGTCTTTTGACGGCCGCCTTTATAATCTTCATAACCCTCATGCCGGAACGTGATCTTCCCCGCATCAAACGCAACAATCATATGGGTAGGCTTATGCTCTTCAATTAAGCGCAGCAGCATAGTCGTAAATCCATACACTGCGTTCGTCTGCTGCCCTGCGGTATTCGTCAGCGGCGGCATTGCAAAAAATGCGCGGTAAATAATGTTATTGCCATCTATAAGAATTAACTTGTCCACTTTAGCACCTCGCCTTTACATTGCATACTCCTTACATT
Organism: Paenibacillus jilunlii; assembly: GCF_900102965.1. Taxonomy (GTDB): domain Bacteria; phylum Bacillota; class Bacilli; order Paenibacillales; family Paenibacillaceae; genus Paenibacillus_AQ; species Paenibacillus_AQ jilunlii. The sequence continues at coordinate 76,952 of NZ_FNGM01000001.1, read as the reverse complement.
TTAACATATGCCCCGCTCAAGCAAAAACGCCTAAGCCGTTATTGCCCAGCATTTTGTTTGATTGCAGGATGTCCATCCGCTCCCAGCTATAAACCGGAAAGAATAATTGCACAAGAAGAAACGGCTACGCCGTCCTTATAAGGACGGTAACCGTTTCAGCGAGAAATAGAAGGATAATTTATAGCGCGAAGCATATAAATTCGCTTATATTTGAACAAACGGGCTGCGCCGTCCTTCACTGGACCGTGCATCCGTCTTAGACCTCCGTCTATATGGAGTGAGCTTAAGAATTTAACTTAATTTTTATGGCAAAACCCTTGGCTCACCAGGTATTCTCCAGTCATCCTGCCACAATTCTAAAGTTCAATTTATCTAGCGTTTCCTGGAGAACGACTCCCCATGAACCCTACGGCAACTCCAAGTGGAAAAAGGGGCACTAATTTGCTCGGCTCGTGCACCCCATTCTCCGGACGTTAAGTGGAATAAGGATCACTAATTTAGCCCCTTTCGCTCCTGACGAGGTAGTATGGCCCAATTAAGTTTCCTTTTTCCACTTAAATCTCAATATTTTTAAATTTCCACAAAATAAGTTCCCTTTTTCCAACTATCGCTTGCGGAGAAAACGTCCAAGATATCCACATGGTTGGGTATTGCATAATTACCCATAAAATACAAAAAGCAAGCCTCCATAATAGAAAGCTTGCTCTTTGCATTGAACAAGGCAATATGTCCGGCTTGATTGCACAATGATGCGGAAACCGGGCTAAAGAGTCTGCTATTGATTCAGATCAGGACGTTTGCCGGTTACCAGGTAGACTACACTCTCACCAATGTTAGTGGCATGATCGGCTATCCGTTCGATATAACGGCCGACCAGCGTCAGCAGCATGGCCTGATTCAGGGACTCCGGTTTTTCAACCATAAAAGCGTACAGCTCATTAATCATGCCGCTATACAAATGATCGACCTGGTCGTCGTCCTGAGCCATTTTGTAGGCCAGATCGGTATTCTCATCCAAATAGGACTGGATCGCTTCCGTTATCATTCCGGTTACCACTTCTGCCATACGCGGAATATCCACAAGCGGTTTAATGAGCTGCTGACCCTGGACGCGCATAGTGACCTTCGCCACATCAAGCGCCAGGTCGCCCATACGTTCCAGATCGCTGGATATTTTGAAGGCAACAATGATGCGGCGCAGGTCCTTCGCTACCGGCTGCTGGGTGATAATAAGCCGCGAGCCAATTTCCATGATTCTGTCTTCCATGGCATTCAGCCGCAAATCCGCTTTCACAATCTCCTGTGCACGGGCAGTATCCAGGGTCTGCAGAGCCAGTATCGCGCCTTCCAGCGCATCCGTCACATGCTCGCCCATCTGCTGCAGCAGGCTGCGCAGCTCTTCCAAATCTTTATCGAATTCTTTTCTGCGAATCATGATAAAAGCGTTCCTCCTCAAAAACATATGGTCAGCTTGTCATTCCCAGGAGCATTCTGCTCCCCGATCAGCCGAAGCGTCCTGATATATAGTCCTCGGTGCGGGAGTCCTTGGGATTCGAGAACAGCATTTCGGTATCCGCAGCCTCCACAATTACACCGTTCAGGAAAAATACTGTGCGGCCCGACACCCGTGCGGCCTGATGCATATTATGTGTGACCATAACAATCGTATACTTGTCCCGCAATTCCTGCACCAGTTCCTCGATTTTGAGTGTGGAAACCGGATCGAGCGCAGAAGTCGCTTCGTCCATCAGCAGAATATCCGGCTGAACCGCGAGCGCACGGGCAATACAAAGACGCTGCTGCTGCCCGCCTGACAGGCTGAGTGCGGATTTCTTCAGAAAATCCTTGACTTCCTCCCACAGGGCGGATTGGCGCAGGCTTTGTTCTACCAGCACATCCAGCTCGGCTTTGCCGCGGATTCCGTGCAGGCGTGGCCCGTAAGCCACATTGTCATAGATCGATTTGGGGAATGGATTCGGCTGCTGAAACACCATGCCCACCTGCTTGCGCAGGCTTTCCACTTCTACCTCATCGCTGTAAATATTTTTGCCGCCAATGTTGACTTTTCCTTCAATCCGTGTACCCGGGATCATGTCGTTCATCCGGTTAAGCGTGCGCAGCAAAGTGGACTTTCCGCAGCCGGAGGGTCCGATAAAAGCAGTTACCTGTTTCTCCGGCACTTGCAGGTCTACGCTTTTCAGCGCGTGAAATGACTCATAGTAGAGATCTAGCTTCTCTATGTCAATGATGGATTTCATTAGTTTTTGCGTCTCCTTCTCATCATCTTCGTACCCCATGATAAGCTTTCAGTGTAAATGCAGTTGAAGAGAATTGTTAACGCTGTGTAAAATCACATGTCAGGTTTAATAAGCAGAAACGGCTTCGCCGTCCTTTTAAAGGACGGTACCGTACCAGCGAGAAATTAAGGACCATTGATTGCGTCCAAGCAGATAAATGCTTATTTTTCGAAAAAAACGCCGTCATCCTAAATGACTGGCGTTCTTTTTTTGTTCACTACGAGTTTATAGCCTACGCCGCGAATGGAATCGATATGCACCGATTCCGGGTCCAGTTCCAGCTTTTTGCGCAGGGAGCTGACATGCACATCCACTGTACGCTGCCCGCCGATGTAGTCGAAGCCCCAGACAGCATTCATCAGATCATCACGCGTCAGCACCACCCCCGGCTTGCGGGCCAGATACAGCAGAACCTCAAATTCCTTGGGCCGCAGGTTGATGCTCTGTCCGCCCAGCGAGACCTCATACCGCTCGGGATAGATCTCCAGCTGTCCCAGGATAATCGTTGAAGCGGATACTGCGGTTTCCGGCTGGACTTCTTCGGCGAGGCCGGAAATCCGCCGCAGTACCGCACTGACACGGGCAAGCAGCTCCGATACGCCAAAGGGCTTGGTTATGTAATCATCGGCACCTGATTTCAGCCCTCTGACCACATCCTCTTCGGCATTTTTGGCGGTCAGCACAATTACAGGTGTCCGGATGCCCTGGCCGCGCAGCTTATCCAGAATATCAATCCCGTTCATCCCCGGCAGCATCAAATCCAGTACGATTAAGTCAAAAGGTTCTCTAGCCGCACGGTCATACCCTGCCGTTCCATGATCCTCCACTGTGACTTCGTAGCCTTCCTGCGTCAAGTTATACGACAGCAGCCGGGACAGTGTCGGTTCGTCTTCAATGACAAGCAATCGTTGTGCCATAGTTTCCCCCGTCTTCTATGTTTTCAATTTTACAAAACTGCAGGCAAGCTCATCATATCACCGGAATGTTAACCCGGTGTAAAATAACTAAGGTTTCATGATTTTTCCGGTTTTCTACACTAATACTATATAGATTGAACATAAATCGTCCACAATAATACTAGCGCTTCAGACCTTAGCTGGCAATCCGTCTAAAAGGTATATGTTGCTCCGAACTTTCAAATAAATCCTGTAAGCTCAGTGTGAACCTTCCTGCAGGAGAGGAAGCTCCAGGATAAAGGAGCTGCCGATTCCCAGGTCGCTTTCTACTGAAATCGAGCCGTGATGCAGTTCGACCAGGTGTTTGACGATCGACAGTCCGAGCCCGGTTCCGCCGGAGCTTCTCGACCTGGCTTTGTCCACCCGGTAGAATCTCTCAAAGATCCGCGGCAGGTCCTTGCGCGGAATCCCCATGCCGGTGTCTCTGACGGTAAAAATGACTGTCTCCGTACCATCAGCCTTCTGGCCGTTCACCACGTTGACATTCACACTTCCGCCATCCTGGGTGTAATTGATGGCATTGGAGATCAGATTAATGAAAATCTGGCGCAGCTTGTCCTCATCCCCCTCCATGAAAAGCTCTTCGGGAACTGTTGCGTTCAGGCTGATATTTTTCTTCTCAGCTACCTTGCTGAGCGTTTCCAGCAGAGAATCGAAGAACTCAATGAGATGGACAGGTGAGCATTCAAGCTGCGCCCGTTTGGATTCTATTTTGGATAACTCCAGAATGTCACCAATCAGCCGGTTCAGCCGCTCATTCTCATCATAAATAATCTGCAGAAAAGAGCGGGCAGTCTTCTCATCCTTGACCCCGCCCCCAAGCAGCGTCTCCGCAAAGCCCTTGACGGCAGCGACTGGAGTCTTCAGCTCATGGGAGACGTTGGCTACAAACTCGCTGCGCATTTTCTCCAGACGGCGGATTTCCGTCACCTCCTGCAGCAGAAACAGCATCCCCCGGTTAGAGCCGTCCTGGATCATGGGCACCCCGTCCAGCCGCACGATCCGTTCGGTGGGGTTATAGATACTACGCTCTTCATGAACCGCCTCATTGCGGGAAACCCCTTCCTCAATCAAACGGGTCAGCTCATAGTGATGCTTCAGCTCCTTGAAGGAGTGGCCGGCCATCTCGCTGTTCTTCACATCCAGCAGCCGCTCCGCAGCCCGGTTCAAAAGCGCAATCTCACCTTCTGCATTAATCATCACAATGCCGCCTGTCATATTATCCAGCACGCTCTGCAGGAGGTCTTCGTTGTCACGTATCGTCTTGAGCTGGGCTTGCAGGCTGTCGGCCATAGCATTAATGGCGGTTGCAAGCTGCCCGATTTCATCCCTGCGGTTCATTGGAACTCTGGCATCATAGTCCAGATCTGTAATTCTCCGGGCTACCCGTGTAATCTGCTCAAGCGGAGAGGTCATGCTGGAGGCAACCTTGTAGCTCACAAAGGTAGCTGCAATGAACAGCAGCACCAGTCCCCCCGCCATAATCATCCAGGCCCGGTTCAAGCCCTCGGTGACCGCATCCAGGGCCATGGAAAGACGGATATAACCATCAAAGCCCTGATCGGAAACAACGGCACCGGCTACATACAGCATCTCACGGTTAAGGGTGTCACTGTACCGGATCGCACGGCCGATCCCCTCTTTTGCTGCCAGCACTTCCTCCTCGCGGGTGGAATGGTTGTCCATCTCCAGCGGATTTTTCTCGGAGTCGCCGATGACCTTACCATCCTTAGTAATAAAAGTAATCCGTGAATTGGTTAGCTTGGCAATGTGTTCTGCCTGCTCCGTATAGTAGCTGACTGCACCCGGACTGTCCGTGTCTGTAAACTGAAAGGTACCGGAGAGCAGTTTTATTTCCCGGGACATGTTCTCTTCCAGCGCGGAAATATGCGAATCCTTAAACAGCTTGGCCATGGTGATCCCGGCACCGATCATGGATATGCCAATCAGGGCCATTAGTATGAATGTAAGACGAATGCGAAACGGTCTCATGGGATGTATCCTCTTTCTCGTCAATGTGTCCTTGAGAACATCCTACCTTCATTTCCGCCAAAATACCAGTTCCCGCAGCAATTATCAACGCAGTGTAAAATGGGGGGATGCCAATGCGCCGGCTTACATCCGGTTATTCTGGCTAGCCTAGCATGAAGTTAATTCCTTCAATATGTAAAACAAGGACCAGCCCGTTCAGAGCCGCTCCTTGTTCGAGGTTTTTTGCATTAATGTCAGGTTTTACCAGCATTTTTCATAATGCTGTTATTGATCTTTCCAGCGCTGTACGGTCAGGTTCACAGTTTGCGCTCCTCCGGCTGGTGTCAGCGTCCGGTTCGCAATATCCGCACCGCTTGAGCTGGTCTCTACTGTGGCCCAGCTTCCGCGTGTGATCTTGTATTGCACCGCCGTGCCTGCGGGCAGGCTCAGTGTGACGGAATAGACTCCATCGCTGCCTTTGGTCAATAGGTACGCAGGGTCTGCTGCGTTCCAGCTGTTGAAGCTGCCGGTTAAATACAGCGGATCGTTTGCGGGAGTTGTGCCCGGCACGCTCACCCGAAAAGTCACGCTGTCACCCTGCGGTTCTCCTGCAGCAATGCTGCCGTTCACCAGGCTCCACGCGCCTGTTCCAAAGTGATAATTGCTGCTGCCGTTGTTATCCCATGTGCCGCTGCCATTGTTAAAGGCGGCGGTTAGGCCTGCGGCACTGCCCAGTTCGATAGTAGCCGCCTTGTAGCCAGAGAAAGATGATGTTTGCATCTGTACTCCCGGCGAGGTGGTCCATTCTGTCGACCCGTCCAGCTTATAATGAATATAGGAGTTCGTAAATGCTGTGTTCTTGTAATAAATGGTCACTGAATTGCCAACTGGTGTCGCCGTAGGTGTAGCGGTCGGTGTTACCGTTGGCGTTGCTGTTGGTGTGGCTGTTGGTGTAGCCGTTGGTGTTGCTGTCGGCGTTACCGTTGGTGTTGGTGTTGGTGTGGCTGTCGGCGTTACCGTTGGTGTTGGTGTTGCTGTGGCTGTCGGCGTTACCGTTGGTGTTGGTGTTGCTGTCGGCGCCACCGGTCCGCCCGATTTGATGTTTCCGGTAGGTGTGTAGGTCCAGGTGCCGGTGCCGAACAGATAGTTGCTGCCGCCGTTGCTGTCCCAGGTGCCGCTGCCATTGTTGAAAGCGGCCTCCAATTGGGTGGCGGAGCCGATATTGATTGTAATTTTGTTGTAGCCGGACACTTCGGCTGTCGGCATGACCACTCCCGGTGCTGTCGTCCATGTGCCGCCAACAGGACGGTAGTGGATGTAAGGTGTAGTGTAGCCTTGCTTGTAGTAAATTGTTACATTATTCCCGGCAGGAGTGGTCACCAGCGCCGCTGCGCTAAGTGCCGACAGGTTCCCTGCGGCATCAAAAGCTTTTACCGTATAGCTGTAATTGGTCTGCGATGCTACAGTATTATCTGTATACGATGTGGTTGCTGATGTGCCCACTTTGACTCCATTGCGGTAAATTTCATAACCGGTAACCCCGACTGCATCAGTAGAAGCTGTCCAATTGACAAGCACACTGGATGCATTCTGTACGGTGGCTGTTACATTGCTTGGAACAGACGGAGCTACGGTATCTGCTACCGGCTGTGTTTTGGAATAGATTTTGGCTGAATTCGCCCCTACTGTTACGGTAATTTGCTTGCCGGTTGTTCCACCTGACTGCACGGTTACCTTGTCGGAAGTATTTAGTTGGTTAATCAGAACTGTTCCTGGAGTTAGAGAGCTTTCTGCGCGCAGCGGAATCGTAACCGTCTGTGAGCCGCCGGATGCATTGCTGAAAACCGAAATGACTTCCTGTCCCACATTGGTTCCGCTGTCTATACGGCGCGAGAAGGCGTACAGATTCTGGGCTGACCACATTTCACGCTGGGTGCCTGTGCGCAGCGCCGGATTATTTTTGCGGATTTCATTCAGTTTGGCAATATGCTTATAAGTGCTGGCATTCTCATTAAAATAGTTCTCCAAAACCTGGCCGCTGGCATCCCGCTTCACCATCGACCAGCGGTTCCAAGTATCGGCAATCCCGCCTGTCATAATCTGGCCGTTGCCGTTGCCTTTATTCTGTTCAGTACCCTGAAAAACTACCGGTGTTCCACGGACCGTAAAGATGAAGGACAATGCGTTCTGCATTTTGTCTACATTGCCTCCAGCTTCCGTCAAGAAGCGGTTGCGGTCATGATTGTCGATAAAGGTAACCATATGGTTCGCATTTCCGTTGTAATAAGAATCCTGGGCAAGCGTGCTCTTAATGTTGGATTCAAAGGATTGGCCATAAGCGAAACTATTCAACACCGAGAAAAACAGCGGGAAATCAAGCATGCCCCACTCCTTGTTGGGACCTACCCAGCGGGAGACAAATTCCGCATTGCCGTCAAAATTCTCACCAAACGTATTAACTCCCAGGAGATTCTGAAGTTCACCGATATCCGTCGGCTTGATCAGTTTGGCGGCATCTACACGCGCACCGTCCGCCCCCGTGTAGTCAAACCAGCCTTTAATGGAATTGAATATAGCCTGTTTGGCCGCAGGAACGTCAAGGTCGATATCATCCAGCCCTCCAAGATCGTGATTCTCCATATAATCCTGAGCCCATTGATCATATCTTCCGTCAACCAGTGACCAGTTAATATCGCCATTATGGTGATACCAGGCCGGATTATTGAACGGTTCTGCGGGCTGCAGTCCTGGGATATCGTAATAAGCCTGATTGCCCAGCATATAGTCCCCGATGTGATTCGGCACAACGTCGATAATAACTTTTATGCCGAGCGCATGCGCGGAATCCACCAGTTCCTTAAGCTTTTCTTTGGTTCCAAAGTAAGGATTGGCAGCATTGGGGTTCTTAACATTGTAACCGTGGTAGGCTGTGTTTTTTCCTGTACCGTTGTTGTCACGGCTCGTCACCTGCGGTTCTGCCACCGGAGAAATCCAAATCGCGGTATACCCCATGTTATGAATATAGGGGAGCTTGTCTATAACCCCCTGCCAATCGCCGCCCTTCATATAGCGGAAATCCTCCTCCGAGGTTTCGCCGTAGCGGATAGCCGCACCGGTAGCATTATTGGAGGTATCCCCATCATTGAAGCGATCTACCATAATCTGATAAATCGTGTCATTTTCAGTAACAGTACCAATGCTGGCTGCCTCAACCTGTGTAGGTGGAAGCACAAACAAGTTAGCCGTAATGGACAGAACAATGGACGTAATTAGAGCCGGAATAAGCCATAGTTTTCGTTTCATTCCTCATCTCCCTCTCATAAGAGCACATATCAAACCTTACTGCTGTGAATACCCTTACATAACTTACAAGACTATGCTGCGGGATGGGAAACCGGTTTCCCTCATAAAAATTACCATGTATATGTATGCGTTGTCAAGCATAATAAATAACCCTAACCGGAATGAAGAATTCCTATGGATTAATGGGGTGGCGGGTTTTACAGCAACAGAACAGTTAACCCAAAATATGGTTTATAAGCATATTTATGCACACTTCCTCTCTGATTTCTGTCCGGGGCCTGCTGGCGGGCTAATCAGAGGTACTTCTACCTCTGATTTCTGTCCGGCGCCCGCTATACAAGTTGAGCCCGGAGAACTTGAACGCTCGGGGATGCAATGAAGCTCAACAGGACTAAAGCTAAGTGGAAAAAGTAAAACTAATTCGCTGAAATTCGGGATACAGGAGGTATTAGTTGGAATTTGTACACCTAATTCAGGAATATTCATCACTTACGGCCGCTTTCAGCCAAATTAGTGGTACTTTTTCCAACATAGGAACTTCCATAAGCTAAACGAGTTCAATTAGTGGTACTTTTTCCAACATACGATACTCTATAAGCGAATGAATTCAGTTAGTGAACCTTTTCTCACGAGACGACTGCTCAGAGGGCTGAAGCCTGTCCGTTTGCGGTGCACAAGCTTCAGCTGCCAGCGCATTTTATAATAGTTGAAAAAAGCCTCCTCCATCAGAAATGGAAGAAGGCCTGTGAAGTAACTATGGACAAGCTTTTGCGCTTACCTGGGGAGCCTTTTCAGGCAGCTACCCGGGGAGCTTACCGGGCCGGTATTCGCTCGCTTACCGGGAGCGCTTCGGGGCGCTCATTTAAACACAGGTTCCCGGAACTGCGCCAGTTTGGCGGCAGAATCCTTTTCCACATCAGCATGGAGGCTGTTGCCGTGAGCATCCATGGTCACAATTGCCGCGAAGCCGTCCACCTGCAAATGCCACATGGCCTCTGGTATGCCGAATTCCATGAAATCCACACTGTTTACCTTCTTGATGCATTCGGCATAATACTGCGCGGCACCGCCGATCGCGTTGAGATAGACACCGCCATGCTCCTGCAGCGCCTTCAGGGTTTTGGGGCCCATTCCCCCTTTGCCGATGACAGCACGGATGCCGAACTTATTGATAATGTCGCCCTGATACGGCTCTTCACGGATACTGGTAGTCGGGCCTGCCGCTTTTACATGCCAGCCTTCCTCGTCCTTCAGCATGACCGGGCCGCAATGATAGATTACCGCCCCGTTCAGATCGACCGGTGCGTCATGGTCCATCAGATACTTATGCAGCGCGTCGCGGCCGGTGTGCATTTCTCCGGACAGGATGACTACATCGCCCACCCGCAGGCTGCGGATGTCTTCCTCGCTGATCGGCGTGGTCAGCCGGACCTCCCGGGCTTCCCCCGCCGCAGCTTCCGCAGGCTTCCCGGCAAGCTTCGCCTCAGCTTCAGCCGCCGAAAGCACGGCAGGTGCCGCAGAGATCACCGCGTCCCCGGAAATCACACCGCAGTCTGCCCCTTCAGCAGCGGCACCTACTGTCTCAAGCACAGGTGCAGTGCTGTCTTCAGCCCCCACGGAGATTCCCGTGCCGCTCTCATACAGCCATTCCTGAATATGGCCGGTGGCCGGATCAACCAGGATGCCCTGGCGGCGGAACGCCCAGCAATTATAGGCCACGGAGACAAAAAAGCTGGCCGGAAGCCGGTTCATTACGCCAATTTTGCAGCCCAGGAGCGTGACTTCTCCGCCGAAGCCCATCGTGCCGATCCCCAGCTTGTTGGCATTCTCCATAATGTACTCTTCCAGCTTAGCGAGATTTTCATTTGGATTGACATCCTCCACTTTGCGGAACAGCTGTTTCTTGGCCAGCTCATACCCGGTAGTCCGGTCCCCGCCGATGCCCACACCGATGAAGCCTGCGCTGCAGCCCTGCCCCTGTGCCTGATATACGGAGTGAAGGATGCATTTGCGGATACCGTCGAGATCGCGGCCCGCTTTGCCGAGGCCCTCCAGTTCCGCCGGGAGGCTGTACTGGATATTCTTGTTTTCACAGCCCCCGCCCTTCAAGATCAGACGGACATCCACCCCAGCTTCTTCCCACTGTTCAAAATGAATTACCGGTGTGCCGGCACCCAGATTATCTCCGCTATTCTCGCCAGTCAGCGAGTCTACGGAGTTGGGGCGCAGCTTGCCGTTTTTGGTTGCACGGATGATCGCGTTATGAATATCCTTTTTCATCTCAATCTGATTCACGCCGACCGGCGTATGAATAATAAAAGTCGGCATCCCCGTATCCTGGCAGATTGGCGATACCTGAAGCTCGGCCATGCCGATATTCTGCGCAATGGTGGTGAGTGCGAGACCGGAACGGGTAGCGCGGTCCTCCAGGGCGCGTCCTTTGGCTACTGCCCGGCGCACATCGCCCGGCAGATTGGTGGAGGTTTCAACAATCAGATCATAAACGCTGTCTTCAAAATGCTGCATCTTCAGTCCAGCTCCTCTCCATGCGTTTGTGGTTGTCCAAACTCTGTTACAATTAGTTTTATCATAACATATTACACCACGCATGAAAGGGGTTACTTTAAAATTGAATTACCATTTTTCAGCCTATTTGTACCGGCTTCAGTATATCCAGCGCTGGAGCCTGATGCGCAGCACCGCACCGGAGAACGTGGCACAGCACTCGTTCCAGGTAGCCCTGCTGTCGCATATGCTCTGCTCCATCGGCAACGTCCATTTTGCCCGTTCGCTGAACGCCGACCGGGCGGCTGCAATGGCGCTGTTCCATGACGCCACCGAAGTCTTCACCGGCGATATCGCCACGCCGGTCAAACACAACAACCCGCAACTCCTGTCCAGCTTCCGCGACATGGAACGGATTGCCGCCGAGCGGCTGAAGGGGATGATTCCGCCGGAGCTTACCTCCGTCTATGCGCCGCTCCTGCAGCCGCAGGACAGCCCCGCCGGCTCCGAAGACGCCTATTTGCTGCGTTATGTCAAAGCGGCTGACCATCTTGACGCTTATTTGAAATGCGTCTGGGAGGTAGCCGCACGCGAATTTGCCGCCGCCAAAGCGCAGACTGCCGCGAAGCTGCGCGGGCTTGAGATGCCGGAAATGGAGTATTTTCTGGCCCATATGGCCCCCGGCTTCGAGCTGTCCCTGGATGAGCTGTCTGCCGGAACTGACGGAGGACAGGCCTTGGAGGGCGGGGACACTACGTGAAGAGCAGCGGACAAGCTGTGGAGAAACAGCGGACAGTTCATGCAGGGCTTGGGGCCGCGAAGAAGAGCGGGTCCCCCTTCACTTTTCCAAGTAAACGGGCGGTTCGGATGCTGTGATTGATGTATAAACTAATGCGGGCTAAAGAGGTTCCCGCCGGATCGCAGGCGAGGTGACCCTTTCTGCAAAGTTAGGTGGAATTAGTATAGCTAATCCGCTGTATTTTGCCCTTTCTCGCTGTATAGTGGGATTTTCTCCACCTATTCCAGTTAAAGCGGGGTCAAGACGCACATAACGCTGAAATAAATATACTTATTCCCACTAGAGGTGTTTAAGGAAGCAGACTGCCCGTTTTAGTTCTACTTTATCCACTTAAGTTCCTTCCCTCACAGTGAACAAACTCTCTTAAAATTCTCAGCAGGCGGAGTCAGATAGAATAAAATTTGCCGGCTATGAGCTGCTGTCACAGTCAACTTTCTATTACGCTTGCAGCCTCAGCAGATCCCAATCCTTGAAGACCGGCTGCAGGCCGTTTGCCTGAAGCATGTCCGTAATTTCTTCTACACTCCGTTCATCCGAAATTTCGAACTGCGGAGTTCCGCCATCCTGGGTGTGTCCTCCCACTTCAGTGGAGACGCCTGCGGACATTTTGGTGATGCCCAGGTGGATCAGATGGTTACGCAGCGAGGCAGGCTCCCGGGTAGACAAGGTAATGCCGGAACGGGGCAGAAACAGGCGGTACGCCAAAATAATCTGTACCAGCGCCCGGTCCGTAACATCGCTATCCGGATTGAATTCCCCCAAATACGGCCGGAAACGCGGGGCGGATAAGCCGATTTCGCATTCCGGATACTTGTCCTGCAGATACCTCGCATGCATCGCGGTCATGAATGCCTCCTGCCGCCAATCATACATCCCAAGGAGCGCACCGATGTTGACAGAGCGGAAGCCGGCCTGACAGCCCCGCTCGGGGGCATCCAGCCGGTTGCGGAAGACTCTTTTGGGACCTTTTACATGCAGCTTCCGGTACGTTTCCTGATGATAAACCTCCTGATACAGGGTCAAGCCGTCCACTCCCGCCTCTCTAAGCTCCCGGTATTCCTCCGTGGACAGCGGATTCACCTCAATACTTACGGAAGGGAAGTACTCGTGCAGAATTTCTACGCATTCCTTCACATAAGAAGCCGGGCTGTCACTGCGCGATTCGCCGGTCAGCACCAGAAGATGGCGCAGGCCTGTGGAGGAGATCGCAATCGCCTCTTGCCTGACCTCCTCCGGCGTCAATTTTTTTCTCGGAAAATCATAAATGGAGCTGAAGCTGCAATAGGTGCAGTGATTCACACAAAAATCGGCCAGATACATCGGTGTGAACAGCTGCATCACATGCCCGAAATGCGTACGGGTCAGCCGCTGCGCACGCTGGGCTATCTCCTCCAGGCATGGCTCCGCAGCCGGAGACAGCAGGGCCAGCAGGTCGCTTTCATCCAGGCGGTCCTTGCATAGTGCCCGCTTCACATCCTCCACCTGGAACTGCTGCCATAGGCTCTCGTAAGGAAGCTGCTCCAGACGGGTCAGTGTTTCATAAAAACTCATGTTTCTCCCTCCTTTCGGTATGGCTCAGAATCACTTCAGAAATCCGGTCAAAGGCGAAGACGCGACCGCCGTCTCTTCCACCGGACCGAGCCCGGCCAAATAGGCCTTGCGGCCTGAAGATACGGCTTCGCGGAAGGCTTCGGCCATCAGCAGCGGATCACGGGCAGTAGCGATAGCCGTATTGAGCAGCACAGCGGAGGCCCCCAGCTCCATAGCTTCCGCCGCTTCGGACGGTCGGCCGATACCGGCGTCAACAATAACCGGAAGCTCCACCTCAGAGATGAGAATGCGGAGCAGCTCTTTGGTCCGCAGGCCGCGGTTGGAGCCGATAGGCGAGCCAAGCGGCATAACCGCGGCAGCTCCAGCCTCTTTCATTCGAATTGCAGCGGAGAGGTCCGGGCTCATATACGGCAGCACCACAAAACCTTCGGCGGCAAGTATCTCCGTAGCGCGGATGGTCTCAAGATTATCCGGCAGCAGATATTTCTGATCGTTAATGACCTCAATCTTTACCCAGTTGCCAAGGCCTGCGGCTCTGGCCAGTCTGGCGATCCGCACGGCTTCCTCGGCGGTGCGCGCCCCCGATGTATTAGGCAGCAGGGTCATATGGGGAGGAATATGGCTGACAATATTGTCGCGGCTCTCCGGATCTATGCGGCGAAGGGCAACCGTGATCACTTGTGAGCCTGAAGACGCAACCACCTCGGGAATCAGTGTATTCCGGCTGTATTTGCCGGTGCCGATGAACAGCCGGCTTGATAACGTAATACCGCCAATCACAAATGGATCTAACATAAGCATGCCTCCTGGTATGAAATCGGATAATATCTGCTGGGGTTGCAAAATGAAGAGATGCTATGGGAACGAACGCCCCGCATTGTGCTCTCTCAGGAAGCAGTGCTTCAGCCCCCGCCTACAAAATGCACCAGCTCCAGCCGGTCACCTTCACAGAACGATGTCTCGCCGTAATGCTCCCTGTTCACAATTTCACCATTGCGCTCCACGATCACAAGCCGTCCGCTCCATTCGGGCCGGCTGAGCAGGTCAGCTACCGTCCGGCAGTCTTCCGCAATCTCCAGGGCTTTGCCATTGATGATCAGATTCATGCCTTCTCACCTCCTTTGCGTGACATATCCATAGCTCACTAAACGCATAACAACTTAAACACATAACAACTCCGGTCTTAAGCCTCCTGGACCGCCAACCGGTAAGCACGCGCAGCGGATACAGCGTCTCCGGCACCACAAATGCCGGACATGACTGCAATCCCGGCTGCCCCTTGCCGGATCACCTGACCGGCATTGCCCGGCTCTATGCCGCCGATGGCAATCAGCGGAATACGGCTGCAGCGCACCGCTTCCCCCAGCGGCCCCAAACCGCGCTCCTGCTGGCCGGGTTTGCAGGCGGTAGGAAAAACATGGCCGAACAGGCAATAGTCGGCCCCCTGCAGGCCCGCTTCCGCAGCTTCCGCCGCGGAATGCACCGACCTGCCCAACCGCAGGCCGGGAGCGGCGGCACGGGCGGCAGCCGGCGGCAGGCTGTTCCAGGCCAGCTGAACAGCGCCTGCACCAGCGGCCAGCGCAACATCCAGCCGGTCATTGATGACCAGGCTGGAAGCGGGAACCCCCGCAAGCAGCAGCTGCTTCGCCATGTCCAGCAGTTCCAGGGCAGACCGGTGCTTTTCCCGCAGATGGATGTAGTCCACGAGCGGATATACAGCCGCAGCAAGGTTAATGAATTGTCCCGGCGCAAGCCTTCCGTCCGAGATCAAATGAATCTCCGCCACAGCTTCACCTTCTATTCGCTATATTCTTTGAGCAGACCGGGAACAGAACAAACCAGCCTTCGACCCTTCAACAAAGGCATTTCTGCCGTTCTTTCCAGGCAATCCAGCCTTTGGTCCTTCAACAAAGGCATTTCTGCCGTTCTTTCCGGGCAAACCAGCCTTCGCCCCCTCAACAAAGGCATTTCTGCCGTTCTTTCCGGACAAACCAGCTGTCGACCCTTCAACAAAGGCATTTCTGCCGTTCTTTCCGGGCAAACCAGCCGTCAACTCTTCAACAAAGGCATTTCTGCCGTTCTTTCCGGACAAACCAGCCGTCAACTCTTCAACAAAGGCATTTCTGCCGTTCTTTCCAGGCCAACCCGCGTTCAGATCCAAATTTGTTCTTTAAACGAACCAAGTAAAAAATCCCTTCTCCCCTTACACACCTTATCCAAAACAGAAAAAACACATAATTTCCAGACAACAAAAAAACCGCCCCCCGCGATAGGAGGCAGTCATAAATTTGTACAGGAATACGGGCGTATGGATACAACCCCGCTGCAGTTCATTCATTCTCCGCTTTCCTACGCTGGGTTTAACCAGATCAGGTTCAAAGGGTCCGAACGGAACGTTCGTCTCAGCCTTGCGGCACCCCTAGGGACAATTCCATTATTCAGTTGCTGACGTGGTTCATATTAACATATAATTCCTCGGAAAAGCTATCCCTTTTACTGAAAAACTGCTTCCTTGGCATGTGCAGCAAAAAGAGCGGGCCGCGGAGGCACGCTCTTAAAACTGCTGCTGTATTTTCACGCAAACCAAGTTTACCACAAAGCTCTTAGCCGTTGACCACTTCTCCGCCATTGACATGCATGACCTGCCCGCTGACATAGGATGAATCATCCGAGGCCAGATAGACATAGGCTGGAGCCAGCTCTTCCGGCTGTCCCGGGCGTTTCATCGGCTGTGTGCCGCCGAACTCGCTGACCTTTTTGGCATCAAAGGTGGATGGAATCAGCGGTGTCCAGATCGGGCCCGGAGCTACGGCATTGACACGGATGCCTTTTTCCGCCAGATTCATCGACAGCGAGCGGGTGAAGCTGAGAATAGCGCCTTTGGTAGACGAATAGTCCAGCAGCTGCGGGCTGCCCCGGTAGGCTGTGATCGATGTCGTGTTGATGATTGTAGAACCTTTTTTCAGATGCGGCATGGCGGCCTTGGTCAAATAGAACATGGAAAAAATATTGGTGCGGAATGTCCGCTCCAGCTGCTCCGAGGTAATATCCTCAATCTTATCCTGCGGATGCTGCTCGGCGGCGTTGTTGATCAGGATGTCGAGTTTGCCCAGGCCTTCCACCGTTTTGTTGATGAGATCCTGGCAGAACGCTTCCACCCCGATGTCACCGGCAACCAGAATACACTTCCGGCCCTCCTGCTCGACCTGGCGTTTCGTTTCTTCGGCATCGGAATGCTCATTCAGATAGGAAATGACCACATCCGCACCTTCCTTGGCAAAATGAACGGCAACTGCACGCCCGATGCCGCTGTCGCCTCCCGTAATAAGAGCCGCCTTGCCCAGCAGCTTGCCTGCCGCTTTATAGCTTGAGGTTTCGAATTCCGGGCGCGGCTTCATCTCGCTCTCAATTCCGGGCTGACGGTCCTGCACCTGGGGTGGCAAAGTTTTAGTGGATTGTTTGTTGTCTGGCATGATCCATTCTCCTTTCGCTGTGCAACTTTTTTGGGAAGTAACCACATCGTATTAGGATGGCTTATGCGTCATCAATTATACAATCGCTTTACGTTATGTTACTTACCACACTTCCAGGTGATCCAAACAAAAAATCCAGCCGTTTTTGGCGGGGACGGCCCTCCGTCATCATCACCTGTCTCTGCATCTCCACAAAAAACGGCCCTCGCAGCCGCAGCCGCAAGAGCCATTTTACGAGATTTCAACTTAGATGATATGTCTGTACACCATAAAAAACATCATCACAATCAGCAGGGCCATCAGCAGCAGGCTCAAGGTGCGCAGCTTCGCGGTATGGTCAGACACATCGCGGTTCTCGCGCATTCCGGCAGCTGCCAGACGCAGCGGCTTGCCCATGATGCCGCCCAGGGCAAACATCGCCAGCAGGAGAACTACAACCACCACCATCCAGGCTACGGTATAATCTCCTTGTGAAATCATATAGCCCCCTGTCAGCAGTTGAATGACCAGACCATACTGGGCGAACCGGTTAAATCCGCCGATAGCGCTTAACGTTCCCTCTTTGGCTGAAGCAGAGAGCTTGGCCGTACCGCTCAGAATAAACGGCAGCACCAGATAGAAGCCGAGCGCCAATGTCCCGATCATATGTAGGAAAAAGAAAATCCGATCCATGATTAGCCTCCTCATTTTTCGCTGTGATATAAGTTACATTCTTATTATACCCAACCGCATAGTTTATGAAAAGAAAGCCCTCATTTCTTAAATGGAAATGAGGGCTTGTGTCCGTTTGAACCTACACCGTAACCACAGAAGTTACCGCACGTACTGAATCCGCAGACTTATCGAGAGCCGCCTTCTCTTCCGCTGTCAGCTCCAGCTCGAAGATCTTCTCAATGCCGTCCGCACCCAGCAGCGCCGGGATGCCCATGAACAGACCGTCGTACCCGTATTCTCCTTCGAGAAGGGCGATGACAGGAAGTATCCGCTTCTTATCCTTCAGAACCGCTTCGGTCATCTGCACGAGAGATGCCGCAGGTGCATAGTAAGCACTGCCGTTGCCAAGCAGGCTGACAATCTCACCGCCGCCAACCCGGGTACGCTGCACAATCTCCGCAATCCGCTCTGCCGGAATCAGTGTTTCGATCGGAATGCCGCCGACACTGGAATACCGCACCAGCGGAACCATGTCATCCCCGTGGCCGCCCAGAACAAAGCCGCGCACATCCTCCACCGAAACGTTAAGCTCCTCGGCGATAAAAGTACAGTAACGCGCGGTGTCCAGCACGCCGGATTGGCCGATGACGCGGTTTTTGGGAAAGCCCAGCGTTCTAAAGGCCACGTAAGTCATGGCATCTACCGGATTGCTCAGGATGATGACAATGGCTTCCGGCGCCACACGCTTCACATTCTCGCAGACCGATTTTACAATGCCCGCATTCGTGTTGACCAGATCATCGCGGCTCATTCCCGGCTTGCGCGCAATCCCCGCCGTGATGATAACAATATCCGAATCTGCAGCATCGCCGTAGCTGGAGGTACCCGTAATCCGGGCATCAAACTTCAGTACCGGACCAGCCTCCAGCATATCCAGCACCTTGCCCTTGGTCGGGTTCTCCAGCTGGGGAATATCCAGAAGCACCACATTGCCAAGCTCCTTTTGGGCAAGCATTAGCGCAGTGGTGGAGCCGGTAAAACCGGCGCCTACGACTGTAATTTTATTACGTTTGATAGCCACGTTTATCCTCCTAAGAGTTTAGTGAGCATATCCAGCCTTGACACAGCTTCGGCAAATTGACTTCGCAGCACAAGCTGAGGAGGGTTGGTCTTATAGATGACTGATGATTTCGTCAGCAAAGGCCGAGCATTTCAGCTCTGTTGCGCCTTCCATCTGGCGGGCGAAATCGTAGGTCACGGTCTTATTATTGATGGCCGTGCTCATGCCTTTGTAGATCAGATCTGCCGCTTCCTGCCAGCCCAGATGCTCAAGCAGCATAACGCCGGACAGGATTACCGAACCCGGATTGACTACGTCTTTATCGGCATATTTCGGTGCAGTGCCGTGTGTAGCTTCAAAAATAGCGTGTCCTGTAACATAGTTAATATTCGCTCCAGGCGCGATGCCGATGCCGCCGATTTGCGCTGCGAGCGCGTCGGACAGATAGTCCCCGTTCAGGTTGAGCGTGGCGATCACATCGAAATCGGTTGGACGGGTCAACACCTGCTGGAGGGCGATATCCGCAATCGCATCCTTGATGATGATTTTGCCGGATGCTTCCGCTTCCTTCTGGGCAGCATTTGCAGCAGCCTCGCCGCTCTTCTCCTTGATGGCATCATATTGGTTCCAGGTGAAGACCTGGTCGCCGAATTCCTGCTCCGCCACTTCATAACCCCAGTTCTTAAAGGCCCCTTCAGTGAATTTCATGATGTTGCCCTTATGCACCAGCGTCACACTCTTGCGGCCATGCTTGATTGCATATTCCACCGCAGAGCGCACCAGGCGCTTCGAGCCTTCGGAGGATACCGGCTTGATGCCGATGCCGGATGTTTCCGGGAAACGGATTTTGTTCACGCCCAGCTCTTTCTGCAGGAACTCGATCACCTTTTTCACTTCTGCGGAGCCTTCCTTGTATTCGATGCCGGCATAGATGTCCTCTGTATTTTCACGGAAAATCACCATATCCACCAGCTCGGGATGCTTCACCGGAGAAGGCACACCATCGAAATAGCGTACCGGACGCAGGCAGACGTACAGATCCAGTTCCTGGCGCAGCGCCACGTTCAGGGAACGGATACCGCCGCCGATCGGAGTAGTAAGCGGCCCCTTGATGGCTACAATGTACTCACGGATTGCTTCCAGCGTATCATTCGGCAGCCATTCACCATATGTATTGAAGGCTTTTTCGCCGGCAAATACTTCGTACCAGGCAATCTGCTTCTTGCCGCCGTAGGCTTTGGCTACTGCAGCATCCAGCACCCGTTTGGAGGCTTTCCAAATGTCGCGGCCTGTACCGTCACCCTCGATGAACGGGATGATCGGATGATCCGGAACGAGCAGCTTGCCATCTTCGATTGTAATTTGTTCGCCTTCTGTCGGCAGATCGTATTTTTCCAGTTTCAACATTATTGGGTAGTCCTCCTAAAAGTTTATGAGCCTATACTCCCTTGATTGGTCTTCGCAAAAAACGCACGTTTGGAAGCATAGACTTTAGTATGGTTTATATTTCATTCTACTAAAGGGGTGTAGCGGCCCGCAAGGGGCCGCATTATCTCTCGTCCACCGGAACGTACTTTTGTTCGGACATGCCTGTGTATTCCGCACGCGGGCGGATGATGCGGTTGTCCTCATACTGCTCCAGAATATGTGCAGTCCATCCAGAGGTACGGCTGATGGCAAAAATCGGCGTGAACAGCTCCCGCTCAATGCCAAGCTGCGTATAGACCGAAGCCGAATAAAAGTCCACATTGGGCTTGAGGCCCTTCTGTGAAGTAATCAGCTCTTCGACTTTGACCGACATCTCGTAGAGCGTGGTATCATTCTTCATTAATCCCAGCTCGTGGGACATTTTCATCAGGTGTTTGGCGCGCGGATCGCCATTTTTGTAGACCCGGTGGCCAAAGCCCATAATCTTCTCCCGGCGCTCCAGCTTGCCTTGGATATACGGCTCAACCGCGTCCAGGCTGCCGATTTCCTCCAGCATCTTCATCACAGCCTCATTCGCACCGCCGTGCAGCGGCCCCTTCAGGGCGCCGATGGCCGAAGTGACACCCGAATAAATGTCCGACAGCGTAGCCACCGTTACCCGTCCGGCAAACGTAGAGGCGTTCAGCTCATGGTCGGCATGCAGCACCAGCGCAGCATCGAGTGCTTTGACGGATACGATATCCGGCTGTTTACCCCAGAGCATATAGAGGAAATTCTCGGCAAGCGATAAGCCTTCTTTGGGAGCAACAGGCTCCAGTCCCTTGCGGATGCGGGCCAGCGCAGCCACCACCGTCGGAATCTGCGCCTGCAGCTTCACAGCCTTGATCTCATTGGCCTCACGGCTCATATCGTCCGCTGCTTCATCGTACAGGGCAAGGCTCGATACAGCCGAGCGCAGCGCAGCCATAGTGTTGGCTTCTTTGGGATACAGCTTCATTTGCGCAATCACCTGTTCAGGAATCGGGGCAAAAGCGCTGAGATCACGCTGCAGAGCCTGCAGCTCGGGAGTTGTCGGCAGATTGCCGAACCACAGCAAATAAGCGGTCTCTTCGAAGGTGGCGTTCTCGGCAAGATCATCAATATCATAACCGCGGTAAGTGAGTACGCCGTCTACAATCGAACTGATCGAGGAGGTAGTGGCAACAATGCCTTCCAATCCTTTGGTAGCTGTCATAGTATCTCTCTCCTTTGCCAACAAGGGTATAAAAGCTGTTTTTACGCTAATGAAAACATTTACATTTTGATGTATCCCAATCTTTAATGACTAGGCGTTGTGGCCTCTTGCAGAGATTGCAACGAACTTTTTGCGTATAGCCTTTATTTATCATAACGGATTTTGACGGTTATGTGAACAACGTGGAAGCTTTGGAGAAGATCAAATGATTTTATCGGACAGATAGAAAAAAACTTCCGAATTCCCTGTTTCATGTTTGCGCTTTCAGTTTAGCGTTTGACTCCCATGAGCGGGATAAATGTATCCGGGTAGTCTCAAAAATCAATCTCTGAATATATATTAGACGAGCCGTTGTTGTGTCCGGGGAGCCTGATCAGGGGGGATGAAGCATGGATTCGCTGGTATTAAAAAGAGTGCTGCGCGGCCTCTGGGTCGTGCTGGCCGCCGCATTGCTGCTGCTGGGGGTCTATGTCCTGCTGCCGCTCGTGTACCCTCTGCTGCTTGCCTACCTGCTCGCCTACCTGATGCATCCGCTGGTGCTGATTCTGAGAGGCTTCAGGCTTCCGCGCTGGCTGGCCGTGTCGCTTTCTCTGCTCTTTTATGTCGGGGGTACCGCTCTGGTGCTGACCGCGCTGATCACCCGCCTTGTCAAAGAATTGATCGGGCTGCTGCAGACCTTCGATCTGCATACCGACCAGTGGCGGGAGCTGCTGCTGTCCATCAGCCGGAATGCC
Source organism: Paenibacillus jilunlii (assembly GCF_900102965.1). Taxonomy (GTDB): domain Bacteria; phylum Bacillota; class Bacilli; order Paenibacillales; family Paenibacillaceae; genus Paenibacillus_AQ; species Paenibacillus_AQ jilunlii. The sequence continues at coordinate 54,987 of NZ_FNGM01000001.1, read as the reverse complement.
AGCATTCAAAATATTATTAATCAAATCAACCAGTTTTACCACGATAACCCGGACTATCACGCCACTATCGACAGCAATATCAGCAGAACCACGGAAACGGTAGGCCAGGCTGTGACAGAGGTCATCACCGGCTTCTTCAATATGGTCCTTAAGCTGATCTCCGCACTGCCCAGCATGGGCTCCATTATGATCGTCATCATGTTATCTGCCTTCTTCCTCAGCACGGGCTGGGAGCGGCACAATGCCAAACTGAGAGCACTGGTGCCTGCACCGCTGCGCAGACCGGTGTCAGAGATTTGGCAGGATCTGCGCAATGCGCTGTTTGGCTACCTGCGGGCGCAGCTGGTGCTGATTTCTATCACGGCCATTATTGTCATCACCGGTCTGCTGCTGCTTGGCGTGAATTCGGCCTTTGCCATCGGTCTGACGATCGGTCTGGTTGATCTGGTGCCCTATCTCGGCGTAGGAATTGTACTGCTTCCCTGGTCCATCTACTCTTACATGACCGGCAATCTGGCGCTCGGCATCGGGCTGTCGGTGCTCTACGCCGTGATTCTTATCACCCGCCAGATCCTGGAGCCAAAAGTCCTTGCGAGCAGCATCGGCCTGGACCCGCTTGCCATGCTGATCGGCGTGTTCGCCGGCCTTCAGCTGTTCGGCATGCTCGGTCTGCTCCTCGGTCCCGTCATACTGGTCGTGCTCGATGCCTTTCACCGGGCCGGTGTGTTCCGCGCCCTGCACAGTTATATTGTGAGCGGGAGACTGCATTAGATCTAAAGTGTGCTGTTTAACGGGTGAACCACCTTGAGACTGCAGCTTACGGCATCGGTATGATTGACTTTAGATGGTGTTTGTAATCTCAAAAACCATAGGAGTACCCCGGAAGCTATTCTTCATCGCTTTGGGGCACTCTTCTTTTTTTGCAAACGGGTGCTGCAGCCAATGATAGAGTGCGTGCCCGAACTTTCTTAAAGTGAAAAAGCGCGATATGATAGTTGCATCCTATCATGTAACGGGAGGTGAGCATCATCGCTTCAAACATACTCATTGTCGAAGATGACCATGTAATTCACGACCTGCTTATCGACTATTTACGAAAAGAAGGCTATGAAACGGAATCTGCTTATACAGGGGAAGAGGCAGTCCGCCTACTCAAGCAAATGCCTTTTCAACTCCTGATCTTGGATCTGATGTTGCCTGAGATGGACGGTTTCGAGGTGCTCCGCCGCGTGCGCGAAACCCAGACCATTCCTGTGCTGATCTTGTCTGCCAAAGGGCAGGAGGTTGATAAAATCATCGGGCTCGGGCTGGGAGCGGATGATTATTTAACAAAGCCGTTCGGGCTCGGTGAATTGTCCGCCCGAGTCAAGGCGATGCTTCGCCGCTACTTCTATTTCAACAACCATCCGAACGATCAGTCTCCATCCGTGCTGAACCATGGCGGGCTGGTGATCGACCTGCATACCTATGAAGTCTCTTCCCGGGCCGGTAAAAAGACACTGACAGCCAAAGAATTCGATATTTTGAAGCTGTTTCTGAGCTATCCGTCGCGAGTGTTCACGAAAGCGCAGATTTTCCAGGCCGTCTGGAAAGAAGACCCTACCTTCAACGAGAATACCGTCATGGTCCACATCCGCCGTCTTCGCACGAAAATTGAGCCGGATCCGTCAAGTCCGATCTATATTCAAACCGTGTGGGGAATCGGATACAAACTTGGAGAGGCCATGAGCTGATGCCGGTGTATATAATGATTTCCGTCCTCTTGCTGGCTGCGAGCAGCCTGCTCGTATACCGGCAGTGGCATCTGAAGCGGCAATTGACGCTGATGACCGCACGCATCGAGGAGATACGGGCAGGCGCTATCAACCAAAGAGTGCGCCTCCCCAGCGCGGACCCCGCTTTGAATAAGCTTGGAGGCGGTATGAACCGGCTCATTGACGACTTTCAGCAAAGTATGGAGAAGGTCAACCTGCTGGAATCTGAACGTAAGAAGATGATTACCCATCTCTCCCACGATTTACGCACCCCGCTGACGGCGATCATGGGATATGTGGAAGTCATGCAGCGAGATCCATTATTGACGGAAGCCGCACGGCAGCAGTACTTCCGTATCATTGCCGCCAAAGGGAACAAGCTGGACGCGTTAATCCGGGATTTCTTCGAATTGTCCAAATTTGAAGACGATAACAGTATGCCGGAGCCTGAGAGAATAAATATCGTCGAAAAAATGCAGGAGGCCGTCCTCTCCTTCTACCACCAGTTTCATCAGGCACAGCTCACGCCGCAGCTGCAGTTCCCGGAGAAGTCCGTTTACGTTTGGGGGGACAGACAGAGCATCGAACGAATCATGAATAATCTGCTCACGAATTCGCTTCGCTATGGGGCAGACGGCGAAACAATAGGTATTCGGGTCCGGGAAGAGGAAGACCATGTATGGGTCGACGTATGGGATTGCGGGCAAGGGATTTCGGAGATCGACTTGCCCCATGTCTTCGAACGCCTCTATACCGGCAAAGCTTCCCGCAACGCGGCACAGCAAGGTAACGGACTGGGGCTGACGATCGTTAAGAAATTGGTAGAGAAACAGCTCGGCGAAATTCATGTGAGCAGCATTCCGAACGAAATGACCATCTTTTCCTTTTGTTTGCCCAAAGCAATGTAAGAAATTTTTAAGGAATATGTCAGTCCCATGTAAATTCCCTATCGTATAATCAATCCAACCAAGCGAATGGTTATGAAGTCCAGTTGCTTCGAAAAATCTTAGGGGGTTGGAATTAAGTGGAATACATCTTGAAAACAAGGGATCTTACCAAGAAGTATAAGACACATACAGCGGTCGACGGGATCAGCATCTCTCTGAAAAAAGGGGAAATCTACGGCTTTCTTGGGCAGAATGGAGCCGGTAAGACAACTACAATCCGAATGATCATGGGCCTTATAAAGCCCACATCCGGCCGAATCGAATTGTTTGGGGAGAACGCCGAATCGAGCCGTAAAGCCGCTTTCGAACGCATCGGCTCCATGATAGAAATTCCCGGCTTTTACCCAAATTTGACCGCTGCCGAGAACCTGGACATTCACAGGCGGATGATGGGCATGGGGAACAAGGAGAGCATCGAGGAATCGCTGGAACAAGCCGGCTTGCTGGACGCCCGCAACAAAAGAGTGAAAAATTTCTCGCTGGGGATGAAGCAGCGGCTCGGCATTGCCCGCTCCCTGCTGCACCATCCCGATCTGCTTATTCTCGACGAGCCGACCAACGGGTTGGATCCGGCCGGAATCAAGGAAGTGCGGCAATTAGTTATGGACTTGGCCTCAAAACGGAATATTGGCGTGCTGGTATCGAGCCATATTTTAAGCGAAGTCCAGCAGATGGCGACGAAGCTTGGCATCGTCCATCACGGAAGATTAGTCGAGGAGATCGAACAGCAGGCGCTGCAGATGAAAAACAGGCATTGCGTCGAGTTCAAAGTGAGCAATGATCGCGAAGCAGTCATGCTTCTGGAGCAGAAATTGGGCATTTACGATTATTCGGTTCCCGAACCGGGGGTTGTCCGGGTGTTCGAGAAGTTGTCGGACTCTGCCGTAATCAACCGGCTGCTGGTCGAGAACCGGGTAGACGTCGGGGAGATCACGATGCTGCGCGAGACTCTGGAAGATTACTTCCTCAGCTTGACGGGAGGCGATCTCAGTGCTTAACGTTTTCTACACCGAGGTATTGAAATTGAAGCGAAGCAAGCTCGTGTGGCTAACTATCTTCGGCGGTGCGTTGCCGGCAATCTTGGCAATATTCGGACAATCGGGGCACATGAATTGGAACGATCTTTTGGTTAACAATTCTCTGTTTCTCAATGTCATGATCGCGCCGATGCTTCTATCGCTGCTCGCGGGTTTTGTTGTCGTCCGGGAATACGGAGATAATACGATCAACCAGCTCTTTGTATACCCTCACCGCCGAGTTACAATCCTGGTTGGCAAAATGGTCGTCATCCTGCTCCTGACGCTGGCAATCTTTGCGCTGAATTATGTCTTGATCTGGTCAGCAGGCAGCCTCATGACCGACCAGGCCATTACGGAAGAGCTCTTCTGGAAGTTTACCCGCGCGCAACTGTGGATGTTTGTACTGCAAGCACTACTGATCCCGGTTACAATGACGGTCGGGACCGTAGGCAAAAGCTTCATTCCTCCTGTTGTGCTCGGAATCATCGCCATTCTCATCAATATGATGGGGCTGCAGAGTGTCGAAGATAGTATTGACGGCCGGATTACGTTGGTCAGTTTTATCCCTTTCGGTTCTATGATCGTACATTTGCTGGATATCATGAAATCGAATGTCAACGAGGATATTTACCGTATCCATGCTTTGTATCCTCAGGGGGTTGTTTTTCTCATGTTTTTCATCTTCAATATCTTCTACTACGCCAAATCCGAGGTGCATAGCGGCTCTTGAACACCCGGACTGACAACAATATAAGCTGTTGCCGGGTTATCCGGAGATGTTGCGGATCACTGCGAATTCACCAGCGTGATGGGATAGATGCTCACCAGAATGTTTCACACCGCTTTTCACAAGACGCCGTTACTTTCCCATGGTAATTTAAACATCGTGTCTTTCCACAAAAAAAGAGCGTTTCTACTGCATAATCTGCAATAGAAACGCTCCAGATGAACCGGAAATTAGATTCTGCTGCATTTCCTGCACCAGATTTCAGGAATTATCCGATATTTCCCGGAATTCCCCGAATTAAGCACAAACTGCAACAAGGGGCCAAACCATGCAGAAATAGCATTTATTCTGCATCCAGGCGGAGCCTCTTGTACAGAACCGAGTGTGCTTCACACGGCGGTACCCTCCTCTTACCCCCCTTACCTGCGGTAAAAGGTGAAGGTGCCGTTTTTCATCTTTTTCTCAATCCATTTCAACAGAAAAACCCGGTACAGCGGCCGGGTCAGCGGAAATACCAGCGAAAAGCCGACGATATCCGTCACAAAACCTGGGAGAATCAGCAGCAGCCCGCCAAAAAAGATGCACAAGCCGTCCAGCATGGTCCTCCCCGGCACCCGGCCTTCCTGCATCTGCGTTCTGCTGTCCAGCAGCACCTTCTTGCCCTCGAAACGCATCATCAAGAAGCCGATCACGGAACTGGCCAGCATGAGCAGCAGCGTTTTGGGGGCTCCGAGAAAACCTGCCACGTAAATAAACCCGAATAATTCCACGGCCGGGATAACAAACAATGCAGCCCACAGCCATTTGTTCCTGATCATACTGCTCCTCCTTCTTTCCTCAGCGCCATGGTTATGGCCAAAAACAATTCCGGAAGCACCCGGTCCAGCCTTACAGGCTTCCAATCCGTATTCAGCCACACATGGCTCGTTGAGCCGGTAACCAGCAGTTCTCCGGGCAATTGCCCGGGATCAGCAGGCGCAGAAAGCCCCGCAAGCGCGGATGCCCCTGGTTCACCCGTCTCCGTCCCGGCCAGCCGGCGGATTTCATATTCATATACAACCCGAAGTGCCCCAAAAGTCGTAAGCCGTGCATACACAGCGACAAGATCATCATATCGCGCCGGACTTTTAAATTGCAAATCTGCTGTTGTTACCGGGAGAAACACCCCCATATTTTCCAGCGAACGGTAGGCAAAACCAAGCTCCCGGAACATCTCTGTACGCCCGCTCTCGAACCAGCTCAAATAATTGGCGTGATAGACTACTCCCATCTGGTCTGTCTCCTGATAGCGTACGCGGAACGTTGTGCCATGCCAGCGGCTGGTCCATACCGGATTACGTGATTTCATAAGAACAATGCCCCTTTCCAGGCAGAAACAGTTCCGCCAATCTTAGCTATCCACATGGGAATGTTATAACACAAAACATAGATATCCTCATAGTTTCGGCAGCTCCCCTAAAGGCTCGCTCTTTCGGACGCTACCGGTATTAGAACGCGCTTCCGCGTGCTCCGGGAGACGTAAAAGATCAGCAGCACTCCCACCGCAGAGCTGAGCATGCAGGATAAATTCATCAGCCACACTCCCCCCTCCCTAAGCAAAATCCCATTAAGCAGATTGCCCAGAATCCCCGCAAAACCGGAGAATACGATGTTGAACACACTTTGGCCTGTAGCCTGCATTTCCGGCAGCGTAATATGCGATACATACTCCACGGCGGCGATATAAAAAAGCCCGAAAGACAGGCCATGCAGCACCTGGACGCCGATCATCACCCCCGGGGTCGGAAAAGCGAACTGGATTCCCCACCGCAGCACATAGATAAGGGCACCAAGCAGCAGCGTACGCTCCCTGCCCAGCTTCTTGATGACCTTCGAGGCATACAGCATTGAGGGAAAGTTCGTAAATGAGGCTATGAACAACGCAATCCCGGCATGGCTGGTCGAGCCCCCCACAGATTGAAAGGCCAGTACAAAATAAGTACCGAAGGCTGTCATCGTCTGGTTTACGAGAAAACTCCCGCCCAGAAAAGCCAAAAATATTTTGTTGCCCAGCAGCTTTTTGATGCCCTTGGAGAACGACTGGCTCATCATCCGGTTCTCTTCCGCCTGCTTAGGCAGGGTAAGCGCAAACACAACGGCCACACAGTTCAGCAGCAGAAACGGCACCCAGATCGTGGATACGGAAAAATGCGAGACATACTGCGACCCCGCATAGGCCCCTACGGCCGCTCCTATGCTCAGCATCATCCGGATGCTCCCGTAAGTGGAGCCGGCCTTGTTTGCCGCTACAATGGCGTAGGAATCGGCGATAGGCGCCTGTGTAGAGGAGAAGATGGTCGAAAGCGTATAAACCACCAGCAAAACAATGAAATAATCCGACTGGTAAAAAACCGCCAATACCGCCGGAACCGCCACACTTAAAATCAGCACCAGCCGGGCTTGGTTGTAGCGGTCAGAGATTACGCCCCAGAGAGGCTGAATACAGATGGCAATCAGCGTGCCTGTCGCCATCAGCATTCCGATCTGGCCGCTGTCCAGTCCACCCTGCTTCAGCAGCAATGTAAGATATGAGCCGAATGAGCCGCCGGCAAGTCCCAAGAACAGATAAAATCCGCGCAGCTTGAGCAGTTTTTTCATTTGTGCAATAAGTCCTCTCTATTCCTTTTTAACGGAATACCCATACTTTATAACTTTGCGCCGCATTTAATAGAGCAGCAAGTCTTAACTTCTATATTAATAAAAGGCGGTGGATATGTGAACAGAACTGAGCTTTCAAAACGCACCCGGCCCTGCTTAACGGACAAATCCCATTCGGGCAAAGCGCAAAGCACCGGTTTTGGCTGGACCTCCGGCAACTGGAGCGGGTATGCCATCTCCGGAAAAAAAGGCGCGTTCCGGCGGATATCCGGCGAATGGATTGTCCCATTGGTCAAACCCACTTCCAGCCCTACCTACTCCTCAGCCTGGATCGGGATCGACGGCTTCAAAAACAGCAGCCTGATACAGACAGGCACCGGTCATGAATCTATAGGCGGGGTTGTCCACTATTATGCCTGGTGGGAGATTCTCCCTGCCGCAGAGACCGTTATTCCTTTTCCCGTATCGCCGGGGGATCACATGAAGGCTTCCATCGTTAAGCTGGGCAGCGGCAAATGGTGCATCACGCTCTCCAATCTCAGCAAATTATGGACCTTTCGCACATTTCAGCGTTACACCGGGCCCCAAACCTCCGCCGAATGGATCATGGAAGCGCCCCAAGTGGGCGGTATCATCGCAGCGCTGGCAAAGGTGTCAACCACCCGCTTCTTCCGCTGCCGTGTCAACGGGAAAAGCCCAAGGCTGACACCTGCTGACGGCGGAATCATGGTGCAGAAGAAAATTACAGTAGCTGTACCCGGTAGCCCCAATGCAAGCGGCGATGCTTTTATAGTCAAACGAGTCTATCGTAAAGGGAAACCTCTGATTCACTCCAGAAGCCCTATTATTGTCCGCTCTTAATGGTATTTTTGCCTCAAAGCGCCCGCTTCAATATACAAGTATTCATTTTAGCAAAAAAAAGCAATGGCGTCTTGCACCATTGCTTTTTTGGAATTCAATCATCATGGCAAAGAACAGATGTCCAGAAGACTAGTCAGCTGGAATCGTGTCAACCTTTACCAGGTTCGTGGAACCGGAACGTCCAAGCGGAATACCGGCTGTAATTACAACCAGATCGCCGGCTTTGACGAGACCGGAAGCTTTGCCGCCTTTAAGAGCCGTTTCCAGCAATTCATCGGTAGAAGTAGCTTCAAGTCCGTGAACCGGAGTTACGCCCCAGACAAGAGCGAGTTGACGCATAGTTCTTTCTTGTGTGGTCACAGCGATAATCTGTGATTTAGGACGGTATTTGGAAACCACGCGTGCAGTGTGGCCAGTTACAGTCGAAGAAATAATCGCTTTGGCATTCAGGTCCAGAGCGGAGATCGCTACGGATTGGCTGATTGCTTCAGTTACAGTGGTTTCTTGAGCGATCTGCTGCTTCATGAAGATCTCGCGGTGGTTCAAAGCGGATTCTGCCTTCTCAGCAATGCGGGACATGGTCAGCACGGATTCTACCGGATATTTCCCGGCAGCTGTTTCACCGGACAGCATGATTGCATCGGTTCCGTCAAAGATTGCGTTCGCTACGTCACTCGCTTCAGCACGGGTAGGACGCGGGTTGCGCTGCATGGAATCCAGCATTTGTGTTGCAGTAATTACCGGTTTGCCGGCAATGTTGCATTTTTGAATCATCAATTTCTGAGCCAAAGGCACATCTTCAGCCGGAATTTCCACACCAAGGTCGCCGCGGGCAACCATCAGGCCGTCGGAAGCTGCCAGAATTTCATCAAGGTTGTCAACACCTTGCTGGTTTTCGATTTTGGAAATGATTTGGATATGGGAAGCGTTGTGCTTCTCAAGCAATGCACGGATTTCCTGAACGTCGCTGGCTTTGCGGACGAAGGAAGCGGCGATAAAATCGATGTCCTGTTCGATCCCGAAAATGATATCATTGGTGTCTTTTTCCGTAATGCCCGGCAGGGAGATAGCAACTCCAGGTACGTTAACACCCTTCTTGCTCTTGATCGTACCGCCGTTAACAATGCGGGTCTTGATTTCTGTGCCTTGAATGTCAACAACGGTAAGTCCGATAAGGCCGTCGTCGATCAGGATGGTAGATCCTACTTGAACATCGTTAGGAAGGTCGGCGTAAGTGATGGAGATACGGTTTTGGTCACCAAGGATTTCTTCCGTAGTCAGTGTCAGATACTCATCCTGAACCAGTTCAATCGGTTCTACTTCCAGTTTGCCTGTGCGAATCTCTGGTCCTTTGGTGTCGAGCAGGATAGCAACAGTCTTGCCAAGCTCCTGGGAAGCCTGACGGATCGTTTTGATCCGGTTGCCATGCTCTTCAAAATCGCCGTGGGAGAAGTTCAGACGGGCTACATTCATACCGGCCAAAATCAATTTTTTGATATTCTCCAACGATTCACTAGCAGGACCAATCGTACATACAATTTTACTTTTCCGCATTAGGTTTTCCTCCGTTTTTTCGTTCTCTCTGTCTCACTTTTTCCAACTACAAAATCTACTATAAGGCATGCAATTTGCATAGGAACTTTGTCACATGTACCTTTTACTGCACCCTAATGAATATTACTGCAACTTGGACACAAAATCAATGTTGCAGCGACTTTTTACAGTAAATTTACTTTAGATTTTCAAAAAAAGCCGGCAAAACAAAAACAGCCCTGCAGCTATCACAGGGGTGTTGTATTGGTAATAAAAGTATACTGAAGCCCGTCCGGATTGAGGGCTGCCAAAAATATACTTATGTCTGAAAGTACAAATGGAAACCTGTCTTTAGTCGACGCTGTGCACTTCAGCCTCAGCACTGACCAGTTCAGCCTCAGCTTCGGCAAATACGCCAATTTTGCGGAATTTACGATAGCGGTCCTCTTTGAGCCCGGCCGGGTCCAGCCCCGACAGCTCCTGCAAATGGCGCCACACGGCATCCTTAATCGCCGCTGCGGTCTCTTCGTAGTCACGGTGAGCCCCGCCCCGGGGTTCCGGCACGATCTCTTCAATGACCTCCATCTCCAGCAGATCGGCGGCTGTAATTTTCATGGCTTCCGCAGCCTGCTCCGCCTTGGAGGCATCCTTCCACAGAATGGACGCCGCACCGTTCGGAGAGATGGCGGAATAAATGGCATGCTCCAGCATCAGGACGCGGTTGCCCACTGCCATAGCCAAAGCACCGCCGCTGCCGCCTTCGCCTATAATCACACAAACCACAGGTACGGCCAGCTGCGACATTTCATACAGATTTCTGGCAATAGCTTCGGATTGGCCTCTTTCTTCTGCCGTATTGCCGGGGTAGGCCCCCTTGGTATCGACAAAAGTAATGATCGGACGGCCAAACTTCTCCGCCTGCTTCATCAGACGCAGGGCCTTGCGGAATCCTTCCGGATGGGCGCTGCCGAAGAAACGGAGGATGTTTTCCTTCGTATCTTTGCCCCGCTGCTGGCCGATCACTGTGACGGGCGCCCCGTTTAGCTTGGCTATTCCGCCAACTACAGCCAGATCATCGCCGAAATGGCGGTCGCCATGCAGCTCGATAAAGTCGGTAAACATCAGGCTAATCAGATCGAGTGAGGTTGGACGGCCATGATGCCGGGCCAGATGCATCTTCTGGGACGGCGATATATTCGAGTATATCTCATCTTCCATCACACGGTACCGCTCTTCAAGCCGGGCGGTTTCATCGCTGAAATCAATCCCTTTTTCTTCACCGAACTGTTTCAGCTCGGCAATTTTCTTGCGCATCTCTAACAGAGGCATTTCAAAAGGCAACTCTCCCGCCAACCTAAAATCCCCCTTTCGAATCATGCAGATCCAGCAGCTTGGCAAGGGTTGCACGCATTTCCTTGCGGTGCACCACCAAATCCAGCTGCCCATGCTGAAGGTTGAATTCAGCGGTCTGGAAATCCTCCGGAAGCTTCTGGCGGATCGTCTGCTCAATTACAATCCGTCCGGCAAAGCCAAAGACTGCCCCCGGCTCGGCGATGATGATATCCCCGAGACTGGCAAAGCTCGCCGATACACCGCCCGTGGTAGGATCGGTAATGACGGAGATATACAGCCCGCCAACCTCGCCAAATCTGGCAAGCGCGGCGCTGGTCTTGGCCATCTGCATCAGACTGAGAATACTCTCCTGCATCCGGGCTCCGCCCGAAGTTGAAAAGATCAGCAGCGGCAGTCTCTTCTCGGTGGCTTCTTCCACCGCACGTGTAATTTTCTCACCCACAACCGAGCCCATGCTGCCGGTAAAAAATTCAAAGTTCATTACCGCAACAATCACCGGATGGCCGCCAATGGTACCCTGGCCTGTGATCACAGCTTCAACCTGTCCTGTTTTGGACTGCTGTTGTTCCAGCTTGGACGCATAGCCAGGGAACTGCAGCGGGTCCACCGAGGCCATCTCACTGTCAAATTCAATAAACCCTTCAGGGTCCAGCGTCATCGCGATCCGTTCAGAAGCGTTCAGGCGCATATGGTAGCCGCAGGAAGGGCATACCTTCAGGTTCTTCTCCAGCTCCTTGCTATACTGGATCGTTCCGCATTTGGTGCACTTGCTCATGAGCCCTTCGGGAATCTCCCGTTTGGGCCGCTCACCTTCACCCGGTCCGCCGGTCCTCTCCACACGTTCTGAAGGAATGGTCGCGTACTTCCGTTTTTTCTGAAATAAATCTTTGAACAAGGGTCGCACCTCTTCAGCCGTTTATTTGCGTATGCCATCTAATGTTTATCTAGGGATGCAGAATCAGATTAAGGGCTTCCTGCACTTCCTCAAGCTCACCCGAAGGAACCAGAATCTCAAACTGCTGCTTGGACATATTGACCGGACGGCATTTTATCAGAAATCCTTCTTCCGTAAGCTTGCTCTGAATCATATCCGCCACTTTGGCGGTCGGCGCTATATAGATTACCGTCCACATGCCCTGCAAAGCCTCCCTAATCTTAATTCCCAGCCGTATCCCGTATAATGGAATCATGATAACACAGTTTTCTTTTTTCCCGCAACAGGATCAGAGTGAAGGAATTCAGACAGGGGGCCGCATCCGTATATTCTCGGGCAGGCCATTATTCCGTTCCGGTCACGTGGGGATACACCTTTGCCCCTTCATGCCGGTGGGCGATTCTGGCCGACGCCGCAGCCGCGATCCCGGCGACCAGATCGTCCAGAAACACATGAATTCTTCCTCTATCATCGTTCAATTTGCCGATAATTCCCAGCTTTATTTTGTCGAGATAACCAAAACCTGTAAGTCCGATCATCCCGTATACGCCTGTGATGCCGAGCGCCAGCGTCTCATCTGCGCCGTAGAGCGATTCGTCCGCTTCGAGAACCGCCTGCAGCGGCTGGGGAAGCAGCCTCTTCTCTGCCAGCTCATCCAGCGCGACTCCGGTCATCAGCGTGTACTGGACCTCTCTTTTGCCGAGTACCGCCTTCACACTGGACAGGCACTCTTCTTCCGTTAAATCCGCATAATACGCCGATTGCAAAATATATACGATCTCAGCGATGGACTCAAGCGATACTCCCCTGCGCTCCAGCAGTTCTGCCGCCATTTGATAGGACATCATGGAACTCCCCTTTCCGCACGGGCCTTGCCCTGTGGTTTCCTAATGTATGCGGAAAGGGACGGAAATGTTCTTATTTAATTCTTACGGTTCCGTTGCCCATCATGGCCTCAATGGCGGCAACCAGATCCTCGGAGGGCCTGATCCGGTAGCCGTCGCTGAGCGCCAGCAGCTTCTGGTTACGCTCATAGAACAGCAGCGTGGCGGCAGGTCCGGGATGGCGCTGCAGCAGCGCCTGGAGGCGCGACAGCAGCGCCGGATTCTCGGCGGACGGCGTGATCTTGATGAAGACACGCTGTCCGCTGTCCGCTGCCCCGGAGTCCCGGGCAGCGGCTTCTCCGGCGGCCGGGCCAGGCTGGCCGCCGGTTTCCTGCGGCGGGCGCGGGGCGGCAGCCCCCGCCGCGCCCGCCGCTGGCGAGGCCGCGCGCGCAGCAGCACGCGGCGCGGCGGCAGGCGCAGCAGCTCCGCCGGCTGCGCCGCTGCGGGAGGCGCCGGCTGGGGCCGCCCGGCCCGGGCCGCCGGCCCGGGCAGCGGCTGCGCTGCGGCGCTGCAGCAGGCCGCGGAGCGTGTCCGCGCCAAGCGGCGCGACCTCTTCGGCCAGCAGCTTGAAGCCCTCATCCTCCTGCTGCACCTTGGCGCGCAGGGCCAGCAGCGCACCCTTCACGATCAGGGTGCGGCTGCGTTTCCAGACCTCGGGGAAGAGTACGACCTCGCAGCGCTCGATCTGGTCTTCCCACTCCACGAAGGCCATTGCCTTCCCGGCCTTCGTGGTGATTTCCTTGACGGATACGACCATGCCCGCGGTCACGGCCTGGCTCTCATCCGCCGCTTCGCCCAGATCCATGAGCCGCTGCAGGCCCGGCTCCTCCAGCAGCGCGGCGGCATCGTCAAGCGGATGCCCCGACAGGTAGAGCCCCAGCAGCTCGCGCTCCAGCTCCAGCTGCTGGGTAACTGTGAAGCCCGGGATATCCGGGTAGCGGATTTCCCAGTTGGGCGTCTCGATCAGATCGTCGAAGAGCTGAATCTGCAGCTCATCGCGTTCCTTCCGCCACTTCAGCGCGGCATCCACCGTCTCGTCCAGCATCGCAAGCAGCTGCGCGCGGTGGCCCGGCAGCTGGTCGAAGGCACCAGCCTGCAGCAGGGACTCCACCACCCGCTTGTTGCAGACACGGAGATCCACGCGGCGGCAGAAGTCGAGCAGGCTGTCAAAAGGCCGTTCCTTGCGGACTTCTATTATGTTCTCTACGGCGAGAGTTCCGACATTCTTGACGGCCGCCAGTCCGAAACGGATGGCTCCTGCGCCTTGATCATCCGGAACCGGAGTGAACAGCACGCCGCTCTCGTTGACATCTGGCGGCAGCACGCTGATGCCGCTGCGGCGGCATTCCAGCACATATTCCGCCACCTTGCGGTGGGTGCCCATCACAGCCGTCAGCATGGCCGCCATGAACTGGACGGGATAATGGGCCTTGAGGTAGGCTGTCTGGAAAGCCAGCACGCCATAAGCCGCCGCATGGGCACGCGGGAAGCCATAGTTGGCAAACCGCACGATCATATCATAGACAGCGTTGGCATCCGTCTCGGTATAGCCCTGCTGAAGGCTGCCCTGCACGAAATGGCCGCGTTCCTTGTCCAGCGTCTCCCGCTTCTTCTTCGAGACGGCCCGGCGCAGCAGATCCGCTTCACCAAGCGAGAAACCGGCCATCAGCGAAGCGATCTGCATGATCTGCTCCTGATAGACGATAATGCCATAGGTATCGTCCAGAATCTGCTTCAAATCGGCATGGGGATACTCCACTTCAATCTGGCCGTGCTTGCCTGCGATATATTTAGGAATAAATTCCATCGGGCCCGGACGGTACAGCGCGACCACAGATACGATATCCTCGAAGCCTGAAGGCTTCATATCCTTAAGCACGCGGCGTACGCCTGCGGACTCCATCTGGAATACTCCGGTGGTTTCCCCCGCTCCCAGCATTTCATAGGTGAGCGGATCATCATCCGGAATGGTGCGGAAATCAGGAGTGCTCCCGGTCATCTCCGTGATCCAGTTCATGCTGCGTTCAATAATGGACAGCGTGCGCAGTCCGAGAAAATCCATTTTCAGCAGTCCGATGCTCTCCAGATGCTCCATGGAATACTGGGTCAGCGCCGTGCTTTCATTGCCCGCCTGCAGCGGTACAGCATCCGTCAGGGGCCCCTTGGAGATCACGACACCTGCCGCATGGGTGGACGCATGGCGGGGCATGCCCTCGACCTTCATCGCCATATCTAGCAGTCCTTTGATCTTCAGATTGCCGTCGTACAGCGCCTTCAGCTCCGGAGTGCCCTCCAGTGCCCGGGAGATGCTGATGCCAAGCTGCCCCGGAATGAGCTTCGCCGCCTTATCTACCTCGTTATAAGGCAGGTTCAGCACACGGCCTACGTCCCGCACCGCCGCTCTCGCTGCCATGGTTCCGAAGGTAATAATCTGGGCCACATGCTGCTTGCCGTATTTATCCACCACATAGGCAATAACCTCATCGCGCCGTTCATCGCTGAAGTCGATGTCGATATCCGGCATCGTAATGCGCTCAGGGTTGAGAAACCGTTCAAAGAGCAGATTATACTTCAATGGGTCCACATCGGTGATCCGCAGGCAATAAGCAGTCAAGCTGCCTGCGGAAGAGCCTCTTCCCGGACCGGTAACGATGCCCTGCCGGTGGCAGAAGGCAATGAAGTCCCAGACGATCAGAAAATAATCGCTGAACCCCATGCTCTCAATAACGCCCAGCTCATACGCCAGCCGCTTCCCTGCGGCCTCCTTCTCCTCAGGAGAAGCCCAGCGGGGTGTATCCGCATAGCGGGCTTCCAGCCCGTTCCAGCACAGCTCCCGGAGATAGGCGGCCGCATCCATCCCCTCAGGGAGCGGAGAATAGGCAGGCAGGATATGCTCGCCGAAGGTCAGCTCCAAGTTGCATTTCTCGGCGATATTCAGCGTATTTGCGATAGCCTCGGGCACATGCGGGAACAGCGCGGCCATTTGCTCCCCGCTTTTGAGGAACAGCTGGTCTGTGCCGATCTTCAGGCGTTCCTCGTCATCCACCGTCTTGCCCGTGCCGATACAGATCAGCACATCCTGGACCTCGGCATCCTCCTTAGCCAGATAATGGACATCATTCGTGGCCACCAGCGGGATGCCGCATTCGGCGGCGAGGGCGATGAGCTGCGGATTGACCCGCTTTTGCTCCGGCATACCGTGATCCTGCAGTTCCAGATAGAAGTCCCCGCCAAAAATCTCCTTATACCGCAGCGCAGCCTTCCGCGCCTCTTCTTCCCGTCCATGCAGCAGGTGCTGCGGTACCTCGCCGCCGAGACAGGCGCTGAGGCAGATGATACCTTCGGCATGTGCCGCCAGCGATTCCATATCGATCCGGGGTTTGTAATGCTGTCCCTCCAGATGGCCGATGGTCACCAGGCGCATCAGGTTTTGGTATCCGGTCTCATTCTTCGCGAGCAGGATCAGATGGTAGATCGGCTGATCCTTGCGGCTGCCCCGCTCGCGGCGGGAGCCTGCGGTTAAATAGGCTTCGCAGCCGATGATCGGCTTGATGCCGCTGGCCTTGCACGCTTTATAAAAGGGGATTGCCCCGTACATCACTCCATGATCCGTAAGCGCAAGCGTCGTCATGCCGTATTCGCCGGCCCGGCGCACAAGATCTGTAATGCGCGCCGCCCCGTCCAGTAAACTGTATTCGCTGTGCACATGCAAATGCACGAAAGGGCTCATATCCCCACTTCCCTTCAGGTTCCAAAATCAAAACATAAGATGAAACTATTTTATCATATTAGAGGGGGAGCCGCCCATAGAATGAAGAAAGAGCACAAGGACAGGCTGAGTCAGGAAGAGCCTGGTTCGGAAAGGGGCCTTGTTATGAACATTTTTTTGAGCAAAGCCGTTCTCGATTTTTTTATTGCCTTCGGGATTGTGCTCGGAGGCGCCATGCTGGGGGGCATCGGGGCCGTTGTTTCCCTGCAGCCGCCGACGCAGACCATGCTGGATGTGGCCGACCGGATCAAAATCTGGGCGCTTGCCGCCGCCGTCGGAGGAACCATTGACCCGATGCGGGTCATTGAGAGCAATATGCTGGGCGGCAATCTCTCCCCTGCCATCAAGCAAATCCTCTATTTAGTTTTTGCGTTTCTGGGCGCTCATATGGGCAGCGAGCTGGTCAAATGGGTGTGCGGCAAGGGGTGAGACGGCCATGAGGGTTCCTCCTTTCCGGCAATTCCGCCGGTTTTCGCAGCTTTCTGCCATATTTGTGCTGGGAATGGTGGCCGGGAGCATCATGTACAATGCCGTTTTTCATATGGGCTATAATGTGCTCTGGCTGAACAATCAAGATCTGCGGGTCCAGATTGAGCAGTACCGCAAGGATATCCAGACGCTAAAAAAATACAATAATACCTCTACCGTGATCAGGGAAATCAAGCTGCGCACTGAAGACAGCAAAGCAAAGGAAGGTGCTGCCGCGCTCGATCCCGTAACCGTAAAGGAAATCATCCGCAAAATGAGCACAGACCTGGAGCCGATGCGCGGGCGCAGCATGTTCGATATCGACACCGACGGCAAGCTGGCCCGGCTGCTTCTGGACGGCAAAATCTACATTGTGCGCGAGAAGGAATACGCTGTCCGGATCCGCACCATGCTTGTGATGGAGGGTGTGCTGCAGATTTGGGTTGAAATCAGCCCCTATAGACGCAGCTGAGGGCAATCATGGTACAATAGTGGGCAACACGGCTTTTTATAATGAGCTAAAGGAGCTGCCTGTCCATGATTCTGTTCATCAAGTATGTGCTGTTCATTCTGGTGATGGTCTGTTTGATTGGTGCCGCCGTCTACAGCTACACTTCCCGCAGAGCGCAGAATCCGCTCGAAAAAGGAGCCAAACGCTCCATCATGAACATTCTGCTTGGCGCCATGCTGGTCTCGCTTTCCCTGATCTGCATGTTTGTGTTCCGCGGCTCCACGGTTAATGTGATTATCGAAGCGGTGTTTCTGCTGATCGGAGCGTTCAATATCTTTTCCGGGCTGCGCAGCTATGGATTTTACAGCCGGAACCGGAAAAACGAAACACCGCTTCATTGACTGCAGCACATTGAATAGAATCTGCGCCGCGCCAATACAATACAATACAATACAATACACTGGGATAACAGTGTATTTGTAATTGAACGTACCGCAAAAAGACTATCCCCGGCTTACGTGCACGCGCCCAGGATAGTCTTATTGGCATTTGACGGCAGCGGCGCCGTTTGGAAAATGTCCCGGTGGAATCCTGAACGGCATCGGCTAGTTGAAAACTTCAGCCGGCACGGCCGGAATCCCCCTGTCAGCCGTGGTCAATCGACTGCAGCATCAGCACCGCTTTGGCGACCAGGATGTCCATATGGCTGATTTCGATCTCCAGCTTACAGGTCCGGCGGCTGATTTCCAGCAGCTTCGGCATCACAATAACAGCATGCTCGATCTGTACCGGACGGATGAAATAGGTAGACATATTGTCCAGCACATAATCATTCCCCGTGATATCCTTGGCTGCCTTGAAGGCGGAAAGAGTCATCAGGGTAGACAATACGCCTTCGGAAATGGTCCCGAGGTCCGTCGCCATCTGCGGGGTAATGAAACCATGGAAAAACAATTTTCCCTCTTCGTCCCGCTCGTCGGCAAAGCCGTTCCAGATCAGATGGTCAAAGGTTTCCCCGAGCTGCGGCTGGTTGCTGACATCCCGCAGGCTCTGCAGCACCTCTCTCCGGGTCAGCGAACCGACCAGCTTCCGGTTGCGGTCAACGATCGGCAGGAAATCAATCCCTTCCCACATCATAATCTGCGCCGCTGAAGCCAGTGAGGTCTGAAGCGCCGCAGTAACGGGGCTGCGGACCATGACCTTCTCAATACTCTGGCCTTCGGCCAGCTCCTCTGCGTCCCTGCGGCCCACGATGCCGATGACCCGGTTCCATTCATCCGTCACCGGAAAACGCTGCTCCCCGCTGTCCAGCGACAGCTGCCGCAGCTCGGCAACCGTGCTTGAAATTTTGAGGGTGTTCAGGCGCGGCTTGCTGTCCACAATATCCTCAACAAGCATAATCTTCTTCTTGATCAGCCGGTCAAATATCGCCCGGTTGATCATCGAAGCTACGGTAAACGTATCATGCCTGGAGGAAATCACAGGCAGATCCAGTTCATCCGCCAGCGTTTTGACTTCACGGCTTGTCCCAAAGCCCCCGGTCACCAGCACCCCTGCCCCCTGCTCCAGCGCAAGCGAATGGACATCCTCGCGGTTGCCCACGATCAGCAGGCTGTCCGCATCGATATACCGGATCATGGCGTCCACCTTCATCGCCCCGATGACATACTTATGAAGATGCTTGTTCAGTCCGTTCGCACCGCCCAGCACATGCCCTTCTACGATATCCACCACATCACCAAAGGTCAGCTGGTCGGAGATGTTGCGTGGTTTCTTCTCCACCCGGACCGTGCCGATCCGCTCCTTCGTAATGACGATGCCGAGATTCTCGGCCTCCTTCACCGCACGGTAGGCCGTGCCCTCGCTGACCCCCATTTCCCTGGCCAGCTTGCGGACGGAAATTTCGCTCCCTACCTTCAGACTCTCGATGTGCTGCAGCAGTTGCTCATGCTTGGTAATGTTATCGCCTTGACCTTCCAACTGTTACACCCCCATGCTCCGATCTGTACTACTCTGTACCCATTATACACGGTTCGAACGCAGGAGCACAACCGCTTTGCGGGGCATTTTGATCAGGATGGACAGGGCTGGCGTGCATTGGCTCCCCTCCTATTTTCATATGATCTAATTCAGCATATTCGCACCCGTACCGGTGATTCCGCTTATATTAACTCTACTTTTTCCCCGGCCGCACCGGCATAGAATAATCAACAGGTCCGGTATGTTTGCATGAAAAAATCCCCCGTTCCCGCTGCTATTAGCGGACTCAGAGGATAGTTTCATATAAGACGCCGGTTTTAAGATCTCTGTGACGCTCTGGCTGCTTCTTCATTCCACTTCCCCTGCCATTGCTCCAGCTTGTGTCTGCGGACGGCTTCCAGCTGTTTGTGCTTCTCTTCATCCACGCCGATAATGAAATGCAGATGCGCAGCAATGACCAGAAAAGCAAAAAGACACCAGACTACACCAAAGCCAAACACCCAGCCGGGGCCGTTCTGAAAAGACAGCTGAGGCAGCGCATACAGCAGCATGGCCAGTGCCACCAGCATGTAGATGACATGCTTGAATTTGTTCCTTTTTTTCATTGAAGACAGCTCCTTCTTCCACAAGGTTGTTCAATTGACTCTATATCTCTACTCTATGAACAGGCTGCCTTAAATATGAGACAAGTCGGAAAAAAACATGCGGGATGAGCGTTTACTTATGGCAAAGGAGTGCGGTGATGTGAGATGATGGAACCATTTCAGGGGGGGATTTTCATTGAACAACGCATTTAACTATTCCGAGTACATTATCCGCAAAAAAGTATTTTCCATCATGGGAGCCAAGCTGCATATCTACAACAGCTCGGAGGAGCTGGTTTTGTATTCCCAAATGAAAGCCTTCAAGCTGAAAGAAGACATTGCTTTGTTCACCGACGAGGGTATGGAAACAGAACTGCTGCGCATTAAGGCACGCAATGTGATTGATTTCAGCGCCACCTATGATGTGCATGATTCACAGACCGGTGAGCATCTCGGCGCATTGCGCCGCAAAGGGCTTAAATCCATTGTAAAGGATGAATGGGTTCTGCTGGACAGCCGGGATCACGAAACCGGGCTGATCAAGGAAAACAGCACCTTTATGGCATTGCTGCGGCGGTTCATTACACTGATTCCGCAGAAGTATAATATAGAGCTGCGGGACATCACTATTCCCGCCTTCCGGCAGAACTTCAATCCCTTTGTCACGAAGATTATCGCTGACTTCTCTGAGGACCGCAAAGGCTTGCTTGACCGCCGCCTTGCACTGGCTGCCGGGGTTCTGCTCTGCGCAGTGGAGGGCAAGCAGGACTAAGGCGCTTGCAGCAAGCTCGACCGGGTAGCCGGGCTAACCGGCCGCCAGCGCTTCAACAACGGTATTTCTGCCGTTGGCATACAAATGCTTATATTTTTACAAAAAAACGGGGGCCGTTCCTTCAGCCGTGTGGCTGGTGGAACGGTCCTCGTTTTTTGCATTTTTTGCGGTGTTTCCAGTGTATCCGTAAATACTGTAAAACTTATTGTGCACCGCCGTACATTTGTGACAGGCTGTCCGTAATTATTTTGTTCACATCCTCAATAACCACGCTTAGGCGGCGTTCTGCATCGAATAAACGGCGGATGCCCAGATTCAGGTTAAGCACCTCGAACAGCTTCTCCATCTTTTCCATTTCTTCCTGCGGCGGCATTTCCCCGTTCATCATCCGCTGCTGCAGCTCGATCTGGCTCTGCCGGAAGTTGTCCAGCATCCGTTTGCTCTCCTGATCCGCTTCAATCACCCTCATCGCGCTTGTGATATCGGCTACCTCGCTGCTGTCCTTAATGGCCCGTGCCAATTCATGGGCTTTGTCGATTACGTTCATAATGGTTCCTCCTAAAGTTATTCTGCTGCTGGTCTGTTCCCTCTGCGGGCGGATGAATTCCGCCCAGTGCGGCTTTTTAGCAAATAGGTCAATCACCAAGGGTCAGATGTCTCCATATGATGAATGATATGTAACCCTTAAGATTCAAATAGCCGGCATCATGCTGCATACCGGAAGGAGATCCACGATGTCTAAGTTCAAGATCCCGGTCCAAACGGTCCACTCGGGCATCCTGCAGGAAAACGCTGTAATGCTTGGCGACAAATCCATGAAGAAGCTCAAAATACCGGCGCATGGAACCATCCAGCTCACCTTCGGATCTTTCCGGCAGGAGGTTACGGTTATTCCGGTACCCAAATCCGACATTCTCCGCGTCAGCGAAGGACTGGCGCGGCGGCTTGGGCTCCGGCAACGGCTGGCGCTCAATGTTTCCTACAGCTCAGGAAGCCGCACCTTGCGCCTTGGTCCGATCATCGGAGTGCTGGTGAGCCGTGACCATCCGGATCAACCCGACAGGCTGTTCGGCCCGATCACCATGTTCTGCCGGGAGCTGACCAATGCCTGCCATGCACAAGGA
Organism: Paenibacillus jilunlii; assembly: GCF_900102965.1. Taxonomy (GTDB): domain Bacteria; phylum Bacillota; class Bacilli; order Paenibacillales; family Paenibacillaceae; genus Paenibacillus_AQ; species Paenibacillus_AQ jilunlii. The sequence continues at coordinate 33,190 of NZ_FNGM01000001.1, read as the reverse complement.
GCCTATGTATATTTCTTTACCCCGGAAGCGCTCGAATCGCACAGCACTTCCATTCAGGGCTGGGTATACGATGAAGGCTGGCGTAAGCTGAGTCTGCCTATTGCCGATGTGATCAACAATCGGCTTACCACGCGAAAGGTGGAGAACAAACCTAGCGTACAGCATTTTCTGGCGGATGTAAAATCCCGCTATGGGACACATTTTTTCAATGAGAAATTTCTTGACAAGACTGAGGTATTTGAAGCGCTGGCCCAAGACGCCACCCTGCAGCGGTATTTGCCGGAATCCCATGCCCTGAAGGGTTTCGCGATACTTAAGAAAATGTGCGGAACCTATAACAGTGTGTTTCTTAAGCCGGTTCGCGGGAGTCTCGGCAAAGGCATTCTGCGCATTTCCAAGGATGAGAGCGGCGGCTACCGGCTGTTGTCCACCACGCCAATGGGCACGCGCAAACAAACCTATTCCAGTCTGGCAAAGCTGTTCCAATCCGTTGCCCCCAAAATGAAAACCACCCGCTACCAGATTCAGCAGGGTCTGCCCCTGATGGAGGTGGGCAAGCGGCCAGTCGATTTCCGGGCCCTTGTGCAAAAGAACGGCACCGGAAAATGGGGGGTTACCTCAATTGTCGCCCGGACTGCAGGCAGCAACCATTTTGTCTCGAACCTGGCCCGCGGGGGGACGCTTAGCACGGCACGAGAGGCTATAACGAAAAGCAGCTTGCCCTCTGGAGTGAAAGAGAACTCACAGGTTCTGCTTCCGCGGGCCGCCCTGGCCATTGCCAGGGGTGTAGAAACGTATATCCCCGCACATTTCGGAGAGCTGGGTATCGACCTCGCTCTGGATCAATCGGGCAGAATCTGGCTGCTGGAGGTCAACTCCAAGCCATCCAAAAATGACAACACCCCGCTGAACGATCAAAAGATCCGGCCGTCTGTGAAACAAATGATTTTATACTGCCGTTATCTGGCCGGGTTATAAGGAGGACATCATGACGGAGACAGCAATGGGGTTCCTGGGCATTATGACAGGCCGGGGCCATGGGAATCCCCCTATCGCAGAACGGGAGTTCTGCAGCCAGCTATGCCGGGCAGCCCCGCTGTACAATCTCCAGGTCATCGTGTTTCACCCGGATGGCGTAGCCAGCGACGGTCAAACCGTCAGCGGATACGCCTGGGAGAACGGGAAGTGGAAGCCCGCGCGGGCCTCAGCCCCCGACGTCCTGTACAATCGCTGTCTAACCACCAGTCCGCAGGAAAAAAGAGCAGCTTCCTCCGCCTTGGCCGCTCTATCCCGCTCCCTTCCCTGGTCGCGCGGACTGCCCGATAAATGGAGGGTCTATGAAATTCTCCGGCGGAGCCGCCATGCTGCGGAGATACTGCCCGAAACCCGGCTCTACAAGAACACCTGGGAGCTGGGAACCATGCTTGCGGAAAGAGAACATGGGGTGTTCCTGAAGCCCAGAGCCGGCTCGCACGGCAAACGCACCCTTCATGCCGTCAGATTGCCCCGAAGCCAGGGCGGAGGGATTAACCTGCACGGGCGGGATGGGGCAAATCACCCTTTTCACCATGTATTCGGCACGGTGGATGAAGGGCTGGACTGGGTCCGCGGCTTCATCGGCTTGCGCCGCTATATTATACAGCCATATTTGCAGCTTACAGACAGCTGCGGCCAGCCGTTCGATGTGCGCGTGCTTATGCAGAAGAACGGCCGCGGCGTCTGGACGCTGACCGGCATGGCCGTTCGACTGGGCAGCCGAGGCTCGCTTACCTCCAATCTGCACGGTGGAGGAACTGCAGTCGCTCCCCTGCCATTCCTGCTTGCAGAATATGGGGAGTCTGGAGGGGAACTGCTGCAGGAACTGGCCGGGGCTGCGGCTTATTTGCCTCCATTGCTGGAGGAAGCCTGCGGGAGACTTGGAGAGCTGGGTCTCGATTTCGGCCTTGATGCCGCCGGCAGAATCTTTCTGCTTGAAGCCAATTCCAAGCCAGGGCGCACAGTGTTCCGGCTGACGGGCGACCGCCGGGCTGCTAGACTCGCTGCCGAGAATCCGCTGCGCTATACCCGGCATCTGCTGCTCACGTCTGCGGCGGGTTCGAATGTTCGCCGCTGGACCGCTCCATTATATAGGGGAGAATGATATATCAATGGTTCCTAAGGAGGATTCATAAATGGGTCTCACTTTTTGCAATGTGCATTTCACCAAGCAGCCCCAAAGAGTTGTCTACGTTTCGGGTGAACTGATGAAAAGCCTCAAACTGTCCGGCAAGAAAAACATCCGCCTGCGGCTTGGCAAAGATGCGACTCCGGCAACGATCAAACCGATCAAACGTGCCGGGAAACATCTGTTCCTTGCTTCCGGGGTGAAGAGCGCAATCAAAATCCCGAAGTCCGGAGGCGTCTACCTCCGCAATCTGCAGAATGATGAAGTTCAGCTGGGTCCGCTTGTCGGGGTGTTATCCGACGGGCCGTCTTCGTCGGGGAACCCTTTTGGCTCCCGTACCGGCTTCATCAAGCAGCTGCTGCGTGAGGGCAGCAACAAATGCTATATCTTTGCGTTCATGCCGCGGGATATTGACTGGCAGCAGGAGCAGGTCAACGGCTATTTCCTGAACGCAAGCGGCAAATTCGAGCGCAAGCTGGTTCCGCTGCCGGATGTCGTCTACAACCGGCTCCCCAGCCGCAGAGCGGAGACTTCACCCTACATCAACCAGCTTCGCGAACGGTTTGCACGGAAGAAGATCCCTTATTTCAACTGGAGCTTTTTTAATAAATCAGATGTATACCGGCTGCTGGAGAATGACGGCGTGGCTAATCGTTTTGTCCCCGAAACGCATAGCAACCCGAGCCCGGAACAGATGCGCGATATGCTTGACCGCCATCATTTCGTATATTACAAGCCTTCCGCCGGCAGCCTGGGACACGGGATATACCGGCTGACCTATCTCCCGAAGAAGGGCTACTTCGCCCGTTACCGGAAGAACGGCAAAAATGTGCTGCTGCGCTTTGCCAGCTTTGACAGCCTGATGCGGATGCTGCGGGGCCGGCATGGGCAAAGCCTGCAAAGCTATATAGTCCAGCAGGGCATACGGCTCATTGAAATCGACAGCTGCCCGATCGACTTCCGTTTTCACATGCACAAGAACGGCAGCAATCAATGGGTTGTCGTCGGTATCGGAGCCAAAAAAGCCGGCCGGGGCAGCGTCACCACCCATCTCAAGAACGGCGGTGCGCTGCTCACTCCGCAGCAGGCCCTTGGCCGCGTCTTTGGAACCAGAGCCGACGAAGTGCTGCAGCGGGCCAAAACGACAGCTGTGAAACTGGCCGAATCCCTGGAGCTTCAGCACCGGCATCTGCTCGGCGAAATTGGCTTTGACCTTGGAATTGACCAGGATGAGGACATCTGGATGTTCGAGGCGAATGCCAAACCGGGACGCTCGATCTTCCGCCACCCTTCCCTGCGCGCTGAGGGCAAAGCTTCCGTCGAGCATATCCTGGAGCATTGTCTCTACCTCAGCAAATTCCGCAGGAGGGATGAACTGTGAACAGCCGAATCCCGGACCCTGGCAAACCTGTAATTGCCATTCTGACAACCAGCGACAGACTGCGGCAGTTCCGCGGGAACCGTGAGAACTTCCGTGATATTATCCGTACCGGCAAGGAATTGGGATATCTGGTGTATGTCGTCACCGTCCGCGATCTGAAGCTGGATGAACCGGTGGTAAACGGCTACGTTCCTTCCGCAGGCGGCAGGATTTGGTACAGCACACCCATGCCGCTGCCTCAGGTCGTCTATAACCGGGTCCCCAACCGTAAAGAAGAGGAAAGGGCCTCGGTCGCACGCAAAATAGCAGAATGTCTGGAGCATCCCGAAATCCATCTTTACAACCCCAGCTTCTTTAACAAATGGAATTTGTTTGAATGGTTAAAGGAGTCACGGGCCACTTCGAAGCATGTACCCAAAACGAGACGTCTGCGCAGCGCCGACACGCTGGTTGCAATGCTGAAAAATCATGACAGCCTCTACCTCAAGCCGGAGAACGGCAAGGCGGGCAAAGGGATTATGCGGCTCAGATACCGCATAGATACCAGCCTCCCATACCGGCTGCAGATTCAGAGCGGTAAAAAAAATGTGACGTATAAAGCGGCATCCCTGGACCGTGTATGGGCACGCATCGGCAAAGAAAGAGGATCTTCACGTTATATTGTGCAGCAAGCGATTCAGCTTGCTGCACACCACGGCCGCCCTTTCGATCTGCGTGTGCTGCTGCAGAAGAACGGCAAGGGGGCCTGGGCGGTAACCGGCATCGGGGCGCGTCTGGCCGGAGCCCGGAGCATAACGACCCATGTGCCGCGCGGCGGCAGCATCGAAGAGCCTTCCAGCATGCTGGAAGGCACCTTCGGGGCGGAGCGGGCGGCGGCCATTCTGAAGTCTGTGCCCATGACCGCCCTGCTGATCGCCCGGCAGATCGAACGGGCATCCGAAACCATGCTTGGAGAGATGTCGATGGATCTGGGCGTGGATGAGGAAGGCGGACTGTGGTTTTTTGAGGCCAACTCCCGTCCGATGAAATTTGATGAGCCGGCCATCCGTAAGCTGTCGCTGGAACGGATTTTCCAGTTCGGCCAGCATCTGTCCCGTCACCGCAAATAGCCCATGAAACCCAGTAAAGGAAGTGACACCCGTGCAGATATCATCCCTCTTTGACAGCAACCCGGAACGGTGGAAAATCAGGCTGGCGGGTCTGCTGGAGTTCTTGAGGGAATATGGAGAGAAGCGGATTACTCTTCGCGGATGCAGAGTGCTGGCCCGGCTGACGCCAGAGCAGCTGTCACAGCCCGGCGTGTCCCTTCTGGCTGCCACCGTACGCGGCCAGAACGGGCGCCAGCTCGCAGGCGTCAGCTTCGTGTCCGGCTTCGGCAAGGAAGCCTGCCTTGTCGCCGTCCATCCCTTATACCGGAACCGCCATACCGGGACAGCGCTGCTGACCGCACAGCTGGAACGCCTCGGCACCCTCGAATGCACCGTGGCGTGCGACAATGCCGCCAGCCTGAAGATGTGCTTCAACACAGGGCTTGTGGCGGTGGCACTGCACCAGGGGCCAACCGGTAAGCCGACACTGCTGCTCCGTTCACCGCTGCAGCCAGCCTGCCTGCCCACAAATCTTCTACAAGAAGGTGAACTCCTTTGCCAGAACCCGTCTTAGGCATCCTTACGCTCTATATGAACGATGCGAAACAGCTTGAAGAGAAAAGCGTATACCGGAGAATGATTATTGAAGGCAGCCGGATTGGCCTGGATGTCTTTGTGTTTACACGTTTTTTATAGACGTATTATAAGTCAGTATGGGTAGGTATAGGAGAACGCCTTAGTCCCGTCAGGAATATTCTGCATATTATCCGGGAACGTTAACAGCAAAACTAATCGAAAGTCGAGCGCCTTATAATGACCAACCGGACTCAGACCTCATTCACTTCTGTGGATCAAAATTCTGATTACATCGAAGCAGCATTGTTCTATACAAATGACCTCAAAAAAAGAAGCATTTCCTTTCAGGGAAGGGAAGGAATGGTCCTTTATCTGGAATCCATCACAGACACAGAATTGATTGAACGAAACGTGATTATTCCTTTTAGCCGTAATCAGGACAAAGACCTTCCTGAGCTTTTCACAACCCTTACTTTCAGTTTGGAAACAGAATTAAACCAAGGCATTCAGGGGCTTCTTGAAGGAAGCTGTCTTTACTTTTTAGAGGGAATGTCTGAATTCTATGTCCTTCTCACTCCTGCCAAGTACGAACGAAGCATTAGCGAACCTGAGAATGAGGGGGTCATTCGGGGACCTCATAACGGTTTTATTGAACAGATGAAGGTGAACTTATACCTGATTCGGAAGCAAATAGCATCCCCAAACCTTAAGGTCCGCTACTTTACACTTGGAAAAACCGTCCCCAAACAGGTTAGCTTAGTATATATGGAGAATACCGCCAATCCTGAACTGGTAAAGATTGTAGAAGCAAGAATACAGAAGATTTCACTCGATTGGATACTCTCCACCGGTTTTATTCAGGAATTAACGGAGGATAATCCCTTCTCCATATTTCCACAACTAATTAATACGGAGCGTCCGGATCATACCTCAACCTATTTGCTGGACGGCTATGTCGCCATACTGCTGGATGGGGACCCTACAGCTCTGATTGTGCCGGCGAGCTTCTTCAGCTTTTATCGGACACCGGACGACTATAACAATCGATGGGTGATCACTTCTTTTGTCCGGTTTATCCGTCTGATCGGCTTTGTAACAGCATTTCAGCTGCCGGCGCTCTATATTGCCACCGTTTCTTTTCACCCCAATGTCCTTCCCTTGCAATTGTTCTTTACGATTCAAGGTTCATTGACCCGGGTCCCTTTTCCTCCGCTGATTGAAGCGATGCTGCTGGAACTTATTTTCGAACTGCTGCGGGAAGCAGGACTTCGTCTGCCCAGCCGTGTAGGTCAAACTATTGGGATTGTTGGGGGGCTGGTCATCGGGGATGCAATTGTTTTGGCAGGATTGGTTTCTTATACCATGATCATTGTTGTAGCGTTGACTGCCATTTCATCTTTTCTTATCCCGTCCAACGAAATGAGCTCAGCGATCCGGTTTTTGCGGTTTCCCCTGATGATTGCTGCCTCATTATTCGGATATATTGGGATATCCTTTGGGTTAACACTCATTTTCATACATTTGTGCAAGCTAGAATCCTTTGGGCAACCCTACTTTAGACCATTAAGTCCGTTAAAATCTCAAGGCCTGAAAGATACCTTCGTACGTTTTCCAATTTGGTCCATCCGAAAGAGTACGAGCAACCCGAAAACGGATAAATGAACATTAATCTATACTGTAATTACAGGAGTTGATATGGTGGCTCAAAAGGAAAAAATGATAACGAAGGGACAACTTTTCCTTTTTATTATCCAAGCCCAAATCGGTGTTGGTATTCTGTCTCTTCCTTCCAAGCTTAACGAAACTGCCAAAGGTGGAGGGGGACTTTCTGTATTAGTTGCAGGGGCTATCACCCAATTTGCCATCCTTCTTCTGTGGCTCCTGCTGAAAAATTTCCCCGGGCTTAACCTATTCAATATTTGCCTAAAACTCGGAGGCCCGATTATTGGCAGTCTGCTGATTATTGTGTACATCGGTTACTTTATTCTGCTTGGCTCCAATATTATGCTTAGTGCCGTAGAGGTGCTTCGGAGGTGGATGCTGCAAACTACGCCAAGATGGGCTGTACTGGGTCTTTTTTCTATCATGACTCTCTACCTTGCAAGAGAAAAGCTGACAGTATTGGCAAGATTTTATACGCTGGCCTCCTTGCTTTTTATTCCATTATTTTTATTTATCTGCTATGGATTAACGCAAGCCCATCTTGAAAATATGTTACCCCTATTGGAAAAAGGGGTCTGGAATATCGTAAAGGGAGCAAAGGACACAACCATATCTATGTATGGTTTCGAATTAATGCTGATCATCTACCCGCTATCTGAAGGTACAGATAAACAAAAATTGTTAACGGTCAGTCTCGCTAACTTGTTTGTGACCCTGTTCTATGTCTTCGTGGTCTCTACCTGTCTCATGTTCTTTAACTCCGAGCAAATGAAAATGATTCCCGAACCGGTCATTTACTTAATGAAATCTCTAAGCTTTTTCATTGTAGACCGTGCAGATATCCTGTTTTTGCCGATTTGGGCCATAACCCTTGTATGTTCTATCGTGAGTTATTGCTACGCAGCGTCATTTGGGCTCAGTGTTTTATTCAGACGAAAAAGCCACCGGAATTTTGCTCCGTTTGTGAAAATCACTACATTCATGATCGCGCTTGCGCCAGTAACTTCTGTTGGCATTCATTTACTGGATACAGCCTCTGCATATGCCGCCTATCTCTTTATTGGCGGACTCCCGTTGGTAATGTTAATCATTTCTCAATTTATCAAGAGAAAAGGAAGTGGGCCTGCATGAGCTGCCGCATAAAGTTAGGAACGATTGCATTGGCGGTGCTGATTATGCTTTCCTCCCTCAGCCTTACCGGATGCTGGGACCGGGAATATTTGAAGGATTTGCATCTAGCCTACGGTGTGGGGTTTGATATAGCCAATGATGGAAAGATACAAGAAACTGTGGAATTAATCATTCCGCCTGAAATCGAGCAAAAATCCACTACGAGCGAAATTCATACGAGTTATGGACATAACCTGCGCAGTGCCAGCAATCAGTTGCGTAATCGAGTGAGGGGAAACATAAGATTTCTTAAAAATGGTTTTCAGTTACTCGGAAAGTCAGTGGCAGAGCAAGGCCTTTATTCTAATTTGGATGTGAACTTCAGGGACCCAAGCAACCCGACATCCAACGTTAGGGTCATTATTGCGGAAGGAAAGGCCTCCGACATGCTTGAACAAAAAACGGTCGGGGAGTTAAAGGTTGGCGAGTTCATCACACAAAAGATTGAAAGTCTTGAGGAAATGAGTGTATTTCCAAAAGAAACGTTAGATACCGTGTTCCGGTTCCTGAAGGACCCTGGGCAGGACTTTGCTCTTCCCTATATAGCTGTAGAAGGCGACGAGATTATCACAAGGGGATTGGCCCTCTTTAGTGATCAGTATTATAGTGGGATGCTGAACCCAGATCAGTCAATATTACTGGTCCTACTAATGGGGCAACAAGGAAAAAATGCGAGATTCACAAAGAAAATTGATCTGGGCTACCCGGATAATATACAGGAGTACATTACCATTAACGTAGGTTTAAAAAAAACAAAGCGGAAATTCAAGGTATCGGTTTCTGCAGACGGAAGTGTTGAAGTCCATTTGAACTTAAAGCTACAAGCCATCGTAGAAGAGTTTCCCGGAGACCGTTCGCTCAAAGAGAAAGATCTTCAAAAAGTAAATCAAGCACTTTCGGAAATTCTCACAAAAGAAGCGGAGTCGGTTGTGGAAGAGGTCCAAAAGGCTAACTGTGATATCTTTGGTGTAGGGAGAAAGCTTATTGCTTACCATCACAATGTCTGGAAGGACAAAAATTGGTCTAAAGATTATCGTAAAGTACAATTCCATCCTAAAGTGGAGGTTAAAATTATAGATACCGGCATTATTGAGTAGAGATATTCCCTTACGAAAAGACTATCAAAGACCAAACCTCGCATAGGAAACTTACTCAAAGTAGAATTGAACTTTTCCGGTATCCACAAAACCGCGCTTGAATGAATTTAGAGTTTGAACAAAAAAAGCTTTGACCCGTTGAGACATGCTACCTCTCGATAACTGTAAGTGTCCACCAATTTCTTCAAGGCTTGGTCCATTCATACTTTATATCTTCAAGCTGCTCTTCATTGTCATTCCCTCTGCCGACAATCCTAAATCCGTTTCTCTCATAAAATTTCTGTGCCTTCTTGTTGACTTCAAAAGTGTATAAAAATAGTCTGCCTTCAGATTGCTGTTTGGCGAGGTTCAGGAGCCTATTCCCTATTCCTCTCCCTTGATACTGCGTATGAACGTATAACTGATTAACCCAATTCTCGTTACAAGCTAGTATGCCCACTACTTGCTCCCCAGAAGTCTCGATTGCAAGGTTCACCTTATTACTTTTGAGCAAAATGTTATTCAGAAAAAATACATGATCTTCAAAAGAATGCATCGCTTTTTGCTCAATTGCTTGTTCCTTGCTCTCTCTCCACATCTTAACCGTTTGTAACGCATAGGAAGGGTCGTATTCGATAATTGTAATTTCCATTCGGATTAGCTCCTTTGTAATATTTATTCATATAACTATCATCGCGTTATCCTGCCCGTTCGCTTAAGTAATTGCACAATTTCATTATTATGTAACACACAAGGGCTAGACCTAACGTCATAGTCAAGCTTTGAATCAAATACCTCGCGGGCTCTTATGGGGCTATGTTTTGTTCATGTTCTTCTCCCTCGGCCCAGTGAGCAATCGGATTATTTGATGTTGAATGTTCTGATAATGATAATGTTTGCTTCATTCCTGCTCTGCTTTGTCTTGCAGGCATGCCCAGGCGGCATCAGCAATAGCAATCTCCACTCTCTCCCGTTCATCCGGTTCTGTAACAAGATGGTCATCGCAGATATGAACCTTTGTCTCACCAAATGTGTAGGTTGCAACAATCATGCCAGCACCCCCTGGCACTATGTGTATGCCGGGATGACCGGGGGACAACCATGATTGTTACCTCCTCTTTTTAGTTTTAGATGTTATTGGATATTGGCTTACCCAATTAAAAACCGCTTGGTGTTACAGAAACCGACACCCCTCTCAAATAAAGAGAGCGATGTCGGCTTTAAACTTAACGGTTAAACTCCTTATTGAGTAATTTATCGTGAGCCTCTGTGGCTTCCGGTCCCACCGAGTTGATGGCCGTTACCAGAATATGCTTCCCGCCTAGAGTTCCGAAGGCTCTTGTCTCAAATCCGAAAGTACCGCCGGCATGCCCCCAATAGGATTGCCCGTCCGGCGTTCTCCCTTCAAAAATCCCTAGTCCGACTTTACCCAAAGGTGAATCTACTGTTGTGAGCATCTGGTCCATCATCTCTTGATTTAGTAGCTTTCCACCTAAAAGCGCACTGAAGAAGGTGGTCAAATCTTTGACGTTTGACACCATATCTCCGGCTGCATTTGCCCAGGATTGATTCATTTCCGTCAAATCATACAAATGGCCCGATCTGTCCATATTGTATCCTGTGGCATGCTTCCCCGGAATATGAGAACTATTCTCCATGACGAATGTATCCGTCAGCCCGAGCGGTTTGATGAACCGCTTCCTGATCTGTTCCGCATACGTATCCCCGGTTACCTTCTGAATAATTTTGCCGGCGAGTATCGTATTGACGTTGGAATAGTTCCAACCCTGCCCTGGTGCATATACAGGCGGCTTTGCAAGGGCCAAGCCGATAAGATCGTCGACGGAATAGTAATGGAATGGATTGTGAGGCAAGATAATGTCTCGCATATCTGGATCCGTATAGCTCGCAAGCCCGCTTGTATGGTTCAATAACTGACGAATCTTAATGTTGTTGCCGTCATACCCGTTCCCCTTTATGACCCCTGGCAGCCATTTTTCGACCGAATCATCCAGACTCAATTGTTTCTCCTCAGCCAATTGTAATATAACGGAAGCAGTGAACGTCTTCGTGATGCTTCCAATACGGAATGAAAAGTCCGGCTCCACTGAGCGTGGAACTTCGTAGCTAGCTGTGCCTGTAGCGTAGGACCAGCGTTCGCCATCCTGTAGTCCGCCGGCTATAACACTAGGGACTCTTTTGTTCGTTATCACCTCATCCATAACGCGTTTGACGTCTTCCCGATGCTTGATTTTCTTTTCTTTCTCGTTGAGTTCTTTTTTGGGTTCTTTTGTGAATTCCGCCTCTATAATATTGTTGATATGTCCAGCCGCATCTCCCAGTACATTAATATTGATCGAGATGACATGTTGACCGTCTTCCGTTCCGCCCGCAAAGTTGGTAAATCCGGGAATACCGCCGCCATGTCCCCATACAATGGTGCCGTCAGGTAGCTTTGTTTGATGTATGCCAAGTCCATACTTTCCAAATGGGGAATCACTGGTGCTAGTCAACATCTCCTTCTTCATCTCTGGCGTCAACAGCTTTCCGCCCAATAAGGCGCGGAAAAACGTCGTCAGGTCTTCCCCTGTCGAGATCATCTCTCCGCCGGAATTAGCAAACGATGGGTTAAGCACTGTAACATCTACTAATTTATTTCCGGTGTCCAAATAGCCGCGGGCATTTTTTTTCGGAATATCCATCGAATTGCCGGGGAGGAAGGTTTCTTTCAGCTGAAGCGGTTCAATAATTCGTTTCTTAATCTGCTCCGCATAGGTTTCCCCGGTAGCTTTCTGGATAATGAGACCCATAATCGTGTAATTTGTGTTCGAGTATGCCCACCCCGTTACCGGCTTTTGCTCCAAACTCATGGCGATTAACTGCTCGGCTGTATAATTCCCACCTGGATTCGCCAGTAATCTCGTTCTAAGTTCTGGCGTCAAGTAGTCTGGAAGTCCGCTTGTTTGATTCAACAATTGACGAATCTTAACTTTATTGCCGTCGTACCCATTGCCTTGTACGAGTCCTGGCAGCCACTTCTCCACCGTATCATCAAGGGACAGTTTCTTCTCGCCTGCAAGCTGCAAGGCAACCGTAGCGACAAACGTCTTCGTTGTACTTCCGATCCGGAAAGCAGAGTCGGCATCCACCTTTTGATTTCTTTCAATATTCCCTTCTCCGGAAGCATAGGACCAGCTTGCATCTCCTTTCTTAACGGTTACGATCACGCCTGGAATATTGTCGCTATTAGCAGCTTTATCAATCGCTTGATAGATTGCGGTGTGACCCGCTGCGTGTAGTGTTCCATAAGCAGGGAATACCGGTGTAACCGCCAATATAGCTGTTAACGTAAGTGCAACTCCTCTTTGCATGGTAAATAATTTCATAATGCATCGCTCCTATTATTTTCGAATGGTGTGTTGGTTCACTCCTTCACATTACCCCCGAAGTTGTTAAATCGGATATTGATGAAACCGCCAAACTTTTGATGACATCGTGCCTGGACCTGCCACATATACCGTATGACAAATTGTCAATGTCTCATATGACATTCTTGCTACAACCAAGTTCTAACCGTCCCCTCTCTCTCGCTTGACGAATAAGGAGGTGATGGTGCATGATAAGGGTCTGAATCAATCGGAAATTGATTATCATAAACATACAAGCAGGTGAACATAATCCGTGTTCTCTATCATGAAAAAATGGTTCTGGTATGATTGGATACTTGTGGCCACTCGAACAATTTGGCTGTTCATTATCGCAAGCGCTGGTTTTGTCGATTCGTCCTTAATCGCTGGGCCGCTTTGGATTGTAATTTCTTTTGCTCTTGTCGTTTACCTCGTTCCATTCATCGTCCGCTATCGAAAAGAAGCTTGGTATCTCGCTGTCGAAGTCACGGCAACGGGGTCTTTTTATCTTTATATAGCCTACACAGCTCCGGAACTGCTATGGTCTTTTGTTTTGCTTGTGATAACGATCGGCTTGTCGAGCAGCCGGACAACTTATGTGTGGACAGGGATCCTCTGCGGAATCGTATTCCCTGTAATGAACGGTTGGATCGCAGATCGTCTCCCGTTTGAGTTTATCTTTAGCTGCAGCCTAGGTTTTGCTATCGGCTTTGCGTTCAATATCTTAATTCAGTCCCATCAGCAAGCCCGAATTATTCAAGAGCAGAAGCAATTACTGGAGCAGCATATTAAGCGGATAGAGGAGCTTACGCTGCTGGAGGAGCGCAGCCGGATGTCACATGAGCTGCATGACACGATTGGCCATTCGCTTACCTCGCTCATCGTCGGTGTCGAATCGCTGCGATCGTCCGTACCGCATTCGCAGATCGAGAAGATCGATTCGCTTGTCGGTATCGCCCAGCACAGTATGGAAGATATCCGCAAGCATCTGCACCAGCTCTCTCAAGTTCCGCTCAGCCATTCGTTAAGTGAGTCGCTGCGGCAATTAACTGAGGAATTCATGAAATCGACGGGAATAACGGTTAAATTCCGTAAGATCGGCAGTGAGACACTTGTGATGCAAAAAATAAACTTTTGCTTACATCGCTGCCTTCAAGAGTCTCTAACCAACGCGGTTCGGTACGGACAGGCGAGCATGATATCCGTTCAGCTGCTTTTCGATAGTCAGCAGATCCGGTTACAGATCGAAGATAACGGCATCGGAATGGAAGAAACCCAATTTGGATTTGAGCTGAATGGGATGAAGGAACGGATTGAACTACTTCACGGCACGTTGTCCATGCATTCCGGACCAGGACAAGGTACTTTTGTCATATGTAATATTCCGTTGCTGACCGAGCCTGTACATGACGCGATCCGCTTGCTGATCGCTGATGATCAGGTCATCATTACCGACAGTTTGAAGCAAATTTTGGATCAGCATGTTGATTTTAACGTCATTGGTACGGCAGGGAACGGACGGGAAGCATTAGAGCATTGTGAGCGTTCCCGGCCGGATATTGTGCTAATGGATTTTCGTATGCAGGGAATTGACGGACTTGAGACATTACTCGAGATAAAACAACGTTGGCCTGATATGAAGGTTGTGTTCATGACGACGTTTGAGGATTCCTTACAGGCAGCATCTGCATTAGAGCGCGGAGCAGAAGGATACATGCTAAAGTCGATTCATCCGCGGGAGATGAAGGAAGCCTTGAAACTTATTTATAACGGTGGAACCTGGATCGACCAATCGGTTGCTACACGGGTTTTCGAAGAGATGAAACGTCAACGTGAGCAGTTGGAAAAGATAGGTTCAAGCCAGGAAAACTACCCGTATGGCCTAACGAAACGCGAGATGGAGATTCTGGAACATCTGTCGGGCGGACTGCGCTACAAGTCGATCGCCGCCAAGTTATTTTTATCGGAGGGCACGATCCGCAATTACTGTTCGATTCTCTACTCAAAGCTCAACGTCAACAACCGCGAAGAAGCGATAGAACTGGCGAGAACGGAGAATATCGTGTAGATGGCATTCACGATATAGCTGACAGAAGCACCTCCTTGAATTTAGTCACAACAACTCCTAATCCAACCATAATTCAACCTATTCGAAAGTTAGTATGTAGTGTTTTTTTAATGCCCAGCCCCATATAATACATCCATAAATATTTTCCTTTAACCCAAAGGGGATGTACATGTTGGATGTAGCTCTATACTTGCGAAAATCCAGGGCAGATGAAGAAGCGGAACGCCGCGGTGAAGGTGAAACCCTGGCCAAGCACAAGGCTGCTCTGCTCAAACTTGCCAAGCAATTACAATTAAATATCATTCGTATCCGCGAAGAGATTGTCAGTGGTGAAACCTTAGTCCACCGTCCGGAAATGCTGCAGCTGTTACAAGAGGTCGAATCCGGTGAATACGATGCTGTCCTGGTAATGGATATTGACCGTTTTGGACGCGGCAACATGCAGGAGCAAGGACTGATCCTGGAGACGTTCCGCTCAGCCAAGACCAAGATTATAACTCCGCGTAAGACCTATGACCTGATGGATGAATTTGATGAGGAGTACAGTGAATTTGAAGCCTTTATGGCTCGTAAAGAACTCAAAATTATTACCCGCCGGATGCAAGGAGGCCGGAAGCGGGCTGCGGAAGAAGGTAACTTTATAGGTACCCGTCCACCATTCGGTTACTTGATTGAGAATCTCCCGGAGGGCCGTGGCCGTACATTGAAGCCCCATCCGGAGCAAGCTGAAATCGTAAAACAAATTTTCGCCTGGTATACCCATGAAGATCCCGGGCAACAAAAAGGCGGAAATAAAATTGCAGCTGAATTAGAACGGCTCAAGGTCCCCTCTTATAAAGGAGGCAGCTGGTCGGCTTCTTCTGTCTTAACTATTCTAAAAAATGAAGTGTACATTGGAAGAATTCAATGGGGGAAGAAAGAGGTTAAGAAGAGCAAGGACGGAAGCACACACCGCTCTGCACGCCATAGAAGCCGCGATGAGTGGATTGATGTACAGGGAAAACATCCGCCCATTATTGACAACGAAACCTTCTTGAAGGCAAACCGGAGGCTCTCAGAGCACCATCACTCCCCGCATCAATACAGTATTGATGGCAAACCACGAATGACCTCGGCACTGGCCGGACTTGTTAAATGCTCCGAGTGCGGAATGACCATGGTTTATCGCTCATACACCAAACAACCTGCTCATTTCCGCTGTAGTACCGTTGGTTGTCCTACACGCAGCAGCCGTTATGATGCTGTAGAGGCCAGGATCGTTGAAGGACTTGAGATTTGGCTGAATGAGTATAAGATCAAATGGGGAAAGCGAAATCAGACCACACCGCAGAACGGGCTCAAGCTAAAAGAACGGGCACTAGCCTCACTGCAAAATGAATTAAAAGAGCTGGAGAACCAAAGAGGAAAATTATTCGATTTCCTGGAAAGAGGGATTTATACCGAAGAGGTGTTTATGGAACGGTCCCAGGATATCTCTACGCGGATAACAGCCACAACCGGGGGGATCAACAAAGTACAAAGAGATCTGGATCTGGAATTGACCCGGAAAGAAGCGAGAAGCAAAATCATCCCCATTGCAGAATCTGTTATTAAATTGTACTATCAGACAGACAATCCCATGAGCAGAAATACGTTATTGAAAGCTGTGCTGAACAAAATCGTTTATAAAAAGGGCCCCAGCCAGTATAAGGAGCAATTTGAGGTATTTCTATATCCGCGTCTATAATGGCATACTTTTCTCTTATAAAGACAGACCGCTGGCTGAGAACCGGCGGTCTGTCTTCTGAGCAGATCTTCTTTGT
The DNA here is from genome assembly GCF_900102965.1 of Paenibacillus jilunlii. Taxonomy (GTDB): domain Bacteria; phylum Bacillota; class Bacilli; order Paenibacillales; family Paenibacillaceae; genus Paenibacillus_AQ; species Paenibacillus_AQ jilunlii. The sequence goes on along the minus strand of NZ_FNGM01000001.1, from coordinate 16,796 downwards.
TTGCTTCAGCTCACCGTTATCCGGCAGCCTGGTATCGTTCCACTTCAAGTGAAGCTAATAATAATGGAGCTACCCCCATAGGCACATCCGACACCACATCCTCAGAGATATAGTAATCGTAAGAGCCATTGCGGTCTTTGCTCAAACCCGCGCCATGACAGATTTGGTGCAAGTGAACGCCATGTTCGTCCTCTTCAGCCAATTGCTCTATAATGCCCTTATAACCTTTCAGCATCGCCTCTCTAAAAGACGGTTCCAGATAACCCATTCTTAGCCCCTTGGCCATTGCATACACAAACATGCAGGAGCCGGAAGCTTCCAGATAATTGCCCTTTCGCCCCGCTTGATCCAGCACCTGGTACCAAAGGCCGGTCTCTTTGTCCTGAACCTCCAGAAGTGCACCGCACATCCGCTGAAAAATACCGATGATCGTCCCCCGCTTCGGATGAGTAAGCGGAAAATGCTCCAAGCAGTCAACCATAGCCATCGCATACCACCCCATCGCCCGGCTCCAGAAATGGGAGGACAATCCGGTAGACGAGTCAGCCCATTCCTGCTCTTTGGATTCATCCCAGCCATGGTAGAGCAGGCCGGTACGCGGATCGCGGGTCCGCCGCTCGACCAGCAGCAGCTGATGCGCTGCTTCATCAATCAGTTCGGGACGTTGAAAGACCTTGCCGTATTCCGCCAGGAATGGCGATGCCATGTACAGCCCGTCCAGCCACATCTGGAAGGGGTACACTTTCTTATGCCAAAATCCTCCTTCGGAGGTGCGGGGATGTCCAATAAGCTGTGCGGCCAGCAGATCGGCTGCCTTAGCATACCGTTCTTCTCCCGTTCTCTGGTACAGCAAAAACAGGTTTTTCCCCTCATTAATCTGGTCCAGGTTATATTCTTCCAGCCTGTAGGTACGAATGGAACCATCCTCGCCAATGAATGTGTCCATATGCCGCTCCATATAGGAGACATACTCTGACCGGTCGAGCTGGACACCCGCCCGGGCCATTGCCATCAGCAGCATGCCCGGAACATATGCCCATCGCTCCAGCACATATTCATCCTCTCCCTGCTGATTGCACCTTCCAAGAATTGTATCCGCGATTTTACCGGACCAGCGAACGGTTGTTGCTTCAGTTATAGACACTTTTATTCCTCCTTTATTAGTCATCCATAGTAGTCTAATCTCCTGCTCAGGCAAGCTGCTTCCGGAGCCAGGCAAAGGCCGGTTCGCCATGAATTTCATGACCTCCGGTGAAGAAGTCCGCCTCAACCTGCCCGGAATGATGTGCTGCCCCGTAAATAGTCTCCAACCGGGCTAAAGCAGTTCTTGCTCCCCGCGGGCCAAACAGATGATCGGCATCGCCGGATTCGAGGAACAGGCCCCGCGGGGCAATGAGGCCTAGAAGATCAGGCATCTCCGCTTCCAGCAATATCCCCGGAATATAATTGTCGAGGCAATGATTGCGTGTCAGAATACTGTCCGTAAAGGTATTCGCGTATCCGCTTACGACCGCACAAGCGATCCGCTCGTCAAGCGCAGCTGTGAAGCCAGCCACCAGTCCGCCGCCGGAAATACCCATAATTCCAATGTGGTCGCCCTTCACCTCATGCCTTGTCTGCAAATAATCCAGTGCTCTCATGGTTTCATAGATACGGTAACCGGCCATCGTCTTTCCAGCCATCAGCAGTGCCGAAGACAGGCGGAAGCAGGAATTACGTCCAGGCTCTCCGCTGGCCAGGTCTTCTTCCAGACGCCTGTCGCCAAAGCCGAGCAGTTCCGGGGCAGCCACTACAAAGCCCTGTTCTGCCAGCGAAACGGCAAAGTCCTTATGCAGCCCGGGATCTCCCCGCCGGTCCGCTCCGCCCGGGTCCAAGCCGACAATCTCCCGGCTTCCATAGCCATGTCCATGAATGGCAAGAACGGCAGGGACAGGGGTGGATAACGGCTGATCCGGGAGCAGAAGATACAGCGGCATGCGAAGTCCTTCATAGGTAGTGATCTCTATACGTTCACGGGTATACCCTGAGCAGACTGTACGTTCCAGAAGAACCGGCCGCAGCTCCTCAGCTATGTCCGGAAAGCCGCCCAGCCGCTCCGTAAAGGCTGCGGCAAGCCCATCGCGCCACTGCTGAAAGGGGATGTCCTTGCTGAAAGCCGAATTGCGCTGTGTTGAACCGGCCAGTTTTTCCATGTATTGTTCCAGAGGCTCCATCCGAAGTGCTCCTTCCCTTAATAGCCTTCGGGATGCCAGCCGTCAAGCACGGACAGCACCCTATACTGCGCCGCTTCCTGTGGAGTCAGCTGCCGCGACCAGGCGGCTCTGGCTTCAGGATTGGCTCCCGGGCCACTGCTGCCATATTCTTCATAGCGGCTGGTTTCCTCCCTGTCCGGCTGCCCCCAATTATGCCAGCCTTCCCCGATAATCGAACTGTCCATGACAGTGCGGATAAAGGCCACATGGGCATAAGGCCGCCAAGGGCGTCCAAGATATACCTCGCTTACACCTTCACTGCTGGTAATTTCACAATCGAGGAACACATAACCAAACGATGCGCCTTCGGGCGTTGAGGCGGCTGTAATATATCCTCTGGAACGCTTGTTATGCAGCCGGCAGCGTTCAAACAAAGCCGTAGCAGCGCCAAAAATATAATCCACATCGCCTTCAATGTAGCATTCGTTATAATATTGTTTCCCTTGCCCTGTATACAAAGTATCCTGATCCCCCAGCAGACGTACACGCCGGAATACGGCATGACCAGCATCAACAAAAGCGGCTACCGCCTGACCGGTACCGGGACCGGATGTATTGCGAATGGTCAGATTTTCAGCCGTAAAATGCTTTGCGAATACATTGAGGGTGCCGGATTTGAACGTGCCCAGCGGCTCTCCGTCCGGCCCTAAAGTATGGGCGTTGTCTGACCAGGTAATGATAGTGGAATTCGTGTCCTCCCCCAGCAGAAGAACCGGAGGCGTTCCCTGTTTCACCGTAATCTTTTCCTCGTAAATGCCGGGCTTGATGCGTATCGTTACTGCTTCCTTGTATTCCAGCGGAATGGAATCCAGCGCTGCCTGTAGACTGCTGAATCCCTCATCGACACTCTTAGTGACTGTAATTAACATCTGCGGCTCCTTTCCTATCAACCTGTGTTTATTCTATAATAACCGTAACGCTTCGTAAGAGAAGAGGAGAATTATGACCAGCCTGACCAGTCCCAATCACAAATATCATATTGAAGAAGGCCGCTACAGCATCCAGCATATGAAACGTAAAGGCATCACCGCAATGCCGCGTCCCCACAGCCATGACTTAACCGAGCTGTACTATCTGATACAGGGGGAGCGCGTATACTTTGTGGACGACCGGGTCATTACGGTTCATAAGGGTGAGCTTATTCTTATCTCCAGCCGGGAGCTTCATTCCACTGCAAGCTCTGAGGTCGCCGAATTTGAACGGATTCTGATCAATTATGACCCCGCTCTTCTGCCGCCTTCCCTGCAGAATGAAGCCATCTGGTTTCAAGACCGCGGGTACCGCTTATTCAAGCTGAACCTGCGCGAGCAGGACGAAGCGGAAAGCCTGATGAACCGGATACTGGAAGAATGCCGGTTGCAGCGGTCCTATTACGAAACCAGCATAATCACTTTATTCACCGAGCTGATGATTCTCCTCCAGCGTTCAGAGAACATCTCACAGGCCGGCGGGACCAAACATCCGCTTCATCATCTGGTAACCGATGTCGCCACCTATATCCGCGAGCACTACCGTGAAGCCCTGACTCTGGAAGAGACAGCGAGTAATTTTTACATTAGTCCTTCATACTTGAGCCGGGTATTTCACCGGTTGACGGGTTTTCACTTTCGGGAATACATCGTTCATATCCGCGTAAGGGAAGCTGAACGCCTGCTGGCCGGGTCTACAGGCAAAATTCAGGAGATCGCCTCCGCTGTAGGGTTTGAACATCTCTCCCATTTCAATAAAACCTTCAAAAAATCAACCGGTCTGACCCCGCTCCAATACCGGAAAGAAGCAAGGTCACACCCTTCGCGGAAGGTCAAGACGGACTTTCATCATCCATAGAAATTTATTTATTTCTCAGTAACCGACAAATCTCCGGAATGGGTGAGTGTGACTTGGCTGCATCTATGCGCTGTTATCTTCGGCATTTCCGCGGTCTGTAACCAGATGCCGTCCAGCGTAAGTCCCGCGGCTTGCCGCAGCACAATTCCCCGTTCACTCACTGCGCGGAATTTTTCAATGGTCAGATCAGCAAGCGGCATCTCCGGCAGCCCATTCACGAGCAGCGCGGTTGCCGCTCCATGGCACACAATGTTCCTCATTGTAATCTTCCGGAACTGCGGAGTTTCCTCTGTAACCGAATATAACTGCTCGTCATACCCTTCTGATCCTTCAACCCCTGCATAGAACATATGGAAGGATACCGCCTCGTGGCTGATTCCGGTCATGCTGATATTCTCCATTACAATATCCTCCACCACACCGCCTCTTCCCCGGTTGCTCTTGAACCGCAGGCCAATGTCCGTGCCGATGAACAGACAGTCGCTAACCCGAACTGCATGTACACCTCCGGACATCTCGCTGCCGATCACCACTCCTCCATGTCCGTGATATACCGTGCAATTCCGGATGGTAATATACCGGCAAGGCATCGCCCGCTTACGGCCTTCCTCATTCTTGCCCGACTTGAGGCAGATGGCGTCATCCCCCACATCGAAGCTGCTGTGCTCAACTAGAGCATGAGTACAGGATTCCAAATCGAGGCCGTCCCCGTTCTGCGAATACCAGGGATTGCGGACCTGAACATTCCGCACGGTAATCTGCTCGCAACCAAAGGGATGAAGACACCAAGCAGGCGAATTTTGGAAGGTTGGCCCGTCCAGCAGCACCCGCCGGCAGTTGCGGAGGCTAAGCAGTGTTGGCCGCAGATATGCACGGGCCGGCAGAAACGCCTCCATGCCGGTTTCTCCCTTCTCCCGCAACTTCCGGCAGAAGCCTTCTCCCTCCATGGCTTCCCGGGAAGGCCACCATACTTCACCCTGCGGATCAAGCACACCTCCGGATTCGATCAGGTGGATCCACTGCTTCTCCGTCATCTTGAACCGCTTCACCGGACGCCAGCCTTCGCCGCTGCCGTCGAATATGCCCTCTCCGGTGATTGCCACATCGCTTAGGCCTTCACCATCGAGCGGAGCCTGACAGCGCCAGCCCGCATTCCCCTCGTAATGGGAAGAAAGCAGCGGATATAAGGTGTGGTCCGGGTCAAACTGCACCAATGCTCCCTTGTCTACACTCAGATTAAGCCTGCTGTGCAAAGTAAGCGGCCCCGTGCGCCAGATGCCGGCTGGAATGACAACCTTCCCGCCTCCCATGGCGGCGCAAGCGTCCAGTGCAGCCTGAATGGCGGAGGTGCACAAGGTAAGTCCTCCTTCTTCTGCCCCAAAATCCGTGATTACAAAAGTCCGTTCGGGAATCCGGGGAAGCTCTGGAACCGGATAAGCTATTGTTTCCGGATTGCTGCACATTGAATTTTACCTCCCCTGTTATTCAAGTCCTTCATAGCTGAACCAGTCAAAATCGGCATAATTTTCGCTCTTCGCGCCTTGCGAGCTTGTGTACATCCCGATATAAGCTCCTGTAAAACCTCCGGCCAGATCGGTGCTGAGCACTCTGCCATCAGCCTGTTCGAGGAAGGCTGTCCACTTGGCGGCTTCAGAGGATCTGTAATAGAAGCTATATTCTTGTCCTCTGGCTTCCACCTTAAGCTGCACCTGATCCTGCGGATATGGAACGGATGCCAGCAGCTGTTCGCTGCCGCCCATTCGTTGAATCAACTGCAGCACACGTTGACCTGCCTCCAGCCCCAATTCATACCGGAAGTGGTAATCCGCATTCTGGAGGAGGACCAGTCCGGCAACTTCCCCTTCGGCAGCGGGACGGAACGTCATGTCAGCTGCCGCCCTGAAGCTCAAATGCTGCTGGCGTCTGCCGAGATAGGATGGATTGGCAATCTCCGAGAGCCGCTCTGCCTTCAAATGAAGCCGCAGGACTCCAGGCTTCTCGGTGAGACTCCAGAATTCCCCCCGCGGTGTCCGCAGGAAATTCCAGATCAGCGCAAGCTCACTGCCCGTAAACTCATCGCGTGCAGGCAGCTCCGGCCACCTTGTCTCCGGCAAATCCGGAGCCGGCGTCTCCAATTCAAGCACGCCTTTGCCGGGGTTGACCACCGGCCACTCATTCTCCCATATGACCGGTGTCAGGAAGGTTTCGCGTCCCAGATTACGGTAATAACCGCCGCAGGTCCGCGAAGCCAGGCAGAACATCCACCAGTCACCGTGCTGGGTCTCCACAAGCTCCCCGTGTCCGACATTGACAATGGGATAAGCTCTGCCGAGATGGCGGTGCGTCAAAATCGGATTGGCTTTATGGCCCTCATAAGGGCCTGTCACACTCTTGCTTCTGGCGATTGTAATCGCATGAGTATGCCCGGTGCCGCCTTCGGCAATCAGTACGTAATACCAGGCGCCGATTTTATAAATATGGGGTCCCTCCTGGGCGTGTGCCACCTTAAGAGCGCCTTGCCAAATGCTATGCTTCGGGCCAATCAGCCTGCCTTGGCTAAGATCGATCTCCTGCAGCCAGATATCCATATGCTTCGGATAATCCTGCCCTTCCGGCGGAACCCGGTTGCCCGTATAATACACCTTACCGTCATCATCGAAGAACAAAGAGGAGTCAATGCCGGGTGCATCCTCCAGCCATACGGGGTCAGACCAGTCTCCGGCCGGATCGGTTGCTGTAACATAGAAATTATGCTGGTTTTTGTCATTATCAACATAGGTGGTAATCATATAGAAGACACCCTCATGATAGCGGAGCGTCGGTGCCCAAATGCCCATGGAAGGAATCGTGCCATCCAGATTGAGCTGGGACGGACGGTCCAATACATGGCCGAGCTGGCGCCAGTTGACCAGATCCTTGCTGTGGAAGATAGGAACGCCCGGGAAAAACTCAAAGCTTGAAGTCACCAGGTAATAATCTTCGCCTACGCGGATCGCGGAAGGGTCAGGATAAAAGCCCGGCAGCACCGGATTGCGGAATGTTCTCATTACAGTAGTCCTCCTCAAAACAATTCAAATGTAAGCACCACCAATTATAGTTTGTATAAGTTTAACTTTCTTGTATTTTCTATGTTCTATTTCTCCGTTTTTATACTTTCATGCTATATTGGCGATATTTCACTCCTTGTCAGCGGATGGCTTTTCCCTCTAGAATGGGGGTAATAGATTTACCTTAAGGGGTGAGCAGCTTGGGAAAAAGAAAAAAATTATACACCCGCTTTTTTATAAGCCTGACCGCAATATCAGTCTGCTGCATTCTTGTACTGGCCGTTGTGATCTTTTATTGGTACCGGAATATTACGATAGATAATGTCAACAAGGCGAATCAGAATGTGCTGGTGAATACTGAAACCGTTTTTATAAACTATAAAGAGATTGTCCAGAATTACGCTATGGACTTCTATAGGAACCCGAACATCAACGCACTCATGATGAACGGGGACACAAGCTGGAGCGACCAGCTGTACAGTGCCTTAAGCCAAATCCGCGGAGCGTTGGTTGTCAACCAGTATATGGAGAACGCCTACATCATGGGGGTAGAGGAACCTGTTGCGATGTTTGAGAACCTGCCCCTAAGCCCGGAATCTAAGCTGGAGCTGTTCTCGCGGATCCGGAATAATGTGATTGTTGAGTCTCCGTTTCTGTGGAAGGCAACCTTAAATAACGGTACCCCGGTCACCCTGCTCACCGTGTTCTATAACGACCGGGCGTTTGCAGACAGCGAATATAACGGGGCGGTCGCACTGACCGTCAATCTGGGCAAGCTGCAGAACAATCTGTTCACACAAAAGGAAGGGGAAGCAACCCGTTACGCGGTGCTGGACGGAAGCGCATCCGTGCTCATGCACAGCGCACTATCCGACACCCCGCTGGAAGAGGGCATGCTGAAGCAGGTGGTAGCTTCCTCCCCGGAAAGAGGCTCCTTTGTCTATAGGGGAAGCGGAGAGCCGCAGCTGATTACCTATGTATATTCTGCTGCCGACAAGCTATGGTTTGTGTCGGAGACTTCCTACAAGGACAGCATCCGCGATATCTCCAATGCCCGCAATCTGATGACCGGTCTGTGCTTAGCATTGATTATTGCCGCTTCCATAACCGCTAATCTAATCTCGCGGCGGATGTACAAGCCGATTGGCCGGCTGTTCGGCAATATCGTTCATCTATCCGGCAATGAAGAAGCGCTGAAGACGGGTGGTGATTTCGATACCGTGAGCCAGGAACTTGAGCAGATTGGCGTAAAGCTGGAGCAGCTCAAGAAAGAAAGCGATGACAGCGCCTTGATGCGGTGGCTGCTGTCCCCCCGGGGAACACCGGAGAACAGCAGTACGCCACTGATGAGCATAGCCGCTGCCGGAGGGGCGTACTGCGTATGCGTACTAACTTTGTTGGAGTCCGGACAAGCTGAAGGCTCCGGGCTGACCTTTGGGGAGAGCATTAAGCAGGTTGAACTTGCCTTCTTCGAACTTGCAGCTGTTCAATCCTTCCGTCCGCATCAGGGAACTGCCGTGCTTATTCTAAGCGAGCTGAGAAGCGGCAGCTTCGACGATTACGCCTTGTTCCGCGGCAAATGGGAAGAAACTGCTGCTCAGCTTCAGCATTCAGGTGCCAGCTGCGCCTTAGGCATCAGCGGACTGACGGATGATCTACACCTGCTGAGGGCTAAATATAATGAGGCTGCGGACAGTCTGCAGTATATTAAATTTCATGTACAGCAGAACATCATCTTTGCGGATGATACCATCCATCTCAACAGCAGCCCCATGCCTGACAGCGCCCTTGAACCGGTGCTGCAAGCTGTTAGGCAGACGGAACACTCGGGCCATATTCCGCAGGCGGTGGAACGATTGCTGGCAGTAGCCTGCAGTTACCGCGCCGAGTCTGCCACCATCGCTTTATCGAGACTGGCCTTTGAGCTCAGCCGCACGGCCGAGCTTAATGCGGACGTTCAGCAATCCGGATTTCTCGATAATTACCAGCGTATCTGGCAGATCCAAAGCTATGACAAGCTGCTGCATTGGATTGTAGACAACTGTTATACCGCCCTTGAGCGGATTGCCAGCATGAGCGCTGTACAGACCAAGAGCATTGCTGTAGAAGCCATTTGTTACATCAGAGATCATTATGACGACTCCAGACTTTCCCTTAATGCGCTTGCCGACAAGCTGTCGTTAAGTCCCGCTTATCTCAGCAGGCTGATTGCTGACGAAGTAAACTGCAGCTTTCCCGATTTTGTCAACCTGCTGCGCCTTGAGCAGGCACAGATGTTATTAGTCACTGAGCTTAACTTAGATATCCGGGAAATTGCAGAGAAGGTTGGCTACAATAGCAGCACTTATTTTACAACCCAGTTTAAAAAGCGTTTTGGGGTTACACCCTCCAAATGGAGAATGAATCATATTCTGCAGAAACAGGAAACTTCCTGATTGACCCGCGATAAGCAAGGAACAAAGGGGATGTCCCGGCAGCATTTTTACAGCCGGGGACATCCCCTTTTTTGACTTTTAATGAAACACCTTCACCCGCAAATTCTGTGGATTTCCCCCTTAAATAAGGCTTTTACACGCCTAAAGAACAGAAAAGTGATATCTTTTTCGTTTTTTTAATCCGCCCTTTTCCGCTTTTTTAACTTTTTTTCGTTTATTATGATAGCGTTTACATTCCGGGCCGATTTATGATTTCCATGTAAAGCGTTCTCCTGAAACAAGGGACAGAAATGACAACGCTATATAAAGGAGTGGACTGTTAAATGATACAAGAGGCTACACCGGAAACACAGGGACGGCTAAGTCCGGGAATCAGGACAACCCGAGCCAAAAGCTTCCGTAAATCCCTAAGGAAGGACAGCACACTATACCTGCTCGCTCTTCCGGGAATCGTCATTCTCATTCTTTTTGCTTATCTGCCGATGAGTGGTCTGATTCTTGTCTTTAAAAATTACAACTTCAATGACGGAATCTTCGGCAGCCCGTGGGCCGGTTTCTCCAACTTCGAGTTTTTCTTCTCCAGTATGGAGGACTCTCTCAGAGCTACACGCAACACGGTGATGCTAAATGCGCTTTATATGCTGACCGGTACATTTTTTTCAGTAGCCATCGCCATTATCCTGAATGAGCTGCGCAGCAAATGGTTTATCAAAATCACGCAGAGCGTCATGTTTTTCCCGTATTTTATTTCTTGGATTATTATCGGAGCCATTCTGTTCTCCCTGCTGGATTATGACAAAGGCATAATGAACCAGCTGCTCCAAACGCTCGGCTTCTCCCAGGTCGACTGGTATTCCAGCCCCTGGCTGTTCGTAATCATTCTGGTGCTGGCGAATATCTGGAAAAGCGCCGGCTACGGCGCCATCATCTATTATGCGGTGCTGCAGGGCATCGACACTTCCTATTATGAAGCCGCAAAAATCGATGGTGCCTCCAGATGGCAGATTATTACCAAGATTACGGTGCCAATGCTGATTCCGTCGATCATTCTAATGACGCTGCTCGGCATCGGGGGCATGCTGAAAGGCGATCTCAGCATGATTATGGGAGTAACCTTCCTGAATCCGCTGCTTCTGCCAACTACCGACATTATCGATGTGTATGTATACCGCACAGCCATCCGTTCCGGAGAATTCGGCTTTGCTTCAGCCATCACGCTCTATCAATCCGTCTTTGGCTTCATTCTGGTACTGGTAGCGAACAAACTGGCCGGCTGGTATGACAAAGACAGCAAACTATTCTAGGAGACTGATAAGATGCAAACTACCGAAAACAAAGGCCTGCTCATTTTCTTTTATTGCTGTATAGCCGTATTTTCAGTCATCTGTCTAGTGCCTTTTATACTGGCCGTATCCGGCTCATTATCCACCGAATCCCGGATCGCTGCGGAAGGATATTCGTTCTGGCCCAGAGGCTTCACCTTTGAAACGTATGAATTCCTGTTTGGCTCCAAGGCGCAGCAGATTCTGCGGGCGTATTCCATGTCGGTGATCGTTACGGTACTGGGTACCATATCAGCCGTACTGGTGACCACCGCTTACGCCTATGTCATATCCGTTAAAAGCTTCCGGCTCAAAAATTTCTTCGCTTTCTTCGCCTATTTCACGATGTTGTTCAGCGGAGGAACACTGCCATGGTATCTGCTAAGCACCAAATACTATCATTTGGGCGATACGCTTATCGGCCTCTTCATCCCTTATGTGCTAAGTGTTTTTCTGATGTTTCTCATGGCCAACTATTTCCGCAGCATCCCGCATGAAATCGTGGAATCTGCGCAAATCGACGGTGCCGGACATCTGCGGATCTTCTTCAGCATTATGATTCCGCTGGGCCGGGTCGGACTGGTCACAATTTCGCTTTTTTACGCGCTGCAGTTCTGGAATGATTTCTATCTGCCGCTAATGCTGGTATCCGACCAGAAGCTCTATACGATCCAATATTTAATGTACAACATGATGGCGAACATCCAGTTCCTGGCCTCCGGCAATGCGGCTCAGGTCGGCGGAGCTATCATCGCACCGCCACTGGAGACAGCCAAAATGGCGATGACCTGCCTGACCGTTTTGCCAATCGCCATATTATATCCTTTTCTCCAGCGCTTTTTTGTCAAAGGCATTATCGTGGGTTCGGTCAAAGGCTAGTTCCCGGCAAAATGCCCTGTTATGTCCGGTTGCACCGGGTTTATGCTCCCCTGCTTCTTGATGTACAATAAGACTTAAGGGAGCACGACCTTTGCAATAGATGCCTCAACATTATGATTCTATTACATTACAGGAGGGTTCATCATGAAAAAGAAAAAAGGTTGGTTAAGCTTGCTCCTTGCAGCGGTGTTCCTGGTAAGCGGCTGTTCTCAGGGCAACAATGAAAGCGCTGCCCCTAGTTCCGGAAGCGGAAATGAAGGTACAGCTTCCGTTACAGATAACGGCAGTAAAGACGGCAGCACCTTGGCTCCCGCCAAACTGAAAATTGTGCTGTACGGGGATGAGTCAAACCGGATGAAGGAACTGGCGAAGACGGAGTTCTACAACGTAATCAAGAAAGAAATCAACGCCGAGGTTGAATTTCAGTTTCTTCCCTGGACAGAATATGGCGGCGGTAAAACTGACCTGATGCTGTCTACGGGAGAGGACTTCGCCACCTATACCGATGCCAATTACATGGTGAAATCTGTGGCTAAAGGGCTTTATGCCGACCTTACCCCATATGTCAGTGTTGCAGCTGATTTGAGTAAAAATGTAGACGAGGCCTCCTTCAAGGCCTTTCAACTAGATGGCAAGCAGTATGCAATTCCAGTCGGCAACAAGCCGAATTCTGCAGAATTCTACAGCGTGCTGGTTCGACAGGATCTACTGGAGGAAGCCGGCATGACGCAGGTCACCTCGCTGAAGGAACTGGAGCAGTTCTATGATAAGGTGCATGCCATTCATCCCGAACTGATCGGGTACGCCAACACTGATGCCCGCCGGATCCTGCAATATGATTACACGGACAAAAACCTGTATTGGCAAAATGATTTTATTGCCCTGGACGAGTCTGCAAAAGATGATAAAATCATCAGCTGGTTTGAAACCGAAGAGTTCAAGAAGTATGCGAACCTGATGCACGGCTGGTATGAAAAAGGAATCATTCCGAAATATGCCGCCACCAATGTGCCGCAGCTGCAGTCTGACTGGAACTCCGGCAAAGCGATGTTCTGGGCCGGCACAGCGGCACGCCCTTTTGAAGGGGCGGCAACGATCTCGCAAGCAGTGCCTGAGGCCAAGCTGGTCAATTATTTCCTTGGCAGCGGCCGCCCAAAAATCAGCCGCGGCACGTACAGCACCGCCTTCTTCGTCTCTACCGCAGCCAAAGACCCTGAACGCTATGTGATGTTCTTCAATCTGCTGCAAAAAAACCAGGAGCTGTACGACTTGTTCGCCTACGGGATAAAGGGAACCGATTATACGCTGGACGCGAACGGGCGTCTGACCAGAATAAACACCGATTCACTGATTCCCGACTGGCTGCTGATGAACAAAAACTTCATCCGTTTCGACAACACCGTTCCGGATGAATTCATCACTGAATATAAGGCTTGGGACGATGGAGCAATCATTTCGAAGGGTGCCGGCTTCAACTTTGACAATACGCCAGTCAAGAATGAAGAAACGAAGCTGAACGGCGTATTCACTGAATACCTCGCCCCCATCGGCAGCGGCTTCAGCGATTATGAGACCGCCTTCCCCAAAGCGCTGGACAGACTTAAAGCAGCGGGGATTGATAAATACATCGCTGAATATCAGAAACAATTCTCAGAATGGTACGCCAAGCAGCAGTAAGTACTGTCACAGCAATCATTGTGTGGACAATAAAGAAGCGTGGCTCCTCAAGGGAGGCACGCTTTTTTTGTCCAATAGATTGTCTGCCTCCCGCGCAAAAGAAAATCTAAACTCCTCCCCGTTCAACACAGCCTTTGGCAGCTTAGAATTTCTTCATACCGGATTCTCTTTGAATAACTTCATGGTATATTCTTAAATAACTGTCAGTCATCTGCTTATTGGTGAAGTGTTTCTGAACATACGCTCTCAATATGTGCGGCGAAGGATATTTCTTCTGCCGAACCTTAGCTGCCATCTCACTCACGTTATTACAAATCAGGTTAGGAAATCCGGATAATACTTCCGGTACCGCACCATTTCTGAGCGCCAGCACCGGAGTCCCGCAACCTAAACTTTCAACCAAGACCAGACCGAATGGTTCTTCCCATAATGTCGGAAATAGCACACATTCCGCATGCTTGATTAGTTGCTGCTTCATTTTCCCGCCCACAGGTCCAACATAATGGATATTGGGATTGTTCCGGATGCGCGGCTTGACCTCTCTCTCAAAAAATTGGGAGGCTTTCACGGGACCAGCAATAATCAGCGTCTTACCAGTCCTTTCGGCAACTTGTATAGCTTGCAAAACACCCTTATTCCGGATAATCCTGCCTATATACAACAGATATAAATGTTTCTCTGTGCTAAATTCATATTCACGCGTATTAATCCCATTGTATACGCAGAAGCCTTTGTTGTTCCCCATCAGCCGGCGGGCGCGTTTACTTACGTATACAGGGTATTTAACCCGCCGTTTGACCGGGATATGCACAGTGCATACCGTTGGAATCTTAGGATTAGTTACGCCGAGCGCGGAACGAAAAGTATGGTCATGGATAATATCAACCCGCTCAGGCAATTTTTTCAGCACAAATCTTGCTATGCTTTCGTGGCGGAGCCCCTTAGGGTAGGGAATAAGCTTTGCCTTGCTCCTGCTCCCTAGAGCTGCAAATAAATAGACCTTATGCCCTCGCCTAACCAGTTCTTCCGTCAGCTCATAAACAATTTTTTCAGTCCCTCCTTTGATGGAAGGCACCGGCTGTGCCTTTGGATAGTTCGAAATCACTTGTGCGATTGTTAATTTTCCGCTTTTCGGAAGCATAATCGGCTTTTTCATGCAAACGAGGTCCCCTCCAGTTTCCCCAAGAGATTTAGATAAACTAGCCTTAATTTCTGTGATGCTCCTGCTTATAGCTGCCGTAATCGGCCTATATACCGCTTGGGATACGCTGAAGTATCCAACCCCGTCATCCGAACTTATGATTTAGCTGCTCCTCAGGGTAAAAGGCCAGAGATAAATTAAACTATGCAATAAAATAAATCTTGCGTGGGCAGCAATTGACATTCAAGAATGTCCCGCTGAAACACCAACTTTGGAGCTCGCGCATTTTCATGTGAGTAAAATAAAGAGCAGTTTAAGCCGTTCCTACATCCACGTCTATAATGAACATGTTATTGTGTTTACCCCCGCCGATGTGCACGTCAGCAAGGATCAGATTCACGCGCTGGTATACGACGTTAAAAAGGGAACATGGTCGCGAAAATGGCGCTCTTTTCCGAATATGATCTATGACCGCTGCCGGATTCAGCGCAGCCAGCGGTTCCAGCAGCTGCTGCGCTTCCGTGCGAAGTACAACCACCTGACCTTTCTGAACCGGCCGCTGCGCAACAAATGGACCGTGTACCAGACCTTCTCGAAAAAAATCCGGTTCCGGCAGCATATGCCGGAAACCTTGTTATACCAGTCTTCCGCCGATCTGCACCGGATACTAAAATCCAGTCCGGTCGTCTATGTCAAGCCGGCCAGTGGAACGGGCGGGCGCGGCATCCTGCGGATTGAGCGGCTGAAGGAAGGCAAGTCCCTCTACGATATCCAGGGACGCCGCCTGAGCCGGCAGATCATCGCCCCCCGCAAGGTTTCGCTCACCCGCCTGGAGTCCATTGTGCGCCAGTGGTGCCTCGGCGGGCGGTTCCTGGTGCAGCAGGGTATCCCGCTGCGCCTGCCCAGCGGACGCTACCACGACTACCGCATGCTGGTGCAAAAGAACGGTCAGGGCGTATGGGAGCTGACCGGCATGGCCGGCCGCGTGGGCGCCGCCCGCAGCGTCACCTCCAATCTGCACGGCGGCGGCCACGCCGTCCGCGCCGAGATTCTGCTGAAGCAATGGCTCGGCAGCCAGGAGAAGGCTGAGAAAGCGATGAAAACCGCCGAGAAGCTGGGCCTCGAGGCGGCAGCCTATCTCGAGGACAGCTTCGGTACCCTCTGCGAGCTGGCCCTGGACCTCGCCATTAACCGCGAGGGCCAGATCTACGTGCTGGAGGTCAACCCCAAGCCCGCCCGTGAGGTCTTCGCCCGCTCCGGCGACAGCAGCACCTACCGCAAGGCGCTGATGCGCCCGCTGGAGTATGCAATGTGGGTGTATAAGAACAAGAACACGCCGAGTGCGGTAAAGACAGTTGAGGAATAGTGGATGATCTTTTCTCTTCAATTATTATCAATAACTATTGCATAAGAAATCAAAAAGACATCCTCCACATGCGTCTGTGCGGAAGATGTCTTTGTGCTTCTAAATGGCATTAAAAAAAGTATGGTCCGTTTTGACCATACTTTTAGTGTGCTTGGCGGCGTCCTACTCTCCCAGGACCCTTCGGTCCAAGTACCATCGGCGCTGGAGGGCTTAACGGTCGTGTTCGGGATGGGTACGCGTGGAACCCCTCCGCTATCGCCACCAAACGGGTTTTTTCCGGTCGTGTAACTCCCTGAAAAACTTCAGGAAAATAACCAACCTTCTAAAACAATCGCTGCAAGAAAAGATCAAACCTTGCGGTTTTTTCTCCTGCTCAAGCTTGATCGCCTGAAAACTGAACCCGAAACGAAAATGGCGTTTGCCCTTCTTACGGGGCCCCCGGAAAGTACTCGGAATCGGCTTCGTCAGCCTCTTCTTCACTTTGTGGGGTCTTTTTTTGGATAAGCCCTCGACCGATTAGTATTGGTCAGCTCCACACGTTGCCGTGCTTCCACCTCCAACCTATCTACCTCGTCGTCTTCAAGGGGTCTTACATGCTGGGAAATCTCATCTTGAGGGGGGCTTCACGCTTAGATGCTTTCAGCGCTTATCCCGTCCGTACGTAGCTACCCAGCCATGCTCCTGGCGGAACAACTGGTGCACCAGCGGTACGTCCATCCCGGTCCTCTCGTACTAAGGACAGCTCCTCTCAAATTTCCTGCGCCCACGACAGATAGGGACCGAACTGTCTCACGACGTTCTGAACCCAGCTCGCGTACCGCTTTAATGGGCGAACAGCCCAACCCTTGGG
>NZ_FNGM01000032.1 GCF_900102965.1 Paenibacillus jilunlii | reverse complement strand
ATCGTCAATTGACCCTGCATTTGCGCAGACAAATGGGCAGAGCTATTAACGCGAAGCGAGTATACCGTCTCATGAGGCTTCAAGGCATCCAGTCCGTCATCCGCAGAAAGAGGAAGAAGTACGTAGGCTCCACGCCTCAGCAGGTGGCAGAGAATGTATTGAACCGCAACTTCGAGGCGGAGGCACCAAACCAAAAATGGGTAACAGATGTAACGGAATTTAAATACGGCAACGGACAGAAGGCCTACTTAAGTGCAATAAAAGATCTGCATGACAAGTCCATTGTTGCTTACGTTCTGGGCCATTCGAATAATAATTCGCTAGTCTTCAGGACGCTGGAGTTGGCGTTGCAGGCAGCACCAGAGAGCCGATCCTTACTCCATAGCGACCGTGGTTTCCAGTATACCTCTCTGCACTTTAAGCAGATGCTGGACGAGGCAGAACTAACGCAAAGCATGTCCCGGGTGGGCTGCTGCATTGATAACGGACCCATGGAATCCTTCTGGGGGACACTGAAATGTGAGAAGTATTACTTGCATACCTACCGGACCTTTGAAGAGCTCCAAAAAGATATTGATGCCTACATTCACTTTTACAATAACGAGCGGTTACAGGCAAAACTAAACGGCCTTAGTCCCATTGAATTCAGGACCAAGGCCGCTTAAAATACTTTTATTTTTTGTACTGTCTACTTGACGGGGTGCAGTTCAGCATAGGACACCCTCTTGCTTTTACACACTTAATACAAGCCATTACTGCTCAGCATCGAATGTACAGCCTGATCCACAAAATTCCGCTCAGGGCGGCATTTCATCATTACAGTTAGCCCAATCAGTGCAATGACCAGCGACTGGGCCAGCCCTTTGGCATCCGTACCGGCACCGAGCTCCCCTGACCGCATCCCCCGTTCAAGCGTTTCCTGAAAAATCACGGCAAGATACATCTGATGTTCTCTGGTCAGTATCTCAAACTTCGGATCATGCGGTGATAGCTCCACCATTGTGTTGATGCAGAAGCAGCCTTTATTCGATCCTTCCTCCCTGTACTCTTCCTCCACCAAATGTTCAAAAAAAGCACGGAAAGCCATCTTCACCGAAGCCTTCTTCTGAAGACTGGCCCGCACACTGGCCGCATGGGATTTGGTATACATTCGCAAGGCAGCTTCAAACAAACCAATCTTGTCCCCGAAAGCTGAATATATGCTTGGCCGCTGAATGCCCATTGCTGCAGTCAGATCGCTTAGCGAGGTCGCTTCATAGCCTTTTTCCCAAAAGATCTGCATGGCAGCATGCAGCGCCTTCTCTTCGTCGAACCCACGTGGCCGCACCATAACTTTACCCCTTTACATATCTATCGGTATGTTACTATTCTAATTTTTTAAGTGGGAACTGTCAATTGTTATGCCCATATGTCTTTTATTCATGGCTGGATATTGACATTCTTTATTTGTCGAGGTTATATTAATCGGGACTAGTTACATACCAATCAGTATGTTATTACCTCAGTAACCTCACAATACTTATTTAGGAGTTGAACCAGTGCCCATGGAGAAGGTCCAAGAGAAACACAGCTCACCATTGACCCCTTCACTTTCGCGAAAGACCGCCCTCTTGTTTGCAGTCGCCAGCGGGCTTTCCGTCGCCAACATCTATTTCGCCCAGCCTTTACTGGATGCCATCGCCGCAGAGTTCGGTATCCGGCATTCTGCGGTTGGCATTATCATCACGCTTACTCAAGTCTGTTATGCGGCAGGGCTGCTGCTCTTGGTTCCGCTTGGCGATTTGCTGAACCGGCGCCGCTTAATCACCGGACAGATGCTATTATCCGTCTTGGCTCTTTTAATAGTCGGGACTGCCTCAAGCGGAATTATGCTGTCCATAGGCATAGCCGGGGTAGGATTACTCGCCGTCGCCGCACAGACACTTGTAGCGTTCGCGGCGAGTCTCGCCTCTCCCGCTGAGCGGGGGCGGATGGTTGGTCTGGTGACCAGCGGAATCGTGATAGGGATTCTGCTTGCGCGGACTTTTGCGGGTTTTTTGGCGGATGTGGCGGGTTGGCGGTCTGTATATCTGGCATCTGCGGGAATGACACTGCTTATGGCTGCGGCTTTGTACAGAGTACTTCCTTCTGTGGAGACCGCCAAGAAATCCTTGTCTTACCTAAATCTGATTCATTCCGTGTTCCTGTTGTTCGCCCATGAGCGAATATTGCGGGTGCGCGCCGTTCTCGCTTTCTTAATTTTCACGGCTTTCAGCATATTATGGACTTCACTGGTGCTGCCCCTCAGTGCACCGCCTTATTCACTTTCGCATACCGCTATCGGAGCGTTCGGCCTGGCCGGGGCCGCCGGAGCCTTAGCCGCAGCCAAGGCAGGACGGCTTGCGGATCGGGGCTTCAGCCGGCACACCACCGTCATCGCCCTAAGTCTCCTGCTGTTGTCCTGGCTGCCGATCAGCCGCGCGGAGCATTCGCTTTTTGCTTTAGCCATAGGTATTATCGTCCTGGATCTGGCGGTACAAGCCGTACATGTCACCAACCAGAGCCTGATCTTCAAAGTACAGCCCGAAGCACGCAGCAGACTTACTGCCGGTTATATGATTTTCTATTCTCTGGGCAGCGCCTCCGGCTCTATCGCCTCCACCCAGGTCTACAGTTACGCAGGATGGAATGGGGTGTGCCTGCTGGGCGCGCTCGTCAGTGTCCTGGCGCTTGTTTTTGCACTCTGTTCTTCCAGGATCCGCAAGGATTCCAGATAGCATTCCTACACTTCACGGCACGGCAAAAGGGCATCCCGTTTGGGACACCCCCTCTCTTTTATACATCTAATCTAAAGTTCAGTTACACTTCCTCATAACATTTTCAAGAACGATGGGATCTGGGCTATGGGTTGTGGAACCGGAAAGACGAACCTGTACGGAAGCATACCCAGCAGGCCTATATATCCTCTTACCCGGCCCCCAGGTTACTAAGAACTACTGACGTTTCTATCTGCCGTTCCGGGATGTTCCAGTATTTGCTGAGCAAGTTTCGTTTCTCGCCGGCAGGTACCAGCCTGAAGCCGTTTTTGATGTAAAAGGAGATGGCCCAATTTGCCGCTTCCCATGTGCCGATCAGGACTGGTTTGCTTGTACGTTCTATGATGTGCTTTAGCAGCTTGCTTCCAATCCCGCCTTGGCGCTGAGCCGTTCGGACATAGGCATGTCTGATTAGAGACACCTCGCCTTTATCCTGAATCCCCATCACACCACACAGTTCCCCATTGTCTTCAAATCCCCAAAAGACGACCCCATTCTGAATTTCGTGAACAAGTTCATCCCGGCTCATGTACGGCTCATGATACCGGTCCGCCGGAATGACACCCTGGTATGCCTTAGCGGCATCGTTGATAATCTGGTACATGCTTTCCTCATCCTTTTTCCCGCACAATCGAATCATCAGGCATCCTCCTTCACTGTCTTCATGGATTTGTCAAAACGATTTGACAGCAAGACTGCAGACTTCCTTAAGCGGAAGGTTCAACAGGTTTGACAGCCAATTCGCCGAGTGTACATATAGAGCCTTTAGCGGTCTGGACGTGGGTAGGTATGCTCAGCAAAAAAGCCGCATTCAACGAAATGATTTCTTTCGTAGAACCGTTTGGCCCCTATGTTGCTCCCAGCCACCCGCAGATAGATATGTCCCTTGGCATACAAGCCGCTCATGCGTTTAACACAGCTTTGCAAAATGGTTCGCCCATACCCGCAATTCTGATATTGTGGAGCTACAACGACATCGCGGATAAATTGTCCTTCTGAAATACATGCACCCACTAATTGATCGTGCAGCCAAAATGATTGCACCCCTCCAGCCGATCCGTATCCGGTAAGTGTCCTCATAAAGGTATCCGGGTTGTTCCGGTATCGATCTACTTCCCAGCCATTGTCTTGATTTAATGAATAATATGCTCCGTCAAATAATTCAATAAACGACTCCAGCATATCCGGCGTGAACTCCCGTTCCCGTAATTCAGACTGTTCGTCCAAGGAAATCTGCGAGCCACAGTCATACATGAGCTGATACCCTTCCATATCTGAGACAAAACCAAGGGATCTTACAAATTCAATAATATCCCTATTTGCACCATATACATTAAAGCACAATTCTCTGCACTCATGCGCTTCCAGGTAAGGCTTCATACTATTCTCTATAACCCATAATAATGAACCGATCCGGGCTATTTGATTAAAAACAGTGAAAGCTATAACGCAATCGTCATCCTCTGCCAAACAAAACACGCCCTGATTGTCCCCGGATTCTTCATAGTACACAACCGTTACCCTTTGTTTGGCAAAAGCAGTCCTGACAAAATCAACTGCTCCAGTTGAAATTAGCGAAATGAGCCGCAATATTTTATTGTTTTCCTCTTTCTCCATCTTGTCCTCCACTACTTCTGGATTATCTCCGGATCATCGTCCGGTATACAAATTTCGGCAGCGCGGATTGTCTGCGCCAGCGCGATTTCTGTCCCTTGGCAACGGGAGAAAACAGCAAACGGTGCGCCCACTCCAGGTTAAGCTTTTTCCACACAGGCGGCGTGGGCTTTACTTTTCCCGAAATCACATCCAGACTGCCCCCTACGCCAAAAACCAGCTTAACTCCGGCAAGCTCACCTTTATGCTTGTGAAACCATTTATCCGAATAGGGAGCACCCATGGCTAGAATGAGAATGTCCGGCTTGGGCTGTTGAATGTCAGCGATGATCTCTGTTTCCTCTGCTGCGTCAAAAAATCCATGATGCCTGCCGGCAATCCTGACTCTCGGGTAGCTGTGCGTGATTTTTGCCACCGCTTGCCTGCTGGTTTCTTCATCTGTACCCAAAAAATAAAAGCTCCAGCTCCGCTCATTCCCCTGCTCCAATAATTTCAGCAGAAGATCATATCCCGTAACTCTTTCGGGGATGGGATTACCTTGTCTTTTCGCCGCCAATACAATGCCGATTCCATCCGGAACAATCATATCCGCTGATTGGATAATGCGCTGCAGCAGCTCATCCGTTTGGCTTGCGAGCGTTATTTCCGGATTGGCCGTGATCAGATGAAACAGCTTGTCCCGCTTGTTCTCGATTTGTTCAGCTAAATGAAGTGTCGTCTCTTCAAGCGTCAGCTTGGAAAATGGCACACCTAAAATGCTCACCGTTCCGTTCATAGACTCACCCTGCTTTCCCAATCCTCCAGCACCGCCCAGTTCATGGCAGCTTGTCCCTGCATACCGTGCATGGTGCCAATGTAAGTTTTGTGATTATGTATTCCGGTCTCAAGGAAGTGCCGCATGACCTCTTCAGTAGAGGCTGAGGCATGCTGGCTGGATATGGTGCTGCAGTCTACCCAGAGCAGCCGTCCTTCTTCACTCTCCACCAGTTCGCTGCCTGCCGCTGCCTCTCCTGTGAAAATATATTGAATGCGTATCTCCCGCTCATCCTTCATTCTGTGCACGATGTACCGGAGTTCCAACCCGGCAAGCGCGTGTTCCCCCAGCCCCGTCTCTTCTTGAATCTCCCTAAGGCAGGCCCGCTTCGGATCGCCGATCTCACTGCTCTCCATATGTCCTCCGATGGGAACAAGCAGTCCGGGAAGAAACGCACTGGTGGGTTTCTTTTGCAGAAACAACACTTCCCTGCGCTCATTAAATAAGAATGCTGCGGCCATTTGCCTAAGCTGCATCAGCTGTCACTTCCTTTAACCCTATAGAAATGATGAACGCCCAGGCAAATTATACCATAGGCATATGGATTAGAGAATTAAGAGGCTGCCGCTTGTTGCAGGAAAAAGCCCCCTATCCCCGAATTAGAAAAGGAGAGTCCAACTCAATTAGGAGGTTATGATTTTGCATATTAACGTACTGGACAAAGGGTATGTCCGCTTAGTTAACCATATGGGCAGCGATCTGACCGTTGTGAATGCGGCGCGCGTATCCTATGCCAAACAATCTGATACACTATCGGAAAAAGATATCCGGCTAATTCAGTTTCTCGCACGGGAAGGCCACACTTCACCGTTTAGGCATGCCGTAATCCAGCTGGAAATCTATGCTCCGCTCATGGTCGCCAGGCAGTGGTGGAAATACGTAGTAGGCTCAGCCCATTATGAGGGCACCGGAGACAGTCTGGAGGCGTGGAATGAATCCAGCCGCAGGTATATTACGGAGGAACCCGCTTTTTATATCCCTTCTGCCGGACAGTGGAGAGGAGCTCCCGAGAATTCAAAACAAGGCAGCGGCGGTCTGGTGGCCTGGGAGCTTGGCGAGAAATATACACGAGAACTTATGGAGTACACCCAGCTGGGTATGCAGAAATATGAAGCCGCTTTGGCCGACGGCATCTGCGCCGAACAGGCCAGACTGTTCCTTGCGGCATACGGCCTGTATGTGCGTTGGTATTGGACGGCCTCCCTGCAGTCCGTTGCCCATTTTCTGAACCAGCGGCTGGAGCATGATGCCCAGCAAGAGATCCAGGACTACGCGAAAGCAACCCTTGAAATCGTGAAAACCTTGTTTCCGGTAGCCACAGAAGAACTGCTGACCAGACAGCAGGCCTAGTCCTTATCCGGCGGACGAAAGAATTTCAGATAATTATGAACCTCATCATTGGGCGTTTGAAGCAGACCTGCAAGCCTATCCTCTGAATGGAGCGCAGCGCCTTTACCCGCTCGTCGATTTTTGTGATTTTGCCCCGGACCCGTTCACTTTAGGCTTCAGCATCCATGTCCTGACCCAGCATATGCTGTACTTCCTGAATTTCTCTCAGCGAGTACCCAGGGACTTGGCATCATTAATAAACTTAATCTTTACCAGATAATCCTCCGTATAGATCCGGTAGCCATTAGCTATCCGCGCGGGGACAGAGAGAACGCCGCTGTCCTCGTAGTTGCGGATAGTTGCCATACTTAGTCCAGCTCGTTTAGCCAACTCTCCGCATGTCATTCTTTCCACGCCCCCCCTGCCTATAGATACATTGTTCACCGCACCACTGAGCCGGTAAGTCCTATACTTGGAAGTACCAGAGTGGCACCAAAGCGTTACCAGAGCGGTACCAGAGCGGTATCAGAGCGGTATCAGAGCGGTACCAGAGCGGTATCAGAGCGGTACCAGAGCAGAACCCAAGGTCTTTAGTGGAAAAAGTAGACTTAATCTCTACCGTCCGCCGCTAGATCAATCAGTAGTGGGAAAAAGCAGATCTAATTTATCCATATCGGCCGCTAGGTGGTCAAAAGGCCCGAAATAAGTATACTAATTCCCACTAATCATCGTCTGAGGAGTGGATTCCAGCGAATTAGTTTTACTTTTTCCACTTAGCATTCTATAAGAGCAAACCACCTTTCAGCTCTTCAGCTCTTCAGCTCTTCAGCTCTTCAACACTCCAACAACTGCATTTCTGCCGTTGTTTCATCCCGTTCCCGCCTGCGGTGCTTCAACAACGGTATTTCTGCCGTTGTTCGTCCCGTTCCCGCCCGCGGCACTCCAACAACTGCATTTCTGCCGTTGTTTCATCCCGTTCCCGCCTGCGGCGGTCCAAAGCGAACCCACCACTATCCTTCCCTATCCCAAACGGAAGAATATCATAACTTCCCGAACATCAAAAAAGCCCCGCAGCCGCGGAGCTTCTACCTGCTCTATTTACTTTACTTCCTGCCCGTTGCTATCCGCTTACCTTCCTGCACGCTCCGCGAACAGCCGTCCGGCGTAATCGCTGATCAGAGCGCGCATGGCAAGTCGGCCCGACCAATGCGCGGGTATGCCGCCGAGTCCGTAATAGGCTCCGGCAATCTGGCCGTAGACCGCGCCGGTGGTATCGGCATCATCGCCCAGATTAACGGCCAGCAGTGCGCCTTCGGCGAAGCTGGACGACCCGTGGAATGCCCACAGCGCCGCTTCCAGCGATTGAACCACATAGCCGGAGCCTTTAATCTCCGGCGGTGCCTTAAGCTTGTAAGAACCGCGCTTAATGTCCAGAATGCTGCGGGACAGTGTATCCTCCTCCAGCCAGCCGCCGAAGGCGTCCGGGGCCAGCAGCTCCTGCTTGCTCCAGCCGTGCAGCCCGGCGAGGATATACGCTGCCATCAAGCGGCAGGCATCCACGCACTCTGCGGCGGCATGGGTTGTCCGCGAGCTTCGCGAAGCGTACTCTATGGCTGCCGCCGGGTCTTCCGCGTAGTACATCACCACCGGGGCCAGGCGCATAATCGGGCCGTTCCCGGCACTGCGCGGATCTTCCGAGCCGCTGTATGCTTCGCCGCTGGCCTCGAACTGCAGCAGCGCTGAGCGCGTGGCGTTCCCGATGTCGAAGCACTCCCCCGTGCTGCTGAGGTAGCCTTCGCGGAACCACCGCACATACCGCCGCATCTGATCGGCAGGATCAAAGCCCGGTGCCGTAAGCAGACTGTCCGCCAGGCACAGCGCCATCGAGGTATCGTCGGTCCATTGTCCCGGCTGCAGCCCGAACACTCCGCCGCCTACAATGTCCTCCAGCGGTTCAAAAGTCCCCGGTGCCTTGAACTCGGCGGTAGTCCCCAGCGCATCACCCGCTGCCAGCCCTTGCAGGCAGCCTTGATACCGGTCGCTGTCCAGTGTCATTTCGTACCTCCTGTAATTCATCTTCTGTCTACGCCCGTCATTGAACGGGGCAATCATTGTATCGTTACGCCCATTCGCCGTTTATTCCCCGGGATATACAAGTCCCCATTCCGCACGCACCTGATCCAGCAGCTTCAGAATGGCTAACGATTCATCCAGCGTCAGTGCCGGACTCTCCGTAAGCCCCGCCTGCAGACAGCGCCCCACTTCTTCGGCTTCAAAGGCATATCCGGTAGAAGTCCGGTCATCTTCGAAGGTCTCCACAAGCTCACCGCCGGCATACAGCTCAGCTGACCTTGGATTGACAAAAGAGCCCTTAACAACAATATGCCCTTCCGTCCCGAACACATAGGCCTCCTGCAGCATATTCAGGCGCACCCCGCCGTTTAAGGAGGCCGATTTGCCGCCGCCATAGGACAGCAGCAGCGAGAAATGCTCATCTACCCCCGTTTCACCCATATGTACGGTGCTGGCTACACTCTCCGGGTGGGGTCCAAAGATCATAGAGGCAAAAGAAACCGGATAAATGCCGACGTCCAGCAGCGCTCCGCCGCCCAGCGCCGGGTTCAGCAGACGGCCCTCCGGATTCCAATCGGCACGGAAGCCGAGATCCGCCTTGACCAGCCGGACGTCTCCGATCCGCTGCGCGGCAATCCACTCTCTGACCTTGACGTTGGCCGGAATGTAGCGGCTCCACATCGCTTCCATCAGGAACAGCTTATGTTCACGGGCATACGCCACGAGCTCCTCCAGCTCACCGCTGTTCACCGTAAACGGCTTCTCGCAGAGCACCGCCTTGCCTGCACGCAGCGCAAGCAGCGCATTGTCTTTATGATAAGGATGCGGTGTCCCGATATAAACGGCATCCACCTCCGGATCATTGACCAAATCCTCGTACGTGGCATGGGCTACGGGAATGCCGTGTTTTTGGGCAAATTCATCAGCGCTCTCCTGATTGCGTGAACCTACAGCATAAGCAATCCCGTTGGAGGCATGAGCCAGATCGGTTGCGAACTGGTGCGCAATCCAGCCGGTGCTGAGAATTCCCCATTTTACCTTGTAAGCGTTATCGATTGTCATTGATGAATCCTCCTTATGATTGGCCTGAGGTACCTATGATTCTATCAAACTATACCTTGCGAGTACAGGCTCGGCGGGAACGGCACACAAACAGGCTGGCGGTCCCCGCGGGTGGGGATCGCCAGCCTGTTTCTACTCTTTTACCCTTAATTAATGAACCTGCCCCAGCAGCTGATAAGCCTCTTCCTTCGTCGAAACCGCAAGAAGCGCTTCTCTGAAACCATCATCCATCAGCTTGCGGGACAACATTTGCAGCACCTTCAGATGTGTATTTTCCTTGCTGCTGCGCGGGACGGCAATCATAAATATCAGCTTCGCGTGACTGCCGTCTACACTTTTCCAATCCACTCCGTCCTGCTTGATGCCAAAAACCACGCTCGGCTTCAGGACCGCGTCCGACTTACAATGAGGGATGGCAATATTCATGCCGATGCCCGTAGAGCTTTCGTCCTCACGTGCCAGTATCCCTTCTTTAAAGTCACGCGCAGAGCTGATGGCCCCGATGTTCACCAGAACGGCAATCATTTCATCAATAACAGCGTCCTGTGTGGTTCCAGCCAAATCCAGTTCAATCAGATCCGGTGTTACAATATCCGTCAGTTTCTCAATATGTCCAGAAGACGTTTCTGCGCTGACGGCTGTTGAAGTCCCGGCTGGCTTGGCCAGCTGAACACTTCCCGTGCTCTTTGGAGCATCAGCCGGTTCTTCGGGATGATAATCCTCAGCTGCAACGTCCCGCTTCAGCAGAGTCACCATGGCCACCGTCACGGCAGAGCCGACGATAACGGCAATGAAAAACATAACAACATGGTCAACAGCACCCAATACAGCTACAATAGGTCCACCATGGGCTACTTTGTCGCCTACATTCCCCAGCATCGCAATGACCGAACCAACCATTGAGCCGGCCATAATACTCGGAATCACGCGCAGCGGGTCCTGGGCAGCAAAAGGAATCGCGCCTTCAGTAATCCCAAACAACCCCATGGTGAATGTCGCTTTCCCGGCTTCACGTTCAGCAGATGCAAATTTACGTTTGCTGATCATTGCAGCCAGACCCATCCCGATCGGCGGAATACATATAGCTACGGCGATAGGGCCCATAATTTCATAGTTTCCTTCACCGATCATGGCCGAGCCAAACAGGAAGGCGACCTTATTAACCGGACCACCCATATCGAAAGAGATCATAGCACCCAGAATCAAAGCCAGCAGAATCGAGCTTGTTCCCTGCATCCCGGCAAGCCAGCCGGTTAACGCTACAAATAATTGGGCAATAGGAGCTCCGATGAAAAAGATAAAGATCAAACCCACAATCAGTGATGAGAGTACAGGAATAATGATAATGGGCATAATCGGCTGCAGCGCCCGGCCAACCTTAATTTTACGGATGCCGAGTGCTACATAACCCGCCAGAAAACCCGCGATAATCCCGCCAATAAACCCTGCCCCCGCTTCACTGCCATAAAAGCTTCCGTTCGCGGCGATAAATCCCCCGACTATACCAGGAGCAAGTCCCGGGCGGTCTGCAATACTCATTGCGATAAATCCCGCCAGAATGGGCACCATGAAGGTAAAAGCAGCAGACCCTATATCCTGAATGTTCTTCCAGATAGAGCCTTCCGGTATCACTAGGCCGCCCGGTGTTTTCACGCCGCCAATCGTCAGTGCAATGGCGATCAGCAGCCCTCCAATAACGATAAAGGGCACCATATAGGAGACTCCATTCATCAAATGGCGGTAGACCGGATTTTGTTTCGGCGCTTTATCCCCGGGACGGCTGTCGGTAGAACGGGACTGTGCCTGGTACACAGGCACTTCGCCCTTAATCACCCGCTGGATCAGTTCTTCCGGATGGCGGATACCCTCCTGCACTCCGACAACCAGCAGCTTCTTCCCGACAAACCGGTCCTTCACTACGGTCTTGTCCGCGGCAATAATTATACCGTCAGCTTCGCGTATCTCGTCCTCCGTCAACGCATTCTCCACACCGATGGAGCCCTGGGTTTCAACCTTAATTTCAATGCCTAATTTTTTCCCGGCCTTCTGCAGATTCTCAGCGGCCATATAGGTATGTGCAATGCCGTTAGGACACGAGGTTATCGCTAATATTTTCATATTCAACATCCCTTTCCAGTATTATTAGCGCTTACATTCTAAATTATATCCACCTTATTCACGGATATCGGATATACTTTTTACCGGAACTTCCGGAAAAACGGAATAATACAAACCGCAGCATCTCCAGCTTCCATAAGTGCCCAGGTCCATTCTGCCCCCAAAAAACGAGGGGTATCCCAAGCAGCCGCTTCATGGCTGTTTGAGATACCCCTCTCCAATGCATATTCCATTAGTAATTTTATCCGCCCAGCTTCCGGAGCAGGACCATCGCATCCGTTTCTTTAGCCAACGCGCTGACCAGTGCAGGCTGCTCGCTAATCCGGGACAATTCTCTGAACAGCCTCCGCATTTCTTCCCGTTCGTCAGGTTTGACCGCAAGCAGGAACACCAATTGTACGGTTTCGCTCCCCCAGGACAGCGGCTGCTTCAGCGCAGCAATAACAATAGAAGATTGTCTGATATACTCCGAATTTCCATGCGGGATTGCCACTCCTCCGCCAATGGCGGTATTGGATAGTTTTTCTCTGGCCAGCACACTTTCCGCATAACCCTCTTCCGCATAACCCTTCTGTTCAAGAACTCCTGCCAGCCTGGCAATTAACGGTTCGGGACGCTGCGCCTCCTGCTGGAGAAAGACCAGGAACGGGGTTGTATACTTTAGAAAAACGGATTCTTCCACCTTGCGGTCAGGCTCATCCAGCCGCCGGATGGCTTGTTCCAGCAAGCGCTCATCCCTGGGGTCCAGGAGCGGAGAGACGACGATATGCTGAACGTCCTCTGGAAGAGCCACGGTTGATATAACCAAATCCACGTCATGTGCGGCCAGATATCCCCTGACCTCTGCTTTGGATATAGTGGTTCCCACATGCACCGACGGGAATTTGCGTTCCACTTTCGTACGGAGCAATTGAGACATCCCAATGCCCATGTGACACACAATGACAGCCTTTTGCGGTTGCCGCTCGTTCTGCTGCAGCCGTTCAACAGAAGCTTGAAAATGCAGAGCGATATACGCAGCCTCCTCTTCTGGAAACGTTTGCTGCACTGCTTGGCCTGCCGCCTCCAGAGCCTCAATCACACGGTCAAACATGTAGGGATACATCTTTTTGATATCGGCCAGCATCGGATTGGATACCTTCAAGCCATAATGAAGACGGTTTAGGGTGGTGTACAAATGAACCTTAAGTCCGTTCAGGAGCACCTGGTCGCTGGCGAACTCGATCATATTCAGTTCCGACATCCGCTGGACCAGCTGCCTGATCAGTTCCGGCAGAAGCGGATGGCTGTCCGCCAATAAGGTCCGTCTCCCCTCTGTCTCCTCCTGCCCATATCTGAATTTTCCGCCAAGCAAATGCAGGGTCAGGTAGGCTGTTTCCTCCCGTGAGAATGAGACTGAAAACAGCTTATGCAGTTGCTGCAAAAATGCTGCCGCCCAAGTATATTCCTCTTTTTCCTGCAGGAAGGCAATATCCTGTTCCAGGAGCGAAATGGGCTGGTTCAGCTTGGTCCGCTTGACCATCAGCAGAATATGCAGCATCAGCCCTTCGAAGGTTTCATCCGTGAAAAAGAGCCTGTGCTGTTCCTGAAATATTTTCAATTCGTGATTTACAGCAGCAATCTCATGGGGTTCAAACTGTTTGCGCATCAATTGTCCTGTGAGTTCAGGGCTGTCAATCAGCTGGTTCAGCCTGGCAAGGGCGAGACGTTTATTCTTTTCAGTACCCTTAATCATAAGGCCTATGCGGGGCCGGATAATTAACGCGAGATCAAGCTTATGCAGCCAGTGCTCAATCTTCTCCAGATCTCTGCGGATTAACGTTTTGTTCACATAATACTGTTCCGCAAGCTCTTGCGTAGTCACCGGGATGGCGTTCATCAGAAGCCGATAGGCGATATGCAGCACTCTTTCTTCATCAGATTCATGTTCTGCCTCATGCTCCTCGGAGTACAGCAGCTGAAGCAAAATAGACTGGTCTTCTTCATCCAGCTCCAGATAAATCCCAAGCCCCGGCTTCCTCACAAGTTGTGCTTTGGAATGCCTGGTAATATATTTTTGAATGACCTTCAGATCACTCCGAATGGTTTTGTCCGAGCAGCCGGCCTGATCCGCCAAATCCTGCACTAGCCATAAGCGGTCTGGTTCAGTTAATAAATTGCGCATAATCTCTGTTTGCCTCTTGTTCATTCTGCTCTCCCATATACGATTTAGTTTAGCCGAAGGGTTAAGAATAGGTTTCATTCTATATTCCTTATTATAGCTACAATATCGGATTGCTAATATGGCTTTTGGAAAGAGCAGCCCGCTACAGCATAGCGAGCAGGGCACAGACGCTAATTGCGGCAAAGGCGGCCGTCACAAGCAAGGTTGCCGCATTCCAGATCCGGTGAATCGACGCCAAATTGTGGATATAGCTGCTCAGGAATATTGTACGCAATAAGAATTGCAGCAGCCGCATAAAGCCGAAGCCGAACCAGCCAAGCACGCAGAGGATGGCAACATCCACACTCCATTTATTCACAAACCGGTCAGCCGTGGCTCCGGTGTAATGAATCGGCACGAAATCCGGCAGCCGCGGGTAGAGATAGAAATACAGCACGATAGGAACCATAGCCGCAGCACTGCTTAAGATCATCGTCAGTCTGCTTTTGAACATACATTGTCAACCTCCTGTTGCTACAAGCATCTTCACCTTCCATTATATAGTATATCGTCTGCTGGCCCGCTTACCTTAACGTCTCCAGCAGCCTGTCCACAAAAGGGATATCCGCCGGAGCAAAAGCAAACCCGTCCAGCTCCTTCGCAGTCACCCAGCGGAAAGCGTCATGGTCGCTCAGCGTAATTCTGCCTTCCAGATATTCGGCCTCCCAGGCTGTCAGCCTGATCGTGAATCCGTCATAATCATGCTCATTTACTCCAAAAGCCGCGTAAGGAAGGATCGCGATGCCCATCTCCTCCATCAGCTCTCTGCGCAGGCAAGCCGGCGCGTCTTCGCCGTCCTCCAGCTTGCCGCCGGGAAATTCCCACAAGCCGGCCTGTGATTTGCCCTGCCTCCGCCGGGCGATCAGGATACGGCCTTCATCGTTATGGATAATCGCCGCTGCTACTTCAATCACAGAGCTTCCCCCTTCATACAGTATAAGTAAGAATATACCTCTGAGCAGATTGGATATCCAGCGAAAATCAAAAAAACTCTTCCCGAAAGCCGCTGATAGGCAGCAGCCGGGAAGAGCTTTTCATTGATTTTACTGAACGCGTCCTGTTATTTCGACAGTACAAGCTCCAGGCGGACCTCCAGATTATTTTCAGTGTCCAGTACAATCGAGTGCGGATTGGCCATGCCGAAATCCTCAAAGGTTACAGTGGTTGTACCTGAGAGCATAAGCTGCCCGCCGCTGTACACGGCCTGAGAATCAAAGGTGACCTCTTTTTCAATGCCTTTTACTGTCATCGTACCTTGCAGTTGAACCGGTACTGCTGTCCCCTCCGTCCATTCCGCCGGCAGCTCCGAGAAGGATTTGACGACAAAAGTGGACTGCGGGAATTCTGTGACGGACAGGAAGTCCGCTCCTTTTACATGCTCGTCCCTCTTGGCGTTGCCGGAATCAAGTGCGCTCATCTCCACCGTTCCTTCACCGGTCATCGCGCCCGCGTCGTCCAGGTTCACATTCCAGGTTCCTGTAACTGAAGGGTCTACGAAATTGACGGTTTCCTTGGAGGTCGTTACCGACCAGTATACTTTTGAAGTGTCGGTGATGTTCCAGGCACCATTTAACTGCTCTGCTGTAACGGCGGCTCCTGCCGATTCGGCGGCTGCATCTGCCGTATTCGTACCGTTCGACGCTCCTGTCTCCTGTGCCGGAATAACGGACTCGATTTCAACATTATTGCCCAAGGTGTTATTCAAGAAAGCAAATGCTGTAATGACTCCTACGATAACGACTCCGGCGGCGGTTATGGCGATTGTTTTTTTCTTCATCCTATTCCCTCCATCCAAATTTTTGCATATGCCCTCTTTGGCTTGGTTCCCATTCTAACAAAGCAATATGTCGGGAATAAGTCAAAGCAGTGTGGCCGGCATTGTGGTAAAATTGTCGTAATTTTAACTAAACGTTGGATGCTGTTAAGGAGACTGGACTATATATGATGAAATCGATTCTGATTGTCGAAGATGAGGAAGCGATTGCCCGCGTGCTTAGGGCCTACCTCAAAAAGGCGGGCTTTCAGGTCACCCTCGCTGCAGACGGGCGCACTGCGCTGGAAGCCTTCGAGGCTGCGCCGCCTTCCCTGATCCTGCTCGATATAAATCTGCCGAATATGGATGGCTTCGAGCTGCTGGGCCTGATCCGTGAGAAAAGCAGCTGTCCCGTGATTATGCTGACGGCCAGAGACTCTATCGGCGACCGTCTCGCCGGACTGGACGGAGGGGCCGACGATTACATGTCCAAGCCCTTCATTCCCGAGGAGGTGGTGGCCCGCGTAAATGCGGTGCTGCGCCGCCCTTCCCAGTGGTCTGACGGCAGCCGCAAGCGCCATTACGGCAGCCTGTTTATAGATTTTGGCGCCCGCAGTGTATTCCTTAACGGAGCCGAGGTTTCCTTAAGCCCCCGTGATCTGTCGGTGCTGCTCTTCCTCGCCGAGCGCCCGAATCAGATCTGCACCAGGGACCAGCTCCTGGAGCATGTATGGGAAATGGATTATGACGGAAGCGACCGGGCGGTGGATCTGTCGATCAAAAGGCTGCGCCAGGCGCTTTCGCACTGGCCTGCCGAAGAAGGCGAAATCCGCACGCTTAGAGGAACGGGGTATCAATTATGGACCACCTGAAGCAGAAGAAGCAGCGGCAGAAGCACACCTCCATCCTCTCCTACTGGACGGTCCGTTATCTGCTGATTATTGGCACCGGCCTCCTGCTCACCGCGCTTGTAACCTTTTGGTGGATTCAGCAGGAGGCAATGAACAACCGGATGCAGACCGCCGCCCTGCTTGCCCAGGAGATTGCCGACCGCAGCGTCAGTGCTGACGGCAGCCTGAATGTCACTCCGGCTCTGCATCAGCTGATTGAGGACCGCAAGCGGTTCTTCAAATTGACGCAGGAAATGTGCGTCATTATCACCGGTCCCAAGGGCGAGCTGCTGTTCTCACAGCCGGAGATGACTGAGAAGGAAATGCGCTACGAGCTTAACGACAGCCTGGACGCGGCGCGAAGCCCAGAGTTCAAGGCAGCTGGCGCACAGATTCAGGGAAACGGCGAAATGCTGGGACAGGTGATGGTGCTGCAATCCAAACGCTCGCTTCGCTACATTCCCCGGGAGGAGATCACCTTCTTCTCTATTCTGATCGTCTTCCTGATTATTTTAAGCTGGCTGACCATCTATCTCTTGTCCATCAAGCTGGCGAAGCCGATTCAGCGTGTAGCCTCCGCGGCCTCGCAGATCAGCGGGGGGAAATATAACATCGTCCTGGAGACAGAGGCCAAGGAGCGCGAGATCCACGAGCTGCTGCTCTCCTTCCAGGAGATGGCAGGCAAGCTGCAGCAATTCGAGCAGTCCCGGGCGGTGATGCTGGCCGGGGTCTCCCATGAGCTGAAAACCCCGGTTACCTCCATCAAAGGACTGGTGCATGCGGTGCGCGAGGGCATTGTCGAAGGCGAGGAGGCCAGCGAATTCCTCGACATTGCCCTGCTGGAGGCTGGGCGGCTGCAGCGTATGGTTGCAGATCTGCTGGATTACAACGCCCTGGCCGCTGGCATTGTCGCCATCCGCCATGACAGGCTGGAGGCTGTTCCGCTGCTGGAGGAGATCGTCTACCAGTGGAAGCTGACCCAGAGCGGGGATGTCTGTACGCCGGAGCTTCAGCTGCCGAAGCAGCCCCTGTTCCTGCGGGGCGATCCGCTGCGCATACAGCAGATTATTGTCAATCTGCTCAACAACAGCGTCCAGGCCAAGCTGCCGGGGCAGAAGCTTCAGCTGAATCTCCGCCTTGCAGAGAACCCGCAGGGCTATGCGGTGATCACCGTCACCGATAACGGGCCGGGCATCCCCGAGGAGAACCGCGAGCGGATCTTCGAGGCCTTCTTCCGCAGCAGCGGCAAGCAAAGCACGCTCCGGGGGCTGGGGCTTGGCCTTACCTTCAGCCGTCTGCTTGCCGGAGCGATGGGCGGAAGCCTCCGGCTTGGCGACAGGCCGGAGCAAGGCTGCACGTTTGTAATAACCCTGCCTTTATGGCGGTAGACCCCCGCTGGTTGGTGCCCGGTTCTGGTCCTTGAAGCGGGCGGCATGGTATAATCAGACGACTGTATTTGAAACCGTAAACCGGAGGCTGTATATGCTTACTTTTGAACAGAAATTGGCTATTCTTGATTCCTACCCCGAGCTTGAGCGGAGAAACGTATCGCTTGGCCGGGTGAATTATCACTTGGAGCAAAGCCGCCACGAGAAGAAAACCGTTGCCTTCCATCTCCATCCGAATGGCAACGGGTTTGTATATGGCGGACTGCTGCGCGGCTACGAGACCGATGACAAGGGCATGGTGAATATCCGCGACTACGGGGAACCCGAGCTGCGGAGCCTGCTGGAGGCGTCTATTGCCTCCCTGTCCATGTTTATTCCGGAGGCGCCCGCACCCGGCAAAAGAAAGAAAAAACCGGCAGCCGCCGCAGAGTCGCTGTGGACCAATCATGAAGGACACACGCTGAGCCTGAAGCCGGAGGATGACCTGTGGTATCTCTACGCCGGCCTTCACCTGGAGATGGCCTTTGAGACACTTGAGGAAGCCGAGGAATATCTGGCGGAAGAAGGATTTGCCCGGACCCAGGGCTAGAGTACTTTCCATAGGGTCGGGCGTCTGGCCCAAAGTATTCAAGCACAGCAGCGATTCTCAATTATTGGAGAATCGCTGCTGTCGTTTGGGCGGCCTCACCCTGCATTCAAATTCTGATTCTGATTTGCTCATGCGGACCACAGATCCCTTATTAGGCTCAAAACCTCTATTTTGCGGGGAATGCGGACTCAGGAGACGTTAGTTGAGCTCAAAAGATACGTATGAAGGGGAATGGGTACAAATAACGTATTCTCAGTCCGCAAGAATGGCTGAACAGAAGAATTCTGCGAAATAAGATCTCCTGTGTCCGGAACGACCAAGTGCGCTTCCCGGATTTAGTGACCGCCGATTCTCAACGGACAACAAAGGACAGTCCCGGCAGCCGTTTCGGCCCAGGAACTGTCCTTTATTAAATACACAAAACTTCAAAGTTAATAGCAGTCTGTCGCTATCCGCATTATTTTGTTGCAGGCATCTGTACTTCCTTGGCACTTAGTGCTTCTTCCGGCACTTTAATCTCACTGATCTCATTATGCTGATTAATCGTTGTCTTCATCTTGGTGTCCATGCTGATGCTCTGGCCAGCATTGGTCATATCCATCATGATTTCAACATCCGTGCGGGTAGGCAGATATGTCTTCTTGTCCACCGCATATACTAGCTTCATACTCTTGATGTCCATCTGCTCTACCAGCGCCGCCTGGCTCTTGTCACCGCCGTTTTGTTCAAGATAGCTTTTAGCCAGCTCTTTGACGCTATCCCCCGATACATCCGCCGTCAGCAGATAATTATTGCCGTCTTCGGTGACCTTCGTATCCTTGGCAATGGTTTTGAATTGCTCCAGTTGCGCCTCCGGATTGGCGGATTGCTCCAGTGAAGCTGTCATCTGTTTCGACATCTCTGCCGGGATTTTCAACCATCGCCCGCCTGTCTGGGAGTAGATGCCGGATTCGGTGATATACTGCTCCACATTCTGTACACCTTGCCCGCTATCCACCTTGACAACCTGATGCATTTGCAGCGGTTCCTTGATTAACTCAGATTTAGTGGTCATATCTATTTTTTGCTGCTTGGCCGTTTCGCCCTTAATAGTCATATTCTGCGAGACCTGCGAATCCATCCCGAAGCTTTTCAGGTCCTTGGCGGCTTCTGCCGACTTCCGGATAAGCTCGTCTAACGTTGGAACTCCTTGCTCTGAGGCTTGCTCTACAGGTGCAGCTGACGCAGACGCCGATGGAGCCGTAGAGGCTGAAGGAGCCGCACTACTTGCATTGTTAGGCGCAGTTGACGCCTCTGCAGAATTCTCTGTGTTCTTGTCATTTCCGCATGCGCTCAGGCTTAAGGCCAGCGATGCCCCCATTACTAACGCAATCCATTTCTTCAACTTGTCTTCCTCCTACTCAAAGTGTGCCGATGCCCCTTAGATTTATGGATGGTAACATCTGCCATGGTGTGTATGTCAACTATTAACCAATCGGGCGGGATTTCTAACATTACTTTTTTTGGAAATAACCCCTATCAACACACGGCAAATTATGTTTAGATGAACAAGAAGGCCCATAACCCACAGGGAAAGAAGCGTGAACCGCATGAGTTTTGAAATCGTAGAGGCTACCATTCCGGAGATTCAGGCTGCGCTTGAAACCGGCCAAATGACGTCCAGACAATTAGTCCTCATGTATCTTGAACGCATCGCTGAGCATGATAAAAGCGGGCTGACGGTGAACTCCGTCCTGGAGATTAATCCCGATGCCCTTTTCATCGCCGAAGCTCTGGATGTGGAACGCTCCCTGCTGGGACCCCGCGGGCCGCTGCACGGTATACCGGTCTTGCTCAAAGACAATATCAACACAGGCGATAAAATGCACACCAGCGCAGGCTCGCTGGCTTTGGCGGATTCTTTTGCCGGGGAAGATGCCTTTATTGTCACCAGGCTGCGAGAAGCCGGGGCGGTCATTATGGGCAAAGCCAACATAACATGACGGAATTCGCCAATTTCATGACAAATGGCATGCCTTCCGGGTACAGTTCACGCGGCGGACAGGTGCTAAACCCCTACAACATATCCACTCCAACGGGCGGCTCCAGCGCCGGTTCCGCAGTAGCTGTGGCCTGCAATTTCTGCACAGTGTCCGTAGGCACAGAAACCTCCGGGTCGATTCTGAATCCCGGGAATCTCGGCTCGGTCATCGGCATCAAGCCGACTGTAGGTATGCTGAGCCGTTCCGGTATACTGCCGCTCTCGAACACACAGGACACCGCCGGTCCCATGGCGCGCACAGTCCGCGATGCTGTTCTGCTGCTGAACGCGATGCTGGGCAAGGATGACAGCGACGCCGCCATGGGCACAAGCGTTGGCCGTCTTCATGAGGATTATACGGCTTTCCTCGATCCGAACGGGCTGCAGGGCGCGCGGATCGGCATTCCGCGGGATTATTATTTTGAGGAGCTGACAGACGGGCAGCTGGCGCTGTTCAATGCCTCCGTGGAGCGGATGCGCAGGCTTGGCGCCACCATCATTGATCCCGCAGATATCCGGACAGCGAGGGAAATCAAGTACTCTTCCGTTGTGCTGAATGAATTCAAAACCTCACTGAATGCCTATCTGTCCCGTCTCGGCCCGGGAGCCCCGATGCGTACGCTGAAGGATATCATCGATTTCAATCATGCCCATCCTATGGAGACGCTGAGATACGGACAATCCACGCTGCTGGATGCCCAATATACCTCCTCCGGGACGTTCACCGAGCCGCAGTATCTGCGCGACCGGGCAACGGATCTCCGGCTCTGCAAGGAGCTCGGAATCGATGCCGCCATGAAGGAGCATCAGCTTGACGCACTGCTGTTTCCGGCTGATTTCGGCGCGCGGATTACCTCAAGGGCAGGTTACCCGTCCATCGTCGTACCTGCCGGCTACACCTCCGCCGGCGCTCCCTTTGGCGTAACCTTTTCTGCCCGGGCCTATCAGGAGCCGGTGCTGATCCGGCTGGCATATGCCTATGAGCAGAATTACAAGGTCCGCAAAGCACCTTCCCTGCGAAGCTTTATATAACAAAACGGCTGTGCCGTCCTCCACGGGACAGTGCAGCCGTCTTGGTTCTAGCGTTACCTGGAGAACGATTCCCCATGAATTCTACGGCAACTCTTTAAGTGGAAAAAGGTTAACTAATTTGCCGGAGTACCCTATCCTCGGGCAGATGAAGTGGAAAAAGGGACACTAATTCAGCCTATTTCGCCATTGTACAAGAAATATAGCCCAATTAAGTTTACTTTTTCCATCTAAATCTCAGAATTTCTTGATTTTCGGAAAAATAAAGTCCCTTTTTCCAACTAGCCCCTGCAAAGAAACCAGTAAAGTAAATGCTAGTTGAAATTAGGATATTTAGACCGGCTACCCTCAGAACTCGGCCTTCGGCACTCCAACAACGGTATTTCTGCCATTGCTCGTTACAAATTCGTCCGAAGTATTTATTCTACAACTTTAAGCATATTTTTATCACATGTGGAAGTAATCATAGTTTCCTATACAATTAAATTAGGGGTAAGCTTGGCTTCCTCCAAAACATATTAATAGAAACGGCAACGTCCCTATAGAGACGGTATCGTTTCTGCGGGAAGAGCTGCCTCTTCTATTCTTCTGCGATGCCCATGTGCCGGTTCCCTGCATGCGATAGTCCCCAGGTGCGCAGCTCATAGCTGCGGATTCCCGTAAGAATGTACGGATCACGCTGCGCGATCTGCTCTGCTTCTTCACGGGATTCCGCACGGATGATGACCATGCCTCCCGGACTGTCGCTGAAGGGTCCGCACATAACAAGCTGTCCGCTGCGCTCAAGCTCTTGCAAATGCTTGACATGCGCCCGGATAATATCCATATCCCTCCGGTCCTGCGGGGTTGGGCTTAACATAATGACATAACAAATATCCTCGTCGCTATTCACAGAACCCATTGGTTGTCCTCCTTATTCATAGCCTTGCTGGCTCTCTTCATCAGCAATATTCTGAATCTCCTCGGCATGCATCAGATAGAGGCCATAGTCTCCTTCTGCATTAAGCTTCAATGCACGCTCCTTGAAGAATTTCGGACTACCCTCGGCGGCATCTTCATCGTAGAACAGCAGAATCGCATCGCTTTTGCGGAACAACAGGTCATCTCTGGCCCGGAACTGCCAGCTGCCGTCATACGGGGCATTGCTGACCGCCCCACAATAATCGGCCCCGGCAATAATCCGCCGGTATTCGTTCTGCTTGTCCTCCTTCCACTTTTCCTCCGGCGAAGCGTGTGCGGTGATAATGCCCAGCTTCAGCCCGGGATACTGCTGCTTCAGCTCAAGCACCACTTCACAGGCCCACAGATCCACGCCGTATTGGCCGGGTGTAATGATCCAGTCTACCCCCTCCTCGACGAGCGGGATCAATCTGTTCATTAGCGCTTTTTTAATATAAGGAATCCCCTGATGTTTGCTGTCAAAAATCCCGAGCTCATGCGCACGGTAGCCTGTTACCAGTAAAGTTGTCATGTGCTGCCTCTCTCCTGAACCGTCACTCATCGCCAACTAATTAACGAAGTTCGCAAAAGCAAAGATCGAACATTCTTTGTCTTTCAAACAATTTTCTTGTTCTGGGGTTGAATGAATGGTAGTGTGAGCGGATTCTGTACGGAAGCTCTATCGTATACTGCGTCGGAAACTTCGGAACAAGCGAAAACCCACCGCGAAATAGGTTGGCACCCTAACGGTGGGTTTCGCTTGAACTAGCAATTTTGTTCGTGCGCGCCGTGGTGATCCACAGCCTTACTGGTCCTAAGGAGACTTTGCCGTTGGCGCGGCGGGGTCTCCTTTTTTAGTATACGGAACCGTTGTTCTTCTTTATACCCACTATTTTAGCACGCGTAA
Organism: Paenibacillus jilunlii; assembly: GCF_900102965.1. GTDB lineage: Bacteria > Bacillota > Bacilli > Paenibacillales > Paenibacillaceae > Paenibacillus_AQ > Paenibacillus_AQ jilunlii. Next base: position 32,592 of record NZ_FNGM01000032.1, on the reverse strand, counting down.
TAATACGTGTCTATCGGATACGCAATTATATCGATGTAAATTCCAACTTCGCCCTTCACTGACCACACTACCAGTTTAGATTTCGGTTTTGAGCCTGGAGGGCCTCATTAGCTGCACGCGGCAAGCCCAAGTTGGAAAAAGTGAACTTCATTCTTTCTCATCCCGCTTCTCGGCAACCAATTAAATCTACTTTTCCCCACTATTCCTTCTGCTGAAAGCTTTTACGTTCATTTAAGTGAACTAATTCCATTTCACCTTCCTGCAGCAATAGACGGAAATCATAAGAGTGCAAGTAAGTGAGTTTCAGCGCAAAAAAAGGACGATGCTCCAAGCCTAAAGCTTGGGACATCGTCCTTCTTAAACCCATCTCTGCGGAACTGCTCTTTATTCTTCCAAACTAATCTTAGTTCTTGTCTGACAAAATCAGCACGCCCCGCCCCGGAACAACGGCCGTGCCGCTGAAGGTCTTGCCGGTCAGCAGATCGGTGCGTTCAGCGGAGCCGATATCCGCACTGAGTTCGCCTTCCTTATGGTTCAGCAGGAACAGATAGGATACACCGTCCTTAACGCGCTGTACGGATTCGATGCCTTCCGGTGCGCTGACCAGCGGCTGAATCTCCTTCTCTGCACACAGGTTCCACAGGAACCCTTGCAGGAACGCCGCATCCGGACTGGTTGCCACGTAGTAAGCCTTGCCCTCGCCAAAACGGTTCACGGTTAGAGCCGGCATACCTTTGTAGAAATCAGCGCCATATTCAGCCAGCACTTCCGCGCTTTCCGCGTGAATCAGATCGCACAGCAGATCGCACGGATAAGTGCGGTTCAGCGCGCCCCACTCTTTGCTCATTACGATTTCATTGCTCATTCCCGGCAGCAGGGCGTCGATTTCCTCAGCCCAAATGCCGAGCACCTTGCGCAGCTCGCCCGGGTAGCCCCCGACGGTAACCAGATCATTTTCGTTCACGATGCCGCTGAAATAAGTCGTAACGAATGTGCCGCCCGCCTTCACGAAGGCTTCGACCTTCTCGGCAAATCCCGGCTTGATCATATACAGCACCGGAGCGATAACAATCTTGTACTTGGAGAGGTCTTCTTCGACTCCGATCATATCGGCTTCGATATTCTGCTGATACAGCGCGTCGTAATATTTATGCACTTCGTTCACATAATCCAGCGCTACGGAAGGTCCGCTTGACAGATCAAGCGCCCAGCGGTTTTCCCAGTCATAGATAATGCCGATCTGCGCTGCACTGCGCGCATCCAGCAGTTGATCGCCCAGCAGCTCCAGCTCTCTGCCAAGCTCGGCACATTCACGGAAGACGCGCGTATGCTCATGTCCCACATGCTCAATGACGGCACCATGATACTTCTCGCAGGCGCCGATGGAACGGCGGAGCTGGAAGAACAGCACCGTGTCCGCGCCCCGCGCTACCGCCTGATAGCTCCACAGGCGCATTACGCCTGGACGCTTCAGCGAGTTGTACGGCTGCCAGTTCTGCTGGCTCGGCGTTTGCTCCATCAGCATAAACGGCTGGCCGTTCTTCAGACCGCGCATCAGGTCATGCGTCATGGCCGTATGGCTGACCGGTGTATCCAGGGAAGGATAGTTATCCCATGAGACAACATCCATATGCTTCGCCCACTCGAAATAATCCAGCTCAGGGTAGAAGCCCATCAGGTTAGTTGTCACCGGAACATTTGTGCTGTGCTCCTTGATGGCGTTATATTCCAGCTTGTAGCATTCCAGCAGGCTATGTGACATAAATCTGCGGTAATCAAGGGAGATTCCCTGGAAGTTGGTCCGGTTGCCGTTCCATTCCTCACTTAACTCGTTTGGCACAACAATTTCTTCCCAATCATAGAAGGTGTGTCCCCAGAAACGGGTGTTCCAGGCTTTATTGAGGGCATCCAGCGAGCCGTAACGGTTCTTCAGCCAGACCCGGAAAGCTGCTTCAGACTGTTCGGAATAATCGTAGCCGCCATATTCATTAGAAATATGCCAGGCCACCAGCCCCGGATGGTCCTTATAGCGCTCAGCCAGCTTGCCCGCCAGCTTGGCAGCGAATTTGCGGTAAACCGGACTGTTCGGATTGGAGTTATGGCGTCCGCCGAATTTGCGTTTTCTGCCCTGGACATCGACCCGGGTCACTTCCGGGTAGCGGTGGGCCATCCAGGCCGGGTGGGCCCCTGTGCTTGTAGCCAGGCAGACATAGGTTCCATTGTTATATAAGCGGTCCATCAATTCATCCAGGCCGGAGAAATCATAGGTATCCTCCGAAGGCTGAATCAGCGCCCATGAGAATACATTAATCGTAGCGACATCAATGCCCGCCAGCTTGAACATCCGTTCATCCTCTGCCCATACCGGGGCGTCCCACTGCTCGGGATTGTAATCTCCGCCGTACCAAATCTTCGGCAATTTATCGTTGATCACGTATCGCACATCCTTTATAGTATAAGTATATTCTTATTGTAAACGCTCTACGTTTCCCTTTAAATATAAAATTACCACCAACTCATATAATAATATGGAACAACAGGAGAGGATACATTTGCCCGTGACAGCCCCCCGCAGAATTGTGTTCGGCCAAGAAGGCGGATACCACCTGCCGATTACACTCGACAGCATGGGCTACAACCCCGACCAGGAGAAGGTATCCCGCCCTGAGGGGTACCATGCCTATCATTGGCTCCAGACCTCACAGGGTGAGGGAATTATCCATTTCGAGAATAAAAAGCTTACGCTCGCCGAAGGCAGCGGCGTACTCCTGCTCCCGGGGACCACCCACAGATACGAAGCGCTGTCCCCTGAACCGTGGTGCACCTATTATCTGACCTTCGGGGGAAGCTCTGCCCGGCAGATTCTGGATTCGCTCGGCATGAATGCCAACTCCTTTTACCGCTGGGAGAGCGAGGCTCCGTTGCCTTTGATGCTGAAGGAAATGCTCGACCGGCACGATGCCGCCGAGGATATGTTCAGCCTTGGTGCTTCTACCGATGCCTACCGGTTCCTCCTGACGCTCAGCAAATATGGACACCTGCACAACAATACCTCCATTTCCCGCAATGTGGACAAGGTGCAGCCATTGCTGAAATGGATGGATAGCCATTATGGCGATCCTGATATCGGCCTGCATGACCTGGCTTTGCAGCTTGATGTGTCAGGCCGCTACCTTAACAGCCTGTTTCTGCAGACCTTCGGCCTTTCTCCATATGCCTACTTCGTCCGCCTGCGTATCCGCAAGAGCAAGGAGCTGCTGGTCAGCCAGCCCGATCTAACCGTAAAAGCCATTTCGCAGCAGGTCGGCTTCCGCGATGTCAGCCACTTCGTGGCCACCTTCCGCAAGCAGTCCGGAACCACGCCGGATCAATTCCGGCGGCTGCATTGATTCTCTATATGAGTTGGAGAACTGGAAAGTAGCTTGGGGAACGTGAGTGAGGCTCATATGGAACTGATGCTAAGTGGAAAAAGTAAAACTAAATCGCTAAAATTTTGGCTGCAGAAGGTTTTAGTGGGAATTTGTACATCTAATTCATGCCTATTCACCCCATACGGCCGCTTTCAGCTGAATTAGTGGTACTTTTTCCAACATAGACCCTTCATGAGCCGAATGAGTTTGTTGAGTGAGCCTTTTTCCCGCTAAGGATGACTAGCTCTGTTCATGAGTTTCAATCTATATAGTGCCATTCCGGAAGAGACTCAGAACACAAGCAGCGGCACCCGGGGCTGAACCAGCCGGGGTGCCGCTGCTTGTGTTCTTCGGATAAATCCTGCATAAGACCATGAGGTAAATTCGTTAAAAGATCCAGATGCACAGGCCCACGATAACCGCGAGCACAGCCACCGCTATCACCAGATCGGTAGTCTGCCTCCAGAAGCCCGTTATGCCCTTTTGATGATAATTACGCGCGTCGGCATCATGCTTGGCTTTGTGGGCACCGGGGTCCGGACTGGGTACGTTAGGTCCAGCATTAAAAAAGTCAGACATGGAAATCATCTCCTTTTACCCATTATACCCGTTAGTTCCTGGTAGTAACACCCCAGCTGATGTACTTTGACTCCATGGACCAAGTACCGGGTCACTTCCTGTTACTTTACGGCTCCGCCGGTTTCTGCCGCAGGGCTATCCGCTCCGCACACAGCTTCCGGCAGGCGCATTTTCAGCTCTTCTATGAATTCCCGGAAGGCGCTGGTCATATACAGGTCACGCCGACGGATAAACACTGTCGGAACCTCCGCATACCTCTCCGGAAAAGGATAGCAGCGGATTCCCTCTGTTACATTCATCCGGTTAAAATAAGATACGGGCAGAACCGCATACCCAATCCCCGCTTTTACGCATCCCAGCAACCCTTCCATGGTCCCGAATTCCATTACCTTCCCCAGCCGGCAGCCCTCGTCTCCGAGCCACTCTTCCAGCCTGGTGCGGTAAATGCAGTTCGCATTCAGAATCAGCAGCGTCTTGTCATGGACCGACTGAAGGCCCTGATAGTCTATTGCATCAGGAACGATAAGTCCAAGCTTCTCATTGATGACCAGCTCCTGAATAATTTCCGGATGCTCGACCGGCCCGTCTACGAAAGCTCCGTTCACAGCATATTGCAGGACGGCATCGATGAGATCATTGTTTCGTCCGATCTGCAGCTGAACCTCGACGTCAGGGTAACACCCGCGGTAGGCAGACAGGATGGCAGGCAGCCGCACGGCAGCCGTCGTATCCGAGCCAACCGTGATCGAGCCCTTCGGAACCGGCGAATCCAGAACCGCCTGTGCCGCTTCCTCCAGAAGATTAAATATTTTGAGTGTGTATTCCATGAGCGTCTGTCCGGCTGAAGTCAACGTGATGCCCCGGCTGTGCCGGTAAAAGAGCGGAGTTTTCAGCTCCTGCTCCAGTTGCTGAATTCTTGCCGTTACATTGGACTGCACATAGTTCAAGCGTTGGGCCGCTTTGGAGATGCTGCCTTCTTCAGCCACTGCCTGAAACACCTTAAGAAGACCAATATCCATAGTCCGTCTCTCTCCCCCCGGATCAGCCATCAGCCGCAGTGATGTCGTCCATCATTTCTCTTCATTATACATGATCCGCTTCACGGATTATGATGAAAACAGAGACAAAATGAACTTAAGTATACGCATCCGAAGTTCGTTTGCAAAGTGGACTCAAGTAAGAAGAGGTTATCAAAACTTCATAAGGAGTGGGAGTAATGGAGAACAAAAATTGGTGTTTCAAGGTGCCCGGGGACCCGGACGGCAGGGAAAAGGTTATCAATACCAGCGAAGTCAAAAGCGTATATGATCTGCTGGATCTGCTTCACCGTGATGAGCTTCAAGGCCCCCAGAAGAAGCAGGCTGCAGGGCTGAAGGATAATCCGCAAGCCGTGCTGCTCCCCTTTATCTCCCGGATGATGAAAAAGAGACGTCATCCTTCCGCCTGAGCCAGGAGACGTCCCTTTGCAAATCCACTTTTCCAAATCAAGTATGGTCCTATTGGACTCTATAACATAGTGTAAACCGCTATGATTATTTCTTCAGCTTATCCCAAGCTGCCTGCATGCCTTTTTCCCAACCGGCTTCGTCCGTTTTACCGGCAATCAGCTCTTGAATTACGCTGGCAAACTCCTGGGTTACACCATCAGGGAATTTGGAGGATTGCAGACCATATACTTTACCGTCCTGAACGTATTTCCATACATCAGAACCGAGTGCCCCGATATCCTCTGGAGTAGCTTCAATGGTTTTCAATGCAGGGATAAATTTCCATTTTTTAGTGATATATTCTTTACCCATATCGGAAGTGACGAGCCAGTTCAAGAATGTTTTGGCTTCTTCTTTGGAGCCGGAATCTTTATTTACAACCAGGTTGGCAGGAATCCCTACAGTCATCTTGTCGTTTTTTGCTGGGTCATCATTGATTGGCATAGGGAACATGCCGATGTTCATGTTAGGCGTAATGTTGTCCACAAGTGTCTGGGCCCAGTTGCCTTCCTGCATCATGGCCGTTTCGCCCTTGGCGAACATCGCCAGGTGAGTGTTGGCATCGGTAGTCAGAGGATTTTTCTGGCCGTATTTCACGGTCAAATTAAGCAGGTTGCTCCAGTCCTTGAATACCGGGTTGCCTACGATACTTGCAGTGCCCCCATTGAGGCCTTTGATGAACTCATCTACATTATCCTGCTGTGCAAAGGCTACGCTGATGCCCTGGTTGCCCAGCAGCCACCATTCCTGATAAGCGTTGCCGAAAGGTGTGACATCGATAGCCTGCAGCTTTTTAGCGGCTTCTTCAAGCTCGGTGATGGTCTTTGGAGTTTCGGTGATACCGGCTTTGGTGAACAGGTCTTTGTTGTACACATAGCCGATCCCTTCAAGGTTCATTGGCATACCGTAGGTTTTGCCGTCTTTAGTCATTGGCTCTGCCGCCAAAGGGATCAGATCCTTCACCCAAGGCTGGTCCGACAGGTCTTCCAGCTTGTCTCCCCACAGGTCCATTTCGGCATATCCGCCGTTGGAGAAAATATCTGGCGCATCCCCGGAAGCAAACTTGGTCTTCAGGGCTGCTGCATAGTCCGCACCGCCGCCGACGGTTTGAATATCCAGCTTGATGCTCGGATGCTCTTTTTCGAATTCGACCTTCAGTTCATTCAGGCCTTCAACGATTTCCGTTTTGAACTGAAAGATTTTAACCGTTTTCACTGCGCCGGAAGTGTTGCCAGCGCTTCCATTTGATGCATTATTAGATGCGGTATTATTGGAATTTCCGCCGCATGCCGCAAGCATGACTGACATGAGCATTACAGATGACAGCATCAATGCAGAACGTTTCTTCATCATTTCTAATTTCCCCCTTGAATAAATTAACTGCTGTTATATTTGGAACGGGGGCCCGGGGAATTAACCCTTCACCGAGCCTGCCGCTATTCCCTCAACAATGTAACGCTGCATGAACAGATAGAAAATGACGATTGGAGCAACCCCAAGGGTCAGTGCCGGAAGCGCCATATCCCATTGCTTCGTATATTGCCCGAAGAACGAGAAGGTAGCCAGCGGAATGGTGCGCAGCCCGGGCGCCTGAAGAATCAGCGACGGGAGCAGATAATCGTTCCAGATGCCCAGTGCGTTCAAGACGATGATCGTCATCAGCATCGGCTTCAACAGAGGAAGCACGATCCGGAAGAATGCCGAGATCGGATTACAGCCGTCGACCGTTGCAGCCTCTTCTATCTCAAGAGGCACCGACTTGATGAAGCCGTGGAACAGGAAGATCGCCATCGGAATACTTAACCCCAGATTGGAGATGATCAGACCCGCAAAGGAGTTATTGACCCCGAGTATATTAACGACTTTCAGGATCGGAATCATAATGGTCTGAAAGGGAACCACCATCGCCGCAACGAACAGCAGCAGCAGAATTTGATTGAACCGTGTGTTGGCGCGGACCATCCGGTAAGCAGCCATTGCGCTGAACAGCGAGATCAGAACTACAGAGATTATAGTTACAATCAGTGAATTGCGGAACGCTTCGGAGAAGCGGGCTAGCTTCCAGGCATTCGAGTAGTTGGACCACATGAATTCCTGCGGCCAGCTTGCCGCATTGCTTAGAATCTCACCAAAGGATTTCACCGAGTTCGCCAGCAGGAAATAGAAAGGAGAAAGAAACAGCAAGGCCAGCAGGATCATAAGCACTTCAATTCCGATGTTCCATCTGCCTTTAGACTTTGCTTTCATTATGCTTCTACCTCCTTGCTCTTCGTCACACGAACCTGAATGACGGTGATAATCGCTACAATCAGGAAGAAGAGCAGCGCTTTAGCCGTACCCAGCCCGTAACGGTTGTTCAGGAAGGCTTCATTGTAAATATTCATGGCCACAGATTCCGTGGATTTGAACGGTCCGCCTTTCGTCAGGGACAGGTTCAGGTCGAACATTTTGAAGGACCAGGAAATGGCCAGGAACAAACCAATCGTCACCGCAGGCATAATCAAAGGAACAATAATGCTGCGGAGCACCTGCATGCGGGAAGCCCCGTCAATCTCAGCAGCTTCCAGCACCTCTTTGGAGACATTGCTGAGTGAAGCGATGTAGATCACCATCAGATAACCCGAAGACTGCCAGACAAAAACCATGACAATCGCCCAGAAACCGGTGGTTGCATCCCCGAGCCAGGGAAGATTAAAGAAGGACCAGCCGGTGATATCGCCCATCGTGGCGAAACCCTTGATGAAAATGAACTGCCATATAAACCCAAGCAGCAATCCCCCGATCACATTCGGCATGAAAAAAATGGTACGGAGCATATTGCGTGTTTTTAATGGTTTTGTCAGAAAATAGGCCAGAAAAAAGCCTACTATATTGGTCAAAACTACTCCCAGCACAGTAAATCTCACGGTGAACCAGAAGGATGACCAGAAATCCGGATCGTTTGTAAATATCGCTGTAAAGTTATCAGCGCCAACCCAGCTTACGTTCCCCGATACACCATTCCAGTCCGTGAAGGAATAATACATCCCCATCAGAAATGGAATAATCGTAATCAGGGTGAAAAACAATAATGCCGGACCGACGAAAAAAGTCTGTTGGCCTAATTGGGACAACTTTGAACCGCGCATTCACCCGTCCCCCTTTCTTTTACTCACTTACTTGTTTATGATCTAAACATATTATCTGTTTTTTGAAGGGTCTCTTACACCTACTCAGGTGATCTTTCAGGTGTAAAATATTGATCGGATGTGACAAGAATCGATGAAATGGAACAGTATCCGCACGAAACTGATTGTTTTTTTACTCCTTCCAACTCTAGTTTGTATTATAGCTACGATGTTTATCAGCTATTCCTACACGACGAAGTCTCTGCGGACCCGGGCGGTGGATGAGAATACGAATCTCCTATACCAAGGCTCCAAAAATATCAGCAGCTTCATTCAGGATGTAAACCGGCTGTCCCTGACGATCTACTCGGATTCGGACTTTTACCGGCAGCTTGAAGCGGGCTATGACGATATGTCGGCGGGCATCCGCATTTATTCTTCGCTGAATTATATCTTGACCTCCATGCCTGACATCTTTCAGGTCTATCTATACCGCGTTAAGGACAGCAAAGCGACGCTCTTATCCCATAACGCCACGCCAAAGCGCTGGCAGGGAATCCCTCCCTACAGTGACTCCAGGATCACGGATGCCTATCCCTTATCCATCCAGAGCACCCATATCAGCAACACCTACGGGCTGAATTCACCGATCCCGCAGCTGACGCCCGAGCCGGTATTCACCCTGCACAGAAGGATTGAGCGGATTCCTTCCACCGAGGCGCTGGGCTACCTTTCCATTGATGTGAAGCTGACTGCTTTTACAGATATCATGAATCAGCTGTACGAGCAGGATAAGGAAAATATCTATCTGGTGGATGACAGCGGCACTATCGTCTACAGCCATGATGAAGCAGACCTCGGCAAGCCGCTGAACGCCTCCTGGTATAACAAGCCAATCGCGGGAAACGGCCTCTCCCAGGGGTATTTTGAAAAAGACGGTGCCGTGTTTATCTATCAGAAGATTGATAGTCCCGGACTGAACTGGACGCTGGTGAAGCAGATTCCGGTCTCCTACCTGTTCCGCGAAGCCAAAGAAGCCGCCAGAATCAATATTCTGCTGCTGGTGGTGCTGATGTTGATGATCATTGCGTTGACGATTCTCATTTCCTTCCGGATCACTGCTCCCATTAAGCAGCTGACCCGGTACATGAATCAAGTGCAGACCGGTAATCTTGAGATTGATATCCGGCCTGCCGGCAAGGATGAAATCGGCCTCGTCACCGAGCGCTTCCGCAGCATGATGGATACAATCAACAATCTGATTCTGCGGGAGTACCGGCTGGAGCTGTCGAATAAAACCAATGAGCTGAGGGCGCTGCAATCGCAGATCAATCCTCATTTTCTGAACAATACGCTGCAGATTATCGGTACCCTCGCTTTGGAGCTTAAGGTGCCGCAGATTTATGCCCTGCTCTCCGCGCTGGCTAAGATGATGCGCTACAGCATGTACAATGATGAAAAGATCGTTACGGTACAAGATGAGCTGGACCATGTCAAAGCCTATGTCGAGCTGCAAAAGGAACGTTTTGAAAATAAGTTCACTTTCCGCTACGATATGGAAGAATCGCTGCTGAAGGCGCTGATGCCCAAAATGATCCTCCAGCCCATCGTGGAGAATTACTTCAAGCATGGCTTCAATCTCGCCCGCACCGACGGCCTAATTGAAATTAAGGCGGCCCGGCTCGCCTCCGGGCGGATGGAGATTGCCATCCGGAACAACGGCAGCTCCATTCCCGCAGCGAAGCTGGAAGCCCTCCGGGAAGAGCTTCTGCATCCCGGCAGGCTGGATATAGACACGCTGAAAGTGATGGACAGCAAAGACAGCAAGCGGGATGCTCCCGGGGCCCGGATCGGCCTGCCTAACGTGCTGGCCCGGCTGCGGCTGGTCTGCGGGGACAGCGCTATGCTGACTGTGGACAATGATAAGGCCGGCGGAGTCATCGTCCGGCTGGAAATTGATATTGTAGTGGAGAGTGAAGCCATATGAAGGCGCTGATTGTAGACGACGAAGCCAGAGTCCGGAAGGCGGTCAGACTTCTGGTCGACTGGGATGCCCATCAGATCAGGGAAATTCTGGAGGCCGGAAACGGCAATGAAGCCATCGAGCTGATCCGCAAGGAGAAACCTGCCCTGGTCATCATGGATATGTTGATGGAATCGGGCAACGGGATCGAGCTGATGTCCTGGGTCAATGAATTCGCCGGCAACACCAAATTTATTGTGGTCAGCGGCCATAATGATTTTGACTTTGTCCGCCAGACTGTCCGCCATGGCGGCATTGACTATATACTGAAGCCCATTGAGCCGGAAATGATCAATAACGCAGTAGCCAAGGCCGTGACCGCCTGGCGGTCGGAGGAAGAAGAACGCAGCCACCGGCAGAGGCAGAGTATCCGCCTGAATGAAATCAGACCCATTTACGGGGAAAAGCTGCTGTCGGCGCTGATCGATGATCCGATCAATGCGGAAGCTTCACTGCGCAGGCTGTGGGACGACGGGATAATCCCGCATACCGCCACAGTCTCACGGCTGATTCTAGTGCAGACTGATCCCGGCAACAACCCGCTGATCAAACGGTTCGGAGGCGACAGCGAGCTGCTGTATTACGCCATCGTCAACATCTGCAATGAATTTCTGCACCTGCAGGGCAAGGGGATAGCCTTCCGGTATTGGGGAGGACCGCCGGAAATCGCTATTATCCTGTGGGATGTCCAGGAATCTGTAGCCGAGCTGATCAACCGGATTAACCAGGGCATTTACATGACTCTGCAGTTCCGGATGCATTTTGGCATCAGCTCCGTGGGAGCCCTGCCGGGGGGGCTGCCGGCTGAACGCACAGAAGCCGCCGAGGCCTTGCTCCGGCGGAATCTGTTAAGACATGAGGACTACTGCCATTTCCCCTCCTCCTCCTCCTCCTCCAAAACTGTAGTTACCGGAAGTGAACCTCCGATTATCTTTGCCGACGTGCAGGAGGAATGGAGAATGGCAGTGATCAGCGGCAACCCGGAGGTGCTGTCAGCCGCCGCCCGGCACTGGACTCAGGAGCTGAGCCGCCGGGGTGTTGTTACCCCCGAGATGCTGAATTCCTGGAAGGCCGATGCCCTGCTGTTCCGTTCCCGGCTGGTCCGGGAAGCCCTCGGCGGACAAGCAGACAGCGCTCTGGCAGAGCTTGAGCGGGCGGACAGCCTGAACCCGGCTCCCCTGCCGAGCGGCTATTCCTTCTCCTTGTTCGCCTGGCGTGACTGGTCCTTTGCTGTGCTGCAGCGCCTTTCTCAGGAGCTTACAGCCAGAGCGGTGAAGGAGCGCAACCCGATGACGGAAATTGTGAAATACATTGAACAGAACTATCCATCCGACTTGTCGCTGCAAGAAGTGGCCGGCAAATTCTACGTCAGCCGTGAATACATCTCCCGCAAATTCAAGCAGGAATACGGCATTAATTTCTCCGATTATATCGGCAGTGTCAGAATTGAAAAGGCTAAGCTGCTGCTGCAGAACCCCAACCTGAAGCTGTCGCAGATTTCGGAGATGGTCGGATTTCACGATGTCAAATACTTCAGCAAGGTATTCAAAAAACAGGTAGGCCTCTCGCCCAAAGACTACAGAACCCGGATCACCCTCTGATTTATGGAGGGGATGCTTGCCCGCACACAACAGTCCGTAACTTTGAACATTCATCTGTTGTCATCTGGTCAATCGTCCATACAGGAATTGAGGAAGGTGCATATCATGGGTCTGTAAGATAATTATGCGAGGGAGGTTATGCAATGAGCGGTTGCGGAAATATTGGAGGACTTGTTACTTCCACTACTACAATCTTGGTACTGTATATTCTGTTGGTGATCATCCTTAAAACATTTTAATCCGCCATAAGCCAAAAAAAATGAGAGCCTACAATCGTGTAGGTTCTCATTCGATTATTAAGTGTACAATAAAGTAATTACAAGTAATTCATAAAGCACAAGGGTTAAAATCGCTTCATCACTGCTGCTTCCGAAAAAAGACCGTTGTCCTCCATAATTCTTTACTCCCAGATAAAACAACCCTCTATCGCATCCTAAAATTCTTCCTGTGACTACTTGACCGTCTAACGTTTGCACCCGAACAAACTGATTGGCATGTTGTCTGCATATACTGTGCAAGTGTTTTCTAACCGATGTCAGGTTCTGGACATAATTATTGTCAGCTTGATACAGCACTTTTTGCTGTGAGGCCATTTGGATACCCATGGTAAGCACTACCTTCCTGTTAAAAGTACTACATAGTATGCCTAGTGTGCTTTGGGTGTTCATTAGATACCAAACCGTTTAGCCTTATTTAACCGACGGTTTCCCGGTACCATTCCAGAAAAGCGTCCGCCACCGCCCTGCCGGCGGTGCCGTTCGGATGCGGGTCGTCCGTATTGCTCATATACTCCGCGCGGACTCTATGGTCCAATGGAGCCGGCATGGACAGTACGGCCGCGATATTAAATACGCGGTTAACCCCCGCAGGCGGAGCCGTAAGAATCTGCGCATTCACCCTTCTCCAAGCCTCTTCCCGCTCGCCTTCGAAGTTAAATGGCGGCACGGTGCCAAGAATGATTCCTGCTTCGGGGTTAGCCTCTTTGATCAGAGAAACGATATGCGAGAGATCGGCAAGAAGCTCTGCTGCCGAGCGCTTGCCGATATCGAGATCGTTCACACCCAGCACAATCAGCACTTCATCGCCCTGCTTGGCCTTGTTCAGCCAAGCGCCGTCAGTGGCCGCATCATAGGCTCTCCCCCACCCTGATCCAAGGTTCCATAGTCCATACCCGGTTCCAAGCCCTTCGGCAATCCGCGCCGCCCAGTAGGAGTACCCATCCTTTGCAGTCCGTACCCCTTGTGTAATCGAATCTCCCAGGAATACGAGCTTTTTGTGCACTTTTTTCTTATACCCGATATAGCTTGGCAGCACCAGGAGCTTGTCCGATTCGCTGAAGGCAGCGTTCGATTCCTGACCGGCGTGATTCCCGGGAGTGTCGTAAGCAGTGACGAGCATCCCCTCCACATTGTAAGGGAAGCTTTTGCCGGGAGCAGCCGTTCTAAGCGTCCAGGTAAAAGCCAGATAGTGTCCCTCCGGCAGGTCAAGCACCGCTTCATCACTCCAAAAGCTTTCCCCGGGAGCCACTTGCTTCTCTGCTTCATCCGAGAAGGTCACTGGCACCTGGGTGCCCGGTATGACTGTACCATCCGGCTCAAGCCCTCCGTCGGCAATATAGGCCGCCTCAATGCTCCATTTCCCTCCCGGCTCGCTCCCTCTCGATTCAAGCCCCATATCCCAGGTGGAATCCACCGCATTGCTGTGCCAGAATTTCAGGGCTAGTCTTCCATTCTCCCGCAGACGGATGTACGTCCGGTAGGTGTGGGTAAAGGGCTCCGCCCAGTTCATAATATAATTGGCGGCTGTGGACAGCGCCATAGCCGAGGTGTACTCAGACTGGCTGAACACCCCGGCTTGGTTCTCTTGACTGTGCATCGTGAAGTAGCTCCTTCTTTCATTCGGATCTGTAAACAATCACAGTATACGGACATTATCGGCATAACACTAATACGAATCAGCCGATATATAACACAATTTTGATCTTGGGATGAGCGTTTGCGTCTTTTCAGGCAGTTTCCGCTATCTGTCAGAATAAGTCCCTCCGCAGCAAAAAACCTCTCAGGGCGGCAGGAACGCCTTCGCAGGCAGCAGCCGTACAGAGAGGTTTTTGTTCATTTCAGAAATTCCGCAGAATGCTTATTCTTAGTTCAGCGTAATCGTGAACGAGACAGACGCAGCTCCCGCTTTTACACTTACCGTAGAGGCATCTGCCAGTTCCGCTCCATCCACGGAAGCAATCGTGCCGAGGTCCTTCACAGCCAGGGTGAATGCCTTGCCGCTGCCTTCGGCGGTAACGGAAATGGTGCTGCCTTTACGCTCAGCCTTTACGGCCAGCTCAGGCGCGCCCTTGATATCGCGGACGGTTGCAGTTGTCACCGCACCGTCTTCCAGCGAGTACAGGCCGAATTTCACACCGTCGGCAAAATCATAATCCGGACGGGTATCTACACTGCCTGTAGCCAGCAGCGAGTTCTGGCGGACGAACAGCGGCAGGCTGAAGAAATCATACGTTTCCTTGCGCCATGATCCGCCTTGTACGGTTTCACCGCTAAGCAGGTGGGTCCAGCGGCCAGCCGGCAGATAATACTTCACTTCGCCGTTCTCCTGGAAGATCGGAGCGACCAGCAGGGAATCGCCCAGCATATATTGACGGTCCAGAATTTCGCAAGTCGGATCTTCCGGGAACTCCATAACCATCGCACGCATCGAAGCCCAGCCCTGCTCATGTGCCTGTCCGGCCACATCATACAGATACGGCATCAGGCTGCATTTGAGCTTGGTGAAGAAGCGGGTAACATCCACGGCTTCGTCATCGTATGCCCAAGGCACGCGGTACGAGGTGCTGCCGTGCAGGCGGCTGTGGCTGGAGAGCAGGCCGAACGCCAGCCAGCGTTTGAACACATGCGCCGGAGCCGTATTCTCGAAGCCGCCGATATCATGGCTCCAGAAGCCGAAGCCGGACAGGCCAAGTGACAAGCCGCCGCGGAGGCTTTCTGCCATCGACTCATAGTCCGCATAGCAGTCGCCGCCCCAGTGAACCGGGAACTGCTGCCCGCCGGCCGTTGCCGAGCGTGCGAATACGGCGGCTTCATTTTTGCCCAGCTTCTCTTCCAATACTTCGAAGACCACCTTGTTGTACAGCTGAGTGTAGTAGTTGTGCATCTTCTGCGGGTCGGAGCCGTCAAAGTACACCACATCGGTTGGAATCCGTTCGCCGAAGTCCGTCTTGAAGCTGTCTACGCCCATGTCCACCAGATCACGCAGGTAGCCGGCATACCATTCACAAGCTGCAGGGTTCGTGAAATCCACGAGTCCCATGCCCGCCTGCCACAGATCGGTCTGGTATACGTCGCCGTTTGCTTTTTTGATCAAATAGCCGTTTTTCTTGCCTTCTTCAAACAGCGGTGAACGCTGTCCGATATAAGAGTTGATCCACACGCAGATTTTCAGGCCTTTTTCCTTCAGGCGCTTCAGCATGCCGACCGGGTCCGGGAATACGCGAGGGTCCCATTGAAAATCGGTCCATTGGTATTCACGCATCCAGAAACAGTCGAAGTGGAAGACATGCAGCGGCAAATCCCGTTCGGCCATGCCTTCTACGAAGGAATTGACAGTCGCTTCATCGTAATCGGTAGTGAACGAAGTCGTAAGCCACAGGCCGAAGGTCCATGCCGGAGGCAGCGCAGGCTTGCCGGTAAGGGATGTATATTTGGTAATGACCTCCTTAATGGAAGGTCCCTCGATTACAAAGTACTCCAGGCTTTCGCCCGCTACGCTGAATTGGGCTTTTTTCACTTTTTCCGAAGCGATTTCATATGAAACCAGTTCAGGATGGTTGACAAATACACCGTAGCCCTTGCTTGTTACGTAAAAAGGAATGTTCTTGTAGGCCTGCTCGGAGCTGGTGCCGCCGTCTTTATTCCAGATGTCTACCACCTGTCCGTTTTTGACAAAAGCGGTAAAGCGCTCGCCCAGACCATAGACGAATTCGCCTACGCCGAGATCCAGCTCTTCACGCATGAACGTGTTGCCGTCCTGGTCTGTAATGTAGGCCATCGATTTGAAACCGCTGCCGGTAATACGCTCGTCGCCCCGGTAAAAGTCCACGGACCAGTGAGTGCCCTTGTTGATCACCACACGAAGCCCGCCGCTGATCAGCACGGTCTGTGTTTCGGTTTCTTCAATTTGGACATGATCGCCGGTTCCCTTGGTTAACTCAAAAGCAGGACCGTGGTCCACCACACCATCATTATGAATAATTTTAACGCCTACCACGCCCGGAAGCGGGGAATGGAATTTCACAGTCAGCAGTGTAGAGTTCAGTGTTGCTGCGCGTCCTGTAATTGGAGTTGTCTGTGTAACCGCAGTCAAACCCTCGGAGGTTTTTTCTACCACATAGTTTTGCACCGCACCGTTGATGTTAATTCCGTCACGAACCAGCCAGAGGCCGTCTGTAAATTTCATGTGTGTACTTGCCACCCTTCAATTTGGTGTTTATAGTTGCATTATAACGATAATAATTAGACAAAACTAATATATTATAGCTCATTTATAATACTATTCTGATGTTACAAGTAGAAACGGCCTTGCCGTCCATAAAAAGACGGAATCCGTTTCAGCGGGAAATATAAGGACAGAGGATAGTGTGAAACTTATACTTTCTTATGTTCCATCAAAAAGGAGGCTTATTATGGACCGTACCTCGCAGCGTCTGCTGAAAGAAGACCGGGTTCATGGCGATGTGATGTTTCCGCTCGCCGCTTACTGGATCGAGCTTCCAGCCGGGACCCCTGTCCTGGATACGCATTGGCATGAGGAAGCCGAGTTCTTTCTGCTGCTGGAAGGCGAGATTATGTTTCAGGTGGATACCGATTATTTTCCGCTTCGTCCAGGGGAAGCTGTGTTCATCGAATCCGGTGATATCCATGCCGCGTATGCTTTGAAGGACAGTCCCTGCCGGTTCTGCGCACTGGTCTTTCATCCTGATCTCCTGGCCAGCGCTCAATATGACACTATTCAGCAGACTGTGATTCTGCCGCTTTTGGAGAAACGCCAGAGCTTCCCGCGGCATATTTCGCCCGATATTCCCTGGCAGCTTGAGCTGCTGCGCCATCTGGAGCGTATGATGGAGGCATATGATAATAAAATGCCCGGATTTGAGGCCTTTATGAAGGGAACTTTACTTATCATGCTCTCGCAGATCGCCATCGAGGGCCGTTCCGTGAACCGCAGCCAGTCGGAGAGCGCCGATACAACCAAGATCAACCGGCTCAAAAAGGTCATTCTCTATATTCAGGACAACTACCAGGAACCGATCCGCACCCGCGATCTCTCCGAGCTGATTCCGATGAGTGAAGGGCAATTCTGCCGCTTCTTCAAAGCCATGACCCGCAAAACCCCGGTCGACTATATCAACTCTTACCGTATCCGCCAGGCGGCAGATCTTCTGCAGCAAACGGAACGCAAAATCTCCGACATCGCCCTGGAGGTAGGCTTCGACAACGTCAGCTATTTCATTAAGGTGTTCCGCAAGGCCATGAAATGCTCGCCTTCAGAGTTCCGCAAGGGGCAGGGTCAGGTATCCGCACAGGGGCAGCTGTATCCATAGACTTGAAGACCCCTGCGGGGCAAACATTACGTTCGAGGGAATTCAGCTGCCCGGACATTGTTCCCACGGCAGAATCGGCAATGCTTGAAAAACTGGACCATTACCTTGCAATTTACGCATAGCAGCCAACTAGCCAAGCTCCATACACAGCAAATTAAGCGTACACAGCAAATTTACGTATAAACCAACCGATGCATGCAGAGCCAATTTACTTGTGTATAAACCAACTGATGCATACTCAGCCAACTTACTTGCGAATACCAACTGATTATTTAGAGCCAGCTAGCCATCACAGCCAACTTGGGCATAAACAGCCATCTTATGTATTACACAGCCAACTGGCCATTCGCTGCACCGCTAATGCCCCAGCCAATTCAAGTGGAAAAAGGATCACTAATTCCGTCATATTAGCGCTGTTATCAGAAATAGGTGGAAAAAATCCACTTAATTCGGCGATTACAACCCTTTCAGGCCAAAATTCGCTGAATGAAGTGGAGAAATTCCAACTAAAGCTCTGCACCAGCTCAACAGGGCACCATGAAGTGGAGAAATTCCATCTAATCGGTGCCCCGCTGTTAAGCATCCTAAGCATCCATTGATCTGTGAGCTGAACCAAGCACACCGCCGCTGTCCAACTATACAATGGGAAGCTGTGCTAAGCCTACCCTTTCTTGCGTATCACAATAAAACACGTACTGTCCGGCAGCGGCACCTCTTGTCCGCTCTCATCCATAACCATTACCCGGCCCCGCAGCGCGTCCGTATAGCCTTCCTGCAAATAATGGCGGAAAACTTCAAGCTTCGCCTGTCCGCCTAAGGTCTGCTGAATGAAGGTCTTATACTGGGATGGAGTAAAATAGCCGAACTGCTCCTGAACCTCATGGATATAGGCCTCTTCTCCCCAGGTATAGGTGTACAGAAACTCCATGGCATCGTTGACCGGCATCAGCACCTCTTGTTCATCTATCCGCTCATATTGAATGACCCGTCCCGCAAAATCCTTGGCATAGCGCTCCAGCGCCGCCATCCCGTCCGCCTCCAGAAAGCGCACCCGCCGCCGCTGATCCAGCGGCTCGGTCATAATGCCGTCACGGATGATAATCGCCCCGCCGTCCGCCAGCACCTCAAAGCTGCTCACCAGTGCCGCTGCAACGGTCGCATGATTGAACTTCGTGCCGTTCAGCGGCACATAGGAATACAGCTCATGCAGAATCGAGGAGAAAATCACAGTATCCACCGTGCCCGGCTCTACGAAGTCCTTCAGATTCAGCGCATCGCCCTGCAGCACTTCCCAGAGGCGCCCCTCCCGCTGCTTCTTCTGGCGCAGCGCCTCCACCACATTGCTGGAAATATCGATGCCGACCGGGATGACTCCCGGCAATCGCTCCTCGATCAGATCCAGCAGCACACCGCCACCGGGGCCGATGTCCAGCACCTTCCGGCCGGTGACATACTCCAGAATCACCGCCTTATAGTCTGCCGTCTCATTCATTTGGCTTAAGTACGTATCCTCATTATGGAACCGGTCAAAGGCATCGCGGCGCAGCTCGAACAAATCGAACAGCATCAGCACGGCCCGCTCGTACAGTGCCGACTTTTCGGCCTCCATGCAGAACTCGATCAGCTTCTCTGCCGCCGGAGAGAATTCGAAATGGAAGAAGAGCGTGTCCGGCAGATGCTCCTCCCGCCGCAGCCGGTGAACCAGATGCGGATTGCCCGACGGGGTGGCTCCATTCAGAATATCCTCCCAGGCCAGGCCGGACAGATACTTTTCGATTATCCTTTTCTTGTATACATTGATTTTCTTGGTACCCTTGTAGTCATAGTAAATGCTGTTCATGACTGCCTCATAGCTGATATGGTTCAGGCCTGACAGCTTGCTGCCGCAGGCGGTGAGCGCCATAATCTTGAGAAACTGCTCCAGCGAAAAGGTCTGCAGCGCCGATTCCACATACCAAAAGGTGATAGGCTGCATAGGTTCCAGGATATCGGGATTGAAGCCCTCCTCCATTAGGCTGCTCCACTCCGCATCATAATCCTCACCACCGGCAATCGCCCCGGCACGCATTCTGCGCAGGCGCTCCTTCATCGGCACCCCGGCATGCAGATCTCCGGAAGAGATTACCGCAATCAGCCCCATCACTTCCGTGCGCACCGCCTGCCACAGCTCGGGGGACACGGCGGAAATAATGCAGTGATTCAGCGCAAACAGCAGCCGCTCCAGCTCATCGGCGGTCAGCAGCCCTTCTTCCACCAACGCCGCCAGCGGACGGTTTACGGAAGGCGGCACCTCACCGCGGATCTGCTGCCCGATCAGTCCATGGGTCCCGATCAGCCGGTGCACGATCTCTTGCTTGGCTGCCTCGGTACCGCCCGGCTCCAGCGCCGGAACCGCCTGCCCGCCATACGCCCCCACCCCGGTTCCACCCGTATGTCTCAGGTATAACTCGGCCGAACCGATATTATGTACAAAAATATTAATGCCCTCTGCCTGCCACAAACGGCGCTGGCGCAGAGTTCCGCCCTTAGCCGTTTCTGCCCAGATCAGCGTTTCCTCCACCAGCTCCTTAATCCAGTAGGACAGAGGCAGACTATCGAGCAGGCGAAGGCTCCGCTCCACATACTCCAGCACCGGATTGATATATTCCAGCTCTTGCAGCGAGTCAACCCGCTCAAGATTGACTATGGTTTCTTCCGCTTGAACAATATAGTCCAGCCAGGGATAATTCCCGCCGGACAGCTTGCCGTCCTCACGGTACGCTTCAATGGCTTGCAGGGATTTCAGCATGCGGATCGCCTCCTGATCGTGTTGTATATGCCGTAACATCAAACAGCAGGCTCCCGGATGGAAGCTTGCTGTCCGATGTGTAATGCTGTTCTTGAAAAAGTACTAGACTACTTTATCAATCTGGCTGCCCGGGGGAACCGTTGTCTTATTGGCTTCTGCGTAGATCTCTAATTCCGGCCGGGAAGGACTGCCTTCGGCGGTGTCGGCGGCCGGGTCCTCCTTATCCTGCACGTTCGCAGGAGATTCGTCCCGGATAACCGGCGAAGGTGCCGATTGTACATTTTCTTTCATTTGTTCCTGGATGTCCTTAGCAATGCTTATTAGCTTCTGATCCAGATTGGTCACTTTTTGAAGGAGACCTGCCGACTTCCCTGAGTTGCTGTTTTCCCAGGATTTCGCTTCAGTCCGCAAGGTGGTTTGGGCTATTCGCACAGCACCGCTTTGCTTCAAATCATTGCCGGCAGATATGACGCCGTTCATGGTGTATGTAGTATTGGCAAGCTGCTGCTGCTCAGGCGTCTGATTTTCCGGACTCCACGATTCTTGAAGAGTCCCGTCCTTCTTTTTGGGGTTGTCTTCATCCAGACCCTTTGTCTTGCTTTGGTTGTCGATAGCCTGCTTTTGAATTTGCTGCTCCAGCTGCTGAATTTGCTCATCCATTGAGGCAAGCTCGGCCTGGATAGCTTCTTGGCTCTCCCCTCTTTTGAGGGCGTTGCCCAGATACTCGGAACGCCTGTCCATCAGGGACTGCTTCTGCTTGTTCAGATGATCAAGCAGTTTTGATTCCGGTTTTCCCGGAATCCTCATGTTTGAACCGGGGTTCTGTTCTGTTCCCCTTCGCTGCTGCCGGTCATGATCGGCTACCGGAAATGGCGGGCGCTGAATAGAACGCGATACATTCATAAGTCACCTCCTAAATTGTATATGTATATACTAAATAAAGTATATTCTATATCAATATCGGTCTTATCCGTAATTCTTATAAATGTTCGTGTACTTCTATTTCATAGAACAGTTCTACGTCCCGAACCGCTGCCGGTACCCGCATTTGCGGCACAGCTCCTCAACCGCTTCCCGGCGGGAGAAGCCATAGAACAGATTATTCGCGCGTTCGCCCTCGATAATCTCGGAGAACGGCTTCTCATGGAGATTGCCGAGGTTAATTACGCCCTCGCCATCCAGACAGCACGGGACCACCGTGCCGTCGACCAGCACCGCCGCCTGGCTGCGCAGCGCGTGGCAGAACCCTTTGCCGTCATCCTCCGGCTCGCTTAATGCAGGCCATCTGAACTCGTGGTCCTGGTTCAGATAGACGCGCGGGGCAATCTTCACCCCGCTGCCGGGCACCACCTTTTCTTCAATGTTGAAATCCAGATTGAAGGCTTCCTTCAGCAGCGCCAGCGTCTCGCGGTTGCGCTGTTTCTCCAGATTCGTCCGGTTGTCCTCGGTCAGATTCCACAGCCGGAAGGAGACAATAACCCCCTGGGCCGTGACTTCACGCACAAAAGAAATAATCTCCGACACATACCCCTCCCGGTTCTCCGAGCCCGCATGGCCGTCGAAGCTGTGCAGCGAGAAATTCATCTGCCGCAGCGCCGGCTTGCCGAGCAGCTTCGGTCCCGCCTTATGAATCAGTGTTCCGTTGGTCGTAATGTTGACCTTGAACCCTTTGGCGTGGGCGGCATCCAGCAGCTCGCCAAGCTTCGGATGCAGCAGCGGCTCGCCTTTGACATGCAGGTAGATATGATTGCTGTGCGGTTTGATCTCGTCGAGAATGGTATTAAAGGTATCCAGCTTCATGAAGTTTTTCTGCCGCTCCGTGGGCGGACAGAAGCTGCAAGCCAGGTTGCAGACACTTGTAATCTCGATGTAGACTTTTTTAAAAGTTTTCAAGTTCCGCTCCCCATTTCAACATTCGTCCGAAGGCTTCCGCTACAGGTCCGAAGCATAGCGGAGGCCGATCTGTGCTCTGGCTTCCTCCATCACCTCGGCAACGGCCAAAGAATTGGCGTGGCTGTTCACATGGCTCTCGCGCTGCCCGTTTTTGATCAGACTGATAAATTCCTCCACCTCATAATACATCGGCTCAAATACCTGCGGCAGGGTAAGTTCTTCAACCGTCCCGTCGCGGTAGTGGATTTTGACCTGGTAAGGCTGGTTGATCTTGTCGATCACCATCGTGCCATTCTCTCCCTGGATCTCGGCAGGCAGATAGGAGTCGGCAATCTTGGAATGCATGACTACGGCATCCATATCCGGATAACGCATCACAATGCTGCCCTCGCCGTCTACGCCGGAAGCCAGCATCAGGCCTACCGCCCGCACCGACTCCGGTATGCCGAACAGCGCCACCATCGGGTACAGGCAATAGATGCCCAGATCCATCAGGGAACCGTTGGAGTAGGCTGGATTAAAGGCATTCAATACCGTTCCCTGGCGGTAAGCATCATATCTTGATGAATATTGGCAATAACCCGCGAAATAACGGCGCACTTGTCCCAGCTTGTACAGGTTGTCCTTAATCACCCCGAAGTTGGGCATAAAGGTGGATTTCATCGCTTCCATGAACAGCACATCATTGCTCCGCGCCGCTTCGATCATCGCCCGCAACTCCGCGCTGTTGGAGGCCGCAGGCTTTTCACAGATCACATGCTTCCCATGGTTCATACAGACAAGCGCATGTTCAGCATGCATCGAATTGGGGCTGGCAATGTATACCGCATCCACTTCCCCGCCGGCCACCATTTCCTCCAGATTCGTATATATGGAAGCGCCGGCATATTTTGCCGCGAAAACGCGCCCCTTCTCCTCCGTACGGGAGTATACAGCAGTAAGGATAAATTCCTCATTCTCCAGACCCGCTTGAATGAAACGGTCTGTAATCCAGTTGGTTCCAATAACCCCGAATCGAATTGTCATGAAGTGATCCCGTCCTTTTTAGTTCGTACTGATTCTACATGCTATTTTCTCACTACAGGGTAGGGATGTCCACTTTTCCGGACAATTTTCCGACAAATTCTGCTGATTGAGCATGTGAAAAAAAGCACCTGCATAAATGCAGGTGCTCCTTACCCGTTCCTGTAAATTATATGATCGTCCATCCACCGTCTACGAACAGGGTCTGGCCGGTAGTATAGCTGGAAGCATCCGAGGCAAAATAGAGCACCGCGCCGTTCAGCTCACCCGGATTTCCGGGGCGGCCCATCGGACAAACGGCATTGTACATTTTCAGCGCTTGTTCCGTGAACAGTGTATTCTCCGTCATTTCGCTGCGGAATAAGCTTGGGCCGATCGCATTGACGGTAATTCCGTACTTGGCATATGTTGCCGCCACACCCCGGGTCAGGTGGATCACTCCCCCTTTGGCTGCATTATAGGAATGCGTAGGGACCGAAGCGGAGGCGGTAAGTCCCAGCATAGAGGCGGTATTGATAATTTTGCCGTATTTCCGTTCCTTCATTTGCCGGATGACATGCTTGGACATCAGGAAAACGCCCTTCAAATCCGTATCCAGCACCCGGTCCCAGGCCTCCTCCTCCAGCGCTTCAACCGGCACGGCGTCCACGACACCGGCGTTATTCAGCAGGATATCAATTTGGCCAAAAGCATCCATAACCTTCCGGACAGCTTCGATAATCTGGTCCTCTTTTCGCACATCGCACTGGATGGGGATCATTCTGCGTTCCGGGTATTTGGCTCCGATCTCCTCCGCCACCGCGGCAAGCTTGTCATATCTTCTCGCCAATATCGCGACATCCGCCCCTTGCCCGGCCAGCATCTCGGCGAATTGTACCCCGATTCCGCTGGACGCTCCTGCAATGACAGCTTTCTTCCCGGTTAAATCAAAAAGATTAGTCATAGTCTAGCCTCCTATAAATGTTGTAAGCATCGCCATCATGGGATTACCCCGTTCACAACGAACCGGACTGCAGCTTATTCTCCCACCAGTCCCAGCGGAGATAGCAGTAAGGCAGATACTCCATCGGATTCAGCAGTTCCAGCACTCTGCCTTTTTCGAGCACATTTGTACTTACGGTATAAACGGCTCCCAGCATATTGACGACCTCTAGCTCGCTCCAAGGATCATGCGGGGAATCCTGGAACGTAATCGCAGCCTCAGCCGCCTTATAGACCTTGACGTCGCTGACCAGGCGCTGAGTAACCAGCGTTGGCATCAGATCAAAACCGCTACCGTCAATGGCGTTGGCATATTTGATGTTGTACAGCGGAATGTCCTTGCCGTAATATTCGTCGAGAATTTCCCCGGCTGCACTGTCATTGAACTTATCCTCTATACGCGCCTCCATACTGACAAAATCAATGCCGTGCCGGCTGATCGTCCCGCCCATGAAGCCTTCAGCATGGTTCAGGGAAATATCGGCCATTTTTTTGGGCAGGCCGCAGACTTCCCGGCCCATTGCCATGCCGATATCACTCGTAATCGGCATCGACAGGCAATAGTTGCCCAATTGGCCATTATAGTCTGCCAGCACGAACAATCCGGCTTCGCGGTAAGGCGGACAGAAGTTCGTCGCCGGATAATTGGCTACAAAAGCGTTAACGAGCGGACGGCTGGCGGGCTTCAGCGGCTTCGGAAGCAGACGCGCGATGATCTCAGGCTTCGTTTCCCAATACACCGTCAGCATCTCCGCATCATAAAAAGTGGTCGGCTTGCCT
Organism: Paenibacillus jilunlii; assembly: GCF_900102965.1. GTDB lineage: Bacteria > Bacillota > Bacilli > Paenibacillales > Paenibacillaceae > Paenibacillus_AQ > Paenibacillus_AQ jilunlii. The sequence continues at coordinate 7,312 of NZ_FNGM01000032.1, read as the reverse complement.
CCATACTTCTGGATATCCGTGATCCTTTTCACAAAACTCCCCATGACTGTACCTCCTATAATTGGTATCAACGCAGCATATAAGCCGTTTCGAAGCCGCTCTGAATCGCCTGTCCAATTCTGCCGGGCCGGCCGGCATCGCCAATCACCTTGACATTCGGCAAAGCCTGCTTAAGCTCTTCCGTGAAGGAAGACTCCGGCGCTACTCCAATGGACAGAACTACAGCATCGGCTTCTCGCTCCATGACTTCCCCCGTAGAGGTATTCTCAAGCACGATAGACCCGTCCTTCACCTCTACCAGCTTCGTTGAAGCGAGCAGCTCGACGCCGGACTTTTTCAGCCGGGTAACGATGTCGATCAGATTCGGGAGATAGGCATCCGGACCGATCCGCGGCTGCATCTCCACTACTGTAACCCGGTTTCCTCTGTCCACAAGGTATTCGGCAGTTTCCAGGCCGGTCATGCCGGAGCCGATCACAACGGCCTGCTGGTTGCCGATCACAGCCTTGCCGCCGAGAACATCAACAACCGTACAGACCGCTGCCTTATTCACTCCCGGAATAGCCGGTATAACCGGCTGCGCCCCGGTAGCCACCACTACCGCATACGGCTCAAGCTCCCTTAATTGGTCCAGCGTAGGCTTCGTAGAGAGACGGACATCGACTTCCAGCTGCTCCAGCTGATGCTGCATATTGCCGAGGAACCAGTTCAGCTTCTCCTTCAGCGGCGGCCGGCTCCCCAGCTCCACACTGCCTCCGAGCACATCCCTGGCTTCGAACAGCACCGGCTTGAATTCCCGCTGCGCCAGAATTCGCGCAGCCTCCATGCCCGCAGGTCCGCCGCCGATGACGGCCACCGCTCTGCTTCCGCCGTCCTTTGCCGGTCCGGCCAATTCAAGCTCCCGGCCGGCTCTGGCATTGACGGCGCACTTGATGACCTTGCACTCCATCACCTCCTGGATGCAGTACAGGCAGGAAATGCAGGTTCTGATCTCGGCCTCCTTTCCCGCTGCCGCTTTGCTGCCCCATTCCGGATCGGCCAATTGGGCTCTGCCGACCGCGACAAAATCCGTGTTTCCTTCCTGGAGCAGACTCTCCGCGAATTCCGGCTTGCGGATGACATCGCAGGCGATCACCGGAATTTGAACCGCCTGCTTCATGGCTGCGGCGAGATGTTTTTTCCACCCTTGCGGATAGGAAATCGGCTCGATAATCGTATTCGACGATTCATAAGTGCCGCTGCTTACATTTATGCAATCCACCCCAAGGCTCTCCAGGTGCTTCGCGGTTTCAAGCGCTTCATCCAGCGTAATGCCTCCCGGAACAAACTCATCGCCGTCAATGCGGACAGAGACCGGGAACCCTGCCCCGCAGGCCTGCTTGATGCCGAGCACAATCTCCGTCAGGAACAACATTCTGCCCTCAAGTGAACCACCGTATTTGTCGGTTCTCAAATTCGTAAGCGGACTTAGGAACTGTCCGACCAGATAGCCGTGAGCGCCATGGATTTCGACTCCATCTATACCCGCGGTTTTGGCTATGTGGGCTGCAAAAACAAATTTCCGCACCAGTTCTTCTACCTCTTGGGTCGACAGCTCCCGGGGCATTTCTCCGATTGCCGAGGACATCACCGCACTTGGAGCAACGATCTGCCTGCCGCCAATCAGCCGCCCGTGGTTTTGCCGGCCCGGATGCTGGAGCTGGAGAAATATTTTGCTGTCATGACGATGGACCGCCCTGGCCAGCTTCTCTAACCGTGGAACAAACAGCAGATCGCTTGCGTTCAATTGGTTAGGTGTGCCCACCCCTGTCTCATTGTCCACCCGGGTAATTTCAGTAATGATCAGGCCGCAGCCTCCCGCTGCACGCTCCTCATAGAAAGCGATCATTTCATCCGAAGCCTCTCCGCTGGCCGCAGCCAGGGATGTGCCCATGGCCGGCATGACAATCCTGTTCTTAAGCTCAAGGCGGCCAATTTTCCCTGCGGCCAACAGTTTCTCGTATTTCATCTGCTTAGCACCTCCACCCTCAGTGTAAGCCCCCCGAAACTTTGTGAATATATGAACAAGAGCCAAAAATCACTTCTTTCTAGTGCATTGTGCACTATGATAAAAAAAACTCCTCAAAAAGGGTGATCCCCATGGATGTTTCTCTAGATGAACTGCGGCCGGACCAGATCGAACAGGAGCATTACACCGCCTCCTTATTCACAGCTTACATTTCAGGTGCAGGCTTGTCCGCCATCGTACAGACCGCTGCAGCGCTCCTGCGCAATCCCGTCATTGTATTTGATTCCAGCTTCAAAATTGTGGCCCACTCTGACCCGGATGAGATTACCGATTACTTATGGAGCGGGAATATCCGCAAGGGTTACTGCTCTTACGACTTTATTGCCGCTGTGAACAAGCTGGACAGTGTCCGGCGGGGAAAGCAGACCGGCGGGTCTTATGAAGTCACTTGTGAGGAAACCGCAAACACCAAGCTGATCTCCAAGATCAAAATCGGCAGCAAACCAGTCGGCAACGTGCTGCTTCTAGGCTGCAAGCATCCTCTCCGTCCCCAAGACAAGGAACTGCTGGCCATTACCGCCACCATCCTGGGGGAAGAGATGGGCAAGAGCAGCTACTACCGCAACACGCGGAATATGAAGGTGGAGGATTTCATCTGCGGACTGCTGGATCAGCAGTTTCAGGACAGCCATATCATCAGGGACAGAATGAAAAGCGCAGGCTTAAGGTTCGGCCAGCATCTGCTTGTGCTGCTGTTCGACCTTTCCCGTTATGAGAATTCAGGACATTATGACGACTTTTTAAGAGAGCGTTTACAACAACTGTTTCCCGGCAGCCCTTTCACCTATTATGAGGGACATATTGTGATGATCCATGACGGGGTTCTGTCCAAAGAACATATCCCTGCCCATCTGCGGGAATTTTTGGCCCAGTCCGGAATCATGCTTGGGGTCAGCAGCAGATTCTCCAGTCTTTCCCAGTGCAGAACACATTTTCTCCAGTCCCTAAGCGCGATCCGGATCGGCGGCATTGTCAGCCCAGAGCAGCATCTGACCTTCTACTCCGATATCCGTCTCTACGAGCTGCTTTCTGCCGATGCCCTGTCTATGGAGGAACCCGGCTACCGCGATCCCGAGCTGCTGAAGCTGCAGGAATATGATGCTGCCCATCAATCCAACCTGTACCATACCTTCTTTGTCTATCTCAAAAATAACCGCAACATGCAGCTCACTGCCGAAGAACTGTATATTCACCGGAATACCCTCAGATATAAGCTGGATCATATCAGCAGACTGCTTGACACCAGCTTCTCCGACTCCGAAAAAATGCTGGGTTATTATATTTCCTACAAAATCGCCGACTATTGCCAAAAATCCCGGAAACGGCAGAATCCCTCCTCTTTGCCGATGCGGTGAAGATGCCTTTTCTACGCCAAACGGCCCCCGTTCTTATCCCAAGAACGGGGGCCGTTACAGTATGAGGGAGCTTGCAGAAGACAGCCGGGAGACTGTTCTATTCGTAAAAAGCCTGCAGCTCGCGTACGATCACATCTTTATCATGCTTCACCACCGTCTGGTGCTGAGGCAGCGAGAACAAAGCCGAGATCTGCTCTGGGAACTCCTGCTTGATATCCACCAAGGCGATAGCCTCGTCAAATTTGGCCGGATGGGCTGTCGCAAAAGTAATGGCCGTTTCCCCTGCACCGTTAAACTGCTCATAGGCTGCAATACCGCAGGCCGTATGCGGGTCGAGCAGGTAATCATACTCTTTATTATACTTCCCGATCGTATCGAGACACTGCTGGTTCCTCACACCCAGCGCTGCAAAATCAGCCTGCACCTGCTGAAGCGCTTCTCCGGCGATAGTAATCTTCCCTTCGGTCTGCAGCTCCAACATATAGGCAGAGAGCTTCTCCGCATCCCCGCCCACCAGGTAATAGAGGTACCGTTCAAAGTTGCTGGCCACCTGAATATCCATCGAAGGGCTGTAGGTGCTCGTGAAGCTTCCCGGCTTATATTCACCAGTGTTCACGAACCGTTCCAGGATATTGTTTTCATTCGTGGCGATAATCAGCTTGTTGACCGGCAATCCCATCTTTTTCGCCAAATAACCGGAGAAGATGTTGCCGAAGTTGCCGGATGGCACACTGATGTTGATCTTCTTCTTATCGCTGCCCTCAATTTGCAGATAGGCATAGAAATAATAGACCGTCTGCGCCAGAATACGCACGAAGTTGATTGAGTTGATCGCCCGCAGGTGATATTTGCCCTTAAAATCCAGATCGGCGAACAGTTCCTTAATCACCTTCTGGCAGTCGTCGAAGTTGCCTTCAACGGACAGATTCAGCACATTGCTGTCGTCCACTGTCGTCATTTGCAGCTCCTGTACCTTGCTGACCTTGCCGTGCGGATGCAGAATGCAGATCTTGATGCCTTCCTTGCCGCGAACCCCCTGGATGGCAGCCGCCCCCGTATCCCCAGAGGTAGCGCCGAGGATATGAATCACCTCGCCGCGCTTGCGGGAAATATAGGAATACAGCTCGCCCATGAACTGCAGCGCCACATCCTTAAAAGCAAAAGTAGGCCCATGGAACAGCTCCAGCACATACAAGGAATCATTCACTTGATGCAGAGGCGTTACTTCCGGCGCGCGGAAATTGGCATAGCTGGTGTAGACCATTTCTTTTAGATCATCATAGGGAATCTCATCATTGGTATAATACGAGAAAATTTCAAGAAAAAGCTCCTGGAAGCTCAGGCTCCGCCATTCTGCCAGCTTCTCTGGGGAAACTACCGGGATCTGAAAAGGCACCATGAGCCCGCCGTCATCCGCCAGCCCCATCAGAACCGTATCAATAAAGCCCTTAGCTTCTACATTGCCTCTTGTGCTTATATACTCCATACCTCTCTCATCCTCCTGAACCCCTCTGTAGTTAACCCTAATATAGGCTGGCGTGCAGAAAATGTACCCGTGCTGCCCGGTCCTAAGCTCATTCTATATTAACACGTTTAAGCGTTAAAGTCCGTTACTTCTGTGTTAACTTTTACGTAACCATGGGATGCCGCCGGGCAGCTTCACGTTATTTGTTCTGCAGCTCTTTCCAGACGGTTTTGTTGCTGTATTTCTTCTCCACGCTGACATCCTTGCCGAACCATTCGGGGGCCACGAAGCTCTCCGCTGCCTCCAGCGAATCGAATTCAACCTCCACCACGGTCAGTTCCAGCTGGGTATAGAGGTCAATCTCTATGGTTGTGCCGTTCCAAATGCCGGTAATACGTGTCTTCACCAGGGGTACAGCCTTCACTGCTTCGATCATCTGGTTATATAATCCCTCTGAGATGGAATATTCGATCTCCTTGCGGCTGATGCCTTTGCCATCCTTGAAGGTATGCGTATACGTAATCTCGCCCGAATCCAGGTCCGTGATCTTGCGCACTCTAAGCTCCTGCCCGTCCTCAATAGCCAGATAAGTCTGGTCAATGCTGTGCCGCGTAAGCACCTGCACCTGGCCTTCCTGAATCAGCCGCTCCGGGTACTCCGGCAGCAGGAACTTACGTTCAATCTCCATATCCATGCTGTCTCTCTCCTCTGTGCGTTTCACTGATATAAGCTGAACTTAAATTTTCCATTCTGGGGTTTGGCCGTACACTGCGGGGAATGTTTGGACTTCCGGCCGCTGTTATGTTTAGATTTCTTGATTTTAACCGTTATTTGCGGTAGAAATCCAAACATAAAGGCGGACGCGTTCGCTCCTGCAGTTCCAAACTTCCCCTCCGTTACTTCCCCCTTTTATGATTTCTTTTTTAAAGTTCAGCTTATATAGTTTTTTTATTAATAATCATCATAGGCGCGGGGCATCTGCAAGTCAATGGAATCCGCCAACTCATTCGAACAGGCGGTCGATGGAGCGCATGTCATAATGATTGATGATTTTAAAAGACCCGCTGCTGTATTTGTCTTTTCTGGCCAAGTCATTAATGTATATATACTTTTGGTCGTCCAGGCGAATGCCGAACCTTAAGGATTTGCCCACAATGATACTAATCCAGTAGCTTCTGTTGAAATCGTGGGAAAAACTGGAGCTCATCAATTTAACATCGGCAAAGGCATTCATGATGTCGGCTATTTTTGCAGGGTCGGTCACAGTGACCTTCACTTCGTCAGTTGTCGAGGGCATCGAGCGGATGATTTCAATAGAAGTTATATCCTGCAGATTGATGCGGCCCGATACGCGTTCCTCAAACGAACTGAACATCTGGATGACAGAACCTACCCAGAATACAGCAATCCCGAGCAGGAACACAATCAGGCAGATTTGCGCCAGAGTTGGCTTTTTCCATCTCCCTGAATTTTTACGTTGTCCCGGTTTGTCCGCATGATCTGCGCCTTTCACCCGCTCCATCTCTGCCATCACAACCGCCTCCTCCGGAATCAAGCAATACTTCCATTATATACAATATGTCTTGGAAGCAAAAACTTTATGGGCAAACCGTATGTTTGCTTGAAGGAGCAAGCAGAACAGAGCAGGACCGGCTGCATGCTGCACTGCTATGAGATGGCCGCCTGCCTACTTGCCTAACTGCCTACCTGCCTACCTACTTGACTACTTGCCTACTTGCCTACTTATCAGCTAGCCTACCTGCCGCCTAATGGCCTACCTACCTGACAACTGCTTGCCTAACTGCCTACTTACCTGCTTGCCTACTTGCCTGCTTATCAGCTAGCCTACCTGCCGCCTAATTGCCTACCTACCTGACTAACTGCTTGCCTAACTGCCTACTTGCCTGCTTGACTACTTGCCTGCTTTTCAGCTAGCCTACCTGCCGCCTAATGGCCTACCTACCTGACTAACTGCTTGCCTAACTGCCTAACTGCCTACTTGCCTACCTGCTTGGTCCCTTTCGAGTTCAGGCCGGCGCACTGCGTTCAATTACACTTTGTACAGCAGAATTTCGTGGAACTGCTGCTTTTGACACGCCTTGTTCCGCAATCACCGTATTAGCCGCTACAGCCATGTCCTCCAGGTCGTGGCCCACGACCAGCAGATTGTGATTGTCATGCGAATACTTGGCAGCAATGGCGCCGCGCTTAATGTTGTCTCCACCGATCAGGCCGTAGGCGCGGTTGCCGTTTTTGCCGGACCGCTTAAAAGTAGAAAATTAGTCGGAAGCGCGGCCGCCGGGAATTCGATAACACCGCTTGGCCCAGTGGCCTGCTTATGGCCGGGAATTTTCAAAGGTATTTATACCTCTCCTTTCACTCAATAGCCCATTTATGGCTGGATCAGAGGTATTTATACCTCTC
>NZ_FNGM01000013.1:162032-241179 GCF_900102965.1 Paenibacillus jilunlii | reverse complement strand
GGGGCAAACCCGCCGGCGGCGCTTCAACAACGGCATTTTTGCCGTTGTTTCGGGGCAAACCCGCCGGCGGCGCTCCTATACTCGTCAGAAGGCATCATAACTTCCTAAATAACAAAAGAGGCTTTCCTCCGGTCCATCGACCGTAGCGGGAAGCCTCTTCTTCATAAAAAAGTGGAACCGGCTTTGCTCTCCTTCAAAGGACGGTATCCGTTTTAGCCGGAAATATAAGGATAACTCAGGGTGTGAAATCTATAAATCCTTATATCTGGACAAGCCAGGTATGCTACCCGGCCCGCCTTCCGGCGGGGTAAGGCCGGACTCTGCTTAGGCCTTAATTCCCAAGCAAATCCCTTACACCTTCACTAAGCGGTGTAAGCGGGCGCTGCAGCAGCTTCGCGAAATCGCTGCTGGCGATGTCGAGTGCGCCTTCGCGGATCGCTTGTTGAATAGCGACTACAATCGGGAGTGCCGCTTCAGGAACGCCTGCTTTTGCCATAATATCGGCATATGCGGCATCATCTACCTGCTGGACTGGAACTTCCTTGCCCAGCACCCCGCCGACAACTGCTGCCAGCTCGGCTTGTGTTGCCGGTGTGCCTGACAATTCGTATACGGTATTCTCATGGCCTTCGCCTGCCAATACGGCTGCTGCCGCTTCTGCATAATCACGGCGAGTTGCCCAGCCCACCTTGCCGTCGCCAGCCGAGGTCAGCCATGGTGCTCCAGCTTGAACCGCCTGAATGGAGCCAATCTCATTCTCCAGATACCAGTTATTGCGCAGGAAGGAGTACGGAATCCCGGATTCACGGATGAACTCTTCAGTAGCACGGTGAACCGGTGCCAGGAACAGCGGGCTGCTGTCGGCATGTCCGACACTGGTATAGACGATGAAGCCGACTCCCGCACGCACTGCGGCATCGACGGCAGCCTTGTGCTGGCGGATCCGTGTGTCGTTGTCCCCGTCAGCCGATACGATCAGCAGCCGGTCCACACCGGCAAAGGCTGTATCAAGTGTCTCCGGCTGGTCGAAATCACCGTGACGGACATCAACTCCGCGTGCACGAAGATTGTCCGCTTTCTCCGGGTTTCTAACGCTGACGACCAGGTTTTCTGGTGCTACTGACTTCAATAAAGTTTCGGCCACGATGGAACCGAGGTGTCCGGTGGCTCCTGTTAATGCGATCTTCATTTCTTTTCCTCCTAAGTAAATATCATTTATAGTCGTTCCTGCTGGAGGCCGGGAGCGGCTGCAGCAGATTTTCTTCCTGTAACCAATATAGTTACAAGTAGCTGAAATGTCAAATAAAAAAACGGCTCATATAAGAGCGCGTTTCTATTTTTCATTTCACTGTTTGCCCTGTGAACTGAACCTGTCATGATATTTGTTAGGATTGCCGGTTTTTGTTATTCTTAATTAAAAAAAAGAAATGATCTGTAATCAGAAAGGTTCTGCGCTATGTCCAAACCAAGAGCAAGCATTTACAAGCGATATATCCCTGCAGTCACTCCCCCGCCGGAGTTCAGCGGCTCCGCCTATTGGCTGATCTTTCATTCCGGCAAGCTGCTGGTTACCGAAACCGCCGGGACCGCTGGCGTTCCATTCGTGCCTGCGCTGGAGCAGCTATCCATGGTTCCCTTAAGAACCCTGTATCTGGGGACGTTTGAGGGACTCCCCTGCTTCGCCGCACAGGTCCAGGCAGAAACGCCTGAGCCAGCAGGGATGGCCTTCCGCCCGCTGCGCTCCTTGTACGAATCTCTGGATGAGGATTTGTTCCATCTCGCAGGCAAAGGCATCCAGATGCTCGCCTGGGATGAAACCCACCAGTTCTGCGGCAGATGCGGGACCGCCACCGAGCTGGCGCAGACCGAGCACTCACGCAGTTGTCCGGCCTGCGGACTGGTCAGCTATCCCCGGATTGCCCCGGCGGTCATCACCGCGATTCTTAAGGACAACCGGATTCTGCTCGCACACTCCCCGCATTTTGTGAGCAATATGTACGGGCTGATTGCCGGATTCGTGGAGCCGGGCGAAACGCTTGAGGACTGTGTGCAGCGTGAGACTATGGAGGAAGTCGGCATCAAGGTGAAGAATATCCGCTATTTCGCCAGCCAGCAGTGGCCTTTTCCCCACTCTCTGATGGTAGGCTTTCTGGCCGAATATGAGAGCGGAGAAATTACCGTTGACGGTGAAGAGCTGGATCATGCCGACTGGTTCGAGCTGGACCGCCTGCCTGTCATTCCGTCCCCTGTCAGCATTGCCCGCAAACTGATCGACTGGGTGGTCGAACACCATTCCTGAGACAGGCAGCAACGGATACCCCCTAACAGGAGGTATCCGTTGCTGCTCGATCCTTTACTAACTGGCTGTCTTAAAATATTGGTAGATCCGCTCCAGCTTCTGGGCGTGCTTGCCCCGCTTGCTCTCCATGCTGCCGAACTCAAAGAACTTAACATTGCGGATGCCCACAAAGTTGAACAGCGCCTTGCGCATTAACACCTTGTGCGCATTATGCAGCATCAGCAGCGGATAGTGGGTTGGACCCTGCATGGTGGAAATGCACACTACCGACTTCCCTTTCAGCAGCCCTTCCGGCAGCAGTCCACCCTTATCCCGGTATGCGAACCCCGAGGCAAACATCTGGTCAATATACCCCATGAGCATAGCCGGCGGCCGCCCCCACCAGATGGGGTAGACCAGTACAATCTTATCCGCCCACTGCAGCTGTTCCCTGTATTTAGCCAATGCGGGATCAATGTGCATATCCCTTCTGCGCTTATGCTCATTAAATACCAGCACCGGATCAAATCCCTCCTCATACAAATCAAGCACCTGAATCTCCGCCACCTTCGCATTTTCCCGGCTCCCCCGAAGCACCTCCTGCAAAAAGGCATAGCTTAGACTCTGATGATTCGGATGGGTATAGATAACCAATGTATTCATGCCGCCACTCCTTTACTTATCATTTGATAACGAAAGAGTATCACGGTTTTATTTTAGTTGTCAAATGATAATTGTTATTTGATAAGGTTTTTGTTAAGGTTTCTTTTGAGGTGAACTATATGGACAAAGAATTATTTCAGAAATTTGTAGCTTTTACGACTGCTGTCCATCAAATTACAAGTGATATCAGCAAAGATATCAAAGCCGAAGCACTGACCCCCCTTCAATATAAAATTCTCGAATATATCGCCGTCAGCCAGCCCGTCACCCTCAGCGAGATCAGCGATTGCATGCATATGTCGATGCCGAATACCAGCCGTGAGCTGAAGAAGCTCAGCGAGAAGCAGCTATGCGACAAAATCACCGATCCCGCCGACCGCCGCAAGCAGGGGATTACCCTTTCCCCCGCCGGAGAGGCCATGATGAACGAAGCGTTCCAGCATATCGCTATCCGGTTCACTGAACGGATCGGGGATTTAACAGAAGAGCAGCGCAAAGAGATCGAGCGGGCGCTCGATCTGCTGCAGGAAAAGGTATTTTACTGAGGTAAACCTACATCGAATTAACAATCATTTTACCGGAATACTGTTCGTCAGACTCTCAATCGGAGCTTCCTTGCGTTTGATAAAGAAGGCCAGGATCAGCGCGATAACGGCACTCCCGGCGGTTACCATTGAAGCTACATTCATCCCGTGTATTAAGCTGTGGACATCACTCGTTTGTCCCAGCCCGCCACCGCTATAGGTCATTATGGTGACAAGCATTGCTGGATCGGTCTTTTTATTCTTCATCACAGCTACGCCGGGCAGGGGATTGGTTCAATCGCTTTGAATGCTCTGGAGCGGAGATTGCGGCAGGAGAATGCAGCGCAGGTCCGGCTGGCTGTTCAGCTGGAGAACCTGGCCGGCGCAGCCTTTTGGCAGAAGAACGGTTATGCGGTCATCAAAAGCACCAAAGACCAGCGCGGCAACAAGGTGGAGGTGTACGAAAAACCGCTCTTGTGAAAATGGTCTAGATGAGCTGCATCAGCACTCCTCCCGCAGCACCGGCCAGCACAATCACCCAGGGCGGGAGCTTCCAGAACATGAGCATCACAAACAAGATTGCGGCCAGCGCGAAATCTAGCGGCTTCAGGATGGCGGAGGTCCACAGCGGATCATATAGAGCTGCCAGCAGGATTCCCACCACAGCCGCATTGATGCCCGCGAGCGCCCCTTGAACGTTCGGACTGCTTCTAAGCCCATTCCAGAAAGGAAGCGCACCGATGACCAGCAGAAATGCAGGCAGGAAGATGCCCAGCGTCGCAATGATGCCGCCTTTGAACCCCGCCGCCATTACCCCAAGGTAGCTGGCAAAGGTAAACAGCGGCCCCGGAACGGCTTGTGCCGCTCCGTAGCCGGCCAGGAAGTCCTCCCGGCTGACCCAACCGGCAGGCACAACCTCACGTTCCAGAAGCGGAAGCACAACATGTCCTCCACCGAATACCAAGGAACCGGAGCGGTAAAAACTGTCGAAAAGCGCAAATCCCCCAGTACCTGCAGAAGGTCTAAGAAGAGGAAGAGCTATAAGCAGAAGGAAGAACAACGCCAGACAGCAGACGGCAACGGTCCGGCTGATCCGGATGGGCAGGTCCGGCCCCCGGTCCGGTTGACCCCGATACAGGAACAAGCCGATTACACCGGCAGCTGTGAGGATTATAATTTGAGCGTAGGCAGCATGCCAGGACAGCGCAACAACTGCCGCGGTGACCGCAATGGTGACTCTTCCCCTGTCCGGCGTTAGCTTTTGTCCCATTCCCAGCACCGCTTGCGCCACAATCGCCACAGCTACGATCTTCAGCCCATGAATCCAGCCTGCGTCAGCGATATCAATACCCTGCAGTACTAAAGCAAATACGGCCAGAGCGATCACTGAAGGCATAGTGAATCCCAGCCAGGCTATGACTCCCCCAAGCAGGCCGGCCCTGACCACACCGATGCCAATCCCCACCTGGCTGCTCGCTGGCCCGGGGAGAAACTGGCAGAGCGCCACCAGATCGGCATAGCTGCGTTCATCCATCCATTTCCGGCGGCGGATATACTCATTATGGAAGTACCCCAGATGGGCAACCGGCCCGCCGAAGGAGGTAAGCCCGAGCTTCAGAGAGACACCCAGTACCTCCAGCAGAGCAGCCCCTCTACTCTTTGTCCCGCCAGCTTCCACCGGCTTCTGACTTCCCGTATCCATACATAGATTCCTCCCTCTCCCGGTACTCTCCGCCCTATTCAAAGCGCGTCTCCCTATTGTAACACTGAATTGTTAACGCTCTATTGGCTGAAGGTCAAATCCGTCCATCCGGGAAAGCAGCTGTACATCAAGAGGCGAATTAGGATATCTAGGACTGCCACTCTTCGTTACAAATTCGTCCAAAGGTGTCTAGCGTTGCCTGGAGAACCCTTTATGAATCCTTCGGCAATTCCAAGTGGAAAAAGGGAAACTAATTTGCTCGTGCACCATATTCCGCGCAGGTTAAGTGGAAAAAGGGTAACTAATTCAGCTCATTTCACTCCTGGCGAAGGAATATGGCCCCATTAATTTTCCTTTTTCCACTTGAACCTCCCATTTGTTGATTTCCGGGAGAAATAAGTTCCTTTTTTCCCACTAGCACTGCTCACTTGCTTCTTCGCGGCGCTAGTTGGAAAACGGCTATCGAATCCGACTAAATTCTACCCTCTTGGGTGAATTCACTGAATTTTCGTCTACTTACCCCCAGCCTTATACATAACTTTCTCTTTCCCTGGATACGTTGACATAGATGGAGCGGCTGTATCCTCCGGCCTCATAAGGCCGGCCTGAGCGCAAAGCTCCACCATTTGGTGCACGCCGCTGTACTGCTGGCGGTTGCGCTGATGAAGGCGGCCCAGCGCCTGCTCGGTAACCTCTTTGGCTTTCTCCAGGCTGTGCTGCTCCACAGCTTCCACAAGCTCCTTCATTCTCTCCAGAAAATATACTGTTCGTCTCAAGGTACGGATCAGCAGAATCTGCCGTAAATGCACCGCAGTGTACATTCTGTAGCCATTCTCAGGGTTTCTTAGCGGAGTCAGCAGCCCCTCCTTTTCCCAGTGGCGAATGGCCGAGGGCTGAACTCCCGCGATCGCTGCAGCTTCTCCGATCGGCATCCTGTGGCTGACGGGTCTGCCTTTGATGAGGCTAATCTCCGGGTCCTGCAACAATGCCAGCGTCTGATCGGCGGCAGCCTTTTCCTCCTGTAATCTGGCCTGCTCTGCGCCTGTAAGCCACAAGGCCTGATCCATGTTCCCCTGTTGGATGTTGCGCAGCACTTCATAGGTTATCTTGTAGCCAAAGCCCGGAATCATGGCGCGAAGACAGCGAAAGTAGGCCAGATGCAGCTTCGTATACATACGGTAGCCATTCGCTGCCCGTTCCGGCGCGGGAACCACACCCCAGGATTCATAATGCCGCAAGGCGCTGGTACTGATGCTAAGCAATGATGCAATCTCAACCGGCTTGTAATATTGCATTGGATCACCTCCTTTATCTACATCCAGCACGTGATACTAACCTACCAAAGACCCGCTCCGTCTGCAAACCTTCATATAAAACCTTTAAGTGCTTTAATAATCCTGGAACTGAATTTCTTAAGTATACTCAGGACTTTATCGGCAAAACCTTCTCACTTGCATCAATGTTATATATTGGTGAATATAAAGGATTTCCGCACATAACACTTAATTAGGAGGGCTACAAATGCTTAGAGTACAAATGCATGATGCAAGCTGGATCGAGGTGGAGATTCAAGGGGAAGGACCCAGCCTGCTGCTCCCGGTGAACCCCCGTCCAATAGATGGACAACAGGCAGCCGAGATGATGAAGTGGGGCGTTGATCCGGCGCTCGGGCGCTCCCTGATTGACCGGCTTAGCGGCAGCTGCCGTGTCATTGCCTTCGACTATGAAGGCCACGTTCAAAGCTGCGCCAAGCCCGATACTCTGACGCCGGATAACCTATCCAGCGACTTTATGGCCATCGCCGATGCGGCTTCCGCGCAGCAATTCGCCTATTACGGCTATTCCTGGCTGGCCCTGTCCGGCATGCAGCTGGCCCTGCGGACAGACCGGCTGTCGGCCCTTATCATGGGCGGCTTCCCTCCGGTCGGCGGTCCGTATAAGGAAATGCTGAGGGTCACGCTGGCGGCCTATCATCTCTCTGTAGCGGCACAAAAGAACCCCAATCCCTCCCCCGCCGCTTGGGACGGAAACGCTGATGAATTCGACTGGTCACAGGTTGAAGTCACGATGAGCGAAGCTCAGACCAAACAGTTCGTCACCTTGTACCAGGCTCTTCAGGCATTCGATGACCGGACGGCCCAGGAACGGATCACCTGTCCCCGCCTCTGCTTCGCCGGAAGCGCCGATCTCATTGAGTATGGCGAACGCTGGGGAGCTGTGTCGGTCGATATCGCCGGCCCCCTTGTCCGGGAGCAGGCAGTCCTTGAGACGCTCGGCTGGGATGTGGCGGTGCTTGAGGGGCTGGATCATACCCAGGCGATGCAGCCGGCCCATGTCCTGCCCCTTCTGAAGCCCTGGCTGGATGCGAATCTGCACTAAGCCCGGCAAGGCAGTCCGGCTTTCTCCTATGCCGCTTGCACTCATTGTCTGAATAAGCTGTTCCCGGTCAAACGGGGCAGCTTATTTTACTTTCACCCCCTCCGGTCCCTCCTGCCGGGCCTTCCATAGTGGTTGTATTCTTGGCAAGCTGATTATATAGTTAGAAGCAAGATGCAAGACTTTAGGCCCAAAAACCATGCATAATTGACTAATAATAGCAGGAAGGTGTAACTTGTTGGGTTTTGTGGTATGGATTGATCTGATTTTATTTTTCGTTCTGTTTGCACTTTTCGTCTATATTTTCGTTTCGGTTAACATCACGAATCTGCACAAAGTCTATTTGGCCTTCCACTTCACAATGATGATCTGGCCCTTTTGCCAATTTGCTATCAAAACTACCGGTAATCCCACATATCAATTATTTTATGTTAAGGCTGCATTCGTAGATTCAGCGCTTCTCAGTACAGGCTGGGTCTTTTTCACCATTCTCTTGACCGGACAAACCCGGTTTCTGCGGCGAAAAATTCTGCTGCTGCTGTCCACTCCAGCTATTTTTTCCGCAGCCTGTATTATATTCAGCCACCACCGCTGGTTTGTGCAGCCGGTAAATGGGGGGTATATTCAAAGAACCTATGGCCCTCTTTTTTGGCTTTTCATTGCCGTAATCATCATTCAGGTGGTTACCTCACTGTACGTCATCTCTACAGCCCTGGTCCGGGATCTGGTTCCCCGCGTTCGAAAGCAAGTGATGCTTGTGCTGAAAGGGATTCTTGCGGTAACCGTGTTTATCCTGCTGGATATTGTGCTGAACGTGGTCCTGGACCCGTATCTGCCGGTAATACCGGGGATGACTTCGCTGGGCATTTTACTGTCTGCTGTCTTTTTTGTGATTTCCATTAACCGCGACAACGTGTTTGATATAACGACTATAGCCCATCAGGATGTGATGGATACGATCGGGCATGGCATTCTCGTACTTGATGAATATGACAACGTAGTCGAGATTAACCGTTTTCTGGGTCCACATATGCATCTGAACCGGGGTGAGCAGTTCAATATCAGGATGATTTTTCCGGAAAGCTCACCTGCCATTGAAGCGTTTATACTGGGATATTACGAACGGCCGCTGGAGAGAATCGAAATTGAAATCCTCCATACGGTTATACAGCGTTATATTAAAATTCAGGCAACGGCTATTATGGTCAGCGGATTACAGGTGGGGCGGATCGTCACGTTCCAGGATATTACGGAGCTGCAGAGGCTGATCCATGAGACCCATCAACAGAATAGGGCCCTTCAGGAACGTAACCATTCATTGATTATGGTGCAAAAAGAGCTGTCCGAGACGAATCGGCAGCTGCAGCAAATGGCCATCACCGACAGCTTGACCGGCTGCTATAACCGCCACTATCTGACGCAGCAGCTTGAAGACGAAGTGATCCTGAATAGGGAAAAGCACATTCCTTTCGCGCTTATTTTGCTGGATATCGATTTCTTTAAAAACGTGAATGACACATACGGCCATTTGGCCGGGGATGAAGTAATCTGCCAGACGGTGGAGGTGCTTAAGCAGGAATTGCGCCAAACTGACGTTCTAGCGCGGTATGGGGGAGAAGAGTTCATTATCTATCTGCCGGATACCCGTGAAGCCGAGGCACTGCATGTAGCCGAGCAACTCAAGGCAAGGGTGGAAATGAATCAGGTCACGATTGCCAATGCTGCCGGTCCTGTATCGGTTACAATTAGCATGGGGCTCCTGACCATCAATGATTTCTCGCTGAACAGCAACCTTTTTGAAGATGTGGACCAAGCCCTCTATCAGGCCAAAAATAAAGGGCGCAACCGGATTGTACATATTGCACGCTGACGGGGCGCTCGCTATCGTTCAACGGCTTCCTTTGGGGTAATGGTAAGTACAACATATCTGCAAACAGGGAGGAAGCTGTATATGACGCAGGCCACAATCATTGTTAACCCCTCTTCCGGCAAGGAGGAAGCGCTGGACTATCTCAGCAGTGTGGAAGAGCTGCTGCAGAGTCAAGGCTATGAGGTTACGGTCAAGGAGACGCAACAGGAAGGCGATGCCACCGGTTACAGCATCGCCGCATGCGAAGCGGGGGCTGACATGATCGTGTCCATCGGCGGGGACGGCACACTACATGAAACGATCAACGGCCTCTCCGGCCAGGCACATCAGCCGAAGCTGGGGATTATTCCGCTCGGCACGGTGAATGATTTCGCCCGCGCGCTGCAGATCCCGCTGATTCCCGAAGAAGCCATCCGGACGCTGGCTTCCTCCCGGGTACAGCTGGTGGACGCAGGCAGGCTGAACAGCCGCCTGTTCATCAACGTGGTCGCCGCAGGTAAGCTGGCTGAATCGCTCACCTCCGTATCTTCGGATGACAAATCCAGATTCGGTGCGCTGGCATACTTCAAAGAGGGCATCAAAGAGCTTGCAGGCAATGCATCCCATCCCCTTACGATACAGCATGACGGGAAGACCTGGGTGGGGGAGACCCCGCTTTTCCTCGCCGCACTGACCAATTCGGTAGGCGGTTTCGAGAAACTGGCCCCCGAGGCCGCCGTCGACGACGGCTTGATTCATTGCTACATCATTAAGAATCTTCATTTCTTCAACACGCTTACAGTCAGCCTTTCTGTGCTGCTGGGCAATCTGAAGAATCACAAGGATGTGGACTATTTCACCGCGAGAGAAGTCACCGTAAGCTCACCGGATACCGTGCGGACCAATGTGGACGGCGAAGAAGGGCCGGCTCTGCCGATCAAGCTGAGTGTCCTCCCCCGCCATATCCGGGTAGTGGTACCGGATTCATTATGATATCAATCTGTATCCGCTTTCAGGATGATGCATAAAATTGGCTTGTCAGCTATTGCTGTAAATGAATGCGGCTGGTATAGTATGGATAAATTAATTCAAGGGCACTGTATCCCTGGCTACGCCGGAGACAACCCCGCTGCTTGCAGCGGGGTTGTCTTATTCTGATGAAAAGGTGGAGGTCCACATTGACCAGAAGCAATGAAACCAGAATGATCTTTACGAAAGAGGATTTGATCAATCAATTTACTAACTGCGGGCTAACCAAAGGACAGCACATCTTCGTGCACACCTCCTTAAGCAAGTTTGGTTTTATTATCGGAGGAGCCGAAACATTCATCCGTTCTCTGCTTGAGATTGTGGGTGAAGAAGGAACCTTGATGATGCCGTCCCAGACCTGGAAGAATCTCGATCCCTCTACTGGCGTCCACTGGGAAGAGCCCGCCGAATGGTGGCCAATGATCCGGCAGCATTGGCCTGCCTATGATAAAGAAATTACTCCGGCAATAGGGATGGGCGTGGTGGCGGAAATGTTCCGCAAGTGGCCGGGGGCCGCAAGGTCAGACCATCCGGCACGCTCCGTCGCCGCCGTGGGCAAGCATGCGGAATATCTGACGCAAGACCATGACCTCAGCAATATTTTTGGGATTGGCTCACCGCTGGATAAGCTATATCAATTAAATGGTTATGTTCTCTTGGCAGGCGTAGGCTATGACAAAAACACATCCCTGCATCTGGCAGAAGCCCGGGCCGACTTTCCCGCCAAGAAGCGGGTCTATGACAGCAGTGCGATCATGGTGAAGGGCAGACGCGAGTGGGTGACTTACGAAACCCAGGCGGTGAACGACGAGGATTTTGTCCGATTGGGAGAAGAATATGATAAAGAAATGAACCTCAAGGTTCATAAGGCCGGAAAGGCCGAAATCCGGTTTATGGAACAACGTCCTTTGGTGGATTGGGCCACTGCATGGATGGAGAAAAACCGGTCATAGAACGGTTGACGGGCAATTATTGCCCAGGCACATATTCTCTCAGCTTCCCTTGATAGATCAGCTCCAGCCGGTCGCTCTGCCGGAAATCATCCGGGGTGACGAGCGCGGGCAGCTTATTCCACAGCTTGATGCCGGAACGGTCCAGAATTTCCGCAACAAACTGCGAGCAGAAATAGGAGTTGCTGAATTCAACAGGCTCCTTGAGGGCGATGCCGATGACGCCCAGCATGTTGTAGAGGTACTTTTGGCGGCTGCGGATAAAAACGTGCAGGACCCGCCGCATTTTCTCCACCTCGCGACCAGAGACACGCAGCTCATAGATTACACAGGTGGTGTCCGGATACTTGCTGAAGGTGCCTGTCCGCAGATCTTCATGCACAAATCCCCCGTTCAGGGGATTGCTCGGATTCTTCCGGCCGAAGCTGTACAGCTCCTTAAGCTCCCGGTCAAACCCGATTGAGGCGTGATTGTATGGTGCTTTGGTATAACCTTGAATGAGTTTTGTAAATAGCGTTCCCGTATTCGTAAGCAAAATAAAGACCGAATGATCTGCTTCCATGTACAGATATCCCCTTATCGCAGTGTAAAAATTTAACATGAAGCTTGTGCTTTTTTCTATTCTAACATATGATCCCTTTGTTGGAATCCTATCCTGCAGCAAGTTGGTGATGGCTTGAACAGCTCGTTGGTTAAATTAATACTTATATTTGCAGCATTATCCGCAGTCCATTTGATCTACATGCTGGTGAGCAGACTGCAGAAAGACAAGGACTACACAGGGATCGGCTTCCGCATCAAAACCTGGTGGGGCATGGTCTTTATTTTCTGCCTGGCCACTTTGTTCAACCCGGTCGTGTCCCTGCTGTCTCTGATGGTGCTTGCCTTCTTCGCACTGAAAGAATATTTCTCAATGATCCGTACGCGAAAAGCGGACCGGAGGCTGTTCCTGTGGGCCTACCTGTCCATTCCGCTGCAGTTCTACTGGATCTATATCGAATGGTACGGCATGTTCATCGTCTTCATTCCGGTGTACGTCTTCCTGCTCCTGCCGCTGCCCCGGCTGATCAACAAAGGCACCCTGGGCTTCCTGCGGAGTGTAAGCGCCACCCAGTGGGGGCTGATGCTTATGGTTTTCGGCCTCAGCCACTTGGCCTACTTCCAGTTTGCCACACCGGAGTATGGGGCGGGCCTTGTGCTGTTTCTGGTGGTGCTCACACAACTGAATGACGCCGTACACTACCTCGCCTCGATCTATTTCGGCAAGCGCAAGGTCGTGCCGACCGCCAACCCGAATCTGACCTGGGAAGGCTTCGCCTGCGCATTTGCGGTCACTACCGGGGTCTCATATCTGATCTACCCTTACCTGACGCCGCTGACCCCGATATTCGGGTTGTTCTCCGGCGTGCTGATCAGTCTGGCCGGATTCTTCGGCAGCTTAACGGTGTCCGTACTGAAGCGCGATCTGCTTATCGGGGATGACGACAAGTTCGCGGCCCTGCAGAAAAGCTACCTCAGCCGCGTCGACAGCCTGGCCTACACCTCGCCGGTGTTTTTCCATGTGATCCGGTACTTTTTTGATTTTATGTAAGACAGAACGGCCCTTCTCCCTAATTTGGAGAAGGGCCGTTCTGATGGAAAAAGTACACTTAATCCGCGTCCTCCCGCTCCCAAACAGGCTCTAGTGGGAAAAAGTATACCTATTCTGGCCGAAATGCCTCATAACTGATGAATTCGCTGAAAATAAGTGTACAAAATCCCACTAAACGCCCCTGCGGAACAAATTCCAACGAATTAGTGCTACTAATTCCACTTCGCTCTCCTCCTTAAGAACTTAGGATCACCCTCGTTGTTCTCTCTGGGAGAATATTTATAGTTTCCAAGCGCAAGCGGCCCCTCTCCATCCACCGGAGAGGGGCCGTTTGTTATTTAATTTGCAGTTTCACCTGCAGCATCTGGCGGTGTTCCGCCTGCTCCGCCTTGAGGCGGGGTCCCCCCGGCGCCGCGCTCGGGTCTGGTGCCACCGTCCCCGCCGCCGAACCCGCCAGGGCCACGCCCAGTGTTGGCTGTGGTGACGCCTGATTCGTTAAGCCAGGTAACGCTGCCGGAGATGTCGAACGCTACGACCTGCGTGCCGCCGGTATAGTCGCCGTCTGTGTACAGCCCGTCTACTGCGGTGCCTGTAGAAGTCCCGCCTGTGGACAGGGTGTAGGAACGGCCCTGCTTCAAATCCGGAGAGCTGACAACGACGGACGAGAAGTTCTTCGAAGGTGCGAAGGTCAGGATGTTGTTGCCGTCACCATCTTCCAGATGAACCAGCGTTCCAGCCTGCTGGGCCTCAGTGAAGCTCATGCCGACTGAGTATTGGCTGGAATCCTCACCCGGAGCCTGGGCCATGCCCGAGCTGCCCGCAGCCACCAGTAAGCCGCCTGTCATGTCGAAGGTGCCGTCATAATCCAGCGGGCCGTTGCCGTCATTGGTAGGGCCGTTGACGATCGCAGTGCCGCCTGTCATGGAGATTGATCCGTTGGAATCCAGTCCGTCACCCGTAGAGTCAACCGTTACCGAACCGCCGCTGATCGTGAGCAGGCCGCTGCCGGAGCTGGTGAATTGATCCTGCTGTGCAGTTCCCTGCGCTGCGTTACTGTCATTGCCTCCGGCAACGTTCACACCGTCATCGGAAGCGACCACGTGGATGTCACCGCCTGAGATAGTGATATTGCCGCCTTCAATGCCTTCATAGCTCTTCGTGATATCGATGGTGCCGCCGGACAAGGAGGTCAGGCTGTCCGCATGGATGCCGTCATCTCCCGCTGTAATCTTGAATTCACCGTCCGTCACAGAGACATTGCTGTTGCTGTGCAGCGCATCATCTGCGGCGTTAATCGTGAAGCTACCGCCGTTTACGGTAAGATCGCCCCCCGCCTTCAGCCCTTTGGCGCTGGTGGATTCCGTTTCGGCTGTTGCTGCAGTTGCCTCCGCTGTAGCTACTGCTGTGGTCACGGCTGTTGTAGTCACGGCTGCTGTATTGGTCGCAGCAGCAGCCGTGTCTACCACCGGAGCCGCATCGGTTGTGGCTGCCGAGGTGCCATCCGCTGCTCCTTGATCACCGAAGCCGCCGCCACGGTTGCCGCCCATGCCCATCCCGCCAGGCCCTTGCTCCCCCGTCTTCGCCTCAGCGTTCTCATAGCCGCCGTTCGTCACGAGGCTGAAGGTTCCGCCATCGATGACCTCCGCCGTTTCAGCTTGAATGCCATCGTTACCTGCCGTGATGTCGAATGTTCCGGCTGCAATAGCCACGAAGCCTTTGGCCGCATCCTCATCATTGGTGGATTTGATGCCGTCCCCTTCGGCTTTGATGGTAAGATTGCCGTCCTGTACGGCCACCAGATCCTTGCCGACAATGCCGTCATCTGCTGCCGTAATATCAATGGTGCCGCCGGCAATTTTCAGATCATCCTTGCTGGAGATGCCGTCCTTATAGCTCCCGGTAACCGTCAGCTTGCCGGTTCCATTAATGGTCAGATCGGCTTTGCTGAAGATTGCCGCGCTTGGCTCTTCAGTACCGGCATCCGCGAACACATAGGTTCCTCCATCAGCAACGCTGTTCTCCGTACCTTCCTGCAGAGTGATTACAACCTTGCCCGCTTCCTTTATATAGACCGGCGCGCTGTCGCTGTCCTTCAGGGTCACGCCATTCAGCACCAGCCGAACGGTTCCTTCGGCCTGCTCATCGACGATAATCTGACCGTCGCTCAGCGTACCGGAGAGGATATAGGTTCCCGCTTCAGTAATCGTAACCGATCCACCCTTGGCAGTAGCGCCAGCGCCCTTGATCTCCGCGTTTGTTCCTGCAAGGGCAATATCCGTTGACGCATCTGCCGTCCAGGCTGTGGTGGTATCATCTGCATCGTACTCCACCAGATCCGTTGTCTTAACGTTTGCCAGTTCTGCTGCATTGGTATTCGCCCCTGTATTCGTGCTGCACGCTGTCATGAGCGCTGCACTCAGCAGCACCATCCCTATCTTGCTCCCTGTAAGGAAATTTTTCATATGTCATCGTTCCCTTCAATTTAGTAGTCTGTGGTGGCTGGACACATCGTCAGTGACAGATCCAGATTGCCGTTCCGGGTGCGGACCGCATCCAGGAGCTCCTTCTGGCTCGTATGCTCATCGATCGTAACCTCGTAGACCAGCTCGTATAAGCTGCCCAGCTCGGTGGTTCTAATCTTTTTCAGCTCATAGCGGACATTGAACGTATTGAACACTTCAGCAAAAGCTTCCTCATACCCCAGATTCTCGGGAATGGTTACCTTCAGCGTCTTCTGCTGTGACTTTCTGGCCCCGAAGCCGGTGCGGTTCAGAATGAACATCAGCACGCAGAGAATGAGGGTGAACAGTGCAGCGTAGCCGAAGGAACCGACCCCGCAGGCCAGTCCAGAAGCCATGGTGAACAGAACAAACGTGATATCCTTCGGGTCGCCGGGCGCGCTGCGGAAGCGGATAATCGAGAAGGCCCCGGCAAGGCTGAAGGCACGGGCTACGTTGCTGCCAATCAGCAGAATGATGATCGCCACAATCACCGGCAGCAGGACCATCGTCAGTGTGAAGCTTTGCGAATATCCCCCCGGATTGGTTTTCATATAGGTGAAGCTGATCAATCCGCCGAGTACAATCGATATGAAAATAGTCAAAATGGCTTCCGTAAAGGTTAAATCGGCACTCGTTAGAGCGGCGGAAAATATAGAGTCAAGCATACAGGGCACTCTCCCTTTCGATTTTGCTGGCCTTCAGCATCTTTTTATATTCATTGCCGTATTTGGAGAAGCTGGTGCGGTACATCCTGTGCTCGGAGAGCATTTTCGCCAGCCAGACGGGAATCGTCTTCTCGGCCTTCACTTCCATCAGCCATTGGCCCTGGGGCATCAGGTACTCTCCATGCGTGCCATGCTCCAGCTTCAGATCGTAGCGGCGGCTGCGGATGTTCGTGTCGAAGGTGATGCGCAGATCCCGGTTGTTTTTGCAGAAAAGCGCTTTGCGTTCATAGGAGAGGTACACCTTGGGCATCAGGTCATAACGGGATAAAAAGTACTTGATCTCTTCAATCACCTGCTTGTTCATGTACTCCCGGTACTCCGGCTCCACGCCGGTAGCGACAAAATCGTAAGCCTCCTGCAGCTTGAGCGAAGTTCTTCTTTTGTTAACGAGGCCGAACACCTTTTTCTTAATTTCCAGATACACCTTGGTGTCCTGGTCCGGAACACCGTAGGCCCGCAGCCGGAGCTTTTCCTTGTATTTCGGCTTCGCCAGGCTGCTGCGGATCAGGGAATCATGGGCAGTATCATAATAGAGATTCGTAATGGAGTAGAATTCATGCTGCTTGTTGTAATCGTCCGGCTCCATATATTCCAGCAGGTCATTGTAGAGTTTCAGGTAAGCGGCATGATCCAGCAGATATTTGTTCTCATACCGGTTGAATACCTCAATCGCCATAAAGGTCAGATCCTTTCATAGTGGAGTATTTCTAAGTACTTATAAGTGCTGTATGTGTGTGCCATGTGCGTTTCGCTTGCTTATGAATGTATCTTAGTCCCGGAACCTTTAATGAATCTTAAACGGGTTTACACTCCCGTGATCTTTTTACGCCCGCTTAACAAAAGGCTGGGGCCCGCCAGAATCCCTTCATATATAGCGTTCTCAACAAATGGATTCCGGTTAAGGTTGGTTAAAGGTAATCTTGCTATAATGACTTAAAGAATAAGCAAACTTCCGATGCAGAGGATGGGCAGACCCATGAGAATATTAATAGTGGAAGACGAAGTGCATCTGGCGGAAGCCCTGACCCAAATATTGAAAAAGCAGAACTATTCGGTGGACGCAGTCCACGACGGCAGATCGGGGCTGGACTATGCACAGAGCGGGATCTATGATCTGCTGCTGCTGGATATCATGATGCCGGAAATGGATGGGATTACTGTACTGAAGAAGCTCCGCAGCGGGGGCATATCCACTCCCGTGATTATGCTGACCGCCAGGGGAGAGATTACGGATATGGTGACGGGGCTGGATTACGGAGCCGATGATTATATCGCCAAACCCTTCTCGTCAGAGGAACTCATGGCCAGAATACGGGCGGCGCTGCGGCGCAAAGGCGAGGTCATCCCGGATGACACCCTGAAGCTGGGGGATATCGAGCTAAATACGGCGAACCTGCGGCTCTCCGTGAAGGGCAAAGAGATGAAGCTAAATCTGAAGGAAAATGAGCTGTTGGAGCTGCTGATTCTAAGGAGGCAGGCAGTAACCTCGAAGGAGCAGATTATCGAGAAGCTGTGGGGCTTTGACTCGGAGGCGGAGCATAACAATGTGGAGGTGTATATCTCTTTTTTGCGCAAAAAGCTAACGTTTCTGAATTCGGAGGTACGCATTAACACAATTCGGAATGTCGGCTATGTATTAGAGGTGACCCGCTGATGTTCAAAAAACTCAGGAACCGGTTTCTGGTCGTCAATCTGACCACTATCTCCGTGATCATGCTGATTGCCTTTGCCTCGATCTATGTGATCATGTACTGGAATGTGCAGAACGACATTAATATGGATCTCCACCGGATTGCAGACAAT
Source organism: Paenibacillus jilunlii (assembly GCF_900102965.1). Classification (GTDB taxonomy): domain Bacteria; phylum Bacillota; class Bacilli; order Paenibacillales; family Paenibacillaceae; genus Paenibacillus_AQ; species Paenibacillus_AQ jilunlii. The sequence goes on along the minus strand of NZ_FNGM01000013.1, from coordinate 223,188 downwards.
CAGCAGAAGAGTCCGGGGGAGGCAGGGCATCCAGGCTCCGCTGATGGCATACCGCCTAAAGACAACAGGCCTATGGACGGCGGCACCCCGCCGCCGGAGCGTTCCATTTCATTTACAGTGATAACCGACGCGAGTGGGACTCTTAAAGACAAGAATTCCAAATTTACGATGGACGATGAGTTCTATACGGCTGCACTGGAGGAGGCCCTCAGCATCGGCAAGGACATCGGCCGGTTCACCCTGGATGACAGCCGATGGATTTTTACAGTCAAAAATACGGGCGGGGGGAAGGTCATCGTCTTCCTGGACATCACAGCCCAGCAAAAAATCCTCACCAACCTGATCTACACCTTCACCGCCGTCGGCCTGCTGATGCTGATTATCCTCTACTTCACCAGCCGGTTCTTTGCTAACCGCTCGATTGCACCGGTCCGGGAGGCTTTTGATAAGCAGAAGCAGTTCATCGCCGATGCCTCTCATGAGCTGAAGACGCCGCTGACGATCATCAATACCAACGCGGATGTGCTGCTGTCCAATAGCGGCGACACGATCGGCAATCAGGCGAAGTGGCTGCAATATATTAAGTCGGAGACGGAGCGGATGACCCGGCTGACCAATGATCTGCTGTATCTGACGGAGATGGATGATTCCCGGACGGGCATGATCCACAGCAAGTTCAATCTGAGCGACGCAGTGGAGAATATCATTCTGACGATGGAAGCCGTGATCTTTGAAAAGCATATTTCCTTCGACTATGACATCGAACCGGAGCTGGCCGTGCAGGGCAACAGCGAGCAGATTAAGCAGGTGGTGATGATCCTTCTGGACAACGCCGTGAAATATACGAACCCCAAGGGCGCTGTAGCCATCACGCTCAAAAAACAAAATAACGATGTGCTCCTGTCCGTCTCCAACACCGGGGAAGGCATTGCCGCCGAGCACCTGACCCGCATCTTCGACCGCTTCTACCGCACGGATACTTCCAGGGCGCGCAAGCAGGGCGGCTACGGCCTGGGTCTTGCCATTGCCAAGTCGATTGTGGATCAGCATAAAGGGAAAATCTACGCCAAAAGTGTTGTCGGGGAGTCGACTACGTTCTATGTGCAGCTGCCCTGAAAGGCCAACACAAGGAGTGTAGACAAATGATATAATACCAGCATCACATGCTCAGAGCTGGAGGAATCCCATTGTTTCGAATCATGCTAGTGGAAGACGATGAGAAGATTAGAAGAATTGTAGCCGACACGCTGTCTAAGTGGAAATACGAGGTCACACAGGTGTCTTCTTTTGAGCAAGTTATGGACGAGTTCACCGCCAGTCAGCCTCATCTGGTGCTGCTCGATGTAAATCTGCCGGTGTACGACGGGTTTTACTGGTGCCAGCAAATCCGTGCTGTCTCCAAAGTGCCGATTATTTTCCTGTCTTCACGCAATCAGAATATGGATGTCATCATGGCGATTAATATGGGGGCGGATGACTTCGTGCAGAAACCCTTCGACCTTGGCGTGCTGGTGGCGAAGGTGAGTGCGCTATTGCGGCGCAATTACACCTACCAGGATGAGAGTCTGCAGATGGCTCACCGCCAGCTTACGTTCCATCTGTCCAATTCCTCCGTCGAGTATGGGGGGCAGACCGCAGAGCTGTCGCGGAATGAATTTATTATCCTGCAAACGATGATGAGAAATATCGGGAAGATCGTATCCCGGGACAGCTTGATGCAGGTGCTGTGGAGCGATGAGCAGTTCATTGACGACAATACGTTAACCGTTAATGTGAACCGCCTGCGCCGTAAAATCGCCTTGCTGGGGCTGGAGGATTTCATCGTCACCCGCAAGGGAATGGGGTATATCATCGAATGAGCTTCTGGCGATTCCTGAAATATGAGAAACCGTATATCGGCCTGTATGCCGCCGGATTTCTGCTGACGGTTGCCGTATTTGCCGCAGATCCGCAGATTCCATGGCACTGGCAAACCTTCTTTTATGCGCTGGCACTGGTTCTGTTAGGTCTGGCAGGTTTTTTGCTCCATCGTTATATGAAAAATGTGCAGGCTCTCCGCCATTTATCGGATGAAGATGCGGAGCCGCTGTCCCTGGAGGCCGAGGGTTGCCGGGAGGCTATGGAGCAGCTGCAGCTCCAGCACATCCGCGCCTTGAACGAAGTGCAACTGCAGCAGAAGGAGCATTATGATTTCATCGTTTCCTGGTTTCATGAGGTCAAGACACCCATCGCCGTCCTCCGGCTGATGCAGCAGACGGAAATCGATCACAACAGTCTGGAAGAGGAACTGTCACGCATTGAACACTACATTGACCAGGCCTTATATTATTCCAGGCTCGACACCTTCAATCAGGACTACGAGATCGTAAACTGCAATTTGGAGCTGCTGGTCAAAGAGGCTGTCAAAGCCCACTCCAAGACGTTCATCTCCAAAAAAATCAAGATCAGGCTCGATGTACAATCCACAACGGTGCAAAGCGACTCCAAATGGCTGTCCTTCATTATCAACCAGTTGGTTACGAACAGCCTGAAATATACCCGGGAGCAAGGAGAGATATCCTTCACGACACAGGTCACGCCACATGAGAAACTGCTTATTGTGCGTGACAATGGCACCGGAATTGACCGCAAGGATCTCCCGCGGGTGTTCAACCGCGGATTCACCGGAACCAACGGGCGTACCTATGCACAATCGACAGGCATGGGCTTGTATTTGGCCCAGGAGCTGTCCAAGAAGCTGGGGCACTACATTTCCTGCGAATCCGAGGCAGGCAGCTTCAGCGAATTCACCCTCCACTTTCCGAAAAACCATGATCCTTATTTGAAAATGCTGCGGTAAGGGTGAACTTAAATTCGCCCTTCCCGCTGCCCAGCAAGCGGTAGTTGGAAAAAGGATAACTAATTTGCTTGCTCCCCCTGTTCCCTCACAGAATAAGTGGAAAAAGGTACACTAATTCAGCTCATTTCACTCTCGATGAGGTAATATAGACCAATTAAGTTTCCTTTTTCCACTTAAATCTCACGATTGTTGATTTTTCGGAAGAATAAGTTCCCTTTTTCCAACTAATGCTTGCTCACCGGCTTGTATCCATTCAGCTTTCATGGTAATAACCACGCAGAATAGCGATCCCCCAACAACCCTGGAGAATCGCTTGAATAGAGGAGCTACGGAGTTTCGCTAACTATTTTATAATACACATTCGTGGACGAAACGTATAACAACAAGTAAATCAGGAAGTACACGCCCATGATGCCCCACACGGCTGCTGTAAGTCCAGGAAAACCCTGCACGGAATCGAGGATGTAATACTTGATAATAAACCAGCTGTGCAATATTCCAAGCGCAAGCGGCGGCAAAAAGACAAACAGCAGCTGCTTGCGGATCACGCTTTTCATCTGCCGGTCATCTACGCCCATTTTGCGCAGAATGGTATATTGCAGCCGTTCGTCCGTAGCCTCGCGCAATTGCTTGAAATAAATCACACTAGCAAGCGCGAAAATCGCAATCAGGGCCAAAAATCCGCTGGAGAACAGCATGAGCGACGAGCCTTCAATTTGCTTGGAATACACGTCTGCAAACGAGGAGTAATAGGCACCCGGCGTCTCCGTGACGATGGCATGCACCTGCTTAGACAGCTCTTCGGCCCGGCCGGCATCAGCAATACCATAGATTTCAAAAGACTTCTTATCCGCATGCTCCCGCAGGCTCCGGTAAGCCTCATCTGAGATTACGAGCACCGCAGGTTTAATGACCATAGATCTCACCGGATCTGAAGACCAGCCAAGATAGGCATAGTCTTTCTTTTCAATCATCCGAAAGGTGGTTTCTGCATCTGTCTTCACCGTAAATTCCGGCTGCTGGTTTGCAGCATAGGCTTGCTGGAAGTCCGATCCCTGGGCAAGGGTTACCGCTTCCTCACCTTGCAGGTCCAGGATCTGCTTAGGGTCCCGTTCCTTCATCAGCCCGTTATAGGTTTGCTCGGATACAAGCAGCAGGTACGGAGTATAGTACTCGGGATTCTCAAAGGCTGGCCCCATATCCGATACCGGATCAGCCATTATGGCCTCTTGCGTCAGGTGGTACCGGACCTCATGGCCGGAGCTTCGGATCAGGCTGTCAATCTGGCTGTTTGTTTCAGAGGCCAGAGATTCAAACGCTATATCATTAGGCAGATTTCTCCCCACCGCTTCGAACTGCACCTTATAGTTAATCGTCATGAAGCTGAGCAGCAGCATAATCGCCGCACTGAACAAGGAAATAAAGGTTAAGTTCAACGTGTTGCCTCTAATCTGGAACCGCAGGGAAGAGGTCCACAGCATCGTATTGCCCTCGTAGTATTTTCTGCGGCGGCTTACCGCCTGGAGCAGCCAGCCGGCGAATTGACGGAAGAACAGGAAGGTGCCCCCGATAATGCCAATAGTCACGGCAATCATAGTCATCGTCGCGTAATCCTGCCAGAACACCGAACCCTTTCCGCTGCTAATCAGAGCAAAGGCCATGCCCAGCAGAAGTACAGCAATCATAGCCCAGACTGAAGAAATGCGGACGGGTTTGTCCATCTTTTGCTTCGCATGAAACAACTCCGTAAGCTGCACCCGGTTCAGCATGATATGACTCTGTACACTTATAATCATAGCAAGCAATATGAAGACACCGATCGTTGCAGCAATCGACGGAATGGGGAATGACAGAGAAATAACCTGGTCGTAATGCATTAAATTCATCAGCAGCATCCCAAACAGCTTGGACAGCAGTCCCCCGATCAATATCCCCGTGAACAGGGAAATGGCGCTCATAATCAGGGTTTCATAAAACACCATCCGCGTAATTTGCCGTTCGTTCAGGCCGTATAGCAGGTACATGCCGAACTCTTTTTTGCGCTGCTTCATGAAGAAAGAATTGGCATACAGAATAAAGAAAATGATAAATAAGAACACAACAAGTGAAGCGATGCCCACACCGGTCTGAAAGTTGGCACGGTTCTGCAGCGCATCTATAATATCTTCATTGTACATCAGGGACGAGAATGTGAATTGAATAATGACACCGGTAATCATCGAGAACAGATAGATGGAATATAGGCGGAAGTTGCGCTTCACATTCCGGGCCGTAAGCTCCAGCAGACTCATCGCAGCTTGCCCCCCATCAGGCTTTGGGTTTCCAGAATGCGCTCATAGAACGCTTTTTGGGTCTGGTCTCCTGCGTAAATCTCATTAACAATTCCTCCGTCACGCAGAAAAATTACCCTTTTACAATAGCTGGCCGCATAGGGATCATGAGTGACCATCATAATCGTTGTCCCGAACGTCCCGTTCAGCTCCGCAAGTTGCTCCAGCATTTGGGTCGCGGACCGGGAATCCAGCGCCCCCGTCGGCTCATCGGCAAAAACAATAGACGGATTGGTAATGATGGCCCGCGCCGAAGCTACCCGCTGCTTCTGTCCCCCTGACAGCTCGCTTGGATATTTATGAAGGATCTCTTCAATATTCAGCGCCTGCACAATCGGCAGCAGCCGGTCTTCCATCTCTTCCACCTTCACTTTGCGCAGCGAGAGCGGCAACAGAACATTCTCTTTGGCCGTCAGCGTATCCAGGAGATTATAATCCTGAAAAATAAACCCCATGCGCTCCTGCCGAAATTGCCGCAGTGACTTTTTTTTGAGCTCCAGCAGGGATTTCCCCTCCAGCCACACCTCGCCGCCCGTGAACCGGTCAATGGTAGACAGTACGTTCATCAGCGTCGATTTTCCAGAGCCCGAGGGCCCCATAACCGCTGTAAATTCTCCCGATTGAATCATCAGATCAATATTCTTAAGTACTGCGGTTGTCCCATAACTTTTCGATAAATTTTGAGTCTGAATCACAGTTTGCATTTTTGGTTCCTCCCCTTCCTGATACTTATCTTAGCCGCGGTTTGGACTTGCAACCATAGAAGCAGGATGAATTCGGGTGACGTTTTTGTCACTCAGCAGACCTGATACGGGTAAATGTAAGATTATATTACATGAAAACGCTTCAAACACCTAAATAAAGAATTAAAATTAATAATTTTAAATTTTTATGTTATAGTTGTTGACATTTCTTATCGAGCTAATTATATTGACATTATAAGATTTCAACGACACAACAATGTGTCCCTGAAGGTGACAACAGATTATTCCCACAATGCTGTGAACGGATAGTCTGCTGTACCGGAGTTCTTACTTCCAATAATCGTACAGTCAGTCACGATGGTGTGGCTGCAATGGCAATGGGGCCGATGAACATAATCCGCAGTTGTGCGGGTTCTGTCAGTCGGCCCTTTTTTGCCGGTTCATTTACTTGGGGTTATTAAAAGGAGGATGTCAGCATGGAAGCAAAAGGTTTTCGCAAGGCGGGTCACGCCCCGAGTTTATTATCAGCTTTTTTGTACTTTGATGTAAGCTTTATGATTTGGGTGCTGTGTGGAGCCTTGTCGCTCTATATCACCAAGGATTTCGGATTATCAGATACCCAAAAAGCGGCCATGGTCGCCATCCCCATCCTCGGCGGTTCGATTTTCCGCATCCCCATGGGCATTTTGGCTGACCGCATTGGCAGTAAAAAAGCAGGCCTGCTCGGGATGTTCCTCACCATCATTCCCCTCCTGTGGGGTTGGCTGGGCGGAACCAGCCTGCTGCAGATGCATATGATCGGCTTCCTGCTCGGCTTTGCAGGCGCAAGCTTTGCCGTATCCCTCTCCCTCGCCAGCCGCTGGTACCCGCCGCAATATCAGGGACTCGCGATGGGCATTGCCGGAGCCGGGAACAGCGGAACGGCGCTGGCGACCTTTTTCGGGCCGCAGATCGCCCAGGCTTATGGATGGCACAGCGTATTCGGGATCGCGCTGATCCCTCTGGTCATCGTTATGATTGTTTTTGCCATATTGGCTAAAGACGCCCCGAATGCTCCGGCACCCAAACCGCTTAAGAGCTATCTCAGTGTCTTCAAGCATGCCGATACCTGGTGGTTCTCGATGTTCTACGCCATTACCTTCGGCGGGTTTGTCGGGTTCGCCAACTATGCGAGCATCTTCTTCTATGATGTGTACGGCGACGGCGTACATTCCGGGGGGCTGACCAAAGTCCAGGTAGGCTATCTGGTCACCATCACAGTTATCGCGGGCAGCTTCTTCCGGCCTTTAGGCGGCTGGATTGCGGACCGGATTGGCGGCATGCGCCTCCTGCTCGTTCTGTATGGTGTAGTTTCTGTATGTGCGTTCGCCATTGCGTCGATGCCTAGTTCATTCCTGGTGATGCTGCTCTATACCAGCGTGATGATGGCCTGTCTCGGAATGGGCAACGGCTCGGTCTTCCAGATCATCCCCCAGCGTTTCTCCAGCGAAATCGGAGTTATTACCGGCATTGTCGGCGCGGCCGGAGGTCTTGGCGGATATCTGCTGCCGACTTACGTCCTCGGTCCGCTGAAGCAATCCACCGGCTCACAGGTTACCGGATTTCTGGTGGTCGGCTCCATCGTACTCCTGACAACCCTGATTTTCTACGCCGTAACCCGGTCGTGGAAAAAATCCTGGGCAAAGGCGGAATCCGGAGTCAATTTCTAATAAACCTATCCAGAGAACTTCGAGGCGGTGAACTCACATGACAACGGGCAAAGTAAAAAGCGTCTGTCCTTATTGCGGCGTTGGCTGCGGGATCGTACTCGAAGTGTCGGGTAACCGCGTAGTCAACATCACCGGAGATAAAGAGCATCCGGCCAATTTCGGCAGGCTGTGCACCAAAGGCAGTACGGCCGCAGCCGCACTCACGGAATCGGGCCGGATGGAATATGCCTACAAACGCCAGGATCGCAGAGCCGAGCCTGAACGAGTGAATATAGATGAAGCTATTCGTGATACCGCGCAGCGGCTGCGGGCCATTCTGGAGGAACATGGCCCGGATGCCCTGTCCGTGTACGTGTCGGGTCAAATGTCGCTGGAGGCCCAGTACCTGATCAACAAGCTGGCCAAGGGCTTCATCCGCACCCCGAATATTGAGTCTAATTCACGCTTATGCATGGCGGGCGCCGGGAACGGCTACAAGCTCTCCCTGGGAGCGGATGGGCCTCCGGGTTCTTATCAGGATATAGATAAGACGGATTTATTCTTCGTCATCGGCGCCAATATGGCCGATTGTCATCCGATTCTGTTCCTTCGGATGATGGACCGGGTCAAGGCCGGAGCCAAGCTGATTGTCGTAGACCCCCGGCGGACGGCCACTGCGGACAAAGCAGACCTGTTCATGCAGATCAGGCCCGGAACGGATCTTGCCCTGCTGAATGGACTGCTGCATCTGCTGGTTAAGAACGGCCATACAGACCCGGCCTTTATCGCCCGGTTCACCTCCGGCTTTGAGAGCATGGAGGCATTCCTGGAGGACTATCCGCCGGATAAAGTGTCCGAGATTACCGGCATCCCGGAAGCCGATATCCGCCAGGCGGCCAAGTGGATTGGCGGAGCGCCGGAGTGGATGACCTGCTGGACCATGGGCCTTAACCAGAGCATTCACGGCACCTGGCACACGAATGCTATCTGCAACCTGCATCTTGCCACAGGTGCAATCTGCCGTCCGGGGAGCGGCCCCTTCTCGCTCACCGGCCAGCCCAATGCCATGGGCGGCCGGGAGATGGGCTACATGGGCCCGGGCCTGCCCGGGCAGCGCTCCCTGGTGTCTGAAGCGGACCGCAGCTTCATAGAGAAGCTGTGGGAAATCCCCCAGGGCACCCTTCGGACGGATGCCAGCGGCGGTACCATTTCCATGTTCGAGAGCATGATTGCAGGCAAGATCAAAGCCTGCTGGATCATCTGCACCAATCCGGTGGCTACGGTTCCCAACCGCAAGAAGGTCATCGCTGCCCTCGAGGCGGCTGAGCTGGTTATTACGCAGGACAGCTTCCTCGACACTGAGACTAACCGTTATGCGGATATCCTGCTGCCCGGGGCCTTATGGGCCGAAGGGGAAGGCGTGATGATCAACTCCGAGCGCAATCTGACCCTGATGCAGCAAGCCGTGAAGCCGCCCGGAGAGGCCATGCCCGACTGGCAGCTGATTGCCCGGGTAGCCGCTGAAATGGGCTATGCCGAGGCTTTTGCCTACCAGTCTTCAGCAGAGGTCTATGCCGAAATCCAGCAGGCCTGGAACCCAAAGACCGGCTACGACCTGCGCGGAGCCACCTATGCACGGCTGCGGGAAACGCCTGTGCAGTGGCCCTCTGCGCCGGAACAGCCGAACGACCGGAACCCGATCCGGTACTTGAACCGTCAGGACGGACCTGCATTGAGTGAGCCTGCAGATGGCAGTGCTCCGGACATCGTATTCCCGACAGACAGCGGAAAAGCTGTATTCTGGGCACGCCCGTATATGCCGCCTGCGGAAATGCCGGACAGTGACTATCCCTTCGTACTGAATTCCGGCCGCCTGCAGCATCAATGGCATACGCTGACCAAGACAGGCAAAGTTCCCAAGCTCAATAAGCTGAACCCGGGTCCATTTGTGGAGATTCACCCGGAAGATGCTGAGGTGCTTGGAATTAAGGACCGCCAGCCGGTAGAGCTTCGTTCGCGGCGGGGGCTGGCGGTTCTTCCCGCTGTCCTTTCCGACCGCGTGCGTCCGGGCAACTGCTTCGCCCCTTTCCACTGGAATGATGTCTTTGGTGCCCAACTGGCCGTCAATGACGTCACGAATGATGCCGTTGATCCCCTGTCCTTACAGCCTGAGCTGAAATTCTGTTCCGTATCGCTCGTCAAGGCTGCGGAACAGCCAAGCGGGGAGCCGCAAGCGCCGGATTTGGACCAGAATCAGCCCACACCGCCAGCCGCCGCTGAGAATGCCCATCCGAAGGAGGCCATAAGTATGAAGCAGCTTGATACGCTTGCGGGCATATTTGGCCTTGAAGCCCCTACAGCCATGACCCTGGATAGCCAGGAACAGGCTTATCTGTCCGGTTTCATCACAAGCCTGCGCACCGAGGCCGGCCGGTCAGCCTCCGGTATTCCGGTTCTGCCGTCCACCGCGCCGTTTGAACAGTCCACCCGCTACTTTGTGGATGGTCTGCTGGCGGGAATGTTCTCCCGTACTCCGTTTCCCGGAGCGGAACCCCATTCCGTGCAGGCAATGCCCCCGGGCCTAGTCTCTTTAGGGGCAGCCTCCGAAGATGCTGAGACAGCAGGCAAGCTTCCCGTAACCATCCTCTGGGCCTCGCAGACCGGAAATGCCGAAGGTGCGGCCATTGAGTGCGCGAAGAAATTACAGCAGGCCGGTTACGACATACGGCTGATAAATATGAACCAATATTCCGTAAGCGATCTGGTAAAAACCCGGTTTGCGCTGTTCATCGCCAGCACCTTCGGAGCTGGAGATCCTCCGGACAACGGTGAGAGCTTTTACCAATCCCTCAAGGCAGAGAATACTTCTCTGCTGAAGGATCTGCGGTACGCCGTGCTCGCTTTCGGGGATTCCAATTATGATCTCTTTTGCGGCTTCGGAAAGAATCTGGATGCCCGGCTGGAGGAGCTTGGCGCGTCGCGGCTGCTGGACTGTGCCCATTGCGATACGGACTATCAGGAACAGGTGGATGCATGGACGAAGGATATCTCGGAACTGTTAAGCGGATTTGCAGGCCGTCCGGGGCCTTCTGCGCTTGCCCAGGCAAGCGGTATCTCACCCGCTCCGGTTAGTGCACCCGGCCCGGCTTCCCCGAACCCGGAACAACGCGGATATCACCGGAATCACCCGGTCCCGTCACGGCTCCTGTTCAAGCATTGTCTGAATACGCCTGGGTCTGAAAAAGAAACCCGCCACTATGCCTTCGACCTGAAGTCTGCAGGCTTGCAGTTCGAAGCAGGTGATGCGCTGGGGGTATGGCCCGCCAATTGCCCTGATTTGGTCGGCAATCTGCTGCTCACGTTGGACATTGAGCCTTCCACGCCGGTAATGGTCAAGGGACAGGGCGAGCTGCCGGTCAACGAAGCACTTCGCCGTCATTTTGAGATTGCCCGTATTGCTCCGGAGATGCTCCGGTTCGTCCGGGACCGTTCACAGGATGCCAGGTTAAGCAAGCTCCTTGAAAGCGACAACCAGGCGGAACTGAAGCAATGGCTGTGGGGGCGCCAGCTCATCGATGTGCTGCAGGAGTTCCTGGTTGCCCTCAGTGCGCAGGAGCTTGTGGAACAGCTCAAGCCCTTGCAGCCCCGCCTGTATTCCATTTCGTCCAGCCCGAAGGCCCATCCGGACGAGGTTCATATTACAGTGTCCACTGTACGCTACGAGAATAACGGCAGCGTCCGCAAGGGAGTATGCTCCACCTTCCTCGCGGACCTTGCTACAGAGGATACAGAGATTCCAATTTTCATACAAAAGAATGCCCATTTCCGGCTGCCGGCCAATCCCGATGCCCCGATGATTATGGTCGGTCCGGGCACAGGCATCGCTCCCTTCCGCGGCTTCCTGCAGGAGCGCAAGGCATCCGGCGCCAAGGGCAAAAACTGGCTGATCTTCGGCGAACAGCGGGAGGACAGTGACTTTTATTTCCGGGAGGAGCTTGAGGGACTGCAGATGGAAGGCTTCCTGCAGCGGCTGGATACGGCCTTTTCCCGGGATCAGGCGGAGAAAATCTACGTACAGCACCGCATCCTTGAGCATGGAGCCGAGCTCTGGGCATGGCTTCAGGAGGGCGCCCACTTCTATGTGTGCGGAGACGCCCAGCAGATGGCCAAAGAAGTGGATGCCGCGCTGAAGGCCGTGATCCGGCAGCATGGCGGCATGACTGCGGATGAAGCAAATGATTATGTAAAAGAAATGTCATTAACCAGGCGGTATGCGCGGGATGTCTATTGAAGCAGCAATGGCGGGCATGGATCAGCCATCCGGGTTCAGCGATGAATTACATTGATGCATAAAATCTTCCGGCAACGATCACCCTACAGATTAGCGTCCTTTCAGGCGCGTTAATCACAGGAGGCGATCCCCAAATGGCAAAGCCGGATAATCGGGCAGATAACGTTGAGCATTTACAACAGAGCATTCAGCACACCATGCAAAACCTGCATGAAGCTGAAGACTATTTAAACGAATTCTCTTCTGAGATCAGCAGCAAAGAACGTGAACAAATCGAAGCAAAGAACGAACGCCGTAAAAAAAGCATTAAAGCCTTCCGCGAGGAAGTTAAAGACGAAGCCGCTCATTCCCAGGAGTAGTTAAAGGGCGGTAGTCAAGCCAAACGGCGGTCCACCCGGAGCATTCCGGGCTGGACCGCCGTTTGGCTTGGGTTATAATGAAAACACATGCGGACTATCGCATTAGATAATCCAAGAAAGGTGTGTGCTTATGCATCCTACAGGACCCGATCCGAACGCAATTCATCCGAACCCCAATATTAAGCAAGTCCGGTTCATCAAAAATACCGTCACCCGCCCCAATATCATCGCCGGAGACTACTCTTATTATGACGATCCAGACGAATCTGTCTCTTTTGAAAGCCGCGTCACCCACCATTATGAATTCATCGGGGATCAGCTAATTATCGGCAAATTCTGCGCCATCGCCCGCGGCACTGAGTTCATCATGAACGGGGCCAATCACCGGATGGGCTCAGTAACCACCTATCCCTTCAACATTATGGGCAGCGGCTGGGAGAAAGCTACACCGGAGCTGGCAGACCTGCCCTACAAGGGCGATACCGTCGTCGGCAATGATGTGTGGATCGGCCAAAACACCACCATTATGCCTGGTGTAACCATTGGAGACGGAGCGATCATCGCGGCCAATTCCACCGTAACCAAGGATGTTCCTCCTTATCATATTGCCGGCGGCAATCCGGCACGCATTCTTAGAAAACGCTTCGGCGATGAACTCATCGCCCTGCTGCTGGAGCTGAAATGGTGGGACTGGAGTCAGGAGAAGATCACAGCCAATCTTGATGTGTTGTGCAGCAATGATCTGGAGCGGATTAAGGGTCTGGCAGGTGGCACTGCATGACGGTGATCGCCCCCATTGTATAGACCAAAAGGACGTGCATCATGCACGCCCCTTTCCTCTATGGCGGTTCAGATTTCCGCCGGGTGGTATGTCAGCTCCACAACGCCCGATTGCAGCACCTTGGTATGGACAAGCTTCAACGTCTTCGGCTCATTACCGTCTTTGAACAGACGTTTGCCGCTGCCCAGCATCACAGGGAACACCATGAACCGGTACTCATCAATCAGGTTATGCTGCATGAGCGTGTTGATCAGCTCACGGCTCCCAAGGGCCAGTATATCCCCGCCGGGCTGCTGCCTCAGCTTCGTGATTTCTTCCACAAGACCGCCTTGGATGAGGCTTGCATTCCACTTCATCTCCTCTGGACGCAGCGTTCTGGAGGCTACATATTTCGGGTAGCTGTTCATTCGCTCCGCGAACCCGTCAGGGATAGAGAAATCCTGAATGTCATTCACGACGGTATTGGTTTTTGCCGTTTCAGGCCAGGCGGCGGCGAACCCTTCGTAAGTGACACGGCCCAGCAGCAGAGCATCACAGGCCTTAAGCTCTTCGAATTTACGCTGAATCTGTTCCCCGCTATGGAAGGGAATGGTCCATTCCGGCTCTTCCATCACCCCGTCCAGCGTAATGAACTCGGATACGATGATTTTTCTCATGCGGCCGCCTCCGTTCTCAGGTTATTTTGCACCATTCAGTTCATGCTCCAGCTTGTCCAGGAAATCCGTCGCTCCGGCGATGTGATCCTGTACTGAATCCTGTCCGTCGAAGAAGGCGCATTGCTCGGTGTAAATCAACTGTGTGCGGTTTCCCTCAGGCTTGAACTCCACAGTGACCACAGATACCGATATCCGCGTCTCCGCCTTGTCTATAGTAATGGTGTAGACGATGCGGTTGTCCGGCGTTATTTCCTGATATGTGGCGATGGAGGTATAAACCGGACCGCCCGGCTCACTGCCTCGAATGGCCTCCCGCCCGCCTATCCGAAATTCGAATTCTTCCGCTTGCGCGAACCAGTTAGCTTTAAGGGCCGGATCTGCCCATGCGGCAAAAGCTCTGGCGGGAGAAGCATTATAGATGCGTTCGAGAGCAAAAGTATCATGCTTAATGGAATGCTGATTCATGACTTAGTCCTCCGTTCAATTTGGTTATTCGGGATGCTCATCCAGAAAATCGCCCAGCCGGTCCAGATGTTGATTCCAGCTCTTGCGTTTGTCAGCAAAAAACTTCTCATGGCTCATTCTCATCGTTTCCAAAACCTTGGTGAAATCTTCAATGGTCAAGGATTGCTCCGACTGCATCAGGCTTGAGATATGCTCTAGCTCCCTCAAAAGCTTCTGCTGTACCCGCATGTTCGCCTTGATCCGGGCAATCTGCAGCGAGATAATCTCCGGGAGACTGAAATCATTGCCGGTCAGCACCGTCTTGATCTCTTCAAGCGACAAGCCCAGCTCTTTCAAGGACAAAATCTGCTGCAGCCGCACAATGTCCGCTTCCGTGTAAAGCCTATGTCCCGAATCGGAATATCCCGAGGGTGCGAACAAGTCAATCTGATCGTAATAACGCAGCGTACGAATCGTCAGTCCTGTCAGCCGCGCAAGCTCCCCAACCTTCCAGGTCTGCTTCATAATCATCCCCTTTTTTCCGTGCCAGCTGTCTTCCGGTAGCTTCAGTATAAAACATTACGTAACGTAATGTTCAAGGGGTAGCCCGGGGGAAGTTTAAAATTTTTAGTGATAGCAAAAAAATCACCCTACGGGTGATAAGGCTACTCACTAAAGGTTAGTCCTAACGGACTTACTTGTTATACCACCTCTCAATTCACCATTTAGCCCGCTTGCGCAAAATTCAAAGGCACTTTTACCTCTCATTTCAACCTGCAGAGGGTCTCCTTGTTTACTTATCATCTGGTTTTCATGATCCGCCATTTTTTATTGTATGGTTTCCATCTATAAGAACAAACCACCCTTCGTTGCTTTAACAACGGCATTTCTGCCGTTATTTCCGGGCAAACCACCCTTCAGCACTTCAACAACAGCATTTCTGCCGTTATTTCCGGGCAAACCACCCTTCAGCACTTCAACAACAGCATTTTTGCCGTTGTTACCGGACAAACCACCCTTCATTGCTTTAACAACGGCATTTCTGCCGTTGTTACTGGACAAACCGCCCTTCAGCTCTTCAAACAACACATTTCTGCCGTTGTTTCGGTCCACATTCGTCCTTTTGACGAATTGAACTAAAAGATTCTTATCCCCAATTTTATACACATCTTATCCACAATGGAAAGTAATCATAATTTCCTAAATTATAAAAAAGCCTCCCTACAGGATGAACTGCTTTCTGCTTGGAAATTAACCGTTGCCCTCTTGGCCGTCCCCCAGCCTAGCCCGCATCTCCGCATAAGCTTCAGGGGTGCCGACATCATCAATAGTACCCTCCGTATAGTAGGCCCGGATCTCTTGGCGGGAATGCAGCCACTCGGGAAAATAACTCGGCGCATCCGGGTTGCCCCCTTCGGCCAGATAACGGAAAAAGAGCGGCAGTGTGGACCTTTTATAGATGTAGAGTGCAAATACGCCAATGTTCGTCCGGGGCGCCTGCGGCTTTTCTTCCAAAGAAAGGACCCGCAACTCGGCATCCAGCTCCGCCACCCCAACACTGCGCAGCTCCGTGATATCGTCCACCGTCCGGACCAGAATGCAATCCTTATCCACCTTATGAAAATAATGCAGATACCCCTCAAGGTCAAATCCGAGCACATTATCACCTGCCAGAACCAGCAGATCATCCTGTATCTGCTCCCGCTCGATGGCAAACTGGATATCGCCGATCGCCCCTAACCGTCCCTCTGGGGAAGTAGTGCCGTCGTTCAGAATACGAACCGGCTTTGTCCCTCTGTACTTCTGGCTCCACTGCTCAAAAACCCGGAAGAACCGGTCATTGGTCACAATGAGAATCTCCTTAACCTCATCCAGCACCTCCAGACGGTCCATCAGCAAATCCAGAATAGTACGGCTTCCTTGAACCGGCAGCAGCGGCTTCGGCGTATCTTTCGTTAACGGATAGAGACGGGTCGCATACCCCGCAGCCAAGATTAATGCAATCATCCCCTGTTCGCTCCTCTGCCTGCAAATTGTCCCTCTACTATATACCACCGGAGACGGCCAGCCAAGCCTGCTGCTGCTGCAAAAACCGCCTTCGCAATAAGCTGATTTCGCTTGTGCTGGAACGAATCAAACAGCCCATCCCTTGAAGGAATGGGCTGTCAGGAGCAATCCGCTATGGCTTGGATACTGCAAACAAGGATCGGGACAGCAAAACCATTGTTTGTTTGTAGACGGTATGGGCTGCTTCGACATCGCCAAGGAACCCGCCCATATACAGGTGTATTACTCCGTGCAGCGAAGCCCATATGGTGTTCACGATGGTCTGAGTCTCTTCCTTGTCCGAAATCTGTCCTTGCTGCTGGGCGGTACTGATTAGAATCAGCAAACGGCGTATGGCTGTCATCGTTCCCTGCATACTCTCCTCATCCGGCTTGAACTCGGCAAAAGCCCCTCCAAACATCAGCTTGTAGTAGCTGGTATAGTCCTGCCCGAACTGCCAGAAGGCTTCGCCCAAATCCAGCAAATGCTGCAAGAGATCAGAGGACGGCGGCACTTCTTCAAAACGCTGGGCCAGCAATTTGCAGCCCTCCAGATACAGCTGCTGGGCCAGACCTTCTTTATTGACAAACAAACTGTAAATAATCTTGGTTGAGCAGCCCATCTTTTGCGATACTCTGCGCACAGTGACGGCCTCCGGCCCCTCTTCCTGCAGAATGGCTGCGGCCGCATCAACCACAAGCTTACGGAGATTTTCCGTATTTTGCAGACGGGCTTCCTGATATGTTTTTAATACCCGCCCCGTGGATAGTGAGGGCTTGTCTTCGTTACTGATAAGGATCACCTTCATTCAGTTATCATGTTATTGACAAGAAACAGGGTTACTGGGCTTCTAACAGGCATTCTAACCATTTGCAGAAAGGTTGTCAATTAATCCATCACGCTGAAAAAAAAGCTTTGACACGGATGCATCTTTTGGGTTACTATGATTCTCATAAGAAACAGTGTTACCGAAGCGATTTTATGCTCATAGGAATTTGTCATATTTTTTTAAAGTTTTGGTAACGTTGTTTCCAAATAAAAACACTGTGTTAAAAGGAG
The DNA here is from genome assembly GCF_900102965.1 of Paenibacillus jilunlii. Classification (GTDB taxonomy): domain Bacteria; phylum Bacillota; class Bacilli; order Paenibacillales; family Paenibacillaceae; genus Paenibacillus_AQ; species Paenibacillus_AQ jilunlii. Next base: position 205,991 of record NZ_FNGM01000013.1, on the reverse strand, counting down.
CGGGAATCATGAATATTAAAGGGAAATGGTCGCTAATTACCGGGGCCTCTTCGGGAATCGGCGAACAGTTTGCAAGACAATTGGCAAAGGAAGGCAGTCATTTGGTGCTTGTAGCCAGATCCAAACGCAAACTTGATACGCTTGCAGCAGAATTGACCCGAAGCTATGGAACTCAGTGCCAGGTGATTCCCCAGGATCTATCCATCGAAGGCGCTGCCGGAGAGTTGTATCAGAAGTGCCAGCAGCTCAACCTGAACATTGATCTGTTGGTTAACAATGCGGGTTTTGCCACCCATGGTCTGTTCGAGCAAATCTCCGGCGAGCGCCAGCATGAAGAAGTGATGCTCAATGTCGCAGCTGTAGTAGATATGACTCATTTGTTCCTGCCGGGGATGCTTCAAAGAGGCGCTGGCGCTGTGATCAATGTTTCGTCTACCGCAGGCTTTCAGCCGCTGCCTTATATGGCCGTCTACGGGGCAACTAAAGCTTTTGTCTTGTCCTTTACCGATGCCCTTTGGTGGGAGAATCGTGACCGTGGCGTTCAATTCTTTGCTCTGTGCCCAGGCTCAACAGAAACGAATTTCTTCAATGTCGTTGGCACGGATGATGCCTCTGTGGGCGCAAAAGACTCGCCGGAACGTGTAGTGGAAGTTACACTGCGCGCTATGAAAAAAGGGAAACAGTACGTTGTTCCGGGATTCCGGAATTATCTAGGTGCCCAGATTTCACGTTTTATGACCCGCAGACAAAGTCTGCGGCTGGTTGGGGGCATGCTTCGTCCCCGCAAACAATAAGGGGGATTTATAATGTCAACAGAACCAAAGCAACGCAAACTTTCAACACGTCAAAAAGTCGGCAGATGGAGCTTGGCCCTGCTCGGGGTAATTGTAATGGGAATCGCTGTTTTTCTGCTGATACCTGCCCCGGTAGAACCTGCTGTATGGTCTGCACCTACCGCCCCTTCTTTTGAGAAGGAAGGTCCCTGGAAAGAAAACAGCAAACTCAGCTCGGCTGAGCTGGTTACAGACCGCGCCAAGTTCCCGGAATTCATTACTTTTGATACCAAAGGACGGCTGTACACGGGTGACTCCGACGGCAAAATTTACAGAGTAGCCTTTGATACGGCGGGTAAAGCACAACCGGCTGAAGTGTTCGCCGATACCCACGGAACACCTAACGGACTGAAATTCGACGCGGCAGGGAATCTAATTGTGACGGATATTCAGAAAGGGCTGCTGTCGATTGACCCGGATGGAAATATTGAAGTACTAACCACAGAAGTAGAGGGAGGGCCCATCTACCTGGCGAACGAACTGGACATCGCGCAGGACGGATCGATCTATTTCTCTGATACCTCTAACTATGGCAAGGTCATGTTCAAAGAAATTGCTGAGAACAAACCGCATGGACGATTGCTGAAATATGATCCGCAGACCAAGGAGACGACCGTTTTACTTCGGGACTTATATTTTGCCAATGGGGTAGCCTTGTCTGCTGACGAAGATTTCGTGCTCGTGGCCGAATCGTATCATTATCAGTTGACCCGATACTGGCTGAAGGGGGCCAAGCAGGGCACCTCGGATATTTTTGCAGACAATATTGCTGGATTCCCGGACAACATCACACGTGATGCACAGGGACATTTCTGGGTAGGGGTATTCACAACCCGTTTGGCTTTTGCCGATTACATGCATAGTCATCCTTGGTTAGCAGCTACAATGTCCAAAGTTCCACAATCCTTGTTAAATGGAGCCAGTGCGCCGGTGAAGCATGGACTGGTCGCGGAATATGGACCCGAAGGGGAACTGGTGAATAGCTGGCATGATCCTGAAGGTACATTGTATGGCATCACCACTGCCGTAAGCCAAGGGGGGTACTTATATCTCGGAACCGCACCGGGAGGAAGCCAAGGTGTTCATCGGGTGCTTATGAATCCGTAAGGTAGTGTTAATGTTATATTCATCCGCCCCCCTGCCACTGTAAGGCATCCCAAACAGCAGCTCACTCCGTACAGGAGGAGCTGCTGTTCATATTTGGGAGCATTTTCTTCCTAACCTCCAAACGCTACGCGCGTGGACGATACGCCACACCATCCATCTGTACCTTCAGCCCCTCCGGCCCGCCGGCATGCGCGAACTCCGTGGAGATCGTTTTCCGGGCAGGGTACTTGCCTTGAAATCTGCGCTTGAACACCGCCTCCATCACCGGAATATCCCACACATCCCGCAGCAAAACATCCAGCTTCACCACATCCGCAAGCCCCAGCCCCACCTGCTCCAGCCGGTTACTCATATCGTTCAGCGCACCTTCCACCTGCTCCTCCACCGTTCCCCCCACATTGCCTACACAGAAACTGAGGAAAATAAAATCCCCTGCCTCCACGAATCCGGAATACGCATACTCCTCATTCACATCATGTCTTACGATCTCACTCATATCTGTCGACCCCCTATCCTTTAAGATAAGTTCATTATAGGGGGAGAAATCGGACAGCTGTGTGTCGTGGTTTGGGAGGGGAATTATGGTAATATTGTACAGAGACTTACTTTATCTTATATAACAGAGAATTCTTCCTGAACGGAGGAGAAGCATGAAGCGATTCCTGAAATCAAAGTCTTTTCTCATTACATCCATCCTGTTTAGCCTGCTGTTCATTGTGAATATCGTATCCACCCCTGACAGTACGGGTACGGACATTGCACTCAGTATTATCAAATCTGTATTGGCGGGAACTATAAGCGGATTTATTTTGGGCGGCATTATCTTTCTTTTGCTGAAAAAGAAGCCAGTCTGACCCTATACTCCCACATGCGGCAGTTCGGGAAGCTCCAAAACAACCTGGCCCAGACACTCCGTCAGCACCTCATGATACCGCCGATCCTGTTCTTCTGTCCCCCCTTCTCGCAGCGATTCGAACAGCGCCAGACAACGCTTGAAATTCCCGTCATGCCTGGACTGGTGAGCCAGCACTAAAGATTGTATCGCCCAGTCCAGCGCTTCCGGTATTCTGCCCGCCTGCTTATGATACAACGCTAAGTGATAGCAATAGCTGTAATAATGCGAGAGATTGCCTGCATCCTCATAGTCCCCAAATCCGGCACTCTGCTCCGCGAACGTATGCAGCAGATCATCTACATCAAGCCCGTACTGAACCGCAGCCTGCAAAATAGTCCCGAGCCCCGGCAACAGCTCCTCGGGATTATCCTGCAAGAAACTGGCATACCCCTCCAACAATTCCGTCCTGCCGGACAGAATCTCGACAATATACAAGTTGGCACGGGCCAAATATCTGAACTCCTCGGCAATTTCCTCCCCTTCCTCCCCCAAGTCCTCCATCCATCCAAGCTCGGCATAGCGGTAAATGGAATCTCTGGCCTCATCATACTTTCCCTGCCTCTGGCAAACGATGCCCCGCATCAGGTGACTGAACCCGAAATAATAGACCAGCGGACGCTCCGTGTCCAGAATCGGTACCGGAAGCTTCTTAGCCTTGTGATACTGCCGCTCCTCATAGATGCACTGCGCATAGCTGTACAGAATCCCCGCCGTATTCAACATCTTGTCCCAATCCTCGAGGCGATAAGCCATTTCCAGCATTTCAACAATAATATCCGGCTTGAGTGATTTCAGAATGGAAGGGCGCACGGGTGGGGCCTCCTTCGTTTGGGTAGGATATAGTTCTGATTTCTTCGATACGTGTATTTTATTGAACTAAAAGGAAATAATGGAATGCATATTCATTATCCTTAAATGTTATTTTAAAGTCAAATACAATTTATAGTGTGTTAATAAGACATGTTTACTCAGTTAAGCTTGTCATGAGGTGAGCCAAGATGCCAGATGAATCCAAGTCAGAGCTTGTAAAAAGAATTGGAGAACGCATCCGACGATTACGTAAAGAAATGAACCTATCACAAGAGCAGCTTGCAGAACGGTCTAGTTTACATACGAATTATGTGGGACAAGTCGAGCGCGGAGAAAAGAACCTTACGCTTGAGACCTTGGAGAAAGTGGTTGGAGGTCTAGACATTTCGTTAGAGGAGTTATTCAGGTACATAGGGCCAATGGACAAACAAGACGCTCTTGGACAAATTGTAGAACTGCTTGTTGAACGTTCTGTGGAAGATCAAAATATGGCATTGAATGTTTTGAAGACGGTTATGGAATGGGAAGAGAAAAAGCAATAAAGAGTAAGACTTTATTTCGATACCTTCGTTACTGCTGCCAATACCAATAGATGAAGGCTAGTTGTCTGTTTATCATCATATTTCCCCGTCCTCCTCTCCCCGCTTGATTATCCTTTCTTAAAGTGCCATTGATGAATATGCGGTTACAGTTAGTGAGTTGAGTGTGAAGCAAATTGATACTTTGAATAGGATTGTTAGAGAAGTTAAGGGAGCTTTTAAGGATTAGGCACACGAGGTGATCCCATGAGTTTATCAGAAAGCGTTGGCAATCGAATACGCGAGCTTAGAAAAGCAAAAGGATGGACACAAGAACAACTGGCCGAAGCAGCATTCCTTCATTACAGCTACATAGGCGGTGTAGAACGAGGCGACCGCAACATTTCTTTTGAGACATTGGAGAAAATAATTACTGCCTTTCAAGTTCTTGGCTGTAGAAATTTTTCGTTTTGATAATAATACCGACCGCCGTAAGGCGTTAGATGAGCATATCACTTTGATTAGCAGTAGGAGTACAGAGGAAATAGCAGCACTCACCAAGATTAATCGGGAAGTGATTGCTGCTATTGATACGTCTGGAGACAGTAAGACTAAATAAAAATGAATTTAACTCCGAAGAAGGAACAGATAGAAGCCAAAACATCATTTCGTTTTTAGGCTTTTTTTAGTCATGAGGTGAGCCAAAATGCCAGATGAATCCAAATCAGAACTTGTAAAAAGTATCGGAGAACGCATTCGAAGATTACGCAAAGAAATGAACTTATCACAAGAGCAGCTTGCAGAACGGTCGGGTTTACCTACGAATATGTGGGACAAGCCGAACGCGGAGAAAAGAACCTTACGCTTGAGACATTGGAGAAAGTGGGTTGAGGGGTAACCATGGTACGATGGCAGTTGCCGCTGTCATGTGCGTCTAAATATGTGCTAAGACGGGTTACTTTATCCCTATTCTTTTTGTGTTTTACAGTTTCCTGGAAGTGAGTTTGGTCATTTATAGTAATTATATTGTAGTTTTCCTCTTTGATGACAATAATGTTGGTTGATATAACTTTTATTTCACACAAAAAAGCGTCGCTTCTTTTGGAAACAACGCTCCCACATACTTGATTTTATTCTTTGGAATCAATTTTTAATTTTAGTGATTTTTTTGGCGGTTACTTGTGCTGGAAATGAATCATCACTTACTGTATAGGATATTTCAATTTCATCACCTTGTTTATAATTAGAAGGTGAAACTTTATTTACCCAAATGGCCTGAGAGTACTCACTAGAATTAATAACTTCTTTGTAATTCTTGTTCAAGTCTTGTTCTTTCAAGTGAGATATCACCAGCATCCTTTTATTCTCTACATCAATTGTGTGTACGGTTCCAATAAATATTTCAACATCCTTATTACATGAAGTGAACAAGAACAAGCAAATAAAAATTAAAATAGGAGTCCTCTTAAAGGAACTATTTTTTTGAACCATGGATTTCTCCTTTGATTTTACGGCATTAATTTAAAATTGGTTGCGCTGGTAAAGCATTCAATACGTTTTGGATATACGAATATACAGCGTTCCCATTGTGGCGGCCTTTATTAACTCCCATTAATACAGTACTATAATACGTTGGTGCACCACTGTCTCCTGGTGCAGACGTGTAGCTAGTGCCCCTTCAGACAACCTTGATCTTATTTTGCTCGCGTAGAATAATGGCCTTGCGTTTATTCTTGTTTCGCCAGCGAAGATACGCTTGAATCGCCAATGCTAGATCTTGTTGTTTGGCAAAATCACTACCTTCGAGAACAAATTTTCGAAGGGGTCCAAAATGACATTCGATTCGGTTAAGCCACGATGCATACGTTGGAGTATAGATTAATTCCACATTGTTCGTTGCGGCCCATTCTTTCACTTTGTGGTGCAAATGCGGAGAAAAATTATCCAGAATGATATACAAGCGTTCCGACCGATGAAACCGGCGCCGGAGCACACAGAAGAAACGAAGAATATCCTGATGCTTCTTCGTTTTTGAAGCATGACCATACAACTGATCTGTTTTCAAATCCAGTACAGCAAGTAAATGCTTCACGCCATGCGGTCGGTTGTAGGTCGCCCGAAGCCGAATCGGTCTGCGTTTTTGAAACCAGCCTTTCCCACGGTAAGGTTGAAGTGAAAGCGGGCCAAATTCATCCATACAAATTACACGCCCGTCCGCTGGAGGGTTCTCGTAGAGGTCTTCGATTCGTTTTTTTAGACTCGAATTCTGGATCGTTTGAATCCTTCCACGTTTTCGTATTTTGATACGTAATCTTGGCTTCGCCCAGGATCACCCGAAGCGTTTCGATGGAGATGGGAGACACGATCTTGCGTTCTTCTACGGCTTGCTTCAATTTCGAGAGCGACCAATGGGTAAACGGATAGCCGGCTACTTTGGGAGGAATTTGCGCAAGTTCAATGATCTTGCTGCGTTCTTCTGGAGTAAAGGTAGGCGGACGTCCCCCGCAGTATTTCGGTTTCAATGAAGGCAACCCCTCCTGGTTGAATCGATGAATCGTATGCCGGATATGTTCACCGGAGATATGATAAAGTCGGCTGATTTCAGGTACTTTCATTTTTTGGGCGGAGGCCAAAATGAGTAAGGCTCGACGGACCTGAACCGGATCGGCTCCCTTACGGGCAATCCGCAGGAGGCGGTTTCCTTCATCCTGAGTTAAGTCACGAACAAAAATAGTCATGTTGCTCACCTCGAGAGAGTTGGATTTACGTATAATTACCCGTTTTCCCAACTATGATCTCGGATGGGGCACTAGTTCGTGCATGTGAATCCCTTCATTGTGTTCAAAATCTGGAGTGTTTTTGAAGCATTCCACTTTCCGTGTGATTGCACTTTGTACAATAGAAAGCTAAAATTCTTGCGGCGAATCGCATTCTGCTGTATTTCGTGCAGTAGATTTCTTGATTTTGGGCCATAAACGCCTTTTTCGCCAGATTCTGCTGTACAGAGTGCAATAGATTCCATTTTTCCGCTGATTTAGGGATCATCTATTGTAGAAAGTGCAATTGAATGCTGGCCAGCCCAGTCTAAGTTTTAATAATTCTCCCCGCGGTAATAACGCTCAAGCTTGTGCTCCAGGTGAATGAGTTGGGCTTTTTTCTTGTCGATATCGTCCAGCAGGGCTTGCTTTTGGTCCTGGATGAGCTTGATCCTCTCCGGCAAGGTGGACGTTCCGGCTTTGACCATGTCGTAGTACTTCTTAATCTCCTCTACACTCATTCCGGTTTCACGCAGACATCTAAGAAAGATCAGCCAATTAATCTCGTCATCGGTATACAGCCGATTGTTCTGTTCGTTGCGGACAACAGGATCGAGCAGACCCTTTCTCTCATAAAAACGGATTGCCCCTATGTTGAGCCCTACTTTTTTGGCAGCTTGTCCTATCGTAAAAATCCTAATCACTTCCTAAAATTTAGTGTTGACCTACACTTAGTGTAGCATAGTAAGCTACGAATTGTTGATAGATACTATTCCGCAGAGAAAGAAGGATAACCATGACAAAAATTGCTTTGGTAACAGGTGCGAATAAAGGGATTGGCTTGGAAATCGCAAGACAGCTTGGTGAAGCCGGATGGAAGGTATTGCTTGGCGCACGCAGCATCGGACGGGGGGAAGCGGCAGTTGCTGAATTAACCAGCCAAGGGCTGGACGTGGAGTTCCTGCAGATTGACATGACGAATCTGGAAAGTATTGAACAGGCAGCCGGTACCATTCATAACAACTATGCTGAGTTGACACTTTTAATTAACAATGCAGGTATGCCGGGCGCCTTCTCCAGCTCGTTCAGCAATACTCAGGAAGAGCATTTGCGGGATGCCTTTGAAGTGAATTTCTTCGGAACCTTCCGCTTGAATCAACGTCTTTTCCCCTTAATTACAGAGAATGAAGGAACGATTGTGAACGTCTCCACCGATATGGCATCACTGCACTTTATGCAGAATGCGGAATACGCGCTGAATGCGTTCGACTACAATTCCTCCAAAACGGCAAACAATGCGATGACAGTCGCGATGGCCCTGGAACTAAAGAACAGTAAAGCCCAAGTATTCTCAGTAACCCCCGGATTCACGAAGACGGACCTAAACGGCAACGCAGAAGGCGGACAATCTAAAGAAGCCGGGGCGGCTATTATTGTGGGCTACGCTACGGATGGTAAACGCCACAACGGAGAATTTTTGGATCTGAACGGGATTTACGCCTGGTAACAGAATTTCCACAACCTGCTCCTTCATCACCATTATAGGGTTGCCAAAAAACCGGGGAAGCCTATGCTTCCCCGGTTTGTATGCCTGCGCCAGCTGCAGGACTTATTCCTACTTCCGCTTAACGCTCCCATGGCTACTCCCGATCCAGCGGCTGCTGCAGTCCGTCTTCATAGAAATCGAACACGAGCTGCTGCTGTGTGCCTTTTACCGCATAGAACACATCTGCCAGCGTCTTCCCCTTCTGCTTCTTGTCCAGCTCCTTCTCCAGCCACTCCCGGGTCAGGCCGTTCTGCTTGAGATTGTCCTCCACCAGCTTGCCATCCATAATCAGCTCCACGGGAAAAGCCTGCGGTTTCAGCGCCAGCCCCAGATCCTGCTTCGTAACGAACTGGTACGCTTCCTTCTTGAGAACAGAGACCTGTCCGTTGTCCTCAAGCACCGCATAATCAACCTCTTCAATATTAAAAATGTCCTTCTTCCTCAGCGCCTGATCCAGCGAATCCATGGTATAGCGGATCTTCCGCATGTTGGCTTCCATGATTTTGCCTTCTTCGATCAGGACCGTGGGAGAACCGGAAATCCAGCTGCGCAGGCGGCGGCTTTTGAGGGCAATGAAGGAGAGCAGGAACGAGGTGGCCGTTATGACGACTATCGACAGGACAAGATAGGTTGATTTCAGACTGACATTGAACGCCAGATTCGCCGCAAGGGAGCCAAGCGTAATACTAATCACGAAATCGTTGGACGTCATATTGGAAAGGGTCTGCTTGCCCAGTATTCTCGGGATCAGCAGCAGCAGGCCTACCGATAGAATGGTTCTCATCAGAATCTCTGCATAGTTCATTTTTCAGCCTCCTCCCCCCATTATTTCCAAACGTGTTCAAAAGAAACGGGAGCCGGGGAATCCGCGGGAGGAGATTCATTTCGATTTGGCAAAAGATGGATTTACAATACCCTTTCCATTACATGCTTGGCGAAATCCGGTTTGAAATGTTGTTCAATTACAGTCTCATTCCCTGGGGCACCCCCATGCTGGACCTCTAACAACCCCTTCTCAACCTTCAATTCTGTTTTTGGCAAAAAATCATACTGATCAAAGGTACCTTCCCGGGTAAGGAATTGCAATAGAAAAGCCCCGTCTTTCGATACATCGACCAGATAAAAGGAAATCCCGTGGCAATCTGTATAGTTCGGTGTGATCACGAAGACCTCGTGCCCAGGGAATGCCAGCTTTTTTAATGGAATGGTCTCATTCCGGGGCTGAATAAAGCCGGTCAATGAGGGGAGCGCCAGCTCCGTTACTATGTTAGCCGTATTTGTGAACTGTACTTTATAAGTACCGCTAATCTTATAATCTTCTGCGGTACCATAGCAGCTAGGGGCTCCCAATGGTTCAACGTTTTCCTGGACACTGGACCGGATTTCCAATTCCCCGAACTCCGATTCTCCGGCTGCTCTTACTTTTGGATTGGCTATTGGAGTAGGAGAAGGGCTTGAAGAGGTCACTGCCATTGCCCCAGTATCCGGGGCCGCGCTGACGCTGTTTGCGGACTCCCCGGCCTTCGTGCATGCCGAAACCACAACAAGTAAAGACAATCCTATAACAACTTGCATAAATCGTTTTAACATAAATTTTCACCCTAGACAAATATATCATTTTTTCCATTTGAATTAGAATCCCTACACAACAAAAAGAGGCTCTCCCAGCCAACATCACGGCTTATGGGATAGCCCCCTAATTTGTGTATACTCTTGCCCTATTGAACCGACTGCAAATGCTCTTCGAGGCGGTCCCAGGTTTCGGTAATGCCTTGCTCCATACCCATATCCAGTACCGTCTTGAGCGCTTCAGCCGAGTCATATTTCGAACGGCTTACCAGCTTCGTTTTCCCGTCGTATTCTTCAAAGAGCATCGTGACCAGCGTAGACGGCATCCCTTCGGCTTCATTACCTTCCGCATCCGAGAAGTAATCGGTGTAGACGACTTTCTCCCCGTCAATAATTTCATGATAGACCCCTTTGCCCCAGGACTCCATTCCGTAGAAATCCCCCTGCTTCTCGTCGACACACTTCATACAGTAATGCCAAATGCCGCCCGGACGAAAATCAACGGTGCACACGGGAACCGTCCAGCCGCGCGGGCCCCACCACTGCTTCAAATGCTCCGCCTCGGAGAATACTTTGAATACCAGCTCGCGGGGTGCATCGAATACACGTTCAAGAACCAGCTCAAGTCCTTCTACTCTGGAAATCATTTTGGACATTTCAATTCCCTCCTGTAAGTAACGTTCATTGTCATTCCTTGTCTTTGGATTGCAGGTGCCGCAGGTACTCATCCAGATTGTCGAAACGTTCATTCCACATCTTCCGGTAGGCTTCAAGCCATGCATCCAGTGCCTGCAGCGGCTCCGTCCGCAGCCTATAATTCCGCCGGTTAGCGGCTGCCTCTACCTCAACCAGTCCGGCCTCCAGCAGGACGCGCAGATGCTTCGAGGCCTGGGGCTGTCTGAGCCCAAGTTGTTCGGCAATCTCGCCAACACTCAGAGGTCCGTTCTTCAGCACCTCCACCATCCGCAAGCGGGTGGGTTCGGCTAACGCGCTAAATGTCGTTGTGTCCATCATTCTGATGTTCCTTTAGTGAAGCATTAGATTATTGTTGGGTACACCAGTAATATACTCCAATAAGAATATTCCCGTCAAGGAATATTTAAAAATTATTCTCAGAATTGCAACTACTCTAAAGGAAGGCTATCTGAGTTGAACTGGAGAACTTGAAAGCTCGGGGTATGCAATGAAGCTCATCAGGAACGAAAGCTAAGTGGAAAAAGTAAAACTAATTTGCTGAAATCCTTGCTATAAAAGGTTTTAGTTGGATTTTGTCCACCTAATTCATGCCTATTCGCCTCATACGGCCACTTTCAGCCGAATTAGTGGTACTTTTTCCAACATAGGAATTCCGATAAGCAAAGTGAGTTCGATTAGTGAACCTTTTTCCCACTAAAGATGATTGCTCTGTTCATAAATCTCTCATGTAACCTTCATATTTCATTGGAGAAAAGCTTTGCAGGAAGATTAGAGTTTGCTGAGAACACTTAAGCTGGTGATGCGGCCCCAGGGGATTTATAATAACAGAAACATTGAAATTCTATTCATAGAGAGTAAAGAGAGGAACGGATACATGCTCATCCTCCAAATCACGTGGTTGCTCGCACTTGCCGTTCTCTTATCGGTGATGTGGATCGTCGTAGACACCTGGAGGAACGGGATCTCCCCGATGCCCGCCTCGAAGGCTGTAAGGCTGGCGGTTGCCGGGGAGGTGAACCGGGTGCCTGGCTATGGCACGATTATCGAAGCAGGGTCCGGCTGGGGCACATTGGGGCTGGATATCGTCCGTCAATGTCCGGGCAAAAGGCTGATCGGCATTGAGAATTCAATTCTCCCCTTATGGTGCTCACGGCTGCTGGCGCGGATTGCTGCGCGGCTCCCACTTTCAAGGAATGGCCAGGAACCGCTTCAAGGCCGGCTCCGCTTCACCCGGGGCGATATCTACCGCAGCTCATACGCCGATGCCGATATGGTCCTCTGCTATTTGTTTCCCGGCGCCATGGAGCGCCTTGCGGCCAAGTTCAGGCAGGAGCTTCCCCCCGGGGCGGTGGTAATCAGCATTTTTTTTGCCCTGCCGGATATGCAGCCGGTCCGAACAGTCACCTGCAGAGATACGCTGCGGACTAAGTTGTATGTGTATTCTTTTTAAAAATAAAAAAAACATACGCCATGATTTCGTTCTTATCCCATCTTTATTCAATCACGGCATAGGAGGCTTCCCATGATCGACAAGTCTATTACCGAAGGCGTCATCCGCACCCGCACCAAGCTGCGCAAGGATCTGCTGATCTCCATCTTTGATGAATTCGACGGCAGCATTATGGGGCTCAGCGCGGAGAAACGGGCGGAAAAATATCTGAAAATGTCGCAGAATGCTTTTTCCTTTTACCGGGGCAGTGCGTACTTATTCTATTTCGATACCACCCGCCAGTATTTCCCCTACCACACCGCAGAGGACCGGCCTACCTGGATTCAGGGGGATTTGCACTTTGAGAACTTCGGCGCGATCCGAAGCAGTGACGGGGAGATCGTCTATGACGTCAATGATTTCGATGAGGGCTATGTGGGTTCTTATCTCTACGATCTCCTGCGCATGGCAGGCAGTATCGCCCTGGTGGGCAGACAGCTCGGGTACGGTGAAGCTGAACAGCTAAGCTGTATTGAGCGCTTCGTACAGGCCTATGCCAGACAGATCCGCCGGTTCGTGCAGGGCAAGGACAACCCCGCCACTTATGTGCTGGATGAGGGAAGGGCCAAAGGTCCGGTGAAAAAGCTCCTCCGCAAGCTGGAGAAACGCAGACAGGCACATTTTCTGGAGAAGGTGACAGCTCAAATGCAGACTGGCCGGGTGTTTCTGGAGAATTCTGAGCTGGCTGTCCCGGGGCAAGCCGAACAGACCCTCCTGGAGAGCGCCTGGGCATTCTATATGCAGACCATCACTTCCCGCAGCCAGGACGAGAATCACTACCGGATGAAGGACATTGCCGTCAAGCATGGTTCAGGGACCGCCTCCATTGGGCTGGACCGCTACTACATCCTCATTGAGGGCGGGCAGGAGCAAGAGGATACAGACGATACTGTTCTTGAGGTAAAAGAGGTCCGGGTGCCGGTGCCGGCCTATTTCATGCCCTATTCCGAATCCTTCTGGCAGTATTTTGGACATCAGGGGAAGCGTGTAACAGCGACACAGCAGGCCATGCACCACAAGGCCGATCCATATCTGGGTTTTCTTACGCTGGAGGGAAGACATTTTTATGTAAGAGAACGTTCGCCTTATAAAAAAAGACTGAAGCTGAAAGACATCACCAGTCCAGAGGATATGAACCGGGTCCTTGAGGGGATGGGCTGCCTGACCGCCAAAATGCATGCCCGGGCCGATATAGATGTAGACCAGGGGATTCTTCCTTATCATAGCGAAGAGGAAATCGCCAAGGCCATGGGGCAGGACCCGGATGCTTTTGCCCGTTATCTCTCCCGGTGGGCTTACGGGTATGCCAATCAGGTGGAGAAGGATTTTGGTGTGTTCACGGAATGGGTCAGCAGAAACAGCAGTACCGTCCTTGCATAAGGACGGTACTGCTTCAGCGGGAATCAGACATATAATAGGGGACCCTAATTCCTGCCCATGGGGGATAATCAGTCCAGCTCAGCGCGGGAGAACAGGTCCCGGATCAGGGACTCATCTTCGCAAGCCTTTTTGAACCCGGCAGTAAAATTAAGGATAGCTTCCCTATTGCCGGAGTACGCGCAGAACATATCAGCTTCCGGGTCAAAATGGACCGTCCCCGCCAACTCCGGCATTTGCTCCTCCAGATAGACGGCCGCCAGGGAAGCCCAGTCGTACCCGTTGCCTTCAAAACCTTCTTCTGCCCTGGTGTCGAACAGCTCCGCCAAGTAGGTGCCCACATTCAGAATGACGGACATGCCGCCATGATCCTGCTCCACCAGGATGAACGGGGCTACACTTCCGGCTGCGGGCACGGCAACGTTCTTCAGCTTGTACAGCAGCTCCTCTTTGGCCTCATCCGTGAAGGCAAGCGCGCCACCGCGTTCAACAATCCTTCCCTGCCGGACCCGCTCATCCAGCCAATCGGAAATGAACGCTGGCGCATAGCCGCCAGTTCCGAATTCGCCGCCGAACGCAATCATTTTGGAATAGACCTCCATGTATTCGTCGCGGTTCGTATCCGGGTAGGCTTTGGTGTACAGCCAGAACTGCACATCGTACATCAAGGTAGACCGCTCATCGGCATGGAGAGAAAAATGCCCTTTTTCTTCAACAATTGCCGTACAGACCGTGCGGATTATTCCCTCGATGTTCTCTATCTCCGTGACATTGCCGCACAGCTCCGCAAGCAGAGGAGAGAAGGCTCCATGGGCTACCTTTCGCAGATCCTCCTCTTTGTCCTCCTCGGACGTATCGAAGACCTCTTCATTTACCAGGCCGCGTACAAAGCTCTCGAAATCTTTGGCGAGAAAGGTAATCTCGTAATCCGCTTCCTGATCCACGTGGATCACTGCCGGTTCGCCGTCCCTGCCGCAGGCCCGGTAATCCAGCATGATCACATCATGTCCTGCGGACGGGCAGTCCCCGAATACCACGCCAATATCGGGATAACCCCATTCTTCAATCATGAACTGGCTGCCTAATTCTCCGCACAGGGAGTAGGTCTTCTCCCGTCCAATGCCCATAATTCCCGTGATGGCCACATGGTCTTCAGCCCAAGAGGTGCCTTCCTCCGTAGGGAAACAGGTGTCACGGGGAATGCCTCCGTTATGCTGCTTCATCATCTCAATATAAAAAGCCGGCAGCTTATACCCCAGCTCCTGCTCCACAGAGGCAATCAGCTCGTCCGTAGGCGGCTCGGACACATACGATTCCAGCGCATAGTCGCTATCCTCCCAGAAGTCTGCGAACTCCTGGGGATCAAAGCGCCCGCCGCCGGAGTGTCCGCCACCGCTGGCCTGTGCAGCCGCAAAACGCTGCTGTTCCCGCGCCTCCCGCCCGGCCGCCCGGCGGCTCCAGTCAAGCAGCTGAAGAACTACTTCATCTCCAGGCTCCAGCGCATCCGCAAGCTCAAATTCACGGACTGCCTGATCATATTGCTTCAGATAGTAATAGGCATACCCTACCCGGTAGTGCCAGATGGGGTCCTGTTTCCCTTGCTCCGCAATACTCAGCAGCTGTTCCAGCGCTTCGCTGTAGCGGTCCAGATTGTTCAGCGCCCTGCCGAGCTGGCCAATGAGCACGTAATCCCTGTCCGGTTCGGGAATGTCCATAATACGTTCTACGATTTTGGCATACTCATCTTCTTCATGCCACCGCGCCAACTGCTCCAGCAAATTTTCTTCCACTATGTATGTACCTCCTTAAGCATTTATTCTTTATTCCCCTCTAAGGGGAGGAGTTAAACATTTCCATTCGGTTGGGTCCGTTTTCTACTCGAGCAGGTTTGGGCTTGCTCCTTCCAGCGAAGGAATAAGATATTTATGATCAATGGGCGATGACATCACAATTAGTATGGTATAGTTCCCGTATTTATCGCATTCATTGCCGAACTGCTCCAGGGCTTGTGTGGAATCGGTCATTACTTTTAACAGGTAGTTGTGCTCTCCACTGATCCGGTAACATTCAACGACCTCCGGAGAGGAGCGGCAGAAATCCATGAAGGCGGTACATTCTCTGGAGTGGAACAGCATATAGGCGGCCGCATGTTTTCCAATCTTTTCGGGCGAGATTACAGTACGATACCCGCTGATCACCCCGTTTTCCTCCATACGTCTAACCCTTTCCGTCACTGCCGGTTGTGATAAGCCCACACATTTCCCGAGTTCCGTCATAGATATTCTCGCTTGGCTCTGAAGATGAAACAGAATCTGCTTATCCGTATGGTCCATCCCATTCAACTCCTTTAATTTTAAGGGACTTTGTGCAAACTGCCTTGTTTTTAACCGCCAAACAGCTGTTATAGCTTTGTTGCCTTATGTAAGCCGGTTAACTAATTTTATATAATATACTTACAATAGTAAAGCAAATGCTGCTTTAACTATAACGAAAGGATGATCACTGTTGAGTATACTGCATTCGAACACGATTAACCTAGACCGCCTCCCGGAACGCATTGATAAAGTAATTGACCAGACGCTTACTGACAAGCGCCTGGCGGGCGCTGTCATCAAGGTGGCGGTAGATGGGAAGCTCCTATATAGCCGGGCTGCCGGCTTTGCGAACCGCGAACTGAACCAGCCCATGCGGGAGGATGCGTTATTCCGGCTCGCATCGGTTTCCAAACCCATTACCTCTACAGCTGCGCTGGTACTAGTGGCCCAAGGCCGCTTGCAGCTTGATGACCGGGTGGACCGCTGGCTGCCGGAGTTTCAGCCACGTCTGGAGAACGGCGAGCGACCGGCAATCACGATCCGTCACTTAATGACGCACACCGCTGGTCTGACCTACCGTTTCTTTCAGGAAGAGGGCGGCTCCTATGAGCAGGCCGGGGTATCCGATGGCATGGATCAGTCCGGCATCACCCTGGATGAGAACCTGCGGCGGATCGCCTCAGCCCCGCTGCTCTATACGCCGGGCACCCAGTGGAGATATTCTATCGCAACAGATGTGCTGGGGGCTGTGATCGCAAGGGTTGCCGGGACCACGCTCAGCGAAGCTATTGATGCACTCGTGACCCGGCCACTCGGCATGAAGGACACCGGCTTCCTTGCAGTGGACCCGCAGCGGCTGGCCACCGCTTACGCCGATGACGTTCCCGGTCTGCGGCCTTTGCACAATCCGGACAGCCTTGCTTTTATGGAGGGTACAGCAGGCTTCCGGCTTTCCCCTGGACGGGCGCTCGACCCTGCCGCCTATCATTCCGGGGGAGCCGGCATGGTCGGCAGCACCGGAGACTTTCTGCAGCTGCTGGAAACCTTGCGCAAGGGAGGAGCGCCTCTGCTGCCGGAACCTCTGGTCCGTGAAATGACCACCAATCAGATTGGGGATCTGCACATGCCCTTCTGGCCAGGACGGGGTTTTGGCCTGGGGATTACGGTGCTGAAAGACCCTATTGCAGCAGACACTGCGGAATCGCCTGGCACATGGCGCATGGGAGGCACCTATGGTCATTCGTGGTTCGTCGATCCGGAGCAGCGGCTAAGCGTGGCAGCCTTCACCAACACCGCATTGGAGGGGATGTCAGGCCCGTTTACCATTGACCTCTGCAACGCCGTCTACGGCAGATTGAGCAAATAAATACTATCCTTAGAGAGGTGTACACAATGAGCAGCACCACGGCTTCCGCCTCCCCGCCAGTCCCCGGCACTCCAGCTTTCGGGCGGCTCCCTTGGGGGAGCTTGCTCGCCCTTGCTATGACTGGCTTCATCTGTATTCTTACCGAAACAATTCCTGCCGGTTTATTGCTCCAGATCACTCATGGGCTTGGAGTGACGGAGGCCATGGCGGGTCAACTTGTTACCTTATACGCGCTAGGCTCACTGTTGGCAGCCATTCCATTAACCGCTGCGACGCGCGGTTGGCAGCGGAAACCTCTGCTTCTGCTGTGTATCCTTGGTTTTCTCGTCTTCAACACCGTTACCGCATTTTCTTCTAACTATACGCTGACGCTGGCAGCACGCTTCTTCGCGGGCGTGTCTGCCGGTGTCCTATGGGGAATGTCAGCAGGTTATGCCCGGCGCATGGTGCCGGAGCCGCTGAAGGGACGCGCAATGGCCGTTGCAATGGTAGGTACACCTCTTGCTCTGGCGTTCGGTGTTCCTGCCGGAACCCTGTTCGGTGACCTTGCCGGCTGGCGCAATGTCTTCGGAATCTTGTCGCTGTCCGCGCTGCTGCTGGCCGTCTGGGTGCTTTGGAAGCTTCCGGACTATCCGGGAGAAGCTGCTGACAAGCGGCTCCCTCTGCATAAGGTCTTCACTGCCCCAGGAGTTCGCCCGGTACTGTTTGTCGTGCTGGCATGGGTACTGGCACATAATATCCTTTATACCTATATTGCACCTTATCTTACCCAGACGGGATTTGCCGGGCGCGTGGACTTAGTGCTGCTTATTTTCGGGATTACAGCGCTACTTGGCATCTGGCTGACCGGTGTATGGATCGACCGCCATCTGCGGCTGCTGGTTCTGGTCAGCCTGGCTGCGTTTGCCTTGGCCTCCGTCCTGCTGGGCATAGTCAGCAACCAGCCTGGCGTGATCTATCTGGTGGCTGCAGTGTGGGGGCTGACATTCGGGGGAGCTGCGACTCTGCTGCAGACAGCAATTGCTGTAGCTGGCCGCGAGAGTGCGGATGTGGCTCAGTCGATGCTGGTGACAGCATGGAATCTGGCGATCAGCGGCGGCGGTGTGATCGGCGGCATTCTTCTCGAAACAACGGGTGTCCGTTCCTTCCCTTGGGCACTGTTTATTCTGCTGAGTCTTGCCCTTCTAATCGCTTGGCGAAGCAGAGCACATGGATTCCCCGCAAAAAGGCAGTAGCATTTCAACCTCTTCCGGACCAAAAGCCCCCATCTGAACCTCAGATGGGGGCTGCCCGTTTCATGCTTAGGAAATACTGATCTGATCCAGGAAAAGTAAAAAGGCTCTAAACTGCTGCCCGGACTCCGAACAGTATAGTTTAAAACCTCGTTCTCCTTATTCATTAAGGATAAACCGCTGCTATTCCTCTTCCTCTTCCCCGTCAGAGTCCTTATCTGCCGGGGCTTCAGCAGCCTCCTTGCGGCTCCATTCCAGAAATTGAATGGTATCTTCATCTTCGGGGTCCAGCTTATGCGCAATCTCAAATTCCCGGATCGCATCCTGCAGCTCATCCAGATAATAATGGGCGTATCCCACACGGAAATGCCACAGCGGGTCCTTTTTACCCTTATCCGCTGTCTTCATGAACCACTTCAGTGCCGACTTGTACCGCCCGAGATTGTTCAGTGCTCTCCCCAAATGGGTGGCCAGCTCATCATCAATCAATATCGTCGGCGTTTCTTTGATCCGGTCTACGATTTCCTGATATTTGTCCTCCTCATGCCACTTATTTAATTGTGCGATAAGTTCTTCTCTCATTGCTTATGCCTCCCGGTTGAATTCCTGCAAAATTCTCTGCTTAAGAAATACTTTACCATTATTGGACAGGTGTCTGCCACAGAACGCTCAGGTAGGGATGGTGATCAGGAAGGTTGTACCTTTCCCCTTTTCACTTTCCACTTCTATAATCCCCTTGACCTTATTGATAGCGCTGTACGCCATCAGCATACCGAGACCTGTCCCTTCTTCCTTGGTGGAATAATACGGCTTGCCAAGGCGTGAGATTTCTTCCTTGGTCATACCGATACCGGTATCCTGAATACTGATGACGATGTTTTGCTTTTTCTCCGAAATATCAATGGTGAGCGTGCCCCCGTCCTTTTCCTTCATCGCTTCGATCCCGTTTTTGTAGAGATTAATCAGGCATTGCTGGATCTGGTTTTTGTCATAGCATTTGTTCAGGGTGTTGTTGAAATTGAATTGAACATCCACTTTATGAATGGTTGCGTAAGGCATGATGATGTTCTTGGTATACTCGGCTTCCGCTTTCATATTGGAACACACCATATTATCGGATTGCGGCTTGGCAAAAGAGAGGTAGTCGCTGACGATCTTCTCCGCACGGTTCAGTTCCAGCAAGGATAACTCGACATACCCCTTTTCCTCCGGTGTAATCGTAATCGATTTATTCAGCAGCTGCAGGAAACCGCTGGTTACCGTAAGCGGATTCCTGATTTCATGCGACACGCTGGCTGCCAGCTCACTGACCACATTGAGGCGTTCAGACTGCAGAATCCGGTCACGGTTTTTAATATTGGTAATGATCTGCTCGATGAGAATCATAATAATGCTCATCACGGCACCATGCGTCAACAAGGCATAGACCGTAAGTCTCCAGAATTGCTGATCCAATTTGTCCGTCATCAGTCCCAGAATAATCAGGTACATGCCCATGGTTAACGCAGCGATGAACACTGCCCACAGAATGCGGCGTTTGGAAGACAGCTTGATGAAGCGTTTGCTGAGATATGGCACCAGCAGCAGCACCGCTGTTGAGAACAGGAAGGAGGGAAAGGTCCCCGCTCCCCCCAGATAGAACCGGTAAATGTTCATGATCGCGTACAATGGAAGCGCACTCCAATATCCGCCAAACAGAGCCACGAGAATAAACGGAATATATCTTAGATCATAAATAAATCCCATTTCCAGCTTAATCGGCTTGGCAATGCATAAAACCATCGTTACCGCAGACATAAAGACCAGAAGCTTGTTGTTGTACGGGTATGCTCTATTCTCAAAGAAAATCACCACGATTAAGACCGGAAACAACAAGAACAGGAAATTTAAAAGTAAGGTTTCAAACAATGGCTAACTTCCTCTCAGTTTGTCTTGCCAGTATGTTATTTCTATTATAAGGAAAGTTTAGACAACTCCCTATAACTATTTTATCGGAATTTTTCAGCTCTGCACTTCGATTATATACAGAAAAAACCAAAAGTTGGACAATTTTTTTAAGGCCGTTCATCTTTCGGACTTCGGACACCCTGGATTTTATTGGGTACGCATATGCACACTTAGCGGCCTGCAAAACACCGCTAACGCAAATTGGAGGCCATATGTCATTATTTTTTCGTATTTCTATCATAAAAGCAGTTTAATTGCTCCCTTTGCGGTTTAATTACGATAAATGTCCTATGAAAAAAGGCCTACATAATTTAACTTTTATATTATATCTACATAATGAAAGAGGTACACCGATGTTATACTTAGAACTCCTGAATATGAACTGGCTGCAACTGGCTCTGGCACTACTGGCAAGCCTGGCGGCCTGCACTCTCATTGTCTTCGGAACGGTTCCCTTCCGCACTCATGCCCAAGGCCTGCAGGTCTGCTTCACCCGGACGAAGATGATACTGCTGGGGACCGCCACCTTCAGCGCTTCCCATATTCTGATCCCTTTATCTATTAACCTGCCCCTGGCTCCGAAATATTACATCCTGCATCTCCTGTTCACCATGGCCGGCTGCTGGGCTGCCACCTACTTCGGTATCTGGTATTCCAGTATGCCTCGCAGCCATACAAGCCGCCACTTCAGTATCAGTCTGGGCATTGCCGGCATCATTCTGGTGTTCGATTACCTGAATATCATCTTTCTGTTCCGTGACTATGTGGTCTGGAAGCCCGTACTCGTCCTTATGACGGCAGCTTCCGCGCTCAGCCTGTGTCTGGCCATCCTTCGTGTCCTGGTGATCTCCAACCGCAACCGCGAGTATCATCTTCATTCCAAGGCTACGGTTCCCGGCATTGTGCTCTGTGCAGCAGGCCTGCTGTTAATTCCGCTGCTCTGTGCCTTCTCGGTGCTTCCGGTCGGGAGCCCCGCTCCGGGAAGTTACCTGCAGCTGATTCCCTACATCTTGTCGCTGTTTATCAGCAGCGGCCTGTACATCATTCCGGATGCCTACAGAGACACCCGGCAGGAGCGCCAGAACCGCAGAATCATAGAGACAGAGCAGCACTATATGTCGCTGTTTGAGTACAACCCGGACAGTGTGCTGGCATTCGATGCCCAGGGGATCGTCACCGGGCTGAACCGCCAGGCCGAACTGCTCGCCCGGCAGCTCGGTCAGGAGCTGGTCGGAAGGCATTTCTCGGATCTTTTTGAGGGGGAATACCATGCACTGGCCCAGCATCATTACCGGCATGTTCTCCGCGGCAAATCCAGCACCATCGAGCTGGAGCTGAGAAATCCCGCTGGCGCTATGCTGACCTTCTGGCTCACCTCGCTGCCGATTGTGGTTGAAGCTGTGCCGGTAGGCATCTACAGCATCATTAAAGACATTACCAAGAATAAAAAGGACCAGGAAACCATTCGTCATCTAGCCTATCAGGATGAACTGACCGGGGTTGCGAACCGCCGCTCCTTTCATAATCTGCTGCTGGAGCATACGGAGCATAACGGCGTTCCCGCCTACCCGTTCACACTGTTCTTCATTGACCTTGACCGCTTCAAGCGGATCAATGATTTATTTGGCCATTCTTTCGGTGACAAGGTCCTCCAGCAGGCGGCCAGCAAGCTGAAGCGCTGTCTCCCTTCCTCCTGCAGCATCGCGCGGATGGGCGGGGACGAATTTACAGTGCTGGTGCCCCATTTGCGCTCACGGGCAGAGACGGAGTCCCTCGCTGCCGGCATCGTGGAAGAATTCGCCCATCCCTTTGAGGTGGGCAACCATTCGGTCAAACTGTCTGCTTCAGTAGGAATCGCCCGCTTTCCGGAGGACGGGCTGGATGCCGACTCTCTGGTGAAGCACGCCGATACCGCAATGTACAGCGCCAAGGAGAACGGCAGCTCCCAGTACCAGTTCTACGATGCGGAACGCGACCAGACCAGTCTGGAGCGGATTATTCTGGAGAATGATCTGGAGCAGTCGCTGGACAATGACCAGATCAGGCTGTTCTACCAGCCCAAAATCGATATCCGCAGCGGTGAAATCGTTGGTCTTGAAGCGCTGGTGCGCTGGCAGCATCCGGTTCTGGGCATGATTCCTCCCCTGGAGTTCATTCCGCTGGCGGAGAAATCGGGATTCATTATTCCGCTGGAGCAGTGGGTGCTCCGCACGGCCTGCACCCAGGTAAAAACCTGGGAGCGTGAGGGCCGTCAGGTCGTTCCCGTGGCCGTGAATGTCTCGCAGATTCATCTGATGAAACCGGATATTTTCCAATCGATTATGAGTACAATCCATGAGCTGGATTTCGATACCCAGCTGCTGGAGCTGGAGATTACAGAGAGTGCGATGATGCACAATGAAGAACATGTGATCAGCATCCTGAATGATCTCCGGAGGGCCGGAATTTCCGTATCGATGGACGACTTTGGGACAGGCTACAGCTCACTCAGCTATTTGCAGAGCCTTCCTATCGGCTGCCTGAAGATTGACCGGTCCTTTGTCCGCAAGATCACTACAGACACCGACAGCCGGGCTATTGCCGAGATGATTATCTCGATGGCCAAGCAGCTTGGGCTGACCATCGTCGCCGAAGGTGTGGAGACGGAAGAACAGGTGGAGCTGCTCAAGGAAATTCAGTGCTACAATGCCCAGGGCTTCTACTATAGTAAGCCGGTAAGCGCGGACGAGATTACAGGCATATATTTGTAGAGTTATTCTCATGATTTTTGGGGAAGAGGCTGAGCGCCTGGATGAATGAATTGATTTCGAGAAGTCATTAGGCTGTTAATAAAATTATAGAGAAACCCAGATCATAAATGACCTGGGTTTCTTTGCGGAAAGGAGGAGTTCTTTTACGGAATCTTATGTTTATAAAAGAAGTTTGTTATTTACCAAACTTAATAAGGAACCTTGAACATATAACGTCTTTCTTCCAGTGGATGCCCGGTAGCCTTAGCAAGCTCAACCGCATATACACGCAATACAAGGTTCATCACCAGTGGGGCGATATAGCCCTTCACTTCTTCCTCTATGCCGGCCAAATCAAATTGCTCAGCATCGATCACCAGCATCTTTTCCCCGTGTTCCTTCAGGAACTTCAATGCCCGCTCTTCCATCGGACGTGTTTCATCAAGGCCCATCAATAATATGAAAGGAACATTTTTGTCCAGGATTTCAAACGGACCATGAAAGAATTCCCCGGCATGAATGGCGTGTGAGTGAATCCACTGCATTTCCATCAGGATGCAAATTGCAAAGGAATAGGCAATCCCGTAGTTTGATCCGCTAGCCATGGTATACATTATTTTTTCATCTTTATACTCGGCGGCGAACGCCTTGGCTGGAGCAAGATACTGTACCTTGGCTTTCTCCAGCACCGTATCCATGTTCTCTAAACTGCTTAGAAGCTTCAAGTACAGGTCATTTCCCTCCTGCACATATAAAAGCCCCATGGAAAGACGGTACAAAATGGAATAGTTCATGATCTCGGGAAGTGGATCAAGCTCCCCCGGAGGCGCCCAACTGTAATTAACAATGAAATCCGATTCATCAGCTAGCGGAGCGGTATCTACATACATCAGTGAGACTACAAGAGCTCCCTTGGATTTAGCAAAATGTGCAGCTTCCGTGGTCTCAGGCGTCTTTCCTTTATGAGAGCAAAGGATGACCAGAGAGTCCGCTCCAAGTGACTTAGGATTGCGGTATATGAACTCATTGGAGCTATAGATTTCTGCTGTAATATTACTGGATTCACGGTCAATAAAATATTTGCTTGGATACATTAAGGCTGACGATCCGCCGCAGGCCACATAAAAGACGTTATTAATGGTTCTCTGCTTAAAAGCCTCCAGAATCTTTTCCACTTGGGAATGCGCTTTAGTTAATCTGTCTACAGTACTCATTGCATGATTACCTCCATCACTATATTTTGTTATATGTTGTTATATTATAATATATAACATCTAGATTGTGTGAAGTCAACCTGTCTTTGCAGGTTATTCTAATTCACCGAACCTGCGATGCCGGGCTCTGTCATGCGGTAGGGGTTGAGGATACGGTCCAGCTCTTCCTCTTTCAGCAAGTTATACCGCAGGCAAAGCGAACGGACAGAGTCTCCTGTCTGAATCGCTTCATGAGCAATCCTTGCCGCCTCTTCATAACCTAAATAAGGATTCAGGGCAGTAATCACCCCTACACTCTGCTTGACATAGCCTTCGCATCTCTCTTTATCCGCCGTAATTCCATCGATGCAATGATGCTGAAAAGCCCCTAACGTACGATTCATAATGCTTAAAGACTGGAGCAAGTTAAATACAAGCACAGGCTCCATTACATTCAATTCAAGCTGTCCTGCTTCCGAGGCCATACAAATCGTATGATCATTGCCAATAACTTGAAAGGCCACCTGATTCACAACCTCACACATTACAGGATTCACCTTGCCCGGCATGATGGAAGAGCCCGGCTGCCGGGCAGGAAGCTTAATTTCTCCCAGACCGGCCCGTGGCCCCGAAGCCATGAGACGCAGATCGTTGGCTACTTTGGACATATTGATCATAGCGATCTTGAGCGCAGCAGAGACCTCCGTATAGGCATCCGTATTCTGGGTGGCATCGGGCAGATGTGCTGCGTTCTCTAACGGATAACCGCTTATATCAGCCAGTAATTGTACAACCTTGCCTATATAGCGGGGGTCAGCGTTTAATCCGGTACCCACAGCAGTAGCCCCCATGTTGATTTCATACAAATGAAATTTGGTCTGCCTGATCCGTACCAAATCCCTTTCCAGCATTCTGGCATAGGCGGCAAACTCCTGTCCGAGCCGGATGGGAACCGCATCCTGAAGATGGGTCCGGCCCATCTTGATAATGTCATCAAACTCTTCAGCCTTTCGGACAAAGGCACCGTGCAGGCCTGTCATAGTCTCCAGCAGCTCATCCATCAAATAGAGGACGGCAATATGGGTAGCCGTGGGAAAGCTGTCATTGGTGGACTGCGACATATTCACATGTGAATTAGGGCTAACGATGGTGTAATCGCCTTTTAATCCCCCAAGCAGTTCAATCGCACGGTTCGCAATCACCTCATTAGCATTCATGTTAATCGATGTGCCCGCCCCGCCCTGTATGGGATCTACCTTAAACTGCTCACTCCATACCCCTGCGATCACCTCATCCGCAGCCTGTACGATTACATGTCCTATCCGTGAGGGTAGGTGGTGGATATCCATATTGGCAAGGGCTGCAGCCTTCTTGACCATGGCCATGGAGGTGATTAAGCGTTCATGAATAGAGTAGCCTGTGATCGGAAAATTCTCGATTGCCCTCAGCGTTTGAATTCCATAATAAGCCCCGGCGGGAACTTCCATTTCACCGAGAAAATCATGCTCCACCCTGACAAGATCATTTAACAAAGCGGAGAGCCCCCTTTTATCCCTTATATTTCAAAGCCTGGCGGGATGATGTTTGCTATACCGCTTGATATCGCTGCTTCAATTACAGCTTGCCTTACCTTAATAACGACCTGCTCGTTGAACAGGCTGGGAATAATATACGTTGCGCTCAGTTCGCTATCCTTAACCACCGCAGCGATAGCGTGGGCGGCTGCCAGCTTCATCTGGTCGTTGATACGCTGCGCCCTGCATTCCAGTGCCCCCTTGAAGATTCCCGGAAAAGCCAGCACGTTGTTGATCTGATTGGGATAATCACTTCGTCCGGTAGCATATACGCGGGCGTATGGCAGAGCAAGCTCAGGCGATATCTCCGGTTCGGGATTTGCCATAGCGAACACGATAGGCAAGCGGGCCATGCGCTGCACATCCTGCGACCGCAGAATGCCGCCGCGGGAGACGCCGATAAAAACATCCGCTCCGGCAATCACCTCCTGCAGCGTACCGGGCTGATCCTCGACCCCGGACTGCCCGGCAAGCCATTGCCACTTGGGATGAGCATAATTTCCGCCTCTTATGAGCGCACCCTCCTGATCGACAGGAACCAGATGCCGGGCACCCGCTGCAAGCAGCATTCTGCAAATGGATACCCCTGCCGCTCCAATGCCATTAACAACAATACGGACATGATCTATTTGTTTGCCGGTAACCTTCAACGCATTGATCAAACCTGCCAAGACAACAATAGCTGTTCCATGCTGATCATCATGGAAGACTGGAATATCCAGCTCCTCCTCCAGACGGCGCTCAATCTCAAAGCATCGCGGCGAGCTGATATCCTCCAGATTAATGCCGCCGAAGATAGGCGCAATAGCTTTTACCGTACGTATAATTTCCTCGGTATCCGTGGTATCCAGGCAGATCGGAAAGGCATTGATACCAGCCAGCTGTTTGAACAGCACTGCCTTCCCTTCCATGACCGGAGCGGCAGCATAGGGGCCGATATTGCCAAGTCCCAGCACAGCGGTTCCATCCGTCACGACGGCAACCATATTCCGCTTGACCGTCAGTGCATAGACCTGTTCCGGGTCTTCATGAATCGCGGTGCACACCTGTGCTACCCCGGGAGTGTATACACGGGCTAGATCATCATGGTTGAGGATTGGCAGATTAGGCTGGGTGCATATTTTACCACCCTGATGAGCCAAAAAAATCCGGTCGGTAATGTCGATCATACCTTCAGTCTCCCCTCACGTCTCTTCACTCTTCCGAGCGAGGCAAAGCCCGCTGCTCCAAGCAGACTCATAACAGCAGCCCCCTGGAACAAAAGAGAATAGCCTCCACGTTCAACGACCCATCCGCCTACATTGCTGGCTACAATTCCTGCAACATTCGTATAGACTACAACGAACAGGGAATGCGCTGTTGTCTTTGCCTTATCCGAACTGTTGTCATAGGCATAGTTCACACCTGCCGACAAAAACAGGGCATAGGTAAGTCCGGACAGCATCTGGTTGGCCACAAGAATTTCAAATGACGGCTCCAGCGAAAGCACATACCATCTGAGCGCACCCGCCAGTGAAACAACAGTCAGTATTTTGACATAACCGAATTTCCTGATGAGATAACCTGAGAATAAAAAGACCGGAATCTCTGTCAAAGATGCAGCAGTATAGAGCAGACCGATTTTCGCCGAAGCCTCTCCCCCAAAATGGCTGATATATACGGAGTAAAAGGCATTATTCATTTGCGGCCCGATCGCTGCCAAAAATACAGGAATGAGAAACCATACAAATTTCGGTTCCTTTAATAAGGTGATCATTCCGGCAGTCATCCCGCTTCGCGGCGCCCTTTTTCCCGTCATCTCCGGTTTCGGACGACTCTTTCTGTCTCCCGGGATTGAGAAGGTAAACAGACAGACTAAGGTCATGGTGAGGATGTAGGCCGCAAACACAGTGGACACTCCGAAATGTTCATACATCTGGCCGAATACGGTCACAGCCAGACCGAAGCTGATCGATCCCACCACCCGAATGGCTCCATAGCTAAGCGAGTTATGTTTGGCATGGCGCACAGTAACGGCATCAATCACCGGTAAAGTAGCGGATGAGAAGACTGCCAGCACAACAGATATCACGATATACAGCCAGAAGTGATGCCCTGCAAACCGGTAGGCTATAACTACCCAAGGTGTAATTCCTGTACTGATGAGCAGCAGCCATTTAGCCATGCCGTAATAATCAATGAGCATGCCCCAGAGCGGCTGTACCAAAAATCCAACCAAAGGACCAATAGAGAAAATAAGTCCAATCTGCTGTGTCGATAATCCATCCTCAGCAAACCAGTAGCTGATGAAAGGCAGATAAGAAGCGTAAGCAATGTAGAAAAAATAATTATAGACATGCAGGGAATATTTCCGGTAGCTAATCTTCATAAGCCCCTCCGGCTGCAGCAGGTTAAGGTTTCAATTGCCTAGTGTTTAGCCGTTAGCGGTACGAACGCTCCAAACGTTTCGCCCAAATGGACAAGGGGTAACAGATAACAAAATAAACCAACAGCACCAGCACATAGATCTGAAAAGCGATGGAACCTCCCTGCATGATCTCCACCCGTTCAATCACGAGCTGGGCAGACTTGAGAAAATCCAGATTCCCTATCAAAACCGACAGGGTAGTGGACTGCACCAGATTGGATAAAAGCCCGATAATCGACGGGAGCATCCGGCGGAATGCCTGCGGCAGGATCACATACCGCATCGTCTGCATAGAGCTCAGACCAAGTGAATGGGCTGCTTCGAATTGCGTAGGAGGGATTGACTGAATCGCTCCGCGCACAGCTACGGATATGTTAGAGCTGCTCCAGACACTAAGTGCGATCATCGCTGAAATATAACTGTTCACATAAATGCCTAGCTCAGGGAGCATAAAGAAGACTATGAATAAGGTAATGACGATAGGCAGTCCCCGAAAGAGTTCCGCGTAGCCTCTGGCAATCGACGAGATGAGCCTGTTCTTTGCCATTTGGAGCACACCCACACCGATTCCGGCAATCAGCGCGATACACAGGCAGCTAATGCTTAGAAGCAGCGTGTTAATTACCCCTTCTAAAAGAAAGTGCGAGTTTTTCAACAAAACCTCCACGGCCCTTTCCCCCCTTCACCGTCTTTTTGTTGAAATCCAGTCTTCTCTCGATCCTGCTGAACAGATAGGAGGCTCCCCAGATCAGCGCTAAATAAATGACTGCAATCGCAAGCAGCATTTCATAGGTTTTAAAATCATAGGCCATACGGTCCACCGCAACAAAGGTCAGTTCGACGACACCAATCCCTGTCATATAGGCCGAATTTTTGATCACGGAAACCGCTGTATTGGAGAAGGCCGGAAAGCTGATCCGAAACCCCAGAGGGACAATGATATGCCGTACCACCTGCCATCTGCTGAGTCCGAGGGATTCACCGGATTCAATTAAGGATTTCGACACAGCATCTGTACCTCCACGAAAGTTTTCGACCGCAAAGGCTCCGCCCCACAGAGAAAGAGTCACAATCCCCACGGTTACTGCATCCAGCTTAATTCCTATCATAGGTAGACCAAAATAAACAAAGAATATGTGCACCAGAAGAGGGGTGTTCCGGATAATATCTACATAAACAGCTACAATTTGGGATACTACCGGCATCTTGAGTGTTCTGGCTACAGCCCCGCTGAGGCCAATCAGGAGTGAGAACAGGATACCCAGCACGCTGATAAACACCGTCATTTTAAGGCCTACCATAAGCAAGGGCAGCGTTTTAATGATATAGCCGAAGTCAAAGCTCAACCTACTCACCCTCTCTTTTACATCACATTGCGCAGAAATTGCCGGGTCCGCTCTTCCTGGGGATTGCCGAATATTTGCTCAGGAGGACCCTGTTCCACGATCACACCCTGATCCATAAAGATAATCCGGTCACCCACATCGCGGCCAAAGCCCATCTCATGCGTAACGATGATCATAGTAGTTCCGGTATGCGCCAACGCCTTCATGACATCCAGCACATCCCGGACCCGTTCAGGGTCCAGTGCAGAAGTAACCTCGTCAAAGAGGATAACTTCCGGATTCATCACCAGAGAGCGGGCAATCGCTACGCGCTGCTGCTGTCCTCCCGATAATTGCGAGGGATAGCTGTCCGCTTTATCAGACATGCCTACCTGCTTCAGCAGTTCCTCGGCGCGGGGCAGCACTTCGCTTTTGGTTTTCTTCTGCACCTTTAATGGAGCAAGCAGCAGATTCTCCATGACGGTAAGATGAGGGAAGAGATTGTAACTCTGAAAAACCATCCCGATCCGTTGGCGGACCTTTTGAAGGGAAGCTGGGGTATACTCAATCGCAGCCTCATCGATAAAGATCTGCCCGTCGTTAATTCCCTCCAAACCGTTGATGCAGCGGAGCAGCGTGCTTTTTCCTGATCCGCTGGGACCTATAATAACTATGACTTCCTGGGAAAATACTTCAAAATTGACCCCCCGGAGAATCTGAAGCTCCCCGAACCGTTTGTGCAGATTGCGGATCGTCAATTTGGGTTTGTTCGTTTCCATCGTATGGCCTCCTAAATTCCCTTTATGGACGCGGGATCATTTCCATTGGATCGAGATCGCCTGCTTTTGGCAAATACTCTTCAATCAATACCTTGAAGTAATCCTCCTGTCTCATCTGTTCGAGGGAGCCATTAAGGAAATTCAGCATTTCCGGTTCATTCTTGCGTGCACCCATCGCCATGGGGGCAAAGGCCACCTGTTCACCCACGATTTTATATTCCGGTGAAGTCTTAATGAACTCAGACATCAGCACGGCATCATGGAACATGGCATCGGCCCGTCCATCCTTCAGCGCCCGGAAGGCATCCGCGTTGCTCTCAATCTTCATCTGCTCCGCAGTCGGCACATTTTCCTCAAGGTAGGTGGAGCCTGTGGACCCTTTAATTACAATAACCTTCTTACCGGCGAGATCAGCGATAGCGGTTATCTTACTGTCCTGGGGGACAACTGTAACGGCGCCGCCGTCAAAGAATGTGGTTGTGAAATCAAGCTGCTTCTTCCGCTCTTCAGTTACTCCCAGCGTAGCCGCAATAAAGTCTATTTTCTTGGAAGTGAGGTAAGGAATGCGGTTAGTGGCATTGACCGGGATAAATTCTACGGCATTAGGATCACCGAAGGCATATTCAGCCATTTTACGCACAACGCCAATTTCATATCCGGCATTTTTACCGCTTTCATCCAGATACCCAAGCGGCGGGTAGTCTACCTTAACACCCACAACCAGCTTTCCTCTTTCCTTTACAGCCTCAGGGAGAGTAAGGGTATCTGATGTGGCCGGAGCCGTGGAAGAAGCCGTAGGTTCAGAGGATGCTGCCGGGGCTGCATTTGTCGCGTTCCCCGTGTTGGACGCTGTATTATTGCCGCAGCCTGCCAGAGCAAGTATACATACCAGAACCATTAACAATGTGATTGCTGCCTTGTTGTCTACCGCTTTTTTCATCTCAAATCCCTCACTTCACTAGAATTGTGTGTACTGTAATCAACGCAGAAATGCCAGACGGTCCATACCCGGACGCTGCATTGTCATGTAAGCGCATCCCAGCCAATCAGAAAGTATTCCTGCGAAAACTCCAAGATTTACTCGCCCATAACCTGAATGTAGACTTTTCTGCTCTTGGGGCCATCGAACTCAACAAAATAAACATCTTGTGCATCCCCGGTAACCATGACTCCATCCTGGACTACGAATAGGCAGCTGTTGCCGGACAGCATTGATTTTAGATGGGAAGGAGAGTTGCTGCCGGTTGCCCCATAGCTGGGAAGAAAATGGGCATGTGCATAGGGCGCATCCTTGGGAATCAGCCTTTCCAGGGTCTCCTCAATGTCTGTTTCCACACATTCAAGACCTTCATTGACCATAATGCCGGTAGTAGTATGGGCTGTAATAACAGCAGCCAAACCATTTTTGATACCCGAGCCGGCGACAAATTGCCTGATATCCTCTGTAATTTTAATCATCTGGAATTCTGATCTTGTCTGGAGCACAATACATTTCGTATTTACCATTTCTGCTCACTCCCCCCGATAAATCGTTCTGCGTTGCCGCTCAAAATATTCTCCAGTGTGGATGGGCGGAAGTTCAGCCCCTTCAGAGCAGGCAGCAGGCGTTTGGCCCTGAACCTTGGACTGTTGGTACCGAACATTACCTGATACTTCAGGTTTCGTTCAATCCATAGCGGACCCATATTCCGTGTAAATACCTGCTCATAGAAATCCTTTGCGTTATCCATGTGCAGCAGTGAAGTATCTGTATAGACATTGGGGTATTTCAACAGCAGCATTACAGTCTCATGAATCCACGGCCACCCGAAGTGTGCCAGACACATCCGCAGCCCGGGGTAGGCCATGGCAACCTCCTCAAAATGAAGCGGGTGGGAGTACTTGGCTGGAGCATCAGGCTGCCAGGTCATTCCGGCATGGAACATAATAGGTTTATCGTACTCAAGACATTTCTCATAGATGGGCTTTAGCAGCTTGTCGTAAGGATAGAATCTCTGCTTCGATGGATGAAGCTTAAGTCCTTTCAGCCCCAGCTCTTTAAAAGCATAGTCGAGCACATCCACTGCGTCCTTGCGGTAAGGGTCCACACTCGCGAAACCTATGAACCGGTCGGGTTCCAGACTCACAAGCTTGGCAATCTCTTCGTTAGTCACGATACAACCGCCGCTTTGTGTAGTCAGGTCCTCGGGCAGCAGTACCGATTTATCAACATTCATATAGTCCATCTCAATCTTGACCGATTCAATGGAATAGGGTGACTGCTTGTAAATGCCGAACTGCTCCTTGCGGAACTTCAGCTGCTCAGAGTCCTCACAAATATCTTTGTAAAAAATAGGATGGGTATGCACATCAATAATCATCCTAAGCACCGCCTTTCATTAGTTATTTTTCTCAATAAGGCTCGAATTTGGCAACGACAGCAGCAGCTGTTTCAGCTCCTATACGCAATGAATCCGGTATGGTCCTGCCCTGGATAACCCCGTACATAAAGCCCGCACAGAAGGAATCACCCGCCCCCACCGTGTTCACTACAGGAACCTTAAGAATGCCCTCCCGGAAAAAAGACTGCCCGTCATACGCAATGCTTCCTTTCTCCCCCAGGGTGACTACCACAATCCGGGGTCCCAGAGCCTGCGCCCATTTCATATATTCCAGAATCCAAATATCGTCCTGATCGTAGGAGAAGAAGGCATAATCCACATTCGGTAGAATGGGCTCCGGAATAGAGTTAACTTTGGTAGTGAAATCGAATACTACAAGCACGCCGCTGGCGCGGAACCGGGGGAGCCATTCAATAATATTTCCGGACAAATTGGTGTGAATCATCCCATGTTCTAGTACAAAGGCGATATCATCATCCGTAAGCGCAAAATTCTCCATAACCCCCGCAAGCTTTTCCTTGTGCACTCTGTCATTTCCATTGAGGTCCATTTTGAAAATCGCAGTATCTCCTTCCTCCACATGAAGATGGGAGACATCCACATTCTCTCTGCGCAGGACCTCTATCATCAGTTCCCCATGCTTGTCCGTACCCACGGCACTTATCATGGAACTCTGAATCCCGAACCGGCTCATGTGAATAATGAAGTCAACGCTGTTTCCGGTCGGATAATACCTCTGCAAATTGTCGTAAATGTCCATACAATTGAAGCCAACACCCGCAACCCGCATTTTCCCCCTCCTTCTTGAAATAGCATTCAGTGTTCAGGAAGATGAGCAACTTATTATATATTGTAATATTATATTATATACCATCATCACAAGTATTAAGTCAATCTTATATTTTAAAGATAGCGTTTTCATAAGTTACATTTCATAACATGGATCTGTAATATAATAAAAAAAGAAAACAAAAAACACGTATTATGTAATGTAAATTTACATAATACGTGTTTCTAAGAGTAATTCATTCCCTTTCCTCCGACAGTGATGAACGATTAGAAAGTTCCGCTTTTTTTGGTATCTATCGTAAAAATCACTTTGTTGGTCATGTATAGAGAATTGGATAAATGAATCAGCCGATCCGTCTTATCATAGCTTGCTTTTTCAATGGCAAACAGCGAGGTTCCCCGGTCACACCGGAACAGGTCCGCATCGTACTCTGAAGCAGCTACCACCTCAAGTGTTTTTTCGGACCGGCACAATTCCACATTGTATCGCTTCTTAAGAATACTGTAGGTAGATGCACTCTCTCCAATATGCTTCTCTAGATCCGGGAGTAAATTAAGGGGGTAATAGGAGGTCTCGATAATAAAAGGCTCATTATCAATGAAGAGCAGCCGGTGAACATTAAGTATAGGATCATGAAGTGCTATATTAAAGGTTTTGGCCAGCTTCTCGTCTGCCTGAATAACCTTATTGAATAAAATCTGCGAGCTTGGTGTTTTCCCAGATGCGGTGGTAAGCTCCGAGAACCCTCCCACCGATATCAGCTCACGCATAACCTTCGCCTCTTTAACATATGTTCCTTTGCCCTGCTGCCGATGCAGAATCCCTTCTTCTACCAAATCCGTAATAGCTCTTCTGGCAGTAATCCGGCTTACACCGTACATCTCGCATAATTCCGCTTCCGGCGGTAGCTGCTGTCCCGCCTTATATACCCCACGTTCTACGTCTTCTTTCAATATCTGTTTAAGCTGAAAGTACAGCGGTTTTTGACTCAAATTATTCAACTTCATTCCTACACTCCCATTCAGGGGATTTCCCCCTCCGTTATAATACATAGACCTCTCAGAGTATAATATATTATAGGTTGTATTATGTCAAAAAAAGAGATACGTTATAAAAAAGCCCAGCTGAACGCTCAACCAGGCTTGGATAATATTGCATGTATGCATTGTCATTCAATCTAAAGTAAGTATTTACTTATTTACATACGTTCTTTTATATAGAACGGGTATTGCCGCTGTTATAAGGATCATCCCCATAAAAGCGGGTGCGGCAGACCCAAGCGATACATAGATTTGACCCCCAATGATAGGCCCGATCATTCTTGCTAAAGCTTGAATAGATTGGCTGCCTCCTTGAATCCTTCCTTGTTCACTAGAATCGACAGACTTGGAGAGCATCCCATTAAATGAAGGCCCAAAGATCGAATCACCAAAACCAAATATAAACATTCCAGCGATAAGAAGAGGATAGAATGAGAACAAAGCAGATAGGGCAATAAGACTGTAGCCTATAATCTCCGCAAACATTCCAAGAATCGCTATCTGTTTATCATCAAGTTTTTTCAAAAGCTTTGGCATGATGAAACCCTGTGAAATGATGTCTTGGAAGCCCATGATTGAAAACATAAGCCCGATTAGTGCAGGCTTCCAGTTGAAGGTATCCATTGTAAACTGTGAAAAAACGGCCTGTAAAGATCCGTTAGGTATCCAAAGTAAAAATGCAGAGACAAGCAGCCTGTTTAAGTTTTTCATGGAGAGCAGGTTTGCAAGCTGTGTAAATGGATTCAGCCTTACAAAGGTAATCTCTTTCAGTCTATGGTTCTTGTCAAGGCTCTCACGCATAAAAAAGAATCCATAAACAACATTCAATAACGTTATTATTGCTCCAAAATACATAGGTACAGCATAACCAAACTTGGCGAGTAATCCGCCTAGAGTGGGGCCAATGATGGTGCCTACACCTACAACCGCACTCACCCATCCAAAGTATTTGGTTCTCTGTTCCGGAGGAATGATGTCTGCAAAATATGCAAAGATAGTGCTTATGCTCCCGCCTGTTATACCTTCAATTATGCGCCCGGCAAATAGTACCCATAGAGCTCCTCCTATGCCAAAAACCAAGTACCCGATGGCGGAACCCAAAAGGCATACCAAGAGCAATGGACGACGGCCATATCTGTCACTCAAAGCTCCAAGTACAGGGGCCGCAAAAAACACGCAGAGTGCATAAACAGAAGTCAGCAGCGTAACCATTATAGCTTGTTCTCCCGGATTGCTTGTATAAGGCTGCACTAAGAATGGGACGACAGGTGTTATGATACTGAAGCCTATTCCGCACAGAAACACAGAGATCAGACCGAATATTAAAGCGTGTTTATCTATGGTTTGTTCTGCGTTCTGTTCATTATGTGATCTAAATTTGAACACTTAAATTCTCCCTTCAAAAATCATCGTTTTATTTCCCCGGAAACAAAATCATCGTATTATAACTTTGTTTCCTTGTCAACAAAAAAGCGGCAATAAAAATGCAGCCTGCTCTCAATGGAGACCGGCTGCCTGGGTTTCACTATCATTATTCTAACTATAAATGGGCAAATCCACTTCCAGTAAATTGTAAAGCAAAGCTTAATGGTCCTTGGCGTAATTCAAACCTAAGCGATAAGCTTGGTCCAGCAGCATTTCGTAATGACGGGGATTTGAATCCAGGGTCTCATATAAGAATTCAACCTTGGAATTGGAAACACCGCAATAATCAGCAATTCCCACATTCAGCAGATGAGTAATCATTTCGTCATAGTTACGCTTTTTCATCTGATCCTTCGAAACTCCAGCCAAAGCAATCCACAAGACATGCTGATGATGAAGGTGGTTCGAACCGTACGCAAACCCATTGTTCCATACACGGTCAATATACCCCTTTAGCATAGCCGGCAAATGCCACCACCAAAGCGGAAAAATAAATGCCAAAGCATCATGCTCCTGCATCCGCCGGATTTCCATTTCCACTTCAGGGGAAAAGGACTGTTCCGGGGCTGACAAATCAGGTTCATCTGCTCCTTGCAGCACAGGGTCAAAACCAATCCCGTGCAAATCCAATATCTCATAGTCGTGTCCAGCCTCGGCGAGACCTTGTACGAAGCGACCGGCCACCCCAAAAGTCAAGGAATCTTTTCTCGGGTGTGAAACAACACTTAATACTTTCATGCTTGTATTTTCATCCCCTTTCTTGAGCAGCTAATTTCTAGCCATGATCAATGGCTGATGCTATTATAAACAGTAGGAAATTGATCTGGAAGTACGCACTTTTAAGTTCTATAGGATGATACAGGTGCCATAGGAACATGGAAGTACCCTAGGTACATTCCCCAGAAGCTGACCTGAGTAACGGATTAAAATGATGGGTTGTTCTAAGCAAACTTAGCCTTTTAATGGAGGATTAAGAGATGACTGAACAGAAGAAAAATAACGTTCAAAAGAAGTATCAAGTTGGAGTGGAAGCGGCTTTAGAAGTAATGGGAGGCAAATGGAAGCCTTTAATTATCTACCATTTGATGACAGGACGGAAACGAACATCTGAGCTTCGCCGGTTAGTGCCCGGCGTTACTCAAAAAATGCTGACCACTCAGCTTAGAGGCCTGGAGAAGGATGGGATCGTTGCGCGAAAGGTTTATAATGAGATCCCTCCTAAAGTGGAGTATGAGTTAACGCACTACGGCTGGGGATTAAAGCCTGCGCTAGACCATTTATGCTATTGGGGAGAGGATCACCTGGAGAAGATTTATGGAGACAAATCCAAGGTTTTGGAAGAATTCCGGGGCTGAGCAAATTCACTTTCCGTTCAGGACCGGCTTTCAGTTTGGTTATTCCGGCTTAATATCGAGACCCTGTTTCTTTATTTCTTCATCCAAATGCCTGCTATACTTTTCCATGAAGTTAAGCATACTGTCTAATTGCTCCTCGGTTAAATGCTCA
Source organism: Paenibacillus jilunlii (assembly GCF_900102965.1). Classification (GTDB taxonomy): domain Bacteria; phylum Bacillota; class Bacilli; order Paenibacillales; family Paenibacillaceae; genus Paenibacillus_AQ; species Paenibacillus_AQ jilunlii. The sequence goes on along the minus strand of NZ_FNGM01000013.1, from coordinate 168,386 downwards.
AATACGGCTTTATCCCGCTCTTGAAACTCTTTATGCAGTTCCTCATGGATTTTGTTAACAACTTCCCCCTGCTCAGTAAGCCTATAATAGATTTCTTTCTTGTTATCCGGCTTCTGGTAGCTTTCGATCAAGCCTTTTTCTGTGAGCTTCTTAGTTATTTTACTTATGGCACCTCTAGTCATATACAAGGACTCCGCAAGTTTTGTCACGTTCGAGTCTACATTTTTTCCAATGGATTCGATGCAATGTACTTCAGAAGGCTTATAACCCTTAAGACTGTCTTCCATCTTCGTCTTATTCAGCCAAGCCATCTTGTTAAATAAGTCCCTGAAATCCATTTTGACCTGTTCTTCTTTGTTCATGGCCTGTCCTCCCTCCCCGTTGGTGCATAACAATAATATAATAATTATCTGTAAAATGGAATTGACCTTGTTCCTGTGTATATTTTGGGTATGACTGAACAAAACGGCTAAGCCGCCCTTCATCGGACAGCTTAGCCGTTTGGAATCTAAGTTTTGAGCACTATGCCCGGAACCCTTTCAGGAACTCAACGGCTAACCGGATGTCCGCCTCCGGGTTGCTGCCGACTTCACGTTCAATCGTCAAGTACCCTTTATAGCCGATATCGTTCAGCGCCTGAAGATAACCGTTCCAATCGACACTTCCTGTTCCCAGCGGCACCTCGCGGAATGCCTGGCCGGTCTCTGCCATTTCCGCGATCTTTTCATGGTCCAGCGCGGGTGCTTCATAGCCGTATTGGCCGTATACATTACGCGGATCGATCTCTGCCAGCTTGACGCCATCCTTGGCATGGGTATGCACAATGTAGTCTTTCAGGGCATGAACGCCCTGTACCGGATCATCTCCGGTCACCATGACCATATTGGCCGGGTCAAAATTGACGGAAACCCCTTTTGAGCCCAGCCCATCCAAGAACATTTTCAAATGGGCGGCGGTTTCCGGCCCGGTCTCAATCGCGAAGTAAGCATTCATCTCATGCGCATACCGGCTAAGCTCTTCGCAGGCAATATGCATGGTTTCATAGATTTGGCTGTCCCGGTTCGGGGGAACAATACCAATATGGGTGGTCACGATATCCGTGCCCAGCTCTTTGGCCAGCTCCATAATGCGTTTGGACTTGTCGATTTTGGCCCGGTTCTGCGCAGGGTCCTGGAAGCCGTGGCCCCCCAGGTCGCCAACAAGGGCAGAGATTTCAAGCCCCAGCGAAGCAATATAATCCTTCCATTCACGGCGGGCAGCCGGCGGGAGATTGGCCGGATCGAATTCACCCTGCACCGCATATATCTGTACGCCATCTGCTCCTGCTTCCTTCGCCTTGCGCAAGCCCTCCTTTACACCAACCTGAAAGCTGTCTACGATGACACCAATTTTATTTGTGATCACAGGTCTAGCCATAGCAGTAATCCTCCCCTGTAGTTGATTAGATTTCGTTCCATGTCCGCTTGACGTATTCCAGACCCAGCCTTGTTCCCTTGCGGCAGTCTTCCATCCCTTCGAATTCAATGGAGATATAGCCGTCATACCCGCTTTCTTTCACCAGTTGGAGTACACGCGGCATATCAATGTCGCCCTGGCCCACAATCGCACCCCTGAGCCAATTCCCGCCGGAGGACTGGAACCATCCTTCTCCCGGATGCCGGTTCTGCGGGCGGATATAGAAATCCTTGAGATGAACCATGGAAGCCAGCTTCAGGTTGCTGGCCACAGCGGTTAGCGGATTCTCATCGGCACACAGAAAATTGCCAACGTCCAGTGTCGTGCGGAAATTGTCCCGGCCCACGGCATGTACCAGCGCCTGCACACGGTCGCTGTGCTGAATGAAATATCCATGATTCTCCACACTCGTTATAATGCCAAAGCCGGATGCATAATCCGCAATTTCACGGCAGGCTTCAGCCAGCTGCGGCAGCTCCTCCAAAAAGTGGACAATCGACAGATCGGGTGATGAAGCCACATCATGCCGCATCCGCTGAATGCCAAGCGCCGCACATACATCCACTTCCCGTTTGACCCGCTCCAGTTCCCGCCGCCGCTCTGCTGCCTCCAGCCCGGCAAAATTCGCTCCGATCGCATAGTTGGACAATTCGAGGCCACGGTCTGCTGCGGTCTGGAGGATGACATTCACCAGCTCCGGATTGTCGATCAGATTGAAGCCCAGGGGCACAATCTCCGCATGTTCTGCTCCCAGATCGGCAATCGTCTCAATGACGCCCTTCAGTGTCAGCTCTCCGGCTGCAAAAGCCGTGTGCAGACTGTAGGTACTGATTCCCAGCTTCATAATTTCACCTCTTCACCTTTGGCTGCCGATTCGTAGATCCCGCTAAGAATCCGCATGATTGCTACCCCGTCCTGCACAGGACTTAGCGGCTGCGAGCCGCTCTGCACGCACTGGGTGAAATGGTCTATCTCATACTGGAACGCACTGTTGAACTCAAATCCTTTATGATCGGTCTGCGGATAGATATTAACGATGGTATTCGCCCGCTCACTGACGATGACCGTCTCAGGATCAATCTCAAAGCCGCCTTTCTCACCGTAGAGGCTCACTGACCGCCCGTCTTCCTTGGCATGCAGCGTAAAGCTGACATCCACCAGCAGCGAAGCGCCGTTCTCGAACCGGATCAGTGCATTCGCCAGATCCTCCACCGTGTTGTTCGCCGCATCGTAGTCGGCAGCCTTATAGAAAGAAAGATTCTCTACATTAGCCCGGTTGCCCAGCTTCCGGTAGGTGTTGGCGCTTACGGAGACCGGCTTCGGGCGGCCCATCAAATACCAGCATAAATCGATCACATGGACCCCGATGTCGATCAGCGGCCCGCCGCCGGAGCGTTCGATATCAGAGAACCAGCCGCCGGGATTGCCCAGGCGCCGCAAGGTTGTCGCCTTCGCATAATAAATTTCGCCGAACTCCCCTGCCCCCACCAGCTTCTGAAGCAGCTGGACGTTGGCATCATAGCGGCGCACAAAGCCCACTTGCAAAATCTTGCCGCTCTCCTCCACTGCCTGCTGGACCTGAACAGCTTCCTCCAGCGTGCGGCAGAGCGGCTTCTCCACCAGCACATGCTTGCCGGCCTTCAGCGCCGCAATGCTAATCTCGGCGTGGGAATTGTTCCAGGTGCAAATACTGACCGCATCGACGCTGGAATCAGCCAGCAGCCCGCGGTAATCGGTATACACCTTCTCAGCGCCATACTCAGCCGCTGCGGCCCTTGCGCGCCCTTCGTTCAGGTCGCACACCGCATATACAACCGTCTGCGGATTGTTCCGGTAGGCATTCAGATGCATGCCTGAAATGGAGCCCGTTCCTATTACGCCAATCCTGATCATATCCATAACCTTCTCTCCTTGATTTGCATCACTTCTGATTCGTATTATAATGATTTCAATCATGAACACCATGCAGAGCCTTGCGGTCTTATTTGTACAATTGTGCTGTGGAAGGAGGATATCCAGAAATGCTGAATTATGATAAACATCTTCGGGAGCCTATGGACATGCCGGACCCCGGGTTTCCGATCAAAGTCCATACCCAGCGCTTCGACAGGGCGGGGGTTGTGACGTTCCCCCATCACTGGCATGAGCATCTGGAATTTCTGTTCATTGAGAGCGGCGAGGCTGTGTTCGAATGCGGACGGACACCGTTCCAAGTCCGGGCCGGCGATCTTATCGCGGTGAACAGCAACGAGCTGCATTACGGCATCAGCGCCTCGAACGATTTGCTCTATTACGCCATTATTGCGGACACTTCACTGCTGCACAGCGCCGCCAGTGATTCTGCCGAGACCAAGTTCATCGCACCGATCCAGCAGAACCGGCTCTTGTTCAGCAACCATGTCTCCGGAGACCAGCATATTTCCGACTGTGCTCTAACCATTATCCGTGAGCTTGAACGCCGTGAACTCGGCTATGAGCTGGCGGTCAAGGCTGAGCTGTACAGGCTGCTTGCGCTGCTGCTGCGCAGACATGGCGTAACCGAGTTGTCGCAGGCCGAGCAGACCCGGCGCATCCAGACCATTGAACGCTTCGCACCTGTGCTGCTCCATATTGACACCCATTACCAGGAGCCGATTTTCGTAGAAGGTCTGGCAGCTTTGGCAGGACTGAGCCGCTTCCATTTCAGCCGGCTTTTCAAGGAACTGACGGGACATACCGTCTCCGAATACGTCAATGCCGTCCGGCTTGACCGGGCCGACTATATGCTGCGCCATACTCAGCTTACCGTTTCCGAAATCGCTGCAGCCACCGGGTTCAACGATATCTACTATTTCAGCCGTACCTTCAAAAAGCATAAACAAAGAACTCCCTCCAGTGTGAGGGGGTTCTAGGGTACGCTAACAGCTGTCCATCATCCCTATCGCCAGTTGCTGGTCGCTCTCCTGGTACGTTATCTTTTTTATTAAAACAAAGGCAAGGAGATAGAACTTATGTGTCGAATACCTAAACTTCGAAGCAGAACTGCTTACGACATCACTGCCAGCAGAGGAGAAGATCAATATGGCCTACACTATCAATAATCTGAAAGATAACAGCAATGTTGTGATCAAGGAACAGCTTGGCGGATTTACGGTTATCGAATACAAAGAAGATTTGAGCAGCACCACCTTGGCGGAAGCACAGTCCAACTTCTTCATGAGCAAAAGCAATATGCGCAACAAGCAGCTCATGATTGAGCTGAATAACAGTGAGGTTACGCTGAGCGCCGGGGCAATGCAGTATATGGTCGGCAATATTGAAATGATCTCAGGGGTAAAAGGGGTCGGCGGTCTGATGAGAAATATTGTCTCCAGTGCCGCAACCGGGACCAGTGCCATTAAACCACTCTATAAGGGCACCGGTACAATTCTGCTGGAAACCACCTATAAATACCTGTGGCTGATTGATGTCGACAACGATCATATCGTCATTGATGACGGCCTGTTCCTGGCCTGTGAATCTTCACTCCAGCTCGCCGTCACCGCACGCAAGACCCTTTCCTCGGCCGCACTGGGCGGAGAAGGGCTGTTCAACCTGAGCGCCAAAGGCAAAGGAATCCTGGCCCTGGAAGCACCGATTCCTTCCGAGGAAGCCGTCGTCATTGAGCTGCAGAATGATGTGCTGAAAGTCGATGGCAATTTTGCGTTGATGTGGTCGAACACGCTGGACTTTACCATCGAGAAATCGGGCAAAACCCGGCTCGGCTCTGCCGCTTCCGGCGAGGGTCTGGTCAATGTGTACCGGGGAACTGGCACGGTCTGGCTGGCTCCGCTCACCTCATACAGAAACAGTCTGTTTCAGGCGAATACCCCCTAAATAATTGCTCGTAATACCACTTTGTTTATCGAATCAGCACTTCCTTTGTCACCCGTGCAGGGAGCCGCTAATGAACAACGAATTGTTCATAGCAAGAGGAAACAGATACCGTCATTTCAAGGCCTGTATCCGTTTCAAGACTACCTGAACTGGAGGAATCGATATGGAAATGCTGAAAACGAAGGATGCCGCAGAGCTGCTGTCTGTCAGCCAGACAACCATCAAACGCTGGGCTGCCATGTTCCCTGATTATTTTCCAAAGGACCGGTTTGGACATTATATATTCTCAGAGCAGGAGATCAGCCTGTTAAAATCGATTAAAGAGCGCATCAGTCACGGGGAAGTGTTAGAGTATATGAGTTTGGGTTCCGCAGCAGACATCCAGCCGCCTGTATCCCAACAGGAGAACCCGCTCCGCCACACACAGGACTGGCCTATGGGCGACATGCTGTCCCGGATCGATTATATCGAGCGTTCACTGGATCACAAAGCTGACGAGGTAGTCTCAGTGCAGCTGCTCCAGCAGCGGGCAGAGCTTGAGGACCTGCGCCAAATGATCAAGCAGTTAGCCGTATCCCTGGAAACTATCCAAAAGTCTGGCGGCCCCTCCCTCTCTCCGTATGATGAACTGCATCCCGCTGCCGCTATGAAGCTCAAGACTCCGCCAAGGAAACGCGGGCTGCTGCGGAATATTTTCTCCTTCCTGTAGAAGGGATTCGCTCTGCAAAATTATTGAACCAAAAACGGTTGACCCTATGCTTTCTGGTATCATTTCTGTGCAATGGAGATCTTTCCGTGAGGAAACGGCAGGTTAAAGGCTCACCTGCTACAGACCGTCCGTTAAAGTCACGCAACGGTAGCAACGCAGCTATCGCCGTCCTTCACTGGACAGTTAGCCGTTTTAGATTTTAAGTGGCAGCAAGCGCAAGTGGAAAAAGGATAACTAATTGGACCGATTCACCCCCTTACAAGGGCAAGCCGCTCTTCGGCGCTCTAACAACGGTATTTCTGCCGTTGTTTCCGGGCAAGCCGCCCTTCGGCGCT
>NZ_FNGM01000013.1:0-161772 GCF_900102965.1 Paenibacillus jilunlii | reverse complement strand
AACAACGGTATTTCTGCCGTTGTTTCCGGGCAAACCGGCCTTCGGCGCTCTAACAACGGTATTTCTGCCGTTGTTCGTTACAAATTCATCCACAAGCGGAGGTGATCTTAGTTTCCTATACAACAAAAAAACCGCCCCCTTTTCCACGGGGAACGGCTTTCATCTAGGTCATTCCGGTAAAGTTCGCCCCTCAGCCTTCCCTCAAGACTGCATCCCGTCTTCAATCCGCTTCATGAATTCTTCAGCGGCGCTGTAGCCAAGCTGCTTGAGGTACCAGTTGTTAGCCGCCGCCTCAATCAATCCGGCTACATCGCGCCCCGGCTGGAGCTGGACCTCAATATGCGGAATTTGAACACCGAGATATTCCGTGAACTGGGGCACCAGCTCCAGCTCGTTATTCAGTGCATTTTCCCGCCATGGACACAGTTCAATATCAAGCACGATGCGCGTCTCGTCCTGAAAGGCCTTGCGCCCGTATTGGCGCACAACATTGATCAGGCCGATGCTGCGCAGCGCGAGGAATTCACGTGTGGTCTCATTATGTGTCCCGAGCAGCGTCGACGGGCCCAGCTTCTTGAGCACCACGATATCATCTGCCACGAACCGGTGGCCTCTGCGGATTAGCGTGTGCGCGGTCTCGCTTTTGCCGATCCCCGACTTGCCTCTGAGCAGGATGCCTATGCCCGATACGTTCACGCATACCCCATGGATCGACAGCTCGGGCGCCAGCGTTTTCACCAGGTAGCTGTCCAGCTTGGCAATAAACTCCGTTGTGGTGTCTCCCGTCCGCAGCAGCGGAATCCCCTCCTGATTGCAAAACAGCGTCAAATAAGGAATCTCCTGCTGCCCTGACGTCACGATAAAGCACGGCGGATGATATTTGACGATATTCCCGATATGCAGCTTGCGTTCTTCTACGCTTAGCGTCAATAAATAGTTGATTTCCTTGCGGCCGAGCACCTGTACCCGCTCCATGGGAAAAAAATCAAAATAGCCGACAAACTCCAGCCCCGGTCTATGCGTCCTTGGACGGGTAATTTCACGGTCCATACGGCTGGCACCCGCCAGCACTTCCAAATGGAACTTTTCCGTAAGACCTTGAACAGTGATAGACTTCATATGGTTCTCCTCCTGCGGCTTAGATGTATTCGGAATACGCCTGTATTTCGATCCTTTGCTTCCGGTTAATATTCAACGATCCACGGGAACATTCCTGCAATTGATTGATACGGGCTGCCAGCTGCTCCGATTCGAAAGGCCAAAGAGTGAGTCGGAATACCTGCTTTACCGCAGCAAGGTGGTAATTCCTGACCATTGATTTTGGAAACAATCATTGTCACAATAAGATTACATCCAAATATTACGAAGTTGTTACTTTTTGAGGCAGGCAAAGACCTGATGAGAGTCATGATGGGCCGTTCTGGAAATGACGGACGATGCTTGGCTCGAAGGTCTTTTTTTAGGTTTTGAGGAGGCGCTGCAATGCCCCATGACAATATTCCAACAGAACAAGATGGACTAACCGCAAAGGAAACCCGCAGCCCAGCCAGGGAATTGGCTGAACGTCTGATTAGCTTGTCCGGAGGCGCCGGCAATGTGCTGGAAGCCATTCACTGCACAACCCGGCTCCGCCTTAGGCTGCGGGAAAGCTCCCGGGTGGATGAAGCCGGAGTGTCCGGCATACCGGAGGTTCAGGGCGTATTCTTCCGGGCCGGACAGCTGCAAATTATACTAGGATCGTCCAATGTCTTCAAGGTACACCGTCAAGTTGTCCGCATCCTTCAAGAAGGCGGGGCCAAGCAGCAGCCGGAGGGTACCGGTGATCTGTCCCAAAAGAATCGTCCAGAGCAACAGGGCGTGTTAAAACAGATAGCCGATGCGGTCAGCTTCTTTTCGGACATCGTCGTGCCCATGATTCCGCTCTTTGTCGGGGTCGGGCTGCTGCTCGGTCTGCTCAGCATGATGGAGGGTTTCGGCTGGGCCCCGCGGGATAGTACCCCGTTTCGGACCTTGTCCTTGTTAACCGGATCGGCATTTCAGATGCTGGCGGTAATGTTCGGTTATCATACGGCCAGGAGATTTGGAGGCACGCCGCCGCTCGGTGCCGTAATCGGCATTGTCATGACCCATCCCGATCTTCTGCGTGTCACCGGACTCGGTGGAGCCCAAGGGAACTCCGCAGATCTATTGATTGCGCCGCAGTTCGGATATCAAGGGGCTATAATTCCCACAATTCTTGCAGTATTGGTGATGACGCTGATCGAGAAGGGGCTGCGCCGGATTCTCCCACCATCGACCTCGGTGATGCTGATCCCCTTTCTAAGCCTGGCCTCCGGAGGCGCCATTGCCATTCTGGCCATCGGACCGCTTACCTCTGAGCTTAGCGCTTCTCTTGGAAGCATGCTGGAGCTGGTATACAGATCTGGCGGTACGGTGTTTGGCCTGCTGCTTGGCGGAATCTACAGCTCGCTCGTTGTGAGCGGTCTGCATCACGGAATACAGGCCATAGAGATCGGACTGGTTACCAATCCGGACATCAGCGTCAATTTTTTGCTCCCTATCTGGTCTATGGCGAATATCGCACAGGGTGCGGCCGGACTGGCTGTGTATGCCAGAACCCGGGACCCGGCATTGCGGAACATAGCGCTGCCCGCCGCAATCACCGCCTTTTTCGGCATCACCGAGCCGGTTACCTTCGGGGTCAACCTGAAGCTTGGCCGCCCTTTCCTGGGCGCTGCGGCTGGAGGCGCTGCTGGGGGCGCTTATGTTGCCTTTCACCAGGTGGCAGCCGATTCGTTCGGTCTGACCGGCATTCCGATGATCGCTTTTATCGTCCAGCTCGGACAGATGAATGTTATCCATTATGTAATCGGTTTTCTGCTGGCAGCGGCAACAGCCTTTATGGTTACCTGGGTCCTTGGTGTTGACAAGCCGTCTGTCTATGGAACAAAAAAGCATAGGAGAATAACATGAAAATCAAAAAAATTCTGAACAACAACGCGGTTGTAGTGAACGACCTCGGAGAAGAAAAGATTGTCATGGGTTCCGGGATTGCTTTTCAGAAAAGAAAAAACGATATTATTGATCCGTCCCTTGTTGAGAAAGTATTCATTATGGACGACCCGGATCAATACGGGCATCTGCAGGAAATGCTGGGTACACTGCCCGAAGGGGAGATTGCGGCATCGGAACAAATTATTTCGTATGCAGAACAGGAGCTGGAAGTGACGTTTAATGAGCATATTCATATTGCGCTGACGGATCATCTCTCTTTTGCTCTGGAGCGTATCCGTAAAGGAACGATGATTCAGAACACGCTGCTGGATGAAATCCGCATTTTATACCCGAGGGAGTTCCAGATTGGGCTGCATGCAAAGAACATTATCCGCGAAGCATTGCAGGTCGATATCCCCGTGGATGAGGTAGGATACATCGCGATGCATATCCATACCGCCTGGAAAAACGCCGGGGTCCGCGGAACGGCTGCCGCAATGGCGGCAATGATCCGCGATCTTGCCGAAGGCGTGGAACAGGCCGCCGGCATTACGCTGGAACGGGGTTCTGCCAACTATGAGCGTCTGGTGACCCAGCTGGAAAATATCCTGCGAACCGATGAAAACGGCCAGCTGCTGAACGAGCTGAACCCGGAGATTGTACGGATTGCCAAAGAGCGCTACACCCGGGCTTATGTGCAGGCCATTGAGATCAGCGGGCGGGTTGAGGAGGATTATGGCTATATTCTCAGTGACAGTCAGCTGATATGTATTGCTATGGAGATCAACCGGATCAACACCCGATCGGGAAATGGTAATATATCCTAATTTGATATTTTAGGCCCATAGTCCCTAGAATTTATAATAAATAACATAAAATGATCGTTTCTTCTTAGAATAAAATAGGAGTATCGGTCTATAGCTATTATCCGTTATAAAATTATAGAATTAACGCGACAACAAAATATGTCGGGATTGTTACTGTTAAGCAGGCAAGACCTAAAAATCCGTTTGGGAACCGATACGTCCGCGTATCCCCAAGGGTATTTTTAGGTCTTTTTTCTGTTTAAGAGAAAATTTGCACAGAGAAAAGGAGACAGGGAATATGAATATCAAAAAGATGGCAAGACAAGCAGCAGCAGTAACCTTTGCAACAGCTTTACTTGCAGGTGGCGGAGCTTCAGCTTTGGCGAAGGGGAATGACAGCGGGGATTACAAAGAAAGCTACGGCTTTTCCCATATTACCCGCTCAGACATGCTGAAAATACCGGAGCAGCAAAAAAGCGGGCAATTCCAGGTTCCCGCATTCAATGCCGCCTCTATCCAGAATATTCCTTCTGCCAAAGGCTCGGATCAATGGGGCAACGCCATCGACCTTGATGTCTGGGACAGCTGGCCGCTGCAAAATGCGGACGGAACCGTTGCCGAGTATAATGGCTATCATATCGTTTTTGCGCTGGCGGGAGACCCCAAAAAAGGATGGGACACCTTCATCTACATGTTCTATCAAAAAGTGGGCGACACCTCCATTGACAGCTGGAAAAATGCCGGCAGAGTCTTTAAGGACAGCGATAAAAATGTTCCAAACGATCCGATTCTGAACAAGCAAGCCGAAGAATGGTCCGGTTCCGCAACCTTGACGAAGGATGGCAAAGTCCGCTTGTTCTATACCAACCGCCAAGGCTGGGACCCGGCACACGGATTTTTTGGCAAGCAAACCCTGACCACAGCGCAAGTGAATGTGTCGAAGCCGGATGCGGATACGCTGAAGGTGGATGGTGTGGAAGATTTCAAATCGATCTTTGACGGAGACGGAAAGTTCTATCAGAATGTGGATCAGGCTTTCGGTGGAGGCGATTATGCGGATAACCATACCTTAAGAGATCCTCACTATGTTGAAGACAATGGCCGTAAATACCTTGTTTTTGAATCGAATACCGGTACGGAAACGGGCTACCAGGGCGAAGAATCGCTGTACAACAGATCCTACTACGAAGGAAGCAAGGTCTTCTTCGAGGCTGAAAAGGATAAGCTGCTGTCCGGCCCTAAGAAATCGCTCGCAGCATTAGCGAACGGCTCACTGGGAATTATCGAGCTGAATGATGACTACACCCTGAAGACAGTAATGAAGCCGCTCATCGCCTCCAATACCGTAACCGATGAAATTGAACGGGCGAACGTGTTTGAAATGAATGGCAAGTGGTACCTGTTCACGGATTCCCGGGGCTCCAAAATGACCATTGACGGAATCGGCGCCAATGATGTATACATGCTGGGCTATGTAGCGGATTCATTGACCGGTCCTTATAAACCGTTGAACGGAAGCGGGCTTGTGCTGCACATGAACCTCGATCCTAACGACCTTACCTGGACATACTCTCACTTCGCCATCCCGCAGGCCGAAGGAAATAATGTGGTCATCACCAGTTATATGACTAACCGGGGATTATATGCCGAGCAGCATTCCACTTTTGCGCCAAGCTTCCTCGTGAATATTAAGGGCTCGAAAACTTCAGTGGTCAAAGACAGTGTCCTTGAACAAGGACAATTGACGGTTAATTAATCTTTTGAACCCAAAAAAACGTGTGTGGAAACGGTATTCCTTCTTATGCACAATTGGCTTGGGCCTTATCATCGCTATAGGGGCGGCGGCTTACTATTCCGGAAGGAACAATATCCCGGAGGAGGCCGCCCCTTCTCATTCACCGCCGACCTATCGGGCGGCCTACCATTTTACCACACCCGATAAGTGGAAGAACGATCCCCAACGGCCCATTTATCTGGATGGAGCATACCATTACTACTATCTGTACAACCGCGATTATCCCGCTGGAAATGGTACCGAATGGCGGCATGCGGTATCTACAGATCTGGTGCATTGGACTGATAAGGGAATCGCCATCCCCAAGTATACAACTCCCAACGGAGATCCCTGGTCAGGGTCGGTTGTAGAAGACGTGACAGGATCAGCCGGTTTCGGAAAAGGGGCTCTTGTCGCGATTATGACCCAGCCCTCCGCCAATGGCGGGCAGCAGGAGCAGTATTTATGGTACAGCACCGACCACGGATACACCTTTAGCGCTTACGGAAAGGCTCCCGTTCTGCCCAATCCGGGAACAGCCGATTTCAGAGACCCAAAGGTCATTTGGGATGACCTCTCTGGTAAATGGATCATGGTCTTGGCTGAAGGCACAAAAATAGGCTTCTATGAGTCCAAGAACTTAAAAGCCTGGCACTATATGAGCGGTTTCGTAACAGAGGGTATCGGAATTGTGGAATGTCCGGATCTTTACCTGCTGCATGCGGATGACGGGGCTTATAAATGGGTGCTTGGCGCCAGCGCCAATGGCATCGCCTCAGGAAAACCCAATACCTATGCCTACTGGACAGGAGATTTCGACGGTATGGCATTTCTCCCTGACCGGAAGGAGCCGCAGTGGCTGGATTACGGCTTTGACTGGTACGGTGCCGTAACCTTTGAGGATGGAGCAAGCCGCGACACCACGCATCACCGTTACGCCATGGCCTGGATGAATAATTGGGAATATGCCCATCATACGCCGACGATGCGGGAAGGCTTCAACGGAATGGATTCGATTGTTCGCCAAATTGAACTGAAGCAGGCCGGCGGGGACGGCTATCATCTTGTGTCGGAACCTCTTGAAGCTTTAGTCCAAGCGGACGGGGAGACTGCCACTTATGAACGATTCGTTGTGAATGGCTCTGCGGCACTTCCAGTCACAGGCGATTCGTACGAGCTCAACACCGATATCACTTGGTCTGAGCTTAAGAATGCGGGTGTAAGACTTCGGGAATCAGCCGATAAAAGCCGTCATGTGGATGTTGGAGTTTTTGCTGAAGCCGGGTACACTTATGTCAATCGGGCCTACACCGGGAATCCCGACAAGAGCGGAAAGTACATGGAAAGTACGGCACCCTTTGATGCAAGCAAGAAGAAGGTTCACCTGAAGATTCTAGTCGATAGAACGAGCGTTGAAGTGTTCATTGATGACGGCTCCGTCGTATATTCCAATGCCGTTTTCCCTGAATTAGACGATCAGGGGATTACACTGTTTTCCGACGGCGGCACAGCGGTTTTTAGCAATATGGTGATCAAGTCATTGAAATAAGTGTCCTCAGCAAACACCCGATTCCGCATCAACCGGAATCGGGTATTTGCTGATCTATTCGATCACTGTGCATATTGCCTAGGAAGAACTTGATATAGGCGCCTTTTTTTCATACTCCCCTGCTCTACCCGTCAGATTTAGGGAGCGGTCCGTTAATTTCTGAATTTCGTTTATCAGTTTAGGGTTTTCCATAAGAGTTACGCCATAAGCAGGAATCATTTCTTTTATTTTCGGCTCCCATGTCCTGATCTGCTGCGGGAAGCATTTGCCAAGGACTTCAAGCATGACCGAAACGGCGGTAGATGCGCCGGGCGAAGCACCCAGCAAGGCGGCTATCGACCCATCGGCGCTGCTGATCACTTCGGTGCCGAATTGAAGCGTGCCTTTGCCGGCTGCCGTATCTTTGATAATCTGCACGCGCTGGCCCGCTACTACCAGGTCCCAATCCCCGCTTTGGGCGTTCGGGACAAATTCCCGTAAAGCTTCTATACGCTGGTCTTTTGATAACATCACCTGTCCGATCAGGTACTTGGTCAATGAAAGGTTTTTCGCACCTGCCGCCAGCATTGTGGTCAGATTCCCCGGTTTTACTGAAGTTATCAGATCAAACATCGAACCGTATTTTAGAAACTTTGGTGAGAAGCCGGCAAACGGCCCAAAGAACAGCGATTCCTTCTTGTCGATTACTCTGGTATCCAGATGCGGGACAGACATAGGCGGAGCCCCAAGTGCAGCTTTTCCGTATACCTTGGCATGATGCTGTGCGACAATGTCCGGCTTCTGGCACACCATAAACAGTCCGCTCACTGGAAATCCCCCGATGCCCTTCCCCTCAGGAATACCGGATTTCTGCAGCAAATGCAGACTTCCGCCCCCGCCGCCGATAAAGACGAATTTCGCAGAATGGCGCGTAGTGGTTCCGTTGTCGAGATTCCGCACCTTCAAGTCCCAGGAGCCGTCGCTGGCACGTTTAATATCATCGACATTATGCTTGAATCGGATATCCGTGTTGTTGCTCTGTAAGTGGTCAAACAAAATGCGCGTTAAAGCGCCAAAATTCACATCCGTACCTGATTCGATCCGGGTCGCCGCGATAGGCTGGTTTATTCTTCTGTCTTTCATCATAAGCGGAATCCATTCCATCAGCTGCTCCGGATCATCGGAAAATTCCATTCCCTGAAACAGCGGATTTTGCGAAAGCGCTTCAAATCGTTTTTTCAAAAAGGTTACATCTGCTTCCCCTTGCACAAAGCTCATATGGGGCACGGGTACGATAAAATCCTGCGGATGCTGTATCCGTTTGCTTTTCACCAGATACGACCAGAACTGCTTGGAAAACTGATACTCTTCATTCACTTTTACAGCTTTGCTGATATCGATGGAGCCATCCGGCTGCTCTACGGTGTAATTCAGCTCGCATAGCGAAGAGTGCCCGGTTCCCGCATTATTCCATTCATTAGAGCTCTCCTCACCTGCACCTGCCCGCCGCTCAAACACTGTAATTTTCCAGTCCGGTACTAATTCTTTTAGCAGTGAACCTAACGTCGCACTCATGATTCCGGCACCAATTAAAATAACATCAGTTTTTGTTTGTCGGTTGCTCATTTTTACCGTCCTTCTACCCTACGGATTTGCAGGAAGGATTAAGGCGCTCCTGCTTAGGCGCCATACAAGCTAGGGTGCAGCCTAAACCGCACACCTTTAATGGATTAAAGAAGATCTATTCTTAGTGTATCACTATTATTTATAAATTTTAATATTTATCTATTTTTTTATAGAAAACGGAATCATTCCATGATCACATTGCCGCATATGTGCTCATTCTCTATTTTGTGGATATGCCGTTACCCCTGCCTGCCGTTTACATATTTTAAATGGAGATCATATAAATGCACACAGATAAGGGAGCGATGTAATGGAAGCTGGCACACAAAATTCTGTAAAAAAGCAGGGAGTTTCCATTATCACCTGCACGAACCGCCAAGGTTATTTGAAAAACCTGTTCAACAATTACAGCAGACAGCACTATCCAAAGAAAGAACTCATTATCGTTGTTAACAATAATAAAATACCGCTGGCCCCCTACCAGCATTTAGCCAAAAAGCTGCGAAACGTACACATATACCGCGTTCCCGAGCGTTTCTCTCTCGGTGCTTGTTTGAATTATGCCGTCAACAAATCGAAATACAGCTACATTGCCAAATTTGATGATGATGATTATTATGCTCGTTATTACTTGACAGAAAGCCTGCAGGTATTTCAAAGAACCAATGCCGACGTCATCGGAAAGCGGGCACACTATATGTATTTACGCGGATCTAAGACTCTGATTCTGCGCTTTCCACCCGATGAAAACCGGTCTGTAACCAAACTTCCGGGAGCTACCCTTGTCATTAAGCGGAGCGTATTCAACCAGGTCCAATTTCCTGATCAAAGCGTGGGTGAAGACGACCGCTTTTGTACCACAAGCAAGAGGAAGGGGTATAAGGTCTATTCTGCGGGAAGATATAATTTCGTCGCCATACGCAGAAAAAATTCATCCAATCATACATGGATCATTAGTGACAAGGAGCTGATCGCTCACCATAAAACCATCCCAAATGTGAAAAATTATAAAAAATGGGTACAACGAAAACCAAAGCGTGTCCTGTAATGGAGAATCATGACCATTCGTACGATAGGAACGCTGTATCCATAATCACCTGTACCAAACGGCAAAAATGTATGGACACCCTATTTCGTAACTATGCCAGGCAGAGTTATAGAAATAAGGAACTAATCGTGATATTAAATCATAAAAACCTGAAGATCACCGAGTATATAAAAGCTGCCAGAAAATATAAGAATGTAACGATCTATAGCTTGCCGGATGAAACATCGCTTGGACGTTGCCTTAGCTACGGGGTTGAGCGGGCTAACTGCAGCTTTATAGCCAAATTTGACGACGACGATTACTATGCTCCCGATTATTTAACCGACAGTATGCGAATTCAACGCCAGACTAACGCTGATATTGTGGGAAAACGGGCCCACTATATGTATCTGAGCGGTAAAAAACTGCTGTTGCTCCGTTACCCCAATAAGGAGAATCAAGCAAGCAAATCCAACTTTCTGGCGATTCGCAGGAGGAACTCCAAAGATCACACTTGGATCGTAAGTGAAAAATACCTTTTAACAAGAAATGTGAAAGTGCTGAAAGTGAATAATATAAGAAGATTTATCTGTAAAAGCTAAACGCACCGCCCGGGAAATAAAGAAGCAGATCTGTCCAAATCCCCGACAATTCTGCTTCTTTAGCGATTTATATTTCAAAGACGGACGATGCCCATCAGCCTGCTTTATGAAGTCTACGCTTATGCTTACGCTTCAGAGAGTATCTGCCTCTTCTCAGTGAAAGCCGTTTGATTACATGCTTTCTTCTGCTCACTGTCCGCAGCTTTTTCCTTCTCAGTTTCAGAATTCTTCTCTTTACATACCGGCACTTAATCCGTCTTGCACGCTTAATCGAACGATACCGGGCGCGGATTATTTTTTTTCTTCTCAGTCTGCGTCTTAGCCGCAATGTTCTGCGGAGTTTCCGTCTGTGCCGCCGCTTCACTGGAATATGATCCGGGGGCGGAGCAGGCGCTTCAGCGACTGGGATTTCCTGAACCGGAGGGGGCGGAAGCTGAATTTCTTGAACGGGCGGAGCTGGAAGCTGAATTTCTTGAACCGGAGGAGCCGGAAACTGAATTTGTTGAACCGGAGGTTCAGGAAAATGAACTTCTGGAGCAGGCAGTTCCACCGCCTGAACAGGCTCAAAAACCGGCTCCGGCGCATACCCTCCTCCCCAGCCCCAGGGGGTCATGGCGCGGAAATTATTGTATAGCTCCGCATGGGGGGAGTCTGCGTCCCACCATTTGCTGTCTCCGGCAAAATGAATAATTTTATGCTCCAGATCGAGTTCATTCTGAGCGAACGTATTAAAGCACTGGTCCAATTGTAAATAGTTGCAGCTGTACACCGCA
This sequence comes from Paenibacillus jilunlii, assembly GCF_900102965.1. Classification (GTDB taxonomy): domain Bacteria; phylum Bacillota; class Bacilli; order Paenibacillales; family Paenibacillaceae; genus Paenibacillus_AQ; species Paenibacillus_AQ jilunlii. The sequence continues at coordinate 150,642 of NZ_FNGM01000013.1, read as the reverse complement.
TTCAGAACGTCCTGGTCAGGCATGGTCATCTTAGGGAAATTCCGCAGGAAATTGAGCATTTCTCCATACCAGTTGTCTTTCTTGCGGATATTGTCCAGATGGAACAGAATGACGCCTGAGTTAAAGTACAGCTCCGCACTTAGCCCCATGGAGATAAAGTACTCCAGCAAATTTTCCCCTTGATCCAATACGGCACCCAAATAACGATCTCCCAGGTCAATGCTCCATAGTTCATTAATATCCAAATTGACCAAAATGTCGCAATCCAGATAAATCACTCTGTCTGTCTGGATAATTATTGGAAGCAGCAAGCGGTACATACTGGCCATTGTCCAGTAGTCGATTTTATGCACGCCTGCTGCCACTTCCTGCATATCCCCAGGAATTGTAACATGATAAAACAAGATGTTGTGATGAAATACATCGACCAGCTGAGTGAGTTTTAACTTGCTTTCCTCACTTAAGGAATCATCATGCACAATGTGCACTCTGATCGTTTGCTCGGTCTTGGAAAATATCGAGGCAAGAACAACAGCCGCATGCTCCGTATAGCTTCCGTCTTTGTCGTTAATCGTTAAAACTAATTCAACCATTATCAAGGATCACCTACCTTTAAAGTATACTAATGCACAGTTACTTGATGCACTCGACTACTTTAAGTGTATGTTTACCCTGGTGACCGGATTGGACTATTCCCCAGTTCATACCCATTTTATTTTGAATCGTTCTGCAAGCTTGCCTGAGTTCTTGTGACTGTTGCACGATCGCCCAGAATATGACGGGCCGGCTGCTCTTGAATTTCTTGTTCAGCCAGATGAACATATGAGCCAAAAACACTTCCCTCCGCATGAACATGGGACAATGCCACCTGATCCGTCAAAATGCTGTTCGATAGAATGGAATCTTCGACCACACTATTCGGGCCAATATACACATAAGGTCCAACCACACTGTTCGTCACGGTGGCAGTCGGATCAATCCTAACCGGAGGAATCCACTGGACAGAGCGGTGCATGCCGGATGGTTTCACAAAGTTCTGTGGATCCTGATCCATCTTGTAGCGATTCGCTTCAAGCCATCTGTCGTGGGTTCCGATATCAAAAAACGGCTCAGCTGCTATACTGTACACCACATGCCCGCCTTCTGTAATTAACAACTGAATGGCATCCGTCATCTCATATTCTCCACGCGGGGAGGGTGTCAGCCTGTCCATTGCCGGCCAGATGGCTGCAGTAAGCGCGTATACGCCAACAATAGCCAAATCGGATTTTGGATGTTTAGGCTTTTCCTCCAAACCGGTAATTTGCCCGGCATCGACGACAGCGACACCAAATTGACTAGGGTCTTTAACCTGCTGAAGCAGTATTGAAGCCGCAGCCTTGTCTGCATCCAATGACCGGATTAAAGGCGCTATATCCCCTTCATACAAATTATCGCCAAGCATCAATACAAAAGGGGAATCCGCCATAAATGACTTCGCGCTTTTCACCGCATCCGCCAGTCCCATAGGTTTTTCCTGCAGAAGAAAGGTTATTGAGGCATTCCACCGCTCCCCGTCCCCAATCGTTTGCCGGATCTCTCCCTGCGAATGGTTCACAACGATTCCAATCTCGGTAATTCCGGCCGCAACAAGCTTGTTAATGATGGAGACAAGAATATACTCCCCGTTAACAGGCAACATGCACTTTGGTTTGGTATAGGTTGAAGGCTGCAATCTGGTTCCCCGGCCAGCGCATAAAATTAATCCTTTCATAAACATACCCCCTGCTTATAAAATTAGTATCTTCGGACTCGGTATCAATGAGAACTCTTTACATTTTATGCACAAGCTATCGAGGGGCTTGGGTATATATTAAGCAGCAATGACCTATTAATCTATGATCCGGAAAATGTAAGCTCGTATAGAGGAATTTATAGGGAAGGTTGAAAACCCTTTAATCTCTGAGAAGAGTTATGTTATAGTTGCTGTGACTTATCAGGAGGCGATAACTATGATTACGATCATAACGGGACCCATTCTGGAAGGATAGCGCCTGCCGGTCCATAAACTGCGTGTTTCCTTCACTCATTGAAGGTGCAACTACATGTCCAACAATAACATCATTCCCATGCTTTATTATTCCAAGGAACAAATCGCTGGCATCACAAGGCTTGAGCAGGAATGCAGCCAATCAGATTCTTTCTACATCAATGCAGGCATTGAGCATCTCGCCAAAGCGGGTGGAGATCACGGAATCCTGTGTTATCAGGACAACCAAATCATCGGGTTGCTTAGCTGGTACACCTCTGATGGCAGCATCGCAAATATCAATGCCCTCGTTCATCCGCAGCACCGCCGCCAGGGAGTATTCCGCAGCTTGCTCGAGCGTGCTGCCGAAGATATGAAACCTCAAGGCATCCAATTTCTATGCTTCCGGTTTCCTCAAGGTTCGCAGGGCGGGCTTGCCGCTGCGCAGTCCCTTGGAGCAGTTTTTAACCGCTCTGAGTACTTGATGACATTAAATCCGATGAAAATCAACAGCCCAGTATCTACGGATCTATCTCTATTTCCCGCCCGGCCCGAGGACTTTGAGTTTATGGTAGCCTGCTCATCTGCGGCTTTTGGCGACTCGGAGGCTTGGACGCGCAAATATTTCACCAGAACCAATGAACCCGGCCGTGTCACTTACATCGTTTGGATGAATCATTGCCGGGCCGGGCTTATCCGATTCAATGACTTGAATGAACATACGGCAATCATCCATGATTTTTGTATTGTACCTTCTCATCAAGGAAAAGGGCTTGGACAGAACGTCCTTATCCTGGCGGTGGAGCTCTTATTACAGAAAGCCTATCAGCATATTCGTCTAAGTGTTGTTACGGATAATGAGCGGGCCTTGAATCTATACCGCAACGTTGGCTTTGAGGTTAAGGTTGAACACCAGTACTATATGAGCAGTCTATAATACCGGGCGCACAGCCCATATACCACGCAAACCATTGGCTTTATTTCCAAAAGAAACGGCTGGTCTCAGGTTTCCCTGATCCAGCCGTTTTTGGATTATTTCAATATTACATTATCGATCAGTATTGCCGTATCGAAGACACTGTCTCCCTGATCCCAAACATGGAAGCGAAGGACAATTGATGCCTTGCCGGCAAATTGGCTTACATCGAATTGTACGTGTTTCCAATTCGTCATGTATGCTGTCTGATCCCCGCCGTAGAAATCAACCGCTACTTTGTTCTCATCAATCCAATATGCCTTGGAGCCATTAATCGATTCAGTCCCGATAATGACGGATTCATTACCATAGACATTGGACGTTACCGTTTCTCCCCCATTCACATGAGAGGTAACAAGGGACGCCGTATTGATGTATACACTGGAAGTTACCGTTGCTTTAAAAGTGTCATTGAATTTGGTTCCAACGAATTCCTTTGGTTCCTCAGAAATGAAGTTGTAGTCGAACGAAAGGGTTGTCGCTCCTGCCGGAACTATGAAACTTTGCTCGATATAACTATCCGAATTGTAGTCGTAGCCTCCGTTATCGTTGTTCTCAAACCCAAGGCCGGTGCTGATAATAGCCATGTAGTTACCCTCTGTCGGTTTAAGCGGCCCCAGCTTGGAGATCACCCGGACATCCCCGTTTCCATTCCAGCCGATCCAATTTCCGCCTTCAAAGGTTCCGTTGATCACACCCTCTGTCTTAGCGCCAATGTTGCTTCCTTTCATGGAGAAAGCTGCCAGACCATCGTTTGCTCCATGGGCAGCCACCGCTGCCTGGAAGGCTTCTTCGGTTGTCTTGTTCTCATCGGCCAATGCGGTGAATACGGACTGGACAACCGCTTGATCATAAGCAAGCTTTACATAATCTGTATATCCATAATATGTGCCAGCACCATTGTTAATGAACGCATCTGCCATGGAATCGTTATATGCGCTCCGGCAGCTGCCATTATATACGATCGTATCGGGAAGCATGTCGTTATATCGTGTAATAAAAGAAGGCGTAATAGCATAATAACCGGAGATAATAGCCAGTCTTCCCTTTTTCAAGTCCAGCTCATACGCTTTTTTACTCTCTGCCGTTGCCTTTTCTCCTGTCAGGAACATGACTTGTGGTCCAGCATACTTGAAATCAATGCCGTATTTATTATGGAGTTTCTGGAGCACGGTTTCATCATAGAAGGTATCCCCGTGAGTGTCCAAAACAACGACTCCATACTGATTCAGTCCTTTAAAGAAGTTAACATCCGCTGCGGTATCTTTTACTCTTTCCACAAGGAAAGGGTAGTTCGACTGAACGAAGTTATTATATACAGTGTCATAAACAGTCGAAGATTGAAGCTTGCCGGAAAACGGAGAAATCACAGCAACCCGCTTGCTTCCTATGGTTGCAACGGTTTGTTTCACGTCTTGCGTTAGCGCATTAGCTGCCAATGCATTACTGGACGAAGCCTCGTCTACGGTACTGCTTAATCCTTTTGTATTCTCAGGAGCGGCAGATATTCCCCCCAGAATCCCGTTGTCCAGCAAATACCAGATGCTTCCTCCCTCACCCGAAATACCGGCATGCTCTACTTCGTCTTGTGTTTGGAGCCAAGCCACTGTTTCTTCCTTTGCTTTTTGCACATCGCCATATTCTGTGACCAGATGATCAAGCTTAGCCTGCGTGTTATTTTCAATGATTTCTGTTTGTTCAAGCTGTTCATCCGTAAGATGCTTCATTACAGATAATTTAAAGACTGTGCTGCTTGGTACATCTCCTGCAAACGCCTGCAGATTTATGTATCCCTCCGTACTTTCAGTCAATACTGCTTTGCCGCTGTAGATCCCGTCTGCCTTAAGACTGTCTCCATGATCTGCTAAACCATCATCATACAGTGAGATGATCTGGGAAATCACTTTGCCGCTGTCATCTACTTTATAGACACTCGCATTTACCGTTTCCGCTGAATTAAGCGATGAACGGAATATGACTTCAGTTGGCTCTTCCGCATAAATGGCATCTGTGTTCTCCCCCTTCACCACAACCTGGAGACCGTTTGCCGGTGCAGGTGCTGGCGTTGCCGGTGCAGGTGTAGGCGTCGCCGGAGGTGTTGCTGGTCCAGGCGCTGTCGGTGCAGGGGTTGGAGTTGCTGGTGAAGAGGTTCCCGGTGCAGAAACTCCCCCAGAAGTCCCGCGGTCAGTTGTTACCTGGGTTGCAGCCGGGGTTATAGCCGGGGTTTCCACAGGATTCTTACCCTTATTAGCCTCTTCAGCAAGAAGCTGCTTGGATTTCTCGACGTACACTGATTTATTGGTTTTGAACTCATAAGCCAGACGAGCCAGGGCCTGGCGCTCCGCATGCTCTTTCGGTTTGAATTTCAGCGTCCCGTCACTGCCCTGGACCCCGTTGATGAAGCCATTTTTGAAGGCAAGGGATACTTGCGCTTTTGCCCATTCGGACACCTCCGAAATATCCGACAGCTTGCTATCAACCGGAAGCTTCTTCGCCGTATCCTCCAGTCCGAAAGCTCGGATGAAAAACACGACCAGCTCTTCGCGGGTGACACTCGAATTAGGGCTGAAGGTAGTCGCTGATGTTCCTTCCGTGATACCCGACTCTACCAGTGCACCTACATAGCCGCGGTACCAACTTTTCGAGTCAACGTCTTTAAACGGTGCCGCTTGGTCACCATTTACTTTTAAGCCGAGGGACAGGACGATGATTTTGGCCAGTTCGGCGCGTGACATAGCCTTATTCGGTTTAAAGGCGTTATCTTCATACCCTGAGATTATTCCTGCTTCTGCTAATGATTGAATCTCCTTTTGCGCATAAGATCCGGCGATGTCTTTGAACTGCGCCGCCTCACCAAATACCATATGTGGCATAAGGGTGCTTACTAACAGAGCAAATACAATCATCAGACTGGCTTTACGGCGTACTGCATGGAATAGCATTGTCGTCTCCCCTTCATTATGTAAAATATCAATGAGTATTGTCGTCCTATTAGGTCCTAAGGATGGTTTTTAGACCATAATTCGACAACTACTTGATTTTACAATAGGCCCTGGGGAGTTTACAATCTTTATCGGTATTCATTTCCAGTACTTAAGGGCCACTTTGGATAAAGCCTATCTATCCCGTGCTATGCATTGCCTTCCAAAAACCTTCTCAACCGGTCCATCTGCAGCAGATGATGACGATAGTGCATTTCAATAAGCAAAAACCATTCTTGTGCATTGAGCGGACCGAATCGCGGATGGGGCACCGTGTTCTGCATTGTCCCCTTTTCAAGCTGCGGCAGGACTTCTTTCATGCGATCAATCACCGTATACAATCCCTGAATCAGCTGCTCTTTGCTCTCCGGCTGCCCCGGAGTGTATTGCGGTGAAGGCGGAACATGAACGCGTATTGGCGGAAAGCTTCCTTGATCGAATATCGCTGTGCCCTCTTTAGTTTTTACCGCTATAGGGGCTGCAGAATCCTCGCTTGGGGCCAGGCACTGTTCAATATTGCGAAGCTGCATATACAGCGCCGAGTTAATTAAATGCTGATACATTTGTCCCAGGGACCACTCGTCCTCCGCAGGCTTACGCTGCAACTGCTCCATGCTGAAACCGTCTAATTCCTGAATATAGTGATTTGCAGTTTCTTCAAAACGCTGTAGTGCTTCGGTGGTATTCATATTTTCAAACAGCTCCTTTATTAACTATCTGACCTGACTATACAAAAACGCTACTGACAACAGTATGTCAGTAGCGTTTTTAAGTGTATCGGCTTGACATTTTTCGTTTACGTCTGTAAACTCTGAGTATCGTTTACAGATGTAAACGAAAAACAGTGAAAAGAGGCAGCTTATGAACGAGTCCCCCCGCATTACCGAGGCTGAAAGCGAAGTGATGAAGCTTCTTTGGGAGGAGGAGCCTTTATCCGCGAATGAGATTATTTCTAAACTGACGCAGCAGATGGAATGGTCGGATCAAACCATCAAAACCTTCTTAAACCGCCTACATAAGAAGAAGGCCATCCGATTCGAAAAATCAGGCAGGAACTATTTGTACTATCCGCTGGTTTCGCATGATGAATATCTAAAAGCTGAAAACCGCTCTTTTCTCGACAGGGTTTATAAAGGAGCCGCCGGGCTGCTATGTGCAAAATTTCTCCAGGAAGAACAGCTTTCTGAGAAAGATATCGAAGAGCTGCAACAAATTTTGAACAACAAGAAGAAATCATGAAGCCATTAGAAACGATGTTCACCCTCATGCTGACCGCGTCACTGACATCGACAGTAATCCTGTTATTGCTGCTCCTGACCCGGAAGCTGTTCCATAAGCACCTCAGCCCCAGAATTGTTCATATATTGTGGCTCTTTGTGTTGATTAAGCTGCTTGTTCCAGTGGCTCCGCAAAGCCATGTCAGCCTATTTAATCTGTTCCCGCACACTGTGCCTGCTGAATGGTCTTGGCAACAGAAGAGTATTCATCCAGGTATCTCTTCCGAATCCGGCCACAGTACAATAGCAGCATCCGATAATAGCAGGGAAAAAAGCCTTTTGTCAGAATCAATCCCGAACCGGACGGAGCAACCTGCTCCCGCTATAGCACAACCGTCCCTTGCAGATCAAGTCTATGAGGAAGAACGGGATGGACAACATTGGATAACTATCGGGGCGCTGGTCTGGCTCGGCGGACTTCTATTATTGGGCGGCTATTACTTGTGCAGCGTGCTGATATTCAGAAAAAGAGTTGAAAGCTCCCGCAAGCCCGGCACCCAAGAGGTACTCACTATTCTTGAAGCGTGCACAAAAAAACTGAATCTCCATCAAACGCTTCCCGTCTATGAGGCAAGCAGTCTCCGCAGCCCCTGTCTTCACGGCTTATTACAGCCTAAAATTTATTTACCTGAGGATATTGCCGTGATCGCCGATTCTAATCAGCTGACACATATCCTGATGCATGAGCTTACTCATTACAAGCGTAAGGATTTGTGGTTCAACTTTCTGTGGATGCTGTCCATAGGGCTGCATTGGTACAATCCTTTTGTCTGGCTGGCCGTGAGGAGGATGAAAGCCGATCAGGAGGTCGCCTGTGATGCGGGTGTTCTTGAAGTGCTGGGCGCACGTGAATCTTCGTCATACGGTATGACTCTGCTGATGCTGTCGCGGTTATTTTCCCAAAAATCCGTTCCCGGGATCAACCTGACACATTTTGGGGAGCACAAGAATGAAACGAAACGGAGAGTTGTGATGATTACCAGGTTCAAAAGAGGTTCGTACAAGCTATCTGCCGTGGCTATTCTGCTGATCGTTGCCTTGGGCGCCATCTTGCTGACCCATGCGTCAACCACCGGAAATGGCACACAATCGGATGTTAGTCCCCAGGCAACTAACTCTAAGGAGGAGACAGCCTCTTCTTTCAGAATTGTCAGGCCCATTGATTCGTTCAAATGGTTTAATAATCTGGGTCGGGCTCTGGACTTCTCAAAATTCAGCTTTAAAGTTCCTGATTACCTGCCTGAAGGCTACGAGTTTCAAGATGTTGAATGGAATAAGAATTTTTCTGATCCTAACCAGACAGATTTATTGGATTTCGTCAGCATGACTTATGTATCCCACTTTGGCAGTGAACAAGAGCAAATCATAGAGATGCTCGCTTCCAAAGGCAAGGGCAGTATGCTGGAGCACAATCTGCTGCGGGGTGCTTCATATTCCCAAGAGACCATTCAAGCACCTTCTTACCGGCAGGACGCAGTTACCATCGGCAATGTCAAAGGCGTTGTATTCACGAACATGCAAGCTAACAGGCATAAGCCAGGAACGGCTAAAAGCTTTGTCTGGCAGGATGACGGGGTATGGTACGCAATCAATTATTATGACGGGAACGACATCTCAGAAGAAGAGATTCCTTATTATCGGGGAAAAATTTCACAGGAAGAGCTGGTCAAAATTGTACAATCCTATACTTTTCCGCAGAAAGTCCAGCATATCCGTTACGACGGAGAGGGGAATTCGTTCCCTTTATACGATCAGAGCGATTTGCTCAAGGCGAAGAATATTCTCGGCTTCAAGGTGAAGTTTCCGCTCAAATTGCCCGATACCACGCTTACGCTGTTCGACTCGATTTTGCTGAGGGCTAATGATCAGAATACCGGGTATTCGTTCAGACAATCTGCCGATACTCTTTGGAATACCTATCGGGCGCCGCACGATTCCCAAATCTATGAGCTGAATGACGAAGTTTACCTTTACCAGAACAAAACGCCGCTTTTCGATGCGGCTAAGCTGTCACCTGTCCGGAAGCTGGAGATGAACGGCATTGAGGTCTCGGCCTACAATGATCCCAATCACGTCTACTACGGGCCAATCCATTCCGACGAAGATAAGCTAAAGCTCAAAAGTCAAACCTTTTACCTCTGGCAGCATGACAGTATTTATTATGCAGCAGTCTTCCTGGGCATGGACCAAAATCAGGAAAAGATTCTGGAAGCTTTGGTTACAGCCCCCTCTCAATAGACTGAGGATTCTACCACTTTAACGGAAACTTAACTACACCTCCTAGCGGCTTATTATAGTTAAGCTTCAAGAAAGGCAGAGTTACGCTGCATCTAAGACTGGCTTGTTATAATGGATGAATCAGATCGTGAAGGGGTTGGGCTGGTGAAGAAGATTTTTATTTTTTTACTTAAGGCAATCATATCCTTGTTTATATTAACCGGGCTTTTTCTGGGGACTGTTTATACAGTGAATGTGATCAGCAGCAAATCGGAGGCAGCCAAAATCAAAGCCTATGGCCAGCTTGTCCCTGTGGATGGGAAAAACATGAATGTTACGATTCAAGGAAAAGGCGAAGAAACCGTCGTCCTCCTGCCCGGTTATGGGACAGCGGCACCGGGGCTTGATTACCAGCCGCTTGTGAAAGAACTATCCCCATTCTATCGAGTGGTAGTGATTGAGCCCTTTGGCTATGGATTAAGTGATGTCAGTGATAAAGCACGAACCATTGAAAACATCGTTGCTGAGATTCATGAATGCCTGCAGCAGTTGAATATTCACCGTTACACACTGATGGGTCACTCCATTGCCGGAATTTATGGACTGGATTATGTGAACCAATACAAAGACGAGGTTACCGCATTTGTCGGGATCGACAGCAGCTTTCCGACACAAGGCAGTTTGGAAGAGCTTCCGGCTGGAGCCTATAAACTGCTCAAAAAATCAGGCTTCTACCGGTTGCTGGTGAAACTGAACCCTGACCAGATTATTGCACCTGCCGTGGATGCTGAAACCAAAGAACAGATCCGCATGCTCTCTCTCAAAAATATGATGAACCCAAATATCATCAGTGAAAGCGAGAACTTCAAGCACAATTTTCAAGCTGCGGAGGCCTTCAGCTTTCCTGCGGATCTGCCAGTAATCTTCTTCCTGGAAGAAAATAACACAGATGTAGCGGACTGGGTGCCCAAGCATAAAGAACAGATCAAAAATTCTGTACATGGTAAAGTCATGACCATGGAAGGAGATCATTATTTGCACCATACCCGTTCCAAAGAAATCGTCCAGAACTTCAGGAGTTTTATGGCAGGCATACAGTAAGGCGCAAAATGGATAGAAAAAACAAAGAGGAGGGGGTTATCCCCCTTCTCTCACCTGCCTCTGTACATACGGGTCCGCATACAGCGGCTCCAAAAGGTGAACCTACAGATGTGATCCGCCGCTTGCATCGAGCAATTGGCCGGTGACCCAGCGGCTGTCCCGCGAAGCCAAAAAAGCAGCAATATCAGCGATATCCTCGGGCTCTCCCCATCTGTTGAAGGCGGAAAGACCGGCTGCATACTTCTGACCCTGCGGATTCTGCAATGTTTCTGCATTCATCTCTGTGTTAATAATGCCCGGCTGGATGGCGTTGACCGTAATATTGCGGGGCCCCAGTTGTTTGGCCAAAAGCTGTGTGAACGTATCGATGGCCCCTTTTGACATGCTGTAGCAAAACACACTTGGAGAGGCTGCGCGTGTTACAAAGGATGAAATATTAATAATGCGCCCGCCGTCCTTCAGACGCGGCAATGCTTGCTGGGTAACAAAAAGCGGCGCCTTGACGTTGATCTTCATTACTTCATCAAAAGATTCTTCCGTCGTCTCTTCCAGGGTAATCACTTGACCGATCCCGGCATTATTAACAAGAATATCAAATCCGCTGCCGTCTGTTTGTTCCCGAATAACGTCATCTAACGCCGCAAATAAATCATGAACGCCATCGAGAGTTCCCAGATCTGCACCGATCACACATGCGTTCCCTCCACTTTGCCTGATTTGGTGAACAACGGCCTCCGCCTCATTTCGTCTTTTTCCATAGTGCACGACAATATATGCACCCTCTTGTGCCAGACGCAATGCGATGCTCCGGCCGATCCCCCGGCTTGCTCCAGTGATTAAAGCGAGTTGACCTTCCAACCTGCTCATGCTCTCATCTCCTTTATCCGAATTCAATACAGTTATATCACAGAGTAATTTTTGAAATGTTGCTCTCTTATTTAGCACCCGTGCACCCCCCAAAAAATGAACGGCTGCACTGTCCGGTTAAGGACGGCGCAGCCGTTCTGTTTTGATAACATTTAGTGGATCTCCTACATGACTGCACTTCGTGCAGTAGACATTCATGCCGCTATTGGCGGCGTCTTGTTCCTATTAAGCTTATTGTGTCCGCCGCTGCACCAGCTGCTCTTTCCTGCTCTTCTCTACAGCCTCGTCGCGGTCGCCCACCTGCAGCTTCAGATAAATGGCTGAAATATAGTTCCGGACGGTTCCCTCTGACAGATGCAGCTTCTGGGCAATCTGTTTGTTGCGCAGTCCCTCCGTCAATTCCTGCAGTACCTCCAGCTCCCGCTCGGTCAGGTCATACGGATTCAGCGAAGCTTCCAGCTGCTGATCCTGGAACAGCTGCTGGGCCACCTCTTGCGAAATCATGGTCCCGCCTCCGTAGATCAGCCGGATGGTCGCAGCCAATTCCTTGGGATGGAGGGTCTTCAGCAGATACCCTTCAGCACCAAGCCGCAGCGCTTCTGACGCATAGGTAATCTCCTCAAAGGTTGTAATGATAATGACCCGGATCTCCGGCCACTTCTCCTTAAGCTGCCGGGTAGCCTCCAGACCGTCCATCTCCGGCATGTGAATATCCATCAGGACAATATCCGGCTGCTCTGCGGCGCACTGCTCCAGCGCCTGCTTGCCGCTCGCGGCAGTGCGGAGCCGGAAATCCTTCTCCTCCCCAAGCAGCAGCCTCAGGCTCTCGCGGACCAGCGGCTGATCATCTGCCAGCAGGATATCAATCCGCCGTTCACCTTCCTGCGCCTGGTTAGGGATGATACAGGTCACCAGCGTCCCGTCATTCTCCTGGGAATCGATATATAGCTTGCCCTGCAATGCCGCGAGACGCTCCTTCATCCCCGTCAGGCCGAAGCCGTAGCGCAGCTGTGCAGTTCCCTTGCCGTTGTCCTGAATCTGCAGCATGAGCTGGGCCGGATCATATTGCAGAACCACCCGGATGGCGCTGGCCTGCCCATGCCTGCTGGCATTGGTCAGTGCCTCCTGCAGCGAACGGCATAACGTATGCTTGGCCTGCTTAATCACTGCATAAGGCTCGCCCATCGTGCGGAACGACAGTGTGACTCCCGTATTGGATTCGAACTGGCCCGCAATCTCCATTAAGGCCCTGTCCAAGGTCACCGGCTCTTCCAGCGGGTCCATCTGGTGGACCTGCAGCCTCACATCGTCCAGCCCCTTGCGGGCCAGCTCCAGTACTCCCTGAAGCTTAAGCTCACCTTCCTGCGGAGCTACATGCGGCCTTAGCGTTTCCAGCCCCAGAATGATCGAGGTATAGCTGTGCCCAATGGTATCATGCACTTCCCTTGCCATCCGGTAACGCTCCTCCAGCAGGGTCATGCGTTCAATCTGAGAGGAATACTGCTCCAGAATGGCATATTGCTCGTTGACCAGCGCCAGTTTTTGCCGGATCCCGTTAACCGACTTAGCCCCCATCTGCAGTCCATAACCGGCAGCGTACACGAACAACCCGTCCGACAGGCTCTGCCAGATAAGCGGGTGCGTCAGGCCTGCCTGTATTGTGGGTCCGGCACTTAAGCTGAACAGCAATAAGGTAAGCGGAAGCGTATATAGGTGCGCCTTGCCCCGGGTATGGAAAGCAAGCATCAGCACGGCTGGCAGGAATAATCGCGTTAAGCCATAATAGTACGCCAGTGCCAGCGCGATCCCGCCTGCGAGTATAAGTTCCAGAAGAACATACCTCGTTGTGAAATTCCGTCCAACCCATGCAGGAACTACGCCGCTCAGCAACATCGCTGGCAGCACAAGCAAGAGCGGGAAATCCGGCTTATCCTGATACATCAATATAATGACAGCCATGCTCCATAACAGGCGCAGAAGCAGAACCGTTCGGTCTTGCCAGGCCCACCGGGCATTATTCTTTTGCATCAGTCAGCAACTCCAATTCTGCTAAATCTGTTGTCACATCCATCCTATGACACGCAGTAACTGGTCAATATGACAGTCCGCTTGATAGGTTATGGCAGCGGGATACAGCTAAGCGATATGCAGAATTATATCCTACTACAATCATTTGGAAAAGGGAGGGGTAGCTTTGCCGCTGCTTCAAATACGGGATCTGACCAAAATCATTGGCCGCAAAACTCTTGTAGACCATGTATCACTGGAAATGGAAAAAGGGGAAATCATGGGCCTGCTGGGCCCCAACGGAGCCGGAAAAACAACAACAATCCGCATGATTGTGGGGCTCGTCTCTAAATCGGAAGGACAGGTCATTATTGATGGAATCGACACCAGCCAGCAATTCTCCGCAGCTATGGGCAAGGTTGGTGTTATCGTAGAGCAGCCCGATCTGTACAAATATTTATCCGGATATGACAACCTGGTTCTCTTCTCAAGAATGAGTCCGGGCGTCACGGCGGACCGGCTGAAAGAGATCATCTCACTTGTAGGCCTGGAACAGAGCATTTCGGCCAAAGTCAGCACCTACTCGCTTGGGATGCGGCAGCGTCTCGGCCTGGCCGTAGCCCTGATGCATAAGCCCTCCCTGCTGCTGCTGGATGAACCGACGAACGGCCTTGACCCGGCGGGCATCCACGAGCTGCGGGAGCATCTGAAGAATCTGGCCCACAAGGAGAATGTCGGCATTCTGATCTCCAGCCATCTGATGTCCGAGATGGAGATGATGTGTGACCGCGTTGCCGTCCTGCAGCAAGGCAAGCTGATCGGAGTGCATCGCTTGTCAGAGCTGGTTCAGGAGGATGACACGCTCGTACAGTTCGAGGTGGACCGGCCGGAGCTGGCGGTTCAGGTGCTGCAAGCGTTCATGTCAGGTGCGGAAATTACCGCCGGCCACAACCAGCTTCGCGTGCGCCTTCCCAAAAACCGCATTCCTGAAATCAGCCAGAAGCTGCTGGATTCAGGCATCAGCGTATACGGGGTGAACACGGTAAAGCGGACCCTTGAAGACAAATACCTTGAGATTACAGGAGGGCAAGGACATTGAAGCTGATCAACTATATCCGGAATGAGAATATGAAGATTTACAAAAGAAAACGCACCTGGGTGCTCATTGCTCTCGTTGCGGTCTTCGTCATCCTCCAAATCATCAATGTGCGTGCTGGAGACGGGGGCACCGCAGCGGCAGACTGGAGGTCGCAGCTTGAGCAGGAGAATCATCGGCTGGCAGCGGAAGCTGCCGAGCCGGATGCGCTGCAGATTGAAATACGGCAGGCGGAGAAAAATATTTTGCTGAACGAGTACTCCCTGCAGCATAATATGCCGCCTGAGACGAATGCCTGGAGCTTTGCAGGGGATCTTTCAGGGAACATTATATTTGCCGTCTCGCTGATCTCAATCATTATTGCCGGAGAGATTGCCGCTGCCGAATTTGTGTCCGGCACGATCAAGCTGCTGCTGACCCGCTCGGCCAGCCGGACAGAGGTTTATACCGCCAAATATATTGCCGCGATCCTGTTCGGACTGGGGTTGACGCTGGTTGGCCTGCTGCTCTCCCTGCTGTTCGGGGGAATCATGTTCGGCTGGGGCGGTCTGGGCGACAGCTATATGTATGTGAAGGATCACACCGTGCATCAAACGCCCATGCTGCTTTCCATCCTCGGCAGTTACTTGTTCCATCTTCCGTTTCTGCTGATTTCAGTTACGCTGGCTTTTATGGTATCTGCGGGTTTTCGCAGTCCTATCTTTGCTATTGTCATTCCCCTGTTCGTATCCGTAGCCGGATTTGTTATTGCTATCGCCATGAACGGCTGGCCGTGGACCCGTTTCTTTATCTTCTCCCATGCCGACCTTAGCGGATATTTCCTGGGTGATCCGGCAGTGAAAGGAATGACCCTCGGCTTCTCTCTTGCTTTTATAGGACTTCATCTGGCAGTCATGCATCTTCTTTCGCACACCCTGTTCGTCAAACGTGATGTTTCCTAACGATACACAATGTTCTTCAATATTATATTTAGGAAAGGGGAATTAAGAATGCGCTGGACATGGAGATTAATGATCGTAGGCTGCCTGCTGCTAGTAACTGCTTGCAGCAAGGGCGAGGGAACATCTTCAACGCAGAAGCTTGAACTGGAGGCTGACAAGCTGACGAAGCTGGTCATAGACAACCGCAACGGAGAAATTGAAGTAAGCGGCGCAGACACGGATATGATTGAGGTCACCGCCGTGGTCACCGCCAAAGGCATAAGTATGGATAAATTGAAGCTGAAGCTGCGGGCAGAAGAGGATACCGCTTATTTGGATGCTTCCTTTGGCAGTCAGATGCTGGCTATGGGTTCCGGGGCTGTGGATCTGGTAATTACACTTCCGCGTGAACTCGCTGTGGAATTGGGCTCACATAGAGACGGCAAACTTAAGGTTGCTGATCTCTCGGCCCCGCTGGAGGTAGATAACGTGAACGGGGATTTAGAGGTGATCGACACCAAGGGCCCGGTAACGCTCTCCAACCGGGACGGCGATATCACCGTCCGCAATATTGATACAGATGTTAATATCCATAATATCAATGGACATATTGCAGTAACCCAGGTAGAAGGTTCAGCCGAGGTCGCTGTCGGAGACGGGTCCCTGGAGCTGGACCACATTACGGGCGATGCCGTGATTTCCCAGACCGGGAACGGTGAAATTAAGCTTGGAACTATTGGCGGTAATGTTAGCCGAAAATAGCAGCCCAATTGAGGACTTTCAGCAAAAGAATTAACACAGTGGCTCCAGCGGGAAATTTTGCAAAGAAGAAAGGGGCTGGTTGTACCTTTACTGTACCTGGCCCCTAATCCCTCTGGCAACTTCACCGTTCTCCGCTCCGCAAGCACTGTTGCCGGACATATGCTGCCCATCTGCCCTACTTCTGGGCATCCCAGGTAAGCCGGATCTCCGTTCCTTTGCCGGGTGCGGAGCTCACGGTGATCTGTCCGCCCATAGCTTCCACCAGTCCTTTGGAGACCGCCATACCCAGGCCGGACCCGTTGGTTGCGGAAGCCGTATCTCCCCCGCGGTAATACCGTTCGAACAAATTCGCCGCCGTCTGCTCATCCATTCCCTGGCCATTGTCCCGGAAAATAATCGTCAGCCCGCCGTCAGCCCCCTCGCTTAGTGTCACAGTAAGCCGGGTGTCTGAAGAATTGTGCAGCAGGGCATTGGCGGTTAAATTGCCGACTACCCTCTCCATCCAGGGCCGATAGATGCTGGCTGTAATCTCCTTATCAGGGGATTGATAAATAATCCGCCCCTCTCCATACTCCGGATTGGCTGCAGCCTGTATCAAGGCATTACCCAGCCATGCATTCATCTCCACCTCTTCCATTTGCGGGGCATGAATACCCGATCTCTGCCGGTACGTCATAGCCAAATCACTGATCAGCGTATCCATATGGGCCGACTTCTCCAGCATGATGGCAGAGAATTTGCGGACTTCTTCAGGGGACCAGTCATAAGCATCCTCCGTGAGTAAATGGGCGTAGCCTTTTATGGAGGAAAGAGGGGTTTTGAGGTCATGAGTGATACCGGTAATCCATTCTTCACGCAGTGTTTCCGTCTGCCGCCGCCGCTCCTCATCACGCCGCAGAATGACAGTCAGCTGATCCATGGACAGCATGACTTCAACAAAGGTAGTATAACGCCGCCTCCATTTGCCTGAACTGAGCCGGCTGCGCGGGTGTCCATTGCGGTCTGCGGGCTCGTCATAAGTCCCCCGCCCGAGGGAATCGAGCCAAGCCAGCATGTGGAACATAGGCGCACCGAAGCGGAGTGCATTCAAGAAGGACAGCAGCGCAAAGATCAGCAGGGTCGCCCCCAGCATCCCGGCAATTCCGGTCAGCACAATGCGCATTTCTGCAGAGATCAGCGGGTTTTTGGAAGAACGCCCCTCTGTCTTGTTAGGCACCCCTACCACCCAGGTCTCCCCGGTCTTCTCATCATAGGCAAAACTCATGCGGTATTCATATCTTTCGGGATATTGCGAACGCAAAGCAAGCTCTTGTACAGTGTAGGTGCCAGGAATCGATTCCGGCCGGTTAAGCGCTGCCAGCTCACCGCCCTTCAGATCCAGCAGCTGGACGTACCCGCCCAGTGCCCGGATCCTGCTCTCTATCTTCTCGGGGAGAATAAGTCTTCCATCCATATAGGAGGAGTGCTCTTCTCTGACCGCCTGCAGCAATGGCTCTATCACCTTTGGTACTCCATAGAGAAGTGTGTACACTCTGCCGTGTTTCTCCTGAATCCAGAGGTAGACGTCATAAGGAAAATCCTTTTGCAGCTGCCAATATGCGGCCAGCTCACCCGGATTGTACTGCACGGGAACATTCGAAGGCTTGTTGTACGATTTCTCCACCTTTCCGTTTTCATCCAGGCTCTGGAGCCAGCCCTTATTGCGCTTCACTTGTTCCAGAAGCTTCCGGTCAAAGACTATTCCGTCCTCGCCTAACTTAGAGGATTCAACCAGCCGCTGTAAACCAACCGAAGGAAAATCATCAGAAAGATTGATCTCCGACAGCCGCATCAGCACCCAATAGACGGTTGCTGCCGCAATGAGCAGCACTACCAGTCCGGCAATGGCCGAATGCAGCACGAATCTAAGCGTGAGCCGCCTTCTTATCTTCATGCCTGTTCCTTGTCCCTCCCCCTGTGCTGCACCAGCTTATACCCCAGTCCTCTGACATTGACCAGAAATACGGGATTTGCCGGCTCCAGCTCAATGCGTTCCCGGATCCGGTGAATATGCACCATGACCGTGTTATCGTCACTAAGCGCGCCTTCGCCCCATACCCGTTCGTACAGCTCGCTTTTGGTGAACAGCCGGTTGGGATGCTTGCAGAAAAATAGCAGCAGTTGGAACACCAGCGCCGGACAGGCGACCACCTCCCCTTCTACTCTCAGTTCACCCGCCGCCTCATCCACCTGAAACCGTCCAAAATCATAGCGAAGATCATGCTGATCCGGCTGCCGTCCCTGTCCGGCATTGACCGGAGAAGGCTGTTTATGGGGAGCGTTAACCTGAACCGGTTCCGGCCCGCCCGCCATACCCAGATAGCGGCGCAGCTGCGAGCGGATCCGGGCCACCAGCTCCAGCGGATTGAACGGTTTGGTCATATAATCATCGCCGCCGACGGCAAAGCCGGTAAGCTTGTCAAAATCGGAAGTACGCGCAGACAGGAACAGCACAGGCGCATTGGTGGTCTGCCGCAGAAAAGGACAAATATCAATACCGCTGCGTCCCGGCAGCATCACATCCAGTACAATCAGGTCATATACCTTGCTCTGGCAGGCCAGAATTGCCGCTTCCCCTGTCCCTGCCGAATCTATATCCGTAAATCCTTCTTTATGCAGCACCGTCTTGATCAGCCCGATAATGGACTCTTCGTCATCGACGAGCAGAATGGCAGCATGATTCATGCCGGTTCCCCTCTCCATTACATAGTCGCAACTATCATAACATGATTGGCTCCGCAAGAATTGACTGCTTAACCTTAACAATAGCTTAATTCGTCTCCCCAGGCTGCACTCCATAGTTAAGCAACCGTTAATGAAGCGTTTCAATAGCGGCAAGATTGGCAGTATACAATGAAGAGACAGGAAGAACACCAACAGTTACGGGGAGGAGTCTGACATGCGAAGAGTAAGTATAATGATGGCAGGCACAATGGCTCTGGCCGTCTTATTATCAGCATGCGGAGGAGAGAATACAATGAATACACGCCCGGAATCATCTGCAGCCTCTACACAAAATGCAGCGCAGGCTAAACCGGATGCCTCTCCAGAAACCGGTGCCCCCGGACAGCAGGATGTACAGCCGGAGCATTTGGCCGAGGCTCTGTTAAGCGGGAATTACAGCGGAATTTATAAGCGGTTCAGTCCTGAATTTAAGCAGCAAATCAGCGAAGCAGAGGTTGCGGAAATGGGTTCGGCCTTCATACAGGGGGTTACAGCCTTTAACCCGTCCACGGTTATGCTACTGAACGGCAGTGAACAGCGGGTATGGACTAGCGGGGCGGGCGATAAGGGGATCTTTGCTGTCTTCGATGATTCAGGTACGATTCTCGGTCTGAACATTACGGGGTTGTCCGCCTATCCCGATTCCGATAACGCACTGACCAAAACCGCCATGGCCCTGCCTTTCCAAGGGGAGTGGCTAGTATTCTGGGGTGGCAGCAACGTATTGAACAACTACCACTATGAGTACGCAAGCCAGCGGTATGCTTATGACTTCGTGCAGGCGGCCGGTGGTTTCTCATACGAAGGAGATCCGCTGGACAATGAGAGCTACTATACGTTTGGGCAGAATATCACTGCCCCCGCTGACGGAGTCGTTACCGGAGTCGTAAACGACATTCCCGACAATACGCCTGTTGGCGTCACGAATGAAAAAGAGCCCGCCGGCAATGTGGTGGTCATTGACCACGGCGGGGAATACAGCTTTCTGGCCCATCTGAAGCAAGGCTCGGTCACCGTAAAGAAAGGCGATTCGGTCAAAACAGGCGATGTGATCGGGAAGGCTGGCAATTCCGGCAACTCCAGCGAGCCGCATTTGCACTACCAGGTATCGGACGGAGCCGACCTGTTCAGCTCCCGTTCCCTGAATATCCGGTGGAAAGATAACCTCCAGCCGCTAAAGGGGCAGACTGTTGCGCTCAAACCACATACTCAGCCATAATCCGCTCGATATCGAATGGCGTAACACCTTTTTCCACCGAAAATATCGCATCAGCCTGATCCGCAGTATCTACTAGCTCCCCTCTTGCCTTAGCATGGAGGCGGAATAAATCATAGAGATCGGGTTTCCGTAAATCAGTCATAGCTTTACCTATCAGGACCATGCCTTTTTGGTTCCCCTCCACATTATTGTAGTAATGAGGGTGTCTGGTCAGAGAAAGATCCGTCCAGATGATCTTGCGTTCTACCAGGTCCAGGATAACGGGAACGGCAATCTCCGTGTCAGCGGTGACATCGATTTTATTGCTAACCGTAGAAGGCTCAAAGATCTCACCGGAGCCGGGTTTCCCGCGCATCATCCAGCCCACAAAGCACTCCGGCAAGTTACAGTAGGGTTGGTTAGTGAAAGAATGGAGAGTTGCCACAATATAACGTCCGCCATAATCGACGATGGAGGGAATATGCAGATCAATGAATTCACATGCGCCTTGAGGGGCTGATACGATATCTCCGCTGTGGACGGCTTTGTATTTGGAGGACCGCAGATTCGTATAAGAGATATGCTCAACATACTGCCAATTGTGATCATACAAGACAGCGGACAGGTCAATATCTACACGGCCTGTAGGCGTACCGTTCACCGTCCCCTCTTTCCACCAGCTGAAGAAACGGACAGTGTCCCCCTCCATCATCGGCACACGGCTTCCCCGGACAATCGTATGCAGCGCTTTGCTTGCCGATCTCTGGGAGAACGGCACATGGTAATCCTGCAATCGTTCATTGACATATGTCTTCCCCAGAGGCGGGAGCATGGAGAACCGCTCCATAAGCACCCGTTCACAGCATTGCACAAGGTCTTGGCATGCCGCTTCATCAATCTCCGGGAGAGTATCGGGAACAGCAAAGGCCTTGGCCACATTTCCTTTAGGGAAAAAGACACGCAGTTTATGCGGCTCATGGCGGCGGGCAAAATGATTTTTCACATGAAGCAATACAGGCGTCGATACTTGATTGGCCACTTCACCAAATGCCAGCACGACATACTCCGTGTATTCGGTTGACCGCAATAATTGATCCAATCTTCTGGCAAATTCACCCGGCCGCTGCATCAAGAGATCGATCAACGTCCAGATCTGACGATATTTGAATGCAAGTTCTACACTTCCGTTAAAGGTCGTAAAGGGTTTATTATTGCGTAAAATAGCAAAAGCTTCCTCACAGTGCATATACCGGTGCTTATATTCAGAGGGGTGCAGGATTTCGCCTAAACGAATCCAGCGCTCCTTGTATCTCAGCATATCCTCTGTAATAGGGTGGCAGCGTTCCAGCAGTCCAAGCAGCAGCCGTCTTTCACGCCGCTTGAATTTACGGAACCGCGTTGCTTCAGCCAGACTGACATCGCCATCCGACCAAGCCACAGCCAGCCGAAGCACATCTGTAGCGGTTGTAAAATATCGTCCAATCTGCTCTACATTAGCCTTCTCATGCTTCAGTAAGGATGCAGCTACGAATCCGGCATTCTCCTTGAATGGAATCTCGGACGGGAGAAGCTCATTCATTGCCTCCGGATCTGCGGACTCCAGAACTGTATCAATGTCCTTTTTGTCTGTTTCGGAGATAGATCCCTTAGCCTGTATAAGCTGGCTTATCAGGGCATGCAGCTCCGCTGCGCTTCCCAGATCAATCACTTTCAGATTTACCTGATCCTGCAATGCAGGTCTGTCTGCAGCCGCATACTCTGGAAAGTCCAAAGTAAGGTAGTGATAAATGGCATTCAAATACAGCTCCGCATCATCCGCCTGCATTACTTGCATTGGGAACGCCGGGTACATCGGACAGTATTTCACATGTGCGCCTACCATTACCCTTAAGTCTGCAATCATTTGATCGTATAATGCTTCGAACTGCTCTTTGGATAAGGTACACAAAACGCGCATCAAATGGCGTGAGAAGGTAAACCCAAGCGTCTCTATATTTTTCATGGCTGTTGCCAAATAGGCCTTCGGGAGCCGGTCCGGCCCTTTTCCTTCGTCTACAATCAGTTTGTTTGCTCTGCGCAGATAGATGGTATTTATCATCATAAAAAGTGTCCAGGAAAGCCATATCCCTAATATCATTGGAAGATTCAGCAGAAGGAAGGAATATGATAGCCTGGACGCCTCCTCTCGTGATAGAAGTACATCAGGAAAGCTGCGACCCTAATTTCGCCAATGAAGTAGAAGGAAGGATCGCAATAGCCTGAAGATCAACGTTCAGAATCCGTAACTCCGAACCTTTGATGTACCCATCATCCCACACCTGAGCATATGCCAACAGGGTAAAAGTATTACGACGTTTGGGGAATTCAAGCAGAGTTGGTACACCGGGTTAGAACACGACTAAAAGCGATGTTCTCCCCCGGTGTAGCTTGCGGATGTGTCCGTTATCCCTACGGCCTGAGGTACTAGTAAATTAATCACCTGATGCTCGAACTCTCGCCTTTCATTACTTGCGCGTCCATTTCCAGATCACTTGTGTTCTTGAGGTTCGGTCCCCCTTACCGTCTCATGAAAGGCGAATCCGTCAATCACGCTCAAGAGAATTGCCAAAAACCTGCTACTGGATGTTGGACCTCCGTCGCCCCCATTTTGGCGTAAATATATAGTGAACCAAAACCAAAAGGATAATTGCAATCCTCTTGAAGCAACGTTTCAGGGTAACCCTCTTCATCTACTTGAAATAAAAAAGAAAGTGACTCTTCCTTCAGTTTCGTCAAATAATAGTCTTCATTTTGAATCAGTCTCGGGTTGCCGCCCACTTTGACCAAAAAAGACTGATCCATCGATTTTTCGTCATTGCTTAGTTCCCCGCCTAAAATGGCGTGTTTTATAAGACCCGGGTTAGTAAACATAGCTTTGGTACTTTCCGTTGAGATGGGATGCTCAATCACCTTGATCGAGCAATTAGGATAAATGTTGTTTTCCAAATACTCCTCATAGTCTTCAGGGATGAAGATCGAAATCATACTCTCCGGTTTAAAGGGATGGATGAGGCTCAGATAAAAAATATATTTTGGGTTTCCTTCGTGAATGAGATCTGATTGGCCGTCAAAAAATTCGGGTGCATTCCCGCCGATCCAGCCTGCTCGGTGTTCGTTCGATAAGGCCGATTCTGCATAATAAAGAATACAGTCTACTCTCTGGGCTAAAATATTCGTTTGATTCTCCATAGTCATTTTACAATTCCCCCTCAAAAACTTCATGAGGCGCAATTCAGGCCGCCTCGTCCGGCTGATTAGTGACCGCTCTGTAAGGCAAAAAAGCGTTCAATCATTTGTTTCGTTTCCCTTGGACTTCTCAACTGAACTGCCTTTCCATCTTCATCAAAGGTATAATGCCCTTGAAATGCTTCTGGCATATCATGATACTGTTTCTCGACTTGTTGCAGTGCTTTTTCAAAACAGGGATAACCGTATTTTTTAATAAGGCGAGGCAGCCCGAAGGCAGATCTTAAGAACTCATATTCTTGGTAGTTATAGGGGGTAGTCTCCGGCCTTTTTATCAAAATCTTAAGGAAATGATCCATGACCTTGTCGATCTCTTCTTCTGAGGCATAATATGCTAATCCATGGATCGCGAGCAGTTTCATGTCCAAGTACCGTTCTTTCTTATAGGCTTTCTGAAAAAAATCTTTCAATTCCAATTCCTTGCACCGGATTAGACCGTACAGAATTTGGTTTCGTAGTGCGATACTTTTCAATTTAAAATACAACTGCTCTATCAAAACTGCTTCGTCTGTTGTTAAAAGCTCATAGGCTATATCACTTATTGCGCTGATAAACTTAGCGTTATTTTCACGAAGGGGGGCAGTCGTTAGATACTTCATTGATTCCTTGTGAAGCTGTTGATTTAAAGACATTAACGCACTCCTTTGATAAACTTTGCAATTCCTTCCGCGCTGTATCGGACCAGTGTTAAGCTGTCTCTTCCGTAATAGGCTGGCAATCAGGTAATCAGACGGGCTTTATTACATGATTCAGTTCCATGACAATCGTGCCTTTTCCGTTAGTTGATATTAGCCCCGGATAATATAGATCTTGTTTCCATTATAAAGCTCGCTTGTCCCTAATCTACCTACTTTTTACCTGATTTCTGGACTTCGTTATCCCAATACCCACATTTCCCCCGAGGAAGATTTTTCTCTTCACCAATTCCACACTCATAAGCGTTTTTCACCAATATTTCGCCCTACTTATGATGCGGTTCTCCGTATCGGTTTTTAGGGTTGTGAATTCACTTTTGCGTGTCTGCTTGGTGTGTGTCTAAGAACTTGTGAGCATGATATACTATTAATGAATGAAGCTGATTGCAGATGAATGAACTGCTTGATCCCCGCAATGACTTTTTATTCAAACGGATTTTTGGCAGTGAGTGTTGAAGAAATGTGTAACCATCAACATTCTGAACTATTCCTTCTTGCCCAACAACCAATATCATAATGTATTCCATCTGCGTGAAGATCGAAGCGGCATCCCGCTTGTGGATGACATGGAACTGCATTTTCTTGAATTACCTAAGCTTGACGATCATGCGGCTCCTGTGGAGAGCGGCGGACTGGTCAACTGGTTGCTCTTCTTGAAGGGTGTCGATAAATCCAATTGGGAGGTGCTGACGATGAACGAGCCTGTTTTGAAGAAAGCCATGGACACGTTAGAATTTCTTAGTCAGGATGCCGAGGCCCGCCGATTGTACGAAGACAGACAAAAGTATCTGCATGATGAAGCTTCGATGATCGAAGGTGCATTGGCTGAAGGCGAGAAAAGGAAAGCGGTCCAGATGGCTCTGGAACTTCTCAAACTCGGGGTAGATCCAGCTATTATAGTTAAGGCTTCGGGGCTGTCTGAGGCTGAAATCATTGCTCTAAAAAAGCCTTAATGGCGATGCGGTTCACCGCGCTGTCTGTAACGGCAAGTTTTAAGGCCATCCTATGTGGGGATGGCCTCTCTTTGCTGTCGCCTGATTCGTCCAATTATAACTTTCTTGCCCAGATAATTGCGCGATTTACAGCTTCAATAATCAGTTCCGGTATCGGTTCAGCCGTATAATTCAGATAGGTACGCTCAATGCTGAATCCGGAATCTGACAGCCACCCGTAGACTTGCGATTGTGTTGGAATATGCTTATACCACCGCTTAGGCAGAATAAATTGCTCACCGCTATTTGTGGTGAGTTCCCAATGACCAACGCCGGTACAAATCCGGGTTATGGGATCATACACGCTGCCGTAGCTAACAATGCGGCCAGCCGTGCCCAATTCGTCTGTTCCTTCGAAATAGCTGCTCTCTTTCAACCTGTTGAACGAGATTGCCGGATTATAATGCAAGTCAAAATCCAAATAAAGATGTCCACCAGTGCGAAGCGACGCTGCAGCATTTTTGATAAAGGTCTTCTGTGCTTCTTCGTAATCCATGTCACTTTCAATGTTAATCAGGATATTGCCTGCCATGACTACTACATCAAAATCGGCGCCCCAGTCAGACATTGCTGCTTCAGCCTGATAACAGTGTATATTAGGCAAACCCGCCATCCGGCGATAACAGCGCAGGAGCATATGTTCATCGGCATCGAAGCCTGTAACAATATGATTTGCCTTTGCAAGGGATACGCATATTCTGCCACCCCCACAGGCAACCTCAAGTATATTTTGTGACTGGCTGCTTGTCTGCTCTGCAAGTACTTTTAGTAAAAAAACGATATCATGTGTCTGGTTTTCAAATTTTTCATAAACACTGGCATACCAGTGCTGTGCGATAAAATCTCTGTTCACAGATTTACCTCCAATTTATCAGGAGGGTTAAAGTGTAGTTACCCTCCAAGAAAGTATACGGATTGACAATTCTGTTATATTAATCATCTAACATCATCCTTTCAACAATTAATAGAGGCGGAGTATTTTAAAAACTGTGGTTCTCCATAAGAATAATTGCAAAATATTTCATTATCAATGCAAAGATTCTTTATAACTATTCTGTCAGCTTAAAAGGATTCTTCGAAATTACGCTAATTCCCATAAATAAACTCGCCGCTACTTATATGCGCTTCTCCGTGATGGCCCTATAACAGCAAGCTTTAGGGCCATCCTTATGCGGGATGGCCCTACTTAGTTATCAGATACTGGTTAAACCATGAAGCACCATCGAACGCCAAACTTATCAACAAATGAGACTAAACATGGACTGAAGAATATCGGACCCATTAGTGTAATTGTTATACTGTTCCAAAATTATGCACTTCTGCATGAATAACAAATTTATCGGTGAAGGACCTTATGTGCTGTCCTATAAAATTCTGCGGGCGGTTACGAACCGCTTCTTCCACTGCCCGTCGAAGGCCTCCACATGCACGTTAAGCTTAGTTGAGTATGTATGCAGGAGCTGATTATTCCCGGCGTATATCGCTACATGGCCGATGTCCAAACCGCGTGCGCTGAAGAACAGCAGGTCACCCGGACGCAGCCCGTCCAGCCCGACCTCCTTGCCTTCCTTTGCCTGGTCATAGGATACACGGGGGAGCTTGATGGACAAGGTATCCTCAAATACGCGCTTCACAAAGGAAGAGCAGTCGAAGGTCGCGGTCTGGTCAGGTGAAGCGCCGAATTCATACGGCGTGCCGAGGAAGGTCTTACCGTAAGCGATTAGAGCCTCCGCTTGCTTATCTGCAAGCGAACCGCTGGTGTAATCGGTATATTTTGGTTTGGCCGAGATGTATCCCGTCTGGTTGTCCCCGGTCTTCACCTTCAACCACAGGGCATCGACAACACTCACCACATGCACCTTCGTACCTGCGGGGAGCAGCTCCGGACTTACGGGATCGCTCTTCGCATCCGGTAAGCTGCGGAGGTTGACTCCATAGAGAATCGAGGTTTCATAAATAATCCCGGAGGAGATTTGCACGGATTGGGTGCCGGGTACCCAGTCTACCTTATTGCCCAAGGCTTCGCTGACGAAGCGCAGCGGGATCATTGCCGTGTTTTCGGCAATTTGGCCGGGAACCGCCAGACTCAGTGTCTGCCCGTTCAGCTCGGCAGTCCGCGCTCCCAACCGGTACGTAAGCGTGGTATCCGCCTTGATTGCGGTGACCGTTTTATCCGCGTTGTTCCAGGACAGCTTGGCCCCTTGCGCTTCAAACAATCCGCGCATCGGTACTAACACTGTACCGTTTAGATTCAGCGGCTGGACTCCGGATTGAAGCCGCTGTCCGTCCAGATAGACGGAGATCGCCCGGGCCTCGGCCTGCGGCCGGGCATCTGCATGGACCACGCCGGAGGAACAGAGTGAAAGGGTTAGCAGAGACAGAAGTGCAGCATTGCGCTTATCCATATGTTCATCACCTTTTGTATAGATTTGTACCTATACAGTTGGACGAAGCAGAAGCAAAATGGTTTTGTGGTAAATGATGGCAGCCTACAGCATGGGTTAACCCGAAGCCCCTGTAAAGGGGTCTTCGGCTATCCTTTCATAGGTTCAAAACCTTGGATATTTGTTTTTCCCCTCTTTCTTCTATTCACCGAATACAAAACAAACAATAGAATAAACCATAGCGGCGTCAGCAATAAGGCCGGACGCGTTTCTTCAGCAAACAGCATGATAATGAGGATGGCAGCAAACAACGCAAGGACAACATAATTAATAAAGGGTGTCAGCGGGGCTTTGAATTTTGATCTGGCCTGTAATTCCGGCTTGGTTTTCTTATACCGCAAATGACAGATTAGAATGACACCCCAGACCCAGATGAAACAGATGGCACTAATGGTTGTCACGATTCCAAAGGCAGTTTCCGGAATCAGCTTGCTCAAAAGAGCTCCAACGGATAAGACAAGCGTAGATATGAGCAAAGCGTTGCTTGGCACATGGTTTTTATTCAGCTTGGCAAAATGGGAGGGAGCCTGCTCATTTCTGCTCAAATTATATAGAATCCGGCTTGTGGAGAACATCCCGCTGTTGCAGGCAGACGCGGCTGAAGTTAAGACGACAAAGTTAATAATGCCTGCGGCAATGGGAATCCCCACTAAACTGAATGTTTTTACAAAAGGGCTTTCTGCCGGATTCAGCTCCGTCCATGCGTTGATGGATAATAGGGCGATAATCGCACCCACGTAGAAAAACAGAATTCTTAAAGGGATTTTATTAATCGCCGACGGAATGCTTTTTTCCGGACTTGCGGTTTCCGCTGCCGATACCCCCACCAATTCCACACCGACAAAGGCAAACACAACCATTTGAAAGGAAAGCAGGAAGCCTGAAATTCCGTTCGGGAATACTCCCCCATGTGTCCAAATATTACTGAGAGTCACTGTTCCGGCATCTGTTTTGAATCCAATCACCAGCAAAATGGCCCCGATGGCAATCAATGCGAGAATAGTCACTACCTTGATTAAGGCAAACCAAAATTCCAATTCGCCAAAATTTTTTACCGTTAATAAGTTGAGCCCTAATAGAATGACTAAACAGATGACGGCAGGGACCCATTGCGGGATATCAAACCAATACTGGACATACACCCCAACAGCGATAATGTCAGCCATAGCCGTCATGATCCAACAGAACCAATAGGTCCATCCGGTTACAAACGCCGCCCGTGGTCCAAGATAGTCTTCGGCAATGTCTGTAAACGATTGATAACCCGCTTTAGATAACAGAAGTTCACCCAAAGCCCTCATCACAAAAAAAACAGCAATCCCCACGATTAGATAAGCAAAAATGATGGATGGTCCTGCCAGCTGTATCGCTTTACCCGACCCTAAAAACAATCCGGTACCGATGGTCCCGCCAATGGCTATGAGCTGAACATGCCGATTCTCTAAGTCCCTCTTTA
This sequence comes from Paenibacillus jilunlii, assembly GCF_900102965.1. Classification (GTDB taxonomy): domain Bacteria; phylum Bacillota; class Bacilli; order Paenibacillales; family Paenibacillaceae; genus Paenibacillus_AQ; species Paenibacillus_AQ jilunlii. The sequence continues at coordinate 121,597 of NZ_FNGM01000013.1, read as the reverse complement.
GTTCTTGTGTTGCCAAATGAAACGCCCCCTCTAAATCTAAATAATTTTTTCATGTGAAAAGATGAACAAGAAATGCTGACAATAAAAAAAGAGACTGGATGGGCTCCAATCTCTCAGGGTCATAAGAATAATAAATAAAATACATAAGTGATTCTGACGGTGATCAGAACAACAAATGAATTATCCAGTACTCTTCTGTCCTTTTGCCTGAGATTATGAACCCTTCGGCGCCGGGGAATCCCCACGGTCTCTCCAGAAGCTGCTCCTGCTATAGTGTGATCCATAGCAATCATAGCTTTTAGCTTTTTAGTTTTTTGATGTCAACTTCGTGTAAATATTTTTCAATATTAATCACAGCCGGACTTTTTGTCAATAACATTAATTACCGGGCTCGCCAAAATAGTTAGAGTAGGGCTTAAATTTTGCCAACACTTCATCTACCTTGCACATCCGTTCCTCCAGGCTCCCCCGGAGCGTAATATAGGGAATCCGCCGCTCCTTCAAGTCTGCAATGATTTGCTTATGGAATATATGCCGTTTCTGATTCCCGCTGCGGTCCCATGTATCCTCGTAAGGAATATCATCATCGCACAGGAAAAAAAGGTCATACCGCTGCGCATTTTCCAAGGCAATCCGGGTTAAGTGTTCAGGCGCCCGGCCGTGGTAATCCAGGGCAAACATATAAGTGGTGATCGCATTGGTATCAACAAAAAGGTATTTATCCGCTTGCTGTAAAGCCTGCTCCTCGCGCTCAATATGGCCTATAGCGATTTCATCGAACGCCTTGAGGCCGATTCTGCGGTCCACCTGATGCTCCGTCCAATAATCGCGCCCGTATTCGCCCGCATAGGTTGTGCGATACCGCTGTGCCAGCGCTTCGGTGATCGTGGATTTGCCTGTCGACATCGCTCCCACAAAAACCACTTTTGTAATTAAGTCCCGATATACGATATCGCTCACATATGCCCGGTACTTGTAAGGATCGGAACGGACCATGGTGGCTGAAACCGGCACCCGCCTCCGGGCTTCATCCACCCGCCGGTCCACTGCGCCCAGAGCGACACTCATATGTTCTCCGTAAAATTCGCTGGAGTAGAAATGCGTCACTTGCTCACCGTTCAGCAGCCCCAGAATATATTGCTCTTCCCTTATCTCATGCTCCCGGTCGTCCGAATACCCGTCCGGACCATCCCAGGCTTCGATCACCCGGACCGCCGGGTAGAGCCTGCGAATCCAGTTCGCCCGGATATGCAGCGGGATCGTTGTCACCGTCGTCTCATAGATCACCACAATCAGTTCATCGACCTCCTGCAGCGCTGTCTCGATCATGAACTGATGCCCTTTATGCAGCGGGGCGAACTTCCCAAGTGTTAAGCCAAGTGTCTTCATGCGGCCACCTCCCTGGCTCCCTTGTTCCAATTGTAGTAGCCGTATACAGCGTTAACCAGATACGCACTCCACATAACAATCATCAGCAGGCCTTCCCCGCTCCCCTCCAGCATTCGAATCACCCACAGCAGTACCGTGAACATATTGAGGACTATATAGACCAGCCATTGTTCCTTGAATCTCCGAACCATCAGAAGTGTAGCCACTACGGATAACACCGTTGTAATGGCATCAATATACGGCGAGTTCTGCCCCGGTATGAACGATAATCCCAATCCCAGCAGCAGGCAGCCTGCTATGCAAACCGCCCCCACAAGAAGCAGACCCTTAAGCTCCAGCTGACGCATGGACAGCTTGCCGTTATTGCTGTTATTCCTCCACATGTAGAAGCCGACGACATTCATAGGAACAAAGAAAAGCAGATTGAGCATAACCTCGCCAAACAAACCGTTGACGTAAGCCAAGTATGCATAACCAACAGTATTGTACATGCCAAACACATAACTCATCAGGTTCCCTTTCGCCGCGAGCACCACGCACAGCACCCCGGTGATAAAGACCGTAAATCCGAATAAAGAATCCTTAGAAATCACCGTGAACCCCACAGCAATTGCGGTAAATAACACCAGCCACGCCAACTCAAACAGGTTCCAACCGCCCCACGATTTATTCACTTGTATCCCCTCTGCTTTCATCCGATTTGTGCATTATAAAATAGTCATATCTTACTTCTAACTTGATAATAACATATTGTTAATATCATTGAAAGCAAAAATGTACATTTTATAAATCGGATGATACAAAAGCGGGGCTTGTGCTGGTATTGCGCCTCACAGCTTCCAACGGCAGGTCATTGTTAAGCTGCCTCCGTGGAGCTCCGCTGTCAGCGTGCCGTTCATCTTGTCCATGAGACTTTTGGCGATGGAAAGACCAAGTCCCGATCCTTGGGCGGACCGGGTGCGGTCGACCGTATAGAAGCGGTCGAATAACATCCTCACATCGATGTCGGTTAATTCCTTCGCTTCGTTCACGATCCTCAATTCGGCTGTCTTCTCCCGTTGCTCGAAGCAGATTTCCACATGACCGGCCGCATGTTTGACAGTATTGATAAGCAGATTCTCAACGACCCTCCGCACGGCTGATTCGTCGGCATATACAGCCACCGATTCCTTCGGCAGCCGGATGTCCGGCGTAATGTTCCGTTCGTTGAACCGGTCGTAGAAACCGACCAGAATATCTGACAGGAGGACAGTCATTCCGATCCGCTCAGTCTTAAGCTGATAATCCGAAGATTCGATTAAGGACAGCTCGAAGAAATCGTTCAATAGTGCTTGCAGCCGTTTCGTGCGGTTTTTAACGATTGTAAGGTATTCGTGCTTCTCCTCGGGCGTAATAGGTTCTGCCTCCAGCAGTTGAATATAGCCGAATATGGAGGTCAGCGGAGTACGGATATCATGGGAAATGTTCGCAATCGCCTGCCGCAGCTCATTTTCAGTTCGTCTTCTGCGGGCCTCTGCGCCGACTACGAGATTGGACTGGCGATTAATTTCACCCGCAAGCGCTTCGAGCCTCTGGTCGAATAGAGACACGTCTATTTTTTTACCGGTTGTCCCCTTATTATAGCGGCGCAGTTGCGCTGTCATCCGCCCCAGCTCCCGCCTCAGCAGCAGCAGATGGGCAAGCAGGAGAGCCGCCAACGTAACCGATATGAGCGTTATGATCAGCAAGACGCTCCCGCCCTTCTCACCTTTATTTTATTTCCTTTCTGCGGAACACGAGAATACCGAGCAGCCCGGCTGCGACAATCGTCAGCAATGGCACAAGCAGAAGCGCTGGCAGATCACCGCTGTCGATGCTGGGCTTGCCGATATCGTTCATCAGCTTGAAGATAGAATAATCATACACCGTAGTAAAGAAAGGGATGTACTCACCCAAGCCCCCCAAAATCGTATCAATCATCAGGAAGAAAATCATCGAGAAGCCGATTGTCTTGCCGCTTTCGGTGAACACGGCAGTGAACAACGCCCCGATCGCCGCGTAGCCTGCAGTGTACAGCAGTGTTAGTCCGAGAACCCGCGGTATGAAGAACGCGTCTACCCCTTCCGGCAGATGGCCGAAACCTGAAAGCAGGGAAACTTCGGTCGTGCTTACGATCGGGAATACCAGAGAAACAGCCATGGCTCCGACCGAGAATCCGATCAGCTTGGCGGTGAACAGCCGCCCTCTATCGTTGCCCGACGATGCGATCGTCTTCATGACACCCGTCGCATATTCACTCGCAATGAAGAATCCGGCCAGCGCTGCTACGCCGAATTTGATCACATAGCCATTGCTTGCCATAAATTTAAGCAGAAATTCGGCTCCTGTGAACTGCGGCTCTCCACTCGACTTATGGTCAAAGTAGTAGAGCAGTGGATAGACCAGTGAAAGAATGGCAGAGATTAGCAGCAGCACGCGAAACGATCTGTCCTTACGCAGCTTAAATAGCTCGGATCTGATCAAATTATACATGTCCGGCACCCCCGATCCGCTTCATGAAATAGCTCTCCAGGTCTTCGCCCATCGGCATGAACTGCTCGATTTCCAGGCCTGCGGAGAAAAGCGCCGTCGATACTTTGCCTGGCTGTTCCGTGTGACCATACAGCTTGATGGCCCCATCCGGCATCACTTCGAAATCGTTAGTGCGCAGCTCGTTCTGAATAACCGTTGCCGCTTTGTCCGGATTATCCGCTTTGATATACACGTACTGCTGGCATTTATCGTTCAATTCCTGGGCAGTAAGCTGCTCCAGCAGCCTGCCGTTATGAATGATGCCGTAATGGCTGGCCAGCAAATGCAGTTCACTCAGAATGTGGCTGGAGATCAGAATCGTAATCCCTCGTTCGTGGTTGAGCTGCTTGAGCAGCTCGCGCATTTCGATGACGCTCATCGGATCGAGCCCATTGGTCGGCTCATCCAGAATGAGAAATTCCGGATCGCTTAGCATGGCGATGGCCAGACCCAGCCGCTGCTTCATGCCAAGCGAGAAATTCTTCACTTTCTTCCTGCCTGTTCCCTGCAGTCTGACCAATTCCAGCATCCTTGCAACGCAGTCTTTGCCGGGGATGCCCCGGAGGAGCCGGTTCACCTCCAGATTCTCGGCAGCGGTCATGTGGGGGAACAGCGAAGGGCTCTCAATAATCAGTCCCATCCGCTTACGGGCCTGGGTCAAAGCCCGCTCGTCGCTCGCGCCGAACAGCGCGATACTTCCGCCGGACGGAAAAGCTAGTCCGGTAACGATGCGCATCAAAGTCGATTTTCCGGCTCCGTTCTGCCCGATAAAGCCATATATGGAGCCTTTGCGGATAGATAAATTCACTTTATCCAGCGCTACGCTGCCTTTGAACTTCTTAGACAATTGATTCGTCTGCAATACATATTCGCTCATTGTAGTCTTGGCCTCCTTATGTGATAGACCAAGTATAGAAACGAAAACTTAAGAGGTGCTAAAGCCAATCCTTAAGAATGTCTTAAGGCTTAAGGCTTCAGCCGGTAACCCATGCCCCATACCGTCTCGATAAATTCGCTGCCGGGCGCAGCCTTCGCCAGCTTGCTCCGCAAATTGCTCATATGGACGTTGACCGTATTGTCGTCTCCGTAGTACGGCTCATCCCATACGCTTTCGTATAGATTGGCTTTCGTGAATACCTTTTTCGGTGCCGATAGAAGCAATGCGACAATCTCGTACTCCCGGACAGTCAGTGCAACCTCCGTCCCCTCTGCCATCACCGTTTTGGAATCGTGGTCGAGCACCAGTCCCTTATGCTGCAGTACGCCCGGCACAACTGACGGAGCAATCTGCGCATACCGGCGCAGATGGGAATCGATTCGCGCCGATACTTCCTCGATGTCGAAAGGCTTCGTAATGAAGTCATCCGCACCTCCGCGCAGCGCTGACACCTTGGTCTGCTGCTCACCCTTGGCTGAAATGATGATGACTGGCATACCACCCCGCACGCGGATCCAACTCAGCAGCTCCTCGCCCGTCATTCCCGGCAGCATCAGATCAAGCAGTACCATGCTCCATTGCCGCTGCTCCAGGTAGAGCAGTGCCTCCGTTCCGGAGAAGGCAGGCTGTGGCACGTAACCGCTTTTTCTTATAATGCTGCACAGCAGCCGGCTGATATCACTGTCGTCCTCGGCCACGAGAATATTGATTGAATTATTCATCTAATCTCCTTGTACGATCTATAATCAGCTTTCAATCCTATGTCCATCAGCATATATGATAGACTATTTTTGCCTCTGATTCCAGAATAGCCTTCCTGTGCTCGCTGCTCTTTATGGCTGGTTCCTTACTAATAAATCAAAGCAGCCCCCAAGACCCCTGAAATGCGGGGCTGGAGGCTGCTTGTGAGAAAATGCTCTTTGCCTTAAAACTTGGAGCTCAGCTGCTAAGAAATATCACTTTGCACTGCGGTCCACAAGTTCACGAGGATCAACCTTGTTGTCCATCAGAAGCGGAGTCTTTGCACCTTTTGCAATTTGATCCCAAGCTACCACTTTAAAGTTTTGGTTAAGCTCTTTGCCATTGTTGATGTTGGAATCATCCTGCGCGATGAAAATGCCATAAGGGAACTGTTCGCCCAGTCCGAACCCGAGTACATCGATACCGTCGGTTACCGAGGTGCCATCGGTCAATGGGCCGTCGGCGATTTTGAAGCTGGTAAGGTAGGCGTTATTGCCTTCACGGTCATATATCGCATAGCTGTCATTGCCTTGGCTGGAGGCGATTAAGTAACCATGGCCGCCGGCGCCATAATAGAGAGTCAACCCTTCAATATCATCCTGCAGCCGGCGTCCGTCCGCAATATCGACAGTGGACAGAGGTTTTGTGCCTCCGTCAGGCTCCGCATTATATTTGTATATCGCATAGTCCTCTTCTGCAATGTACATCATGCCATACTCATCATCGGCTACCATACCTTCTGATTGCGTAGCCAGCTTAAACTCGCGAACGAGCTTGCCTGAAACTTTGCCATTCCCATTATCGGTCAGCTCATATTGCTCAAATTCGCCCTCTTTGCCCAGCACCAATGCGTAATATTTATCTGATTTCAAGCTGTGATACAGGCTGAATCCGTATACCTCTTCCATCTTCGCTTTAATGGGTTCGGCTACGATGTCCGTCAACTTCCCGGTTGCCCCATCTATGGCAAAAATATCAATCGTGTTCGTAGAACGGTTCGTCGCGCCAACAATATCTACTTTTTTACCGCCCAGCTGAAAATCATAACGAAGATCGATATTATTCATTTTTCCTACTTTATAATTTTGAAGCTCTTGGCCGTTCAAATCATAGACAAGGACGCCTCCGCCTTTATTTGTAGCAATGATTTTGGAGTTCGCCGGGTTCGCAGAATCGAGCCAGATGGCCGGGTCATCGGCTGCATCCTCGCCATCTTCAACAGCTGCCGTCTCAACCTGGGCGGTTACCGGATAAGGTGTGATGATATCGGCGGAATTGGTGAACTTTGCATTTTCCGCCAGAATAGCCTGCAGCAGCTTGGAAGGAATGTACATCTTGCCATCAGCTAATTTGACCTCCGCTTCAAGCTCGCCTGCTTTACCCGCTAGGCGATATTCCTTCTCGCCGGCTGTGAACGTACCCGCGAATCCGTTCTTCAGCTTGACCAGTGCCGACTTATCGTCGCTATCCCAAGTGATTGTTGCTCCGATCTCTTCCATATGCTTGCGCAGAGGTTCATATCCATCTAAGCTTGAGGCCGACGCTGCGTTAGTTGTTGCGGCAGGGAGTAGAGCACCTGCAAGGAGCAGCGTAGATAGTACAGTTTCCCATGTTTTCATTGAGTTTAATGTCCCCTCTATATGTTTATAATTGCTTAACTATAGAAGATGAGTGTAAAAGAAGTATTAACGGACAACTACGCCTTTGTAAAATTCACAATGTAAATTCAAGCTGAACCCAAAATCATAAACAAGCGGATGTCTCATCTTAATTATAGGATATTCAGTCCTATATTGGAAAATTACAGTTTTTCTCCTTGAAAATAACTTTCTATCAGCGGAGGGCTGGCTTACGGCTTATCTCTTCGGTACATATCGACGCTTTTATACCCCTCACCTAAAATCTTTATCATTTCTGCCCGGCGTTTTACTCTAGTTTCCTCTTGTACGGCACTGTATACATAACGGGCCCAATCCTTCCGGTAGCCGGGAGTCAGGGATTGGTATAAAGCCAGCGCCTCCGGGCTGTCCTGCAGCTCTTTTTCTACAGCAGGAATCATGGAGGTATAATCGTCCACACGTTGACTCGGCTTGGAGGACGCATCTTTTTTCTTTCGAGCCTCCTCTTTGAAACCGACAACGGTAAACACATCGTTTAAGCCCACCATACGCGCAAACTTCAGGCTGCTCGTCCCAATATAGCCGTCCTCACCGGCCCCTACCCCCTCAAAAAGGCTGTCTCTATGGATATAGGTGGAATAAACCTTATTCCCCTTTTTGGGATAAGCTGCGTACAAATAGCCTCCTTTATCTAAGTAATTGTGGCCGATTACTTGACTGACCAAATCCTGCAGCGACTCCATATTGAGCACGTAGGCAAAAATGAGATCATACTGGGTGCCTGTCAATTCAGTATCATGGTCTCCTAACCCCGCTAAACTATTTTCATTCTCGGGTCTGTACAATACAGCAACTTTCTTGAATTTCTGTAAATTTAATTTTTCTACAATGGTTTTAGCCATGTGCGAGAACCCTCCGTTAGATGTGTCACAGCTTCTGAACCAACCGCTCCCCTTTTGTCTGCATATATCTGAACATTGCTATGCATACCGCTATCATAAGCATTCCAACACCTGACAAAATGAGCTTGCCATTCACATGAGCCAGAAGAAGGGATATCCCCAATGGAATTAATAGACTAATGATCCCTATGAACATGGATGCAAGGACAGCCGCACTCTGTTTGACCACCGCAACTTCACTTGTCCACTCCAGTTTAGGTAATTTCAAATTAATAATAATGCCCAGCATCGCTGAATAACAAGCATATATCGAAGGGATAACAAGCAATAATAAGCTTTCGATCCATCCCATATGCAGCGATATCATAAGCAGGACATCACTCACAACCACAATCGGCAGTGTAATGGTGAGATTCACGGCAACTTTACTGAGCAATATGCTTTGTTTTGATACGGGTGAGCTTTTGAGTATCCATAAATGATTACCTTCAAGAGAAATGGCGCTTGACGTTGTACAGCTTAAAGTTACGAACAAGGAAACTATGATGGGAGCCACCGTACTCAAATAATGGGATAGTTGTGGAATTTCGATGAGTTCCCCCAGCTTTCCCGGGCTGACAAACAATAAAGCAACCGACATCACCAGTAAAAGAATCATGCCCATACTTGTATTCAATACATAAATAGAAGAACTGAAATACCGGCGCAGCTCCTTCTTATACAGTGCACGAAATGGAGAGGATGCTTCCAATGGCTTCATTATATATTTACTGCTTGCATGAGAGGTCGTTAGACCTGTATGAATAGCTTTATATTTTGTACCAAGTACAGTGGCAAATATCATAAATGAAAGTACAGACAGCACAATAAATAATAACAATGAGCCCACCCGGTACGAACAAACCGCATCTACATATATGGCAGCAAGAGGATACAGCTTAAATATCATATCTGCCAGCCCGGTTCCCATATCAGCAAGCGCCTGCCCGTTTCCATTCATCCCAAATGAACCCACCATGAGCGCAATCATTACGGCAAAGGTTAACACCAGGCTGATCATCCGGCTCGCTTTGAACCGGGAAGCGATCCAGCTAACAGATGCGCCAATAATCGTTGCAGCAATAATCGGCAGTAATTGAATACATAAGAGTGTTATTAGAAAAAACAGATAAAACAACGCTCCAGGATTCACCTTTATAGCATAGACCACACCTGCTGGCAGCATAACCATCACCGTAAAAAACATATTCAGCACATAGAGCTGAAGAATACGGCTTGCGACAACATGAGTCGTCTTAATAGGCAGCGACATCACCAAATCGTAGTCTCTGTAGCTGAATAATACACCGCTTGCCTTATAGACCGTTGTGAAGAACCCTACAAGAGAAGTAACAGCCATCATTATGGCCAGCAGCAGATCCATCCGCCCCATTTGTTCAAAAGCCAGCGCCATCATAAAGCTGTATCCAAAAGAAGCCGCTGCTATCATGAGCACACCCGCCAGAATACCGGTGCTCAACAGAAGCGCTTTGCGTCTTTCCTTAACCTCCTTGGTATGTAGAGCTTTGTTTAATCCGAATGAAGAGAGCAGCTGGAGCTTCGTTAATCTCCATATATTAATCATTATCTATCAGCTCCAGGAATACATCCTCCAGGCTATTCTTGCCCTTTACTTCTTCCGTCCTGCCATGGGCTATCAATTGGCCTCCCTTGATGATCGCTATCTTATTGCAGAGCTTCTCTGCCACATCCAGCACATGGGTTGAGAAGAAGATGGCACTGCCGTTGCTGCACAGCTCTACCATGATAGTCTTCAGCATGTGAGCTGCCTTTGGATCAAGGCCGACAAAGGGTTCGTCTAACACTAACAGCTTTGGTTTATGAATGAGAGCAGAGATAATGGCAAGTTTTTGCTTCATACCATGGGAATACGATGAGATCATATCCCCCAAATTCGCCGTAATCTGAAAAGCATCGCTGTATTTTTTAATGAGCCGCTCACGGTCCGCCTTGGATACGCTAAAGAGATCAGCAATAAAATTCAAGTATTGTATGCCGGTAAGATGATCGTATAGATCCGGGTTATCAGGAATATAAGCAGTTTTCGCCTTGCAGGCTACCGGATCTTTCTTAATGGAGACACCGTCAATTTCAATATCCCCTTCTTCAAAATCAAGCACACCAACGACTGCCCGGATGGTTGTTGTTTTGCCTGCACCGTTATGTCCGATAAAGCCATAGATATCGCCTCGCCCGACCACTAAATTCAGGTCATTTACTGCCTTTTTACCCCCCTTATAGCTCTTGGTAAAATGTGTGATTGTAAGCATTTCTCTTCACCTCTTTATTGTCCTATACTTATACGCCTTTCCAACTGAATATTTATAATACGTACAGCCTATGCTGAACGTTCATTTGCCTGCGAATATCCCACACAAAAAAGCGGACACCTTAGGTGTCCGCCCCATTGCCGGAGCACTCCCGGATATTACCCCCGAGGCTCCAATCTACTCCAGCGCTCTTACCGTCTCCCCTTGAATCAACACAGGCTGGTAGTAGGTGCTGCTTCGCAGATCCTTCTTTCCCTGCAGCTTCTTAATGACCCATTCTGCGGCATCGCGTCCCATTTGTTCCTGGGGATGTGTTAAGGTCGTCAGTTTAATGCTGGCGTTCTTGGCAATGTAAGAATTGTCCTGGCCAATGATCGATAAATCCCCCGGAATAGCGATGTCCAGTTGCCTGCACACATTAACAGCTTCCAGGCCTACCTCGTCGTTGTAGCAGACAATTGCGGTCAGCACCTCTCTATTTTCGCTTAGGAAGTTCTTTAGGTTGGCGGACAACTCATGCTTTGTCTCGGTATCGAAGGAGAGCACCTGCTCGGGGTGAAACCGCAGTTTGGCTTCTCCAAGCGCTTTGATATAGCCTTTCATGCGGTATTTTCCTTGCAAATCATCCATTTTGGCAATGATCCCGATTTGGGTATGTCCTTTGGAGATCAGCTCTTTGGTTGCCAGATAACTGGACTGGACATCATCGAGACAAAAGAAGGGAACCTCCAATTCCTCATAATAGGCATTAATCATGATGAAGGGAACGTCCTGTTCCTTAAATGACAGGTAGTAGGCGATATTGGGATTGTACAGATTGCTTTTCGTAGGTTCAATAATCAGACCCTCTACACCGAAGGACAGCATCATTTCCAGCGCTTTCTTTTCCTGGGCAACATCATTGTTGGTACTGGCTAACAAAAGCGAATAATTATCCTCATTTAACCGGCCCTCAATCCCGCGGATGATGGACGGGAAGATGTAGTCCGAGATATAGGTGGTGATCACACCGATGGTTTTATTATTGGAGCTGCCTCCGGATTTATTACGGAACTGGTTGCTGACGTACGTGCCGGAGCCTTTTTCACTCCTGAGGAACCCCTCGTTGGACAATTCTAAAATCGCTTTCCGGACCGTCTGCCGGCTAACGTTGTACATTTCCTGCAATGCGGATTCAGTGGGGATTTGTTCGCCTACATTATACGCTCCTGATAGAATATTGCTTTTTATATCATCAAAAATAACCTGATATTTGGTTTTCACGTTACTCACTTCTTTCATGATTGTTCAAACGCATATGGGTCTGTCTGCAATAGTTGTACGTACATATTATAGCATGAATATTAGCCTATTATAATCCATAGTCCGTATGTATAAACAGTATAAACTTTCAAAAAAGGAAACAAAGCAGAATTTCGCGATATTTGTAGGTATATCTTTTCTAATGCATTGACAAATGTACGAACAAAAAATATACTAAGTCTGTTAAAGGAAGCGCCTTCTTTCTATTGTGATATTATAACCGTTTGGTCAGAGAGGAGTCACGTGAGCATGGATCAGAACATCAAGCAAGCGATACGCAAGGGAGAAACCTCACTTGGTATTGAATTTGGGTCCACACGTATCAAGGCAGTGCTGATTGATTATCGTTTTGAGACAATCGCCTCCGGAAGCTATGAGTGGGAAAATCTATTGGTGGACGGCTATTGGACGTACCATTTGACGGACATTATCAAGGGGCTGCAGACCGCCTACAGCGAAATGAAGCTGGAAGTTGAGCAGAAATATGGTGTTACCCTTACAACAGTCGGTTCTATGGGATTTTCGGCAATGATGCATGGGTATATGGTTTTTGACGACAAGGGGGAGCTGCTTGTTCCGTTCCGGACCTGGCGCAATGCAACCACTGGTGCTGCCGCAAAAGAATTGACGGATACCTTTAAGTTCAACATTCCTGAACGCTGGAGTATTGCTCATTTATATCAAGCTATATTGAACGGGGAACAACACGTGCCTCACGCCCGGTTCATAACGACCTTGGCCGGTTATATTCACTGGCTGCTGACCGGCAGCAAGGCCATCGGCATCGGGGATGCCTCGGGGATGTTCCCGATTGATGAAGCTGCGCAAGATTATAACGCCCCGATGGTTAAGCAATTCGATGAGCTTATTGCCGCCAAGGGCTACCCGTGGAAGCTGCGGGACCTTCTTCCCAAGGTCTTCCATGCAGGGGAGCAGGCAGGCGTCTTAACCGAAGCCGGTGTTAAGTTACTGGATGTCTCCGGTGACCTGCAGCCAGGCATTCCGCTCTGTCCTCCGGAAGGCGACGCCGGTACAGGTATGGTGGCTACGAACAGTGTCAGAAAGCGGACCGGCAATATTTCCGTAGGCACCTCAGTTTTTGCGATGATTGTCCTGGAGAAGGATCTTTCAGCCGTATATCCGGAAATTGATATGGTAACTACGCCGGACGGCAGCCCGGTGGGGATGGTTCATGCCAATAACTGCTCAAGCGATATCAATGCCTGGCTGGGTCTGTTCCGCGAGTTCTATGAGGCGATGGGACAAAAGGCGGATCCGAACCAACTGTTCAGTGTGATGTTCAAAAAAGCGCTGGAAGCGGACTCCGATGGCGGAGGCTTGCTCAGCTACGGATATTTCTCCGGTGAGAATATTACCGGGATTGAGAAAGGCCGGCCGCTGTTTGTCCGCTCGCCTGAGAGCCGTTTCAATCTGGCCAATTTCATGCGGACACATCTGTATTCCGCTTTTGCCGCTTTGAAGATCGGAATGGACATTCTGACTAAGAAAGAAAATGTCGCTATCGACATTATTCTGGCTCACGGCGGACTGTTTAAAACCCCAATCGTTGGGCAAAGAATGGTTGCAGCCGCACTGAATGTCCCGGTTTCTGTCATGGCAACAGCCGGAGAAGGCGGAGCATGGGGAATAGCGATTCTGGCTGCTTATATGTCAAACAAAGGTCAGCAGGAACCCCTGGCTGACTTCCTTGAAGACAAAGTGTTTAAGGCTGCCGAAGGACAAAAGATTCATCCGGACAGCGCTGATGTTGCAGGTTTTGAACTTTTCCTGGAACGCTACAGCAAGGGTCTTGCGATTGAGCAGGCTGCGGTAGATCACCTGGTAGAGAACTGGAGGGAGTAACATGTTAGAGCATCTGAAAGAAGAGGTATTCCAGGCCAATCTGGACCTGCCTAAGCATGGACTCGTTAAATACACGTGGGGCAATGTAAGCGCGGTTGACCGGGCAAGCCGCCTGTTCGTAATCAAACCAAGCGGCGTTCATTATGACACAATGAAGCCGGGCGATATGGTGGTTGTGGATTTCGACGGCAATGTAGTTGAAGGCGATCTCAGACCTTCCTCTGATACACCAACCCATGCCGTACTGTACAAGCATTATCCAGAGATTGGCGGCATTGTGCATACGCACTCGACATGGGCGACAGTCTGGGCTCAGGCCGGTCTTGATGTTCCTGTCATGGGGACTACGCATGCCGATACCTTCTATGGCTCCGTACCTTGTGCCCGCTTCCTGACCCAGGAGGAGATTGACCGCGGCTATGAAGCGGAAACCGGACATGTCATCATCGAAACCTTTGAGCAGCGGGGTCTGGATATTATGGCGGTGCCCGGTGTCTTGCTTAAGGGCCATGCTCCGTTCACCTGGGGGAAGGATGCCCAATCCGCAGTGATGAACAGTGTGGTGCTGGAGGAAGTCTCCAAGATGAATTTGTTTGCCAGGGAACTCAACCATTTTGCCGAAGAACTGCCGCAGCGGATTCTGGATAAACACTACCTACGGAAGCATGGCAAGGACGCTTACTACGGCCAGAAGTAATTGCAATACATTGGACTTCAGAAATCATCAAAATAAGAAAAGAGGATGAGCATTATGTCAACAGTAAGCGCCAAGCAGTTCTGGTTTGTTGTAGGATCGCAGCATCTTTACGGAGAAGAAGCACTTGGAGAAGTTAAGGCTCATGCACAGGCTATGACCGACGCGCTCAATAACAGCGGTGTTCTGCCTTATCCGCTCGTATTGCAGGATCTGGCCGTCAGCGCGGACAAAATCACTTCTATCATGAAAGAAGTCAACTATCGTGACGAGGTTGCCGGCGTTATCACCTGGATGCACACCTTTTCTCCGGCAAAAATGTGGATTCGCGGAACGAAACTGTTGCAGAAGCCATTGCTTCACTTGGCAACCCAATACAATGAGAGCATTCCTTGGGCTACCATTGATATGGATTTCATGAACCTTAACCAGGCTGCCCATGGCGACCGCGAATACGGCTTCATCAATGCCCGTCTGAACAAGCAAAACAAAGTGGTAGTAGGCTACTGGGAGCGCGCCGAGGTGCAGAAGCAAATCGCAGCATGGATGGACGTAGCGGTTGCTTACAACGAGAGCTTCAGCATCAAGGTTGCCCGCTTTGGCGACAACATGCGCAACGTCGGTGTTACAGAAGGCGACAAGGTCGAAGCCCAAATCCAATTCGGTTGGACCGTTGACTACTATGGTATTGGCGACTTTGTGGAGTACGTGAAGGCTGTGAAGGAAGAAGAAATTGATGCGCTGTTCGCAGAATACGCAGAGCTGTATGATTTTGAGTATGGCGCTTACAGCAAGGACGCATGGGAAGCCAGCGTCAAAGTACAGGCCAGCTATGAAATCGCTCTGAAACGTTTCCTGGATAATGGCGGCTATAACGCCTTCACTTCGAACTTCGAAGACCTGCACGGCATGAAGCAGCTTCCGGGTCTAGCGGTGCAGCGCCTGATGGCACAAGGCTACGGCTTCGCCGGCGAAGGGGACTGGAAGACGGCTGCCCTGGACCGCCTGCTGAAAGTGATGAGCCATAACCAGAACACCGGCTTCATGGAAGATTACACTTACGAAATGGCAGCAGGCCAGGAAGCCATTCTGCAATCCCACATGCTTGAGGTAGATCCATGTCTGGCCAGCAGCAAACCGAAGGTCGTCGTATCGCCGCTGGGCATTGGCGACCGTGAAGATCCGGCCCGTCTCGTATTTGACGGCAAAGCAGGAGAAGGCGTAGTTGTATCCATGGCCGACTTCGGCACGCACTATAAGCTGCTAATCAACGAGGTGGAGGCCTTCGAACCGACGGTGCCGGCTCCGAAGCTTCCGGTAGCCCGTGTGTTGTGGAAGGTAAAGCCGAACTTCCAGGATGGGGTCAAAGCCTGGATTGAGAACGGCGGCGGCCACCACACCGTTGTATCCTTGAACCTGACAACCGACCAGATTGTTACTTATGCCAAGCTGGTGGGTCTGGAATATGTCGTTATCAAATAATTAGAGAAGCGGCCGTTGCCCAAATATGGAAGGAGCGAATAAGGCATTTACTTATTCGCTCCTTTTTTGTGACTGTATGCATAAGGGCATGAGGATGCAATACTTGTATCCATTATGCGGTCTTAACGTCAGGGCGCTACAAATAAATCCTCCTGCGGGCCATGCCGATGAGCATGGCCTATTTTGCCCGGTGGACCGTCAGATTGACCCGATTAGTCTCACACATAAATGTGGAGAGATGAACAGGCTCATCGTTTGCGTCAAAAGCAATTTTTAATATCCGGAACAAGTTCGCCCCGATATCACATTCAAGAAATTTCGCATAATCTTTGGTCGCACCGATCACATCTATGATCTTGTCATTGCTCACAATCTCGGTATGGTAATCCTCCGACAGAATCTTGTAAGTCGATTCTTTCATTGCGATCTTCTTTTCCAAATCCGGAAACCGGGTGAGTGAATAATGGGCAATATCATAGAAAAGCGGGCGGTCATCTACATACATCAGCCGTTCAAGCTCCAACACGGGGCTGCCTTCTTCAATAAGAAGATGTCCGGCCACCTCTTCAGACGCCGGGATAACTTCACTTCTTAATATCCGTGAGTTCGGAATCATGCCCAGCTGGTGGCTGAACTCTGAGAATCCGCTTACGGATAACAGTTCATTATGAAATTTGTTGGAGGCTACAAACGTGCCTCTACGAGGAATTCGCGTCAGGGTTCCTTCCCGCACGAGCTCCTCAATCGCTTTCCGTATGGTGATTCGGCTTACACTATAAGTATCACAAAGCTCTGCTTCCGTTGGAATCTGTTCATCCGGTTTGTATCGTCCGTTCTGGATATCGTTCTTCAACATTTGCCTGATCTGCATATACAGCGGCTGGGGGGTTGAAGGATTTAAATTCATGGCAAATTCATCCTTATCCATCAATGTATAATACGTATTATACATTGATGATCATCTCCAGTCACCATGCGCCGAAATAACCTATCGTCTTTGCAGCTGTGTTTGCCCCAAGCTCTAGGCAGTTCTCGGTCGAAAGCCCTTTCAATCGGCCGTAAATGAACCCGGCAATGAAGGAATCCCCAGCTCCCATCGTATCCACGACGTTCACCTTACCTACGCCGTGCGGAAAGAATTGTTCCCCATCGTAAGCAAGCGAACCGTTCTCTCCCAAGGTAGCCACGGCAATCTGCGCTCCTCTTTGCTTGGCCTCTACCAGGAGCTGGCGGATATAGTCATCATCCTGAGTGTACGAAAAGAATGGATAGTCTACATAGGGCGTTAACGTCTGTACCCGGTCATCCTTCAACTGATCCGAGAAATCAAAGGAGGTGATCAGGCCCTTTTCCTTAAAGAGAGGAAAGTACGGATCGGCATGGCCCCATATCCCCGAGTGGACAAGCTGATAATTCCCGGCAAAATCAAGCTCTTCCGCTGTAAGGAAAAAATGTGCCATCACTCCCTCGTCGTAATCACCGAACCTCCGGTCATTCTCCACCATCTCCACGTGGGTTACCGCTGTTTTTCCGTCCTTTTGTGAAATCCGGGAAGTATCCACGCCCTTGTCCTGAATAGCCTGAATCATGATCTCCCCATAAATGTCAGTGCCCACCCAGCCCAGATAGGCCGTTTTTGCACCCATTTCAGTTAAATAGACGGCCACATTCACCGGATTGCCTCCGGGATAGGTTGTGCCGCTTGCTTGATAGACATCCATGCAGTTATCCCCGACTGTAATGATTCTCATCTTGCTCCCGCCTTCCCTGCTATTAAAGAATGAGCACTACGAAGTAGTGCTCAAATCAAATGCATCAATATAGAATGAACAAAGGCTGCGTATCTTAATATTCCATTTGGCGATAGTATCTTCTAAGGGTTAACGGATGATTTCTCTCACGCTCCAGGTAGGCGCTGATACGGCTTAGGACAGACCAGTTGATACTTACGGCAAAATGCTTTCTGAACTCCTCGCTGATGCCTTCCATGGCAAAGTCTTTGGTATCAATAATGGTCAGCTTCTTCGTAATTTTCTCGGCGAATCTCTCCACCCGGTCCATCAGCGGTCTTGTCTCATCTTCGCCTTTCAGCAGAATAACACTGGTATCTTCAACCACAAGCTCAAGCGTGCCATGGAAGAATTCCGCCGCATGAATCGACTTCGCATGAATCCACTGCATTTCTTCCAGGATACACATCGCGTAGGAGTACGTATTCCCCCACAGGTTGCCGGAGCCAACCATCATATGATAGTCAGTGTCTTTATGTTCTTTTGCAAAAGCTTCCGCTTTAGGGTCAAAGGTCTTGACTGCGTCCAGAATCGCACGCGGCAATAAGGCAACTTCCTTCGTGAACTGCTCATACTGAGGGAACTCATTGTTGTTATACATGAACCGGAACACAACCATGTACAGGAGCATGAAGAATGTATCGAAGGAATGTTTCTCCGAACCGGTTGTAATGCAGTGATCTACAATTTTGGTTAATGGAGTATCCCTTTCTGCCACAAGTGCAATCGTAGTCGCTCCCCGTTCCTTACAGAACTTCGCTGCCGCAACGGTCTCCTGCGTGGTTCCCGACACAGATGTAAAGATACATACGGAATCCTTACTGAAATGTCTGTTGTTCATCACCATAAATTCAGCGGCAATCTCCGCATGCACATCAATGGTCGAGCTTGATTTCAGAATGTACTCATAAGGATACATCATCGCAATCGTGCCACCCGCACCAATCAGAAAAATATTGCTGTACCCTTTCTTGGCAATCCCGTCTACAATCTCTTCAATTTGTCCTCTAAAGTCCAGGCCCTCTTGTTCCACAAGCTTAAGGAATAACTGTTCGTTAAAATTCAACATTTACGTTCCCTCCCTATACTGGAGCGTTCTCTCTCTCCAATATCATCCAATTTTATTTGTTATATACCGTAGTATAACTAGACAATACAATTTAAACAACTTTTTTGTAAAATCGAAGTCAGCGGGTCAGAGCCGGCTCCCTTCACTTCATCCGGGTTAAGCGACTATATTACTGTTGTCCTGACTGCTTTTAGATCCATACTTCTTTTCCCAATAGTAATACACAGGCAGACCCGTTGCGATGACTATCGCCGCGGCAATCATGCCCTGCACTGGAGCCCACGTAAAGGTTCCCCAAGCCAGCCATCCTGCCCCAAGGATAGCCAGAATAGTGGTTACTTTCCACATTGGCATGCGGTAAATCGGGTTATAATCCTCTCTCTTACGGCATTTATAGACCGCGGCAAAGTCCAGAATGTTAATGACCAGCTGAATCAGCGTGAAATAACCTAGCAGTTCGGTTAAATTGCTGAAGAACACCAGAATACAAGCCAACGTAACCTGAGCAATGATCGAGAAGCTTGGTGTTTCGAATTTGGGATGAACTTTGGCAAACCGCTGAAAGAACAGCCCATCCCTCGCCATGACATACTCCAGACGCGGCTGAAACATAATGCAAGAGCTCAAGGAACCCAGAATAACAATAATCGCGGTGACGGCCACAAAGGATGAGGCCATGCCGGATAATCCGGGAATATACTTGATGGCGTCGGACACAGCGGAGCTGGAGCCCATCAGTTTATCGAACGGCATTAGGCCGGTGACACATACCGCAAGCAGCGTATATAGACCCAATACAATCAGTACCGAACTAATTAATGCCCGAGGGAGAACCTTCCCTGGATTTTTGAATTCTCCAGCCATAAAACAAATGGCGGCCATTCCCGTGTAAGCCCACGTCGTGGCAGATACACCACCAATTAAGCTTGAACTTGCCGCTCCTGCGGCGGGCGTGTAAACAAAGTTGTCAAAGTTCATGTACATGAGGCCCAGCACAATGACAATCAGGAAAGGGATGATTTTGACAGCCGTAATAATGACTTGAAAACTGCCGCCTGCCTTGACACTCCGGTAATGGATGGACGTGATGATCAGAATGATCGCTACTCCCAGCAGTTTACCGGCAATTCCAGCGAAGAAAGGGAAGAAGCTCGCCAGGTATGCAACAATGGCCAGAGCCATAATTGAAATGGACGGAGGATCGAGTGCCCAGAAGGTTGCCCATCCGTATAGAAAGGCCAACGGCCTCCAGCCTGCTTTATTCAAGTATACGTAACCGCTTCCATTTTGCGGATAGGCAGTCGACAATTCGGCCAGCACCATGACCTGCGGAATCGCAATAACTCCACCAATAATCCAGGCTAGAATTGAGATTGAGGGGATACCCGCAGCTTTTGCGACATCGCCGGAAGAAACGAAGATTCCAGAGCCTACCGTAGTTCCAACAGCGATGGCTAGGGCCGACCAAAAACCCAGTTTTCGTGTAAGTGAGCCATTACTCATAACGAGTTCCTCCAAATCAAGGTGATAAGACTTCCATTCCCCTTATTTTCCTGATTGATTCCCTAAATGCTTCCTGCGGATTCTGATAGTAATTGAACCCCATAATCTCTAGTGTACAAGCCCCCTCATAATTATGGCTCTGAAGACTGGTTAGATATTCCCGCCAATTCAGTACTCCATCATCTAAGGCCAGGTGCGCATCAGACGAGCCGTCACCATCGATCAGGTGGAAATGGCCGATCTCCGGGAGCAGGGAGATATAATCTTCGGGTGTCTCGCCAGCGAGCTGCATCGCTACGGTGTCGATCATCCCTTTTAATGACGGAGAACGGACCTCCTCCAGCATCCTCTTGATTCCCTTAGCATCGGTAATTAGATTCGATTCAAATCGGGTCAGAGGCTCCAACGCTAAAGTCACCCCTTCCTCCTCAGCCACCCGAGATATCTGGTAGATGGAGTCGCCCGCATATTTCCATGATTCCAATGGCGATACAGCGAAGTCTCCTATTCCTGAAGTCACAAGCATCATGTTGGTCTCCAGCTCCAGAGCGGCGTACAGATTATCAATGAAGTAATCGATACTCTTCTGCCGAAGCCGGGAGTCGGAAGCGGCAATATTGAAGGGATAGACACACTGCTCCGGCGTATAACAGACGACCTTCATGTCTCGGGATTTCAGCTGCCTTCTAATGTGCCTCAAGTTGCCAAGAACATTCCGGTAGACGTATAAATGAGGCTCGCCCGCCCACAGCTCGATGTGCTCAAGCCCAAGCTCGGCCACTTGATCCAGGAAGTACTCAAAAGGAAAATGCCTGTACGTAATATTCATTCCCGCAATCTTCATTTGCTTCACCACCTTTCATGTAAGCGCTTTTAATTGTTATGTCTTGTATTATAACTAAGGGTTACAAAAAATTCAATGCCTTTTTGAAAATAAAAAAATCTCCGATAGGAGCAAAAAAAGCAAGCCACAACGAGTAAATTTGCTCGTCTGGCCTGCTCTTTTTGTCGGTTTAAGGATTAAGCGCTCTTGCAATCGCGTCCACATTACTTTCGCCGGAGCACTGACTTACTTCCGCCTGCGGGACCATCACCTCAAAGCTGTGGTATGCCGGGATACTGATGAAAGTCAACGTCAACACCCGCTTGTCCGCTATACCATTAGCATGTGAACGCTGGATCGATAATTTTAGGTGGATTTGTTCTTAGGCGAATGGTAAATTATCCTATGTTGAATATATTTGGGAGGGTGTCTGTATGGACAAAAAATCTGTTTATAGAACAAATATTATAGGCGCTGGCGAGGTTGGTACCGCCCGCTCGGTCGATATGAATAAGAAGGTTATTCATACAACAAACAGCTTATTTTGGGATACAAAAGGAAGTGATGTTTTAGGAGCAACCGCGCTTCCTTTGTATGGAGCATTTGTTTCAGAAGAAAAATGCCAGCTTTTTGGCGATGTTTCAGGAAAAAAGATGCTAGAGATCGGCTGTGGAAGCGGTCAATCTTTGCAATATCTGGGGGAGCGAAAAGCGTCTGAACTATGGGGTATGGATATATCAGAAAACCAAATCGAAAAAACAAGGCAACATTTGACAGCGTCCGGTCTTTCAGCAAAATTAATCTGTTCTCCCATGGAAGAAAAATGTGGCATACCAGAGAATTATTTTGACTTTGTTTATTCCATTTATGCCATAGGCTGGACAACCGACCTTGAGGGTACTTTTTGCCAGATTGCTTCTTACCTGAAAAAAGACGGCGCATTTATTTTCAGCTGGTCTCACCCTATACATAAATGTGTTGTTGCAGAAAATAATATGCTTGTTTTTAAAAAATGTTATTTCGATGAATCCTGGTATTCGGTATCTCTTGATGAAAGTACACTAACCTTATCGGACCGTAAACTATCAACCTATGTGAACGCACTCTCAAAAGCGGGATTTGTCATTGAGCAAATGATTGAGCAATCTGATGATGAAATTATGCAATCACGGGACGATAACAGTGATTTTGCAAAAAAAGCAAAGATGCTTCCTGTAACTTTTGTAATTAAGGCAAGAAAACTATAAGCGTATAGCGAGGAGCAAGTTTCCCTGAGCGATAGCATTTGCAGATGACCATTTCTTGGAGCCCGCTTTCTTCAACGGTTTGGGAGCAAATCAGAGTTGCAAAACGGTTATTGACTCGTTGTTGAAGACTTCACCATTGTCACGGAAGCCGAAGCCTTCATAAAGCTTTTTGGCAGCGATGTTATCTGATTTATAAGGGATCCAGCAGTAATGTGCTGGCCCTGCCGGAAAGGTGCGAATAAATTCCAAGATTTTTCTCATGGCTTCCCGTCCATAACCCCGATTTTGGTATTGTTTGTCAATCATCAGGCGCATGATGCAATAGTTGTCTTCTGCGATTGACGGTTCTTCGTATCCGGTGGTTCCATAAGCCAACATAACAAATCCGACGGGCTGCTCATCCGCGTAAATAATAAATGGGAATGGATGTCCCCCATTGGTCACCAGAACATAACAAGACGCCACACTTGACAGATTAGACGCAACAAATTGCCGTTGATCCTCTGAAACTTCCAGGTTAAACATAGCACGCCGGTTTTCCAGAGTAATTTTTCTGAGCGTAATCAAGCAGATCTTCTCCCTTCATCCTTTATCGTATTGCGCCGTGGTCGCGCAATTGCCCCTTCTTCTTATAGGCTAGGATTCGCCACTGTAAAGGTTTTATTACCCAATTGGAGAATGATCTCCTTCACTTTTTATCATATGCTCTTCTCTATACTGGCCGGGACTAACGCCTACATGCTTCTTGAACACTTGGCAGAAATACCGCTGGTTATCATATCCGACATTAGTGGATATTTTAGAGATTTTGAAGCTGCTTTCCCTCAGCATCTTTTTCGCTTGCCGGATGCGCAGCAAAGTGACATATTCCAGAATCGTTTGCCCGGTTGATTTAGAATATAAGTTGCTTACATAGGAAGCGTTGAGATCAAACCGCTCTGCCAACTGATCGAGCTGGATATTCTCATGATAATGGGATTCAAGATAAGCTTTGATTTCATGAACCACCTTTTCTTTCAGGGTAGTTTTCGTAACGTTCAAATAAAATTGCACACTCTGCGCCAAATTCATACATATTTTCTTCAAAGATGCCCAATCCGGCGCTTCATGTATCTCCTCAATCAGCCGCGTGCGGTCTCCGGTCACTCTCTCGATCTTGATTCCATAGTCCTGCCCGATCAGATCGTGCAACCGGTTCGCCCATTGGGCGCCTGTCTTCTTTAGGGTATCGGGAGCGATTAATTGCTTTGTTCCCCATTCCGTCCAACGTTCTAGCATCGCTTCGAACTCTTTTTGTTCGTAACGGATGAAGGATTGTATTTGATTAGACCAATCGGAGACTATTCTTTCAGAAATGCGGGTAATCTCCGTCCAGCTGCTTGCGTCCATTACCGGAGCGCCGAAGAACAAACCCATTTGACATGCCTTGTAGGCTGCCAAATACGAGATATGCATATGCATTATTTCGGTTACAACCGGACCGATTCCAAACGACAGTAAAGTATCGTCCCATGAGCCGTCATTCGAAAATGTTGCGGCTGCAGTCATCAGAATTTCCGTTAATGGCGCGTCTTCCTCCAGGTTCGCCATGCATAATAAGATGACTTTCTGCTGTTCGTAGAGCAGATCGACGACGATTCCGCGGTTCGCCAAAAAGCTCGAGAGAGCATCGGCAATGCCCTTGTCCTTCACTCGTTCGAGCAAAAGCGTCGCCGGGCTTCCGATCAGGATCACTGCAAACTGGTCATATTGTCCGTATGGCGTTTGATCGAATGCTGGACGTTTTCCATGGACGATTAGATCCGTAAACACCGCCCGGTCTAATGCTTTTGCAATTCGAAGCTCAGGGTTATTCCCCGTTTGATCCGCTTTGCGCCCCAGACGCTGAATTGCCCTTGAGACGGTCCTTGCTACTTCATCTAGCTCTGCAGGCTTGATCAGATAATCCACTGCCTCCAGTTCAATGGCCTCTTTGGCGTATTCAAACTCGGAATAGCCGCTCACGATGATGCATTCCGCTTTGCGGCCATTCTCCTTCAGAGTACGGATTAGTTCAAGACCGTTCAGGCCGGGCATCCGAATGTCTGTCAGGACTATGTCCGGATCCGACTGAAGAATCCGTTCCAACGCTTGTTTGCCGTTATTTGCCGTCCCTATGATTCGTACTCCGAATGCATCCCAGTCAATCATTTCCGACAACGTTTCCACTACAAGCTGTTCGTCATCCGCTATAAAAAGTTTATACAAGACATGTCCCCCTTCATAGCCCGACCTCAATCCATTATACCGATCTCAAGGGTGATTTTGGTTCCGGCACCCGGAATACTGTCAATGCGGATTCCACGGCCTTGGCCGTAATGCAATTGGATCCTTTCCTGTATGTTCCTTAAGGCATATCCCCTTGGCTGCATATCCACAGGATCAAAACCCACTCCGTCATCCTCAACTTCGAATATAAGGGTTGCCCCTTCCCTTCGGCCCCGAATGACAATGCTCCCTTTGTCCTCCTTCAACTCGATTCCATGAAAGATCGCATTTTCCACCAAAGGCTGAATAAGCAGCTTCAGCATGCGGATGTGCTCGATTCCAGGTTCTAGGTCGATGATCACCTCAAACTTCCCCTTATAGCGGATGTTCTGAATCTCTAAATAATTTTTCACTTGTTCGATTTCATTCCCGACAGTTGTAATATAGTCCCCGTTGTTCAAGCTTAATTTAAAAATATTCGAAAGGGACATGACCATTTTGGAAATGTTTTTGGCACTGATTCGTTCCGCCATTAGATAGATGGAATTCAACGTATTGTATAGGAAATGAGGGTTGATTTGACTCTGCAGCGCATGAAGTTCAGCTTCCTTCTCCTTAAGCTTGGCTTCGATCAATTTGTCCGACAATTCCGTGTTGGTACGGAAGATTCTCAGGAATTGATTTCCGATTTTACCGATTTCATCTTCTTCTATAAAAAAGATTCCTTCGATTTCATCGCGTTTTGCCGCTTTTCTTGCTACAGAAGTGAGCAGAGTCAACTGTTTGGTGATCCGCTTCGAGATGAGATAAGCGCCGTAGGCGGCAAGCAGGAAAGCTACCAGCGTCAATGAGAGCGTAACATTACGAATCAGGATGATTTCCGAGTTAATGCTTGAATAGGGGATCATGCTGACCACTTTCCACTGGGTTACCGGATTCGTTTCGAAGGTGATAACATACCGTTCCCCGCCAAGCGTTTCAATGCGGTTCCCCCGCTCAGGCAAATCATAGATTTGATTCAAATCCTTTTGAGGAACTTTTTTTAAATCATTGTTATCGGAATTAGAATAGATGATTTTGTTTTGTTCCAGGATCATCAAATCGCCTTTTTCCGCATTGGAAATGTTCTTGAACATTTCATCGAAGACCCGCCTATCAATAGAAATAATCAACATGCCAATCGGCTCAAGCGTTTCAAGATTGTTTAACCGTTTGCCGTACAGCAGCAGGTTCGGGCTGTCCTTGAGAGGCCGGACTTCGTCGCTGTTCAGCCACAAGCCCCGGCCGCCCATCTCCCCCACCTGTTGATACCATGTTGTCCGTGAGACCGCCTGATAGATATTGTCATAAGTCAATCTGTCCCATTGGTTTGTGGTAATCAGTTCTCTTTGCCCGCTGCCAACGTAAACGTAACGAATATAGGATTTGTTGTTGGTAATATTGACGATCAGACTGCGGGTCGCATTTTGAAGGTCATAGATCTCCTTGAAATCATTCTTAGTATAGGAAAGGAAATTCTGAACATCCCGGGAAGACAACATCAGCTTCGAAATCGATTCCACGTCATTCACGAAAGTCTGGATATTCCAATTGATGGAGCCCAGCAAATTCGAGGTGGTATCGGACATCTTGTTCTCGATCACTTTGCTTAAATAGACAAAGGTTAAGGAAGCGATCAGGACCAGCGGAAGCAAGGAACAGGCTATGGACAAAATAATAATCTTGCTTCGGATACTTATCGACAGGAACAGCCGTTTTATGCTCATGAAATCCCCCTGACCAAGAAGAGTGGCAACCTGATACTATCAGTATACCTTCAGTCAAAGGCATATGGGAGATTAACCTTTAGTCGCACCTGCAGTCATACCGGAAATAACGCTCTTGTTGAAAATGAAGTAAACCACCATAGTCGGGATGGTCGTAATGCTGATTGCAGCAAAGGTGGCTCCCCAATCCGTTAAACCGTACTGTCCGATATAATCCATCAAGCCAACTGGAATGGTCCGTGACTTAAGGTCATGAATAAACGTATTCGCGAAAATAAACTCATTCCAGACAAATATCAGATTCATTACGACAACCGTGACTATCGTATTCCGGGATAGCGGGAAAATCATCCGCCAAAAAACCTGATACACACCGCAGCCATCCATGACAGCGGCCTCCATGATCTCATTCGAAATGTATTTATAGAAGCTCACGAAAAGATAGATCGAGATCGGCAGTGCAAAACCTACTTGGGGCAAAATGAGAGAAGTGAGCGTATTGATAATTCCTATTTTGTTATAAAGAATGAACAGCGGAATGAGCACGACCTGAATCGGGATCATAATGCCGCACAGAAATAGAAACAGCACGCTTTGACTCCATTTAAAAGACATCTTCTCAATAACGAAAGCCGCCATGGCGCTGAACAGGATCACAAGCACGATGGTCGTCACGGCGACGATGAGACTATTGGAAAAATAAGTCCCCAAATTCCCTTTATTCCACACGCTGGAATAATTTCCGAAAGTGAATTGGCTTGGCAGGCTGAGCGGGTTATCACCGGAAAAATCGGTAGGCGCCTTAAAACTGGAGATGAACACCCAGACAAGGGGATACACTTGAATGACAAGCAGAACAAAGGAAACTACCACAAGAACCGCTTTAGTATAACCAGAAAATTTCATCATCAGGTCTCCTTACTGTCCATCATCCGTCTGATAAAGGCGACTGCAATGAGGCTTTCAACGACGATAAATACGGCCATTGCGCTGCCATAACCAAAGTCCAGACTGGAGAATGCGGTTTTGTACATATAAGTCGGCAACAATTCCGTTACGCGGCCCGGTCCCCCGTTCGTCATGAGATACGGGATGTCGAACCCTTTCAGCGCCCCCGTAGTAGCCATAATGATAGAAACCATCAGAACCGGCTTAATCAGCGGCATTTTAATCGAACGGAACAGGTTCCAGGAAGAAGCTCCGTCAATTCTGGCAGCTTCCTCGATATCGGAAGGAATGGAAATTAACGCACTATACAAGATAATCATATAAAGACCGATATAACGCCAACCTTCGGGTACCGATACGGCACTCAGAGCCCACTTCAAGTCGGAAAGCCAGGGCCTGCTCCAGTCTCCAAGACCCATCTGCTGCAGACAAAAGTTCAGGATTCCGACCGGTTCAAATGAGTACACATTTTGGAACAACTGTGCTATGGCTACTGACGTGATGATAGCAGGGGCAAAATATAATGTTTTGAACAATTCTCTCCCCTTGGTGATGCTGGTCAGCAAGATGGCAACCAACAAACCAAGAAACACCTGCATGGCTACAATAATGAAAACATAGATCAGATTGTTGCTGAATGCCTTCCAGAATGTCTTGTCGCCGCCGAACATCTTGGCGTAATTGTCAAAGCCGATATAGAGCATATCTGAAACTCCGTCCCAGGAGAAGAAACTGAAATACATCGACCAAAGGATAGGAGCCAGAACGGTAAGCAAATACACTAATAATGCAGGCAACAGGAAGACAAGAGCGGCTTTCCGATTGCGCAGGATTTTATCCATATGCTTGCTCATTCCCTAATTTTAGTTTTATTGTACTTACAGGCGGCCGACCGGCTTTCGATTGGCCGCCTGTTTGGCATCGCTATTTGAAATATTTCGGCGCATTTTCTTTAATCGCCTGATCCATTAATTCTGCAAAATCATCCGGAGTATGGGCTCCCAGAGCCAAGGCATTCAACTCGTTGCCGAGCAGCTCATTCGTGGCCGGGTCAAGGCGCGTATCCCACGGGACCGCAAAGACGTTGCCGGATTTCGCGATTTCGTCTTGAACTTTATAGAAGAGCTCCGGCATCCCTTGCTCTTGATCAAGCGAATAATTGAAAGGCGAGAATTGGCCTTTTTCCGTATAGGCCTTCGGATATTGTTCCAGAAGGAATTTGACGAATTCCTTCATCGTATCATCGAAGGTCTCCTGGTTGAAGGCAACGCCGATGCCCGAGTTGATGAAATAATCATTTTCAGCCGTTTTGGCACCTTCCATCATGGGAAGCCGGAAAAACCCGATATTGTCCTTCATTTCTGTGCTTACTTTATCATTTACGAAGTTCATAGTTTCCCATGAACCCATGTAATACATGCCGGCTTTGCCGCCCAGGAACAAGTCGCGCGCTGCGGTGTAATCCGTTGCAGTGAATCCTTCCTGAAAGTACCCTTTGGTGCCCAGATCGTGCACGAACTTAATACCTTCCATGCCGGCAGGGTCCTTGAAAGATGCCTTCCCTTGCTTTACATTTTCGATAAAATCATTGCCTGTCATGCGGAACGGTTTGTACGCCAGGTACCGGAGAACCGGCCATTTATCCTTGCCGTCGACGGCAATCGGCGTAACCCCGCTGTGCTTCAGCGTCCCGGCAACCTTCATGAACTCATCGAACGTCTTCGGCGGCTCAAGGCCAAGATCCTTAAACATCTTGATGTTGTACCAGAATACCTCGATTCCGTATTCAAGCGGGAAAGTATACATGCTGCCGTCTGAGAACTGCTGATATTGCAAGGCCACCGGGCGGAAATCTTGATATTTGCCAAGTTCCTCCAGCAGTTTTTTCATATCCACCAGTTTGCCTTGCTGTACTAGCTTGGAAGCATAGGCATCCGGATCAGTATCGAACATAGCGGGCATTTCGTTGCTCGCAATCAATGTCCGCAGCTTTTGCAAATAGGACGGGCGATCACCTGTACCTTCCAGAACCAGCTCGAATTCCGGATGTGTTTGAGAAAACTCGTCCGCAATTTCCTTTACCGTAACGGCTGGAGGGCTGTCTACACCTCGGGCCACGAACCATTTGTATGTTTTCTTGTCCACCTTTGGCGGATTTGCCGATCCGGTTTCTACAGCGCCGTTATTATTATTTCCGCCTCCGCATGCGCTCACCATCGCCATCAGGACAACCAGCGATAACGCAAGAGCCAGCCTTTTGACATAACGTTTCATTTATAAAACCTCCTGTTAGTTGGGAACCGAAATGGATGCTTGTTCAAAAATCGCCCGGCCTTCCTGGACAAAACAGCCCCAGTTGCCGGTTTTCAAATTATACAAACGTGTAGTCATGGCGACCTGATCGGCCAAATATACTACACAAACGGAATTCTCCACAACGATCTCGATATTATAAACAGTACCGGCCTGCAATTCTATCGGTACTTCCAGCTCTACCGCATGAGGGTGGTCCCCTTTGATATGCCACTGCATCTCACCCTGCTCCCGCCGGGGCCACATGTCGAACACCAGGCGGTTATGAATGGGTTCAAGGCGAATATAATAGGCCTCGTCAAGATCCTCGCTTGCGCGAAGCATGATGCCACAGCCTCTCGTCCCTTCCGAAAAGGACAGCTCGGCCGAAATCTTGCAAGTTTCGGGCATGAAGCCGGCTGATATACAAGAGTATGTCTCGTTCGCAGCCGCCTCTATACGCCCCTCTGACTCCTTCCAATCCCCGAGCCGTGAACCCCACTCGGCCGCTTGTTTATTTGAAAAATGATGGGAAACAGTCTCCGGGATACGAACCGTTAACGTTCCATCCTGTTCTTGAACAAGTTCGTGTACGACCAGGTTTCCGGCCCACTGCCAATCCCCGTAATCATTCTCGTTTTCCTTGCTTGGGTCCCAGCCAAAAGCATAACGCTTATCTCCGTCACTCCATGTTTTCGCAGCATAGAACGCTCTGGCGTCAAACGCGTCGTTTCTCGGCGCCGTCCAAGGCCCGCTTAAAGATTTACTCATGCGGTAATGGGTGACAAATCGTTCCGAGAACGTGGAGTAAACCAGGTACCACCATTCCCCGATTTGGAATAAGTCAGGGCATTCATGCGTCACGTACATTTTTGGATTCCAGAAAGGCTGCCGGATTTCCCAATTTTTGAGATCCTTGGAAGCACAGAGTCCGATGCTCCCCCGGCGCCGGGAAGGACCTTCTTTGTTCCTTGCAGCAAGAAGCATCCAATATTCCCCCGCCTCTTCGTTCCAGAATACAAAAGGATCGCGCCAGTCATGTCTTTCATATTGAATCCCGTCGGAATAGAAGGTATCTTCCGGGATTTTCCGCCATGACTCCATATCCGTGCTCACGGCGTGCATGACGCATTGGAGCGGCACACCGTCCTCTATGAATTCCGGACTCGGATTGAGGCCGGTGTAGAACAGATGATATTCCCCATGGGCTTCGATAATTGAGCCGGTATAACAGTTAAGGTCTTGCTCGCTCACACTTCCATGCTTCAGCATTTCACCCACTTCTTCGTAGTGCACGAAATCGCTTGTGCGGAGCTCGAACCAGGAGGTTCCTTCTCCGTGAATCTTCTTGTTCTCTCTCCAATCATGAAGATAGAACAAACGGAAGCTGCCGTCTTTGTAAAAAGGGATTAGGTCTCCCACCCAAGCCCCGTTCGGCTTGTAAAATAAGTTAGTCAATTTTTGTAACCCCTTTCTTTTATTATAACTTGATTATAAAGGGGGTTGAAAACGCTTTAAATTCTAACTTCTTTGTCATATGTTCAATATTTTTGGTTTTCCTAATTTAATGAAAAGACTGTGGATCAGTTATGGTGACCTCTTCAGGCGGGATGATGATGCAGATGGTGGGGCTGAGTACCAATGGAACATTATCGTGGAGAAAATCAAGAACATAGGAAATCCATCTTTTCTGTGTGTCTTTGCAGCCGTTGATTCTTGGATGATGGCGGCAAACACGATATGCCGCACAACAAAGAGAACAGCCAGGCTGTTCTCTTTGTTGTCTGCCTTAGAAGCAGGTGAACGAGCGAATCTGATTCAAATCAATACCGAAGTACGCCCAGAAGAAGCCGAACCATCTGAACCCTGCGATAGAAGTACGTCCGACGAATACCGGGAAGAACCAGAATTGCTCGCCGTTGTTCAGCCAAATGTATGTGTTGCGGAACAGGCAGTGTCTAATCCCGCCGGGGTCGACGGCAAATGTGGTGGCCGACATTTGCGGTACGAATTGTGGTGGAGGGGCCGTCGGCGCTTGAACGCCTCCTGGTGCACCCCCTGGAAGCCCTGGAATCCCCGGAAATTGTCCGGGAAATCCGCCTGGAACCCCAGGTCCTCCCGGCACGCCAGGTCCTCCCGGGAATCCTGGAAACCCTTCGCCGGTTCCCGGCGTTGGAAAAAATCCCATATGTGATTGCTCCTTTCAATGAGTAGGCATTATCATCATATGCATTCGCGGAGAGGGCGCTTGGGCGAATGCCCATAAAAGTCTAAACCTACGACCATTGCCGAGGGATTGGTAAGCCTGGAATGGAAAACACCCGGCATACGCCGCGCCTCCAGAAATTGTTGCCGAAACCATATACCAAGCGGCCACAGACGGTACAAGCCAATTCCGATATGTAGTTGGAGAAGAGGCAAAGATGCTCATTCATATGAAAGAAAATACGGATGATGAAGGCTGCCGCCTCTTAAAGCAAAAAAGTACGGAAAACCCGGTTCATTACCGGGTTTTCCGTACCTTCGCTTTCTGGTCTAAATCAACGCATTGAAATGGCCCTCCGAGTCCACTGTCGCCGTCCGGGGATCAGTTAGACCGATGCCTTTAAGGCTTCCCTTTCCTTCGGTCCCCCAGAGCGGGGGATAGTCTTGAAGCGGAGAAGCCGGTACAAAATTGACCGAGTTGCTGCTCCCGCTTTTCTGCACCAGTCGTGCCTCCAGCAGCCGGATTTGCCGCTGCAGCTGCTCCCGGCGATAAGGAGTCTGCATCTCGCTACCCTGCGCCGCATTCGCCTTGTCCAGCTCCATCATCAGCAGGTTTCGCTGCTTCTCCAAGGAACTGACATCGCTCTGTGTGCCGCCGTAACCTGCAATGGCTTGTACTGGACTGATACCGGATACTGTTTGTGCTTCCATGATTTGTTCCTCCGTTTTCTTGGCTTCCAAATCGAACCAATTCGAAAGTTCTAATCATCTCTATTACCCAGCTATCCCCGCCATGACAACATTCCAGGCCGCATATCCGCAATAATCGTCGTATAGTCTCAGCCAGAAGCTTTTTCCGACCATCCCAAAGACCTACCGAAGACCGGCGAAAGTCCCTTCAAGGAATCATCGATGCGGTCTACTCTGCTCCTATAGTCGTCATGCTGTAAATACAGGCTGCTACAGCTTTCCCGGCGGATACGTCTGTAGTAAACGGGAGAAGCGCGGACATTAAATATAAGGGCGTTATCAGCAAGCTAAGGCTCCTTTGTTATTTCTTCGCTTTTTCCTTTTTCACAGCATCATCAAGGCTCTTTTGAACTTGGGTTTCAATTGAAGCCAGCGCTTTGTCTAGTGTTTTTTTGTTGCTTATTACCTGTTTAACCTCACTCTGCAGAATAATTGAGTACTGTGAATTGTTAAAAGGAATCCCCATTGGATTGAGATAAGGTGGTGATTCCAGGTTTGGTTTTAATTTATAGAAGGCCTCCAAACTAAGACCTTTGTACTCTTTACTATAATCCATACGAGTTAGGGAATAACCTAAAGGTTGGTCAGATCTGGATTTAGCGAAATCCGCTCCGTTATAAAATTTGATAAAGTCCCAAGCAATATCTTTATTTGCTGAACTAGCTGGAATCGCCATGATCGAAGGAAGATGGATATTCCGAGTTATTTTCCGATCCTTAGGGTCTGCAGGACCCGCAGCAATTTTAACGGTAAAAGGTTTATAATTTGCTATAGCAGCTTTATCTGCAGTTACGTCTCTTAAAGTATCCATACTAGAAGTACTTACCGTCATAGCCGCTCGTCCCATAATGAAAGGATCATTGGTATAGCCGCTTGTATTCGATCCTTCTATGGAATTAGATTTTATTGCAGTGATAGCCATACTGTATACCTTTTTCCAAGCAGCTGTATTAATAGTTACTTTTAGTGTATTAGGATTATATCGGGTTAACCCTTCAGAAGTTGCTATATCATTTATTAGATAGGTGTAATTATCAAGAGGATAGTGAAGTCCCCAGATACGAGTGTCTTTATTGCCTGAAGTTGGGAATTTGGCGGATAATTTCAATAGTTCTTCCCAAGTCATTCCGTCCTTCGGCAATGGAACATTATATTTTTTAAATAAGTCGACGTTGTAAAAGATGGATTCTGTATTGAAGGTTGGACTTAGCCCGTAGAGCTTTCCATTCATTTTCAATGCGTCCAACATTCCAGGGTATATTGTTGTAGTATCATAATTATCACGCTTAATTAACTGCCCGAGTTCTGTTAACTGATTCTCCTTGGACAACTGCTTATATTCAAGAGTGTTCAACATGATAACGTCAGGTGACTGCTCGGCGATAAAACCTTTTATATCTGATTTCCCATCCCATTTAACTTCCTGGATCTCTGTATTGGGGAATTGCAATTTGAACGATTTCTCATCGAAGTAATATTTCTCTTTGTACAGCACCTTTAAGGTTTGTTTCGTATCTGCCTGGTTGTCCGAATTTGCGGAAACTTGTCTACCTGTGCTAAGACCTGCAGAAATACCGATAAACATAACACTGAGACTAACAAACATGACCTTCTGTAATAAATTGTGCTTCAAAAATAAAACCTCCACTCATTTGTTGTTCAAACAATTATTCGCTTGTGCTGAACTAAGTATAGAAGAGAAAGCTTATCAGCTATCTACCGAAATTCTTATCATTTCCTTAAATAATGCTGCCGTTATTCATTGCATAAGAAATATCGCTTATAATTGTCGTGATGCTCTTCAATTTATGAAAGATACAGGAGTCAAGGGAGGATCTATGGCGGGAAGTACGATTTTGATGGTGGATGACGAAGCAGAAATTATCCAATTAATGAGTATTTATTTCAATAATGAAGGCTACAAGCTCCTGCAAGCGTCGAATGGCCTGGAGGCACTGGAGATTCTGCAGTCCCAGCCAGTCGACTTAATTGTACTTGATCTGATGATGCCCAAGATGGACGGATTGCAAGCTTGTATGAAAATACGAGAAACGAATCCTATTCCCATCATCATGCTCTCAGCTAAAGACCAAGATATCGATAAAATATCAGGCCTCAGTATCGGCGCCGATGACTACGTAACCAAACCATTCAACCCGCTCGAGCTGGTCGCACGGATCAAGTCGCAGCTTCGAAGGATGAACCACTTCAACTCCGTTCCGGCTAACGCGAACGAAATATATATCGAAAACGTCGTTATTAATATTGCGTCTCATACGGTGACGGTCGATCAGCAGGAAATCAAGTTGACTCCCCGCGAGTTCGCGCTCCTTCACATGCTGGCAGTCAATAGAGGGATGGTGCTGAGCATGGATCGCATCTACGAAGAGGTCTGGAACGAGCCCTTTATGGAGTCGAAAAATAGCATCATGGTTCATATCCGAAAGCTCCGTGAGAAGATAGAACCTAATCCGCGCGAACCGCGGATAATCAAAACCGTGTGGGGGATTGGATACAAAATTGAAAGCGATCTAAAAGCAAGGGGTGAGTAGGATCCAACCACAGTGGCTGTATACGATTCGTTGGAGACTAATGCTGATCATGGTTGCAAGCCTGGTTTTAACAGGCGCAGCTATTTTTTTCGGTTATTTTATGGCGGGAGCCCTGCAAAAAATCAAATACGTGGCTGCCCCGATCAATTGGAGCATTGAGCATGCTGGATCCGTTCGCGTGATGATTATAGCGGGTATCATTCTCTTTCCCGTCACTTTCTTCCTTGCCAGCCTTCGCTTGGTTCAGGATTTGCGCGAAATCAACGCAGGGTTGCAGGAACTATCGGCGGGTCGGTTCGGGCGTGAGGTGACGGTCAAGGGCAAGGATGAGTTAAGCGTTGTCGCAGAGAGTATAAATCAGCTCAGCAGCGAATGGGATCATTATCTGGCGGAGATTACGCGCGGTTGTGAGAAGATTGCCAGCGGGCAGTTCGACCACCAAATTCCGGAAATTTCCGGCAACAAATTGGGCGAGGTCGCGCTCAGTATCAACCAGATGAGTATGCAGTTGAAGCATTCGATAGCGGAGGAACGCAAGGCGGAAAAGACCAAAAATGATTTAATTACCGGTGTATCGCATGACCTGCGCACCCCTCTGACCTCAATTCTCGGCTTTCTCGAAGTGATCGAAGAGGACCGGTATCCGGATGAAGTAGAGATGCGTTATTACGTCAACATCGCGTATGAGAAATCCTTGGCGCTTCGGCGATTGATCGACGAACTGTTCGAATATACGCGAATCAACAACGGGATGCCTCTGGAACTGAGCGAGCTCGATATCGCCGGGCTGATCTATCAGCTGAAAGAGGAATTCGTGCCGGTTACGGAGAACGCAGGCATGGAAATCAGGCTGAACATGCAAGAAGGAGAATTCAAGATCCAAGCAGACGGGGGGTTGCTGGTACGGGCGTACGAGAATATAATCGCCAATGCCATACAGTACGGGGAGGCGGGCAAATATATTGATATCGATATTGCTAAGGATGGGGATGTGCTGGCCGTGCGGATCCAAAATTATGGAGACCCCATTCCGGAACAGGATTTGCCTTTTATTTTCGACCGCTTTTACCGGGTGGAGCGCTCCAGGTCGAAACAGACCGGGGGTACAGGTCTCGGACTGGCCATCGCCAAAAGCATTATCGAGGTACACGGAGGGAGTATTACTGCACACAGCAGCAGGAAGGCAACCTCGTTTGAGACACGGTTCCCGATTTCCGGCCTCAATCAGGCGCATGCGGCTGTTCCGGAAGAGGTTCATAGTGAGATCGGGCGGGTAACGGCCGGGCTCCCCGAACAAGGCCTGACACCGAAACAAAGAATATCCCCCCAGCAACGACGCTTATTCCATTCCAGGGCAGCCGCCGTATCGATGATCGTGTTGCTCGTCTGCGCGGTGGTACTATTCAGCTTCAAGAATTCATTTACCTCCGCGCTCATGGTAAAGCTGCACTTTATCTTCTCTGAAGATGGCGATCAAGTGCTGATACCGACAAGCGGAAATAACGAAATGGTTTTAATATCCGGCAAAACAGACAAAGGCTATACCCTTCTCATTCAAGATTACCTTTTCGACGGCCAGCGCCTAATTATCCGCTACACAATGAAACATTCTAACATGATATCGGAGTCGCAATGGGTGAAACAATCGGTAAAGCCGGTTTTTCAATTGGACGCCTCAACGAAACAGGCGGTTCCAGGCATCACTACGGATTCAGGTGTAATGTTGGCCAAAAACGGCACCATCAATTATTCTTTTACCAGGACTCCGCCAGACAAATTCATATTGAAAGTCAACGTAAAAGGTTTAGTCCTGTTCGATGACCCGGCTCAGGAGCATACGCTTGCCGGAGACTGGAGCTTCCAAATTCCTGTGGAGAAAAATTATAAACGAAAAACTAACGGCCAAAGTGAGCCCTTGTAGAATTCAACCTGAATTGTAGTGTACGATCGGTAAATGCAGGTTCAGCTTTAGCGAATCACCCATAGTGAGAATTGTGTCTTTTGCTCAGTAATGGAGATATCAGAGAAGTCGTGGGGAACTCGATCGCGATGAGGACAGAATAGGCAATTCCTCGGCAGCCGTTAAAAAACATCCGAGTGTCTCACAGCCCTTCAAGAAAGGAGTAGCTCTAACATCAGCACGATTCATTAAAAAGCTCAGCCAATTTGCATACTCTGCTATGATCTGAACCTAAAAAAGATGACTCCTGATCAATTCAGAAGTCATCTCATAGCTGCATAAACCTAAAGGGATTCAAGCCCAGCCCAAATCAAGGATCGCTATCTTAAAGGATGGACTCAACTTTCGCTAATGATAACTTGCCGTCTTCCATCCGGTATACCCTGTCGCAGTAAGTAAGCAGCCTTTCATCATGGGTCACCATAATCGCCGCTTTATGACGTGTTCTGACCTCACGGGCAATCAGGGAGACAACCTCATGGGCACGCTTGGTGTCAAGACTTGCTGTAGGCTCGTCCGCCAATATAACATTGGGATCATTCATTAACGCCCGGGCAATGGCGGTACGCTGTTTCTCGCCCCCAGACAGCTCCTCCGGGTAGCTTTTCAGCTTTGTGCCTAGACCCAGTTCTTCAAGCAATTTTACGGCAAAAGCTTTATCTGCTGTGCTAACCTTACCCGACATCCGCTTGACGACAAGCAACTGATCAAGGACGTTCAGATACGGAACCAAATTTGAAGCCTGCATGATGAATCCAATCTCATGTAATCGGATGTCAGATAGTTGATTGCCTGATAGCTTCGATATGTCCTGGCCATTCAGCTTAACTTCCCCCTCAGAGGCTTTAAGCAGTGCACCTGCGACGGATAAAAAGGTGCTTTTGCCCGAACCGGACGGTCCTACGACCGCGATAAATTCACCCGGTTCCACCTCAATGGACACGTTATCCAGTGCCGAAATACGATTCAATCCTTCATTGTAATACTTAGAAGCCGACGTAATTTGCAATCCCTTCGTCATTATTCACCCCTCCCAAGCGCTTTAAGCGGATCAATTTTCGAAATCGTGCGTACCGATACCAACGAACTAAGCAATGAAATCACCAGCAATACGAATGAATATGTGGACACCAGCTTCGGATCAAGCATGAATGGCATGCCTTTAGGCATAATTGCCGCTGTCCCGTAAGTCAGGATTATGCCAACTATAATGCTAGAGAGCGACAAAACAAATACCTGTGAAACGACAGCTTTGCCTAAGAATCCATTTTTTGCTCCGATTGCTTTCATAATCCCGAATTGGTTGGTCTTCTGCATCGTAAATACATAGAAGAAAACGCCAAGTACGAATGCTGAAATCGCAAGCAGGAACGCAAGCATCATCATGATCGTGCCATTCTCTTCTTTATAGCCAGGCATGCCCTGCACTGCTGCCGCACGAGTAACCGTATCGGTACCCGACAACTGTTTATTTAAGGCATTGGAATCAATGTCATCACCTTGAAGCATTATCGCATTCACGGGTTCCGTGAAACCTTTATCCGAGCCTGGTGCCGCAAATGCAATTTTCCGCCACTCGGCAATCGGTGTAAAAACAGCTGCAACGTGGTTATACGTCTGATCCTTGACAAAACCGGTGATCGTTAACGATTCTGTCGAGCCATCCAATTGGAAGGTGTCTCCAAGCTTAAATCCCTCGTCTTTCATGGTGTTATTTACTATAACTTGCGTCATATTATCGGATGTCAGCCCTGTACCTTCAATAACTGCCGGCTCTAAAAAGCTCCCCGGATCAATCCCAATAATAGCTATATCTACTTTATCCTCATTCGCTGTGCTTTTTCCTTTGATCACCGATGCCATGATGGTTCCCATCGGTGAGACAGCTTTTACATTCGGCATCTCTGCTAATTGCTTTGTCAGTTCACCCGGCAATAAAGATTTACTCATCGAAGCCTTCGATCCTTGTTCAAAAACCACATAATCAGCCTGCATATTCTTGAATGTGGAAGCTGCTAGTGTAGATAACCCATTACCCAAACCTGATAATATGAACACCAGCCAGGAAATGAGTACAAAAATGATTGCAATCATCAGAAACCTTGCCTTGTTGTGTTTCAATTCCTTCAATGCTAAGAACATAGTTTATTCCTCTCCTCCCCTTAAATAAATGACACAAGTGTCAAATTTATCGCCATCTATCTGACTTGTGTTTAGTATGCTCCTTTTATGACACATGTGTCAAATACATTTCTTACCTCTTAACGTCTTCCTGCTCCTCCTAACCACATTTGGAACAATAACCTACTCCACTGAGGTGTAGGAATATTCATCATATTCGGTGTATCAATAAGGTTAAAAAAGACACCTATGACGACAGGAAGCGGAATACTGGTATTTAAGTGTCCCTCTTGCTGCGCAAGAACGAACAACCGCTCAAGTTGTTTTTTTAAAGTCGTATGTGCTTGATCAACAAACTCAATATCATTGGCCGCCGCAGAAGAGTTGGCTTTATTAATTTTATGCGCATCTCCAAGCAGTTGATGGAAATCTGCTTCCTCGAGATATACTGTAAGCAGCTGCTGAAGAGCTTCCATGCAATCAGTCTCATCAATTGCCGACGCTTTTTGTAGTACATTTTCCATTGCGCGCTTCATACAAGCCGCAACAATCTCTTCTTTGTTAGCATAATACTGGTATATTGTGCTTCTTGCTCCAACCAGATTCCCTGATAATAATTTGAGATGAAAACCCTCATAACCGTGTTCGATAAGTACCTTCTTGGTTTGGTCAAGCAACTCCGATTTTGTAAAAGCTTGCTTTCGCCCCATGTTGTTCACCGTCCCTAATTGTTCCGTTGTCTACATTGTAACAAAAATCAGGCCCTATTTGTTGATGGTTGTTATGCTTTTAGGTATAGGCTATGGGCAGGTGCTTTTTATTGATTATAGCTTCCGTACTGGCCTGATATACTTCAAAAACCGCTCCGGATCGTGATAAACGTAAATGATTCTCCCAGGGGAAGCATCAAAGCAGTAACCCGTGTCTGGAAAATCAAAAGTTGCCATTGCCCTTTCCATCTTTTCCTCTACTCTACGATTTTCCTGCTCATAATTGAATGGCCCATGTTCAAAAACAATATACTCGGCTTCGGGAACATCAATCATAAGCATTTGTGGTGGTACTTCACCTTTATAATCAAAAGGAAGACGTACACCAAAACATTCTGTACGTGCAATACCCCAATCGCAGAGTCTGCCATCCGGGTCATTAATGTAAGCCATAATCTGACCGCTGCCGCCGTTAGCTTCACTCCCGCCATCGTCATCCAATTTGCCCTTGATACTGTCGAGTAAGCCGCAAATTGTTTCGCAGTCCTGTCCCGGAATAAGACTTTGCTTTTGCCAAAAATCCCAATACCCATTACTCTCATAGTTTTTAATGTGCAAAAATTTGTGTGCGGGAATGGTTACAAAATAAATGTTAACATCATCTGCAGATTTGATCATACCAATCTCTCCAAATCCGAAAAAGTAGCGGTCGAACGAGTTTATTTTTGTACGAAGGGCGACAGGCATAGGCTTTTTTCGGTATTCACTTGGAGTTACACCATATGTTCCCTTGAAAGCCCTGGTAAAAGCTTCATGTGATGAAAAACCATAATCAAAAGCAATATCCAAAATGCTTCTTTCACTATCCCGAACCTCTTTTAGTGCAAAGGCTAATTTTCTATGCCGCAGATAATCCCTAAATTGCATACCCGATATTTCCCTAAATTTTCTCGTAGTATGAAATTCGGAATAACCTAACTTGCGAGAAAGAAATCGTAGCGTTATTGCTTCACTGTTACGATTCTTAATACACTCGTCAATTTCATTAACGATTATTTGGATTTGCTTGTGCCACTCGTACATTCGACTGTTCACCTCGTTTCAACCACTCTATAGTCATTGTAGAGTAATGGAAATTGCATTGCTTGATTCTACTTGCGGAAAAGAGAGGATATTTTTTGCTTAACTCGCCTTTGGATAATATCAACGTTATCATTCAATGACAATTCAAACGTTTGGGTCCTACTTTTTCGGATTCTCATCATAAAGGTATCACTATTTCGTCTGTACCCTATCAATTAAATTAGCCGAATCTTAAGGAACACATGTTGAATCTTCGCTACTTATGATACGGTTCACCGTAACATTTATAGGGCGAAATTTTCGGGTGCTCAATTGGGTGCCCTTGATAAATACGTATGTTCTCACAAGGGTTTATTGTTGAAAAAATAACCTATAAATCCTGTTTTTTTGATACCCATAAAATACTGACCACGGAAACAACGCCAATAACCGCCATACTAGAATATGAAACACTCATGGGAAATGCAAAATCAATATTGATGGATGTAACCTGGCTAACCCTCAGAATAGTAACGATGGGTAAGATAGAGGATAGCACAGATGACCAGACTCCAACAAAGGATAACACTGCGTACATAATCGTTGCACAAATAGCAATAAGATAACTTTTACGGCAAATTACCGCGACTGATAGGACTGGTAAAAGGCTAAAGAACATAAGTAAGCCAGACTTCAAATAGGTTATCAACCCATCCCAAAATGAAGCCGTTTCAAAAGGTATTCCAATAAACAAGCCAAGAAAGTTGAGCAAGTAGGATAGAGAGGCCATCGCTAAAATAATCAGAAGTAGTGCAGCTAATTTTGCTATGGCTAATCGTACACGGCCAACAGGGATTATAAACAGATTCCGGTATGTATTCTCTATGGATTCCCTTGTGAAGATATAAGTACCAATAAGTCCAAATATGCAGGGCCACAACAGCAATATTGCCAACCATAAATTTTGAGCGGCATAGGAGCTCCATGTGGTTTGAGCAGATGCCTCTAGATTTACAACAAAACCGATTAACGGAAGAATACAACAACCAGCAAGGCAAACCCAGATTATACTGGAGCCTTTGATTTTCATAAACTCAGCTCGAATGAATCTAAGCAATATTAGTTCACCCCCCTGTTATTTTCATAAAGTATTCTTCCAAATTCCCTTTGTTCATACTGATTTCGCTAACACCAATATGGGCATCATGAAAGTACCTGTTTACGTCCTCCATGTTTCTTTCTATTTCATAAATTTTTAGAATATAGTCGCTTTCAACATCGAAATCGGTAATCCCTAACTGCTTCTCTAGAATGGGTACGGCTAAGGCTGTACTGGATACTACCATTTTTATAAAATGGCGATTACGCAGCCTTATTTCATTCATGGGGACTTCTTCAATTAGGCATCCTTGATGAATAATTCCTATGGTATCGGCAAGCTGTTCCACCTCACTTAGAATATGACTAGAAATGAGTATGGACGTTCCTGCTTCTTTGCTTAGACTGAGAATGAGTGAACGCATTTGCTGAATACCTGCTGGATCAAGGCTATTCGTTGGTTCATCCAAAATAATAAATTCAGGATCATGCATTAAGGCTAATGCAATTCCAAGGCGTTGCTTCATGCCCAAAGAGAATTTTCCTGATTTCTTGTTTGTATCGTTCTCCAATCCTACTAATTCCAATGTGTTGTTCACTGCATTTTTGTTATGGATACCCCGCAAAGAAGCAATCAAGTTCAAATTTTCTACAGCAGTTAAGTTTTCATAAAAGGCCGGGGCTTCAATAAGTGCCCCGATCCTTCTATATCCTCCTGTATTGGACCTAGTCAGCTTTTCGCCGAAAACGGTAATCTCTCCGCGGGTTTGTTTTACCAAACCCATCACCATCTTTAAAGTTGTCGTCTTTCCGGCACCATTACGACCAAGCAGAGCATAAATCTCCCCTTGCCGGACATGCATATTGAGATTATTTACTACAAGCTGGTTATTATATTTTTTGGTCAATCCGTTGGTTTCTAACACCATCATAAAGTAGTGATCAATCCTCTCCCGCAGGGTTGTAGGGTTTTCTGCGATTCAATTACGCCATCTTTTAAATGAATAACGGAGTCGCCATATAGCGTGGATGCTTCTGAATGGGTAACCTGAATAATCGTTTTTCCAAATTCCCTATTAATACTCTGAAACAGCTCCATAATAGTAGCACCATTGCGGGAATCCAGATTACCTATAGGTTCATCAGCCAGAATAATTTCCGGTTGAAACAGCAAGGCTCTTGCGACGGCAATTC
The DNA here is from genome assembly GCF_900102965.1 of Paenibacillus jilunlii. GTDB lineage: Bacteria > Bacillota > Bacilli > Paenibacillales > Paenibacillaceae > Paenibacillus_AQ > Paenibacillus_AQ jilunlii. The sequence goes on along the minus strand of NZ_FNGM01000013.1, from coordinate 78,451 downwards.
TTTGTTGCTGCCCACCTGATAATTCTCTAGGCGTTGCTGTTCTCTTATGAGACAGTTCTATCAAATCAAGAATTCCCTTCAATTCTATACGATAATCCTTTACACTCCTACCATCTAATATAATGGGCAGGAGGATATTATCCTCAACCGACAGATTTGGCACCAAATTATGAAATTGAAATACAAAGCCTACGTCCCTGCGTTTCATCTTTGCTTTTTCGTCTTCCTTTAATTTACCTATGTCTTTTCCATTTATGATAATCTGTCCAGAAGTAGGGTCATCCAGGCCACCAAGCAAATATAGCAATGTAGACTTCCCGCAGCCTGACGGTCCCATGATAGAGAGAAAACTACCCTTTTCTACCGAAAAGCTCAGATCATTTAATACTTTAACCTCTTCTTTGCCCATATAGAATGATTTATTTAAATTTATGATTTCGATGCTGTTGTTCACCACATTCACCTATCCTTCTATTCGTATTTCATTTCATTAATTATTGAAAACTTCTTGCCATTTAAGATAACTGGAAGTGTGAAAAGGACAATTAGCACTAGCAAGAATCCTATTACTAACGGTAAATACATTAGATTTAGCCTGATATCATATATCATTCCGATGAGGCTCAGTAAGTCTTTGGTCAGAAATATCATCGCATAGGAACAAGGGATAAGCAGGAGCGTCACCCAAAGCACCACGAAAATAGACTGGAACAGCAATAACCTATTCTTCTGTTGTCTGCTTAACCCTATTGCGTGCAACAGAGCGATGTTCTTCTTTGCGTTTAAATAACTGATTTTGGTGTTGTTTAATACACCGAACGACGCAATGACCATGGCCATCAATGAGAACAGGCCAAATGCCGCAATGGTCTTTTCGTTTTCAGCAATATTGGCTCTTTCCAGTTCCTCATATGTCACTACCTTTACGTTATAATTACTTAGTTGCTTCCGCAGGTCATCTCTTAATTTCACATCGTCTCCCGTTGCCTTAGCATTAATCATGTTCGTACCAACATAATTAAATTGCTGCAGCAACACATCATTATCTACTAATACAACATAGCCCCCATACAGCACCTTCATATTTACAATTCCTGTAACATACAGTTCCTTTTCAGTTTGATTAACCGTTAACGGCAGCTTATCTCCAGCTTGTATATCGAGGGCTTTGGCCATACTTTCTGAGACAATGACCGAAGGTACTTTGGCATTCTTGAATTCCTCATATATGTTTAGGTTCTTAGGCTTTGTCCAGTCAATATACCCGTCATAGCTTAAATACTTATCTTTATCTATTCCCGCAATCTGAAAAGCTGTTCCGTTAAGCTGGCCTCCAAATACTTTTAGCTTCTGAAGCGTATCTTGTTCAATATCACTGCGGTTCAGCTCATTTTTCATTAGAGTATCCGCAATATTGCCAGCTTCTGACGGAACCGTAATCTGTATCTGAAAGTTATTTCTGTTAAAACCATCTGTCATAGCTGTTTGAACACTATCACCAACGGATGTGATCGTAATTACCGATAATGCTGCGATCAGCATTAAGGTAATGTTGCCTAACAGTTCTTTTGAAGTCCGGATATTATTAAGGGCTAGAGCCGATACAGGTACTTTGTCCTTGAGAATCCCGTATAGCTTAGCTGTTACCACATGAATCAGATTCGGGAGAACTAATAAAATCCCCGCAATGAGCAGAATACACTGAATGCTTACGATCCCGTCTATTTGCACAAGAAACAATAAGAGAGAAATGACAAGAAAGCCACTACCTAATAGCGTTCTTGTATTATTGCCTGCTCTGTTCTCTACAGCTACTCCCAATATGACATCCTTGATGGATAGTTTATTGATTTGCAGAATGGGGAGGATTGATGAAATAACAGACAACAAGCTCCCAAACAGAACTGCCAATACTAAGTAATAGATGGGGATTGTGGGTAATTTGAATATCCCATACTCTCTATGCAGGGACAGAAAGTAAGCTGCTCCATAGATGATTCCACTACCAGCTAAAAATGATAGAACACCGCCAATTGCGCCAAAAAGGATACTTTCCAATAGTAGAACGTTAATAATGTTAGGTTTCGTAGCTCCTTGACTAAAAAAAGTACCAATCACAGGCATCCTTTCTACAATAATGAGTTTGAAAGAACTGGAGATAATCACCGAACTGAGCAACATTACAACGGCTAACAGGGCAAAACAGATGATTCTCCCTTCTTTAATTGCACCCAGCATTCCTTGTTGATCTGTGAAACTTGTTCTTGCAACATAGTTTTCATTGGCACTGTTAAACTCATCAATTGAAGCTTGAGTATATGGACCTGTTCCTGTAGCGATAATGTTGTTGTACAATCCCGGCATATTCGATTGCCCAACCAAAAAATCGTAGGGTACAATCATTTGGAACGCTTCGTTGGTATCTCCAAAAAAGATCCCCTCATTCAGGAATAGGCCCACTACTTGAACGGTTATGTCCTGATGATTCACACTAAGCTGTAGGGTATCGTTCACTTTCAAATGAAGATCTTGGCCCACCTTCTGTGAAATAATGCATGTTGCACCTTGGAAATGGTCCAGTACTCTTTTTTCATTAGCGTTTTTGGTGATGATATCTTGTGTGTTCCTGCCGAGGACTGTCACAGTGCTGTTATCCAAATCATGGCGATAAATCCCCTTCAACTCTAATTGAGGAACGATATCTTGTACCCCTTTTAAATTCACCTCATCTAATTTAATTCCAACGGTTGGATCTTTGCTTGTAATTGAAATTTCTTTGTTCTCCATTACCTGAGTATAGGACTCGATGTAGTTATTCATCATAACGTCTGTGACTCCCAAGCTGGCAATGAACAAAGTAGCACTCATCAGGATAGCAAATAGAAGCATGATAAACTTCCCTTTCTTCTCCATCGCTGATGTTATAACAAATTTCAGAAATAATCCCACAACATTCCACTCCTAACATTTGTACTTCATGATTTCATTGTAAGGAGTAAATTCTATACGCCACTGATATAATTCTGATTTTTTTCTGATAGTCATACAAAAAGAAGGAAATGCTCTAAGCATTCCCTCCTCTTATCTTGCTAATGGCAGCTGCAGCTTAAACAACGTTTGTGAAGATGGCAGGCTACTTACATTTATGTTGCCGCCCATCTTCTTTATAAGTTCGTAAGCAATCGCAAGACCAAGCCCGCCATGTTCTGTTCTAGCCGCGTCACCTTGATACAATCGATCAAAAATGAACTCCATATCTTGTGCAGCTATGCCGTTTCCATGATCGATGACATCTACAAAAACATACTTATTCTCTACATATACGTGGATTCCTAAATAACAACCTGATTTCCCATGAATAAGCACATTACGAATTAAGTTTTGTATCACACGAATAAAAGCAGATGGATCTACCTTTACAGGGTATTCCTCATCAGGAATTTGCGTTTCCACATCGAAATGGTTTTTTTCAAGCAGGGGGATGAAATCGATGACAACACCGCGAATAAGTTCACAAATATCTAGTTTTTCATCTTTCAGTTGAATTTCATTGGCATCAAGCCGCACGAGCTCAAACAACTGGTCAACGCGGCGTTTTAAGTCGTATGATTTTTGCAGCGCTGTTTGCAGATAGAGCTCCCGATCATTGCCATGAACCAGTTCCCCAGTAACAGCTTCTAAATAACCAATAACAGAAGCCAAAGGAGTGCGAACATCATGTGAAAGGTTTGCCAGCAATTGTTTTCTGGCCTGTTGTTCCCGGTTCACTAGAATACGTTCCTTTTGATAGGATTCCATGAGTTGATTAATTTGCAAGGATAAGTTCGCCGTTTCTTTTCCCGGTATGGCAAATAAATGTAATTTATTATGACCATCCAATACTTTTTCTAAAATGTATTCCATTTCTTTGATACGTTTACGAGTTTGCCATTGGCGAACTATTAATACCACTGAAACAACCAATAAAATAATGAAAAAGATAAGTATTAAATTATTCGTCATAGGCTGCCTCATAATGGAAGCGATATCCGACTCCCCAAACGGTTTGAATATACTGAGGATTGTCCGAATTGTCCTCCACTTTTTTACGTGTACGACGGATTAGCGCCATGATATTGTTATCGTCATACACATATTCCTCGTTCCAAACGTTCTGATAAATTTGTCTTTTACTGAATACTTGTTCAGGATGGCTGGCCAGGAAGTTTAGCAGTTCAAACTCTTTTGCAGTTAATAATATTTCTGTTTCATTCTTGGAAACAAGATGTCTTTCACGATCTATTGTTAACTTTCCAAAAGTAAGTACATGATGACTCCCCTTGTCATCCTCTCGACCCCCGAATACTGTAAACCTTCGGATCAAGCTATTCACACGGGCATTCAATTCAGAAAGACTGAATGGCTTGGTAAGATAATCATCTGCGCCTGCTTTCAGGCCTAATACTTTATCCATTTCTTGATCCTTCGCTGATAGCATAAGCACCGGCATATTAAAAATCTTACGCAGCTCAGCGAGAACCTGTAATCCGTCTACTTCTGGCAACATCACATCTAACACAACCAGTTCATAATGATTGTTTCTCACCATGCTTATTCCTGCGCGTCCAGAATGAGCCACATCTACAGAATAGCCTTCACTTTCAAGGCATTTTTTCAGTACCGTACATAATTCTATATCATCATCAACGATGATAACTCTTTTTAGACTATTCATATTGCCCCCCCATTTTGTAATCCATCTAGCAGGTTCAAAGGCCATTATAGATCAGGTCGAGAACTGCCCTTCTCCACACCGCTCCGCCGAATGCCGATTTTTTCGCCTCACTTATGGTACGGTTCACCGTAACATCTATAGGGCGAAATTTCTTGTTGCTAGGCATACAAAAAAACCGTCTTATGTAAGTTTACGATCCTTTGTATCATGCATAAGACGGTTTCTATGTATGTTGTTTTGTTCTCTAAGTAACATTTGTAGAGTGAAATCAAAGATTTCTTTTTAGGGAGAAGGCTTTTAATTATCAACCTTTATCCATCTAAAGCTATTTTATTTCAATTTTCAGATCGACTGCTACTTCTTCGCTTTTTCTGTAAGGACTTGTATTATTTTTGAGTAAATATGTCACTTGTTGGCCTTCCAACATAGAATAATTTAAATTCTCACTATTCTTTGAATGAAAAAATATATTGCTGGGTACTCTCTGAATAAACCCATAATAATGGCCATTTTTATCAATTGAGACCTTTTTAACCATTCCAAATTCCCGTCCGGGCTCCTGAGGTCTATTGGAAGCTTGTTCAATTATTAACTTTGTGAAATCGGCAACATCCTTAATACCATAAATACTCTTTTTCATCTCATTGACCCAAATATCTTTGCATCGGTTTAGGATATCTAGTGAATTTCTAATGATTTTCTTATAGTCGTTTGATATAGATTCAATAACTTTTTTACAGTAATTATCAATTTCTTTTTCATTTCTGAGATTTGGCATCTTCGGCTCAATTGTTTCTCTTATAATCATCAAGATATGATATTTCAAACTTTTATTTTCTTTAACTAGCTGGGGATTCTCTTTGAAGTATTTATCTAAATAGTATATCGCAAAACCTGTAGTGAAATATGGTAATTTCGAATGGTCATCTAAGAAAACTTTGTTTCGAAAGTCCTTCACTAGTCTGGATTCGTGTTGATAGGAAACTTCTGGTTGATTGAGAAACATAGCCACAAAGCCTTGTATTAAAGAACGAAAACTTACCTTTTGAGCTTGTTTTATTATAGGACTTGAATTGTATTGCTTTGAGCGCCTTTCGTAATACAAATTTATTTTATCATTGACACTAGGAAAAAAATCCTCAAGTTCCTTGTGAAAATCTCTTATAGTTTCAAAAGCTTCATCAAATACGATATTTTGTTTATTTGTTCCTCTCACAACTTGACCCGTAATATGCTCATTGTTTGTTGAAATAATCTTCACACTTACTGGTACTTTAGAAATGTCCAACCCTGTTTCTTTAGCAAAATAAATCATATGACTGGTTTGACAACCGTTCACAATCTGTGGGTTTATCAAAGTGATTTTTCTATTATTTGCTTTATATTCATTACAAACAATCGTAATTCCGTTGTTCAATAAAACAAATTTGCTAGGTTCTGAACTTATAGTTTGTTCGATTTCTTGATTTATTAAAGTATCGCCTTGAAAGTCCCTCACATTATCATTAAATAAAGACTTGCGAATAAGTCCATCAGGAGTTTTGACCAATTTGTATATCTCATCGGCATAGCACAATGCCATACAAGAATTTTCTACATCTTCAACAGGAGTTAGAGGCATTGAATCAATAACTTCAATTATTTCTGAGTAATAATTGCTGTTGTTATCACATATTGTTTTTAATGCTTTGCTGTCAACTAAATGAATGTGCACATCTTCATAGATGTTCATATTACTTATATCTTGTTTAAACTGAGAACTCAAAGCATCTATATGAGGAAGCCCCTGATTTTTCCCCATAGTCACATAATATAGCCTTACCGATGGGTTCCTTTCCCAAAGTATCATTATCTCTTCGCTTAGTATGTGATCTTTAATTTTTAACATTCTTATTATTGATTCATTCATCGGCTGCAGATGTTCTTCCGAGAGAAAATCTCTAACACCAGAGGTGAAATTATTAAATTCGCCCATTTCAAATTTTTCTTTATACTTAGATTGAATGAAGATAAACTCAACAGAAGCTTTTTTATTTCTTTCTAATATTGTAGAAACGTCATCTTTATCTCTTACAAATGCCCCATTTAACTTAATTGCTAATCCATCAATGGCTAAATCGTTACTTCCGCCTACGCTACATAAATCCAAAAAATCACTATTTCCTAAAAATGGTTCGGGATTATGTGCAAAAAAAACATTAAAATTAACAAAGTGTTCAAACGCCAGTCCATCCTTCACTTCTAACAAATCATGTTGCTCTCTAAACTGTTTAAATCTAGCATTTATTACTGGCTCAAAGTTCATTTATTATCCCTCTTTCATTTATGTTAAACATAATAGTTTAAAAAAAGAAATTGCTCATTATTCTTTCCTTCCGGCCCCCGCTTGTTGCAAGGGCGTTACTACTTCAAGCAACTCTTCCAAGCTCCCCCATCTAATACACCCGTAGGGTAACTCAATTTCCTCATTTAATACGGTACTCAATAACTTTTCGATTAATTGAAAAACTCTTGGATCCTCTTGAAGCCTCATGAAGGCATTGTAAGGCTTACCACCATTAATTTTTTCCTGACCAAAGTAAGCCGCTTCAAAGTTTGGCATTGAAGATAGGTGTCTGACATTCTGCATTGGAGATTCATTAACAACTGCAAGAATTGAAGCGTTATGTGCCCATGCAGGATTTTTATTTCCATTTTCAAGAATGGGAAAGTCTGTATCGTGAAGTACAGAATATCCATTTCCAAAGTGATTAAGAATTTTGCACAAAGAAATAATTGTAGCCTTGCCTCTTGCTCTGACGATATGTATATTTCTATATCTTTCGGGAGCCTTTGATATAATGTATTTAAATGCCGTGTATTCCGTATCTCCCTCCACTATTATAGTGTGACCTCCGAAGAAGAATTCAGCTACGTGAGGATCAAACAGATTTAAAAGCTTCAGTCTCTCCCGATCATCATCGTCAAGTTGCGCCTTCTCCGGACGAAACACGGTTGTTCCAAAGATATCTCCCTGTACCGATCTCTCAACACGGACAATGGTTGTATTGTTGCGGGATAAATCTATAAATGCCGGTGAATGTGTCGTAAGCATAACTTGCCAGTTTCCTTGCCTTGGCAAATCGTAAAGCACCCTGCATGCTTCTCTTACCGCATTCGGATGAAGGCACAGTTCCGGTTCATCCAACAAAAGAACATGCGGTCTACCAGTATCTGTTTTCTTTCCCGCTCCATTCTGAACAATCAAACGCAATGCCGACCATAGCAGGGTTCTTCTAGCTCCACTGCCTTGTTTGTCTATCGCACCTTGATACCCTTGCCCAGGTCCCATAAGCAGCTTGGATGAACTTTTAAAAAGTGAAAGGTCATTTTCAATATCGTCTTCGGCTCTTGGATCAAACTTAACCACATATCCCGGGAATATCTCTGAGATAGCAGAAGACAAATCGCTTTCAATCGTTTGAATCTCACTCATGGAATCATCAAGAATCTTTTTCCTTAACACAGTAATTTGTCTAAGAAGTCTCGCGTAGTCGGACAATTCGTCTTCAGTGTCCGGTAATGATTGGACATTCTTAATACGATCTTTAATAATGGCGTTGAGCAGATCAAGGACCTGCTTTTCCAAATCCTGAGGGTGGGCAAATGCTTCAACCATATGCGGCTGCGGCCGCTTGGATTGGGCAACACCCGGTGCGCCCCAGGGAACTTGTTCATCCCAAGCTTGTTTTTGAACGTCATAGCCTTGTCTCTTCGGTTCGGTGTTGACCGAGTGCCAAGTCCATCGTTCCCTGACAATAGCTTGCCCTTCAATTTTCTCAACCCATCTCAAAGCCGGAGATGAATCGCCGTTGACTATAGTGTGTAGCTCGATTTGGGGAAGATCAATCGTATGTACACAGCCGTTGGGAAAATCGGAATCAGTGAGCAGACATTTCTTTGAACCATGATTCATAACCATCTCATAAGCTTTCAGTATGGAGCTTTTACCTACATTATTGGGTCCTACCAGCACTACGATATCGTCTAAATCAATAAACACTGGTTTCGATCCTATACAGCGAAAATTGCGGATTATCATTTTTCGCAGTTTAGGGCGACTTTGTTCAAACCAAGCAGATAGATCTTCTCCCGCTTCGGCCTGTGCTTTCTTTTTAGCCATAGCACATTCCCCCAATATTCGAAAATTATTCATCCATAGTCTAGCATTTTTATCCAGAGATTAGGAGGACTTTTGTCGCATAAATTTAACGATTTTTATTCCTAAATCCCCAAATTATCTTATCTCATGCTCAGATACTCTCAATAATACTCCTTTATTTTAGATAGTATGGTATGACCTCGTTGTCTCAAATTTGTCACGTATTTATTGCTCCCAATGATTAAAGAAGGAGCCGCAGGCTAGATACCTACGGCTTTAAATTTTACTTAAGATGTTTGACCATTCAGCTTTTTAATGAACCATAACATAATTCTCATCAGTTCTATGGTTGCTATTAAGCAGGTTTACTCTTTAAAAATTCAGGTCCACTCTAATACCAATCGCACAATGATCAGCATATATTTTCGATTAATTTATAAATTTGAGAAACTCGACACAAAACTCTACCCTTTTTATAAATCTCTCATAGACTTTCGTCCTGCATAGTAACCATAAATAAAAATCATTACAAAGACTAGAATGCCACTGAACCATGCTCCAGTAAAAATCACCAGGGAAGGCAACCCAAGTGCAAACAGTAACAGTAAAATCCAGTTTGTATAGGAATGTTTAAATCGTCTTTTAAGAAAGCCCTCAGTAATAATGTAATATAGAAACATAAGATAGAACAGTGCGGCAAAAACCAAAGAAAATAAGAAGATTTGTTCCTTTACTGTCGGGGCGCTAACTATTAAAGCGGTGAACAGTATAAATAACAACAAAAACACTAAATTAAAGTAGGTATAGATTAAAGGAATTCCAAAAGGTGCAATCTTCGTTTTTATGTAGTATTCAATACTCGCGGCTATATTTTTATCATTCTTGAATGTTACTATATCGAATTGTTTTAATTTTAAACAATAGATTTCCTTCTCTATATCATTATGAAATTTAAGCAAAAGTTCCCTTTTCAAAGACTCTTCAGTTGTCTCTTTAAACTTAATATATGATTTCAGTAAATCATAGGGTAAGAGAGACGAGGCTTTAGATATCCTTTCAGTAACTATAAAAAGGTCACTTTTTTCATTGAGATATTTATATATCTCAAATTCAATGTCAGAGTAGATATCAAGAGCTTTATCTACCCGTTGTTGATTAGATTTACCGTTTTCAAGAAAGTTGCTCCTTAGCTCCTTATACATCCAAAAAACCAATACTGTAACTATAATTGATATTGCAGCGGATGTTGAATCAGGAAATAGGGACCTCAAAAACTCGATAATGTAGCTCATTAAATCACTCCTTTTATTTACAATTACGTCTAAAATATCATTTAGTTCCGCTGATACCCTACAAATCCCGGAGGCTATGTCCAGTCAACAAGCTACCAATCGCTAATCTCTCTCTACCTTTTTCAGTATCACTAATAAACTATACATAGAGTAATTGTCTTTTCCACATCAATGACAGAAGATATTCAGAGTCGCATAGTAAAAAGAAGGTTTATCCTCAAAAATTTCGTCCTACTTATGATACGGTTCCCCCCGATTGATCTTCACCGCCCGATAAATCTGCTCGGTGAGCACCAGGCGCATGAGCTGGTGGGGCAGCGTCATGCGCCCAAAGCTCATGCGCTGCTGGGCGCGGCGCATGACGTCATCGGAGAGCCCGTGGCTTCCTCCGATGACAAAGACAACATGGCTCGTCCCGTAGGTGCCGAGCCGGTCGAGCTCTGCGGCAAGCTCTTCCGAGCTCCAGAGCTTGCCGTCGATCGCGAGCGCAATGACATGCGCCTCGCTTTTGATGTGCGCGAGGATGCGTTCGCCCTCGCGCACCTTCACCTGAACAACCTCTGCCTCGCTGAGGTTGTCCGGTGCTTTTTCATCCGCCACCTCAATCATCTGAAATTTGAGGTAAGGCGTCAGCCGTTTGGCGTATTCTGCGATGCCGAGCGTCAAATATTTTTCCTTTAGTTTGCCTACGCTAATGATTTGAATGAACATAAAATCCTCCATCTATCTGCTTCCGTCATGGATACTGTAATTTCTTTCGGGACACTGCGAAGCCCGCCAGTGAATCTGTCCTTTGTAGTGTATCACATGCCTGTCCAAAACACGCAACGATCCATTGCTGCAAGATAGACTCCTCTTATATAAACTGAATATGTAATCTTTATTAGGGGATATAACCGGAACTCGTGGAATATGTGGACTTTCGGCCGCCGCCATCCACTCATGGCTTTGCTGTGCTCTGCCCGTTCTTGTTGTATTTGAACCACAAGCCCTTTTACGTATATGATAGTTCTATCAATGTGTACAGGGAGGCTGCATGGCATGGCCGTATTGTTAAATGAGCAAATTAGAGCATCCGAGGTGGTGCTTACAGGACTTCGGGGCGAGCAACTGGGGGTTGTCTCCAGAGCGGAAGCACTGGCAAAAGCCAAGGCGGCCGGAGCTGACCTCGTCTGCACCTCGCTAATGAGCAGTCCGCCGCCCTGCAGCCTAATGGCGAAGGGCAAAGCCAAAGCGGCGGCACAGAAGGAGACAACGACTGCGCGCAAGTCGGGCTCCGCTCAGGCACCAGGTGCACAAGGCAAAAAAGAGAAGGTCAAAGAGCTGCGGTTCACCGCTCATATCGAGGAGCATGACTATGACACCAAGCTGCGGCAGGCGGACAAGCATCTGCGCTCCGGCAAGCCGGTGCAGCTTGTCGTGAAGGCCTCCGGCGCAAAGGAGGCTGCGGCCGCCAAGGCGGTCATCGAGCGGCTGGTCGCCGACCTTAAGGAAGCCGGCGTCAAAGACACCGGAATTCAATCCGGCGGCAAGGGCTCGCAGGTGAAACTGAATCCGCGATAAGCTTCGCTGCCCTCGGCCTTGCCTTAAGAACGGCCAAACGATCCTGACCGCAGGCGCGGAGGATCGTTTGGCTTTTATTTTAGATACAGCTTGGCGATTTCGATCATCTCTGCTTTGCTGAGATATTGTCCGCTCATGTCATCAATCTGATATTGATAGTGCTCTGTACTGCCCGGAACCTCAGCAGTCCAGGCCATAGAATTTCCGCCTTTATATTGCGTATATATCATTTCAACTCCATCTACAACCACTTTTTCCGAGGTAAACTCCACTTTTTCATCCACGTATGCTGTAAACTCACCTTTGGATTTGACAATCGTCACAGCTATTTCATTCTTCCCTTGAGCATAGACCGTTCTAACATTGAGAAGCTGGTTGGATAATTCCACGGGCATCATTGCATATTCCCGCTTGGATGCCTCAGCCTGCTTGCGGAGCTTCTCCGCTGTAGCTGCCTCTTCTTCCGGGGTAGGCGGATTTACCATATTAACCGGTTCAAAGAAGACCTTGGCGCTTTTAAAGGTGTAGTTGTCTGTTAAGCTGTCTGCAATGACAAAGGGCTGACCCGACAGTTTGCTGCGGAGCTCAGAGGGATCGGTAAACGTCACCGGCTTAAACCGGGTGTCCAATTGCCTGCTGGGATTATGGGCAACGACATAAAAAATAGCTGCACTACCCTCCTGTAGCAGTGTATCCCCTAAATCACGGCTGATTCTCAAACGTTGTAATTCTTCTTCCTCATACGCAGGAGCTTCTTTGGCAGGCTTGACCTGATAAGTAACCTCCCCCTGTTTGTTCTTCAAGGATTGATATTGAACCGCCGCAAAACCCGAGGATGCTGTCAACAGCATTCCCGCTATGACCATCACACTGACTTTATATTTCACCAGGAATCGCTCCTTTCTGGTCTGTCCGGCATACAACCTCTTCATCACTTTTCCGGACAAGTCTGTCTCACTGAACTGCGGGCTACGAAGAAGTTCCTTCAAATCCTGATCCTTGTCCAATCTCACAGCTTCCTTCTCCTTTCGCATAAGCATAATACCTGCGGAATTTTTGGGATGAACGCTCATATTTTTTGCGCAGCTTGGGTGTGCTGTGATGAAGAATCAGACTGATCTCCTGATAGCTCATTTCCTCCACACAGCGCAAAATCAACAAATTCCGCTCTTCTATCGATAATTTTGACAAGGCCTGCTGCACCGCATCATCCAGATATTTGCCTTCAATCTGTTGATCTACTTGTCTATTGTCCCGCTCATCCCGATAAAAGAGACGCAGATATTTGTTCAATTTCCGCTTGCGGATTACATCAATACATTGATTGTAGGCAATCGTATACAACCATGCACCGAAGGGGATATCCGGGTTATATTTGCCCAAAGCGCGAAAGGCCTTCAAAAACACCTCCTGCCCGCTGTCCTCAGCCTCTGAATAATGCCCGAGCATATGATAACAATAGAGCAGAATCGCTTTTTGATAGGTTCGCATGATCTCCTCAAACCTCTCGATGTTCCCTTCCAGCACGTCAGCAATTATCCGGCGCAACTCTGCATCATTCAATCCTATCCCCCCTTTCAACCTGTACAACGAAGCATCCCTTGAAAATGTGACATTGTTCAAAAAACAATTATTATTATATAAAGAAGTCATTAGTTTAAGAAGGGAGCAACGCAGCGTGGAAAAGAACAGGATTCACAAGGTAGGGCAAATCGGGGTACCTGTGAAAGAAATGGGACGAGCGGTACATTTTTATCAAAACCTGCTGGGCCTTCCGCTGCTATTTCAGACGGATCGTATGACTTTCTTTGAACTCGGCGGCCTGCGGCTGCTGTTGAGCCTTCCTGAGACAGCAGAGTTCGCGAATGCCAGCTCCGTTGTGTACTTTCAAGTTGGAGATATTCAGGCAATGTATGCAGAGTTGACCGGTAAGGGAGTAGCTTTTGTCGGCGAACCCCATATGGTTAACAAAATGGGCCAAACCGAGACCTGGATGGCGTTCTTCCGGGATTCAGAGGGGAATACTCATGCGTTGATGAGTGAAGCCGAGGTGGAATAAGCCTGGGGCCAGCCTAATCTGAGAATGAATAAAAGTAGCGAGTCTCTTAGTTATTGGAGGCTCGCTATTTTTATTGTCTAATCTACTACTTTGTTCACATCAACACCCAATATTAGCCGTGCTAAAAGAACTATCTATTATTTATACTCAGAAAAGTCGAAATCCAAAAAAATTTCAAAAAAATACTATTTATTATAAAAAATCTAGAATAAATGCCGATATATTGATAGTGCAGGAATATGGTTCAAATTACCTAAACCAGGGGGGCTTTAATTGAAAAAGTTTTTTAAGATGGGATGTTTGGGTTTTATTGTGTTAGTAGCAATATTTATTATCATCGGTATTTTCACTTCAAATGGGGATGATAAAAGTAGTAATACCAATAACTCTACAAACTCCGCAGGCACTGTAGAGAAAAAGGATGCAGCCAAAGAAAAAGTTAAGAAGTTAAAGAAAAAAGGGGAAGAGCTGCAAGTCGGAGATGTTGTTTTTAAAGTAAATAAAGTTACCACTACTAAGGAAATTAAAGATAATTTCTTATCCTACTCCCCCAGCGCTGACGGCAGTGTGTTCCTGGTTGTAAATGTCACCGTGAAAAATGTCGGTAAAGAGATGATCACTACAGATTCATCGTTCTTTCAACTTCTCAAGGGAGAGGTTGAGTATAACCCTTCAACATTAATAACTACCAAAGGGGATTACTTTTTATATGAAGGAATCAATCCCGGGTTGGCGCAGACTGGTAATGTAGTATTTGAAATCCCTGAAGACATGAAAGATTTTGTGCTGAATGTTCAAACAGGCTTTTGGGGAACGGAACAAGGGCAGATTGAATTGAAATAACACACCAGCTATAAAAAATCATCCTATGTAACCACCTAATTCCGCGTGCCGGAATCAGGTGGTTTTTTGTGCTATTCAAATGTTCCACGTGGAAAATAACTCTCTCTGCCCCGCTTGCCCGCAGCTTTCGGGATCACGTCCGGCTTTTGAACAACAGCCTCAGTTGCTGCTCTCCTCTGCCTCTGTCTCCAGCGCAGGCTGCCCATTGGCGTCATAAGCGCTCAGTACCGAATCCAGCAAGCCGGGAAAGCGTGCATTCAAATCCTCGGTGCGCAAGGACAACATCCGCTGCGTTCCTTGAACACGCGTATACACAACCCCAGCCTCGCGCAGTGTCCGGGCATGGTGGGACAGCGTGGATTTGGCAACTGGCACGTTGAAGCAGTTGCAGGCCTGTTCACCATTGTTCCTGATATCTGAAATGATGGATAAGCGAATGGGATCACTGAGTGCATACAGTACGGAGGCAAGCTGAATGTCCTTGCGTTCCGGATGAAATAGTATCTTCATGGATCAATATCCCCTTTTGTCGTACAGATGGAAGCACCAAAAATTTTTGTGCTCCTAATTGCATTTTATATCAACGCATGCTATATTTCAAATGTTCGAATATAATCGAACTATTAAACATTAAAAAGGAGTGGCCATTACATGGACTCAGTAAATACAATCTCCGCTGCAGCGGAAGACAATTCAACAGTGGAAGCCACTCTTCCCAGGGAAGGTCTGCTGACGTTTCTATTCAGTGTTGCGGTTGTTCTCGTTATTATGAATACGGCCATGTTCAATCTGGCATTACCTGATGTAACCGAGACCTTTGGCATCTCAGCCTCCGCCGCCTCCTGGATTGTGACCGGGTATTCCATTATGTTCTCCATTGCTTCGATTACCTACAGCAGGCTTTCCGACTTTCTGCCCATCCGCAGGCTGCTGTCCATTGGCCTGCTGACACTCGGCCTCGCTGCGGTTGCCGGATTCTTCAGCACGAACTTTATAGTGCTGTTGATTGTACGGATTGTGCAGGCTTCCGGTGCCGGGGCTGTTATGTCGCTGTCACTTGTCCTGTTCACCCGGTATGTCCCGCTGGGCCGCCGGGGCAAGGCGATGGCCACCATTATGTCCTCTGTTTCGCTTGGTCTGGGACTTGGCCCCGTTGCGGGCGGAGCGATTACCCAGTATTTTGGCTGGAACTGGCTGTTTGCCGTTACCGCTATTATCCTGCTGCTTGTGCCGCTGTTTCTGGTGCTGCTGCCGAAAGAACTGCCGAGCCGCGGCTCTTTTGACGCACTTGGAGGGGTCTTCCTCGGCATCGGCACCACCGGGCTTCTGCTGTTCCTGACCAGTGGGCTGTGGATTGCGCTAATTGCCGGAATCGCTGCTATTTTCTTGTTCGTAAGCCGTATCCGCACCATTTCTGATCCGTTTGTTATGCCGGCTCTTTTCAAGAACCGCCCGTACCTGGTACTCTCTTTGGTCGGAATTGCCTCCTATCTGTGCAGCTTTGCAACGCTGTTCCTGCTGCCGCAGATTCTGGTTCACCGGTTCGGCTTCACCGCAAGCCATGCGGGATTTGTCATTTTCCCCGGATCCCTGCTTGCGATCTTTGTATCCCGGTCGGTAGGCCGGATCATTGACCGCTTCGGCAATGGAGGCATCCTGCGCTTTGTGCCGCTGCTGGTGCTGACCGCCACCGTACTGTTTGCTCTATTCGCCGGGCATTCGTGGATAGCAGTCATGTTCGTGTATATGATTATGAGTCTGGCCTTCACCACGCTGTCCAGCAGTGTATCCAATGAAATCTCCCGCGTTCTGCCTTCCTCGCAGATTGGCTCAGGGATGGGATTATTTCAGCTGCTCCAGTTCTTCAGCGGTGCCTTCGGTGTGGCCATGGCCGCTAGTGCTCTGGAATGGCAGCACGGGCTGTCCCTGTCTGCAGCTTACTCCAACATATACTGGGGGCTCTCCATTGCTGCGATCATCGCCATTGTCTCCGCCTTTGCATACCGCCGGAGCAGCGGGAGCCGGATTGAGGAAATGGTTGAGGCGTAAGCTTGAACGGACACCATTCCGGTAAGATGCAAAATACCCTGCAGCTCACTTTCACAGCTGCAGGGCAAGCCTGATCAAAAGTGACCGGATATCGCCGGATGAATGATCATCCCGGCACACGGTCCGCTTTTGAATAGTTGATTCATTATCGTGAAGAGCGGCCTCTCTAAACCACCAAAACCTCAGCGTTCTTATCGCACTCCGCACATTTCGCCGGCGGGTCCCAATCCGAGAACTCCGTTTCTTTCAGATCCACAATATCCGGTGCATCCTCGAACTCGTCCACAAATTTGTCGATAGCCAGCTCCACATGTTCCTTACATACTACATACATCCATCAAGCATCCCTTTCTGTGCCCCTCGGGCCTATACTCCTTCTACTGTTCTACCATACTTCCCCGCAAAAAGGAACTCCCTCAGCCGAGTTTACACACTCTCCACAAACTCCTGAATGTCTTCCGCAATCAACGCTAGCGCCTCGCGCCAGAACTGTGGCGAATTCACATCGATATCCATCAGCCTAGCGGCATCCGCGATGGTATTTTTGCCGGTAGCTGCCAGAAAAGACCGGTAACGTTCAGCGAAATCTCCGCCCCGCTTCTTATACTGCGCGTATAGTCCCTTGGAGAACAGCAGTCCGAATGAATAGGGAAAGTTCAGAAATTCATTGCCTGCCATATAATATCCGGCTTTGCTGATCCACTGGTAAGGATGAATAGTAGCAGGGGCCACGCTGCCGCCATATGCTGCTGCCATCGATTCATGCATCATGCCATTCAGTTCCTGTGCGGACAGAGGACCGGATGGTCTTCGTTCATACAGCCGGCTCTCGAATAAGTAGCGGGCATAGAAATCCACAATGTAATAACCCGCGTCAGACAGGCTCCGTTCCCGTATGGCCAGGGTCTCGCTCTCGGCTGCCATGTTCAGCAGTTCCTCATGAATGAGATTTTCGCAAAAAATCGACGCCGTCTCGGTAACCGGTATCGGATAGTCCGTATTCACCATAGTCTCACCAGCAAGGCAGCTGCTGTGATAGGCATGCCCGATCTCGTGAGCCAGCACACTGACATCGATATAATTCCCGTTGAAGCTGGTGATGATCCGGCTCTCGCCCATCGGAAAGATATCGACGCACATGCCAAAATTACCCTTGTCCGCCCTCGGCTCGGCATCAATCCAGCGCTGCCGAAATACTTTGCGGGCGAATTCGCCCAGCTCCGGGCTGAACGCGCTGAAGCCGGAGACGATCACATCCCTCGCTGCCGGGTAGGTGATTTTAGCGGGGCCCTCTTCAGCTAATGGGGCAAAAACATCATAAAACGGCAGCGGTCCGGAATGGCCGAGCAGCGCTGCTTTTTTCATATAATATTGATGGAAGAACGGCAGACTCTCCTCTATGGCTTCCAGCATCACTTCAAGCGTCTTCTCGTTCATTCTGGATGCCTTCAACACTTTATGCAGCGGTGATGCATACCCTCTCAGCTCATAGACCGCAAGCGCTTCTCCGCTTACGGAATTCAGACACGCGGCGCTCTGTTCCTCCACACTCCGGCATGCTTCGTGCTCTGCCTCATAAGCAGCTTTTCTTACCCATGCGTCTCCGTCATAGGCCAGATTCCGCAGTTCAGCCAGCGACAAGCTCCGGGCTTGTCCACCGATTTGGACATCCATTCGAAGCATGGACAGTGTCCGCATATACAGCCTCTCCCAGGCTTTGGAACCGGTGCTCTGCATACGGGCAATGACCGATTCTGCCTCTTCGCCAAGCAAATGCTCTGACTGCCGCTGCAGGCCGTACAGATAGAACTCATGTCCGGCAAGATATGCGGACGAAGCTATAACCGCCTTCAGATCTGTTATACCTGCCAGCCATTTGCTGAAGCCTGCATGGGCCTCTCCCGCTACCGCTGCGGCGTCTTCCAGCTCATCCATCCTGTTCATCGCTTCCGCATCGCTTCTATCCATGCTGAACCTTAGCTCCGCATAGCTGAATAGGCAGAGGTAGACACTTTTGTAGGCATTATATTGCTTTAAAAATTGCTCGATTGCTTGTGCCGGGTTCTTCCCGTTCTGCGTTCGGTTCTGCAAGTGTCCCGCCACCCACTGGTTTAAATGCTCCGCATATTCTGCCAGCAGCTTACGGTCCTGCCGGTATTTCTCCGACTGAAAAGACGGGTACAGGCTGTCCAGCTCCCACGTTAATTCCATATTTCTGATCTCTCCTCATCTGAGACACCGGGATTGTGAGCTTATCTTATTTCTCAGCCAGAGTTCACATGCTTCCACCTCATCTTTGGTTATGTACAGTAATTCATCCAATTCTATCACGCCTATTATTGTGAACGGTTAGGGAAATAATAGATATAAACAATTATACTCCGCAGGGAAGAAACGTGAGAGATGCTCAGTTTAAAAGGCCCCCTCCACCCAAATCAGGTGGAAGGAGCCTCTTTAAAATGTACAATACTGTTCTATTTCCCCGCCTGCTTCGCAAGGAACTCCGCCGGACGGTCCAGCTCATACAGTCTGCGGTAACGGGCTTCACGTTCCAGCAGCTCAGCATGGGTGCCGCGCATCTCCACGATTCCATTCTCCATGAAAATCACCTCGTCCATCTGCTCCGCACCTACCAGATGATGCGTTACCCAGATCAGCGTTTTATCTGCCATTGCGGAGAACATCGTTGCCAGCAGCTCGCGCTCTGTGCGCGGATCAAGGCCGACGGTAGGCTCATCCAGAACTACGGCTGGAGTATTCTGCAGCAGTATGCGCGCCAGGGCAATCCGCTGGCGTTCCCCGCCGGAGAAACGTTGTCCGGCCTCACGCACCGGTGTATCGTAACCTTCAGGCAGCGAGGAGATCAGATCATCCAATTGAGCCAGCTTTCCGGCTTGCTTAACCTCTTCATCTGAAGCATCCGGCTTGCCCAGCCGGATATTGTTCGCCACTGTTGTGTCGAACAGATGCGGGCTCTGGTTAAGGACGGCAATCAGCTTGGGGATGTTCTCCCCATAGGCAGAAGCATCGATGCCATTAATAACAGCAGACCCTACAGAAGGAGTAAGCACTCCCTGGATCACCTTCAACAGCGTGGACTTGCCCGCTCCGCTCCGGCCGATGATGGCAATCTTCCGTCCCTGCGGGATATCAAGATTCAGGTCCTGAATGGACCAGTCCTCCCCGGAGGCATAGCGGTATCCTGTGTTTTTCAACTGGATATGCGCCTGCCGGGTTGCCTCGATCTTCCCGGCAGCAGCCTTTGCAAGAGCTGCGGTCTCCGCATTTCTCGCTGCTGCCTCGGCTCCCGGCGTGGCCCCTTTCGCTTCTTCCACACCGTTCAGACGCTCCAGCGAATTGCGGTACTGCGGAATCTTCTCTACCGCCTCCGAGACCGGCAGGAAGGCATCCGCCACCGGGAACACTACCAGCACGAACGCCGCAATCAGCGTTCCGGCGATGGCACCGCTCTGATACTCTCCAGCAGCCCAGCAGATGATCGATACGACGGCAACCCCCACAACAGCCTGCCCGATAAACATCCGGGCGCGCGCCCATCTGCGGAGGGCTCCGTCTGTGCGGGCGACCAGTCTCTCGTCCGCTTCATAGCTGGCTACGAACTGGCTCTGCCGTCCGCTGATGACCCAATCGCCCATGCCCAGCACGGCGTCTGTCAGCTTTTGATAGAGCCGGTTGCGCTCCTGCTTCACCATCCGCTGCCGGGACTGCGTCAGCAGCAGGGAGATCAGCGGAAGGACAACTACAAGCACCAGCATGTAGAGTCCCATCAGCAGCGCAAAAGCCACATCGAACGTGCCCAGCGAAATAATTGCGGCAGCATAGATCAAAAGCGCGATAATACTCGGAAATACGGTACGCAGGTACACATTCTGCAAATATTCAATATCGTCAGCGAGCATACCGAGAATATCCCCGGTACGGAAGCGCGAAGACAGGAACAGCGCCTGCGGCTCGAGAATATTGTACAGCCGGATACGCATCTTCGAGAGAATCCGCAGAATCGTATCATGTGAAACAAGCCGTTCCACATAGTGGATCACCGCCCGGCTGGTCCCGAAGGTGCGCACGCCGACAATCGGCACATAGATCATCAGGATATTTTCCGGCGGTATGGAAGCCTTGGAGATCAGGAACCCCGAGGTGTACATCAGGGAAGAGGCGGAGAAAATAGTCAGCGCGCCCAGGACAATAATGAGCATAAACCGCCAGAAATAAGAGTTGAAATAGGGAGCAAACCATCCTTCACGTTTCAATGGATTCCCTCCAATTGACTTTGAATAAGCTCATAATAGGCACCCTTGCGGGCTACAAGCTCTTGGTGTGTGCCGACCTCAGCCACTTGCCCCTGCTGCATGACGACAATAAGATCCATATCGGTCATCCAGTGCAGCCGGTGGGTAGCCAGAAATACCAGCTTCCCCTCAAAAAGCGGCAGCATCGTTTTCTTCAGCTCGTACTCCGTCTCGATATCCAAATGAGCGGTCGGCTCATCCAGCAGCATGACCGGGCGGCTGCTCAGCAGTGCGCGGGCCAGCGCTACGCGCTGCTCCTGCCCCCCGCTGAGTGAACGTCCGCCGCCGCCAATCATCTCGTCCAACCCGCCCGGGAGTGCTGCCACCAGCTTGGATAAGCCTGCAGCGGCGACCACTCCGGCAACCGCTTCAGTTGTGGCTTCAGGGTAATAAAAGCGTACATTCTCCGCAAGCGTACCGCTGAAAATATAAGGGCGCTGCGGAATATAAGAGGTCTGCCGGCGCCATTCCTCATCTGCAAGCGCGGTGACCCTGTTGCCATTCACCTCAATCGTGCCGGATGTAGGATGCAGGAACCCGCCAAGAATATCCACCAGCGTAGACTTCCCGGCACCGCTCTCACCGATAATTCCAATCTTGGCGTTTCCTCTAAACTCCAGATCCACACCGGAGAGTGAGGCGATTCCGTCTGCTTCATATTTTATGCCGACCTGATGAAGGGCAAGCACGCTATCCTTCTGCCAAGTGAATACCGCAGTTTTGGCTGTAGCTTTTGCTGTTGCCGCATCTTCAGCAACATTCAGCAGCTTGGCCTCCACCGTCTCCCGGTCAATAATACTCTTCATCGCTTCTCCCGCTTCCTTGCCGTCAAGGGTCGCATGGAAGTCCGCGCCAACCAACCGCACCGGCAGGAAGTATTCCGGGGCCAGGATCAGAATCGTTAGTCCGGTGACCAGGGTCATCTGTTCATTCACCAATCGGAGCCCCAGGCTTACGGCTACTGAAGCCACAGACAGCATTGTGAAGAAGTCCATCGCGAACGATGACAGAAAAGCCACGCGCAGCGTACGCATTGTCGCCGAGCGGTAGCGGTCACTGACCGCAGCAATACTCTCGCTGTGACTGCGGCTGCGCCCGAGAAACTTCAGCGTTTCCAGACCGCGCAGCGAATCCACAAAATGATTGGACAGAGTGCGGTAGGACTTCAATTGACGGTCCATCTGCTTGCGGGCTGTCATTCCGATTAGAATCATAAAGACAATAATGATCGGCATCGTCAAGGTAAGGATAACCCCGCTTGAAGTATCCTGGCTGTAGACATATACCAGCAGCAGCGCCGGTGTAACCGCCATCCCCACCATCCGGGGGATAATCAGCTCCAGATAGGTCCGGAACTTCGTGACTCCTTCAAGCACAAGCGTGACCAGATCGCCGGTTCCCCGGTTGCCTGCCAGCCTTGGCCCCAGCTGAAACAGCTTGTCCATCATTTGTCTCCTCATGCTGCTGCCGGTTGCTTCCGCGAAGCGGTACGACACACGGCTCATCAGCATGGCGCTGGCATGGCGCACCAGAAACGCAAGAAGGAACAAGAGCAATTTCGCCACTTGTTCCTTCAGCGGTTCTCCCGCAAACAGCGCAGAGACCACTTCTGCCAGTGATTTGGCCAGCAGAAGAATGGACAGGCTTTGCACCAGGGTAAGGAAGCCGACGATCAGAAAGACCGGCTTAACTCCTTTGTACCGAAGCAAATTTTTATCCATTAGTATTCAAGATGCTCCTTCTCGTGAACCCGTTTATGGAAGACGAAATAGCTCCAGATCTGATAACCCAGCACGAACGGCAGCAGCGACAGCGCCACAATCGTCATCACCTTCAGCGAATAATGGCCGGAAGCGGCATTCGTAATCGTCAGGTTAAAGGCTTGGTCCAGCGAGCTGATCATCACCCGCGGGAACAGTCCGACAAAGATAGAAACCACCGACAAGGCCATGACTGCACCGGTCATTCCGAAGGCCAGCCCGTCTCTCTTCTTGCTCATGAAGTAGCCGGACAGCACGTAAGCGGCAATGCCAAGAATAACGATGGCGAGCAGCAGCCCCCCGCGTTGTTCAAATATATCCGTCATATAATACGTCATAATCACAAAAGCGAGCAGCAGCGCAGCCAGCGGGAACAGCAGCTTCTGCGCCAGCTTGCGCGCCCGTTCCTGCAAATCGCCCAGCGTACGAAGCGTAGTGAACATCAGGCCGTGTACGAGGCAGAGCATCACTACAGTAATCCCGGCAACTACAGTGTAAACATTCACAACATCGAAGAAACCGGCATACATCTGCATATCCCCGTCGATCGGCAGCCCTTTGATGAAGCTGGCGAACACTACAGCAAGCAGGAACGGCGGCAGGAAGCTGCCTAAGAAAATACAGACATCCCAAGTTTTCTGCCAGGCCAGCGAATCTCTTTTGCCCCTGAATTCAAAGGCCACACCCCGGGCAATCAGTGCCAGCAGCGCGAATACAAAAGGAATATAGAATCCGCTGAAAAGCGTGGCATACCAGTGCGGGAAGGCAGCAAACATCGCCCCGGCGCCTGTAATCAGCCATACTTCATTAGCATCCCAGAACGGCCCGATCGAATTAATCAGCACCCGGCGCTCTGTATCATTCTTGGCCAGAATCTGAGTTTCCATCCCTACTCCGAAGTCAAAGCCTTCAAGGAAGAAGAAACCGACAAACAGCACAGCAATCAGCACAAACCATAATTCATTAAGAGAAAGCATGGGATCCCTCCTTGTTATACGGATCATGGGATTCGCCGTGATCGTTATCCATGGCGTAAGGACCTTTTTTGATCACCTTGATGAACAAGCCAACCAGCACTAAACCAAGGATTGCATAGATTGCTGTAAAAGAAATCACCGAGAACAGTACCTGTCCGCTCGTAATATTAGGAGATACACTATCCTCTGTGGTCATTAATCCAAATACCGTCCATGGCTGACGCCCCATCTCTGTCATAATCCAGCCCGACGTATTGGCAATCGGCGGAAGCAGCAGACCCCAGAACATAAAGCGCATGAACCAGGTATTCGGGCGTTCCATTTTCTTGCGCCACATCAGGTAAATAGCATATACCCCCAACAGAATCATCAGCGAGCCTGCAGCAACCATGATCCGGAAACTCCAGAAGGTTGTGCGGACTGGTGGAATATAATCCCCAGGACCGTATGCTTGTTCATATTCAGCCTGCAGCGTATTCATTCCTTTAACAGATCCCGAAAACTTACTGTAGGAGAGAAAGCTCAGCATATATGGAATTTTCACTTCATGGGTACTTATTTTATTATCAGGGTCAATGTTTGCAACAACCGTCCAAGCTGCCGGGTCGCCGCTGTCATCCCATAGTCCTTCGGAAGCAGCCATCTTCATCGGTTGAGTATCTACCAGATACTGCGCCTGGGCATGACCCGCAATGGCTACGCCAAACGAGGAAATGATGCCGACAATGGCTGCAATCTCAAACGATTTGC
Source organism: Paenibacillus jilunlii (assembly GCF_900102965.1). Lineage (GTDB taxonomy): Bacteria > Bacillota > Bacilli > Paenibacillales > Paenibacillaceae > Paenibacillus_AQ > Paenibacillus_AQ jilunlii. The sequence goes on along the minus strand of NZ_FNGM01000013.1, from coordinate 53,990 downwards.
GGAAAAAGGAAACATCCTGTTTCTTCAGCAGTTTATAAGCACTGATGCCGGTAACCAGGAAAGCGCCTGTAGCGTAAGCGGCAAGTACCGTATGCGGGAACTCGACCAGCAATTGTCCGTTCGTAACGAGTGCCCAGATATCATTCATTTCCGCACGTCCATTATTGACTGCAAATCCTACCGGATGCTGCATGAACGAATTGGCCAGCAGAATCCAGAAAGCCGACAGCATGGTTCCGAGCGCTACCAGCCAGATCGAGAGCAGGTGAATGCGTTTGGATACCTTATCCCAGCCAAAAATCCAGATTCCAATAAATGTAGACTCCAGAAAGAAGGCAAGCAGCGCTTCAATCGCCAGCGGAGCCCCAAAGACGTCACCGACAAAACGCGAGTAGTCCGACCAGTTCATCCCGAACTGAAACTCCTGCAAAATTCCTGTCACTACGCCCACAGCGAAGTTAATCAGGAAAAGCTTTCCCCAGAACTGCGCCATTCTTTTGTACTCATCATTGCCTTTTCTGACATACATCGTCTCCATGATTGCAATCAAGAGCGCGAGTCCAATTGATACCGGTACAAAGAAATAATGAAAAATTGTCGTCGACGCAAATTGTATACGCGACAGCATCACTGTATCCATATTTCTCCCCTTCCTTCTCCCCATTCGATATGTCTATTCTGTCAAAAATCCAAAGGACAAAGTGTGATATTTATCACATTATACACCGTATTTGAGCTTAGAATTCAATAAATTTGTGACAAATATCACAATATTACCTCAAGAAAGCAAAAAAAATAAGACGGTTTTAACCGTCTTGGATGTGTTCATTATTCTATAGACGTCTTGACTCATAAAGGCATTGGTCACGTAATGGAAATACCCTTCTTCAGCGATTTCAGATCGCCATTGGAATTGAGCAGCTGCGGCAGCATCTTCATACTGCGCTCCATGGGGGAGTGACAGAGACGGCAAGAAGGCGCATGTTCAAATGCGAAATTATCCCTCATCCATCCATTACATCCATCGTTGGTACAGGCCCAAATTGCGGTATTTTCTTCCGGTACTTCCTCCAAAGGTTTCTTCCGGTAGTTCATTGCCGTTCCTCCCTTCCTTTATGTCACAAGCCAGAGAATCCAGACAAGTAGAAACGACATTGCCGTCCTTGGTAGTAAGGACGGCAACCGTTTCACGGGTAATATAAGGACCTTTGTTGCATATAGCATATCATTCCTTATATTGTAAAAAGACCGTCCCAACTCTCACAAGCGGGGACGGTATCTTCTATTATTACAGTTTTACAACGTTTTCGGCTTGTGGTCCACGGTTGCCTTGAACAACGTTGAATTCAACACGTTGGCCTTCGTCCAAAGTTTTGAAGCCGTCGCCAGTAATAGCGCTGAAGTGAACGAATACGTCGCTTCCGCCTTCAACTTCGATGAAACCGAATCCTTTTTCTGCGTTGAACCATTTAACTGTACCTGTTTGCATGTGTGTTACCTCCACAAATTTAAATTAATATGTTCTTTTTATCTTCAAACAAAGAAAAAATTCACACATTGAAAAAGGTTGTACTCCATTTGACAGCCCTTTTCAATACGAGAATTAGGTATCAATTGTATGATTAAGTTCATGTTACCACACCTCAATAACAAAGGCAAGCAGTCATATCCGAATATCTCCGTTTTTTCACTTATTAGGTTAACTTTCCAATGTAAGGGCTGCCAGTGCACTAAATACATTTAATTATTTAATCTTTGTATTATTATTTACCCCATATTCACAACTTAGAAACGGGTGCCGTCCTTAAATAATCCTAAGTGATAAGGACGGCCTAACCGCTTCCTTCTTGTGACTGCTTTTTTATTATATACTGTCCGGCCCGCTTTTATTCCTCCGGCTTCTCAAGAAGTTTTACCGTGACCTGCTTCAATTCTCCATTACGGTAAAAGGTAATCTTGAGCTCATCCCCGATCTTGGTGTGATCATAGAGATACTTGCGCAAGGAGAGCGTAGAGGTAATGGACTGGTTATCGAATTTTGTAATTACATCATTGAACTGTAAGCCGGCAACCTTCGCTGGTCCAACCGCATCCAGTACAACGACTCCGTCCTTTACACTGGTCGGCAGGTTCAGCTCCTTGCGTTGATCCTCCGCCAGCGGCACATAAGGATTATTCAGATCAACCGAATAGACGCCTAAGTAGGAGCGGGCGATTTTGCCATTGGCTGCCAGCTCATCCGCCGTTTCCATCACATGATTGGCCGGAATTGCGAAACCCAGCCCTTCCACGCCCGTGTCGGAAATCTTCATGGTATTAATACCGATCACCTTGCCGTTCAGATCGACCAGCGCGCCTCCGCTGTTACCTTCGTTAATCGCAGCGTCCGTCTGAATGACCTCCTGCTCCCAGTCATATACACCATCCTGATTCAAGGATACCGGAATCGTCCGTTCCGTATAACTGACGATTCCTGAGGTCAGCGTATCCCCCAGCCCCAGGGGATTGCCGATGGCAATGACGGTCTCTCCCAGCCGGAGCTTGGAAGAATCACCGATCTGGGCAACCGTTTTAATGCCTTCCGCATCAATGGAGAGCACTGCAATATCGCTGACTTTATCCGCCCCGACAAGGGTTGCCTTGCGGGTCTCCCCGTCAACCGTAACCACTTCCAGCTTGCCGGCGCCTTCAATGACATGGTTGTTCGTAATGATAAATGCCTTGCCGTCGTCCTTTTTATAGATAACTCCCGATCCGAGTGCCGATTCATCGAGAATATTAAGTTCCTTGTTATCTTCCTTATGATTAATAATACTTACTACCGCAGGGCGTACCAGAGCGGCAGCCTGAATAATCCGGTCATAGGGATCACCGCTGCTCGCAGCAACCTTACCGATTACCGCCGGTGATTCGGCTTTTTCATGGGTCAGCTGTCCTGTCACCAGACTGAACAGAAGCACCGCCGTCACTGCACTGACTACAGAACAGATTATCGCTACCTGCCATGTTGCCAGACCCCTCCGCGATCTGCGCGGCCATTTATGCCCGCCCGATCCGTTTGAGGCTTCATGCATTTTGCTTCTGCGCCGTGATACTTTCGTGGAATAGAAATCATCATCAAACAGTCCCACCGTTACATCCTCTCCCCTCTATTGCTACTGCATTCAAGACCTGAACGCCAAGCAACCACGCCCGAGTTAACCTCATCTTCTCTTAGACTCCAGGAAGCGCTAAAAGGTTTCAGCTTATTTATTCACCAATAATTACAGGGGTAGAGCACACATCTGTCCTTCGACTCTTGCAACCTAGCGATTTGCTATTACTGTTTTTCAGGAATATTTTGCAGCCTAAAAGACTACAATAATAGAAGCGAGGGAGCTGAACACCTACCTCATTCTTACTATTTGATTGTATCACACACAGATGTCGTACCGTATTTTTTCTGATGTAAAATCCATGTAAATTATTTCATGCTTTGATTCTTTTTACAGCTTAAGGAGGAGTACTAATGGAATCTTTTTCGACCAGTATGGATCTGGTGCAATTTATCGGCAAGCTGGGGGATCTTAAGGATGAGCACTATCATCTCATTCTTGTCCAGAGCGCCATCATCGAGCTGCTGATTGACAAGGGGTTCTTCTCACGACAGGAGCTGGAAGGCAAGATTACGGAAATGGACCAGCTTATGACTGACTCACCTTATCCCATGGCGTAGGCCGGTCATAGTAGGTATCGCAGAGCCTGAACTCGCTGTCTTTGAAAAAACAGCCTCGGTCTTCCATCGCTCCGCGCACAGACATTTTGGCCAAGTCCATCATATTGTGGTCCCGGCTCAGGTGTGCCAGATACGTGCGTTTGGTCCGCCCTGTAAGGATTTCACTCAGCGCCGCGCCAGCCGCCTCATTGGACAGATGGCCCAGATCGCCCAGAATCCGCCGCTTCGTGTTCCAGGGATAACGTCCCATTCTCAGCATTTCGATATCATGATTGGCTTCAAGCACAAGAACATCGGCATCCGAGATCGCCGTACGCACTTTGTCGCTGACATATCCCAGATCTGTCGCCACACACAGCTTCTCTTTGCCATCATAAAAGTTATACCCCACCGGCTCAGCCGCATCATGCGAGATCGCGAACGACTCTACCCGCAGACTGCCGAAATCCCTATACTGTCCCGTCTCCAGAACAACCCGGTTCTGCTCGGCAATATTGCCGATCCCCTTCTCTATCGCCCCCCAGGTATTCGTGTTGGCATAGATCGGAAGATCATATTTGCGCGCCATCGCCCCAAGTCCCTTAATATGATCCGAATGCTCATGCGTAACCAGAATTCCATCGATATCCTGTCCGGTCAGCTCGCGCATGGCCAGCAGCTCATCAATCCGCTTCGCACTGAGGCCTGCGTCGATCATTAACGTCGTTTCGCCGTTGCGCACCACCGTCACGTTCCCGGTAGAACCGCTGGACAGCACTGTAAATGATATTCCCATTTCTCTCTCCTGCTCCTTCTACTCTGTTGTCTTGGGACTGATAATGTCCGCACTTATGGCATCTACGTAGTAGGCATTGCCATTCTCCAGCATAAACCGCCACATGGGCGAAGCTACCTGGCTTTCGGAATTGAACAGTTCACCGTAATATCCGAGCTCAATCTCCTTCACCACTGAATTTTCCGGAAAATATTTCTCAATCAGACTGCTGAGCGCCTGGGATGCCGGAAGCACCTTCTGCACATTATCACTGCTGCCGGCCCCAATCTTAATCTTCGGCCAGCGGTAGGCGATTATTTTTTGATCACTGTTAATCAGCTCCAGCTTAACCCTGAACAGCGACCACTTTTTGTCCACCAGCGGATGAAGTACAAATTTGCCGACCTCGCTTTCCTGTGAATCAAAGCGGTAATTGGCGATGTCCGGGATTTGTCCCTGCAGTGCAGTGCTAAGCTCGGTAAATGAAGAATAGATCAGCTTGCTGTCAACCGGCTCCTTAAGCTCCACAGGTGGTTCGTTCTGCTCCTCACCGGAGTAATGGTACGTAATGTCCGGCAGCTGCGGTGTAGCGGCCGGGATGGGACACAGAACCCGGATGTCTTTCTGTTCCATGACAGCTTGCGTGTCCTGGGACAAGGAGGTGAAATCAAGGTTGGCGCTGGCCTGGTCCCGCAGATCAATCCAGAGCTGGTAGCACAGCAGCAGATTCAGCACCAGAAAGGCGTATATCAGCACATTTTTTGCTCTTCCCCAGTCCATCCCTTGTCCTCCTCTAAGTTTGTGTAACTATACAAGCTAAACTTCAGGGCTCCTAATTCAGCGTGAGCACCGTGCCGTCATTAAGCGTGACCCGCCATACCGGAATTAGCCGAAGCTTCTCTCCCTGTACTTCGGGAACATAGGCTGGAGTAAGCTCCTTCACCACTGATGCCTGACTGAGCCGCGCCAACTGGTTCTCCAGCCTCTCGCCAAACGACAGGTCCACAATCCTCTTAACCGCTTTGCTCTCATCTACAAACATCAGAGAACGCTCATAGGAGGATACAGTTCCCTGCTGCAGTTCCAGATTAATTACCCCATACTGCAGCTGCGGCTGGCTGATAATCGGATAGGAGCCATAAGGTGAAGAGCCGTAGAACTGCTGGAATGAGACTTTGCGCTCCTGCCTGCCTTCTTCCGTTGCCGCCAGCCGGTAGGTTCCATTCCAGCCCCCGTGCTCATTGACAAAATCGACGGCCTCCAGCGCATCCTTGGCCGGTGTACTCTCTCCGGCTGGAAGAGCAGCCGGATCGCTGTAGCTCATCCAGTTCTGCTCTTGGTCCACCTGGAGACTGCGTTTGCTGTCCGTATAAATCTCGGAGCCGTCTTTTTCCGGAATATAGCGGGTACTTCCCGCATCAAAAAAGAGATTGCTCTGCATCTGCTGAATCGTATACATGCCGAGCGGCATTTCAACTTCAACCATGGATACCTTCGCTGCCGGCACATAATAGTCGCCGTTCACTGCCTTGTAGTTCGTCAGGTCGCTGCCGAAGTCCACATGCTGCTGCACATCCTGCACCGTGAGATCGGCCTTGGCCGCTTCATAGACGATATCGCCCCTGGTACTGAAGAAGACAGCATGCGCTTTGGAATCATTCTTGATATTGTAAATCCAGATCCGGTCAATACTCTCCCCTTCAAACAGCGAATCCGGCGACAGCTGCATTACACGCTGCAGCAGGGTTACGGGAATGCCTGCGCCGAACGACAGCTCAATGCCCGGATTTTCATTCCGGATTTTGTTCCAGTCGAAGTCCTGCACCGACCGCCGTTGGAAACTCTCAAAGCTCCGGCCTTTTAGGCGGTTGAGGATAAGATTATAAAAGGTAGTATTAGGATAGAAAAGGGTATGCTTGCTCTGCCCCATATGAATAATCATTTTGTCGGGGTATAGCAGGTTCTCTACCTTTTCTTCCGGCCCCATATTGTCAGTCTTTACATACAAATTTTCCGACATGACCGCAGAATCACTGCCCGGCAGCCGGTAAATCAGGTAATAGCTCTCTACAAGACTTCCAAATACAAGCAGCGCGAGAATCCAGGATTTTACTTTTTCTTTCATGACGCACTCCCTCCTTCCTGCTTCAAAGGCAAGGTAAAGGTAACGAGTGAGCCCTCATTCAATTCGGATTGCAGCGATATGGAGCCGCCATGCGCTTTGACAATTTCCCGGGCAATGGACAGTCCAAGACCCGTGCCCCCCATATTGCGGGAGCGGGCTTTGTCCACCCGGTAAAACCGCTCAAAGATCCGTTCGATATCCTTCTTGGGAATTCCTATACCAGAATCCCGGACAGAAATCGCCAGCATCCCCTCTTCATTCTTCAGGGCCTCCAATTGGATCATCCCGCCTTCCGGCGTATACTTCAGCGCATTGGAAACGAGATTGCCCAGTACCTGGTCGATTTGATCCCGGTCAAGCCAGGCATTCGCCACATCCTCACGGACTCTGGTGCTAATATGAATCCGCTTCTGGCGGATTTGAAAAGAGAAGCGGTCGGCCACATCCTCCAGCATTTCGGAGATATCCGTCTGCTGAATGCGCAGGCTGGATTCCTTCGAATCCAGGCGTGAGAGATGCAGCAGATCCGTCACAAGACGGATCATGCGCTCGGTCTCATTGCGAATGACGCCAACGAACCGTACAGCAAGCTGCGGGTCTTCAAGCGCGCCGTCATCCAGAGCTTCGGCATAGCTTTTGATGGTCGTCAGCGGCGTCCGCAGCTCATGGGACACATTCGCCACGAACTCGCGGCGGGACTCCTCCAGATTCTCCTGCTCAGTAACATCCTGCAGAACCGCAATCGTCCCCGCGATCCCTCCGCCTTCCCGGCGGTGAATCGGCGTGAAGGTCACCCGCACAATCTTGGGATCTTCACCGCCCATGGGTGAGAGATGAAGCATGGCAGACTGGGCATTGCCCTGGGCAAGCGAGCCGGATTGCTCATGATCCAGACCCAGCAGCTCATCCAAGGGAGCGCCTTCGGGAAGCGGACCTTCCGAGCCGAGCATATGCGCCGCCCGGGTATTCATCAGAATCACTCCGCCGCTCTCATCCGTGGCAACGACGCCGTCACTCATATTGGCGAGGATGGAGGCCAGCTTCTCCTTCTCCTCTTCATTCTGGGATAGAGCTTCCCGCAGTCTGCCTGTCATATAATTAAAGGCCTGGCTTAGCTGGCCAATCTCATCATTGCCGAACACCGGCATCTTGCGGTTGTAGCGTCCTTCGGCCACCGCGGTGGCGTGCCGGGTCATTTCCTTAATCGGATGGGTAATCGTATGCGCCAGAATAACACCAAGAACGGCTGTCAGGGCCAGCGCCAGCAGCAGTCCGGAGAGAAATACACTGTTGATCCGGCTAATGGTGGCATACAGATCCTTCATATCAGCAGCAATATAGATGGCCCCAACAACTTTGTCACCGGAAAGCACCGGCTTGGCGACCACCTTCTTACGCACATTATCATCCGCAATAATATATTCCTCATTATCGCTGATTCCCTGCAGGGCACGGCTGACTACCGTCTGGGTATTGCGCTGGCCCACATAATCATTTTGCGAAGGCACCGAAGTGGTAATAATCTTGCCGCTTGCATCCAGCACCTGAATTTCGGCGCCATTGATATACAGATTGTTGACCATTCCGCGCAGACTCTCCACAGCCGTCTCTTCATCTGCCGTTCCCGCTTCGCTGCCGAACTTGTCGGCGGTCAGAATGGACAGCATCTCCGCCCGTGCCTTCAGATCCTTGGTGAAATTATCGGTTAGTGAATTCTTCATCGAGCTGACAAAATACACACCGATCAGCTGCATGGCAATCAGAATCAGCAGCACATAAATAATAATAAGCTTGGCCTGTATCGTCCGGAAAAAGGACAGTCCCTTCATCACAGCCCTCCGCTTTTGGGGCTATGCATCAAATAACCAAGTCCGCGCCGGGTAAAAATATACTCCGGTTTGCTGGGATTCTCCTCAATCTTCTCTCTCAGACGGCGAATCGTCACATCGACGGTCCGCACATCCCCGAAATACTCGAAGCCCCATACGGCCTGCAGCAAATGCTCCCGGGTCATTACCTTGCCGGCGTGGCGAATCATATAATAGAGCAGCTCATACTCGCGGTGTGTCAGATCGAGCGCTTCGCCTTCCTTGTAGACCATATACATATCGGTATCCACAAAAAGGCCGAAATGGTGTATCCCCTGCTTGCTTTCCAGCGGTTCACTGAGAGCTTCCGAGGGAGCCGGCTTATGCTGGCGCCGCATTTGGGCTTTGACTCTGGCCAGCAGCTCCCGCGTGCTGAACGGCTTGGTCACATAATCATCTGCGCCAAGCTCCAGTCCCAGTACCTTGTCAATTTCCCCGTCTTTGGCGGTGAGCATAATAATCGGGATATCCAGATGCGCTGAACGCACCTCACGGCAGACATCCATGCCGTCCTTGCCGGGAAGCATGAGATCGAGCAGCATCAGGTCGGGCCGTTTGGACAATGCCAGCTCTACTGCACTGTTGCCGTCAAAGGCACAGATGACCTCATAGCCCTCTTTTTCCAAATTGAATTTCAATATATCAGCAATAGGCTGTTCATCGTCAACTACCAGAATCGTCCCCATCTGCATATGCTCCGCTTCACCTTTCTAACCATACTTAGCATTGATTCTCCTATTTTAACATACCTGTCCTGGCGTCACATCCTACGATGCGCATTCTTGTCAATTTAAAAGCCGCCCGAAATCATCCGGACGGCCCTGAGCTTAAGATATGAATTATTGCAAATACTTCATAGGATTGATTGCTGTCCCGTTTTTGCGGATTTCAAAATGCAGATGCGTTCCGGTTGAACGTCCGGTGCTGCCCATGATTCCGATGGGTGCACCCTGCTCAAGCCTTTGTCCCCGGGAGACCGAAATTCTGCTGAGATGCCCATAATACGTGATATATCCGTTATGATGATCCACAATAACTACGTTGCCGTACCCGTTCTGAACGCCAGCAAAGCTGACCGTCCCGGCATCGGCTGCTTGGATTGTACGGTTGCCGGATACCAGATCGACGCCCTTATGTACGCGGCCCCAACGTTCGCCGTAGCTGCTGGAAATCGTCGCCCCGCTGACCGGCCAGGCGAACATCCCTGTACCTTCTCCGACCACCTTCGTTCCCCGGTATACCACTTCCGGCAGTGATGCTTGCACCACAGTCTGTCCCAGCCATTCTTCCTTGACGACCTGACCATTTTCTTTGGTTAAGCGGTATTGCATGGTTTTGAGACCGGTCTGTCCGGGACGGACCACTTTGCTCTTGCCTGCGGTGAGCTGATCGCTGGTGCGGACAATCACTTCCGGTTCGGTCACCACCTGTTCCGCCACCTGCTCCACGGTAACAACCGTAAGGGCGGGCTGCGGTACTGTCAATTGCAGAGTATCACCAATCTGCAGGGTCAATTCTTTAACCGTTGGATTGTTTTTGAAAATCTCTGCCTGTGTCGTATCGTACAGCTTAGCGATTCCCGAGATTGTATCGCCTTCCTGAACTGTGTACGTCAACGGCTCTTCTTTACCTTCTGTAAGCGCCTTGACCGCTTCATCTACACTTAATAGCTTGTTCGGATCGGCTTTGACCGGCACAATGGACACTTGCTCGCGGATCGCAGCCGACTCTACGGTGTCAGTGCCTGTGTTCGATGCCTTGGCTGAACTTGCAGCCGTTTTCTTGAGCTGGACTCCTGTGGAAGCTTCGGCCTGCGGCAGATAATGCTTCTTCACACCCTTTAATACCGCTGCTGCAGTCTCCTGGTCCTTTACGGTTCCAAGCACCTCGCCGTCCACCGTTAATTGCACGCCTACAGCATAAGCCTTGAGCATACCGTCCAGCTTATCCAGTGTTTTACTGCTGTCAATCTGGGGTTTAAAGGCCCTTTCCGCTTCTGTTGTAATCCCGTCCGTTTGCAGTACCATCACCGACTCAGGATATTTCACTTGGTACTCCTGCCGTTTCTGTTCAAACAGCTGATCCAGCTCGGCCTCCTGGCTAATCCTGCCGATTTCCTTGCCCTTCACCAGAACCTTGTAATAAGTTACCGTATTGGCGGCCACATACCTCTTCTCGGCTCCGACCAGAAAGGCACCCAGCAGCACCAGACCAGCGGAAGCAGCAATCCAGGAGCGCCGTAATCTCCGGGGTTTGGTTTCTTGACGAAAGACATCAGTATCGCTAGCGGCATCGCTGCCCTGTTGACTTGCTGCACCGGGTTCTACGGAACGCGCGTCCTCGTCTCGCAGCTTCCCCACCTGGCGCATGAATTTAAATCCCTTCATGAAACTCTCCCTTTCAGTCCGCCCATTCCCACTGCAAAGAGCGGTCAAGCTTTGTTATTACGTCCCCTTTTATATATGCTGGAGCATCTATTTTTCTATTTGCGTTAGTGTGAAATAATCAAGTTGTCCGGTAAATCCTTATGTCTTTAAAAAGGTTACAAAAAATTAACCCCTTGTAGTCCTTTTTTACTGTACCACAGCCGGGAGAAAAATTTCAACTTTACACACGCGACAAAACCCGCCAATTTCGCGGGTTTTTTCCATAAATATGACGTTTAAACAGCGTGCCCGTGTCCAAAAAGTGACAATTTTTAATTCTGAGAAGGGTCTGCAGTTTCCGGTGTAAGCATTTTCATTAGGGTATCATATTCTTCTTGATCTACGTACTTCGCTATGACCTGCTGCAGATCTTTGACTTCACTCTCCGTCAGGCCGTCCTCCATTGCCTTGGATATTTTTTGCATTTCCTCCTGCGGCAGCTTCGCCATTAGGATATTAAAAATATTAGCTTTTTCATCGGCAGGCAAATTATTCTTCAAGTCCTTCATAGCATCCGGCGTCATTACCAATTCCTGATCGAGCGCACTTCCGCTCTGCTCCTCGTTAATGGACGCTTCCCCCATGACAGGCAGAGCATCCTTAGGAGCATCCTCCTCTCCAGCTTTCTCTCCGCTGCTGTTTGTATCGGTGCTGACAGTACCGTCCGCGCCGCTTGCATCCTTCTCCTGATCACCGGGTGCTGTAACTTTCGGCTTCTCTGCTTGCTCCGGGCCAGCCTTTGAGTTCATCCCGGTCAGGCTTTTCATGAATCCGCCGATACCCGGCTCTGGCCCTTCCAGCTTGATATCAAAGCTTGCCAGAACGGATTGAATATACGTATTGACGACAAAGGCTGTGGTCAGAATGGACAGCGCACTCGCCAGCACCATAATCAGACAGACGGCGAGCCCGCGTTTTACGATTTTCATCTTCATCTCTCCCTTACTTCTTCAGTTCATTGCCAATCTCCGGAGAATCGAACCTTTGGTTCTTCTATTCTTCCAGTATTGACTAGAATAGAGGCTGGGAAACGTCTGGCGGATAAAGAGACTACCTGGCTTGCACCACGCAGGGCGCACAAAAAAAGGAGCCTCAACTGAGGCCCCTCAAAGGGTAAAAGAAATACTCAACCTAGATATAGATCGGGAGTACTTGATTGGTCTGCTCGCGATTGCGCCCTACAGAGAAAATTGAGATCGGGATGCCTGTAAGCTCTGATACCCGTTCCACATATTTCCGTGTATTTGCCGGCAGGTCTTCCAGCGTCTTCGCCGAAGTGATATCCTCACTCCAGCCTGGAAGCTCCTCATAGACCGCTTCGCATTCCGCCAGCATTTTCAGTGAGGCCGGATAGTGGGTGATGACTTCTCCACGGTATTTATAGCCTGTGCAGATCTTCACGGTTTCCAAGCCGCTGAGAACGTCCAGCGAATTCAGAGACAGACCGGTAATTCCGCTGACACGGCGGGCATGACGCACCACTACGCTGTCAAACCAGCCTACACGGCGGGCACGTCCTGTAACTGTGCCGTACTCATGTCCAGTCTCACGGATATAGTCGCCGACAGAATCATTCAGTTCCGTAGGGAACGGGCCATCGCCAACGCGGGTAGTATACGACTTGGCTACACCAATAACCTGTTGAATCTTGGATGGACCTACACCGGAACCGATGCAGACTCCGCCTGCAGACGGATTGGATGAAGTCACAAACGGATATGTTCCTTGGTCGATATCAAGCATGACGCCTTGCGCACCTTCGAACAGCACTCTGGAATTGGCATCAATCGCCTCATTCAGCACTACAGAGGTATCCGTAACATAGCTGCGGAGTACTTCTGCATACTCCAGGTATTTGGTCAGAACTTCTTCGACATCCAGCGCTTCCCCTCCGTATACCTGTGTGATCACCTGGTTCTTTTCTTCCATCAAGTGGCGCAGTCTCAGCTCGAATTCCTCTGCATCCATCAGATCGGCAATACGGATGCCGTTGCGGGCAGCCTTATCCATGTAAGCCGGGCCAATCCCCTTACGGGTAGTACCGATCTTATTCGGGCCTTTGCGGTCCTCTTCCAGTGCATCCAGCAGCATATGATATGGCATGATGACATGGGCACGGTCACTGATCACCAGATTTTTGGTGTCAAAGCCATTCTCATGAATATAATTAATTTCTTGAATCAGAGCCTCAGGGTTGATAACCATTCCGTTGCCGATGACACAAGTTTTCTCTTTGTAAAATACGCCTGATGGAATCAAGCTCAGCTTGAATTTCTTCCCGTCAATCAGAATCGTGTGACCGGCATTGTTACCCCCTTGATACCGGGCGACCACATCTGCGCTTTCTGCCAGAAAATCCGTGATCTTGCCTTTGCCTTCGTCTCCCCATTGTGTTCCCACGACGACTACCGTTGACATGTTCATTCCTCCGTAGGTGCTCGCTTTAGCACCATTATTTTTCATAATATGGGCTCTGTACGTTTTTCTTATGTACGCAGCCCTCCGGACGCCCAGCAGTTTAACCCGCTAAAGCACAATAACCAGTGTAACAGCGGGACTTTTTAAAGTCAAATAAAAACGAACGATCCCACGAGGAAATGTGTGATCGTTCGGATATTGTGCGAAAACTGCCTAACCTGCAAACGGTTCGTTATGGGCACGCTCGTAGTTGACGAACTTGTTGAAATTTTTCAGGAACACAAGTTCTACGGTGCCTACGGGACCATTACGCTGTTTGGCAATAATAATTTCGATAATATTTTTCTTCTCGGTATCCTGATTATAATAATCATCACGGTATAAGAAGGCCACGATATCGGCATCCTGCTCGATCGAACCGGATTCACGAAGGTCACTCATCATCGGACGTTTATCCTGACGCTGCTCTACACCACGGCTGAGCTGGGACAGGGCAATGACCGGAACATCGAGCTCACGGGCGATCTGCTTCAGGGTACGGGAGATCTCCGATACTTCCTGCTGGCGGTTCTCGCCGGCCTTGCCGCGCCCCTGGATGAGCTGCAAATAGTCGATGACGATCATGCCGAGGCCCTTTTCCTTCTTCAGTCTGCGGCATTTGGCCCGGATATCCGTAACTGTAACACCGGGAGTATCATCAATATAGATTTCTGCCTCGGACAACGACTGAATGCCCATCGTCAGCTTCGACCAGTCATCATCGCTTTTGAAGTCACCGGTACGCATAATATTGGCATCCAGATTGGCTTCGGCACATATCATACGCTGAACCAGCTGCGGCGCCGACATTTCCAGGCTAAAGATAGCTACAGTCTCTTTGGCCCGCACCGCTACATTCTGGGCAATATTCAGCGCAAACGCTGTTTTTCCTACAGAAGGACGGGCAGCCACAATAATCAGGTCATTGCGCTGAAAGCCGTTGGTCATATGATCAAGATCTACGAAGCCGGTAGGAATTCCTGAAGTGCCGCCCTTATTCTGATGAAGCAATTCTACACGGTCAAACACCTGCATGAGTACATCACGGATCGCAATAAATCCGCTGCCGCTGCGCCGGTTGGAGATTTCCAGAATCCGCCGCTCGGCATCACTCAGCATATTAGCTACATCTTCTCCGCCGGTATAACCCTCACTGACAATCTGAGTGGCTGTACGGATGAGCCGGCGCAGCATCGCCTTTTCTTCAATGATTTGGGCATAATAATCGACGTTGGCTGCAGTCGGCACCGCATGCGCCAGCTTCGCCAGATAGCTCACTCCGCCGATATCCTCAAGCTGTCCCTTGTCCTGCAGTCTGGACGTCAGTGTAACCAGGTCAATCGGCTGGCTCTCTTCTCCGAGCTGCACCATCGCTTCAAATATCATCTGATGCGGTTTATCGTAGAAGTCTTCGGTATTCACCCGCTCCATCGCCGTAATCAGCGCTTCATCCTGCAGGAGCACAGCACCGATTACGGCCTGTTCCGCCTCCAGGTTCTGCGGGGGAATCCGATCGAAAAAGAGATCTCCACCCATCTTACTCCTCCGTTACCTGAACCGTGAGGTTAGCCTTTACTTCAGTATGCAGCTTCACCGCTACCTGAAATGTACCCACATGGCGGATTGAATCACTCAGTTCAATTTTGCGTTTGTCAATTGTGATGCCGTGGGCAGCTGCCAGAGTTTCACCGATCTGCTTGCTGGTAATGGCACCGAACAGCCGGCCGCCTTCGCCAGCTTTGGCCTTCAGCGTCAGCGTCAGCTCGTCAAGCTTCTTGCCCAGCTGAACCGCTTCCTCTTTCTCCTGATCCTTGCGGCGCTGTTCTGCAGCCGCCTGATTCTCCAGCGTCTTGACATTGCCTTCCGTAGCCGGGCGAACCAACCCCCGCGGCAGCAGGAAGTTGGCTGCATAACCCTCTGATACCTCTTTGACTTGCCCTTTCTTGCCTTGACCCTTAACATCTTTTATGAAAATGACCTTCATTCGAACAGCCCCTCTTTCGCTTCAATTTCGGCCAGTACTGCAAGCAGTCTGGCTTCTGCTTCCTTGCTTGTTCCTTCAAGCTGTACGGCGGCGTTGGACAAGTGGCCGCCGCCCCCCAGCTTTTCCATAACCACCTGCACATTCATCCGCCCGAGCGACCGGGCGCTGATGCCAATAAGGCCGTCAGGCCGCTCGCTGATGACAAATGAAGCCACCACGTTCGTCATACCCAGCAGTGTATCCGCCGTCTGGGCAATGAGCAGCTGCGGAATCTTCATTCCCGGCTCCGTCACAACAAGCGCTATATGATCATACACCATCCGGGCATGTTTGATAATTTCCGCTTTGGAAATATACTCTTGCAGATCCTCCTTCAGCATCCGCTGAATCAGAATCGTATCCGCCCCGACCCGGCGTAGAAACCCTGCGGCTTCAAAGGTTCTGGAGCCGGTGTGAAGCGCAAAATGCTTGGTGTCTACTGTAATTCCGGCGAGCAGCATCGTAGCTTCCAGCGGGCTGAGCTTGATCTTGTCATGAATGTACTGCAACAGCTCTGTTACCAGCTCACAGGTAGACGAGGCATATGGCTCCAGATAGACCAGCACAGCATCGTTTATGAACTCCTCACCTCTGCGGTGATGGTCTACAACTACAATCCGGCTGGCATACTGCACCAGCCGCGGCTCCATGGTCATGGATGCCTTATGGGTATCCACCACAATCAGCAGCGTGTGCTCCGTCATGACCTGGAGTGCTTGTTCCGTAGAGATAAAGGATTTGTTCAGCTCTTCATCCCGGCGGATCTGCTCCATCATCCGGGTGATGGAAGGATTCGGTGTCTCCATCACAATGTTAGCTTCCACATTGTACATCTGGGCCGCCTTAAGCAGACCAATCGCAGCCCCTACAGCATCGATATCAGGCGTCCGGTGGCCCATGATCAGGACCCGGTCACTTTCCTGCATCAGATCGCGCAAGGCGTGCGCAATAACACGGGCCCGCACTCTTGTGCGCTTCTCCGCGGCATTGCTCTTGCCGCCATAGAAGGACAGCCGCTGGCCTGCCTTCACGGCCGCCTGGTCTCCGCCCCGGCCGAGAGCCATGTCCAGGCTGGACTGTGCCAGCGCCCCGAGCTCACTGGCAGACTCCGAACCATAGGCGAGTCCGATGGACAGCGTCATCGGCACCTTGAGATCTGCGGTCATTTCCCGCACCTCATCCAGAATCACGAACCGGCTTTCTTCGAGCGCCTGCAGGCTGCGGTGATTGAGCAGCATAAGATACCGCTCCGAAGACAGCCGGCGCAGGTACACTTCATACTGCTTGCTCCACTCCGTAATCTCGCTGGCCACCTTAGCGATCAGGGACGTGCGCTGCTGATCGTCCATGCCTTGGGCCGCTTCATCAAGATTATCCATCATCACAATGCCGATCGCGAGCTTTTCTTCCTCGTACCGTTCGCGCAGCACCACAAGCTCAGTAATATCATACAGATACAGCAGCCGCTCGCTGGGGATGATTACCACCTGATAATGGCGTTCATCCACTGCTATTTCCTTACGGATCTCCTTCAGTGCATTTTCTTTGGAAGTTTCCCGTTTGACCGGTACATGTCCAGCCGCGGAAGGCATAACATCAGGCAGCAGTTCCTCAATTTCTTCTCCGACCAAAGACTTCCGTGAAAAAATATCACCAGCGCTGCGGTTGTTCCATTCTACTTTACGGTCCTCACTGTACAGGATAATGCCCAGCGGAAGCATACTGACCGCTTCACCCTCAACCCGCTTAATTCGAAAGGATAGCCCATTGATATATTCCACCAGATTCCGCCGGAACGAGAGCTCCGCCTGCAGCATGGAGAAGCAGAGGGTCCCGGCCAGAAACAGACTGGCGACACCAATAACCCAGTTATAGAAGCTGACTACTATAATCAGCAGCAGCAGCAGCATAAACGCCCATACGGTATGATAGCCGTGCCAGCGTCTTTGCAGAAATTTTGGCATGAGCTCTCACCCTATCGTTTCGATTTCGTCACAAGCTCGCGCAGCGGGAACGCCAGGTCGACTATACCGATAATCCACAGCCCCGGCATTAGAATCACCGGGATTGCCAGCAGGAGCGCCACAACCTTGCTCCATTTGCGCTCATAGACCAGGAAGAAAAGGAACCCGATGGTCTGAATGATAAAAGCAATTCTTAGCAGCGGCAGCAGATTGTCCGAAATCATCGGCATAAATCCGCTGTCTGCTCCCCCAAACACGAGACTGAGCACGACACCCAGCAGATAATACCAGATGAACGATCTTGGCAGTCTCCATTCCCGGGCCGGCTTCATTCGCGGCACGGCATATTCCATGCTGTTCAGAATCGGACGGACAATGGAATGCGTGATCACAGCTATCATAAACGAGCTGATGATCAGTGTCATTGGAATGATCTGGACAGTCATATGGCTAATCGTACTTACGTCCTCCGAGGAGAGTTTCAATTCGGACATCAGCGGATTGCTTGCCCCCAGCTCCGATAGCGGTGAATTCACCATCTGCAGCACATCATTCACATAGGTGGTAAGGTCAAAATTGAACAATGCTGTTCCCAGCAGCAGCAGCAGCAGGAATTCGGCCAGGATGGTAACCATTCCGGCGAGCAGAGTGGACATCGCTGAAGAGCGTTTCTTATACCACCGTCCCATGACCAGGGCGGGGATTAAGAAATAGACCGCTATTAAGACATAGACGGGTGTGATCAGACCGACAATCAGCAATACAGGCAGAATATGAATAATAAACTGCTTGGTATTCAGAGTAGTGAACAGCACTACCGCCGGTATAATCATAAATAGTGTAGTGATAATGAGCAGTGGGGTTGATAACGAGAGCAGCAACAGCAGATACGCTATGCTCCATGCCACCGATGTCCAGCGAAATTTCAACAGTATTCACCTCTTACGCATATGTTCTTCTAACGCAGATATATCCTGATACCATTCTTCCAGTTGATGCCCTTCCTGCCTGTGCTTTCTGAGCTTCTCAATCAGCAGATCGTCGAGCTCGCGGTACGGGATGCCCAGTCTGCGTCCCAGAATGTAGGAGCTCATGATCAGACTGGCCAGACTGTCTCCTACACGCGCGGTGCTGCCTTCCCAGAGCGCTTTAAATAACCGTGAGACTTGATCAATTACTTCAGTCTTCAACCATTCAATTACTTTGGCGCGTTTCGCCACATCCAGATCCTTCGGCACATTGGGCACAGTCTCTCTACCTCCGGCAAAAAACATTATTCTCAATTATAGCATAAATATTTCCCAGCTACACGGGACGTCCACCGCCCCGGAAATTCAGGGCTGCGCTTTCAAAAAAGGCCCGCTTTCCGTGACCGCCGGAAATACAGGCCTTGGTACATCTTACTCAACTGCCGGTAATAAGTGGTTATAACGATTCCTGCGACTGGCGGGAAACCACCTTCTCGCAATACTCAATAATCTGACTCCGGCGGACAATACCGATAAACCGGTTCATGTCATCAACCACAGGCACAAAGTTCTGCACCTTGGCCAAATTAATCAAATCCTCCATATCCGCATCAATGGATACCGGCAGATTATTCATCCGCAGCGGAACATCCTTTAGCAGATATTTTGAAGCATTTTCGAAAGTCACCGCCCCGCCTGAATCCTTCATATACCACAGCAGATCGCCTTCCGTTACCGTCCCGGCATATTCTCCATTCCGGTTCAGAATCGGTACAGCCGTATAGCGGTGAAATTCCATCCGTTCGAGAGTCTGGCGCAGCGTTGAATCCAGGGTTACGCAGGCGACCTCTTGTTTCGGAAGTAAAAAAAACGCAATATTCATCTCTTGATCCTCCTCAAAGAGTTCCGAAGGAATTATTATGCCAATCATCCGTTCCAATTCATTATACCATGAGAACAGTAAGCAGCAGCCATTAAGATTGTATATGGCTGCTGCAGTTCCTGCTTATTCTTTTTTTGGGGGATTACTGCGCTGCGGCTGTAGCCGCAGGCTCCAGCGCGTTTTGCGCTTTTCCCGGCTCGATTAATTGATCTACCGGCGTGCTGGCGTTCATCCAATTGTCAATCATGGCCTTGGCTTCAGTCAGGTCCTCTTCATCTACAATATCATAATAAACCCCGCCGATACGTTCACCCTCACCCATCACAGTGAAGCTGGAGATGTCCATATCCTTGCCGCCCATAAACTTTTTGGCAAGACTGATGATCATGGAAGGCTGAATGTCCGTCTTAAAGTTATCGCCCATAATGTCCAGCAGCTCCGGAATATTTCCAATTTGACTGATCGACAGCATTTTGTTCGCAACGACATCAATGAAAACCTGCTGCCGTTTGGTACGGTTGAAGTCGCTGTCCTCACGATAACGGGTGTAATTAAGAGCCTCTTCCCCATTATAGTTATCCTTGCCGCCTTCAATAGTGAATTTTTCATGATCCTTGCCTTTGTTCACAATATCTTTTTTGATCGGCAGCGGAACACCGCCAATCGCATCTACCGCATCTTTCAATCCTTGAAAATTAATGGTGGCATAATATTGAATATCGTGCCCGAGCAGGTTTTCCAGGGTGTCCTTGGCCATCTGCTGCCCGCCAAAAGCATAGGCATGCGTAATTTTATCCTTTTTATTGTCGTCATGTCCAATGATCTCAGTGTAGGTATCCCGCGGTATGGAGATGAGCAGGATCTTGTAATCCTCCGGACGGATAACCGCGTAGATCATAGTATCCGAACGGGCAGTCTCATTCTTGCGCTGGTCAGTCCCCAGCAGCATTAGAGAGAACGGGTCACTTTTGTAAACAACCGGTTCGGGTTTGACCGTAGTAGTGCCGTCATTAACGAGAGGCTGGTAGGATTCCTGCTTCAGCTTATCCTCGACCCGATCCGACAGAAAAAGATCGAAGGCCAGTACGGCCAGCGGTTTTTGGAACAGAAAGCCGCCGCCAATGATTACCACCAGCGCAGCAATCAGAATGATATATCTTTTTTTCATTTTTCTGAATTTTTTCATGATTTTTGATTCCTTCTTTATGGTGGAATGTATATATTATTGCTCGCGATCTATTTTCAATGCTTGCCGGGAGTGTTCCAGGCAGTCATGGCTGGGCTTTTCTTGGCTGGTATGGGTTGCCCCGATTCAGTGTTATAATTCCCCCCTTTCAGGAATTCGGGTCATTCTAATTGTAGAATAAACTTGGAAACCTGCCTTGACACATAAACAATATTTCTATTGTAATCACTTGGCGCCCAAAAAGAAACAACAAATAACGACAAGTTTAGTACTGAAGCTGCTTGTATTCTATAAAGTATATGACGCACAAAACTTGATTTTGATTCGTATTTTGCAAAAAAAGAGCAAAGCTGCGGTGTACGCCTCCATCCGGCGGTGCCTCCCGAGCTTTGCTGCAATTACTTTTCTTCCTTTATCCACCATGTCTGCGGGTCAATAATGTTGCTCATTGAATTCACCCTCACATTCTGCAGACGTTTGTTGACGGCCGTTATATTAATGCGCTCAGCAAAAAAGATCATCGGCACTTCGTCGTTCACTAATTTTTGCCATTCGTAATAGACCTGCTTGCGGTACTCTTTATCATAAGATTTGATTCCCACACCTTCCCGGATCAACTCTTCATTGCGTTTTGAACTGAAGCGCGGATAATTCCACAGATCAATTTCTCTCCATAACCCGGACGGGTCCGGGTCGCTGGCCAGCCCCCATACTCCGTTGAAGAGCTCGACTGAGGGATCATCATGCTCTACAGCTTCATAAAAGTCATTAAGATCCTTAAGCTTGCCGCCATTTAACCGTACATCCAGTCCAACGTCACGCCAATTCTGCAGAATAGCGCGGGTCCGTGCTTCTGCCGTTGTGCTTCCTGTCATAGCATCATAATGAATAACAAATGGAGCGCCTTTTGGGTCCTCCCGGAATCCATCGCCATCCCTGTCCACGTACCCTGCTTCATTCAGCAGCGCCTTTGCCCTCTCCGGACTGTAGGGATAAGTATTGATTTCTGAATCGGGAATCTTCGCCCAGCTTGAGCTGGGAACCGGTGTTTCAATCAGACTGCCGAGACCGTAGGAATATTGGTTAATGATCCCTTCACGGTCCAGCGCATAATACATAGCCTGCCGCAGACGTTTATCCGCGAATTTCGGATTATCCATGACAATCTTCTGGGTCTCTTGATCCCAGGATCCAAATTTGAATCCTATGTATTCGTAAGACAGCTCAGGCGACTGCAGAATATCCACCTGGTCCAGCTGCTTCAGCGAGACATACGCATCACGCGGGGCAGTAGCGATATCAATCACATTCTTATCGAGAAGATTCACGATTTCCTTATCATCGAACACCTTATACTTCACACCGTCCAATAGCGGTCTTCCCTGATAGTAATCCTCAAAGGCCTTCATCTCCACCAGCTGTCCCGGCTGGATATGGGTCACCTCAAACGGGCCAATGCCGATGGGATGCTTTCTCACCGGATCACTGTCCGGCATATCCTTAACCGCGATCCCGCTGTACACCCTTTTGTTCATCGGGTACGGCCAAAGATTATCCAGCGCATTTACCCTTACACTATTCATGGTTATTCTCAGGGTATAAGGGTCAATTACCTTAATGCCGCTGATTTCCTTGGCTTCTCCCTTATGGTAGGCTTCCACGCCTGTAATCATTTCTACGCTATAGTACCGTGACCCCGTATACTCTGGACTGGCAATGGTTTCTAGCGCGAATTTCCAATCCTCTACCGTTAATTCATCGCCATTGTGCCACCGGACACCCGGCCTTATTCTGAACGTGAACACGGTGTGATCATCTGATTCCTGCCAGGAAGCAATGCCCGGAACCGTGGTTAAGTCATCTTTTACTCTGAACATAGCCTCTGTAATGAATTCCAGTACCTGGTAGTCATCCTCGCCTTCATAAAAAGCAGGTTCAAACAGCCCTTGAAACGGAGAGGAGTATCCGTATGTAATCGTTCCTCCAGCTGCAGGCACTTCGGCCTCCTTATTCGAAAGAACTCCATAGGAAAGCCGCTCCGAGCCTATTCCGCTGCAAGCCGAAAGCATTAACGCCATCGCCAGCACCAGCCCGCAATATCTGCGCTTCATCATATTATTCTTCCCTTCCGCCATGTAAGCGTTATCCAAAAAAGTTTTCTTTATATTCTTAAAGTTTTATTGTCATAGTATTTAAGACTACATTATTGAGAATATACAATTTTCGTCCTAAAGTGAAGCCTTTATAGAAAAAAGCCTGCCCTCGCGGGCAAGCCTTAAGCTTTTTCTGCAATCATTATTTTTCTTCTTCCTCGTGAATAATGCTTAGTCCCTCCACATGCTTTTTCCGCATCAGCTTGCGCTTTTTCCGTGTGTCCTTGCTTTCGAAAATGATATCAAAATCGTATTCTTCAGGATACAGCTCCTCCTTCGAAAGGTATGGCTTTAGGCGCTTATGGTTGAATCGCATTTTTTGCTTTTGGATCATGACACCCACCATTCCCATTGCATCCCTTGTCTCGTAGACAATCCCCATCCTGCCCAGCGAATTCACATACACAGCATCACCGATTTCAAAATCCTTTTTCGGCGCCTTTCCATCCCCTTCTTGGGCAGGCCTCTGTTCAACCGCCGGAACTTTGACCGGCCCTGCTGCTTCGGTTGGGAGCTGTTCTATACGCTGCAGCTCCTGCTGCGCTCTTTCACCGGGTCTGTGGTGTCCTGAACGGTTCAGACTGTTCCAGTGTCTTCTGTCCCCGTCCACTTCGCGCTGCTCCTCCACAAGCTGCTGCGAGCGCCGGATAACGGTCTCCGGAATTCCCAGCTTCTCGGCTATCTGCAGGGCATAGCTTTCGCCTGCTTCACCAATCGTCAACCGGTACAGCGGCTGCAGGGTATCCTTGTCAAACTCCATCCGCGCATTCTGGAACCCGCTGGTAGAGGCTGCAAAAACCTTAAGCTCATTAAAATGGGTAGTCACTATGATATTTGCGCCTTTACGGTTCAATTCCTCAAGTATAGCAATCGATAGCGCAAAACCCTCTCCCGGGTCCGTACCAGCCGCCAGCTCATCGATCAGCAGCAGTACACCCTTGCCCGCATCTCTCAGCATTCCCTCAATACTCTTCATTTGTGCCGAAAAAGTGCTCAGGGACTGAGTCAGACTCTGCCCGTCGCCGATTACACTGATTACATCCGTAAAAACTGTAAAGTCGCTGCCTTCCTCTACAGGCACCAGGAGACCGGACTGCACCATTAAGGTTAATAGTCCCAATGTCTTGAGCACGACGGTTTTGCCGCCTGTATTGGGTCCGGTGACTATTAGTGATTTATATCCGTTGCCGAATTCCAGACTGACGGGGATCATTCCTTCCAGCTTGGGATGCCTGCCCCCATTCATTCTCAGATAGCCGCGGTCGTTCAGAGCCACACTTCTCGCCCCCATCGTCCGGGCGTATTTGGCTTTGGCAAAGATAAAATCGTAATTGCCCGTGATCTCAATATTCAGCCGCAGCGCCGCCTGTTCCTGCTCCAGCAGGCCGGTCAGCATGCTTAGAATCAGCATCTCCTCCCTGGCCTCTTCAGCCGCCAGCAATTCAAGCTCCCCTTGCAGCGAAGCGACCTCATAGGGCTCTACAAAAACGGTTTGCCCGCTGGTGGACTGATCCAGCACCGCTCCCTTTACCTGCTTGTGATATTCCCGTTTCACTGGAATCACATACCGCCCGCCGCGCATACTAACCAGATTCTCCTGCAGGATTCCCTGGTGTTTAGCCATTACAGCTTCAATCTTCCGCTGCAGCCGGTCCTTAGCCACAGCCAGCCGTTTCCGGACCCGTTCCAGCCCCTTGCTGGCGTGGTCGTCAAGGGTCCCTAGCCGGATGCAGCGTTCAATCTCCTCCCGCACCCCGTTCAGTTCCACCAGAGACGCCGCATAGGATGCGATTCGCGGAGCACTCTGCTCTTTGGCCTGCATGTATTTGCGGAGCTGACTGCAGCTTTGCAGAAATACCGACACCGCCATAAAATCCTTCTCGCTGTACAAATATCCGGTGCCCAGCAGGGACATCAGCCACTCCATTCCCTCCAGAGAAGGGATCGGTACACTTGCCCCTCTTTCCAAAAGCTCCTTCGCCTCAGCAGTTTCGTCCAACGCCCGGTGAACCGCCGGTAAATAGGTCATCGGCGCTAGGCCGCTCACCGCCTTTTTCCCTTCATAAGATACTGCATAACGTCCAAGATCCTGCTTCATTTCTTCATATTGCAGTGTTATTTGGCTTTCAGTATTCATTGATACCATTCCTCCTTATACCTCGCCTGAGCTCCCAGGGCGGGTTTCTGTTCTGCCCCAACGCAAAAAGGGCAAAGACTGCCGCTACGGCGGTCCTTGCCCTCATCTGCTGCTGTTATCCTCTTTGTGTTCCAGGCCGTTTCCGCTTACGGGAAATTAAGCCTGAAGACAGAAAAAACCGTGCTGCAAGAGCACGGTTTAATCACAAAGAGAACAACAGCCGTAAAGAGGCCATATGACGCTTCGCGTGTGTCCTTAACTAATTCATCCATCCTCCCGAAACTGGAATACATCCTGCCGGACATACTCAAACACAACCCACCTTATGGATAAAGCGGGCCTTGTGCAGCTTACGGGTCAGACGATATGAAATTGCTTAGTTAAGAACGCTCACCAACATCAAAATTTCCCCTTTAGTTATAGGATACCTGTAATTTACTACATTCTGCTGTCTGCGTCAAATGCCTGAACTGCAAACTGCAGATTTCTGAAAAAGGGTAAACCGGCCTTCGCCGTATTCTGCCGCTGTTCGTTACAAATTCATCTAAAAAAGCAGCCGATTACCCGGCTGCTTCGTAAAAACGTCCTATTCCGTTGTGTAAGGCAGCAGCGCGATTTGACGCGAGCGTTTTACAGCAATGGTCAGAGCGCGTTGGTATTTTGCACTTGTACCTGTTACACGACGCGGCAAGATCTTTCCGCGTTCGCTGATGAACTTCTTCAGAAGCTCAGTGTCTTTGTAGTCAATGTGAGTAATCTTGTTCACAGTGAAGTAGCACACTTTTTTGCGCTTGTTGCGTCCACCACGACGTGCCGGTCTTTTGTCGTTTTCTCCGCCTTCTCTTTGTTTGAAAGCCATGTCAGTTCAGTCCTTTCCTAATTAAAATGGCAAATCATCGTCCGATATATCGATCGGTTTTCCATCGCCCGAAAAAGGATCTTGATTATTGTTGTTACGCGAGAAATTATTGTTATTTCCGCGTCCACTGTTACCGCCGCCACCATAAGATGGTTCTTCAGGTACATTCCCGCCACTTGGCGCATTGCCACCTTCACGGTTCTGCGAGGATTCCAGAAAACGGACATTATCAGCAATAACTTCAGTAACGTATACACGTTTGCCTTCGTTATTCTCATAATTCCGTACTTGGATGCGGCCTTCCACGGCTGTCAGACGTCCTTTGCGCAAGTAATTGGCACAGGTCTCAGCCAGCTGTCTCCAGGTTACCACCGGGATGAAGTCCGCTTCGCGTTCACCGTTCTGGCCCGTAAAGTTGCGGTCTACGGCGAGCGTAAACTGCGTTACAGCAACACCAGCAGGAGTATAACGAAGTTCCGGGTCACGGGTCAACCGACCGATCAGAATGATACGGTTCAACAATTCTGTCCCCTCCTTATAAGCGATTCGTTACAAAGCTTGTCAAGATCTTAGGCAACGTCGTTCGTAATGAGATAACGAATGACTTCGTCAGAAATCTTCATGATACGTTCCAATTCAGTAACTACTGCAGGTTCTGCAGTGAAGTTAACCAAAACATAAACGCCATCACGGAATTTCTTGATCTCATACGCAAGACGGCGTTTACCTTGCACATCGTGCTTTGTAATTTCTCCGCCGTTGGAGATGATGCCTTGGAATTTTTCGACTGCTGCTTGAACGGCTTCTTGTTCAATGTCAGGACGAATAATGTACATGACTTCATATTTGCGCATAATTTTCACCTCCTTATGGTCTGAGGCCCCTGATCACGTCAGGAGCAAGGAACGAGCACAAACATAGACTCGCACCAAATTAATATACCAAATTGTTCAGAAGAGTGCAAGTAATATTTATGAAGGGCGGTCATGGATACTTTTTGATTACATGAAGGCCGGCCGATGCGCGCACAATAACACAGTAATACCCACTTTCTTTAAGGAGGAATCGTTCAATGGGCGAACAAACCGAATACGAAAAAGGCGACAAAGCCCCCAATCCGGGCATCTATACGGAGGTAGGCGAAGCACGCAGCTTTCATACCCAAATTCAGAATCCCAAACGCATCGAAATGAAGAAAGGTGACACCTTTCCGGAAACCTCTAATAAAAACCGCAAGTGGAAAAAGGCAGAAAAGGCACGGGTCCATTAATTTTTTTCGCAGCATGTATAAAAAAAACATCATGACACATACTATTCTCAGGCAGTACAAAAGAGAGGTGTGGTTCCGTTGGACGTCGTAGACGAACACAATCACAAGGATTCTGAATCAGCATCTATTGTAAATCGGGGAGAGTAAAGGCTGCCCCTTAAAAAAGGGTTAAGCCTGGCAAAACCTGCATCACTTTAGCGGCTATAGACAGAAAAAATCCGAACATCATTGATGTACTGCCTCTCAAGAGGGACCCGAAAAGGTCCCTCTTTTGTTTTTACTTAAACAACGCGCAATAAATAAAAAAACCTTCGTTATCTCAACGAAGGATTCATAAGTAAACGTATGTAGAACTAAAGTGGCGGAGAGGGTGGGATTCGAACCCACGCACGCTGTGACACGCCTAACTGATTTCGAGTCAGCCCCCTTGGGCCTCTTGGGTACCTCTCCGCAGCAAGATTTATTGTACCATGCCAGTTTTACTTTTGCAAGTTTAATTATTCGTGGTTTTCACCCTCGGCGGAACGCAGCACTTTTTTCATATTTTTCTCGAACTTAGCCCGGGGAATGAGTACACTGTGATGACAGCCGGTACATTTAATCCGGATATCCATCCCCATCCGGATGATCTCCATTTCATTGGTGCCGCAGGGATGCGGCTTTTTCATGAGAACAATATCGCCAAGTCCAAAAATCTTCCGTTCCATTACTTCTCCCCCTTTTCTCCCTCATGCGTGGCGGCAACCTGTCTGTCAGGTCTGACCTCCGATGATTCACGCCCGCTGTGCGACGCCTCCAAGGCCTCCATTTCCCTCACAGCCCTTTCAGCCTGTTCCGCTTGTTCACGCGCCTCCTGCTCAGCCTTAGCCGCCTCAAGCGCCGTCTGTTTCTCCAATGCCCGCTTGATATCGCTTTGGATTTGCCGCTCAGCAGCATCCCTGGCATTCGGAAGACAATTGGCCGCTACGCGAATCACATATTCCGAGGTGCTCATCGACTGAATCCCCAGAATATTCGGGTAGGCTACGACATTTGAGTTCCGCTCCTCTATCCCCTTAAGCGCTTCTCCGATCAGAGCGAGCGTAGCCTCCAGCCCCCTTTCAATCTTCACAGGAACATCCACTACCGCGAGCGCATTGGCCAGCGAATAGTTCGTTACGTTAATAATGGTGCCATTGGGGATAATATGCACCTCACCGGTAGTACTGAGCAGTCTCGTCGTTCTGAGGCCAATCATTTCTACCGTCCCCTTGTAGGTACCGGTCTGAATCACATCACCAACTGCGAACTGATCCTCAAAGATAATAAAAAAGCCTGTAATTACATCCTTAACCAAACTCTGCGCGCCAAACCCGATGGCAAGTCCGACAACTCCGGCTCCCGCCAATAATGGCCCCAAATCGAAATGGAACTCAGAAAGAACCAGCATGATCATTACAAAATTGCAAATGAACGTAACCACATTTTTCAGCAGCCCGCCAACGGTTGAAAATCTGCGGCTATCTCCCAATAATCTTCCGCGGCTCTCCTTTTCCATTGAACGGTCAATCACCTTAGATACAATCTTTATAATGATTCGGGTCAAAATAAAGATTAAAAGAATACGCAGCCCTGCAAATAGTACGTTCGCCCACATATTCGCATCTGTTAACAAATTCCATACTTTATCCTTGAACTTTACCGCACTTTGCACAGCATTTGCAGCAGTTGCTTCAAGCATCCACCTATTCATCTAACCCCTCCTCTTCCCCAATCAATGCGTAGCCGCCTTCTTCCATCTCTCTAAAAATCCCGCGTATTTCAACACTCTGCTCTTCTACAATCTTCCGAACCTCACCCAGCGCTCCGCGAAAGAATTGGATCGACATTGCACACCCGGCAGTAATCTCCTTCGGAGTAGGAAAAATATCAATTTCGATCTCTGCATATTCAAGCAGCATCTCTGCGCGCAGCGCCTGCTGGGTCGAGTCAAAAGCAATCAGGAGTTCCTCATCCATATGCAAGTCTCCTTCTGGGTTTATCGTCCTATCTCTTTTCCGCGAAGTATAAAAAACATTTTTCATCCATATACTAGGAACATTAGCAGGCTATCAAGCTGATAGGTCAATTGCTAACCTTGCTGGTATTTTTACATCTGCTCCGTCTAGAAAGGAAGATCATATATGAATTTCTCTTCGAAAGCTGTCCCTTTGCCGGAACCGTCTTGCTTAAAAATATCACATGCTGATCCCAATATCTATTCCGCCATTACGCACCGGCTGCTGTTTCATTTTTCCCGCACCAATGCGGACACACCTATTATTATCGTCTGTGTGGGCACAGACCGTTCTACAGGCGATTCGCTCGGGCCCCTTGTCGGGACTGCACTGGCCCGCTTCCACAGCCCCTTATTTCATTTATACGGGACATTAGACGAGCCTGTGCACGCTGTGAATTTAGAGGAAACCCTTACTCTTATTCACGAAAAACACAATAATCCATTCATCATCGGCATCGATGCCTGCCTGGGCCATTCCGCCAGTGTCGGCTGCATTCAAGTAGTTGATGGTCCGCTGAGGCCCGGAGCCGGGGTGAATAAGCAGCTTCCCCCTGTCGGAGATATTCATCTCACCGGAATTGTAAATGTCGGCGGGTTTATGGAGTACTTCGTCCTGCAGAATACAAGGTTAAGTCTGGTCATGCGATTGTCGGATATCATTGCTTCCAGCCTCTATTCCGCCTTAAAACAATGGAATCTCCATGCTAGCTCTGCTGCGACGCGAGAGCGATAACTTCCTTTTCCTCGGGTGACAGCGGATACTGCGATTCCCCGCCCTCCAGCGGTTTAGAGTAGATATAGGAATTTTCGCGGTTATGCAGACTGGTCAAGACTACACCGCTGCGGTTGTCGTCAATGATAGCAAGCGAGAAGCTCAGGTCATTCCCCCGCTCTCCAAAAGCATTGTACCGTTTCACCGCAACCTTTGACTTCATGCCGCGGAGTTTGACCTGTGCTGCCTCGATTATTGTTTTTTGCTCGCGTTGAACTTCTTCCAGCATATCCCCCTGATTTTTGAGATCGATCAATAAGCTCTCCAGATCTTCAATTCCATTGCCGTTCATCATAGCTTCATATTTCCGCCGCATTTTGCGGATCTTCGCTCCCTGTATCATCAATACAATTGCCAGCACGACGATGATCAGCGCAAAACCCATGATAAACATTGATAGCTGCTCACTAATAATTTCATTTAACTCCGACATGGTTAAACCATCCTTCTGTATAGATATAAGAACCCACCTGTTTGACGCACTACATCATCCATCTTCTATTTAATAAAGCTTTGCTTTTCTTAACAAAGGACAGTCTAGTTTTCCACTGCATCTCATCTTACACTTGTACGTCCGTACATTTCCAGCATGGCAGCTACCATCCGGTCAACATCCTCTTCTGTCGACGTAACGCCAACACTCGCTCTCACGGCTCCACTTTCTAATGTATATGCGGCTTTATGGGCGAGTGGAGTACAATGCATGCCTGCCCGCACCGCAATATTATATCGACGGTCCAAACGGTGGGCGATGTCTGCCGAATCCCGCCCCTCAACCACGAAGGATACAATTCCGCTCCGCTCGAAACCCATTTTAGGCCCAAGCAGCCGGATTCCAGGAATAACGGACAGTCCCTCCATCAACTTCTGAGTTAACTCCCACTCTTGGCGGTGAATATTTTCCGGTCCGAGCGACATTATTTTAGTCACACCCGCCAGCAGTCCAGCTATGCCTACCCCGTTTTGTGTCCCAGCCTCATAACGGTCAGGACGAACACTGGGCTGTCCGCTATTTTCCGACTGGCTTCCGGTTCCCCCCTGCATCAGCGGAATCAAATCCAGTTCAGGTGCGATGTACAGCCCTCCTGTACCCTGCGGACCCAACAAACCTTTATGCCCCGGAAAAGCAAGCAAATCTATATTCATTTTTTTTACATCAATGGCTAAAGAACCTGCGCTTTGAGCTGCATCCACCAGAAACAGTGCACCCTTAGATTTGGCAATATCTCCGATCTCACCAATTGGCAGAATACTTCCCAGGAGATTAGAGCTATGATTGCATATGATCATTTTGGTATCAGGTTTAAAGGTTTTTTGCAGCTCAAGCAAATCCACCTGTCCTTCAGGATCTACCTGCACATAATCAATAGAAATGCCTACCGTCTGGCGTAAAAATTCTAAAGGCCTGCGCACGGAGTTGTGTTCAGTCATTGTAGTAATCACGTGATCCCCTGGTTGAAGTGTACCCTTTATAGCCATATTTAGCCCCATTGTGGTGTTTTGGGTAAAGGCAATATCCTGGGCATTGGAGACGGATAAAAGTTCTGCGAGTTTGTTCCGTGCTCTCACCATCACCCGTCCTGCCCCAATCGCCAGCGAATGATTTCCACGTCCGGCATTTGCACCGGAATTATGCAAAGCATCCATCATGGCTGCAGCAACTTCAGGTGGTTTCGGCCATGATGTTGCCGCATGATCCAAATAAACGAGCTCCTCCATCTCCTCACCCTTACCTTATAATTTTAAAAAACATATCCCTCCATATCCGTTTTAAGGGATATCTCAGGATATGTTTTTCAGACAAAGATATCCATATCAATTACCCAATAGCTCCAACAGTCTTTCCAGGTCTTGGGCACTGTAATAGTTCAATTCAATTTTTCCTTTTTCCTTACCCTGTTTTATTTTCACTGTCGTCTTAAATCTCTCACGCAATTGTTCTTCCACATTATCAATGTATGGATCACGTTTCACGACTTTCGCTTTAATTGCCCCGGCCGGTTTGCGGTCGAGGTTTTTCACAACCTCTTCCAGCTCTCTAACACTCCATTGTTGTTCTACACATTGTTCTGCTAGTTGTTTAACTGTTTCAGGATCTTTCAGCGCTACAATTGCTCTAGCATGTCCCATAGAAATTGTTCCACGTGAAACATATTCCTTCACTTCTTCTGGCAAGGACAGCAAACGCAAAAAGTTGGCAATATGTGATCTGGATTTTCCAACTTTTAGTGAAAGTTCTTCCTGGGTAAGCGCAAATTGATCCATCAGCCCTTGGTAAGCCACTGCAATTTCCATCGCATTCAGGTTTTCGCGCTGCAGGTTCTCAATTAGTGCAATTTCCATAACCTGTTGGTCACTAAGGCTGCGAACGACAGCTGGAATTGTTGCTTTGCCACAATACTGCGACGCTCTGAATCTGCGTTCACCGGCAATGATTTCATAACCCTTCAGAACACTCCGGACGATGATTGGCTGGATTACCCCATGTTGTCTTATCGACTCAGCCAACTCTTGAATCGCATCCTCATTGAAATCCTTGCGCGGTTGATAGGGGTTCGCCCGCAACTGCCCTAAAGGTATCTCCACAACCTTATCATCTTCGTTGATTGACAAGGATGGTATTAATGCATCTAGACCTTTCCCTAAACGCTTACTCATAAGAGATCACTTCCTTTGCCAACTCTAGGTACACTTCCGCTCCTTTGGAGCGATTGTCATACGTAATTATCGATTGCCCATGTGATGGAGCTTCACTTAATCTCACATTACGAGGAATAATTGTTCTATAGACCTTCTCCTGAAAATACTTTTTCACTTCTTCGATAACTTGAATCCCCAGATTCGTTCTGGCATCCAGCATCGTCAACAGAACTCCCTCTATCTTCAGATGAGGATTGAGGTTCTTCTGAACCAGACGAACAGTATTCAATAGTTGACTCAAACCCTCCAGAGCGTAATATTCACATTGAATTGGAATAATCACAGAATCCGCGGCTGTAAGCGAATTAATGGTAAGAATACCCAGTGAAGGAGGGCAATCGATAATAATATAATCATAATTCGACTTGACCGCATTCAATGCTTTCTTCAACTTCAGTTCTCTGGAAATGGTGGACACCAATTCAATCTCTGCACCCGCCAATTGAATCGTTGCCGGAATAATATGCAGACCTTCGATTTGAGTCTCCAATATCGTTTCCTGTGGATTTGCTTCATTAATAAGAATATCATAAATGCAATTTGCTACATCCGCTTTGTTGATGCCAACGCCGCTAGTAGTGTTTCCTTGTGGATCGATATCAACCAGAAGCACTCTTTTTCCTAAGGTAGCCATTCCGGCACCCAGGTTGACAGAGCTCGTTGTTTTACCGACACCACCCTTTTGATTTGCTATTGCAATAATCTTGGACACTAATTTCACCTCGAATTGTTAGAAAGAATCATCTTGTAGGTCATGAGTTGTACGGCGCAATCGCCTGTTGAATTGTGGCATCAATGTACGAGAAATATAGGCAAATATACAGGGTTAGCTTCATGTTTGATCTTTTGGCAGGATGCGCTGGTTCAGGTCACAGAAAAGGCGGCCAATCACCTCAGGGCCGCCTTCAGCTTTTTAAACCATTTATCTTTTTGGGATTTGAATAACAATCTCGTAATGGTCGCCGCGGTCATTTTCGGAGGTTTTAATTTCCATTCCCGAACCCGTAACCATATCTATGGATTGACGAATTGTATTAAGAGCGAGACGAACATCCTTCGTGTAGGAAACCCGTTTTGACTTTTTAGTCTTTGAAACTTCTTTATAAAAGGCAATGCGGGCTTCTGTTTGTTTCACATTCAACCCTTTGGCAATGATCTCGCCCAGCACCTTCAGTTGCATTTCCACACTGTCCAGCGACAGCAGTGAACGCGCATGACGTTCCGTGATTTGTCTTTCCATCAACGCTGTTTTCACTTGTTCAGGAAGCTGCAGCAAGCGAATTTTGTTAGCAATAGTTGATTGGCTTTTGCCAAGCCGCTGTGCCAGGCTTTCTTGAGTCAACTGATGAAGATCGATTAATTTCTGATATGCGATAGCCTCTTCGATAGAGGTCAAACCCTCACGCTGCAAATTTTCAATTAGAGCAATAGAAGCAGCCTGCGAATCATTGAACTCACGAACAATGGCCGGGATTGTTTCCATGCCCAGCTTTTTAACTGCCCGCCAGCGGCGTTCTCCGGCAATAATCTCATACAGGGAATCACGCACACGAACAACAATTGGCTGAATAACCCCATGAGTTTTGATAGTCTGACATAGCTCGTCTATCTTTTCGTCATCAAAAATCGTCCGTGGCTGATATGGACTGCTGATGACCTCATGAACCGGGATCTGTTTGACCTCTTCTCCGCTGCTCCGCTCGGTAAATCCAAAAAGCTTGGTGAATTGTTCTTTCATTCCGTTCATAACCACCTAATTTCGTTATAGTACGATCTTCTTGACCTTGCCTAGCGAAAAGCTTATCGTACAGCAAGTAGAAACGGCTATGCCGTCCTCAAAGGAGCATATGCTTCCGAAGCAGCGAAACCAGCATCGCTTTCAGGTACCCGTTTCAATGAAACAGCCTGGCATTAACCTAAGCTTCAAGCCATAATATATTGGAGACTCTGCAGCGATTCAATTACTTTCTCATGAAAAGTCTTACTATATTATTCTATCACTTTTTAGTCCATAATCCTATTCTCCAAAGAGACCTATTTTTCCTGCATTTTCTGTTGTTACATTCCAACTATATAAATTGAACTTGTGATTTTTCTATTTGGGATTGGTCGTGACTCCAGGGAATGTTTGGACTTCCGTCCGCTGCCCATCTGCAGATTTCTTGATTGTATACCGTTATTAACGGTGGGAATCTGCAGACAAAGGCGGACGCTACCGATCCTACAGTTCCAAACTTCTCCTCCGCCACTTCTCCCTTCCTTGTAATATTTTTAAATTCAATTTGTATAGGAGGAAACGCAAAAAACAAGCCCCCAAGGATTGGAAGCTTGATTTTGTATACACCAGATATGAATGGTAAATGTTTCACGTGAAACAATCAGACCAGCGGAGCTTTGGCAGGCATTCCTGCTTTACGCGGATATTTTGCCGGTGTCGCTCCTGTTTTACGGATGATAACAATATGCCTTGCCGACTCTTCCACAGGAAGTGTGAATGACTCCACCTTCTGTAATTCGGCACGCAATTCTTTAAAGCTGCGTTTAGCCTCTGTTAACTCCTCTGCTGGATCATTGCCCTTCATCGCCGCAAATAAGCCATCTTTACGCGTAAACGGAAGGCAAAACTCATTCAGCAGCGACAAGCGTGCAACTGCACGCGCAGTAACCAAGTCATAAGCATCGCGGTGACTAAACTGGCGTGCCACATCCTCTGCCCTGCCATGGATTAACTGTACATTCTTTAACTGCAGCGTGTCACAGACATGTTGTAAAAAAGATATGCGTTTGCTGAGAGAATCCACAATCGTTAGCTTTAAATGCGGAAAACAGATTTTTAAGGGGATTCCGGGAAATCCGGCGCCGGAGCCGATATCTGCCAGTGTGTTGACCTCCCCCATATTCATGAAAAATGCCAGGGAAAGTGAATCGTAAAAATGTTTCATGTACACCTGCTCACGTTCGGTTATGCCTGTCAGATTCATTTTTTCATTCCATGAAACAAGTTCTGTAAAGTATAGCCCGAACTGCTCCAGCTGCTTTGGTGATAATGTAATTCCTTGCGCTTGTAATAAAGCGGTAAACTGCACTGCAGTATTATCCATAGATTATCCTTTCGCTGCCGTCACACGGTTATAGTGCTCCAAATGCACAAGAAGAATGGAAATGTCCGCTGGTGTTACACCGGCAATTCGCGATGCCTGTCCGATCGATATAGGCGCTATCTTGGTCAGCTTTTGCCGTGCTTCCATGGCCAATCCGTGAATCTCATTATAATTGATATCATCGGGAATCTTCTTTTTTTCCATCTTCTGCAGTTTCTCAACATGCTGAAGCTGTTTTTCGATGTAACCAGCATATTTAATCTGGATTTCCACCTGTTCCTTCATCTCCTCATCCAGCTCCTCAGGAGAAGGAGAAACAAGGTCAACAAAGCTATAGGCAACTTCCGGACGCCGCATTAGGGTCAGTAGGTTGCTTCCATCCACAATAGGTGCAGATTCATATTCGGCAAGTGCGGGATTAACCTCCACAGGTTTAACCTTTGTTTCCCGGAGACGTATGATTTCACGCTCTACCCGTTCTTTTTTATCCAGGAAAGCTTCGTAACGCTGTTCCGGAATCAGACCAATCTCATAACCAATGGGTGTCAAGCGCAGATCCGCATTGTCATGGCGAAGCAGTAAGCGGTATTCCGCACGTGAGGTCAGCAGGCGATATGGCTCATTGGTTCCTTTGGTAACCAGATCATCGATCAGTACGCCAATGTACCCTTGCGAGCGGTCCAGCACAACCGGCTCCTTCTCCTGAACCTTGCGTGCCGCGTTAATCCCGGCGATTATACCTTGCCCTGCCGCTTCCTCATAACCGGATGTACCGTTGATCTGTCCAGCCGTGAACAGCCCAGGCAAACGTTTGGTTTCCAGTGAAGGCCAGAGCTGGGTTGGAACCATTGCATCATATTCAATAGCATAACCATTGCGCATCATTTCAACCTTTTCCATTCCCGGAATAGAGCGGAGTATGGCTAACTGAACATCTTCCGGAAGACTGGTGGACAACCCTTGGACGTAATATTCCGCAGTATTTTTCCCTTCCGGCTCCAGGAATATCTGATGCTGTGATTTATCGCTGAAACGAACCACCTTATCTTCAATAGAAGGACAGTATCTTGGACCTGTTCCTTCAATAATACCCGTGAACATAGGAGCCCGGTGCAGGTTGTCATTAATAATCTGATGGGTAACCTCGGAAGTATAAGTCAGCCAGCAGGGAAGCTGTTCATTATCGGATGATTTAGTTTCAAAAGAAAAGAACTTCGGTTTCTCGTCCCCCGGCTGAATCTCGGTCTTGGAGAAATCAATGGTATCCTTATGCACCCGTGGCGGTGTGCCTGTCTTAAAACGTACAAGGTCAAAACCAAGCTCACGCAGATTCTCGGAAAGTCTCACCGAAGGCTGCTGATTGTTTGGGCCGCTCTCATAAGTCAGCTCACCCATGATTACTTTGCCGCGCAAATAGGTTCCTGTAGTCAGGATGACCGTTTTACTGTGGTATACCGTACCTGTCTTTGTAATTACACCGGCACATCTGCCATTCTCCACAATCAGCTCTTCTACCATTCCCTGACGAAGAGTCAGATTCGGTGTTTTCTCCATCGTTTCTTTCATTGCATGCTGGTACAGGAATTTATCGGCTTGCGCACGCAATGCATGTACGGCAGGGCCTTTGCCTGTATTGAGCATACGCAGCTGAATAAAGGTTTTATCAATATTGCGGCCCATTTCGCCGCCCAGCGCATCAATTTCGCGCACAACATGCCCTTTGGCAGGACCGCCAATGGACGGATTGCATGGCATGAAGGCCACCATATCCAGGTTGATTGTAATCATCAGCGTGCGGCAGCCCATTCGCGCTGCGGCAAGGGCTGCCTCGCAGCCGGCATGGCCTGCGCCAATGACCACTACGTCATAGCTGCCTCCATCATAACTCATATGTGATACCTCCCAGGTTCTTCTTTATAGTAGCTGCACTTCAGCAAGCGCAGTTATTTTCCTAAACAAAATTGCGAAAAGATTTGATCCAGCAGTGAATCAGCTGCCGTATCGCCAATAATCTCTCCGAGCTGTTCCCATGCCAGACGCACATCAATCTGAATCATATCAATGGGAATAAGCATACCTGCAGCCTCATAGGCATCCTGAAGCGATTTATATGCTTTTTTGAGCAGAGCGATATGCCGCACATTGCTTACATAAGTCAGATCGCCCGATTCCAGCTTGCCTCCAAAGAAGAGTTTAGAAATTGCTTCCTCCAGCTTATCCAAACCTTCTTCCTCCAGCACAGACATCCGAACAATGCTCGATTCGCTGAAATAAGTGAGCAGCTTGTCCTTTTCCAGCCGGGAAGGTAAGTCCATTTTATTCATGATGACCAGTGCTTGTCTACCTTGGATTTGTTCCATTAATGCCAATTCATCCTCATGCAGCTCATCGGCAGCGTTCAGAACGAGCAGAATCAGATCTGCATCGCTAAAGGCCGCTTTGGAGCGTTCGACACCTATTTTCTCCACCACATCCATGGTTTCGCGAATTCCAGCGGTATCCAGCAGTTTAAGCGGAATATTATTAATGGTTACGTACTCTTCTATAACATCACGCGTTGTACCGGGAATATCGGTTACAATCGCTTTGTTGTCACGGGCAAGTGCATTGAGCAAAGAAGATTTGCCTACATTGGGGCGGCCGACAATGGCCGTCGTGATGCCTTCGCGCAGTATTTTTCCTTCATTTGCTGTTTTGAGCAGTTTGTTAATTCCCTCCATAACCTCACTGCTTTTGTCTTTAATAAATTCGGCAGTCAAGGATTCCACATCATGCTCAGGGTAGTCAATATTCACTTCGATATGAGCCAGCATTTCAATAAGGGTATGGCGGAGCTTATGAATCCTGTCGGATAGGGAACCGCTAACCTGCTTGAGGGCAACCGAAAAAGCCCGGTCCGATTTGGAACGGATCAGATCAATTACCGCCTCCGCTTGTGAAAGGTCAATACGTCCACCCAAAAACGCGCGTTTCGTGAACTCTCCGGGTTCCGCAAGTCTAATATCGCGCTGCAGCAGTAAGTCCATTACTCTGCGTACCGAGATTACTCCGCCATGTGCGCTAATCTCTACTACATCCTCGGTAGTGAAAGAACGCGGACCCTTCATTACGGTTACCAGCACTTCTTCCATCCGCTCTCCATCAACGGGACTAATGATATGCCCGTAATGAACGGTATGCGATTCCACTTCAGTCAGCGGTGTTTTGCCGCGGAACAATGGAGCCACCTCCGCTACTGCCTGCGGGCCGCTAACCCGGATAATTGCAATGCCTCCCTCGCCTAATGCCGTCGATACGGCAGCAATGGTGTCACTATGCATTCTCTATTCACCTCAATTTTATCTGCTTCAGCTTAGCTGACAGGTTCTTTATTCCAAAAAAACAATGACCCCTTACATTGGTCAAGGAGTCATTGCGGCATATATTCTCTACTTCAATGTGATAACGACACGGCGGTTCGGTTCCTCGCCCTTGCTTAGCGTGTTTACTTGCTTGTGGTCCTGCAATCTGGAGTGGATAATCTTCCGCTCCTGCGGTGACATCGGCTCCAGCACAACCTCTTTGCGGGTACGGACAACCCGTCCTGCCAGACGGTCAGCCAGCTCCTCCAGCGTCTTCTTACGGCGTTCGCGGAAGTTCTCCGCATCCAGCACAAGACGGATAAAACTATCGGAATAACGGTTGGCCACAATATTGGCCAAATACTGCAGAGCATCAAGAGTTTGTCCTCTTCTGCCGATCAGCAGTCCCAGATCCGGGCCAGCTATCTGCAGAACAGTTGATTCCTTGGCATGAACGACTTCCACTTCCACCTCGAGCCCCATGCTCTTGGCGACATCCACAATGAAATGAACGGCCTCTTGGTAAGCTTCCTCCACCGGGTGTCCGGAATCTTGGCGCGGTACACCGCCGGCAGCCTCCTGTTTGCTCTCTCTTGTTGACTGCTGAGGCAGAGACGGAGCACTCGCCGCTGATGCCGGTGCGGCTTCGGCAATCAAGGTCAATTCCACCTTGGCACCTTTCGCACCGATCAATCCCAGGAATCCTCTTGATGGCTGTTCAAGTACGTTGACCGTTACCCGGTCCTTGTGAACTCCAAGCTGGCTCAGTCCCCGTTCTACAGCTTCTTCAATGGTTTTCCCTGTCGCGACGACTTTGCTCATTTTGACTTTTTGGCCTCCTTCTTTCCTTTGCTGCTATTGCCTTTCGCAGCTGGAGTGACATCCTTGCGCGCGTTAGTGTTCTTGGTCTTTACCAGATTGACCTCTTTGGCATTACCGCTACCAGCACCGGCAGTGGCGACAGCCAGCTTGGCCTTGTCGTTGTTGCGGTATAAGAAGTAGTTCTGAATAATGGTATACAGGTTACTATAGAACCAGTACAGCGGAAGCGCTGACGGGAAGTTGTAGGACATGATGAAGATCAGAACCGGATACACCATCATCATGAACTGCATTGGCCCCTGCTGCTGTACGGGGTTCATCTTGGTCATCATCCGGGTCTGCAGGAATGTGGTGGCAGCTGCAAGGAGAGGCAGGATGAACAGATGGTCGGGCTTACCGAGCTGCAGCCATAGGAACGAGTGCTCTCGCAAAGACGGGTTATAATAAATCGAGTTGTAAAGCGCGATAAAAATCGGCATTTGCACAATCAGCGGCAGACAGCCGGCCATTGGATTAACCTTGTTCTCCTGGAACAGGCGCATCGTTTCCTGCTGCACCTTTTCAGGTGTATCTTTATATTTTTTCTTAATTTTTTCGAGTTCCGGTTGAATGGCCTGCATTGCACGCGAGCTCTTCACCTGTTTCATCGTTAACGGCAGAATAAGCGTACGGACAATAATAACCATTACAAGGACGGCAAAACCATACTGTCCATTAAACCATTCAGCGAATGTATCGAGCGCAATGGCAAAATAATAAACGACGTTACTCTGCCAGAAGCCCCCATTCTTTAAATCCTCCGTAGTGTGCGTCACGGTTGACGACGGAGCGCACCCCGACAGAACAGCAATCATCAATACCATTACACCGAGGAGAAGAAACCATTTTCCTCGTCTAGTCTTCATTAGAGACACTTCAAAACCCCTCTCTTAAACATTCCATTGCACCGTAAATCATACCATATTTATGAATACAAATAAACAAGCCCCTTATGCCCCCATTACGTGCGTGAAGCCTTGAGCAGCTTGGCTTTGCGAAGCACATGCAGCACGCTTTTCTCCAGCTCGGCATAATCCTTGGAGAGCGCTCCTTTTCTTACGATGAACACCATATCAAGCCCCCCGGCAATTTCCGGTTCATGGTGCCTGACGATCTCTTTGACCAGCCGTCTCATCCGGTTGCGGACAACCGCGTTTCCGACCTTCTTGCTGACCGACACCCCCAGCCGGAACCGCTCCACCTCTTTTCTGTTGAACCAATACACTACAAACTGATGATTGGCAAATGACTTCCCATGGCGGTATACGCGGCTGAAGTCGGCACGGTTTCGTAATCGTAAACTTTTGTGCACGGGAATCTCCTATTCAAAGACCGGATTCTCAGCGCTCCGGAATTTTATCTTCTAATTAGTATAGTCATCGGGGAGCCGGCATAAACAGCTCTTGCCGCATACCTCTTGAAAGCCGCACCCGATACATGCATATATTAAAAAGCCCCGCAAAGTATAGCCAACACTGACTTAGGCGTATTCCTCTGCAGAGCCAAATCATATCCTTAGAATAAGAAGAAACGGCAAACCCTAATCCTCAAAAGGTCAGACCCGTTTCTGCGGGTATATAAGGAAGCATTTAAAAAAGGACCACCGCAGTGGTCCCTAAGTGGCCTAACTTACGCACTCAAAACTTTTCTGCCTTTCAAGCGGCGGGCTGCCAGCACTTTACGGCCGTTTTTCGTGCTCATTCTTTTGCGGAAACCATGTACCTTCTTGCGTTTGCTCACATTCGGTTTGAACGTCGGTCTCATGTATTGCACCTCCCTTACAGGATCATAATTACTGTCATATAAGCAGAAACGGACTAAGCCGCCCTTAAAGTAGGGACAGTATCTACAAGTATTATCATTTTAATATGGAGACATATCCTCACAGAAAACACCTTTATATATTTAAACACATAATCGCTGTAAAAGTCAACCTTGTCCGCGCACATGCCAGTCCTCCTCTTTTCACGGCTTTTATCCACAGTCCTGGTTTCCTAAAAAATAATCCACAGCGCTTTACAGTTATCCACCTGTGACCAAAATTAAAATGAAATACTCACAGCTGCGCACAACCTGTGTATAAAAAAAGTCGAGGTTCGAAGAGATCTGTCGAATCGTGAACAAATTATCAACAATATGTAGTGTTGTTCCTAAAATTTATACACAAGTGATTGAATTTGTGGATAAAATCGCCCTGCTCATTGAAAAACAAGGGTGGTTTTGCTATGATGGTATTACTTTTGAATGTGAATAGATTTGTTTGTTCTCTATATTATCAACAAGCTGTGGATAAAGTTGTGAACAATTCAAATTTATCCATATTTTTTTGTCTCTATATATTGCCTATTGGGGATAAGATTTCGCAACAACCCATTTTCTTCGACATTTCCACTTCATGGCTGACGCCACATTTGGAAGATTTAAAGGAGTGACAGTCTGTGGACAGCCATACTTCCGAATTATGGCAGCAAATTTTATCGATTATTCAAACCAAGTTAAGCAAGCCGAGCTTTGATACCTGGTTTAAGGCAACGAAGGCGCTTACCTTCAGCCCCCAGGCCCTAATCATCTCGGCGCCTACAACCTTTGCTGTAGAATGGCTGGAAAGTCGTTATACCAAATTGGTAGGAGCTACGGTTTATGAAGTGACCGGAGAGCAAGTCGAGGTCAAGTTTGTGATTGAGGAGAATAAGCCGGCCGAGCCGGTCGTGCAGCAAATGGCCCCTTCCCCGGCGGTATCGCGTGAAGAAGCGCAGACCCATTTGCTCAATCCCAAGTACACTTTCGATACGTTCGTCATCGGTTCCGGAAACCGTTTTGCGCATGCGGCCTCACTGGCTGTGGCAGAAGCACCCGCAAAGGCTTATAACCCTCTGTTTCTATACGGTGGTGTAGGATTAGGTAAAACTCATTTAATGCACGCAATCGGACATTATGTGCTGGAGCATAACCCTAACAATAAGGTCATCTACATCTCGTCCGAGAAGTTCACGAATGAGTTCATCAATTCCATCCGTGATAACCGCGGTGAAAGCTTCCGCAACAAGTACCGCAATGTTGACATATTGCTCATTGACGACATTCAATTCCTCGCCGGCAAGGAATCAACACAGGAGGAATTTTTCCATACGTTCAACGCTTTGCATGAAGAACGCAAGCAAATTATTATCTCAAGCGACCGTCCCCCAAAGGAAATCCCCACATTGGAAGAACGGTTGCGCTCCCGGTTTGAATGGGGACTCATCACCGATATTCAACCGCCGGATCTGGAGACGCGAATTGCCATTCTTCGCAAGAAAGCCAAAGCAGAGAACCTCGACATTCCGAATGAAGCAATGATGTACATTGCCAATCAGATCGATACGAACATCCGTGAGCTGGAAGGGGCTCTAATCCGGGTAGTCGCCTACTCTTCCCTGACCAACCAGGATGTAACGACCCATCTGGCAGCCGAGGCGCTCAAGGATATTATTCCTTCCAGCCGGCCGAAGATGATTACCATAGGTGATATTCAGCAAAAAGTCGGAGAATATTACAATTT
This sequence comes from Paenibacillus jilunlii, assembly GCF_900102965.1. Classification (GTDB taxonomy): domain Bacteria; phylum Bacillota; class Bacilli; order Paenibacillales; family Paenibacillaceae; genus Paenibacillus_AQ; species Paenibacillus_AQ jilunlii. The sequence continues at coordinate 10,848 of NZ_FNGM01000013.1, read as the reverse complement.
GCGCATGGAAGACTTCAAGGCGCGCAAACGCACCAAGGCTGTAGCTTTTCCCCGGCAAATCGCCATGTATCTCTCCCGCGAGCTAACGGATTATTCGCTGCCCAAGATTGGAGAGGCGTTCGGAGGACGGGACCATACAACCGTTATCCATGCCCATGAGAAGATTACACAGTCATTAAAGGTAGACCAGGAGTTGTACAAAGTGGTAAATAATCTTGCGGAGAAAATTAAAAATCCTTCCTAAGAGGAACTAAGAGCCTATACACAATCTATACACATGTGGGTAGGCTTAATTTTATGCTGTTTTCCGGGTTATCCACATAAACCGGGCCCCTACTACTAATACTATTAAATAACTATAATAATTCATCTTCTAAGAGCCGCGTTGCGAAGTGAATAAACCACCACCGGTTTCCCAATTTTTCAGCTAGGAGTGAAATCATGAAAATAAGCATTCTCAAAAATGAGCTCAACGAATCGATAGGTCACGTATCCAAGGCAATCTCCAGCAGAACCACCATCCCGATTCTGACCGGCATTAAGTTCGAAGTCAGCCATCAGGGAGTTACCCTGACTGCCAGCGATACGGATATCTCCATCCAATCCTTCATTCCTGCAGAAGATGACAGCCAGACGATCGTAAAAGTCGAGCAGCCCGGAAGTGTTGTGCTTCCAGCCAAGTTTTTCGTGGAGATCATCAAGAAGCTTCCCTCCAAAGAAATCCACATGGAAGTCAAAGAAGGCTTTCAAACCTATATCTCTTCCGGTTCCACCGAGATTCAAATCGTCGGCCTTGATCCGGAGGAATTCCCTGTACTGCCCAGCATTGAAGAGAATGATACAATCTCTTTGCCTGGCGATCTGCTGAAAAATATGATCAAACAAACCGCTTTCTCCATCTCCACCCAGGAGACGACCCCTATTTTGACAGGGATTCTGTGGAATCTTAGCGATAATGAATTCAAATTCACGGCCACTGACCGCCATCGTCTGGCTACAAGAGCTGCGCATCTGGAAGGTACGGAAAGCGTCCAATTTGCGAATGTCGTCATTGCCGGTAAAACGCTGAACGAATTGAGTAAAATTATTCCGGACCAGAATATGCTGGTGGATATTGTCGTTGCCGATAACCAGGTGCTGTTCAAAATCGACAAGGTTCTGTTCTACTCACGGATCCTGGACGGGATTTATCCGGATACTTCTAGGATTATTCCAACCGCCTACAAAACAGAACTAACTTTGGACACAAAAAAACTCAGCGAATCGATTGACCGTGCTTATTTGCTGTCGCGTGAGGAAAAAACGAATATCGTACGCATGCAGACGCTGGAAAACGGTGATGTTGAGATTTCATCCAGCTCGTCAGAGCTTGGAAAGGTCCGGGAAGAGCTGGAGGTTATTGATTTTAAAGGCGAGCCGCTGAAAATCTCCTTCAACTCGAAATATATGCTGGATGTGCTCAAGGTTGTAGAAAGTGAACAGCTCGTCATTGCTTTTACCGGAATGATGAGTCCGATCATTCTGAAGCCGCTGGATGAAAGCCGCAGCCTGTACGTAATTCTCCCATACCGGACAACCAATTAATGCCGCTGTCCATCCACATGTGGATAAGTGGCTGAAAGGGCAAAAATCATGAAAAAAATACTTATCCACAGTGAATATATTAAGCTCGACCAGTTTTTGAAGCTCTCCGATTGTGTATCCACAGGCGGGATGGCCAAAGCCTTGCTGCAGGAAGGATATGTGCAGGTCAACGGGGAAAAGGAAGACCGTCGTGGAAGAAAGCTGTACCCGGGTGATAAAGTAGAGGTTCAGGACAACGGCGTTTTCGAGGTTGAAGGCGGCGGAATAAAAGAATAACACTCGGGGAGGCTCAGCTTCGTGTTTGTCAAAAATATCGGTCTGCAGTATTACCGCAATTATGGGCTGCTGCGTCTGGAGAGCCTGGGCGATGTGAACCTGATCCTCGGTCAGAATGCCCAGGGCAAAACCAACCTTATGGAGGCTCTGTTTGTTCTGGCCATGACCAAGAGTCACCGTACCTCCAAGGATAAGGAGCTTATTTCCTTCGATGCTCCGGCAGGCTCTGCGCAGATAGTGGCTGAGGTCGAGCGGAAATACGGTGATTTGAAGTTGGAGCTGACCTTATCCGCACAGGGCAAAAAAGCCAGAATTAATGGGCTGGAGCAGCGCAGGCTCAGTGAGTTCATCGGTTCTTTAAATGTCGTCATGTTTGCTCCTGAGGATTTGGAGATTGTCAAAGGGACCCCCGGCATAAGACGCCGGTTCCTCGATATGGAGATTGGCCAGGTACAGCCAAGCTACCTGTTTCATCTGCAGCAATACCAGAAGGTGCTGCTCCAAAGGGGCAATTTACTGAAGCAGTTATGGGGCAAAGAGGCTGCCGGCAAAGAGCTTTTGGAGATATGGGATGCCCAACTTGTAGAACATGGTGTTAAAATCGTCAAAAAAAGGAAAGAATTCATAAAGAAGCTGCAAATATGGGCAGAAAGCATTCATCGTGGCATTACAAACGGAGGAGAAGAGCTGAAACTATTGTATGTTCCTTCTTTTGGTGAGCGCGAAATGGAAGATGAAGCTGTCTTATTAGACAATTTTATGTTAAAGTTATCACAAACGAGAGATCAGGAAATCAGGCGCGGCATGACGCTGACGGGTCCCCATAGGGATGACCTGTCCTTTTTTATCAACGGAAGAGAAGCTCAGGTCTACGGCTCCCAAGGGCAGCAACGCACGGCAGCTTTATCGCTCAAGCTGGCGGAAATCGAGCTGATCCATGAAGAGATCGGAGAGTATCCTGTGCTGCTTCTTGATGATGTTTTGTCCGAACTTGATCCCTACCGTCAGACCCAGCTTATCGAAACCTTTCAAAGCAAGGTGCAGACTTTTATTACCGCCACCGGGATTGAAAGTCTGAGTGCCGATAGATTAAAAGGCGCAAGCCTATATCATGTGCATGACGGCAAAGTGGAGATCTAAAGAGCGGAGGAAGACCATGTATATTCATTTGGGCGGGGAGAAGATTATTCGATCCTCAGAGTTAATCGCTATTTTTGATATCTCGATTGAGAAGTCCTCCAAGATATCGAAGCAGTTCATTGTTCATTCCGAGCAGGACAAGAAACTGGAACGAATCGGTGAAGAGGAAGCGAAGTCCATTGTCGTAACCAAAAATACTGTATATTACTCCCCTATCTCCTCCTCCACTCTCAAAAAAAGAGCCAAAATCTTGTTGGAAATATAACGTTGTGTGAGTTACAAGAGATAATCTGAAAGAAGTAGGTGAAGGCATGTCAATGAATCAACCGACATATGATGAGAGCCAGATTCAGGTACTGGAAGGGCTGGAGGCAGTTCGGAAACGTCCCGGCATGTACATCGGTTCTACTAGCGCCAAAGGTCTGCATCATTTGGTCTGGGAGGTTGTCGATAACAGTATCGATGAGGCGCTGGCAGGCTATTGCGACCGGATTCAAGTGAAGATTCATGAGGATAACAGCATTACAGTAATCGATAATGGACGGGGTATCCCTGTCGGTGAGAATGTGAAGCTGAAGAAGTCGACGCTCGAAGTCGTCATGACGGTCCTGCATGCAGGGGGGAAATTCGGCGGCGGTGGATATAAAGTATCAGGCGGTTTGCACGGTGTAGGGATATCCGTCGTAAACGCCTTGTCCGAGAAGGTTGTTGTGAACGTCAAGCGTGACGGCCACATTTACCAGCAGGAATATAGACGCGGTGCGCCACAGTATGATATCAGGATCATTGGTGATACCGATGAGACAGGGACAACAACAACGTTTCATCCGGATCCAGAGATTTTCACCGAAACCACAGTATTTGAATATACGACATTGCTCACACGCATTCGCGAATTGGCCTTTCTTAACAAGGGCATTGAGCTTTCGCTGCTGGATGAACGCACCGGTGTCTCTAATGTGTTCAAATACGAAGGCGGTATTGTTGAGTATGTAAAGTATCTGAACGAGAAAAAAGAAGCGTTGCACGAGGAACCAATCTACGTAGAAGGTTCCCGCGATATGATTGCGGTGGAAGTTGCTCTGCAGTATAACGATTCCTATACAGAGAACATTTACTCTTTTGCCAATAATATTAATACCCATGAGGGCGGGACCCATGAATCCGGCTTCAAAAGCGCTTTAACCCGGATCATCAACGACTATGCCCGTAAAACGGGAGTCATTAAGGACAGCAGCTCCAATCTTACCGGCGATGATGTGCGTGAAGGATTGACAGCGATTATTTCCGTTAAGATTCCAGAGCCGCAATTTGAAGGCCAAACCAAGACCAAGCTGGGCAACAGTGAAGTCCGCGGTGTTGTAGAATCTCTCTTCGGAGAGAAGCTGCAGGAGTTTTTGGAAGAGAATCCGGCAGTTTCCCGGCGTGTGCTGGAGAAATCCATGCAGGCTTCCCGTGCCCGTGAAGCGGCCCGCAAGGCCCGTGAGCTGACTCGCCGTAAAAGTGCACTTGAAGTAAGCGCCCTGCCGGGTAAGCTGGCAGACTGCTCCTCCAAGGATGCTTCCATCAGCGAGCTGTACATCGTCGAAGGAGACTCTGCAGGCGGTTCTGCCAAGCAGGGCCGTGACCGTCATTTCCAGGCGATTCTGCCGCTGCGCGGCAAGATCCTGAACGTTGAAAAAGCGCGGCTCGACCGTATATTGTCCAATGCTGAAATCCGGGCGATTATCACCGCTCTGGGAACTGGCATCAGTGATGATTTCGATCTGTCCAAAGCCCGTTACCATAAGGTTGTTATCATGACCGATGCGGATGTCGACGGTGCCCATATCAGAACACTGCTGCTGACCTTCTTCTACCGCTACATGCGGAAGATTATCGAAGCGGGCTATATTTATATCGCCCAGCCGCCGCTGTTTAAGATTGAACGCAATAAGGTCGTTCGCTATGCTCAGACCGAGAAGGAACGTGATGAAATTATTGCCAGCTTCGGCGAGAATGTTAAAGTCAACGTTCAGCGGTATAAAGGCCTTGGGGAAATGAATGCGGCTCAGCTGTGGGATACAACTATGGACCCTGAGAGCCGTATGATGCTGCAGGTCACCATTGAGGATGCAATTCTCGCCGACGGAATCTTTGATACGCTGATGGGCGACAATGTCGAGCCGCGGCGGGAATTTATTCAGGAGCATGCACAATCCGTGCGTAACCTGGATATTTAATACGTGGCAGTTTGTTGTAATGAACCTCCGTTTTCTCTATTTGTGATAAATAAGAGAGCGGAGGTTCTTTTTTAATGTCTTTTAGCCCGTTTGTATCGACGGACTGAGGCGGGGCGGGCTTTTTTTAATCTGCCGTAAGCCCGGGCATAGCTGCGGATCTTGCGGTAATTAGACTTATTCTGAAAGCTGCTGAATACAATAATGGATGGAAGCGTATTGACCTCCAGCAGCCATAGATCATGATGTGAATCTATAGCTACATCAAGTCCAATCTCTTTAAGACCCGGATAGGCGGTTTCTAGCTGTGCGGCAATTTTTACGCCCATAAATTTCAGCTTCTGAATGGTCGCGTTCATTTCATCTGGAATCATATGCGTTTTTAGCAGATTGCGAACGGTATAAATGCTGCCCCCACTGTGGTAGTTAGTGACAACTTTTTGTGGAGCGGCTACTCTGCCCAGCATCCCCGTGGTTTCCCATGCTCCTGAAAGGTTTTTTTGCGTAAGTACCCGCAGATCGAAAGGGCGGTCCTGATGACAGAGCAGATCAATACCCTGCTGGATCAAATACGTACGTCCTCTAATCCGCGGCAGCAAGGCTGCATGCAGCTCCTGTGGTGAGGAGAAGGCCTCTGCATCTTTTGCATAGCGCAGAATATACATTACTTTTTGTTCAACAACTACATCACTCTCCACGATCCCATGGGTTAAAGCGCAGTCACTGCTCCCGGGTTGACGGTCACTGGGGCTTAAATGAACCGTACGCTGTTCTGCCCTCATTACCCCGCTGCCATAAGTCCCGCGATCTGGCTTAATATATACCGTTCCGTAAATCCCAAGCAGTTCTACTAACGCCTCCAGGCTGTATTTTCGCGTTTCGGGAATAAATACAGCCAACTGGCGGTTGGATAAAATGACTTTCGTCTTGGCCCATTTACTGGACACCCGCTGAATCTTCATGACCTGCCTCCTTCAAAGTATTACGAGCAGTAAACTACAATTCATATTCATAGAGTCAGGCATTGGCATTTGAAATTTCAGGACAAGCAACCCAAACAATGTTATAATATAAGGATATGGGGCTATGTCTTTTGGGACAAAATAAGAGTTATAGAGCCTTTCTTCTTGTCTTTACATTCTATGTGCTGAAGGCAATGGCGGAGCGGGCGTATACCCTTATCCCGCTAAAGAAAATCATTATAGAAGATAAAAGGCTATCATGTTTAATTGTGCTGCTTTTGTGAAAGTAATATAATTAAGGGTAGCGGTTTTTAACTGAAGGAGGTCCAGCAACTCATGGCTGAACAAAATAACCCGCAAGTCAAAGATCGGGACATTGGTGAGGAAATGCGCGAATCCTTTATGGATTACGCGATGAGCATCATTGTGAGCCGGGCTTTGCCGGATGTGCGGGACGGACTTAAGCCTGTCCACCGACGCATTTTGTTTGCGATGTCGGAACTTGGAATGTTTGCCGATAAACCTCATAAGAAATCAGCAAGAATCGTCGGTGAGGTTATCGGTAAGTATCATCCTCACGGGGACTCTGCTGTTTATGAAACGATGGTCCGGATGGCGCAGGATTTCTCAATGCGGTATATGCTTGTCGATGGCCACGGGAATTTTGGCTCAATTGACGGAGACATGGCAGCAGCCATGCGGTATACCGAAGCCCGGCTCTCCAAAATTGCCGGAGAAATGCTACGCGATCTGAATAAAGAGACCGTTGATTTCGCACCCAACTATGATGGTGAAGAGAATGAGCCGGTAGTATTGCCTGCCCGCTATCCGAACCTGCTTGTTAACGGGGTATCTGGTATCGCTGTTGGTATGGCTACCAATATTCCTCCTCATAACCTGGGAGAGGTTATTGACGGTGTGCAGGCGATGATCAAAAATCCTGACATTACACCCATGGAACTCATGGAATATATTCAAGGCCCGGATTTCCCAACGGCTGGTTACATTCTAGGCCGTGAGGGCATCCGCCAAGCTTACCGTACAGGCCGCGGATCGGTAACCATGCGGGCCAAAGCGGATATCGAAGAAAATAACGGCAAAGCGCGGATCATTGTAAGTGAGCTGCCTTACCAGGTCAACAAAGCCAGACTGGTTGAGAAGATCGCTGAATTAGTGCGTGAGAAACGGATCGAAGGCATTACAGATCTCCGGGATGAATCGGACCGCAATGGTATGCGTGTAGTTGTTGAGATGAGACGTGATGTGAACCCGAATGTGGTGCTGAATAATCTTTACAAGCATACCTCGATGCAGTCTACATTTGGCATCAACATGCTTGCTATCGTTAATAACGAACCGAAGATTCTTAATCTCCGGGATGTACTGCACCATTACTTGCAGCATCAAATAGAAGTTATTCGTCGCCGGACGATTTTTGACCTCAAAAAAGCTGAGGCACGGGCGCATATTCTGGAAGGATTGCGTATCGCACTGGATCATCTGGATGAAGTTATTGCTTTGATCCGCGCTTCCCGCACGACTGATATTGCGCGGGATGGCTTGATGAGCACATTCAGTCTCAGCGTAGAGCAGGCACAAGCCATCCTGGATATGCGGATGCAGCGTCTGACCGGCTTGGAACGTGAAAAAATTGAGAACGAATATAATGAGCTGTTGGCTAAGATTGCTGAGTACCGTGAGATTCTGGCTAATGAGCATCTGGTACTCGAGATAATCAGCAACGAGCTTCAGGAGATCCGTGACAGGTACTCTGATGACCGCCGTACAGAAATCACGGTTGGAGAAGAAAGCATCCTTGATGAGGATCTGATTCCGCGTGAAGAGGTTGTCATCACGATTACGCATACCGGATATATTAAGCGTCTGCCGGTCAGCACCTATCGCAGCCAGAAGCGCGGAGGCCGCGGTGTTATGGGGATGGATACCAAAGACCAGGACTTCGTGGAACATCTCTTTGTGAGCAACTCCCACAATTACCTGATGTTCTTTACCGATAAGGGCAAGGTATACCGGATCAAGGCTTATGAGATTCCGGAGCTTGGACGGACTGCGCGGGGGACACCAATTATCAACCTGATTCAGATTGAACAAGGGGAGAAGATTAGTGCTGTAATCCAGGTGGAAGATGCCGACAGCGACAAATACCTCTTCTTTGCTACCCGTGAAGGGATCGTCAAGAAGACACCTCTGGAGGATTACAACAATATCCGCAAAGGCGGATTGATTGCAATCAACCTCCGTGAGGAAGACTCCCTAATCGAGGTTAAGCTTACGGATGGCGAGCAAGACCTGATTATCGGTACTGCACGCGGAATGTCGATTACGTTCTCAGAGAATGATGTCCGTTCTATGGGCCGCAGCGCAACCGGCGTAAAAGGTATTACACTTGATGCCAATGACCATGTTATTGGGATGGATTGTGTAGACAAGGAGCTGGAAGTACTGATTGTAACCTCCAAGGGTTATGGTAAACGTACCCCTGCCCTGGACTATCGTTCCCAGACCCGTGGCGGCAAAGGGATCAAGACCATTAACCTTACCGACAAGAATGGTCCTGTAGTTGGACTGAAGGTTGTCAAAAAAGACGAGGACCTCATGATCATTACAACGAGCGGCACCCTGATCCGTACCAGCATGGATGGTATTTCTACCATGGGACGTTATGCTCAAGGGGTTAAGCTGATTAACATCCGTGAAGATGATGCTGTGGCTACGCTCTGCAGAGCCGATAAGAGTGAAGAGGATGAATTCTCCGAGCAAGAGGCTGGCGAGGAAGTTACAGGCGGAGTTGCTGGGGAAGCTGGGGACGAAGTCCAGTCTGAGACAGTATCTGATGGTGAAGAGGGTCCTCTGGAGTAAATTAATATCAAGAGCATGGGTTTCTATTTACAGAAACTCATGCTCTTTTTTGCGTACCTGCAGTTGAATTGAACATATTTTGCAATTAAATTTAAGGAAAATCCCTGCTCCATCTAGCCGCTTGCAGTTATCCATACTATAATTAGAGAGTTATATTACTGGGCACAAGTGTTTCAGAAACAGAGGGGCTGATTGTATGCCAAGCATATCCGTAGGGGAAGTAAAGCCAGGGTCGAAGATTGTTAAAGATGTGGTAACACCTTTGGGAGGGGTTTTATTCACCAAGGGGAAAATCATACTGCCGCGGGATATTGAAATCCTGCAGGCTTTTTTGATCCAGCACATAGAGATTGAAGGCGCCCAGGAAGAGAACAAAGCTCCTGAGTCAGCCAAGGCAGTCACCAAGCATACAGCCTCCAAGCCAGGGGCATTAATCAATGAGTCTCAGCTTGCCAAAAGCAATTCTCCGCTTCACGATGAATATGAGAAGATGCTGGCTCTTGTTAAGAAAAGCTATGCTTCTGCTGCAGCTGCCCAATTGCCTATACTTGAATTGCGAAGCCAGTTGGAAGTACTGATCAGTCATTTAAAGGACTATCATATTCTGAAGTTTGCACCGCGCGTTCTTTTTGACCAGGATTACAATTATCACAACGCAGTGCTCTCTGCATTAACCTCCTACAAAATCGCCCAGTGGTGCGGGTACCCGCAAAAGGATTGGATGCAGACCGCATTTGCAGGCCTGCTGCATGACATAGGAAACGTTAAAGTGGATGCATCACTGCTGCAGAAGCCAACACCATTGGATGCCAGTGAGATAGAAGAAGTCCGCAGGCACACCACTTACGGGTACCAGCTGCTGCGCAATGTTACAGCTATCAATGAGGGCGTTCGGCTGGCCGCATTGCAGCATCATGAGAAGATCGACGGTTCAGGATATCCACTCCGGCTGGAAGGCAGCCAGATCCACTTCTATGCCAAGATCGTGGCCGTGGCTGATATATTCCATGCCATGACGCTGGAGAAGGCTTATAGAAAGGCACAGTCCCCATACCTGGTTCTGGAGGAGTTACTGGCTGAGAGCTTCGGGAAGCTGGACCCGGTCATTGTTCAAACATTCATTCAAAAAACAACCGATTTATATAACGGTACAAGAATACGCCTTAGTGATGGCCGCCATGGTGAGATTATATTTACAGACCGCAGCAATCCTACCCGGCCCATGGTCAAGGTTGAAGGTGTGATCGTTAATTTAATGCTGGAGCGGGAGTTGTATATTCAGGAGATCATTGCTTAATACTATATAGGGTGTAACATTTATAGGGCTTTAAAGCTATTCCCTGCTTAGCTGCTTTGTTTTAAGCGGTGTATATGGAATAGCTTTTTTTCTTATAAAATAATGCTTGCAATGAATCTCTGTACATGGTATATTCTTATTCCGGCCATGAAAGTTAAACGCCGAGCTCGATAAGAAGTTAAAAAAAGAGCTTGCATTAATCGGCCGAACGTGATATATTATAAGAGTTGCTGGTGACAAGATAATATAAGCCAACGACGAGCTTGATCTTTGAAAACTGAACAACGAGTGAGTGGGATTTCACACAAGTGAGATCCAAAATTAGAGAATGCAAATTCTCGTCAGATGTTTCAAAATGAGCAATCGCTCTTTTCAATACTAATTGGAGAGTTTGATCCTGGCTCAGGACGAACGCTGGCGGCGTGCCTAATACATGCAAGTCGAGCGGAGTCTTGTTGGAAGCTTGCTTCCAACCTGGCTTAGCGGCGGA
>NZ_FNGM01000011.1:171374-244960 GCF_900102965.1 Paenibacillus jilunlii | reverse complement strand
CAGCTTGCTCCACTTGGCTTTCACAGTATCGAATGCGGCCCGGGCTAACTCTTCATCCGGCGCGGTGTATACCGTCTTCAGGGCTTCAATGACGTCGGTCTTGTGTTCGACCCGGATTTTGGGGAACGTGGCACGGACCTTGTGAACCACACAGTGCTGCACATCTGCTTTGGGGTACATTTCTTTGAATGCGGCATCCAGGCCCGGAAGTCCGTCAAATACACCTAGAAGCACTTCCTGCGCTCCACGGTGGTACAGATCTTTGAGGACCTCCCGCCAGCCGTTTGAACTCTCTTGACCGCCGACGTAGAACCCCAGGATTTGACGATGTCCCTCTTCGTCGATACCCATCGCAAAATAGATGACTTCACCACTCACGGTCCCTCGTCTGAGCTTCACGTACAGCCCGTCCAGGTAAATCACGGCGTAACGTTTGGCGAGCGGACGGGACTGCCAGTTCTGAATGTCCTCCAGCACCGTGGCCGTAATGTTGCTCACGGTCGTTGCGGAATAATGGCTGCCGAACATGCTTTCAATGAACCGGGCCACGTCCCGTGTGCCCATGCCGCTTTTGTACATCTGGATGACGGCTTCTTCCAGCCACCCATCCCGCCGTTGGTAGGGCTCAAACAGTTGCGTCTGGAACTGACTCTGACGGTCACGTGGAACCTTAAGATTCTCCACATTCCCGTATTTCGTGTGCAGACTGCGCGGGTAATATCCATTGCGACTGTTGCTTGGTCCGGACTCTTCCGTAGCCATGAATTCTTGGATTTCTGCTCGCATAATAGACTCTAAATTGTCTTTTACAAATTGAATAACAAGATTTTCAAATAGATTATTCAGCATATTTTCGGGTACAATAGTCATCGAGTAGGGTTCCTTTCTTGGTGGTTTCGCAATCCCGAGAATACCCTACTTTTTTGTTGCCTGCTAGGCTCCAAATTTTGGTACACAACTTACTTTACGCCATCTAGTTCGGTAAAATGTGAGGTAAGAGTACCTCTGATTTGGTGGGAAATGGTTAGTTTGGCGAAATGAGAGGTAAAAGTACCTCTGGTCTGGTAGGAAACGATTAGTTAGGAAAAATGAGAGGTAAAAATACCTCTGATCTCCCAGCAGCATTTCAGTATCGGCAAAAGTGCCGTTGTTTCCACCGCAGGCGCCCGCGGCCCCCTCAACAACGGTAAAAGTGCCGTTGTTTCGCCCGGCCCAAGCCGGCGGCCCCTCAACAACGGTAAAAGTGCCGTTATTTCGCCCGGCCCAAGCCGGCGGCCCCCTCAACAACGGCAAAACTGCCGTTGTTTCCACCGAAGGCGCCCGCGGCCCCCACAACAACGGCAAAACTGCCGTTGTTACCGGCAATCGCCGCCGCTCCCCTCAGGCAAGTGAGGCACCTGGATTGCACCTCAGCACAATCATTGTATCCCCTGCTGCCGACGGGGTTCACCATTGCATCTGGCGAAGCGCGCATCAGACCCCGGTTCCTGCCGGAGCCTGGGTGCCCGGCCGGGCGATGCGCCACCAGATCAGCTCTTCGGCCTCCCGGTGCTGTTGTGCGCCGAGGTGCTTAAGGACTTTGTGCGAGGCGGCATTGTCTGTTTCGGTATCGGCGATGACCCACAGCGCCCGTGGATCGCTGAAAATCCAGCCGCAGATGCATTGCAATGCCTCCGTAGCATATCCTTGTCGGCGGTGGCTCTCGTTGATTGTGTAACCTATGATAACTTCGCCCTGATCGTTCGGGCAGCCCTTGAGGATGATGAAGCCGATCAGCCGCTGTTCATCCCGCTGGATAACCGCCCAGTTGGTCAGCCATGGATAGTTAAGCGGATCCTGAAGTACCTTGGAGTGTCTGACCTGCATGGCATACAGCATTTCATCGTCCAGTACAGTTCCGCTGGCGTTCAGACCAAAATCCCGCTCCAGTCCCGCATAATTCACCCCCGCCAAGGATAGCTGGGCCAGTGTTAAAGGCCGCAGATCCAGTCGGGTGCTCATGAGTTTCAATAGAATGCCCCCCATCCGGCAGTACCGGCTGCAAATATGGATATGGAAAAAAGTACAAATCCACCCCCAGCATAATCTCGGCATCTCCGCCTTGTCAATCCTTCATAGCCTCGCCTCTCCCGTTGCCCCCCATACGGTTTCCGTCTATTGCTGCTCTGTACCCCCCTGATACAAGTCTATTCAAAAAGTGGGCGGATGTAACCGTTTCACTTTTCTCCCTCTGACATAATGCGTGCCCCCTGCGTTGAAGTCTGGTCGGGGCCGGTTACGCTCTTTTCTATAGAATCTGAAATTTAACCCGGTGCCGCTCTGCAACTTCCTGCAAAGCCCAGCACCGTAAAGGCTTCTGCCGCATATGCTGTAGCAGGGCGTTTGAGCAAAGGAGACATGAAGGTGCAGAGTAAAATAACGAAGGTCCTGCAGCACATGGCCCATACGCACGAACAGATGGCACGGATTCTCGACGCCGAACGCCACGTAGCCGTCCGTATGTCGCAAATTGTCCATGATCTGCCGGATGTAGAGCCTGATTTTGGCGGATTCAGCGGGCTGGTGGAAAGCACGGGTCAGGTCAACAAAAATATTATTGCCTATCTCAACGCGATTGCTGATCTGGAAGAGGCGATGGCTGAAGGGGTGGGCAGGGTTATCAAGGAACTGAACGGCCAGGAAGAAGAGTAGCGCTTACAGAGCAGGAGGTGGAAGATGAGCAGAGAAAAGGCTTATCTGCAAATGCTGGAGTCGTCCGCTACTATCCAGTGGAACATCGCAATGATTCTTGAGGCCAAGGCGGTGGAAGCGGAAAAAGTGAAGCAGTGGACACAGCATCATATCCACGCTAGAGCGTTCGACTCCCATGAAGAGCAGCTGAAGGAAACCATCTCCATTCACGAAGTGATCGTGGAAATGGTTGAAGGGCTGACCAAGCTGGAAAATGGGTTGTACAGCAATTTAAAAGCGGTGCTGGGCAGCGGTGAAGATGGCGGAGAAGGCGGAGAAGGCTTTGGCGGCATGTCCGGCGAGGGCTTCGATTTCGGGGAAGACAGCAAATGAGCGGCGGGCTGCTCTCTGAACACGCCGTCAAGCTGGAGATGATCCGCTCCATTGCCCGCAGCCAGGCTGCGCTTGCGGCCATCTTGGAGAGTATCGCCGAGGTTACGGGGCAATCGGAGCTGACAGCCCGCAAGCTGAGCGACAATATCCGGATTTTGAGCCAATATCAGAGCGCGATGTGCCGGATGATGTCCGGTATTTCGCTGCATCAGCCGAAACGGGGAAATCCTGCTGCGCCATGGCTGAGTCCGGCTTGCGCAGGCGGTACTGCGAGAAGTACATGGAGTACAGGAGGAGTAGAAGGATGAAGAAAAAGAAGCTGGGAAAGGTGCGCCCGGGCAGCAGAACCCGCAGACGCACACTGCTGCTGTCGCGCAAAGCCAGAATCCGCAAAGGCCCTTCACGCAAAACGAGCAGAGGACTGGCGCTCCGGACCGGCAAGACCAAGAGAGGCCTCTTGCTTCGGAGAAAAAGAAGATTCCGCCGCCGGCTTGTCCGCAGAGTGCAGGTAGTTCAGCAGCCGGTGCAGGTAGTGCAACCGCCGGTAGAAGTAGTGGCGGCGGTTGAGGTTCCGCCCGTGGCACAGGTGGTGCCCCTCCCCCCGGATCTGGGCGTCCCTCCGGAAACGCCGCCGGGAGACGCCTTTCAGCAGGGCTACACCGAAGCATACAACGTGGGGTTCGACGCGGGTTTCGCCAAGGGCTTCGAGGACGGGCATAAGCTGGAGCTGGGCTAATAGGCCTGGAGTAACAGGATAAGGGTGCTCTATAGAGGTGGCATGCCGTATACCGCACCCGCCTCTATAGAACTTGGCGTGGATGCATCCACGCTTTCGATACTGCTCCCGGATATGGTAGACTTCTTAACAGAATCTTTACCAGGTTCAAATGCCGATAGGAAGCAGGGATGTACATGAGTGGGGAGAAGATACGTAATGCACGTAGAGATGAGATTGGAGCGATCATGGAGCTGATTGCCAAATGTGTACAGGTCATGCAGGCCGGCGGAAGCGACCAGTGGGATGAGAGCTACCCGAACAAAGAGGTCATCTCGGAGGATGTGGACAAAGGCACGCTATATGTCTACGAAGAGCAGGGAGGTATCGCCGGCATTATTGTGCTGGACGAGGAACAGGCGGAGCAGTACGATGCCATTGACTGGGCTGAGGGGCAGGGGCCGCACCTCATTATGCACCGGCTGGCAGTTCATCCTGAGGTGCAGGGCAAGGGGATTGCGCGCAAGCTGATTGCTTTTGCTGAAGAACATGCCCAGAGCAGCGGCTATACCAGCATCCGGCTGGACACCTACGCCAAGAATGCAAGGGCGCTGGCGCTATATCCCTCGCTCGGCTATGAACACAGAGGTGTAGTGGATTTTCCTGGGCGCACGGCGAACTTTTCTGTATTCGAGAAAGTGCTCACAGCCAGCGGAAATAATGGACAAGCCAGTTAACCGTTAACGGGATATCCCTTGTGGAGATCAGCAGAGGATGCTTGCTAAATGATTTTTTTGTCATTAAACATGACACGTAATTGGTGGAGATCTCTATTTTCCGACGAATAGTATTTAAAATTATATTTATGTTATTTTATATAACATACATTGACACTAAAGTTGTCTTTGATTTATGATAGGGTTATTCAGCAAGCAATTGAATAATCCTTTTTTTCGTATATCCTTAATAATTGGTTTAAGGGTCTCTACCGGGAACCGTAAATTTCTGGCTACGAAAATATGCCCAGGCATATTTTTGTGGCCTTTTTGTGCTAGTGGCGGATATGGATAACACAAGACAAGGGGGACGATGAAGATGGCCAATATCCTGATCCGGAATGCAGAGATTATCACAATGAACAAGCAGGAAGAAATCATCTATGGAGATATCCGCATCAGGGACAACCTGATTGCCGAGATCGGCAGCGGCCTTGTGGCGCAGGGGGATGAGCGGGTGATTAACGCCAAGAACCGTACCGTCATTCCCGGTTTTGTGCAGACGCATATTCATCTCTGCCAGACGCTCTTCCGGGGCAAGGGGGATGATCTGGAGCTGATGGACTGGCTGCGCAAGCGGATTTGGCCGCTTGAAGCGGCGCATGACGAGGAGTCGCTGTATTATTCGGCCATGCTGGGGATCGGAGAGCTGATTTCCAGCGGCACAACGACAATTGTGGATATGGAGACGGTACATCATACGGATTTTGCGTTTCAGGCGCTCGCGAGGAGCGGCATCCGCGCCTTGTCCGGCAAGGTGATGATGGACCAGAAGAATGCGGATGCGCCTGAGGCCCTGCAGGAGGAGACGGCGGCTTCGCTCCAGGAGAGCGTGGATTTGCTGGAAAAATGGAACGGGTACGGCAACGGCAGGATTCAATATGCGTTCTCGCCGCGTTTTGTAATCTCCTGCACCGAGCCGCTGCTGCGGGAAGTGCGCGACCTGTCCGAACGCTATGGGGTCAAGGTGCACACCCATGCTTCCGAGAACCTGGGGGAGATTGAGATCGTTCAGGCCATGACCGGCATGCGCAACATTGTCTATCTGGATCATCTGGGGCTGGCGAACGAACGTCTGATTCTGGCGCATTGTGTCTGGCTGGATGATGAGGAACGGCGCATTTTGCGTGACCGCGGGGTTCATGTCAGCCATTGCCCGGGCTCCAATCTGAAGCTGGCTTCCGGCATCGCGGATACACCGGGCATGCTGCAGACCCAAATTCATCTCAGCCTTGGTGCAGACGGGGCGCCGTGCAACAACAATCTGGATATGTTCAATGAGATGCGGCTGGCCGCCATAATTCAGAAGCCGCAGCATGGACCGACCACGATGGATGCGAGAAGTGTCTTCCGGATGGCGACCATCGGCGGAGCCAAAGCAGTGGGTATGGAGGATCAGATCGGCAGCATTGAGGTTGGCAAAAAAGCAGACCTCGCCATTCTGAATCTCTACAACTTCCATACCTTCCCTTCCTTCGATGTAGATCCGATCTCCCGCATTGTCTATTCAGCGACCCGGGCCGATGTGGAAACAACGATCGCCGACGGTGAAATCCTCATGGATAAAGGGCTGCTGAAGACGGTAGACAAGGACACTGTGCTCCATGAAGCCAACCGCTCCATCAAAAGGCTGCTGGCGCAGACTTCACTTGCCTAACCCGGGTGTAGCGCAGGATGTCAACTAACAAAGAACCGGCAGAGGGAAGAAGCCCTCTGCTTTTTTTGAATTCACCTGAAAAGGTGAGGATCAGTCAGAGTATGATATCTTTCCAACTAACGCTCGAGAAAACCGGGGAACAAAAGGGTGAGCAAACGGTGAACAAGCGCTAGTTGGAAAAAGGGAACTTATTTTTTCAATAAATCAACAATCGTGAGATTTAGGTGGAAAAAAGAAACTTATTGGGGCTATATTACTCCGCCAAGGGCGAAATGGGCTGAATTAGTGTGCCTTTTTCCACTTAGAGTTGCCGCAGGATTCATGGAGGGTACGCTAGCAACGTCGGGGGGGATGAAACAATCGTGCTGAACCTGTAAGCCTATCCTTTTTCAAGTCTGCTCGGAAGTGGGAATGTAAGTTCACTGTTTCACACTGTTTCCACTTGAGTTTGGTACGATCCAAGCAGAGAGGCTGGACGGATGGGAAAAGAGGTGTTTCGCCTGGCGAGAACGTGTTTACGGAGTCATCAGGCAACCTAATCCTAAAATCTAAAACGGCTACACTGCCCAGCGAAAGGCGGGGCGGCGTCCTTTTTTGATAAGGAGCAGAACTATTGTTATACTAAAGAAATCTGAGATTTTACAGAAAAAGAGAATTGGGTTAACAAATCAACTACAAGTTACAGAGGAGAAGTTATGAACGAGAACAAACCTGTGCGGGTAGGGAGGCATTTCTATATCGTGGCAGGGCTGGTCTGGCTGAAGCTGCTGCTGCTGCGGGGGCTGTTTTTTGACCGGATTGCCTGGGAATGGATTGCTGCGGATTTGGCGCCCGTGCTGCTGCTGATGGGAATCCTGGCACTGGTCATTCCGGCGCGGATGAAGACAGGGGTGTATTGGGCTTTTAACGGCCTGCTATCGCTGCTGCTGTTTGCGGCGAGTGTCTATTTTAACCATTTCGGCTCCGTTCCAACCTACCTGGCCTTTTATGAGTTGAATCAGGTGTTTCAGGTGAAAGAGAGTGTAGAATCTACAATCCAGAGCATTGATTATCTGTTTTTTGCGGATCTGGTGATTGCAGGCGTCTACAGGCTGTTCCGCAGATGGAAAAGAGGGCCGGCCCTTCCGCTGCGCCGCTATGTCTCACCTGGAGCGCGGAGAGTGCAGTGGATCGTCATCCTTGTGTCCATTATCGGCGGCGGTGCACTATCGGCCTACTCGGTTCATGCGGCCCGCGGCGTTACCAATGAGCTGGTGCAGGCGGAGAGCGCCGGGTTTCTGAACTATGAGGTGTTCGCGGCGATGAAATCCCAGGAAGATAACGGCCTCATCGGCACCGGGGATATTCAGGAGACCATTGCCAAGGTTGACGCGCTGGAGGCG
The DNA here is from genome assembly GCF_900102965.1 of Paenibacillus jilunlii. Classification (GTDB taxonomy): domain Bacteria; phylum Bacillota; class Bacilli; order Paenibacillales; family Paenibacillaceae; genus Paenibacillus_AQ; species Paenibacillus_AQ jilunlii. The sequence goes on along the minus strand of NZ_FNGM01000011.1, from coordinate 237,367 downwards.
TCTTATCCTTACAGCAGCAAGCCTGCAGGGACGATGCCGGATTATTTCGGTTCACAACAAGGGAAGAATGTAATCGTGATTCAGATGGAGGCCTTTCAGAACTTTCCGCTGCATCAGTCGCTGGATGGACAGGAGCTGACCCCGGTGCTGAACCGCTTGGCCGGCGAAGGTTTTTATTTCCCGCATGTCTATCAGCAGATCGGAGCGGGCAATACCTCGGATGCGGAGTTTATGAGCAATACCTCCATTTATCCGATTGCAACGCTCGCGATGTCCACAGGCTTCGGTGACCGGGTGCTGCCAAGTCTGCCGCGCCTTTTGCGGGATAAAGGCTATGAGGCGTACACTTTTCATGTGAACAAGGTGGGCTTCTGGAACCGCAATGAGCTGTATCCGGCGCTGGGTTTTAATGGCTACTATGAAAAGGGTGATTTCAAAAATGACCATTTCAACGCCTTCGGCGCTTCGGATGAGCAGCTGTATAAGACGGCTGTGGAGAAGCTGGCAGCGCTGCAGTCCAAGGGGACGCCATTTTATGCCCAGCTGGTGACGGCTTCGAGCCATCATCCCTTCAAAATCCCTGATGCCTTCAAAAGAATCACCCTGCCGGACTCTTTGCAGAATACGATGCTCGGTGACTATCTGACTGCTATCAACTATACGGACTACGCCATCGGCACCTTGATTGACGGGCTGAAGCAGAATGGCCTCTGGGACCATACGGTCCTGGTGCTGTACGGCGATCATTTCGGGCTGCAGCCCAAGGACGTTCCCCCGGAACAGGTGGAGAAAGCGCTCGGAATTCCTTACGATTCGCGGATCAGCCGCTTCAATATACCGCTGATTATGCACGTGCCGGGCATGGCCCAGGGCCGGGTTGTCAAGCAGACCGGGGGGCAGTTGGATATTTTGCCGACCCTCGCCAATCTGCTGGGGGTATCGCTGAAGCAGGAAGGGTTCACGGCCTTTGGGCATGATCTGCTTAATATTGACCGCAATGTGGTTGGCATGCGCTATTATTCGCCAACAGGCTCTTTTTTCAACAATGAGATTATGTTCGTGCCGGGCAAAGGCTTCGCAGACGGCGAGGCGGTGTCGCTGGATACGCTCCAGCCGGTAGCGGATATCGATAAATATCAGAGCGACTATGAATATATTCTGAAGCTGATGGGCTTATCGGATGAATACGTGAAGCTGCTTCCGCAGCGGTAGGGAGAAGATATGAAACGTTGGTTCAAGGCAGAAAATCTCATTGCCCTCGCGGGCTGTGGCCTAATCATTTATTTGCTGTTTGTGCAGCCGTTCGTCGGCGTGGCCGATAATGGCGACTTCAAGCGGATGATGAACACAGTAGGATTGGATTACTATAATGCCGCGGAAAGTTATGCCGACCGCTTTTTCAGCTTCAGCCATTCGAGATTTGCCTATGAAAATTTATTCCAGGGCTTCTATCCGTCCTCGCAAATTCTGCTGGTGCTGGTGCCGAGACTGCTGGCCGGGCTGGTGCACGGCAGTTATTTTGATATCCGTCTGCTGGCGGCAGTGTATGCGCTGCTGCTGCTGGCGGCGACCTGGATGATCGTCAAGCTGGGCGGCAGCCGCTCCTATATTACGGGACTCCTGCTCGGCGCAGGAATGCTTATCGTATTTTACGATATCGGGTATCTGGCCTACTTCAATTCACTGTTTGGCGAGCCGGTATCGATGGTGTCCATGCTGCTTACTTTTGCACTGGGACTCAGGCTGGCAGGACAGGAGCGGCCGACAACCAAAGGGCTGGCGCTGTTTTTTATCGCTGTATTGTTTCTGGTCTGCTCCAAAATCCAGAATGCCCCGGTGGGCATTGCCTTTTCCCTGATCTTCCTGCGGCTGATGACACTGAACGGAACGGGGAACTGGCGCAAGCTGGCCATGCGGTTCGCGGTAGCGGTATGTCTTGTTTCGGTGATTATGTATGTGGCTGCACCCAAGGAGCTGAAGCATATCAACCTGTATCAGACGGTTTTTTTCGGGATTTTGAACGGGTCGCCGGATGTGCGGGGGGACCTGCGCGAGCTGGGTTTGCCGGAGAAGCTGGAAGTGCTGGCGGGCACGAACTATTTCCAGTCCGGTACAGCGATCAAGCAGGATGATCCGTCGCTTCAGGCGGATTTTTATGACCGCGTGTCCCATAAGGATGTACTCTTCTTCTATATTAAGCATCCCTCGCGGCTGGTAGATGGTATGAAATATGCTGCCCGGAACAGCATGGACCTGCGTCCCTATTACCTTGGAAACTATGAGAAGTCTGAAGGACGGCCGGAAAAGGCATTATCCTATGCGTACAGCACCTGGAGCCAGTTCAAAAGAGAAGTGCTGCCGCATTCGCTTGGCTTTCTGGCTATATTCTATCTGCTCTATTATGCCGGCGTCTTGTTCGAATATTTCCGCAGCCGGGATCGGCGCGGACGGATTGCCGGGGAACTGCTGATGCTGCTGGGGCTGATTGGGCTATTTTCTTTTCTGGTGCCGATTATGGGGGATGGCAGGGCAGATATCGGGAAGCACCTGTTTCTGTTCAACGTCAGCTTCGATATGATGGCTGTGGCGATGTTCGGCTGGGTCGTCCACAAGCTTGTGAGGCTGGCACAATCCGTCGCCGGGAAAAGCGGCCAATATGGGAGATAAACAACATCAGGCACGTATTGAACTAGCCCGGAAAGAGCTGCACGCCCTGGCCTTGGAGCTGGGGATCAGCCACCCTAGAGTGCTCAGCCAATCAGTGAAGCTGGATATGCTGATCAATGAGTATATTGAATGTCAGGCGGACGAGACCGGGGAAATGACCAGGAGAGATCACTAGAATTAGCCGAATGTCAAAAGACACTTGTACAGGCGAGGGATTACCTGCATAAGTGTCTTTTTGTGTGCTGAGAGAGTGGGCTGACACCGGGGAGTGGGGAATGAAATGCTGTACGTACTACAACAATCTGACTTCGATAAGACGTAGGCATGGGAAAAGCTGCATGTAAAACAACAAGCTGGCGTCTGGAGCGCAGCAGCGCGAAAATGCTGCAATAATCCGCCGTCTGGGTGGCAGCAGCGCGAGAAATGCTAAATTTCGTGTAAATCCCCCCCAATTGGGCGCCCGTTGTCTCACCTGTCTCGCCCTGCTATCCTTTTCCGCCGTCTCCCAGCAGCTCGCGCAGCATTCCCGCACGGTCGTTCATGAATGCCTTGGTTACGGTGTAGTGCTCCGTTTCTTCCAGAGTGACCTGCCGGATGCCCTCGCCCTCCAACAGGTATATATCCGCCCCGGGATAGGACATCAAAATCGGTGAGTGGGTGGCGATGATAAACTGGGAGTGCTGCTCCACCAGCTCGTGCATGCGCACCAGCAGCGACATCTGCCGAAGCGGGGAGAGGGCTGCCTCCGGCTCGTCGAGTATATAGAGGCCTTGTCCGCCAAAGCGGTGGACAAAGGCGGCGAAAAATGATTCCCCGTGCGACTGCTCATGCAGTGACTTGCCCCCGTAGGAATTTTTGATCATAGGGCTCTGTACCCGTTCTCCCGTTTCCTCATCCAGCTGGTCAATATAAGATGCTACATTATAGTAGCTCTCCGCACGCAGAAAGAAGCCGTCCCTGGGGCGTCTCACCCCTTTGACAAGCCGCAGGTACTCATGCAGGCTGGAGTGCGAGGTGCGGGTATTGAATGAGAAATTCAGCGTTCCGCCTTCGGGATTAAAGCCCCAGGCTGCAGCAATGCCTTCCAATAGCGTGGATTTCCCCGTCCCGTTCTCCCCCACAAGGAACGTAACCCTGTTCTGAAAAGCCAGCCGGTTAAAGCTGCGGATCACCGGCAAATCAAACGGATAGGCCTGAAAAGAAGGGACCCGTTCACGCAGCAGCTCCGCATGGCGGATGTAGAGCATGGCGTTATCCATTGCATACATTCTCCCACTCTCCCACTCTCCAAATCTCTTTAATTGCATCTCACTTGCTTCCATAATTGTAGCCCGAGTGGAATCAATCTGCAAAGGTTCGGGCAGCTTGGGCAATAGACAGGGGGCATATGCCAATTTCGGCGGGATACAGACAGATGTCCATGAGGCGGATGCTGACTCCGCATATAGTTATACTGTCTTGAGAATATAACGGGGCAGGGTGAAAGCCGTGAAATCAAAAAAGAGAAAAGTGCATCCACGGGATTACCGCGACGGTTATCAGGAAGGCTACCGCCTCGGCCTGTGTGAAGCCGTGAAACGCCTGAATTCTCCGGAAGTGGAGGCATGCCGGCCGCTCAAGCTGATGTATGTTCCGCAGGGATTTCAAGCGATTGATACGGGGATAACGGAAGCGCTGGGGCAGCTTGTCAGCGAACTGGTCATCAGCTCTCCGGAGACCATGCTGGAGATAGCCGCCCGCGAGTCGCCGGGAGCTGTGCTGGTCATGAATGGACTGCATGTGTTCCCCGAGAATCATCTGGAACAGATCACGGAAATACGGAAACTGGGTATACCTACAGCAATCTGGTTTGTGGATGATCCTTATTTTACTGAGGATACGTCGGTGATTTGCCAGCATTATGACCATATCTTTACTCATGAACTGGCTTGTGTGGAGTTCTACCATGACCTCGGAATGAGTTCAGTACATTACCTTCCGCTCTGTGTTAATCCGCAGATGTTCTACCCGCGCCGCACCGGTCCGCAGTATCAATATGATGTTGTTTTTATCGGCAATGCCTTCCGCAACCGGACAGAGCTGTTTGACGGGCTGGCTCCGTTTCTCCAAGGCAAGAAGGTGCTGATCGCCGGAGGGTTCTGGGAACGGCTGTCCACCTATGAGGAGCTGTCACCTTTTATTAAAGACGGCTTTATTCCTCCGGAGGAGACCGCAAATTATTACAGCGGTGCAAAGCTGGTCATTAATATTCACCGTCCGTGGGAGGGCGGGCAGGACAACCGGAATTCTTTTCAGCTTCCCTCCCGCTCCATTAATCCGCGAACCTATGAAATCAGTGCCTGCGGGACCATGCAGCTGACCGATGTCCGCGAGGATCTAAGCAATTATTACCGTCCGGGCAAGGATTTGGATACCTTTGAAAATCCCGATGAGCTGAAGTACAAAATCGACTACTATCTGAAGCATGAGAAGGAACGCCGGCAGATCGCACTTCAGGGACTGCGGACGACCCTCCGCCATCATACCTTTACTTCCCGGCTGCCTCACTTGCTGAATGTTCTGACAGCACAAGTATGATATCCAATACGGATGTAAAAGGAGCGAATAACCTATGAATAATAATTTTGTAATGCCAGCACCACCGCTGCCGCGAACACCGGCGGAAGAAGAGAAGCTGCGGGGCCGCCTGTCCGGCTTCAAGGTAGGTTACGATGAAGGCTACCTGCGGGGAAGACTTGCCATCCTGGATGGCCGCCCGGAGGAGCCGCTTCCAGTTCGTAATATCCATGTGATGTACGTGGCATCGGGAAAAGGCTACCCGTACTCGCCGCTCGATGATGCGGTCCTCTATGCGCTGCAAAAATTGACCACCCAGGTCACGATTACCGATGTGCGGCAGAATCTGGTGGAGCTTGCGGATGCGCAGCGCCCTGATCTGGTGCTGGTTTTGGATGGAATGGATCTGCCGCTTGACCAAGTGGCCGTCCTGCGCGGTAAAGGCATTAAGACAGCCATTTGGCTTACGGATGATCCTTACTATACGGACTTCACGGTAAAAATCGTAGCCCACTACGATTATGTGTTCACGCTGGAACAGAATTGTGTGGAATTCTACCGCGGCTTGGGATGCCCGGAGGTGCATTATCTGCCCTTTGCTGCCCATAGGGAGCATTACCGCCCGACAACCGGCCGTTCACCGGTCAGCCGGGATATCAGCTTTATTGGTTCCGCGTACTGGAACAGAATTCACTTCTTCCGTGAGATTATGCCGGAGCTGATGGGCTATAACACAATCATCAACGGTATTTGGTGGGATCGGCTGCCGGAGGCGCCGCTCTATGGGGAACGCATTGAGATCGGCAAATGGATGACGCCGCAGGAGACAGCAGTCACCTACAGCGGCTCCAAAATCGTCATTAATCTCCACCGCTCCCACATCGACGAGGCTGCGAATAACAACACTTTATTGATTCCTGCCGTTTCACCGAATCCGCGCACCTTTGAAATTGCGGCCAGCGGAACCCTGCAGCTGTGTGATGCAAGAGGGGATATGGGCTCCTTTTATACCGTAGGTGAAGAGATCGATACGTTCACCAGCCCGCGCGAATTGATGGATAAAATCCGCTATTACCTGACTCATGAAGAGGAACGCCGCGCTATGGCTCTGCGCGCTTTTGAGCGGACGCTTAAGGATCATACGTACACCAGACGCCTGCATAAGCTGTTGACCATAATTTATGGCTAAGCAGTACGGAGCGCATGGGAAATGTGCGTATATCCGGGGGACAGGTGTCGTGCCGGCATCTGTTCCCTCTCAATATACTACTGGAGTACCGGGCATTGGCGTTTGCCAGCAGAATCCCCGGCTTTGACCGCCATGGTGCCCAAAAACTCAACTTAAGCAATGTGAGTTTACAGCAAGACATGAACGGTAAAATTAGCTCCGTAAAACAAAGCAGAAGCTTCCGAAGCAAGTATAACTGTGAAGATAGTTCATGTAGCAATGCTCCGTAAAACAAAGCAGATGCTTCCGAAGCAAGTTTTACTGCGAAGATAATTCATGTAGCAATGCTCCGTAAAACTAAGCAGAAGCTTCCGAAGCAAGTTTTACTGCGAAGATAATTCATGTAGCAATGCTCCGTAAAACTAAGCAGAAGCTTCCGAAGCAAGTTTTACTGCGAAGATAATTCATGTAGCAATGCTCCGTAAAACTAAGCAGAAGCTTCCGAAGCAAGTTTTACTGCGAAGATAATTCATGTAGCAATGCTCCGTAAAACTTTTAGGGAGGTGAATGGCTGCTCCACAGCCCCGCCAAGGAGCGCCGACACACCATGGCCGACAAAGCGACAATCGTGCTCTTTTCCCATGTATCCAATACACGCAGCATTACAGGAGCGGAGAAGCTGCTGCTGTTCTTCAGCCGGGAGCTGTCACCCTACTTCAACTGCATTCTCGTGGCACCCCAGGAAGGCAAGCTGACCCGGCAGGCGCGTAAAAATGGACTGAATGTACAGCTGCTGACCATTCCTCTGGTCTACGGGATGTACACACCCTATGCCGGGCTGGAGCCGGATATCCGCAAATTTCAGGAGAAACGTGAGTATTGCGAGCTGGTAGAGTGGCTTGCTGCCCTGCGCCCGGCGTTTATTATCTCCAGTACCTGTGTTCATGCTTTGCCGGCGATGGCGGCGAAATCACTGGGCATCCCCGTGGTGTGGAAGATCTCGGAGACCATCACGGACAACGATTTCACTTCAATCAGTACGGAGCTGATCCACAAGAACAGCGATGAGATTCTGGCCATCTCCCATACGGCGGCGTCTTGCTTTCCCGAGGATATCCGCGCGGAGAAGGTGACGCAGCTTCCCCCGTCGTGGAATGATTCGGAGATGATGTTCGAAGCCTGGAGCAAGCTGCGGAGTGAACGCCGCCGTGATTTGCGGGTTGCCCCCAAAGAGCCGCTTATCGGTTATATTTCTTCATTTATTAATAAAGAAAAGGGACTGGAGCATTTCGTAAAAATGGCTGTTCTTGTATCAAAGCAGCATCCCGAAGCAAAATTCATGGTCGTCGGGACACCGGGAGATAAAAGCTACTATGAGCGCTGCGTCCGTAAGGTAAAGCTGGAAGGCCTGACCTCACATTTCAAATTCGTAGGCTACGAAGAGAGTCTTCCGGAGGTCTATTGCGCCATGGATATGCTGGTGGTTCCCAGCCTGATCCGCGAGGGTTTCGGCATGACTGCGCTGGAAGGTCTGGCCTTCGGCAAGCCGGTAGTGGCTTATGCATCAGGCGGCTTGTACGAAATCCTCCATGCCGCCGGATGCGGCGAACTGCTTGCTCCGGTGGGAGACATCGACCAGCTGGCACAGCGGGTGAACAGCCTGCTGGCGGAGCCGGGGCTGGCAGCCGTCGTCGGCAGCCAGGCGCGGGAGCGCGTCGACGCCGTCTATGGACCGGCGGCCTACCGCACGCGCCTGCAAGGCCTTGCGGAGAGATGGCATCTCCGCTACTGCCCCGCGCCGCTGGAACCTGCCGGCGCACCGGAGCCCCCCGCTGCTGCCGAAGCTCCGGACAGCAGCGGGCCCGCCCCGCCGCCGCCGGAGCCGCAGCGGCGAACCCCCGCAAGCCGCGCAGCACGGCTGCGGCGCGGCAGGCTCCGGCGCGGCAAGCTTCGCCGCGCCAAAACCGGGGCGCGCAGCAGTCCGCGCCCCGGCCGCAAGCGGCGCGCCGCAGGCAGCACGCGCCGGAAGAGCAGCGGCGGCAAGCACCGCCGCACGGGCCATGCCCGCCGCCAGGCGAAGCGGCGGCGCAAAGCGGCCTAGGCCTGCGGGGGTCTCGCAGGCCGCATGCCCTAAGCACGCCGCCGGCGAAGGCGTGCCCCTGAAGCTGCTGCGCGGTGCAAGTGCGCAGCAGCCGCAGCCGCGCCGTGCCGCTCATAACGGCCAAAATGCCGTTATTCCCGCCACCGGCGCGCCACGCACCCAACACCGGCCAAAGTGGCGATAATTCCGCCACCGGCGCGCCACGTACCCAACACCGGCTGAAAGTGGCGATAATTCCGCCACCGGCGTCCAGATGCACGCAGCACCGGCCGAAGTTTCGTTAATTCCATCACCGGCGCGCCAGGCTCAAGCTGTTAAGAAGTTTGTGTAAGGAACGAATGTATCACCTCAATGCTCCTCGGTTGGTTGTTTGTGTAAGAAACCTTCGGATCTACTAGGTGCTACTTGGTAAGGTGAAGTGGAATAAGTACCACTAATTTGCCCGTTGGTCCTGCGTTACACAAGCTAAGTGGAAAAAGTATCACTAATTTGCTCGATAGCCCTGCGTTACACAAACTAAATGGAAAAAGTATCACTATTTCGGCTCATTTTGCTTCTAATGGATAAATATTGCCTAATTAAGTTTACTTTTTCCACCTAAATCTCACGATTGTTTATTTTCGGGAGAAATAACTATACTTTTTCCCACTCGCATCCGAAACAACGGCAAAACTGCCGTTAAATCCGCCGCACACGCACCAGACGCACCCAACAACGGCAAAACTGCCGTTAAATCCGCCGCAAACGCACCAGCCGCACCTAACAACGGCAAAACTGCCGTTAAATCCGCCGCACACGCACCAGCCGCACCTAACAACGGCAGAAATGCCGTAGAATCGGGCCGCCAGCGCCAGTCGCATCCGAAGACCGGCCAACCCGGGCGCGCGGTGGCTTAACACCAGCCCGCTGCACAATCCTGCGGCAGGCCAACATCCAAAGGGGAGTGAACCCATGAAGATCATGACGATTTTGGGCACACGGCCCGAGATCATCCGCCTAAGTGTCATTATTCCGCTGCTTGATGAGCATGCGGAGCAGCATGTGCTGGTGCATACGGGACAGAACTTCACCGCCAGCCTCAGCGGGATTTTCTTCGCCGAGCTGGGGCTGAGGGCACCGGATTATGTGCTTCAGGATAAGCAGGCCGGGCTTGGCGGGCAGCTTGCCGCCATGTTCGGGAGCCTGGAGAGCATTCTGCTCCAAGAGCGGCCGGACCGGATCCTGCTCCTGGGGGATACGAACAGCGCGCTGTGCGCTATCCTTGCCGAGCGGATGGGCATACCTGTGGTGCATATGGAAGCGGGAAACCGCTGCTACGATTTGAAAGTGCCGGAGGAGAAAAACCGCCGTGTCATAGACGCTGTTTCCACCATAAATATGCCCTATACCCAGCAGAGCAAGCGGCATCTGCTCAGCGAAGGATTCCCCAGCCAGCGCATTGTTTTGACCGGGAATCCGATTCATGAAGTGATTAAGCATTATAACCGGCAGATTGGGGCCAGCGATATTCTGGACCGGCTGAATCTCTCGGCAGGACAGTACTTTCTGGTTACAGCCCACCGGGCAGAAAATGTGGATGATCCCGAATCGCTCCTGCAGATTATGTCCGGGCTGAATCTGGTGGCAGAGCATTTTGGCCTTCGCCTGATCTGCAGCATCCATCCCCGTACCCGTTCCAGGCTGGCGGAGCAATTCAAGCTTGAAATGAACCCGCTGGTGGAGTTTCATGAGCCTTTTGGATTTTTTGATTTTGTTCATTTGGAGCAGTATGCCCTGTGCGCGATCACCGACAGCGGAACCGTTCAGGAGGAATGCTGCCTGATGGGAGTGCCGACAGTAACCATCCGCCGGACCACAGAACGCCCGGAAACGGTGGACTGCGGAAGCAATGTAGTTTCCGGAGTGGAGCAGGAGAGCATATTGCGCTGTACCCGGCTGATGACGTCACTGAGTCCCGAATGGGAGGCGCCGGAAGGCTATTTGACCCCGGATGTCTCTGTTAAGGTAGTCAAATTTTTGCTTGGAGGGAACCTGCATGTTCAATAATAAAAGGATTTTGGTTACAGGCGGAACCGGTTCCTGGGGGCATGAACTCATCCGGCAGCTTCTGCCGCAGAACCCGAAAGAGATTGTCATATTCTCCCGCAGCGAGTCTGCTCAAGTGGCCATGAGCCGCGAATATGAGGACTCCCGCCTCAGCTTCATCATTGGCGATATCCGTGACAAGGATGCTTTGGTGGCGGCTTGCCGGGGCATCGATTATGTCTTTCATCTGGCGGCCCTCAAGCATGTTCCGGTCTGCGAAGACCAGCCGTATGAAGCGCTCAAGACCAACGTGGTCGGCACCCAGAACGTCATTGAGGCGGCCATTGCCAGCAATGTGGAAAAAGCCATTTACATCTCTACCGACAAAGCTGCCAATCCCTCTAATTTCTATGGGATGACCAAAGCGATCGGGGAAAAGCTGTTCGTCTACGCCAACCTGCTGGGCTCCCAAACCCGGTTCGTGACGGTGCGCGGCGGCAATGTGCTGGGAACGAACGGCAGTGTGGTCCATCTGTTCATGAAGCAGATCAAGGATAAGGGGCAGGTGCGGATTACGGATATGAAAATGACCCGCTTCTTCTTCACCCTGCGCGATGCCATCACCCTGCTGTTCAAGGCCTCCGAAGTCAGCCTCGGTGGTGAAATCTTTGTAATGACCATGCCAACCTGCCGGATCGTGGATCTCGCCGAAGTGCTGATTGAGGCTTCCGGCAGACGGGATGTAAGCATTATTGAAGCGGGTATCCGCCCTGGCGAAAAAATCCATGAGATTCTGATGAGTGATTTCGAAAGCCAGACGACGGTTGTCTACGATGAGCAGTATCTGGTCATTCTGCCCACACTGGATATGCCTGAACTCAAAGCCCGTTACAGCAAATATCCGCATGTTTCCTTCAACAGCTTCAGCTCTGAGAACAACCTGATGGACCAGGAGGAGATCAAGGACATCCTGATCCGGGGAGGGTTCCTAGAGTGAAGCTCCTTATCCTCGGCGGAAACGGTATGGCGGGTCATATGCTGGCGGATTATTTCCGCCGTCAAGGCGAGCATCACGTCTTCCATACAACCCGGGATAAGAGTGATCTTGGCGGGCTGTATATAGATGCTGATGATATTGCCGGAGTTGAAAAGCTGGTTGAAATTGTCTCTCCCCACTGCATCATTAATGCGCTGGGGGTACTGAATCAATTTGCCGAGCGTGACCGGATCGGCGCCTACCATGTGAACGGGTTCCTGCCCCACCGGCTCCGCCGCGCGGCGGACGGTGTTCGTGCCCGGCTCATCCATATCAGTACCGACTGCGTGTTCGAAGGAACACGCGGCGGTTATACAGAAGACGATACGCCTGACGGCACATCTGTATATGCGATCACCAAAAGTCTTGGAGAAGTGCGGGAGCCCGGGCACCTGACGATCCGGACCTCTATCATTGGGCCGGAAATCCGCCCTTCGGGCATCGGACTGATGGAATGGTTCCTGGCCCAGCGGGGGCCGGTATCCGGATACCGGCGGGTGATGTGGAACGGGGTAACTACACTGGAGCTGGCCAAAGCTATAGATGCCTTGCTGGAACCGGAGATCTCCGGGCTGATTCATCTGGCTCATCCGCAGCCGGTCAGCAAATATGAGCTGCTCCGGCACATGCAGGCAGCCTTTAATAAAGAGGATGTGGAAATTATTCCTGAGTCTGCGCATATTCAGGACCGCACACTAATCAGCACGAGAGCGGATGTTCAGGTGCAGCTGCCCCCGTACCCAGTGATGCTGGCAGAGCTGGCCGCCTGGATGAAGCAGCCGGCGATGTCGACATGAAGGCGCGGAGAATTCTGATTACCGGAGCTTCCGGCTTTACCGGAAGGCATGCCGTGTCTTACTTTCATGCAGCAGGAGCGGAAGTGACTGCTGTGGTGCGGAGCGCTGCAGCAGCTTCCGGCATTTTTCCCGCAGGTGTGAAGCAGCAGATCTGTGATTTGAGCGACCGCCGGGCGGTAAAGTCCATGATTGAGGAGGTACAGCCGGAAGAAGTGCTGCACCTCGCCGGCAAAAACTCAGTCCCGGAGTCCTGGCAGGACCCGCTGCTCTATATGGAAACGAACGTTATGTCTACGCTCTACTTGCTTGAAGGATTGCGCATCCGGCCGGCCCGCCGTATCCTGGTGGCCGGCTCCCGGCTTAAGTTCAAGCCGGGCCTGGCGGGAGGGCCGCCTCATCCGTACAGTCTGAGCAAAACCCTGGAGGAACTGGTATCTCTGGCCTGGTGCACATTGTTCAAGCAGCCGGTGCTGCTTGCGGAACCGTGCAATCTGATCGGGCCTGGCCCGTCTACCGGATTCTGTTCCTTGCTGGCACAGCATATTGTGCGCAGTGAGGCCGCTGCAGGCACTTCTGAAACGCTTCCGCCGTTTCGGCTTTCCTCACGGTTTGCCCTCAGGGACTTTCTTGATGTGCGGGATGCGGTCAGAGCCTATGACTGTATTCTGCGCAGTGGAGAGCCGGGGAAGATCTACCGTATTGATTCCGGCACCCAGCGGGGACTTGGCGCGGTTGCCGGGCAATTGCTGGCATATGCCGCTGTTCCGGTGGCGATGGATTGGGGGCCGGAGGATGCGGCAATGGAACAGGAAGCTGCTCCATCCGCAGCTGCCGTTCCAGCGGTGTCGTCCAGCGCATTAGTTAATCAAGAAGAATTATCCGCATCCCCCGAGGACAATGCCGCCAGTCTCGGCTGGAGCCCGCTGATCGAGCTGTCCCGTTCACTTGCGGATATTGTGGACTATTACCGGGCAAGCAGAGAAGGAGGTGCTTCATGAAACCGAGAGTATCCGTGGTGATTCCTTTTTACAATTGCCCTTATATTGAGCAGGCGCTGCAAAGCGCCTTGAACCAATCCTGGCAGCCCCATGAAATCATCGTTGTCGACGACGGCTCCACCATGCACACAGACCGGATTACGCCCTATCTTCCGCACATCCACTACCTGGGCAAGGCGAATGGAGGTACCGCCTCTGCACTGAATCACGGGATCCGTCATGCTTCAGGCGACTATATTGCCTGGCTCAGCTCGGATGATATGTTCTACCGCGATAAGATTAACAATCAAGTGCTGTTCATGGATCAGAACCGCCTGCTGATTACCTACACCAACTTCAATTATATTAATGGAAGCACACAGCTGACCGAGCTGAATGCGGCTGCTGTATTTCCAAGCCATCTTGACTATTTGCGCTGTTTTTTGCAGGGCAATCCGATTAATGGCTGCACCGTAATGTTCAAGCGGGAGCTGTTCGGGGCCATTGGGCTTTTCGATGAGTCGCTGCCCTATACCCATGATTATGACCTGTGGTTCCGGGCGATTCTGAACGGATATCCGCCTGTAATGCTGAATCAGTCCCTGACTGCCTACCGGCGGCATGACGGAATGGGGACGCTCAAGCATTATGATGTCATCATGGCTGAGGCTGCGGCAACCAATGCCCGTTACAGCCCTATGCTCCGCAGTCTCATTGCCTCTATGGGCGGCTGAGCAGCAATCTGGTAGTGGTGGGAGGCTAGAATCTATGTACCGGGAAATTAAAGTAAAGGACTTCCTTCCGGTTCTGCTGGAGCATCTGAAATTCGCAGAAACTATACTCGATGTGGGCAGCGGAACCGGTACGTTGCTTGAGCGCTATGAGGCATCGGTTGTGATTGGCCTGGATATTCACCGGCCCTATCTGCTGCACCGCAAGTATACTGCCCCCCATATCATTCCGGTGCATGCCGATGCGGGCCACATCGATAAGCTGTTTCTGCCGGGCACCTTCTCGGCGGTGACTCTGATTGACTCTTTGGAGCATTTCACCATGAGCGAGGGCAAGGAGCTTTTGCGGAAAGCAGAGGCCATCGCGGCGGGCCGCGTGGTTGTTTTTACCCCACGCGGTTTTTTTCCCCAAGAAGGAACGGATCATTACCATCTGCAAGGAGAGTACTATCAAAAACACCGGAGCGGCTGGGAACCGGAAGATTTTTTGGAGCTGGGATATGCTGTAACTGTGCTGAGAGGCTATCATCACGCCGAGAATCCTTCCTTCCAGGAAGCGTTCGGACCGAACCATGCGCCACTGGACGCCTTGCTGGCCTGCAAAATCTTATAACTAATCTATCCGGGAAGGAGGTGAGCGCATGAACTATGGAACCAGGGTTTCGGTGATTATCCCTTTTTACAATTGTTCATACGTGCATCTTGCCATCGAAAGCGTGCTTGCGCAGAGCTACCCGGATATAGAGATTATCGTTGTAGACGACGGGTCGACCCTTCACACGGAGAAGCTCGAGCCTTATGGCGGGCGTATCAAAGTGCTCCGCAAAACAAACGGCGGCACTGCTTCAGCCCTCAACCTGGGGATCTCTTCGGCCAGCGGGGCATATTTTGCCTGGTTAAGCGCCGATGACTGTTTCCATCCCGATAAAATCGGCCGGCAAATCGCAGTTATGCATGCTACACATACCTCCTTTAATCATACGGCTTATTACTATATCAATGAGCTGGGAGAGCGTTTTTCCGGAAGGATCAGTCTGCCATTCCACAGCAAAGTTGAGCTGATCGAGACCCTGATGACAGGCTGTCCGGTCAATGGAAGCTCTGTGATGCTGGATATGAATGTTTTCAAGAAGGTCGGGCTGTTCAATGAGAAATTGCTGTATACCCAGGACTATGATCTATGGCTGCGTATTTTGGCTCATTATGACTGGTCCTATATTGAAGATCCGCTGCTGGATTACCGGGTGCATCAGGAAATGGGCTCCATTATCCATAGTGAGGCGCAGAAGCGGGAGATTAAGCAAGTACAGGAAATGCATTACAAGTCGCTTGTACGGCTGCTCCGAAAGGAGAGAGGAAGATGAGAATAACCTTCCCTATTCTGACGTTGACCAGAGGGGGCGCGCAGAGGATGCTGGCCGAGCTGGCTAACCGTCTTGCGGATGTAGGGCATGAAGTGACCGTTCTGATGCCCTCCCATGGCATTGTGGAATACCCGATGCAGTGTCCGGTTATTTTTGCTGGCGATACCCGGATTTCGGAGGATGATTTCCCGGCGGGCGATGTCATTGTTTCCAACTACTTCACGACTGTTCCTGTATCGCAGCGCGCCAGCGAACAAGGCAAGGGGATACACATCCGGCTCGCACTCTGCTATGAGCCCACGTTCCTGCCAGACAACAATCTGTCGTTTGCTTCCTATCATCTTTCACCGAATTTGCTGGTACTCTCCCGCTGGCAGCAGGATATCGTCCGCATTAATCATGGAATCAAAGGCAGAATTGTGCCGGTTGGCCTCAGCTCTGACTTTTATAATATGCATATCCGCGAAGCAAACAGAAAGCTTATAGTATCTGCCATTGTCCGGAAGCCGGAAGGCGGGTTTTCGGGGCATCGGGAACAGGAGTATCTGCTGCAGCAGCTGGATATGATTAAAGGGCAGCAGCCGGAGGCCGAAATCTGTCTTATCACTCCACCGCGTGAATATGCGGAATCTCCATGGCTGCAGTCTCTTTTTGAAGACGGGCATTACCGTCTGCGCACTCCCTTGAGTGATGAAGAACTTTGTTACCACTATAATGAAAGTGATATTTTTGTCAGCTCCAGCACCTATGACAGTGGTTCACTCCCTGGTCTTGAAGCGATGCGCTGCGGGGCGGCACTCGTCACGGTCTATTCCGGGGGCAATCTTGAATACTGTGTCCATGGCGTCAACTGTCTGATGTCGTACCGGCATGAAAACCGGCTGGCCGAAGACGTTGTAACGCTCATCCGGAATAAGGAGCAGCGTGAACGGCTGGCCATTAATGGAGCAGCCGGGTCACTGCGGTTTACCTGGGAGAAAAGTTATAACATTTTTCAGGCGGAGCTGTATGATATTGTATCCAGGCAGGGTTGAAACAGCACTCCATCCAGCCCAAAGAACCTTCAAATCCACGTGGCCGTGTGGGATTGAGGGTTCTTTTGTATTTAAAAGATGGCGAAGGAGTTCATCATTTCCCGAAAGGACTGGGCGTATTTCTCGGAACCAAAACTGGAGACCATATGAAGACGGCCCTGCTCGCGGATGGAGTTTCGAAGCGGCAGATTATCCATAAGCTCCAGCCCTTCATTGACGGCGGCTTCTACATTGCCCAGCGGATAGAATTTTCCGGTCACATTATGGATGATGAAAGACCGCACCCCGTCGGAATCCGTGCTCAGCACCGGGCAGGTACAGCAGACAGCCTCGGCAACCGCATACCCAAAGCCTTCGGTGATTGAGGAAGATAGCAGGAATCCCCCTGAAGCGGCTATGGAGGAGTAATACACCGGCATCAGATGATTGGGAATATTGGTAAACACATTCAGCCGGTCATGCAATTCCAGGGCATGGAGCTCGTCATGGAACAGCTGCTTCTGTTCGACGGTTGCAAGGTTCGGATCATGAAACATCCAGAGATGCAGATCGGGCTTGCTGCGGCGGATTAAATAGGCAATTTTGAGGTATTCGCTCCAATTCTTATTCGTCTCCAGGCGCCCCACCCAGGCGATAACCGGATCACATGGTGCTTTTCCGGGAATGTGCCGGAAGGACTGGACATCCACAATATTGGGAATAACATACCGCTGCAGCCACGGGCAGATCGAAATGAACAACTCCAGCAGGTGATCTGTGGGCGGTATCAATACAGCATTACAGTATGAACGTAAAAAAGGCACTGCCTCCGTGATCAGAAGCCTCGCATCCGTGCGTGTTCCCAGGCCTTGGGATTCGTAGATCAGAATTCGGCTGTACCCCAGACGGCGCAGGCGCTCCAGCAGCAGATAATCCGAGGTAACAATAATGGCATCATAGTTATGGGTGTCCAGCACCGCTTTGATATCTGCATCCGTGGGGGCGATAAATACAGGGAAGTTTGCCGGGCTCTGACTGATTGACCCCGACATCAAATACAGCACATGACACTCGATGCCGCTTCGCAGCAGACTTTCGCACCGCAGCTTGTTCAATGTCTCGACTCCGCCGCTGGGCACATAAAATGTAAACAAAACCTTCAAGGTCATCCCTCCTGACTTTACCTTGCGGAGAAACACTGGCACCCTTTGCAGAAGCAGGGCCTGCTGTTTATAAGATACGCCGGACGTCCCTTACAGGTGACGATGAAAGGGCGGTATGCCAAATCCTTTCAGGATAGCCTGGCCGGATGGGGGCCATCCTAATTCATGTTAAGCTGCAACAACTAATAATTAGAGATGGAGGATGAATTCATGTTGCGATCGAAGATCAGCATGACAGTTTCGGCTGCGCTCCTGTTGAGCATGGTAAGCATTACAGGCTGCGGTACTAATAACACGGCAAGCGATAATAATGTTCATACCAAAAATGTGCGCGGGGCCCAAACCGGACGGCTGGGGGTTAACTCCACACAGGGGGTGAGAGACAATGCCTTCGATAAAATGGAAGTCAGCGAGGAGCTGGCCAGCCGGATTGCAGCCATGCCGGAGGTCCGCTCGGCGAATGTGGTAGTGGCAGGCAAAAGTGCATATGTTGCCGTTGTTTTGGATGAGGCCTCAGGCGGGGTTCATGCCAAGAGCAATGGAAATACCTCGCGTATTAACAGTTACAACGGCACGGGTGGCCCATCGGGAATGGTGGCCGGCAGCGGAAGAACTTTGGGACGCACAACTACAGGAATCACCGGTATGGACGACACGCGGGGTTCTAGAAACGGCGTGCTTGGAATGACAGGGGTAGGCGGTTCGATGACTGGTATACCGGGAAGCTTGTCCACCGGAAGAGGGACTGTGGGTGGAACCGGCATAGCTAATCCGGGGGCCTTTACAGGTAATGGGGGCAACGGAATTATGTCCGGAAGCAATGGAGGCAACGGAGTCATAACCGGAAGCAACATGACTGACGGCCGGGTCATGAAGCGGGATATCGACAGAAGTATGGGAACGGCGGCAGGAACACGCACCATCACCCCGTTCAGCACGAATGGCACGAATGGTATGAACGGCATGAATGGCACTAATGGAATGGGCAACGGCATGAATGCGAATGGCATGAACACCCTTGCCAATGATACCGTAACCCGGGACATGAAGGACAAAATTGCCGCCGAGGTCAAAAAGTACGATAAAAACATTAATAATGTCTATGTATCCGCCAATCCGGATTTCGTGGACCGGGCTAACTTTTACGCCCAGGAATTCCGTGCAGGCCATCCGTTAAAAGGCTTTGCGAGAGAATTCGGCACAATGGTGGAACGCATCTTCCCGACCCGCAGCGGATATTGATCTTCATCCAAATTATAAGTACTAATAGGCAAAAAACAGCCCCCTCCGGCATCTGACACCGGGTGCGGGGCTGTCTTGATGAATCAGGGCATTTGCGTTTCAGCCATTTTACGTCCGTTTATCCAGACTTCATGCAGGTTCAGCTCATTGTCCAGCAGCAGGATATCGCCGCGTTTACCGGCTTCCAAAGTCCCGATGGACCGCTCAAGGCCGAGGGACTCAGCGGGTGTCAGGCTGGCGGCTCTGGAGGCTTCCTCCATAGTCAGGCCGACCTCCTGAACCAGATAGCGGAACCCCCGGATCATGGTCAGCGTGCTGCCCGCGAGGGCTTCCGGATTCTCCTTGAGTCTGGCGACACCGTCACGGACCAGAACGGGAAGATCTCCGATGGTATATTCGCCGTCACTGAGGCCGGTCGCCGACATGGCATCTGTGATCAGCAGCAGATTGCCTTCCTTCTTGAGGCGGGAGAGCACAGAGATGGCTGCCGGATGCACATGAATCCCGTCGGCAATAATCTCCGCACGGATGCGCTCATCGAACAGAATGGCGCCCGCGGCTCCGGGCTTGCGGTGATGGAGCGGAGTCATCGCATTGAACATATGCACAGCCTGATTCAGTCCGGCATCGGCGGCGGCGATAACCTCTTCAAAGGAAGCGTTCGTATGTCCAAGCGCTGCGGTGATCCCGTGCTTCCGGAGCCAGGTGATGGCCGTAAGCGCCCCTTCTCCTTCCGGAGCGATGGTTACCTGCCGGATTAATCCCGGATACAAGGTTTCCCACTGCTCCAGCCATTCAATATTGGCGGGAACAATATGCTCAGGGTTCTGCGCTCCTGACCACTTGGGACTGATAAACGGGCCTTCCAGATGAACGCCTGCCAGCTGGGCAAAGGGCATCGGGGCGCTACGGAAGTCGTGAACCTCTGAGAGCACCCGGTCAATATCCTTTTTATCCGCTGTCATGGTGGTGGCCAGCATGGTAGTCGTACCCTGCGAAGCATGATACCGGGTGATCTTCTTCAGAGCCTCTGCATCTGCATACATGAAATCACAGCCGTCTCCGCCATGCACATGCACATCAACAAATCCCGGAATCAACAGGCTGCCGCGGGTTTTGTCGTTTCCTGCGGGCCACCCGGCATAAGCTTCCGGCAGCCAAGCGGCTTCCCCGGCATAATGAATGGCCTCTTCCGATACAGCAATCACGCCCTCCTGGATGATGCCTGCAGGAGTCAGCACTTTTCCATACAGCAGTTGACCTGTGGTGATTGTTATTTCAGCCATTTTGCCGCACCTTCATCGAGCAGTACAACGACATTGGGATGGCTCTGGAGCAGGGAAGCCGGACACTGTGTCGTGATGGGTCCCTCCAGCGCATTTTTTACCGCTTCCGCTTTCTCTTCGCCGCGCACCAGCAGAACAATTTGCCGCGCCTTGAGGATACTGCCAATCCCCATGGTCACCGCCTGCCGGGGAACATCTTCCCGGCTGTCGAAGAAGCGGGCATTGGCTTCCAGTGTCTCCGGCAGCAGGTCAACAACATGCGTGCCGCTGGTGAGGCTGGCATCCGGCTCATTGAAGCCGATATGGCCGTTGCTGCCGATCCCCAGAATTTGCAGATCCACCGGACCGCCTTCCTCCAGCAGCTTATCATAGGCAAGGCATTCCGCTTCAAGATCAGCGGCGTTGCCGTTCGGAACATGGGTTTTGGCTAGATCGATATCAATGTGATTGAACAGGTGTTCATTCATGAAGCTGCGGTAGCTCTGCGGGTGATCCACAGGCAATCCAACGTATTCATCCAGATTGTAGGACGACGCCTTGGCGAAGCTGACGATGCCTTTGGCATGCATTTCCACCAGCTTGGCATAGACGCCAACCGGCGAGCTTCCGGTAGCAAGGCCCAGCACAGCTTTGGGATTGCTCTGCAGCAGGCTGACAATCAGATTGGCTCCGGTTTGCGCGAAATCCTCATCGCTTTTAAATTTCAAAATATTCATTACGATTGACCTCCCCGTTTGTGACGGTAATGTTGGACATTCAAATAAGACTGCTCCAGCTTGGGAATGAAATCCCCAAACCGTGTGCTGACCATTCCGGTGAACAAAATATCGATGATATGCAGTTGGGCGATCCGTGAAGCCATGTCGCCCCGCCGCATCCCCTGCTCAAGAGAGGAAGAGAACAACGGGATGTCGGCCAGAGTAGCCAGTGAACTGCTGCCGTAAGAGGTGAGCGAGATCGTAGCCGCCCCGCTCGCGGCGGCACAGCTTAAGGCGTCAATCGTTTCCGGCGTTTCCCCGGAATAAGAGACTGCGAACGCCACATCACCTTCCTGGAGCGAAGAAGCGGACGTAATCTGCATATGGGAATCAGCAAAAGCGGTACAGTTCACGCCAATGCGGATCAGCTTCTGATAGAAATCCTGGGCCACGATTGAAGAGGTAGCCATCCCGTACATATCCACCCGCCGGGCCCGGCATAATACATCAATAGCGCTCTGCAGCCGTTCAAGGTCAAGGAGGGAAGTGGTATCGCGGATGGAAGCCAGATGATTGGCCTGCATCGCTTCCACAATCACCGAAAGCGGATTGCCTGCGACAATATCCTGATAAGAGGACCCGCTGCCTTCAGGAGAGCCATCACTGTGGGCAATCTCCGCCGCCAGCTTGACCTTGAAATCCGGAAATCCTTTGAAATGCAGAACCTTACAGAACCTTGTAATCGTAGCAGGGCTGATACCGCATTGTTCTGCCAGCTCTGTGATGCCCATATGGACTATTTCTCCGGGAGAGGCCAGAATCCGTTCCGCCAGCTTGCGCTCCATCTGTGACAGCTTGGATTTCCCGTGCTCCAAAGCATACAGAATAGGAGACATCGCTCCACCTTCTTTTCTTTAGCGTAATGAAATTATTTTTATTATTTTAAACTAATATAGGAAAATTATTTTCATGAATAGAATAAGGCAAAACCCCTAAGGTTGCAAGAGGGATTTTGACTTGCTATTTAGCCATCCATTTAGGGTACAGATATTCAAGCGCTCGGGCTGTCCTTATCTGCTTAGTAAAGTGGTCTTTTGAACCCGTTTTTAACCGGAATACAGCGCTGATGTCCGCCAGAACAGCAAAAAACCTCCATGGACCGCAGGCAGCGGATTTGTTGTCCGCAAACTGCTGGCTCCATGGAGGGAAGGATATGAGAAGAGGATTCTGAAAAGTTCAACTTCTATAAACACTAGAGGTGTGATCAACGCTGTGGAATCCTGCACGCACGTTTTGATGACAAACCCGTTCCCGGGTTAGCTGTATTTACTGCAGTTAAAGGGACCTGCAAACCCATAATTCTTGCGTTAAATGTATTCTGTGCAGCTAAAAATAGCTAAAGCCCCTCGTTTACGGAATCGCTGCTAATCTAACTGTACCAAGTGCAATTAAGTTGGTTTCAGCATGAGAATTGGGCATTTTAGTTGTATCAAATACAATAGGGCTTAGGAAGGGGTGCATTTTCAGTAATACAGCCGCTATTCCACTGTCCGTGATTTGCCGGCCGCTGTTCTGCTGCGCAGAAGCTCCCAGAGAATGAAGGCCAGTATGATGAGCTGAGGCACCAGCGTTTCCCAGGTTGGGTATAAACCGAGCCAGCCAATAGAGGGCAGGCCATCCTCCGCATGTGCCGGAACTCTGCCTGCTATCTGGAGAGAGTGTATGCTCTCGCCGAGAAAGCGGAACACCAGATAGTAGATCAGCACTGTGGCTATGCGGAAGAAAGCGGCAACCGGCAATTTGGCACTCAAGGCGATGATGGCATATCCGAGAATGATCAGCACCGCCAGAGCGCCTCCAATGCCAAGCAGCAGCTGCGTAACGGCAATGGAGGGAGCCATTCCTACATAGAAAATAGTCGTTTCCGCACCTTCACGCAAGATAGCCAGGGCTGCTACCAGGAACAAGGACCATAGATTGCCTCTGGCCAATGCCCCGCCAACCTGTACTCCTACATAATTGTTCCAGGCAGCGGTATTGGATTTGCCATGCAGCCAGCGTCCGATTGTGAGCATCATGATCACGGCAACGAGCCCGGTAATGCCTTCGATCAGCTCCCGTGCGCTGCCGGAAGCCGCTTTGGAGATGGTTAGACTTAAGATAACCGCCAGCAGAATGCTTACCAAGAGTCCGGCTGCGGCACCAGACCAGATCCAGCGCTGCGTTTTGGGCCTACCGTCCCGCTTGAGATAGGAGAGGAGGGCGGCGAGCACAAGAATGGCCTCCAGCCCCTCACGGAGCAGAATCAATGCGGCATCCCAGGCGGTATAGCTTGTATCTCCTGCCAGCGGTGCCAGCTCCGAGAGCATGTTGTCCATGGCCGCCAGCGCCTGCTCCAGCTTGGGCGGATTGGAGAGAAGATCTCCAGTGACCGCTGCGCTCTCATTTTCAATATTGGCATAGACCTTGGGCGAAGCGATCTGCACCTTCCCTTCAGCAGAGGGCCAAGCGGCGATGAACTGCTCCATGATGCCTGCTGCTCCGGCACTGTCGCCGGCCGTTGCTGCAGCAGAAGCCTGCTTCAGGTAGCCGATCAGTCCTTCAATGGATGCCGGCTCTGCGGAGGCTCCGCCGGTGTCGACGGCTTTGCCTTCACTATAGCCGGCCAGCAGGGTGTAGAGCGCTTCCGCCTCCTTGAGCGCTGCTTCTTCGCGCGGCGGCTCGGCCTGCAGCGAGATGCGCAGCAGGCTCATCTTCGTCTCCAGCAGGCCGTAGACTGCTGGATTATCGGCCCGGATGCCGCGCTCCGCCGGCGTCCAGCCGTTGACTACTGCGCGGTACGCTTCCGCGGCCGCCGCAAAGTCCCCGCTGCGCGCCGCCTCCCGCACGCGTTCGGCAGCGGGCAGCAGCTTCGCCGCCGCTTCGCGGCCGGCGGCGCCCGTGTCCGCGCCGCCCGTGCCGGAGGCGGCGCTCACATAGGCGTCCACGCTTCTGGCCAGCGTGGACAGTGCAGTTGAGGCGGGCGTGCCGCCGCCCGCCTCAAGGGCGTCCGCCGCTTCCAGCAGCGCGGCGTCCACGGCGGCAGCCGGACCGGCGAGTGCCGGGTCCGGCGTCTCAGCGTTCGCGCTGCGCCACAGCGCGGCGAACGTGTCCAGATCGGCGGCGGCCGCGTCCCAGCGGCTCTGGCCGGCTTCGACGAGCGCGCTGCCGACCGGCGGCAGCAGCTCGTCCAGCGGCGGTTCCGCCGCCGGGGCTGCCGCTGCTGGCTGGCCGAGCAGCAGCAGGAACAGGCAGCCTAGCAATGCGGCTGCCTTCATGAACCCGGTCTTCCCCGGCTTATCCGTGCGCCGTCCCACTGGTCTATCCAACCTGCGGGTTTCCGTCACAGTCAGACCTGGACGGTTTTCCCGCCGCTGGACTTCCCGAACGGTTTTTTCCTTATCCTGTATAGATGCCAGCATCGGGATCATCCCTTTCCATGGGATCCGGGCAGGCCGGGAATAGGGCTTGTGCGCTTCTGTAGATGAGTGTACCCGTTCCTTCACTGCTACGAACCTCCGTTTATCTGTTTTTGTTACGCTCAGCCGAGCAGAGTTTCCCCGATATAACCGCCTTCGCGCACGCCCGGGAAGCAGGCAAAAACCGCACTCCCGGTATGCACCATATATTCGTTCAGCCGATCGTTTTTGGAGAGGCGCTTCTGGATGCTCACGAACTGCTTCACCAGATCCTTCTGGAAGCTAATGAACAGCAGACCCGCATCTAACTGTCCGGTGGTAAGATCCATTCCACTGGAAAAGGAGTAGGAGCGGCGCAGCATTTTGACCGTGCCGTCTCCGTGGGCAAGTGCCGAGTGGGAATCCGGCGGGATGACGGGTTTGCCTTCCGCGTCCGCCGCATCGAGGTTCAGCTTGGCGAATTCGTCTGTGGCTCCGATGGGTGCGCCGGTTTGGCGGTGGCGGCCGAAGGTAGCCTCCTGATCACTTAACGTGGAACGGTCCCACACCTCAATGCGCAGGCGCACACGGCGTACAGCCATGTAGGTACCACCCTTCATCCAGGGGGGGGGTTCACTCCCGCACCAGACCACCTCGCGCATTTCGGTATCGTTAGTGGCATCGGGGTTGCCTGTACCATCCTTGAAGCCAAGCAGATTGCGCGGAGTGCCGCCTTTGGGATCAGCATGGCCTGTGCGCTGAAAGCCTTCCTGTGTCCAGCGCAATACGGCTGTCCCTCTGGCGATGCGGGCGAGATTCCGTATGGCGTGGAATGCCACCTGCATATCGTCCGCGCACGCTTGGACGCACAGGTCACCGCCGCACCACTGCGGCTCCAGACTGTCCCCTGCAAATGGCGGGAGATCGGCGAGCGTGGACGGGCGCTGGGCAGCGAGTCCGAAACGTCCGTCAAACATAGCAGGTCCCACGCCAAAAGTAAGCGTACATTTGGACGGTGTAAGCCCGTCGGCCTCGCCGGTGTCGCTGGGGGGCAGATTGGGGTTGTCATTGGCGCTGCCGATCAGGCTCCCGGAGGTGAGGGCAGCAGCTGCTTCAGTCCAGGACTGGAACAGCTTTTGGACATCTGCCAGCTTGGTGGTCGTCAGATCAAACGCAGCAAAGCACAGGAAGTTCTGCGCAGGAGTCAGAATTCCGGCCTGATGGCTCCCATAGAACGGGATGACATCCGCACTGGAGGCTTGCGGAGCGGGTGCTGCCTGACCCGTGGCACCACGTGCCGCCAAGATACCGCTAACGCCTCCGCCGCCCAGCAGCAATCCGAGCCCGGAGGCGCCGGTAAGCCGCAGCATCTCGCGGCGGCTTAGTTTTTTATCGAAGATGGGTGCCCCTTTGGCTTCCTTGTTATCTTTAGGTTTCATGCGGTCACACTCCTAGAATAGTACCCATATTGGATAGGGGCTCCGCCAAAGCATCCAGATTCTGGCTTAGTTTACGCACTTCATCTTCCTTCAGCTTTTCGTAGGAAACGTAGCCGTCTCCGGATTTAAAAGGCGCCAGCTCGGCCAGCAGCGCATCGAACCGTTCGCCGATCGTTTGCGCAAGTGAAGGATCTTTTTTGGTCAGCTCAGGCTTCAGCAGCTCATAAATCTTCTGCGCACCTTCCACATTAGCCACAAAATCATACAGGTCCGTGTGGGAGTACCGCTCTTCCTCACCCGTTACCTTTGAAGAAGAAACCTCGTTCAGCAGCTCAACGGCCCCGGTAACAAGCAGGCTTTCGTCGATGTCCACGGTTTCGACCTTGGCGCGGAGCAACTGCGCATCCTTGAGCAGCTGATCGGCTACCTCGGCCATTCCGTCTGTAGTGCTGTTCTGCCAGAGGGCTTGCTCAATCTTATGGAAGCCGCGCCATTCAGCGGGGTCCACATCATTCTCGCGGGCATCGATATTGGGGTCCAGATCTCCAAGCGCCTCAGCGATGGGTTCGATCCGTTCGTAATGCATGCGGGCTGGAGCGTATAGCGCTTTGGCATCTTCGAGCCTGCCGGTCTTGACGGCATTGGTAAAAGCCTCCGTCTGCTTCACAAACTCGTCGCATTGTTCAATAACATAAGCGCGATATTGCTCAATGGCAGAGGTGAAGTCGGCAGATGGAGCAGCAGCAGCAGCGGCAGGAGCATTCGTTGCAGTACCCGCAGTGGCGGCTGCCTCATTTCCTGAATGATTTCCATTATTATTGCTGTTATTATCATTGCCGCAGCCGGCGAACAGAATGGAGGCTGCAAGCAGGCCCGCAGGAAACGCATAACTAAACTTCACTAAGAACACCCCTCTTTATATATGCAAATGATAATCGTTATCACTATTGCTGGATTTATCATAATTGTCCGCACATAGACTGTCAATATAAAAATGTGATTTACGTCACTGACATATTGCTGAGTAAAAGTACTTCACAGATAGTGCGAAACGAACAAACGGAGGGAATCTTAGATTAGAAGCAAAAGAAAGAGGGATATGTGACTGGTGGAAGGCGAAGAGGGAAGTGGAGGAGCAACGGAGGAAAGAGAGCAGGGCAGGGCAGAGAAGAGAAGAGGGATACGAAGCAGAGGGTGAAGAGAAATGGAAGGGTCAACATAAACGTAGGCAGTGCGCATGCGTAAGTGATAGTGTAAGAGAAAATGTAAGTTTTAAGTGTATGTGGTAGGTATGTGTGCAAAGGTAAGTGTTAGATGAAGAAAAAAGTAAACTGTAGTGAGTGAAAAGGAAGTGTTGCGGGTGTTGTCAAAAACACAAGATAAAAAGATACGCCCTTTGCCTGTTCCGAAGTCACCGGGCGTATCTTATTGTTTCGCGCACCAACCGAGCGGAGACTCGCCTTGCCTACCAGTGCATTCAGCTATTAAACAAATTGATCATAGATAATGTTTTAGGTGCAAATGCTGCTTGTGTATTTGCCATTACGATCACCATCATTAGCAAAGTAAGAACAACCGTGGCATTACCAAAAATAAAGCAGGCTTTTTCTTTAAGTCTCCAATTTGAAGCATTTGATTTGGCCCTTCTTACTAACGCGTTCCAAATATACACACTAAGTCCCGCAAATAGTATCAACAATATTCCACTTACAATGGCTTTTGTAGTATGAAACTCAATGCGCTTATTGAACCTTTCCTGAATAATAGACGGGATGTTATCATTACCAGACTGTATCCATTCATTAAACGCATGGCGTAATTCGTCCTTATATGCTCCTCCATTGGATGTTTTATACGAAAAATCAATTGATGAAAATCCATGCAACGGATTCAATGTATTGCTCAGATTGGCTGCAACAATCAAAATCATAAATAAAGCAACACTGCTGCTCAAAAAGCCGAAAACAAAGTAGGTTTTTCTTTCAAAGCCCCATTTTAATTTGCTGAGCTTAGGCGATCTTTTAAATTTGGTCCAAAAAATGATACTAAGCCATGCGAATATGAGTACCAAACATCCGCCAGCAATAGCGAGTACAGCATGAAACTTAGCGTAATCACTAATGAGTGCATTCACGGCAGGGTTAGATTGTGATCCTGATTCAATGATCTCACTTAACGTACGTTGTAACTCGTCATTCATTTTAACTGCCTCCGGAATTTGATTTGTGCTTTATATTCAATATGTATATTCATTTTGAAGTATAGCAATTGCCCCATCCAGGCCAGAACCAGCTAAAGTCTAGTCTTTCTCCCAGACCTAAGCCCTGTAGCGATGCCTCAAGCCTGCGGACTTCCGCCCTTATACCGTGGACCGCTCGATAATCCGGTACTCCAGCTTGCGTGTCACCGGAAGGCTGCTGCCGTTAATGTGCTCATGAATGATCCCGAAGGCGGCCTCGCCCATCTGATGTAGCTGATTGTCAATTGTAGTGATCCCGAGCAGCCGGCCGATCGGCTGGTTGTCGAATCCCATCACCGCAAGGTCCTCCGGGATTTTCAGGCCGTGCTTGCGTGCTTCAATGATCAGGCCTGCGGCCACATGATCGCCTGAGATCATCATCGCCTCAGGGCGGCCTGACCTATCCGGTTTATCGAGCAGCCGCCGGGCCACCTCCGCACCGTCCTCTTCACGGATACAGTCAAAAATCATCCATTCCGGATCAAAGGGCAGCCCTTTTTCAGCAAGGAAGTCCTGGAAAGCATTCTGGCGGATGGAGGCACTGCTGCCGTTCTGGCGGCCTTCACAATAACCGATCCGGCGGTGTCCCTTGCTGTAGAGATACTCCAGACCATGGCGAAAAGCGGCATAATGCTCAATATAGACGGAAGAAAATTGGCGCTCCCCGCTATTCTGGCAGGTTACAACCGGTCCGTAAATGGTATAGGGTTCGATGACTTCCGGATTCAGGGCAGTGGAAACAATGATTACCCCGTCAATTTCCTTGTTGCGCAGCATGTCCAGAACCTTTAGCTCTTCTTCAGGCACGTAGTTGGTCTGGCACAGAATCAGCCGGTACTGGGCGGCCAGTGCGGCCTGAGCCAGCCCGTCCATCACCACCGAAAAATAAAAAGAATTGATGAACGGCAAAATCACCGCCACCGCCCCGGTACGGCCGGTGATCAGATGGACAGCGTTCATATTGCGTGTATAATTCAACTGCTCTATGGTTTCCAGTACGGCAGTTCTTTTGTCCTTGCTTACATAAGGATGGTTGTTCAGCACACGTGATACAGTCGTTACGGAAACCCCGGCAATGCGGGCAATTTCTTTGATGTTGGCCATTGGCGCTGCCTCCTGGGATCAGGGATGTAGTGCTTTTATATTAGCACATTGCACGCTTGAAGCCTTGCGGATATAAAATGCTTGCTATGGAATCCATTTCATAAAATATACTAAAGCTGCAACAGCATTACCGGACTAAACCGGCGTGACCGCAAGGGCGTGACGGACCGGTATATGTTACCTATAACGGGTGGGCTTCCTGATGTGAAGGGAGGCACAGCCGTTTCTGCTTGTTTACGGTTTGGAATTCATAGGCATCTAGGGTTGTTTTCTGTCTAAGCAAGAGCACCGCCCATTTTAAAGCTGTGATCGCACCATTAATCCCCCCGATACATAATATGGTTTTGACTGTATCCCTTTACCTTGTTATACCAAACAAACCCAGGGCAAGGAGGGGTGACACCATTGAAAGGGAACGAACATCACAGCAAATTTCTCTTGACGCACCGTGAGCGCGAAGTATTCGAGCTTCTTGTGCAGGACAAAACAACACGGGATATTGCCGGATTGTTATTCATCAGCGAAAAAACCGTCCGCAACCACATCTCCAACGTCATGCAAAAACTAAACGTCAAAGGCCGTTCGCAAGCGGTTGTCGAGCTGATTAAGCTTGGGGAGCTAAAGATCTAGCTGCTTTACTTATGAAGCGACGCGTTTATGCCTTCTTTTATCCTCTGGGATGAAGGGAGGTTTTTTGTTGGCCCAAACTACCGAATGGTGAGTTAGATCACAATCTTATTTTTATGACATGATAAATTAAAGCTATTAAGGTAATCTAGGGGGATCTGTTATGACAAGATATGAACAACAAAGGAACTTTCTCAAATCTAATTTTCATGAATTTAAACATATAAAAACAGATAAGATCAAAGGACTTCCACAACCGCCCATTGTTAAGCCTGCCCATTCCGGGTCACTAATTATTGATTTGCCCAAGGTCAGCAAAAACGTTGTGTGTAAAGAAAACATTTTTGATTGTATAGGTCAGAGAAGAAGCACCCGGTTTTATTCTGCGGAAAATTTAAGTCTGGAGGAGTTATCCTATTTACTATGGGCCACTCAAGGGATCACCGGTATGAATAAGAACGGACTTACGCTGCGGACCGTACCCTGCAGTGGGGCGACACATACCTTTGAAACCTATCTAATTATTATGCGGGTAGAAGGCATTAGTCAAGGAATCTACAGATACCTTCCAGTCGAACATAAGCTCTTATTTATGTTTGAATTAGATGAACTTGAACAGAAGATTGATGCGGTTACTCTAGATCAGCCCTTTGTCCCTAACTTTGCCAAAAAGGCTTCTGTACTGTTTGCATGGAGTACAACACCCTACCGTTCCGAATGGAAGTATGACATCTCAGCTCACAAAAAAATCCTCATCGATGTCGGACATGTATGCCAAAACCTTTACTTATCCAGTGAATCCATCGGTGCAGGTGCTTGCGCAATTGGAATCTATGATCAAAAGCTAATTGATGAGATTTTAGAATTAGACGGTGATGAAGAATTTGTTATCTATCTTGGTGCAGTCGGGAAGAAACGAGATTAGCTGCTCCCATCAACATATTGGGGATTAAAAAAACCGCGCAGACCGGAATGTCTCCGGTTTACGCAGTTGTATGTTCAAGGGCATTATTTGAATGTATGCATCTTGTTTAGCGGTTGGATTAGTGGTATTTCACAGATTTGATACGTGCTTCTTCCTGATAGGTGAGCGGGCTTGGCGATGGCGGAGTGTGCAGATGGCGCTCTGCCGAATATTCGATTTTCCAGTAGTCCTCTTCCTCTGAGCTCATCCACGGCTGCCACATTCCCGCTACCCAATTCTTAAGTTCTTTCAGTCCTGCCAGCATTTCTTCCATCCTCCTTGGGCGATGAAATCTATTGTTCACAGCTCCTTTGGTTACGCTTTCATTATAACACAATAAAATGATTTTAAAAGGTGTGTCCGCCTGAAAAAGACAGAAATATGTGAATTATTTGCGTGGATAAAGGGAATTGTTTCTGGGCGGGAGATATCTGTCTCCTGGGAGGAGACGATTTGAAATCACCGCAGAGCCGTTCAAGATTAGCGCCGGGAAAGGTGGCCTAAACGGGCTTGGCCCAAAAAAAAGCGGCTGCCGTATGAAGGCAACCGTGTGGATATGATATACAGAGACGTTTATTTAATCCGCTTCAAAGCAGCTTCCTGATCGATGGATCGTCTGGATAACAAATCAAGTGTTACGTCATGTCCCCGCAGTGTTTCCTCAATGCGTTCGATGGTGTCACGGGTAGCAATTACCTCAGCGTTCACTTCCGAAACAGCCTGCTGAATCAGCGGGATCAGCTTGGTATCCTCTTTAATGCTGGCGATCTCGGATTTGATATCACTCATTTCGGATCTGATGTCACTCATTTCGGATTTGATATCACTCATTTCGGATCTGATGTCACTCATCTCGGATCTGACGTCACTCATTTCGGATCTGACGTCACCCATTTCGGACTTCAATCCGCCCAGCTCCAGCTTGGCTCCTGCCAAATCCGCTTTCATTTCGCTCAAGTCAGACTGCACACCTGTCAAGGCTGTTAGTATCTGTTGAAGTATCGGGTCACTCATCGCTACAGCTCCTCAGCTATTCAATAATTTATCGATGGATGATGGATGTGGGAGGGGGATTCTTCATCGTTGTAATTTGGGTTCATTATAGCATAGATCAAGATGGACAAGAATTGGAAAAAGTATGAATTCGGATCAGCTATGCTGAATAATATCCAAGGGGATTGTGGGAATACTACCAAAAACTTATGGTAAAGGCGGGTTAATCTTATGGATGCCAACCCACAAAGTACTCCTATGCTGCGGCATATTCTTGAAGAATTCGACCAATGCGCGGATTTGATCTTCCGGTCCTTTCCGGAAATACGGACCGACATTGTCTACTTTCCCAGCATTGTGGACCAGAAACTGTTTACAGATGAGATTCTGGCACCCTTTGCCCAGGTTCAGCTTGATGAGGTGGAGCAGTTATTCCAACAGTCACAATTTACACGGGTAACAGAGTCTAAAACAGTGATTGAGGGAATCCTTGCGGGCAGCGCCGCCATTTTTCACGAAAAGGATATCTATCTGCTTAATATTTATGGCCCGAAAACGCGCGATGTACAGCAATCCGAAACCGAAACCATTATTTCCGGTCCCCATGACGCTTTTGTGGAATCTGCCATTACCAATATCTCGCTGATACGCCAAAGAATTAAAAGCTCGCATCTGAAAATCAAGGAGTATTCTGTCGGAGAGATCACCAAAACCAGCGTGTATGTCCTTTATATTAAAGATATTGCCAATATGAAATATGTGGAGGAACTGGAGAAGCGGATTAAACGGATCGAAATCGATGCTATCAATGATGGAGGGATGCTGACCCAGTTTTTGGAGGACAGTCCTAATTCGGTTTTTCCGCAATTTCTGACTACCGAAAGGCCCGATGTAGCTGTCTCCAAGCTGGCGGCCGGCCGGATTATCACGCTGATTGACAACAGTCCGACCGCATTAGCCGCACCTTCCGCTTTTTTTGAATTCTTCTCTTCACCGGATGATTACTATGAGCGCTGGGCTTTGGGAACGGCACTCCGGTTGTTAAGATATCTCGCTTTGCTGATTACGATTTCGTTCACAGCATTTTATGTATCTGTAACTACCTATCATTACGAAATGATTCCCGAAGCACTGCTTCGGACATTGGCTGAATCGCGGAACAGAGTGCCTTTTCCGCCGGTTTACGAGGCGCTGCTTATGGAAACCATGATTGAGCTGCTGCGGGAAGCAGGCGCCCGGCTTCCGACCAAGATTGGACAAACCATCGGGATTGTAGGCGGGATTGTAATTGGACAAGCGGCTGTTCAGGCGGGGTTGACCAGTAATGTCCTAATTATTGCTGTAGCCTCTTCTGCGATCGCCTCTTTTGTAATTCCCAGCTATATGATGAGTGCCTCGATCCGGCTGGTCCGCTTTGGTATTATCATACTGGCTGGGATCTGGGGAAATATTGGGATAGCCATGGGAGTTACCCTGATTGTAACGCATATTTCCAGCCTCACAAGCCTGGGTTCCTCTTATTTAACCCCGGTCGCCCCGATGGTGCTTGGAGATTGGAAGGACGTTTTTATCCGTGCGCCGTTCACCTTTTTAACCCGGCGGCCTTCCCAGTCCCAATCGCCTAATCCACTCAGGCAGATCAAAAGAAAGTAGGCGTCAGGAATTTTATGATGGAGAAACTCAGCCCCTTCCATGTTGCGGTCCTGGTATATATGAGTCAAATCGGTATCGTTGTCTTCGCCCTGCCGCGCCAGCTGGCTGACTATTTCGGGACAAACGGATGGCTGGTTCTGCTGCCGGGTCTGCTGGTGACGTCTTTTAATATTTATTTGATCACACTGGTTCACCGGTTGGGAGACGGGAAGTCGGTTTTTGAAATCATGGAACGGTCCATTCCCAAAGCTGTACTGTATCCTGTCTATCTGGGTCTGTGTTCTGTCTGGCTGATTTTCGGCTGCATGATCGGTAAAAAATATGTGCTTTTATTTCAAATGATTGCTTTCCCTACAACCAATCCGATGTTATTCAAGATGGCTGTAGATGTTCTGCTTTTTCTGCTGATCATTAAAGGGATTTTTACGATATCCAAAGCGGCGACCTTCTTCTTTTGGATGACTTTCTGGATGTATTTTCTCTTATTCTGGTTTCTCCCATCCTTTAGTTGGGTACGCCTGACACCCTTCATTTTACAGGGGGGCCATGACCAGGTTAAAGGGGCTCTCGAACTATATACCGCTTATCTGGGTTATGAATTGTCTATCCTTCTGTTTCCTTATATGGATAAAAGCAAAAAATCGCTGGCTGCCATTTATGCAGGAAATGCTTTTTTATCTCTGCTTTACATTTGTTTATCCCTGGTCTGTTTCGGTTTTTTCAGTTTTGGACAGTTGAAAAAGCTGCTGTTTCCGCTATTGGATCTGCTGGGCTATATCCAGTTTCCGTTTATAGAGCGTCTGGAAAATATGCTCTACGGGTTTTTCCTCTTTTTGATTCTGATGACAGTTGCGATGTATTGGTGGGGGGCGCTGGAGGCAATGAGAAGAGTAATTCCCAAATTAAAGATTCCGGTGCTGGCCTTTTTGTTGACGGTCATCTCCTACTGTATCTCCTTTATCCCTAAGACCCTGGATCAGGTGAATAACTGGATTCTCTATCTGGGATACGCTGCCACCGGGATTGCTTTTGGTCTGCCTGTATTATTGATAGCGCTGCTGCTCCTTCAGGGAAGGAGGGTGTCCCGTGTATAAACGGCTGTCTGCTGTTCTCCTGCTGCTGCTGGTGCTGCTGCTGACCGGCTGCAATAGCGATGAAAGGATTCTTGAAAAGCTGGGAATGGTGCAAACTGCCAGTTACGACCTGGCGGAGAATGACCGGCTAAAAACGGTTTATTCCGTTCCGGTTATTGATCCGGAATCTTCGGAACGCAGGCAGCTGCTGAAGGCAGTCACCGACAGCCTCAAAGAAGCAAGGGTGCTGTTATCTAAACAAATTGATCTTCGTCTGGTCAGCGGTCAGTTAAGAACTGTTCTGTTTGGATTAAATCTGGCCAAGGAAGGGCTTGGTGATCATATCGATACGCTTTTACGCGATCCGTCCATTGCTCTGGGGGTCCAAGTGGCCATAGTGGATGGAGAAGCTGGTGAATTGCTGTCCAAGTCATTTAAGTCCAATAAGGATACAGGCACATTTGTTAATCATCTGCTGGAAAAAGAGAGCTCTTCCAACATCATACCGCCAACTACACTGTATGCGTTCACCAGGGATTATCACGATGATGGAATCGATCCGATTGTTCCTATCGTAAAGGATCAGGGGGACAGGGCCGGCATTTCCGGGATTGCTTTTTTTCAGGATGGCCGCTTTGTGATGAAAATTCCGTCCAAAGATGGAATTATCTTTGCCCTGCTCCGGGGGGATATTAAACAAGGCGAATTGTCGATTAATTTAGGTGAAAGAAATGGCAGAAAAGTGAGGGTTATGTTCAGCTCTATGCTGAATAAGCGCAAGGTAAGCGTGCAGCATCTCGGAGACAACCGCTTCAAGTTTATTATTGCTGATTCCATCCAAGGCTCGGTGCTTGAATATACCGGACATGAGGATCTTTCACAGAGTAAAAAACGTCATGAATTGGAAAGAGATGTCGCTGAATATATCAGAGGCAAGGCTCAGGAAATGGTAAAGAAACTGCAGCAGAACAATGTGGACAGCATTGGCATCGGACAATATGTAAGGAACAGCCTTACTTATAAGGCATGGAAAAGTCTCGATTGGAGCAAGGTTTATCCCGGGGTTGAAGTAGAGTGCCGGATTAAAGTGACAATCAAGGACTACGGTAAATATATGTAGCCGGATAGGAGGAAAGGGAAGGCGGGGTGCATCACCCGGTAACACTGCAACGCACCCATCCAACAAATAACGTATCCGTCAGTGGATCACACCCGCTTTTTATACACTCTCATTGCAAAGAAATAGGCAGCGAGCAAAATTCCGACGCACCAGGCAAGAGCGACCCATATATCATTGCCCACCGGCTGACCTGACAGCAGCGCACGAATGGCTTCCACGATCGAGGTCACCGGCTGGTTCTCAGCAAAGGCACGGACGACTGACGGCATCGATTCGGTGGGCACAAACGCCGAACTGATAAACGGCAGGAAGATAAGCGGATAGGAAAAGGCGCTTGCACCTTCCACCGATTTTGCGGACAGTCCGGCAATCGCCGCGACCCAAGTCAAAGCCAGCGTAAACAGCACGAGTATACCGGCTACGGCAAGCCAAGGCAGTACCCCTGCCGACGAGCGAAAGCCCATAATGAGCGCTACGAGAATGATGACGACAACAGAAATGACGTTGGATACCACAGAGGTCAGCACGTGCCCCCACAGCACAGTGGAACGCGCAATCGGCATGGAGTGGAACCGTTCAATGATACCCCGCTGCTTATCCAAAAACAGGCGGTAAGCCGTATAGGATATACCGCTTGCTATCGCAATCAGCAGGATACCGGGCAACAGGTAGTTCACATAGTTATCCGTACCGGTTCGGATTGCACCGCCGAGCACATAGACGAACAGCAGCATCATCGCAATCGGAGTGATGCAGACCGTGATGATGGTGTCCATGCTTCGCAAAATATGGCGCATGGAACGTCCAAGCATCACGCTCATGTCGCTGAAAAAATGGTTTTTTGCCGTTTCCATTTAAATGGCCTCCTTTTTGCCGATGATGGCGAGGAAAATTTCTTCCAGTGTCGGTTGTTTTTCAACATACTCCACCTTGGCGGGCGGGAACAGCTTTTTCAATTCCTCAAGCGTGCCACCCGCAATAATCCTGCCCTCATGCAGAATGGCAATTCTATCGGCAAGCTGTTCAGCCTCCTCCAAATACTGAGTGGTCAGGAATACCGTCGTTCCACCGTCCGACAGCTCCTTGACGATCTTCCAAGTCTCAATGCGTGCCTCGGGGTCAAGCCCGGTGGTAGGCTCATCGAGGAAAATAAGCTGCGGCTTACCTACAAGGCTCATGGCGATGTCAAGCCTGCGGCGCATACCACCCGAATAAGTAGAGGTCTTACGGTTGGCGGCGTCCGTTAAGCCGAAGCGTTTCAGCAAATCGTCTGCAACTTGACGCGGATATTTAAGATGCCGCAGCTTGGCAATCATGATCAGATTTTCCCGTCCGGTCAAAACCTCATCCACGGCGGCAAACTGCCCGGTCAGACTGACCGCCTGCCTCACATTGTCGGGCTTCGCTGCAACGTCGAATCCGTTTACGCTGACGGTTCCGCTGTCTGGTTTGAGCAGTGTAGAGAGGATTTTGACAACCGTTGTCTTGCCCGCGCCGTTGGAGCCAAGCAGGGCGAAAATACTGCCCTTTTCCACCTCGAAGTCTACGCCCTTTAGGACTTGCAGCTGCTTGTAGGACTTTTGCAGTCCCTTTACTTGAATTGACTTGGTTTGCATCTTCTTTCCCCTCCTTTATATAACTGTAACTTTGGACAAGTCTGCTTCCATACCCTTGAGCGCGGCGTAGGTCAGTTTATCCATCATCGCACCGTCGAAGCAGACGGTTTTGATGGCGCGGTAATACTTCTTGGACAGGTTCGACATAGGGAATGACACATTTTTAAGTGTCGCGCCTTTAAACGAAACATCGTTCAGCCCCGCTTTGTCAAACTTGACGCCGAGAAAGGTCATCCCGTCCAGGCACAGCCCCGTCAGGTTGGAAGACTTAAAGTCCACGCCGTCGAAAATACAGTTCTCAAAGATCGTTTTACTCAGGTCGCACAGGGTTAGATTGACGTCGGTCAGCTTTACATCGATGAATTTGGTCCCGGCCAGCCACGACTTGCTGAAATTGGTACGCACAAGGATGGATCGTTGGAAGCTTGCACCCGCCAGATCAAGCGCGAAAAAGTTGCAGTCCGTCAGATTTGCGCCGTCAAAATGGGCTTCGCGCACATCGCTGGATTTAAACGAGCTGCCCGTCAAGTCTGCACCCGAGAAGTCCGAGCCATGCAGCGCGCTCCCATCGAATTTTCCTTTATGTGCGGTAACGCCTGCGAAGTCGCTCTTTGAGAGGTTACTCGAACTGAAGTTTGTCACCACCTGCCGTTCCAGCGAACGGGAGAGATTGG
This sequence comes from Paenibacillus jilunlii, assembly GCF_900102965.1. Lineage (GTDB taxonomy): Bacteria > Bacillota > Bacilli > Paenibacillales > Paenibacillaceae > Paenibacillus_AQ > Paenibacillus_AQ jilunlii. The sequence continues at coordinate 199,604 of NZ_FNGM01000011.1, read as the reverse complement.
CGACCTCCTGTACCGTCTGCTCAATATCTCCGATGCTGCTGATGGTCATCTCAAACGCTGTGTCATCGTCCTTGCCCTCGGCTTTGAGTTCACGAAACCGCTCCTGCAAATCGGAGAGCAGATCGGCCTTTAGTTCGGTGGCGCTTTTCACCCCATCGTAGGGTGCAAACACGCCATTCAAATAGTGGGTCAATTTCTCATTCATAACATCAACTCTCCTTATAATAAGTTTTCAAGCACACGCTTTGCGTACTCCCAGTTGCTTTTGTTGCGGGCATAAGCCGCCTTGCCCTTTTCGGTAATCCTAAAATATTTACGCCGTCCACCCTGAGATTCATCGCCCCAATACCATTCGATATCACCGTCCGCCTCAAGCCGCCGGACGCTGGAGTACATCGTGGCTTCCTTTAATTCATACTCACCATCCGAACGCTCGGCAATCAGCTTGACAATCTCGTACCCGTAGCGGTCAGCTTCGGATAAGAGCCGTAAAATCATCGTATCGGTATGTCCACGGAGCAGATCGGATGTAATTTTGTTCTCGCTCATATAATCACCCCCGCATCTGTATAATACGACATACTACTGTGACTGTCAAGGTAGTATTTTTATTATAATACTTTGTTGGATTGTACAGCCAGGCAGCCGGAAACGGCCCCTTTTTCGTATAGTTGATAATCGTTATCAATGGTGTTATGATGCTTATATAGTTTACTGGTTAACAAAAAAACCTCTTAGTGAATGGAGCGCCATATCATATGGAATCTGCAGAAGCAGTCAAACAGCAGGTGTATGAACAATTCATTCGATTTCTGCACGTCTATGAATCCTTTTCGGATACAGAAATTGATCATTTTCTCAGCATTGCCGAAAGGGAGCGGATCGAGAACTTTCCGCATAATATTACTGCGGTGCATGTGATCGATTGTATCGGGCGTCATGAGCCCATCAACAGCACAACTATTGCCGGGAAGATGGAGCTGTCCAAAGCCAGCATCACCAAGATCGGCGGCAAACTGCTCGCGGATGGACTCGTGGAGCGAATGCAAATGAATGACAACAAAAAGGAAAGTTATTTCCGGCTGACCCCGCAGGGGAAGAAGATATTTGATCTCCATGAACGGATTCATGCGAATGAAGCAGAGCGGCTTCACCGTTTTTTGGACAAATACTCGGCCGGAGAAATGAAGATTATTGGCAGTTTCCTTAACGATTACAGCGCGGAGATGGAATTGAGAATATCCGAGGGAACCGCAAAAAGATGAACCTGGGAGAGTGGGAATCATGAGTCTGGCTGAATTGATCAGAGGACGGCGGACGATCCGCAGCTTCAATCAGACGCCTGTCGCCAGGGAGCTGGTGGCCGAACTGCTGCAGCAAGCAGCGGGGCTGTATCCTTCTGCAGAAGATGCCGTCTGGCGCTGTATTTATGCCGGGACCCCTGAGTCGCGCAAACGGCTGGCTGACTACATGATGGAGCACATGGCGGGAAGCAGGCTGGGCAAATGGATGCCGGGCAAGATGATCGAGCTGTTCAAAAAAAGATTTGCCGATATTCCCGGCCATGTGGTCGTTATTGCAGGTACAGGTCCTGACCGGCAGGCAAGCGACCGGAATTATGCGGCGGTCTGCAGCATCCTGCAGAATTTCCAGCTGCTGGGCTGGGAGCGCCAGTTAGGCATGTTATGGGATACGGAGCCGATGATGCAGAGCGAAGGTTTTTATGAACGTCTCGGCATCCGTGAGAATGAGCGGTTTGTAGGCGTTCTTCATCTGGGGTACTACAATAAGGCCCCCCGGGGCCGCTCAAGGACACCGGCCGAGAAGAAATGGACGGTCTATGCAGGCAGCCAGAGCTTGAAATAGGAGGGATCATGTGACTTTATTCAATTTCCGCCCGGAGCTGCGCGGCTCCGGCTCCTTTTCCGGACAGTCAGTACCCCGGCAGCTGGTGCTGGAGCTGCTGAATGATGCGGTATGGGCGCCGAATGACGGGCTAAGAGAGCCTTGGAGATTCATCTATGCCGACAATGACAGCAGCGGCAGGCTGTCCGGCTTGCAGGAACCTGCTCCGGCATACCTTATTGTGGTCATGAAGGAAGAGAGTGACCCATACAAGCGGGATGAGGATTTCGCTGCGGTCTGCTGCCTGATGCAGAACTTCGAATTGCTTGCCTGTGAGCGCAAGCTGGGGGTAAGGCGGACGATGAATAACTGGATATATGACCGGAAGCAGATGAATGCTTTTGGCGTGCAGGACAAGGAACGCATTGCTGCTGTTCTTGAAATAGGTTTTTGGGATGGAGATCCCGGAGCAACGCCTTCTCCACAAATGGCTGAGGTGAAGTTCGATCTGCTCTAAATGCTGGAACACAGTGAGAATCTGCAGCTATCCCCGGCCTGGAGAGGCAGGGGATAGCTTTTTGTCATGGAGAAATCCGGGAAATTATTTCAATTTATAAATATACAAAATAGGGCAATGGGTGTAGAATTGCATTACTTGAGCTTTTCGGGGGACAGGCAAAGTACATAAGTCTCGCAAAAACAGATTTATCAGGAAGGCTGGAACCGGGTGCCTCTTGTTCTGAGGGCGCGTCTCTTCTTGCATGTCCTTATGTGAATAAATTCGCAAGATTGTATATTGCCAGGCGGACCCCAAGGAGGAAAAGAAACTCAGAAATCAATCAACAAGAAGATGGAGGCTACTGGAGAACCATGGAAAGAAAAAAACGGAAACACCTGATGATGCTGTTCATGCTGGTCGCTGCGATTAGTATGGTGGCGGTGGGCTGCGGCTCAAATACGAATAATGCAGGCGCGTCTGCTACAGGAAATGCCGCTGGAGACGCACCGGCTGCAAGTGATGCACCGGCTGAAGCGGCTGCACTGACACTGGGACTTTTACCTTCGATTGATGCGATTCCATTCATTATTGCCCACGAGCAGGGCTTCGACAAAAAGCATAACGTGAATCTGGAAATTCAGACGTTCAAGAGCGCCAAAGACCGTGATGTGGCCTTCCAGGCCGGTAAAGTGGATGGAATCAGCGCGGATCTGGTCGCGATTTCGATCTATAACGAAGCGGGGCTGGATGTCAAGATCACCAGCACCACCACTGGCGAGTTCGATCTGTTGACCGGAAATGACGGAATCCAGGGGGTGAAGGATCTTAAGGGCAAGACGGTGATTCTGTCCAAAAACACTTCAACCCAATATACGGTGGCCATGATGCTGAAGCAGGCAGGTCTGACGGAAGAGGATATAAAGGTGACCGAGGTGCCGCAAATTCCAACCCGTCTGGAACTGCTGAAAAACCAGAAAGCAGATGCGGCTGTCCTGCCTGAGCCTTATGTCACTATGGGCAAAGCAGCAGGCCTGCGTGTGCTCAGCTCTACCAAAACCGCCGGAGTGAATCCGTTTGTGCTGGCCTTCCCGCAAAGCGCAATTGATGCCAAGGGGCAAGCCATTCAGAATATGTATGCCGCATATGATGAAGCTGTCGCCTATATGAAATCACACGACCAATCCGAATATATCGGTCTGATTATCAAGGAGGTCGGTTACCCGGATACCCTGAAGGATCAGATTACCGTGCCGGAGTATCTGCCGGCGAATCAGGTGGATGTGAAAGAAGTGGAAGCCGCATTTGCCTGGGCCCGGGAAAAAGGCCTGCTGACCAAAAATATATCGGCTGAAGAAGTGATCTCCGATGTCCAGTTTAAGAAATAGCGGACTAAGCATTAAGGCGCTTCAAGTGGAATATAAAAGCGGACAAAAGGCTCTCGGGCAAGTCGATTTCACCTTGCCTGAGCATGGCATATACACGATTATCGGACCCTCCGGCAGCGGGAAATCCACGCTGCTGCGCGCGGTGGCAGGTCTTCTGCCGGATTATGAGGGTGAACTGCTGTTCAACGGGAAATCCGTGCATGACCAGGAAACGCTGATCGGGCTGGTCCCGCAGAATTACGGCCTGCTGCCCTGGAAAACTGTCCGCGATAACATCCGGGTGGCTATGAAGATTACCCGTCCGGTTGGGGGGAGCAGGGAAGCCATAGAAGCGGACATTACCCATTGGCTGCAGTCAATGGGGATTGCCGAGCTTGCCGGCCGTTACCCGCTCTCCCTGAGCGGCGGGCAGCAGCAGCGGGTGGCGATCGCCCGGGCATTTGCTATCCGGCCGGCGATCCTGCTGCTGGATGAGCCGTTCTCCGCGCTGGATGCCATTACCCGCGAAGCGCTTCAGCAGATTTTCCTGGATAACTGGCTGACACATCCGGCCACTGCGCTGTTTGTTACCCATGATGTGGAAGAGGCGATTCTGCTCGGGCAGAAAATCGTTGTGATGCCATCAGCCAAGCACGATAGCCCCGAAATCCTCGACAATACTGCTGTCTTTGCTATGAAGCATGAGAAGAAGCGGGACAGCGATGAATTTTTTGAGCAGAGCAAACGGATCAGAAAGGTAATGCTGGCGAAATGGTAAAAAAACGGCGTCTCCCACACTTGCTGCGGCTGTTGTTTGTCTTTTTGTGCATGAACCTGGTCTGGTACATTGCCTATCTGCTGATGAATCATCCGATTCTCCCCAGCCCCGGAGCGGTCTATGAGGCAATGTTCCATCTGGGCGCCAAGGATGTGGCACTGAATGTCGGATACAGCCTGCTGCGGATCTTCGAAGGCGTGCTTCTGGCCTTGCTGATCGGTCTGCTGATCGGTCTCTTGATGGGCCGTTCCCCGCTGTGGAACCGTCTGTTGGACCCGGTTGTTTACCTCACCTATCCGATACCGAAGATTGCGCTGCTGCCGGTGGTTATGCTCTTCTTCGGTCTGGGGGAAACCTCCAAGGTGCTGATGATTATGCTGATTCTGCTGTTCCAGGTCATCATCTCTGTACGTGACGGTGTCAAGGCGATTCCTGAGAGCACATATGATGTCTTAACCAGCATCGGTGCAAGCGCAGGGCAGAAATTCTGGAATGTGACGCTGCCCGGTGCATTGTCGGTCATTCTCAGCACGATCCGGATTTCGCTCGGAACCGCGATATCCGTCTTGTTTTTCACCGAAATTTACGGGACGGAGCACGGCATGGGCTTCTTCATCATGGATGCCTGGCTGCGGCTGGACTATCCGGAGATGTATGCGGGCATTATGCTGTTCAGCCTGGTTGGCTTTGTGCTGTTCCTGCTGGTGGATGTTCTGGATTACAAATTTATGAAATGGCGGCGTTAATCATCCGAACTGGGACGCTGCTCCCGCAGTCTGGCCTCTCTGTCGAATAGACGGATGAGGTCTTTTTTGTTGTATAGGAAATTATACAATGTCAGAAAATGCGGATATCTTGGAAGCCTTAGAGAATAAAGCGATGCAGGAGGATTGGGCTCCATCAGCGGACTGATGCGGACAGAGGAGACTTTATTTTGCCAAAAATCTTGTTTTTTCAGCGGATACGGACTCAGGAGCCGTTATATCGTTCGATGGAGCCTGGAATAAAGGGGAAAAGGACAAATAAAGGCATCTCAGTCCGTCCCTCGTATTTAACTTGTGTGCATCTGTAATTTCCTGTCGTAAATAAAATATGGAAATAATATGCATGCATCTTTATAATTAGAGAGATCATGGAAGCATAATGAGGAGGATGAATTTTTTGGATAGACAAGAACATTCGAAAAGCAGTACCCCATTCGTTCATCACACGGCTAAAGCCGTGCTGATCTCTGCAGTAGCTCTTTCCTTGCTGCTGCCTGGCGGACTGGCTGCAGCCGGTTCAAGCTCTGCCTCTGCTGCTGCTGTGCCTTCAGTTATGGATGTTGGCGGACAAGCCGCAGTCACCCCCGATCCTTCCAAGGCTAAAATCACAGAGGATCAGGCAGTTGCCAAGACCAGAGAGCTGTTCCCGGTTCTGAAGGATGCAACGGTATCCGGTGTCCGGCTGGGCGGGGACAATTCCTGGCCGCCCGGCGGCAATCAAATGATCTGGAATATTTCGTGGAGTTATGAAATTGGCGGCACAAGCTATGGGTTTTCGACCCAGGTTGACGCGCTTAACGGGGATTTAATCAACACTTATATCACGTATCCATTTTTGCAGCAGGATGCCTATTATCCGCCCAAATTGACGCGTGCCGATGCGCTGGAGCAGGCCCGGAAGTTTATTGCCAAAGCGGCGCCTTCCCTGGGTCCTGATGACATTCAGCTGTCGGATAATGAGGCCATGAATCCGGTAGGAGGGAGCCTTTTCGGTACGGTGCAATACAATTTCTATTTCAAGCTCCTGAAGAATGGACTTCCTTCAGCTTCGGACGTACTCTCAATCACTGTAAACGGCAACGGTGATATTCTCCAGTTCAGCAAGCCAGCCCCCGGGCTGGAGTATCCATCGGCCAAACCTGCTATTTCTTTGGAATCGGCGCAGAAGAAGTTTACGGACGGTTTTGCCGTAGGCCTGTACTATATTCCGGTATATAAGGACAACACCATAGAGAAGTGGGTGCTGGGCTGGCGTCCACAGGAACAATCGCTGTATTCAATAAATGCCCAGACCGGTAAAAGTATGGACAACGAAGGAGCTGAAGCTTCCGCCTTACCGGTAACATATGAAGCTGTGCCTCAGGCCAAGGAACGGTTTCAAGCGGCTGGTACCGGCAAGGAGATTAACGCCGCGGAAGCTGCCAAGCTTGTACAGCAGGTTGTATCCATTCCGGCAGAACGTAAGCCGGACAGTCAATCGCTGGGCACTGGCTACCCGAATACGAAGCAAAAGGTCTGGAGACTGGCCTGGAGGGATAACAGCAGCACACGCATGGCCGCATTTCCAGCCAGCTCTTACGCTGAGGTGGATGCGGCAACCGGCCAAATCTACCAGTATCAGCTGGAACAATTTACCGGCAGCAAGGATGTGAAGCCACAGCCAGCACCTGCCGGAGCAAAAAAGCTGACTCAGGCCGAAGCCAAGCAGCAAGCCATATTACTTGTCAACCGTTTGTATGATCAGGCCAGCGGTGTTCTTAAGCTGGCTGAGCATGGTGGAACATGGAGTGTGCTTCCGGAAGGCAAGGGCTTCCGTTTTCAATTTGTGCGCTATTATAACGGTATCCCGGTAAGTGATACGGGAGTAATGCTGGCAATGGATATTTACGGCAGGCTGGAAAGCTATTCTGCAGCGAACCCGGATTTCTCAACGATACAGGGGCAGCCAACCCCGGCAATATCCCAAAGCGAGGCAGTGCAGAGCTACAAAGACCGCTATGCCATGAAGCTGCAATATAACCTCATTGGCGGATATAACAACATTGCGTATGTAGAACCGCAAGTAAAGCTGGTCTACAGCCCGCTGCCGGCCAACGAACAAGATCAGTCCGAAGTCCTGGATGCCGCCACGGGGAAATGGGTGAAAGTGTACGCTTATTCCGGCCAGAATGCGGGCGCCCCTGCGGCAGTTGACCTGAAAGGCCATCCAGCCGAGCAGGCATTAACTGAGCTGGTGAAGTATGGTGTGCTTGTCCCTGATGCTGACGGCAAAATCAATCCGGATCAGGAAATCACTGTGGGTGATTGGTTTACCTTCATTGCCACAGCATCCACATCAAACTACCAAGGGGACCCGAGGGGAACAGAACAGAAGACCGTAGCCGGGGTTAAGCCGGACAGTGAATATTATAAGGCTGTCAGCTTCGCCGCAAATCACGAATGGATCAGCAAGGATACTGTGCTGCAGCCCGACAATAAGCTTAGCCGTGAACAGCTCGCTGTGCTGCTGGCCTCCTTTTTGCAATACAGCAAAATCTCTGTTTTCCTGGAAAATGACACGGCGGTGAGCAGCTTTAGTGACAGTGCCTCTATTAAAAACAAAGGTGCGGTAGCGCTGGCTGTAAGGCTGGGGCTCATGCAGGGAGACAACGGCAAATTCAATCCGCAGCAAAATGTAACCAAAGCAGGGGTTGCCACCGTTCTGATGAAGCTGGTAGAGCTGCAGGGCAAAGTTGACCAGAATATTGGCCAGCGGCAGCGTATGTAGCCAGGCGGTGTATGTTCTCGAAAAAGCATATGCATAGTACTTTCTCCACACCATATGCAAAAGCAAAGCCTGCCTCCCGCCATCAGGCGGGGGGCAGGCTTCTATGTGTTTGCTATGAACAGCTGCTATTTATTTGCCCAGCTGCTTATCGACTTCACGGACAGGGTTTTCACCGACGTTTTCTTCAATTTTATGGCTGCTCATGAACCAGCCGGTGGCTGCAATAATTACAAGCACGACATAGAAGGTAGCTTTCCACCAGGTGCTGTGGGCGAAGTCCTCGGACAGGACGCCCAGTGACGGATGAGCCAGGGTAATGACAGCCAGCTTAACGCCGACCCAGCCAACGATGAAGAATGCGGCAACTTCAAGACCTGGACGGGAGTGGAGCAGCTTAACGAAGAAGGAGGCTGCAAACCGCATAATGACCAGTCCAATGAAGCCGCCGGCAAAGATGACGAGGAACTGGCCGCCGTCAAGGCCGCCAATGTTGCCCATTCCGCTCGGCGGAAGCGCAACGGCAAGCGCAACAGCCGCGAGAATCGAGTCAACGGCAAACGCAATATCCGCTACTTCAACCTTCAGTACTGTAAACCAGAAGCTGGATTTCTTTTTTTGTACGACTTCCTCAGTGCCGCTTTCGGCAGCCTCTTCGGTAACAGGTTTCTTAAACAGTACTTTCCGGAAGATGTGATTCCCCGCAATGAACAGGAGGTAGATCGCGCCAATGGCTTGTACCTGCCAGATGTCCACCAGATAAGAGATGACAAACAGCGAACCGAAGCGGAACACAAACGCCCCGGCCAAACCATAGAACAATGCCTTTTTACGTTCCTCATCAGGAAGATGTTTAACCATGATTGCCAGTACCAGTGCATTATCTGCGGCGAGCAACCCTTCCAGTGCTACGAGAACGAGTAATACCCATCCGTATTCTAATAATAATCCCCAATCCATTGCTTCTTCCTCCTCATGTGGTTGTAAATACCGTCAGGAAATTCCTGCGATACCATTATTTTTACCAAATATATATAAAAAAGACCTTTACCAAGCAAATCAGCCTTTGGAATAAAGGACTAACCTGATTGGTAAAGGTCTCGCTAACAATAGTTCATTGCCGACAAAACCGGAGAACATCCTCACGTTCTCGTATTGACGATTTTGTCTAACAGCTACTCCCCTTTACGGGATATATTAAATTTGATTGGTTACATGGTTGATCTAAAAGTATCATATATGACTTAAGAGCCGTTGTCAATGCCTGTGAGAACAAATATCAATAGAAAATGACGGGAATGGAAACGGAAACATGATACATATAAGTTAGATAACTTAACATATGATATGGCGAAACTGCAAACATAAGGAAATAAAGGGCTTTTTAAGCCTGAATGCAATTGACGATGTATAGGATTGAAAATATGATGAGACTAATTAAAGCGGTCAAGCGAATTAATGTTATGAAATATGACATTAGCTTGATTATTCCGCATAAATAAACTCTATTAATCAGGTTACTTTTAGGAGGTGGGAAATGATGCAGCCGTCGCCGTGTATATCAAGTGAAGCAGAGGAGGAGATCAGCCGCCACCCTTGCTACAGCGAGGAAGCCCATCGGTTTTATGCCAGGATGCACATCCCGGTAGCTCCCGCCTGCAACATCCAGTGCCATTACTGCAACCGCAAGTTTGACTGCGTGAATGAGAGCAGGCCTGGTGTGGTCAGTGAGGTGCTTACCCCGGAACAGGCGGAACGAAAAGTGAAAGGGGTGGCCGCCCAACTGATGCAGCTGTCGGTAGTAGGCATTGCCGGCCCAGGCGATCCGCTGGCGAATCCGGAGCAGACGTTCGACACCTTCGCCCGGGTGAAGAAGGTTGTGCCTGATGTCTCCCTTTGCCTCAGCACCAACGGGTTGACGCTGTACCGGCATATTGATGAGATTGTGGAGCTTGGCATCCGCCATGTCACCATTACTATCAACGCCATCGATGCTGATGTGGGTCAAGCGATTTATCCCTGGGTGTTCGACGAAGGTGTGCGTTATGAAGGAAAAGCTGCCGCAGAGCTGCTGATCAGCCGCCAGCTGACAGGTCTTGAACTGCTGGCGAGGCTGGGGATTCTCGTCAAAGTGAATTCGATTATGATTCCTGGGGTCAACGATCATCATTTACCCGCAGTGTCCAAAAGAGTAAAAGAGCTCGGGGCCACACTGCACAATGTAACACCGCTGATTATCGCGCCGGGCAGCCAGTATGAGCAGGATGGGCGCAAAGCGCCCCGTCCGAAGGAGCTGCATAATTTGCAGGAACTGCTGGGCCGTGACGGTATGAAGGTAATGCGCCACTGCCGGCAATGCCGGGCAGACGCCATCGGGCTGCTGGGCCAGGACCGCAACCGCGACTTCCCGCTGGAAGCGATGGAGGCTGATCCGGTGATCGACGCAGAAGCCAGAGCCTTGTTCCAAGGAGAGCTCGACGTGAAGATACGGGAACGGGTCCAAGCGAAGGAGGCGAGATTGCTGCAGGAGAATGCACTGAAGGTCAGGGTCGCGGTGGCTACCAGAGGCGGCGACAAGGTCAACCAGCATTTCGGGCATGCCACGGAATTCCTGGTTTACGATACCGATGGAGCGGAGGTTCAGCTGCTCGGTGTCCGCAAGATACAGGCATACTGCCATGGCAAAGCAGACTGCAACGGCGACAAAGCCGCCACGCTGCAAGAAATTATCTCCATTTTAAGTGATTGCCGCATTCTTCTCTGCTCCGGGATCGGTGATAGCCCCCGTGCCAGCCTGAACAAAGCCGGAATCTTGCCGCTCGTACGCAAAGGCGGAATACAGGAAGCGATTCTCGAAAGTGTGAAGTACAGCTCTTATTTTGAAACGATAAACATTTCGAAGGGATGATGAATGATGAGACAAATAGCTTTCTACGGTAAAGGCGGTATCGGTAAATCCACAACTTCCCAGAACACTTTGGCCCAGCTTGCAACCAAATTCAAACAAAGAATTATGATCGTAGGCTGTGACCCGAAGGCAGACTCCACCCGCCTGATTCTGAACACCAAGGCACAAAATTCGGTGCTGGAGCTGGCAGCCGAACTGGGTTCGGTAGAGGATTTGGAACTTGAAGATGTGCTGCAGACCGGCTTTGGCGACATTATCAACGTAGAGTGCGGCGGACCTGAACCGGGTGTAGGCTGTGCAGGACGCGGTATCATTACTGCCATCAACTTCCTGGAGCAGGAGGGCGCCTATCAGGATCTGGATTTTGTATCCTATGACGTACTGGGCGACGTTGTATGCGGGGGTTTCGCCATGCCGATCCGCGAAGGCAAGGCACAAGAGATTTACATCGTATGTTCCGGTGAAATGATGGCGATGTACGCGGCCAACAACATTGCACGCGGTATCCTGAAATATGCTACCAGCGGCGGTGTGAGACTGGGCGGACTGATCTGCAACAGCCGCAACACCGACCGTGAAGATGAGCTGATCATGGAGCTTGCCCGCCGTCTGAACACACAAATGATCCACTTCGTACCCCGTGATAACATCGTTCAGCATGCCGAGCTGCGCAGAATGACGGTAGCCCAATATAACCCTGCCCATCAACAAGCCAAAGAATATGAAATTCTGGCTGAAAAAATCCTCAACAACAAAATGCTGACCATCCCTACCCCGATTTCAATGGAAGAACTGGAAGAGCTGCTGATGGAATTCGGCATCATCGAAGATGAAGAAGCTGCACTCAAGAAGCTGCAGGCTTCCGGCCAATAGGACGGTACAGCTGCAGAATACCCGGTCATCTGGTGAACGGGAGTGGAGAGACGGCTTTCACCAGATGACCTTTCAGTAGCCTTAAGGCCACGCAGGCTTAAGCAACCACGAAAAGGAGGGGCAATGAATGGGACTGAATATCGAGGAGAATAAAAAAATAGTAGAAGAGGTTCTGGAAGCCTATCCCAAAAAAGCGAAGAAAGACCGCGAAAAGCATTTCCAGATCAATACCGAAGAAGCCCAATCCTGCGGCACGTGTGCCCTGAAGTCTAATATTAAATCCCGTCCCGGCGTAATGACGCCACGCGGCTGCTCCTTTGCGGGCTCCAAAGGTGTGGTATGGGGTCCGATCAAAGATATGGTTCATATCAGCCACGGTCCTATCGGCTGCGGACAGTACAGCTGGGGCACACGCCGCAACTACGCCAACGGCACGCTGGGGATTGATAATTTTACGGCTATGCAGATCACAAGTGATTTCCAGGAAACGGACATCGTTTTCGGCGGTGACAAGAAGCTGGAAGTCATCATGCGCGAGATTACGGAAATGTTCCCTCTCGCCAAAGGGATCTCTGTACAATCCGAATGTCCGGTCGGTCTGATCGGCGATGATATTGAAGCGGTATCCAAAAAAATGGCCAAAGAGCTGGATATGCCGATTGTGCCGGTGCGCTGCGAAGGATTCCGCGGCGTCAGCCAGTCGCTGGGCCACCACATCGCCAATGATGCCATCCGCGATTTCGTGCTGGGCAAAGCCGAACTGGCTGAAACCGGCCCTTATGATGTCAATATTATCGGGGACTATAATATCGGCGGCGATGCATGGGCTTCCCGTATTCTGCTGGAAGAAATGGGCCTTCGCGTCATTGCCCAGTGGTCCGGCGACGGTACCCTGAACGAGCTGGAAATTGCCCATAAGGCGAAGCTGAATCTGATTCACTGCCACCGCTCCATGAACTACATGGTGGATCATATGGAGAAGGCCTATGATATTCCGTGGATGGAATACAATTTCTTCGGACCGTCCAAGACTTATGAGAGCCTGCGTGCCATCGCAGCGCGGTTCGATGCAACGATCCAGGAGAACTGTGCTAAAATGATTGCCAGACATAAACCGGCAATGGATGCCATTATTAATAAATACAAACCGCGTCTGGAGAATAAAAAGGTGCTGCTGATGATCGGCGGTCTGCGTTCCCGGCATACGATTGGAGCATACGAGGATCTGGGCATGGATATCGTAGCTTCCGGTTATGAATTTGCCCATAAGGATGATTACGAAAGAACCTTCCCTATGATGAAGGAAGGAACCATCATTATGGATGACCCGACTGCATATGAGCTGGAAGAACTGGCTCAGAAATTAAATGTCGATCTGGTAGGCTCGGGCGTCAAGGAAAAATATGTGTACCACAAGATGGGCGTACCGTTCCGCCAGATGCATTCCTGGGACTACAGCGGCCCGTATCACGGCTTTGACGGGTTCAAAATCTTCGCCAAGGACATGGATATGACCGTTAACAGTCCGGTATGGAACCTGATCCGCAAGAAGGAAAAAGCACAGAAAGAGGGGGCGGGCGTATGAGCAAGGACAGACTGGAGATTCCGGACTACAACTCATTATTCTCCGAAGAACGCTACGTTCAGCAGCGGGAAAACAAAAAGCAGTTTGAAGCACCCTGCAGCGAACAGGATACAGCGGAAGCACTCGCCTACTCCAAATCCGCAGAATATATGCAAAAAAACTTTGACCGCAAAGCAGTGGTCATCAACCCCCATAAAGCCTGCCAGCCGCTGGGTTCAGTGATGGCTGCGCTTGGCTTCGAGAAAACACTGCCATTCGTTCATGGCTCACAGGGCTGCAACTCTTATTTCCGCAGTCATCTCAGCCGCCATTTCAAAGAGCCTACGCCTGCCGTCTCTTCTTCGATGACCGAGGACGCAGCGGTATTCGGCGGGATGAACAATCTGATCGACGGCTTGGAGAACAGCATCGCTCTTTACAAGCCGGAGATGATTGCTCTCTGTACTACCTGCATGGCCGAAGTTATCGGTGATGACCTTTCCTCTTTTATCGGCAATGCCCGGATCAAGGGGGCCATTACAGAAGATTTCCCGGTAGCCTTCTGCAACACGCCAAGCTTTGTCGGTTCGCATATTACAGGTTACGATTCCATGCTGAAGGGCATTTTGAGCTACCTGTATGAACGCTCCGGAATTCAGGCTAACCCTGGAAGCGGCGAAGAGTCGGGCGAGAAGCTGAATGTAATGCTTGGGTTTGAGCCTTACACCGGCAACTTTGCTGAAATCCGCAAAATTCTCGATGCCTTTGATACCAAATATACGCTTCTGGGAGATCACAGCGGCAACTATGACTCTCCGGCCACAGGCGAGTATGAATATTACTACGGCGGCACGAAGCTCGCTGATGTGCCTCTGGCAGCCAATGCTCTCGGTACATTATCACTACAGAAATACACATTGAAGAAAACACAGGATTTCATCAGCGGCACCTGGAACCAGCAGCTCACGGCAATGTCCACACCGCTGGGGATTACCGGCACAGATAAGCTGCTGGATGCCGTCAGTGAATTGACAGGCCTGCCCATCCCGGCTTCGCTTATGGAGGAACGAGGCCGCGTAGTAGATGCCCTGACGGACAGCCATCCTTATCTGCATGGCAAACGGGTTGCGCTCGTAGGCGATCCGGATCTGTTGATCGGACTTATCGGATTCTGCCTGGAGATTGGTATGGAGCCGGTTCATATCGTCTGCTCCAATGGCGATGTCGATTTTAATGAAGTGAAATTCAAGGACGAAGCAGAAGCGCTTCTGGCTTCCAGTCCTTACGGCTCGGAAGCCGCGCTCTATATCGGCAATGACCTCTGGCATATGCGTTCGCTGCTGATCAACGATCCGGTTGACCTGGCGATCGGCAGCTCGCATCTGAAATTTGCCGCCAAGGATGCGGGTGTGCCCCTGGTTCGCGTAGGGTTTCCGATTCTGGACCGTCATCATATGCACCGTTATCCGATCATCGGCTATCAGGGCACGCTGAACCTGTTGAGCCTGCTCGTCAATACGATCCTTGATGAGCTTGACCGCAACAACTCCGGTTTTAACTATGATTTGGTGCGGTGATATTTGAATAGATGTAGAAGGATTTTGCAATCATGTGCAATGGCCGCCTAAGCAGCGCGAGGTTTGCGTGAAAGCAAGCAACTTTAGCGAAGGAGATGAAGAGCCGATGGACCCTGTTCGAAAAGACGAATTTGATTCCGGGGCTTGCGGGAGCCTGGCCCCGAAAGTAAGGCCCTGTCCACGGCCCAAACCGGGCGAAGCGGCCGGAGGCTGCTCCTTCGACGGAGCCCAAATTACACTGCTGCCGATTATGGACGCTGCACATCTTGTCCATGGTCCGATTGCCTGTGCCGGGAACAGTTGGGAGAGCAGGGGAACCCTGTCCAGCGGGCCTTCCCTGTCCCAATATGGCTTTGCTACGGATCTGACCGATTCCGATATTATTTTTGGCGGAGAAAAGAAACTGAAGGACAGTATTGACTATATTGCCGAGCGCTTTGCGCCTCCGGCAATATTTGTATATTCAACCTGTGTGACTGCCCTGATCGGTGAAGACATGGATGCCGTCTGCAAGACGGCGGCAGAACGGCTCGGTATCCCGGTCATCCCTGTGAACAGCCCCGGATTTGTCGGGAGCAAAAATCTCGGCAACCGTCTGGCCGGCGATGCGCTGCTGCAGTATGTCATCGGTACGGGGGAGCCATCTCCCGATATGTCCATGGGGATCAATCTTATCGGCGAATACAATATCGCCGGGGAGATGTGGGATATCGAGAAGCTGATGAACAGTGCAGGCATTCCGGTAACCTCACGGATAACAGGAGATGCCCGCTACAAGGAGATCGCCTGGGCGCACCGCGCCAGAGTGAACATGGTTGTCTGCAGCCGGGCTTTGCTTGGACTCGCCAGGGAAATGGAGTCCAGATACGGTATCCCTTATTTCGAAGGCTCTTTTTACGGGGCCAAGGAGACGACTTATTCGCTGCGGCAAATGGCCTATCTGATGAATGACCGTGATATGGAGCGCCGGGTAGACCGTCTAACCGAACGTGAAGAAGCCCGGCTCAGCCAGGATTTGCGCCCTTACCGCAAAATTCTGAAAGGAAAAAAAGCGGTGCTCTATACCGGCGGCGTCAAAAGCTGGTCGGTTATTTCCGCACTGAAGGAGCTGGGCGTTCAGGTGGTGGGCGTCGGAACAAACAAAAGCACAGAGGATGATGTCCGGCGGATCGCAGACCGTGTAAGTGACGATACCGAATATATTCCCGAGGGCGGTGCCAGCCGCATCCTCAAGACGGTGCGGGAACGCAAAGCGGATATTATGATCGCGGGCGGTCGCAATATGTATGTTGCGATGAAGGAACAGATTCCGTTCATTGATATCAACCAGGAGCGGCATAAAGCGTATGCGGGCTATGAAGGACTTCTGCGGCTCGCCAAGGAACTGACCTATTCCCTGGCCAATCCGATCTGGAAGCTGGCAGCCAGCCCGGCTCCGTGGGATAAGGAGGCCCCTCCCTATGACCGTTAACAGAAGAAAAAAGCCGGCTGCAGTCAATCCGATCAAGATCGGCCAGTCGCTCGGTGCCGTGCTGGCCCTGCAGGGCTGCTACCGCGCCATGCCGCTGATGCACGGCTCGCAGGGCTGCTCTGCTTTTCCCAAGGCGCTCCTGACCCGGCATTTCCGTGAGCCGATTGCCGTACAGACCTCCGCCCTGCAGGAGATGGACGTAATCTTCGATGCCAACCGCAATCTGGAGGAGGCCCTTAATCTGGTGCTTAGCAAGCACCGCCCCGATATCATCGGGATTATCGGAACGGAACTGACCGATGTCGCCGGGGTGGATTACCAGAGTATGCTGAAATCCTACAAGCGGGAGCGGAATATGCGCGGGGGGCTTGCCTTTTCCGTGGTGCTGCCGGACTTCCGGGGATCACTGGAATCGGGCTTCAGCGCAGCTGTGGAGTCGATGATCGATGAAATGATCCAGCAGGTGGGCCACCGGGGTTCGAGAACTGTGAATACCCGGCAGATTACGCTGCTGCCCGGATCTTTTTTGACACCTGCGGATGTGATGGAGCTGAAGGAGATGATTTCTTCCTTCGGGTTCGAGGTGATCGCGCTGCCGGATATCTCGACCTCCTTGTCGGGTCATTTGCTGACCGGGTTCTCCCCGCTGACCCGTGGCGGTGTGCCGCTGGATTCCATGCTCCAGAGCCTGCAGTCCGGGCTTACGATTGCCATCGGCGGCAGCATGGAGCGTCCGGCCAGAAGGCTTCACAATGCGCTGGGGACCCCCTATAAGGTGTTTGCGCGCGCGATGGGGCTGAAGGCCTCCGACGATCTGCTGCATTTTCTGCATCAGATCAGCGGAGAACCGGTGCCGCTGCGTTATTGCTGGCAGCGCGAGAATCTGCTCGACAGCATGCTTGACGCGCATTTCCAGTTTGCGGGAATGTCAGCCCTCGCTGCACTGGAGCCGGATCATCTCTTCTCGGTCTCCGGCTGGCTTGAAGAGCTGGGGGTGGAGCAGAAGGCGCTGATTGCCTCCTATGAAACCCCGCTGGTTGCAGGAATGGAGCGCGAGGTGTGGGTAGGGGATTTAGATGATGCCGAAGTGCTGGGCAAGGGGGCCGATTTATGGATCAGCAATTCGCACGGTATCGCCGGAGCGCAGCGGATTGATGCTGCATTTATGCCGGCCGGGTTCCCGGTATGGAATGAGCTGGGCGCTTATATGTCTGTCTCCGTAGGATACAGAGGCGCCATGGAGTGGAGCAACAAAGCAGGGAATTTGTTAATGCAGAGGGAGGCTGTTCACCGTGAAGGTAGCGTTCGCCACAGATGATGGAAGCCGGGTCAATGCCCATTTCGGGCAAAGTCCAATGTTCGCCGTATATAATGTGACTAAAAATGGCGGTGAGCTGGTAGAGCTTCGCAAGCTGCCGGTTGTTGTGAATCAGGATGAAGCCGGTAAAATTGACAGCCGCCTGAAGGCGGTAGAAGATTGCACGCTGATCTTCATCATGCAGATCGGCGCCTCGGCCGCCGCGCGGGTGACACGCCGCAAGATTATGCCGGTTAAGGTTCCGTTCGGCAGCCCGATTGACGAGCAGGTGAAGCGTCTGGTTGATATGCTCCAGGGCAAGCCGCCAATGTGGCTGGCCAAGGTACTGCGTTCGGAAGAGGAAGGCACCGGGGAAGGGGAGGAAGCCAATGGAATCGTCGGCTAACAGGAAGATGGCAGTTCAGGCCGGGTTTTCCCGGGAGGGGGCGGCGGTGAAACCCCGCCGCCGCAAGGTTGTAAAAGAGCTGGACCCCGGTACAGCGGATGCTTTGGTCCGACGATTGTGCCATCTGCTCGATACGGCGGACTTCTTCGGGCGCCATGCCCCGCTGTCTCCGCAGGAGAAGATTGCCAAGCTGTTTCTGGCATCCGCCGAGGACAAGGATCAATCGGACTTCAACTGCGCCGTATCTCCGAAGGTGCGCCAGCAGGTTCCGATTTTGTTCCAGGCGATCGCCGGAGTCATGGAAGAGAAGAGCGGAGCCATGGTGCAGAGCACCGCCGAGATTAATGTTGAGGGTTTTGGACGGGGGCTGCTGTATACCGGACGCGTTATTCTGGTGCTGAAGAGCCTGCGGGCCGGTGCTCCATTCCCGTTCACTTCGGAGGAGAAGGCCATCCGCTACGGGGTGGAATGTGTGGAGGAGGGTCTGGCTTTTTTGGAGAAATATAAGGAAATCACCGCATGCCACGGATTGTTCAGCCTTGAAGGCTAAAGCTGCAAATTTATGATCAGTCGCAGGGGGGATGGGGATGGAGCCGCTTGCCGGAGGGTTGGAGCTGGATCGGTATGCCCGGCAGCTTAAGCTGCTCGGAGAAGAGGGGCAAAGGGCGCTGAAGGAAGCGACGGTGATGGTTGCGGGAATTGGCGGGCTGGGAGGAACGGCTGCGCTGTATCTGGCTGCGGCGGGTGTCGGCAGGCTTATTTTGGCCCATGAAGGGGTTATTGTCCCTCCTGATCTGAACCGGCAGATTCTGATGGATACGGAGCATCTGGGGATGGAACGCATGAGTACAGCGATTGCCCAGTTGAAGCGTCTGAACCCGCATGTCGAGATTGAGGGCCACAATGCCAGAATTGAAATTCCCCTTGCCAGACCCTGGGTACAGGATGCCGATATTGTAATTGATGCCCGTTATGACTTTCCCGAGAGGTATGCGCTGAACCGCCTGTGTGTAGATACCGGAACGCCAATGGTGGAAGCTGCTATGTACGGTTTTGAAATTTCCCTCACGACGGTTATTCCCGGTGTAACCCCCTGCCTGGAATGCCTATACCCGGATGTGGCACCCCAGTGGGAGCCGCTTGGATTTCCAGTTCTGGGAGCCACCTCCGGAATTGCGGGTTGTCTGGCTGCGCTGGAAGCCGTAAAATGGATTACAGGGGTAGGGACAACTTATGCGGGCGTAATGCATCGCTTCAGCTCACTCGACTTCGCCTGTTACAGCGTCCATATTTCCCGTAATCCGAAATGCGCTTGCTGCGGAGAAGGAGGTACACCGTGAAAAGTCTCAAGCTTTGTGACACGACACTGAGGGATGGCGAACAGGCGGCTGGAGTATCATTCACGAGGGCGGAAAAGCTGGAAATCGCAAAGTTGCTGTCGGAGTGCGGAGTTGAGCAGGCAGAGGTAGGGATTCCTGCCATGGGTACGCGGGAGCAGGAGGATATTGCGGCGATTGCCGAATTGAATCTCCCGATGAAGCTGATGACCTGGAACCGCTCGTTGCCGGGGGATATTGACAAGGCGCGGGCAACGGGAGTCAACTGGAGTCATGTGTCCATTCCTGTCTCGGAGATTCAGCTGCAAGGCAAGCTGGGACTCTCAACGGATGAGGGTCTGAACAAACTGCTGGGTGCGGCGGAATATGCCCTTTCGCTGGGCATGACGGTGTCGGTGGGCATGGAGGATTCATCAAGGGCCGATATGGGTTTTCTGGTCCGGCTGGTGAATTCGCTGCACAGGGAAGGCATCCGCAGGTTCCGCTATGCGGATACTGTGTCGGCGCATCATCCGGGACAGATTGCCGGGCGGGTAAGTACGCTGCTCGGTGAAGTTCCCGGTGATGTCGAGCTGGAGGTGCACTGCCATAACGATTTTGGCTTGGCCTGTGCGAATACGCTGAGCGGCATTGCCGCAGGCGCTGCCTGGGCCAGCACCACGGTTGCCGGGATCGGAGAACGCACCGGGAACGCAGCCATGGAGGAAGTGGCAATGGCCTGGCACCACCTCTACGGCGGGGAGAGTAGCATAAGATTCGATCTGCTCAAAGGTTTGGCGGACAAGGTAATTGCCGCTTCCGGCCGCAGCGTGGGTGATGCCAAGCCGATCGTGGGACAGCTGGCTTTTACCCATGAGTCGGGAATCCATGTGGACGGGCTGATGAAGGAGAGAGCTACCTATCAGACCTTTGATCCCTCAGAAGTAGGCCGGAGCCACCGTTTTGTATTGGGCAAGCATTCCGGCACCGGCGGTGTGGCCCATGTGCTGGACCAGTTGGGCCTGGCAATCACACCCGATACCGCAGGGCGCCTTCTGGTGCGGGTCCGCGAATATGCCGGGTCCCACAAAGGCACGGTTCCCGAATATATGCTGGTGCAGTGGCTGATGGAAGAACAGCAGCGGGCTCAGAATGCTGTGTAAGAATGAAGCTTAACTTGCCGGGACTAAGATACCATGAACATTTGAAGTGTTAATGATAAGCAAGCAGCAGCTGTCTTTCTTTAAGGAGGATAGGCAGGTACTGCTTGCTTTTTTGCTGTGTTATCATGCTGCACTTCTCCATTTTCTGAAAAAGACAGCTTGCATCGCATACCACAAGCATCTACAATCTTGAGCAGGAATAATAAGCAGAGAGAACAAGGAGAATGGAGAGGCTATGACCCTAAAAACAATCTTTTTTGATATTGACGGTACGATCTATGACGAGGAAAAACGAATTCCAGCTTCCACGAAGGAAGCCATTGCCGAACTGAAAAGACGGGGCCACAATGTAGCAATTGCTACGGGCAGAGCTGCGTACATGTTCGAGGATTTGCGCAAAGAGCTGGACATTCATTCGTATGTGTCGCTCAACGGGCAGTATGTTGTTTATGAAGGAGAAGTGATCTACCGCAACCCGCTGGACACTCCTTCATTGCAGGAACTTACCTTATTTGCCCAAAAAAATGATCATCCGGTGGGCTATATTGATGCAGCAGGGATGAAAGTAAATGTTGCGGAGCATGAGTATATCAAGACTAGCATCGGTTCGCTGAAGCTGGCATTTCCGACACATGATGCGGAGTATTTTCTGCAGCATGAAATCTACCAGGCGCTCATTTTTTGCCGGCAGAAAGAGCAGGACCTGTATGCAGAAACCTATCCGCATCTGAATTTTATCCGCTGGCACCCGCTGTGTATGGATGTGCTGCCGGGGAATGGCTCGAAGGCAGGAGGCATTCAGCAGATGATGACAATCCTTGGCGTGCAGAAGGAAGATGTATATGCGTTTGGTGACGGCCTGAATGATCTGGAGATGCTGGGCTTTGTCGGTCATGGGGTTGCGATGGGTAATGCGGAGGAAGAAGTGAAGGCAGCCGCGTCATATGTTACCAAGCATGTCAGCGAGAACGGGATTTATGAAGGGCTGAGAATGGTGGGGCTGTTGTAGAAAGGCCTATTGAAGAAGATTTAGAGAAATTCATAATGAAAGCAAGGGACCCTTCTATTGCGAATTTGCAGCAGAATCGGTCCTTTTTGGCCTGCGGTGAAGATCTATTATGCTCTGTGCAGCAGAACTGGAGGGATTGGATTTAATGTGCTGGCCAAGGTGCATGCTCAAATAATCCTGAGTGGGCTGGGCGGGTTGTCCAATCTATAGTATATGCCCGCTGTGGAGGGAATGTGTCCAGGCATTTGAACAGTTTGTTGTATTCCCAGGTGATTTCTGCTTGTCCAGACAGTATGAACATCCAGTTTTTCAAAAAATAAGTAGCAGCCTACAAGACGAATGTCCATGCACCCCATAGGTAAATGGAGTACTATACATCAAGTCTATTGGAGGTGCTGAAAATGAGACGTCTTGAGCATAAGAAAAAATGCCCCAATCCTGAAAAGGAGCTGCTTGAATGTCCTTTGCCAAAGTTGCCTAAGAAACGGCCTAAAAGGAAGCCTGTAAAACGGAAACATGAAGATGGCAAGAAGTGCTGCTGCAAGGAAATCATCGTCAAAAGGCAGATTGTCCGTGTGAATATTCCACTTGGTGCATTGGGTGCGGCGGGAGCTGCTGGAGCACTTGGTGCAGCCGGTGCTGTGGAAGCGCTGGGGGCCGCCGGAGCCGCCGGGGCAGCAGGAGCTTTGGGTGCTGCCGGAGCAGCAGGAGCTTTAGGTGCAACGGGTGCTGCTGGAGCTCTGGGGGCTGTAGGTGCCGCCGGAGCGTTGGGCGCCGCAGGCGTGGCTGGAGCGTTAGGAGCGCGTGGCGCAACCGGCGGCTTGGGTGCTATTGGTGCCGCCGGGCTTCTCGGCGCCGCAGGAGCTGTTGGTGCGCTTGGTGCAGCGGGGGCAACGGGTGCACTGGGAGCTGCCGGTGCACTGGGAGCCGCTGGAGCGCTGGGAGCCGCCGGAGCCATAGGCCCGGCGGGAATCGGCGGACTGGTGGGTCCTGCCGGACCCGCCGGGCCGGCTGGGCCAGCCGGAGCTGGCGGCCCCGCGGGACCCACAGGTCCGGCAGGACCAGCGGGTGCACCAGGAGCGACGGGTGCAGCGGGCCCCGCCGGAGCAGCAGGACCAGCGGGTGCACCAGGAGCAACGGGTGCGGCTGGACCCGCCGGAGCAGCAGGACCCGCCGGAGCAACAGGAGCGGCAGGACCTGCCGGACCTGCCGGACCTGCCGGACCTGCCGGAGCAGCAGGACCCGCTGGAGCAACCGGAGCGGCAGGGCCTGCCGGAGCAACGGGCGCAACCGGAGCGGCTGGCGGAATTGCCAATTTCGGTTATGTGTATAACCTCGGCGCCCAGGTGGTGCCGATTGAAGCGGACGTGTCTTTTGATACGAACGGTCTGCTGACTCCGGGAATTACTCATGCTCCCGGCACAACGACGATTTCAGTCACCAATGCGGGGATTTATGAGGTTAATTTCTCGGTATCCGGCGTGGAACCCAATCAGTTCGCATTGTTCGTCAATGGAGCCTTGGTCCCGGGTACCGTATACGGCTCAGGTGCAGGAACTCAGCAAAACACCGGGCAGGCGATCTTGGCCTTGTCATCGGGAGATGTGCTGACGCTGCGCAACCACAGCTCTGCTGCGGCTGTCACACTGCAGACGCTGGCCGGGGGGACACAGGCGAATGTCAATGCGTCGATTGTAATCAAGCAATTAAGCTAGTCTCAGAGAGCAGCAATGCATGCCGAGACGGGAGGTCTTCTATAAGAAGGCGATCCCGTCTTTTTCCTTGTTTTAAATGCTGAACCACGTTGCGTATGTGACACCGATATGCAACATTGCCGGTCGTGGTTTCGTTTAGATAAATATTTCAAGGGGAACTTGAACGGCCGCACGCCCCAGGTTTTTGCGCTGAATGGCAAGCAGGTGATTCTGTACCAGTTCGCTTCGGTGGAGGACACAGGAGAGTAATGCTTGCGAAGCAGCGAATTATCAAATTTTGTTATTCTCTTCCGCCAGTGTGGTTAAGATATACTAAAATGTCTGAATTGCAGAAGCGGAGGGAATCCTTGTGAACCCAAAATGGTGGAAGGAAAGCGTAGTATACCAGATTTATCCGATCAGCTTCATGGATAGCAATGGTGACGGGATTGGAGATCTGCGTGGAATTATGTCCAAGCTGGATTATTTGCAGGATCTGGGCGTGGATGTGATCTGGATCTGTCCGATCTATAAATCTCCAAATCATGACAACGGCTATGATATCAGTGATTATTGCGACATTATGAAGGAATTCGGGACGATGGATGATTTTGACCGGCTGCTGCGGGAGATGCACTCGCGCGGAATGAAGCTGATGATGGATCTGGTGCTGAACCATACTTCCCATCAGCATCCCTGGTTTATTGAATCCAGAAGCTCGAAGGATAATCCCAAACGGGATTACTACATCTGGAGAAAAGGCAAAAACGGCGGTCCGCCGAACAACTGGGAGTCCTATTTCAGCGGTTCGGTCTGGGAGCTTGATCCCAAGACGGATGAATATTATCTGCATCTCTATTCCAAATTCCAGCCGGACCTGAACTGGGAAAACCCCGCCGTGATCGACAAGCTGCATGAAATGGTGCAGTGGTGGCTGAAAAAAGGGGTCGACGGCTTCCGGTTTGATGCAATCGCCCATATTGTGAAGAAGGGCGGGTATCCCGACGCCTTGAATCCCCATGGAACGGCAACGGTGCGGGCATATGATATGTTCTCCAATCTGGAGCATGTACACACGCTGCTGCGCAACCTGAACGATCAGGTGCTCTACTTTTACGATATCATGACGGTCGGCGAAACCTCGGGCCTGGGCCCGGAGCAGGCGCTGGATTATGTCGGCGATGGACGCCGCGAGCTGAATATGACCTTTCAATTCGAGCATATGAATCTGGATTGCGCGGCGCCAGGCGGAGGAAAATGGGATACGGTACCCTGGAGCCTCCTGGAGCTTAAGAAGATCATCAGCAATTGGCAGACGGTCCTGCACGGCAAAGGCTGGAACGCCAACTATTTGTGCAACCATGACCAGCCGCGCTCGGTATCCCGGTTCGGCAACGATCTGTATTACCGCATCCCCTCGGCCAAAATGCTGGCTACTTTTATTCACATGCTGGAGGGAACGCCTTATATCTATCAGGGTGAGGAGCTCGGGATGACGAATGCGGGTTTTGAGTCGATTGATGATTACCGTGATGTGGAGACGCTGAATTATTATGAAGAAAAACGTACGAATGGCGTTCCCGAAGCCGACATCATGGCCGCGATCCATAAAAAAAGCCGGGACAACGCCCGTACGCCGATGCAATGGAACGATGGGGAGAACGGCGGGTTTACAACAGGCGTGCCCTGGATCCGGGTAAACTCCAATTCCAGGGAGATCAACGCAGCGAGTGCAGTCAAGGACCCGGATTCGATCTATCATTACTACAAGAAGCTGATTGAGCTGCGAAAAAAACATCAGGTCATTGTCTACGGCGACTATACCCTGCTGCTGGAAGAGCACCCGGAAATTTATGCATATACCCGCACGCTGGAGGAGCAGCGGCTGCTGGTAATCCTGAATTTTTTTGAGCGGGAGCCGGTATTTGAGCTGCCGGAGGATTTTCTGCCGGAGAAGCTGGAACTGCTGATTTCCAATTACACGCCGAATAAAGAGGAAGACTTGAAGAGTCTGAAGCTCCGGCCTTATGAAGCGAGAGTCTATTTGCAGCGGCAGAGCTAGATAAGATGAACTTAAAAACACAAAAAACGGCGGATTTGCGGAGGGGGAGTTGGAACTGTAGGGACGGAAGCGCCGCCTGAAAGCTTTTCGCAGGAAAGCCCGCATCGGAAGTATAATCAGTCACCGGGTTTCAACCGCAATTAACGGTTTATTCAAGAAACCCGGGGACAACAGCGGCTGGAAATCCATACATTCCCCGCAGTGACGACTATCCCCAACATGTAAAGCTAATGTATATAGCTTCTATAGAAGCGGCTAAAGAGTTGCCATGATGCGGGAAGTATGGCGAAATGGCGACTCTTTTTTGAGTTTACCTATAAAAGGCGGTACAATTGCGTTACATTGGGTGCTATATTCAAACCCGGCATGAGGAGAAAAAGCAGGGGTATGGCCGTGAAAATCGGGAGCTTAGTTTGGATACGCGTTACATACATAGAGAGGCTCTTGCAGGCGCTGCTGCGGAAGGAGAAAGGAACATGGGTGAATGGTATGAGGATAGCTTTGGCGAGGATTATTTAATCGTCTACAGGCACAGGGATTTCGGCGGGGCACGGCGCGAGGTGGAGAAAATGATCGGCTGGCTGGAGCTGCCGCAAGGGGCCAAAGTGCTGGACTTATGCTGCGGCATGGGCCGCCATTCCCTGGCGCTTGCGGAAGCGGGCTATGAGGTTACGGGTGTGGATTTGTCAGAAGCGCTGCTTCGTGAAGCACGGGCGCAGGCCGGGGCCGAAGCCGTGACCTGGATACGTTCGGATATGCGCAGGCTGCCGCTTGAGGGCGGTTTTGCGGCTGTGGTAAATTTGTTTACTTCGTTTGGATATTTTGAAGAGGATGAGGAGCAGATCAAGGTGCTGCGGGAAATTCACCGCATGCTGGTGCCGGGCGGCAAGTTCATTGTTGATTTTTTGAATCCGGCCCATGTGATCCGCCATCTGGTTCCACACTCTGTCCGTGAGGACGGGGACACCCTGATTGATGAGTCGCGGCGGATTGAGGATGGCTATGTCAAGAAGGACATCATCCTGACCTCGAAGTCAGGCGGTGCCCCCCGCAAATATCATGAGCGGGTCAAGCTGTATCCGCTGGAGAAATTCCGCGAGATGATTGCCGCTGCAGGCCTTCAGCTGGAAGCTGTGCACGGCAGTTATGAGGAAGATGAGTATGAGGCGGAAAATTCACGGCGGATGATCTTTACGGGTGTGCGTCCCTAAGATGGTATCGGGGAGAAGATTCAAGGGAGGGGGGGACGGCATGATGTCAAAGGCAGACCTGATTACATGGGAAGGCGGCATCATTCAGGTGTCTGTTCCGATGGACCCACCGCTGCGCCAGGTGAACAGCTATATTCTGCCTGACCGGAACGGACAGCTTACGGTGATTGACCCTGGGCCCCACACGCCTGAGGCGGAAGCGGCATGGGAAGTTGTGCTTCAGGAACTGGACTATTCCTGGAGCGCAATCCGGGATATCGTGGTTACGCATCATCATCCGGACCATTACGGTCTTGCCGGCTGGCTGCAATCCCGCAGCGGCGGCAAGGTCTGGATGTCGGAACGGGCCCATGACGAAGCCCGGCTGACCTGGGGAGCGGAGGCGATTCTGAATGAAGCGCTGCCGCTGTTCTTCCTCCGCTACGGCATGCCGGAGGATTGGGTGCAGGGGATCAGGGAGCATCTGGAGCGCTTCCTGCCCCAGGTCACTCCGCAGCCGGAGGTGGCCTATATCAACGCGGCGGAGCCGTTCATCATGGGCAACCGCAAATGGCAGCCGCTGGTAACCGGCGGACATGCGCCGGGGCATTTGTCCTTTTATCACGGCGGCAGCGGGCAGATTCTCTGCGGCGATGCAGTGCTGCCGCAGATCTCGCCCAACGTCAGTCTGCAGCCGGGCAGCGATCCGCAGCCGCTGCGCACCTTCATGGAGGGGCTGCGCGAGCTGCGCAGCCTCCGGGTGACCCGGGCGTTCCCGGGACACCGGGAACCGTTCACGGGCTTCACGGAGCGGGCGGACAGCCTGCTGCGCCATCACGAAGAGCGGCTGGATCAGGCAGCCGCTCTGCTCGCGGGCGGCCCGCTCAGCGGCTTCGCGGTATGCGAAGCGCTGTTCCGCAGCCGCGTGTCCAGCGCGCACCAGATGCGGTTCGCGATGAGCGAGACGCTGGCGCATCTGGCCGAGCTGGTGCGCCGGGAGCGGGCGGAAGTCATCGAGCCGGAGCCCGGCGGAGTGACGATGTTCGCGGCCGTCAAGTAAGCTGCCCGCCCAGCCGGCAGATGAATAGAAGCCAGGCCGCGTATACAGGGAGGGACCCGTGAATAGAGGCAGGTCGCGTATATAGGGAGGGAACCCGTGTATACGCGGCCTGGCTTTTTTGGATCAGCAACGGCAGAAATACCGTTGTAGAAGGCCTGCGGGCTGGTTTGCTCTTATCTTGTAAACTATTAAGTTGAGGGATCAGTCTGATCTCCTCATTCCAACTAGCGCTTGCTCACCGGCCTCTTCGCAAGCGCTAGTTGGAAAAAGGGAGCTTATTTCTCCCGAAATTCAACAATCCTGAGAATTAAATGGAAAAAGGAAACCTAATGGGTTTATATTCCTCGTCCAATGGCGAAATGAGCTGAATTAGTGTACCTTTTTCCACTTCACCTGCGGAGAACAGGACGAGCAAGCAAATTAGTTACCCATTTTCCACTTGGAGCTGCCGTAGGATTCATGGGGAGTCGTTCTCAAGGTAACGCTAGACTGAAATCCAAGTCGCCTGCACTGCCCGTGGGGGACGGTGTATATCAACAACGGCAAAAGTGCCGCTGTTGAAGCGCCGCGGGCGGAATTGCTCCGAAACAACGGCAAAAGTGCCGTTGCTGAAGCGCCGCGGGCGG
>NZ_FNGM01000011.1:47264-170895 GCF_900102965.1 Paenibacillus jilunlii | reverse complement strand
TGCCGTTGTTGAAGCGCCGCGGGCGGAATTGCTCCGAAACAACGGCAGAAATGCCATTGTTGCAGAGCCCCGGGCTGGTTGAAGCGCCCGGAGCGGGCTCGTTCTGCATCTAGACGGCTAGTCCAACTTTTTTATCTTCGACGGGTTGTTGATTTTGTATTTGACCGGATGCTGGGTGAGCTTTTTGGCGACGACCTTTGCTTCGAAGGAGAGAGTGTCGCCAACAGCCAGCTCCAGCTTTTTCAGCGTAGCGCTGTGGCTGGACCAGACTTCTTCGATGGCAAGATCTTGTCCCTCCACGGTCACCCCCTCATAGATGATGACCTCGTCGTCGTTATCGGAGAAATGATTGGGCACGGTCGTGAACTCTTTGACAGTGGCTGTCATCTGGAGCTTCTCATCCGGCAGGACAAGGGCTGGTTTCTTTTTGGGTTTAGCCGGCTTCTTCGGAGCTTCCGGCGTTTCACCGGCTGCAACTCCCCCAGCGACTGCTGCCTTAGTCCCAGCTGCCACTGCCTCTTCGGCCTTAGTCCCAACTGCCACTGTCTCTTCAGCCTCAGTCCCAGCTACAACAGTCTTTGCTGATTCTGCCCCAGTGTCAACAGATAACGCGGCTGCGGCCTGGGCGTTTTCGTCCCCTTCAGCTCCGTATGCTGCATTTACGGCATCTCCATCCCTGTCTCCCGCCATGACCGCTTCTGAGGCCTGGGAGTCCTCCGTCTTCACTGCATCGGAAACTGTGCCTGCTCTTGAGCCGAAGGCGGCGGTCTGCATTTCTTTTAGATAAGCGGGATGAATGCAGTGCTGCTGCTTATTCTCGAACTGGATCACAACGGTCTGAGGATCCACGTATCCGACAATTTCACAAGGCAGCGTGAGCCCTTGCCGCTTATACAGATAAGTTTTTACCCGGGTAGCTGTGCTGGATAAAAGATTCCATTCCTTGCAGCGCTCGATCAGCTCATCTTCGCTCTCAAAATCCTGTACTGACACCGGGCTGATTACAAACGAATAGGTCATCCTGGTGTTTCACCTTCTTTCCAATCTATTATTCCAAACGTTCTTACTCCCACAACCCAGGGTACAGAAAAACGTAAACCTATTGCTGCAGGCCGGTTAAAGGGTGGGATCATTCTGCCGAACATCTACCCGGTATTCTACCGAGCATCTACCTGATTCTGCCCGAAATTCCACCGGGAATAGACGTACCCATCCGGCAAAACTTGCCCGCCCTACTCAGGCTGCATCTTGTCCGTTGCCGCCTTCGTGGAGGCTGCCTCAAGATCCTCGGGCGCATGCGGTTGTCCCAGCTCCTGTTCGCGCTCGGCCTGCTTCCGGTGTGCGATGCGGGAGCTGGCGGCCGCAGCTACAGCCCCGACAATGTCGTCCAAATAGGTATGGATTTGGCCGGTGCTTTTGTCGTTCAGCCGCTCCAGCACACCGGGCTTCAGCTTGTCCACATAACCATAGTTGGTGAAGCCGATGCTCCCGTATACGTTCACAATTGAAAAAGCCAGAATTTCATCCACGCCGTATAAGCTCTCGTCGTTTTCAATCATATCCTGCAAAGGGGAGAGCAGCTTGCCCTCTTCTGCCAGCACATCCAGCTGGATGCCGGTCAGCACAGCATTCTGCACCTCGCGTTTGCTCAGCACCATCTCCACATTATGCACACACTCTTCCATGGTCAGGTTCGGATAGTATTTCTTCTGCAGCAGCATCACCAGCTCGGCGATTTCTTCCAAGGTTACTCCGCGTTTATGCAGCCAGAATGTGGTCGCTTCCGCGACCTTTTTGCTGTTCAGACTGTAAGGTATTTTTGCATTAGCATCGGCCATGATCAGTCACCCCGTAAATGTGTCTTAGTTTGGTTAGTTTAGAAAATTGTACCCTGCCTGCGCAGTAATTGTCCAGAAACCGGCAATTCAGGATAAGCTGTTGTTATTTTTTGAGCAGAGGGCTCGTATACATAGCAGTACAACTGATCTCAAGCGTTGAAAGGGGTAATCATTCATGAAGCATATGAAACCAATCCGCGGGCTGTCCGCGGCTTGCCTGCTCGCAGTTCCGTTAACCTTGTCCGGCTGCGGCCTGTTCGGCTCGGAATCGGCATCGGTAGACCCGCCGCCCGGCGAAGTAGAAGCGCAAATGCTGCAGGTCAGCGGCGGGGGGACGCTGGATACAGGAGTGCTTGGACCGGTATCTCTGGATGATACCGATCTTGCGGCAGGGGTGAGCACGGATACTGCGCCTGCGCCTGCGGCCGGGGAACGGACAACCGTTTTCCTGGAGGATGGCAACGGCCTGCTCGCACCGGTGTCCCTAAGCCTGCCGGAAGGCGATGATACAGCAATGCTGAAGGATTCGCTTGCTGCGCTCGTCAGCAAAGGACAATATGCCTCCGCACTGCCGGAAGGCTTCAAGGGTGTGCTTCCTGCCGGTACAGAGGTAAAGAACGTCACCGTAGACAAGGATAAGCTGGCTGTCGTCGAGTTCAATTCCAAGTTTAACGATTACGAACCCGCAGATGAGCGCAAAATACTTGAAGCGGTCACCTGGACGCTGACCGGCCAGGACGGAATTCAGGGAGTGCAGCTGTGGGTGGATGGCAAAAAGCTTACGGAGATGCCGCTGCAGGGCACACCGCTGGACCGCCCGTTAACCCGTACTCTCGGAATCAACCTGCCGAAGCACGGCCCGCTGCTGATGAACTCAAGCGCGGTTACTGTCTATTTTTCCGCAGCATCGCCTGACGGTACTCATCAGTATTATGTACCTGTTACCCGCTTTGTACCCGCAGGGCAGGATACACTAAAGGCTGCGCTGAATGAGCTGATCGCCGGACCGGAATCCGAGAAGGGGCTGGAGATGGTGATGACGCAGGAAACGGTGCTGGATTCCGTGGAAGCGGGCCAGAATGGAGTGGTCACGGTTTCGCTGAATGACGATATGTTCGCTGACGGCAAAGGAGTACCGGCTGAGATGCTTGAGTCCGTAGTGCTTACCGTTGCCCAGAACTCGGATGACGCCCTGGTGCAAATCCGCATGAACGGGCAAAAGACCGTAACCGGCACTAATAATGTAGACTACGGACAGCCGGTTTCGGCGCCGGAATATGTGAACGTGCTGCCGCTGTAGAAGCGGAAGCAAGGCCAAAAGATGCTTTTATGCCTGCTCTTTGGTAGAATAAAGCTTGCTAAACAAGAAACGGCTGCCTGAAGGAGAAAGAGCTCTCCTGAACCGGCTGTTTGCCGTAAGCGTTGCAGGTATCTGTGCTGCGGGAACAAGACACTAAGCTATCGCGTAAGCTCTTCCAAATCTTATAAATGAACTTTAATGGTGATGCCGTCCTGAGCTGTCGAGGACGGCATCCCTTTCTGCTTAGAATATAAGAGGGCGAAGTGTTGATGCAGGGGCGTTAATATCCCGTGGACATACGTGCATAAGGCCAGGCGGAATTCACACAAACTTAGAGCTAAAGATGTAGGAGGCAGAAAAGATGAGATCAAACGGGCGCAATGCAGATCAGCTCAGGCCGCTGACAATAACCACCCAAACCAATAAATACGCCGAGGGTTCTGTAATCATTGAAATGGGGGACACCAAGGTCATCTGTACAGCAACTGTAGACGAGAAGGTTCCCCCGTTCCTGAAAGGACAGGGTAAAGGCTGGGTCACGGCTGAGTACTCCATGCTTCCCCGTGCCACCCAGACGCGCAATCAGCGGGAAGCGGCACGCGGCAAGCTGACCGGACGCACGATGGAGATACAGCGGCTGATCGGCCGGGCACTGCGTTCCGTAGTGAACCTGCATGCTCTCGGCGAGCGCAGCATTACGCTGGACTGCGATGTCATTCAAGCAGACGGGGGGACCCGGACGGCGTCGATTACGGGCGCTTTTGTGGCCATGGCTTTTGCGGTTAACAAAATTGCGCTGCAGCATAAGCTGAGCGTGTTTCCGATTACAGATTATCTGGCGGCGATCAGCGTGGGGGTTGTCGGCGATGAGACGCTGCTCGATCTGAACTATGAAGAGGATTCCAAAGCGAAAGTTGATATGAATGTGGTGATGACCGGCGGCGGGGCTTTTGTAGAGGTCCAGGGCACCGGCGAAGAGCGTCCGTTCACCCGCCGGGAGCTGGACCAGCTGCTGGGCCTGGGCGAGAAGGGGATTTATGAGCTGATTGCCGCACAGCAGAAAGTGCTGGGAGAGATCGCGCTCAAGATTCCTGCAGGCCAAACCGGCCAAGAGGTGTAGCATGGAGTCCGGCAGCGGTGTTCTGATTGTAGCGACGAAGAATAAGGGCAAGGTGCGCGAGTTCCAGCATGCTTTTGCACCGCTTGGCCTAACCGTAAAAAGTATGTTCGATTACCCTGAGCTGCCCGATGTGGTGGAGGATGGAACGACCTTTGCCGAGAATGCGCTGAAAAAGTCAAAAGCGGTCGGGGACGCCCTTGGACTGCCCGTTCTTGCGGATGACTCGGGACTCTGTGTAGATGCCTTGGACGGAGAACCGGGGGTCTACTCGGCCCGTTATGCGGGTGAGGGCGCGGACGACATGGAGAATAATCTGAAGCTGCTGAATGAGCTGGAGAAGCTGAAGCAGGGTGAGGACACAGGGCAACCGCTGCTTAGCACGGCCCGCTTTGTCTGCGCTTTGTCTTTGTATGATCCGGTGACGGGCACAGAATTGACGGCTGAGGGGACTGTGGAAGGCTGGATTACCTCCGAGCAGGCGGGGGCAGGCGGCTTCGGCTATGATCCCCTCTTTTACCTGGCAGAGTATGAAAAAACCATGGCCGAGCTGACCCTTGAAGAGAAGCAGGCGATCAGCCACCGGGGCAAGGCGCTTATGCTCTTAACCGGGAAGCTTGCGGCGCAGCAGGAACAGCAAAAAAGTTAGACCCGCCGGGGGTTGCTGCTG
The DNA here is from genome assembly GCF_900102965.1 of Paenibacillus jilunlii. GTDB lineage: Bacteria > Bacillota > Bacilli > Paenibacillales > Paenibacillaceae > Paenibacillus_AQ > Paenibacillus_AQ jilunlii. Next base: position 165,970 of record NZ_FNGM01000011.1, on the reverse strand, counting down.
AGTCTAAGCGATATTTTGAATTCGGCAAAAGGTTAACCGTCCTGGACCTGTAGCTTCAGCCTAACCGGGGAAACAGACGGCGGAATCCGAAAGCTAGCGGGGATGACAGCTTGGAGCTTTGGATAGTGAAGTGGAATTAGTGTACTTAAATGGGACGGAAAAGCCTGCTGCAGAAGGAATAGTGGGAAAAAGTAGACTTAGTTTAAGCGAATTCACATGAAAAAGTGCGAAACGCCTGAATTAGATATCCTTTTTCCACATAATGCTTGCGGGAAGCAGGATGGGGAAGATTTAAGTTCACTTTTTCCACTTGAGCTTACTGGTGCCCCAGGCCACCCTACTCTAACTTAATATCTAAAAAAGGCTATGCTGCCCAATGAGGACAGTATGGCCTTTTTTGGTATATATTAGGAAACTAGATGATATTATCCCCCTACTATGGAAATTTATCCCTAGCCTAATCATGTGCTTTATATGACAATAAAATTACCCTTCATCCTTCTAATGTTATGAAATCCCTACTCCATGTACACCATCCCTCCCAACAGTCGTGCAGGTATAAGCAGTGCCCTGATCACATGACTCACAATGCATTCCATGAACAGCAATACAAGATTAAGAGCCAAGATGATTATTTTTCGTGCGCTTTTTTGTGTTCCAAATCTACCATTCTGATCTCATGAATCTGATAGAGACACTGGATGAAGGTGAATCCGAACCAGGAGGTGACTTTGAGGAGCTTTGCCAGTAAAGCAGTAAATGCAAGCTATGGATTAAACCGAGGAGGTAAATGAAAATGAGGTCGAAAAACAGCAGATTTCGTAAAACCTTTGCGCTTGGCATGGCCGTTGCACTTGTGATTGCACTATTTTCAACGATAGGCTCCAGTGTCAGAACTGCAAATGCGGCTGCGGGCTACAAGCTCGTGGGTTATTATGCTTCCTGGGCTGCCTATGGACGGACCTTCAACGTGACGGATATCGATGCAGGTAAAATGAATGTAATCAACTACGCATTTGCCGATATATGCTGGAACGGGGTTCACGGCAATCCCGACCCGACCGGACCGAATCCGGTCACCTGGACCTGCCAGAATGAGCAAGGCCAAACGATTAATGTTCCGAATGGAACGATTGTGCTTGGTGATCCCTGGATTGATGCCCAGAAAAGCTTTGGCGATGACAAGTGGGATGATCCGATTAAAGGCAACCTGAAGCAGCTCTGGAAACTCAAGGAAAAGAATCCGAATCTCAAGACGGTGATATCCGTCGGCGGCTGGACATGGTCAAACCGCTTCTCGGATGTTGCTGCTACGGCAGCGACCCGTGAAGTATTCGCCAATTCAGCAGTCGATTTCATCCGCAAATATCATATGGATGGCGTCGATCTGGACTGGGAATACCCGGTCAGCGGAGGGCTGGCGGGCAACAGCTACCGTCCGGAGGATAAGCAGAATTATGTGCTGCTGCTGCAAAAAATCCGTGAAAAGCTGAATGCCGCCGGAACCGCTGACGGCAAAACCTACCTGCTGACCATCGCCTCCGGTGCAAGCCCTGCCTATGTTCAGAACAACAACCTTAGCGGCATTGCTGCTGTTGTGGACTGGATCAACATTATGACCTATGACTTCAACGGCAGCTGGAACACGACTACCGGACACAATGCTCCGCTCTACTATGACCCGGCGGCAGCCTCATCAGGTCTGACTGACCCTGCGAATTTCAATATCGACAAGGCTGTCACCAGCTATCTTGCAAACGGAGTTCCCGCGAACAAACTCGTCTTGGGTATGCCGTTCTATGGACGCGGCTGGGGCGGTGCCCCGAGTGCGGGAAACGGGCAATATCAGGTGTCAGCCGGTATTTCGTCCACAGGCACTTGGGAAAAGGGGAATTATGACTTCAGCGATCTCGAAGCCAACTATATTAACAAAAACGGTTATACGCGCTATTGGAACAACACCTCCAAGGTTCCATATCTCTATAATCCGTCTACACAAACATACATCAGCTATGATGACGCGGAATCCATCGGCTATAAAACCAGCTATATCAAAACCAAAGGCCTTGCAGGCGCGATGTTCTGGGAAACCAGCGGCGACCGCAACAAAACACTGCAAACCAAGCTGAACACCGAGCTGGGCGGCGGAGTCGTGCCAACACCGACACCAACGGCCACAGTAAAACCGACAGCTACGCCAACGGCCACAGTAAAACCGACGGCAACGCCAACAGCCACAGTAAAACCAACGGCTACACCGACGCCGACGCCAACAGCTACCGTGAAACCAACCCCTACGCCTACATCGACTGTGACGCCGACGGCAACACCGGGACAATGTACGGCGGAGGCTTGGAACGCGGCGACCGTCTACACCAAGGGCCAGCAGGCCTCCTATGGAGGTGTGCTGTATGAAGCCCAGTGGTGGACGCAGGGGGAACGCCCTGATCTAAGCGGCGCCTTCGGGGTCTGGAAAGTGGTCGGCACCTGCGGCAACACCACGCCGGCGCCAACGGCTACGGTGAAACCAACATCAACGCCTGTACAGACGGCAACCCCCGTGCCAACCGCTACAGTCAGCCCGTCGGTCACGCCCGGCGCATCCGCCTGGGCCGCAGGAGTGGCCTATACAACAGGCGATAAAGTAAGCTACAGCGGCAAAACGTACATCTGCCTGCAGTCGCATACTTCGCTGGAGGGTTGGGAACCGGCCACGACGGCCGCCCTTTGGCAGCTGAACTAGAACAATAGGGCAGGCATCATACAACGGCGTTCCGGCACAACCTCCCTTCCGGGTTTATTTTGACGGTACAGGATTTGCTCAAGCGAACGCCGTTTGATGCATTTTATGGCAATGACATGATCTGAAAGTGGAGGAATGCAAGATGAAACGATTGGAGTCAAGGCGTATAAAATTACCTTCTCTGCTGGCGGTATTGATGGGTCTGACCCTTCTTCTGCCCTTCTATCCATGGTCAGGCAGCAACGGCAGGCTTGTGGCCGTAGCCGCCGGAGCCGCTCCCGGGGCCACTCAGCCTGCTGCGGACCATCCCCGGAAGATTGTTGCCTATTTCCCTGAATGGGGGGATCAGGAGAACAAAGGCTTTTATACGGTAAGTAAAATCCCTTGGAGTAAAATCACACACATTAACTATGCTTTTGCCAAAGTGAATGCCCAGAACAAAATTGACTTCATGGACCGTACAGCGGCGATTGAAAAAGATTATTCCGGCCAGCTTACCGATGTGCCGTTCAAAGGACATTTTAATCAGCTGATCAAATACAAACGGCTCTACCCGGATGTGCGCACCCTGATTTCCGTCGGCGGCTGGTCCGGCTCAGGCGGTTTTTATAATATGGCGAATTCGGCGGCGGGACGGGAGACCTTTGCCAACAGCGTGGTGGATTTTCTGCGCACGTATCAGTTCAACGGGGTAGATATTGACTGGGAATACCCGTCCGGTACCGCACTTTCCGGCAACCCGAATGACTCCTCCGTGGCCGAGCCTTTGCGTGCGGTCAATTATGACAACTATGTGCTTCTGATGAAAAAGCTGCGTGAAAAGCTGGATCTGGCGGGTGCACAGGACAATCAGAAATATGACCTGACTATCGCTGCGACTGCATCTTCGTGGGTTCTCGGCGGGATGAAGCTGGGTGAAGCGAATGCCTATTTGGATTGGGCGAATCTCATGACCTATGATTTTCACGGTGCCTGGAACGGCTACGTGGGGCTGCATTCCGCCCTCTACCCGGATTCCCGCGACACCGAAACGGCTGCACTGGGGACGCCGGTGCTGAACACGGACTGGGCAGTCCGGTACTATCTCGGTACCCTTCCGCCTGAAAAAATCGTCATCGGGGTTCCCTACTACTCGCGGGGCTGGAAAAATGTCAGCGGCGGGATCAATAACACGGGCCTCTATGGCACTGCCGCGGCTACGGGCGGGGGAGCAGACGGGATTTATGGCATCTGGAATGATCCTGCTCCGGAGAAGCCTTCCGGGGCTAACCCCATCTGGCATATCCTGAATCTGCTGAAAGATCCGGCCAATCAGCGGATTTTCGACCCTGTAACCAAAACACCGTATCTGTACAACGCGGACAAAAAGGTGTTCCTGACTTATGAGGACAAGGAATCGCTGGGCTATAAGCTGAACTACATTAAGGAAAAAGGCCTCGGCGGGATGATGTTCTGGGAGCTGACCGGAGACTATTCCCAGCAGGCGGACGGCACATACACATACGGCAGCTCGCTGACCGACTATGCCTATGAACAGTTGAAAACGGCTGCGCCGCCGGGCGGCCCCGTCAAGCCGGTATTGCCTGCACCCAAAAATTTCAGCATTTCCTTTGGCGGCACCTACGATCATCCGAACTACACCTATTCGCTGAAAATAACCAACAACACTGGAGCGGAGATTCCCGGAGGCTGGAAGCTTGAATTTGATCTGCCGACCACAACTGCGCTGACCTCAGCCTGGGGAGCGGGAGCTGTGGAGCAAATCTCGGCCGCCTGGGATTTCAATCGCTACCGGCTGACCGGAACTGCATCGCAAGCTATAGCAAATGGTGCGACACTTGAGCTGCAGGGCATGATGAAGCTGAATTTCTCCGGCGGTCCGCAGCGTTTTATCCTGAACGGCAGCTCGTCGCAGAAGGAATACGACAAGCTGTATGGAGGCGTGACCCCAACCCCAACACCGTCAGCCACTGCAACGGCTACCGCGAAGCCAACACTGACGCCGACACCAACGGCTACACCTACACCAACGCCAACCGCTACGGTGAAACCTACGGCAACACCGACAGCCACAGTAAAACCAACAGTTACACCGACACCATCGCCAACAGCTACAGTCCAACCAACCCCGACGCCGACGGCCACACCGGGGCAATGTACGGCGGCGGCCTGGAACGCCGCAACCGTCTACACCAAAGGCCAGCAGGCCTCCTATGGAGGTGTGCTGTATGAAGCCCAGTGGTGGACGCAGGGGGAACGCCCTGATCTAAGCGGCGCCTTCGGGGTCTGGAAAGTGGTCGGCACCTGCGGCAACACCACGCCGGCGCCAACGGCTACGGTGAAACCAACATCAACGCCTGTACAGACGGCAACCCCCGTGCCAACCGCTACAGTCAGCCCGTCGGTCACGCCCGGCGTATCCGCCTGGGCCGCAGGAGTGGCCTATACAACAGGCGATAAAGTAAGCTACAGCGGCAAAACGTACATCTGCCTGCAGTCGCATACTTCGCTGGAGGGTTGGGAACCGGCCACGACGGCCGCCCTTTGGCAGCTGAACTAAAGGCGGGTACTGATCAACCGCATTTATTGTAATCATGGGTTGCCGTACAGATTCAGATTGTTCGGCACAAGCTTGCAGGGAAGGCATCGCCTTTACTCTGCAAGCTTTTTTTGTTGACTAAAAAGGAGAAAAATTTCTTTTTTTATTTTATGTTAGGGGAAAATCTTCATTTTTATGTCAAAGCTTGCATACTCCTAAGAAAGAGAGGGTTAAGTTAGGAAATCTGACATTGGCGTAACTCTCGTCTTACACCATTATTAAGGGGGATTTTGTGTGAGGACAAACAGATCGTTCTTTATGCTGTCGCTGCTAGTCGTAATGGCGTCGTCTATGCTGCTTGCCGGGTGTGGAGGAAATGGAACTCCGGCTGCTCCGGCCAACAGTGCAAATGCCACCGGTGCGCCTGCTGAACAGAAGGATAGTCCCCAAACAGAACCGGTCACGTTGGAATTTTGGACGATTGCCCTGCAGCCTACCTTTAATGATTATTTCAATGATCTGATCGCGAAGTATGAAGAAAGCCACCCTGGTGTAACTGTTGAATGGAGGGACTATCCCTACGATGCCATCTCACAAAGGCTGCTGACAAGCACAGCCAGCGGCAAAAGCCCCGATGTAGTAAATCTCAACACAGAATTCGCCAGCCAATTGGGAAGCAAAGGTGCTCTACTGAATCTGACGGAATATCTAACGGAGGATGAAAGGAATTCATACTTTGAAGGTATTTATAACTCTACCGTTTTGGACGGCAAAGCTTACGCTCTTCCATGGTATACAGGCACAGAAGTTTTGTTCATGAATAAAAAGCTTGTGGAGAAGGCTGGTCTAGATACGGCCAACCCGCCGAAAACCCGTGAAGAGCTGGTCGAGTGGGCCCGTCAGATTCAAGAGAAGACGGGTGCGGCCGGTTATGCGCAGCAGCTCGTATCCAAGCTGTTTCCGATAGATGGAATCTCCATTTTGAATGAGGACAAAACGGCAGCGGCCTTCAATACACCGGAAGCTGAGGCAATGATCTCCCAAATGCGCGATTTGATGAAAGAGGGTGTGGTTCTGAAGGAGGATGCGGATTTCAAAAAGCAGATCCAGTATTTTTCCGGCCAGCAGGTAGCTTTCCAGCTGTCAGGACCAACCTTTATCAATTTCATAAAGACCTCGGCGCCGGATGTGTATGCAAATACGATTGCGGTTCAGCTTCCGACAGGCAAAGCCAACCTGCGCCTCTCCAATTCCATGGACCTCGTCGTGCCGCAAAAGTCGAAGAATCCGGAGCAGGCGGTGGAGTTCGCAGCGTTCGTGACCAATGCGGACAATCAGACTGCCTTCTCCAAGGTTGCCAACACGCTGCCGTCCTCTAAAGCATCGATCAAAGATCCTTTCTTCACGGAATCCGACGGCAGTCTTGAAGCTGAGGCGAAGGTTGTATCTTCGCAAAGCCTGGATAAAGCTACCGATTATATGGTCGGAGTTCCAAGCGCATCCGATATCAACTCCGCCATTGCCCGCGGATTTCAGGAAATATTACTAAACGGGGCAGACATTAAGCAGACACTGGATGCCGTGGAGAAGGAAGTGAACAGAATCATAAGCCAGGGTATTAAATGAAGAGCTGGTTTCGTTCCGAGTCCTTCAGCGCTTGGGCGTTTATGACGCCGGGTCTTTTGTTTCTCGCCACTTTTACATTCTGGCCGATCATTTACGGAATTCCGCTTTCATTAACCGATTACTCGGTCATTACAGAAACGCGCTATGTGGGCTTTGAGAATTTCACCAGAGCCTTTCAGGATCACAATTTTATTATTTCGTTATGGAATTCGCTGGTTTATGTCTTTATTGTTCCGGTTATCCAGGTGGTTTCCATCCTCATGGCTATACTCGTAAACAGCCGGATTCCGGGCGTGAAGATGTTCCGGACCGCTTATTACATTCCGGTCGTGACTTCGATGGTGGCGGTGGCCTTGATTTGGAGCTGGCTGCTGGGCAATAACGGGGTGGTTAATTATCTTCTTATGCAGGCGGGAATAATCAGCGGGCAGGTATCATGGCTGTCAACCAGCAGCACCGCCCTGTATGTTCTGATGTTCATCACCATGTGGAAAGGTCTAGGTTATTATATGATGCTCTATCTGGCAGGGCTTCAGGGTATTCCCTCAGATCTGTATGAAGCGGCCAGAGTGGATGGTGCGAACTTTCTGAAGCTGATTATTCATGTGACTATTCCCCTGCTGAGACCCCATATCCTGTTCTGTACACTGATCTCGATTATGGGGGCAATCCGGGTGTTTGATGAGGTGTACATTCTGACAAAGGGCGGACCGGGAACCTCAACCCTGACTTCAAGCGTGTATATTTTTCAAAAGGGGCTGGAGCAGTTCAACTTCGGATATGCGTCGGCGCTTGGCCTGATAGTCAGTGTTATTGTAGGAGCGCTTAGTGTTCTGGTATTCCGGCTCAATCGGAAAGGCGGGGTGAACTCATATTGAACCCAACCAGCAGATCAACCAAACAGCTGATCACAGGAATCCGTTATACCATCATCTACTTTCTGTTAATTCTGTTAGCCCTGTTCATGATGGGACCTTTTCTCTGGCTGCTGAGCGTATCGCTGATGCCCGGCAGGAATGTGTTCTCAAGCCCCCCGGCCATCCTGCCGACGTTCATCGACTTTGACAACTATGTGCAGGTCTGGCAGTTCATGTCCTTTCCGCGGTATATCTCGAACACAGTTATTATTACAGCGCTTGGGGTAGTATTTAATATTTTACTGTCCAGTCTGACGGCATATCCGCTGGCTGTTTTTCATTTCAAAGGCCGGAATATCGTCTTCTCACTGCTGATAGCGACAATGATTATTCCGTCCTCGACAGCGATGATCGTGCATTATCTGACCATCCAGACCTTTCATCTGGGGAATTCATTCCTGGGTGTGGTGCTTCCGGCTGCCGTTTCGGTATTCAATATCTTTCTGATGCGTCAGACCTTTCTGGGGGTTCCGTCCGATATCCGTGATTCGGGGAAAATGGATGGAGCTTCAGAGCTGCGCATCTTCTGGCAGCTCGTCCTGCCGCTTGTCAAGCCGGGGATTGCCGTGATTGGGCTGCTTGAGGTTATGGCGTTCTGGAATAACTTCCTGTGGCCGATTGTTGTACTTGAAGACCCCGGGAAATATCCGCTGGCTGCAGCGCTCACATATCTGAACGGCCAGTTCTCCTATAACTTTGGCTGGATTGCCGCGGGAACTATGATCTCGGTTACGCCTATTATTATCGTTTTTCTGTTCACACAGAGGTATTACATGGAAGGAATCGCAGGTGCTATCAAAGGCTAGATGGAGAGTTAATGACAGAAAGGATGGCGGGTATTCATGCTGAAGTCATACACAATCGCTTTTGTGCCGCTGGATGAGCGGCCCTGCAATTACGGGTTCCCCCCTCTTTTGGCCAGGGGAACGGAATTTGAGGTGCTGCGCCCCCCGATGCAGCTGATGGGGCTGAAAAAGCGTCCCGGAGATGTAGACGGGTTGTGGACGTGGTTCGAGGAAGCCTGCTGTCAGGCGGATGGAGCCGTTGTCGCTTTGGATACACTGCTATATGGAGGGATTATTCCTTCCAGATTACACAGCTTGAAGCTGGAGGAGCTTGCTGCAAGGCTGGATAAGCTGCGTGCCCTCAAACGCAGGCATCCGAAGCTGGTCATTTACGCCTTTCAGCTCATTATGCGCTGCCCGCAGTACTCGCTTTCGGACGAGGAACCGGATTACTATGCCGATTGGGGACGGGAAATTTTTCGCAAAGGCTTCATCAGCCACCGCAAGGAGTTGGGAGCGGCCTCGGACGAGGAATTGCAGGAGCTTGCAGAAATTGAAGAGCGCCTGCCCCAGGAAATACTGGATGATTATCTGGGCCGGCGGAGCATCAATATCGAAGCGAACAAGCTGGTGCTGGAGCTGGTGAAGGAAGGCATTATCGGGTTCATGATCTTTCCGCAGGATGACTCGGCCGCCTTTGGACATACGGCCAAAGACCAGCAGAAGGTACGTTCACGGATTACTGAGCTTGACTTGGAGCTTAGAGCTTATATGTATCCCGGTGCCGACGAGGCGGGCTGCACCCTGCTGGCACGGATGATCAATAAGGTCACAGGAACGGTGCCGCTTATTTATCCGCGGCTGTCATCGGTACAGGGGGCGTTTGTCACCCCGCTGTTCGAGGACCGTTTTTTCTATGAGACGCTGAAGTACCAGATTACAGCCGCGGGCGGCCTGATTGCCTCAAGTGCCGGGGAGGCCGATCTCGTACTTCTGGTTAATACGCCAGGTGAGACAATGGTCGAAGCGGTCTCCCAGCAGGGTTCTTTTTTCAGCTATGATGTGTACCGGAACCTGATGGAGATTGTAGAATACGGGGATTATATCTTGAACCATAAGGGAAAGCCGGTCGCCGTAGCCGATGTCGGATACGCCAATGGAGGGGACCGGAAGCTGGTGAAGATGCTGCGGGAGAGAAATATTTTGTTCAAGCTGGCCGGATATGCGGCCTGGAATACAAGCTCGAACACGCTCGGTACAGTCCTTTCTCAGGCAATGATATACCTGCATTACGGACGTACACAGGAGCATTTGGATTTTCTCGGCCTCCGTTATGCAGAAGATGTCTGCTACTGTTCGATTGTCCGGGGTGAGCTCTGCGATGGTCCGGTCCAGGACATGGGTTTCGGCAAATATCTGCTCGACGGACAGCGCGGGAGCGTAGCTGTCATGGTCGAACAACGGCTGCGTCAGGAGTTGGCTGTTAGAATTGATGGCCCGGAGGGGAAGGTAGAGATTACAGACTGCTACATGCCGTGGAACCGGATGTTTGAGGTGGGATTGTCCGTCCATTTTGAGCCTTCTGGAGAATAGAAGGAAAAGTAGACTACAAGAGAGAGGGTGGGGACCCTGAATACGATAATACAGAAGCTGCATCACGGACTGATCGTATCCTGTCAGGCACTTCCGGGAGAACCGCTGTATGGTGCCGAAATGATGGCACGTATGGCAGCCGCTGCTGAGGAGGGGGGCGCGGTTGGCATCCGGGCTAACGGTGCTGCGGATGTCCGCGCTATCAAGAGTGCTGTTTCACTGCCTGTTATCGGCATTATAAAGAGGGATTATCCGGGTTCGGCGGTGTACATCACCCCGACGCTAAGAGAAATCGAAGAACTGCTTGAGGCCGGAGCAGATATGATTGCATTTGATGCGACTGGGCAAAAGAGACCGGAGGGATGCACGCTGGAGCAAATCGTATCCTTTCTGAGCCGGAACGGCACAGCTTCAATGGCCGATATTTCGATTCTGGAGGAGGCCATCCATGCGGAAGCCCTGGGGGTCAGCTGTGTCTCAACAACACTCTCGGGCTATACACCGTACTCCCTCCAACAGGAGGGTCCTAACTTTGAACTGCTGCAAAAAGCGGTGGAGCGCTTATCGGTCCCTGTTATCGCTGAAGGCAGGATGATTGAGCCGGACCAGGTCCGGAAGGCCATGGATTTGGGGGCGTACGCAGCAGTGGTGGGTTCAGCCATAACAAGGCCCCAACTGATTACAGGGCGGTTTGCGGCGGCAATAAGAAGGGTGGAAATGAACAATGGAAATGACAGACCGGATTAATACGTATTATCCCTCTATGACCAAATCGGAGCAGAAGGTGGCCCAATGTGTTCTTGAGCACCCGGATAACCTGATCTACCTTTCTGTAACAGAGCTCGCGGATTTTGCCGGTATAGGAGAGACGACAGTTATGCGGTTTTGCCGCAAAATCGGGTTCAAGGGATACCAGGATTTTAAGCTGATGCTTGCCCAAGGGCTGCCGAAGCAGCAAGCCCTTTCCGGGCGGGATGGCGGGGACGCGGATTATGCGACGCTCCTTTACGAGTCGATGGTCAACATTCTCCAGTCAAGTCTCGGTATGCTGGACCGCGAACAGCTGGAGGAGTCCATTAATCTAATTGACGCGGCGCGCCATGTGCAGTTTTTTGGGGTAGGCTCATCGGCCATTACCGCATTGAATGCTAAAAACCGCTTTCTGCGAATTGGAAGACGGGTTGAGGCGATTGCGGACAGCCATATCCAATCGATGATGGCTGTAACGATGGGCGAAGGGGATGCCGCCTTCGGCATTAGCGTCTCCGGAAGCACACTGGATACCAATGATATGCTGATGAAAGCGAAGCAGAACGGGGCAAAGGTTATTGCCATGACCAATTATGCCAAGTCTCCCATAGCGTCCATTGCAGATATCGTTCTCCTGACAGCCGGGAAGGAATCGCCTCTTGAAGGGGGATCCATGGGCGCGAAAATATCCCAGCTGTTCATTATTGACCTGATCTGTAAAGGACTGGAGCAGAGGCATGCGGATGAGACGAAGAGCATGAAGGAACTGACAGCAAGGGCCGTCATTGACCGAATCTATTAAGGGAAGCGATAGAGGTAAGGAGGGAGATGGATGGGGCGAGTTATCGGAGTGGATATCGGGGGTACGGCCGTCAAAGGACTGGTCATTGACGAAGCTGGAGCTGTATGGGCAGAAGCAAAGCGCGATACGGATGCCCGGCAGGGCAGGGAAGCAATATTGGGCAAGCTGGAAGCGCTGGTCCGCGAGCTGCTGGAAGCCTGCCCCTTGGTTCAGGCCATCGGCATAGCTTCAGCGGGGAGAGTGAACACCGACACTGGACAGGTGGTGTACGCCACTGATAATCTGCTGGGCTGGCAGGGGCTTCAGCTTGCCCAGTGGGCAGCTGATACCTTCAGGCTCCAGGCTGCCGCCGACAATGATGCGAACGCGGCGCTGCTGGGTGAAGCGTGGCTGGGTGCAGGACGAGGATATCAGGATCTGGTTATGCTCACGCTGGGCACCGGAGTAGGCGGGGCTTATATGGTACACGGCGCTCTTGGCCGTGGTATCCACTGGAGCGGAGGGGAATTCGGACACAGCGTTCTGGTTCCCGGCGGCCTCCCCTGCAATTGCGGCAAGCAAGGTTGTGTGGAGCAATACGTCTCGGGTTCGGCCCTGCTGCGGCTCGGACAGGAGCTGACAGGCCGGACCTATGGGCATGGAGCGGAGCTTATGGCCGATGCGCGGGCGGGGGATTCGGGCGCATTGCAGGTGCTGGAACGCTTCGCAGCAGATTTGGCGGTTGTGCTCAGCAACATCAGCGTCACATTTGATCCGGCACGTATTATCATTGGCGGAGGGGTTATCCATGAACGGGAAATATGGTGGCCGCTGCTGAAGAACAAGCTGAAGAGTGAAGTACTGCCGGATCTCCTTGCTGCGGCTGAACTCGGGAACCGGGCCGGTTGCTTTGGGGCGGCCAAGCTCGCGCTGGAACGCTTCGGGCAGCTGCCGGCCGGGTCCAAAAAGGAGGAAACAGCATGACCTTTGCACGCATAAAACAAAGTGATGTGATCATCATCGGCAGCGGACTTGGCGGAACGGCGGCGGCTCTCGCCGCAGCCAAAGCGGGACTGCGTGTACCCGCTATTCAAGCCTGTATAATGTGGAAATTATGTGGATTTTTATGAAGAAGGCTGATTGTGCCGCTCATAACCTTCCATCCGCTGAAATATAATGGCTATGCTTGCCTGTGTCCAAGACTCCAAAAAACTTATGCAACGTCATGCCGTTTTTTTCGTTATAGTAGTATATAGCGGAAGGTGGTGGGTTCACCGATGGTGGTCTGGGTGTTTTGGTTAATTGCAGCCGGTGTCCTGTTTGTCGTTGAAATGATGACGCTTACGTTTTATCTGCTCTGGTTAAGCATTGGGGCTCTGGCGGCTTGTCTGGTTTCGCTTTTGCTGCCGGATGCGGTACTGCTGCAGGTCTTGGCCGGCTCGCTGGTTGCCCTGGGGTTGACGATTTTCTCAAAGCCGCTGGTGGCCAGATTCCGCAGCTCGCGGGGGTTCCAGGATACAGGAACGGATATTGTCGGCAGGCAGGGTTTGGTCGTAGAACCGATTGAGCCTGGGCGGTACGGCCAGGTTAAGGTAGGCGGCGATACCTGGAGCGCAACCTCAATAGAGTCGCTGGGCAAGGATGAAGTGGTCAAAGTGGTCGGAAGAAGCTCCACAATTATTGAAGTAGTGCGATGGGGGGATATGTACTGATGCAATGGGCTATTATTGGGATTATTGTTTTTGTTGTTGTCGTATTTGTAGCGTTAACCGTCAAAATCGTACCGCAGCAGCGGGTAGGGGTTGTAGAGCGTCTCGGTAAATTCCACCGGCTGCTCACACCCGGTCTGAATGTTCTTATTCCGATCATCGACCAGGTGCGCACCTACCATGATTTGCGGATACAGCAGGCTAATGTGCCGCCGCAGACCGTGATTACCAAGGATAATGTGCAGGTGCAGATTGATACGATTATTTTCTATCAGGTAGTGGGACCGGAAGAAGCAACCTACGGCATTTCCGATTATGTATACGGGGTACGCAACATCTCCACAGCCACCATGCGGCAGATTATCGGTAAGCTGGAGCTGGATGAAACCTTGTCCGGCCGGGAAAAGATTTCCTCGGATATCCGCCTGGCGCTGGATGAGGCGACGGAGAAGTGGGGCGTGCGGATCGAGCGCGTTGAGGTTATCGATATCAAGCCGCCGCTTGATATCCAGGAAGCGATGGATAAGCAGATGAAGGCCGAGCGCAGCAAGCGTGCGATTGTGCTGGAGGCGGAAGCCGCCAAGCAGGATATGATCCTGCGTGCCGAAGGTGACAAGCAGAGCAAGATCCTGAAGGCCGAAGGGGATAAGGAAGCGCGTATCCGGCAGGCAGAAGGCTTGCGGCAGGCACAGGAGCTGGAAGCGCTTGGGCAGGCCAAAGCGATCCAGGCGGTTGCGGAAGCCGAGAAATCACGGATCGAACTGATCAGCAGTGCAGGGCTGGATGAACGGGTGCTGGCCTATCAATCCTTTGACGCGCTGACCGAAATCTCCAAAGGTGCGGCCAACAAGGTGTTCCTGCCTACCAGCGCTGTTGAAACACTGGGCACGCTGGGTGCCATGGCCGAGGTGTTCAAGGCCAGTAAGGAAAGCAAATAGGCCGGAGATTTTACAATTGCGGCACATTCCGTTAAAGTAAAAGCAAAACGAAGCGTAATGCTTACGAAGCAGTTTTGCTGCGCAAAACTTTAAGGAGAGAAGATAGTGACGCAAAAAGAAATTTCGCCGCTGGTTGAAGCGCTGGGGCTGCAGCCTCACGTGGAAGGCGGCTGGTACAAACGGCTGTGGAACGCTCCCTTTGAAATCCCGCAGGAAACGCTGGGTGAGAACTATTCCGGGCCAAGAGCCTCGGCCTCTTCCATTTATTTTTTGCTGCATGCGGATGAAGCCTCGGAGTGGCACACGGTGCTCTCCTCCGAAATCTGGCTGTGGCATTCCGGCAGCCCGATTGTCCTGAGCCTTGGGGGCACCGGCGACAAGCCGGAGAATGTGACCGAGGTGGTTCTCGGCCTGGATGTTGCTGCCGGACAACAGCCGCAGGTTGTGATTCCGCCAGGGGTATGGCAGGCCGCCCGGCCGCTGGGTGAAGAACCAGTGCTGGTCTCCTGCATTGTATCCCCGGAGTTTCATTTCGATGATTTCAAGCTGATCGAGAAATAAGCTGCCACTGCACTCAGAAGAAGTTCCCAGAAGCAGATTTATCTATGCAGAGCAGCGCTACTCACGTTTAGTGAGCAGCGCTGCTCTGTGTTTTTTAGGTCATGGGCTGTCCGGTTACGGCAGACGGCAAGCATTAAGCTTAAGCGAAGGGTTTCCCATTCGATGTTCCTCTTACGCTATCTTAGCTGTCTCACCATGGCCCTGTAGGCTGTGCCGACGGCAAACAAGACCAGCGCCCCGCCCAGAAGCCAATATTTCTCATTCATACTCTCCATGGACAGCGAAAATAAGTAGAAATTCCCCAGCTTCTGACCCGAAAACATATTCAGGATATAATACACTGTCGGCAGCATGTACCCCGCGACCAGGTTGTCTGACAACGAGTAGGCTAGGAACCCGAGGGAGCCCAGAAACAGGGCAGTGGCAAAGGTCCCAAGGATAAACGGCCCGGCTGCGAACTGGCAATGGTTCAACAGCATTACTCCAATAAAGCTGCTTACGAGGCATAGCAGGACAGTCAGAGCTAACATAAGCCTAATCAGGAGTACCGATGTAAACGAGGTGTATTTAGACTCGATTAATTCTTTTACAGCATTGTCTTGCTCCGGTAAAAACAAGGGAGTACATAAAATAATTCCTGTGAACGTGAGAAAACGTTCCAATACGAAGCTGGAGGCCCTGCTGTCAAGATACTGTATGCCAAACAGGACGGGGGTTCCCAGGGCAAGCGCCAAAGCCAGCAAAAAATTAACCCATAGTGTCAGCTTTAATTGGGCTTTTGCGATTTCTGAGTATTTGGTGAAAATAGCCGTAGACATCCAGCTTCCCCCTTCTCTTAAGCTCATACAGCACAATAGTTACACCCACCAGAAGCAGCGAAAATAGCACATAAAGGCTCCTGTTCAATATGAGGGCGGGTAATCCGTCCAGCATGGCCTGCAAATTGCCCAAAGTATTGTGGCGGATAGCTAACTGGGTACCGTAGTGTCCACCATAGATATAGGAACTGCCTGAGAGTATATCCGTATAGCTCCAAAATAGCTGCACCGCTATGGCAATGGGGGTGTCGGTCAGCGTTGTCAATACAAATGCAACCGCTGTAGTTGTCATTAGCGTAGGGAGCAGCCAGGCCAGAATGTATTTGGCAAAAGCCCATAAATCGACTGTAATATGGTGTTTGCTCCCATACAGAGCCAGCTGAGTCAGCGGGAGGAGCGACAATAACAGAACGGGAAGCAGCAGCATCGTTACCAGTGCAAAATACCTCGCCAGAATAAAGCCTGCTGAACTGTATTTGCGGGAATATAGCAGCTCCTTGACCCCGGCTTTCCGGTCTCTGATTAAGAATGCCACGGGTACAAAAACAGAAAATAAAGAGATTACGATGCCCATATAATCACAAAAATATCGGGCGTAGGCACCGGTTACCTGGTCAACTTGAATGAAATTATGGTATTCCGCCAGTTTTTCTTCGTAAGTAACAGGGGTGTTTCCATACTCTTGAAGTCTGCTTTCTTCGTAGTTTGATCCTCCTCCCAGCATGGTATCTAGCTCGGCCATTTTGACTTTAAACGATTCGTAAGTGATCAGAATGGGAAGCTTGTCCTGCTTATTCATCAGATCTTCCGGACGTTGTCCAGTGATGTCTTTTACGATCGCAGCCACTTTCTCCTGTTGCTTCTGACTTAACTTCACATTCTTATAGAAGCCGACAGGATAGGTGGTGTATTCATTGTTTGCATACTCGCTTAGCAATTGATTTAGAGCAGCAGGCATAACCTGTTCCGGAATTTCCGCTTCTACAGACCCGTAATTGTCAGCATCCGGCGGAGGTTTCATCAGAGGATTTTGGCTGTTGTACCCGGACGGGTTCTGCACTTCAGCGATATCGGTCCCTGCAAAATCACTCAGCTGGGTGAAGTAGAACAGGAGCATGACGCCAATAAACACAAAGTAGATCATGCTTTTGGAGGTTTGCCGGCATTCTGTGAGAAATAGCTTCATCGTTGATGCCCTCCCATCTGTTTCATATAAGCTTCTTCCAGACCACGTTCATTTCCGATGAAATGCTGCAGTGCTCCCTGATAAATGATTTGGCCCTTGTCCAGAACAGCAATGTTCTGACAGGTCTTTTCAATGTCCTCTACAATATGGGTAGACAGGATAACGATTCTATTCTCTGCTATTTCACAGAGTAAATCGCGGAACCTTATTCGCTCTTCGGGGTCAAGCCCGGCGGTAGGTTCATCCACAATCAAGATTTGGGGATCATGCAGAATGGCCTGTGCAATGCCCAGCCTGCGTTTCATTCCTCCCGATAATGCCTTTACCTTGAGGTTCAGGCAATCTTCGAGGTTGACCCGTTTTAAGAGAGCGGTTATCCGCTCTTTTCTTGCCGCTTTGGGCAGCTCTGATAATATTCCCAGATAATTCATGGCCGCGTACACAGTCATACCGGGATAGATGGAGAAATCCTGAGGCAAATATCCGATGAGCTTCCTGACTTCCTTGGATTGTTCAATGGGAATGCCGCATACCGTAACCGATCCGCCTGATTTATGAAGCAGGGTCGCGAGTACCCTCATCAAGGTCGTTTTTCCGGCGCCGTTTCTGCCAAGGAGTCCGAACATACCGGGCTGAATATGTAGTGAAACATTCCGTAGGGCTTCTCTTTTTCCAAAATTCTTAGATAGATGATCTATGATAATTTCAGGTTTCAAGGTTGTTCCTCCCTTATTTGATGAAGATTTTATATGAGAAGTCGTCCAATATGTAACCAAGCAGCAGGTAAGCTCCGCAAATGCACGTTATAAATCCAGGGTTTGAGGGAACCCAGAGGATTAGCAGCACAAACGTTACAAGCAAAGCAGTGTACATGGCGATATTTTTTTTCAGCAATCTCCGATTGCGTTCTCTTGCTTGTTTTTTTTGCAATTGTTCTGCTTCCGCGAGTTCAACTTTTCTCCACATACCGGCTAAAAAATCCTTTTCACTCCTCATTCACCATCAGCTCCTTATACTGAAGTTTGAACTTTTTGCGTGCTCTGTAGAGCAGAGAATTTTGATTTGGGGTACTGACCTTTTCATAATGCTGGCAATATCCTTATAACTGAAATCAGCCACAGCATACAGATACAAAGCTGTTTTATAATCGATCTGCAAATCGCCCAGCACCTCATAAATAAGTTTGGTGTTCTCGCGGCTGGCCAGGATTTCCTCGGGTGTAGTGTGGTCGCTGAGCTCAGGGACTGCATCTGAACTGAAGAACCGCGAGGCTTGTCTTGATCTTAAGTAATCAATGCAGTTGTTGCGGATAATGGTGAATAAATACGTATTAAAAGCATGGCTGGGCCGATAGGTTTCTCTATGGATATACACTTTTACGAAGCATTCCTGCACAATATCCTCGGCGGTATATAAATCACACACAAAGCTGTTTGCAAATGCGATAGCCTTAAGTCTGTGCTTCAGGACAAGCTCTTCGTACGCCCCTTTATCTCCAGCTTGTACCCGAGCCATAAGTTCATTGTCTTCATACAATCCTCTCCACCTCCTTCAGGCCCTTCTTACACGAAAAATAAAGATACAAGTTACACCTTAAAGCAAAAAAGGCCGGTGCACTGTGATTAACAGACCAGCTGATACCTGCTTTTATAGAATTTTGGTAAGTTGTCAACGTTTTGCTATACTAAAAGCAATGGGTATGTGCTTCTTATGCAAATTTTTCGGTTAAGGAAGAGTGATGAATTTAACTTATAGCTTGGAGGCGAAACGATGAGTCAATTGAACGGACCATTCTCAGGCGGACCTACGTTAAATGACGGGGCAACCATGCCTTGGCTGGGGCTTGGCGTGTGGCAGGCCAAGGACGGAGACGAAGTAATTCATGCCGTGAAGACGGCACTAGAGACAGGCTACCGCAGTATTGATACGGCTGCCGGATACAAGAATGAAGAGGGTGTCGGACAAGCTATCCGTGAATCCGGTGTGCCCCGGGAAGAACTGTTCATTACGACCAAGCTGTGGAATGGGGATCAAGGTTATGAGTCGGCACTGAAGGCTTTTGAGGTCAGCCGGAAGAAGCTTGGACTGGATGTTCTTGACCTGTATCTGATCCATTGGCCGGTGGCCGGCAAGTACCGCGATTCCTGGAAGGCACTGGTGCATCTGCAAAAGGAGGGGCTCGTCAAATCCATTGGCGTGAGCAACTTTCAGCCGCATCATCTGCAGGATATCATCGAGGATACCGGTGTGGTGCCAGCCGTGGATCAGGTCGAGTTCCACCCGCTGCTGACCCAGCGCGAGCTGCTGAAGTATGCGAAGGCCCATGACATTCAGGTAGAAGCCTGGAGCCCGCTGATGCAGGGCAATCTGGATCTGCCGGTGCTGCAGGAGCTGGCTGGTAAATACGGCAAAACCCCGGCGCAAATCGTGCTCCGTTGGGACCTGCAGCAGGGCGTCATCACGATTCCGAAATCCGTGCATGCCGAACGCATTGTAGAGAATGCCGGATTCTTCGACTTCACGCTCAGCGATGAGGACGTCAAGGTGCTTGAGGATCTGAATCAGAATCACCGCTTCGGCCCGGACCCGGATAATTTCAATTTTTAAGCTGCTGGATGGCATAGTCAGCATACAGAAAGCCAAAGAACAAGTCTCCCCGCGGGGCTTGCTCTTTGGCTTGAGCTTTTATTGAGTAAAAAAGCAGGTGCCGG
This sequence comes from Paenibacillus jilunlii, assembly GCF_900102965.1. Lineage (GTDB taxonomy): Bacteria > Bacillota > Bacilli > Paenibacillales > Paenibacillaceae > Paenibacillus_AQ > Paenibacillus_AQ jilunlii. The sequence goes on along the minus strand of NZ_FNGM01000011.1, from coordinate 146,313 downwards.
CAGGAAGCGGACCAGCCGCTATTTTACCCGATCGAAACGTTATATTTGCGCAGCCATAGATTAACCTGGGCCAGATAAGCAAACAGCTGCGGGCCGGACATCAGCTGGCCGAACCAGGGCAGATTGCTGGAGGATTCCGGGGATGCGGCGATCTCACGGATTTTGGCGGCGTCTATTAATGGCAGGATGGGCGACGATGAGTCATCCAGGATGTCAAGCATCTGTGTCCGTACTGCGTTTAGGTAGGCCGGATTATGTGTTTTGGGATACGGGCTTTTTTTGCGGTAGAGCACATCGTCCGGGAGAATGCCTTCCAGCGCTTTGCGGAGGATGCCCTTTTCCCGGTTGCCTACGGTTTTAATTTCCCAGGGAATGTTGAAGACGTATTGCACCAGCCGGTGGTCGCAGTAAGGCACGCGGACCTCCAGGCCAACCCCCATGCTCATCCGGTCCTTGCGGTCCAGCAGGGTAGGCATGAACCGGGTAATGTTCAGATAGGACATCACGCGCATTTGCGCCTGTTTGCCGGTCTCGCCGTCAAGCTTCGGCACCTCTGCCACCGCGTCGCTGTACCGGTCCCCCAAATACTCCAGCGGACGAATCCATTCCCGGATTTCCGGGGACAGCAGCTCTGTGCGCATTTTGGGTGCCACTGACCAGGGGAAGGTGCCGGAAGACAGCATTTCCTCACGGTGGAACCAGGGATATCCGCCAAAAATCTCATCAGCCGCTTCACCGGAAATGGCAACAGTGGCGTTCTTTTTGATCTCCCGGCAAAATAAATACAACGAGGAATCCACATCGGTCATCCCCGGCAGGTCGCGGGAGTAGAGGGCGTTATCCAGCGCCGTTACCAGCTCGGGAGTATCGAACGCCACATAATGGTGATTTGTCTTCAGCTCGTCGACCATCCGCTTAATCCAGGGGCCGTCTGCGCCGGGCTGGAAGGAGTGGCTTTTGAAATGCTTGTCGTTATCGACATAATCGACGGAATAGGTGTCGACCTGGCCTTGGCCGGTACGGTTGTAATAATCCACAGCGAGCGCGGTCAGCGCACTGGAATCGAGGCCCCCGGAGAGCAGCGAGCAGACCGGAACATCCGACACCAGCTGGCGCTCCACGGTATCCTGCAGCAGATCCCGGACCTTGGCCGCCGTTTCATCCACGTTGTCGGTATGATTGTAGCTCTCTAGCTCCCAATAAGCATACTTGCGGATTCCATTCCGGCTATAAATCATGGCATGACCTGGACGAAGCTCGAATATATCTTTGTATACCCCATGTCCCGGTGTACGGGCCGGACCGATGATAAAAACTTCCGCCAGGCCTTCCGGTCCGACATTCGGCTTCACCTTGGGATGCTGCAGCAGCGCTTTGGGTTCAGAGCCAAAGACAAATACGTCGTCCACCTGGCTGTAGAACAGCGGCTTCACGCCAAGACGGTCCCGAGCCAAAAACACCTGATCGCGCAAGCTATCCCAGACGGCAAATGCAAAAATGCCATTCAGTTTTTCCGTACAATCCGGTCCCCATTCGATATAGGCATGGAGCAGAACCTCCGTATCGCATTCTGTGAGAAAATGATGCCCGCGCTGCTGGAGTTCAATTTTGAGCTCAGGGGCATTATATAATTCACCGTTATACACAATTGCGTACACCTTGTCGTCATGGCGGGCGATCATCGGCTGTGCCCCGTTCTCAGGATCGATGACGCTAAGTCTCCGGTGTCCGAGGGCGCAGGGGCCGGAGATCCAGGTTCCAGCCGCATCCGGTCCGCGGTGCCCCAGTGTTTCAGTCATTTTTACGAGCAGTTGCGAGTGCTGTGTGAGGTCGCCGCGCCACTGGATAAATCCGGTTATTCCGCACATGATGCTTCATCCTCTCTTTTGTGCGATTGTTGTCCAAATATAAAGATTTATATGCTGCACGCAAAAAATTATCCTTATATTTCTTGCTGAAGCGGATACCGTCCTTTAGGGACGGCCAGCCGTTTCCATTTGTTTCTTTTTTGCCAAGTAATACAGATATATGATGAAGGAAGGCATAAAATGTATGTCCTTATCCGAACACTAAGGGAGAGGGAAATTTGCCAGGAGGGATGATGACCAGTGTATTACATTAAAGACGCCAAAATCCGCAGAATGACCGAATATGACGGGGCACCATGCGCAGAAGTTGGCGTATTGCCGGGGGCTGTTGGGGATTCCGCGCTTTTGGTGTATATTGTTGAGGACCAGCGCGAGGAAGGTTATGAAATCGTGCGTATTCTGACGAATGATGCCGACACTGCAACCGACTGGTTTGACAACAATTTGCATGATGCGTTTCAGGATGTGACGGTCAGCGCGTTTACGGGAAGCGCCATTATGACTCCGGAGGATGAACGTTCGAAGTTCCAGCAGGAGCTGCTCATTTTTGGAGATTTGAAAAAACAGCTGGAGGCGCATTTTCATCAGCTGCCCTAACGAGTAGGCTAATAAGCGGCAGGAATACCGCTGGATCTGCCCTGGCGGTGGTATGTGGAGGAGAGGGGCGGCTGGCTTCCACTATTGCCACCCCGGGGGCAGAAATGCCGGAATGAGGCAGACAGGCAAATTTTTGAGCAGCCCCTTGAAAAATTTGCCGAATACGTTATAATAAATAACGTTGCATTAATACATATGCTTTAAAAGCCTACCATTTTCACATGTGTCCCGGTAGCTCAGCTGGATAGAGCATGCGCCTTCTAAGCGCACGGTCAGGGGTTCGAATCCCTTCCGGGACGTCACAAAACAGCCTTCCTTCGGGAAGGCTGTTTGTGCGTACGGAGGATGAGAAGCCCAGGAAGGGGGACGTTGGAGCATCTGCATCGGGAGGAATACTTCGCAATGCGAGTTGATTGGAAGCGGAATTTACATATGGTACATCTATCCATGCGGCTTAAAGCCATGATATAATAACTGGACAATAGAAGGCTTGCAAGGGCGGCTGGCTAATCTCCCGGAAGGGAGGTGATGCCTGTGGAAGTATACCAAGCATTGACGCTAATGATTTCATTTGCGACTCTGGTTGTATTAATCCTGTCCTTCCACAAAAAGAAATAGGCCGCCCTCTGTCCAGGATTGCGGCCTATTTCTGTGGGTAGTACCTGTCTGAGCCTCCGCCCTTAAAAGCGGCTATTGCAGGGGAGTCGTGTTAGCCGCACGACTCTTTTTGCATTGTACGACTTTTCTGACTCAAATATACCACATTTTATTTAATAAAGTAAAAATAAAAGTATTTATGCAAGCATTAATATAAGTACTTATGCAAGCATTAATAGTTCTACACTCAAGAGACAGGTTGTGCATCTGCTTCTGTATCGCTTTACAAGTGATAAGAACAAGCTACATCCGCTCCGGCTTCGGCAGTCCGAGTACCTCCAAGACCTCGCCGAGAGTGCTCTGGAAGCGCAAGGTGAGCCAGAGGCGGAAGCGGATGGAACTCTCCTCTCCCTTGAGAATCGGACAGGAGGAATAAAAATTATTGAACAGGGATGCCAGGGAATGAGCGTAGCTGCAAATGATATTTGGCGTCAGCTCGCGGCTCGCCGTATATAGGGTATCCTCCCACGTGCTCAGCTGTCTCATTAGAGCCAGCTCGGCGGTGTCCAGCTGTGCCGGGAACCGGGGGACTGCTGTTTGCTCCACAGGACCCTCCGCTTTGCTGAGCACACGGCCTGCACGCGCGTAGGTATACATCAGATAGACCCCGGTATTCCCGGAAATCTCTGTGGCCTGCTTGAAGTCGAACACGATCTCCGTGCCCAGATTGAAGCGCAGCAGGTAGTAACGGATTGCGGCGGTGGCGATGAGCCGGCTGGAGAGGCCGGTTGCGTCGGAGCGGGCGGCTTCGATGCTGCTTTCCATAAGCTGGACGAGATCCGCCACCTTGACGCCGATCCCCTGACGGCCGGACATGGCGTAGGAGCTTTTGCCATCCGAGGTATCAATGCCAAGCCCGGCGGCGGAAGCCGGACTGAGTGAAACTACACCATAACTGACATGATGCAGCTTCTCTGCCTGCGCAGTGAAACCAAGGACCTCCAAGGCCTGCTTCACCATGGCCTGCGGATACTCCTGCCGGTAATCGATGACATTGACCACTCTGTCGGCCTTGCCGAAGGACAGCGGTTCTCCGGTCAAGCCGGTGGTCCACAGGCCTGTATTGAATTCGTTATAGCTGAAATCCTTGTCCAGCAGCCCGAATTTCCAGAGATGATAGGCGATATCCTTGGCAGTGTAGGTCAAAATCCCGTTCGAACGCACCAGCACCTTGTCCTTCTGATGATCCTCAGAGCCGCTCTCCATCTCTTCAGCCGCGGGTTGTTTTAGAATCCAGCATCCTGCCAGCTTGCCCTTTGTCTCCTCGACAAACATGTCCGTTTCTTTAAGCAGACCGGAAGCAGACGCCCAGAATCCCTCTTTTACAATACTGCTCTCCCAGACCAGCAGATTGTACTCTATGCCGAAGCTTTTCATTTCCGCGACATGCTCTCTAACGATCCGTTCAGCAGCCAGTTGGCCGAGCCAGGCTGTATTGCCGTGCCCCTCCTCCAGCTCATGGAGAATTTCTGTCCGCTGATGGATCATCTCAGGCTGCTCGGCATATCTCTTGTTAACCGCGGCATAAATGTCCCAGCAGTAATCGCCGAAGCGGACATGCTCCCCAGCCAGCGGTACACGAAGCAGACCGACTACCGTATCCGCCAGCTGATTGCCGAGATCATCCACGTAATTGTGGACTTCAACGTTGTACCCTGTTTTCCGCAAAATCCGCACAAGCGCATCCCCGATGCAGGAGTTTCTCAGATGCCCGATATGGAGCGATTTGTTTGGATTCACACTTGTATGCTCGATGATGACTTTTTCCCCGCTGCCCGGAGGCGGTACAAAGGTCTGTCCGGCCCATTCCTGCCAATTGATGTACAGATTGATGAACCCCGGAGTGGCAATTTCAATCCGCTGCACAATCCCGCCTACAGCTCCTATCCGCTCAAACTCTGCGGTAATCAGCCCGGCGATGGCCATGGGGGCTTTACGCAGTTTTTTGGCTAATTGCATCGCGATATTACTGGAGTAATCACCGAAATCGGCATTCGGGGGCTGCTCCAATAAAACCGTTGCAGGTTCTGCAGAGGCCGCGCCGAGGCTGTTGACTACATTAACTACACATTGTTCCAGCTGGTTTCTGATCCATTGGCTTAACATGATATACTCCTCCTTAAAAAATCCAGCCCAGCCGCCAATCCAAGCGTCCCGGTAAACACAAAAAACCCCGTCTCTAAAAGAGACGAGGACATATGCGCTCGCGGTACCACTCTCGTTGCCGAACACAAGGTTCAGCCACCTCACAGGTTAACGGCCTTCAGCCGGGGCTTCCTACTGCCAGTTCAGAAGTCCATCTCCCGGGTGCGCTTCATGACTGGATATGTACCGGCTTACACTCTCCCGGCTCGCTGGGGACTAGGGTCCAAGGTCACTACTTTCCCGTTCATCGAATGTAGATTGATTTTTATCAGTATAGCGAATTTTTGGAAGAAAGCAACAGGGTAGTTGTTGTATGTCCGGCTCAGGCTTAAAAAAAGTGCAGCATAACCGGTCAATCCGCACTTGGCGCACCCGTCAGATTCTTAATCTCCGTCGAACCGTAAATCAGCAGGGCAATCACGATTACGAGCAGAATTCCCCCGGCAAAATCCTCTCCGTCAAAGCTGTCCATCTGTCAACGCTCCCCCCTTTTCATTTGTTCTCTCGGGCTTTTAGGAACTGTCGGCTTTTTTCTTCAGGGCGGTCATGATTTCGTTCAAGGTCAGGCTGCTGTTATCGTCGAGAAAGCTGACCAGTTTATCCACGTTGCTGCTGGAACTGAAATCGCTCAAAGATTTATATTTACCAACCAAACTGATGAATAGGGAGGCGTCTCTGTACATTTGGACAGAATCTACCCGGAGCTTGCCGGTTAACAGCAGTGCAGCTACTGTATACTCCAGACCTTTTGGAATCTGCGTTTTGGAATTGGCTGTTTTTTTTCTTGCGCCGGTTTTCTTTCCTTTACCAGGAGGGGGCATGGAACTCCCTTCTTCCGTAAAACGATCTATGAATACACTTTATGCGCTCCTGCTGATATTGGTGATTGCTGCCTGTCTTCTGTCCACACCGTTAACGGCGCGTTCGAATATCAGTATAGTGTGTGACCAAAGATCCACAAGCTAGAGTCTGAGCTTAATAGATTGGAAATGCCGGTGAAAGAAAGGAGGAATAGGACAAGATGGCTGTATTATCAACTGGACCGATAGAAAACAATGCGGTGCTCGGGGTCAGACCCACACAACTGTTGACGGTAAAAGCGGTATGCCGGAACACAGTGGAAGCTGTCTCCATGACTATTCAGGGATATGTGCTTGGCACAACAAGAACGCTGTATGTCAATGAAGTGCTTAATATCGCCCCTAATGAAGTAGTGACCCGGAATTATTTTGCTGATTTGGACGGCTTTGAATTTATATTTACAACCGGTTCTGCAGACGCGGAAGCTGTAGGAATCTCAGTGTGGGGCAAACAATCATCCGGTCAGCTGGTGGATGCGCATCGGGTAGTAGAGCGCGAGAACACTAACCGGGATGCATAACTATAAGAACAGCGGATTTTAGTTTTATGGTGTTATTTATTCAAATTTGAAAAGGAGCTGAAGCAATGAGTTTTTTATCTACAGGACCGATAGAGAACAGCCTGGTAGGCGGCGTTAGACCGACACAGACGGTCACAGTCAAAATTGATAACCGCAGTGATGTTTCGGCTTCAACCGTGCAGCTGCAAGGGTATTACATGAGCGGCGGATTGAGAACACTGTATGTCAGTGAATCTCTTAATGTCGCTCCAAATCAAGTGTTAACTAATAGCTATTTTGCTGATTTGGATGCCTTTGAATTTACTTTTACGACAGCTGACATGGCAGATGATCCTATCCAGATTTCGTTTTGGGGCAAAAATAGCACGGGGGCGCTTGTGACAGCCCACCGTCTGGTTTCTTCAGAGCTGCTCGGCGAAATCTCCGGTAACGGTGCCACTGGCGCAACCGGGGCTACTGGTGCGACGGGTGCTCCAGGCGCGACCGGGGTGACGGGTGCGACGGGCGGTACAGGCGCGACCGGGGCTACGGGTGCGACAGGAGAAACAGGTGCGACTGGGGCTACGGGAGCGACGGGCGGTACGGGCGTGACCGGGGCTTCGGGTGCGACTGGGGCTACGGGAGCGACGGGCGGTACAGGCGCGACTGGGGTGACGGGTGCGACGGGTGGTACAGGAGCGACTGGGGTTACAGGAGCGACGGGAGAAACAGGCGCGACTGGGGTTACAGGTGCTACGGGTGGTACAGGAGCGACTGGGGTTACGGGTGCGACAGGAGAAACAGGCGCGACTGGGGTTACAGGTGCGACGGGCGGTACAGGCGCGACTGGGGTGACGGGTGCGACAGGAGAAACAGGCGCGACCGGGGTTACAGGTGCGACGGGTGGTACAGGCGCGACTGGGGTTACGGGTGCGACGGGAGAAACAGGTGCGACTGGGGCTACGGGTGCGACTGGTGATCCAGGCGCGACCGGGGTTACGGGTGCAACCGGCGCAACCGGCGAAACTGGCGCGGGAGCGATTATACCGTATGCATCGGGGCTTCCGGTTTCTTTGACTACGGTTCTTGGCGGACTTTTGAATACCTCCAGTTTGATTGGTTTTGGCAACAGTACTACAGGCGTCAGCATGGCTGGAGGAGTTATCGATCTTACGGGGGCTCCAGGAACTCTGATCAACTTCGCCTTCTCAGCTCCCCGTGCCGGGACGATCACTTCATTAGCCGCTTATTTCAGCACAACAGCTGCACTTAGCCTGATTGGCTCGACTGTAACTATCACAGCTCAATTATTCCATTCAACTACTCCCGATAATACCTTCACTGCTGTACCAGGTGCCTCTGTAACGTTGGCTCCGGCACTTACAGGAGTATTGGCATTGGGTTCAATCAGCAGCGGCTTAACTACTGGGCTGAATATTCCGATAGCTGCAGGGGACCGTCTGCTCATGGTCTTCTCGGCGGCGGTAACGGCTGGGCTTGATGTGGCTGCAACCATAGCGGGGTATGCCAGCGGAGGTCTTACCATTACCTGATCGGCTTTTCACTTCACAAAATCAAACAGTAACAGGGATCTCTTTGGTCTAAGGCTAAAGAGATCCCTGTTCTTTTTGCTGTTCTGGGACCCATTGATTTAAAAAAGAAGGGGAGTACAGGAGCGCGGGAGCGGCATGGAAGCGAAGTGGAATTAGTATACTTAATTTCATAAGAAATCTTCCGTAGGGAGGGAATAGTGGGAAAAAGTAGAGTTAATTTGAGTGGATTAGCAGGCATGAGAGCAAATCAGTCCAATTAGCTGTCCTTTTTCCACCTAGCACCTGCGGGGAGTGCGGTATGGGAAATTTAAGTTCACTTTTTCCATTTGAGCTTGTTGCCGAGCTGAGCAGGGAGGGATTAGCGGAAAATCATTTCACCTGCGAGAGCGGACACGGGGCCTCAGGAATCTGCACCACAAACAAAGCGGCTGCACTGTCCGGTGAAGGCCAGTGAAAGCCGCTTGGTCTGTATGGGTATCTTTTGAATTGGCTAAAGATCGAGGTTAAGGTTTTGCTGCCCCTTGTGTATCGTCACAGGGTCAAATCATCAGAATCTCGCGGATATCCTGTTCGCTCAAGGATGACAAGGCTTCCTGGCCCGGCTCTATGACTTCATCAATCAGGTTCATTTTCTTCTGCTGCAGTTCGTACATCTTATCTTCTACCGTACCTTGGGCAATCAGCCGGATCACCTGAACCACCTTTTTTTGCCCAATCCGGTGTGCCCGGTCGGCGGCTTGCTGTTCAACGGCTGGGTTCCACCACAGGTCATAGAGGATAACGGTATCTGCTCCGGTCAGGTTCAGTCCTGTCCCCCCGGCTTTGAGCGAGATCAGGAACAGATCCCGCTCCCCTTCATTGAAACGTCCACAGAGCTCCACCCGTTTGGAGGACGGAGTCTGTCCATCCAGATAGAAATGCGGAACCGCCTGCAGGCCCAGCTCGCGGCTGATCATGCCAAGCATCTCGGTAAATTGCGAGAAAATCAGCATCCGTTTGCCGGAGCTGCGGCATTCCTCGATGATTTCCAGTAATTGCTCGAATTTGCCGGAGCCTCCGGCATAGCCGTCAACAAAAAGCGCAGGATGGCAGCACAACTGCCGCAGACGGGTAAGCCCGGCGAGCACCTTAATCCGTCCGTTGCCGAATCCGTCGCTGTCCAGATGCTTCAGCGCTTCCTTCCGCAGTCTGGCTAGATAGGCAACGTACAGCTTCTTCTGTTCCGGCAGCAGCTCAGAGGCCTGAAGAGTCTCGATCTTATCCGGCAGCTCTTTAAGCACATCGCTTTTCAGGCGGCGCAGCAGAAACGGCCGGACCCGCTTGGCTACGGTCTCCCGGGGCAGATCGTGAAAAGCTTTTTTGCCCGGGAACAGTCCGGGGAACACGATGCCGTAGATCGACCAAAGATCCTCCAGCGCATTTTCCACCGGCGTGCCGGTAAGGGCGAAGCGGTAGCGCGCCTGGAGTGCTTTTACCGCCTGAGCGGTCTGGGTAGCATGGTTCTTGATCATCTGCGCTTCGTCCAGAATGAGGGTATGGAAAGAACGCTTGACATACAGCTCCACATCCCGGCGCAGCAGCGGATAAGAGGTAATAAGGACATCACAGCCTGCGGCATTCCGCACGGTTTTGCTGCGCACAGCCAGGTTTCCGTCTGCGATAGCCGCCCTGATCTGCGGCGCGAAGCGCTTCAGTTCATTCTGCCAGTTGTAGAGCAGGGAGGCAGGCGCAACAATTAGCGCAGGGAGCCCGGTCTGGCGGATATTCTCCAGCTCCGAGAGCAGGAAGGCGATGCTTTGCAGCGTTTTGCCCAGCCCCATGTCATCGGCCAGGATGCCCCCGAAGCGGTAATGTGCCAGAGTTTTCATCCACTGGAAGCCATACTGCTGGTAATCCCGCAGCACGGGGGCGAGTGTCTCCGGCACGGGAAAGTCCAGATTCTCCGGACTATGCATATTGGCCAGCAGCCGCCGGAAGGAACGGCCAATGCTGACAGCATCGGTCCCTCCTTTTGCAGCGTCAGCGTTCATATGCAGTCCCCGGGCCAAAGGCAGGGAGAATTCCGGGCTTTTGATATCTACAGCATGGACTCCCAGGTCATTCATCAAAGCGATGATTTCCTGGAGCTCGGCGGTTTCCAGCGGCAGCAGCGCTCCATCCGGCAGGCGGTAGTATTTGCGCTTTTCCTGCAGGGACTTCAGCACCAATACAATGTCGGACTCCGGGATGCCGTCCATGGCAAATTTGAAATCAAGCCAGTCGGTTTTTTCATTCCAGGTCAAGCTGGCTTTGGGGGTGTACATGCCGGTAGCCAGCCTCTCCTTGACGGCCGTGGTTGCATAGACCTGCAACAAAGGCTCCAGCAATGGAATCGTATGATACAGGAAGTCGTACTCCCCTTCTTCGCCCGTCATGATATAGCCGCTTTCCGTTCTGGCAAAAGATTCATGCGCCATCAGCTCCAGAATCCGCCGCTCGGCTTCCCCGTCCCGCATGAGAATGACTTCGTGGCCGCGTTCACGCGCCTGCTCGTCCAGCGGATTGATCACAATGGTCCCATACTGGAATTCCAGTCCGGCCAGCAGCCGGTCCCTTACCCGGTCCAGATAGAGCCGGGCTTGCAGCTGCGTCTGCACAATCCGGTCAGCGATCGAGTCAGCGATATGGACCTGTCCCAGCTTTTTGAGGCCGGGAATTACCTTGTCCATAAAAGGCTCCATCTGCCCCGGCACGATATCAATCCCGCTCGTTCTGGACTCGGCCAGCATCTTCTTCAGCTCAGAGAGACGCCTGCATTCCTGTGCCGGCAGCTTCAGCAGCTTGCCTTCAGACAGCACAAGCCCGTAATCCTCCAGGACCGTAAGCTGCGCCAGCCCCTGAATGTCCAGGCGGTAACCGTCATTTTCAGCCTGTTCGAACTGAAAATTCAGCGGCAGCAGCTCGTCAGAAACCTGAATGCCTGGGGTGAGCGTTTCGCCGATCTGTAAATAGACGGAAGAGGAGGCTGCGAGAAGAGGCAGAAGAGATTCCCAGAAAAAAGGCGGAATGGCCAGCAGCCGTTCCCCGCCCAGGCTTCCCGCATACGACGAATAGGGGCCGATATTGTCACGGTACACCCGTTCGTTCAGAAGGATCTCAATCAGCTTCAGCAGCACCGCATCGTCTTCCTTGCTGAAGCTGTGGAGGGCTGGATCATAGACGAAATGCTTGGAGAATTCAAAAGGCCCGCCATGGTGAACACGTTCCAGGAACGCTCTTATTTTCTGGACGATATAGAGGCGTTTCGGGCCAACCTTCAGTTCAATACCCAGCATCCGGCTGCCAAAGTTACAGGAAAAGGGTTTGCAGATAAATTCCACCTGCAGCGGCGTTCTTATGTCTACGTAGGCTCCCGCACCGCTTGGGCGTTGGCGCTGGTTCTCGAACAACTCCAGCATGCTGCTCACCAGATGACGGCCGCTTGTGACGGCAGTTGAGCCAGATCTGTTCCTGTCCGGTAAATCGCGGGGGAAGAGTACGCCCGTCTTTCCGGTAAGGACTTCAGGCTTGTTCCGGCCAGCGGTTGTCTCTTGTGCCGCTAATGGCCCGTCTCCGTCTTCTTCGTAAAGAATAGCCACCAGAACGGCGGCAATATGCTTGCAGAACGGTCCCCCGTGATGGTACGCCGGGCAGGAGCATTTTCCGTTAACATCCCCGTCACTGTCTATGGTAAGCGTGACATCGTAAGGTTCCAGCCCGTAGACCGTAGCCTGATATTTGGAATATTCCAATCCTTCATAATTTTCTACCGCAGACAGCAGTACCTTTCCCGCTTCGTAATCCTCCGAGCCCCGTTCAAAAGCAGTTTTGCCGCACAGCAGCCGGATTACCCGTTCCGGCACATAAAAACTCACCGCTGATCACTTCCTTATACATTTCCTTAAGTCCTGAGTTCGTATAGTTCCCATATTAGCAGAACATGCGTACGCCTACAAAGCAGGAATAAAAAAAAGCCATCTCCAAACCGCATAGCTGCGGGTAGAGCATGGCTGTAGGTGAGTGAAAGGATGATGCCTTATTGGATGAGCCCGGATTTCTGCAGCAGTCTTTGCAGCATGACGGCTGCTTCGGCTCTTGTCACATGAGACTGGGGAGCAAGCTCAGTTCCGCTGCGGCCGGATATCAGCCCTGCCTGCAGGCTGGCCGCAATGCTGTCCAGCGCCCAGGCGGAAGCTTCGTCCCCATCCGTGAACCCTCCCGGGAGTTCAGCGGCGCTGCTGCCTGTGTTCCCCGCCGGCAGTCCGGTAAGCTGCATCGCCTGTGCAAGCATAGTCATCGCCTGCTCCCGGGTGATGGAATCTCCGGGCCGGAAGCTGCCGTCTTCGAAGCCGGTGATCAGCTGGTGGCGGGAGGCGGTTTGGACTGCGCTGCTGTACCAGTCAGAGCTGCTCACATCCGTGAATGGGGAAGTGCCGTCTACAGCTGGCAGGCCAAGTCCACGCACCAGAACCGCCGCAAATTCGGCACGGGTGATCTCGCGGCCGGGCAAGAAAAGTCCGTTCCCGCCTCCGCCTGCAATCATCCTGGCCCCCAGGTCATTTACGGCAGCTTTTGCCCAATGTCCAGCCATATCCTTGAATTCCACAGGATGGGAGACAATAGCATAGGTGCTATTGGTAAGACTGCTGATGACCGCAGCATATCCACCATTCTGCATTACAATTCTGGTGGGAACATGGCGCACGGTTCCGTCCGGCTCAATCGCAATCCCGGTAGCGCGGCTTGTATCGGTTCCGGCTGGGAGAGCGAAGCTCCGTTGTACATAAGCGCTGAAGCCGGACAGCCCGGAGGTGTGGCTGCCGTTAATGATGTTGACAGAGAAATCGAGCGGTCCGGCAAGGTAAGTGAAGCTGCCTTCCGCCGCAGCGGTGCGGGCGGTGCCGGCCAGGCTTGCATGCGGAGCTGCAATTTCAATCTGAATGCGCACATCCGCTGCGGATGTGTTTGTTCCGGGCTGTCCGGCTACTGTATCCCAACTGATTAGCTGTAAGGGAATGCGATACGCGGCTTTGGCGGTATGAACGGATATAGCCACCTGCTTTTGCTGTAAATGCCGGAGCAGCAGTCCGTTAAGCTCTACCGCCTGCACTTCCGAACGGTTATTGAATTCAACCGAGATCTCGGCACCGGGTGGATGTTCCGCCAATATCCGGTCGAGTTTGCCCTGGTCCAGTGTGACGATGGAGTGCTGTCTGTTATCGGTCAGTACCGTTGATAAGGCGCTCAAATCTTCGATTTTGCCGTTCACATATGTCAATACCTCCGGGGCAGGGGCCTCTTTTGCTGGAGCCACCGGGACCCTTGATGTCACTGGCGGTGCGGGTTCTGCAGGATCTCTTTCTCCACTGGCCGGTGCCATAGGAATTACCGCGTTGGAAGGACCAGATGCGGGACCGATACCCGCTCCGTTTATAGCTTTTACAGTAAAAGTGTAGGCTGTTCCGTTCACCAACCCGGTTACTGTAACCGGGCTGGCTGAGCCCGTGGTAATACTGCCTCCGGGTGATGCTGTAATCTCATAGGAGGTAACAGAACTTCCGCCGTTGTCGGCAGGAGCCGCAAAGGCAATGGTCACTTGACCGTCTCCCGCAGTGGTGCTGAGAATAGCCGGTGCGGCGGGAATCGTCCTTGGCGTGGCGCTGGCTTCATTGGATAGAGCGCTGCCGCCGCCAGGATTAGCTGCCTTGACGGTAAAATAATACTTGGTTCCATTAGTCAGGCCTGTTGCGTTATAGCTGTATACCGATCCGGCAACTGTGCCGGCTGGTTGATCGTAATTTCCCGGCACTGTACTTTGGTAGATGGTATATCCCGAGGCACCGGCTGCCGGCTCCCAGTACAGGCTCACCGTTCCATTGCCGGGAACGGCGGTCTGCAGCACCGGTGCACCCGGCACAGGGACCTGCGGGGTGGCGCTGACTTCGGCGGAGGCCGCGCTGCTGCCGCCTCCGTTCACGGCCTTGACGACAAAATAATAGGTCGTCCCGTTGGTCAGGCCTACAGCATCGTAGCTGTAGACCGCAGCGGCAACCGTTCCGGCAGCGGCTCCGTACTCGCCGGAGGTTGTGCTTGTGTAGACGTTATATCCGGTGGCTCCGCTCACCGGCTCCCATACCAGGTGCACCTGACCGTCGCCTGCGGTCACGGCTTGGACAACCGGCCCACCCGGCGCAGGAACCTGCGGGGTGGCGCTGACTTCGGCGGAGGCCGCGCTGTCGCCGCCTCCGTTCACGGCCTTGACGACGAAGTAATACGTCGTCCCGTTGGTGAGCCCGGCTGCCGAATAGCTGTCGGCACCCGCGCCCAAGGCCGCCAGCACGGTTCCGTAGGTCCCCGGAACCGTACTGGCGAACACCTTGTACCCGGTCGCGCCGCTGACCGGGGCCCACTTCAGCGTGACCGCCGCATCTCCGGCGGTTGGCGCGGCCATTACAGGCGGTGTCGTGTCCTTCACCGCCACCGTGAACAGCGGATGGCTGCCCGCATCCATGACCAGCTCAAATACATGCTCTCCTGCCGCCAGAGTGGACAGGTATTCTTTGTGAAGAGTCAAGGTGCTGCCGGACAGAGTATAGGCGGCATGGTCCAGAACTGCCGTCCCCAGCTTCAGGCCGGTCAGCAGGTTGCCGTTCAGGCTAAGCACGGTTTCAGCATCATGGTAATGGCCTGCTGCTGTATTCAAGGCATATTTGTCAAAAGTGCCGGAGACAGGAGAGAGAGTGCTATCCTGTACTCTTTTAACCGTAAGTTGGTATACGTTGGTATAGCTGGTGTCTTCGGCAGACACTTTTACATGAATGGTGTGGGTTCCGGCGGCCAGCGGCACAGTGGCGCCCTGCCCATTAGATACAGGTGTATAACTCCCGTTATTAACGCTGATCTGCACCAGACCCTTCGTATCCGCCAGTGTTGGCGTTACCGTCAGACTGTCTGTGGTAAGATCACCCAGTGTATAAGTGAACACATGGCTGGTGAAGCTCTCTTTCAGACCGCCCGGCAAAGCAGTGAGCTGGGACAGAAGCGCATTGTTGCTTTTCCGGTGCACATTCAGGCTGTAGAGCTTCTCGGTGAGTCCGTCCTGGGCGGTTACCTTAATCACAATAGTATTGTCTCCCGGACTTAACGCCAGGGGAGCGCTAAGAGAGCCGCTGGGTATAGGATCGTAGCCGCCTTGGCTGTTTTGAATGCTTATCGCTGCTGTTGAGTCGGAAGCGGTAGGGGTTACGGCAATCGTCCCGGTGTCATAACCGAGATCCTGTAAGGCGTAAGCCGTTACTCCGGACTGGAAAGCAGGGATCAGGCTATGACCCTGGACAGACAAGGCGCTTAAATCGGCATTGGTTGAGGGCAAAGCACGGGTGACGGTGAGGTAATAGGTTTTGGTGATAGAAGTGTCCTGTGACTTGACCTCGACATACACCATGTTGCTTCCAACGTTAAGCGGCACTGAAGAAGAAACACCGCTCAGGACAGGGTTTCCGTTAATTTTGATTGAAGCTGCAGGATCATCCGCTAATGCGTTTACACCCAGGCTGTTTGTTGCATAAGGAACGTTTAGGGTGTATGCGGTAGTTGATGGGTTAAAGGCAGGACTGATGCTGCCCGGGCTTACGCTCAAATTCCAAAGGTTTGCATCATTCGTATTTGGATAAAAGACCTGTGCGGTATAGATTTTGCTTGTGGAATTATCGGATGAGGTAACTTTGAACTGGAAGGTATTGTTACCGCGCTGGGTTGGAAGATAGCCGGTTGAGACGTAGTTGCCAATGGGAGTCCAAGGACTTCCATTCATGGAATAGGCCAGAGAAGCGTCTTCATTGGACAGAGTGGCTGCCGTATAATAGCCCGGTTCCGAACTGCGCATATGTACCGTGTATTCCGTGATTTCCGGAGAAAAAGCAGGTGAAAGCGTCCCCGCTCCCTCATAAAAGATTTTTAGCGTAGCATCCGAATCCGATACATCCGCCCTGGCAATCCAAGGCAGAATAACTACCAGCAGGGACGTGGCAAAAAAAGCCGCCGCCAGTCTCATAATTCTCATTAAAAACCCTCCGTATGTATAATATTGAAATCCGCTATGATTTTTATCATTATAACATATGGAATTTTGATAGGATCGGGTTTTTTACAGAATTTTCTGTGCAGGTACGATACTTATTCCTTCCATATATAAAAGCAGCGGCAGCCTCACATTCTCCCTTAGGAAAATGCAAAACTCCCGCTCCCGCTTCCTATTGCTCCTCCCGCCGCAGTGCCGGACCTGCGATTCCATGCAGCATAAAGTCTAAAGTCAGGCTGATTTCGGTTTCATCATCCCAGTCTTTGTCCGGAAGCAGCAGCAGCCGCGCCAGCAGATAACCGATTATTGAGGAGATGGTGAAGCGTATAATTGAAGGGGTAGGCGCATCGATAACCTCGCCCTTTGCTTTGAAATGTTCAGTAATCGCTGTTACCCGCTCCAGCACCTTGCCAATAACATTTTCAATGAATTGTTCCCGGAGCGCTGGCTGGAAGGGAATTTCCTGCACAAAGATCCTCAGAATTTTGAAGTTCTTACGGGCGAATTCCAGACGGTTAACCATAAAGGCCCGCATGAATGCTTCATAGCTGTCAAAAGGAACATCCAGTACCCCGTCAAAATTGCGCAGCACGAAAGGCGCGATCATCTTGGTCATTGCCGGGCTGACGATCGACAGCAGCAGATCCTTTTTGGTCTTGTAGTAGCGGAATATCGTACCTTCTGCCACTCCCGCCCTCTGGGCAATTTCACTGGTAGCGGCAGCAGCGTAACCCTTTTCGGAAAAAACTTCAATTCCCGCCTGGAGAATGGCCAGCTGCTTGGGCGTCATTTTTTCTTCTTCACTGATGGCCAGCAGTTCTGAAATCCATTCCTCTTGCCCCTGCTGCTCATCCGCTTTCTTCTTCTCCATCTAATTTGTCCTCCCAAATGTTATCCTTCCTCGTAGTTTACCATAGGGAACCTGATGTTTACATTTTACGGTGCTTGCGCAGGGCCAGCACATTCAGCAGCATGAACAGCAGGGAGAAGCCGATTAACGCATAGACATCCAGCGCGATGGCGCTCCAGCCTTTGCCGCGGATCATAATATTCATCAGCGCTTCGGAGCCATAGTAGATCGGTGTTGCCAGACCGACACGCTGCAGCCACAAGGGAAGGGTATCCATCGGGAACAGCCCGCTCAAAAAAATCTGCGGCACGATAATCAGCGGAATGAACTGGATCATCTGCAGCTCATTGGCGGCATACGCCGAGAGCAGCGTGCCCAGAGTCAGCGCCGACATGGAGAGCAGGAGGGTCAGCAGCAGCACATACCCGAAGCTTCCGGCCATCATAATACCGAGCACCTGGATGGAGAACCAGGAGATCAGCAGCGCCTGGAACACGGTGAATATCCCGAAGCCGCAGACATAGCCGAGCACAATCTCCCAGCGCTTCAGCGGGGTGGAGAGCAGGCGCTCCAGGGTTCCGGTGGTCCGCTCCCGCAAGAAGGAAACACCGGCAATCAGGAAAACAAAGAAAAAGACAAACACCCCGATCATAATCGGCCCAAAGCGGTCAATAGTCTTCATATCCTCTGCGCCGTACAGATAGCTGATCTGCGGCTGGACCTGGCCTTCTCCGCCAGCAGATTGCAGGTTCCGGGTTGCGGCAGTCAAGGCCAGCATCACCGCGCGGTTTGCGGTGGGATTGCTGCCCTCAAGCATCACTTCGGGAGTCGTTCCGTTAAGCGTAATCAGCGCATCCAGCTCACTCTCCTGAAGGGCTGCTGTGCCCAGGTCCGCTGACTTGTAAGCAATAACAGTGGCGTTCTGTGCTTCAAGCGCACGGGTGAAGGGGACGGCTCCGCCGGAGACGCCGATTTTCGGCTCATAGGCATCTCCATTGAACACCAGACTCATCAGGCTGAGTACGAGAAGCGGAGCAATGAACATCAGCGCCATTGTTCTTTTATCATGAATGAATTGCTGCAGGATCCGCAGGGTAATCGCGCGTACTCTCATCGCCGGGCACCTCCATAATATAGAAAAGCTTCCTCCATCGAAGCTGCACCGGTGTTCCGCAGCAGATCGGCCGGGGTGTCCACCGCCAGCAGTTGTCCGTCCCGGATCATGGCCAGCCGGTCGCACTTCTCCGCTTCGTCCATCACGTGGGTAGTCAGGACAATGGTGGTGCCATTGCCGTTCAATGTCCGCAGCTCTTTCCAGATCGACTTGCGCAGCACCGGATCGATGCCAACAGTAGGTTCGTCGAGAATGAGCAGCGGAGGTTCATGCAAAAGAGCGATGGCGAGCGACAGTCGCCGCTTCATTCCGCCGGAATATTGGTCCACGCGCTTACGCAAATGCTCCTGCAGGTTTACTACCTCCATCACATCAGCGATCCGGCGGGTGCGGTTTCCGCCTCTAAGTCCATACAGGGACGCGAAGAACTCCAGATTTTCTTTGGCGCTAAGCTCAGTGTATAGAGCATCCGACTGTGCCATATAACCGATTTGCTGCAGCATGGAGAGCTTGGGCATTTGAGCACCCAGCACCTCCACCTGGCCCGAGGTTACTTCATCAATGCCGGTAAGCAGCTTTACAAGTGTAGTTTTCCCCGAGCCGGAAGGGCCAAGAATGCCGAAAGTCTCTGCCTGCTCCACCTGGAGCGAAATATCCTTCAGCACCTCCTTAGTGCCAAATGCGCGGCGGACATGGGTTACAGCAATCACAGGATGTCCCTGATTCATGTCAATCTCCTCGATTCCAAAATTATGAGTGAGTACTCACTCATTATATTAAATCAATTCCTTGCAGATGTAAATCTCTTTTTCGGGAATGACGGCTAAGTAAAGATTTTTTTAAAATTTTAGAAAACTGGGTTTTAATCTGTGGAAGTGCAGGGTAATTATGGGTATGAGTAATTGTTCTGATGTAATGCAGACCATGGAGGAGGAGTTAGTAAATGGCCGACAAGAAGATTGCGCTCTCCCTGCTGGCGCTTGTGGCAGCCGTTGGGCTAAGTGCATGCGGCAATCCCGGAGATGAAGCTGGCGGTGGTCATTTCCGCACTTTGGCAGAAGAGAATGTGGACAAGCCGCAATATCTTCCCGGGGATTTGCCGATTCCAGCCGGTGCGGGGATTACGTTAACAGAAGGTAAGGCGGTGGACGGAAAGAAAGCCTCCATGCTGGTCTATGAAACGAAGGAGAGCATGGATGAACTCGGGAGCACCTATCAGAAGTATGTAAACGACAAGGCTCTTAAGCGCGGGACACAGATTGTAGACAGGAATAACATGATTATTAACGGCAAAGTCCCAAACGCCTACTCCTACTCCATTATCGGCACCCGTTCGGATTCGAATCCGGGCAGTGCCGAAATTATCGTTACATGGATTGAGAATTAACATCATCTACATTTTACCTTGAGGCCGACTCTGATATTTCAGGGGCGGTCTTTTTTAATTATATGGATTTACAGGCCCCACGCCATTCATCATCAGTTAATATTTCCATAACATTCCTCTTGAACAGAATTGACACTCGTAGATGAAAATAGCATTAGCAGTTACCTATAGGAAAAGGGTGAGTCTAATTGAGAAATAGTAAATGGTTCAGCGCGGCTTTGGCCTCAGCAATTCTCGTTGCAGGAGGAGCGGGAAGTATTGCGGCAACAAGCAGCAGCGCTAATGCAGCCGCCGTAAATACTGCAGCAGCCAAGGAAAGCAGCACTACCTGGTCTGTGAACGGAACGCCGGTTGCACTCAGTACCATTAACAGCGGCGGGTACAAGCTGTATTCGCTAAATCAGGTGGCCGGTGAGCTTGGGGCCAAGCTGATCATAAGCAGCAGCGGTTTTGAACTGAACGACAGCAAAGGATTACATAATGTACTCATTAAAACAGGTGCAAAAGGCTATCAAGTGGATGGTGCGGCTCAGCAATTTACCGTTGCTCCTGTAATTTATAACGGCAAGGCCTACGTAGAGCTGACTAAGCTGGTTACTGCCCTTGGCGGAGAACTCCAGGCTGAAGACCAGACCATTCTGAGCTTTGCCCGTCCGGAAGGCCAGTTCGATACCCTTCATTGGAATGCAGACGGAAGCATCATTGCGAACAAAAGCGATTCCGAAACGGCCCAGCTCATCAAATTCAACGCTTACCCTGGCGATTATGAAATTTTCTCCTCCAATAGCAGCGCATCGGATTTCGCGGTTTCTGCCGATCAGAAGTGGGGCGCGTTCACCGATGAGACAGGCCAGCTGAAGCTGATCAATCTCGCCAGTGGAGCCATCTCTTCCCTTGGGACCGACACCAGTGTGAAAACAGATCTGGTCTGGTCGGCGGACGGCAAGACGATCTACTTCATCCAGGGGGACAAGCAGGAGAAGATTGCTCAAATCTCCGTGGAGACCGGTGTCGTCAAAGCTGTGCTTGAAGACAAGGTAGAGAACAAATCAGAGCTGCGTCTGTCTCCCGATGCCAAAAGTGTCGTGTACATTGTGAACGTAACGGGCGTGGCTAAAAATGATGCCGACAGCACCGAAGATTCACTTACCGTAGACTTCAGCAAAGCCGGAGAACAGCTCTATAAGCTGGACCTTGTCACCAAAGATGCGAAGCCTGCAGCCCTGACCACAGCCCTGGACAACAAGCTGTATCCGGAAATTCTGGCGAATGGCAGCGTGGTGTACCTGAGTGCTGATCCGGACGGCAATGCAGCCAATACGCTGAAATCCATCGGGACCGACGGCACTATCAGCAACATTGCCCTTGATGTTGAAGCTACATGGGTTACCAGCGTAGCCTCAGGCCTGGTCGTTTCCGGCCTCGCGGCCGACGGAAGCACATCTGTCTATTCCATTGACGGCAGCGGCGGCAAAACCGTGCTGTTCCACACCACTGAAGATGTTTCGGAAGTAGCGGTATCGAAAGACGGCAGCAAGCTCGCTGTTGTCAGTGACGGCAAGGTGCTTGCAATCCAGAATGGCAAAGCGCTCCAGCTCTCCAAATCAACCGACTAAGGCAACACCCACATAATATAACGGCGCAACCGCCGAGAGGAGAAATTATTCATGAAGGTTTTCAAAAAATTAACAGTTACAGCATTGACCGCTGTCATCGCGGTAACCGCATCTTTTGCCGGAATCGCGGCCGCAGCCGACTCTCTTAAAGGTAAAATTACCGTCAACGGATCGACTGCACTGCTTCCGCTGACCCTGCAGGCCGCTAAGGAGTTCCAGAAGCTTCACCCGAAAGTCAAAATTGCCGCTTCCGGTAAAGGTTCTGTAACTGGACCGCAAGCAGTGAAGAAGGGCATTGCCGACATCGGCGCATGCGACTGGGATGCCAGCATCGACGTTCCCGGCTTCAAAGCTTTTGACGGACAAGTGGCCAACAAGGTAGCCGTCATTCCTTTTGCCACCATCGTCAACAAAAATGTAGGTGTAGACAACCTGACCACGGAACAGCTGCAAGGTATTTACTCCGGTAAAATCACCAACTGGAAAGAAGTCGGCGGATCGGATGCCAGCATTGTAGTGGTTACCCGCGCCTTCGGTTCCGGCACACGTGTCAACTACCAGGCCAAGGCTCTGGCTGGAGGAGATATCGTGAAGAAAGAGAAGAATTACAAGGAAACCGGCTCAAGCGGTGACATGAAAACAGCCGTTGCTACAACCCCTAACGCCATCGGCTACATTGACCTTGTCTATGTAAGCGGCAGCGAAATCAAGGCTGTAAAATTCAATGGTGTGGCAGCAACTACAGATAACGTCATCAACGGTTCGTACAAGATTTGGGCTTACGGCTACTACATGACCAAAGGCCAGCCTACCGGCGCAACCAAGGAATTCATTGATTATGTGCAGAGCAAAAAGTTCCAGAATGGTTCCTTGAAGAAGCTTAAATTCATTCCGATTGCTGCAATGAAGGGCTAAGTGTAAGACTCTGGGAATTATAAACATATTGAACGGTAACAGCGGCCAGCTCCGATATCATACGGGGGTGGCCGCTTACAGGAGGGAAAGTATGGGGGCACCGGTCCAGAACCTGGCATCGAGGGCACAGAAGAGCAGCCTTGCAGAAGGCGGCATAAGCGCCAAACGCCACAACAGGCACTTGTTCAGCAACACCATGTTTCGTTATTATTTTTTGTTCAGCATCCTTGCACTATGTCTGGTGCTTGGACTTGTCATTGTATTCATCGGCAAAACGGCGCTGCTTCTATTCGACAACATCTCGCCGCTGGATTTCTTCTTCTCATTCAATTGGAGCCCGGAAGAGGAAGCCTTTGGCGCCGCTGCCTTTATCGTAAATACATTATCGCTTACAGCCCTGACGCTGCTCATCGCGGTGCCTGTCTCGGTGGGGATGGCTGTGCTCTGTGCGGAGATCGCTCCGAAATGGCTCAAAAGCTTTATCCGGCCGGTGCTAGATTTGCTGGTCGGCATTCCTTCCATTGTATATGGCTATCTGGGGCTGACCGTGTTATTGCCTTTTCTGCGCAGAGTCAGCGGTGAGGGGCTCGGGGACGGCCTGCTTGCTGCTGCGCTTGTGCTTGCCTTGATGGTGCTCCCGACCATTTGCCGGATCAGCGATGATGCCATCGTTGCCGTTCCGCGCAAATACCGCGATGCAGCCTATGCCCTCGGCTCCACCCGCCTACAGGTTATTATGCGCGTTGTTCTGCCTGCGGCCAGCAGAGGCATTATCTCCGCAGTTATTCTGGGCATGACCCGTGCCGTCGGCGAGACGATGGCCGTAGTCATGGTGATCGGCAACACGCCGCAGCTGGCCAAGACATTGTTCACACCGTCTTCGGTGTTGACCAGTAACATCGTGATGCAAATCTCCAATGTGGAATTTGACTCCACCTGGAACTATGCGCTGCATATGATGGCATTTCTGCTGCTGTTAATTTCGTTTGTGCTGATCCTCATCATCCGCATATTAGGCCGGAACAGGAGGGATGCAGCATGAATTTCACCCGTACCCGCCATACGGCCCGTTCACAGCGCAACAACAAAATGGCGACTATCGCCTTCTACACCCTGGGCGCTCTGGTGATGCTGCTGATTTTCTGGCTGCTCTTTACCATTCTGAGCAAAGGCCTGCCTTCGCTGAGACCGGACTTCCTGATCAAGCAGCCGGAGGAGATCGATCCCGGAGGCGGCATTGGCCCGGTGCTGTTCAACTCCTTCTATATTCTGTTTATCTCGCTGCTGATTTCGATTCCAATCGGTATCGGAGCCGGGATTTATATGGCGGAATATGCGCCGGACAACCGTTTTACCGGCGCGCTGCGCATCTGCGTAGAGTCGTTGTCCTCGGTTCCCTCCATTGTATTCGGGCTGCTCGGCCTCGCCATCTTCGCCGAATACTTCAATGTGGGCCTGACCATTCTCGGCGGGGGAGTCAGCCTGGCGCTGCTCAATCTCCCGATGCTGGCCCGGGTCACGGAAGAAGCGGTGCGCGCCGTTCCAGGTGAAATCCGTGAAGCCGGCTATGCTCTCGGGATGACCAAGTTCCATGTCATCCGCAAGGTGGTGCTGCCGGTAGCCATGCCGGCTATCGTGACGGGGGTTTGTCTTGTAGCCGGACGCGCCTTCGGCGAGTCGGCTGTTATTATTCTGACAGCGGGCCTCAGCACCTCGGGAGAGATGTGGGATTTCAATCTGTTCTCGCCGGGCGAGACGCTGGCTGTACATCTGTGGTATGTGCAGTCTGAGGCCATCGTTGAGGATGCGCGGCAGATTGCCGACAAGTCTGCGGCCGTGCTGGTGTTCGTGGTGCTGCTGATCAATTTCATGTTCCGCTTCCCGCTGTGGCTCGGACGCCGCCGGGGACGCTGAGAGGCCATTCTATCATTCCTCTGTTTTCGCTCAAACGGGTGCCATCCTGCATAAGGAAGGTGCCCGTTTCTACTATGTAAGCCGGCTCAATAAGCTGGTTCAGTTTATATAGCGAAAAATTCATAGTTGCTTAAATATGTATTAATACTAAAATGAACGCAATTCCATGCTTGCAACAACTTTCTACAGTTCTCTAGCTTATCTATTGTATAGGAGCAATTGGCATTCAACCGCTTATGGCGTATCTATTACGCATGGGAGGGCACATGCACTCGGCGTAGCCTCGTAGCCGCTCAGCTTGGCGTGTCTTTTGCGCATGGGGGGGGTATGCACTCGGTGTAGCCTCGTAGCCGCCCGGAAGGCGAATCTATTGTATTTTCTGCAATTGTTTGAGCTAAAAATCCGGCTTGTTTCATTTCTACTGTATTATCTGCAATAGAAAAATACGTTTAGTCCATTTTGAAGCCGAATCGGCAATTTCTACTGTATGAAATGCAACAGAATGCGCACCGAGCGTCAAATTGAGCAATTCTATTGCAGAGAATGCAATTAAACAGTAAGTGTTGATGCAACTTCAATATGCTCTCGGGATGGATAGGTCACCGGTACAATGATACGCCTTGTGTTTATCCGTCTATTACACTCTATATCGTTGAACTTGTGGCAGGCAGGTTGGCGAAACCCTTTTGTGCAAATGTTCACCATGATCATCAAGTTAGATTCTTAAGTTCACTCCACCTCTATGCAGCAGCTAATTCAGCAATCGCCCGCGTTCCGGACACAGAATACATTATTTACTGGAATACCCCTGTTCGGAGGTTCTTTCGGACTGAGAGTGAATTAGACTAAAAGCCGCTATTTGAGTAAAATACACCCGATTCTCCCGAAGCGAATGCCCCAACGCCCCCGTCTCCGGGTTCTCATCCCCCGGACGCACGAACAGCCTCCCCGAAGGGAGGCTGTTTGATGACGTCCCGGAAGGGATACAGCCCTGCGGGCTGATTGCGAAGCGGATGCTCCCGAAGCGAATGCTTCAACGAACCCGGCTCCGGGTTCTCATCCCCCAAACGCACAAACAGCCTCCCCGAAGGGAGGCTGTTCGATGACGTCCCGGAAGGGATTCGAACCCCCGACCGTGCGCTTAGAAGGCGCATGCTCTATCCAGCTGAGCTACCGGGACATGAATACATACTGAAAAGCAAGCAAAAATTATGTTATCATATGTAGATAACTTTTTCAACCTGTTTTTTTGAAACCGCTGTGGGATATGCTATAATCTACAATTGATCATGGATCGGAGAAAAGGAGGTGCCCTCATTAATCATTCGAATTCCCCCGCCAAAGAGAATATCGTGCTGTTTCCGAAGACGCTGGATTATTACCAGATCCAGTTAACGGTAATGCTGGAGAGTGAACGTTACGGGGAAGCGATGGAACTGCTGCGGTTTTTGCTGCAATGCCAGGGCCAGGACGAGCGGCACTATCAGGAATGGCAGTCGCTGCTGGAATGGCTGGAGGCTGCTTTCCCCTATGCATCCCGTGACGGGGAGGGAGACAGGGAGCCCTCCGGGAGTGAGCAGGATCTGAAGGAAGAAGACATGGCCCGGATTTTGGCCAGGTCGAAGCTTGAGGAGGATGCGGATTATCCTGACAAGCTGCTGAAGAAGGTCATGAACGAGCCTTTATCCGAGGCGACAATACTCGCGCTTGAGCAGCTGTCCTATCTGGAAGGCGGACAAGTGGACGAGGCGCTTGCAGGCTGGCTGGAGCAGGCAGCGGTTCATCCGCTTTTGCAGTTCCGCACGCTGCAGACACTCCGCCGCCGGGGAGCGCAGGGCACCATCGGGCTGATGCGCGGAGGGGAAGTCGCATACGTTGATATTGAAACGGTGCCGCTGACGAATGAAGAGTTTCCGCCGCAGGTGGGGCAGGTGCTGGAACGGGTGGCCGAGCAGGCGGAAGTGCATGAGCCGACGCTGTATTATTTTGCCCAGGAGCTGTGGGGACAGTTCATGATGTCGGTCTATGGCTCAGCGGAGTACCGCAAGCTTCTGGAGGGAGAGGACGCGCAGCTGGATATTTGGGCCGGAGCGCTGCACCAGATGGTGTCCGAGAGCCTGAACGGAACGCGGCAGGAAGAGGAAACGCGCGCCATGTACGGAATCACGGGCAGCATGCGCTTTCAATTTGAGGGGGCTTACCGCTCTCTCAAAGGATTTGTAAAGAGTTCTCTACTTGATAAATGAAGTAATGTTGTATATAATATAATGGTTATTCTGTGCGTGAATTGCGTGAATTTTTTCAAAAGAAAACATGTAACCTATTTTTGGAGGGAAAAGTATAATATGAAAGCAACCTGGGAAAAAATAGAGAAGAACCTTGGAGTTCTTGAAGTCGAAGTAGAAGCAGAACGCGTAGCTGCAGCGCTCGACAAAGCTTTTAATAAAGTAGTGAAGAAAGCCAACGTGCCTGGTTTCCGCAAAGGTAAAGTGCCGCGGCCGATTTTTGAATCCCGTTTTGGCGTAGAGAGCCTGTACCAGGATGCCATCGACATTCTTCTTCCGGAAGCTTATGGTGAAGCGGTTGAAGAAACCGATATCTTCCCTGTAGACCGTCCTGAAGTAGATATCGAGCAGTTTGCCAAAGGCCAGCCGTTCATCTTCAAAGCTAAGGTTACCGTTAAGCCTGAAGTGGTACTGGGCCAGTACAAAGGCCTTGAAGTTCCAGTTCAGAAGGCTGAAGTTACGGAAGATGAGCTGAACGCTGAATTGAAGCGTCTGCAGGAGCGTCATGCTGAGCTTGTTGTGGTTGAAGATGAGCCCGCAGCTAACGGCGACATCGCTGTGATTGACTTTGACGGATCTGTGGATGGCGTGCAATTCGAAGGCGGCCAGGCAGAACGCCACTCCCTGGAGCTGGGAAGCAATTCCTTTATTCCAGGCTTTGAAGAACAAGTAGTTGGCATGTCTACTGGAGACTTCAAGGATGTCGAAGTGACTTTCCCAGAGGCTTACCATGCTGAGAACCTTGCCGGCAAAGCGGCAGTATTCAAAGTAAAAGTACACGAAATCAAACGCAAACAGCTTCCTGAGCTGGACGACGAATTCGCGAAAGATGTAAGTGAGTTCGATACACTTGAAGAATACAAAGCAGATCTGAAAGCACAGCTCGAATCCCGCAAGCAGGAAGAACTCAAAGGTTCACGTGAAACTGCGGTAGTTGACGCGGCGGCAGCTAATGCCGAAGTTGAAATTCCTGATGCTATGATCGCAAGTGAAGTTGCCAACATGGTTCGCGATTTCGACAACCGTCTGCGCCAGCAGGGTATGAACATGGATATGTTCCTGAGCTTCTCCGGCCAGACCCGTGAAGACCTGGAACTTCAGATGAAGGGCGATGCTGAAAAACGCGTCCGCAACAATCTGGTTCTGGAAGTTATCGCGAAGGCAGAGAACATTGAGGTTTCTGAAGAAGAAGTGAATGCAGAACTCGCTTCTATGGCTGAATCCTTCAAACGTACGCCTGAAGAAATCCGCAGCATTCTGGCAGCCAACGGTTCCCTGAGCAGCTTGAACGATGAAATCTCGCTGCGCAAGACCATTGATTTCCTCGTAGAGAACAGTGTAGAAGTTGAAGCACCGGCTGCAACGGAAGAAGCAAGCGCTGAATAATCCTTTTTGGAGGCTGGACTCCATCTAGAACGGCCAGATAAGGCGGCCACCATAAACATAGATAAGGCACGTAATTTCTTTACGTGTCTTATTTTTTATCAACGGAGAAATATTCTGATACATAGTCACAGTCCGAGTGATTGGCATTATCATGGGATTTGCGCTATAATGGCAGGCACATGTACAATGCGATATGTTGCAGTAGTGAAAAAATGACATCGCGCCTTGAACGTGTTAAAATATTTCTGAAACGGATAGACTAATCTGTACAGAGAAAAGAGGTTGGTGGCATGAGTCTGGTACCAATGGTTGTAGAATCTACAAGTCGGGGAGAACGGTCATACGATATCTATTCCAGATTGCTCAAGGATCGCATCATCTTCCTAAGCAGTGCGATTGACGATGATGTCGCCAATCTGGTCATTGCCCAATTGCTGTTCCTGGCAGCAGATGACCCCGAAAAAGACATTCACCTGTACCTCAACTCGCCCGGTGGTTCTGTGACAGCCGGCATGGGTATATATGATACGATGCAATACATCAAACCGGATGTCTCGACGATCTGCGTAGGCATGGCAGCAAGCATGGGATCGCTGCTGCTTACGGCAGGGGCTCCAGGCAAAAGATACGCGCTCGCTAACAGCGAAGTGATGATTCACCAACCGCTCGGCGGTGTTCAGGGGCAGGCATCCGATATCTGGATTCATACCGACTGGATTCTGAAGACGAGACAGAAGCTGAATCAAATATATGTAGATCGCACAGGTCAGCCCCTTGAAAAAATCGAACGGGACACAGACCGCGATAACTTCATGAGCGCGGAAGAAGCGAAGGAATACGGGCTGATTGACCAGGTGCTCTCTTCACCGATCAAATCTTAAAGGGGTGGTAAGATGTTTAAATTTAATGATGAAAAAGGGCAATTGAAATGTTCTTTTTGCGGCAAATCCCAAGAGCAGGTCCGCAAGCTTGTAGCAGGACCTGGCGTTTATATATGTGACGAATGCATCGAGCTGTGCACGGAAATCGTGGAAGAGGAGCTCGGCCATGAGGAAGAGCTGGATCTGAAGGATATTCCAAAGCCCAAAGAAATCCGTGACATCCTTGATCAATACGTTATCGGCCAGGAGCAAGCGAAGAAATCGCTTTCCGTAGCCGTATACAATCACTACAAACGTGTCAACAGCCAGAGTAAGATCGAAGACGTTGAGCTGACGAAGAGCAACATCCTGCTTCTCGGTCCAACCGGCTCCGGTAAAACACTCTTGGCGCAGACCATGGCGAAGATTATTAACGTTCCTTTTGCCATCGCAGATGCCACTTCCCTTACGGAAGCGGGTTATGTCGGTGAGGATGTCGAGAACATCCTGCTGAAGCTGATTCAGGCTGCCGATTATGATGTGGAAAAAGCAGAACGCGGCATTATCTATATTGATGAAATTGACAAAGTGGCCCGCAAATCCGAGAATCCGTCCATTACACGCGACGTTTCCGGTGAAGGCGTGCAGCAGGCGCTGCTGAAGATTCTTGAAGGCACTGTAGCTTCTGTACCTCCGCAAGGCGGACGCAAGCATCCGCATCAGGAATTCATTCAGATCGACACCACGAACATTCTGTTCATCGTCGGCGGGGCTTTTGACGGCCTGGAACAAATGATCAAACGCCGTATCGGCAAAAAAGTCATCGGTTTCAACGCAGCGGTAGAAGGACAGAAGGATCTGAAGACTGGCGAATATCTGTCCATGGTATTGCCGGAAGATCTGCTCAAGTTCGGTCTGATTCCTGAGTTTGTCGGCCGTTTGCCGGTCATCTCGACACTGGAGCCGCTTGATGAGAATACGCTGGTCCGGATTCTGTCCGAACCGAAGAATGCACTCACCAAGCAGTATATCAAGCTGCTGGAAATGGACAATGTAGCGCTGAAGTTCGAGCCGCTCGCTCTTGAAGCCATTGCCAAGGAAGCCATCAAGCGCAACACGGGTGCCCGTGGCTTGCGTGCCATTATTGAGAGCATTATGCTCGATGTAATGTATGAGGTGCCTTCACGCGATGACATCAAAGACTGTGTCATTACGGAACAGGTGGTGCAGGAGAAGTCACTGCCTGAACTTAGCCTGAAGAAAGACAAGAAAAAAGAGGAAAGCGCCTAAAAGCCTTTCCTTAACCATACAGTCATTAACAATACAAGTCATTGTCTCCACCTTACAACCGCCTGTACGGCGCGGGGAGGGTGGAGCTTTGATCGTTATGGGGGAGAAAACCATGTTCTTGAGACACCAGACCCGTCCCGTCAATGTTGGCGGGGTTATTATTGGGGGAAACAACGAGGTTGCTATTCAAAGCATGTGTACAACCAAAACAGCTGATGTCGAAGCAACAGTAGCCGAAATCCTGCGGTTGGAAGAAGCGGGCTGTCAGCTTGTGCGCGTGACGGTCAACAATGAAGAAGCGGCAGCAGCCATTAAGGAGATTAAGGCGCGGATTCATATTCCGCTGGTGGCGGATATTCATTTTAATTATAAGCTGGCTTTGCTGGCGATAGAGAACGGCATCGACAAAGTGCGCATCAATCCGGGCAACATTGGGCGCCGGGACAAAGTGGAAGCAGTTGTCAAAGCCTGTAAGGAAAAAGGCATTCCGATCCGTATCGGCGTCAATGCCGGTTCCCTGGAGAGCCATCTCCTGGAGAAATACGGCTATCCGACCCCGGAAGCCATGGTAGAGAGCGCTCTGTACCATATCGGAATTCTGGAAGAACTCGATTTCCATGATATTATCGTCTCGCTCAAAGCCTCCGATGTCCCTATGGCCATCGAAGCCTACCGCAAGGCCGCGGAAGTGATTCCCTACCCGCTGCACCTGGGGATTACCGAATCCGGCACGCTGTTTGCCGGTACGGTGAAGAGCTCGGCCGGGATCGGTGCGCTGCTCTCGATGGGTATCGGCAGCACCGTACGGATCTCGCTCAGCGCTGATCCGGTGGAAGAGGTGAAGGTGGCCCGTGAGCTGCTGAAGACCTTTGGTCTGATCTCTAACGCTCCTACGCTAATTTCCTGCCCGACCTGTGGGCGGCTGGATATTGACCTTTTCTCCATCGCCAACGAAGTGGAAGAGTACATCTCCAAACTGAAGGTGCCGATCAAGGTATCCGTGCTGGGTTGTGCGGTTAACGGTCCGGGTGAGGCTCGCGAGGCCGACATTGGGATTGCCGGTGCGCGCGGGGAAGGTCTGCTGTTCCGTTACGGCCAGATGATCCGCAAGGTTCCTGAAGCGGACCTCGTTTCCGAACTGAAGAAGGAGATCGACGCGATCGTAGTGCATTTTGAAGCAACCGGGGAAATTCCGGGCCGCAAGCATGCGGGACTGGCACCGGCCGTGCAAACAGGCAACATGGAGCAATAATTCCTGAGGGTGAAGCAACTGGACTTCTATAAGCTATTATAAGATCATAAATGCAACGTCCCGTCCCTACCGGATAACCGGCAGGGTATCGGGGCGTTTTATTTTATTATTCGGCGGACAGCCCCCTAGAATAGAGGTGTATCCGCCTGATTCAGCTCACTCGTATCTATGACCTTCTGTCTGCTAAGTATTTCCGCGTGCATAATTCTGTATGCAGGCGTTTATGAATGACCGAAAAGGCTATACTACCTAGTAGTAGCCAAATACAGGACAGGTAGACTGAAGCGAACAGGAGGATGACCTATGGAATTAAGTATATTGCTGATGATCGTGCAGCTCTTTTTCGCCCTGGTCATCGGCGTTTATTTTTGGAATCTGCTGCGGGGACAGAAGACCAATAAAACGGCGGTGGACCGGGAGTCGCGCAAGGAGCTGGACAAGCTGCGCAAAATGCGGATGATCTCCCTGACCAAGCCGCTGTCTGAGAAGACGCGTCCGGCCTCCATTGGAGATATCGTGGGGCAAAAGGACGGGCTGCGCGCCCTGAAGGCGGCACTGTGCAGTGCCAACCCGCAGCATGTCATTATTTATGGGCCGCCTGGCGTCGGCAAGACGGCGGCGGCGCGCGTGGTAATGGAGGAGGCCAAAAAAAATGCGCTATCTCCCTTTAAAAGCGATGCCAAATTTACGGAGATTGATGCCACCACCGCACGTTTTGACGAACGCGGCATTGCCGATCCGCTGATTGGCTCGGTGCATGACCCGATCTATCAGGGAGCAGGGGCTATGGGCGTGGCTGGTGTGCCGCAGCCGAAGCCGGGGGCCGTTACCAAGGCGCATGGCGGCATCCTTTTCCTGGACGAGATTGGGGAGCTCCACCCGATTCAGATGAACAAGCTGCTGAAGGTGCTGGAGGACCGAAAGGTGCTGCTGGAGAGTGCGTATTACAACTCCGAGGACAGCAATACGCCTGCGTATATCCATGATATTTTTCAAAATGGCCTGCCGGCCGATTTCCGGCTGGTGGGTGCCACCACGCGTTCACCGGAAGAAATTTCACCGGCACTGCGTTCCCGCTGTATGGAAATCTATTTCCGGCCGCTGCTGCCGGAGGAGATTGCCGTCATCGGACGCGATGCGGTCCAGAAGATCGGGCTGAAGCCCAGTCCCGAAGCCATTGAAGTGGTACAGCAATACGCCACCAATGGCCGCGAGGCGGTCAACATGATCCAATTGGCGGCAGGGCTTGCATTAACTGAAGGACGGGATACCCTGAGTGCAGCCGAAGTCGAGTGGGTAGCCAGCAGCAGCCAGCTGCCCATGCGCACTGAACGCAAGATTCCGTCTTCACCGCAAATTGGCCTGGTCAATGGACTTGCCGTATATGGTCCGGGCATGGGTACGCTGCTTGAGATTGAGGTTTCAGCCGCACCCGCCAAAAGCGGGCAGGGAAGGCTTAATGTGACCGGTGTGGTGGACGAAGAAGAAACCCGCGGCGGCTCGCGGACGATCCGGCGCAAGAGCATGGCCAAAGGCTCGCTCGAAAATGTGCTGACAGTCCTCCGGACCATGAATCTGGAGCCGGACCGCTATGATCTGCATGTGAATTTTCCGGGGGGAACACCGATAGACGGCCCTTCCGCCGGGGTCGCAATGGCGGTGGCCATTGTCTCTGCCATCCGGCAGCTGCCGGTGGATAACACCGTAGCCATAACCGGAGAAATCGGCATCCACGGGCGGGTGAAGCCGGTAGGCGGCGTTATTGCCAAAGTTGAAGCTGCTTTTCAGGCCGGAGCCACCACCGTTCTGATTCCCAAAGAAAACTGGCAGTCGTTGTTCGCTGATCTGGGGCCGCTGCGGGTGATCCCGATGGAAACGGTAGAGGAAGTATTCCGTCATCTGTTCGGCGCTGAAACTGCGGATGTGCGTCTGCCGGCCGTTTCAGGCGAGACCTTCTCGGCAGCTCCTTCGCTGCTGAAGGCGGATGCCAGCGGCGACAGCGCAAAGGGATGACTCGAGCTTGAAAATACTAAGCAATCAGCTGTTCGAGGTTTCATTCTATGAACAGCAGCTGTAATATCCCGGCAGGCTTCCGCTACACAATCTGGTTGTGTAGCGGAGGCCTGTTTTTTGCATTGAGATCGTGCAGACATATTCCGGGAACAAGCAGCGAATAATAAAACAGGTCTGGCAGAGCGGATTATATGAACTGGAAGCTGCAGGAGGCTTGGCCTGTTGGTGTTTTGAAGCCGCTTTTGTTAGAATGAAGCATATGACACTACTTGAGAACCATGGGAGGTGCGAAAGCGATGATACAAAGCAAATCCAAAGGTCGTCGTTTTCCTTTATTGCCGCTTAGAGGTCTTCTTGTATATCCCAGCATGGTTCTTCACCTGGATGTGGGACGCGAGAAGTCAGTTCGGGCGCTGGAAAAAGCTATGGTTGAAGATAACCTGATTCTCCTCTGCTCCCAGTCGGAAGTGAATATCGAGGAGCCGGGACAAGAAGATATTTTCCGGGTCGGCACGGTCGCCAATGTGCGGCAGATGCTCAAGCTTCCCAACGGCACGATCCGTGTGCTTGTGGAGGGCGTGGAACGGGCCGAAATTATTAACTATACGGACAACGAGGAGTATTACGAGGTAATGGCGCGTGTGCTGCCTGAGGAGGAGGATGTGGACCAGCAGAGCGATGCCTTGATGCGCACCGTGCTGAACCAGTTTGAGCATTACATCACCCTCTCCAAAAAAGTCACTCCCGAGACGCTCGCCGCCGTATCCGATATCGAAGAGCCGGGCCGGCTGGCCGACGTCATTACGAGCCATTTGGCGCTGAAGATCAAGGATAAGCAGGAGATCCTGGAGACGATCGATGTCAGCAAACGTCTGGAGAAGCTGCTGGATATCCTCAACAATGAGCGTGAGGTGCTGGAACTCGAACGCAAGATCAACCAGCGGGTGAAGAAGCAGATGGAGAAGACGCAGAAAGAGTATTATCTCCGTGAGCAGATGAAAGCAATCCAGAAGGAGCTTGGCGACAAGGAAGGCCGGGCCGGCGAAGCCGATGAGCTGCGCAGCCTGATGGAAGAGAAAGACCTGCCTGAACGCGTAAAGGAAAAGATTGAGAAAGAGATCGACCGGCTCGAAAAAATGCCCGCAAGCTCGGCTGAGGGCGGTGTGATCCGCAATTATGTCGATATGCTGCTGAGTCTGCCGTGGACCGAGTCCACGGAGGATGACCTGGATATCCTGAAGGCAGAGCAGGTGCTGGATGCGGATCATTATGGTCTGGAGAAGCCCAAGGAGCGTGTGCTGGAGTATCTTGCGGTGCAGAAGCTGGTCAAGAAGCTGAAGGGGCCGATTCTCTGTCTGGTAGGCCCTCCGGGTGTCGGCAAAACCTCGCTCGCGCGCTCCATCGCCCGTTCGCTGAACCGCAAGTTCGTGCGCATTTCGCTGGGCGGCGTGCGTGACGAAGCCGAGATCCGCGGCCACCGCCGCACCTATGTCGGTGCGATGCCGGGCCGGATCATTCAGGGCATGAAGACTGCAGGCAGCATCAATCCGGTATTCCTGCTGGATGAGATCGACAAGATGGCTGCGGATTTCCGCGGCGACCCGTCGGCTGCGCTGCTGGAAGTGCTGGACCCTGAACAGAACAACACGTTCAGCGACCATTTTGTCGAGCTGCCGTTTGACCTCTCGAACGTCATGTTCGTGACGACGGCCAATACCGTGCATAACATTCCGCGTCCGCTGCTGGACCGGATGGAGATGCTGTTCATTCCCGGCTATACTGAGCTGGAGAAGCTGCAGATTGCCAGCCGCTACCTGCTGCCGAAGCAGCGTAAGAACCACGGTCTGGAGGACACGCAGCTGTCCATTGAAGACGATACTCTGCTGAAGATTGTCCGCGAGTATACCCGGGAATCCGGGGTGCGCAATCTGGAACAGCAGATCGCTGCGCTGTGCCGTAAGGCCGCTAAGATTATCGTATCTGGCGAGAAGGAGCAGGTAAGCATTCTTCCTTCTGAGGTCAAAGATTACCTGGGCGCTTCGAAGTACCGCTACGGAATGGCGGAGCTAGAGGATCAGATCGGCACGGTTACCGGACTGGCCTGGACGGAAGTGGGCGGCGATACGCTGCTCATCGAAGTGACGGTGGTCCAGGGAACCGGCAAGCTGACCCTGACGGGACAACTGGGCGATGTGATGAAGGAATCAGCGCAGGCTGCCTTCAGCTATACCCGTTCGAAGGCCGAGGAGCTGGGGCTGGCACCCGATTTTTATGAAAAGAACGATATTCACATCCACATCCCCGAAGGCGCCATTCCCAAGGACGGTCCGTCCGCAGGGATTACGATTGCTACCGCGCTAATCTCTGCGCTTACGAAACGTTATGTATCGAAGGATGTGGCGATGACCGGCGAGATTACGCTGCGCGGCCGGGTCCTGCCGATTGGCGGACTGAAGGAGAAGTCGCTTGCCGCCCACCGGGCCGGGTACAAAAAAATCCTGCTGCCAAAGGACAACGAGCGCGACTTGAAGGACATCCCGGAAAGCGTCCGCAGCGATGTGGAGTTCGTGCCGGTCTCCCATATGGATCAGGTGCTGAAGCATGCGCTGGTCGAACACCATAATGAAATCAGCAGTGAAGCGCCAAGTAGTGTGCATTAGAAAGGAAGTCCTATGAAAGTTAACAATGCCGAATTTATCATCAGTGCCGTAGGCCCTGATCAATACCCTGTTGACGCCTTGCCCGAGATTGCTCTGGCAGGGCGCTCCAACGTCGGGAAGTCTTCTCTGATCAACCGGATGATTAACCGTAAAAATCTGGCCCGCACCAGTTCTACACCGGGCAAGACGCAGCATATGAACTATTACCGGGTCAACGAAAGTATGTATTTTGTCGACTTCCCCGGCTATGGCTATGCAAAGGTATCCAAAACCCAGCGCGCCTCCTGGGGCAAAATGGTTGAGAAATATCTGGCCGAGCGCGACACTCTGAAGCTGGTCCTGCTCATTGTGGATCTCCGCCACCCGCCTACGGGCAATGACAAGATGATGTTTGACTGGCTGAAGCATTACGATCTGCCCCTGTGTGTTGTGGCTACCAAAGCAGACAAGATTCCCAAAACCCGCTGGCCGAAGCACATCAAGATTATGAAGCAGGAGCTGGGCGTGCTGCCGGGCGATAACTTCATTTCCTTTTCCTCTGAGATCGGTCTCGGCAGGGATGAACTATGGGAGCTGATTGAGCGTTATAATCAGGCATCCGAAGAGGAGCCGGCTATGGAGCCGGAGATTGAAGATGCTGGAAATGAAGCGCAGCCGGAAGATCCTTCCGAAGCTTGAATGGTAACCTTGTGATGCGTATTCCATAGGATCAGCGCGCATTACTCACAGAATAGTGAGGAATACATATGTATTCCGCGGCTCTTATCCTTTTCTCCCGTTATAAGATGAATTATCGGCCTATATCCTGTTCCCCCTGATGAGAAAACCTGCTGCTCTTCATTGTATAATCATGCTAAAGGCTGTTACAAAGAATTGAGGGATGGTCATGGCTCAGAGATTGGCAACAGAATATGTGAAGGCGACTTTGCAAATGACGGAATTTCAAATGAAACAGTTTCTGCTTACGGCCGATACCTGCTTCATCAGCCACCGGGTGAAGATTCTGGGCGGCGGGGAACAGGAAATCGTCCTGGAGGAAGCTGGGGGCGAGGAGGTTCATTTGTCCTTCCAGCAAAGAGGGAGCATCTATGTATGCGCCTTGTCCTGCCGAATTGTGAACCCGCATCTGAATAACGCAATCCGCAAGCTGTTCGTCACCTACAAGGGAACCGGAACGGTAAATCGAATATATCAAGGCTTCACCATGGTGTATGTATACGAGAACGGCTCGGTCCGCAGAGTCTCTGAGGTTACGCCGCTGGGCAGCAAGCTGGTCTATCAGCACAAGCATTCGCTTGCCGAAATGCTGCGTCTCTACAAGTCCGATGCGGTCGAGCAGGAGATTGTGAGCTTGCGTGTCACTATTGACCGTCTGCTTGATCAGCGTAACCGGGTATGCCGGAATGAGGAGATCCAAGAGATTGACAGGAACCTTGCCCGGATCACCCGGAAGCTGTTCGAACTGGAAGCCTAGCGGGAATACTATTTTAAAATTTAGCAATCATTTCCTAGCGAAATGGTTGTATTTTTTTTAGAAAATCTATAAATATACGTAAGAGAGGGACCGATAAAAAGCATATGATAGATATCCATAGCCACATTCTACCCTTCATGGACGACGGGGCTGCCGATTGGGATGCGGCTCTCGCCATGGCGCAGGCTGCCGGGAAGGATGGAATATCCACTGTTGTCGCCACGCCTCATCATGCCAACGGAGTATATGTGAACCCCGCTCCGAATATAGGACCAGCTGTGGAACAGCTGAATCAGAGGCTCCGGCAGGCCGGTGTTCTGCTGCAGGTGCTTCCCGGCCAGGAAATCCGCATCTATAGTGATCTGCTGAATGATCTGGAGCAGGGCCAGCTTCTGACGCTAGCAGGTTCACGCTATATTTTGCTGGAAATGCCTTCTTCGCGGGTACCGCGTTCGATGGAGGAGACCTGCCATGAACTGCTGATTCAAGGCTTCGTACCAGTAATTGCCCATCCGGAGCGCAATGCGGAGGTAGCTGCCGATCCTTCCAAGTTAACAAGATTAATAGAGCTTGGCGCACTGGGCCAGCTTACTGCCCAGAGCCTGGCCGGAACGTTCGGAAGCAAGCTGCAGAAGCTGTCGCTGGACCTGTGCCGGAGGAATGCTGTACATGTGATTGCCTCGGACGCCCATGACAATCAGCATCGTCCTTTTGGTCTGAGTGAGGCCTACGGGGTTTTGACCAAAGAATTAGGAGCGACAGTATCCGACTTTTTTCGTCAAAATGCGCTAAAAATCATTGGCAATGAGGAGATTATTCGAGCAGATTATCTACAATCCCACAGCAAACTTCATAGATTGTTCGGATTTTTTTCTCGTAAAGGGTGACCTCGCGTTCTATTGATGGTAGAATGGGTATTACTGGTTTAATGTTATTTTTTATCAGAGTAGTGTAGTCATAGGGTTTCGGCTCTATCTATGCTAGCAGTAGAACTAGAAATAAAATACATACAAAGAGGTGGATGAAAAGTGTCTTTGAAGAAAAAGTTGGCAGTATCAACACTAGCAGCAAGCATGACAGCAGCATCCTTTGCAGGTTTTCCGTTCAGCAGTACTGGTCTGGCTCAACATCTGGGACTGGTTGGAACCGCTGCAGCGGCTGAAGTTGGCCATCAGGCCGTTAAGGACAAGATTACCGCTATTTACAAAAACTTGACCGCAACAGAAGTAACCTATTTGAAGAACTATTCAGATGAAGTTGCTTTACTTAGTCAAACGAAGTTCGAGAAAATTTTCGAGCCGGTTCTTAAGGATATTAAACTGACTGATCCAGAAAAAGCTACTTCCTTGAAATTGTTCCAGAGCGTTTCCAGCGTAGTATACGATGTATACGCAAATGATATCAATGTGCTGAAAGACATTCGTTTTGATAAGGATAATGTTGCTTTGTTCAATACAATTGCAACCCAGGCCAACGTTCCAAACCTTAGCTTTGACGACATTCTGGATTTCTTCTTCGCTTCTAACGGCGTGGAAGCAGAGCTTCGCAATATGCTGGCTAGCAAATCCGGTGCGGACCTGGTCAACATTGTTTCTGATCCTGCTTCACAGAAAACTCTGGTGAAGGACGCTGTCTACAAGGTTCTCGACCATAGAATCGGTACTGGCGCGTTGACAGTAAGTCAAGCAGTTTACAATCTGGGTATTACTGCTGATGACCTCGTGCTTACCCTTGATAATGTAAATACAGAAATTAAATCTGCCAGAAAAGCAGCTCAATCACTTGCTTTGGCCTATCTTCGCGCTTATCCGTTGACTACTACTAACCCAGGTGGTGGCAGTGGCAGTGGCAGTGGCGGTGGTGGCGGAACAGCTGCAGTAGTCACTAATCCAACTGCTACTCCTGGATTCTACGATGTCTCCAAATTGGTTAGCATTGTCGGCGACAAAGCAACCCTGAAGCTGGTTGATGCTGATGTGATCAAGGCTTTTGATGCATTGCTGGCAGCGAACCCTGGAAAGACTGGCCTTACCCTTACCCTGAACTTGGGCACTGTAAACGCTAAGGTAGTAGAAGTTCCACTGTCCAAAGCGATCATTGAAGCCGCTAAGGCAAAAGGTATTGCTAATATCGCAGTAACCTTCAACGGCCTTACAGTTACTATTCCGGTATCCCAGTTCAGTGATGCAGTAACACTGACCGTTACGAATGAAGCTGACACAACAGTGACTTCCCTGACCAGCCTGAAGCTGGCTTCGAAAGTGTACTCTTTCGATCTGACAGTAGGCGGCGTGAAGACAGCAACCTTCAAACAGCCATTGACCATTAAGCTTCCTTTGGCCAATACAACTGGCCTTGACAAGGAATTGCTCTCCGTGTCCAAGGTGGTCTACAAAGCCCTCGAATTCCATGGCGGCGTAGTTGACGGTGATTATATCGTTGAGCCACGCGATACCTTCTCGACTTATGCAGTAGTTGAGAACAAAGTGAACTTCAACGACGTTGCAAGCGTACAAGCATGGGCTGGAAGACAAATTCAAGTTGTAGCCGCTAAAGGCGCAATTGAAGGTGTTGGCGCAAGCAAGTTCGCTCCGAAGAGCAATGTTACCCGCGCTGAATTCTCCAAGATGCTGATCCGTGCGCTGAACCTGGAGAACAGCACAGCTACTGAAAGCTTCGGCGATGTTGCCTCCACAGCCTGGTACGCTCCTTATGTAGCTGTTGCTGCTGAGAAGGGCATCGTGACTGGCCGCAGCGCTTCCCAGTTCGATCCGAACGCAACCATCACCCGTGCTGAAATGGCCACGATGATTGCCCGTGCGGTCAAGACTGTTAACCCGCAAGCTACTGCAGGAGATGCTTCGTCATTGACTAAATTCGCGGATGCTGCGAAGATCGCTGCTTCCCTGAAGGATGGCGTAGCCTTTGCAGCCAGCCATAACCTGGTTATCGGCAATGCCGGCAAGTTCAACCCGAACAACACGGCTACCCGTGCAGAAGCAGCTGTAATCATCTACCGTACCATCAACTTCAAGTAAAAGCTTTTATTATAAGCAAGTGGAGAGCCTCCTCTCGTTTCGGTGAGAGGAGGCACTTTTTTAGCTTATATACCTTGAACTTGCGAACTCATATTCTAGATTCACGAGTTCATTGTATATAGGATGAATATTACAGAAACAGCTTGGAGGGAAATTCACTTGTCAGCACAAGAATTGGATCTTCGCGATTATTTCCAGATCGTCAGGAAGAGACTGTGGATGATTGTAAGCATTGTGGTTGTGGTTTGTATTCTTGCCGGAGTATACAGCCTATATATTAAGAATCCGGTGTATGAAGCCTCTACCAAGATTATCGTTAATCAGACGCCTACTCAGTCTACTGTGGCACAGCTTGACCTTAATCAGATTAATACCAATATTCAGTTAATTAATACGTACAAGGAAATTATCAAGACACCCGCTATTCTAGATGTCGTAGCCAAAAACTATCCGCAATTCAATCTTACTGCGGAGGACCTGCTCAAGAAGGTTAATGTGAGTTCCGTAAATAATACGCAGGTGATGACACTTGTCGTTCGAGATAATTCGTACCAGAAAGCTGCAGAAATTGTGAATGCCATTTCACTTGTGTTCAAGCAGGAGATTCCTTCCCTGTTCAATGTGCAGAACGTATCCATCCTGAATGAGGCTAAGGTTGATCCGCCGGTTGCACCGGGACCTGTTGAGCCTAACGTTGTAATGAACCTGGCAATTGCTTTTATCGTTTCATTGATGATTGGCCTGGGCATCGCCTTCCTGTTGGAATATCTGGATGACACCTTGAAGACCGAAGAGGATATTGAGAAATATCTGGGTCTGCCTACGATCGCCATGATCACCAGACTGGGGCAAGAGGAAACGAAGTCCACAGAATTACAGGCCCAGAAGCTGACCAGAAAGGCAGGAGAACTCGAACATGTCACAG
Organism: Paenibacillus jilunlii; assembly: GCF_900102965.1. Lineage (GTDB taxonomy): Bacteria > Bacillota > Bacilli > Paenibacillales > Paenibacillaceae > Paenibacillus_AQ > Paenibacillus_AQ jilunlii. The sequence continues at coordinate 105,056 of NZ_FNGM01000011.1, read as the reverse complement.
CAGCCAAGTAAACAACGCCATCTCATTACCGTGACCAATCCGCGTTCGCCTGTATCGGAAGCTTTTCGCGCTCTGCGGACGAACATTGATTTCTCTTCCGTAGACGAGCAGATCCAGATCATTATGGTTACCTCCTCCGGCCCTGAAGAAGGAAAGTCTACGGTTACAGCCAACCTTGCGGCAGCTTATGCCCAAGCGGACAAAAAAGTTTTGCTGATTGATGGGGATTTGCGCAAGCCTACAGCTCATAAAACATTTTCGTTAAGCAACCGTGCTGGACTGTCTTCGCTGCTGTCGCAGCAGGCTGATCTGGAGGATGTCGTTCAGGATTCAGGTGTAGCTAATCTCTCCATCATGACTTCAGGTCCAATTCCCCCAAATCCGGCAGAAATGATGGCCTCCAACCGGATGAGTGCTGTGCTGCAGGAGCTTCGTCAGCGCTACGATATGATTTTGTTCGATACTCCGCCCCTTTTGGCTGTCACAGATGCACAAATTATCGCCTCCAAAAGTGACGGAGTCATTATGGTGGTCAGCTATGGCAAAGTGAAGCGGGATATCGCAGCCAAGGCCAAGGCTAACCTTGACCGAGTTGGTGCGAAGATGCTAGGGGTTGTACTGAACAATGTGAAGCGCAAAGCCAGTGAAGGTTATTATTACTACTACTACGGGAATTAAGTTGTTTAGAGAAAAATGTTATTTTTGGAGGCACTGAAAATGACAGCGAAAACCAGAGTTTATTTATTATTCCTCATTGACCTTGCGATCATCTGGTTCAGTATCGTGACTTCTTATATGTTCCGGTTTTCCAAGGGCATACCTGACGAATATACGCTTCAGATGCTGGTGTTCGGTCTTATTGCGACAGTAACCTTTGGAGGCAGTCTGATCTATTTTGGCTTGTACCGCAGATTATGGCAGTATGCCAGCATTGATGAGATCATTTCTGTATTCAAAGCGATCGTTGTAGGAGCTGTTCTTTCTTTTGTGGCGGCATTTATCATTTTGCCGGAACGGGTCCCTCTCAGTATTGAGGTACGCGCGATGGAAACGATCCTGCTCCTGGTGGGCGGAGTCCGCTTCTGCTGGAGAATTTTCCGCAATGATCGAATTAACTCCAAGGATACAGAGACTCATACCCTGATTGTGGGTGCCGGTGACTGCGGAATACTGATCGCCCGGGAAATGATGGGTCCTTCATTTGCCCATACGCGAATTGTCGGCTTCATTGATGACAGTGCAGATAAATACCATCTGTCTATCTTGGGGGTACCCGTTCTCGGCAACCGTTATGATATTCCCCGGCTTGTGAAGGAACTCGAAATTCATGAGATTATTATCGCTATGCCTTCTGTATCCAGAACGGAAATCTCCGAGATTATTAACCTGGCGAAGGCCACCGGGGCCAAGCTGAAGATTATTCCTGCACTTAATGACTTGATTGCCGGCAAAATTTCGGTAAAAAAGCTGCGTGATGTCAGCGTAGAAGATTTGCTCGGACGCGAACCGATTGTGGCTGACATGAACAGCATTCTCGGGTATGTACATAACAAGACGGTATTAGTCACCGGAGCCGGAGGCTCGATTGGCTCAGAGCTATGCCGTCAGATCTCCCCTTTTGCACCAGACAAGCTGTTAATACTCGGACACGGTGAAAACAGTATTTACACGATCGAGATGGAACTACGGAAGAGCTTCCCGGATCTGAACATTGTTACCGTAATTGCGGATGTTCAGGACCGCACGCGGATGATGGAAGTATTCCAGAGTCATAGCCCGCAGGTAGTCTTTCATGCGGCAGCGCATAAACACGTTCCTCTGATGGAACGCAATCCTTCCGAGGCCATTAAGAACAATGTCTTCGGGACCCGTAATGTTGCTGACTGTGCTGACAAATATGGAGCGGAACGGTTCGTGTTAATCTCCTCGGACAAAGCCGTTAACCCAACCAGCGTGATGGGAGCGACCAAACGTATCGCAGAAATGTATGTGCAGAGCCTCAACACATCCAGCCCAACCAAATTCTCAGCAGTACGTTTCGGCAATGTCTTGGGCAGCCGGGGCAGCGTCATTCCAGCTTTCAAGCAGCAGATCGCTGCGGGCGGACCGGTTACCGTGACCCATCCCGAGATGGTACGTTATTTTATGACAATTCCGGAAGCGGTACAACTGGTCATACAGTCTGGATCATTTGCGAATGGCGGAGAAGTCTTTGTCCTGGATATGGGCCAACCTGTGAGGATTCTGACACTGGCGGAAGACCTGATTACCTTGTCCGGCTATGAGCCTTATAAGGATATTGAGATTACCTTCTCCGGAATACGGGAAGGCGAGAAGCTGTATGAAGAACTGTTGACAGCCGAGGAGAATCTGGGTTCCACCCAGCATAACCGGATCTTCATTGGCAGACCCAACGTCCTCAGCCAGAATCAGCTGGAGTTGGAGTTCAAACGCTTGGAACGTGTACTGTCCGAAGACGGAGACGCTATTCGTGAAGTCATTAACCAGATTGTACCGATGCAGCCGGTAGCTCAAGCTGCGATTAGCTAATTCAATCCTATGGAGGTACCTGAAGTGTTCAACAAAAGATGGAAGAAAGTATTGTTCTGGACGCTGTCGGTGATTGTCGTGTTAGGAGTTGCGGGCCTGTTCGCAGCCAACTATGCAGTAGATAAGCTAATGAATTCAATGGCTGACGGCTTCGATGTAGAAGCAGACGAGACTACCAGTAATGTAACCCAAGGAGAAGTTGTTGAACCTCCTGTAGCTGCGGGTGATCCGACTGCGGAACCAACGGCTTCAGCAGCGCCAGGATCCAAAGTGGAGCCAACATCCGCGGTATCACCTTCGAGTACTCCGGCCTCAGATGGTGCCGGTGATAAAAAAGCGGATAATGGAGAGCAAGCGGCTGCTAGTACTAATAAGCCTGCAAGCAGCCCAGCCCCAACACCAGAGGGTAAGGATGGAATAGCTCATATTTCACCAGACAAGGCGAAGGAAGTTCAAGGCAGTGTATCGATAAAAGATAAAGCTGACGTTGCAGCTATAGTGGCACAACAACTGAGTGTATCAGATATCAAAAAGCTTCAAGAATTAGCCGCTGGTGGACTGACTAACGAAGAGAAACGTGAAGCACGCAGCATCATTCTTGGTAAAGTTTCAGAAGAACAATATAACGAGCTGGTACAGGTCGCTAAGAAATATGGTCTGAGCCAAGGAAAGTCACGTGACCAAGTTTTAGCTGAAGAAGAAAAAGCAAAAGCTCAAGAAAAAGGAAGTGAATAATCGTGTCTAAAGCGAAATTTCCAGCGGCGGCGTTGCTGCTGCTTATGCTGGTAGGAATTGCACCATTAACAGCATCGGCGCCATTGTCCGCATCAGCATCTACAATCAGTGATTCGATCAAAGTTCCCACTATGGATGTGAAGATGGTCTTTGACGGAGTCACAATACAGCCGCCTCCCGGACAATATGTATTCATGCATAACAATACTACGTATGTACCTCTGCGTTTCATGTCGTATGCCTTGCAAAAGAGCGTGAGTTGGGACGCCAAGAATGTAAAAGTTACAGTGGCTGAACCAAGCAGCTCGGAATTGGTAGTGATCAAGGAGTACTTAATGAATGCCGGGAACGGAAGCAGTGCAGTTACTACGGGCAAAAACATCGTATTAGGTAAAGTAAAAGCCAGCTATGTATTTAGTGGTTCAGCTAAGGCGGTTCCATCCGGTCAAGGCAGCTATTTACTGAATGGATCGTTATATGTCCCTCTTCGCTTTTTATCGGAATCTGTAGGTAATTCCATTAGCTGGGATCAGAAAAATAAGACGATCACAGCTGCTTCCAAAACTTATCAAAAGCAATCGGCTGGGAGTGCTAATGGAACAGGCCAAGGCAATCCTGGAGCAACAGCAACCCCTGTAGCCACTACTATGCCAAATGCGACATCCACACCAGCTGCTTCGGCTGCACCTGGTGCTGCGGGAGGAGCCACAGGCGGTGGATCTTCCAATGGTAAGGTATCTTATGAGGCTATCACCAGTGAAACTGAAGACAAGTTGAATGCATTGAAATCCGAAGCCCAATCCTCACTTGGCGGTCTTGCTTTTGAATATTTGGCAGCAACAGATGATGCCACAAGGAATGCACTAATTGCCAAAGGCAAGGAACAACTCGCCTCATTTACATCCAGTTTTAATAGTATAGTTGCTGACGCTGAACAAAAACTAAACAATAATGGCTATAGCACAGCGATCATCGCTGAGTATAGAAAAGCATTTAATGCGTCAGTGCAGCAAGGATTGTCAAAGCTTGGGGGATAAGTCACAAGAGTTACCTTTGATTAATTACTGAGTATCTCCCATCACTTCATCGGATAAGTGATGGGAGTGCATAGTGAAGAGTTCTTAAGGGTTAGGTGAACAAATGAGACCTTATATCGTAATAAAACAACTCGTAGATTTTATGATGGCTCTAATCGGAATACTCCTATTATGGCCTTTTTTCTTGATAATTGCAGTGGTAATCAAGTTCACTTCAAAAGGGCCAGTACTATTCAAACAAAAGCGGCTAGGGAAGAATAAGAGTGAATTTTATATTTTGAAGTTTAGAACCATGCGTACGGATACACCAAGTGATATGCCTACTCATTTGCTGCAAGATCCTGACTTTTTCATCACTTCAGTCGGCAAATTTCTTAGGAAAACAAGCTTGGATGAACTTCCTCAGATTATAAATATACTTAAAGGCGAAATGAGTATTGTTGGTCCGCGTCCTGCATTGTGGAATCAGTATGATCTTATAGCTGAACGTGATAAATATAAAGCAAATAATATAAAACCTGGACTAACTGGTTGGGCGCAAATCAATGGCCGAGATGAACTGCCTATTGAAGAGAAGGCTAAGTTTGATGGTGAATATCTAAATCTTTTATCTTTATCTTTTGATTTTCTAGTTTTTTTTAAGACGATATACAATGTTGTTAAGAGAGAGGGAATTATCGAAGGTAACAAGCAATCTTAGAACATTATAAATAAATAGATTCAATGATTCGGAGATCCTATATGAAAATACTTGTAACAGGTCAAAATGGTTATATAGGGAAGAAATTTGCAGCTTGGTTAAAACAGTGGCCAAAAGAATATGAAGTGGATTTTATATCTGTTAGAGACGATGAATGGAAGAAACATAAGTTTTCTGATTATGATGTTCTATTTCATACGGCTGCACTAGTGCATAAAAAAGAAAAGCAAGCAATGAGCGAATCATATTACAAAGTTAATAGAGATTTGACAGTTGAACTTTCTAAAAAAGCAAAAAAAGATGGGGTTAGCCAATTTGTATTCCTAAGTACAATGGCAGTTTTTGGAGTGGAGGGAAGCACTAAAAATGTGGTGGTAATTGATAAACAAACTGTAGAGAGACCAAATACTTTATATGGAAAATCAAAGTTTCAAGCTGAGAATGAAATTAGAAAAATGGAAGGAGAGAATTTCAGAGTAACAGTCATTAGGCCTCCTATTATTTATGGACCAGATTGTCCTGGGAATTACTCGAAATTAAAAAGATTAGTGCTTTGGTCTCCGCTATTCCCTGAACTTAATAATAAAAGAAGTATGCTTTATATAGATAACTTATGTGAGTTTATTAGGGGAATAGTAGATAGAAAAGAAGCTGGTGTCTTTCATCCCCAAAATAAGGAATACGTTGATATTCAAGTGCTTGTTAAGCATATCGCATCAAATAATCATAAACAAGTAAGATTTTCGAGGAGTTTAGCTAATATTTTGATTATTATTCCTGAATTCGGAATTCTTAGAAAACTATTTGGTTCATTAGTTTATGATTATGAATTGACAGGAGATTACATGGTTGATGTTGAGGAATTTGAAAGTTCAATTAATAAAAGTAACTAATAATTGGAGTACGTGCTATGAAAAATACAAAGTATTCTGTACTAATGTCTTTATATTATAAAGAAAATCCCAGTTATTTGCGTGAAAGTATAGAAAGTATGCTGCAACAGACTCTTAAGCCGGACGAAATAATTATAGTTAAAGATGGTACTTTAACACCATCACTTGAGCAGGTTTTGAATGAGTTTGCTAACGAGCCTTGTTTAAAAACTATACCGTTAAGGGAAAACAAAGGACTGGGCGAAGCTTTAAATATAGGAATGAATTATTGTAAGAATGAACTTATAGCTCGTATGGATACGGATGACATTTCTAAGAAAGATCGATGTGAGAAACAAATAAAAATGTTTGAAGAAAACGAATTACTCTCAATAGTGAGTTCATCAATCATGGAATTTGAGGTTAATACTGATAAGGTCAAATCAATAAAAAGACTTCCATTAACACACGAATCAATTCTTAAGTTTGCAAAAAAAAGAAATCCCTTTAACCATCCTGCTGTAATGTACAAAAAATCAGTAGTCTTACAAGCTGGGGGATATAAGCATTTTGAGCTATTTGAAGATTACTATCTATGGGCAAGGATTCTTATGAATGGAGCGATAAGCGCCAATATTGATGAACCTTTACTTTATATGCGTGCTAATAGAAATATGTATAAAAGACGAGGGGGCGTTTCGTATTTTAAATGCATTATTCTCTTTAAGTGGCATCTTAGAAAAATAGGTTTTTATTCACTTTTAGACTTTTTTTTGTCAGCTTTAGCTCAAGGGGCGGTAGCTGTGTTACCAAATGGTATTAGAATGAAAATTTACAAGGTGTTTTTGAGAACTGATGCTCAGGGGAATTAATATCTTTGGTATTTAGATGATTTTATCGTGTTTTTGGATGAATGTGAGGGGATAATAGATGGAGCTATGTTTGGGAGTTGTTTTATATTATCCCAGCCAAGAAAATATAAACAATATACTATTGTATTCAAAATTTATTAATAAGATATATATATATGATAATACAGAGGAGCCAGATTCAAAAATTCCGGAGGCATTTTCAAATGAAAAATTTTATCATTATATGCCTCAGAGAAGCAATATGGGAATGGCAAAAGCATTAAACGATTTATGTAATAAAGCAATTAAAGATGGATTTGATTATATCATAACTATGGATCAAGACAGTGTTTTTGAAAATTCGAGTTTAAATATTTTAATGGAGTTTATTTCAAATAACGATTTAACAGATGTTGGTATTATAGCACCGAAGATAATATTCTTAAATTGGAAATCTAACAAATCAAAAAAAGATTCCATGGCAAGTTTAGGCACTAATTTGTCTAATAACGTTAAATGGGTTATTACCTCAGGTAGCGCAATCAATCTTAAATCATACTTATACACTTCAGGGTTTGATGAAAACTACTTTATTGACAGATTAGATTATGATTACTGCATGCAGTTGAACACATTAGCCTTAAAGATAGTTGTTTTGAATAATTCTTTCTTGAATCAAAGTTTAGGTGAAGGTACTAGGAATTTATTTGGGTTTCAATATTCGGAACATAATACATTGAGGAACTATTATATTTTCAGAAATAGACTTTATTACTCAGATAAATATCTTAAAGGATTAAGAAGGTTTTCTTTTAGGTTCCTGGGAAGCTTAAAACAGATTATTTTTATTATATTTTTTGATAAGAATAAATGTCAGAAAATCAAAATGATAAATAAAGCATATCATGATTATGCACAGGGGAGAATGAATAAGTATAATTCAACTAGGTGATGATGAAATGAAAGGGTCAGTGAGTGAGAACAAAAAGATAATAATCCGAGTTATGGGTGGATTGGGAAATCAATTATTCCAATATGCATATGCAAGATATTTACAAGAAATATATAATGCAGATATTTATTTAGATTTAAGAGGATATCGAAATTATAAAGTAAGAGAATTTTCATTAAATAAATTCCAACTAAATGATAAAGTTCATATTTTTAGCGCGGCTATGGTCCCTTTGAATGATAGATATAGGTATGGTTTAACTAGGAGAATTTATCATATTGTACAGTTTATGATCAAAAAAATCAGACGGAAAAATAAAATGGGAACTCTACTGTTTCATTTGATGGCTAAGTGGGGATTTTTCTATAATTTTGATGCTTTTTATTACCCCACTCCAAAGTATAAGGGGGGGGGGGATTTATTTGTATATGGTTATTTTCAAAGTCCTTTTTACTTTGATGCAGTTAAAGATGTACTGCTGAAAGAATTGGTGGTTAAAAAAGACTTTCTGATTAAAACTCAAAATATCGTTGAGGAAGTAATGTCGGTTAACAGTGTTGCAATCAGTATTAGATGTGGTGAAGACTATTTAAATAGTAATTTGAATGTTTTTTCTGAGGGGTTCTTTTATAAGGGAATAGATTATATAAAAAAACGAGTGAATAATATTAAAATATATATTTTTAGTGATGATATAAATAAATGTAAAGCCCTTTTTTCATTTGGTCAGGAAGTAACATATATTGAAGACGCGTCTGACTATGAAGGAATAACTATTATGAGTAAATGTAAACATTTTATTATATCTAATAGTTCATTTTCTTGGTTTGGTGCTTATTTGTCAAATTATGAAGAAAAAATAGTTATTGCACCTGAGAAATGGTATAAAAACAAAAAAGAGGGAGAGGATATTTATTTTCCTAATATGATAAGAATGTAGTCATTTTCTATATTACTATCAATCTTTTGAAAGGGAACATAAAAATGAAAAATGCAATATATATTGTTTATGATTTTGAAAGTTATAGGAACAAAATATTAGGGCAAATGAGTTCTCTGAGGAATTTTGGATATGATACTTATCTATTAACAATTTGCGAGAATGGAAGCTGCGAGTTTAGTAACTTCACTAATGGAGAAATGATGACTTTAGAAACCTTCAAGCTTCAGAATTACTCAAAATATACTTTGAAACCAAGATATGAGTTGAGTTCTTATATAGATCGGTTAATAAGCAAGTACGACTTTAAATTATTCTATTTTAGAAGACTTGGTTTAGATATAACAGGTTGGTCGCTAATCTTTAAAAAAATTAAAAAAAATAACTCAAGGGAAATATTATATGAAATACCTACGTACCCCTTTGATAAAGTCAATAGAATTAAAAGTATTATTGCTACTTTTGCTGAAAATTTCTATTTTCAAAGGTTTATTTACAAGTACATAGATCGAATTCCAGTAGTCGTACAAAATGATTGTGTATTAGATCATAAAATGGTTGAGTTTAACAATGCGATAGATATATCTTCTATAAAACATTTATATGCAGAGCCGAAAAAGATTGGAAAGGAATTCAATGTTATGGCTCTGGCTCATGTTAATTACTGGCATGGTTATGATAGAGCTTTACGAAGTTTAGCTGCGTATAAAGGAGAAAAAGAAATTTATCTTTATATCATTAGCAATGAGACTAAGGAACTCAATAACCTAAGAAAACTATCTTCTGATTTGAATATTGAAAAAAATGTGATTTTTAAAAAATATAGAGACGTTGAAGATATTCAGTCGGAAGTAAGGAATTATCATGTAGCACTAGGAGGCTTAGGTTACTATAGGAGAAACGCTAAATATGATACCTCCATAAAAAATAAAGAATATTGTGCTTTTGGGTTACCTTTCGTGATAGCAAACCCTGATAAATCTTTTCCTAAGGATTTCAAATATCAATATAAGGTATTGGAAGATGAGAATATATTTGATTTTAATAATGTTATTAATTGGTTTAAAGAAATATCAGCAGAAGATTACAAAAAAGAGATGATTAAATATGCATGTGAGAATCTAATATATGATTTACAAATGGTTAAATTACTTAAATAATTTTTGAGGCAATAGGAGACTGAAATGGATAAGGTATGTTTTGTAGTACTGCATTATAAAGATGAAAAGGCTACATCAGATTGCATTAACTCATTGATCGATAATATCTTACGAGAAAATGTTCATATTATTATTGTTGATAATGGATCTAGTGATGGTTCGGGAGAATTTATTAAAAAAAGCTTTGAGGCTTTTGATAATATCCACACTATAATTAATAAAGATAACATTGGGTATGCAAAAGGCAATAATATAGGGTATTGCTATGCCAAAGAGGAATTGCAGGCAAATTACATTATAATACTTAATAATGATACATTGATAAAGCAATCTTTGTTTGTCGAGAAAATAATTCAATTATATAACGAGAAGCAATTTTATGTTATGGGACCAGATATTCTTTCATTAAGTAGGAGTCTTCATCAAAGTCCCTTAAGGGCCAAACCGTTATCTAGTAAAGAACTGAGAGAATATTTGAAGGTTTGGGATGACTTTGAAAATAAAATAATTAGAAATAGATTAAAATATATAATGAAAGGAATAGTTGGGAAAAAATCACTTCAATTTTATAGGAAGGTTAAGAATTCAAGAAATATGAATGATAGTGATATTTTGTATAAATACGAACAAGAAAATGTAGTGCTTCATGGAGCTTGTGTTGTATTTTCACCATTGTACGTGTCTAGAGAAAAAGAGGCTTTTTTTTCGGAAACTTTTTTGTATTTTGAAGAAGATATTCTGACCTATCTTTGCAACAAAAAAAACATGAAAATAATATATTCACCTATAGTACAAGTATTGCACTATGAGGATCAATCAACAAATAAAGTAGTAAAAAAGGAGTTTGATAAGGAATTATTTAAAATAAACCATCAACGGCATTCAGCAAAAGTTTTTTTGAATTTGATGGGATTAAGTCATGGGGAGAAAGGTATTTGATACTGTGGGAAAACTTCGAAATGGAATAATAGTAACAATTATCTCTAAGTATTTATATATCATAATCATGTTTGTTGTAACCATGATCTTATCTCGAGTGCTCAGTCCAAGGGATTTTGGAATAGTGGCAGTGCTTACAGTGTTTACAAATTTTTTTCTTGTAATTGGAGACATGGGTATAGGAGCAGCAATAATTCAAAAAAGGGATTTATCTGATCGAGATATTTCCAATTTCTTTTTTATAATGATTATTCTGGGTTTACTATTTGGTATAGTTTTTATAGGGATTACTGAACTAATTGTATTGATATATGATGATTCTGTTTATCGTTTAATAGGGCATTTACTGACTTTTTCTGTTGTGTTTAGTATATGGAATATTATACCTCAAGCTGTATTACAGAAAAAAAAGGAATTCAAATTAATGGGTTTTATTACTATTTCAACCACTCTGTTGAGTGGAACAATAGCAATAATTAGTGCGCTATCTAAAGTTGGCTATTTTTCAATAGTCTATCAATCAATTTTTTACGCAATGCTCTTATTCATTTTTAATTTGTATTATAGCAAAGTTAAATTTAAGTTAGAATTTAATGCTAAACCATTAGAAAAAATTAAAGAATATTCAATGTATCAAATGTTGTTTAACCTGATAAATTATTTTGCTAGAAATCTTGATAGCTTTCTAATTGGAAAATCTATCGGTGAAGCGGCTTTGGGTTATTATAATATGGCATATAAATTGGTATTGATGCCAGTACAGTACTTAACTAATGCTGTTACACCAGTTTTACACCCGGTGCTCTCTGATTATCAGAACAATTATAGTATGATTTATAAACAGTTTCTTAAAGTTGTAAGAGTACTGGCTGTATTAGGAGGATTCATTTCGATTGTATGCTTTTCATGTGCAACTGAAATTATTACAGTGTTGTACGGATCTCAATGGAGCGGAAGTATTGTTCCCTTCAAAATTATGTCCTTGTCGATTGGCTTTCAAATGATAATGTCAGCGAGTGGTTCAATATTTCAAGCTTCAGGAAACACGAAGTATTTATTTCTTTCAGGTTTAGCATCTTCTACATTAATTATTAGTGGTATAGTATTTGGAGTTCTAAAAGGTGAAATAGTTTATGTTAGTATTGGAATAACCATTGCCTATATAATAAATTTTTTTCAAACCTTTTATGTACTGATAAACGTAGTACTAAAGCAAAGTTTAAGAGAATTCATAGTTGTAATTAGATGGACTGTGATTTCAGTATTTATTACTTATATTGCAAGTGGGAATTTCAAATTATCGGGTACCCCCTTATTTACTTTGGTTTTAAAAATTACGCTCATAGGATTGGTTTACTTAGGAATACTTTTAATTTCTGGTGAGCTAAAGAGAGTAATAAATATATTAGTGCCCCAAAAAAGACCTGAGAATATGGTGAAACAATGAAAAAAATATATCAATTTATTGTAATTTTCCTACTTTTAATTGAAACAAATTTCTTTTCCTTGATTAAATTGCCGACCTTCATTAGCGCATTGACATCGTATCACACAAAGCAACTAACTTTAATCGTGTGCCTTTTTTCATTTGTTTTATGGTTTTTATTTGAAAAAATGTCACGCCATACTGTGTCGAGGTATTATAATACGCCGATTGTCATTTTTTTATTCTCAACGATAGTTATTAGTATTATGAGCATGCTTATTTACAATCAATCAATTTTGAGTGTTTTAAGAGTTAGCTACTTCTACTATATTATATTGTTGTTTTATTTTTTATCTTATTTTTGTTGGAAAGATAAAAAAAACTATCATTTTCTGATAAATAGCATTATTTTGTTTGGTACTATATACAGTATTTTGCTTATAGTTCAATACTTATTTTTTAAAAGTGGGTTAGATGCATTTCTAATCTTCAATGATGAAAATTTAGTTGTATTATCCAAAAGTATTAACCCGAGGATCGCACGTCCAGCGGATTTTATAGCGTTTTCTTCCGTGCTATTATTTTCTAAGATAGTTACTGGGAATGCGTTTAGTATAAATAAATCGAAATTATGGATACTATTGTTAATCGAATTAATCTATATTCTTTTGGTTTCACAAACACGTATGTATATAATTGCGTTACTGATTTCTTTCTCTATATCCGTTTTATTCATTAAAAGAAGAAATCAAGGCATGAGCATAGTTGTCTATATAATCTTGGTGCCCGTTATATTTCTAATGGCTAATGATTCTTTATCTAAATTTTTCTCCTCATTTATGACAGGTGATAGAGTTAGTAGTACTCTTATAAGAAGCCAAGAAATTTTGTTTTATTCTAGACAAATATTTAGCAATGGAATAATTGGTAGAGGATTTATAGATATATCTTCTCCAGATTATGTTCTCTTAAATCATGGGCCTTTTGGAACTTATAACACTTCTGATATTGGAATAATTGGATTTTTATCTATTTATGGACTTTGTGGAGGCTTATTTCTTGTATTTACAATAAGGAAAATTATCAGAACTTTAAAGAATAACAAAGAAAATGCATTACAATTAAAAAGTATTGAACTTATCACCCTCTGTCCATATTTTTTACTTGTTTCCTTAACGTTATTTTATACTGATATTCAAAGAATTATTTATTTACCTATTATATTGACTATTTTTGAATTTGCTCATAAGGAATCAATTGAAAAAGCAAGGGATTCTTAAAGCAGAGTTAGGACTATCCCAATCCTACTAGTGTATATTATGTTATAAAGGTGGTTAAAGCGTGAAGATAACAGTTGCTGGCACAGGTTATGTAGGACTTTCAAATGCTGTATTATTAGCTCAGTATAATGAAGTTATTGCAATTGATATAATTCAGGACAGAGTTGATATGATTAAAAAAAAGAAATCACCAATAGCAGATAAAGAAATTGAAGAATTCCTATCTTCAAAAAGCTTGAATCTCGAAGCTACTTTAGATGAAAATAAAGCATATAAAGATGCTGAATTTGTTATTGTTGCAACACCTACAGATTATGACCCGGAAAAAAATTATTTCGATACAAAAAGTGTGGAGAGTGTTATCTCTAAAGTATTAAGAATTAATCCAAAAGCAACTTTGGTGATTAAATCCACTGTTCCAGTAGGGTACACAGAAGAAGCCAAGATAAAATTTAATACACAAAATATTATATTTTCACCTGAATTTTTACGTGAAGGTAAGGCACTATACGATAATTTGTATCCTTCAAGAGTAATAGTAGGAGAAAAGTCAGAAAAAGCAGAAAGATTTGCAAATTTATTAATTGATGCCGCTTTAAAAAAAGACATACCAATCTTATTTACTAATTCAACAGAAGCTGAAGCAATTAAGCTTTTCTCTAATACTTATTTGGCGTTACGAGTTTCTTACTTTAACGAGTTAGACACATATGCTGAATTAAGAGGTTTGAATACCAAAGAGATTATTGAGGGGGTAGGACTTGATCCTAGAATAGGAAATCACTATAACAATCCTTCTTTTGGGTATGGGGGATATTGTCTTCCAAAGGATACAAAACAATTAAAAGCAAATTATCAAGATGTTCCTAACAACATTATAGGAGCGATTGTAGATGCCAATAGAACTCGAAAAGATTATATCGCATCAAAAATAATAGAAAAGAATCCTAAAATTGTAGGTATATATAGACTTACTATGAAAACTGACTCTGATAATTTCAGAGCTTCATCAATTCAGGGAATAATGAAAAGAATTAAAAGCAAAGGCATTGAAGTTGTGGTATATGAACCGGTATTAAAGGATGAATTATTCTATGGTTCAAGAGTAGTGAAGGACTTAAAAGAGTTTAAATATTTAGCTGATGTTATAGTGTCAAATAGACAGTCAAGTGAGCTTTCAGATGTTATAGGAAAAGTATATACCAGAGATATATATAATACTGATTAAAATTACTAAATCAAAAGGAGGAAGCATTTTGAAAGGCATAATCCTAGCCGGAGGCAACGGAACCCGCCTCTACCCATTAACCATGGTAACCAGCAAACAACTGTTACCTATTTACGACAAACCTATGATCTACTACCCTTTATCCACTCTAATGCTGGCGGGAATTAATGATATCCTGATCATCTCCACGCCAGAAGATACGCCTAGATTCGAAAGTCTCTTAGGGGATGGATCTCAGTTCGGCATATCCTTACAGTACATAGTGCAACCAAGTCCTGACGGGTTAGCTCAGGCTTTTCTTTTGGGTGAGTCTTTTATTGGAAATGACTCGGTGGCTATGATTCTTGGCGACAATATATATTATGGCAACGGTATCCGGAAAATGCTGAAACGGGCTTCGGACAAAGCGCAAGGTGCGACCGTATTTGGGTATCATGTGCAAGATCCTGAGCGTTTTGGTGTGGTGGAGTTTAATGAAGATGGTAAGGTGCTCAGTGTGGAAGAGAAGCCTGCACAGCCTAAATCTAATTATGCTATTACTGGTCTGTACTTCTATGATAACCGGGTAGTCGAGATTGCGAAGAATGTTAAACCCTCCTCTCGGGGCGAACTTGAAATCACCTCAATTAATGAAGCCTATCTCAACCTAGGTGAACTGGATGTTGAATTATTGGGTCGCGGTTTTACGTGGCTGGATACGGGAACTCATCAAAGTCTTGTGGATGCAACTAACTTTGTTAGAACCATCGAGGATCATCAAGGGATTAAGATTGCTGCTCTTGAAGAGATTGCCTATATTAATGGCTGGATCACTAAAGAGCATTTATTGAACTGCGGACAGAAGTTGAGTAAAACAGGGTATGGCCAGTATTTAATTAAGGTGGCTACCGGGAAGATCCAATATTAAGTTTCGAAGGTGTGAAGAGAAATGAAATTAACAGAAACGGCTTTGCCTGGCGTTTTTATCGTTGAACCTGCGGTATTTGGCGACCATCGCGGATGGTTTATGGAAACATTTAGTGATGCGAAGTTTAAGGAGCAAGGAATAGATATTACTTTTGTCCAAGATAACCAATCCTATTCTGCTGTAAAAGGAACCCTTAGAGGGCTCCATTATCAATTGAACCCTAAAGCGCAGACGAAGCTTATCCGCTGTACACGTGGAGTAATCTACGATGTAGCTGTAGATATTAGAAAAGGCAGTCCTACATACGGTAAATGGTTTGGTCTTGAGTTAAGTGCGGAGAACAAGAAGCAGTTGCTGATCCCGAAGGGTTTTGCACATGGATTCCTGACTCTTACTGAGAATGTTGAAGTTCAATATAAATGTGATGAGCTGTATGCTCCCGAATGTGATGGTGGTATTCTGTGGAATGACCCCGCCATTGGTGTTGAATGGCCAATACACGTGGTTCCTGTACTATCTGCTAAGGATGAGAAGGCTCCTTTGTTGAAGGATGCGAATTTGAATTTCACATATGGCGGCTAGGGGATTATTAATAGAGAGTTCTGAGGTGTAGATAATGAGTAAGAAAAAATTGCTGATTACTGGTGGTGCCGGATTTATCGGCGGAAACTTTGTCCATTACATGGTTGATAAATATTCCGATTACGATGTAGTTAACCTGGATTTGTTGACCTATGCTGGTGATCTGACCAAGCATAGACAAATCGAGAACAAAGCGAACTATCGTTTCGTACAGGCAGATATTGCAGATCGGGAGGCAATCTTTGCTCTTTTTGAACAAGAGAAATTCGATTATGTGGTGCATTTCGCTGCGGAAAGTCATGTGGACCGCTCCATTACCGATCCGGCTGTATTCGTTCGTACGAATGTTATGGGGACACAAGTGTTGTTAGATGCTTCCAGAAAGATAGAGCTGACTAAATTTGTTCATGTCTCCACGGATGAGGTTTACGGTGAACTGGATTTTGATCCGACTGTGTTCTTTACCGAGGAAACTTCCTTGCAGCCGAACAGCCCTTATAGTGCAAGCAAAGCAGCTTCAGATCTGCTAGTCCGGTCTTACCATGAAACATTCGGCTTGCCGATGAATATTACCCGCTGCTCTAACAATTACGGCCCTTACCATTTCCCAGAGAAGCTGATTCCGCTAACAATCTCTAAGGTTCTGAATGGACAGAAGGTTCCCGTTTACGGCGATGGCAAAAATATTCGTGACTGGCTTCATGTCTATGATCACTGTGCTGCGATTGATCTCGTATTGCACGAAGGTGTAAGTGGTGAAGTGTATAACGTAGGCGGCCATAATGAGCGCACGAATCTGGAAGTGGTAAAGACCATCATCCATACTCTGGGTAAGTCTGAAGATTTAATTGAATTCGTTGCAGACCGGTTGGGGCATGACAAGCGTTACGCTATCGATCCTACCAAGCTGGAAAAATTGGGCTGGAAGCCTACGTACACTTTTGAGACTGGAATTGCGCAGACGATACAGTGGTACACGGCAAATGCAGCGTGGTGGGAGCAAATTCTTAGCGGCGAGTACCGGAAGTAGTTATGAAGAGTATAGATGTTAAAAAGACGGGCAAGCGTAGAAAGAGAATTCTTTTTCTTTACTTGCCTGTTCTGTTAGTTCTTACTTTGTGCTTCTTCGGTGCAGGGCGTTTTCTTCTATTCAATCAATCTCCACAGCAAGCAGAGGTAATAATTGTGCTTAGCGGTGGGGGCACGAATAGGATTGAGAAAGGAATCGAGTTATATAAAAATGACTTTGCCCCATATATTCTCCTTTCTAACGCTAAGGAACCTGCGGGTACCCCTGGTGATATGCTTCAAACTACACTTGCATTAGGAATTTCACAAGAAGATGTTTTGACGGAGAATGAGGCTCAAAGTACTTACCAGAATGCAAAATTCACTCTGTCTATTATGGAGAACAAAGGCTTTACGTCTGCTATTGTTGTTTCTTCCGACTTCCACATGAGAAGAGTGAGGTTTCTTTTCGATCATGTCTATAAGAACTCCGGGATTGAACTTACTTATGTAGGATCTATTTCAGGCTATGATGCTAATCATTGGTGGAGGGGGAAGTACAATCGTGAGGTAACGATTACCGAATACACTAAAATGATAGGCAATACCTTCGGTTATAATGGTTCTGAGGCAAAAAAAGTGCTTGAAAAATTCAAGAGTTGGTTGCCGTAGAGTTTATTATCACGACTCCCAACAAAACTACCAATATTTCACCCCCCCTCCCACAAACCGACAAACAAACTAGGTATCCCGGTCTATAATTAGGGTCAAATCTATTTTGTTACGGTAGGAGAGAAGTCCCATGCCGAATTATTATTTTAAGGAAATCTGGACGCCTTTGCGATGGATACATATTTGGTTCTATCGGGATGATGCGGGGCGGTTGTGGGTGAAGCATGGATCGAAGCGGCGGCGACTGGTGGGGAAGCAGGAAAGTGAGACGGAGGCCTAAGGGCCTCCGTTTTTTGGAAATAAGAATTTATGTGCTTCCCGCCATACACTATTCTTCTATTTCTCGCTGAAACGGCTACCTCAAATTCTGATAGTAACACTCCCGACTTGTATATCGGCTACTTTACCAGTAAGGACATTCCCCCGAGGGTATAATATCCCTGATCTTTTAGATCTCTAAGTATTGCGCTGAGGAATTTGTTGGAGAACTTGTAGTTTTTCGTATACGACTGGATAAGCTTGACGACCATATCATCATTTAGCTCTTGTCTGTTCGCCGCCATTCCAATGAGGTGAAGCCGAATGAAGGAATAATCTGCAACGAGCTTCACGAAGAAGTCGAACAGGCTGTCCCCTGCATAGATATCAGTCATGAAATTCTGGTACACATGATTAATCGTATAATTCTCAAAAATGAACTCCTTCTCCCGGAGGTAGGGTTCATAGATTTCCTCGCGTACACTACGGTAAGTATGTAACGATTCACTCAAGCTGCTCCCGTTGCTCTGTATGCCTTTGAGGTATTCATTCTTGCATTCATTGTAGCGGGCATTCCATAAAAACTCACTTAGGTGCGCCATTAGGGTATTGTTCAGAACCTGGAATTGGATCTGATCGTTTGAGGGAAATACATCATAGTTGCGCAGTTCCTCGTTAGTAACCAGTTCACCTCTGAATTCATCCACGAAAGAGAGAACATTATCATATGCACCCGAACGAAGCAGTTCGTCAGTATTATCCAATAGTACTCCAATTATAATTAATCGGTGCTGAAGAGAGAACTGGCGATCGCTCAAAATCTCCAGCGTGATATCCCGCAAGTTCCGAAGGCATTGTTTTTTCTTGTCGGTTAGACTAGCTAGTGGGTTGATGCGCAGATTCGGTGTATGCAGTTCATTGGTCCGGGTAAAGTTCATGGCGTCTTCTGAGAGAAGCACCAAGCGGGCGATCTCCGGACAGGACAAGAGTGCAGATACTTCAATCTCATCGGCCTCATTCAGAATTCGCGGGTAGGTCGAGCAGGTCTGTGAGAGGAAGGTCTCTCCTATCTTGGCTTGAATCGTGCAGAGGCCGTCACAGAGCATGGAACAATTGCCGGTTTTTTGGTTCATTTTAAAAGAAGCGTATGACTCTCTGCTTTTTTTATTACGCACAAGATTCTTGTTAATCTTTGCGTGAAGGCTTGTGTCAGGAATCTGCTTGTACTTTTCATAGGTTGATTGGTCTATGGTTATTTCCCATAAAGAGCAGCAAGTGTCTTCGCAGGCCGCCCCCGTACATTGGAATTGCCGTATATATTGAGGAGTCAGATACTCCTTCTGCATGACCCGCAAAAAAAAACCTCCTTGTGTCTCTGCTATAAGCAAGTGCATCACTTACTATATCGGGAAGAAGGAGGTAAATCTTTAATTGGCTAAGACTAGGAAACGGCCCTCTCTACATAGCTCCATGGAGGCGGAACTTTCTTTCTTGTCCTCCCCAGCACAAACCCCATTCCCGGCACCCGCTTAACCACCATACTCAGCAGCAGTGACCCCGCCACCGCAATGACTGTCGAAGACGTATTATAGGCCATGATTTCCTGACCTCAAAACAAGACCCCACCAGCAATCGCCGCGGGGTCTTTATAATTATTCAGCTACTTCATACTCATTTACTTCAAAGGTTAGTATCTTATCAAAGACCAAATAATCCTTCCTGCTCTTGAACGGTCCTTTGTTGTTATCATGCTTGTCAATGGTAAAGGATGCTGTGCCGGTTCCCGCAGCCCTAACTTCGTACCAAGAAATAAAACTATTTATTTCTTCCATGGAGAGATCAAATTCTTTTTCCAGCCCTGTGTTAAGGGTTACTACTAAAATAGCACGGCCAGTTTCAGGCTGTTCAAATGGACCTTGTGGAGTTGCTGAAGCTTCATTCGAATTAGCACTCTCCCCTGCTGTATTCGTTGCTGTGATTACATAATAATAGGTTGTTCCATTTGTAACTGAATTATCGATGTATGAATTGCCCGTTACACTGGTAATATCAGTATAAGGACCTCCAGGTGATGTTGATCTTTTCACAGTATAACTCGTTGATCCAGTTGCGCTTTCCCAGGTTAATTTATTCATAGAATCCCCTGGAGTTGCAACAAGATGAAATGGAGAAGCTGGTGTTTCATTTACTGTTAATGTTTCTGATGTTAACGTAAAATTGGAGAATGTTGTTCCTCCACCAAATACTGTTATTTTTCCTCCAACTAATGCTGCTTCGCTCCCCCATCTAGGCAGGTTTAAATTAGGTCCAGTTGTCCAAGTATCCGTTTTAAAATCATATTGTTCAACTACATTGGTTATTGAACCTCCACTAATTCCTCCAATAGCATAAATCTTACCGCCGCTATAGATTGTAGATAATGAATCTCTTGGAGTATTCATACTTAATTTTTGATCCCAAGTATTGGTTGTTGGATCGTACTCCCAAAAAGTATTTTGTTGGTGGTATCCAGTATCCCCGCCAATTAAATAGATTTTATCATTGGCTACGACACTGGATGGAGAATGTAACGCCATAGGCATAGTTTCACTTGACCAAGTATCATTTGTGGTATCATAGATATCTAAAATGTTGGTTGCATTTGAAGATGCCGTAAGTCCACCAAACACATAAATCTTTCCTTTGTAGGCAACAGCATTAGTCCAACTCCGTGCTACAGGTAAAGATGCCTTAGTTGTCCAAACATCATTGATTGGGTCATATTCCTCTACTGTAGACAAATGGCTTCCGCCACTTAGATTAACTGCATCCCCTGAATATCCACCAATGGTATATATTTTACCATTAACCACTGCTGTTCCGAATGCAGCTCTGGCAGTTGTCATGCTGGCTTTTGTTGTCCACTTCTTTGTGTTCGAATTATAAATTTCTACCTTGTTTAAAGCACTCGAATTTTGACCACCGATTAAATAAATATTACCATTGACTGTAGCAACTCCAAATGCTGCCCTTGAACTAGTCATTTCATCCGAATAAACCCATGAAGATTGGCTTGCAGACACAGAGTTTGGGACAATAACAACCATTAAAATTAATACGCTAAATAATACTGATGTTAACTTATTCAATTTACTCTCTCCTATTAGTTTGAATGAATATTATCATACATTTAAGGAATGATATAGTCTAAACATATATAGGATAATTATGTAATTCATGTTTATTAAAGTTTAGTGCACAAAATGATCACAAATATAGAACATTATACCTGATCAAATCAGTGGGGCGTTTTGTTTCATTTAAAACTTCTTGACCGGATGCCTTCCGGAGTTCATCAGCTAATTATGCTGCCAATCCCTGTGTCACACCGGCACCAAGTAAAGAATACTTTACAGTTGTCCATGTAGTTGGAGTACACATAACATACCGAACGGCGGAGCAGAGAATATTTCTGTTCTGCCGTTTTTTGGGCCGATGATAGAGGGGAAGAACAAAGTTAGCAATGAACTCGTGGGGTTGAAAAGGATTAGGGACTAGATGCTGCTGGCTCAAACCTTCCCCATAGCCAACTGCTCCCTGGTTGCGTTTTTTGCAGGTTGTTTTCTTGTCCTCCCCAGCACAAACCCCATTCCCGGCACCCGCTTAACCACCATACTCAGCAGCAGTGACCCCGCCACCGCAATGACTGTAGTCGGAAACCAGCCCAGGTAGCTGTCGAAGACGAAGCGTTCCACGAAGTTCAGCAGGAGGATGAAGATGCCGTAGTGGAAGATGAGGATGGCGAGTGATTCCTGGCCGATGTAGGTGAGGGTGGCGGCGAAGAATCTGGATGTGGAGAGAAGCTGGGTCATTTTGATGGCGAGCAGGCTTCCGGCGATTCCGGCGGTGTAGAAGAGGAACAGATTGCCGTATTCTCTGTTGTTCATGTCGACATAGCTGTTGAGGTAAGCGGCTGTGAGGAAAAGCGCCATCCATACCAGGGTGCCCAGGTTGAAAACGCGGATCTTGCCGAGCAGTTGACGCTGCTTGAGCTGGTAACCGATGAACACGAAGAGTTGGGCGACGAGCGCAACGTCAATGTTCCAGGGCAGGAAGACCACGGTGCTTAGAGCATAACCGGACAGGCTTAGGCCGAGCATGGCAGCAAACTGCAGCAGCAGCGGGCGTCCGCTCAGGTAGCGCATGCTGAGGCAAAAGATGATCTGGGTCACGAACAGGCAGGTCAGAAACCAGATGGGAATGTTCAGCAGAAGTCCGCCGGAATAGGTGCCGTTGGCGATTGCCAGCAGAGGTTCGTGCCAAGCAATATCTGGACTGTGATTGATTTCGATGCTTCGGAGAATGAGCCAGAGCAAGTAGCTTAGAAGTCCGGCAGAGAGATAGGGGATAACGAGGGTAAGGATACGGGTACGAAGCAGTGCAGTGAAATTGTCAAAATATTTGGAGGCGCTGAACAGATAACCGGAGACGATGAAGAACAGCGGGAGCCGGAAATCTCTGAACATATCGTTCAGCACGACCGGAGTCAGACCGGCATGTCCCACAACGACGAGCAGAATGGTAATGCCTCTTACCATGTCGATTACTTTGAGCCGCGGGGTCCTGGAGATAGCGGAAGCTGATTCCGCTGCAGTTGTCACTGAAGTCGTATCTGGAGCTTGCATGGCTTGGCGGCAGCCCCCTTCCCTATAAGTTATCAATAGGTTATAGGAAATAATAGGCAAGAACAATGGTACAAACTAGTTATTTCAATATACTACCTTAGTTGGTTGATATAATTTAGTGATAGTAATATAAAGAAGGGTAGTTGGCACTGTACGTACAGAATAAATTGCATATACATGCAGAATTCATGTGAAATCTTACACTTTAGAGGGGTGGGAGATCGCAGGATTCATTTTATAATGAAGTGAAATCCATAAGAACGGAAAGGAAAGTGAGGGGAATGAAGGAATATGACTATTCATTGGATGCGATTAAGGGGATTAGCTGTATTTTGATGATCATGGCGCATATTCCGCTTTATTTTAACGGCAATGAACGGGTGTTCCAGATTGTTGCCGGTGTGGCCCCGGTCCTTTTCTTTGCGGTCTCAGGTGTGACTACCACCCTGCAGGTGCGAAGGCGCAGTTTCGGATCGCTTTTCGGTTTTTACGTGCTGTTCGCTCTAATCGGGTTTTCCTACAATCTGATGTGGAGGCCGGAGATTCAGGCTTTTCGGATTATGGACGTTCCCCAGATCATCGCGCTTGGAGTGCTTAGTGTGTACCTCTTAGAGAAATATCTCAAACCTCCACTCTATTTATATCTCCTGTTGTCGCTGCTGGTATTTGCGGTACATTCGTTCATTGGGCACCGTTTGCCGGACTTTCCGCTTCAATCCATTTTGTTCACAGAAACGGTCGGGTTTACGTATTTCCCTTGGATGTTTGCGTTTGCGGCGGGGGTCTTTGCCTATCGGTGCAACAATCGGGTGAACCTCATGGCGGCTGTAGCTGCCGGGGTGCTGCTGGCCATCGTCAGTTATGGGGAAGTGCGCGAGACGGATTTTGTGAAATACAATATGTCCATGCAATATCTGCTGCTGTCTCTGTTTGTGCTGTTTGGGGTCTTTTACCTCTTCAGAAGTAAAAAAAGCTACTCTCCCTCCAATCTGATTTTGTATTTCGGCAAGCATTCGTTTTTATTTCTGTTTACCCATCTGTTCCTGATCCTCGCTTTTGACCGGTTGGGTCTGGGACGCCTGTATATTGTGTGGATGTGGGGGCTGGTGCTGGTCTGCACTTATGTGGGGATGAACGTTCTGCTGTGGATTAACCGTTTCATAGCGCATTACTTGGAACACCCGGTGTCTTGGGCGCTTGTCGTCATTGGTGTGGTTGCGGTTCCGCTGGCAATCCCGAACAGAGATCTGATTATTCTCGCGGAGGCTGCGCTGGGTATGCTGTTCGCGATGAATTACAAACAGCTCTCCAGCCTGATGTCTGCCAAACCGTCAGCCAGCCGTCAGCCGCCCCTTCCGGAGGTTGTCCATGAACAAGTTTAATTACAAAGCGGTCAGCACATACCGCACCCAGCTCATGGGACTGGCGATTCTGTGGGTGATGCTGTATCACTCGACGGTGAGTTTCTCCTCTGTTCCAGTGCTGGGCACTTTGCAGGCCTATGGATACGGCGGGGTGGATATCTTTCTGCTGGTGTCGGGCTTGGGACTGTATTACGCATATCGTAAAAATACTGGTACAGTTACCTTCTACCAAAGAAGGCTGCAGCGGATTCTGCCCACGTACCTTCCGGTTGTGCTGATCTTTTGCCTGCTGTATTGGGGGATGGGGGAGATGCCCTTTACGGACGTGCTTCTGAATCTGTCTACACTTAGCTTCTGGCTTGGGCTGGACAGCCGGTTTGACTGGTACGTCCCTGCGCTGCTGGTGCTGTATTTGCTTACGCCGCTGTTTATGTATTTTTTCAGGGGGCCAAACAAGTTGGTTACGGTTGCTGGGGCCAGTTTTATCGGGCTGGTCATTAGCGTGGTTCTATCGGGAACGTCGCTCGCTTATTTGCTGATTTTTACGATAAGAATCCCGATATTCTTCGTTGGCGTATGGGTGGGTTACCTGATCGACCAGAAACAGACCATCTCGCGGGTGAATGGGATGCTGTACCTGGGGATGCTTCTGTCCGGTGTAGTGCTGCTGGCAGCAAGCCAGCAATATATGAGCGAATATGTGTGGACCTATGGGCTGTGGTGGTATCCTTTTATGCTGATTACATTGCCTTTGTGCCTGCTCACGGCGGGGGGGCTGAATGGGATCGGCGAGCGCAAATGGACCCGGTATCCCTTCCTTACATTCTGTGGCACGCATAGTCTGGAAATATACCTGATTCATGAACGGGTGTTGAAGATATTGGCGGATCTCCGGCGGAGCCTGGAGCTGCCTGTGAACGATTTTGTCCTGAATGCGGCGGGCATCCTGCTTACCTTGGGACTGGCCTTTGTATTGAAAAAAGCAGTCACCGGGTTCAGCGCCCGGATAAAATCCGGCACGACAGCGGCCGCCGCTTCGTGATTGCCGGGAAGGGTAAATATACCCTAGGAGGTGTAGCAATGAACTTTACTAGAAAATTGCAGCAAAGAGCTGTAACCATTCTCTCTGCGGGTCTGCTCGCCTTTGCGGGCTGGGGAACCTTAGTGTCTCCGGCACAGGCGGCAGCGCCCGCCACACCGGCATCGTCCTGCAGTACGGGAGATCACGGAATTCTGCAGGATTTGCAGAAGAAGCAGACGGCTAAGGGGGAGGACCCGCTTACTCTTACCACAGTGGACTTTCTCAGCGCAGATACGGGACGGGCGGCCGGCAACGGCTTTGTGATTGGGACTTCGGATGGCGGATGCCACTTCCAGGAGATTTATCAGGGACAGTGGAGCTTTCAGCAGATTGAGTTTCCGGATAATGTGTATGGCTGGGCCCTCGCCTCCGTGAAGGGTGGTCAGGCCAAATATTTGATCCGTACCACAGATGGGGGTTCCACCTGGAAGCGGCTGAGCCAGAGTCCGGCAACCTTTGAGCGTATAGAATTTGTAGATGGTACAACCGGATTCGCTTATAACCGCACTTCTGCCTATTATACAAAAGATGGCGGAAGCACCTGGACCCGGATTCCTACTCCGGCCAATACGCGCGGGGCGGACTTCACTACCCGGAGCAGCGGCTGGGCGGTCGTGGTTGCTCAGGGCAGCGGCTACCAGATCATGAGAACCACCGATGGCGGGGCAAGCTGGAAGCAGCAGAAAAAGGTGGCCTATCCAAATCCGCTATACGCCCAGGTCTACGCTAACGCCTCTCAGGTATATACGGTGCTCTATGGCGGTTCGGGAATGTCGCAGACCTCGTACTCCCTTTATGGCAGCTCCGATGCAGGCGGCAGCTGGACCCGGATCATTGCCCAGGCAACAGCCGGCGGCGGTCCGGCTCCCGGAAGCGGAGCAGCCGAGCAGGAGAAGGGGCCGGCTTCAGGCAGTCCCGGAAATATGCAGGTCATCGGCAAAACCACAGCCTTCCTGGTCGGCTATCAGCCCGCAGCCCAGATGGTCGGCACCGGCATGACCCAAAACAACGGCCGGACGTGGAGCAACTCCAAGACGGTCCTCGGTTTTGAAGGCGTGATCTCCTTCACCGATCCTAATCAGGGCTGGTTGGCAGTACGGAATATGAACAGCTCCACCCTGTATGCCACCAAAGACGGCGGCGCGAGCTGGAAGGCTAAGTTTGCTTTTGAGTTCTGAGGTGCAGGTTGAAGAAGACAAGGGCAAGTCTCTGAATGGCGGGGGCTTGTCCTTTCTTTATGATTAAGGAAATTTTCCCGAGAACATATGATATAGCTTAGATAGAACATACAGCAGCAACTAAGGCAGATTTCCCGGTCATACAAGGGGTTCGCTTTTTTTGCGTATGGCGTACTCTTTGGCCGGCCGTTGCCTGCTTGGCACATTTGTCACGTTTTCGTCTTGTCTACCATTGTATGGGCTAGATTATAATAGGGAAAGAAACAGGAGGAGGATTGCCCGGATGAGAAATAAAGTACTTGCAGCTGCCGGAATAGTGGTTGTGATTGCCATGGGAACATACATGTTAGCAGGAACCAATGACTCAAAAGAGACTGGGAAATCAGATACGGCAAGTGTTGAAACGGATGCACAAAGCATTAAAATGGACACGCAAGGCCTAAAACAGATGGTGCAGAGTTACAGTATGCGTACTGCAAAAGCGGAGTCTGCGTCCATTTCATCCACACAACTGATTGTGAAGGAGAGCGACGGCAAGTCGGCAGCCTACGCATTGCCGGCCGATGAATTTTTTGTCTCTATCGCGCCTTATGTGGACCAGACTCATCCGTGCGCCACACATAGTCTGACCGGCTGCCAAGGGGAGATGGTGGAGGAAGCGTTCAACGTCTCAGTTACAGACGCGGATGGTAAGGTAATTATGGACAACGAAACGGTGAAATCCCAACCTAACGGCTTCATTGATCTCTGGCTGCCGCGGGACCAGACCTATCAAGTTACCATTGAACATGACGGCAAACAAGCAGAGTCCGAGATTTCCACGTTTGAGCAGGATGATACTTGTGTGACTACTATGCAGTTGGGGTGAAGTCCGACCCTGGCAGCGAGTGGAACAACGGTCTGTTTGCGGACAACCACATAAGTTCCGAAGTCTATCCTACTCAATCCAACGAGGGTTGTCCCGAGCCAGCTCATGGCTGCAGGGATAACCCTCATTTCTATTATTTAGGATACTATGATTTCCCTTTCTTATGAATAAGATGAGCACCAACCTTTTTCCAAGTAGCACTTGGGAATAAGCAGGTAAGCAGTGTTAGTTGGAAAAAGGGAGCTTATTTCTTCCGAAAAACAGCATTTATGAGGTTTAAGTGGAAAAAGGAAACTTAATAGGGTCATATTCCCTCGTCAGGAGCGAAATGAGCTGAATTAGTTACCCTTTTTCCACTTAGCTTGCGGCGAATAGGGTGTACGAGCAAATCAGTTATCCTTTTTTCACTTGGTATGGCCGAAGGACCGAAGGATTCGTAGTAAGGAGTTCTCTAGGCAACGTCGAAACTGAAATTCACAACAGCTACGTTGTCCGGTGAGGGACGGCCCAGCCGTTTCTACTTATGGGGTACTGCGTAAGGGGAGTTCAGGATATTTTAGGATAATCTTAAGAATTTAACAAGAAAAATACTACATATATACCTGGGGTTTTCTGATACAATGGCTATATTTCATGCAATAAAGGAAGGTGATACCACATGATTGAAAATATCCTGGTGGTGGATGACGAGCAGGCCATCGCCGATCTAATCGAAATCTACTTAAAAAATGAAAATTATAAGGTTACGAAGTTTTATAACGCGCAGGATGCTCTGAAGTATATTGAAAGCGAAAAGGTGGACTTAGCCATTCTGGATATTATGCTCCCGATATGAACGGTTTTGCACTGGGGCAACGAATATTACAATAAAAATAACAATACCATCACTGTGCATATCAGGCATCTACGGGAAAAAATGAATGACTCGGTAGATCAGCCGAAATGGATCCGGACG
Source organism: Paenibacillus jilunlii (assembly GCF_900102965.1). GTDB lineage: Bacteria > Bacillota > Bacilli > Paenibacillales > Paenibacillaceae > Paenibacillus_AQ > Paenibacillus_AQ jilunlii. The sequence goes on along the minus strand of NZ_FNGM01000011.1, from coordinate 76,849 downwards.
ATATGGCGGGTGGGGTACAAAATTGAAAAGTAATAAACAGATCAACATGAATTATGCAAAACTTAGAATGGAAGTGATCATCATGCTGATAGCCATATCGGCTTTTTTTCTTATTTTCTTCTACTTTTCGTTATCGTGGTTCACCAAATATTTTAATGAAGTCAATGCAGGAATTGATGCCTTAATTAAGGATGAAGCAGACATTAAGCTGTCGCCGGAGATGTCCTCGATGGAGCAGAAGCTGGTATTCGTTAAGCAAACCCTCCAAAAACGTGAGCTGGAGGTACAACTGTCGGAGCAAAATAAAAGAGATTTGGTGATGTATCTGGCTCATGATATAAAAACGCCGCTTACCTCCGTCATTGGCTATTTGAGTTTACTTCACGAAGCCCCTGATATGCCTAAAGAGCAAAAAGAGAATTATACGAAAATAACCCTTAGAAAAGGCGTATCATCTGGAGCGTCTGATCAATGATTTTTTTGAAGTCGAAAGATATAACCAGCAAACGATCCAGCTTAAGAAACAGAACGTTGATCTCTCCTATATGCTGATCCAAATGCCGGATGAATTTTATCCCTCTCTCACGCCTGCCGGAAAAAGGATGATTGTTAACGTGGAAGATACTATAACTGTGTATGGTGATTCCGAGAAGCTGGCGCGGGTCTTTAACAATATTCTCAAAAATGCAATTGCCTACAGTGATGATAACAGCACCATTGAGGTGTCGGTAAAAGTTCAGAAGGATATGGCAACCGTTACCTGTACGAATACCGGAACAACGATACCGCTGGATAAGCACAATCAAATATTTGATAAGTTCTACCGCTTGAATGATGCCCGTTCGACGAATACGGGAGGTGCAGGTCTGGGCCTTGCCATTGCCAAGGAAATAGTTACACTGCATGAAGGACAAATCGACATGCAGAGTGAAAACGGAAAAACCGTATTTAGTGTAAAGCTGCCGCTTATTGCACAAGGAGGTCACCATGCCTTCGACAAAACATATTTCGATTCGACAAAATACGGCCGTTTGAAAAAAATAGAACGTGACTTATGATTGGTAAGAAGATTGTCTTAGAAAATCAGAAAAATCGAAAGGTAAATGTAATTATATTGAGGGCTGTAAGAATGATTTATAAAAGAGTTTCTATTTGAGACATAATGAGGAGTTGTAATATGAAATTCACATTTAATCGATGTATTTTTATTTTTGGCATTGCATTGTTTATGTTTTTAGATGTTACCTCAAATTCTGCATTGGCTATGAAGTCATATTTTTACGATACGAATGGAAGGTTGGTTCAAGAAAGCGCTCTAACAGGTGAAACAATTAGATATTCATATGATCAGAATGGAAGTCTTATATCTAAAAGTTCAGGGGAATCTTTCTTTCAATATCTTTCAGCCTTCAGCTCAGAACAGGGGCAAAGCAATTGGTATTACCAAATATGGAACGGTACACGTTACGAAGATATGACATGGGATGCTGTAGAATCAAGATGGAAAGGGAAGAAGGATTGGGACATCATCAGCAAAGAGTGGATGCATCCGGACGGTAATGATGTAGCGCTGAAATGGGTCGCACCACAGACCGGCTCAATACGGATAACGGGGAAAGTAGCTAAACATCCTATCAACCTGCAAGGGGACGGTGTCCGGGTAAAAATAATGAAAAATAACACGCAAGTTTGGCCAGCATCGGGGTGGCAGAATATAAGTGGCAATGATTCTGTTGGAGTTACTCCCACTGTTAACGTGAATGTAACAATAGGAGATACCCTCTACTTTATTGTTAACCAAAACGGTAACAATGGGTACGATGCTACGACATGGAATCCAGTAATAACCTATATCGAAAAATTTTCATCTGCCTTTAGCTCACAACAAGGCAGGAATAATTGGTATTATCAAACTTGGAGCGGTATGCGTTACGAAGACATGGCTTGGGATGCAGCCGAATCGAGATGGCAGGGTGGAAAGACTTGGAACATCATTAGCAAAGAGTGGATGCATCCGGACGGTGATGTAGCGCTGAAATGGGTCGCACCACAGACCGGTTCCATCCGGATAACGGGGAAAGTAGCTAAACATCCTATCAACCTACAAGGGGACGGTGTTCGGGTAAAAATAATGAAAAACAGCGCGCAAGTTTGGCCAGCATCGGGGTGGCAGAGTATAAATGGCGATGATTCTGTTGGAGTCGCTCCCAGTATTAACGTGAACGTAACGATAGGAGATTCCCTTTATTTTATTGTTAACCAAAACGGTAACAATGGGTACGATGGTACAGCATGGAATCCAGCGATAATTTATATCGAAAAATTCTCATCCGCCTTCAGCACAGAACAAGGAAGAAACAATTGGTATTATCAAATATGGAACGGTACACGTTACGAAGATATGACATGGAATGCTGTCGAATCAAGATGGAGAGGGAAGAAGGATTGGGATATCATCAGCAAAGAGTGGATGCATCCGGACGGTAATGATGCAGCGCTGAAATGGGTCGCACCACAGACTGGTTCCATACGGATAACGGGGAAAGTAGCTAAACATCCTATCAACCTGCAAGGGGACGGTGTCCGGGTAAAAATAATGAAAAATAACACGCAAGTTTGGCCAGCATCGGGGTGGCAGAGTATAAGTGGAGATGATGCTGTTGGAGTTACTCCCACTGTTAACGTGAATGTAACGATAGGAGATTCCCTTTACTTTATTGTTAACCAGAATGGAAACAATGGGTACGATGGTACGACATGGAATCCAGCGATCAATTATATCAACTAAATTAAAAAACTAAATATGTTTTTTACTTTCAGTTATAAAATAAAATCACAAGCCCTTGGGATATCTCAAGGGTTTTGGTTTCCGGAAAAACAGTTTTTTTACTCATAAATACAAAATATTGATGTTCTATTTAAGATGTGACTAACTTATTGACGAATTCGACAAAATGAATACTATTTCGACAAAATACAGCTATTTTAAAAGATGGGAGAGTGACTTATGATTACTGAGGAAGAATTTGAGATTTATTTTAGAGTGCGCTTAGGAGTGTGAATATCAATTGAAAAGAACTAGAATTTCTAAGGTTCTGCTGCAGAAAATATAAAAAAATTAGAGGATGCATTTTATGAAAAAGTATATATCATTTCTATTTATTCTCATTTTAATCATAGTTAATTCCCAGACAGCAGCTGCCATGAAATACACCTATACCAAAACAGGAGCGTTAAGCCTGGTGAGTATATCTGAAGGTAAATATGTGAATTTTCAGTATGATAACAACGGCAACCTGATCGGGAAGAAGAATCTAAGCTGCAAGCCTTCAGAATATAAATTAATGAATGTGAACAGCAACAAGGCTCTGGATGTTTTTGCGGGAAATACAACCAATGGCACAAAAATTCAGATCGAATCAGATAACGGAACAGATGCACAGCGGTGGTTGCTGTGTAATACATTGAATAATTCCATTAAGCTTATCAATGTAAATAGTGGAAAAGCCCTCGATGTGGCCGGGGGAGGAACTACGGACGGGACAAACATCCATCTATGGAATGATAACGGCACAGAAGCTCAGGCATGGAACATTGTAGATAAGGGTGACGGCACATATGAGCTTGTAAATATACATAGCAACAAAGTACTTGATGTAACAAACGGATCAACAACAAATGGAACCCCTGTGCAGATATGGACCCGGAATGGCACAACCGCTCAGAAGTGGAGACTCGTCAAGGCGATTTCAAATGGAGCTGAGTATAAGCTATTAAATGCTGGTAATGGAAAAGCGGTGGATGCCACAGGAGGAAATACTGCAGATGGAACACCGGTACAAATTTGGACAGATAACGGGACGACTTCTCAAAGATGGCAGGTTTATGATAAAGGCGGCAATAAGTATAAATTGATTAATGTGAATAGCGGGAAGGCTCTGGAAGTATCAGGTGGCGGCACAGACAACGGATCAGCCGTTCAAATCTGGACAGATAATGGAACAACATCGCAGGAATGGATTTTTAGAGAGAATGCAGATGGCTCAATGAGCTTAATAAATGTTAATAGTAACAAAGTACTGGATATACCCGGAGGAAGCACTGCGGATGGTACGCGCTTGCAGATTTACACTGACAACGGAACAAGCTCGCAAAGTTGGAAGCTGGTCAAATAATAGAATTGGAGAAATATGTACTAAAATGGCCATCATCAAGTGCCAAAGGAGATTCCATGCGAGAATACAAGTTGGCTTTATACGAGGGAGAATGAGTAAATTGAAACTAATAAAACGGACATCTGGGTTAGTAATTATGCTTGTCCTGCTTTTCAGTTTCATGGATATTTTTCTTAATCAACATTATTTAAGCACTAATAAAGGGATAGCTTCAGCAGCGGAGAGCAATGGGTTAAAAGGGGAGTACTATGATAATCTGGATCTCAATGGACTTAAATTAACACGAACGGATGCGAATATCAATTTTAATTGGGGTGAAGGTTCACCAAACTCTGCAATTGGAGTAGATACATTCTCTGCTCGGTGGACAGGCACCATTAAGCCCAAATATAGCGAAACCTATACGTTTTATTTGGTTGCAGATGATGGTGTCAGACTTTGGGTGGATGGCCGATTAATACTGGATAAATGGGTGCCGCAGGCCAGTGAATTAACCAGTCTGCCGATTGCGCTAACCAGTGGGAAAAATCATGATATACGGATAGAATATTTCGAAAATGACGGAGGAGCGACAGCCATTTTACAATGGTCGAGTACCAGTCAAAATAAACAGGTTGTGCCTCAAAGCCAGCTGTATACTCCCGCTGAATCTCCTGGTATGGGTCTAAAGGGAGAGTACTATGACAATCTGGATCTCACTGGACTTAAGTTAACACGCACGGATGCCAATGTTAATTTCAGCTGGGGCTTAGGTTCTCCAAACTCCACTATAGGAGAAGATACATTCGCAGTAAGATGGACAGGGACCATTAAACCTAAATATAGCGAAACCTATACCTTTTATGTGGTTGCAGATGATGGTGTCAGGCTATGGATCGATGGTCGATTGATTTTGGATAAATGGGTGCCGCAGGCCAGTGAATTAACCAGTCTGCCAATCACACTGACAGCTGGACAAAACTATGATATACGCCTCGAATACTTTGAAAATGATGGAGGAGCAAATGCAATATTACAGTGGTCGAGTGCCAGTCAGGTCAAGCAAATCGTGCCCCAAAGTCAATTGTATCTTCCAGCTGAAGTTCAAGGGACCGGTCTTAAAGGGGAGTATTACGACAATCTGGAGCTAAATGGATTAAAACTGACAAGAACAGACGCTATCGTTAATTTTAATTGGGGAACTGCTTCGCCGGATAGTTCTATGGAGCCGGATACTTTTTCTATTCGGTGGACGGGAAAGATTAAGCCAAAGTATAGCGAAACCTATAGATTTTATATAAATGCAGATGACGGAGCACGTGTATGGATTGACGGGAAGCTTATTTTGAATCGCTGGTTGAACCAAGCTGGTCAATTTGAAAGCCAGACTATTAACTTAGTTGCAGGCAATCAATATGATATCCAAATCGAATATTTTGAAAATTTAGGCGGTGCAGCAGTTGGACTGTTATGGGAAAGCCCCACTCAAGTGAAAGAGTTCGTGCCTCAAAGCCAGCTGTATTCATCAGCTGTTGGATTTCAAGGTGTGGGGCTTAAGGGAGAATACTATGACAATACGGGTTTAACAGACTTTAAACTCTCACGCACGGATGCCAGCATCAATTTTGGATGGGGTGAAGGTTCGCCGGATGCCTCCATAGGAGCAGATACGTTTTCAGTCAGGTGGACAGGAACCGTACGGCCGAAATACAACGGAACCTACACTTTCTATGCAGAATCAGACGATGGCGTACGCCTTTGGGTAAACGGCCAATTACTTATCGATAAATGGGTGCCGCAGGCCAGTCAATTGACATGTCTCCCTATTAACCTGATCGCAGGACAAAACTACGATATACGCATTGAATATTTTGAAAATGGAGGCGGTGCTTCCTTTAAATTGTCCTGGTCAAGTGAGGCTCAAGTGAAGGAGGTCATTCCACAAGCCCAGTTGTATTTGCCCGTAAGATCTTATACTCCAGAAGAGTATCATTATGATGCTAATGGGCGGTTGGACTATGTACGAGATTCAGATCCTACTATTGTTCGCTACTATTATGATAGCAATGGGAATCTACTTAAGAAAAGTCAATAAAAGAAGGGACAAATGAGCCTTTTATGCGGTCTTTAATTATGAGCAAAAAACAATTAGTGACTATGTTGTTCAGTGGTGCATTAATCTATTTGGTATTGGGTTTGCATTCTCCTGCTGCCTGGGCAGAGGAAACGAAAACCTCCAGCTACATCATTGCCGATATGGCAGGAACCGCTCAGAAACAGAAAATCTTTGTCTATAACCAAGGCAGACTCGAAACAGAGATCTTGCCAGATAACTCCATGATTCAATATACATACGATGCAAATGGGAATCTACTCAAGAGATCGAAGGGGGATTCCGTACAGCCTTATATAATTAGTACTTCGGCAGTCTCCTATGATATTTATTTAAAAAATGTTCCGGATCGTGTACGGGAAGTCTTTTTTCCAACGTGGACGGAATTAAATGGTCAGGATGATATTGCCTGGCTCGTCGGTGAGAAAGTTGCTCCAGGTTTGTGGAAATGCACAGTTGTCCTCTCCAAGCATGGCGGAATCACCGGTACTTATATTACACATATCTATGCAGATGGTGTAGGCGTTGGAGGTTTGACGGCACAGATTCAAAACACGCTCAAAGTCACTTCTCCTCAGGCAGCCTCGCTCGCCGATGGAGCTTATGAGGTAAGAGTGGAAGGTGTGGCCAGAACCGTCAGTGAGGTGCGTTTCCCCACATGGACCGAAAATAATGGACAGGATGATTTGGAGAATCCCTGGATTATGGGGGAAAAGGTTAATGATACCACATGGAAGATTCGGGTACCGTTTGCCAAGCACAATTTTGAAACCGGCAATTATTTCACTCATTTTTATTACTTTGACAAGTATGGGACGATGGCTGGCATTGGTGGTACGACCGTTACGGTTAAAGGGGGCACAGGGGGCTCCAAAGAAACGGATATTTCCGGTGTGTCCTATGATGTCTTTATTTACGGGGTGGATTCCAAAGTCCAAAAAGTCCAATTCCCGACGTGGACGGCCTATAAAGATCAGGATGATATTGAGTGGATTGATGGTGTAAAGGTAGGGAACGGGGTATGGAAAGCAACGATAGTCTATTCCAAGCATCACTCAGAACTGGGGAGATACATCACCCATATCTATGCAGATGGGAAATTTGCGGGGGCATGGGAATTTACAGTGGTAGATGCGTTGAAGCTTACGTATCCATCCGTCGCTTATCTAAGCAGTGGATTCTATGATGTTACAGTTGAGGGGACTCCTTCCAATGTAACATCAGTACGCTTTCCCACCTGGACGGAAAGAAATGGTCATGATGACCTGGAGAATCCATGGATTGAGGGAGAACGGTTGAGCAGTACAAGCTGGAGGATTCGCATTCCATACTACAAACATAACAATGAGACGGGGGCGTACACCACTCATATTTATACCTATGATACTTACGGGAATAGCCGAGGAGTTGGAGGATTGACGGTGGAGGTACGGAATTAAAAATAGATAAAGTATTTAACCCTTACTGTTAGAAATTAATTGTGTTTTCTCAATTCGATAGTGGTATTTTATTATTCATAAAGACAGGGGAGTTTACATTGGAATATTTCAAGAAGGTAAAATCTTTTCTATCAATCATTTTAACAATTGCCTTGTTATTATCATGTTTTCCAACGACTTATGGAAGAGTAGCTGCTCAAGGATCTGGTCAGGAATCGTATGCTAAAACTACCCCAAACGCTAGTGATACACCCAGTCCCACTCCATCACCGACTCCAGATCCATTGAACGATCTCCTTTCAAATTCTAAATTCTTACCTGAGCCTACACCTGGATATTCAGAGCGTAACGCCAAGACCGCATTAAAAGTGAAAGTCCCTCCTCTAGAAGTGGAAGCTTCGGTTCAAGGGGCGGTGTATGGACAAGACCAGCCGCCGCTGTTCCTCGTTCCTAAAGCCCTACTGTTGGAGAAGCAAGGACTCTTGAGCAATGCCTTGTCCCGTCCAGCTGCTTTGCAGCCTGAAGGTGGAGACGTAATCCAATCCTCACACGATTTGAGTACAGAAGTGATCAAAACGTTGATGCAGGCAGGAGCGACAAAAGAAGATCTGTACTGGGTGAATCTGTTGATGCTGGATGCGCCTCCTGAGCATACCCCGTTAGAACTTCTGAAACTCCATCAGCAGGGGAAGTTGAGTTGGGAGAGAATTCAGGGGCAGCTTGCCTCCCCTCATGCGGAATTCAACGCAGATGCACCCGTCACTGATTCTGTATACCGGGAACCTGTGGCATCTTCCTTGCAGCAGCGAAGCACAGTAACTTCGGAAGTTTATGGTGCCCCTCCAGTCGCGGGAGAGAAGATGAAGCAGGCGGCAGCTGTAGTGACCTCATTTGATATGGCCGTTTCCAGTGTAATTGACGGGATCAAAATGGCCCAAATCAATCAGACAAATAAACCACAATTCGAAGATCGAAGCAGCACCAATGAAATGGTGGACCCGGTTTCAGGTGGCTTAACCTGGAAACAGAACCTGATCCATTTACCTGGACGGGACGGACTGGATTTGGATCTGGGCTTAACGTATACCTCCTCTTCCTTATATGCATTCACCAGAGAGTACAGCGACTATTACGGGTATAGGACTCGGGGAGGATCGTATTCTTCCCTGGGACTGGGGTGGTCGTTCCAACTCCCTCATCTGAGCGGATCAGTACAGGAAAACAATTGGTATTATCATGATGGTAAAGGCAGTGCGTATCAAATTTCTAATGAAGGTCCTCTTGCTTCGTACACCAATCTTCGAAACTACAACGGCAAGGATAAACGTTTTGAATATGATGGATCAGGAACGTTCAGTAATGGTCAGAAAACAGGCATTTATTATTTGGAGTACGCAGATCACAAACGGGAATACTTTTCAGCTACAGGCCAATTAGTCGGGATCGTAGACCGATTCGGGAATAGCCTTACTTATAAATATGTAACCGAATCCCCGCTCCCCAATGTAGGACGTTCCAATACGCTCTCGTCAATTACAGACTCATTGGGCCGGGAAATACGATTTTCGTATGAAAACAGCAATCTGGGTGAATCGGCTAGTTTCAACGGAGAACATGTCTATATTCAAGTGTTCGATGGCGGACGAGAGGTTGAGAAGGTTACCTTAAATAAAGGCCGGGTGCAGGCAACAGTCAATGAACTTCAAATGTATGTGCCCTTTTTGTCATCCATTACGAATCAGGCAGGCGAGACGACTTTTCTGGAATATCAATTCGCATTTGGCAAATATAATCCGCATAGTTTGTTTTATGGGGAACAGGATTATAATATGTTCGGATTGCTCAAGAAAGTGAGTTATCCGCACTCCACGACGAATTATGAGTACAATGTAGTGGTTCGGCATATTTGGCCTAATGAGACGATGGAAGAATATCAGGTAACTGGGCGCAGTGATCAGACGGGGAATACACTCTATAACCAAAAGAAATACACATACATCGGAAATTACACCGGAGCCACACTTCAGGATTATCCAGCGGTAGTATTTGAAAGTTATCACTATAGCTCTATCGTTACCACGCAAAGCACGACGAATGAAAATGGGAAACAAACGACCTACAATTTTGACGGTAAAGGCCGGTTACTGTCCTTGGATGTTCAGGCCGCAAACGGAGAACGGAAAGTTGAAAATTATTCAGGATTTCATCCTTTGTTTATTTATTCACCGACTAGAACGACCTTACTTGAGTATGGGGTAGGAGATAGCGAGGCAACCGCGAATCAATTGATCACAGAAACGAGTTATAATGATTGGGGATACGTGGCTTCACAAACGAAGCCCATGCCCATTGATCAGTTCAATAATGCAAATTTGCGGCAGCATTACACCACAAGCTACACGTATGAACCCAATTTTCATTTTCTGGAATCCAAATCGTGGTACCAGAATGAGAGTGATGCAAGTCCGCTTACGGAGCGCTATACGTACACCGGGAATGGCCGTCAAGAGACTGTGACCAACGCCAAAAATGAGCAGACATTGTATACCTACGGCTACTTTGATGGATTAGGCAAGATTGAACGAGCAACCGTCGAAACATGGGCAGATAATCGTCTTGCCGCTAAGTCTGTGGTTCGGTATGGCAGTGAAAATGACTACGCTTATCCAACGGAACAACAACAGTGGTTCAATGTTGGTACTGCAGAGGAAAAAGTCGTCAAAACCTTGATCGCATACGATAGAGGAAATGGTCGAACTATCCAGAAAACGGATGGAAACAACCAATCGGTTACCTATGAATACGATGCTGGGGGCCGTCTAAAAAAAGAAACACATCCAGTCCGAACCAATGCCAACGGGGAAAGATATAGTGAAGTGATCGATTACAATTACTATAACCAGACCTCCGTGAACTTTGATGCTGTGAATGCAGGAACGTTTGTTTTAAAAGTAAATACCATAAAAACCGTAACTAACCTAACCACTCACGATGCCGTTATCACAAATTCAGATGCGTTATATAATGGACTAGGACTCGTTCTGTTGGAAGAGCACTACGATGATAATGCGGGGAAATGGGTATACCAGCAATATCATTATGACGACATGGGGCGCCCAGTGTATTCCATCGACCCCGCTGGAAACACACTGACCGTCAGCTACGATGCCTGGGGCAGACAGAACCGGGCGACGAATGCCAACGGGGATCTCATTGTCAGCGACTATTCACTCAAAGCGCGCACCAACACAAGCTACATTCAGGATAAGAACACGGGCGAAAAGCTGAACTATGTCCAGGACAGCTATGATGCCTGGGGAAATAAAATTTCGGCCTCCACCTATAAGGATTGGCCAACGAATCAACAGCAGATTACCGAATCCTATCGATATAATATCGCGGGAAATATCACAGGTTACACTGATCCCAATCATAATGTAAACGAAGACGGGGTTACGACCACCTATGCCTATGATGCCTTAGGCCGTTTATCCGCCGTAAAAGATGCGCTGAACCAGACCACCAACTACAGCTATGACGGGAATGGGCAGGTATCGAAAGTGACGATACAGGCCAAAAACGGTTCGCCGCAAACTCTGAATACCAAAACGTATAACGAACTGGGCCTGCTTAAAGTGAAACAGGACGGAGCTTCACAAAACGAAAGCTACACCTACAACAGTGCAGGCCAATTGGCAGCGAAAACAGACCGCAATGGCAGCACGTTTGGATATACGTATGACGAAAGCGGCCAACTGAAAAAGAGCACGATCAGCGGGATGGTCAACAACGTGGCGCAAACGCAGGAAACGAATGTGATTTTCGGCAAGGATAATCCGAGGACTCAGGTGATTCAGACCCTTACGAATAACGTGGTAACCGCCACCCAAACGCAAGTGATGGATAGCTTGGGCCAAGTACGTTCGACATCCTCCGTTGCGGGCAACCACTCGGCGTACATCGGGAATCAGAGAGACGTACTGGGGCGGATGACACAGATCAATGACAACTACATGGGCTTTTATACGAATTATCTATATAACAAACAGCGATTGGATAAAGTACAAACCAACGGGGGTTCTACGGTCACAGGTGCTGCTTCGGCCAATGTACAGTACAGCTACTTCGCGAACGATTTGGTGAAGTCGATTACGTACCCGACGCTTACAGATGGCAGCATTCTCAAGACGGAATATACGTACAACAAAGCGTTGGGCTGGACCGAGAGCATTTGGAACACCAAAGGGAGTGAAGTGCTTTCGGGATACAGCTACGGTTACGACAATAACGGGAATCGCGTCTCCGTAAGAGAGGTGCGCAAAGGCAGCAGCACCGCGCAAACGACAAGCTATGGGTATGACGCACTGAACCGCTTGGTGTCCATTACCCGACCGGATGGCGGGAAAACGACGTATACCTATGATGTACGGGGCAACCGGCAGACGTTATCGGACAACAGCAGTACGAGTCTGGACACGGTGGATACAAGCTACACCTATGACTTGCAGAACACCTTAACCTCCGTCAACAAGGGAGGAAGTACAACCAGCTTCAAGTATTATGCGGATGGCATGCGTTTCATGAAGACGAATGGCAATACCCAGACCCAGGTGAACTATAACCTGAATGGGGAAGTGATCTCGCAAGAGAAGATCGTCAGCGGTGTGTTCGTGGAGCAAGCGAATTTTGTCCGTGGGGACCGGGTACTGGTGAAGAAGGACAAAAAGAACAATAGCGTCACGGATTACTATTACCTGTACAATGGGCACGGTGACGTCGTTCAGATCGTAGATACTAGCGGGGCGGTAATCAACAACTATACCTACGATGAGTGGGGGAACATCACCAGCCAGGAGGAGGGAACCTCCAACTCCTTCAAGTACACAGGAGAAGTGTACGATGCTGAAACCGGGCTTTACTATCTGCGGGCGCGGTATTATGATCCGAGTATGGGGCGGTTTTTAAATGAGGATACGTATGAGGGGCAGATTGATAATCCGCTGAGTTTGAATTTGTATACGTATGTGAGTAATAATCCGTTGATTTACAATGACCCTACAGGACATAAAGTTAATGAAATAGAGGTGAATGTGTACCTTGATTTAGCAATTCAAGAGGGTAAACAATCATATGCGTGGTGGGAAATCAGAAGTATTTTAGGTCAGGAAGCAAAACATATACCATTGCAGTCTGGTGTGGACAACAATTACTTTAAGTATCTTTATAATATGGCAACTGGAAATCATTATGAAGAAAGTACACCTGGTAATATGGCTTGGGCAAGAGGGGAATTGCAACAACTTCTTAAAGATAGTGCAATAATGCAAGATATGATGGATTCATTAGCTATGGGGCTTATCGGTGGTACTGGGAAAGTAGCAAGCCTAATAAAAAATGAAGCAAGACTTGTAAAAGCTGCTGAGCAAATGGGAAAGAATCCTAAAGTACAAAAAGAAGCCGATGACCTTATAGCGAAGTTTCTCCAAGGGAATGTGAATCCAGGACTTGGAAGTAAAAGTTTGACAAGTGAGATAAATTATTTGAGAGGAAATGAGGGGGCAAGAGTATTCTATAGAATGAATAATGGAGAAATGCAAATTTTAGCCAAAGCAAACAAGGCAAACGAGCAAACAGTCATGAATATTTTGTATAAAATATATGGGAAATAGGGAGGCTGCTATGAATATTGTCAAGTTAAGTTATCCTACTCCATTATCAAGTATAGTTGATAACCAGAATGACAACATTGACGTTTTTATTGAACTTGAAGATGGAACAAATATCACTGTTGTCGTTAGCACTCCCCAAAATTTACTGTGTCAAATGGAAAGGGAGCAAGAAATCTTTGTTCCCGCCCCTCACCCAGAAATAATAGTTAGATCATTAACTCATGAAAATATACAACATGCAATTGAGCAGTATGCTAAAGAAGATGCATTTTGGTTGAAATTATTATATGTAGCATCCGTTGATAGAAGTGCAGTAGATATGAATCGAATCAACCGATCTTTAGAAAAAATTAAAACATTAAATAATGAATTAGAATAGAATAATTGAAAAGCTATGTGCGAGCCCTAAAAACTCCATGTGGCTTTTTGTTAGGTTTGTCTTTTATTAGGTTTGTCTTTTATTTTCTGAGTATGGCAGTGATGAAATGATAGGATTACAACCTATAGTTACTGTTTCACATGAGTACAAAACGGTAGCAGATAGAATCGGCGTTTCCAAACAGCTGTACTATCTGCTATGATCCGAGCATGGGGCGGTTTTTAAATGAGGATACGGTTGAGGGGCAAATCAATAATCCGCTGAGTTTGAATTTGTATACGTATGTAGGTAACAATCCGTTAATTCGATGGGATCCGTCAGGTAACTCATGGATTGGTGATCAGTGGAATGCTTTTGTGATTCAAATGAAGACCGTTCATGCATCATGGGAAACTGCCATGAGTTATTGGACGATGGGATTTACAGATCCGTTCTTTACCTCAGCCAAAGTACCAATGAACTCAAAAGAATATTGGTACGCTCAAGCGGAGGTCACATTCAATACAGCTTTATTAGGAGTAGGAACTGTAGAAAAACAACTGATCAAGCAGGAGAGCAAAGAAGTAGCTTCAGTTGTTAGGTTAGCCAAGGCTGGATGTAACTGTTTCACAGCAGGGACTAAGGTTCATACAGACGAAGGGGAGAAGAATATCGAGGACATTAAAGTCGGAGATAAGGTTCTTGCTAAATCTGATGAAAACGGAGAAGTGGCGTATAAAGAGGTCGTGGGCCTGTTCAAAAAGCAGGCTGATGAAATCTACTACGTACATATCGGGAATGAAATTATTGAGGTTACGGGAGAGCATCCGTTTTGGTTGGATGGTAAGGGATGGACGTTTGTTAAAGACTTGAAAGTTGGCGACTTGCTTGTTTTGAGTGATGGTTCTAAACTGGCAATAGATAAGATTGAGAAAGGGCCGAGAGAGGCAACAGTCTATAACTTTGAGGTAGCTGATTTTCATTCATATTTTGTGTCAAACCTTGGGATTTGGGTGCATAATTGTGCATGGTCTGCAAATACGTTTGCAGCCGGAAAACTTGATGAGCATTTTACTAAGCATGTTGTAAAAAAACAAGAATGGGCTGATCTAGGTTACTCGCTTACAAAAGAAGGTTATTTTAATAGGGCCCAAAATTTATTGAATAGCAGTATTGGTGGGGACGTACGGGGATTTACATCGAAGAATGGCTACGTTTTTCGATATAATTCAAAAACTAACGAGTTTGCTACAGCAAAACCTGATGGTACAATCGAAACATTATTTAGACCCAAAGATGGGATGAAGTACTGGGAAGATCAAGTTAAGATGTATGGGGGGAGCTAGATATGCCAAGAAAATATGCCTGCCCTTGTTGTGGTTATTTAACATTGCCTGATGAACCACCGGGGACTTTTGAGATTTGTCCTGTCTGCTACTGGGAGGATGATAACCTACAGCATGCTGAACCGGAACGAGAAGGTGGAGCTAACTCTATTTCACTGATAGAAGCGAGAGAGAACTTCAAGAAACATGGGGCGATGTCTCTAGAGTTTTTGGATGTAGTACGATTACCGTTGCAAGAAGAACAACCATGATCGTTTGGTGACGGTTATTGGGGTCTGTCAATAATTTTGTGTAAACTCTTTTAAGTATAGATTCCCCCGAGGGGGAATTTGCGATTTAACGCAAGTGTTGACCGACCCGATCGGGAAAAAAGACGGAAAGCTGGAGCAGCATTTGGCCCCAGTTTTGGACACGTCCCGTCCATTTCCGGGTGACGTCTACGGTGGCCAGATAGAGCATCTTCAGCAAGGCTTCATCCGTAGGAAAGATGCTCTTTCCCTTCGTCACTTTACGAAGCTGACGGTGGTAACTCTCAATCATGTTGGTGGTGTAGATGAGTTTGCGGATCTCAGGCGGGTACTTAAAAAAGGTAGCAAGCTCGTCCCAATTTGTTCGCCAAGAACGGATAATTAAGGGGTATTTCGTTCCCCAGACTTCCTCGAAACGATCGAGTTCAAGTAAGGCGCCTTCCTCGGTAGCTGCCTTGTAAATGGGCTTTAAGTCGGCAGTTACTTTCTTAATATCCTTGTACGACACGTACCGGGTGGAACTGCGAATTTGGTGAATAATACACTTCTGAATTTCGGTTTGGGGATAGCAGGCTGCAATCGCTTGAGAAAATCCGGACAGGTTATCCACACAGATAATGAGGATGTCTTGAACCCCGCGATTCTTAAGTTCATTCAGCACACTCAGCCAGAACTTGGAGGACTCATTCTCACCAATCACATGCCCAGCACGTCTTTGTTTCCGTCCAGATCGATGCCAATGACCATGTAGGCAGCCTTGTTGATAATGGCCCCGTCTTGCTTGACCTTGAAGTGGATCGCATCCAAATAGACGACGGCGTAGACGCCTTGCAGAGGCCGATTCTGCCATTCTTTAATGAGAGGAACAATCTTATTCGTCACATTAGAAATGAGCGTAGGAGAGACCTCAATGCCATACATCTGCCCCAGGTGATCCTGAATTTCTCTGGTGCTGATCCCTTTGGCGTATAGGGCGATAATTTGCTCTTCGATGCCGGTTACATTCGATTGATGCTTCTTGACAACCAAAGGCTCAAACTCCCCCAGCCGGTCCCGAGGGACGGCGATTTCCTGTTCGCCGTATTCACTGACTACTGTTTTACGGCTCTTTCCGTTGCGGCTGTTTGGCGTGAGCTTCGCTTTTACCTCATGCTTTCCATAGCCCAAATGAGTATCCATTTCGGCTTCCAGCATCTCCTGGATCGTCTCTGCAAACAGATCTTTTAAGGCATTCTGTGCATCTTGAGCGGTTACCAGATTGTTCTCCTTTATGAATTCCCGAAGTTGCTGTTTTGACCAAAGTCCCATGTGTTCTCCCCAACCTTTCTCTTACTTCCATTTTAATGGGTTTGAGAGTTTACACAATATATTTTACAGACTCGGTTATTGAGACCTTGGGGACGTCAATCCTCAAGGTCGTTCTTTTTACCCCCACAACCAGTGCCGAATGAACTCATCATTCAACTAATAACGCACTTAACCCCTGCAATACCGATACAAGGATACCTGCAATTCAATGTACGCACACGAAGGCTTTAATTTTATAACCTAATTAATGCCTTAGCGTTACATCCAAAAGGTTGATTATGTTCAGATACCACCATGATTGACCCGTAGTAGTGTGGTTTTTTTGGAATTTATGAATGATTTTATCTTTTTCGCATTGAGATTTGGGCGGAAAAAATGTATGGAGATGCTGGATTGGTCATGGAATTTACTGTTGATGCTAGAGAATCTGCGCAATTCAAAGGTCTAGTTCTAAAATCTGCTAGTAGAAATTGGGAACGTTATGTGACCACTGGGCGACAAAAGAAATTAATCGACAATTGATATGTTGCTGGTCCATTTTTAGCAAATCCAAATGATCTTGGTAAAGGTAAAGCATTAATTCCAAAAGGAAACCAAATTGCGATTCGTTCTGTAAAAATGGCTGTATGGTTGTTTAAAGGTTTTGCTGGATTCGAATAATGATAGATGAATTAAAGGAGATGTCAAATGAAAAAATTTAGGTATGGAACAACAGAAGAAGCGCAGGAATTTTGTGAAGGAATTATGATTGAGATGATTAAACTGTTTAATATAAGTGAGGAAGAGGCGTGGGGGAGAGTGAATGATTTCTGGAAAAGCCCTTTTAAAGAAGATTACGACATAAGTTACCATGAGACATTTAACTACTGGGCAAATACCATATATTTTGGTAAGGAAGCCCGGTGGTGGAAAAGAGAAAGTGATCCAACATTAATGCCTGTGCCTTATCTATATCAGAACTAATAAAAGAAGTGCAGTGCCCTATATATAGTTATATGTGGGGCACTTTTTTTAACTATAATAATATCCAATTCTTACTTATTTGTTACTAATAACCCATATAGAGGCAGACGGTGTAAGTTGTCCTGCGGTTGACAGCCATACTCACCGCAGCAGAGTAGTAATGCGGGGGAATCAAGACAATTCTCCCTGAATCACGCGCTTCACCATATGGTCATTTTCAATCCGATGCTTGTTCTGCGCGCTGTAGATCAAGGCGTGGGTACAGAGCTTGTTTACAAACCAGGCGCGCCGTGAGCATATCATTATCTGTATAATGGTCACGGTGATATGATGCAGATTATTGACACCAACGGCTAGGTTAAGAACAATCATGTGTTTGATGGATTGGGGAATATTACTTCTAAAAAAGATGAGATTTGAACTCCTCAAGTATGCTGGAGAATGCTTTGGTCCAGAAACCGGGCTCTACTACCTGCGGGCACGATATTATGATCCGAGCATGGGGCGGTTTTTAAATGAGGATACGGTTGAAGGGCAGATAAACAATCCCTTAACTCAGAACATATATACTTACGTAGGTAACAACCCTCTTAAATATACAGACCCTTCAGGCAAATGCTTCTGGGATGCTTGTGTTTTGGAGGGAGCGGCCGCGGCGGCATTAGTTGAAGGGGCTATATTTGTGATAGGCGCTTCAAGTATCCTTATCTGGAATCATTCGAATGCTGCACCAGTGGAGGTTCCAAGAACTGATGCACCTCAACTTACAGTAATTCAGGGAGGGAAGAATAATAAAAGTAACAGTAATCAAACAAAACCTGTCGCTCCACCTGTTACTCAAACTGATAAGAATGAGGATCGAAATAAGGATAGGTTAATTCTCTATCACTATACCACTAAAAAAGGTTATGAAGGTATAATGAGTAGCGGGGTAATATATCCTTCCACTACAGCAAAAAGACCTAAAGATGCCAGACTAGGAGACGGAGTGTATTTCACTGATGTTGCACCTAATTCGATTTCCTATAAGGAATTATCTCAAATACTATATTTGAATGAAAATCAAACCCAAAATACTTTATATTATGTTGCTATTGATGTAACAGATTTGGTTTTGGAGTATGGAAGGGCTCATATCTTTGCAACTTTAACAGATACTCCTTTAAAAATAACTGGGCGTGTTGTATCAGGTGGATTCAATAATGGTACAAATTCTCGCAATTTAACTCCGTAAATGAAGTTTGCCATCAAAGTGAAAAGGGGTAAGTTCTTTTATGATTTATTTGAATGAAAAATCGGGGAGGAAAGAGTGGTACTTTGAGGTGGACGATGAAGGTACAGCATATAGACAGATTTTATTGGAGGAAGGAAAAGAAAGTAAGAGTTCCAATCTGAAGAAATTTGAATTCTTCCTGTCAGAAAAGGAATTACCCTTAAATAATCCGGAATTAAAAAGAATTCCTAAGGAAACATTTGAAAAAGTGTGGAGTATTGTTAATAAAGATCAACAGACAATATGGCATAAACAAAAAGAACTACTTACGCTCGGAGAAAAGATAGTCGGTTACATTGAAGTTTTTTATCCTCAAGGAGTTATTGTTAGTATTCCCGATAATGATGCTTTGGGGGTCGCTAACTATGAAGAATGCGCAGAAAACTCACAAAAACGCAATATGCATAAAGGATTGTTAGTAAACGCTGAAATCATTGGATATGATGAAATTAATTATTGGTTTATCTTGGGGGACCCGAAGGTTTTTGATTGCAGGTATCCTCTAGTATCAAAATAGATCGTTTAGAAAAAAATATGTATTACAATTTATAACAGATACGTTTTACATGGACTTCAAGATAGTAGCAGAAGACGTCGGTGTTTCCAAGCAAACGTTTCAGGACTGGATCAAAGAAAGACGCAAGATTCTGTAACCACGTCTTGAACAGTTATCCAAGCTATTTGGAATCAAGGATCAAATGTTACTCCAGAAGGAGATGCTTCCATCTGAAAAATCAGAAATTCTGATGGTTTACTTAATCAAAACAAATGGATATGAGCCTCCGCCTCCACAATTGAGGTGGAGGTTTCCTATTATCCCAATAATGGGAAAGTTTTCTTCAAAATGCGCTTTTAGTCATGTGGAATCGGTCAGAGAGGGGTGTTAAGAACTATTTATAAAACGCTGTGTTCTTACGATAGAATAATAAAGGCTTAATCCATTTCGGAGGGACACAAGGTGAGAATACATATTAAGAAACTGAAAATCGGAGATGTTCTGAAAACCGATATTTTTAACCGCCAAGGTCTTCATGTGCTGGCAAAAAAGACAAAAATCCGTCTTGAGGATATTGAATTGCTGAATAAGCACAGCATTAAATTTGTGGATGTTGAGGGCAGTGTAGAGGATCGTATAGCCAGGGAGGTATTTAATGGTACTGAACGTCCTCTGAGAGTCAAACCTAATTATGATAAGTCTCTTAGGGAATACCAAGCCTTTTTTTTGGAGGCTGTAATCTCGGGAGAGATTGACCGGTCGAAAATGGAATGGACGCTAATGCCTTTGCTGGAACAGCTGGATGAGCAAAAAGACGTGCTTACCCTTCTGTTCAGTTTCCAAAAAGAAGATGAGACCATTTACAATCACTCTTTGCAGGTTGGTTTGTTGTCATACTATATTGCTGTGTGGCTAGGCTATCCGAAGAGCGAACGGTTTGAAATCAGCAAGGCAGGATACCTCCACGATATCGGGAAGAGCCGCGTCCGGCTATCCATCCGTAACCGGGCCGGCCAATTAAATGATGAGGAAGAAAAGGAGCTTCAGAAGCATACTTCGGCAGGTTATCAGATTATCCGCAAATCGTTGAGAGATCATACATCTGCATTAGTGGCGCTGCAGCATCACGAGCGGGAGGACGGAACAGGCTATCCGCTCGGACTACAAAAGGATAAAATCCATCCCTATGCCCAGATAGTTGCTGTGGCGAATGAATTCATCAGCAAGACATTTGTTTCTGCAGAACAGCCAAGGCGAAACTTCTCAACAGTTTTGCAAGAAATTTATGAGCTTGGATTCGGGAAACTGAACGAGAAGCCCGTGCAAGCACTAATACATAATCTGCTCCCTAATATGATCGGGAAGAAGGTGCAGCTTAGCAATGGACACATAGGAGAAATTGTATTGAACAATCCTATGGATTTTTTCAGACCCCTGGTGAAAGTGAAAGAGACATTTATAGATTTGTCTAAAGAACGCAATCTGAACATTCGGGAAATTATAGTTTAGTTAAAAAAAGCCACATGCGAGTGTAAGTTTACTCCATGTGGCTTGTTTTTTTATCTGCTATAACTCTCACTCTTCCCCCGTCTTCACCACCCACACCTCCGGCAGGTTCCGGTATTGCTCCGCATAGTCCAGGCCATATCCGACGACAAATTCGTCGGGGATTTCGATGCCCGAATATTCAACTTCTACGTCGGCGAGGCGGCGGGAAGGCTTGTTGAGTATGGTGCAGATGCGCACACTGAGCGCGCCGCTGTTCAGGAAATGCTCCTTCAGATGCTTCAGCGTCAGGCCGGTGTCAATGAGATCCTCGACAAGCAGGATATGGCGGCCGCGGATATCGGTGTCGATGTCTTTTTTGATAATGACCGCTCCTGAAGTGGTGGCCGCTGTGCCGTAGCTGGAGACAGCCATGAAATCAATGCCTACAGGGAAGCTGATTTCACGCATCAGGTCAGCCATGAACACGGCGGCTCCTTTAAGGATGCCGATGAGGACCAGGTCCTTGCCCGCGTAATCACGGGAAATATCCGCACCCAGCTCCCGGACTCTCTGCTGCAAAGCTTCCTTATGAACAAGCACATTTTGTAATTCTGTCATCGCTTTTGCGCTCCTTAATCTGTCTGTTTCATCTCTGAGAAGCAAGCCCCGTATTCAGCAGCCTGCATTCAATGCTCAGGAGGATGATCTGTCCTTCTCCTTCAGCATAACATCATGTGCCCCTCCTTCGTAAATGGTGGTGGAGGAGACCAGGGTGATTTTGGCATGCTGCTGCAGCTGCGGGATGGTCAGTGCGCCGCAGTTGCACATGGTGGATTTGATTTTGCTGATGCTGAGATCGAGGTTGTCTTTGAGGCGTCCGGCGTAGGGAATGAAGGAGTCCACGCCTTCCTCGAACTCCAGCTTGCTCTCCTTGTCGGCATTGCCGAAGTCGTACCGCTGCCAGTTGCGGGCCCGGCTGGAGCCTTCGCCCCAATATTCCTTGACAAAGTTGCCGCCGACCAGCAGCTTGCGGCCCGGACTCTCGTCGAAGCGGGCAAAATAGCGGCCCAGCATGACAAAATCGGCTCCCATCGCCAGGGCAAGCACGATATGGTAGTCATGCACGATGCCGCCGTCGGAGCAGATCGGGACGTAAATGCCCGTCTGTTCGTAATATTCCTGGCGGGCTGCGGCAACTTCGATGACCGAGGAGGCCTGGCCGCGGCCGATGCCTTTTTGTTCACGGGTAATGCAGATGGAGCCGCCGCCAATGCCGACCTTGATGAAGTCCGCGCCTGCTTCGACCAGGTAGAGGAAGCCTTCTTTGTCCACGACATTGCCTGCCCCAACCTTTACATTATCCCCGAACGTTTCCTTAATATAGTGTATCGTTTCCGCCTGCCATTCGGAATACCCGTCCGAAGAATCGATGCAGAGTACATCCGCCCCTGCTTCCACCAGTGCCGGAACGCGTTCCTTATAATCTCTGGAATTGATGCCCGCACCGACGATTAGCTGCTTGTTGCTGTCATGAAGCTCCAGCGGGTACTCCTGGTGGCTGTCATAATCCTTGCGGAAGACGAGGTGCACCAGATTACCGCTGCTGTTCACAATCGGCAGACAGTTTAGCTTATGGTCCCAGATCATATCATTGGCTTCGGTCAGGGTGATGCCTTCCTGGGCATAGATCAGCGAAGACAGGGGCGTCATGAACTCGGTAATCCTGCAATCCGGCGGAAGGCGGTTCTCCCGGTAATCGCGGCTGGTGACAATGCCCATCAGTTTGCCTGTAGGCTTCCCGTTGCCGGTAATAGCGATGGTTGAATGGCCGCTGCGGGCTTTCAGCTCCAGTACATCCTTCAGCGTATCCTCCGGGCGCAGATTAGAGTCGCTGAGCACGAAGCCGGCCTTGAACTTTTTGACTCTGCGGACCATTTCGACCTGCTGCTCGACTGACTGGGAGCCATAGATGAAAGAGATCCCGCCGCTTTTGGCCAGGGCAATCGCCATGTTGTGGTCGGATACAGCCTGCATCACGGCAGAAGTTACAGGCAGGTTCATAGTTAGTGCGGGCGTTTCTCCCTTGCGGAATTTGGTCACCGGTGTTCTAAGATCCACATTTCCCGGAATGCATTCTTTAGTCGTCAGATTGGGTACCAGCAGGAACTCGCTGAATGTTCTGGACGGCTGATCATAATAGTAAGCCATTTGGGGTCACACCCTCTCTAAGTTTGTTTTTTGCTACACTTTGGATAAGCATCGTACGGGTACGCCAATGTCCGTTTCCAACTGTTTGTAATGTTCGCCTTTGGCCAGGATCGCCTGTACACCCACTAGCCCGATACCCATGTGAACCATTTGCTGAGCGATGCAGCGGATCGTAGCGCCTGAGCTGATGACATCATCCAGAAGGAGCACCCGGTCTCCGGCAGTGAAACCGTCAAAATAAATATAGTTCTCATTATACGCCGTCTCGCGTTTAATGCTAACTTCATAGTTGTCGTATAGTTCGGTGCTGAGACGCAGAATATTCATCGGCTTCATCAGCTTATATGCGGCAAGCATACCCCAGGTATGTCCACCCGGCTCGGGAGATACGATATAATCAAAAACAGGGAACTGTGCGGTGATGCTCTCTGCCAGGCTGTCTGTAATTTCGCTGATCAGCGCGGGATCGATATAGGTGCCCCGTTCACCGAAGGGGTAGAGCTTGAAATCATAAGCGGTGTCCTTATTTTTATAAATTCTTACATTCTTGGCCTTGCTGATGGATTCGTTGAGTCTCTCATAGGATGCGCTCATGGTCCTCACTCCTTAAAAGTTTGGTTAGCTATACTTCGTACGCCTGGCTGAATATACAAAAAAACCCGGGACACAAGAGACACCTGAAAGCCGGGCGGCATCACGGAAGAGCGCACATCAATCATGCGGACTCTGGCCTTGAAGATCCATCTGCTTTGCGGTGCCTCTTGTAGCCTGGGGCAATTTACGGTTGCCTGTAGAAACGCTCAAACCAAATTAATGAGCTTATACAAGAGCTTTAGGAATGAAGGGTATATGAATGGAAAAGTAACATCGGATGAGGAGCAATATGCTTTCGTTTAGGTTTTTGTGTTAGGAATAATGACTTTTATCATTTTTTATATGCTATCATCAGCAATAGTGTGTGTCAATCCTTGAGGTATATGTTAGGTTTAATGACAAAAGTGTTGTGGGGAGGATAATAGGATGCCAAAAGTTTCGCCAAGGCAAATAGACATGTATTCGCTTCAAGGTGACGGAGAGTGGAATGAGGATGCACTGGTCATCCATGATACAGCGTCTGTATATGGGGTTATGGATGGAGCAACTTCTCTTTCGGCTTACCGGAATCCGGAGGGGCAGACTGGAGGGTATATAGCCGCGCGGCTGGCTGCAGCCCATTTCATGGGGATGAACCCTAACCGGAAGCTGGAGCAGATTGCAGTTGAAGCCAACCAGGCCTTGCGGCAGCAAATGGCGGCGGAAGGTGTAGATACGGGGGAAGCGTCCAATCTGTGGTCGGCGGCATTGGTCGTCGTGCAGATCCATGAATACAGCATTGAATACGTGCAGGCCGGGGATTGTATGCTGCTGGCCAGATACAAGGATGGAACGGTCAGAGCGCTGACCCATTCCCAGCTCGCGCATGTGGACCGGAAGACGCTGGAGCAAATGGCCGAATTGCGCGCCGAAGGCGTAAGCGATCCGGCAGAACTGCGAAGACGGCTTACTCCCCATCTGATGGGTAACCGTGCCGCTGCCAATACGCTCGCAGGCTATGGGGTGCTGAATGGTGATCCGCGGTTCGCGCAGTTTTTGGAGAAAGGAACGTTCAACCGGGCAAATCTGGAGCGTCTGTATATGTTCAGCGACGGCCTCTACACGGAAGAAACTAACTGGCCGGACTTAACCGCCGCACTGGACAGCCTGGGAGCAGAGACCTACGCCCGGACATTGTATGCTAAGGAACAAGAGGACCGGATGCTGCTGGAGGTGCCGCGCCTCAAGGTTTCTGACGATAAGACCTGTATGGTGCTGCACCTGGAGTAAGCGGAGTTCACAATGTGGACTGCTGATAAAAAATTTTGAAATAACCGATCCTAACCATGTATTTAAGGACGACAAATCTGTGTCGCTTGATTATAATAATTATTATCTGGATTTCATAAATAGTTCAAAGGTTTTGTCAAAAGCCGTATTTTCATGTGATATACTTAACACAGCGTTTATAGAACTTGTGAAAGTGGTACCGGTAAATTTACAGGTGAGCAGCAAGAGTACCTGCACCAATGAATAGAGATTAGGATGGTGAACAAACGATGCATATTGTCGTGGTTGGCCTGAATTACCGTACGGCGCCTGTAGAGGTCAGGGAACAGTTTGCTTTTGCCGAAAAGGATCTGCCTGCGGCATTGCATCAGCTGATGCAGACCAAAAGCGTGCTGGAAGGCGTTGTCGTTGCCACCTGCAACCGGACGGAAATTTATGTGGTTGTGGACCGGCTGCATATGTGCGGGTATTTCATCCGCAGTTATATGGAGCAGTGGTTTGGAGTGAAAAGTGATGTATTTGCACAGCATATGTATATATATGAAGACGAGCAGGCGATTGCCCACCTGTTCCGGGTAACCTGCGGCCTGGATTCGATGGTGATCGGTGAGACACAGATTCTGGGACAGGTGCGCAGTGCTTTTTTGACTGCCCAGGCGGAAGGCGTGACGGGAACCTGGTTCAACCGGCTGTTCAAGCAGGCAGTCACACTCGGCAAACGCGCACACAGTGAAACGTCGATTGGCGAGAGTGCCGTATCCGTCAGTTATGCGGCTGTGGAACTGGGCAAGCGGATTTTCGGCATGTTCTCCGGCAAAAGAGTGCTGATTCTCGGTGCGGGCAAAATGAGCGAGCTGACGGTGAAGCATCTGTACAGCAGCGGTGCAGCAGAAGTGATTGTCGCCAACCGTACGCTGGCGCGGGCCGTAGAGCTGGCCGAGAAGTTCTCGGGCAAGCCAAGCACCATTGAGCACGCCCTGCAGCATCTCGACGAGGTGGATATTGTGATTAGCTCAACGGGAGCGGACGGCTATGTGCTGACGGCAGATCAAGTGGCCGACAATATGAAACGCCGCCCGTCGCGGCCGCTGTTCATGATTGATATTGCCGTGCCGCGCGACATTGATCCGGCGGCGGCAAGCGTGCCGGATGTCTTCCTGTACGACATTGATGATCTGGAAGGGATTGTCGAGACCAACCTGGAAATGCGCCGCAGCGAAGCCGCCAAGATTGAAGTCATGATCGAAGCGGAGCTGGCGGACTTCCAGATGTGGCTGAAGACGCTTGGTGTCCGGCCGGTCATCCGTGCGCTTCAGGACAAATCGAACGGAATTTATGAAGACACGATGGATAGCCTCTTTAACAAGCTGCCTGAGCTGGACGAGCATCAGCGCAAGGTGATCCGCCGCCTGACGAAGAGCATTGTCAACCAGATGATGCATGATCCGATCAATGTGATCAAGGAGCTGTCCAGCGGCAAGCAGGGGAATGAAGCCCTGGAGTATTTTACACAAATCTTCGCGCTTCAGGAGCAGCTTGGCTCTGAACCTGACGGAACCAGCCCCGCGAAGCCGGATCGGGAGGAAGCCGAACGCCCCTCCGCCAGTGAGTTCACACTGCCGAAGTCGGTGTTCGCCCCGGCAGGCCTGTTGGGCGGGTGAACAAGATGCAACTGCTGAACGGAATATATGATGCCGCTCTGCTGCTATATGCCCTGAGCCTGCTGTTTGTTTTCTCGGATTGCCTTAAGCGCAATCCGGGCGGGAAGCGGCTGGGCACAGGGCTTCTTGTTGTTGTGGGGATTTTGCAGGCTGCCGGGCTTGCGGTGCGTTTCTCCCAGGAGAAGGGTTTGCCGATTTTTACGCCGTATGACTTCCTGTTCTGGTTCTCCTTCATTATTGTGCTGACTTCGCTTGCGGTTGCCTATACCCGCGGGGGAGAATTTACGATTCTGCTGCTCAGCATGGCCGGCTTCAGCGTCTTCCTGCTGAACCGGGTCTGGCTGACCGCCGAAGATCATACCCTGCAGAGCTGGAGTGCGGTGCACGGATGGCTGGCGATGCATATTATTTTGGCCAACCTGAGCTTTGCCGCACTGACACTGGGGACGGTGTTTGCGATAATGTATCTGTTCCTGCATACCCGGCTGAAGCACAAAAAATGGGATGACCGCATCCGCCGCCTGCCCAGCCTGGAGACGATGGACAAATACTCGTATACCGCAATATTGGCTGGGGTTCCGCTGCTGCTGGCTTCACTGCTGCTGGCCGGAATGTCCATTGTCGCTGAAGGGCGCACGCCG
The DNA here is from genome assembly GCF_900102965.1 of Paenibacillus jilunlii. Classification (GTDB taxonomy): domain Bacteria; phylum Bacillota; class Bacilli; order Paenibacillales; family Paenibacillaceae; genus Paenibacillus_AQ; species Paenibacillus_AQ jilunlii. The sequence goes on along the minus strand of NZ_FNGM01000011.1, from coordinate 49,621 downwards.
CTGTTCCAGGATACCAAGGTATTGACCACGCTGATGGGGCTTGCGGTCTACATTGCCTATATCCTCCTCAAGCGCTCCGCCCGCCGCAGCGCTACCTCTATGGCCCGCTGGGCCATTGCCGGCTATGGTTTTATTATCCTGAACTTCCTGCTGAACTCCTGGTCCGAGTTTCATGGCTGGGGGTGATAGGGGAATTGGTCAGGGTATGGTGCTGGACGTTGCTAGTGTAAGGCGGCATGAGAGTGAGTGTGGTGGAGTATAAGGAGCGGTTTTAAATGTAATTAATGAAGCTAAATGAGTTGAACTGGAGAGCTTAAAAGCTTGGGAACCCTTGGGAATGCTTGGGGGCGCTTGGGAACGCAATAAAGCTCATTAGGAACTGAAACGAAGTGGAAAAAGTAAAACTAATTCGCTCAAATCCGGGATACAGAAGGTTTTAGTTGGATTTTCTACACCTAATTCATGCATATTCATCCCATATGCTAGCTTTCAGCCGGTATAGTGGTACTTTTTCCCACATAGGATATCCCATAAGCCGAAAGAGTCCGATTGGAGATACTTTTTCCAACATAGGATATCCCACAAGCCGAATGAGTCCGATTAGTGATACTTTTTCCCACATAGGATATCCCATAAGCCGAAAGAGTTCGATTGGAGATACTTTTTCCCACTAGGATATCCCACAAGCCGAATGAGTTCGATTAGAGATACTTTTTCCCACATAGGATATCCATAAACTGAATGAGTTCGATTGGAAGTACTTTTTTCACTAACAGTGACTCCATTCTTCACTGATTTATTTAAGCGGTAGAAGTTGCTGTATGAAAAGCTGTACGAGAATCCGAATGAGCAGTTCTATAAGATGCTGTTGTCATATTCTGGTATGATGTGTGAGACTGATTCCTCAAGTTTCCGGTCAGGCTTCGCTGACTGGTTAACGGGAAGATAAGTGTGTGGAGAAAGTGAGTGTTGCATTAGGGTAAGTAATAAATAGGAAAGTATTGGGCTGGGGTAAGTATCAGATGAAGTTAATCCCCTGGAGAAATTAAGTATAAGAAAGAGTGATAGGTTGAGGGGTTCTCTTCGGTTATAACAGTAGTAAAATTGAGGTTGTGTTTACGTTACACTCGCTGGAGTGGACCATCAGATTGCTGTGATGCTGAAACGGAATTGAAGGTGATCCCGGACACTAATCGGCTGGAATCGTGAAGCGAGAATGCTGTAAGATTGAGATGGAGTTGACGGTGATCCCGCCTGGAATGGTGAAGCGAGAATGATGTAAGAGTGAGATGGATTTGACGGTGATTCCGGCTGGAATGGTGAAGCGAGAATGATGTAAGCGTGAGATGGAATTGACGGTGATTCCGGCTGGAATGGTGAAGCGAGAATGCTGTGAGGTTACCGGACACTAATGCTTCCCGGACAGCAGATGTCAATGAGGAGTAGGGGCGTGGCTTCATGGTGAAGTATTTGCCTATTATGCTGGATCTGCAGGACCAGCGTGTGGTAGTCATTGGCGGCGGCGCTGTCGCGGAGCGCAAGGTGGGCGCGCTTGTGGAAGCCGGAGCGGCGGTGGTTCTGGTCAGCCCTTCGCTGACAGAAGCGTTAGCCGCACTGGCTGAAGCGGGGCGGCTGAACTGGATCAGCCGCCGCTATGCCCCCGGAGACATACGGGGGGCATTCCTGGTCTACGCCGCCAGCAATGAGGCGGCGGTGAATGAAGCGGTGGCCCAGGAGGCGCGCAGCCTGGGCCTTCCGGTGAATGTGGCCAGCCGGTCTGAGGCTGGCAGCTTCATTACCCCTGGCGTGCTCCGCCGGGGGCGGCTGACGGTCGCCGTGTCCACCTCAGGCGCGGGACCGTCGGCAGCTGCGAGGATTACGGAGCAGCTGGCAGAGATATTGGGCGAGGAATACGAGCCCTATCTGGACTGGCTGCACGACCTGCGCACAGAGATCAAGCGCAGGGAGTTGCCGCCGGAGCTGCGCAGAAGGCTTCTGCGCAGAGTCGGAAATCTCGATGTGTTGAATGAGATGCGACAGGGCACCTTTATAGAGTGGAGCGCGGACGACATCGATAACTGGATTACCCGCAACCTTGAAGTGTAGATAGGGGATGCCCGTAACCTGGGATAGAAGCTGGAACTGCTGGGTAGAAACTTGAGGGATAAGGATAGAAGTCGGAACTGCCGGCTACTTGAAAGGATAAGGATTAATGCCGACGCTACTGACAGCTTTGAGGTGGAAGTAGACAACTGATTTAGCTGGAACAGATTAATCAAAGGTAGAAATACCTTTTAATAAGGCCCAGAGGCTGGCAATGGCAAAATCAAAGGTAGAAATACCTTTGAATAAGGCGC
>NZ_FNGM01000011.1:0-46704 GCF_900102965.1 Paenibacillus jilunlii | reverse complement strand
GCAAACGGCCAGCGCGCGTGAAACAACGGCAGAACTGCCGTTATTTCAGCTGCAGGGGGCCAGGGAAGGTTACCAAGGAGGGGTGAAGGATGAGGAAGATTATTGTAGGCAGCAGACAAAGTGCGTTGGCGCTCACGCAGACGGGGCAGGTGATTGCGGATCTGGAGCGGCTGAGTGGGGAGCATGGGTTTGGGTTTACTTTTGAGGTGCACAAGATTGTTACCAAGGGTGACCGGATTCTCGATGTAACGCTGTCCAAGGTGGGCGGCAAGGGATTGTTTGTGAAGGAAATCGAGCAGGCGATGCTGGCCCATGAAATTGACATGGCTGTACATAGTATGAAGGATATGCCCTCCGAATTGCCGGAGGGCTTGATGAACGGTGCGGTTCCAAAACGAGTGGACCCCCGGGATTGTCTGATTTCGGGCGGCGGACTTCCGCTCGAAGAGCTGCCGCAAGGGGCGCGCGTTGGCACAAGCAGCCTGCGCCGCTCGAGTCAGCTTGCTGCGCTGCGGCCTGATCTGAAGATCGAGCCGGTGCGCGGCAATATCGACTCGCGGCTGCGCAAGCTGGAGAGCGGTGAATTCGACGCGATCCTCCTGGCGGCAGCAGGATTATCGCGGATGGGCTGGGAGGACCGGGTGACGGCATATTTGCCGCCGGAGGTCTGTCTGCCCGCTGTTGGGCAAGGGGCACTCGGGATTGAGTGCCGGGCCGATGACGACGAGCTGCGAAAGCTGCTGGCGTTATATAATGACGAACAGACGGCGCTGACGGTGGCGGCGGAGCGGACTTTTCTCGGGGCGCTGAACGGGGGCTGCCAGGTGCCGATTGGTGCTTTTGCGGTATTGGATGCGGAAGCTGCGGAATCTGCCTCCCCCAAGCGGATTACCTTGACAGGAATGGTAGGAACTCCGGACGGCTCGGTCGTACTGAAGGAAACCTGCAGCGGGCATGATCCGGTGCGGCTGGGTGAAGAGGTTGCGCGGAAGCTTATTGCCAGAGGTGCAGAACAGATTTTGGCGGATGCAAGGGGATGAGGGAAATGACGGGGAAGGTTTATCTGGTAGGTGCCGGGCCTGGGGATGCGAAGCTGATTACGGTCAAAGGGCAGGAATGTGTCCAAAAAGCGGATGTGCTGGTCTACGACCGGCTGGCCAGTCCGCGGCTGCTGAAATGGATGAAGCCCGGCGGGCAAAAAATATACGTGGGCAAGCTTCCGGACCGCCACACGATGAAGCAGGAGGAAATCAACCAGCTGCTTGTAGATTTAGCGCTGGAGGGAAAGACGGTAGTGCGGCTGAAGGGCGGGGACCCGACGATTTTTGGCCGTGTGGGTGAAGAAGCAGAGCTGCTGCGCAGACATGGCATTTTATATGAGATTGTGCCGGGTGTTACCTCGGCGATCAGTGTCCCGGCGTATGCCGGTATTCCGGTGACGCACCGGGATATGGCCTCGTCGCTATCAATCATTACAGGACATGAAAGTCCTGATAAGCTCGATCATTCCATTCACTGGGATAAAGTGACGAATGCAACCGGGACGCTGATATTCCTTATGGGCGTCGCCAAGATCGGCTACATCAGCGCCCAGTTGATCAAGCATGGGCGTCCGCCGGAGACGCCGGTGGCACTGGTCCGCTGGGGGACCCGCGCGGATCAGGAGACGCTGACGGGCACGCTGGCCGACATTGAGGCGAAGGTGAAAGCGGCGGATTTCCAGTCGCCGGCGGTCATCGTCGTCGGCGAGGTCGTGCTGCAGCGCGAGCAGCTCATGTGGGCAGAGGCGCTGCCGCTGTTCGGCAAGCGCATTGTGGTTACACGGGCCCGCAGCCAGGCGAGCGAGCTGGTGAACCGGATTGAGGAGCTCGGCGGCGAGCCTTACGAGTTCCCGGTCATTGAGACGAGGATGCCCGAAGGCGCCGGGCAGAGGGCAGGCATTTCCGCCGCACTGGCGGCGCTGGAAGAATACGATTACGTATTCTTCACGAGCGTGAACGGCGTGGAGTTTTTTTGGCGCCACCTGGCGGAGCTGAAGGTGGACATCCGGGGGCTGCACCGCGCCTGTATCGGCGCGGTAGGTCCGGCCACAGCCGCGGCGCTGGCGCAGCGCGGGCTGATGGCCGAGGAGCTGCCTGGACACTTCCAGGCAGAAGGGTTGCTTGAAGCCTTCGGGCCAAGGCTGCAGCCGGGGCAGAAGGTGCTGCTCCCGCGCGGCGACCTGGCGCGCGAGTGGCTGGCGGACAAGCTGCGGGAGCTTGGCCTTGAAGTGACTGAGGTCGATACCTATGAGACTGTGGTGACCGGTGAGGACGATATAGAGCTGCTGAAGCTGCTGGAAGAGAAGCGGATTCATGCGGTGACTTTTACCAGTTCTTCGACGGTGCGCAATTTCATCAGCATTCTGCAGCGCATGGGGCTGGAAGATCCGCTTCCGCTGCTGGCGGGCGTCAAGATTGCCTGTATCGGTCCGGTGACCGAACAAACCGCTGTAGAGGCGGGGCTGACACCGGGTCTTCTTCCCGGGGAAGCAACGATAGAAGGGTTGGTACAGGAACTGTGCCGCTGGAACGAAAGCACGAGGCTGAAATAGATTGGGTTTTGTCATGACGGATTGAGATAGATTGTTATTTTGTGCATCACCCGGTTTGTGTTTATATATTTACTGTACAGGAGGAAGAATTGATGGGTTTTCCAATTACAAGACACCGCCGCCTGCGCGGGACAGCCGGAATCCGCGGTATGGTGCGGGAGACAATTCTGAATACGCTGGATTTCATCCAGCCGATATTTGTGACCTATGGAGCAGGGGTGAAAAATGAGATCAGCTCGATGCCGGGCGTGTACCATTTTTCGCTGGATACGCTGAAGGCGGAAGTGGACGAGATCGCAGCGCTGGGCATTCCGGCCGTGCTGTTGTTCGGAATTCCCGAAACCAAGGATGCGGTCGGCTCCTCTGCATTCGCTGAGGATGGCATCGTGCAGGAAGCCACACGGTTGATCAAAAAATGGTACCCCGAGCTGCTCGTCGTTGCGGATACCTGTCTGTGTGAATTTACGGATCACGGCCATTGCGGCATGGTTCATACCCATACGGTGGACGGTGTAGTGCACGGCGATGTGATCAATGATGCTTCGCTTGACCTCTTGACTCGTACGGCGGTATCGCAGGCCCGGGCGGGAGCCGATATTATCGCCCCATCGAATATGATGGACGGATTCGTGCATGCGATCCGCGCCGGATTGGATGAGAACGGATTTGAGCATGTGCCGATCATGTCGTATTCGGTAAAATATGCATCGGCCTTCTACGGCCCGTTCCGTGAAGCCGCCGACTCCGCACCACAGTTCGGAAACCGCAAAACCTACCAGATGGACCCGGCCAACCTGCGCGAAGCCATCCGTGAAGCGGATTCCGATGTGCTGGAAGGTGCGGATATGCTGATGGTAAAACCGGCGCTGGCCTATCTGGATGTCATCCGTACGATCCGTGACCAATTTGATCTGCCGCTGGTTGCCTATAATGTGAGCGGCGAATATTCGATGGTCAAAGCGGCAGCGCTGCAGGGCTGGATCGACGAAAAGGCTGTCGTGCTGGAGATGCTGACCGGGATGAAGCGCGCCGGAGCGGACATTATTATTACCTATTTTGCCAAGGATGCAGCCCGCTGGCTGCGCGGATAAACGGCTGAATGCCGACAAGGCAGAAGTTGGAGCATGTTTCTGAACTGGTGAGCATCAGCTATGATAGAGCCGGAGAAGGCTTTGCCAGCTCCGGTTTAACATTGCAGGCACAAGCCGACCATACGAATAGAACAGGAGTGTTGACCATGAGCAATTTGCCTTTGGCACGGCGGGAAGAGGCTTCCCGGAAGGCTTTTGAAGAAGCAAAGCAGTATATCCCCGGCGGGGTGAACAGTCCGGTCCGGGCGTTCAAATCCGTGGGTTTGACACCAGTCTACGTGGATCATGGCGCGGGTTCGCGCATTTACGATATTGACGGCAACAGCTTTATCGACTATGTCTGCTCGTGGGGTCCGCTGATTATGGGCCATGCCCACCCCGAGGTGGTTAAGGCACTGCAGGAGACGGCCGTCAAAGGGACAAGCTTCGGCGCACCGACACTGCTGGAATCCGAAATGGCCAAAACCGTCGTCGGCCGCGTTCATTCGGTGGATATCGTGCGCATGGTTAATTCCGGTACAGAAGCTACGATGAGTGCAATCCGCCTGGCCCGGGGGTATACCGGACGCAGCAGAATCCTCAAGTTCGAAGGCTCCTACCACGGCCATGCCGACAGTCTGCTGATCAAAGCGGGGTCGGGCGTGGCAACTCTCGGACTGCCGGATAGTCCCGGCGTGCCTGAGGGTGTGGCCGTAAATACGATTACTGTGCCTTACAATGATCTGGAAGGGGTTAAAATCGCCTTCGAACGCTACGGCAACGAGATCGCCGCTGTGATTGTTGAGCCGATTGCCGGGAATATGGGCGTTGTACCGCCGCTGCCGGGATTTCTGGAGGGTCTGCGCAAGGTGACTACAGGCTATGGCGCACTGCTCATTTTTGACGAGGTGATGACCGGGTTCCGGGTGAACCGGGGCTGTGCCCAAGGGCTATTCGGCATGGAGCCGGACCTGACCTGCTTCGGCAAAGTGATCGGCGGCGGTCTTCCGGTAGGTGCCTATGGCGGCAAAAGAGAGATTATGGAGCAGATTGCCCCAACTGGGCCGATCTATCAGGCCGGAACACTCAGCGGCAATCCGCTGGCGATGGCCGCGGGGCTGACCACGCTGAATCTCCTGACCCCTGAAGTGTACGACCGTCTGGAAACCCTCGGGGCGCGCCTGGAGGCAGGACTTCAGCGCAATGCGGCTGATACGGGTATTCCGCTGACCATCAACCGGGTGGGCTCTATGGTCTGCCCATTCTTCACCGAAGGTCCGGTGACCAATTACGATACGGCCAAAGCCAGCAACCTGAACCACTTCCGCGCGTACTTCGGTAAAATGCTTGACCAAGGCATCAGCGTCCCGCCTTCCCAGTTTGAAGGCATGTTCGTTTCTGCCGCACACAGCGAGCAGGATATAGATGATACGCTGGAGGCCCATTACCAGGCGTTGAAATCCCTGTGACGGCTGCGAAGGAGCCGTTGTCCGCGACAGGAGGCGGGGCCTGGACCCGCCGTGGGGAGTGGCTGGAGGTTATGCCCGGCCGGGTGATTACCTCCGCCGCAGAGCCGGAAGCGGCCATTGACAAGTGGCTGTTGGACACCGCAGGCATGCCTGCTAAGCTCCATGCGCGTCTGCGCCGGGAGGGCGGTATCCAGTGGAAGGGAGACCGGCTGCGGCTGGCGCTGTTTCCTTACCGTGAGGCTGGCATCGAGCCGGCATGGCAGGAGCTTGAAGTGCTGTTCGAGGATGATTTCTGTCTCGTTGTCCATAAGCCTGCGGGCATGGCGGTGCATCCGGATGGCAGCGGGACGGAGGTTACGCTGGATCATGTAGTTGCTGCCCATTTTGCAGCATCCGGCGGTGGAATCGCTGTTCGCCATATCCACCGCCTGGACAAGGATACGACAGGTCCGGTACTGTACGCGAAGAATGAGTATGCCCAGCTCGCACTCGACGAGGATATGCGAGCCAAAGCCGTCTCACGGCTGTATGCCGCGGTCGTGGAAGGCATTGTGCCGCCCGAGCTGAAGGTGATCGATGCGCCCATTGGCCGCGACCGCCATCATGCGGCACGCCGGCGGGTCTCGCCGGGCGGGCAGGCTGCGGTAACGCGGATTATGGGCCGCGAGGTTCTGCGAGGCGGCACCGTGCTGAAGGTGCAGCTGGAGACCGGGCGGACGCACCAGATCCGCGTCCATCTCAGCCATCTGGGCCATCCGTTGTACGGGGACGCCCTATACGGCGGTCCGCCGTGGAGTGCTGCGTTCCAGCGTTCTCTTTCCAGCGGCCCTACGATTAGTGAGTCCGCCTGGAGTACGGGCTTAGGACGCTTGGATCAGGAGAGCCCCGGCGGGATCAGGTCCTTACCTGCCAGGTCCGGTTCGGCCGGTTCCAGTGGTCCGGACCGCCAGGCATTGCATGGCGTGCTGCTGGCGTTCAGCCATCCATGGACCAGGGAACCGCTTGAAGTGGCAGACCCGTGGCCGGAGGATCTGCTGCGTTTGCGTAAGCAACTGGGAGGAGAGCCGCAGGCGTGATGAGTTTTATATGTAAATAAGGGCCCCGCAAGGCTGTGCCGCAGCGCATCCTTGTGGGGCTCTTGTTGTTATGGAATGTGCAAGGACAGTAAACAAAGGAAACGTGCGTTGAAGCCCAGCCCCTGCTTAAAAAAAGCTGTCGCCAGGAGTTATTGAATCCTCCTTAGGCGCCGGATTATGCCAGATCCCGCCGGGTCACGCGCGGAGTGGGCCGAAGCCTGCGTTCATAGGCTTGGATATACTCTTGGCCCGCTGGGGTCAGCCCGCTAGCGTCCGCATAACCTGCCTCATGAATATGCTTAAGCACCGTCCTGAAATCTCTGGGGTCCATACCTATTTGCCGGAACTCTGGTTTTTGCTCTTGTTCCATCATTTTCAGAGTGTGGTACACCGGATCATTGCTGGTCATGTTATCGCATCCTTTCTCATAGGGAGTTCAATTCCTTCAATAACGCAATGAAACAGTATATTCCCGCCAGCTCGTAAAGGTGACACTATAAAGTATAGGAACACATAGGCAGTTGTGCCGGACGGCAGGCTTAACCAAGAGCTTGTAAGAAACTGGATGCTGTGGTGACAAGCAAGCTGAGGAATTTTGGGTATAAGACTAATAGATTGTTTAAATTGTTTTGCTGCGGATCACCTGAGTCATTGCGCTTTGTGCAATAGATTGCTCATTGCAAGCGGTAGACGGCATTTGCTCCCTTTGGTGTACTTGATCATTGGTATTTAGCTCCAAATAAGCTGTTCCACGGGTTCTGCTGTCCTAAGTACACCAGATTGTTTTTCGGCTAATTTGGGACAATCTGCTGGCGGCAATGGCAGTAATAGAATAGGGCTGCGGTTGCCTGGAATGATAATTGGCGGCTTGGGATTATTAGCATTAGTACATGATAATTAAGTTGTAAATATGACTGGGGGGTTGCACATGAAGTGGCAGGGAAGAAGAGGCAGCTCGAATGTGGAGGACCGCCGGGGCATGGGCGGCGGCGGGAAGCTAATCGGCGGCGGAATAAGCGGAATTATTATTGTGGTAATTGTCACGCTGCTGAGCGGCGGGAATATTGGAGATGTTCTTGGAGGCATCACGTCCGGCGGCACCAATTCCTCGGCGCCTTACGAGCAGACAGCACAGGAGAAGGAACTGGCCGACTTTGTATCCGTTGTGCTTGCGGATACGGAGGAGGTGTGGTCTGAGGTTTTTCAGGAAGAAGGGATGACCTATCAAGACCCGGCGCTTGTGCTCTACACCGGCAGTGTGGATTCGGCCTGCGGGACGGCAACGTCGGCGGTGGGACCGTTTTATTGTCCGGGTGATGCCAAGCTGTACATCGATCTCAGCTTTTATGACGAGCTGCAGCAGCGGTTCCAGGCTCCGGGTGATTTCGCCATGGCCTATGTCGTTGCCCACGAGGTGGGGCATCACGTGCAGACACTGCTCGGCACCACTAAGAAACTGGATTCGCTCCGCCAGAGCCTGAGCGAAACTGAATACAACAAATACCAGGTACGCTTTGAGCTTCAGGCCGATTATCTGGCCGGTGTCTGGGCCAAACACGCCCAGGGGATGAATCTGCTGGAGGAGGGCGATCTGGAAGAGGCACTGACGGCCGCAAGTGCGGTCGGCGATGATACGATCCAGAAGCAGGCGCAAGGATATGCGGTGCCGGACAGCTTCACCCACGGCACTTCGGAGCAGCGCAAGCGCTGGTTCTACAAAGGCTTCAATTCCGGCACTATTGAAGGCGGAGATACCTTTAACGCAGCTGAGCTTTAGACGTAGGAGCGGATACAAAGGCGGCAATGTCAAACGGCGACGACGATAACAACGACCGCAACGGCTACAGCCTTGGGGGCTCAGCGAACGCTCATTCTACACGGCGCATAGCCGTCGCTACTGCTGGCATTCCGGAACACGGCGCAAAGCTGTCGCTTATACTGGGCATTCCGAGACATCGGCGCAAAGCTGTCGCTCATTCAGGTACGCCTCGCCGCTTATGCTCCTTTCTTCTACTCTATGTAGGAAGTGAAGTGGAAATAGCGGGAATTAGGACACTTAATTTAAGCGAATCCCGCTGTAAGCGGGCGAATCGGCCAGATTAGTTATATTTTTTCAACTAGCACCTATCGGAGTGCGGGAGTGGTACAATTTAAGTTTACTTTTTCCACTTGGACACTTGTGCTACGCTGTCCCGCCGTAATTTCACCGCACTCCCAACGTAATCCGCCGCACACCCCACTCCCCCCGCACTCCCGCTTCATACGCATTCGACCGACCCAAAAGGACGGGGGAAGCACGGGATCACACCGGCGGGCGGAACTACAGTATTCCTGCCCCCCCTCTTAAACTTCAAAACGGCTGCGCTGCCCAGTGAAGGACAGCGCAGCCGTTTCTGCTTGGCCGCAGATACACCCCTGCCCGCTATACCTCCAGCTCATTTGTATACGTAAGCCGGTTGCGGCCAAGCTTTTTGGATTCCAGCAGCAGCTGGTCGGCGTAGACATATGCTTTTTCCATAGAGGTCTTCTGTCCGGGGGCTGCTTGGTAATAATAGAGTCCAAAAGAAGCCGTATACACAACATCGATCCACTGATCCTCATACTCGGCGGTGATGCTGTGGCCGGCAATGGCGGGCAGAATTCCCTGAATCTGCGTGCAGCAGTCTTCGAAGGATTTATGTCTCAGGAACATGGTGAATTCCTCGCCGCCGCTGCGGAACAGAATATCCTCATCCTGCATGTGGGCCTGCAGCGTATGGGCAAAGTGGGTGATCACCCGGTCGCCGACGGCGTGGTTATAGGTATCGTTGATTTTTTTGAAGCGGTCGATGTCTGCCACGACGATGCCGATATGTTCCCCGCTGTGGTTCAGCTCCTTCATCATTTTGTCCATGTGGGCGCGGTTGAAGGTGCCGGTCAAAAAGTCACGGTAGGCCATCTGCTCGAACTTGTCCCGTTCAAATTTATGCCGGGCACTTTGCGATTTGGAATAAAAAGAGATACTGACGATGTAGTTCAGCAGGAAGAGCGCGATTAGCATTTCCCATTTCCCCATCTGCAGCAGGCGCAGGAGCAGGGCATTAGACAGGGCCACCTTACTGAAATCCAGCAGATTTCTGCTGCGCAGCATCAGGTTCATGGCCTCCTTGCGGGTGGTAATATCACCGGACAGGGCACAGGTAATCGCCAGGAAACCCGACGACAGGAGCGTCGTCACACAGACTACAAGGAGAAACAGCAGCCAGTAGCCCAGCGGAAGTTGTGCGGCATAAGGATAGAGCAGAGTGTACAGGTAATACCCGGCAGAACCGCCTAGCGTAAAGGAACCGATATTGTAAAAGGTATCCAGGAATTCTCCGGGGTCTGCGGTTTTCGCTTTCTTTTTATAGAAAAACACAGTGAACCGGTAGAGCACCTCGAACAAAAAAGTGCCCAGAGGTCCTGCGAATATACCAAAAGATGAAGTGTAGCTGATCGCATAATCTATAGTGGAGTTGCCGCTTCGGGTGACAATGCGCAATTGAAAATAAAAACTGGAGAAAGCCCAGTAGAGAATCAGAGCTTTGAGGTAAGCGGGGTCCAGCACCACAGCGTGCCTCGCGCCGAAGGCTATGCCCAGGGAGGCAGCAAACAGAAAAAGGTCAAATAACCTTGCTTTGGACATCACAGGTGACTTCCTTTCAGGAGTTATACCGATTATACCTGAAAAATTCGGGTCGTGATAAAAAGATATTTTGGAAAGTTTATCATTTATCCATGTCTGGACACGGCTTCTGTTCATATAATACTTTGTTCACTTTATTTTTCAGAGCCGGGGTGAGAGGTTGATGAAGATACTGCTGGTCACCTACTGGGGACTTACGAATATGGGCGGGATCTGGACGTATATGAAGCAGTTGGCTGACAAGCTGAGTGAGCAAGGTCATGAAGTGACGCTGATGGGTTCCCGGGCGGAAGATCATACGCTTTACCTGCTGGATCAGGGAATTTCCTTTGATAAAAAAGTCCTATACAACTCGCTGCTGCCTCAGTTCGATATGAGCCGGTTTCCTCATTTGTACCTGGAGCATGGGATTTTCAGCTTTGAGCTTGGCCGTTATGTCTTTGAAGGTGGGGCCGCAGTTCTCGGCCTGGAGAAGTATGATGTGATCCATGCGCAGGATCCGGTCTCGGCCTACGCCATCCGGCGGATTATGAAGGTGCGGAAGCCGCTGGTGGCAAGCTTTCACGGGGCGTTGGCATACGAATCCTACTTTGAATATAAGGGGATTGAACCGGAGCTTACCCGAAAAGAATATGAGAAACGGGCCATCTGGCAGTATTTCCGCCGCCTGGAGGGGCTGGGCGTTCAAGCCTCCGACCTGATTCTGGTCTCTTCGAACTGGATTGGGCAGCTGGTGAACCGGGAGGATGCAGGCAGAGCGGAGATTCGTACACTGCCGTATGGAATGGATGTGAAGCAGTACGATGCCAAGGCGGCCATGCCTGCCCCGCTGAAGTTCGGAGACGGGCTCAAAGTGATTATGTACGCCGGACGTCTTGAATATATCAAAGGGGTGCATGTGCTGATAGGCGCTCTGGGGATTCTGCAGCACAGCCGCAGCGACTGGGTATGTGCGATTGCCGGAATTGGCAGTCTTACGGAAGAATTGCAGGAGCAGGCGCGGGTGCTGGGCATTGAGGATCGGGTATTTTTTACCGGCAAAATAGACAATATTCCGGCGGCGCTTACCGCTGCCGACATTTATGTGCAGCCCAGCCTGCAGGATACACAGCCTTTTTCGGTGACGGAGGCCCAGCTTGCCGGAATCGCGCCGATTGTGGCCGGAACGGCAGGAATGCCGGAAATGGTGGAGCAGGGTGTGACGGGATTTGTCGTTCCGCCGGAGGATTGCGCAGCTTTGGCGAAGCAGCTTGAACAGCTGCTCGGAGACGATGAGCTGCGCGTGCGCACCGGGAAGCAGGCGCGAAGCTGGGCTGTGCAGAACCGTTCGCTGGATGGAATGGCAGCGGGTACACTGATGGCGTATCACGAAGCGGTTACTATGCATCAGGGATGGCGCAGCTATATCTCAGACAGAAGCTGCCGCAAGAGCGCAGTGTTTCCAAGGCTGCCTGATGCCTTTCATCCTGCCGATGTGCTTGAGCACATGATACCGGGAAATCCGCTGGCCCTTGCCTTGCGGGAGGGACTTCCACAGAATTACAGCATTCCCGACGCCCAGATGGTTATTGGTGAATAAGCGCCCAATCCCCTCATTTAAGCTGCGTCCAAAGTTGTCATGCCTTAGGGATTCAAGCATATACATGAGGGGAGTAACATTTTGGGCTTATGCTCTGGGCTTGTCTCAGGGTTAGATTATGCCAAGAAGGAGGACATTTCCCGTGTTTGACCAGTCCCACGGCTTGCGGTTTGATATTTATGAACGCATTCATCTGCCTGCAGAACTTCCGGGAATCGCTGAGCTGGAAGAGGTTGAGCTGATCCCGGACATTCAGGTAATCCAGCGGGAGGATCGTGCCGAGCTGTACGGCCAACTGCTGCTTACCGGGCTCTACCGCGGAGAAGATGACCGGACCCAGCGTCTGGAGCATGCGATTCCCGTTGAAATCACAGTTCCGCTGACACGGGTCAGCTCGCTTGATGACATAGGGGTGGAGATCGAGAATTTCGATATTGACCTGCTTACGATGCGCACTGTCAATATCACCGGCGTGCTTTCGCTGCGCGGAATCGGCAGCGGTGAAACCCAGCCGGCCTGGCAGCAGGAGGAATACACGGTAGCTTATTCTGCTGAAGAGGCAGAGCAGAGACAGGAAGCTCCGGCTGCCAAGCATGAGCATGAGAATGAGGCGCTCTATGAGAATTCACTGTGGACCTACGGTGAAGGAGCAACAGATATCACTGCCCATGAGCAGGCGGATGCCCATTCTGAGGAAACTACGGCTTCTGCAGTGAATCCGCTGTTTCCGGATGAAGCGGTTTACACCGGGCCTGCTGCAGTTGCCCAGCCGCCGCAAAAGGACAAGGAACCCAAGGTGCGGACCCACAGTCTCGATTCTCCATTTGGCTACGCTCCTGCTGAATCAACCGCACACTCGCAGAAGGCGGATAAGGCGGTCCAGGAACCGGTGGCCAGCCACTTTCTCACAGCAAACGACTTGAATCCTGCGGAAACCGCCCGGATTTCAGGCAGCGCGGAAGCGCTGGGGGCGGAGTCCAGTGAGCCCGAAGCGGAAATTCATGCCGTGCATAAGGAAGAGCCGCAAGCTATTGAGGAGGCTGTGGAGAACGCGGCAAATCCGCCTGTTGAAGCAGCTGCGGAAACCCTGCCAGCCAGTGAGAATGAGCTTTTTGCGGCGCCTGATGTCCAGCCGCCGCCCGAAGAGAAGCCCGATCTGAAGATTGCGCTCGGCAGCAAAAAAGAAGAGAAGGCTGAGGAACGGGAGCCCCTCACTTACTCTACTCTGCTCAGCTCCAGCAGGGCCCACAGGGAACAAGAGAATCAGCATGCCCATGAGCAGGAGCCTGCGGTCCCGGCGGCAGCGCCGGATGCCGGCAATGATACGGAATGGAAAAGCCGGTTCATCGGAGGCCGTGGCGGTGCGGAGATGTTCCGCAAAGTCCGGCTCTGCATTGTCCAACGCGAAGAAACGCTGGATACGATTGCTGAGAAATACCAGCTAAGCGCAAGAGAATTAGTCATGTACAACCGCCTCTCCGGACAGAACGTGGAGGAAGGCCAGGTCCTGTACATTCCCTGACTGATGGTATAAGAAGTCCGGCCGGATGCGGCCGGTCTTTTTTTTTGTTTTGTACCGGAATAAAGCATGGAGAAGCAGTGTCCGCTTGAAGGATGGTATAAATACGGCTCCTTGTGCGTATGCTGGTTGACTAGCAATAGTACTAAATGTATTATGGGAATAAGTAAAAGCAAAAGACTGGGAACGGGAAGAGTAGGCGGTGAGCCCTTCAGAGAGCGGAATTTGTAATTGCTGTGAACTTCCGCAGGATGCAGCCCCCGAAGTCGCCCCGGAGTCGCCCCTCTAAGCCTGTATTCATCATATGAAAACCAGGGTAGGATGTGGCCGGACGCAGCCGTTATCTGCATGAGTGTCGCGCTAAGCTTTTGGAACCGTATGGATCTGAGGCGGAGGTTTATTTTGTATAGCGCGAAACAAAGGTGGTACCGCGAAAGAATGACCTTTCGTCCTTTGAGACGAAGGGTCTTTTTGTGTTTATAACATGCTATTCAATTGGAGGGTTCAACAATGGCTGATCACAAGAACAAAACGGCTGAACTGCCTGATATGCAGGATAAGGTACAGGCTGATACGCCGGGCAGCAAACAGAACGACATGCCGACCACCTATGATCCGAAGGCGGCAGAACAGAAATGGTACGCTTACTGGATGGAGCATGGATTCTTTGAAGCCGGCAAACGTCCGGAAGCAGAACCTTATAGTATTGTCATCCCCCCGCCGAATGTAACGGGGATGCTGCACATTGGGCATGCGCTCGATTTCACGCTGCAGGATATTCTGATCCGCACAAAGCGGATGCAGGGTTTCGATACCCTTTGGCTGCCGGGAACCGACCACGCGGGCATTGCCACCCAGACGAAGGTGGAGCAGAAGCTGCGCCAGCAGGGGATTTCCCGGCATGATCTGGGGCGCGAGAAATTCCTGGAGCAGGTATGGGCCTGGAAGGACCAGTATGCCGAGACTATTCATGAGCAGTGGGCCAAGATGGGCCTGTCCCTTGACTATTCACGCGAGCGGTTTACCTTTGATGAGGGGATGGCAGCGGCAGTACGCAAGGTATTTGTGGAATTGTACCAGAAGGGCCTGATCTACCGCGGCAAGCGGATCATCAACTGGGACCCGGCTGCGCGTACAGCTTTGTCGGACATTGAGGTTGAATACAAAGAGGTTAACGGCCATCTGTATCATCTGCGCTATCCGCTGAAGGACGGCAGCGGCTTCCTTACGGTAGCCACGACGCGTCCGGAAACGATGCTGGGGGATACGGCGGTTGCGGTGCATCCTGAGGACGAGCGTTATCAGGATCTGATCGGCAAAACCCTGATCCTGCCGATCATCGGCCGCGAGATTCCGGTTATTGCCGATGAATATGTCGAGAAGGATTTCGGCAGCGGTGCGGTTAAGATCACCCCGGCCCATGATCCGAACGACTTTGAAGTAGGCCTGCGCCACAATCTTCCGCAGATTAATGTCATGGACGAGAGCGGAACCATGAACGGGGAGGCCGGTCCGTATCAGGGCCAGGACCGCAGTGAATGCCGCAAGAATATCATCGCCGATCTTCAGGAACAGGGTGTTCTGATCTCAATTGAAGACCATGTGCACCAGGTGGGACACAGCGAGCGTTCCGGCGCTGTAGTCGAGCCTTATCTGTCCACCCAATGGTTCGTAAAGATGCAGCCTCTGGCGGAGAAGGCAATTGCCGCCCAAAAAGACGGCAGCGGCGTCAACTTCGTCCCGGAACGCTTTGAGAAAACCTATCTGAACTGGATTGAGAACATCCGTGACTGGTGTATCTCCCGCCAGCTGTGGTGGGGCCACCGCATTCCGGCCTGGTACTCCGAATCTACAGGGGAAGTATTTGTTGCAGACAGTGAAGAGGAAGCGCGCAGAATCAGCGGCCTTGACGACCTGAGACAGGATGAGGACGTACTGGACACCTGGTTCAGCTCCAACCTGTGGCCGTTTGCAACGTTGGGCTGGCCGGATGAGAACAGCAGCGATTATCAGCGGTATTACCCGAACAATGTTCTGGTTACCGGATACGATATTATCTACTTCTGGGTAGCGCGGATGATCTTCAGCGCACTTGAATTTACGGAGAAGAAGCCGTTCTCCGATGTGCTGATCCATGGTCTGGTCCGCGACGCCGAAGGACGCAAAATGTCCAAGTCGCTCGGCAACGGGATTGATCCGCTGGATGTTATCGAGCAGTATGGCGCGGATGCTATGCGCTATATGATTTCAACAGGTATCACGGCCGGGCAGGACCTGCGGTTCCGCATCGAGAAGGTAGAGCAGGCGCGTAATTTTGCCAACAAAATATGGAATGCCTCACGCTTTGCCCTGATGAATCTGGAGGATGTAAGCTTTGCAGATATTGACATTACCGGTGAGCTTTCGACAGCAGACCGCTGGATTTTACACCGCCTGAACGAAACTTCTCGCGATATTACGCGTCTAATTGACGCGTACGAGTATGGTGAGACAGGCCGCCTCCTGTACAACTTCATTTGGGATGATCTGTGCGACTGGTACATCGAGTTCTCCAAGCTTACACTGTATGGAGAGGACGCTGCTGCCAAAGCCAAGACGCAATCGGTGCTGGCCTATGTGCTTGACCGTACGCTGCGCCTGATTCATCCGTTCATGCCGTTTATAACGGAGGAAATCTGGCAGCATCTGCCGCATGAGGGAGACACCATTACGCTGGCCGAGTGGCCGAAGTATGAAGCCGCGCTGGAGCAGCCGCAGGCTGTGGCGGAAATGAATCTGCTGATGGATGTGATCCGTGCGGTCCGCAATGTCCGCGCTGAAGTCAATGTTCCAATGAGCAAAAAGGTGGAGCTGATTATCAAAGCCGCCAGTGAAGAAACCCTGAACATCATTGCCAAGAACGATAATTATATCGGGCGCTTCTGCAACACCTCCTCCTTCGAAGCCGGACTTGAGCCGAACACGCCGGATAAGGTGATGTCCGCTGTGATTACCGGAGCAGAGCTGCTGCTGCCGCTGGCAGGGCTGATTGATATCGAGCAGGAAATTATCCGTCTGGAAAAAGAAGTGCAGACACTGAATAGCGAAGTAGAGCGTGTTGAAAAGAAGCTTGGCAATCAGGGCTTTGTTGCCAAAGCGCCGGCTAAAGTCATCGAAGAGGAACGGGCGAAGCAGGCGGATTATTCCGCCAAACGTGAAAAAGTGCTGGCCCGCATCGCAGAGCTGAGGGGATAAGGGACTATGGACGAGTGGACCGGGAGCGGCGGAACCGCTCCCTTAACTTCTTATACAGAAGCAGTAGATTGGATTAACGGCCTCATTCCTTTTGGTATCCGCCCGGGGCTAGAACGGATTGAACGGCTGATGGAGAAGCTGGGCCAGCCCCAGCGCAAGCTCAAGTTCATTCATGTGGCGGGTACGAACGGCAAAGGCTCGACCTGCGCTTTTTTGACCAGTGTGCTGATCAGAAGCGGGTACAGCGTGGGGACTTTTACGTCTCCTTACATCACCAAATTCACGAACCGTTTTCAGTACAATGGAGAGGACATCCCTGAGAATGTCCTCACTGAACTTGCGAACAAGCTGCATCCGCGGGTTGAAGAGATGGCACAAACTGAGCTTGGCTCCCCTACAATGTTCGAGGTTGCTACTGCTCTGGCTATTCTCTATTATGCGGAAGTCTGCTATCCCGATGTTGTCGTATGGGAGACTGGTCTTGGGGGAAGGCTGGATGTAACCAACATTGTAACCCCGATTGTGTCTATCATTACAAATGTCGGCCACGATCATACTGATGTTCTGGGCGATACGCTGGAGAAGATTGCAGGGGAGAAGGCCGGGATCATCAAGCCCGGTGTTCCGGCGGTCAGCTGTGTAAGCCAGCCGGAGGCCATAGCGGTGCTTAAGGCTAAAGCGGCTGCCAGCAAATCCACACTCTATCTTGCCGGAGAAGATTTCAGCTACAGCAGCGCAGTGGTACGCGATGGTCTTCAGACCTTCACCTTCAAGGGCCCTTTCCGTTCCCTTGAGCTTGGCATTGCCATGAAAGGCGAACATCAGCTCAGTAATAGCGCCGCGGCGATGATGGCGCTGGAGGTCCTGCGCCAGTATATGGCTTTTATACTGGAGGACGAGGATGTGCTGGAAGGCTTCCGCAGCACTTTTTGGGCGGGACGTCTGGAGGAAGTGAGCACATCTCCGCGGATTGTGCTGGACGGGGCGCATAATCCCGAAGGTGCCGAGAGTCTGGCCAAAAGCCTGCCTCAGTTTTACAAGTACGATAAATTAAATTTGCTCATGGGGATGCTGGCAAATAAGCATCATGAGTCATACTTCAAGCATATACTGCCTATAGTGGATACGCTCATCCTGACCGAACCGGATTTCCGGAAGAAAATGGACGCGGAAGATCTGCAGGCCATCGCAGAACGTCTGCGGGAGAAATATGCCAAAGAGAATTTGGTAATCAAAGTAGAACATGATTGGGGCCAAGCGCTGCAGCTTCTGCAGTCGATCACAGCGGAGCAGGACCTTGCGGTCGTCTCCGGAACGCTGTATCTGATTTCTGATGTGCGCAGTACGCTTTTGCGGCAACCCAATTCTGAAAAAGGCTGGTGACGAACTGTTGGATACTACTGAACGTGTGCATTTTATAGGGATCGGCGGCTATGGCATGAGCGCGATTGCCCGGGTAATGCTGGAAATGGGATATACGGTAACGGGCTCCGATGTGGCGGCTCAGGAATTGACCGAGAAATTAATAGCCAAAGGAGCCAAGGTGTATATCGGACATACGGCTGAGCAGGTCAAAGGCGCAGACCTTGTCGTATACTCTACGGCTCTGGCAAGTGATAATGTGGAATGGGTAGAAGCGGAGCGGCTCAACATCCCGGTCTTGCACCGCTCTCAGATGCTTGCCCGGCTGCTCAATGAGCGCAAAGGTGTAGCGATTGCAGGTGCTCACGGCAAAACCACTACCTCCTCCATGATTGCGCTGATTATGGAGGATTGCGGAGTTGACCCCACGTATATTATCGGCGGGGAAATTATGAATGTCGGCACGAATGCCAAGGCGGGACAAGGGGAGTTCGTTGTGGCCGAAGCGGATGAAAGCGACGGCTCCTTCCTGCAGTACCATCCTTGGCTGGGGATTGTGACGAATATAGAAGCGGATCACCTGGAGAATTACGGAGGCGATTTTGGACGCCTGAAGGCCGCCTACGTGCAGTTCATGAATCAGATGCGTGAGGACGGCACCGCAATTGTATGTGCGGATGATGAGACGGCAGCCTCGCTTCTGCCTGAAGTCAAAGGCAACGTAATCACCTACGGCATTCATTCGCCTTCTGCGGATTACACAGCAACTGATATTGTGCTTGGCGACCGGCAGGTTGCCTACACCATGAACTTCGGCAGTGCAGTATTGGGACGTATCGAGCTGTCCATCCCTGGCAAATACAATCTCTATAACTCAATGGCGGCAGTCATTGCCTGTCTGAAGGCCGGCATTCCCTTCCAGGCGATTGCGGAGTCCATCGTGAAATTCCACGGTGCAAAACGGCGGTTTCAAGTGCTTGGGGAGGCTAATGATATTCTGGTCATTGATGATTATGCACATCATCCTACAGAAATCCAGGCTACGATCAGCGCAGCCAAGGCCACAGGCAAACGGATTATTGCCGTGTTCCAGCCGCAGCGCTATACGCGGACCTTTTTCCTGCTGGATGCCTTCAGCCGTGCTTTCAGTGAAGCCGATGAGGTGATTCTGACTGACATTTATTCCCCTGCCGGCGAGAAGCAGATTGAGGGTGTCAGCTCTGCCAAGCTGGTGGAATTAATCGTGCAGAACAGCAATGCCAACGCAAGGCATCTGCCCACCAAAGAGGCCGTACTAGCTGATTTGCAGGGCCGGATTGCTCCGGGTGATCTTGTGATTACAATGGGCGCGGGAGACATTTGGAAGGTTGGGTATGCACTGGCAGAGGGACTGAAGAAGCACTGAGCCGGGGCCTGCAAACTAACAGTATTCACATAGTAATGGCACAGCACTCTTTGCATTAAAGAGTACTGTGCCATTTCTTCTTTTTATGTGATATGCGTTCTATTATTTTAGAACAAGAACACGGTGTAGAATTACATTTTATGAAAATTATTTTTGGAAAATACATGAAACGACAAAACCTTAATGAAGTTTGGGGTAATATATGCTATGCACTTTACGATGCAGCATAGATATAGACCATTTGAGATTAGGAGACGAAGACAATGAGGGAGAAATTGCTATTCATATCTGCGGAGAATCCTTTTCCACAGGATAGCGGAGGCAAGCTGAGAACTGGCAATATCCTGAATATTTTGCTGGACAAATATGATGTGGATTTGCTTACTTACCGTAATTCAAGACCTGGAGATGACAAAAGTGAGGTGCAGGGACTTGCAGTGCATGAGGTCGAGCGAACGGTGAATTACCGCAAAGCCATGCTCCGCTCCTTATATAAAAGGCGCAACAGCTCCTACATGAGCCATGCGGATGTAGATATGCGCGGCAAGATCGGGGAGCTGTGCCGCCAGAACAGCTACGGCCATGTTTTTATTTCTCATAGCCTGCTGGGAAGCTGCATTGACATTGTGCGCGGGGTATTGCCGGATACCATGATCATCACGGATGCCCACAATTTCGAGAGCGGCTTGTCCGCACAGCTGGCAGCCAAGAAAAAGGGACTTGCCAAGCTGTTCTATTCCCTCAATGCGGGTTGGACGAAGAGGGACGAGCTCAAGCTGATGGACAAGACGAATCTGCTGCTGACCACCTCGGAGCAGGACGGCCTGGCGTTCAAATCGCTATCCAGCCAAAATTCGCATAAAGTCCATGTGATCCCCAACTTTATCCGTATCGAAGATTATCCGGCAAATACGGGCATCTCCAAAGAGAATTGGATCATTTTACCGGGTAATATGAACTACTTTCCGAATATTAACGCAGCCTCCTACTTCAACCGCGAGATCTATCCGCTCATTAAGGCCAAGGTGCCGGAGATCAAGTGGTATATTGTGGGCCGGGATGTACACCCGGAGGTCGCCGCGCTGGCAGAAAAGGACCCCTCGATAGTGATCACCGGTTATGTGGACAGTGTTGCAGATTATGTGCGCAAAGCGAAGGTTGTCATTGCTCCCTTGCGGGAAGGAAGCGGAACCCGGCTGAAAATCCTGGAGGCCTGGGCGCTGAAAACACCTGTAGTCTCAAGCACGAAAGGAGCGGAGGGCCTGCTCTATGAGCATTCGCGGAACATACTGATCGCTGATGATCCTCTAACCTTTGCGGACAGTGTGATTCAGCTTCTTCATGATCACGAACGCGGAATAGTACTGGCGGACCGTGCTTATGAGACGCTGCTGGACAATTATGAGGCAGGAAGTGTGCGGGAGAAGCTGCTTAGTTTGGTCTAAATGGTTGCATATTTCAAAAAAAGATTTTTTTCTTCCACAAATCGACAATCTTTTGGATAGGAATAAGGTACTATTGATCTACATCTAAAGTTTCATAAAAAGCGGCGGGATGTGATCCGCTTGCTTTTTTTCTGCGCATATGTCTGGACATCCCGTTTGATTTTTTCATAGATAACCAAGGAGACAGAGCCATGAGAGAAAGAATGCTGTTCCTATCAGCCCGGAAAGAATGCAGTAAGGAAGAAGAACACCGGACAGAAAGTTTTCTTGACATCCTATTGGAGAGATTTGATATCGACCTCATCGAGTTTTGTGAGTGTGAGCGGGAGCGGGTTGCGGATTCCGGTCACGCGCTTACCGTCCACCGGGTGGAGCAGGCAGCGGCTCCCCGCAGTGCGTTGCTGCGGCCGCTGGACAAGCTGCGCTCCATAGCTGCCTTTGAAGACATTAGTAAAGATCTGCGGACGGAGATCAGGCAGCTCTGCAGCCGGGATACCTACAGTCATGTATTCATTTCCCGCAGATTTCTCAACAACTGTATTGACATGATCTCTTCCCTGCTTCCTGAGGCGGTCATTATTACGGATGCCCACCGGACCTGGAGAAAGGCCGCGGAGAAGGGCGGAACTGTCCGGCGTAAGATCAAGTATCCCTACCACAAACTGAATGAGATCAAGGCCAGGCGGGATGAGCGGAAGCTGATGAATAAGACCGGCTTGCTGCTGACGGCTAACGAGCGGGATGCCCTGTCATTTAAAGCGCTCTCCTTTGCCGATGCAAGCAAGGTACATGTCGTCCCGCCTTTTGTGGATCTTCAGCAATATCAGCACTACGAGCCGGTCTGCAAAGAGAACGGGATCATGCTCCACTGGGATATGCATAAGGTACAGGGCCGGAATGCCGCCTTATTATTCCATGAGAAGGTTTACCCGCTGATCCGGGCTGAGGTCCCCGATGTTCAATGCTACATTGTGGGCAGCGCTGTTGATTCTACAATTATGGCCCTCTCCAAGACGGACTCCTCCGTGAAGATTATTGAGGATACCAGCCTTGCCGGGGAATACATACGCCGGGCAAAAGCGGTGATTGCGTGTCCGGATGAAGGCTGCGGAGGCCAGAAAAAGATTCTGGAAGCGTGGGCGCTCCGGACTCCAGTGGTAACCAGCCCGCGGGGCGCAGAGGCATTAATCTGCGAGAACGGAAGGAATATATTGCTGGCCGGGACCGCCAGGGGTATTGCCGAGCAGACAGTCATGCTGCTGCAGACCCCTGAGCTTGCCTCCCTTATCTCTGACCGTGCTTACCGTACGCTGCTTAATCATTATGAGGTGAAGAACGTGAAAGCCAAAGTGCTTAGTCTCGTGTAATTATATTAAAATAGCATATCTTTCTCTCGTCTATCATATATTGCTTGTAGAATAGACGACAGTGAGGTGTGAAAGCGTTGAGTAACGGAAGAATGACGTTCAAGTTTGACGCGGATACCGGGAATACAAGGACTGAGCCATTTAACCGCAGGTCAGGGTCCGGGCTGGGCACTGCCAGGGACTACGCGGAAGCAGGGCAGCGGCGGGAGGTGGAGCTGCTTCAGCAGCGCTACCCGGGTGACACCGGCATAGAGAGCCCGCGCAAAGAGGTCTCTAAGGAACCGGAGGAGTATGATCCCGCTCTGCTATACCGGGAGGATCAGGAGGACCGGATCAGTACACGCGAGGATACAAGACCATTTTTCTTTCACTCTGATCATCCGCCTGATCTATGGGACCAGCCCCCGCGTTATCCTCATGCTCCGGCAGAGGACTATAAAGATTGGCCAGAAGAACGCAGCCATGGTCCGGAGTGGTCCACTGAGTACGGGCAGTATGAAGATAATCCGCTTCGTGGAGGCAGTTATGGCGGCTCCTACCATGCCCGGCGTCCTTCCTATTGGTGGAAGCTCGCACTTTCCATCGCCGGCGCTCTCGGAACCGGCATCCTGCTTGGATATGCGGCGCTGTCCTTGTTTGGTGGTGGAAGCCTCACGGGAGGCAATAACACTCCAAGTGTGACTTCGCCAGCCGTACAGAGCGGGACGGATACTGGTGCTGTCCTGCCCCCGGACGCAGGCGGGAATGCGGGGATGAACCGTATTCCAGTGAAGGTTGCAGCACAGACCTACTACCTGCTGCAGTACGGTGTGTTCAGCACTCCTGCGGGAGCGGAGCAGGCCAGGCAGGAACTGCTTGCCGCCGGACTTGCCGCCGGACTGGATCCGGCGGACGGCAACCGGGTGTACGCCGGCATGTCGCCTGACCGCGAACAGGCCAAGCTGCTCAGCAGCGGTCTCAAGAATCAGGGGATTGAGCTGTACGTCAGGGAGGTCTCGCTCCCTGCTGTGGAGCAGACCGCCTTTGCAGGATCGGCAGAGACTGTAGACAGCTACTTCGCCGCCAGCGGGAAGCTGCTTAGCGGGCTCAGCAGCCTGTCCGCTTCGCAGTTAAGCGGGCAAGGAGGAACGGCGGACAGCGCTGCGGTCAGCGATCTTCATATGCAGTGGACTGAAGCTGTCCGGGCACTGGAGCCTGGCCTACCGGCAGCGGCGCAGAAGCTCTGCGCCGGGCTGGAGAAATCTGTGAGCCGGGGGATCTCCGCGCTGAATGAATATAATAAGAACCAGGCCCAGGCCTTGCTGTGGGAGGTACAGGAAGCGATGATGAGTTTTCTCACCACCCAGAAAAGCCTGCTTTCCGCCTTGTCCTGAACGCCTCTATTCATATAAAGACTAGACACAGCAATCCCACGTTTTGGCTGTCTGCCGGGCAGGGGATTGCTGTTATTTTTGAGAGGTGAAATATTCATAAATGATCTGTTTCCAATGCCTCCAGGCTCAGATGGTGTAAAGGGTCTGCAATTGCAGCCGGCTGGCTTTACATCAGTCTATGCTTGCCGGAGAGTGGTAATCATTTCCGTACCCGATTTTGCGTTTGTGTTGAACCCCGTTTCACCGTATAATAATTAGGGTGTCAAAAAATGGCGAGGGAAGACTTAGATGAAGAAGAAAAATGTGGGAATACTGCTGTTATTTCTTATTCTGGGCTGGCTGGCCGGGGCGTGGATCGCCAAACTGCTGGAACCTGTAAAAGGTCTGTCTTTTCTTACAGCCTCGACTGTACTCAAATGGTCGCCGCAAGCCGATTTGGACATCATAACCTATGACATCACTATTCATTTGAAACTGTGCTTGCTCAGTCTTGCCGGGATTATAACGGCCCTTTGGCTCTACCGGAGGCTGTAGCTTCGATGTTTACTGAGAAGGGACGTTTATTCAGTGGAGCATGACAACTCACGAATGATTATTCTTGCATCGGGTTCACCGCGCCGCCGGGAGCTGTTAACTCTGCTGGGCTTGCCCTTTGAAGTCATCTCAAGCGATGCTGACGAGAGCACGCCGCCAGGCTTAACGCCCGCAGAAATTGTGCGCAGCCTTGCGCTCCGCAAAGCGGAGGCTGTACTGCCTTCTGCCGGAGAACGTGCTGCCGTTATCGTCGGCAGCGATACGATCGTGGTGCTGGGGAACCAAGTGCTCGGCAAGCCGGCGGACAAGCAGGACAGCAGAGACATGCTGCAGCTGCTGCAGGGCCGGACACATCAGGTATACACCGGAGTAGCTTGCATAGGGCTGCCAGAAGGGAAGACCGTGGTAGAGCACCGGGTAACCTCTGTAACCATGAGAGCGATGAGCATGGATGAAATCTCCGCTTACATAGCGACCGGAGAACCTGCCGACAAGGCTGGTTCCTATGCGATCCAAGGGCTGGGCGCCACCCTGGTGGAACGGATTGAGGGCTGTTATTTCAACGTGGTCGGATTGCCGTTGTCGCTGCTTGGGGAGATGCTGTCGGGTTTTGGCATCTCGGTGCTGGGCCGGCAGCGGAGCTATTAGGAAAGAGGGATAGGGATGGAGTCGCAAACATTTATGCTGCGGGACCTCCCCCATGAAGAACGACCACGAGAGCGCATGATGCATTATGGGGCGGAATCATTAAGCCAAGCGGAGCTGCTGGCCATTCTGCTGCGTACAGGTACGCGGGCGGAATCGGCTATTCATATTGCCCAGCGGATGCTGGGGGTAGCAGGCAGTCTTCGCGGGCTGGCGGACCTAAGCATTGAAGAACTGACGAATATCAAAGGCATCGGCCCTGCCAAGGCCGTGCAACTCAAAGCTGGCATAGAGCTGGGAAGACGAATGGCAAACTCCCGGCTGACCGAGCCGGTCATCATCCGCAGTCCCCAGGACGCGGCGGAGATATTGACTGAGCAGCTGCGTTACTTGCAGAAAGAGCATTTTGTCTGCCTTTTTCTGAATACGAAGAATCATGTTATTGCGCAGGAGACATTATCCATGGGCAGCCTCAACGCCTCCATCGTGCATCCCCGCGAGGTGTTCAGGGCAGCTATGAAATGCAGCAGCGCAGCAATCATATGCGCACATAATCATCCGAGCGGCGATCCTACGCCCAGTCCGGAAGACATCTCCTTAACCTCAAGACTGCTTCAGGCCGGGGAGATTGTCGGAATCGATGTGCTGGATCACCTGATCATTGGAGACAGCAGATTTATAAGTTTGAAGGAAAAAGGATTCATGTAATACAATTGGGTAGATATACAAGGAAAAGGAGAATACAAGCATGTTAGGTGGTTTTACGAAAGATTTAGGAATTGACCTGGGGACAGCGAATACGCTCGTCTATGTACGCGGCAAGGGGATCGTTGTCAGAGAACCTTCCGTTGTGGCCATTAATACAGATACCAAGACGATTGAAGCGGTAGGCGAATCTGCCAAAAAAATGATCGGCCGCACGCCGGGAAATATCCGTGCCATTCGTCCAATGAAGGACGGGGTTATTGCCGATTTTGATACAACGGCAACTATGATTAAATATTTCATCCGCCAGGCGCAGAAACAGCGTTCGATGTTCCAGCGCCATCCGAATGTGATGGTGTGTGTGCCATCCGGCATCACTGCTGTGGAACAGCGTGCTGTGGAGGATGCTACCAAGCAGGCCGGCGCACGTGAGGCTTATATAATCGAGGAGCCTTTTGCGGCTGCCATTGGTGCGGACCTGCCGGTATGGGAACCGACTGGCAGTATGGTCGTCGATATCGGCGGCGGTACGACTGAAGTAGCTGTTATCTCTCTTGGCGGTATCGTAACCAGCCGTTCGGTGCGGGTTGCCGGAGACGAGGCGGATGAGTCCATCATCCAGTACATCAAACGGCAGTATAATCTCATGATCGGGGAACGCACCTCGGAGCAGCTCAAGATGGATGTGGGTTCCGCCCTGCCGCTTGAGAAGACAGAAACGATGGAGATCCGCGGACGTGATCTCGTGACCGGACTGCCCAAGACCCTGACTATTACCTCTGATGAGATTTGTGAAGCGTTATCGGATACTGTTAATGCTATTGTGGAAGCTGTGAAGGTCACGCTGGAGAAATGCCCTCCGGAGCTGGCAGCCGACATTATGGACCGGGGCATTGTTCTTACCGGCGGCGGCGCCCTTCTGCGCAATTTGGATAAGCTGCTGGCCCGCGAGACCGGGATGCCTGTGATCGTCGCTGAGAATCCGCTGGATTGTGTTGCCATTGGAACAGGCAAAGCGCTGGAGAATATTCATCTCTTCAAAAGCCGCACCGGCTCCAGTCTTCGCTCCAAGCGTTAGAACCTGGCTTGTCTGTGAACGTCAACCCCTGATATGGGAGAAATACGTTTGTTAGAGGGTGTTGAAACTGTTTAAGCTGTTTAATAATAAACGTTTGTTCATATTATTGATTGCCTTGGTCATGTTTATCGTTGTCATGGGTTTCAGCCTGGGGACCAGAAAATCCTTGTCCTGGCCGGAGAATTTCCTGAGAGATACGACCGGTTTCGTGCAGAACCTGTTCTACAAGCCCGCTGGATATGTAGCGGGCTTGTTCCAAGATATCGGGAATTTGCATGAGCTGGCCGAGGAGAATGAGGAGCTCAAAATCCTCGCTGCCCAGTTTGCGCGCGAAAAAGCTCAGTATAATTTCATCAAGGCGGAGAATGAATGGTACAAAAAAGAACTAAAATTTACTACGGCGCAGAAAAATCTGTACAATTATGATTACCGAATCGCTAACGTCGTCAGCTTGACGACCGAGCCGAGCAACAACACACTGGTTATTGACCTTGGAGCCAAGGACGGAATTAAACTGAATATGTCCGTGACCTCCGTAGAGGGATTGGTTGGGGTAATCAGCCAGGTAAGCAATTTCACCTCCACCGTGAAGCTGATGACCATGATGGATGTGAATGATCCGAACTCCCAGCCGCCCATTGCAGCGACCGTCTTCAATAAGGAAGGGAAGACCTTCGGAATGATTGAATCCTATGACCAGCAATCCGGTATGCTGATGATGAACAAAATACCGGTAGGAGATCCGATAGCCGTGAAGGATAAGATTATATCCTCGGGTATTGGGGGAGTCTACCCGCGCGGGATGATCATCGGAACGGTTGAAAGTGTTAAGGTAGGGGAATACGGGTTGACCTCAACGGCAATCATCAAACCGGCGGCGGGTTTTCAGGACTGGAAGGAACTGTTCGTTGTCTTTACGCAGGAGCGTGCCGAATAGTGAAGATGCGCAGATCCGTCCTAATTCTATTGTTAATTGTCTTGTTTATGCTAGAAGGCACGATTATGCCCTGGTTGCTCCCGAATGCCTGGGAGATGCGGATTATTCCGAATCTAGTTTTTATTGTGATTCTGTTTGTAACGATATACCATCACCGCCATACCGCACTTATCCTGGGCTTATCCTTTGGGATGCTGCATGATGTGGTGTTTTATGGCCGGATTCTTGGTGCCCATTCCTTTGCAATGGGAGTGTCAGCTTATTTGATCGGCTTGATATTCCAGCTGCCGCGTGCGCCGCTGCCGCTGATGATGACGGTGGTGCTGCTGGGCAGTCTGCTTGAAGACAGTGTGCTTTTTGCCATTTACAGCGTATTTAATTTAAGCCAGGTTCCTTATAACTGGGCATTGCTGCATCACATGCTGCCTACCATGTTATTTCATTTTGCTGTTGCCCTGCTCCTCTACGTGCCTCTCCGCAAGCAGATTGAACGGCTGAAGAAAGAGACACACAAGGAAGAGGCTGTGTAAAGCCGGACTGCATTTTCTTACATGGGAAAGAAGGAATTTGCCTGGCCCGGCACGAATGAATGAGAATGGGGGGACAGGCAAATGACAGTACAATCCAAGCATGTAAGGATCAAGGGCATCAAGGATGGCCTGGTATTCCTGCTAGACGACAAGTGCCCCTTTGAAGATCTCTTAAGCGAGCTTCGGTATAAGCTGGAGCACAGCCATCAGAATATATTGACCGGACCTATTGTGCATGTGGACATTAAGCTGGGCAGCCGTTCGGTGTCCGAAGAAGAGAAGGAAGCTGTGCTGGACATTCTGAAGAGCCAGGGCAATCTGCTGATCCGTTCCGTTGAAGCTTTGGAAGAACCAGGCGACAAGGACACTGATGCCCTGTTTATGGTCAGCGGAATGATTCGTTCCGGACAGGTCCTGCACCATGAAGGGAATCTTTTGTTCCTGGGTGATGTGAATCCCGGAGGGTCGATTACCTGTACGGGTGATATTTATATTCTTGGAGCACTGCGCGGAATGGCTCATGCCGGGGTGGGCGGCAATGAGGAATCCATTATTGCCGCATCCTTGCTGTCGCCTACACAATTGCGGATTGCTGACGTTATCAGCCGCCCACCGGATGAATGGGGAACCCGGGAAAGCAGCATGGAATTTGCCTATCTATCGAGCGGTGCTATGCAAATTGACAAAATTCATAATATAGTCAAATTACGTCAGGGTTTAAATGTTTTTAAAGGGGTGTAGCCTCCATGGGAGAAGCGATTGTCGTAACCTCGGGCAAAGGCGGAGTGGGCAAAACAACCACAACGGCCAATATTGGCACCGCGCTTGCATTGCAGGGCAAAAAAGTATGTCTGGTCGATACCGACATTGGACTGCGGAATCTGGATGTGGTTATGGGGCTGGAGAACCGCATCATCTATGATCTGGTCGATGTTGCGGAAGGACGCTGCCGTCTGAATCAGGCGCTGGTCAAGGACAAGCGTTTTGATGAGCTGTACATGCTCCCTGCGGCCCAGACCAAAGACAAGACCTCCGTTACACCGGAGCAGGTGAAGGATATTATTCTTGAACTCAAAAAGGAGTATGAATACATCCTGATCGATTGTCCGGCCGGGATCGAGCATGGCTTCCGCAATGCTATTGCCGGAGCAGACAAGGCGATTGTTGTGACTACGCCGGAGCATGCTGCCGTGCGGGATGCGGACCGGATTATTGGCCTTTTGGAGCAGTCGCATGTAGAATCGCCGAAGCTGGTTGTTAACCGGATCCGGCCCGGGCTTATCAAAACAGGTGATATGCTGGATATTGAGGATATCCTGCAGGTGCTGAATATTGATTTGATTGGTATTGTTCCGGATGACGAACTGGTGATCAAGGCAGCTAACAGCGGGGAGCCTACCGTCATGAATCCCG
The DNA here is from genome assembly GCF_900102965.1 of Paenibacillus jilunlii. Lineage (GTDB taxonomy): Bacteria > Bacillota > Bacilli > Paenibacillales > Paenibacillaceae > Paenibacillus_AQ > Paenibacillus_AQ jilunlii. The sequence goes on along the minus strand of NZ_FNGM01000011.1, from coordinate 17,706 downwards.
ACTCGGCAGCGGCAATCGCTTACCGCAATATCGCCCGGCGGATACTGGGGGATGCGGTGCCATTGATGCAGCTGGACAAGAAACCGGGGGCCTTCAAGAAGTTGAAGAAGTTCTTCGGTATGGGTTGAACGGACTCAAGGTTCCGGCCAGCCTAGCAAGCTTCAGAGAAAGAGCCTGCCTGCAGATAGTCTGCAGCGGGCTCTTTGTGCTTATATTAGGATCACTTGAATGTTGCCGGAGGTGCGTGCAGGAGCAATCGGGTCCATCTGCAGCATGAAGCGGACAGAGAAGACGCTATTTTGCAAAAAGCTCACCTTTTCCAGACGATCCGGACTCAGGAGCCGGTGAACAAGCGATAGCTGGAAAAAAGGAACTTATTTTTCCCGAAAATCAACAATCGTGAGATTTAAGTGGAAAAAAGGAACTTATTTGGGTTATTATACCTCGCCATGGGCGAAATGAGCTGAATTAGTGTACCTTTTCCACTTCATCTGCGGGGAACAGAACGCTGGGGCAGATTAGTTAACCTTTTTCCACTTAGAGTTGCCGCAGGATTCATGGAGAGCGTTGATTTAAGTATATTCACCTGTAGGAGCGCCAGTTGCTAGATAGCGGAAGAGGAATTTATGTTCACTGCTCCACCTGAGTTTGTTACGATTCAAGCAGGAAGTTCCTCACAAAGTGTATCTGAACCGTTCAGTTTTGTTTTTTGTTTCTGTTCCCGTCCCGGCGGGGCTTGTTCTAAATCAGCCCAGGTCTTTCATAAAATAAAAGTAAAACAAGCCCGCCGGAGGGATCAATATGGAACAGAAATCAGGTATTAAAGGCCGCCGCAAGGAACGCATCCGCAGCCTGCTGGAGGTGGACGATTCTCCGCAAACGACAACTGTGCCGCCGCTGTATGCGCTCCCTGACCAGACAACAACCTTCAAGGAATGGGGAGAGGGCGCTGCCCATGATTTTAACACAGACCGCGAGCCTGACCCTGAGGTCCTATGGAAGCAGCGGCGCGGGGGCTGGGTGGATGAAGGGGGAGGGGACAAGCCGCGTTTTGCTTCGGGTTTTATGCGGAGAACCATCGCGAGCATTGTTGTTTTTGGTGCGGTGTGGGGAATCTTTGCCATCCAGCAGCCCTGGGCGCTCAAAGCACAGTCATTCATTACCGATGCGCTCAGCAGGGATATGGATTTTGCCGCTGCGCAGGTCTGGTATGAGGAGCATTTCAGCGGAGCGCCGGCATTCATTCCGATCTTCGGCGGCGAAGATCAGCCTGCAGAGAAGGTAACCGCCGCCCATGATCTGAGCACCCCGCTTGCAGGCAGTATTGTCCGGCCTTTTGCTGCTACTATGAATGGTGTGGAGATTATGCCTGCAGAAGATTCAAACGATACGCTGACAGTGAAAAGTGTAGATACGGGAAGGGTACTGTCCGTTGCCAAAGAAGCGGAGGGCGGGATTCGGGTCACGGTACGCCATACCGGGGATATAACGGCGGAATACGGGCATCTGAGCGGGACAAAACTGGCAGCGGATGACTGGGTGCAAAGCGGGGATGCTGTGGGCTGGCTGGAGGAAACGGAGAATGCTTCAGTGCCGCTGCTTTTTTTTGCAATTATGAAAGACAAGACTTATATTGATCCCGCTGAAGTGGTATCGTTTGATTAGGATCAGGGGAATCCAGCTGTCGCTGCACCCGCTGTTTGTTCTGATCATGCTGCTCTCTGTGGTCACAGGCCAGTTTCTGGAACTGCTGACGTTGTTCACAATTGTGTTCATTCATGAAATGGGACATGTCTGTGCAGCGCTGCTCTGCGGGGTTCAGGTGAAATCGGTGCAGCTGCTGCCATTCGGGGGGGTAGCCGTGATGGAGGATCATGGGCGTCTGACCGCTATCCGGGAGATGGGCATCGCTATAGCCGGGCCGCTGCAGAATGTGCTGCTGATCGTCATGGCCTACGGACTCCAGCAGACCGGATATGGCACTAGTAGGTTCCTGGATTATTTTATACAGGCCAATGCGATTATTGCGTTATTTAATCTTCTGCCTGTCCTCCCTCTGGATGGCGGCAAAATCTTTCAGGCGATGCTTAGTCTGCTGCTTCCCTACTATGCCACTTTGCTATGGTGCGGCAGAGTGAGCATCGCGGCGAGTGTGCTGGTGGTCGGGTATGCAATGCTGCCGCTTGGCACTGGTGGAGGGCTCCGGCTGAACCTGCTGATGATCGGGGCTTTTTTGCTCTATTCGAACCTTACGGACCAGCGTAATCTGCCTTACCGCTTCGTTTCCTTTTTAATGAACAGAGAAGCTGTATATGAACGGTACCAGCAATCGGGAAGTGCCGCCCGTCCAATTGTTGCCTTTTCCGCGAAACCTTTAGATGATATATTGCGTCTATTTAAACGGAACCAATATCATTTTATCTATGTGATGAATGAGGAGAAGAGCATCGTGGCCGTTGTGCCGGAGCAGAAGCTGATCTCTTCTTATTTTGGAATGTAAAATATGGATTTGAACCATCCCGCTGTTAAGATGTCAGAGAAAGATCGATTGAAACCAGAGGTGAAGCCATGAAGCAAATGATCGTTCATTGCACGCAGCATGTTACCCGGATGGCTCTTCTGGACAACGGGAGTCTGGTCGAATATGCAGCCGAACGTGATCAGCAGCAAGGGCTGGTCGGCAGTTATTACAAGGGACGGGTCATGAATGTGTTGCCAGGCATGCAGGCCGCTTTTGTTGATATCGGACAGAAGAAGAATGCTTTTTTATATGTAGATGATGTGCTGCATCCCCATCTGGAAAGGCAGCCGGAGGTGAAGCCCTCCATTGAAACGCTGCTGCAGCCCGGCCAGGAAATAGTGGTCCAGGTGAGAAAAGAGCCGCGGGGCGGCAAGGGTGCGCGTGTAACAACCCACTATACGCTTCCGGGACGCTGGATGGTGTACATGCCCTATGCGGATTATGTCGGTGTATCCAAAAAAATCAGCCGGGAATCCGAACGTGCCCGGCTGAAGGCCATCGGTGAGCGGCTGCGGCGGCAGGAAGAAGGAATTATTATGCGGACCGTCTCGGAGGATGAACCGGCGGAGGCCGTGGAAGGCGACCTTTCCTTTCTCCGGTCCCAATGGGAGATGATTACCCGCCGGGCGCAGGAGAGTGCGGCACCGGCTCTGCTTCATTCGGATCTCAGCATTGTCCAGCGGTTCATCAGGGATGCCTTCAATCCGCAGCAGGATGAGCTGATGATTGACTCGGCGAAGGCGGTCCGGGAAGCGGAGGCTTTTCTGAACGATATGGCTCCGGGGAAGCACAAGCCCGTCCGCTTCTACCATGGACAGGAGTCGATCTTTACCGCATACGGGGTGCAGGAGCAGCTTCATCGAAGCTTCGGACGTAAAATCACCCTGGAAGGCGGGGCAACACTGATCTGGGATGAGACGGAGGCACTCACCGTCATTGATGTCAACACTGCGCAATACACGGGCGGAACTTCACTGGAGGAGACGGTAACGCGCACGAATCTGCTGGCGGCGGAGGAAATCGGACGTCTGATCCGCTTGCGGGATACGGGAGGCATTATTATCATTGATTTTATTGATATGCAGCGTGAAGAGCACCGGAAGATGGTTACGGAACGTCTGGAGCGGGTCATCAGCCGTGACCGCACACAGACGCATATTCTTGGCTGGACCCATCTGGGACTGCTGGAGATGACCCGCAAGAAGGCGAGACATGACTCTGCGGGCTTTGCCCCGGTGATTTGCCAATGCTGCGGAGGCACAGGCAAAGTTGGCGCGTGGCTGGAATAGCTCCCAGTTTTACAGTAGCCTGGGTTATAGTTTTTTTCTGCCATTGACTGAACGAAATATGTGTGATATTATCTTCAAGTATGTGTTTGGTTGTTCTAATCCTGCACATGCTGCAACCGCTCCGATCGGGTACTTAAGCGCGGTTCCTCCGGGAATTTGCCACCTAGACTAGGCGAGTCTGAGACATGAGGAGGTGCAAGTACAATGTATGCAATTATCGAAACTGGCGGTAAACAATACAAAGTCCAAGAAGGCGACGTATTGTTCATTGAGAAGCTGGATGCTGAAGACGGCGCAAGCGTAACGTTTGACCGTGTATTGGCTGTTTCCAACGACGGCGGTCTGACTGCAGGAACTCCGCTGGTAAGCGGCGCGTCTGTAACAGCTAAAGTCGAGAAGCATGGTAAAGGTCAGAAGGTTGTAGTTTTCAAATACAAACCGAAGAAGAACTACCACAAGAAACAAGGTCATCGTCAACCGTACACCAAAGTAACAATCGAGAAGATTCAAGCGTAAGAAGGTGCGTTAATGATTAACGTGCGGATTACACGGGCTTCTGCTCAAGGTGCGATTGTCGGTTTTGCTGTTAAAGGGCATGCGGAATACGCGAAGAACGGCAGGGATATCGTCTGCGCCGGTGTTTCTACCGTCACGGTTGGAACGGTGAATTCGATTGAAAGTCTGACAGGCGTTGTTCTGGATACTTCGATGAAGGATGGCTTTCTAAGCGGAACCCTGGTTCCGGTGGACGATCCTGAAGTTTCCGCCAAGGTTCAGCTATTGCTGGAATCCATGGTGCTTATGCTCGGTGATATCGCAGATTCATACGGGAAGTATATTAAGATACAGGAAGTTATTATTTAAAGAAGGAGGTTGACCAACATGTTGAAATTGGATCTTCAATTGTTCGCATCGAAAAAGGGTGTAGGTTCCACTAAGAACGGACGTGATTCCCACTCCAAACGTCTTGGCGTGAAACGTGCTGACGGTCAAGCAGTTACCGGCGGCAACATCCTGGTTCGTCAACGCGGAACCAAAATCCACCCGGGCACAAACGTAGGCATCGGTAAAGATGATACCTTGTTTGCTCTGGTTGATGGCGTAGTGAAGTTCGAACGTTGGGGACGCGATCGCAAAAAAGTGAGCGTGTACCCGGTTGATGTCGCTCCGGTAGCAGCGGCACTGGAAGCGTAAGCTTTCAAAATCAAATTGCAAGCAGAAGCCTCCGGCATGAGTGCCGGGGGCTTTTTTTCAAGATATAAGGATTTATATGTTCACGCCACAAATCATTCTTATATTTCCCGTTTCTGCTTGAGAGTAGAGACCTGGATTTGAAATGCTGGTGATTGCCGAGAAAGCCTGTGTTATACTGGGAAATGGTAAATATCAGTGGAGAGTAACAGTTAAATTGGCATGAATTTTGCGAACTGAGGGACGGGGAGAAAGAATGAAATCCTGGAAATGGTTGATCTGGGCAGTCATGTTATCCGTAATGCTTCCTTTAGGCCTCGTGTATTGGCACACTTCCCTTTTGACATGCCTGCTGCTTGCCGTATGGGTAGCTGCGGTGCTTGCTTACAGCTTTTTTTACAACCGGCGTCATTTTGAAGAGGAGCTGCGCCTACAGGAGAAGACTTTACAGCTGGCGGCGAACCGGACACTTAATCATCACCGGCATGACTGGATGAATGATCTGCAGGTGCTTTACGGATATATCCAGCTCGGCAAGCCTGATAAATCCTTGGAGTGTGTGGGAAGAATAAAGGAGCGGATTGCCTTGGACAGCCGTATCGCTAAGCTCGGCATTCCTTCGCTTGTGTTCTATTTGCAGTCTTTCCGCACCTTCAGAAGCAGCCTGGAGCTGGAAGTGCAGGTAGAAGAAGGACTGCAGCTGGAGAACAAGCTCAGCCCGGATACGGGAGAAGAGCTGACACAGGTGATCATGCAGACGGTGAGGGCTTACCAGTACAGTGGACTCGCCCCGGAAGGCGATACACGGAAGCTTCTGCTCGGTTTTGCACAGGATGGAGGAGACATTCTGGTCTCTTTCGAAAGCGAGGGGGATCATGGCGATCCCGAGCTGCTGCAGGGGCAAATTTATAATATAGTACAAGGAAAAATTATCAAAGCAGAGCAGCCTAAACGGGGTAATTCCAATGTAAAGCTTCGGCTGCCTCTGGGAATGTAAGGAAGGTGAACATGAATGTTCGTAGATAAGGCTAAGATTTATGTAAAAGGCGGCGATGGCGGCGATGGTCTGGTGGCCTTTCGCCGGGAGAAATATGTGCCGGAAGGCGGGCCGGCCGGTGGTGACGGCGGACGCGGGGGAGATGTCATCTTCCGGGTAGATGAAGGCTTGCGCACATTGATGGATTTCCGTTATCAACGCCATTTCAAGGCGGACCGCGGAGTAAAAGGGCGTAACAAAAGCCAGCACGGAGCGAACGCCGAGCATATGATCGTACGCATTCCTCCGGGAACGGTATTGATCGACGATGATACCCAGGAAGTCATTGCCGACATGACCCGCCACGGCCAGCAGGTAGTGGTTGCGCGCGGCGGCCGTGGCGGCCGGGGGAATATCCGGTTCGCCACAGCGGCCAATCCAGCTCCTGAATTAGCGGAGAATGGGGAAGAAGGCCAGGAACGCTATATCGTGATGGAACTGAAGGTGATGGCGGATGTAGGGCTTGTGGGCTTTCCAAGCGTGGGCAAATCCACCCTGCTCTCCGTCGTTTCCGCTGCACAGCCGAAGATCGGTGCGTATCACTTCACAACCATTACTCCGAATTTAGGTGTGGTGGATGTAGGAGACGGCCGCAGCTTTGTTATGGCCGATCTGCCGGGACTTATTGAAGGAGCAAGCGAAGGGGTAGGTCTCGGACATGAATTCCTGAGGCATGTGGAACGCACCCGGATCATCATCCATGTTGTGGATATGTCCGGCTCCGAAGGGCGCGATCCCTTTGAGGATTGGGTGAAGATTAATGACGAGCTAAGGCAATACAATGCCGGTCTTATTGAACGTCCGCAGATCGTAGCCGCCAACAAGATGGATATGCCTGAATCGGAGGCGAATCTGGCTGCTTTCCGCGAGAAGGTATCGGAGCTTCGGCCGGATCTGGAGATTATGCCGATTTCTTCACTTACCCGTCAGGGGGTGCAGGAGTTGCTCTACCGGGCAACAGATCTTCTCGACAGCATCCCGGTGGCTCCGGTTGTGGAAGAAGTAGCAGAGACCAAAGAACGCAAGGTATACAAGCTCGAGGCGGAAGAGGACAATTCCTTCACCATTACGCGGGATAACGATGCCTTTGTGGTCAGCAGCCCGCGGATTGAGCGGATGCTGAAGCGGATGCAGCTCAGCACACATGATGCTATACTTAAGCTCGCGCGCACACTGCGCCACATGGGTGTGGATGCCGAACTGCGCAAACGTGGTGCTGTGGAAGGGACTATTGTCCGAATCGCTGATTTTGAGTTCGAGTTCGTGGAGAACAGCAGTTATTATTAAGAGGCTGCCGATTTAATGTGAAACCAAACGCTGACTGTGCTTTCCCGGATAGGGGGCATGGCCGGCGTTTTTTTGCAAAAGGAACCCAAATTATACCTAAGTCGTATACAATTAAGTAGGGAAATTTACAAGTCAACAACCGATATATATACTACATACCTATGGTCAGGAAAGAAGGACAGGCAGATGGCAATCATCGAAGTTGTAAAATATGACGGGCCTCCGGGCGTATTTGCCTGGAAGTATCCGAACCAGGAACTGGGAACGTGGACGCAGCTGATCGTCAATGAATCCCAAGAAGCGATTTTGTTTAAAGGCGGTCAGGCATTGGACTCCTTTACCGCAGGGAGACACACGCTAAGTACAGCGAACATTCCGCTTCTCTCTAATCTGGTGAACCTTCCCTTCGGCGGCAAATCGCCGTTTACTGCGGAAGTTTGGTACGTGAACAAGCTGAACTCTATGAACGTGAAGTGGGGGACCAGCGCACCGCTGCAGCTTCAGGACCCGAAATATAAAATAATGATTGCTGTCCGCGCCTTTGGGCAGTTCGGTGTCAGAATCGAAGAACCTCGCAAGTTCCTGCTAAAGCTGGTGGGAACGTTGCCACAGTTTGATCAGGGTACGCTGGTCAGTTATTTCCGCGGGCTGCTGATGTCCAATATCAACGAGCTGATCTCTACCTATCTGGTCCACAAAAAAATCAGCATACTGGAGATTAATGCCTACGTAGCGGAAATTTCCAAGCACATTCAAGGCCGGCTGGCTGCAACCTTTCTGGAGAGCGGAATTGAGCTGAATAACTTTTATATTGATTCCATTAGTATTCCCGATGATGATCCGGCAACGGTCAGACTGAAGGAAGCTTTGGCCAAAAAAGCGGAAATGGACATTATCGGCTTCACCTACCAGCAGGAGCGCAGCTTCAATACTATGGAGGAGGCTGCCGGGAATCCGGGGAGTATTGGTGCCGGTATGATGAATACAGGCCTGGGTCTTGGGATGGGGCTTGGTTTTGCCGGCCCGGCCTCCGAGATGATGAACCGGATGACCAGAGGCATCATCATGGAAGGCGGGACTTCCGCAGCGGGCAACACAGTCAAGACATGTCCAAGCTGCGGTACTGGCAATTTTGCTGAGGCCCGTTTCTGCAGCGGCTGCGGCCGCAGCTTTCAGCAACCGGAGGCAGAAGGCACTCCCGGTGACAGCACGTCTTGCCGGAGCTGCGGGGAGCAGGTCGTGCCCGGTGCCAAGTTCTGTCCGCACTGCGGAACCAGCGTGGTTATATCATGTGCTGGTTGTGGACATGTGCTGCAGCCGGGTCAGAAGTTTTGTCCGGAGTGTGGAACAAGGGCCGGATAAAAGGAGAGTCTCATGAAGAGAAATAGAAAATATGTTAGTTGGTTTACAGGGATTTACGCCGCAGTTGTCATTCTCACGTTAGGGTCTCTGGTTATGCTGGGTTTTGCGGATTCTGTATTCCGTACAGTGGTATCCATGATTGCCCTGCTTACTGCAGAAACTGCAGTTTATGCCTACAGCCTGTTCTGGCTGCGGACTGTCGGGAACGCCAAGCGGACTCCTCCAGTCCTCTTGAGCGGGGCTTTAATTATGGCTGTGTACACGGCGGTAGTTTTCTTTTCGGCAATTGTGCTGGACTGGATGCTGGCGCTTCAGCCTTACTGGTATGCCGGAGAGCAGTTGACCGTGCTGATCCTGAGTACCATAGCGCTGGGGGCGATTGGGCTATATGGGTGGAATGCCGGGGTCCAGGAGCAGAGAACGGCTGATGCCGGCCGAAATCTTCGTCTTCATCTGATGGAGATAACGGAAATTGGGACTATTGCCCGAACCTGGAATAATCCGGGAGCGGAAGAATTGAAACAGCTGCTCATGAATCTGGAAGAACAATTCAAGTACAGCGATCCCATATCAGACCCGGCGATATATGAGACGGAGGATATCATCCGCCAGCAGATTTCTCTGCTGCATGATCATGTAGTATTGCTGCTTGTATTGCAGGAACCCCCGGCAGATTGGAGGCAGCAGACAGAAAGCTTGGCCGAGAGTATTGCCAGCACGCTTCGGCGGCGTAACCGGGAGCTTGCGGCACTGAAATAGGAGGATTGCACTACATGAATATGTTGACTGGGCAAGAGGGGCAGAACATGCTCCGCTTGCCAAAATATGACCGGACGATATTTGATTATGCAATTATCATCATAGGTTATCTTTTCATGCCGCTTGGTCTGGTACTTGCCTTGATACGCTTTATGGGCAGCCACTTCAAAAATTACCGTAAACCCGCCAACATCAGTCTGCTGTACCACGTTTTTGTGGGCGGTTTTGTGCAGATGATGGTGCTTGTGATCTATATGACGTCTTCGGATGCCGTCGATACAGCTACCTTGATTACAATGCTGATATTGTTTACGGTGCTTCTGCTGCTGCCTGCTTCCGGCTTCGCTGCCAGTGCAGCAAAGGCCAGATTCAAATTTTCACAGCTGGCCCAAGCCTATGTGCAGCTGATCAACGCTAACGGCGTACGCTACCTCGGGAATCTGTCCGAACAGACCGGACAAAGTGAAAGCGATGTGCGGCGGGATATCTTGTATCTCCAGAGTCACGGGGTTTTGGCTGCGGAACTGGTAATTAATGAAGGGCGTACCACAGCAGCACCCCAGGAGCATTTTCGGGAAGGCTTATCTTCGCTTCCGGGTTCAGCCGGCGGACAGGCACAGCCTGTTCCGCAGCCGGCAGCAGCACCGGTACCGCCGCAATTGCCTAAATCTGTCCGCTGCCCGGGCTGCGGAGCGCAAAATACCGTTTCGCCTGGCCAGTCAAAGAATTGTGATTACTGCGGAACGACAATCGCCTATAGCTGAGAAGGCAATAATGCATTAAAAGGATTGCCCCTGGATATCCGGGGGTTTTGCTGCATTTAGACTCAGTAAGTGAAAAGTTATTGCAATATACAGCGGTCATCCCGTATAATGTCCACTATGTAAACACAAAAGTCTTTGGGGTGAGGACGTTCGTGAAAGAACGCTATTATTTGGTCCGCGAGGACATATTGCCTGATGCTGTGCTGAAGACCATGCAGGTCAAACAGCTGCTTGAGGCAGGTGATGCCAAGACGGTACATGAGGGTGTGGAACAGGTTGGGCTTAGCCGCAGTGCATTTTATAAATATAAGGATGGCATTCATTTAATCCATCAGCTGGAACGGGAGCGTATTGTCACGATCTCCATTGATCTGGAGCATGAATCGGGTATGCTGTCCAAGGTGTTGGGATCAGTTGCTGTTCATGGCGCCAATGTGCTGACAATTCATCAGAGTATTCCTTTACAGGGGCGGGCCAATGTGGTTATCTCCGTGGAAATTTCGCATTTGAACGAAGAGCTGGGCGACATGCTGGACAGCCTGAAGGCGATACCCGGAGTGAAGCGGGCCCTGATTATCGGGCAAGGGTAATGCCGCTTCACGAAACTTAGGTAAATGCTCACGAAGCAAGTTTTATTACGTAGAATGTTTAAGTAGTATAGCTTCATAAATTTAAGCTTATGCTTTCGATGTAGTTTTGTTCAAAGCAAATTCAGGGAAATCATGCTCACCAAACTTTTAGGAGGATTCAAATGAAGCCGGTCAAAGTGGGGTTGCTGGGTCTGGGAACAGTAGGTACGGGTGTAGTCCGTATCGTGGAAGGAAATCAGGAGGATCTGAGCAGCCAGGTGGGCTCTCCGATTCTCATTGAACGCATTGCCGTTAAGAATACTGAGAAACCCCGGGATATCGAAGTGGATGCGGCTGCAATCACCGATGATCCCTGGGACGTTATCCGCGACCCGGAGATTGACGTCATCGTAGAAGTGATGGGTGGAATCGCGGGAACGAAGGAATACATTCTGGAGGCGCTGGAACGCGGCAAGCATATCGTGACGGCGAACAAGGATTTGATGGCACTGCATGGCTCGGAGATCCTTGCGAAGGCGCAGGAGAAGCAATGCGATGTGTTTTATGAGGCCAGTGTGGCCGGAGGCATTCCGATTATCCGCACGCTTATCGAAGGCTTTTCCTCTGACAAAATCGTGAAGATTATGGGCATCGTAAACGGGACCACCAATTACATATTGAGCAAAATGAGCCAGGAAGGCGCATCCTATCATGATGTCCTGAAGGAAGCACAAGAACTCGGATATGCCGAATCTGACCCGACCTCCGACGTCGAAGGCCTGGATGCAGCACGCAAAATGGCTATTCTCGGCACACTTGGCTTCCGGACCAATGTGGAGCTTAGTGATGTCAGTGTCAGCGGCATTTCCGGAGTGAGCAAGGAGGATATTGCTTTTGCCAAAAGACTGGGGTACGAAATGAAGCTGCTGGGCATTGCCGAAAGTCATGAGGATGAATTCAGCATCAGCGTGCAGCCGACAATGATCCGGACCGGTCACCCGATCGCTTCCGTCAACGGTGTGTATAATGCGGTATATGTGTACGGTCAGGCTGTAGGAGAAACGATGTTCTATGGTGCAGGAGCAGGTGCTATGCCCACAGCTACATCGATCGTAGCGGATCTGGTCGCCGTTATTAAGAACCTGAAGCTGGGCGTTAACGGGCTGAAGCAGATTGTGCCTTACAAACAGAAGAAGCTCAAGAGTGACGAAGACATCTTCTATAAGAACTTTCTGCTGCTGCATGTAGATGATAAGGCCGGTGTACTGGCCAAAATTACGCAGGTATTCGCGGAGTATGATGTCAGCCTTGATTCCGTGGTGCAGCAAGCCAATCCGAATAATCCGGATGCGGAGATTATTATCGTGACGCACAATGCCAGCAAGGCGAGTATGAATAAAGTAATGCGGCATCTGGAGCAGCTTAAAGTCATTCACCGGATTAAGAGCCACTATCGGGTAGAAGGCTAAACCTTGAATTCCTGCTGACAGCTCCACGCAAAAATAATGAAGGAGATTTTACCAGCTATGAGTATGTACGGAAGGTCTAGAGTAAAAGTACCCGCCAGCACCGCTAATCTGGGACCGGGATTTGATACGCTGGGCATGGCGCTTTCACTATATGCCTGGATTGAAATGGAGGAGGCTGCGGAGACCGAATTTCATCTTTACGGAGATGAGATGGCAGGTGTGGCTAAGGATAAAAGCAATTTGCTTTACCAGGTAGCGCAAATGGTTTTTTCGGAGGCCGGTGTAGCCATTCCGGAGCTTTCCATCACCATGTACTCCGATATCCCGCTTACCCGCGGACTGGGGAGCAGCGCTTCTGCAATAGTCGGCGGAATGGCGGCGGCCAATGCCATGATTGGTTCTCCCCTGAGTAATGCACAGTTGTTCAGTATGGCCACAGCTTTGGAAAAGCATCCCGATAATGTGGGGGCCTCGCTTTTCGGCGGCATCATCACAGCCGTTTGGGACGGTGAGCATGCGGATTACATCCGGATTGAGCCTCCTGAGGAGCTTGAGATTCTTGTAGTCATTCCTGAATTCGAGCTGTCGACTACCAAAGCGCGCGGGGTGCTTCCATCTCAGATTACGGTAAGTGATGCTGTTCATAATATCAGCCGGACCTCGCTGTTAACGGCTGCCCTGGCCGCAGGCCGGCTCGATCTCATCGGCCGCGCCATGCAGGACCGCTTGCATCAGCCTTACCGGGCGCCACTGGTGCCCGGAATGGAGAAGCTGCTGGCCGAGGCGGCAGGGCATGGGGCACTGGGAATTGCGCTGAGCGGTGCAGGGCCCACACTGCTATGCATGGTTGACCGGCAGGAGAGCCGCAAGCCGGAGCTGGAGCTTTTTCTGAAACAAACGATGGAGGAGCATGGGATTCCCGCGCGGACCTGCTGGCTGCCGCCCAGTTCATCCGGTGTGGTCGCAGAACAGATTGAAACAAACCAGATGCAAAGCAGATCATTTTTGGATATGATAAAAGGAGAAAAACAGTTATGAAATCAATAGCAGTGTTGCCGCAGGGCTCGGTGTCGCATGAAGCGCTGCTGCATTTATTCGGTGATGAGCCTGTAAATATTGAGCATCATAAGCTAATCTCCAATGTTTTTCTGGCTACGGCCAATGGAGTGACGGACTATAGCGTGATTCCGATTGAGAATACTATCGAAGGTTCGGTTAGTCTGCATATTGACTGGCTCATTAATGAAGTGAACCTGCCAATGCAGGCGGAGTGGATTTTCCCTTCCATACAGAATCTAATCGGTAATCCCAAGGAATTCACGGACGCTGAAGGCCATAAGGATTACACGAAAGTGGTCAAAATCCTTTCTCATCCCGTTGCCATGGCGCAATGCCTGCAATTTATCCGCGATCACGCTCCCTGGGCCGAACTGGAGTCCGTCGGAAGCACATCTGAAGCAGTGGAGATTGTTTCGAATAATCCCGGCAAAGGCTGGGCTGCGATCGGCACAGCGCTTGGGGCGGCTACGCATGGGCTTGAGGTTGTAGAGCGGCAGGTGACAGACCATAATAACAATTTCACGCGGTTTGTGCTTGTTGGACATCAGAAGCTGGAGCTTCCCCGGAAGAGCAGCGGTGACAAGACCAGTATCCTGGTGACCCTGCCGGAGGATTTTCCCGGAGCACTCCATCAGGTGCTGGCTGCATTTGCCTGGCGGCGGCTGAATTTATCACGTATAGAGTCACGGCCGACCAAGAAGAAATTGGGTACTTATTATTTTTATATTGATGTGATGGAACCGATTGAATCGGTCCTGCTGCCTGGGGCGATTGAAGAGATCAAAGCCTTGGGCTGCCAGGTGCGGATTCTGGGATCGTATCCCACATACACCTATGAGGAAGAGAAAGCGGAGGTGCAGTAAATTCATGGCTGAGCAATGGATCTATTTGGATGGACAACATGTAACGAAGGAAAATGCAAAGGTGTCCGTGTTTGATCACGGATTTCTATACGGAGACGGTATATTTGAAGGCATCCGTATCTACAACGGCAATATTTTTAAATGCAAGGAGCATCTGGACAGACTGTATGATTCGGCCAAATCCATTATGCTGGATATTCCGCTGACTTATGACGAAATGCTGGAAGCTATGGCTGAAACGATACGTCTGAATGACATGCGCAATGGATATATCCGCCTGATCGTTTCCCGCGGCCCCGGCAATCTGGGCTTGGACCCCCGCCGCTGTCCCAAAGCCAGTGTCATCATTATTGTTGAACAGCTGGCCATTTATCCGGAGCAGGCCTATCTGAACGGACTTCGTGCGGTTTCCGTCTCCCAGCGCCGCAATATCCCGGATGCGCTCAATCCTAAGATCAAATCGCTGAACTATCTCAATAACATCCTCGTCAAAATCCAGTCCAATCTGGCGGAAGCCGACGAAGCGATCATGATGAATGCCCAAGGGTATGTAACCGAGGGTTCAGGAGATAATATTTTTATTGTCAAAAGAGGCATAGTCTACACGCCGCCGTGCTACCTGGGCGCACTTGAAGGCATTACCCGCCTGGCAATCATTGAGCTATGCGCCAAGCTGGGACTGACTCTGAAAGAAGAGCCGTTCACTATGCATGACGTATATATTGCCGATGAGGTTTTCTTCACCGGCACAGCTGCCGAAGTGATTGCAGCACGTGAAATCGACGGCCGCATTATCGGCTCAGGGCAGGCAGGCCCCATTACGCTGCAGCTGCTTGAAGAGTTCCGCAATGTTGTAGATAAGGACGGCTATAAGGTTTGGGAGTAATCCTCGACTGCAGTACAAGCTCAGATTTATAAGCAAAAATCCTTTCATGCCATGCATGAGAGGATTTTTTTTGCTTGAGGGATGTCAATCGCCCATAGCCTGCATAAGATGTAGTAACGAAGGAGGCGGCTGTACCGTATATCAGGATCCTGGAAGCAGAATAACCTGAGGAAGGCTTTCGGCACCGGAGTTTGCAGCATAGCTGTACAGGATGCAGGGCTTCAGGGAATTTAAGCATATGCTTCTAAGCTATTTTAGTACAACGCCGTTTACAAAAGTATAAGCCCACACAGCTGGCGTATGCTTTACAAGCAAGCTTTGATGCTCACTAACAAAAATTTTAGGAGGTTATTGCTGCGTGAAAATACACATGGTCAAATCAGGTGAAACGCTGTATGCACTATCGCAAAAGTACGGAGTGCCGCTGCAAAAAATCATCGAGGCTAATCCGCAGATTAGCAATCCTGATGTGCTTGCCGTTGGGGATAAGGTGAAAATTCCTGCGGCTACGGTACCCGTTCCGGAAAATAATGAGGTCTATTACAAACATACTGTCAAGCAAGGCGATACCTTGTGGAAACTGTCCAAAGCATGGGGAATTACACTGAAGGATATGATTGATGCCAATACACAGTTGAAGAATCCAAATGCCCTCTTGGTTGGTGAAATTGTCAATATCCCTAAAAAGGGAAATTCCGCTGTTGTAGAGCCCCAGTCCGCGGCCACTGCTATAATTGACAAAACAAAACTGGGTGCTAAAGATTACACCGGAGTCAAAGAGCAGCCGCCTGCGGAAGTATCGCCTGTCTCAACAACGCCGCCGCCTGCTCCTGCTCCTGTTCCTGAACCGGCTCCTGCGCCAACAAAAGAGCCTGAAGTAGCTCCTGTGATAAACAAAGCTCCAGAAGTGTCACCTATCATGAACAAAGCTCCAGAGGTGTTGCCTGCAGTGAACAAAGCTCCCGAACTGTCACCTGCAATGAATAAGGCTCCAGAAGTGTCGCCTGTCGTGAGCAAGGCAGCAGAAGTGCTGCCAGTTCACGAAATGATTCATGAATCCCAGAGTTTATTTGTCCAAATTTCAGTTCCGGCCCAGGAGGCGATGACTTATGAGATGCCTCAGGGAAAATCCAAATCAGAGGTCGAGCCGGCTTCCTGGCAGGAGAATAAAACATCGCCCTGCGACAATTCATTTGGCTACCCGGGCTTAAGCGCAAATCCATATGTCCTGGATTCCCAACCGGCATATCCGTACTATCAGCCTATGGCTGTAATGGGAATGAACCCGGCCCCGGACTTTGTCCATCCGGCGAACTATATGCAGGATTGTCCTTCCCCATATGGCCTGTATTCGGCAACGGAGTTCCCGGGAGCTTGGTATCCGAATACAGCGCCGGTATATGAGAACATCAGCCCTGTCAGTGAAAATTCCTCATTTGGCATGCCTCAGTACAGCGGACCGTCCCTGAATCTGCCTTGGCCATCATGCGGTTGCGGTGCAGGGGTGCCGGTACAATCCGTTCAACCATATTCCTATGAGCAGCCCATGTATAATAATTATCCCGGTTATATGCAGCCGATGCCAGAAATGATCTCTCCGTATGGAATAGATATGAGCCCGCAGGCTTATTCAGCAGCGCCAAGTACGTTTGCAGCACCTATGGTCTCTAGTATTCCGGCGTATCCAATGTACCCAGGAGTGGAGAATCATGCACATAACCGGGTACCTGAAATTCAAGAGCCTGAATTTTTTCAGCAGGAGACAACACCGCCGGTAGAAGCTGAACGTTCTGAACCTGCAGTGATCAGTAAAGGCAGTGACAAATCGTCCACAGCAAAAGTTAAGACATCAAGTCTGCCTGCCAACAGCAGCAGCAAAAGTTCTGCAAAACAGCGCACCAATCAGAATGCCCGTAAAAACACAACGAAGAAAAGCAAAAATCCATGGATTTCGAACTAAATCATTTATAAGCTAAACTCATCAAGCATGTAGTACCTGCATTAACACAATGTGGGTACTACATGCTTCTTGTGATTATTGGCGGGTAAATAGTCCTGCACGGTGAACCTTTAGAGGGCGTGGGGATCAGTGTATAATTGGTAATATTTAAGGTTGTATTTAGCGGGAGATACGTGTTATATTATACATCCAGCCGCAGATATTATATAAAAGTTTGTGGATTGGAATCATGGATATTTGATTAATAAGCTAACTTGTTTGAAAAAAAGAGTTGCAATTAATTGATAAACATGATATATTATAAAAGTTGCTGGTGACGAGATGATCATCGCCTACGACAAGCTTGATCTTTGAAAACTGAACAACGAGTGAGTGGGATTTCACGCAAGTGAGATCCAAAATTAGAGAATATTTTATTCTCGTCAGATGTTTCAAAATGAGCAATCGCTCTTTTCAATATCTTTTTCGGATGGTTATTTCCTCGGAGTGATTCGGGTGAAGTAGCCACCCGGAAAAACCTAATTGGAGAGTTTGATCCTGGCTCAGGACGAACGCTGGCGGCGTGCCTAATACATGCAAGTCGAGCGGAGTCTTGTTGGAAGCTTGCTTCCAACCTGGCTTAGCGGCGGACGGGTGAGTAACACGTAGGCAACCTACCCTCTAGACTGGGATAACTACCGGAAACGGTAGC
>NZ_FNGM01000002.1:362081-523499 GCF_900102965.1 Paenibacillus jilunlii | reverse complement strand
AGGAAATTTGAGAGGAGCTGTCCTTAGTACGAGAGGACCGGGATGGACGTACCGCTGGTGCACCAGTTGTTCCGCCAGGAGCATGGCTGGGTAGCTACGTACGGACGGGATAAGCGCTGAAAGCATCTAAGCGTGAAGCCCCCCTCAAGATGAGATTTCCCAGTATGTAAGACCCCTTGAAGACGACGAGGTAGATAGGTTGGAGGTGGAAGCACGGCAACGTGTGGAGCTGACCAATACTAATCGGTCGAGGGCTTATCCAAAAGTAAAACGCAAGTTTCGTTTCGGATTCAGTTTTCAGGGAGCAAATTCCTGTATGGATTTACATGGCTATATCAATTGGAGAGATACCCAAGTGGCTATAAGGGGACCCTCTGCTAAGGGGTTAGACTGCGTAAGCGGTGCGAGGGTTCGAATCCCTCTCTCTCCGCCATTTGTAATCCATTATCATGTTATTGTGGCGGCGTAGCTCAGCTGGCTAGAGCGTACGGTTCATACCCGTGAGGTCGGGGGTTCGATCCCCTCTGCCGCTACCATACATACCTGGAGGCTTAGCTCAGCTGGGAGAGCATCTGCCTTACAAGCAGAGGGTCGGGGGTTCGAACCCCTCAGCCTCCACCATTTTTAGATTGTAGTTTGACTTTACACCGTGCCGGTGTAGCTCAACTGGTAGAGCAACTGACTTGTAATCAGTAGGTTGGGGGTTCAAGTCCTCTCGCCGGCACCATTTAATTACAAATGCGGAACCGTGGTGTAGTTGGCCTAACATGCCTGCCTGTCACGCAGGAGATCGCGGGTTCGAATCCCGTCGGTTCCGCCATTTTTGTTTGTTTTATGGCTCGGTAGCTCAGTCGGTAGAGCAAAGGACTGAAAATCCTTGTGTCGGCGGTTCGATTCCGTCCCGCGCCACCATATTGTGGAGGCTTAGCGAAGTGGCCAAACGCATCAGACTGTAAATCTGCTCACGTACGTGTTCGGTGGTTCGAATCCATCAGCCTCCACCAGTTTTATGAGCCATTAGCTCAGTTGGTAGAGCACCTGACTTTTAATCAGGGTGTCGAAGGTTCGAGTCCTTCATGGCTCATTCCAATCGAAAGTCATCACCATTAGGTGATGACTTTTTTGTGTTTTTTAGAGGATTATATAATTCCGAAAAATGGGGTTTTCTTGGAAGCATCAGCTGATATAGTGTTGCGGAGGGTTGGATTCCATCCGCGGAATGAAGCGGACGGAGAAGGTCTTATTTTGCGAAAAAGTCTGCTTTTCTGGCGGATTCAGACTCAGGAGAAGTGATATGGCTCGTTTGATCCTAGAATAAGGGGAGATAGGACAAATAGCGAAAACCCTGTCCGGTTTGTCCTGCTGAAACACCTGATTCGCTCCTCATAAGAACAGGCATATAGTGGTTAACAAACGGTCCTTAATGACAGATGTGGAGCATGTCTGGGTAGCCGGAGATATAGCGGTACACGCTGAGCAGGCCACTGTTGCCATGGGGGAAGCAGCCATTGCCGGGATCTTGATGCATAAGGAATTGAAAAAAATGACCCCTGTTACTCTGCCCCCGGCCAAGAAAAGGCATGTACATGCCGAGTGAAGTCTCCAGCCAGGCTGCTCTAACCCTAACAGTGTCTAAGGCGCATCTTGTTGAAAAATGTGATAAAATAGGCGAAAAGAGCAAAAGTGGTGGAGTATGGTGACGATGGATAGTGAGGTATTGCGTCAAAAATTAGAGCAGCTCACCGGAAAGAGAACTGGAATCAAACAGCTCGGGAGGCAGCATTCGGCTTCCCTTTTTGGCATTGGTGCAGAAGAGCAGGACCAGCCCGTGGTGCATGAGGGGCATTTATGGGTGCCTTTGTATGAGAACGATGGACGGATAACAGCAATCTGGCTGGAGCTGGATGGGCTGACTCCCATGGAGGTGAAGCTGGTTAATTATGCGGCAAGAAATTTTGCAGTCGCCCTTAAGGCAACAGGCCTGAAGGAAGAAGGCGAAATAGAGGCCCGCCAGCTCAGCGGGTGGTTGAATGCCCAATTGGAGCAGGAAAAGAATGAGGCGGAAATTCCTGACGAAATGACTTTGAAGGGACGGCTGGTGGGGGAGATGATTCCCTTCCTGCTGGTCAGCGAAAATGTTCATAACCCGCAGGTGACCTACCGTTCTCTGATGAAGCTGCTGCGCAGTTACTTCGAGAATGAAATTCTGCTTATCCCTCTGCAGGAGAAGGAATGGTTAATTTTAGCCCGCAAGGAACTGCTCACCGGCGGGGATGATAAGGAAGATGAGGAAGAGAGTGCTGATGACTTGCTGGCGCAGACCTGTATGGGGCTGCATGAGCTGATAGCCAGCGAGTGGGTTGGGGTTTTCCATCTGGCGGTAGCACCTGCCATTATTCCTGTGAAAGGGTTAACCGGATCGGTAGCCCTGCTGCGAGAAACCATTATATTGGGCCGGATCTTTCAGGTTGGGGACTACATTCATCTGCCATGGGAGCTTCATATGGAGCGGCTGGTTAATAGCATTCCCGATGACCGCCGCAGGCAGCTGCTTGGACAGATCGGGGATTATACCTCTGTGCTTGCGGACAAGGAAATGCTGCTTACTTTGGAGACTTTTTTTGAGATGGACTGCAATGTCAGTGAAACGGCCAAAAAGCTGTATATTCACCGGAATACGCTGCTGTACAGGCTGGATAAGATCAAACAGGAGACCGGAGCGGATGTCCGGAGCTTTGGGGATGCTGCTATTGTGAAGTTAGCCATGTTATTGTATAAAGTGACGAAAAGAAAATAGGTTTTTTGTGAACGTTACAAATAGCCAGCGCGGCATGTCTGGGGTAAGATAAATATACAAGAAAGCGATTTATTTTTTAATCCAATAATTGACTCGAGGGGGAAATACAATGGCAGGCGTTCGTTTAGAGCATATTTTCAAAAAATACCCGGGTTCCGATAAAGCGACAGTAATCGATATCAATCTTGATATTAAAGATAAGGAATTTCTGGTATTGGTTGGACCATCCGGTTGCGGTAAATCCACAACCCTGCGTATGATTGCCGGTCTGGAAGAAATCTCCGAAGGTAAGATGTACATTGGCGACCGTGTAGTCAATGACGTAGCTCCTAAAGACCGCGATATCGCGATGGTATTCCAATCCTACGCCTTGTATCCGCACATGAGTGTATATCAGAACATGGCATTCGGTTTGAAACTGCGTAAAGTGAAAAAAGAAGAAATCGACAAAAAAGTACGCGAAGCTGCGAAAATTCTCGATATCGAGCATTTGCTTGACCGCAAACCAAAAGCATTGTCCGGTGGTCAACGCCAACGTGTCGCTCTGGGCCGTGCAATCGTACGTGATCCGCAAGTCTTCCTGATGGATGAACCTCTCTCCAACTTGGATGCTAAACTTCGTGGTCAGATGCGTGCGGAAATCACTAAGCTGGTTAAACGTCTTGAAACCACTTGTATCTATGTAACACATGACCAGACAGAAGCTATGACAATGGGTGACCGTATCGTAGTTATGTATGATGGTATCATTCAACAAGCTGCTTCTCCTGAAGAGTTGTACAATGAGCCTACAAACCTGTTCGTAGCCGGATTTATCGGTTCTCCTACAATGAACTTTATCAACGGTACACTTTCTGATGTTGGCGGCGCCGTACGCTTCCGCGCAGAGAACCTTGATGTTGAAGTGCCAGGCGGCAAAGCCACACTGCTGCGCAACAAAGGCTATATCGGCAAAGATGTAATCATGGGTGTTCGTCCGGAAGATATCCACGAAGAACCAGTATTCCTGGAAGCTTCTCCGAACACGATCTTCACTTCGATGGTTGATGTTACTGAAAACCTGGGTCATGAAATGCTCTTGTACTTGAGCGGCCTTGGTGCCAGCACTGTCATCGCCCGTGTAGACGGACGTTCCACTACCCGTGAAGGCAGCAAGCCAAAATTGGCGATCGACATGAACAAAATCCACATCTTCGACAAGGAATCCGAACTTAACGTTCTGCTCGGATAAGATAGCATAACCGTGTGAAGCAAGCCGCCTGAGAAGGCGGCTTTTTTAATAAATAGAAGCAGCTATATTTTGGGGGCTTTCTATACAGCGCATGATTTTGGACGGAAAGCCATGGCCCCACAATGTGGGGCTGTTTATTTTTGCACACCACGGCTCCTATGAGCCCTGCTTATTTGTTAAGTCAGACAGAAGGAACAAGGCTATTAAGATTGCATTCATAGGCGTTATCCATTAAGATAGCAGGAGAATTACCTGCGGCTGGGATAGGAACTGTTATTAACCAAATGCGGGCGAGCGGTTACCGCCGCTGGTGACGAAAGGACGGACACACATGGCTAAGAAGGTAAAGGTATCCGAATTGGTGCAGAATTTTCAGTTAGAGGTTGTTTCCGGACATGAGGGTTTGAAGAGACCGATTACAGTGGATGATTTGAATCGTCCTGGTCTGGAAATGGCTGGTTATTTTGAATATTACCCTGAAGAACGTGTTCAATTGCTGGGCAAGACCGAGCTGGCTTTTTTCTCCATGCTGCCGGACGAAGAGCGTAAAAGCCGGATTCGCGGGATCTGTAATGATAATACACCTTGTATCGTGATTACAAGAGCACTTGATGTACCGCAGGAGCTTATTGATATAAGCAACGAAAAAGGATTGCCGGTGCTGCGCAGCTCTATGGCGACTACGATTTTTTCCAGCAGACTAACCAGCTTTCTGGAAGGCCGGCTGGCGCCTACCGCCACGATTCATGGCGTTCTCTGTGACGTATACGGTGTGGGGATGCTGATTACAGGCAGCAGCGGCATCGGTAAAAGTGAGACCGCGCTGGAGCTTGTAAAACGGGGACACCGTCTGATTGCTGATGACGCGGTAGAAATCCGCCAAACCTCGGATAACCAGCTGCACGGGACCGCTCCGGAGCTTATCCGCCATCTGCTGGAAATCCGCGGTGTCGGTATAATCAACGTAATGACATTGTTTGGTGCAGGGGCGATCCGCAATCACAAACGTATCACGCTGGTAGTCAGACTGGAAGCCTGGCAGCAGGACAAGCAATATGACCGGCTCGGACTGGATGAGGAAACGACACGGATTATCGATACAGATGTGCCGCTTGTAACGATTCCCGTACGCCCAGGACGTAACCTTGCGGTTATTATTGAAGTGGCGGCTATGAACTATCGTTTGAAGCAGATGGGCTTCAATGCGGCGCTGCAGTTCACTAATAAGCTTACTGCCACCATATCTGAAGACATGGATGATTTGGACTAGGAGTGTGAGAGCATGTTTTTTTCGTTAGCGATTGATCCGATTGTCTTCTCCATCGGTTCACTGCCGGTTCACTGGTATGGTCTGATACTCGGTGTCGGCGCATTGGCCGGGTTATTTTTGGCGATCCAAGAGGGCAAGCGTTTCAATATTCCGCAGGAATTTTTCATGGATATGCTGCTGCTCGGTGTGCCGTCTGCAATCATTGGTGCGCGGATTTATTTTGTGGCTTTCAAATGGGAGGATTACAAGGACAACTTTGTTGATGTCTTCAAGATCTGGAACGGCGGAATCGCAATCTATGGCGCGCTAATTGGAGCTATCATTTGCGGTATTATTTATTTCCGTTACAAAGGGTATCCGTTCTGGCGCATTGTGGATATTTGCGCACCTGGACTGCTTGCAGGCCAGATGATCGGACGCTGGGGGAATTTCGTGAACCAGGAAGCCTATGGTGGCGTTGTGGAGGAATCTTTCCTGCGTGATAAGCTGCATCTTCCTGACTTTATAGTGAACCAGATGTACATAGGAGACGCCTTTCATCATCCAACCTTCCTGTATGAATCACTCTGGAGCCTGCTCGGTATTCTGCTGCTGATGGTGCTGCGCCGGCAAAAGTTTGTGCGTGCAGGTGAGATTTTCCTGTCTTATTTCATTTGGTATTCCATCGGACGCTTCTTTATCGAGGCGCTGCGTACGGACAGCCTGGCTTTTAAAGGGAACAGCGGACTGGCTTCCTTCCTGAACGGATTGTGGTCACCGATGAAATGGCTGGGCTTTGAACAAGGGTATCTCGATCCGGCTTATGGAAATATCCGCAGCTCACAGCTTTTGGCGCTGCTGACTATCGTAGCGGCTATATTACTAATCATTGTCCGGCGGGTAACAGGTCAGCCTAAGGACCATTACTCCGATCCTATTGTCAGCACCAAGGCTGCTGCAGCGGATGCTGTAGTTCCGGAAAGTGCTGCACATACACCGCAGAGTGCTCCGCAGGTCAGACAACCGGAGCCGGAGAAAACGCCGGATGAATTACCGAAGGAGTAGCTGATCTAATGATAGAATGTGTACTGTTTGATCTGGACGGAACGATTGTAAATACCAACGAGCTGATTATCAGCTCGTTCCTGCACACGCTGAAGGAGAATAATCTGCCCCCGCTGACCCGGGAGCAGATTATTCCCTATATGGGGACTACACTGCATCAACAGTTGAGTGCTTTCTCCGGTCTGGAGGATACCAGCGTGCTGGAGCAGTCCTACCGTTCGTATAATTATGCGCACCATGATGAGCTCATTGGCTCTTTTCCCCATGTGAATGAGACGATGGAGGAGCTTGCGGACCGCGGCATCAAGCTGGGGATTGTGACGACCAAAATTCGTCCGACCACAATCAAGGCGCTGGAGATGTTCGATCTGCTGAAGTACATGGAGACCATTGTGACAGTAAATGATGTAGTTCAGCCAAAGCCTCACGCAGAGCCGGTTCTGAAGGCTGTCAGCAACCTGGGCGTTAATCCGCGTAGAACACTGATGGTTGGAGACAGCCCTGTTGATATCCAGTCCGCCAAAGCGGCTGGTGTCCGTGTAGCTGCAGTAGCCTGGTCGCTAAAAGGTGAAGACGTACTGAGTAAATATGAGCCTGATTATATCATCCATGATATGAAGGACATCTTCGGAATCGTAGACCAGGGGACGATGGAGCCGTGAGAAGAGTAACCCGTTATCCCGTGGAAGGGCACAACTCCCTTTGGTACATCTACCGCACGGTCAGCCCTTGGAAAGGTGTGCGTAATTTTATTTTTATACAGATTGCCCGTTATTGCCCGATTCTGCCGGTTAAGAACTGGATATACCGTAACGTCTTGGGCATGAAGGTGGGCAAGCACACTGCGTTTGGGCTCATGGCGATGGTAGATGTATTTTTCCCGGAAAAGATTACGGTGGGCGAAAATTCTGTGATCGGCTACAATACCACAATTCTGGCCCATGAATACCTGATCAAGGAATACCGGCTGGGTGAAGTCATTATCGGTGAAAATGTGCTGATTGGTGCCAATACGACGATTCTTCCTGGTGTAATTATCGGAGATGGAGCGGTTGTAGCGGCCGGATCAGTGGTGCATAAGGATGTGGCGGCTGGTTCCTTTGTCGGGGGCAACCCGCTCAGGGAGCTGCGTCCGTCGACCGGGGATGATCGTGAAGCCTCTGAAGATAAGTGATGTAATGTGGAAGGTTGCCCTGCAGTATGGTTGCGTGCACTCACGCAGGAGCTGCGGGGCTTTGTTATGAAAACAAAAAATAGTCAAAAATTAAGCAACCTTTCAGTGTTCAGCAACGTGAACAAGGCGTTATACTTAAGGGTAGACGCGTATTGTGCATATGGCGCGTACTGCGAGTATTTGATTGTTTTTGAAAAAAGGCACCTTAGGTGCGCAGTTATACAGGAGGAAAAGGAATGGGACAAAAGGAAAGAATTCCACAGCTGGATATATTTCGGGCCATTGCGATTCTTGCGGTGATCGCTATACATGCCACTTCACGTACACTCGCGGAGACACTGGACACCTCGATGTTCCATCCGTTTCTGTTCATTAACAAGTTCAGCCAATTTGCCGTGCCGTCGTTTGTCTTTTTGAGCGGATTCGTGCTGTTCTACAATTATATCGACCGCCCGTTAACGGGAAGAACTCTGGGGAAATTCTATAGCCGCAGACTGATTTATATTATTGTGCCTTATGTTATGTTTTCGCTCATGTACTTTATCCTGAAAATGACCGCAGGCCATACCTGGAGTCTGCCTCTGGATGAGATGGCCCACAAGCTCGGCAAATATCTGCTTACCGGGACAGCGTATACGCATCTGTACTATATTATTATCATTATACAGTTCTATGTGCTGTTCCCGCTTATGTTATGGTGTCTGCAAAAGGTCCGGCGGCTTGCAGCCTGGGCCCCGCTGATCGGACTGCTGCTGCAATGGGGATTCGTGCTGCTGAACAAATATATGACGAATCATGGATACTGGCACTTGTCCAAAGGCAGTCTGTCTATTACCTACTTCTCCTACTTCCTGCTCGGAGCGGCCATTGCGGTCTATTATGGAACCTTGAAACAATGGCTGATTCTCTCGCGTAAGGGTTGGCTTTCGGGTAAAGGACCTGGATGGATTGCGCTGTGGGTCCTATGGGCTGCTGCCGGAATCATTCATGTGGAACTGTGGTTCAACAGCTACACGAAAAAAACAGTGATTAACAGCCTGTGGTATGAAGGCTTCTCCAATCTGCATGGGCTGCTCTCCTGCATCGTGCTGCTGCAGCTGTCTTTCCTGCTGCATGGCACAGGCCGGCGTGTGTGGAGCCGTATGCTGATCTCTATCGGTGCCTGTTCCTTTGGGATCTATCTGGTTCATCCGGCACTGCTGTTCCTATACAGAAAACTTCCGTTTCACGGGGGTTCGCTTGCGTATACGGCCGCCATCGCCGGTGGTTGGCTCGTAGCATTGCTAGGCTCCTGGCTCGTTGTAGCCGTGGTCTTCCGCTATGTGAAGTCGGCCTGGGTGGTCTTTGGCTCCGGACCGCAGAAGCCTCAGAACAAGGCAGCCCTATAGCTTGTGAGTGATGAAATCAAATGAATTAAAAAAGCGCCGACTTGCCCGCAATATTGCGGCTGGTCGGCGTTTTATATAAGGCAGAAGCAGCCGGATTCTTATTCCCCGGCCTGTTCCCGCTGAAATTCAGCGATGGCCTGATACTGGCTCTCTAAGCTGCGGAATACGGAAATATAGATAGGCAGCAGCTGCTTATAGACGCGGGCGTGCTCCTTCACCGGTTGATGCTGATGGGTAGAGCCGATCATGTTGAATACAATATCAAAGGAGTCTGTGCGTCCGGTGGCATAAAGGCCAAGCACGACTGCGCCCAGACAGGAGCTTTCGAAGCTCTCCGGAATGACGACCTCCTGGTCGAAAATATCGGCCATCATCTGCCGCCACAGGGAGGAGCGGGCGAAGCCGCCGGTGGCATGGATTTTGGCAGGCCGCCCAATCTGCTCCTCCATGGCCAGCAGGACGGTGTACATGTTGAAGATGACTCCCTCCAGCACGGAGCGGATCATATGCTCTTTGTGGTGATTCATCGTCAGCCCGAAAAAAGAGCCCCGGGCATCCGGATTCCACAGCGGCGCACGCTCTCCGGTCAGATAGGGATGAAAGAGCAGACCATTGCTTCCGGGTGGCACCTGCTCGGCAATCCGCGTCAGCACCTCATAGGGGTCAATGCCAAGGCGCTTCGCTGTCTCCACCTCGGAGGCGGCGAACTCATCCCGGACCCAGCGGAAGAGCATGCCGCCATTGTTCACCGGGCCGCCGATGACCCAGTGCTTCTCGGTCAGGGCATAACAGAAGATCCGTCCCTTGGGATCGGTAAGCGGCCGGTCCACGACCGTGCGGATGGCTCCGCTGGTGCCGATCGTGGCAGCGACGACCCCCGGCTTAATGGCGCCAACGCCAAGATTGGAGAGTACACCGTCGGTGGCTCCTACAATAAAAGGGGTAGACGGCAGTAATCCGAGCTGCTCAGCCATCCCTGGCAGCAGCCCTTGCATGATCTGGGTGGTGGGAACAAGTTTCGAGAGACGGTCTGCAGTAATGCCGGCAATATGCAGAGCTTCTGCATCCCAGTCCAGCTGCTCCAAATTGAACATGCCTGTGGCAGAGGCAATGGAATAGTCTATGACGTATTCACCGAAAAGCTTGGCGAAGATATATTCTTTGATAGATATGAATTTGTAGGTCTGGTGGAACAGCTCCGGCTGTTCCTCGCCCAGCCACATCAGCTTGGTGAGGGGAGACATGGGGTGGATAGGCGTTCCAGTGCGCAGATACAGCTCATGGCCGCCCAGTTCGTTCCGCAGCCGGACGGCACAGGCGGCGCTGCGGTTATCTGCCCAGGTAATGCAGGGAGTCAGAGGATGGCCTGCATGGTCTACAGCAATCACGCTGTGCATGGCGGAGCTGAATGACAGAAAAAGAACGGAATCCGGACGTACGGCACTGTCCTTCATTACGGTTGAAATGGTATGAAATACAGCGCTTAGGATTTGCTCCGGGTCCTGCTCTGCTACCGAAGGTGAAGGGGTGTGCAGCGGGTAGCCCAGGTTCGCTTGAGCGGTAATTCTGCCATTCTCCTCAAAGAGGACCGCCTTTGTGCTTGTTGTTCCAATATCGACGCCGATCATATAGGATGTGCCCAATTCTCAGACCTTCTTTCTGATGAAAATAAGGAAAGCGGGCCGGGTAAACTTGCAGCCGCCCCGTTCCGCTATCCGGTATGCTTGAGATGTAAAGAGTATAAGGTATTGGCAGTGCTTTAGACAAAGATGCTGAGAATCATGATGAAGGTTAAACCCACTACGGACAGAATGGTCTCCATCACCGTCCATGATTTCAAGGTCTGGACTACAGACATGCCGAAAAATTCTTTGATCATCCAGAAGCCGGCATCATTGACATGGGACAGCACCAGAGATCCGGCACCTGTAGCAAGCACTGCCAGCTCGATGTTCACACCAGGGGTTACGGCAAGGACAGGGGCGACAATGCCGGCAGCAGTTGTCATGGCTACAGTAGCTGAACCGGTAGCCACACGAATCAAAGCAGCAATCAGCCACGCGAAAAATATAATATTTACATGGGTTTGCGTAGCCAGAGCTGCAATGGCTCCGCCGACTCCACTGTCGATCAACACCTGCTTGAACGCTCCGCCGCCTCCGATGATCAGAATAATGGAAGCTGTCGGTGCCAGACATTCACTTGTAAAACGGGAGATTTCTTCTTTCTTGAAGCCGCGTGCAAAACCCAGCGAGAAAAAGGAAAAAACGGCAGCGATAAGCAGGGCAATGATCTCATGCCCGATAAATTTGGCGAAAGGCGTAAAGGCATTAGAGGCCTCAGGATCTATAATATCAGCAACTGATCCCATTAGCATCAATATAACGGGCAATAGGATCGTTAACAGAGTAATTCCGAAGCCAGGGAGTTCCCGAACGCTTTTGGCAGCAAATTGCTCAGCCAGCTCCCGGGGAGGCTCCACACGTATCCGTTTGCCTATGAACTTACCGAAAAGCGGGCCGGCAATAATGGCTGTTGGCAGACCTACAATAATGGAATACAGAATCGTTTTACCCAAGTTTGCGCCGTAGGCACCAATGGCAATCATAGGCGCCGGATGGGGCGGAACAAGGCCGTGGACCGTGGACAAGCCGGCCAGAATCGGGATTCCGATTTGCAGGAGCGGCATTTTTGTTTTGCGTGCCACCATAAAGACTACAGGGATCAGCAGGATTAAGCCAACTTCGAAAAATACCGGGATTCCGACAACAAAGCCTACCAGCATCATAGCCCAATGGACTCTTTTTTCTCCAAAACGGTCTACCAGCGTATTTGCAATTCGCTCCGCGCCGCCGGATTCGGCCATCATTTTTCCCAGCATCGTACCTAGGCCTATAACAATCGCGATCGTGCCCAGTGTCCCGCCAAGCCCGCCGGTAATGGACTTAATCAAAGACGGGTACTCCATCCCTGCAAGCAGACCAAGGGCCAAGGCGGAGAGAAGCAGCGTAACGAAGGGATTCCACTTGTATCTGGCGATAAGCATAACCAGAAAAACAATGACAAGCAGCGTCCAGGTGAGCAGTGTCGCATTATGACTAAGTCCGAATAAACTTTCCATAGTGAACGGGTCCTCCCTTTGTGGTTTCACGTGCAGCCAATAGCTTAAGTTTTTAAGATAACCAGATTGAGCGCTTTCAATAAACCGATCTATTGTATACTTGTCGACAACATAATCGAAACAAAGGCAGGCCTTTGCTGAAAGAAGATTGCTTAGGGAAGGCTGCGAATCAGCGTTTCTCCAGAGTCGGCAAAATACTCCTGAACCACCTTGTGAATGGTCTCAGGATCTCCTGAACGAAGAGCCTCAACGACCGTCCGGTGTTTATCTGCCACCCAATTCATACGTGCTTCCCCGAGGGTGAAGCCCTTTTCTGTTGTAATCAGAATGACGGTCATCACAATATAGCGGATGCTGTTCCATAAATGAAGAATCCGGGTATGATTGGCTTCTGTGACAATGGCTTCGTGAAAAGAAAAGTCCTGGTGCGCAAACTCCACATAATCATTATGCTTGACGGCCAGCTTCATCTTGTCGATGGATTGTTCAAGCTGCTGGATTAGGGCATCCTGTATATTGACGGCCAGTCTTTGCTGGGCAAAACTCTCAATGAGGTACCGCACATCATACAACTCTTTGACGTCCTTGATATTCAGGCCAACCACCACGGCCCCCATTCTTTCCAGACGGATCAACCCCTCGCCGGACAGGGATTTAAGCGCTTCCCGGACAGGAGAACGGCTGGTGCCAAAATCGGCAGCAATCCGGTTCTCGGAAAGCACCTCGCCCGGTTTTATGTTTTCATTTATAATTTGCAGCCTGAGTTCACAGGCAATCGATTCTCCAAGGGAGGCTCCTTGCAGCCAAGTAACAGGATAATGCATGAAAAACGACTCCTCTATGTGATTAGTTGTAAGCTAAGACCTGGCATTCCCCTAATTTTAGCATACAATGTCTTCACGGTTCCATCAGTTTAACATGCCCTTTGTCCTGCACGGAGCTGGTCTTGCAGTTTTGACTTTATTGTTCCCCCTGCACCACGGCGTGACCGCCGAATTCATTGCGGAGGGCGGCAACAACCTTGCCATGAAAAGTGTCATCCTCCAGGGAACGGTAGCGCATCAGAAGCGATAGGGCAATAACCGGTGTGCTGGCTTCGAGATCCAGAGCGGTTTGAACGGTCCATTTTCCTTCTCCGGAGCTGTGCATCACCCCGCGAATACCGGAGAGCTTCGGATCTTTGGCAAAAGCATTCTGCGCAAGCTCCATCAGCCAGCCGCGGATCACAGAGCCATTTGACCACAATTGTGCGACATTCTCATAGTTAAAGTCAAAACTGCTTTTCTCCAGCAGCTCAAAGCCCTCGGCAATAGCCTGCATCATCCCGTACTCAATGCCGTTGTGGATCATTTTTAGAAAATGGCCGCTTCCGCTTTCCCCCGTGTAGAGATAACCCCGCTCCACTGCCAGATCACGGAATAAGGGCTCGATTTCGGTGAATACCTCAGCATTACCGCCAACCATAAAACAAGCACCATGCTCCGCACCTTCTGTTCCCCCGGATGTGCCGGCGTCAAACAAATAAATGCCTCGTTCACGCAGCTTTCCGGCTCGCGCAATGGATTCTTTATAATGGGAATTCCCGCCGTCAATGATGATATCGCCTGCTTCAAGCAGCCCGGCAAGAGTGTCAATAACTCCTGTTACGATCTCTCCGGCCGGAACCATGACCCAGACAATTCTGGGAGGCACCAGCTTCGTGACCATATCCTCCAGGGATGAAGCGGGAAGCGCTCCCTGTTCGGCCAATTGCTGCCCCCTTTGCGGATTGATATCGCTTACTACAAGGTCATGCCCATGGTTCAGCAGATTCAGTGCCAGGTTAAAACCCATCTTGCCCAGTCCGATCATGCCCAATTTCATTGCCGTTCACTCCTTAGCAGATTTTTGTTAAAGACTTGTGTACTTGTATACAACTTTGTCTGTATCTTACTACTGTGATCAAGACTTTGTAAAGAACAATTTTGTAAGCGGTTCATATTTGGGCGAATCGAGGCGCACTATATAGAAATCTTAACTTCACTCTATATGTAAGCATTTATGCTATTCTATATTAAAGGTTAAATTGACGTAGAGGGATGGTCCGTGATACGATATTCCCATTACTTTACCTTACTACCACTTTACCATAGTAAAGCATTTTTCATTCTATTGATGATATCTGACGAGGTGACCAATGAAGATGTCCAAACCCAAGGGATTCGAGAAGCCGGCCGGTGTGCGTGACTATCTCCCGCGTGCAGTGGCCAAGCTGCGCAAGATCGAGAATGATGTGCTGCACTGCATGAGCCGCTGGGGGTACCGGCAGGTGATTACGCCCACTTTGGAATATTACGATACGGTCGGCGTGGCCAGCTCCACATCGGACCAGAAACTCTATAAATTGCTTAACAACCGCGGGCAGGCCCTGGTGCTGCGCTCTGAGATGACAGCGCCGGTGGCGCGTGTAGTTTCTTCACTGTTAAAAGACGAGCCGCTGCCGCTCCGCTTGTCCTATCACGCCAACGTGTTCCGGGCGATTGAGGAGGAAGCGGGGCGGGAGGCGGAGTTTTTTCAAACCGGGGTTGAGCTGGTCGGAGACGATTCACCGGAGGCGGATGCCGAGGTTGTGGCGCTGGCGATTTCCTCGCTGCAGGCAGCCGGTGTGAAGTCCTTCAAAATCGCCATGGGGCATGTCGGCTTCCTCGACGGGCTGTTCCAGGAGGCGGTAGCCGGTCTTCCTGACGCGCAGGAGGAGCTTAAGAGCCACTTGCTGAACCGTGATTATGTGGCGTTCCGCGAGACGCTGCGGCGTCTGGAGCTGTCCGAGGCGCAGAAGAATGAGCTGGACGGGCTGCTGCGGCTGCGGGGAGGCAAAGAAATCTGCGGCCAGGCGCTTGAGCTCAGCAGCCATCCGCTGGCCCGGGCCTCTATTGAGCATCTATGCAAGGTGTGGGAAGTGCTGGTGTCATACGGGGTTTCGCAGCATGTGCTGATTGACCTGACGATGATTGGCGACTTCTCCTATTATACAGGCATGACCTTCGAGGGCTACGCTTCGGAGCTCGGATTTCCGGTATGCAGCGGCGGCCGTTATGACAATCTGCTGCAGCAGTTCGGACGCCCTGTTCCTTCGACGGGCTTCTCCTTGAAGACGAACCGTATTCTCGACGGCGTATCCGGTGTGCCGGAAGAGGAAGAGCTGCCGGTTCTGATCCAGTATGACGCTCCTCGGCGCAAAGAAGGTCTGGCAGAGGCGGCGCGCCTGCGGGCCGAAGGGCATGTGGTAGTGACGCGTCTGGCGGCAGAGCCCGGCGATCTCAAAACGGTGAAGCGTCTGGACACGGATACGGTTGAAGCGGAAGGCGACAGGTACGGGGAGGTTTATACGTTTGTGTCTTTTGTCAGCGAGCATGGCTGAGAAGAGGATGAATGAGGCTGCGGGATGGAACGTGCCAAGCAGCAGGGTTTCTACAGCATTCTGAAGTGATAGACATTCATGCCGCCCTTTGGCGGCAAATCAGACGATGAAATCTCGGGGAAGGCCCTCAATTTGGCTTTGCCAAATTCGAGGCTTCCATAACAATGTCGTGAGAATCGGACATCGTTATTTCAGGATAGAATATCAGGTTTGACCTATAAATGGGCAAGGAAACGGAGGTCTATGATCATGTCGCAGATATTGAAGGTGGCCATGCCGAAAGGACGGATATACAACAAAGCGGCGGAGCTGTTCCGCCAGGCGGGACTGCCGATTCCGCCGGATGGCGAAGAGTCGCGCAAGCTGGTGATCTCACTGCCGGATGCGGGAATGGAGTTCATCTTGGCCAAGCCGGTGGATGTGCCGACTTATGTGGAATATGGAGTAGCTGATATCGGCATTGTCGGCAAGGATGTGCTGCTGGAGGAGAACCGGGACGTCTACGAGCTGCTCGATTTGGGAATCGCGCGCTGCCGGATGTCGATTATCGGCCTGCCGAACTGGCAGCCGGGCATTCAGCAGCGGGTGGCGACCAAATATCCGAATGTGGCTTCGCGCTATTTCCGCGAACAGGGGCAGCAGGTGGAGGTTGTGAAGCTGAACGGCTCCATTGAGCTTGCGCCGCTGATCGGCCTTGCCGACCGCATCGTCGATATGGTGGAGACCGGACAGACGCTGAAGGACAACGGACTGGTGGAGATGAAGAGCATCTTCGAGATTACAAGCCGGCTTGTGGCTAACCGTGTAAGCTACCGGATGAAGAATGAAGAGATTCAGCAGCTGTGCGACCGCCTGCAGGCGGTTATCACCGGGCCGGGACTGGCAACGGGCGGAGTACAACGCTAAGGACGAAAAAGGGGGAAGCAGCGGTGAAGATTCAATCGGGCAAGGAATTTAAGCTTCAGCGTGAAGTGGAATACGGAACGCCGGAGCAAAACAAGGCTGTGAAGCAAATCGTGGCCGATATCAAAAAAGAGGGCGATGCCGCACTGCTCCGCTATACGGAACGTTTTGACGGTGCTGTGCTTACAGCTGCCGGGCTGCGTGTGACGGAGGAGGAGCTCCAGGCGGCGTATGGCCGGGTGGAGGAATCCTTTGTGACGGCGATCCGCGCGGCCGCAGCCAATATCCGGGTGTTTCATGCCCGGCAGAAACGCAATTCCTGGATGGATCTGCAGCCGGACGGCACGATCCTCGGCCAGATCATCCGCCCGCTGAAACGCGTGGGCGTCTATGTTCCCGGCGGCAAGGCAGCCTATCCGTCCTCGGTGCTGATGAACGTGATTCCGGCCCAGATCGCCGGCGTGCCGGAGATCGTGATGGTCACTCCGCCGTCGACGGGCGGCACGGAGGGCATCGATCCTTACATTCTCGTGGCCGCCGCTGAAGCCGGCGTGAACGAGATCTACCGCGTGGGCGGCGCGCAGGCG
The DNA here is from genome assembly GCF_900102965.1 of Paenibacillus jilunlii. GTDB lineage: Bacteria > Bacillota > Bacilli > Paenibacillales > Paenibacillaceae > Paenibacillus_AQ > Paenibacillus_AQ jilunlii. Next base: position 506,584 of record NZ_FNGM01000002.1, on the reverse strand, counting down.
GTCGCCGCACTGGCGTTCGGCACGGCGTCCATCGCGCCGGTCGACAAGATCTGCGGGCCAGGGAACATCTACGTGGCCCTGGCCAAACGCGAGGTCTACGGCGCTGTCGACATCGACAGCATCGCCGGACCGAGCGAGATCGTCGTGCTCGCCGACGATACCGCCGAGGCCGCCTACGTCGCGGCCGACCTGCTCTCGCAGGCCGAGCACGACGAAATGGCCTCGGCCATCCTGGTCACGCCGTCGCAGCGCTTGGCGGAGGCAGTCGCTGCCGAAGTAGAACGGCAGCTGAGTGAGCTTCCGCGCGAGGCCATCGCGCGTGCCTCTGTAGACCACTACGGCGCGATTATCGTCGTGGAATCGCTGGCAGAAGGAATCTCCGTGGTGAACCGGCTGGCGCCGGAGCATCTGGAGATTGTCACGGAAGACCCGATGGGCCTGCTCGGCAGCATCGAGAACGCCGGAGCTATTTTCCTGGGCCCGTACAGCTCGGAGCCGGTGGGGGATTATTTTGCCGGGCCGAATCATATTATTCCGACCAACGGCACAGCGCGGTTCTCGTCGCCGGTGGATGTGGATGATTTCATTAAGAAATCCAGCCTGATCTATTACAGCAAAGAAGCACTGCTGCAGGACGGGGCAACGATTATAGAACTGGCACGCCGTGAGGGGCTGGAAGGCCATGCGCGGGCAATAGAGATCCGACTACAGAACGAAGCGAAGGGTGGAGACGGAAATGGAAAGTAACAACGAAGCTGGAGCTGTGCGCAAGGCCGGACTAAGCCGCAAAACTAACGAAACGGATATTAAGCTTTCCCTGGCCGTGGACGGCAGCGGGGTCTCGGAGCTGGAGACGGATGTGCCATTTCTGAATCATATGCTGGATTTATTCACGAAGCACGGCCAGTTTGATCTGTCTGTGCAGGCGCGGGGCGACATCGACATTGATGATCACCACACAGTTGAAGACATCGGCATCTGTCTGGGCCAGGCATTCCGTGAAGCGCTGGGCGACAAAAAAGGCATCAAACGCTACGCCAATGTCTTCATCCCTATGGATGAGGCGCTGGCTCAGGTGGTCATCGACATCAGCAACCGGCCGCATTTTGAATACCGGGCAACGTATCCTTCACAACAGGTGGGCAGTTTTTCAACGGAGCTGGTGCATGAATTTCTGTGGAAATTCGCGCTGGAGGCGCGGATTACGCTGCACGTAATCGTACACTACGGCTCGAATACGCACCACATGATCGAAGCGATATTCAAGGCGCTGGGACGGGCGCTGGACGAAGCCACACTGATTGACCCGCGCGTGAAGGGTGTGCCTTCCACGAAGGGAGTGCTGTAGATGACTGTTGCAATCGTCGATTACGGCATGGGCAATCTGCATAGTGTCAGCAAGGCGGTGGAACGACTCGGGTATAAAAGTCTTGTGACGGGTGAGGCCGGGGAGATTCTGGCTGCCGATAGCGTCATTCTGCCGGGAGTCGGTGCGTTTGGCGATGCGATGGAGCATCTGCGGGAGAGTGGGCTGGATGCTGTGGTCCAAAAGGCCGCAGCTTCAGGCCAGCCGCTTTTGGGGATATGCCTCGGCATGCAGCTGCTGTTCAGCAGCGGCGAGGAGTACGGCACCCACGAAGGACTGGATCTTCTGCCTGGCTCGGTAGTGCGTTTTGCGCCCCGTGAGGGCTATAAAGTGCCGCATATGGGCTGGAACAAGCTGGACTTTCTGCAGCCGCAGAGTCCTCTGTTCTCAGGGCTTGAAGCAGGACATGTGTATTTTGTCCACTCTTTCCATGCCATCATGGCACAGCAGAGCGATCTGCTTGCTGTCACAGATTACGGGCATCCGGTTACGGCTATTGTAGGCCGGGAGAATGTATTCGGTATGCAGTTTCACCCGGAGAAGAGCGGGGAGCTGGGGATGAAGCTGCTGGGCAATTTTTTGAAGCTGAAGGGCACGCGGGCGTAGCCCGCTATATATAAGCTGAACTTAAGAATTGGATCACGCCGAACCGGCGAATCCCCTGTTATTACAGGGGTTCATCGATTCACGGGGATAGATTCTTAGGTTCACTCTTTGTATAACTATATTGTAACGAAAGTGGGAGCGCCACATGTCTTCTTTTATCGTATATCCGGCAATTGATATCCGGGATGGAAAATGCGTCAGACTGCAGCAGGGTGACTACAATCAGGAAACCATTTACAACGACAGCCCGGTGAGCGTGGCCAAATCGTGGGAAGAGCAGGGCGGGAAATTTATTCATCTCGTCGATTTGGACGGGGCCAAAGCCGGACATCCGGTGAATGATGCCATCATCGGGGCAATTGCCAAAAACGCAGGCGTCCCTGTGCAGGTAGGCGGAGGACTCCGTACGCTTGCGGATGTCGAGAAACTGCTGGGTCTCGGCGTGAGCCGGGTCATTATTGGCACTGCGGCGATCAACGACCACGCGTTCACAGAGGCTGTGCTCGCCAAATACGGTGACAAGGTTGCAATCGGCATCGATGCCCGGGGTGGATATGTAGCTACTCACGGCTGGCTGAACACCTCCGAGGTGCGTGCGGAGGACCTGGCCAAGGAGCTGGCCGCCAAAGGGGCTGAGACGTTCATCTACACCGACATCTCACGCGACGGCATGATGCAGGGACCCAACATCGAGGGTATCCTGTCCATGGCTGCCACCAGCGGCAAAACCGTTATTGCTTCAGGCGGTGTAACGAGTCTGGACGACCTGCTGCGTCTGAGCGTTCATAGCGGCAGCGGTATCGGCGGAGCGATAGTCGGCAAAGCGCTGTACACCGGCAATATTGATCTGGCTGAGGCGCTTCAGGCGCTGGACAGCAAGTAGGCAGAAGCTATAGGGCTCTGGAGTGCAGCGGTGTTCACTTACTCGCATGAATCCTCCGAATATACTCAGGAGCTGCTTGTGTTCTCTTACCTTCTGGATTTGTGAGAATCTTAATTGTAATTCGTACATTTAATTTCAGTTGAAAAGGTCTAAAAGGAACTTTAATTGCATTTCGTACAGCTATAAATAGATGGCTAGGCCATATGCGGGAGATTGCCGAAATTTAGTTGTACGAAATACATTTAAACTACTGGAACACCTAAAAGCCGAGTAAATAATTGTACGTTATGCAGTTAGAGCTCTAGGTCATGTTGGTTGACTATTGGCACTTATGAAATGATTGCACTTTCTGCAATAGAAAGCTCATTATCATGCGTTAAATCACCATCTGCTGCATTCTGTACAGCTGATTTCCGGAATTCTGGTAAAAGTGCACATTTGGCCCGATTCAACTGTATAGCAGAGTTCGATGGATACGATTTTTCGGCCGATTTAGAGCTCTTCTGCTGTAAAAGTTGCAGTCAATGTTGAGGTTGACGCTCAAGCCGAAGTTAAAGTTGGTTTAATGCTCACACAGGTGCGGTCAAGCCTACCTTTATCTTTCCGCAGGTGGTGCGAGGCCGCCGTCCCGCCAGGGGCCAAAACGTGGAACACGTAGGTGGTTTTTGGGGTTATATTTGGGTTTGTACTTGTTTTTGATCTCTATGAGATTGAATTTTAAACAAGTTTATGAACAGAGCAGTCATCCTTAGTGGGAAAAAGGTTCACTAATCGCGCTCATTCGGTTTATGGAGTAGCCTATGTTGGAAAAAGTACCACTAATTAGGCTGAAAGCGGCCGTGTGGGATGAATTTGCATGAATTAGGTGTACAAAATCCAACTAAAACCACTTAGCGTTTTCTAGCCCTATAGTCGCCCGGGAGCGCACAACCCCTGCCCACGCCAGCCATCCAGGTGTCCAGAGGGCCGGGGCCCTTGGGGTCCCCCTTGGCTAAGGGGGATTTAGGGGGATCGAAATCCCTTAGGGGAAATGGTTGGATCGAAACAGGTTTTCGCTCGAAAACTACGGAAAGGGGTTATTTCATGTTAGCCAAACGCATCATTCCCTGTCTGGATGTGAAGGACGGGCGGGTAGTCAAAGGCGTGAATTTTGTGAATCTGCGCGATGCCGGGGATCCGGTGGAGCTGGCGGCACTGTATGACCGGGAGGGCGCAGATGAGCTTGTGTTTCTCGATATTTCCGCTTCTGTTGAAGGCCGGGCTACGATGGTGGAAGTTGTGCGGCAGACCGCCGGTGAAATCGCCATTCCGTTCACGGTAGGCGGAGGGATCTCCACACCGGAGGATATGAAGCGCATCCTGCGTGCCGGTGCGGACAAAATCGGCATCAATACCGCAGCGGTCAACAATCCGCAGCTCATTCTTGAGGGAGCGCGCCGTTTCGGCGCCCAGTGCATTGTAGTGGCGATGGATGCCAAATATAATGAGGCTTGGGGCGAATGGGAAGTATACACGCACGGCGGACGCAAGCCTACGGGAATCCGTGCGCTGGCCTGGGCCAAGGAAGCCGAGAAGCTGGGAGCGGGCGAGATTCTGCTGACCAGCATGGATGCGGACGGCACCAAGGATGGCTTCGATCTGAAGCTGACTGCTGCGGTCAGTGACCTGCTCACTATTCCTGTAATTGCCTCCGGGGGAGCAGGGAAGATGGAGCATTTTTATGATGTATTTACCGAAGGCAAAGCCGATGCGGGACTGGCAGCGACGATTTTTCACTATAAAGAGATTGCCATTCATGATTTAAAAGCAGATCTGAAGCAAAAAGGGGTAGAGATCCGATGAGCGAAGCCGAACAAAACAAAGCGCTAAGCCAGCAAGATGTACTAGAGGGCATCCGCTGGAATGAAGCCGGACTGCTGCCTGCCGTAGTGCAGGATGCGGAAAGTCTGGAAGTCTTAATGTTTGCCTACATGAACAAAGAATCGCTGCAGCTCTCGCTGGAGAGCGGACAGACCTGGTTCTGGAGCCGTTCGCGCAGCGAGCTGTGGCATAAGGGAGGGACCTCGGGCAATACCCAGGCCATCACCTCGATTCATTATGACTGCGACAGCGACACGCTGCTGGTAAAGGTGATACCGGAAGGGCCGGCATGCCATACAGGAGAAACCTCCTGTTTCTTCCGTGAGCTTCCGCTGAGCAATCCTGCAGCAGCGAAAGGAGTTAAGGGAGGCCAAGAAGCAGTCTCTGCCCGGCAAGGGCTGAACGACAGTGAGCGGTTTGCGGTTCTGGGCGAACTGGAACAGGTGATTGCCGAGCGGGAAGCGGAGCGGCCCGAAGGGGCATATACCACATACCTGTTCGACAAGGGCGTTGACAAGATTCTTAAGAAGGTAGGCGAAGAAGCTTCCGAAACGATCATCGCTGCCAAAAATAAAGATAATGCCGAGCTGCGCCTCGAGGTCAGCGACCTGATCTATCATCTGCTGGTGCTGCTGCAGGAGCGCAAGCTGCCGCTGGATGAGATTATGGATGAGCTGAGCGCCCGCCATGAACGGCCCCGCCGCGATTAGGAAGGAGCCTTCTACATGCGTATTGATTATCATACCCACCATGAACGCTGCGGCCACGCGGTAGGAACACTGGAAGAATACGTTCAGCGGGGGATTGAATTGGGGCTGGAGCAGCTCGGACTGTCAGACCATCTGCCGCTTATCCATGTGGACTCGGAGAGCTACTATCCTGAGATGGCTATGCCGCTGTCGGAGCTTCCCCGTTACGTCGAGGAATGTTTGAACCTGAAGGAACGCTATCGCGGAAGAATTGAGCTGCGTGTCGGGCTGGAAGCCGATTATATCGAAGGGTATGAGGAGCAGATCCGCGAGCTTTTGTCACCGTATCCGTGGGATTATCTGATCGGATCGGTGCATTTTCTCGGAGAATGGGACATCACGGACTTTCGCCAAACCGGGGGCTGGGAAGGCCGGGATGTGATGGAGGTCTACCGCCGGTATTATGATGCGGTGCGGAAGTCGGCGTTATCGGGATTATATGATATTATAGGACATATGGATGTTATCAAACGGTTTGGCTACGGTCCACAGACACCGGAGGGCAAGGCCGAGGTGCGGGCGCTGGAGCATGAAGCGCTGAAGGCAATAGCCGGCAGCGGCATAGCGATGGAGCTTAACGCTTCCGGACTTACCAAGCCGTGCGCGGAGATGTTCCCCTCGGGGCATGTGCTCCAGCAGGCGCTGGAGCTGGGCATCCCGCTCACCCTTGGCTCTGACGCCCATGATCCCCTGAAGCTGGGAGACGGCTTGCAGGAAGCGCGGAGCCTGCTGTGGCGCACAGGCTTCCGCAAGCTGGCTGTGTTTGAGGGGCGTGTCCGTACGCTCGTTCCGTTTGAACTATAAATTTTGATCCCCAGGAGGGTACTATGCATCATCATCAGTTGCGTATTTTTTCCGGTTCGTCGAATCCGAAGCTGGCCGCAGATATTGCGGAGCGTCTGGGTGCCCCGCTGGGCCAGATTAAGCTGACCCGCTTCAAGAGCGGCGAGATTTATGTGCATTACGAAGAGAGCATCCGGAACTGTGACGTATTTTTGGTGCAATCCCTCGCGCATCCCATTAATGAACTATTCGTAGAGCTGCTGGTCATGATCGATGCCGCCAAACGCGCATCGGCTAGAACGGTTAATATTATTGTGCCTTATTACGGCTACGCCCGGCAGGAGCGGAAATCTGCACCGCGCGAGCCGATTTCGGCGAAGATGGTGGCTGATGTGCTTACGACCGCAGGAGCCACCCGTGTGATTACGATTGACCTGCATGCGGCGGCGATTCAAGGCTTTTTCAACATACCGGTAGATCACTTGACGGCGCTTGATCTGATCAGTGGATATCTGAAGGTGAAGGGCTTATCCGACCTGGTGGTTGTGTCACCAGATGCGGGCCGCGCCTCTATGGCGGAGAAGCTGGCCAGCCGTCTGGATTCGCCGTTTGCCATTATGATCAAGAAGCGTCCGGCCCACAACGAATCGGTGATTACGCATGTGATTGGTGATGTAGAAGGACGGACGCCGATCATCATTGAGGATCTGATCGATACGGGAACGACGATTGTGAATGTAGTGGAAGGCCTGAAGGAGCGGGGGGCCAAGAACAGCATCGTTTGTGCCACCCATGGTCTTTTTTCCGGAGACGCCTTGAGCCGTATGGTACACCCCAATATAGATGAGATTGTCGTTACCGACTCTATTGCGCTGCCGGATGATCATTCCAGCCGTTTCACCGTGCTCTCCGTAGCACCTATGCTGGCTGAAGCCACACGCATTATTATCGAAGGCGGTTCCATTGACAAGCTGTTCAGAGACGCGGGAATTTAGGTTCCTGCGTCTTTTTTTTGTTTAGGAAATTATGATTTCTCTTTATTGTGGATAAAGTGTGTATAAAGTTGGGGATAAGTATGTGCGAATTCAGCGAATTCACTCAAACGGGTGGAAATTAGCCGGATTCGATTGCCTTTTTCCAACTGGCGCTTGCGAAAAAGCAGGTGAGCCGTGCTAGTTGGAAAAAGGGAACTTATTTCTCCCACCAATCAACAATTGTAAGAATGAAGTGGAAAAAGGAAGCTTAATTAGGCGATATTACTCTGTTAGGAGCCAAACCAGCAGAATTAGTTAACTTTTTTCCACTTGAAATTCCCGAAGAATTCAAAAAGTTCTCCTGGCAACGCTAAGCTGAAATCTATTCAGACAAGGACGGCGTATCCGTTTTGTTCTGAAAAGACAAAAAGCGGGCGGGTGAATCTATCGTGCCGGGTGGGCAGAGATGGCTTTTTCAAGCTTTTACCTCCTGGAGACTCCCTTCCGAGCTTGAGAATCCCCCTGTCACCTGTGGTATACTGTGTGGAGACAGTCGGACCATAAATGGTATCGACGGCACTTAAATGGGAGCCAGGGCAGAGATTTGCCGCCGCTCTCCTATTTTTCGTGAGGATAAGGAAGCTTACAAAGGGAGGTGCCTTGCTTCCATGATTGAGAGAACTTCAGAGAATGACGTGGAGAATCGAAACGTGATTCCCGTTACTCTGGATGCCAATTTTTTCTTTGAAAGAGCCGTACGGTCATTGGACCGCTTTCAATATGATAAGGCATTGAAGAATTTTCGCAAAGCTGTTGAATATGAACCGGAAAACCCGGTGAATCATTGCAATATGGCGGGTATATTATCCGAGATGGGGAAATATGAGGCATCCAACGACATCTTAACCCATGTTCTGGAGGAAATTGATCCCTCTATGACGGAATGCCACTTCTATATGGCTAATAACTATGCAAATATGGAAAGCTTTGAAGAGGCCGAGCGCAGTCTGGTCACCTATCTTCAGGAAGATGCGAACGGAGAGTTCATTGCCGAGTCCGAAGAGCTGATGGAACTGCTGCAATATGAGCTGAACCGTCCGGCTCCGCTGGTCCGGATCCGCAGCCGGGAAGGTGTCGTGGAGCATGACAGAGCCCGGAGCCTGCTCGAGGAAGGGAAGTTTCCGCAAGCGGTCGCGCTGCTGGAAGAAATTGTACAGAACATCCCCGATTTTCTGGCGGCGCATAACAATCTGGCTCTTGCCTATTTCTATATGGGCCGCTTTGCCAAAGCCAAGGAATGCCTTGGCGAAGTGCTCGCCCAGGACCCGGGCAACCTGCATGCATTGTGCAACATGGCTATTTTCCTGCAGTATGCAGGCGATCGGGAACAGCTGGATGGGCTGGTGCGCATGCTGGAAGCCACTGTGCCTTTTCACCAGGAGCATGTATTCAAAATGGCTACGACGATGGGGATTCTGGGCAAGCACAAAACGGCCTACGGGCACTTCCGCCGCCTGCTGAAGGATGAAGAGGTCGGTGGCGATGCGAGCTTGTACCATTACTGTGCAGCGGCGGCAAGCAACAGCGGATTTGTGAGTGAGGCGGTACGCTGCTGGCAGCTGGCCGCTAAGCTGGACCCGGAATCAGTAGTACCGAAGTTTTTCCTGTCCCAGCTTCAGCTGGCCCAGGCCGAGGGCCGGCCGCTGCCTCCGGTAAGCTATAATTATCAGCTGCCTTTTCAGGAACAGCTCAAGCAGTGGAAGAACAACATGGACAGCTTCTCTGAAGAGGTGCGGAATAATCCGCTGCTGCGTGCTTCGTTCTTCTGGGCGCTGCGTTACGGTGATTCAAGTACGAAGCTTCAGGTGACAGAGGCGCTCCGCTGGATCGGGGACGATGAAATGTCCGAGGTGCTGAAGGGGATTTCTGAGCAGGAGCCGCTGCAGGAGACTGCACTTCTCGGGCTGCAGCGCCTGATCGGTGGCGCTCCGGAGGAGAGCACCATCCAGAGGGCTGTTCAAGAGCCGGGCGTGCCAGGCCATAAAGGGCTACCGGAATGGAAAGAGGACTGGCAGCGGGTTATTGATCATACGGCTGCCGTGATGGAACGGCGATATGATGCCGTGCTGAAGAAGGATGCCGAGCTTCTCTGGAAGCAGTTCATCAGCCGCCTCTACCCGGATGTTCCCTTGTTTAGGCATACTGAAGGCTGGTGTGCGGCTCTGGAATATTTGACCGCCAAGCTGCATAGCCATCCGCTTACCTATCGTGAGGCTGCCCAGCGCTACGGCGTTTCGGTCTCTATGGTAAGCCGGTACGCGCGGCGTATTCATCAAGTATGCGGGTTCCCGCAGGACGGGGCGGCAGCGGACATTTTGCCGCCTTTTACGGAAAATATCTGACCCTAAGGAGGATATACTCATGTACAAAACAATTGTAATCGGAACAGGCCCGGCAGGACTGACTGCCGCGATTTACCTGGCACGTGCCAATCTCAGCCCCCTTGTCATTGAAGGCTTGCAGCCGGGAGGACAATTGACTACAACGACAGAGGTAGAGAACTTCCCTGGTTTTCCTGACGGCATCCTGGGTCCGGATTTGATGGATAATATGCGTAAGCAGGCAGAGCGCTTCGGGGCTCAATTTAAGAATGGCTGGGTGGAAGCTGTGGACTTCTCGCAGCGCCCATTTAAGATAACCGTGGATGGCATGGGTGTGCTGGAAGCAGAGTCCGTAATTATTTCGACCGGAGCTTCGGCGAGGTACCTGGGCATCCCGGGAGAGCAGGATAATGTCGGACGCGGGGTCAGCACCTGTGCAACCTGCGACGGGTTCTTCTTCCGCGGCAAAAAGATTGTAGTGGTTGGCGGCGGCGACTCCGCCATGGAGGAAGCAAGCTTCCTGACGCGGTTCGCTTCCAGTGTGACCCTGGTCCACCGCCGTCCGGAGCTGCGCGCTTCGAAGATCATGCAGGACCGTGCGCGGGAGAACAGCAAGGTCGCCTGGGCACTGAACCGCACCCCGCTAGAAGTCGCTGTCGGAGATACCGGGGTGAAGGGACTGAAGGTCCGCAACAATGAGACGGGAGCTGAAGAGCTTGTGGAGGCGGACGGCGTATTTGTCGCTATCGGCCACACACCGAACACGGCCTTCCTGGGCGGCCAGATCACTACCGATGCCAACGGCTATATCGTGGTGAAACCGGGAACCACAGAAACCAATATTCCGGGCGTGTTTGCTTGCGGCGATGTGCAGGATACCCGTTACCGCCAGGCGATCTCGGCTGCCGGGACCGGCTGCATGGCCGCCATGGATGCCGAGAAATATCTGGAAGGCTCGATGGTGCATGACTGGAGCGAAACGCTGGATAAGTAACGGAGGCGTTCAGTCAGCAAAATTTTTTATTGACACAAAATACCACTCCATGTAAATTGTATTTAATTAGATAAGATACCCACTAGGGGAGCCTGAATAGGCTGAGACGGGATAAGTGATTCCCGGACCCTTGAACCTGATCTGGATCATACCAGCGTAGGAAAGTGGAGTCGGACCTTTTTTAGCGCAGCCTTCTTTTGGCTGTTCCTGAATAAAGCCGCTCCAGGTGGAGCGGCTTTTTGAATTATAAGAATTTATAGGCTTTGTGCTATGAATTATCCTTTTAATTCTCGCTGAAACGGTACCTTCCTTATCCAAGGACGGGGCAGCCGTTTCTGCCTGCTGCGTGATTATCTTATCTGCACATTGCTCATAGAGCACAAAGGAGGAGATAAGAATGTCAGATTCAGTAAAGAAGGAAGAGGTTAATCTTTCAGGATTCCCCGCGAGCCGCAAGGTATATGTAGAGGGCTCACGCCCGGACATTCAGGTACCGATGCGTGAAATCTCTCTCAGCCGGACCGAGGGCGTGGCGGGAGAGGCGGATAATGCGCCACTGCGCGTGTATGATACCAGCGGGATTTATACTGACGCCGGACAAGAGACCGATATCCGCAAGGGTCTCCCGCCGCACCGCTTATGCTGGATTGCGGAACGCGGAGATTCGGAAGAATACGCCGGGAGAGCTGTGCAGCCCGGAGATAACGGCAGGACTGCGGACGGATCGCCGGCAGAAGGTTTTTCCGGCTTGCAGCGGCGCCCGTTAAGAGCGCGTGAGGGCCGCAATGTCACCCAGCTCCACTATGCGCGGCAGGGGATCATTACACCGGAAATGGAGTATATCGCCATCCGTGAGAATACCCGGCCTGAATTCGTAAGGGACGAGGTCGCGGCAGGCCGGGCCATTATCCCGTCCAATCTCAACCATCCCGAGAGTGAACCGATGATCATCGGGCGTAATTTCCTGGTCAAGATCAATGCGAACATTGGGAATTCCGCCGTGTCTTCTTCCATTGAAGAGGAAGTGGAGAAGATGAGGTGGGCAACGCGCTGGGGGGCCGATACGATTATGGACCTCTCCACCGGCGCAAAAATCCATGCCACCCGCGAATGGATTATCCGCAACTCGCCGGTTCCAATCGGCACAGTGCCCATCTACCAGGCTCTGGAGAAGGTAAAAGGAATAGCTGAGGATTTGACCTGGGAGCTGTACCGCGACACACTTATTGAACAGGCGGAGCAAGGTGTGGATTACTTCACCATTCATGCCGGGGTGCTGAAGCGCTATATTCCGCTTACCGCTGGCAGAATGACCGGAATTGTCTCACGGGGCGGTTCCATTATGGCGGCCTGGTGCCTTGCCCATGATCAGGAGAACTTTTTATATACACATTTTGAGGATATTTGCGAGATTATGAAAACTTATGATGTGGCCTTTTCCCTGGGAGACGGGCTACGCCCGGGCTCCATCGCCGATGCCAATGACGAGGCTCAATTTGCTGAGCTAGAAACGCTTGGAGAGCTGACGGCGCTGGCCTGGAAGCATGATGTTCAGGTGATGGTGGAAGGTCCAGGCCATGTGCCGATGCACAAGATCAAGGAGAATATGGATAAGCAGCTGGAGCTTTGCCAGGAAGCCCCTTTTTACACCCTCGGTCCGCTGACTACGGATATTGCCCCCGGCTATGACCATATTACATCGGCAATTGGTGCGGCTATGATCGGCTGGTTCGGGACAGCGATGCTCTGCTATGTTACCCCGAAGGAGCATCTGGGCCTACCGAACAAGAACGATGTGCGCGAAGGTGTCATTACCTACAAAATCGCTGCACATGCCGCTGATTTGGCCAAGGGACATCCGGGCGCACAGGACCGGGACAACGCACTCTCCAAGGCGCGGTTCGAGTTCCGGTGGCGTGACCAGTTCCACTTGTCGCTGGACCCGGAACGTGCGCTGGAGTACCATGATGAGACGCTTCCGGCGGAAGGCGCCAAGACAGCGCATTTCTGCTCGATGTGCGGCCCGAAATTCTGCAGCATGCGGATCTCGCACGATATCCGCAATTCGTCCAGGCTAAGCAGAATGCTGTAACCTGCAACAACCGTTCCGAGAGGCTGTTTCCGACGCTGTAACATGCGGAGGAGGCAGCTTTTTTCTATAGATGTTTCATTCCGTATCCACGTGGCAAACCAATTGTTTGTCAGCTTAATTAAGTTTGTAATTTTGTGATTGCAATCACAATCCTTCCCTGTACCCTATGCTAAGCTGGTGTTGAGAAAGGTTATCAATTAGCCCGGGGTTAAGCTGCAGGAGGAGAGCGCAATGAGCAAAAGCCTTAACATGGATGAGTCCATATTTGAGCTGGTCAGCCGTTATCCGGAGGTCGTAGATATTATGGTGGAGCTGGGGTTCCGCGATATCACCAAGCCAGGCATGCTGCAGACGGCAGGCCGGTTCATGACCCTGTCCAAAGGAATCACAATGAAAAAAATGGATCGCGAAACCGTCCGGCAAGCTTTTCAGCGCCATGGCTTCGAGATTATTCAATAGAGGAGAGAATACAATGAGCGAACTGATTAATAACCGGGAAGTGGATGTTCCCGAGCAGACACGCCGCCAAGCCATGCTTAGGGAAATAATCAAGGAGCTGCATGCCGGAAAAAGCGTGGAGGAAGTCAAAGCACGTTTTGCAGAAGCGGTAGGTGATGTTACAGTCGCGGAAATCTCGGCCATGGAGCATTCACTGATGACAGAAGAGGGGATTCCTGTAGAGGAGGTGCAGCGACTGTGCTCTGTGCACACGGCCATTTTCAAAGGGTCCATCCAGGAGATTCACCGTTCCAATAAACCGGAGGAACAGCCGGGGCATCCCGTGCATACCTTCAAGCTGGAGAACCGCGAGATTGAACGTCTTGTGAACTTCCGCCTTCAGCTTCATACTGATAAATTCCTAAGAAGCGGCACGGAAGAGATGAAGTTCAAGCTGCTGGAGGATCTGAGCCTGCTGCTCGATCTCGACAAGCACTACAGCCGCAAAGAGAATCTGCTGTTTCCCTACCTTGAGAAGTACGGCATCTATGGGCCTACCAAGGTGATGTGGGGAGTGGATGATGGTATCCGCAGTATGATCAAGCAGGCAAAAGCCGCGCTTGGTTCTTATAACGGGGAGGCCGAGGAACTTGGTGCTCTGCTGGCGAACATTATTCAGGAAGTCAATGAAATGATCTTTAAAGAAGAGAATATCCTGCTGCCGATGGCGCTCGATAAGCTGACTGAGGATGAATGGGTCAAAATCGCCCGCGAAAGCGATGAAATCGGCTTCTGCCTGGCTGCACCGGAGCGCGAATGGATTCCTGAGCGTGTTGCAGAGCCGGAGGGTGCCGCAGCGCCAGCGCAAGAGGGAGGAGTGGCTCCTCAGGGCTTTATCCGCTTCGAGACGGGCTTGTTGTCACTGCATCAGCTGGAAACGGTGCTGAACCATTTGCCGGTCGACCTGACGTTTATTGACGAAAATGACGTAGTCCGCTACTTCTCGCATGGTAAAGAGCGTATTTTTGCCCGCACCAAGGCGGTCATTGGACGCACCGTGCAGAACTGCCATCCGCCGCAAAGCGTGCATGTGGTAGAGAAGCTATTGGCGGATTTCAAGGCAGGCCGCAAGGATGCTGAGGATTTCTGGATTGCCATCAAAGATAAATTTATCTACATCCGTTATTTCGCTGTCCGTGATGAAGCGGGACAATACATGGGCACGCTTGAATTCACCCAGAATATCGCACCGATCCGCGCACTGGAGGGACAAAAACGGATTTTGTCGGAATAGCGTAAATTTCATACATCTGGAGAAACGGAAGCTGCCTCTTTTGGAGGACGGTCAAGCCGTTTCTTTTTGCATAAAAAAATACCAGCCGCCTTATATAGCCGGGTGTGCCGCCTTTCCTTGACCGCAGGGGTACCTTCTATTATAGTGGGTACGTAGGATTAACTATTTTAGCATAGAAAAAGGTGGCTTGTTACATGTCTGAAAGTATCTACGTTGGCGTTGACTTAGGTGGAACCACGATTAAGGTTGGAATCTGCAATGCCGAAGGGAACCTGCTGCATACCTATGAGGGGCCTACGGGGACTGCGGATGGCGTCGATGCCGTCATCGATAATATCGAAAAGTATGTGCGTCAGATTGTGGAGGACTCCCCGTATTCTTGGGATCAGCTTGCCGGTGTAGGAGCGGGCCTGGCCGGGTTTACGAATATTCGTGAAGGAATTATCATCCTTGCGCCTAACATAGGTTTTAGAGATGTGCCGATCCGGTCCATTCTGGAAGGTCGTTTGAACAAGCCAGTCAAAATAGACAATGACGCCAATGTGGCTGCACTGGGCGAGGCCTGGAGCGGCGCAGGACGCGGTGTGGAGAACTGTGTGTGCTACACGCTGGGCACCGGTGTCGGCGGCGGGATCATTATTAACGGCAAGGTGTATCAAGGGTTTGCAGGACTTGCAGGCGAGCTTGGGCATATTTCTGTAGTGCCTGACCTGGAAGCTATTCAATGCGGCTGCGGCAATATGGGCTGCTTGGAAACGGTTTCCTCTGCTACGGGTATTATCCGCATGGCTAAAGATGCTGTAAGCCGCGGCGACCGCACTTCGCTGTCCGTGGTAGAGAAGATCGCAGCCAAAGAGGTATTTGATGCAGCGAAGGCCGGAGACGAAGTGGCTCTGCGGATTGTGAACCGTGCTGCCTTCTATTTGGGCAAATCCATGGCTGCTGTTGCAGCAGTGCTGAATCCCGAAGTGTTTATCGTTGGCGGCGGTGTCTCCAAAGCCGGAGACATTCTCTTTGACGAGGTCCGCCGCGTGTTCGCCAAGCTGGCTCCGGCCCCACTGCAGACCGGTGTGACCATCGTGCCTGCCGAGCTGGGGAATGATGCGGGTATTATTGGTGCCGCAGGTCTTTTGCTGCGTTCTTAAGCAGCGGGAATTATTCATATACTTTGGATAGGGAGGGGGCGCTTCGATGACCGAATTGGAACAATCACCGCCCGGTGGAGCCACCCTGATTATTATTACGGGCATGTCAGGTGCAGGCAAGACAATTGCTGTACAGAGCCTGGAAGATCTTGGATTCTTCTGTGTGGATAATTTGCCGCCGGTGCTGATTCCCAAATTCGCCGAGCTGATTGAGCAGTCGAAGGGGAAAATCGCCAAGGTAGCGCTGGTTATCGATTTGCGCGGCAGAGAGTTTTTCACAGCTTTGTCGGAATCGCTAGCCTATATCAAGGATGAATCTACGATCGCCTTCGAAATTCTGTTCCTGGATGCAACGGATTCCGTACTGGTACAGCGTTACAAAGAGAGCCGGCGGCATCATCCGCTGGCACCCAAAGGCATGCCGCTTGACGGCATCCGTCTGGAACGCCAAATGCTGGAGGAGCTGAAGAATTCAGCCACCTTGTGTTTGGATACCAGCAGCATGAAGCCGGTTCAGCTGAAGGAAAGGATCGTATCGCGCTTTTCCCATTTGGGCAAAAGCATGCTTTCCGTCAACATCACCTCGTTTGGCTTCAAATATGGGATTCCGATCGACGCAGACCTCGTGTTTGATGTCCGCTTTTTGCCTAATCCGCATTACGTGGATCAGCTGCGGCCTAAGACGGGCCAGGACAGCGAGGTTTATGATTATGTCATGAAATGGCCGGAAACACAGGTATTTCTGACTAAATTGCTGGATATGCTTCATTTCCTCATTCCGCAATACCGGAAAGAAGGCAAGTCCCAGATTATTATCGGCATTGGCTGCACAGGCGGCAAACACCGCTCTGTGGCCATCTCCGAATATTTGGGCAAAATGCTGGGGGTTAGCGAGACGGAATCGGTAGCAGTCAGCCACCGGGATTCCGAGCGTGACCGGCATTAAGAGAGAAGGGATCAATAGTGGCTGAAGAACAAGGACAGCGTCCGCGTATTGTCGTCATGGGCGGGGGTACGGGGTTGTCTGTTATGCTTCGCGGTTTGAAGGAAAAGCCGCTTGATATTACAGCGATAGTAACTGTAGCGGATGACGGGGGAAGTTCCGGCATACTGCGCAGTGAACTGCAAATGCCGCCCCCCGGTGATATCCGCAATGTACTGACAGCAATGGCTGATGTAGAACCGCTTATGGCCCAGATCATGAGATACCGTTTCAGCAGCGGTGAAGGGTTAGCCGGGCACAGCCTGGGGAATCTTATTTTGGCGGCGCTTACGGATATCTCCGGCGATTTCGTTACTGCAGTCCGGGAGCTTAGCCGGTTATTCGCCGTGCGCGGCCGGGTGCTGCCTGCTGCTGGTGAAGCTGTAGTGCTGCATGCCGAGATGGCCGACGGCTCTATTATCACTGGGGAGTCCAAGATTCCGGAAGCCCGCGGTGTCATCAGACGGGTCTTCCTGGAGCCGGAGGATGTTGAGCCGCTGCCAGAGGCCTTGGAGGCGATCCGCAATGCCGACGCCATCCTGTGCGGCCCGGGCAGCCTGTATACGAGTATCCTGCCCAATCTGCTTGTACCTAAGCTGGCGGAGGCCATTGTAGCCTCGGATGCGATCAAAATTTTTGTCTGCAACGTGATGACCCAGCCCGGAGAAACGGACAACTATACCGTCAGTGACCACCTTCAAGCTGTTTATGATCATGTTGGATTGCATTTATTCGATTATGTGATCGTGAACGACGGGGAGATACCCGAACAGGTTCAGGTCAAGTATGCTGAAAAGGGTGCCCGTCCGGTACAGCTTGACCGTGACATCGTGGATGGCAACGGGTATAAGGTTATTGCTGACAAGCTGGTATTATTCAAGACCTATCTGAGGCATGATACAGATAAGCTCAGTCATCATATTTACCAGCTTGTGCAGGACTGGACTTCAAGATAAGTTTATTCTTTAGGAACATGAAAGAGGTGAGCCCCTTGTCTTTTGCGGCCCTTACCAAAAAAGAGCTGACGATGGTGGAGAGCCAGCCTTGCTGCGAGAAAGCGGAGATGTCCGCGCTGATCCGGATGAACGGTTCAGTGCAGCTTTCAAGCAAAAAGGTAGTTCTCGACATTTCGACGGAGAACGCCGCGATTGCAAGGCGGGTATATTCTTTACTTAAGAAATATTACCAGGTCCATATCGAGCTGCTCGTGCGTAAAAAAATGCGTTTGAAGAAGAATAACGTTTATATTGTCCGAATTCCAAGCCGTGTCCAGGAGATTCTTAAGGACCTGCGGATCGTCTCCGAGGGCTTCATCTTCACCGATGGGATCGATCCGGAGATTATCGGCAAGAACTGCTGCAAGCGCGCTTATCTGCGCGGGGCATTTATGGCTGGAGGGTCGGTCAACAATCCGGAAGGATCTTCCTACCATCTGGAGATCGCTTCGATGTATGAGGAGCACTGCAAGGCTCTGGTGGAGCTGGCGGGTGAGTTTCATCTGAATGCCCGCTGCATCGAGCGTAAAAAGGGCTTCATTCTGTACATCAAGGAAGGCGAGAAGATTATCGAGTTCCTGAGTCTGATCGGCGCCCATCAAGCGTTGTTCAAGTTCGAGGATGTGCGGATTATGCGCGATATGCGCAATTCCGTTAACCGGATCGTCAACTGCGAAACGGCCAACCTCAACAAGACCATCAGCGCGGCCGTGCGGCAGATCGAGAATATCAAGCTGCTGCAGCGTGAAGTGGGACTGGAAAGTCTGCCGGATAAGCTGCGCGAGGTAGCCGAGATCAGACTGGCACACCCGGATATTAACCTTAAGGAAGTCGGCGAAATGCTGAAGGGTACGGTCAGTAAATCCGGGGTAAACCACCGTCTGCGCAAAATTGACGAGCTGGCGGATAAGGTCCGAGGGGGCTGAATATTTTTTTTCTAGTGTGGTTGAGGTTATAATGATATAATATTATAAAATTAATGTGAAATTTTTGGGCAGATCTCAAATAGGGGGTAAGCGTTTCATGACAAAGCACCCGGTAGTTGTACGGTTGAAGACGGGGCTTCACGCTCGGCCGGCAGCATTGTTCGTGCAGGAAGCTAACAAATTCTCGTCGGAGATTTTCGTGGAAAAAGACGATAAAAAAGTGAACGCTAAAAGCATCATGGGTATTATGAGCCTGGCGATCAGTTCCGGCACGGAGATTTTTATCAGCGCGGATGGCGCCGATGCGGATCAAGCTGTAACCGCTTTGACAAGTCTTGTCAGCAAAGAAGAGCTTGAGAACCAGTAATTTGTTGCAGGACCGTACTTTTAAATGGTGTGACGAAAGGCCCCTTCGGGGCTTTTTTTAATATCCGGGTATAGACAAGCCTTTGTGGGGAATAAATTTTTTTGAAGCAACTGATAGCCGCTATGCAACTTTTGCCAAGCCACTCCGTCTAGAGAGTACCAACAACAATTACAATTAACGAAAGGGGATGGCAAACATG
This sequence comes from Paenibacillus jilunlii, assembly GCF_900102965.1. GTDB lineage: Bacteria > Bacillota > Bacilli > Paenibacillales > Paenibacillaceae > Paenibacillus_AQ > Paenibacillus_AQ jilunlii. The sequence continues at coordinate 487,550 of NZ_FNGM01000002.1, read as the reverse complement.
AAGGCATGGAGCAAAAAGCTCGGAGCAGTAATGCTGGCAGGAAGTTTGATGATTGGAGGTATGGCTTTGGGCGGAGTGATTCAAGGTCCTGAAAAGGCTTACGCCGCCGAGGATGTCCAGAGAAACGTTGTGAGTGTCGTCGGCAAGGGTGAACTTTCGCTCAAGCCGGATGTCGTCTATCTGTCCATCGGGGTTAACGCTACGGCAGCAACGGCAGAAGAAGCACAGAAGACCATTGGAGCCAAGATTAGTAAGATTTCAGCATTGCTGAAGACGACTTGGGGCATTGCAGACAAGGACATTCAGAGCACACAATTCATCGTGCAGCCGAACTACACTTATACTGAAAAAGAGGGTCAACAGATCAAGGGCTATATTGCCCAGCATTCGCTGAAGGTCACCTATCGTGATCTGAACAAGGTTGGACAGCTGCTCGATGCAGCTTCCGCGGCAGGAGCGAACAACATCGGAAATACCCAATTTGCCATCGAAGATCCTTCCGCCTTAGAAGCACAGGTGATTGAGAAAGCTATGGCGAATGCGGATGCAAAAGCCGGAGTCATTGCCAAAGCAGCTAAGCGGAGCCTGGGCCAGGTGATTACGGTCACTCAGAGCGATGATGGTAATCATCCGGTCGTGTATATGGAGAATGCAGCGATGGCCAAATCATCGGCAGATGCAGCCGGCGGCACCTACGTTGAACCCGGGGAAGTCAGAGTCTCAACCCAGCTTAGCGTAATGTATGAGCTGAAATAAACAAAACTCCTAAGAGGCGCTTCTTCTGCTGGGTACAGCGGAGAGCAGTGCCTCTTTTTATATGTTTGCTGCGATGGTTGCGAAATCTATCATTTTGTTTAAAGAAATGTAATAAGCAGACCTGAAATCACCGGCGAAGCTTAAAAAATTGTAAAGGGCTTTGTAACAACCGCTATACCAATTATCTTTATAATGGGTAGAGTGAATGGGGGGCAGCAAGCAGGCTGTTACCCGATATTATGGAGATCACATCAAGACTATCAACATACCAGCGGAAGGGGATACTATTATGAAGAACATCAATAAGAAGCAGGCCCGTAAATGGGGCGCAGGCATTGTGGCCGCAGGAATTTTGCTCAGCGGAGGGCTGTTGCCCGCCGAGGCCGGCCAGGCTGCAGCAGCGGCGGTGCAGTCCAAAGCCGATCAATCCCTGGTTGTGCTGAAGGTGAACGGGACGATCACCCCGCAGACCGGTATTGTGCGGGAGGGTAAAGTCTGGGTTCCGGTCACTTTTCTGCGGGATGCCCTGGGCATGCCTTTTACCTATGATAAAGCGGAAAAAGCTTATACGATCGGCAAAGGAACATCTAAGGTTAAGCTGACAGTCTCCGAGTACGAGAATTCAATCTCGGTCAACAACTTTTATCTTAATGAGTATGAAGGCAAAAATATCAATAACCGGCTGTTCGTTCCGTTTGACCTGGTCAGCGATTTTCTGGGATACAAAGGGGATTGGAACGCGGCTTCGGGCCGGCTGAATGTGGTCAGCAAACCGCAAAATGCGATCACCATCAAGACGGAGAGCATCGTCAAGGACCATAAAGACGCACCGGTCAAGCTGGATTACCCGCAAGTGTCCGGACTGGCGAATGCCGCGGCGCAGAAAACGATCAATGACACGATCAAGCAGACCTTTACCAAGTTTGCAGCCGAAGCGGAAAAAGAAATTGCGAACAAATCTTCAGATGACCGGCCATATGAGTACGACGGCGGATACGTGGTCACTTACAACCAGGACGGTATTCTAAGTCTCATTACGCAGCAGTATGAGTATACCGGAGGGGCTCATGGCATGACCTACCGCAATTCGTTCACCTTCTCTCTGAAGGACGGCAAACGTCTGCTTATCGGGGATGTGCTGAAGGCCAACCCTAACTACAAAAAAGAGCTGAATGCCAAGCTGTCCAAGCTGATTAAGGCGGACGGCGGCTACCTTGGCGGTTTCAACGGCCTTAACACAGAGAAGAACTTTTACGTGAAAGACGGGAAGATGGTCGTCTTCTTCCAACTTTATGAATACACTGCATATGCTGCCGGATTCCCTCAGTTTGAGTTCACCTTTAAGGAATTGCTGCCGGCCGGCAGCAGCCCGTTCGCGGGGTTGAAATAGAACAATTTCTGATAAAAAGGACAGCTTAGCCCGCTCCGCAGATGCCGTGTATGGACACCTTCCGGTTACCTAATGCCTTTCCTGTTCATAAGCTAAAGAGAAACCAGCTTATTGCGGGGAGGAAAAAAGAGATGAGCTATCAGTACACGGCCATTGGCGATTCCTTGACGACCGGATTCGGGGCGCTGCCTGGCAACGGATTTGTGCCGGTGTACCGCAGAATGGCTGAGGGACGGCTGCGTGTGCCCGTCGGGGCTGTGAATCTTGGCATCAATGGATTAACTACGGCTGCGCTGGAGCAGCGTCTGAACAGGGACCCCATATTCCGCCAATCCCTCCGGGATGCAGAGATCATTACTATGTCGATCGGCGGGAACGATCTGATCAGGGCAGCCAAAGCTGTGTCATTTCGTCCGCGTGACCTGTCTCCTGCGCTGGCACGGGCGCTTCGCGAATGCAAAAGAAATTTCGGTGAGATTATGGGTTCGCTCCGGCAATTGAAGAACGGCAGCCGCCTGCCCTACATCATCCGTATAGTAGGACTTTATAATCCCTATCCTCAGCTAACGGAAGCGACAGACTGGGTGCGCCAGTTTAACGCCTTTGCTGCAGGCTACAGCAGCAGTGTATGCGGGTTTGCCTCCATTTATCATGAGTTTGCCGGCAATGAGCGGAGTCTGCTGTCCCTGGATCATGTGCATCCGAATGGAAGAGGTTACCGTGTAATTGCCGGTAAACTGGATTCTCTGGGGTACGGGCGGCTGGGATGACATACAGTAACGCAGACACAGAAGAGGCTGCACCAGACCAATGGTCTGGGCAGCCTCTTTGTGATGCGCTTGAATTATACGCCTGAAGGAAGTGTCTTCTCAATAACCTTATCGACAATGCCATATTCAGCTGCATCAACAGCACTCATGAAGTAGTCGCGGTCTGTATCCTTCTCAATGCGTTCCAGCGGCTGGCCGGTACGTTCTGCCAGGATACGGTTCAGCTTGTCGCGAAGCTTAAGGATACGGCGGGCCCGGATTTCGATGTCCGTAGCCTGTCCTTGAGCACCGCCCAGCGGCTGGTGAATCATAATCTCACTGTTTGGCAGCGCGAAGCGTTTGCCCTTGGCACCGGCATTCAGCAGGAAGGCTCCCATGGATGCGGCCATGCCCACACAAATCGTGGAAACATCCGGTTTGATGTACTGCATTGTATCAAATATAGCCATTCCGGCTGTAATGGAACCGCCAGGGCTGTTCACATACAGGTGAATGTCCTTATCCGGATCCTCAGCAGCCAGGAAGAGCATTTGTGCGATGATGGAATTGGCTACCACGTCATTAACCTCCGTTCCGAGGAAAATGATGCGGTCCTTCAGCAGGCGGGAATAGATGTCATAAGCGCGCTCGCCGCGGTTGCTCTGTTCTACTACCATAGGAATATAACTCACGTGGAAAACCTCCTTGAATTGGTTCTTCGAATGTGTTCATTGTTACTGTTACCGTAATAACCACATGATAAACAAATTCAAACAAAAAGTCAAAGAAAGTCAAACTTAGTTAATAAAAAAAGAGCCAATCAGCGGCTCTTTGGTTAAATACTATAAGTGGATGCTGCTAAAATATGTACAAAAAAGAAATTAATGGCGCGCCCGCCAAGAATCGAACTTGGATCTCAGGCTTCGGAGGCCTACGTCATATCCATTGGACCACGGGCGCAACAAAAATTATTATAATCTATTTATGGCTCAATTGCAACGGATTAATTCTGCTGCTGCAAAAATATCTTCTTCAGGCCCTCCATTGGTGTCTATCAGCGTTGTGAAGGTAGTTTGGACCGGGCTTATATATGCGGGTCGCAGGACTTTCAGCACTTTCCTTCATGGGGCAGATGTATAAGATGAAAAGAGGTTGAGAATTATACTCTCGGAAGACTTGCACTCCGCGTGATATTTGGGTAGAATATGGGTGGGACTTAAAAAGTTAACCCGGGACGTTTTAAGACCATGGACAAGGGAATAAGAGGAAGACGAAGTTGCAGGAGTGAAAGCATGCGTAATTTATTAGAAATCCAAAAGCAGCTTCTGCCTGATCTCATGGAAACCCTTAAGAGACGTTACACGATTCTGCATCAGATCATGCTGTCCGATATTATTGGGCGCAGAACGCTGGCCGCTTCGCTTGATATGACCGAGCGGGTACTGCGCGCCGAGACGGATCTTCTGAAATCGCAAGGGCTCATTGAGATCGAGAGCGTAGGCATGCGCGTAAGCGATGCCGGACGCAGACTGCTTGACCTGCTGGAGCCAATCGCCAAGAGCCTGTTTGGCCTGGATGATCTGGAGGAGAAAATTCGTACAACGTATGGTCTGAACAAAGTTATTGTTGTACCCGGTGATTGCGAAACGTCGCTGTTCACCAAGCGTGAACTGGGACGTGCGGGAGCCAAAGCATTGCTCGGCGTACTGCGTTCCGAAGATACTGTTGCCGTTACCGGGGGTTCAACACTCGCTGAAATGGCAGACCAGCTCACACCACCAATCCCCCTTTCCTATAAGAATGCCTGGGTTGTCCCGGCGCGTGGAGGGCTGGGTGAGAGCATGGAAATTCAGGCCAATACGATTGCTTCAACAATGGCCAAGAGGATTGGAGCCAATTACCGCCTCCTCCATGTACCTGATTTACTAAGTGAAGATGCGTACCAGTCATTGGCGCTTGACTTCAACATTGGGGAGATCGTGCAAATCATCCGCAGATCGCGTATTATTGTGCATGGTATTGGAGATGCCATTGAAATGACCCGCCGCCGTAAGCTGGATGAGGCCACCATCTCGGAAATCCGGGGAGAAGGAGCGGTTGCTGAATCGTTCGGCTATTATTTTAACGAAGAGGGTCAGGTTGTTCATACCATGCTGACTATGGGACTCCGTCTGGAAGATATTATCCGCACCGAAGTGGTTATCGGTATTGCCGGCGGCAAACGCAAGGCCAAGGCGATTCATGCAATGCTGCGCTTTGGACAGGAGGATATACTCGTTACCGATGAGGCGGCTGCTGTCGAAATTGGCAAGGAAATTGACAATCAGAATCATACGGCCCTATAGCTTCCAATATATGGGGAGCAAGCGAAGGTATTATGCATTATACTTAACATTGTTGTCTTGACAAGCTTAACGGCTTGTCTTGAATAAATAAAACGAAATCTAGGAGGAACTATTCAATGAGTGTAAAAGTTGGTATTAACGGTTTTGGACGTATTGGACGCCTTGCATTCCGCCGTATTCAAAATGTAGAAGGTATCGAAGTGGTAGCAATCAACGACTTGACTGATGCTAAGATGCTTGCTCATTTGCTTAAATATGATACAACTCAAGGTAAATTCCAGGGAGACGTTGAAGTACATGACGGCTTCTTCAAAGTGAACGGCAAAGAAGTTAAGGTTCTGGCGAACCGCAACCCGGAAGAACTGCCTTGGGGCGACCTCGGCGTTGACATCGTTCTGGAGTGCACAGGCTTCTTCACAACTAAAGAAGCAGCTGAGAAGCACCTGAAAGGCGGAGCTAAAAAAGTAGTAATCTCCGCTCCGGCTACCGGCGACATGAAGACCGTTGTATACAACGTTAACCATGACATCCTGGATGGTACTGAAACTGTAATTTCCGGCGCATCTTGCACAACTAACTGCCTGGCTCCAATGGCAAAAGTCCTGAACGACAAGTTCGGCATCGTTGAAGGCTTGATGACTACCATCCACGCTTATACTGGCGACCAGAACACACTGGATGCTCCACACGCTAAAGGCGACTTCAGACGCGCCCGCGCTGCTGCTGAGAACATCGTTCCTAACACCACTGGTGCTGCTAAAGCTATCGGTCTGGTAATTCCAGCACTGAAAGGCAAACTGGACGGCGCAGCACAACGTGTGCCTGTAGCTACCGGTTCCCTGACTGAGCTGGTTACTGTTCTTGAAAAGAACGTTACTGTTGAAGAACTGAATGCAGCTATGAAAGCAGCTTCCGATCCTGATACTTATGGCTACACAGAAGATGAAATCGTATCTTCCGACATCAAAGGAATGACTTTCGGTTCCCTGTTCGATGCTACACAGACTAAGGTTATGACTGTTGGCGACAAACAACTGGTAAAAACCGTTGCTTGGTACGACAATGAAATGTCCTACACTGCACAGCTCGTTCGCACTTTGGAACACTTCGCTAAGCTGGCTAAGTAATATCGATTTCCCATAAGCGGCATCTATAGAGCGGAAACAGAAGTTCCTTGTTTCCGCTCTTTCTAAATGGATTCGTGAATGACCAATTTTGGGTGTGGAGGAAAAGTAATCATGAACAAAAAAAGTGTCCGTGATGTAGAAGTAAAAGGCAAACGCGTATTTGTGCGTGTCGATTTCAACGTGCCAGTGGAAGACGGGAAGATCACTGATGATACCCGTATCCGCGAAACCCTTCCAACGATTAAATACCTGATTGAGAACGGTGCAAAGGTCATTCTGGCCAGCCACATGGGCCGTCCTAAAGGCCAATTCGTAGATTCCATGCGTCTTACTGTTGCTGCTGTGCGTCTGTCCGAGCTGCTCGGCAAACCGGTGGCTAAGGCTGATGAAGCAATCGGCGAAGCTGTAAAAGCAAAAATCGCTGAACTGAAAGATGGCGATGTGCTTGTGCTTGAGAATGTCCGCTTCTATCCGGGCGAAGAAAAGAACGATCCTGAACTGGCTAAGCAGTTCGCAGAACTGGCTGACCTTTTCGTCAATGACGCATTTGGCGCGGCTCACCGTGCACATGCCTCCACAGAAGGCATCGCTCACTTCCTGCCGGCTGTATCGGGCCTGCTGATGGAGAAAGAACTGAATGTTCTGGGCAAAGCTCTTTCCAATCCGGAACGTCCTTTCACTGCCATCATCGGCGGATCTAAAGTGAAAGACAAAATTGACGTTATCGACAACCTGCTGACTCTGGCTGACAACGTTCTGATCGGCGGCGGCCTGTCCTACACGTTCACCAAAGCTCAAGGTTACGAAATCGGTAACTCGCTGGTAGACAACGATAAGATCGATGCGGCTCTCGGATTCATCGAGAAGGCCAAAAAACTGGGCAAAAACTTCGTACTTCCGGTTGACGTTGTTGTTGCTGACAAGTTCGGTGCGGATGCCAACACCAAAATTGTAGATGTAACGGATATCCCGGCTGGCTGGGAAGGTCTGGACATCGGTCCTAAAACTCGTGAAATTTATGCCGACATCATCAAAAACTCCAAACTGGTGGTTTGGAACGGACCGATGGGCGTATTCGAAATCGATATTTTTGCCGAAGGTACAATCGCTGTAGCCAAGGCTTGCGCGACTACAGAAGGCTACACTGTCATCGGCGGCGGAGATTCCGCAGCTGCAGCAGAGAAATTCCACCTGGCTGACCAAATGGATCACATTTCCACTGGCGGCGGCGCATCACTGGAGTTCATGGAAGGCAAAGCGCTCCCTGGCGTTGAAGCACTGAACGACAAGTAAGACGTAGAAGGTAGAAGGAGGCAATTCATTACTATGAGCAGAACACCTATTATCGCCGGTAACTGGAAGATGTTCAAAACAGTTCCCGAAGCGGAAGGCTTTTTCGCTGAAGTCAAAGGCCAGGCCGAAGTGAAAGGCGTAGAGACCGTAATCTGCGCGCCGTTCACGAACCTGCCTGCACTGGTTGCAGCGGCAAAGGGCACCAGCATCAAGATTGGCGCACAGAACCTGCACTTCGAAGATAACGGAGCCTACACAGGCGAAATCAGCGGCGTAATGCTGAAGGACCTTGGCGTAGATTATGTGATCATCGGCCACTCCGAACGCCGTGCATACTTTGGCGAAACGGACGAAATCGTGAACAAGAAGATGCATGCGGCATTCCGCCACGGCATTACTCCAATTGTCTGTGTAGGCGAAAAGCTCGAAGAGCGTGAAGCTGACCAGACGAAAGCTGTCTGCAAAGTTCAAACCGAAGGCGCGTTTGCCGGCCTTAGTGCTGAACAGGCGGCAAGTGTTGTCATTGCCTATGAGCCTATCTGGGCTATCGGAACAGGCAAATCCTCCACTTCCCAGGATGCTAACGAAGTTATCGCCTATATCCGTACGCTTGTAAAAGACCTGTACGATGAGGCGACGGCTGAAGCAGTACGTATCCAATACGGAGGCAGTGTGAAGCCGGAGAATGTTACGGAGTACATGAGTCAAAGCGACATCGACGGCGCGCTCGTCGGCGGTGCCAGCCTGCAGCCTGCTTCGTTCGTTTCATTGGTTGAGGGGGCGAAGTAAGGATGTCAGCACCCAAACCTGTTGCTTTGATCATCATGGATGGTTTCGGTCTGCGCAATACGACTGAAGGCAACGCTGTTGCCCAAGCCAACAAACCGAACTATGACCGTTACCTGAAGCAGTATCCGAACACCACGCTGACCGCTTGCGGCGAAGCTGTGGGTCTGCCGGAAGGACAGATGGGTAACTCCGAAGTGGGTCACCTTAACATCGGAGCCGGCCGGATTGTGTACCAGGACCTGACCCGTATCGACAAGTCGATTCGTGACGGGGAATTCTTTGAGAACGAAACTCTGGTTGCCGCTGTAAGAAGCGCCAAGTCAACCGGGAAAAAGCTTCACCTGTATGCGCTGGTATCCGACGGAGGGGTACATAGCCATATTAGTCATTTGTTTGCCATGCTCGATCTGGCCAAGAAAGAAGATATGCACGAAGTGTATATCCACGCTTTCATGGATGGACGCGATGTACCTCCTGACAGCGGACAGAAGTTCGTTCAGGATCTGATCGCCAAGATTGAGGAAGTAGGCGTAGGCAAGATCGCTACAGTATCCGGACGTTATTTCGCGATGGACCGTGACAAACGCTGGGAACGTGTAGAGAAGGCTTACCGCGCGATGGTTTACGGCGAAGGACCGCAATATACCGACGCACTGCAGGCGATCACTGCATCCTACCAGAACTCTGTGTACGATGAATTTGTTGAGCCTAGCGTGATTGTGAACAGCGAAGGCAAACCGACAGCGACTGTAGAGAGCGGCGATTCCGTCGTATTCCTCAACTTCCGCCCGGACCGTGCCATTCAGCTGTCGCAGGTATTCACGAACTCGGATTTCCGCGGCTTCGACCGGGGTCCCTTGTTCCCGCAAAACCTGCATTTTGTATGCTTGACTACCTTCAGTGAAACGGTTCAGGGCTACGTGGCATACTCGCCGAAGAACCTGGACAATACGCTGGGTGAAGTGCTTGTGCAGCAGAATAAGAAGCAGCTGCGTATCGCGGAAACCGAAAAATATCCGCACGTAACCTTCTTCTTCAGCGGCGGACGTGATGAGGAGCTTTCAGGCGAAACCCGCATCCTGATCAACTCCCCGAAAGTGGCAACCTATGATCTTAAGCCGGAGATGAGCGCATACGAAGTGGCGGCGGCCTGCGTAGCGGAAATCGAAGCGGACAGACAGGATGCCATTATCCTTAACTTTGCGAACCCTGATATGGTAGGACACTCCGGCATGCTGGAACCAACCATCAAGGCTGTAGAAGTTACGGATGAGTGCGTGGGCAAGGTTGTGGATGCAGTAGTTGCCAAAGGCGGCGTTGCCATCATCATTGCCGACCACGGTAATGCGGATATGGTGTTTGACGAGCAGGGACGTCCGTTCACGGCTCACACCACCAACCCGGTTCCTTTCATCGTAACGACTGAAAATGTTGTACTGCGTGAATCCGGTATTCTCGCAGATGTGGCACCTACAATCTTGGATCTGATGGGACTTCCGCAGCCTGCGGAAATGACCGGACAATCCATGATTGCCAGCCGCAAATAAGCAGTACCCGGCAATATCTGCAAGACTATAACCGATATTAAAAGGAGATTAACTTACATGACTATTATTTCTGATGTGTACGCTCGCGAAGTCCTCGACTCCCGTGGTAACCCTACTGTAGAGGTTGACGTTTATCTGGAATCCGGTGCTAAAGGCCGCGCAATCGTTCCTTCCGGCGCTTCCACTGGCGCTCACGAAGCTGTAGAGCTTCGTGACGAAGACAAAAACCGCTACCTGGGCAAAGGCGTTCTGAAAGCTGTTGAGAACGTGAACGAGATCATTGCTCCAGAAGTAATCGGTATGGACGCTCTTGACCAGCTGGGCATCGACAAACTGATGATCACCCTGGATGGCACTCACAACAAAGGCAAATTGGGTGCGAACGCAATTCTGGCAGTATCCATGGCCGTAGCCCGGTCTGCAGCAGCAGCTCTGGATGTGCCTTTGTATGTATACCTGGGCGGATTTAACGCGAAACAGCTTCCAGTTCCAATGATGAACATCGTGAACGGCGGCGCACATGCCGACAACAACGTTGACGTACAAGAGTTCATGGTTCTGCCGGTTGGTGCACCTAGCTTCAAAGAAGCTCTGCGTACAGGCGCTGAAATCTTCCACGCTCTGAAATCCGTACTGAAAGGCAAAGGCCTGAACACTGCAGTTGGCGACGAAGGCGGATTCGCTCCTAACTTCACTTCCAATGAAGATGCATTGTCCTCCATCATGGAAGCTATCGAAAAAGCCGGCTACAAACCAGGCGTTGATGTATTCCTGGGTATGGACGTTGCTTCTACCGAGTTCTTCAAAGACGGTAAATACCACCTGGAAGGCGAAGGCAAATCCTTCACTCCAGCTGAATTCGTTGACCTGCTCACTTCTTGGGCTGACAAATACCCAATCATCACCATCGAAGATGGCTGCTCCGAAGATGACTGGGAAGGCTGGAAACTGCTCACTGAAAAATTGGGCAACAGAATCCAGCTCGTTGGTGATGACCTGTTCGTAACCAACACTGAACGTCTGAACAAAGGGATCGAAGAAGGCATTGGTAACTCCATTCTGATCAAAGTTAACCAAATCGGTACTTTGACTGAAACTTTCGATGCGATTGAAATGGCAAAACGCGCAGGCTACACTGCTGTAATCTCCCACCGTTCCGGTGAGTCCGAAGACAGCACTATCGCTGATATCGCCGTGGCAACCAATGCCGGCCAGATCAAAACAGGTGCTCCTTCCCGTACAGACCGTATCGCTAAATACAACCAATTGCTCCGCATCGAAGATGAACTGGGTGAATTGGCTCAATACAACGGCCTGAAATCCTTCTACAACCTCAAAAGATAATTGCTTTTGAGCTAAGCTTTCTAAAGAGTCTGCCTTATGGGCAGGCTCTTTTTTGCATCCTATCCGCTGAGAAGGTATTCTATAATAGTATATAAATGGAAGGAGTGGGATGATGAACGCCGTTATAGCCGGTATAGGGGTTGGAGTGCTCCTGGTACTGATCAGCTGGTTGCTGTCCCGAAGCGGACACCAGATGAAGGGCATTGTTTTTTATCCAGGGTTGATAGGGTTAATAGGCGGTGTTGTTTTGCTGGTTTGCAGCTTTTCCGTAATTGGAGGCTGGGAGGGAATCGGATATGCCTTCTTTTCCGTGCCTATTATTGTGATCTCCTTGCTGCTATTGCTGTTTCTGGGCTCGTTCAAGAGACAAACCTGAGAAATCACTAAAGTTATAAGGAGATCTCGGTTTGTATAGTTGTATTCGTTCTATGGCTATGATAAAATTAAAATGCTGTTTATGAAACGTAAAACTTAAATTAGCATAGATAGTGATGCTTGGACGTAGGAGGTGGAAGTGAATGGATATCTTTTTGAAAGTATTGCTCCTGATTTTTTCCGTCGGTCTAATTGCGGTCGTTCTTCTGCAAAAAGGGAAAAGCGCAGGTCTTTCCGGTGCCATCTCCGGCGGTGCTGAGCATCTCTTTGGTAAAACAAAAGCACGTGGTATGGAACTCGTACTGCAGCGTGTAACAGTTGGACTGGCAGCAGGATTTTTCATTATGTCAATTCTTGTGGCCGTTCTGGTTGACTAGATAGCTTACATTAAGCCTTTGCTCTGTTCTGAATGGAATGGGGCAGAGGCTTTTTTATTTTGAATAAGTAAATATTGTGTTTCCGTTAACCTTCGGTTGATCATTACAGGGATGCCTGGGATTAATTTCGTGTATACTAGGGTATGAGTATATATAGGTAAAATTTACTGGAATACACACAGGCATTATAGGACAAGACATACATATATGCCAGCGGTATACGAAATGCTGCGGAGGGCCGAGGTGACGAAGTTGATAACACAGGAACAATTACTGAATTTTATGCGGGAGACCGCTTATAAGCCGCTCACTTATGACGAACTGGTGAGCCATTTCGCATTAGAGGACAGCGAGTCGTTCAAAGCGTTCGAGGAACTGCTGCTTGCACTTGAGCAGGATGGAAGAATGATACTAACCCGGAATGCCCGCTATGGGGTACCGGAACGAATGGATTTGGTGCGGGGACGTGTACAGGCTCATGCGAAAGGGTTTGCTTTTCTGATTCCCGATGACCGTGATCATCCCGATATTTATATTAATGCCAATGATCTGAAAGGTGCGATGAACGGCGATATCGTGCTGGTGCGCATTACCTCGCGAAGCCCGTCCGGCGGGCGTATGGAAGGCGAAGTTGTGCGGATCGTCAAAAGAGGGGTGCTGCAGACTGTGGGTGTGTTCCAGAGCCTGGAGACCTATGGTTTTGTGCTGCCTGATGATAAGCGGATTAACCGGGATATTTTTATTCCAAAGCAATCCTTCAAGGGTGCGGTTGACGGGGAAAAGGTCGTTGTCCGCATTGTAAATTACCCGGAAGGCCGGGCTGCGGCGGAGGGGGAAATCATAGAGATCCTGGGCCATAAAGATGATCCGGGTGTAGATATTCTGTCGGTGATCCGGAAGCATCAGCTCCCGGAGGCTTTTCCGGCTGAAGTGATGCGTGAAGCGGAGCAGGCTCCTGACTCAATCACGGAGGAAGAAATTATCCAGCAGGGACGCCGCGATCTGCGCGGGCTGAACATTGTCACTATTGACGGCGCGGACGCCAAGGATCTGGATGATGCCGTGAACGTATCGCGTCTGGAGAACGGCCACTACAAGCTGGGCGTTCATATTGCGGACGTCGGTTATTATGTGCGTGAAGGGTCTGAGCTAGATAAGGAAGCTTTTGACCGCGGGTGCAGCGTGTATCTGGTGGACCGGGTTATCCCGATGCTGCCGCATCGTTTGTCGAACGGCATCTGCAGCTTGAATCCCAAGGTGGACCGGCTGACGATGTCCTGTGAGATGGAATTCGACGAGCATATGAAGGTCGTGAAGCATGATGTCTTTACGAGCGTTATCCGTACGAAGGAAAGAATGACCTACTCGGATGTCCGCAAAATCGTTGAAGACGAAGATCCCGAGCTGCTGGAGCGTTATAGTCCGCTGATTGAGGATTTCCGCCTGATGAAAGAGCTGGCGATGAAGCTGCGTGGTGCGCGGATGCGCCGAGGTGCAGTTGATTTCGACTTCGAAGAGAGCAAAATTATCGTCGATGAGAACGGCAAGGCTATAGATATCGTGAAACGCGAGCGTTCCGTGGCCGAGCAGATTATCGAGGAGTTCATGCTGGCGGCTAACGAAACTGTCGCAGAGCATTTCCACTGGCTGAAGGTGCCGTTCCTGTACCGGATTCACGAGGATCCGGACCCGGAGAAGCTGCAGAACTTCATGGCTTTTGCGGCGAACTTTGGCTATCATGTCAAAGGCCGGGGCAATTCGGTGCATCCGCGCGCGCTGCAGGATCTGCTGGAGCAGATCCAAGGGACGAAGGAACAGACCGTCATCAGTACCATGATGCTGCGCTCCATGAAACAGGCGAAGTATGATGCGGAGAGCACAGGCCACTTCGGGCTGGCAGCGGAATTTTATTCCCATTTCACATCGCCGATCCGGCGGTATCCCGACCTTGTTATTCACCGCGTCATGCGGGAGGTTATTGAGAACGGCGGAGCGCTGACAGAGAAACGCCATGAATATCTCTCCAGCCGGATGCCGGAGATCGCCCAGCAGTCCTCTGAACGCGAACGTGTAGCGGTAGAGGCTGAACGGGATACGGAGCAGCTCAAGAAAGCTGAGTTTATGCAGGACAAGGTTGGCGAGGAATTCGACGCCATGGTCAGCAGCGTAACCAGCTTCGGGATGTTCATCGAGCTGGAAAATACCGTCGAAGGCTTAATCCGCCTCAGCGCGCTAAGCGATGATTATTACCACTTCGACGAAGCCCATATGGCGCTCATTGGCGAGCGCACCTCGAAGGTGTTCCGTATTGGCGACGAGGTGAAGATCCGTGTCGCCAAGGTCAACATGGACGACCATACGATTGACTTCGAGCTGGTCGACATGAAGCCGCGCGCGGCAGGCGAGCACCGCAGTTATGGCGGGCGCGGCGGCAAGGGTGGCCGCACGGGCGGCGGCTTCGCCAAGCCGCCGGGAGCCAAAGCCGGCGGCAAGGGCCGCGCCGGCGGGAAAGGCAAGCCCGGCAGCGCAGCAGCGGGCCGGGGCAAGGCCGGCGGCGCAGCACATGCCGGCAAGGGCAAGGCCGGCGCGGTGGCACGCGCCGGGGAAGCTCCCCGCGCAGCGGAGGAAGCCAGCGGCGGTGCGCCGGCTGGCGGCCGCGGCAAGCGCGGGGGCGGCGGCCCGGCAGAGGCAGCGCGCCGGGCCTTCGCGGCCGTGAACCGCGGCGAGGCTGGCGGTGCCGGCGCGGCGCGGGAGCGGGACCGCAGCGGCGGGCGTAGCCGCAGCGGTGAGGCCGGAGGCGGTGCCGGGGGACGCGGCATCAGCTTCGGCTTTGGCTCCGGCAAGGGCGGCTATGGCGCCCCCACCGGCGGAGCAGAGCAGGCCAGCGAACTGCGCGGCGTGGACGCCAGCACGCGGTTCCGCAGCCGCGAGGATCTCGGCAGCGGGGCAGCGGCCAGCGGCGGCGAAGGCAAGAGCCGCCGCAAAAAGAAGAAAAAGGGCGGCGTCTTCATCAGCCCTTCCGTAACGCCGGGCAGCGACAAGAGCGGCAACGCTGAGGGCAGCGGCCGCCGGAAGAAGAAGAAAAAAACACAAGAGTAAACCGGGTACAATAAGAGGCACTGCTTCCTGTGTGAGGGAGCAGTGCTTTTTTTGTCGGATTCAATTGCCTTTTACAAACTAGTGCTGGCGAAAAAGTAAGGGAACAACCGCTAGTTGGAAAAAGGGAGCTTATTTCTCCCCAAAATCAACAATTGTGAGATTGAAGTGGAAAAAGGAAACTTAATTGGGCTATATTACATCGTCAGGAGCGAAATGTGCTGAATTAGTGATCCTTTTTCCAACTTAGGCTGCGGAGAGCAGGGTGTTCAAGCAAATTAGTGACCCTTTTTCCACTGGGAATTTCCGTAGGATTTATGAAAGGTCTCCAGACAACGCTTAACTGAAATCAAAAACGGCTACCTTATCCAGCCAAGGACAGCATAGCCGTGTTTTTTCCTAAACTGGCATGAGACGTGTGTGCCTTCATAGCTTTTCCTCTATTATTGCAGAGATAGATGAGCTTCTGTTCGGTTCGGTGGATCATCCTTTCTTGCGTTAGCGTAAGCGCTTTTGGTACAATATAGATCTGACGTTTGACTCTGTTCAAACGGGACATTTGATGCAAGGGGTGACTTTCATGGGTAAAAAAGCAGACGGGAAAGTGCTCGCCCAGAACAAAAAGGCTTCCCATGATTATTTTATCGAGGACACTTATGAAGCGGGTTTGGTGCTGACCGGCACCGAAATCAAGTCGCTGCGTAACGGCCGAGCTAACATTGGCGATGCTTTTGCCACCATTCGGAATGGCGAGATTCATGTGCACAATATGCATATCAGCCCTTTTGAGCAGGGGAACCGCAATAACCCTTCTGATCCGACGCGCACACGTAAGCTGCTGATGCATAAGGTACAGATTCACAAGCTGCTCGGCCAGTCCAAGCAGGAAGGCTACTCAATTGTGCCGCTCAAGATCTATGTGCGCAATGGCTATGCGAAGCTGCTGATCGGCCTGGGTAAAGGGAAGAAGCAATACGACAAACGCGACACCGCCGCCAAAAAAGACGCTCAACGCGACATCCAGCGTGCGCTGCGCGAGAAGCAAAAGATCGCCAGATAAGCCGATTGCCCGGCTCTTCCTGCCGTTCCAGATCTGCCCTTCAATTCCTTTAACCTACGTGTTAAAGTGTTGATAAATGTGCTATACTGTGTAAGTAAGATTTTTGCTTCGTGACAGTCCTCTAAGACAGAGGCTGCCTGGATCTCTCTTGCTGGAAGATCCGCTTGATCCGAAGCGCCCTTTTCTAATGAGGGGCCGTTCTTGGATTCGACGGGGGTAGTTCGAGCATGAGCAGCGAGTAGTGGGGACGCGTCCGCTTCATCAACGCTAAAGCCTATTAAACGGCAAACAACAAACAAACTACGCTTTCGCAGCTTAATAACCTGTGTGCGTGCTTCTACCCTGCATCGCCCATGTGACAGGGATAGGGGCTAACAAGTAGTGGGATACGCTGTCTGGTCTCCGCCTGGGGTCAGCAGAAGAAGATAATCAGGCTGACCCAAAGTATAGCCGGTTACGGGGCGATACTCGGGTGACATCAAAACTGTGACTACACTCGTAGAAACTTATGTGCCGTTATCTTCGGACAGGGGTTCGACTCCCCTCGGCTCCATATGGAGTAAAGTAGAAGACACCTAATCGGTGTCTTTTTTCATTTCAGCAGCTGTTTTGGACTATAAGTGGTGGTTAAAAAGCTTGCCATTACGCGGTTTTTGGGGCTTGTTGTTAATGGATACAGTGAGTTTCACTGAGACTATACGGAGACAGGAGGTTTGGGCCGCTCCGTAACCAGTGATAAATACAATCCCCTTCGGAGTGAGTTTTTTCCCTCCATGCCTCATCATCCGCACTTCGATTACTTATGACTACTCCTCAAGTTACCTCTCTAAAGTCTTCAAAGCTTCTCTTTTATTCAATTAGTCTACTCTGCACAATCGTATCTGAAATATTTCAAACGACAACCTGATTCAATCTGTGCAGTTTTACACATCTTTGCAAGGTTCGGAATCCTTGGGAAATGCTATAATAAAAACGAATTGAGCCAATGCCGATGGATTTGCTGGACCCGCGTGTAGATTTAATATTCAAACGGATATTTGGCAGAGAGAACAATAAGGATGTGCTGCTAGCGTTTCTTAACCGCATTTTCACGGAAGCTGGCGAGCCACTGCTGAAAAAACAAGTTGAATATCGCCACCACTACCACTTAGGCCAAAGCAACTGGAGTATCGGAGCAGGAAATACTGGCGAAAGCGGAGTTCTCGTAGGGCTCCCCCCTTCGGAGACTTCTAAGTAGGGAAAATCATTCTTAAGGAGTAAACATATGAAAAGAAAAAAGAAAAAGAAAATAAAACAAACAAAATTTTTAGAAGGACGAATACATGAGGGGAATTTTCTTGGAGCAGTAATTGACAATGAAAACAATCAAATCCGAGTTTACTCGAATGACATGCTACAAAAGAGAATTCAAAGAGATTCAAATATAATAGGAAAATCTTTTGATAAATTATGCCATGATGAATTGTCTCAAATGGGTGAATTATTTAGTAAAGCAACTTTTTTGATTAGTAATGGATTTTTTAGAGCAAACCAAGAAGAAAGTGAATTAAAATTAACGTCTAGTAAATTATTGATGAACGCTTCTATTACAATTCAAGCGGCAGTTGAATTGTTACGAACTGGATATACATTGCAACCATGTATGCTGCTTCGATCCGTTATAGAGACCATTAGCACAGTTGCTTATTTTCTTATGGAACCAGATGCTCATCAGGTTTATTTAGATGGTAAACTTGATGTGAACAAAACAATAAGATATGGAAAGCAGTTAATTCCTAATTTAGGGTACTTACAAGGTATATTAAGCAATCATTTTGTACATATTAGTTCTCTTCATTCTGATCTTAATGGGATTACAAAACACATAGAAGTCACACAACCACTAAGAGTAAATTTAAACATGATTAAGGTTTGTATGTGGTGTCTATTCGTAACTAGTGAAGTTACATTTTATGACTATTTTGATGATCATATTTATTGGACCAAAATATCTGAAATTGAATATAAGTTTAAGCAAAACGAAGAAGAAAAGAAATGGATGAGTGAGTTTCTCAAAGAAGAATAACAGTAATTACTCTTCGGGGCTATCACTCTTTGATTATCAAATGTATAATCGTAGAAAATATTCAGGCGACAAAAGACCCGGCCTAGGATAATAGTTACTAAGGCTGGGTCATTTCGTCAATACAGAACGTTGGGTATTCTTCAAATATGCCTGCTGAGTCTACTAAGAGCTTTCCCACGGCACTCATGGAGCAGTATTTACACTTCCTCTCCCAATTCTTTGATTCTGGCTCCAGGAATCGGATAGTTTGATAAGATCAGCACTGAGCAGTTCTCACGAATGGCTCTGGCTCGGCCAACAGCCTGAATCAGTTCCGTTTCAATCTCCCACAACTGGATTTCACGGATCAGCTCATTTTCGAACGTGTTAAACCAAAACTCGTAGCCGTTACGTTCGGTTAAACGATATTGAGCAGTTTGATCTGAAAGTCCCGCCATGTATCCCAGACACGCTGCAGTTAGCAGGTACTCATTGTTTGTAACATGAGGAGTACCCACAACAGCAATATCCTGTCCTTTGAAACCATCGTACCCCGCAGTATTTCCAAAGTATCCAACTACGTTAATATTGTATTTCTGAGCCAGTTTGACATATTCTTCAGTCACAGTTGCACCTTTGTAGAAGAAAGTCGGGAGTGATCCGACTTTCTCGCTGATCTCTGCGAATGCTTTCTCAGGATTCTTTTTTATCGAAGCTCGGGAATACCCATTCTTGATATACTGCTCAATCTTGCCTTTATGCTCCACAATTCCGATATCATGGAACCGCAGACGTTCCTTCAACAGAACACTGTACAAGTATTCAGAGCAGGTTGCTGACAAGACGATGAAGTTCTTATCTTTAGAGAACACGGTATCAGCTCTTTTAACTCTGTAGTCGAAGCTTTTACCATCAGCAGATTTAATGAAATTGCAGTTGGATTGCAAGAACTCCAGCATGTTGGATTGGAGAGAATCGCTGTGGTTTTTAATGACTTTGGCTATAAGTTTGGTATCAAAGGAATACGTGCCGACGGGGGTAACCCGATGCGGGGTAGCGTTCTCAAGGTCTTTGATAACAGCTTGGAATTGCTGGCTGAGTGTGGTCTTCTGAGTTGAAGTCAACTCGTTACTAATGAGAATGTATGACAAGAAGTGCTGGAAATCGTTCATATAAGCTCTGCCGCTCTTCATAACAGCAGTTCTCATGATGTCTTCGTCCACGATGACTGTTGAAATGTTCTTTGTTCTAATGTACGGCAGTCTATCATGTGTACACAAAATGGTCTGTGCTGTACCATTATGTATCTGATCCACTGCTTCCTGATACAAAATGGCTTGCTGTTGGCATGCAGAAAGCGGTTGTCTTTTGCCTTGCATCAATTTGGCTTGGAAGACATATCCTTGAAACACCTTTCCGGCCTCATGATAAGCTCCAATCTTGGTATAGCTTTGAATAAGACGTTCTTTTTCCTGATCGTCGAGTTGGGGACGCTCGATGACATTGCAGAACTTAACACCGTTTTCAAGCAACTTTTGAGCCACCTCTTCTCGAAGTTTATGGGTAGGAACTACGATCATTGTGTTTTCCAAATCACACTCGGTGTAGAGCTTGGTTTTCCCAATACCTGTGGGTGCCTTGATGACATGTACCAAGCCAGTTTCGCTTGTCTTTGCTTTTTCGAAAGCATCCATCAGTTCGAATTCTGCGTCCTCCAATGACTTATCCAAGGATGTTGAAACACGTCTGGTCTCACAACGCTTACAGTCGGTCTGTTGCAACATAACGTTCTTGTGACTGCAAGTACCTGAGTATGGGCAGAAAGATTCACATGCCATTGGGCTATACCCTTGACGGGCTGCGTATCGAAATTCGTATAAGCCCTTCTCGATGTGATAATCTTCACGTGAAGATAAGCCTTGTGCAAATCTGCTTTCCCCGCCTTCTACATTGACTAGATTAGTTGTTATTCCAAACCGCTCTGGATGACTAAGACGGCGGTTGCCATCGAGAAGTTCTTGATACAAGGGACATCGTTCGTAGAGGCTGTCGAAGTCAAATCGACGACGAACATTCGTCCGGACCTTTGTTTTGATCTGTTCGATATTATATTTAGGCTGGCGTTTCCCGGTTTTTACACTGCTTCTCATCTCCGCTTCGGACACACTGAATTCCAAGATGACGTTTTTATCGCCAGCTCTATAATTATATAATAATAGAGTTGGCGGCGTTTCTGTCATTTTCTCAGTCGGTCCGAAGGCGATTGCGGGCAATCCATTAACCATATTCAGACCCGTCTGTTGGCAAAATGAACGTATATTCCGCGTAGCATTTCCGTTATTGTCCTCAGCGAAGCAATAGCCCTGTATCAAGGTCTGGATATCAAGCCGTGCTTCATTGTTGAAGACAACAATATCAGGGCCCCCGTAGAAATGTCTGGCAGCGTCTGAGCATACCGAATCACATTGTGGGAACAGCCGCATTAGGGCAATCTGAATAACGCCTCTGGTTCGATAATCGGTCACTGGTTGTTCCAGAGTAAAGATAACCCGAAACTTCTCCTGCTCGGGGCTGCTGCTAAAGGTGTGATATACGATTGAAGGTTGAATGGAGTATTCATTACATAACAACATGAACTGTTGTACGGAAAGTCCCTCGTCGAAGTCCAGTTCAAAGATTTGCTGGGAAGACCAGCACTCGTTGTTCTTACGGGCTGCTCCGTAAGTTCCGTAAGGTGGTTGAAACGTAGCGGGTGTATGGGTTCTACCTTCTGTAATAGCTTGGGCAAGCAACTCCAGTGTCACGGAAGCTTGGTGTTGTGTGATTCGATTGACGATTTTCCCTGCTTGATCCTTGGTAGGTTTGGCAGTGAACTTCTCGGTATCCAGCATCAGACGAATGTTCATTTACAGCACCTCCTTAGAAGTGCTTCCTGAGCGAGTATCCGTGAAAAGCTCATTGATAGGGCAATCGTAAAGGGTTGCGAGGAATAGCAGCTCATTGGCTGACAATTCGGTTAGCCCCTTTTCCTTTCGCCAATAAGCGTTGGCACTGGAGAAGCCCAGCAGATTGCTGATTTGAATGCAGGAGTAACGGTGGGCCTTGCGGAGTTGTTTCAGTTGTTGTAAATTGATCATGTGAAGATTCCCTCCAATAAAAGAAATGGCGAGTACGGTCATTGACCGCCTCGCCATCCCTATTACTTGGTGTCAGGGGCTCTTTTACACTGTGAGTGAAAAATAAAAATTAATTTTGAGAAAGATTACAGAAGGTGGCATTGGACATGCTTAAAGGAATATTACCGATTAAAAGTAGCCATTCACATGTCCAAATGGATAAATAGCATATACTTCACGAAAAGCTTAATACTATAGGGATTTTGGTGAAATATAATAAATTCACACAAAAATAAGCCGTTTTTCCGTTTTGGAGAAATGGCTTTTTTTGTGCTGTTTTTTCTCAATATACCTGATGATAAAGCGTATTAAGGAAACAAAAATAAAGAAAATTTCCTGACCCCTCCAGGATAATTATAAAGAAGGGCCTATTGGGAATTATTGCTCGGGGGGTGTCATTTGTAATCTGCGTCCATGTACTTAATGATACAGATCCATTTGTGTTGTTGTGTTTGCAGCGAATAAGAGGAAGGTGAAATATATGACTTTAGAGTTGGGCTTAACCGAGGGGGGGATTAGAGGCTTTACGATAAATTTATCGGAAACTTCTTCAGATGTGACGCTTCATACCTTCTCCCCAATTCTGGGGAACAGGGTAGAATCTGAAGCAGTCTTATAGAAGTGAACACTCTTGAAAGGAGGTGATAACAATGGTCGAGAAGCGAGGATTACCTGAAGACATAACCATGCTGATGCGACAGTTGGTCATGAACGGCCACATGCGTATGGCTGGCACTGTCCTGTACACATACTTTATCCGGTGCTGGAAACTGGATGATGAACATGCAGCTTACTACATGCGGCGTTACTTTGAGAAGTATTTCGCTCCGCAGTTGCAGAGACATCTTCAAAAGCTTAATAAAGTGTGATCCATCTTAAATGTGAAAGGAGAACTTCCATGCGTTATCCTTCATCGGAAACGAACCGGATACAGAATCCACCTTACCTTGATTCTCCTGAAGGCCGTAAGTACATGCGATTGCTCGTTCAATCTGTCCTGCACCAAATGAAGATTAACCAAACAAAAAAAGGTGGCCCACAGAAGGAGCACACCAAGTAATTCAAACTATCATCAGCTTACCAAAAATATAGTTCGCCCACAAGCAGGAGAGACCACTACGGTCTCTTCTGTTTGCATTTCAACCATATGGAGGTCAATCGACATGCAATCATATCAAATGAACAACCTGAAAGCCCTACTGGCTGATACACTCTGCGAAAAATCAGAGGGATATGTAATGAAGCAATTATTCAGCCGCTATACGACTTTGCCTGAACTATTAGATGTAGATGAACACGAACTGCTGAGCATTAAAGGGGTTGGCAAGTCTAAGGCTCGTCAGATCATATCTGCTCTACAATTGGCCCGTGTTCTGAATGCACCAACTCAACAGGTATACACCATACGCTCACCCAAAGATGCAGCAGTCCTCATGATGCCGGAGCTCGCCTACTTGCAACGGGAGCATTTCGTAGTGCTCTTTCTTAATACGAAGAACAGAGTCATAGGTAAAGAGACTATTGCTATTGGATCACTGGATTCAGCTATTGTCCATCCACGCGAGGTCTATAAAGCCGCTGTTAAAAGAAGCTCTGCTGCGATCATAGCCGTTCATAACCATCCTTCAGGTGACCCAACACCTTCACGGGAGGATATCGCTCTTACCGAACGTCTGGTGAACGCAGGAGAGATTATGGGAGTGCAGCTCTTGGATCATCTAATCATCGCTAATGAGAACTACTGCTCAATGAAAGAGCGTGGCCTAATGTAACTCTTTATTACTACGTTTGAGCCGCCCTTGACACGGAGCCTCTGTCGCCATGATACAAGGCGATAAGGCGATGCCATGAACCAGCATCGCCAAGGCATCAGCCTATCATGGCGACTCCTCCGTATAAAGGGCTTTAATGTTCGTCTTTATTCGTTGTTGTGCTGCTCCAGTTTAAAGTGTGGCAACATGGCCTTGACAACATCTAAGACCATTTGTTTCTGTGGATCATCCAATCCATTTGTTAGTAATGCAAATTGAAGGGAAAAGGTATCTCTTTCCACACTGTCGAGCGTTGCTTTAAGCAAGGTATCAGTAGAAACATTAAGAGCAATGGACAATTTCACCAGGGTCTCGACAGAGAGAATACGCTCTCCACGTTCAAGCAGCCCCATGTATGAAGCAGATATCCCTACGCTCTCCGCAAGCTTTTCCTGAGTCAGGTTGTATTTTAATCGCTCTTCGCGTACGCAATTTCCAATGAGTTTGTAATCTATTTTATCGTCCATACTACCATCCCTTTCCTTTCACGAATGTAGTGGAAAGTGAAGGAAACAGTAACAGACTTCAAGAATTAACATAATACAACCACAAGCATTGACGTATATTGGCACATTTTGTATGCTTATGGGGTTACTGCCCATGCACGAGCAACTTGAAGGGAGGGAATCAAAATGTCGATGCAAAATGGTTTGGGAACTGAATATTATCCAAGCGGTCGCGTCAGATATGTCGGTGAGTTTAAAGATGGAATCTATCACGGAACAGGGAAAGTATATTGGGAGACGAATGGAATCCTCATGTATGAGGGTGAACTTAAAGACGGTGACTTTAACGGACACGGAACATCTTACTTTAGTGATGGGAGATTGTGCCATAAAGGGATGTTTAAAGATGGAAGACCGTCTTTTCAATAATAGTTGGGGGTAGTGAAAATGGATGTTCAAACAGCGGTCAACTTAATGCAGCAAGGGCTGCAACATAAGCGTAACGGAAAATATGAGGAATCTTTAAAATGTTATTTGGTAGTTGTGCACTGGATCAAAAGTGAACCGGAGCCGTACAAGAACCTTGGGAAAATCTATTACATACTTGGTCAATATCAGAACTCAATTAATTGCTACAAGAAATGTATTAACTTAATGGGCACCATGGACATTGATAATCTGCGGCATATGGGTCATGCCATCTGCGATCCGCTAGCAGCTTCCGTAGAGGAAAAAGCGATTGCAGAGAATTACCGCTGCTCTATTGACCCATACTTTGGGCAGTTTGGCTCAAAAAAATACGGGCATTTAACAATAGCACCGGATACTCAAGAGGAGTACAACAGGTTATGTATGAACAAGGCTGCATCGCTTCTAGGATAATGGATTCGTTCATAACAGAGAGGTGTCCTGAACATGCTTATGCTTTCTCGGTTCGACGGCTATTGTCGTAAATGTGGATTTCCTGTTTTTGAAGGAGATATTTTTGATTATCAGCCTAATACTCCCTATAGAGCACAATGCGTCAAATGCTTCAAGGAGGTTCCAGTTGAATCTCCATGCCCTCATTATGCTGTATGGACAACAGCTGACTACTTTACACCGTCCAATCGCCATAGGCACACTACTTCAGGAACACGGAAACATATGGTTCACTGTTGCATTTGTCAGAAAGATTTTAATAACGTTCCAGAGAAAGCGGTATGCGTTAAAACTTTCATCACTTCCCAGCATGGAGCAAGCTATCCAACATCCAGAATGGAATTTGAAGTATCGACCTCAAGTTTGCAGCGGCAGAAGCATCTTATTAAAACGGTGGCATCGGTGATTCAGGTTATGTTGTTGAAGCATCAGTTTCCTGAGACGTTGATAACAGAGGCATACGCACAAATTGATAGACTGATCGAGCTGTATCAAAGGAATTAATCAACCTGTTGAAGGAGTCTCTCAACTTGCTGGTAATGGATAAAATTAAGCAATTATGCAACATGCTTCCCCATGAGGTGTATCTCGAAGTCAGCGGAGCTGTCTTTTTTACCCTTGAATGTCTCGGCTGTTCTAACGGCACATTAGGTGCAGGGGCACTCTTCTATCTTGCATCGTTAGGAGATAATGACAGTTTAATGGATGAAATAGTGCAGCATATAAGGCGTTATGGCGATTCACAAGAATCCTTGCTTTTTGCACATGTTGTCACTGAATTGTCTGCTCAGATGCACTTGTCCTTGCCGCAGAGCATCGACCTATCAGATATGGTCGCAGATATAATCAGGAAGATGAACCACTGAAAGGGAGTCAAACATGCAGATAAGTAAACTGGGTTCATTGGTTGAGAATGAGACGGATAAGATTATTTTTTCTCATATGGCCGAAGACGGCGACGCGAAACTGAATAAACGAATTGGAGACATGATTTGTACATGTATCGGAAGCTTTCGGCTGCATACGGAACAAAAGAATCAAATCCGAAGCACGCTTAATGGCTTTAACGCGGATTCATTTGGCGGTGTTGGGGCAGCTCTTTTAATCATTCCGTATTTTGAGATCAAATTTAAACACATGGAGAAAATTGCAGAAGCGAGCAATGGATTTGTCATTCATTTAATGAATTACTTGATCAAGGAAATCGGTAAAGCTGAATTCATCCAAAAAATCTGGACTCTTCAGGAAGCCGTAGGGATATCAGACAAGTTCTACGATGGACTCGTGGATTACTTTGGCTCCAGAAAGAGTGAAATCATTGTTCCGATCATGAGCAGAATCTAATGCCGTAGCTGTTCCTATTATACTTGGAGGTGTCGAAGAATGAATAAAAGAGCAATTCAAATGATGTTAGTATTATGTTTGATTCTGGCCTCAATCGGTACAGGTGGTCATGTGCATGCCGATCCTACACAAACCATAAAGGTCATGGTAAACGGCGATTATCTTAAGCAGGACAAGCTTGCTGCAATGAATAATGGGCGAGTCATGGTAGCGATCAATCCGGTCAGTGTCGCTTTGAAAGCCACTTTACAGTTCCAGTCCACTAAGAAGCCTATCAAGATCAAGTATGGGACCAACGAGGTCACTTTTACATTGGGTCAAAAGACGGCTTATGTAAACGGGAAAAAGCTTGCACTTAATGTGCCGCCGCAGACCATCAATAATACGACCATGGTACCCCTGCAACTCCTGAGCAAAGGGCTGAATGTTGATACTGCTTGGAAAGAAGCATGGAAAGTCGTCGCTATCGAACCTAAGCATGCAGCTAGTGAAATTGCCCTTACTGAGTCCGAAGCGTTGAAAAAAGTAAAATCTTTACTGGGCAACGGCGTAACCGTCAAAAGTAAAGGGACTGACCTGCTCAGATTCTATACATTTCAAGGTAGCACATCCGAATATGAGTATGATTTCTTCCACTATGTAGACAAGTACACTGGTGAGATATATTCCGTCACTCTTGACGCATCGTTTGAGAGTCTCTCCAAGGCTGAAGGGCTCAAGGCACTGGATGCCAAGGTTCGCCCATTGCTCACGCGGGAGCCGAACATTGAAGATGGATATGAGACAAAGATAATCAATAGCAAAAAGTATTATGCATTTGATGTCTTTTTCGTTGGAGCCAGTAACCCCTATTATTATGTGACTACTGCGTATGTAAGCGTGGATGCCAAAAGCTTTTATATGCTGACGAAGGACAATAAGGTTGTTCTGTTCTCGGACAAATTGTTTGTTCAATATATGAATGATGCTCTTAAGGAATAAACGACTTCCTTGAAGTCATCTTAGCTGAGCCATTTATCCGCTTTAGCTTTATATGTTTGTTATAAGTCCTTTACTGAGTTTCTCGGTTGAGGGCTTTTATATTGTGTGGATGAACGTGTTGGGCACGTAATAATGAATCAGCAGAAGTTATTCAGCTTCTGATTACATAGATACTTTACAGGAGAGGGGGAAACCAAATGTGGACTAAAAACTTATCTGATGACTTAACTGTGGAGGAACTGCGTGAGATTCGACGGGCTCTTTACTTCTATGCCAGTAACAAACCGGATATCAGCAAGGATGAAGCAAGACTTCTCAGCATTCTTGCTCAGAAAGTGCTCTACGAATAGAAAGTAGTCTTAGAAGCCGTGGTCCTATGGATTGCGGCTTTTTCAGTACCATTAAGTACCAGTACAACTTGTGCTGATTATATAGATACTTCAACGATGAAAGGAATGACTAGTAGAGGATCAAACAAGCAGTAAAGAATGATACTCATGCACATCAGAGTCAGGGGACTATCCCCTGGCTCTTTTTTGCGTTCTGGAGGTATCTGCATCTGCGTAACACCACATTACCATAGGAGGCCAATTAATCATGAATATAGTTATTTATCTGAGAGTGTCCAGTGAGCAACAGGCCAATAAAGAGCTGTCCATTCCGGCACAGCGAGAAGCATTAATCAAATACGCAGTGGACAAAGGTTGGACTGTTGTAGATGAATACATTGACGAAGCTAAGTCCGCTAAAACCGATGCCCGTCCAGAGTTCCAGAGGATGATCGCTGCCGCCCAGAAAAGCGATAAGGGCTTCCAGATGATCCTGGTGCATAAGTTTGACCGTTTTAGTCGGAGTCGTGCAGATCATGTCATTTACAAGGCTTTGTTGAAGAAACAGGGCGTTATCGTAACTTCTGCATCAGAGCCGACAGAACCAGATACGCCGCATGGTGTTTTATTGGAAGGGATGCTGGAGGTCATCAGCGAGTTTTATAACGTCAATCTCAGACATGAGACGCTCAAAGGCATGAGAGAGAATGCAGTACAGGGATATCATTGTGGAGGGCGTGCTCCGTTTGGCTATCGCCGGAAGCGTGAAGGCGTTAAAGTCACTTATTGCCTGGGACCAAATGAAGAGGTTGGAATTGTTCGGACTATTTTTGAGTTGGCTGCTGAAGGTTGGGGAGGAAAACGCATTATGCGTGACCTCAATCGTATGGGAGCTTGTGGGAGACGATGGACACCTTCAACGGTGCTATCCATTCTTGGCAACCAGGCTTATCGCGGCTATCGCATATGGAATAAAAGATGCATTATAGAAGGCACCAGAAATGCAGAGGTTGAATGGATCGTTGTAAAAGACGCTCATCCCGCAATCATAGATGATAAGCTCTGGAATGCTGCTCAGTCAGTTTTAGAGCTTCGTAGGCCCACAAAGTTCGAATAAGAAATATTCAATCGAATAGCTTTCCCCAAGCAGGTATGCCATTGACGGTGTACCTGTTTTTTTGTGCCCAAATAATCCACACAAAGGAGAATGAATGTAATGAAAGTAGTCGTATATGCACGTGTATCTTCGGAACGCCAAGCAGAGAAAGAATTATCAATCCCGGCCCAACTCAAAGCTATGCAGCAATATTGCCAAACTAAGGGGTGGACCATCGTTAATGAGTTCATCGAAAAAGGTAAGTCCGCCAAGACCGATGATCGTCCAGAGTTTCAGCGAATGATTGCAATGGCGAAACGTACGAATCGTTCTTTTGAGGCTATTTTAGTGCATAAGTTCGACCGCTTCTCACGTAATCGTGACGATCATGTGCTTTACAAGGCTCTGCTGAAGCAATGTGGGGTTAAGGTAATCTCTATTGTTGAACAGACAGAGGCTGATTCACCGCAAGATATGCTGCTTGAGGGGATGCTGGAAGTGATCTCTGAGTTCTTCAATGCTAATCTGGCCGTGGAAGTCCGTAAGGGCATGACTCAGAACGCCAAGCAAGGTTACAACAACGGTGGTACGCCCCCATATGCTTACCGTACTGAACATATTGCACTTGGCAACCAAAAGACAAAAGCGGTATGGGTACTTGGACCGCGGGAAGAGATTGATACAGTTCGCTTTATTTTTAGCCAATATGCCTATGAAGAGATGGGTTACAAGAGAATAGCCTCGCTCCTTAACGAGAGCAATGTTCCAACGCAAAAAGGCGGGAAGTGGTCGGCCAGCACTATTCAGGCCATCATCCATAATGAATCGTACCTGGGCCGCAGAATATGGAATAAGCAAGAGTATCAGACTAAAGGGAAGAAGTGGCGGGATCGCTCTGAATGGATCATTACGGAGAATGCACACCCTGCCATTATTAATGAAGAATTATTCAAGCTCTGTCAGCAGCGTTCTGAGAAGAGGCATAATGGGGGCGGCGTGACTCATAATCCATATCAGATCAAGCCAGCTTCACCATTTTGGCTCAGAGGTATTTTTACATGTGATAAGTGTGGGTCAAGAATGGTTGGCAACTCGACATCAACGACTAAGAAGTACGGGGGGCAGAAATATTATGTCTGTGGTGGCTATATGCGGAAGGGCAAAGAGTTCTGCCCCTATGTAAGCTGGAGGAAAGATCGTATTGAACAGATCGTCGTCAACAAGCTTCGTAGTGCGTTACTGCGGCTTACATTCGACAATCAATTGGAGGAAGAGATTAGAAAGTATCATGATGAAGCCAATCGTCACCAGATCGTATCGGCAGCAAACATGGAAGCCGAGATTAATTTCTTGGAGAAACGGATTGAACAGATGCAGCAGGAAGTACAATCCGGCAGCGGTAAGGCATATTACGCGGAGATGATTGCCGAAATGTTTTCAGAATTGACGGAGAAGCGAAGAGAGTATGCCGATCAACAATCAGCCAGTCAAGCATTTAGTGTGTCGCAGGAGAGCCTACAGACGCTTCAGCAGGACATTAAGACGATGATTGGTTTGTTGGATGAGGAAACGCCGAGTCCGCAGTTGATGAATGAGTGGGTGAAGAGGTTTGTTTCAAATGTGACGGTGCATAGGGAGACAGAAAAGCTTCATATAACAGTTCAGATCATAAATGCAGAACAGATTTTTTATGAGAAGATCATAATTGCCGTACTATAACCTTAGTATTTAAACAAACGTGTGGTATAAGAGGCGTTTGTTGAACAGGATGGTGATTAGTAATCATGCATACCAGAAATAAATAACTGCAAAGGGTACAGAACTTTTTTCTGTACCTTTTTTGTTATCTTCAAGGCTACAACCCGAAATCACAGCAAAAATAATATCAGAGCTGTATGAACCTTTACTTTCAATGAAATAAGAATGATGTTATAATTTCAAAGTAAACGTGATAAAATATAAAGAAAACGTGTTTTTTTGATTAAAAAACGTTATTGGGAGTGAATCCTTTGGAATTCGGAAATGAGATCATTAAAATTATCGAAGGTGGTTTGGATAAGAATAAAGATAAAGTAAAGAGCTATTCAAAGTTGTTGATGGATAAGTTGCAGGATGAAGGAGACAGCAGATTCGCCGAAAGAATTAGAAGACTATTGGAGAACAAATCAGCCCACCCTGTTTACATGGATGAGTTTTTATCTAAGCCAACAGACCAAGATAGCCAGATGGACATGATCGACATCACTCTTCCTGGAAGTGAAAAAATTAATTTGGTGTTGTCAGATACAACGAATAAAAAGATTCATAGCTACATTGACTCTGTAAAAAATCGAAGCAAACTGACCGCATTAGGTATTGATTTATCTGAAGCATTACTTCTTTACGGTCCACCTGGATGCGGGAAAACCAGTATAGCTCACTACATTGCTCAAGAGCTTAATTTACCTCTCGTTACAGGCAAGTTGGATAGTATGGTATCTTCACTTCTAGGAAGCACGGCAAAGAACATAAGGAAAATATTTGACTACGCTAAAGAACGCCCCTGCATTTTGTTTTTAGATGAATTTGATGCAATTGCAAAAGCTAGGACTGACGAGAATGAGGTTGGTGAACTCAAGCGAGTAGTAAATAGTTTGCTTCAAAATATTGATAACTTTACACAAAATAACTTGCTAATTTGTGCAACAAATCATGAGAAGTTACTTGATGAAGCAGTTTGGAGAAGGTTCTCTACTGTTATTGAGGTACCACGACCAACTTCAAAAACATTAATTCCACTCGTTCAAATGTACTTAAATAATGTTGATTACGATTTTAAAGACGAATCAAAAAAATTAAAGAAAATCTCAACAGCATTAGATGGATTAGCACCATCGGATGTTAAGACTGTCTGTTACAGTGCAATTAAAAATTCTGTCATTGCAGATTCAAACACCGTAACTCACATTGATTTCCTATACCAACTGTATCTATTTAAAAACTATAACGAAGATGAGTTATCACCAGTGCAGTTCCTTTATCAACTTGGAGTTAAGCAGAATGACATTTCCAAATTCTTGAATATATCTTTAAGGCAAATAAGAAATAACTTATCTCAAGAGGAGGATGTAACCGATGACGAACAATAACTACCTAATAAAAATTATTCAAAAAAGGAAGGAAACCGATGAAAGAGAAACCGAAGGAGGTGGAGATAACTCTAAGCTTCCTGATTGGGTTATGGAGGGGGCGGTTCTGGAGAAGCACTCCAGAACTCTCATGGGCTCTTTAAGCTCTCTTGAACAGTTTGTATCGAACAAAACAAAACAGTTTCAAGCAATACCAGTTGTTATTAAAGCTAAGGTTAATAACGATGCCCTTGCAAAATCGCATCGTACCGCAATTAATGAGTTTTTTCAAAAAAAAGGAAGGGATAAAACAATCGGCCTTACAAATAACAACGAATTATTTGTTAGAGTGGATAATGCCAATGAATTTAAGCAAATAGCCGAAAAACTATCTAACTTTGATGATAATGCAAAAGCGATTTCTGCACTCGAAAATCTTGATCCTTTTGAAGTATCTTTATTGGATGTGAACGAGTATCCTCTACGTGATGGAAAATATGTTCTTAAGATTAAGTTGTTCGATTATAAAAACTATCGTATTAATGCAAAAGTCGAGGACGAGTTTAAAAATATTATTCTGTCTAACAAACAACTTGACTTAGTTAAAACTGTGCCGTATTCAAGACACTTGAAAGTTCATGAAGTCACCGCTGATAGTTTTGAAGCAATACATGTCTTAGCAGAATTTAGCGGTACATTAGCGATTGATCCTATGCCGATGTTTGAGGTCAATGAAGATGATTTTTTTGTTGAAACGGATTTGAAGTTCCCCCAACCCGAAAAAGAAATGGATTACCCTGTCGTCGGCGTACTGGATTCAGGAATTGCACCTACAACTCAACTTGAGTCGTGGATAATTGATAAGCATACAAATGTTCCAGATGAGTATATCAATCAATCACATGGTACGTTTGTTGCAGGAATCATCGCATTCGGTGATCTTTTTGAGAAAAAAACACTTACAGGTGTGAATGGGTGCAAGTTATTTAACGCCACTGTTTTCCCAGACGCCTCTAAAGAAAAAATTTCTGAAACAGACCTTGTAGAGAACATCCGAGATGCTATTGAGAAAAAGAAGGACGAGGTTAAAGTCTGGAACATGTCATTAGGAAGTATGGCCGAAGCGGATCAGAATGAATTTTCCGATTTTGGAGTTGCTCTTGATAACATCCAAGATGAACACGAAGTGCTCATAATAAAATCAGCTGGCAACTGCAATAACTTCTTGAACAAAAAATCTGTAAGCAGGATAGCAAGAGGAGCGGATTCTGTTAGGTCCCTAACTGTGGGCTCAGTGGCTCATTCTCAAAATGTTGGTGATCTATCCAAGGTTAATACACCGTCTCCGTTTAGTCGCATTGGTCCGGGGCCTTCTTTTATCATCAAACCCGAACTCGTGCACTATGGCGGAAACTGTGGCGTTGACAATGGTGTAGCTATTATTAATGGAGTAAGTTCACTAAGTCAGGATGGCTTAATTAAAAAGGCAATAGGAACCAGCTTCTCTACACCAAGAGTTGCCGCAATTGCCGCAGATTTGAATTTAAAATTGGAGGAAGAGTTTGATCCAATTTTGATAAAAGCTCTGTTGCTGCACTCAGCGAGTTATCCCGACAACGTAGACATGGAGATAAATCAAAAGATTGATCAAATGGGCTTCGGTCTACCTAAAAAAGCAGATGAAATACTGTTTAATAACCCCCATGAGATAACAGTTGTTCTACGCGACAGTATAAGTAAGGGGGAATATATTGAAATTCTTGACTTTCCATACCCCGAATCTTTAGTAGATGAGGATGGACACTATACCGGGCAAATCATTGTGACTTTAGTCAACAACCCTATTCTGGACAGCCAACAAGGCCCGGAATATTGCCAGTCAAACATAGATGTTAAGTTTGGGACATATGACCAAAAAAAGCTGCGGGATACTACTAAGCCTATGATCAAAAATGAACTGGGTAAAGAAGGAGCTCAAAACTTATTACAGTCGTCATTGTACAGCAAAAAGAAAGCCGCAAAAGATTTAGTGGAATTCGCTAATCAAGAAAAGACCCTTATAAAATATGGGAATAAGTTTTACCCTAATAGAAAGTATGCTTTGGATTTAACTGAATTAACCAAATCAAATAAAGAGAAATTTTTAATAAGCCCTAAGAATTGGTACTTAAAATTAGAGGGATTATTCCGCTCTCATATTGAACAACTGGCAGAGTTTGAAAGAAGTGATCTGACTCAAGAGTTTTGTATGCTTCTTACAATTCGTGATCCTAACCAAAAGGCACCAGTGTATCAAGAGGTTTCCAAGTTGCTCGAAATTAACAACTTCATCCATAGAAACATCAAAATTAATCAGAATATTGATATCAGACTTGATGATGATTCAATGGGAGTGTAATCTATTGGGCATATATCTGCCAGATCACTTCAATTTTGACGCAATACCCTGCCTTAAGTGCATTCCAGTCGCAATTGGTGCCAGTCACTATCAGTAAGTTGTAGGACGCTAGAATGATTGCTCGTTCACTAATCATTTATTCTAAACCCACTTGCTTTGTAACCAATAGATTGAATTCCTAGCTCCGTATACCCTGCTTTGCGGCAATGGTCTATAAACGGTAAACAGCGGAAAGGACAACTTGTATCTTCTCCGCTGTTAATGTTACTCATTTGCATTAATTATCCGCACTCTCACACCGCCCTCCTTCTTGTAGTCTTCGGAATGCGTCTCCTGCTTGGCCTGTATCTATTGTGGCCCTAGTCAATTCATATCTGCATTGTAAGTCGTCTAGCTAGCGTCACGCCTTTATCGGATCAGCACCATAATGCAGCAACTGATATACAATACCTTGATCCAACTTCATCGCTAATTGCAGACCATTATCTACATCCGTACCGCATTAAGCGATCAACTCCGTAACCTCCAGAGAGCCCTTCTATATTGCATCTTGCATGGCTGGCTGAAAAGTCCTCTGACGGATCGTCTTCTGCTTCCAGGAAACGACTCCTTACCCAGTTAGGATCAGCTGCGATGTTCGGTAGATCTCTCTCGTCCAACTATCGTTGTATCTTATCCCAATAATCTTTCCTAATGGCCATACTTAGCTACGTGAATATGCAATCCGTTCTTATCTGCTTAGATTGTTGAGAAGTCAGTACTTGTTCTACAAAAAGACTATCAGGGCCATCAAGCAAAGAACAAAAGTCCAAATGCATTTATCCCTCGTATCTTCATTGTCATTCGCCCCCAGACATATGACATTCAGACGTTGATCGGACTACTGAATGCGAAAGTGCAGAATCCGCAGATGTTGCATCAGATCGTGAGTAAATTTGTGTCGAAGGTGGTTGTGCAGAGGGAGACGAAGAATGTGTAAGTGACGGTGCAGTTCAAGAATGCAGATGAGGTTTTGTATGAGAAGAAAATAGTAGCTGAAATGTAATACAATTATAGATAAATCGGCCGACAAATGCTTTGACAGTCAATTGATGGTATGGGAATATTGGTATATCTCATTCCAATATATTGAAGGAGTTGTTGTAATTGTCGGCTGAGCTTCGTATTAGTATTCAGGGTGAAAATCCACCATCGTGGGCAGTAGGTAATCAGAATAGTACATACTTTTCATACTATGAAAATGAGCATGGAGAGCAGTGGGTAGCTAGGTTGGATGGAAAGACTCTTTGCATATCTGGACTCGATATTGACTGGGAAGAGATTGAACTCAATGCTGAACAGGCTGTAGCTGAGAATAATAGAATTGTAGATCAGATTGTTGCAGTGACGTTAATGCAGTCCAAGAATGTGCCTGAAAGCGTCACAAAGGCGTATCTGGATGTAATGGCTTTACACCAACAAACCTCTGGAGGAATGCTTCCGTTAGCTCATATCATGTTTGGTGCGGGTGAGTTATTGTGGTTGGCTTCGGTATTGAATGCAACAGTTGTGCGAATCAAATGATTAGAAGAGAGGTGATTAATATGCAATCAATTAACAAACTTGCTGAACTCAACAACAGAATGTTGCTAAATTATTATGTTGTGTTTAAGTCAAACAACAATGATTTATTGAACTTTAAACCAATAGTGGATCTAGCGGAAGTTGGCATGGAACAATATAAAGAGACAATGCATATATTAGATCCTGATTTAATAAATATCATGCCTGCTTTACACTATGCTATGCATCTACCTCGAATTGGTTTTGATGTTTTAGATTTGGATGAAGAAACACTACTGCAAAGTTATGATCAGCCTAATCATATAATTCCTTTTCCTTCTGATATTGTTCATATGATAAAAGATTTTTCTATGCCGCGACCTACTTTAATTATTTATGAAGAGGGCTGTGCGGAGTTTGCAAGTAAACTTCAAGAGACAGTAGGATCACCGCTTGGAGTAATTGGTATAGATAGCTTATCTACAGAAAGTTTAAGAAAACATTGGAATATGATTTGGAATTTGGTGAGTAAGAATAATAATAAAAGCATTGTAGATTATAATAGCTTACAACTTTACGACCTTGGTGATATCGAATTATTGCCACTTGTTTTTTTCTCGACCCAATTTAGAAAATTAAAAAGTGTTATTGAAGCTGTGAAATTGTCAAAAAATAGCGTGGAAAAAATTGCTGCATTTCAATTTGAAGCACATGCTACATTAGCTACTTATGATAAAATTCTTGAAAATACAAAAGGAGATATTCGAAATGTTGATGAAGTTGAGTATGTTACATTATTAAAAAATAATCGTCGAACTGTACAAGTTCCAGTTGTTATTACAATGCCTGGAGTCCCAACTCAACAGATTAGCCAACTTGGTCGCCCCGATAGTTTGCCTGATAAGGAAAGAGAAATGATTAAATTATTAGGGATACATCGTTCTATTGCAAGGAATGCAGTGTATATTGAGCTAGAAACTGCCCCGAGCGAATTATTCTATGAACTTAATCAATTAGAGTTTAGTTGTAAAGATGACCGTGGAACGAATAATCGATACGTGTGGAGAACATTAAGAAAACTAGGGAAGATTCTTTCAAATCATATAAGCAGTACGCAAAAAGATATTATTTTAAGAGCGAGTCACATAACAGTATTTTCTGATTTCCCTGTAGGTCTAGCAATATTCGAAGAAGCATCCTCTCCTTTGAGTTGTTATAAGTCAATTTCCTATAGACCATTGACGCCGCTTACAAAGGCAGTCCAGTATGAGATACCAAAGAAAGGACATTACTACATAGGAAAATATCTTAAAGTTATCATTGCTGAATGTATAAAAAAAGATGATCATCGTATAAGACCACATTCAGATAAGGTATGGTCAATGCTTGAAACACTTGGAAGTGAATATGAGACGTTGGAAGTAGTATACAAAGAAACTAAGAGCATTCGCGAATTGAAAGGATTTCTAAGTGAACATAGAGATGCTGGTTGCTTAGTTCTATCAGCACATGGAAGTTATGATAATAAAAATAATAGTGCAGGTCTAAGTATCGGGGAAGATATATGGATGGCTAATGAAAATGATTTTAGTGTGCCGCCTATAGTTTTGTTAAGTTCATGCCACGTTAGTCCGAGAGGATCTGGGGTCGTTTCGGTTGCAGATATGTTCATGCGTTGCGGTGCTTTTACAGTTTTGGGAACATTCATTCCCGTAGATGTGAGAAGAAATGGCTTATTAATGATTAGATTGTTTCTTTACATTGCTGAAACTCAAATAGGAAAGTACGATTTTAAAACGCTGGATGAAATTTGGGCATTCATAGTCTCTTCAAATGCAATAAATGAAGTTATTGATTCTAACCCGGCTTTGAAGCGTTGGGCTATGCAAGTTAAACCGGATGGGAGTTTTCCTTTGAAGGATTTTCAGCAGATTCAAAGCGTGGGTAAATTGAGAGTATCTCACGTGTATGAAGATACTATGAATGTACTATCGGAAATGATGAAAGGAGAAAAACTGGAAGCCCACTTAGAGAATATTAAGCATACAGATAATTTCTTTCCTGAATCTCTTTTTTATCAATTAATAGGACACCCAGAAAATGTGTTTATAACCAATAAGGTTTTTGAACAAGCGAGTGAAAGTTAGCTCAGCGTGCTTCTACCCTGCATCGCCCATGTGACAGGGATAGGGGCTAACAAGTAGTGGGATACGCTGTCTCATCTCCGCCTGCGGTGAGCTGAAGAAGACAATCAGGCTGACCCGAAGGGGACCCGGTTACGGGGGGCTTCTAGGGTGACATCAAAACTGTAACTACACTCGTAGAAGCTTATGTGCCGTTATCTTCGGACAGGGGTTCGACTCCCCTCGGCTCCATATGGAGTAAGTAAAGAAGCCATTAACCAGTATTCTGGTTGGTGGCTTTTTGGTATGTTATAATAAAGCCAAATTCGAATCGGAGGTTAGTCCTAATGACTGTGGATCGCAAGCAACTCCAAGAAATACTCAAAAAGGCTAATCAATATGCACGTAAGCAGGCCAAAGAGTCGGGAGCATCCATTTACTATATAAAGAATAACAAAAGGGTTCGTGAGGATGCGGAAGGCAATAAGTTCGAAATTGTTTATGACTCGGCCGGCAAGAGACAAGAGTTTGCCTACCATGATTGAGACAAGACCCGTAATGACGGTATTTGCCGGTACTAACGGGGCTGGAAAAAGTACGCTCAGCATGCAGATGAAGAGCTGGTTAGGTGAATTGGTTGATCCTGATCAAATAGCCCGGGAACTAAAGCCGGATAACCCGAGAGGTGCCGACCTCTCTGCCGGAAGAGAAGCAGTGAAAAGAATTCGCTCGCTCATTAAACAAGCTCAACCTTTTGCTATCGAAACAACGTTGTCAGGTACATTTGTGCTGAAGCATATGCAAATTGCTAAAGAAAACGGCTATGAGATTGTAATGTATTATATTGGGCTTCAGGATGTGCAAATGCATATAGATCGTGTTGCCTCACGTGTGGAGCAGGGGGGGCATTGGATTGCTGAAGAAGATATCCGTTGGAGGTACGGCCAATCTTTACAGAATCTAACGCCAGCTTTGGCCATTGCAGATCAAGTTATTATCATTGATAATACTTATGAACCTACAATTGTTGCAGAAATAAAGCATAACAACATGGTTTATTGTGTGGAGAATGTACCTGCCTGGTCTGAAGCGATTGTCTCTGGATATTAGTCAATTTGACATCAAAACTGTAACTACACTCGTAGAAACTTATGTGCCGTTATCTTCGGACAGCAGTTCGACTCCTCCTCGGCTCCATATGGAGTAAAGTAGAAGACACCTTATCCGGTGTCTTTTTTCGTTTTGTGCCTTTTTATTGCAAGATTAATCTGGTTCAAACTACCTTCATAAAAGAGCTCCAAAGATCAGGCGGAGGTCTGACTCTGGTTTAGAAGTTAATACCCGATATGCTATAATAATAGTAATTATTTAACCGGAGGTGTCCAAGATGCGATGGGATGAAGTTCAGGAGCGTTTTCCTAATGAATGGGTCGTTCTTGAGGCGACCAAGGCTTATTCTAAAGAAGGCCAGCGTTTTATTGAAGAGATGTCCGTGATTGATTCCTACGAAGACTCTACCAAAGCTTTGAAGCGGTACAGTGAGTTGCACCAGGAAGACCCTCACAGAGAATATTGTTTTTTTCACACCTCCCGTCCTGAGGTTGTGGCACGAAAACGATATGTGGGGATCAGAGGGCCAAGATGAATATAACAGAATTTTGGAAACATGGATTATGGCATGGAGATCAACGGAATACTTGGTTTTAACTTCTTGAAACAAGCGGGTTCTGTGATGATACTGGAGAAATGCAACTGAAAACTAACGTGTACTAAACGGCTATCTCGTACAATTCCAGCAGCAACCCACGCCGAATTGTGGCTCTGCATGTCCACGCCTCGGCTCCATAAAAAGACTCAAAAACAAAGTAATGAAAAAACAAAAAAGCTAATTTCAATCACTAACGCTATCACAGCCACTTTGCTGCTTCCAGGTGATTCGAATTCAATATGCTGTTGCAATAACCTATATGATGTTGAACATGCCGGATCTGCATTAGGATGACATCAGTTTTAGTTATTTCTTCGTATGTACACATGGTTCCAATAATTTGCTGTCAGTAAGTTCATCAAAAAACTTATGAGCCACATTTAAAATATCCTCTACATACTTCGTCATTTCCTCTTTAGTAGGGTAGTCAGAGCACCTCCTTATCCAGGTCTTCTGTTACATCCTTACCGAAGTCAGGTATTTTGAATTCCTCATCCTTCTGCTGCCTAAACCAAAATTTCATACTGGTTGTAGCATGAAATATATGCTTCCAGTATTTTTGCTTGGCGTCCATCCAGAAATCATCAGGGCATACACCGATTAGATTCTTCAACATTTCTACTGTCGGTTCAAACTGTCTTCTTAAGACAACTACCATCTTGTCATTCATGCTCATCAACTCACTTCCCCAATTTAGAATCTTAACTCTATTCTTGTTCTCAACAACCATAACCTTCCTTTTCTCGGCGGTCCTTTTGGAAAATTTGTGAAATTGGGAAGGCTCGGAGACTTATTTATCCGTTCCATTCCAGGAGCCTTTTTTCGACTCTCCTTCACACTATTCAAGAGATTATACTCCTTAGCAGGAAAATCCCTACCATTCAACGAATCCCCTACATATTAACTACCGAAATCTAAGTGCAATTGAGCAGGGAGGCTTCACTATATGAGAACAGAAGCAGAGCAGCAGTTGAACGATGGCCCTAAAATTCGGAAAGAAAAAGATATTGTTGCAAAAATGATTCGTATATATTGTAAGAAAAAACATCGTCAAAAAGAGCTCTGCGAGGAATGTCAGAGCTTAAATCAGTACGCTATGAAAAGACTGTCCCACTGCAAATTCGGTGAAGAGAAAACGGCTTGTGCGAAGTGTCCGATCCATTGTTATCAACCGGTTTACCGTCAAAAAATTAAGGGAGTTATGCGTTTTTCAGGCCCGTGGATGCTGCTATATCATCCATTGGAGTCCATAAGGCATATCCCTATACCCCATAAGTTAAGAAAATCAATTTCACGATAGCAATCCTGGGTTGACCGCATGCGGGTGTGGATTTTGACATTTCCACGATTTTATCCTATAGATCGTTCTTCTGGCCGGTCTATATATTCTCCATGGTATCGCCATTTCTATGCTTCTTCCGATATTGGGCCGGTGTCATTCCATACACCTTTTTGAAGATGGAATAAAAAGTGTTCAGCGACGAAAAACCGGAATTTTGGACGATGGGCTCAATCGGCGAGTCGGAGGCAATTAACTCCTGACATATGAAGTTTAGGCGCTTCTCTGATATCTTGTCCGTAATGGACTGGGTTGTCTCCGCTTTATACAAGCTGCGGAAATAATTCACGGACAATCCCAAATGATCGGCCAGCATTTTGGCGGACAAGTTCGGATCGGTTAATTGTTCTTCAATGAACCGGTCCGCCTGCTCGATCAGGGCCACGTTTTTGGACAGACTGCGGGCAGCCACAATGTCTTCGAGCGTCTTGGTTACCAATGCTTCCATCCATGGCACCACGTTTTCCATCGTCTCCTGCTGAATAATCTGTTTCTCGATGGAAGTCAGCCCCCATGAACTGGGCAGCGGCTGACCGGAGTGCTCTTGCATGAGCCGGCGTATATCCATAAACAAGGTGATCAACGACATTTTACATTCAAAATAGGGCATTCCCCGCAGCTTGACTACGGCTGAGCGTATGACTTCCAGAACCGTATCGGCATTCCCCTTGGAAAGAGACTGAGCGATCTGCCGTTCTTTGTTCACAGGCAGATGATACAGTTCTCCGGGCGCGTCGGGCAGCCATGCTTTCACGATAAGCGCTCTGTGTCCGAACCGGAACCGTTCCTGCGTCAGTTCATACGTCTCCATATAGATCTCATGCATGTCGGTCAGGCTGGGCAGCGTCCTGCCCCAAGCGGCGGTCGTTCCAACTGACAGATACTGCTCTATTAACTGTTGGGATACTTGCAGCTTCTTGGCATATTCTTCGGACAATGGAGCGGATAAGACAACTGCCACATGATCGTCCCCCATGTCCACCGTTTGCAGCTTGTGCTTGGAGGATTGCAGCGACTCTTGAATAATATTGGACATTGCAAACCGGAGCAGACGCCGGTCCTTCTCCGGGTAGGTCTCCGAAAATTCCGAGAAGTGGTCAATCCGGAAGATGGCCACCGACAGCTGATCTTGCGGCAGATCAATTCCCCATTCTTGAAATTGAGAAGCTATTTCCTCTGCTGAATGGTAGGTCTCCCCCAGAAAATCCCGTAAAAACCTCTCTCTGCCCAAAAATTTATTAAGCCGCCATTGCTCGGTCAGTTCATTAATCTGATTACGTTGGGCTATAAATACATTGGATAAGTAGTCAAGTTCATTTGTGCTGTATCCTAGACCGGGCTTTTCAGCTTGATGCTGCCGCATCACTCTGCTAATCAGTTCTTGAATAGGTGAGTACACCCGTTTGGAAATCAGAACGATAACGGTCAAGGATGCTACGAACAGGGCGAAGAACAAGAACAGGCTTGTGTTGCGAAGAACAGTGATTTTTCCCAAAATGACAGACTTCGGGATCGTTTCGATAAAGGTCCAATCCTGGATTCCTTTGATGGAGGAGCTTGTGTAAACCATTAGCTGCTCTCCCTGAGTGCGGGGCTGAAAGAGCTTCCATCCGCTTTCGCCCTTACTCCCGT
Source organism: Paenibacillus jilunlii (assembly GCF_900102965.1). Classification (GTDB taxonomy): domain Bacteria; phylum Bacillota; class Bacilli; order Paenibacillales; family Paenibacillaceae; genus Paenibacillus_AQ; species Paenibacillus_AQ jilunlii. The sequence goes on along the minus strand of NZ_FNGM01000002.1, from coordinate 445,305 downwards.
GGCTCCTGAGCTCCGCAATTTGTTCCTGATTCAAAGCAGTGCTGCTAAAAACCTTCTCATCCCGATCATTCAGAACCGCAACCGATCTGTTGGCATAATTCGAATTGTTCTGAAGCAGGGTCATGAGATTATCAGTATCTATATTCATAACGAAAGCGGAGATGGAACTGCCTCTTTCGTAAAATCTTATGATGGTCATCACCTCTTTGGGCTTATTCCCGGTAAGAGGGAGGGACAAGGTTCTTGGAATGAGAACGCTGTGGTTCGCTGTAACCGGATTCCGTAAGCGCTTAATAATGTCCTGATCGTAGAAAACTTCCGCATCATTCAATCCAAGTCGGGAATCGACTACCGTATTCGTGTAATCGTTGATGAGGTATACCGAATCGATAGACGGATTGGCGTTCTTAATGTCCATAAGCCGGCTCCATACCTCGAAAGTTTCAAAATCGCTGTATTGATCCGAAAGGGCATATACCTTGAGGGTGCTGTCATTGCTGGAGGAGAAGCTAAACTCCAGCGCCCATTCCATCAGCCGCGCCGTGTTTTGGGCGCTGTTTACCAGCAGGGATTCAGAATGATCGCCGATCTCTCCCAGAAGCGTTTTGGAAGACTGCCAATAGAGCAGCGCAAAAGATATGCCCAGCACCAGAACGTTTGCACTGACAAAATAAAAAATAAGCTTCATATAAGTAGGATGCCTCTTCAGCGATGCGAGGAGTGGATGTCTGAATTTCATTGGTCTGGAACCTCCATAATCATAACTGTCGAGCTCATAAATGTAGATTAATTATAGCATACCGGGCATTTCCGTCTTCAGAATCGTTTATTTTCGAAATAGTGTTGTTTTTAGGAAGTTCGTAAAACTGCGCTTGCAGGAGAAATTGGAGCTTTTCGGAATTGCCGTTGCAGCAAGGGCTTGGTAAGGTAGCGGCATAGATAACGGGACGCTGATGCGATTGCCGGTCTTGATGAAAGGGGGGAGATAAAAAGATGCAATACCAACTTAACGCAAGTAAACGGTCCAAGCTGAAGCATATTGTTCAAAATCCTTTTCTTTATGCTATGGCCGTGCCGGGGCTCTTGTTTTTTCTCGTGTTCAGTTATTTTCCCATATACGGGATTATAATCGCCTTCAAAGACTATAATTTTGCCAAAGGCATTACGGGAAGCGATTGGGTCGGTTTTAAAAACTTCGATTATTTTTTTACTTCGGATGATTTCTGGATCATTCTGCGTAATACGCTGGTGCTCAACATGCTGTTCATTGTATTTACTACGGTGGCTGCGGTTATGATTGCTCTTATGTTCAATGAAATCCGCAATAAGTATTTCAAACGAATTTCACAGTCGCTCATCTTCCTTCCTTATTTTATGTCCTGGATTGTGGTAGGAATGATTGTCCAATCCTTATTTGGCGGGGAAGAGCCGATGATCAACACCTGGCTGCAATATCTCAGCCTGGAACCGGTCAACTGGATGTTTGAGTCCAAGCTTTGGCCCTACATTCTGACGGTAATCCGTGTGTGGCAAGGAGCCGGTTATCTTTCAATTATTTTTCTGGCGGCGATTACCGGCATATCGGAGGATTTGTACGAGGCTGCCCGGATTGACGGGGCTTCCAAACTGCAGATTGTGCTGCGCATTACGCTGCCGCTGCTCGTTCCTACCATCATGATCATGACTTTGCTGGCTGTAGGCAAGATTTTCAATGGTGACTTTGCCATGATCTATGCCATCATTGGAGACAATTCATCGTTGTATCCGACTACCGATGTCATTGATACCTTCGTCTTCCGCTCCATGAGACAGCTGCATGACTTCGGCATGTCCTCGGCGGTTGGCCTGTTCCAGTCGATAATGGGTCTAATCTTCGTCATTACCGCCAACTGGATAACCCGAAGGGTGTCTAAAGAATCTGCTTTATTCTAGGAGAAGAACTATGAGACAGAAACAGAGCGCTGCGGATCGAACTTTTACGGTATTTGCCCATACGTTCATTTTGTTGTTTACCTTATTTTGTGTGTTTCCTTTTCTGCTGATGATTATCGGCTCTTTTACGGATGAGGAGGAGCTGATTGCACACGGCTATACTTTATTTCCGCAAACCTTATCGCTGGATGCGTATAAGGCGGTTTTGCAATCGGATGTGCTGTTCAACGGCTATGCGGTCACGATCTTTATCACTGTCGTAGGCGCATTAACCGCGTTGTGCATTTCGGCAATGCTCGGCTATTCGCTGGCTAACAAACGGAATGTCCTGCAAACACCGTTTCTGTTTTTTTGCTACTTGCCTATGCTTTTTTCCGGAGGCATCATTCCATTTTATATTGTGGTCAGCCAGTGGCTGCATTTGCAGAATACCATCTGGGTGCTCATTTTGACGATGTTATGCCAGCCGTTCCTCGTCTTTTTGCTGGTCAGTTTCTTCCGCACCATTCCCGAGGAATTGGAGGAAGCCGCAAGAATAGACGGGGCGAATGAAATGAGGGTTTTCTTTCAAATTATGATTCCGATCTCGAAGCCGATTCTGGCTTCCGTCGGCCTCTTCTATGCCCTGAGCTACTGGAATGACTGGTTTATGGGACTGATGTTCGTGGATAATGAGAAGTTGTTCCCGCTGCAGCTGATTCTGCGCCGGATGGTCTCCAATATGGAAGCGGCCAAAAATCTCATTCCCGCCTCAGCAGCCATTGCCGTGACGCCGCCTACCTATGGCGTACGGATGGCGACGACCGTGCTGACGATCGGCCCGATTGTCCTGCTGTATCCCTTGCTTCAGAAGTATTTTGTCAAAGGTCTAACGGTAGGAGCGGTAAAAGGTTAACGAAGCATTTCCGGCATTAACCGGATTAGTCCGGGTGAATCATAGATTGTTTTCCATAGACAGGGGAGGGTTACGGAATGAGGTTAAAAAAATGGTTTGGCACAACGACGACAGCGGTATTGGTATCCTCACTGATGCTGGCGGGCTGCGGCGGCAATACGAAGACTGGCGGCAATGAAGGGAGCTCTGGAACGGATACGCAAAGTGCTGCACCCGCAGCGAAGGAAATCGTGACGTTGAAAGCTTATTTTCCAGGGGATAAACCGACTGGCTTTGACGCTGTGCTGCAGGCGGTTAACGACAAATTGAAAGCGGACAACGTCGGAGCGGCCTTGAACATCAACTTCTTGCCGTGGTCCGATTACGGGAATGCGGTATCTGTGAAGATGTCTGCCGGGGAAGATTTCGATATGTATCTCGATGCCCCATGGTTATCCATGAATCAGATGATCGAGGGCAATTCTTTAATGGAACTGGATGCCGCAGTGGCTGAACGTCCGGAGCTCAAAGCATCCATTCCCGAGGAAATGTGGGAATATAACAAATTCGGCGGAAAAATTATGGGAATTCCGCTGGGCACTACCCAGGGCCAGCTCTATGGCCTTCTGATCCGCAAAGACTTGCGCGAGAAATACGGACTTCCCGAGCTGAAAACCCTTGACGATTTGGAGAAATTTTTGTATACGGTCAAGGAAAAGGAGAAGGATGTCAAGCCCTTCGTCATTAACGGCATCAAAGCCGATAAACTCCCGTTTGTCCTGAGCGAATCCGCTAATCTGGCGCTGGATGAAGTGCTTGAAATCGGTGTCAACATGTTCGCGTATTCCATCAAGGACAAGAAGGTAACCGGCCAATGGGCAAGTCCGATGATTGCCGATGGTTATGAACGCGTCACCAAATACTATAAGGACGGCATCATCTCCAAAAATATCGCGCAAGAGCAAAATGCAGAAACACTGTTCAAGCAGGGCAAATATGCAGCTACCTATTATGCGGCGGATGGTGTAGAAGGATTGAAATATTCGGAAATGCTGCAAGACGGCAGCGACAAGCTGGAGATTTTCATTCCGAACGGGGATAAGGCCAAGCCGTATACCGCTTTCCAGCAATGGAATTTCCTGTGCATTCCGGCTTCCTCCAAGCATGCTGATCTGGCTCTGGACGTAGCCAATTGGATGTCGATTAAGGAAAACCACGACTTGATGGAATACGGTATTCAAGGAAAGGACTGGGAACCGGTCGGCGATTCGAGCTATAAGGTGCTGTCCAGCTATTCATTCCCGGGTTATGTGTTGACCTGGCGGCCAACGCTGAACCGCACGCCGGACACGATGATGAAGGATGACAAGAAGTGGTTCGACTTCTCTACTAACCCGGCCAATTTCACACTTAGTCCAACGGCGGGCTTCAACTTTAACGCTGAAAAGGTGAAGACGGAATATGCCAAAATCACTCCGCTTCATGATTCGACCTTCCTGCCGCTTAGCCAGGGCCTGGTGCCTGCCGAAGAAGGCAAGAAGATGATGGACAAAAAAATGGAGAGCCTCGGCGGACAAAAAGTAATTGATGAAATTCAGGCGCAAATCGACGCTGTCACATCCGGTAAATAACAGCATTTAAAATACTGAAAGAGGTATTTCACATGAACATAACACGCAGCGCGCAAAATCCTGTTATACGGGTTCGGGACGTTGTCCCCTCCCGCCCCGATTTTCGGGTGCTGGGTGCGTTTAATGCAGGGGTTGCGCAGTTAGGGGATGAAACGATCCTTTTACTGCGCATTGCGGAAGCGCCGATATCGGACCGGGCGGACGAAGTGCTCGTCCCCCGGCTGAATGAAGCGGGTACCGATGTACTTGTAGAGCGCTACGACAAGACCGATCCGGGCTATGATTTCTCCGACTCGCGCTTCATAGCAAGGGACGGACGTACGGTCATGCTCACATCCTTATCCCATCTGCGGGTGGCGCGAAGCAAAGACGGCATTCATTTCGACATCGAGCCGCAGCCGGCCTTGTTTCCGGAACACGCTCTGGAAGCGTGGGGAATTGAAGATCCGCGCGTGACCCAAATCGGAGACATCTATTATATCACTTACAGCTCCGCCTCCGCCCGCGGCGTTGGCGCCGGCCTGGCGGAGACCCGGGATTTCCGGACATTCAAGCGCCGCGGACTTATGCTGGCTCCCGAAAATAAGGACGTCATGATATTCCCGGATAAAATTAACGGCAAATACTACGCTTTGCACCGTCCGGTGCCGAAATCGTTCGGCTCTCCCGAGATGTGGATCGCCGAATCCCCTGATCTCGACCATTGGGGGAACCATCGCTTCCTTATGGGGCTAAGCGAACAAGGCTGGGATTCGGCTCGTATGGGCGGCGGGGCGGTTCCGATTCGAACCGAACGCGGCTGGCTGGCGCTGTACCATGGAGCGGACAGCAAGCACCGCTATTGCATGGGCGCGGTGCTGCTTGATCTGGAGGACCCAGCCAAGGTAATCGCGAGATCCCGTGTACCGATATTGGAGCCGGAAGCTGCATATGAGGTGAATGGATTTTTCGGCAAGGTCGTGTTCTCGTGCGGAGCCCTGTTGCTGGATCAGACGGTCCGCATGTATTACGGTGCCGCAGACGAAGTGATGGCAGTGGCGGACATACCGCTAAAGGATATCTATAATACGCTTTTGTAAAAGGTTGGAGGCAGTGTGAACTGCCTTCTTCAATCCTTAAAAAGGAAAGCGCTGTCAACAACGATTTAAGTTTAGATGAGCAAAGGAGCGCATGTGCATGGCTGACAAGAAGCAAAGGTTTGTAATGAGGTGGACATGTCTTGTTATTGTTTGTTCAATGATATCGTCCATATGGTTATATTCGCCTGCATCGGCGAGTACTGCCGGGACGGCAAACGCTTCTCAAGAGACCGCTGAAATGAAATTGATGAAAAACCGGATTGTTGCTTTCTACGTCTCCAAAGATATCATAAACGACGGAACGAACGGCCGGGTCGAATGGACCTTTAAATCCCAGGCTGGCACTTACTTATCCAGTCAAAACGCTAATGGAAGCTGGGGGGATGTAGATTACGCGAGTACAACCTCCAGCGCCAATGGGAGAGCCTGGTCGCCCTACCTTGCCTTAGACCGGATGCAATCGATGGCTCAGGCGTTTGCTGACCCGAATGGTCAATACTATCATAATGAAACCCTGTTAGGAGGGATTCAAAAGGGGCTGGACTATTGGTTTACGGTAAAGCCGACTTCAACCAACTGGTGGGAGACCGGAATCGGCAAACAATTAAGGTTGGGGAAAATCGCGCTTTTATGTGAAGGCTATTTAACTGAAGCGCAAGTTTCCAATATTATCGGCACGTTAGACAGCAGCCCGCACACTGTCGATGGAGCCAACTCGTCCTGGTACAATCAAAATTATATGATCCGCGGCTTATTGCTGGAGGATGCCCAGAACGTCCGGAACGCCGTGGAAGCGTTTAACGTGCTGTCGAATGTGACGACGACTGTCACGGGAATCCAGTCAGACATGTCTTTTTTCATGCATGGCAAAACGAATTATACGACGGGCTATGGAAGAAGCTTTGCCAGAGATATGTCATTCTGGGCGTACATTACCTCGGATACCGCTTTCTCTTACAGTGAGGCGGCGATTGATTCCTTATCGTCCTACCTGCTGGACGGCACCAGGTATCTCGTGAGAGGTGATGTTGCCGATCTGGGTATGGGGATGAATGGACCCGATTGGCCGGATTATGCGAGCGCGGCTTTGACCTTCTATGAAGATCCGCTGCAGTGGATGCAGGTGGCCAATCCGAAGCGGGCCGGGGAGTTTGCGAGTTTTCTTGACAATATCCGCAGCTTCGGCACGAGCACGAGCAACGGACTGAACGCCAACAATATGACGCAATGGCAGACGCTGGTCTCCTCCCACATGCGGAATGATTATGGAATTACGGTCAAGATGTCTTCCAAAACGGTCAAAGGCGGCGAATGGAGAACCATTAATCCCAGCGGATATAACCTGTTGTACTGGACGCCGCAAGGAGCCACTGCCATTCAGAGAACCGGCGACGAATACAGACCCGTGTACCCGCTGATGGACTGGGCTCATGTTCCTGGCACGACAGCCCCGTACGTACTCACGAAGGATGGGAATTTCAACAATCCCAAAACGTTTGTAGGCGGCGTGACAAATGAGCGTTATGGAGCCACCGCGTTTGATTTTAACAAGCTGAGTACAAGCGGTAAAAAAGGCTACTTTTTTTTCGATGATGAAATGGTGGCGCTGGGCGCAGGCATCGCTTCGACGAATGCCGCACCGGTCCACACGACATTGAACCAAAGTCTGGCGGTAGGCGATGTGCTCGTAGACGGCGAGGTATTGGCGGACGGAACGAAGCAAGCTAACGGGCGCTGGGCTTATAATGATAAGGTCGGCTATGTTTTCCCGAATCCGACGGATTTTCAAGTGAAGCGGGAGACGAAGACCGGTCAATGGAGCGACGTCATCACGGGAAGTTCAACGGAGCCGATCACGAAGCCGATTTTTTCGATTTGGCTCGATCATGGCGTGAAACCGACTGACGCTTCCTATCAGTACATCGTATTACCGAACAAAACCCCCGAAGAGGTCGGCAGCTACGCGAGCGCGAGCCCGATCAGTATTCTTTCGAATACACCGTCGGTTCAGGCGGTCCGGCATAATTCTCTTGGCATTGCGGAATTGCTGTTCTATCAGCCCGGGACGGTGACGGTAAGAGACGGCTTGACGGTCACCGTTGATAATCCGTCCATGGTGATCATTGACGAATCCGTGACACCTGTCCGCATCTCGGTCGCTAATCCCGAAACACCGGGGATTACAGTGAACGTAACGCTGAACCGGAACGGAGACAAAGCCACGACAACCTATAGACTCGGCAAGGATACGTTTACCGGCCGAAGCATGACCCTAAACGAGGGAACCTCCATCGACGACAGCGGGTTCGATCTCGCTTACAGTAAAGGAGCGACCGCTTCCTCCAGCCAAGGCAAGCAATTTGCCTCGAATGCTACGGATCTATACAGAAGCTCCTATTGGAGTTCAAGCGCTTCAGACAACGAATGGATTTATGTTGACCTGCAAAATCAATATACAATCAATAAAGTTAGGCTAAATTGGGAGAAGGCGTACGGGAAAAGCTATAAAATTCAAGTATCGGACGATGCTGTCACCTGGACGGACGTTTATACAACTTCGATGGGGGATGGCGGAATCGACGACATTTCTTTTAGTAAGGTCAGTGCCAGGTTCGTCCGGATGCAGGGCGTTCAGCAGGGTACCGGAGACGGCTACTCGCTTGCTGAATTTAACGTATTTGAAGCGGTGGCACCCAATCTCGCCGAAGGCAAGCCGGTAACGGCAAGTTCGGCCAGAGCCGCCGACGTGTCGCCAGGAAATGCGGCCGATGGGTCATTGACGACCCGCTGGGGATCTAACTATGCCGATCCGCAGTGGATTTACGTCGATCTTGGCTCCAGCCAGCCCATCGCGAAGGTCATGCTGCATTGGGAAAGTGCGTATGGGAAGGAGTACCAAATCCAGGTTTCCGACAACACGGCGGACTGGACAACCGTATACAGCACCGCAACCGGAGACGGAGAAATCGACGATATCTCCTTCGAACCGGTGAATGCAAGATACGTTCGGATGTATGGCACGAAAAGAGCGACCACGTACGGCTACTCGCTCTGGGAATTTAAAGTGTACGGTACAGAGAACGTACAAAGGGTTCCCGCCCGGATTGAACTGGAGGCAACACCGTCTTCCGTGGCGGCCCAAGGCAAAGCGTCCGTTACGGGAGCCGTCTACGACGGCGACGATCTTCCGGTCCCCGGCGTGGAGGTCGAAATAGCGGCTGCTTCGGGCAGCATCGAAACTGCTAAAGCAGTAACGGATGCGAACGGCCGGTTCAGCACGGTCTTTACAGCGCCGTCCGCAGCCGGAGAGGTGACGATCGCAGTCGTCCTCCCTGCAAGTCCGTCCGTGACGGATACGGTTACCGTGTCCGTGAACCAGGACGTACAAGTGCCTGCTCGAATCGAACTTGAAGCAACGCCGTCTACCGTGACATCCGGAGATAAAGTATCCGTTACGGGAGCCGTCTACGACAGCGACGATCTACCGGTATCCGGCGTGGAGGTTGGAATCACGGCTGCATCGGGCAGCGTCAATGACGCCAGGGCGGTTACGGATGCGAACGGCCGATTCAGCACGGTCTTTACAGCGCCGTCCGCTGCCGGAAAAGTGACGATTACGGCAGCCTTGACCGCGAATCCGTCCGTGAGAGGGACGACTGCCGTTTACGTAGATGGGGTCGTACAAGTGCCCGCCCGGATCGAGCTCCAGGAGGCACCGTCTTCCGTGACGGTCGGAGGCAACGTGTCCGTAACGGGAGTCGTCTACGACAGCGACGATCTTCCGGTCCCGGGCGTGGAGGCCGAAATCGCGGCTTCGTCAGGCAGCATCAAAACTGCTAAAGTTGTAACGGATGCGAACGGCCGGTTCAGCACGGTCTTTACAGCGCCGTCCACTGCCGGAGAAGTGATGATTACAGCGGTCTTGGCCGCGAGTCCGGCCGTGACGGATACGATTACCATTTCCGTAATTAAGGCCGCACAAGTACCCGTTCTAATCGAACTCCAGGCGACGCCGTCTGCTGTGACGTCCGGAGATGATGTGTCCATTGCGGGAATCGTCTACGACGGCGACAATCTCCCGGTCTCCGGCGTGGAGGCCGAAGTCGCGGCTTCGTCGGGCAGCTTTAAAACTGCTAAAGCAGTAACGGATGCGAATGGCCGGTTCAGCATGGTATTTACGGCGCCATCCGCTGCCGGAGAAGTAACGATTACGGCCGTCTTGACCGCGAATCCGTCCGTTACGGGCAAAATAAACGTTTCCGTAAGCGAGCGTTCAAACGGCGGAAGCGGAGGAAGCGGAGGCAATTCGGGAGGAGGAGCTCCCGTGATCCCGCCGGTAACCCCCGTTGATCCGAAGGATAATCCAAACGGTGGTCCGGACACGCCGAAAGTTCCGGTACCCGGCCATGCCTTCGCGGATATTGGCGGTCATTGGGCCGAAGCCAATATCCTGGAAGCAGAAAAGAGGGGAATGATCACAGGTTATCCGGACGGTTCGTTCCGGCCCGATCGCACGGTGACGCGCGCTGAATTCGCAGTGATGCTGGCGAAAGCGCTGAAGCTTCAGAACGAAGAAGCAGTCCTGTCCTTCAAGGACGCGGACCGGATCGGGCAGTGGGCCAAGGCAGCCGTTGCGCGAGCCGTAAGCTTGGGTCTTATCCAGGGCGATAAGAACAGTAACTTCCGTCCAGATGCGCCCTTGACGAGATCGGAAATGGCCGTAATGCTGGCGAGAGCATTAAACCTCGTACCCGATGCCCGTTCCGCCGGATTCGAGGATGACCGCGACATACCGGCCTGGGCTGTTGGAGCAGCAGCCGAGATGAAGAAGCTAGGGATCATGCAGGGGAAGGGCAACAACAGCTTCTTCCCGAAAAATGCCGCGACGAGAGCGGAAACGGTCACGGTTCTGCTCAGGATGCTGGAAGCCAAGGATCAAGAATAAAAAATAGACGTGGCTGGTTCCAATATGGAGGTTCAGCAGAGACACCTTAACCGGTGTCTTTTTTTATTGTTTAGGAAATTATAATTTCAATTTATTGTGGATAAAATGTGCATAAACTTGGGGATAAGTAGGCACGAATTCAGCAAATACACTCAAACGGGTTGAAATCAGCCGGATTCGATAGCCTTCTTCCAACTGGCGCTTGCGATAAAGCAGGTGAGCCGTGCTAGTTGGAAAAAGGGAGCTTATTTCTCCCACAAATCAACAATTGTAAGAATGAAGTGGAAAAAGGGAACTTAATTAAGCGATATTACTCCGTTAGGTGCAAAACCGGCAGAATTAGTTAACCTTTTTCCACTTGAAATTTCCGAAGAATTCAAAAAGTTCTCCAGACAACGCTAAACTGAAATCTATTCAGACAAGGACGGCGTATCCGTTTTGTTCTTCTAAACGTCCAAAAATAGAAACCAAACGTAAAATATGACGCCTTATGTCGAATTCCTGCTTGCTCTACAATGGGGTTACAGCTGGAAGTTAAATAAATCAAACAGGAGGGTGTGGTTGGGATGAAGGTTGGAGTGGAGGCTGCAGCGGACCCCGAAATAAACCAGAAAAGACGGGGAATCCTGCGCAGAATGTACAGACAACGTTATTTGCAGGTCATGGCCTTGCTTGGCGTGGCATGGATGATCGTATTCAACTATTTTCCAATGTACGGAATTGTCATCGCTTTCAAGGATTATGACATCATCGGTTCGATAGGCAGCGCCTAGGTTAAGAAAATCAATTTCACGATAGCTATCAAACCCTCCAGTAAGACACCACCCTATAGATCATTTGTTATACTGACGTCCTAAGATTTATTTAGGAGGTTAGAACATGGTATTAAAGGTTGGGAATTTGACGGTTACATACGGTCAGAAAAAGGCTGTCGATCTCATTAGCTTTGAAGTAAAGCCGGGGCAGGCCTTTGGATTACTAGGGGCGAACGGGGCAGGAAAGTCTTCAACCATTGCTGCAGTGCTTGGAATTGAAAAGAGTACTTATGATGAGCTTGTTATCGTGGGTAAATCACCAATACGCAATCGGAAGGAGATATTTGAACAGGTAGGGGTGCAGTTTCAAGAAACCCATTTCCAGGATAAACTAACCGTTTCCGACGCATGCGAACAGTGGAGATCACTGTATAAACAAACGGCGGACTTACCTGCTTTACTACAAACCTTTGGGTTGGCAGATAAGGAACAGCAACCAGTTAAATTACTTTCTGGCGGGGAGCGTCAGCGGCTGGCCGTACTCCTCGCCTTAATTCCTGAACCGAAACTTGTGTTTTTAGATGAACTGACAACAGGGCTTGATACAAAGGCTCGTCGTATGCTGTGGAAACAGCTCGTAACAAGAAAAGAAAAGGGTTTGGCGATTGTTTTAACATCACATTACATGGATGAGGTTGAAGCGTTATGTGATGAGATATTAATTCTGCGTGAGGGTCAAACCGTCTTTCATGGAACCATTCAGGAAGCGTTAGTGGCTAGCGGGAAAACAACGCTTGAAGACGCATATTTACATTTTGCCGGCGAGGAGGACTGGGGATGAGTACAATGTTTACGCTCCTGAAAATAGAAGGTAAGCTGGTATGGAAAGGCATTGATATTCTAATTTTCGGTATATGCTTTCCGGTCATTTTGGCGGCCTTGTTTGGTTATGTGCTTAGTAGAGATGCTTCGGCTGGTTCATCTGATTTTGAATTATCTTACGCAGCCGTTATAACGATTGGTGTGCTTGCAACGGGTGTAATGGGTCTGCCATTAACCATTGCTGATTACCGGCACCGGGGCATTCTGAAACGATTCCAGGTGACGCCGGTATCACCTTTACAGATTTTATTCGCCCAAGGTATAATTCAGCTTTCCTCTGCCCTTGTTTCATTTATGGGTGTTACTCTCGTGTATTATTTATTGTTTGATTATCAAATAGCAGGCTCCTGGTTTATATTTTTGAGCGTATATGCCTTTGTTGTCTTAGCCATGTACAGTATTGGCACTTTTATTGGCAGTGTCGTACCTGATCAAAAGGCAGCTAATATGTGGAGTTCTATTGCGTACTTTACGATGTTGTTGTTCTCAGGTGCGACCATTCCATATGAAGTGATGCCACGCTTCGTTCAATGGATCATGGATATCTTACCCTTGTCACATGGGATTCATTTATTAAAGCTGGTAAGTACAGGTAGAGAAACAGAGGGGATGACGGTGCCGTTTTTGATATTGGGCATTGTTACTGGGGTCAGCCTGATTGGGGCATTCAAATTTTTTAAGTGGAAGTAGGGTTGAGTGATGTACCGGACCAAAGAAATTGCAGCAATGGTTGGGGTACATCCCAACACTGTGCGGATTTATGAAGAATGGGGATATATCTCAGCTGTTCCGAGAGGTGTGAATGGCTACCGCATGTATTCCGACTTGCATTTATTTCAACTAAAAATAGCTAGAACCGCTTTTCGTTGTGAAATTGTTCAAGGACTCATTCGGGCAAAGGCTAGAGCCATAGTTGAAGCTAGCGGCAAAGCCGATTTTACTCAAGCACTAGAATATGCACAGGCCTATTTGTCCCATCTGGAAAAAGAATATGACCGGGCGCTAGAAGCTATTGAACTGTCGGAGCAGTGGGTGTGCGGAATAAAATCTACACCAGCTCGAACTTATACACGCAAAGAGGCTGCTCTGATTCTGGACCTCTCAACTGAAGTTATTCGAAATTGGGAACGCAATGGGTTAATAACGGTCCATAGACATACCGATGGGTCCCGGGCATATACAGAAAATGAAATAAGACGGTTGAAAATGATTCGGACCTTAAGGACGGCACATTATTCGATAAGTGCAATTCTCCGGTTGATGAATCAGGCAGAGAACATGAGGTGGACTAATCTTAATATTAAGAAAGTGCTCGACACACCAGAGGAGCATGAAGATATTATTTCAGTGACAGATCGGTTAGTCTATTCATTGGAACAAGCCATTGAGTCTGCAAAGGAGCTTATATGGATACTGAGGACAAAACTGAACTTAGAGATATGACATTTCAGTTTTGGCTCTGCATGTCCACCCTACGGCTCCATACCAAAAAAGAGCATCAATCCACTGGATCGGTGCTCATCTGCATGTGGAGAGCGGGTTGGTTTTGCAACCTGCGTAAAGGCACTTTCTGCGTTACGTTATTAGTCATGTACGATTTACGAAAAAACCTGGCCGCGGATTTCTCCATTTGGATTTTGTATGGTGTGGACATTCACATAAGCATTGCCTCTTTCAAACTCACGGACCAGATCGCGGATCGTCTTTCCATTTAGAGGGCCGACTAAATCATTGCGGGTCAGCGTTCCTCGAATAACTCCCTGTCTTACAGAAATCCCAAATTTCGACGGACCGAATAGAAAGGCGACTACAGGACCGTTTTCACCTCTTCGCCCAAGATGAATATGAGCTTGTGTTACCCGGTTTATATTTCGGATAACGAGTCTGAACAATATTTTATCACCCGCACGGTTAAGTTGAAAAACAATATTTCCTGTAGAAACTGTCCTTACAGGAGGCACCTCGCTTCTTCCTCTCAAGAAAGCCCTAAACGTTGTGATATCCCTCACCCCTTTTTGTTGATATGGTATTTTATTCCTGAGGTAGGGAAAGGATTGTTCATCTGTCCGGTTTAATGGATTTTTTATGAATGAATAGAGGTTTCCAATTCTGTCACTGCAAATAAGGGAATTAACCGGAGGTTGTGACGGAGATTCCCCATAAATGATTAGATTAGCGTTAGCATTACCTTACCGTTCCCATCAGTTGGATAATGTTTTAATTGTTTTTTATCTATTCGAAAATGGTTATACATGCTACACTGCAGGAAATTATGAAAGGGAGGCATCACCATGAGGTATATAAGCAAAAGAGGGCACAAAAGTTAGGGGAACCCGCATCATTGGCCCTGTAAACTGCGCGATTTCCCTTGATTCTAGAGGGGGAACCCCAGGTGACAAAATTAAATTCAAGCGGCGTTTCGAAATCGATGGTTTGGCTTAGCATCCTTGCTTTTTTCAGCGTGTTCAACGAGACAGTATTTAATGTTTCTTTGCCGGATATCGCCAGACAATTTGGCATTAGACCTTCAGCGGCGAATTGGGTAAATACAAGCTTTATGATCTCATTTGCTGTAGGATCGGCTTTGTATGGGAAAATCTCGGATTTGTACGGTACCAAAAAACTGCTTTTGTCCGGCCTGTTAACATACTTTGCGGGATCTTTGACCGGTATGGTATTTCATAAGTGGTTTCTTGTCGTATTAATTGCACGCTTTGTTCAAGGAGCAGGAGCATCGGCGGTTCCAGCGCTGATCATGGTTTTTGTAGCCCGCTATATCGAGCCGAAAAATAAAGGAAAAGCGTTTGGGATGATTGGCTCCATGGTAGCCTTTAGTGAAGGAATCGGACCTGCGGTTGGAGGGGTCATTTCTGATTATATCCATTGGTCTTACTTATTTATACTACCGATGATGACACTGCTCACACTTCCATTTTTTCTTCATGTGCTGCCAGATGAACCTTCGAACAAAGGGAAGTTTGATGTTCTGGGAGCTAGTTTGCTATCCATCGGAATTTTAATGTTCATGCTATTCACATCCGTGTACCAGTGGGGATACCTCGCTATAAGCGTTCTGTGTTTCTTCGGATTCCTGCAGCGTATTCGGCGTGCGAAGCAACCTTTCATCGAACCCTCCTTGTTTAGACGGAAAAAGTTTTTGGCTGGGGTGCTTTCGGGAGGCGTATTGTTAGGAACGGTGGCTGGTTATATTTCAACGGTCCCTTACATGATGAAAGATGTGTACCATATGCCGACAAGTCTCATTGGAAGCGCCGTTCTCTTTCCCGGGACCATCAGCGTGTTATTGTTCGGATTCCTTAGTGGCATACTGGTCGATAAGCGGGGATGTTTTTTCACGATGCTAGTAGGGTTGTTAATGATTATCGCAAGTTTCCTGAGCATTTCGTTGTTTGCCGACCGGACGCCATGGCTTATTTCTATAACAATGGTTCTGACATTTGGCGGGCTTTCGTTTGTAAAAACCGTCGTGTCCACCAGTGTTGCGGAAGCGCTGAGTTCCGATGAATCAGGCTCCGGTATGAGTTTTCTGAACTTCGCCTGCTTCTTAGCTGAAGGGATCGGGGTTAGCTATGCAGGAGGTTTGTTGACGATGTCTTGGCTGAAATTCCCGCTCCTCCCGACTGTAACTGACACTGCCGCATTTCTATATAGTAATTTGATGCTGGTGTTTATCACGGCTGTGATTCTTGGTGGAATCATATTCTCAGTAGCTTACGGTCGAAATCAGGATTCATCTGTGCTGGGGTCTAAACGGTAGATTAGTGAATTTGTATCCATATCTAGTATCGAAAAAGCGGCCTGTAATGGCCGCTTTTTTGTGTGCACCCAGTACGGGTGCTATCTTTAGGGTTGAAATACCGAATGGTGAAGGCAGTAGACATTAGCTATTACCTTAAGACAAGGTGTCTAAGAGGACAGGCTGAACGTAAGGCTCAGACTATAATAATCAGTGATATACATAATAGACAGATTTACTGATGAAGTTATATAATTATTAATTATACCGTGTAAAATAATGTAAATCAAGTTCTATTTTTCATGCAGACATTTTGTCACATTCTAAAGTCTGTTGAGCGAAATAAGAGAAAGATATTGTAGGAGTATGGTAGTGCATGCAACATCAAATAAATTTGTAGGGGGATTTTGAGGATGAAGATGGTTAAAATGAGGAAATCTGTTTTTGTTTCAACAATTGTAGTTTCAAGTCTGCTGTTTGGCTCAGTAGGGGCATTTGCAGGAACTGGTATTGAAGCGATTAAAGCGAAGTTAAACCACAACATAAAGTTTGTTCTTGATGGTTCAAAGTGGACTCCAAAAGATCAGTCTGGTAATAACTTATCCGCTTTGGTATATAGCGGATCTACATATGTTCCCTTAAGAGCAGTTTCAGAAGCCCTTGGAGCAGAAGTTGATTTTGATGCAAATTCTTCAACTATTACTATTAATAGTTCAGGTGATAGTGGTGTTCCTTACAATGATGTTACGGCATCTGCACCAGCAGCGACATCTGCACCGGCAGCGACATCGGCTCCAGCAGCCACATCTGCACCGGCAACTCCATCAACTCCATCAACACCATCGACTAGCAATGGTAAAACCTTTGGTTCTGCAATTCCAGTTGGCAAGTCTGTTTCATTTGATGATCCCTACAGTTATGACGGTCTTGCGTACACCGGGAACTATACGGTTTCAGTAACCTCGGTAAAGTCAGTCACAAGAAGTGAAATTGCAGCCCTTGGTTTCAGAGAACCAGAAGCAAACTCCTTGATTGAATACAAATTGGCGAAGGTAAAAATCGTTCTGAAGAACGGTAAGCTCATCTCAGATGATAACCACGAAAACACTTACGTTTCGGTTGCCTTAATACCAGAGCTTTGGGGTTCGAAAACTTCAGACGGAAACAGTATTATTGGGGTAACAGATTATGGTTTCACTGGTTCCCTGGATGATGCTCTCGATCAGGCAACGGATGGTAAAAAACTTTTATCGGGTCAAACTTACAACTACACTGCAGAAGGCCTTGTAATTGTACCTGTAACTAAGGGTTCGACAAACTACCTAACCATTCAGCTTAATAACAAGGACGACTATGATAACTCTTTCTTTTACTTTAATCTTCAGTAAGTAAGGGCCAATGTATTTACACTTATTCAGAGGTGGGGTTCCCCAAAAGCCATAGAACGGCTTAGGGACACCCCCTTTTTTTCATTAGGAGAGGCGTGGGCAGCAAAACTGGGCTCGTAGAAACTTATGTGCCGTTATCTTTGGACAGAGCTCGATTCCACTCGGCTCGATATATAGTAAAGTAGAAGACACCTTGAGGGGTGCTTTTTTTTGTTTTGCACGTCCCCAGCCAAGCCTCCGTACCCTACTACCCAGTCGTTCTTCAGCGAAGATATGCCGTGGACCTACGATGTATCATCTCACTGCTCTATAATCATTAACCCAGAATACTGCAGGATGCGCTCTAATATGAGCAAATGATTGTTTCGGAACCGCTTTCACGCTTGATATGCTGTGGACGTTAGAGTTTCAAATATTTGTACCTTTTTCAAAGAATACAGTGGCTAAAGGAACTACCTCCTTCCATACATAGAGAGGCTTTCGCCCAAGCCCCTGTAATATCGAGCAGCTGAATTTGAGAAATCGGCAAACCTCAGCTCAACGGTCCAGACCAGCTGGAATGAAAGACAAGACGCTGTGAGAAGGAGGAGGATAAAGGAGCTTTACAACTATTTGCGAACGGTTTCATTGGCGTCTGCAACAAATTCACATTGGGAGGGAACAAAGTGAAAAAAAGAGCTGCAAAGGTATCCAGCATAGTTTTGTTATTTTCGCTGGCACTATCTTTAATCGCTGGTGGATGGTCAAGTACGGTAGTACACGCTGAGGGTCTTACGATAACGGGCAGTGGAGCCGGGAATGAAACGGCCTATGTGGAATGGTCGCCTGTTAGCAATGCAACGGGGTATAACGTATATATTAAAGCTGCAAGTGCAGCAGATTCTGGGTATCAACAAATTAATAATGAATTGATCCGAAAATACACTTCCTATTGGAGAGCTGATGCTGTAGGACTTGCAGCTGGAGCCTATGTAATGAAGATTGAAGCAACACTGTCAGGCGGTTCAACAGCAAGTGCTGTCTCAGGTACGCTGTCTGTAACGTCATATGACCGGTCTGGATTTGCTTTTTCGGCAAACTCACCCTATGGCACGGGTTCAGGTGCTTATAATGAGAATGGAACCTTGAAGAATGGTGCGCAAGTGCTGTATATCACCTCACAGAATGCACAGACCGTTACGCTTCCTGTAAAAATCAACAGCTCAGGCGCTGTACAAACGGGTGTTGGTCTTGGGGGGATTTTGACACTGAGACAAAAAGGCTATGATACAACGCCACTTGCCATCCGAATGATCGGAAAGGTTACAGCTGCTGACCTGAGTGGACAACTTAACAGCGGTGGATATCTTGAAGTCAAAGGTAAAAATAATTATTCGGAAATGAATATTACGATCGAAGGGATCGGGGACGATGCTTACGCCTATGGTTGGGGAATGCTGCTTAGATATGTTGGTAATGTGGAAGTAAGAAACCTGGGGGTGATGTTATTCCCTGACGATGGCATTTCAATGGATACGGGCAATGTTAATGTATGGGTGCATAATAATGATATTTTCTATGGATCTGCAGGAAGCGATGCGGACCAAGCCAAAGGTGATGGTTCCACCGACCTTAAAAAAGGATCAACGTACATTACAATCTCGTACAACCACTACTGGGATTCCGGAAAAGCTTCTCTAGTCGGTTTAAGCGAGTCGGCAGAGTTTTTTGTCACCTTACACCATAACTGGTTTGATCATTCAGACTCCCGTCATCCGCGTATCAGAGTGGCCTCTGTTCATGTATATAATAACTTTTATGATGGAGTCTCCAAATATGGTGTCGGGGTTACCACAGGAGCTTCAGCTTTTGTAGAGTCCAATGTTTTCAGACATGCAAAATATCCAATGATGATTTCCTTACAAGGTACTGATATTCTAGGGGAGGAGGGTACGTTCTCAGGCGAAAACGGAGGTATGATTAAAGCCTACAACAATACTGTTGTGGATGCGGCAAGTCTTATTTACGCCAACTCCAATGCCGGAACAGCTCCGGCTAATGCAACCTCATTTGATGCATACTTAGCCTCATCGAGAAGTGAAACCGTCCCAAGCTCATACAAAGCTCTAGTCGGTGGAACAGCTTATAACAACTTCGATGCGCGCGTCGATACAGGTGTAAGCGCATCTGACATCGATAGCGTAAGCGCTGTTGAACAGATTGTTACGGCAGAAGCCGGACGCTTGAATGGCGGAGACTTCACTTGGGCATTTAATGATTCCGTGGATGACGCGTCGTATGCGCTTAATCCCGCGCTGATGTCCGCGATCAGAAGCTACACATCGGGGCTTGTATCTGTAGGAGGCGATTCAAACCCGACGAGCCCGACTCCGACAGCAACACCTACGCCAACAGCGACATCTGCGCCAACGGCAACACCTATGCCAACAGCGACTTCTGCGCCAACGGCAACTCCAGTGCCAACGGAAACCCCGGTGCCGACAGCGGGTGCAACTGTTCATAACTTTACCACAGACGGGACAACAAGCAGCTTCTTCAATATCCAAGGGAATCTCTCAACGACTAAGGGGACTGTGGTATATAACGGTCTGACCCTAACCCAATGTCTGAAAATCGAGAGCGCAACCAGCATTCAGTTCACCGCTGCCAAAGCTGCAACCCTAACCCTTGTGTTCAACTCAGAAGGAACCAAAATCAAGGTAGATGGAACAAGTTATCCCATAACGAATGGTATTGCCACTGTCTCCCTTGCTGCGGGCGCGCATACCATTACAAAGGATAGTACTGCGAATTTGTATTATATGGAGTTGGATTAGAGAGTGTTGGAGTAACCGTGAAGACACCTTAATCGGTGTCTTTTTTTATGTTAGCGGCTGCTTTGGACTATATATGTGGTTAAAAGCTTGTTGGTTTTTCGCATCCTCGCAAGGTTCAGGACCCTTGGAAAATGATATACTAATAAAGGATTTCTGAAGAACGATCAGTACCATAACGTGTTTCATCTGCGGGAAGACCGGACCGGGATATCCTTGATTGACGACATAGAGGTGCATTTCTTGGAGTTACCGAAACTGGATGAACACAGTGTTCCATCTGGGGGCGGATTGATCAATGGGCTGTTGTTTCTGAAAGGTGCCGATACATCACATTGGGAGGTGCTGAAGATGAATAAACCGGGTTTGGAAAAAGCGATGGATACCCTGCAATATTTGAGTCAGGATTCGGATGCCAGACGGTTGTATGAGGCCAGACAGAAGTACTTGCATGATGAAGCCTCTATGATTGAAGGGGCGAAGTCTGCGGGTATTATTGAGGGTAAGCTACAAGTCGCACGGAATTTGCTGGCGATGGGAATGGATTATGTGGCTGTCGCTAAAGCGACTGGTCTGAGTGAAGAAGAGATTAGATCTATAAAGTTGAAACGATTCGTTGATTAATTGAAGAACCAGCACTATAGTGACCCCAGCGGACTTCTGTTTTTGTTTACAGCACCAAAGAAGATAGGTTCAAGGCTTGTGTCTATGTAATTACATGGATCCAGGTCTTTTTCTGTTGATATCGTAACTTAGAACTCGCAGATTACGCACAAGCGTACCACATACACTTTGCAAATATGCTACGCTGAATTATATCATTTCAATCCTGAATCTTAAAAAGGAGGCCTTCCCATGCCCAGCATTCTCGAATCCCTATACCACGGCAGCTTATTCCCTAACGAGGACATTATCTCCAAGGACCCCAATTATCGTCCGATCAACAGACAAATTACCGAATCTCTAGAGGTTTGGAAGCAGAAACTGACCGCAGGGGAGTTTGAGGAGCTGGAGTCTTTATTGGAGCTGTATTCTCAAGCACAGGGGATGGAGATGACAGCTGCGTTTGTGTGTGGGTTCAAGGCTGGCTCCGCGATGATGATAGAAATTCTAGTCGACGGCTAAGGGGAGCAATGCCCAGATTTTTAAGGTTTCCGAAATAGCCTTTTTACCTGTAATTTTTATTATCCTGTTGACTTAAACCATGGTTTAAGCCGTATGCTAAACCTGTCGACATGAAAGATCAATTTGGAGGCCTTCAAAATGAAATATGTAACGATCGGGGAGGCTGCGGCCGCCTATCATATTCCGGAATCCACGTTGAGGTATTATGAGAAGCAAGGCTTGTTGCCGCTGATGGAGCGCGATGCCGCCGGCAGACGGTTATTCTCGGAAATGCAGATGGCGCTGCTTGAAACGGTGCTTCGCTTGAAGCAGACACACATGCCCATCCACGATATCAGGCAATATATAGCTTGGGTCATTGAAGGGGAGAGCACCACGGAGCTCCGGCTGGACATGATGACGAAGCACAAGCAGGCGGTGCTGGATGAGATTGCGTCCATGACAGACGCCTTGCAAGGCATTGATGTGAAAATTGAGCGGTATCTCACGCGTTTGCAGAAAAAATAGATCATAGAAAAGAGGAAGACTCATGAAGCTGTCAGGAAACACTATACTCATTACTGGCGGGAGTACCGGAATTGGGCTGGCTTTTGCCGAGCGGTTTATACAGGCGGGGAATCAAGTGATTGTCTGTGGACGGCGTGAAGATGTGCTTCGAAATGCGCAGGACAAATTCCCCGGCCTGATTACCCGTGTATGTGACTTGAATGTGGAGTCCGAGCGCATAGCCTTGTTTGATTGGGTTACCGCAAACTATCCGGAAGTCAATGTGCTAGTGAAAAATGCCGGAACTCAGCAACGGTTCAATGTGCTGCAAGCGGACGCCAAGCATAATTGGAGTTACTTCAATCAAGAAATCAACACTAACCTTGACGCGCCTTTCCATCTCTCTCTGCTGTTTGCTCCATTTTTTGCAGAAAAAGAGCAGGCCGCGATTATCAACGTGACCTCCGGTCTCGCTTTTACCCCGTTTGCCATTGCTCCGATCTATTCCGCAACCAAAGCGGCGCTGCACTCCTTTACGATGAGCCTGAGACACCAGCTGTCCGAGACATCTGTAGAAGTCATCGAAGTGGCTCCTCCGGCAGTGAATACGGAATTGGGCGGCGCGGGACTGCATACGCACGGAGAGCCTTTGGATGCCTTCGCAGATGGGATTTTTAAAGGCTTGGAAGAGGGAAAACAGGAGATCGGATACGGCACTTCTGTGGAGCGCTTGCGTATGTCCCGGGATGATGTGGACGAGTACACAGCAAAGATGTATCAGGCAACAAAGAGCATGATTGAATAATGTGACTGGATGGCAATATAGGAAAGGCAAGGCCTTCAGAAAACCGGGGCCCTGCCTTTTTTGATGAGCAAATGCACGCCTCCCAAGACGGATGGACTGCGCTCTTAAGCAACCTTTTATTTAGTGGCAGCTTCTATGTACGTGACACCTATTATCCGGGTTTCAGGACTGATGGGGTCCTTTATATTTTTTTGCAAGTATAAAAATAAATGAGATTGCCAGATAGACCATTTATAATAGGGATGATTTCAATATTTAACCATATTAGGGGTGCTGGATGAAAAAGGGAATAGTCACATTAGGACTGCTGGGTTTAATTATGATCTTTACAATGGGCGCTGCCGTAGTCAAGAATCCGTTGGATGTGACCCGGAAGCTGTCTGTGAAGAACGACCAGAGCCACAATATCATTTTAAAAAATGCTGCCGAGTATGAAATGAAATGGTCCCTCACCGATAAGAGCCCTTATCAAATGTACAGTTTGTACAAGGGGCCGAATGGACTGGTCTATGCCCAGAGTTTTGAAGAAATCTTCGCAATCAACGCCGCAACGGGGAAGGTTGCCTGGAGGCATCCAAGTGATTGGCAGGGTGAGCTTACTCCTTTGCTGGGAGCAGACGGTACATATTATAAGGTTTCATATGATGATGTCGAGCGCTTGTCCTCTACGGTATATCGAACCAATATTACCCGTTTTGCCGGCTCAGGCGAAGTAACCACTTTTCATGATATCAAGCTGCGGGTAGTATCCCACTTTGAGGATGGCTCTTTATTTGATCTTTTTCAGGCAGGGGATCATAAAGGGAATTACATAGTGCTCACAGATGAAGGATTGAAATCCATTAAAAAAGACGGATCAACGAACTGGCGCCTCACCACAATTCCTTTCAAGAACGGGGTTCTGGATGTCAACGATATAGAGCAGCTCTACACGGATTCCAAAGGCAATATTATTGCTGATTTTGAGAAAGTGGAGGCTACCCTTGATTTGAGCGGCAAGATTCTGCGGGTTGCGGATTATAATCAAATCCAGAACGAACCGGCGAGTTACTCAGATATTATTGACAAGGATGAGCACGGGGGCTATTACATATTAGATGAAGATGAGGGGAGCATTACGAATAAGGATTTCAAGACAGGGAAGCAGAAGTGGAAATATTCATTGAGTAAATATGAAAAGGCTGCCGGAATAGGTCTTTTTACAGGTAGCTTCACGACGGACAATAAAGGTAATGTATACTTCGGCGCCAACAACGGCAATGTGTATTCATTGGATCATAACGGGAAGCCCCGATTCACACTGTCAGTGAACAGCAATCAGCTTTCCTACCCGGATATTATTGCCGTAAACGATAATCTCACGGTGATCAGTGTGAATAACAACATCATCTGCCTGCAAAAAAAGAGTAAATGATCCGTAAAAGATTACCCAATCTAAAAGCCAAAGACACCCTAACCGGTGTCTTTTTCTTTCCCCTACTTTAAAGTAAGCTGCACCTAGACGCTTTACTGCGGCGCAGCGGGTTTCTATATAAGCTCCCAATGGGAGCTATGACCCGGTTCCATGTCAATCTTAACCGGGGCGGCAAAGCAATCTTGATCTTTTAGCATGCATAGGCAATTTCTGTGCCGGACAGGCGGAAATCAATTTATCAATATAGCGGCAAGAATAGGAGATAGCCAGGGCGGCGGGCTGGCGGTAAGGTGTAAGGGCAGGAAGCAGTGCAGGGCAGCAGGGGGTTGGCGGTGCAGGAGAGGTTAGGATTGTTGGCGTAACGGCTAAGAAGGGCTAAATATGGTTGCGCTTTCACAGCAATTCCCCCGATGATTACACGATCTGGGGCGATTATTACTATCTGGAAGCGCTGCTGCGTTTAGAGCGGGGAATCCCGGGGTATTGGTACGAGCGGTAAGATTAGAGCGCTATAAAAAACGGCTGCACCGTCCTCAATGGGACGCGCAGCCGTTTTCCAGTTTGCTCTCCAACTCCTACCCTTTTACCGCCGAGCTTGCCACACCCTCAATGATGTATTTCTGGCCAATCAGGAAGACGATAATCATCGGGATAATCCCGGCGGTGGCAGCAGCCATCATGCCGTTGTAGTCGACATTGTTCTCCAGAATGAAGTTCTGCAGACCCAGCGGTACGGTGAACAGGTCATGATCGATTAGAAAGACCAGAGCGTTCTCATAATCATTCCAGTGCCAGGAGAAGTCGATGATAGCCAGCGTAGCGATGGATGGTTTGGCCATGGGCAGAATGATCCGCGAGAAGATCCGGAAGTGGCCGGCTCCGTCAATAAAAGCTGCCTCCGAGATTTCATGAGGTACAGAGAGAAAGAACTGCCGCATCATAAAGACCCCGAAGATGGTGAACAACCCCGGCAGAATAAGCGCCCAGTGGGTGTTGTAGATGCCTGCCCAGTCGAACATGATGAATTTGGGCACGAACAGCACCTGAGGCGGCACCATCATCATGGACAGATATACCATAAACATGGTGTCCCGCCCTCTGAACTGAATCCGTGCGAAGCCATAGGCTGCGAGGGAGGATAATGTGACTGCACCAATGGTACTAAGCACTGAAACTTTAAGGGAATTTAAATAATAGAGCCCGAAACTGTTTTCTCCCGTCCATACCTTCACATGATGGCTCCAGTTGAAGTGGACGGGAATCCATTGGATCGGATATTGGAATACTTCAGCCGGGGTCTTGAACGAGGTGCTGATCATCCAGAGGAACGGAACGATCATCACAATGCTCAGGAACAGCATCACAAGCGTGATAAGGCTTTTATTGAACACAGCTTTATTCATGGCCGCTCCTCCTTTAGTAGTGAACCCAGCGTTTTTGACCCAGCCATTGGACAACGGTGAAGATCATGATGATCACGAACAGCGCCCAGGATACGGCGGAAGCATAGCCCATTTCGTAGTAGCGGAAGGCATTCTGGTAAATAAACAGGGACAATACGGTGGTGCTGTTCCCCGGTCCGCCCTGCGTGATCGCCTGAATAATCCCGAACTGCTTAATCGACATAATGAGTCCGGTAATCAGCAGCAGGAAGGTCGTGGGACTGACCAGAGGCCAGAGGATGCTGCGGACGGTCTGCCAGGTGCGGGCCCCATCGATTTTGGCTGCTTCCAGCAGTTCACCGGAGACCTCCTGCAGCGCAGCCAGATAGATGATCATATTGTAGCCGAGCATGAACCAGATCCAGATGATATCAATGGCGTACATGGAAGATTCCATGGTAGACAGCCATCCGGGAGGATTGGCAATGCCAATCGCCCGCAGGATGCCGTTGATAGGGCCGTTATTCGGCTGGAACAGCAGCATCCAGACAAAAGCAACGGCCACCCCGCTAGTGATGTAGGGCATGAAATACAGCGCCCGCAGCAGTTTTTTCAAATATACAGAACGGTTGAGAACTACTGCTACAATGAAGGCAAGTCCAATGGATACAGGTACAGACAACAGGAACATCAGGGTGTTCTTGATGGCAATATAGAATACTTCATCGCCCAGCATTCTTTGAATGTTGTCCAGGCCTACAAACTTTGTATCGGGGCTCATAAACTTGTAGTCTGTGAACATCAGATAAAAGGAATAGATGGCAGGTATAATAAAAAATAGAATCACGCCAATCATATTGGGCCCGATAAACAGATAGCCCAGATGCTGCTGCCGCTTCATCCAAGATGTTTTCACATCGTTTCACTCCTCTTCTTCGTATGCTTCTTCATGTCAAGCATAACAAGCGGAATGAAAGCGGTTAAGGAACAAAACCCCCGACTTCATGCTACAGAAGTATACATTTGCGCCCGGCGGCTGCACGGCTCATTCGTAGTTTTGTTCTATTTTGTATCTGCACACCAAAACAGCGGCCCTCCTGTTACGGAAAGCCGCTGCTGTACAGCCGGGCGAAATCAAGATTTAGATGGTGACGGGTTCAGGTTTGCTTTTTTGGTTCTGCCTGTACTGGCTTGGTGTTTGTGCGGTCAGGCGCTTGAATATTTTGATAAAATAATTATCGTTAACGAAGCCCACCCGGTTGCCAATCTCATATACGGGCAGGTCAGAATGGCACAGGTACTGAACCGCCTGATTCACGCGCACCCGGTGCAGGTAATGGATCAGCGTTTGCCCGGTTTTCTTTTTGAACAAGGTGCTGACATAATTTTCACCCATCATGACATACTGGGACATCGACTTCACGGTAATATCCTCCGGGTAATGGGCATGGATGTACTGCAGAATTTTCTGGATCTCCGGATGGGAGGTGATTTCTTCATGGAGAAGCGGCTGCAGCCCTTTGGTGTTCCGCTCATCGGTTCCGGTCTTCACCTGCACCAGGGCAGGACTACTGCCGCGCTTATCACCGTCCTTCAGCAGCTCATTGCTGATTTTGCGCAGCGTCTCCCGCAGCGAATTCACACTCATGGACAGCTTCAAAATGTAATTCGAAGCCCCGTATTCCATCGCCTGCCGGACATATTCGAAATCGCTCATGCAAGTGAGCATTACAAAACGGGAGCCATAGCCTTCTTCCCTGGCTCTTCTAAGCAGCTCGACGCCATCCATTTCAGGCATAATAATATCCGTAATCACCAGGTCGGGTGCGTCCCGCCGGATCATATCGAGGGCTTCTGCGCCATTACCTGCCTCCCCGCTAACCGTGAAACCGAGTTCTTCCCAGGCGATGATCTCCCGCACAGACTCCCGTACAAAGACTTCATCTTCAACCAGCAATACTTTCCACATGAATGATTACCTCCCGGTGTATAGGATGTATTAAGCCGGATGTTCCGTGCCGTAAGGTGTGGATAACAGAAAAGGCAGGGTGAACCGGACCGTGACGCCTTGGTCAGAGGAGAGGATGTCCATAGAGCCTTCCCCGCGGAACAGTAGCCGCAGCCGCTCCTCAATATTGCTGAGTCCGATGCCCGGACGCCTGCGTTCCGTACGTTTGAGCTTGGATTGCTCCATACCCACTCCGTTATCCTTAATCTCCACAATGAGCTTGCCGGGCCCCTCCCGGTATACTTTAATTTCAATTAAGCCGTTGCCCGGCAGCGGTCCGATCCCGTGAATAATGGCGTTTTCTACAAGCGGCTGCAGGCTGAGCTTAGGGACCAGCGCGTACAGAATGTCTTCATCATACTCACAGGTGACCTCGAATTTATGGCGGTACCGGACCTGCTGGATATGGACATAGGCCTGCACC
Source organism: Paenibacillus jilunlii (assembly GCF_900102965.1). Lineage (GTDB taxonomy): Bacteria > Bacillota > Bacilli > Paenibacillales > Paenibacillaceae > Paenibacillus_AQ > Paenibacillus_AQ jilunlii. Next base: position 417,605 of record NZ_FNGM01000002.1, on the reverse strand, counting down.
AGCTCGATTTCATCTTTTAGATAGATCAGATCCTTATCGGTGTTCAGACTGGCCTCCAGCAGCTTGCCGAGGGAAAGGGTCATATTGGTGATGTCCTCATTCTGCTCCCGGATGGCGATCCATTTGATGGTATTCAGCGTATTCAGCAAAAAGTGAGGATTGGTCTGGGCCAGCAGCATTTGAAAATGGACGGCTTCCTTCTGCCGCTCTTCCGTCTTCAGCTTCTGAATCAGCAGGTTGGTGTCATCCAGCATAGTATTGAAGGTCCGGGTCAGATCCAGAATCTCACCTCTGAATTTATGCTCCGGCAGCCGGATTTTCAGGCTTTTCTGCACAGCAGCCTTCATCTTGTTCTGCAGGTGGGACAGCGGGCGGGTAATCGTTGTAGCAATAAGGAAGGTCATCATCAGAAAAATACCCATCAGCGCAAAAAAAGTGATAAAGTACTGCCGCTTCAGCTCCTCAATCTCCACAAACAGCACGGACTGCGGGATGCGGTTGACGATGTACCAGTCCAGGGATTCCACATAGATATAATTAATCAGAGAGTTAGAATCTTTGTCGATAAAATATTGCTGCTGCGGATGCTCAGCGATTCTGGCCTTGACCTGCTCCGGCAAAATGCTCTTCGGAACCGACTGTGAAATGTCTTCCCCCGTGTGCGTGATTAAAAAGTATTGCTGCTGAAGATCCGATTGCTTGTGAATGGACTGCAGCCAATACGAATAATCAATGCTGATCCGGGCCATGCCGTAAGGCTTGTTCTGCGTATTCTCCAGATAAGCGTATAAGGACAACAGGTAGGCACTGGTCGACACATCCCTCAGCACATAGTTGCTGTCATTGGGAACCCAATGATACGAGCTGGGATTCATCAGTTTCCGGTCAAACCCGGGACTCTCGCGCAAATCCTTGTAAATCAGAGACTCTCTTGGCGGGTATGAAGTGTATGCGCTTTCATATAAATCGAGAATCATAAAATAAACCGAAGGATTATAGAGAAAGAAGCTGTTATTCAGATTTTTGAAAATGTTCTCGATCCGCCTTTTGTTTTCAAGCCCGCTTTGCTGCTCGGGATGGGTCAATACCGATCTTACCGTCTCATCCTGCTTGAGGAAGATGAGAGTTTTAAAAGCGATGCTGATCTGATCCTCCAGTGTCCGGTACATCTGCTCCAGCTGATAGTGGCTCTGCTGGCTGATTTTTTTCTGAACCAGGCTTTCAATGCGCTGATAGTTGTAGATATTCAGAACACAGAAGGGCAGCAGGATCAAAAAAACAAAGGCTGCGAACAAGCGGTATTTCAGCTTCTGGGGAATCAGTAAACGCATTAGTTTTGACACACGGATGCGACCTCCAATACGTTGTGGGCGTTACATAAATTATAACATAATAATAAATATACATACGCAATATCTAAAATTGCATGGTTTTGTTGCAAGAAGGCGGTCTTTAGGCGGAAAAATACAAAGATTTGTTCTACTCGGGCGGTAGCGTGACACAAAAAATAGCGGAGAGGGCAATGCCCGCTCCACTATGGACAGGTTCTTTCTGCTAGTGGAAATAAGTTGAATTAGTGTTCCCAGCATAGAAAATTATAAGTTCAATCTATATATCCCTCTTTATTTATTTTGCTTCAAATAACTATCATGCCGGGCCACCATGGCATCAATGGTCTGATCCAGCGACTGTGAACCAAGGAAGTATTTCTCATACTCCTGGGAACGCAGATCCATGACCTCCTGCGGCAGACTGCGCACATAAGTTGGCGTCTTGTCGTCGAACATGACATACATGAGTGAATCCAGGTCATAGGTATCGCGTTTATCACCGAGGAGGCTGTTCAGGGCATCGTCCTGGTTCGCATCCTTGGAGGCCGGAAGTCTTCCCCCTGCAGCCATCGGGGCCATACCTCCGTCGGAGTACCATTTCAGGAATTCCCAGGCTGCCTCTTGTTTTTTGGAATTGGCGTTAATGGAGATGTAGTCTCCCAGGCCTCCGCGGGTCACATATTGGTCTGCACTGCCTGCAAGCCGGGGAACCTGGGCAAAGGCAATCTTGAAATCGCGCGGGAAATCCGTGAAGTTGTTCGAGCTGCGCAGCAGCCAGGCCCCAATGTTGAGCATAGGCACTTCACCGCTCAGGAATACCTGTTCAACGGGCATTTTGGAAGTCAATTGTTCGCCAAGCGGCGGGGTGGTCTTATCCTCCAGCATCATTCCATTCAGCGTTTCCAGCCACTTCCGGACAAGGGGGTGATCCAGATTTGAAGTACCGTCCGCTTTGGTGTAACCCTCCTGCGACAGCACAGAATCAATAGGGTCCACGAACGGTTCCATATTCTGAATGAATCCGTATTTGTCGCCTACCTTCAGTTTTTTCGCGTATTCACGCAGTTCATCCCAGGTCCAGTCCTTCGGAACCGGCAGGCCCGCAGCGTCAAGGGCATCTTTGTTCAGTGCAATGAAGAATGCGCTTTTTGTCGTGGGAACACCGTAATATTTACCGTCAATCTTCCAGCCTTCCGCATCACTGCCCATTTTCTCATCAATATTGTAATCAGTGAATTTGCTGAGGTCGAGCGCCAGATTGGATTCTACCCGTTTGGCCGCATGGGAGACCGTATAGTTCACGAATAAGTCTACATCCTGCCCGGTAATCATGGCCGTGTCGAGCTTGAGATTTCCGTCATCATCATTGACGAAGCGGACGTATTCCACCTGAATCTCGGGATGCGCCTTATTCCAATTGTCGATAACCTCTTGCGGCCCTGATTCCGGCGGAACGCCGCCCCACATTTTCAGCGTAACTGTACCTTTGGATGACTCAGAATTATTTTTGCCAGCGCTTTCATTATTGGGAGCAGATGAATTGCTATTGCCGTTACCGTTGCCGGAGCATCCTGCCAGCAGCCCTGTTAGAAGAACGAGTGATGTCATCCCCGCAAGCCATGTTTTCTTTTTCAAAAGCGACAACCTCCCTTATAAACTTTGTAGTACCGCTTACAAATCCAGAATAGCAGATCAGGAAAACTGCCAGAAGTAACAAAATAACAGAGTATATGGAACATAACTTTACAATAAAGACGCTTACACGAGCCGCATTTGTATGAAAACGTTCTATTTCATCCGTCCGGTATGAACCCTGTCCTAATTATGATATATTTAATCGTGAATGTTTAGTTCTGTATAGATTTCAAAAAGGAGTACCCCATGAGCCAATTTGTCTATAAGCAAATTATTGATGACCTCAAAATGAAGATCTTTGCGGGACAGTTTGCCGATATGAGGTTGCCGGATGAACGCAGTCTTAGCGAAACTTACCAGGTGAGCCGCAGTTCGATCAAACGTGCACTGATGAAGATGGAGAATTCGGGAATTATTTTCAAAAAACGGGGTTCAGGCACCTTTATCAACCCGTTATACATAAAAAATGAATCGATCTTTAACTACGAGGGCACTAATCTGGGGGTTACCGACAATTTTCAGATGGATGGCAAAAAGCCTAAGGTCAAAGTGCTGAATTTTGAGGTGATCCGGCCTACGGAAGAGCTGCAGCGTGATTTGTTCCTGCAGCCCCATGATTTTGTATACAAAATTATCCGCCTGCGCCTGTTCGATGACGAGCCGTTTATGATCGAAACGGGCTACATTCCCATCAAAATTGTCCAGAATCTGGACCAGACGATTATCGAAGGCTCGATCTTTCATTATTTGGAGGAGTCGCGGAATCTGGCGGTGACCAAATCCTTTTTATCCATTTTTGCCGAGCCGTCCGGGACCCATGATCAAGAGCTGCTCCATCTGCAGGCAAATGAACCTGTGGGAATTATGGAGGGAATATTCTTCCTGGATAATGGCACGCCCTTCGAATTCTCGCATATGCGGTTCCATTATAAATATTTGAAGTTCAACACGTTTGTATCAGTTCAATAACGAAAGGACCGGGAAATTTCCCGGTCCTTTTTAGGTCGGATCGTTAACTATAGCTTCGATTTAGCGCGGATTCACTGTTTTACGGGAATGCTTGAACAGCTCTTTCAGAGCAGCCAGACTGCTCACTTTACTTAACTCTTCTCTTTTAAGGGTTACTGTCTCTGTCTCTTTGTTGGTTTCGTACCTCAGGTTAAGGGCAGTCATGTTAAGAGGCAGCTTAGGGACAAACATAATCGCCTTGGTATAGCACTCATAAATTTCGGCAAGCGCTTCTTCCCTTCCCTCTGCCGTTACCGTGTGGGCGGACACATTGGCTTCGAAGTTGTTCAGGTCATTCTCCGTAAACTTTATAGCAAAGCTCCCGCCCGTATCCGGATATTCCGCATCAAAAGCGTAGGATACCCGTTTGGCAATCCCCCCTCCAATCTGGCTTACCATCTTCTGTTTGAATTCCATTTCACTCAAAGCCCGGAACCCTTTTTTCCAGTGCTCTCCTACTTTGAACTTAAAGCCAAGCATTTCGAACCGCTGCGGCTCTGTACCTGCATCTCCGGAGGAAAAGCTCATGTCATCCTCGAAGCGGAAAAACAGTTTTTTGAGTCGATGGCTTTCCGCTTCACTGAAGAATGCTGTGGCTCTGGAAACGATGTCGTCCAGATTCGCTCTGGTCACCACTATGAAATTTTCATCGGATATCTCACGGGATGAATCGGCCCCCCAATAAACTGACATAGGAATATCCTGTAACTCGATTCCAAAATGTTTTTTGACCAGGAGAGGGTAATACTTTTGTTGTGCGGTTTCCTCATAATTGTCGCTGAGCTGCCTCCATAGCGGAAGGCCGCCATCAACGTGGCCGTTGACCCGGCTTACTGTAAATACTAGGCTGCGGTCATTCGCCGGGGATGCTTTGAACACCTGATATCCATCATCATTCCGTCCTTCTTTAGACACAATTACAAATTTAGATTGATACGTTGAATTTAAGGCCTTGATGATACCCTTTTGATAAAAATGTCCGCTTTTGGCAAAGAATAAGCCGAGTCCTGCCCAAAAGGCTATGCCGATTGCAGCTAGAGCAACGAATCCTACGATTGTTAGTACTACCGTATTGCGGATGAGGGAGGGCTTATGTGATGTCTTCACTGTTACTCTGTTCTCCTTCCTGATAGCAGTGGATAAGTAGATTGTTTTCGTTCCATATTTGCAGGTAAATTCCACCAGAATAATACCGTATTTAGAATGAGGTTGTCCAGAACATCCAGTGCGCTTAAGGATTTTTTTCCTAAATATTGAATAGAATATAATTACATTTTGTATAAAATAAAATCTATTTTACATAGTATTGCTCTGATTTTCATACTATGTTCAAAATTTCACAAAATTGGACCGTATCAATTGTTAAAATGATTGAATTTTATAAACGCAGAGGTATGATGTACTTGTGAAAGTAATTAGGTTCAGGAAAAAGAAAAATGGATTAGGAGTGGATTGAAATGGGATTGTCAACTCTGCCTGTGGATTATTCATCAAAAACGTACTTGGCCAAACTCGACGCTTATTGGCGTGCAACTAACTACATATCGGTGGGACAGCTGTATTTGAAGGATAACCCGTTGTTAAGAGAACCTTTGAAGGATGCAGATATCAAGGTTAAACCTATTGGACACTGGGGAACCATTCCCGGCCAGAACTTTATTTATGCCCATCTGAACCGCGTGATTTGCAAATATGATCTGGATATGTTCTATATTGAAGGTCCGGGCCATGGCGGCCAGGTTATGGTATCCAACTCCTATCTGGATGGAAGCTACACCGAAATCTACCCGGAAATCACGCAGGATATCCCTGGCCTCAAAAAATTGTTCAAGCAATTCTCCTTCCCTGGCGGTGTGGCATCACATGCGGCTCCGGAAACTCCAGGGTCGATTCATGAAGGCGGAGAGCTCGGCTACTCCCTGTCCCACAGCGTGGGGGCAATTCTGGATAACCCGGATCTGATCTCTGCCGTGGTTGTGGGTGATGGTGAAGCTGAAACCGGCCCGCTGGCGGCTTCCTGGCTCTCCAACCGGTTCATCAATCCGATTACAGACGGTGCGGTGCTGCCGATTCTGCATTTGAACGGCTTCAAGATCAGCAACCCGACGATTCTGTCCCGGATGTCGAAAGAGGAGTTAACCGCATATTTCACAGGCATGGGCTGGGAACCGTTCTTTGTAGAAGGTGAAAATCCTGACCTGATGCACCCGGAGATGGCGAAGGTTCTGGACACAATCATCGAGAGAATTGCAGCAATCCAGAAGAACGCGCGTGAAAACAATGACACTGCCCGCCCAGTATGGCCGATGCTGGTTTTCCGCACACCTAAAGGCTGGACCGGCCCGAAAGAATGGGATAAAGTGCCGAACGAAGGCTCTTTCCGTGCCCACCAGGTTCCGATTCCAGTGGATCAAAAGAACATGAAGCACGCTCCTGCACTGCTTGATTGGCTGAACAGCTACAGACCGGAAGAGTTGTTCGACGAGAATGGCCGTTTGAACGCAGACCTGGCTGAAATCCTGCCTGTTGGCGACAGACGTATGGGTATGAACCCTGTAACGAACGCCGGGCACCTGATTAAAGACCTGCATAAACCCAATTTCCGCAACTATACACTCGATAACTCCGTTCCTGGGCAAGTCATTGCACAAGATATGGCGGTACTGGGCAAATACCTGAAAGAGGTTGTAACACTCAATGAAGAGAACCGCAACTTCAGAATTTTTGGACCGGATGAAACGATGTCGAACCGCCTGGGACCTGTGTTTGAAGTGACCAAACGCCAATGGATGGATGAAATTAAGGAACCGCACGATGAGTTCCTCGCTCCTTATGGACGTGTAATCGATTCGCAGTTATCCGAGCATCAGGCAGAGGGCTTCCTGGAAGGTTACGTATTAACAGGCCGTCACGGTTTCTTCGCAAGCTATGAAGCATTCCTGCGTGTAGTGGACTCGATGATTACCCAGCACTTCAAATGGCTGCGCAAAGCAACAGACCAAAGCTGGCGTGCGGATATTCCGTCCCTGAATGTCATCGCAACATCGACAGTGTTCCAGCAGGACCATAATGGCTACACTCACCAGGACCCGGGCTTGCTCGGCCACTTGGCAGACAAGAAACCGGAATTTATCCGTGAATATTTGCCGGCGGATGCCAATACCCTGCTGGCTGTCTTCGATACGATCTTAAACGACCGTCAAAAGATCAACCTGATTGTGTCGTCCAAACATCCGCGCCCGCAATGGTTCTCGGCTGACGAAGCCCAAGAGCTGGTGGACAAGGGACTGAAAATCATTGACTGGGCTAGCACAGACAAGGGTGGAGAGCCTGATGTGGTGATTGCTTCGTCCGGTACTGAGCCTACCATGGAGAGCTTGGCTGCGATTTCCATCCTGCATGAAAAACTGCCTGATCTGAAAATCCGCTATATCAACGTGGTTGATCTTCTGAAGCTGAGAAGCCAGAAGCTGGACCCGCGCGGTTTATCTGACGATGAGTTTGATCAATTTTTCACAAAGGATAAACCGGTCATTTTCGCATTCCATGGCTATGAAGGGCTGATCAAGGATCTGTTCTTCGACCGCCACAACCATAACCTGCATGTGCACGGGTACCGGGAGAACGGCGATATTACGACACCATTTGATATGCGTGTACTGAATCAGATGGACCGCTTCGACCTGGCGAAGGAAGCTGTACTGAGCTTACCGGATGCCGGTAAATATCAGGCAATCACAGATGAAATGGATGCTATGGTGAAGAAGCACAACCAATATATCCGTGAAGAAGGCATCGATCTGCCGGAGGTAGAAAACTGGGTATGGAAGGCTTTGAACTAAAGGCATAAAGATCTATATAGGGATGTCCTGAACGTCATGAAAATGGCTGCCGGGCATCCTTTTTTATTTTTTAGCAGGTGAACAGTGCTAGAGGGAAAAAGGGAACTTATTTCTCCCACAAATCAATAATTGTGAGAAATAAGTGGAAAAAGGAAACTTAATTGGGCCATATTACTTAGTCAGGGGCGAAATGAGCTGAATTAGTTAACCTTTTTCCACGGCAACGCAAACTGAAATCTTTCCAGTCAATTGGAGACACCTTTCGGGGTGTCTTTGCTTTTCTTAAATGGACGATGGAATGCAAATATTTGTCTCTGTATAAAATGGGTTTAAGATTAATGATATAATTGCGGTATACGATTGAGTGATGATTTTGGAATTACTAGACGCACGGAACGGTTTTATTTTTAAACGCATATTTGGCAGTGAAAATAATAAGGATGTCCTGCTGGCTTTTTTAAACAGTACGTTTATGGAGGCCGGTGAGCCACCGCTTACTGAAATCATATTAATGAATCCATATACAGACAAAGATACGCCCGCAAAAAAACAGTCGATTCTGGATATAAAGGCTAAAACCGCAGAAGGCAAACGTATTAATATCGAGATGCAGTTGTTTAATCCCTTTGAATGAACCGATGTTGAAAAAGGCGATGGATACATTGGAGTTCCTGAGTCAGGATACCGCTACGCGTATGGAGTACGAAGCCCGGATGAAATATCTGCGTGATGAGGTTTCACGGATGGAAGGGGCTAAGGCAGTAGGCATGGCTGAGGGAATAACTGAAGGTATTATCAGGGAAAAGAAAGAAATGGCGCGAAAGCTTCTGGCAATGGGAAATGATGTGGACTTTGTAGTTCAGCTCACCGAATTACCGGAGCAGGAAGTTAAGTCGTTAAGTAAAGAGATCAAGCCCAATTAAATATCGTTTATTTAAAAGCGAAGCCTTGGATTTACGGGGACTTCGCTTTTTTAGTTGTTATTTGTAAAAAGGGTTTCTACTGCGAGTTAAAGACTTCCCCATCTCCCAGCCGTGGGGCACCTTCTTCCAGCATCTTGCTGCTGCCGGTTGGCTTACCGCCACTTACTGCTGTTGTGCTGCCCTTCATCTCCGTAAGGTGCTTCCAGTACCGCTTGGGCATCAGCGAGGAACGCAGCCGGTCGTTCCTGCGCTCGCGGATGCCGATGGCGTTATAGAACCCCTTCCATAGGCGGCGGTATTCTTCCTCCGCAGCATCCGGCTCCGGCGGTATCCATTCCTCGAGCGGAATAATGGCCTGCTGTCCGGGCTGGTGGATAAGGGCCATGCGGTGGGTTTTGTCGTAAATCATGAAGCTTTCGCCGTAGAAGCGGTCGCAGAAATGATCCTGAATGACGGGCAGTACGAATCCCTTGGGCTCAATGACCGCCGCCATAACCGGACCGTACACGGAAAAGCGCACAAAACCCAGGTACAGATGTGCCTCCCGCCGGAGCTGCTGAACCGCCTTATGCAGGGTATTCACCGTATCGTCAGCAAGCATGTTCATTACCTTGCGGCCATGGGTGAAGCCGAGGTACAGAAAATTCAGCAGCAGCAGTTCCTTGTCCGGTGTGCATGACCAGAAACCCAGGCGCACAAGTTCCTCTGCCTCAGGACAAATGCGCAGCGGGAGCGATTTCAGCACCCGGCCTGCTCTGCTGCTGTCGGTAGCAATCCATTTCGATTCCAGCAGCAGGCCCTGTTCTTCTCCGTCCGAATGAATGGCAAGCGGGGTTTCCTTCCATTGATAGCTCTCGAACACGCAGCACAGCAGGCCTTCGAAGCTGCCGTCGTAGGTATAGGCCAACGCAGCTGGTTTAAACATCAAGGCCAGTCTCCTCCCTTATGCGCCGCTGCTCCTGCCGCCGGCAGCGCTGCGAGATCGGAGTCGCTGAAGAGAGTGAGCTGCTCGTACTGCGGGGGCTCTATTGCAGCAAGCTCCTGTCCCGACATGAGTGAACGCAGCAGGGTGTGTTCGCTTACTTTTAGCCCCTCCAGCATCCTTCCCTTGCAGGTAATAAAAAATTGTGCTCGCTTGAGTACCACGCCAAGCTTCTTCAGGGCAGTGAAATCCAGTGCTCCGGCACGGCGCGCCTTAACAATCCGCTGGGCACTCCTTACACCGATTCCGGGTACCCGCAGCAGCTGTTCATACGCAGCGCGGTTGATTTCAACCGGGAATTGCTCCCGGTGGTTCACCGCCCAGCTGCATTTGGGGTCCAGCAGGGGATTAAAGTTAGGCGCAGCTTCATCCAGTAACTCCCCCGCCTGAAAGCCGTAGAAGCGCAGCAGCCAATCGGCCTGATAGAGGCGGTGCTCCCGCAGCAGTGGCGGTTTGGTGTCTAGCGCGGGCAGAAGGGAATGCTCCACCACAGGTGTATAGGCAGAGAAAAACACACGTTTCAAGCCGTACTTCCGGTACAGCCCTTCAGTGAGGGTCAGGATACGGAAGTCCGTGTCAGGCGTGGCCCCTACAATCATCTGGGTGCTCTGACCGGCAGGAGCGAAGCGGGGGGCGTGGTTATATTTGACGAGATCCGAGCGGTTCTCGTTAATCTTTTCCTTAATCAGGGACATGGGCTTCAGAATGGAATTTTTGCTCTTGTCGGGGGCCAGCAGGCCAAGACTTTGTTGGGAAGGCAGCTCGATATTGACGCTCATGCGGTCAGCCAGCAGGCCAAGTCTCGACAGCAGCACATCGTCTGCGCCAGGTATCGCCTTCACATGGATATAACCCCGGAAGTGGTAGGTGTTCCTTAGGAGTTCAAGAGCGGCAATCATTTGCTCGGTTGTATAATCGGGACTCCGCATAATCCCGGAGCTGAGAAACAGACCTTCTATGTAATTGCGGCGGTAAAACTGCATGGTCAAATCCGCTAGCTCTTCTGGTGAAAGTGCAGCCCGGCGTGTCTGGTTCGATTTACGGTTCACGCAGTAAGCGCAGTCGTATATGCATCCGTTGGTCATCAGCACCTTAAGCAGCGAAATGCAGCGTCCATCTGCTGCAAAACTGTGGCAAATACCCATGCTGACCGCATTGCCCAGGCCGCCGGCCTGGTTTTTACGATCGGAACCGCTGGAGGTGCAGGCGACATCATATTTGGCCGAAGCCGTTAAAATTTCTAGTTTCTCCATCATATCCATACAGAATCCCCCTCATATTGGGAATTATATACCGAACATGTGTTCTTGTCAAAGAGAGATGGTGTGGATGATGCCGGGCTTTTTTGCGAAAATGTATGCGCATTCCTTCTTATGCTATAATAGCAACTAATAGCTAGGAGCATAAGCATTATTAGTTGTCATTAATAATAGAGCGGGAGTGTTGAGGGGATGAGAGGGTATAATATTTGGCGTCCATTGATGCTGATTATGGTTGCGCTGCTTACAAGAACATTGGTGAATAGCGTGTGCCTCATGTTTGGGATGTCGCCGGATTCGGCAAGCAGTGTTGCGATGATCGGGATGATTATTGCCGCGCTGGTGATGTATAACCGGATGATGAAGCAGCGGAGGAAGTAACCGAATACGTCCGGCAGTCTGCATGACCAGTTTTTTGCAGTTTTCACTTCACCCTTGGGCTAATTGGAATGATATTGTGAGTATAACAGCCAAATAAGCTCTCTGCGGCTGCTGACGCCAGCTTTGGTGAAAATGGATTTCAGATGATCCTGTACTGTATATGCAGAGATATGGAAGTATTGGGCAAGCTCCTTGGTGGATTTCCCCTTCGATAGTTGGTCTACGATTTCTTTCTCGCGTTCCGTCAAGCCGTATGCTTCGGTGATCAGGGGGAGCAGCTCTGATGCCTTTGTTGCCGTAAAAGAAACTGCAAGCTGAACAAGGCCGGAAGGTCCCTCAAGCTTGCTGGCTGTAAGCGTCAGGAATTGCCCGGTCTCCACTGGAATACAGAGCTTTGCTCCCGGAAAGCTGCGGTCTGGAGTCTTCTCTTCAGCCAACGCTCTTAAGCTGGCCGCACGAATCGGGCCGGGTAAGGACTGCGGCGCCTGACGCTCTGCAAGCCGCAGCTTGTCCAGCCAATATTTCCCTCCGGAATTAAGGCTTACTGGAACCAACTGCTCATTAAGCACTAGGATGCCTTCCTCCAGTGGCTGCTCAAGGCCAGAGCCGCGCATCCGGCTGAGAGCCTTTGCTTTTAGCTGGCTGGCTATTAAGGGGCCGGCATCGCTTATTAGTGTTATCTCCTCAGGCTGAAAATAGCCGCCTCCCCTTTTGCGGAACAGGGTCAAAAACCCCCAGCAAGCGTTCCCCACCTTAAGAACCGCCCTCAGTTCATCCCCAAAACCTGCCTGATGCAGCACCTCACGGTAACGGCGGCTCCGCATCGGCTGTCCGGCCGTTGCCTCCCATAAGGACCCTGCAGCAACCGGAGCCTGTGCCAGGCCGGTGAATTTGTTGTAGTCGTCATCCAGATATTCATTATCCAGGAGATTGCCGTGAATGGCTTCAATTCCCTGTTCAGTCATGGCACCTGTGGTGAGCAGGGTAACAGGATCGACGGACGTACAGCAGGCTGCATCAAAAGGCAGCACCGTTCTTAGCCTTGTTAACATGATCTCCCTGTACATCAGAGATGACAGTTCCCGGTCCCCATCCAGTTCCTGAAGAAGTCTGGTAATCCGAATAGATGCTTCTTTCATGATGCCGCCCTCCCTAAATCCCATAAATGTGGGATAGTGTATTTGATGTCCGGTCCCGATAATGAGAATAGTTCTTATTATATATGATGGTAACCGATCATCAAAATGGAGGGTTTGCTATGAAAGACGGCATGGGTAGTCCCTGGGAGCAGGCGGCGGCTGATCAATATTCCCATAAAATAAGTCTTAAAATACCTGGCTACCAGCTGCAGTATGACCTGATGGATACGCTGATGGCCGCATTATTCGATGAGCAGCCTTGCCCGGAGGTGCTGGTAGTAGGCGCAGGCGGCGGGCAGGAGATTCTGACACTGGCCCGGAAACATCAGGACTGGAGATTCAGCGGTGTGGATACTTCCATACGGATGCTGGCGGCGGCTGAGCGGCGGGTTGCCGAAGCGGGGCTTGAGGCCAGAGTTCAACTGCAGCATGGTGAGCTTGCCGCCTGGAAGAGCAGCAGGCTGTATACTGGTGCGACTTGTATGCTGGTACTGCATTTTGTAGAAGGGCGGAAGAAGAAGCTTGCCCTCCTTCAGTCCATCGCCGGACATTTGGAAGCGGGTGCTCCGCTGTTTATCTCTGCGATCAATGGCGATACCTCCTCTCCGGCGTGGTCCCTCCAGATGGCAGGCTGGAAGATTCATATGCTGAATAACGGGATTCCTCTGAAGGAATGGGAACAATTTGAACAATCATTTGGCGTGACCTCTTTTCCGCTTCCGCCTGAAGAGATAGAACTGCTGCTGCGGCAAGCCGGCTTTACCGCCGTGACCAGATACTTTGGCTCTTATCTGATTGACGCATGGGTAGCTGTTGCAGGAGGGGGCGCTGAATGAGAACAGATATTGTTGTGATTGGCGGATATGGCCATGTGGGGGCACAAATCTGCTTGCTGCTGAGTGACAGGTTTCCGGGCGTCGTCTATGCGGCAGGCAGAAGTCTGGAACGTGCTGAGCAGTTCTGCAAGAGCACCGGAGGCAGAGTTAGTCCGCTACAAATGGATGCCGCCGAAGCATTTTCCGCAGAAAAAATGCGCGGCGTTAAAATGGTGGTAATGTGTCTGGATCAGCAGGACAGCTCTTTTGCAGAGGCTTGCCTGACCGAGGGGATTCATTATATTGATATTACGGCGAATCTTGCGTTTTTCGGACAAATGGCGCGCCTTAACCAATCTGGCAGTAAGGTTGGAGCAACTGCGGTACTCAGTGTAGGGCTGGCCCCGGGGCTGACCAATTTGCTTGCGGGCGAGGCAAGGCTGATGATGGATGAGGTTCAGCAGCTGGATATTGCCATAATGCTCGGGCTGGGCGACAGCCATGGACAGGCAGCCATAGAATGGACCGTTGACAACCTCTCTGCGCGGTTTGAAGTCATGCAGGATGGCAAGATGGCCAATGTAGACAGCTTTACCGGTGCCAAAAGAACAGATTGGGGTGCAGGCCTCGGAATACGCCGGGCCTACCGTTTCCCCTTCTCCGACCAGCTGATTCTGCCGCAGACATTAGGCATCCCTTCGGTGTCTACCCGCCTATGCTTTGACTCCCGGGCGGCTACCGGCGGGATAGCATTGCTCCAGAAGCTTGGGCTGCTCCGCTGGCTCAGGCACGGACGTTTGCGTGCGGCGGCTGTACGTTCTTTTGGCAAAATCCGCTACGGTACAGAACGTTATGCCATCAAGGTGGAGGCAACAGGTCTGAAGAATGGGGCAAAAGCAACCGCTGAGTATGTAATACAGGGCTTCCGGGAATCGACGATCACGGCTCAAGTGGCTGCCATTGCAGCCGGGGCTGTGTACAGGAACGGCAGCGGCACACCGGGAATTTATCATTTGGAGCAGCTGCTCCGGGTCCGGCTGGGCGAAGACCGTATTTCTCTCTATTTGCCGGGTCAAGAGAATGCGGGGATGGAGGAAATTAGAGGTCTTCACTGCTGGTCCCGGGATTCCTATAACAATACCTTTGATTCTTGAAAAGGGATTCTTTATAGTAGTAGATATGCATAGGTTCGCGATGTTGTAGAAGTTTCGGGAGGGACATGTCCCCTTCTATAGAACCTGCACTGGATAGGAAATGACAATCAGGAGGAAACGGATTTGACTACAGAAAACTTAGGAGTTCCATTAGAGGGCTTTGCAGAATTCAGCCGGACAGTAGGGGCAGAAGGCGCGGTGCTGCTGAGCAATGAAGGCCAGGTGCTTCCGCTGCGGAATGGTGAAACCGTTTCGGTGTTTGGCAGAACCCAGGTGAATTATTACCGCAGCGGCACAGGTTCGGGCGGGAGTGTGCGTGTCTCCTACACAACCAACCTGCTGGATGGGCTGCGCGGCAAAAAGAACCTTGCTGTCAACGAAGAGCTGGCGGCGGTCTATGAGAAGTGGATCGAGCACAATCCCTTTGACAACGGCGGCGGGGCCTGGGCGGCAGAGCCATGGCACCAGAAGGAAATGCCCTTGACCGATGAACTGGTAGCCCAGGCCAGAAGCAAGTCGGATAAGGCGATTATTATCATCGGACGCACAGCAGGAGAAGATCAGGATAACGCCGATGCGCCGGGAAGCTACCAGTTAACAGCGGACGAGCAGACAATGCTGAAGCAGGTAACGGCTTATTTTGAACAAACGATCGTCGTGCTGAATGTGTCGAATATTATGGATATGAGCTGGCTGAACGATACCAGCTATGCGCATCCTATTCCTTGTGTGATTTACTCCTGGCACGGCGGGATGGAGGGAGGCAATGCCATTGCCGACGTGCTGTCTGGAGAAGTGACGCCAAGCGGTAAATTAACCGATACCATCGCGTATTCCATCAACGATTATCCTTCAACTGCAAATTACGGCAATGAGTTCAAAAACTTCTATCAGGAAGATATCTATGTGGGCTACCGTTATTTCGAAACCTTCTGCCCGGAAAAGGTTCATTTCGAGTTCGGCTACGGGATATCTTATACCACCTTCCATATCGAGCCGGAAGAAGCCAAGCTGGTCAGCCGAGACGGTAAGAAATATGCTGAAATCGCTGTGAACGTAACCAATACAGGAACCGTTTATGCCGGAAAAGAAGTCGTTCAGGTCTATTACGAAGCACCGCAAGGCAAGCTGGGACAACCGGCCAAAGTGCTGGCGGCATTCGGCAAAACCGGGGTCCTCCAGCCGGGCGAGTCGCAGCGTCTCATGGTGAGCTTCCCGGTTCATTTGATGGCCTCTTATGATGATGCCGGTGTGACCGGGCATCCTTCTGCTTATGTGCTGGAAGCGGGGACCTACCGTATTTATGCGGGAAGCAGCATCAAGAAATTGGTCGAAGTGCAGGTGGAGGGACGCAGCGGTTATGTGCTGGAAGCGCTGGAGGTGGTCGAACAGCTGCAGGAGGCGCTGGCGCCAACCGAAAGCTTTACGCGGATGAAGCCGGGCGCCCGGAAGGAAGACGGCTCCTACGAACTAGTCTATGTTGACGTACCCACACGCAAGGTCTCGATGAAAGAGCGGATTGAGCAGAATCTGCCCGCAACGCTTGAACAGACCGGGAATCAAGGCTATACCTTAAGGGATGTGCATGATGGAAAAGTAGACATGGCCGCCTTCATCGCGCAACTGAGCGACCAGGATCTGGCAGTCATTGTCAGAGGGGAAGGGATGAGCAGTCCGCTGGTTACACCGGGGACGGCTTCTGCTTTTGGCGGGGTCAGCGACCAATTGTTCAACTACGGCATTCCGGTAGCTTGTACGGCAGACGGCCCTTCCGGGATCCGGATGGACAGCGGACACAAGGCGACTCAGGTTCCAATCGGGACACTGCTTGCAGCCACCTGGAATGCAGAGCTGGTTGAAGAGCTGTATGTCATGGAAGGCCAGGAACTGGTCAGAAACGGTGTGGACACGTTGCTCGGACCGGGACTGAATATCCGCCGCAGTCCGCTTAACGGACGCAACTTTGAGTATTTTTCGGAGGACCCGCTGATTTCCGGGGTTTTTGCGGCAGCCTGCACGCGCGGAATTATGAAAGGCGGCTCGAATGCCACCCTCAAACACTTTGCCTGCAATAACCAGGAGAAGCACCGCAGCAAGGTGGATGCCATTGTATCTGAACGTGCGGTCCGTGAGATTTATCTGAAGGGCTTTGAGATTGCGGTAAAAGAGGGCGGAGCCAACTCGGTCATGACCTCCTATAATCCGATTAACGGACATTGGGCTGCTTCGAACTATGATCTGAACACTACAATTCTTCGCGGAGAATGGGGTTTCCAGGGCATTGTAATGACCGACTGGTGGGCCATTATGAATGATGTTGTGGACGGGGGACCGGCAGACCGCAAGAATACGAACTGGATGGTCCGTGCCCAAAATGACCTGTATATGGTGGTAAGCAACTATGGCTCCGAAGTTAACGCGTATGATGACAATACCCTGGATTCGCTGGACAATGGCACGCTGACCCGGGGCGAACTGCAGCGCTCTGCCATGAATATCTGCCGGTTCATTATGAATGCGCCGGTATTCTCAAGACCGCATGTGAGTGAGGAAACTGTCGAGAGCTTCAAGGCGAACCTGACTCTTTCTGCTGAACAGGCACAGCCGCTGGCCCGCAATGCACAGGTGAAGCCTGATGCAGCCGGAAGGGCCGTTATCAGTGTGGAGCAAGCCGGGGAGTACCGGATTATCGTGGGCATCATGAGCACTGAAACGGAATTGGCGCAGAGCGTATGCAATGTGACATTGAACGATCAGATGCTGGCCACTATTCAGACGAACGGTACGGACGGCAAATGGATCAGACAGAAGCTGGTGAAGGTCCAGCTGGAAGCCGGCCTGTATGAAATGAAGCTGGATTTCGTTAAGCCGGGCCTGCAGATTGACTGGATTGAATTCAAAGAGTTAAGATAATCAGCATGGATAATAAAAACGGCCTCGCTGTTACAGCAAGGCCGTTTTTATTTTTGGGGCGGAGGGATTTGGAGATATTTGTCGAATTAGCTAGGTATAGCTTGCATGTGAAGGAGGTGAATCCCGGTGCCGCTGGTGAAGTCTTCAGCAGGCATACGGGAGAGGCAATGTGGAACTGGCTGAGAACACCCAAAGCATCGGAGGCCAAGCAGGAGAGTGTGGACCAACGTGCAGATACGCAGGCAGAAACCTTCGATCCCAAAATCATTATCATAACCGGAACAAGCGGTGCAGGGCGGAAGCGCACGGCCAAACAGCTTAGTGCCGCTCTTGGAATCCCTTATGTCATCCCCTATACTACACGTGCGATTCGTTCTCAAGAACGGGACGGGGAGCATTATCATTTCATCTCTGAGGGTGAATTTCAGGCAATGGCCGATAAGCATGCGTTCATCCAGTCCGTCCATTTGGAGCGGGGGTGCTATGGTATTGCAGAGCTTGAGCTCGTAAAGGGTCTTGAACAGCATAATGCTGTCATTGTTGTGGTCAATCATGAAGGCGTCCGGGCATTCCGGGAAAAATACGGCGAGGATGCCTTGCGGATTTTTATATACGTGACGAAGAAGGACATCCAGCTGCGGCTGGAACGGGAAGCGGCTCCGTTTGACCTGATAGATGAATACTTGGGAAATTATACGGAGCAAGTAGTCTATAAAAGGGAATCGGAGTTTTTAATTCAGAATATGGACCCGGAAGTCACGGTCCAGAGAATTAAGGAGTTTGTGGAAGCGAGAATATCAAGGCAGATTTAGATTGCTGCAACCATATATAGGCTGGCAAGAAGGCACCTTAAGGAGGTGTCTTCTTGCCGTTTATGGAGCTGCAGGAGAGAAAAGCTATGTTTAGAGCGGGAACAACCCGGTTACATTACAAGGAGTAAGGGCTCTCCAGACGGAATCAATTCACCATTCAATTCAAGAGGAGGAAACATAAGATGACTGACCAATACAAGATGCAGGACCCGGTCAAGCAGTACACTAAGGCTGGTCCGGAATTTGAGCAGCAGCAGAACCCTCCGGGCCTTGAACAGGAAATGAACCCGCTGCCGGATGCGGGACAAGATACGTACCGAGGAACCGGGCGTCTTGCCGGCCGCAAAGCGATTGTAACCGGAGCGGACAGCGGAATTGGCCGCGCGGTGGCGGTTGCTTTTGCCCGGGAAGGTGCAGATGTGGTTCTCTCTTATATGCCTGAGGAAGAAAAGGATGCTCAAGAAGTGATTAAGCTAGTGCAGGAAGCAGGCCGCACCGCAGTCGCTGTGCCGGGTGATCTGAAGGATGAGAAATACAGTGAACAGCTCGTGGCTGCCGCTATGGAGAAGCTGGGAGGCATTGATATTCTGGCGAATATCGCAGGCATGCAGCAGTTCGTCCCGGAGATCGCTGACCTTACCACAGAGCAGTTCGATGCCACATTCAAAACCAATGTCTACGGACTGTTCTGGCTGTGCAAAGCGGCGCTTAAGCATATGAAGCCGGGCAGCACGATTATCAACACCTCTTCGATTCAGGCTTATGAGCCTTCACCGATTCTGTTAGATTACGCAACAACCAAGGCTGCGATCAATACGTTCAGCAAGTCTCTCGCCCAGCAGGTTGCCGGCAAGGGGATCCGGGTCAACGTTGTGGCCCCTGGTCCGGTATGGACGCCGCTCCAGGTATCCGGCGGACAGCCGACGGAGGTGCTGAAGGACTTCGGAGCCAAGACCCCGCTTGGCCGACCGGGGCAGCCGGCTGAAATGGCCCCGGCCTATGTATTCCTGGCCAGCCAAGAGTCGAGCTACATCAGCGGTGAAACGCTGAACGCCAACGGCGGCATGCCAACGCCATAAGCATCTTGTGACAAGCGGCGGGCCAGGACGGCTGCCGCCTGGCCAAGCTGGATATGCTCGCCCGCGGACAATGTGAATAGTGTATAAACCGCCCCTTAAATAGGGGCTTTTTTTGAGAGGTAAGGATTTATGTGTTTCACGCCACAAATCATGTTTCTGTGGGATAAGTCCGTTTGGTCTTTTGGACCTGGCTGCATACCCTCCCGTTCAGCCGAATAAAATGTAATATTCGTTGTCCGGTGATGGAGAGGGTGGTAATATGCAAATTCATGTTGTGCAAGCAGGTCAATCGCTGTACGGCATCGCACAGGCCTATGGGGTAACCGCAGATGAGATTAGTGAAGCAAATCAACTGTCCGCACCTGGCAGACTGGTGGTTGGACAAACGCTGATAATTCCAATAACAGGGATGTATTACTGGGTTCAGCCAGGGGACAGCTTGTATACTATCGCCCGCAGGTTCGGTATAGGCGTCAGTGATTTGGCCGCAAGCAACCAGTTATCCTTGAATCAGCCGCTGCAGATAGGGCTTCGCTTATATATTCCGCCTAGACCGAAGCGGAATGCCGAAATTAACGCCTACATAGAGCCAAGAGGGGAAGTGTCCCAGAGCCTGCAGAATGCTGCCGCAGAAGCTGCGCCCCATCTCACGTATCTGGCTCCCTTCAGCTTCCAGGTGCAGCGGGATGGTTCCCTTGAGGCGCCGCCCCTAGATGATCTGGTTTCGACTGCCGCACAACACCGGGTAACCTTGATGATGGTCGTGACCAATCTGGAGAATGCCCAGTTCAGCTCAGAGCTGGGGCGGATCATTTTAAATGATCAGGCTGTTCAGAGCCGTTTGCTGGAAAACATCATCAGCACCGCGAAGCAGCTGGGCTTCCGGGACATCCACTTTGACTTTGAATTTCTCCGTCCGGAGGACCGTGAGGCGTACAATGCTTTTCTGCGGAAAGCAGCGGGCCGGATTCATCAGGAGGGGTTCCTGCTGTCAACCGCTCTGGCCCCTAAGACGAGCAGAACCCAGACAGGTGCCTGGTACACTGCCCACGATTATAAGGTGCATGGCGAGGTCGCCGATTTTGTGATCATTATGACGTATGAGTGGGGATATAGCGGAGGGCCGCCGATGCCGGTCTCGCCGATCGGGCCTGTCCGCAAGGTACTGGAATATGCCTTAAGTGAAATGCCGGGGGCCAAAATCATGATGGGGCAGAACCTCTACGGCTATGACTGGACGTTGCCTTATGTTGCGGGCGGACCCTATGCCAAGGCAATAAGTCCCCAGGCGGCGATTGATCTGGCCAGAAGCAGGAACGCGGCGATTCAGTACGACTATAAGGATCAGGCACCGCATTTTGACTATACCGACGATGCCGGCAAGCCCCACAAGGTCTGGTTCGAGGATGCCCGGTCGATTCAGGCCAAATTCACGCTGCTGAAGGAGCTGGGTCTCAGAGGGATCAGCTACTGGAAGCTGGGGCTTCCATTTCCGCAGAACTGGCTGCTGATTGAGGATAATTTTCGGGTGGTTAAAAGATAAGCGGACCAGACAAGGCGAGTGAATCTTTGGACGGACTCTGCTCCTTGGCGGCTCCGAGATGAACCTCTCCCCAGTCATACATGCTGCGCAGGATGGGAACGAAATTCTCTCCGGTGGCAGTTAGTGAATATTCCACCCGGGGAGGGATTTTCCTGAAAATCTCACGGTGCACAAAACCGTCCTCTTCAAGCTCCCTAAGCTGTTTGGTCAGCATCGCCTGGGTGATATCCGGAAAGGTGCGTTTGATTTCTCCGAATCGTTTAGGGCCGCGTGACAAATACCACAGAATGACAATTTTCCATTTGCCGCCGACGATTTTTTGCACCTTGGTTAAAGGGCAGTTTGTAAAAAAATCAGTGTTTTCGCTCATCCTGATCCTTCTCCTTACTGCATTTGTATACTGTAAACCCTGTGAAATCAATTAGTATGATTTATGATAGTATATACTATAAAACTGCCTACTTGTCCTTTGGATACCATTGGCTTAACAGTACCTTAGCATTAAGGCATTGGCAAGCCAATTATTCATTCCGGAGGCGAGTAGCATGAACATTAGTATTTTATACGGTCATCCGTACGATAAGAGCTTTAACAAAGCGATTTTGGAGCAGCTTACCACCCATCTGAAGCAACGCGGGGCTGCAATTAAGGTGAAGGATCTGATACAGCTGTCCTTTGATCCGGTGCTTGCACTGAAGGATCTGGAAGCCAAGTTCACCAAGGTTTTGCCAGCGGATGTAGCGAAGGAGCAGGAGGACTTATTGTGGGCTGATGCGATGATTATCATTCTCCCGTATGGTGGGGGGCATTTCCGGCAGTCATTAAGGGATATATCGACCGGGTGTTCACAACAGCGCTGGTCCGCTCTGCGGAGGGGGTATACGGACTGGAGGGCAAACGTGCGTACTCCATTTTTACCACAGGCTCTTCGGAGGACTATATCCGCACCTCCCGGCAAAAGGATTTGCTCTACGCGGCCAACGACAATTTGTTCGGCTTCGCCAAGTTTGCGGATGCTGAGCTTAAGCTGCTGTATTCGGTACCACGTGTAACACCGGAAGAGCGGCAGGCGATGCTGCTGGAGGTTAACCAATTTGTCGACCGAATCTTTGATCTGAAGCCGGGTGAAGGGGGAAGCACAAAGGATAGCCTCTCACATCTGGCTTTGTTGGAGGATTTGGCTAAGCATTGAAAGGACGGGTTGGACGGATCAAAGGCAGACGCAGACCAAAAAGACACCCCTGCAGGTGTCTTTTGTGTTTTTGCTTATCTGCGCAACAAGCTTAGCCGCCGTTTCCCATAAGCCCCTTCAGACCGTTAAAAAAGGGGCGGATGGTTTTAATCATACCGTAGCCCATCTTCATCACCGGCATTGCCTTTTGGATAAATCCCAGGAAGCGCAAGCCGCCGCCAAGCCCTGACGCTAAGCCTGCACTTGCTCCCGAGCCTCCCAGAAGAGAGCCGAAAAGCGGCATGAATGAGGAGACTTCAGCTTTCTGCTTACGGCTGGACGGTTTCTTGCCGGATGCCCGGGCTGTACTTGTATGGGGTCTGGAGAGAATCAGCACTTCCTTTTCCACCCCGGTGATATAACCTACATACGAACGTCCGTCATGAAGTGTAATGCAGACTGGCCGGCCCTTCAGCGCCTTGGCCCGCTTGCGGATCTTAGTTGGCTGTCCCATTTGCTATTCACCTCGTTGTACTATTTACTCCTATATTACTCAGGGAATGAGGTGTGGCTTGTGCGAACGGGAAAATTTTAGGGGATAAAAAGGAAAAATAGAACTTTTATAGAATTAACCTAAAGCACTGGATTTTTGCATGCAGTTAAGGTCTTTGGCCCTATATAAATTGAACTGGAGAACTTGAAGGCTTAGGGGTCTCAATGAAACGCACCAGGAACTGAAGCGAAGTGGAAAAAGTAAAACTAATTAGCTGAAATTCTGGTTGCAGAAGGTTTTAGTTGGATTTTGTACACCTAATTCCTGCATATTCATCCCCTATGGTCGCTTTCAGTCGGATTAGTGGTGCTTTTCCTACATGGAATACTCCATAAGCCGAATGAGTTCGATTAGTGATACTTTTTTCACTAACGATAACAGCTCTTTGCTTTTTCAAGTTCAATCTATATAGTGCTTTCACTAAATTCTAATGGGGAGTGACCTATCTATTGGTTAAGCATCGGTTCTTTAGAAATACTTGCTTCATTTTAATCTTATTTGTGCTCTTGCCTTTTTCACGTATTTACGCTGGTACGGAGCAAATGACAGATATTAAGGGACATTGGGCGGAGACAGATATTCAAGAATGGCTGGATAAAGGACTAATTACGGGATATCCTGATCATACCTTCCGGCCGGGGGCTGAAGTAACTAGGGGAGAATTTGTAGCTCTCGTGAACAGGGCTTTTAAGTATTCTGATACGACCACTATCGGCTTTAAAGATCTAAAACAAACGAACTGGGCATACATAGAAGTGCAAAAAGCTATGGCACAAGGCTATATTAGCGGCTTCAACGATCATACCTTTCGTCCTGAGAAACAAATAACGAGACAAGAAACAGCCGTTATCCTATCGAGATTACTAGAGCTCAACAATAAAGGGGAATCCGTTGCGGTTCCTGCAAAAGATGCGAATCTCATTCCTGACTGGAGCAAGCCTGCAATCAGCTATCTTTTGGATAAGGGCATTATGAGCAGTGATCCGGATGGAAGGTTTCAGCCACAGCGTGAAATGACCCGTGCTGAGTCTGTGGTAGTGATTAAGAAGGCGCTGGCATTGAGTACGGTCGTGTACGATAAGGCAGGTGTTTTTGGCGAGTCTAAGGTGAATACGGTACATGGCGATGTTAGAGTTCAATCCTCAAATGTTACGCTTAAGAACATGCATATTCTGGGCGATTTGCTGATTTCGAAAGAGGTCGCGGATGGGGAGGTGTCCCTTGAACAAGTTCAGGTGGATGGGGTAACGTGGATTGAAGGCGGAGGCACGAACAGCATCCATATCAAGGACAGTCAGTTGGGAACCGTGTATGTGAACAGATTGAATCAAGCCGTCCGAATGGTTGCAGAGGGTACTACCACTATTCAGGATACGCAGGTTCTATCCAGTGCCAGCATCGAAGAAAATGGTATTTCTGGCGATGGTTTTGTGAATGTAAAGGTACTTCCCGAAACACAGGCAACCTCAGCGCGGAAGATACTACTCGCAGGTGACTTTAACAATGTCTCTGTTAATGCAAGCCTCAATGAATTCAATGTTCGTTCAGGTACCGTAGCCAGCTTATTTATTAAGGAAGGTCTTGTGATTCCAAAGTTACTTCTTAACAAAGACGTCATCATTCAGAAGCTGGAATTAAAGAGCAAGTTGACTATTTCTGGCGAAGGTAAAGTTAAGGGAATAGTATTGTCCGAGGAGGCAAAAGATTCTGTACTGCCAAAAGAAGAGACGCCTGTCGTTCCTTCAGTTGGAGGCGGCGGTGGTGCTTCTGGAGGTGGGGGTGGAGGTACCTCTGACCCTGGCAACGGAGGCGGAGCTGGACCTGTGAATCCAGCCTTGGCTGTGACCCGCATTACTGCCGCCAATGGAACAATTGATGTCCTGTTTAACCAAAGCCTAACCACGCTGCCTGAAGCTGCGGATTTCGCGGTGCTTGGCAAAGTGAACAATGAAGATTTTCAAAAGGTGGCTGTTTCTCATATTACCCTGCTGGACAACAAAACGACAGTGAGACTGACGATCCCGTCGATTGGCAACGGTGAAGTTAATCAGGTGGTCGTATACTCCCTGTCTTTTAAAAGTGGAATCCCTCTGTTATCCGAATCCATTACCATACCGAAGTCGAACGTTAGCGTAACAGGGCGAGTATTCATTCAGCCCTATACTGCGACCACACCGCGTCCTGCCTTCAACTTGCTTGTCTTCTTATCAGGAGTGAAGGGGACACAAGGAACGTACACTAGCATAGCTGGCAAAAGCGGGGAGATCGTTTTCAGCAATGTGGTACCTGGCACTTATTTTGTGGATATCCGTATCTCGCCATACAGATATTATACGGATGAATTCACAGTAGAAGCAGGTAAAGATGTGACCCTGCCAGATATCATCATCAAAGAAAAGACGCCTGAACCAAAGGTTGAGCCAATTATCTATACAGATAACCCTTATTTTTCTGGCAGTGTTTTCTATTTAAGAGAGCCGTTCAAAGTCAAGGTGGAGTCGGAGAATGGAACGGAACTGAATGGTCCGTCTGGCAATTTCGATACTTTTTTCAGCTTCAATTTATATGATTATAATCCTGGGTTGCTCCTGAAAGACAAGGAAAAATTGTTTGTTACCCTGTATGGCAGCAGCGGTTGGACCAGTAAACGGTTTGAGGTTAATGTAGTGGAAAGGCCGAAGACCAATGTTCCTGTTGTAACCAGTGTGGTATATGAGGACACCAAGATTATCAGAGGTACAGTGGAGGACGATTCCAGTGAAATCACGATAACCCGTGAAGATGGAACTGTAATTGGTAGAATGTATAACAACCCAGGCAACAAGTTCGGAATATATCTGTGGGACAACGTAACCTTCGCTGCCGGTGAGAAGCTGATGGTCTATGCACAGGCAATGGGGAAAAGAAAAAGTGATCCTGCCGTTATCAATGTCGTAGCTTCCACTGCGGTAACAGCACAGCCTGAGATAGACAGTGTAGTCGAAAATGACTGGCATGTAACCGGCAAGGCTGAAGGGGATTCAATCATTGTGGTCAAACGGTCCGATGGGACGGTAATTGGCCAGGGGAAAACCAGCGCTCAGGAATATGGAGGCAAAATTGATATTCAATTAGATCCTCGTCCGATTGCGGGGGAGACTTTATATGTAACCGCCAAAGGTTATGAAAAGCTCATTAGTAAGCCCATTTCGCTGACTGTAGGCAATAGACCTGTTACACCGACACCAACAATCGTTGGCGAAGTTTACAGTGATTATACTGATATTGAAGTGTTTCTCCAGTATTCTCAATCAGTATCGGTATCTCTGAAAGACATCAATGGCGTCGTTATTCAGGAATTCCCTACCTTTAATGGTAAGGTTACTTTCCGGAATTTGCAGCTCGCTCCAAATGGGCAATACCAACTGACGGCGGTTACAGCGGGCTTGAAGGAGAGTGAACCCCTAATCTTTACAGCGATAGAACCTACCGCTGTGACACCTGTACCGAAGGTTACAACATCCGTGTATGCAGATGATGATTCTATATTCTATGGAACGGCAGAGCCATATAACACTGTGTATCTTTATGGTGGCGATGGTACCCTCATCTCCAGCAGTGAAGCGAATGGGCAGGGGGAGTTCTCCTTGTCTATGCCTTCTTATCCAAAGTCCGTTTCTCCTGGAGAGAAGCTGAACATCAGAGCCGACTCAAGGGGGAAGCTGATAAGTGATACTCTTGTAATTACGGCGACAGCTCCCGTTGAAAAGTCTAGCCAGCCTATGCTGAATAATAGCGAGGTGTATGGATATACGGGGGCGTTAAGTGGTACAGCCGCTAAAAGCACTGTTATCAAAGTATTTCATGAAGATGGCCGTCAAATCTTTACTGGTGTGTACTCAGACATGAACACTGGACAGTGGTCCATGGGATTATGGTTCTCTATTCTGCACGGTGGAGACCGAATCTATATCGTTGCAGATGAAGCAGGCAAGCTACCAAGTGATCCATTGTATATAACAATTCAAGCAGCCCCCAAAGCGGATATGCCTGTAGTTACTAGCACAGTTAATGCAGGAGATGCGAAGATTCAGGGTACGTACTCCGGGGCCGTAGTGAGTAATTATGTTAATACAACCATTTTTCTTGTAAATGAGAACAATGAAGTTTATGATTACGCAATAGTACAGAGCGACGGTGCATTCTCTTTCAATACGTATTTTAATCCTTTAGTATCCGGTCAGACCATTAAGCTGTTTGCAAAAGAGGGCGAAAAGGAAGCAAGCGATCTGTTAATCATCACGGTAAACTAAGATAAGGATAGCAAAAAGGATGCCTGCGGGCATCTTTTTGGTTTACCTGACTTTTACTGCAATTCAAGTCAAAACTACAACCCCGGGCCCTGCTAAGATCAATAGAGAAAGGAGGGGGCACGACATGTACGAATGGAATGAGATGGTTCAGCTCATGGTGGATTGGGTCGACAGGGATCTTACTACAGTGCCTTCGCTTCTGAAAATGTCGGAGCAGCTTGGCTACTCGCCATATTACTGCACGAAGCAGTTTCACTCGCTGACCGGAATGACGCTGCGGGACTACATCTGGCAGCGGAGAATCAGCCGCGCTGCTCTGGAGCTGCGGGACACGGATGCCCGTATTCTGGACATTGCCGTGAAGTTCGGCTTTTCGTCACAGGAAGCGTTCTCACGGGCGTTTGTGAAAGCTTTTAAGATTACACCGTATGCTTACCGGAAGGCTCCCAGGCCCATTCCGCTCGCGATTCGCCCTGAAGTGTTCTCTCCTTATCACTACTTAATCAAGGAGCGGGATAAGATGAAACAGGTGCATTTGCAGGAAGCGGAAATCAAAATCGAGCACATACCGGCCCATAAGTTCATTGGAATCTGGGATGCTGAGGTGGACAATTACGGCCAGTTCTGGAACCACGGTCATGATTGCGACGAGGTATCGGGAACGCTGGAAAGCATGTCCCATCATACTCTGCCCGGACAGATTGGCCAAACCGCGGGCTGGTTCTACCAGAACGGACGAAAAGGGTACCTGTATGGAATCCCTGTGGCAGCGGACTATAACGGGGAGATCCCGGAGGGAATGGAGGTCAGAGATATCCCTGAATCCGAGTATCTGGTCTTCTTCCACCCGCCGTTTGATTATCTGAAGGACAACGGAAGGGTGATGCGGACCGTGGAGCAGGTGGCCTGGAATTATAATCCGGAAAGCATGGGCTATCAGTGGGATGAGGATACCAAGCAGGATTATCAGCGTCATTTCCCGGAGGGTTACGGGTATGCGGTGCTGCGGCCGGTGAAGAAGCTGGGTAGGGTTTAAAGGGCCGTCAGAAGTATTGCTTGAACAAAGAGAAGCGCCCTTGCGCTTCTCTTTAATTACTCCCACATTTTCGGCTAATGTTCCAAAACTAACATTATTACAATAACTGCTCCCAGCTTAATGGAGTTCCGATTTTTAGATCTCTTTTAATTTGCTTTCCCAAGAGCAGATCGTAGTATTTTGGATCCAAACCAAATCCTGGACGAATCACGCTTATATTATCCATCGTCAACACTTCGCCAGCCTTTATATCCTTAGAAATATAAATCGAGCGTCTGAATTGAAGTGAATGTTCTTCCTCCTTTGTGGGGCCGATTGCAACTCCGCCCAATGACTTCCAAGCGGTATCGGTCTCTTTCACCAGTGTGGCAAATTCTTCAGGCTCCAGGGAAAAAGCAGAATCAACCCCACCTTCATCACGGTTAAGTGTAAAATGCTTCTCAATGACTGTGCTGCCAAGTGCTACACTTGCAACAGCTGCCCCAACTCCCAATGTATGGTCTGATAGACCAACCTGACAATGAAATACATCTCTTAAATAGGGAATCGTATGAAGATTCGAGTTTTCCGGTGAAGCTGGATAACTGCTTGTGCATTTTAATAAAATGAAATCATCGCAGCCTGCATCCTTAATGGTTTTTACTACATTTTCAATTTCCCCCAGGGAGGCCATCCCTGTTGAAATAATCATCGGCTTTCCCTTAGCTGCGACTTTTCTTAATAAAGGGATGTCATTATTTTCGAAGGAGGCAATCTTGTAGCAAGCAACATCCAGGGTTTCTAAAAATTCAAGCGAGGTTTCATCAAATGGTGTACTAAAAGGAATCATCCCTAATTCCTTGCAGCTATCAAAAATCGGCTGATGCCATTCCCAAGGGGTATACGCCTCTTTATAGAGTTCAAATAGAGACTTCCCTTTCCACAGTCCATTGGATTCAATCATAAAATCCCCGTCTTGAATATTAAGGGTCATCGTCTCGGGAGTATACGTTTGAATTTTGAACGCATGTGCGCCTGCTTTTGCCGCTGCCTTAACAATACCCAGCGCCCGGTCGAGGGACTGGTTATGATTTCCTGACATTTCCGCTATGATAAAGGGAGGATTGCCGTTGCCTATACGTCTGTTACCGATTGTTATTTCCTTCATTTGCTTTCACAACCTCCTCTTTTAAAAATTCACTTTGCTTCATCCATTGTTCCTGAAATATACCCATGAACACCACATCGGCATATTTATTTTTTTTTAGAATTTGCTTTACTAGCCGGCCTTCTTCAGTAAAACCTAACTTTGTGTGATAGGATAAGCTCTTGCTATTAAAGTCTAGTATTTGGGCACAACATTTCCTCATATGTCTTTCTTTAAAAATCAAATCCAAAGCTAAGATCCCCATGACCTTCCCGGACCAGCGGGGGCAGGTCTTATCCCCAATATAAAACCCCCATTCACAGGTTTTGTTCTTGGGATCGATTTGTGAAAAGTTAACTAAACCAATCGGGTTTTCTTTATACAAACACAGTTTTACCAGTTTACTTGCATCGTCTTCCACAGACTCAAACCATCGGTAATGATCTTCCAGCCGGATGAAATCATCATTCATCATAAAGGAACGGATATGATCTGCATTACGCCATTCCCATACAAGTTTTAGATCTTTTTGTCCTAAAATCTCCAGTTTATAATCGTTAATGTCTGCCATTGTCCCCTCCCATAATCTTTTCTATAACGTCATTAAATTTATCCTCTCCCATAAGCTGAAGGGCATTTTCGGACATCTCTTTCACGAGTGACGGGTTGGCAAGCATGGTGTTTATTCCGTCTTCAATCCTTTTCGTTGTTACATCAGCACTAACCCCTAAGCAGCAAGCAGCCCCTTGATCATGCACCAGCTTGGTTATTTCCCTTTGGTTATCTGCAGTTACAATGGAAAGTGAAGGCAATCCTAAATAACACCGCTCCCATGTGGAACTTCCGCCTGCTCCGATTGAAAAGTCGGCCTTCCTCATTAATTCGGCCATATAATCAATCTGACAATGAAAAAATACATTTGGCATATGATTGCATATTTGTTGAATGACATCCTTGTTTTTATTCATTTCACCTACTACGACATCGATGTGTAAACTGGAGAAATGGAAATCACTTAATGCTTGTAATGTTTTTAAGGTTTCATTGGTAGGGTCTGTGCCGCCAAAAAACACAAGAATTCTATTTATCCTTCCATCACGATCAGCTAACTGCTTCTTAACTGTCCGAAATTCAGGCCGAAGTATTGCATAACTGGTCCCTATTAATTTCACGCAACCTTTTGGGACTAAATCCTGGTAACGGTCCTCAGCATACGAACAATTTTGATCTAGTAAAATGCTGCATTGATGCGGCCGGTCGGCTAAGTCATCAATCACCACAATCTTCGTCACATTCTTTTCAATACATTTCTCCCATCTTTGATCGATTCCATAATGGTCAATGATCAAGCAATCAACAGGCGAGGATTCCATAAGGATTTGTGCGGTTTCTATCGCATCTGTTTGTAAGTCCACTTGTAACCAAGATGAATCCCCTTTGATGTGGAAAGGCAGCAAAAATACAGGATAACCTCTGTCCGTAATATAGTTTGTCAGATTTCCAGGCAAATCACGGCAAATGAACGAGACTTTCGCTCTTTCTTTTGTAAGTTCATCGGCAAGTGTTAGACAACGCATGACGTGACCCGTACCCATTTCATAAGAAGAATCCACTCGAAAGATTATGTTCATATCACAACTTCTCCTATTACCATGCTGTCCAGCCGCCATCGACAGAAATATTCTCACCTGTGATATAAGCAGAAGCCGCGGATGCAAGAAAAACCATAATTCCTTTCAGGTCTTCAGGTTTACCGATCCTGCCTAAAGGGTTTTTCTCTTCAAGGTGTTTAATAAAATTTGTATTCGCTTGAACTGATTGATTTGGAAAGGGGCCAGGTGATACAGTATTTGCCCGAATCCCATGTTTACCGTAGTGGCAAGCGATATAACGGGTAAATTGATTAATTGCTGCTTTGCCTGCTCCGTAATTAGCGGGGTTATCCATTCCGCTGTCGCCATAGACCTCAGGGTTTGGAGAGACTACACCATACATAGAAGACATATTAATGATCGAACCCTTTTTTTGATCCATCATGTAGGGCAATACAGCTTTTGTACATCTAAAAGTTCCATTAATCGTTCCATCCATGCCCTTTAACCAATCCTCTTCACTCATGGTGACTAATTTTCCCGGTGAGCTAAATGCAGCATTATTCACTAAAATATCAATACTCCCGGCAGCTTCAAATATTTCTTGAAAACACTTTTGGATGGATGCTTCTTTTCGGATATCGATATATTTACCGAAGCATTTAGCTGCAGTGTTTTTTGCAATCTTTTCCGCTAAACCGATACATTTCATTTCATTCGGACTTACAATGTAAACATTAGCACCAGCCTCAGCAAGACCTTCTGAGATCGCTTCTCCTAAATAACCCGCACCGCCTGTCACTACTGCTGTTGTACCTTCTAAATTAAAAATTCTATTCATAGTAGATTCCATTTTATTTCCACATCCTAGGATCAATAATCTTGATGGGAATATCTAAAAATAATTGATTGATCTCTTTAATCATCTCTTTTTTTAAAGGGGGTAATTCCATCATCTTGAGATTATCCTTTAATTGATCTATCGTCTCACACCCAATGATGATTTTTGATACCCCCGGAAGATCTCTTACAAACAGAAAGGAAAGCTCCTTTATGGATATCCCTGTTTCTTCGCTATATTTTGCTAATCGTTCCAATGGTTTTTTGGCTTGTTTCAGCTGATCGGGAAGATGCTCCGGAGCCATTAATAATAATCCTTGAAGATAGATACTCCGTACAAATATTTCTATTCCTTTTTCTGAGAGTTGTTCAAGCATTCCATTTCGTATCAATCTTTGGTCAAATAAATTAATGGGCACCTGAATACTGTCAAAACAGCCTAAGTTTAAATACATCTCAATATCTTGTGGATTATATACGGAAACACCAATTTTATGGATAATCCGTCTTTGCTTCAGATCACGAAGAATGTTAATTATCTCGCCATTTTGGTAGTTCATATCCATAGGATCATGCAAAAGACATCGATCTAAAGCAGAAAGCTTTAAATTGTCCAGCGAAGAAAAAATGGAAGAATACACAAAGTTGTTTCGTTCTTCTTCAGTTTTGAAACCTGATGTTTGTACAGAGGGGAGCTTCGTCACAATAACCGGCTTGTTATCCACATTTAAATGTTTCAAGCATTCCCCAATCATTTTCTCGCTTTCACCATATCCCGGCGCTGTATCCAAATAACCAATACCTGCGGTAACGGCATATTTAATTAATTCGCAGCTTTTCTGCCTGGACGGCATACCTGCCACATTAGCAATCCCATATTTTGTGCCTAATTGAGCCGTGCCCAGCATAAGTTTAGAACCGTTTCTCATCCGGCAACCTCACACTTTCATGTTCAAATAAACTTTGTCGCTTTATTCAACTCGTTAATTAGTGACGTATCCTCCAACCATTTCACTTTGATTCCACTATTAATATCCATCAGCTTCGGGTTATTCAATAAAAAGGACTTTAATTCTTCAAAGTAAAGCGGCCGTTTTCCAACATCTAAATCTTTAAATATTTTCTCAAATAACTCCAAATCCTTAGCTTCATCCAGGGTTAATCTCCAATCCGGAAAAATCCATTGATCAGGAATATCGATAGAGTTTACATTGAACAGTGTTGGATTATTCATAAAATAAAAAGACAGATATTCTGTATAAGTGAGATCCTCTGAATGTTGTAATAATTGCAATAATCTTCTAAGCGCTTCAACTGTAATCACATCACCAACAGTCCCCATTGTAGATTCCTTTGCATGGGTAAAA
This sequence comes from Paenibacillus jilunlii, assembly GCF_900102965.1. Classification (GTDB taxonomy): domain Bacteria; phylum Bacillota; class Bacilli; order Paenibacillales; family Paenibacillaceae; genus Paenibacillus_AQ; species Paenibacillus_AQ jilunlii. Next base: position 384,812 of record NZ_FNGM01000002.1, on the reverse strand, counting down.
TCGGCCCCACTATTTATATGTTGATCTATTAAATAAGTGAGCATTTCGGGTGATATAAAAGGATCGTCACCTGTGACACGAACAACAATATCTGCATTGGTTGCTTCAGCAGATTGGAGTATTCTTTTGGGAACATTTGTTGGATCTCCAGTTACAATTCGCACCTTATGATCCAAAGTGAAATTCGTAAGGGGCTGATCCTCTGGAAGATCAGAGGTTGCCAGGACTACTTGATCACAATTAGGGACTGCCAAACAATTCATTAGACATCTTTCAATCGAAGGGATACCGTTTAGAGGAAGCAGAGCCTTTCGCCGAAGTCTTGTTGATTTCAATCTGCAAATGACCACAATGCAAACCCTGGGTTTATTAACCATGTCCGGGGTGATTGGGGTATCGGCGGGAATGACTGATTTTGAGATCAGCGGAAATTGTTCTGAAGCGTTTTGTGCCATAAATGCATGGGGTACGGAAGACCGTTTATATCTTATTTTTTTATCTGTAATAATCTCACCTGGACTAATATCTTTTCTGGAAACTATTTTTAAAGATGAATCCTCAAGATACTTTCTTTCTGATTCTTTTATGTCCAAGCTACCGAGTACAACCTCTGCTCTGCGCAGCTTTTCGACCATTACTTTAAATTCGTCCGGTTCCAGTGCTGAATAATAATCAATCCCTTTACTCGAACGGTCAATGGTAATATGCTTCTCAATGATTCCTGCCCCCAATAAGTGGGCATAGACAGGCAGGTCTATTGCCATTTCATTGCCGGCATCTTCGTGATCAGCAAATCCAACCTCCAATTGATATCTTTGTTTATAGTAAGCGAGACGACTTAGATTTGAATCTTCTGTTCGCGTAGGGTATCCTTGAAAACCATGCATTAAAATGATTGGACCCTTAAAGTTATTTTTAATGTAGGATAGCTGTTTATCAATTTCTTCTTCATACCAGCCTCCCACACCAATTAATAATGGTTTTTCAAACTTCTTTAAAGCTTGAATTAACGTATCGGACTGTATTACTGTTGTTGCTAATTTCAAACCATCCACTAAACTTTCAAGCTCAGCTAATAGCTCAATTCCCCATTCATCGTATATGTCTACCCAAACTTCTAATCCCAAACCTTTCGCGAGTGTTAAGGAATCGGCCCATATTTTGTTGTCGATGGACAAATCAATATAAGTTTGATAGTGAATAAAGTCCGGTGTAGCTATACTGTCGTATTTAAACCATTGAAATTTCACACCATCTGCGCCACTATCTGCGGCAGCAATGATCAATTCTGCCAGCCTGGCAGGGTCACCTAAGTGGGCATTAGCTATCTCAGCAATGACTTTCACCTTTGCCACCTTGATCACTCCCTTCTTTATTTATTGGAATAGTGGGTTATCACCTTCTTCACAGCCTCAACAACGTCCAGCGCATCGCGATGATCCATTCCCGCAAATAATGGGAGAGAAATAAATTCTTCGTAACAGCTTTCAGCGACCGGACAAATTCCCTTATGAAAGCCTAAGCTTTTGTAATAGGGGTGAAGATAAACGGGGATATAATGGACATTTACACCGATATTTTCTTTTTGCAGTGCTTGAAATATCTCTTTCCTGCCGGCAGTCAGTTTTGAGAGTTGAAGTCTTAGAATATAGAGATGCCAGCTCGAATCAACATCGGAAAGCTGATGCGGGAGAATGATTTCTTCTATTGAGCTCAGTTCCTTGGTATAGAATCCTGCAAGTTGCTTGCGCTTCTCTATAAAACGCTCGATTTTTTTCAACTGTGATATGCCTAGTGATGCCTGAATATCCGTTATCCTGTAGTTGAACCCGAGAAATTGCATTTCATAATACCAGGGTCCATGGTTTTCCCTTAATAGTTGTTGCTCCCTTGTAATTCCATGTGTCCGAAATTGCAGTAATTTCTTATACAATTCTTCTTTATTCGTTGTAATCATTCCACCCTCTCCAGTTGTTATATGCTTCACTGGATGGAAGCTAAACATCGTCATATCACTAATTGAACCAATACTTTTATTCTTATATTTTGCACCCAGCGCATGTGCAGCATCTTCGATCACAACTAAGTTGTTTTCCCGGGCGATGGTTGTGATTTCATCAAGCTGGGCGGGCTGGCCTGTAAAATGAACCGGAATGATTGCTTTTGTTTTTTCTGTAATGTTTTCCTTTACCAATTTGGGGTCAAGGTTATAGGTTAGCGGATCGATATCAACGAATACCGGTTTTCCTCCTTGGTATAACACACAGTTAGCTGAAGCGGCAAAGGTCATTGGTGTTGTAATGACCTCATCACCCTCGCCAATCCCGGCAGCATGGCAGGCACCATGTAACGCTGCTGTTCCGCTTGAAAATGTCACAGCATACTTCGCTCCAGTGAACTTTGCCATCTCAGATTCAAATTGCTCAATGGCAGGACCACTTGTTATGAAATCACTCTGCAGCACCTCAATAACCGATTGGATATCCATCTCATCGATGACTTGTTTTCCATAAGGCAGATAGTGAGCACGTACGGGAGATCCGCCATGGATTGCTAATTTACTTTTGCTCATGATTTGAAGGGCTCCTTTCTATGAAAGGTTGATTGTATCCATTGTTCCGTCTGTTGTATCCCCTCTTCAATCGTTACCTTTGGTGTCCAGGACAGCGTTTTTTCAGCTTTTTGAAAATTGCATAACAGCTTTTGGATCTCACTCTGAGGATGAATATGGGGAATATGATGAATAGGCACTTGCTCTTTTGAAATAAGCTCTGCTAACTGATTGATTGAAATATCTTTCCCTGTACCTGCATTAACAATTTCTCCATTTAACTGATCGCTGTAACCAGCTTCAACCACAAAATCAGCACAATCTGCCACATATAATAAATCTCGTGATTGTGTACCCTCTCCATAGATATTCAGTGGTACGCCTTTTAACTTATTGTGAATAAAGATGGCCACAACTCCGCCTTCACCGCCGGTTCTCTGAAAGGGGCCATACGTATTAAAGGGTCTTACGACAACCGCGGGTAAACCGTATGCGAAGAAATAGGATAATACCATATTTTCAGCAGCAATTTTTGCTCCGGCATATGGAGAAGCTGGTTTGATCGGCGATTGCTCGTCAATTCCATGTTCATCACTTGCTTTGGCGTAAACCATACATGTACTCATAAAAACAATTTTTACTTGCTGCTGTCTGCACTCTTCCAGTAGATAAAAGGTAGCAACAGTGTCGTTGTTAAAAGTAGTTTCAGGATCATCGATGCTGTCTTGTACATTGATGCTTGCTGCAAGATGGTAACAAAGCTCAAATGTGGTCTCCCGAAAAAGCTCATGTAAGGATTCCCGGTCTTTAAGATCCATAATTTTAACCATTTGCAGGTTTTTATTGTCAAGAAACTCGTTCACATTCTCAATTGAGGAATTTGCTAAGTTATCTATTACCCATACCTTGTGTCCATCCCTTAACAAACGTCCAACGACCCATCTGCCAATAAAACCGGTGCCACCGGTGACTAATATGTTCATATTAACCTCCACTAGATTAGATTTTGTTCAACCGTTAACTTCCGCACTTGTTCCTTAGTCAGCGGGACCGCTCCTTCCGAGCTATAGGTACCGGGTTTCGGTTTGCTTGCCTCCTTGTAAGTTTTTTTAGGGGCAAACGGAGAAGGAACAATATATAAATGGGGTAATTCATAAGCACTTAATGATTCGTCGTACGTCATCAGTTCTTCATATCTTTTTTCACCAGGCTTTAAGCCAATTTCAACGATACCAGCCGTGGACGGGCCAATCCCGTATTTCTTCGGCGTTTCTTCCACAACAATCTCTGCTAAGTCCTGTAGTTTAATCACAGGCATTTTCAAAATAAACGTTTCTCCGCCCTTAGATATTTGCAGGGATTGGATTGTAAGTTTGGTGGCCTGCTCTAACGTCATCATAAATCTTGTAATCGATAAATCTGTTACCGTTATAGCCTTGCCTTCTCTGACTTGCTTAACAAATAACGGGATGACCGAACCTCTGGAGCCCATTACATTACCGAACCGCACAGTAGAGAATACGGTTTTTCCTGAGCCTTTCGAATATTCTGCAGAGGAAATAAGTTTCTCAGCGGATAGTTTTGTTGCTCCATAGTTGTTGGTCGGAGAAATGGCTTTATCTGTACTTGTAAACACTACTTTTTTTACGTTTTGTTGTTTCGCTGCTTTAATCACGTTATACGTGCCGATAATATTCGTAAGTACAGCTTCAAAAGGGTTATATTCACAAAATGAAACATGCTTCATTGCTGCTGTATGAAACACGTAATCAATATCCTCCATCGCACATAACACACGATCATAATCACGAATATCTCCTATCAAGAATCTTAACTTTGAACTTCCATTCACTTCATTTTGCAGCTCGAATTGTTTATACTCATCTCTACTAAAAATTCTGATAGCTTCAGGATCCTCTTGTAGAATATGTTTCACAATATTTTTCCCGATTGTGCCTGTACCACCAATAACCAGGATTTTTTTATTCTTAAAAAACATACCAGCCCTCCTCCCTTCTTCATTTATTCAGGTCTTTCATTGATCAATTGGTTAATCAAATCTGAAAGCTCTTTGCCCGAATGTTTTGTTGTATAGGATTTTAGTAAAAAGTTATTTTTTACATCTTCAAAATTTAATTTCTCTTTTTCATTTGTAAAATATGAAGAGACCGTTTTTATTAATTCTGTCGGTTCGTTCTGAATATAATTCTCAAGGGAATTATAATAATCGTATTCACGGTTTGCCTGAATGAAATGGAAGACAAAAACGGGTTTATTAAATAAAAAAGATTCCAATGCAACGGTAGACAGTGAAGCGACGACACCATCTGAATTCATTATCAGATCACGTGTATCTGCTTTTTTATCTTTGCTAACATGGACAGATTTATACTCTCTTTCCAAGTCCGTATAGAGTGAAATCAGCTTTTTTGACAGCTCCCAAGGATGAGGTTTTATGATGCATTGAAATTTCTGATTCTTAGCCAACTCCGTGATTAGCGTTCGTATCTTATCTGCATCTAATCCCGGTCCGGTAGCAACCAATAACGTAATTTTATTGGGGTCAAGATTGTACGCTTCAAAAAACGTATCATTTGGCAGCCGTGCAGAAGTGAAGATTTCATCATATCGGGGGTGACCGATCACTGCGATTCGTTTTTTCTCAAGACCCCTTGTTATATACCATCTTTTCTCGTATTCTCCATATATCCCTATGTGGCTTGAAAAAACAGGAATAAACGCTTCTTCCCCCATTAAAATCCCATGCTGCAAACAAATGCTGGGAATTCCTTTCATCCCTCCAACGACCGCAAGAGACCGGCTGACAACATCTTCTGTCGTGCCTATCACTACAGCACCTACCGGAACTTGCTCGTACAGGTTATGAACAGTTTCTATTGCATCGACAATACCGGGAATTCGCTTAATGAAGGTTTGGCTAAAAAAGGGATTACTAAAAGCAGGATGTCCTTTGTATTCCGCTAAAATTGAAGTTGCCTGTGTGATTAACGCTTCGGACGCCTGTCCGGTATCACTCTTAAAGCTTCCAATACATACATTTGGAATCCCAAAATATTCAGAGGCTCTGGAACGCGACAACATTAGCGTATGATCTCTACTAAAATGATCACTTAGTGTTTTCACTGGAATTCTTGTATAGTCTAGATTAATCAATATCTTTCCATCTAAATTATTCTTAAAGGGCTGCCTTAAGGGTGCTGCTATTTTCTCGAAAAAAGGTTGAATCTCGTTTTGGTTCTTAATACTTGAATCGTTCAGTTTCATCTCAAAATCTGTTCGCCCCATATCACTTCTTAGTTCATCATTAATTTGTTGATAGAAATTCGTCATGAGGGCAATGGGGATGTCCCTATATTTTAAATCCTTCAGAACATTGATGAATTCACTATAAAGAGACCAGTAATTTGAAAGATAGATAGACACTCCGTTTTATCCCTCCTTATTTTATGGTTTTTTGCTGTTTCATTGATCTTAGTTCTTCTCTAAGCTCCTTACATGTTCTTTGAGGCGGCAACATTTGTACAAATTCACTCTTTTCTTGTTGCTGCAGCTGATAATGAATGGATAATTCTGTTATATAGTTATCATCCAAAATATCTTCCATCGGATAGAAATCCCAAAATTGATTTAGCCGCCAAAAAAACCTGGCATCGCCAATTCTATAAAATTCCGGGTTCTCGTCCCAATAGGAGCCAAATTTTTCTTTTATGACAGGGAGGATGGAGCTTCTATGCATGACTGAGCAATGATCTATCTGGCAGGGGGCTACCGGGACAATTCTTTTTGCAGGTCTTAATTGTTGTTTCGTTATCTCATTCCTCTCATTGAAGTAATTGACTAATGAGGCAGAGTAGACAATCATGACACTCTGATCGCTCTCTAAATAATCCACCATTTTTTTCAGTCTATTTTTCCTATAACAGTTATCATCAGTTGCATATGAAATATACTCACCCGACACTTTGTGCAAAGCTTCATTTATTAGAGCGGCGTATCTTACCTTCTCCACTCTTTGGTTTATTGTCTGAATATCGCTTTGATAAAATTTGATTCTTTTATCTTTTAAAAAAGGTTCGATTGCTTTAATTGTTTCTGAATTCGAGTTATCATCCATCAGGAAGAGTTCAAAGTCTGTAAAAGTCTGATCTACGATAGATTGAATGGACTTTGTGATATATCCAGGCTTGTTGTAGCTAGTCATTATTATGGATACCTTTGCCAAAAATAAGACCTCCCTTGCTGTTTACTTTCTATACTATGTTTTGATAATTGAAACGTAATAGGATATAAGGCTAAATTTTCCAAACTATTAATAATAGGGTAAAGAGGTATGATTACAAATCAAATAAGAGGGCGGTAAACCCTCGCAAGGAAAGCGGAAGAAAGTGAATACAGTTTTGGGGGTGGTTTTTTTTTCGGATAGAAATCTTGATGAGGCGTAGGGGGGCTCATAATTCTGATTGAATCTTCATTAACAAATGATCGATCCGATGTTGAAAGGTGTGTGAAGTCAACACGCGTTTTCTTGCATTTTGGGCAATTTGTTTGCGTTCTTCGTCATGGGCAATATAATAATGAATCTTCTCAAGTAAATCATGCTTATCTTCAAAAGAAACAATTTCCTTCCCTTCCTCAAAATGATTTGCAAGATCGTCCTTAGCATCAATAAGTTGAAATGCTTCACAACTGGCAGCATCAAAGGTACGGTTGTTGATACTTTTAGCGATAATACCCATGCTGTTTTTATTGTATTTCTCATTGGAAGGGCGGTGGATATTTAAAATAATTTTGGAACCATTATAATATTTCACAACTGTTTCGGGCTTTACCCAGGCATTCACTAAATCTAAATCCCGATTTGCATTTTTTATCCATTCATAATTATGCTTGCTCCACCCTCTCCCAACGATTTGAATTGGATAGTCTGTTCTCTTTAACAAGAGTTCAATAAGCTCAATCCGATTACTATAGGGTACTCCTACTAAACAAATATCACTTGTAAACTCTTTAGAGGCTAATGTGGAATGAAACACTTCCGGATCTGTTCCTAGCGGAAGGTGGTAGACATATGGATGGCCAAGTCTTTTGTATTGTTCTACTGCAGCTTGATCGATGGTAAAGATATAGTCGAAATAAGTGATAAGCGGAAGGGTCCAATCCATATAATAAGGATCTTCAGTCATCCAAATAGCTGACTTTACTTTTGATTCTTTTAAGAATTCCAGTATGGGTTTGGAGATTTTCAAACCGGCCATGGCAAAAATAAGATCTGGCTGCAAAGACTGTTTCATAAGCATTAAAGCATTTAAACCATTATTTAATGTGAAAGATTCACAATAGTGACCCGCATTCTGGAATGCTTCTACTACACTTTGTTCAAAAAAGTGGTAAACTGCTCTAAAACCTGAGGTAATAAAAATAACTCTCATTTTTTTCCTCCATTGTAAATTTGAGAATTTTTTTCATTAATAGGGCATTGCCACAAACATAAAAAAGAAATAACCGTATGATGATTTATAAATAAGTGGAGGTGAAAAGATGGCACAAACCTTAGTTGAATTCGGTAGGAGCGTCCAGACAAACCTGGACAATGGAGTTATTGTTCCCATTAATGCAACAGCAAAGTTAATATTAGAATTTGGTATTAATGTTCCAAGAGCAACCAACTTTGTAGAACTCACTACTACAGTAGGTTGGCAGGTGACGAACGTTTTTGCTACACCCCCAGAGCAACCAAAACTCTTCCTTCAAGTCCTTATGGATGGGATCGTTGTTGGTAGTGCTGAGCAAGAGTCCTTTTCAAACGAGGAAGAAGAACTGCTTGAAGTGGTCACAACGTTTCAGTCAATTCTTACGAATGTATCAATAGGATTTCATGTATTTCAAGTGTTTGCCTCAAACCCGGAGGATTTCCAGGGGGATATCACCCTAACGGGTCCAGTCAATATTACTGGGAAAGTCTACGCGCCTGCATAAACTTATTATGCTTCCTGGACGGAGACTAAAAAATTTCTGAGCAATGACTTCGTTACAAATCGTACATTTAGGAATCAAAGAAAAACTCCTTAGTAGAAGTTTTGTTTGTTTTAGGGAACAAACAAGGTCAACACCTTCTACTATAGGAGTTTTTTAATTATACTATGCATCAGAATGGCAGCATATGCTAAAGCAGTTGAACATGAAACATATAAACTTATTCTAAAAAACCTCTTGCGCTTACATCATAATCATGATATATTACTTCTTGCGTTGCATTTCATAATTTGCGGTCATGGCGGAATTGGCAGACGCGCTGGCTTCAGGTGCCAGTGGTAGCAATATCGTGGAGGTTCGAGTCCTCTTGACCGCATAATAACAAAAAAGCTTCTGTACTGCTCATCCGGGCAGCACAGAAGCTTTTTTTATCGATCAATAAGACAGCACCGTTGAAGCTGAGCGGGAGGAGGCCTGCTGATTGCGGAAGATTCGCCTTGACTTATGCAGCTCATATGTTAGAATAGCGAGGCCCTAAATTCTAATATAAAGAAGTGAAACTATGCTAGAGCCAAAGGTGAATGTGAGGCAGGGCCGCCTGCTTCTCGACAAGTATTTTTCCGGAGAATCGATTGACTACCGTCAAATTATATCGTTATTTCTTCCTATATTAGTAGACCAGGCCTTTGTGGTAGGGCTGAACGTTGTGAACACAGCAATGATCAGCTCTTCCGGAGTGGCAGCGATCAGTGCGGTGAATATGATAGATTCGCTGAATATTTTTCTGATCAGTGTGTTCATTGCCGTGTCAACAGGAGGTACTGTTGTAGTAGCGCAATATAAAGGCAGCGGAAACGAGCTTATGGTTTCCAAAGCCGCTGCAGGAGCAGTATCCTCCGTATCGCTGATGGCCTTTGCCATCGGCTTGTTTGGCATTGTGTTCCATGCCCCCCTGCTGCATTTGCTGTTCGGCGCGGCTTCGCCGGAGGTCATGGCGAACGCCCGCACGTATCTCATCGGGAGCAGCCTGTCCTATCTGGGAATCGCTGTGATGGAGGCGGTATGCGGCGCGCTGCGCGGCATCGGGAGGACCCGGGTCTCGCTTGTACTCTCGCTGATTATGAACTTTTCGTATGTGCTGTTGAACTTTGTGTTCATCAACGGGCTGCATATGGGGGTGTTCGGGATGACCATTGCGATCAACACCTCCCGGTATCTGGCAGCAGCCTGCTCGCTGATCTACCTGTTCCGGCTCGACAGCAGCCTGCGTGTGAAGATCCGGGACCTGCTGGCCCTCAACTGGACCATGATCAAAAGAATCATGTTCATCGGCCTGCCGTTTGCGGCGGAGCAAATGTTCTTCAACGGCGGCAAGATTCTGACGCAAATTTTTATTGTCAGCCTCGGCACCTATGCGATTGCCACGAATGCAATCTCTTCCTCACTCGCCGGGGTAATGCAGATTCCGGCCAATGCGTTGTCGCTGACCCTGATTACGGTCGTCGGCCAATGTATGGGCAGCCGGAATACGAAGGATGCGCGCAAATTCGTCAAATCCTTTCTGTGGCTGTCTTCCGCCTCCTTTCTACTTATGGCGCTGCTGATCTTCCCGGTATTTCATCCGCTGGTATCGCTGTTTCATCCGCCGGAGGAGATTGTCCGGGATATCTTCATTGTTTTTCTCATTAACTCTATTGCCCAGATCCCGCTGTGGTCGGTCAGCTTCATTACCCCTTCCGCACTTCGGGCGGCAGGCGATTCCAAGTTCACCTCGATTGTATCCATGCTGTCCATGTGGCTGTTCCGCGTTGTGCTGGGCTACATTCTCGGCATCGTGCTGAATATGGGCATTATCGGGGTATGGCTGGCAATGAACTGTGAGTGGGGCGTGCGCGGCTTCATCTTCCTCCGGCGTTTTCTCGGGGAGAAGTGGGTTCAGCACAAGGTCATTTAAGCCGTGGGTTCGATGTTTCTTATAACTCCGTTACCGGTCCTGAGCATTGCTGTTTAATCGGGTCACTTCCCTTTTGCGGAGACTTGGAAGCAGGATTAACATATACAAAAGTGCTACACAACCAACAGAGAGATACGAAAGTTTCAGCCCGATGGCATCGGTCAGCGCACTGCTGGTCACTGGTCCTACAATCATTCCGAACGAGTAGGCTGTGTTATAGAGGGCAAAGGTGATTCCATAGGAAGGAAGTCCGCTTTGTTCCGAAATGTCCGCAAGTGCAGGAAGACAAGGCGCAAGAACCATACCCATACTGATTCCCAGCAGCACTAGAGAAGCGCCCTGCATCCACATGGAGCCCGGCAGAGCGGAGAGCGGCAGGCTTATGGCAACTACTGCAAGTCCAATTAGCACAGCTTTCTTATACCCGATCTTGCTGGCTAACTTACCGATCCAAGGGGTGGCGAGGGCGTAGGATAATGTAGGAATAGCGAATAACATTCCGATAAAACCCGGCTCCGCGTTGAATTTCTCCTGTAAATGCAGTGGCAGGGTAGGCTCCAATACACTCGGTATAGCCGAACCGATAACCACAACACCACAGATTAGGAGCAGACTACGGTTGCGCAGCAAACCGAATGATGAGAGGAACGTTCCCGATGTTCTTTCGGGTAAATCACGTAACAGAAAAACTCTAAGCACTCCATCAGCTATAGCCAGAACTGCTGCAAAGAGGAAAGGAAGTTTGTAACCCCCTAACTGATACATCCAGCCCCCTAAGCTGGGCCCAAGAAGGATTCCGGCAGCCTGACCTGACAAGGCCAGCCCCATGGCTTTGCCGCGCTCTTCGGAAGGGTAAAGATCGGCAAGTATGGCTAATCCGGATGTCCAGGTAATCGCTGCGGCAAGTCCCTGCAGGGCTCTTGCTGCTATAAGCATCCAATATTCCTCGGCAAATGCAAACAATAGTGTAGCTGCAGCCAATCCAAGCAATCCCCACAGCATAGGCCCGCGTCGTCCAATCCGGTCTGATAAAGCTCCAAATATAGGTGTCGCGATGAACAACGCGATTGCGTAGCTCCCAAAGAGCAAGCCGATTTCGGTCTGGGAAGCCCCCAGAGCACTTGCATATTTCGGAAGAATGGGCACCACCAGTCCATAAATCAGCATATCCAAAAAAATCGCTATCCCGACTACTAACAGAGCTGCTTTTTGTTTGGTTTGGGTGATCGTGTTCATAATAAGACCTTCTTTCGCTTTGTTGGTTGAAAATGTGATTAAAATACTCCCATCTGTCCAGCCTTTACTAAATATATAGTAGTTTATATTTAATACTTAACATTTAGTATTGGATTTACGATTGTATTATAGCAACTAACCCATATGGTGTAAAGTGGGGCGAATGGGCGAATTCGTAATAAATTTTCTTTACAGATGAAAAGTTCAAATATAGAATTGAATGTAATAATTAGTACTATAGTTTTAATACTATGAATTTACTATTTGAGCGGAGCGAAGATCATGACAGATGTAATGGTACTTGGACTATTGTTGAAATATGGGTCAATGTCCGGCTATGAGATCCAACAAAAGATGATATCTGCGCAAACAGATAAATGGGCATACGTGCAGCCTGCATCTATTTACCATGCCCTAAGAAAACTGGACAAAGATGAATTAGTCCGTCTGGAAAAGCTTGAGCAAACGGGCAATCGCTCAAAAGCCATTTATTCCATCACCCCCAAGGGAAAGCATGAATTTAACAGCATGCTGATTAGCTCGTTTAAGAAAGCTTCCGTTGTTTTCCCGTCCGCTTTGTATACAGTTCTAACGTTTATGGATGAAGCGCCGAAAGAAGAAATCATTGGAGCGCTTGAGGTACAGCAGCAGGCGATCCAGACTATATATGATGAAATGAAAGCGGGACAAAAAGAAAAGGAGAAATATTCCGAGGTTTCAAAGAATGTGCTGTTGATTTTCGAGAATATGTATGAGCAATGTGAATTGCAATTGCAGTTTTTACAGAAGCTTAAGCAGGATCTACTGAGTGATTTGCTGTAGCGGCAAGTATACTTCATAAAAAAAGGCGTGCTCTCCGCTCTTGGCAGGAAGGCACGTCTTTTTGATTACATTTTCCAGATGTCGTCCACCTTCACCGGCTGGCCGGTACGCATGGAGCGGTTGGCCGCAATCCCGGTCATGATTGACATGGCCCCATCCTTGTGCGAGGCTGCACGGCCAAAGCGGTCCTCCTGTTTCCTGTCAAAAATGTCGCGCAGCAGCACCGGATCACCGCCCCCATGGCCGCCTGCACTGCTTTCGAATTGGACGCGGTAAGGCTCTTTGAAGTGCGGGTAGATGGTGATGTTGACCCCCTCCAACGCGCCTTCATTTTCTTTTTTGCCGCCGGAATTGACGTAGGATTGTTCGGTGACGCGAACCTCCATACGGCCTTCTGTACCGTTGAAGACGATTATGAAGCCTTCCCAAGGCATATAAGCGTTCAGCGAATAGTTCATAACGGTCTTATTCTTGTATTTGACCATTACATTCATGGTATCCTCGATGCTGATATTGTCGCCGAACACACTTTGGTCGCGCTGATACCCGTCTTCATGCTCCGCGTCCAGATACATGCTTTTCAGGTGCTCGTTGCGGTCCAGATGGAGCGCGAAGGGGTCATTCTCGGCAGCCTTGCTGCCATAGGCACGCTGATAGAATTCGGTGATGCCTCTTTTCTCTGCATTTTCCTTGCCGTAGAACCGCAGATCGCCCATGGCAAAGACCGTATCCGGCTGCGAAGCCAGCCAGAAGTTCATCAGGTCGAAGTGATGCGTCGATTTATGCACCAGCAGGCCGCTGCTGTTCCGTTTGTCCCGGTGCCATCTGCGGAAATAATCCGCTCCATGCCGGGTGTTCAGCAGCCACTCGAAATTGACGGACAGGATTTCGCCCAGCATGCCGTCCATAATAATCTCGCGGATTTTTGTGTTATGCGGTGCGTAACGGTAGTTGAAGGTTACCCGGAGGTTCTTGCCGGTATGCTCAATGGTATCGAAAATCTGCTGGCATTTCTCCTCATCAATGGTCATCGGCTTCTCGGAAATGACATCACAGCCCAGCTCCATGGCCCGGATAATATACTTGTGATGCGTACGGTCAATGGTCGTTACCAGTACGAAGTCAGGCCGGGTCTCTTCAATCATCAGGTCGAAATTCTCAGCCTTGTAGGTAGGCACCTCATGGTAGCCGTATTTGTCCGTCAGCATACGGTTAGCGAAATTCATCCGCGTCTGATTGACATCACAGATGGCGACCAGTTCGGAGGTTTCGTTGTAAACGGTAACAAGTGCGCCGTAAAAAAACTCGGCCCGGCCGCCGGTGCCGACGATTACATATTTCTTTTTGGACAAGGGGATCACTCCATTTACTTGGATTTGATTCTATTTTATAGTATAGGAAATGCAAAAAGTGAACGTTATTTAGTTCGATTCAGAAAAATGTATGCATATTTTATCCTCAAGGGAGGTGCGGTGTGGAGCCTTTTTTTCAGGTGGAGCAGCTCAGACGGTCCGGTAATTTCAATATGGATACCGATCATTTCCATGATTCCTATGAAATCTATTATTTGCTGTCCGGGGAGCGGCATTATTATATCCATAACCGGATTTATGCCCTGGAGGCAGGCGATCTGGTCTTCATCAACAAAAATCAGCTGCACCGTACAACCAGCCGCAACCGCTCGCGGCATGAGCGGATTCTGGTCAATTTTGACGACCTGTTCCTGGAGCCTGCTGCAGGCCTTGTGCCGGACCTCGCAGAAATGTTTCGGGGAGAGAGTTTTTTGCTCCGGCCCAACGCCCATGAGCAGGGGGAGATTGCGGATCTGTTCCAGGCGATGCTGCAGGAGCAGCGGGAGGAAGCGTTATGGAGCAGGCCGTATCTGCAGACTCTGCTGCTTCAACTGCTGATCCGGCTGGACCGCATCCGTAAAGCAAAGCCGGCGGTGGTGATTCCGGAGCAAAGTGAGGCACAGCACCGGGTCTACGGCATTATTGAATATCTGGAAGCCCATTATGGCGACAAGCTGACGCTTGGAGGCATTGCCGAGCATTTTTTCATCAGCACTACGTATTTATGCCGGACGTTCAAGCAGACGACAGGGTTTACAGTGATCGAGTATCTGAATTATGTCCGCATCCGCGAGACGAAAGCCCTGCTCCGGACAACGGATTGGAGAGTGACCCGGATCGCCCGGGAGACGGGATTCGAGAGCATCGCTCATTTCGGGCGGGTATTCAAGGAAATCACCGGACGTTCGCCGCTGCAATACCGGAAGCAGAACCGGGAGTAGTCCCGGGATAATCCAAAAGCCGGTTACCCAACATATCAAATCAGCTGAGAGGTGCGTTTAATGAAGTTTCATGAATTTTATGCCGGACAAGTTTTTACAACCAAGTCTATAACGATAACTAAAGAGAGTATTACGGGTTTTGCAGCGGAGTTTGACCCGCAGTATATGCATTTGGATGAGGAGAAGGCAAAGCAAGGGAGATTCAATGGAATTATCGCTTCAGGAATACAAACGATGGCTGTCTCCTTTAAACTTTGGGTCGAAACCGGGAGATATGGCGAGGATATTGTTGCCGGAACGGCTATGAATCATCTGAAATTTATAAAACCCGTGTATCCAGAGGATGAATTGCATACCGTCGTTGAAGTGACCGGGCTAAAAGAGAAAAAGAATGGGACAGGCAGCGTTACTGTATGGCTGTCAACATTCAACCAGAAGGATGAGAAGGTATTTGAAGGTGAATTGACCGTTCTGGTTAAGCAGTAAAATACCATTCGTTAATAAAGCCAAAAAGAGACGGTCCTATCCGCAGGATGTTCTGCGGATTTAGGCAGTCTCTTTTTGCTGAACACATTTATTGTCCCGGTATCCCGGCAGTTTTCTTGGCAAAAAAGTTCGGCAAATATTCCTTGTTGGCTTCCAGCATTTCGTCCAGCATAGCGATGGCCACTTCCACGGAAGGCACAAGCGGATGATGCGCCAGCGCTTGGATTGCCAGGCTGCGGTCCCCGGTCACGGCGGCGTCAATCGCGAGCTGCTCATAGGTTTTGACGGCATGGATCAGTCCTTTGGCCATAGGCGGGATCTTGGTCAGCGGCAGCGGCAGCGGTCCGGTCTTGGTCACCACACAGTTGACTTCAATGCTGGCATCCCCCGGCAGAAAATCAAGAATTCCGCGGTTCGCGACATTCAGCGTCTGGATATCGTTCGTGCCATTGTGGAGGGAACGCATCAGATTGACTGCAGCCTCGGAGTAAAAAGCCCCCCCGCGCTGCTCCAGCTGCTTCGGCTTCTCATTCAGCTCCGGGTTGCCGTAGATTTCGAACAGTTCTTCCTCTACACGTTTGACGACCTCGGCGCGGTTGCCGCCTTGCTTGAAGGATTCCGTCTGCTCTGCGAGCATGGCATCGGTCATATAGAAGTATTTCAGGTAGTAGGAGGGCAGAGCGCGCAAGGATTGCAGGAACTCGGGATTCCACTCCCGGGCCGGAACATTCTTTGCGCTGTAGCCTGCAGTATCTGCCAGCATCTCATCCAGCTTATCTTCACCCTCTACATCAATGCGGGTAATCCAATGCAGATGGTTCAGGCCGACGAATTCGGCATAGATCCGGTCAGGCGCAGCATTGTATTTGGCGGATACCTGCTTGATCAGTCCGATCGGGGCATTGCACAGCCCTATACTTTTGACGTTCGAATACCGCAGCACGGCCTCGGTAACCATGCCTGCCGGATTCGTGAAATTGAGCAGCCAGGCATTCGGGGCCAGCTCCTCGATATCCCGGCAGATATCCAGGATGACAGGGATCGTGCGCAGCGCCTTCAGCATGCCGCCCGGGCCGGTCGTTTCCTGACCGATCACACCGTATTTCAGCGGGATTGATTCGTCACGGCCACGGGCATCCAGCATGCCGACACGAATCTGGGTGCTGACAAAATCGGCGCCTTCAATCGCCTTGCAGCGGTCCGTTGTCAGGTGGACCTCGATCGGAAGTCCGGATTTTTCGACCATGCGCTTCGCGAGGCTGCCGACAATATTCAGCTTGCGCAGGCCCGGTTCAATGTCTACAAGCCATAGCTCGCGGACGGGAAGCTCCTTGTGATGAAGAATGAAGCCTTCTACAAGTTCGGGGGTATAGGAAGAGCCGCCGCCGATGACGGCGATTTTGAGACCTTGGTTAGCTGCCAAGATAAATCACTCCTGTCTGGTTGTAATGGGAATTGCTTCAAAATCCTGAAACACACGCATTTTCTCATGAATCCCGTTAGTTACGATAAGGCCGTCCTCCTCCAGTGCCGACCATACGGCACCAACGACAGGCTCCGTAGTTAAGGTGACTACCGAAGCGTTCGGAGCTGCATGGTGAACCGCCTGCTCAATCGGGCCGCGGATCCAGCCCCGGTCGCCCCGGGTGAGCAGGCTTCCAGCCAGGACCACATCGAACACATCGTTTTCCATGCCCAGCCGATGGATGACGGCAGCAGCGGCTTTGCCCAGCTCCACGCCCTGGCGGTGCAGAATAGCCAGCGCGGCGGCGTCGCCTTCAGCCGCTGCCGGGAACAGCAGGCGGGCGGCATCCAGCGGTACAGACTTCCCGTGATCGAGGAAGTCATTGAACATATCCTCCACCTGTGCATAACCGAGCAGCTTCAAGAGCGGCTCCGTCAGCAGAGTGGGCGCCTCGCGCCCGTCCCAGGCCCGGAGCACGGTGCGGAATACCTCGATGTTCAGCGCTCCGCCGCCGCCGAAATCGCCGTACATGTAATCAAAACCGCCGCATTGATAATGCCGGCCCTCGCGGCTGCGCCCGGCGGCGTTCGTGCCGGTGCCGCAGATCAGGGCAACCCCGAAGGGGCGGCTCGTGCCCGCCCGCAGACCGATTATCGGGTCGCCGCTGATCGTATAATTCACAAATCCGATGCTGCGGATCATCGGATGGAGGATATCGTAATCGGTCTTGCGGTCAGCACCGGCAAGTCCCAGGTAAGCGTGTGTTATATCGCTGAGCTGAAGTCCGGCTTCCGCAAGCGCCGCGAAGGCCGCCGCGCTGATGCTGGCTGCGGCCCGGCGGGCTCCCGTCTGGTGGTTGCCGTTGCCGCTCCTGCCTTTGCCGAGCACATTGCCGTGCTCATCGCAGAGCAGGGCGTAGGTTTTGCTTCCTCCGCCATCGATGCCCATATAGTAAGCCAATGGTCGTCACTCCTAAAGTTTTGTAGTCCACGTTTCCTTAATATACTTCGCAAAACCCGCTTCCAAAGCACACGCTAAGTTTTGTTAGCATTCACATCCTGAATTACTTCTTGTGGAGCAAAGGTCTACCTGGACGAGGTAGATTCCCGCACAATCAGCTCAGGGTCGATCTTTACGTTGGCACCGCGCTTCATTGTCCCGCCTATGCGCTTCAGCAGCATATCGGCAGCGGCCATCCCTATCTTATCCGCGGGCTGGCGCAGGGTCGTCAGATGCGGGCGAAGCTGCGAGGCGATGTAGTGATCGTCATAGCCGACGATGGATACCTCTTCCGGGATGCGGACTCCGGCCTCCATCAGTGCGTTGATTACTCCAAGGGCGATATTGTCATCGCCGGTAAAAACAGCCGTAGGCAGATTGCCTTCGGACAGCCAGCGTTTGGCCGTATCGTAGCCTTGGGCAATTTCGAAATCGCCATGAACAACTTCGAAGGGCGCCAGCCCCCGTTCCTCAAGCGCCTTCAGGAATCCCGCGCGCCGTTCCCGGGTACTGCGGAACATCTCCTGACCGCAGAGATGGGCGATAGAGGTATGCCCCAGCTCCAGCAGGTGGCAGGCTGCGGCATACCCGCCTTTTACATTGTCAATGGTGATCGAATAGCTGTCATTCTCCGGCTGCTGGTTATCGATCAGCACATAGGGGATGCCCCGCCGTTTCAGCTCTACAATATAATTGTCCTCCTGCATCGGCGAGAGCAGAATTAGACCATCCACCCGGTCCTCCTGGATCAGGTAGTGGTTCTCGTCGGAATCGATGCCGGTAGAAATGGAAATGGCCAGAAAATATCCATGCAGCGCCAGCACTTCATTCAGCTCTTTGACCACCGCATCGAAAAAGGAGTCCTGCAGCGTAGTAACGATCAGGCCAATGATGCCGGTCTTGCCGCTGGCCAGGCTGCGGGCCGCCGCATTGGGGCGGTAATCCAGCTCTTTGATGGCCTCCAGCACCTTCTGGCGGTTTTTCTCGCGGACCGAACCTGCGCCGTTGATGACCCGGGATACCGTGACCACGGATAACCCGGATTTTTTGGCTACATCAAAAATACTTACTTTCATCTCAAACGCTCCTTACAGCGGATTTTCCGAATCTAACCTTACCTTCAGTATACAGGGCTTGCCGGATATCCGCTAAACGCAGGGACTTATCTTTTAATAATCTCGGTCACTTTCTTCTGGATCACCGGCATAACCTCTTCCAGTGTCTTGTGCCCGGTTTCGACCGGCTGCAGCTCGTTGATGAACATGTCGTTGATCTGCGAGTAGTTGGTGATCAGATGGTTGTAGGATTCGAAGCCGTATTTAACCGCGCCCTCGTAGACCTTTTTCACATCCTGCGGATCAATGCCTTCAAAATGCTTATAATACGCTTCCGCGGCTTCGGTATTGACCGGCGGATTGCCGCCGCTCAGCTCGATGGACTTCTCCTGGACCTCGGTGGTTACCAGATATTTAATCCATTCAAAAGCTTCCTTCGGATGCTTGGAGTCCTTCAGAATCATCAGCGGATCGACGAACAGCGTGCTGCGCACCTTGTCATTGCCTCCCCAGGGAACAGCGGCTACACCAATTTTGAATGGAAAATCATTCGCTCCCGCCAGGTTCCATGAGCCGCCGATGGACATGCCGATTTTACCTGCGACGAAGGGATCGCCATTCTGGCCGGCTACGCTTTTGCTCCACTCGGAGGTTGGTGAGACTTTATCCTTGAATATCAGATCAAACAGCTTTTGATAAGCTGCAATCACCTCGGGAGAGTCGAAATGAGTTTCGGAAGGCACGCCCCCGTTCGACCAGGTGTCTTCAGAATAAGGCTCAGCTCCAAAATAAAGCGGCCGCATATCGCGTTCGGCCCAGGTGAAGTCCACACCGTACTGGGTTTTGGCAATATCATCAGAGACCAGGGTCATTTTCTTAGCTTCTTCGACCATCTTGTCAAAGGTCCAGCTTTTGTCCTCGTAATCGCTTGGCGGGTAGGAGAGCTTCGCCGCATCGAACATGTCTTTGTTGTAGAGCATCAAGGTGACATACATGTTGACCGGAATGCCGTAGGTACGGTCCTTGACGGTATAGATTTTCATGAGGTTGTCAGGAATGTGGTAATCCTCCGCCTTGAATCCGTCTTCCTTAATCAGATCGGTCAAATCAAGCAGCATGTCCTTGTTGTAATATTCGGCAAAACCGCCATATCCGTAATGGCTCGTGACATCCGGCGATTTGCCTCCGGCGATCAGTGTCTGCAGCTTGCTGTCAAACTGCTCGTAGGGCGCTTTTTCTACCTTGACTTGGATGTTCGGATGTTCCTTCTCGAAGTCGGGAATCAGTTTCTCAACAAATGTGCGGTCCTCCGAATCAATGGTATAGTAGGTAATCGTCACTGGTTCGCCTGAGCCGCCTTCACCGGCAGCCCCATTGTTCCCTGTGGCCACGTTGCCTGCCGATTTGCCTCCGCTGCAGCCGGATAAGGCCGCCATTGCAGTTAGACCGGCTGCAAGCAGCAGGGCGGTTGTTTTTCGGTTACGGTTGTTCATCAGCTAATCCCTCCATGATTTCAAGTCGTATTGGACCGCCGGATTAGGGCGGTAATTACTTGATGCCGGTTAGTACAATGCCCTCGACGAATTGCTTCTGGGCAAGCGCGAACAAGGTAACGATAGGCAGCATCGCCAGCACGGAAGCAACCATCAAGAGATGCCAGGGCGGAATGCGGAAGCGCGACGAGGTTAGGGAAGCCATGCCGACCGGCAGAGTGAACTTCTCCGACGAGCTTAAGTAGAGAACGGGAGTAAGCAGGTCATTCCAGCTGTAGATAAAAGCAAAAATCGCAACCGTTGCCAGTGCCGGAGCCGACAGCGGCAGGGCAATTGTCCACCACATCCGCAGCTCGCCGCAGCCGTCGATCCGCCCGGCATCGAACAATTCCTCGGGCAGGGTAGTGAAGAACTGCCGCAGCAGGAAAATGTTGTACGCCGAGCCGAAGAACGCGGGCACGATCAGCGGCAGGAAAGTATCAATCCAGTTCATGTGGGAGAAGAGCACGAACTGCGGAATCATAATCGCCGGATACGGCAGCATCATGGTGCTGAGCACCAGGACGAACAGGAACTGATTGCCTCTGCCTCTGAACCGGGCGAACCCGTAAGCGACCAGCCCCGAGGAGATCAGGGTGCCGATGACCGTCAGCACGGCAATGATCAGGCTGTTCTTGTAGAGCGTACCGAACTGCAGCGTATCAAAAATATCCCGGTAGTTGCTCCACGCCCAGCTCTCAGGCAGAAAGGTCGGCGGGAACTTCAGCATCTCCTTCTTCGACTTCAGCGAAGTGGAGACCATGAAGAATAGCGGCAGCAGCATTAGAAAAGTGGTGATCAGCAGTGTGATGAAGCTGGCTGCCTTCACGGGATCGATTCTCCGGCGGTGCGCGGAAGCGGCAGGGCGGTGGTTGGCTGTTCGGACAATGCTCATCGGCGTCCGCCTCCTTCATAGTGCACATAACGGTTCGACAGCTTCATAATAATGGCCGTGAATATCATGACGACGATCAGCAGCACCCACGCCAGGGCAGAAGAGTAGCCGGCCCGGTATTCCTTGAAGGCACTGGTGTAAAGATTGTAGACATAGAACCAGGTAGAGTAGTTCGGGCCCCCTTGGGTCATGACGAAGGCCTGGGTGAAAACCTGGAATGAATCAATCAGGCCCATAATGAGCTGGAACAGCAGCACGGGCGAGATCATCGGCAGGGTGATGTTCAGAAAAATCCTGAACCGCCCGGCTCCGTCAAGGTTGGCGGCTTCGATCAGGCTGGCTGGCACACCCTGCAGCCCGGCCAGGAAGAGGATCATGCCTGAACCGGCGGTCCAAAAGGACATGATGATCAAGGCATATAGTGCTGTATCCGGGTTCATCAGCCAGGAAGGGCCATGGATGCCGAACCAGGAGAGCATGTAGTTGAAGAGGCCGATCTGCGGGTTGAAGATCCAGTACCAGAGGAGCGACATCGCCACCCCGGATACCATGCTCGGAAAATACATCGCCGTGCGGAAAAATCCGCGCAGCGGAATCGTCTGATGCAGCAGAAGGGCGAAGCCAAGGCCCAGCAGCAGCTGTATCGGCACACTGACGAGGGTGTACCTCAGGGTAACCGTCACCGATTTCCAGAACAGCTCGTTGTGAAACATCTCCATGTAATTGGCGAGTCCGATGAACTTCGGCGGGTGGATGATGTCATAATCGGTGAAGCTGTAATACAGCGACGAAAGGATAGGGTACAAGGCGAACACCAGAAAACCGACTAGCCACGGAGAGATGAACATATACATATAGAACGTCTGCCGCCTGCTCTCACTCTTAATCACTTACACACCAGCCCCTCATGTTATAAAGTATAAGCGCTTTAACTTTTATGATAAATAAACATTGTAATATGGAGTAAACAAGGGGATATAATTAATAATCAGATTTAAAAGTTTAATCGTTTAAACTTTGTAATCAACCTGATGAGAATATCATAGAGGATGGCCTGAAAATAATCAACCCCCAATTTAAATTATAAAGCGCTATCAGTAAAGAAATGTGACGTATTATAAAATTTATAGGTTAATTTTGGGTTTTTAAGGTGGAAATTTAATCATGCGTGTTAGTTAATATTACATTTAATGGGCTGTGTGCTGTGTTTAATATGCTGTTGTAGGATGAAACAGGGAGTTGGGGAGTTACATGTATCTGCTTAGGCTGAAGCAGGGGGAGACAACGGGGAAATACCGTTGTTGGGTGCGCCGATGTTGGAGCAGGAAATGAGAGGTAAAAATACCTCTGATTCCGC
Organism: Paenibacillus jilunlii; assembly: GCF_900102965.1. Classification (GTDB taxonomy): domain Bacteria; phylum Bacillota; class Bacilli; order Paenibacillales; family Paenibacillaceae; genus Paenibacillus_AQ; species Paenibacillus_AQ jilunlii. The sequence continues at coordinate 362,173 of NZ_FNGM01000002.1, read as the reverse complement.
TGCAAACGGGCCAGTGGGGCAAATGAGAGGTAAAAGTACCTCTGATTCCGCTGCAAACGGGCCACTGGGGGAAATGAGAGGTAAAAGTACCT
>NZ_FNGM01000002.1:328702-361756 GCF_900102965.1 Paenibacillus jilunlii | reverse complement strand
TACCTCTGAATACGCTGCAAACGGGCCACTGGTGGAAATGAGAGGTAAAAATACCTCTGATTCCGCCGTGAACGATCTGCTGGAGGAAACAACGGCAGAAATGCCGTTGTTAAGCGCGCCGAGGCCAGAACAGGAGGAAACAACGGCAGAAATGCCGTTGTTAAGCGCGCCGAGGCCGAAGCAGGAGGAAACAACGGCAGAAATGCCGTTGTTAAGCGCGCCGAGGCCGGAACAGGAGGAAACAATGGCAGAAATGCCGTTGTTCCAGCACTGGGGCCTCGGGTGCGCCGGATAGCTGCTTCAACGCGTTCCGCGCAGATTGAAGTTTGCTCAAAAGCTCTCCAGCAGCTTGGTCAGCTCATCCCTAAAGGCTGGCCGATTGGGGTAAGCGGCCAGGAGTGAATGCGCGGCCTGCTCAGCAGTCGCGGAACCGGCGGCTTTACGGAGCTTCCGGATGGTCCCGCAGACCTGCCGGTAGTGATTGCGCGTAGAAGATCCAGCAGCTGACTGCTTGATATAAGACTGGAAAATGGCGACCACCTCCTGAAGGTGGCCGGCCAGAAGATGCGGATAATATTCTTCAATCTCCCTTGGATACTTCTGCACATACTTCAGCAGCCGGTCGAATTCTTTCTCCTGTATCAAAAGCTTCGTGTATACATTATTCCACGACCAGTGCTGCTCCAATCTGTCCAAGATCGCGTTATAGATTGGCGGCCACTCCGCGGCTGGATACGCAGATTTAACGGCAGGATAGTAGGACAGATCTCCATCACATAGCAGCTCCATACCGAGATCCCTCTGAGCCAATGTATCTCCCGACAACTTATAGGCTTCATACCGGAGCTGCCTCCACTTGCTGACGAGTCCTGGCAAACGGTCTGCACTGTCCTGCGCTTCCCCTTCCTCAGCCAAGCGAATTGCCTCATCATACCGGGCAGCGTCGAGCGCAAGACGGATAGCTTGCTCGCGGAAGGAGGAGTATTGCAGGTTGTTGTACAGATAATCCTGCAATTCTTCACCGCTGTCCTGCTTCTTCAGCTGTTCCAGACGGATTTCAGCCACGCCGGACGCAAAGTACTGACTGCTCCGGGATCCCGAATCGGAGCTTTGACCTAACAGCTTAGCTTGTTCATCCCACAGCGCTTGCAACTCCTCTGAAACGGCTAGCTCGTTAGCACATCGGAGCAAATCAAGCTGCCAGTCCGGCCATCCGTCAATCTCCGGATGCTGCGTCATGTCCAGCACCAGATGAAACAGCGTCTCTGCGGTCTCTGGCGGCAACTGCTCCCCTAACTCTGCAACCTCAAAGATACGATCCAGACTGTCCTCAATCATGCCGCCCACAGTGCCGTTCGAATCGTCGGAGGCCTGAAGCAGTTCCAGCATTTCTTCAAGGATGCACAGGTTGATTCGCACCGCCTGGAGCGGATTATTTTCTTCAAAGACCTGAACTGCTTTGGCAGCGACCAGTTCGGCGCCCTGTAGAGCCTTGTCCACTTTTCCCCAGCCCACAAACCCGTGCCTGTCTGCATACAGGTCAATATAAGAGCGGATCAAATCCCGATAGTCTTCAATTCCATCACTGTTCTGGGCATCGGATAAGTAGATCCGGATTCTCTGCTCTGTCTGTTCCGAAGCCAGTGCGAGGGATAACAGCAGGGAGACCAGCTCGCTTTTGTCCTTCATCTCCAGCATCTGCTGCAGACTTGCAGCCGGGGCTGATTCGAATCCGGGGGGGCCGGCGTCATCCTGCAAATGGTCCCTCAGATACATCAGCACCGCGGCCTGATGTTTGCAGATTGCATCCACATCATATGGACAACTGCATGAGGATGAAAGCACCCTATCCTGTTCTCCAAGCTGCACCAGCACTTCGTAAAGCTCGGTTCCGGCGACTCGTGCCCGGTAGAGGCCGGGCTTCAGCTCATGGACGGACTCCACATGGCCGGAGAGAAGGTAGTCCTCTCCTCTTTTCATAATCACACTGCTAATGCATCTGCTCAGATCAGCCAGGTTCATGTACCGTTCACTCCTATTCAAGCGGGATTTATAAATGCATTTCCATTCATCCCAGAGATCAAGCTCATAGAGCACATCTTTAAAGCTCCGGAAAGGCTTGTGTCCATTGAGGGCATTAACCAGCATCCCTTCCCGGTCCGATTTCGTTTGGTACGCAAAATTTTGCATTACTTGATAGGCCGTGTCGCTGTCGGATGTCGGGATATAAATATACCGCTCTTCACTCTGCTCATCCTCCCAATCGATTTCCGGCTCTCCGGTCTCGAATTCACTGCCATCCATTCTAATCTCCATGGCTTCCAGATCGAGAACGTAAGAATGTTCGGAGGAATGATTCAAATATACGAAAATTAGCTCGTCCATCAGCGTCATGATGAAACCACTGTCCTTTAGTTGTTATCTATCCCAATTATATCAAAGTTGGTTCACGCCAAAAAAGCCGCCGGGAGCTCCCGGCAGCCTTTACTAAACTTGTATCCTTACTTTCCAGTCCACTGATGATCGCCCGACAGATATTTCTCGGTGAGCACGGACAGCAGCTGGATGCCCACTTCGTTCTGCCCGCCCTCGGGAATGATCAGATCGGCGTATTTTTTGGACGGCTCGATAAATGCTTCATGCATCGGTTTGACTGTAGTCAAATACTGGGTATGGATGGAACGGATGGTCCGTCCGCGTTCCTCGATATCCCGGAGGACGCGGCGGAGAATACGCACATCCGGGTCCGTGTCGACAAAAACCTTAATATTAAGCTGCTCGCGGAGCTTCTCGTCAGAGAGGACATGCAGCCCTTCCACAATGACGATGTTGTTCGGCAGCAGTTCAACGGTCTTATCGGTAGAGCGGGCATGAACGGTAAAATCATAGACCGGGGCATAGGCTGCCTGTCCGGCCTTGAGGCAATCCAAATGCCCGATCAGCAGCTCGTTGTCAAAAGCAAGCGGATGATCATAATTAATCCCTCCGCGTTCTTCAAAGCTGAGGTACGAGTGGTCTTTATAATAGTTATCCTGAGATATGAACGTCACTTTATCTGTTCCCAAACGGTCAATGACGGAGCGCGCTACCGTTGTTTTGCCGGAGCCGGTTCCGCCGGCGATACCAATAATGAGCATGGTGTTGTACTAAACCTCCCTAAGCGATTGCCTTTGCAATTCCAATATTGTAGCACAGCGATGCATTAATTTCACCTGAACAGCAGGGAACAAAACGTGAACTTTCGAAAAAAAGCGGATTTGCGGCAGAAAATGATATAATTTTCTCAAACTGGTTATACGCAAGCAGGTTGGAAAGGAGAGTTCAGGGGATGAATATTAGCAAAACACCAATGGATAACAGTAAATCTCTGTCAGAAGCTTTTAATGCTGCACCTGTGCAGCTGGCAGGCCACGGCAAACGGGAGGTCCGGGTGCTGAAGGAGGCTTTTGCCGGGGTCGAGGAGCATATGGCCAGTGATATGTACGGTACGGGGGAGCTAATCGAGGAATTTCAGGCGGAGATGGCGGAGGTGCTGGGGAAGGAAGCGGCTGTGTTTTTTCCCAGCGGCACGATGGCGCAGCAGATTGCGCTTAGAATCTGGAGTGACCGCAAGGGCAGCAAGCGCGTAGCGTACCATCCGCTGTGCCACTTGGAAATTCATGAGCAGGATGGACTAAAAGAGCTGCATCATCTGCAGCCGCTGCTGCTCGCGGGCAAGGACCGTCTGATTACACTCGAAGATGTGAAAAACATGGGTGCCGGGATCGCCTGCCTCCTGCTGGAGCTGCCCCAGCGCGAGATTGGCGGACAGCTGCCGGACTATGCGGAGCTTGAAGCGATATCCGCCTATTGCCGTGAGCAGGGCATTATGCTGCATCTGGACGGCGCGCGTTTGTTCGAGGTGCTGCCGTATTACGGCAAAACCGCCGCTGAAGTCTGCAGCCTGTTCGACAGCGTATATATCTCTTTTTATAAAGGCATTGGCGGGATCGCCGGAGCTGTTCTTGCGGGAAGCGGGGATTTTACCGGAGAATCGAAGATTTGGAAAAGGCGGCATGGCGGGGACCTGATCAGCCTGTATCCATACATTATCCCCGCCCGGCATTATTACCGGCAGAGAGTGGACAAGATGGGGCAATATTATGCGGGGGCCAAGGAGCTTGCGGCTCTGTTCAACGGCTGCCATAACATAAGCACGCTCCCGGAAGTGCCGGTGTCGAATATGTTCCATGTGCATTTTGCCCTGTCCAGGGAGCAGGTGGAGCGGATTCTGATCACATTCAGCGAGGAAACCGGTATCGGATTTACCCCGCGTCTGAAGGAAACCGGCGAGTTCTCCTGTTCTTACGAATTGAACATTGGAGATTTATACGGCGGCATTCCTAAGGCGGAGCTGGAAGCGGCGTTCGGGCTGCTGGATCGACTGCTGAGGGAGGCGTGAGGGTGGGGGGAACAAGCGGTACGTTAGCTGTGCCGCTTGTTGATTTTTACAGGTTATAGCAACAAAAAATAATTCCTGCCTCTGCCTTCGAGTTCATCTTTATAGCCTAGCATCATTCTCAATCTTGTATTGGGATATCCCATCAATTCTCTGTAATCTCTGGTGGGTTTATGAGGATGTTCTAATAAAATCGAGTTTAACTTTGTCATCTCCTTGGTATCATACTGTGATTTGTAAACAATAAACCTCGATATATAATTGCTTATTGGCAATTCGGACAGAACATCACTGCCATCCCATTGAAATAACTTTATTTGTTTTTGGAACCTTTCAATATTCAATCCTTCTAATAAGAATCGGTAAATCAGATCACTTTTTATTAAGGAAGCATCAGAGTTTTCGGTATAACCCTTCTCCATCAAGTAGACAACGATCCCCATAAATGTATCAATAATTTGCAAAGGTATGGATTCATGAGAATGAAGTGAGCGAACGGATCTAATGGTATATCTTTTGTTTCTATAAACGGAGTGGGCATTCATTTGCTCTTTAATTTTCGAATACAATCGTAATGCACTATATTCATCGCTCCGATCGACACGTATATTCACTTCAACATTGCTTGGCAGATTCAAGTGACGTGTAACGCCATAAAACAGTCTTTCAGGGATTTTGATATAAAATAATTTGCGAAGCTCCAGCATGCTTAAATTCATTTCTTTAGCAATTGAATAAGCGTTTTCGTTGTTGACAATAATTATATTTATATTCACATCTTGGCTGATTACATAATTTAGTATTTTGAAATATTTTTTTATGTATTGGTCATGATTATATTCCCTAAAATGGAGCTCACTTTGTGTATGTAAAGCTGTGCATATCTCTTTTACTGTTCTCGTAGTTTGATCCATAGTTGTATCCATTCCGCCGTAAGCGCCATAATAAGAAAATGCTTTATTTGGCTGATCAATCTTATTAGCCTCATCAAAATATAAATGAAAACTCACTCCGTAGTTTCGCTCCTTTCATTTTTTCGTGCAGCAGGATACACTTGACTTCTGCATTTATGCATAATACTATTAACATACACATATACTGATTTAAGTGTAGTCTTCTCCGCTTCGTTAGTAGAGCTGGCTGCACTTTGAAGACAACCCTTCTCCGCTTCGTTAGTGGAGCTGGGTTTTTTTTATTTATGGTATTCATCCTCCGACTTGACCATTTGCAGGCTGTATTTTAGTGTTTGTAAACCTTCAAGATGGATGATGGCTTTCATAATATCTGCTGCTTCTGTATAGTCTCTGAAATCTCTTATATCAAAGCTTTTGAGATCTATATTTTCTATTAATTGTAGTACATCTATTATTTTTGCTTTTATTTCCACATAATTTTTATAATTTTTGCTGGTTGAAGAACTGGATTTTGTTAATAGTTCCTTTACTGAGGGAGAGTATACTGGAACTTCAATAAGACCCTTTTCATTTTGCAGTTTTTCAGTAGGGATAAATATTGCAGCTCGCCCTTCGTTTTTTTTAAGTACATATTTTGGATATCGCTTTTCTAAGTCCCACAAGGCAGACCTATATTTACCATTCTTCTGGTTATCAGGTTCGATAACCTGCTTCAATACACTTTCCGTAAGGAATCTGAGGTCTGCAAGGCTTTTTCCTTTGGGATGTTCAGCTAACAATGTTAGAGCGGTTGTTCTAATGACTTCAGAAGCAGGTGTTTTCATAGTATCTCCTTTCAATTTGTACGTCTAAGATAACTTAGATAATATGTTGGAGTCAAGCGAACATCTCAAGAATTTTATCAACGAATGTTCCAATTACACCAAGTGGACTTATATACTATTTCAATGTGATGAAAAAACAAAAGACACCTTTTTGAGGTGTCTTTTGTTCTATCTGGCTGATATCGATGCAATCTACCGGTTCAGCAATGCACGGACAAACGACACGCGCAGCAGCTGTTTTTTCATCAGCTTGGTGCGGAACTGGCGCTTCAATTGGCTGTAAGCCTTGGGGCAATGCTCGCTGGCCCAGCTGTACATGGACTTGAAGTCGGTGTGGCTTTTGGCGGAATTCATCAGATAGTACGAAATGGTGTCATACACGTTGTGGTTGAACCATTCATTCATTTCCGTCTTGCTGTAGCCGTAGCGCTCGATGGCCATGTTGCGGATCAGCCGTTTTTCCTCCAGATTCTCGATCAGGAAGGACTGGCTGAGGTTAAACGTAATATTGTTTCCATGAATCCGGTACACTCCGGCAAAGGTGTCGATAAACCCGGCATCCCCGATCAGCAGGGCGCGCAGGTAGATGGAGGCGTCGTTGACCATATTCATGTTCAGGATGTCCATTTTCATCAGAGTGTCTCTTTTGAAGATGGCCGTCAGGGTAGAAGCTGGTTTGGGATAGCCTTTTTGTTCAAAATTCTTGAAGTAGGCCTCCTTCGGGATAATCCGGCTTAGCGGCAGGCTGGACGGTTTCAGCTGTTCCGTCTTGGAATACTCCAGGAACACATTCGCGGCCACAAAAGCGATCTCCGGGTGCTGCTGGTGAAAATAGACAGCTTTGCTGAAGTAGCTGCGGTCAATCAGATAATCATCGTCGTCCAGGAAAAGCGTATATTCTCCGTCGCCATGGGCTTCAAGAGCCTTGCGCCGATTATGGCCCGGGCCCTGGTTAGTCTCGTTCTGCATAAAAATCACACGCGGATCATCGCCGAAACTCCGGCTCATGAGTTCTGCCGTGCCATCGCTGGAGCAGTCGTCTATCACCGTGATCTCCTTATGAGGGTAATCCTGCCGCAGGATGCTCTGAACGGCCTGGTGCAGGAACTCTTTTCTATTATAGGTAGTGATAATTACACTGACCTTGGGAAGGGTAGAAGGATCGGCGGATGAAGGAAAAAGAATCTCCTGCTCTCCGCGGTCCGCTCTTAACTCCGCAAGACCCTTCATCAATTCAAGGATATTCACGGCCTGAATGTTGAACTGCCGGGACAAGTAATAATCCAGTGCATCCTCCGATGCCCGCTGCGCCAGGTAGGCCTCAATCACCCCGGCCAGATTCTCGAGATTCTCCTGGACTCCGCCGGTCCCGCTGCCAATACTGTCCCTGCATCTCCGTATAAGCTCTTCGCTGGACAGCGCCCCGGCGGGCGGATGCTGTATATCTTCGTTGAGCTGGTTCAGCAGGCGGTATCCGGCCTGGTGCAGTTCCTCGCTGTGAGCCATAATTAGACCTCCTCAAAGTTTGGTAAGGTTAAGCTTCCTTGTATCCCCGTCGTACAAAACTTACTTCGTAAGCATAGGCTAGGTTTTATGGAGCTGGGCTCCCTGGAATCACTTCGTCATAAAACCCGCACCGTAAGTGCGGACTAAGTTTCATGGAGAGGGGGCTCCCTTTTTACCGGAAATATCGTCCAGTAGATTTATTTAGAGTAATCTGTCTCGGTATGTGGATTGGATTAGTGGATTTTCTACACTTAATTTTGCCGGTGCAACGGGTCTGTGAATGCGAAGTGGAAAAAGTACACCTAAATCAGCATATTCAAGCTAATTTCGGCGAAATGGTATGAATTAAAGTTACTTTTTCCACTTAAATTTCTAAAAATCACTGAAAACGGAAAATCAAATGCCCTTTTTCCACTTAATGGGGGATTAGGAGGGTGGGGAGCAGACCAAAGGGTGATCAAGACTGGCTGTCTCCACGACGGGTCCTCATAACTAACTATTATCGCAACTAGTATCCCCACGACTAGCTATCGCCCGACGGGCGTCTTCACGAATATGTCTCCGCGACTAGCTATCCCCGCGACTGGCGTCCCCACGACTAGCTATCGCTCGACCGGTGTCTCCGCGACCAGCTATCCCCACGACGGGCGTCCCCACGACCAGCCATCCTACGTCTGGCTCGCCGTAACCTTGCTGCGTTTGAGCTTCAGCTTCGTTCGGAAGCGTTTGGCGTAGCCCCACGCGTAGAGGAAAACCTCGCGTTCCATCAGAGAGCCGACGATGTAATAAATGGGCAGAATCACCAGGCCAAGCACTACGCCCCATAGAATGACGCCGGTGTACGAAGTGATGCTGAGGTCGAGCTTGGTGGTGATAAAGACAATAGCCGCGAACACGGCGACATTGATCAGCCATCTGCGGAAGGTTACCCAGGGGCTGCGCTCCAGCAGCACGCGGCTGGCGTAGACCACGATATCAATCGAGCGGTACAGCAGCGCGGCGATGGTTCCCATCAGCACACCGTAGATCCCGAAGAACAGGACGAAAATAATCGAAGCGCCCAGGTTGATGGCCGACTCCATAATCGAGCGGAACTGGGTGTTGCGGAAATGTCCGGCAATCGTGATCAGATTGTTGGACGATGTGCGGGCATTGGTCAAGAGCTTGATGACTACGAACAGAATCGGCAGCCAAAAGTTAATATAGTCCACATCGTTGACCCCGGCGGTATACAGCCGCATGAACGGCAGAATTAGAATATACACCACGGTCAGAATGGAGAAGATCAGGCCCATGAAGTAGACCTCATACGCATCGTAGAATTTGACAAAAGCCTCTTTGCCCTCATGATAGCTCTGCCCCAGTGCCGCCTTAATGCTTCCGTTGACGGTCTGGACAATGTTGTCGACAATCGTGAAAATCATATTGTACATGACATAGATGCTGACCACCTTCAGGTTGGTGAAGATCGTCAGGATCAGCACATCGGTGTTGCGGAAAATCAGATAGGAGATTTCATGCACCATCACCGAATTTTTTTGCCCGATGGCTTCAAAGTCCGGTTTCCGGGTAAGATCAATCCATTTGTAATTCCGCTTCGCATAGATATGGAAGGCGACGATCTGCAGGACTGTCAGCACGAAAAAGGAAGCCTGCACGGCAATAATGTCCACGCCCTGCAGCAGCAGGATGATCCGCACCACGTTGTTCAGAATGTTCGCAATCGTAACGATGGAGGTTTCAATATAGCTTTTGCCCTCGGCGATCAGCAGCACCCTGAATTTCCCCTGGTAGTAATAATTGATCGCCCCGCCCAGGCCCGAGAATAAAATAATCGCCATAATGCTCAGCTTGTTGATCTCCGAATGGATTACCAGCGGGTAAATGACCGCCAGCAGCACGACCGAGATGAAATAGTAGATCCCGGTTTTTTTGTAGTAGCTGGAGGTGGCGGACAGAATCGAATTGATATGATTGTAGTCATTCTTGGCAACCGGCTTATACAGGGCCTGCAGCGAAGCTGCACCGACACCTGCTTCCAGCAGAGCAAAGTAGCTGATGATCTGCACAATGGATGCGATCAGACCGTTGGCCTCGGAGCCGTAATTGACCATGATCAGCCGGGGGATGAAGAAGCCGAGAATAATGGTGATGACCTGGCTCGTAAGTCCGAAGCCCAGGTTCAGCATACTGCGTTTAGCTTTCATAACTTCTTCTCCCTTCCACAAGCGGCGCCGGTGAGAGGTAAGCATCGAGCTGCTCGAAATGCTTCTCCGCCTGGTTCGCCTGCAGCGTCACATCCAGGCTGTTCGTAGTCATGGACTCAAACACCTGCTCGGGAGTCACCTCGTTCAGATGCGCGAAATCCGTATATTGCCCGTGAAAATGTGCATCCTGCATGACATTGATCATTTTGCTGCTGTACGCTACCGGAAACACGGGTTTGCCAAACACCCAGCCGAGAATCATCGCATGGAAGCGGGAAGCAACAATGAAGCTTGCGCCTGCCAATGCGCCCAGAATCTCAGCGATATCCGTCTTATAAAAGTGAACCTGCGTCTCACGCTGCAGCTCCGCCGGAATAAGGCCCAGAATTTGCCCGATCGCTTCCTGGTCCCCTTCATGCTGGCAGAACGACAGAAAATGCACGGCATAGCCCTGCTGAATGAAATGGATTGCAACATCTTTCATTTTTTCATAATAGAGGTTGTCAAAACCGCTCAGGGCCTTGGAGGAAGGCTTGATCACCGAGATGGCGATATACTGCCCTTCCGGAGCATTTCCTGCGGCCTGATCATACCGGAGCTGAAAAATAATGTCCGGGGCCATTCTGACGTTGCCCAGATCCTTGAACAAATCATAGGAATACTGCTCTCTGAACGAGATGTCGGTATATTCCTGGAAGATCCGCCGGTGTTCCTCATAATAGGCCTTATCGGTAAAGGGGCCAAAGTTGGCGCCCATTAGATAATACGGTTTGCTTTTGTTGCGCAGGCCTTCGTTATTTGCCACATATTCAGCCCATTGCTCACCTTGCATAAAAATCGACCCGCCAATATGCACAGTGCCGTCTCCCTGATCGACCAGAAACTTCTGCATGAAGTTTGGATGGAGCTTCAGCTTGCGGAAGAAGTAGTTGATCCCCCTGAACAGCACGGAGTCGGAAGCATAGACCTTTAGATTGCCGAGATCCTTGAAGACCACTTTATACAGCCGCGGGGCAATCAGCAGGAACTGGGTATCGGGGTATCGTTCGCACAGGACCTTGATAAACAGATCATCGCCGAGATTAAATTCAGTGTATGCGTAGATCATCATTTTCTTCTTCATATCTTAATTTCCTTTCTGCTGATCACGGCTTTGAGCTTCTGTTTGAACTGCAGCCAGCTACGGTCCAGATGAACCAGCCTCCCGTACAGGGCCGGAGAAATTAAGAAGGCTTTGATCTGAAAGGCAAGCTGCCGGTCATCCCCCTGATAATTCCGCATAATCGCCAGCATTTCCTGATTCACACCGGGGTAGGCGAGTTCGATGTCATGAAGCAGCTTGCGGGTACTGATGCCGCTCGTGCCGTTCAGGCAGGTCTTGAGATTGTAAAAGTAGTTCTCGGTCATTTCGCGGTTCAGCAAGAGATCCGATATCGTGTGAACCTCATGGAAAGGATGGGCGCTGAAATACTCAGCCACCCGTTTGAAGGCGGCGACGACATCGAATTTGTTCACATTGTACGTCCCCGTGATCGATGAGGTCCGCTGCAGATAATAGGACAGCACATCAGGGATGGAGATGACCCGGGAGGCCCGGGACAACGCCTTATAGATAAACTCCTGATCCTCTCCGTTCACGCAGCGCTCGGTATACGAGATGCCGTTCTCCAGCAGGAAGGTGCGCTTGAAGGCAATGCTGCCGGTCCAGATCCGCAAGGTTTTATGCACAAAAATATTCTTCAGCGCTTCACTTCCCGTAGTATCGGAAGCTGCTGAAGTGAAGCTCACGATCGTTGATCCATCTTCACGGACCAGATTATAGCCCCAGCAGAGAATGTCCGTCTTCCCCCCGGCAGTAGAGGACTCTACCCGCTGCACCAGACTGCGGTCCGCGTAATCATCACCGTCCAGAAACAGCACATAGTCACCGCTTGCGGCGGCCAGCCCTGTATTTCTGGCGGCACTGACCCCGCCATTTGCCGTTCGGATCAGCTTTCCCCGCAGAATGGGGTGGCGCGCGAGCATCTCTTCCGCAACCTGGGCCGTACGGTCCCTGGACCCGTCATCCACCAGAATCAGCTCGAACTGCTTCTCGCTCTGATTCAGGAGTGAATTCAGCAAGGGCTCGACATAACGTTCTAAATTATACATGGGAACTACAATGCTTAGGCTCATGCGGCCACTCCCTTCCTGAAGTAATGACCGGTTATCCGGCAGTCTGTCTGGAGAAGATTTCTTTCAGTCCTTTTTTGTAGCCTTTGATGGCTGCGACATTCTTTTTGGGCTGTTCCCGGAGGATGAGATAAAGTGTAGTCCAGACAAGAGCGAGATATCCGATAGGACCTGATTTCTTATCCTTCAGCAGATACACATGGTTCAGCACCCGGGTATAGGCCACGTCTTCAAGGTTGTCTCTGGAAGCCGGTGACTCGTGATGCAGAAGCTTCAGTTCGGGATTGATATAGAGGGGGCCGGATTTTTGGGCGATGCGTGACATAAGAATGTCTTCGCCGACGCTGTAGCTTTTGAGCCAGGGCACGGGTCCCAGATCCTTAATGGCCTCCTTCTTGAACGACATGTTGCAGCCGTGCTGGAATTCGGTCTTGAAGATCTTCTTCGCCTTATGCCAATTGTACATGGAGCCTGCTTGGCCGCTTAGAGAGAGCTTGCCGCTCGATAGAGATTGCTGGAAGGACAGCAGACAGCGGATTGTGCCAAGGAAGCTGTTGCTCATCCCGATGGCAATACCGCCAACCCCTGCGCAGTTTGGATAGTCGAGGTAGGTTTGTAGCAATGTGGACAGATAATGTCCGGGGATTTCGACGTCATCGTCAAGGAAGAGAATCTTATCCATCGTGGACAGTTCCACAGCCTTGATCCGGGACAACCATAATCCCCGGTCTGTCTTGCTGTGATAAATAAAAGAATAACCGCATGCGGTCAATAACGTTTCGAATTCGCTTAGAATTTCTTTGGGTATGTCGCCGTCATCTATAATGATAACCTCGATGGGGGAGGTCCGGCCTATGTCCTGTTTGGTGATAGAATGAATGCACCGTGTCAGGTCCTGTACCCGATTCCTCGTGCAGATAACCACTGACAATCCTTGCATATACTCCACTCCCTTATCCATTTCTCCCATTCTATGTTTGGTATTATAACCTGGGATTATAAGCTAACTTAAGCTTACTATTGGCAGAGAAAGGTTGTATATACTACTTTAGTTTACTTATTGGCTGCCACGGTTTAGATGGGCAAAGGTCTGAATTTTGATGATTAAATGGTTCTGGGACCAGACGGAGGTTTGCTTTGAGTAATTAGTAATAGTTTTTTTTTGAGGATTAACATAAAATTCTATTAATTCGACATAAAATGCAGTGCGCAAAAATCCGATAGAGTAAATATAGGCATTTTTTCATAAAAATCCAGGAGAACGAAAAAAGTCAAGGGTAAACAGGACGGACATCTTAGAAAAAATGGGGCTGAATTTGTGAAATTCAAAAAGAATTCAAGACATTTCATCATGGCTTTAATTTTGATCCTGATCGTTAGTAATTTTTACGGTATACCGTATGTTGCGCAGGCACAGGCATCCGGCCCATTGGACACAGTAATGGAGGATACGCTGGAGCCTGCCGGGCAATCGGTTTCAGTCATTAACAGTAACGGGATTGGCATTACTGAAGTAGATAATACCAACGGACAATGGCAGTACAGCGCAGGAGGAAACTTTTGGTTGTCCATTGTGGCACCTGATCCTGGCAAGATTGCAGTGTTCGGCAGAGATGTGATGATCCGTTTTGTTCCAAAGAAGGATTGGAATGGAGCCGCGCAAATCCGGTATCGGGGATGGCTTGCTTCGGGGGAGTACAGCAGTAATTATGTAAATGTTAATGCTGAATACACCGGAGATGCAGCAAGCTACAGTGAATCGGAACAAGCTGCGCAGATTGAAGTTACGCCAGTTAATGATACACCTTATATTTCTGAGCTTAGCGGCAGCACCTATCTTGATTTTGATGGCAAAGGATATGTTACGATTCCGGATTTGAACATCTATTCCAATTCCCTTACCATCGAAACTTGGGTAAATGCCAGCAGTGCTCCCACGTGGGCCCGTATTTTTGATACCTCATATGGTCCTGATAATTTTAATCTTCACCTTACATTTGAAGGAACTTCAGGAAGAATAGCGCTTGAAGCCTTGCCGCAAAAGGGTCCCAGAGTTAAATCCTATCTGGTGAGAACCTCGGAGCAGCTGCCGTTGAACCAATGGGTACACGTAGCCGCTGTTTATAATGCTGTGGAGAAAAAGGCTTATATCTATTGGAACGGGATTTTGAAAGGCAGCGGCTTTATGGATCTCACAGATATGGCCAAAGGCAGCGCCGCCAATCCCAACATACAGAGACTCTACAATTTTATTGGCGAGAGCACGTGGTCCCAGGATGCCAATTATGTTGGCGGCATAAGAGATTACCGAATCTGGAATAAGGCAAAGACCCAGGCGGAAATTGAGAGCCAGATGAACACAAATCTTGCCGGTACCGAGACTAATCTGATGGTCAACTATAAGTTCAATAATCCTGGAGATGGAGCTGTAGCCAAGGACTCCTCCTCGGGCCAAAGAAACGGAAGTATCATCAGCGGGAAATGGCTGTCCGGGACAGGGTTTAACTCCAACGTGGTGACACCCGTGAACACACCCGTATCCAAACCGTTTAAAGTGACGGATGTCGATGCCGGCGACGTGCTGACGCTTAGTGCAACCTCGTCGAATACGTCGCTTTTGCCGAACGCCAACATCTCATTTTCAGGTGAAGGCTTGGAAAGAAGCATTAATCTGACTCCAACGGCAAATATGACAGGCACCTCTACTATCAAAGTCACCGTAAGTGATGGAATGACTTCGAGTACCAGCAGCTTTTTGCTGAGTGTGGTGGCCGGCAAATTTGATCTGAAATTCATTACGCCTTCTGTAGGGGTGATGGCCCCTGCCTTTAGCAGAGGGATTGTCTATAATAAAGTGCATGTCCCCAACAAAAGCGAAAACAGTCCGAACAACAGCATCAATATTAATGTAGGAGCGGTAAATCCCGCTGATGTGAATGTGGCAGCCTATGCCGACAATGGCTCTGGGGTAAACGTATCGGGAACCTACCCGGTCTTTACGGTCAGCGGCCTGCCAGTGGGTGTATTTAAGCCGGTAAAGATAAAAGTAGCCGATAAATATTCAAGCAACTCCAAGGAATATGTACTGGATGTGATCCGCTATCCGGAGAATGACGCCGGTCTGGCTGCGGCAAATGGGCTTTCCGTATTTAGCTCAGGCACCGGACAAGCCATAGCCCTGTCACCAGGGTACAGCAGCAATACAGGCAACTACACCGCCACAGTCGAGAATAATGTAAGCTCGGTAAAAGTGGATGTTATAAAGTCCAGCATGTTTGCCGCAGCAACACTAAACGGAATAGGCATCGGCTCGGCCGAATCCGCCGCAGCTACCGGGAATGTCAGTCTGGCTTATGGAAAAAATGTGATTTCCGTAGTGTTTACTGCAGAAGACGGCAAGACGGCAAAAACCTATAATATTACAGTTGTGAGGAAGCTGTCCGGTGATGCCAGTCTGACTAATCTGACCGCTTCGCCGGATGGACTGTCGCCGGACTTTGACACCAATCAGTCGGATTATACGATGGCTGTTGCCAACGCTGTAAAGGCTGCGGAATTTACTCCGACAGCCGCCGAAGGTGCAAGCATTAAGGTGAACGGTGTGGATCACCCTAGCGGCATTCCTTTCTCCATAACCAATCTTGCAGCAGGCAATAACAAGTATCTGATTGAGGTAACGGCACAGGACGGAGTGACGAAGAAGTCTTACAGTCTGTTCATTCTGCGTGCGCCTTCGGATGTGGCCGATCTTTCGGACTTGACTGTCTCGTCAGGAACATTGTCGCCTGTGTTCAGCAACGGTGATACCGGGTATTCGGTTGAGGTCCCGAATGAGGTTTCTTCCCTGGAAATCACTCCGAAGCTGCTGGATGCTGCGGCAAGCCTGTCTGTAGACGGGAATGTGCATACGGATGGTACAGCCTACACCCAAAACTTGAATGTCGGAATGAACACAGTCAAGATCGTTGTTGTCTCGCAGAGTGGTGTACGTGAGAAAACAACTCTTGTAAATATTATTAGAAAAGCTTCTTCCAATGCGGATCTGTCCAGCCTGGTTCTTTCAGACGGCCAGCTCGATCCTGCTTATGACAAAAACCAGACCCGGTATGCCGTTACTGTGGACAACCAAGTGTCTGAGCTTGCGGTAACTCCAACACCCGAGGACGTCCATGCAACGGTTAGTCTGAACGGCAACGTGACACCTAACGCTCAGCCAAGATTGGTCGATCTGCAGGTGGGAGTCAACGAGTTCAATGTTCTGGTTCAAGCGGAAGATGGTGTAACCGCGAAGAATTATGTGTTGACGATTATCCGCAAGGCATCTTCTGATGCGGATTTAATCAACATCACATTGTCCGGCAAGCCGCTGTCCGGCGGATTTGACCGTACAACTTCAACCTACTACGAATATGTCGCCAATAATATTGACAGCATGGCTGTTACGGCGACTACAAGTGACGAACAGGCTACTTATACAATCAACGGAGTCCAGTCTGCAGGCGGTGTGCCGGTTCCTTTGAATGTAGGTGAAAATGTAGTTACCATAGCCGTTACGGCCGCTGACAAAGTAACTACCAAGGAATATATGGTAACCATCGTTCGTGCGCCTTCGTCCAATGCGAATTTGCTTGAGCTGACGATGACTGACTTATCGGATAATGCAATCTCCCTTACACCCGTTATGGATACGCTCAGTTATAATGGCACTGTGGAGGATTCGGTTTCAGCAGCGAAGCTGAATGCGGTTGTTGATGATGCAAATGCAAGCACCTCCGTATTTGTGAATGGAGTTTGGATCGAAGATCTGAACGCTGTGCCTTTGGCTACAGGATTAAATGTGATTGAAGTTAATGTCACGGCCCAAGATGGAAGCATGAAGGTATACACCATTAATCTCGTGCGGAATCCAAGCACAGATGCTGCACTTGTAGAGATGAGAATTACCCCTGGCGAACTAACACCGGGTTTCCAGGCAGGGATCAGTGATTATTCGGTCAATGTGGACAATAGTGTAAGCAGCATGGATTTTTCAATTGTGACGAATCATGAGGCGGCAACCTATGTCCTGAAAAAGAATGGAGCCTCCACTGGTGTCGCTGGAAACCGTGTGGTCCTGGATGAGGGAACGAATCAAATTACAGTACAGGTTACAGCTGCTGATGCCGGTACCCAAATGACCTATACAGTTACTGTGAATCGCGCCATTCTGCCGAAGGATTCTTCTCTTAAGGGTTTGACCGTCAGTTCTGTGGCGGGACTGGAGATCCTGGACCCCGGGTTTTCGGCCGAAATCTTCAAGTATTCCTTGTCCGTACCTTATGAAGTGAATCAGGTGGAACTGGATGCGCTAAAAGGAGACTTGAATGCGCGGTTAACCGTAAATGGTGTCACAGTAGATAACCCGATGCTTGTCAAATTAGCAGAAGGGCTAAATACTGTGAACTTAAAGGTAACCGCTCAGGATGGGAAGACAGAAAGTGTATATGAGGTGGGAATCACCCGTAAATCACGCTCCTCCAATGCTGATTTGAACAATATCAGCGTAAATGCCGGAGCTTTGGATCCAGTCTTTGATCCCGCTGTTTCCGAGTATACGGTAGAGGTAGAAAATGACGTGGATTCTATCGCCCTGAACCCGGTAGCGGCTGATGCAAAAGCGGGAAGCCAAATCATTGGAAGAGATGGAGCCTCTCTGAATCATCTGGTTGAAGGAGATAATGTATTTGATATCTTGGTCACTGCGGAGGACGGGACGGTAAAGATTTACACGGTTAAGGTTATTAAGGCCAAGCCTGCAGCTACACCAACACCGACGGTAACGCCGACGGCTACACCAACACCAACGGTAACGCCAACAGCAACGCCGTCGGCAGAACCATCGGCAATGCCGTCGGCAGAACCATCAGTAACGCCATCGACAGGGCCATCGGCAACGCCGACGGCAGGACCATCGGCAACGCCGACGGTGGAACCATCGGCAACACCGACGGTGGAACCAACAGAAACACCAATACCAACGACAGCACCGACGGAAACACCGGCTACACCGACACCGACGGCAACACCAACGGAGGCACCGACGGAGGAGCCAACGGAGAAGCCGACGGAGAAACCAACGGAGAAGCCGACGGAGAAACCAACGGAGGAGCCGACGGAAAAGCCAACAGAAAAACCAACAGAAGCACCGTCTACACCGGCACCGGCCACATCGGCCCCTGTTACACCAACTGCGACAGCGTTGACCGAGCAAATTACCGTGAAGGTGGAATCTGGACAATTGGGTCTAGGCTCTGTATTAGCAGAGACGGTCATTCAACGCACTAAGGATTCAGGCGGAATCCTGCATGATGTGGTCAACTTCACAACGGACCGGGTGGAGGAGGTTGTCCGGAAAATCACCGGAGCTTCGGATAATACAGCCCGGATCATGATCCCGGATGAGAAGGACCAGGTCGCGGATATTAATGTGAATGTTCCTAAAGATGCGATTAAGACACTTGGTGACTCTAACGTGAACCTGGAGATTTTCACGGATAACGTAAGAATTCTTATAGCACAATCATCATTGGATAATTTCACAGAAGATCTGTTCTTCCACGTTGTGCCAATTAAAGACCAGCCATTGCGCAAAGAGGTCGAAGACCGGGCCAGAATCGAGCGGATTGTCAGAGAAATAGCAGCGGACAAACAAATTGATGTTGTGGCCCGTCCGATGACTATTGAAACCAATATGCAGAGCAGACCGGTTACAATTACGCTTCCTCTGCGTGACGTGCAGCTCCCGGCCACTCTCCCGGAGAGAGAAGACTTCCTGTCCAATCTGGTGATCTTCATAGAACATAGTGACGGTGACAAAGAGCTGAAGAAGGCGAAAATTGTTGATTACAAGCCGGGCGAACTTGGCCTGCAGTTCAATGTAGACAAATTCAGTACATTCACCATTCTGAACATGGAGGGCTGGGAGCGGTATTTGGCGGCAGCAGAGGCAGCGCAGCTGCAGCAGAACCAGAACCATCACAAAGCCTTCATTACCGGCTATTCCGATGGAACCTTCAAGCCGAATCATTCCATTACCCGTGCGGAAATGGCGGCAATACTGGCAAGAAACCTCGGCTACGATGCATCCGCAGCACCGGCTGTCTCCTCTTACCCGGATGTGAGGGACAGCCACTGGGCGAAAGGTGCCATTGAATTTGTCAAAGCGGCAGGACTAATGCAAGGCAACGAAAAAGGCCGGTTCCTGCCGGATGCTCCTATCAGCCGCGGCGAAATGGCCGCCATTGCGTCGAGATATAAGAAGCTGGACACTACAGCCGCTGCATCCGGCGGCGGATTCAAGGATACGGCTGGCCACTGGGCTGCCAAAGACATTGAGGCCGCAAGCAAGGCGGATATTATTAACGGATACGGGGATGGTACGTACCGTCCAAGCGGTAACCTGACACGTGCGGAAGCCGTAAAGGTTGTCAATCGTCTATTCGGACGCGGGCCGCTATATGGTATTGCAACCCCAAGCTGGCCTGACGTACCGGCGACAAACTGGGCTTACCATGAAATTGAGGAAGCTTCTATTGACCACACTTTCACAGTGAGGAATGAAGGCGGAGAAACGCTCAGTCAATAGATCATATGAAGACAAAGAAGGCCGCAGCACCTGACAGGTGACTAACGGCCTTCTTTGTCTTATTCAAGGGATGGAAAGGTGTGGTGGCGCGAGCGGCCTTTAATCAATTTTTATGGTCAAGGAACTGGTGAAATTATCTCCTGGAGCCAGGGTGACAATACCTTCTTTTTCCGGAAGCTCCCCTTGGAATGTATCGCTGTCTGCGAATCCCTGCCATGGTTCGATGCACAAAAAAGGCGCATTGGGCTTCTGCCAGATGCCGAGATCCGGGAAGCCTTCGAAGGATACGGCGACGCTTTTTTCGGTGAGCTTGCTTTTCAGCGTGATCGTCCGGGAAGCTACATTCTGGAAGACCAGCGCGTCGTCCTTGAACATTTCATGGGTTAACGGAAGAATGCGCTCACCGCTCAGCACTGTCTCCGTTTGCCCGCTGATCCGCAGTCCGGCACTATTCAGAAACTCCCGATCCAGCGTTTCGTTCTCGGAGAACTCAAGTACATAATCGCTGAAGCTTCCGTTCTCATCCAGCGGGCAGTTGAAGGCAGGGTGTGTGCCTAGCTGAAAGAAGATGTTCTGCCCATCGATGTTCTCCACCCGGTATTCCAGCTTAAGGGTGCTTTCGTTCAGCGTGTATGTAATATACAAGTTGAATTGGAACGGATAGCTGGACAGGGTATGCTCGCTGCTGGTAAGCCGGAAGACCGCACGGGATTCGCCCGCTTCAACGATTGTAAATTCGCTGCGTCTGGCGAAGCCGTGATTGGCAAGCTTATACGTTTGTCCCTGCACCCGGATCTCTCCGCTGCGGACAGCGCCGATGATTGGGAACAGCACCGGAGAACGGCCTGTCCAATAGGCGGCGTCCCCGCTCCAGATATATTCAGTGCCAGTATCGTTTTTGGTGAAGCTGACAAGCTCCGCTCCGAGGCTGCTGATCTCAGCCTGTGCTGAGCCGCTGCGCAAAATAGTGTTCATAGGTTTACTCCCCTTTCCATTTGGTTGGCCAGCTCCGTTCACTGCTGACTGCTCATATTCTACCAAACTTTTGCATGAGCGTTGTAACACATCGTGTACAATTCCCAAAAATAATTATTACAGAGTGTAAAATGACAATTCCGGGGATTGGTATAACATATATAGAAAGCGATGATTCTGTATAAAACGGACTTAAAGCAACAAATGGGTGAGAGTAACGGAGGGATAGGGCCATGCAGCTGAAGCAAATATTCGTGAACGGCGGGAGATTGAAGGATACGATTGAGGTCTTTGCCGACTTTGGGCGTACGGAGAATAATGGTGTGACCCGGCTGTCGCTGTCGGAGCAGGATGTCAAGGTGCGGAATTATTTTGCTGCGTGTTGTGAAGAGCTGGGAATGTCGGTAAAAGCCGATGATATGGGAACCATGTACGCCACCCTCGAAGGAACGGAAGCGGGGCCGCCTGTGGTGATTGGCTCGCATTTGGACACAGTCAAAAAGGGCGGCCGCTTCGATGGAGTGCTTGGAGTCATTGCCGGTCTGGAAGTGGTGCGGACCCTGGTTGACTATGGCATCAAGCCCCGGCTGCCGGTGACGGTGATGAATTTCACGAATGAGGAAGGCGCGCGGTTCGAGCCTTCAATGATGGCCTCCGGTGTGCTCTCCGGCAAGTTCGACAAGGCGGAGATGCTGAAGAAGAAGGACCCGGAAGGGACGACCTTTGCGGAAGCGCTGGAAGCGGGCGGGTATGCGGGGGATGCTGCGAACCGGATTAAGGAAGCAACGGCCTATCTGGAGCTGCATATCGAGCAGGGACCCGTGCTGGAAAAAGAAAACCTCTCCATCGGCCTGGTCGACTGCGTCGTGGGCATGGCCTGCTATGAGATTGAGGTGACGGGCGAATCTGACCACGCCGGAACCACGCCGATGGATATGCGGAAGGATGCCCTGTTTGCCGCGGCCGATCTGATTACGGAGCTGCGCAGCAAGCTGGGGGTGCTGGATTCGGAGCTGGTCTTCACCATGGGCCGCATGAACGTGCTGCCTAACATTCATACGGTAATCCCGAATAAGGTGATTTTCACTGTTGAAGCCAGACATAAGGATATGGACATTGTGCGCACGGTGGAAGAGATTATCAATGGCCTGCCTGAAGAGCTGCTGGGCTGTACCATCGCAAAGACCAGGCTATGGGGCCGGGATACGGTGTGGTTCGATCCTGAAATCTGCGCATTGGTAGAACAAGCGGCTTCGCGACTAGGCTACAGCAGCAAAAAAATGGCCAGCGGAGCCGGGCATGATGCCCAGTTTGTGGCCGGTTTTCTGCCATCGGCCATGATCTTTGTGCCCAGCGTCAACGGCAAAAGCCACTGTGAGGAGGAGCTGACCTCCTATGAGGAATGCGAGCAGGGGGTTAATGTCGTACTGGAAACGGTCCTTAGTATATTAGCCAAGCAATCAATGGAATGAAACCTAACACTTATTTTGAGTATTTGAGTGATTGCACTTGTGAAGATAAAAGATGATTTCCAGTCTGTCATATAAATTACCATAAGAAGGACACCGGAGACGGTGTCTTTTTGTTGGGTTTGAAGATCGTTTTGGCAGATACCCCAGTTGGGTAGTCGTTTAAGCATAGGGTTACATAGCGTTTTCACCCCTTCCATTGTGTTAAAACACAATCATGGCAGATAAAGTTTTTCTTTTTACCCAAAATGAAAAATGAAGTCATGTGTTATCATTCTTTACATAAGAGAAACGCATTAGACAGGAGCGATGAGCCATGATTATTGGAGTACCCAAGGAAATTAAAAATAACGAAAACCGTGTCGCCATTACACCTGCAGGAGTCGTAAGTCTGGTAGCCGATGGGCATAAAGTGCTGGTGGAAGCGGGAGCCGGAACAGGCAGCGGATTCCTGAATGAAGAGTATGCTGCAGCCGGTGCTGAGCTGATCACTGAAGCCTCCGCTGTATGGGCTGCCGCTGAGATGGTTATGAAGGTCAAAGAGCCGCTTGAAAGCGAATATAGCTACTTCCGGCCGGGCCTGATCCTCTTCACTTACCTGCACCTGGCACCGGAGCCAACGCTGGCTTCCGCGCTGAAGGACAAAGGCGTCTTCGCCATCGGATATGAAACGGTTGTGGACGGACGGACACTTCCGCTGCTCACTCCCATGAGTGAAGTGGCCGGACGCATGTCCGTGCAGCTTGGCGCCCAGTTCCTGCAGAAGAACTATGGCGGCCAAGGCATCCTGCTCTCGGGTGTGCCCGGCGTCAGCAGAGGCAAGGTCAGCATTATCGGCGGCGGTGTAGTCGGCACGAACGCAGCCAAGATGGCGATCGGGCTCGGTGCCGAAGTGACGATTGTGGATCTCAGCGCGGACAGACTCCGCCAGCTGGATGATATTTTTGGCGCACAGATTAGCACGCTGATTTCCAATCCTTACAACATTGCCAGGGCTGTAGCCGAAGCGGATCTGCTGGTAGGTGCAGTGCTGATCCCCGGTGCGAAAGCGCCGAAGCTGGTTACCGAAGAAATGGTCAAGACGATGAAGCCGGGCTCCGTCATTGTTGACGTAGCGATTGACCAGGGCGGTATTGTGGAAACCATTGACCGGGTAACCACACATGACCATCCTGTATTCGAGAAACACGGCGTACTGCATTACTCGGTAGCCAACATGCCGGGCGCTGTCGCCAAAACCTCAACCATAGCTCTAACCAACGTTACGGTTCCTTATGCGCTGCAAATTGCCAATAAAGGCGTGTTCAAGGCGATCGAAGACAATGCCGGCCTGAAGAGCGGCGTCAACGTAGCCAATGGCAAAATCACCTGCCAGGCCGTGGCAGAGGCTCTTGGGGAGGAGTACTACACGGTGGAGCAAGCAGTAGAACAGGATTTCACCCTGATCTAGCGCAAGCGAACCGGTCACAGGCAGAAGTAGAGAGAACAGAGGAGAGCAATAATTGGGGCAGTCCGGTGAGCGATCATCCGGGCTGTTTTTTGTGGCTCGCCCTGAAATCCTTCTTCAGTTTGCATTATCGAATTATACCGGCTTGACGGGGAGCCGCCCTATAGTCAGCCGCAAAGCTGCGGGCTATAATGAAATCACTAATAAGACAAGATTTCGGCTATTTTTTCAGGTTGGGGTGGGGACAATGACAGATTCTGAGCCATCATTTGATCGTTTTTTTGACAGTATGGAATCTCTGGCGGATACCCTCAGCGAGTCGCTGCAGTCGCAGGTGACGATTGAGGACAGCAATCATCACGTGATCGGATACAGCTCCCATCAGTTCGAGAGCGATCCTGCGCGAATCTCCACCATTATCGGCAAACGTGTGCCGAACACGGTCATCATCGGCCTGCGCAAAAAAGGCGTGATGCACCAGCTTGAGAACACCGCGCATCCCATCCGCATCCCGGCGGTCATGGAAGTGGGGCTTGGCCCAAGGCTGGCGATGTGCATCCGGCATCATCAGGAGATCCTCGGCTATATCTGGGTCGTGGACAGAGGCAATCTGGCCGAGGGGCATGCCGAGCGCGTAGTCGAGAAGGCCGCCGGGATAGCCGGGCGGTATCTGCTGAAGCAGCGCGGCTGGAAGACCAGGCAGGAGAAGGCGCATGAAGATTTTTTCTGGAAGCTGCTGACCTCCCATTACGAAACGGAGCCGCGTATCCGCCAGGAGGCTGAAGGCTCCTCGATTCTTTTGCCGGAGAGCTATTATATCGGGGTGCTGGAGAGTGACAAAACCGTCGACGACCGGTTTGTACAGCGGTTCCGCCAGCTGATGGAAACGGATGCCAACCAGCGGCTGCTGTTTCTGACCGCTGAGCATAACCGGCTGATTATCCTGTTCTCCTTTTTGTTCCCGGTGGAGGAGCCGGAGCGGCTGTTTTCGTTCGTGCAAAAGCTGATTCAAGAGCTCGGCCAAAGCGAAAGCTGTGTTCTGACAGCAGGCTGCAGTCCCGGCTACCGGGAATACCTCTCTGCTGCTGCTGCATACCGGGAAGCTCTCACCATCCTTGAGATCAAAAAGCTGCTGCCCTATCATACCCGCCACCTGCTGCTGTATGAGGAAATCGGTTTTTGGGCGTACATTCCGGCGATTATGGAGCAGAAACGGAGCCGGACGCGCAACAGCCGGCTGCTCTATCCGCTGAAGGCGCATGACCGCGAGCATAAAAGCGATTTTCTTAAAACCATCGCTGTCTATCTGACGCTGAACGGCAATCTCAAGGAAGCTGCGGCCTTTCTGCATATCCACACCAACACCTTAATGTACCGGCTGAACCGGATCGCTGAGATTACGGGCCGGAGCCTCAAGGAAACCGAGTACCGCACCTCGGTCTATCTGGACATTCTGACGGAGGAGACTGCCCAGGTCAACAGCTGGTTTCAGGAAGGACAATGACTGTACCCAAACTGCTGCGCACCAACCGGAGGCCCGACACGTACAATAACCTATCTATTGTGACAAGAAAGGGGAAATGGATAGTGGCCTATGGATATGGGAATCCTGTCTCGGGATTCGAACGGAGTATGAGGGAACGGATCATTGAAACAGCCAAGGCGATGAGTGTTGGAGGCACGGATTTTTCCACCTTTAAAGATTCGCGCTGCAACCCGAAATATTGGATTCGTACCGCGAACGGGGGGTTCCAGCTGCGGAGCGACGTCACCCCTTCGGCAGCAATCAAGGATATTTTTGTGAACGGGCGGCTGTACGCTTTCGAATGCGCCATGGCGATGGTCATGATTTTCTACAAGGCAACGATTGATATGATTGGGGAGGATGCGTTTAACCAGCATTTCACGGATTTGTTCCTGTGGGACTGGAACTATGACAGCAACCTGCGGATGATCACTACGTTTGATCCATCGGAAATGCAGCCTGGAGACGTGGTATACTTCAAAAACCCTGACCATGATCCGGAAAAGCCGGAATGGCAGGGTGAAAATGCGGTAATGCTCGGCAATGACAGCTATTATGGACACGGGCTGGGGATCAAAAGTGCAAACGCCATGATTGCATCGCTTAACCGGGAAAGAGTTCCCGGAAGCCGGATTTCGGCATATCTCACGGATGAAGCGCTTCACCCGGATTTTGCCTATCTTCAGACGCTGTCCAGCCGGACTGCCGTGCCTCTGAAGAGAAGCAGCGATGCACGGAATAAGATTTTCTCCAGAATTGGGGTTAAATCCTACGTCATTAAATAGGAGACGGAGCGTTGGCTCCGTCCCGGAATTATCTGGACTGCTGCTCCGTATTCGCCAGCTGCTCCTGGGCCAGACGGATCATTTCCCGAACCATGGAACCGCCGATCTTCCCGCCGACCTGGCCTGCCGATTCTGTAGTCAGCGTCCCGTTGTTGCCTGGCTGCAGAGGGATGCCAAGCTCCTTTGCCACTTCATATTTGACGTCGTCGGGCCGGTCTGGATCAACCCTGTAACCTTCATTTTTCATTACATTGGCCTTAAGGGTCTGCATTCCCTGTGCTACCCCTGGCACTGCATATCTTCTGTTTCTTCTCGCCATACGGACTCACTCCCTTGCTGTCTTTGCCTTAAGTTGCCCGGAAGTGCAAGGGTTCATTCCCTTTGGGTCTGCTGGTTGCGCGACCGGTATTTGAGCGGATGCACACCGGCGGATTTTTTAAAGACCGTGCTGAAATAATGCGGGTTCTCATAACCGACAAGCTCAGAGATTTCCATGACCTTAAGATCCGTAGTGCTGAGCAGCTCCTTGGCCTTGTCGATGCGGATTCTGGTGATGTAGTCCGTCAGCGTTTCGCCGGTTTCTTTTTTGAAAATAAGGCTGATGTAGTTGGGGGTCAAAAAAACCTCCTCGGCGATCCGTGCAATGGACAGCTCTTGGGCGTAGCCTGCCTGGACAATCGCTTTGATTCTGTTGATGGTTTTGCTGTTCCTGGAGCTGTTTTTGCCGGCCATATAGGCACTGAGATCATAGAAAAGAGAAAGCACGTAAGTCTTCAGCCCGGATAAATTCTTATGCCTGTAAAGAGTATCCATGATCGTCAGCCGGTCCTGCAGCACATGATCAATATCCTCATCCAGCTCATAGAGGGCTCTTGCAGAGGTGAAAATCATCTCGGCGCAGATGCTCTGCACATAATCGATTTGCAGCTTGGGGGCGGCCAGCCGGTCGAACAGCTTCTCCAGAAGTTCCATCACTTGCCCGGTATGCCCTGCCTTCAGCTCATTCATCAGCCGGGTATGGAATTTGTAAAAAAAGGCGCTCTGCAGAGTCTCCGTACCAGGCTGGATATCCTTGAGGTGAAGAATGGAGCGGCTGCCGGCGTAAAAGGTATGCACCAGCGCAGCCAGCGCATCTTTATAGGAGTCCTCCAGTTCACTTACGCGGGTGCAGGCTCTGCCGACCCCAATGGAGGCATCCAGCCGCAGATACTTGTGAATGCTGCCAATGATCTTTTCACAGAAGCCTGTGATGGCGCCTTCGCCGGGAGAAGCATCCTCATCCTGGCCGAAGATGATTATAAATTCATTCTCACTGGCGGCAAAAGAGACTCCGCCGGGCGGGCGCTCCAGGCATTCGCTGATGATATTCTGAATGGAAAAGTACAGCAGCTGCTTGTCATCCTCCGAAAATTTGTCGACCGCGCTCTGATAGTCATCCAACTGCAGCACGCCTGCCGTCAGGACGCCGCCTAGCCTGAAGGGAAGCTGGAAATAGCCAATTTTCTCCCATATCTCCCCTTCATCCCGGTACAGCCCTGCAACCCAGTTCTGCAGAAATTTCTCGCGGATCAGCGGCATATGGGTCTGCATTTGCCTGCGCAGCTGCTCCACGTTCATCTGCTGGTCTTTCTCCCCGCGGAGCCGGGAGACGACATCCTGAAAGACCTCCCGTAATTCCGGCAATTTGACGGGCTTCAGTATATACCCCTCGGCATTGACTTTCAGCGCACTTTGGGCATAGGAGAAGTCCTGGGCCCCGCTGATAATAATGATGCGGGTCCGGCATTGCCCGGCCTTCAGCTTCTCGGCCACTTCCAGGCCGCCCAGCAGGGGCATCATAATATCCGTAAAAAGAATGTCCGGCTGCAGCTCCATACATAATTCATAGGCCTCCTGTCCGTCCGAGGCTTCTCCGATAATCTCGATGCCGAACTCCTCCTGCCAGTTGAACACCTGGATCAGACTTCTGCGGATAAATGGCTCATCATCCGCCACGATCATCGTCAGCATCTTCCATCACCTCGTTCCATGTAGTCACGACCGGAAACCGGACCACGGCCAAGAGGCCGCGCTGGTCTTCGGTATTGGCATAATAACGGATGCCATAGGCCCCGCCAAAAAATTGCTGGATTCTGGTATGCACATTGCGAATGCCATAGGACTCATTGCCTGGCTGCTTATCTGTCAGCAGCTGGTTCAGCCGCTCCGGATCTGCGCCCACTCCATCGTCAAACACGGACACACAGAGAATATCCTGGGACCGCTCCACCCGGATGCGGATTTTGCCTTTGCCCCGCCGTTTCTGTATGCCGTGGATAATGGCATTTTCCACCAGCGGCTGAAGGCTCAGCTTGACGACCAGGCATTCCTCCAGCACCTGGGTGTCCGTCTCCTCCAACTCGTATTCCAGCTTATCCTGGAAGCGGAACTGCTGAATTTGCAGGTAGCTGTCCACCTGCCGCAGCTCATCGCGCAGCGGGATGATATTCCGGCCTTTGCTCAGGCTGTACCGGAAGAAATCGGACAGCGAGGTAACCATATTGCTGATCTCGGGAATGTCATGATTGATCGCAATCCAGTTGATCGAATCCAGCGTGTTATAGAGGAAATGCGGATTGATCTGGGCTTGAAGTGTTTTGAGTTCGGCTTCTTTTTTGCGCAGCTCCGTAACGTATAGCTTGTCGATGAGTGCTTTGATTTGCTGGAGCAGCTTATTATAGCGGTTGAACAAATAGGAGAATTCGTCCTTGCGCCGGTAGCGGATAATAATGTTGAAGTTGCCGCTCTCGGCATGGGACATCGACTGGATGAATTTACGGATAGGGGCCGAGATATTCTCCGACAGCAGCAGGGCCATCATCAGCGAGATGAGCATGCAGATGCCGATGGCGATATACATGACACGCTGGAATGAAGCCAGCTCTCCATTAAGCTCGTTTACGGGGGAGAAGGAGAGGATCGTCCAGCCCGTTTCGGGTATTTTGATGTAGGAGACCAGCATGTTCTCCCCTTGGATCACCTGGCGGAAGGAATGGAGGGTACTGCCGCCGCCTTCAACGGTTTTCATTTGGCTGTAATAGTCCTGTGTGCTGATGTTCTGTCCCAGGAGTGCCGCGTCCGGGCTGATGGCAATCGTTCCGGTCTGGTCGGCGATATAAATCCGGCTGCCCGCCGTGGGCTTGTAATGGACCAGCAGATTATCGAATTCCGTTACAGGAATATCGATGGTCAGCAGCCCGACATAGGGAAGCTGGGCATGGCGGATACCGAACAGGCGCTTCGCAAATTTCAGGGTGAACCTGGCGTCCAGCGAGCTGAGCCCGACCACGGTGAAATCAGACCTGGGCGGAATGCCGAGGTACCACGGCTTCAGTGAAATCAGATCGATATTGAATACCCGTCTGGAGAAATTATACTGTGTATATTCCGGGCGGTTCAGCATATATAGCATAGGAACAAAGCTGCTTCCTGCGGTTCCGCCGCCGGAAAAGTTCTCCAGAATTTTGTTCAGCGCGGCCAGTTCATTAATGATTCCAGTACTGTCTGTCGGACGGTTGGAGGAGATCAGGTCAGCGAACTCTGTATTGAGATATAGCGAGATCATGGCATTATCCGCAGCGGCAAACCGCTGGGCCAGATTGTCCTGAACCAGGTTCAGGTTGTTTTCGATCGATGTATGGACATTGCGGGTGATAATACCGGCTGATTTGTTATATACCGTAACGGAGATGATTGTGGTCGGTAGGAGGACGAGAAAGAGGAAGTAGAGGATAAGTCTGCTGCGAATACTGAAGTTGTACAGAAAGAGGGTTTTAGACAGAGTATCAAATAATTTCTTCATCTGAACCCCCCTTCAGTTCTGCGGACAATCTTCTCTTGCCATTTAATAGGGATTAATGGAAAATATCATTCAATAGATGGTATTCATTGTAAAACGGGTACGCCACGCTGTCAACGCAGGAGGTGAAGGATGAAACGGCTGTTATTCTATATTATTGGCCTGGCTCTATGCGGTCTTGTCGTGTATGCCCTCGCCTATGACCGTCCGCTGCTGGTGGAGTTTAGCCCGGAACCGGTGCCTAAGGCTGCCCCCAAGATTCAAGTCCGGGTTGCGCTAAACGACTGGACGGAGAACCTGGAGGTAAAAAACGCGATCCGGCAATTCAACGGGAGCAATCCCGATCATATTGAAATTGTAATGGTCAACCTGTCTGCGGATACTTACAATGATATGCTCAACATGCTGATGACTTCAGGCCAGGGGCCGGATGTGTTCAGCGTGGATAACAGCTGGCTGGCAACCTATGTGAACAAAGGGTATCTTACTAATTTGAACTCCTACTTAGACCCCGCTGATCTGAACAGATTTCCGGAGTGGGCCCGGGATTATGCCCACAGCTCCCTGTTCAAGGGAGGAGTTTACTTCATGCCCTCCAGTATTGAAACTGTCCGGCTTATCTATAACAAGCAGCTGTTCCGCAGTGCCGGTCTGGACCCGGAGCGGCCGCCCGTTACCTTCGAGGAAGTGAAGCAGGCCGCTGGCAGGATCAGCCGGGCCGGGGTAGGCGTGAATAAATACGGTTTTGCACTAGCCGGGGGAGACAGCCAGGACAGCTTGCAGACGGGGCTGGAGATGTCCAATACTTACAGTGGGGTCTATCTGTATAACTACCGGACCGGACGTTATGATCTCAGTGTGTACGCTCCCTGGCTGCAGCTGCTGTTGGACATGAAGACGGAGGGCAGTCTGTATCCCGGAGAGACGCTGCTGAAGCGGGACAGTGCGCTCAGGCAATTTGCCGACGGCAACATCGGCATGATGTATGCAACCAGCAAAGATTATGTGAAACTGCAGGAATATATGCCAAAAGATGACTGGGGGGTGGCTCTGCCGCCCGTGACATCTTCAGCCAGCGAGGGCCGCGGGGCGCTTATGATGATTCCGCACTCTCCGCTGGCGGTGAATAGCAGTGCCCCGGATCAGGAAGCAGCAGTGAAGGTGTGGAAGTTCCTGCAGTCAGAAGCCTTCCTGAACATTCTGTTCCAGCAGGCTTTGGCGGTGCCTGTGGTAGACGGCATCACGGACCTGCCGGGCCGGGTTCCCGGTCTGGGCCATTTTAAGGAGTTTTACCCTACCGCAGAGGAATCTATTTACCCGCTCGCTCCGCAGATTATGGATCAGTACGATCCGAACACCGTATCGGTTGAGCCGCGCGACTCTGGGGACCGCCCCCGGATGCAGCTCTACCTGCAGATCCTTTCCGGCGGGGTAAGTGCAGGCGAAGGGCTCCGCGCGGAAAGCGGCCGTCTGAATCAGATGCTGGACATTGCGGCTACCGGATATTCGTTCAAGCATGAAGAGTACATCTACCCGGACTTCAATCCCCGCGCGCCGCTGAAGGCCGAAAGCCTGGAGAGCCGGTTGAATGCCGGGCAGGATTAACCAAAGGGGAGAGAGGTGGCCCGTTGCCATTCGAGCACGGTACGGCCACGGGGGATAACAACCGTTGCATCAGTTAAAGGGAAGGCTGTTTCTAAAAGCCACGGGGCTTAGGAACAGTCTTTTTTGCTTTGGCGTCGAATGGCCGAACCGCGTACCGTCGAACCTACGAACCGCCAGACCGTCTAACTGTCAAATCGGCGAATCGTCTAACCGAACCGTCAAACTGTCAAACCGCCAAACCATCGAACCGTCAAACCGCCAACCGTCGATCAGGGAGGCGAGGCTTAGGTGGAAAAAGTAAAACTAATCTAAGAAGAACCGCTCCGCAGCGGGGATTAGTGGGAATTAGTAGACTTATTTCCGGTAAATCTGGCGTAGATGAGGGAAGATGGCCATATTAGTGATACTTTTTCCCACTAAAGGCCGCTTGAGGCTCAAATTATTCGGATTAGTGGTACTTTTTCCACTTTGACTTGTTGTCGCCGTCCCTGCAGATCCAAAGGGGTATACCAGTTGTGCGCAAGCTTGCAGTCGTTACGTCCACGCATCATGCCATATGTTGGAATATTACTATATAAATCGCTTTGGAGTGCTGCTAGTGCTAGATTCCTTAAAAAGAACGAAGCTATGCCAGCCAGAGGTGAGAGATTTGAAATCCAATATAAAGGAGAACTGGAGAGATGAGTTTTTTTTCAACGGGTCCGATAGAAAATAATGCGGTCAGCGGTGTAAGACCCACTCAGTCAGTGACCCTCCGAATTGATAACCGCAGCAGCTCACTAGCTTCTACGGTGTCAGTTGAAGGTTACTACATGAGCGGAGGTATGCGGAACTTGTACGTGAGCCAATCCTTTAATTTGGCTCCTAATCAAGTGGTGACCAACAACTACTTTGCTGATCTGGACGCATTTGAGTTTATTTTTACAACGCCAAGTCCAAGCCCGGCAAATGATCCTGTGCAGATTTCATTCTGGGGGAAGAGCAGTACGGGGCAACTGGTAACAGCTCATCGTCTGGTATCCGCTGAACTGCTGGGAGAATCCCCAGGGGTAACAGGAGCGACCGGGGCAACTGGAGCGACTGGTGCAACGGGGGCGAGCGGGGGAACAGGTGCGACGGGAGCAACTGGAGCAACTGGGGCAACTGGTATAACTGGTGCAACTGGAGGGACTGGAGTAACAGGTGCGACTGGTGTGACTGGTGCAACCGGGGTGACCGGTGCGACGGGAGCAACTGGAGCAACTGGGACAACTGGTATAACTGGTGCAACTGGAGGGACTGGAGTAACAGGTGCGACAGGTGTGACTGGTGCAACCGGGATAACGGGGGCGACTGGAGTTACAGGTACAACAGGTGCGACCGGAGAAACGGGAGCGACTGGAGTTACAGGTGCAACGGGTGCGACCGGGGAAACGGGAGCGACTGGAGTTACAGGTACAACAGGCGCAACCGGAGAAACGGGAGCGACTGGAGTTACAGGTGTGACCGGCGCGACTGGGGAAACGGGAGCGACTGGGGTTACAGGTGTGACTGGCGCAACCGGGGAAACGGGAGCGACTGGAGTTACAGGTGCGACTGGCGCAACGGGTGAACCCGGAGCGACTGGAGTTACAGGTGCAACGGGTGCAACCGGGGAAACGGGAGCGACCGGAGTTACAGGTGCAACGGGCGCAACCGGGGGGACGGGAGCGACAGGGGTTACAGGTGTAACAGGTGCGACCGGGG
>NZ_FNGM01000002.1:52558-328345 GCF_900102965.1 Paenibacillus jilunlii | reverse complement strand
GAAACGGGAGCGACTGGAGTTACAGGTGTGACTGGCGCAACCGGAGAAACGGGAGCGACTGGAGTTACGGGTGCAACGGGCGCAACCGGGGAAACGGGAACGACTGGAGTTACAGGTGCAACAGGTGCAACAGGCGCAACCGGGGAAACGGGAGCGACTGGAGTTACAGGTGCAACGGGTGCGACCGGGGAAACGGGAGCGACTGGAGTTACGGGTGCAACGGGCGCAACCGGGGAAACGGGAGCGACTGGAGTTACAGGTGTGACTGGAGCAACTGGGTCAACTGGTGCAACCGGCCCGAATGTTGCGGCGGAAGGGTTCTCGGCGTTTCTGCCCACAATCTCGGCCAGTGCCAGCACCCAGCTTGCCGGCTGGACGGTGACGTCGCCGTATTACGACAGCACCTCGTTTAACGAAACAACGGGGAACTATACGGTTCCGGTTACGGGCCGGTACTCTTTTGAAGCAACGATCAACTACTCTACCACCGCAGCGATTTCGGTTGCGTTAGGTGCAGGAGTTAACCCTTCATTTGTGATACGGAGAACTTCTCCTACGACTGTAGATTTGGTAACCGGACTATTCCCTCTGCTGAATGTCAACATTGCGCTTGTATTAACCCTTAGAACGATCTTGGGCAACGGGACAGTTACCTTGGCCGGTGAGTTTGATCTGACAGCAGGCGATGTGATCGGTCTCTTCTATGAGGCGGATGGTTTAACGGTTCCACTTGATCTGGGGAGCACGTCCTCTGGCGTGGTCTGGTCAGTTCACAGATTCACTTAATGCATTGTAAGAAGAAACATATTTAAATTACAACCAGAAGGGGCCAACATCCACGGGTGAAGGCCTCTTCTTTTGTGCATTTAGAAAATTATGATTTTTCTGTTGCGGATAATGTGTCTATAAAAGTCGGGGGTAGGGATAAAAAACTTTTAGTTCAATTTGTTTAGCGAGAAATGCCGTAGTTGAAGAGCTGAAGGCTGATTTGTCCGGAAATAACAGCAGAAATGCCGTTGTTCAAGTAACGAAGGCCGGTTTGGTCCTGAATGGAGCGATCTTCAAACTCTGTAGATTATCGAACTTTTATTATAGATGGCCTTATTTAGCATCTGCGGTTCTCCGGCT
Source organism: Paenibacillus jilunlii (assembly GCF_900102965.1). Taxonomy (GTDB): domain Bacteria; phylum Bacillota; class Bacilli; order Paenibacillales; family Paenibacillaceae; genus Paenibacillus_AQ; species Paenibacillus_AQ jilunlii. The sequence continues at coordinate 327,217 of NZ_FNGM01000002.1, read as the reverse complement.
ACACTTAAAGCATAGAAGAGAGAGACTGCTGAAGAAATCAGGAGGCGTAAGCGATGATCACTCATGAAAAAAGAAACGCGCTGGACACCAGGCTGCATCTGCCGGTGCGGTTACATCCGAAAAGAAGCTCCATGCTGGGGTATTTGCTGAAGCACAAGGTGCTGCTGCTTATGCTGCTGCCGGGTGTAGTGTTCCTGCTCATTAACAACTACCTGCCGATGTTCGGGATCATCATTGCCTTCAAAAATATTAACTATGTCGACGGGATTCTCGGAAGCCCGTGGGTGGGGCTGGATAATTTCAAATTCCTGTTCGCTACCTCGGACGCCTGGATCATCACCCGCAACACGGTGCTGTACAATTTCGTGTTTATCATTCTCAATCTGGTGATTGCCGTGTCCATTGCGATTGCCCTGAATGAGCTGAAAAACAAGCTGGCCGCCAAATTTTATCAGAGTATTATGTTCTTTCCGTATTTCCTGTCGATGGTGGTGGTGAGCTACCTGGTATTCGCTTTTCTAAATGTTGAATACGGTTTCATTAACAAAGGAATCCTGGCGATGTTCGGGCTGAATGAGCTGAACTGGTACTCGGAGCCGAAATATTGGCCGTTTATACTGCCGCTGATCAATCTCTGGAAAGGGGTGGGGTATGGCTGCGTAATCTATCTTGCGGCAATTATCGGCATTGACAGCGAGTATTATGAGGCGGCGCTAATCGATGGAGCCAGCAAGTGGAAGCAGATTCTCCATATTACGATCCCGCTCATCCGTCCGGTCATCATCATCACAACCATTCTTGCCATCGGCGGCATTTTCCGCTCTGACTTCGGGCTGTTTTACCAGACTACACTCAACTCCGGGGCGCTCTATCCTACAACGCTTGTTATCGACACCTATGTCTATAATGCCTTAATCAACATGGGCAACCTGGGCATGTCCGCCGCAGCCGGGCTATACCAATCCATCGTCGGCTTCTTCCTCGTTCTCGGCTCGAACTGGATCGTGCGCAAGGTCGACAAGGACCAGGCCGTTTTCTAAAACTTAAGGAGGATGGAACCAGTGACCAACAATCAAATATCCCGGCCGACGAATATTATACTTCATATGATCTTTATCATCCTGTCGATTACCTGCCTGCTGCCGATTGTACTGGTGTTCATGATTTCGATTACCGACTACGATTCCATTGTGCTGAACGGTTATCAATTTATCCCGGAGAAGCTCAGTCTGGAGGCGTATGCCTATATTTTCAAAGACTATACCGTCATTGTAAAAGCCTACGGCGTGTCCATCTTCGTTACCGTTGCCGGCACTCTGCTCAGCGTATTCATCTCTTCCCTGTATGCGTATCCGATTTCGCGGGCTGATTTCAAGTACAGAGGATTCTTTGCTTTCCTGATTTTTTTCACGATGCTGTTCGGCGGCGGGCTGGTGCCCTGGTACATGGTCTACACTCAGGTACTCGACCTCAAAAACTCAATATGGGCCCTCATCGTTCCGATGCTGCTGTCCCCGTTCAATGTGCTGATTATGAAGACGTATTTCCAGATGAGTGTGCCGCCTGCGCTGATTGAGGCCTCCAAAATTGACGGTGCCGGTGAGCTGCGGACCTTCTTCCGGATTGTATTCCCGTTGTCTCTGCCGGTATTTGCGACGATTGGCCTGTTCAACACCCTGCATTACTGGAACGACTGGTTCAACAGCATGATCTTCATCACAGACACAGACCTCTATTCCCTGCAGTACCTGATGTATAAAATGATCTCCCAAGCGGACTACCTGAGCCGCAACGGGGCTTTGATTCAAGGCTCGGCGACTGAGCTCGCCAAACTGCCGGGTGAAACCATCCGCATGGCCATGGCGCTGATCGGCATTGGTCCGATTGTGCTGGCATATCCGTTTTTTCAAAGGTATTTCATCAAAGGCCTGACGCTGGGCTCCATTAAAGGCTAACCTCGGATTCCACCGGTTTAGCATATATTGATTCATCTAGGGGAGGAAAACAAGATATGGCGGGAAAAAAGGGAACGGGTCTACTGCTTTCACTTGTACTATTGATTGGTCTATCGTTAAGCGGGTGCGGCGGAAACAACAGCAATAATGAGCCGGCCCCGGCCGGGACGCAGGCGGACAGCACCGCTGCTCCGGCTGCTTCGGATCAGGCGGTGGCCACCGAAAAAACGAATAAGCTGGAACAGGTGGAGCTGTCGCTGTATTTGCCCGGCGGACCGGATAAGGATGTGGCCTCCGTCGAGCAGGCGATCAATGAATATCTGAAGGATAAGATTAACGCCACAATCAAGATCAACCAGCTCAGCTGGGATAAACCGGCAGACAAGGTGAACCTGATGATCCAGTCCGGCGAAGTATTCGACATGGTCTACACCTGGAACTTTATGACCAACGCCGCCAAAGGCGCGTATCTGCCGCTGGAGGAACTGCTGGACACCTATGCCAAGGAGACCAAGGCACAGATTAACCCGGCTTACCTGCAGGCCGCTACCGTCAACGGACATTTGTATGCGATTCCAACCGAGAAGGAGCTGGGCCAGTCGGTAGGGTTTGCTTTTGACAAGGCGATTGTTGACAAGTATGGGTTCGATGTGAACAGCATCAAGAAGCTTGAGGATATTGAACCGATGCTGAAGACGATCAAAGAGAAGGAGCCAGCCATTACACCGCTGTTCATGAATCATACCGACAGCCTGAACTGGTTCACCGTGTACCCGGACAGCGAGGACCTCGATGGCAGCAATGAAATTCCGACACTGCTCGATTATAAGACGATGAAGGTTTTTAACGAATACGATACCCCGGAAATTCTGGCACGCCTGCAGCTGATCCGGGAATGGTACAAAGCGGGTTATATCAACAAGAACGGGGCTACCGACAAAACCGAGCTGAAGGATGCCGTAAAAAGCGGCAAGGCCTGGTTCACCTACGGCAATATGAATCCAACCTCCACCAATGACTGGACCCGTCTCGCCGAGAAGCCGATGGTCATCAAAACCCTTTTGCCGGTACAGGTCAGCACCAAAAGCCTGCAGGGCTCTATGCTCGCCATCTCCAGAACCTCCAAAAACCCTGAGCGGGCCATGATGTTCATGAACCTGATTCATACCGATCCGGTCCTGTATAACCTGTTAACCTTCGGCATTGAAGGCAAGCACTACAAAAAAGTAAGCGACAATACGGTTGAATTTATCCCGGACAGCGGCTATAACTCCGTATCCTCGTGGATGATCGGGAATGTGCTGCTGAACTATCTGAACAAGGACGAAGACCCGAAACGGGTGCAGCTCTATACCGACTGGAACAAAAACTCCAAGGTGTCCCCGGTGATCGGCTTTGTGTTTGACTCGACCAAGGTGCAGTCGCAGATCGGCGCGCTGATCAACATTACGAAGCAGTATAAGAATACCCTGTACTCCGGGGAAAAAGACCCTGAGCCCATCCTGAAGGAAATGAACAACAAGCTGAAGGCTGCTGGACTGGATGCTGTCATAAGCGAAATTCAGTCGCAAATGGATGCGTTTTTGGCCGCCAAATAAGATGTTGAATGATTAGCAGACCCAATATCCGGTACAGTTCGGCCGCCTCCCTGATTCTTAACTTCAGCTTGCTGCGGCCGCTTGCCTGGGTGTCGGGTATTCCTATTCGCCGAATTAGCAATTGGGGGCCCTGTTTCTATTCTAATAGAAGAGGGTGTTAATGTGCGAATGATTAAAAAAACAGCTGTACTGCTTACCCTGTTATGTGTGCTGATGACGGTTCTGATGCTGGGCGGGCGTATTGTATCCGCTGCGGCAACCGCCACCTGTGAGTGTGAGCCGTCCGGCTTACTGTGGCAGGTGGGCGAACCGGACAATAGCTCAGCCGAATTTACAGTTTACAATAATGTGTACAGCAACCTTCCCCTGCCTCTGCCCGCTGAAAGTTGGAATACGATCTCCAAAGGAATGAAGGCCGATGTCAATCCGGCGATGAGCCTTGCGTTTGATTTGACGGCGGTTCCCCAGTATGGAGTGGAGTTCAGCTTCAAGGTGATAGACGCAAGCACAGCAATTCCCCAGCTTACCGTTTTCACAAATGGTCTCATGAGCGGACTCATTCAAATTACAGGTCTGAATAACGGAGAAGCTGCCCTGGAGAACACGTGGAAGCAAACCTACAGACTGTATATTCCCAAAGAGCAGCTGCACGTTGGCCAAAATGTGCTGCAGCTGGAGGTCGACCGTGGGTTGTATGCGGATCCTCAGGCTCCCGGTTATGATGGAGATCAATATTTATGGTTCGAGTGGGACTATTTCAAGCTGAAATCCCGGCATCAGCAGGCTGATGAGCCGATACATGGACGGTACGTGCATCTGGGAACCACGCTGGCGGCAGCTACCTTCAAATATGACGAGAATGCGATACGCCATCTGGCGCCTATGACCAAATGGATGGGCATCGCCTACAGCGGCAATTGGATGCGGGCCTCCTTCTGGTCGGATACGAGCGCAGGCTGGGATCCGCAGGGCCGGAACTATCTGGAGACGCTGCGTGATCTGAATCTGGAACCCATGGTGAATATCATCGGGGGCAATTGGAAGAACAATGCCGATCTGGTGGGCGGAACGGTCAGCACGGCACTGAGGAGCTATTACTCCGCATTTGTCAGCAAATTCGGGGATTTGTACCAATATGCGGAATCGGGCAATGAGCCCGGCTTGTTCAGGTGGTCCCAGCAATCTGTGCTGGCAATCCATGAGCTGATGGATCAGGAACGCCAGACCAACAACCAGCCCTATCTCAAAATTGTGGCACCGGGCTGGGCCTATTGGCCGTACAACGGAATACCTGACGGGTGGGAGCGGGATGCTGCCCAGCGCGAAGAAATTGAAGCGCTTTCAGATGTAACGAACGGACACAGCTATGGCGGAACCGGCGTTCAGCCGCTGCCGGGCGGCAGCCTGTATGAGAATCTGCAGGTGTACGGAGAAGCGGATGAGGGCTTTGGCAAAGAGATGGCGATGAGCGAAACCGGCAGCAACGACAATCATTCCGACAATACGAAATACGGTACGTATGCTTACAGGTTCGCTTCCGCTTTTGACCGGGAGCTGCGCGGGAATATCGGCTATGTTGACCATATTATGCAGCACGCAGCCTTCTTCAATGACGGGACGGAGTTCGGGTTGTTCGATTCCGGCATCAACTGGAACACACACCGCTTCGAGGATACGGCGGCTGTAGCGGCCAATAGCAACGAACCGGGCGAGACGCGGCTGAAGACATTCCGCAGGCTAGCCGCCGCGTATGCCACCCATGGGCGCCCGCTCAGCTACGAGATTATGAATCCGTCTGACCTGAGCGGCAAAAAAGCGTATTTCCGCGCGGTCGACACCTCGGCGCTGGATACTTCGGAGATAGGGGCATCGGCAGATAAGATCCTGCTGAATTTTGTGAACTTTGAGACGCAGCCTGTGACAATGCAGGTGCGGGTCACGATGCCAGAGGGCGGGGAATACGCCGGAGAGCGGTTCGGCCCGGGCGATACCTATGCCGCCGCCCACTCCAATCTCCAGCTTACGGCAACGCCCGATCTTACGCTTACAGTAACCCTCGGCGCAGGCGAAACTGTCCAGTATATTCTGGATGAGCTGGAGACAGAATCGCCCACTGCTCCCACCAGTCCGGCAGCAGTGGCGGTGAGCCACGAGCAGGTGAAGGTGACCTGGAATGCCGCAACGGACAACGACAGTGTTGTGAGTTACAATGTGTACCGGGACGGCGGGACAGAACCGGTAATGACTATTCCGGGGCGGATTACCTTTTATAATGACTACACCGTAGCTCCTGAGACGTCATACAGCTATAGGGTTCAGGCGGTGGATGATTCCGGCAATGTCTCGCCCTTGACTGCAGCCGTATCTGCAACCACACTGCCGATGCCGATCACGCCGCATGTGGCGGGAGACCCGACCAAATTTGAGGCGGAAGCCACCGCATTTGCCGCGCCGCTCAAAATCGGCCACTACAGCATTGCTTCAGGGGGAAGAGTGGTGGAGCAGACCCATGCCGGAGGTTTGACAATTCAAGGGTTCTATTCGGAGAACGGCGGAAGCTACACATTAACAATTGCATACGCTTCCAATCAGGATTCGAAGAAAAATATCCTGATTAACGGCCAAAAACAAACAACCGTGACCCTGCCTTCCACCGGAAGCTGGAACTCTAACTTTACCGCGAAACAGTATGGCATTACGCTCCAGCCGGGGTATAACATGATCAGCTTCACCTCCGCCGGGAACGGTGCAAATCTTGATTATTTCAAGCTTGAGGAAGGGGCTTATGTTCCTGTCTCGGCCTGGTATACCGTGGAGCACGATCATGCTTATATCGACTATACCGGCTTCACGACAGCTTCCAATAGTGTATCTCACGTGACCTATGCGCCTGACGCCACGGCGATGTTCAATTTCAAAGGCATCGGGGTCCGCTGGAGATCGGATGTCAAAAGTGATATGGGCAGCGCCGATGTCTACGTCGACGGGCAGTATAAGGAGACGGTAGTTATTCCCCAGGCTGGTCTTGAGGGAGATAACAAAATTGTCTATGAGCTTACCGGTCTGGAGTATGGCCTGCACCGGATTGAGATCAAAGGGACCAACGGGCTGGTGATGGTCCATGGGTTCGAGTTCGAGAGTTATGAATCCACACTTCCCGCTCCGCTTCCGGACCTGACTGTTACGGATATCGGCTGGAACATCGTTAATAGCGACGGCACTCCATCTTCGCACACGGCTCCGCAGCTCGGCGATTCCTTAATTTTCTGGGCCAAGGTAAAAAACATCGGAGTGCGTCCAACGCCGCTGAACACCTCTACGGGATCTGGCCAAATAACCGGCGGCGCTTTTTCCGTCAACGGCGGAGTGGTCTCCTGGACGGATACGAACAACACCGTGATCCAGCCGGGAGAAGAGATCACCCTGACCGCCAACGGCAGTGCCCAAGGCACGCCACGGTGGGCAGTTCCCACCATCGGCGATTTCAACATCGGCTTCTTCGTGAACGATATCTGGCGGTATGAGGAGATGAACAAGGAGAATAACAAATTGAATGAGACATTGAGCATCAGCTTGCCCTAGCAGGGCTTTAGATTGGAGCGCATAAGTCTGCAACAGTATCCCGCCGCCTGCTTTGTGAAGTGCGGCGGCGGGAATTTACATAAGGGGACCGTCAACGGACGGCATTTCCCCATTCTGATGTATTTCCTGCAACAGAATTTGATCCCAGGGGGCTGGAATTGGATTCGATTGCACTTTGTGCAGCAGAATATGGCGGGGAAGCTGAGATAAGGCCGTTTTCAGAATTTCTATTGCACGAAATACAGCAGATTAATATTTCAGACACGAAATCAGCAAATCTGCTGTACGTTTTGCAATAGATGGAGTTGAGCAGCTAATTGTGCTGCTGTTGCAGTTTTGGGGCAGCGCAGCTGGCCCATGCCTTTACGGTTTGGTGGGGAGCAGCGTCCCGATGTTTTCCGGGAGGCGGGTTACAGCCAAAGCGTCCCCGCAGGGGTAAAGGCTCTCTGCACATATTAGCGCGGGAGCTCCCCCCTGCCTACGCCAGCTATCCGGGTGTCCAGAGGGCCGGGGCTCTTAGGGTCCCCCTTGGCTAAGGGGGATTTAGGGAGATCGAAAATCCAATAGGATTTCGAACTTTTATTATAGATGACCTTATTTAGTCGCTGCCGTCTGCCAGATACACTTAAGACAGTAAAAGTTTTTGGGGGAGCAAATTGTCCCTTTGCCTTGGGATGTTTGGGGGAAGCGGAGCGTTCCCTTGCCTTTTGCAGCAGGCGGGCAACAGCCAAAGCGTCCCCCCGCAGGGGTGAAGCGCTCTCCGCACACAGCAGCCCGGGAGCACAACACCCCCGCCTCCGCCAGCTATCCGGGTGTCCAGAGGGCCGGGGCCCTTGGGGTCCCCCTTGGCTAAGGGGGATTTAGGGGGATCGAAATGCCTTTAGGGGGATCGAAAACTGATCAGGAGGAATTCACACATGCAAAGGCCGCTGACAAGGGAAGAGCAGGATTGGGTAGAGCGCACGCTCGCATCCATGAGCCTGCGGGAAAAGATTGGGCAAACGATGCAGGATCATGCGGGGCGGCTGCCCTTCAAGGGTAACGATGAGGAGGCGCTTGCGGCATATTTGAAAGCGTATCCAGTAGGCAGCTTTTTTATCGGTGGAGAGGTTATTCAGAAGGCGGCGGGCAAGGCAGAGGAGTACAGGGATTGGGCGGAGCAGCTGCAGCGGATCAGCAAATATCCCCTGCTGTTCTCCGGCGATCTGGAGTTCGGCGCGGGATCGGCGGTGAAGAGCCTGACCGCATTCCCGCCGCTCCTTGGGCTGGCTGCTGCCGACGATGAGGCCCTGGCCTACGAATACGGCAAATTTACAGCACTGGAAGGCCGGGCAGCGGGTTTCACCTGGGCGCTGGCACCCGGGACGGATCTTTTGCTGAACTGGATGAATCCTGTAATTACTACGCGCTGTCTAGGGGATGACGCGAGACGGGCGGCCAGACTGGCGGGCGCAGTCATGCGGGGGATGCAGGACCATGGCCTGGCAGCATGTGCCAAGCATTTTCCGGGAGACGGGGTAGACTATCGGGACCAGCATATTGTCACCACCATCAACGGCTTGTCTGAGGAAGAATGGTTCGCGGCTTACGGGCAAGTGTCGCAGCATATGATTGATCAGGGTGTCCTGTCATATATGACCGGGCATATTGCCCTTCCCTGGCTGGAGGGGGGGATGCAGGGGGAGAAGCCAGTACCGGCAACAGTGTCGGAACGCATCACCACAGGGCTGCTGCGGAAGCGTATGGGCTTTGCGGGCGTGGTGCTGTCGGATGCACTGGATATGGGCGGATTTCTGGCCTGGGGCGAGTATGAGAAACGGCTGGTGGACTGTTTCAACTGTGGGACGGATGTGCTTTTGTGGCCGGGTGTGGATTATTTCGGGGTCATGGAGCGGGCAGTCAGGGACGGGGCCGTCCGTATGGAACGGCTGGATGCCAGTGTCCGCCGGGTGCTGGTGCTGAAAGCCCTGCTTGGGGTACACCGGGTGGATCCAAAAGGCAGGGACCCGCAAGCGGTTCCGCTGCTCAATGATCGGCTGCCGCCAAAGCTTGACCTGGAAGCCAGGCAGCTAAGCCGGACGATTGCGGAGCGATGCATCACGCTTGTCCGCAATCGTGGCGGTATGCTGCCGCTTAACCCGCAGACCACCCGCCGGGTACTGGTGGTTCTGCTGAACAAAGTGACGGAAGGCCGCAAGTATGAGCGGATGAATGTCTTTGTGGAGCTTTTACGGGCGAGAGGGTTACAGGTGGATATCCTCGATGAATTTGAGCCGCTGAGCACGCTGCGCAAATGGGAGCTGTCAGGGATTCGCTGGGATGCTGCGTTTGCGCCTTATTTTTTGCCTCTGCACGGCATGATGAATACAGCCCGGCCGGTGGGCGAGGCGGCCAAAGCGATCTGGGCGATGCAGCATGCGGAGACCATCCGCCCGATTGGAATTTCTTTTGCCACACCATATCTGCTGCAGGATATGCCGTTTCTGGATGCGCTAATTAATGCCTATTCGCTGCATGAGGAGACGGTGGAGCTTACGGTAAAAGCGCTGTTCGGAGAGGTGCCCTTTCAGGGGCAGTCTCCGGTGAAGGCGGACCCGCAGGACGGTTCAATGGAATTAAGGGGGCTTCATCATCATGAACACTGAGCGGAAGCTTGCGGAGACGCTGGATTTATTGTTTCGGTACATGATTTTGGAGGAGCACAAGGGAAAGTGGGGAATGGACATCGACCACTGGGATTGGGTGCCGGGGGTCGGCGTGATTTCGTTGATGGAGTACGCCACAGCCAGCGGACGGGAGGAAGTTCTGGATTATCTGCTGCAGTGGGTGAACCGCAATAAGCGCAAGGCCGAAGGGGCAAAAGTGATCAATTCATTGGCCCCCTTTGCGCTTTTTCCAGAGCTGTACCGCCGGACAGAGGATCCATGGTTTCTGCAAAAGGCCATGTCCGCCGCCGATTGGATGCTGAAGGCTGCTCCGGTCACACGTGAAGGCGCGTTAGAGCATACTGTAACGGAAAATGTGGATTTCCCGGAGCAGGTATGGGCGGATACGGTCTATATGGCGGTTTTGTTCCTGGCGCGCCTGGGCGGGCTGACGGGAGAATCCCGGCTGGCGGATGCTGCAGTCAGGCAGACGCTGCTGCACCTGCAATTGCTGCAGGACCCGGAGTCGGGGCTGCTGTACCACGGCTGGAATAGCCGGGCGGGCCATCATATGTCGGCCGTTCATTGGGCGCGCGCCAATGCATGGATTACCCTGGCCGTTCCCCAGATTGTTGCGGAGCTTAGAGAGGTGGTTGCGATTCCCGAAGAGCTGTACAGCCGGTACCGCTCGCTTGCCGCAGGTCTGCGGTCCTGTCAGGCGGGGAATGGGTTATGGCATACGGTCTTGAACCGAACGGATTTTGTTCAGGAGACTTCAGGCAGTGCGGGCATAGCCTGCGGGTTCATCAAGGGCGTGGAGCAGGGCCTGCTGGATGCCTCTTATCTGGATGGTGCCCGGCGGACCGTTCAAGGCATTCTTCCGCTCATCGCGGAGAACGGAGAAGTGCAAGGGGTGTCCGGCGGGACGCCCGTCATGCCCACGGCAGATGCTTACAATACGATCGAAGTCTACCCTACGCTGTATGGACAGGGGCTGGTGATGCAGCTGTTCACGCATGCACCGGATTTGTTATCGGGTACACGTTCGGCATGGGAAGTGTGATTGGAATCCCTTTACCTTGAGGAAAGGAAGATCATCATGAAGAAAACGGCCGAACAGCTAAATAAGCATGAAGCCATAGATCATCAACGGATGCTGATCCGCAAAATGCAGTCACTCGGGTCCCGCTACAGCCCGGAGCTCTGCATGCTTCAGTCGCCGTTCAGCAGCCCGGGTTATCATACCGCGCTGCGGGATGCCGAATTCATCCATTCCACCCGGGATTCGCTGTCGTATGCACTCGGGCTGCTGGATACAGAGCTTGCCGAGCATGAGCTGCGGGCCTTCGAGATTATCGCCCGGGTGGTGTCTCTGCAGGATACTGACCGCAGCCATGATACCTTTGGGATCTGGTCCTGGTTCTACGAAGAACCGCTGGCACAGATGGCGCCGCCCGACTGGAACTGGGCAGACTTCTGCGGCAGCCGTCTGGTTCAGGCTCTCAAGCGCCATGGGAGCAGATTCCCGGGGGCCCTGCGCAAGGCCGTTGCCGACTCCATTGGCTATGCCTGTGAGGCCATTATTAAGCGGAATGTCGGGCCGGATTACACGAATATTGCGATTCTGGGGGCCTTCGTCACCAGAATTGCAGGGGAGCAGCTGGGACGCGGGGATTTCGCGGACTATGGGTTGAAGCGTCTGCAGAAGCTGTATGCGTATACGATGAAACGCGGCGCTTTTCAGGAATACAACAGCCCGGTCTATACGTACATCGCCATCCTGGAGTTGTCCAAGCTGCATTCTGAAACCATGGATGACGAGGTGCGCGGGCTCACCAGAGAGTTGATTGATCTCACCTGGAGGACAGTGGCGGGCTATTACCACCCGGCGACGGGGCAGTGGTCCGGCCCGCATTCCCGCTCTTATGAGACACTCCTGAATAATCAGAGCAAGGCTTTTTTGCAGGTGGCCACACGGGGGACAGTGATGTTTTTCCGTTGGGATGAGCTGCCGTACGAAGAAGAATGGTACAAAAGCGGCTTCGAGTGTCCAGCGGCCTGTCTGGAGGCCTTCAGCGTTCCGCGTACACAAGAAATCAGGCAGCTCTATGAAGGCGATGAGACGGATGGCACCGGCAAATGGGCCGTTACTTATATGACTCCCCAGATCAGCATCGGATCTTTTACAACTAGTGATCTGTGGAATCAGAGGCGGCCGCTGCTGGTCTATGCGGATAACAACGGCCTCCCTGCTTATATTCAGCTCCGCTGCCTGCACGATGGCTATGATTTTTGCTCGGCCCGCTTCAAGTCGAAGCAGGAACAGGGGCAGGTGCTGTTCGGCATTGATTTCATCACAGACGGGGGGGATACCCATCCCAATCTGGATCTTACCGGCGGCGCAATCGAGGCTGGGGATTTACGGCTGCGGCTGGAGATCGGAGGCCGGCTGGAGGGAGTGGTGGCCGAGTCTACGGAAGAAGGGGCTTCCATTCGGATCGGAGAGGCACACTGTGTGCTCACGACATGGTTTGCATCGTTTACCGGGCACGCAGGCGGGAGCCGCGACTGGACCTGGGAGGTTCAAGAGACAGGGGACCGCATTCTGGTGGAACTGGTTCTGTACTCCGGCCCGCGCAAACGCATAGACCTTCGTGCCCTTCAGCAAGCGGCAATGGTTTTTTCTTTGGATATGGAGCAGGTGCCGGGAAGCGCCGGTCCGCAAATAGAGGTGACAGCGGGCAAGCTGCGGGTGAGCGCCGGCGGGGATGAGGCGGAAGCCTTCTCGCTTCGTCTGCGTCCTGGTCAAGCGGAGTAGAACTGTTACCGGGTGCAGTCGTCGTAAAAAAGAATAAAGCAGCAAAAGAAGGAATGATGGGAGTTCTAAAAGAAAGTGAGGTGGAATTAGTACACTTAAATGGACTCAAGAGCTTCTTTTAGAGCGGTTAGTGACGGTTAGTGGGAAAAAGTAAAGTTAATTTAAGTGGATTGCCCTCAAAGGGCACGAATCGCTAGGATTAAATATCCTTTTTCCAACTAACGCTAGAAAAGAGCCAACTACATGACAGTGAGAGTCCACTACACGGCCACCAGGTAAAACAGAACCTATAATCCACAACGGCTGCGCAGTCCGGTGAAGGACGGCGCAGCCGTTTGTTCATTCTGCTCACTGCCTACTGAGAGATCACAACAAAATCGCTTTTGAACCGCTCATAATCGGCAGCCCGGCATTCCAGCTTCAGGCGTGTGCCCTGTTCTTCATAACTGACCGCCTGCACATCGGCGTGGTTATTGAAGTAGGAAACCACGCTGCCGCGGTCGAAGGGCACGAGTATTTCGCACTGGATATAATCATTGAAGACATGCTGCCTGACCAGGCCAATCAGCTCGGCGATTCCGCTTTTCTCCTTAGCAGAGAGGGTGACGGTATTCTCCTTTACTACAGGATAAGGCAATTCCGTCAGGTCAGCTTTGTTATAAGCCTTAATGGCCGGGATTCCGTCCGCGCCCAGGGCCTTCAGGGTTTCCTCCGTAACAGCGATATGCTGGCCCACCTGCGGATCGGAAATGTCGGCTACATGAATCAGCAGATCAGCCTCGGTGACCTCTTCGAGCGTAGAGCGGAACGCCTTGACCAGATGATGGGGCAGCTGGCTGACAAAACCGACCGTGTCGGTCAACAAAAAGGTTTTACGGTCAGGCAGCTCAATGCTGCGCACTGAGGTTTCCAATGTGGCGAACAGCATATCCTTGGCCAACACCCCTTTTTGAGATCCGGGGTGGTAGGTTTCCATTATGGTGTTCATTAAGCTGGACTTGCCGGTATTGGTATAACCGACGAGACAGACTACGGGCACCTCGTTTTTGCGCCGCTGCTTGCGCTGGACCTGCCGCCGGGCCACTTGAGTCTGCAGCTCCAGCTGCAGTGCCGTGATGCGTTCCTCAATTCTGCGCCGGTCCAGCTCCAGCTTGGTTTCCCCGGCGCCGCGGTTTTTCAGTCCTGCCCCGCCACCTTGTCTGCCGAGAGACTCGCGCATCCCGGTCAGCCGGGGGAGCATGTACTGCAGCTGTGCCACCTCCACCTGGAGCTGGGCCTCCTTCGTTTTGGCGCGTTCGGCAAATATATTCAGAATCAGCACGGTCCGGTCAATGACCTGACGGTCCAGCGCCGATTCCAGATTACGGATCTGGGAAGGGGAAAGCTCATCATTAAAAATAACAATAGGCGCATCCAGCGCTTCCAACAGGGCTTCCAGCTCCCCGATTTTGCCTGTACCGATATAATGCGACGGATTAATGCGGCTGGATTTCTGGCTCAGCTCCCCGACCACCTCAAGCTCGCAGGCGGCCGCCAGATTGCGCAGCTCTTCCATGGAATAAGCGAAATCCTTGTCATTCTGCAGCTGAACACCGACAATCACTGCTTTTTGCTGTACAGTTTCCATATATTCATTCAACCTCCACTAGTAAAATTGGACATGAAAAAGCACAGGCGGTCTGCCTGTGCTAACAGTATCAATAGAGGACAACAGAATAGGGCCGCCGGAGGAATCTCCATCCCCCAGTCCCTTCGTCGGCATTTCCATAGCAACAATGAATGTATGCGAAAAATACAGCGGCCCTGCAGAACAGCAAGCTGCTGCACCTGCCTGTGGGGCGGTTCATTGTTATTGCCTAATGGAGCTGCAAGTATTCCTAAAGGCTGATGCCGGCGGGCCTGATCTGTCCGCCGGACGATGGGTTTAAGCTGTGGGCTGCCTTCAAAAATAGATAGACCTATCCTGAGTCCTCTGCACGGGGCAGAGCTTTAGCGCTATAAAATTAGCTTAGCCGCGTAAAGTACGAATCCGGATATAGTCTATCACACGCAACCCTCCGTTCTTCAAAAGTTACGTTGATTCTAACACATTAGCCGGAAGCTGGCAACTTGCTCCATTTCAGGAAGAGTCCGATGCGCTGCCATGCTGCCAATCTGCCGTTTTAACTAGATACTTCCAAATTATGCCGCATACGATATAAGAACGGCATTACTAGAAGGAGGATGAACTGTGCCTTATTTAACGACTAACACATTAACAAGCAGACCTACCAGGGGGCTGGGCACCATTAGCCAGGTAATCATAAAAGCGGTCAACAACGGATCGTCCAAAGCTGTGGTGTATATAACAGGCCTGAATAATGATGTAACCCCGGAAACACTGTTTGCCCAGGAATTATTTGAAGTGAATTACCGGGAAGTAGTAACCAGAACCTATAACATCACCCAGACTTATTTTCAGTTCAATGCCGTATATTCCCAGGAACTGATGCAGCTCCAGATTTTCCTCGTGGATAGTGCGGGTGTCTTGTCGCTGGTTCCGCAGGAGCAGCTTAAGGTTAGCAGAATCACCTCGGAATTCCGGGAAAATATTGCTGTGACTACCTCGGATTTTGCTCTTATCAGTTTCCGCAGAAACACTGCAGTCGTAATTCCGGAGGCTGTTGCCGCTGAAATCAAGCCGGACAGCCTGGAAATTCTGGCCTCCACGCCTATCCGGTACAAAATTGTGGGCGGCGGAACCGTGAATGGCACCTTTGTCAGCTTCCCTACGCCTACTACGGCGATACCTGCAACCGCAACAGCACTGCAAGTGAATTACACCTGCACGGACGTGACCGGCGGAAGAGTGATCACCCAAGGCATCGGTTCCGGCATAGCCGGTGCCTATCAGAATGTAGCCGCCAATTTGGCCGGTCAGCAGCTTTTATATAATCTGACGGATGAAATTATCACGCTGGTCGTCAGCTCGCTTGCGGGTTCAGACAACCTGGCAGCGGTCTTCAGAATGTCCGAGGAATGGTGAAGCTTGAATGCGCCAGCTCATGACCGGTCAGCCTACCCACTCCCTCCGCAGTGTGAACAGATCCTTCAGGGCATCGGTGGACAGCTCGGTAATCCAGCTTTCGGAGCTTGCGATCACATCATCGCTGAGCTGCTGCTTGCTCTCCAGCATTTCGTCGATTTTTTCCTCCAGCGTCCCCAGTGAGATGAACTTGTGCACCTGCACATCCTTGGTCTGGCCCATCCGGTACGCGCGGTCCGTCGCCTGATTCTCAACAGCCGGATTCCACCAGCGGTCGAAGTGGAAGACATGATTGGCTGCGGTCAGGTTCAGGCCAACCCCGCCCGCCTTCAGCGAGAGGATGAACACATTGGGCTGGTCCGACTGCGGCTGGCCCCCAGCCGGCAGGGCTTCCCCCTGCGGCGGCGCAGGGGTCTGGAATTGCTCGATCATGCGGTCGCGTGCGCTTTTGGGTGTGCTGCCGTTCAGATACAGCACAGGTTCCTGCAGCTCCTGGGACAGCACGGCCTGCAGCATCTTGCCCATGCCGACATATTGAGTGAAGATCAGGCAGCGCTCATTCTCCTCGCGCAGCTCACGCACCATGGCGAGCAGCCGCTCCAGCTTCGCTGACCGCTCAATCAAGACCGCGGTATCGAGCCGGCCTTCCGTTTCTGCCTCGGGCAAGGCATCCTTGCTCAGCAGCAGCGGATGATCACAGAGCTGCTTAAGACTGGTCAGTGCAGCCAGAATAGCTCCTTTGCGTTCAATGCCCTCCAGCTTTTGCATCCGTTCCAGAAGGCCGTTGACGTTCTGGTCATACAGGGCTGCCTGTTCAGCCGTGAGGTGTACATAGGTTTTCATCTCATTTTTGTCCGGAAGATCGAGCTGGATCGCCGGGTCTTTTTTCTTGCGGCGCAGCATGAACGGCTGAACCATCTTCTGCAGATCCGCCGTCCGCTTCGCATCCCGCTCCTTCTCAATGGCATTTGCGAACCGGTCCTGAAAGGATTTGGCGCTGCCGAGGTACCCCGGGGTGATGAAATCATAGATTGACCACAGCTCCGAGAGCCTGTTCTCAATCGGTGTCCCCGTCAGCGCGATCCGGTGGAGTGCCGGGAAGCTGCGTACAGCCGAGGACTGCTTGGTCCCGGCATTTTTGATGTTCTGCGCTTCATCGAGACAGACCGCCGCCCAGGTGAATTGCTTCAATAGTTCCTGGTCGAGCGCAGCCGTGGCGTACGAGGTCAGGACCACATCCGCCTGAGAAGCTGCGCCGTAGAAGTAGCCGGCATCCAGCCGTTTGCTGCCATAGTGCAGCATCACCTTCAGGGAAGGGGCGAACCGCTGCAGCTCCTTCTGCCAGTTGCCGAGCACTGAGGTCGGGCAGATGATCAGGGAAGGCCAGCCGGGCGGGTCCGTCTGCCGCACCCTGCCGGCAGCGGGGACAGCTTCGGCTGCCTCCTCCAGCTCCTTCAGATGGAGCAGATAGGCAATGAGCTGCACGGTTTTGCCCAGGCCCATGTCGTCGGCCAGCACGGCCCCCAGGCCGAAACGGCGCAGGAAGGCCAGCCAGGCAAAGCCCTCCTGCTGGTAGCTTCTCAGCTCAGCGTGCAGCCCCGCAGGCACAGCGGGCTGCGGCCACCGGTCACGCTGGCCGAGCTGGCCGATCAGCTTGACCAGATGCGCGTTCAGCTCCACTTCCAGCCGGAAGCGCGCTGCGTCCTCTTCAGCCTGCTCCGCTGCAGCTTCAGCAGCTTCCTCTTCGCTGCTGCCGAGCAGATGCAGCTGCAGCACGTCCTGGAAGGACAAGCCCTGCGACTTGTCCATTCCGGCCATGGCCCGTTGGATCTGGGCCAGGAGGGCGGGGTCCAGGGGAATCCACTGGCCCCTGAACTTCACGAGCCGCTCGCCGCGCGCGACCAGCTCGGCGAACTCCGCCTCGGAGAGGTCGGCGTCGCCGATGGAGATGCGCCAGTCGAAGTCGACCAGCGCATCCAACCCAAACAGCGACCGGCCTCCGCGGGTGCCCTCGCCGGAGCTGATCTTGGCGCGCAGGCGCGGCTTTTTGCGGCTGGCGGCTTCCCACCACGCCGGCAGCAGCACCTGCCAGCCGGCCTCCAGCAGGCGCCGGCTGTCGACCGTAAGGAACCGCCACGCGACCTCGTCGCTAAGCGGTTCCCCAAGCACATCGCGCCCGCGGCCGATGTGCCCGCCGGGCAGGCTGTCCCGCAGGCGCGACAGCCACCCGGCCGCCCGCTCGCGGACGTGCTCCGCCCACGGCGCGGGCCAGCGCCCATGCGGCTCTCCGTCGTCGGAGAGCCGCAGCGGCACAAGCGCGGATTCATCGCGCTTGTCCTGAAGCAGCAGCTGCAGCCGCCAGGAGGACGAGTCCCCGTCCGGCTCCAGCAGCTGCAGCACGGGACGGAACGGCGCGGAGTCTGCCTTCCAGCCGATGGACATCAGCCAGCTGTCCGCGTCCATCCCCGCGGCCGCCAGCCCGCTGCGGCTGAACAGCAGCGGAAATTCGCTCCGCAGGTCGCCCGCCTCGGCTTCCGTGCTGTAATACCGCTGAAAGACCGCCGCCGAGAAGGCGGCCTGCAGCCCTTCGGCAAGCGTGCTGCGCTCCCGCAGCCCGCGCAAGCCCGCTTCGGCTTCCGGGTTACCTTCCGCCGCGCCCGCAAGCGCCTGGCTGTCCCAGTCCCACCGCAGCTGCCCTTCACGGAAAGCGGAGAAGCTGGGAACATACTGCTTCTCATCCAGCAGCGCGGCCAGAACCGGGGCCAGCGCAGTCAGGATTCCGGCATTGCCCTCCCAGCTCCATCCGATATGCCGGAGCACCTTCAGATCCGCGAAGAACGGGATTACCTGCTCGGCAGGAAGAATGACCAGCTCCACGCCATCGGCGTTCTGGGTAGTTAATTCCGTGCCATAGAAGGATTCCTCATGCCAGGCGAACAGCTGCTGCTTCAGCAGCAGGCCGGAGACATAGTCATCCCGTTCGTTGATGCCGTAGATCAGGGCATCGCCATATTGGCTCAAGGCCAGCTGGACGGTAATATTTCGCGTATGCATACTCATGGAATCAGCTTTCCTTTCCGCAGCTCCTCCTGCAATGCGCGAAGCCGGCTGTGCCGGGTGGTGAAGGCATCCAGAAATTCTCCCCACCGCTCCTCGCGCTTCATCTTCTTATACAACTTGGCGAGACGCTTCAATAGCTTAACAGCGGCCTTATAGCTGTGGCGGTTCTTCTCCAGCACGAACCGTTCCGCCGCCTGATGGTAGAACGGCAGCAGCAGCTCCGGCGCATGTTTCTCCACCGGCTGCAGGTCGCTGACCCGGAAGTCGGAAGGCACCTTGCCGGAGGACAGCTGATAGTCCATCCATTCCTGCCATTTGCCGTGGTCCAGCAGCTTGTCTTCATAGATACCGCCCGAGAGCGGAAGCATCGCGGATAGCGTGTTCCACATTTGGGGTTCCGCCTCCGGCAGACGGCGGACAACGTCTTCCCAGTAGCCGGCATATCTGTGCAGATTATATAAGCGGCTGTTCAGCAGGGGGCCTGTCGTTTCAAGCCAGGCCGCAAGACGGGACCAGTGTCCGGCTTCGGCGAGCGGCTCCAGGCAGCCGAGCAGCTCGTCCGGATGCAGGCCCGGCCGCCCGGAGGCGGCAGCCAGCCGTTCCCAGGCGGCTTTGTCGTCGCTGAGGTAGAAGTACATCCGGCTCTCTGCCAGCAGCAGCGCTGAGCGGTTAACAGCAGCGCCCAGCCCGCCAGCCCGTTCGCGGAGCGACTCAAGCTCCTCCAGATAGAGCGCCGGATCGCTGGCGTTCGGGGCAATCCAGCGCTGCCAGAGCTGATCGTAGCAGAAGGAGAAATAAGGCTGCTCCCGCAGACGGTCGCGTGATTCCGTCAGCATCTCAAGCTGCACATAAGCCAGCGTATCCTTGAGCCTCAGCCATGCCTCCGGCTCTGAGTCGAGCGGCAGGCTGCGCTTCATCAAGCGGATAATCGCCTCTTGAAGCTCAGAGACGGCAATAGCTGTGTAATATCCCAGCGAATAGCCTGGAGAGGAGAGGGCTCCAGCGTTATGCTGGCCGCCGGGTGTAATCAGACTCTCCAGGATGAACAGATGGGCATTAAGCTGGAACAGCAGTTCAGCGGCAGGCGGGAGGCCGGCCTCCGCCTGCGCAATGGCGGACAGCGCCCGTTCAGCATATTGCGGATTGCGTACCGTCTGGGCCAGCGGCGCGGTGAGCAGCGCCATATAGTCACGCCACTCGGCTACCGTTGCCCCGGGAATCAGCCCGGCGAGCTTCTTCGCCTGTTCCCGGCGGCTGCCGGAAACACCGGCAGCAGAGGAAGCCTCCAGAGCCTCTGCCTTCTTCCGGTCGATGACGGCCTTGGCATTGGCCAGCATATTCACGGACCGTTCCTGCGACTCGGCAACACTCATCAGCACAGCCGCCATATGCTTGCAGGGTCCCTGAACGGGGCAATCGCAGTGGCTTTCCGTCAAGCTGTCCAGCTCCACACTGACAGCGTAATCCTCTCTGCCCTCGACAACCGCCATCACTCTCCGGGATGAGATCATCCGGAGCGACCGGACACGGTTCTGCTTATAATATTGAAATCCCCGCTTGAGGGTCAGATCCTCAAAATAGTAGGCCACATCCGAGATGAGCTTGTCCCATTCGGCATCGTTTATCATTAAATTAGGCTGCATTTGGATTAATCTCCTGTATAAAGATCTTTTTGAACCCTACTATTATATCATTGATCAGGTTCTTCACTCTAAACGTTTAAAATCTTAAAGAGTATGATATGCTCCATATTGAAGTATGGATGAAACATGCTACTCTATGGTCTGGAACCAGACCTGCGGAAGGATGAAGCAATACCAATGCTGCGATTCAAATTGAAATATTTGCTGAACAACAAACAAAACCGGCTGATCCTGATGCTGACCGTCAGTGTGTCGCTGCTGATTATACTGATTGGCCTATTCTCCTACAGAGAGTACCGGAATGCGCTCGATACCGAGTTGAACACGCCGAATATTGAACTGCTGCAGATCAATCTGGATGTCACCAACAGGGCATTCCGGGAGTCGGACAATAAAGCGGTGGATGTATCCTTTCATCAGGCTATCCTGAAATACATTGATGCAGACGCTGAAAATGCGGGTATAGCCGCCGAGCCGCAGGATGTATTGAAAACGCTCGCTACAGAGCCGGACATTCATGCCATCAGCGTAATCAAATTCAAGGATCATTCTGTGATTTCAAGCGGCTATGGCTACAAGGCTTCCTGGGAGGAAGCGCCGGAGCATGCCTGGATCCCGTGGATTGGGCAGATTAAGGAGAAGCCGCTGCTGATCAAAAGAAGAGTCTACACCGGCACCGACCCCCAGCTCAGCGCTACGGAGCTGCTCTCATTAGCCCGTCCGATTGTCCGGAATGGCGAGGTTGCGGGAGCGGTATTGATTGATCTGGATTACGACATGCTGTTCTCCAAAATGTACAGCCATTTGTCGAGCTATCAATTTGTGTACAATCTGGAAGGCGAATTGATCTACCCCAAACTGAACCTCCCGTTTCCCCTTACGGAAATGGACAAGGTGTTGAAGGATATTGACGTAAGCCCTTTTGCACACGTGAAGATTGAAGGCAAGGCCTACATGGCCAACCAGACCTTCTCCAATGTGACCGGCTGGCGGATGCTTTCACTGGTTCCCATGGAGCAGCTGCTCAAAAATGTGACCACCGCGCGCAATATGATGCTCATGCTGTCACTGATTTCCATCGCTGTAGGATGCTCGGCCATTTATTATTATAACTTTGCGGCCTTCCGGCCTTTGAAACGGATCAACAAGCTGTTGACTCCGGATATGGCAGCAGCCGGTCATGGCAATCTGTATGATCTGGAGCCGGTGATCGGCAAGCTGGTGGGTGATTTCCAGAGCAAATCGCTGGTCGCGGATTGGAGTCTGCCGGAGCTGCGGTCCAAATATGTAAATGATCTGATCAGCCGGAGCATGGGCACACAGGAAATGCGGACCAAATGGGAGCACTATTTTGCAGATTGGCGGGAGGATTCCTTCCAGCTGCTGACCATATCCATTGACCGCCATTCGCAGTGGGCATCGTCTTTTGTGGAAGAGGACCAGATGCTGCTGAAATATGCGATGAACAATATTGTACTGGAATATTTTGGGCCCGTCTGGAGAGTCGTGACCACTGCTCCGCAGAAGGACAGTCTGGCCGTGCTGCTTCAGCCCCGGGAGCAGGAAGAGAGGGATCTTAAAGAGGAAGCGGTCAGACTGGTCGTTCTCCTGCAGGAGGTGCTGAAGATCTCTGTGTCCATTGGTGTGGGAGGCACCGCTTCAGGCGTTGCGCAGGCGGCCCGCTCCTACGATGAATCCATGCACGCCTTGTCCTGCCGCCTGTATGAGGGGTACGGCCTGGTTCATGCTTACCCGGAAGCGGAGGGCAAATATACCGAAAACGCCGGCGCTGCGGATGAAGCCTGGAGGCAGGAGGTGCTGCACGCGCTGAAGTCATCGGATGGCGAGACAGCCCGGGAGCGGGTCCGCAGAGGGACGAGCGATACACGCAAACTGGGCATACAGCCGCAAAAGGTCTTCCGCTCCATCAATGATCTGCTGGAAGAGATGATGAGTATTGCCACAGCCGGAGGTTATCCGCTTCCCGCTGAGCTTGCAGATTACACCTGGCATCAGGTGACAACCATGGATCTTGCTGAAATTGAGGATATGCTGTGCCGTATTGCCGTTCATATGGCTGGTGTGCTGGGAGCGCACCGGCAGTCCAAGGAATATTTGCTTGTGCAGAATCTGATTGCGTATATGGAGAGCCACTTGCAGGAGAACATCGGACTTCAGGATATCGCAGCCCATGTCAATATGGGGGTATCCTCGGTCAGTACGATCTTCAAGGAAGAGACTGGTTCAACGGTATATGACTACCTCACCAACCTGAGAATTGATAAAGCCTGCGGGCTTTTGCAGGATAGCGGCCTGAAAATTGCCGACATCGCCCTTCAGGTGGGGTACCAGAATGAGAACAGCTTCATCCGGGCCTTCCGCAAAATCAAATCGACGACTCCGGGCAGGTTCCGGGAGAGCAGCAAATATGCCAGCGGGTATGCAGATCGGCCAAAACCGCGCCATTCCGGCATTTCTGAGGATTCGGAATAAGATAATATGATTGTAGGACACCCCCGAATACGATAAAGTTCTACTTGAGAAAACT
The DNA here is from genome assembly GCF_900102965.1 of Paenibacillus jilunlii. Classification (GTDB taxonomy): domain Bacteria; phylum Bacillota; class Bacilli; order Paenibacillales; family Paenibacillaceae; genus Paenibacillus_AQ; species Paenibacillus_AQ jilunlii. The sequence continues at coordinate 304,343 of NZ_FNGM01000002.1, read as the reverse complement.
TTCACAGCTGCGAAGCATACTGGCTGAGGTTTAGAAATCCGGGGGTGGGGCAAAAGAGTAAACGGCAGGATTTGCAGGTTCCGGCCACCAGCTCGATATCCTTAATGAAGAGAAGAGGGATGCTTTTGAAACGGGGAATGCGAATAGGAATCTGGACAGCATCGCTGCTGGCTGTGGTCCTCCTCCTTCTTATTGGAAACCGCATAACGGACGATCACAGCAATAAGGGGGATAACGCTGATTTCCCCGAGAAGCCGGTCACATTAATTGTGCCGTACGCTGCAGGCGGAGGAACCGATGCAACAGCAAGGGCATTAGCCAAAGCGACAGAGAAGGTTCTGGGACAGCCGGTCATCGTGGTCAACCGGACAGGCGGGGGAGGCTCTGTTGGACTGATGGAAGGCGCGGGCGCCAAGGGTGACGGATACACGGTGACTTTTTTGCCGGCCGAATTGACCATCCTTCCGCATTTGGGCTTGCTGCCGATTACCTATGAGAAGTTCAAACCCATCGCTCAGACCAATTTTGATCCTTCCGCCATTACCGTAAGGCAAAGCGCACCGTGGCAAACTGTGAATGAATTTCTCGACTTTGCGAAAGCGCATCCAGGTGAACTGAAAATGGGAAACGCAGGAACCGGAAGCATTTGGCATTTAGCTGCCATAACGTTGGAACGGGAAACAGGCGTGAAGTTTGCACATATTCCCTTTGAAGGTGCCGGGCCCGCCGTTTCCGCTTTAATGGACGGTTTTGTGGATGCGGTGCCTGTAAGTCCCGCTGAAGTGAAAAAGTATGTGGATGAAGGAAAGCTGCGGACACTGGCGGTTAACGCCGACAAGCGCTCTGATGCGCTGCCGGGTGTTCCCACTCTGGAGGAGCAGACCGGAATACATGTGAATTTCACGGGTACATGGAGAGGACTTGCGGTACCAAAGGATACACCGGACGCGGTTGCGGATATACTTGCCGGGGCATTTATCAAGGGCACCGAAGACAAGGCATTCCGTGAGTATATGAATGTCAATGGACTTGGACTGCTGGTTAAGGACGGCAAAGCCTTTTCCCGGCAATTGAAAGAAAGCGATGATGTATTCGCCAAAATGATTCCGGAGCTCGGACTCAGCCGCAAGTGACGTGAAAGCGCAGTCAAGCGAATTTTCTCTCAGAGACAGCTGCCCGCAGGTTAGCATACTGCAGTGGACAGCTAGGCTCGTGGGCTGATTTGCTGTGCCTGTAACATAAAAAATATTCATTTTATGCAAAAATTAAGTGAAGAAGGGTATGATTAATCACATGAAAATCAAACAAACCTTAGATAGGATTCCCGGTGGTATGATGCTGGTTCCATTATTTCTTGGAGCTATCATCCACACGGCTTTTCCGAATGCGGGCGAGTACTTTGGCGGCTTCACCAAAGGTCTGATGACAGGTACTGTGCCTATTCTGGCTGTCTGGTTCTTCTGTATGGGCGCTGCCATTGATGTGAGAGCAACCGGAACTGTACTCCGTAAATCCGGTACACTCGTATTGACCAAAATCGCCGTAGCTTGGGTTGTAGCCATGATTGCGATCCAGTTTCTGCCCGAAGGCGGTGTTCAAACCGGATTTTTTGCCGGATTATCTGTTCTGGCGATCATTTCCGCAATGGATATGACGAACGGCGGCCTGTACGCTTCTATTATGCAGCAATATGGCACCAAAGAAGAATCTGGCGCATTTGTATTGATGTCTCTGGAATCCGGTCCGCTTGTAACCATGCTGATCCTGGGCAGCACCGGGGCAGCCGTATTCGAACCGCATCTGTTTGTAGGTGCTGTGCTTCCTTTCCTGATCGGTTTCCTGCTGGGTAACCTCGACCATGATCTGCGCGCTTACTTCGGCAAAGCTACACAGACACTTATTCCGTTCTTTGGCTTCGCACTGGGCAGCTCGATCGACCTGGGTGTAATTGCTGATACAGGCCTGCTCGGTATTCTGCTGGGGGTTGTTGTCATTATTATTACAGGTGTGCCGCTGATTCTGGCCGACAAATTCATTGGCAAGGGCAACGGGACTGCCGGACTTGCCGCTTCCAGTACTGCCGGAGCCGCTGTAGCGAACCCGATGCTGGTAGCCAACATGAAGCCTGAGTTTCTGCCAGCCGCCGAGTCTGCAACCGCACTCGTGGCCGCATCCGTTATCGTGACCTCCATCCTGGTTCCGATCGTTACAGCGTACTATTCAGATTATATGAAAAAGAAGAACCCGCCGGTAGAGGGTGGCCCTGTGGATGTTCAAACTGGGAAAGCTGCGATATAATATATTCATATAACAACGAAGATAATATAATTATCTTATACAAACAGCCCCTCCGTCACCGCCGTCATGGCGGTGACGGAGGGGTATTTCTATAAGGAATGATGGCGAAAGATTCAGGTTCAAGGAAGTGGCAAAGGATACGAACCGGGGAAGCGTATATTGCACTGTCGGAATCTTGCTCTCCTGTTCCAAAGGGCTGCATAAGGCATATTGAATCGTATATACTGGCGGTATGAGGTGATTACCGATGGAACAGGCATTATTCGAGCGGATCTACGAATCCGTTGTGCGGCGCGAGCCAACCTATGATGGCGTATATTATACAGCGGTGCTGACGACACATATTGTCTGCCGCCCATCCTGCCGGGCGAGAACGCCGAAGGCGGGCAATGTGGTTTTTTATGACTCATTGGAGCAGGCGGTAGCCGCCGGGTTCAGGCCCTGCAAAAGATGCCGCCCGGAGGAAGGCGGCGTGCTGCGCCCGGACGCGGTGCTGGCGGCCGAGGCGGATAAGCTGATGGAGACGCAGTTCGGGCAGAAGGTGACACTGCAGATGCTTGCCGAACGGCTGAGGGTCAGCCCGTTCCATCTGCAGCGCACCTATAAGCGGGTCACCGGGCGGTCGCCCGCCGTGCGGCTCGATCAGCTGCGCCTGGAAAAAGCCTGTGCGCTGCTTGCAGATACGGAGCTTGCGGTTGCTGACGTGGGACAAGCGGTGAGCTTTCGCGGGCCATCCCACTTTACTGCATGGTTCACGCGGAAGACCGGTCTGCCGCCGACAGAATACCGTGCCCAATTCAAAGGAGGGATTCATCATGAGTGAAATTACGATTTATCGTCATACCCTGAACCTGGGGAACCGGGACTGGACCCTGTGGGCCAGTGAAAAGGGCCTGGTCCGTTTATCTTTTGGGCTAGAAGATCGTCTGCCTGAAGGGAAGTGGCTGAACACCTATGCCCCACGGCACCGTTATCAGGAAGATCAGACGGTGTTCGAGCAGCTGGGAATTACCCGGGAAATGGAGAGCTATTTCGGGGGAGCAGCGGTCAGCTTCAGGGATATCCCGCTGGATATCTGGGGAACTCCGTTTCAGCAGGAGGTCTGGAAGGGCCTGGCCACTATTGGGCACGGTGAAGTCATTACCTACCGGGAGCTTGCTGAGAGAATTGGCAGACCGCAAGCCATGCGCGCCGTAGGGACAGCCAACGGACAGAATCCGCTGCCGGTCATTCTGCCTTGTCACCGGGTCATTGGCACGAATGGTACACTGACCGGATACCGGGGAGGGCTCAAGCTGAAGCAGGAGCTGCTTGCCTTGGAAGGCATTAATCATGTGGGGGCGGCGGGCCATGAACGATTTGCTTTTTGAGCTGCCGCTGCCGGAGTTTTTCGATTTCGGGGTCTGCCTGGAATACCTGAACCGCTCGCCGCTTGAATGCCTGTACCGTACGGATCAGGAGGGGGTGACCCGTTATTTCAATCTGGATAACCAGCCGCTGCTGATCCGGCTGACAGCTCCCGGGGGGAGCAGAATGCACGTAACGCTCCTGCACGGAGACATTCCCGGTCCAGGAGCGGCAGAATGGCTGGCCCGGTATATCCGGGAATGGTTCGATCTGGACCGCGATCTGGTGCCATTCTACCAGTTGGCGCAAGCTGACCCGCTGCTGGCACCGCTTGCTGAGCAGCACAGGGGGCTGCGGATCGTCGGCATTCCCGATTTGTTCGAAGCATTGTGCTGGGCTATCCTGGGCCAGCAGGTGAATCTGGCCTTTGCCTACAGGCTGAAGCAGCAGCTGACCGCTGCCTACGGCGGATCGCTGGAATGGGAAGGGCATGTCTATTATGCATTCCCCGGCCCGGAAGTGTTTGCAGATGTGCAGCCGGAGGAGCTGTGCGCCCTGCAGCTGACCCGCAGCAAAGCCCGGACGGTGCTGGACGTGGCCGACCTTATAGCCAGCGGCGGCTTAAGCCGCGAATCCCTGCTGGCGCTGCCGTCCCCGGACGCCGCCGAGCAGCGTCTGCTGCAGATCCGCGGAATCGGCCCATGGACCTCGCAGTATGTGAGGATGCGCTGTCTGGATGACACCACAGCCTTCCCGGTGGGAGATGTCGGGCTGCAGAATGCGGTCAAATTTCTGACCGGCATGGACCGGAAGCCTACCCCGGCAGAGCTGCTGAAGCTGGCAGAGCCCTGGCGCGGCTGGGAGGCTTACGCCACGTTCTATTTGTGGCGGGCGCTGTATTAAAGCTTAATGAATCTCCGGGAAGGCCCAAGAATGCTGCGTTCAGCAGATGTCCGGCCTGTCTATGGATACACTATATCAGCATACAAGCCATGGTTCCTGCAGCATCGGGAGTCATGGCTTGTATGTTTTACAGAACGGATGACCAAACTTTCTGCCGATTTTCAGTTTTTTTTCCTTGAAAATAACTTTTTGGATGTCTTGCCCATCTAATTATATAGAGGGCCCTCAAGGAGGAAGAATCATTTGCTGGACAACGAACTGGATATCCAAAAGGCGCAGAGAGGCGACCATGAAGCGTTTATCCGTCTTTTTAGACAACTGGAATCACAGTTGTACCGATTAGCCAAAACCATTCTGATCCAAGATGAAGATTGCGCAGATGCGCTTCAGGAAACGACACTGAAGGTGTATAAAGGACTCGCGAGCCTTAAGCAGCCCAAGTTTTTCAAAACCTGGGTGATCCGCATCCTGATTAATGAATGCAATCAGTTGCTCCGCATGCGTGAGCGGACTGTGGTTGTGGCGGAGATTCCCGAAGAAACGGCCGCTTCCTATGCACATTTTGAAGATTCAGGGAACGTGGACTTGCAAAGCTGCATTAATAGGCTGGACGAATCCCTGCGGCTGGCTATCGTGCTTTTCTACTATGAGGATTTATCCATTAAGCAGATTGCGGGTGTGCTTGGCATCTCCGAAGGGGCGGTCAGGGCACGGCTTCACCGCGCACGCCGATTGTTATCCGAACAGATACATCCTGTGCGGGAGGAGGGTCTTGCTCATGAATAATGAAAATTTAGAAAAGCAGCTCAGGGAGCTAAGAAAAGCAAATAAACAGGAGCTTCCTCCTTTACTGCGAACGCGGCAGGATTCAATTTATGCATCGCTCGCCACAATCGTCCAGGATTCTGCCGGGAAGAAAAAGAAAAGAAAAATATATCCAAAAATTGCGGCTATAGCTGCGGCAATATTGCTCAGTGTTATGCTAACGGCAATCTATCCGCCAGCGTTAGCCAATGCGCTGAAGCAGCTTCCGTGGGTAGGCGGTATTTTTGAACGGGCAGATGATCTGGGACTGCAGGCCGCCCAGAGTTTGGGTCTGATTTCCCGTCCAAATAGCAGTGATACTCATGAAGGGATCACCTTATCTGCCGAAGAGGCGGTATTTGACGGCAACCGTTTGGCATTCTCAGTGAAGCGTGAAGGGGAAGGGCTGGGCGGTAAGCTGACCGGAGTTACAGTGGGCCCGGATGGGAAACTTTTTCAGGAGAAAGGCACAATTTCATCTGCAAAAGTAATGATCGACGGGGTTCCGCTGGAGGTGTTTGCAGATGGCCGTTGGGACGCTTTGCCGTCTTTAAGCTGGATAGGGGGGAAGGAGGGCAATACAGCTATTTTTGCGCTGGTCGATTCTTCGAATTTGGGTATCTCGACGAAACCCTTTCCTGACCAGTTTGTACTGACCTTAACCATTGGCTTAGAAGGTATTGATGAACCGTTCATTCTCCAAATTCCCGCACGGAGGGTTACAGAAAACATAATTGACAACCCTGATATACGCGTACAGGCAGATGGATGGAGTCTGACGCTGCAAAAGCTGGAATACAGTCCATTAACGACCCGTCTGTCACTCACGCTTGAACAAGAGGCAGACGGAGACCGCACAGCTTTTAATCTAACGGGCTTTGAAGTAAAGGATGAACAGGGACTGGTGCTGGAAAATATATCTCAATCCGAGCTCCTGTCTTCTGATAGGTCGCGTAATGTGGATTTGCTTACAGAGCCGTTCGGCAAACACCCAAATATGCTCACCATCCGAGCCTATTATAATGAATTAAAGGGCCCGGAGAAAAAGCATGGGCTGTTCAAAACAGATAGCACAGGAAACCCGGTGAAGCATTATATTGACGGTCTGGAGATCAAAGTGGCAGTCCAATAAAAAAATTAGGAGATGGATATCATGAGAAAAAAGACAATAAAATTGGCTGTAATTGTAAGTGCTTCCGTATGGCTTGGAGTGCTGGGAATACCGGCTGCCACCTATGCATCCGGGGTTCAACCGGCCGCCGAAGCTATCCTGAATACACCGGAAGCCTCGGATTCACACGATGAGCTTACTTTGAAAGGCAAAGCACAGTTTGACGGAAATTATATTAAACTCAATCTGAGCCGTGAGGGAACCTTGTATTCAGGAAATTTCGCAGGAATAACCTTAAATGCTAAAGGCAAACCTTATATTGCAGAAGGGACAATAGTGGATATAGATGCAAAGATAACTCAACCGGGAGGGATTGAGTTGATGTTCCCACGCTGGAGCAAGGATGGGGATATCAACAAAGCGGTTGTTGTATTGCCGATCGGATGGTTAAATGAAGAACAAAAGGCAGGCCTGGCCGCTGCCTCTGAAATCAGCGTGAATGTCAAGCTTCAAGGTGTACAAGAGCCGTATGTACTGAAGCTTCCCTTTAAGCAGGAAGGAGTGGTGCGCAACATTCAGCCGCCTGCTCCAAAGGCAGACAGCCAATTTCAAATCGGAACCACCCGAATCGCTGCAGGAGAGGGTTCTGTGCGTATTGAATTGGCGGTAAAAGGAGTACCCGAGCAAGCCCATCATATAGGATATGACATTTATGATAACCTGGGAAATGAGTTGGACATGATCGCAAGGGATTCTAAACCATATACCAGGGATACTATTAAGGATACCATTTTTGAAGACTTATTGTACGGAGCGGTCCGCCCAGACGCAGAATTTCTGATAATCAGACCCTATCAAGCGGTGTTTGAAAAGGGCAACCAAGGGTTATATAAGCTGGATGCCAAGGGAAACGTAATTAAAAATTACTACAAGCAGCTGGAAATCAAAATTCCTCTGAAATAGGCATTGCCGCAAGCAAACTTATTTTAAACAAAATTTAAACAGCCCCTGCCCATGTATTTAAACTAAGCCCCTTACAATGAAGTAATGAAGAGAGGGTATGAAAGCAATCATCTTCATTCATCCATCATTGGTTAAAGGGGCTATTCATTCTATGAAAACGAAGAAAAAGTTCAAGTGGCTGAAAATAATCAGGAACATCATGCTGTTTGTAGTCGCAGTCCTGCTTATAGTTATGTCGGGTAACAGTGTAATGACCATGTATGAGCATAAGCAATATCCGGCATGGGGCCAGTATGTAGAAGTGAAGGGCAAGAAAATGCATGTGTACACGAAGGGAACAAAGGGCCGCACAATTGTAATGTTACCGGGGCTGGGCACAGCCGCACCTGTGCTGGATTACGAGCCTTTGCTTAATGAGTTGGCCAAACAAAATAAAGTGGTAGTCGTAGAGCCCTTTGGGTATGGCTGGAGCGATCTGACCAATGAAGAGCGGACTGTGGACAACATCGTCGGGGAACTCCGCAGCGCGTTACAGCAAGCGGACATCCCGGGCCCATACACGCTTTTGTCCCACTCTGCATCCGGTATCTACAGTGTGTATTATGCCAACAAATATCCCGATGAAATCGAAGCGATTGCAGGAATTGATATCACCCTGCCGCAGGCTGTGGAGTATTTCAAGGAATCTGTACCTGGGATCCCTGCATATATGAGCCTGATTGCACCAAGCGGTGCGGCAAGACTTGTAACCTATATAAATCCGTCAGATTTCCTGCCGAAGGCGGACGAAGGTACGTATTCTGATGAGAACATAAAACTGACCAAAATGATCACAGCCTGGAAAGCGTACAATAAAGACGTAGTAAAAGAAGCGAATGAAATGGAGCATAACATCAACGCAACGAAAGAGATGACCTTGCCGCCCAATTTGCCTGTGATAATCTTTACGCCCAAGATAGATAAGGTAACTGAAGACGGCAAGTCCAATATCACCTTCTATGAAGAGCAGCTCAAGAATGTACGCACCCACCAACTAATCGTATTAAAAGGGCATCATTATCTGCATTGGACACACTATAAGAAAATAGCCGATGATGTGAATGCATTTTTAAGTGCTTCTCTGGCGCACCCTTTTTGATTCATGAATAATATTGAACTGAACGAAGATAGTATGGGTCCGGTTGCATTTGATATTGGAATATTTGAAGATGAACGACAACAATCATGAGTGTTTGGCAAAGAGAACAAGCTGTCTGGTATGCATGATTGCACTTCGTGCAATAGGTGCTGCAGCAAAAGGGAAACGCCCTAAAAAGACGACCTTCATTCTGAATTCCGAATGAAGAGTCGTCTTTTTTACCGTATGGGAAATTATGGTTTCCTAACGAATTCACCCGGCAGGGAGGTAATCAGTCGGTTCGATAGCCTTTTTCTAACTCGCGCTTGGAAAGAAGCAGATGAACAATCATTAGTTGGAAAAAGGGAACTTATTTCCCCTCCAAATCAATAAATGGAGGAATTAAGTGGAAAAATGGAACTTAATTGTGTGATATTACTCCTTCAGGAGTGAAATGAGCTGAATTAGTGATCCTTTTTCCACTTGGAATTACCGCCGGATGTATGAAGCGTCCTCCAGGCAATGCTAAATTGAAATCCACAACAACTACGTTTTCCAGTGAAGGACGGCGCAACCGGTTTGTTCAAATATAAGGAGTTATATGTTTAACGCCACAAATCATCCTTATATTGCTCGCTGAAACGGTACCGTCCATTTTAAGGGCGGTGAAGCCATTTCTTCTCCAACCCTTCCAAGATCTCACATTTCCCCAAACCGCATTTGCAGAAGGCTTACATAACAGCGCTTCCGGGAGCTTTTATTGAGAATAGAGCCCAAGATTACGTAAAGCTCAAAAAAATGATTTACGAAATTGAACCTTTTCATTAATACCGGACTTACATTCAGTAGTTAATCTGTTTGATGTGGGAACGATCTCATATGGGAACGGTCTCACAGAGAAAGCGAGGGTAATCCGTGAGAAATATCAAAGAGATTGCGCAACTGTCTGGTGTATCCAAATCTACAGTTTCCCGGGTAATTTCGGGCAGTGGATATGCAAGCCAGGAGGCAAGAGACAAAGTGCTTAAAGTCATTCAGGAGCTTCAGTACAAACCCAATGCGGTTGCGCGGGCGATGGTCTCGCAGCGGACACACAATATCGGCGTACTGATCTATCGGCGTGAGTATCCTGTTGCGTCGCATCCTTTTTACGGAAAAATACTGGATGCCATCCTTGCGTCGGCTTCCTCCATGAACTATTCGGTATTTGTGACCACCGATCATGAGATGTCGCTGCGCTCCGCTGACTTTATGCTGGAGAAAAGGGTGGATGGGCTGATCCTGATCAGCCGTCTTGAACAGAATGTGATCGACCACATCGGCAAATTTGGCGTTCCGTACATCATGGTGAACGGGTCCACGGATGTTCCCGGGGTCATTCATATCGTTAACCGCGACCAGAACGGAGGCCTGGAAGCCGCTCGGCATTTGAGCGGACTTGGGCACCGGCGGATATTCATGCTCGCCGGACCGCAGTCCCACCGGAGCCATCATCTCCGGCTGGAGGGCTTCCGCGCCTATATGAACGGGCAAAGGGCAGAGTTTGGCGATTCCGATATTGCTTATCTGCTGGCATCAACCTTTGAGGAGGGCTACCGGATGATGAAAGAGCATTGGGAGCATTTCCGAAGCCGGTCCTACACTGCGGTCTTCGGCACCAACGATATGATCGCGCTGGGGGCGATGAAGTTTCTTATGGAGCATTCCGTTAGTGTTCCCGGGCAGGTAGCTGTTATGGGCTTCGATGATAATGATGTTGCATCCATTCTGACACCCTCACTGACTACGGTGAGAGTCGATACGGAGAAAATGGGGAGGCTGGCCTGCGTGATGCTGGACAAGCTGATCCGGCATGAGCCGGTAGAGGAAACAGCGGTCGAGCTGGAACCGCAGCTTGTAATCCGGGACTCCACCCGACGATTCTAATAACGGCGTGATGCTGATGCAGAGAGGAGAAACGCTTGTAATGAGATGGTATTTAAAAGCTGTCGGCCCCAAAAAAATTATCGAGTTTTTGTTGCTGGCCGCCTTCGTGATTTTCTTTATGGGGCCTTTGTTAAATCTGGCGCTCCTGGCTTTTACCGGAAATTGGAGTTATCCGGATCCGCTTCCCAGAGAGTGGTCGCTGAAATGGTGGTCCTTTGTGCTGTCACGGGACGGAATTGCCGAGTCGATTGGGCTCTCATTCGGCATTGCTGCTATCGTCACCGCAGTGTCGATCCTGCTGTGCGTTCCTGCAGCGTATGCGTTCGCACGGATCCGGTTCCCGCTCAGCCGTTTCTTCCTGTTCTCGTTCCTGCTGACACACGCTTTTCCCAAAATGGGTCTATATGTTTCGATCGCTGTATTGTTCTATAAAATCGGTCTGATGAACACCCTGCTGGGAGTGGTGCTCATCCATATTATCAACGTGCTAATGTACATGACCTGGATTCCCACTGCTTCCTTCCGGAATGTCCATACGGCACAGGAAGAATCGGCAAGGGATGTGGGAGCAAGTCCGTTCCGCGTATTCCGCAGCATCACTTTACCGCTGGCGATGCCGGGAATCATTGTCGCTTCCATCTTCACCTTCCTCAGTTCATTGGATGAAGCGCAGGGGACCTATCTTGTAGGGGTGCCTAATTTCAGAACAATGCCCGTGGTTATGTATGGCATTATCACGGATTATCCCGCTTATGCCGGCGCAGTGTTCTCCATTATTTTGACAGCTCCGACCTTGATTCTGCTGCTGGCCGCCCAGAAATTTGTCAGTGCAGATGTCTTGTCGAGCGGGTTCCAAATGAAATAACAGGCGTAATTCCGCAGTCACTTTGACAGGAGGTCATTATGAAGGCTCATTTATCGATACAGAAGCTGACGAAACGGTACAAGACTGGCGACGGTGTCACCGATATTTCATTGGATGTGAAGAAAGGAGAGATGATCACCCTGCTTGGCCCTTCCGGCTGCGGTAAAACGACGGTGCTTCGCAGCGTCGGCGGCTTCCTGGACCCGGACTCCGGTGACATCATGATCGAGGGAAAAAGCGTCTTGAGCGCTCCCCCGGAGAAACGGCCGACATCCATGGTGTTTCAGGGCTATAATTTATGGCCGCATATGACGGTTTATGAGAATTTGGCCTTTGGACTCAAAATCAGGAAAATCCGGAAGGCTGAACGCGATAAAGCGATTTCAGAGGTGCTTGAGCTGGTCCGGCTGCCCGGCTCAGAGAAGAAGTATCCCGGGCAGCTGTCAGGCGGACAGCAGCAGCGTATTGCGGTGGCGAGATCGCTGCTGCTGAAGCCGGCAGTCCTGCTGCTCGATGAGCCATTCTCCGCCCTGGACGCCAAGCTGCGCCACGAGATGCGTGAGGAGCTCCGGGAGATCCAGGCTGAGCTTGGACTGACGATGGTATTTGTCACGCATGACCAGGAGGAGGCATTATCCATTTCCGACCGGATCGTAGTCATGAACCATGGACAGATCGAGCAAATTGCCACACCGCAGGAAATTTACGATGAGCCGAAATCCTTATACGTCGCTCAATTTATCGGGAAAATGAATTTTATGAAGGGGGTGATCACTGAAGAGGGCATTCAAGTAGGTTCACTTCACTTTCCCAATGCCACAGGCCTTTCAGGCGAAGTCACTGTAGCGGTTCGGCCTGAGGATATTATATTGGAGAGCTCAGCAGGAAGCGGACTTCATGGAATCATTAAACAAATTATGGTGCTTGGGCATTATGCCGAAGTTTCTGCCGACATCCGGAATCATGGCGTGATCCGGGCTTTCATGGCCCGTGACAAGGTTAAGGAACTGCAGCAGGGTCAAGAGATTTCCGTCCAGTTCTCGAAAATTTTGGCGTATCCGCAAGTGTAAATCAAATTTCCAAGACTTTTATAAATTCATGAATCCTGAGGAGGCATTTGTGTATGTTGAATAAGAAAAAGGCTTTATCCCTGACGGCAGGTCTGGTTCTGGCGGGTTCTGTGCTGGCTGGCTGCGGTGCTGACAAGAAGGCCGAATCCGCTGCGGACGGGGGCGGAAATTCCACTTCAGCTCCAGCCGCTTCATCGACAGAGTTCACTTTCTATTATACAGGTTCGCAAAATGTGGATGATTTATGGAAAACGCTGATTCCAATGTTTGAAGCGAAGAACCCGGATATTAAGGTTAACCCGGTCTACGTTGCTTCCGGTACAGCTGCTCAGCCTACCTATGATAAAATCATGGCTGCCAAGCAGGCGGGCAAAGGCTCGGGCGGTGTTGATCTCTATGAAAGTTCAATTGATGACGTAACTAAAGGTAAAAATGATGATCTGTGGGATTCGCTCAGCGACGGTAAGATTCCTAACTTGAATAACGTCGACCAGCAAACCATGAATGATGTATCCAACCTGGCCGTTCCTTACCGTTCGTCTGCGGTAGTCCTCGCTTATAACAGTGATAAAGTTACTGCGCCTCCGCAAACACTGGACGAGCTTTACGACTGGATTCGTGCCAATCCGGAGAGGTTCGCCTACAATGATCCGTCTACCGGCGGTTCAGGCAGCTCGTTCGTGATTACGTCAATCTACAAATTTCTGCCGGAAGAGGCCATCCACAACTCCGATCCAAGCATTGAGAGCCAGTGGACGCAAGGCTTTGATCTGCTGAAGGATCTGGGTAAATATGTATACGGAAAAGGAATTTATCCGAAGAAAAACCAGGGAACACTCGACCTGCTCGCCAGCGGCGAAGTAGACATGATTCCAGCCTGGTCGGATATGGTTTTGGATCAGATCGCCAAGGGGCAGCTGCCGGCTTCCACCAAAATGCAGCAGGTGACGCCAGGCTTTAATGGCGGCCCTACTTATCTGATGGTACCTAAGCTTTCTGACAAGAAAGACGCGGTGTACAAATTCCTCGATTTCACGCTATCGCCTGAAGCGCAGGCAGAGGTTGTGAATAAAATGCAGGGCTTCCCGGGCATTAAGCTGTCCAATATGCCGCAAGACATCCAGGATTCCTTCAAAGGCGTGTCCGAAGGCTACCGGACATTCAGCCTTGGGGATCTGGGCAAGGATATCAATCAAAGATGGCAAAGTGAAGTTGCTGCCCAATGAGCAGACAGGCAAAAAGGGGGCTGCTGGGGATTTCCCTGGTGCTCCCTTCCTTTCTAATTCTGGTGTTTATCGTCGTCCTGCCTATTATAGGTTCTTTGAAGGAAAGCCTCACGAATGACGGGGGCGGCTACGACCTGTCCAATTATAAATTTCTGTTTACGGACAAGCTGATGCGCTCCAACATCATCTTCACCCTTGAGGTCACCGTGATTTCTTCACTGCTTGTACTGGCTGTCAGTTATGTTCTCGCGGTCTATATGCGTTTCAATAACGGCTTTGCTGTGCGCTGGATCCGCCGGATGTACATGATTCCGATCTTTATTCCTACCGTTATTGCTACTTACGGCCTGATGCAGCTGCTCGGCAATCATGGCTGGGCGTCGCGGATTTTGTACCATCTGGGGCAGGACAGCTTTCCGCGGATGATTTACGACATGAAGGGCATCATTATCGCAAATTTATGGTTCAATATACCGTTTACGACGATGCTGCTGGGCTCCGCTTTATCGTCCGTGCCGGATGCCGTTATTGAAAGCGCCAAGGATGTAGGCGCAGGACGGCTCCGGATTTTCTGGAGATTAATTCTTCCATTGACCTATAAGACACTGCTAGTGGCGGTCACCTTCGTGTTTATGGGTGTGATCGGCTCCTTTACGGCGCCTTATCTGGTGGGTCCCAATGCTCCGCAAATGCTTGGCGTCTCCATGGAGCAGGTTTTCGGTGTTTTCCAGGACCGTCAGCTTGCTGCAGCCTTGGCCTTCTTTACCTTCCTGTTATGTTCGTTTATCGGATACTTCTATGTCCTTTCTATGATTAAAGAGGAAGGGATGCGGCGGTCATGAAAAAGGTAATCGTGGATGCACGGGGCAGAGTGACACCTGCAAGCTCGAAATCGCATATTATCCACCGGTTCTTTCTGGCTTCGGCGGGAGGGCGGCTAGGGATCAATTTTTGGTACGGACCCAAGCAGCTGGAAGATTTGGAGAAAGCGAGAACTTTGGTCGAGCGCAGTATTGATCTCTACTTTGAAGAAGAAACCATAGCGCAGGCCAAAGCACACTTTAAATCGTATCTACCGCTTAACAATTTGATTACGGTCTCGGTTGACAGTCCCAATGGGCATCTTGGTGCTGCGCACCGGCATGATCCGGAACAGTTTCTCCATATTTCCAGACATGAAGCCTCTCCCGGTCTTGTCTGCGGGGATATCGTGGCGGGAATGTGGGAGGTTACCTTAAGCCTGCATGCCATCGTAACCGACTACTGTGAATATTCGCTGCAAATCTGGCAGGAAGAGGAGGCGGCGCAATGACCTGGATAGCCTGTGAGCTTCATACACATACGTTCCACAGTGATGGCAGGCAGTCTTTGAACGAGCTGGCTTTGGGAGCCAAAGCGCTTGGTTTTGACTGTATTGCCCTGACCGACCACAATACGATGGCAGGACTGGCGCGCAAAGAACAGATTGAACGTGAAACCGGACTGTTGATTATCCCGGGTATGGAATGGACCACTTTCTTCGGTCACATGGTTATAATCGGGGTCAAGGATTACCAGGATTGGCGGAGGGTGGGGCCGGGAGATATCCATGCCGGACTGGCCCGGGTTCATGAGCAGGGCGGCCTTGCCGGCATGGCTCATCCTTTCCGTCCGGGCAGTCCGATGTGTACGGGCTGTTTCTGGGAGTTTGAAATCCGCGACTGGAACGAGATTGATTATATCGAAGTCTGGTCCACGACCTTTGCCCCGGTGAAGAAAAACAACATCCGTGCTTACCGGCTGTGGACGGACAAATTGAACGAGGGGTTCCGGCTTGCCGCTACTTCGGGAAGGGACTGGCATCTCCAGGAGCGGACGGATGCACCTTTATCCGTGACCTACTTGCGGATTCAGGAGGGGGAGGCGCCTTTTACTGAACGGGCGATAGAAGCGTTGTCCTCCGGCCGGGTCTCCGTCACCTTGGGACCCAGACTTGATCTGGAAGTGAATGTTAACGGGGAAGTGTATCAAATCGGTGATGCAGTAAAAGGCTCGGACGAAAGGGAACGGCTGGCATCTGTTAAAGTGCTGGCGGATTTCACCTCCCGCCATGAGCATTGGCATTTGCCGGAGCAGTCCTTTACGGTCAGTCTGAAGAGCAATTTAGGCGTACTGTCCGAGCATGCCGCGATGCCGGAGCAGTTGCCGCTTCATACTGAAATCTCCGTTCAAGGCCTGCTGTGGATGCGCGCCGAGCTGTGGGGGATTATTCAGGGTGTGAGAACGCTGATTGCGTTTACGAATGCCATATATTTCGACTGATCAAAGAATTTATCCAGCATGAAGGCGAGGGATCGGAGATGGAGGCAGAAGGAAGGAACTCCTTCCCATTCATAACAGCGCATACTGGCTGCATGGAGACGCTGGACAATACCCTGGATGCCGTGCGGATGGGGATTAAGCTTGGAGCGGATATTGTGGAGGACGATGTGCGGGTGACGAAAGACGGAATTGCGGTACTGGCCCATGATGATATCTGGACCACGGTAGCAGGGCGGAGCATCAGCATCTCAGAGACGAGTTTCGCAGAGCTGAAGAATGTGGAGGTCGCTGTAGATTATGCCGGCAAGCGGGGCAGCATGAACTTCAGCACGCTGGAAGAGATGCTGCGGTTAATTAAGCCGTCCGGAACCATCGCCAATCTCGATCTGAAAGTGGATGAAGCTGTAGACGCTGCTGCAGAACTGGTCCATAGATTAGGTATGCCGGAACAGGTCTTTCTGTCAGGCTGCGAAAGGGAGCGTGCCCTATTGGCACAGCGCAGACAGCCTCAGCTCAGAAAGCTGCTTAATGCAGACATTCAGCTCTTCAGAACCTCGCCTTATGAGTTTGCCGTGGGACAGACCTGCCGGGAGGCACTGGAGGCTTCTTGTTTTGGAATAAACATTTATCATGAAATTGTGACCCCCTGGTTTATGGAGCGCGCCCATGCTTCCGGGCTGCCCGTGTATGTCTGGACCGTGAACGAGACGCGGCTTATGGAGCACTACGCCGATCTTGGCGTTGCCTCTATTACGGCCCGGAATGTGCAGGCATTGGTGGACTTGAAGCAGGCGAGAGCCAATGAAGCATGACCATATTCCTCAATCTGAACTAACCTGCAAACGAGAGAAAAGGCTTGAGCAGCGGAGTCTGCATCAAGCCCAAAACCTACTTTGGGGTATTCACCGTCCCCGCTTCGTGAATATCTGGAAAGCCACACCGAACTTGTCAGTGACCATACCATAAGCGGGACTGAAGTAGACGGGGGCAAGCTCAATATCAACTTGACCGCCTTCTTTTAAAGAGTGGTACAGCTGTTCTGCCTCTGCGGTGCTGTCTGCCGTGATACAGATATTAATGCCATTCCCCGGGAGCAGTGTCTGTCCCTCCTCCAGATCGGCTACAAAAAAGTCCGTCTCTCCGACACGCAGCACAGAGTGGGCAATGCGTGCCTTAGCTTCCTCTGACATCGGTGCATCGGGATTCTGCGGTCCTTCTCCGGCGGTTTGCTTGAAGAGCAGCTTCGCTCCCAGCACCTCCTGATAGAATTCAATCGCCTGCTGTGCATTGCCGTCGAGCAGTATAAAAGGGTTCAGCTGTAATGTCATGTTCCAATCTCTCCCTGTTAATGAATTTGCCGTCTGCAGATGGGCTATGAGTTCATTGTAGGGTATAATAGTGACAAGTGTTGTCATAAATATAAAAAATATTGGAGCTATGCTATGTCAAAATCCAAACGGCTGCTGGATCTGATGATGACCGTCAACCGGAAGCGCAAGTTCACCGTCAAAGAGCTGGCAGAGGAATTCGGTGTGTCCTCCCGGACCATCCTTAGGGATTTGCAGGAGCTGGGCGAGCTGGGTGTGCCGCTCTATTCTGAAGTGGGGCCGCATGGCGGCTACCAGGTGCTGAACGAGAGAATCCTCCCTCCGATTGCGTTTACGGAGGAGGAAGCGGTGGCGATCTTTTTTGCCAGCCATGCCCTGCGCCACTATAAGTACCTGCCCTTCAAGGAAGAGTCTGTGGCCGCATTGCAGAAATTCTATCATTATATGTCCGGAGATGTCCGCGACCGTATTGACGAGATGAAGCACCGGATAGATTTTGTAACCCCGGCGCGGCAGGCGGAGTTTCCCTATCTCGCTATTCTGCTGGAAGCCGCCACAGGGCAGAAAGTGCTGCAGATTGATTATGAAACCAAGGGCAAACGTATGGAGCGGGCCATCCAGCCGATCGGCATCTATGCCAGCAGCGGCTTATGGTATTGCCCGGCCTATTGTTTCCTGCGGGGCGGCATCCGCGTGTTCCGCTGTGACCGGATGCATGCTGTGAAGGTTGACACCGCAGGTCTTGCGCCGCTGGATCTGCGGCATGTTCATCTGGGGAATAGGGAAGCTTACAGCCACTTCCAGCAGGGAGCTGAACAAGAAGAGCGGAAGGAACCCGGGCAGGAAGCAGACGAGAGACCGGGGCGGGTGCCAACTAACGGCAAGGAACAGTCCCGGTTGCATATTGAGCTGACACAAGAAGGGGTTCAGGCATGCGAGGCCGAGCTCTGGTCAGCGTCCTTGCTGCACATCCGTGAAGACGGCACCGGCTGGCTAGGAGGCCAGGTCCCGCGCAATGATCTGCGATTCTTTGCCCGGTTCGTGATTGGCCTGTGCAACGAGGCTGAGGTACAGGAGCCGCCGGAACTGGCCGGGAGGGTTAGGGAGCTGCTTGCCGGGATGCTGGCCAGATATAAGTAGAGTGGTGCCGGGAGGCCTTTCCTGATTATTGTCTTTGTGCAGAATCTATCAGAAGACTCAGAAGTCTATATTTCTGATTGCAGCGCGGTCAACTGGGAATTGGTATTCCTTAATTTCTAAATCTAATTTCCCTGGAGAAAAGATATTTTCTTTATACCCGCCCATATAGACTGAGTTCATAAGAAAATCAAACCATTCCTTTAGAAGGCTGTGGCTTCTAAACCTTTATCCCACACTCCGGCCAGCCGCCGGATGCCCTCCTCAATCCTCTCCTCGGCAATGCCGCCGAAGCCCAGAATAAATTCCGGCTCGTCATGCTCCGGCCTGCTCCACCATGTATAGGACATGGGCGTAACACGGATACCTGCCGCTGCGGCCTTTTCTGCGAGCTGGCGGGCACTGCCGCCGCTGTGAAGGGTGAGCAGAATGTGGAATCCTGCCCCTTGTCCGTGCACGGCTGCTTTTTCCCCGAAATTGCGTTGGATCGCACTCAAAAGCAGATCATGCTTCCTCTGGTAGACCAGACGCATTCTCCGCAAATGCTTCGCAAAGTGCCCCCTCTCCATGAAATAATGCAGCGCTATCTGATTCAGCCGGGAAGCGGAATGCTCCAAGTACAGCTCGCTTTTCAGGCTGTGGTAGTCCGGCACAAGCGACTTGGGCAGCACCATATAATGAATACACAGCGCCGGGGCCAGCGATTGGGCGAAACTGCACATATAGATCACAGGACTGTCTTCCAGGAGTCCCTGCAGCGCGGGAATCGGCCGTCCATGATAGCGGAACTCACCGTCATAATCATCCTCTATAATATAGCTGCTGTTCCTCCGGGCCCACTCCAGCAGCGCCAGCCGGTTCGCAATGGGCATCACCATCCCCCGGGGGAACTGGTGGGAAGGCGAGATGTACACGCAATTTGCTCCGCTTGCGTATAGCTGCGTTACGTCAAGCCCGTCTTCCTGCAGTTGAAGGGGCAAAATCTGAAAGCCATGCCGCTGAAATGCCGCAGGGAGCAGGTGGTATCCCGGATTTTCAATCGCAAGCTTCATCGCCTTCTCCTGAAGCAGGAGTGCCAGAAGCGAGCATAGCGTATACTGGTCGCCGCCGATCACAACCTGCTCTGCTGTGCAGCGCAGCCCGCGGAACTGCCGCAAATGGGCGGCGATGCTCTCCCGCAAGGCAGGTTCTCCCTGTGGATCGCCATATTGCAGCAGATCGGGATTGGCAAGCTGCTCCTGGTAGAGGCTGCGCCATATTTTGTCTGGAAAGAGGGAGAAGTCGTTACGTGAAATATGGAAATCATATGGGTAGGTCCGGGAATCACGCGGGGTAATAGAACGGACCGGCAGCGGTGGACGGTCTGGCTCTGCTGCGGTTCCGCCCAGCCCATGCACCTGTTGTACATAATATCCGCTGCGCGGCCTGCTCACGATGAAGCCCTCGGACAGCAGCTGCTGGTAGGCCAGCTCTACCGGAGTGGTGCTGAGCTGAAGCTGGGCGGCCATGATGCGGATGGAGGGCAGACGGGTGCCCGTAGGCAGCGAGCCGCTGATGATTTCTTTTTTTAAATAGTCATATAGCTGTATGTAGTAAGGTACTCCGCCAGTATCGCTGAGATTCGGGACAAGCAGCATAGGAACTCCTATCTGTCCTTCGAAAAAGGACGGATTTGTCTATTTGTAAGTATACAATTTTGCCATATCATAGAGCTACATTAACGACAGGAGATGAAGAGAATGAGCAGGAACTCCGGCATGTTATGGGGGGAAAAGGTGTATCTGCGCCCGCTGAACGGGGAAGACGCCGAGCTGTATTACCATATGTTCTACGATGCGGAGGCCCGCAGGCTTACGGGAACGCAGAAGCATATTACGAAGGAGCAGATCGCGGCATATATTGAGCGCAAAGCGGAGGATGACAGCGGGGTGCTGCTGCTAATCGCCCTTAAGGACACCGATGAGACCATCGGGGACATCGCCATTCAGGATATGGACCGCAATAACCGTACAGCGAATCTGCGGATCGCTATTGGAGATGAAGCCCATCAGGGAAAGGGCTATGGCCGGGAAGCGCTGCTGCTGATGCTCGACTACGGCTTCGGAATTCTGAATTTGCACCGGATTGAACTCGAGGTTTACGCATATAATAAACGCGCAGCGCATGTGTATGAGTCCATTGGTTTTGTCCGGGAGGGTGTGCGGCGCCAGACGCTTTTCTATAATCATCAGTACCATGATGTGGTAATGATGAGCATGCTGGAGAACGAGTACCGGGAGCGCTACATATCCATGAAGGTCAAATAAGGTCAAAAAGTGAAAAACACTAAAATTTGGTTTAAAAAATGAGCTGAAATGCCGGATTTTCCCGGTTTTTCGGCTTATACAGGTTTTGTCTTCCCCCGGGAGGGGGACTATAATGAAGCCATAGGTCAAATAAAGTCAAAGTCAAATGAGAGGAGAATGTAAAATGTTTGATTTGGTTCCTTTTGGAAAACGCAGAGATGATGCTTTTGGTGTGCTGGCCAAGTCCCTGAATGAAGTGTTTAATGATGATTTTTTTGCACCCATTAAAAGCTCAACGATGTCCTTCCGTACGGATATCCGGGAGAACGAGCAGGCGTATCTGATCGAGGCCGAACTGCCCGGCTTCAAAAAAGAAGAAATCGACATTGATTACGCCAGCCCTTATTTGACGATCAAAGCGGTACGCAAGGAAGACAACAGTGAGGAAAACAAGGACCACCAGGTGGTGCGCAGAGAACGCCGGTATGGGGAGTACGTCCGCCGGTTCTATGTGCAGGATGTTGCCGAGGATGGAATTCGCGCTTCGCTGAAGGACGGCTTGCTGACCCTGTCGGTACCGAAACAGCAGAAACCGCTAGGTAAACGCATTGAGATCCAAGACGATGGTTCATCCGGAGAGCGGCTTCAATAAAAGCTTCGTAAAAGCTTCAATACCAGGAAGTTGGCAGGTACGGCGCTATGCGGCAGGCCTCCGGGGGAAGCGGAGTGCCTGCTGCACCGCTGAAGTGTAGAAGGAAGCAGATGTTCAAGTCCGGCTGGATCGGCTGGTAAAAGGGATTCCCGGGCCGGCGGCCAGCGCCGTTCCCTCTAAGGTCCCTGCAGGAACAGCGGATTCACCGGGCTTTTCATATAGCACCATCATACAGGCGCATTGTAGTGGGGATTCCGGCTATGGTGCGCCTTTTTACGGAATTGGAAATTCTATAGGGCAGCAGAGTCCCACACAGCAACATAAACAGGCCGGAAAACAGGGTAATAGATAATAAAGAACAGATGAATGGTACGGCTCAGCTTATGAAAGGAGGAGATACCGTTGGCGGCAAACTATTATGAAGCATTGGGTGTAGGGGAAAAGGCCTCCAAGCAGGAAATCAAAAAAGCCTACCAGAGGCTTGCCAAGAAATGGCATCCCGATGTTAATAAGGCCCCAGAGGCGGAGGCCAAGTTCAAGGAAGCGGCGGAAGCATATGAAGTGCTGGGCAATGATGAGAAAAGAAAAGCCTATGATCAGGAGCTTCACTACGGATTCGGCGGCGCAGCCAGCAGCGGGGCGCGGCGCAGCGGAGCTTCTTCGTCGGCGTATGGGGATTCACCTTTTGGCGCGGGATGGGGCGGAAGCTCCTCCTTCGGCGGGAGTATTCCTGATGATGATTTGTTTGGAATGTTTTTTGGCAGCCGGGGGGCGGCGGACCGGGCGGGGTTTGATTTCTTCTCCGGCAGCACCGCCGCCGGCAGCCCATTCGGTGAAGCCCGGAGCACGATGCAGGCGCAGCTTGAAGTTTCACTGGAGCAAGCATACAAAGGCGGCAGCATCCGGGTTCAGGTGGGCGGCAGGGATGTGAACGTCAGCATTCCGCCGCGTTCCGCTGAGGGGACGGTTATCCGGATTCCCGGCAGCAGCGGGAATGGGGCGGTGCAAGGCGGTGATCTGCTGATCTCCCTGCATCTGCTGCCGCATGACATTTACGAACCGGACGCCGGAGATCTGTACGGCACAGTGGAGATTGCGCCTTGGCAGGCCGTGCTCGGCGGCGAAGCCAAGGTGCCGCTGCCGGACGGCAGCAGCGTGAAGCTGAAGATCCCGGCCGGGATGGCGGGCGGTCAAACGCTGCGCCTCTCCGGCAAGGGGCTGAAGCGCCCGGATGGCGCGAACGGAGACATTCTGTTCGCGGTAGAGATTGTGATTCCCGCCGGGTTAACGGAGGCGGAGAAGAAGCTGTACCGCCAGCTGGCCGAAGCTGGCAGCTTCCAGGCCGGGCCCAAGCGGAAGGGCCCGGGGGCTTCGCGGCGCAAGGCTGCGATGGGCTAAGCGCCGTGCCGGCCGCTGGCGGCACTGGCCGCCGGGCGGGCGAGCCCGGCGGGGCTTGACGGAAGCGGGGCTTGGCGGAAACAACGGCAATCTGCCGTTGTCGAGCGACCTGCGATGACCGGAACTAAGGAAATAAGAGGTAAAGCTACCCTTGAATTCGGCGCAGGCGGGCGGTACGAGGGAATGAGAGGTAAAAGTACCTTTGAATTGGCCGCAGGTGGGCGATATGAGGAAATGAGAGGTAAAAGTACCCTTGAATTCGTCGCAGGCGGGCGGTACGAGGGAATGAGAGGTAAAAGTACCTTTGATTTCGGCGCAGGTGGGCGATATGAGGAAATGAAAGGTAAAAATACCCTTGAATTCGCCGCAGGCGGGCGATACGAGAGAATGAGAGGTAAAAGTACCTTTGAATTGGCCGCAGGTGGGCGATATGAGGAAATGAGAGGTAAAAATACCCTTGATTTCGGCGCAGGCGGGCGATAGGAGGGAATGAGAGGTAAAAGTACCTTTGAATTCGTCGCAGGCGGGCGATATGAGGAAATGAAAGGTAAAAATACCCTTGAATTCGCCGCAGGCGGGCGATAGGAGGGAATGAGAGGTAAAAGTACCCTTGATTTCGGCGCAGGTGGGCGGTATGAGGAAATGAAAGGTAAAAGTACCTTTGAATTCGCCGCAGGCGGGCGATACGAGAGAATGAGAGGTAAAAGTACCCTTGAATTCGCCGCAGGCGGGCGGTATGAGGAAATGAAAGGTAAAAGTACCTTTGAATTCGCTGCAGGCGGGCGATATGAGAGAATGAGAGGTAAAAGTACCTTTGAATTCGGCGCAGGTGGGCGGTATGAGGGAATGAGAGGTAAAAGTACCCTTGAATCCGCCGCAGGCGGGCGGTATGAGGGAATGAGAGGTAAAACCTTTGAATTCTCCGGGGACGACTATTGATTGTTTGAGCTTCGGCAGAAGTGTTGCAGCTGGGTTTGGTGCAAACAACGGCAGAAGTGCCGCTGTTTGGTGCGTGGTAGTCGGTTTTGGTGGGAACAACGGCAAAAGTGCCGTTGTTTGGCGCGTGGTAGCCAAGTTTGGTGCAAACAACGGCAAAAATGCCTTTGTTGGGAGCGTGGTAGCCGGGTTTGGTGGAAACAACGGCAGAAATGCCGTTGTTGGGCGGATAGGCCGCCCCAAACGTCCTGCCATCGACGCGGGCGGCGGCCCGGAGTCACGTGCGAGCAAGCAAATTACTGAAAGGTGATGAAGGAGATGGACTTCAACAAATTAACACAAAAGCTGCAGGAGGCGGTTGCCGCAGCGCAGTCGCTGGCAGCCGCTGCCGGGCATCAGGAGATTGACAATCTCCATCTGCTCAAGGCGCTGCTCCAGCAGCATGAGGGTCTTCTGCCGCGCCTGCTGCAGAAGATGAATATTCCTGTACCCGAGCTGCTGCAGGGTACGGAGGCACTGCTGCAGCGGAAGCCTAGCGTCAGCGGCTCCGGGGCAGGGACAATGCGGCGGTATGCATCGCCGTCGCTGATCGCTGTGCTGGAGCAGGCAGAGAAGGAAGCCGCGCAGATGCAGGATGAATTTGTGGCGGTGGAGCACGCTGTGCTTGCGATGGTGTCCGATTCCAGCAGCGGGAACCGGGAGCTGCGCGGGCTGTTTACCAGCCGCGGCGTGACGCGCGACAAGCTGCTGGAAGTGCTTGCTGAGATCCGCGGGCATCAGCGTGTGACCAGCCGTGAGCCGGAAGCAACCTATGAGGTGCTGGAGAAATACGGCCGTGATCTGGTGGCCGAGGTGCGGGCGGGCAAGATTGATCCCGTCATTGGGCGCGATGGAGAGATCCGCCGGGTGATCCGCATTCTCTCCCGCAAAACGAAAAACAACCCGGTGCTGATCGGGGAGCCCGGCGTAGGGAAGACAGCGATTGTTGAAGGACTCGCCCACCGGATAGTCCGCAAGGATGTGCCGGAGGGGCTAAAGGATAAGACGATCTTTTCGCTGGATATGAGCGCGCTGATCGCCGGGGCCAAGTACCGTGGGGAATTTGAGGAACGGCTGCAGGCAGTGCTGAAGGAAATCCGTGAAAGCGACGGACGGATCATTCTCTTCATCGATGAACTGCATACGATTGTCGGCGCGGGCAAAACGGAAGGCGCGATGGACGCAGGCAATATGCTGAAGCCCATGCTGGCGCGCGGTGAGCTGCACTGTATCGGTGCGACGACGCTGGATGAATACCGCAAATATATTGAGAAGGACCCGGCGCTGGAACGCCGCTTCCAGCAGGTGCTGGTCAGCGAGCCGGATGTGGAGGATACGATCTCGATTTTGCGCGGATTAAAGGAACGTTTCGAGGTCCATCACGGGGTGAAAATCCATGACAGCGCGCTCGTGGCCGCCGGTGTATTGTCGAACCGGTATATTACGGACCGTTTTTTACCGGACAAGGCGATTGACCTGGTCGATGAAGCCTGTGCGATGATCCGTACGGAGATTGATTCCATGCCGGGCGAGATGGATGAAGTGACCCGCCGCCTGATGCAGATGGAGATCGAAGAGGCTGCGCTCAAAAAAGAAACCGACGATGCCAGCAAGCGCCGCCTGGAAACCCTGCAGCGTGAGCTGGCGGATCTCAAGGAAAAACATCTGGAAATGACGGCGCGTTGGGAGAAGGAAAAGTCAGCCATTCAGGGTTTGCGTGAGCTGAAGAAGAAACTGGAACAGGCCCGCAAGGACCTGGTGGATGCCCAGGAGGTTTACGATCTTAATAAATCTGCCGAGCTGAGCTACGGCATTATCCCCGACCTGGAGCGGCAGCTCAAGGCAGCGGAGGAGGCGGCGTCGCAGGATCAGGAGAGCCGGCTGCTGCGTGAAGCTGTGACCGAAGAGGAAATCGCTGATATTGTATCCCGTTGGACTGGGGTTCCTGTAAGCAGACTCGTGGAAGGCGAGCGGGATAAGCTCCTGCGGCTGGAGGATACGCTGCATGAGCGGGTAGTCGGGCAGGAGGAGGCCGTCCGGCTGGTAGCCGATGCTGTGCTCCGGGCCAGAGCGGGCATCAAAGACCCGAACCGGCCAATTGGCTCATTCCTGTTCCTGGGGCCGACCGGTGTCGGGAAGACGGAGCTGGCGAAAGCGTTGGCGGTATCGCTTTTTGACCGCGAAGACGGCATGATCCGCATTGATATGTCGGAGTATATGGAGAAGCACAGCGTTTCCCGCCTTGTCGGTGCGCCTCCGGGGTATGTAGGGTATGAGGAAGGCGGCCAGCTCACCGAAGCGGTACGCCGCCAGCCATATACCGTGGTGCTGCTGGACGAGGTGGAAAAAGCCCATCCTGATGTGTTCAACATCCTCCTGCAGCTGCTGGATGACGGACGGCTGACCGATTCACAGGGCCGGATGGTAGACTTCAAGAATACGATTATCATCATGACCTCAAACATCGGCTCGCCGCATCTTATTCAGGGTACCGATGACAACGGGGAGCTTACGAATGCGGTCAAGGACCGGGTCATGAAGGAGCTGAGCAGCCATTTCCGGCCGGAGTTTTTGAACCGTGTGGACGACATTGTGATGTTCAAGCCGCTCCAACTGGATGAGATTGAACAGATTGTTGTTAAATTGGTGGATGGACTCCGTCTGCGTCTGGCTGACCGCGGCGTTGGCCTTGCGCTTAGCGAATCAGCCGTACGTTTTATCGCCAGGGAAGGCTTCGATCCGGTATACGGCGCAAGACCGCTGAAACGGTTCATCCAGCGCAGCCTGGAGACCCGTGTGGCGCGTGCGCTGATCGCCGGTGAGGCAGAAGAAGGCTCCGTAATGGAGGTCAACGAAGCCGGAGGAGAACTCTCCGTAACGATTACCCACCCGAAGCCGGCTGAGGCGCTGAACTCTATCTGATTGAAGGGGATGTGTGCCGGATTCTGAATGGGTACAAAGCCGATAGCTGACACTTTTACACAATGAAACAGGCTTGAATGATGAGTTGAAGTGAAATTTGAGGCAGTCAGAACATTCCAGAATTCCAGCCAGTAAACCGGATATCGTGTAGAAGAAAGTAAAATTGAAGGCATCGGACAAAAAAGCTTATAGTATAGTCATGTTATACGAGGAGTGTGTGTTATGCTCATCAACCTCCGCTGGCATTCGGTAAAATCACAATAAAAAATGTCGAATATATAGCAGGCTTCGGGCAGGACTAGGTTTGGCGGTTGCGAGAGAGCAGGAACGGAGGTTCTTATCTTATGTGCGGGGAGAAAGATATGCCCTTTGTATCAAAAGACAACCCGCTGGTAGTTTCCGTGATTAAAGCGATTCGTACTGGCGATGTCCCATCGTTAAGGCGGCTGCTTGCCGGGAGTTCCGGGCTGGTTACGTCAAGAATTACCGGAATAGACGACGAGTACAACAGCAGGGGGGAGTCGCGTACTCTGTTGCATGTAGTCACCGATTGGCCCGGCCATTTCCCAAACAATGTTGCGATAGCTGCCGCGCTGATAGAGGCCGGTGCCGACGTGAACGCCCGATTTACCGGACCGCACAGCGAGACGCCGCTTCATTGGGCTGCGAGCTGCGATGACATCGAAGTGCTTGACATGCTTCTCGATTCCGGTGCCGACATCGAGGCTCCCGGCGCTGTCATCGCCGGTGGAACGCCACTGGATGACGCAGTGGCGTTCGCACAATGGCGGGCGGCGCACAGGTTGATTGAGCGCGGGGCCAAGTTCGCTCTTTGGCATGCGGCCGCGCTGGGTCTGCTTGACGCTATGGAGGCGCACTTCGCCGGAGAATCGCTTTCACAGCGATACCCTTGGGGAGCGGGACATCCTTCACCTCCGGACGAAGTGACCGTCGCTTTCTGGTGTGCTTGCCACGGCGGGCAGCGACACGCCGCCAAATACCTGCTTGATCGAAAGGCTGAGCTGAACTGGATTGCGGTGTGGGATCGCCTCACCCCCCTGGACGCTGCTATGCGCAGTAATGCTGCTGATTTGGCACAGTGGTTGCGCGGTCTGGGCGCTAAATCCGCACAAGAGCTAGTACCTTGACCGGATATGATTCTAGTTTCATGCACTTCCTATAGGGAAAATGTGGTAGGGCCGCAGATGGACAAAAAACACACGAATATGTTCGCAAAGGAAGAAATGTTCGCAAAGGAAGCTGCAGCCTGTTTCTGTTCACGGAGCCGCCCGCCGGATGACGTCACGTGCAGGCTTCGGAAAGACGTATGAAAACTTTGCACCTGAACAGGCGTTGGCCTTGACGAAACGGTTGGAAATCAGTCGAATTTGATAGCCCTTTTGATCCTTTTTCCAAATAGCGCTTGCGAAGAAGTAGCTGAGCAGTGCTAGTTGGAAAAAGGGAACTTATTTCTTCCCAAAACCAACAATTGTGGAATTTAAGTGGAAAAAGGAAACTTAACTAGGCCCTATTCCCTCGGCAGGGGCAAAATGAGCTGAATTAGTGTACCTTTTTCCACTTCACCTGCGGAGAATAGGGTGCTGGGGCAAATTAGTGTACCTTTTTTCCACTTGTAATGGCCGAAGGACTCGTAAAGGGTTCTCCAGGCAACGCTAAACTACGGGTACCGTCCTAATAAGGACGGCGTAGCCGTTTCTGCTTGTTTTCCCCGTTATCCGGGGGAAGCAGAAACCAACGGAAACAAACGTCCGCAAGCCGTAAAGGCGGGGACGCTTGTTAATATTACGCCTGGATTTATATGTTTCACGCCACAAATCATCCTTATATTTCTCGCAAAAACGTACCGTCCTTTTATAAGACGGTACGTTTCTGCTTGCGGAAAACCAGTTCCTTCCCGCCCAGTGCAGCTTGTGTTATACGCTGCCCTACATCAACTGCCCTCTGACCTTTAAATGGCGGTATAGCCAATATGCCGAAACCGAGCACAGCAGCGCGCACAGTCCGATGAAGCCGTAGCCGGCCTGCAGTCCGCGCAGCAGCCCGGTGCCATCCTCCTGCCCCCCGGAGAACAGCTGCTTGATCCCCTCGGTGATCGCACCGATGAAGTAATTGCCGAGGACGCTGGCCACACCCATCAGAGTGACGATGAAGGTGATGGCCGTATCGCTGCCCTGGCGGTAGCGGTCGGCGATCAGTGCCATAATGGTCGGGTAGATGGGTGCGATGCCGACACCGGCGATGGCGAACAGGATCGCACCCGATTCGCCCCAGAGAATGGCGGCGAATGTGCAGATACCCGAGAAGGCAGAGAACAAAATCAGGGACAGGGCGAAGCCGATTTTGTCGGTCACAGGACCCAGCACAAGCCGGGCCAGTGTGAAGCAGAGGAAGAAGGCGGACAGCATGCCCGCAGCGGATGAAGACGGCCAGCCGTAGGCTTTTTCCAGAAAATTAACCAGCCAGCCGCCCACGGCCAGCTCCGAAATAACGCCGAACGAGAGAACGGCTACCAGCAGCCAGATAACCGGATCACGGGAAATGGCGGAGAGCGGAATCCGGTCTTCTGTAAGTGTGGCATCACCGGGGAATTTGCCCAGAACAGCTGGAATCATCGGAATCACCGACAGCATGAGAATCAGCAGATAGACTCCCCGCCAATCCAGCATATGGCCGAACAAAGTCACCGTCATCAGCCCGGAGGAGATCAGCGGGGCGACTGTCGAACTTAGGCCGTAGAAGAAGTGCGACAGGTTCATCATGGTTCCCGTATTTTTTACAAAGATTCTTGCCCCGAGCACGGCGAGCCCGATCTCCAGCATGCCGTTGCCGATATACATCAGGAAAAAAGATCCTGACAGCGCCGGATAGCTATGCGAGAGAAAGATGAACACACCAGATATGGCCATGGAACCGAAGGAGAGCAGACTGACCGCCTTGATGCCGATTTTGCGGATCAGCAGGGCGGTAAACGTGCATGCCAGCAGATACCCGAGGGAGTTCAGGGACAACAGGGTGCCCAGCTGCATCTCATCAAGCCGCAGATCGCTCTGGATGCGCGGGATGGCTGGACCTTTGATATTTTCAGAAAAGCCGAAGACCAGAAAGCCGATGAATACGGTCAGCAGTTGCAGCGTATAATTGCGTTTGGATGAAGCGGAATTAAGAGACGAGTCAGCTTTCAAAATGTACCTCCTGAAGTTTATGTGCGCCGGATTAAGGGTCAAACCGCATGAGGCTCATTATACCACCGTTCACTCTGTCCAAGGAACCAAATTTGGATGCGGATCCAGAATGGACCTGTATTGCTCTTTCCAGCCGTATTGCCCATCGGGATCAAGCAGCATATAGCGCAGATATTTGTCCAGCCGGTATTCCGCCTTGGACCAGCCCAGATGCTTCAGCCGCAGATTGCTTAACAGATGGGGGAGCTCAAAAATATTCTCCGGCAGCCGCCCGCAATGCTGCGGAAGATCATTCCACTCAAAATTGAAATCTTTTCGGTAGCGGAGCAGAAAGGGGCGGTACCGCAGATGGGAGCGCCAGTATTCATCTTCACGGTAATGCCGGTCGTCCCAGAAATCGTACAGCCGGAAGCAGAACAGGTCGCAGCTCTCTTCACGGAGCAGGCTGTCGATATCACTGGCGAACCTGTCTTCAAAAATCTCATCCGCATCCAGACAGAGAATCCATTCAGGATCGCTCTTCACGACCTCCTCCCACTGCTGCTTGCGCAGCTCGGATTCATTGCTGAACTTGGAGACGCTGTTGCGCACAAGGTGCAGCGGAATACCCTGCAGAACCTCCCGGCAGATCTCAGCCGTGTCATCGGTGCTGCCATCGTCAATGATAACGGCCTCGTCGATGTACTTGCGGTGCACCTGCAGAACCTGCCGCAGGAAGCGCTGGCCTTCATTTTTGACCACCATGGTTAAGGTCAGCTTCGGCCGGGGGGAAGTGCCCCGCTCTGTCGAAGCTGCGGCAAATTCAGCCGCCGCCCGGCCGGCTTTTTGGCCGCCTGTCTCCTCTTGCTGCAGCGGGTCCTTGCTCAGGCGCTGCCGGGCCGCAGCTTCCGTCCAAGGCCGGGTCCCGTCCTCGGCGGCGGATGGTGCCGCTTGCTCTTCCTCCGCGTCTGCCGCTGTCACTGTCACTGTATTGGCTTCCGTTCTCCCCGGTGCATCCGCCTTGTCCGCTGATCCGGCCTTAGATCCCTGGACGTCTTCGGCCGTCCTCTCATGGATTGCGGCCTTCCTGGACGGGTCATCCGGCTCGACCACCGTCGTGAGCCTGATGAAATCCGGCACCTTGTCGAGGTCGCTGTCCCTGTACAGGTGGAGCGCGGGATAGTGGGTATCCACATAGAGCGGGATGCCCAGGGCGGCAGCGCGGATGCAGAAGTGGCGGTCTTCGCCCCAGTAAGAGATATTGCGGATTCTGTCATAGCTTGCGCCTGAAGCAATGGCCCGGCTGCTGATCAGAGTGCAGGCGCCCAGACCGCCGACCTCATAAATGCCCGGTACCTGCAGTTTGGCCAGGAATGCATGGAATCTGCGGTTGATCTCTTCCCGGCTGAGCTGTTCGCCCGGTTCTGCTTCCCATTGATTGTATTCATCATGCATCCAGACCTGAGGCTGCAGGATAGTTCCCGGTTGCCACTGTGTCCAGAACACCTCGGAAATAATATCCCTGCCGGTTCCGATCAGATGCAGGAGGGTGTCCGGATGCAGGATCAGATCGGAATCGATCAGGAACAGATAATCGTAGCTGAAGGCTTCGGCCCGCCGGATCATCAGATTTTTGAAGCCTGCGACCTTCCAGACCAGGTTCGAATTCCAGAAATGGGTGGTATCGTTGCGGATATAGGCATCATGGAGCCCGGAGGATTGGAGGAAAACTTCATTTCTGCTGGCTGCGAAGGTATCGAGCAGGCGGCTGGATTCCTCCTCGTCGTTGTCATCGATCAGATAGAAATTCAGTTCCAGACCCTCGCGCCGCAAGCGCAGCAGGGAGTCCAGGAACTCCTGCAGAATGTGCGGCTTCTGGTGAATCGGGCTGCCGATCAGCACCCGCTTCTTGCTCTTGCTCATCATAGTCCACTCCAGTACAAAGAGGTGTAATGGTTATATGTATTCAATATATTTACAGAAGTACTGGACTAACCCTCATTTTTAACGGAATCCGGCAAAAGGCCGGGTCTGCGGGTGGAATGTTTACAGCACCATCCATGGGAGAGGAAGGCCCCCGAAGGGCCTGCTGGCCATTTTCCTGCGTGTTACAGTTATGTTAATTCCAAACCATTGTAATTCCTAGTATTCCGATATATAATTCAAAAACAAAGAGTGAAGCTGCTTATAGACAATGGAGGAGAGAAAGATATGCGTAGAGGGTTATCTGGGGTTATAGCTATAGTATTGTTAACATTTTTGATTAGTGCGTGCTCCGGGGGGAATAACGCGGCATCACCGGCAGCAAGCGGTACACCTGCGGAATCACAGCAGCCGGCTGCGGGCGAAGGGCCGAAAGATGGTGGAAGCCTGATTATCGGAGTTGCAGCCGACCCGGTAGTGCTTAATCCGAACTATGCGGGGGACCGTGTCAGCCTGACTATTGACCAGGCGCTGTACGCGCCGCTGTTCCAGGTCAACAACGGGAAGAAAACCTTTTATCTGGCGGACAGTCTGACACCATCTGCCGATAATCTTACCTATACATTGAAGCTGAAGAGCGGACTTACCTGGCATGACGGGGAGAAGCTTACCGCCGATGACGTAGTGTTCACTGTTGAGAAGATTCTGGATGAGAAGCAGAACAGCTTCCTGCGGGCCAACTTCCTGATTAACGACAAACCGGTCACAGCCACGAAGGTGGACGATCTCACTGTGGAATTCAAGCTGCCGCAGGTCAGCCCGGCTTTTGAAGCTACGCTGGTGCAGGTCACTCCGATTCCTAAGCATATTTTTGAGAACGAGACTGATATTGAGAAAAGCACCAAAAATGCTGCTCCGGTGGGCTCCGGTCCCTTCAAATTCAAAGAATACAAGGCAGGCGAATATCTGACGCTGGAACGTTTCGACAACTACTTCGGCGGCAAGCCGCACCTGGATTCGGTCACTTACCGGATTGCCAAGGATACGAATGCCGCGAACCTGGCCCTGCAGAATGGCGAGATTAACGTGCAGTACCTGGATCCGAAGGATGTAAGCACCATTCAAGCTACCAACAACTTTGAAATCCTGCCTTACGCCGAAGGGCGCTTGTCCTATCTCATGTTCAATGCGAACAGTGATACCGGTGCCCTGGCCAAAAAAGAAGTCCGTCAAGCCCTGTCACTGGCGCTCAGCCGTGATGAAATTATTCAGACCGCCTACACTTCGGGCGAGTATGCCGATCCGGCCAAGTCTTTCCTGACCCCGGATGCACTATACTTCACTAACGATGTGCCTACCTACGATAATGATCCAGCCAAGGCCAAAGAACTGCTGCAATCGGCAGGAGTCAGCAATCTGAAGCTGAGATTTATCGTACAGAGCGGCAACAAGGCGCAGGAAGCCATCTCGCTGTACGTGCAGCAGAAGCTGAAGGCAATCGGCGTGGAGGTTGAACTGCAGAATATGGATTCCTCTGCCTGGGTGCAGAAGTTCATCGACCTGAAATCCACCGATTATGAACTGGCCCTGACCGGCTATATTATGGGCTATGATCCGGATGCTTACCGCATTCTGTTCACCTCCGGAGCGTCTTCGAACTATTCGCATTATGCAAACCCGGAAGTCGACAAGCTGCTGAATGAAGGTGCGGGTGAAGCCGACACAGCCAAACGTGCGGAAATTTACAAAAAAGCGCAGGAGCTCGTCGCCCAGGATGCGCCGATCTATCCAATTGCTTATACCAAAACCGTTGTCGCTGTATCCAAGAACTATGGCGGTCTTGAAGAAGCGGTGCTGAAGCCTGTTGTTATTTTCGAAGACCTGTCCAAGATCTACCAGAAATAAGCGCGGGGAAAATAAGTGCGGGAAAAAATAAGCTGGGCCGCCCGGCTTATTTTTTGCCGATCAAGAGCGGGAGAAGCTGCGTATGAGACAACTCATCGTCCGAAGATTGCTGCAAACACTGCCGATGCTGTTTTTTGTGTCGGTAGTGTGCTTTACCATGATCAAGCTGGCGCCGGGAGATCCGGTGCTGTCTTTTGTTACACCGAATATGCATGCGGATGACATTGAGCGTATCCGTCATAACCTGGGACTGGACAAACCGGCCTATATTCAATATTTTATCTGGCTGAAAGAAATGGCTAAAGGGAACTTCGGGTATTCCCTGGTTAATCACCAGCCTGTGCTCGGGCAAATTCTGGAGCGTCTGCCGGCAACAGCCGGTCTGATGGGCAGCGCAATTGCGCTGGCTGTAATGCTGGCGGTTCCGCTCGGCCTGATTGCCGGTGCGAACCGCAACCGCTGGGCCGACAAGCTGATTAATTTTATTTCCTATGTCGGCATCTCCATTCCTTTATTCTGGCTGGCGATTCTGCTGATATATCTGTTCGCCATCAAGCTGCACCTGCTTCCCAGCATGGGAATGCGCACGATTGGTGTGGAATCCGCAGCGGATGTGCTGAAGCATGGGATTTTGCCCTGCTCGGTGCTGGCTTTTGGGTTCCTCGCCGGGTATGTGCGCTATATCCGTTCCAGTACGATTGGGCAGCTGAAGGAGGAGTATGTGCAGATTCAGTATGCCTTCGGCTCCAAAAAGTCGACGATCCTGTTCCGGCATGTCATGAAGCATGTGCTGCTCCCGGTCATTACGCTGCTCGGGATGTCCATGGGCGATCTGGTGGCGGGCGCTATCGTGACGGAGACGGTTTTTTCCTGGCCGGGCATCGGCTCGCTGGGCATGACGGCGGTCAAGGGAATGGATTACCCGGTGATTATGGGGATTACACTGTTCTCTTCGCTGATGCTGATCTTTGGCAATATGGCGGCGGATATACTCTACAGCTTCGTGGACCCACGAATCAAACTTAAGGGGTGACCTCATGAACCGCAGTAAATGGAAAAATGTAAAAGACGAGCTGTTTGCCAACGGTCTGGGTGTCGCCGCTGTGCTGATTCTGACGGTCTTCACGCTTGGAGCAGTGTTTGCCTTTCTGTCCGGCTATGATCCCAATGCGATGGACGCCATGGCCCGGCTCACGCCGCCCGGTGCCGGCCACTGGTTCGGGACGGACGACTATGGCCGCGATTATCTGGCGCGGGCGCTCTATGGCGGGCGTATCTCCCTCTTGGTCGGCTTCGCTTCAATGATCGTGGCAACCGGCATTGGGGTCACCATTGGTGTAATCAGCGGCTACTTTGGCGGCTGGCTGGATAATCTGCTGATGCGGATGCTGGATGTGGTCCTGTCGATCCCGTCCTTTCTGATTCTTCTGCTGCTCAGCGTCTATTTGAAGCCAAGCGTCGGCAACATTATTATTATTATTGCCCTCTTAATGTGGATGAACGTAGCCCGGGTCGTCCGGGCCGAGACTATGACGATCAAGGAACGCGAATATGTGCTGTACGCCAAAGCTTCAGGCCAAAGTGCCTCCGGCATTATCTGGCGGCATATTCTTCCCGGCCTGGTGCCGGTCATTATCGTAGGCGCGACCAACAATATCGCTTCGGCGATTATGATGGAATCGTCGCTGAGCTTTCTCGGCTTCGGGGTGCAGCCGCCGAATGCGACCTGGGGCAGCATGCTGAACAGCGCCCAGGGCTATATTGCCCAGGCGCCTTATCTCGCGCTGTTTCCGGGTCTTTTGATCCTGCTGACTGTACTGAGTTTTAATGTGCTGGGTGATATTTTGCGTGTCGGCTTTGAACCGAAGCTGACACGGAGATAGGGAGTGTGAAGACATCATGACGAAGCGGCTGCTGTCTGTAGAGAATTTACAGGTTTCGTTCGCGACCCGGGATGGGGAGAACCAGGCCGTCCGGGGGGTCAGCTTTCATATAGATGCCGGTGAAACGGTAGGTATTGTCGGGGAATCCGGCAGCGGCAAAAGCGTCACAGCCAAAGCGGTCATGTCGCTGATTACCCCTCCGGGCCGCATAACGGCCGGGAATATCAGGTTTCGCGGCGGGAGTCTGACCGGACTGTCCGAGAAAGAGTGGCGGAGTCTGCGCGGCAACCGGATTGCGATGGTTTTTCAAGACCCGATGACCTCCCTGAATCCGGTGAAAAAAATCGGCCAGCAATTGACGGAGGTCATCCGCAGGCACCGTGGACTGAATAAAGAAGCGGCGTTTGCCGAAGCGGCCAAACTGCTGCGCCAGGTAGGCATCCAGCAGCCGGAGCAGCGGCTTAAGCAGTATCCGCATGAATTCAGCGGCGGGATGCGGCAGCGGGTAATGATCGCCATGGCGCTGTCCTGCCAGCCGGAGCTGCTCATTGCCGATGAGCCGACAACGGCGCTGGATGCCACGATACAGGCACAGATTCTGGACCTGTTCAAGGAGCTCAAAGAAAATTCCGAAACGGCGATTGCGCTGATTACGCATGATCTCGGAGTGGTGGCGCAGGTCTGCACCCGCGTGATTGTCATGTACGGCGGGCTGATTATGGAGGAAGGCACGGTGGAGGATATCTTCTACCGGCCTCAGCATCCGTATACCCAAGGCCTGCTGCGCTCCATTCCGAAGCGCGGCGGAGGCTCGCGCGAGCGGCTGATTCCGATTGAAGGCACACCGCCCGATCTGCTCGACCCGCCGCCCGGCTGTCCGTTCATGGAGCGCTGCCCCCATGCTTTTGGCCGCTGCAGCGAACGCCCGCCTGTCGTAGAGCACGCTGCAGGCCACCGCTCCATGTGCTGGCTGGCCGAGGGTACGCAGAATCAGGCGGCGGCATATGCCGAGGGGAGGACTTCCGGTGAGTGAGAGCAAAGTATTGGTGGATGTGAATAACCTCCAGAAGCACTTCTCCAAAGGCAAGGATCTGCGCGGACGCGATACTGCTGTAGTAAAAGCAGTCGATGGCGTAAGCTTCCAGATCCGCCAAGGGGAAACCTTCGGGCTGGTGGGCGAATCCGGCAGCGGGAAGTCTACGGTCGGGCGCTGCCTGCTCCGGCTGTACGACTATACTGGCGGAGAAGTGTTCTTCGATGGACAGCCGCTCGGCAAGCTGGGGGAGAAGGGGCTGAAGCCTTTCCGCCGCCGCATTCAATCGATCTTTCAGGACCCGTATTCTTCGCTGAATCCGAGTCTGAATGTGCTGGAGCTGATCAGCGAGCCGATGAAAATCCACGGCATCTACCAGGGGGAAGAGCGCAAGGAAGCGGCGGCGGCGCTTTTGGAACGGGTAGGACTGAAGAGAGAGCATCTGTACCGTTTTCCCCATGAGTTCAGCGGCGGGCAGCGTCAGCGCATCTCCATTGCGCGGGCGTTATCGGTCCGGCCGGAATTTGTCGTCTGCGACGAGCCGATTTCGGCACTGGACGTGTCCGTTCAGGCACAGGTTGTCAATATGCTGGAGGATCTGCAGTCGGAGTTTGGCCTGACCTACCTGTTCATTGCCCATGACCTGTCGATGGTCCGGCATATTTCGGACCGCATCGGCGTCATGTATGCTGGACGACTGGTTGAGGTGGCAGACAGCGATGAATTGTATGACAATCCGCTGCATCCCTACACCAGGGCACTGCTGTCCTCTATACTGGAGACTGACCCGCGCAAGGGCAGCCAGAGAATCAGGCTGGAAGGTTATTCCCGAGCGAGCGGTGCGGATGCCCAGGCAGTGCTGAGGGAAGTAAGCCCCGGCCATTATGTGGCTGTTGACTGAGCATAGCCGCACCCATGCACAACCATAATGGGAGGTTATGAGATGGCAGGGGCCATAGACAAGGTAAAATGGGAGGTTTTGAAATGACAGAGACGCTAGACAAGGTAAAGCTGTCGCAGTGGGATGCGCTGCTGGTAGAATCACTCCGTTCCCTCGGCTGGTCCGATGAGGAACTGCTGCGCAGAGTAGAGGCAGGTGAGCTGCCGGTAGATGAGAGCGAATACCATTTTGATTATGCCCAGCTGACCCATCTTGCAGGGGAGCAGCCGGAAGTGTTCCGGCAGGCGGTAACGCAAGGCTACCAGATCAAATACAATACGATTCGCGGCATCCGCAGCTGGATTTTCGTTGCCCTCGGTAAAGAGGCCGACCTGGAGCTGGAGGAAGGCAAGGAAGCAGCGGAAGTGACATTGACTGAGCCTGAGCATGACAGACTGGAATCCGTGCTCTCTTTCGGCTGGCGGATTACAGGCGGTCCTTCGGGCACAGATGGTACCGGAGTTTACCGGATCGAACCTATCCAGAGATAAATTCAACGTGAAGATTAACTGCCCCGCCGGCTTTGCGCCAGCGGGGCAGTTTTTGTGCAGGGAAGTGTGAATTTTTCCGGATACTATTTTACCGTTGGCGGTTTATCTGTTGTAGTCTTGGGCAATAGGTTTTGCCGTTGGCTGTATATTGACTTTATTGTGGCTGTATGCTGGCTCTGTTATTAACCGTATATTGGTTCTGTTGTTAGCCGTAAGCTGGCTGTGTAAATCTGTGGCCGTCTGAAACGCACGCCGTACAATAGACGTATGATAAGAAACAGAAAAGCGGCAAGAACTGTTAGAAGTAAATAAGAGCTATATGGGAAGATAAAGTCAGAGACCTAAAGAGTGAATAATCAGGTGAAATTAGGCAGAGCTAAATGGAGCTGTGCGCGTATGATTTTTCCACCTATTTCAAGCGATTTCAGCGGATAAGGGTTATTTGAAGCAAATTAGGTTTCCTTTTTCCCACTATTGCTCTTGTCAGGTGGGGATCACCCGAAATAGGTTTCCTTTTTCCACGATAGGTTATCAGTCGGGCGCAGTTTATGATTAGGAGGGGAGAAAATCAAGTGCTGAAGTGGAAGCGCGGTGAAATTACCTTGTTCCAGAGTGAGCTTTACGAGACGAATTCACTGGTTATTGAGAGCGCCGGACATGTGCTGGTCGTTGATCCTTGCTGGTTGCCGCGCGAGGTAGAGGAGATCCGTCAATATGTCAGCGGCATCCTTGGCGGAAAACGTCTGCTGTTGCTGTTCACTCACTCTGACTTTGATCATATTATCGGATATGGGGCCTTTCCGGAGGCTGAGATTATTGCAAGCAGAGGTTTTGCAGACAAAAGCCTGGAAGTGCGGGAAACGATTCTGGAGGAGATCCGCATCTTTGACGATGATTACTACCTGAGAAGGCCTTATGCCATTGCCTATCCCGCTGTGGATCATATCATGGAGCAGGATGGTCAGGAGATGGTATTCGGGGAACTGCGGCTTACGGGTTATATGGCGCCGGGTCATACCAATGACGGTTTGTTTACGGTGGTGGATTCACCCGGAGTGGTCATTGCCGGAGATTATTTGTCGGATGTGGAGTTTCCTTATATTTATGACAGCAGTACCGCCTATGAAGCTACGCTTGACAAGGTGGGGCAGATTATAGCCCGGCATCCTGTCCCGCTGCTCATCCCCGGACATGGGGAGGCAGCGGAGAGTTTGCTTGAGATCGAGTGCCGCAGGGCAGCGGGATTGGGGTACATCCGCAGACTGCGGGCGGCTGTCGCTGCCGGCGATCAGTCTGCGGCGGATCAGCTCATTACAGGCTGTGCCTTTCCCCGCAATATGCGCAAATTCCACCGCAGCAACCAGGAACTGATGGAGCAGGAGCTCTATGGGACCGGATGAAACTGCCGGTCTTGCCGAAGACATCTCTGCAGTGGATCAGGGCACTATTACCGGGGATCGTTGTGGTGACTTCCTCATAAAGTCTGTGCCCATGGCCCAGCCCGAACAGTATGTGCGGCCCCGGGCTAGCGTTAGACGCAGCCCCGGTACCGGGCTTCCTGTCGTGCTTCGTCTGCCACCGCTACCGGCATTCATGGCCTGATTCCCCTGCGTTGGAAGCGCCCTTACATATTCAACTGGATTTTGCGGGTGCTAAGTACCCCCTCCAGACCGGTAGGGTCTGTGCTTACTTTGCGGGAGACGAAGTTCTCCGCATGTTCCGAAGTGCGGATGCGGAGCGGCTTGGGCTCCATATGCACCAGGTTCCACATGACTTCGGCTACAGAATCTGCCGACTGAGGCTCCACATTACGCTCGAGGAATGCCTGGGTATATGCCTCAATTACCGGTTTGTATTCGTCATCGAGCACCCCTCCGGTTTCGGATACATGCCCAAGCACGGTGTTGTTGAATTCCGTCGCGATCGCGCCTGGCTCAAGCAGGGAGATGTCAATATTGAACTGTGGCTTGTAATAGGTAGCCATACTCTCAAGGAGGCCTTCCAGTGCGAACTTGCTCGCACAGTAGATCTCATTCATGGGCTGGCCCACCAGTCCGCCTACGCTGGAGGTGGCTACGATATGCCCGTAGCCGGTCTTGCGCAGCAGCGGAAGCCCCGCCCGGATCGTATGCATGACTCCATAGACGTTGGTGTCGAACACGCGGTGAATATCCTCTACCGGTGCTTGACCGAGCGCTCTGAGGTAGCCGAATCCGGCGTTGCAGAACAGCACATCGAGCGTGCCCTGCTCCTGCTCAATCTGATCGATGACCCGCTGAATGCTCTCAGGTTTCGTGACTTCCAGCTCTACGAATTTTAGATGCTCCACTTCGCGGTAGCGCTCCTGATCACGCTCCAGGTTGCGGGTTCCGGCATAGACGGTCCAGCCTTCCTTGGCGAATTTCAGGGCCGAGGACAGGCCGATGCCGGATGAAGCGCCGGTGATACAGATAATTTTACCCATACTGGATGCCTCCATTTTTTTCACACATTATAGCATACAAAGGCCAGGCATTCAGTAAGTCGACATAAAGTTTGTATTTTCGCAGATTTGACAGGGCATTCAGTTGCTATAAGTGATTTCGGTACTGTAGACTGTATATAAAGTCCTAATCGCAAGCGAATAGAGAGGAACAGAGGAATAATGGATGTGTTTAAGCGTTATTATGCCAATTTAACAGTCCGGCGCTTTTTGATTCTGGCGCTGATTGCACTGCTGCTGTACAGTATCCGTGATATGCTCAATCTGGTGCTGCTGACGTTTCTGATTGCTTATGTGATGAACAGCTTTCAGGTGCTGCTGTCCAAGCGGATCAGCAAATACGTCAAGGTGAACAGCAAGGTTATTATTGTTGTTTTATACCTTGCTCTAATTACGATGATCGTGCTGGCGCTCGTCAAATATCTGCCCAAAGTATATACGCAGATTAAGCAGTTAACTGATTTTCTGACCACCCTGACCCCTGACGATCTCCCGCAGAACGAAATTACTCAATACATATTCAATCAGCTGAAGGATTTGAACTATGAGTCCTATGTGACCCATGGCATTGGGTATGTGCTCAAAATCAGCAACTGGGGGACCACCTTCGTTTTAGCAACCATTCTGAGCTTTGTCTTCATTTTGGAGAAAAACCGTATTGTGAGCTTCACGTCCCGTCTGAGAGACAGCAAGATTTCCTGGTTCTATGTGGAACTGGAGTACTTCGGCAAGAAATTCATCTCTTCTTTCGGCAAGGTTATTGAAGCACAGATTCTCATTGCCTTGTTCAACACCATGTTTACTGTAATTGGCTTATGGATACTTGGCTTGTTTTTTGAGCCGTTCCCGTATCTGTTCGCGCTGTCAATTATGATCTTCTTGCTCAGCCTGATTCCGGTAGTAGGATTTGTGATCTCACTGATTCCTCTATGTATTATCGCGTACAATATCGGCGGACTGGCGATGACGCTCTATGTGCTGGGACTGATTGCCGTGCTGCATTTCATGGAAGG
Source organism: Paenibacillus jilunlii (assembly GCF_900102965.1). Classification (GTDB taxonomy): domain Bacteria; phylum Bacillota; class Bacilli; order Paenibacillales; family Paenibacillaceae; genus Paenibacillus_AQ; species Paenibacillus_AQ jilunlii. The sequence continues at coordinate 262,863 of NZ_FNGM01000002.1, read as the reverse complement.
CTACTTCCTGAATCCGAAGCTGATGTCCTCCAAAATGAACCTGCCCATGTTCTACACCTTTATCGTGCTGCTGTTCTCCGAGCATTATATCGGCGTATGGGGGTTGATCCTCGGTATTCCCATTTTCGTCTTTTTCCTTGATATCCTGGATATTACCCGGGAGAAGCCGGAAGTGTAGGCCGTACCAAGACATAGCAAATTTAGTACACTATTAAAAGGGGCATTCCGACTGATTCTGGTTTGAATGCCGCTTTTTTTAGTTCGTTGGGATAAAAGAATAACCGTGGCAGTAAAAAGAGAATGGGAGGATTCAATGATCAGATATCCGTCTTTACAAGCAGGAGCTGTGATGGGGACAACATGCCCTTCATCCGGGGTGCCAACGGAAACGCATGAATTGCTTAAGCTTGCGGTTAGCCGCATGGAGTTCATGGGTTTGCCACCGCACATGGGACGAATCTGATTGATCTCAGAGGGGAGCTTACGGATGAGGCCACAGCGATGTGGTCAGAAGTGCTCGCTTTGCAGGTGGGCGAATCCATTCTTCAGCATTCATCTTCGTTGTATCAAAAGGAATGGAACTTTGCGGAACCCTCGCCTTGTGTATTTCATTTGACGGAGCCGACCCGCTGGAGATCCGTATCCGGGGCGAATGTGCATATGCAGGGCCGCCTGCTTGGCGGATGCATCGATGTGATCAGACACTTGATTGGGACACCGTTCGGGGATGTGCGGCATTTTCAGCAAAATTACGGCGCGTACGCCGAGGCAGAGCTGAGAGCCGCTGAGGGCAGCGACTCAGTGAAACAGACGTTCAAGACGTAGCCTGCTGGAAAAGGATGGCGCTGTCGCAAGGGATAAAGTATCTCTGATTCCGGAGAACCGGGCTACTGGGCCAAATGAGAAGGTAAGCCAAGTGGAAAAAGGGAACTTAAATTCCTCAGAAATCAACAATCGCGAGGGTTAGGTGGAAAAAAGGGAACTTAATTCAGCAATATTCCCTTATCCGGAGCGAAACGGACTGGATTAGTGTCCCTTTTTCCACTTAGCCTGCCGGGTTGCTTGCTGCTTAAGCAAATTAGTGATACTTTTTCCACCTAAGCAGCAAACGAAGGGCGAAGAAGACACACCCTCCTTACACAAACTTCTTGACACTGCCTGCCGCAAGCGGCAGGGTGTGAAACAACGGCAGAAATGCCGTTGCTGGAGCCGCCGCAGGCGGCAGGGCATGAAACAACGGCAGAAATGCCGTTGCTGGAGCCGCCGCAAGCGGCAGGGCATGAAACAACGGCAGAAATGCCGTTATTTCACGGCCCTCCTCCAGGCCCTGCCTCCCATGGGCCGCCCGCCGCTGGCAGCAAACAGGCTGTCCCCTAAGCAGATTTTCTGCGAGAGGACAGCCTGTTTTTCCAGACCCTATAGAGACAGAATAGCTCGTCATGTGTAGAGTGTATGTACCCTCTGTCAGCCGAAAGAGGTCATTACACTTTGGGTTACGATCTCCTTCAATTCGGCTTTTTGCGCGGCATATTGCTGGCGGGTGATGCTGCCGCTCGCGAGGCGCTGATCCAACTGCTCTGTGAGCTGGCTCACCTGCAAATCAATGACGCTTACAATATTCCCGCCGCTCTCTTCAGCGATATCCATTAGAGACTTGCCGTCATACAGCGCGTCATACAGCTCCTCATCGGAGGACTGATTCAGCGCCTTTAATAAATCATCTTTATCGGCTACACTGGTGGCAGACCATTTGGCGACCGGGCTCGCATTTAGGGCGGGCTTGCCCCAGGCGGTTCCTCCAAAGGAGATGGCCACAATCATGGTCCCGACAATCATCACTCGTTTAATATTCATCATTCATCCTCTTTTCAGATTTTATTATATCGGTCAGGGTCATTAGTTACGGCAGTTAGGAGTTTTAGGCTTAAATTCATTCTAACCGGCAAAGCTGAGGTTAAGCTTAACTCTTCTTTAAGATAACCTAAAGAATGAATCCCTCCCCCGGTACTACGTCTCTAATCACGAAGAGGGCTCAACTATTTCTAGCCGACAGGAACTTTTCAGCGCTAGGCACGTCTGGAAGTGTGCGGCTTTCCTGTATGATTTTTTATCAAGAACAAGCAAGGTAGAAGGCTCCCGGTAACATAGATCAGCCTGGGGAGCATGAGTTCACCGGTGATTCTCTGGGCCATGAATTAATAACCGCAAGCGGAAGAGGTGAACCTCCAATGACCAAAAAAGTGCTGGTAGTTGATGACGAGCCGGGGATTGTAAATGCGATTGCCTATGCGCTGAGGCGTGAAGGCTATGTGGTGGATACCGCCGGGGACGGCGAGGAGGCGCTTGCCAAAGCGCAGATTTTTCATCCGAACGTGATGGTGCTGGATGTGATGATGCCGAAGCTGAATGGCTATGATGTGTGCCGCAAGCTGGAGGACCGCGATGACATCGGAATTATACTGCTTACCGTCAAAAATGATATCGTTGATAAAATCGTCGGCCTGGAGCTGGGCGCAGACGATTATATGACCAAGCCGTTCGAGATCCGCGAGCTGCTGGCCCGGGTGAAGGCGCTGATGCGCAGGCTGGACAAGAATATGGCCGAGGTCAAAAGCGAGCTGATCGAATATGGTGCGCTGCGGATTTACGCGGACCGGCGGTCCGTTCAGCTTGGGGAGCAGCAGCTGGAGCTGACACCGAAGGAGTTCGATCTGCTGCTCCTGCTGCTCTCCCATCCGCAGCGCGTCTATATGCGCGAAGAGCTTCTGGAGCAGGTCTGGGAGATGGACTATGCGGGCGGTACGCGCACCGTGGACATCCACATCCAGCGGCTGCGCAAAAAGCTGGGCGAGCCCTACCAGAATATTCTCCAGACCGTCTATGGAGTCGGTTATAAGGCCGTTCCGGCAGGGAGCTTCGCATGAGGATCAGCATCAAGCTGAAATTTAGCCTGTTCCTGGCGGTGCTGCTGATTTTGTCGATCAGCATCCTGAGCTATTTTGTGCTGCGCGGAGTCGGGCGGAATCAGCAGGCGCAGACTGAGAACCTACTTGCCCAGCATGTCAAAACGGTAAATCTGCGGGTTAAGCAGACGTATTATACCGGCACCCGCCTTACGCCGCAGGCCTTCATGCAGCAGCGGGGAAAAGCGCTGGCCGCAGAGCTGGCCGGATTCACCGGACTGCAGGTGACGCTGTACGACACCAAGGGACAGCAGGTAGGGACATCGCTGCAGAGGGAAGGGCCGGCGGCGGGGCGGAAGCCTGCTGACGCGCTGGCCTATGCGCTGCAGAACAAAATCGCCTACCAGAGCTCAGGCGATACCCTGCTCTATCTGGCGCCGCTGCAAGGGCCGGAGCACCAGATGGGGGTAGTGCAGCTGGAGTATCCGCTGCAGGATGCCCAGAGCTTCCAGCGGACGCTGCTGAATCTCTTCCTGACCACAGGCGCCGCTGTCCTGGTCCTGAGCTTTATTGGCGGCTACCTGTATTTCAACAAGGCCGCCGCAGCGATCGGGCGGCTGAAGAAGGCGGCGGAATCGATCCGCCGCGCCGAGTATATCTCTGCCCCGCCAGTGAAGCGGAAGGATGAGCTGGGGGAGCTGGCCGACGGCATCTACTTTATGAGCCGGGAGATTGACAGCAGCATTGCCGCGAAGGATGAGGAGCAGCGCAAGCTGCAGCTCGCCGTGCAGAAGCTGCAGGCGCTGGAGCAGCAGCAGAAGCAGTACATCGGGAATATCAGCCATGAATTTAAGACGCCGCTGACTTCGATCAAGGCTTATGTCGACCTTCTAAATATGTACGATGATGACCCCAAGCTGTTGTCGGACGCTAAACTCAGCATTGCCAAGGAGACCCAGCGGCTCTATGAAATGGTGGAGAAGGTGCTGCAGCTGACGGCGCTGGAGAAATATGATTTTGAGTCCCAGGCTGAGCTGCTGGAGGTAGCGGACGTACTGCAGGATATCTGCAGCCGTATGAAGGGCAAGGCGGAGCGGTACGGTCTGACGATTACACTGGATGCCGAGCCTGCGCAGATCTGGGCCGATAAGGAAAGCTTCATGCATATCTTCATCAACCTGCTGGATAATGCGATCAAATATAATGTCCCGCAAGGGACGGTGCTTCTTCACAGCGGGGTCAGGGATCACCGGGTCTGGATCACAGTCAGAGATTCCGGCATTGGCATTCCGGCGGAATCCAGGGACAAGATCTTCGAGCCCTTCTACACAGTCAACCGCGACCGTTCCAGACAATCGGGCGGTACGGGGCTGGGGCTGTCCCTCGTCCGCAATCTGGTGGAGAAGCAGAACGGAACCATTGAACTGCTGGAGCCGGACGGTGAGGGGACGGCGTTTCAGCTGTCTTTTCCCGTAATGTCCTGAAGTGGTTAAGTTTACAACTTGGAAACATCCGGTGAGCACTTTGGAAATAAGCATCCGGTATGCTGGGGGCAACACAACCTGGGAGGAACCATCTATGAATTTGAAAAAAAGGGTCAGGCTTAGAAAAGCAGGCGTGATTCTGCTGTGCAGTGCTGTCCTGCTGTCCGTGGCTGCTTGCAGTCCGGAGAATTCCGAATCACGCCAGACGGTCGAGAAATCCGGCCAGAAAATCACGGTCATAGACAACACCGGCGAATCGGTCTACACGAAGCTGAAGCTGGAGGGCATCGACAAGATTGAAGGCGTTCGCGGGACGGATTTTGCCGGTGAGGATACGATCGTGGTGGATAAAGAAAACCGCAATCTCTCCCCGCAGACAGTGGAAGGGCAGGAGCGTTATCCGCATAATCTATACCTCCGTACGCTCTCTTCGGGCACCGAAACGCCGCTGCAGGAGGGTGAGAAAAATTACGGCGCGGCACAGCTGTCTCCGGACAAGAAGCAGCTCTTTTACAAAGAGCTCTATGACGCTACCGGCCTCGGCTTTATTATGAATCTGGCCACGGGAGCATCCGTGAAGGCAGGCGATGCGGAGTTCAGAAGCGAGGAAGGGAGCTGGGCGGACAATGAGCATGTGATTTACCCGGATATGGAAGGGACTATCATAAAAGCGGACGTGAACGGGAAACAGGAAACGGTGGTGAAGACCGGGGTCCCTTATGTCCATGAGGTGGTTCAGACCGGCAGCCGGATTCTGTATGTCACAGGGGAGGACGGCCAGCTGAGTGCTTATAACACGGAGACCAAGCAGACCAAGGTGCTAAAAAAGAGTGTGCTGTGGGTTATTCCGTCACCGGATGGCAGCAGGCTGGCGATTGTCGAACGGGTGAAGCCCGGAGAAATGGTGCTGCTGCTCTGCGACAGCGAAGGCAGTGAACAGTCCCGGCTGGCTGCGGGCCAGCAGATCTTCGGGACCAGCTGGTCGCCGGACGGCAGCAAGCTGGCTTATGCAACGACTGCCGCAAGTGCTGCCGAGGACCAGGACGGCCTGTTCATCACTGAAGTGGAGACCGGGGAGCAGACGCCTGTGCTGAATGACATTGAGGTGGCTGACCAGCTCCGCTGGAGTCCCTCGGGCAAGAAGCTGCTGGCCTCCGTTTCAGTCCTGAAGGATAATGTGTATCAGTTTATTACGTATGTTGTAAGGCTGTCTTGATGTGTCAAAGTCACCGGATCTTATATGTTCAAGTTGATTGAAGTGAGAGATGGCGATAATGTGATATACAGGCACCTATTCATACCGATTGACACCGTAATTACCTCAAAAAGAAATAGGCCGCCCTCTGTACAGGATAGCGACCTATTTCTGTGGGTAATGCCTGTTTAAAGCCGCCGCCCTTAAAAGCGGCTATTGCACCGGAGAGTCGTGTTAGCGCACGGCTCTCTTTGCAGTGTACGTCTTTTGTATCTTTACTATACCACAAGTGGATTTAATAAATATATATATATACAATTCAAAATACATTCATTTCTCCTACTCGAATATACCAGTTTCCGGTTGGATCAACTTCACGGAGCGTTTAGGTATAAATGCCCGAGTTTTGAAGTATTAACTTAGAATTATTCCTGGTGGTTTCCCTTTTTCAAAAAAATCCTCACTTGACAGGTATGAATAAAGGGGTATATGATAGCAGCAATCCTTCACTGCTAATTAAATGAACAGTGAAATAAAACCTTTGAAAATAATAACCGAGCTGATTGGACCGCCAAAGGCTCCCGAGTATCTTCCCGCATCAGGGAATATTTCGGGGGCCTTTTATAGTTGGTCTATGAGTGGAAAGCAGGGGAAGAGCATGGATGATAAGCAGTGGCAGCGGCTACAGGAGGCCGACTACCTGTTCCGCAAAATGGTGCGCAGATTTGTGAAGGAACGCGACCGCGTGAGCGTGGAAGGGATTGCTTTGCCGGGCATGCTGATTCTGCAAAAGATCATCCGTGACGGCGAGCAGCGGCTCGGCGATCTTGCGGAGCAGCTGGATTTCACATCGGGTGCGATCACGGCGCTGAGCGACAAGCTGGAGGCAGGCGGTTATACGGTGCGCAGACGCAAGGAGGATGACCGGCGGACGGTGCTGATGGGCATTACGGAGAAAGGGCGGGAGATGGTGGGGCGAAACGGCAGCATTGGGGAACGATGTATTACGCTTCTGTTCGAGGGGTTCACGGAAGAAGAGCTTGAGCAGCAGAGCCGTTTCTATGAACGGATCATCAGCAATCTGGAGGGATTCTCGGAGACCCTGCTTAAGCTGGCACAGCAGAATGCGGAGATTCCTGTCCCGCAGGCCCCTGAACAGAAGCCGCGGACAGCCGCGAAGAAAAATTATCTCAGCTACTGAAAACGGGAGCATCGGCTTAGAAAACTTAAGCCAATGCCTTGCCTTCAGAGCAAGTTTTGCACGAAGCGAAATTAAGGATTCGTGTGCTGACAAAACTTAAGTGTATGCTTCTGAAGCGGGTTTTGTACGAAGCAGTTCAAGGGTGTATACACTATGCACTACAAAACTTTAAGGAGAGATGATCATGGGACATTCAACGGTATATCCGACAGGAGCGACAGTATATAATCCTGCCAAGGCATGGAGTGGCTACACAGTTTTCCAGGCGGGGGACGAAGGGGTTGTGCTGATCGATATGAGCGGTAAGGAGGTGCATTTGTGGCAGGGGCTGATCGGCTTTCCGGCCAAAATCCTCCCCGGAGGCTACGTGCTGGGCAGTACGGGCAGAAGAGATCCGAAATTCGGCATTCAGGATAATGTCGATCTGGTTCAGGTCGATTGGGACGGTAATGTGGTCTGGAAATACAACAGCTATGAGCATATCGCGGACCCGGGGTATGAGCCGCTGTGGTACGCCCGCCAGCATCATGACTACCAGCGGGAAGGGAATCCGGTCGGATACTATGCTCCTGGCCTTGAACCTTCAGCTAACAGCGGTAAAACGCTGATACTGGCTCATAAGAATCTGCACAACCACCAGATTTCCGACAAGCAGCTGCTGGATGACACAATCATCGAAGTGGACTGGGAAGGCAAAATTGTCTGGGAATGGGCGGCCAGTGACCATTTTGATGAGCTGGGATTTGATGAGGCCGCGCGCAATGTCCTGTTCCGTGATCCCAACACCCGCTCCTTCGGTGATCTGGGCGGCGGCGTAGGCGACTGGCTGCATATCAACTCGGCTTCGTATGTGGGGCCGAACAAATTTTATGATCAGGGAGATGAACGTTTCCATCCGGACAACATTATTTGGGATGCACGTGAGGCGAACATTATAGCCATTACCGACAAGCGTACCGGGGCTATCGTCTGGCGGCTGGGACCGGACTATTCATTGCCGGAAGTAAAGCATATCGACTGGATTATCGGCCAGCATCATGCCCACATCATTCCGAAGGGACTGCCGGGGGAAGGCAATCTGCTGGTGTTCGACAACGGCGGCTGGGGCGGCTATGGCCTGCCTAATCCCTCTTCGCCTTTTGGACAAAAAAATGCGCTGCGCGACCACTCGCGGGTATTGGAGATCAATCCGGTGACACTGGAGATCGAGTGGCAGTATACCTCGGCAGAAGCGGGGTTCTCTGTTCCGACTGATTCCTATAAGTTCTACAGTCCGTATATCAGCTCGGCCCAGCGGCTTCCGAACGGCAACACGCTGATTACCGAGGGCTCAAACGGCCGCCTGTTCGAGGTGACAGCAGAGCATGAGCTGGTCTGGGAGTATATTTCCCCTTACACTGACCGCAGAAATACGAACATGGTTTACCGTTCCTACCGCGTACCGTACACCTGGGTGCCGCAGCTGGCGAAGCCGCAGGAAAATGCCATTGAGCTGATCGATGTATCCACCTTCAGAGTGCCGGGCGCTGCGCCGAAGGGGTCGGATTCTGTAGTAAGTGTAGCGACAACCCTGCCTTTTATGGAAGGGGCCGCTTGTGTGGCTACTGCCGATGAGGGCGGCGGCCGGAGAACCAGTTAGAGCAATTAGGAAATCCATAACGAAGAGGTGCATAGTATTGAAAAAGTCATGGTACGGCTCAGCCATTCTGCTCTTATCCATATCTCTGGTTCTGGTTCTCTCGGGCTGCGGCTCCAAAGGGGACGCAGCGGCTTCCTCTGGGGCGGACAGCAGCAAGCCAAAGACTCTGAAGATCAAAATTGCCGACATCAATACCAATCCGACCTTCCGGGTCGCGCTGGATCAAGGCATTTTCGCCAAGCACGGCATCGATGCGGAAATTGTCAACTTCGGTACTCCGGCAGAGGGCGTGAATGCGCTCTTCATCAAGCAGGTCGATGTTGCCTTTGGCGCGGACTTTCCGGTGCTGAACGCCGTAGCCAAAGGCGATTATTCCATTATTGCTTCCGCTGGCCAGGCCACAGATCAGGCAGCAGCCGTGTGGAAGCTGTATGTGAAGGATGAGATCCAATCGGCGGCTGATTTGAAAGGCAAGAACTTAAGTTTCATGCGGGGCACTTTTCTGCCGTACCTGTGGGATGAATACCTCAAGGCAGAGGGCATCGCGCTGAGCGATGTCACCTTGACGGGACAGGGGGCTTTCGACGAAGCCTTCATTGCACTCAAACAGGGCGATGTGGATGCCGCCTGGTTCAGCGGCTCGGCGCTGACCGATAAGCTGGCTGCGCTGGAAGGTGTGCATGAACTGACCGACATGTCCAAGACCCCGGTTCGGCTGGGGATGGGGATAGTGGCCGGGAATGCATTCGTGCAAGCCAACCCCGATGGGATCGGGCAATTCCTCGCAGCGGTGGACGAAGCTTCGGTCTATGCCCAGGAGCATCCCGGAGAAGTGGCCGACCTGATGTTCAAAGAATTGAAGCAGCCCAAGGAAGCCACGCTGAAGGACCTGCCGGTCAACCCCTGGAAGGTCGGATTCACGCAGGCTGCGTATGACAGCCTCGCCGGACAGAAGAAGTACATGGTCGATACAGGTATTATCGAACAGGATTTTGACCTCGACAGCAAGCTGAAGCTGGAGCCGCTCAGGAAAGCGCTGACGGATAAAGTGACGTACACGAAATAACCCAAACTTCAGGAGGTGCCCCATGTCTTTACCTGCCAAGCAGAATGCCATTCATATCGAGCAGCTCCGCAAAAGCTACAGCGAGCCTGCGGCCGGGGATGTTCATTACATTATCAAGGATGTAAATCTGGTGATCAGAGGCGGCGAGTTCTTCGTGCTGCTCGGCCCGAGCGGCTGCGGGAAATCGACATTGCTGAATATGATCGCCGGGTTTGTCTCCAAATCCGGCGGCAACCTGAGGGTCGACAACGTGGAGGTGGATAAGCCCGGCAGGGACCGGGCGGTTGTTTTTCAGCAGGCGGACTCTTCCCTGTTCCCCTGGCTTACCGTGCGTGAGAATGTGGAATTCGGACTGCGGATGAAGAAGACGCCAAGAGCGGAGCGCCGGGCCATCTCGGACCGCTATATCGGGCTGGTCGGGCTGAACGGGCATGAGGACAAGTTCCCGAAGGAGCTGTCCGGCGGCATGAAGCAGCGGGTGCAGCTGGCCCGGGTACTGGCGAATGATCCGGCTATTTTGCTGATGGATGAGCCTTTCGGCGCACTTGATGCGATGACCCGGCGGACGATGCAGAAGGAACTGGTCCATATTTGGCGCGAGACGCATAAGACCGTTATTTTTGTGACTCATGATATTCAGGAAGCGCTGCTGCTGGGCGGGCGCATTGGCATCATGTCCGTTGGCCCATCCTCCAATATCACCGATATCTACGACAATGCGCTGCCCTTCCCGCGGGATGTGGCTTCACCGGAATTTTATGCGTTGTACAACCAAATTCAGAGTCATTTTGAAGAATAGGAACGGGGTGTGACCATTAATGAAATGGGTAGAGAAAAAATGGGTATCCGTCTCCCTGCTGTGGCTTGCCGCATTCTGCATCTGGCAGCTTGGCGCTCTATTGTATGGCCCAGATGTCATTCCCGGGCCGTGGGCCACGCTAAAGGGAGGACGGGAGCTGATTGAAGACGGCACTTTGATACAGTATATCGGCATCAGCTTTTACCGCGTGTTTGTCGGCTGGGTGCTAGGCAGCCTGCTGGCTGTTCCGGCGGGGCTGATTATCGGAAAGGTGAACGCCATCCGCATTTTTGCCGAGCCGTTTCTGAATTTCATTCGCTTCATTCCGCCGATTGCCTTCATTACGCTGTTCCTGGTCTGGTTCGGCATCGGGGAGCAGTCGAAGATCGCGCTGATTATGTATGCGACCTTCTTTATCGTCGTACTGAACACTTTAACGGGTGTAATGTCGGTGGAGGAGGATAAGATCCGTTCGGCCCGAAGCATGGGGGCAAATGAGTGGCAGATTCTGCTGCATGTGATTGTTCCAGCTACGATTCCTTATATCTTCACGGGTGTGCGGCTGGCAATGGGTACTTCCTATATGGCCATTATCGGCGCGGAAATGATTGCCTCGAACGAAGGCGTAGGCTATCTGATCTGGAATTCACGGCTGTTCTTCCGCACAGACTGGATTTTTGTCGGGCTGTTCTGCCTGGGGTTCATGGGTTTTGCGACAGACCGGCTGTTCGGCTGGTTTGGCCGGAAGGCACTCTATCGCTACGGCGTGGTGAGTGTGGCGGCGCGGAGAAGATAAAGCGGGTAATAATCCTGCCATCTGCAGCAAAGGTCCTTGACAAATAAAGGTTGTTACAGCTACTATAGCTGTAGCAACTTGTTGAGGACGGGTGAGGATATGCCTAACGGATTTGATTATACAGAACTGATTGGATTCCAGATTATTAAGGGCGAGGTGCTGGTTAAGCGCAGGATGTTGGCCATTTTTATGGAAAAGGGCTACGATCTGACCTTCGAGCAATGGACAGTGCTGAATGTGCTGTATGCGGAGCCTGGAATCATTCAGAGCGAGATTGCCGCCAGAACCTTCAAAGACAAGACGAATGTTACGCGTATCCTGGATGTGCTTGCCAAGAAGGGATATGTGGCCCGCGAAGCGCACGGCAAGGACCGCCGGAGTTTTCAGATTTATCTGACGGCAGCGGGACAAGAAATGTTCGCTGATCTTATCCCCCATGTGCAGCAGTTAAATGAACAATTTAAGCAAGACATTCCGGATGAGGAAATGGCACAGTTCATTCATACCTTGGAGAAAATCTGCCGGAACGCGCAATAAATTTTTTTTGTCCAAATGGTTGTTATAGCTATTATATATATAACTACAACCTGCGAAAGGATTGGTCGATCATGACGGAACTGACGGTGAAGGAAAGATTTGCATTCCGGTTTATTTTTAATGAAAAGAGAGTGTATCAGCGCTGGTATGGCCGGTTTCTATTGTTTGGGACGGATTATGGAAGACTCAGAAGAGTAGTGGCGAGGATCGGTGATTGGCGTAAGTGGTGTGAGGTTTGGACAGCGGAGGGAGATGAGGTGTACCGCACAGCAGAAAGGGCGCTCGCGCAAGGCAGCCAGGGTAAAGCCAGAGCCTTGTTCCATGAAGCGGTGGCCTGCTACCATGCGGGTCAGCATATCTTTTTTATCGACAGCCGGCAGAAAGAAGCCACACAGGAAAAAGCAAGGGAAAGCTATACCCGGGCGCTCTCGTTGTATAACGAAACGGAGAAGCCTGTCCGGGTGGATATTCCGTATCGCGGAGTCTCCATCCCGGGCTATTTGCGAAAAGCGGATACGGAAGGCAGACCCCTGATTATTTTCGTGAATGGCATGGATAACATCAAGGAAGCGGAAGGGCATCATTTCGGCTCGGTGTTTAACCGGCAGGGCTTTAACTTTTTTACGTTTGACGGACCGGGCCAGGGGGAGATGTGGAGTTCGCTGAAATTCGATGCCCGGGATTACCATACGGCGGTGTCGGCAGTCATCGACTGGTTCGAACAGCAGCCGCCGTGCGGGATCGACCTCGGAAGAATCGGACTCGTCGGCTTCAGCCTGGGTGGATATCTGGCGCCTGAGGCCGCAGCCCGCGATTCCCGGGTAAAATGTACGGCAGGCAACAGCGGTTTGGTCTATATCGGCGGCATCCGGGGGCTGAAGCAGCTCAATCCGATCTGGCAGAGGGGAGTTACTTATATAACGGGCTGTGAAACGCTGGAAGAGGCGCTCCCGCAGTTCAATTATGATATTGAAGACGCTCCGGCCCTGCGCTCGCCGCTGCTCTTTTTTCATGCGGGCCGTGATGAGGTGATGCCTTCACCCAAAAGGCATGCGGATAAAATGGTGAGCTGGGCCAAAGGGGAAACAACGCTGAAATATATGGAGGATGCGGAGCACTGCACGATGAATTATCTGGATGAAGTTTTTCCTGAAATCCTGGACTGGTTCATGAGGGAGCTGCGCATGTAACCTGGACAGGTAAGCTCAATATAAAGATGCACAGCAACTGCCCGGCGTCCGGGCGGTTGTTTTTTTACATATCTGAACCAGCTTCCATATAAAGGCTCCACTTTGTGGGGGTATTTTACAAATGTTACTATCGCACTTAATGCCTGGCGAACAGTGGCCCCATATACTTCAGTTGGGCAGCGAACCAGCTTGGATCAGAGATGAAGCCCGCAAATCAGAAATAGGAGTGATGGGGAAATCATGAAAAAGAGATTCACGCAATTCTTGTCCATGGGTCTGCTGTTGTCCTTGCTCGTCCTGTTGCTTACCGCTTGTGCCGACTCCGAAGCCAAAGCTGATGAAGGGAACGGCAATGCCCCGGCCAAGGAGCTGAACTTAAGCGAAATCGAAGCGGAAGCTACCAAAGAAGGCGCTGTGGTCAGTGTAGGCATGCCGGATTCCTGGGCCAACTGGAAGGATACCTGGAATGATATTACCAGCAAGTATGAAATTACACATACCGATACTGATATGTCGAGCGCGGAGGAAATCGCCAAGTTCGAAGCGGAAAAGGATAAGCCGACAGCCGATATCGGCGATGTGGGCATCGCCTTCGGTCCGGTTGCAGTAGATAAAGGCGTAACCCTGCCCTATAAAACCTCCTACTGGGACGAAATTCCCGCTTGGGCCAAAGATAAGGACGGCCACTGGGTCGTTGGCTATCAAGGCAGTATCGCGTTCCTGACCAATACTAAGCTGGTCGCAGATCCGCCCAAAAGCTGGGAGGACCTCAAGAACGGCAGCTATAAAATCATCGTGGGCGATGTGACCAAAGCGGCCCAGTCCCAGATGGCTATCCTGGCCGCAGCGATTGCCTTTGGCGGGGATGAGTCGAACATTGAGCCGGGGATTGCTTTTTTTGAGGATTTGGCCAAAAAAGGCCGGCTTTCGAACGCCGAGGCTTCGCTTGCGAACATCGAGAAGGGCGAAGTGGAAGTCACGCTGCTGTGGGATTTCAACGCGCTGAACTATAAGGACCAGATCGACAAGAATGGGTTTGACGTAGCAATTCCGCAGGAAGGCAGTGTCGTCAGCGGCTATGCGACCGTCATCAACAAATGGGCGCCGCATCCCAATGCGGCCAAGCTGACGCGTGAGTATATTCTCAGTGACGAAGGGCAGATCAACCTGGCAAAAGGTTACGCCCGTCCGATCCGTGACAGCGTGAAGCTGCCGGAGGATGTGGCCGCGAAACTTCTGCCTCAAGAGGAATACGCCAATGTGAAGCCGGTTGGCGATTACAAAGTGTGGGAAGAAACCGCGAAGAGCCTTCCGCAGCTGTGGCAGGAGCGCGTGCTTGTGCATTTGAACTAACCGTTTCTGGAAGCGGGTTTGATATAAGAGATGAAGGGGCGCCTTTGCTGTAGCCAAAAGGCGCCCGCTTGCTATTCCATACGAGAGGAGCATGCAGGATGAAACAGAGAGAACGCGGCCTGATCCTGGCCCTGGCTCCATTCGTGCTGATGGTGCTGGCGTTTCAGGTAGTGCCCGTCTTTTCCATGCTGACGGGCAGCTTCCGCGATGCGGACGGGGCGGGCTTCACACTGGGCAACTATCAGCATGCCCTGAGCAGTGCCTATTATCAGCAGGCGATCAAGAACAGCCTGCTGATATCCGCTCTGTCCAGCCTGATCGGGCTGGCTGTAGGGCTTGTGTGCGCGTACTGCATCACGCGCTTTGCCCCTGCGGTGCGGGACCGGCTGCTGATGCTGTCCAATATGACCTCGAACTTTGCCGGCGTCCCGCTGGCCTTTGCCTATATCATTCTGCTGGGCAACAATGGCGTGTTCACGCTGCTGTTCAAGCAGTGGGGCTGGAACGTGTTTGACGGATTCAATCTGTACAGCTGGTCCGGGCTGATTCTGGTCTATGTCTACTTTCAGATCCCGCTGGCTTTATTGCTGCTGTATCCGGCGTTCTACGGCATCAGGGAGCAGTGGAAGGAGGCGGCAGCTCTACTGGGAGCAGGGACCTGGCAGTTCTGGCGAACAGTCGGGCTGCCCATGCTCTCCCCGGCGATCTTCGGCACGCTCGGCATTCTCTTCGCCAATGCCATGGGGGCCTATGCCACCGCCTATGCGCTGGTTGGCGGCAACTATAATCTGCTGGCCGTCCGCATCGGCTCGCTGGTCGCCGGTGATGTGGTGACCCAGCCGCAGATGGGCAGCACCCTGGCGGTTCTGCTGGCGCTGAGCACGCTGCTGGCAGTGTTCCTGAATCAGCGGATGGTGCGGCGGATGGAAGGGTTCGGCGGCAGAAGCCCGGCCGGGCGGGAGCGCAGCAGCGGTTTATTCCGGCGGCGCTGGCCCGCTGTCCGGGAGGAGGCAGGACAATGAATACGCGTAAGGCGGGGATCGCCCCGCGTACCTTCATGCTCCTGCTCATGGTCTATTTGCTGCTGCCGCTACTGGCAACGGGGCTGTACGCTTTTGCCCAGGATTGGCAGAATACGCTGCTCCCCCGCAGTTGGACATTAGGCTGGTTCCGCGACATGTTCCAGGATATCCGTTTTCTGGAGGCGCTGTGGACCTCACTGTATCTGTGTGTAATCAGCGTGCTGCTCAGTCTCGCCGTGATGCTGCCGGCAGTTTTTGTGATTACCGTGTATTTCCCGCGCTGGGAGAGCTTCATGAAGGGGGTTGTCGTTCTGCCTTATGCGGTGCCGGGGGTGGTGGCGGCAGTGGGCCTCATCCGCGCTTATTCCTCCGGCCCCTTTGACATTTCCGGGACCGCCTATTTGCTGGTCGGGGCCTATTTTGTGGTCATTCTGCCTTATATGTATCAGGGCATCCGCAACAGTCTGCTCAGCGTATCCGCTGTAGAGCTGCTGAACGCCGCCGAGCTGCTCGGGGCCAGAAGACGGTCCGCTTTTGTAAATGTGATTCTGCCGAATATCTGGCCGGGGGTTATGGTCTCTGCGCTGCTGTCCTTCTCCGTGCTGTTTGGGGAGTTCGTGCTGACGAACATGCTGGTCGGGGGGCACATCCAGACGATCCAGGTGTATTTGTTCCGGCGGGTCGGGGAAAGCGGACATTTGGCCAGTGCGATAGCGATCTCCTATTTTGTATTTATTCTGCTGCTGTCGGCGGTGCTGATGAAGCTGGGGATGAAGATTAAAGGACAGGCGAAGTAAGGCTTCTTATAAGATGAACTTTAAAAATGAATAAAAAGGTAAGTTGCGGAGACCTAATATGAAGATCAAAAGTTCAATTTATATAAGGGGGGGTACGGAAATGAATGATTATCTCAAGCTGCAAGGCATCCGCAAAAGGTTTGGCGATGCCCCGGTGCTGGCTGGCGTCGATCTAAATATTGGCGAAGGGGAGCTTGTTACGCTGCTGGGCCCTTCAGGCTGCGGCAAAAGCACGCTCCTGCGCTGTATTGCCGGACTGACCGAGCTGGACAGCGGCAGCATTCTGCTCGCAGGCAAGGAGCTGACGAAGCTGCCGCCGCGCAGCAGGGATGTGGGCATGGTGTTCCAATCCTATGCACTGTTCCCCAATCTGACGGTTAGTCAGAATGTGGAATACGGGATGCGTATGCGCGGGGTTGCTCCGGCTGCCCGGCGCAGCCGGTGCGAAGAGCTGCTGGCGCTGGTCGATCTCGAAGACAAGCGCGATGTCTATCCGCAGTCGCTGTCCGGCGGACAGCAGCAGCGGGTGGCGCTGGCCCGCTCGCTGGCCGTCCAGCCCAAGCTGCTGCTGCTGGACGAACCGCTCAGCGCGCTCGACGCCAAAATCCGCAAGAATCTGCGCGCGGAAATCCGCGATATCCAGCGGCGGCTCGGCATGACGACGCTGTTCGTCACCCACGACCAGGAGGAAGCGCTGATTCTCTCGGACCGGATCTGTATCATGAACCAGGGGCGGATGGTTCAGGAAGGCTCTCCGGAGCAGCTCTATACTGCGCCGCGCACGGAATTCGCTGCCCGGTTCATGGGCAGCTACAACGTCTTCAACCGGGCGGAGGCGCTCAAGCTGTTCCGCAGAATTGACAGCCGCGCCGACCGTTTCGCCATCCGCCCCGAGGCGGTGACACTGCTTGCCGAAGGCGAAGCGATCCAGGATGATGCGGATGGCATGATGGATGTGCACGGACAGGTCCAGGCCGTGTCGATTCTGGGCAATATCATCCGCGCTGCTGTCGTGGCTGAAGGCGTTCATCTTACGGTAGACCTGCTGAATGACGGCCGCTGGCTGCGGGTGCGGGAAGGGGATCGTGTGACCCTGCTGCTTGATCCTGCCCAGCTGCTGCATCTGGAGCAGGAAGGGGCATAGATATGGCATAAATAGCAGTGAGAGTAGCTGGGGGAATTAGCCATTGAAGGGCAGCTTGTGCGTCAAGGCAGGCTAAGAGTGGAGCAAATCGTGAATCCAGTCCATTTCAATTTGTGTACAGGAGCAACTCACGGGTAGTGGTTGTGTAATGAGAGGTCCAGGGCAAAAGCCACTGCAAGCGCATAGTCATAGCGAACTAAGATGTTAAGGAGGCGGAGATACTCATGACGGAAACAGCAAGCAAGCTTATAGTGGTTGTGCTCGACGGGCTGCGCTATGATGCTGCCCGCAAATATCTGGGGTACATGGAGCATCTGGTGGAGCAGGGACAGCTGTCGTGCTACAAGGTGCAGTCAGAGCTGCCAAGTCTGTCACGTCCTCTCTATGAGGTGCTGCTGACCGGCACACCGGTATCGAGAAATGGAATTACCGCCAATCATATAGCCAGACTGAGCCGTGAGCAAAGTGTGTTCCATCTTGCCGTTGCCGCCAATCTGCGTACGGCGGCTGCCGCATATCACTGGGTCAGCGAGCTGTACAGCTCGGTCCCCTTTAATCCGGTCTCCGACAGGCATCAGCATAATGTGCTGAAGCCGATTCAGCACGGCAGCTTTTATTTCGAGGATCATTACCCGGACAGCCATGTATTCGCAGATGCTGAATATTTGCGGGCGGCCTACGACCCGCATTTCCTGTATATTCATACAATGAATATCGACGATGCCGGGCATCGCTATGGAGGGGAAAGCAAGGAGTATGAGCTGGCGGTCCGCCGGGTAGACGGATTGCTCGCTACGCTGCTTCCGCAGTGGATGGAGCAGGGCTATACGGTGCTGGTTACTGCTGATCATGGGATGAATGTGAACGGCTGCCACGGCGGGGTCACTCCGGCGGAGCGGCATGTGCCTTTATATGCTTTTGGTGAAAAGGTACTTTCACCGGAACAAGAAATCCAGGCGCTGCCCCAGCTGCGGCTTGCTCCGTTAATGTGCCATTGCCTTGGCATTCAGCCTTCAGCGGCGATGACTACGGAGGGGTTGCCGCCGATGGTACCGCCAGCCCCTCAGCCGCAGGAAGAAGTAACAGCACTGCAGCAGCTGCGGTGATGCCTGCGGATTATGCGACGAGGCTGCGGCTGGCAGAGCGTTCAACCTTAGATTTTCAGGAAGAAAACCTTAGGTGAATGAGCATGGAACAGCTGTCAAAGCCATAAGATTAGCTCTGACGCTATACTTAACAGTCACTGGCCCGCTTTTCTATCGGGAAACTCCATTCAATTGCACTTTGTACAGCAGATGTCCAAAAAAAACGCCCCAAAACGGATTCTATTGTACTTTGTACATTAGAAATCAAGGATTCAGGTAAAATTCAGCGGATTATAGAAATTCTGCTGTATGAAGTGCATTAGAATGATAATTTGTATCTGTGGGACGGCATTCTGTTGCACAAAATACACTCGTACATCTATATGAACTGAACTGGAGAACTTGAAAAGCTTGGGGAACGCAATGAAGCTCATCAGGAACTAAAGCTAAGTGGAAAAAAGTAAAACTAATGCACCGAAAATCCCGGCTACAGCAGGTTTTAGTTGGATTTTGTACACCTAATTGGTGCATATTCGTCCCATACGGCCACTTTTAGCCGAATTAGTGATACTTTTTCCCACATAGGAACTTCCATAGGCCAAACGAGATCAATTATGAACCTTTTCCCGCTAGGGGTGACTGCATGGTTCATAAAGTTTTTTAGTTCTATCAATATAGTCCCACCGTCCAGTCCAGTCATCCAACCCATCACCCACCACCATCCAACCCATCATCTAATCCCTTACGCTAGCGTCTTCTGCGTGTCCCCTCCCGCACCAAACGGCCCCGTCCGGTGAACCTCCCGACTAGCCATATTCATGCTATAATGGGGAAGCATTTTAGAGGGATTTACAGGAAGGAGCAGTACCTGGATGGAAGCAACCGCACAAGAGGTAGCGGAATGGATGGTCAAGGAGATCCGTTTTACGGGAACCTTGTACCAAACCGCAGCGATAGAATATGTGAAGGCCAATTTTGGCGAGCAGTTTGTATATGTGAATGAGAACGGGAACGCCTCCTTGTCCAAGGATGTGAAGAAGGCTTTCCGCAAGCTGCATGGCGGGAGAATCGCCTGGGACCGCGATGGTTTCCTGTGGGCCTGGACCTGAATAAAAGGCCCGTATAGTAGGTATTGTCCGGTGCCGGATCAGTACCCTGTGCAATTTCTATTTAATACAAAAATGACCGTTACTATAATAGTGACGGTCATTTTTGTTCTCTTTTATAGAAACTCTTTATTATGGTTAAAATCCTATAACCCCGGGGATTAAGCAGGCGCGAATTCAGCGGATTCAGCCGATTCAGCGAATTCACTCAAACCGGTAGAAATCAGCCAGAAGCGATAGCCTGTTTCCAGCTAACGCTTGCGAAGAAGCAGGTGAACAGTATTAGTTGGAAAAAAGGAACTTATTTCTCTTGAAAATCAATATATATGAGATTTAAGTGGAAAAAGGGAACTTAGATGGGCTATATTTCCTAGTCAGGGGCGAAATGAGCTGAATTAGTTACCCTTTTTCCACTTAACCTGCGGAGAATGGGGTACTCGGGCAAATTAGTTGCCCTTTTTCCACTTGAGATTACTAAAGGACTCATAAAGGGTTCTCCGAGCCACGCTAAACTGTGCGGAGGGAAGCGGGCAGGGAGGCCGTATTTTACGAAAAGGTCTGCTTTTCCGGTTGTTTCGGACTCAGTAGCCGTTATATCGTTCCTTCAGGTCCAGAAGGCCTCTTCAATGACGTGTCCATTGAGAGTAACTGTCTCATCCCATCCGGTGTCCCTCCGCGCTTACCTCCGGCAAGATCACACCGGGACCTCCCTCATGCTCTTCTCCATCGGAGAGCTGCAGAGCGGGCAGGGCTTGGAGGACAGGTGATCCTCGGCTCCGCCTGCCTTCATGCGCGTCCAGCCCGGACAGCTGCTGCCGGTGCACTTCCAGACGGGGACAGTGTGCGTTCTTCCCCCGGAGGACCTGGCGGAAGTGTGCCGCACTGCTGCCGGGGTTCTGTTAGCAGCTGCCGGAGCCGGAGCAGCCGGTACCGCAGAACGGAAGGCGGACAGCATAAATCTGGAGACTTCTGCCTTTTTGCCCCGGTGCCGTGCCGGGGAGCTGATGAACAGCTCTTCGCGGGCTCTGGTCACGGCCACATAAGCCAGCCTCCGCTCCTCTTCAAGTGCAGCGGGGCCAGCGGTATTGCCTACAATGACCTTGCTGTCCCGTGCACCTGGCGGAGGGGATGTCTTCCGGTCCTTCAGCCGCTCGCCTTCCAGTGCGGAGCTGTGGGGAAGGATGCCTTCTGACGCCCCGATCAGAAAAACAACCGGGAACTCCAGCCCCTTCGACTTATGAATTGTCATCAGGGCAACCCGGTTCCCCTGTTCTTTTAGTCCCGGCTGGCGGCTCAGCTCATTGCGTTCGGTCACATTACCGATGAACTCCAGAAACACCGGGAGGCTGTCGAACCGTTCTGCCGAGGCTTCCAGCTCATCAAGCATTTCTTTCAGCATTTCCCGGTGGAGCGTGGCCTGATGCCGATCATTGGCCTCGATGAAATAGTCATAGAAGCTTGAGCGGATCTGGCGGATCGCCTGCACCGGTGTCAGCCGGATCAGGCCCCGGATCAGCTCCAGGCGTTCACGCAATTTCCCGCTTTTGAAGTCCTCCATACCCGGCAGGGACAGCAGGTGGATCAGCGGGCCCTGCTTAGGCTGAACGGCCTCCATCCGGCGGATGTGGTTCATGCCCTTTTCCCGGTTCAGATACAGGGTCGGCAGGATATTCTCCATTGCCGCGAAATTTCGCCGGTTCAGCGACAAACGCAGATGATCCAATACCGGAGAGATCAGCCAATGCTCGTAGAGCAGTTGGCCTTCTCCGTAATCGACGTAGGGGACATCGCGGAGGAGCAGCCGCTCCAGCAGAGCCCGGTTGCTGCTGGAAGCACGGTAGAGCAGAGCGAAATCGCTGTATGCTCTAGCCCCGCTGGCTACCTCGTTCAATATATGCTCCACGATTTGCTCGGCTTCCTCGTCCGCTGTCTGCGGGCGCAGGTACCGGGGCTGGCGGCCGCTGCCTTGGGCCGCTTGCAGCGTTTTGGGCCGCCTCCGCATATTGTGGCGGATAATGCCATTGCCAAGGCCGACAATCGCGGGGCCGGAACGGTAATTGATATCAAGCGTGATGACCCGTGCGCCCGGATACAGCTTCTCGAACTCCAGAATGAACTCGCTGCGGGCTCCGTTGAAGGAGTAGATCGTCTGGTCATCGTCCCCGACCACCATCAGATTATGCTGCGGGTGGGCGATCATTTTGACAAGCTCATACTGCAGCGCATTGGTATCCTGAAACTCATCGACCATTACGTACAGAAACCTCATCTGCAGCTCCAGCAAAAGCGCAGGCTTCTCCCGGAGCATGCGGTAGGCGATCAGCAGCACATCGTCGAAGTCGATTTTGAAATTGTCGGTCTTCCATTGTTCATACAGCAGCAGGACCGCTTTCATTTCCTTCTCGGCGGTTGAGGTTTCCGGCAGCTTCTCCGGCTCGCCCAGATTCATCTTGCAGGTGGAGAGCAGAGCGAGCAGGGTTTCCGGCGGATAGGCATCCTTAGGCAGACCCAGCTCGCGCATGATTTGCTTCAGCAGAATGTGCTGGCGGCGCGTCTCATTGAAGATTTCCTGCTGAAGACCCTGACGGCGCAGGAAATAGAGAAAAAAAGAATGGAACGTACGCGCCTGCAGGCGCGCGGCATCGCTCTCGCGGACGCCTGGCAGCAGGGCAATCCGTTCACGCATTTCCGCCGCCGCTTTGTTGGAGAATGTCAGCAGCAGCAGCTGGCTTGGGGAGATGCCCCGTACCGACAGCAAATACCCGGTTCTGCAGATCAGTACCGAGGTTTTGCCGGAGCCAGCCCCGGCCAGCGTCAGCAGCGGGCCCAGATGATGCCGCACCGCCGCGATTTGCGGGGAGTTGAGCAGAATTCCGCCCTCCTCCAGCCTGCGGAAGTAAGCGGCATCGGAGTCCCCGGGCTTCACCATCTCCCGGCTTGTCCGGGCAGAGGCGGTCTTCGCCTGCGGAATGCGTTCGCCGCTAGCCCCGAGCGGTATATTGTGAAATAAAAGCTTGTTCATTGGACAGATTCACCTTCGTTTGTTTCATTGCGGGTTAAATTAAATTTTAGCCGATCTATACTATACCATCCCGCCCGCGCCGCTGTCCCGTAATCAAAATAATACTGCTCATTTTTTTGGTGTCACACTCCTGGGTGTATGAATATTCTGACTATTATACGTATGTACTGAAATTCATTCCCGGAAAGGTGTGATTGTGATGAAGCCTATTGCCCGGACAAGAAAGCTGGCAGTACAAAGGAACCGTTCCGTTCCCCGCACAGGTTCGCCCAGAACACTGCTCTACCGTAACTCCAAGTATGGCTTCAGCATCAGGCTCCCCCGCAGATGGAAATGCTACACAGTGGTTAGAAGAAGCTCCCGGCTGGACGATGCGGAGTACGCTGTGTATTTCCTTTTTAAATACAAAGGGAAGATTTATGAATCGGCGCTCACTCTGCTGGTGTACCGGATGACGCTGAAGAAGTGGATTGAAGAGGGCTATGATGAGTCCCCAATCATCCGGCTGGCTGTGCGTAATGGGCGGATTTATGCCTATGCGCTTCCCAGTGAGCTGCCTGAAGAGTTCCTGAACGCCAAAGGCGATGACTATGATTACAAAAGATATGGCAGACCCATCCGCATCCTGTCCAGCATGGTGAATGACGATGTGCCAAAAATCGTAAAAACCTTCAAGCTCCGCTGACTTGTTCCCCCCAGGCTGGAGAGCGGTCTTCATTTCAATTGTCCAAGGATAGCATTGACCTTGCGCTCGTATAGCCTTGGGTTGTCCTCTTTGATTTCCTCCAGCAGAAAAGCCAGCGATCTCTTGATCCTTGGCGTCATGCCGGCAGCGATATCGGCGTACTCTCTGCGGCAGAGGTCATCCTCAAGGATTCTCTGGTTCAGCACAATGGCCCAGTTGCGTGCATTCTCCAGCATGTCCGGCAGCGACTCCAGCAACTGGGTAAGGTACATCTCCATCTGGTAGCTTTCCACGAAATGGACAAGTCCGAACATAACGTCCTCCTGCTCGGTATCGTCGTCAAAAACGTTGAAGATTTGGTGGATCACCGCATCCTCCGTGTCTCCGGCCAACCCCTCCAGCGCCAGATCAAAAGCCTCGCATTCCAGCTCCGTCCGCAGCAGACGGTTATGATATAACTGGGCAATCCCGGGATACATATTCAACTTGTGATTCCCCCTATGTTGGTCTGGTTTACAATCCGGTAATGTACCAACATTTTAACATACTATTGTTTGACCCCCGGCAGAGTCGCCAGAGTGTTCGAAAAGTCGCGGTAGTGAGTATTGACCGCTGTTATATTTTGTATAATAATAGGGTTATTATTCTAGTTATTGGTTTTAATTGTGAAAGGTGGTCGCAAAATGGAGCCTGCACCCACGATATTGGCGGAGATGGAGGAAGCAACCAACGCGCCCGCTTATCTATTACATTCTATATGCTTCTTTATTGAGGTCATTAGTTTGTGATAAATGTGGGGATTATCAGAAGGCTATATACTATGCTTCATTATACGTGGATATAATTACTTATTGAATTAGCTACATATTACTTGAGACATGAAAGATTTGAGAATGGATTTAATTACTTAATGGGTAGTTTGGAATCATCTGTTAAAATGGGAAACGATTATAATATAGTTAAATGTGTAGTGTTGTTTGAAAAATACCACTCAGAAGCATTGCAGGAACAAACAAGTTTGTACAAAAAGTTATATGACTCATGGTGCTGGGGGCTAAGTAAGGAGTATCCATTTCACGACAATAGGAAGTAGCATATTTAGAAGAACCGGAGTTGATCGGTTCTTTTCTTTTGCCCCTACCATTAGCGGCACTCAGCTGTTTTCACTTTATTCAAATTCCGCATTTTGACAGCTTGTACTAAAATATTACATGAAGGGGGTGGAACTATGCATAACAATGAGAAGATGGTGCTGCTTCATGTAGAAAGCGCCAGGGAGAAGCTATATCAGGCGCTGAAAAAGTATGGTTTTTTGACGCATCCCAAGGTTATTGAACAATCTGTTGCTTTGGATCATCTGCTTAATCAATACAGCTCCCAAAAAACAGTTTGTTGATCTGTATATCAATCTTTTCATAAGGAGGAAGACTGTGTTTATTCCAATTCTCACAGCACTGACTACGACGCAGCAGTGGGTCCTTTTGATCCTGCTGGCGGTGAATATAGGCGCAATTTATTGTTTTATCAAGTTTGGAGCAGGCAGACGTTAGTAGCTTCTCTTCACTGTCCTTCTCTTTTCTCCAAAAGATGCCGCAGACCCTCAGCTACACCATTCTCCGCATGATTCCCCGTTACAAAGTCGGCCGTTTCTTTTAGAATCGGTGCGGCGTTCTCCATGGCAATTCGGTAGCCGGCCATTTCAAACATCGGCAGATCATTATAGCTGTCACCCATAACAGCCACTTGTTCGGCAGGAATGCCGTAATGTGCCGCCAGCATTCCCACACCTGAGCCTTTATTGGCATCCTTGTGGTTAATTTCGATATTGTTTACATGCGAGGCAGTAATAATCAGCCCGGGAATTGCCGCGAACCGTGTGGAGGCTTCCTTCAGCAGCTCCCGGTTCAGCGAGAAAGCCAGCGTTTTATAGATTACATACTCGTCTTTGCTCCAAATCTCCTCCATGCTCTCTACATAGGTGACAGAAGCTTGCTGGAACTGCTCAGCGATCATAGCTTTTAGCAGCCAGCGGAGCTCCCCGGGAACATCCTCATCGTTAAGCTCGGACAGCTTCTCCAGCCGCACCCGCTTGTCGAGCTCCACATATACGTTATCTTCAGTGTACACCTCGTAATACAGTTCAGGAATTTCGCTCATCCAGCGTAAAGCCGGAATGATATCCTCCTTATTGAGCGGCTTGCTTGCTGCCAGCGTCCGGTCAGGCAGCGTCACTACCGCTCCGTTCAGACTGACCACAGGGCATTCCAGATCCACCAACCGGAGCTGCCGTTCCGCATCCATGTAAGAGCGGCCTGTAGCGATAATCACGATGTGGCCCAGGCTCTGGGCGTGCACAATAGCCTCGCGGTTCTCCGGGCTGATCTTGCCCTCCCCGTTGAGCAGCGTTCCGTCCATATCGAGTGCAATCAGCATGTTGATTTTCTCCTTTTCTTTTCTGGGGCTGTTCTTTTTATGGGCGATGAAATTATTGCTTGTATCTTATCATTAATTCTCTGAAAATTAAAAATCCATTTCCATGAGGGTACTCTGATTTTCCGGCTGCCTGCTGAGCGAGAGGGCGAGGATTTTCAGAAAAGAGTTCCGTCGTGGTACAATATAAGGCGGACCACTTAGTATACATCTAATCATGTCAACAGCATCAGGAAGCCATGCTCACAATACTTTTAGGGGGAACTGTGATTGAAATCCAGAAATTTAGCTACGATTTCGCTGGCGATTATGGCCTGCGGCTTTCTCATTACACTATTTTTGCCGGAAAATCTGGCTGTTGTTCTGCTGAGGGGAGGCTTTGAGGCCGGACTGGTCGGGGGGATTGCGGACTGGTTCGCCGTGACTGCGTTGTTCCGCCACCCGCTGGGTCTGCCGATTCCGCATACCTCCCTGCTCTTGAAGAACCGGGACAAAATTATTCAGTCCCTGATCTCCGCGATGGAGAACGAGCTGCTGAACAAGGCAAGTATTGAAAACAAGCTGCGCAAAATCCGTATAGTGTCGCTGGGCAGCACCATGCTGACACGACTATTTGCCCGCAAAAAAGCGAGAGCCGAAATGCTGGAACAGGTCAGCGCCTTCGTGCAAAAGCTGCCGGTGGAACAGGCGGTACCTTATATCCAGTCAGCTGCAGCCGGCTATATCCGGGAAGCCAAGCTTGGAACGGCTGTGGATACCATCGTCACCAAGCTTATGAATGACGGAAAGGATGTCGCGGCTCTGGATTTCGCGCTCGAAGGGATCTCTGGCTGGGTGGAACGTCCCGAGACCCGGGCTATGCTGGGTAAGATCGCCAGTGAGAAGCTTGCCGAGGTGAAGCTCGGCGGCTTGAAGGGGATGGCTTTTCAGGCTTTTGTCGGTTTTGTGGATGCCGAGATGCTGGGGGGGATGCTGCAAGGCATGGTGCAATCCGGGATCAACGATTTCCGCAGCGAAGACAGCCCTTACCGCGAGGAGATTATCCGGGAAATCCGTGTAGCCATCTTCCAGACAGTGAATGACGAGGCGCGGATCGCTGCCATTAAGGAGTGGGGGCTGAACGAGCTTCAGAGTGAAGCTGCTGCGTCGTTCCTGCGGGAGCAGCTTGAGCATTTCCGGGGCAGGGCGGTTGCCTGGCTTGAAGAAGAGCGGTCTGCGGGCGGACGCAAGCTGTTTGGACTGTATGCCATGCTGGCCCGCCGTATCGGTAAGGAACAGCAGTGGATACAGGAATGGGAAGAACGCATCCGTGCTTCTCTGATCAGCTTCGTCGAAGCCAACCATTACCGGGTGGGGCTTCTGGTCAAGGAGAACCTGGATCTGATGGATGATGCCAGTCTGGTAAATATGCTGGAGGATAAAGTGGGCAAGGATCTGCAGTGGATCCGGGTCAACGGTGCGGTATGCGGTTTTGTCGTAGGTCTGGTGCTTACAGTAATCCAGTTGTTTTGAACATAAAAGCAGCGGCAACCTGGAAACAGCAAGATGCACCTCTGGGGTCAGAGATTCTGAGGCCGGGTTGCTGCTTTGAAGACGGTAAGGATGGAATCGTAAGCAACTGCAGGGAAGCGAAGTGGAATTAGTCCATTTAAATGGACCCGAAAACGTACTTGTAGAGGGGATAGTGGGAAAAAGTAGAGTTAATTTAGGCAAATTTGACGGTAAGGATGATAATTTGCCGAATTGGTGATCCTTTTTCCACCTAAAGCTTGCGGGAAAGCGGGTTCAGGAGACCCAAAAATTCAAAACGGCTGCGCTGTCCACGGAAGGACAATGCAGCCGTTTCTAGTTACATTTCAAATATGGATAGGAGCTCTACAGCTGGCTTTTACCGTTGCTGATCGTGTAGGCTTCCTGCACAGGCAGCACGAAGATTTTGCCGTCACCGAAGGAACCCTGCTCACCGGTTCTTGCCGTTCTCATAATAATGCTGATGACATCTTCCTTCTCGTCGTCATTGATGACAATCATCAGCAGTTTTTTGGAGATTTGATTATAATGATTGGTTCCGACCTGGATTCCCTTTTGTTTGCCGCGGCCGAGCAGATCCATCTTGCTGATGGAAGGAAAGCCGGCAAGCAGCAGTTCAGCCATAACCGCATCCGCTTTCTCGGGTCTAACTATAGCTTTGATCATTAACATAACGATGCACCCTTTCTACAGCGAATAATGTGTTGTAGGGGGTTGCCAATGTCTGGGTGGCCTTAGTGGTGATCTGTTTGCTTAATGGCAACGCTTACAATTCGAGTATAATATTAACTGTAGTTGGTTCCTGCGAATATGGTCACAAATTTCATTGTACATTGTGTCGCATAGCACAGAAGCGGATAACAGCATAGCATTCCGCTAATTCAGCAAAAGAAAACGGTACAGCTCTTCCAGCGCCGCTGCTGTATGCTGCCAACCGAAATTCTGCAGTGCGTCCCTCCTTCCCTGCAGTCCGATTCTGGCTGCAAGCTGCGGCTCGCGGCCGAGCTGCAGCAGGGCTTTGGCGAACGGTGACGCTTCGCGGTACCGCTGCACCAGATATCCATTATGGCCCGATACAATAATCTCCCGGATGCCGCCGTTGTTCGAGGCAATGACGGGCAGTCCGGAGGCCATGGCCTCTACATTGACCAGCCCGAAGGATTCATGCCGCTGGGACGGGCAGACAAAGACATCTGCCGCATGGTACAGATCGTGAATATCTTCATGAGCGATCCTGCCGATAAAAACAGCCCGGACTCCCAGACGCCGGGCCATGGCCTTAAGCTGCCGGATATACGGCGGCTTGCCGTGGCCGGCGATAATCAGCTGGGCCGGCAAGCGTTTATGAAGCAGGCGCATGGCTCTAATCAGCACAGGAACGCCTTTGCGCGGAATGACCCGGCCGACGAACAGCACAGTAAACACCGGAGACAGGCGGTACAGCCTTCGCATTTGCTGCTTCTCCGGCAGCTCTGCCGGAGAGAACCGGCTTAAATCGGCGCCGAGCGGCACGACACGGATGATTCCGCCCAGGCCGGGAAAGCGGCGGGCAAGCCTGCGCTGCAGGGAGCGGCTGTTGACAGCAATGAGATTAGCTCTCGCCAGGCTGCGTGCAATTCTCGATTCAGCAGGCACAAAAGTCAGGGAATGAAGGAACAGGATAACAGGCGTATATGGATGCCGGCGCTTGACGGAGGACATCAGGAGCGGCCGGTTATCGACTTGTATCACATCGAAATGTTCTGTTTCAAGATAGTCCAGGACGGATGCAAGATAACGTGCAGGCGTGCCTGAGACCAGGCGGACGATACGCACCTGCTCTTGTTCATCGGTGTCAGGAAGTCCGGGAGCCTTTCTGCTCACGATAGTTACTTTATGCCGCCGGGCCAGCTTTCTGGCAATCGCCCAGATGCAGATTTCCACAGAGCCGTCTCCCGGCACCGGATACTGCTCCGGTGCAATCATGCAGATATGCATAGGTATATGCCTCCTCACCCCATAGCTGTAGCCTCTTACCTAACATATGCCGCCAAGCAGGGGGAAGACACATTGATGAGCAGGATCAGGTGATTTGCTTCGAAGCTGCAGTGATTACACCGGCAATCTTTTGTTCCAGTTCGATGATCCTTTGCTTGCTGGCTGCAATTTGCCGGTGGCCGGAGAGCAATGAATTCAGGGACAGGCTGGTCAAGGAAGGGTTTTGTTTGCGGATGGCCGATTTGAAGTCGCTCCAATCTGCAGACAAGCGCTTGTTCAGGGAAGAGATCACACTTTTCTGGGATTTGATCGACGTCTGCGGACTGTCGATCCCGGCAAGAGTCTTGCGTGCCGCAGCTATTTTCTTGGCCCGGGCCTCTTTGGCGGCTTTCAGCCGGGCCTCTTGGTCGCGGATGTCCTGACGGGCCATCTGGACGAGAATTTTCATGGCATCGGACTGGGCGCGCAGCACGGAATTCAAGGACTTGTCCCGCATTCCCCTAAGCAGGGATATACGCTTGTTAAGCGCGCTGTATTGGTCGAACAGCGGCTGGTACCGCGCCTTGGTGCTGGCAGCTGCAGCGGTAAGCCGGGCCACGGTGTCCTGATCAATATTCTTGATCTTCTCTTTCACCGTTAGGAGTGACTGCGCATTACTCTCATGAAGCTTCCGGATTTGTTCCTCTCTGCTGTTATATTGTGCTGATAATACGGATAGCTCACTATACTGGCTGTTCAGCTGGCTTCTTGAGGATGAATCTGCAACAGCAGCTGTCAAATCAAAGGCGGCCTGGATTGAAGGGGTCAGCTCCGTCCCGGAAGCAGCCGCCTTGCCTGCCAGCGGCAGCATTAGAAGCAAAAGCGATAAAAGTGTCAGAACAGAATTCTTAAGGGTAGTCATCGTTCTCCTCCTTTTTTAACATCCGCAGACCTGCATAAAAAGACAAAAAAGCACCCGCAGCAAAGGCTAATAAGCCTTCATTACGGGTGCTTCCAGCGTAACAGGACACGAATAAAATATGTATCTAAACTATAGATGAATCTCCTATATCCGTCAATATTTTCAATTTTAGATTTTTCTGGTTTGAAACAGGCCTGTTCATTTCTTTCCGCACTTCTCTTAGCGTATACTGGGGTAATAGGATAACAGAGAGTCTGCAAAAGCAGCGGCTCGTGATGAAGGAGGCCTGGCTGAATTGGATGAGAATAACAGGGAGCTTCTGGATTATGCATTCCTGATGTCTCCGCTTGGAACGGGAGTGCTGTCTCCAGAGGGCAAGTGGCTGAAGGTGAATCCCGCTTTTTGCCACACGATCGGCTGCAGTGAACAGGAGTTTCTGGCCGGCGGGTTGCTGCACAACACTGTTGCCCAGCAGGAGGAAATTCAGCAGATGGACATAGATCTTATTATCGGCGAGCTTGACTCCTCTGCGGAGCGCTCTCTGGTCAAAGAGAAGAAACTTCTAACCCGCTCCGGCCGCACGGTGTGGCTCCTGCTTACGTGTGTGAAGGCTCCGGCGGGACAAGCTGGTTCCCATATTATTGTCTATGCCCAGGATATTACCGACCGCAAAATCGCCGATCAGCTGACCGTGGACAGCCGTGATTTGTATGATTTATTTATAAAAGATGACCAGACGATGATTTCCTTCACCCTGCCTGATGGGACGCTGAGCTTCATATCTCCTTCCTCACAGCTGCAGATTGGCTTTGCGCCGGAGGAGATGGTTGGCAGGAACAGGCTGGAGTTCTACCATCCTGATGATATTGAAGGGATGGACCAGTCCCAGGGGCTGCTGGAGAGCAAAACCTATATCCGGCGGCTGCGCCATAAAGACGGACATTATTTGTGGTTCGAGACTTCCTTTCATGTAATCCATGATGAAAATAATGAAATCGTGCGGATCATGGGTATCGGGCGCAATGTGACCAGCCGTAAGCAGAACGAGGAGGCTCTGGCTGCCGCCCAGCGTGTGGCGAAGATTGGTTCATGGGTTTGGGATTTGTCCAAAGGCACATTGGTGTTTTCGGAAGAGCTGCAGCGTATGCTGCACTATAGCACAGGGACGGATGTAAAATACGAAACCTTCTTGTCTTTGGTTCATCCGGACGACCTGGAGCTGCTGAAAGCGGAAGTTGAACGGGCGGTGAAAAAGGGGGAATCCGGTGAATCCGCCTACCGTCTGGTTCTTCCTGACACTGCGTTGCTTACAGTACACATTCAGTGGGATGTCATGCGCGGCCCTGACGGCAAGCCGGTGCAGCTTATCGGCATGATGCAGGATATTACCGAGCGGCGTCAGATGGAGCAGCAGCTTAGAGAAAGCGAGCAGCGCTACAAGTCCCTTTTCGAATATAATCCGTCAGCAGTCTACTCCATGAATCTGAACGGGGAATATTTGACGGCCAATGCCAATCTGGAGGAACTGACAGGGTATACTCTTGATGAGCTGATCGGCATGTATTTTGGACCCATTGTGCATGAGAAGGACATTGAGAAGACCCTGCATCATTTCAGACTGGCCAGCCAGGGGGAGCCGCAGAGCTATGATCTGACACTGATCCATAAGGATGGACATCTGGTCGAAATTAATACCCTCAACATTCCAATCATCGTAGACAGGCAGGTAGTAGGGGTGTATGGGATTTCCCGCGACATCACGGAGCGCATCAGGTATACCGAGCAGATCGAGAAGCTGAGCAATGAATACACACTGATTCTGAATGCGGTGTCTGAAGGCATATTCGGACTGGATACCGAGGGAAGGATCACGTTCATCAATCCGGCTGGTGCATATATGCTGGGTTTTGAGCAAGACGAAATCATGGGCCGCTCCTATCTGAACCATATCCGGCAAACGGCGTCTGACGCTGTTCATTACCGGACGGAGGCTTCTCCCCTGCTCCGGGTTATTCAGGCCGGAGAGTCCCAGCGGAGCATGGATGCGGTGTTGTGGCGCAAAGACGGGTCAAGTTTTCTTGCTGAATATCAGGCAACACCTCTGTTTGACAAAGGAGAGCGCAAAGGTGCAGTTGTGGTATTCCGGGATATTACCGACGAACAGGAAATTATCCGTGCCAAAGAGTCTGCCGAGAAGGCGGACCAGGCCAAATCGGAGTTTCTGGCGGTGATGAGCCACGAGTTGCGGACCCCGATGAACGGGATTATCGGCATGACGGATTTACTGGCTGAAACGGACCTTAATGAGGAGCAGCGCGGTTATGCGGAGATCATCAGCCAGAGCAGCTCTTCCCTGCTGTATATTCTCAATGAGATTCTGGATTTCAGTAAAATCGAAGCCGGTAAAATGACCCTTATGCATGAGCTGGTCAGTGTGGAGTCGGTGATGGGCATTGTAACCGAGCTGTTCTCACCCAAAGCCAAGGAAAAAAATGTCCTGTTGTCCAGCCGCATAGCGGAAGATGTACCGGAGCTGATTATGGGCGATGCGGACCGTTTGCGTCAGATACTCGTTAATTTGGTGAGCAATGCCGTCAAGTTTACCGAGGAAGGACAAGTCTCTATTGGCGTAGAAACAGAATTTTGCCCGAATGCGAAGAAGTTCAGCCTGAAGTTCAGTGTGCAGGATACCGGAATCGGTATTCCCTCCGAAAAGCAGCCGCTGCTCTTCCAGTCCTTCTCCCAGCTGCATCCGTCGATTAACCGCAAGTATGGGGGGACAGGTCTGGGGCTTGCGATCTGCAAACGCCTTGTCGAGCTTATGGGCGGTGCGATCGGGATGGAGAGCGTAGAAGGAAAAGGATCGAATTTCTACTTTACGCTTCCCATCGTCTCCGGCAGGGAATGG
This sequence comes from Paenibacillus jilunlii, assembly GCF_900102965.1. Classification (GTDB taxonomy): domain Bacteria; phylum Bacillota; class Bacilli; order Paenibacillales; family Paenibacillaceae; genus Paenibacillus_AQ; species Paenibacillus_AQ jilunlii. Next base: position 230,093 of record NZ_FNGM01000002.1, on the reverse strand, counting down.
GAAGAGAACGGGGCGGAGGATCATGAGCCGCCACAAGTTTTAAATACGCCGGATAGCGGTGCAAATACTGCTGCCTGTGCGGGCGGGAAACATCTGGAACAGGTAGGGGGCGGTGGTTTATTGCCTGCCGGAGAACTGCCCCCGGGGCTGCCTGAAGCGAAGTATGGGCCTCTGCGGATTCTGGTCGCGGAGGACCATCCCGTTAATCAGAAGCTTATACTGACGATGCTGGAAAAGCGGGGGTATCGGGCGGATCTTGCGGAGAACGGCCAGCAGGCGCTGCAGGCTGTCCTCGGGCAGCCTTATGATCTGGTGTTCATGGATGTGCAAATGCCGGTGATGAGCGGGCTGACAGCGGCTGCCAGAATCAGGGAGCAGGCACCGGTGAGCCACCAGCCGTTCATCGTTGCGGTAACCGCATATGCGAGGCCGGAGGACCGGGAGCGGTGCCTGGCTGCAGGCATGGAAGACTTCATGAGCAAGCCGTTTCTCTCCTCCGACATCGAACGGATACTCCGGGAGCGGATGGAAAAGATATCGCTATGAGAGAGGAACATCCCGAAATTCGGCTGGATGTGGAGCCGTACACGCAGTGGGAACCGGGCGTATCCTCGCCCGGCTCTGCCTGCGGCCCGGCGACCATAGCCGCCTTAATGGAATATTGGCACACGCGGAGAGGCTGCAGCTTAATTCCTGGAGCAGGTCATTTCCACTCCAAAGCGGCGCATATCAATTATATATACAGTCATCACGGGGGGAAGCCGTGGGGGATGAGTGCACGCGGTTTTGTCAAAGGGCTGCAGGGTTACCTGGGAGCTGCTCTTCCGCGTGAACACCGCAAGCCGTTTTCGGTATCCCTTTTTAATCATATGCAGAGGTACCAAGCCGAGATTGACGCGAAGCGCCCGGTAGCGGTGATGTTCGACAAATGGTTCAGCCTCCGCTGGAGGGGGAGCTATGCGTATGATTATCATTGGGTGCTGGGGACCGGTTACGATATGACAGATGCGGCAGCGGGACCCGTGCTGATTGTCCAGGATAATGGCATACGCCATAAGAATGGAGGGTTTACCCCTGGCCGGGAACGCCGGATTCCTTATTTGCCCAATCGGAGCATTCTCACCATGGTAGCTTTGCATATAGACCTCTAAGTACAAACGTTTGCACAAACTTGTTGATCAGGGTATAATATCCAATTAATAAGGGGAAAAGGGGAATATTTGGATGTCAGTACAAAGGGAAATGGAAGAACCTATCTACTTTGGAGATCCTGCAGCTACCAGCGGGGTTTCTGTATTCGACCAGGATTTTGACAAGCTGTTCAGCTATGACGGAGATGACCTTGGCCTCGCTTATACACCGGCCTGCTCAGCATTTTGTCTGTGGGCGCCTACGGCCCAGGAGGCGGAGGTTGTGCTGTATGACTCCTGGGAGCAGACTGTCGGCCGCCGCCTGCCTATGGTCCGCGAGGTGCGGGGGACCTGGAGACTGACGGTTTCCGGTGATCTGGAGGGCAAGCTGTATACCTACCGCGTGCGTATCGGAGAGCAGTGGAATGAGGCGGCAGACCCTTATGCCCGGGCTGTCGGTGTAAATGGGGATAGAGCGGCGATTATTGATCTGCGCAAAACGGACCCGGAGCGGTGGGCTGAGGATAAGCTGCCTTCAGATACTCCGCCTTTGGCTCATCCAGTGGACGCGGTTATTTATGAGCTTCATCTGCGGGATTTGTCCATTCATCCGGCCAGCGGGATTGCCCACAAAGGACAATATCTGGGTCTCGCCGAAAGCGGAACACGGGGTCCGGGGGGGATACTGACCGGACTGGATCATATCGCTGATCTTGGGGTGACGCATATCCAGCTGCTGCCGATCTACGACTACTCCACAGAGAGTGTGGATGAGACCAAGCTAGATCAGCCGCACTTTAACTGGGGCTATGATCCGAAGAATTTCAACGCGCCGGAGGGTTCCTATGCAACAGACCCCTATCTGCCGGGCCTGCGCATTACCGAGCTCAAAACCATGATCCAGGCGCTCCATGACCGGGGTCTGCGCGTTATCATGGATGTGGTCTACAACCATGTCTATGACGGGTACCGTGTGAATTTCACCAAACTCGTTCCCGGCTATTATCTGCGCTATAAGCGGGATGGCAGTCTCTCCAACGGCTCAGGCTGCGGCAACGATACGGCTTCAGAGCGTATAATGATGTCCCGTTTTATTGTGGATTCGGTGCTTTACTGGGCCAAAGAATATCATTTGGACGGTTTCCGTTTTGATCTGATGGGCCTGATTGATATTGATACAATGGCGGAAGTCCGCAGACGGCTGGATGAAATCGACCCTTCGATCATGACAATTGGCGAGGGTTGGATCATGGAGACCGAGCTTGCCATGGAACGGCTGGCTAATCAGAGCAATGCGGATGCACTGCCGGGGATTGGACAATTCAACGATGGTTACCGTGATGCGGTGAAGGGCAACATTTTCCTGCCGGATGACCCCGGCTTTATCGGCGGCAGATCGGGACTGGAGCAGGCGGTAAAGACAGGAATTACCGGGGGAGTGGTGTACGGACAGACAACCGGCCAATTTGCCGATGAACCCCAGCAATGCGTGAACTATATGGAGTGCCATGACAACCATACCCTGTGGGATAAAATTGTCTTGTCCTCCCCTAAGGCCAGCAACGAACAGCACCGTGCGATGCACCGTCTGGCTTCCGCCATGGTCCTGACAAGCCAGGGAATTCCATTTATTCATGCCGGACAGGAATTTCTGCGCACCAAAGATGGGGTGGAGAACAGCTTCAGGTCACCGGTCGAGATCAATTGGCTGGACTGGGAGCGCTGTGCCGCGTATGCGGACGATGTTGCTTACATGAAAAAGCTCATCACGCTGCGCCGGGCACATCCTGCCTTCCGGCTGCGCAGTGCAGAAGAAATCCGCGCGAAGCTGTTTTTTGAGAAGGCGCCGGCGGGTGCTATAGCTTATACCCTGCGGGAGCATGCCGGTGGCGATGAGGCGCAGCATCTGTACGTTGTCTACAATACCAATCCGAAGGGGTCAACGCTTGCGCTGCCGCCGCTGGGAGGTTGGGAGCCGCTGCTGGGCGAAGAGCTGGCGGTGCTCCAGACAGACGGGCGGCTGACTGTTAAGGGTATAGGGATGGTTGTACTCGCTGTTCAGGCTTAGCCGGACGAAGGCCAGAATCACGTCATTGAAGAATATAAAGACTGTCTTAAGGGTAGAGTCATCTGCCTACGGGACAGTCTTTTTTTGCTGTATTTTTTGCTGTATAGGTAATTATACATGAATGAGGAGCGATAGAATCATTTAACGGAGCGGGGAAGTTAAGCAAAATCACCAGTAAGGGTGCGAATCGATCGGATTAGTTATCCTTTTTCCCACAAGCGCTTGCTCACCGCCTTTTTCGCAAGCGCTAGTGGGAAAAAGGGAACTTATTTCTCCCCAAAATCAACAATTGTGAGATTGAAGTGGAAAAAGGGAACTTAATTGGACCCTATTACCTTGTCAGGGGGAAAATGAGCTGAATTAGTGTACCTTTTTCCACTTAATCTTTGGAGAACAGGGTGCCGGGGCAAATTAGTTAACCTTTTTCCACTTGGAGTTGCGCCGATCTGCCGATCCAATCAGGAAGGGCTGGGAGAAGATCGCTTCACTTTGGCAAGGGTAGGCTACAGAGTACCCAGGCAACCTAAACCTAAAATCCATAAAGGCTACGCTGTCCCGTGATGAGCAGTGTAGCTTTTTTGTTCAAGAAAAAAACAGGCTCATTTTTCCAAAATTAATACTACACCTGTCGTAGTAATTATGCTACAATGCAATTACTACGACAGATGTAGTACGACAGGTGAAGTAAGGAGGAAGATCATTGATCAGCAGCGATGTGATCCGCGGATACAACGATACATTTATTTTATACATGCTATTGGACGGAGAATCCTATGGTTACGAGATCGCCAAGAATATCAGGAAGCTGTCGGATGAGAAATATATTATGAAGGAAACCACCCTTTATTCAGCGTTTACCCGGCTGGAGAAGAATGGGTACATCTGCTCTTTTTATAAGGATGAGACACAGGGGAAGCGTCGCACCTACTACCGCATCACTCCGGAGGGGCTGGCCTATTACCATGAGAAATGTGCCGAGTGGCTGATTACCCAGGAAGTTGTAAACAAATTCATTAAGGAGCTGTGATCAGGAATGGACACCATCATCGGTTATTTGAACAATATGTTTGCCGCTCTGCCTAAGACCTCGCAGATAGAAGGGGTCAAGCAGGACTTGCTGGCGAGCATGGAAGAGAAGTACCGTGAGCTGAAAGAAGAAGGCAAAACCGAAAATGAGGCCGTTGGCATCGTGATCTCCGAGTTCGGCAACATTGATGAACTGATGGAAGAGCTGGATATTGCGGTTGAAGGCGAGGAAGACAATCTTCCTGTGCTGGCACCGGAGGATACCTGGGACTACATGGTTGCCAAGAAGAAAGCGGGGTTCATGATAGGGATTGGTGTGATGCTGTGCCTCATAGGGCCTGCGCTGCTGATTCTGCTCGATGTCCTGGCTGAGACCGGCTTTCTACAAGGAATCCTCTCGGAAGATGCTGCTGGAATCTTAGGTGTGGTGGCTTTGCTTATACTGGTGGCTTTGGCGGTTGGGCTATTCATATTCAGCGGCATGATGCTGGAAAATTATAAGTATTTGCACAAAGGCTTTAACCTGCCGCATCATTTGCGGTCCGAGATTCAGCAGCGCAGCAGTGCTTATGCCTCGACGTATACTTTGTCCCTGGTGATGGGCGTATGCCTGTGTGTATTAAGTCCCGTTCCGGTCATTGCGGGGTCTCTCATCAATAACGATTCTTCCGGGTATGGCGTGGTGCTTTTACTCTCACTGATTGCTGTGGCTGTTTTTCTGTTCATTTACTATGGGACCATCAAGGAGAGCTTCAGCTTTCTGCTTAAGGAGGGCGAGTATACCCGGGAAAAGTAAAAGAAGAACCGGGTCATGGGCTACGCCGCAGCCATTATCCGGCCGCTGGCCGTCGTCACTCTCCTGATCAGCGGGTTTGTTTTTGGAAGCTGGGATGTCAACTGTGTGGTGTTCCCGGTTACCTCAATTCTGCTGGGTGTGCTCAATTCCATTTATCATGCAGCAAAGGAACAATAGTCTATTAAAATAGCGTTGCCCATCCCCGGAATTTTATTTAAAAAATGTGACATTACTCATTTAGGCTATAGAGGATAGATGATAATATGAAGTCATTTCAGGCGGAAACCCGCCTTGTCACAGCTTTTTGCTTTGCTGCTTTACAGTGACAAATGATCAGTCGGTGACAGAGAGTAACTGTCTTTTTGGAGCCGAATGGGGCAAGAATGCCGCCCTTTAATATACGGCGGCCAATCAGAGAGACTCGGAGGATGACAGGGATGGGTAAAGCAACAGGATTTCTCGAATATCAGCGGCAGACTCCTGCGGAGTGCGAGCCTTTGGAGCGGATCAAGAACTGGAATGAATTTGCACAGCCGATGGATGAGGAGAAGCTCCGGGAGCAGGGCGCGCGCTGCATGGATTGCGGTACGCCGTTCTGCCATGTGGGGCGGCTGCTCTCGGGGATGGCTTCCGGCTGTCCGCTGCACAATCTTATTCCGGAATGGAATGATATGGTTTACCGCGGTAACTGGGAGGTAGCCCTGAAACGGCTGCACAAGACCAATAACTTTCCGGAGTTTACCGGACGTGTCTGCCCTGCGCCCTGCGAAGGTGCATGTACCGTGGGCATGAACGGCAAGCCGGTCACCATCAAATCCATTGAGAAAGCCATAGTGGACAGAGGTTTTGAGGAAGGGTGGATCGTTCCCCAGCCGCCGCTCACCCGTACGGGCAAAAAGATTGCGATCGTCGGCTCCGGCCCGGCAGGCCTTGCTTGTGCCGCACAGCTGAACAAGGCAGGACACAGTGTCACCGTATATGAACGTGCAGACCGCATCGGCGGCCTGCTGACTTACGGAATCCCGAACATGAAGCTCGACAAAAAGACTGTACAGCGCCGCGTGGATCTGCTGGCAGCAGAAGGCATTACCTTTGTTACCCGTACCGAGATCGGCAGAGATATTGCCGCATCACAGCTGAAGGAGGAACATGATGCAGTGGTGCTCTGCGGCGGCTCCACGCAGGCGCGTGATCTGGCACTGGAAGGGCGCGGGCTGCGGGGCATTCATCAGGCGATGGAGTTCCTGACACTGAATACTAAGAGTCTGCTCGACTCCGGTCTCGCAGACGGCGAGTACATCTCGGCGGCCGGCAAAGATGTGGTCGTCATTGGCGGCGGGGATACAGGCACAGACTGTGTGGCGACTTCCATCCGCCACGGCTGCCGCAGTGTGATCCAGCTGGAGATTATGCCGCAGTCTCCGCTTACCCGCCAGGCGGGTAACCCTTGGCCGGAATGGCCGAAGGTGTTGAAGGTCGATTATGGCCAGCAGGAAGCGGCTTCGCTGTATCAGGAAGATCCGCGCCGGTATCTTGTGAACACGAAACGTTTTGTTGGAGACGACGGCGGACATGTGCAGGAGCTGCATACTGTGCGTATTGAATGGAGCCGGAATGAGCAGGGCCGGATGGTGCCGGTTGAGGTTCCGGGCAGTGAAGAAGTCATCAAGGCGCAGCTTGTGCTGCTCGCCCTGGGATTCACCGGACCGGAAGAGACTGTGCTCGGCCAGCTTGGAGTAGAGCGTGATGAGCGCTCCAACGCCAAAGCTGAGTTTGGAACACAGGCAACTAATGTGGAAGGCGTATTTGCCGCAGGGGATATACGGCGCGGCCAGAGCCTTGTGGTGTGGGCGATTAATGAAGGGCGGCAGGCAGCACGGGAAGTGGACCGGTTCCTCACGGGTTCCTCGAATCTGCCTTAAGCCATGCTGGATAAGAACCTGAGGTTCAGGACGCCCTGCGGGGCGTCTGCTTTGCGTTTCCGGTCCCTTGCAGGTTAAGATAAATAGATACATAGACCACATAAAAGGAGAATGTATCATGAAACTGATGTTCATTTCGGATATTCACGGATCGCTGCATTGGCTGGAGCAGGCTTTGGCGAAGGCGGAGGAGGAGCAGCCGCATACGCTTGTTGTGCTGGGCGACTTCCTGTACCACGGGCCAAGGAATCCGCTGCCGGATGGTTATGATCCCCAGGGAGTCGCCGCCAGGCTGAATGCCTATGGCAAATCGCTGGTGGCCGTGCGCGGCAACTGTGACGCCGAGGTCGATCAGATGCTGCTGCAGTTCCCGATGATGGGCGACTATGTGCTGATCCTTCATGAAGGCCGGAAGATCTATGCCACCCACGGGCATGGCTTCAGCATCGACAATCTGCCTCCGCTTGCGCCGGGCGATGTTTTTATTCAGGGGCATACCCACCTCCCGGTAGCTGAGGTCAGAGAAGGCATCACGGTACTAAATCCCGGCTCAATCTCGCTGCCAAAAGAGAATAATCCCAACTCCTACGCGATCCTGGAGAATGGAGAATTCATCATCAAGGATTTTGCCGGAAAAATTGTGAAGCAGATCCACCTGTAAAAATAGCTGGCCCTAATCCCCCTGGATTTTCCCAGGGGGATTTGCTTGTCCGGCAATTGAGCGCATCCCTATATTATTGTATGATGGGTAAGGAGCTTTTCCGGGACAGCTTTCCCGCTCCAAATATGAATAGCAGAGGTAATTATAAGAATGTATCCCAAAGATTTAAACTATACAATGCCGCCGGAATGGGGCGAACATGAACGCACGTTTATTTCCTGGCCAGTTCAGGCTTCCATGGTGTTTCCGGATAATTATGAAGCGGTGAGCGCCGGCTATGCCGAGATTATCCGGGCCATTGCCGAGTTCGAGCCGGTAACCGTGGTAGTCAATCCCGAAGAGCTGGAGCAGATAGAGAAGCTGGCTCTGGGAGACAACGTTACATTGCTGCCGATCCGGCATAATGATGCCTGGCTGCGTGACAACGGCCCGACCTTTGTGAAGGGTGCGGATGGCGCTCTTGCAGGAGTGAACTGGAAATTCAATGCCTGGGGCGGCAAATATTCGCCTTGGGATCTTGATGATGAGGTGGCTCCGCAGATTCTCGAGCAGGTCCAGGTGACCCGTTACGATGCTCCGCTGGTCATGGAAGGCGGCTCAATCCATACGGACGGTGAAGGTACGCTCATTACCACCGAGGAATGCCTGCTGAACAAGAACCGCAACCCGGAGCTGGACCGGGAAGAAATTGAAGAATACGTGCGGAAATATACGGGCACAGAGACCATCATTTGGCTGAAACGCGGCCTAAGCGGGGATGAAACGGATGGTCATGTTGACAATATTGCCTGCTTCGCTGCACCTGGCAAGGTGATTATCCAGGTCTGCGATGACCCGCAGGACGAGAATTATGAGATTACACGGGAGAATTTACGCATTCTGGAGAATGCCGTGGATGCCAAAGGCCGGAAGCTGGAGATTGTCACCATCCAGCAGCCGCCTCGTACCGACTATGACGGCAGCCGTCTGACGCTCAGCTATTTGAATTTTTATTTTGTGAACGGCGGGATTATCCTGCCGGTGTTCGGCGGCACCGCCGCTGAGACGGATGCGCTTGCCGAAGAGAAGCTTGCTGCACTGTTCCCGGACCGCAGAATCCGCACAGTGGACGGAATGGCCGTGATTGGTGAAGGCGGCAATGTACACTGCACCACCCAGCAGATGCCTGCCGGGAGATCATCTATTTATGCAAGGAGGACAGAACTGTGAGAAACGTAAAAGTAGCCGCGACGCAAATGAGCTGCTCGGGCGACATTGATGAGAATATCCGCAAGGCGGAAACACTGGTTAGAGAAGCTGCAGCCCAAGGTGCGCAGATTATTCTGCTGCAGGAGCTGTTTGAAACCCCGTATTTCTGCCAGAAGGAGAAATCCGATTATTATGCTTATGCCACTGAGCTTGAGCACAACAAAGCGGTGAACCATTTCAAGGCCATCGCCAAGGAGCTGCAAGTGGTGCTGCCGATCAGCTTTTATGAAAAGAAAAACTATGCCCGTTACAACTCCTTGGCCGTGATTGATGCCGATGGCACGGTGCTGGGCAAGTACCGCAAAAGCCATATCCCGGATGGCCCAGGCTATGAAGAGAAGTTCTACTTCAATCCCGGGGATACCGGATTTAAGGTGTGGAACACCCGCTATGCCAAAATCGGCGTAGGTGTGTGCTGGGATCAATGGTATCCGGAGGCAGCGCGGGTAATGAGCTTGATGGGTGCGGAAATTCTGTTCTACCCAACGGCCATTGGTTCGGAGCCGCAGGATGGCTCAATTGATTCCAAAGACCACTGGCAGACCTGCATGCTGGGCCATGCGGCGGCGAATCTGATTCCTGTCGTAGCCTCGAACCGGATCGGAGAAGAAACCGATGAGGAGTCCAGCATTAACTTCTACGGCTCTTCATTTATCGCTGGCCCGCAGGGCAACAAGATTGTTGAAGCCGGGCGGGATGAGCAGACCGTACTGGTCAGCGAATTCGATCTTGACGCACTGGAGGTTGGCCGGATTGAGTGGGGAATCTTCCGCGACCGGCGGCCGGAGCTGTACCGGATGATCGCTTCGTATGACGGAGATTTGACGTTTTAAGTATAAGCAAGCGGTAAAAACCATTAGAACCCATTAGGGAACCGCAGCATAGCCAGGCACCGCCAGGAGGATGAGCCTCTTCCGGCGGTGCCTTTTTTTGATGCAAAAACGTTTGTATGGCAGGAATTTTGCCGTATTTCCGAATTACGGGACGGAAAAAACATCAAATGTTACAATCCAGCAATAATATGTTATATAACATAACATAAATGTGAAAAGTTAATTGTCACTGACACTTTAATCTGATAAAATCTCCTTAAGTTATCTTACAAATCAGTAGGGGGATTGGCGGATGGGGATGAAAAAGAAATGGGCGGTGTCAGCTTTGGTAGCATTTATGGTGTTTACAATGGCAGGCTGCGGCTCCGGCAATAAGGCGGATAGCGGCAGCGCCGGCGGGGAGACGATCAAGTTCGCCAGTGACGCGAGCTATGCGCCGATGGAGTACATGGACACCGATAAGATTAAGGGCTTCGACATTGATTTCATCAAGGCGGTCATGGAAGAAGCGGGTATCGGTTACACTGTTACGAACACGGGCTGGGATACCATGCTGTCCAGCGTGAAGCAGGGCACGGAATACCAGGCCGGGTTATCTTCGGTGTCCATTACGGACGAACGTAAGGAGACTTATGATTATTCCATCCCTTATTTTGAATCCACCAACATGATCATGGTTAAGGAAGGCAGCGATATCAAGAGTGCGCTTGACCTGAAGGACAAGAAGGTTGCTGTGCAGGCGGCGACTACGGCGGATGATTTGATGAGCGGGATTATGGGTGTGGACAACGGCAACCTGAAGCGTTTCGACAGCAACGCGGTGGCCCTGATGGAACTGAATAGCGGTGGAGCGGATGCGGTGGTAGCGGATATCGCCATCGTGAATGAATACATCAAGAACAATCCGGATCAGAAATTGACGGGGATCATCGACAAGGAGAACTTCGGCTCTGAATATTACGGCATCCTGTATCCGAAGGGCAGTGAATGGAAGGCCAAGCTGGATCCGGCGATCAAAAAAATTATCGAGAACGGCAAATACGCCGAAATCTACAAAAACTGGTTCGGTGAAGAGCCGGATACCCAGACCCTTTTGAACGCGGAGTAAGCGTTGGAACAACTAAGCATGCGTAATGATTGCTATTGCGCGTGCTTCTTTTTTTGAAATAGAGAGAAAGAAACAAGCTGAAGAGAAGGGAAGAGTTCTATGGATTTCAGATTTGACATCATTGCTCATTATCTGCCGGTATTGCTTAAGGGTACGGCCTTTACAATCGGTGTATCTATCGTCTCAATCATCTTCGGTTCTATCCTGGGGCTGGGAATCGGCTTTGGCAAAATGGCTCCAAAAGCGTATTTCCGCTGGCCGTTTCATTGCTACATTAACTTTTTCCGCGGAACCCCTTTGTATGTGCAGATTTTGATTGTCCACTTCGGGGTGATCCCTGCCTTTTACGGCAGCACGAATGTTCTGATGACCTCGTTTGTAGCACTCTCTCTGAACTCAGCGGCCTATTCAGCCGAGATTTTCCGGGCGGGCATCCAGTCGATTGACCCGGGGCAGCGGGAGGCTGCAGTGTCACTGGGGATGACCGGATTCCAGGCGATGCGGTTTATCATTCTGCCGCAGGCGGTTAAACGGATGGTGCCTGCGTTCGGCAATGAATTTATCGTTCTGGTAAAAGACTCCTCACTGCTCGCGCTGATTGCCGCCCCGGAGATTATGTACTGGAGCAACACGATGAAAGGCCAGTATTTGCGGATATGGGAACCCTATCTGACCGCTGCACTCATTTATTTCATTCTTACGTACTCGCTCAGCAAGCTGCTTAATTATATTGAACGGAAGGTGTAACCGCACATGGAGCCTATGATCTCAGTTAGACATCTGCATAAATCATTTGGCGCCCACAAGGTGCTGGCCGACATTAATGTGGATATTCACACCCGGGAGGTTGTGGTGGTGATCGGACCTTCGGGTTCGGGCAAATCAACCTTTCTGCGCTGCCTGAATTTCCTGGAGCAGCCGCAAGAGGGCGACATCCTTATTGAAGGAACGTCCCTGATGGCCAAAAGTACCAGAATTAACGATATCCGTACAGAGCTTGGCATGGTTTTTCAGCAGTTCAATCTGTTCCCCCACAAAAAAGTGATCGAGAACATTATGCTCGCCCCGGTCCAGGTCCGCAAATGGCCTGCGGAGCAAGCGCGCCGGAAGGCGCTGGAGCTGCTGGACAAGGTAGGATTAAGCGAAAAAGCCGAGGCGTATCCTGCCTCGCTGTCCGGCGGTCAAGCCCAGCGGGTAGCCATTGCCCGTGCGCTGGCGATGGAGCCGAAGATCATGCTGTTTGATGAGCCCACCTCTGCGCTTGATCCGGAAATGGTCGGTGAGGTGCTTGCGGTCATGAAGGATCTGGCCCGTGAAGGGATGACCATGGTAGTGGTTACCCATGAGATGGGGTTTGCCCGCGAAGTGGGGGACCGTGTGCTGTTTATGGAGCAGGGGGCGGTTGTCGAGGAGGGCCATCCGGAGCAATTGTTCAGCCATCCGTCTCATGAGCGTACCCGGGCCTTTTTGTCCAAGGTATTGTGAAATCCTGGCAAAGTAGAATCTTGGCGATTAATCGGTTATATTAGAGGGGTAAGGATTGAGAGCTGGAACTTTAAGTAAATATCTGTCGAAACGGCTGAGAGGAGGCTCGGGGATATCTTTTGTTTATCATAACTTATAGTGATAGAAGGAGAATACGATGAGCACATTTAAAAATTGGTTGAACACTACAAAAAGCGGACTGACTGAACAGGTGAAAAAGTTCAAAAATAAAGATTTCATGAACGCTGTTGTCGCGGGCTGCGCCCTGGTGGCTGCGGCTGACGGCAAGATTGAGGAAGCTGAAAAGAACAAAATGGCCGGATATATGAACCTCAGCAACGAACTGAAGGTTTTTGACATGAGGGATGTCATTGCCCAGTTCAATTTCTATGTCAGTAATTTCGAATTTTCTCCGGAGATCGGCAAGCAGGAAGCGCTGAAAGCCATCGCCAAATTCAGCAGCAAACCGGAAGTTGGACGTGTAATTGTAGGCGTATGTTCCGCAATCGGAGCGGCTGACGGTGATTTCGACGAGCAGGAAAAAGCAGTGGTGCGGAATATTTGCAGCGTGCTGGGGCTCAGCCCAAGCGAATTCAGCCTGTAAGCACCAGATTGAAATTTACCGGGAAACGGGTGAAACGTAATTGCTTCTGTGTCGTATCACTGGTATAACACCCGCAAGTTAGAATTTTAGCTGCGATTCTTTTCGAAACGGAGGTACGTGAATTTGGCTGGTATTAATTTGGTAAAAGGTCAAAAGATTGATTTAACAAAAGGAAATGCCGGGTTGTCCAATGTCATTGTAGGACTTGGCTGGGACCCTGCTGAGCCGGCACGCGGATTCTTCGGCGTCAAGAAGCAGGCCAACGTCGACTGCGATGCATCGGCGCTGCTCTTGAGCGAGAATGGCAAGCTGACCAACAAGCTGAATCTGGTCTGCTTCCACAACAAACAGAATGCAAATAGCTCTGTTGTCCATTCCGGGGATAACCTGACAGGCGAGGGAGACGGGGACGACGAGCAGATTAAGGTGAATCTGAAGGCGATTCCTGCCGATGTGCACAAGGTTCTGGTCGTAGTCAATATCTATGATGCCGTGAACCGCAAGCAGGATTTCGGAATGATTAAATCGGCGTACATCCGGATTGTGAACGCGTCGGGCAACATTGAACTGGTCAAGTTCAACCTGACGGACAATTACACAGGTTTTACTGCATTGATCTGCGGAGAGCTCTACCGGCATGGCGAAGAATGGAAATTCGCAGCCATCGGTGAGGGGGCGCACGCAGCACATATCAACCAATTGGCTGAACGCTACATCTAATTCCAATATAAGAAAAGAGGTTTCTATTCATGGCGATTAATTTATCCAAAGGGCAAAAAATCGATCTGACCAAAACCAACCCGGGTCTGTCCAAAATCACAGTGGGCCTCGGCTGGGATACCAATAAATACGACGGCGGTAAAGATTTTGACTTAGACGTCTCCGTCTTTTTGACCAATGCCAGCGGTAAAGTGGATAAAGAGAGCAACTTCATTTTCTTCAACAACAAGCAGAACGAGAACGGTTCCGTTATCCACACCGGTGACAACCGCACAGGCGAAGGCGACGGGGACGATGAGCAAATTGCAGTGGATCTGCTGAACATTCCGGCAGATGTTGAGAAAGTGGCTTTTACCATTACCATCTATGAAGCTGAGGCCAGAAGCCAGAACTTTGGACAAGTCTCCCGCTCTTATGTGCGTATTGTAAATGATGCCAACAGTGAAGAATTGATCCGGTTTGACCTGGGAGAAGATTTCTCCATTGAAACCGGCGTAGTGGTAGGCGAACTGTACCGCAACGGTGCAGAATGGAAATTCAATGCCATCGGCAGCGGCTACAAGGACGGTCTTTCCGGCTTGACCCGCGATTACGGGCTGCAATAAAACCTGCGGCTTTCGTTAAATGATACTATTCACGAAAGAAGGTTGTTACCAGTGACGATCAGTCTTTCCAAAGGACAGCGGATTGATCTTACCAAGACCAATCCGGGTCTGACGAAGGTAGTTGTGGGACTCGGCTGGGATACGAACAAATATAGCGGCGGCAAGGACTTTGACTTGGATGCTTCGGCATTTTTGCTCCATGAGGATGGCAAAGCCAAAGGTGAGGATGATTTTGTCTTTTACAATAATCCTTCCGGCGGCTCCGGATCTGTAACCCATACGGGGGATAACCGTACAGGGGAAGGCGATGGGGATGACGAGCAGATCCTTGTGGATTTCAGCAAGGTTCCCGCCAATATTCAGCGTATCGGCATTACAGTAACCATTTATGATTATGAGGCAAGAGTCCAGAACTTTGGACAAGTCTCCAATGCATTTGTGCGTGTCGTGGATGCTTCCAGCGACCGTGAGATTCTGCGGTTCGATCTGGGCGAGGACTTCTCAACAGAAACTGCCGTTGTCTTCTGTGAATTCTACCGCCATGGTGCGGATTGGAAGTTCCAGGCGGTGGGAAGCGGGTTTGCCGGCGGCCTTAGTGCCTTGTGCAGGAACTACGGACTGGACGCGCAATAGTAGCTTCAAAGGCGGGATCTTAGCGATCCTGCCCTTTTTATAAATATTAGAAGATTTATGCTTCTCAAAAGGTGGCGTAAGAATGAGCACTCAAGTGGTTAAAGGGCAGAAAGCAGACCTGACCAAAAGCAATCCGGGGCTCCATCACATGATTGCAGAGATCGCCTGGCATGCCCCTTCTTCGATGGAAATTGACGCCTCGGCGTTCCTCCTTGGTTCTGAGGGCAAGGTGCGCGGGGATGATGACCTGATCTTTTATAATAATCCGTCTACATCTTATATCCGGTATAAGGACGTGCCGGGCCAGGCTTCAGGGGGCCTCAGGCAGTTCGAGGTCGAACTGGACAAAATTCCCCCGGACATCATGAGAATCGCATTTACGCTTACACTCTATGACGGCGAAAACCGCAAGCAAAGCTTCAGTCAAATGAGTGAAGCTCATTGCCGGATTCTGAATCAGGCGACAGGCTCGGAAATCCTGCGATGTAACCTTGGAAGTCATTTCTCCGTAGAAACGGCTGTTGTGGTAGGAGAATTATATAGATACAGCGGTGAATGGAAGTTCAGCGCCATTGTGGCGGGTTTTGACGGCGGGCTGCAGGCGCTCTGCAGCAACTATGGAATTGAGGTGTCAGAGGAGCCGCCCCCGGCTCCACCTAAGACGGAGATGACAGAACGGAAGGGTACGCAAACAGAGGCACCGGTGATACCGGTGATTCAGCCGACGGCTGGATCGGCTGCGCCTCCTTCCGGGCGGCAGGAGATTTCTTCCTCTGCGCCGCTAAATCTTAATCTGAAGAAGATTGAGTTGAAGAAAAAGGGCGATTCCATTAACTTGAAGAAGTCCGCCGCCGGTCTGGGTGAAGTGCTGGTCAACCTTAACTGGAATCAGAAGCAGGGCGGCGGACTGTTCAGCCGCAAGGGCGGCGTGGATCTGGATCTTGCCTGTCTCTATGAACTCAAAAATGGCCATAAGGGCGTTGTGCAGGCGCTTGGCAATGCTTTTGGCCATTTTCAGCAGCCGCCCTTTGTGATGCTGGATGGAGATGACCGGACAGGCTCCGTAACCTCTGGAGAAAACCTGCGTATAAACGGGAGTAAGGTTGCGGAAATCCAAAGAATTTTAATTTTTGCTTTTATCTACAAAGGTGTTACCCATTGGTCCGAGGCAGATGGTGTAGTTACCATAACTCAAGGCGGCGGGCCGGATATTATTGTCCATTTGGACGAGCATAACAACCGGAAGGGCATGTGCGCCATAGCCATGGTCCAGAATGTCGGGAATGAAACGTTCAGTATTGAAAGACTCGTGCAATATTTCAGCGGGCATCGCGAAATGGACCAGGCATATGGATGGGGCCTGCAGTGGGTAGCAGGCAGTAAATAAACTATTTTACCGGAGGCAAGAATGGGATGGACTGGTTCAGCGATTTTTTTAGGAGTATAAGCGATAATTACGGGCACTTCTTCTCATGGAGTGATATTGTAGGTACCCTCTCTGACCCTGTAAGCTGGGGGATTATTGGGAGTTTGGTGCTGCTGGAAGGTCTGCTCTCCGCAGATAATGCACTCGTACTGGCAGTTATGGTCAAGCATTTACCCAAAGAACAGCAGAAAAAGGCGTTGTTCTACGGGATTCTGGGTGCATATTTATTCAGATTCCTGGCCATTGGTCTCGGGACATTCCTGATTAAGTTTACGCTCGTTAAGGTTCTGGGTGCGCTCTATCTCTTCTACATCGCCTACAAAGGATTGTTTAAAGGCGGCGAGGAAGATCACACAGAGAACAAAGGCACCTCTTTTTGGCGAACGGTGCTGATGGTTGAGTTAATGGATATTGCCTTCAGTATTGACAGCGTGGTGGCTGCCTTCGGACTTAGCGATAAGGTCTGGGTACTTTTCCTGGGCGGTATACTCGGCGTACTGATGATGCGCGGTGTGGCCCAGCTGTTCCTGAAGCTCATTGCCAGATTCCCTGAATTGGAGCAGACGGCGTTTCTGCTGATCGCTATTATTGCCGGCAAAATGATGGCTGGAGCCTTTGGCTACGAAATGTCGCATGTGGTGTTCTTCACTATTCTGATAGCAGTCTTTGTGGGAACAATCTTATACAGCTCCGGCAAGAAAAAAAGAGAGGCTAACCGTAAAGTTTAACTGAAGCGGCAGTCTTGATGTGAGTCACTGTTTTATAGGTAGAGAGACGTCCACAGGGAAGGTGGATCTCCTCTGCCTGGTAATCGTATAGATAATAGCATGGCCTTTGCTTGTATTTGAGAAAGCCGGATGCCGTCCCCGAGAGGACGGCGCAGCCGGTTCTACTGCTCTCTATAAGGAGAGGCTATTCGTTTTTGCAGCGCTTCTTCGTGAACCGATAAGGGGGAAAGGCCTTGAGATACTTCGATTACCTGACCAAAGAACAAGAAATGTCCTTATTCTACTCTCCGCCTGTTTCATTTAACTCTGCCACACATAAGGAGCTCCTGGCGTATGCTGTCGGAGCGGCCCTATATATGCCGGCTACCCGTCCCAGTGTTGCTGAAGATATTTTGAAGCTTAAGGCTTCTGGATTGGTAACGGTGATTATGGATCTGGAGGATGCCATTGGCGACGGTGAAGTTGATTTTGCCGAGGAGTCTATTGTGAGACATCTTGCGTTCCTCTCGGCCTATGCCGACAATGAGCCGGATCTGAGGAATAGTCTCCCGCTGCTGTTTGTCCGTGTACGCAATCCGGAGCAGCTGCAGCAGCTGATTTTCCGGCTGGGCACTTTAATTACTATGCTGACCGGCTTTGTATTTCCCAAGTTCACTCTGGAGAACGGAGTGGAATACTTCGAAGCGATAGCGGATTATAACAGCTCACGCAGCTATTCAGCTCCTGTGCTGTACGGCATGCCGATCCTGGAAAGTGCACCGGTCATTTACCGGGAAAGCCGGCTCGGCACGCTGCTTGGTATCCGCGATTTGCTGGGTGAATACCGTGAATATGTGCTGAATGTCCGCATCGGGGCGACGGATTTCTCCAGTCTGTTCGGGCTGCGGCGCAGTCCGGATATCAGCATTTATGATCTGACGCCGATCCGTGACTGCATCTCCGATATTATCAATGTGTTCGGCCGGGTGGATGAGGGTTATGTCATCTCGGGACCGGTATGGGAATACTTCGCTAACAAAGGGCACCGGGTTCTGCGTCCGCAGCTCCGGCAGACTCCTTTTGAGGACACCTATGGCAAGCAGGGCCGCGAAATCCGCAACCACTATATTACCAGCGCCATGGACGGGCTCTTCCGTGAAGTGCTTTTGGATAAGGAGAACGGGATTGTCGGCAAGACGATCATTCACCCCTCCCACCTGAGACCTGTGCAGGCCATGTATACGGTGATGCATGAGGAATATGTGGACGCCTTAAGTATTGTCGAGAGCAATGATGGCAGCCGCGGTGTGTTAAAAAGCGAGTATTACAACAAGATGAATGAAATTAAGCCGCATTTGAACTGGGCGAAACGAGTCTTACTACGATCTCAAATATACGGGGTGTTACATGAACAACAGCATTTTGTCGGATTATTGCCCGAGAACGAATACACACACGTTTGATATTGTTGAGAACCTGCAGGTTACGGTAACTGAAACCTCCAACCCTTTTCATATTCCGGTTCATGCCTTGTTCGCGATGGCGGCCCGGATTAATAAGAAACGCTCATTTCTTTTTGTCAGCAAGGTGCTCGGGAAGCACATCCCTGTCCATCCGTATACTCCGCTGCTCAGCGGTGCCGCGCTGGCACTGCTGCTCTATCAGGAGATGGGCGGAGAAGCAGCAGGCGGCGGACGGATGGACAAGCTGCTAAATCAGGCCGTTCACGGACTGATTCATCCGGAGCATGCAGAGGCGGCCTACCGTGATTTGCTGGATGCCCGGCTGGTTCTCCCGGAGCGTGTTCTGTTTATCGGCTTTGCCGAGACGGCAACGGCCCTGGGCCACAGCATGTACCACATGTTTGCCAAAGGTGCATCATATATTCATACTACCCGTGAAGACATACCGGAGCTTGTATCGGTGGTCAGCTTTGAAGAAGAGCATTCCCATGCGGTTGATCATTTATGCTATGCCCTGAATGCCGAGCTGCTGTCCGGGGAAGAACCTGTTGTGCTGGTAGATGATGAAATTACTACCGGCAATACGGCGATCAATACCATTCGTGATATCCAGTCCAAGTTTCCGCGTAAGGAATATGTGGTTGCTTCCCTTCTCGATTGGCGCAGCAGCGCCAACATTCAGGCTTACCGTGATCTGGAGCAGGAGCTGGGCATCCGCATCAGAGCGCTAAGCTTGCTGCAGGGAACAATTGAAGTTAAAGGCACGCCTCAGCTGAGCTTGGTGGAGACTGGGCGGGAGCCTTCGATTGCCGCTGAAGCTCCGGTGATCCTTACCTATGTGCAGGACGGCCTGGAGCGGCTGAATGTAACCTCCTCTGATTCCTCTGGAGAGATTAACCCGGCACCCTACCTGAAGCACAGCGGACGGTTCGGGTTAGAGTCAGAGGATAACAAGCGTTTGGATCAAGGGATTGCACAGGCAGCTGCACAACTTCGCGGGCTGCGGGAGGGGGGGACTGCGCTCGTGCTTGGAGTCGGCGAGTTCATGTATCTGCCGATGAGAATTGCGGCGGAGATGGGCGAAGGGGTCAGGTATCAATCCTCCACCCGCAGCCCGATCCACCCCGACCGGCGTTCCGGTTACGGTGTCCACAGTGCGGCAGCCTATCCGTCAGCAGTGGACCCGGGGATTACTAATTATATCTATAATGTGGAACCTGGCCAGTATGATGAGATTTTTGTGCTTCTTGAGCGTGATGTACCCCGCCGGAGGATTGAACCGATGACCGATATTCTGAAGCGGCTGGCGGGGAGCAAGGTGCATCTTGTCGTCCTGGCCTCTGAACCGGAAGAGGGAGGTTTGACCGGATGAAGGGAACAGATCCGGATTACATCATGAAACAAAAAATTGCCCCCCCTGTGGCGCTGGGCAGCTATCCCCCGTCTGATGTTACGTTTCTGCTTAAGGACCTCAGTGATGTGCATTTGGAGCGCGGGACCACAGAGCGGGAAGCAGCCATCCAGTCCGGTGTGCATTATTCCGAAATGCTCCCTGTTGAATATCAGCCGACCGCGCAGTATATTGCGCTGTTCCATGAGACGCTTCGGCAATCAGCAGAGAAGGTAGCACTGGCAGTCGCGGCGGTCTCCGAAATGATTGTGGCTCAGCGGGGAACCGAGGGTACGGTCCTGGTATCCCTGGCGAGAGCCGGCACCCCCGTTGGTGTGCTGATTAAACGTTATATCTCTGTGCGTTACGGGGTGGAGCTGCCTCATTACAGCATATCGATTATCCGGGGCAAAGGCATCGATGAGAACGCTATCCTCTATATGCTGCAGCAGCATGGAATGGATGCGAAGCTGCAGTTCATTGACGGCTGGACCGGCAAGGGAGCTATCCGCCAGGTCTTAATAGAAGCCTGTCGCAGCATGTATCAGAAATATGGAATTGTGCTTAGCGATGATCTGGCAGTGCTTGCCGATCCGGGTCACTGCTCGGGTACCTTTGGCACCCGGGAGGATTATCTGATTCCGAGCGCGTGTCTGAACTCCACCGTGTCCGGCCTGATGAGCCGCACCGTTCTGCGGGACGATCTCATCGGGCCTGATGAATTCCATGGGGCAAAGTTCTACAGAGAGTGGCTGGAAACGGACCTTTCCAATGTGTTTATCGATGCAATTACACCCTATTATCCTTCAGTTAGTGAAGAGGCTGGGGTTATCGCTGCAGGAATGCTGGCCTCTCCCCCTGAGATTACCTGGCAGGGCCTGCGTGATATTCAGAGGATTCAGGAAACGTTCGGCATAGCGGATATTAATCTGGTAAAGCCCGGGGTCGGCGAGACCACCCGCGTGCTGCTTCGCAGAGTACCCTGGAAGATTCTTGTCGATACTATGGATAATCCGAATCTGCGCCATATTCTGCTGCTGGCGGAAGACCGCGGTGTTCCGGTAGAAATTTTCCCTGGTCTTACGTATTCCTGCTGCGGGATTATCAAGCCGCTGAAGGGGGAGAGTGAATGATTTACGCCAGCGATCTGGACCGCACCCTGATCTATTCCCCGAGTGCAATTGGTGTTCCCGAGGATTCTCCGGGTCTTGTTCCGGCAGAGATTGTCGACGGGAAGACAGTCTCCTATATTTCACAGCATGCGCTGGAGCTGCTTAAAGAGCTTGCGGCCAAAATCATATTTATGCCGGTAACTACACGCACAGTGGCACAGTACAGACGGATCAATCTGTTCCAGGATACGGTTATTCCCCATTATGCGATAACCAGCAACGGCGGGAATATTCTGGTGAATGGGATAGTGGACCAGGAGTGGAGGACTGCTGTAGGCAGGCTGGTGGAACGGGGTTCTGCTTCGGCTGAGGAAGCCGGGAGGCTGGTGCGGTCGGTGGTCCGGCCCGAATGGATTATCAGTGAGCGGTATTGCGATGAGCTGTTCTACACGTTTGTTGTTTATCGTGATTTGCTGCCTATGGATGAAATTACACGGCTTTCGGAGCATCTGAACGGATGGGGCTGGAAGGTTTCGCTTCAGGGCCGCAAGCTCTATGTGGTTCCGGAGGCTGTGAGCAAAAGCGATGCCATCATCCATGTACGCCGCACAGTCCATTCAGAGCCGATGGTAGCGTCGGGCGATTCCCTGCTGGACAAGAGCCTGCTGGCAAGTGCCGATTATGCAATCGCCCCTTGCCATGGAGAAATATTTGCCGAACAGCAGGCAGGTCTAGTAAAATTAGAGTATCCTTTTACGAAGCGGGCCGGTGTATTTGCCGGGGATGAGATTATGGAATATGTACAGAGGCTGTATAACAATTTGACAGCACTAGGAGTTGGGCCACAATGAAAAAGGTAAACATTTATTTTAACCGCTGGTTTTCCGTGGCTTATCATTATATGAACCTTATCCGCAATAATGAGGATGGCCTCCCTGTTCAAATTTTTGCCACCCATCCGGATATCCGGCATATGTCGCTGCAAGGCGCAGATGTTGCCGCAGCGGAGCCTGAGCTTGAAGGGATTGAATATGTGCAATTCTGTGTAGACTTCTGCCGCAGCAATGCGATCGATATTTTTATTCCCCGTCTGCACATGCTGGATATTGCCTTACACGCCCCGATGTTCGACGCCATAGGCACGAAAGTGCTGGTCTGCCGTGATTTGGACCTGCTGGAGAAGATTATGGACAAGGGCAAATTCTATGAGAGTGTCAAAGAAACCGGAATCATGATGATTCCGGATTACCGTGTAGTCAGCACTGTAGAGCAATTCCAGGCAGCTTACGAGGATCTTGCCGCCCAAGGACATCAGGTCTGCTTCAAGCCGACCGAAACCGAAGGCGGGCTTGGCTTCCGCATTATCAATAATGACCGCAATCCATTGCAGGATCTTTTTGGCCATGTTACGCCGTACATATCTTTTGAGGAAGCCCGCCGCATACTCTCCAGTGTGGATTCTTTTCCGAATCTGATGGTAATGGAGCTTCTCGAAGGCTTTGAGTACAGCATTGATTGTCTGGCCGATGAGAACGGCAGACTGCTGGCGGCGGTGCCGCGACGCAAGGCGGGCGGACGCCTGCGGCTGATGGAGCATATTCCGGAGCTGGAGCATATTGCTTCACGGGTGGCCGAGACTTACCGCATTCCCTTCAATTTCAATATCCAGATGAAATACAGCGGCGGGGTTCCGAAGCTGCTGGAGATTAATCCCCGGATGTCCGGCGGGCTGCATATCTCCTGCCTGTCCGGAATTAATTTCCCTTATCTGGCAGTCAAAAGCGCGCTGGGCGGCGAGGTGCAGCCAGCAGAATTCGCCGGCAATGTGCTGGCCAGCCATGTAGAGCAGCCGCTGATTATGAGAATAAACGGTGAATCCGTGATCACGGATGCCGTGAACCTGAGCGGCAGCAGTTCATAAGCCCGTTCACAAGAGGTGAGAACAATTCATTTGAAATGGAAAGTATTGATGTATGCCGGAGCCGGTTACGTGATTGCCTTGGTGACGAGCGCTTTTGTACCGGAGCTAATCTCTCTGCTGCTGCCGGTGGCCGGTGCTGGCGCAGCGGTTATCGGCGGGGCGCGGAACCGCATCAATCTGCCGGCGGAGGTTCTTCCCGCCGGCCAGGAGCAGGAAGCGCTCCCCCCGTCTCCCGCAGCGGGCAGCCTGGAACGGGGCGGTTCCGCAAGCGGAGCCGCTGCTGCAGGCGGACAAGCCCCCGCCGGACGGGGAAGCGCCGAGATCCAGATCAGCGCAGAGTTCGCTCCGGTAGTGGAGTATTTGAGCATTTTGGAGGATATGATCATCTCCGAAGGACAGAAGGATACGCTCGACAATGAGATTGTCGAGAAGTCGCTGGCGCTGTTCGCCAGGCTCCAGCGGGTAATTCCGCTGCTGCAGGAGCTGGGCAACGGCGAGATTAACCATACGGTCCGCAGGCTGGTGCTTAAGGATCTTAATGGTGTGATCAATCCGTTTCTGCGCCTGGGCGGAGAAGCCAAGACAAGAAACCGGAGGATGCTGCTGAACGGCCTGCGGGATGTTGATTCCAAAATATCGGAAATCGCCTCAACGATTGAGCATAAAGACCTGATGGAACTTCAGACCAAGGCGGAACTGATTCATCAGCGGTACAGCAGTTCCGAATTATAGGAGGAGGGAAACCCATGTCCACGCAGTTGATTGAGCTCAAAAAAGAAGATGAGCAGAAGGTTGTCGAAGAAGCCTCGCAGCTGATTGAAAAGGTCGCCAAAACAGACACCGTTGCCCTGGATTCCTTGATGGATGATATCGGCAAGCTGGGAGTGAAGACGCAGGAGAAGGCAGGGCAAACCCTGAAGCTGCTGGACCGCCCGGTGAATGATCTGATGTCCGGCAAACGGGTGGAAGTGCCGAACATGATTATGAAGCTGCGCAATGAATGTGAGACGCTTCAGCAGAGCAAGAACGTCAGCTTTTTTGGCAAAATGCTGCGCAAGAGCCCGCTCAAGAATTACGTATACAAGTATCAGTCGGTCCGCACCAATATTGACGCCATCGTAACGGGGCTGCGTGACGGTCGGGATACTCTGGAAGAGAGCATCGTCAATATGCGGCAGCTCAAACGAACCTCCATGGAGGAGATCTACAACCTGCAGACCAAAATCGCCTTCGGCAACAAGCTGAAGGAGCTGTTCGAGGTTGAGATCGCCAAGCCGGAGAATGAGTTCCGCAAGGCATATCTGGAGCGCGGATTGCGCAAGGTGATGGTTCGTATCCAGTCCATGACGGAAATGATTCTCCTCTACAATCAGGCGATTGCCGCTACGGATATTATCAATGACAACAACGACAAGCTGATCGATTCCGTAAACAACGCGATTGATAAGACTTCGAATCTGATTACCGTCTCGGCAATGATTGCCATGTCCCTGGCGGATCAGGAGAATGTCATCTCTGCGGTAGAAGCGACCAATAAGACCATCGAGGATCAATTCAAAGAAAATGCGCGTCTGCTGCGTACGACTACGGAGAAAACGACGGAGCTGCTCTCCAAGCCCTCTATGTCGCTTGAGGCGGTTAATCAGGCCATTGGCGATCTCTTGAGTGCCCTGGATACTTCCGAGCAGTCCAACCGCCGGATCATTGAGAGCTGTCAGGATTATACGTCCAAAATGACAACCATCAACACGCAGCTGAACAACCGCCTCGGACTCAATGAAGCTTCGCAGCCGCAGGCCTTGAAGCAGGCCGGCAGCGACAGCGAGCTTAGCAGCTTCCTGAATTAAGAATCCAACTTCCCCACTCATAATCCCCTGCTCCTCCACATAAGTTGTCACTGAGGCGGCATATGGAGGAAGTGAGGATAAGCGGATGATTCTGGGGTGTTTGGTACTGGTGCTTATCATCGTAGCCAGCAGTGAGAAGGCAGAAGCGATTGTCAAGCTGAACGATCCTGGCGATGACAGCTAAAGCGGCAACGGCGGAGAGCCCCGATGGATTCTCCACAATTTTTGGATGATCCCTGGTTCAAGCAATTTCCAGCGGTTTATTGGGTATAATAACCGGGAGGCTGCACTTAGCCTCACATTGCTGAAAATATAAGCTGAATCGGAGGTCACATGGAGAACGAGGCACTGCTGCAGGTTGAGAAATTAGCTCTAAAGAAACAGAAGATCTATCAGCAAAGCATTTTGCGTTACATCGCCAGGGCAATGCTGGCCAGTATGTTTATTGGATTCGGCGTCATCGTAGCGTTTAAGACCGGTAACTTTTTCTACATGGAGCATTCGCCGATGACGTACCCGATGGCTGCGATTACGTTCGGCGCAGCCATCATTCTGATCTCGTATGGTGGAGGCGATTTGTTCACCGGAGATACCTTTTATTACACGTATGCCGCCTTAAGACGCAAGCTGCAGTGGACCGAGGTGGTGCGGATGTGGGTCATCAGCTACATCGGCAATATTCTCGGGGCCACGGCCTTTGCGCTGCTGATTTTTTTGACAGGATTGTTCTATGATTCCAGTGTGAACGGATTTCTGCTCAATGTGGTGGCCCACAAGATGGAAGCCCCGGCAATGCAGCTGTTCTTCCGCGCGATTCTGTGTAATTGGCTGGTATGTCTGGCCTTTTTTGTTCCTATGTCTATGAAAAGCGATGGAGCCAAAATGTTTGCCATGGTTCTGTTCGTCTTCTGCTTCTTTATTTCCGGTTATGAGCACAGTATCGCTAATATGTGTACGTTTGCGATTGCCCTCGTGCTGGATCATCCCGGTACGATATCCTGGGGCGGTGTGGTGCACAATCTGGTGCCGGTCACGCTCGGGAATCTGATCGGTGGAGGCGTGCTGATGGGCGTGATGTATTATTATGTGAACAAGCCGTTTCTGGATGAGCCGCATGATGAGCCTAAGGATACGCATTAACCGAAGACAACACAAGCCCGCTTCCCCTGATTGGGGAGAGTGGGCTTGTGTTTTTGAAATATATGAATTTATTCTCGCTGAAACGGTACCGTCCTTTTAAAGGACGGCGAAGCCGGTTCTACTTGGGACGGCGGTGTTAGTATTTGCCATATACCGGAGTTACCGTTTAGCTTAGACGGCAATGGCCTTCAAGTTTGGCGAGACCAACAGCTTGGCCCCGGTTGCCTTTTGAACGTCCTCCACCGACAGACCCGGCGCAATTTCCTTCAGCATCAGCCCTGTGCCCGGAATCACATCGATGACAGCCATTTCGGTTACAATGGTTTTCACCACATTTACAGCAGTCAGGGGCAGCTTGCAGTTTTCTAATATTTTTGGTGCCCCATCTTTGTTCACATGGTCCATGGCTACAATGACACGCTTGGCCCCGACCACCAAATCCATAGCTCCTCCCATGCCCGGCACTTTTTTTCCTGGAATCATCCAGCTTGCAAGGTTGCCGTGCTCATCAACCTCCAGGGCACCCAGAACAGTGATGTCCACATGCCCCCCACGGATGATGGAGAAGGAAAGCGCACTGTCAAAATAGCAAGCTCCTGCCATGGTTGTAACATAACTTCCGCCAGAATCGATACAATCGATATTTTCCTGTTCCTTTGTGGCTTTGGGGCCTACACCGAGGATCCCGTTCTCAGCTTGCAGCATAATATGAACATTATCAGGAATATAGTCTACCGCCATGGTAGGTAAGCCAATACCCAGGTTGACCACATCGCCGTCTTTGAATTCCTGGGCGACTCTTCTCACAATGAATTCCCGGTTATTCATGCGTATCCCCTACCTTTACAATGGCGTCGATAAAAATTCCCGGTACGTTGACATGATTGGGATCAATTTCCCCGAGCTTTACATATTCGTCTGTCTGGGCAACTACATAATCTGCCGCCATAGCCATAACGAAATTGAAGTTGCGTGAGGAGCCGTTGATCACTAGATTCCCCGCTTCATCTGCCTTATGGGCTCTGATTAACGCCACATCCGCTTTGAGCGGCAGTTCGAGCAGATATTCCCTTCCGTCAATATCTATTTTCCTTTTGCCTTCCTCTACAATGGTACCTACACCTACAGGTGTTAAAACACCGCCCAAGCCCGCTCCTCCTGCACGTATTTTTTCAGCTAACGTGCCTTGCGGGAAGAGGTTTACCTCAGCTTCTTTGGTCATAAGGAGTCTTCCCGTTTCCGGATTGGAGCCGATATAGGATGCATAAATCCGCTTGACTCTGCCGCTTTTTACAAGCTCATATATAGATAATTCCGTGGTGCCTGTATCATTGGAAATAATGGAAAGATTACCGGCGGAATGGGTCTCGACAAGCGCTCGCACGAGCTGTTCCGGGTGGCCTCCGGCCAGAAAACCGCCGACCATCACCGTGTCTCCGTCTTTGACCGTCTTAACGGCGTCTTCTGCGGAGATTAATTTGTTATTCATGGTTTCTGACTCCTTGTATATTTATTTTAAGATAGCAAAGCTTACTGGAGATAATCGTGAATGACTCTTGCGTATGGCAGCGTTAAATCGGCAATAAAATGTTTGCCGCCGATATACGCCTTAACTGGCAAATCTGCCACAGGAGCGTTGATATGGGGGATCAGGCTTAACCGGGCCGGCCCTGACCAAGCACCTTTTACTGTAATATTCTCGAGATTATACGCCACTAGCTGCGCAATTTTAGGGGTACCATCCACATCGGGAATTAATTTTAAATTCACTTGGGTTTTGGCGATGGATGTAGCCGTATCCTTTTCGTCGAGAATGTTATGTTTGAAAGGCATGGTTCCCATGGCCACGAGGACATGGTTATAATGTAATGTGCCGGTCAGCGTCTCCGTACCTTCAACGCTCAGGCGGGGATTCGCCCATTTTTTGGGAAACCCCCAAATCTCACGTCCTCCAAGAATAGCAGGCGCGTTATCCAAATACATTTGGGCAACAAAATTGCAGGGTTCCCCCTGAAAGGTACACGGGATGACAATCCCGCTCTCCTCATAACTTCCTAAACCGGATGAATCAGGCATCTTGATCCATTCATAGGAAACGGTATTGCTTCCATCCGGCTCAAGAGGTTCCGGGACCGCCTGTCTAATGGCAGCGGGGTCGGATTCATAGGTAATTATAAAAAACTCCCGGTCGATGAAGCGGTAGGGGGGACGACCGTAACTGGCGCTGGCCGCAGGCATGGACTGCAGTGAAAGAACCTCTTTTGGATTCATACAATCTTGGCTCCCTTTCTTTTAGACGAATGTTAGATGAGTGCATTTTCAACCAGCATTGCGATTCCCATACCCGTTCCAATGCATAACGAGGCTATGCCGTAACGCGAAGATCTTCGTACCATTTCATGCACCAACGTAACCAATATTCTGGCTCCGCTTGCACCGACAGGATGTCCAATCGCGATTGCGCCGCCATTGACATTCACCTTCTCCGGGTTGATCCGAAGCTCTTTCAATACCGCTAATGCTTGTGCAGCGAAGGCTTCATTAATCTCAAACAGATCGATGGCATCAAGGGAAATTCCCTGTTTCTTAAGAAGTGACGAAATGGCTTTCACCGGCCCCATCCCCATGTATGCAGGGTCAACGCCAACAAGCGAATAACCCTTGATATAGGCCAATGGTTGTACCGCATGCTCCTTGCATTTGTCCTCCGACATAACAAGTACAGCCGCCGCTCCATCATTGATCCCCGAGGCATTTCCGGCAGTAACCGATCCGTTTTCCTTAAATACAGGTTTTAGATTCGAAAGCTTTTCTTTGCTTGTATCTGCTCTTACATGTTCGTCCTCCGAGAACCAAATCTCTGCTTTTTTGGTTTTGGTCATAACGGGAACAATCTGCTCGGCAAAAACCTGCTTGTTTTTTGCTTCCAAGGCCTTGACCTGGCTTCCATAAGCAAATTCATCCTGCTCAAGTCTTGAAATGTTATATTTCCCGGCAATGTTTTCTGCGGTAATTCCCA
The DNA here is from genome assembly GCF_900102965.1 of Paenibacillus jilunlii. GTDB lineage: Bacteria > Bacillota > Bacilli > Paenibacillales > Paenibacillaceae > Paenibacillus_AQ > Paenibacillus_AQ jilunlii. The sequence continues at coordinate 201,229 of NZ_FNGM01000002.1, read as the reverse complement.
TGTGATAATTATTGATGGGACATGTAAGGCCGTCGGCTACCACGCTGTCTATCAATTCACCGTTGCCGAGCTTATAGCCATTTCGTGCATTCCTTAGCACATATGGGGCGTTCGTCATGCTCTCCATACCTCCAGCCAAGAGGACGCTGCCTTGTTCAGCCAGAATAGAGTTGTAAGCTAAAGCGACGGCATGAAGCCCGGAACCGCAAACCGTGTTTATGGTTGATGCAGGTACATCAATGGGGATGCCGGCTTTTAGGGCCGCCTGTCTGGCAGGGTTTTGGCCAATGCCCGCTTGAAGAACATTTCCAAAATAAATTTGATCAATCAAGGCAGGCTCTAATTGGCTGTGCTGAAGGCAGGCCGTCATCACGTTTGCTCCCAATTCCGGAGCGCTCAATGTCGAAAGACCGTTGTTAAAAGAACCCACGGCTGTTCTTAATGGGCTCACCAATGCAACTTTTTTCACAAAACCTCACATTCCTTTCATTGTGTTTAAGAAACCTTTACATGCTTACATGCGGGTATAGATCATGGTGCATGAGAGAGTGGGCGTTACGGTTTGATCGCCTTCCTTCGTCCTTTTATGGAATTTATTAACAAATCAATCGTAAGGCTAATGTTTATTTTACTCAATGTTCAAATAAATACAAAAATTTACATATCAATATGTGTAAGGCCTTGTATACCCAACTAACGAAGCCGTTCTTTCATTTTCTTTGTTTTTCTGGATATTTCTGGTTATTTCTGAAAAGACGAATGAAAGGAGTAAAAGAGTTCAAGGCAAAAACGCCTCCGGCCAGTTATTCTGGGCCGGAGGCGTTTTGCATATATATTTCGCTGTCTACCACTTGGAGCCGCCGGAGGAATTTCTGCCGGATTTGCCGCCGCCACCGCCCCAGGATGACCCGCCGGACGAGCGGCCGCCGCCTCCCCAAGAGGAACCGCCGGAGGATCTGCCGCCGCCGAAGCCGCCCGAAGAGGAGGCGCGCTTGCGCGCCTGCTCCCGGCGCTGCTGCTCCCGCAGGATGGCCAGCTGTGCCAGGCGCTCCTCTTCTTCTTTCTGGCGTACGAGCCGGTTCGCTTCCTCCACGAAGGAGGAAATTTGGGACTCGTAGGCATGTGCAGCGGCTTCCAGCTCATCCAGGTTATAAGGCCGGATGGACATCTGCTGCTCCAGTTCACCATACTCAGGGAGCAGGGAGAGCTGGAATTGACTCCTGGAAGTAATTCCCTTGCTCTGCAGCCGCCGCTGGGCTGTATCCACGCGCTCCTGTCCTTCAGCCAGGAGCCGGGTAACGTTAGCTAAGCGTTGGCTCAGCATATCAAGGCTCTCGCCGGCATTGTCGAATTTCTGGGCGGTTTCCTCCTGAAGCTTGAGCAGCTGGTCCAGGCTATTGCGGGCATTGTCATATTCACCCCGCTGGTCACTGGTCCAGGTCTCGATCTGCGGAACTTCTCCCGCACCCTGGCGGAGCTGGGTTCCCGCAGTCTCCAGGACCTCTTCAAGCGGGGCCAGATGGTGTTCCGCAAACCGGCTGCGGGCTTCGGCGATCCGGCTGTGCAGCTCATTGCGCCGCTGAGACAGCCCGCTCCAGCGGCTGCGGACCGTATCCAGATCCCTCAGGTTGTTCTGGCGGATCAGTGCCTGGCGCTCTGTCATGGCAATGGCTTCGGCCAGCAGGGTATCCATGCGGGCGGCGATTTTGCGCACCTCATCCATGTCTCCGCTGCGCAGGGGAGCTTCAAGTGCTGCCGCGGCTGCGGAGGCCTGATCCAGATTCTCATAAGGCTTGACCTTCATATTGTGGAGGGAATTCTGTTCGATCAATGCGGCAATGGTGCTGCGGGCAGCCGCCAGAACTCCAGGAAAGCCATTCAATTTGTCATCATACGTATCGACATCCTGCAGATCCTGCTCGATCTGCGCCTGCTTCTCCTGCGCTTCCCCGGTCATATCTTGTGCGGCAACCGGGTCGAACAGCTCCAGCTCATCCGCTTTGGCGGTCTCTTCAGCCAGCTCTTTCAGATCCCCGGCAATTTCCTGCAGCCCATAGCCGGTCTCCTTGACCGCACTCTGAAGCTGCAGGTTCAGTTCAGGTGCGTCCTTCTTCAGTTCGGTAATCTGCTGCTTAACGTTGCGGTCAGCATCACTGATTACGGCAATGCGCTGCTCTTCTTCCTCCAGCGAGGAGCGGAACGCTGTTTCAGCCTGCTGCAGCTGTGAGTTGGCCGCACGGAGCGCCTTCAGACGGTAGAAGGGAGGCTGTGAGCTTTGGCTGCTCTGCAATGCGGAGATCTCCACCAGCTGTGCAGACAGCCGTTTGGAGATTCCCTCGACCATTTCTCCCGTCTTGCCTTGAACAATTCCCTGGAACGGCTGCAGGGACTCCAGCGCCCGGTTCGCCCGGACCAGCAAATCGGCCAGCTGCTCCTGCCGGCTGCGGAGCTGCCCCCGTCTGCGCAGGCCGGTGAACAGCACATACAGCACGAATGCCAGCAGCGCTATTCCAATGACAATGCCGGCCATCTTCAGCAGCCCGGGGCCTGAGCTGCCGCTACCGGCCGTGCCACCGCCCGAAGCCGCACCGCTGCCAGTGCCGCTTCCGGTGCCGCCGAAGGAGTGCAGCTTCTGAATCATGGAGCGGATTCCCCCGGCAAAATCCCCTTCCCGGGCATAAGGATTAAAATACGTGTCCAGCAGCCCCGTGATGGCTGCCGTATCCAAGGCTCCGCCTTGGGCTTGCGACCAGGAGTTGATATAACCCTGCAGGCCCGGATTGTTGAAGTTCAGTTCCACCCTCTGGTCTCCGGCAGAGATCAGAAGAAGAACATCACGCGGTGTCAGGCCCCAGGAATCATAGACATCAGCTGCGTAGGCCTCTGGCTCGGCACCGTCAAGAGAATCGACAGTCAGCACCCGGATGGTATAGCGGTCTCCCTCGGCAATTGCTGCAATAGCGGCTGTCTCCTGCTTTGTGAGCAGACCGGCCTCATCGGTAACTATTCCTTGCCGGGCGGGAATTCCAGCCGCGTACATATTAGGCATCCATAGCAGGCTGAACATCAGAAACAACACAAAGGTTTTCTTCAAGCTGACACGCTCCGATCTGCAGGTAGACTATTTGCTGTATATTATGCTGATTGTTACATTATATCATTAAACATCCTGAGGCCTATTTCCGCCCTGTGCCCTTAAAATTAAAAAAAGCCGCCTTCCCTGACCGGGAAGTGCGGCGTAACTCCATAGTGCTATCTGGTTTGCAGGCAGAGTATATATTGCAATCTGGATTTGATTTCCTTTTGCCATTTCAAATCTCCAACTTTTACAGCAAGATTGAGCAGATCCAGATAATCGTCAACCTTCAGTGCCGTCCGGGTAGTGGCTGCGCTCATGGGTGTTCAGTCTCCTTTAATTCAATATAGTGAAGGGGATGATTGAATGTCTTCAATAATGATAATCATTATCAACCGTTACTGTTATTATCCACACTTTTTACCTAAAAAGCAATATAAAAAATAAAAGGATCTCCATCTTTTGAATAAATATTTTATCGGCAGATTTTGCATATTTTATCCCCCTTATGGGGGCAGCATGCAGGAAACATACCATTTTTTGTCGAATAAGGCTTGTTATAAGTGCTGTTAGCTGATTTCTTGGAAAAAGGAGAATTGCGATGAAGCGGTGTCAACTCTTGCTTCTGATTAGCATTGTGTTCATACTCGCACCCCCTGCATCCGCTCACGCCGAAAGACAGGAAATACGATACCAGGCAGAACTGGGTTATCCGCCATACAAGTACCTTCAGAACGGATACCTGACCGGCTTCGATATGGACCTGACGAGTATGATTTTTGAGAAGCAGTCGTATTTAATTCATTACAGTACGGGCGATTGGGAGGAAACATACAGACGGCTGACCCGGGGAGAGATTGATACTACAGGCCTTATGGCTGTAACAGAGGAACGCAAGAAGGAAACCCTGTTCTCCAAGCCCGTGCTTACAAGCTATATCTCCGTATACTCCAGGCAGGCGCTTCAAGAAGAGATCAAGCTAAGCACCCTGAAAAATTATAAAATCGGCGTAGGGAAGGAACAATATTCCGAGACCGTGCTGCGCAGTAAAACAGATGTTTCACAATACATACCGTATGCAACAGTACCGCAAGCGCTGGAAGCCCTGCAGAAGGGTGAGATTGACCTGCTTTTTGAGAATCAGGAGGTGGTTGACTACTTAATCGTTGAGCAGGGCTTGACCGGCAATATTGTCCGCAGATTAAGCAATTTGTACCCCCAGGATGTGGCTTACGGCATCAGCAAATCCGAACCTCAGCTAGTCACTTACATAAATGCCCGGCTGGAACGGCTTCAGCGGTCGGGAGCTTTTGAAGAGCTGTATCAGCAATATTTTTTTACCCATTCCGAGAATTACACATCGATGGTCCGCGGCCGGGTGATCTCGGGAATTGTGATCGGTTTATTTCTCTTAGTTATAGTGATCATTGCGCTTAGAATCTACATCAGGCATCTTCGGCGGACCATCCATTCGGAACAGGCGTTTTTCAGGGATGTAATTGAGCATAGCGGGATGATCGTATGGGCGGTGCATGGCGATAAGCGGGTTATACGGTTCAACCAGTATGCGGCAAGCATGACGGGACTGAACGGGGAAGATGTGCTCGGTGTAAGTCTCGATGAGATACCCGGCCTCGTCGGCGGGGCCGCAGCGCTTAGAGAGCTGCTCGTCAGAGCCGTCTACCAGGATTATGTCAGCAATGTGGAGCTGAAGCTTCCGGACCATTCATCTGAAGCGAGGTACTTCTCTTTCCGGACTACCCTTATCCAGGGAATGGACACGCAGGCGGAGGATATATACGTATTGGTCGGGGTGGACGTTGAAGAGTGCAAGCAGAACGAGCTCAAGCTGCAGTTCAGCTACCAGGAGCTGGAGGCTACCTACGAAGAGCTTGCGGCGACTGAAGAGGAGCTGCAGGATCAGTTCCATAAGCTGGAAGCCAGTGAACGGCGCTTCCGGCTGGCATCCGAGGGATCCGGTGCCTACATGTGGGAGCTGGATTGGGAGAGCGGCATGTACAATCTGTCGGAACGCTGGTATGAGGTGATGGGATATACGGAGGAGGAGATCCACTCGCTCGAGGGCGGCGTTCTCAGCATTATTCATTCCGATGATCAGGAACCGGCCCGCCAGGCGCGCCAGGAGCACCTGGCCGGATTAACGCCCATCTATGAAATAGAGTACCGTATGCGCACCAAGGACAACCGTTATGTCTGGTTCGAAGTGCGCGGGAAGGCGATTGTAGACCCCAAGGACAAAATTGTGCTGTTCTTGGGTTCCTTAATCGATATCAGCAAACGCAAGCAGGCCGAGTTCCAGCTGGGCAACAGCTACCAGGAGCTGGAGGCTACATATGAGCAGTTGACAGCTACGCAGGAGGAACTTAAAGGGCAGTACGATATGCTGCTGGAGAATCAAAAAAATATACACCGTTTGGCGTATATGGATTCACTCAGCAACCTGCCCAACCGCATCCTTCTGCTGGACGCCATGGAGAGTTATTTCCACCGTCCGGGAGGGAAAGCGGCGCTTCTGTTCGTGGATACAGACAATTTCAAATATATCAATGACACCCTGGGGCACAAGTGGGGAGATATTCTGATCCGCCAGGCCAGCGAAAGGCTGCAGTCGGTTATGCGCGGAGGGGACATGCTGTCCCGGCTTGGCGGGGATGAATTTGTGGTGTTTATCAAAGACGCGGAAGACCGCGCAGAGGTGCTGAATCTGGCGGAGAGTATCCTCCGCTCTTTCCGCAGATCGTTTCTGATCGGCGAGAGCAACCTGTATATCTCCGTGAGTATCGGAATCTCCTTCTACCCTGAAGACGGGGAGACTACGGAAGAAATCCTGATGAATGCCGACGTTGCCATGTACAGGGCCAAGGAGGAAGGGAAAAACACCTTTGTGGTTTATGACAAGTCCATGCACATGTCATTTAATGAACGGATGAACATTGAGAAGCATCTGCGCAGTGCGATGAACAACAATGAATTTGAGCTGCATTACCAGCCGCAGGTGGAGATCAAGACGGGGCTCATAACGGGCTTCGAAGCGCTGATCCGCTGGAACAGTCCGGTCCTGGGCTTTGTGTCACCGCTTTCCTTTATCAAAATTGCCGAAGACTCCAGACTTATCATTTATATCGGGGAGTGGGTGCTTAGAGAAGCCTCCGCTTTTATGAAAAGAATGAATGACCGCACAGGCCTTTCCTACAAAATTTCAGTGAATATCTCCATTATTCAACTGCTGCAGGATGATTTTGTGGATATTGTGCTGGACAATCTGAAGGAAAGCGGGCTTGCGCCCCATTGTCTGGAGCTTGAAATTACCGAGTCTATCTTTATGGAGTCTTTTGAAAACACAGTAAGCAAGCTGGAATTTCTGAAATCGCGCGGAATCCGCATTGCTCTTGATGATTTTGGGACAGGCTACTCTTCTCTAAGCTATTTGCAGCAGCTGCCGATCTCCACACTCAAAATGGATAAGATCTTTATCGACTCTCTGGCAGACCAGGGGTACAGCCAATCCTTTGTGCAGACCATTATTATTCTGGGACACAAAATAGGGCTGGATGTTGTCGCAGAGGGAGTGGAGGATGCTGACCAGTTGGCGTTCCTTAAGGAAGCGGATTGTGACAAGGTGCAGGGCTATCTGATTAGCCGTCCAGTACCGCAGCGCGGAGTCATTGAGCTGCTGGAGCCGCAGAGACGTCACGGGCCGGGGTATTCAGAGTAATACAATCAGATTAGGTTTGCCAGGCAAAACAGGCCTCAGAGCATTTCCGCTCTGAGGCCTGTTTTGGTTTTGGTGGTTCTGTAAGCTGTCCGGCCTGGATCAGGCAACGACGATTTTATTTTTCCCTGTTTTTTTAGCCTCGTACAGGGCATCGTCCGCCTGCTGAAAGGTAGAGCTTTTGGAGTCTGTTCCGGCAAAGTCATGCATGCCAATGCTGACGGTTACGGAGTTTCCTTCCATCTCGGCAACGGGAAATGCGGCAATGCCGTGCAGAATCTGCGTCATGATCCTGCGGGAATCCTCCAGCGGCTTGGCTGTCAGAATGACAACGAATTCCTCGCCCCCATACCTGGCGGCGAAATCATCTGCGCCGATATGCTTCAGCACGATTCCGGCAACCTGTCTCAGCACAATGTCTCCGACCCAGTGCCCGTACTGATCATTTACTTTTTTGAAGTTATCGATGTCCAGCACTGCCAGCTGCATGGGAAAAGGATTGCTCTGCTGATGCTCAATCAGCCAGCCCAGATATTCGTGAAAGGTTTTGTGGTTATACAGTTCGGTCAGAGGATCAACCTTCGACAGGCGGTCCATGATGATATTCTGGATGCGCAAATCCTGCTCCGATTTCAGCGAGCTCTCCAGAGACTGCATCAGATCACGCCCCCGGGCAATGAGGGCAAAACCCGCAAGCGCAGTTCCGGTCAAGATGAATGCGATGATCATATTCTGGATGCGCAAGCTATTACCATAGACCGAAGTATCCAGCAGCAGCAGGATCATGTACGTCACACATAAAATGGAAGTGGCTTTCAAGTAGATACTTCTCAAATAGAGCATGGATACCAGCAAAGGGATTAGCATGATAAGCGGCTTCACACGGAAAACGTCACTTAAATTTAAGATCATCAGTATCGCGATCAAATGGCTTGCGGCAACATTGGAAATTTCCGATAACAGGGGGCGCCATTTATAAATGGCCTCAAGTATAAGCATTATTCCCAGTATCATAATGACGGGAATCAGTACATTGCCGGTCAGGTAACTTGTGCCCGATAACCAGGGATAATCTCCTTGCATCGAACAACAGATAATGATTTGAGTGAGCAGATGGACAAGCAGTACCAGCCAGAAAGCATTGAGGATCATACGGTTCCAGTACGTTTGGCGAGGAGTAGGCGGTGGGATGTGCATAAGATGTTCCTCTTTTCCAGTGGCAATATATCTATATATTCGACAATAATCACGTTTTTCCTCCAAATAATGACGCAAGGTATACACCAGAAATAATGTTCGTGTTTTGGCTATTGTTCAGCATTGTGGAGATAGTTAATATTTATATTTTAGGTAAAACACGAATTATAAGAGCTAAATATCCTTGACACATTCGTCTATGTTCGGTAATATTTCAAGTGGCTCAACAAACAATGATTAGCTGTTCGTATATCCTCAAAGATAAGGTTTGGGGGTCTCTACAGGGAACCGTAAATTCCTGGCTACGAATAGGGTGCATTTGGCATACCTATGAAGTAGTCAGGATTTTTTGTGCTGCATTCAGTAAGAATATGATCGCAGAAACGGACAACGCCCTTGCTGGAGGGCAGGCGGTACCGTTTCTTCCTGGGAGGAACAGAGAAACCAATGAGTAAATATGATGTGATTGTGGTGGGTGCCGGACCGGCTGGAATTTTCGCCTGCTATGAATTGACGCGCAAGGCCCCTGGGCTTAAGGTGCTGCTGGTGGACAAAGGCCATGATATATACCGGCGCAATTGCCCGATTCTGGAGGAGAAAATCAAACTCTGCCCTCCGGCCGCGGGACGCAAGGAATTCGCCGGCTGTCTGCCTGCGTGTTCGATTACCGCCGGTTTTGGGGGAGCGGGCGCGTACAGTGACGGAAAGTTCAATATCACCACTGAGTTTGGCGGCTGGATGACAGATTATCTGGCACCCTCCAAAGTGCTGGAGCTGATTCAATATGTAGATGCCATCAATCTGGAGCATGGGGCCACGCCGGTAATTACCGATCCGACCACCGAAAGCATCCGGGGCATCGAGCAGCGGGGATACGCCGCCGGGCTTAAGCTGCTGCGGGCGCAGGTGCGCCATCTCGGCACGGAGCAGAACCTGGAAATCCTGAAATCCATATATGAATATTTGCGGGTACGCATTGATATGCTGTTCAAAACTGAGGTTCAGGATATTGTTACGGTTAAGGAAGAGGGCAAGCACCGGATTACGGGCATTACGCTGAAGAATGGCGAAAGCTATGCGGCGGACAAAGTGATGATCGCACCGGGGCGCGACGGGTCTGCTTGGCTTACGGAAGTGCTGAAGAAACGCCGGCTCAAGATGTACAACAATCAGGTCGATGTAGGTGTAAGGGTAGAGACATCGGATGTCGTCATGAGAGAGATTAATGAGCATCTCTATGAAGGGAAGTTCATTTTCAATACATCTGTAGGTACGCGTGTCCGCACCTTTTGCAGCAATCCTTCCGGACACGTTGTTGTTGAGAACCACAGCGGTGTGATGGCGGCCAATGGCCATTCCTACAAGGACCCTGCGCTGGGTTCCATGAATACCAATTTTGCGCTGCTGGTCTCGCATACCTTCACAGAGCCTTTTGACAAGCCGAATGAATATGCCCGGGAAATCTGCAAACGGGCCAATGATTTGTCCAGCGGCGGAGTCATTGTACAGAAATACGGGGATATCCTGCGCGGACGGCGCTCCACAGAAACCCGGATTAAGGAAGGCTTTCTGGAGCCTACGCTGAAGGAAGCGGTGCCTGGCGATCTCGGGCTGGTGCTGCCTTATAATACAATGAAGAGCCTGATCGAAATGGTGGAGGCTCTGGAGAAAGTCACTCCGGGCATCGCCTCAGAACATACGCTGTTCTATGGCGTGGAGGCCAAATTCTACTCGGCCCGTCCGAAGCTTACAGAGAACCTGGAAACTGAAATTTCAGGCCTCTACTGTGGCGGTGACGGCGCGGGCATCACCCGTGGCCTGGCTCAAGCCGGAGCGGCCGGAGTGTGGATTGCGCGGGGGATGCTGAAGTAAGACGGAGCCTGCGGCTTAGGCATCGGTGAGGAACATGAAGAGCTGTCTCGGAGTAGCAATTGTCTACGATGAGGCGGCTCTTTTCGCGGATGGCGGAGCGTTTTCTATGTATGGTGCCGTTTTTGAAAGTCTGCTGGCAGCGTCAAGAACTTTGTGTAAGAAGCGTTCGTATCTTCCGTATCTTCCGGCTTCGTTAGGTGGAAAAAGTATTACTAATTTGCTCGAGTATCATGCTTCCCGCTAGCCAAGTGGAAAAAGTATCACTAATTCAGCACATTTTGCTCCTGACAGGGTAATATGGCCTGATTAAGTTCCTTTTTTCCACTAAAACCCCACGAATGTTGATGTTGGGGGAGAAATAAGTTTACTTTTTCCACCTGCAGCAGTGTTATTAACGATGTGCTGCTCTTGTCTTTTGGATTAAATCCCCAGTACGGAAAGCACCCGCAGCTGAGTCCAGACGGCCTGCCAGTTCTTCCCGGCCACCCGTGCCTCATAGATAGGATGCAGCTGCGGGTTCGCCCTGAAGTGCGGCGACGCGCGGACGGTCAGCTCCAGCACATCCGAAACCCCATGCGGAGCGGCTAGCCTAAGCTCTCCATGTTCATCCATGGCAAGTCCCAGCGCGGTTGCCGTTTCAGGAAATTTGGACATGCCGTCCGTGGACGAGGAGTAAGGGGGGAGGCCGTTGACGATATGCATTCGCGCTTGATTTTTGACCGACCAGGGGACAGAGGGAGCCGCGCTCCGCAGCTGTGCTTCCCAGGATTTTTCCACTTCCTCACGGATGTTGTCCGGGTCGTAATAGATTACATCCACATCCCCCAAGGGGGTTCTTCCGGTAAAACCGTGCTGCACATCCCACACTTTGGAACGCACAAAACCGGCGCAGACCCAGGAGTCCGGCAAATGCAAATCCCTCACAGCGGCGAGGATGTTCATCATCCAGGGGTCTTCTTTCACAGCCAGCAGCAGGTCCAATTCATTATGTAACCGCAGCATGAACACCTCCATCATATAGTCCGTATTTTACATAGTTCGTATTTCGGAATGCCCGGGTACTATTTTGTCATGCTCTTTTATTATAAGACTGAATCTACAAGGAGGGGTAGAATAAAAGGAATTGCAGGAACGGCAGATAAATTGCTAATCTGGAGCAGCACTCTTATAATGAACCGGTAGATTGACCTTTGGAGGCGTAATTGTGGAGCATAACCTGACGATACTGCTGCAATTGTTCGAAAGAGCGGCCCTGCTGCTGATGTGCCTCTTCGTGCTGACACGGGTGCCGCGGTTTAAAGAGATTTTTGTCCAGGGAGCTTATGCCCCCCAGGAGCTGGCGATGGTGACGGTAATCTTCAGCCTGTTCGCGATCTTCGGGACCTACACGGGGATTAATGTCGAGGGGTCGCTGGTGAATGTGCGGATCATCGCGATCGTGGCCGGCGGAATCCTCTTCGGTCCGTGGGTTGGCCTGATCACCGGAATCATCTCCGGCGTGCACCGGTTCCTGATCGATATCGGTGGAATTACCTCAGTACCTTGCCTAATTACAAGCGTTACGGCGGGTATTGTCTCGGGCATCATTTACCGCCGTACTTCGGCAGAGCGCCGCTGGATTGCGGGTATCCTGGCCGGGATGGCCTGTGAAGCGCTGACGATGGTGCTGATTCTGGTCATGGCCAATCCGGCGTCGCTTGGGGTGGACATCGTTTCGAAGATCGCTTTTCCGATGATTGCCGGCCAGATCAGTGTCGGTCTCATTGTTATGCTTGTTCAGAGCGTGGAGGGGGAGAAGGAGCGGATTGCCGCGAAACAGTCCAAGCTGGCGCTGGATATTGCCAATAAGACCCTGCCTTATTTCCGCAGTATCACTCCCCAGTCGCTGCGCATCATCTGCGGGATTATTAAGGAGGATATTGGAGCAGACGCGGTAGCCATTACCGACACCCGCTACATCCGTGCCTATGTCGGCGTTGGAGAGGAATATTATGCTGAAGCGAATGAAATTATCAGTGAAGAAACGAAGACGACGATCCGCAGCGGCGAGATTACGATCCGCGACGATGATACGGAGTATATGAACCGGGCAATCCGCTCGCTGATTATCATTCCGCTGAAAGAGAAGGGCGAGGTCACAGGTGCGCTCAAAATTTATTACACCAAAGCCCATAAAATCACCTATTCACTGCAGGCGATGGCCGTCGGGCTGTCGCAGATCATCTCGACGCTGATGGAGGTGTCGCGGGTGGAAGACATCAAGGAGATGGCCAACAAGGCGGAGCTGAAGGCACTGCAGACAAGCATTAATCCCCATTTTTTGTTCAATGCGCTGAACGCCATTATTTCTTCCATTCGTATTGACCCGGATAAGGCACGGGAGCTGATCGTTAATCTGTCGGGCTATATGCGCTACAATCTGGAGCTGACCGACGATTTCATCGATATCCGGCGCGAGCTGCAGCAGGTCCAGCAGTATGTGGAGATTGAAAAAGCGCGCTTCGGCAGCCGCCTGGCTGTGGAGTATGAGATTGACGAGGTGGAGGTGCGCATTCCCAGTCTGATTATTCAGCCGTTGGTGGAGAATGCGATTGTCCACGGTATTTTGAAGGTGAGAGGCCAAGGTACGGTGACCATCTCGGTACAAGATCTGGAAAGCGCAGTGCGGATCGGCATCACCGATACCGGTATAGGGATCAGCGAGGAAACGATCGGGAAGGTCTACAGCGGAAACATGCCGGATAATAAAATAGGATTGTACAATGTGCATCAGCGGGTGAAGCTGATTTATGGCAAAGGCCTGACGATCCACAGGCTGGATCAGGGGACAGAAATTTATTTTGACGTGACAAAGGAGCAGCGATGAGAGCGATAATCGTAGAGGATGAAGTGCTGGCAAGGCAGGAGCTTGCCTTTCTGATCGGAGCAAACAGCGCCATAAGGATTGCCGCCGAGTTCGAGGACGGGCTGGACGCACTGAAGTATCTGCAGACGGAGGAAGTGGATGTAATTTTTCTGGATATCAATATCCCTTCCATCGACGGCGTGCTGCTGGCCCAGAATATCAGCCGTTTTTCGGTCAAGCCCTATATCGTATTCATTACCGCATACAAGGAGCATGCTGCCGAGGCCTTCGAGATCGAAGCCTTCGACTATATTCTGAAGCCCTACAGCGAAACGCGGATCAAGGCGATGCTGCATAAGCTGGAGGGGGCATTTGCTGCGCGTGGACATCAAAGAGAAGAGGAGCATGTGAAGCTAAGCGACAAGGTCAACCTGTGGAAAAATGAGAAGATTATCGTCGTTGATGCCGATGAAATCTATTATGCTTCGGCGCAGGAGAAAACGACGAGTGTCATCACCAAGGGGGAAGAGTACAGCATGGCCCTCAGTATCAGTGAGTTTCACAGCCGTTTGCCGCAGGACCGCTTCTTCCGCTGTCACCGCTCATATCTTGTGAACCTGTCCAAAATCAAAGAAATTATCCCCTGGTTCAACAATACCTACCTGCTCAGGCTGCGTGATCTGGACTTTGAAGTGCCGGTCAGCCGCAGCAAGGTGAAGGAGTTCAGGCAGATCATGCGCATCTAGCGGCAGTTCATTCCCCGTAGATGTCATCTCATTCCGGATTTCTCTCAAAAAAGTGCATTTTCGCTACAATGAAGAGGCAAAGAAGGCCTTGAAGCGATCAATAGAGAGAAAGAAGGAATTACCCATGACAACGACTACAGCGGGCAGCAAGCGGTGGCTCATCGTGTTAGGCACAGTGATTATGCAGATGGGACTGGGCACGATCTATACCTGGAGCCTGTTCAATGCACAGCTTGTCAGTAAATTCGGCTGGGAGCTCAGCTCTGTCTCGATAACTTTTTCCATTACCAGCTTTGCCCTGGCCTTCGCGACGCTGTTCGCGGGGAAACTGCAGGACCGGTTCGGCCTCCGCAGACTGACCGCTGCCGCAGGGATTATGCTGGGTCTGGGTCTGATCCTAAGCTCGCAGGCCCGCTCCCTTCCGATGTTGTACCTGCTGGCCGGTGTAGTTGTTGGATATGCGGACGGAACGGCGTACATTACGTCACTGTCCAATCTGATTAAATGGTTCCCGAAGAACAAAGGCTTAATCTCCGGCGTGTCGGTGGGTGCCTATGGAACTGGAAGCCTGCTCTTCAAATATATCAACGGCAGTCTGATTGATTCCGCAGGAGTGTCGAATGCCTTTCTGTACTGGGGTCTTATGGTCATGGTCATGATCGTAATCGGCTCGATGCTGGTTCGGGAAGCGCCTGTGGCCGTACAGGTACAAGCGGCTGGGGGACCAGCGGCTCCTTCAACTGCCGGTGGCTTGCGTGCCGCCGTTTCAGCGGCGTCGAAAGACTACACCGTCAAAAAAATGCTCCGTACCAAGGAAGCTTACCTGCTGTTCGTGGTCTTTTTCACCGCATGTATGAGCGGCCTCTACCTGATTGGCGTCGTCAAGGATATCGGCGTTCAGCTTGCAGGGCTGAATATCGCTGCGGCGGCCAATGCCGTGGCAATGATCGCCATCTTCAATACCGCCGGACGGCTGATTCTTGGAGCGCTGTCTGACCGGATGAGCCGGCTGAAGCTGGTCAGCGCTACGCTTCTGGTCACTGCCATCGCGATGCTGACGCTAAGCTACGCTACCCTAAGCTACGGGCTGTTCTTCACTTGTGTGGCTGCCATTACTTTTTGCTTCGGGGGCAATATTACGGTGTTCCCGGCGATTGTCGGCGACTTCTTCGGCCTTGCCAATCACAGCAAGAACTATGGCATCGTCTACCAGGGTTTCGGGATCGGCGCGTTGTCCGGATCGTTCGTCGCTGCGTTCCTCGGCGGGTTCAAGCCTACCTTCACCGTCATCGGCCTTCTGTGCATCCTGGCATGCATCCTGGCGGCTTCCCTGAAGCCTCCGGTGCAGAAGCAGGCCAGAGAACAGGGAATAAGCCTGAAGCCTTCACGGCATACGGCTTGAGCCATATATAGATTTATGCCGGCTTGAAGTATATTACAGACAAAGAGAATGGCCCCGACTTCCACAAGCTTTGCGAAGTCGGGGCTGTCTATTTAAACCGTCTTATGAACCCAGCGGTGGAACACCTCTCCTGTGTCTGTTACCGCCCGCTATCTCCCGGTACTTCACAGTCGTAAGCATCCGTATTCGGATTCTCTGCCAGCTCGCGGAAGTGGCGGAGCTTATAGCGGATAACGTCTTGCGTTTCCTGAAGCTTAGCGATCTCGCGGGCGATATAGTCATTGTGGGCCTCTAGCAGAGTATATCGTTCGGATAGGGTGCTATCCCCCTGGCGGGTCAGTTCCAGATAATGCCGCATTTCTTCCAGGGTCATTCCGGTAGCTTTCAGGCGCAGCAGAAAACGGATGCCGAGAATCTGGTCCTTGCTGTATTGCCTATGGCCGTTAGGTTTGCGGTCAGCATAGGGCAGCAGACCAATGCGCTCATAATAACGTATCGTATCCTCAGTCAGGCCGGTCAGTTCAGCAGCTTGGCTGATGGAAGTGACGGTCTCCGGAATGTCCTGCGTGGTAATATCCATGGAAACCTCCTTGAGTAGTGTTACCAAGGAACTTCTCCATTCTCATCAAAAAATCCTCCTGTCGGCCCGTCTGCATCCAGTGTTGCCAGCCGTACAGCAATTCCAGCCCCTTGCTCTACGGTGCGTTGACCGGTGAAGCCATTGAGGTCGGTCGCGGTGAAGCCGGGGTCGGCGGAATTGACTTTCAGCGGAGTATCCTTGAATTCCTTGGCAAAAGCAACCGTAGCCATGTTAACGGCTGCTTTGGAGCTATTATAGGCAAGCAGATTAAACTGTGCGTGCTCGTGATCGGGATCACTGTTGAAGGTCAAGGACCCCAGGCCGCTTGACATATTGACAATCCGGCCTGCCGGCGACTGTAAAAGTAGTGGTAGCATAACCCTCGTTACAGAAACCGTACCGAAAAAGTTGGTTTCGAATGTTGCTCTAAGGTCATTCATCGGCAACTGGCTTGGAGCAGCGCCTCCTCCAAGGGAGATCCCCGCATTGTTAATTAGAACATCCAGGCAAGAGTAATTCTTAGCAATAGTCTGCGCTGCGGCTGCCATACTATTGTGATCCTGCAGATCAAGCTGGACAAAGTGAGCATCAACACCTTCTTTTGTCAAAGATGCTGCCGCTTCGCTGCCCCGCTGCTCATCCCGTGAGCCGATCAGAATTCTATGCCCGAGGACCCCGAGCTGCCGGGCCGTTTCGTAGCCAATGCCTTTATTTGCACCAGTGATCAGAATGGTTTTTGGTTGTGTGATGGGTTGTGTCATTTCCTAATTCCCCTTTTCCTCTTTCAAATTACGGTGGCCACCTGCCATGAATGTACTACTTGGAGTATGCTCAAAGTCAAGCAACAAATTTTAAGTAAGTTCGTCTGCGAGGGGGCATTATGCCGTTAGGCGTTAATTAGGGGGAGGACGGGAATTAGAGATATAAAAAGGATGGAGGGCAACAATGAGAAGAGGAAGAGTAGGAAGAGTAGGAAGAGTAGGAAGAGGAGGAGAGGAAGAAGAGGTGGAGGAGGAAGAGGTTTAGGAAGAGTAGGAAGAAGAGAGGAAGAAGAAGTGGGGCTTGTAGGGAAATGAGGAAGGCTGCTGGTTGGTATGTAGCTTTAGATCGATCGTCGGGATTGTCTATTTAATCGAGGGGTATGGAGAGAACTGCGGCTGCGGGATCTATTCCTGTTGAGCTTAAGCATAGAGAACCTCGGGGGCTAACCCGCCTTGCCTAACCAAGAAGTCCATGGATTTAACTTTGCTGCTTAGCTTACTCTGTTTAAGTGGAAAAAGTATCGCTAATTTAGTGGGAAAAAGTAGAACTAATTTGTGTGCTAGGGCGGATAGGGGGCTAAATTGCCTGGATTAGGTGGAGAAATTCCCACTAATCTTCTCTGCGGCGCGGATTTTGGTAAATTAGGTGGAGAAATTCCACCCGCCTTTTTGCTGGGGATTGCTGTGAGGGCGATTAATGGTAATGCGTTACTTATGTAGGCAGACTTAGTAGTTTTATAGAAAAAGAGGGCTACGCGTACGTTGCAACAGTCCGCACAGCCCTCTTGAATGAAGTTATCCCTAGTTTTGTAATGATTTTTGTCCCAAGACGCAAGACGAAGGACTTAACCTTCTAACGCCAAGGCTACCCTTCCAGCAGCAGCGCTTCAGGATCTTCCAGCAGCTCCTTGACCTTCACGAGGAAGCTTACCGCTTCGGAGCCGTCTACAATGCGGTGATCATAGGACAGCGCGATATACATCATCGGACGGTTGGCGGTTCTTTCTTCGTCCAGGGCGATCGGACGGAGCTGGATCTTGTGCATGCCGAGAATGCCGACCTGCGGTGTGTTGAGGATCGGTGTCGACATGAGCGAGCCGAATACCCCGCCGTTCGTGATGGTGAAGGTGCCGCCCTGCAGTTCAGGAAGGCTGAGCGTGTTGGCGCGGGCTTTGGAAGCCAGCTCGCCGATCCGCCGCTCGATTTCCGGGAAGCTCAGGCGGTCCGCGTCGCGGACGACCGGCACCACGAGGCCTTCCTTGGCAGACACGGCAATGCCGATGTCGTAGTATTTCTTGATCAGGAGATCCTCGCCGTCGATCTCGGCGTTCAGCAGCGGATAGGCCTTGAGCGCGCCGATCACGGCCTTGGTGAAGAAGGACATGAAGCCGAGTCCGACATCATGCTTCTCTTTGAAGGCATCCTTGCGGCGCTTGCGGAGGTCGAGGATTGCGGTCATGTCCACCTCGTTGAAGGTGGTCAGCATCGCCGCAGTCTGCTGCGCCTCGACGAGGCGGCTCGCGATCGTCAGCCGTCTGCGCGACATGCGCTTGCGCTCGACGGCTTTGCCGTCCTCCTGCGGCGCAGAGCCCGCCGCCGCAGGCTTAGCCGGAGCCGGCTTCACTGCCGCCGGCGGAGCGCTTGGCGCAGCGGCCTCCGGCCGGGCTGCGCCGTGGTCCTTCACATCGGCCGCAGCAATCCGGCCGATAGGGTCGCGGGCGCTGACCTCGCCGAGGTCGATGCCCCGCTCCCGCGCAAGCTTGCGCGCCCCAGGCGAAGCCAGGGCCGCAGTGCCTGCCGCCGCTCCTTCCGGTGCGGCGGGAACAGCTGGCGCCGCTGCCTGCGGAGCAGCTGCGGCTGGCGCGTCGCTGCCCGCAGCCGCCGCTTCCGGCTTGCCGCCGTCAGCGGCCTGCGGTGCTGCGGCGCCTGCCGTGCCGGCGCCGATGATGCCGATCGCTTCGCCGACGGCTACATTCTCGCCGGCCTGGCGCAGGATGGAGGAGATGACGCCGTCCTCCTCCGCACTGATCTCCAGGTTGACCTTGTCAGTCTCCAGCTCAGCCAGCACATCCCCCTGGCCGACCGTGTCGCCTTCTTTTACCAGCCACTTATAGATGGTTCCTTCGGAAATGGATTCGCCCAAATCGGGTACTTTAATTTCGGACACAGGCCGTTACCTCCCCAAATAGAATAGTTTCATTATCGTGACACCGCCCTCTAGCGGGTAGACGGTACAGCCGCTTGTACTTGCGAATTCAATTTCAGGGCTTCTGTAACTATACGACGCTGCTCAAAAGTATGCACGTCAGCATAACCGCTGGCCGGGCTGGAACGGTCTGGACGGCCGATATACTGTACCTTAACGTTCTGCGGGGCGATGGCCCGCAGCCGGGGTTCGGCATAACTCCAGCCGCCCATGTTCTTTGGTTCTTCCTGCACCCAGACAATTTCTGTAAGGGAGCCCAGTGTACTCAAGTGTGCGGCCAGTTCCCGTTCAGGGAAAGGATAAAGCTGCTCCAGGCGGAGAATATGCAGCCAGGACCAGTCTTGATCTTTGCCAGCCTCCAGCTCGGTCTGCAGATCCAGAGTCACCTTGCCGCTGCACACCACCAGCCGTTTGACCCCGCCGGGATTGCTGCCGAGAAGCGGTTCGGGCAGGACAGGCTGGAATTCTCCCGCAGCCAGCTCGGCTCCCGAGGAAGTGCTGCGCGGGTTGCGGATCAGGCTCTTGGGGGCCATGATCACAAGCGGGCGGGCATCGCTCTTGCCGCACAAGGCGGCCTGGCGGCGCAGCAGGTGGAAATATTGTGCGGCGGAGCTCAGGTTCGCCACGGTCCAGTTCTCCTCTGCGGAGAGCTGCAAATACCGCTCCAGCCGGGCGCTGGAATGCTCAGGACCCTGCCCTTCATAGCCATGCGGCAGCAGGATCGTCAGATTGCTGCGCTGCGTCCATTTGGCGCGTCCGGCAGCGATGAACTGGTCAATAATTACCTGTGCGGCATTGGCGAAGTCGCCATACTGTGCTTCCCAGATCACGAAGGTTTCGGGTGCGAATACATTGTAGCCGTATTCGTAGCCCAGTACCGAAGCTTCCGAAAGCGGACTGTTGTACACCCCGAAGGAAGCCTTGGCATCGCTGAGCTGGTGCAGCGGAGAGAACAATCCCCCTGTCTCGCTGTCGTGCAGCACCAGATGGCGGTGGGCGAAGGTGCCGCGCTGGGAATCCTGGCCGCTTAACCGGATCGGTGTGCCATCCTCCAGGATGGTCGCAAAGGCCAGTGTCTCAGCCAAGGCCCAGTCGATCCGTTCCCCGTCATTCAGTGCATCCTTGCGGCGCTGCAAAATCCGCTCCAGCTTCGGATAGACCTTGAAGCCGTCCGGCACGGTCAGAAGCTCGCGGTTGATTCTCTGCAGCTGTTCCAGCTGCACCGCCGTGGATTGCGGCTGGGAGGCTTCACTCTGCACCGGAACGGAGGTTTTGGTTTCACCGTTTTTGTGCTTGCCATCCTTCATCAGATCGTAGGCTTGCTGCAGCACTTTCTCCGCCTCAAGGTTCATCTGCTTCACATCATCTGCCGTGATGATATTGTCCCGCTGCAGGCGTTCTGCGTAGACACGGTACACGGTAGGGTGATTGCGCACTTTGCCGTATACGATCGGCTGGGTCGTCTCCGGGTCGTCCATTTCATTATGGCCATGGCGGCGGTAGCCGATCAGGTCAATGACGAAATCCTTCTTGAACTGGTTACGGTAAGCGCTGGCCAGACGGACGGCGGCGATGCAGGCCTCCGGATCATCGGCATTCACGTGGACGATAGGAATTTCATAGCCTTTGGCCAGATCGCTGGCATAGTGGGTGGAGCGGGAATCTTCACTTTCAGTGGTGAAGCCGATCCGGTTATTGACGATAATATGCACGGTGCCGCCATTGGAATACCCTTTAAGTTTGCCGATGTTGAGTGTTTCTGCGACGATGCCTTCACCGGGAAAAGCAGCATCCCCGTGCATCAGCACAGCCATAGCCTTGTTCGTGTCGAGCTGCGGCAGTCCCGGAGAATTCCGGTCCTCCTGAGCTGCGCGGGCAAAACCTTCAACAACAGGGTTGACGAATTCCAGATGGCTCGGGTTGTTCGCCAGTGTAATACGGGTGCGGACGGTCTCGCCTTCGCGCACGGCACGGTCTGCGCCCAGATGGTATTTTACATCACCGGTCCAGCCGTAGTTAATGCCCATGGAGCCTTCGGAAGGGAACAGCTCCTTGTTGGGAGAATGATGAAATTCCGAGAAAATAATATCATAGGGCTTCCCGAGAATATGAGCCAGCACATTCAGGCGTCCGCGGTGGGCCATGCCCATCAGAATATGTTCCGCACCATCATGTGCGGCGGCGCGGACAATCTCGTCCAGCATGGGCACCAGCGCATCATTGCCTTCCAGGCTGAAACGTTTCTGGCCGACAAAGGTCTTATGCAGGAAGGTTTCGAACTGCTCTACCTGGATCAGGCGGTTCAGGAGTTCCTTGCGCTCGGTATTATTCAGAGGTGCTGGAGAGCTGGTGGACTCTGCCTGGCTGTTCAGCCAGCGCAGCTCCTGTTCGTCATGCACATGCCCGAATTCATAGGCGATAGTCTGCGTATAGGCCTGGAGCATCCGGTGAACCGCATCCCAGGCGGTATGAACATCCGTCGGCGCATTCTCCCAGATCAGCGAGGCGGGCATAGCAATCAGGTCTTCGCGGGTGAGATCATAGGTTTCATAATCCAGCCATTTCGCCATAGGATTATTTCCCTGCTCAAGCGGATCGATATTGGCGGCCATATGGCCATATATGCGAATATTGGCGATTAGCTTGGAAGCTCTTACGGCCTTTCTCAGCCACTCGGTGCCTCCCGAAAGAGCTGGCTGCGGGGCCTGAACGGCATCCGGAGCAAGTGGAGGAGGGCCGGAAACAGTAAATAGATCACGGTAATGATGTTCTACTGAAGAGGGGTCTTTAACGAATTGCTCATATTTCTCTTGAATATAGCCCAGATTGGGGCCGTGATACTTACTCCAAATGGATTCGTTATAGGGCTCTTTGACTGCCATGAATACATCCTCCTAACGGATGAACTCCACGTGGCCGCATGTGTCTTGAGCGCCCAGTGGAGCTGCGATGTTTACGGTTTCATTTCACATCCTATTGTGCTACTTTCAAGACGTGTAATCAATTCATACTTTCGGGGAATCCGTTCGCAAAACGGCATGATTCAGTCCGGAAATGATGAAGAACGGATATTGGTTGCTGAGACAGGATTTGAAGCCAGCCCAACTAGTGACAATTACCCATTTATAAACCGGGGATATTCATAAACAGCTCCTTAAGACATATATATTGGACAAAGGTTAGCAAAAAAAGCTATTTATCTGCACTACTTA
Source organism: Paenibacillus jilunlii (assembly GCF_900102965.1). Taxonomy (GTDB): domain Bacteria; phylum Bacillota; class Bacilli; order Paenibacillales; family Paenibacillaceae; genus Paenibacillus_AQ; species Paenibacillus_AQ jilunlii. Next base: position 179,599 of record NZ_FNGM01000002.1, on the reverse strand, counting down.
GCATAAAAAAATTCCAGGAAACGACACACTTTTCGTGTGAGATTTTGTATAATGTTATTGCGGATAACGGTTTCATGGTTTCTAACCAGATCCTTTCATGTAAAGGATCCAGTAAAGGGTAAACCTGCCGAAAGGCAGGGACACAAAGTCTCGGGTCTACTGTAGAGATGCTGCACCTACTACGACGGCCGGACTGCCTGGGGACGCATAAATTCTAGGAGGAGATATTCTTGGATAAGTCCAACCAGGGGAATGACGGAGAACTGCTGATGGGTGATCTGGATCTGGAATGGGTGTATTTGCTGATGTCGGCCAAGAAGGCAGGGATTGAAGCGGATGAAATCCGCCGGTTTTTCAGCGAAAAAACAGCATTGCAGGCGATGTAGAGGCGTTTAATATGCGGGAATACATACAGAAAAGGGCACAGCGTTCATACGCTGTGTCCTTTTCTGTATCGCTGGAGCTTGCGGACAACCGCCCATTATTGATCCTTCTGCTCCAGCCGCCATTTTTGGTAATCGAGAAACTCCTTGAATTCCCTCTTGCTTATACCTGAGGCCATGGCTTCCTGAACGAGCCGGAACCATTCGCCGTCCAGGGAGGATTCGTCAGCATCCGAAGGTTCGCCATAGAGCAGACTGTGGATGGAAACCTGAAGCGCGTCAGCGATTTTTTCGATAAATTGGATAGAGGGGTTGGATTGGATATTTCTTTCTACATTGCTTAAGTATGATTTCGCAACATCAGCCTTGTCCGCCAGTTCGGATAAGGACCAGCCTTTTTCCAGACGGAGATGGTGGATGCGACTTCCCATATTATCCGGCACGATTACAACGCCCCTCCGTACTTTTTGTTAAAATATAAGGATTTATACGGTTTACGGCAATAATCATCCTTATATTTCTCGCCGAAACGGATGCCGCCCCTATGGAGGCATAGCCGTTTCCACTTGTCAGTATAACAAATTTCCTTAAAACGGACAAAAATCGTTAGTACAAGGGAAAGCAGCCTAATCTGCTTCCGAAACCGGAATCAGGATAGGCTGCTTCTGAAAATGCAATCCGCTATGAATTAGTAATCTTTTTTGGGGCCTTGTTTGGCTTCGAAATTCCAGGTCAGCTTCAGCTTATCCTTTTGGAAATAGTTTTGTGCTTCGCCATTATCCACGAATTCGAACTTGACCGTAAAGCTGTCGCTGGTCTGTGCTTTGATGCCGTCAGCTTCAGTGAGAATTTGATCCCATCCGGTATTGTTGACAAGATCCGGGGTTTGCCCCTTCAAGGCATCCAGTGTAGTTTCGTACACAACAACTTCCGGTGAGATGATCGTTCCTTTATCATTGTTCTTCAGAAATTTGACCTTGATGAATTTGCTGAGATCGACGCCGTTGTTGTCGCCGAGGGTATCTGTAACCTCAGTGGTGGTTTTCAGCAGAATCGAGCCGATATCGAGGGTTCCGTCATTTTTAAGTTTAAAAGTTTTGGTTACGGTGTCACCCGGTTTCAGGTTTTGGATATCCACGATTACGGAAGGATCGGAGTTCAGATCCAGTGTGCCTGCTGCAAAGGTAGCCGTACTTGTTGCAGTATCACTGAAGTATGCGAAGGTTCCTCCGCCAATCAAAGACAAACCGAGTGCTGCCGATGCGATGCCAAGACCCAATGTTTTTTTGATACCCATATTCGAATTCCTCCTCTGATTTGTGTAGCTGTTGATGAATGTATTATTGTATCTTCCGTTTCGTAGGCGGAAGCGGACAATCTGTTCAGGACTGTATGTCAGTTCCCGGCGGCGCTTGGGGGAGCGCGGTATTTTTTTTCTCAAGGGCGGCCAGCGCCTTCCAAGAGCTGTAGAGTGCATAGAGCAGGAGCAGCAGTCCGGGCACGATCATCAGGACCACACTGCCGGCTTTGGAGGCGGCAAAATTCATGGCATATCCTATATAAGGAACGGTGACTCCGGTATACTCAGCTACAACATTCCCCGAACTGACAGGGGTCATATCGACAGCATCATTGTTGTCGCCTTTGGTATGATAGACCACTTCTCCGGCAGCATTTTTTGCAGAAGCATCCACAATGCGGTGAGTGATCAGAATATTGTCCCCGCTCATGAAGGTAATGACGTCGCCCTTCTTGAAGCGGGTCATATCTCCTCCGGGCTTCAAGGCGACTATGGAGCCGGTCTGAATGCCAGGTTCCATCGAACCGGACAGCACCGTTTTGATCTCATAGCCGAAAAGGGCAGGCTCACCTCCCGAGGCTCTGGATACTACTACAGCTGCTGCCAGCACCACGAAAATTAAAACCATCACTGCGGATAATGTATGGCTGAGTATTTTTTTGATAAGCATGTCAGTTTCCACCTTTAATGAGTTGTGGCTCCGAAGGCAATGCGGTCGTTACCGGACCCGGGATCGGAGGCTCTGTTGCCTGTGGTTCTTGGGAAGGTGCTTTGATCACGTCTCCATCCGGAGGTGTGATTGGGTTACCGGCGGCTGGTGCCGGAGCGGTGCTGGCTGGCGGTTCTCCAGAAGCTCCGGCAGGTATTGCCTCAGGCTCAGGAGTGGTTTCCGGCGTTATTGTAGGAGTTGCCTCAGGTGTTGCTTCCGGTGTGATAATAGGTGTGGCCGCAGGTGAGGCCTCCGGTGTGGGTTTTGGTTCAGTCTGGGCTTTCTCTTCGTTTTCCTTTTCTTTTTCTTTTTCCTTTTGCTGCTTTTCATGGCCGAGTTTTGCTTCTTCGTCCTTTTTGGCCTGTTCCAGTGCTTCCTGGCGGGCTTTCTCAAGCTCTTCAAGCCGCTTGCTTCGGGTCTGGCTGAGCAGCTGCTGCTGGAGCTGAAGTCCTGAAATATCTGCGGTTACTGCCTCTCTGGCACGGTTCAGCTCAACCTCCAACTGCTCATATGAAGAAATCAGCTCATTGGACAGATCTCCCGGAGGCTGGATAAATGGAGTCAGAATCGGCAAGGACTGTAAGGGTTCTCCCGCGCTTAAATGAAGTTGGTTGTAAACAGCCTCGTTAACCGTTAACGGGGATGGAGCCGTGTTGTTCTGAATGGCCCTCAAGTAGCTGACAATTCCGGTTATGGAAGCACTGAAGGATTCGGAGAGTACACCGCTTTGGCTCACACTGCTCTGCAGCTCGTTAAAAAACTGCTCATCCTTAATTTCCAGACAATTGGGATCCAGATCGATCATATATCCTCCAATCTGCACCAGGACCGCAGCGGCCGCGCTGATCTCAGCATGAATCCCATTCCAAATCCCGTTGTTAGCCGCTGTTTGGCCGTTGATGGCGGTCAGATCCGACTGAAGCTCTGCCATCTGCCTTGAAATCTCCTGTTCCGCTATCTCAAGCTCCTCTAAAGACATGGACTCTACTCCGGAAATGCCCGGAACACCTGCCTGCGGAGTGTAACCTTTCAAGGATGCCTTTAGAGCTGCAGCCGCATTGAGATGATCCTTCAACTCATTGAGCAGCTGCTTGACGGACTCAGGGAATACCTGGCAAAAGCCAATGGTGCCCGCTGTCTCTGCGGTACTGCTAAACCCTCCGTAAGTACTGCCTATCTGGCCGGAGGTATACAGCAGCAGAACGGATACGGCCATTCCAGACTGCAGGATGCGAAGACCTTTTTTATGGTTTTTTCTTTTACGCCGTTTGGCGGATCTGGGGTACAGAGGCGGGCCCCCCTCTCATGGCTTTCTAAGGATCTCATTCGCTATTTTCGTTCTTAATTAAGAACGACTTCGTAAGGAAATCATACACTGCCGGCCAGAGAAAAGAAAAATGCTAATTTCGTTTATATGTTCGCAATAAAGATCGTATATCATTGATAATCTGCGGATAGCTGCTTTTATCGCTGTTTTTTGCAAAATGTTCTTAATAAAGAACGTGGAGGGGCGAGCTATTCTGTCTGATGAGGAACATACGTGGGGTGCTGGATGAGGAGTAGGTTCAGGGTTAGGCAGTTGCCAAAGGCGTCAGGGCCGAATGAGAGGTAAAAGTACCTTTGATTTAGCCGGAAGTGGGCGTCAGGGCCGAATGAGAAGTAAAAGTACCTTTGATTTGGCCGGAAGTCAGCGACAGGGCCAAATGAGAGGTAAAAGTACCTTTGATTGAGCCAAAAGTGGGTGACAGGGCCAAATGAGAGGTAAAAGTACCTTTGATTTCACCAGAAGTGGGCCAAGGGGGCGGAATCAAAGGTAAAAGTACCTTTGATTGGTGCCAGCACTGGCCCGGATGGCAAGATAAGCCGGTTTAGGTAACCGGATCATTGATGGAGTCGCGCATGTGCTTAACGTCGCTGATGGGCGGGAGTCCGAACATGCGTGCGTATTCCCGGCTGAACTGGGAGGGGCTCTCGTAACCGACGCGGTAACCTGCGTCAGCCGCGTCCAAAAATTCTGTGAGCAGCAAACGTCGTGCGACTTGCAGCCGTATAGCCTTTTGATACTGGAGCGGGCTCATGGCGGTGACCTTTTTGAAATGCTTGTGCAGGGCTGAGGGGCTCAGGTTGACCTCCTTGGCTAGTTCTTCAATCAGAAGCGGCTTGGCATAGTCGCGGTTGATCAACTGGATCGCCTCAGAGATGCGGTAGGCATGGCTGCCGATAAAAGCAAACTGTGTGATGGACGCCCCCTGCTCGCCTTGCAGCACTCTATAAAGGACCTCACGGGTGATCAACGGTGCGAGGATTGGAATATCTCCGGGAGTATCCTCAAGTTTGACCAGCCGGAGAACGGCATCCAGCAGCGGAGGAGTCGACTTGCTCACGATAATCCCGCGGCCTGTTGTTCCATCCCATTGCGGCGGGTTCCCTTTGACGATATCCAGAATGATCTCCGGGGTGAAATTCAACTGAAGGCTGAGGTAAGGCACCTGCGGCGATGCCTCCGTGATTTTACCGATAACGGGCAGATGAACAGGAGTGACCAGATAGCTGGCCGGATCATAGGTATAGCTTTCAGTGCCTACGGTGGCTGTCTTGGAGCCTTGCACGATAATGCATAGGGAGGGAACGTTAATGGAATGCCTTGGCTCCAGCATATAAGAGGAGCGTCTGAAAAAAAGTGAAGGCACCGCCGAAGGATGTACACCATCTGAAGGTGTGTGACGTTGAATCCGTAACGCCAGTTCATGCTGATACTCTGAAATCGAAGGGTTGATGATGGATAGGCTCATGGTTCTGTGTTCCTCCATTCCGTACAGTCAGATGATCACAGTGTAACCACCAGGGGCAGGATTAGGCAAGGATTAAACATGAATGATCTACCTCCGGCCCATAAAAAATCCCCATAATGGACAGGAAGCCGCAGCGCAGACTGTGGTTAATAAGCAAGCGAAAGAGGGATTGGAATATGAAGCTGGAAGGTAGCGCAGGAAATGCAGCGGGTTCACCAGGAAGCATGAATGGGCAGAACGGACAGATCTCAGAGAAGGGAGAAAAAAATCTAATGTCAGGAATCGAAGGCAAGGTTATAGCGATTACGGGGGCAAGCAGTGGGATCGGCGAGGCAGCAGCGCTCCTTCTCGCAGAGCGGGGAGCGAAGGTTGTGCTGGGAGCGCGTGGAGCCGGACGCTTAGAGGCGCTGGCGGCCCGCATCGCGGATTCAGGCGGTGAAGCTGCATATGCAGTTACAGATGTGAGACGCCGTGATGACGTGCTGGGTCTAGTTAACCTGGCCTGTGAGCGGTACGGCAAGCTTGATGTTCTAATCAACAATGCCGGCGTGATGCCGATATCTCCCCTTGATGAGCTGCGCGTTCAGGATTGGGAGGATATGATCGATATCAATGTAAAAGGTGTACTGTACGGAATTGCGGCTGCGCTGCCAGTGTTCCGTAAGCAGGGGTTCGGGCATTTCGTCAACACGGCTTCTACCGCAGCATTTCGCATTGTGCCGAACATGGCCGTGTATGCCGGAACGAAGTTTGCTGTGCGCGCCATCTCTGAAGGGCTGCGCCAGGAGGCTGGCGATAAGCTGCGCGTGACCATTATTTCGCCGGGCATGACCCGGACGAACTTCGCGGAATCCATGACAAACCCGGAAATCAAGGCCAAGCTTGAAGAGTCCCGGGATGAGATCGCGATGCCGGCGGATGCGATTGCCCGTGCTATCGCTTATGCCATTGAACAGCCGGAGGGCGTTGATGTGAGCGAGGTTATTATTCGTCCCACGGCCCAGGGATAAGCGGGCGCTAACTGGCACAATAGAGCAGGTATTAGAAAAAGACCAAACCTATTATGCTAAGTTGTATTTAGAAAAAAGAAGCCCCTGTTAACACGACCGCCCCTATGCTGTGAATTCTCCTGGGCAGAAGGGAGCGGCAATTCGGAGCGTGCAAGCTTAGGCTCACGGGACGGGAGCCGTGACAGATTGAAGTGGAATAAATCCACTTCAGGGGACGAAAAGGCTTCCCCAGGAGAGAATAGTGGGAAAAAGTAGAGTTAATTTAAGCGAATTCGGTGGTAAGGGGGCAAACTGCTGAATTAGTTATCCTTTTTCCACCTAGCACTTGCGGGGAAGCAAGATGAGGGGGAAATTAGGTTTACTTTTTCCACTTGGGCCTGCTGCAGAGCCTAACAGGGGGGAACTGTGGGAACTGGGAGAACTGGGGGAACTGGGAGGATTGGGGGGACTGGGCGGACTGGGCAAAGGAAGAGATCGTCTGATAAGGCATGATTACAGGTGGCTAAGCCGCCTGAATCTATAATCCAACACGGCTGCGCTGTCCAGTGGGAACGGCGCAGCCGCTTGGCCGCCGCGCGAGCTGACGTACAGGTCGTACCATTCCCTGCGGGACAGCTCCAGCTTATCGGCATCCCTGCAAGCGGCGATCCGCCCAGGATTCACCGTGCCAATCACCGGCTGGATTGCAGCCGGATGGCTCATCAGCCAGGAGAGGACAATCGCCTCGGGCGTAGTGTTCTTCTCCTCCGCCAGCGTCTTGACCATGGCGGCTGTATTGACGATATTCTCCGGCTGCCCATCCAGAGGGCGTCCGCTGAATATTCCCTGGGCCAGCGGCCCCCAGGCCTGAAGCTGAATGTTCTCTGCCCGGCAGTGTTCGATGGTGCCCTCCGGGAAGGTGATATCCTTCCAAGGCTCCCGGTTGACACTGATTACGGCATCGACCCAGCTGATTTTGGCCAGGCTCATATGCAGCTGGTTAACGATGAAGGGTTCATCGCAATAGACCTGAAGCAGCTTGATCTGGGCCGCACTCATATTGGAGACGCCGAAATGGCGCACCTTTCCCGCCGCTTTGAGCTGGTGCAGTGCCTCGGCGACTTCCTCGGGGTCCATCAGCGGATCGGGCCGGTGCAGCAGCAGAATATCGATATACTCCGTTCCCAGGCGGGTGAGGGTTCCGTCGACACTGCTCAGGATATGTTCCTTGGAAAAGTCGAACACATTGGAGCGGTCGCCCGGCTCCATTAGCTTGATTCCGCATTTGGACTGCAGAATGATCTCTTCCCGCAGACCCGGACGCTCCCTGAAAATCTGTCCGAATACCTTCTCGGCTTTCCCGCGGGTGTAGATATCGGCATGGTCAAAAAAGTTAATGCCGATGTCCAGTGCGGCTTCCACCGCCTCATGGCCCTGCTTCACATTTTCTGCTGTAACCGGTTCGTGGTCCCAGCCCCCGCCAAGTCCCATGCATCCGAGGGCAATGCGGCTGGCGGGGATGCCGCGTTTGTTTAGTGGCAGCGTTTTCAGCAAGATGATCCCTCCGTGACGGCTAAATTGCAATTCATAGAGTATTGTACATCTTCAGAATCCGGTATGGTACTTCCTGTCACTGGAGGAGCGGTGTTTGGTGCCTTCCTTGTCCTTCTCCTCTTGCTTCTCCAGGTTCAAATCCTCCACCGGGATAGGATCAACATTCCGTTCACTTTCATCCAGATCGAACAGACTGGGATTCTCAGTGGGATATTGCTCGGGATGGTCCCGCTTGTCTCCTTGGAGCTTGTTGTCTTTGTTCATGCGTCTTCTCCTCGCTTTCTGGCAGTTTGCTCATTAATAAACGGATTTCCTCCCCTGTAAACAGGAAAGAGGCCGCTGTGGCCTCTTTCCAAACTTAAGAATATATTTTCTCCAGTGTAAAACGATGTTATCCAGACTTCACCCGGAAAGGCCGCTTCAATGAAGGTTGTGGCAGGGGTATTGTAGGCATGCTCACAGATCAAGCGGTGTGCCGGCATCCTTAAGCTTCCGTTCGGTTATATCCGCATAGAAGCGCTTCAGCCATTTCAGCTCGGTTAGACTATGCTCGTATCTGCCGTACATCGCATGCAGCACCGAGCGTGGAACAATGGCAATATGCTCCTCATACACCTGATAGGCATAGTTCACCCGATGCTCCGTTTCACGAATCCGTTCCTCCAGCAGCTTCTCCACCTTGCTCTGGTCGATATGGTGCGAGAACGCAAGCGCGGTGTAGAGCGGATGGTAGAAGATATCGTTTTTTTTGATCTGCTGCAGAATCAGCTGCTCGAACAGGGCTTTGCCTTTATCGGTAATGCGGTAGATGGTCTTGTCCGGCCGGTCGCTGCTGTGGATGACCTCAACGGCTTCAATGTGACCTTCCCCGGCCAGCTTGTCCACGGCATAGTATAAAGACCCCATTTGCAGCTTCATCATCTGGTCCATGGCGCGTTCCTTCATCACCAGCTTAATCTCATATGGATGCATATTCCGTTCCAGCAGCAGGCCGAGAATTACCATTTTCATGGACATGGCGGTTACCTCTGCCCACCGGCCGGCTGCTGTTTTTTGCTGTGATCGGTAAGACGGTCGCCCGGCATCAGAAGGACAAACACAAATCCCAGCACAGCGGGAACCAGCGCCCACAAAAAGGTATGGGCAATCGAGCCGGACAGCGCATCGGTGATTTTCTCCAGCACGGGAGCCGGAATCTGGGCTCTGGCTTCAGGAGTCAGGGCCGCGCGCGGATCACCGAACGACGAGGTTTCGGCACCTGCGCCGAAGGCTTCGCTTAGCCCATTCGTGAAGCTGTTGCGCTGAATAATGCCAAAGATCGTAATGCCTAGCGTCATGCCCAGCGACCGCATGAAGGTGCTGGTCGAAGTGGCGGAGCCGCGCTGGCGCATGTCGAAATGATGGATCGAGGACATGCTGAGCACGGAGAAGGAGAAGCCTACGCCAAAGCCCGTCAGCGCCATGAACATATTCAGCATCAGCCGGGAGGTATCCGGGGCCAGCGTGCTCAAGGAGAATACCCCGGCCACAAAGCAGACAGCCGACAGCAGCATGATGTTGCGGAAGCTGGTCTTGGTGGTCAGCAGTCCTCCGGTCTGGCTGCCGATGACCGACCCGATCATCATGGGCATGAGAACAAGACCTGAGTTGGTCGCGGAGCCGCCGTATACCCCCTGCACGTAAATCGGGATGTAAACTGTGGCAACAATAAAAGCAGAGCCATAGAACAGCCCCAGGATACTGCTGGTGGCGAACAGCCGGTTGCGGAACATGGCAAAGGAAATGACCGCCTCAGGCGCCACCCGTTCAATGAACAGGAACGCAATCAGCAGCACGGCAAAGCCGCCGAACAAGCCGAGAATTTGCGCTGAATCCCAGGCATATTGATTGCCGCCCAGCTCCAGGGCAAACATCAGGCAGATCACTGCCCCCACCAGCGTGAAGGCGCCGCCCCAGTCAATGCGCTGCTTGGCGTGGGAGACGGATTCCTTGTAGGACAGGGTGATCAGAATAAATGCGACAACGCCAATGGGCAGGTTGATATAGAACACCCACTGCCAGCCAATATAGTCGGTAATGTAAGCGCCGAGAAGAGGACCTAACACGCTGGAAATACCAAAGACGGCGCCGAAGAGTCCGGTCAGCTTGCCTCTTTTTTCCGGGGGATAGATATCGAACATAATGGTGAAGGCAATCGGCATAAGCGCGCCTCCGCCAATCCCTTGAATCGCCCGGTAGATACTGAGCTGGGTGATGCTGGCTGCCGTTCCGCACAGGGCGGAGCCAACCAGGAATACAATCAGGCCAAAGATAAAAAACCGCTTCCGGCCATACATATCGGACAGCTTGCCGAAGATTGGCGTTCCGGCCATTACCATGACCATATAGGCCGAGGTCACCCAGACGATTTTATCGAGTCCGCCCAGATCGGAAACGATGGTGCCCATAGCTGAAGCTACAATGGTATTGTCCATAGCGGACATAAGGATACCCAGCAGCAGGCCGACAACTACAAGCTTAAGGTTACTTTCTTTACTATGCATGCTTTGCAGACTCCTTCTGAAAAAGTTTCGTGAGCCTCATTATAGTCAAATTTGAATAGGGTGGCAAGCATTATTTTCTAAAAAATTTAACAGATTTTCTGCTGTCCAGATGACTGTCAATCAGAGGAAAACACAAAAAACCGCCGCCCATAGGGAAGAACGGCAGTAGAACTAAGTATTCCAATAATGCGGCGGAATCATAACCGCTTCTCCTAGATTGCCGTTTCGCTCCCGCACACCTCTTTTCTTTCAATATATCGGATGAAAAGTTCGGTTAGCTCAGGGTCGAACTGGCTTCCGGCACAGGCACGAAGCTCAACAATGGCTTCTTTGAACGATTTGGTCGGCTGATAGGGACGTTCGGTGGTCATCGCGTCGAAGGAGTCGATAATGGTCAGCATGCGGCATAACCGGGGGATTTCTTCGCCTTTGAAGCCATAGGGATAACCTTTGCCGTCATAGCGTTCGTGATGCAGCTCGATATAGGGGGCCAAATCTCTGAATTTTTCGTTGGTCAGCGCCATTTCCTTGCCCCAGATGACATGCCATTTGACCATTTCCCATTCCTCCAGCGACAGCTTGTCCTTTTTATTCAGAATCCCCCAGGGAATCTCCAGCTTGCCGATGTCATGAATGAGTGCGCCAAGGGTAAACTGTCTTTTGGAGAGGGTGTCCAGATTCAGCAGCTCGCTGATGTCCATCGCATAGCGGAAGACGCGTTTGGAATGCTTGAAGGTTTCCAGATCCTTGTACATAAACAGGTTCAGCTGCTGCTCAATATCGCGGACATCCTGGCTGAAATCAACATCCCGCTCCTGCAGCGACTGGCTGCCATAGGTATGAACGAGGTTTTTGCCTTGTTTTTTGGCATAATAGAGCGCCTGGTCGGCATGGTCCACAAGCTCTGATTTGAAATGGACATCCGGCTGGTACGCGGCGATGCCGGCAGAGAAGGCCAGACAGCCCTGGGGAAAAATTTCACTCCCTTCAAAACGGGAATGGTTAAGGGTTTTGCGCAGGGACTCGATGAAATTTCTGGCCGCTGCAGCATCGTAGCCCGGCATCAGCAGTGTGAATTCTTCCCCGCCGTAGCGGGACACAATAATGTTCGTGTTCTTCGTCTCCCTCTTCAGCAGCTCCGCCAAAAAAACGATCAGCCCGTCGCCCTTGAGATGGCCGAAGTGATCATTGTACTTTTTGAAATCATCGATATCGATCATTGCCAGGGAGAGGGCGGTGCCGCTGATCTTCGAGCTGCCCATCTCCTCCTCCAGCGCATGCTCAAAATAACTATGGTTAAACAGCCCCGTTCGCGGGTCACGGTTGGAGCGTTCCTCAATGTCACGGTACATGCTGAACAGCCGTCTAAAGGAATAGGAAATGAGAATGCTGAGGCACAGGAACAGTCCCAGGCCAACCATGTGGTTGTGGTACAGCAGAATCGTCAAGACCAGCGACAGCACCAGCGTACAGGCATAGGCGAGGATGGTGTCAGTAAGCATTCCTTTGAGGGTATTGTACAGATTTTTGTGGAAAACAACGTAATAATAGAAGCCGATCAGCAGTGTGTTGAGAATAAAATATACAGCCATAGCGCTTACATAAGCTTCCAGGCGGCTGCTGAGCAGCGGTCCCTGCACACCCCCCAGCGCGGTGAAGGCAGACGAAGCAGAAGCAACCATGATGCAATAGACGGCAAAATTATTGATGTGCTTCCACCACACCGTACTGCCCCATTCCAGGAACAGCAGCACCAGGGAGCTAAGCAGCAGTACCATAAGGGTAAAGGGGAGGCCAAAAATAAAAATGCAGGCTAAATAAACGGAGGAGTCAAGTGACAATCCGTTTCCTTGTGGAGGAAGCTGAAAGGTGAAGACGGTCAGGATCACGGCCGCTCCCGCCATGGCGGTAATCCAGCCCCAGGCGGAAGATGAGAAATGCAGAAACGAACCATTACTGTAAATAACAAACAAGCCTAGCCCGATTAAGCATATGATTAAGGAGTACAAGTGTCCCCTGTTGTGCAAGAAGCTGCTGTTTATCCGTCGGAACAACGCTGCCCCTCCTCTGCGTTTGTAATTGAGTCGTATGCCGGGTTCAAAGGAGCCTTGAAGGTATACATTCGCTTTCTGAAAAGAAATTCCTGCTAAAACATGACAAATGTAGCCGATGTTCGGGAAGTGCGGAAAAGAGAACGAAAGTATTGACATACCCATGGGGGGTATATTATATTGATGTTGAGGAGGCTGATTCCTGTGTCTACCAATGAGAAAGAGCACGCGGGGCATTCCTGCGGAGACGATTGTCATACCTCTGCTCCCGGCGTACGCAAAAGTCACCATTCAGCGGAATTCAAGAGCGGGCTTACCACCCGGCTCAACCGGATTGAAGGCCAGATCCGCGGCATTAAGGGGATGATCGAGCGCGATACCTACTGCGATGATGTGCTCAACCAGCTGGCGGCAGTCCAGGCAGCCCTGAACAGTGTCGGCAAGCTGCTGCTGGAAGGGCACATGAAGAGCTGTATTATTGAGCGGATCGAAGCCGGGGAGCATGAAGTAATCGACGAGCTGCTGGTCACGGTCAACAAGCTGATGAAATAAGGTAAGGAAGCTAGGCTGGTAAACTTAAGGAGATGCTTCTGAAGCGGGTTTTATTGCGCAGACAGTTCAAGCAGTATTGCTTCATAAAACTTTTAGGAGGGTTCATAAATGTCTAATGTAACATTGAATGTAGAAGGAATGTCCTGCGGTCATTGTGTCAGTGCGGTTGAGAAGGCGGTAAGCGGTGTGGGTGCCGCAGCGAAGGTGGACCTGCAGGCCAAGACGGTAGCTGTGGATTATGATGAGAACAAAGTGAGCCTCAGCACGATCAAAGCGGCCATTGAAGATCAGGGCTACGACGTAGTCTAACTGGAACTGCGCATATAAGGGCTTGGAGCGGGGAATCCTTGTGATTTCAGAGGCGCCAATGCCCTTTCTTTTACAAAATATTATACCCCAAGGGGGTATGGAGGTGGAGGGTATGGAAAAGACAGCGGAAACCCCGCTGCAGCAGACTACTCTGCAGATTACAGGGATGACCTGTTCTGCTTGCGCGGCACGGATTGAAAAAGGGCTCTCCCGCATGGAGGGCGTGTCGAAGGCCAATGTAAATCTGGCGCTGGAGCAGGCGACCGTCGGCTATGACCCTGCTGTTGCAGGCGTGCCGCAGATCGAGGAGAAGATCCGTTCGCTGGGCTATGATACCCGCAAGGAATCGGCGGATTTTGATATTTCGGGTATGACCTGTGCGGCTTGTTCTGCAAGGATTGAGAAGGTGCTGGGGCGCACACCCGGCATTGCGGCAGTGAATGTGAATCTGGCGCTGGAAACGGCGCATGTGGAGTACGCGCCAGGGAGCATTGGCGTGTCCGAGATTATGGAGAAGGTCAGCAGTATCGGCTATAAGGCAACGCTGAAGCAGGACCGCAAGGAGCAAGCCGATCAGCGAGGGCAGGAGATCCGGCACAAACGGAACAAATGGATAATTTCAGCGATCCTCTCGTTTCCGCTGCTCTGGGCGATGGCGGGCCATTTCTCCTTTACGGAATGGATCTGGACGCCGGAGCTGCTGATGAACCCGTGGTTTCAGCTGGCACTGGCTACACCGGTGCAGTTCATTATCGGCTGGCAATTCTATGTCGGCGCCTATAAAGCGGTGAGAAACGGCAGCGCCAACATGGACGTCCTGGTGGTGCTTGGCACCTCAGCAGCCTATTTCTACAGTCTGTATCTGACCATAGACTCTTTGAGCATGAGTGGAATGAGTCATACAGTTGACATGTATTATGAGACCAGCGCCGTTCTGATTACACTGATTCTGGTCGGCAAATGGTCCGAAGCCCTAGCGAAAGGCCGTTCCTCCGATGCCATCCGCAGCCTGATGGGCTTGCAGGCCAAGACCGCGCTGGTCGTTCGTGATGGTGCCGAGCTCAGCATCCCGGTAGAGGAAGTCATTCCGGGCGACATCGTGCTGGTGAAGCCGGGAACGAAGGTCCCCGTCGATGGGGAGGTTGTCGAAGGGCTGTCCTCCGTGGATGAATCCATGCTGACCGGAGAGAGCATTCCGGTGGAGAAAAAACCGGGGGACTCTGTAATCGGGGGGACATTGAACAAAAACGGCATGCTGCGGATCAAAGCGCGCAAGGTAGGCCGGGATACCGCGCTTGCACAGATCATTAGAGTCGTTGAGGAGGCCCAGGGCTCCAAAGCGCCGATTCAGCGGATCGCCGATGTGATTTCCGGCATTTTTGTGCCGATTGTTGTGGGGATTGCCGCTGTGACCTTTGTGATCTGGTTCATCTGGGGCGCTCCCGGCCAGTTCGCCGAGGCGCTGGAGAATGCTATTGCCGTGCTGGTTATTGCCTGCCCATGCGCGCTCGGTCTGGCTACGCCGACCTCGATTATGGCCGGATCGGGGCGTGCGGCGGAGTTCGGCATTTTGTTCAAGGGCGGAGAGCATCTGGAAGCGGCGCAGGGGATTCAGGTGGTCGTGCTGGATAAAACAGGTACCGTTACGAGCGGCAAGCCGGTGCTGACGGATATTCTGACGACCACCGGCATTGCAGCGCATGGCAGAGAAACCGCCGAGAACAGCCTGCTGGCCCTTACGGCGGCTGCGGAGAAGCTCTCGGAGCATCCGCTGGCTGATGCGATTGTCGCTGGTGCTGCCGCCAGAGGCCTTGAACTGCCGGAAGCCGGGGAGTTCAAGGCTGTGCCGGGCCGCGGGATTACCGCAGTTGTCGGCGGACAGACCGTAAGCGTAGGCACCCGCAGGATGATGGAGGAAGGCGGCGCGGAGCCTGGACCATGGGCGCCCCTCATGACGAAGCTGGAAAAGGAAGGCAAGACTGCGATGCTTGTGTCCGTGGAAGGCGTGATCGCCGGGGTAGTAGCGGTTGCCGACACCATCAAGGAAACCTCGCGGGCAGCGGTAGCCAAGCTGCATGACATGGGCATTGAAGTGGTGATGATTACTGGAGACAACCAGATCACCGCCCAGGCCATTGCGGAGCAGGCCGGTATCCGTAAAGTGCTGGCCGAGGTGCTGCCGGAAGGCAAGGCTGCGGAGATCCGCAGGCTGCAGAGCAGCGGCGTCAAGGTAGCCATGGTCGGCGACGGCATCAACGATGCGCCTGCCCTGGCGATAGCAGATACCGGGATGGCCATCGGCACCGGTACCGACGTCGCGATGGAAGCGGCGGACATCACGCTGATGCGCGGCGATCTCATGAGCATCCCTGATGCGGTCATGATGAGCCGCAGAACGATGCGGAATATCAAGCAGAATCTGTTCTGGGCGCTTGCCTACAATACGATTGGCATCCCGATCGCCGCTCTGGGTTTCCTGGCCCCATGGCTGGCCGGGGCAGCCATGGCCTTCAGCTCTGTCTCTGTAGTCCTGAACGCGCTGCGGCTGCAGCGGGTGAAGCTGTAATTGGATTATGCACGCCAAGTCTCCTGTTTTACGGAGCTTGGCTTTTTTTATAGATTAGGAAATTATACAGTGTCAAAAAATGCGGATATCTTGGAAGCCTCAGAGGCTATAAGCGATGCTGGAGGATTGGGCTCCACCAGCGGACTGGGGATTCCTTAATTTTCCAAAAACCTTGTTTTTTCAACGGCTATGGACTCAGGAGCCGTTATATCGTTCGATGGAGCCTAGTGCTAGTTGGAAAAAGGGAACTTATTTCTCCCGGAAATCAACAATTATGAGATTTAAGTGGAAAAAAGGAACTTAATTAGGCTATATTACCTGATTAGGGGCGAAATGTGCTAAATTAGTTACCCTTTTTCCACTTAACCTGCGGAGAACAGGGTGTTCGAGCAAGTTAGTTATCTTGCACGGAACACAACAAAGTGTGTCTTAAGCAGGCAGAATGGGTGGACATCTTATACGATATACAACAATCTGTGTCCTAAGTACGCTAAACGGACAAAAATCTTGTAAATTGTACAACAATGTGGGCGCGGCTTCACCAAATGGACGAAAATCCTGCATGTTATACAACAATGCGGATTTCGTAACTTTCAGGACCTTTATTTACCCGCCAGGGTGATTTTGTTCAAATATAATTTATTTTGCTTTACGCTCTAAATACTTCTATTTCTCGCTAAACCGGGTACCAACCTTGTTAGGACAACGTAGCCGTTTTGTTCTGAATATCCATGCACTCCAGAGAATATGAAGGTTAGGCTCTATCCATGTCCCGATTTCAGGAGCTTACGTGTTATATCTGGTGAAGGGGTGGAAGGAGGGAATCCGTGAATTCCATAGAGAGCATTGAATCGAAAATCGCAAGGATACAAGCGGGCGAGGTCTACATATTTGCGGATATTATCGATACTTATCAGAACCGGATTTATAAGTATTGCCTGCGGTTGTTAAGCAACCGGGAAGAAGCCGAGGATGCGGTGCAGGATATCATGCTTAAGGTGTTCGAAAAGGTCAGGTATTATCAGCCCAAGGGAAGCTTCACCTCTTGGCTGTACAAAATTGCCTATAACCATTGTCTGAATCTGCTGCGCAGGCGCAAGCTGCAGCAGCAGGTCAGCCGCCTGTTTGGCCGGGAGGTTGCGGCAGAGAGCGCCGAACGGGCAGCAGAGGACACCATGTTCAGTGAACCGCTCGCCTCGGCACTTGAAATGCTAACGGTGGAAGAGCGGAATTTGCTGATTCTGCGTATTTTTGAGGACAAATCCTTTGAGGAAATCGGTGAGATTCTGGGCAAGAATATGGAAGCGGTCAAGAAAAAGTACGGGCGGATCAGGCACAAGCTGAAAGCATTCATGGAGTTATCAGAAAAGGAGGAAGGAGAATGCACAAAAGCCAGCACACTGCAGAAGAACAAAAACTGAGAAGCTACGATGCATCAAGTGATGTCAAAGCTATTGATGTCCGGCAACGGGTGATGAACATCATCACAGAGAAATATGGAAACGGCGCGGCTGATGCAGTTCCTCCGGACGCCCGGGACTTCCCCGAGATGATGCAGCGCGTGAATGAATCCCCGGCCAGCGCCGCCCACAAAAGACCGGCATCCTACGGGAAAATACTGGCAGCGTCCACCTCGCTGCTGGCCGTACTTATCTTGGGAGTCACATATTACTGGTATGCTGATATTCACAATCAGACGGCAGATATTCCTTATGCCGTGAAGGATTATGAAGAGATTGAAGACCCGGTTACCCAATTTCGCATTCAGCTGAAGGAGACGCCGGTGCAGCCGGGGGTAGTTCAGCCGGAAGAGGATGTGAAAACCCGGAAATATCAGGAGGCCGAAAAGTGGGTGGAACAGCAGCTGTTGCCGGGAGAAATGGGGATTTTTCTGGTCGGTAAGGATTTATCCGCTAATCCTTCAACCGGAAGTGCCGTAAATCCGCTCCATTATGACAGTTACTCTGACTTCAGAGCCAACCAGACGGAATTGGGGGCTCCGTTACTTCCCGAACCCACATATGTACCCAAAGGTTATGCATTCAGCGGTGGAGAGATTTTTCCTGAAACGGATATTGCCCTGCTGCTGGCCAATCCGTCCAAAACTACTTCCGGAGACAAGTCTAAAAGCGGAGTCGAGGCGTATTTCCGGCTAAAAGAAGAAATGTCAGTAATGAAGGCTAAAGAATTGGGAGAGGGCTATAAGCTGGTATGGAAGAGATTCCGTGCGGCCGGGTCGAGCTCGGTCAAAGTGTCATACACCAACACAGAAGGACAGAGCATCAATATCCAGGCCACGGCTCTTCATCGGCTGGGATTGGCCCAATTCAACCCAAATGATTTGGAGAAGTACGAGAATGTTGTGGTAGCAGGAAAAGAAATGATTTATTTGAAGCTGTTGGCGGAGGGCGACCAGGATTATACACAGCAATTGGTCTGGTTAGATTCGGTACAGGGTCAGGGTGCTTATTATTCCCTGTCCGACAGCAAGGACAGCTCTCTGTCCCAGCAGGAATTGATCAATGTGGCAGCCAGCATGCTAAAAAACAAAAAATAATGACGCATGATGTCCCGATTACAAGAGATGAATTGTTGTATATGTATGTAACGGGTACTAAAGAGGTATCTCTCGGCCGAGAAACAACTCGTTATCCTATTTTAGAACGGGCCTTACGCTCGGGAGGAGAGAAAAAACGATGAAATTTCACAAGCCAGTCATTGCCCTGGCCAGCCTAGGGCTGCTGTTAGGCTCCGCTTACGGTTCACACGCTGCAGCCGCCGCCAGCCAGTCCACAACGAAGTCTGCGGCCAAAGGTGCGACCGCTGTCCCTGTGGCAAGCACCAAGGAGACCACTAAGAAGATCCAGGCCCAGGTTGATGCGATTCAGCTTCAGAAGAAGAATCCCGGAGAAATATATTATGTGTATGTGAACGATAAAAAGGTTAATCCTGGCGGATTTTCTTATCGGGCATTCGCGTACGGCCTGCCTTTTAATAATTACCAGGAATATGTACAGAAGGCGCAAGTGCTCAAGACCCCTTTCCTGCAACTGGAGCAGGCGCCTGAAGACTTTCAATTCCAAACTGCGTACCTGGGTGTGTATACACCACAGACCTGGTCAATTGAAGGACAGAAGCTGAGCAAGCAGATTGTAGAGGAGGGCAAAGCTTCCGGCAAAACGGTATTTGTCAAAAAAATGACCGACAAACGCTGGAGTATCAACCTGACATACCAGGGCAGTCCCGGCTCGCAGCAGGCTGGGGCATTTCTGTCCATCACTGCCGAGCCTGCCGGGACACCGGACCCCAGTATAGAATACGTCCCATCCCTGGCCGAGCCGGAAAAGCTGTCGGTGGAGGGGCAGGACCTGACTTACAAGGCCGGAGATGCGCTTAAGTATAAGACAGCCAGCTCTCCGGTGATTAATAACAGCCCGGGCGAGCAGCGTCTGGAATGGATAGACTCGGGAACCAAGATAAGCTATACCATCATTGCCACTGGGGGGGAGATCACCAAGGAAGCTCTGGTATCACTCGCAGAGCAGATCATCACCGGGCAATCGTAACCCGCATTATCGAAAAAGAGTTGTTCCGCAGCCGGGAAGGATGCGGGACAACTCTTTTTTTGGAAACCAACGATTGAAACCCTTGAGCTGTTGAACAGGCATACTTCTGTCCGCCAGTTTCAGGACTTAGGCTTTTCTGCTCTGCATGAGCGTATGCACTCCATGATGGAGCAGCTTCTCACCTGCTTAAAGGCACCGCCTGATCAGCACCGGGTCTGGCTTTTGCCTTTTTCCGGCCCAGCAAGTTCGTGCCAATTACCCCTGCTATAATCAGGAACGATCCGATCCAGTGATACACTGTGATCTCTTCCCCGAGAAAGAGGGCTCCGGCTGCAATGGAGACGATGGTCGAGAGATTGGTGAACACACTCATAAGGGAAGCTTCGATTTTGGACAAGATATAGGTTGAGGTCAGGGTAGTAACAAGGGATGCTATGACCCCCAGGTATACAGCGGACAGGATAAAGGTGCCGCTCTTGAGCGGGCTTAGGAAATCGCCGAGAGTTCCGCTGGCCGTATGTCCGGTGAGCGAAATGATCAGGAAGGTGGCGAAGCCAATCCCCATCATCAGGTAGCTGAGCTCAGCGGGGCTGAAATGCCTGGAGAGCGAACGGGCCAGCACACTGTACCCGGCAAAAGCCAGACAGGTCATGAACAACAGCACAATCCCGGTCATATTGGACAGCTGAATGCTGCTCCCTTTCATAACGAAGATAAACACAACGCCGAATACAGACAGGAAAATACATAGCTTTTGCAGCAGAGTCGTCGTCTCCTTCAAGAAAATAGAGGCGATGATCATCGTCACGACCGGAGTAAACGAATACAGTATCCCTCCCTCGGCAGAGGTAGCGTGCTGGAGTCCAAATACCTGAAGGGTGAAGAACCCGAGCGGGTACATTGCAGCCAGCAGCAGCGCCCGGCCAATCGGCTTGCCGCGGTAGGAGACTTTGACCCAGCCGAGAGCGACCGGGACCGACATCACTGCAAACGAGGCGGCGAAGCGGTAGGTTAGTGTATCGAGCGGTCCGGCATGGCCGAGTGCCACTTTGGTGAACAAGAATGAGAATCCGATAATGAACGCATTGAGCACGGCAAAGGCATAAGCCAGCTTGAGTCCTTGTTGCTGCATAGGTACATCCCCCTTTGTGAACATGACAGGATCGTATAAACGTCTTATCTGTTATTTAAAATTAAAGGGAAATCCGCAGCCCAACAATACCTGTTTCCTGATACTGTACCGGTACAGTTTCGTGATTCCTGTATAATGATTGAACAAGAACAATGATAATATGAACACAATCCTGTGATGAAGGCGAGGGGAGGCGTGCTATGAGAAAGTATCATTCGGTCTTATCCGAGATGGAGAAGCGGATCAAGGAGGGACAGTACAGTCCGGGGCAAAAGCTGCCTTCCGTGCGCAGTGCCGCAGAACTCTACGGTTGCAGTGTCAGCACCATTCTGCGGGCTTACGCAGAGTTGGAGAGAACACACGCGATTTATTCGATTCCGCAGAGCGGCTATTACATGGTGGAAAAGACGGAAGAGCCGGGACCTGCCGGGAGCAGCGTGACGGTTGATTTTGCCTCAGCTTCGCCCGATCTGAACGTATTTCCGTATTTGGACTTCCAGCATTGCCTCAACAAAGCGATTGACCGGTACAAGTACCACCTGTTCACCTATGGTGATGCACTGGGACTGGATACGCTGCGGCATACGCTGGTGTCGCATCTGGCGGAGTACCAGGTGTTTGCCAAGGTGGAGCGGATCATCATCACTTCAGGCATCCAGCAGGCACTGGAGATTCTGGCCAGAATGCCATTTCCTAACGGCCGGACGGAGATCCTGGTTGAACAGCCGGGTTATGATATTTATCTCCGGTATCTGGAGGCGGAGGGACTGCCCGTGAGCGGGATCGCCCGTTCGGCAGCCGGGATTGACCTGCGGGAGCTGGAGACGTGGTTCGCAAGCGGCAGATTTAAATTTTTCTATACCATGCCCAGGTATCATAATCCGCTAGGAACCTCTTACAGCACGGAGGAGCGGAAAGCCATTGCCGGACTGGCCGGCAAATACGATGTGTATATCGTAGAGGATGATTACATGGCCGATCTGGGTGCCGAGCAGCGTTTTGACCCTATAGTTGCGTATGACCAGACTTCACATACCGTTTATCTGAAAAGCTTCTCCAAAATCATTTTTCCAGGTCTCAGGCTGGGTGCGGCCGTGGTGCCGGAACCGCTGCTGGAGACCTTCCGGGCGTATAAAGGATACACAGACACCTCATTGTTATCCCAGGCAGCGCTTGAGGTGTACATCAAGAACGGCATGTACGGGCACCATAGGCACAAAATAAAAGCTATGTACGCAGAAAGAATTCAAGCGGTATATGAGGCGCTTGCGCGGCACAATACGGAAGGCTTGATTGAGGTGTCTGCGGCCAGCTCGGGTGTTTACCTGCAATTCAAGCTGCCGGTAACCGTGAATCTGGAGCGTCTGGTCAAGCGGCTGGCGGAGCGGAAGATCAGCGTCGTGTCCGGCAATGGATTCTATATATCCGGTTACCGGAACCGGGAAAAGTTCATGCGCATCAGCATTTCCCGCGCCCGGCTGGATCAGATTGATGAGGGTGTCAGGGCCATTGTCCAGGAGGCGGCACGGGGAAGCGGGTGGTAGAGCGGGTTGTTCCTGTTGTCTGAACACTTTTTTGTGTTCATAATATGCCTATAACAGAAAAAAGAGAGGCGAACCTATTGTGAAACCGAATAACGAAACCCTTGAGCTGTTGAACCGCCACACCTCTGTCCGCCAGTTTCAGGACAAGCCCGTGAGTGAAGAGCAGCTGGCAGCTATTATCGGGGCAGGCCAGATGGCTTCCACTTCAAGCAATGTCCAGGCATATTCGGTCATTGCCGTGACAGAGCCGGATCTGAAAGCGCGGCTGTCCAAGCTGTCCGGCAATCAGGCCTATATTGAACAGTGCCCGGTGTTCCTGGTCTGGTGTGCCGATCTGTACCGGCTGCGGGAGATCAGCGGCCCGCACCTGCAGGGGGCAGCTTCCTATGAGGGGTCCACAGAAAATCTGATCGTGGCTACCGTCGATGTAGCGCTTGCCGCGCAGAATGCGGCGGTTGCGGCGGAATCGCTGGGTCTTGGCATCGTGTATATTGGCGGGGTGCGCAATAATATCGCGGAGCTGTCGGAGCTGCTGGGCCTGCCGGAGCTGGTCTACCCGGTCTTCGGCATGTGCCTCGGTTATCCCGCCGGAGTGAACGGCATCCGTCCGCGTCTTCCGCTTCAGGCTGTGCTTCATCATAACGGCTATCAGGCGGCTGCCTCGGTAGAGCAGGTTAAGGTCTATGATGAGATCACCCGGGATTACATGCGCCAGCGGACCGGGGGGCAGAAGGATACACCGTGGTCCGAGATGATGGCGGGGCGCCTTGCCCAGCCTTCACGCCTGCAGATGAAGGAGTTTTTGCTGCAAAAGGGATTTATGCAGAAATAAGGCCGGATGGGGTAAGCCTTTCTGTCAGCGCTTGGCGTTGGCAGGAAGGCTTTTTTGATGCGCGTAAAGGGGGATCGGCTGCAAAAGTCCAAAAACGAAATTCAGGTGACAATTGTCACCCGAAAAAAATGACAGTCCATACTGATGTCATCTTCCGTTCTTTAATACCATAGAAGTACAGCAAAAACATACGGTGACGGAGGAATCAGACATGAGCCATGTGATTGAAATGAACAGGGTCAGCAAGATCTTTAATGATAAAAAGGCCGTTGACGGCATCAGCTTTACCATCGGCAAAGGCTCCATTACAGCAGTTCTCGGGCCAAACGGCGCAGGCAAAACAACCATGCTGTCGATGCTGCTGGGGCTGCTTACGCCCACGGAAGGCACGGTGAAGGTATTCGGGCTTGCTCCAAAGGATGTGAAGGTGCGCGAACGCTGCGGGGCCATGCTGCAGGAGGTGAGCGTAATGGACAGGCTGAAGGTCCGCGAGATCATCGCTCTGATCCGCAGCTACTATCCGCAGCCGATGGATATGGAGTTTCTGGTCAGGGCGACAGGGCTCGCTCCGGCCGATCTGAACCGCTATGCCGAGAAGTTATCCGGCGGCCAGAAGCGCAGCCTGGCCTTTGCGCTGGCGCTGGCGGGAAATCCGCAGCTGCTGTTCCTGGACGAACCGACGGTTGGCCTGGATACCACGGCCCGGCGGCGCTTCTGGGACACGGTGCGGGAGCTGGCTGCCGGGGGAACAACCATATTGTTCACGACTCATTATCTACAGGAGGCTGAGGAGGTTGCGGACCGGATTCTATTGTTCAGCCAGGGGACACTCGTAGCGGATGGCAGCCCGGAAGACATCAAAGCGAGAATGGTCAAGCAGTCGCTGTCCTTCCTGCCGTCCGGAGATGCGGCAGCTCTGCGCGGACAGCTGCTTAAGCTGGCGCCCGTTATAGACTGCTATGACAAGGACGGCCGTATCCATGTGGTAACAGAAAATACGGACGAGGCGCTCCGGGCGATTTTTACAGGCGGACTTGCCGTGAGGAATGTGCGTATTCACCAGGGAAGCTTGGATGAGGCGTTCGAACAGTTGACCCACAACCACGAGGAGGATATGAAACGATGAGAATTGTTGCTATGCAGTGCAAAGCAGAAATGCTGCGGATATTCCGCAATCCCTATTATGTATTCTGGTCTTTATTAATGCCGATCCTGTTCTATTTCATCTTCACCAGAGTGGTGAATACAGGGGCGGATGATGTATCAGAGTGGCAGGCGCATTACCTGATGTCCATGGCCGCATTCAGTGTAATGGGGTCCGCTATCATGACGCTGGGCATCCGGCTGGTCCAGGAACGGACACAGGGCTGGAACACATTTATCCGCATTACTCCGCTGCCGTCTCCCGTCTATTTTGCCGGTAAAATGTTCGGCCAGACCCTTATGCATCTATTTTCGGTGATCTGCATTTTTGCCGCGGGATATCTGATTAACGGTGTATCGCTGACTGCCGGACAATGGGTGCTGAGCGGATTGTGGATTCTGGCCGGCTCGCTGCCTTTTCTCGCGCTTGGTACACTGGTGGGCTTCATGAAACGGGTCGATACGGCGAGCGGTGTCAGCAACGTGCTCTATATGGGGCTGGCGGTTGCCGGAGGCATGTGGATGCCGCTGGAGATTCTGCCAAAGGTAATGCAGCAGATCGGCCATTGGCTGCCTTCCTATAATTACGGGGAGGGGGCTTGGGAAATTGTTGGCGGGGGTTATCCGCAATGGAGCAATATCCTGATTTTACTCGGATACTTGGCTGCCTTTATGTTACTATCGGTCTATATCCGAAAAAAACAGGAAGCGGTGTAATCTACTATGGCGCGCAGGCAGTTCCGGTTGTTTCCGCAAAGATTCGGCTTTTTCCCTTATATGTGGCTCCTATACTTATTGTTTCCGGTCATCAATCTGCAAGAGGAGCATGGAATCAAGCTGGTGCTTGGCGCAGCGATGCTGGCCCTGTTCGCCGTGACCTACCGGCAGCTTTATTGGGCCACCGGCAGAGCTTTTACCCTGTGGCTGGCTGTGCAGATGCTGATTATTATAATTCTAAGTGCAGCCTATACGCCTTACGATCTGTTTATGGGCTTCTTTACCTCGAATTTCATCGGCTGGTACACAGGAGAGAAGCATTTTAAAATGGCTTATGCTGTATTCGCGGCCATGGTGCTTGTCCCGCTGATCACGGCTACTTGGGGAATGGCTGTAGGGGATTTGCTGTTCTTGTACCCGTTCATGATTATTATGCTGGTCTCCCCGTTTGGCATACGTTCACTGCACCGCAAAAGAATGCTGGAAAAGGAGCTGGACCAGGCCAACGAAGTCATCAAGGAGCTGGTTAAACGCGAGGAGCGGATGCGGATTGCCCGGGACCTGCACGATACGCTGGGGCACACGCTGTCGCTGATTACCCTCAAGAGCCAGCTGGTGGAAAAGCTTGCGGCCAAGGATACCGGCCGTACGCAGGCCGAAGCCAGGGAGATCCAGCGGATTTCACGTGCGGCGCTGCGCCAGGTCCGTGAGCTGGTGTCGGAGATGCGGGCCGTATCCGTAGCTGAAGAGCTGGCGGAAGTGGGGGAAATGCTGCGTACAGCGGATATAGCCATGGAAATCGAGGGCGATGCCCAGCTTGAGGGCGTATCAGACCTTACTCAGAATATTCTAAGTCTCTGCATCAAGGAGGCTGTGACCAACATTGTGAAGCATAGCGGGGCGGACCGGTGCCGCATTGCCCTTGCGATGACAGAGGGAGAGGTGCAGATTTCCATTGAGGATAACGGAGTTGGACTGCACCCGCAGGAGCAGGAAGGCCATGTGCGGGACGAAGGCAACGGGATGAAAGGGATGGCCGAGCGGCTGTCATTGATTGACGGTTCTTTGAAGCTGAGTTCAGGCGAAAAGAGGGGGACGGTCCTGACTGTTGCCATCCCGAGAGTCGTCAAGGAAAGAAAGGATGGAGTGACCGCATGATACGCATCGTGATTGCCGAGGATCAGCGTCTGCTGCGCGGGGCCATGGCTTCGCTGCTGGATCTGGAGGATGATATTGAAGTGGCAGGAGAGGCCGGAGACGGGGCAGAGGCGCTTGCTGTCATTGAACGGCTTCAACCGGATGTATGCCTGATGGACATAGAAATGCCCTATAAAAGCGGACTGGAGGTAGCGGAAACCTTGAAGGCTAAAGGCAGCCCCACCAAAATCATTATCCTGACCACCTTTGCCCGTCCGGGCTATTTGGAGCGCGGCGTGAAGGCCGGGATTCAAGGGTATCTGCTGAAGGACGAGCCGGTAGACAAGCTGGCGGATGCGATCCGCCGGGTGATGGACGGCCACCGGGAAGTGTCTCCCGAGCTTGTCTTCGGCAGCCTGCGGGAAGAAAACCCGCTGTCTGACCGGGAGCGGGAGATCCTGAAGCTGGCCGGCGGCGGCCAGAGTGCCGGGGAAATCGCAGCTGCACTGCACCTCTCCTATGGTACCGTCCGCAACTACATATCCGAGATTCTGAACAAACTGGAAGTGAAGAGCCGCATTGAAGCCGTGCGGCTGGCGGAGGAGAAGGGCTGGATCTAGGGGAGTGCGCAGTGGAAAGCCGGAAACCCGGAAAGTAAAGAAGCCGGACGCCAGGAAAGTTGGGAGTCAGAAAGTCGGAAAGTGTGGAACTCGGAAGGCAGTAAAGGTGGGAGTCGAAAGTCGGAAGTGTGAAGGCCCGAAATCGGCGGGGGAGTAGGAGAAAAGTGAATGTGGGAGAAGTTAGTTGGAATTTGTACACTTAAATAGCTGGAATTTGCGTGTTTTTAGGATTTAGTGGGATTTTCTCCACCTAATTCAGGCTATTAACCATCGAGTGGGCCTCAAGAGCCGAATTAGTTATACTATTTCCCACTAATGATCAGCTATGCTTGTTATATGCAGATTTAAGTATACTTTTTCCCACTAAATGCTAAACCGGCATAGAAAAACAGGCCCGGCTACCCCGATAATAAAGGGCAAGCGGGCCTGTTTATTGCAGCTGCGCCTAGACAGCTGGAATTTTAAAACTGCTCGAACCGCAAACTGCAATGGCAACAGGCTTACTTGGCAGCCTTGGCCTGCTCCTCGCGCATCCATTGTGACAACTGGCGCTTCAACTGGAGGAATTCGGGGGATTCCGTAATTTCCTCGCGGCGCGGACGCGGGAAGGGAACCTCGACGGTATGCAGGACGGAGCCGGGACGTCCGGAGAAGACGTAGATGCGGCTGGAGAGGAGCAGCGCCTCCTCGATATTGTGGGTAATGAACAGCACGGAGCGGCGGTTTTCCTCCCACAGCTCCAGCAGCCAGCGCTGCATTTCGCTGCGCGTCAGCGCATCCAACGCGCTGAACGGCTCGTCCAGCAGCATCAGCTCCTGCGGTGCAAGCAGCGCCCGCAGAAAGGCGGCCCGCTGCTGCATGCCGCCTGACAGCATATGCGGGTAGGCGCGTTCGAACCCGCCAAGGCCGACCTTGTCCAGCCAGTGGCGGGCGGCCGCCCGCGCTTCAGCCCGCGGCCCGCCCTTCAGCTCACCCGCGAGCAGGACGTTGTCTTCGATGGTCCGCCACGGGAACAGCGCGGGCTGCTGGGGCATATAGCTGATCTCGCCCCTCTGTCCGGTGACCGGCTTGCCGTTCATGCTTATGGTTCCGGCATCGGGCTGCTCCAGGCCGCCGATAATGTGGAACAGGGTGCTTTTGCCGCAGCCGGAGGGGCCGACGATGGAGACGAATTCCTGCGGCTCCACCTTGAGTGAGACATGATCCAGCACCAGGGTTTCACGGCGGCGGTGGAAGAAAGCTTTAGTTACGCTGTTCACTTCCAGCGCGGGCGGCACTCCGGCTATCCGAGCCGCCCCAGCCTGCTCAGCCTCAGTCCGTCCACCGCCGGGTCCGGCCATGCGAGTCGTACCAGCCTGCTCAGCATCGGCCTGCTCAGCCTCAGCCTGCCCCCCGCCGGTCCAGCCACGGCTGCCGTCAGGACTTGAGCCTACGGCTCCTTCGTGCTTGGCATCCGTAATACGAGTCATGATTGTCCACCCCTTTCCAGAGAGCCTAAATCGTTCAATCTTTAGCGTCTGTAACGTAATGCCCAGCCTGTATCAAGAGGTCTTGCGCGGCTTCCAGCGGACCAGCCACTTCTCCAGCAGTGCGATCAGGGCGAACAGCACCAGACTAAGAAGCACAATAATTACAATGGCGACGAACATCCGGTCTGTGCGGTAGGAGGCCTTCTGCAGCAGCATGTAGTAGCCGATGCCCTTGTCGGCGCCGATCCACTCCGCGACCACCGCGCCCATGACCGCGTAGGTTGCGGAGATTTTCAGGCCCGAGAACAGGGAGGGCAGGGAGCCGGGCAGCTCCAGCTTGGTGAAGATCTGCCATTTGTCGGCCCCGGCCATTTTCATATAATTCATCATGATCCGGTCGCTTTGGGCCAGCCCGCCCATGGCGGCGACGGCAACCGGGAAGAAGCAGACGAGTGTAATGAGGACGATTTTGGGCAGCAGCCCGAACCCGAACCAGACGATCAGCAGCGGCCCGAGGGCAATCGAAGGCACATTCTGGCTGAGAATCAGCAGCGGATACAGCGCTCTTTTCAGCCAGGGCACTAAATGCAGCAGCAGAGCTACAATAAGGCCTACCCCTGTGCCGACAGGGAAGCCGATCAGGGTCAGCCGCAGCGTAGCCGCCGTATGCGCCCATATGCCCGAAGCATTGCCCCGGGATTCACGGGCGATATCACCGGGGCTTGGCAGCATCCAGGAAGGCACATGAAACACGGAAACCGCCAATTGCCAGGCCCCCAGAAAAAAGATGACCGCCACAAGGGGCGGCCAGATTTGGTTCCAGTACGATCTCACGGCCGGTATTTTTCCGTCAGCTTGTCCATGCTGATTCCGGTAGGGTTATGGGCGATCTTGATCTGTGAGATGACGCTGGGGCTGCCGGATGCGATCAGTGCCTCATGCATTTGGCGCACCACTTCAAGCAGTTCGTTCAGTTCACCTTCCATTGTGGTTTCGAGCGGGTTCACCTGGTGTTTGACACCGGATTGCTGAATCACCTCAATGGCCTTGTCTACATAAGGAATGGAATCCTCGTTGTCCGGAGTTTTAGGGATGACTTGAATGCTGAGCAGGGTATTGGCCATGTCAATCAGATCCTTTCAGGTTTGGTATCGTAGGGTTTGCACACAATTACTGGCCTTGCGGCAAATAATCATTGGTGAACGCCGAAGCGGCATCCAGCGGTTTGTCCAGCAGCTTCAGGCCGTACATCCAGTCGGCGTAATTTTTCCAGACCTCTGCTTTTTGCTCTCCCCAACGGGCGGCATCGTCCTTATATTTCGGGCTCAGCCATTTCTGGCTGGCGAGGACCAGCTTGGGATCAAGATCCGGCACAGCCTTGGAGAGGATAGCAGCAGCTTCTTCCGGCTTGTCGATCGCATATTGATAGCCTTTGGTTGTAGCCGCAAGGAAAGCCTTCACCAGTTCCGGATGCTCGGCAATTTCCTTTTCGCTGGTGGTCAGAACCGGTGTGTAGTAATCCAGCTGCGGCGCGTAATCCTTCAGATACAGCATGTCAACCGGCTCGCCGCGCAGCTCGGCTTCGATACCGGTCCATGCATAGAAAATCCACGCAAAATCGATGTCGCGTTTCACGGCAGTGAAGAAATCGGCTTCTCCGATATTGACCAGCTTCACCTTTTTGACATCGCCGCCTTCAGGGTCCATGATCGCTTTCATGGCTGCTTCTTCAGCCGGAGAGCCCCAGCCGCCGTAGGTTTTGCCTTCGAAATCTTTGGGCGTCTTGATCTTGCGGTCTTTCGGAGCGGCAAACCCCGAGGTATTATGCTGGATGATTGCAGCGATCGAGACGAGCGGCACATCCTGCAGCCGGGCCAGTGTGAGCGCCTCCTGGGCACTGATGCCAAAAGCGGCTTCACCTGAGGTGACCATCGTGTCGGCTCCGGCTGCACCTGGCTGCACAATTTCTACATCGAGGCCTTCCTCCGCATAATATCCCAGCTCCTTGGCTGCATAGAGACCGGTATGGTTGGTATTCGGCGTCCAGTCCAGAGCGACCTTTATTTTGGTCAGCTCTTTTGGAGCGTCCGTTGCTGAGGCGGCGGTGCTGTCTCCGGATGGAGCAGCGCTATTCCCCCCGGAATTTGCTTTATTGCTGCCGCAGCCAGCCATGACGAGGACCAGCATGCAGCAGATGCAGAACATTAGTGTTTTTTTGACTCCCATTTCTTTCTTCTCTCCTTCCAGCTCTCCCCAGTCTTCCAAATTCTGATGATGTCCATACCAAAAAAAAGCGCCCCGGAGACCGGGACGCTGCAGTTGCGTTAGGTGACCGCTTAGGCCAAATGGGCTGAGTAGCGGGTAATGGATTCCTACGCTGGCATTATCCAGATCAGGTATAAGGGTCAGTATCTTTGCGGGATACACTCTCAGCCGGCCAATTCCAGCCCCCCTGGTACTATGAAGTTATGGGTATTGCTGTGTTCTTACGGTGTATTATAGCTGTCGCCTGCAGGGTTGTCCAGTAGCCATCTGCCAAAATGGCGGCAATCTGCCAACAACGTCCAGGCCCGCCGGGGTAACCTGGCCTTATGTTATAATACGGACAAGGCTCTACAATTCCGTTTCAGAAAAAGGAGTGACCCTATGTTGGCTGACCAGCAAAATGCCGGGGAACGGCTGAAGGTGCTAGCGGAGCAGTTGGCGGAAGAAGTCACTTTACGTCAGTATGAGCGGCAGCCCGAGCTGCGGCAAAGATTCGGCCCTTCGGGAATCGCAAGAACCAGGCAGGATTCTCTCTATCATTTCCGGTATCTGGCCCAAAGTGTGGCGCTGGATAGCCCGCTTTTGTTCATAAATTATATTATCTGGCTGAAGGTGCTGCTCGCCCAGTATAAGATTACGGCTGAGGATCTGCAGATTAATTTGGATCTGATGAAGGATGCTATTAGCTCTCAGGTGGAACCGCCGGAGAAAGAGCTGATTTTAAGCTATCTCGACATGGGGATTTACCACTCGCGCGGAGAGGATAGCCTGCCTACCTTTCTTCAGCCGGAAAAGCCCTATTTCCGCGAGGCAAAGGAGTACCTGGAGCTGCTTCTGGCCGGTGAACGCCGTAAGGCTTCGGAGTTCGTGCTGGGGCTGCATGAGGACGGTGTGCCTATCCGTGATCTTTATCTGCATCTTTTTCAGAACAGCCAGTATGAGATTGGCCGTCTATGGCAGCTTGGCCGCATCACTGTAGCCCAGGAGCATTACTGTACAGCTTGTACCCAGAGTATTATCTCCCAGCTCTACCCGCGTTGGATTCAGGCAGCACAGAAAAGCAAAAAAACGCTGGTAGCGGTCGGTGTGGGCGAGGAGCTGCATGAAATCGGACTGCGGATGCTCGCTGATTTTTTCGAAATGGAGGGCTGGAACACCTGCTATCTGGGCTCCAATATGCCCGCAGAGGGACTGATCCGCTATTTAAAAGAACAGCCTGCCGATCTCCTGGCCGTTTCGATTACCATGACTTATCATGTGTCGGAGGTTCAGCGTTTGATTGCCTCGATCCGCACGCATGCCGGGCTGGACCGCATGAAAATTCTAGTCGGCGGAATGCCGTTTAATATTGACCGAGCATTATGGAAAAAGGTTGGAGCCGACGGCTATGCCCCGGACGCCAATGGGGCGCTGGAAGTGGCGGCACAGCTGATTCCCCGGAACTAGCACCCAGAGAACTTACACAAAAGGCGGGATATAGAAATGGCCGACCACGAGCAGGAAGTCCGGAAACTGAGGGAAACAATTGAGCAGCTCTCGCATCAAGTGATCCAGGGACAGCATAGAGAAGAACAGACCCTCGCGGAATTCTCCGCGATGAATAATGAATTAATTACGATGCACCGGCTGCTTGCCAAGAACAGTGCGGGCCTTAAGGAGATGAAGGAGGAGGCGGAAGAGGCCAACCGCGCGAAAAGCCTGTTTCTGGCTACAATCAGCCATGAAATCCGCACGCCGATGAACGGCATTCTGGGAATGACCGAACTTCTGGAGGCTGAAGGGGCGACGGACGGGCAGCGGGCCCATCTGGAAGTCATCCGGGAATCCGCACAATACCTGCTGCAGATGATCAACAACCTGCTGGATATTTCGAAGATCGAAGCCAGCAGAATGGAACTGGAGAAAACACCGCTCAACCTGCGTGATCTGCTTGAGCATGTGGCCAGGCTGCTCTCCACGGCTGCCGCGAAGCGCGGGAATGTTCTGAAATGGCAGATTGCGGACAGAGTAGACCATACTCTAAGCGGGGATTCGTCGAAAATTCTTCAGGTCCTCATCAATCTGGTGGGAAATGGACTAAAGTTCACACAGAACGGCGAAGTGGAAATGATTGTAAGCCTGCTTCGAGAGGATGCGGCCCGGCAGCACCTGTGCTTCGAGGTCAGGGATGAGGGCATCGGCATCTCACTGCAGGATCAGGCTGCGCTGTTCCGGCCCTATTCACAGATCAGCAGCGAGTTGGCGATGGCAGGGGAAGGCACGGGGCTTGGCTTGTCTATATGCAAGTCCATGGTGGAGCTGATGGGCGGAACGATTACAGTGGACAGCGCCCCCGGCCGGGGCTCTACCTTCCGGTTTGAGATTGCGCTGGATAAAACGCTAAGTCTGAAGGAATCATCTCCCGAGGGTGAAGCGGTATTGCCGGAGCCCCGTTTCAGCACCCAGCCGGTGCTGGTTGCAGAAGACAACGGCCTCAACAGCACCCTCTTGCTGCTGCAGCTGAAGAAGCTGGGCATTATGGATGTGCGGCTGGTCAGCAGCGGCAAGGAGGCTATCGAAGCTTGGCAGCAGGGAGAGTACGGGCTTATTCTGATGGACAGCGGGCTTCCCGGCATGAATGGAGGGGAAGCGGTCCGTAGAATCCGCCAGCTGGAGTCTTCCGGGACAAGGCCCAGAATTCCCATCATCGGGGTGACCGGGGATGGATCGGAGGAGAGCCGGGCACAGTTTTTCCAGGCAGGTCTGGATGACTGGGCGGTTAAGCCATTGAACCTGGAGCGGCTGAGGCAGCTGCTGGACAGATGGTTCAGCCCCGAGGCTTACATCCCGGTGCTGGATGAGGATATGATTTCCGGTATCCGGGAAATGGACGGGGAAGAGGCGCCGCAGCTGCTCCAGGCGCTGGTGGAGATGTTCAAGAATGACACGCCGCTCCGGCTGGCGGCCCTGGAGGCAGCATTTGCTGCAAGGGACCTTCCTGAGATGGCGGCCGCGGCCCACGGACTCAAATCAGGCAGCCTGAGCATTGGAGCGCAGTACTTCGCCCATTTGTGCGCGGCGGTTGAGCGCCATGCCAGAGAGGGTGAATATGAACCGGCTGCACTGGTGCTGCCGAAGCTTGCCCCTGCATATGCGGAAGCGTGCCGGGAACTGGAGAGCCTGCTGTAGTTTTGGCGGGCTCTTTTTTTTGCACGTTTAGTCATGGCCCTGATATCTTTTTCTGCGGCGGCTGCGGATTCCGCTCCACAGCTGCTTCAGGCTCAGCCCGATACTGACGGCAATGCCCGTTAAGGCAACGAACAGCGCCAGATATTCAAATGGGGAGTACTCCAGCATTTTGCTCCATTCAATCTTGCCCTTAAGGTCTTCGATCACCTGGTTCATGCCATAAATACCGCTGACTACCGTGAACACCGTCAGGATCATCAGCAGCGTATCCCTTCGTTTGGCCTGAAATTTATCCTGGTATTGAAACAGGTCATTCAGGGTCATTTTGACCTCTTCGAACAGGGCATCATTGCCGTAAACCTTGCGGAGCTGGAAAAAAATCTCTCTCCCCTGGGACTGTGAGATCAGCTCCAGAAAATAAAATTTGGCCGAGAACTTGTTGATCAGAAAAATCAGCTTCTCAATTTCGTCGTAATCATGGTTAATGCGCAGACGGGAATGCATGTTAGCCAGTTTCAGCAGTACTATTTTGTGAAAAATACTCAGCAGCAGCCCGTAATAGTATTCCCCGTACATCTGGTTCACAAGCTGGGTGGCAAGCCCGGGTTCAGCCCGGCTCAGGCAGCAGAATGTCTGCTCATTCGTCATATAGTAGGTTTCCGGTCCCCAGCGGCTGTAGGAATGCTCACGGCAGTAATCCTCAATATAACCGGGATCGCTGGCGCTGATGTGGGGCTTGCCTTCCGGAGTCAGGCCGTCCAGCTGGGAAGCCCGGTAGCGCAGCGCCTCGCTGATCCCCCCTGTATCCTCCCGCCGGTCAAAACCATAAAAGGCCTGAACCAGCATTCGTTCATCCACAAAAAACGGCAGGGTTTCGAAATACGCCCCGTTGATTTCCGAAGGGTCCAGAAAAGGCTCCAGCCCGCGCGCCAGATGCCTGAACACAAAATCCTCTACTTGCTCAAAAGTTCTGTCATGGCAATGAATGGTGGTCTGTTTGTCCTGGTAGGAGACATCCTCCAGTGTGCGGAAGCGGTCAGCGAATTCCAGGGCAACACTGAAAGGGAGCATCTCTTCCTCTATACGGATTCTGATGGTCAGGAACCCGAGTTCGAAAGGACAGATGAACACATCTGTAGAGAGTACCTGAAAATGAACGGACTGAGCTGGCATATCCAGCCTGCAGGAGAGATTGTTGGCCCGGGAAAAACGGCGGAAGGAATCCCTGTCCTTCTCCCGCGGAAACAGCACATGGGCGGCAAACGGGAGGTAGCTGCGCTCCATTTTTTCATGGGACACGCAGTAGCCTTCGCCGTAATAAGCATCCTCCAACTCTTTGTTGCTAAGAAAAAACCGGGTGAAGCCATCCTGCGTCAATTGCCGGATTAGATTCATGTCCTCCCCCTCTTTAAGGGAGAAGGGGAAAATAAACTGCAGCAGCGCGGTATGTAGTGTTGGTTCGGCATCTGCCGGGTTAAGTTCAGGCATTATGGTTCCACCCTTACACACAGGATAATTACACGTTCTATATTACCCTAATTTCCAGGCTGCCACGCTAAGCAGGAACAGCAGGGCGGCAAAAGCGCCAAGCCCCGGGGTCCCTTTCTGTAATGGGTTTATGGCTGGACGCGGGATTCAATACCCTCAGTACGGGTACACTATTATAAGCAACGTGTTTATCATAAATCCAAACTGCGGGCGTGGATATATAAACTTATATCCGCATGATTAGAAAGGAGCTATGTCGTCAATGGATAACAGAGAGCTGGAGCAGACGATCATCAAGACGCTGGATGACAACAAGTTCGGGTCCTTCGGCACGATAGAAGCCGGCAATAAACCTAAGGTGCGTTATATGGCGGTATTTCATGAAGGACTTCAGATTTATTTGGCTACCAACCGCAAAACGCATAAGGTAGAGGAGCTGCGGGATAACCCGAATGCTTTTCTGCTGCTTGGATATGAACAGGGCGGCGGCAAGGATGTGCTGGAGATTGAAGCGACAGTTGCCGTGACCAAGGATGAAAGCCTCCGTTCCAAAGTATGGAACAAAGAACTGGAGAAGTGGTTCAAGGGTCCCGATGACCCCGACTATGTGATCCTTGAGCTGCAGCCGACACGGATAGAATATATGGGCAAGGACCAGCAGCATGGGGTCTGGCAAGGTTCGGCGGCGGTCTCCGGCAAGTAGGGGAAGCAAGGCAAGCAACCCCGGTTTTATGGCAGACGCCATCTTTGGGATACAGGTATAGCCATCTTTGAACCTAACGGTTCCGGGATGGCTTTTTTATCGTTTGGGAAATTATGAAATGCTAAAATATTAGAAATATTAGTATGATATAGGCAGTTCAAGAGGATTGGGTCCTCATCTGCACAATGAAGCGGACAGACCTGAGCGACCGAGCTAGGTTGCATGGTTTAGCGGGTGTGAACCATCGGATTATCCGGCGCTCCCGTTGATTTTGGAACGGCAGGAATCCCTGCGGTCTTAAGCTTTGAATTGTTATTCTCGCTGAAACGGGTACCTGAAAGCGATACTCTGTATCGCTGCTTCGGAAGCATAGGCTCCTAATAAGGACGGTACCCGTTTCTACTTGCTGGAATGGAATGGAATGGGGCCCCCTTGTCCGGTTGACTTACTTATTGGGCCATGGCTGGCTTACGGGAAATCATGATATACTTGCGCTGCAGTACTGACCACAACATGAGCCGGGGGCGGTCCATGAGCTGCATTGATGGCAGGAAAGCCTGCATCGTAAGCATAAGCTGTCTGGAATCCTACCGTCAGTAGCGGTATTAATTCAAGAAATCTGCAGCAAGGGATTGAAGTGGAATTAGTGAACTTAAATCGGCCCGAAAGCGTCCAAGAGAAGGTATTAGTTGGAATAAGTAGACTTATTTGAAGTGAATTCACCTGAAAGGCCAGGAATGGGCCGGATTAGGTTTACTTTTTCCAACTAGCGCTGGCAGACCGAACAGGTGGGGGGATTTTAAGTTCACTTTTTCCACTTGGGCTGAACCGCCTAGCTTAGAGGAATATGAAATTACTAGGTTAAATTATAAGATACAGATAAGATATCCGGCAGTCGAAAACTGGAGGCTCCCAAAGGACGCCGGAGCCATTTTTTGCTTTTTCCAGAATGAGAGAAAGGATTTGACATGTATGAGTGTTACCTTGCTGTATATTGAAGATGACCGGGAGATCGGAAGCGCCGTCTCCGCCGATCTGCGGGAGCGGGAATATGCTGTCCGCTGGCTGGAGAGCGGGGAGGGTGCTGTAGAGGCTGCGGCGGGCTGCCAGCTGGTCATTCTGGACGTCATGCTGCCCGGTCTCGATGGCTTCACGGTAGGCCAGCGGCTGAAGCGGGCGTATCCGAACCTGCCGGTCCTGATGCTGTCCGCGCGGACATCCATCGATGACAAGCTCCAGGGCCTGGAGTTCGCCGATGATTATCTGACCAAGCCTTTTCATCCGGATGAGCTGGCGGCGCGGATCGAAGTACTGTTAAGACGGACAGGAGCTGTCCTGTCCATCCCGTTGAAGCTGAAGCATCTGATGGTATACGAAGGGGACAACCGGATCATAGAGGCAGCCAGCGGCAAAGAAATTTTGCTTACCGGCAAGCAGTTTCAGATTTTCTCCTATTTGCTGCGCCATCTCGGCCAAATACTGACGAAGGAGCAGATCTATGAGGCGGTCTGGGGAGAAAGCTACATAGAAGGCGATAAGACGCTGATGGTGCATATCCGGTATCTGCGTGAGAAGCTTGAGCTTGATCCGGCTGCTCCGGAGATTATTGAGACGGTCCGGGGAATCGGCTACCGGGTGAGAGCATGAGACAACCGGGTTTTTTTCGCAAGCTGCACGCTTCACTCCTCTCACGTTACCTGCTGATTATTATGACAGCGCTGCTGTTCATTCCCGCTGTGCTGGTGATCATTCCACTGACGCTGAACATGGCGCAGGAAGATGTGCCGAAGGAATATGAGAAGTATCAAGACATTAAGGAACTGGAAAAAATCTGGCATAAGGAAGCGGCAGGTCTGCTTGGCAGCTCCCCTGAGAGAATCAATAACCGGCTAAAGGCGCTAAGCTCCGCCTACAGCCTGGCTGCGATGTTCTGGGTAGATGGAGAGGGGCGAACCCGGCTGTCGCTGGAGTCTGCTGATCCGCGGCTTTGGCAGCAGAACGAACGGCGCCCTATCCCCCCGGTGTGGACTGCTGCACAAGCGATTTCCTTCATGAAAAAGAGCATGGCGTATAATCCAAAGCCAATGAATATTGTCGCTTTTGTGGGAGACCGTGCTGAAGCCGGAGAAGGTTTTATGGTTATGCAAATTCCCGACGCCATCATAGAGCGGCATTATTTCGACGGTATGAGTTTAAGATTTACGCTGGTGATGTTTGTGCTTTTTACAGGCTTCATGGTTGTTTCGCTGCTGTTCTTTATCCAAATCCGCAAAAGACTGCTGCGGCTGGAGACGGCCATGGCCTTCACCGGAGAAGATGGTGTGCCGCAATTGATTGATCCGGGCAAGCCCGATGAGATTGGCCGTCTGGAGACGGCCTTTAATACCATGGTAACCGAGCTTGCCGCCAGCCGTGCGCGTGAAGCGGAGGAAGAGGGGCTGCGCAAGCGTCTGGTCTCCGATTTGTCGCATGATCTGCGGACTCCCCTCACTGTGATCCGCAGTCACTTGCATATTCTTGGCAAGGAGCAGCTGACCGGCCGGGGACAGGAATCCCTGAAACTGATGGATGAACGGATTGAAAGCCTCGGTGTCCTGATCGAAAATCTGCTGTCCTACAATCTGCTCAGCAGCGGACGAATGACCCTGAAGCCGGAGCGCAAAGATGTTCTGCGTCTGCTCAGGGAAAGTGCTGCGGCGTGGTATCCGCTGTGGGAGAAGGAAGGGTTCCAGATTGAGATTGATCTGGAGGGGGAGCCGCTGCATTGGAACGTGGATGAGAGCTGGTTCCGCCGCATCCTGGATAATCTGTTCCAGAATATAGTCCGCCACGCGCGGAGCGGACTATACGTGGGGGTGGCTGTGGAGGACAGGGAGGGCGAACGCGTCATCGTCATCCGCGACCACGGCCAGGGCCTGGGCAGCGGCTCCGAGTCCAAAGGGGCAGGCCTGGGCTTATCGATTGTTGATCTGCTGCTGAAGCGGATGGAGCTGGGATGGAAGGTGGACAGCACCAAGCAAGGCACTACTATAGTAATCCTAAGTTTGCCGCACGGAAATTTAAACAAAATTTAAACTGGGCTGCGCCGTGCTTTTAACCTTGGAACGATATGCTGGTTACCGAGGTGAAGAAAATGACGCAAGCAGTGATTGAAACGACAAATTTATTGAAGGAATACCGTGGCCGGGCTGCGGTGGAGCATTTGAATCTGAATATAGGCAAAGGGGAAATCTACGGCTTCCTTGGGCCCAACGGTGCGGGCAAAACAACCACCATCCGCATGCTGCTGGGGCTGATTAAGCCGACTTCGGGAAGCATTAAGATTTTTGGCCAGGATTTGAAACGGAATAAGCTGCAAATCCTGCGCAAAGTGGGTTCGCTTGTAGAATCGCCCTCCTATTACGGGCATTTGAGCGCCTTGGATAATCTGGAGGCGATCCGCCGCATCCTGAATGTGCCAAAGTCCCGAATCGCTGAAGTGCTGGATATTGTATCCTTAACAGGTGAAGAAAAGCGTCCGGTGAAGGGCTTTTCCCTGGGTATGAAGCAGCGGCTTGGCATAGCCGCCGCACTGCTCGGCAGCCCCGAGCTGCTGATTCTGGACGAGCCTACCAACGGACTGGACCCGTCAGGCATTCAGGAAATCCGCTCGCTGATCAAGCGGCTTCCCGTGGAAGAGGGGATTACGGTCCTGGTATCCAGCCATCTCCTAAGTGAAATTGAGCAGATGGCTGGAACGGTCGGCATTATCCGTTCCGGCAGGATGGTGTATCAGGACACGATCGCCCACCTGCAGCAGCAGGCGGCCGGAGATCTGCGTCTTGCCGTGTCGGAGCCGGAAGAAGCGCTGATTCTGGCCAACCGGAGGGGCTGCGGGGGCACATTGCAGGAAGGGCGCATCACCCTGCCCCGGATGAGCGATGTCCGGGTGGCGCTATTGATCAAGGAGCTGGTTGAGAACGGCCATGCCATCTACCGCGTGGAGGAACACAGACAATCGCTGGAGGAATTCTTCCTTCAGGTCGTCGAAGGAGGCCAATCCGTATGATGTGGCGTTCGCTCTCGGCGGATTGGCTGAAAATCCGCGGCAAAGGCTTATGGTTCCTGGTCTTCCTCGGCCCGGTGGGACTCCTTGCCATGCAGGGGCTGAACTTCGGCATGCGCTATGACTATCTGACTGGCCAGTACCAATCCGACCTGTGGGGCGGACTGCTGTCTAACCTGGCCGACTTCGTGCCCGTGGCGCTGTATCTGGGAGGAACGCTGGTCTGCTCGCTGCTGGCAAATGTGGAGCATCAGATGAGCTCCTGGAAACAGCTGCTGGCCCTGCCTATCTCCCGGACCTCCGTATTCATGGCCAAGCTGCTGATCTGTCTGCTGCTTGTCGCCGTCTCCTGCGCGCTGTTGTCAGCAGGGACTGTAGCCTTGGGACTTCTGCTTGGATTTGGTACACAGCCGGTTCCCTATGCGGATGTGCTGCGGATTGGCTTTGCTTCTTATGCCGCCGCCCTGCCCGTGATCGCTCTGCAGCTATGGCTCTCCCTATCGAGCCGCAACCAGACGCTGCCTGTATCGCTTGGCCTTATCTTGTCCCTGTTGAGCCTCTTCTCGACGTTCCTGTCCGAATGGGTTCCTTTGTCCTGGCCTGCCCTCGCCTGGAGCACTTCCCGGCCTTGGCTGTTCAGCGGGGCGGGACTGCTGTTGGGTCTGCTCGTGCTGCTGCCTGGCGCTGTGCATTTCGCGCGAAAGGATGTGAACTAATCATGGGGATCTTCTGGAGAGTGCTATCCGCTGAAAGGCTCAAGATGTCCAAATCCTTCGTCTGGCTGCTGGTTATAGGGAGTCCGGCGGTGGCGATGCTCATTGGAGCGCTTGCCAATATGGAGGAAGAAGGGCAGATGATTACCTGGGAAGTACTGCTTAGTGTGATGTCGCTGTTTCATGCCATGTTCTTTCTGCCGGTGCTGTCAGGGGTTTTTGCTGCGCTGATCTGCCGGGCAGAGCATGCCGACGGCGGCTGGAAGCAGCTGCTGGCCCTGCCGGTTACGCGAACTTCCGTATATCTTGCCAAATACACTATGATTATGGCGCTGCTGGCTGCTGTGCAGCTGCTGTTTTTTGCTGCGGTGCTTGGTGTAGGCGCGCTGCGTGGTGTAGATGTGCCGATTCCCTGGACGATGTTCCTTGCAAGCATCTTCGGCGGCTGGCTGGCCTGCATGCCGCTGGCTGCGCTGCAGCTGGCGATATCCCAGAGCTGGAGCAGCTTCGGGGCACCGCTCGCGCTGAATGTGACCCTCACCATGCCGAATATGCTGATTGCCAATTCTAGCACCTATGGACCTTATGATCCCTGGCTTCAGCCTATGCTGGCCATGTCTCCCTTTGGGGAGGACCGCTTTGGAGCCTTCAATTTACCGCTGGAGAGCTTGATAACCGTTGTATTGGGCAGTTTGATTTTATTTTTGGCCGTCGGCCTGTTCTCCTTCCGGCGTAAAGCTGTCTAAGCCTGACAACGCTGCTGCTTGCTACTCTTCCCATCCCCGGCTGTTCCATGGACATCAGGTAAAGTTTTGTTATAATTAATCGTAGAAGCTTCGATTAACCATCGGTGAGCCGGGTGAATAGATGGAGGAGGGCGAGAGCATGGAGCCAGCGGCACTGGAAGAATGCGACAATACATGCAACGGTTCGGAGCTGGAACCGGAATCTATGGCGTTGATCCTGCCTGACCGCGGGACCACGGATAAAATGGCGGAGATGTTCAAGGCTTTGGGCGATCCGACAAGAGTACGGATGATTTATGCCCTGTCGCAAAGGGAGCTGTGCGTGCATGATTTGTCATCCATCCTGGATATGGGGCAGTCGGCGGTATCCCACCAGCTTCGCTATTTGCGCAACCTGCGGATTGTGAAACGCCGCAAGGAAGGCAAAACCGTATATTATTCGCTGAACGATGCGCATGTGGAGCAGATTTTCCTGCAGACACATGAGCATATCCGGCATGAATAGATGAAAAAGGCTGCCCCGATTGCTTGAGGGGCAGCCTTTGACAGTCCAGGACAACCGGAGATTGCCGGTTGTCCATCTTTATTTTAACCCTATACCCGCAGCTCCCCGTGTTTCAGGGAAGAATTCTCGATCTGCAGTGTTGTATGCTGTATCGCAAAATTTTCCTCCACTACAATAATTGCCTGCTGGAGTATGCTATGGGGGTCAGCGTGATCCTTGATCAGCAGATGTCCGCTGAGCGCATCAAGTCCGGACGTGATGGTCCAGACATGCAGGTCATGGACATCTTCAACCCCGTCGATCTTCAATAAGGCTTCTTTGATATCATTGGTATTGACGGAAACCGGCGTCCCCTCCATCAGAATATGGAAGGCCTGCTTCAGAACCCCCCAGGCGCCTCTAAGGATGAGCAGAGCTACCAGTACGCTAATGATTGGATCGGCAACATACCAGGAGAACAAATTCATGATTAACCCTGCCAGCAGGGCACCGACGGAGCCGAGGGCGTCACCCATGATATGCAGATAGGCGCTGCGTATGTTGATGTTGTCTTTGGTATCGCTTTTACGCATAAGGGACCAGGCGCTGATCAGATTAGCTAAAAGCCCTACAGCCGCTATGATCATCATAGTGCCGCTTGCCACTGCCGGTGGTTCGAAAAACCGCTGCCAGGCCTCCCAGATAATAAACCCGGCAATTACAAACAGCGTAACCCCGTTGAATAATGCGGCCATAATTTCGAACCGGTAGTAACCGTAGGAATTTTTCAATGAAGGCGGTTTGACGGCAAAAATCATTGCCACAAGACTTAATGCCAATGAGGCAGTGTCGCTCAGCATATGCCCGGAATCCGAGAGCAGAGCCAGACTGCCGGTAACTAATCCGCCGAAGAATTCAAGGAACATAATGCCCCCTGTAATGATCAGGGCGATCAGCAGTCCTTTTTTGTTATTGGGCGCGTGGGAATGGGAATGACCGGAATGGCTGTGTCCAGAATGGCTGTGTCCGTGTCGGTCATTATGTACATGCTTCTGCTTATCATTATGCTCGTGGTGCTCTTGATGCTGGTTATGGTCGTGGTGCTCATAATGCTCTTGATGCTCGTTATGCTCGTGGGTATGCCCTTGATGGCTGTGGTTATTCATAAAATGACCCCTTTCCGCGAAAAACATATGAATGAGTGCTCATATGTTAATATTAAACGGGATGAAAGCAGATTACAAGGGACAAGTTATCTGCAACTGTATGTTATTAGAGCTCCGAGGGGTGTTTTGTCGTATATCTTAATAATTATGAAGTCAAAGTCTTGCAATGTAAAAGCCTTGCGACGTAAATTATCCTTCTCCTTCTCGCGGGAACGTATACCTGTACGAATTGAAGCGGACAAGCCGTGTGTTCATAGATCATTATGGTTATGGGGAAGGTGCTAAGTGGAAAAAGTAAAACTAATTTCCCGAAATTCAGGGCTTCCAAGGGTTTAGTGGGAATTATGGAACTTAATTTAAGACAATTATCTCCATATGGGCAAATCCGTCCAGATTAGTGATCCTTTTTCCACCTAACTCCCATCTAGGGGGCGGGCGAGAGGAATTAGTGATCCTTTTTCCAACTATTTAGAGTGAACGCAAGAATCCAACCCGCAGCATGGACGATCTCCTTGATCCACTAGGATTTTGTCCATAAGCCGGACATCATCCTTAAGTTCAGCTATATACCTACAATTTGGGGAACCGGGGA
The DNA here is from genome assembly GCF_900102965.1 of Paenibacillus jilunlii. Classification (GTDB taxonomy): domain Bacteria; phylum Bacillota; class Bacilli; order Paenibacillales; family Paenibacillaceae; genus Paenibacillus_AQ; species Paenibacillus_AQ jilunlii. The sequence goes on along the minus strand of NZ_FNGM01000002.1, from coordinate 136,321 downwards.
GAGGAATTATTGATACCTTTACCAGCTAATCTCCGGTGGCGAATAGGGGCTGCCTATGTTCATCATAACTACAGGGTGCTTCAGGAGCCAATGAACATGCACCGGGTGGACATTGATGGTTCCGGTATAGGAGGGCTGCAGCCTGAAGATCTAATAAAGCTTCTAATCCGGTTATGCGGGGCAGGGCGGCTCCTGCTTGTAAGTAAATTGGAAAACTATGCTGTTTTTCGCATTGACACCTTAAGATTGAGGGGCATATAATGTGTGTAAGTAAACATATGAACAAATACTCATATATAGGTTTGAACAAGGGAGATGGGTGTTTTGAATGTGGTTCAAGGAAATGTGAGACGTCAGTGGATGCTCGAAGGACTGGACTGTGCCAATTGCGCTATGAAAATCGAAAATAAGGTCAAGAAGATTGAAGGAGTGACGTCCTGCTCGGTGAATTTCACCATGAAGATGATGACCCTGGAAACTGCGGCGGCCGATGCCGAGGCAGTGTCCGCCGAAGCCCGGCGGACGGTTAATATCCTTGAACCTCACGTGAAGGTCAAGGAAGTGAAGCCGGCAGGCTTGCGCAGGAACCCGCAGCCAGGCGCCAGCCCGCAGCACGGGCACAGCCGCGAAGCCCATGCTCATGCTGATGCGCACGGGCACAGCCGCGAAGCCCATGCTCACGCCGATGCGCACGGGCACAGCCACGAAGCCCATACTCATGCTGATGCGCACGGGCACAGCCGCGAAGCCCATGCCCATGCCGATGCGCACGGGCACAGCCATGAACATGGGGAAGGCGATACCCGCCGCATCCTGCTGCGTCTGGGAGCCGGAGGCATCCTTGCGGCGGCGGGAATGTTCCTGCCGGTCAGCGGAATCCTGGAGCTGCTGGTTTTCCTGGCCGCTTATCTGATTGTCGGCGGCGAGGTCGTCTGGTCTGCTGCCCGGAACATCGTCCGGGGCCAGGTTTTCGACGAGAATTTCCTGATGGCACTCGCAACGATAGGGGCCTTCGCTATTGGGGAATACCCCGAAGGCGTAGCTGTCATGCTGTTTTATCAGATTGGCGAGCTGTTCCAGGGGATGGCGGTCAACCGTTCCCGCCGCTCCATCACGGCGCTGATGGATATCCGCCCCGAGTTCGCTAATTTGAAGGAAGCCGGCAATCTAAGACGTGTTGCGCCGGATGAAGTAGGGATTGGCGATCATATTGTGGTCAAACCGGGGGAGAAGGTGCCGCTGGACGGAACCATTCTTGAAGGCAGTGCAATGATGGATACCTCGGCGCTGACCGGGGAATCGGTGCCGCGTGCAGCTGAACCGGGCAGCAAGGTGCTGAGCGGATTTATTAACCGCAATGGTGTGGTTACGATTGAGGTTACTGAGACATTTGGAGAATCGGCCGTCTCCAAAATCCTGGAGCTGGTGCAGAACGCCTCCAATAATAAGGCAAAAACTGAGAATTTTATCACCAAGTTTGCCAGAGGCTATACGCCTGTAGTGGTTACTACCGCGCTCCTGCTGGCTGTAATCCCTCCACTCGTGCTGAGCGGAGCCACTTTCTCGGACTGGATCTACCGGGCGCTTGTATTTCTAGTCATCTCCTGCCCTTGCGCGCTGGTTGTTTCGATCCCGCTTGGCTTCTTCGGCGGCATTGGCGCAGCCTCCAAAAGCGGCATTCTCGTCAAAGGCAGCAACTTCCTGGAGGCCTTGAACGATGTTAAAGTGGTTGTGTTTGATAAGACAGGAACGCTCACGAAAGGCGAATTCAAGGTAACGGGGACCTACCCTTCGGAGGGCTTTAAGGAGAACGATCTGCTGCGGACAGCTGCCTATGCCGAGAGCCACTCCAGCCATCCGATTGCGGAGTCCATCCGGGCGGCTTACGGCCAAGAAATTCCCGGTGACGTTATAGCGGACTACAACGAAATATCCGGACACGGCATTGCCGTTATGGTGGAGGGCAAGGCGGTACTGGCCGGAAACGCACGGTTGATGGAACGTGAAGGCATTGCCAGCCGGACGCCTGAACAGAACGGAACGGTGGTCCATATCGCCATTGATCAGCAGTATGCGGGTTATCTGGTCATTGCTGATGAAGTAAAAGAGGATTCGCTTCAGGCGGTTCAGGCACTTGGACGGCTGGGCATCCACAGAACCGTCATGCTGACGGGCGATGCCTCCCCGGTTGCGGAAGCCGTTGGGCAGCAGCTGGGAATTGAGGAGGTTCACGCTGAACTGCTGCCGCAGCACAAGGTCGAAGCTATCGAGAAGCTGGAGCGGGAGAAATCACAGCGGGAGAAGATTATTTTTGTCGGCGACGGGATTAATGATACTCCGGTACTCGCCAGGGCGGATGTCGGCATCGCTATGGGTGGACTGGGCTCGGATGCGGCGATTGAAGCGGCAGATATCGTCATTATGACTGACGAACCGTCAAAAATCGCCACAGCGGTCAGCATTGCCAAGCGCACGCGGACCATCGTCTGGCAGAATATTATTTTTGCCCTGGCAGTGAAGGCATTATTCCTGCTGCTGGGAGCTTTCGGGATTGCCACGATGTGGGAAGCCGTCTTCTCGGATGTGGGTGTGACCGTGCTTGCGGTACTGAACAGCGTCCGGGCCCTGCAGGTTCCCAAATCTGTATGACTTGGCAATAGTCATGGGCAGCAAATAAATAATACGAAAAAAATAAGCATTCGGGATCCCATAATGTGGGTCTTGAGGCTTATTTTTTATGTTGAAACTAATGGTCTTTGTCTGTTATTGCCGATATAACACTATAGATTTACAGCATATGGAAGATCATTATCAGTTTTGCTGGGGGGAACTATGGTGGATAAGACAGATGTACCGGAAAAAATGAAAATGAAAGCAAAAGAAAGAAAATCAGCATCCGTTCAAACCAAATGGTCACTTGTGATCCTTGCCATTGCCATTGTGCCTTTACTGGGGACGACCATCTTTTTTATGCAGTATTTTGGCGGTGTGACCCGGTCGAACAGCGAGGAGCTGGCCACTAAAATATTAGAGATGAACACTTCGCGCATCGATGAGTGGTTGAAGAGCCGGACCTCGGCCGTGCAGGAGCTTATTGCGCAGCATCCGGAGTTCGATACCGCGCAGCCGCAGAGTATTTTTCCGGTGGTTAAGATCCTGGAAGAGAGTGATAAGCAATCGGAAGGCTACAGTGTCATTAACAAAGAGGGCTTGCTGACCAATACGATGAACCTGACGGCCGATATGGCGAAATCCGCTTATTTCTTAAAAGCCAAGGAATCCCTTGCGCCGGCAGTGGGAGATATGTCGTACCTGGAGCCGCTCAAAAAATACATCATTCCGCTGATCGTCCCTGTAGTGGATAAGAAGCAGCAATTCAGCGGAGCAATTGCATTTTCGGTTACACCCGATATCTTAAATGAGATGAGTAAAAGTATCCATGTGGCTGAGAGCGGCTACGGCTATGTAGTCTCCGGCAAAGGGGACTATTACGCATATTCCGATATGAGCCGGATCGGGAAAAATATGGCGGATTATGCCAAGGAGCCGGAACTGAAGAAGGCTGTCACCGCCATGCTCAGCCGCGAAAGCGGTTCGGAAACCTATAGAGGTGAAGACGGAAAGACGATTATTACCTATTACAAGACCATTCCCGGTACGGATTGGAAGCTGATGATCAATGTGCCGAAAAGCGAGATTTTTGCCAAAGTGAATGCGGCTCAGCGCTTGGCTACCCTATTAATCATCGGCACCATCCTGCTGGTGACATTGATTTCACTCTATCTTACCCGTATGGCGGTTAAGCCGCTTGTGGCGATCTCCGGTGTCATGAAAAGAGTGGCCGAAGGCTATCTGAGTGAACGGGTGGAAGTCCGTTCGGGGGATGAAATCGGACAGATGAGCAAAAGCATTAATGATACGGTCAGTTCGCTGTCTGGAATTGTCGGTACGATTGATGCTACCGTGCTTCAGGTAGCGGCTGCCGCCGAAGGGCTGCTGGAATACGCCAACCATTCCTCAAATACCTCGGCTGAAATTGCTACCGTCATCCAGGAGGTGGCGCATGGCATGGAGGAGCAGTTCAAGGGATCAGAGCAATCGGCCCGGGCTACCGAAGAAATGGCTGTGGGCCTGCAGCGAATTGCCGAATCCAGCGTAAGTGTGTCCGATCAGGCGGAAGCGGTAAGTACGGAGGTTCAAAACGGCTATCTGGAGATTCAATCCACGCTTGAACAAATGACGGTCATCACTACAACCGCAGGCCAAACTGCTGATCTGATTCAGACCCTTACGCAGCAATCGGAACATATCGGACAAATCATCGATGTCATCTCGGAGATCGCTAATCAGACCGGGCTGCTCTCGCTCAACGCTTCAATAGAAGCGGCCCGCGCAGGTGAGCATGGACGGGGCTTCGGCGTCGTGGCAAATGAAGTGAAGAAGCTGGCTGAACGCACCAATGCCTCGATTGTTGATATTGTCGAGCTGATCAAGCAGATTCAGACTTCCACAACCAATGCTGCGCAGTCCATGGAAAAGAGCATCGCCGAGATTGGCGACGGTATGGGCAAAATGAAAAATGTGGGGAGCTCCTTTGAACATATCCGTTCCTCTATCCGAGAGGTCTCGATGCAGATCCAGGACGTTTCCGCCATCAACGAAGAAATGTCTGCGGGGACCGAGGAAATCACAGCTTCAGTCTCCGATATGCTTACCATTGCCAAGGATTCGGCGGAGAATGCCCAGGCGGTATCCCACGCTTCTTCCGAACAAATGGAGCTTATGAAAAAGGTAGTCAGCTCGGCGCAATCCCTCAATGAGATGATGTCCGCGCTGAAAGGCGAGATTGAGAAATTCCGCTAAGCTTAGTTTATTTAAAAACACACAAACACCCCTCAATGCTGCACACTCCCGTGTGTGTAGTTGAGGGGTGTTTTTTATTATGTCAGACCTTTTCTTCTAGGTGCAGGCTCTCAATGCCCCGGCGGATAATGCTGCAGGAAGCCTCGAGCTTCTTGGATTCCTCTGCACTCAGGTTCAGCTCCAGCAGTTCCTGTATGCCGCCCCTGCCGATGATTGCCGGTGCTCCGGCGCATACACCGCTTTGGCCGTATTCGCCGTCCAATATGGCGGAGACGGCAATGATTTTGTGCTCATCATTCAGGATGGAGCGGGTGATGTAGGCCAGCGCGCTGCCGATGCCAAAATGCGTCGAGCCCTTGCGCGTGAAGATCTCCCAGCCGGCATCCTTGGTTTTGCGGGCGATGTCTTCCAGATCCAGTGTGCTGAACCGTTCCCGGTGCTGCTCTATGATCTGCAGAATCGGTTTGCCGCCGATGGTCACATGGGACCAGGCAACAAACTGGGACTCGCCGTGTTCCCCGAGCGCATAACCGTTGACACTGCGGGGATCGATGGTAAAGACCTCCGATAGCAGCGTCTTCAGCCGCGATGAGTCAATAGATGTTCCGGTGCCGATGACTCTGTGGCGGGGCAGGCCGGAAATTTTCCATACCATATAGGTGACAATATCAACAGGATTGGCGGCGATCACGAAGATGCCATCGAAACCTCCGGCCATAATTTCGGTAACAATATCCTTGGTGATCACTGCCGCAGCATCAAGGACATCCAGTCTGCTCTGTCCCGGCTTGGGATTGGCGCCCGCTGTCAGAATGACAACGTCCATTCCGGCGCAATCGCTGGAGGTGCCGGCATATACCTTGGTGCGTGTTCCGGTGAAATCCATGCAATGCGAGAGATCAAGCGCTTGTGCCATGGCGCGGTCATAAGTACGGTCAATCATCATGATTTCATCGCATATAGCCTGATTGACCATGGAATAGGCACAGCTGGAACCGACCATTCCCGAGCCGACGATCGCCACTTTTCTTGATTTACTTTTCAATTGTCTTGTCCCCACTCTCTAAAAGTATGCTTATATTCTAACTGATCTCATCGTAAGTTACCTGACATCAGAAACAAAAAAAACTGGCTGTTTCGTGCGAATTTAGTCAAAAGTGACATGGGGGGTTAGGAATGGCTGGGCGGATTACTAGTAGTATATGCAAATTAGCGGAAAAAGGGGAATGTAAGATGACAATGAACCGTAGAATGATCCACTAAAAAGGAGCATTCTTGAGGCAGCGAGGCTCCCGAATGCTCTTTTTTATAATTAGATGATGTTGTCAGCCCCGGGGCTCAGGGATAGGGGTCTGCGGTGGAACCATCCGGATGTAACGCTTATACATAAATACTCTCCAGTGCAGAATCATGCCGAAGGCCAATATGAAGAAAAGCCCGCCTGACTGCGGAATGGATACATATTGATTGATAAACTCATGCAGCACCGTGCGGATCAGCAGCAGTCCTAGCAGGATGAAGGCGAAGCTTTTGGAGCGCCGGGCATAAACCAGGCCTTCCCGTGCTTCAAACTTGGTGCTGCGGATCAGCGGGTAGGCAAAAATAAACCAGCCGACCAGAAAAGCGGCAACCGCCCACCACCAGGGAAATCTGACCTCGGGAACAACAAACATGGCAAAACCGGTGGACATGCCCAGCGGTGGAATCCATATTTTGCGGATTGTCACCGGGCGCGCACTAGCCTTCAGGCGGATGAAAATGACCATCAGCGCCATGAATACAGCCCCCAGCGTGGAACCGACATGCAAAAGTGAAGGGTTGATATTGCCCATGATTCACTTTCCTTTCTGTGATTTGTGTCACTTATTTTTTCATTATAGCAGAAAAAAGAAGGCAAAACATTGAACCCGTATCCGCGGGAATTCCGCAGCTGCTTCTCCTGAAGCCATAGCTTCAGCCGCAAGAAACCCGCCAAGGAAGACCTTGGCGGGTGTAGATGCCAGCCCTGCTAGGCAGGTCTGGTTGTATATAAGGTTATTCCTTAAGAACGGCTGCGTCCGCCAACCGAACGGAGGATCAGGCTGACGATAAAGATCAGGACAATCGCACCGATAAGTGACGGGAAGACATAGAAATCGCTGATCTTAGGTCCCCAGCTTCCCAGCAGCATGCCGCCGAGCCAAGAACCGAGAATACCGGCGATAATGTTGCCGATAACACCGCCCGGAATATCTCTGCCCATAATCAGACCGGCCAACCAACCAATGACGCCACCAACAATCAACATCCACAGAAAACTCATTATGCTTCAGCTCCTTTATGTTTTGTTATCTTCGATGGTTACTATTAACCTCATGCCGGACGTTTAAACCAGGTGTCAAATATTGTCGGCAGCCTTATAATTAGTATTCAAGTATGCCCGGAAATATGCTGTTTAAACCTAGGGAGGTAGCGGGTACATAAACATGTTATAGTGAAAAAAGTGCGGAACCCTGAGGTGTATTCCTTTAACTTAAGGGTATATATGAAGTAAGTAAAACTACGCGCCAATATACAATAGAAGGAGCCGCTGCCCATGCACCAGCCTAATGAAGTTTTATTTTATGCAGGAACCTACAACAGTGTTGACCGAGATGCGATTATACTGGGGGCTTTGAATAAGGATACCGGAGAAATGAGAATCCTGAACAGCACGAAGGGGATTGAGAATCCGTCCTATCTGGCAGTGAACAGCGCAGGGACTGTGCTGTATGCCGTAAGTGAGAAGGATAAGGGCGAGGTCTATGCGTACGCCATTGAGCCAGGCAGCAAAGCGCTGCGTCTTCTGGGAAGCAGACCAACAGATGGCGGAGCTCCGTGTTACGTGTCTATTTCCCCGCAAGAGGATTACATATTTGTCTCCAACTACTCGGGAGGCAACGTTAACATTTTTCCGGTGAATGCCGACGGCTCGCTTCAGGAAATGTCCGCCCAGGTAAAGCATGAGGGGTCCGGACTGCGTGAAGACCGGCAGGAAGCGCCGCATCCCCATTCGGTCATTCCTGACCGGTCCGGACAACATGTGCTTGTCTGCGATCTGGGACTGGATCAGATTGTATTCTACCGTGTGGAAGCCGGCAAGCTGGCTACCCGCCGTGAAGTTCTGCTTCCGCCAGGTTCGGGACCCCGCCATCTGGCCGGACATCCGTCGGGACAATGGCTGTACCTGATCAACGAGCTGAACAGCACAATCACTGTGTTCGCGAATGATGAGCAGTCCGCTGATCTGAAAATTCTGCAGAGCATCAGCTCCCTTCCGGATCATTATGCCGCCGGCAGCGATGACACTGCAGCCGACATTCATGTATCGCCGTGCGGCCGTTTTCTGTACGCCTCCAACCGCGGGCATGACAGCATTGCGCTGTTCCATATCGACGCATCCACGGGCCTGCTGGAAGCGCAGGATTGGGTCATTTCCGGAGGCCGGACGCCGCGCAACTTCGCCATTATCGGCGGGATGCTGCTCGCAGCCAACCAGAACAGTGATAATATTGTCTCCTTCAGAATCGACAGTGAGACCGGCAGGCTCATCCCTACCGGCAATGAGCTGGATCTCACATCACCGGTCTGTCTGAAGCCGTTGAATTTATAATCGGACTAGCAGAGAGTGGCCTTGCTGCAATGAAAAGCAGAATTTCGTTGCCTGGGCCGTGTTTTTTGTTGTTTAGGAAATTATGATTTCTTTCACTAATGGATATAATACGCATAAAGTTGGGGGGGAGTGGGCCTGAATTCAACGCATTCAACCAGCAGGGTGGTATTCAGCCTGATTCGATAGCCGTTTTCCAACCCGCGCTGGCGAAGAAGCAGGTGAACAACCGTTAGTTGGAAAAAGGGAACTTATTTCCCCCCTAAATCAACAAATGAGAAATTCAAGTGGAAAAAGGTGACTTAATTGGGTGATTTTACTCCTCTAGGAGCGAACTGAGCTGAATTAGTGGTCCTTTTTCCAACTTAGGCTGCAGAGATCAGTGTGCTGGGACCAATTAGTGGTCCTTTTTCCACTTGGAAGGGCCGCGGATTTATGAAGGAATTGAAATCCACAACAGCTACGTTATCTGGTGAAGGGCGGTTGCCGTTGTTGGAGCGCTGAAGGCCGCTTTTATCCTCTCAAACGAAGTTACTTTTCTGTTCGTTGTATAATAGCGGTTTGCTTGGACCCTTCCATACTGGTGCTTTTAAGGTAGAAGCCGATATCATCCAGCATAATTTTATCGCCCTCTCCCTGCAGATAGAAGGTGATTTCGCTCAGTTTATCCGGGTCAAGCCCGGGCTCTACTTCGATAAAACGTTCAAAAGGCAGCTCGTAGGTCTGAAATACGGCTTCCGAGAGATCGCCGTATTTGCCGTCGCTCATCCGCTCCTCAAGCCAGGGGAGGAGTGTGAACCGGGTCTGCGGCAGAGGCAGAATGTCCATCACTTCATTCAGCGGCAGGCGGGCTGCTGCATGATTGCTGTCCTTCAGCTCGACTTCCACATCGGGGGATGCCGAAGCTTTTGCCGCAACCGGGGTATCCTTGCCGTCGGCATTGCGGTTAGCCATCGAGAAGGTTAGGCCGGCAGCGCCGGACTCAGCAAGCCCACTGACCACGCTATTCTTCAGCTTGATGCTGTAGTAGCTCTCCCCGCCGTCCTTTGCGCTATGCTCCAGCAGCAGCCCGTAGGTAGCTTTGCTCTTGGATTCCCGGTCCTTGGCGGCCTCCTCGCTCCAGGTTAGCCCCGCTGCTTCCACGGTTCCGCCAGTGACGGTATTCTTGTTGCGGTCTTCGTCAAAGGTGGCTACAACGATATCGCCGCCGCTCTGGAACCGGTTATAGTATGCGGTGCCGGGAAGCCACTGCAATCCGCTGCGGTAATCGCGGAACAGATTCTGGTAGACTTCCTTCCCATCCAGGGTAGCCTCCAGAAAGGCGGTGACATAGACCTTGGCGATTTGCCGCTGTGCGTCTCCATCCATAATATCCTTGCGGTCCAGAAACAATCCCGCCGGCAGCGACTGGTCGTACAGCCCCCAGCTGGTATTGAACTGGCTGTGGTTGGCATCGGCGATGTACAGCGAGCTTTTGAATGACGAAGCGGCTCCCGTAAAGGAAGAGCGGATATACTGCCGGTCTCCATAGAAATCATGCACATCGCCATCGCGGGCGCCCTGAAGAGTCAGGTAATTGACATCGACCAGACGGGCCTGCTGGTTATCAATGGCTTTGTCCGTAGGAGCGAGTGCAATAACCGAAGCGATGTGAAACTGTGTGGTTGCGGCAAGAGCAGGGTCATTCTTGAACCAGCGGCCGGCATCCGCAGCCATGGCTACGGCCTGCCCGCCCCGGCTGTGTCCGAGCAGGGCGGTCCGGCTATAATCCACCTTTTGATAGAAAGGGTTGCCGGATTCCTCCGCAAAAATGCCGATCTGCTGCAGATGCTTCAGAATCATCCAGGTGCGCACCTTGAAATCATTATCCGGGATGCCCGACCAGGCGGAATAGTTCAGAAAGTTCTCATCCAGAGACACCGCGATATACCCGCGGCTGGCCAGCTGTTCGCCCAGGTAGGCATAACCCCCTTCGGAATAATCCTCCATCATATGGTTCCCATGCACCATCAGCACAAGCGGGTAAGGTCCATCACCATCAGGCATCCAGACCCGGGCATTTACAGGAAGGGCGCTGTAATCGAAGCCCCAGAATAAGGTGCGCAGCTTGGGCCAGCTTGTAATGTAAGCAGAGGCATCTACCGCAGAAGTGATAAGCCCAGCCTCATCGCCATACTCGGTACGGTGGAGATCCCGGCCGCTGCCATAGGTGAAGCTGTGATAAGTATAGTTCCCTGGAGCTCCCGGATTTTCGGCATTGAGTGGAGCCGGGCTTCCGCCTGATAAGCTCACCTCCGGTGATGTATCGCCATTGCCCCGGGTAGAGAGGGCGAACGGAGAAGCGAGCACGACGGCTGCCAGCAGCAGTCCCATGATGAACCGGCGTCTACGCAGAAGCCCAATGGCTAGACCACCCAGGCCTCCGAGCAGGGCGGCAGTTCCAGCAACAGCGGCGGCAGCCTCCAGCTCCAGATCGGCATAATAGAAGACTAGCAGGACAGCTCCTGAAGCGCTCAATAAAGAGCCCGCATAGAGACGCGGGATGCGCAGTCCGGACAGGGCCAGCAGCACTGCCAGAATATTTCCGGCACAAGCCAGGACCAGGGTTGCGGCACAGGTGGCCAGCATCACATCGGCGGCAGTTCCGAGCCCCGTAGGGATGCCCAGAACAGCTGCTGTAAACACCAAAAAGCATATCAACCAGGGCCCGGCAAGCGCCGTCCGCCATAGTTGTGTATCGTAGCAGTACGTGTCCAGAATGCGCCTTGCCAGCTCCCCAAGAATACGCTTGTGCAGCCGTGGCCGCTGCGGCGCGGGTGAAGGTACTGGTACAGGTGCATACTCCAGATTCATTCCCATCATTGTCTCCCCCGGTACTTACACTAATTTCTCATGTTTTTAATTAATAGTTTTGATCTGTTTTTGACCTATAAGATGTAGCAATAATATTACTTTGGCGCCGCAATAACAAGTGGTTCTTGCAGGAACAGCCGCCACATGCTGCCGCCAGGCCGGCTGAAAAGACTTTTCGCTATTTTGAAAAAAAGGTTTGACAGGGTGCGGAGCTTTCAGTATTATATCTTCATAACCTACTAAATGGGTAGGAATAATCAAATAAGTTCTTACCGTACAGACGGAGGAACGCCCGCCATAGCTCGCAGACACGTGTCCACAGGACCGGTTTGACCTGCCGTAAGTGGGCCTTCCTCCGTCTATTTTTGCTGAAAGGCAGCAACGCCGACTGACGGGAACTTCATGGGGTGTCAAGAGAAAATAAACAGGGGAGTGGCTTATGATGAGAAAAGGGATCAAAAAGGGACTTATCACGGGATTCGCATTATTATTGACGGCAGGCCTTGCAGCTTGCGGCAATAACAATTCAGGCAATGGGGCGGCCGCAGCAACAGATGCACCGGCAGCAAGCAATGCGGCAGGAGCAGCAGAAGCTGCCAAAGCTCCGGCAAAAGATCCGGTAGAGCTGCTGAATGTATCCTACGACCCGACACGCGAGCTGTACGAAAATTATAACAAGGCGTTCTCCGCCTATTGGGAGAAAGAAACGGGCCAGAAGGTTACGGTCAAACAATCGCATGGCGGTTCCGGCGCCCAAAGCCGGGCGGTGCAGGAAGGCCTGGAAGCGGATGTGGTCACTCTTGCCCTAGGCTACGACATTGACGCACTGAAGGACAAGGGGCTGATCAATGAAGGCTGGGAAAGCAAATTCGAGCATAACAGCTCCCCATACACCTCGACAATTGTGTTCCTGGTACGCAAGGGCAATCCCAAAGGCATCAAGGACTGGCCGGATCTGCTGAAAGAAGGGGTGGAAGTCATCACGCCGAACCCGAAAACCTCCGGAGGGGCACGCTGGAACTATCTTGCCGCCTGGGGCTATGCGCTTGACCACAACAACAATGATGAAGCCAAGGCGCAGGAATTTGTCCAGGAGCTGTTCAAGCACGTGCCCGTGCTGGATACCGGAGCGCGCGGGGCAACCACAACCTTTGTAGAGCGTGGAATCGGCGATGTGCTGATTGCCTGGGAGAATGAGGCATACCTCTCAATTAAGGAGCTGGGCCCGGACAAATTCGAGATCGTTAACCCGTCCGAGAGTATCCTGGCCGAACCGCCGGTGGCTGTAGTAGACAAGGTCGTGGACAAAAGAGGCACCCGTGAGGTAGCCGAAGCCTACCTGAAGTATCTGTACACCGAAGAGGGACAAAAAATCGCTGCCGACAACTACTACCGTCCGACCCTGGAAAGCGTGAAAGAGGAATATAAGGACAAATTCCCTGTAATCAAGCTGTTCACACTCGCAGATAAATTCGGAACCTGGAAAGAAACCCAGGAGAAGCATTTCAATGACGGCGGGATTTTCGACAAAATTTACGTGCCTGGCGCCAAATAACAACCCAAGCGGCTGAAATCCAAAGAACAGCAGCAGGAACTGCTGTAACCAAGTTAGTGTATGGAGGCTGATCGGCCCATAAGCCGAAGGCAGGAAAGGGATGAACAGGTCAATGAATGTCACCACTACGGCTGCAGTGCGTCGCAAGGTGCTGCCGGGCTTCGGACTTACGATGGGCTACAGCGTACTCTATCTGAGTCTTGTCGTATTGCTGCCGCTGTCGGCATTGTTATTCAATTCGACGGGACTGAGCTGGGCCAAATTCTGGGATATCGCAACAGACCCTCGCGTTCTGGCCTCGTACCGGGTCAGCTTGAGCACTGCGGCAATGGCAGCCTTGGCCGATGCTTTTCTGGGACTGCTGCTGGCTTGGGTGCTGGTCCGCTATGAGTTTCCGGGTAAAAGGATCTTTGACGCCCTGATCGATCTGCCGTTTGCGCTCCCGACAGCTGTAGCAGGGGTTTCCCTGACGGCACTGTATTCGCAAAATGGCTGGATCGGCTCTATGCTGGAGCCGTTGGGGCTTAAGATCGCCTTTACACCGCTGGGCATTACGCTTGCGCTGATGTTCATCGGTATTCCCTTTGTCGTCCGTACCGTTCAGCCTGTGCTGGAGGACTTGGACCGGGATATGGAGGAAGCTTCGGCAACGCTGGGAGCGGGACGCTGGCGGACCTTCCGCAGCATTGTGCTCCCGGAGCTGATCCCGCCGCTGCTTACCGGCTTTGCGCTGGCATTTGCCCGGGGGATCGGGGAATACGGGTCCGTGGTATTCATCTCCGGCAATATGCCGATGCGCACAGAGATTGCTCCGCTGCTCATCATGTCGAAGCTGGAGCAGTTCGATTATGCCGGGGCAACAGCAGTAGCGCTGCTGCTGCTGTTGATCTCCTTCCTGATGCTGCTCGTCATTAATACGCTGCAGCGCTGGGCCCGCAAAACTTCGCGATAAGCAAGTTTCTGCCGTGGGCTTAGTACGTGCATTCGAAAAGGATTGTTTCACAGACCGGCTAAGTGTACTTGCCGCAGTTAAAAAGGAGCGGTAAACCGTTGATAGCCTTTTAGTTGCATGAAATACAGTTATGAACTGGGCAGTTTATGCTCCATAGGACTTTCAGCGTATGCTTTCGAAGCGAGTTTTGTCGAAGTAACTCTGTGAAGCTTATGCTAACAAAACTTTTAGGAGGTAAAATCATGGCTGGTACCGTCCCTATGGCTGCCCCCCGTCCGCACCGGAGTGCAGCTTCCCCTGCAACTACGGAAGCTTCTGCCGTGAAGTGGGTGCTGGTCGCAGCGGCTGGTCTTGTGCTGTTCTGGCTGATTGCGCTGCCGCTGATCGTGGTGCTGACAGAGGCGCTGAAGCGGGGCTGGGATGTATTTCTGGCGGCGCTGACCGATCCCGATGCTGCTTCCGCCCTGCGGCTGACACTGCTGGTTGCTGCAATCACCGTGCCGCTGAATACCCTGTTCGGGGTGATGGCGGCTTGGGCGGTGACCAAGTTCCGTTTTCGCGGTAAAGGGTTTCTAATTACGCTGATTGACCTGCCTTTTGCCGTATCTCCTGTGATCGGCGGGCTGATCTTTGTGCTTGTCTTCGGCTCGAACGGCTGGTTCGGTTCCTGGCTCAGCGCCCATGATGTTAAGATTGTCTTTGCCCTTCCAGGCATCGTGCTCGCCACACTGTTTGTGACTTTTCCCTTTGTGGCCCGCGAGCTGATTCCGCTGATGGAAGATCAGGGCACGCAGGAGGAGGAAGCGGCTATTACACTCGGGGCTCATGGCTGGCAGATATTCTGGCGCGTCACGCTGCCGAATATCAAATGGGGCCTGCTGTACGGAATCATCCTCTGCAATGCGCGGGCGATGGGAGAATTCGGTGCGGTGTCTGTTGTCTCCGGGCATATTCGCGGGGAGACGAACACGCTGCCGCTGCATGTTGAAATTTTGTATAACGAATATCAGTTCTCGGCTTCCTTCGCCGTTGCTTCCCTGCTATTGCTGCTCGCTTTGGTAACGATGATCGTAAAAAGCTGGCTTACACGCAAAAATGCGCATTGACAGCCCTTTTGATTCCATGCTAAGTTAAAACATAGTATACGGGTTGGTTATTACGGGATTGGCGGAAAATCCCCCTGTCCGGGGAAAGGGAGGCTGGAGAATGGCTAAGCCACTGAAAGTGGATGAGGTATGGCTTGCGCGGATTGTGGAGCTTTTGGACAATATGGAATTCGGTTCCTTGCACATCGTGGTGCATGAAGGACAAATTGTGCAGATGGAGCGGACGGAGCGCAAGCGTTTTGAGAACAGCACTGCAAATGCACGTTACAGTGGAGAGGCCGGAAGCCGGCGGACCGATTCCCGTTCTGCGGGACGGGGGTAGCTGCTTAAGGATAGACCTTCGTCCGGGTGTAACCGCAAACCCATAATCCCGAACGGCTGCACTGTCCAGTGAAGGACGGCGCAGCCGTTTGGTTGTGAAAGAATAGATTGCAGCTATACGAGTGAATGCTCAGAGATCCTCATAAGCGGCCTGATAGGAGGTATGCCAATCTTTTGATCCTAGCTGGTGAGGGTACTCCTTCTTCTGTAATTTTTGAGCTTCCC
Source organism: Paenibacillus jilunlii (assembly GCF_900102965.1). Lineage (GTDB taxonomy): Bacteria > Bacillota > Bacilli > Paenibacillales > Paenibacillaceae > Paenibacillus_AQ > Paenibacillus_AQ jilunlii. The sequence continues at coordinate 120,818 of NZ_FNGM01000002.1, read as the reverse complement.
CGTTAGTAGCGTGGTGTGCGCCGCGAGGCGGATATTCCCTCAATGAGCAGAATGATTGCAGTCACAGCGTGCATAATCCAACCGACAAAAGGAATTAAAGCAACAACCGAGGTGACAATCCCCACCACGTTGCCGACAATAGGTCCACGTTCTCTCAACAGCAGTACTACGGCTACGGCGTGCAGGAGGAACGCAACACCCAGCGGCGCCCAGGCATTCGCAACAACAAAAGCTCCCCCGATGAACGGCAGCGCCAGAAAAGCCTCATAAGCAAAGGTCCCCCATTTGAACAACTTTCCTATTGGAGTCATGATGACTTCACCCAACCTTTCGGCATAATATTATGATCCTATTCCACAGTTTACCCAAGAATACGGGCATAGAATATTCCGGCTGTAAAAGAACAGCGGCTTTGAGTCATTGTACGTTCAACAGTAGATAATGTTTCAAGATGCTGTGTATCTGTCGGACTATTCTTGCTTGCCGGCAGTACGGTCATATATATTGGTAGCAGCTGCAGGTTTCACAGCAGTACAGTGGAGTTAGAGAAAGGAGCAGGCGTGATGATGGAGGACAAGCTGGAACTCCGCCATGAGCGGCCTTCGGTAGAACAATATCTGGCGCTGCGGATGGAAGCAGGATTGAGCGCAATGAGTGCCGAGGGAGCGGAAATCGGGCTGCCCCGGTCCATTTTTGCAGTGACTCTGTATGAAGAGGGCTCGCTTGTCGGGATGGGGCGCGTGGTCGGGGACGGAGGCTGCTTTTTTCAAGTGACCGATATTGCGGTGAAGCCATCCTGTCAGGGACGCGGCCTGGGGAAGATCATTATGCGGGAAATCCGCAGTTTTTTGGATACGGTGCCGGACAGATCCTATATCAGCCTGATTGCCGATGGAGAGGCTGCAAGGCTGTATGTGCAGTATGGCTTTGAGCCGGTTATGCCTGCTTCGCAGGGAATGTTCCTGCGGCGCTGAGGAATGTACCACGGCAAAATTGAAATGAATGTAAAGTAGACTACAACTGGAGAAGATGGGGGTTACTGGTATGGATGTTGTGGTTTTTGGAGCAACGGGAACGATTGGCAGAGCCATTGTGCAGGAAGCGTTAAAAAGAAAACATGAGGTCACTGCAGTGGTCCGCAATCCGGCTTCACTGGAGCTGGAAGATGAGCGTCTGCAGGTTACTACTGCAGATATTCTGGACCCGGCGGCGGTAGCAGAGGCTGTACGCGGGCATCACGAAGTGATCAGTGCATTTGGTCCCGCAGCCGGGCGGGAGAACGACCTGCTGCGTGCGGCGGAGAGCCTGCTGGAGGGCCTGCAGGCTGCAGGTCTGAAGCGCCTGCTGGTCATTGGCGGAGCAGGCACCCTGAAGACGGAGTCGGGCGAGTGGCTGATGGATACGCCGGGGTTCCCCGAGAAGTTCCGGCCGCTGGCGGAGGCGCATGGACATGCCTATGAAATCTATAGCGCTTCTTCATTGGACTACACGTATCTCAGCCCGCCTGCCGTGATCCGCCCCGGCCGCCGGACCGGGCAGTTCCGCATCGGCCTCGACCGGCTGGTGGTGGATGAGAACGGAGACAGCAGCATCAGCGTGGAGGATTTTGCCGTAGCTGTCATTGACGAGCTGGAGGAAGGAAACTTCAGCCGGACCCGGTTTACGGTGGGATACTGAGCGGCGGACAAACCTGTCCTGAGCGTATGCCGAACAAAGATAAAGTAAGGCCTTCCGTTTTCGGGAGGTCTTTTTTGAAATATTGGATTTATATGTTTCACACCACAAACCATCCGTATATTTCCCGCTGAAACGATACCGTCCCTGTAAAAGACGGCGAAGCCGCTTCTGCTGGGTAATAGGGCAGTAGATCCCTTGGAATATTCGGAGTTTTATATTCGGTGTGAGGAGTTTCGGACAATCGGGTAAATGAGTGGCAGGGGTGCCGTTGTGATAGTGCAGATTCGGAGGATACAGGATTTGCTTGAGCCCCCTGTACCAAGTACAATCGAATCAACTAAGGGGGCTGGGCTAATGTATATAGTGACTGCGCAGGATATGCGGGAGCTGGACCGCCAGACGATTGAGCGGCTGGGCATCCCGGCGGTAGCGCTGATGGAAAATGCAGGCAGGGCCATTGCGGAGGAGATCATTAAGCTGTGCCGCCGCAGATTTGGCGGAGCTGATACCTCTGCTGCATGGACACTTGGAACAAGCAGAACAGTCCAAGACGGGGGTGCGCGTCAGCCGGGGCGCACTGAGGCTGGCGCACTGGACAGAAGCCCGGACGGCGGAGCGTACAGTCCAGGCGGAACGCGGGGCGACGGAGTGTACGGACCAGATGGAACGTGGGTCGGCAGGGTGTACGGACCAGATGGAGCGTGGGCCGGCAGGGTGTACGGACCAGATGGAGCGTGGGGCGACGGAGTGTACGGACCAGATGGAGCGTGGGCCGGCAGGGTGTACGGACCAGATGGAACGCAGGGCACAGGCGGCGGCCCGGGGATCAAGCCGCCCGGCTTCACGGTCAGCGGCGATGCTGCGCTGACCTTGGGGCGTGCCGGCGCCGAGCATTGGCTCGTCCTCGTCGGCAAAGGCAATAACGGCGGCGACGGCATCGCCGCCGCCAGGCATCTGCGTGAGGCGGGCATCGCCGTCACGCTGGTGTACGCGGCCGCGCCGGAGTCGCTGGCCGGCGAAGCCGCCCTGCAGCGCGATGCCGCTGCAGCTATGGGCCTGCCCGCCGTAGTCTACGGCCGGGACCGGGTGGACTTTGCCGCATGCAGCGGCATCCTGGATGCGCTGCTCGGCACCGGCAGCGCGGGCGCCCCGCGCGGTGCCTATGCGGAGCTGATTGCCGCTGCGAATGGCAGCGGCAAACCCGTTGTGTCCGCAGACATCCCCAGCAGGCTGGATGCGGACACGGGCCAGACGCATAAGCCGTGCATTCATGCGGCGGTGACGGTCTGCCTCGCGTTCCTCAAACGCGGGCTGCTGCAATATCCCGGCGCGGGCAACGCCGGGCAGGTGGTGGTCCGCTCCATCGGCATCCCCGCTGCTTTGGCCCGGGAGGGCGGCGTCCCGGCGAGCCTGCTGACGCCGGAGGTGCTGCGGACACGTCTGCAGGTCGACGTGTCGCGCCGCCGTTCGCCCGAGGGCCACAAGGGCACCTACGGGCATGTCCTGCTGGCGGCGGGAAGCCTTAGCATGAGCGGGGCGGGCCTGCTCGCAGCCCGCGCCGCCCTCCGCGCAGGCTGCGGCCTGGTGACCTGGGCGCTGCCTTCGATGCTGCTGCCCTATGTCATCGGCGCAGCTCCGGAGCTGATGCTGGCAGCCGCCGGTGGTGAGAATGGCACTTGGAGCGCCGGGACTGCCGCAGAAGTGCTGCGGCTAAGCACTGGCAGAGATGTCACTGCTGTGGGACCCGGGCTTGGACGGTTTCCGGGCGATCAGGAGTGGCTGCGCGCGCTGTGGGAAGGCATCGATGCTCCAATGGTTATCGATGCCGATGCGCTGAATATGCTGGCCGACAGTGATTACAGCTCCTGGACAAGCCGCCGCCATCCGGTGATCCTGACGCCCCATCCGGGGGAAATGGCCCGGCTGGCCGGAATATCTACGGCTGAGGTGCAGAGAGACCGGATCGGTCTGGCGCTGGCTTATGCCCGGGAGCACGGGGTAACCCTTGTGCTGAAGGGGGCTCATACGGTGGTCGCAACTCCTGAAGGAGAGGCTTATGTGAATATCACGGGCCATCCGGGCATGGGAACGGGCGGTGCGGGCGATGTGCTGACCGGCATCATTGCGGGATTGCTTGCGCAAGGGCTCAATGCCGCACAGGCAGCGGCCTTTGGCGTCTATCTGCACGGCCTGGCCGGGGAACGGGCTGCCCGCCAGCGCCATGATCCGTCGGCATTGATCGCCGGGGATATTATCGAGGCGCTGTGATTCCGGAGGCGCAGGGCGCAGTTATACTTATGAAGTGCAAACGTTGTATCCTACCTCACCTTTAGTCCGTAACACACAACGCAGCCAAGCGGCAGTTTCCTGCACCATAAGCACTGGTCAGAACAATACCAGGCAGATCAGCGGGACAAACAGGGCGAATACCGGAAGCAGGAGCGGCTGCCGTTCTCCGGCCAGCTGCGCAAGCCGGAACAGGAGCAATGCAAAAATCCCGGCGATACCGCAGGTCACAGCGTCCCCGCCCTGCTCCGCGGCCAGCCATACGCCAGCGCCATAGCCGCAGGCTGCGTACAGCACAAGGGCCGGGGTGAGCGAAGCGAAGCGGAACACGCGCAGCAGGGCATCCGATACCAGGGCGGCCGGCAGCCCGTAGGCATAGATGGCATAAGGCACCGAGGCCGGCCAGCCCTCCGGTACACCATCGGTATGCGGGAATGCGAGCATGGCCAGGGAAACGAGCATAAATGTCAGACCGGCAGCAGACAGCTTTGTCAGTGCATACATTCCTGCACTAAGCCTCACGGATGGAAGATCATAATCCTTCAATTTGTTCATGAATAACATCCTTTCAGGGAAGTGAACACGGCGGCCGGTCAGCTGGTCACCATGTCCCCTCCGTTAACATGAATGCAGGTTCCGGTAACGTAGGTGGAATCGGGTCCGGCCAAATAGACATAGGCTCCAGCCAGCTCATAGGGCTGGGCGGCCCGCTTGAAGGGGGTATCGGTACCGAACACACTGACTTCCTCGGCGGAGAAGCTGGACGGAATCAGCGGGGTCCACACCGGACCGGGAGCCACGCTGTTGACCCGGATTCCGCTGTCGGCAAGCGACAGGGAGAGGGAGCGGGTGAACGTGACAATAGCGCCTTTGGTGGATGAATAATCAATGAGCTCCTTATGGCCTTGGTATGCGGTTATGGATGCGGTGTTAATGATGGAAGCCCCTGCGCACAAATGCGGGAGTGCGGCCTGTGTCAGGAAAAAGAACGGAAAAATATTCGTGCGGTACGTCTCGTACAACTGCTCCTCCGAGATATCCAGAAGGCTCTGCTGCGGATACTGTACCCCGTGATTGTTGACCAGGATATCCAGTTTGCCAAAGGTCCGTACGGTATGCTCCACCGCCTGGAAACAGTTCGCTTTATACCGTAAGTCGGTCTGAATCCGCAGGCAGCGCTGTCCCAGCTCTTCAATACGCCGCTGTGTGGCTTCGGCATCGGACACCTCGTAGAGGTAGGCAATGGCGACATCCGCACCTTCTTTGGCAAAAGCAATCGCAGCGGCTTTCCCGATCCCGCTGTCTCCGCCGGTAATGAGCGCAACCTTGCCGTCCAGCTTTCCGCTGCCGCGGCTGTCCGGGTTTTCGCTGATTGGCCGGGGCTGCATCAGACTCTCCAGTCCCGGCTGGCGGTCCTGATGCTGTGGGGGAAAGGCTATAGGCTGCACGCGGCAGACCGTACGATCTCCGTAATAGGGATATACAGGATTCATTAGCGACACTCCTCAGGTGCATTCTGTGATTCTGTATATTTTTATGCATGAGCCCAGAAAAGCGTGCGCCCCCTCCTATCCCCGCTATACAGCCTGTGTCTGCCGGACATGCATATCTAAAGTTGCTGGATATGGAGAAAATTAAATGTATATGAGTTGAATTGGGGAACTTGAAACTTGGGGAGCGCAAGGAGGCTCAACAGGAGCTAGAGCTAAGTGAAAAAAGTAAAACTAATTCACTGAAACCCTGGCTGCAGAAGGTTTTAGTTGGATTTTGGGCACCTAATTCGTGCATATTCATCCCTTACGGTCACTTTCAGCCGAATTAGTGGTACTTTTTCCAACATAGGCTGGCCCATAAGCCGAGTTAGTCCGATTAGTGAACCTTTTTCCCACTAAGGATGACTAGCTCTGTTCATAAAATTAGCAGACAGGAGGTGAAGCGTGCTGGAAATGAACAGCGGATTGGGTCATGATGAGGATGAAACGGGAAATGCAGTGTTGAGAGAGGTCTGGCAATTATTGCGGGAGCTGCGCATCATGGAGCTGCTGGCAGAATATCATCCGCGGCTTGCAGGAACAGTACCCTTGGGGATTCAGGTGGAAGGCAGCGACCTGGATATTATTTGTGAAGTGCAGGACCCCAAGCGTTTTATCGAAGCGGCCCGATATCATTTCGGCCAGCTGGAGGGATTTTATGCGGTAACCCGTACAGTAAGGGATATGGTCCGCACCAAAATTAATTTCCGGACTGGCGGCTGGCCGATTGAGTTGTTTGGACAGCCCTTGGCCACGGAGAAACAAAATGCCTGGCTGCATATGCAGGTAGAGAGGCGAGTATTAAAGCTGCTCGGACCCGGCTTCGCAGAGAATATCCGCTCCCTGAAGTCCGGCGGCATGAAGACAGAGCCCGCATTTGCCAAGCTGCTGAAGCTCGAAGGTGATCCCTATGAGGAAATGCTGTCACTTGGCAGGCTTAATTCGGAGGAATTCCATGCTGTGTGCAGACGGGCTCAACGATACATATAAACAACGGAATTGGAGAGGAAACTATGAATTACAGACCGATGACTGCCGATGATTACGAAGCCGCCTATCAGTTATGGGAGAATACCGAAGGGATGAACCTCAGCGGGGCGGACTCCCGGGAAGAAATACTCCGCTATCTGGAGCGCAATCCGGGAATGAGCCAGGTAGCGCTGAACGGGGACAACACGCTTGCCGGCACAGCAATGTGCGGGCATGACGGGCGCAGAGGGTATATTTATCATGTTGCTGTCAGCGAAGACGGCCGTGGCAAGGGCGTTGGCCGTGAGCTGGTATCACGCTGCTTGGCCAGTCTGCTCCAGGAAGGGATTGAAAAATGTCATTTGATGGTCATTGAGAGCAATGCCCCCGGCCGTAGCTTCTGGACACGCATCGGCTGGGAGGAACGTGACGGTATTGTCCTGTTCTCCAGTAATACCTTTTAAGTAACAGACAATGTTATGGTGTAGCTTTTACGCAGCTGCAGTATAATATAATGGAAAAGTATATTGTCGAATTTTGATAGGTGGAGATCTGAACAATGCGGTTCAAAGATGTATTCTCAATTATTGGCCCGGCCATGGTTGGACCTTCCAGCTCGCATACAGCAGGCGCAGCAAGGATCGGAAGGGCTGCCCGGCAGGTGCTGGGTGAGCCTGCGCGTGAGGCCGAGGTGACTTTCTTCGGTTCTTTTGCCGCTACGTATCAAGGGCACGGCACGGACCGGGCAATTGCCGGGGGCCTGCTGGACTTCGCTACGGATGATTCCCGGCTGCCTGATTCCATAGAACTGGCCGCCGAGGCCGGGATGGAGATTTCCTTCGGTCAAGGAACAGGCCTGTTCCCTCATCCCAATACGGTACGCTTGCGTCTGGTTGGAGCGCAGACAGGGACGGAACTGACACTTACAGGAATATCTATCGGCGGCGGGAATATTGAAATTGTGGATATTGACGGCTTTGGAGTGAAGCTTACAGGAATGTACCCGACGGTGCTGATTCAGCATATGGACTACCTTGGGGTGCTGGCCAGTGTTACAGATGTGATGCGCAAAGGCCAGTTCAATATTGGACACATGTCGCTTGACCGAAAAAATCGCAGTGGTGCGGCTCTTACAGTGCTGGAGCTGGATGAGGCGGCGACGCCGGAGCTGCTGTATGAGCTGAAGGCTCTGTCCGCCGTCAAATCCGTCAAAGTGGTGGATCTGAATGAATCCGCGCAAGAACTAAAAGGGAAGGACAACACACCATGAATTTTCAAACCTTAAGCCAGCTGGCTGTATTATGTGAGGAGCGGGGAATGGGCATCGGCGCGTTGATGCTGGAGGAGCAGAGCGGGGAATCCGGTCGTTCCAAAGAACAGGAATTCGCCACCATGAGCCAGTATTACGGGGTAATGAAGGAAGCTGTACACCGCGGCATGACAGAGGATACGACCTCGCGCAGTGGTCTGACAGGCCTGGATGCCCAGCGGGTTGCGTCTTATAATGCCGCAGATGAGCCTTGTCTGGGCGGACCTGCCGGCCAGGCCATGGCTTATGCGCTGGCTGTATCGGAGGTCAATGCGTCCATGGGCCGCATTATTGCCACGCCGACAGCAGGCTCCTGCGGAATTATTCCCGGCGTGTTTTTGAGCTGCCAGGAGCGTTTCGGCTGGGAGGATGACTACATGGTATCCGGCCTCTTCGCCGCAGGAGCGATAGGGTATGTTATTGCCAATAATTCATTTGTTTCCGGAGCGGAGGGAGGCTGCCAGGCTGAGGTGGGTTCGGCCATCGGGATGGCGGCGGGAGCACTCACCGAGCTGCGCGGCGGTACGCCGGCACAGGCCGTTCATGCCGTTGGCCTCGCGCTCAAAAATACACTTGGACTGATCTGTGATCCTGTAGGCGGACTTGTGGAAATTCCCTGCATCGTGCGCAACGGCTTCGGTGCCGTTACGGCGCTGGCCGCCGCCGATATGGCGCTGGCCGGGGTGCGCAGCGTGATTCCATCCGACGAGGTTATCAAAGTCATGCTGGAGGTTGGCTCGGCCATGCCCGAGAAGCACCGGGAGACAGCCGGGGGCGGACTGGCCCAGACCCCGACCGGACGGAAGATTATGAAGGATCTGCGCAGCAAGAAATAGCCTGCGGTCTTTATGTTTTCTGGCATCGGCGTAATTTTGCTGATCCGCGGGTTAGAGCATATGGAACCTTTCAAGCTGCTCCCATTGCCCCTCCTGCCGGAGAATTTCCGGTTGCTTCGGTCCCATGAGATCAAAATGGGGAAAGGGCTCGCGGTTATGAATGTACTGGGCCGGCAGCCCATTCTGCTCGCACCAGCTTCTCAGCCGGGAGAGATCGCTGCAGCCGACTTTGGTTACTGTGGTCATCCCCGGGAAACGCGAGTCCAGCCAATAATGTGTCAGGAAAGCAATCTCGCCTGCGGAAACTGCCTGCTTCCAGCGGGTTAATTCTTCTCTGTTAATTCCGAAGGCCATTGTTGTCTCATCCTTATCCTTAATCCGTGATAGTAACTCCATTATAACTTAAGAAAGGGGGAGTGCATCATGAACGGGCAAGTCAGAGCGGATATCCGCCCCGGACTTGAGGTGGATATTGTGCTGAAGCAGGACCAGTCTACAGGCAAACTTACGCATGGCGTGGTCAAAGACATTCTCACCAACTCGCCCCGCCATCCGCACGGGATCAAGGTGCGGCTGGCTGACGGTCAAGTCGGAAGGGTCAAGCATATTACGTAATTTCAAAAACGCTCCCGGTTCAGGGTGCTGGTCTCCAGAACAGCACCCTGAACCGGGAGCGCTTTTTTTACGGGTTGGGCTTCGACAACGGCAGAAATGCCGTTGTTGGAGAGCCGCCGAGTGAATTGGGCAGGAACAACGGCAGAAATGCCGTTGTTGGAGAGCTGCCGGGTGAATTGAGCAGAAACAACGGCAGAAATGCTGTTGTTGGAGGGCCGCCGACTGATTTGAGCTGGAACAACGGCAGAAATGCCGTTGTTGATAGAGCCGCCGGCAGATTCGCTCTTCCCGCGGGTTACCGCCCCATAAATTCCTCCACATACTGGTCGGCCTTGGTCTGGTTGCATAGATTACAAGCGCAGACGCAATTGTCCGGCGTGGTGTGGCCGCCTTTGGCGCGCGGCAGCAGATGGTCAATGGTGTCGCCGTACAAGCCGCAGAAATGGCAGGTATAATTGTCCCTCGTTAGAATGTAGGCCCGGAAATCCTTGTTGCTGTACAGGCGGCGGATCGTACGGCGGTTCACAACCAGGGCGGCATGCTCTTTGACGAGCGTCACTGCAAGCTCAAGATCAATTTCCTGATGCCAGCGGCGGCCCTTGTCGCTGTGGCCGCGCATCAGAATCATACCTTTGGCGGACGGAACCAGGGCCGAGGCATCCTGCGGATCAGGCTTCGGACCCCGCAGCTGCGGAGCCTTCCGCCGGGGATCGGCTGCGCGCGGGCACGTCTTCCCCTTGCTTCCGGTTGAGGTATGGGGCGTCTTGGCTTCCTTGAAGGCCGGGGCCCCTTTTACTTGCAGCTGCATCTGGGCATTCCCGGCCTCGCGCAGCTTGCGGCATTCCCGGCAGGCGCCCCGGCGCGACTGGCCCTTGGAGCGCTTGCCCGTGCGTCTGCGGAATTCGGTGAGCGGTTTATATTGCTTGCAGTAAGCACATTGTTTGGATAATGGCAGATTGGTATCGGTCATAAGCGTATTTGGAAGGACGCATGCAGCACGCCAGTCCATTCCCTTCTTTTTTTATGGTAACTTTAGTATAGCGCAAAGCGCAGGGGTTCACACAGCGGCCGGAATAAGCAGATTGTCTCCTGATTTGTGACATCTGTCTTGGCAGGCAGGCGGGAAAACCTGTAAGCTTTACTTATGAGGCTTACGGATGCCGGATCATGGGACGCTCCAAGCTATCTTTTTTTGAGAATGGGGGAGCAGGAATGGAGAAACATAAGAAGAGGCCGGGGGCCGTCATTTGTTTGTATATTCTTCAGGCTTTTTTGGGGTTTGGAGCGATAGCGGGAGGGCTGACGCTGCTGGCCGATCCCAGCGGAGAAATGATCGGAATGCCAGCTTCTATACTGGAAAGATCTCCTTTTGTGAATTTTGTAGTCCCGGGCTTGCTGCTGCTGGTGATCTTTGGCTTGCTGCCCTTGCTGGTGCTGTATGGCCTGGTCAAGAAACCGAAGTGGACATGGGCGGCTGCGCTGACTCCGTTCAAAACGCTGCAAAGCGCATGGTCCCTCTCCCTGTACATTGGCTTCGGGCAGATTATTTGGATCATGGTCCAGACGTATATGCTGAACACCGTTTCTTTGATCCATATTTGCTATATGAGCCTTGGAATGCTGATACAGATTGTTACGCTGCTGCCTTCGGTGCAGAGATATTTTGTGCTGGACGGCGGCGCCCAAAGGCGTTAGAATGGCAGTGAATATAAAAGGGCTTTCATTGTGGGCCGGCGGGAGTGAACCGGATTGACAACAATTTATGATATTGCCAAAAAAACCGGCTACTCGCCAACCACGGTTTCCAAGGCGTTCAACAATTATTCCGATGTGCGGGAGAAGACACGCCAGGAAATCCTGCGGACGGCCCAGGAAATGGGGTATCTGCCCAACGCGCACGCCCGTACCTTGACGACCAAGAAGTCATGGACCATCGGTGTGCTGTTTGTGGAGGGGACCGGGGCGGGTATCCGCCATCCATTTTTCAGCGCGGTGATTGAGAGCTTCAAGCAGGTTGCGGTAGCCAAAGGCTATGCGCTGATGTTCATTTCCAAGGATGTCGGCGGCAAGCAGAGCGGTTATCTGGAGAATTGCCGGATTCGCGGGGTGGACGGGGTTGTGGTATTCCTGTCCGATTATAACGACCCTTACTTCCTGGAGCTGCTGGAAAGTGATATTCCCACGGTTATTCTGGATTATGATACGCCGCAGTCGCATACGGTCTGCTCGGATAACAGGGCGGGAGCACTGCTGGCGGTTAATTACCTGGCGTCGTTGGGGCACCGGAGAATCGGCCACATTTCTGGAGGCGGGAACTCCTTTCCGGGAAGCGAGCGGGAGCTGGGGTACATAGCGGCCATGGAGGAGCTGGGCCTTGGCGTGCCGGACGGCTATATTGCCGAAGGCGCTTTTTTCTCCAGAGAAAGCGGCTATGATGCCATGCTGAAGCTGCTTGAACTGCCGGAGTGTCCGACGGCTGTGTTTGCTTCGGGTGACCTGCTGGCACTCGGCGCGGTGATGGCAGCCAAAGACAAAGGCTTGTCCGTTCCGTCAGATATTTCGGTGATCGGCTATGATGATATCGAGCTTGCTGCATATGTATCCCCCGCGCTCACGACCATCCGGCAGGATACGGAGATGCTCGGGACACGGGCGGCTGAGATTCTTATCGCCTCCATCGACGGCAAAGGGCAAGACAAGGAAGCACTGATGCTTCCTGTTGAAGTGGTTGTGCGGGAGTCCTGCGCGCCGCCGGGCAGAGCATAAGACGGTTCTGCCGGGCGCGCATTTTTTTTCGAAATAATCGAAACCGGTTTCGATTATGATATAGCATAAAGGAGATGGCTGAAATGACAAAAGCTCGTACAGTAATTACCGCCAAGGATACGGGGGAGCGTCTAAGCCCGAGAGAAGGCATTGTTTTCAGTACCCGCAACACCGGGGAGAAGGCCGATGTGCAGTTGCTGCCGGAACGGGAGTTCCAGCAAATGCTTGGGTTTGGCGGCGCTTTTACGGAAGCTGCGGCCTACACGCTGTCACGGATGAGCCCCGGGAAACGGGCAGAGGTGATCCGGCGTTATTTTCACCCGGAGGAAGGATTGAACTACAGCATGGGGCGTGTGCACATCCACAGCTGTGATTTCGCGCTCGGCAATTATACCTATGTGCAGGATGGAGATTCAGCGCTGGCGACCTTTGATATTTCCCATGACCATAAGTGGGTGATTCCGCTGATTAAAGACGCAATGGACGTCAAAGGCGGCCCGCTTACAATGCTCGCTTCCCCCTGGAGTCCCCCGGCCTGGATGAAGACCAACGGTGAGATGAACCATGGCGGTTCGCTGAAGCCGGAATACGCGAATGCATGGGCGCGGTATTACACGAAATTTATTGAAGCTTACCGCAGGGAGGGCATACCGGTCTGGGCTGTCTCGGTGCAGAATGAGCCGGCAGCTGTTCAGACCTGGGATTCCTGTGTGTACAGCGCGGAGGAGGAGCGGGATTTTGTCAAAAACCATCTGGGCCCTGTGCTGCATGAGGCCGGTATGGCGGATGTGAACATTGTCATCTGGGACCACAACCGCGATATTATGGTCGAACGCGCCTCAACCGTGTTGTCCGATCCTGAGGCGGCCCGCTATGTCTGGGGCACAGGCATTCACTGGTATGGCGGTGAGGAGTTTGACAAGGTGGCGAAGGTGCATGAGCTTTTCCCGGAAAAGCATCTGCTGTTCACGGAAGGCTGCCAGGAGGGCGGTGTGCGGCTGGGTGAATGGTTCACCGGTGAACGTTACGGGCGGAATATGATCGGGGATTTGAACGCCTGGACGGAAGGCTACCTGGACTGGAATCTGGTGCTGGACGAAACCGGAGGGCCGAATCATGTGGGCAATTTCTGTGATGCTCCGGTGATTGCAGATACGACTTCCGATGAGGTTCATTACAACAGTTCCTATTACTACATTGGGCATTTCAGCAAATTTATTGCTCCGGGCGCTGTGCGCATTGGACTGGAATCTGCTGCTGAGGGTGTTCTGTCCACGGCATTCCGCAATCCGGACGGCAGCCTCGCTGTAGTGCTTATGAATGAGGGCGAGAATGTGCGCAGCATAACTCTGGGGCTGGGTGATGAGCTGGCCGAATGTGAGCTGCCGCCGCACTCTATTGCAACACATGTTATTTCACAGATGTGCTGAGGAATTGCGGGAATGATCAGAATTTAACATATTTTTTAGGAGGCAGGTTTATGAGCCATTATTATTTTGATTCCGGTAACTTTGTAATCGAGCAGTTTCATGAGGGCAAGCCTTTCGCCAGTTTTTTGCCCGGCCTTGCCGGATTGAAGGGAATTCCGATGTGGACCTTCTATGTGAACCGGGGCCAGGGAATTTGCAGCTTTGGGGTGCGTGACAAAAACTCGCCGATCATGGAATTTTCTCCGGCGAACATCTCCTATAAGAACGTAGCCTCTTCCGGCTTCCGCACGTTTATCAAAATAAAGGGTGTCCCGGAAATGTATGAGCCGTTCCAGTCGGCACGGCCTGATCCTGAGGCGAAGCGCAAGATGACGATTCTGCCGAACGGGCTGACCATCGAGGAATCCCACGCCGGGTATGGACTTAAGACAACCGTCCACTACTTCAATTTGCCTGGTGATGACTATGCGGCACTGGTCCGGCGTGTGGAGCTTGAGAATGTGGGAGGCCGGGAGCTTGAGCTTGAAATGCTGGACGGTCTGCCGGAGATCCTGCCGTACGGTGTGGAGAACAGCGGGTATAAGGAAATCGGCAACCTGCTGCGCAGCTGGATGGAGGTATACAATCTGGAGAACGGAATTCCGTTCTACAAGCTGCGCTCCAGCACGAATGATGATGCGCAGGTCAGCGAAATCCGCAGCGGCCATTTCTATCTGTCGTTTACGGCAGAAGGAGAGCGGACGGCACCGATTGTGGACTTCGAGACGGTATTTGGAGGCAATACTTCGCTTGGTTTTCCGGAGCGTTTTGCCGGTCTGCAGCTGGCAGAGCTGCTTGCACAGCCCCAATACCCCGTCAACAAGGTTCCCTGCGGCTTCAGCGGCGTGGCGCGGATACTCGCTCCGGGCGGCAAGCTGATCCTGAACACCATTATTGGGCATGTGAACGACATTGATAAAATCAACCGCAAAGCGGAAGCCCTCTGCCGTGATGAATACATTACGTCCAAAGCCCTGGAGGTGGCCAGCCTGACCGACGGGCTGACGGAGGACATTGCAACCCGTACCGCCTCGCCTATATTTGATGCGTACTGCCGGCAGTCCTATCTGGACAATTTCCTGCGCGGCGGTTATCCATTCATATTCGACAACGGGGGAGAAGGCGCTGTCGTGCATCTCTTCTCGCGCAAGCATGGAGACATGGAGCGTGACTACAACTTTTTCTCGCTGGCGCCGGAATATTACTCCCAGGGAAACGGGAATTTCCGCGACATGAACCAGAACCGGCGCAATGATGTATTCTTCAATCCCCGGGTCGGCAGCTTCAATATCAAGATGTTCTACAGCCTGATCCAGGCGGATGGCTACAATCCGCTGAGTGTGCAGGGAACGACCTTTGAAATCCTGCCGGGCAAGGCGCCGCAGCTTGCGGAATGGATTCACACGGCGGCTGCCGATCACCAGGAGGAACTGGTGAAGCTCTGTGCAGGCCGTTTCACTCCCGGACGGCTGATCAATTACATTGCCGACCATGGCGTCACGCTGAAGGCAGGAGAGCAGGAATTCCTGAGCGGAGTGCTGGCCCTGTCGCAGCAGAACATCGAAGCCGCCTTCGGGGAAGGTTTCTGGTCCGATCACTGGACCTACAACCTCGATCTGGTGGAGGGGTATCTGGATATTTTCCCTGAACGCAGGCAGGAGCTGCTCTTCGGAGATGAGACCTATTCGTTCTACGACAGCCCGGCCTACGTGCTGCCGC
The DNA here is from genome assembly GCF_900102965.1 of Paenibacillus jilunlii. Taxonomy (GTDB): domain Bacteria; phylum Bacillota; class Bacilli; order Paenibacillales; family Paenibacillaceae; genus Paenibacillus_AQ; species Paenibacillus_AQ jilunlii. Next base: position 105,640 of record NZ_FNGM01000002.1, on the reverse strand, counting down.
GCAGTGAGAAATATGTGCTGAGTGACGGCAAGGTCCGGCAGTACGGTGCCCTGCTGGAGGATGAAGAGAAGCTGCACCGGCTGAAGCGGAAGGCTTCGGAGACGCACTGGCTCCGTACGGAAGGCGGTCACGGAGACATCTACCGCACCAGTCTGTTCGTGAAGATGCTGTCTCTCACTCTGAATAAATTTGCCACACTTGACCCGTATGGCATGGGCGTGGAGATGGAGGGCAACAAGCCGGGCTGGAACGACGCCATGAACGGCCTGCCGGGGTTATTCGGTTCAGGCATGAGCGAGACATTTGAGCTGAAGCGGATGATCGTCTTTCTGCTGGAGGTTCTGGAGAGTGGCGGGAACGGGATTGAAGCTGCAGGAGCAGCCGTTAAACTTCCGGCCGAAATGTCTCTGCTGCTTGAGCAGGTGCACAGCGCCACAACCGCCATATTGGCCGGGGAGATTGCGCAGTTTGACTATTGGCATACCGTAGCATCCGCACGTGAGCTCTACCGGGAACGTATACGCTTCGGCATCACCGGGGAGGAACAGCCGGTAGCCTTTGCGTTGATTCGTGAGGCGCTTGGCCGGTTCCTGCGCAAGCTTGATACCGGTATCAGCCTTGCTGTAGAGATGGGCGGGGGGCTGGCTCCGACCTATTTCCGCTTTGAAGCGACGCGGTTTCAGGCGGTGACCGATGAGAACGGACAGCCGGTATTCAGCGGCTACGGACTGCCCAAAGCGGTAGTGGAGGAATTCGAAGCCTTTGCGCTGCCGCACTTCCTGGAAGGGCCGGCCCGCTGGCTGAAAACGCTCGACAGCCCGGGCGAGGCGCGGGAAATTTACAACCGGATTAAGCAAACGGAGCTGTATGATCCGGTTACGTCGATGTACCGGACATCGGTCAGCTTGGATGGGGAATCCAATGAGATCGGGCGGATTCGTGCCTTCACACCGGGCTGGCTGGAGCGGGAGTCGAACTTCCTGCATATGTCCTACAAATATTTGCTGGCACTGCTGAAAATGGGACTGTATGAGGAGTTTTGCGGGGAGCTGAAAACCTCGCTTATCCCCTTCCTGGACCCGGAAGTCTATGGGCGGAGCACGCTGGAGAATTCCTCCTTCATCGCTACAGGCGGCAATCCGGACCCGGAGACGCACGGAAGAGGTTTTGTCGCCAGACTTAGCGGTTCCACTGCAGAGTTCTTGAGCATGTGGCGGACGATGATGGCCGGAAGCCATGTGTTCTCGGTCATTGACGGGGAATTGGCCATGTCCTTTGCCCCGGCGCTCCCGGGCTGGCTGTTTGATGAGCAGGGAGAGGTGTCCTTCACCTTCCTGGGCCACACCAAGGTAACTTACCACAACCCCCGCCATCTGGACACCTTCGGTCAGGGAGGGGCGTTAATCCAGAGCCTGACGCTGGCCTACTGTGATGGCACCGTAAGCCGTATTTCCGGTGCGCTGCTGCGCGGTGCTGAGGCTGAGGCGCTGCGCCGGGGGGACATCGCCGAAATCCGGGCGGTGCTGGAATAGAAGTAATGCGGGAATGCTTAGTGAAAATTTTAAATCGTGTTCCCGCTCTCCTTCATTCTGTGCAGACGCAGACCATGCACCAGTACAATCAGCTTGGCAGCCCCGATCACGAGTGAAAGAATACTCAGGACAAACGCGAGATGTCCAAGTCCGGGCAGAAAGGAGAACACCACACTCCATGGAGCAAAAGTATGGCTAAAGCCGTATAAAACAGCAATTGGCAGCACTACATTAAACAAAACCAGGCAGAACGCAAACAGGATGATTCGCAGCGGGGTAAGTCTAAAGCTTTTCTTGCGTTTAAACAGATTAAAAACCGACACTCCCAGCATAATCATCAATGCCGCACTAATCACATCAATCAGAACATAGGTGCCGGTAATGCTTCCCGCATCATCCACCGGCTCCCGTCCATGCATAATTTCAAGAATTCCGTCAGCAACCATGCCTAGCTTAAAGGCGCGGACCGCATAATCATGGGCATTCATTAATACCACAACACCTATGTCCCCGTCCAGCTTCATATCGGCGTGAAAGCTTTCAACATCACCCGCATGCTGAACAACACCATGAGCGATTTCCCAGCCCATGCCATATTCACCGCCGGTGGCAGGGTCTTTTATGGCCGGCTGATGCATCTGTGCAACACTTTCCGTGGCAGCCACGCTGATATCGTGGAACTTTCCGCCATTGAGTTGAGCAACTAAATAATGGCTCATATCTTCTGCGCTTGAAATCAGATAGGCGGATGCGAGCATAGACGGGTTGTCCGGCTGCTCAAAAGGGGCCATAAAACCAAAGATGGACTTGTATCCTGTGGCCAACCCGTGTTTTTTCGCCTCAGATGTAGAAGTATAGCTGTTCTTCATGTCCAGAGGAGAATACACGTGGTCCTGTATATATTCTGCATAAGACTTGCCGGAAACGGCCTGGATAATTCCGCCCAGAATATCGTAATTGGCATTAGAATATTGATACTGGGTGCCAACCGGCTCGGTTAAGGGTGTGTTTTTTAGCCCATGTATGAGTTCATCAATAGTAGATGCCGTGTTGGTAAAAGCTGTCCGGCCATGACGAGTGGATATTCCGCTGCTATGATTCAACAAATGCCGGACCAGAATGGTTTTGGACGCTTCCTTGTCTTCAAGCTCAAATTCCGGCAAATAACGCTGCACCGGTGCATTCAGATCAATCTTTCCTTGCTCAACCAACTGCATGATGGCCAGCGCCGTAAACGATTTGGAGCTGGAGCCCAGTATAAAGGGCGTTTGCGGTGTAACAGGCTGTCCATCCGGACCCGAATGTCCATATCCCTGGGTGTAAACGATCTGGTCTCCCTTCACAATGCCGACCGCCATGCCGGGAACATCCAGCTTCTCCAGCATCGATTCAACAAAATTATCAATCCGGGCCGTGTCTACAGCATGTGGAGCTGCTTCCGCATGGGCCGTCCCCGGTTGCAGCAAGGGCAGTACGCTGCCTGCGATCATCAACAGTATGATCATTAGGGTTTGAATTTTAGGGCAAGTAGTTCCTTTCATTTCTCTCTACCTCTTCTCCTGATCTTGTCTTAATTTTCCTGTTTGACGTATGAATCAAAGATATCCCTTCAATCTTTCAGCTATCTTTCGTGAATCTTAAATTAATCTTACATGTACCTCTGCATGCAAATCCAAACCACCCGTTTTACGGATAGTTTGCTCTGAGGGCTATAAGCCGCTGGTGCCTTCACACTCAATTTATTCAGAGTTTCACCAACTAATTTGTTCAAATGGGCCAACCCGTTAAGTTTCAGAGTTAGGTGGAAAAAGGGAACTTAATTTGTACTTTTTTTGAGGTAATTGGGTATTTAGGTGGAAAAAGTAAGCTTAATTCGCTCTATTTCCTCGATTTCTTGTTTTGGGCTTGGAATTAAGTCTACTTTTTCCCACATAAGAGGATCCGAAGCTGAATCTTGAGAATTAGTGATACTTTTTCCACTTAGTAAGATGAGCGGGTTAGGGACCAGAGCCGCCGCGAGAAGGCCCAGGTGAGAATGCCAAGGTGAGAACGCGTGGTACCCACCGAAGTTGTTGAAGCCACGGAAGTTACTGGAGTCACGGAATTTGTTGGAGCCAGCGAAGTTGATCGAGCCACCGAAGTTACTGGAGCCACCGAAGTTGATGAAGTTACGGAAGTTACTGAAGCAACCGAAGTTGTTGAAGCTGCCGGAATTACCACAGTCACCAAAGCTATAGAAGCCGCCGGAGCACAGGTGGCAATCGAATCACTGAAGCCCGGCAAAGCGAGGCGGATTCGGCAGCATGGGTGCGAAAACAGGCAAGGGGAGGCTGCACAGGCCTCCCCTTGCCCTTCAAGCACCCGCCTGATTTTCTATATCATTTGAACTTAAAGTCCAACCTGAAGAGGTGGGAGTGACGGAGGGGGAGTTTGGAACTGTAGGAGCGGCAGCGTTCGCCTTTGTATCCGGATTTCATCCGCTTAGTAGCGGCATAAATCAAAGAAATCTGGATACAACAGCGACCGGAAGTCCAAACATTCCCCGCAGTCACGGCTTTCACCGTCCCAGCCGCACTTTACTTCAAATCCTATAGCCGAAAAATCAGCCCCCAAATACGAAATCTCGGCCCTTACACCCCAGACTGAAAGCCTATACAATAAACACATAGAGCTGTAAGCGCTTCAAAGTAAAAACAGAGATAGATTTTGGAGGCCATATGATGGAGAACAAAAGCAGCACCGAAGCAAATCCGGCGATGAATTTTTCGCCAAAAATCGAAACCGGTTCAGGTCCGAAAAGTCCGCTATGGAGGCGGCTGCTGGCCCAGCGCCATTTACAGACGATGGCCCTGCTCGGCGTGGTCTGGATGATTATTTTCAACTATATTCCGATGTACGGGCTGATTATCTCCTTTAAGGACTACAACATCGTGAAATCGATTGCCGAAGCGCCCTGGGTGGGGCTGACGCATTTCAGGGAGTTCCTGGATGACGAGGATTTGGTCAATGTCATTAAGAATACGCTGGGCATCAGCTTGATCAAGCTGTTGATCGGATTTCCGCTGCCGATTATTTTCGCCCTTTTCCTGAACGAGATCCGTTCCTTAAGGTACAAAAAAGCCATCCAGACAATCTCATATCTGCCGCATTTCCTCTCCTGGGTAGTGCTGGGCGGAATTCTCGCCACCTGGCTGGCGGATGTGGGGATTGTGAACAATATTCTGCTGTCGCTCCATCTGATCGATCAGCCGATTACGTATCTCGCCGAGCCGAGCTATTTCTGGACCATCATTATTTCCTCCGATATTTGGAAGGAGCTTGGCTGGTCCGCAATCATCTACCTGGCAGCCATCTCAGGGGTTTCTCCAGAAATGTATGAAGCCGCAACCATCGACGGAGCCGGGCGGTTTCAGAAAATGTGGTTTGTCACCCTGCCGGCGATTAAATCGACGATCAGCATCCTGTTCATTCTGGCTGTCAGCGGCGTGCTGAACTCCAACTTTGACCAGATCCTGGTCCTGCGCAACTCCCTTAACGACAGCGCCAGCAATGTAATCGACTACTACATCTACTATACAGGGATTGTCTCAAACCGCTTCTCCTACTCTGCAGCGGTCACTCTGATCAAGGCGGTCATTGCACTGATTCTGCTGCTGATTGCCAATCAGGTATCCAAAAAAATCAACGATACGTCGCTGTTCTAGACAAGGAGGACTTAGTATGTTTGCTCTCAAACGCAAGACGAAGGGCGAGGCCCTGTTCGATATCGTCAACAATCTGATTATGCTGTGTGTCTGTTTTCTGACGCTCTACCCGATCTGGTACGTGCTGATCAATGCCTTCAATGACGGAAATGACGCTATGCTGGGCGGGATTTACTGGTGGCCGCGTGTGTTCAGCCTGAAAAATTTCGATGCGGTATTCGCAAGCCCCGGGATCATGCAGGCCATGGGGGTTACGGTAGCCAAAACGGCGCTCGGTGTACTCGTGCATGTGTTCTTCACGGCGATGGTGGCTTATGCGCTGTCGCGCAAAGGGCTGATCGGCGGCAAGTTCTATATCCTGCTTGGCACGATTACCTTATTCTTCAACGGTGGGCTGATTCCGACCTTTCTGCTGAACAGGGACCTGCATCTGCTGGATAACTTCCTGGTCTATATCATTCCGGTAATGTTCAGCTTCTTCGATCTCATTATCTTCATGACCTTCTTCCGGGAGATTCCCGAGGGGCTGGAGGAGGCCGCACGGATTGACGGAGCCAATGACTGGTCCATCTTCCTGCGGGTCGTGCTTCCGGTATCCATGCCGGTTATTGCCACGATTGCCCTCTTCCATGGTGTGTATCAGTGGAATGATTATTTTGCCGGCATTATCTACGTCAATAATCCGGATCTGCAGCCGATTCAGACCTATCTCTTCCGGGTGGTGGCCCAGTCCAGCTCCAACCAGATGATGGTGGCCGTCCAGGGCAGCAGCCTTACCAAAAGCGTGACCTCGCAGTCCATCAAACTGGCGACGATGGTGGTCACCACGCTCCCGATTGTGTTCGTCTATCCGTTCCTGCAGCGCTATTTCGTGAAGGGCATGATGATTGGCTCAATCAAGGGCTGAGGTTTGGTTCTGGAGCAAGCAAAGGTCAAGCGAAGGTACAACCAGGTAACTCCTCCGGTGCTTGGACACATGCGGGTGACGGAGTTGAGCTTATAATTTACTACAATCTTAGAAAAGGGGTAAATAAGCATGGGCATGAAACGCAAGCCAAAAGCAATGGTACTGCTGCTCTTGGGGCTGATGCTGGCATTCTCGGCAGCGGGCTGTTCAAGCGGCAATAATGCCGGGAACAATGGCAAGGATAACACGGGGGGCGCAACCAATGCGGCAGAGGCTACCAAAGCACCGGCAGAACCGGCAGCGTCAGCAGTCTCGGCGGATGAGCCGGGCTGGAAAAGCGACACCTCACCGATTACGTTTGACTGGTATCTGAACTTCGCCTGGTTTCCGAATAAATGGGGTGTAGATCCTACCTCCCAATATGTAACGAAAAAGACAGGTGTGAACATCAACTTCATCGTTCCCGCAGGAAATGAGAATGAGAAGCTCAACACGCTGATTGCTTCCGGCAAGCTGCCTGACTTCATTACGCTGGGCTTCTGGGAAGATGCGATCAAGAAGATGATTGAAGGCGAGCTGGTGCTGCCGCTGAACAAGCTGGCTGAAGAATATGATCCTTACTTCTTCAAGGTGTCGGATGCCGACAAGCTGGGCTGGTATACGCAGCCGGACGGCAATGTATACGGCTATCCGAACTCCTCTTCCTCTCCTGCTGATTATAAAAAATACGGCGACAACTATGTCTCCAACCAGACCTTTGTAGTCCGTAAGGATATTTACGAAGCGATCGGCAGTCCCGACATGCGTACTCCGGAAGGTTTCCTGAATGCGCTGAAGCTGGCCAAAGAGAAATACCCTGAGATCAACGGCCAGCCGATTATTCCGCTCGGTCTGCATGAGTTCACTGAGAACGGAAACGACTCGCTGGAAGGCTATATTCAGAACTTCCTGAACATTCCTTGGGAAAAGGATGGCAAGGTCTATGACCGCGAAACCGATCCTGAATATGTACGCTGGATGAAAACACTCCGCCAGGCTAACCAGGACGGGCTGCTGGCCAAGGATATTTTCATTGACAAACGCGCTCAAATGGAAGAAAAAATTGCGCAGGGCCGCTATTTCGCCATGCTGTATCAACGCACTGACTTTGCTTCGCAGCTCGGCACCATTTACCAGAAAAATCCGGAACAAACCTATATCGCTGTAGACGGACCTGCCAATACCAAGCTGGACCCTCCGGCGCTGAACGGCCCGAGCATCGCGGGCTGGACCGTAACCCTGATCTCCAAGGATGTTAAGGATAAAGCCCGTGCGATTAAATTCCTCAGCTACCTGAACAGTGAAGAAGGCAATAAGGATCTTTACCTGGGCGAAAAAGGGGTCAGCTATGATACAATTGACGGCAAAGACCAGTTTCTTCCTGAGGCTTTTGATCTGATGAACAAGGACCGCGCGGCATTTGACAAGAAATACGGTTCGTCCTTCACGTTCTGGATGCTGCAAAACACGAATATCACCGACCAATGGGCGCCGAAGTCTGTTGAGCCGTTCAAACAGCTGGAAGACTGGACCCGCGGTAAAGCTAAAAACACTTCCGAATTCCAGCAAATTGATCCTACAGGCAATTCGCCTGAAGGCATTATTGCCACCAAGCTCAAAAACTTGCGCGGTAAAACGCTGCCGAAGCTGCTGATGGCGTCCTCCGATGCCGAGTTCGATAAGCTCTGGAGCGACTATCTGGCGAAGAAGGAAAAAGAAGGCCAGGCGACCTTCGACGCTTACCGCCAGACGAAATATGAAGAGAACAAAAAGAAACTCGGAATGTAACTTCTATACAGTTGCCCAATTGCCCGCTAACCGCGGGCTTTTGGGTTATTTTCTTCAAATATAAGGATGTACGTCAGGTGAGGTGTACAGGACACAGGTGAGCATACGCAAACGAACAGGGGCATTATGGAGCTCCTTCAATTATTGGTGGGGACGAAGATCGCTGCAAAGCCGGCTGGTGGCGGCCTATATTTTTATTATTCTGGGTCCGTGTCTGCTGGTCTCCCTCTATTCCTACAGATCGATCAACAATACGTATGTACGCGATGCCGTGGACAAAAACAGCTATTTGCTGCAGATGGAAAAGCTGCATATTCTCAACCAGATCGAGGCCATGGAACGGGCGGCGCAGATGGCCTATTCCGACAAGGCGGTCCAGAATTATCTGCTCAATGAAAAAGACCCCTCCCTCGGCGAACTGATTGATTTCAATACGACGACTTTTGTGAATCTCAGCAGAATCCAAATCAACAACCCCAATATTGAGCATTTGCGCCTTTATTCAGGAAGCGGGGAGGTTCACGAACTCTGGCCTATTATTTTCCGGGAGGACCGGGTATCCATGGAGCCATGGTTCCAAGAAGCCCTGAAGCTGGAGGGGCAGGAGCTGTGGTCTTTTCAAAATGAAGACCCTGATCTCATGCAGCGTTATTCGGGCGATCCCCCGAAGGGGCAGCCAAAGGTCTCTTTGTTGCGCGAGATCAGCATTCCGGCCGGCCATCATGTCGGGATGATTCAGGTGGATATGCTGCTCAGCCGGTTTACGCCGAAAACCTATACCGATGTGCGCGACAACCAGTCGCAGATGTTCATCGCGGGCGAGGAGCTGCAGTTGTTTACCCGCGCCGATAATTCTTTTGTGCAGGATAACCCGCAGCTGACCGGAGCGATTGCCGGACGCCTGCGGCAGTATGCGGAGACCGGGGAGTGGGATATCCACTATAAGGAGAACGGCAACTCTTTTCTGCTGGTTCATACCCCGCTTACGGAGATCGGCGCCTCACTGGTCAATGTGGTGTCCATGGAAGGGGTTATGAAGGATATAGCGCATACCCGCAATCTGATTATCGGACTCAATATCGGCTTTATTGTTCTGGTTACAGCTATTGCCTATGTGCTGAATGCCTTTATCCTGAAGAATCTGCGCCGGTTGACCGAGACGATGAAAAAAGCGCGCAGAGGGGAAGCGTATACGGGGATCAGCATCCGCGGAGGCGGGGAAGTCGGGGAGCTGGCCCATCATTTCTCCAAGCTGATGAACACGATTAATACGCTGGTAGCCCAGGCTGTGAACAAGGAGGCTCTCTCCAAGGAGGCCGAACTGCGGACGCTGCATAACCAGATCGATGCCCATTTCCTCTATAACACGCTGGAAAATATAAAAATGCTGGCCGAGATCGAGAATCAGCGGGGCATCTCCGATGCGCTGACTTCGCTTGGCGGCATGATGCGCTACAACTTCAAATGGTCAGGAGAGTATGTGAAGCTGCGGGATGAAATCCGCCATATCGAAAATTACATTGAAGTGATGAATATCCGGTTTGAGTATCCGATTCTGCTGGAACTGGAGATTGATGCTCCTTATCTGGAGCTTGAGGTGCTGAAGATGTCGCTGCAGCCGGTGGTGGAGAACAGTGTGAAGCACGCATGGGCAGCCGGAGAGGAGGAGCTTCAGAACCGCTCGATCCGCATCCGGATTTCGGAGGCCGATGGGGATATCTTTATCGCTATCCGTGATAACGGGTTCGGGCTGACCCCGGAACGGCTGACGGAGCTGCACAGCTCCATATATGCCAAGGAGGAGCCGGGGGCAGATGCTTCCGGTTCCTCAACTGGCGGTTACAGAGGGGGAGGGATAGGGCTGCGGAATGTGCATCAGCGGCTGCAGCTGTTCTATGGGGAAGCCTACGGGCTGGAAGTGAAGAGTCAGGCGGGGGAATGGACGACAGTGTTCATGACGCTGCCCAAAGTTCTTTTGACGGGGGATAGACAGACATGAAGAAGCTGCTGATTATAGATGATGAAAAGATGATCCGCCAGGGTCTGCAGGCCATGATCGAGCGGGAATACCCGTCCCGCTACAGCATCGCACTCGCGGGGAATGGTGCAGAGGCGCTTGCGCTGTATCAGCAGGAACGCAGAGATATCATCATTACCGACATCCGCATGCCGGTGATGGATGGTATCACGCTGCTGGAGCGGCTGTCCGCGGAAGCGGAGCCCGGCGGGGAAGGGCCGGCGGTCGTGATCTTAAGCGGCTACGATGATTTTGAATATGCCAAAAGCGCGATCCGCTACCGCGTTAAGGATTATCTGCTGAAGCCGATCCGGCGCGAGGAGCTGTTCGGGGTTCTGGAGCAGATCAGCCGGGAGTGGAAGGAGCAGGAGTCCAGCTCCCGGAGGCTTGCGCAGGAGGCTGAGGGCTACCGCCAGGAGCTGCGGACCGCCCGGCTGCGCGGTCTGCTGATGCAGGAGCCCGTGGAGCCGTCGCTGGAGCAGCAGCAGGAACTGGAACGGCTGCCGGCTCCTTTTACGGTAGGAGTGTTGAACTTCTATTATAATGACGGGACGCGGATGAAGCCGGAGGAAGTACAAGGGCTGATCGAGCGGATGAGCGGCCCGCTCTCCAGCCGTTTTACTGAGATTCTGACAGACTGGGAAGGGAAGCTGGTCCTGGTCGGAAGCGGCAGGGAGGCATTCCGGGAGCTTGACCGGCAGGCTGCAGCCAAGGATTTGAACGGGCTGCTCATCGGCATCGGCGGCGAAATGCGCAATCCGGCAGATTTCCGCACAGGGTATAAGGAGGCCTGCCGCGCGCTGCAGTATACGTTCCTGCCGCCGCAGGCCAGCTTCATGGACTACGCGGATCTGCGCGAAGGGCGGCTGCAGTTTCCGGCGCCGGAGGAAGAGCTGCGCAAGCTGCTGAACATGCTCGGGACCGAACGCGAGAAGGAAATCAAAAGTTTGCTGGGCGTTATTTTTCAGCTGGAACATTTGCAGCATTTGGATCTGGCATATCTGGAACATGTGGGCCGCAGCATCAATGAACGGGTGCTGGATGAGGTTTTCCGTTTGCACGGGGAGGCTTCGGTAGAGGTACTGAAGCTGTACCGCACAGTAGGCAATCTGTATAATTTCCGCCATTTTCACGACTATTACCGGACACTTGAGCATTTGCTCATTACGGTGAACGAATATATCATAGGAATTAGATCCGCTCACACCGAGCATACCGATATGGAGGAAGCGCTGGCCTATATTGAAGCGAATTATGCCCGTCCGCTGAATATGGCCATGGTCAGCAACTATGTGTCGCTTAACTATTCTTATTTCAGTGAGGCCTTCAAGGCCTACACCGGAGAGAGCTTTGTGCTGTATCTCAAAAAAGTCCGCATCCGCCACGCCAAAGCGCTGCTCTCCGAGAACCGCGTCAAGCTGGCCGGTGTCTCCGAAGCGGTCGGCTTCGAGAACAGCAAGCAGTTCGCCCGTGTATTCAAGGAGCTGGAAGGCATCTCCCCCGGCGAATACCGCGCCAAGCTGCTGCTGGAGCGTTACCCGGGACGAATGGGAGATAAGGAATCGTGAGAAGCCGGAAGCGGCAGGCGCTTGGCTGAGGCAAGGATGCTGCTGACAAGCTCCAACTAACTTTTTGTTAGTGGGAATTAGTACAACTAATTTAACGGAATTGTGCTCATTTTTTGATTTAGGTGGAAAAAGGGAACTTAAATTTTCAGCGAACAGCGAACTTGGGGGTATTTTAACCATTACAGAAAATTTAAGTGGACTAATTCCCACTAAATGCGGATTAAGTTTGTTATCAGAAGAATTAGTGGGAGAAATTCCATCTAATGAGTATGAAATCGAGTACGAGGTTGGGCAGGATAGGCAGGTAGATAGCAGATGCCCTCTAGGTGCGGTGACTTGTCCCCGGAAATCCGGAAGGTCACTGTGCTGAACCGTTGGACTGCCCAAGCCTGTTCAAGTCTGATCCAAGTCTATTAGGCTTGAGGTATGCTCTCAAATTGCAGAGGAGTAGATCCTCAGATATGAAAAGTTGAGGTGAGACATTCGAGTGGAAGAAGTTCAAGGGGAACTAATTACTGTAGAGACGCTGGCTGCGGATTTTCGGAGGCTGGGTGTGTGCGAGGGGATGACGATGCTGCTGCATTCGTCTTTCAAGTCGCTGGGGCAGTGGGTGGCAGGCGGGCCGGTGGCCGTTATTCTGGCGCTGGAACAGGTGCTTGGGGAAGAGGGAACTCTGGTGATGCCCACCCATTCCTCAGACTTGACCGATCCGTCAGGCTGGAGCAATCCGCCCGTGCCTGAGGCATGGTGGCCGGGCATCCGGGAGCATATGCCGGCCTATGACCCGGACCTCACGCTGCTGCGGGGGATGGGCGTGATTCCTGAAACGTTCCGCAAGCAAAAAGGCGTGAAGCGCAGCAGCCATCCGATAAATTCTTTTGCCGCCTGGGGCAGGCACAGGGATGAGATTATCGATGGGCATGCGCTGGAGTATGCCTTTGGCGAACAATCGCCTCTGGCCCGGATTTATGATCTGAAAGGAAGCGTATTGCTGCTCGGCGTAGACAGCCTCAACAATACCTCACTGCATCTGGCTGAATACCGGGCGGAGTATGCCGGGAAGCAGGAGGTCACTGCGGGAGCGCCTATGCGGGTTGATGGGGCCAGACACTGGGTAGAGTTCAGGGATTATAACTGGAATTCGGAGGATTTTGCCGCCATTGGCGGGGACTTCGGACAAGAGACGGGACAGATTACATATGGTAAAGTTGCCGCAGCACCAGCCCAGCTAATCCCGCAGCGGGAGATCGTGGACTATGCGGTGAAGTGGCTGGAGCAGAGGCGGGTGTAACGGATCAGGTTACGTATGCGGCTGGGAATAGCAGCTCTTCAGCGCAGTGACGGGCGATTTTTTGGAATTAGGGAGATCAAATTTGTCTTATAACTTATATGATTATGAAGGACTATAAAGGAGGGTGGCCTCTTGACTGCAACAACAGTATTTATAACCCGGCACGGTCAGACAGAATGGAATGTCCAGAAAAGGATGCAGGGGCATCTTGATTCACCGCTTACGCCGCTTGGCGAGCAGCAGGCACAGTGGCTGAACGCGGGGCTGCAAAAGGAGCCGCTAGATATCATTTATTCCAGCTCAAGCCCAAGGGCATTTCGGACGGCGGAGATTATCCGGGGAGAGCGGGACATCCCGCTAACTGCCTGCGATGAATTCAAGGAAATCGGCATGGGAGTCTGGGAAGGATGCGACTCCGGCGAGATCGAAGCCCGGGACCCGGTGCAGCACTTTAATTTTTGGAAGGACCCGGAGGAATTCAGGGTGGAAGGCAGCGAGACCTTTGCCGGTGTGCAGAAGCGTGCGCTGGACAAGCTGCAGGAAATTGTGGCCGCACATGAGGGGCAGCGCATCCTGATTGTTACCCATACGGTGGTTATTAAAGTGCTGATGGCTTATTTTGAAGAGAGGGCCATGGAGAAGCTATGGGATCTGCCTTATATTTATCCTACCTGCCTGTGCCGGGTTGATTTTACGGACGGGATGGCAGAGATCCTGCTGCACGGGGATACAAGCCATTATGTGAGAAGCACAGAAGATGAACTTTTTGATTAGACCTATAAAGATCATGGTTGCTAAAAGCTCCAGCCTGCAGGCGATACTCCAATGACACGGGTATCGCCTGTTTGGTGTTGGGATATGGATCGCCCGAATGTTGATCGGATCAGGCCAGACCCTGTGGCTCCGTGGCGGCGGGGTTACCTTTCCGCTAAAACGCCTGGAGCCACGGCGGGCAGCCTGCTGTTCTGCAATTGTCTGGCTTCAAGCATTGACAGGTCGCCATCGAGCATCCGGAGGCCGGGGAGCAGCAGGGCGATTCCGGCAAATACAGCCGGCAGCAGTCCTGCGGCGAGAAATAGGGCAGAGATGCCGTAGGCCTCGGCAATAGCCCCTCCGGCAAAAGCGCCTAGGGGCGTCAGGCTGCCGCCAATCAGAAACCGGATGGAATTCACCCGTCCCTGGAGATTGCCCGGAACCAGACGCCCGTGCAGGGAGGAGCTTAAAGAGCCGAAGAAGGGTCCCAGGGCACCGGATACAAATACGGCAGCAAGCGCGAAGGGGAGGCTGGGGACCAGCCCCCATATGGATGTAATGATTCCGATGGTGCCCAGACTGCCGAGCATGACCAGGCGCCTGCGCTGAATCTCGCCCAGCAGGGAGATCACACCAAGCCCGACCAGCGTTCCCAGTGCAGAAGCTGTGGTGAGCGTGCCCATGGCTGCAGCGTCGCGGTGGAGCACCTCGCGCACATAGGGAACCATCATCGTCCAGACGGCGATGGAGCTCAGATTGCTGACCGAAGCCATGAGCATAATGGTAAACATTGCCGGGAACTGCTTGTAGAAGGTGAAGCCTTCTGCGATTTCACGCATATATGCAGCCAGGGAAAAGCTGCCTGGAGCTGTATCCGGCTTGGGCAGCTTCGGCAGACACAGCAGCGTGGCAATGGCAGCGGTGCAGCACAGCATATTGATGCCAAGGGCCGGCAGCGCTCCGCTGGACGCGGTGATCACACCGGCCAGCGCAGGCCCAAGCAGCGCCGCCGCTCCTTTGCAGCCGTCGATGACGGCGAAGGCGCGCACCAGCTTCCGGCTGTCTGCGACGCCGGGAATGACAGCCATCGCCGTGGGCATGAACAGCGCGGCGCAGGCGCCGCTAAGCCCGGCTGCGGCGAACAAATGCCAGAGCTGGAGCTGGCCGGCGAGGCCCATGCCCAGCGGCAGGGCAATGGCCAGCAGCCGGACGGCGGCCAGGCAGGCCATGAAGCGCACGCGGTGCAGCCGGTCCGACAGCGGCGAGCCGATTAAGCGCAGCACCAGTTCCGGGATGCCGGAGCTGAGTGCCAGTGCGCCCATGGCCAGCTTGGAGCCGGTCAGCTCGTAGACCAGCCACTCCATCGCCAGCAGGCCAAAGGCATCTCCGAAAGCGCTCAGGGAAATCGTGGACAGCAAGCCATAATAGCTGCGTTTCAGCATAGGGAATTCACTCCTTTTTCACGTATCCCCGCCCAAGCGCTCAGACCATAAAGGGGACATAACCGCTAAGCGGCTAAGTGGTAAACGGCGGCTCATCCGGGTGATTGCTCTTTTAGCGCTTAACCGTCTGCTCCTGCTCACTTCTCCATATAATCGGCAATCTGCTGCGGCAGATTGTTCAGGGCATCCAGGCGCAGGCTGTAGGACGCGCTTTTGCCGCTGGTATGGACAATGACCAATCCGGCCGAACGCAGCGTGATGAGATGGTAGTGGATCGTGCTTTTGGACAGGCCGACCTGCCGCACAATTTCAGTGAAGCCCAGCTGCTTCCCGGCCAGCAGACGGAGAATGTAGAGCCGCGTCTCGTCCGAGAGCGCCCGGGTTAGCCGCAGCAGCGAAGGAGCGGGCCGCCCTTCCTCCGGAGGCAGCGCATCACAAGCATAGCTGGTAAAAACAAATTCATCGTATAACGAAGAGGTGACCAGCGGGCGGGCATGGTACTGTGGGATCAGTATGATCTGCTTCAATTGTTCGCCGGGATACAGCCGCATCCCCTGTGTCGCCTGCTCGTAGACCTCCAGAGCATTAGTGCTGTTTAATCCGGCCCGTCTGGAGTCTGCCTCCCGGCTCAGCGAGTCTAAAATAGCGGGATCGATTTCCCGGAAGTACCGTTCATTCCAATCCCGCAGAACCCGGGAGACTTGGCTGCGCATATCGGTGAGATTGGACGGAACCGTTGATCCGAAGCGTGCGGTAATTTCGAACAGTTCTCCCGGAGAGAGGCCGTCGAACCAATCCAGAAAACCGGATACTGTACGGTCACCAGGGCAGCTCCATATGTATGGGGTGAGCGTGAAATCGGCATTTTCCCTGGAGAACTCCTGCATGTTCTGAAGCTGGGCTGTGGTAAACTTTTTCTGAACCTCCTTAACCCAGAGCTTGCCGGACTCCAGAGCGTTATGATTCTGCTTGCCCAGAAAAGCAGTTAAACTGGTGAAGCATTCATACATAGGGGCAAAATCCACTTCTACCTTATAATCCATGTGCGTTCCTCGTTTCCTTAGATTGCCCCATGCAGGCGTTGGGGGAGCTGAAGGGCTGAATTCATATACAGCGGCGGATGCTGGTCGAAGCAGCCCACCATTAACGGTGATCTGAATATTTTGTTCTATAAATATAGAACTAAATTTTGTTTTATTATAAACGAACTAATTGAAGGTATCAAGGGTGTAGAACCATATTCCGGAAAATAAATCTATGGCCACTCGTACATAAGACACCACTTTTCAGTTACACAGATAAGGGCGGAGGATGCTTGGCGATAGGGTGGTTGGTGACCCTTTTTCCAACTAACGTTTGCGGGGAAGGGGGATAAGGGAGATTTAGGTTTACTTTTTCCACTTAAGTTTGTTACCGAACCGAGCAGATCCAAGCAGGGGGGACAGGGGGACAGGACCTCTCATCCTAGCAATCACAGTTTACAGGATTTTTAAGCAATCTTAAAACTAAAACGGCTGCACTATCCTGTGAAGGATGGCGCAGCCGTTTTGTTCCATTAACGATGAGCTTCCTGCCTCGCAGGGCTCTAAGCTCTGATAGCTTTAATTGATAAATTGAAGCGACTTCAGGGTCTTCTCTAGCATCGTTGCGGCTTCCGCCCGGGTAGCCAGCGCCTGCGGTGCGAATGAGCCGTCCGGTCTGCCCTGAATGATGCCTTCAGCAGCAATCTCGGCTATTGCCGCCTGGGACCAGGCCGGAATGACGGTGACATCGCTGAATTTGGCCAGTGCTGCAGGATCGGCATGCAGGGATTTGCCCGTGTACTTCATGGCTTTGGCCATAATTGTGGACATCTCCTGGCGGGTAATCGGACTGGCCGGCTTGAAGCTTCCGTCGGTATAGCCCGTAATGAGGCCTGCGGCGGCGGCTGTCTTCACAGCATCCGTATACCAGGCATTTGCCCCCACATCACTGAAGGTGGTTCCGCTGCTCATGGACGCAAGCCCGAGCGAGCGGGTAATCAGTGCGGCGAATTCCGCACGGCTTACCATCTGCGATGGCTGGAAGGCTGCGGCGCTCGTGCCGGTTATAATCAGCTTGGAGGCCAGCAGATCAATGGATGCTTTGGCCCAGTGTCCGGTAATATCTCCGAACGTCTTACTTGATTTTACGACGGTGTAGAAGCTGTTGCTGTTACGTTTGATCGTAACTTCGGTGGTTCCGTCAGGCTTACCGGTGAAGACGGAAGGCACGAAGGACAGCTTGCCGGTGGCCGGGTCAAACGAAACAGCGGTCGAACCCTGCGGGTTCAGCACTCCTGGTGCAGTAAGGGTACGCTTCACATAGGTGCTGCCGAAATTGTTCAGTGAAACGCTGCTGCTTCCAGCCTGTGCTGTAACTGTAAACTCCATCACGGGTGCAGCCAGGCTAAGCGGGCCGCCCTGGGCCGCAAGAGCCTGATTCAGACTGCTGAGTGTTGAAGCACTTGCCTGCAGCAGGGACACGGTAATGGTGAAGTCGCTGGTGCCGAGTTGAGCTGCCAGTGCTGTTCCGTTCAGTACACGGAGTGGAAGTGAATAGGAAGCTCCCCCAGGGACCGTGAACGTAAGGACGGCAGCAGGATTCTTAGCTGCCTGCTGTATAAGCACGCTGCCCGGAAGCACCACTTGTGCTCCGCCGCTTGAAGCGGTGAGCGGGATCACCAGCTCACTGGTTCCGTCAGGCAGGGCCGCCAGCCTGCTGGTCAGATCTGCTGCGGTGATCGTCGTCACCTGCGGCGGAGCCAGCGCAGAGGCGGTTGCGCCAGGCGTCGGCGTTGGTGCTGCCGTTGCCGTTGCCGGTGTGCCGCCACCTCCTCCCGATGGGCTAGTCGGAGTTGGCGTTGGTGTCGGTGTAGTTGAAGGTGTAGGTGTCGGTGTAGGGCTAGGAGTAGTGCCCTTCAGATCGGTAATCCGGCCCTCAACCTTGCTGTTAATTGGATGGTGCAGCTTCAGATAAGATAAAAGAACCTCAAAATCCGGAAGACCCAGCTCATAATACCGTCCGTCGGCCTTAGCTCCAGCCAGTGCGCGGTAGAAGTCACCGCCCCCGGCCATGAAGGAGTTGGTGGACAGGAGATAGTAAGCATGCGGATCAATCGGCAGATAAGAACCGTCCGTCTGCCGGATTTCTACTGACACTATACGTTCTCCGGCCTGGGTTACCTGACCGGTCAGCGAGTCTACAATCTCCGGTTTCTTCGTGGAATCATACGTATATTTCATCCCGGATACCTGTGCAAACCGGCCCTGATCCGAGCTCAGTCCGCTGACCGAGTTCTCCAGGGAGGAGATAATTTCCGCACCGGTTACTTTGAGAGCGGCCAGACTGTTGCCGAATGGCAGCGTGGTCAGCACTTCGCCCATCGTAATGTCACCTTTGTCGATGGCTGCGCGGATACCGCCGCCATTCTGGATAGCAACAACACCTTTGATGGAAGCGAGGTCGCCTGCCGATACGAAGTTTGGCATCAGCTCTCTGACTTTGTCTGCGATGCTGTCAGCAATCATGTTGCCGATTGGGGTTTCCTCCTGGCGTACAACTCTGACGGACTTGCCGTCGATCATGCGGTTAGTGTAAAGATCGACATCCGAGTAGCCGACGACGGTGTTGCGTACGGTGGCGAGTTTGGCATCATAGGGAGCAAGCAATTCTTTGGCCCTGCTGTCCTCACCGAACAAATTGACGTCAAGCAGCTTGCCGTTATAAGCAAGAATTTCGCCGTTTTTGTCAAACGTTACATTCAGTTCACCAAGGAACTGGCTGTATTCACCGGTCTGTACGATCAGCACATTTTTACCGGTGCCGGCATTGACGATTGGGGTCGGGGGATTATCGATCTTCGTATGCGAATGTCCGCCCACGATGATGTCAATTCCGGGTACAGCTTTTGCCAATTCCTGATCCACAGTGTAGCCAAGGTGGGTGACGGCGATAATTTTGTTGATGCCCTGCGCTTGCAGCATGGCTACTGTATTTTTGGCACTTTCCACATGGTCCTTGAAGCTGATTTGATCTCCGGGCGAGGACAGCCCCACGGTATCCTCAGTAGTCAGGCCGAAGATGCCGACCTTTTCACCATAAACATCCTTGATGACAGAAGGATAGATATTACCGTCCTTTGCGGTGCTCTTGGTCTCGTCGGTTTCAAGCGTGCCGATGGCATTGTGATAGAGTTCTGCCAGTTCGCTTCCCTTTGTCGTAAAGTCAATGTTTGCGCTCGCGAACGGGAATTTGGCGGCGGTCACGAAGTTCTTCAGGACTTCAGGCTGCTCCTTGTTCAGATCGAACTCGTGGTTGCCGAACGTCATCGCGTCATAGCCGATATTGTTCATGAACTCGATGTCGGCTTGTCCCTTAAACTGTGTGAAATACAGGGTTCCGGAGAAAACATCGCCTGCATCCAGCAGAACCGTGTTGCCTGTCCGTTCACTGCTGATGGCCGAGGTCCGCTTGGTGATATTCTCCAGATGGCCATGCGTATCGTTGGTATGCAGGACACGCAGGTTGAAATTTTCCGTGCCAAAATCAATTTGCGTCAGCAGCGGATCATGATCGCTCACGCGTCCTTCTTTCTCATCAAAGTCGGCATTGATATGCACAATGTCCAGTGCCGATCTGGCCGCCAGCTTATTGTTGACCAGCATATGATCCAGCGTCTGGGAATTGCCCTGGTATACGTAGGAGTAACGCTCTCCCAGCGGCAGGGTGTCGACCAGGTTAGTCAGCGCGCTGCCTTTGAGAATTTTCAAAGTATTCGAGAACTGGAAATCGTTCAGATCGCCAAGCACAACAAGATTTGCGTCGGGATTCTTGGCCAGCACGCCGGAAACGAAACTGTTCACGACTGTCGCAATTTCCGCCCGCTGGGCTTCACTTGGCAGAACCGGAGGCTGGATGCCGCCGTAAAGTGCGGAGTCTCCCGTCTTGGAGTTGAAGTGGTTGGCAATGACCACTACCTTTTGATTATTGAAGATAAATTCCGCTGCAAGCGGCTTGCGGGAATTGAAGAACGCGGGATTGGCCGGATCAATGCGCCCCGGATTCAGGCTGAGTCCGCCATCCTTGGTATAGGCTACCGCAGTGGTGGCATCGCCCTTAGTACCTTCCGCCAGCTGCACGCGTTCAGTGTTGTAGATGAATCCGGCACGGATATTCCCGCCCGGCGCACCGCCGTCCATATTGTTCACAGGAGCAATATCGGTAAAAGCATAGGTTGGACCGCCCTGCTGCTTAATGGCATC
This sequence comes from Paenibacillus jilunlii, assembly GCF_900102965.1. Lineage (GTDB taxonomy): Bacteria > Bacillota > Bacilli > Paenibacillales > Paenibacillaceae > Paenibacillus_AQ > Paenibacillus_AQ jilunlii. Next base: position 85,317 of record NZ_FNGM01000002.1, on the reverse strand, counting down.
AATCAGCGCTTTATAGCTGTCCGTGGCATCAACGGTTCCGGTGTTGTCTGCGCCATCATTGTCCTGAACCTCCAGAAGGCCGAGGATATCCGGTGTGTTCAGATTAGTCACGATGGCCTTGGCGATATTCCCGATTTTGGTGGAGCCGCTTTTTAAAGAGAAGTTTTCCACGTTAAAGGAAGCTACCGTCAATTTATCAGCTCCGGCTTTCAAAGGGGTCGTCTCCCGCTCAATAGAAGTTCCTTTGTCGACCTCCGGCAGAGCGCCTTCCGGATGCACCTTGAAATTGCCGTAGTCATAACCGAGAACACCGGTGATGTTTCCTTTAAATACCTGTCCTGTCCGAACTGGAGCGCTCGGCTGGGCAGCGATCAGAACACGCTGGGGATTGAAATCCGCTCCAGTAAGTACCAGACCGCCCGCAGGTGAAGAAACTTCGGTTGTACTGGCGCCGTTGTTCACAGTAACCGGAATTTCATGATCATAAGGCCCGATAATCTTCGGGGTGTTGAGCTGAACGCGCATCCCCTCCAGACTCTCATAGAAATCGAGCGCATATTTGGCCGGGTCAAGCTCTTTGCTTAGCCCTACAGAAATCGTAGTAGCCGGAATCACACGCCCGCCCGTTCCAATAACCGTGGGTGCAGGGAGCGGGTTGTTGCCGGATAACACGGTTGCCTGGGTCGCCGCAATTTCCGTGGTCAGCAGATCAGTGGCATCTGCATATCCGCTTTCTTTATATTCCTTAACCCATCCATCCACAAGAACGGAATCGGCGGCCTTTACCTTGTTGCCCGGCAGGTAGACCATGATCGCCTCAGAGGTCCGGGGATCGTTGTCCGGCGCTGCAGTCTGAATGTAAAATGTGCTGCCGCTCGTGTATGTGACAATCCCCGCCACATCCTTCACGAGCTGTCCTGCATAGGTCGAGGATTGGACGGTGCCCTGAATCTTGGGAATCGTCAGTCCGCTGATAGCTTCCTTGGTGGTATAGCTGAATTGGGAGATGCCGCTGTCCGTTTTGCCTGCTTCGGCAGAATAAGCTTTAATCTGCACGGTATCATCCTGGAGCAGAATCGGAGTATTATACAAAGCAAAGTCTTCCAAAGCACTGGTACTGCCGTTAACGTACACGCTATAATATACGCTTGCCGTTACACTGCTTGTGCTCAGGGAAAGCTTCGTGCCCTTGGGCACCGTCTGCCCGGAGGCGATGGATGCAGAGACTGCCGGAGCCTTGGTGCTGTCCGTACCGGAGCTGCGAGGGTCCGGTGCCTGTACCGCGAAATCGGCAAGGTTCTGGTCCGTATCCAGTCCGCGGTTGCCGTCAGGGAGCAGGGAAGAGGACTTGCGCACGGCTGCGGTGGTGTTGGAGAGGGGTTGGGTCGGACCAGACCCTTCGATACCTGGGGTGCCTTCATATTCACTGGCTGATCCGTAACCGACCAGATCGGCCCGGGTTCCGGAAGCATCGAGCAGTTCGACCTTGCCGTTCGTGCCGCCCATAGCAATAACGGCATCGCCTTCAGCGATTAAATTGGGAGCCGGAAGAGCATCAGTACCTCCGGTGCCGGCGGCTTCCTGAATCAGAAAATACCCGCCAGCAGGAATACTTCCGCTGAGTGGGGTGAAGAATTTGGCGTTATCACTAAAAGTGCCTGAGGCAGAAGCGTACCTCACTTTCCAGCCGGTCAAATCAATATCTGTATCCGTAGGGTTGTACAGCTCGATGAAGTCATTTTTGTACTTGGCTCCGGTGTTGCCTCCGCCGCCATACACCTGGGAGATCACGGGAGTGCTGTTATCCGCTGCCGCTGAAGCCGTTCGGGCTGCAGGCAGGGCCATACCGGTAATCAACACAAATGAAAGCGCTGCCGACCACCATTTTGTTCGCCTTGAGGGAATGTTCATTTGATACAATCTTCTCCTCTCTAGATACGATATTGTTGTAGCCTTCTCCCAATCTATCATTTGCAGATTAAATGAGAGATTGTCTAACGTAAATATATAGTAAACAATGGCTGATTAACATCAATTTACAAGGAAATTTGTCATGTTGCACAAAAAAACTATGAATTTCTCCTGAACAGGCCGAAGCAGCGGCTGAATAGGCAAATTCATAGTTTTATAGCTTTCTGTGAGGATATATGAAAGGTTATCTGTGTGTCAGATGTCTTAATCTTAACCGGTCAATTACTCCGCAGCGGTCACCGCAGCGTGAAGAATTTCCTGCCCGTCCATATACTTGCGCAGCGCCTGCGGAATATAGATCGAACCATCCTCCTGCTGGTGGTTCTCCAGCAGCGGAATCAGAATCCGCGGCGTGGCCACTGCGGTATTGTTCAGGGTGTGGCAATAGTGCAGCCGGCCGTTCTCGTCGCGGAAGCGGATGCCTGAACGGCGGGCCTGGAAATCCAGCAGATTCGAAGCCGAATGGGTCTCCCCGTAGGCGCCCCGGCTGGGCATCCAGGTCTCAATGTCGTATTGCTTGTGGGTCTTCAGCGCCATATCCCCGCTGCAGACGGCTACTACGCGGTAGGGCAGCTCCAGCAGCTGGAGAATCTGCTCCGCATTCGCCAGAATCTCCTGCAGCAGCTGCTCCGAGACTGCCGGGTCATTCTTGCAGATTACAACCTGTTCAATCTTCGAGAACTGGTGCACCCGGTACAGGCCGCGCACATCACGGCCTGCCGAGCCGACCTCGCGGCGGAAGCAGGCCGACATTCCGGCCAGCCGCAGCGGCGTATCTGCCTCGACGATTTCGTCGCTGTAGAGCGAGACGAGCGATACCTCCGAGGTTCCGGCCAGCCAGCGCTTTTCTCCGTTCAGCTCATAGGTCTGGTCCATCCCTCCCGGGAAAAACCCGGTCCGCTCCAGCGCCTCCGGGCGGACAATAACCGGCACGTCCATCACGGTGAAGCCGCGCTCTGCCAGCACATCCAGCGCCAGCCGCTGCACGGCGAGGTGCAGGTACAGCCCCGCGCCCTTCAGCACGTAGCTGCGCGGTCCTCCGGCTTTGACGCCGCGCGGAATATCGATGATGCTGTGAAGCTCGCCCAGCTCCACATGATCGCGCGGCGTGAAGCCGAAGTCCGGCAGCCGGCCGCTTCGCCGCAGCTCCACGTTCCCGCTGTCATCCGCGCCAATCGGCGTATCTGCCGATACGGGATTTGGCGCAAGCAGCAGCAGCTCACCGCAGCGCTGCTCTGCTTCGGTGAGATCCGCCTCCAGCTTCGTTAGCTGAGCGTTAATCTCGCGCACCTGCGCCTTGGCTGTTTCTCCGGCCCCGGCCTCTCCCTGGCGGAGCAGGCGCTCGATCTCCTTCGTCAGCCCATTGCGTTCCGCACGCCGCCGCTCGGTTTCCCGGCGCAGCTCCCGCCGTTTATCGTCCCATTCCAGCAGATTCTCCAGCGGGAAGTCCACCTTTTTCCACTGCGCCGTGTTTCTTACAAGCTCCTCATTGTCCCTGATCCAGTTCATGTCCAGCATGCCGCTTCGCTCCTTTTTTGTCCTATAAAAATACAAAAAACGCCCTCATCCATGGGACGAGGAGCGTCAGCTCGCGGTGCCACCCAGGTTGACCGAATCCTCTGAAATCACAGCAGGACAAGGCCCTCTTTGGTCTTCGCGGTAACGGGCGAAACCCGGTAAACTTAGGGAACAACAGAATTGCTCCGGTCGCAGACGCCTCACGGTTGGATGCCGCTCATTGGCCTGATCGGGATGTAGTATTGCCGCTTATTATAGCTTAGGATGCTGCCGGGTGCAAGGGGCAGGATACGTTTGACAATAATCCCTGCGCTCTGCTAGGATTATTACTAATTTAAAGGATTTTTGCCGTAGAAGCGGCGGGAGCGTAATGTGGATAACGAACGGAAGAGGTGGAAAAGTGGCTAAAATAGTTGTCATCAACGGAACACCATCCCTGGTCTCGCGGGTGAATGCAGTCATTGAATATGCGGAGGCCAATTTGCGCGGGCGTGGCTTCGAAGTGGAGCGGATCAATGTGGCCGAACTTCCGGCCGAAGATCTGATCCATACCAAATTCGAAAGTGAAGCCATCGTCAAGGCTAACGGCCTTGTAGCTGAAGCCGATGCAGTAATCGTGGTCAGCCCGGTATACAAAGCTTCTTATACGGGGGTCTTAAAGACCTTCCTGGATCTGATCCCGGAAAAAGGGCTGGCCGGCAAAATCCTGCTTCCCCTCTTTATGGGCGGCAGTCTGGCACATCTGCTTACCATTGAATATGCACTTAAGCCGGTATTGTCCGTATTGGGGGCGCGCCATATTCTGGGCGGCGTGTACGCAGTGGATTCCCAGGCTGTGCGTAATGATCAGGGTGTCGTCGAACTGGCCGACGAACTCAAGCTGCGCCTGGACAGCGTCCTTGCGGAGCTGGCGGAAGAGACATTGCACAAGGCAGCGCGTAAATCTGCAGAGTAGCAAGTTAAGAAGCGGCGCCTAAGGTTGTTTGGCTCCCAGTTGCATACATTTAACGGGAGTGTTCCGGCGGTAACCAGCAGTAGACGGTGCTGTTTGGACTCTGTAGAGCAGGCCAACAGAAACAGTAGGCGCTGCTGTACGCTGCGCAGCTTCCATGGACCAGCGATAGCATCAGAAAAGCCCTTTACTGCCGGGATTCCGGCGGTAAGGGGCTTTTGGTAAATGTAAGGATTTATATGTGGTTTGAAGTGAGCGAATTGAAGTGCAGAGTCTGGGGCCTTAAATTGGCTCTGCGGATCTTCTGCCTCAACATCAAAGTCCAGCTTGGATCCGCACTAATTAGTTCTATTGCATTCTGTGCAGCAGAATTTCCTCCGGGAGCGCTGGAAGTCAATTCAATTGTACTTTGTGCAGCAGAATGTAGAGGATACGCCTTAAAAGTGCCTTTTGGCGAAAATCTGCTGCACGAAATGCAACAGATCGCTTTCTTATGCCGGAATTGGGCCGATCTGCTGTACGAAATGCAACAGATTGCTTTTTCTATGCTGGAACCGGATGAATCTGCTGCAGGAAATTCCATAAAATTACGGGAAATGCAACATATTGTCTTTTAGGCTGGAACAGATCTGGAACCAGGCGGATCAGCTTCATTTTGTGCAATAGACTGCGGGCGTCAGTCCCGCAGCCTTCTTTTACATGCCGGCCAGGCTTCATGCACGTTCCAACCATCACAGCTCCTTACAAATCATCGAACCCATTATCGTCGCCAACCTTGCCGTAGTTACGGGACTTGGCTTCGAAAAAGTCGGTTTTGGTCGCGTTCAGCGCTTCGTCGGAGAAAGGCTTGATCCATGGCATGCAGTTGACATCTACGCCGCTGTAGGCTTTTTCCAGACCCATAAGGGTCAGACGCTTGTTGGCCGTGTATTTGATGTAATCGCTCAGCTCGTTCATATCAATGCCGCGCACGTTGGTCAGCGTGTAATAGCCCCAATTCGTTTCGAGTTCTACAGCGCGGTCGATGGTGCGGTAGACATAATCCATATTTTCTTTGGTATTCAGCTCAGGGAAATCCACCAGCAGCTGCTTGAACACTTCGGCGAAGAAGTAGCAGTGCTGATTCTCGTCACGCTGAATGTAGGAGATCATCTGGCTGGTCGCCATCATTTTCTGGTCACGGGCCAGGTTATAGAAGAAGGCAAATGTGCTGTAGAAGAAAATTCCCTCCAGAATCAAATCAGCCACCATCGCCCGGAAAAAAGTCTCCTTGGACGGCGCATCGCGGAACTCCTGATAAATGTCCGAGATGAACTGGTTGCGCTCCAGCAGCACCGGATCATGCTTCCAGTATTCAAAAATCTCTTTCTGCTCGCTCTCCGAAACAATGGAAGAAAGGACGTAGGAGTAGGACTGGTTGTGCACAACCTCCTGCTGGCCGATGATCGCCGAAATCGCCTCCAGAGAAGAGTCGGTAAAATAACGCTTCACATCGCCGACGAACATCGTCTGCATGGAATCGAGCACCGCCAGCAGAGCGATGTTGATTTTGAACACGCGCTGTTCTTCCGCTTCCAGCAGCGGGAACTGCTGCGCATCCTTCGACATCGGGATTTCATCGGCGATCCAGTGGTTCAGCAGCAGCACCTTGTACAGCTTGTACATGTGCGGCATACGGATATCGTTCCAGTTCAGAATCCCTGAGCATTCCCCGTCGATGATGCGGGTGGATTGGTTCGGGGCTTCGGTATTAAAAATCTTTTGCAGTTGCATTTTGTTTCCCTCCTGTATTTTGGGCAGCTAATCTTATGCAGTGTTTTGCCAATAGAAAGATGGTGATTGAGACACGGAGAGGAAGTTTGGAGCTGGAGGAGCGATAGCGACCGCCTTTGTCATCGGATGTCAACCGCTAAAGGCGGTATACAATCGAGACATCTGATGACAACAGCGGCCGGAAGCCCAAACATTCCTCGTAGTGACGAATACATCACCGTTTTTCTATTCAAGGCACGAAGACAATTAGCTCGCGCAAGACTCACACTCTTCTATTGTTAAGGCACGGCTCCGCACATAATACGTCGACTTCAATCCGCCCTTCCAGGCGTTCAGGTGCAGGTTCAGGAAATCGGTGGCCTTGATGTCCGGCGTCACGTACAGGTTAAAGCTCTGGCCCTGGTCAACATGGCGCTGGCGGGCCGAGGCCATGCGGATGGACCAGTTCTGGTCGATCAGGAACGCCGTTTTGTAGTACCAGATCGTCTTCTCGGACAGATCCGGTGCCGGATTGGCGATCTTATAGGTGGTTTTCTCCTCATAGGAGAGCAGCTCATACAGCGGATCGATGCTGGCTGTGGAGCCGGCGATGATCGAGGTCGAGCCGTTCGGGGCAATCGCGAACATCCAGGCGTTGCGCACGCCGTCCGCAGCCACTTGCTCCTGCAGCTCACGCCACTGTTCGGTGGTCACGTATTTGCCTTCCTGTTCGCCGCTGGTATAGCCGCGCGAGGTGAAGTAAGCACCGGTATCCCAGTCGGAACCGGCGAACTTCGGATAGCGGCCCTTCTCGCGGGCCAGCTCCATGCTGGAGCGCACTACCAGATAGTTGATATGCTCATACAGATGGTTGTTGTATTCCACGGCTTCATCGGACTCCCAGCGGATGCCCTCCAGTGCCAGCAGGTGATGCAGGCCGAAGGTGCCGAGGCCCACCGCACGGTATTGGCTGTTCGTGTACTGCGCCTGCAGCACTTCAATATTGTTGATATCGATGACGTTGTCGAGCATGCGGACCTGAATCGGCACCAGCCGCTCCAGCACGCCTGCCGGAATAGCACGGGCCAGGTGGATGGAATTCAGATTGCAGACAACAAAGTCGCCGGGAACCTTCGAGATCACGATCCGGGTCTGGCCGTCCTTCGTAACCAGCTCTTCACTCTCAATAACCGTTGCCGACTGGTTCTGCATAATTTCTGTGCACAGGTTGGAGGAGAATACCATTCCCTGGTGACGGTTCGGGTTGGAACGGTTGACCGTATCGCGGTAGAACATATATGGCGTGCCGGTTTCAAGCTGGGATTTCATAATCCGCTTCATGATGTCGATGGCCGGAACCGTGATGCGGGAAAGCTCCAGATTGGCGGTGGCTTCGGCATACTTTTCCCGGAATGAGCCTTGTCCCAGCTGTTCATCATAGAAATCCTCCAGACCCAGCGCGCGTCCTTTGGCATCTTTCCAGCCCATCACCTTCTTCACTTCATGCGGGCAAAAGAGATTCCAGTGTCCCCGTGCTTCCACAGCCTCCATGAACAGATCGGGCAGGCAGACGCCGTGGAATACGTCATGCGCGCGCATCCGCTCGTCCCCGTTGTTCAGCTTGAGGTCGAGGAAGGCGAGAATGTCTTTATGGAAGACGTCGAGGTAGACGGCGACGGCGCCTTTGCGCGTGCCGAGCTGATCGACGCTGACCGCGGTATTGTTCAGCTGGCGGATCCACGGGATAACGCCGGAGCTGGTGTTCTTGTGGCCGCGGATATCGGAGCCGCGGGCCCGCACCTTGCCGAGGTAGACACCGATGCCTCCGCCCATTTTGCTGAGCCGGGCCACATCGGTATTGGAGTCGAAGATGCCTTCGAGCGAGTCATCCACGGTGTCGATGAAGCAGCTGGAGAGCTGTCCGGCGACCTTTTTGCCCGCATTGGACATAGTAGGGGTGGCAGCAGTCATATAAATGTTGCTCATGGCCCAGTAGGCCTCTTTTACCAGCTCCAGACGTTTCTCTTCAGGCTCTGTATGCATGAGGAACATGGCGATAACCATATAACGCTCCTGCGGCAGCTCCATGACACGCCCGTCAAAATCATGAGCCAGATAGCGGTCCGAAAGGGTCAAGAGGCCGATATAATCGAACAGCAGGTCGCGCGTGTGATCGATGCAGCTGCCCAGCTCCTCAATCTGCTCCTTGGTATAGTGGGAGAGCAGCTCTTCGCGGTAGATGCCTTTTTTCACCAGATCGGTAATCAGCGGATACAACTCGCCATAAGGCTCTTCCGGGTAAGCCTTGTAGCGGCGGTTGACGGCAGCTTTTTTGTACAGGGAGGTCAGCAGGGAACGCGCAGCGGCGAACTTCCAATCCGGCTCTTCTTTGGTAACCAGTTCAAGCGCACTCATCGTGAAGGCATTGCTGATCTCTTCTCCGCTGACCTCTTCACGGCGCAGCTTGGACTGCACACCGCGCAGCAGGGTTTCTTTGCTTAGCTGATCCAGGCCTTTCAGGATACGGTCGGCGTACACGGAGAGACGGATTTCATCAAAAGCCAACTGGCGGTTGTCGGGTTTCACTACGAGCTGTGGCATAGTTCATACATCCTTTCGTTTTTGGGTTTAATTTTCAATATCAAAAATTGAAGTATATAAGCGCAGAGAGCGGCCCGCACCAAGGCATGGCCTGCTCTTTGTATAGTTGCCCAATTTATAAGTCAGCCGGCTGCCAATGTACGATTTCCGTACCGGCAAGGCTGGCCTGAATATCGATAATCCGCTGGTTGCTGCTTCCCCGGTAGGGGAGAGTGGTATCCTTGAGTTCTTCCACAAAACGTCCATCAATCACGACCTGGCACAAGGCCAGCAGGTTCCATTCGGGTGAGCCGGGAGCCGCTGTAAGCTCCTCATACGTATAACCGGTGTAAATCCAGACGGAATAGTCCGGCAGCACGCTGCGCAGCTCCTGTATGAAGCCCGCAGCCTCCTCTGCCGAGAAAAAAGGGTCGCCGCCCGCCAGCGTCAGTCCGTCCAGCAGCGGATTCGCCGCCATCTCGGCGATAATCTCCCGCTGGCGCTCCAAGGTGAACGGCTCGCCATAATTGAAATTCCAGGTCTTCGGATTGAAGCAGCCCGGGCAGCGGTGACGGCAGCCGCTGAGGAAGAGGACGGCCCGCATGCCCTCTCCTTCGTTGATCGATTCCGGGTAGTAGCCGCATATATTCATAGATGCTTAACGCGGTCCCTTACTTCGGCTTGTTTGGCGGCATTGAAGCGGGTCTGGTAGTCGCCGGTCAGATAGCCGGTTACCCGGCGCAGGCGGCGGATATGCACATCCTTCTCATGCGCGCCGCAGGAAGGGCAGTTCGTGCCAATTACGCCTTCGTAGCCGCAGTCCGAGCAGCGGTCTATCGGATGGTTGATGCTGAAGTAGCTGACCTTCTGCTCCAGCGCATAACGGATGATCTTCACAAAAGCCGCCGGGTTGCTGCGGGCATTGCCGTTCAGCTCCACATAAGAGATCGCGCCGGCGTTGCAGTATTCGTGGAACGGCGCTTCCAGGCTGATTTTCTGTGCGGCGCTCAGCTCATGGTAGACCGGGATATGAAAAGAGTTCGTATAATATTCACGGTCGGTGACGCCCGGAATTGAGCCGATCACCTTGCGGTCCACCTTGGTGAACTTACCGGACAGGCCTTCAGCCGGTGTGGCGAACAGCGTGATGTTGAGGTTCAGCTCCTCACTCTTGCGGTCGCAGTATTCCCGCATGTGGCGGACAATCGCCAGCGCTTTGGCGTGGATCTCCATGTCCTCGCCGTGATGCTTGCCGTACATGGCCTTCATGCATTCCGCCATGCCGATGAAGCCAATTGACAGGCTGCCGTGCTTCAGCAGCTCGCCTACACTGTCTTCTGGAGCGAGCGCTTCGCCGCCTTCCCAAACGCCTTCGCGCATCATGAAATCGGAAGCTTTGGCCTTCTGGGAAGCCTGGATGCGGAAGCGGTGGAGCAGCCCTTCCAGAGCGATGTCCATGTAATGGTTCAGATCGTCATAGAAGCCTTGTTCGTCGGCGGCAAGGCGGCGTCCTGTGGCGATGCCGTATGCCAGTCCCAGCCGCACCAGATTGAGCGTATTGAAGGACAGGTTGCCTTTGCCGGAGCAGTGGTTGCGTCCGAAGCGGTCGCCCAGCACCCGGGTGCGGCAGCCCATAGTGGCAAATTCGGTATCCGGATCAGCCGGATCGTAATATTGCAGATTGAGCGGCGCATCCAAATTGGCGAAGTTCGGATATAATCTGCGGGCCGAGCATTCCGCCGCCTTGAGGAACAGCCCGTAGTTCGGATCGCCCTGCTGCTGGTTCACGCCCTGCTTGCATTTGAAGATCTGGATCGGGAACACCGGCGTTTCGCCGCTGCCCAGACCGTTCATCGTGGCGGTCAGCAGCGAGCTGATGACCAGCTGCCCCTCCGGTGAGGTACAGGTACCATAGTTGATGCTGGTAAAAGGAATCTGTCCGCCCGACCGGCTGGACATGGTATTAAGGTTATGTATCATGCTCTCTGCTGCCTGAAGCGTTTCGCTTTCCGTCTCCTTCAGCGCAAAGCGGAAGGCCCGCGGATACTGCTCCGCCAGATCGCTGCGGCTCATAGTGACTTCCCCGGTGATCTCTCCGGTTGTGCCTTCTTCGAAATACTCCAGTCCCTTGCGGAACAGCTTGGCGAAGGACTTGGTCACATATGGAGCCAGATCATAATCCAGTTTGTTGGCGGAGACGCCGCCGTATTGGGCATTCTGCTGTGACTGGAAAATAATCGCCACCAGCGACATCGCAGTCATAATTGAGTTGGGAGGGCGTACACTGCCGTTGCCGGTGTTGAAGCCTTCGCGGAGAAGCCGCTCGAACGGGATAAAGATGCAGTTGGTGGTTCCGATCGCGTATTGGTCCAGATCGTGGACATACACCACATTATCGAGGGTAGCCTGCACGAGCTGCGGCGGCATCGTGAAGTTGCGGGCATACCACTTGGAATACTCACTGCCGAACTTGCTCATTTTGCCGGAAAAGCTCTCACCGTTCAAATTCGCATTCTCGCGCAGCAGATCCAAATCCCGGCTGTCGATAATATCGCGCCCCAAATGGATCACTTCCTCTAAAAGAACCTCCTGTGCAGCTTGTCCACCGTTGTACCGTTTCTCCAGCAGCGTCATTGTCTAGCTCTCCTCTCCATATATGAAACATATTCTGATTGTAATAAAAAGGCATTTCCCGCCGAGGAAGGCGAAAAATGCCCGGATGCGTAGCGCAAACAGCCGAAGCCGGTTGTTTGCGGATGGTCTCCATGGAAATATGCTTTCCCGCAGAAGCCGATACCTGAACGCGATAAGGCTTATCGCGTTCAGGTATCGGCAGCCTTGGCTCCCTGGCATAGGGAAGACTAAATCTGCTTATGCAGGCCGCATGCGGACACCTCTCCTGTTCCTCGCAGGCATAAATAATGGTGCCCGGAAACAGGCAGGTCTCCTGGCTTCCGATGAATCCGGGGCGCCTTCCCAAGGGGAGCTGCCCCTCAGTGGCGTGAGCCTCAGGATACTGCTCCGCAGGGCTTCTGGAAGCCTGCGGGGCATCCGGTTACAGTGGCGGGACCACAGCGGATTTGCACCGCGCTTCCCTATTAAGCTTTAACTCTCCTGGGAGAGCAAAGCACCTGTTTCCACTATATTTTGTTGTCGCTAGATAAAAATAACCCAATATCTTGTGTTTGTAAACATTTTTTTGCGAACCCGCGCCCGGTGCGGAATCCGCCCGTTTACTCACAGATGATCCACAGCCCATCCACAGATAACCCGGTGTTCGTCCACAATTCGTCCACAGGTAATCCACAGCATGGAGGCAAATTATGCCGAATCCGATTCAAAAATTGTCCGAAATCCGCCACAAAGGTTCCGGAATTTTCCAACCTTTCTTTTACGGCCTTTTTCCGTGTCCGTTCGTGTGTCCCGAATATAGTAGGACTTTAGGAGATTTGTGAGGGGCGGCGGGAGTTGCTACAATAGAAGGGACCAGAGGCTTATGCAACGAAGCTTATATAGGAGGGATTTCAGGATGGCGATTGGCGAAGTAACCGTAATTCCGATTGGTACAGGCAGCACCAGCCTCAGCAGCTATGTGGCTGACATGCAGCGTGTACTGGAGACGGTGGAAGGCATTACCTACGAGCTGACATCCATGGGCACCATTATCGAAGGTCCGCTGGCGCGGATTCTGGCGGCTGTCGAAGCGCTGCACGAGTCTCCTTTTGCTGCCGGAGCACAGCGGGTGTCCACCTCGCTCAAGATTGATGACCGGCGGGACAAGCCGTCCACAAGCCGCAGCAAGCTGGAATCGGTGGAACGCAAGCTGCAGGCGGATTAATTCAGATTAACAATTACAGCGACAAGGAGCGGATGTTTAATGGCGGCAATCAAACAGCAGATCGGTATACAGATGTACACGTTGCGGGACAGCGCTGAGAAGGATTTTCTGGGAACGCTGCGCAAGGTGGCGGAAATCGGCTACAAGTCGGTGGAGTTTGCCGGATATTTTGGCGTGTCGGCTGCAGAACTGCGCAAAACGCTGGATGAGCTTGGACTGTCGGCCCCCTCAGCGCATATCGGGCTGGATTTCAGCAGTCTGGAGAATATGCAGTCGGCATTATCCAGAGAGATCGAATATGCCCGGGAGGTTGGGCTGGAGTATCTCATCACGCCTTCAGCTCCGCTTCCACAGCATCCGGCGCTGGACGACGTGCTTTCTCTGATTCCATTTTTTGAAAAGGCTTCCGAGCTGGTACGGGCAGCAGGGCTGAAGTACGGATACCATAACCATGACTTTGAGTTCAAGCAGGTCAACGGGCAGGCCGTCATCGACATCTGGCTGGAGCGGATTCCCGCTGAGCATATGGTGGCGGAGTTTGATTTGGGCTGGGTGCATGTGGGCGGTGCAGTACCGGCAGAGTATATCTCCCGCTATGCCGGACGCGTGCCGCTGGTCCATATCAAGGATTTCGGCGCAGGCCATGAGGAAACTGATCTCGGAGAAGGTCAAGTAGACTTCGATAGTGTCTTCAAGGCTGCGGATGAAGCTGGAATTCAGCACTACATCGTGGAGCAGGAGGTTTTCGCTACTTCGTCACTGGAGAGCGCCCGGCTGGCGCTGGATTACTTCCGCAAGCGGGGAATGCTGTAACCGTTTCCTGATTCGTTCAGTAAATACGTGCCACAGCAGATATCGTGAGGGGCTGTGAGAGAAAGGGTTGCGTTTTTCTCCAGACGATGTATAATGTATTTTGTTTGACGGAAAATGCTGTAAGCTGGTGTAGCTCAGGGGTAGAGCAACGCACTCGTAATGCGTAGGCCGGGGGTTCAATTCCCTTCACCAGCATCCTTAATAGTTTAATCATGGCGCGGTTTCCCGGGGTTTCGGGGGCTGCGCTTTTTTTCATAGGACCCCCTCTCATCTACCATTCATCTACCCTGTACTCGACTAAAGTGTTTTACCCGTTATTTGGAACTCTCTCTTTGGCAGTTAATTTTATTTCTGGCTTGAACTCATCTGTTATTTATGTATTGTATTCAGCTAGGAGCTGCCGAAAGGCAACTCCTTTTTTGCGTATCAAAAAGCATGCTTATAATATAAGTTTTTATACTTATAGTAGTGGCCAGGATAAGATAATCACATGAAATCAATTGTTGAAAAAAAACGAACCTTTTTTCCATCGAGCGACAATATAGGGTGTAAGCTGCTTACTCAGGAGGGCCCTCTGAATGCAAAGTGAATCTATGTACCACGTGCTCACAAAAATGATCGAAGGAGATCAGCAGGCGTTTCATACGTTGTATGATGCCACCTATAAGGATGTCTACCGGACCGTCTCTTTTCTGGTGGATCATCCGCAGGATCGCGAAGATATTATGAATGAGATCTACATGCAAATGTGGACCTCGCTTCCCAACTACGATCCCAATCGTTCTTTCCACTTCTGGCTGCACGGCTTGGTCATCCGACAAGTGCAAAGATTCCGGGTGAAAAGCTGGAGGAGATTCCGAATTTTCGAACGTATCCGTGTCTTTTCCCGGGAAGAGCATCATTGGGATCAGCCCACGGTGAGGACGGATGGGACAGCCCCTGAGATATCGGGGGCCATGCACAAGCTGACCGATAAACAGCGAACGGTGATCATCCTCCGCTTTTACCACGACTATACGCTGGCGGAGATTGCAACATTACTCAATATTCCGCTCGGTACAGTCAAGTCCAGATACCATGCCGGCCTGCAGCTGCTTCGAAAACAATTGGGAAATCTCCCGTTGGAAAGGAAGGAAAAGAACAATGCCTAATGAAAGTCAAATCCGCGAGTACCTGCACCAAGAGGCAGAGACCATGGAATGTCCCCCGGCTGTTTCCAAACGAATCGAACAATCCTATTCTCAATACGTACAACGGCAAAGGAGCAGAAAAACGATGAAAAAACGATTGATCGGCAGCATCGTTGCTGCAGTAATTATGATTCCAACCGCGGCATTCGCGGCCCCTCCCCTGATTGAATTGATTACGAGAACACCGATGACAGCCAAACAAGTCAAGATGGATGCGGTTGGCCAAGCAGCGCTTGAAAAGTTGTATCGCTCTTATCCGGAAACCAAGTCGTTTGAAATCATCGACGCCAGCCAGATTGGAGGAGACCCCGCGAATGCAAGTCAGGGAAGAGCCATTCAAACAAGCATCGTGCTGCAGGAAAAGGGAGCTCACGGCAAAAAGATCCGACTTGATTTGAACGGTATCACGGGTGAAATCGAACATGTGAACCAAGAGAATTGGGAGCCTCAGGAGAAACCGGTCATCTCCTTAACCAATCAAGAAATCAAATCGAAAGTAGATGATCTCATTAACAAACTGTACGGTAGCTCCAGTAAGTACGAATGTAACATGGAGCCGATGCAGAAACCGGACCAAAAAACGTTTATATTGAACTACACCGAAAAGGGATCAACCACGCCGTTTTATCAGGCATTGGTTCAAGGGAATACGATCAGCGTTTCTCTAATCGGAGGCGGCCCAGCTCCGTCCGTGGAAGGCTTTTTCACGACAAACGGCAAGTCTGACTATACTGCGGATGCCTTTTTAAACGATGAAAAGCTCTTTTCTTTACTTCACATGAGTCCAGCAGACTTGAAACAAGAATTGGCAAAGGGGGCATCTGTCGTCGAGATCGCAGCATCTAAAAAGATTTCCAAACAACAAGTCATGGACATAATCGCAACTACGCAGGCAAAAAAACAAATCCAAGCCGATCCGCATGGTGGAGCTACTCATGACGATCGTACGCTGGAACAATTGAAACGGATTCTTGAACCCAAAGTATTGAAAGTGATTGAACACAAAACGGAAACGCCTTGGTAGGGAGAGCAATACAGGCGCCAGAAATGGCGCCAAGTACTTTACTTTTTAGATATTCTTACATTACGCATTCGAAATGCAATTGATGTATTTTGGGCTGCTCACCCTGCTAGCCAGGCAGTAAACTTCGTTACAGCTAAAGTGTATGCTGTTTGCTACAGTTAAGTAAAACGCAATAAACGAAACAAAGAAAGCTTCAGGCTGATTCATCTGGTCTGAAGCTTTCTTTTCATTTGTCAGCTCAATATGAAATTTGAGCTTATATAATCCAAGTCTTAAGATATTTGGAAATGGTAAAGTATTACCATTTATTAACTGTGACTTTCTATCTATGTGAAAAAAATACAGCTAAATAGTATCATTTGTTTTATATGTTAAATCTGATATTATGGAAATCGGAATATTAATAGTATTAATATTCCAAAAAAACCGAAAAAGAGTAATTTCATGATCTCCAAAAAAATATTATTGACTGGAATTCTGGCTACTTCCCCTGAATTGGATTACCTATATGATGAAGCGTTAAATATCATTAGAGTGATGGAGGAAACAACAGGACGAGTGTTAAAAGACTTTAAAATGGATTTTAAACAGACATCCAGCGAGAATAAAGGAAACAATACTATCATTGCAGGAGAACTAACACAGACTATTATTTGGGAAGGTTCGGATGAAGATACTGCTTTGAAGGATATGGTTACTTTTACCATATCTGATGATACCAAAGTAGTTACTAGGTCAACCTTTCCAAAAAGCGCGATAACTGGTGATGAATTGGTGAAGAAGGCAATAAACAACCTTGAAAAGTATTCAACTAAAAAAAATGAACAGGCACAGGTAGAACAGGAGCTATCATATTCAGAGAAAGTAGGTATAGATACAACGCGTGAAGAATCTTCAGATCATTTAGATTCCACACCATCTTCAATAGTATCACCCGCAGCTTCCTATACATTTGATAGAACACAAGCAAAAGCATATGCACTTATTTATGCTATCAATAATAACTCGCAATACTGGACTTTCGATAATGATTGCACAAATTTTGCGTCTCAAGCACTTAATGCCGGAGGAATTCCAAAGCAAAAAATAGTAGAACCTTATGAAGGTATGCCCAACTGGTGGATGAACACCGGAGCAGCGGGACAATGGCTTTACGCTGTACCCTGGGTTCAGGCTGATTCCTTCTTCAAATTAATTAGAAGTGCAGACACCATCCATGGCTATGGGAAGCCGGGACCAGAATATTTATACGAGGGCGATATAATTTCTTATGACAAAGGTTCTGATTATACTATGAACCACACAGCGGTAATCACAAACCGAGACACACCCTCTACACCACTGGTTTCATACCACACGACTAATCGAAAAAATGTAACGTGGGATTTCTATATCATTAACACACCGGATAGTGTCATTCCATATTTCACACACATTTTGTAGAAAAATAACGCTAACAATGGTACAATCTCTAGATTGTACCATTGTTTTATTAATTCTGTATGCCTGAGGGAGAAATTACTAATGAAAAATAAAATGAAGTTATTCCTTTCATTTGTTCTTTTATTTGTTATTGCATATATCTCGTTTGGTGCATGGGTCGCACATGATACTAGAATTATTCTAGAAGAGGCCACGAAGGGGAATGCCGATATCAAGTACATGAATAGCTCAGCATTTAAAAATATTAATCCAGTCGAACGTGGAATGACAGCAGATAGCTTTAAATATAATAAAAGCTTACATCATATCGGTTTTGTATTTCCGTTGCATTTCTTCTTTGTATCAAGAGCGTTTGTAACTCAAGAATATACAAATGATGATCTTGCATTTAGAGAACCTGTCAGCCTATCACTAAAATTAAAATCTGGAAAGTGGTTTGCAACAAAAGCAAGCATTAAACCATAGATGGAACATGCAAGTCGAAAAAAAATGAGAAGGTCGGTTAAGTTTATCTTGGAGGGCCTATTTAGTTTTTTGGTCAATGGGAAATAGAGGGGAAACTTTGGCTCATGCTGCTTCTTCTATGGGGTCAGTCTAATTCTAGATTTTCCATGAACAATATTCTCATAACAAGTTATCCATGAGCTGCCTTCGGGCAGCTCTTTTAATAAATAAGAATTTATATGTTTTGGGGTAAGCGAAGCTAACCAAAGAGTGGAGTCGGATGATCATGGAAGATGTATTCCAAGTCAACCATCGCTACGTGGTATTTACCATAGATGAGGGGCTGTGGAGCATCTTTTTGCTGCATCGAAAAATGCTGAAAGGATTTATGGACGAGGCGGTAGGAATCATCAAAGAATATTTTACGCCTGGAATTATTGCAGGACTACATACGTTTGGCTCACGGTTAAATTTCAATCCTCATGTGCATATTTTGGTGACGATGGGTGGAATGAAGGAAAGCGGAGAATAGAACGTATGATTACGTGCCGTTTGAAATGCTTCGAAAACAGTGGCAAACGGTGGTGTTAAAGCTCATTCGAAAAAGTTTGAACGCAGAAGAAAAGAAACGGGTACAGTCTAGACTACAGCAAGCCTATTCCGCGAATGTAGAAGGCTTTTATGTGCATGCCCCGAAGCAAAAAGGGAAAGTACAGAAGCAGCTAGGCTACATCGGCCGTTATATCAAGCGACCGGCCATTGCATTAAAACGAATCCAGTCCTGTGACGGAGAGTACGTGGTATTCAGCTATTACGACAAAACAAGTGGGGAAGAGAAAACGGAACAAGTGACGGTAGAAGAATTTATGACCAGAGTGAATCCGTCATATTCCGGATGAACATTTTAAAACCATCCAGTACTCCGGTATTATGGGGTCTATTCGCGGAAGCTGAAAAAGATAAGCAAAACGTTAGTGACAAGATGGCAAAAGGAAGCTAGAAAGTGGATCATCCGTGCTCAAAGACAGCTCAAACGCAGAAAATGGAGAGAGCGAATCCAAAAAAGAACGGGAACCAAGGAGGAGTTTATTTTGCATAAAGTGCTTAGGTTGGCTGGGATTTTATGCAGTGTATCAACCATCATTCTCTCTTTTGAGATATTCATGAAATGTGGCGGTTTTACCCGAAAAATCCCCTCTCTGCAGAGATGGACAACATGTTCCATTCCCATAGGAGGGGATTTCGCGAAGCATCCCTTTCTTATTTCCCGTAACCGAGCTCATTCAATTGGCTGACGGCCGTATCGAGATAGTTCTTGTAGCTGAACGTGCCTTCCAGTGTCTCCAGAAACTTGCCGTAGTTGTCGATCTTGGCTTTGCCATAGACAAATTTGATCATTTCTTCTTCAATGAAGCGGTTGGCGTCGGCCGGGTTGTAGCCCGGAGGACTGGTCACGAAGCCGTCCAGTGTCTGAATGCGCGGAAGGTTGGCTTCAAAGTCAATATAGGCGGCCAGATTGCTGAATTTGGATTTCAGATAATCCGTTTCCGGGCGGCCTGTGAACTGGTACAGCCAGGTGAACGAAGCGTCGGAACGGCCTTTGTCGGTAATTTTGACAGTATCGCCGTCCAGCGTATAGTGGGTATTCTCCACCCCGTACTGCACCAGCCGGTTGCCTTCCGTTGTCGATACATAATTGAGCAGCTCCAGCACTTTGTTCAGCTTTTCCGGCTCGCTTTCCAGCTTTTTGGGGATGACCCACAGGCCGCTGGAAGCGCCGATATTCAGGGAATTGGCGTTTGCGATGCCGGTCGGTCCTTTCGGGGGAGCCAGCTGAATCCATTCCGCTTTCGGATTGGCACCTTTCCAGACGGCTACCTTGTCGTCTTTCATGATTTGCGCCCATTCGGTGTTGATGATGCCCACCTTGCCCTGGAACGCCTTGTCGATGGCCATCGTCCCCTTGTTGCTTACAATTTCAGGGTCAACGACTCCGGCATCGAGAAAGCTTTTGATAGTGGTGAGTACCTCTTTCATTTCAGGCTGGTAGAATGTGCTGACCACCTTGCCGTCACGGACGTACAGCTGCGAGGTGTCAAAAATATTGGTGAGGCCGTAAGCGCCGAATATCGGGTCGAAGGTCTGGAAGTTGGTGCCGGTGAGGCCAAAGGTGTCGTTTTTGCCGTTTTTGTCCGGGTCGTTGGTTGTAAACGCTTTAGCAACTTCCAGCAGTTCATCCACGGTAGCCGGCGGCTGCAATTGCAGATTATCCAGCCAGTCCTTGCGAATCCAATACGTGTAGGAAACCGGTTGACCCGTTTTGGGCAATGCATACTGCTTGCCATCCAGAATGCCTTTCTTCAGCACCTCATCTCCGATAAATTTGGTGTATTCCGGCAGTTTGTCCAGATACGGCGTCAGGTCGAGCAAAGAACCGGACTGGGCCAGTTTTTGCAGATGGGCTTTGCTGGTCGCCAGCAGCAGATCGGGGAGATTGCCCGAGGCCGCACGGACATTCATTTGATTCTCATAGTCGTTCTGGTCGCCCACGAGTGTCAGTTTCAGGTTAATGCCTACTTTTTCATCCAGCGCTTTCTTGATGAAATCATCTGCCGGCAGGCTGGTGCCCCAGCTGATTTCGGCTGCTTCGATGTCCACCGGCCCGGCTGCCGTCTTAGCGGAAGCATCGCCTTCTGCGGTTTTGGGCGCATTGGACCCGCCGCCGCAGCCGCTGAAAAGCGCGACAGTCATAGCCAATGCGGTCCACGCCATTACTCTGTTCTTCTTTCTCATTACAACCCCTGCCTTTTCCCTGATTTATTCCTTGCACAGTAGTATGAATGAAGTGGGAAGCCTTAACGGATTCCCAGTTATCCCTTGATCGCTCCCAGGAGCATCCCCTTGGTAAAATGCTTCTGGATAAACGGGTACACCACGATAATTGGCAAGCTTCCGGCAATGACCGCCGCCATCTGCATGGCTGCTGTTGGTACGGTAACCTCGGCCTGCAGCTCATTCGATTGAGTCAGCAGCAGCATGTTGCGGATGACCACCTGCAGCGGATGCAGCTTCACGTCGGTAATATACAGGATCGCCGAGAAAAAAGAATTCCAGTGGCCGACCATATAGAACAGGCCAACCGTCATTATGGATGGAACCGACAGCGGAATGACAATCTGCCATAAGATGCGGAATTCCCTGGCTCCATCCATTTTGGCAGATTCAAACAGTTCTTCCGGCAGATTCTCGAAAAAGCTCTTCATAATAAGCACGTTGAAGGTAGCGATTGCCCCCGGAATAATGAGCGACCACAGGGTATCAAGCATCCCCAGCGAGCGGACAACCAGATAGGTTGGAATCAGGCCGCCGTTGAACAGCATGGTGATGACAATGAACAGCAGGAAAAAGGTCCTTCCGCGCAAATTCCGGCGGCTGAGCGGATAGGCGGCCATCGTTGTCAGAATCATGTTGATGGCGGTGCCAGTCACGGTAACAAACACCGTGACCAGCATGGAGCGGCCAAGCGCCGGGTCGGCCAAAATCCGCTCATAGGCTTCAAAAGAAATGCTGCGCGGAATGACGACGAATCCTCCGTTTTTGATGACTTCGCTGTATGGCGTCAGCGACATTGAAATGACATAGAGCAGCGGGAAGACCGCCGCTACCGCCACTGCCGCGAGCAGGAGATAGACCACGCTGTTAAATAATTTATCGGACTTGGCGTTTACCATATTCCGCCCCCCCATCGTTTAGCCAGCTTGTTGGCCCCGAGTACCAGCACAAAGCCAATAGCTGATTTGAACAATCCTACCGTGGTGGCCAGACTAAAGTTCATTTGCTCCAGACCGGTCCGGTATACCCAGGTATCGATAATGTCGCCGACCTCATATACGCGGGGATTGTAGAAGACATAGATTTGCTCAAATCCGGCGTCCATGATGCTGCCGATTTTGAGGATGAGAAGCAGGATGATGACATTGCGGATACCGGGAAGCGTAATATGCCAAATCATCCGCAGCCGGCTGGCGCCGTCCACTCTGGCCGCTTCGAACAGCGTCGGGTCGATCCCGCTGATCGCGGCCAAATAAACGATGGCGCCCCAGCCGATATCCTTCCAGATTTCAGTTGAGACCAGCATGCTGCGGAACCATTCCGTCGAGCCGAGGAAAGGGATAGACGACCCGCCCGCTTCCGTAATCCAGCGGTTGACCAGCCCGGTCGTCTCCGAAAAAAAAGCTACCGAAATGCCGTAAATGATAATCCAGGACAAAAAGTGCGGCATATAGCTTAATGTTTGGACCCACCGCTTCAGCCACATCACCCGGCATTCGTGGAACAGAATCGCCAGAATGATCGAAGGCAGCATTCCGAACACCAGCTTGTATAAGCTGATCAGCAGGGTATTGGACATGAGCTGTGAGAAATACGGAGAATCAAAAAACATTTTGAAATACTTGTACCACGGGTCGGCCCAGGGGCTGTGCAGAATGCCGTCCGTAAAATTATAGTCCTTGAAGGAGATAATGACGCCGTACATCGGCAAGTATTTGAATACAAAATACCAGATTAGGCAGGGAAGCAGCATCAGGTACAACGCCCGCATTCCCCATATCCTGATCCATGCCTGACGCAGCGGTGACTCCGCTGTCTTGTTCCTTGTCATGCCAATGGATTCTTCCATACGCTCAACCTTCCTGTCTGTGTTTTGATACTATCATAGCGGACAGGAGAGGCAGGGCGTAATCTTCATATCTCAGCGATTCAGTGTACAATTTTAAGTTCTGGGGAGAGTAGCGAAGCGGACAGACAAGGGGGGATGAACGTGCCAAAAAGAACGGCGCCGCAGAAGTATATCCTGCGGGCGCATATGTTCAGGGGGAGCGGGTCAGAAGGACGGCGGCATTAAATTTATGGCGCCGGCGGCTCAGCCCTTTCTTTACGCTGTATCCTGTATTCGTTGGGTGTCAGTTTCGTCCAGCGCTTAAAAATTTTAAAGAAGTAGCTGGGGTTGGCGAACCCCACCCGCTCCCCGATTTCGGCGACGGTCAGGTCGGTCTGCTCCAAATAGAACCTCGCTTCATTCACCCGGATGTGCTGGAGGTAGTTAATGAAGGTCTCGCCCGTTTTTTTCTTGAATAGGCCGCTCAGATAATTTTCATCCATATTGACGTATTGCGCCATTGCCTGCAGGGAGATGTCCTCGTCATAATGATGCAGCAAATAGCGGATCATCGTATTGATCTCTGGATGGTCCGTCTCCTGCGGCCGCTGCCCGCCGAGACCCTTGGCATAAGTCCGCATCCGCGAGACCGTCCGCTCCAGCAATTCGGGATGGCGCACGCCATCCAGCAGTGCGCCGGGCGGCTCCGCAGGCTTTCCGGCAATGCGTGCGAACAGCTTGTCCAGCCGCTCGGCGGTCTCCTTGACTGCCGCCATCGGCATCCGGACGGCCGCCATGAACTGCCATAGCTGCTCCAGTCTGGCGGCGCAGTCATTGACATCGAGCCGCTCGAAGCAGCCGATAATCTCCCGTTCCTGATCCCAGGGAACGGAGAGGGCCTGCACCGGCAGCGCATCGGCTGCGGCCGTCGCACCGTTCTCTCCACGGACACCGCCATAATAATGGCGGTCCAGCACCCCCAGGTTCATCCGCCAGGCGCCCAATCCGCCGTCTGCCGCCGATCCCAGGCGGCGGATGGCGGGGAGCCCGTCATGGATGAACACCTCGGGCCGCAGTACCGGGCTGTGCTCCAGCCAGACCCAAAAAGTGCTCTGCCCCATATGTCTGAACAGGTGGCAGCGGGATGTCTGCCCTGCCTCTGCGGGCAGCAGTGAAGGCAGAGCGGCTTTGTCCAGCATCCGGGTGCCGCTCAGCACCGATATAAGCAGCAGCCCTGGGGAGTTTGCCGTTAGGCGGCGGAAATCCTCGAATTTGTCAGTTTCATCCTGGTGGAGTTCCTTGCCCCACAGGCTTCGCCACATATAACTGGCAGCCTCCCGGAACAGCTGGTCCTCCAGCCGGTCCTGCTGTTCCACCCGCTTCATCAGCTTGTCCCGGGCTTTGTTCAGCGCCTGGAGCAGTTCTTCGTCGCTCATGGACAGCTTCAGAATATAACTGGATGCGCCGTATTCAAGCGCAAGCCGGGCGTATTCGAACTCGCCGGCGCAGGTAAGCATGATGAATGATCCTTCAAAGCCTTTGGCCTGTGCAGCCTGAATCAGCTCCAGGCCGTCCATGTAAGGCATAAAAATATCGGTAATTACAATATCGGGCTGCAGCCGGTCCATAAGCTCCAGAGCTTCCTGCCCGTGGTTGGCTTCACCGGCGATAAAAAAGCCGTGTTCCTCCCAGCAGATCGATTGGCGGATCGAGCGGCGGACGAACGGCTCATCCTCAACCAGAAGTATTTTCCACATTTCGCTCCTCCTTGTCATAAGGCAAAGAATTCAACAGCGGAATATCCAGCACAGCCACCGTGCCTTGGGGGAGGGGCAGCAGGAGCAGCTCGCCTCCCCCCTTATAGAGCAGCGTAATCCGTTCCCTCAGGTTGCTGAGGCCGATTCCCTTGCGCCGTTTTCCCGAAGCGGAGCCGCTGCGCTCCAGCCCCTGGCCATTGTCACCGATTTCGACCCGCAGCCTGCCGCCGGCGCCGGCAATCAGAATGGTTATTTTCCCGCCCGCCTTCATATGCACAAGTCCGTGATAAATCGCATTTTCAACGAGCGGCTGCAGGCTGAACTTTGGAATCAGGGCATACTCCAGGCCGTCGCCGATCAAGTATTCCACGTGGAAGGAGTGGTCATAGCGGAAGGACTGGATGTAGACATACGCCCGGATCAGCCCGATTTCTTCTTTCAGAAAGACGAGGTCCGCATCGCTGTTGAGGCCTGATTCCAGCAGTTTGCCCAGATTTTGGCAGATTTCCGATGTCCCCATATCGCCGTGGTTGCGCGCGTTCCATTTGATCGTATTCAATGTGTTGAGCAGAAAATGCGGATTCATTTGCGACATCAGCATTTGAAAGCGGATCGCTTCCTTCTGCCTTTCCTCCATTTGCAGCCGTTCAATCAGCTTGCGGATATCGCCGGTCATCAGATTGAAAGCACGGGCCAGCCGCCGCAGCTCGCCTTTATATTTTCGTTCGGGGATGCTGACATTCAGATTTTTATCGACAAGCTCACTCATTTTTTTCTGTAAATTATGCAAGGGTCTGACCGTAGAAGAAACAATCGCATACATGATTCCGGCAAAAACAATACAGGTGACCAGAAACGACAGCATAATCTCCCGTTTCATCGCCAGAATGTTTCCGGAGAGCGCTTCCAAGGGGAAGCGGCTCACGAGGTACCAATCCATATTCGGCAGATAAGTGCCGTTGAAGATGAACAAGTCTTTGTCATCGGTAAAATAGTGGGCCGGGTTGCTTTTGAAGGTGGCCAGCATCCCGCGCAGCGCCTGTGCAGAGCGGTCATTGCGGCCCATCAGAATCGGCTGCCCGCCGCCGTCCAGCAAATAATAGGTCTGCTTCACCTGGAAGCCTCCCGTAATCGAGTTAAGCCAGGTCTTCATATCCAGACTGATTCGCAGATAGGCGAAGGTATGGCCGTCCGTTCCCTGCAGCTTCGAGAATAAAGAGAATAACTGCGAGCCCGGCAGGGCGTTCGCCAGCAAATAATCAGGCTCATGAACGGTCCAATAATAGGCTTCAGCACCTTGTCTCAGCTTCACGAACTCCGGCTGCTGCAGTAATTCCGCTCCTCTGACCGCCGGGACGGCCATGCCTTCCTCCAACGTGTTGTAGACCTCTCCCTTATCATCCAGCAGCGTGAGATGCACGGGGACAATGGCATTCATCAGCCGCTGCTTCACCAGCAGCAGCTCATTTTTGATTAGCATATTTTTTTCCGTGACGTTTTCTCCAGTGCGGCCAAGCTGTTCCCGCAGGTTCGGATCGCGTTCAAGCTGCAGCATTGCGCCCAATACACCAAATTTCAGGCTTTCAATATTGTTTTTGAGAAAAGTGAGCTGCGCCGTATTTTGCTGTGATATATTGTCCTTCATCATCGTTTCCAGCTGAGTGATATTGCGGATCTGCAGGAATGCGGAAGGAATCAGCACGAACAGCAGAATGGATAGGACTAACCGGTTTTTCATGCTTGACGGCCACAGCCATTGTAATTTGCCCATATGCTCTCCTCCGGAGCTTGAATTCAAATCCCCTCTATTCTAGCAAAAATGGCCGCCGCCCGCCCATGAATATAGCGGTCGGCAGCAAGTTAGTGCTTATTCAGCCAACGTGCCCCTATTGGGATACAGCAGACAGGTGTCAGAAACGGTAACAGCGGATTTCCGCGATGCACGCACTGGGATCGCCGTTCGTGGCGTGTACTGTAACGCGGAGTTTATCCGTCTTAACCGCCTCGGACAACGGATGACGGCGGCGGGTCTGGTAATTGCCCGTGACGGACGCGACTGTTGTCCATAAGCCGCCGGTCCAGGCGGCGATGCTGTAATCCCTTGGACACTGGGGATCGCGGTAGAATGGCGGATACCGGTGGTATTCGCGGAACAACTGGCCGGGAAAAGCCAGCTCGACCGTTCCGATGCACTGCTCCGTTTCCCATTCCAGCTCCAGCCGCTGCGGCAAAGGCCCGGCCGGATCGGAGCGCCACAGGTTCGTGTAATCATACGGCCGGGCAATGCCGGTCAAGACATTGGACGGCTCATAGCAGGCTTGCGGCGGGTCAATCCGGAAGCTTAGCGTTCCCCCGTCGCCGTACCGGCGCATTGTGGAAGGTGCCATCTCGTAGGCCGAGGTATGGCCGGGAATGACGGTGCCGCCTTTATGCCACTCCACCTGCGGATTTGCCGCCAGTTCCAGGCGGACATATCCTCCGCTCCGCAGCCCTTCGGCTGCGGTAAGCCCGGCTTCCCAGGCGACCCACTGCATCCGGCCGGGCGGGACGGCCAGCCGCTGCCGGGCCAGCGGCTGCTTCCCTCCGCATCCGTAGTCCCAGATGGAGTCCACCGGGACAAGACTGGCCTCAACGGTCTGCTCCGTCCCGGATTCATTGCTTAGGCACACGGCCAGGGAACGGATTTCCTCCGTACCGACGGCAATCCATTGCCCGCGCCGGTGCGTAAGCGGCTCCTTCTCCGGGAGCCGGGTTCCGCCAAAGCCGCCGGTGTAGTCGCGGCTCTCCGGCCCTACGCCATGCACGCGGGCGGAGCTGCCGGCCCGCGCCCGTGCCGAGCGGGCCACATCGCCGGGGTCCTCGTTGCGGCAGTTCGGCAGGAAGCAGCCCTCGCGGAGCAGAATCTGCTGGACTTCGCGGATATCCGCTTCCTCCAGGCTGCACGCCTCCCGGCCCCGCCGCAGCGCCACAGAGGCGGCCGTACCCGCCGCCTGACCCAGCAGCGCCGTCGTTGCCATGACGCGCACAGTGCCGAGGGCGGCATGGCTGACGCTGACATTGCGCCCGGCCAGCAGGAGATTGTCGGCATCCTTCGCCATGAGAATGCGCAGCGGAATCCCATAGGGCCCGCAGTAGCTTTTGATCGCATATTCGCTGGTTTCCGCGTAGCCTTCCGCCGCCGACGGCTCCGCAGTCGGGGCCAGCAGGCCGCCTGTGCTGTGCAGGTCGATGAACCAGCCGCCGAAGGCGATTTCATCGGGAAATACGGTGCGGCCCGCCGGATCATGCTCCGTCATGAAATAACGGCCCAGCACCCGCCGGCTCTCACGTTTGCCCGGCACCTGGCCGATCCAGTCCAGCGCATAGTTCGCAGCTTTTTCTTTCAGGAGCGGGTCCCTGTTCTTAATCCAGTCCCAGATGCCCAGCACATGGCGGGTCAGTTCATGCCGGATCTGCTCATTGTTATAGATGGTATTCCAGGGGATACCGATTTCAATCCACCAATACCCGGCAGCAAGGTCGTAGAAGTGCCGTCCCTGATCATAGAAAAAAGCGGGGTCCTCATATCTGACTGCCCAATCCGGTGCCTCAAACGGGACCGGCCGCCCCATATCCTTCGCCTTAAAATGTATTGAACTGCCCATCGTGTCGCCGCTGGCCGCAAGCGGGGCATGAGGTTCGCTGAATTCCTCCCGCCCCTCCGAACCCCAGCGCCATTCGCAGCCGGCCAGGTCGGCAACCACACCATCGCCGGTACAGTCGATGAACACCTGGCCTTCTGCGGTGATTTGTGTCTCTGCGCCCGCCACCCGCACGGTCACAGAGGAGATATGCCGCTCCGCGTGTTTGTGCACTCCGGTGACCGTGGAGTTTAAATGCAGCGTAAGGTTCGGCGTTGACACCGCCATATTGTAGAGCACCATATCCCATACGCTGTTCGTCCAGCCATTCTCCAGAATCGGTTCATGATTGAGTGCCCGTTCCTCAATCAGCAGCTCGGAAATAATGCCTGTCTCCCGGGCATAGGCATGAAATTGAGCCGCCCCGTGTGGAGTGACCCGGATTTCCGACGAGCTGTTGCCGCCCAGAACCGGTCTGTCCTGGATGATACAGACACTGGCTCCCTGCCGGGCTGCCGCCACAGCCGCGCAGACACCGGCCAATCCTCCACCGCATACCACCACATCATAAGCTTCCTGCTCCATCTTCACGATCATCCGCCCTTTCATCATATTACCATTAATTTTAAACGGATATGGAGGGGAGAAGTATCAACAAATCTGGCTGATCTTATGTACAAAACTGTTGGATTGGGTTGGATGCCGCAGGACAGTGTATTAACGCTTATACTATAAAAATCTGGATAATTCCGGTATAATAAATAGAAAAGTAAATTCAAGAAAAAGGAGAAATGAGCAATTTGAGGAATAAATACATATTTATATTCATGTTCACCTGTTTCGCGGCTTTCCTGCTGTTAGTTCTGCAACCGGCACTCGTCCACGCGGCGGATACAGGAACAATTGTGGACAGCGGCACAAAAGAACGGCTAATGGAGCAGTATGGACTTGAGCCGCCGAAGCCTTCTTTTTCCATGGGCTGGACCGGAATGGATGGCGGAATGAGTACACCGCTTCAAGTCTTTTTAGCCATCTGCGGACTGGCGGCCAGTCCTTATTTAGTTGTAATCTGGAAGTTTATTCTACTTCGTTTGTCGTAAAAGTTGCACAGAATCCCATAGCGGCATACAATACAGAAGTAGAAAGCACACACATTGCGCAGGCAGGGGCTTTGCCCCTTCTCCAGCATCCCGATAACTATAGGCGGCGCGGCTTTCCGGATGTTCGGCGGCTGCGTTTTTTGCTGTTCAGAGAGGAGAAAAGGCGGAGATGAAATGTCTGACGATCCGGCAGCCCTGGGCCACGTTAATTACGCTTGGGGAAAAACAGTTCGAGACCCGTTCCTGGCAAACGGCTTATCGCGGTGAACTGGCAATCCATGCCGGACTGGGGATCGACAAATCCGTCTGCAGACAGGAGCCGTTCAAGTCGGCCTTGGCGCGGCATGGCTTCACTGTGGACAATCTCCCTCGGGGAGCCATTATCGCCACAAGCCGTCTGGCCGGTTGCTATGAGGTAACGCAGGCGGATGCAGCTGAGGGCTGGCCTGGCGGCAATGAGTTGGTTTTCGGCGATTATGCGCCAGGACGCTATGCCTGGAAGCTGGAGGATGTGACGGCGCTTGCCCGGCCCATACCGGCGAAAGGCAGGCTGAGCTTCTGGGAGTACCCTGTGCTGGAGGGGGAGCAGTGACCTGCTGGAACTGTATAACCTTTTGGCGGAACAAGAAAAAATATTTAGCGGCCCAAGCCATGATTGGGTATGAACCGGCTGACCCGCGGGTAATCTTCTTATAGGATGTTTGGTGCTGCCGCTGTCCCGCGCGATCATCAGGATGTATAAGAAAGGGCGTATGCATAGGAAATGGGAAGTCTCCTTATTGCGTGGCTTTGTATGCTGTGTTTGTATTTTTCGTTTGAGGATAAGGTAAGCCGGAAAATTATACTTCCCGTGGCACTGGTCGTTTTTTTCGGCACACTGGGCTATTGGAAGCTCTTAATGTAATTTTTATGCAGCTGTCAGCTTATTTTCAGGTTGAGGATATATATTGAATGTACCAGACACACCCCGGTGTTTATAGATAGCTTGCAGGGCCTTGCCAACTCCCATGGTGAGGCCCGTTTTATTAAGTCTGGCTGATCCTTGCGCATTATGGACCGGATTTAATTCTATACTGCTCCTCAAAGCATCCGCTCATGATCCCCCGGCAGATGAATTTGGCTCCGATTCAAAAAATAATCACTGGAATTTATAAATAAGACAATTATATGTGATATTTTTCACAATAAAATAAGAAGAATTATTTTATATTAAAATTGAAATATAAAATATTGAAGCATACAAAATAAAGCACCTCAAAGAGGAGAATTATGATGAGTCATGAAGGAAGTCTCCGCCGTGGGTTGGCATTCGGGTTGTTTTTGAGTATTCCGTTGTGGGTGTCCATGATTGGCTGGATTCAGCTGCTGTAAATCCCAATTCGCTATATCCGCAATGTCTGGTTACGGGAGCGTATATAGCCTTACATAGAGAGGGCTGAAGAACTGCTGCCGGTGAATTCCGGGGCAGTTTTTTTGTTGTTTAGGAAATTATGATTTCTCTTTATTGTGGATAAAATGTGCATAAAGTTGGGGATAAGTAGGCGCGAATTCAGCGGATTTACTCAAACGGGTGGAAATCAGCCGGATTCTATAGCCTTTTTCCAAACTGGCGCTTGCGAAAAAGCAGGGTAGCAGTGCTAGTTGGAAAAAGGGAACTTATTTCTCCCACCAATTAACAATTGTAAAAATGAAGTGGAAAAAGGAAACTTAATTAGGCGATATTACTCCGTTAGAAGCCAAACCAGCAGAATTAGTTAACCTTTTTCCACTTGAAATTTTCGAGGAATACCAAAAGTCTTCCAGGCAACGCTAAACTGAAATCTATTCAATCAAGGACGGCGTATCCGTTTTGTTCTTGTGCGGTCCTAATTCGGAGGGATGTTCTTGCTCCTTAAGGAGCAGATATAGCTAGGTATGAAGGTACTGGATAAGATTTGAAATAATAGTTCGAATATACTAGATTTTAATATTAAAAATTGTAAATAAATACGGAATTGGATGCTGTGAAAAAGGCGGATAATCATTCTGTAGGGAAATTCTCTTCAGGGCAGGAACGCTGAGAAGGCTTATGTATAGCGGGTTTGTCTATGTCTCAGGTAAGCGTAACTTGTAAAAAATAGTTAAGGAATAGATTGACAACAGGGCAGGGGAGCGGCTAAACTGAAATTAGTTCAAAAGTAACAAATGTCATAGACTACATAATTTTTATCTATATTTCTCATGTATAAACGCAAACCGTCCGAAAGGACGGGACGCAAAGTCAGGAATCTAATGCCCGACCAGGGCTATGATCGTCCGGCCGCCGTGAAGCTAACCCTTCGTGGCGGTCTTTTTGTTGTTATAGTTTTTTCGCAAAATCATAGAATAAGTTACTAGGAGGTGCAATGCGATTTGAAAAAAAGAACACAGAAAGCAGCAGCTCTGATCCTGACAGGGATATTGGCATTGGGCAGCACGCTGGCTTGGGGATGGAATGTTAAGGCTGCGGGAAATATGCCGTATATCCCTACCCCTGTTCTGGGCGTTGCCGGCAATTTTAATGCATTTATCTTTGGAGATTTCACGCAATCTTACGATCAGATTCATGGAAGGCTCGCGGCTGAAGGAAATATTACTTTGCAGGGGTACGGCGTTTCTAAGGATGCGCCCGGCGGGGATGTGCTGGTTGCCGGCAAAAATCTCACTCTAACAGACGGAACTATATATGGAGCAGCTGTATACGGAGGCACTATAAGCAGCACACGGGCAGATCTCAAGGAGACTCCCCGCCAAGGGACACCGATTGATTTTGCGGCCGAGGAACAGTTTCTGGTCCGGCGTTCGGATGAATTGGCCGCATTGGCGCAGACACAGCCTTTTGTAAAGGAATATGGAAAAATCACTATTAACGCTCCGGATGCCTATAATGTTATTCATCTGGCTGCTGCTGATTTGGCTGACGCCAACGGGCTGCAGTTCAACATAGCAGGTGATGCCACCGTCATTATTAATGTGGGCGGAAGCGCTGTGAAAATTCCTAATTTTCAATTCTGGGGAGGCAAACCCCGCAAGGTCCTGTTCAATTTCTATGAAGCTGCTTCTTTGAAAATCGGGAACACCACAATCGAGGGCACTATATTGGCTCCTCATGCCAGTGTTTTTTATGATCATGCCGAGCTCCATGGCACGCTGATCGCAAAAGCATTCAGCGGTTATGTGCAGATGCACCACTATCCGTATGAAGGCTCCGAACCGCCTGCAACGGCGACACCAACGCCGAGTGCAACGGCGACCCCGATGCCGAGTGCAACGGCGACACCAACGCCGAGTGCGACGGCGACCCCAACGCCGAGTGCAACGGCGACGCCGACGCCGAGTGCGACGGCGACGCCGACGCCGAGTGCGACCGCGACACCAACGCCGAGTGCAACGGCGACGCCGACGCCGAGTGCGACGGCGACCCCGACGCCGAGTGCGACCGCGACCCCGACGCCGAGTGCAACGGCGACACCAACGCCGAGTGCGACGGCGACACCAACGCCGAGTGCGACGGCGACCCCGACGCCGAGTGCGACGGCGACACCAACGCCGAGTGCGACGGCGACCCCGACGCCGAGTGCGACGGCGACACCAACGCCGAGTGCGACGGCGACACCAACGCCGAGTGCAACGGCGACGCCGACGCCGAGTGCGACGGCGACCCCGACGCCGAGTGCGATGGCGACACCAACGCCGAGTGCGACGGCGACCCCGACGCCGAGTGCGACCGCGACACCAACGCCGAGTGCAACGGCGACGCCGACGCCGAGTGCGACGGCGACCCCGACGCCGAGTGCGATGGCGACACCAACGCCGAGTGCGACGGCGACCCCGACGCCGAGTGCGACCGCGACACCAACGCCGAGTGCAACGGCGACGCCGACGCCGAGTGCGACCGCGACGCCGACGCCGAGTGCGACGGCGACGCCGACGCCGAGTGCGACCGCGACCCCGACGCCGAGTGCGACGGCGACACCAACGCCGAGTGCAGTCGTAACGCCAACGCCGACCGCAGTCGTAACGCCGACGCCAACAGCAGTCGTAACGCCGACGCCGACCGCAGTCGTAACGCCGACGCC
>NZ_FNGM01000002.1:51483-52426 GCF_900102965.1 Paenibacillus jilunlii | reverse complement strand
GCCGACCGCAGTCGTAACGCCGACGCCGACCGCAGTCGTAACGCCAACGCCGACCGCAGTCGTAACGCCAACGCCGACCGCAGTCGTAACGCCGATGCCAACGTCAAGCGCAACGGCGACACCGACAACTGAAGTAACGCCGAGTGCGACCGCATCAGCAACGCCGTCACCGAGCGCAACAGCAACGCCCACCAGCGAAGTAACCCCGGCGCCACCAGCACCAACGCCAGACACTACAGTCATTTATGTTCCG
The DNA here is from genome assembly GCF_900102965.1 of Paenibacillus jilunlii. Lineage (GTDB taxonomy): Bacteria > Bacillota > Bacilli > Paenibacillales > Paenibacillaceae > Paenibacillus_AQ > Paenibacillus_AQ jilunlii. The sequence goes on along the minus strand of NZ_FNGM01000002.1, from coordinate 52,173 downwards.
GTAACGTTCCCGACGCCGACACCATCATCCGTAATTGGCACGATCGTAGATGATACCTTGATTAATGATGACCCATTACCTTTGGGGCCTGTGGTACCGATTGCTCCAGTACAGCCAACAGCGTCGATACAACCAACAGCCTCAATGGAACCAACGCCAGCTCCTGCACCGGCCCCAACGGTAACACCGGAGCCGGAGGAAATAGTTATAACAGATGATGAAGTTCCTGCAGGGAGCGTGGATACATCCGATGAACTGCCGCAGACCGGGGAAGCAAGTCCAGCACCGTATTATATCGCAGGATTGGGAATAGCCGGCTTGGGTCTGCTCCTTAGCAGAACAGCAAGAAACAGCAGTAAACGCAAACGGTAAGAGAAGCTGTAACCCGTCGTAGAGGAGCAGTCAAGTTCTAATGGCTGTCAATATTATTCTCTGCGAAAGAGAGCGTCTGTGTCCCATAGCAGCATAATAACTAAAAAGAACAGGACTCCCTCCGTAATGGGGAATTCCTGTTCTTTTGTTTTGTGCCATAATGTCTTACATCAGAAAATGTGAGCAAAGGGTGCCTTTGATTCCGCCGCGGGAAGGTTTGTCTGGAAAGAACGGCAAAAATGCCGTTGTTGGGGGACCACAGGGCAGTTTGCTTCCCAGGCGGGAAGGATCAAAGGCAGAAATACCTTTGATTCGGCT
>NZ_FNGM01000002.1:0-51098 GCF_900102965.1 Paenibacillus jilunlii | reverse complement strand
GCGCAGGCAGGGGAAATCAAAGGTAAAAATACCTTTGATTCGCCTGTTCCGGGCAGTTTGCCTGGAAAGAACGGCAGAAATGCCGTTGTTGAGGGACCACGGGCACAGGAGTTGGCCGCTTTCATTTTTTGAACATTTCACCCGGACCTTCCCTGCATTTCCAACCCTTCCCCCAGCCATGTTATACTATGCTGAAAATCGGGTGGCGTGTAAGGCTTGCCCTGGAGTGGGATTCCATTATGCCGAAAGAAAGGTGATATTGTTCATGTGGAGTGTTATTATACTTGCCGTTGTGATTATTATTGCCGGCGGCTTGACTTATGCAGGGTTCTTTTTTTACGGAATCGCAATCAAGCGGGCACCCAAGGAGTTCCTGGCCAAAACCCCTGATCTCAAGGCGGACCCGCCGGTTGCCGGGCCTTCCTGGGGAGAAGGTGCAGACTGGGTATCCCGCCACAGCTTCAGGAAGATTGAGATTACTTCTGACGATGGACTTACACTTCGTGGCTATTATCTGCCGTCGGAGCGCGCCGCAGGGCGGACTGCTATTATAGCCCACGGCTATTCCGGGAAAGGCAAGGATATGGGGGCATGCGCCAAAATCTATTACGAGACCATGGGTTATAATGTGCTGCTTCCCGATGCCCGCGGCCATGGCGACAGCAAAGGGGAGTACATCGGGTTTGGTTGGCCGGAACGCCGGGATTACCTGAGGTGGATTGAGTATCTCCTCGCAGAGAGCGGGCCGGAGGCCCAGATTGTACTGCATGGGGTATCCATGGGAGGAGCCACTGTGATGATGACGTCCGGGGAAGAGCTTCCCCCACAGGTCAAAGCCATCGTAGCCGACTGCGGTTATACCTCTGTCAAAGCGCAGCTGTCTTACCAGCTGTGGCGGATGTACCATCTGCCGAGCTTTCCTTTTGTCCATATGGCGAGCCTCATTACCCGAATCAAGGCAGGGTATTTCTTCGGAGAGGCTTCGGCGCTGAAGCAGGTGCGTAAAGCCCGCGTGCCGATATTGTTCATACATGGCGATGCCGACAAGTTCGTACCATTCTATATGATGGAGGAGCTGTATCAAGCGTGCAGGAGTCCCAAGGATAAGCTTGTGATCCACGGTGCCGGGCACGGCGTAGCTTATGATACGGATAAGGCAGCGTATGTAGGAAAGGTAACTGATTTTGTGACCCGGTACGTCCAAATATAAGAAAGTAAAAGTTTCACATGATACTTTAACCTTATATTTCTTGCTGAAACGGACACCTGAAAGCGATACGGAGTATCGCTGCTTCGGAAGCATATGCTTTTTCAGAGGACGGCGTAGCCGTTTCTACTTGATTGATCCGGAAAAAAGTCCCCTGAAACGTAGACGCGCCCGATATCCGCAAACTGCGGTTACCGGGCGCTAATATGTTCCACACATGGGACTGCATTACTATCTGCCAAATGCAGCGAAGCCATGTCTTCTCCGTATATTTAATCCTCCGCCGTCCGTGAGCAAGACGGGTGTCTTAATTCCTTGTTATTTCCAGCAGCCGTGTGGCGAGAATAATCCTTCCAAAACGACAAAAGCCCTACCTCTCTTTTGTCCTTACGGCTCCGTGGCCGCGCCAGTGTGAATCGGAAAACTATGTTCGAATTTAATCTCATAAAAAGGAAGAGTACTGCAAGAAAACGTAAGATTTTGTGTCCAAAATGCCGATAATAGATAAACGGGCAACGTATCGGCTTGACATCTTCTTGATGGGGATAATATATACAGTAAACAAATGTTCCTTAATCATAGCACGGGATGTAAAGAATTGCAAATAGTATAGCTGAATGGGCAGGCTGGAAACGGGGGATCTGATGAATTTATACGGAGGTTTTTTGAAAAAGCAAATTCGTAACTACATATTCGGCTCCGTAGTTGCCGTGCTTGCAGTGGGGAGTCTGATCCTGCTCTCTTCACTTGAAATAAGCACCATAGAGTACTTTCGGCTGCTGATCATACTGCTGATCTCGTTCGCCATTATGGCTGTCGTGGAAATCAGTGTCTTTATCAGGCAAATCCGGCCGATCCGGACTGCACTTACGGAGCATAGACCCACACTTGCTAAGCTGGAGGAAGCCTACTTACATACTCACCGGCTGCCGAAGCTTGCGGTGCAGCGGATATTGGGTCCGCATTTACTGGGGCTGTCTCTGCCTGCTTCGATTATGACCTTATGGATGATTCGTACGGGATTAATCAGTCTCCCCTACTTCTATCTTGTGCTTGCGGTGGCCGGGGCCATCCTGGTAGCGTGTATGCATGCGTTGATCGAGTTTTTTCTGACCTCCTCGGCAATTATTCCACTGATTAAGAATTTCAGAAACCGGGCCTTGGAATTGCACATGGTTGATTTTTCTCTGGAAGGGCATGTGTTTGTACCGATCCGTCCCAAATTCCTCATTACCTGTATGCTGATCGGCACCTTCCCGCTTGTGCTTTTCATTATGGCAACCCAGATCCGGCTGGAAACACTGGGGGGGAGGGCGGCTGAGAGTATGCGGAGCTACTGGGAATGGGCCGGGCTTGTGCTGCTGATCGGCACCCTTTTTTCTTCTATAGCAGCCTGGCTGCTGACCCGGAGCGTGCAGCATCCAATCAACGAATTATACCGGGCCATGAACAATATCAAGGACGGACGGCTGCTGCAGGTGCAGGACGAATACTCGGATGAATTCTCGAAGCTTGTGGCCGGGTTTAATATGATGGTCCGCGGACTGCAGGCCCGGGAACAGCAGAGCAGACAGCTGCTCGACAGCTATTTCACCACCCTGGCTGTAGCACTGGATGCCCGTGATCCATATACCGCCGGGCACTCGCTGCGGGTTGCCGAATATTCGGTCATTATTGGCCAGCTCGCCGGACTTACAGGACAGCAGCTGGATAATTTGCGCAAATCGGCCCTGCTGCATGATATCGGCAAAATCGGTGTGCGGGACAGCGTGCTCTTCAAGGAGGAGGAGCTCACGGAGGAGGAATTCGACCAGATCAAAAGTCATCCCGTCCTTGGAGAAAATATTCTGCGGCAGATTGAGCCTGAAGAGAAAATGGCGCCTTACCTGGGCGGTGTCCGTTCCCATCACGAACGTTATGACGGCAAGGGATATCCCGACGGCTTGGCCGGAACGGCCATTCCCCTGCATGGCCGGATAATCGCCGTGGCCGATGCCTATGACGCCATGACCTCGGACCGGCCTTACCGCAAAGGAATGGACCATGACCGGGCGCTCGCTATTCTGGAGCAGGGAAGAGGCACCCAGTGGGACCCTGAATTTGCCGGGTTGTTCCTGGCCTACTTCGGAAAAACTGGTAAATCCGATACAGCGGATTATCCGGGCCGGGCAGGATAGCAGGGCAATGGATGCGGGGGATGTAAAGCGGCTTTATCCTTATATTTCTTATTAAAGCGGATGCCATCCAGTTAATATTCGGTATCCGCTTCTGCTTGCGTGCCTATTTTGTGAACTGCTTCCTAAAACCGACAAATCCCGAGCACATTCATTGAAGGATTGCAGGCGGACCGTTATAATTAATAAGTCTGGATTTTAATTAAAAAATAAGGGAGATCATTATGAAACGCGCAGATGTGCTGCTGATTTCCATCGTGCTCATTGCCGCGCTCGCTTTTATCGTGCCGAGATGGCTCTCGAACGATGACAAGGCGGGACCGGATAATAAACTTGTAGCCAATATAACGGTGGATGGCAAGCTGTATAAGACAGTGAAGCTTACAAAAGAGGAACAAACCATTGATATCCGCACGGAGCGTGGTTATAACATTTTGAAGGTGCATGATTACGGGATTGAAATGTACGATGCAGACTGCCCTGACAAGGTATGCCTGGGCTTTGGCCATATTACCCGTCCCAAGCAGACCATTGTGTGCCTGCCGCACCGGGTGTTAGTAGAAATAGCAGGCGCGGTGCCGGGGGAGGATGATATAGATGCCTATGTCCAGTAGTGAATCGGCAACAGCTCTGAAACGGACGGTCATAGTGGCGATTTTTGCCGCAGTAGCTGTAGTGCTCAGTCTGGTGGAGGCACAAATCCCGCTGGTCGGGGTCGGGCTGATGCCTGGGGCCAAGCTTGGTTTCGCTAACATTATGATTTTGACTTGTATTTTCTTTTTACGGGGCCGGGATGCTTTTGTCCTTGTTATTCTGAAGACATTGCTTACCGCATTCCTGCTCGGCACTTTTTCCAGTCTGCTCTTCAGCCTGTTCGGCTCGCTTCTCAGCTTTGTGGTGATGTTCCTGCTGGTGAAATGGGGGGGCAAGAAATTCAGTGTGATCGGAATCAGTATTGCCGGCGGACTGGCCCATAATACCGGGCAGCTGTTCGCGGCAGCCATAGTATTCAAATCCACAAGTATCTTCTATTACCTGCCGGTGCTGCTTATTACCGGGATCGTGACGGGGATTGCCGTCGGCTTTGCGGTCCGCTATCTGGTAGCGTCGCTGTCCAAAATATCGCTGTTTGAAGAGTTTTTGGGCTGAGCCGAATCATCAGCGGAAGGATGACTAACATGAGTGAAGCATATCAAAATGTGGAGGATGCAGAAGAGGTGCAGGCAGTGATCAAGCTGGAGGGTGTATCCTTCGGCTATGATCCGGAGCATCCCATTCTCCATAATATCTCTTTATCCATTCCCCGGGGACAGTGGGTTAGCATAGTTGGGCCCAACGGCTGCGGCAAGTCCACACTGGTCAAGCTGATGAATGCCCTGCTGCCGAAGAGCGGCGGTGAAATCACTATTTGCGGCCATCAGCTGGGTGAGGAAACGATCGGAGCCATCCGGCAATGCATCGGCATGGTATTTCAGAATCCCGATAATCAATTTATCGGGGCGACGGTTGAGGAAGATATATTGTTTGGCCTGGAAGGGCTGTGTTTGTCTTACGCTGAGATGGAGGAACGCCTGCGTGCCTATACCGTGAAGCTGGGGATTGAGGATCTGCTGTCCAAGCATCCGGGCGAGCTGTCAGGCGGACAGAAGCAGCGCGTAGCTATCGCATCTATTCTAGCCATGAAGCCAGGCATCGTCATCTTTGACGAGGCCTCTTCCATGTTGGATGAGGCGAGCCGCGATGAGCTGCTGCGCATTCTGCAGGGGATGCGGGCGGAAGGGCAGTATACCATCCTGATGATTACGCATGATGCTGATGAGATCCTGGCATCGGACCGGGTGCTCGCTCTGCATGGCGGCGGTCTTGCCGCCGATACTACCCCGCAGAAGCTGTTCCGGAATATAGAGCTTTTGGAGAAATGCCATCTGCTGGAGCCTTATCCTTGGCGCCTTGCCCGTGAACTGCAAAGCCGGGGAATCAGGGTGGATGTTCCCGCCAGTGAAAAGGAGCTTATAGATACACTATGGCCATACAACTAGAGCAAGTAAGCTATACTTACGCCGATAATAGTTTATGGAAGCAGACGGCGCTGCATGAGATCACCCTCGGCATTCCCAAAGGTTCATTAACCGGGATCGCAGGTGCGACCGGCTCCGGCAAGTCCACGCTGCTGCAGCTCTTCAATGGCATTCTGAAGCCGACGCAGGGGACGGTGCAGGTGCTGGATGTTACGATGCGCGCCGGTGAGAAGTCGCCGAAGCTGCTCCCGTTGCGCCGGCGGGTCGGCCTGGTCTTTCAATTTCCGGAGCAGCAGATGTTCGAAGATACGGTGGAAAAGGACCTGTGCTTCGGACCGCTCAATTTCGGCATGAGTCCGGAGGAGGCCAAGGAGCGGGCGCGCAAGGCCATGCTCGAAATGGGCCTGGACCTCGGCCTGCTCACGCGTAACCCATTCCGGTTAAGCGGAGGGCAGATGCGCAAGGCGGCCATCGCCTCGGTGCTTGCTATGGACCCGGAGATTGTTGTGCTGGATGAGCCGACCGCCACGCTGGACCCGGTCAGCCGTGCTGAGCTGATCTCCCAATTGGAGCGTCTCTGCCGGGAACAGGGGCGGACGATTATTATCGTAACCCACCGGATGGACGAACTGCTGCCTTATGCCGACCGCTGGATTCTGCTGAAGGACGGGAAGATCGCTTTTCAGGGCAGCGGCGGGGAGCTGGCGGCCGATCCGGACATCCTTGCGCGCTGCGGTCTTGGCGTACCGCATTCTCTCCGGTACTGGCGCGGGATTGCCGGCCGTTTCGGGCTTGCAGGAGAGAAGCCGCGGCTTACGCCTGAGAGCCTTGCCGAGCTGATCGCTTCCCTGCCGGGGGCAGGCACTTCGGGCAGACCGGAAGAAGAGGGGGGATGCCCATGAATGAGCGGCTGCTGCTGGGACGCAGTATTGAGACCGGCTCATGGGTGCATAAGCTGGATGCGCGTTCCAAGCTAACGGGGATGCTGCTGTATGTAGCTGTAATACTGCTGTCGGATTCATGGCCCTCCATGGCGCTGCTGGCTGCGTTTTCGATTGCGGTCATGGCTTCAACGCGTATTCCGCTAAAGTATTTCATCAAGGCGGCCAAGCCTTTGCGTTATTTGATGCTGTTCATCTTCATCGTACAGCTACTATCGGTCAAAGCGGGGGATGTGCTGTGGTCCGCCGGCTCCTTCTCACTGCATGAGGGAGGGCTGCGCCTGGCGGCTTTTTCTGTGATCCGCATGTTGTTTCTGATTACGTTCACTGCGCTGCTTACCTTTACCACAACACCGGGCAAGCTGAATCAGGGACTGGAGGGAATCCTGTCGCCATTCAAGAAATTGGGGCTGTCGCCGGACCGGATTACGCTGATGATCAGCATCGCCCTGCGGTTCATTCCTACGATTCTGGATGAAGCGCAGATTATTATGAAAGCCCAGGCCTCCCGTGGAGCGGACCTGCAGGAGCTGCCTCTCAAAGAGAAAGCACGGATGCTGGTGTCGCTGCTTGTGCCGGTGATCTCCAGCGCCTTCCGGCGGGCTCAGGACCTGGTCTATTCCATGGAAGCCAGAGGCTTCCGCATGGATGCCCCGCGCAGCCGGTATCACCGCCTGAGGTGGGGCGCTGCCGATACTGTTTTTGTCGCTATGTTCGTCATCATGGGAGTTGCAGTTGCATTATTGTAATATTTTAGGGGGAATAGGGAATGGCAAGATTTTTTAACGGTAAAGAAATTGAACTGCTCGCACCTGCGGGAACGTTTGATATTTTCCAAGCAGTAGTAGAGTCGGGCTGTGATGCAGTGTATTTTGGCGGTCCTGTACTTAATATGAGAATGATGCGCAAAGGCTATAATCTATCGCATGAAGAAATTATTGAAGCCCTTGCTATGGCCCATAAACTGGATAAAAAAGTATATATCACCGTAAACAATCTTTTCAGCGAAGACGATGTGGAGGAAGCCAGAGCTTACCTGAAGTTTCTGGACGAGGCCCGTCCGGATGCGTTGATCGTTCAGGATATGGCCGTGCTGGAGCTGATCCGTGAGATGGGGCTTACCGTTCCTGTCCACGCTTCTGTCATGATGAATGTGCACAATCTGGAGATGATTTATGCTCTGCGTGATCTAGGAGTAAGCCGGGTGGTGACCTCGCGGGAAATGGATCTGCAGACGGCCAAGCTGCTGGGTCAGCAAAGCGGCATGGAGCTGGAATACTTCGTTCATGGCGATATGTGTTCTGTACACGGTGCGAACTGCTACTTCAGCTCCCAGGTCTTCGGCATGAGCAGCAACCGGGGCAAATGTATGAAGCCTTGCCGGTGGGATTACCGGATTAAACGTGACGGGTATGTGTTCCCGGCGGAATATCCGCTGGCCGTCAAGGATATGTTCATGTATGAGCATCTTCCGGAGCTGATCGAATCGGGGATTACCTCTTTCAAAATCGAAGGCCGGATGCGCGATAAGGAATTCATGGTCTCGCTGGTAAACAGCTACAGTGACGCGATTGACCGTTATATCGAAGATCCTATCGGCTTTGACCGCACAGTGGACTCCAAGGAGCTGTACAAAAACCGCAAACGTGATTTTTCCACTGCCTACGCTTTTGGCAAACCGGGTCTGGCGAATATTAACCGCCGTTACGAAGGTACAGGCAAGTTCTACAGCACAGGCAAGGTATTCAGTACACCAACAGCCGAACGCGAGCTGTCCGAGTCCCGTGTGCTGGAGCTGCGCGAACGTCTGGCCCAGGCAGGGAAAGCACCGAAAGCAAAACCGGAACTGGCTGTGCGTGTAAACAACATGGCGCAAGCCCGGCTGGTCATCGAAATGGGCGCAGACAGCCTGTATCTGCCAGGAGATGTATTTGAACCGGACCGTCCGTTTACGAAGCAGGATATTAAAGAGCTTGGAGCGGTTAAGGGACAGACCAAGCTGTATCTCGGATTGCCGCGGATGATGAACGAGCTGCATTTTAACCAATATGATCACTTGCTGAACGGAGAACGCCTGCCTATTGACGGGCTGATAATTACCAATCTGGGAGCGATTCGGCGTTACAGAGCTGCGGGTTATCCGATGATCGGCGATGTTAATTTGAATGTCTACAATCACCTTTCTGCAGGGCTCTACGCCGGACTGGGGCTGGAAAAGCTTACGGTATCGCCCGAGATGACGATGGAGCATTTTGCCGCCTTCACTTCACGCTGTGATCTGCCGCTTGAGGTTGTTGTCCACGGGACACCGGCATTGATGTACATGGAGCATGATCTTTACGAAAATACCGAGGTGATGGAGCCTATCGCTGAAGAGGATAACCGCTATGTCAGCAACGATGTGCTGGTGCTCAAAACCGACAAAGGCGAAAATCCGGTCTACCGCGACCAATACGGCCGCTGCCATCTGCTCTTCTCCAAAGAACTCTGCTACTTGCCTATGCTGAAAGAAATGAGCGGACTGGGCATTGCCAGCTTCCGGATCGAAGGTGCCACATACAGCACGGAAGAGCTGCGGACAATCATTGCTGCCTACCAGGCTGCCATAGGCGGTACTGATCAGCAGGAGGATTTACTGGGCGGGCTTACGCCTGTTTATGCAGGTTATACGCTGGGATCTCTGCAGTTTAATTAATATATTTAAATTTTAAAATACTAGGATAGAGCGTATAATAACAATAAGTGGTAGACTGATAAGTTATTTTTTTCACAAGTTATGCCTGAAGGAGAGGGAACCCATCATGAAGCAAGAAGAGACGGTCATCGGAAGAACAGCGGTTGCCGCCAAAAGAAAAGCTTATTTCTATCCCTGCACTGCACATTTTTACCGCGATGCACCGCAGCTTGTACGCGGCAGCATGCAATTTGTCTATGATGAGAACGGCAAGCAATATACGGACTTTTTTGCCGGAGTATCGGTTGTCGCCTGCGGGCATTGCAACCCGGTGATTACGGCGCGTACTATTGCACAGCTTCAGCAGCTCCAGCATACCTCAACGGTCTATCTTACGCAGCCGAATGTGGACTTGGCCGAGCGGCTGGAGGAGGTACTGCCGGGGAAGCTGCGCCGCAGCTTCTTCGTCAACAGCGGGTCCGAGGCCAATGAAGGGGCGCTGCTGCTGGCCAGAATGCACACCGGACGCAAAGGCTTTATCGCTCTGGAGAGCGGTCTGCACGGACGCACCAATCTGACGATGAGCGTAACCGGACTGCAGATGTGGAGAACGGATCAATACCTCGATGAAGCTGTGACGTTTATTGAGCGGCCTTATGATCCTAAGCTTACGCTGGATGAAGCTGCAGCCGTTTCTCTAAAGAGTCTGGAACGGGTGCTTAAGGAGAAGGGCGATACGATTGCAGCCATGATTGTAGAGCCGATTCAAGGGAACGGGGGCATGATTATGCCTGCCCCTGCGTATTTCCGCGAAGTCAAAACGCTGCTGGAGCAGTACGGCGTGCTGCTGATCGACGACGAGATACAGACGGGCTACGGCCGTACGGGTGCGATGTTCGCCATGGAGCATTTTGGCGTGGTGCCGGATATTATCAGCATGGCCAAAGCGCTGGGCAACGGGGTCCCGGTAGCTGCCTTTGCGACAACGGATGAAATTGCGGCGTCCTTGAACCGGCCTTCGGCTTCGACGTTCGGGGGCAACCCTGTATCGGCGGCTACGGCACTTGCGGTACTGGATTATATCCGTGACGAACGTCTGCCGGAGCGTGCGGCTGAGCTTGGTTCGCACCTGAAGAAAGGCCTTGAATCGCTTCAGGAACGTTATCCGGGAATGATCACTGATGTGCGCGGAACCGGACTGATGCTGGGTGCGGAACTGGCGGGTCCGGACGCTGCCGGATCAGCTGAACTGACCGACAATGTGCTCGAAGCGATGAAGGACCGCGGTTATCTGATCGGCAAAAACGGCATAGGCCGCAACGTCCTGGCCTTCCAGCCGCCGCTGGTCATTACCTCTGAAGATGTCGACGGGATGCTTATTGCCTTGAATGAAGTACTGCTGCAAGTTTCCACAGAAAAGGAAGAATAATATGATCTTAAACGCTGTCAAAACCTCTGCGCTTAAGCTGAAAATGTTCAGCGAGCTGGTGATGTTTTCCCACACGCTGTTTTCCTTGCCCTTTGCCATCATCTCGATGGTCTGGGCGGCGGGAGGCTGGCCGTCCGGCCACATGATGCTGTGGGGACTGATTGCTCTAATCGGGGCGCGGAACGGCGCCAACGCCTTCAATCGTCTCGTCGACCGTACCTTTGACGGGAAAAATCCGCGCACCGCGCACCGGCATCTGCCGCAGCAGCTGCTGGCGGAAAAGGAAGTTATCTTTTTCATCATCATCAACTATGCCTTGTTCATTGTCGCCTCCGGCATGCTGAATCTGCTCTGTCTGCTGCTGTCGCCGGTGGCCATCGTCCTGATCTCCAGTTATTCCTATACCAAACGCTTCACGTTCTTAAGCCACCTCTATCTTGGCTTCGTAATTGCTTCGGCGCCGATTGGCGCCTGGTTTGCAGTAACGGGGAATATTGCGTTCACGCCGTTTGTAATCGGGACGGTGGTTATGCTCTGGATCGCCGGCTTTGATATTATCTATGGCACGCAGGATATCGATTTTGACCGCCGGAATGGCCTGTGGTCGATCCCCAGCTTCTTCGGACTGGAAAATGCGCTGCGCATTTCCAAAGGGCTGCACTTCATCATGATCCTGCTGCTGCTGTTCCTGTACCTCTGGCGCGATCTGGGCTGGATGTACCTGGTCGGCATCGGCATCGCCACCCTGCTCTTGATGACGGAGCACCGGATTATTAAGCCGCATAACCGGCGGCTGATGAAGGTGGCTTCCTATAATTTGAATCAGGTGATCAGTATGGTGATATTGCTGTGCACGCTGATTGATTATTTTTATGTTAGCTAGGGTGGGGGAAATCGGTTAGGAGAGGCTCCGCTCCGAGGAATGTTTGGACTTCCGGCCGCTGCCCGTCTGCAGATGTTTTCGATTAGATCGCGGCTTTCCTGGGCTATGTAATGCGTTGTTTGAACTCGGCCCATGCAGGCCCCTGTTCAAAGGTGAAGCATTTGAGAGGAATCCGCTTTACTCGCGGCCCATGGAATAACACAGCTGAAAATCTGCTATATGAGTTGGACTGAGAACTTGAAAGCTTGGGGAACACCATGAAGCTCATCAGGAACTGAAGTTAAGTGGAAAAAGTAAAACTAATCTCGCTGGAATCATGGCTATAGAAGGATATAGTGGGAATTTGTACACCTAATTCATGCCTATTCATCCTATATGACCACTTTCAGCCGAATTAGTGTTACTCTTCATTAAACTCACGGGCAGAATAGTTATAGCAGTCTTCTACCCTTGTTTTCGGTTGGGAGATGTTATAGTTGCAACATCGGCATAGTATCTCTGGGATATAAAGAAACTGAAGTATATTTAGATGAGATGAGGTTATAACAATCGAAAGCAAAGTGCCTTTATTTATCGTAACAGGTGCAAGTGGGTCTGGGAAGACATACGTCATCAAGGAACTGCGGAGGATGATGCCTGATTTTGATATTTTTGACCCTGATAATCTTGTTGAATTTATTGGACACGATTGGGAGAAAATGCGAAATATTTGGCTGAGAGTTGCGCTAAATATCGCTCAAAGTGGACGCATGACTATAATATGCGGAACAATGATGCCTTGGGATATTGAAAAATGTGCAGACGTTCCTTTTTTTAAGCATGTATATTATCTAAACCTACATTGTGATGAAGAAACTCGCGAAAAACGTCTACATCTAAGAGGTTGGCCAGAGGAAGAGATTCAAAACCACATAAACTTTGCAAAACGATTGCTTGAAATTGCTGATGAGGTCTATAACCCACCTATGCCTACTATTGATACAACGGATACTGATGTAACCGAAGTTGCCTCTCAGATAAAAGATTGGGTTCAACAATATGCTTGAAGTAGAGGGAACTTTAGTTAAATAAACCAAAGGGTAGCTTGCGATCTGGCAGCTGCCCTATTTTTCATTTAGCTAAAGGGCAGCATACACTCATGTTCACTGATCCTGACTGGATGCGCCAAGGCGCCGCGAGTGCTCTGATCGAAGACATTGGGCGGCATGCGTGTAGAGGTGACCGCCAACCCGAACGCGATAAGGTTTTACGAATCCGTTGGCATCGTCGCCAGCAGTTTCGCCAACACACAAGGTGGGCCGGCGCCGCGGATGCACCTAGATGTTGAATCAACGGTCGCGTCCGGCAAAATACTGCAGCAAGGTCTCAAGATCGGCATGTGCCGGGTAGCTGGAGAGCCGTTGGATAATTGCGGCAGCCTGATCGAGATAATCCTGGCTGACCTCCTCGGTACGGGCCAGGGCGTCGCTGCGGTTAATCAGAGCCAGCACATGAGCCACCTCTTCCTCTGAAGAGGCAGGGCCAATGGTGCGGATGATTGGCGCCAGTTCAGGGTCCTGCAGGGCAAAAAGTACAGGAAGGGTAACCTGCCCATTGCGGAGGTCGCTCCCGGCAGGCTTGCCAAGCACATCGGCGGACTGAGTGAAGTCAAGCAGATCATCCTGGATTTGAAAAGACATGCCCAGCGCCTCGCCAAAGTTATAGAGCAGGCCCGCGACATCTTCCGGGCTCTCTGTAGAAAGTGCGCCCACCCGCAGGCAGGTGGCCATCAGCATGGCTGTTTTGTTGCGGGACTTCTCCAGGTACTCATCAAAAGTAAGATTATAGTCGTAGGCATGCTCCATTTGCTGATATTCTCCCAGGCACAGCTGGGCTGTAGCCACGGAAGACAAGTCATGGACATAACGGTTTTTGTCACCGGTATATTTGCTGAGCAGCTCAATCACCCGGGCAGACATATAATTCCCGATATGGACTGCGGAGAGCACACCAGTCTTGGTATGCAGGGCAGGAGTGCCCCGCCGCAGTTCGGCATTATCAATAATATCGTCATGAATTAATGAGGCAGCGTGAATAAATTCCGCAGCAGCAGATAATTGAAGCGTTCTCCGTCCTGAGGGCTTGCGTCCAAAACGGCTGCCGACGATGACCATCAGCGGCCGGAGACGTTTTCCCCCGGAGCCGGTCAGCTCCAGAATGCTCTTCGCGAGCTGTGACTTTTTGGGTACGTCTTTATCACGGGCCACAATATTCTGAATTTCATGGTTAATTTCGTCCAGGTCTATATTTAAGGCTTCATGCAGCTTCATCGTTTGGGTTCCCACCTGTCAAATGGCTTTGCTTGTGCGGCTTTGCGGCCTTTGCTCCTGAATCAGGAACTCTTCAATGCCCGCCGCCGGATTTTGATCCGCGAAGTCTCCATTTGACCGCGCGATTTGCATTTTTTTAATCGAAGGCGCCAGGTAAGCAACCAGGTCCAGTTCACGGTATTTCACCGCGAGTTGCAAATAAAAGCTGTACAAATAATCTCCATCCAAAATGTTGCGGGTCAGGTCAGGATGATGTGGGGCACATTCCATATGGCGCTCAGCCGCCACAGTAAGAATGATATAAATACCTAGCAAATGGACTTTGCGGTCATATTCCAGATCATGACGTTCCAGTACCGAGAACAACTGCTCACATTCTGCCGGAGAGAGATGCAACTGAATTCCGGCGATCGGTGACATTTCAGCCTGAAGCAACCGGAAGCTGTCTTCCATTAGTTTTCTGTTCACAAGATTCTCTCCTTCTTGTCGGTTTTGCCGGAAGCAACCATAGCCTTGATTATCCCTACAAAACCCTTTGTTAAAACCAGACCCGGGACGGTTTCAAGAGCCCCTGTCGGCTGAAGAAGTATACTATTAATCTGTTGATCAAGCCTAAACCTTAATAAATAAGGAGAGTAATGTGTCCATGGACACATTACTCTTAAGAACATCATATTCAGCTGCAGCAACATAAAAAACACATAAGTTGCTGATATACTTAATTAAACGGCGTCAGAAACGCTAAACAGCAGGGGGTATCAGTCGGTATATAAATACCAACGCCGCACAAGCGGGATTCGTTTCCAGTGCTTCTTGAGCCAAGGCAGGACATAGTAGTCCAGGCCGAAGACGCTGCCCGATCCGCCGATGCATGCGATAGCTGCTCCAACGTACCAGAGCATTTCTGTCGCTGCCATCTTGGTGGACCATATCATGACTGCCATGGCAATGGTGGCAAGTGAAGAAATGGCAGTGAAGAGACCTACGATAAGCATAATGCCAAAGACGATTTCGGCACAAACCATGCCGATTTGGAACCATTTAGCCAGGAAGGTATAACTTCCGTCATTGTTGTAAAACATCAGATCCATGAACCAGTTCGTAATGTCATACACAAAGCCTGGTACTGGAAGAGCCGATACAGCTTCTTTGGCAGTGGAAACTGCGGAAGCCGCAGACTGTGCATCTACTGTTGTTTTTACAGCATCTACAGCCACACTCGCTGATGAAGCGGCATCCGTAGCGAATGGGGCAGCAGGAATCAGGAAGATCTTGTCCGGATCCACCCAGATCTTTCTGAGTTTATCGATCCCTTCATATAACCACATGCCCCCGAGCAGCATACGGAGCGGAACGAGCCAGAAGTTCGGCGAACGCTTGGAGAAGTAGCCGCCGACAAAGCTCTTGCGGTTCTCCACGTGGAAGAACTCATGCATCATATAAGTCCATACTTTGTTAAAACCTACCACTTGCGACAGGTAGAACATATTGATAAAATGCTTGGACAGCATAGCCATGAAGCCTGTAAGCATGAAGAGCTTGCCTGGAAGACCTACGTTAGCTACACCATAGCGGCTTCCGATGGAGACCATCGTACCGTGGAATCCCGGTTTGTACGCTTTTTTGGCAGTACCGCTGATGTCGGCGGCGATATTGCCGGCAACGAGCGGAGCAGCCTGTTCAGCATTTTCAACCATCTGTGGAACCGGACGGGTTTCGCCTTCAGGAATAAAGAAGATGTTGTCCCCTACAACGTAGACGTTCTTATGGTCAACACTTTCCAGATGTTCATTGGTAACGATGCGTTTGCGTCCCTGCTGCTGTACTTCAAGGCCGCCGACGATTTCGGAGCCTTCGACACCGGCAGTCCAGACAATGGTCTTGGCGTCAACGACATTCTTCTCACCGAGAGCCACACTGCCTTCGCCTACTTCGGTGATTTTGGCACCGGTCACGATTTCGACCTTCAGCTTGCGCAGGCGGGCTTCAGCCTTCTGAATCAGCTTATCCGGCAGGATAGGCAGAATCTTCGGCGCCATATCAGCAACGATCAGCCGCACTTCGGATGGATCAATGAAGAATTCTCTGCACAGCTCATCGCGCTGCTCGGCCATTTCCCCAACCAGCTCGACACCTGTGAAACCGGCACCGATGATGACGAAGGTCAGCATTGCGCGGCGGACAGCAGGGTTCTTTTCTCTGGCAGCTTGGGTGTACATATCGCGGATTTGACGTTTGAGAGCAACCGCGTCATCGTAGGACCAGAACGAGAAGGTGTTTTCTTCAGCTCCGGGAATTCCGAAGAAAGTCGGTTTGCTTCCTGTGCCGATTACCAGGTAATCATAAGCATAGGTTGCCTTGTCGGATTTCAGCTTCTTGTTTTTGAAATCAATATTGCTGATCTCATCCAGAACAACATCCACTTTCAGACCGGCGAAAATTTTCTTCAAGTCAACTTTGATTGAATCCTCAGGCGCACGATTCGCAGATACCTCATGCAGCTCAGTCAAGAGAGTGTGATAAGGATTTCGGTCGATCAGCTTGATTTCTACATCTTTGTTGTTCTTATACTTCTTTGCCAGTTTCTTAGCCGTGAGTACGCCGCCGTAGCCGCCGCCCAAAATGACTATTTTTTTCAAGAGAAACTCACCTC
Organism: Paenibacillus jilunlii; assembly: GCF_900102965.1. Classification (GTDB taxonomy): domain Bacteria; phylum Bacillota; class Bacilli; order Paenibacillales; family Paenibacillaceae; genus Paenibacillus_AQ; species Paenibacillus_AQ jilunlii. The sequence continues at coordinate 34,810 of NZ_FNGM01000002.1, read as the reverse complement.
ATTCATCTGATTAGCTGCAAAAGGTAAGCGAATATTATTTCGCGCCTTCAAGTGCTTTTTCTGCAAGTGTAAAGTATTCGCCAACGTGGATAGATACACCGGAGATGGCGTCGGTTTTGCCTTCAGCATCCAGCTTAGGGGCAGCGCCTTTGTTTTCAAGGAAATATTTTTCGGCAAGGGCGATTTCTTCGTGCCATTCAGCAGAAGCGCCGCCGGCTTTCATGCCGTATTTGCCATCGATTGAGTATTGCTTCTTGTCGTCTCCTGCAGCATTCACGCCGCTGAAGTTAACCGCAACGATATTGCCATTGGCAACAGTAAGAGCAACAGTGGATTTCCAGCCGGATTCTTTATCCATTTCGCCTTCTGCGGAGTATCCGCCGTCTTTGTAAGGGCCAGCTTGTGCAGGGCCTGCAGCGAGAGCAGCTTGAGCGGCAGTAACAAAGTCACTTACTCCAATAGAAACGCCGGAGATTGCATCCGTTTTACCTTTATCATCCACAACAACTGCTGCCGGATCTTGTTTTTCAACCAGGAAAGCTTCCGCTTTCGCTGCTTGTTCATGCCATTCTGCCTGGCCGCCGCCTTTGGATACCAGTCCGTATTTACCATCTTCAGAAACTTTTTTCTTCAGGTCGCCAGCTGTCTTAGTATTGAAAGCATCCCAATCCGCTTTTGTGATTTTTCCGCCTTCAACAGTCAGCAGGACAAAGGATTCCCAGCCTGTTTCGGCGTCAACTGGTGCTGTTCCGTAATATGTACCATCTTGATACTTGCCTGTTTCAGCAGTGCCGGCATCGGATGCAGCAGGTGCAGTAGTCGCGGCAGGTGCAGTAGTCGCGGCAGGTGCAGTGGATTCAGCAGGAGCATTGGTTGGTGCAGCGTTGTTGTCCTTGTTGTTGCCGCATCCAGCGAGCAAAGTACCCAGTACAAGAGCGCTCGACAAAATTAGAGAAGCTTTTTTCATTTTAGTATGACCTCCAAAGAAATAGTTTAAAATATATATATTAAAATGTAAAACATTTTAATAATTATTGGAAGTGATAAAAATCACTTTATAAATGACATTTGTCACTTTTGAATCGGTCTTAAGTCCCTTTTTGTAGCAGACATATGACATATATCGGCATACATTAGAAAAAAATTTAATCATCTCGTTTCATCTTCGATGGCATTCTAGCACAAGAAAGATATTAGTCATGTGAAAATAATCACTTAAAGATAATGTATTTTATTTACACTTGAATTATATCAAATTTTAAAATATATGGATACCGATTTTAAAAGACTATTATGTGACAAAAAACGACGGCTTGGCCGTTTCTACTCCCAGATGGTATCCGATTCAATTTTGAGGATTGGGGGTAATAGTTTTTTAGACATGAGCCTCTAGTCATACTTCATAAGACACCTAAGGAGATGAGCATGTATGGACAGCAACGTTATCAAAGGAAAGTGGATGCAGCTTAAGGGTGAAGCCAAGAAGCAGTGGGGACAGCTGACAGATGATGATCTGGATGTCATTGACGGCGAGAAGGACAAGCTGGTCGGCAAGCTTCAGGAGCGTTACGGCCATACCAAAGATGATGCGGAAGCGGAATACCGCAATTGGGAACAGTCCATCCGCCACTAATATAAGTAAATACAACCTCGGAACAGGATAGTCACATATGCAGGAAGAGGCGATGTCTATGTATAAATCCCATGTCGTAACCGGCAGAATTATCGAGATACACGCTGACCGGGTACTTACACAGCAGGGAGAGATGTCATGCACCTTTCATCCCCGGTACTATATGCTGCCGGATGTAGAGGCATGGACACCTGAGAAATGTGACTTGAAAGAGGAGCCTGTAATGGTATTGCATGAACAGAGTGGAGGCAGGAGCCCCAAAAGGCGCTGGAGTGATATAAGGCCCTGGTTTCCGCAGCAGAAGAAGAGCGCAAATCGAATCTGATTTGCGCTCTTCTTCTGCTGGAAATGCGCAAAAGAGAAGCATAGGTTCGCGTTTTTTTTCAGAAATCGTTTAAGTATTTCCTCTATAAGGAAGAAAAGTAATCACTTTGTATGTGAATAAGCGAACATATGTGCTATGATGGGGTCGCGCGGCGGCAGCGACATAATCGCCCATTCCACAAGCGTTAACCTAGGAATAGGAGTATTCTATAGGACTGTGATTCCATGTATTGGTCCTACTATTATGGTACTATGATTCATAAGGATTACATTTCTGTAATCATTGAAGGAGTGATGCTATGGAATACCTGAAGATTTTTTGTATGAATACGGCTCTGCTTATTACTGTCGCTTACATGGCGAATTTAATATACAAACATACGATTACGCATGCCCCGAAGCCTGTCAAACAGGTGAGCTGGGTTGTGCTTTCCGTTTTTGCCGGCTGGATCAATATATTTTTTGGATACAGGCTGGATGAGCATGTGATCTTTGATTTGAGATTTTTGCCGCTGATTATTTCCACCATCGCCTTCCCCCAGCCCTTCAGTCTTATCATCATCGGAGTGGGCATAGGTCTTAGCCGTCTGGTCTTCGGAATGAATGAGGCGGCGGTGGCAGGTGTGCTGAATTTATCGATTCTGGGATTCGTCTGTGCCGGGCTCAGCTTCTGGGTGCGCCGCACGCCGGCCACAATCATGGTCAAGGGCCTCATTGTAATTATGGCTGTGAATCTGATGAATGCGGTGAATATCACTGTTTTTGGAGTTATCCCCGACCAGGAGTACATAACGAAGATCCTGCCCGTAACGCTGCCTGCGGGGCTTGTGCTCAGCATGCTGTTTGCACTGATTATCCGTGACTTTCATCTTGATCTGCAGCGCACCGGCCAGCTGGTAAGGGCGAATGAGCTGCTGTCTGCACAGGCCGAGGAGCTGCATAAGAATAAGATTGTACTGGAGGAGCGGGCGAAGCAGCTGATGATGGCCTCCCAGTTCAAATCGGAGTTTCTGGCAAATATGTCGCATGAGCTTAGAACTCCGCTGAACAGCATTATCAATTTGTCACAGATTATTGAAGACAACGATGAGGAGCTCAGCAGGGAGGAAATCACTGAATATGGTGCAATTATCCACCATTCAGGAGATGATCTGCTATCGCTTATTAATGATATTCTTGATCTGTCCAAGGTAGAAGCGGGCAAGCTGGATGTTGTTCACGAGGAACTCAATGTCAGTGAAATCCCGGAAATGCTGGCGCTGCAGTTTACAGTGGAAGCCAAGCAGAAAGGGCTGGATTTCAACATTACGCTGAGTGAGGATGTGCCGCATGTCATTCACTCCGATCCCCAGCGGGTGCAGCAGATTCTCCGCAATCTGCTCTCCAATGCCCTGAAGTTTACTATGAACGGCTTTGTCTCGCTGAATGTCCGGGTGGTGGAAAAGCCGGAGGGGCCGGCCCAGAGGCGCTGGGTGGTCTTTGATGTGCAGGACAGCGGTATCGGCATTGCTGCCGACAAGCACACGGTAATCTTTGAGGCTTTTCAGCAGGCAGACAGCAGCATTAGCCGGACGTATGGAGGAACGGGGCTCGGGCTGTCCATCAGCAGTGACTTGGCCAAGCTCCTGGGCGGTTACATTACACTGTCCAGCAAGGAGGGGCAGGGGAGTCTTTTTTCCCTGTATTTGCCGTTGTGAGTCACTGAAACTTGAGGGTGCGCAGAAATCCAACTTAATTTGTGATTTTGGCTTATTGACAGGAACTTGATGCGGAGTAGAATGAAGCAAAAGCCGCATCGAAGGAGTGTTATCACCCCCATGAACATCATGAGAAACAGACTTGGCGGCGCCCGCCCGAAAGGTCTCCGCAAAGCCTCGGTACATCGCAAGAATCTGCAGATTGCTACGTTTGAGGGGATCCCGTCAACGATATTTCAGGTGCTGCTCCAAGGGCAGTTCCTGACTGGCTTTCTGTTATATTTAGGAGCCAGCTCCAGCCAGATCGGTTTTGTAATAGCACTTACTACATTGGTTAATGTAGCACAGATTGGTGTGGCTTTTCTGATTCAGAAGCTCCCGAGCCGCAAATGGGCTATGGTGACGTTTATCGGCCTGCACAGGGTGCTGTGGAGTTCAACCGGACTGGTACCGTTTATTTTTCCACAAGAACATTGGGTTACTGCATTTATCGTTTTGTATACGATTGCATTTATTGCGAATACGGCGGGTGGCGTACTATGGAGCTCGGTGATCAGCGATCTGGTTCCTGCGCGGGTACGGGGCCGATATTTTGGAATCCGCAATACCTTTCTGAATGCCCTGGGAAGCCTTGTGATGTATGGAGGCGGTTTAGTGCTTGACCGTTATCCCGGCGGGCACGGGTTTCTGATTCTGTATATTGTGGTCTGGATCTTTTCCATATCCAATGTCATCGTGTTTTTCTTCTATCCGGACGTGCCGTTTGAGAAGTCGGAAGAGAAGGATTTTCTGCCGATGCTGAAGAAACCGCTTCATGATACGCTGTTTATGAAATCGACACTGTTTCTGTCCGCATGGCTGCTGCTGCAGAATCTGACGGTGCCGCTCTATTCCTATGTCATGCTGCAGCTGCTGCACATCAATTATGAGACCTTGTCACTGCTGAACGTATCGCAGACGATTTTTATGATGGCAAGCTTCTATGTATGGGGCAACCTGAATGCTAAATACAGCAATAAGCGGCTGCTGCTCTGGACACTGCCGATTATCGCGGTATCCTCACTGCTCTGGGGACTGCTGTCTGTACTGCCCATGCTGCTGGTGCTGTTTGCCGCGCATATTGTGTTCGGCATGGGAGTGGGGGGCTTTAACCAGCTGGCGTTCAACTTCATCATTGGCGATACGCCGAAGAAGGAACGTCCGATGTACATGGCGATGTATGCAGCGCTGACGGGACTTGCTGCGTTTTTTGGACCGCTGATCGGCGGGCAGATCTATGAATGGATACATGAATGGCCGCACTGGACACAGATATACGGGATGCAGCTTATCGTAGGGGCGCTGATGCTGGCTCTTGCCCTGCTGCTGGGCCGGCGCATACTGAAGGACTAATATAGAGGAAGGTCAGGCCTTCCTCTAACTTCGGGAAGGGAGACCGTTCAATGACTAGAATCGCGGTAGTACTTGGGGCCACGGGTCTTGTAGGCAGTGCGCTTACGGAGGATCTGCTGAATGGGGACTGGGCGGAGGTGCGCGTGCTGGTGCGACGCCCGGTGAAGCTCCGGCATCCCAGGCTGAGGCAGGTGATCATCGATTGGGAGCGGCTGGCGGAATATAAGGAACAGTTTGCCGGGGCTTCTGCCGTCTTCTGCTGCCTGGGCACAACCATCAAAAAAGCCGGCTCGCAGGAGAACTTCAAGCGTGTGGATCTGGAGTATCCGCTTGCTGCCGCCGCACTGGCCAGAACATGCGGGGTGAAGCAGTTTTTGGCGGTGTCGTCGATGGGAGCCAATGTCAGGTCGCGGGCTTTCTATTCCCGTACCAAAGGAAAGCTGGAGAACGGGCTTGGTGTCATCGGTTTTCAGGGACTGCATCTGTTCCGTCCCTCGCTGCTGCTCGGAGATCGTGAGGAATCCCGCCCCGGCGAACGGGTGGCTGCCATAGTCATGAAGGCGCTGGACTTTGCGATGGTTGGCAAGGCAGCCAAGTACCGGGCGATTCCGGCGGCTAAGGTTGCCAGGGCGATGATGAATATCGCCCAGGCAGATACGGGGGGCGTGCATATCTACACCAATGAAGTGATTCATGTAATCGGAAAAAGTTGAAGTCCAGGGTTTGCAATAAGCTTGGTGTAGGACGTACAATGGGACATAAATCATACGTACATAGCGGATTCATTGTCTTGTACAGCAAACAGGAGGAGAACATGAGTAAAAAACAGGTAGCAACTGAAAAAGCCCCTGGTGCCATCGGCCCATACAGCCAGGCGGTCATCGCCGGGAACTGGGTGTACACTTCAGGCCAGCTTGGGCTGAACCCGGAAACAGGAGCCTTGGCAGAAGGTGTAGTGGAGCAGGCCCGTCAATCGCTCAGCAATGTTAAGGCAATTCTCGAAGAAGCTGGCGCATCCCTCGAACATGTTGTGAAGACAACGGTATACCTTAAGGATATGAATGATTTTACAGCAGTCAATGAGGTGTACAGCAGCTTCTTCACTGAGCCTTATCCGGCCCGCAGTGCTGTTGAGGTAGCCCGTCTGCCAAAAGACGGCCTCGTGGAGATTGAAGCGGTAGCCCGCAAGAAATAATTCACCGAAGATTGAAATATCCCTGAGCGCCTTCTGTAGGTTAGAAGCGCTCAGGGATTTTTTTGTGAAGGACTGGAATGATGTTGCCCTGTCAGTATCTCTCCGGTTCACTCCCTAAGCTTGATTGTCAGTCCTGGAGCTGAGGCCTACATAGAATATACCCCCTTCGTCCATAAATAAGACCCTTTGTTCCCAAAAAATGACCTGAGGGTCATGAGAATAGCGGATAGCAGTCCGGTCTTGCAGGGTAATATGTATGTAACAAGCCGCAACAGCCGAAGGGGGAAAGCAAACGATGGAGAGCAGTGAAGCGATTCGTCCTGAGAAAATGGGTCCGCTGGTTATGAAAGAGACCTGGAACACACCTGGAAGCTTTGTATCCTGGGAACGCTCCGAGAATATTTACATTATCCGTGGAGAACGCGGAGGCATAGTTTTTGTATTTTTGAATGACGAGATGTTCCGGATGAAGGTGTTCCGGGACAAGGTACCTGATTTGACAACGACCGCAGCGGTGCTCGCCGAGAGCTGTATTCCCCACCTGTTCCCTGTGGAGGAGAATGACGGCCAGCTGACCTTCACGACCAGTGCCATCCGGCTGATCATCGAGAAAACCTCTCTCCTTCTGCGTGTAGAGAACATGGACGGGAAGGTCATCATGCAGCAGAATCTGACGAGCTGGAATCCGCGCGGGGCGAGCCATGCTGAATATGATATGCAGCCGGATTCGCACTTTTATGGACTGGGTGAAAAAGCAAGCTTCCTCGACAAACGCGGGGAACGCTATACCAACTGGAACACTGATGTATTTGCCCCGCATCTGCCGGAAATTGAGGCTCTCTATGAGTCCATTCCGCTGCTGATCCATATGCACGGCTCTCTCTCCTACGGCTTATTCCTGGACAATCCGGGCCGGAGTGATTTTGATATGCGCTCCCACGGGGTGGCGTTCACCATCGGCTGCGCTACCGGGGCTTATGATGTCTATTTTATCAACGGGCCTGAAATGAAGGATGTGGTCAAAAGATACACCTCTCTGACCGGACGGATTGCGCTGCCGCCTAAATGGGCCATTGGCTATCACCAGTCGCGGTACAGCTACATGAACCAGCAGGAAGTGCTTCAACTCGCCCGGACCTTCCGTGAAAAGAATATTCCTTGTGATGTCATTTATTTGGATATCCATTATATGGATGAATATCGCGTGTTCACCTTCGATCCGGTCCATTTCCCCGAGCCTGACAAGATGATTGCCGAGCTGCGCGGGCTGGGGGTACGGATTATTCCGATCGTAGACCCTGGTGTCAAAAAAGACCCCAATTATGAAGTGTACAAGCAAGGGGTGCTGGAAAAACATTTTTGCCGGCGCCTGGAGGGCGATATCTTCTTCGGGGAGGTCTGGCCGGGAATCAGCGCGTTCCCCGATTTCAGTGATGTCCGGACTGCCGAATGGTGGGGGGATCTGCACAAATACTATACGGATCTTGGCATTCAGGGCATCTGGAATGATATGAACGAGCCGGCGGTGTTCAATGAGTCGAAGACCATGGATCTCGATGTAATGCATTTCAACAATGGCCGTCCGGTTACGCATGAGGAATACCACAATCTGTACGGAATGATGATGTCCAAGGCGACATATGAAGGGCTGGCGGAGCATATGGGCGGCGAGCGGCCATTTGTGCTGACACGTGCCGGGTATGCGGGGATTCAGCGGTATGCCGCCGTATGGACCGGGGATAACCGCAGCTTTTGGGAGCATATGGCGATGGCAATGCCCATGGTGCTCAATATGGGGCTGTCGGGTCTCGCGTTCTCGGGGCCGGATATCGGCGGATTCGCCCATCATACGTCTGCCCAGCTGCTGGTGCGCTGGACGCAGATGGGTGTCTTTTTCCCGTATTGCCGCAATCATTCTTCTATCGGGACGCTGCGCCAGGAGCCTTGGTCATTCGGTGAAGAGGTAGAGGGAATTCTGCGGGAGTTCATCGGGCTGCGCTACCGCTGGATGCCGCATCTATATAATCTTTTTCATGAGGCTGAGATGACCGGGCTGCCCGTGATCCGTCCGCTGATCCTGGAATATCCGCGCGATCCGCATGTTACGAATCTATGCGACCAGTTCCTGCTGGGGGAAAACGTGCTGATTGCTCCCGTGTACCGGCCGGATACGGACCATCGTTCTGTTTATCTGCCGGAGGGGCTGTGGATCGACTACTGGGATGGGGAGGTTCACAAAGGCGGACGCCACATTCTGGCCGCTGCTCCGCTGCGCATTATGCCGATGTATGTCAAGGCAGGAACCTTTGTTGCGGAAGGCCCGCTTAAGCAGTATGCGCTGGAGGATACGGCGGAGACGGTGACTTTTCACCTGTATGGTGCGGAGGCGGGAAGCGGCTTCTTTGCTGCCTGTACTCTATACGAGGACGACGGGCACAGCTTCAGCTACAAAAAAGGACATTACTCCGAGATCAGTGTGCATGCAGCTGGAGAAGAAGGGGGATTGCGTCTGGGCTGGACCTATACGGTCCGGGAATATGCTCCGCCCAGAGAAATGCTGCGTTTTGCGCTCTGCTATCCCAACTTTGCTGCAGCTTCTGTAGACGGTCTGCCTGAAATCAGTCTGGAACAGCTGGAAGAGGGCCGGGCCGGCTGGGCGCGCAATGGTAAAAACGGTGCGCTTATTATCCAGGTTAACGATGAGCCTCATGGCGGGGAGCTGCGTATTGGGGCAGCGAAGGCGCAGGAAGAGCTTAGCCGGAAGGAATAATTGGCCAAACTACCCGCCATTTGGCGGTTTTTTGGCATTGAAAGGGTCAATGGAGAACATTCGGCTTGTCCAAGGAGAAATAATTCTTCAAAAAGCAGATAAATCTGCAGAAAAAAATTGCGGAAGGGTTTTTAAATATGGCTCTTTTCGTATAAGATGAAGGGATGAAGAAAAAAAATATGGCAATCCGGAAGTGGGCCATTCAGGCTCACCGGAATGCCTGTAACTATATTTCTTGCGGAGAAGGATGCAGTCCTCCTGATGGGGGCGGACCGGCTCTTTCTGCTTGCTCAAAAAAGAATGGAGATCACCAATGATTAAGCATCTGTATGCAATATGGTTAGGGGACGTATTCTTCTGCTTCTCCGGTGAAACCTCAGAGCCGAAGGTGGACGCGTGGACGCGCGTGGTCAAGCGCTTGGAGCTTCGGAGCGGCTGGCGTCCTTTTGCGGGTGCTGCGCTGCGGCTTACGGAAGTGAAATATCCGGTTGCTGTCCCTGCAGAAGGGAGGACAACGAGACGCGGCCTGCCGGGGCGTACGCTTGAAGGGCTGGCCCTGGCGCCCAAGGACGCTTTTGAGCTGCTGCTCGGCTGGGACGAGCAGCTGTGCCGCAGCCAGGGGCTGGAGCCGGGCGGGGAACTGCGGTATTGGGCTGCCGCCGCCCGCTTCGCGCTGGAGCTTATGGGCACAGGCGGCATTGTGCCTGGGGCGCTGCCGCCGCGCCTGTTGGGCTCGCGCCGCCGCGGAGGAGAGCAGGCAGCGTCTGCTGCCTGGTCACCGGCATTCCGCAAGGAAGCAGACAGGGAGCTGTTCCTGCAGATGGCCGCATCCATGCCGGTGCTGGCGCTGGGAACGCATGTGGCCGAGGAAAGCGATCTGTCCTCCCGTGAGGATGCCGGTGCTTATGTGCTCTACTCCTTTCTGCAGGCTGTGATGACTGCAGAGGTGAAACGGGTGGTTGCGGCGAATGAAGGGAAACTCGCGCCTTACAAGGCGAACTACCGCCGCGGCTACTCCCCGCTCACGGAGCTGTGGTGGAACAGCCTGCTTACGGGCAGCCGTGATATTCCCGTACAAGGGACCCCGGCTGAAGTGGCGGAGCTTCTTGCTGCAGTCAACGCAACCGCCGGCAGCGATGTGCCGCACGCGGAGACTGAAGAGGCGCGCAGCGGACAGCTCAGTCTTGGACTGCGTCTGGAGCCGCCTGCAGATGAGAGCGAAGAATGGCGCTTGTCCTTCTGGGTAGAGAGCCGTGAAGAGGGTGAATTCTGGCTCCCGGCTGCGGCTATCTGGGGCAGCCGGGAACGCGAATTCACCCTCTGGGGCAAGCGGTACCGCAATATCCAGCAGCAGCTGCTGTCTGCGCTGGGCCGGGCAGCCAAGCTGTCCCCGGATATTCAGCGGGCGCTGGCCATGCCGGCCCCCGACGGCGTTGAACTTGCTGCGGAACAGTTATACCTGTTCCTGAAGGAGAGTGTGCAGCCGCTGCGGGAGCGGGGGATCACCGTGCAGATGCCTTCCCGCTGGAGCCGCGAAGGGCGGCGGCGGATCGGCATGAAGATGAAGATGCAGCCGCCGGCAGGCGGAATCGACGGGCCTGCCCAGGCTGCACTGGGCATGGAGCAGCTGATTTCCTTCCGGATCGAGGCTTCGCTTGGCGATTCGGATATCAGTGAGGATGAACTGAGCGCATTGGTAGAGGCGGGCGTGCCTTATGTCCGGTTCCGGGGGGAATGGATTGAGATCGACCCGAAAGAGGTCCGCCAGGTGCTGAGGTATATGAAGCGTAATGAAAGCGGGGAAATGTCCGCAGCCGAATGGATGCGGCTGGAGGCCGAAGATGGCAATGAACGCCTGTGGAAGGGAATGTCGGTCACCGGGATGGAGACCTCCGGTCTGCTGGCTTCGCTTATGCAGGGAGACATGCTGCGGCATCTGCCCATGCGTCCGGTGCCGCCGGATCTGCACGGCACGCTGAGACCGTATCAGGAACGCGGGTTCCAGTGGCTGGCCTCGCTGAGCGGTCTGGGCTTCGGCGTCTGTCTGGCCGATGACATGGGTCTGGGGAAGACTGTGCAGGTGATTACCTGTCTGCTGGACCGCGCGCTGACCGCACCGCCGGAAGAGCAGCGTGAGCCGGTGCTGATTCTCTGTCCGACCTCGCTGCTGGGGAACTGGCAGCGGGAACTGCAGCGCTTCGCGCCTTCCCTGCGGGTGCACATTCACCATGGGGGGCGCCGGGTCCGGGGCGGGGGTTTCGCCCAGCTTGCGGCCAGTCACGAAATTGTCTTAACCACTTATCATCTTGCCGGAAGGGACAGTGAGGATCTGGCGGGTGTGCGGTGGTCGACCGTTGTGCTGGATGAGGCGCAGTACATCAAAAACCACCGTACCAAGCAAGCGCAGAGTGTGATGAAGCTGTCGGCGCCGCACCGGATTGCCATGACAGGAACGCCAGTGGAGAACCGGCTGGGTGAGCTGTGGTCCATCTTTCATTTTCTGAATCCGGGTTACCTGGGCACGTATCATTCGTTCCGCCAGCGCTATGTTTCCGGAGAAGGCGGGGACCGGCTGCGCGAGCTGCACCGTCTCGTATCGCCTTTTCTGCTGCGGCGGCTGAAGAGTGATCCCGATATCTCTAAGGATCTGCCGGAGAAGCTGGAGCTAAAGCAGTATTGCGCGCTCACGGAGACGCAGGCTGCACTGTATCAGGGGGTAGTCAATGAGATGCTTGGCGTGATCGGAGAACGCTCAGGTATGGCCCGCCGGGGATTGGTGCTGTCTTCCTTGACCAAGCTGAAGCAGATCTGTGATCATCCGCAGCTTTTCCGCGGGGATGAAGGACGGGGACAGCGCAGTGAGGCTTCCGGCAAAATGGAAGTGATGTTCGAGGTGCTCGACAGCATTGCCGAGCTGGGGGAATCTGCCTTAATCTTTACCCAGTATGTGGCGATGGGGGAACTTTTGGTCAGCAGACTGGCCAGACGGTACGGCAAAGCCCCGCTTTTTTTGCACGGTGGAGTTCCCAAACGGGAGCGGGATGAAATGGTTCATGCTTTTCAAGAGGGTGAAGGCCCGGCCTTTTTCGTGCTTTCGCTCAAAGCCGGAGGCGTGGGTCTTAACCTGACGCGGGCCAACCATGTGCTGCATTATGACCGCTGGTGGAATCCGGCGGTGGAGAATCAGGCGACCGACCGGGCGTTTCGGATCGGCCAGCACAAAAATGTGCAGGTGCATAAGCTGATCTGCCAGGGAACGCTGGAAGAGCGGATCGACGAGCTGATCGAACGCAAAAAAAACCTCTCGGAGCAGGTCGTCGGCTCCGGCGAAAACTGGCTGACCGAAATGTCCAATCATGAGCTGAAGGAACTGATTGAGCTGCAGGGACAGGATTGGATGTAGCGGGAACGAAAATGGTGAAGGAGGAGTCCGCAATGAGCGAAGGGCTTGAGCTGCGGCTGGAAATTCAGCCCGGCATCGTAAAAGTGAAGGGTCTCCGGGGATCTGGCCCTGCACCCGAGGCGCAGGGTGTGCAAAAAGCGGCGGCTGCGGTTCAGGAAGCAGCACCGGCTGTGCTCACCTTGGAGATTCCGCCTTGGCCGGCTGCACGCAAACGGGCGGTACTGCTGGAGCTTGCCGCGCATCCGGGGGATCTGTATGAACTGCTGCAAGGGCAACTAAGCGCCAGGCTTGCCGGGCTGGGTCTGCTGCCTGACGGGGCAGAGCTTGCCTCTGCGGCCTATGAGCAGGGGAGCGGAGCAGCAGAGCGGGTGGAGCTGCAGAAGCTGCTGAAGCAGCGGCTGACCGAGGAACCTCTGCTGGCCCTGTCGCTGCGCGGCCTGGACAAGGAGGAGCTGCTGGCTGGCGTATTTGGCCTGTGGGCCGAGCCGGGCAGCGAAGAGGAGGATGACGCCAAGCCGGATGCATCCGGTGCCTTGGCAGCGGAGCTTGCCCGGCTGGAGCGCAAAGGGCCTGCGGTGTCCTCCGGCGAATGGCTGGCCGAGGCTGCTGCCGAAGGCTCGCTCCACCAGCCGGGTCCGCTGTTCCATGAGATCGCAGCCCGGCCGTTTCCGGTGTCCCCGGTGGTTGCGGAGCCTACCGAGGATTGGGCGTCTCTCCTGCCGCAGACCCCCAAGGCCGCCGAAGGGCTGGCGCTGATCATGCGGGAAGTGGCTGAAGCGGCTGCCCGCAGGGCAGCTGGCTTGAAAAAGATGTGAAATGAACAAAAGCCGTATCTTACCGGATGCGGCTTTTTTTGCTGTTTGGAAACTAAGGCAATGTGGAAAATTGCAGTTACAGAAAACAGGGTGCTAGACAAGCATAGTCGGGCATATGGGCGAAATGAGAGGTAAAAGTGCCTTTGAATTCGGCGAAAGTGGGCATATGGGCGAAATGAGAGGTAAAAGTACCTTTGAATTCGGCAAAAGTGGGCTGATGGGTGGAATGAGAGGTAAAAGTACCTTTGAACTTGGCGAAAGTGGGCTGATGGGTGAAATGAGAGGTAAAAGTGCCTTTGAATTCGGCGATAGTGGGTAGATGGGGCGGAATGAGAGGTAAAAGTGCCTTTGAATTCGGCAAAAGTGGGCGGATGGGTGAAATGAGAGGTAAAAGTACCTTTGAATTCGGCGAAAGTGGGTGGATGGGTGGAATGAGAGGTAAAAGTGCCTTTGAATTTGGCGAAAGTAGGCTGATGGGTGAAATGAGAGGTAAAAGTACCTTATCGTTTGCTCTATTAAACCTAAAGGCAGCCGATGCACAGGGAACACCTGTGCATCGGCTGCCTTTGTGACAGAATAAGAGCGTTATTCCTCTGAGGGTCTCTCCGCCAGCTCCAGAATCTCCCGGCGCAGGCGGAGCATCTTCTGATCCAGTTCGTCGGCGGCACGTGCTGCTTCCTTTAATTCCTCGGCCACATGTGAAGGGAGCTGCTTATCGAATTTATAATATAGTATATGCTCCATACTGGCCCAGAAATCCATCGCAAGCGTGCGCAGCTGAATTTCGGCCTTCACCCAGCGGGTGCCTTCCAGCAGCACCAGCGGCATAGCCACAATGAGATGCAGGCTTTGATAGCCATTAGGCTTGGGATGGGCGATGTAATCCTTGATCTCGAGCACCCGTATGTCTTCACGTGCACACAGATGATCGACCAGACGGTAGATATCCTTCACAAAAGCACAGACGATGCGCATGCCCGCGATATCATGAATGTGCTGCTCCATATTATCCAGTGTGAATTCATGCCCTTTGCGCTCCATCTTATGGAGAATGCTCTTGGGGTCCTTGATCCGTGACTTGATATGCTCGATCGGACTGTAGCCGTCGCGCGCCTGCCACTCTGTTTTGAGGATATCGATTTTATTCTCAAGCTCATTCAGCGCATGGCGGTAGAGTGCTGGAAGTGCTGTGAAGTTTTCGATCTGCTTAGCAAATTCCTCGCTCACTTGCCACTTCTGCAAATCCTTGACATGTACCTGCAACTGATTCAGCGTAACCTGTGTACTATCATTTTCTTCCACTGAGACTCTCCCGGTTTTCATTATTTGTGACTGGTTCCTGATTTTATTTTAACCCATGAACCGCCCCGGAAGCAAAATAAGACCCGGGCCCTCTGGCTGTGTGCAAGAGAGTCCGGGGCCTGATAATTGAAGAAAAGCAGCCCGTGGCTAGTTTTTTACAGAAACATTTTGACGCCCGCCGCGTATTAGCACACATAAAGCTTCAGGCGGCCGCGTAATTATTTGTTGGTAGGCGAGCCCCCATCATAACCTTTATCCTCATAGCCCGTATTGGACAGCTTCGGCAAAACATTCAGCTGCTCAATTGTCTGACGGGTCTCTTCGGAGCCGTAGCGGTGCAAATATTGAAATAGCCGGATCGTCTGATCGTCAAACTGGTCGATGGCTTCATCATGGTCGGCAGACTTATAGGGTACAAAAGCGCGGCGGAAGGCATATTCATCCTCTTTGGCCAAATCCTTGAGGATATCCTCCAGCCCTGTCAGCTCCCCGGGAGTGAGCAGCACCTCGTATTCGCCCGAGTCATTGCGTACATCCTGAATGAGGCCGTGATTCACGGACACGAAATATCGTTTTTTGTCATGCCTTTGCAAGTGTAATCCCTCCATCATCCGGTAAGGTTCGCCACGGTTTATTTTAAAAATATAAGAATTTATATGCTTCACGCAATAAATTACCCTTATATTTCCCGCTGAAACGGTACCGTCCTGTAAAAGGACGATGAAGCCGTTTCCGCTTACTATTATACACAGAACGACAAATAATGAATCTAATCGAGACATTTGGTATGATAGAAGCACAATTCCGCTTCTGCAAGGAGCATTAAGGGGTAACTACACTATACTGAGGCTGCGAGTCAGCCCTGTTCTCACTCTGGAGAAGGAGGAACTAGAATGAATTTTTTGCAACGGCTTAAGGACGGTGCCAGCCGGGTGAGTGAAAAAGCACAAAGCTCGGTGGAAATCGGCAAGCTGAATGGTCAAATTTCCGATATCGAACGCGAGATGGAAATTGAATTTATGAAAATGGGCAAGCTTTTCTATGAAGGCTACCGTTCAAGGGATATGTCGGTGGCGGAAGGCAAGATGGTGGAACTCTCGCGGGGCTGCTTCAAGTATCAGGAGCAGATCGATGAGCTGCGCGCCCGGATTGCTGAGCTTAAGAATGAACGGCTCTGCGCCTGTGGGCATGTAGTCGCTCTGGATGCGAATTTCTGCCCGTACTGCGGACGCAAGCTGGAGGAGGTCTCCCGGAGAAAAGAAGCGGCAGCAGTGAACGTACATACCGTTCATGAGCATGAAGAGGAAGAGGATGAATTCTACGGCGAGGACGAACTGACCGAGGCTGAAAAAGAACTGGCCTTGAGACACGAGCACCGTGCTGTCTATACCGAGGTGCTACCTGAAGAGGAGGAGCTGCCTCTGGAGAACTATGCCGGAAATGCCCAGGCTGAGGAGCGCAGCCGCCGCGAAGCTGATCAACTGGAGCGGGAACGCGAACGGCAGCTTGAGCTGGACCGGCGGATCCGGGACTGGAAGGCCAGTGAACCGGAGGAAGCGGCTGTCAGTGAGGGCGGCGGTGTGCGCGATATCGTAAAATGCCAAATTTGCCGGGCAGATCTGCCGAAGGGCTCGATGTGGTGTCCACGCTGCGGTTCGGAGCAAATATAGACAGGAGTCACAGACAGCTTAGGGGGACAACATAGATGGAACAGTTGCTGCTGCATCTGCGCAATTTGGGTTTCACAGAGATGGAATCTAAAATCATGGTCGAGCTGGCCACCAAAGGCCAGGCTTCGGGCTACGAAGTCGCCAAACAGCTCGGAGTATCAAGATCCAACGTATATGCGGCGCTGCAGCGCCTGACTCAGCAAGGATATGTTAGATGCGGTGAAGGGGAACCGGCGCGCTACAGCGTGCTGAACCCGGAGGAGCTGGCGACAATGATTTCCGGCAGAGTCCAGGCTTCGCTGGCATATATGGAAAGTGAAATGCCCCGCGGCGGACCGGTCAGCCCGTCCTTCTATAATGTGGAAGGCGACCGCAATGTGCTGGGGGCGCTGGTCCGCCAGCTGAATCTGGCGCGGCAGGAAATCGTGGTTGATGTATGGCGGGAGGAGGCCTCGCTGCTGCGCAATGAGCTGGAACAGGCAGAAATGCGCGGAGTGAGGCTGCTGTGGGCTTTTGACGGCGGCAATGCGGCAACGGCTCCCTATCCGGCTTGGCCGCCTTTGGGCGGAGAATTGCCGAGAAGCGGGGGGCGCAAGTTTTCGTTTGTCATAGACCGGTGCTGGTGCATGCTGGGCATGCGTTATGAAGATGGAACCGCACAGGCGGTGGTCACGGAGCATCCGGTGCTGGTGGAGCTTTTGCTGAACCACTTTACGCAGGAAATGGTGCTTTTTGAGCTGGAGGAAGATATGGGAACAGAGCTTACCAAACGTTATGGCGAGCGCTACAGCCGTATTTACAGTAAATATGTGCTGCATGACCAGAATGGGGAAGAATCAGAGGAACCAGACGAGCAAGCTGCGGGGCAACTGCGGCCGGAGGACGATGCCGATTAGGAACGCCAAGGCGGAGCTGATATTAGCTTAGGGAGGTGAAGAGCATGGAGTGTATCGTTCATTTTGAAGTGGATCATACCGAAGGCGTCAAGCCATTGCGCGGCCTGTTGTTTCTGGATGAGGGTCAGACCCCCGGTGAGCAGGAGCTGATTGACATGTTTAAGGATATGAAATTTGCGGTGCGGCTGGATGACCGGGAGAAGCTGATTTTTAAACCGGTGAATCCCGGAGAGACCTATTCGCAGATCCGCATTACGGGCTTTGACAGCGGTAAACCGGACAGCAAAGAGGATCATGAGCTGAAATCGCTGGTTGGTAACCTGCTGCCGCAGAAGCCCACTGGACTGTAAGTAAGGGATGCCGGGTCCATGGGATGGGAGAAGGAGGAGCACAGATGGAGTTGTTGAGACAAAAGGTGATCCGTGAAGGCATTGTTCTCGGACAGGGCGTGCTCAAGGTGGATTCTTTTCTGAATCACCAGATGGACCCGTTTCTGATGCGTGAGGTTGGCCGCGAGTTTACCCGCCGTTTTGCCGGGGAGGAGGTCACGAAAGTGCTGACCATCGAATCCTCAGGGATTGCCCCCGGCATCATGACCGCGCTGGAGCTGGAAGTGCCGCTGATTTTTGCCCGCAAGCAGAAATCGCTAACCCTGACAGAAGATATTTTCGTAGAAAAGGTCTACTCGTTTACGAAAAAAGAAAGCAATGAAATTACCGTTTCCAAAAAATTCATTGCACCCGGCGAGCGTGTATTGATCGTGGACGATTTTCTGGCTAACGGCGAGGCTGCTTTCGGGCTGGCCCGGATCGTCGAACAGGCGGGCGGAACCGTAGCCGGAATCGGCATTGTGATTGAAAAGGCGTTCCAGCCCGGCAGCCGGCTGCTCAAGGAAGCAGGCTACCGTGTGGAGTCGCTGGTACGGATCGCTTCGCTGGACGAAGGGGTTATATCCTTTGTCGGGGAGGAAGCAGAGCTTGCGGACTGAGGCTATGCAGCGCGTGCACCGGCATACACGGGCCCGGCTTTTCCCTGTGCGGAAGCCCTGGATCACCCACTACACCATATTGCTAAAAAATAAACGAACCTGACCGCCACACTATTGTGGAGATCGGGTTCGTTTGTTTGCTAATAGGGGATGTGCGGGATGTTGGCCGCCGCCAGCCTTGTCGGGGCAGGTGTGGCAGGGCATCGCCACACAGCCCTGCCACAGCTCCCGCTGAGCACTGCTGCACCGTCTTCAGGAGCGTCGCGCGTCCCTAGCCGCTCGCGGAGCAGGGCCCGGCTGCGCCCTGCGCGCTGGCGAGCGGCGTGAGCACGCGCAGCGCGCCCGGTTCGCAGCGCACGGCCATCGGCGCCGTGCCGAGGCTCTCGCCGTCGCCGATGGCCTGGCGCGGCGCCGCGAAGCGGACGGCTGCGCTGCGTCCGCTCAGCATGGTCACGAAGGGCAGCCGCGTATGCTTGCCCTTCACGACCGTGGGGAGCAGCCGCAGCAGCTGTCCGCGGCTGAGCCCGTGCACGACGCAGACGTCGAGCAGGCCGTCATCGGCCTTCGCCTGCGGACAGATCAGGAGCCCGCCGCCGTAGCTGGGCAGGTTGCAGACCGAGACAAGCCAGGCGTTCTCGAAGGCCTGCTCTTTCCCGTCGCAGGTGACGCTCACGCGGCAGGGCCTGAAGGTCATCAGCGTATGCAGAATGCCGATGAGGTAGGCCAGCCGGCCGGCCCCGATAGCGTTGCACAGCCGCTTGTACCGGCTGCGGTTCACATTGACGGCCACCTGGGCGTCAAAACCGCTGGCCACGGCGGTCAGCGTCAGGCCGTCCGCGCCTGACAGCAGGTCCGCTTCCAGGCAGCGGTCCTGCAGCGCGGCGTCCAGCGCAGCCCCTGCAGCCAGCGGGATGCCGAAGCCGCGGGCAGTGTCATTGCCGGAGCCGGCGGGAATCACCGCCAGCGCCACGCCTCTGCGCCGCAGTGCGCCCAGCACGCTGTGGATCGTGCCGTCGCCGCCGATCACGATGGCGGCGCGCCAGTCCTCGCGCCGGGCCAGCGCGTGCAGCACCTGGGACTCGGCGCTGTCCGCGCTTTGCGTGAACAGCGCTTCGTAAGCGGTGCCGCGGGCCTGAAGCATCGCTTCCACGGCATGCCAGGTACGCCCTCCGGCCCCTCCGCCGGAGCGGGGATTTATGATCAATAGATACATGTATGTTCCTCCAGCCAGCAGATGAATATGTCCAAATATAAGAATTTATAGGTTTCACGCTACATATTATCCTTATATTTCTCACTGAAACGGTCCTTATTAGAGGACGGCTAAACGTTTCTGCTTGTGATTCCATTGTACGGAGGAGCGTGGCAAAAGGGAATCTTTTTTAACAGGACAATAACAACCGGCAAGGCTCCATAAAGCCTATTAGCGGCAGGGCTACAACTGGCGGGACTGGCGCTCAGCGATATCTCCCGCCCAGGGCAGCCTATACCACCTTCCGCCCAGTGCGTGGTAGATCATAAGCAGCCATACAGCGAATGAGCACAGGGAGATTAGGGAGGCGGCCAGTGGACCCAGCAGCGGAATGAATCCGCACAGCACATGGGCAACCATCAGCGCACCGAAGGCAATCAGTGACTGCAGCGCATGGAAAAGGACGAAACGGCTGCGCTTTTCGAGGGCAAGAAAAACAATCCCGCCAATAAAAGGGAAAAAGTAACAAAGGGCAGCGGCGATATGATCCGGTATTCCGGTGGAAGATCTGATAGGGGACAAGGGCTCACTCTCCTTGGGCTTGGTGGAAGAAAGCAGATTGCCATATTTCTGCTTCCCTACAATTCTATGAGTGATAGCTACAAAGTATGTGGTTCCAGGCTTCCAGAGCTAAACGGATTGCCGTTAACCGCCGATGTAACTAATAGGCCCACACCAGAGGGGATGGAAAGCTCCACAGGGGACTTTTGTCAACGTGCTGATATTTTTGCCAGTCCTGGGCATTCTAACATTATAAACAACAGTCCAGCCAGTCCTGAGAATCTCTGCTGTGCAATGAGTGTTCGCCACCCTAACCTGCCGTGGAAGGTAAAATGTATAAAATAATTCACTTCGCACATTTTACATGGAAAGGTGGAACTTGGACGGGAATATGATACAATATAAGGATAAGGCCCGAAAGGAGTGATTCAGCAAGTGGCTCTTCGGGTACAAAAGTGTCTAAGGGGTCCCAATGGATAGGACGTCCTTATTCTCAGCCCAAATCACGACGAACCTGCTTCACCGGCGAGACGGAATTCCTTACACCGGAATATTGTATTGGCGGATAATGCAAGCCACGTATGTGTATGGTTTCTAAACTTGCTTTTCAAGGTTACGGCGAACTTTTCATCATGCATTCTCTACAACGGAGCATTCATTTTCAATGTTTTGGGAGGGAACTGATCATGGCAAGTAAAGGTCATAACGAAGTCAAGGAAAGTCTGCGGGAAATGACACGAATTTTCCGGCCCAAAGATCCCAAGAAATTTGTAAAGGAGTACGTCCGGAAGTATCGGATTACGGGAGGCTACGAAGAGGAGCTGACCATGGTCGTGGAGCATGAGCTGGTGAGAATGAACTCATCCGTCTCCTAAACAACAGACAGGAACCGGTGCTTGCTGATTTTTGGAACAACATCAATCTGAGTAATTACATCCATGAGGATTCTCATAAACCGTGCCCAGGCGGCTTGCTGCCGGAAGCGGTTTTTTTTGTTTGTCTGCAGCCTCCGGACGGCTAATCTCCTCAAAATAGTCAAATGAATTAATATACAAAATTAGATATGTATGCGCTTTATTCATTATAGCAGACTTGCAGGTATTTGTGAAAGCGTTCTTAAATCCAGTAAGGACAAGACTTTAGTCTCCAGAAAAACAATTGTGAATTTGTTGTGAACGATTGACAAAACACCCCTTCAAACTTATATTAATAGTGATTGTTATAATTGACAGGATAATACTCTAATCTACGAAATCGGGAAAAGCGGGGTAGATCAATGATGAAAACGTGGCAGGCTGGAAAGCGGCTTCTTCCCATGACCGCAGCGCTTGGACTCATTCTTGCCGGATGCGGGCGGGAGGACCTATCGGTGCTTCGTCCTCAAGGGCCGGCTGCAGAAAGCTCGTTCGATCTGATGAAGCTGTCGATCACTATCATGATTGTTGTACTGCTGATCGTCTTTTCCATTGCAGCCTATGTACTGGTCCGCTTCCGGCGCAAACCGGATCAGAGAGAAATGCCCGAGCAGGTGGAAGGCAGCTTCAAGCTGGAAGTGCTCTGGACAGTCATTCCGCTGATACTGGTAGTTGTGCTGGCGGTTCCTACGGTAAAGGCCGTGTTTGCCGCCGGGAATGATCACTCGAACGACAAAAATGCAATTAAGGTCAAAGTGACCGGACACCAATATTGGTGGGAATTCCAGTATACCGATTACGGTGTAACGACTGCACAGGATCTGGTGATTCCTGCCGGGAAGGATATCGCTTTTGAGCTGAGCACGAAGGATGTGCTGCATTCCTTCTGGGTCCCCTCGCTCTCCGGTAAAATGGATACCAACCCTGATGGAACAACGAACCGGTTCAGTTTCAGTGCGCCAAATGAAGGCGTTTACCGGGGCAAATGTGCAGAGCTCTGCGGTCCCTCCCACGGCTTCATGGAGTTCAAGGTGAAATCCGTCAGCGAAGCGGAGTTTGAGAAATGGGTCAATTCCATGAAATCTCCGGCTGTGCTGCCTGAAGATCCGGCTCTGGCCGAGAAATTCAAATCCCAGTGTCTGACCTGCCATGCCATGGGGGATATGCCGGATATGTCGAGTGCGCCCAATCTGACCGGAATCGGCTCACGGGAATCGGTGGCTGGAATCCTGCTGAACGACGATACAGGGGTTGACGGAGCGCCGGTGCTGGAGAATCTCAAAACCTGGCTGCATGATACCCAAGGCGTCAAACCCGGCAACAAGATGCCCGACCCCAAGAAGGATATGAACTTAAGTGATGAAGAAATCGATGGAATTGCCGAGTTTTTGGCCGGCTATACGCTGGACTAGAGCTTACATTCTGCAATGGAAGCAGCATAATCGAAAAGGGGGTACGAACCTTGGCTCAAGCAGCGCAGTCCCTGAATCCATCACCGCCTTTGAGACATGACCACAGCGTGAAACGCCATACCGGACTGATGGACTGGATTACCACCGTCGATCATAAAAAGATTGCGATTTTGTACCTGTGGGCTGGAGGCTTGTTTTTTGGCATCGGCGGTCTTGAGGCCATTCTGATCCGTATCCAGCTGATCAAGCCGATGAATACCTTTCTGGATGCCCAGACCTTCAACGAACTGATCACCATGCACGGCACAACCATGATCTTCCTTGGCGTCATGCCGGTGATCTTCGCACTGATGAACGCGGTGATTCCGCTGCAGATCGGTGCGCGCGATGTCGCCTTTCCTTTTCTGAATGCGCTGGGCTTCTGGACCTTCCTGTTCGGGGGCGTTCTGCTCAATCTCAGCTGGATCATGGGCGGTGCTCCAGATGCGGGCTGGACCTCTTATACGCCTTTGTCCACCACCCAGTACAGCGGCACACATGGCGTGGATTTTTATACCATTGGGCTGCAGATAGCCGGTCTGGGGACGCTGATCGGGGGCATTAACTTTCTGGCTACCATCATTACGATGCGCGCGCCGGGCATGTCCTTCATGCGGATGCCGATGTTCGTCTGGGCCAGCTTCATTACTTCTGCGATTATCCTGTTTGCTTTTCCCGCCATTACAGTAGGGCTTGTGCTGCTGACGTTCGACCGGATTCTCGAAGCTAATTTCTTCGATACCTCGGCAGGCGGGAACTCAGTGCTCTGGCAGCATATTTTCTGGATCTTCGGTCATCCCGAGGTATACATTCTGATTCTTCCGGCCTTCGGCATCATCTCGGAAGTCATTCCGACCTTTGCGCGCAAGCGTCTGTTCGGCTACAGCTCGATGGTATTTGCCACGATCCTGATCGCCTTCCTGGGCTTCATGGTCTGGGCGCATCATATGTTCACCACCGGCCTGGGCCCGGTAGCGAACGCCCTGTTCTCGGTATCCACCATGCTGATTGCCGTACCAACCGGGATCAAAATCTTCAACTGGCTGTTCACCATGTGGGGCGGTCAGGTACGGTTTACTACCCCTAACCTGTTCGCGGTCGGCTTTATTCCCACTTTTACGATGGGTGGCGTAACCGGGGTCATGCTGGCCTCTGCGCCTGCTGATTTCCAGTTTCATGATACGTATTTTGTTGTTGCGCATTTCCATTACGTCATTGTAGGCGGTCTGGTGCTCGGCTTGTTTGCCGGGCTGCATTACTGGTGGCCGAAGATGTTCGGGCGGATGCTGAACGAAACCTTGGGCAAATGGACCTTCTGGACCTTCATAATCGGCTTCCATCTCACCTTCTTCGTGCAGCATTTCCTGGGACTGATGGGGATGCAGCGCCGCGTATTCACCTATCTGCCGAACCAGCAGTTTGATCTGCTGAATCTCATTAGTACGATCGGGGCGGGATTGATGGGTGTGGGGATGCTTATTTTTCTCACGAATATCTTCCTCACTTCGCGAAAACCGGCAGATGCGCCGGATGATCCTTGGGAAGACGGCCGCACGCTGGAGTGGACGATTTCCTCGCCGCCGCCGGAGTACAATTTCAAACAGACTCCGCTGGTGCGCGGACTGGATGCGTTCTGGAAGGAAAAAACCTCGGGCCATAAAACTATGACTCCTGCTGAGCCGGTCGGTCCGATTCATATGCCCTCGGCAACGATACTGCCGTTCCTGATGTCAGTCGGCATCTTTATTGCCGGACTGGGCTTCATGTTCAGCCGTGATGACTTCGGGAATGCGTTCATGGGCTTTATGTTCAACAATTATCTTGTTACAGCCATCGGGCTGGTGATTACCTTCGGGTCGATGCTGCTGCGGTCGCTCTATGATGATCACGGCTGGCATATCGGGCCTGAAGAGCTGGAAGGACGGTGAGCGGACATGACAACGGCACATGCTGAAGGTGCAGCGGGTAACCTTCCGCACGAACCTGAAAAGGCAACCCTGGAAGGACGCAACAAGGTGCTGGCCTTCTGGCTGTTCCTCGGCGGGGAGTCCGTTTTGTTCGGAACCCTATTCGCCACCTTCCTGGCGCTGCGCAACCAGACCAATGAAGGCCCGTCGGCGAACGAGCTTTTCCACCTGCCGCTGGTGGCGGCTGCAACATTCCTCTTGCTTGTCAGCAGTCTGACCAGTGTGTTCGCCATTCAGGCTATGCACAGGGGGAAGGTGGCGGTGCTTCGCAACTGGCTGCTGGTTACGGTATTTCTGGGGTTATGCTTTCTGGTGCTGGAAATCTACGAGTTCAGCGTATATGTAAGACATGAGGAGTTCGGTATGACCACCAGTGCCTTCAGTTCGGCGTTTTACACACTGGTTGGCTTTCACGGCGCGCATGTGGCTTTTGGCATCCTCTGGATTTCCGTGCTGATCGGACAACTGGCCCGCAAGGGGCTTACGGTCGTAACCGCGCCCAAAATTTATGTTTCGGCCATGTACTGGCATTTTATTGATGTGGTATGGGTCTTTATCTTCACCGTCGTATACCTGCTCGGAAAGGTGGGGTAACCATGGCGACAGAACAGCATCCCGCTTCAAACGGTCCAGTAAAGCACCGCCACCGGCAGGAGGGGCCGCAGCGGCATATTGTGGTATTTGTCTTCTCTGTCGTTCTGACGCTGATTGCCTTTGCGGCTGTAGCCGCCGGGGGCGTTAATGCCACATTTGCCGTGATCCTGCTGCTGGTGATGGCAGTGCTTCAGGTATTCCTGCAAATGGGCTTCTGGATGCATCTCAAGGACAAAGGGCACCTGCTGCCCATTATATTCATGCTGGGCGGCTTTTTTATCGCTGGAACCTGTATTGTGATGGCGCTCTACTGGGTATGGTGGGATTAGCGTTTGCAACGGGGCGGCGGGCGATGCCGCCTTTTTTGCGTGAGGGGAGCGGCTTGCTGCTAAATGCTCCAATAGGGGAGCCGTATGCGGGCAGGCAGCTCTATGCAGGGGGTTAACCAACTAAATTGCTTGTGGAACAAGTATACTTAATTGCAGCGTTTCAGGCGAAAGTCGAGTGTTAGTGGAACAAGTATCCTTAATTTCGCTGAAAAGTACGGATGGACGCAGTTTTGGCTGAATTAGTTATACAAATTCCACTTAGCAGTGCCAGCAGCGGGTTTGCATCAAGATTAGTGGTGCAAATTCCACTTGGCAATCACGGCTTGAGGGAAGGCCGCGCTAGTGTCAGCCGATCGGGAGCACCGCCCGCGCCCGGCCCCACCATCGCGCAGCACCGCCCGCGCCCGGCCCCGCCATCGCGCAGCACCGCCCGCGCCCGGCCCCACCATCGCGCAGCACCGCCGCGCCCGGCCCGGCCAGTCTTGGCCCCGCCAAGCCAGCCGATCTTTACGCAGTAGAGCTGTCCTATCAATCATCCCGTGCGAGGAGGCTTGGTTATCATGCTGGGATTATCCTACTTTAGCTTTGCCGAGCTGTGGAGTCCGCTGTTTCTGGCAGTCATGCTGCTGCTCACAGCCGGTTATTTTGTGCTGATAGGCCCGCTTTCCGGACGTTTCCAGGGTTCATCCCAGGTTCCGCTGTGGCGGCGGCTTTCATTCATCTTCGGCATGCTGGCCCTATATCTGGCCCAAGGCGGGCCGCTGAGTTTGCTGGGGCATATTTTGTTCTCTTTTCATATGGCGAGCATGGCCTTCTCCTACCTGGTTGCGGTCCCGCTGATTATGCTGGGCATGCCTGACTGGTGCTGGCGGGCCCTGTTGAAGAGGTATCTCCGCCCGCTGCGGCGTGTATCCTTTCTGGCTCAGCCTGTAGTGGCGGCGCTGCTGTTCAACGGATTATTTTCGCTCTATCATATCCCTGTAATCCATGATTATGTGATGCTGCATTTTGCGGTGCACCGGCTGTATTATGCTGTACTGTTCCTGACCTCCGCGCTGATGTGGTGGAATCTGATCAACCCGCTGCCGGAGCTGCGCAGCATAAACGGACTGGGCCAGATCGGGTTTATTTTTTTGAACATGGTGCTGCTCACGCCGGCTTGCGGGCTGATTATTTTTGCGGGGAAACCGCTCTATGCCACTTATAGTGATCCGCAGACCTGGGCGCGGGCGATGGGGTACTGTGTGTCCGGAAGTCCTGCGGAGCTGCTGCAGGCTTTTGGCGGCCCGGCGTTCTTCGGCTGGCTCTCCCCTAAGGTAGATCAGCAGGTGGGCGGGATCGCCATGAAGTTCATTCAGGAATTTATTTTTGCCTCGATGCTTGCTTATGTGTTCTATCATTGGTATAAAAAAGAGAACGGGCAAGACGATGCGGAGATTTCCGGGCCTTCTTCCGAGCTGGAGGAGCGTGTTTTGACCCGGGTATAGCCGGATGAACACCGAGGAGGATAATCATGGATATTTTTACAGTGTTTCCAACGATCAGCACATCTTTCATCGTGATCAGTGCGGTGCTGGTGGCTATTGGCTGGAGACTAATCATCAAGGGCAGACGCGAGGCGCACAAGAAGACGATGATTGCTGCCGCTGTTGCTGCTGTGCTGTTTTTCATCGTATATATGTCAAGAACAGTGTTTGTAGGCAATACTTCGTGGGGCGGTCCTGAGGATCTGTCGCTGCTGTATCACATTTTTCTGATTTTCCATATCGTGCTGGCAACGGTGGCAGCCGTATTCGGGATTACCACGCTGACCCTCGGCTTCAAGGCCAAGTACGCCAAGCACCGGAAATGGGGCAGAGTGACGTCTGTGATCTGGTTCATAACAGCCATTACAGGAGTTGCGGTGTATGTGCTGCTGTACATATTTTATCCGGGCGGACATACGAAGCCGGTGTGGGAAGTTATTTTGGGTGCCTGATCCAAGCCTGATGTGTTATAAAAAAGACCTGTGAGACCCGTTCCGCTTTGGAGCGTTTGGTCCCACGGGTCCTTTTTTTGCTGAAAGCTTCTATGTGCCCCGTCAGAACTGTATGCTGAAGCCGTTAAATGTATGAAGGCCTGTCCCGAATTTGACCAGATTGTTCTCACGCAACATTTGTACCGCATGCTGCACCTCGCACAGAATCTCCGGCTCAAGCCCCAATGTGTTATGCGATCCGAAAATCTTCCGTACCCCTTCTAGCTCCGCAATCCTCTCTAAAGAGCCGACTAAAACTACAGGGCTGGTAGATGGGTAGAAAGCATAGACCGGTGTGCCGTCATACAGAAGATCGCCGGTGAACAAATAGCCGTTCATTTCATCAAAAAAGGCAAGATGCCCCGGAGAATGGCCGGGGGTATGATACACGACTACTGCTCTGCCGCCCAGTTCAACAGTGTCTCCGTCCTGCAATAACCCTGTGGGCTCACCCTGATAGGGCTGATAGGTCTGCGGATCAAAGCCCTCCGGCACAGGCTGGCTGATATCCCTGCCGATATCCCGGCGGATCTGCTCAAGCGATAAGCCCTTGATGCCATGGACAAGCCAATCCAGATCTCCCTCATGCACAAAAATCCGCTCATATTCCCCATGGCTGCCGATGTGGTCTGTATGTACATGTGTGGTCAGCACATCGATCGGGAGAGTCGTTAACTGATCTGTGATGGTCCTGATGTTGCCGATTCCCAGCCCGGTGTCAATTAATGCGGCCCGGTCTTGTCCCAGCAGGAGGAAGGAATGGACCTTCTCCCAGTGTCCATACTCACTGATGGCGAAGGTGGTCTCATCGATTTGTTGTACGGTAAACCAGGGATCGTTAATCATATGAACCTCCAGTGCGTTTAGACTATGGCTTCAAAAGCAGTGAAGTCTTTGTTTCTATTAGCGTAGCATAAGGGCAAGGGTTCCCCAAGTCCCGGTTATCGTCCCGCTTTATAAATCTAGGCGGCAAACTGCTTCTCTTTTTAAGGGTTCAAGAAGAAAACGGGACTAAACTTTTGGTTGACATTGGAAATCACAGGTCATATACTGTGTATATAGATATACACAGTAAGCACACAGCAAAGCACACTATGTTTTAAACCATAAAGTGAGGTTAAAGTTCATGACAACTATAAAAGATGCTTGGGTTATTGTCCGGGGCGATTTCCGGGCCGACAAGCTGAAGCTGCTGCGGGTGCTGATTTTTGCGATCCTATTTACGGGCTATATGTCCATATTTAGCGAAATGATTATAGGTGATGTCCTGGAGTCGGGGGACGGTAAGGTACTGGCAGATTTCCTGCTGCTCTCAATGACGCCAATGCTTGGCTTCACCTTCTCCCGGCGTACAATGAAGTATTTAAGTGAGGACTCGTATACCCGGATGCTCGCTTATATGCGCAGTCTCCCGGTCCCGGCTGCTGTGGTTCTGTGCAAAAGAAAACTGCACACAGTGTTCTCCTTCACCCTGAACGGTGTGCTCTATTTCGGCCTCATTTATGCCATCAGCGGACAGATCCGAAGCGAATTGTCTGTCCCTGCTTATCTTGCTTTTGCACTAACCTGGGTCGGGTTCGCACTTATGATGACCGGGCTCTACATTTTCATTGAATTAATGGTTAGTGGTAAAACGTATTGCTGGCTTCTCCTGCTTATTATGCTCCTAAGCCTTGGCATGGCGCTGCTGGTATGGGAGGCGGGAGGGAACCTGTTCCTGTACAGCATCCGGTATGCGAAGGAATGGGGCTTCGCTTCCCCGCTGATGTGGGCGACTCTGCTGCTTGGCACTGTATCCGTGCAGCTGTTTTCCAAATGGACCATTTACCGGCTGAAGAGCCGTGATCTCGTATGAAGGGGCTGAATAGCAAGGAGGCACGCCGGCTTGCCGGAGTGTGGAAGGCGGGTGTGAATCATGTGGATACCGATACAAATTAATGAAAACAGCGCCGAGCCGCTGTACCACCAGATCGAAACCCAGCTTAAATCGCTGATTATCAGCGGAGTGATCACCGAAGGGACA
The DNA here is from genome assembly GCF_900102965.1 of Paenibacillus jilunlii. GTDB lineage: Bacteria > Bacillota > Bacilli > Paenibacillales > Paenibacillaceae > Paenibacillus_AQ > Paenibacillus_AQ jilunlii. Next base: position 5,677 of record NZ_FNGM01000002.1, on the reverse strand, counting down.
CTCCTTCCCTCCATCCGGGAATTTGCCGGTGAACTGAAATGCAGTGTGATCACCGTGCGCCGTGTCTATCAGGATCTGGAGAACGAGGGTCTGCTGCGGACTAGGCAGGGTACAGGCACCTTTGTCTCCCATGTAGGTGAAGGGGCGATGGAGGGATACAAAAAGGAGGCGATCCGCAAGGCGCTGGAAAATGCAGTGGATGTCGGTCTGTCGGTACAATGCTCGAAAGCGGAGCTGACGGAGCTCTTCACGGAAATTGTGAAGCACAAATATGGAGCAAAGACTTGAAAGGTGGCGTCATTCAATGGTACAGCAGGCCATAGAACTGCGTAACGTAAGCAAGAAGCGGCGAAAGGGCAAGACCATAGGCCCGCTTGATCTGAACCTCCCGCAAGGCTATATTACGGCACTGGTGGGCCAGAATGGCTCCGGCAAAAGCACAATGCTGCATATGCTTCTGCAGTTGACCTTCCCCGATGAAGGCGAAATCCGCTGGTTCGAGAGTCCCTATGCCGACGGGCTGCCGCTCGCGCTTCGCCAGCGCATTGCCTATGTGCCGGAAACCCCACAGGCTGAGGAGAAATACTGGAATGCCGCAGAGGCTGCCGAATTCCGGCGCCACTGGTATCCGGCTTGGGATCAGGGTTACTTCGAGGAGCTGCTGGCGAAGTTTGAAGTGCCGCAGGATGCCAAGCTGGGCAAAATGTCCAAGGGCGAGCGCCGCAAGTTCGAGATTGCCGCTGCACTGGCGGCCCGTCCGCAGCTGCTGCTGCTGGATGAGCCCTCCTCAGGGCTGGACCCTTTTGCCTGGAAGGCGATGATTGAGACACTGCGCAAATATATGGAAGAGACCAGCGCTACAGTGGTGATTTCGACCCATATTGTGGAGGAGGTGCGGCGGCTCGCGGATTATATTGTGCTGATGCATCACGGGCAGCTGCTCGGGATGGCCGAAAAGGACAGCTTATTTGGCTCCTGGAGCGAGATTTGGGTCCAGGTGGAGAATGAGGAAGAACTGGGGGAGCTTGCACAAGAGCTGCCGGGAGCCTTGCATTTTGCCATAGAGACGCCGGGTGTTGCCTCATTTATTACCCCGCAGGCACAGCAGAATGAGAAACGTGTCCAGGATTTGGGCGTAAAGGTTATCAAGAGCCGGATTTTGGAGCTGGATGAGATCCTGAGCTTATGGACACAGGGGCACCGCCCGACACTGATTGACCAGGAGAGAGGAGATTAGAAGAATGGAAGCTTTGAAGCTGGAACAAGTTGTGAAGCAGTATGGAGACAAGACCGCAGTAAATGGAATCAGTCTGAAGGTGGGGCCAGGGGAGATTTATGGACTGCTCGGTGCCAATGGTGCCGGCAAAACTACGACCATGCGTATGGTGCTGGGACTGATCTATCCCGATGGAGGAAAGATTCTGTATAACGGTAAACCGTTCAGCGATGAGCTGCAGCATATGATGGGATATCTCCCGGAGGAACGGGGGCTGTACCCGAAGGTTAAAGTCAGCGACCAGATTATCTATCTTGCCCGGCTGCGCGGCATGTCAGCCGGTGATGCGGAGAAAAGCCTCCGCTTCTGGCTGGAACGTTTTGACGTTCCGGAGTATTACAACAAGAAGATCGAAGAGCTCTCCAAGGGCAACCAGCAGAAGATGGGCTTTATCGCCGCAGTTGTCCATAAGCCGCAAATTCTGATCCTGGATGAGGCGTTCAGTGGTCTTGACCCCGTCAATGTGGAGCTGCTTAAGGATACCGTAAAAGAATTGCGTGACCAGGGCACCAGCATTCTGTTTTCCACCCACCGGATGGAGCATGTGGAAGAGCTGTGCCGCAATATTACAATTCTCGACCGTTCCAATACGGTCGTGCAAGGCGACATTCGTGAGATCAAGAAGGGTTATCCGCGTGAAGAAGTCGCGCTGCGGACCGTCGGCGAATTGAGCGGATTGGACAAGATTCCAGGGGTAAGCGCGGTGCAGAAGCAGGAGCGGGGGTATCTGCTCTCCATCAGCGAGATCGGTGCAGCGCAGCGTATCCTGCAACACGCGATGGCAGCCGGTGAAGTTGAACATTTTGAAATCAAGGAACCAACCTTGAACCAAATCTTTATCAGAGCGGTGGGTGAATCTAATGAATAAAATGGGGACAATTATCAGCTTTACCTTCAAAAACAAAGTAAGAACCAAATCCTTCCTGATTACAACCTTGATTCTGATTTTGCTGATCAGCATAGGCATGAATATTCCATACTTCATCAAGGTGTTCCAAGGGGATGATGGAGCCAAAGACACACAGATCGGTGTTGTAGCTGAACAGGGTAACCGTGCCGCTGAGCTCCTGCTGTCGTACGCGCCGCCGGCGACTGCAGCTGCAGATGAAGATGAAGATACGGACACCGTGGCTTTTAAGGCCTTTGCCTCGGCGGATGACGCTGCCCTGAAGCAGGGACTGGATGACGAGAAAATCGAAGGCTACCTTACTTTTGATGCCAAGGGCAGTGAAGGTGTCCCTCCGGTCACCTATCACAGCAAGGACGGAGAACTGGACAAAGACCTGAAGACTTATCTCCAGGGTGCACTGCAGCAGATCAATACGCAGCTGATTGCCGGCGATAAATTGACTCAGGAGCAGGTAGCAGCAATGTTTGCACCGGTGTCCATTGGAACCCAGCAGCTCAGTACGGATGGAAAGGACGGAGCAGCAACGGATGAATCGAAGCCGGTTATCAATTACGTTATCGTCTATGTGCTTCTGATCCTGTTCTTCATGTCCATTACCATGACCGGGAATATGATTGCGGCAGAGGTAACCTCGGAGAAAAGCTCGCGCATCATGGAGATTCTGATCACCAGCGCTTCGCCGCTAACGCAAATGTTCGGCAAGGTCATCGGGATCTTCCTGGTCGGCCTGATGCAAATTGCCATTATCTCGGCAAGTATCGCCATCAATCTGATGCTTCCGCATAACGCCAGCATATTAACTGATTTTGACCTGGATCTTGGACAATTGAATTATGGCATCCTGGTATATGGTTTTATCCTTTATGTGCTGGGATACTTCCTGTATGCCTTAATGTATGCTGCTGTAGGCTCCATTGTAAGCCGCACTGAGGACTTGGGCCAGGCATTGATGCCGGTAATGATGTGTACCTTTGTAGCCTTCTACATTCCGTTGTTTAGCATCTCTGCTCCGGACACGATGCTAATCAAGGTGGCAAGCTTTGTGCCTATCACCTCACCGCTCAGCATGGTGCTGCGGATTGGGGTAGGGGAGGTTGCCTTCTGGGAAATTGCCGTCTCGCTTGTGATTCTGCTGGCAACCACATTCGGGCTGGGCTGGCTCGCCGCCAAGATCTACCGGACCGGGGTCCTGATGTACGGCAAACGCCCAAGCATTAAGGAGATCAGAAAAGCGATGAAGGCTTATAAGATTTAAGGGAAGCAATGCTGGTGTGAGTAACCCTTCAGACTAACGGGAGCAATCCGATGGATTTCACAAGGGACTCTAACTGGAATAGGTATTGCCGGCATCGATAAGATATATTTATATGTTCGTGAAAAATAAGATTGCTTCAAAAACAGCTCCGATGAATCAGTTTTCTGCATCGGGGCTGTTTGTATTGTAAGAGAAAATAACTTAAAGATATTCTGACTTTAAATGACAAAAAATCCCATAAATAATCATATAAAATATGTTACTTATTTACTATTTACATAAAATTTAGTTGAAGTTATCCTACTAATAGGAAAAAATTAACATTTTGGGAATTGCAACTTGGTTCCGATGTGCTTAAGGAGGGATGAAAGAACAATAAGTGTACCAATGTATGTATCTCATCCTAGTCGGCTCAAGACTCTGTTGTAAAAATTTGAAATTAGAGGAGCGAGAACTGTGAAAGCAATGAAAAAACTATTTGCTGGATTGATGATGTTTACTCTGATTTTTGGTGTATCCTTTGTGGGATCGGCATTTGCCAGCGGTGATGAGGTTAAACTTATTGACTCGGATGTCAGTGTTATGTATAAAAATGGATATGTCGGATTCAGCGGAAATATTGATGTTGCTAATCTGGGACCCGTAAAAAATGTCACTGTTCATTACACCACAGATAACACAAATTGGTATGATACGACTGCGGCGTATGTAGGGCCGGCGGATGCAAACCGTGAGAAATGGCATTTCGGCATTTCCAGAACTGGTTCTTCAACAGATCATTTAGAATTGAAGGATCTGAAATTCATAAAATTTGCAATTAAATACGAAGTGAATAATCAGATCTATTGGGATAACAATGGGGGAGCGAATTATTACAATGAAGTCAATAGTTCATATCCTGTGAGTTCCGTGATTTTGGGAGCACCCAATGTGCTTAACGACAAAAGTACGCTAAGCAATGGTGAATTTAGCGGATATATCTTTGTGAAAAACCTGAATCCGACGAAAACCGTAAAAGTAGTGTACACAACAGATAACTGGGCAACGACACATGAGGCATTCGCTACTTACGGTGGCTCCGTGAATAATTTCAAGAGTGTTGAATCCTGGAACTACAGTATCAATGTTCCGGATGCCACAAATGTTAAATATGCGATTTCGTATACAACTGGCGGGCAAACGTATTGGGATAATAACTATGGCCATAATTACGAGGTCAACTAATTCATTATAAAGTGCAGTTAATAGAGGATCACAGGCGGATAATTCCGCTTTGTGATCCTTTTCTCTGTGGGGACCGTTTCCAAAAGTCGAAACCAGTTCTTCTATTCGAGTTTAAGACAATTTTTAGGTGCGTAGGAAAGCTCCCTATCTTCAGCATCATCAGTCACCGGATTTCAACTGCTAAAGGCGGTTCCAATCAAGAAATGCTTACGACAACAGCAGCTGGAAGTCCAAACATTCCCCGCAGTTACGACCATACCCCACAATGTTAAACTAAAGTTCAACTTATGTAATCGTCCTTAGTGGGAAAAAGAATCATTAATCGGGCCCATTCGGCATATGGAGTAACCTATGTGGGAAAAATGAAAGTAGAATAAAAAGTGGACACCCGTTAAGAGAGTATGAATAATGAACTTAACGAGGAGGTGCTCACATGGGTGAACAACGGCAACGGTACAATGAAAAATTCAAAAGAGAAGCGGTCAAGTATATTCAGGAACAGACGAAGACGGTGGTGGAGATTGGTGAGGAGCTGGGCATCTCCCCTGGCGTACTGCACAACTGGCTGGCAAAGTATCGGGAGTTCGGGAATGAACCTGTAAACAGTGCGGAAAAGGTTCGTGAACTCGAGCAGCGACTGTTGGAACAAGAAAAAGAATTACAGGCAAGGGCGCAGCGAATTGCAGACGTCGAAGAGGAGCTCGCCATCGTAAAAAAAGCTGTGCACATCTTCAGCAAACCAAAGAACTAAGATTTCAGTTCATCGAAGATCATCGCTCCGAGTTTCGAATGGAGAAGATGTGCAGCGTTCTTGAAGTGTCCCGGAGCGGGTACTACAAATGGCGAAGCGCTACCTCGAGTCCTCAAGCCGAGCGTAAGGCGCTGGTGCTCCAGCGGATCATCTATCATTTCAAGGATAACCGGCGACGTTATGGTAGCCCCAAAATCACCGAACTTCTGCTGAAAGAAGGGTTCACCATCAGCGAGCGGACGGTAGGAAAGTACATGCAAG
>NZ_FNGM01000017.1 GCF_900102965.1 Paenibacillus jilunlii | reverse complement strand
CGGTTATCCTTATCATAACGATCCCATGCTGGCATTTGCGGCGGAGCATGCCTGCAAACCGGGAGGATCGTTCATCTATCTGTCGGCTACACCGCCAGAAGAGCTGCAGCGTTTGGCCCGTTCCGGCAAGCTCCCGCATGCCAGGGTGCCTGTCCGTTTTCACGGGCATCCCTTGCCGGTTCCGCAGCATTTAGAAGTGTCTCCGCTCCACATGTGCTTGAAGCGCGGGGCTTTGCCCGCAAAGCTGCTGCAGGCACTTCGCAAATCCTTTGCCCGCGAGGCACAAATCTTTCTTTTTGTGTCGCGAATAGCTCACATTGATAGATTGCTGGTCCTTCTCCGCCAGAGCTTTCCCGAAGCCGCAATGGAGGGTACCTCCTCCCAGGACCCGGCAAGAACGGAGAAGGTTGCGGCTTTCCGCAGCCGGTCAATCTCGCTTCTCGTCACCACCACCATACTTGAAAGGGGAGTTACCGTTCCCCGCAGCGATGTCTTTATTCTGGATGCGGACAGCAGCCTTTTTGACGAGGCTTCACTGGTGCAGATGGCCGGAAGAGCGGGGCGCTCCAAGGAAGATCCAGCCGGAACCGTACTATTCTTCTCTCCGCAATGGACGAAATCTCAACGGGGGGCGGTCGCGCAGATTCGAACTATGAATACGATTGCCCGTACACAGGGATACATACGCAAGGAAGTGAGTTTATGAGGTTGAGGGGAACATGGAGCAGAGTAGCCCGGTCCCTGCTGGCTCCGTCCACTTCGGACTGCCTCATATGCGGTAAAAAAAGTCGGGCTTCCTCAGAGCTTACGGGAGTCTGCAAGAGCTGCCAAGCTTCAATCCCCTGGATTCGCCATCCGCGCTGCCCCAAATGCGGCCGCCATGTGGGCTGTCCCGATTGCAGCCGCGGCAGCGACCCGGTTCCGATTATCTGCAACCGCAGTGCAGTGGCCTACACCAGTGGTATGCGTGAAATCCTGGGGCAGTATAAATACCGCGGTAACGAGCGTCTGGGCCCCTTGCTTGGACTGATGCTGGATCAGGCCTATACGATCCTCCAATCCGAACGGGGGCAGACGCCGCGTGATGGAGGCTCTAAGCAACGACATCAATTCATTCCTGCTTTCAAAAACAAACGCACCCGCTTATGGCAAGCCGATCTGCTGGTCCCGGTTCCCGTCAGTGATTCCCGGCTTGCTGAACGCGGATTCAATCAGGCGGAGCGGCTTGCGGACGTCTTGTCCCGGCGCAGAGGGGTTCCGCAGCTGCCGCTGCTGGTCCGCACCCATCATACCGGCAAACAGAGCTTCAAAACCCGGGCCGAACGGCTGGCTGATATGAAGCATGCTTTTGCAGTCAACCCTGATCCAGCAGCTGGCTCACAGTTTGCCTGTTGGCTTGAATTATCCGGACAGGAGAGAGGGGGGCGGCCTTTGCAGATCATCATTGTCGATGATATCTACACAACAGGAAGTACGATCCGTGCCTGTGCGGAAACCATTGCATTATGGGCCGCCGGCTTTGGCTGTACTTTAGAAATCTACAGCCTGACTTGGGCCCGATCTTAATCAGCAGCATTCTCCATAGGTATTTAGTATTTTTTTGTAAAACAAATATAAACATAACGTATATATAACCGATACTAATCATAGACGAAGCCTCAGCAATCATGTAATCTAGGAGCATAAGATATTTAAACGCAGCACAAAATGTATGGAAGGGAGCCGCTGCTGAAAATGAATCTGGACAATTGCCCGCGGTGCGGCCGGTTATACGTCAAAAACATCATGGAGCTGTGCCAGCCTTGTGTTAAGGATTTGGAGCATCAATATGAAATCTGTGTGAATTATTTGCGTGAAAACAGAGGCACTAATATTCAGGAACTGTCCGATGCAACGGAGATTCCGATTAAGGAAATCACCCGTTTTATTCGTGAAGGCCGAATTTCTATAGCGAATGCGCCGAATATGATGTACCCTTGTGAAGTCTGCGGAACCTTAATTCGGGAAGGGCATATGTGCGACAGCTGCCGCAGCCGGTTGCGCAAAGATATCTCAAATGTGATCAAAGAAAGTGCTGCTGCAGAAACACCTAAGAAGCCGGGCGAAGGTGCATACAGGGCCGTCGACAAGCTCCGCGAATAATTAAATCTGTAAAAAAACGCTTGCAGCTATAAAAAATGTTTCAAAGATGGCCGATAAACTTAGTAAAGATTATCGGCTTTTTTATACCAGAAGGAAGGTGGAAGTTATGAAAATTAACGAGACCGGACGTATTAATGCGATTAACCCGTATCAACGCAACGCGGAAACGCAAAGACAGGAACAACTGAAGAAAAGCACACGCAAGGATGAGGTTTCGATCTCTGATGAAGCGATAAAGCTACTGCAGGCACAGAAGAGCGGGGAAGTTGACGCTGAACGCGCCAGCAGAATAGAAAGCTTGAAACAGCAAGTTTCCGCAGGTACCTACCAAGTTGACGCAGCCAAGCTCGCAGCCTCACTCGCCCCCTACTTCAAGCAATCCTCCGAGAATTAGGTGAATCCATCCATGACATTGACAACCTTGCTGGAAGTACTCGAGCGGCTGGACGAAGCGCATTTGCAGATGCTGGATCTGGCCGCTGTTAAGAAAGACGCTATTAAGACAAACCAAGTAGATTACCTTATTCAACTCCTTAATAAAGAGTCTAAGCAGATGAAGCTGATCGAGCAGTTGGAGGAAGAACGTATGCAAGCGGCATATGCTTTTTTGCAGGGAGTGGGGATACGTTCCAACCTGAATTTGAACCTGACTGAGTTGTCCAGGCTTGTATTTGACCCTGAAGAGAAACAGCAGTTATTCCATATGCAGCGTAAGCTATCCGGCACATTGCAGCGGCTGAAGGAAGCTAATACGCTGAATCAACAGCTTCTTGAACAAGCGCTCTCCTATATAGACTTTTCTATTGAAAGCATGTCTTATTATTCTGAGACAGAAGCTACTTATCATCACCCGGCGGGAAAAACAGCTGGAGTGCAACGCTCCGGACTTTTTGATTCTCGGGCCTAATTTTGGAGGAGTAAAAGATGACCTCAACATTCCATAGTATAGAAACCGCCAAGCGAAGCCTGAACACCCAGACGGCTGCATTAAACACGGCAGGACATAACATTGCTAATGTCAATACAGAAGGATACTCAAGACAAGTCGTGAAGATGCAAGCCTCTCTTCCTATGGAAGCCTATGGATTCTTGCGCTCTACAGCAGCCGGACAAATGGGCACGGGGGTCGATTTCACGTCGATTGAACGGGTGAGACAGAGTTTTCTGGATGACCAATACCGCAACGAAAGCTCAAACTCAGGCAGCTGGGATGTCAGATTCGACACCCTACAAAAGCTTGAATCTATTGTGAATGAACCATCAGATACCGGTATCCGCAAGGTTCTGGATAATTTCTGGAATGCCTGGTCTGACCTGAGTCAGGATCCCGAGAATATTACCAACCGCAAAATCGTCAAAGAAACAACAAAGGCGCTTACAGATGCTATGAATCAAGTCAGCACGCAATTGGATGCTTTGACCACTGACCTGACCAGCAATATATCTCTAAAAACTACAGAGATCAACTCGCTACTACAGACAGTGGCAGATCTTAATAACAACATTACTAAGCTGGAAGGCCTGGGTGATAATCCTAACGATCTCCGGGACCAGCGGGACTTGGCCATCGACAAGCTCTCCAAGCTTGCCAATGTTCAGGTTACCCAGCTCAGTGACGGCTACCAGGTGACTTTGAGCGGTCAATTGGTTGTGACTGGTGATCAGGTAACCGCAGTAACGGCGGATGGATTAAAGGCCGCATACGACGGAGGGACACTTACCGGCGGAGAAGTCTATGGCATGTTTATGTCCCGTGATAAATACGTAACCGATTATAAGAGTCAGATGAACCAACTTGCTAATACACTTGCTAATGGCGACATTGAAATTACTTTGCCTGCCGGAACAGTTTTACCTGAAGGAACTGTCCTGAATACCGGAGCCAATGGCACACCTGTTACATATTCGAATGTGAATAATAACCGGACCATAACAGCGGACACCAAAGTAACTGTCAAAGGAATTAATGGACTGCTGCAACTAGGTTACACTGTTAGCGGCGCAACACCGGAAAAGGGACTTGCGCTTTTTACTTCTAAAGATAGCGGAGCTATTACAGCGGGCAATATTACACTTAATCCGTTGATTGCTGCTGACCCTAACAAAATCTCTACCTCAATGCGTGTAACCGGCGCGGGTACTGCCAATGAGAAGGTTGTTATTGGAAATAATGATATGGCGTTGACCATGGCGGGACTAAAGACTGCCAAATTTGATTTTGGATCTGCATTGTCCACACCAGGAACCATGGATGATTATTTCAGCTCTATAGTCGGACAACTAGGTGTTCAGACGCAGGAAGCCGAACGTCAGGCGAAAAATGCCGAACAGCTGACAGAGCAGGTAGAATTGAACAGAGCTTCGGTTAGTGGTGTATCACTGGATGAGGAAATGACTGATCTGATCAAATTTCAGCATGCTTACAGCGCAGCTTCCAGATTTATGACCACATTTGACGAGCTTCTAAACAAACTAATTAACGGAACAGGCCGCGTAGGTCTCTAATCTGAGGAAGGAGGGGAATCCATGTCTATTCGTGTAACCCAAGGAATGATGAGCATGCAGACGCTCAGCAATCTGAACAGAAATAACAGTGTTAGAAGTGACTTGGCCGATCAGGCCTCCACCGGACGTAAGATCAATAAACCCTCTGATAACCCGGTGGGTGTGACCTATTCACTGCGTTATAGAGCAGAACTAGCTTCCAATGAGCAGTTTCAGACAAATGCTGATGCTGCTGTTAGCTGGCTTGATTTCACCGACAGCACAATGCAGCAGGCCACTGACGTAATGAAACGTCTAAAGGAACTGACTGTACAGGCTTCAAGTTCAACCGTGCCGAAGTCCGGGTTGGATGCAATCAAACTGGAAGTGGAACAACTTAAGGATCAGTTGGGGAATATTGGAAACGCTCAAATTAGAGGGAAATATATTTTTAACGGGCAAAATTTTGACAAGCCTCCATATGAGTTATCAGGCACGGTTACCAACTTCGCTCAGATTGATACGGATTCTGGAGCAGTGAAATACGCGATTGGAGATCAGTCGACATTTCAGGTGAACACACCGGGCAGCGAATTTTTTGGGGCATCTACAGACAGTGATAATATCTATAAGGTAATGGACGATCTGATTTCGGCATTAGGTAGTGAAAACTACACAGGTATTGCAGCACAAGCTGGCAAAATTGAATCCAGGTCTACTAAAATGCAAGCAGCGCTGTCTGAAGTAGGGGCCCGAACTAACCGTGTTGAACTGGTGCAGGATCGTTTGAATGAACGGGAATTGAATCTGACGACGCTGCAGGCCAAGGTTGAGGATGCGGATATTGCAGAAGTGATGATTAAATCTACAACAGCGCAGACTATTTATGAAGCTGCTCTAAAGTCCTCTGCTTCGATATTACAGCCCTCGTTGATGGATTTTATGAGATAAGCTTGATTCTTTGAAATCGAAATGAGAAGCTATGGACACGAAGTCCATAGCTTCTTTTGCTAGTATTCCTAGGAGGATGAGATAATGACACACAATCATGTACAACAAGAGAACACTATAGAGACAAATGCGCTTACATTTTTATTTCCCAAAGGACTACCCGGTTTTGAGCAGCTAAAGAAATTTTCGCTTAAGGAACACAATGATATATTTAGTTTACTGAGTGCGGTAGATCAGCCGGAGGTAACATTTATTACAGTTAATCCTTTTGATTTTGTTCCGGATTATGAGTTTGTTCTTCCTCAGGATACTATTCAGGAGCTTGGAATGAAGGATGAGAAACATGTTTCTGTACGCTGTATAGTCACCTGGCACAGTGATCGTTTGAAGGTATCGGTCAATCTGCTGGCACCACTCATTTTTAACACAGTAGACCGTAAAGGCAAGCAAATTGTGCTTCAGAACACTACGTACACAACCAAACATCCATTATGGACAGGTTCCCCAAAGACTCATGAAGGCGGTGATTCCTAATGCTGGTACTAAGCCGGAAAAAGGGTGAATCCATTGTGATTCAGAACGATATTGTGGTTACCGTCCTTGCTGTTGAGGGAGATGTCGTAAAGATTGGGATCTCAGCACCAAAGGATATTGATATTTACCGGAAAGAGATTTTTGATGCCATTCAGCAAAACAATCAGAGTGCTGTTATGGATCTTGAGGCTGTTCAAAAGGCGATGCTGGGGATGAACGGTGGAAAAAAGTGAGACTTAGGACTCAATAAATTATGCATAGGTTTCAAAAAAAAGTTTTGGATTCAAGGAAAAATATGAAGTCTACTATTAACAATATCAAGTAGAAGGTCGATATATACTTTAGAGCGGTAATTCTTCAGGGCGGCCGACCTGTGAAGACGCTAACCACATGGATGTGGGAACAATATAATTTCAGGGAGGAAATATCAAATGATTATCAATCATAATATTCCGGCATTAAACACACACCGTAACATGGGTCTGAACACAACTGCTACAAGCAAAAACATGGAGAAATTGTCTTCCGGTCTGCGCATCAACCGTGCAGCTGACGATGCAGCTGGTTTGTCCATCTCCGAATCGATGCGCGGTCAAATCCGTGGTTTGGAACAAGCACAACGCAATGCTCAAGACGGTATCTCGTTCGTACAAACGGCTGAAGGTGCAATGAACGAAGTATCCTCCATGCTTACTCGCATGAAGGAACTGAATGTTCAAAAAGCAAGTGGAACTTACAGCTCGAACGATAAAGCTAACATCGACAAAGAGTTGGATCAACTGGGTGATCAAATCGATGAAATCATGACGAAAACTACCTTTAACGGTATCAGTATCACAGCTGGCGCAGATATTACTGTTAATGATAAAGCAACTAGTACAATTTCGATTGGTTCCATCACAGTTACTGGGATTACTGGTTTGAGTTCAACTACATCTCTTGCTAATGTAGAAACAGCAATCAAGAACGTTTCCTCAGAACGCGCTAAACTGGGTGCTGTGCAAAACCGTCTAGAGTACACTTCTAACAACATCGGAACTACAGTTGAGAACTTGTCTGCTGCAGAATCCCGTATTCGTGATACTGATATGGCTAAGGAAATGGTTGCTCTGTCCAAGAACAACATCTTGCTGCAGGCTTCACAATCGATGTTGGCTCAAGCAAACTCTGCTCCACAAGGTATCCTGTCTGTACTTCGTTAATCTTCATAGTTTTTTGGGAAGAGGCCTTGAATTTCAAGGCCTCTTTTCTTTTTTCTTATACTCCCCGACTACATATTCACTTCTCATAATCCGATATATATAGTAACGAACTTGAATTACTAGATGGATGCTCAATACATGTGGGGAGGTATAGTCTTTGAGCAACAAAATCGTACCCAGTAATACTCCTGCTGCAGTACAGGGAGTTGTGTTTCCAACGAAGGGCAGCAGTGAAAATGATACCTCATTTAAAAGCAGTGAACTTGCTATAGAGACAGCAAGTTTGCCTGTTGAAAGAGATCAACTGATTCAACAGTTAGAGAAGGCAATTCGGGCGGTGCAAGGACCAGAGAAATTATTTAAAATATCTATTCATGAACAGACCCATGCCATAATGGTTAAGGTGTTTGATAAGCAAACAGGTGATTTAATACGAGAAATCCCACCAGAGAAGCTACTAGATGTAGCTGCAAATATGATGGAGTTAAGCGGACTTATTGTGGACGAAAAGGCATAAAATCAGGAGGTTAATATGAGAATTGGCGGACTGGCATCAGGTATGGATATTGATTCAATGGTAAAAAAATTAATGACGGCAGCCAGAGTTCCTTTGGATAAGCTGAATCAGCAAAAACAACAGCTGGAGTGGAAAAGAGAAGGTTACCGTACAATAAGTACGACCTTGGTTGGTTTAAACGACAAGCTGTCTACCTTTGGTAGAACCGATTCTATTAACTCTAAAAAAGCTACTGTTACAGGAGCTTCCAATGTAACTGCTACAGCTACCGGGGCAGCAACCAACTCAGTTTTGAATATTAAGGTTTCCAATCTGGCAACGGCTTCTTCCGTCGTATCCACAAACGGGGTAGCTAATGCAACAAAAATATCCGAGGTTTACTCTAATGGAGCGGGTAGTATTACCATTGGTACAGCAACAATTAATTTTTCGGCTGATGAAACCATTGATTCACTTGTCAAGAAAATCAATAACGATAAAAGTACGGGAGTTACTGCGGTGTATGACACTGCTTCTGGTAAAATGTCTTTCACCAATAGGGAGACAGGGGAAAAGAATATAACATTATCAGGTGATTTGCTAACTAGTCTTGGAATGACTACGGTCAACAAAGGGATGGACGCTGTTGTTGAGATTAATGGGTTAACCACAAAGCAGTCATCCAATAACTTCACGATCAATGGTGTGAACATCTCCTTGAAGGGCGCTACACCTGCTGGAGAAACATCTCAGATCCAAGTGTCCCAGGACGTAGATAAGATGGTCGAAACGATTAAATCTTTTGTGGATTCTTATAACGCGACAATAGCCACCCTTAACCAAAAAACATCTGAGGAACGTTTCAGAAAGTTTTTGCCTTTAAGCACAGAGCAAAAGGGAGATATGAAAGAGGATGAGATCAAACTCTGGGAGACCAAAGCAAAAAGTGGTATGCTCAGAAATGACTCGATTATTGATAAATCACTCAGTGATATGAGATCGGCTATGATAACGGATGTTGAACTTCCAGATGGGTCCAAAATTAATATGACACAAATAGGTATTACAACAGGGAAATACAGTGAAAATGGAAAACTAGTTCTGGACGAAACAAAGTTACGTGCTGCTCTGGATGCTGATCCGGAGAAAGTCTCTGCTATATTTGGACAAACCGACTATTCAACAAAAACAGATTATACTCCTAAAGATGGTCTTTTTAATCGTCTAAAAAAAATCGATAATGTTGCTCTAGCGTCTATGTATGAAAAAGCAGGGACTTCGCAGGTGAGTAGTGATTTAACCACTGCTTTTATGGTATCCAGTCAAATGGGCGATCAATTAAGGGATTTTGAAACGAAAATTGCAGATTTAAATAAAAGGCTTACTATGAAGGAAACTCAGTATTATAAACAGTTTACTGCTATGGAAACCGCTATGAACAAGTATAACAGCACTTCCTCAAGTTTGACGAGTATGTTATCTTAATCCAACAAGGAGGAGTTTCTTTGATCACTTCACCCTATCAAAAATATCAACAGACTCAATTACAGACAGCATCTCCGGCGCAACTTCTGTTGATGCTTTATGATGGCGCCATTCGATTCATTCGCATGGGAACCTCCGGTATTGACGAGAAAAATTACGAAAAAGCTAATACGAATTTATGTAAAGCCCAGGCAGTAATTAATGAGCTAATAGCAGCGCTAAACCATGATTATCCAGTTTCCAAAAATTTGTATCAAGTCTATGAATATATGATTTTTCAATTAATTCAGTCAAATCTCAAGAAAGATAAGAAACCCGCCACTGAGGTGCTTGAGTATCTGATGGAATTACGTGAAGCATGGTATGAAGCCAGCAAATCAGTGAATTCAACTGCGGAACAAGCTCAATGAGTACGCTGGGGAAGTATATTAATGAGTTGGAATTGCTGACTGCAGAGATCGTTCGCTCAATAGATCAAATAGAGTATGAACAACTTGCTGCCTTCTCTGAACAAAGAGAGCAGCTTGTTTTTTCAATTGAATCTCAAAGAGGGCTGCTTACAACTGAATATAAGCTCCGGTTGCGGAAATTAAGTGAATTTGATAAGATAATTCTTTCCAAGATGGAGTACTTTAGACAGAATGCCAGTGACTGGTTGGAGAAACAAGGGACTATTAAAGTTCAAAAAAATGCATATACTTCACAGTACGCAGCAAATAGTTTGTTTTTTGACCAAAAGAATTAACTTAAAGGGCTGATTATTTTTATGACGCAACTTAGTGTTTGTATGATCGTGAAGGATGAAGAAGCTCTTTTGTCACGCTGCTTGGAAAGTGTGAAAGGAATTGCTGACGAGATTATTATCGTTGATACGGGATCAACTGATAGAACTAAACAGATTGCGGAAAACTTCGGTGCAAAGATCTATGATTACGTATGGTCCAATGATTTTGCTGCTGCCCGAAACGAATCGCTTCGTCATGCTGTTGGAAAGTGGATTTTAGTACTTGATGCAGATGAATATTTGGGCTCAAATGATCATTCGAAATGGATCGAATTTCTCCAAAAGGAGAAGCCGGAGGCCCATCTTGCCTATACACTGCCAGTCATTAACTTTACCGGGGAAAAAGATTATCAGGAGGAAATGACGACAGCTCCAGTAACACGTCTGTTTCCAAACTTTAAAGGAATACACTTTGAACGTCCTATTCACGAACAATTAACAAGGGGTGGTAAAGAGAAGTTATTGCATAAAAAAATTTCTCTTGAGATTTATCATACAGGGTATCAGCTTCAACGCGTAACAGAAAAGAGCAAGCATGAACGGAACATGTCAATCTTTAACGAAATGAAGAAGGCTAACAAACTGAGCGCCTACGATTGGTTTACACTTGGTAACCAATATCGCTTCGGGAAGGAAGAAGAGGAGGCGCTTCAATGTTATGAACGCGCAGCAAAAGGGGCCACGGCTAAAGAGGCATGGTACTCGCATTGTTTGATGGGACTTATAAGCTTGTACTTTAAGAATGGTCGCTTGGACTCCTCATGGCGCTGGACTGAAAAAGAATTATATAAATATAAGAATTTTTCAGAATATCATACCATTAAGGGAATTCATTTTGAGACCTTGGGTTTTTTTGACGATGCAATAGCATCTTACTTAGAGGCAATTAACACCGCAGAACAAAGAGCAAAAAGAAACCAAGATATCTGGCTTGTTGATCCGATGTACAGTTTCGAGACACCGGTGCAGCAGCTCGTAGATATTTATTTTCGTTTAAATGATAATCAGCAGGCTATATATTGGTTGTCCAAGCTCTTGAATAAAAATAACAGAAATCCAAAAGTGTTATTAAAATTGGCGGAATGGCTGTGTCAGAATGAAGAACCTGCTGCAATAATAGGATTTCTAGATAAAATATATGATGTGAGAAATGAAGCAGAATGTAATCTTTTATTTAAAATATCGCTGGTATTAGGTCAGGCTGAGTTGGTTAATTATTACGAGAAATACCTGACTACGTTGGATAATATTAATATTCTGGATCAGTTTCGCTACGTAATTTTAACAGATAAAAAGGAAGAATGGATGTCCCTTCCAATTCCTGAAGTGAATAATGATGTGGATTGGAAACTTCAGATTTGGGTTCAGATGGTTGTGGGTGCTCTTAAGTGGAATTCCCCTCAAAGACTTCGTGAAATCACGCGAATCTTGGATCATGATGATATCACTCAGTTGACTTCAATTGTGGAGAAGCTGTTTTTTGAAAATTCATCTGTGGAAGAAGGATTATTAAAACATTATTCCAGTTCATTGTTTTTAGTTAGCAAGCAGCTATTTCTAATAAAAGAGTTTGAGAAATTTGATCAATTTATTCAGCTTTGCAAATCACCTGGTATAATTAACCAACTGGCGAATTACTTTTACACCTTAAACCTAACCGACATGGCCATGAATTACTATAGTATATTATTGTCCCAGAAGGAGCTGGATTTTAATAGTCTAGTAAACCTTGGGTTATTTCATGCGAATCAAGGTTACTACTCTGATGCCGTTGAGTTCCTTGATGAAGCGATAGATAAGCAGCCTAAAGCCAAACATCTATATTACTCATTAATACAGCATGCAGCTAGGGAACAAAAGCAATACTTTATAGATAAGTTTAACTTGCAATTCCCCGAGTATGGTGGTATTTCATTTGTTCATAACTTTTTTAATAATGCCAAAAAAACTTAGTATAATATTGCTCTAAGACTTATCCAGTGGATGCGTCTTTTTTGATAAGAAAAAAGAAGAAGTGAATAAAAGCCTTGGTGAGAAAAGAAGAGCTAACGGACAAATGACCGCTGTTAGCCAGTAATATGGAGTTCGAAATCCTTGGATTATATCCATTTATTTCCTCAATAACCCTTAAGTATATTGTAAATTTCTGTCGAGAAACAGACTGTTTGTTCGCCTTTATTTAGTGTAAGCTTGATGCATCTATATTAAAGGAGTGGACGGTATTGAAGAAGAAGATAGCAGGGTTCTTGGTTTTATGTACGCTTTTGTTTGTGCTTATACCAGGAGCAACAAAAGCAGCAGAACAACCTGTAGGGTTATTGGATGGAGTAACGATGTTAACTGGTTCTAGCATTTCTAATATACTTGGAAACACCACAAAAGTGACCGATAATGACAATACAACTGTGTTTGACATGGTCACTCAAAGATCAGATTCAAGTGTTGTAGACGTACTTGCCTACGTATTTCAAAATGCTCTAACGGTAAGAGGTTATAAAGTTCATGTAACTAATATTGATACGGGGCCAGTATATATTAAATTTTATAACAGTTCCGGTTCATTGATTTCTCAAATTAATTTGAGCCCTAACGTAGGTGATGATCAAATTCATTACCTACCTAGTCCAATTGAAGGCGTTAAAAAATTTGAGCTATTCCAGCAGGGGAGTACTACATATCATGTTGCTGAGGTGAATTTATACAGTGCGATTCCAGAGCCATCACCAACCGTAACACCGGATGTTACACCAACAATAGAACCAACAGCAACTGCAACGGTAGAACCTACTGCTACACCAGAACCAACAGTAACCCCGTCTCCAACTCCAGAGCAGCCAACAGGCGACCGTGCCATTCTCGTCGTGACGATGAACACCGGCCTTGAAAAAGAGTTTGACCTGAGCATGGATGAAGTGAATTCCTTTATCAACTGGTATGAGAATAAGCAAGCCGGTACAGGGAAGGCATCGTATGCCATTGATAAGCACGACAATAACAAAGGACCATTTACCAGCAGAAAAGACTATGTGATTTTTGATAAGATCCTTACCTTCAGCGTAAACGAATATTCTGCGAAATAGCATTTTACACGTTGTTCCAGTAACGAGCACTATACCCTACCAGCAATGGTGGGGTTTTTAATTTTAAGGAGTGAATTATTTCAGTATTACATACAAAGTCCTGGAGAGCGATATAGTATTCTTCGTCGTCGCTCTGTTAGAGTTTAAGGGATGCGTCTGGTTCCGACTGAAGGACGATCCAGAAGAGCGTATAATGGATTACGGTAGCATAGTAGGATATCCCCAGACTCTATCCAAGATAGCAGGAGTCCGGTTCATCCGGAGGGATTTGAGTTTAGAGCATACATAAAATAACCCACCAGGGATGTGCCTGACGGGTTGGTTTTTTTCTATATACTACTGTGTGCTCACTTACTTCAAAGGTAAGGATCTTATCGAAGATTTCATAATCTTTTCGGCTTGTGAATGGTCCCTTATTGTTGGCATGTTTATTAATTGCATAGAATGCCATTCCTGTGCTGGATTGTTTATTTTCGTACCAATTCATAAAGTCATTGACTTCCTCCATACTTAGATCGAATTCCTTTCAAGGCTAGTATTCATCGTCACCATCAGGATCGACCGATCGCCCGTTGGTGTCGGGAAACAATTTTCACACCAGTATCCTACGATAGCCGAGTTGGAAACTAAAAGTGTTAGGCCCAACTCCAGGTGAGCAACCTTATTCATCCGTTAGGGGGGGTTGTTAAATGTAACGATTAATCATAAATATAAGGTTTTTGTATTTTTATGTCGAATTTATATACTGAAATGATTGTCGAAAATAATATTTGGGTGATAATATGGTGTTTAAATAGAAGTGAGGTAAAACTATGGTGATGGAGTATAGAGCAGTGCCTCCTGAAGATCTAAGGCAGATGCAACTGATACAGCATTTTAACCTTCCCTACTCCAAATAATGGATACTACGGTTATTACCGAAAGTGGTACGTAGACCTGGCAGACATAGAATTTGAGGGTCATTACTTCCCGGCTGCCAAGAATTACGATGGTTATCTGATTTTTAAATTTGGAGAATATCTTGAGTTTCCTCCAGGATGATAGTATTGTCAGGCTTGGAGTTATCGGGTGTGGAAGAATTGTAATGCGGTTTGTACCAGAAGTCAAATATGTAAGCGGATCCAATCTTGAGGGGGTTTACAATCCCCGTGTTGACAGTGCCAGAAAGTATGCAGAACAGTTCTATGAGTATATACGAAAAGCACTCGAACAGGGCAAGTATGTTTCATGTGAGAAATCTCTGGTCCTGCAGACTGCCCAGGCTGATGAGCATTACCAGTCAGCTAAGAATAAGGGACTTGTCTTGTTGGAAGCTATTAAGACAGCTTTAAGATATGCCTATGATCTTATGGCCGACTCATTCAAATCGTATTTCCGCACAATGCTCGTTCTTGATTTTCCATTCACATATAGCTTTACCATCTGTTCCTTGAACTCTGCTGTAAATGTACGTTTTCCTTAGGAATAATAGAAAAATAGATACGGAAGATTGTGGATGTAAGGACGATATGAGCAAGGAAGAACTCATCGTTTAAGGGGTGATGCGAGAACTATTATTCGTTCTGTTAGAGTAAAGAAAGGGCTAACGCAGGGCGCATACCGTTCACAGTCTTCCAAAGTGCCCTGAATCGGCAATTTTCCCCTGACACTTCATTAATAGAAGTTTGTAACCGATATAAGCCATATAATAATAAACTCGTGTATATGTCCGAGGTGCTAGACCCAATAAGACTCAATTTTTTCCTGAAGGCTTCGGTTAGCATAGTTCATGTTTGCGAAGTATAGTAGGGTATGACATAGAAATATTACATTCATACAGAGGCGGGAGTTTGATGAGGAAGCATCAACAAGAACAAATTCAGAAATTAGTAACAACACTGTATGAGGCGACTGATGAAATCAATCGGCAATTTTCCCGAAAAAATATCCCGACTGTAATCAATCTATTGAGAGACTGCCAAGATGCGGCGATTCATATGGGTGAGTTTATAGAGAATTTTGAAGGTGAAGATACACGAACGGTTGAATTGTTAACCGAATACCACACGAGCCTCTATAATATTGCCATGGAAATTGAAACCATCCATGTGAGCTTCATTAAGCAACTAAAAAAAGAACTTAGGATGATTGAAAACAGCATTAGAAATGAGCTCAAGCCAAACAAAATCGAGGTTGCATTTTTCCCTTATAAGGCGTCAATGTGGGACTCGCTTGAAAGCGTATGGATGGCAGCAAACGAAGATGCACAATGCGATGCTTATGTTGTACCTATACCATACTACGACCGAAAACCTGGTGGTTCATTCGGTGAATTTCATTATGAGGGCGGAGATCTGCCTGATTATGTTCCGGTTACTCATTATGAATCCTATGACATAAGTATTCGCAGACCGGATGTTATCTATATTCATAATCCGTATGACATCTACAACACAGTTACTTCTGTTGATCCGAGGTTTTACTCCCATGAATTAAAAAAGTATACAGATACGCTGGTTTATATTCCTTATTATTCGACTTCCGGTGGTATGAGTGAGGGACAAAAGAGTTGTTCTGCATATTATCATGCAGATTATATTATTACACAAGCGGAGAAATATCGTGGCTTTTTTGATTCGAGCTTTTCAAAAAAACTACTTCCATTGGGTTCACCCAAGTTTGATAGGGTTGTGAGAATATGCAATAATCCGCCTGAGCCGCCTGCTGCTTGGAAAGCAAAAATGACAGGTAAAAAGGTTTATTTTTACAACACCAGTATAAACGGTTTATTGAGTAATACTCAAGTATTTTTGAAAAAAATGCAATATGTATTTAGTGTATTTGCAGCCCATGATGATGTATGCCTGCTGTGGAGACCGCATCCATTGCTTGAATCTACACTTGATTCCATGAGACCGGAATTTAAACAGATTTATTCTAAAATAAAAAGATTTTTCATTGAAAATGATATCGGCATTTATGATGACACACCAGATGTTGCAAATACCATCGCGCTTTGTGACGCTTACATTGGTGATTCGGGTACTTCTGTTGTTTCCCTTTTCGGTATTGCAGGAAAGCCGATATTTATTTTGGATAATAATATTAATACGGAACCTGTTGAAGACGACTGGCGCGGTGAAATGATTATCAGAGGATTCAATATGTACACTGATGATAAATGGTTGATTACACGCGGGAATAAACTTTATTATTCTCCGGATAACAATTATAAGTACCAGTATCTATGTGATTTGTCCGATCATGCTTATGGAGATTACTATGCATATACATTGACTTTCGGGAATGAAACGTACATTTGTCCAAGAAATGCACAGGATATAATCATTCTTAATGAGAACAAAATCAGCAAACGTATTAGGTTGAAAAAATACATTGAACGTCCTGGCTCATTTTCAGGAGCAGTAAGCTGTGGAAAATACATTTTCCTAATACCACTTTTTTATCCTGCTATAGTAAGATACAATACTGCAAATGGAGAAATCAAATATTTCGATGCTAATCTTGATATTATTATCGGCAAAGGAAGTGGCGAACGACTGGTAGGCGGCTTTTGTGTTCAGAACGGATATTTGTTTATTGCCTCTCCCGTAGATAACCGTGTGTTGGCCATTGAAGCTGAAAGCGGAAAAGAACAGGTACTGACCACAGGCGGAAATAATGCCGGAGGCTGTATGACGTTGGATTCTGACGGTAGTAATTTATGGTTGATGCCTTTTTCGGGAACTATTGTTACGTGCTGGAATCCTGAAAGCGGTGAAGTTCGTGAATATTCGGATTTTCCTGAGAATCTGAAATGTAGACATATTAATTTTGGCTTTGAATGTATGGAACGGCCTTTTAGCCATCCTGCTTTCTGTGGAGACTATGTCTATTTAGCTCCATATTGGTCGAATATGTACATTAAGCTTAATAGAGTTACAGGTGAATCTATTGAATGGCAACCTCCGTTTGATACTCCGAATAGTATAAAGAACGGATATTATTCTTCATGGTGCAAAAGCTGGTTCCTTTATCCGAAAGGTGAAGCTAAGAAGTTCTATAATTTATTTTCACTTTACGACAGAAAGCTATACAATATTGATTTGGAAAACAGCAAATATGAAGAAATCAATATAGATTTTAACATCAATGAGTTAAAGGCAAACGAGCCGGGGTTTAAAAAGAATTCCGAATGGTTGCAGTATTGCTCCGAAGAAAGTGTGTTTAATACACTCTCTGATTTCCTTGAGGAAAATATCACGGGAAATGCCTTTAATAAGGAGAATCAGATTGCAGCTTATGGAGAAATTGCCGCTAATAATGACGGAACATGTGGTAAAAAGGTCCATGAATTTATTAAAGAGCATCTGAATGGAAATTAGGGGGCTATCTGTATGACTAAAGTAATAACTTACGGTACATTCGATTTGTTCCATGAAGGTCATTACAGACTGCTTCAAAGAGCTAAAGAACTTGGCGATTATCTTATTGTTGGCGTTACCACCGAGGGATATGACCAGACTAGAGGAAAGCTGAATGTAATAGATTCATTGATGACTCGAGTTGAAAATGTTCGAAAAACGGGTTTTGCCGATGAAATTATTATTGAAGAGTCACAGGGACAGAAATTCCGAGATATTAAAAAATATCATATTGATATTTTTACTGTGGGTTCAGACTGGATCGGCCAGTTTGATTATCTTAACGATTATTGTAAGGTTGTATATCTTGAAAGAACTAAGGATATTTCCAGCACAATGCTTCGCACTCAAAATAAGCATATTCAGAGAATTGGAATTATCGGAACAGGACGTATTGCGGAGAGGTTTATACCGGAAGTGAAGCTTGTTAGCGGTATAAATACACAGGGCATATATAATCCAAATGCAGAAAGTGCCATAAGATTTGCCGAAAAATGGCAGATTAATCCCTATACCGATATTGAAGATTTCTTTGCTGCAGTTGATGCGGTTTACATTGCGTCGCCGCACGAAACGCATTACAAATACATCAAAATGTCGCTTGAGCATGGAAAGCATGTTTTCTGTGAAAAACCTATGGTTTTGGAAAAAACACAGGCAGAAGAGCTTTTCGGATATGCAAAGGAGCATAATTTGGTGCTTTTTGAAGGAATTAAAACAGCTTATTGCCCAGGTTTCAGCAAGCTGATGGGAATCGCGTGCAGTGGAATGATCGGGAGTATACGTAATGTTGAGGCTTGCTTTACGAAGCTTGAAAATCCTGCAAGCCGTGAACTGACTGATTTAAAATTCGGTGGTAGCTTCACTGAGCTTGGAAGCTATACAATGCTTCCTATTATTAAGATCTTTGGCACTGAGTACGAAGATATACGATTTGATTCAATAAAAGACGAAAACGGTCTTGATATTTTTACAAAGGCATATTTCAGATATCCAAACGGTATCGGGACTGCTACTTGTGGCCTCGGAGTAAAATCTGAGGGCCAGCTTATCATATCAGGAACTAAAGGATATATCAAAGTGGATTCACCATGGTGGAAAACAACTTATTTTGAGGTACACTATGAAAATCCAAATGATATTGAAAAATACTCTGACAGCTTTCTTGGTGACGGATTGAGATATGAGATCATTGATTTTCTTTCTATGATAAACGGCAACACCGAGAGTGAATTCAAGCTGACATGTAAAGATTCAATTCTAATAGCGGAAATTATGGAAAAGTTTTTGGAGAAACGGAAGTAAATAAGGAAGTTAGGTGTGCTTTGTGATTGAGTGATTTTTATATTATGGATAAAGGATAAATATTGAAAGGGCTGTATAATGGACAGAAGCAAAAAATCCTATAATTTATCCCCTGAGGAATTAAAGCAACTGCAAAGCATAGAATTAGAACTTCTTATTGAATTTGATAGAATATGCAGAAAACATAATATAACTTACAGCATTGACGGTGGCACATTACTTGGTGCTATAAGACATGGCGGATTTATTCCATGGGATGATGATGCGGATGTAATTTTAAATCGTGATGAATATCAGAAGTTTCTTTTGGTGGTGGATCAAGAATTAGATGAAGATAAGTTTTATCTTCATGATTTAAATCGGACACATGGTTATAGATGGGGATATGCTAAATTACGTCGTTCAAATACGGAATTTATTAGGTTAAATCAAGAATACATGCCATATGAGCAAGGGATTTTTCTTGATATATTTGTTTGTGACAATGTTCCAGATAATTATATATCACGCTGTATATGTAATTTTCACTCTTTCATTTATCGAAAGATACTTTACTCTGAAGTGGGAAAGCGTACTGCCAGCGGGGTTAGTAAACTGATCTATAAAATATTAAACTTAATACCTGAAAAGACAGTGAAAAACAGGTATGCCCATTATGTTAAATATCGCAATAGAAAAAGCACTGAAATGGTTAAAAGTCTAACATTTCCAGCATGTAATCGTGTCTATGGTTATAAGCGGAAGTGGTATGAGGATACTATTGACATGAAGTTTGAAAGTGTAACGCTTAAGGCTTGCCGCGATTATGATGAATATTTAAGATTTCTGTATGGTGATTATTTGAAACTGCCGCCTATAGAAAAAAGAAAGGTTCACCCTGTGTCAAAGCTGACGTTCCCAAAGGATAATTAAACACAAATAAACTTTTTGGAGGAAAAGCAATGAATAAGATAATGTTTGATATTATGCTCCTTATAAAGGATGGGAATAGCTGGGATGTCAAGGAGTATGCCCGAAGACTATTCAAACCTTATTCTATTATAGAACAAGAATATCGCAGTCTTGTTTATGATAAATATATTGCTGAAGATAAGCTGACTCAAAGGGGTGAACAGTATTTAAACGGGCATACGATTGAAAATGCTATTATTTTGGCTGCAGGGGTATCTTCAAGGTTTGTTCCTCTTTGCTTTGAAAAACCAAAGGCTCTTTTAGAGGTAAAAGGCGAAGTAATGATTGAAAGACAGATATGTCAGCTTAAGGAAGCCGGAATTTCAGAGATTATAATTGTTGTAGGGCATATGAAAGAGATGTTTTCGTATCTTGTTGAAAAATATGACGTTAAGCTGGTTGAAACAGACACATATAAGGTTCGCAACAATCATGCAAGTGTATACGCTGCAAGAGAATATCTTAAAAACACCATAATTACATCGGCAGATCTGTATTTTAACGAGAATATATTCCAAAAGTATGCATTTGATGCTTACTATTGCACTGTTTACAGGGAAGGTGTGACTGATGAACGTGGCATCGAAACAGATGTACACGATCGAATTTGTAATACGTTTTATGGAGTGTCCGATACTTGGATAACATTAGGGTATGCATTTTTTAATGAAAGATTTTCGAAAGCTTTTTTGGAAATCCTTGATAAGGAATATAATTCTCCTGAAACGATGCAAAAGTTTTGGGCGGATATTCAGGATGAACATCTCAGCGAGCTTTATATGTACGCAAAACGCTGTAATGGAAACATTATTTATGAATTTGATTCTCTTGAAGAATTGCGCGAATTTGATATCTCCTACTGTAATGATGCGCAATCGGCCTTGCTTTGTCAAATAGCTGAAAACATGAGAACAAGTGAAAATAATCTTAGAAATTTCAAGCCTATAACAAAAGAGGATCTTGGGCGAGGCTTTACATTTACATTTGAACAAAAAAGATATATATGCCGCATAACAAAAGACTTGGAAGTTCTAGATATAAAGCGCTATGACAACGAAATACAGGAATTAGTTAATTTAACGGAAAGCTTTATTACTTATTATGATAAAACCTTACCTTTATGTGCAGCCGAAAATGTTATATCGCCATTTGCTAATATGCCTCTGTCAATGGGATTTCAGGAGAGATACATTGTTGGAAACACATATTCTTATTCGGAGCAAGATAACTTTATTGGAAGTTCATACTTACTTCCATTTTATCAAATGATTTCCGATCAATGTTATAAATTATTCGGCGCTAAATATTCTGATGCGAGAACACTTACAGGAATGAATTGTCTTATGATGGTTCTTTCTGCACTCTCCGAAATTGGGGACAGCATTTTAAATTTGGGCGCTTCGGCTGGTGGCCATGCTTCTGTTAAGCCAATTGCAGAAAGATTGGGACTTGAAGTAGGTGAAGTTCCGTTTGATTTTGAAAAACAAGATATTGATTATGATAAATTAAATCAACGACTGAAGGATGAAAAGATAAAATTTGTTTTGCTGGCCCCTTCTGACATTATACGTCCATTTCAGTTCGAAAAAATTGATACAACAAATACTACTGTTTTATATGATGCGAGTCAGTTGTTGGGTCTGATCGCTGCAGATTTAATTGATAATCCAATAAAAACCGTTAAAAATATGGTAATGTTCGGGGGAACGCATAAAACATTCCCTGGTCCTGCAAGTGGCCTAATACTGACCAATAGTGAAGAATTGCACAAAAGATTAGAAACCAGCATTAACCCTATATATATACGGCATACACAAATGCACCAGAAGGTAAGTTTATTATTTGCCATGATAGAATTTGAAACTTTTGGAAAGTCATATCAAGAGCATATTGTGGAGCTCTCAAATGTTCTTTCAGCCGAACTGGAAGAACGGGGATTTAAAGTTGGGAAAGTTGATGATAACAAATATACAAGTACACATGAGGTTTTTATATATACAGATAAGGAAATTATGGACAGAATATTTGAGAATAGCATACGATTTGGAGTTACATTAAATAAGAAGAAAAAAGAGTTGTTTTATGGTTATGGGATCAGACTGGGTACTCAAGAAGTAGCACGTTACGGTTGGCCTAAAGACTCAATGAAAGCAATAGCAGAAATAATATATGAAATTTCTTTGCCGGTTGTTGATGACAGAAAAGTTCAGCGCTTGTTATCAGGCATGCCACCAAAAAAAATACAGTATACTTTTGATGATGCGACAGCGGCATATTTTAAAAGATTTGTACAATAGGCGTGTTATTTAAAATGGTTTAGTATTTTGCTGTAATATTGTAGAGTAACAAGATTATAATCACAATTAAACTAATATTATGGAGTACATTTTTTAGGGCATCTACCTTAGCATTAGGGATTACGTGGTAGTGCCCTATGGGCTCTATGGTGCTTGTGTTATTTTAAAGTATTAAGATTTGGTAATTATAGAGATGCACGACTATTAACTGCAGCAATATTTTCAAAATATTTCATAGAAGAAAAGTATATGAAATTGATTATGGCAAAGTGGCCTTTGAAAGCAAGTCCACATGGGTGGAAGTATTTGGTTGAGGAAAGAAGTCTGATAAATGGAAGGAAAGTAATTATGGACGAATTAATAAGCGTTATAGTGCCAATATATAATGTTGAACCATATTTACGACAGTGTATTGAAAGCATTGTAAATCAGACTTATAAAAATATTGAGATAATATTGGTTGATGATGGCTCTACGGACAAATGCCCAGACATCTGCGATGAGTATGCTGCCGAAGACAAACGAATAAAGGTAATACATAAGATGAACGGCGGTCAGGACAGCGCGAGGAAAGAAGGCATGAAAAATGCAAATGGTGTATACATCGGTTACGTCGATGGGGATGATTGGATTGAACCGGAAATGTATGATACTTTATATAGACTTGCTAAGCAGTCAGGAGCTTTGATTGTTGAATCAGGTGTAATTGATACATACATAGACAAGGAGGTGTTACGTAAACCTTTTTATAATGATGGATTTTATTATGATAAGAAATTCTCAGATATTATTCCGACAATTATTTATACCGGTAATTTCTTTCAGCATGGGATTTTTCCATATCTGGTTACTAAGCTTTTTTATAAAGATTGCATATTTAATTATCAAATGATGTCGGAGGAAAGCAATAATCTTGTTGATGATGTTATGTGTGTGTTCCCTAGTGTAGTTAACACACAATCAATTTATATTACACATAAATGTTTTTATCATTACAGAATGAGGAATGGTTCAACTAAACGCACAAGAAGAAATGATGTTGCTGATATTGTTAAAAGCAATTATTCCGAATGGTTAAAAAGGTTTAATGCTGTTGGCTTTGAAAAAAGTATTGAAAGCCAGTTGAATTATTTTGTAATGTATTTATTTTTATCTAAAGCCATGTATACACTTGACGTTAAAGAATCGGATTTGTACCTTATGCCATATGGTGGAGTTAAAAAAGGTTCTAGAATTGTGTTGTACGGAGCGGGTGCGGTTGGGATTCAACTTTATAATTACATTTCAAGCAATAAGTGTTGTGATATTGTTTATTGGGCAGATAAAAATTATGCTTCATTTACTGATTTGAGTGTAAAAAGCCCAACGGCAATAGTCGATATAGATTTTGATTATTTAGTTATTGCCATTTTTAATAGAGATGCATATGTAAGTGCTAAAAACGATTTGATTTCAATGGGAATAGACGAAAAAAAAATACGTTGGATAGATAATAAATATTTAGAAAATCCAATGTTATTAATAAAGCAATGCTTAATATAAAATAATCTTTGAAGAAATTCAAATGGAGATTTGCTAATTCTGTTGCGTTCTATAACCTCAAAAGTGGGGAATAAAAGATGATATGCAGTATAATTGTTCCAATATACAAGGGTAATAAATATATAAAAAATTTGGTTGATATGTTACAGCAGTGGAGTGACTCAAATGATGATATTAGACTGGAAATCATCTTTGTAAATGATTTTCCTGAGCAACCTATCGTATTGCCTCAATGGAAAAATCAATGTAGGGTATCCATTCATGTATTAGATAATCAACGTAATATGGGAATTCATTACTCTCGAATTGTTGGGGCACAATATGCAACAGGTGAATATATTGTGTTCTTGGATCAAGATGACATATTGAATGTGGATTATTTAACTAGTCAGTTACAACATTTAAAGGATGGAGAAGCTGTAATTTGTAATGGTTTGTACAGAAATGGTGAAAAGATTTTTTCTTTATCTAACCCTATTGAAAAAGATTATTCTTTTAAAGAATATTTGGATCATGGTTATCCTTTAGTTTCATTAGGACAGCTGCTTATCAAAAGAGATAGTATACCTCAAGAATGGCTTAATAACTTAATGGTGCATAATGGATGGGACGATCATTTTTTATGGGCACTTATGATGGTGCATAATGTTAGGGTTAATATAAATGAGGATATTTTGTATGTACATGAGGAAGATGGTAATAATGCATCCTTTAATTGGAAACAAATGAGTCTATCAGGTCGGAATTTTAGAGACATATTTTTGAAGTTAAACTTAATGGGAGATACTGAGGAAAAACAATTCAGATACATGACTGATTCGAAAATATTGAAATACGAAGATTATGCTGAGTTAGAAAAACTATTGAATAAGGTTACATCGAATCAGTTAGAACAATATTTTCACTCAAAGGATATTCATAACATTTCCATATATGGATTTGGAGTATATGGAAAAGAATTATATAGAATTATGGAAAATATAGGGGTGGAAGTTGAATATTGTATAGATAAAAGAAACGATATCAAAAATGCCAATATTCCTGTAATTTCACTTGATGAAAATATGCGAAAGGTTGATGCTATTGTAGTATCGCCAGTAAATTCTTTTAAAGAAATAGAAAAAAATATTAAAAGGTATTGCTCTTTTGAAGTAATTTCATTATTCGATATTTTAAGAGAAATAAATAGTGATAGTTAACTGATTCAAAGATTTTTGGGATTTGAAGGGAGAATTATGGGTATTGCTTATGAAAATTTGGAAAATCTAAATTGTATTCTTTCAATCGACTACTTAACAGATGGATTTGACAAAAAAAATTTAAGCAACCGGGTTGCTGTGGTTATTCATCTGCATTATTCGGATACTTTTAATCAGTATAAAAAATATATGGATAATATACCTCAAGAGATTACTGTATATTTTACCACCTCTAATGATGAATTAAACAGGAAAATTGAAAATTATGCTAGGCATAGAGAAAATTGCAGAATGATACAGAAAAATAATCGCGGCAGGGATATAAGTTCTTTTTTAGTAGCTTGCCGCAAAGAGATTTTGAACTATAAGTATATTTGCTTTTTGCACGATAAAAAGGAAAAAGATCCAGAAATGAAAGCTGATACGAACAAATGGATCTATACCCAGTGGGAAAATATGCTAGGAAGTACAACGTATATATATAATGTACTTTCCTATTTTGATAAAAATACGCAAGTAGGTTTACTGCTCCCACCTATTCCAGTTAGTGAGCGTATTTCCTTTTCATATAGAAATAATTGGTTTAACAATTATGAAAATACCATCGAGTTGGCAGGTTGTCTCAACTTGAATTGCGATATCAACAAAGAAATCTCTCCTATGGCTTTAGGAACAGTTTATTGGGCAAGGGTTGATGCTTTAAGAAAGCTTTTTGAACATGAGTGGAAATACGAGGATTTTGATGTTGAACCATTGGCTGATGATGGAACATTAAGTCATGCGGTTGAGCGAATATTGGAATATGTTGCTAAGGATGCCGGATATGGAAGTAAATGGGTTATGACAGACCGTTATGCAGAAGAAAGCTTAGGATATTTTACGATCGCCTTATCAAAGGCATTTGAAAGGCTTAGAAGTTCATTAGGTCTTCGGTATATATATGATTTGGATCAATTTGATGCTAAGTCATTAGAATTAAAAAAGATGTATCGGAATTACAAAAAAGTATATATATATGGAGCGGGTTTATTAGGAAAAGATTGTCTTCATTTTATGAATTTTATTGACATAAAAATAGATGCCTTTATTGTTACAGAGATGAATGGAAATGAGTCCGTAATTGAATATATTCCGGTATATCCTTTCAATGAAATTGAATTTGACAACGAAACACTTGTAATCATAGCCGCCAACAAGAAATATCAGGAAGAGATTTTTGGGAATTTAAAAAAGAAGCAGTTGCCTGCAAGTTCCCTATATAATTGGTGTTCATACTAATTTATTTTGAGAAATTTGCCTTGAGCATAGCGAAAGGAATGATACTTAATATGGATATAAAAGAAAATATATTAGATGATACAAATCATAGATTTGGCATAGATAAATTTAATTTTCAGACATGGGAAGACTTTGATAATTTCAAAAAAAATAAATTTGTGTTTATATTCGGTATTGGTTACGGTGCTGACTTCTATTTTGAAAATTATACCGAAAATATTGTAGGCATTATTGATAATGATGAAAAAAAGCATGGGCTTCCGATTAATTTGTTTATTGATAAAATTGCATTGGATAAGTGTCAGGAAAAGAAAGTATTAGATGTTTCCGTATTAAAGCAGTATAAAAATGATAATATAGTTATTCTAATAGCTAACCTTAAAGCATTTGAACAAATTGCAGAGCAACTTGAACACTTAGGAATATGCAATTATTTTTCATTGCTCACAATGGAAGCTATAAGAAGAAAATCCTTCATTACGGCTAAAGATCATATTACTAATAGTATTATAACGAAACGCACTGATAAAATTGAACAAAATAAGCTTGTATTTTACACCACCGGTGGTTATTTTGGACATGGAAAATATATTGCTGAACAGCTATTAAAACTGCGCAATGATTTGGACATTGTTTGGATTGTTAACGATTTAACGTTAAATGTGCCGAAAGGTATCAGGCTTGTATATTGGAAAAATAGAAAGAAATATATTCATGAGATGCGAACAGCTAAGATATGGATACATGATGATATGGTTCCATTAGACATTCAAAAACGACCGGAACAGATTTATGTACAAGTTAAACATTGGTCCAGCGTTACATTAAAAACGTTTGGGTTTGACTTTACAACATTTCGCAATGACGCTGTTGAAATTGCAATGTGCAAACACAATTCAGAAATGATTGATTATATTATTACAGGTAGTAAGTTTGATACAGATACTTGCAGAAGCGGCTTTGGCTTTAAAGGTAAGATTATACAGGCTGGCTCGTCGCGTTCTGATGTTCTTTTTAACGAGAGTAAATATAGACAAAAAATATGTAGTTTTTATAATTTGGATAATAGCAAAAAAATTCTGCTATATGCACCGACATTTCGCTACAAGCAAGATGAATATAATATACGTGAGGCTTATGAGACAAATATCGATTACGAATTAATAGTTGATAAGCTGGCTAGTAGATTTTCTGATGAGTGGAGTGTTCTTTTGAGATTACATCCGTTAGTTTCCGAAGCAAGCAAATCAATGAAATTATTAAATTATGTTATTGATGCCAGCGATTACCCTGATAGTCAGGAGCTTGTTGCCGCTGCAGATGTAATGATTACAGATTATTCAAGCATTATGTTTGAGCCTGCTTTTGTAAGGAAGCCTGTGTTTTTGTTTGCACCTGACCGCAAGGAATATATCAACGGTGAACGTAAGCTGCTGATTGACTATGATACTCTCCCATTTTCCATTGCGGAATCAAACGAAGACCTGGCAAATAATATTGAAAATTTCAACCAGGAAGAATATGTAAGGCAAGTTGATGAATTTATGGAAAAGTACGGTGTTCATGAAGACGGACATGCAAGCGAGCGCGCGGCAAAGTTTATATCGGATTTAGTTGATGGTATAAGGAGTTAAATGAAATGCCGAAAATTTCTGTAATTATGCCGTCCTTAAACGTGGCAGATTATATTGAACAGTGTATGGAAAGTGTAATAAACCAAACACTGAAGGACATGGAAATAATTGTTGTAGATGCAGGGTCGACAGACGGAACTCTTGAAATATTGAAAAAATACGAATCACAGGACAATAGAGTTCATATTATACACTCTGATAAAAGAAGCTACGGCTACCAAGTAAACCTGGGAATTTCAATGGCTCATGGTGACTATATCGGAATTGTAGAAACTGATGACTATATAGAATTAAATATGTATGAAATCTTATATAGCCTAGCTTCGCAATCACAAGCAGATTATGTTAAGGGAAGTGCAGAAAGGTTTTTTGGTTTGACCGGAGGAATATCATATACCAGTAAAATTGAAGTTTTCACAAAAAAAGAATTTGCTCCTGATCATGGTATGATTACTGTCAATCCAAGTGTAACACCGGAACTTATTCTTAGGGATTATTACTTATGGACAGGCTTATATAAAAATGATCTTATTAAATCCATACGATTGAATGAAACTCCCGGCGCTGCCTATCAAGACATAGGTTTTCTTATTCAGACCTTTTGTAAAGCGCAAAAAGCAGTTTATGTGGATAAAATATTTTATCATTATCGGCAGGATAATCCAAATGCTTCAGTATATAATCACAAGGCTTTCCATTACATTGTTCAAGAGTATCAATATGCAGATGGTTTGCTTCAATATCAAGATGAAATGTGGCGTACATTAAGCTATTGCAAAATGTTTCGTCAAACAAATCAAAGAATTAGATTGATGGCGATTTCGGGCAGCGTTTGGGGTTCGGCAATATCGGATCTGCAAATCATCTCCGGCAAATTGAAACAAGGAATGAATAAAAATCATATTGCATCTGAACATTTATCGCTTAAAGAATGGTCGGAATTAGAATTAATGATACAAGATCCGATAGATCTATATGATTATTATATAATTGCCGAAACTGAGAAACGCAGAGAGCTTTCCTGTTTGTTAAAAAAATTGTCTGCTGTTGATCAAATTGTTGTTTTCGGATGTGGTTTATTCGGGGATTTTGTTTCTGTTTTGCTCGAAATAAACGGAATAGATAAAATTGAAGCATGCTGTGATAATAATTCTGATTTGTGGGGCAATGATTTGCAAGGAAAGCCTATAATTCCGCCGGAACAGGCTGTTCGGGATTACCCGCAGGCAGCATATATCGTTGCTAACAAAGCTCACCGTCAAGAAATAAAGAACCAATTAGTAAGCATGGGCATTGCTGATGATCATATTTATGCATATAGCTTGGATGCAGATACTTTATTGTTAAGTAAAGCTTATTTGCAGAGTCAATGAACATTACCTAAAATTTTCAATGAACGGAGCTAAGTTATGGTTAACGGTATTCCTCATCCGTTAAATGAAATTGACGCTGATATAGGTGCATATATTAATTCGCGTCCTGATAATAATTTCACCGATATTATAAGAAAGGATAAGCGTCTGGAGGTTTCACGCTATCTAAGCGATATTCCAAACGGTTTGTTCGCATGGTATCCGTTTGAAAGCACCTCGAAAGTATTGGTCATCGGCGGATTTTTTGGCGCATTCTTAATGAGCGTATGCAGAAGATGCGAAAGCATTGTCGTTGTAGAACAAGACGGATATCGTGCGCACTTTCTTAAAAAGCGTATGAATAATGTCAAAAATCTCAGTGTTATAAATTCCGATGTGATACAGTATCAAAAAAAATCCGAGCAAGTCTTCGATTATATCATTTGGGCAATTGACGAAAGTAATGACAGTTTGAGTGAAAAAGACTATGAAATTTACTTTTCAGCTATGAAAAGCCTGCTCGCACCAAAAGGGAAAATTCTTGCCGTAATTCCAAACCGCATGGGTGTCCGTTTTTTTTGCGGAGAAAGAGACATCCAATCGGGATTACCGTTTGAAGGAATAACCGATAATCACTTTGGTACGCATCGATTCAGCCGCAGTGAGCTTCTGAATTTTCTTGAAAATATGCATTTTAACTCCATAAAACTCTATTATCCGTTTCCCGACTATAGAAATCCTCAACTCATATATACAGATGATAATCCTCCATCAGAGGATATAACCGAGCGTATAAAGGCTTATAACCCTAACAACAACGAGAGAGTTCTAAGTGAGAAGAACCTATATCGTATCCTTGCTCAAAATAATGTACTGACCTCCTTTTCCAATTACTTTATTGCCGAGTGCGGGAACAATGTTAAATCCAGTAATATCCTGTATGCTGCAATTTCTTCAGAAAGGAGCCGCAGCAGAGGATTTGCCACGGTTATATGCAGCGACGACAAGGTAAGAAAGATACCAATATATGACGAAGGACTACAAGGGCTTAAAGAATTACAAAGCAATGCCGAAGAACAGATAGAAAGAAAAATACCGTCGCTTAAAATATCGATTGAAAACGGCATTGCAGTCATGGATAAAATTGAAGCGCCCACATTATCGAACTATTTAAGGCAGCTGGTCGATGACAAGAATGCGCAGGCTTTTTTTAATTGCTTAGATCTACTGTATAAGCACATATTAAATTCGTCGGATTATACTTCTAATAATTCACTATCAAGCATGGCGCAAAATGAAGATTGGGGACCTATACTAAAAAAGGCGTATGTTGAAATGATCCCCGTTAATTGCTTCTTCTTCAATGAAGAACTTTTGTTTTTTGATCAGGAATATACAACGGATGATTGCCCGGCAGGATATGTTATGTTCCGAGCTGTGAATGATATCTATAATTTTATACCTGAGACTGAACAACTGATTCCGCTAAAACAAATGCAGGAAAGATATAAGTTAGAACGTTTATGGAATTACTTTTTGAAAGTGGAAAATGAGTTAAGCAAAAAGATAGTAAACCGGGATATATATACAGGACGTTCAATGTGGATGAATGATTCCGAGCGTATTTATAGAAGCAATAGGAGGACAATGAAGTTGAGCAGCGACAGTTTAATTAAGCTTTTTGACCCCGTCTCAGGGCTCAATGATAAAAGTCTAGTTCTTTTTGGCTCTGGAAAATATGCGGATTATTTTTTGGATAAATATGGGCAACGGTATAAAACGGATTTTATTATTGATAACAACAAGGATAATTGGGGAACAGTAAAACGGGGAATAGTTGTAAAATCACCTTATGAAGCTAGTAATCTTATTTATGGAACATACCGGATTGTTATAGCAATCGCAAATTATCAACCGATAGTCGAGCAATTAAACTCTATGGGTATTTATGAGGACAGTTATCGTATTTACCAGAAAAGTATTGATGATTTACTGCCATTGACCGTTGCCGATACAATCTCTGACGGAAAATATAATATAGGTTATGTAACAGGAGCTTTTGACTTGTTTCATATTGGTCATCTTAACCTTCTTAAAAGATGCAAGGAGCGCAGTCATTACTTGATTGCAGGAGTATTAACAGATGAGATCATTGAAACTGAAAAGCATAAAACCCCGTTTATCCCCTTTGAAGAGCGTATTGAGATTGTTAAGCAGTGCAAATATGTGGATAGAGTCGTTCCGGTCGATAAACACAATACAAATAAAATTGATGCATGGAAAGATTTGCGTTATGGCTGCTTGTTCTCAGGGAGTGACCATGACGGCGAACTTTCTTGGACAAGACTTCAAATGCAGCTTCGTAGTTTAGGAGCGGAGCTTGAGTTCTTCCCATATACACAAAGCACAAGCTCATCTATGCTGCAAAAGGCGTTAAGAAAACAGATAACAGGTCAAACTCAGTGATGTAGAGATTTCTCATCCTAATGGAAAAGCGGGGATAAAATCTATGAGAAGTCTAAAAAGGCGGTGATGTATTCATGAAGTACGATTACTTGATTGTCGGTGCCGGGCCCTTTGGGGCTGTATTTGCACATGAAGCTATGAAGTGCAATAAAACTTGCCTAGTGATCGATAAGCGTAATCATATCGGAGGAAATATTTATACGGAACAAGTAGAAGATATTAACGTGCACAAATACGGCGCGCATATTTTCCACACCAATGATAAAGAAGTTTGGGAGTATGTAAATCGTTTTGCGACATTTAATCGTTATACCAATTCGCCAATAGCGAATTTTAATGGTGAGATATACAATCTGCCTTTTAATATGAATACATTCTATCGGTTGTGGGGCGTTTCTGATCCGAAGGAAGCAGAACAGATTATAGAGACGCAACGTTTGAAATGTGATGATCCACAGAACCTCGAAGAACAGGCTCTTTCATTGGTCGGACGCGATATTTACGAAAAGCTGATCAAAGGCTATACAGAAAAACAATGGGGGCGTGACTGCAAGGACTTACCTGCGTTTATTATTAAGCGCCTGCCCGTTCGTTTCACTTGGGATAATAACTATTTTAACGACCAGTACCAGGGAATACCAGTCGGTGGGTATACGCCGATCATTGAAAAGCTGCTTGAGGGCAGCGAGGTCAGACTGAATACGGATTATTTTGCACAGAGAGAATACTTTGATCAAATTGCAACAAAGACTGTTTACACAGGAATGCTTGATGAGTTCTACAATTACCAATTCGGCCCGTTGGAGTACCGCACACTGCGTTTTGATTCGGAAATTCTTGATCAACCTAATTTCCAAGGTAACGCCGTTGTAAATTACACGGATAAGGAAACTCCGTTTACGCGCATCATTGAACATAAACACTTTGAATTTGGCACTCAGCCTAAAACCGTAGTTACGCGCGAGTATTCAAAAGAGTATGAGAACGGAGATGAACCCTATTATCCGGTTAATGATCAAAGGAACAATGCGCGTTATCTAAGTTACAAAGGACTTGTTGAAAGTGAACAAAACATTATTTTCGGCGGCAGGCTGGCTGAATACAAGTATTACGATATGTGGCAAATCGTCAGAAACTCGCTGGATGCAGCAAGAAAAGAGCTGAAAGAAGCTCAAAAATAATCGTTATGAATGTGATTGAGGAGTTGAGCGCTTGAAGCAATCATTAACAGGTTTGGCAGGGATGAAGCTACGCGCAGTTGATGGCTCTCAAGAGCTGGGACATCCTGAGATGCTAAGCACCCCTCTTTTTTATTTGGCACAGCCTGGCGATAGACTGCGGCTTATGGATCCGGCGTATAAGTTCAACGTTGCAACCTACGCGCCGGAGATACAAGGTCGTTGGATTTACACCTATGCCTATGCGCCGGATGAGAGCTGGACGGTTTACCGGCAGGATTTAAGCGGCAGCAGCTACAGGCAAGACGATTATATATTTACGGAGTACGTTTACTTTCGTGTATGTCTAAGGAAAATGAATGGAACAGAATTTGAAGGTTTTGAGGATATCAATCGTATTCTTTCTTTTGAAAAAAATGCAACTCCCCTATCTGAAATGAAGCCGTGGCTCAGAAATGAAATAGAGCGGGTCTCGGAGTGTGTTATGGATGTACGGGAAAAGAATGAACTTTCCTTTGCGTTGTTGACCGATACACATTATACAGTAAACGGGACTTGGGATGACACGTCTGTATCCATCCAACAACTGCATAAAGAATTAGGCTTTGATGGGATCATTCACCTCGGGGATTTCACGGATGGCATGGTAACGCGTGAGGTGAGCCGCTATTATGTAGAACAGATTCTTGGAGACTTAAAAAAGTGCGAAATACCTGTATGGGTGACGCTTGGCAATCATGACACAAACTATTTCGGGAATAACCCGGATCAGTTTTCCTTAAAAGAACAGTGCGAGCTTTATTTAGGCAAAGACGAACCGCGATATTCCATTGATTTTGGTGCACATAAACTGCGTTTTATATTCTTGGACTCCTTCGACCCGTATGAGACATTGCGTTATGGATACAACGCAGCATGCATCCAGTGGCTAAATAAACAACTAGAAAACACGCCTGATGATTGGCAAATTGTGATCTTTTCCCACCTAACGTCTATTAGACGCTTACAGTATTGGGCAAAGGAAATGCGTGGCGAAAACGAGTTGATGGGGTTGTTGAACAATCATGCCGGAAAAATACTTGCCTTTATAAATGGTCATAACCAT
Source organism: Paenibacillus jilunlii (assembly GCF_900102965.1). GTDB lineage: Bacteria > Bacillota > Bacilli > Paenibacillales > Paenibacillaceae > Paenibacillus_AQ > Paenibacillus_AQ jilunlii. Next base: position 103,274 of record NZ_FNGM01000017.1, on the reverse strand, counting down.
GCAGACTTTTTGGACAATGAAGAAAGCTTTCCTATTATATCCATAGTAAATTCCAAGTGTGAAGCATTTACGGAATATAAGCCGGAAGGCTTTATCACCCCTGATCGAAAACTCGGGGAGCCCTCGCAAGAAGCATTTGATATTATGCTCGTTAACACAGAGAAGAGACAGATACGCTTTGTGAGATTTGGCGCGGGTAAAGATAAGATCGTTACACATGGAAGGGCGGAGTGGCTTTAATGAAAATATGGGGTCATCGCGGGGCCTATTCTTCCGCGCCAGAAAATACGCTTGTTGGTTTTCAAATGGCAGCCCAAATGGGCGCTGAAGGAGTAGAGCTTGACATTCAGCTTACCAAGGACAGAGAGATCGTCGTCATCCACGACGAAACTGTTGACCGAACGAGCAATGGACAAGGGTGGGTAAAGGACTTTACCCTTTCTGAAATAAAAAAGCTCAATTTCAATAAAAGCGGCCGCACTAAGCCGCTCTTTATGGAAGTGCCAACGCTGGCAGAAGTATTGGAATTATTGAAACCGACAGGATTGACTATCAATATAGAGTTGAAAACAGGTGTCATCTATTACGATGGGATTGAACCTATTGCGTTAAAATTAGTAGAAAAGTACGGCATCTGCGACAGGATTATATGGTCGTCATTTAACCACTATTCTGTTCAGAAAATAAAGCTGCTTGAGCCGTCATCCAAAACTGCGCTGCTATGCGGCGGGGAAATATTGGTCACTGGGGAGCAATGCGAAAAGGTTGGAGCTGAAGCGCTGCATCCTAGCGTTCATATGCTGCGCCATCCATCGCTCGCTGAAGATTGCCGCAAACGGGGCATAATGATACGTCCGTGGACGGTTACGAATGATGATGAGCTTAAACTTGCAAGAGATCTCAGTGTAGACGCGGTGATGGTTAACAGAATTGACTGGGCGAAGGGTGCTTTGGCGCATGGGAATTGAAATGCAGAGGGCAACCCCCGGGTATCGTGGGGATATGGGATGGATTTCAGAGCGGTCTAATGATTTATCTGAACAAGCCGGATTTCAAAATGAGCACCGAAGTATTCGGTGACATGACGCTTAGGAGAATTAATTGGTGAATAAACTAAATGAGTTACAGGTCGTTGAACTTGATATTCTAAAAGAATTTACAAGGGTCGCAAAGCGTGAAGGGCTAACCTGGTTCGCCATGTTTGGAACTCTTCTCGGCGCGGTACGTCATAAAGGATTTATCCCTTGGGATGACGATATTGATATTGCCTTGCCGCGTAAGGAATATGATCGTCTCCGGCTTTCGCAGCATTGGTTCAGTGAACCCTATTTCCTGCAGACACCGCAAAATGATCCTGCTGCCGCTCCCCATTATATAAGGCTGCAGCGAATCGATACGACGGTCCTCTCGAACTTTCCTAATGGATATACGCGAGGCGGTCACATGGGAGCCTATATCGACATCCTTCCTCTAGACGATATGCCCGGCGGCGATGCTGCAAAGCGCGTTCAGGAAACCGCTTTGAAGATGCAAATTCAAATGTACGCTTCGGCTGCCCTCGATGAATGTGAGGGGCCTGAGATCTCCGAAAGTAAAGAGGGATTTTGTTACGGTGCCGGCGGAATATCTGGACAATACGACTTTTTTGCAGAGCGGTATGAACGCTTCTGCTCAAAGTATTCTAACCAGTTATATTACGCTATCCCCGTTGTAATGGGCGAGCATGGCAGAAGGGTGTATGACAAGAAGTGGTTCTCGGAAAGTGTTGAAATGGACTTTGAAGATTTAAAAATTCCAGTGCCTGTCGGCTACAAGGAAACGCTAATTGCATCTTATCCTGGCGGGCTATACGAGCCGGATGCGAAAGATCGCAAACCAAAGCACCGGGATCATAGTATTGTGGATTTGGGCCGGTCTTACCAAGAGTATGTTCGTGCCTATACAGACATGCTATGCGGTATTGAAAATAAAAAGGTGTACATCTTCGGTGCTGGTGATAGCCTGCGGATTTGGTTAGAGCGTTACAGCAATGGGTTGAATGTAGTTTGCGCTTTTGATAATCGTAAAGCCGCATGGGGGAGTTTAGCATATGGTGTACCCGTGCGATCTCCTTCCGAATTGCCTGTGTTAATGGATGAGAATTCACGGCTAATTATTGCAAGCATCTATCATAAAGAAATAGCCAAGCAGCTTGAGGAAATGAATATATTCGATTACTACTTTTTTATTGACGGCTTAAAATATACGAGGTGTTTAAACAATGCGAAGTAAGTGAGCATGGTTGTCCCCTGTTACAATAAAGTGAAAGACATCGGGGCAATGCTGGAAAGGTAATTGTCCAGGTATGGGAATGGTACCCGTGAGGTAATCTTCGAATGCGAGCCGAAACTTCGCGCTCGGGGGTATGAGGTTGTTATTGTCGATCAAATAAACGCAGACTGCTGTGTGGCCGTGTAGGCAAATGGTAACTATGTCCAGATTTAATGAACTCAAAGAGGATGATATTATCTACATGGGCATCTTAATTTGATCCGTCAGTCGAAGTAACGGTGCGACAAGCTGACTGTGGGTGTTCTTACAGATGAGCTGGTAGCGAACCAAAAAAATAAATGGCCGACCATACAACTTAACGAACGCCTAGAAATTGTGCGCGGGAATATCTTCCTATTGCTGAGGGCAGCTATACAAAACTTGCGAGCTATAATTTGTTGTCCATCATGTGTACTTCAGATAGGCGCAAAGATTTTACGATGAATACAATCGGCTCTGTAAAATCGCTGTAAGCCACCTGACAGAAAGTGTTGTATTAGGATGCTGGAATGCGAGAAGGCTCATTACTTCCTGCTGCTGCGTTTTATAAATCAGAAAATTGGCATATAAGGGTGAACTATCTATTGTTTTCTAAAGAATTTTGTGTGATCTCTGCTATTTCAAAATTAGACTTTTTAGGATGGATAAGATGAAACTTTCCCTAGTCATGATTGTAAAGAACGAGGAAGTCACCTTGAAACGCTGCCTGGGAAGTGTCTCTAAATTCGTTGATGAAATAATAATTGTTGACACTGGTTCAACAGATGGGACTAAGCGAATCGCTGCAGAGTTTCAAGCCAAGGTATTCGATTACGAGTGGACCAGCGACTTCGCTGCTGCACGTAATTTTGCGCTTTCACAGGCGACCAGTGAGTGGAGTTTGGTATTGGATGCAGATGAATTTATTTCTAACGACTGTGAAGATGAGATATATAGTTTCATATCCCATTCTCCTGCCATAGGCCAAATAAAAAGAATAGATAAATTTATGTCGAAAGATGGAGTGAGCTTTGAGCAAAGCTATATTTCACGCCTTTTCCCATCCAGTTGCCGATATTCCGGGAAAATTCATGAACAGATAGTATCTGACCTGCCCAGAGTGAGAGTGGATGTAGAGATTCAGCATGATGGTTACTTTGAAAAAAAGAAGTCAGACAGAAATATTCCAATACTCTTACAGGTAATTGAGGAGAATCCCCAAGACCCATATTACTACTATCAAATTGCCAAGGAATATCGTGGAATAGACGAACATGATAAAACGTATGCTTCATTGAAACAGGCATATAGTAAAATCACTCATAAAGAAGGATATGCTCCGAGTCTTATCGTCAATTTTTTGTATGCGATCATTGCTTCAGGTCACTTGGATGAGGGACTGGCCATAGTTGAAGCTGAGCAGGATTTTCTTAGTGAGTCTGCGGATTTTTATTTTGTCTCTGCTCTTTTTCTTCTTGAGCTCATTCTTAGCGATCCTGATCAATATAGTGATCTGATTCCGTATATCGAACGTTTTTACTTAAGAGCGCTTGAGATTGGTGAAACGGAACAAGAGGGAAGTGTCATAGGGACAGGTAGCTTTGCTGCCCACCATAATTTAGGTGTATATTACGAGGTAATAGGCGATCTGGAAAAGGCAAGACAGCAATATACCCTAGCCAAGAATTATGGTTATGCTCCATCTATTGAGCGATTGTCTCTTTTATAAATCATCTTCTATTAGATGTTTCATTCCAAAACATTTTGGTTAAAGACTCTTAATTGACGATACAATTCAGCCGCTATCTGCGTCATTTGTAGAATTTTGTAGAAGAAAAGTTCACTTATTATACGTGGTAAAATATAGAAGGTAAACATTTTCTTTTCCAATTGACAATGGAGAAGCTGCGGTGGTATAGTCGATTTGTGAGCAAGACTCACGTTCATCTGATGACGAAGGGAATGTTTAATCAATGGAAGGTAAAGTAAAATGGTTTAACGCAGAAAAAGGTTACGGTTTCATCGAAACTGCCGATGGTGGCGACGTATTCGTACACTTCTCCGCGATTCAAACTGATGGTTTCAAAACATTGGATGAAGGCCAATCCGTAGAGTTCGACATCGTTGAAGGTGCACGCGGACCACAAGCAGCTAACGTCATCAAATTATAATCATCCGGCGCAGCCGACCTACATATACGGTAGATGGTTAGCAATTGAGACAACGCTAGCATAGACCCTGGAGATTTTCTCCAGGGTCTTTTTTGTGATTTCTTTACAAAAAGTCAACTCAAATGTGGCGAATTTAAACTGAAATTAGTCATTGAGTAAAATTATTTTACGGGAAAACGTTAAAAAGTCCTAATATTTGGGTAATAAAACGTTGGGTTTTCTATCTTGCCTCGGCGTACTTTCTTTTTGCTCAGGCGTATGGCTTTTGAACGGGAAAGGTGCTTAGGAGTGATACAGCAAGCCTAGGCCCATGCCCAGCAAACACTCAGGAAGATTAAAAGCAGAATGAAAAAGTGTCGGTTCTCCCATACTTGGTTTGCCGCATATTTAGCATTTTAACCTCTGCTGCTCAACGAAGGCCTGGCTTCAAGATTTAATGATGCCGAGGGTTTTATAGAATCCATGCATATTTTGAAGATAAGCATCATCCTTCAGAGATGAGTCAGCCAAAATACTTTGCATGCTCTCCAGAAATGCCGCAGGAGAGCTGGTGTCTGCAGTGTCGAACCGGTTCTGAATATGTGTATTGTTTAGTAGCTGATCATTCTGTGCAGTTTGTTCCTTGAATTGATCTGCCCACTCCGGATGTTTGGGAACCTTTTTCACAAAATCAAGAAGTATATCCAGTCCATTGCCTCCGAGGGAAATGTCGTTCATAAATCGGCTGTACGTTTCCGGGTCAGCTTGTTTCATTAATTCGGAAGGATTTATATAATCTTCTGGAGCACCTGCCGGACGGCTTGACGGCAATTTATAACTGATGTCACCTGTTACCGGATCGGTAGACCGGGTAGAAGCGACAGCTGCAATTGTATTCATTGTCTTTAGGAACTTGTCCGCCTGCTCACCTTCCATATAATTTTCTGCAATATATTTGGACTGTGAAATTCCCATTTCGAGCAGTGCCTTTCGTTTCTCATCGTCATTTACGTTTCCATCTACGATGAAGTTGGATTCTATGATACCGTATACAGCATCAGCAACTTCCGCCGGCTTTCCTTCCAGGACCTGGGTCAGGGCTTCGTTGATTTCTGCTGTTCCATAATATTTTGCTGGATGTGATTGAATGGCGTCAGCTGCCAGCTGTCGGCCTTTCTCACTGATTTCGACCTGGTCATAGGTGATGGCACCGGACGAATCTGCATTATGCCACTGAGCAATGGATTTTTGGGCGGCTGTATCAAGCCGCGGAGTACTGCTAGCAGGGGTCTGGTACGGGATTTGAGACGTAATTCTCATAAAGTTATACCTCCTGAATATTTTTGAACGAATAAGAAGAGCGTACAGATTCTGTAACCCTATAGATATATATATCGGCAATGGAACAAACTGGATTAAGAGGCATATGTTTTATGGGAATTGTCTGATCTTTGGGAACAATTATTGTTTATTTTTTGTATTTTTATAAATTTTTTCATGAAACGCAACTTTTTCACATTATCCGGGTAATAGAATACGTTGAGCTTTTTGTCTTGCCTCGACGCACAATACACTTTACTCTAGGAGGATGAACAGCAAAATGAAAAAGAAGTGGCGTGGTCTTGTGACCGGACTGCTGGGAATCAGCATGCTGTTAGGTTCACTCGGCAGTGTATCAGCCGCGCCGGTACCCAAGGATATTAAAGGGCACTGGGCACAAAAGCAATTGCAGGCCTGGCTTGATAAAGGTTATCTGGGAGGGTACCAGGACGGTACTGTTAAGCCCAACAAAGCCATTACACGTGCAGAGTATGTGGCTTTGGTTAACCGCCTGTTCGGTTATACCGATACGGCAACAATCAGCTTCAAGGACCTCAAGAAATCGAACTGGTACTACAGTGAAGTTGCCAAAGCGGTAAAAGCCGGATACATCGGCGGGTATGAGAACAATACCTTCCGTCCCAACGCTTCGCTTACACGGCAAGAGGCTGCTGTTATTGCAGCCAAGATTTTGAAGCTGAACACTAAGGCGTCTACAACCAAGTTTAAGGACAGCAGCCAGTTTGCGGCCTGGAGCCGTGGAGCTATTGCGGCAGCGGCCGACAAGAAAGTCATCAAAGGTTATCCGGATGGAACTTTCGGTCCCAAGAGGGCATTAACCCGGGCAGAGGCTGTTGGAATTATCAGCAATTCGGTGGCTCAAAAGCCTTCGGCTCCTGGGGTGACTCCAACTCCAACTCCTACGCCTAAGCCAACAACTTCACCGGCTCCAACAACTAGCCCAACACCGGCACCAACCACAGTTCCGGGCGGCGGTGGTGGCGGTTCCGGCGGCGGTGGTGGCGGTTTCATTACACCGACAGTAACCAACGCTGCGTATGGACACGTTGGTTCTGTGACTGCGGACGTCTACTTGACGCCTAATGTAACGGGTGCTGTGTATTACGTAGTTGCGCCATATGCCATCAATGTAAGTGCACCAAGTGCGCAGCAGGTGAAAAATGGACAAATTGCTGCCGGAACGGCAGGCGTTCATCATGGAACCCAAGCGGTTACGGCAGGCACTACCGTGTCCTTCACGGTGTATGGACTAACGGCTGATACGGAATACGCTACTTATGTAACGGTTGCAGACAGCTACGGCAACTGGTCTTCTGTAGCCACTGTCCGCTTGAAAACCGCATCGGCTGGTGCGAATGCCATTGTTGTAGCACAGCCAGGGAATATCGGTACTGTGACGGCTGATGTGTATGTCAAATACGGCAAGGCAGGCGGGACAGCTCAAGAGGTTAGATATGTTGTGCTGAAGGATAATGCGGCAGTCCCTACAGCCACTCAAGTGGCGGAAGGCAAGGATAGTGCCGGGACACTGTTATCTTCTGCATTAAGAGGCACCATTTCTACGCAGCCTGGTGTAGGTCACACTCATCCACTGAGCGGTCTTACAGCGGCTACCGGCTACAAGGTTTACCTCGTCAGCGGACATGGCACTACCTGGTCCTCTGTTGAAGTTATACGGATTCATACGAAATAATTTTTCTGATTATGCTTGGAGAGAAGACTTGAAGCCCAACACTTTTTGGCAGTAAAGTTAAATAGCTTGAACTATTATCCGGAAGGGGCTGTCTGCAGCTCTTTCCGGATTTTTTTCCTTTATCCTTCTATTTCCGACTGAAACGATACTTGAAAGCGATACTCTGTACCGCTGTTTCGGAAGCATAGGCTCCTTAAAAGGACAGCGAAGCCGTTTCTGCTTGCACGCAAACAGCCGCTTCTTCTGCTCCGGCATACAGTTACACCTTTTGTTAGGTGAATGTAAAGGCTGTCATGATTTGTTTTTTACTTAGCCCTGACAATTTGGTATAATGGCTATGTAAACAAAGGAGGAGTGCCCATGCAATTCAGCATTCGAGGTCAACAAATTGAAGTGACCGACGCTTTGAGAGATTATGTTGATAAGAAGCTCAGCAGACTTGAGAAGTATTTCGATGCACCCCCTACCTCAGAAGGATATGTGACGCTTGGCGTCGTTCGCGGCCTTCATACGGTGGAAGTAACAATCCCGCTGGCAGGTGTAACGCTTCGTGCGGAAGACCGCAGCGATGATATGTACGCATCCATCGATGCCGTGGTGGACAAGCTGGAACGCCAAATCCGCAAGCACAAGACCAAGCTTAATCGTAAATTCCGCCAGGAAGGAAGCCTGAAAACACTCTTCGTGGAAGGCGCACCAAGCAGCGTTGCTGTGGAGGAACAGGATTACGATGATTTGGAGGTTGTGCGGAACAAGCGCTTCACCTTGAAGCCGATGGACGTAGAAGAAGCGATCCTGCAAATGAACATGGTTGGACATAATTTCTTCGTGTTCTCCAACATCGACACTTCTGAAGTCAGCGTTGTTTACAAACGCAATGACGGCAAATATGGTCTGATCGAACAAGACTAGGTCTGGTGCATGAAGCCCGGCCGGGACTTGGGATAGGCGGTTTGCTTCAAACTCACGCAGAAAATTAACCGAGCCCCTATTCGCCTTAAGCGAATAGGGCTCTTGTTCGTATATATGTGATGGGAGTATGACAAATTAACGGCACTTTGGCAGTAGAGGGCTGACTTGAAAAATAAGGTTGGGGCTGCTTGTATTGCGGCTTGTCTTACAAACTGTTACAATTTATGAAGCAGCGGAATCGAAATCTTATATGGCCCTTTCAATATTAGTGAGGATGGGCTCGGTTCCACCATCTGTGTTGCATGAAAGGGGTTAACCATGCTAGGACTTGTAAAAAAAATATTCGGCGACACCAACGAACGTGATGTCAAACGTCTGATGAAGACGGTCGATGTAATTAATGGGTTGGAGCCCGATTTTGTATCGCTTTCCGATGAAGAATTGAGAGCCAAGACTGCTGAATTCCGTGCCCGGATCGAGAAGGGCGAAACCTTGGAAGAACTTCTTCCAGAGGCATTTGCAACCGTACGCGAAGCTTCCAAACGGACGCTGGGCATGCGGCATTTTGACGTTCAATTGGTTGGAGGCATGGCGCTGCATGAAGGCCGGATCTCCGAGATGAAGACAGGTGAAGGCAAGACGCTGGTAGGTACTCTGCCAGTCTACCTGAATGCATTGCTTGGCAAAGGTGTGCATGTCGTAACGGTCAATGACTATCTGGCTCAGCGCGACAGCGCGCAGATGGGACAAATCTATAACTTTCTGGGCATGACGGTTGGGGTGAACCTGAACGGCATGGACCATGCTGATAAACAAGAAGCTTATGCCTGCGATATTACGTATGGTACCAATAATGAATTCGGTTTTGACTACCTGCGCGACAACATGGTGCTCTATAAGGAGCAAATGGTTCAGCGCCCGCTCTATTTCTGTATTATTGATGAAGTTGACTCCATTCTGATTGATGAAGCGCGGACTCCTCTTATTATTTCCGGGCAAGCTGAGAAATCGACGGAGCTGTACTATGCAGCAGACCGTTTCGTGAAGAGACTTACTGCTGAAGAAGATTATACGGTTGATATTAAGGTGAAATCCGTGGCTTTGACTGAAAAAGGTGTGGCTACGGCAGAACGTGCCTTTGGCGTTGAGAACCTGTATGACCACAGCAATGTAACCCTGAATCATCACATTGTTCAAGCGCTCAAGGCGAACGTCATTATGCGCCGCGACGTGGACTACGTAGTGAATGAGGATGAGGTTGTTATTGTTGATGAATTTACCGGCCGTTTGATGGCGGGACGCCGCTACAGTGACGGATTGCACCAGGCTATTGAAGCCAAAGAAGAAATTCAGGTGCAGAATGAGAGCATGACCCTGGCCACGATTACATTCCAGAACTACTTCCGGATGTACCGCAAGCTGGGTGGCATGACGGGTACCGCGAAGACCGAAGAAGAAGAGTTCAAGAAGATTTATGGTCTGGAAGTTCTGCAGGTGCCGACCAATAAGCCGAACCAGCGTGTGGATATGCCAGACGTTGTGTACAAAAGCGAAAACGGCAAGTTTAACGCGGTTGTAGAGGAAATTGTGGAGCGCCACAAGAAGAATCAGCCTGTACTGGTAGGTACGGTATCCATTGAAAATTCGGAACGTGTATCCGAGATGCTGAAACGCAAAGGTGTCAGACACCAGGTGCTGAATGCGAAGCATCATGCGGCAGAAGCAGAGATTATCTCGCATGCCGGCCAGCCGGGAACAGTAACCATTGCTACGAATATGGCGGGACGCGGTACGGATATCGTATTGGGTGAAGGTGTGACGGATCTTGGAGGTCTGCATATTATTGGTACAGAACGCCATGAATCGCGCCGGATCGATAATCAGCTGCGAGGACGCGCGGGACGTCAAGGCGACCCGGGTTCCACTCAGTTCTACCTGTCGCTCGGCGACGAACTGATGAAGCGTTTTGGTGCAGACAACGTGCTGAACATGATGGACCGACTTGGTTTTGAAGAGGATCAGCCGATTGAGAGCCGCATGATTACGCGCGCTGTAGAATCCGCCCAAAAACGTGTTGAAGGCAACAACTTCGATATCCGTAAAGTCGTCCTTCAATATGATGACGTCATGAATCAGCAGCGTGAGATTATCTACAAGCAGCGCCGCGAGATTCTGGAGTCTGACAATATCAAAGACATTGTGGTTGAAATGATCAAGCCGGTTATTGACCGTATCGTTCATGCCCACTGCAGTGACGATATTCCGGAGAACTGGGAGCTGCAGGAGGTTGCTGATTATGTGAACAGCAAGCTTTTGGAGGAAGGCCAGTTGACCCGCGATGATCTGTGGGGCAAGGAAGTTGAGGAGATCATCGAATACATCTTCAACCTTGTGCTGGAGAAATACGCAGCCCGCGAAGAACGCCTTGGCTCTGAGCTGGTGCGTGAATTCGAGAAGGTTATCGTGCTTCGCTCCGTAGACAGCAAATGGATGGATCATATTGATGCGATGGATCAGCTTCGTCAAGGGATTCACCTGCGCGCGTATGGCGGTACTGACCCGCTCCGCGAATATCAGTTTGAAGGCTTTGAAATGTTCAATGCCATGACTGCCACCATTCAGGAAGAAGTTGCGACCTATATTATGAAGGCGCATATTGAAACCAACCAGGAACGGCAATCCGTAGTGGAGGAGAACAAAATCTCCACCAATGGCGAGCCTGCCGAGAAGCAGCCGGTGCATGTTCAGGCTGCGATTGGCCGCAACGATCCTTGCCCTTGCGGCAGCGGCAAAAAGTACAAAAACTGCCACGGCCAGAACGCGTAAGTACAGCGTGCTTTTGGTTACTAAGCTTGCCTTATCTTTTCAGTAAACCAGTGCGCAGGCATCAACCTGCGAAAGCTGTTTACAACACTGTGTTTGGACTTTGGGTCTTGTCCCACAGTTCAAGGGTTATAATGACAATAAAAAGCGGCTGGGCCCGGGGGACTCCCCGTTTGCGGCCCGGCCGCTTTTTTGGGCATTAAGACTTGGGTGGATGAATCTAAGCAGATAAGGTCTTGAACTGAAAATCCGAGATGCAGGTGAAAGTAACGGAGGGGAAGTTTGGAACTGGAGGAGCGAACGCGTCCGCCTTTGTCTGCGGATTTCAACCGCAAATAGCGGTTCAATCGAAGAAATCTGCAGACAACAGCGGCCGGAAGTCCAAACATTCCCCGCAGTTACGTTTTCCACCGATCTAATGATCGTAAGTTCGGGTATCCTCGGAATGACTATATTCACCCTCTTTATGTCCAATAAGCCGCCCCGGCGCAATATTTTATTTTGAAAGGTGAAGTGACTCCACATGATCGATGCTAATGTTAAGCAGGACCTGCGTGAAATAGGCAAGAAACTAACTGACCTTAGGGGGTCTCTTTGACTTAGATCTCAAGCAGGAAATGATCGCGAACTTCGAAGAAAAGATGGCAGCACCCGGGTTCTGGGATGATCCCGAAAAAGCGCAAGGTGTAATTGCAGAGATGAATGCAGTGAAATCATCCGTAGATCAGTACGAGAAGCTGCAGCAGGAATATGACGATGCAGCGATGATGGTGGAGCTGGCGGATGAGGAGGGCGATGCGGAGCTGGCGGCAGAGGTTGCTGATACCATCCGCACTGTAGGCGGCAAGGTCGATGAATTCGAGCTGCAGCTGCTGCTCAACCAGCCGTATGACAAGCTCAATGCGATTCTGGAGCTGCATCCCGGGGCTGGCGGAACGGAATCCCAGGACTGGGGCCAAATGCTGCTGCGCATGTATACCCGCTGGGCGGAGAAACGCGGCTTCAAGGTAGAAGTCCTGGATTATTTGCCGGGTGACGAAGCCGGGATCAAGAGTGTTACTTTGCTAATCAAAGGTTACAATGTCTATGGCTACCTAAAGGCGGAAAAAGGAGTGCACCGTCTGGTGCGTATCTCCCCATTTGATGCATCAGGCCGACGGCATACCTCCTTTGTATCCTGCGATGTGGTGCCTGAGATTACGGATGATGTTGAGGTGGAAATCCGCACGGAGGACCTGAAGATTGATACGTACCGTGCCAGCGGCGCGGGCGGTCAGCATATCAATACAACCGACTCTGCGGTGCGTATCACTCACTTGCCTACCGGCGTGGTAGTCACCTGCCAGAATGAGCGGTCGCAGATCAAGAACCGGGAACAGGCGATGAAGATGCTGCGTTCCAAGCTGTATGAGCGCAAGCTGCAGGAGCAGCAGCAGCAGCTTGATGAAATTCGCGGCGAGCAATCTGATATTGCCTGGGGAAGCCAGATCCGCTCCTATGTATTCCATCCCTATAGCATGGTAAAGGATCACCGTACTTCCGTGGAAACCGGAAATGTCGGGGCAGTGATGGACGGCGATCTGGACGCTTTTATCGATGGATATTTGCGCAGCCAGATTAAGACAGAAGCTGAATAAGGGCATCATGATAATTCCTACGCGTCTTCGGAGGTGTAGGAATTTTTTTGAGAAGATTAGGCAGTCTATGCTTCAAGTACAACGTTAAGGAGAAAACAACCTGCATGCAAAAAATGAATTCACGCAATAAACCCCCGTTAATTCCACTCAATGGGCCCTTGCGCCATACGGTGGATATTCTGCTGATTCTGCTGGGCTCGTTGATTACGGGTCTGGCGTTTAATCTGTTTTTCCTGCCGAGCAGAATTGCTTCCGGAGGGGTGTCCGGCTTGTCCGTACTCGCGGAGGCCTGGCTGGGGGCTGAACCGGCGTTCACCCAGTGGGCGCTGAATATTCCGCTCTTTATCCTGGGCGTGGTGTTCCTCGGCAAACAATATGGCCTCCGTTCGCTGCTGGGCAGCTTTGTGCTGCCGCTGTTTATCTTTTTGACGAAGGATGGGCCGGTTCCGACCACGAATCCGCTGCTTGCCTCTATTTACGGAGGGATTGGTGTCGGGCTTGGGCTGGGACTGGTATTCCGCGGGCGCGGGTCTACGGGCGGTTTGACCATTTTGGCGCAGATTATTCAGAAGATTACAGGGTTCAGCTTCTCGCTGTCTGTCGTGCTGCTGGATGGTACGGTGATTACGCTGGCTGCTTTTGTACTGGGCATGGAACAGGCGATGTATGCCTTGATCGGCTTGTTTGTAACGGGCAAGGTGATCAATGCGTTGGAGGTGGGCTTCAGCACAACCAAGGTGGCGTATATCATTTCCGACCAGACGGAAGAGATCTCACAGGCGATTTTGAACGATCTGGACCGTGGCTTGACCAAGCTGAATGCGCAAGGCGGGTATACCGGCGATAGCCGTACGGTGCTTATGGTGGTAGTGGGGCAAAATGAGATCACCCGGCTGAAAGCCATAGTGCGTTCTGTGGATCCGGGAGCGTTCGTGATTATCACGGAGGCGCATGAGGTGCTGGGCGAAGGGTTCAAAAGAGAGGTGCAGTCTCCTTAGGGGGCTGCTTCTTTTTTTGGCGAAAAGGTTTCGATGATCTGGACCGAATAAGCCTGAAGCGGATAGGATAGGGAGTGTGGACTCCTTTATAGGAGGACTTAAGCCGGATTTCAATAAACTTGACGTTACATGTTGTATTTATATTAATTCGGTCGTATAATAATACATATTTCTAAGAGCGGTATTCATTTATATATGAAAAGCAGGAAGCGGGGATGACTGTGACTGGTAAGCTGAGAGCAGCAATTGTGGGATCGACGGGATATGGGGGCGTGGAGCTGATTAGGCTGCTGCAGGGCCACCCTGATATAGAGATTACTTCAGTGGTTTCTTCTTCAAGCGCCGGCACGCCTATTGAGGAGGGTTTTCCGCATTTAACGGGGATTGTGCAGCGCAATCTGGATGGAGTGGACGCGGCGGAGATCGCCGGGAGGGCGGATGTGGTGTTTACAGCAACGCCTTCGGGGGTAAGTGCCAAGCTGGTGCCGGAGCTGCTGGAGGCAGGACTGAAGGTGGTTGATCTGTCCGGTGACTTCCGGCTGAAGGACGGCACGGAATATGAGCAGTGGTATAAGCATCCGGCTCCGCCTGAAGCGTATCTGCAACAGGCTGTATACGGATTATGCGAGGTGTTCGGGGAACGGGCGGCTGGAGTGGACTTTGTCTCCAATCCGGGTTGCTATCCGACAGCTACGCTGCTGGGCTTGGTTCCTGCGCTGCAAGCTGGTTGGATTAAACCGGACAGCATTATTATTGATGCCAAATCGGGTGTATCCGGCGCAGGCCGGGGCACGAGTCTAACGGTCCATTACGCCGAGATCAATGAGAATTTCAAAGCTTACAAGGTCAACAAGCATCAGCATATTCCCGAAATTGAGCAGACCCTGACGGAGATCGCCGGAGAAAAAGTGACGATTACGTTCACTACGCACCTGGTGCCGATGACGCGGGGAATTATGAGCACGATGTACGCCGGGATGAGCGGCGGGTACAGCGAGCAGGATTTTGTGGACTTATACCGTAAGTATTATGCAGGTCGTCCTTATGTGCGGGTTCGTGATGCGGGTGTGCTTCCAGCCACCAAAGAGGTCAGCGGTTCCAATTATTGTGATATCGGTTTTGCCACAGACGCCCGTACAGGCCGGGTAACGATTGTATCCGTCATTGACAATATTGTTAAAGGTGCGGCGGGGCAAGCGATTCAGAACCTGAATTTGATGATGGGATGGGAGGAAACCCGCGGACTTGGTTACACACCAGTGTATCCATAAGCTTCAGCGGTCAACAATATAATGAGTGAGAAACAAGTTTTTACCATCGTTGAGGGCGGAAGTGTTACAACCCCTAAGGGGTTTACGGCTGGCGGACTGCACTGCGGACTCAAAAAAACGGAGCGCAACGATCTGGCGGCCATCCTCTGTGAGGTGCCGGCGACAGCGGCTGCGGTATATACAACGAATGTATTCCAGGCTGCACCGCTGAAGGTGACGCGGGAGAGTCTGGCGGACGGGACGCTGCAGGCGGTCATCGTGAACAGCGGGAATGCCAATGCCTGTACCGGTGAACAGGGCGAAGCCGATGCCTATGAAATGCGTGCTGCCGCTGCCCGTCAGCTTGGGGTGAATGAACAGGATGTCGCGGTGGCTTCTACCGGTGTCATCGGCGAGCTGCTGAAGATGGACCGTGTGCGCAGCGGCATTGCCGGACTGCCGGAGAAGCTGGACGGAGGAGCCGCCGGGGCGGAAGAGTTCTGCCAGGCTATTTTAACGACAGATCTGGTTAAAAAAGAATGCTGCGTCAAAGTAAAAGTCGGTGAAGTGGAAGTTACAATTGCCGGGGCTGCTAAAGGCTCGGGAATGATTCATCCGAATATGGCGACCATGCTGGGCTTCATGACCACGGATGCTGTGATTGACGGCGGGGATCTGCTCAGTCTGCTGCGTACCGCGACCAACACCACTTTTAATATGATTACGGTAGATGGAGATACAAGCACCAATGATATGCTGGTCACGATGGCGAGCGGGCTGGCCGGGAATGCCAAGCTGACGCAGCTGCATGCGGACTGGGATGCTTTTGCCGCTGCATTCACACATGTGTGCAAAAGTCTGGCTATGGCGATTGCCCGTGACGGCGAAGGAGCGACAAAGCTGATTGAAGTGCAGATTGACGGTGCAGTGCATGATGAGGCTGCGGCGGCGATTGCCAAGACAGTGGTCGGCTCCAGTCTTGTGAAATCGGCGATTTTTGGCGCAGATGCCAACTGGGGCAGAATTATTGCGGCAGTAGGACGCGCAGGAGTGCCGGTATCCCCGGAACGGGTGGATATTTCACTTGGCGGGATCGAAGTGCTGCGAGAGTCGAAGCCGGTGGCTTTTGATGAAGAGAAAGCTCTGCATTATTTGCAAAAAAGCGATACCGTGCTGATTACCGTAGCTTTGTCTGACGGAGAAGGCAAGGCTACCGCCTGGGGCTGCGATCTGACGTATGATTATGTGCGCATTAATGCCGCATACCGTACCTGATTCACGGCTGGGGCTCAGCTTACTGGGGGGATACCAATACTATGACTTTTGAACCTGTTGAGAATCATAAGGCTGGCGGGCTGTTCGTTATGAAATGTGGCGGCAGTACGCTGGCGGCGCTTCCGGATTCATTTTTTGACGATTTGCGGGAGCTGCAGTTGAACGGTGCCCAGCCGGTTATAGTGCATGGCGGCGGACCTGCGATCTCCGGCAATCTGGAGAAGCTTGGCATTGAGAGCAGCTTTGTGAACGGCTTGCGGGTGACGACCGAGGAAGTGCTGGATGTGGTGGAAATGACGCTGGCGGGGAGCATCAACAAGGCGATTGTCCGAAGGATTCAAGGCAGCGGCGGGCAGGCGCTCGGCTTATCCGGTGTGGATGGGCGGCTCATTACGGCCCGGCTGGTTGCCAATAGCGATGAAGTTGGGCTGGTCGGTGAAGTGACTGAGGTCAAGGCAGAGATTGTACAGGGTGTTCTGGCGATGGGCTATATTCCTGTGATCGCGCCAATCGGTGTGGATGCCGGGGGCCAGCGCTACAATATTAATGCGGATACGGCGGCGGGTGCGGTGGCTTCTTTTGTCGGATCGCCCCAAATGATTGTGGTCACGGATGTGCCGGGTATTATGCGCACGCTGGATGGCCGCAAAACCGTGCTTCCGTCTGTGACGGTAGGGCAGATTGAAGATTTGATCGAGAATGGCGAAATTTACGGCGGAATGATTCCAAAAGTGCGTGCCGCGATCGATTGTATCCAGGGCAGTGTGTCTGAAGTCGTGATTGTTGACGGCAAGGAGCCGCGGGTGCTCAGCCGGGTGCTGCAGGGTGAAGAGTTGGGAACACGGATTATTCGTTCATAACTATATAAGATGAACTTAAAGAATTCATAAAAGGGTAGAAGTGCGGAGGGGAAGTTTGGATACTTACAGAGCGAATGCGTCCGCCTGAAAGCTTTCTGTAGGAAAGCTCGCTATCTTCAGCATAATCAGTCACCGGATTTCAACCGCTAAGGCGGTTCCAATCAAGAAATTCTTACGACAACAGCGGCTGGAAGTCCAAACAAACATTCCCCGTAGTTACGACCATACCCCACAATGTAAAACTAAAGTTCAACTTATATAATAACAAGCGCTGACGGGAATACCGGAAGCAGCATGGTGGGAGAGTGACTAAGAATGAGTGAGCTTACGCAAGCGGACAAAGATTCTTTGACAGGGGCACCGCAGGACCGTTCAGTAGAAGCAGGGGTTCAGGAGGCTGCTCCTGCCAAGCTGAGTGCGGTATTCCCGTCCTACGCCAGATATGACATCAGTCTGGTCAAGGGCAAGGGCAGCTGGGTGTGGGATGATCAGGGCAACAAGTATCTGGACTTTATGTGCGGGCTGGCGGTAACGAGCCTTGGCCACGCGCCGGAGAAGGTTGGTGCGAAGCTGAAGGCGCAGATTGACACCCTGTGGCATGTCTCGAACCTGTTCCACATTCCGGGACAGGACCGGGTGGCTGCGCTGCTTACAGCGAACAGCTGCGCAGATCAGGTGTTTTTTTGCAACAGCGGGGCGGAAGCGAATGAAGCAGCGATCAAGCTGGCGCGCCGTTATCACCAGAAGGTGAAGGGAACGGGCCGCTATGAAGTGATTACGTTCGAGCAGTCCTTCCATGGACGTACATTGGCCACCCTGACGGCTACCGGACAGCAAAAGGTAAAAGAAGGCTTCCTGCCGCTTCCGGCAGGCTTCAAGACCGTGCCGCTGCATGATCTTCCGGCGCTGAAGGCTGCAATCTCCGGGAATACCGCAGCAATTATGCTGGAGATGGTTCTGGCCGAAGGCGGCGTGCTGGAGGTGCAGCAGGAATTCCTGGCTGCGGTGGTTGAGCTGTGCAAAGAGCACGGGCTGCTGCTGATCGTGGATGAGGTGCAGACTGGTATGGGACGTACGGGCAAGCTGTTTGCGCATCAGCATTACGGCATTGAGCCGGATATTTTCACTTTGGCCAAAGGGGTGGCCAGCGGCTTCCCGGCAGGTGTTATGCTGGGCAAAGGTTATCTGCGTGAAGCGTTCAGCCCGGGCAGTCATGCCAGCACCTTCGGCGGTACGCCGCTGGCTGCGGCAGTCATGGAAGCAACGATTGAAACGATGCTGGAAGATAATCTGGCGCAGCGTGCCGCCGACATGGGCGAGTACCTGAAGGGACTGCTCGGAGACAAGCTGGCGGATACGCCGTTTGTGAAGGAGATCCGCGGCAAAGGCCTGCTCATCGGCATCGAATGCGCGGCACCGGTAGCAGATATCGTACTGGCCGGACAGAAGCGCGGGCTGCTGTTCGTGCAGGCCGGACCCAACGTGATTCGGCTGCTGCCTAACCTGTACGTAAGCGTCGAGGAGATTCACCAGGCGGTGGACATCCTTTCAGAACTCATTCATACTTATGCTAACAATGGAAAGTGGGAGGCAGGTTCATGAGCCAGGAAGTGAAAAACGGTGCACAACAAATCGCGCAGCAGCTCAAAGGCCGTGATTTGCTGGAGCTGAACGACTACAGCCCGGAGGAAATCACATATTTGATTGATTTGGCGATTGAGCTGAAGCGGAAGCAAAAGAGCGGGGAGGTCTACCAGCCGCTGAAGGGCAAAACGATCGGGCTTATTTTCGAAAAATCCTCGACCCGCACACGCGTCTCGTTCGAAGTGGGTATGTACCAGCTCGGCGGTCATGCACTGTTCCTGAGCAAAAATGACATTCAGCTCGGACGCGGCGAAACCGTCGGCGATACGGCGCAGGTCATGTCCCGTTATCTGGACGGCATTATGATCCGCACCTTCGGCCATGACAAAGTAGAGGATCTGGCCCGTTATGCATCGGTGCCTGTGATCAACGGCCTGAGCGATCTGGCCCATCCGTGCCAGGTGCTGGCTGATTACCAGACCGTCTACGAGCACAAAGGCAAGCTGAAGGGCCTGAAGCTGGCCTACATCGGCGATGGCAACAACATGGCGCATTCCCTGCTGATCGGCGGTGCCAAGCTGGGCGTGCATGTCTCGGTTGCCGGACCGGAAGGCTATGAGCCGGATGCGGCTGTCGTTGCGGAGGCGCGCGAGATTGCCAAGGAAACCGGATCGGTAATCGTGGTTACCCGCAGCCCGCAGGAAGCCGTACAGGACGCCGATGTAATCTACACAGATGTCTGGGCGAGCATGGGCTTTGAGGCTGAGCAGCTGGCGCGTGAGGCTGCGTTCAAGGACTACCAGGTCAACGAGGAACTCGTCAAAGGCGCGAAGAGCGACTACCTGTTCCTGCACTGCCTGCCGGCTCACCGTGAGGAAGAGGTCAGCACCAGCGTAATCGACGGCCCGAACTCGGTCATCTTCGACCAGGCTGAGAACCGCCTGCATGCGCAGAAAGCGCTGATGGCGGCATTGATGGGCTAAGGACCGTATTCACGGGCTAAGCTATAGCTAAGAGCTCAGAGTATTCAGCGATCTGGAGTAAATCAGGATTGGTCATGCAAATCTGGCAAGGCTCTTGCTTGGTCTTATATTATATAAAACACTATATAGGTTGAACTTAGATGAGCGTTAGATTCCGGTGCATAGCAGCGGAGTGAAAGTTTGGAACTGTAGGAGCGCTAGCGTCCGCCTTTGTCTCCGGATTTCAACCGCGATCAGCGGTACCAATCAAGAAATCTGGAGACAACAGCGGCCGGAAGTCCAAACATTTCACGCAGTTGCGTCCGGGCACCGGGTATCTATAGGCAATCTCAAGAAGTTCATCCTATACCCCCGACACGAAAGGAAGTTGCACCCCCATGCCAAAAGAAAAAATCGTGCTCGCCTACTCCGGCGGGCTGGATACCTCGGTCATCCTGAAATGGCTGAAAGAAACTTATGATGCGGAGATTATTGCTTTTACAGCCGATATCGGCCAGAAGGAAGAGCTGGATGGCCTGGAGGAAAAAGCCCTCGCAACCGGCGCGTCGAAGGTCTACATCGATGATCTTCGCGACGAATTTGCGAGCGACTTCATCTACCCGATGTTCCAGTCGGGCGCTTTGTATGAAGGCCAATACCTGCTCGGCACAAGCATCGCCCGTCCGCTGATTGCGAAGCGTATGGTGGACATCGCCATCGCTGAAGGAGCAACGGCTATTGCCCATGGCGCAACCGGCAAAGGGAATGACCAGGTGCGTTTCGAACTGAACGCAGCGGCCTTATCGCCAAGCATCAAGGTGATTGCACCTTGGCGGCTTGAAGAGTTCCGTAACCAGTTCCCCGGCCGGGCGGAAATGATCGCCTATGCGGAAGCCAACGGCATTCCGGTTCAGGCCTCGGCGGCCAAGCCGTATTCCATGGACCGCAACCTGCTGCACATCAGCTATGAGAGCGGCGTGCTGGAAGATCCGTGGTTCGATCCTAGCGCACCGGAGAACAAGGGAATGTTCCTTCTCAGCAACGCGCCGGAGGATGCCCCGGATCAGCCGGAATACCTGGAGCTGGAATTCCTCAAGGGAGATTGTGTCGCACTGAATGGCGAGCCTCTATCTCCACTGCAGGTTATGGAGAAGCTGAATGAGCTGGGCGGCAAGCATGGTATTGGACGTGTGGATATGGTGGAGAACCGTTTTGTCGGCATGAAGAGCCGCGGCGTGTACGAAACACCGGGCGGAACCATCCTGTTCACCGCTCACCGCAAAATGGAGTCCATCACGATGGACCGCGAAGTGATGAACCTGCGCGACAGCCTGATTACCCGCTACAGCACACTCGTGTACAACGGCTTCTGGTTCGCGCCTGAACGCCTTGCGCTGCAGGCGCTGGTGAAGGAAAGCCAGAAGAACGTTACCGGCACCGTGCGCGTGAAGCTGTACAAAGGCAACATCATCGGAGCCGGCGTGAAGTCTCCGGTCAGCCTGTACAATCCGGAGATTGCCACTATGGAGGCAGACCCGACTCAGGCATATGATCAAGGGGATGCTACAGGCTTTATCCGCCTGAACGCCCTGCGTTTGAAGGTATCGGCTGGCGTGGCAGAATCGGACAAATAACATAACCAGACAGCCGAAGGCCGTTCCTCCCGTCAGGACAGGGGCGGCCCTTCTAACGTCAATAGAGGAGGATACAACAGGTGAGCAAGCTGTGGGGCGGACGTTTTACCAAAGGAACGAATAAACTGGTGGAGGAATATACGGCCTCCATCGGATTTGATAAGCTACTTGCTGAAGAGGATGTGCAGGGCAGTCTGGCTCATGTCACAATGCTGGGCAAATGCGGCATCCTGCCGCAGGACGATGTAGAGACGATCAAGAATGGACTGAACAAGGTGCTCGACAAAGTCCGTGCGGGAGAGATTGTTTTTTCCGTGGCAGATGAAGATATTCATATGAATATTGAAAAGAATCTGATCGAGGAGATAGGCCCGGTCGGCGGCAAGCTGCACACCGGACGCAGCCGCAACGATCAGGTGGCTACGGATATGCACCTGTACTTGCGCAATCGGGTGGTGGAGCTGGTGGCCCTGCTGCATGAGCTGCAGGAAGCGCTGATCGGTCAAGCCAAAGACAACGTGGATACGATCGTTCCGGGCTATACGCATCTGCAGCGTGCCCAGCCGATCCTGTTCGCTCATCACCTGCTGGCTTACGTGTCTATGTTCCGTCGTGATGCTGAACGCCTGACGGACAGCTACAAGCGGATCAACGTGCTGCCGCTGGGAGCAGGGGCGCTTGCGGGAACCACTTTCCCGATTGACCGCCATTTTGTAGCGGAGCAGCTCGGGTTCGACAGTGTCTATGAGAACAGCCTAGACGCGGTCAGCGACCGGGATTTCATCGTCGAATTTCTGGCCAACGCGGCGCTGGTGATGACTCACCTCTCCCGGCTCAGTGAAGAGCTGGTGCTGTGGAGCAGCACGGAGTTCAGCTTCGTGGAGCTGGATGATGCCTTCTGCACAGGCAGCAGCATTATGCCGCAGAAGAAAAACCCGGATGTGCCTGAGCTGGTACGGGGCAAGACGGGCCGTGTCTACGGCAACCTGATCGGGCTGCTGACGGTACTCAAGTCCCTGCCGCTGGCATACAACAAAGATATGCAGGAAGACAAAGAGGGCATGTTCGATACTGTAGCCACTTTGACAGGAGCGCTGCAGCTGTTCGCGCCAATGATCTCTACGATGAAGGTGAACAAGAGCCGGATGCGTGAAGCCGTTAATACGGACTTCTCTAACGCGACGGATATCGCTGACTTCCTGGTAGGCAAAGGTCTGCCTTTCCGCCAGGCGCATGAGGTCATCGGCAAGACGGTGCTGTACTGTATTAACGAAGGCAAATTCCTGCTGGATCTGACGCTGGAGGAGTTCAAGCAGTTCTCCCCGCTGTTCGATGAGCAGATCTACGCCGTGCTGCAGCCAGAGGCTGTGGTGAACGCCCGCAATGTCTATGGCGGTACGGCTACGGTGCAGGTCAAGGCAGCGATTGAACGGGCAGAGACAGCCTTGAACGATGCCAGTGAGTGGATTGCGCAGCACGCAAATACTATCCGGTAAAAAGAGGCCGGTTGGCTACAATAGATTGCAGGATAGATTGTTGAATAAATTACTTGATAGATTGCTGAATTGATTGCCGGAATGAACAAAAGACTGTCTATCGCCGCATCACTGGATGTGGGGAGGACAGTTTTTTAATTGTATGGAAAATAGTGAACTTTCTTCGTTGTAGAAGGCGGGTATAGAGTTTGAGAAAAGAATCTTTTAGTTGGACTAGTCTAAAGGACGAATGTGGAACGAAACAACAGCAGAACTGCCGTTGTTGAAGCACTGAAGTGGAAAAAGGAAACTTAAATTCCTTAGAAATCAACATTCGCGGAGGTTGAGTGGAAAAAGGAAACCTAATTCGGGGGGATTCCCTCATGTGAAGCGAAATGGGCTGATTTAGTGCAACTTTTTCCACTTAACCAGCCGGGTTGCTTAATGCTCAAGCAAATTAATGATACTTTTTCCACCTAATCAGCTAAAGAAGCGCCAAGAAGACACGTACCTTTGAATTCTGCGTAATCGGGCAAAATCGGAGTAATGAAAGATTCCACAACAAGCTAAGTTCTATCAGGACTTAGCCTGTTGTGCGTCCACCTTAAGCTTGCGGGTTACAGTTCAGGCTAGGCCTGCCCTTATTTACCCAGAGGCAGCCAGGCCAGCACATCACGGATTTTGGTATCCCAATAGCCCCATTCATGATCGCCCGGACCTTCCTCATAGGTTAAGGACAGCGACGTCTTGGCGCAGGCCCTGCGGAAGGCTTGGTTGTCTTCATAGAGGAAATCCTCTGTTCCGCAGCACTGGTAGAGAAGCGGCTTAGGACCCTTGGAGCGGTCTACCTCTTTCAGCAGGTATAGCAAATCATCCGGAGTGTTCTCAATACTCTGTTTGCCAAAAATCCGTTCATACTCTGGGGACTTCTTGGTTGGATCCTCCGGGTTCAGGAAATGATGCGCCATATCGAGCGCTCCCGACAGGCTTGCCGCCGCCGCAAAGGCTTCAGGCTTGCGCAGTCCCAGCTTGACCGCCCCATAGCCGCCCATCGACAGCCCGGCCACAAAGGTATCCTCGCGTTTGGGGGACAGGGGGAAGAATGAACGGGCCAGCGCGGGCAGCTCTTCACTGATAAAGGTCCAGTACCGGCCTCCCTCGTACATATCCGTATAAAAGCCCCGGTGCACCTGCGGCATCACCACTGCAATCCCCATTTGTGCCACATAGCGCTCAATGGAAGTGCGGCGGAGCCAGATGGAGTCGTCATCCGAGAGGCCGTGCAGCAGATAGAGTGTCGGGTGCAGTGTTCCCTTAGTAACATTGTTCATGCCAATTTGCGTAGTAGTCTGTTGCGGCAAAATCACCGTCATGGAGGTGCTTAGTCCCAGTACATCCGAATAAAATCTGCACTCAATCAAAGCCATATTTTTATCTCCTTTCCCTTCAGCCCAAATCATAGCACAGGACCAAACAGATATAAATTGTAAAAATCTTATTTTTATCCTGCCGTAATCCTGTTTTGACCCTATAGGGAATTGGGTATTTTAACTTGCAAGCTGCAGTAAGTTATAAAGTACTTATTGCACAATTATAAGGAGGAATTAATTATGAACAAAAAAGTGCTGCTCAGCTCACTCGCTCTTTCACTGGGTCTGGTATCAGCGGGGAGCGGAGCGTTCGCGGCTTCGCCATCCTTTGGAATCGAAGGGGTAAAGGCGGTGGCGGTATCCGCGCCAGGCAAGGAAGGTCCGGCAACGATTAACAATCTGACGGTGAAGAGTGTGATCCCGCTCCTGGTTCACGCCAAGAAGCTGTATACATATACCAGTCGTGGGGGCGTAACATTTCAACCGGAAACGTTTCAATATAAAGGCACGGAGTACCGTTATCTCTCCAGTGATATTGGGAGCAAGCAGCAGCTGATGAGTTATGTCAAACGCGCCTATACGCACAATGCCGCTGCGTTTTATGTGCAGACACAGTTTTTGGAGCAGAACGGACGAATGGCGCAAGTAAATACCGATATAGGCAATTCAATGCAGTATGATAAGGCAACAGCGCGTATGGTTTCGAAGACTGCGACCACTGCTGTATTTGAGTTAAGTGTGCCGGATCAGGGGACGAACCAAAGCGTAGTGGTGAAGCTGAAGAAAGTGAGCGGATATTGGAGAATTGACATGTCTCCGGACACGCTGTTTTAACAGCGTGCTGAGGCTGTCAGGAGGAATGGAGAAGCGAAAGAGCAGCAGTTGGGGCGGAGCAGACTGAATGGGCGGAAGGCAAATAGAAAGCCGGCCAGGAATGCGCAGGGGTTGTACAGGGGATACCCTGGGTACGACCTGGAGAGCCGCTTAATGCTGCTCCCGCGTCAGGTCAGAAACATACACCACACCGGCAAAAGCTCCTTCCTCCGTAACGATAATGCAATCGTTCTTCATCGCTTCTGGGCGTTCCAAGGCTGACGTCAGAACGTGTTCCGGCGGGGTAAAGATGTCAACGGTCAGCGGTTTACGGTTCATGAGCCTGGTTACGGGTTCACGGTAGAACAATTCCATACCTGAATGTCCGGTAACCTTGAGGAAAAAGCGTTCACACATCAAGAGGCCGGCCGGCGTATGGTCTGGATGGCAGACAACGAGACATTTGGCTTCGGGGTGCTGGAACAACACGCGGAGGGTTTCACGGCAGGTATGGGCAGCGGGGACGGTTGGGGCGATGCGGAGCAAGGCAGATAACGGATTGGAAGCAATTATGCTCATCGCAGTTCATCCTTTCTGTTACAAATTTTCCCTTAAGGATACCACTCCATCGTAAAGGGCATGTGCTGCCGAAGTAAGCGCAATGTAAAAGCAGGGGCGGCAAGCTGCCGCTCCAGTTAATCTTCATGTCAAAAAGGCGGCAGGACTATGATTGTCCTGACCGCCTTTTTGATGATACGCAGGAGTAGAGCGTGCCGACTGGAAGCCGCCAGGCGTATGGGTTACATCAACCCCGGACACCATCCTCTACCAGGGGCTGCCTGCGGGAATCGGGCTGGATGGACTTGCCCATGCCGCCCCGGTTGATGGCGATGATGCGTTTTTGCGCGTAATAGGTGTCCCGGGAGAGCAGCTTCTTTTCTACGGCTTTGCCGTCCACGAGCCGGGTGATGTAGGTTTCAACGATGTAGCCGGTTTTTCCGTTCTGGATAACCCGTGTGCCTCCGCGCGGGAGTGAAGGGTCGCTCACATATTTATCGGCGGGTGCAAGCAGCTCCACCGTCCGGGACTGGACCAGGAAGGTGACGTTCTTCGGGAACGTGCCGAACAGCTTCACCGTTAAGGTGCGGCCTTGGACGGCGGCATGGATCATCAGAGATTTGCCGGTATTGTTGCGGAAGCGGAAGTTAATGTTGCCTTCAGAGAAGGTGGCATCCTGTCCCTTCGGCAGATAGTTAACCGGCAGCGAATGGTTCCGCCGCTCCACGATTTCGAGCCCTGAACGCAGGGCAGCGTTATACAGCGTGCTGGATACCTGGCAGATTCCTCCGCCCACCCCAGGCTGCAGCCGGCCGTTGACGATAACCGGTGCTTCCCTGAAGCCGGTGTCAGCCTGGGCCTTCTGAATGGCCTTGCCGTAATCGAAGACAGCACCCGGAGGCAGAAGGGTGCCGTTGACGGCTTGGGCGGCAGCCTGGACATTGAAGGTGCGGCCGGGGCCGCTTGCCCCGAGGGAGGTGCTGAACTGTGCAATTTTCCGCTCAATGCCCTGCTCCTTCAGGGTCTTCAGCGTGACCTCCGGCTCCCGGATGCTGAGCGGAACTTCAAGCACGATCCGTTTGCCCTGAAGGCTGTCGGCATTGCGGAGTGACAGGGGGACCGCTGCCTGCAGGGTAAGCTCCAGTGCATGCCAGTCTACCTTATAGGAGGTTTTCCCGGGCGTGTATACCACACGGTCATCTGCGGTGATGCGCCGTTCAGCGTCTACAGGGGCCCCAAAGGTTTCTTTTTCCCAGTCAGGATTCAGACTTTTCTGCAGCTGTGCCAGATCCAGATGTGCCCCAAGTTCCCAGCTGCGGGAAAAACTCCAGCGGGCGCGCACCCGTTCCAGCAGTCCGCCTTCAGTGAGCGAATTCAGGCCCTGCAGAAAGTCTTCTGCCTCATAGGTCATACCCGCCTGCTGCAGTGTAACAGTGAGCTTGGTGTTAGGCTCTGCTTTCAGTGTTAAAGGAACGGCCTCGAGCGCTTGCAGTCTGGTGGCTAGTCCCGCGCGTACTTCGGCTATATCCATACCTCCGACGTCCCAGCCGGCGACAGAGGTTTTGGGGGGAAGCGTCTGCTGACTGCCATATAAATGAAGTCCTCCGGCTATAAGGGAGCCGGCCAGGATCAGGCTTATTAGGGCAATGAGGGCAGCATGGATTTTTTTCATAAAAGATCTCCTTCAGTTGGGCGGATTTGCGCGGACTGGGCGCAGGCCAGGAATACTAGACTTAATGAATGGCTTTTACAGCCGATATAAATAGATAGAACCGGTAGCAGGCCGGTTGTTTCTGGATTTGCAGTAATGTAGATGCAAGCGGTGATGCTGAGGTTTTTTCCGGTTTTTAATATACTTTTTATGTATATGTGCGATATCGGTAAAACTTTCGGGTACTCAAGCGGTTACGGATTTGTTACAATAGATACGCCTGCGGTATTCATGCAGTTTATGGAAACTTCCGCGGTTTGCTGCGGAATATGTCAGAATCGGGAAGTGATGAAGTGATTGAAATGCAGGATGTGTGGAAGACCTATTCGAACGGAACCCATGCGCTCCAGGGCGTATCCGTCAAGATCGACCGCAATGAATTCGTCTATGTTGTCGGACCGTCCGGCGCCGGTAAATCAACGTTCATGAAATTAATTTATAGAGAAGAAATGCCAACCAAAGGACAAATTTCGGTAGGCGGGTTCAATATAGGCAAGCTGAAGCCGCGCAAAATCCCCTATGTCCGCCGCAATATCGGAGTGGTCTTTCAGGATTTCCGCCTGCTGCCGAAGCTCACGGCCTATGAGAATGTCGCGTTTGCCATGGAGGTTATCGAAGCTCCGAAGAAAGTGATTAAGAAACGTGTACCTGAAGTGCTCGAATTAGTGGGCCTGCGCAGCAAAGCGAACCGTGAGCCCTCTCAGCTGTCCGGCGGGGAGCAGCAGCGGATTGCAATCGCCCGGGCGATAGTCAACAACCCCTCTGTCATTATTGCGGACGAGCCTACCGGGAACCTGGATCCTGAAACCTCGTGGGGAATCATGCAGCTGCTGGACGAAATTAATTTTCGCGGGACAACCATTGTGATGGCGACTCACAACAGGGATATCGTCAACAAAATGCGCAAACGGGTCCTGGCCATCGAGAACGGAAATATCGTCAGAGACCAAGTGAGAGGGGAATATGGTTATGAGTTTTAAAACCTTCTTGCGGCATGTGCGGGAAGGCTTCAAAAATGTATTCCGCAACGGCTGGATGTCGGTGGCTTCCATCACTTCCATTGTCGTCTCCCTATTCGTGCTTGGTGTCTTTATATTGCTTGTGCTTAATGTCAACGCTATCGCCGACAAGGCGGACAGCCAGGTGCAGATCAACGTACATCTGGCATTGAATACCGACCAGAAGATGCGTGAAACGCTGGAGAATGAAATCGGCAGCATGCCGGAGGTCAGCAAGGTGGAGTTCGTCTCCAAGGAGCAGGGGCTGAAGGAATTCCGCGAGGATATGGGGCCGGATGCCGCCGAGCTGCTCGAAGGCTTTGATAAGGATAATAACCCGCTGCCGGATAAGCTGCTCGTGGAGGTCATTCAGCCTACGACGGTTCCGTTTGTGGCGGAGAAGATAGAAGCGCTTAACAAGTCTCATGAAGAGAAGCCGATTTACAAAGTGAATTATGGCAAAGGCTCGGTGGAGACGCTCTTCAAGGTGACGAAGGCAGTACGCAACATCGGGTTTATTTTTGTAGCGGGACTGGCGCTCATGTCGATGTTCCTGATCTCCAATACGATCCGGGTAACGATACTTGCCCGCCGCAAGGAGATTGGCATTATGAAGCTGGTGGGTGCGACGAATTATTTTATCCGCTGGCCCTTCTTTATTGAAGGAGCGCTGATCGGGCTGATCGGCTCGCTGGTTACCTCGGGGGCGCTTTATGCAGGCTACAGCAGTCTCGTGTCCTCTGTCCAGGGGGACCCGATGCTGGGGCTGCAGCTGATTCCGTTTCAGGATATTTGGGTTCTGCTCTGCGGGCTGCTTGTCGGCCTCGGTGTGCTGATCGGTATATGGGGAAGTACCGTATCGATCCGCAAATTCCTCAAAGTATAGTCTATGATCCGATTCCAGGATGACCATCTTACAAGACAAAGGACGGGGAGTGCGAGTTGAAGAAGATTGCCGCCGGGCTGGCCGCTGTGCTGCTGGTTGCCACACTATTCCAACCCTCTGACGGATATGCCAAAAAAACCACGGTTGCAGAAATCGACAAGCAGCTGAAACAGCTGCAGCAGGAGGTTCAGGCTGCCAAAGCTGCGCAGGACAAGGCTGCTTCACGGAACCAGGAAGCCAAGCATTATTTGAATAAAACGAATCTTAATCTGCAGTACGTGCTGGATCAAATTGATCAGGTTAAAGGCCAAATGACGGATATTTCCGGCAGAATCGCCAGCACGGAGAAATCGCTGAACATTACGGCCAGCGAACTCGATGAGGCGGAAGCACGTGTGGCTTCCCGTGAGAAGCTGCTGGAGTCCAGGGTCCGCCTGATGTATACCGACGGTGCGGTTTCCTATTTGGATGTTTTGCTCTCATCCACCAGTTTTTCCGATTTCCTGGACCGGGCGGATTCCCTCAAAATGATTGTCGACCAGGATCAGGACCTGCTCGTGCAGCACAAGCTGGACAAGCAGACGGTTATTGCCAAGAAACAGGAGCTTGAAGGGCAGTACGCCCAGGCCAAGCAGCTGTATACGGATCTGGAGTCCCAGCGGAGTACGCTGAAAGAGAAGGAGGCGGAGAAGCAGGAGCTGATCGCCTACTACGATAAGGAAATCCACGAGACGGATGGCCTCACGGAAGAGCAGGATGCCAAGCTGGTGCAGCTGGCCACCCAGCGCTCCGTGCTGGAGAACAAGAAGGACCAGATCAAAGCGGAAGAAGCCGCACGCAAAGCAGCGGCAGCCAAAGCCGAAGCGGCACGGAGAGCGGCAGCCGCTGCTGCGGCGGCCAAAGCCCGGGCTGCCAGCAGCAGTTCAAGCTCCAGCTCCGGCTCGGACAGCGACCCAAGCTACTCTGAATATGCGGGCGGAAACGGGCCATTCCTGCTTCCTGTCGGATCGGCACGGATTTCTTCCCCATACGGGCTACGGACCCATCCGGTGACCGGTGAAGTAGGTAAGATGCATACGGGTACGGACTTTGCCGTTCCGCAAGGGACAAGCATTCATGCTGCCGATTCCGGTACGGTCATTGTCGCTGAATGGTGGAGCGGCTATGGATATACGGTAGTGATTGACCATGGCGGCGGGGTATGGACGCTCTACGGCCATATCCGCGAAGGCGGCATTAAGGTTAGTGTGGGCGAACGGGTATCCCGCGGCCAGACCATTGCTGAATCGGGTGCAACCGGCCGCGTCACCGGCCCGCATCTGCACTTTGAAGTGCGGATCGACGGCAAACCGGTTGATCCGATGCCTTACCTGTGAGACTTGGGACGGCTGGAATGGACTTGGAATGATATTATAAATATTAATTTGGTTTACGGCATATACTGGAAGAGATACCGTTCTTCACAGAACGGGCGTGTCCTCAGCTTCATGACATGGGACAAGAAGGGACGGTGGGAACATCATGTTGAAGAAAAGCACAGCGGCTTTTATGATTGTCGCTGCCTTGCTGTGCGGAAGCCTGCTGACCTTGGGCGTCACCGGCTATGCGGATATATTCGGACGGGCTGCGGGTGAAAGTGCGGCGGCAGCGCTTGTGCCGCCAGGCGGCCTGCAGGAGAAGGAATCACAGAAGCTTGGAACCGCGCTGAGCCTCATTGAGGGCTATTACTACGAAAAGGTAGACCGGACGAAGCTGATCGACGGTGCCGTCAATGGAATGATGGAAGCGCTGGGCGATCCTTATTCAAATTATATGGGCAAGGAAACCGCTGAGAAGTTTGAGGAAAGTATTGAAGGCTCTTTCTCGGGAATCGGGGCTGAGGTCTCCTCGGAGAACGGGAAGGTGGTTATAGTCTCCCCAATCAAAGGCTCACCGGCTGAAAAGGCAGGCCTCAAGGCCAAAGACGTGATTCTGTCGGTAAACGGGGCAACGCTCGAAGGCATGGAGCTGAATGATGCGGTGGCTAAGATCCGCGGACCGAAGGGAAGCAAGGCCACGCTCAAGATCCAGCGTACCGGAGCGGCGGAACCGCTTGAATACGTGCTTACCCGCGATGATGTGAAGCTGGAAACCGTCTATGCCAAGCTCGAAAAGGATGGTGTAGGCGTTATCGAGGTTACCCAGTTCTCCATGAATACTGCTGAGCGGTTCAAGGAAGAGCTTGGCAAGCTGGAGAAGCAGGGCATGAAGGGACTCGTCATTGATGTCCGCAACGATCCGGGCGGCGTACTGCCGGTGGTGATTGATATGGCCGAACAATTCGTGCCGGCGGGCAAGACCATTGTGCAGGTGGAGGAAAAGGGCAAGAAGCCGGAAGTCAGCCCTTCTAAAGGCTCAAGCAAAAAATATCCGGTCGTTGTACTGATGAATAAAGGCAGCGCAAGCGCCTCGGAGATTCTGGCCGGCGCCCTGCAGCAGTCTGCAGGAGCCAAGCTGATCGGAGAAAATTCCTTCGGCAAAGGCACGGTCCAGACGAGCTTCGACAAGCAGCTCGGCGACGGCAGCCTGCTGAAGATTACGATTGCCAAATGGCTGACGCCAAACGGCACATGGATTCACGGCAAGGGCATCAAGCCGGATATCGCGGTGGCCCAGCCGGATTATTTCTCGGTAGCGCCGATTAACAAAAGCGTATCACTGCAATACAACATGAACAACGCGGATGTCAAAAGTGCACAGACCATGCTGGACGGTCTGGGCTACAAACCGGGCCGCAAGGACGGTTATTTCGATACTGCGACCAAAGATGCGGTGAAGAAATTTCAGAGTGCCTCCAAGCTGCAGGCGACAGGCATCATTGATGCCAAGACCGCCGAAGCGCTGGAGCTGGCGCTAATCAAAGCCATTCAGAATCCGGTCAACGACAACCAGCTCAATCGGGGAATTGCCGAGGTTCAGAAGGAAATTCAGGCGTCGTTGTCGAAAAAGTAAGAAGGCTGAGTTCAGCCTTCTTTTTTTCTAAAAATATTTGAATGTATATGTTTCCCGCTATGAATGACTTTTCTATTTCTCCCTGTAACGGTACCTGAAAGCGAACGCTGCATTGCTGCAGATCAACACTACCCGGACTTAAAAGGAGTGTGACGAACGGTTTGAATGGAATGCCGGAACTGCTTACTAGCTGGGGCACAGCAGTCGTACATCTGCTGATTCAGCCCTATTACTATATTGCTATTTTGTTTATTGCTCTCTACTACCGCAGGCAGGTGGCGCTGGAGCGGAAATTAATTCACGTGAAGCTGCACAGCTGGGGCCGCGAAACCTGGCGTACGGTATGGAGCGGCCTGGTTGCGGGACTGGCCGTTTCTCTGGCTGCTGTCGCTCTGGGGGTATCCCTGACCGGTACGGCGGTGGCCATCATTTGGGTTGTCAGCCTGGTGCTTATGCTGTTCCGTGTGCGCTATTTGTGTTTTGCCTACTCCATAGGGTTGCTTGGCATCCTGCAATTTGTCCTTTCGTTTTTTCCGGACACACTGCAGAGCGGGCTGGCCGGCACCATCGCCACCGCGCTGCGGGAGATGGATATTCCTGCCCTGCTGGTGCTGGCCGCTCTGCTGCATCTGGCCGAGGCGCTGCTGGCGCGCTGGCAGGGTGCAAGGCTGGCTGCGCCGCTCTTTCTCAAAGGCAAGCGCGGCAAGGTGGTCGGCGGCTATCAGCTGGAGGCGTTCTGGCCGCTGCCGCTGTTCCTGCTGATTCCTTCGGGCACAGGAATCGGCGATCTGCCCTGGCACCCGCTGCTGGGCGGCGGGCTGGGCCTGGTGTCCCTGCCGGTCATCATCGGTTTCAGCGAGATGACCCAAGGGCTGCTGCCCGGGCGAAAGAGCGCCCGCACGGCAGGACGGCTGCTGCTGTACAGCACCGTCCTGCTGGCTCTAAGCGGGCTTGCCGCCTGGTGGAGCCCGCTGACCGTGCTCGCGGCGCTCGCCGCGGTGCTGCTGCACGAAGCACTGGGCTGGTACAGCGCTCT
This sequence comes from Paenibacillus jilunlii, assembly GCF_900102965.1. GTDB lineage: Bacteria > Bacillota > Bacilli > Paenibacillales > Paenibacillaceae > Paenibacillus_AQ > Paenibacillus_AQ jilunlii. The sequence continues at coordinate 70,028 of NZ_FNGM01000017.1, read as the reverse complement.
GGAGGAGCGCAGTCTAAGCCCGATCTTCGTGCATCCTCCAGCCGGCCGCAAGGTGCTGGCCGTGCTGCCGGACAGCCCCGCGCAGGAGCTGGGCATCCTGCCGGGCGAGATCCTGCTGAAGGTCAACGGGGTCCTGTTGACCGATGCCGCGCAGCTGCATGAGGCGCTGCGCATGAATCCCGCGTTCTGCAAGCTGGAGGTGCAGAACCGCGCCGGCGAGAGCAAATACCTCCAGCGCGCGATCTATGCTGGCGACCACCATCAGCTCGGCATCATTCTGGTACCGGAGCCGGACGGTTCGGTCACCGCAGAGGCCAAGTCTTCCAGCATCTTCAGCATTATCGCGATGAAGACTGGGGCGAGCCGCCGGGGTCTTCCATCCGGCGGACTGGGACGGGCCAAGGGCACAGCTGCGGAGCCTGAGAAGGAATCAACCGGAGTCTAGCATGGCCGATTCTTGCGGCTCCGGATATTGGACAGAGCTCCAGCAATTATTATGGACACCTACCCATCCGGGAAATGGCCAGTTATACAGGGCTGTAACAATTCAAAAGCCTGTGTTCTCCTGATATTCAGGAAGCACAGGCTTTTTTAATGTATAGGAATTATAGAATACAAAAAATTGCGGATTACTTGAAAGTTGCCGGCGATGCAGGCGGCGCACTCGGGCTCATCTGCAGCATGAAGCGGACGGAGCAGACCTTATTTTGCGAAAAAGCCTGCTTTCCTGCGGATGCGGGCTCATTCAGCTCATGGAGTAGTCTATGTTGGAAAAAGTATCACTAATTCGGCTGAAAACGGTCGTATGGGATGAATAGGTATGAATTAGGTGTACAAAATCCCACTAAAACCTGCTGTAGCCAAAATTTCAGCTGAGTAGTTTTACTTTTTCCACTTAGATTCAGTTCCTTATGAGCCTCATTGCATTCCCCGGCTTTCAAGTTCTCCAGTTCAACTCATATAGGGGGATTCCTTACAAAAGTTGAACGTTCCTTACGTAAGTTGAACTTTAGATTCTCATCTTGGGTTTGAACGCAGCTGCGGGGAATGTGTGGACATCCGGCCGCTGTGCAGCTAGGCTCGCAAGCAGGTAGGCGCAAGCAGGTAGGCTCACAAGCAGGTAGACTCGCAAGCAGTTGGCTGGCCGCCACAAACCTCAATTTCCGTGTTCCCGCTGATTCTTCCAATAGAAGATGGCGATTTGTGTCCGGTCCCGCAGGCCGAGCTTGCTGAGGATATCGGTGATGTAATTTTTGACCGTGCCTTCACTTAAAAAGAGTCCGGCAGCGATTTCCTTATTGGTATGGCCTTCCGCGATTAAGGATACCACGGCCAGCTCGGCTTTGGTCAGCCCGTACGCCTCCAACGTCTTAGGCATCGCCTCCTTCGGAGGTGCGGCCGGCTGCAGAAAACCAGCCAGCTTGCGGGCGATGTCAGGATGGATGAGCAGATTGCCTTCATGTACGGTTTTGATACCCTGGATAATCCGGTCCGGCGGAATATTTTTCAGCAAATACCCGCTCGCCCCGTTCCGCAGCGCTTCGATAATGTATTCGTCGTCGTCGAAGGTCGTCAGCATCAGCACGGAGATACCGGGGAAGGCTTCCTTGATGGATTTGGTGCCCTCGACACCGTCGCAGTCCGGCATCCGGATATCCATCAGCACCACATCGGCATGAGGCAGCTGCTTCAGCAGGGCCAGAGCTTCACGGCCATCGCCAGCGGAGCCCGCTACCTCAATTTCCGGGTCCAGTGCAACCAGTACCTTAAGGCTTTCGCGGATAAATGAATCGTCGTCAACGATAACTACTTTAATCATGTGAGGCCGGTCTCCTTTAGCTGTAGAAGTTGAATTTTAAATCTCTTGGTGTATACAACTTATAGAATTATGTATATAAATTGAACTTGAGTTTTTTCGATTTTGGGGTTGGTCGTGACTACAGAGAAGGTTTGGACTTCCAGCCGCTGTTGTCGTAAGCATTTCTTGATTGGAACCGCCTTTAGCGGTTGAAATCCGCTGACTGATGATGCTGAAGATAGCGAGCTTTCCTACGGAAAGCTTTCAGGCGGGCGCTACCGCTCCTACAGTTCCAAACTTCTCCTCCGCTACTTTTCCCCTTATTCTTAATTTTTCAAGTTCAATCTATATATAGCAGAACATTTTACAGTGGAAGTTTGTCGGGCTGATTGTGCAGGGCAATCCTGGTAATGACAGCGAACTCCGGCTCCAGCTGAAGCTCCAGCGTTCCACCGACCAAATGGACCCGTTCGGCCATTCCCTGCAGACCCATCCCTCCTTTGCCCCTGAGTTTCAGCAGAGGGTTTTCTTCCGGGCGCTGTCCGTTATTGCCTACCTCCATGGCCACCTCCTGCTCGCTGAACGAGACTTTGATCCATACAGCGGTGGCTTGACCATGGCGGAGAGCATTGGTGAGAGCCTCCTGGGCGTTTTTGTAGAGGGTGACCCGTACGCTGGGATACAGGGGATACGGTATGCCGTACACCTGGTAGGAGGTTTCAATGCCGGTATCCCGGCCAAGCTCCTCCAGCAGCCGGTCCAGCGCATAAGCCCCTTCAAGCTGCGAGCCATAGTTGATCCGCCGGACAGCAGCACGCATATCGTCCATACTGGCCGCCAGCTGGTCCCGGATCTGATTCATCATGTCCATCCCTGTCTCCGGTGAATGCGGCAGCGTGTGGATGGCGGCCTCAGTCATCATTTTGACCCGGATCAGGCGGTGGCCGATATCGTCATGCAGCTGACGGGCAATCCGTACTCTTTCCTCAGCTTGAGCGGCCCCTTCGATCTGGGCGGTGAATTGGAGCAGGCTGCTGCGGGCTTCTTCCAGCTCAAAATGCTTTTTGCGCAGTTCGTCATAAAGGAACAGTGTGTCAACTCTCCCGCGCCCTGCGCGCATAAGCAGCTTATTCAGGGCAGCGGAGAACAAAAAGGTAAGGTTCATAACCACCCGTATCCGGGGCTCTGCGCCGCTTAACGCCACATTTAGCGCCACAGCATGAATAACGAAGAAGACAAGCACCACTGGCCTGTTCTCTAGTCGGGAGTAATTCAACAGTGCCGAAACGGCCGGGAAAATCATCAGATCTCCATAATGCTGGCACAGCCAGGCCGTATAGAGCAGCTCAATGGCGCAGGCCAGCGCACGGAGAGGACCCGGCAGCCGCCCGCCAAGAGCGACAACGAGCAGCAGCAAAAGAAAATGGAAAGTAAACAGCTCATAGTCGGCATAGTCATAGAGATAGATGGCCATCAGGGCAGGGATGATCATAAGCGCATAGCGCAGGACATTCATTTCTCTGTTCAAATGGAGGTCATCCTTTATAAGGTTGTTATGTTTATCTTAGCATAAGAACCTGCTGATTCAGGAGATGACTTAAGTCACCTCCAATTCATGACCTTTCGTACCTTCGGCGGCCTCCATCTTACGCTACAATAAATCCATAGAAGCATACAGGAACAGGAGAGATGAAAGATGGCATTTGCAGTCCTAAGCGATGTAGTGAAACGGTATGATCAAAAACTAACGGTAGATCACGTGAATTTCAGCATTCAGGAAGGAGAGATTTTCGGCCTGCTCGGCCCGAACGGTGCGGGGAAAAGCACCACCATCAGTATGATCTGCGGCTTGCTGAAGGCTGACGGCGGCGATATTGTGATTGACGGACTGTCAGTCCTGAGCAAACCGCTTGAGGTCAAAAAACGCATCGGTCTCGTTCCCCAGGAGCTGGCCTTATATGAAAATATGACCGCAACAGAAAATGTGAGCTTTTTCGGCAAGCTATACGGACTGCGCGGCAAGCTGCTGAAGGAACGGGTTGAGGAGGCGCTGGCCTTCACCGGACTTAGTGACCGGGCAAAGGACAAACCGTCTACCTTCTCCGGCGGAATGAAAAGAAGGCTGAACATCGCCTGTGCGATCATGCACCGTCCGAAGCTGATTATTATGGATGAGCCGACCGTGGGAATTGATCCCCAATCGCGCAATCACATTCTGGAATCGGTAAAAGCTCTGAACAAGCTGGGCTCAACAGTCATCTATACGAGCCACTATATGGAGGAAGTAGCGGCTATATGCGACCGGGTAGCGATTATGGACAAAGGCCACATCATTGCCTGCGGAACCGAACACGAGCTGCGGGAGCGGGTCGCCCATGAAGAAAAGATTGTTGTAAAGGCCTCCCATATTACGCCGGCCCTGATCCAAGAGCTGAAGCAGCACCCGCGGATCAGCCGCGTCGAGCTGAACGAAGATACAGTAGAGCTGTACTTACCCTCCTCGCAAAGTGAGCTGCAGGACATTTTATTTATTTTTGCCAAGCATGAAGGGGTTATTGCTTCCCTGAATATTGAAGAGCCGGATCTGGAGACCCTGTTTCTCAGCCTGACCGGGCGGACCTTGCGGGACTAGAAGAGGAGGAGGGGTGAAATGAACATTTGGACGATTATGACATACGAGCTGCGCAGATTGTTCCGCTCACGCTCGATGCTGCTGAATATGTTTTTGCTGCCGATGGTGCTGATCTTTCTTCTGGGAGCCTCGCTGTCCGGGGTGGTCGGTGTCAAAAGCGCAACCAAGATAGAACCTGTACGGGTGGCAGTAGTAAATCCCGCAGGTGAAGGGCAGTCGGCCATGATTGCCGCTTTTGTGAAGCTGCCCGAAATTCAGAAGGTGATTGTTCCACAGGATGTTGAGAGCCGCCAGGCGGCGGAAAGTGGACTGCGCACCGGCAAGTACGGCTATGCGGTTATTGTTCCAGACGGCTTCGACCGCGAGGTGCAGCAGGGCGGCAAAGCGCAATTGGAATTTATTCTCGGCAAGAACCACACGGATAATTTGGCGGCGGGAACCGCTTTTGACAATTTTCTGAGCACGGTGAATTATAAGCAGGCGGCAGTGGCGGCACTTGGGCCGCAGGCGATGGCGGTGGAGGCTTCCTCTTCAGAGAACCACGAAGCGGTCAAGCTGGGCGATCTTAACAACGGGGGCAGAACCTATACGGCATCCCAATTTTATGCGGCATCCATGCTGCTGATGTTTCTGCTCTACAGCGGAATGACAGTCACCAACTCTCTTTTCAGCGAAAAGGATAACCATACCCTCCACCGGATCAATTCGATGCCGGTCAAAGCCTCGGAGCTGTTCATCGGCAAAATGCTCGGTGTAGGCATCGTGTCCATCATTCAGTGCCTGGCGATTATTCTGCTAAGCGATTGGTTGTTCGGTGTTTACTGGGGCAACCGCCCGGGTCTTCTGCTGCTGTTCTGTCTGCTGATGATTATTGCTTCCATGACGCTGTCCATTGTAGTCTCCTTGTTCAGTAAAACGGCGGCGAGCGCAAGAAGCATCATTAGTGTAGTTACGGTATGTATGACCTTTATCAGTGGAGGAATGGCTCCTCTCCCGGATTCCTGGGTAAATACCATAGGTGCTTTTACGATTAACCACTGGGTGCTGCAGGCGATCGTCCGGATGATGCTGCATTCAGAACTGTCACAGCTTGCACCGAATCTGCTCATGATATCGGTCATCTGTCTGGTGATGCTCTGCGGAGCGATTTTCTCATATTGGAAGGTGGGCTACCATGAATAAAATACTGGCGATTGCCTGGAATATGGTCAAGCGGACGATCGCGTCCCGCACGGGCATGATTACGTATATTTTGCTGCCGAGTATTGTCGTCGCCGCTATTATTTCGGTTACCGGAGGGGTGGAAGGCGATAAGCCAACGGTACTGTACAGCAATATGGATACGGGCGCAGCGGGACAGCATCTGCTTGCTGAACTAGAGAACACCGGCGATTACAAGCTGGTTGCCCGCAGTGATGAAACGGCACTGAGAGAAGGTATTATTCAGCAGGAAGGCGCAGCGGGCATATCAATTCCGGCGCAGTATACCGCCCAGCTTGCCCATGGACAGCAGCCTGAGCTGAGCGTATACGAGCTTAGGGCGTCAGAAACCTCGATTTTGGTCAAAATGAAAGTGAACACAATTGCGGGTGAAATCCTGGAAACTGCCCGGACCGTAAACGCCGTTAACGGAGGAGCAGGCGATGCAGAGGCTAAGCTTGGTGCGATTCTGAAGCAGGCGGAGCTGCATAATGTCGGAAGTACACGTACCGATTATGATCTGTATCCCCGGCAAACGCTTGGCGTCATTACAGGGCTGACACTCATGTTCCTCATGGGGCTGGTAACAAGCACCGTCTCCCTGATTATGGACGACCGCAAGGGGCGGACGATGATGCGGATGTTCAGCGCCCCGGTCCGTTCTTATGAAATTGCGCTGGGTAATTTTTTGGGCAGCTGTATGGTGGGCATCCTCCAGATTGCCGTTGTGCTGACGCTCGGAAAATGGGTGCTGCGTTATGATTATGAGGTTCCGATGTACCTGTACTTCCTTGTCCTGGCAGCTTTTATGCTTGTATCCATGGGGATTGCCAGCACGGTAGCGGGGCTGGTCCGCAATCCGGGCAACGCAGGTATGCTGAATGCCCTTATTCTAACACCAACCTGCATGCTGGGCGGCTGCTTCTGGCCGATCTCGGTGATGCCGGACTATATGCAAAAAGCGGCCAACTTCGTGCCGCAGAAATGGGCCATTCAAGCGGTGGATATCGCTGCAGCCGGTGGAAGCTGGAATGAGCTATGGCTGCCTTTTGCCGTCCTGGGGCTCATGGCCGCGGTGCTGCTGGCGATTGGCTCGGCCATTCTCCGTCCGAATGAGGCGGGAATCAGCGCTTAGGCTTGCAGCCCCTGCCGTTAAAGGAATAGAATCAGCCTGCTGTATCCGGGCCGGAGCCGGAGAGGCAGGCTGATTCCTTTTTCAAAGCTATAAAGGGTTAGGTGCAGCGGCCATTTCTTAATCATAGGAATCAAGAGAAAATATGGTATACTACTTGCAAAGTTGTTAGCGGAAATCTATTAAAACAGCAAAATGTAAGCGCTAGCAATTCATTTATGCTTCCGAAACGGGTTTTAATGCGATTGAGTTCAGGAAGTGATGCTTTACCATACTTTTAGGAGGATGAGAACATGGGCAGCCACAAATTAGCTTGGACCTGGCGGGTGAAAGAGGAGAACCTGGAGGAGTATGTGCAGATGCATCTGAACCCCTGGCCGGAAATTATGGAGGAGCATTCCAAGGCCGGAATTACGAATTACTCTATTTTTCAGAACGGCAATCAGTTTTTTTATTGCTTTGAGTGCAAGGATACGGAAGCGGCTTTTGCCTACATCGCCCAGAGTGAGGCCTGCAACAGATGGAATGCCATAACCTCGAAGATGGTCGAAGGCTCCTTTGACTTCAATGAGGAAACGCCGATGGTGCCGCTGCGCGAGGTGTTTTATCTGGAGTAAGGTTATCTCTGCTAAGTGAACAACCCTTCGGCTTGCTTATTAAGCTCTTCTTCCACGGAAGAAGGGCTTTTTTGTACTGTGTGAATTTAACGCTGCACCAGACTGCTCTGTCTCTGGAAGGAGAAGTTCCCGGTCTGGAGAACGAGAGCGAAACCCATCGCCGGGCGGTTTTGGAGATGGCCTTCAGGCCCTACACTTAGCTAAGTGAGCTATACATAAGAATTAGACGCAGAGAAACCTATTTTTAAGGAATGGAAGGGGAACAGAGAAATGACATGGTTAACAAAATGGTCGTTCGGCAACAAGGGGGCTGTGGGGCTTCTGGTTGTCATGTCACTTGTGGTGGGGATCCTCAGCTATACCTCGCTGCCAATGGAGTTTATGCCGGAGGCCGATAATCCTCAGGTTACCGTTACGGTACTTGGTCCGGGCCAGGATGCGCATTCCATGGAAGCGAATGTGACGAAGCCGATTGAGTCGGCTACCTCTGCCGTGAAAGGCAAAACCGAGCAGATGTCCACCTCCGGAGACGGCTATGCGAAGGTAGATATTTATTTTGACGGCAAAACCAATATGAAGGATGCGGCACAGGAGGTGGAGAAGGCGGTCGGCGGACTGCATTTCCCCGAAGGGGTCATGGACCCGTTCATTGTGCAGCTGAACACCTCGATGATTCCGATCTCCCAGCTCACGATATCCTTCGATGAAGGGATCACCAAGGACAATCTGAAGCTTGCCGAGGAGACCATCATTCCCGAGCTGCAAAAAATCGACGGAGTAGCGAATGTAGCCCTGTATGGCAAAACGGCTCCGCAAGTCAACGTGAAGCTTAATCCGCAGGCGATGGCCGCAAAAGGCGTAGCTACAGCCCAGGTGCTGGGACTGCTGCAGGGACGGAGTGTATCGGCTTCGATTGGAGAGCAGACCATTGGCGGGCAGACGGGGAATGTGAATGTGGTTTCCTCGATTGACAGCATCGATACGCTGAAAAAACTGGCGGTCGCTCCCGGTGTTACCTTGCAGGATATCGCTGCTGTGGAAGCGGTGACGGATCAGGAGAGCGTCAGCCGTTCGAACGGCAAGGATGTATTGTTCGCTGTCATAACGAAGGAAGCCAATGCCAATGCAGTCGATGTAGGGGACAAGGTACGTGACGTTGCAAAAGACCTGACCGGGTCGGTCAAAAATGCAGAGGTCGCCGTCATCTTCAGCACCTCGGATATGGTGGTCACCTCCGTTAACAGCATGATGCGTGAAGTTCTGCTCGGGGCATTATTTGCGACGATTGTCATTCTGATCTTCCTGCGCAATGTGCGCGCCACCCTGATTACCGCGGTATCGATTCCGCTGTCGCTGGCAGTTACACTTTATTTGTTGGACGTGTCCGGCATTACCTTGAATATTGTAACGCTGGGCGGTGTGGCCGTCGCCGTCGGGCGGCTGGTCGATGACAGCATTGTCGTCATTGAGAACATCCACCGCAGGATGCAGAAGGAGCCCTTCTCCATTCACATGATTATCAGCGCTACCCGCGAGGTCGCAAGGGCAATCACTACATCGACAATCGCTACGGTTGCTGTATTTCTGCCTATGGGTCTGCTGAATGGAAGCCTGCAGGCGTTCCTGCTTCCGTTTGCGCTGACGGTAACTTACTCGCTGCTGACTTCACTGGTAGTGGCGCTGACCGTGGTTCCGCTGCTAAGCTCCTGGCTGCTGCGCAGCTCTTCCCTGAAGGAGCATGAGCCGTCCAGACGGTTCAGCCATTTTCTGGAATGGAACCTGCGCCATAAATGGATTACGCTGACGCTGGGTCTGGTGCTGCTGGTCGGCTCCGTTGCCGCCTATGTTACCATGCCCAAAGGGGCGCTGGATGCTTCGGATGCCAGCAATGTTACCGTACAATTGGTCTACCCCAATGACGTTCCGGTGAAAGAAGTGCTGGAGAAGGGCAAACAGCTGGAAGCCGAACTAATGAAACAGCCGCAGGCCAAAACCGTAATTATGATGACCGGCAACAGTGCCGACTCGGCACAATGGGGGAGTGTGACATCGCTGACCCAGGTGGATTATACCGTGATGATGAAAAAGGATGCCGATGCGCAGATGTTCCTGGACCAGGTTCGCGGGTGGCAGGAATCCTATGCGGGGGCAACACTGACTGCCAATGAGTCCAGCATGATGGGTGGAAGCTCGACCAGTGAATACGTAGATATCGTTGGAGATGACCTGAAGTCTATCAATTCAGTGGCTCAAGCCGTAGCTGCCAAAGTGAAAACCGTAGACGGTGTACAAAAGGTCACCAGCAACATGGAGGATACCAAGCCGGTGTTCGCTTTCAAGGTAAACCCGGCTGCTGCGAATGCGCAGGAAATTTCCATGCAGCTGGCAGCGATGCTGAATCCGGTTCCGCTGGGGCAAATAGAACTGGACGGCTCGCCTGCCGGAGTGGTATTGGAGCCTGTGCTGCAGCCGAAGGAGCAGAAGGATCTGGAGAATATCACGATTATGACTGCCGGGGGTCCTCAGCCGCTCTCCACGTTGGCTTCCCTTGAGGTCACCGACCAGCCAGCCATGCTCTACCATAAAGACGGCAAGCCGTATGTGCGCATTACCGCCGAAGTCGATCCGAAGAAGGTATCAGCCATTGGCGCAGATATCCAAAAACAAACGGACAGCATTACCCTGCCTGAAGGAGTAACATTGTTCGCAGGAGGTGCTTCGGCAGATCAGGCCGGAGACTTCAATGACCTTGGCATGACAGCGCTGATCTCCATCGGTCTCGTCTATCTCATCATGGTTCTGACCTTCAAAACACTGCGTGCACCGCTGGCCATTATGTTCTCTCTGCCGCTTGCGGCCATCGGAGCAGTGGTTGCATTGATTATTTCCGGTGTAACTCCCGACTTCACGGCCTTGTTCGGAGCCTTGATGCTGATCGGTATCGTTGTTACCAATGCGATTGTACTGATCGACCGCATCAAACAGAATGAAGAGCATATGAGCGTACGTGAGTCGATTATCGAGGCCGCCGGAACCCGGCTGCGTCCGATACTGATGACGGCCATCGCGACCATCTGCGCCATGCTGCCGCTATTGTTCGGGCATTCCGAGCAGGGCAGCATTGTCTCCCAGAGCCTCGCGATAGTAGTCATCGGCGGCTTGACCGCAGCCACACTGCTGACACTGGTGGTTGTACCGGCCATCTATGAGCTGCTGTATTTCCGTAAGTCCGCTAAGGAACGGACACAAGAGAAGACTTCGGCTGCGGCTTAGGCAGTTCGTTGAGCAGAGCTAACTTAATCATCCTATAACAAGAGCAGTGCGGAGATCTCCGCACTGCTCTTAGTCGAATAAAAGATATTTTTTCAACTCTTATTCGTAAGATTAGCCCACTGTCAATTGTCCTATAAGTATCCTATGATATATTTATTATTATAATAGCCACTGGCAATTTGTGGGTTGCAAGATAAGGGAATGGTTGTAACAAATGCAGATGGATCAGTTAACGAAAACAGGGGGCGTTTGTATTGACAACCTTCAATTCCGGGATAAAAATGTGGTGTTCGCCGGAGGATCTTCCAGCAGTGCAAGCTGCATCTTTTCGTCAAACGAATGCTTCAGATCTACATAGTCCGCTCCAGTCCTCACAGATTTCCTCTGTAATAGAAAGTAAAGCGATCTATAGTGAGGCTATGGTGGCATCCATGAGAGCTGAAATGGTGGACATCAGCCGGTTTATTCCGATTCCTTATGTGGTGTTTCTGACAGATGAAGAAGGGAAGATTCTTGACCTGATCTGCTCATCGGGGAGTCTTCAGGAGAATATGGACTGTGCCGGGCTGAGGCAAGGCGTTAATCTCTCCAAGCGCTATTCGGGCTTGAATGCAGTTTCGCTGGCTATGGAGATGAACCGTATAGGAGTGGTGCGGGGAAAGGAGCATACGGACGCTGTGTTCCAGAGCTGGAATTGTGTCTGTGCACCGCTCATTCTGGACGGCGGCACGCAGGGTTATGTGGATATTTCTTTTGATGCCGGCCAGCATATTGAATTTGCGATTCCTTTCGTACAGCAATTAGCGGAGAATGTAGCATATAAACGAATGGTTAACAATGCGGGTCTGCAGCAATTCAGACGGGAAAAGGCGCTGGACAAATACAAGCTGACCGGGAGAGAGAAAGAGGTTGCTTCACTATGGCTCTCCGACAAAAGTGCGCTGCATATCTCCAACACGCTGGGTATCAGCGAGGGCTCCGTACGCAATGTCGTGAAGAGCATTTATATTAAAATGAATGTAAGCGACCGTTCCCAATTCGCCAAGAAGCTTGTGTAAACGATAAATAAGGCTAATCCGCAAAAAAGTCAGGAATGACTTCGGGATTAGCCGCTGTAGGTGATGCTGCGGTATGGTTCTTAGAGAAGGACGGCGTATCTGCGTTGCTTATTGTAATACCGAAAGCTTAGCCGCAGGAGCAGTTCAGCACCGGCTTGCGTGCAGCCTGTGTCTCGTCGAGACGGCTGATCTCCGTCGTATGGGGAGCATTAATGACGATTTCCGGTGTTTCCTGGGCTTCCTTCACGATCTGAATCATCGTTTCGATGAAGCCGTCGAGCGTTTCTTTGCTTTCGGTTTCGGTAGGCTCGATCATCATGCACTCTTCTACCGTCAGCGGGAAGTATACAGTTGGCGGGTGGTAGCCGAAGTCGAGCAGCCGTTTGGCCACATCCAGTGTGCGTACACCGTACTGCTTAAGGTTTCTGCCGGACATGACAAATTCATGCTTGCAGATGCCCGGATACGGAATTTCAAAATAAGGTGCGAGCCGGTGCATCATATAGTTGGCATTCAGCACGGCGTTCTCGGAAACCTCGCGCAGGCCGTCCGGTCCGTAGGTACGGATATAAGCGTAGGCACGGACCAGGATGCCGAAGTTGCCATAAAAGGCTTTGACGCGTCCGATGGATTCCGGACCGCCGTAATTCAACGAGTAGCTGCTATCTTCGTTCTGTACCACTGTCGGCTGCGGGAGGAACGGGATCAGCTTTGCCTTCACGCCGACCGGTCCGGCTCCCGGACCGCCGCCGCCGTGCGGGGTGCTCATTGTTTTGTGCAGATTCAAATGCACAACGTCAAAGCCCATGTCGCCGGGGCGGGTAATGCCCATAATTGCATTGGAGTTCGCTCCATCATAATAGAGCAGCCCCCCGGCTTCGTGTACAATCCGGGCGATTTCCACGATTTGTGTCTCGAACAATCCTAGTGTGCTCGGGTTGGTCAGCATGAGGGCTGCGGTGTCGCTCCCGACAGCTGCCTTTAGAGCCTCGAGATCGACCATCCCTTTGTCATTGGAAGGGATCGTTACGGTTTCCAGACCGGCTGCAGAGGCACTGGCCGGGTTCGTGCCGTGCGAGGAATCAGGCACGATGACCTTGGAGCGGGTTTCGCCGCGGCTCTCATGGTAGGCGCGGATCATCATCAGCCCGGTCCATTCACCATGGGCCCCGGCTGCTGGCTGCAGGGACACAGCATCCATGCCGGTCAGGGCAGCCAGATCCTTTTGCAGGGTATGCATCAGTTCGAGTGCCCCCTGAATGCTCTCTTCCGGCTGGTACGGGTGAATCTTGGCCAGGCCGGGGAAACGGGCGACATCCTCGTTAATCTTCGGATTGTATTTCATCGTGCAGGAGCCGAGCGGATAAAAGCCGTTGTCGACGCCGAAGTTGCGGCGGGAGAGCGCGGTATAGTGGCGGATGACATCCACTTCCGATACCTCCGGCAAGACAACGGGCTCACTGCGCAGCAGTCCCGCCGGAATCAGCGCATCGATGTTTTCTTCCTGTGGAACATCGCACTGCGGCAGGGAATAGGCCGAGCGGCCGGGACGGCTAAGCTCGAAGATCAGACTTTGTTCCGGTTTCATATACAGCCCTCCAGTGCGCCTTTGAATTGGTCAATTTCCGTTTTGCTTCGTTTCTCGGTTACGGCAACCAGCATATGTCCGGCCAGCTCGGGATAATCCCGGCCCAAATCATAGCCTCCAAGGTAGCCTTCCTTCAGCAGCTTGGAGTTGATCTCACTGACACTGCTTCCTTCCGGCAGCTTCAGGACAAATTCATTGAAGAACGGTGCCGTAAACGCAGGGGATGCACCGGTTATTTCGCCGAGCTTGCCCGCAGCATAATGGCTCTTGCGGATATTCAGTTCCCCAACCTCGCGCATGCCCTCTTTACCCATAACGGACAGGTAGACGGAAGCGCACAGCGCAAGCAGCGCCTGGTTGGAGCAGATGTTGGAGGTGGCTTTTTCGCGGCGGATATGCTGCTCGCGTGCCTGCAGTGTCAGCACGAAGCCGCGTTTGCCGTTACGGTCAACGGTCTGGCCGACGATCCGGCCCGGCATGCGGCGCATAAGAGGTTCGGCTACGGCGAAGAAGCCGCAGGTTGGACCGCCGAGAGAAGCTGGGATGCCAAGCGGTTGAGCGTCACCGACTACGATGTCGGCGCCAAGCTTGCCCGGCGTTTCGAGAATGCCAAGAGCGAGCGGGTTGGCGCTGACCACGAACAGGCCTTTGACGGCATGAATCAGCGGCTCAATGGCGCCAAGGTCTTCTATAGCGCCGAAGAAGTTCGGCGACTGCACCAGTACGGCAGCCGTGTCGCCGTCGATCGCAGCGGCGAGTTTCGCCTGATCCGTTACTCCGTCTTTGTAGTCTATTTCTACAACATCGAGGCCCCATGCACCCGCAGAGGTGCGCAGTACCTGGCGTGCTTCCGGATGTACCGTGCGGGAGACGACCAGCTTTTTGCGTTTCGTCGCACCGGCGGCAAGCACAGCGGCTTCTGAGAAGGCGGTTGCTCCATCATACATACTGGCATTGGCTACCTTCATGCCGGTCAGCTCGCAGATATAGGACTGGAATTCGAAGATTGCCTGCAGCTCGCCCTGGCTGATCTCCGGCTGGTAAGGGGTATAGGCGGTATAAAATTCCGAGCGGGAAATGACATGGTTAATGACAACGGGGATATGGTGGTCATACAGCCCTGCGCCAAGGAAGCTGGCGTGGGTGTCGAAGCTAGCATTTTTGTCGGACAACTCTTTCATATGGCGCAGCAGCGCGTACTCATCAAGCGCTTCTGACATCGGCATCGTTCCCTGATAGCGGACAGCTTGCGGGATATCGGCGAACAGCTCCTCCACGGACTGAATCCCGACAGCCTCCATCATCTCCTTGCGGTCTTGCTCGGTCATCGGCAGATAACGGTGCTTCATTGCGGCTTCACTCCTTGGCTCTTTTTATAAAATGGTGCTTTGACCACGGCCGCCTTAAGCTGCTTGCCGCGGATCTCCACATAAACCTCTGTTCCGATTTCTGTATAGGCGGCATCCAACAGGGCCAGGCCCAGATTGCGTTTCAGTGTCGGGGACTGCGTGCCTGTGGTAACTTCCCCGATCTTCACTCCATCCGCATAGACCGGATAATGGGAGCGCGGAATGCCGCGGTCAATCATTTCGAGGCCCACTAGGCGGCGGGGCAGTCCGGCTTCCTTCTGCTTCAGGAGCGCGTCTCTGCCGATGAAGCCGGCTTTGTCCAACTTCACGAAGAACTGGACGCCTGCTTCCAGCGGCGTAATATCCGCCGACAGCTCCTGGCCGTAAAGTGGCAGTTTTGCTTCGAAGCGCAGCGTATCGCGTGCGCCAAGCCCGGCGGGAGTCAGACCGTGCGGGGCACCTGCGGCAAGCAGGCCGTTCCACAGCACAGCCGCTGTGTCCAGCGGGGCGTACAGCTCGAATCCGTCCTCGCCGGTATATCCGGTGCGGGAGAGCAGAACCTCCACGCCGCAGACTACGGCGCGCTCGATAAAGTGGAAGGGGGCAAGCTCCGCGAGGGGAGCCGTTGTCACTTCGGCCAGGATCGTTTCGGCCAGAGGTCCCTGCAGTGCGAGCAGCAGCGTCTCATCCGAGACATTTGTCAGCGTCACTCCGCTGAATTCATCAGTAAGATGCTCCTGCAGCCACTCGAAATCCTTGTCGATATTGGAGGCGTTGACGACCAGCATGTAACGCTCTTCGCCGAGGCGGTAGACCAGGAGATCATCGACGACTCCGCCGGTTGGGTAGAGCATCAGCGTGTACTGCGCACCGCCATCCTGAAGACGGCTGACATCGTTGGTGGTCATCAGCTGCAGGAAGGCCTCTGAGCCACTGCCGCTGACCATGAATTCACCCATATGCGATACATCGAACAAGCCAGCCTGCTGGCGGACAGCCTCATGCTCTTTCACGATTCCCGTGAACTGCACCGGCAGCTCCCAGCCGCCGAAATCAATACATCTGGACTCCGCGTAGGCGGAGTAGAGATCGTAAAAAGGCGTTCTTTTCAAAGCATCCATCTGCTCACTCCCTTGTCTGATTACATGCGAAAAAGGACAGGCGAAAGACAAATATGCACAACCCGCATATAAGTCCTTCGCTCTGTCCTTTGTACCTGAGAGTTACCCTGCCGCCCAGCGCGCAGGTTTCCCCGTTGGTGATCCAGACCCTGCCAGGCGGGGCCGGATAGCTCTCCAGAGATGCGTCCGGCAAAGGTCCTTTTGCCTGAGAGATTCACCCTCCCGGGCTTACTCCTTCGGCGCTGTCTTCCTGTGAGACAGTCTCTCCCTATGCCATCATTCGCAAACCGTATTGTTTTCTACTGACTCCATTAAACCGGGTATACAACTCCGCTGTCAACAAAAAAACGTCAAAAAGATGACAAATTTTATTTTCCTGTTAGTTATATTGACATTGAGCAGCGCGATAACTTAGTCTATAACTAATTTTACAACTCCAAATTTGGAAAAGAGGCGGCTTAAGAATGAGTGAAGTGCTAGACAACCTGTTGTACAGCGAAGAGCACGAATGGGCACAGCAGGGTGAAGGGCGCATAGTACGTGTCGGGATTACGGATCATGCCCAGCATCTGCTTGGCGATATCGTATTTGTGGAATTTCCTGAGGTTGGCACAGCCATCTCGGCAGGCGACAGTGTAGGCAGTATCGAATCCGTCAAGACGGTGTCGGAGCTCTATTCCCCGGTATCGGGAACTGTGACCAAAATCAATGACGCGCTGGAAGCCAGCCCGGAATTGATTAACGATCAGCCATACAGCGGCGGATGGATTTTTGAGCTGGAAATCACTGGGGAGTTCGCGGAGGCGGCATCCGGACTGCTTGCGGCGGCAGCTTACCGCGAATTGATCGGAGAATAAAATACCAGGAAGACGGCGGTTTTCCGGCTTTTAAAAAAGGCAGACCCTTCACATTACATTTATTGTCACTAATGTGTGAGGTCTGTCTTTTTGTGATATTTTATTTTGGGAAGATATTCACATGCTGTCAAGAATGGGATTTCACCTGCTGATCTCTGAGTTGACAGTTGAGGCTACTCTTCTTCCTGAAGCTGCCGCAGGACCGTAATCTCAACGCGGCGGTTTTTCTGCCGCCCCTCTGGGATGGAGTTGCTGACAGCAGGGCGGGTATCCGCATATCCGGCATACTGAAACTTACCAGGACTGAGCCCCTCATTATCTAAAAAGAAGCGCAGCACCGAAAGGGCGCGGGCGCCGGACAATTCCCAGTTATCATTATAACGTGACCCTGCAGACACTGGCGTATTATCCGTATGGCCTTCGATGCTGATCGTGGCTCCAATCCCGCGGAACAGGCCAGCCAGCTGCCGCAGCGCGGGAAATGCAGGCGCCTTGAGCTCGGCTCTGCCGGCATCGAACAGATAGCGGTCGCTGAGCGTAATCGCGATACCCTGCGGCTTGTCCGCCACAAAGATCTGACCGCCCAGATTATTGTCTTCGACATATCGGGTGATGACGCCCATCAGCGCAGCAAGCTTCGCTTCCTGATCGCGGAAGGCCTGTTCACGTGCCGATGGCTGTGTATCGGCTGGAGGACTGGCTGCCGGGCTGCCGCCCGCATTCTGCTGCTCCTGATTCATACCGGATTCAGCACCGTCTCCGGTTTTACCCTTCTGCCCGTTGCCTGTTCCTTCGGACTCCATTCCTTTTTGACCCTCCAGCAAGCCGTCTCCGCCATCCAGCACCGGATTTCCGCTTTTGAAGGTGTCCGATAAAGAACCGGTCACGATATTGAATTTCTGTGTGTCCAGACTGCTCATGGCATACAAAATTACGAAAAAAATCAGCAGCAGCGTAATAAGATCCGCATAGGTGATCATCCAGCGGTCACGGCTTTCCCGGCCTCCCGTGCGGGGTTTTCTCCGGTTTCTCTGTCTCATGACAGGCCTCTTGTATTGTCGGTGCTGCGTTCTCCGGCGGACCGGTTCAGGAACGAGCGGAGCTTTTTGCGCACAAGCTGGGGATGATCCCCGTTCTGCAGGGCAAGAATGCCTACCATAAGCATTTCCATCGAACCCAGCTCACTTTGGCTGCGGGATTTGATTTTGGAGGCAATGGGTAAAAATATTAGATTAGCACTGGCTACACCGTAAAGCGTTGCCGTAAAAGCAACTGCGATTGATGCTCCCAAATTGGAGGGATCGGTAAGGTTGCTGAGCACGCGGATCAGCCCCATGACCGTGCCGATGATGCCCATGGTGGGCGCATAGCCGCCTGCGGCTTCAAATATTTTGGCATAGCCTTCGTATTTCAGCTCCTTGGCGTCCATCTCCAGCTCCAGAATCTGCCGGACCTGCCCGGGGTCTGTACCGTCAACAATGAGCATAAGGCCCTCGCTGGTAAAAGGATCGGTATGCTCTTCTGCCCGTTTCTCCAGGGCGAGTACACCGCTGCGTCTTGTCACGGCAGCCATAGAGATCAGCTCTTCGGCTTGTTCTTCCGTAGTGTCCGCATGTCTGCCAAAAGCCAGCCGCAGCGCCGCTGGGACGGAACGCAGCCTGGAGGCCGGGAAGCTGATCATTACGGCGGCAAGCGTGCCTCCGAATACAATAAGCGCTGCATTCAGCTGGAGCAGCCCGGACAGGCTTCCGCCTTCCCAAAAAAAGCCGCCGATCAGCGCAGCCAGACCGGCCAGCAGGCCGATAATTGAAGTAATATCCATGAGTTCAAGCTCCTTAAATTTCTATATATTATGGTTTGCATGAATCTGGGCAACACTGTATAATAAACGGGAACAAGTATTCTTATCTTCCATATATTTCAGAGCAGTATGGAGAGAGAATCATCGGGCCACAATTATAATATATTCATATATTTTAGACGATAGAGGGGAGACGGGCAAATGAGTGATATTGTCGTCAGTACGCAGACTTTTCAATTGGAGTCCGAGTATACACCCCAGGGCGATCAGCCTCATGCCATACAAGAATTAGTAGACGGCATCCGGCAGGGCAAGAAGCACCAGACGCTGCTGGGAGCGACCGGTACAGGGAAGACCTTTACCATCGCACAAATGATTTCCAAGCTCAACCGGCCTACGCTGGTTATTGCGCACAACAAGACGCTGGCTGCCCAGCTGGCGAGCGAGTTCAAGGAGTTTTTTCCTAGCAATTCTGTAGACTACTTCGTCAGCTACTACGATTACTACCAGCCAGAGGCGTACATTCCCTCCTCCGACACCTACATCGAGAAAGATTCTAGCATCAATGAAGAGATAGATAAACTGCGCCACTCCGCGACCAGTTCCTTGTTCGAACGGCGTGACGTTATTATTGTCGCCAGCGTTTCCTGTATTTACGGCCTCGGCTCGCCGAAGGAATATGGAAGCCTGCTGCTGTCGCTGCGGGTGGGGATGGAGAAGCCGCGGAACCAGATACTGAGCCGGCTCGTGGATATCCAGTATCAGCGCAACGACATTAATTTTGTGCGGGGCACGTTTCGTGTGCGCGGTGATGTGGTAGAGATTTTCCCGGCCTCACAGGGCGAGCATGCCATCCGTGTAGAGCTGTTCGGCGATGAGATCGAACGAATTACAGAAATCGACGTGTTGACCGGGGAATTGATCGGGGAACGCGACCATGTGGCGATTTTTCCGGCCTCCCACTTTGTTACCCAAGAGGAAACGATGCGCGTGGCTCTTGTCAATATTGAGCGGGAACTGGAAGAACGGCTGGCCGTACTCCGGGATGCCGGCAAGCTGCTGGAGGCCCAGCGGCTGGAGCAGCGCACCCGCTACGATATCGAGATGATGAAGGAAGTCGGCTTTTGTTCCGGGATCGAGAACTATTCCGGACCGCTTACCTTCCGTGAGCCTGGAGCAACACCGTATACACTCATGGATTATTTTCCTGATGATATGCTGATTGTAATCGACGAATCCCATGTGACATTACCGCAGATCCGGGCGATGTACAACGGCGACCGGGCGCGCAAGACCGTTCTCGTGGAGCATGGCTTCCGCCTGCCGTCTGCGCTCGACAACCGGCCGCTGAAGTTTGAAGAATTCGAAGACAAGGTGAATCAGATCGTATATGTGTCAGCCACACCGGGTCCTTATGAAATGGAGCACTGCGATACTATGGTTGAACAGATTATACGTCCTACCGGTCTTTTGGACCCGATTATCGAGGTGCGTCCGACTGAGGGGCAGATTGATGATCTGATCAGCGAAATCCGTGAACGGGTGGAACGCGACGAGCGTGTGCTGGTTACAACCCTGACGAAAAAAATGTCCGAGGACCTGACCGATTATTTCAAGGAAATCGGCATCAAGGTGCGCTATATGCACTCCGACATCAAGACGCTGGAGCGTATGGCGATTCTGCGCGATCTCCGGCTTGGCACCTTCCATGTTCTTGTGGGGATCAACCTCTTGCGGGAAGGGCTTGATTTGCCCGAGGTATCCCTGGTTGCGATTCTCGATGCCGACAAGGAGGGCTTCCTCCGCTCGGAGCGTTCGCTGATTCAGACCATTGGCCGTGCGGCCCGTAACTCTGGCGGCCGTGTAATTATGTATGGTGACCGTATCACAGAATCCATGGAAAAAGCTATGACCGAAACCCAGCGCCGCCGGGAAACACAGATTGCCTACAACGAGAAGCATGGCATCACCCCAACTACGATCAACAAGAAAGTGCGCGATATCATTGAGGCGACGAAAGTTGCCGAGTCCAAGGCCGAGTATCTCACCGGAGTGGGCGGCAAGATGAGCAAGAAGGACCGCCAAAGCCTGATGCAGCGTTTGGAGGCCGAGATGAAGGATGCCGCCAAGAACCTGCAATTCGAGCGCGCCGCCGAGCTGCGTGATGCACTTCTGGAGCTGCGGGCCGAATAATGCTCCCCCAGCCACACTCTTGGTGTTTCCGCAAGTACAGGACGGCGCTGTCCCGGCCGTTACTTTTAAATAAATGTTGCCCTTGCGCATCCCGGAGGGACAGCCCGCAGTTCGCTTTATCTTTTGCGTATCCCGAAGGGACAGCCCGCAGTTGAGGCACTTTGCGCATCCCGAAGGGACAGCGGGTTTTCCCTGTAGCGCCCACATTTCAGCGGTCCCGTTAGGGACAAGCGCTCCTTTCGTCACACTAGCTAGGTCCATTCTCTCCAGCTCTTTCGCCAGCAGCCTTGCGGGTGTCCAGAGGGTGCAACCCTCGGGGCCCTCCCTTGGCTAAGGGAGGGTTTGGGAGGGATCGAAAATTTTTATTCAATTTAAAAGGTTTTTAGGAGGGTATACCGTTGGCGAACGAAAATATTGTAATCAAAGGTGCGCGAGCGCACAATCTCAAGAACATTGACGTAACGATTCCGCGTGACCGCTTCGTCGTGCTGACGGGACTTAGCGGCTCCGGCAAATCGTCGCTGGCGTTCGATACAATCTACGCTGAAGGACAGCGCCGTTATGTAGAGTCCCTGTCGGCCTATGCCAGACAGTTCCTCGGGCAGATGGAGAAGCCGGATGTCGACTCCATTGACGGGTTGTCTCCGGCAATATCTATCGACCAGAAGACAACAAGCCGCAACCCGCGTTCAACCGTAGGCACAGTGACGGAAATTTATGATTATCTGCGGCTGCTGTTCGCCCGGATCGGGCATCCGCACTGCCCGGATCATGGCATCGAAATCACTTCCCAGACGGTTGAGCAGATGGTAGACCGGATTATGCAGTATCCCGAGAAAACCCGGCTGCAGATTCTGGCGCCGGTAATCTCCGGCCGCAAGGGTGAGCACAAGGGGCTTTTCAGTGATATCTCGAAGCAGGGCTTTGTCCGTGTACGTGTGGACGGTGAGCTGCGTGAAGTCACTGAGGATATCGTACTGGAGAAGAACAAGAAGCATACCATTGAGGTTGTAGTCGACCGGATTGTGATCAAGGATGATGTGCAGACGCGGCTGACGGACTCTCTGGAGACCGCGCTGAAGCTTTCCGGCGGGCAAATTCTGGTTGACATCATCGGCCAGGAGGAACTGCTGTTCAGTTCAAGCTTTGCCTGCCCGGTATGCGGGTTCAGCATCGAAGAGCTTGCCCCGCGCATGTTCTCGTTCAACAGCCCCTTCGGAGCTTGCCCGGAATGCGACGGGCTTGGGATGAAGATGGTTGTCGATCCCGACCTTTTGATTCCAGATCAGGGGAAGAGCATTGAAGAGGGTGCTTTCCTGGCTTGGACAGGCAGCACATCGAACTACTATCCGCAATTCCTGAAATCGGTGTGCGAGCATTTCAAAATCCCGCAGAATGTTCCCGTGAGCAGTCTGTCGCCAGAGCATATGAATAAGCTGCTGAACGGCACAGGCAGCGAGAAGATCCGCTTCCGGTATGAGAATGACTTCGGACAGCGGAAGGATGCGCTCGTTGCTTTTGAAGGGATTATTCCCAACCTGGAGCGGCGTTACCGTGAGACAGCCTCCGATGGCATCCGCGAATTCATTGAAGGCTTCATGAGCGCCAAACCTTGCCATGTGTGCAAAGGCAAAAGATTGAAGAAGGAAATTCTCGCTGTAACGGTCAATGACCGTAATGTTGCCGATGTCACTGATCTGTCCATCGGCGATTGCCTCCAATTTTTTGACAACATTGCCCTGAGTGAGAAGGAAACGGCCATTGCCCACCTGATCCTCAAAGAAATCAGCAGCCGCCTGGGCTTCCTGGTCAACGTGGGACTGAATTATCTGACGCTTAGCCGTGCGGCCGGCTCGCTCTCCGGTGGTGAGGCGCAGCGGATCAGACTGGCGACCCAAATTGGCTCCAGCCTGATGGGCGTGTTGTATATTCTCGATGAACCGAGTATCGGTCTGCATCAGCGGGATAATGACCGGCTGATCTCAACACTTGGGCATATGCGCGATCTGGGCAATACCCTGATTGTGGTCGAACATGATGAGGATACGATGATGGCTGCCGACTATATCATTGATATCGGCCCGGGTGCAGGGATTCACGGCGGTCAGGTCATGGCCCAGGGCACCCCGAAAGAGATTATGAATGACCCGAATTCCTTGACTGGGGAGTACCTGAGCGGTCGCAAGTTCATTCCGGTTACTGCCAAACGGCGTGCTACGGATGACCGTTGGATCGAAATCCGCGGCGCCAAGGAGAACAATCTGAAAAATGTGAACGTCAAAATTCCACTTGGTGTTTTTACAGCCGTAACTGGGGTATCGGGTTCAGGCAAATCATCGCTCGTGAATGAGATTCTCTACAAGAGTCTGGCCCGGCAGCTGAACAAAGCGGTGAAGGTCCGTCCGGGTCAGCACAAGGAAATCCGCGGGCTGGAAAATCTGGACAAAGTCATTGATATCGACCAGTCGCCAATCGGGCGGACTCCGCGTTCCAATCCGGCCACCTATACCGGTGTATTCGACGATATCCGCGACCTCTTTTCCAAGACCAACGAAGCCAAGGTACGCGGCTTCCAGAAAGGCCGCTTCAGCTTCAATGTCAAAGGCGGACGCTGTGAGGCTTGCCGTGGAGACGGCATTATCAAGATTGAAATGCACTTCCTGCCGGATGTCTATGTTCCCTGCGAAGTCTGCAAAGGCAAACGCTATAACCGGGAAACGCTCGAAGTGAAATATAAAGGCAAAAGCATCTCCGATGTGCTGGAGATGACCGTAGAGGATGCTACTGAATTCTTCAAGAATATTCCGAAGATTCACCGCAAAATGCAGACCCTGCTGGATGTTGGACTGGGTTACATCAATATCGGCCAGCCGGGAACAACCTTGTCCGGAGGTGAGGCGCAGCGTGTGAAGCTGGCTTCCGAGCTGTACCGCCGCAGTACCGGCAAGACGCTGTACATTCTGGACGAGCCGACAACGGGGCTGCATGTGGATGACATCGGGCGGCTGCTTGAGGTGCTGCATCGTCTGGTGGACTCCGGCGAATCCGTACTCGTCATTGAGCATAATCTTGATGTGATTAAGACTGCCGACTATATCATTGATATGGGACCTGAAGGCGGAAGCGGCGGGGGGACTGTGCTTGCTACGGGGACACCGGAGAAGATTATCGAGGTGGAGGAATCCTACACCGGGAAATACCTGAAGCCTGTACTGATCCGCGATACGGAGCGGACCAAAGCCCTGGAACTGCAGACTTCGGACATCGGATAAGCGGACAGCATATAAGCCGCGGCGACAGAACCGCTTCTGTCCTGTAGCCGAAGAATAGGTAGGGCCGTTGCAATTCATACGGCCCTTTTACATACATGCAGCTAAATTAATAACTGCTGACCCCAATGATAATTTTGAAGGCATTACGCATTTTTCTGGAACGCTTGAAGCCTTCTCTGCTATCTATAATCCATACGGTCTTTCTTATCCATATTCTTATATACAACGAATGGAATTTGAGAGGGGGCACAATTCCCTTTTCTTCGGTCTCTGTGCCGTCACTCCATTCCGTTTCCGTCCGCAGCATCCATCTGTTGCCTATACCGAACTCAATATATTTCAAAAGATATTACTCCTTGGATTTTGTGTCATCACTCAGTCTCCAAAATAGCAGTAAGCTGCTCTTGAAGTACCGGCACACCCACCCGGTTCGTGAACGCATAGAAATTCTCCTGCTCCTGCCGCTGCTCTGTGTAGAAGGAGATGAACTGCTCCAGAACCGGGCCTACCCGATCACTCTTTATACGGCCCTTCAGCGGGCGGGCGAATTCGGCCGCAGGACCGCAGTCTCCGCAGCCAAGCGTCCCGCCTACAGCAATGTCGAACGCATCGACCATGCCGTCCGGTGTCTTGATCAGCGTACCTTGCAGACCGATATCGGCAACCTGCTTTTGCCCGCAGGCATTGGGACAGCCGACGAAATGAATGCGCAGCTTCTCATCCAGATGGACATGCTCATCCAAATATGCAGCAACACTGACCGCACGCTGCTTGGTCTCCACGAGGGCCAGGTTGCAGAATTCATTGCCGGTGCAGGCGACGGTGCGGCTGATGAAGTTTTTGGCGGTTGGCGACAGCCGCTGCAGCACCGGGGCATCCAGTAGGGCTTCAAGCTTATCATCCGGTACCCCGCTGATAATAATGTTCTGGGTCATCGTGGTGCGGAGTTTACCTTCGCCGTACTGATCGGCCAGCCCGGCCAACTGCTCCAGCTCATCGCTGTTCAAGCGGCCGACTGGAACGTTCAGGCCTACGTAGCTGAGACCTTTCTGGACTTCGGGATGCACGCCGTCAAAATAAGCAGCCTGCCACCCAGCCGTCTGGTCTTCTCCGCGAGAGGGCAGTTCGCCTACGGCTTCAATCAGCTTCGATTTGAATTTCTCGGCACCCCAGTCGGCGACGAGGAATTTCAGACGGGCATGGTGGCGTTTCTCCCGGTAGCCGTAATCCCGGAACAGGGTAACCACCCCGGCAGCTACCTTAAGCGCTTCTTCCGGCTTCACGAAGACATCCAGCTTTTGCGCCAGATGAGGTTTGGCCGAGAGTCCGCCGCCCACCATCAGATGGAACCCTTGGGTTAGAGCGCCATCGATGACTTTTACTGCAGGTGTATAAGCCAGATCGTTAATTTCCGCCTGCGCATTATTGTACTTGTTGGCAGATACAGAGATTTTGAATTTGCGCGGCAGGTTGGAGAAATCGCGGTTCAGCATGAAAAAATCATTCAACTGCTCGACTATACCTGTGGTATCAAACAGTTCATCCTTATCAATCCCTGCCAGCGGGTTGCCGACAATGGTCCGTGGACAGTCGCCGCACGCTTCGAAGGAATAGAGCCCGGCCGCTTCAAGCCGCTTAAAAATATCCGGCAGATGCTCGACCGTCAGCCAGTGGAACTGGATGGCCTGCCGTGTAGTTATATCGATTAGATTCCGCCCGTACAGTCTGGCGATTTCAGCCAGTGTTCTGGCCTGGTCTGAGGTCATAATGCCTGTATTAATGCGCACACGCATCATGAAATGTCCTTCACGCGGCTTTTGCTGGTATACCCCGGCCCACTTGAACAGATCCAGGTCATCGGCCGGAATGGAGCTGTAGCCCTCCAAGGCATATTTTTCAATAATGGTGCGGATCACATCAAGCCCGTCTTTCTGCAGTTTGACGAATTCGAACTTGCTAAGTTTCTCGGGAGCAGCGCTCCATAATGGTTCGTAAGCCATATCCAGCATCCTTTCTGTATACGTTCATAAGCCCGATGGTAACACAGGTAAGGAGCCGCAGGCAGTGAGGGTTGTGGCAAAGGGTATAACGATTGTTTATGAATAAATAAGGACTTGCTGATAGTTCGAACAGGCATAAGCAGAGCATGTCCACCATAAGATTCAAAGAAGGATATTTTCGTTAAATAATGATATAAGCACGCTCTTTGACAAAGGATGCACACACGCAAGTGAAGATCCCCAATTGCTGTTGTGCAGCATAATTTTCAGCCCGGAAAATATTTTTGTGACAAATACATAATTTTTTAAGCATTTTCTATTGCGTCACTGAAATGGTAGCGATAACATAGAAGGAGATATGGAATAGATGAACTTGCTTGACAATACTCTCGGGGAGGTAATGCCATGCTGCTTGCTGAAGCTGCCGTGCAAGAACCGTCTAAATTTCATACCTTCGATGTATTTATGATTTTGTTCACCATTCTGATCTTTATTGGAGTGATCCGCCTGCTGCGGGCACCCCAGAAGAACAAATTTGCCATTGCCTTTGGAGTCGTGAGCCTGCTGGTATTCGTGGTTTCGGACTACGCGATGGTGATGAACTGGTTAAGCTAGGAAGGGTTAAAATTACCCCTGGTACAGGCTATAAAATTGCAGAGTCGGAAATGCCCAAAAGACACCTTTACCGCCGCTGACGTGGCTGAAGGCGTCTTTTTATCATTGTGCAGGAGTGTATTAAGCATCTTTTAGAGTTTTGTAGACAGGGAGAGGGCCGGTGAAGGCGATGAAGTGGGGGAAATGGATGTATAAAAAGAGCCTTGGCATACTGCTGTGCGGGGTGCTGTTGTCCGGGGCGGGAGGCGGTACACCTTCAGCGCTTGCAGCGGCATTTCCGGACAACCGTCCGGCTGCGGGTGCAGTTAAGAGCTTCGGTGACGTGGCTTCTGGACAGGTGGCCGCTGCGGCAGCCATCAGCAAAAAGAATACAGCGGTCACAGCCGATGCTGTGCCGCAGATTATTAAGGCGGTGTCCCCCTCAGTGGTGGGTATCATCGGCAAATATACGGGTGATCCCGGCAGCGGACCGGATGACCGGTACAATTTGACCCATGGCTCTGGCATTGTAGTCAAAGCAGACGGCTGGATTATTACCAATGCCCATGTCATAAAAGGGCTGCAGAACGCGGTCGTGGTAACATCAGACGCTAAAAGCTACAGCATCACCGCCTCCTATCTGGATGAGGTCAGTGATCTGGCTTTGGTCAAAATCAATGCCAAATTCCTGAAGCCTGCCAGGTTTGCCAGTGCAGCAAATCAGATTCAGGTCGGGGAAAAGGTGATTGCGATTGGGACACCGATCTCTTTTTCATTGCGGAACTCGGCTACAGTAGGCGTGGTGAGCGGACTGAACCGTGCGGTGGATGCCGCCTACAGGCTGATCCAGAGCGATACGGCGATTAATCCCGGCAACAGCGGCGGTCCGCTGGTCAGCATGAAGGGCGAGGTGCTGGGGGTGAACAGCCTGAAATACGCTGCGGTTGGTGTGGAGAATATGGGCTTCTCCATTCCGGCGGATACGGTTCAGTACATCATGAACCAGCTGTTCAAATACGGAGAGGTGAAACGACCCAGTCTGGGGCTGGAGCTGGAGGAGAGCTGGTCTGCGATTGTCGGGCTGCCTGCACAGGATCCGCTGACTGTAACGAAGGTCGTGTCTGCGGAAGCGGAAAAGGCGGGGATTGCCGCAGGCGACGTGCTGTACGCTATTGACGGTCACCGGGTTGCTTCGCTGGTGGATATCAACGAATGGTTCAAAGGCTACAAGCCGGGTGCGGCAGTGAAGCTGCTGATGCAGAGTGACGGGGATATTGTGACCCGCAGGCTGGTGCTTGGTCAAGGTGACCCGCTGATCGGCGGAGTGGAGGCGGAGGGAGATGGAGATGCTGAGGCACATACAGAGGAATAACAGATCCCCGATGGAGGCACAGATCACAGTAAGCAGAATGTTGCGGTGCGGGCTTTGCACATTGCTGGGAGTACTGCTGCTGCTGGCATGGCTGCCCATCCGGGAAGCACAGGCGGCGGAGCAGAAGCTGCTGCAGCTGAGCCTCAAACCCGGGAGTACAGCTGCAACCGTTAACGGTGAGAAGGCTGTGATTCAAAAGCCCATAGAGGATAACGGAGTGGTGCTCGTCCCGCTGGGAGTATTCAAAAAAGCCTTCGGCAGCACTGTATCCCTTGACGGGGACGATGTGGTTAAAGTAATGTACGGACCCCATACCGGGGCCATGACCATTGGCAGCACAACCGCCTGGAAGGATGGGGTCAAGGTCACACTGCCTGCTCCGCCGCGTATCGTAGATGGGACGCTGCTGGTGCCGCTGCGTTTTGTGGCCGGAGTGCTGGGAGCGCGTATCTCTCCCGTCAGCGGCGGAGGGCTGGTGGTGACACTGGCCTCATCAGCGAGTGATGAAGACACG
The DNA here is from genome assembly GCF_900102965.1 of Paenibacillus jilunlii. Lineage (GTDB taxonomy): Bacteria > Bacillota > Bacilli > Paenibacillales > Paenibacillaceae > Paenibacillus_AQ > Paenibacillus_AQ jilunlii. The sequence continues at coordinate 41,657 of NZ_FNGM01000017.1, read as the reverse complement.
CCGGAAACCAGCGGCATTGACAGCGATGTCGGCAAAACACGGATAGGCAACAGCTACTATCACTGGAGCCTGAACTATCCGCCGGGTCTTGTGGTCGGTGACAGCGGCGGCAATGAAAGTGTAGCCACCTTTACAAGTGCGGAGAATCAGTATTACCTGGAGGTTCATGCCTTACCGCTCGAAAAAGCCGCCGATCCGGAAGAACTGCTGGACAGGCTGGTCCGTGAGGCGGAAGAAGGCGGAGAGACCGTTCTGGACCGGGCGGCTTTTCCGGATGAGGCTGTGCCTTACGCGCGTATTGTCAGTAAGGACACCAGCGGTGCTTTGTGGGAAGGAAGGCAATATTATAGCGGCGGAATATTGTATCAACTCTATCTGACCGACGATACGGCAGCCAATTACAAGGATCTGAACAAATATGCTTCACTGCTGAACTCATTCCAACCCTCATTCAACGCCGGGGACAAAAGCATCCGCGACCTTTCAACAGTCAAAAACGGATTGCGCGAAGGCTACAACGACGATTATGGCTTATCGCTGCAGGTGCCTGCGGATTGGAGTATGGATGACCAGCACCTGAACTATGAGAGTACAGAAGGAAGCTATCTGCGGGCAAAGGTCACTTCCGTCCCGTCAGGGTCTACGCTGGAGAGCTGGAGCAAAGATCTGGATTCGCAGATAAAAGACACCTATGTGACCGGCGCCTACGCCATACAGGACGCTGTAAAGGCGGAAGTTTCCGGTGAACCGGCGCTCGTAAAAGAAACAAGGCTGAATCCAGGCAGCGGCTGGAGCACCAAATATCAGATCCTGCTGCAAAAATCCGGGTACCGCTACTACGTGGAATATCTGGCAGCGGCGGGGCAGGACGAGGATAAGGCGAGGTTCCAGACGATCTTAAGCTCGATAGATATTGATTTTGACCGGGTCAAGGAGAATTTCGGCAAGCTGGAGACGGAGGATTATCCGGCGCTCCGCAGCCAGGCTGTAACCAAAAGCTCCAAAACCTACGGCTACAGCATCGATATTCCACGGCTGTGGACACCTTATCAGGATGTTTTTGAGACCCAGACCGTGGAGTACCGCTTCACCGGCGGGCGTTTTCTGATCAATACGAGTCCGGAGGGTTCAGTGGACTATGCCGTGGGCTTGCTGCAGAGCTATTACAAGAACAGCAAAAATGACCCTAAAGGCCCGCAGCTCATCAAGGTAGAGGAAACCACCTTTGCCGGAGTTCCTGCTACCCTGCTGACTGTCCGCCAGACTAAAGGCAGCATCCCTGTGCAAACGCAGCAAGTGGTTTTTGGTAATAATGATCTGGTCTATACCCTCACCGTAACCCTGAACGACGCCAACGCAACTGCTGTACAGCAGGCTGATCTGGAGAAGACGCTGAAGTCGTTCCGGCTTGCGGGAGGCGAGTAGGGGATAGTTAGGGAGAGTACCGAACGCAGAGGGCTTCGGGAGTACAGAGGAAAGTATGGATCTGTGCAGATGTACAATTGGGCCAGACAAAGAACGTCCCATTGCCATTTTGGCAGCTTGGGGCGTTCTTTTTTTATCTTAAAAGGGGGAGAGGTTAAGGGGTGGAAATTTTGAGAAGGAACATGAAGCATTAGTAGAGCGGCATTTAAGCTTAAGAACGGGTGAACGGCAGGGACGGCTGGCCAGAGGGCATCAATATGCGGAGAAGCTGCTGCTGGAAAATGTATGGTGGCCGTTGTTCGGGAACTTGGATCATCTGCATCCAGAGTATGAGGTGTACGATTGGAACCGGAAATCGCAATTTCTCGACTTTGCGTTCCTTCCGCCTTATGGCAGATTCGGACTGGAATGTGACGGCTATCAGAGCCATGTGGAAGACATGGACAGAGAGAAGTTCAGCTATTCTTTAAACCGGGGCTTTCTATAACCCCCTCCTAAACATCTGGCGGCAAAATGTCCACAATTCGGTGTCCGGCCGATTTGACGCCCCGCAATCCATATAAATCTTGGCAAATCAATGGCGCGCAGATGTGATATTTGATACAATTAATAAGTTAAAAAGCTGTAAATGACCCGCCGGCAAGGCGGTTTGGGAGGATATAAATGAACGAGAAAGAAATACGCAGAGAAGACGTGGAGCTGCTGGCTCCGGCCGGTGACTGGGACTGCATGCGTGCGGCGGTGGCGAACGGGGCGGACGCTGTCTTTTTTGGCGTAGAGAAGTTTAATGCAAGGGCGAGAGCGAACAACTTCCGCATGGACGAGCTGCCGGAGATTATGGCGTTTCTGCACAGCTATGGTGTGAAGGGCTTCCTGACCTTTAATATACTGGTGTTTGAAAATGAACTGGCAGAGGCTAAAGAGCTAATCGATGCCTGCGTGGATGCAGGTGTGGATGCAGTCATTGTGCAGGATTTGGGGCTGGTTAAACTGATCCGCGAGATTTCCCCGGACTTCCCGATCCACGGTTCTACCCAAATGACAATTACTTCACCGGAAGCGGTGGAGTTCACGAAGCCTTGGGGGCTGGAGCGCGTAGTGCTTGGCCGCGAGAATAACCTGAAGCAGATTCGTACGATCGGAGAGCAGGCGCGCCTGCCGATGGAGGTTTTTGTGCATGGTGCGCTGTGTGTCTCCTATTCGGGCCAGTGTCTGACCTCGGAAATGTGGGGCGGACGCTCCGCCAACCGGGGGGAATGTGCGCAGGCCTGCCGTCTGCCGTATGACCTCATGGTGGATGGTGAAGTCAAGCCGATGGGCGATGTCACCTATCTGCTGTCGCCTAAGGATCTGGCGGCGATTGATCTGATGCCGGAGCTGATCGAGGCAGGGGTAACTTCCTTCAAAATTGAAGGCCGCCTCAAAAGCCCGGAATATGTAGCGAACGTGGTCAGTAAGTACCGTAAGGCGATTGACCGGTATTTTGACGGAAATTGGTCCCCGGCGCCCAAGGAAGATATCCGCGAACTGCAGCAGAGCTTCTCCCGCGGCTTCACGCACGGGTTCCTCGAAGGAACGAACAATAAAAAACTCGTTGACGGCACCTTTCCAAAAAGCCGGGGCGTCTATATGGGGACTGTCGAACAGATTCTGCGTGACGGCGTCGTATGCCGGATTCATGCTCCCCTGAAGCGCGGGGATGGCATTGTATTTGATGCCGGTGATCCGACGAAGAAAGAAGAAGGCGGCCGCGTCTACGATCTGCGCCGCAAAGGCGTGAAGCTTGAGGGCGAGGCCGGAGAAGGGTGGATCATTGACATTGTTCCTGGCCGCAACGACGTAGACCTGCGCCGCCTGCATGTCGGCGACCGCATCTGGAAGACCAATGACCCGGCGCTGGATAAGGCGCTGCGCCAGACCTATGAAACCGAGAAGCCCTATCGGGTCTTCCCGGTGCAGGTGAAGGTCGAGGGGCGCGCCGGCGAGCCGCTGGCCACCTGGTGGACGGACGTTCAGAAGAACGTTACCGTCCGTGTGGACTCGGAGCTGCTGCTGGAAGCTGCGCAGAAGCGTCCGATGGATGCCGCCCTGCTGGAAGAGCAATTCGGCCGCCTGGGCGGGACCGTATTCCAGCTGGAGGCGCTGGAGTCGCATCTGGAAGGCGACGTGATCGTGCCCATGCGCGAGCTGAACAGCATCCGCCGCCAGGCGGTGGAGCTGCTTGCGGGCGAGCGCCCCAAACCTCCCGTATACGTGAAACGGGAGGTAGAGGTTTACGGCGGCGCCTCCCGCAGGGGCGCCGCAGGGAGCACCATCCCGGATGTGAGGGATGGTGCGGGTGCGCGCGGCGGTGAAGCGGAGCTTACCGCGCTGTGCCGCAGCCTGCCGCAGGTGCAGGCTGCCCTCGAAGCCGGCGTAACGAACATTTACGCCGATTTCGAATTCATTAAGCAGTTCCCGGCAGCGGTGGACGCTGTACGGGCTGCTGGGGCCAGCATTGCGCTGGCCACGCCGCGCATTCATATGCCCGGCGAGAACGGCTACCATGCCAACATCCTGCGCCTGCAGCCGGATGCTGTCCTGGTGCGCAATACAGGTGCGCTCTATTACTACTTGAAGCGCCGCATGGAGCAGCCGGATGCCGTGCATCCGCGCCTGATCGGCGACTTCTCCCTGAATATCGCGAACCACCGGGCAGTGGATTTGTTCCTGGAGGCGGGCTGTGACAGAATTACACCGTCCTATGACCTGAACATCCAGCAGATGGTCGATCTGCTGGAACACAGCGATACCTCGCGTATAGAGGTCGTGATTCATCAGCATCTGCCGATGTTCCACACAGAGCACTGCGTCTACTGCACCTTCATGAGCGAAGGCACAGACTATACGAACTGCGGACGCCCGTGCGAGGAGCAGCGTGCTTCCCTGCAGGACCGTATCGGAATGGCTCATCCTGTCCGTGTAGACGAAGGCTGCCGCAATACCGTCTACAATGCGGTCGAACAATCCGGCGCGGAATACTTGAATAATTTCCGGGAGCTGGGCGTGAACTCATTCCGCGTCGAGTTTTTAGAAGAAACCCCGGAGCAGGTTGAAGAGGTCATTAGCCTTTACAGCCGTGCGCTGCGCGGAGAGATTTCCGGCACACAGGTATGGAAAAGCCTGAAAGCCACCAACCAGCTCGGAGTGACTCGCGGACAACTGGTAAATGCAAAGTAAGCCGGAAACGGTTGGATTGTCAGTAGAGCTTACAGCAGACAGAATAACCGTGATCCCGCTTTTGCCCGGTTGGATGCGGACCCAACTGGTTCTGAAGAGCCTGAGGCCTAGTTCTGTTGTTATGGGCTGTTTATAGCTTAATTTAAATTACTTAAGCCAGTGTGACTGAAGAGATTGCAAAGCTCTCAGCGCACTGGCTTTTTTTCGTAATATAGGCCTGCTTTCTCCAATAACCACACTGCCAAAATCAAACCAGAACTGCTATAATTAAAGCAAATATGCCATTTTCCTTTAGCGCTAGAATGAAAATGAGAGAAGATTATTGAAGGAGTCCTGTCATGAAGATCCGTAAGGCTATTATTCCCGCGGCCGGTCTGGGTACCCGCTTTCTGCCCGCGACCAAAGCAATGCCCAAAGAAATGCTCCCGATAGTAGACAAGCCTACCATCCAATATATTGTTGAGGAGGCCGTTGCTTCCGGCATTGAGGATATCATCATCGTAACGGGTAAAGGCAAACGGGCGATCGAAGATCATTTCGACAATTCGTTCGAGCTGGAATTTAATCTGGCGGAGAAGCAGAAATGGGAGCTGCTGGAGTCTGTACGCAAATCCTCTGAAATGGCTGACATTCACTACATCCGCCAAAAGGAACCAAGAGGGCTGGGACACGCTATCTGGTGTGCCCGCAAATTTATTGGCAATGAGCCGTTTGCCGTACTGCTCGGGGATGACATTGTCCAAGCGGACAAGCCATGTCTTAAGCAGATGATTGAAATATACGACCAATACAAGTCGTCTATTGTCGGAGTTCAGCAGGTGCCCTGGGAGGAAGTCTCCCGCTACGGTCTGGTAGATGGTACGGAACTGGCTGAGCGGGTATATAAGGCCAACCGACTGGTAGAAAAGCCAAAGAGAGAAGAGGCGCCATCCAACCTCGCGATCCTGGGCCGGTATATTCTGACTCCGCGTATTTTTGACATGCTGGAGGAGCAGCAGGTAGGTGTTGGCGGGGAAATCCAGCTGACCGACGCCATCTCCCGTTTAAGTGAAGTGGAACGCATTATTGCTTATGATTTCGAAGGCAGACGCCATGACGTCGGCGAGAAAATGGGTTTTATCCAGACGACCATTCATTATGCCCTCCAGCATGAGGAGCTCAAGGAAGGCCTGCTTGATTACCTCAAAGAGGTGATCGACAGCGAAACGCAGAAAGCGTCGAGGTAGGCAGGCTGACCTGACAGCTTTCAGTAATTATCAAGAGAATTAAGCGCCCCGTTGAACTCAGTCCGCAGGGCGCTCTTCTGATTTTAATCCGGCCATTAAATCTACAGATCAGAAGTAATAATACCTTTCCCTTATCTCTCGCAAAAAGGTGCCATCCTCCTCAGAGGACGACACCTTTTTTGTTTAAATATATAAAATTATATGCTTCACGCAATAAATCAACCTTAGATTTCTCGCTGAAACGATACCGTCCTTTTTAAGGACGGCATAGCCGTTTCTGCTTGACCAGCCTATTTGATTAGTACTGCGTATTCACAATAGCATCTATCTGAGCGGCTTCCGCAGGATCTGCGGCAATCAGCTTGTCGTAGACTGGTTGATCTTGATCAAGCCCAGCCTTCTTTAAGGCTGCCAGATACCAGCGGGCCATCTCACGGTTAGTGGCATCGTTATAATCTCCGCTCAGCCCAAGCTTTAAGGTCTCTGAAGCGGCTGGAATCTGACCGGACATCAGCTGGATTCTGCCTGCGTTCAGCGCAATTGCCGGAGGAATGGCAAGCGATTGGACTTGTAAGTCAGCCTGCACCTGATTATAAGCGCTAAGACCGACATTTAGGTAAGTTGTTTTACTGGTGGCATCCTGCTGGGTGAAGGCCTGCTGAGCCAGCTCATACGAGCGGGCAATGAGCGAGCTGTACCAGTTCGTATCCCAGAGCGTTCCACTGTTTACGACATCCGTATAAACATCGCCAAGTCCAAGCTTTAAGGTTGCTGCCGCTTCCTCATTTTGTCCTGCCATCTGCTGCATTTTACCGGCATTCAGGGCAATCGTTGGTGTTACTGAGAATGCCCGGCCCTGCAGCTGCTCTGGAGGCAGAGTTTTCAAATGTTCTACACCATCAGTTACATGTTTATAGGCATCCAGACCAATGGTCAGGTATTCCTGCTTTTTAGCTTCATCTTTTTCGGCATTTGCCGCACGTGCTAACGCCTGGGAGCGGCTGATCAAAGATTCGTACCATTCAATATCCCAGTTGAACTTATCTGCGTTATCCCGATAGACGGCGAAGGCGAGATCGTTTTGCCCCTTCAAATCATACGAGGAAGCGAGTAGAGTGAGCAGAATCTTATTATTAGGTTCGTACTTGAGCGCACGGTTCAGCACGCTGAACGCTTCGTTCAAGTACTGCTCATCTTTAGTTTGATTAAAAACCTGATGATCCATAGAGGCGAGATATGCCGCTGCTTCCGGATGGTAAGGGCGATCTTTTAGAGTTGCTATCAAAGGTGCCTTGAGCTCCTCATAGGACTGGCTTACACCGATCAACCGCTTAGCTTTCATTACAGAATTGCTTGAGCCGATCGCACTGACCGACAGGAAGAACATGAAAATTATACCGATAGCCAGGACTGCAAGGTAACCGTAACGTATACCTGGCTTATTCCAGTTCCGGCGCAGCGGTTTGCTGTCCATGGCGGCGCCCATTCCGGCAAGGCCGATAAACACCAGAATTCCCATAAAGGCATAACTGAGATTGAAGTCCAGTATGCTGTGAACAAGAATCGACAAAGCAATGATGTAGAATATAAATCCATTATCAAATTCATTTTTGTCCCGTTTAAGGTATCCACGAATGTATTTATAGAAAATGTAGCCGATAAAGCCCATGAAGACAACAAATCCGACAATTCCGACTTCGATCAAATATTGCAGGAAGAAGTTATGCGCCTGGCGGCTTGTATACGGGTAGTCCTGGTAATGCTCATAGAGCGAAGCCCAGCCTCCACCCCCGGCGCCAATAATGGGATAATCCTTCACGACTTTCATAGCATCTTTATAAAAAGTAATACGTTCCAGTACACTGTGCTGCTTGAAGTTGATGTTCTCCAGCCGTGTCTCCATGTTAGCGGGGAGAATGGTACGTGCGCTTGTCCCGATCAGCAGAAATGCGGCTACGGCGACCAGTACAACCGAAAGGAGCGGCAGCCACAGCCCTGCAAGCTTGCGCGATTCCCAGCTCTCCAGTTTATTTTGCAGCCAAGGTTCCACAAAACGCTGAATGATCCACCCGCACGCGGCAACAATCGCGGAGGCGCCAAGCAGATAAGCCCAGCCTTTAAGAGCAGCAGAAGAGCTAAAGGCCGTGCTCAGTTCAGTCCCAAGATTGGTCACCGGGCTTGCAATCGCAAGCGAGGCGAGACCGGCAATTCCTAGATGGAGAATCCAGAGAATCTGCTTCACAGGCTTCAGAGACAGCAGGAGCAGAATAAAGACTACGGGCAGCATAACTAGTCCCCCGCGGGACAAGGTCAGCAGCAAGGAAACAATGATTGGTACGAGCATGAATCCGTGAGTCAGCGTCCCGTACCATTTTTTGGAGCGAACCAGTGCAAAGACAGCTACGAACAGAAAAGCCATCAGGAAAGCTGCGTATGTATTCGCATATTGAAAAATCGAAGTCAGCCGCAAACCGTTGGAGTCGGTCATAACCGCATCCAAATATTTACCGCCGCGCACCGTATCGGAGAACCAGCCAACCAGTCCACCGGCAAATTTCCAGGCGCCCAGCCAGTTCAGCAAGCCAAAGCCCACGATAAAATAGGCAACGGCCAATACGGCATTTTGAATGACAACATTTAGTTGCTTTTGCTTCAGCAAATATAACGCTATAATGAATACTGCAATATACATACTCTGAATAAAGAGAATGTTCATCGCCATATAATGCGAAGCAGCGCCAAATAGCGACAGAGCATAAGTTATCGGCAGCAGCAGCGAAGCCACAGCCAGCAGGTCACGCTGCTCCTCTAGCTTGAACTTCTTATAGTACAAGCCGATCCAGACCAGCAGCATTAGGCCGCTGAGCAGACAAGACACATAAATCGGCTTTTCATAGTCGATCTGCTGCCCATTAAACAATCCAACCTGAAATGGGGTCCACACCAAAAACACAATAAAAGCAACAACCAACGCCCACACCGGGCTGGATATCTTTTCAACATTTCTCGACTGCACAGCATTTTTACCGTATACTGGTTTCGACACGTTTTAATCTCCTTTTCCTGAAGGTACGAAAATATTTTAGCATATTCGTAGGGTGCACGACCACTTATTAACTTTAGGTAATATGTAGAGAAAGAGATGTATATAATCTCGTAAATATAGTTGGCCTAAAAACTTACTGTTTCATTAGAAACAATGAGTTCTTAGGCCAATTTCATTGGAATTCATAGCATTTATACAGTGTAATTAATATGTGAAATTTAAATTTGCATCCTTTAAAAGCGGCGCTGTTTCATCTTTTGCGGATAACACTGGCACTATATCGATAGGCCACTTAATTCCTATCGAAGGATCATTCCACAGAATTCCTCCGTCACACTCTGGAGCATACAGCTCATCACACTTATACTGTACCTCTACATTCTCGGTTAAAGTCATAAAACCGTGAGCGAAACCCTTAGGGATAAGAAGTTGTTTTTTGTTTTCGGCGGACAGTTCAATCCCGAACCATTGTCCGTAATTAGGACTTCCTTTGCGGATATCGACAGCAACATCAAAAATAACTCCTTTTGTGCATCGAATAAGCTTGCTTTGCGCTTTTGGATTTAGCTGAAAATGCAAACCACGGAGTGTTCCTTTAGTTTCCGAGAAGGATTGATTGTCCTGTACAAAATCAAGCGATATTCCCTGATCTTTAAACTTGCTCTCGCTGTATGTCTCCATGAACCAACCACGGTGATCACCAAAAACTTGTGGTTCGATTACCCACACATCTTTCAACTCAGTTTCAGTGAATTTCATTGTTCTCACACTTTCTGTAATTAGTATTGAATCTTGCCAGTGGCTACTTTCATAAGATATTGCCCATAGCCCGTTTTACTCAACTTTTGCCCACAATCCCATAGATGTTCTTTAGTAATCCATCCATTAATATATGCAATCTCTTCAAGGGCTGCAATCTTAATCCCTTGGTGATCTTCTATCGTTCTTACAAAGTTGGTGGCGTCAACTAAACTCTGATGTGTTCCCGTGTCTAGCCAAGTGAAACCGCGGCCAAGAAGTTCAACATCCAACTGCCCGAGTTCAAGATAGGCTTCATTTACTGAAGTAATTTCAAGTTCCCCACGAACGGATGGCTTTACGTTTTTGGCGATTTCCACTACACGGTTATCGTAAAAGTATAAACCTGTCACGGCATAGTTTGATTTAGGCTTATTAGGTTTCTCCTCTACACTGAGTACCTTGCCCTCCTCATTAAACTCAACCACGCCAAACCGCTCCGGATCTTGTACATGATAGCCGAATACAGTTGCGCCCGCATCCTTGCTGGACGCACGCTGTAACATTTTACGAATTCCGTTTCCATAATAAATATTGTCTCCGAGAATCATTGCTACCGAATCATCACCAATAAAAGATTCACCTAAAATAAAGGCTTGTGCCAAACCGTCTGGGCTAGGTTGAATAATATATTCGAGTGTAATTCCAAACTGTGATCCATCCCCGAGTAAATTGGAAAATCTAGGAGTGTCCTCAGGAGTAGAGATAATAAGGATTTCTTTAATGCCTGCTAACATTAAGGTAGACAAAGGATAATAAATCATAGGTTTGTCGTAAATTGGAAGTAACTGCTTGCTGGTAACCATGGTTAAGGGGTACAGTCGAGTTCCACTGCCACCCGCTAAGATAATGCCCTTCATTGTTTATTCCAACTCTCCCTTTATTCTGAGTAATGATATAATGACTGATGCTGTTTATGTGGACGGTGTGGCTATAGAAAACTATACTCATTTTACTCTGAATTATTGCAGCCTGTCCATTTTTACTCAGCAATACTGTTCTCAAACAGAAAAAGTCTTTATATTCTTAAGTTCCTTATAGAATTTTCACGAAGATATTTTTACATATCTGTAAACGCTATGGGGCAAGCTACTGTAAACCAATCGCTTTGTGTGATAACATTAACTTGTTTTTGTTATTAGGAGGGGATAATTTAGAATTGATTAATGAATCGGCGATTTCGTCAATTAATCCCACTTGAATTGCTGAATACATAAAAATAAAATGAAAGAATGTTATTTGACTTGGTGGTCTAATACGAAGTTATAACTAAATTAAGACTAATCAGTAGTTAGGAGAAGTACTAAAATGAAAGCAGTAAAACGCATTCTGTTGTTAATTTGTTCAATTATTGTTTTAATGATGTCCTATCACTTTATAAACCTATACTCTAAAGAAAACGTCAAGACGTATGTTCAAATGAAGGTAAGAGCGGACGTTCCTATCAAGTTCCAACTCTTTTTTTCAAATACTAATAATGAATGGAAAGAAGAGAATTCCAGTACTATAAATTACAACAATACTCAAAGTTGGCAAGATTTAAAATTTCTGATTCCTGAACAGAGCCGTTATATTAGACTTGATACTGGTAGCGCAAAAAATCAGGTTGATATTAAAGAGGTTTTTATTCGAAGAAATACGGATGTAAAGGTGAATTTAGATAAAGCTAATCCAACGTTCAATCAAATGTCAATAAAGATTATTGACGATAAAGTGGCACGCATTTCGTTACAATCAACTGGCAATGATCCATTTCTATTTTTTGATGCAAGTAAATTCATACAAGAAGCCCAATTGAAATCGAAATGGAGCTTTAATGGAGTTGCTGTAACTCTGGCTTTTTTAACTGCAATTTCCGTTTATTTTATACTCAGATATATCAAAGATTCATTACGATTAATAAAAGATTTTATGAGGAATAGAGAGTTAATATTAAATTTAGCGAAAAACGACTTCAAAACAAAATATGCTTCTTCTTATCTAGGTATTTTATGGGGATTCATTAACCCTTTGTTGACTATAGCCACCTACTGGTTCGTATTTCAGGTTGGACTACGAAATGGTGATGTTGGGGATGTGCCATTTATTATCTGGTTTATCGCTGGTATCATTCCATGGTTTTTCTTCTCCGACGCTCTATCGAGTGCAACGAATGTATTTACTGAATACAGCTATCTTGTGAAAAAAGTAGTATTTAAGATCGAATTATTACCTATTGTCAAAATAATGTCTGCGTTTTTTGTTCAATTATTTTTTATAGTTTTTATCTTTATAGTGTATGCGGGTTATGGCCGTTTCCCAACGTTATTTAGTTTTCAATTATTATACTATTTGGTATGTTTAGTTGTGCTTGCTGTTTCAATATCTTTTTTTACTTCAGCTATCTTTCTATTCTTTAGAGACTTGAATCAAATCATTGCGGTTATACTTCAAATGGGATTTTGGTTTACGCCTATTGGATGGTCTGTAAGTATGCTCTCTGACACTTGGGCTAGAATTTTCAAACTGAATCCAATGTATTATATCGTCCAGGGTTATAGAGACTCCTTGGTCGATCATATTATGTTTTTCAATCGTCCATATCAGACGGCTTACTTCTGGTTGTTTTGTCTTGTGATGTTTACTGTAGGTCTTAAAACATTTAGGAAACTAAAACCGCATTTTTCTGATGTGCTATAGGAGTGTTAATTAATGGACAGAATAATTGAAATTAATAATATAGTTAAGAGTTATAAACTTTATAATAAACCTGCAGATCGATTTAAAGAAGCAATACATCCTTTTAAAAAAAACTATCATAAAGAATTCGTTGCGTTAAATGGAATAACACTTTCAGTGGAAAAGGGAGATGCCATTGGGATATTAGGGAGGAATGGATCAGGCAAATCTACTCTATTGAAGATAATTACAGGGGTATTAACTCCTACCAGTGGGACCGTAAATATTGACGGTAAAATATCAGCTATTCTAGAGTTAGGAGCAGGATTTAACCCTGAATATACAGGAAAAGAAAATATTTACTTAAATGGACTTATGATGGGATATAGCAGAGAAAAAATGGAAGAGAAAATAGAATCAGTTATAGAATTTGCAGATATAGGTAATTTTATTAATCAGCCAGTCAAGCTCTACTCCAGCGGGATGTTTGCAAGACTGGCATTTGCAGTTTCTATAAACGTTGAACCTGATATATTAATAGTTGACGAAGCATTGGCTGTAGGAGATACCAGGTTTCAGACAAAATGTATAGATAAAATGAAAGAATTGAAAAAAAGTGGAACAACAATACTGTTTGTATCGCATGCATCTGAACAAGTTAAAAGATTTTGTAATAAAGCTGTTTGGATTAAAGATGGAAAGGTAGCAGCTCAAGGCGACTCTAGTGAAATCGTAGACTTATACGAAGACTTCATGAGAAACGATGTGGAAATAGCGGAAAGGGAAATTGAAAATCAATTACCAGAGGCTGTTCTTCAAATGGATTCGGATTTTGTTTTGCCTGCGAATCCAGATGTATTAGGACTTATCACGGATGTTAAAATAAATAAAACTTCATTTAGGACATTTGAAGAGGTAATAGTAGAGATAGAATATGAGATCTACGAAGAGATAATAGAAGATTTATTATTAGGCGCGGCTATTTATACTCCGAACCGTGATTATATATTTGGCCCTAATACCTTTCTGGAAAAAGTTTCTATACCAAATAGATTGGGCAGACATAAAGTGAATTATTGTATACCTCAACTCCCTCTACTTGGCGGTACATTTTGTTTAGATGTAGGACTTTTTAACAATGAAGGAATTGTTAATATTCATTATAAAGAAAATGCAGTATCTTTTGTTATCACCAATAAGTATTTTTCTGAAGGGTTAGTATACATTAAGCATAACTGGGAGGTGCTCAAATGATCGATATTCTCTTTGATCAATATCAACGGTATAACAACGTTACAAATATAATTAACTCTTTGAGAGGTAGTGGTCAGACATTCAACATTTTAGAAGTGGGAGCTAATGAGCACCAGAATTTGGAGAAATTTTTACCACTTGATCAAATAACTTATCTTGATATCCAACTGCCAGATAGTTTAAAGGACAATCCTAAGTATATTTTAGGGGATGCAACAGCAATGGGTTTTTCAGATGGATATTATGACATTGTTGTTGCACTGGATGTGTTTGAGCACATTGCTGAAGAAAACCGAGAGAAGTTTATAAGTGAAATTCACAGAGTGAGTTCTGAATTTTTTGTGATTACTGCCCCTTTTCATTCAAGTAAGGTTGTTGAAGCAGAAAGAAGAGTAAATGCTGTTTACAAGTCTATTTTCAATAAAGATTTCATCTGGTTGGAAGAACATATGGTTAATGGATTGCCAGATTTGAAAAAACTTTCAGCTTATTTGGATTCGAGAGGTATCAACTATACGATAATGAGCCACGGGAGTTTGGAAATATGGGAAAAAATGATGACAATCCATTTTATTGCTGCACAAAATTCCAGATTAGGTATATACAGAAATGAAATTGATAGATTCTATAATCAATACATGTTCGATAATGATTTTGTGGAAAATTCGTATAGGAAGATTTGTGTTGGGACTAAAAAAAGAGATTTAATCTCACTCCCCTCAATTCAAACGAATGAGCAACTCAGAGAACAGCATTCTTTTATGCTGGGGGTTTTAGAAGAACGTTTTTATGTGCTAGCTAATCTTAATATTAGTGAGGATGATAATGCTCCAAAAGATTTTGTGCAGATTTTTATGGATGAAGGAAACGGTTACTCGGAATTAAAAAGTATAAAAATTGAACTGCAAAATAATAGACAGCATATTAATATAGAATTTGAGCCTGGTATGCTCAAAGCGCTACGAATAGATCCTTCAAATTATATGGGGACATTCGAAATTAATAACATTCGTTTAACTGCTACCCACGGTGATGGTGATCTTATTTCTATGGAAGAATTATCAATGAATGGAAACTGGGATTTGAGATTTGAAGATACATTTGTTTTTTTAAACGACGACCCATTTGTTATATTGAATTTTGCTTCGCAATTATCCGTAAAAAGTTTTAGTTTCGATCTTATTTCTTTATCAAAAGATGAGGCTCTTATTTCTGCAATAGGACATTTTGATAAGCAATTGGCGAAAGCTAAATTAAAAGATGAGGCTAATATGAAGGAAATACATGCAGTTAGAGAACTATTAAAGGAAGCCAAAGAAAAAGAAGAGAATATTGAGGGGGAAATGCAACTAATCAGTGAACAATCTTCAAAACGTATAGATATATTAGAAAGTGAAAATAAAGATCTGATGTCTACAATTAATAATTACGAGCGTTCTAATAATTTATATCAAGAAAAGACAGAAGAATTACATCAGGAACTGATTAAGATACAACAATCCAATGAAAAATATAATAATGAACTAAATGCTATTTATTCATCCAAAGGTTGGATATACTTAACGAAGCTTAAAAAATTTTTCGGGAAATAAAACTGGGGAATAATAAGAAAGTAGGTGCACTTTTTGTTTTATAGTATAAAAAAATTCTTTTACTTAATAATCGGTACATTTGGATTTAGAAGTAAATTGAACTTGATACCCACTAATGACTTATTTGGTAATGAAAAGCAGTGGTCCTCGGTGGGGTCAGACCCTTATTTTATTGTGGAGGGTCCTGTTATTAGCGGTTGGAATGAATTGTTTTGGGAGTCTGTCTCTGAAGAGAATATCCCGCTTAAGATTTACTGGGATAATGGGGATGGGTTCAGTGAGGATAGAAGTGCTATAATTGGAGAGATTTCAAAAGGGGAAAATAAAAAAAAATTATTAATCTATATTGCTGACGATGCTAAGAAAATCAGAATAGATCCTGGTGAAAAAGAAGTGAGTTTTACATTCGAAAATTTGAAAATTCGTAAAGTAAGCAGACTTTCCGTTTTTATAAGTGCCATAAAGAAATATAGTTCACAAAGGGGACTGAGTGTAAGACAGTCTGGAGATATATTGAGAAAAGCAATTAAGATTTATAGAAGTCGAGGTGTGAAAGCGTTATGGGTAATTGCTAAACAAAACATTGGTCAATATAGTAGTAGTGTCGATGACTACAAAGTATGGATTGAAAATAACGCCTTAAATGATAAAGATGTGCTAGTTATAAAAGAAAGAATTAAATCGTTGAGTTACAAACCATTAATATCTGTCATTGTCCCAGTATATAATGTTGACGAAATTTGGTTAAGAAAATGTGTTGATTCAGTTATTGATCAGTATTATCCTAATTGGGAATTGTGTATTTCTGATGATGCATCTACCAAGACATATATTAAGAGAGTGCTAGAAGAGTATGTTGAACTTGATCCGCGAATCAAAGTGATTTTCAGAAATGAAAATGGTCATATCTCAAAATCATCAAACTCTGCTCTTGAAATAGCAGAAGGAGAGTATATTGCTCTTCTTGATCATGATGATGAACTAGCATTAAATGCATTGTATGAAAATGTATTATTACTAAACAGCTTCCCTGAAGCAGATATAATTTATAGCGATGAAGATAAACTCTCTGTAAAAGGCGATCGTTTTGATCCCTTTTTTAAACCGGATTGGTCCCCCGACTTATTGTTATCCCAAATGTATACTTGCCACCTATCACTTTATCGTAAAAGTTTGGTAGACCAAGTGGGGGGATTTCGCGTCGGTTATGAGGGGAGTCAAGATTTTGACCTTATGTTAAGAATTTCAGAGCTCACAAGTAATATTTATCATATTCCTAAAATTCTCTATCATTGGCGGGCGATTCAAAGTTCGACGGCCTCCAGTGGCTCTTCTAAAGATTATACTCATATGGCTGGACTAAAGGCTGTGCAGGATGCGATAGAGAGAAGAGGGTATGATGCCGAAGTGGAGTCTATTGATGATCATTCAAATGTATATCTAACAAGATTTAAACCAACAGGAAATCCTAAGGTTTCTATTATTATTCCTTCAAAAAATAATTTCGAAATAGTAAAGAATTGTATAGACTCTATTTTTAATAAAACGAAGTATTCAAACTTTGAGATTATTATTATCGATAACGGAAGTAATGATCCGGCAGTACATGAGTTGTATCGATATTGGACCGACTTGGAAAAAGAGAGATTTAAAATGTTTGTTTTAGACATCCCCTTTAATTATTCTAGTTTGAATAACTTTGGTGTTTCCAAGGCTGATGGTGATTTATTGCTATTATTGAACAATGATGTTGAAATCATTACAGAAGAGTGGCTGGATGAAATGGTAGGACAAGCCATTCGTCCTCAGATAGGAGCGGTTGGAGCTTGTCTGTACTATCCAGATAATACATTACAGCATGGTGGTGTTATACTGGGAATTGGTGGCGTTGCGGGTCATAGTCATAAATATTTCCCATCAGAACATACGGGTTACTTTCGCAGGTTGAAAATCGTTTCAAATTATACGGCGGTTACTGCTGCGTGTTTAATGATAAAAAAAGATATCTTCCTTGCAGTAGGTGGCTTAGAAGAGGACTTACAAGTAGCTTTTAACGACGTGGATTTTTGTCTAAAAGTATGGAGCGCTGGATATAGAAATCTTTGGTTACCTCATGTTAAGCTATACCATTATGAATCAAAAAGTAGAGGACATGAGGATACTCCAGAGAAGCAGGAGCGTTTTTTAAAAGAGATTAATTTTATGAAGAAAAAATGGTCTCACTTATTAGAGAATGATCCTGCCTACAGTCCTCACTTGACAAGGATTAAAGAGGATTTTTCTATTGGAGAACCAGTAGCGAGGAATGGATAATGTTAGGATACTGAATTTTTATGTATAAAATATTTAATATTCACAAATATAAAATGAATCACTAAGGAGTTAAATGATGAATGAAATAAAGACGGGAAATAGTCCGATGAGAGAGGAACTTTTTTCTATATTATATTTTTTCAAGAACAACATGTTTCTTGTTTATATATCTGTTTTTGTTTCATTATTTGCTTATGGGTTTTCTATGACACATTTTACACTATCGATTGACGAAGAGATTGCTTTGACCCTTGGTGATCAGTACAATTGGAGCAATCAAGGGCGGTTTGGCATAGATATCTTAAAAACACTTTTTAACTTTTGGAATACAAATTCTATAACTAGTACATTTCTAGCTGTGTCATTATTTTCTTTATCCGGAATATTATGGGCATATTCTTTTTCTAGCATAACTCCTCGAAAAGAGGGGAAATATATTCCGGGCAGTATAGTTATTCTGCTTTTTCTCACTTTTCCGGCTCTAAGCGAGAATATCGGTTTTTCGATGATGAGTTTTGAATTAGGCGTAGGCTGGATAATTATTGCTCTCGCATCAATTTTTATTTCTAGATGGGCGATCTCTTCTAATAATAGTAAATTATTTTTACTGCTTGGAGTAATTTTTGTTTCATTCGCAACCTCCATATACCAAGCTTTTCTGTCTGTATTTATCATCGGGTGTTTTATACAACTAATTATATATATATTACACTTAGAAGAATCAAAAACCAAATTAAATCTTAAGTTGTATTTCTATATTTTGCTTAAAATAACACTGGTTTCAGGAGTGAGTTTAGCATTATATAAAATCGCAGATAAAATTGTTCAACTCTTTATACCTTCCTCAGGATATATAGAAAATTTCATAATGTGGGGCAAGAAACCTACCAGTGAAATAATTCTAGGTTTATTATCATCGTTTTCAAAATTGATGAGTGGAGAACTGATTTATGGTTCGAAAATGCTTTTACCGAGTATGTTTATTAGTCTTTTTTTAATTGCTTATTTCTTAGTTAAGTTTTTGAGAAATAAGGATAGAGGAAATGCTGGCATTCTCGTTTTCACTTTAATTGGTTATTGCTTGATTCCCTTCTTAATCTACTTTATTTCAGGATCTCCTGTTCCAGTTAGAGGAAACCTTGTTTGGCCTTTATTTACATCTTCTGCATGTTTGTTTCTGTTTATACTTGTTAGAAAAGTTCAATATCGAATGTTTATAATTTTTGTAATATGTATAATCTCTTTCTACCAAGCAAACTCTATTGCACAATTATTCTATAGTGATTACCAAAGGTATGAAGATGATGTGAAACTTGCTAATCAAATTGGGTATGCAATCACAAATATGGATCTAGGAGACCCCCCCCCATTTCCTGTTGTTTATGTGGGCAAACATGAGCAAGGAATAAGGAATGGAATCATTAAACAAGAAGTACTGGGATATTCTTTTTTTGAGTGGGATGGGGGAAATCAACTCAGAATCGGAGACTTCATGCAATCATTGGGTTATATGTACATATCTCCAAGCGAGGTGCAGAAGGAGAGGGCTAAGCAGATAGCTGCCTCTATGCCTATGTGGCCACATAAGGGATCTATCGATTTAAAAGAGGATATGATAATAGTTAATTTTTCGGGTAGCACAGGAAAACCTCTATTGAAAATTTCAGAAATACAACCGTTTGGTGAGAAATATAAGTCTATTAAACTAGCAATAAGCTCTGTGAACTTTGACACACATAATGTTGAATTAGCAATGAAGATAACTGGAACACTCGGTGCTTTCTCTAGAGGCGAGGATCCTTACTTTTCCTTTCCTACTGCACCACATGCCCAAAATCAGTCGTATAAATTCGTGAAAATAGAATTCAGTTCTGATATTGAAGGAAACCTGCAACTTTTTTTACTTCCACCCAATGGAGAATATAGTGAAGTGTTCAGCGGAACTCAAAATATTCGGTCTGGTGAAAATGTTATATACTGTACAATCCCAGATGCAATCACAGAGATTAGTGCAGTTAGAATTGATCCTCCAGATAATTCGGTACTAAATATTAAAAATATTGAACTTATTTTTTAAGGATTCCCCAAAAAACTGTTAACTTTTAAAAGACTCCCTTTCCTAAGAATGGGAGTCTTTTAAAAAATATTAGTTTGTTGTGCCTACAAGTTCCTTTATTTCTTTGTTTCTTTGATCCGGCAAATTAAGAGTAGACTTCTCAATAAAATACTTAGGACGAGCCTTTACTTCTCTGTAAATTTTTCCTATATACTCACCTATAAAGCCTAAAGCAACAAGCTGAATACCACCTATAAACCATATAGATATCATTAATGAAGACCAACCAGAAGAAGTATGGCCCAAAAACTTATTGATTATAATATAAATGGCCATAAAAAAACTAAAAAGAAACATTAAAAAGCCTATAGCAGAAATTAGACGAATTGGAGTTACACTAAAAGAGGTTATTCCATCAAACGCAAATGCTAACATTTTCTTTAAAGGATATTTAGATTCTCCGGCAAACCGTTCATTTCGATCGTAATATACTTCAGTAGATTTATAACCAATAAGCGGAATGAGTCCTCTTAAAAAGAGGTTGACTTCTTTGAACTCTCCTAAATGTTCTAAAACCCGCTTGCTCATTAATCGATAGTCAGCATGGTTATAGATAATGTTAACTCCCATAGAATTCATTAACTTATAGAAGCCTTGGGCAGTAGTCCGTTTAAAAAAAGTATCGGTTGACCTACCTCTCCTAACACCATAAACGATATCATTCCCATTATTAAACTCTTCAATGAATTTGGGGATTACAGCTAGGTCGTCTTGAAGGTCGGCATCTATAGAGATAACGCAATCAGAAAAATCCTTTGCATAATTCAATCCAGCTAAAAGAGCGTTCTGATGACCAGCATTTCGAGCTAATTTCAGTCCCTGTACATACTTATTGAATATATTTGCATCCTCAATAATACCCCACGTTTTGTCACGACTACCATCATCTACAAATATAATCTTGCTGTCACTATGGATATTTTTATATTTTACTAACTCATCTAAAATAACCGTTAGACGTTTAATAGTTTCAGGTAGTACATCCTCCTCATTAAAACAGGGGATTACGAGTGCCAAAGTAATTGGTGTAACACTTTTTCTTTCCAAAAGATTATCGCTCCTTCTCTTCCTATTCAGATATTGCTTGCTAAGTATATATTAACATTCAACTAAATGTAATTGTATAATTGAACATAGTATTATAGTGATTTTCGGTATATTGGTTTTCAATAGATGCTGGCCCCCCTTCCTTAGCAATAAACTTATAAGACCATCCGTAAAATAGGAAGTGTAGAAGGGATCGTTAAAAGCTATAATCAAATATTATTATTCTATTTACTTGTATTTTAAGTCTATTCCTCATTCTATTTAATCTTACTTTGACCTCCTTTATTTGACAAGTTAAATGGTTTGGTAAATGTTATAAATTGGACGTGATGGATTAAGCAATTTATTACTAAAAAATAATTTTTCTTTCAAGCTCTGGTGTATCCTGCATTTCATTGATATACTAACTTTGCATGTATATTTTTATAACAAAATAAATTTATAATTTATTGTTGGGATTCTGTATCCCCACCCAAGTCTTATACAAAGTGGACGAATATTCTTCCCCTGAGAATGACCGCGGCATATTATGGAGTGATCCGGCGCTTGGCATTGATTGGCCGGCGTCTGCTCCGGTGTTATCGGATAAAGATCAGCGTCATCCGCTTTTGAAGGATGCGGAACTGAATTTTGAACAGTAATGGACACCAAGCCCATTTTTTTAATATAGCGATTATGATGGGCATTATATTTCAATGAATAAAAGGTGGGTACACACATGAAACTGCTAGTTACCGGCGGAGCCGGCTTCATCGGCAGCAACTTTGTAATTTACATGCTGCAGCAGCACCCGGATTACCAAATTTTGAATGTGGATGCTTTGACGTATGCAGGCAATCTGGAAAATTTGAAGTCGATTGAGAATCATCCGAATTATACGTTTGCCAAGGCTGATATCACGGATGTACAGGCGATGGATGCGCTGTTCAGCCAAGGCGTTGATGTGGTGGTCAACTTTGCGGCGGAGTCGCATGTGGACCGGAGTATTTTGGAGCCGGATGTGTTTGTGAAGACGAATGTGCTGGGGACGCAAGTGCTTTTGGATGCGGCCAAAAAATATAACGTGACCAAGTTTGTTCAGGTCTCTACAGATGAGGTGTATGGAACACTTGGGGCGACTGGCCTGTTTACGGAAGAAACGCCGCTTACTCCGAACAGTCCGTATTCCGCCAGCAAGGCGGGCGGGGATTTGCTGGTGCGTGCTTATCATGAGACCTTTGGTCTGCCGGTGAATATCACCCGCTGCTCCAATAACTACGGTCCCTACCAGTTCCCTGAGAAGCTGATTCCGCTGATGATCTCGCGGGCTTTGGCGGATCAGGCGCTGCCGGTCTACGGTGATGGAATGAATATCCGCGACTGGCTGTATGTTGAGGATCACTGCAGCGCGATTGATCTGGTTATTCATGAAGGTGTGATTGGCGAGGTGTACAACATTGGCGGCAACAATGAGCGTACGAATGTGCATATTGTAAAGACGGTGCTGCAGGAACTGGGCAAACCGGACTCGTTAATTACCTATGTTCAGGACCGTCCAGGCCATGACCGCCGCTATGGCATTGATCCAACTAAAATCACGAGAGAGCTGGGCTGGAAGCCTAAGCATACTTTTGAGACGGGGATTAAGGAAACGATCCAGTGGTATCTGAATAACCAGGAATGGTGGACCCGTATTCAATCCGGCGAGTACCAAAAATATGCAGCACTCCAGTACGGCAGCCGTCTGGGGGATTCACTATAATGCCGAAGATGAAGGTGCTTGTTACAGGTTCAGCCGGGCAATTGGGCCAGGATTTGGTGCTGTTGCTTCAAGCACAAGGTCATGAAGTACTGGGCTGCGACCGCCAGGAGATGGACATTACTGATCTGGATCAATGTGTGGAGATCATTGGTGGATTCGCACCGGATGCTGTCATTCACTGTGCCGCTCATACTGCGGTAGATGTCGCTGAGACAGACATAGATGCAGCGTATTTGATTAATGCCACCGGAAGCCGGAATGTGGCGCTTGCTGCCGAGAAGGCAGGGGCGAAGCTCGTGTATATCAGTACAGATTATGTTTTTGACGGCATGGGCACTCAGCCTTACCATGAATATGATAATACCGATCCACAGAGTATCTACGGTAAATCGAAGCGGGCTGGAGAAGTCTTGGTACAGTCTTTGTCCTCCAAGTTCTTCATTGTGCGTACTTCCTGGGTATACGGCAAGTATGGCAACAACTTTGTCAAAACCATGCTGAAACTGGGGCAGGAGAAGCCGCTGCTGCAGGTAGTAGATGACCAAAAGGGTTCACCTACTTACACCGTTGATTTAGCCAATTTTCTGCTTGAGCTGATTCAGACCGAGAAGTATGGCGTATACCATGCTTCGAATACGGAGTTCTGTACCTGGTATGAGTTCACGCAGGCGATCTTCGCTGAAGCAGAGGATATCCTGGGGCTGAAGTTTACCGCAAAGCTGGAGCCATGTGCGACGGAGCAATTTCCACGGCCGGCGCCGCGTCCACGTTATTCTGTAATGGAACACCTGTCGATCCGCACGAACGGCTTTCAGGATATACGGCCATGGCGTGAAGGACTGAGAGACTTTTTGCTTGAGCTGAAGTAACTGAAGCTAGAGCGAAGTAATTACCATCACAAATGATTCTGCAAGCTCCTGACTCGCAACTAGCGGGTTGGGAGTTTTTTTGTGGGCGTATGTATTACTCAAGAAGAGGCTCGGCCCCCGCAGAGAATGAAAAATATCTTCTGAGTTGTAGCAATGAATCAGGGGATATTCTCCCGTAGGATGGCATAGCCGCTTGTTCGTGTTTTCGATATAATGAGGAGGATGTTAGAAGCCGGAATTCGAGGATACTGAGGGTACTTATGAATAACTATATCAGCAATAAAACAGTAAGCGTACATATCGTGACCTATAACAGCGCAGATGACATTGCGGATTGTCTGACGGCAGTGTATGCCCAGGAATACCCCGTCGAGCAGATCGTCGTCGTAGACAATGCCTCTGCAGATGGCTGTGCGGGCAAGGTGAGAGCGTTCAGCGATACACTTACAGCGCAAGCTCCTTCAGCTCAACAGCAGGAAGCCGGAGCGGAGGGGAGCTTGAAGTCGGAGCTACATGTTCCTTCACTGACTCTTTTGGGAAACCACACCAACACCGGCTTCGCCCCCGCTCACAATCAAGCCATAGCTGCTACGAATACAGATTATGTGCTGGTCCTTAACCCGGACCTGACGTTGGAACCTGATTATATCTCCCGTCTGATCGCGAGGATGGAGGCCAACCCCCGGATCGGCAGTGCCACAGGCAAGCTTTTGTTAAAAGCAGATCACTCCCGTGTAGACAGTACAGGACTGCGGATGAACCGGGCGCGGCGCGCCTTTGACCGTGGAGCCGGAGAGCCTGCTGCGCAGTGGCCGGAATCCGGAATAGTGTTTGGGGTGTCTGGTGCAGCTGCGATGTATTCCCGCCGGATGATTGAGGATATCAGCGTGAATGGCGAGTTTTTTGATGCGGACTTCTTTGCGTATAAGGAAGATGTGGATGTGGCTTGGCGGGCAGAGCTATTTGGCTGGCTGGCCTACTACGATGCAGAGGCCGTCGGCTACCATGAGCGGGGCTGGAAAACGTCGGGCCGCGACAGCAAGCCGATGTTCATCCGGAGAATTTCCTATATTAACCGTTATAAAATGATCTATAAGAACGAGCCTGCGCGCACGTTGTTTTCGACTTTGCTCTACTCCCTGCCCTACGAGGCCGCAGCACATGGATATATGCTTCTAAAAGAACCAAAGTTAATTAAAGCCTGGGGCTCATTTTGGGCACAGAGACGGAATCTAAAGAAAAAACGGAAGTATATTCAGGCGAAGATTAAGAGCCTCAGAACAGGTAAAACCAGCCAAGGTAACAAGGCAGTGGAAAGATAACTTTAGTAGTGAAGGTTGGCAGTTACGTGAACAGCAGTAACAATCAAGAAATCTGCAGATGGACAGCTGCCGGAAGTCCAAGCATTCTCTGGAGTCACGACTAATCCAAATAGAAAAATCACAAGTTCAGTTTATATAGCACAAACTTAAGTTTAGCACATATAGTTTCTAACAAATCACTCTGCAAAAACCTCCCAAACAGGCGGCGCCTATCAAGGAGGTTTTTGTGTTATAATAATTGTCGGTAGATTACTATATTTGTCAGGAGCGTATTGCAGTGAGTGTAGATGTCAGTATTATTGTGCTAAATTACAACACATGCCGCCTGACGATGGACTGTCTGAGGTCGGTATATGATTCGGAAACTAATTTTGTCTATGAAATTATTCTGATAGATAATAACTCGCGGGATGACTCGGTTGAGAAGATCAGCCGGGAATTTCCCGGTGTGATGCTGATTGCCAACTCTGAGAATGTCGGGTATGCCCGTGGCAATAATCAGGGGATGGAGGTGGCTTCAGGCCGGTATGTGCTGCTGCTGAATTCGGATACGGTCGTGTTGAAGGACACGCTGCAGACGATGATCTCCTTTATGGACGACCGGCCGGATCTTGGAGCTTCGGGCTGTAAGGTGATTTTGCCGGATGGTTCACTGGATAAGGCCTGCAAGCGGGGATTCCCTACGCCTTCCGCTTCCTTCTATTATGCTTTCGGCTTCAGTAAGCTGTTCCCGGACCGGCCGAGATTCAATGGCTATCAGTTAGGTTACCTTGATCCTGATCAGGATTATCCTGTAGATTGTCTGGTCGGAGCGTTTATGCTGCTGCGGCGGGAGACGATTGAGCAGGTGGGCGGATTGGATGAGGACTTTTTTATGTACGGTGAGGATTTGGACTGGTGCTTCCGGATTAAGGAGGCCGGCTGGGGAATCTATTATTATCCGAAGACGTCCATCATACATTTGAAGGGCGGCAGCGCGCGGCGCAGGCCGTTCAAGATCGTCTATGAGTTTCATCGGGCGATGATTTTATTTCACCGCAAGCATTATAGCAAGCGGTACAATAGTATGATAAATGGAGCGGTCTATACCGGTGTGGGCGTGAAGTTCGTGCTCTCACTGGTGCGAAATGCCCTCATCCGTCCCCGGACTGCACCATCCCCGGCGCAGACTCTTACAAATACCGCAGAAGCGGGTTCAAGAACGGAATCGAATGCTGAGGTGAGATTATGATTCGCCGTAACCAGAGGTTTTTAACACAGCTCTACATGGTTGCCGATTTTTTAGTGATACAACTGTCCTTTTTGGCAGCTTGGTGGTTTAAATTCCGAAGCGGTCTATTGGAATCGTATAATACGCTGCCCATAGAGTCGTATGCCTATTGGAGCTTTGTCTACGGCGGTATTGCCGTACTAATTGGGATTATACTTTCGCTGTACCTGCCCAAGCGCAAGAAGCGCTTCGTCGATGAGTTCCTTAAGATTTTCCAGGTCCATATCATGGCTGTCTTCATGCTGCTTGGCTTAATGTTTTTCCTGAAGGAAATTGACGTATCCCGGCAATACCTCGCGATCTATATGGGTTTTAACGTCCTTTCAATTATGCTGTACCGCTATGTGCTGAAGAAAATGCTGAAATCGCTGCGCGAAAAAGGCCTTAACCGCCAGTTTGTCCTGATTCTAGGTGCCGGTACGTTGGGTAAAAGATTTTACAACAACCTGGTGCAGTACCCGGAGCTGGGATATGAAACCATCGGCTTTCTGGATGATTTCCATACGTGGGATGATATTGAAGCGAAGCGTTACAAGCCGATTCTGGGAACTGTGGATGAGCTGTCCGGGATGCTGGAAATGCTGCCGGTGGACGAAGTGATTCTAGCCCTTCCCCTGGATGCCCATTCCAAGTATCCGGCCATTATTGCCGCCTGTGAAAAGGCTGGGGTGCGGACGCTGATTATTCCCGATTTCTTCGATTATCTGCCGGCCCGGCCGTACTTTGATAATTTTGCCGGCATGCCGATGATCAATGTCCGTGACATTCCGCTGGACATGACCGGCAACAAGCTGGCCAAGCGCGCCTTTGATGTTCTGTTCTCGCTGTTCGCCATTATTATGTTGTCACCTGTGATGCTGATTGTGGCGCTGGGTGTGCGTCTGACTTCCCCGGGTCCAGTCATTTTCAAGCAGGAGCGGGTGGGGCTGAACCGGCGCAATTTCATGATGTATAAGTTCCGCTCTATGAAGATGCAGCAGGAAGGGGTGGAAGATACGGGCTGGAGTACTCCGGTCGATCCCCGGCGGACCAAGTTCGGTACCTTTATCCGCAGGACCAGCCTGGATGAGCTGCCGCAATTTTTCAATGTGCTGTTTGGCCAGATGAGTGTAGTCGGTCCCCGTCCGGAACGACCCTACTTCGTGGAGCAGTTCCGCGGTGAAATTCCGAAATATATGGTCAAGCATCATGTGCGTCCGGGAATTACCGGCTGGGCACAGAGCAACGGGCTCCGTGGTGATACCTCTATTGAAGAGCGGATCAAGCATGATATTTTCTACATCGAGAACTGGTCGCTGCTGTTCGATATCCGGATTATTTTCAAAACCATCCGTAATGGATTCAAAAATGCTTACTGAGCTTATAGTTGTTTCCTAATAATCTAGACTGCTGAAACGGTTGCCTTCCTTGAATCCGGGAAAGACACAGCCGTTTCTTTTTGTTTCTACTCCAAGTGATGGAAAGGAAACCGCATCTATGAAAAACACAAGGATTATTGCCACAGTCGTTATGATCTTCGCTTTGCTCTCTCTGCTGGTGATCACACTGGATGACCGGAATAAAGAGCCGTCAGCCGGCTTTCAGTCCCACCGGATCGTTGCCCACGCTATGGGAGGCGTCAATGGGCATGCGTATACGAATACCCTTGAAGCTTTTGTGGCCAATTATGAACAGGGAACCCGTGTGTTTGAGGCCGATTTGATGCTTACGAGCGATGATCAGCTGGTTGCCCGCCATGAGTGGTCTAAGAATATGAGCCGTCTGCTGGGACAGCAGACGGTACTGCCTGCCGCCAAACAAGGCACCGTGCTGGAATATGCCCAGTTTATGGACAGCCCTATCCTGGACATCTATTCTCCGCTGGATATTGAGAAAATCCTTGATCTCCTGCAGGCCTATCCGGATGCCTATATCGTTACGGATACGAAAGAGATTAAGCCTGAGCTGGTAACACAGCAGTTTACGTTGCTAACAGAGGCTGCGGAGCGCCGTGATCCGGCTTTGCTGGAACGGGTGGTTCCGCAGATTTACAGTCAGGACATGCTGGACGTAATTAATAAGGTGCATGTTTTTCCGGAGGTGCTGTATACCCTTTACCAATCGCAGGACAGCGACGAGCAGGTAATCGATTTTGCAAAAGAGCGCGGTGTGGATATCACCATGCCGTCCGAACGGGCCACCAAGAGCTTTGTGCAAAAGCTGAAAAAGGCCGGAGTCCGCGTCTATGTGAATACGGTGAATGATGAAGCCGAAATTGTGAAGCTCTCGCGTCTTGGTGTGGATGGCTTCTATACAGACTTTGTTTCCGAGGAAGACTTGAGCACGTTCAAGGGGCTTCGTTAAAACCCGGAAAAAGGCGAAAAAATGTTCGTATTTTTCCGTTCTTTAAATTGACACCCCCTCTGTGCTGACATAGACTAGAGATACAGCTTTTGCGGCAGCGGGAAGTGTTTTTGGCATGAAATATTTGCCTGGGCCAGCGGGTGTCTGAATTAAAGTCGGTTGAATAATGAGGATGGACGAAGATGATAGAAATGCGGCAAAAGATACAGTCCTGGAGGCATGTATTTAAGCTGGACCCGGACCGTGAGCTAGGGGACCGTGAGCTGGAGGCAGTCTGCCTGTCAGGAACGGATGCGATACTGGTCGGAGGCTCCACTGGAGTGACCTATGAAAATACGGTTGCTCTGTTAGCCAGAGTGCGTCAATATGAGCTGCCCTGTGCCTTGGAAATCTCGGATTTAGTGGCCGTTGTGCCGGGATTTGATCTGTATATGATTCCAATGGTACTGAACAGCCCCGATACCGATTGGATATTGGGCCATCACCGCCGGGCGATTGAACGCTACGGGAGTCTGATTCCGTGGGAGCAGCTGCTAACCGAAGGCTACATCGTACTGAACGGCGATTCTTCCGTAGCCCGCCTTACAGGGGCTGACAGCTCGCTGAGCGGGGAAGGGGCAGCAGCTTACGCGCAGATTGCGGACAAGCTGATGAGTCTGCCGGTGGTTTATCTGGAGTATAGCGGTACCTTCGGCGATATGGATACGGTGCGCACAGTAAGAGAGACTGTGGAGCACAGCCAGCTTTTTTATGGCGGGGGAATTACAGGGGTGGAGGAAGCGGAGCAGGCCGCTGCGTTATGTGATACTGTAGTGGTCGGCAATGTGATCTACCAGGATGTGCAGCAGGCGCTGCTTACCGTAGAAGCGGTGAAAAGAACACCGCAGATTGAATTGTAAAATATAAGGACGGCGAAGCCGTTTCTGCTTAATTCGTAATCTCAGAAAGGAGCATGTCACACATGCAACTTGTTAACATACAGGATGCCGTAAGCCGGCTTAATCCTCCACAGCGTCAGGCTGTAGAAACTACTGAAGGCCCTTTGCTCATTATGGCCGGAGCGGGCAGCGGTAAGACGCGCGTGCTTACCCACCGCATTGCCTGGCTGATTGCGAACCGCAAAGCTCCGCCGTGGGCGATTCTGGCGATAACCTTCACCAACAAGGCCGCCCGGGAAATGCAGGACCGTGTCTCCAAGCTGGTAGGAC
Organism: Paenibacillus jilunlii; assembly: GCF_900102965.1. Classification (GTDB taxonomy): domain Bacteria; phylum Bacillota; class Bacilli; order Paenibacillales; family Paenibacillaceae; genus Paenibacillus_AQ; species Paenibacillus_AQ jilunlii. The sequence continues at coordinate 12,210 of NZ_FNGM01000017.1, read as the reverse complement.
CCGAGGGCCGGGATATTTGGGTATCCACCTTTCACTCGATGAGTGTGCGGATTCTGCGCAAGGATATCGAGCGGATTGGTTTCACTTCCAACTTCTCTATCCTGGATTCTACTGATCAATTGTCTGTCATCCGCAACTGCATGAAGGATCTGAATATTGATACGAAGAAGTTTGAGCCCAAGGCTGTCCAGGCCATGATTAGTGCCGCCAAGAATGAACTGATCACACCTGCGCAATATGAGCAGAAAATCGGCGATTATCTGGAAGGCCTCGTGGCCAAAGTATATACGATGTACCAGAAGCGGCTGAAGAGCAACAACTCGCTGGACTTTGACGATTTGATTATGAAGACGATTGAATTGTTCAAGGAAGTGCCGGAGGTGCTGGATTTTTACCAAAAGAAATTCAAATACATCCATGTCGATGAGTATCAGGATACGAACAGGGCACAGTATATGCTCTGCCGGATGCTGGCGGACAGCCATCACCGCATTTGTGTGGTCGGCGACAGCGACCAGTCGATCTACCGCTGGCGCGGGGCGGATATCACGAACATTCTGAATTTCGAAGAGGATTATCCCGAAGCGAAGACGATTCTGCTGGAGCAGAACTACCGCTCCACCTCCAATATTCTAAATGCCGCCAACGGCGTGATCGCGCTGAATACCGGACGCAAGCCCAAGAAGCTGTGGACGGATTCAGCGGAGGGCGCGAAGATCAAGGTTTTCCGCGGCGACTCTGAGCATGACGAGGGTTATTTTGTAACTGGAGAAATCAGCAAGAATGTGAAGCAGGGGCAGTCATACCAGAACCATGCCATCCTGTACCGTACCAACGCCCAGTCGCGTGTAATAGAAGAAATCCTGATTAAGTCGGATATTCCTTACCAGATTGTCGGCGGGATCAAGTTCTATGACCGCAAGGAAATTAAGGATCTGCTGGCGTATCTGCGCCTTCTCTCTAATCCCGATGACGATATCAGCTTGACGCGTATTATCAATGTGCCCAAGCGGGGGCTGGGCGATACGACAGTGGGCAAGCTTGCTGCAGCCGCTGCTTCACAGGGCGTGTCGATCTTCCGGGCACTGCAGACGGTGGATGATCTGGGTTTTGCAGGGCGGACGCGAAATACGCTCGTAGAGTTCTACGATATGATCGAGGCGCTGCACCGGATGGTGGAATTCCTGTCCGTGACGGAGCTGACGGAGAAGATCCTGGAGCTGTCCCAGTACCGGCTGGAGCTGCAGAATGAGAATACCCTGGAATCCCGCTCCCGTCTGGAAAATATCGACGAATTCCTGTCGGTAACCATGGAATTTGAGAAGAATAATGAGGACAAGTCGCTGGTGTCCTTCCTGACCGATCTGGCGCTGATCGCAGACATCGACAGCGTGAATGACGAGGAGGAACGCAGCGATGCTGTGGTGCTGATGACCATGCACAGCGCCAAGGGGCTGGAGTTCCCGACCGTCTTCATTATCGGGATGGAGGAGGGTGTCTTCCCGCACAGCCGGGCCTTCCAGGACAATGATGAGCTGGAAGAAGAACGGCGGCTTGCGTACGTAGGGATCACCCGTGCGGAGAAGCAGCTGTTCCTCAGCTGTGCACGGATGCGCACGCTGTTCGGGCGGACGACGGCGAATCCGCCGTCGCGCTTCCTGGAGGAGATTCCGGAGGAGCTGAAGGAAGATACCGGCGGAGCCCCGGACCGCTTCCGCCGCGGCGCGGAGGTTGGCGGTGCCTATGGCGGCCGCGGCTTCGGCGGCGGCAGCCGGGGCAACTTCGGCAGCCGCAGCAGCGCTGCCGGGAACGCGCCGGCAGGCGGCGGGAACGCCGGCTTCGGCGGCAGCACAGCGTCCGCGGCGGCCGGCGCGGGCCGCGTGACCGTGGCCGCCGGAGGCGCGCAGCGCGCTCCGGGAGCGGCGGCGCCGGGCGACTTCAAGGCCGGCGACAAGGTCTCCCACGGCAAATGGGGCATCGGTACCATTGTGTCGGTGAAGGGCAGCGGCAACGATACGGAGCTGCAGATTGCTTTTCCGGCGCCGGTGGGAGTGAAACGGCTGCTGGCGGGCTTTGCACCCATTACCAAAGTCGAATAATTCGGCTGCGATTAACGAATGCGTTTTTGGACCACGCTAACCGTAGGACACTATTTGATGGAGGGATGTTCCCGGATGGATGTTATGCACACCATGGAAGAACTTGTAGCCGAACTGAATCAATATAATTATCACTACTATACGCTGGATGCGCCTCTGGTCAGCGACAAAGAGTATGATGCCCTTTACGATAAGCTGGTAGCTCTTGAAGCGGAGAGCGGCATTATTTTGCCTCATTCCCCTACACAGCGTGTAGGGGGAGAACTGCTCAAAGGCTTCACCCCGCACCGGCATCTGGCCCCCCTGTGGAGCCTGGATAAGGCGCAGAATATTGAACAGCTCCGCAGCTGGAACACGCGGGTACTGAAGCTTGTGAATGATTACAACACCAAAAATCCGGAAAACCCTCTTCCAGAGCCCTGCTACGCGGTGGAACTGAAATTTGACGGTTTGACCCTGAACCTGACCTATCGTGACGGAACGCTGGTGCAGGCAGCGACACGCGGCAATGGCGTGACCGGGGAAGGCATTCTTGCCCAGGTGAAGACGATCAAATCGGTTCCGCTAACGATTCCGTTTAAGGAAGGCGTTATTGAGGTGCAGGGTGAAGGGATTATGAATTTGTCTGTGCTGGCCGACTATAACACAAGGGCTGCGGAACCGCTCAAGAATGCCCGCAACGGGGCAGCAGGGGCGCTGCGCAACCTGAATCCCAAGACTACGGCGGAACGAAGACTGAACGCTTTTTTCTATAATGTAGGGTATGCAGAGGGTGTACAGTTTTCCGACCATCAGGAAATGATGGATTTTCTGCGGACCAACCGGTTTAAGGTCAATCCGTATCTGACTTATTTCGATAAGTTTGATGATGTCACCGAGCAGCTGGCTGAGATCGAAGAGAGCCGTTCCGGCCTTGACTACCTGATCGATGGGGCGGTCATCAAGGTAACGGATTTCCGCATCCGCGAGGTGCTGGGGTACACGGACAAGTTCCCGCGCTGGGCGGTGGCTTATAAATTCGAGGCGGAAGAAACCACAACGATTCTGGAGTCGGTAAGCTGGAATGTGGGCCGCACCGGCAAGGTGACTCCTTTGGCCCGTGTGGAGGCAGTTGAGCTGGCTGGCGTGACCGTCCAGAATTGTACACTGAACAATGTTGGGGATATTGAACGGAAGAATCTCAAGCATGCCCTAGGTACGCGTGTGTTCATCCGCCGCTCCAATGATGTCATTCCGGAAATTCTCGGCAAAGTAACAGAGGAGAGTGACGGGGGGGAGATTATATTCCCTGTAGACTGCCCGGCCTGCGGCTTCCCGCTGGAAATGCGCGGCGCACACCTCTTCTGCAACAATAAGCTGGATTGCAAGCCGCAGATCATCGGACGGATTACTCACTTTGCCTCCAGGGATGCCATGGATATCGAAACCTTTAGTGACAAGACGGCGGGTCAACTGCATGAGGAATTGAACGTGCGCGAGCCTGCTGATTTGTACGAACTCACTTTTGAGCAGCTGGTCAAGCTGGAACGTTTTGGAGAGAAGAAGGCGGCCAATTTGCTGAAGGCGCTGGAGGAGAGCAAGGGACGGGATCTTGCGTCTTTCCTGTTTGCGCTGGGTATCCCGAACACGGGCAAGGCAACCACCAGAATGCTCGCGGATCATTACCGCAGCCTGGAAGCGGTCATGAAGGCTACCGCCGAGGAATTGTCCGGACTCCCGGACATCGGAGGCATTGTTGCTGAGAGTATTGTCAGCTTTTTTGCCGATCCCTTTGTGGTCACAAGTATCAACCGTATGCTTAAGCTAGGGGTGGAAGCGAAGGCACCTGAGGCTCCGCGTCAAGTGAGTACCGATTCTTTCTTCAGCGGCAAAACGGTCGTGCTGACCGGTTCGCTGCAGAAGCTTACCCGTGAGGAAGCGGCGGAACGTCTGGAAGCGCTGGGTGCCAAAGTCTCCGGCAGTGTCTCCAAAAAAACCGATCTCGTCATCGCCGGCGAGAAAGCAGGCAGTAAGCTGGCCAAGGCACAGCAGCTGGGCATTCAAGTGATTGAGGATGAAGAAGAGCTGATCCGGCTGTTGGAGAGTTAGGCATTGCAGTTGAATACACAGGCATTTCCGAAGCCCTGATCCGAAAAATATCGGATACAGGGCTTTTTGCCATATCGTTCTTTAATATAAAATAGTGGGGAATGGTATTTTTGGGTTAGAGAGGATACTTGCCAATGAAACAAGAAACAATCCTGCTGGTTGACGATGAGAAAGAGATTGTAAACCTGCTGGATATCTACTTCCGCAATGAGGGATACCGGCTGCTCAAGGCGTATGACGGGATGGAAGCGCTGGATTACTTGAGAGAAGAGACAGTCGATCTGATTATTATGGATGTAATGATGCCCCGAATGGACGGAATCGCAGCCTGCATGGAGATCCGTGAAGAACAAAACATGCCGATTATTATGCTCTCCGCCAAAAACTCGGATATGGACAAAATTCTCGGGCTCAGCATAGGGGCCGACGATTATGTAGGGAAGCCGTTTAATCCACTGGAACTGGTGGCCCGGGCCAAATCCCAGCTGCGCCGCTACCATCGATTCAATAAGGATGCTCCGGTGAAACCTAACGAGAATGAACTGATATTCGAAGATTTGGTGATAGACATCGCGAAGCATGAGGTCAGTGTGGATAACCGCAAGGTGAAGCTGACCCCCCGGGAATTTTCCATTCTGGAGCTGCTGGCCAGACATCAGGGGCAGGTACTCAGCATGGAGCAGATTTATACGAATGTCTGGAGTGATCCTTTTCTGGATGGCGGCAACACCGTGATGGTACATATCCGCAATATCCGCGAGAAAATGGAGCTTGACCCGAAACGCCCCCGCTATATTCAGACCGTGTGGGGAATCGGATACAAACTGGACAGGCCGTCCTGAAAACCTGAGGTGAGAAAGGTTGAATGCCAAATTTGTAAGTACGATCCGCTGGAAATTCATATGGGCGTTTATACTTAGCGTTGTATCAGGAGCTATTCTGCTAATCGGAGGATACCGGTTGGTGAATTCCCTGGTCTATTTGAACCCTTCTCCGCCGTCAGCGGCGTATTCACAGCTTCTGAGATGGGTCATTAACCATATTGGCTCAGTACCCGTAATGACTGCTGCCGGTATTCTGAGCTTTCTGTTTTTCTTTTTTATCTATACGCGAAAAATAGTTCTGTATCTAGAGGAGATCACACGCGGCATTCAGCAAATTACGAAGCTGGGAGAATCGCACCGGATCGAGGTCCGGACTGCGGATGAGCTGGGTCTGCTGGCGGAGAACATTAATATCATGTCTGAACGGCTCCAGCATTCCCTCCTGGATGAACGCAAGACAGTTGCTGCCAAAAATGAGCTGATTACAGGCGTATCCCACGATTTGCGCACCCCGCTGACTTCCGTTCTTGGCTATCTTGAATATATCGAGCAGGACCGCTGCCGGGAAGAGACGGAGCTGCGCTATTACGTGAATATTGCCTACCAGAAAGCATTGGTTCTGCAAAAACTCATTGATGATCTGTTCGAGTATACCCGTGTCAGCAGCGGAGGGCTGCCGCTTGTACCGGAACGTCTGGATTTGAAGGCCTTTATGCGCCAGTTGGCGGAAGAGGCGGTTCCAGAGCTGGCCCGGGCGGGCATGACTTACGAACTGGTGGATGAGACCGATTCGCTATGGATTCAGGCCGCTCCTTATGAATTGCTGCGGGCTTACGAGAATCTGATTACCAATGCGATAAGGTATGGGAGAGAGGGCAAGAGGCTGGAGATCGGATTGTCCCGTGAAGGGAAGGAAGCTGTGGTACGGATCAGCAATTTTGGTGAACGGATTGCGGAAAGCGATCTTCCGCATATTTTTGAACGCTTTTACCGGGCTGAACGCTCCCGTTCCCAATATACCGGCGGTTCCGGTCTGGGTCTGGCTATTGCTAAGGGGATCGTTGAACGCCATAAGGGAGTCATCTCAGCTGCAAGCGACATGTACCGGACAGATTTTATTACACGTTACCCGCTCGCCTAAGATTTCTTAAGAAAATCTTCAGCATTTTGGCCGCTGCATCTTAAGAATTGGCCGATAGTCTAGTTGACATAAGGTGGTTATTGCCTGTGTGACTAGGAGGGGATGAGTTTGAAAAAATTCTATACGGTACGCTCCGGCTATCTGTATATCTTTGGAGGCAGTGTGCTGCTCAGCGGGATGCTGCTTGCTGCCGCGTATTGGACGATTGCATTGCTGTACTCGCACTATGGTGCTGAATCTACAGCAATTTGGATTAAGCTCCTGCACTGGATGACGAATCATATCGGCCGGAGGCCGCTTGCGGTGCTGCTGTTCACTGCCCTGTTTACCGTAATCTTTCTGCTGCGTTCGCAGAAAATATCCAGTGATCTCAAGAACCTGCTGCAGGCAACAGAAGACTTGTCCAGCCGGGGTTCCTTTGGGGAGCTGAGAGTAGACAGCGGCGGCGAGCTGGGCCAGTTGGCCGCTAATCTGCGCAGAATCAAGAGACCGGACACTGCGGCGTTAGAGGATATGACCGATTACAGGATCAGCCAGCCGGAAGAGCCGGTGCTGGATAGCGAAGTGCTTATGGCTCTGATATTAAGAACAAGAACGCTTCTGCGTTTGCTGCATGAAGCCGCAACGGAAGAGCAGGCACAAGGGCGGGTTCCGAAGGTAGCAGCGGCTCAACGGGAGGCGATGGGGATGGAAGGGTTCCTGGAGAACCTGATGACCCGGTCATGAGCAGGCTGGATACCAGAGTCGTACGAAAGCTGCAGCATGTCTTTTATACTGCTTTTGATATTGCGGTAGTCTCAGCTATACTGCTGCTGGCTATGCTGGTTTATGTCCATCAATACGGGGGTGCTGTACTTGGCCGTTATCCCGAAAAGCTGAAGCTCCCGGAGTCCAGTGTAATTCTTGCATCGGATGGGACGGTACTGCGGAGAATCCCGCTTCCCGAATCAGGTTACAGAACAACGGCCCGGCTGGAAGAGATGCCGGAATTGCTGGTCGAGACCTTTTTAGCTGTCGAGGACCAGCGCTTTTACAGCCATCAGGGACTGGATTACCCGGGAATCCTTCGTGCTGCGTTGCACAATACGGTGCAGCTCAGCGCCTCAGAGGGAGGCAGCACCATCACTCAGCAGCTTGCCCGCAATCTTTATCTGGACAGGGATAAAAATATGCTGCGCAAGCTGAAGGAGGCCTCCCTTGCACTGGCTTTGGAGAAGCGGCTGCCGAAACAGGAGATTTTGCAGCTGTATCTCAACCAAATCTACATGGGCCACGGCCAATATGGGGTAAAGTCAGCAGCGGAATATTATTTCGGTATAACTCAACTGAAAGAATTAGAGATCTGGCAAATTGCTGCCTTGGCGGCCATTCCCAAAGGGCCCTCTGTATACAACCCTGAGGCGGAGGGGGAGCGGTCTAAGGGAAGGAGAGACCTTGTGCTGCAGATTATGCAGCAGCGGGGGTTGATTACCCACGCGGAAATGGCTGCTGCGATGAGCAAGGAGTTTCAACCTGTAGAGAGGGCCAAGGCGGAGAGGATCGGCGATTCTTATATGGATGCGGCACTTAAGGAAGCTTCCCGGCTGACCGGACAGCCGCTGGAGGAATTGCGGACAGGGGGCTACACCATAGTGACCGGAATGAATCCCGGTGCCCAGCAGGCGCTGGAAGAGTCTTTTGATAATCCTGACTTCTTCCCCCCGGACGGGACTACGCAGCAAGTGGAGGCTGCAATGGCTATAATCAATCATCATACTGGTGATGTTGTGGCGTTGACTGGCGGGCGCCATCCAGGCAAAGGCGGTACAAACCGGGCTATTATTGATGCGCGCCAGCCCGGTTCTGCGTTCAAGCCAATCATTGATTACGGACCGGCGCTGGAAAGCGGACGCTTTGCACCAGACAGTATGCTCCCTGACCGGAAGGAGACGTATGGAGATTATAGTCCGGGTAATCTGAATGGTATATACCGGGGACAAGTCAACATGTCACTGGCGCTGCAGCATTCCATTAATGCTCCGGCCGTTTGGCTGCTGAAGCAGGTGGGAATTGCCAACGCCCGTTCTTTCGCTGCCAAGCTTGGAGTGGCACTGCCGCCGGAAGACAATAATCTGTCAATTGCCCTTGGCGGGCTGCATACCGGAGTGTCTCCGCTCAAGATGGCGCAGGCTTACAGTGTGTTTGCGAGTGGAGGAACCTTCCTCGAAGCCCATACCGTAAGAAGCATTACTGATGCAGAAGGGAAAAGATTGTACACCTATTCTCCTATACAGCGTCAGGTCATCTCGCAGAGAACTGCAGCAAGCATGACTGCTATGCTTCGTAACGCTGTTAATTACGGGACGGGGGCAAAGGCAAGAATGAATATTCCAGTAGCCGGGAAGACCGGCACGACCCAGGCTGATCTGCCGGGCATCACCGGCAAGGCTAACCGCGACCTCTGGTTCGTCGGTTATACCCCGGACTTAACAGCAGCTGTATGGATGGGATTCGACCGTACAGACAAGGATAACTATATGACCGCCGGCAGTGGGAAGGCGGCTGGATTATTTTCTGCTGTGATGAACAAAGTGTATGCCAGCAGGAGGCGGTAGACATACTGCCCGTCTATACCCGCTTCGCATTTGGCAGCCAGGCATCCTTGTCATAACCGCGTTGTTCCCAGTAGCCGACATGGTCCTCTTCAATAAGCTCTATCCGGTTAAGCCACTTCACCGATTTATAGGCATACATTTGTGGGGTTACCAGGCGTACTGGGCCTCCAAGCTGGTTCGGGATCGGTTTGCCGTCATGCATTACGGCGACCATTACATCCTCCATCTGCGCCTGAGCCAGCGTCAGCGAATCGGTGTAAACTCCATCGCCGGAATAGAACTTCACCATGGTTGCCTGCCCGCCTACACCGGCCATCTCAAGCAGCTTTGCGAGGGGGAGTCCTTCCCAGGTGTTTTTATATACCGACCAGCCCGTAACACAGTGAAAATCGCTGACCTGCACCTCGCGCTGCAGCTTGACGAATTCCTCCCAATTCCAAGTGAATTTTTGGTCAACCAGGCCATCGATGGTAAAAGACCAATTGCTGTTATCGAACGCAGGGATATCCGTAACAGTATACACCCTGAAGCTGCCTTCCGCTCCGCCTCCAATGGGAGGCGCTGAATCGGCCAGCGGTATAGGATCGGGAAGCAGAGCATTGGCATTGCCCGCGGCATACTCGGCAGCACCCGGAAGCTGAAGGGATTTGCCGATCCAGCGTACAAAGGTTGGACCGAGCGTAACGGCCAGCCCTGCGCCAACAGCAGCTTTAATGAACCCGCGGCGTGAATACATCGGCTGAGGCCCCGGTGCTGCTGCGGGTTTTTGAGTCCCTCCTATAATCTTGTCCTTGCTCTCCAAAGCTGTTTCCGGCACAATGGAGCGCTTCTTGGGCTCCTTCAGCCATTTGACCCTGGTAATGGAATGGTAGATCATGGCCGGAAGTCCAACCCAGGTGAGGAGATCATGAATAAACAGCGCCGCATTGGCTGCTCTTGTTCCGGCAAGTCTGAACTGCCAAAGGACAATCCCGGATACAATCCAGCCGATCAGCAGAACCAGCACAAAAATCACATTGGCCTTCTGCGGACCCTTGCCCTTCAGTCTTTTCCAATGCTTCGCTGCAAGCAGTAAATAATAAATGACCGGCACTAGCAGCACCAGCCCCAATGCGATATGCGCCCACTTCAGCCACACTCTTCCTTCGCCAAGCAGCTCCCGCCAGAAACCCCCAACCAGCAGCAATCCGCTTACTGCCAGAAACAATACCAGCCAGGCATTCCACATGTGAATGGAAACCAGCTTTTTTCCGTAGCCTTTGCGGAGCCTCTCCAAAGCTTTCCCCATTGCTGTCCCTCCTCTAGCTCTACTGCTATGACGAATCATTCAACTTTTAAATAATTGTACCGCAAAAATCAGCTGTTGAATAATTCTCTGTTTGGCTGCCGCTGCCGCCTAGTCCATTCGTCAAAAAGCCCATCTTTCTCAACAGCCGAGAAGGATGGACCAGGTTATAAAGAGGCTTTGAAGTTCGCGCACAGTACTTTATTCAGCCGCCCATTCTTCCAGCTTTTTGTCTCCGGGGAGCAGCAGTGCAAGCAGGCCTAGCAGAGGAAGGAATCCACAGGCCACGAATACTGTCGTAATGCCAATACGGTCAATAAGCTCACCAATGACAACAGAGCCGATGCCGCCGAGTCCAAAAGCAAGTCCGGTAATCAGGCCGGACACCGTGCCGATATTTCCCGGATACAGCATCTGTGCATAGATCACCGTCACGGAGAAGCTTGACAACAGGATAAAACCAGATATAACCAGTAGTACTAGAGCCCAGGCCTGATTTACAAAAGGAAGCGCCAGTGCAAAGGGAACTGTTCCCACCATAGAGAGCAGGATCAGGTTCCGCCGTCCAAAGCGGTCCGCAAGCGGCCCTCCAAAGAATGTGCCAACCGCACCGGCAGCCAGGTACATAAAAATGTAGATCTGGGCATCATCAATGGTCATCCCATAATTCTTCATTAAGTAGAAGGCATAGTAGCCGCCGATCGAGGCGCCGTACCAGGAACGGACGAATACAAGGAAGACCAGAATAATAGTGGCAGTCAAAATACTTCTGCTGCGTGCAGGATCAATTGTTCGTGCAGCGGATTTTTTACGGAAGGTATATCCTTCGTTCAGCATTTGCCGGTACCATTTGGCCACGTAGGTCTGAACAGCAATGCCAGCTGCCGCAATGACAGTGAACCCCAGCGCGCCCATCTGCCCGAACGGGATGAATATCCATTTCATCAATAGTGGACCTAAGGATTGTCCGGCGTTGCCGCCAACCTGAAAGATGGATTGGGATAATCCCTTGCGCTGTCCCGCCGCCATATGAGCCACACGCATCCCTTCCGGATGGAAAGCAGCCGATCCGAATCCGACCAGCATCACTGAAAATATGACGAGCGCATAATTGCCGGCAAAAGCGAGCAGGAACACTCCGGCAAAAGTGCAGCACATTCCCAGCGGCAGCAGGATAGGCCGTGGTTTGCGGTCAGCGGCATATCCTATAACAGGCTGGATCACTGAGGATGTAATGTTCAGGGCAAAAGCGATCCATCCCACTTGAGCATAAGAAAGCAGCATATTGTCCTTCAAGATAGGGAACATGGCCGGAATCAGTGCTTGAATGGAATCATTAAATAAATGAACAAAGCTGACAGCCAGTAAAATACGGTAGATGGTAGCCTGCTGCAGATGGCGCTGATCCTGCTCTTCTTTCATTATTGGTGCTGTGGACGATAGGGTTTTGTTATTCATCAGTTCTCCTTTCAGAGCTGGTTGATAATGTGAGTAATTGCTGGCTTTTATTATGCTTTATTCTAGCCATAAGTATTGTATTATGGAAATCAATTTGTGCCCTATCCGTACAAATTATGCGCCAGTTCATTTATTTATAAAAAATACTTGCAATCATCAGAATGGCGTGATATATTATCTCTTGTGCTTATGAGGCATCGACGCTGAATAAATGAGCGGAGAAGAAATAAGTTGACAAGATACAATGAAACATGATATGATCTAATTCCTGCGCTTAACACGAAGTGTTGAGAAGACGGGAGCAAGTTCTTTGAAAACTGAACAAATGGAACGCGTTAATTTTTAAGAGATTCATATAATGAATCGTCAGTTTCAAAATGAGCAATCGCTCTTTCTAATATCTTTTTCGGATGGTTATTTCCTCGGAGTGATTCGGGTGAAGTAGCCACCCGGAAAAACCTATTTGGAGAGTTTGATCCTGGCTCAGGACGAACGCTGGCGGCGTGCCTAATACATGCAAGTCGAGCGGAGTCTTGTTGGAAGCTTGCTTCCAACCTGGCTTAGCGGCGGACGGGTGAGTAACACGTAGGCAACCTACCCTCTAGACTGGGATAACTACCGGAAACGGTAGCTAATACCGGATAATTCCTTGGCCCTCCTGGGCTTGGGATGAAAGGCGGAGCAATCTGCTGCTAGAGGATGGGCCTGCGGCGCATTAGCT
>NZ_FNGM01000024.1 GCF_900102965.1 Paenibacillus jilunlii | reverse complement strand
GCCTGGGAAGAGCAGGGGGAAATGGGCTTTAACATCGAGTACGCCACCGCGCTGTTCAAGGACTCCACGATTCAGCGGATGGGCGGACATTACCAGCAGATTGTCCGGCAGGTTCTGCAGTCTCCCGGCCGGACAATCCGGGAGCTTAGCCTGCTCGGGCCAGAGGAAGCAGAGCAGGTACAGTACGGATTCAATCAGACCGAGGCCGGGTATGACCTCAGTCAGAGCATTATTGCGCTGATCGAAGAACAAGCGGGGAAGAGGGGAGACGAGACGGCAGTCGTCTGCGAAGGGCAACGTCTGACCTACCGCGAGCTGAATGAGCGGGCCAACCAGGTCGCCCGCTTGCTGCAAGATCGGGGCTGCCAGCGGGATGAGATCATCGGCATCCTGGCGGAGCGCTCCCCGGCGATGATCATCGGCTTGCTGGGGATCGAGAAAGCGGGCTGCGCCTATCTCCCGCTGGACCCGGACTATCCGGCGGAGCGGATCGGCTATTTGATTGCAGACAGCGGGCTGAAGCTCGTAGTGACCCAGACCGCCTTTGCCGCTCAGGCGGCTGCCCTGGGCGTAACTGCTGTGGATGTCGAAGAGGAAGCGGTCTATGCAGGGTACGAACGGGACAATGTCGCCCTGGACATCCTCCCGCATCATTTGGCCTATGTCCTCTACACCTCGGGTTCAACGGGCAAACCCAAAGGGGTCATGCTGACGCACGGGGGACTGGTGAACCGTCTGCGCTGGATGGCGGAGGCGTACGGGATGGACGAACGGGAAGTCGTTCTGCAAAAGACCACCTATACCTTTGACGTTTCGGTCTGGGAACTGTTCCTCCCGCTGATGATCGGGGGCGTGCTCTGTCTGGCAAAGCCGGGCGGGGAAAAAGACCCGGATTATCTGGTTCAGCTGATCAACGAACAGAGGATAACGACGCTGCATTTCGTGCCTTCGATGCTGTCAGGCTTTGTGCATGCGCTGCCGGAGAACGCGTCATTGGGTCAGCTGAGGCGCTGTATTTGCAGCGGTGAGGAGCTGACGCCTGAAGTGAAAGACCGGTTTTTCCGCAGGATCGAAGGGGTTGAACTGCATAACCTGTACGGACCCACCGAAGCGTCCATTGATGTCACCTCCTGCGAGGTACACCCATCCGACACGCTGATTCCGATTGGCAAGCCGGTATCGAACACCCGCTTGTACATCGTATCCGAAGAAGGCGGGCTGGTGCCGGTAGGCATTCCGGGAGAATTATGCATCGGCGGCGTGCAATTGGCGAAGGGGTACCTCAACCGGCCGGAGCTTACGGCGGAGAAATTCAAGGCGCTGCCGGGGCTGCCGGAAGAACGGCTGTATTTCACGGGGGACCTCGCCCGGTGGCGGGAAGACGGGAATATCGAGTATTTGGGGAGAAAGGATACCCAGATCAAGCTGCGGGGCTACCGGATCGAGCTGGGGGAGATCGAGTCCGCCATCCAGAAATATGACAGCCGGATCGAAACGGCTGTCGTGGTGAGCCAGGGGGCACAGGCAGAAACCAAAGTGCTCTGCGGCTATTTTACAGCCAGGGAGCGAATCGAAACGGAGGCGCTGAAGGAATATTTACGCCGGGAGTTGCCGGCGTATATGGTTCCGGTCTTTTATATGCAACTGGATACGCTCCCCCATACCTCCAGCGGGAAGGTTGACCGAAAGACACTTTCCCAAATGGAAATACGTGTAGAGAAAGTGCGGTATGTTCATCCGAAAACCATGCTGGAAAAGCAGATGTCACAGCTCTGGAAAGAGGTTTTGCACATCGATAAGGTTGGTCTTCGTGACGATTTCTTCCAGATCGGAGGAGATTCCCTCAGTGTGATTATTCTGCATCAGCAGGTGAAGCAGCAGGTAGACGCTGAAATCTCAATCGCCAATTTGTACCGGTACCGCACCATTGAAGCTTTACTGGATTACCTGAGCCAGAAGCAAAATACTCCTGCCCGGCACACTGCAAGCAATGCCGGACGAAGAGAACTGCTGCTGCAAGGCAACGAGAAAAGAGCGCAAAGATTATCAAAAAGAAAAGGGATAAACCGAGATGAGTAAACAAACAAACGGACTGGAGATTGCAGTCATTGGCATGTCGGCCAGATTTCCGGGTGCGGCGGATGTTCATGCCTTCTGGGACAATTTAGTCAACGGCAAAGAATCCATTACATTTTTCACTGCGGACGAATTGCTGGAGAACGGGATTGAACCGGCAGCGGTGTCCCATCCGGATTATGTCCGCGCCAAAGGCTATCTGGAGAACAGTGAGCAGTTTGACGCTTCCTTCTTCGACTACTCGCCGCTGGAAGCCGAAGTGATGGACCCGCAGGTTCGCCTCTTTCATGAATGTGTCTGGGAAGCGCTGGAGGATGCCGGTTATTGCCCCGGCACGTATCCGGGTTTAATCGGATTATATGCGGGGGCGGCCGGCAGCCTCTATTGGCAGGCCCTTTCCTATTTATCGGAATCTGCCCGGCTGCTCGGTCCATTTACCGCGAACCAGTTCGCCAACAAGGATTATCTGTCGACGCTGATTTCCCACCGCCTCAATCTAAAAGGACCGAGCCTGACGGTCAATACAGCCTGTTCAACCTCTCTCGTAACCATTCACCTTGCGGCTCAGGCGCTGCTGAACGGTGAATGCGATATCGCTGTGGCGGGTGGTGCGAGCATCACCATGCCGCTGAAATCCGGCTATCAGTACCAAGAGGGGATGATATTGTCGCCGGATGGACACTGCAAGGCGTTTGATGAGGAGGGACAAGGCTCTGTCCCGGGAAATGGAGCTGGCGTAGTCGTCCTGAAGCGTTATGAAGAGGCTATCGAAGACGGAGATCATATATATGCAGTGATCAAGGGGTCAGCGGTCAATAACGACGGAAACCGCAAAAGCGCCTACACGGCGCCAAGCGTGGAAGGACAGGTTGAAGTCATCCAAACGGCCCAGCAGCTGGCCGAGGTGACTGCGGCGTCGATCCAATTTGTTGAGACGCATGGAACAGGCACGGTACTGGGGGACCCGATTGAGCTGGAGGCGTTAAAAGCGGCTTTTGGAAACAGTGAAGGGGTCTGCCGGATCGGTTCGGTGAAGTCGAACATCGGCCATCTCGATGCGGCGGCAGGTGTCGCCGGATTTATCAAGGCAGCGCTCAGTTTACAGCACAAATTGCTGCCGCCTACCCTGCACTTTACCAAATTAAATCCAAAAATCAGTTTGGCGGATTCTCCCTTCGTGGTAAATGCCAAGCTGTTCGATTTATCAGGCGCAGGCGACACACTCAGAGCCGGAGTCAGCTCTTTTGGAATCGGCGGCACGAATGCGCATATCGTTTTGGAAGAAGCCCCCCCGCCGCCAAGATCGTCGAAGGGAAGAGATTCACAGCTTATTCTGATTTCGGCAAAAAGCAAAAGCGCATTGGAACAGCACAGCAGCAATCTGGCGGCCTATCTCAGCAATCACCCTGATGTGCCCTTGGCGGATTTGGCCTATACCCTGCAGGTCGGGAGAACGGATTTCGGGCACAGACGGTTTGTCGTGGCGAACCATACGGGCGAACTTCAGGAAATGCTGCAAACGCTGGGCAATGAGAAAGGAAAGCACTCACGGAAAGTATTCACGAGTACTGTCGAACAGGATAACAAACCGATCGTATTCATGTTTCCGGGGCTGGGCAATCAGTACGTGGATATGGGGCTGGGGCTATATTGTACAGAGCCTCTCTTTAAGCAAGAACTTGATAGATGTTTTGACCTGCTGGACAGCCACTTGGATTTCTCCGTGAAAGCCATTCTTTTCCCGCAGGAAGCACGGGATGAAGCCATGCAAAAGATCAACCGGATTGATATCAATCAAATGGTGGTCTTTATCTTTGAATATGCCCTTGGCAAATATCTTATGGAGCTTGGGATCAAGCCGAAATATATGATTGGCTACAGCTTTGGAGAATTCGCCGCCGCTTGTCTGGCAGGCGTTTTTGTGCTGGAAGATGCCATCCGCGTGATTATCCGGAGAGGACAGATGATTAAGGGGACGGAGGAAGGCGCTATGCTCAGCGTTCCGATGACGGAGGAAGAGCTGCGGCCTCTGCTCCCGCCGGACGTCTCCTTAAGCATTGTGAATGGCCCTTCCTGCGTGGTAGGCGGAACCCGGAAGGCGGTTGAACAGCTTGAGGAGCAATTGAAGTCATTGCGGCAAATCTGCATCCGTCTGGACACGTCTTATGCCCTTCATTCCGCGGTGATGGAACCGGTCAGAGATGCTTTTACGGAAGAGATGAAGCAAATCCGTTTGTGTCCGCCGCAAATTCCGTTTATTTCGAACCTCAGCGGGAACTGGATTACCGATGAGGAAGCAACCGAACCGGGGTATTGGGGACAGCAATTAACCGATTCGATCCGTTTTGCAGATGGCTTGCAGGAGATCTTGAAGGAAGAAGCGCTGACCTTTCTCGAAGTAGGACCCGACCGGAATTTAAGTGCGCTCTTGAGATACTTTGTACACCGTGATTCGTCGCATACGATCCTTAATCTCATTCGAAATCCGCAGGAACAAGTGGAGGATCAGAACTACCTGTACACCCGGCTAGGCCAGTTATGGGGAGCGGGACACAGCATTGAATGGATGAAGCTCTATGCCTATGAGAAAAGAAAGCGGCTTTCCCTGCCGACCTATCCCTTTGAACGGGAATCGTACAGGCTGGAGGGCAACCCGTTTGACATGCTGGAGGGTCAACAGAAGGACAAGCATTCGCTCTTGCCAAAACAGCCGCATATGGAAGACTGGTTTTATCTTCCGCTCTGGCAGCAGAAGGTGCTGCCGCTGGCCTCCGGGTCGTCGGGCGGGCAGTTCTGCCTTCTTTTTGCGAACCATGATTTGATCAGCAGGGAACTGCTGCAGGCGTTATTGCACAGCGGGCAGCGCGTAATTACCGTTTATCGCGGTCATGAATTTAGTATGCACAATGACCACGAATATACGATTCACCCGGAATCGCTGGCGGATTACCAAAAACTGTTTGCGGCCCTGCAAGAGAAAAAGCTGGAGGCGGATAATCTGGTTCATCTGTGGAGCCTGGAGAACCGGGTTTCCGCGCATTTGGATGCGGCTGGATTTCATGAAAGCCAAAAAAACGGGTTTTACAGTGTCACCTATATTGTCCAAAGCCTCCATCAATATAGCAGACACAAGGCGGTTCGGATTGCAGTTGTGACGGACGAAGTGTTCTCTGTAACGGGGCAGGAAAGACTCCACCCGGAGAACGCCCCTTTGATTGGGCTGGGCCTGGTGATTCCGCAGGAAATGCAGCATATCCGGCATCTGACCGTAGACATCCAATCTGCTTCTGTAGAAACAGGGGAAGAGGCCAAACAATTGGCCGGGATGCTGTTAGAGGAGCTGGGCGGCGAATATCGTGACCGGCAGGTTTCTTACCGGGGGTTCCAAAGATGGGTGCCCATCTATCAGCCTATCAAGCTGGAACCACAGATCGTCAAGCCCGATCTGTTTCGGACTAACGGTGTGTATGTCTTGACTGGCGGAGCAGGCATGATCGGGTGGATTATTGCTGAGCATCTGGCGATAAACTATCGCGCCTCCATCGCTATTATTCAGCGCTCGTTCCCGGTGAGACAGGAATGGGACAAGTGGCTGAATGATCACCCTGAAGATGATCCAGGAAGCCGGACCATCCATGAGATGATGCAGGCTGAGAAGCTGGGTGCGAACATCGCCATCTATCCGGCTGATGTGAGTGACTACAGGCAAATGACGGATACCATTGAGGCTATCGAAGGCGATCTGGGAGCCATTAACGGTGTCATTCATTGTGCCGCAAATATGGGAGCAGAGTTTTTTAACCCGGTTACCCGGTTGGATGAAGCGCTTTGCCGGACCATTTTCCAGCCGAAGGTTGACGGTTTGCTGGTTCTGGATCAGGTGCTGGAAGATAAAGACCTTGATTTTTGTCTGCTCATGTCCTCAACGGCTGCGGCCTTAGGGGGCTACGGATTTGCCGCCTATTCGGCGGCGAGTGTATTTATGGATACGTACACGAAGACAAGAAATAAGCATCGGCAGGTCAAGTGGAAATCCATTGATTGGGAGGCATGGAGGCGGGAGACGAAGGCAGAGGGAGGGTATACATCTTCAATTGGCGACTTGGCGATGAGCCCGGATGAGGGAATTGAGGCCCTGAAACGGGTGCTGTCCGTAGAAAAATACCACCATCTTGTTCACTCCCCCGGTCTTTTGGACAAGAGACTGGCTGAGTGGGTACAGCTTCAAGGGATTTCGGAAGGCAAGCCTGTTGTGCAGCGAGATGGACAAAAGAAACGGCAGCGTCCTGCTGCAATGGTTGAATACGAACAACCTTCCAATCATCTGGAGAAGCAAATCGCTGGGATTTGGGAGGATTTTTTGGGAATCAGGGACATCAGCATCCATGATAACTTTTTTGAGTTGGGAGCTACGTCCTTGACGCTGATACGCATCAAATCGATTCTGGAAGAAACGCTCAGCCTTCAAATTCCTATCGTTGATTTGTTTGCCAACCCGACCATCGCAGCGCTGGCCAGACGGATTCAGCAGGCTGAGCATGGCGGGCATGATGGGCAAGAGGATACAGCGATGAGCAGGGTGGAAAGTGGAAGGCCGGGTTTAACCAGACAATTGCAATTCAGAAAATCCGCAGGGATCGATTCTGGTTCATACGACTAAGCTTGAAGGGAATTTGAGGGATGCATTTATATATTGTCCGCCATGCAGAGCCGGATTATGACAATGATAGCCTCACTGCTGCCGGAGAGCTTGAGGCAAAGGCACTGGCGCAGTATCTGCAGGTTCAGGGAGTCGATTATATTTATTCATCGCCAATGGGCAGAGCGTTGAAGACGATGAGGTATACCTCTGAGCTGCTGGGGATAGAGCCGCGGACGGAGGATTGGCTGAAAGAGCTGACAGATTTATGGATGGAGCATTCTCCTTGGGGGTATATAGGGGTTTTTGATATTCCGGGTGAAGTAATCCGAAACGGGGACCCTCTCCCGACCCATGAAACCTGGCATCAGCTTAATTATTACCAGGAGGTTCAGGCAAAAGAAAGAGTAGAGGAGATCCGCAGAAGCTCTGACCGGCTTTTGCTGTGCCATGGATATGAAAGAAAGGATGGACGGTACTCATGCATCAATCCCAACCAGGATAAAATTGTGGTGTTTTGCCATAGAGCTATTGGTTTGACATGGCTTGGCCATTTACTGGATATTCCGATTTCGTTAATGTGGACAGGGTTCTGGATGCCGCCGAGTTCAGTCACGACGGTTGTTCTGGAACAGCGGTCGGACCGGTGGGCGACGCCAAGATGCATCGGCTTTGGGGATACTTCGCATATATGGAAACAAGATTTGACGTTGAAAACCAAAGATATTCACAACGACTGTTTTGTTAAATAGACCGCCAAATCATAAACCCAAGGGGATTACAATGAACGTATTGGATATCATTCCGGTTCACCACGATTGGAGAAATTGCAGGGAGGACACCATTGCTTCTGTTGCATCCTGGGTGCAGCGTAACCATGAGCTTATGTATGCGGAGTCGTGGGGATTTTCCTTTGACAGCCAGCAATGGAGCCGCACGGGGAAGCTATCTTCAGGCCTCAGTCCTGAATCCGGAAACATGCTTCCTTTACTGGCGCAGCACCATGGTATCGGTATCCGGATCGCAGAGAACCTGCGCTTTCAAGATGCGGTCGATGTAGTCGCCCGGGAATTGGCAGAATCCAGACCCGTCATCATTGAACTGGATACGTATAACTGTCCTTGGGATTCCGGGTTTCATAACTATCATTACCCACACACCAATTTAATTGCCGGGTACGACGAAGGAAACCGCATGTACAGCTTAATCGATTGTTTTTACCAGAAACAAGATATCAGGCTTTCAAGTGAACATTGTTTTTCTAGCGATAGCAACCGTGTAGCTGTATTCAGATGTTCAACCCTTCCCGAGCCCATTGCTGATTGGAGGACCATCATCCAACAGGCTGTCAAAAGGATGACAGTACAAAACCAAAGGGAGCATTCATTTCATCAGATGAGAAGTCTCGCGGCTATTTTGGAGCAATCTCCCGATTTAGGCGGAGAATTCAAACAGTATGAACATATTTGGATGGCGCCGCTGCTGTCCGTGCTAAGCACTATCAGCAATGGCAGAAGACAATTTGCAGCGGTACTGCAATATTTGAATACCAGACAACAGGAGCAGGATTTCCATGAAACGGTGAATGAACTGCATTATGCTGCATCGCAATGGAGCACCCTGCTCTCTATGGTGACCAAATCCTACTACAGCCCAAGGGATAAAAGTCTAATGCACAGAGCGGCCCATAAACTTCGGATGATCGCAGACAAGGAAGAACAGATTGCCGGTCAGCTTCTCTCTATGTGCGAAGACAAGGCGAAAGGTCATCCGGCTTTGTCCAAAAGTATTAACGTGAGTCCAATCAACGATCAAGTTCAAGTGGATATGAAATTCGTTGAGCTATCGGAATATTACAATAATAAAGGCTTTGACGGCTCACTCTCGCCTGAGAGCAAGGCGGATTTTACGCTGATGGGCGATTATTTTCTAGCCGATGATCCTCCAGTGGAGTGGAAGACCGAAGGGATGGAATTTTCCCTCCCGGTATTGAACTGCAGTGATTATGACAATATTTCATGCGCTGCACAGTCCATTAGGATTCCATTGGGCTGCTATTCCGCCTTGGCGCTGGTAGGATGCTCGGAGTGTGGGAGTTACTCGGATCAGATCGAGCTTGTGTACGAAGACCGGTCCGCGTCTTTCCTCTCCATTGCTTTTACAGACTGGTATATGAACCCCCTTTACGGTGAAAAGATCGTCTGGTCAGGCATGGCAGCATCACGAAAGAACGGGCAAGTGAAGCTGGATGAATCCCGGGTACGTGTATTTACCCAAAATTATGCACTTGATCCGGCCCGGAAAATTGCAAGCCTGAGGCTGCCTGATTGTCCTAATTTACATATTTTCGCTATGGCCTTATATGCCTGAGATTATAACGCAGGTGCCCCAGAGCAAAGAAAATGACGAAAAAACGAGGGTAATTATGAAGGAAAACACGAGAACAGGTTTAGAAGTTGCCATTATTGGAATGTCGGGTTCTTTTCCGGGTGCCAAAAACCTTGAGCAGTTTTTCCAAAATGTAAAGAATGGTGTGGACAGTATTTCCTTCTTTACGGATGAACAATTGGAGGAGGCCGGAGTTCCCGCAGAGGTATACACCAAAGAGAACTTCGTCAAAGCAAAAGGTTACCTCAATGAGTGTGAGTACTTCGATAATTCCTTCTTTGGGTATACACCGAATGAAGCGCAATTTATGGACCCGCAGACGAGACTGCTGCACGAGCATACTTGGATGGCCCTGGAGGATGCCGGTTATCCGCCAGGCAGGACACAGGATGCCATCGGAGTCTATGCAGGAGGACGGCCCCACTTTCACTGGGAGGCATTATCCCTGTCCATGGGCTCCCGCAACGGGGCTGAGGATTTTGAGATTGCCCATCTGAATGACAAGGATTTAATGAGTACGAGAGTCTCCTACAAGCTGAATTTAAAAGGGCCCAGCTATACGCTGTTCACGGCCTGCTCCACCTCGCTCGTTGCGGTCCATGCGGCTTGCCAGGGGGTCATCAGCGGAGAATGTGATATGGCAGTAGCCGGCGGGGTATCCGTTACGAGTCCATTGAAAAACGGATATTTCTATCAGGACGGGATGATCCTGTCGTCGGACGGCCGCTGCCGGGCGTTCGATGCCGCATCGGACGGGACCGTGGTGGGCAATGGCATCGGCTTGGTGATATTGAAACGGCTGGAAGACGCCTTGGACGACAAGGACCACATTTATGCCGTTATAAAAGGAACGGCGATTAATAATGACGGTAACCGCAAAGTAGGCTACAGTGCGCCGAGTGTAGATGGACAGGTAGAGGTCATTCGGACGGCCCACCGCGTAGCCGGGGTAGATCCTAAGGAGATTGGTTACATTGAAGCTCACGGAACAGGGACGGCTCTGGGTGATCCGATTGAAGTCAAGGCGTTAACCACAGCTTTCCAGACAAAACGTAAACATTTCTGCGGGTTAGGCTCAGTCAAAACCAACATTGGCCATCTCGACAGTGCGGCCGGAATAGCCGGGCTTATAAAAACGGTGCTGGCTCTGCACAATAAATGCCTGCTGCCAACCTTGCATTTTGCAAATCCCAATCCGCATCTCATGCTTGAAGACAGCCCGTTTTATCTGGTAGACCGGATGAGAGAATGGGAGAGCGGTTCAGGGCTGCGCCGGGCAGGGGTAAGTTCATTTGGTGTTGGCGGAACCAATGCGCATATCGTTTTGGAGGAAGCTCCATCAGGGCAGAGCGCCAGGCAAGAGGAGGCACAGGAGCAGCTGCTGGTTTTTTCAGCCAAAACCAGGGAAGCGCTGGAGGAGTCCATTGAAGCGTTTGTACAAGATGTGCAGAAGCATCCGGGGAAAGATGTTGCGGCGATTGCGTATACCTTGCAGCAGGGACGTGAGCATTTTTCCTATCGTCAATATGTGTCCTGCAAGGCACTGCTTGCCGGTTGTGAAGCTTTAAGAGTGAAGGCGGGGCAAGCCCTGCGGGTTGATCCGAAAAAAGAATTGAAGCCTGTACACTTTCTATTTGCCGGGATGGAACCCGAAGAGGCGGTGCAGCATTACCACACCTGCTTGCATCATCCGTATTGCCGCGAGGAAATGGAAGGGCTGCTGCTTCAGGCGAGCGGGATAAGAGGGGTTAAGCGTGCCGAGCTTTTATCGGGTGGGAACGATGTTTATGCTGGACAGACGCCGGTCTTTCTCTTTCAACTGGCCTTGGCCAAATGGCTGCTGCGGGTGGGTGTGAAGCCGGCGGCCCTTATGGGGACCGGGACCGGGGCGTATGTGGCGGGCTGCTTAGCCGGTGTTTTTACCCTGGAAGAGGCGCTGATGCTTATTGAGAAAAGAGACCGGCTGCTGGAGGAATGGCGGGGCAGCGAAGGGGATCTCTTTTTGCTGGAGGCCCTCCAGTCCGAATTTTACGAGGCGTTTGATTCTGTTTCCTTGTCTGTGCCTGCGATTCCGCTGCTCTCTGCGGATGCCGGAAGAAATACTGTGAAGGATGTAACGCTCCCGGACTATTGGGTCAATTCATTAGGTGCAGATGACAACAAGAGCCTGCCCGCAGAGGCGGATGAAGCGGATAAGCATCTGGTTCTTGACTTCGGCGCAGCAGGTGAACCATCCGGACCGTCCGGACCTATTTGCCTTGTGAAAAGCGAGCCGGACCTCCTTGATGCTCTCGGCTGTATATGGGCAAACGGCTATCCCCTCCAATGGGACGAGCTTGCCAAGCATCAAAGCCCATCCCGGTTGGCGCTGCCGACCTATCCCTTCACCCGGAAAAGGTACTGGGTGGATACGCAGCAGATTAAGCAGTTCCAGAATATCTGGAAGCGTCAAGAACCCCAACCCGGCAAGAAAAGCAAGGAAGAATGGATGTATGTCCCCTCATGGATACGTTCTGAATACATGCCGGAAGAAAGGGAGCAGCAGCAAGGTTTATTCGCAGTTTTCGCCACGCAGGAGCCCTTTGTAGCCCAATGTATTGAGCAGCTTGAGCAAATGGGCCATACGGTTGCCCGGATTGAGGCCGGTGAATCCTTCCAGCAAAATAAGCTGTCATTTGCGATCAATCCGGAAATCCCGGACGATCTGACGCAGTTGCTGGATATACTTGCCCGGCGGGGTGACGGGCCAATCCGGATTGTGCATTTTTGGTGCATGCATCCGCAGTCTGCGGCCCACGAACAACTACCGGAAGCGGAGGAATGCAACCGCCTCGGGTACTACACCTTATTGAACATTGCCAGAGCGGCCGGCCAGCTTCAGCTTCGGCAGCAGGTAACCATCGACATCGTGGCCAACCAGGTGGCAGAAGTAATCGGAAACGAGACGGTTGTCCCTGCAAAGGCCACATTGCTCGGACCGCTTCGTGTCATTGCCAAAGAGTACGAGAACATTGCCTGCAGGCTGATCGACACCGATCAATACGACCATCGTATCCTTTGCCGCATACTATCCGAGCCGGAAAATAACTGCCGTGCCGATTGGATCGCGCTGCGGAATAACTATATTTGGGAGCCCGCCTTCAAGCCGGTGCGCCTAACAACTCCGCTGAATGCAGTCAACAAGCGCTTAACAACCGGAGGGGTATATGTCATCACCGGAGGTCTTGGAGGCATCGGATTGCATGTCGCCAGGTTTCTGGCAGAGCAGTATCAAGCTCAAGTGGTCTTGCTCAACCGGTCGCAGTTTCTACCCGAGGCCGAGTGGGACAAGTGGTGTGCAATCCATAGCGGGGATGACCCGGTAAGCCAAAAAATTGCCAGCCTGCGGGAAATCAAAGCAGCGGCAAGCGGCTTCTATCTGGTTCAGGCGGATATTACGGATGCCGCTCAGGTCAGAGCTGTTTTTGGGCAGATCCTTGAGCGCTATGAGGCTATCAACGGGATTATCCATGCTGCGGGTGTTCCGGACGGAGCGGTCATTCAGCGAAGAAGCAAGGAGATGTGCGAAGCGGTTTTTGGCACCAAAATTTATGGAACCCAGGTTTTGCAAAAGGTTATCGAAGAGCTGTCGCTCCCGGTCGATTTTCTGCTGCTCTTCTCATCCTTAAGCTCGCTGCTCGCTCCACCGGCACAAGTAGCGTACAGCGCAGCCAATTCCTTTTTGGATGCTTATGCCCGGGTTAACACCAGAAGGGGGTATTTCACCCAAGCCATCAACTGGGATAGGTGGGAGAACACCGGAATGACCAGCCTCTCGGCGCAAACCCGTCCAGCCGGTACTGCTCCGGGAATCTCTTATCAGCCCGGGGAGCATCCGTTGTTTCAGTATTCCGTGAAAGAAAATACAGGACGCACTACGTTTCTTTCTTATTTCCATACCGGCAG
The DNA here is from genome assembly GCF_900102965.1 of Paenibacillus jilunlii. Taxonomy (GTDB): domain Bacteria; phylum Bacillota; class Bacilli; order Paenibacillales; family Paenibacillaceae; genus Paenibacillus_AQ; species Paenibacillus_AQ jilunlii. The sequence continues at coordinate 85,234 of NZ_FNGM01000024.1, read as the reverse complement.
AGATTGGGTCTTGGATGAACACCGCATAGCGGGCCAGGCCGTGCTGCCGGGAACCTGCTATCTGGAAATGGCGCGTGCAGCCTATCAATCAGCGTCTTCGAATCCTGAAGCAGCCGTAATGATCCGTGATGTTTTTTTCTTGACCCCGCTAGCGGTCGCAGAGAATATAGAGGTTCCGGTCAGAACAATACTTACCCGGGACGCAGAAGGCTATCAATTTACGATAGAAAGCTATCTGGAGACCCCCGGGGGCAGGTGGATACTCCACGCTCGCGGCAGCATTGGCACTGCCGATATCAAGCCCCAAGACTATGAATTGGCTGCGATCCGCAATGCCTGCGATCACAGCCGCTATGGCAGGGAGCATTACAACAACCGGCGGGACAGCCAATTCCGGTACGGTCCCCGGTGGGACAGCTACCGCTGGGGAGGATTTTCTCAGCAGGAGGGCCTGTCTTGCATTGAACTTCCGCAAGCGTTCGCAGGAGATTTGGCTGTTTATGGATTCCACCCGGCGATCCTTGATGTGGCGCTGGTGCATATGGGGCTTGCACACACCGGGGCCGGCCAGTACGTTCCATTCGGCTACAGAAACATTACGGTCCATGGGAAGGTGCCGGGAAGAGTATACAGTTATATCCGTCACCGGACAGAACACTCTGTAGGAAACAAAATCATGGAGTTTGATCTGACGATTATGGACGAACACGGCCAAGGGATCGTTGAAATCGAGGGCTATCAGGTTACAGCCGTCACGAATGAACAGGTCAGCGGGGGAGGCGCAGCTGGTAAAAAAACAACTGCGGTCCAGGCGGCTCAGGAAACTGTCAACGGCAATCCGGGTGCTCTGACTCCTGAGGAAGGACTTATGATTCTGGATGCCGCATTATCGACTGCCTATCCACAGGTGATTGTATCTACTGTTGATTTGCCTGCACGGGTGGAAGCCTATCAGAATGAGAAGGTGAGCCTGTATCAGGACAATGGCAGCAGCTCTGCGGAGGACAAGGTGAGCGCTTCAGGAGTGAATATGTCAGTCCAGGAGTTAGAACATGTGATCAGCAGCATTTGGCAGAGTGTTCTGGGGCATGAGCAAATTTCCAGAGACGATGATTTTTTTGATTTGGGTGGAGATTCGCTGAAGGTGCTAACGGTCGCAGAGAGGATCTATCAGGCGATCAGCATCAAGATTCCGGTTTCGGTCTTCTTTCATACAACCGTGCTGAAGGAGCTTGCCCGGCACATTCAAGCGGCCTATCATACAACGACCAAAGAATATGCCGCCATTCAAAAGGCTGCGCCTGAGGCTCATTATCCCTTGTCATCGGCGCAAAAACGGTTGTATTTTCAACAGCAGCTCCAGCCGGACAGCGTTGCCTACAACATTCTGGAGGTCACATCGGTTGAAGGTGAGCTCGATCCGGATAAATTACAAAACGCATTTGATCTATTAATCCAGAGGCATGCGGTGTTGCGGACCAGCTTTGACGTCATCAACGGGGAGATTGTCCAGATCATCCATGACCGTGCCGGATTTCAAGTGGAGCATGTGACCGTAAAGGAAGATGAAGTCGATGAGGTGGTTGAGCAGTTTATGCAGCCGTTTGATCTGCGGTCGGCTCCTTTATTGCGGGTAAAGCTGGTCCGCTGCGGTATGCAGAAGTATGTGTGGCTGTTTGATATTCACCATATCATTGCCGATAACCTGTCGGTTGAGATTCTCAAGAGCGAGCTTATCCGCATATATAACGGTCAAGCCGGACAGCTAAAGCCAATCCTCCTGGAGTATGTTGACTTTGTGGGCTGGCAGAACGAACAGATCAGACGCGGAGAATTCGACAAGCAAACCGGGTACTGGCTTCAGCAATTATCTGGGGAACTGCCGGAGAACCAGCTTCCCACCGATTACCCGCGGCCTGCCGTGCTGAGCCACCAAGGCGATATTTATACATTTACTTTAGATAAGAACGTAACGGGCCGGCTGAAGCAAGGGATGAAGCGCAATACCACCACATTATTCATGAATATGATGGCCCTTTACAGTGTCCTGCTGCACAAATACACGGGCCAGGATGAAGTGATGGTCGGGGCGAGTCTAGCCGGAAGAAACCATGCAGATCTGGCGGATATGGTCGGCATGTTTGCCAATGTGCTGCCTTTCCGTTCCCGCATCAACCGCGATGGATCATTTGAACAGCTGTTGACAGAGGTCAAAGCGCAGAGCTTGCAGATTTTTGAAAACCAGGATGTTCAATTTGAGGTATTGGTCGAAGCCTTGGGCCGGAGCCATCAGCTAAGCGGTAATCCCTTATTCAATGTAATGCTGGTGCTGCCCGATGTTGCACCCGCCGAAGCGGCTATGGATCAGGTGAGGCTGCAGGCGTATCCGTTCCGCAACCCGTCGTCCAAATTCGACATGACGCTATGGGTGTACGATTATGACGACAGCATTGAAATGCGGATGGAGTATTCGACGGATTTGTTTGCCCGCAAGACCATTACAACAATGTGCAGGCATTTGCTGGATATTGCCGGACAGGTTGCCGGGAACCCGGACATCCTTGTCAAAGAAATTATGCTGGATTCAGGTCTCGTTAGGACAGAAGCGCTGGATTTGCTTGATGACGGGAATGATTTTGTTTTTTGAGCAGTCAATCCACAGCAAAGGAGTGGGGTATGGTGAAAGGTAATTTCTTCACAAATGTGCCGTACTTGAATGATGTGTACAAGAAGGAACATCAATACTGGCTGCACAAGCTGGCCGGCCTGCCTGACAAAAGTCACTTTCCCTATGAACCTCATAAAGACCGCCATCAGGAAGGCCATATGGAGACCATCCCCTTTTCACTGGACCCCGTCCATGCCCGGAAGCTGGTGCAGATCAGCAATGACTCCGATGCCCGGCTGCATGTGCTGCTGCTGGCATTCACTTCCGTGTGGCTGTTCAAGTATTCGGGACAAACGGATATCGTGCTTGGCACAAGCATTTACCGGCAGCACAATGAAGAGGATTTCATTAATACCGTCCTCCCGATTCGGGTACAGCTTCAGAATGAGATGCGGCTGATTGACTTGATTTCCTTAATGAAGCAGAGTGTTTCCGAAGCCGCCCGGCACCAAAACTATCCGTTCGGGCTCATGTTGAAGCAGGCAGGCTTAGCATCCGATGTATTGGATGTTTCCGTGATTGTGAGCAACATCCAGGACGAGCAGTATTTATCCGGAACCCTGTCCAATTTCACAATGATCGTCCAAAGGGAGGAGAGCTTGCTCCAGGGTGAAATCCGCTTCAATGCTTCGGTCTACAGTGCCGATACGGTCAACCAATTGCTGGAGCATTTCCATGTGCTGCTGGAGCGGTCGCTTGCAGACTTGCACAGCACTGTGCAGGAGCTTTCGATTCTGACAGAGAAGGACCGGCAAATCCTCGAACACAGCAATGCCACAGCTGCGGACTTTCCGGAAGAAGCAACGATCCCGGGCCTCTTTGAGGAATGTGCTGCTAAATATCCGAACCATACGGCGGCAGTATTTGCGGCTGAGCGCTTGTCCTACCAAGAGCTGAACCGCAAATCGAATCAAGCGGCCCATCATCTGCGCCGGCTTGGCGTAACAGCCGAATCGGTTGTAGCCTTGATCCTGCCGCCTTCCCTGGAAATGATCATCGGCATAATGGCGGTCCTTAAGGCGGGAGGCGCATATTTGCCCATCGACCCGGACCTCCCGGCACAAAGGATAGACTATATTCTGAAGGACAGTCAGGCCGGGCAGATTCTAACGGTTCAATCGCTTTCATTGCCGCCAGGGACCGGCGAAAGCTGTGAGGTGATTTTTCTCGATGACCCCAAGCTGGAGCAGTATTCCGGTTCCAACCTGGAGCATGTCATTCATCCTAACGACTTGGCCTATATCATTTATACTTCCGGCACTACAGGAAATCCCAAGGGTGTCATGATCGAACACCGGAATGTCGTCCGGCTATTTTTTCATGAACATAACAGGTTTGATTTCACCTGCCAGGATACATGGACACTTTTTCATTCGTTTGGCTTTGATTTTTCCGTGTGGGAAATTTTCGGCGCATTGCTGCATGGCGGCAAGCTGCTGCTGATTCCGAAGCTGCTCAAGAAAGATTACCGGTACGTTGTGCAGGAGCTGCGAAACGAGCACGTAACCGTATTCAACCAGACGCCATCCTCCTTCTACCAATTCATGCAAGAAGAGCTGGGAGATACCGGGGAGAAGCTGAGTTTACGTTATGTGATTCTTGGCGGAGAGGCTTTGCAGCCGGGCAAGCTGGAAGCCTGGAGAGCGAAGTACCCTGACACCAGAATCATCAACATGTATGGGATTACCGAAACGACGGTACATACAACCTTTAAAGAAATCGGCACAGAGCAGATCCAATCGAATCAGAATAACATCGGTGTGCCTTTTTCAACAGTACAGGTCTATATTCTCAATCAGCAGCATGAGCAAGTCCCTATTGGAACTGTCGGAGAAATATGGGTTGGCGGCGAAGGGGTAGCACGTGGTTATATGAATCGGGCGGAATTGACCGAAGACAGATTCCGAACCTGCAAGCTTGTGGACCGTTGGATACGTCTTTACCGGACCGGTGATCTGGGCAGATATCTGCCAAGCGGTGAAATGGAGTATGCGGGGCGCAGGGACAACCAGGTGAAGATAAGGGGGTTCCGCATCGAACTTGACGAAATCTCCGCCCACCTCCTGACGGTAGAGTCCATCAAGGAAGCTGTGGTGTCGGTACGGGAGATTGAACCAACGGCCCAAATCCTGGTTGCCTATGTGGTGATCAAGGAGGGGCGGGAAGACGCATTCGATCCAGTGGAAATCAGGCAATATCTGCAAACGCGTATAAGCGATTATATGATCCCTTCCGTCCTGCTGCCGATTTCAAAGGTCCCGTTAACACTCAATGGAAAAGTAGACTATGGCCAGCTAAATACCCTTGAGCTCAGGCAGCAGGTAAAAGGGGTGTTGACCCCGCCAGGCACGGAGATGGAGCACAGAATCGCGGAGATTTGGAAAACTATCCTCAGAATGGACCGCATCGGTGTGCATTCGACCATCTTCGATCTGGGCGGAACGTCGTTTGATGTAATCACGATCAGCAAAGCATTGTCAGAAGAATTGGGTCAAGAGGTGCCGGTGATCACCTTGTTTACCTACCCGACGATAAGTATGCTGGCTAAGGTGCTCAAGGCCGACAGCCCTGTGACGGAACTTAGTGCCGATTCAAGAGAAGCTTCCATCGAGGAAGGCAAACGGGCAAGAAGGCAAAAATTACGTCTGTTGAAGAAGTAGGGGTGATAGCGTGCAGAATTACAGTGGTTTGGAAATTGCAGTCATTGGCCTTGCCGGCAGATTTCCGGGAGCAGGCACCATTTCAGAATACTGGGACAATCTAAAGAACGGCGTTCATTCGGTCCGGACCTTTAGTGAGCCGGAATTGGTTGCCGCCGGAGTAGAACCCGGCTTGGCCGCTAAGGCAGAGTATGTCAAGGCAAAGGGCTATCTGGAAGCAGGCAATTGTTTTGATGCCCGTTTTTTTGACTACACCCCCCTGGAAGCAGAACTGATGGACCCGCAGATGAAAGTGTTTCATGAGTGTATTTGGACGGCTTTGGAGGATGCCGGCTATGCGGCGGAGGCGGATCAGCAGCTTATCGGGTTATTCGCGGGGGCATCTCCGAATCATATGTGGGAAGGGCTTATGGGCCTGTCCGGCAAAAGCGGGGTCATAGGGCATTGGGCTGCCTCCCAACTGCTGGATAAAGACTATTTAAGCTTGCGGATCGCACACAAATTAAATCTCAAAGGCCCGGCCCTGTCGATCTATACAGCATGCTCCACCTCTCTCGTTGCCGTGCATATGGCAGCGCAGTCGCTGCTGAACGGCGAGTGCGATATCGCCTTGGCGGGCGGGGTCACGGTCACCCTGCCTGAGAAAAGCGGTTATGAATATCAGGAGGGCATGATCTTATCCCCCGACGGGACATGCCGGGCGTTTGATGCCGATGGAAAAGGGATTGTGGGGGGAGATGGAGCGGGCGTAGCCGTCCTGAAGCGTCTGCAGGATGCCCTTGATGACGGTGACCAGATTTATGCGGTCATCAAAGGCTCCGCAGTGAATAATGATGGTCTGCAAAAAACGGGATTTACAGCCCCCAGCACCATCGGGCAGGCAGAGGTCATCCGGACAGCGCTCAAGCTGGCTGAGGTATCGCCGGACAGCATCGATTACATCGAATGTCACGGAACAGGGACGCCGCTGGGCGACCCGATTGAACTGGAAGCCTTGGAGCTGGGCTATAACCCGGAGCGAAGACATGCGTGTGCGCTCGGCTCGGTCAAAACAAATATTGGACATCTGGACAGCGCAGCAGGCATTGCTTCCTTCATCAAAACAGTTCTGGCGCTCAAACATAACATGCTCCCCCCATCTCTGCATTTTCAGACGCCGAATCCGGTGTTGAAGGTGATTGAAAAGGGCTTTTATATTAATGACCGGCTGACAGAATGGCCCTGCAAAAATGAGCCCTTGCGGGCCGGAATCAGCGCATTCGGCATCGGCGGAACCAACGCCCATATTATTGTCGAGCAAGCACCGCCCCTGCGGGAATCTTCCGCCGGTCGGGAGTGGCAGCTGCTTCCCGTTTCAGCGAAAACACCGTCGGCTTTGGCGGCGATCAAAAAGGATTTGGAGCGGTATTCCAAAGCAGAACCCAATCGCCTCGCGGATATTGCATATACACTGCAAGTCGGCAGAAAACATTTTCCTATACGCGAGGTTGCCCTCATCAACCGGAAGAGCCAACGGGTCCTTCAATTTGCTGAAATGGCAACAAAGGAAGGCACGGCGGGATTGGAGAATTCTCCGGTGATTTTTGTGATCCCGGATTTTACGCAGCACGTATGGAGTGGCAGCGAGCTTGATGAACTTGAGCAATTGTATCAAGAGGAGCCCGGTGCCCGCCGCTTCCTGAATCAGGCGCTGGGAATGATGAACCGGCTGGTTCCGGACAGGGCTGCATTGAAGCCGGAGGACCTGCGGAAACGTGAGTACAATCCAATGCTTGCGTTTGGCAGCTATTATGCTGCAGGGAAGTTGTTCATCGAATGGGGATTGCACCCGGAAGCTGTGATCGGAAGAGGAAAAAGTCAATGGCTCGCTGCCTGCCTGTCGGGAGAGCTTTCGCTTGAAGAGGCTGTCCGTTCCTTTCTGTTGAGTCTGGACGATTACGGGACGGACCAGCCGGAGGCCGGCCGCAGGGTTTCCCGGCAGGAGGAGATTTGGCTGGTGTTAGGCGCAGGCGATGGGGCACAGCCCTTCTTGGACAGACAGTCCGCTAAGCCCCAAATCATCGCCCTGGACAAGCTGGACACATACTCCCTTATGGCTGCTGTAGGTACATTGTGGCTGTACGGCAAGGACATCAAATGGCGGGAATTATACCAACATGAGCAGCGGAACCGTCTCTCTTTGCCCACTTATGCCTTTGACCGCCAGGAATTCCCGGTAGATACAGAGCTGTTCAACCTTAAGCAGCTTCTCAATCGGCCTCCATCCGGGAAGGGCAGTATCCCGGCAAATAGGGACGATATCCGCAAGTGGTTTTATATCCCCGCCTGGGAAAGCGCCTCACTTCCTAACTATGAAGGCAGAATGCTCTCCAGGGATGCAGTCTGGTTCATTTTTTGTGACCCGACCGGTCTGGGAGAAGCGCTGGGCGATCTGCTCAAGCAGCAGCAGATCCGCTGCATTATGGTTGAACATGCAGAGCATTACCAGCAAATTACGGCAGATCACTATAGGGTGAATCCGCTGCGCAGCGAAGAGATGGACCGGCTGTATCATAGCCTGGACGCGGTTCCGGATCACATCTGCTATCTCTGGACGGTCACCTCACCGATGGAGCCGGAGCTGGCTAATATCGAAATCGGCCAGCAATTGTTTTTGCATCATATTTTGCGTCTGGTCCAATTCTTAGGCACTGCGGCTGCTGCTCAAGAGGTACACTTACAGATCGCTTCGAATGGATTGTATTCAGTAACACAGGAAGAAATGCTGTGCTCCATGAAAGGGCTGCTGCTGGGTGCCAGCAAAATTATTCCGTACGAATATCCGAATATCAAGGTTTGCCATGTGGATTTCCCGCTGGCGGAAGGTGATGCCGCGCGGCAAAGAGAGCAGGCCCGGCAAATGCTCCGGGAATTCCAGTTTGAGTTTCCGAACAAGCAAGTCGCATACCGGGGGAAAAGCCGGTGGATCGAATCGGTCCAAAAGCCGCTTTTGTTAGCCAGCCCTGGCAAGGTTCCGCCATTTAAGGAAAATCTCGTCTGTATGATTACAGGGGGGCTGGGAGGAATGGGCCTGGCGCTGGCGGAATATTTAGCCACGCAGTACACAGCCCGCCTGGTTTTGGTGGGCCGTTCTGCATTTCCGCCGAAAGGTGAATGGGAGCAATGGATGGATCGCCCGGACGATGCAGAAGTAACCCGGACCATTCGAACCATCCGGTCGCTGGAAGCGGCAGGGGCAGTGATTGAGGTGCATAGCGCCGATATCTCAGATTTCAGCGCCATGCAGCAGGTGGTTGACCAGGCGGAAGCGCGGCTGGGACCGATAACCGGGGTCCTGCACACGGCTGGAGTTGCAGATTATGCCGGAGTCATTCAAAGACGGACACAGGCGATGACCGACGAGGTGCTGCTGCCCAAGGTTAAAGGGACCATCGTGCTTGATACGCTTTTCCGCAACCGCAGGCTGGACTTTTTTGTTTTATTTTCCTCCATCGGCAACTATATTTATGGCCGCAAGTTCGGACAGGTGGGATACAATGCGGCAAATGAATTTTTGGATGCCTTTGTACACTACCGCTTACAGCACCGGGAGGGCTTTACAGCCACGATTAACTGGAACGACTGGGCGGAAGCCGGAATGTCCGTGAAAGCGATGGAGAAGAACCGCAGCCTGCACAAGGCGGTCAACGACCTTCAGTTTGAAGCCGAGGCGATCACGACAGAACAAGGTGTCAATGTGTTCCGGTATATTATGGAGAACCGCATGAACCGGGTAATCGTGTCTGCGCTCGATTTGCCGGCATTGATGGAGGAGAGCAACAACATCAATGTGGAGGCCATTCTGGAGCAGGAGGCGGCTGCCCATGCCATGGAAGCTGCACCTGCAGCAGTTGGCAGCGGCAGCCTGCTCACGGAAGTCGGGCTGCAGCAGCAGATTGCGGATATCTGGAGCACAGTCCTGGGAATTGACGCTATCGGCATCGATGAGGATTTCTTCGCATTGGGCGGCGATTCCCTTAAAGCGATCACCATCGTATCATTGGTCTTCAAAAAGCTTGGAGTCAAGCTCCCGCTCCCTGCATTTTTCCACAAACCAACGATCCGTGAAATTAGCCGTGTCATCCAGGAAGCAACCCGGAGTAATTATGCCCAGATTAAGCGCGCACCCCAAAAAGAGGGTTATCCGTTAACTCCGGGACAGAAAAGGCTCTATTTCCTCAGCCAAATGGAGAAGGAAAATAAACAGTACAACAATATTATTGCACTGCAAGTAAATGGGCCTTTGAACTTCGGGAAATTGGAAGCTTGCCTGAGTCAGCTGATTCGCAGACATGAGAGCCTGCGGACCTGCTTCCGGAGAATAGATGGGGAATGGATGCAATGGATTGAGGAAGAGGTCCAGGTGACCCTTGATGTTGTGGACATCAAGGGAACGGTCAAGGATAAGCACATTGAAGCATGGGTACAGGTGTTTGATCTGGCGGCAGCGCCGTTATGGAAAATTGGTGTGTTTAAGGAAAGTGAACACCGTCATCTTATTGTGTTTAATATTCATCATATCATCACCGACGGGACCTCGAATGCCATCCTGATCGACGAGTTCACTACCCTGTATCAGAATGACGGGAAGGTCAGCGCCTTGCCGCCTTTAGCTGTACAATACAAGGATTACGCGGAATGGCGGAATGATGCGGCGAACGTCAGCAATGAAGCCGCTGAGGCCTATTGGCTGGAAACGTTCTCCGGGGAAATTCCGCTGCTCGATCTGCCTGCAGACCATTCACGTCCGGCATTCAAGACCTACCAGGGCTCTGCGGAAATGTTCAGCATCCCGAAAGAGCAGGTACTGGAAATTAAGCAGCTGGCGGCCGGGCAGGAAGCGACACTGTATATGGTATTGTTTGCGGTTTGGAACATAATGCTGGCTAAGCTGAGCGATCAGGAAGAAATCATTGTAGGCGTGCCCACCTCGGGAAGAAATCACAGTGATATCGAGCATGTAATCGGCATGTTTGTGAATACCCTACCGATTAGAAGCCGGATTTCCACCAAGCAGACGTTTGCTGAAATCCTGCATGCCATGAAAGCGAACATTTCCAATGCGCTGGAGCACCAGGATTATCCTTTTGAGGATCTTGTCAGCCGGCTTCAAATTACACGTGACTTTGGACGAAATCCTTTGTTTGATGTGATGTTTGCTTTTCAAAATGCCAATGTAAAGCAGCAAGAGGCCGGACAGGTCCAGCTGAATGAGCTGGAAATGACGCCTTATCCGTATAAGACAACAACGTCGCGCTTTGATCTGACACTGGACGGCGAGGAGCGGGCAGGCGGGCTTGTTTTCACTTTGGAGTACGCGACGGACTTATTCAAGAGAGAAACGGTCATGCGCTTGATCCGATATTTCCGCACCATTCTTCTGGAGGTTCTGAAACACCCCGCGCAGAAGATCGGCCGGATTCATCTGCCCGATGACCAAGAGACGGACCGGCTGCTTAACCGCTTCAACCAGACTGCAGGTGAGTATCCGGAGCATCTGACCGTTCATCAGCTTTTTGCCGCCAGGGTGAAAGAGCATCCGTACCAGGTGGCTGTCACGTTCCGCGATCAGAGCATTACGTACGATGAACTGGACCGCCGGGCGCAGCAAACGGCACACGCCTTGCGGGCACAAGGAATCGGTCCCGATCAGGTCGTTGCACTCATCACCACGCGTTCGGTTGATATGATCGTCGGGATATTAGCCATATTACAGGCCGGCGGGGCGTATTTGCCTATTGACCCGGGCCTTCCGGCGAATAGAATCGCTTATATGCTGGATGACTCCCAGGTTCAAGTCATTTTGACCAACACGTCTGTAGAAAATCAGGGAAATCGTATTGTCATGGACATGCGCAGCTTGAAGATGGATCAGGGTGCCCCCCTTCCATTGCCGCCCGTACACAGCAACCGTAATCTGGCGTACTGCATGTATACTTCGGGAACTACCGGCTTGCCGAAAGGGATTCTGGTGGAGCACCGGTCCTTAATGAATTTTTTATCGGCGATGTCGGATATGCTGTCCTTCGGGAAGGATGAGACGTTTTTATCGTTAACAACCGTTTCATTTGATATTTTCTGGTTAGAAAGCATCCTGCCTCTGTTAGCCGGATATCAGGTGGTCATTGCCGATGAGCTTCAGCAAAAAGATATACACGCATTGGTCACCTTAGTAAAACAAGCGGAGATCAGCGTAATGCAAACCACACCGTCGCGTCTGAAGCTCCTGCTCGCTGATTCAGAACTGGCGAAGGCGCTGGGCTCCTTGCGGTATTTGCTGATCGGAGGGGAGCCCTTGCCGCAGGCTTTGGCGGAGCAGGCGCGAAGCATCATGAATTGCGGACGGATATTTAACCTTTATGGCCCAACGGAAACGACTATTTGGTCTACGGCACAAGAGGTGACGGCAGGTCCCGTAAATATCGGCAAACCGGTCAAGAACACACAAGTTTATATCCTCAATGACGAGCTTCTGCCTCAGCCCATAGGCGTTCCCGGCATCCTGTATATCGGCGGACACGGTGTTGTGCGGGGGTATCAGAACAATCCGGAGCTGACTGCCCGGAGGTTTATTGATAATCCGTACCGTCCCGGTGAAAAAATCTATTGCACGGGAGATCTGGCCAAGTGGACGGAAGAGGGTACGATTGAATACTTGGGAAGAGCAGATTTTCAGGTGAAAATCCGGGGCTACCGCATTGAGCTGGCGGAGATTGAACAGCAGCTCGATACCCATCCCGCCATTGAAAAATCCGTGGTCCGTGCCCAGCGGGATGCCCAGGACGAACCCATGCTGGTTGCGTATTATACAGCAGCCCACACCATTTCGGGCGCGGAGCTCCGGGAGTATTTGCTGAAGTTTTTGCCGGTCTACATGATCCCGCAGCATTTTATGCAGATCGGCAAGATTCCCCTCATGATCAGCGGCAAGCTTGATGTAAAGGCGCTGCCGCCTGTAACAGGTACTCTGGTTCAACCAAGCGGAGCACGCCAGCCGCAGGGTGAGGTGGAGACGAAGCTGCATGAAATCTGGAAGAAAGTACTGCGTATCGGGGATGCCGGTGTGCAGGACGGATTTTTTGAAATGGGCGGAAATTCGATTCAAATCATGCAGCTCGTTTATGAGATCAACCAATGTTTTCCGGTGTCCTTTCAGTTTACACATTTTATTGAACGGCAGACGATAGAGAGGATAGCGGACTTCATCAAAGAGGCATTACAAGAGGAGCGGGAGGAGGAATTGCCGTCCATTGCTGCAGATCCTGCCAACCGGCATGAACCGTTTCCATTAACGAATGTGCAAATGGCGTATTACCTGGGCAGAAGCAGCCATTTTGAACTGGGCGGCGTTTCGACCCACTCGTATCTGGAGATTGCCACAGAGCTGGACATCCGCCGGCTGAACCAATGCCTGAATATCCTGATTCAAAGGCATCCCGCGCTTCACACCGTGTATTTGCCGGATGCCACACAGCAGATTTTGCCGGAAGTGCCGGAATACCATATTTATGAATACGACCTGAGCGGATACGCCGAAGAAGCGAAACATAAGAGAATTGCCGAAGAAAGAGACCGGATGTCTCATCATATCTTCAATCCGAATATCTGGCCGCTGTTTGAGATTGTGGCATTCCGCTCCTCCCCGGAGGAGAGCCTGCTGTGCATCAGCTTTGATCTGCTGATTATGGATGCTTACAGTCTGGAGATCCTGCAGAAGGAAATCCTGGCGCTGTATGCTGACCGCTCATTGCAGCTGGAGGAGCTGTCCATTACCTTCCGGGATTACATCGTAGGCTACCAGCAGATGAAAACCAGCAAGTGGTATCTGGAAGACAAGAAGTACTGGCTGCAAAAGGTAGAGGATTTCCCTTTAGCTCCCGTCCTTCCTCTGCGGACACAACCGCAGCACATCAAAAATCCTTATTTCAAGCGGAAGTCGAAGCATTATTCGCAGCAGCATTGGCAGCAATTCAAACGAATTTCGCAAAACCATAATTTGACCCCTTCGGCGGTGTTATGCACCGTCTATGCCGAAGTGCTGGCGAATTGGAGCAACCAGCCCCAGTTTGGTTTGAACTTGACGCTGTTTAACCGGTTGCCCTTGCATTCTGATGTAGACAAGCTGATCGGGGATTTCACCTCTCTTCTGTTGTTAGAGGTCCGGATGAATCCCGGAGCTTCATTCTGGGAGAAGGCAAGCAACATTCAGCAGGTGCTGATGGAAGCATTGGCCCACCGCCATTTTGACGGCATTGATGTGATGCGGGAAATCAGCAAAAGAAGAGAGCTGGGGAACAAGGCGCTGATGCCGATTGTGTTCACAAGCGCTTTGTTTGAAAATGGTGAAGACGGCGGGGAAGCCGCGGAAAAACAAGGCGAAGCCTCTGATGGAGAGCAGAGCACCAACGGAATTACGCAAACCTCCCAGGTCTATCTTGATAACCAGGTGGCGCTGATCCATGGGAAAATGGTGATTAATTGGGACTATATCAGCGAGCTGTTTGATCCTGCCGTGATGGATGCCATGTTTGAGCAATATCTGTCGCGGATCGATGCCATTATGGATTCCCGTGAGGAAAGGGGCTTTCCGGCGGTACCGGCGTCGGACTACGCCAGCATCCAGGCCTATAACCATACGGAAGAGCCGATTCCAAGCAAGACCTTGCACGGGCTTTTTGAAGAAGCCGTCCACCAAACTCCATATGCGGTTGCCATTGAAGCCGATCATGCAAGCATTACCTACAAAGAGCTTGATGACAGGGCGGACAAGGTCGCGGGTTGCCTGCGGAGTCTTGGGGTAAGCACCGGTGACAGGGTTGGTGTGATTGCCAGGAAAGAAATCGCTACTTTTATCAATATCTTAGGCATCCTGAAAAGCGGTGCTGCCTATGTGCCGATTGATCCGGAATATCCGCAGGAACGGGTGGACTATATCCGTAACCATAGCCAGTGCAAGCTTGTTCTGGAGACGGATTATTATGAGAAGAATTACAGAGGACAGCATTCCGCGGAACCACAGCATCGCGCTCATCTGCCGGAAAGCCTCGCTTACGTAATCTATACATCGGGAAGCACAGGGAATCCCAAAGGCGTTATGATCAGCCATCAGGCTGCATGCAATACCGTTCAGGATATCAATCGGAAGTTTCAGGTGAACGCTGAGGACCGGATGCTGGGCATCTCTTCGCTTTGCTTTGACCTGTCGGTCTATGATATTTTTGGAGCATTTGCAGCAGGGGCAACGCTTGTATTGGTGAAAGATCAGAAGGACATCCGGCAGCTTGCGGCTACCTTGTCCGCCCAAAAGATCACCATCTGGAATTCTGTTCCCGCGATCATGGACCGGGTGGGATCAGAAATAAGAGCGCAGGGCATATATCAGGAAAATCTTGATTTACGGCTGGTGCTGCTGAGCGGAGACTGGATTCCCCTGCATCTGCCGGAGACTGTCAAGCAGCTGTTCCCTGAAGCCAAGCTGATCAGCTGCGGGGGGGCGACAGAATCGTCCATATGGTCCATCTATTATCCAATAGACGAGGTCATGCCGCAGTGGACAAGCATTCCCTATGGCATGCCGCTAGCCAACCAGCGATTCTATGTCCTCAACCAGCAGATGGACTATTGCCCGCTTGAAGTGCCCGGCGAGTTGTACATCGGGGGAAGCGGAGTGGCAAACGGCTACCTGAATGATCCGGATAAAACTAGCCATTCCTTTATTCATCATCCCGAATTGGGGTACATTTACCGGACAGGTGACTACGGAGTATTGCACCGGGATGGCTGCATGGAGTTTCTGGGCAGGAAGGACCAGCAGATAAAAGTAGGCGGCTACCGCATTGAGCTGGGTGAAGTGGAAGCGCAGCTGCAGCGTTGTGATGGGGTCCGGCAAGCGGTGGTTCTGGCAGCGGACGGGGAAGAAAAGCGTTTGGGCGCCTATCTGATTCCAGCCAGCCCTTCAGCAGATCAGGCAGCATTCATCAATGAAGTCCGGGCGCGGATCGCCAAGGTCCTGCCGGAGTACATGATCCCGCATTATTTTGTCGTGCTGGAGCAAATTCCTTTGACAGCGAACGGGAAAATGGATGTACAAGCGCTGCTGAAGCTGCAGCCTGCCGGCAATAAGCAGACGTCGGCCTATGCGGCTCCGTGCAATGAAGTTGAAGAGAGCATCGTAAACATCTTTAAAGAGCTTCTGGAAGCGGACCAGGTGGGTACACTGGACAATTTCTTTGAGATGGGCATCAACTCCCTTCAGATTGCAATGATAAACAACAAGCTGAAGCAGGAATTCCAGAAAGAAATTCCCCTGCTCACCCTGTTCGAATACGCAAATATTCACGCGCTGGCCGGGTATTTATCCGGCAATGACCAGAATGAGCCGGATGATATGCCGCAGGAGCAAATACTTACACGGAATCAAGGAAGAGAGCGGATGAAACAGCGAAGCGCCAAGAGAAGGGGACAGACGGACAGTGAATAAATCTTATGTGCTGCAATTTTATAAGGAGTATACTCCGAACACAGACCCATACAGCCTGCGCTACCTCTTTGATGAGCTGCCGGATGATCTGGGCGAATTATGCAAATTGATCAAATGTCAATTGATTCATCCTGCGATGGTGAAGAAGGTAAGGCATTTGCTCACTTCGTATACCAAAAATGAAGATGAGCAATTCTATACCGTTCAAGACATGCTCGAGGCTTTGGTAGAGCGCAATGCCAATGGAATTATCGGTGAGCGGCTGCCCCGGGAAAGATTGATTGTCTCCTGCCGGTTCCATTCGCTGCTGCTTATTTCCATACTGCGCTCCAAGGGAGTCCCGGTGCGCTGCAGAGTCGGTTTTGCAAGGTATCTCTCAGAGCATCAATTGAAATATATCGATCACTGGATTTGCGAGGTGTGGGACGAAGGCGGGGTGCGCTGGATCAGAGTGGACCCCGATATCGGAATCGTCGATCTTCAAGGGGATGATTTCCTGGAGGCCGGAGTTGCCTGGTTAATGGCCAGAGACAAAGAGATTAACCCGCAGCTTTTTGGCGTGAAAAAATCGTGGGGAATGCACTACATCCGCAACAACCTCTGCTATGATCTGCATGCTGTGCTTGGACGGGAGCTGCGGTACTGGGATTATCCTCCTATTTGCCAAAAAGGAATAGATGAATTGGATTTCGAGGAATTGCAATTGCTCGATGAAGCCGCCATGTATCTTCAAGACCCCGATGCCCATTTTGAGCTGCTGCAGGCGCTTTTTCTGGAGAATGAATCGCTGCAATTCAAAGGGTAGGAGAGCCGAAGGATCAAGAAAGCGATGGTGTTAAATGATGGACAAACTGAAAAAGTACATCTACGAGCTTGTTGCATCCAAGAAGCTGACTGCCAAGGAAGCGACGGAGTACATCACTTACCTGCAAAACGGAAATGAGCATCGGAGCGAGGAGATTGCAGTTGTCGGAATCTCCGGGAGGTTTCCAAAGGCTGATAGGGTAGAGCAGTTCTGGGATAATCTCTATTCAGGCAGAGATTGTTTAGACACCTTTCCCGAAGACCGGTTACACGACGGACAGGCCTTGGCACCTGAACGGCATTTGGCGGGTGAGCGCTTCAAAAAAGGCGGATATTTAGACGAGATCAGTTTTTTTGATGCAGAGATGTTTCGCATTTCGCCTAAGGAAGCCTTATCGATGGAGCCCTACCAACGGATCATGCTTGAAGTTGCTTATGACACGCTAGTGAATGCCGGCTATGAAACGCAGGATATTCTCGGCTCCAAAACCGGGGTGTTTATCGGGCGTGACCACGTCACAGGGATTGAGTACCGCAACTATGCCGCTCCCGATATCTTTCGTTTGACGGGGGGCTGGCCGGGTATTTTAGCAAGCAGAATTTCCTATGTATATAACCTGAAGGGGCCGAGTGTTGTGTTTGATACCTCCTGCTCCTCCGGGTTGGTTGGACTTCATTTTGCCTGTGAATCTCTGCGCAGAAATGAATGTGACATGGCATTTGTAGGCGGCATCAGCGGCCTTTTTTATTTTCCTCCTGTGAAGGAAGACGGATCACTGGACCAAGTTGAGTCCGCTGAAGAAAGGATCCGGGCTTTTGACAGAGATGCAGAGGGCACGGTCTGGGGGGAAGGCTGCGGTGGCCTGCTTTTGAAGCCGCTGTCCAAGGCGGTCGCAAATAAAGATGTGATTTATGCGGTCATCAAAGGCAGCGGAATCAACAATAACGGTCTTTCCAAAGGCATCACCGCCCCGAACGGGGAAGCACAGGAAGAGCTGTTGAAAAAGGTATGGAGGCAAGCACAAATCAACCCCGAAACGATCCGTTATATCGAGACGCACGGGACGGGAACGGTCTTGGGAGATTCAATCGAATTGAATTCAATAATCAATGCCTTTCAAGCGTTTACCTCCAAGAAGCAGTTCTGCGGTGTAGGTTCGGTGAAAACCAATATCGGCCATTTGGTCGGGGCTTCCGGGATCGTCTCCCTGATAAAAGCCGTATTGATGCTGAAGCATGGAGAAATTCCGGCCTCGCTGCATTTTCAGACGCCCAGTCCATATATCCATCTGGCGGATTCGGCTTTATACATCAATGATCAGCGGAGCAAGCTGGAGAAGGGGAACCACCCGATCCGGATAGGGATTAACTCGTTCGGATTCAGCGGTACGAATTGCCACGTGCTGCTTGAAGAGCCGCCGGTGCCTGTACCAGTGCCTGTATACGAAAAAAATGCGGAGAATAACGTCTTCCTGCTGACCTTATCGGCCAGAAGCGGCCAGAAGCTGGTAGAGGCTGCACAGAGCCTGCAGCGTTTTTTGCTCACGAACCGCAGCGTTAATCTGGCAGATATGTGCTGTACAGCGAGTCAATTCCGCAATCATTTTGCGAACCGGCTGGCTATCCTGTTCAGCAGCTATGAGGATTTGCTGGCCAAACTGAAGATCATTAAGGAGACACAGGATCGCTCCCTGTGGAACAACCATCCCGGAATCAGCTTCCAGCTCCATGAAGTGGTTGCCGATACTAAATCGCCGGTAGAAGCGTGGGAGCTCAGGGAAGGCGAGAAAATCGCGCTGGATAAAATCGCAGGTGAAGTGATTAGGGAGCTGCTGCAAAAGAAAGCAGGCAATGAAATGCTCTGGGAGCAGGCTGCCCGCTTCTACATCAAGGGCGCCAGCATGGATTGGCGTCTGCTCTATCCCGACGGCCGGAAACTGGCTATGCCCGGCAATGTGCTGGAACGGGCGAAATACTGGCCGGCCGAAGCGAAGCGGGAAGAAGCATTCCAGGATGAGCTGTATTATACGACGGAATGGGTAGAAGAGAACAGGCTGCCCGCGGGTACGGGAGCTGCCCGTGATACGGTTCTGCTGATTGTCCATGAGGCCGATACAGCCCTATGGGAGGCACAGCTTCTCGGAAAAATACAGGGAAAGCGCTGCATCCTCGCAGAAATCGGCAGACCCTATCACAAAATAAACGCTGTGCATTATCAAGTATCCAATTCAGTTGAAGATTTCTCCGCCCTGTGCGGGGAGCTGGATCTTTCGGCCCTGGAGCAAATTCTGTATGCAGCGCCTTCTATGGAAGGGCTGCCTGATTCTTTGGAGGAATTCAAGGAAAGCTTCAATCAGACGGTGATGAATCTGCTGTATTTGGTGAAGGCCCTGCAGGCTGCCAATACACTTCATAAGGATCTGGACATTGCACTGATTACCAAGCATGCCCATGTCATGGATAAGCGGGATACGGTTTCCAACCCGTTCGCCCACACGCTCTACGGAATAGGAAAATCAATCCTGCAGGAAAATCGTTCCTTCCATGTGCGCCATATTGACATCAGCAATGAGCCCGTTGATCTGGATGCACTTGCGGTGGAGCTGGAAGTACCCTCTGCCCACTATTCGGTAGCGCTGCGTCATGGCCGCCGGTACGTTGAAGTCATTAAGAGAGCGGATATTGCGGAACAAGCCGGCGAAGCCATAGCCATAGAAGCAGGGGACACTTTCCTGATTACCGGCGGCTTGGGACTGCTGGGGACAGAGGTCTGCAAGTATCTGAGCCAAAAGAACAGAGTGAAGCTGATCGTCCTGGGGAGAACGGCTATTCCTGACAGAGAATCCTGGCAATCAATCATTACGGAGAATGAAGATAAACAGCTATTGAAAAAAATCAATGGCATTCTGGCTATTGAAGCGCTGGGCTTCACGCTTGATTACCATTGTGTAGATATTTGCGAGGAAACTCAGCTCCGGCAGACCGTCCAGCTGATCCGGGAGCAGCACGGGAGAATAAGCGGCGTGTTCCATTGTGCGGGAGTTGGAGTAGGGGACATCGAGGATTTCGGCATGAGCGGGCCGGAATTTGAACAAAGACATGCGGTGAAAACCTATGGAAGCTGGCTGGTACACAATCTTACAGAGCCAATCAATACCGGGTTTACCGTGATGTTTTCTTCGGCTATTAGCATTACGGGCGGAAGAGGTTCGCTTGCCTATACGGCGGGCAATGCTTTTGTGGATGGTTTGGCGGAAACCATCAAGCTGCAGGGGAAAAACGTGATGGCCATCAACTGGTCCACCTGGGAAGCGACCGCATCCAGTCTTTCCTTACAGGGGGAAAAGCATTTTTTTGAGTTTCTGCCTACCCATCAGGCATTGCAGGCCCTGGATCTGATTATCCGCCGCCGGATGTTCCGGACCATCGTCGGCAGGCTCAACGTTCAGAACAAGCTGCTTGAATTGGAGAACGTCTGGCCTTTCCGGCTGGCGGACGAAATCAAGCAGGCCCTGTTCCAGAAGACACACCAGGAAGAGCGGCCCGTCCGGCAGACCCAGGTCACAGTGAAAGAGTCAGAAGGGTATACAGCCACACACCGGGAATTGGCTCAGGTCTGGGGTGATATTCTTGGACTTGCCTCGATCAGTGTGTTCGATTCTTTTCACCAGCTGGGCGGGGACTCGATTCATGCTGCGCATCTGCACAAGCAATGGAACGAGCGGCATCCCGGCACGCTTGATGTTACGGATATTTACAGATACCCGACCATTCATGAAATGGCCGGGTATCTGGACAGCCAGCGGATCAGTCCGCCGGCGGCGCTTAATCTGGATAGTATTCTGGAAGGGTTCAAGGGAAGTAAATATTCCAAAGAAGAGGCAAAGAGGCTGTTAGCAGAATGGACTGAACATTCATCCGGTGAGCGCCTTCACCCAACCGAGAGTGACGAGTATGCCATCATTGGATATGCCTGCAAATTCCCAATGGCGGAGGATGCCGAACAATTTTGGCGGAATCTTACGTCAGGAGTCAACGCGATCCGGCCATTTCCTGAATCAAGAAGAAAGGATACCGACGACTACCTGGCGGCCGATCAGATCAGCCCTGGGGGCAATGCGTATTGTCAGGGAGGGTATCTGGAGGACATCGACCGGTTTGATTCCGCCTTCTTCCACATTTCTCCCAGAGAAGGAGAAATGATGGACCCGGAGCAGCGGCTGCTGCTGGAGAATGTGTATCAGGCTGCCGAACATAGCGGCCTGGGCGGAACCCTCTTGTCGGGTACCCGGACAGGCGTGTATGTCGGAAAGGATACCACCGGACGGAATGAGTATAACAACCGGGTGGATATCCTGGACCCTCTAAAAGTGACTTCAGGCTCTACTGGCATTCTGGCCAGCAGAATCGCTTATTATCTTAATTTAAATGGTCCTTGCCTGGTTGTGGACACCGCATGTTCTTCCAGTCTGACCGCAATATGTCTGGCGGTGCAGGCCCTGAAGCAGGGACAGATTGATATCGCCATTGTGGCTGGCGTATCTCTGGCGTATCTTCCTACACAGCATAACTCTTTGATTGACTCTGCCGACGAAAGGATCCGCCCCTTCGATGCCGGGGCTAACGGTACCATGTGGGGCGAGGGGGCAGGGACGATCATCCTGAAGCGGATGAACGAAGCGGTGCAGGACAACCATGTGATTCATGCCGTAATCAAGGGTTCGGAGATGAACAACAACGGAACGTCCAACGGCATAACTGCACCGAATGCCGAAGCGCAGGAGAAGGTACTGGTAGCCGCCTGGAAAGCGGCCAACATTGATCCTGAGACGATTTCATATATTGAGGCCCACGCAACCGGAACCAGACTGGGGGACCCCATTGAAATAAAAGGCATTACAAATGCGTTCAGACGTTTTACGAATAAAAGGCAATTTTGTGCCGCAGGCACCGTGAAAGCCAACATCGGCCATTTGGTCGGGGCCTCAGGGATGGCGTCGGTCATCAAAATGATAATGGCGTTCAAGCATAAGCAATTGCCTCCGGTTCTACAGTTCCAGAATCCGAATCCATTTATAGAATTTGCCGATTCTCCTATCTATGTGAATGACAAGCTTCAGGATTGGAGCGGCTCGGCCGCTCCGCGCAGATGCGGCATCAGTTCATTTGGATTCAGCGGTACGAATTGCCATATCCTGCTGGAGGAGCCTCCGGCCTTCACCAATCCGCAGGAAGAGAAGCAGGATTGGCATATTCTGGCGTTGTCGGCGAAGACGGCAGCATCCTTGAACGCATTGATCAAACGCTACATTCACATGATCAACGGATCAGTGGCTCTGGATTTGCAAAATCTTTGCTTCACCGCCAATATCAGCCGGGGACATTATGAGCATCGGGTTGCCCTCCTGTTCCGGACCGAAAACGAGCTGCGCGCCAAGTTCAAATGTCTGCAGGAGGCGGGCATCCCGCAAGCGGCGGATAGTGATCAGAGAATCTATTACAAGGCCAGCAGGATTATTTATGACCTGGATAGTTATGACGAAGAGGGGCTGCTTGAGCAGGATAAGCTCAAATTAAACAAGCTGGCAGAGAGCCTGATTGAGGAATGGAGCGTTGAGGAGACGCTGTCCGCTGTGGACAATCTGCACAAAATTGCACGGTTATACACGGATGGAGCGGATATCGACTGGAACCGTCTATATCAGGGCAAGCAGCACCGGCTGACCGAACTGCCCGCTTATTCTTATGAATCTGTCCGTCATTGGATCGGTGGCTCCAGCCGGAAGCCGTCTTCCCCTTCAGGGAAATATTATCATTTGCAATGGCTGCCGGATCATAGAGAAGAGCCCGCGGGGATCAAGCCCAACGAAGGAGCATGGCTCTTTGTGGGGGGAACCGGAAGCAAGAGCCAGGAGCTGCTCCGTGAATTGCGGAAGCAAGAGCTTGAACTCATTGAGGTCACTCCGGGAACCCACTATCACAAATTAGCTGCTAACCGGTACAGCATGGGTTCGGGCGAAGAGTATTCTCTTTTGCTGAAAGAGCTTTCAAATCGAGGGATCAAAAATATCATTCACTGCCTAAGCCTCGTGGACGAGAAGATTACCGGGATAGAAGACTTGCATGCCGCAGAGAACAGGGGCGTATATAACCTCTATCATTTGGTAACAGAGCTGTTGAACGGGCAGTATCATCAAGAACTGAACCTGTTCTTCATTGCAGACCACACGTTTAGGGTGAACCGGCATGAACCGGTGCTTAACCCGCATCATGCCGTTCTGTTCGGGTTGGCTAAAGTGATCCCGCAGGAATACCCGCAATTTAAATGCCGCTGCATCGATATCGACAATGCTACAGCTCCAGAGGCTGTCTGGAAAGAGATATGTTCCGGCAAAGAGGATTTCCAAGTGGCCTATCGGGAAAACACCCGCTATATCGAGCATTTCGAAGAGCGGCGGCTTGAAGCTGCCGAAGCGGGAGGCGTGTCCCTCAAAGAAAACGGCGTCTATGTGGTGACCGGAGGACTTGGCGGTATTGGACTGGCGGTGGCCCAATATCTATCCGGGAAGCACCGGGTTCATCTCTGTCTGTTGAACAGGGGCACGCTGCCGCCCGGCCCAGGCCAAAGCCAAAGGATTCGCCAGATCGAAGCCAATGGGTCTGACGTAGATTTGTATACCGCAGACATTTCTGATCCCAATGAATTGCAGGGTGTGCTGCAAGCCATCCGCACCAAATACGGGCAGATTCATGGCCTATTCCATTGCGCGGGCATTGCCGGGGAAGGGCTGCTGATCAACAAAACGAAGCCGGAGATCAAGCGGGTGCTTGATGCAAAAGTAACGGGGACCTGGTTATTGGATCAGTATACGGCCCAGGATAACCTGGACTATTTTGTGCTGTTTTCTTCGGTCACGAGCCTGCTGGGGGGGATGGGACAGGCGGATTACACGGCTGCCAATGCGTACTTGGATGGGTTCAGCGACTACAGGCAGGCGAATAACCGCAGGAGCGTTACCATCAATTGGCCTGCATGGAAAGAAGTCGGCATGACGCTGAAATATGAAATTCAGGAGGGACGCTCTCCCTTTTTGGGGTTGACGGAGGAGCAGGGAATCAGCATCCTGGATGCTGTTTTGCAGCGGAAGCTGTCACGGATCATTGCCGGTGAAATCAATGAGCGCTATTTCCGGAGAGGGGACCATCCGCTGCCTTTTGCCGTCCCGCCCCAGATGATCGCCCGGGGAACCGGAGCGTTTCTTCCACAAGGAAAAGCAACTATAGACGAGCCCATCATGCCTATCCTAAAAGGCAGAAATGATCACAGCTACAATTCGTATGAAACTTCGCTGGCAGCGATGTGGCAAAAGGTGCTGGGAGTAGCTGAGGTTAATGTGTACCTGCCCTTTCAGGAAACAGGCGGGAACTCCATTCTGGCTACAAGCCTGGTCAAAGAAATTGACGATGTCTATCCTGGTTGTGTCAACATAGCGACCTTGTTTGCGTACCCTTCCATTGCCAAAATGGCGGAATACCTTAAGCAAAAACAAAGTCAAAACGAATCATCGCGGGAAGCAGACCCGAAGGCTGCAAAGCGGATGGAGCTCAGCGATAAGCTATCCGGGTTTGTCGAGGGGAGTGTGCCGATCGAGAATATTTTGCAGTACCTGGATAACAACGAGTTGGGGGATGATGATGATTAACCGTAAAGAGATCAATGATCATATTTTACAGTTGTTAAAATCAGGCAACCTGAATCAGGAAATGGCTGTCTCCATTCTGGAAAAGGTCAACCGCTCCTCAGACGTGAAGCGGCAGGATATTGCCGTAATCGGGATCGCCTGCCGTGTTCCCGGTGCAAATACCCCCGGGCAGTTTTGGGGGAATTTGCTGGGCCAGGTCAACAGCATCGGAGCATTTCCGGAGGAACGCCTGCAAGACCTCGCTCCCTTTATCCCGGAATTGGAGGAGCTGCTTGCACAGTCCAATCATCAAGCAGGCTATTTGGAGCAAATCGCCCACTTTGACCATCCTTTTTTCCGGATCGGCGGGAAGGAAGCCATGGCGATGGAGCCTTATCAAAGACTGTTCATGGAGACGGCGTACCATGCGATTGAAGACGCAGGATATGGCGGAGATGCACTGAAGCATTCGAACACAGGCGTATTTGTGGGCTTGGAAACGGCTTATCAGTCCCACTATCGCGCTCTTTTGGAGCATGAGGATATCTCTTCGCTGACGGGTTCTTTGGTAGGTCTGTTAGCCAATCGGATCTCCTATTTCCTGGACCTGCGGGGACCCGCCCTCGTTGTAAATACAGCCTGCTCATCCGGACTTGTTGCCTTGCACCAGGCCTGCTTGGCCTTGGCGAACAAAGAGTGCGAAACGGCACTGGTTGGCGGTGTCAACCTTATGGTGATTCCGCAGGCAACAGGGAAACTAAATGATCTGGAGACCTCCCATGGAAAGGTGAAAGCATTCGACAAGGATGCCAACGGGACCATTTGGAGCGAAGGAATCACAGCCCTGCTGGTTAAGCCGTTAGAGAAGGCTATGAGGGACCGGGACCCCGTCTATGCCGTCATTAAGGCAAGCGGGGTCAACGCCGACGGGGCCTCCAATGGCTTAACCGCTCCCAATCCGGAGGCGGAGACAGGGTTGTTCATCCGCACCTGGGAGAAAGCCAAGATCGATCCGCTCTCGATTTCTTATGTGGAAGCCCACGGTACAGGTACACTGCTGGGCGACTCCATCGAATTGCAGGCGATAAACGATGCATTTAAAAAATATACGGATACCCCTCATATTTGCGGCATTGGTTCAGTCAAAACCAATATTGGACATACAGTGGCTGCCTCAGGGTTAGCGTCATTGCTGAAAGTTATATTGTCGTTGCAACATAAAAAAATCCCTCCGTCCTTGAACTATCAGTCCCCGAATCCGTTTATTGACGCGGAGCATTCTGCAATCTACGTGAATACGGAGGTAAAAGACTGGGAACGGAGAGATACATTGCTGCGGGCCGGTGTCAATTCCTTCGGCTTCAGCGGTACGAACTGCCACGTAGTGGTGGAGGAAGCTCCGGAGATGAATCATCAAGCAGGGGAAGGCTCGTCTCCGTTTCATTTTTTAACGATGTCAGCCGGATCAACACAGGGCCTGGCCCGGTTAATCCAAGCGTATTATGCTTTTTTGCAGGATAACGATCAGCTTGATCTTGAGGATCTATGCTATACCGCCAATACCGGCAGGGGGCAGGCTGAAAGCAGGGCCGCGTTCGTTTTTGCCACCAAAGAAGAGTTAATGAAGCAGTTGGCTAATGCAGATTTATCCCGAAACCGTATATCCGGTGAGAATGGAATCTATATCAGCGGCAATATCCAGCCGGTAGATACGTCAGCTGCTGCAGATGAGTTCGAGATGAATCGCCAGAATCTGAAATTAACTTATGAAAAGCTGGCTGAGCGATATGTCTGCGGATTATCCGTCGATTGGGCAGCCCTCTACCCGCAAAAGCGGCAAAAGCTGAATTTGCCCGGATATCCCTTTGAAAAGATTAAGCTGTGGCCGGCAGCTGCTGTCAAATCCGGTTCTGCACTTGAGAAGCAGCCGGATATCCATGATACGGCCAACCCGCGTGAAGAAACGCCGCAGTCCCGGCTCTACCACAATATTGAATGGCTGCCCGTAAACAAAGAACCCTCACCGCCGCTGCATACGAACGAAGAGGTGGTCCTGGTGCTCACCGATTCGACGGATTGGGGCCAAGCACTGGCAGGCGAAATCTCCCGGCACACCCCTCATGTCATTCATGCCCGGCTTGCAGCAGCTTACAAGAGGGAGAGTCCGGCATTATACAGTTTGGCTGCCACAGAAGCAGACTTCTGCCAATTGATGAAAGATACGGGGACCATGAAGATCAGCAAAATTCTTTTGGCAACCGGAATGGATGACTGCGATATCGGGAGCAGCAGCGAGCTGGAGGAGAGATTAACCCGTACCTTGTATGCGCTGCTGTATCTGACAAAGGCATGGGTCAAGCAGGAGATGAACCGGACAGAGCTTATCGTAGCCGGGAAGAATGGTCAAAGGGTATTGCCTTCAGACCAGAGGATTTATCCATATTTCGCATCGCTTTACGGAATGGGAAAAGTGATTCGCGAGGAATACAGCGGACTTCGCTGCAGATGCATTGATTACGATGAATCGGCAACGGTCCGTGAACTCGCTGAGGAGGTATTTAGGCAATCAGAATACTACCAAATTGCCATTCGTGAAGGAAGGAAGTATTACCCGCAATTAACGCCTGTTGATCTGGACGCTATCGACAATAGTACGACAGGCATTAAGGAGCAAGGTGTATATGTCATCACCGGGGGAACGGGCGGGATTGGCTTGCAGCTGGCACAGCATATTGCCCTGCAGCACCAAGTGAAGCTGGTATTCATCAGCCGATCTCGGCTGCCTGTGCGCGAAACCTGGGATGAGCTGATCCAATCGGCTCAGGAACCGGACGAGAGAGTGGCGCTGATCCGCAGCCTGAAGCATCTGGAGAGCAACGGTTCACAGCTATATACATACAGTGCGGACGTTGCCGAGCTGGACGAATTGTCCCCAGTAATCAGCAGGATCACAAGACAGCTTGGAAAAATAGACGGAATCATCCACGCAGCGGGCCTTCCCGGCAGTGGTCTGCTGATTGAGAAGGACGGGCCAGCGTTTGCCGCCTCCGTCGCTGCCAAAATCAAAGGAACCCATCATCTGCATCTGTTGACCCGTGACAACCCGCCCGATTTTCTCCTGTTGTTTTCATCCATCGCTTCTGTAGTGGGCGGCATCTATTTAGGAGATTACGTGGCGGGCAACAGCTATCTGGACGCGTTTTCCGGTCTGCAAACCGAACGTACCCGGATCATTTCCATCAACTGGACGACATGGACGAATACCGGTATGGCGAAGAATACAGGCGGTAGCCTGGATGTTGCCTTTCGCTCGATTTTGCCCCGCCACGCGCTCCATGCCTTCGATCAGATTCTAGGCAAAAAAATAAATAACATTGTGGTCGGCAGCATCCAATTTAATAATGACCTGTTCTGGAACCGTCCCTTGCCGGTTGAACTGGCTCCTGCGATTAGAGCGCAGATCAAGTATCCGGAAGCTGAAATCGATGTCCGGTTAACCGGAAGGGCAGATCAGTCCTATACTGAGATTGAGCAGCAGATTGCCCGGATCTGGGGCAACCTGTTCCAGACGCCAAACATCGATATTCAAGATAATTTCTATGAGCTTGGCGGCACGTCCATCATGGGCATCAAAATGGCCAACCGGATCAATGAGCAGTACCGTGTAGCTATGACCATTCAGGATGTATTTACCCATCTGACGGTAGCATCCCTGGGGAATCTGGTTGAGCACAAGCTGGGCACAAAAACTGAAGCAGCAGCGGTGAACAAGCAGGAAGTCGAATATGCAAAAACAAGCATGCCCTTGTCACATGCGCAAAGGCGTATTTGGTTTTTGCAAAAAATGAATCCGGACCTGGTGGCGTACAACCTGCCCTTTATCCGTTTCTTTGACATGGCCATTGACGCGGAGCTGCTTGAGCAGGCTGCCTCCTTCCTGGCCGGAAGACATCTATTGATGCGCACGAAATATGGATTAAAGGACGGAAATCCGGTGCAGGAGGTGCTGCCGGCGTATGTGCCGGCCGTTCAAATTATCGATGCCGCCGGGCAAAGTGATCCGGAGCTTTTTGTGAAAATGAATATCCATCAGCAAAAAATGAAACCGTTCAATCTCGAAGTGCCGCCTTATAGAATCTATGTGTACACCATCAGTGAGGAGCGGGCTTGCCTCTACATCAATTTTCACCACATCCTCACAGACGGCTGGAGCATTGATATTTACTACAGAGAATTGTTCAGCCTGTACCAAGCCTTCCTGCATCAGCAGCCGCCCAGACTGCCGGAGGTGAGGTATGATTACTTTGATTGGATTCTGGAACAACAAGCGTGGGAGCAAAGCGAAGCGTTTGTGGAGCACGAACAATTTTGGCTGAAGGAGCTTTCCAAGCCTTTGCCGGTGTTGAGCTTGCCTTCAGACCACAAGGCGCCTGCTGTCCAGACGTACAGAGGCAGCTTTCACAAATTTACGATTCGCGGGGAGCTGTACAGAAAGCTGAAGGCGTATCTTGAAACTCAGCAGATTACGGCCAACAACTTTCTCTTAAGCGCCTATTTTCTGTTATTGCACAACCTGTCGCAGGAGCAGGATATTATTATTGGCGTGCCTACTTCAGGAAGGAATGAACAGAAATGGGAGAGTGTCGCTGGCATATTTATTAATACCCTATGCATCCGCGTTCACTTTCAGGGAATCACCACGTTTATGGAATTACAGGATACCGTGAAGCACAAGGTATGGTCCGCCATGGATAAAGCCCAATATCCTTTTGATTTATTGGTGGAAAAAGTAAATCCCGACCGGGATTTGTCCAGAAATCCCATTTACAATGTTCTCTTCCAGTTCTATGATAAATTATATTTGGAAAATGAAGGAATCAGCCCGTTCGAACTAAGCTGTCTGGCCCAAGAAACCGGCCAGCAAATAGAGATTTCGTTCGAGTACAATTCTGACATGTATACAGACAGCACCATCTCCCGGTTTGCGGGATACTTTCTGAATATCATCGGGCAGGTTGTGGACAAGCCGGAAAGTCCCCTTCAGGAAATTACCTTGTTGACCCGTCAGGAACAGACTGCGCTATTAAGCCGCTTTCAAGGGGAGCAAGTGGAGCTGGAAGACGGTCAGACGATCCACGGACGTTTTGAAGCACAGGTGCAAAAAACTCCGGATGCCATCGCTCTAGTGTATGAGGAACAGGAGATGACCTTCCAGGAAGTGAACGGGAAGGCCAATCAGCTGGCCTGGATGCTGATGAGCAGCGGGGTTCAGCGGAATACCCCTGTCGGGATATTCGTGGACAGGAGCTGCTGCACCGTCATCGGAATATTAGCAGTTCTGAAGGCGGGCGGAGCCTATGTGCCGCTTGATCCGGGTTATCCTGAAGACAGGATCGCTTATATTCTTGCGCACAGCGGCGCCAAATGGCTGCTGACCGAAAACCGTTATCTCCAGAGCGTTGCAGCATTCGCGCATGCTGAAGGGGTTCAGATCATCAATCTGAGTCCGGTTAAGGAACAGACCGCTGTAAGCCAGAAGTACCTTGCGGATTACGAGGATGAGCTTTCCTGTGAGAATCCGCGCACCGGGAGTCACGGATCGGATTGGATGTATATCATGTACACTTCAGGCTCTACAGGCAAGCCCAAAGGCGTATTGGTTACCCATTCCAATGTCTTGAACTTCATGGCCTGGAGCATTGGGGAATTGCAGCTGCAGCCTAAGGATGCACTACTGCTGGTAACCTCAATCAGCTTTGACATTTCGGTGTTCGAGATATTCGCTGCATTGTTAAGCGGGGCACGGCTCTGCATTGTATCTATGGAGCATCTGAAGGACACCGGACGCTTACTGGCCTATATGGAAGCCCGGCACATCACCATCTGGCATTCGGTTCCCAGCCTGATGGTTCAGCTCATAACATTGATCAGGCATAATCAAGACCGGTATCGTCACTCGCCGGTATTACATCAGCTTAGGCACTTAATGCTTGGAGGGGAGGCCTGGAGTACTTCATTGGCAGCAAGCCTGCGCGAGACCTTTCCTCAAGCGGAAATCCGCAGCATGTACGGCCCGACGGAGGCGACAATATGGATTTCCAGCTACAAACCGGGTCCGGAGATTGACGAGTCGCATCCGGTCATGCTTATCGGCAGGCCGATTGCCAACAATCAGCTAATCCTCCTTGACCAGTACGGAAATGTTTGTCCGCCGGGAGTCGCCGGGGAAATTTATATCGCCGGGAACAATGTGACCCAAGGATATTACAACGATGAAGAGAAGACGGGAATGGCCTTTATCCCTCAGAGCAATGGGCAAATCTATTACAAGACAGGAGATTTGGGAAGATATTTGCCGGAAGGGAATGTGGAGTTCACCGGCAGAAGAGACCAATTGGTCAAAGTAAGAGGATACCGTATTGAGCTCGGAGAGATTGAGCAGGCATTACAAGAGTTGACCAGTCTGCAGCAGATTGCTGTAACGGCTGTGAAGGATGGGGAAACCAACAAAATTGTCTGTTTCTATACCGGAGCTGAGCCGGTTCCACAGAACCAGCTGAAGGATGCGGTAAGGAAGAGGCTTCCCGAATATATGATCCCGGCCCAATTTTTCCATGTGGATCAATTCCTGCTCACGCCAAACGGAAAAATGGACTGGAGGTCGATGGAGAGTCTTGTCAGGGAAACTGCGGGCGGCATGGATGCAGCGGGAATCCGGAACGAGCTGGACAAGAAGCTGTCCGGGATGTGGACAAAACTGCTGGGCATCCAGGCAGTCGGCATTCGGGAGAACTTTTTTGATATCGGCGGGAACTCTTTATTGATTGTACAGATGCAAGGGATGATCCAACAGGAATTTTTTCAGGACATTCCGATTATGGATTTGTTCAAATATACGTCGATTGAAAAGATATCCGATTACCTGCAGGAGCATACGGTAAAAGCATCGGGTGTGGAAACAGGCCAAAAAAGAGCGGACATGAGAAAAAGACTGCGGAACATGAGAGGTTGACATCCGCTCCTGTGAAAGGAACATGACCATGGAAAATGATCTTAATCTTAACTCGAAGGTTGCTGTCATCGGAATGGCTGGAAGGTTCCCGCAGGCGGGGGATATCGGGGAATTCTGGCATAACCTGGTTCAAGGTGCGGAAGGGATTCAATTCTTCTCCAAAGAGGAATTGCGGCAGGCGGGAGTGAATCCGGCTCTGCTTGAGAAACCCGAGTATGTACCGGCTTCCGGCCGTTTGCAAGACATCGGGCAGTTTGATGCGGCCTTCTTTCAATACACACCAAGAGAAGCGGAAATCATGGACCCGCAGCAGCGGCTGTTTCTGGAATGCGCTTGGAAGGCAATCGAGGATGCCGGGCACAGCCTGTCCCAATACGATGGAGCGGTCGGCGTATTCGCAGGGGTAGGTGCAAATAAATATATCACCCATATTATGAGCCATCCTGAGCTGCTGCATATCCTGGACCACCGGCAAATCGAGGTGGCCAATGACAAGGACTTTCTCACAACACGGGTTTCCTACAAATTGAATGCGACCGGTCCCAGTTTTGCCGTACAGACCGCTTGCTCTTCCTCCCTCGTGAGTGTGCATATCGCCTGCCAAAGCTTATTGAATGGCGAGTGCGATATGGCGCTGGCTGGAGGCGTTTCCATTCAATTTCTTGAAAAAAGCGGATACCTCTATAAAGCGGGCGGCATCGAATCGCCTGACGGACACTGCCGCTGCTTCGATGAAAAGGCAGAAGGAACCGTGTTCGGTGATGGGGTTGGTGTGATTGTGCTCAAACGGCTGGAGGAAGCCATTGCGGACAAGGATCATATCTATGCGGTGATTAGCGGGTCAGCCATCGGCAATGACGGGGCAGGCAAGATCGGGTTCACGGCTCCGGGATTGGACGGACAGGTACAAGTGATTTCGGAAGCTATGGAAGTGGCCGGAGTGACGCCCAATGATATAGGATACATCGAGGCGCACGGCACCGGCACCAAATTGGGCGATCAGGTAGAGATTGCGGCCCTTAAGGAAGTGTTCAAAAACCGGGACCAGGAAGAGTCGTGTTACATTGGTTCCGTCAAGGCCAACATCGGGCATTTGAACACCGCCTCAGGCATCGCCGGCTTGATCAAAACGGTTCTGATCATCCAGCAGCAGCTCATCCCGCCGCTCCTGCACCTCCGGAACCCGAATCAGCAGCTGGAGTTAGAGGACAGCCCGTTCCGGCTGAATCAGAGTCCGGTGACCTGGGCCGCGGGTGAACAGAAAAGGGTGGCAGGTGTCAGTTCTTTTGGCATCGGAGGCACGAACGTCCATGTCATTGTCGAACAAGCCCCAGACCTCCGTCTGGAACCAAGCAGACAAGATTGGCATCTGCTGCCGTTCTCGGGGAAAACAGAGCAGGCCCGGCAGCGTAACCTTGACAATCTGCTGGCGTACCTCAACGCCAATCCAGAGGCCGACCTGTCACGGGTGTCTTATACCCTTCAGACGGGAAGGGAGCATTTTGACTACCGGGGATTTCTTCTTTGCGGCAACCATGGAGAGCAGCGGAACATCTGCCCGGACCAGCGGGCGGTTAAACAGGAGAAATCCGTTGTTTTCTTTTTCTCCTTGGAACAGGCACCCCCCGTAGCCATGGTTCGGGAATTGTATAGGCAAGAGCCTTACTTCCGAAAAACAATGGATGAAAGCTTTCACATGGTGGAACGGATGTTTCAACTTGATCTCACAAAGCGGATATTCCCTGAAGCTGATAACGTTCAAGGACAAGCGGAGCTGCCCTCCAGCCAGGAGCCCAATGGACCGCTTCTCTCTTTCATATTTGGTTATTCCCTGGTACAGCTATGGCAGCACTGGGGCGTTTTCCCGCACGCGGTGGCCGGGGACTGGATCGGTGAATATGTCGGCGCTTGTCTGGCGAATGTTTTTTCACGCGAGGATGCCTTGAAATTATTGTTTTTCGAGGGGGAGGTTCCGGAAGGAATGGTGCTGGGACAGCCAACCCTCCCGGTTCTGTCCAATCGATCGCAGACCTGGATGGAAGAAGGGCAGGCAACCTCCCTGGCCTACTGGAAAGAGGTCCTGAACCAGCCAAGCAATCTGTTGGCTTGTGTGTCAGAGCTTGCCGCACTCCAAAATCCGATATATATCAAGATCGGCTGGGAATACAATCGCCTGGATATGCTGGATCTAACCATTCAAGAAAAGAATCAAACCGCTCTATTGCTGAATTCCCTGCCAAGGGAAACAGACAACGAATCGGCTGACAGGGTCCTTCTCGAATCCTTGGGGAGGTTGTGGTTGGCCAACGTTGACGTCTGTTGGAAGAACGTTCAATCCGGCGGGCAGACAAGAAGAATTCCGCTGCCAACCTATGCTTTTGATAGAGAGACTTACTGGATTGACAGAGCTGCTGCTGGAGAACAGGGAAGCCTTGAGGCAGGTGAACTTCCCGAAGAACCATTAAAGGCAGTGAGCCGGGGAGACCATTTCGTTCAGGTTGGCAGCACAAGCTATACACTGGATTCGTCCCAGCTGCAGCAAGTTCAGGAGCTGCTGGCCAGCTTCTCCCCAAATTCGGCCGGAGCATTCCCGGATGTACCGGAGAAGCGGAAGGAGTACATCGTCTCCAGACTGTGCAGCATCTTAGAGGAGCTACTAGGGAAAAAGCCGGTCAGCAGCCAGGACGACTTTTTCGAACACGGGGGCGATTCTGTAACAGCTATCCAGTTTGCTTCCCGTGCAAAGGATTTTGACATCGTGTTTTCTTCGGAGCTGCTCTTCGACTACCCGACGATAGCGCAATTATCCGATAAGCTCCTTGAGCACCCGGCGGCCTCCCTGCAAGAAGAAGAGCCTATGCCGGAACAACGGGCGGGCATTCATTATTTTGATGTCGATACCTCCGATCAGAACCTGTTGGCGGAGGTCTTATCTGCCGAAGAAGTGGAAAGTGTGTATCCGCTGTCATTTATGCAGCTTCTGGTGTTGAACCACAATATTATCAATGCCCGTCTGGGCACGGTAAATCTGCTTTCGTTTCAAATTTCCGGGGAGCTGCACCGCGGCCGCTTTCAGTCAGCCTGGAACAAGGTAGTGAACCGTCATACCCTGCTGCGGACAGGCTTTGTCTGGAGAAGAATTTCCAATCCGGTTCAGTTTGTCAAAAAACAGGCTGAAATCACCATCCACGAGCTGGATTGGACCGGACTCTCGGAGGAAGGACAGCAGCGCGCACTGGATGAGTTCCTGTCCCTGGAAAGAAAAAAAAGCTTTAAAGTGGATGAGGTTCCACAAATGCGTTTCCACCTTATGAAGCTCCGGGAGGCCTGCTATCAATTTGTCTGGTCTTACCAGAACTCTTTGTTTGACGGCTGGAGCATGAATATAATTCTGCGGGAAGTATGGGACAGCTATGAACAGAGCGAATCCCTGAAGCCTCTGCCCGAAACCGCGCCTACGCCTTATCTGGCTTATATGCAATGGCAAAAAACAAAGGATATCGGGGAAGCGAAGGCGTGCTGGACAGAGGAAATGAAGGGTTTTAGCATAGAAACGCAGCCGGAGCCTACGAACGACATCACCTCTCTGAACTACGAAGGCGCTTTTCAGAGTGCAGATATTCCGCCCGATGTTATGCAGGCGGCAAGAGAGTTTACCAGAAAAGGCCAGATCACTATGAATACGCTGTTTCTTGGCGTATGGGGTCTGGTGCTTGCCCGGTTGCTCAAGAAGCGTGACATCATGCTCGGAATGATTACATCGGGAAGAGTCCCCGAGGTGGAGCATATGGACACCATGGTAGGTTTGTTTACGAACAGCCTGCCTGTCCGCCTGATGTACGATCCTGCGGAGCGTGTCCAGGACTGGTTTCAAGCGCTGCAAAAAAAATTACTGAAGCTCAGACGCCACGAGCATGTTACCTTACAGCAGATAAGCCAGTGGTCCGGGCTTCCCGCCGACTATTTACAGAGGGTGACCAACACTCGGAGCCTGGTATACACCAATTTTCCGTTCCACTTGAACCAGACACAGAGCGGAAGCGGGCAGAACTTGCTTCAAGCAGAGAGCATCGGACAATTGCATCTTCCCCTGCGTCTGTTTGTCAACCCGGGTGAAGAGCGGTTTACGCTCCGGATCGAATACAACCGCAGCGTATATGATCATGACCATATTGCTAACCTGCTGCTGGATATCTGTCAGCAGGCAGCCAATATTCACCGTGCATCAACGCTTGGAGAGTTAGTCCATCAAGAGGGAGCGCAGAAAGGACTTGTGTAATGAAACATATCGAGGTCTATAATGCCAAATTGCATAATCTCAAAAACATCACAACAAAAATTCCGAAGCAGCAGCTTATTGTCGTAACGGGCATTAGCGGATCGGGGAAATCCAGTTTTATCTTTGATACGCTCCATCATGAAGGGCAGCGGCTTTATCTGGAGGCCTTGGGCATTTCCCATGACGTCCTGCACTATGACGCGTTTGATATGATTCAGGGGCTTAGTCCGACGATTGCCGTACAGCAGAGAACCGTGAGCAACCTGAATCCAAGGTCGGTTGTAGGGACGGCCACCCGGCTCCTGAACCTGATGGCGCTGATCTATGTGAACGAAGGGGTAGAGAAGGAGAACGAAGAGCCAGAGGCTTCCTTGCGCGGTTATGTCCCCGGAATGTTTATGTTCAACTCTCCTCACGGCTCCTGCCCGGCCTGCAGCGGCAGAGGAACGATTACTGAGGTGAATATTGCGAAGATTCTGCCGCCAAGCAGCGAACCGATAGAAGTATGGCACCAGTTCGCCTATGAGTTTCCGCAGCACAAAAAAGAGGAAAAGGAATATGTCACCAAAAGGTTTGATAACTTTATCCAAACCTATAATCTCGCGCCGGAGACGCCGGTTTCTGAGTTATCCGGAGAGGCCAGAGACGTTTTTTTGCATTACCGGCCCAAACGGACGCAGAGCAAAGGGAACCTTATCTTTTATGGAGTGAATGTAGTTATTGAGGAGAAGCTGAAAAAAGTGAATCTGCAGCAGTTTCCTGATCTCCACATCACCCGGCCATGTACAAGATGCCACGGGTACCGGCTTGGGGAAAGGGCGCTGTCCATCACCTTGGAGAATAACCATATTGGCCAGCTTTGCCAGATGGATGTGCTGGGGCTTACAGCGTTTTTTCAGCATTATCTGACCGTAAGGCCCCATTCTGCTTTTGTGATGCATTTGATCAAGGAGATTCTCAGCAAGCTAACCTGTATGGAGACCGTTGGATTATCTTACCTTAATCTGTACCGGGAAATTCCGTCTCTTAGCGGCGGGGAAATTCAGAGACTGCATATTATGTCCCATCTGTCAGCCAAAGTGGATTCGATCATTTATATCTTTGATGAGCCGACGGCCGGCCTGCACGAAGTGGAGAAGGCCAAGATTATCGGGAGCTTTCAAAGCTTGAAGGAACAAGGAAATACGGTGATTGTCGTAGAGCATGACGAAAGTGTGATCCGGCAGGCTGAATACATTATTGATTTTGGTCCCAAAGCGGGCCAGGGAGGCGGGACTATTGTCTATCAAGGGGACTATGCCAACTTTCTGGGTTCCGCTGAATCTATAACGGCCAAGTATCTGCTTCACAAACCGATGCCGCCCAAAGAATACGCGGGTGCAGTAGATAGCTCCACGCCCAGGCTTTCCATCAAGAATGCCAGAACCAATAACCTGAAGAATATTAACGTGGATATCCCGCTGCAGTCTATCGTAGGCATATGCGGTTTGTCCGGCAGCGGTAAAAGCTCCTTGATGATCGATACATTGATCCCTTTGCTGCAGGCCGCATTGAAGGCACGGGCACCGGGAACCAAGCGTCTGGACGAAGCGGAAACCGAAAATGATACCGTTCAGGCCAGAGCAGAGGCGGAACTGGAAGGTACCGGGAATATAGACGGATTTGTCGTCGTCACCCAGCAGTTGGCCCGGAGGCATGAAAATTCGATTGTGGCTACCTTTCTGGGGGTCTGGGAGCCAATCCGCCATATTTTCTCCATACAGGAAGAGGCGGTGGCGCAGCAATTTACGAAAGGACACTTTTCCTTTAACTCTATAGGCTCATGCCCGGCGTGCAATGGCTACGGGCACATCAAGAGATGGCTGAGCCAGCTTGTGTTTAGCGAGGAATGCCCGTCCTGCCAAGGCAAACGTTTTAAGAATGAAGTGCTGCGGGTGAAGTATAAGCAGCGCAGTATTGCTGACATTCTTGCGATGTCTGTTTCGGAAGCACAGGCCTTTTTTCAGGACCAGCCCAAAATCAGCAGCCTGCTGACTGCAATAGAAGAGATGGGCATGGGTTACATTCATCTGGGTCAAAGTCTCACCACGCTGAGCGGAGGAGAAGTGCAGCGCTTAAAGCTTGCCAGAGAGCTGGGTAAAAGCGGAAAAGTTAACTATCTGTATATTCTGGATGAACCTACTGTCGGACTCAGCTACTACGATGCCGAAAAATTGCTGATGATCTTAAGCAAACTGGTAGCCGGCAAGCATTCTGTCATACTCATCGAACACGACCCGTATGTCCTTTCCTATTGTGATCATCTCATCGAGCTGGGGCCGGGCGCAGGATACAAGGGAGGGGAGATTGTCGCCACCGGAACACCTGAAGAGGTGAAAAAGAATGCCGTCTCGATGATAGGCCCGTTTTTGGAATAGCCCAAACAGATCCCAAAGCTTGCCATTCTCATTCGAAACTGAAAGGGGAAGTATGGAATGAAGAAAGTGCTTTTACCGGTGGTACAGCCGCCTATTTGGGGATACCAGTTTTTTGCTTTTCCGCTTTGTATCGTGCTGGCACACGATAAGAGTCTGCCTTGGTTCTACAGCAACTATATACAAGTATGTTATGACAAAAGACCTGATCCGCCCATCCCCTTTACTTTTTACATTCATGACCATACTTTAAATCCATGGCTGCATGTCGAACGCCTGCAAAGAAGCACAATGGGCATTATCAAGCGCAATATTGTCGACTTTATCCGGGACTGTCTGGATGACGGCATGTACTGTAATCTGAACGTAGACGAGTTTTTCATCCCGGAACGGGAAGTTTACCGCAAAAGCCATCTTTCCCATGATATATTGATCCACGGATATGATTTGCAGGAGCAAACGTTTCAGCTTATGGGCTTTACAGATAAACATACCTTTGCTTCCACCAGCGTACGGTTTACCGACTTTGAGCAGGCGTATCACAACATTGATGTTATCGATCATCAAGCGGTGTGCGACCGGATCTTTCTGTATAAATGGAATGAATCAGGACAATATGATTTTGATCTGACCCTGGCTCAGGAAACCCTGGAAGATTACCTGCTCTCCAGAAATACATCTGCCAGATTCCGGATGGTTGCCTCCCCTTGGAATCATTGTGATTACGGGTTGAAGACCTATAACGCACTGCTGCAATATTTCGAGCAGTTGCTGAATGGGCAAACCGGCTTCGACGTCAGGCATATTCACAGCTTGTGGGAGCATAAGAGCCTGATGTCCGCCCGCATTAGATACATGGAAGGGCCTTCACAGCGGCTTATTACTTCTGATGATGTGCTTGCTTCTTCCATCGAATTGGAACGGCTGGCATTAAACGCCCGAAATCTGATGCTGAGATATTATTTGCACAACACTCCGGAATCGCTTACTAGAATCATGAGGTATCTGGAAGAAATAGCGTCCAAGGAAAAGCTGTTCATGGAAAAACTATTGGATCACCTGTCTCAAAACAAAGCGTACTCCTTCTAAGCCATTGTCATGATCCATCCCGCTCAAGGGCTATAGGTAAAATCCACAAGGGGAGTGATTCTAAGCGTGATAACCAAAAATGAGATTGAAGCCCAATTGGTGCAAATTTATCTCAAGCAGATGCAAGTGGCGGCAGCTGGCGATGCAACTGGCGATACAACTGGCAATGCAACAACTGGAAATGCAGCTGTACAGGGCAACGGAATTGATTTCTCCGGGGATCACATCAGCTTGCAGGATGCAGGGATTAACTCACTCGGGTTCATCCGGTTAGTGGTTGAGATCGAAAATGCGTTTCAGATTCAATTTGAGGACGACATGCTGAACATTGAATTATTTCATTCCATGCAGGATCTGGTTGCTTATATTGAGAGGGAAGTGAATAAAGCGTCCTAACCTGTAATTTCTTGACAAGGGTATAGGCGTACGATAATATGTTGGTTAAGGGTTCCAAGTCGACAATTTTTTGGATAGATAAAGATACTCATAGTGGTAAAACCTGTCCTGACAACTGCAGAGTTATAGGGGAGGTTTTTGCTTTATTCTCACAAAAATAACCAGACTGTTCTATTGAAGCTTAGGCACTTTAGAATGACGCAGGGGCCATAAATGGTAGAGTAGTAGTGTATGCAGCAAGATACACGAAATGGCGAAGCTATGCCTCTGAGGACGTTCTAAAAGATGCGATGGGACGCCAAAAAGGAGAATATGCAGTGGGTACCAGCAACGGTTCTTTAAATGGAATGAAGTTGTTTTGTTTGCCGTACGCAGGCGGGTCTGCTACTGTATTTACAAAGTGGAAACGAGAGCTGGACTCAAGAATTGAGTTGATACCCGTAGAGCTGGCCGGGAGGGGAAGAAGGTTTGTAGAACCATTCTATCCTTCGCTGTGTGACGGGGTGAAAGATATCTCTACTGCTATTATGGATCAAATAGGCGACAAGGGCTATTCGTTATTTGGACACAGCATGGGGACGTTGTATATATGTGAACTGATGAAACAAATCCAGGCCAACGGCTGGGAAAAACCGCGGCATCTTTTTCTGTCCGGTATGTACCCGCCCCATATTCATGATAAGAAGAAGATTCATCATTTGCCGGATGATGAATTCTGGCAGGAAGTCATCAGACTTGGCGGAACTCCGAAGCAAGTTTCGGAGAACAAAGAACTGATGGGGATTTTCACACCAGTCCTAAGGTCTGACTACAAGAATGTAGAGAGCTATTTCACTGAAGCCCCCCAAGAAAAATGGGACATAGATATTACTGTTCTTGTCGGCGATGAGGATGAGATCACAAGCATGGGTGAGATCCGGCAGTGGAAAGAGTACACGACCCAATCCTGCTCGATCGTTACGTTTCAGGGAGGGCACTTCTTCATCAACGAGGATGAGAAGAAGGTCATCGACCTCATTAACAGAACACTAATTGCATAGAATGTGCCAGCATAAATAACCCTCACCAGTATATGGTGAAGGGTTATTTATGCTGTGCTGCTGACAGTGCTAACAATAGGTTAGCTCTGAGCCTTGGGGCACCTCTTCCGCAGAGTTATTCTTCTGCACAGACATCTGTTTCAGTGAAGAATCGGAAAGGAACTGGGGGTTACTATGAGTCATCAAAACAGTGGGCAAATGTATACCGGATTGGAAATTGCCGTCATCGGCCTGGATTGTAAATTTCCGCAGGCCGCTGACGCTGAACAATTCTGGAATAACCTCAAGTACGGAGTCGAAGGAATTCAGTTTTTTTCCGATGAGGAAATGATTCAATCCGGCATCGATCCAGCTCTATGCAATGATCCGAATTATGTGAAGGCAAGAGGAATTCTGGAGGATATTGAATATTTTGATGCGTCCTTTTTTGATTATACGCCGCTTGAAGCGACGGTGCTGGACCCTCAAGTCAGAATCTTTCATGAATGTGTAATGAATGCATTAGACAATGCCGGGTATAATCCCGATACATACAAGGGACAAATCGGGCTGTACGCGGGCAGCACCGAAAATGCCAACTGGCAGCTTCGGCAGCTTCTGGCTGGTGAGCACCCTACGTTTAACATGAGCTTCCGTGAATATTTATGTACGTCGGTCTCCTATAAATTAAGACTGAGGGGGCCAAGCGTAACCGTTCTGTCGGCGTGCTCCACTTCGCTGGTTGCTGTCCATCTGGCGAGCCAGGCCTTGCTGAACGGTGAATGCAACATCGCATTGGCGGGCGGTGTGCACCTGTCGCTCCCTTCCAAGAAGGGGTATTACTACGTCGATGATCTGATCTATTCAGCGGATGGCCATTGCCGCACGTTTGATGCCGCTTCACAGGGAACGCTTATCAGCGATGGTGCAGGGGTTGTCGTCCTGAAGACCTTACAGGATGCCATTCAGGACCGCGATCATATCTATGCCGTGATTAAAGGGTCGGCCATCAATAATGACGGCAACCGGAAAGCGGGGTTCTCCGCGCCGAGCATCAACGGCCAAAAAGAAGTGATTGAAGCGGCCCTCCAAATGGCTGAAGTGGAGGCCGAATCCATTACTATGGTGGAAGCCCACGGCACGGCCACGAAGATTGGGGATTCCATCGAGATTGAAGCGCTGAAACGGGCATATAGCACGAATCACAAAGCGTATTGCGCAATCGGCTCTGTAAAGTCGAATATCGGCCATCTGAATGAAGCAGCAGGGATTGCAGGCTTGATCAAAACGATTCTATCGATTGAGCACAGGCAGATTCCTCCCACGATTAACTTTAACAACCCGAATCCCAAAATTGAGTTTGAGGATACCCCCTTCTATGTGAACAATGCGTTGGCCGATTGGACAACCGCAGGCACGGAGCTCCGGGCCGCCGTAAGCTCTTTTGGCATCGGCGGGACCAATGCCCATGTCATTCTTGAAGAACCTCCGTCATTAGAACAAACAACTGAGGGGAAGACTTCCCGGTTGTTTGTATTCTCTGCCAAGACCCCAACCGCCGTGCAGGAGCAAATCAGCCGCT
Organism: Paenibacillus jilunlii; assembly: GCF_900102965.1. GTDB lineage: Bacteria > Bacillota > Bacilli > Paenibacillales > Paenibacillaceae > Paenibacillus_AQ > Paenibacillus_AQ jilunlii. Next base: position 43,110 of record NZ_FNGM01000024.1, on the reverse strand, counting down.
TCAAGCAGCACTTGAAAAGCTGTCCTAATCTGAGCCTGTCCGATGCTGCCTATACGCTGCAAGCCGGGAGAAGGGCTCTGTCAAACCGTGCTTACATTGTAGCGGGGAGTCATCAGGAACTGGCAAGCAAGCTTGAGGAAAAGGCATTTGCCATCCAGTCAGTGGACAAAAGCGAATCTGCTGTTCTTTACGTCTTGCCGGATATCGATGGTGGCGCCCAAGCTGTTCAACAGGCAATCTCCTTATATGAGAGCCATTTCGTATTCCGCCAGGCGGCAGACACGGCTATGGGCAAACTGGGAGCTCACAGCGGGATAGACTTCCGCACACTTTTCCTCCGGGGTGAAAAAAATCAGCTGCAGCGTGAAGCTATTCATTTTCTATTCAGCTATGCCGTGACAAGCATCATGCTGCAATGTAACCATAAACCTTTGGGGCTGCTTGGCATCAAACGGGGCAGCCTGGCAGCTGCCGCTGTGACAGAAGCTGTGGCACTTCAACACTCATTCACTGCATTCATGGACGGAGAGAGTACGGCTATCACAGATCATCCGATCCATAACCCCCGTGTCCCGATGTTTTCGCCTGCAAGCGGCGACAAGCTGTTGCGGGAGGAGTTGAAAGAACCGGATTTTTGGAGTAACGCCTGGCAACCTTCTTTTTCATTAACGCCAGGGATTGTGAACCTTGTGAACACACCCAAGACCCTTGTTGCCTCTATAGGAACGGAAGTACACGAACTAATGACAACAATGGATGAACCCCGCTCTAAGCTGATTTCATTCATTTCAGGTGCGGGCGGTATTAGTGGAGACGGGTGCTTTCTCCAATGGATAGGGAGACTATGGAGCGCAGGGCTGGGCATTCGCTGGGAAGCCCTTGAGAAGGCCGGGAATAAGGGCCGGATTCCGCTGCCCGCCTATCCGTTTGAGCGAAACCGCTATTTCCTTAACGAAGACCCGGTACAGCTGGGAGAATCCTTGCTGCAGCAGGTCAAAGGACAGACGGGACAACAGAACTCTGCAGCGGATTGCTGCTATACGCCTACCTGGAAGAAAGCGGCGCTTTCCAGCGTGAGAAGCCGGCAGGGGAGCAAGCCCTCAGCGATTATTGTTCACGATGTCGCATTGGAAGAGGGCACAATCGAAATATGCAACCGTTACTTTGACCATCCGGTTTTTGTGGCAAAAGCTTGTAAACCTGTTACGGTTGGCGGCACCGCAATCCAACTGGAGAATAACAGTAAAAGCGGCTACTGCCAAATGCTTCAAGCGTATCAGAAGCAAACAAAGGCGTTCCCCCAGAATATCCTCTATTTTGCGCTAAGGAATCATGGCATGGAGTCAAGGGATCACTGGCAGGAAGATCTGATGCTGCAAGAAACTTATTATGGATTATTGCCTCTAGTTCAAGCTATAGATGAGTGCAATGCGAACGGAATGGTTCAACTGGGCGTGGTCACGAATCATCTCTTTGATGTGCTGGGCAATGAAGAAATAAACCCGTGGAATGCGACCCTTTTGGGATTGGTTCGCGGAATTCCCCTGGAGTTTCCGGGCCTGCAGTGCCAGCTCATTGAGATTGCGGATCAGGAGCAGCTCCGCTTGTCCACAGTCGCGGATATCCTTTTTCGGGAAGCGGAGAGCAGCCGGGACGGGATTGTCGCTATACGCGGAAACTCCAAATGGCTGCCCATGTACGAACCCCTTGCCCCGGGCCCGGACACTCTGCCTGTGCTTTCCAATGAGGGAGTTTATTTAATCACAGGAGGAAGCGGCGGCATCGGAATGGAGCTGGCCGAGTATCTATCCCGCCACTGCAATGCCAGCCTCGTCCTCATGGTCCGTTCAGCGTTTCCGGCGAAAGGCCAGTGGGCAAGCTGGCTTCGTGAACATGCCAAACATGATCTTGTTTCAGAAAAAATCAGAAGAATTAAGGCCATGGAACAAAGGGGTACACAGGTTTACGTTTATCAATCAGATGTTTCTGACTTCAACCGCCTTGCCCATACCATTCAGCAAGTCCAGCAGGAAATTGGGCGAATCCAAGGCGTCATCCATGCGGCAGGGCTTCCTGGCGGCGGGTTTATCCAGCAGCAGAGCAAGGAGACAGCAGACCCGGTCATCTTGACCAAAGCGCTGGGATGCGTTTATTTGAATCAAATTCTTCAGGAAAATTCATTGGATTTCTTTGTGGTATGCTCTTCGGTCAGTACACTGTTTCCCATTATCGGGCAGTCTGATTATAACGCGGCCAATGCTTTTGTTGACGCATACGCAGAATATTGGAACCGCCTTGGAAAGCACCGGATAACCAGCATCAAATGGGATGTGTGGAAGAATGTCGGAATGGCGGTAAATACAGGGATGGCTCCGGCTCCCCGAAAAGAGCTTGCCCATCCGTTGTTCGACTCCTGTCTTCATTTGAGAGAGCAGGATATCTTTCACTCGAAGCTGAGCCTGCGTAAGCATTGGGTGCTGCAGGATCACCGCACGGAGGAATACGGCGTATTATCAGGTACTGCTGTACTGGAAATGGTTCGGGAGGCTGTTGAAGGCACCAGGCGGAAGAAACCTTTCCTTCTCCGCAATGTACAGTTCCACACGCCCATCCTGGTTCATGCGGAAGAAGAGAAACAAATCGTGCTCATCCTCACCCAAAACAATAAGTTTACAGTGTATGGCCGTCTTCCGGAAGAGGCTTCATGGGTGCCGCATGTTACGGGCAGGATTGGTTCTGCAGAGCCGCAGGGCAGCATCGTAGATATTGAACGGTTGAAGGACCGCTGCATTCAGCAGAACGTCATATATACCGAAGCTGATAATCACAAGCATGCGGGCCATCTGATCTTTGGAAAAAGATGGCGCAATATCCGCCAGGTCATGGCTGGAGACAAGGAAGGCCTGGCCATCATTGAGCTTCCGGAGGAATATCAGGGTGACCTGGAAGACTATCATCTGCATCCTGGACTGCTGGATTCTGCAACAAGCTTTTTGCTTGGCTTCATTAACCAAACCAATCTATACATTCCGTTATCCTATGAATCTATCGCCGTCTATGGGAAGTTGACGGACAGGGTATACAGCTACAGCAAGTACCTTGACAGCTCCTTGAATCAGGAAGAGTTGGCCAGCTTTGATATTCAGATCATGGATGAACAAGGCAACGTCATAATAGATATCAGGAATTACACCATGGTAGCCGTATCCGATGCGCTGACCAACCGGATCAGCACCAATCACGGGAAGACGCAGCATGCTGCCATCGATATAGACCATTTGCTGGCCCCGTACCCGGCCGGGAATGCAGGCGCCACAACGGGAATCCTGCCGGAGGAAGGGCGGGAAATCTTCGGCCGGGCACTTGCGGCGGAAGCTGCCACGATCATCGTTTCCGCGACACCGCTGGAACCACGGCTGCGCGGAGATAAGAGTACCGGTCAGCCGGGCAAGAACGGACAAGAGCCGGTGACCCGAAAGTCCCAGGGGAAACGGCCTGAGCTGCCGGTGGCTTATGTTCCTGCCGGAACGGATACCGAGAAAAAATTATGTGCGATCTATGAAAATCATCTTGGATTTCAGCCGATTGGCATCGAGGATGATTTTTTTGAATTGAGCGGAGATTCGCTCAAAGCCATTCATGTGATCTCCAGCATTAGAAAGCAATTTGACTGCAGTCTGACCCTGACAGACTTTTTTCAGAATAAAACGATTAAAAGTGTCGCCCAATTCATCCTGAATGCCAGCCGCGCCCATGAACGGCAGATTGCTCCAGTGAACCTCAAAAGCCACTACCCGGCCTCATTGGCGCAAAAAAGGATTTTTTTCCTGCAGGGACTTATGCCGGATACGGTGGGATACAATGAATCCACTTCCGTCTTGCTGGAAGGGAACATCAATGCCGGGCAAATTGAGAAGATTTTTGCCCAAATTATCAACCGCCATGAAAGTTTGCGGACGTCGTTCCGGGTTGAAGATGGCGAGATCGTTCAAATCATCCACCCTCATGTTGACTTTAAGCTGATCGTGACGGTGGTGAATGAGCATGGGATTGAAGACGCTGTGGAAAGGTTTATTCAGCCGTTTGACCTTGCCCGGGCACCGCTCATCCGCGTCGGTTTACTCCAAACGGGAGAGCAGCAAAGTATCCTGGCCGTCGATATGCACCATATCATTTCAGACGGCACGTCGGTCAATCTGCTGGTCAAAGATTTTGCTGATCTGTACATGGGGAAGAGCCTGCCGCCATTAGCCATTCAATATAAGGATTATGCCGAGTGGCAGCAAGGATTCATTACTTCCGAAGCCTATCGGAGGAAAGAGGCCTACTGGCTGGAGAAACTGGCGGGGCCGCTGCCTGTCTTGACTCTGCCGTCAGACTATCCTCGTCCGGCTGCACTGAGCTTTCAAGGCGGCAGGATCACGCTGGAGCTTGGCCGCCCGTCCAGTGAGCGCATCAAAAAGTTTTCCCAGGAGCAGCAGGTGACCTGGTTTATGACTATGCTGGCTGCGTACTATGCATTGCTTGCACGGCTCAGTGGAGAGTCCGATATTCTGATAGGCATTCCACAGGCCGGGCGCAATCACGAAGATGTACAAGAAATGGTAGGCATGTTTGTCAATTCGCTGGTGCTGCGGAATCAGCCGGAGAGGGATAAGCCGTTCCTCGTCTTTTTACAGGAAGTTAAGGCAAGCTTGCTGGAAGCCTTGGAAAATCAGGATTTTCAGATTGAAATGATTGTGGACCAGCTGGATTATAAACGGGACCCGGGCCGGACCCTTCTCTATGACACGATTTTCAATTATCAGAGCATGAAAAATCAGACGGAGACGGAAGTAAGCTATCTGCATGATCTTAAGCTGTCGCCGTATCCAATGATATCCAAAACGACGAAAGCCGATCTGAATATTCATTTATATGAAGTTCCTTCCGGAATTTATTTGGAGTGCTTCTATCGGACGGATTTGTTCAAGCAGGAAACAGTCCAATACATCTTTGAGGAATACCGCAGAATGATTGAAGCCATTCCAGAGCAGGCCGGTATGACAATAGGGGAGTTGCCGGTATTCCGGCAGAAAGACATCCCGCGAGCAGTAGACAGTGTTTCACCACCCGTCCGGTTCCAAGCCTTCCATTACAACGATCCGGTAGACCATCTGGTACAACGGTTCGAAAAGCAGGCCGCAGCATATCCCGCCCATCCTGCTGTCAAATACCGTGAAGAATCATTGAATTACCGGCAGCTTAATGAACAAGCCAACCGGATCGCCCGCCGCATATGGGAACTGAAAGGACAGGAGAGTGTAAAGCAGCCGGTAGCCTTGTTGTTCGGGAATACGATTGAAATGGTTGCGGCGCTGGCAGGGGCTATAAAAGCGGGGATTCCTTTTGTGCCGCTCGACCGCAGCGCTCCGGTGCAACGTCTGACCCATATGATCAATGATGCGCAGGCAACTCTCATTCTCACTGATTCTGAGAATGAGTCCGCTGCCCGTGAACTGGCGGAAAAAATCAATACCAAAGTAACGATTGTCAATACAGCGGAGGGATTGAGAGGTATCTCTACGGAGAATCCCTCCATTTACCCGGACGGTGATCAAACCGCCTTTATCCTGTATACGTCAGGCTCCTCGGGAACACCGAAGGGGGTAGTCCAATCGTACAGAAACATCACCTATTACATTGCCCAGTTTACGCGTTCCTTGGCTGTCAATCATCAAGACCGGATGGCCCTGTTAACAACCTACAGCCATGCCATCGGCATTCTGGATATATTGGCAAGCCTGCTGAACGGGGCAACGCTGCATTTATGTGATCTTAAACTGGACGCGAGTATACAGAGATTAAGCAGCTGGTTGAACTACGAAGGAATTACCATCTATCACTCCGTTCCATCTGTCTTCCGGTTTTTAATGAAGAATCTGCCCGGAGATGTCCAGCTGCCTTCGCTTCGCATGATTTTATTGGGCGGAGAAGTGGTTACCAGAGCGGATTTTGAGCTGTACAAGAAAAACTGCGCCGAACACTGCTTGTTTGTTAACTTTCTGGGATGTTCGGAATTGATGGTGATTTCCTTTTACATGCTGGATCAGGAAAGTGAAGTGAATCATGCCAAGCTTCCGGCCGGGTATGCAGTCGATGGCATTGACGTACAAATTGTCGATGAGAATGGCCGGGAGGCTGGAATTTTTGAAGTCGGGCAGCTCGTCTATCACAGCGAATATCTTTCCCCGGGGTATTGGAATCAGACCGAAGCTACGGAGAAGGTGTTTGCCTGCGGTCCAGACAGCGGAGCAAAAAGACTGTATCGAAGCGGAGATTATGGCCGGCTGCTGCCAAATGGCTGCCTGGAATATCAGGGGAGAAATGATGCTCAACTGAAGATTAGGGGCTACAGAGTGGATCTGAACGAAATCGAAAGCACGCTCGATCACATTCCTTTTATCCAGCAGAGTATTGTCACAGCGATCATGGATCAAGAAGGGGAGCAGGCAATTGCCGCTTATTATGTTCTGAAGGAACCGGCTGCAAAGAAGGAAATTATCCGGATGCTGCGGGAACAATTGCCTGTGTATCTGATTCCGCGTTATTGGACAGAGCTGAAGTCCTTCCCCATGATTGGTCCGAATAAAGTGGACCGCAATGCCTTGCCGGCGCCCGATGTCATTCCGTCCAAGGACCTCAGGCATGAATATGTGCCTCCCCGCAATGAGGTGGAGAACATGCTGGCGAGACTGTGGGGAGAAGTACTGGGCATCCAGCACATAGGGATAGATGACGGCTTTTTTGACATCGGCGGCCATTCCTTGCTGCTCATGCAGGTCCAGAACAATCTGGAGAAGGAGCTTAAGATAACCATTGAGATGGCTGATCTTTTTAAATATCCTACTATAAGCTCGTTAGCCTCGTTCTTAAAAGACAAGCAGAGCCACAATGAATACCTGAACCAAAGCAAGCAACGCGGAGAATTGAGAAGAAGCCTGATGGGAAACCGCAGAAAAGGGGAGCTGAATAATGAATAACGCAGTAGTATTTGACTTCGACGGAGTAATTATTGATTCCCTGGAAGTACAGCGTAAAGCCTTTTTTGAGAGCTTTCGGCTGGTTTCCGATGGCCCGCTCCCTTCTTTCGAGGAATTCCTTGGGCACAGCGGGGACTCCATACCCAACATTTTTACCAAGATGGGCCTGTCGCTTGACATGACAGAGCACTACCGGAGGATTGCCAGAGAAAATATTCATCTCATTCAAATGATAGACGGCATGGAGGAGCTGCTCCAGTACATTAAGGATGCGGGATGGCTCTGCGGCCTTTGCACGGGAAAGGACCGCCCCCGGACTCTCCTCACGCTGGAACAACATGGGTTAATCAGCTATTTTGATGCCGTGGTTTGTTCCGACGATGTCACCCATCCCAAACCGCACCCGGAAAGCCTGCTCTGTACCATCGGCCAATTGCATACGACGGTGGATCATTCGGTTTTTGTGGGCGATGGCAAGAACGATATCATTTGTGCGCGTGAGGCGAGGATGAGAAGCATAGCCGTCGCCTGGGGACACAATCCGGTAGAAGTCCTCCAGCAGGAAGCCCCCAGTTATGTCGCGTATAACGTGGAGGAGCTGCGCCATGAGCTGCAGGCTCTTTTTCTGCACACCGAAGTTTCATTATAAGCAGCGGGAGGGATTGAATTGTTGGATGATGATGCGATGCAGTCAAAAATTGCAATCATAGGCCTGGCCTGCCGTGTTCCCGGAGCCGATACTCCCGCAGCCTTTTGGCACCAGATTGTACACGGGGTTGAATCCATCAGGACATTCAAGGATGAAGAGCTGACCGCAAGCGGCATTTCAGCAGATATTTTGAATCATCCCCAGTATGTGAAGCGGGGCGCGGTTATCGAGAATGCCGACTGCTTTGATGCGGACTTCTTCCGCTACACGGCAAAGGATGCGGAAATTACCGATCCCCAGCACCGGGCGTTTCTGGAATGTGCCTGGGAGGCGCTTGAGGATGCCGGATGTGTGCAGGACCTGGAGAAATATTTGGTCGGTGTATATGCCAGTTCATCTATCAGCTCCTACGTTCTGAATCTGTATTCAGATCTCGAATTGATGGGCAGGCTTGGGCATGTGCAGATTGGAATCGGCAATGAAAAAGACTTCTTAGCGTCAAAAGTTTCGTATAAGCTGGGACTTCGCGGCCCTTCCGTCAATGTCCAAACCGCCTGCTCGTCCTCTTTGGTAGCGGTCCATCTGGCCAGCCAAAGCCTGCTGAACGGGGAATGTGACCTCGCCTTGGCCGGCGGGGTCACCATACGGGGCGAGCAAAGGGCCGGTTACCTGTATCAAAAGGAAGGCATGGTTTCGCCGGACGGGCATTGCCGTGTATTTGATAAGGATTCCAAGGGGACTGTATTCGGGAATGGCCTCGGAATCGTGGTGTTAAAGCGATTGGCGGATGCAGTCCGGGACCGGGACAATATTCAGGCTGTGATCTGCGGCACGGCTGTCAACAACGACGGTGATCACAAGATTGGTTTTACTGCACCAAGTCCGGTGGGACAGGCTCAAGTGATTCATGAGGCACTGAGTGTTGCCGGCGTTGCTCCCGGAGAGATCAGCTACATTGAAACCCACGGGACCGGGACGGAACTGGGGGATGCCATTGAGATCAAGGCGCTTAAGGAAGTGTATCAGGCCGAAATGGGCCCGGCGCAGTTTTGTGCGATTGGTTCTGTCAAACCGAATATAGGCCATCTCGATACGGCTGCAGGCATCATCGGGCTGATAAAAACTACGCTGGCTATGAAGAATCAGGTGATCCCTGCCTGCATCAACCATGAAACACCCAATCCGAAACTATCCCTAGAGGAAAGTCCTTTTTATGTGAATACCGCATCGCGGCCCTGGAAAGAGGTAAGTGCTGCACCTAAGGCAGGAGTAAGCTCCTTTGGCATTGGAGGAACCAATGCCCATATTATTCTGGAGGAGGCGCCGTCCATATCTTCAGATGTTTCCGCCAAACAGCACCATGTCTTTTTGTTTTCCGCCAAAACGCTGAAGTCTTTGGAGCATATCTGCAGGGAAATGGCTGATTTTTTCAGCAGTCACTCCACTCTTCCTCCTGCCGATGTTGCCTATACGCTGCAAACCGGCCGCAAGCATTTTCCTTACCGGAAATTGGTTGTCAGTTCCTCGCTCGAAGAGGCAGCACAATGGCTAAGGACAGGCTCAAGCCAAGCGGAATGCCAAGGGAGGGAAGAGGTGCCTGTCGCCTTGTTCTTTTCGGCAGAGCAGCGGGAGATGTTAATAGTTGGTTATGAATTATATCAAAAGGAAACACGTTTTGCGTCTATCATAGATACGTATTTCAGTGATGAGCTTGTCCTCCACACGCTGGGCGGGCTGGATTTGCAGCAAATCTTGGCGGCTCCCCGCCATGGAAATCAGGAACGCCTGTATACGGAGCTGGGCCAGTTTATCTATCAATGTGCGCTTGCCGATTATCTGGTTTCATTGGGCATCCGGAAGGAAGTACTTATTGCAGAGGGAAATGGAGTGTACCCGGCGGTATATGCCTCCAGAACGGTTAGCATGAATGACCTGATCCGAATTATCCTTATCGGGGAGAAATGGCGTAATGCGGCAGAGGTACAACAATCCCTGCTTGAAATAGAGCTGGTTTCCTTGCTGCAGACCCTGCCTGTCCAGGCTTCGGAAGCGGAAATGATCGCCGATGGAATTCGGGTAAGCGAAGAAATGCTCCGCCATAAGGGATTTTGGATGTCCTGCGGTCAAGCTGTTAGCAGGTCTCAAGCGGCCAGTCTGCCGGAGCAAGAGAACCGGCTGCTGATTAAGATAGGTATGGAAAACGAAACAGACGGGGCGTTGAAGTGTCTGGGCGTGGTTTCTTTACTGCGTCAGCAAGTTCACGATGAACCTGCTGATTTTATCTTTTACAGTAAATTAGGGGAAATATGGATGAATGGCGGAGCAGTAGACTGGCAGCCGTTCTATTTCAAGGAGAGCAGAAAACGCGTAACACTCCCTGCTTATGCTTTTGACAGGCAGCGGTATTGGCATGAAAGGAAAGAGCAAGTCCCGCAAACCGTTCCGCGAAAAAAACCGACCGGAAAGTGGTTGTACCGCCCGGTCTGGAAGCAGTATTATGACTCATCTGACTCCAGGCTGGAGGATAGCCAAGCGGACACATTCCTGTTGTTTATAGATGACAGCGGATTGGGGGAAGGGATACAAGCATCCCTGACAGCAAAAGGGAATAGAGTGTGTACGGTAAAGATGGGGGCCGGCTTTAGCCAGATCCACCGGGATCAATACGTAATGGATCCGGGCAATGCAGAGCATTACCTCCAGGTGTTTCGGCATGTATTTCAGACGGCCTACCCCGTATGGAAAATCGTTCATATGTGGAGCAACGGGGAATACATGCCGGACCCCGGCGGTTTTTACAGCCTGCTGCATATGGGCAAGTCCTTTGGCATGATCGGGATTCACCAGCAGATCCAGCTGACGGTCGTGACTCCCGCTTTTCAATCCATTATGGGGAATGAAGTCTTGACCCCGTCAAGTGCAGCGGCAACCGGTGCCGTACATGTGATTCAGCAGGAATTACAAAACGTCCGCACCGCATTAATAGAGATAGCCGGTGAAGATACCGGCAAGCATAATCAAGATGCCGTGGAGCTTCTGGTTGGAGAATTCATTAAGCCCGGCCCGGAAAGATTCTTGGCGGTGCGGGGCAGACGGAAATGGGTCCGCACTTTTGAGCCCATGCAGATTGATCATCCAGTAGATTTGAAGCAGAAGCGGAACGGGGGACATTTGATTCTTGGAGGATTAGGCGGTATTGGCCTGACTGCGGCAAAGGCTTTGGCCGAACAAGGTGCGGGAACCCTTATCCTGACTGGAAGAGCAGCCTTTCCCCCAGAAGAGGAATGGCAAGAAAGGCTTGCCCTGTATCCCGAGAATGACGTCATCAATCAAAAAATCCGTAAAATAATAGAACTTCAGGAACAGGGAGCCCAGGTATATCTTTATCAGGTGCAGGTAAGTGATGAGAAGCAAATGAACGAGCTGTTCACAACCATAGAGCGTACACACGGCAGATTACAGGGAGTCATCTATTCGGCAGGTACTGTTGTAAGCGATTTCTTTCATAATTCCATATCCAACATTACCCGGGAAATGTGCGAAGCAGAGTTTGAGGTGAAGATGCGGGGATTGATGATTCTTGAGCAGATGCTCCGCGGGAAAGCAATCGAATACTGTATGGTCAATTCATCGATTTCTACGATTCTTGGGGGGATCGGATTAGTCGCCTATACGGCTGCCAACCAATTTATGAATAGCTTTGTGCAGATGATGAACCAACAGCAGAACCGGACCAGGTGGATGGCTGTGGATTGGGATGCCTGGAACTTTTCAGCTTCTGACAAGGCGGGCAGCACAGCCGCCAATGAACGCTTAGATCAGTTTATTCATCCGGCGGAAGGCGAAGCGATTATGAAAGCTTTGTTCGAGGTTATGAACAAGACGGAACATATTGTGGTTTCGACTACAGAGCTTGAACCCAGGTTAGCCTTGTGGGTGAACCATTCGCGGAATAATGGACCGGGCAGCCAACGGGAGAACCACAAAGAGCTGTCCATCGAACAGCTGTTGCAGGAGAGGATCAGGGAAGCAACAGGCCTTTCCGGCATGGGGGCAGACGAGAACTTCTTTGATGCAGGGATTACCTCTATCGACATTGTGGGCATGAATGACTCCATCCAGCAGCATGTCAACAGGCCCATCCTGATTTCCTCCTGGTATGAATATCCGACGATTAAGAAGCTGGCGGGTTATTTGAAGGGCGGAGAAAAGGAAACACGCAATGCTCAGGCGTTTGACCGTACCGAGACCGTCAATAGAGGGATGGATAAACTAAAAATGCTGCGGAACAAAGGAAGGGAGCTGCAAAATGGCTGATCCATCAAATTACAACGGATTAGAGATAGCCGTTATCGGCTTGGCATGCCGGTTTCCGGGAGCAAACAACCGCGAACAATTTTGGAACAATCTAAAGGACGGGCTGGAATCGGTTACCGATTTTACGGATGAAGAGCTGAGACGCGAAGGCGTTACGGCTGAGTTCCTGAATAATGAAAACTATGTAAAAGCGGGCGCGGTTCTTGACCGGTTTGAGTATTTTGATGAAAGGTTTTTTGGCTACAGCCCCAAAGATGCGCTGGTGATGGACCCGCAGGTGCGGCTGTTTCATGAGGTGGCCTGGGAATCGCTGGAGGATGCAGGGTATGTTCCCGATACTTATCCCGGTTTGATTGGCGTGTTTGCCGGGGCATCCAGCAACTACAACTGGAATGCGAGAGTCTATTCCTATGAAGGGGAGCACCGGGACGCATTTTCCGAAATTCAGTTAAGCAATAAGGATTTTCTTGCTTCCCGGATCTCCTACAAGTTCAATCTGAAAGGGCCGAGCATGACGCTCACGACAGCCTGCTCCACATCGCTTACTGCCATTCATGCGGCTTGCCGAAGTCTGCTGAGCGGCGAATGTGACATGGCGATTGCAGGCGGAAGCTCTATCTTAATTCCGCATCGAAGCGGATATTTATATCAAGAGGGTCATTTTCTTTCCAAAGACGGGCATATCCGGGCCTTTGATGAGCAAGCCTCGGGCATTCTGTTTGGGAACGGAACCGGCGCCGTTGTGCTGAAGCCTTTGGAAACTGCACTTGCGGATAAGGATCACATCTGGGCGGTCATCAAGGGCAGCGCGGTCAACAACGACGGGAACCGTAAAGCGGGTTATATGGCACCAAGTGTAGAGGGACAGCGGGAAGTCATTGAGAGCGCTCTGCAGGTCTCTGAAGTCGATCCTGACAGCATTTCTTACATCGAAACGCATGGCACCGGAACTCAGCTTGGGGATACCATTGAATTTACGGCGCTTCAGCAAATTTTTCACACCAGGCAGTCCCCATGCATATTAGGTTCCGTCAAGAACAATATTGGCCATCTGGATGCAGCTTCCGGGGTAGCGGGATTCATAAAAGCCGTGCTGGCGCTGAAGCACCGGCAGCTTCCGCCAATGGTTAACTTTTCGAAAAGTAATCCGCTTCTGGAAATGGAAAAATATCCGTTTGCGATCAATACCGGTCTGATGGATTGGCCGCTGTCCTCCCATCCATTGCGGGCGGGCGTCAGTTCATTCGGTGTGGGGGGGATGAATGCACATCTAATACTGGAGCAAGCTCCCCTGCCCGTGGAGGAACTGGAAGAGGATTTACAGCCGCAGCTGATCCTGCTGTCCGCGCAGAGCATGGAATCGCTGGAGAACATGACAGAGAATCTGGCGAACCATTTGGAAGAGCATCCGGACATCCGTATCCGGGATGTTGCCTATACCTTGCAAGCAGGCAGAAAGCCCTTCGAATTCCGTAAGCAAATCATCTGCCGGGACAATAAACAACTGATCGAAGGATTACGCAAGAAGGATGCCAGGCAGCCACAGGTGTACCGTGCGGGGGAAGCGCCTGAGCAAATTGTGTTCATGTTCTCGGGACAGGGTGCCCAATATGTCAACATGGGAAGGGAGCTGTATCACAACGAACCGATATTCCGCAAATATCTGGATCAGTGCTTTGCGATCCTGCGGATACATTCGGAAACTGACTATCAGGCCATCCTGTTTCCGAGCGATGAAGAAACAGAGCAGGCGCGGGAATTCATGGCCCGGCCGGACTATAACCTGGTCATCCTCTTTATTTTCGGATACGCGTTGGCAGGCTTGCTCATGGAATGGGGCATCAAGCCGGATGTTGTAATTGGATACAGTCTCGGAGAATATATCGCTGGTACGATTTCCGGGTTATTCACCCTGGAGCAGGCTATTCCTTTGGTTCTCAAACGGGGCCAGCTCTTTCAGCAGCTTCCGGATGGAATCATGCTCAGTATTCCGCTCCCGCCCGATAAGGTTCTGCCTCTGTTAGGCGGCTCCCTTGAAATTGCCATTGATAATCAGGTATCTTGCGTGGTGGGCGGTCCCGCAAATGAGGTGCTTGAGCTGGAAGAGAAGCTGAAGCAGAGCAAATGTGTCTGCACACCGCTCCCCATGGCGAAGGTGATTCATACGTCGAGAGTGGAATCCATCCTGGATGAATATCGGGCAGCTCTACAGGCGGTGCAGTTCCAACCGGTGAAGCTGCGGTTTATGTCTAGTGTGACCGGAGACTGGGCCGGGACAGAAGAACTTGCCACAAGCCAATATTGGATCAATCAGTTGAAGGAAAAGGTTTCATTTGTGAAAGCAATCCAGCATTTGGCTGACAAACGCACCCTCTTTATTGAGATTGGCCCGGGGCATGATCTAAGCGCCTTGGTCAAACGAACGTTTGGTCAGGATCCCAAGGTGCAGGTACTCAATCTCATTCCGATTGGCTCCAGCAAGGTTTCAGAGCAGCAGCATTTGTATGACCGGATCGGCAAGCTGTGGCAATATGGCTATTCCGCGGATTGGAACACATTCAGCCCGCAGGGCAGACGCATACCGTTGCCCACATATGCGTTCATGCGGAAGAAATTCTGGCTGGAGGAGCCCTCTTTTCCAGGCCGGGCAGGCAGTCAGTCCTATCGCATGACCCGGAAAAACATAGAGGAATGGTACTATGTACCTTCCTGGAAACGGCTCACGCCGGTCAATCAAGCCACCCCATCTCAAGCCAAGCCTGAGAGGCGCAGGCTTATTTTTGGTGACCACAGTTCGGCAGGTCATAAGCTTACCGATAAGTGGAAAGCTGTCAGCAAAGGATGCGTTACGGTATACAAGGGGGAGCAGCGTGCCAAATGTAGTGCGGACGAGCTTGTGATCAATCCCGCCCGGGATGAGGATTACGAATGGCTGTTTCAGGAACTGCACGCCGCTTCGTTTATCCCGGATGAAATGATTCATTTATGGAGTTTATCGTTTGATCAGAAGGAAGTTCATGCTCTGGTCCCGGATGCGGGTCTGGACGATGGCTACTATAGCTTGCTTGCGATTGCCAAAGCGTGCGGACAGCAGCTCAGCGGGCATCCGCTTGAACTGAAAGTGATCTCCAACGGTGTCTGTGAAGTGATGGGGGGTGACGGAACATTTCCGCATAAGGCAACCATGCTGGGACCTGTGAAGGTCATTCCGCTTGAGTATCCAACGCTGCGCTGCAGCTTTTTTGACATGGATCTGCTGCCGGATGACTCCCGTTTGGACAACATCATCGATTCATTGGTCCCTCAGCTTGCAGCGGCGAAGTGGGAGGGAGTTGTGGCTGTCAGAAACAACAGTTTTTGGGTGCCAACCTGTAATGCCGTCACATTGGATACTCAGCATGCCATGAAGATACAGCCTGACGGAAAGTACCTCATTACAGGCGGGCTTGGCGGTATTGGCCTTGCTGTTGCCGGATTTTTGGCACGGCAAGCCGGGGTGGAATTGATTTTAGTAGGACGAACGCCATTTCCTCCAAAAGAAGAGTGGGCAGAATGGAGCGCCCCCCATTTTGCAGAAGAGATTCACCGGCTAACGGAAATAGAAAACTCAGGAGGCACTATTCATATTCTGCAGGCTGATATTAGTAATCCGGCTGAAGTTCAGGCATTGCTCACACAGGTTGAGCATACGGTGGGAGGGCTGACAGGGGTTATCCATGCTGCCGGCGTTGCAGATGGTGAACTCATACAACGCTCCACACGGGAGAGCTCCAAAAATATGCTGGCGGCTAAGGTAGACGGAACGCTTTGGTTGTATGAGGCTCTGCGGGGGAAACCGCTCGACTTTTTCATTTTATGCTCCTCCCTGAGCTCATATCTTCCGGCAATTGGGCAAGCGGGATATTGTGCGGCCAATGCATTCCTTGACTCTTTTGCCTTCTATGCCCATGTGCAAAATTCCGCTTTTCCTGTCTTGTCAGTCAATTGGGAGCGTTGGAGAGGGACCGGGATGTCGAGAAGGATTGAAGCCTTGCATAAGGAACTGACCGGGTTGGAACTTGAGGGTACGATCACGGAAGGAGAAGGCGTGCAGATTTTTTCACGGATTGGGAATCTTGCTGTGCCTCAGGTAATCATTTCTGCCTTTGAGATGAACGAGAGGGTCCAGTTACATGAGCAGGCCGGTTCTCCTCTTGATTTTGAGGGAGCGGAGAACATTCCTCATCAGCAGCCTGATACGGGGAAATTTGGACGGCCCAGCTTGACAACGGAGTATGTCCCTCCGCGAAATGAGCGGGAGCGGGAGATCGCCCAGCTGTGGGAAGCGCAGTTCGGGGTGCAGCCGGTCGGGATGGATGACAGCCTGTTTGAATTGGGAGGAGATTCGCTCATGGCCCTCTCGATTCTGGCGAGGGTCCAAAAGCAATGGAATGAGCGTATCCCTATGGCATATTTTATCAACCACCCCACGGTGGCTGGCCTCAGCAGCTATATGGAGCAAATAACGCCAATTGTGCCGAACGGAGTCAGGCCTGCTGCGCCTAAAGATTATTATCCGCTGACCTCCGTACAGAAACGTGTGTATTTTTTGCAAAAGATGCATTCTATGACGACGGTATACAACAATCCGGGAATCTATCAGCTGGAAAGCGAAATCGATATTGGCCTGCTCCGGCAAATCTTCCAGAAGATCCTGCAGCGGCATGAAATCCTTCGCACCTCCTTCGGCTTTGCCGGAGAAGAAGTGGTTCAAACGGTTCATCAGAGTGTTGAGTTCTCCATCGAAGAGCTGGACGCTCGCGAAGCCGGCATGGATGAGGTAATCGCAGGGTTTATTCGTCCGTTTGAATTGGAGAAGGCTCCGCTGCTGCGTGTAGGCTATTTGCGGGACAAGCGTATTTTGCTGATCGACATGCATCATCTCGTATCGGATGAGATGTCATACCGGTTGCTGATCCAGGATTTCCTTGCTTTGTATGAGGGCCGGGAATTGGCCGTATTGCCTTTGCAATATAAGGACTACGCAGCATGGCAATCCGGAATGAAAGACAGTCCGGCGTTCGTAAGCCAGCAGCAATATTGGCTGGATCAATTTGCGGATGGGGCCTACGAAACGAAGCTGCAGCTGCCGCTCGATTTCAAGCCGCCTCTCATACAAAGCTATGAAGGCGACTTTATCCGGTTTGATGTGGATGCCTACACAAGCAGAGGGTTTAAGCAAATGTTGAAAACAGAGGGCGTGACCTTAAATATGGGGCTGCTGGCGCTTTATGCAGTGGTTCTTTTTAAGATCTGCCAGCAGGAGACGGTCATCATCGGTACCCCGGTATCCGGCAGAAAGCATACGGATCTGGAACATGTCATCGGCCCGTTTGTAGACACGGTTGCGTTGAAGCTGTCCATGGGAGCCCAGGCTTCTTTTGCAGAATTCCTGCAAGAGGTCAAGCAGACGCTATCCTCCGCTCTGGATCATCAGGAGTATCCATTCGAAGAGCTGATAGGCAGCCTGGACATGGAACGGGACTTGAGCCGTAATCCTTTGTTTGAAACGATGTTCAGCTACCGGGAGGTATACGACAAGACCAATCAAATCGGCGGCGTACGGGAGATCACCTCTTTGTACAAACACAAGACAGCGATGTTCACGATAAGATTTACTGCTTGGGAAGAAGGACCGCAAATCGGCTGCGAAATTGAGTACAGCACCACACGGCTGTCCCGGGAAACGATGCAGCGGTTTGCCGGTTTTTTTGAACAGCTTATGCAGCAGGTTCTGAACGGGCCTGCCAGACCGTTGACCGAAATTGCGATGATAACAGATATGGAGAAGCAGCAGATCCTGTTTGGCTTCAATCAGACACACAGCATCGTGGAGCCTGGGCAAAATATCGTTTCGTTATTCGAGCGGCAGGCAGAGGAGCATCCGGAGAAGGTTGCCGTTGCCGCAGGGTTAACCAGAGTGAGCTATGCGGAATTTAATCATGCTGTAAATCAGTTGGCTCATTATTTGCAAAAGAACGGCGTAACCCGGGGAACGCCGGTGGGAATATACCTGGAGCGCTCTCCGGATGCGGCTGTCGCCATCCTCGCTGTGCTGAAGGCGGGGGGCTGCTACGTGCCGGTTGACCCAAGCATCCCAATCCGGCGGATTCTCCAAATCCAAGAGGAGGCCGGGCTGGCGGTCATGCTGTCCAGCAGCGGCTTAACAGGGCAGGCGAAGCTGGAATGCCGGAGAATGATCCTGCTGGACCGGGAGCGGGAGGCCATTTCACAGGAGTCATCAGCCAATCCGGGCAACGGGGTGGAGGCTTCACAAACGGCCTATATGATCTTTACTTCCGGTTCCACCGGCAAACCGAAGGGGGTGAAGATCCCGCACCGTGCATTGACGAACTTCCTGCTCTCCATGGCCAAAAAGCCTGGGATGACGGCGGAGGATAAGCTTCTATCTGTGACCACTCTCTCGTTTGATATTTTCGGTCTGGAATTATTCCTGCCGCTGGTCACAGGAGCACTCGTTGTCCTTGCGACAAACCGGGAAGCGGCAGATGGCAGAGTCTTGGGGCAGCTGCTCGAAGCACACGGAATTACGGTGATGCAGGCAACACCGGCCACGTGGAAGATGCTGCTGCTGTCCGGGTATTCCGGCAGCAGCCGGCTGAAGGCGTTATGCGGAGGGGAAAGCCTGCCGCTGGATGTAGCCCGGGAGCTGCTTCCCAAAGTAGGCTCGCTGTGGAACATGTACGGGCCTACCGAAACAACGATCTGGTCAACCGTAGCCGAGATCACCAATGCCGGGCAGATCCTGATCGGAAAGCCGATTGATAATACACAAATTTACATCCTGGATCAGAACCATAACCCGGTGCCATTGGGAGTCTACGGAGAGATGTATATCGGCGGGGCCGGGGTTGCAGACGGGTATGTCAACCATCAGCAGTTGACGGAGCAGAACTTTGTCGACAATCCTTTCAGCACGTTGTACCCCAAGATGTACAGGACAGGCGACATCGCACGCTTTTTGCCGGATGGCACACTCCAATGCGAAGGCAGAATGGATGACCAAGTGAAGATCAGAGGTTTTCGCATTGAACTGTCCGAGATCCAAGCAGTCATTGCGACTTATCCGGGGATCAAAGACAATGTGGTGGTGGTCGAATCCAGCTTGCCGAATGAGGAAGAACCGGAGTCTGGCGATAAGAAATCTATAACCAGCTACATGGTTCTCTCAGGACCGGAAGCGGTCAATATCGATGAGCTGAAAAGTTATTTGCTGGAAAGACTGCCGTCCTACATGATCCCGGTGCAATTTTTCATCATTGATCAAATCCCGCTGAGTGCCAATCAGAAAACCGATAAGAAAAAACTGCGGACGATGCAGCAAAAACTCCTGGTGTCCGAGAAGGCGTATAAGGAGCCGGTGTCGGAGGTAGAGAAGCAGATCAGCTCCATTTGGATGAAGCTGCTGCACAAAGAAACCATCAGTATCACAGATTCTTATTTCGACCTTGGCGGTACCTCCATCACCGTGGTTTTGCTGCAGGAACAATTGAGGGAAGCCTTTGGCGTACCGCTCCAAGTAGCTGATATTTTTTCACATCCTACTGTTGAACGCTTGGCAGGCTTCATTGAAAAGAAGATTACTCCAGAGGCTTCCTTATGGATAAAGGGAGTAACAATGCCTTCCGGATACTATCTGACGGCGATCGACAGGAATGAGCAGATGAAGCTGAGGCTGGAATTAGAACCGGCTGCGGCACAGAGTCTTGTCCATATCGCCGATTCCCACGGGATGAGGACGGAAGAGGTCATCCTGTCGCTTCTGTTTTATGTACTGAATCAGATCTCCCGCGAAGAAATGATCGAAATCACTCTTCTGGATGGTAACAACGGAGTACACCAGGCGTGCATTGATTTTTCCGAGCTGGAAGACTTTGATTCGCTTTTTATAAAGATCAAGGACATGGTCAGTGATATTCAGAGTCAACGTTCCCCGGCAGAGGGTACCCGGATTGAGGAAAAGGACGAGAAAAACCTGTTCCTGCTGTTCCCGCTGACCTCTTCTGCGGCCGCCGGCTTGTCCTTCCCGTTTAATGCGCTCTGGACATGGGAGATCAGCCGACGGGAGAAAATTATCGTTCAGCTTGATTATGACGGACTGTTATGGAAAGCGGCAGCGTTAAGCAAAATGGTTCAAGGCTTCACACAATTAGCCAATCAGTTAGCGAGTCGGCTCTACATTCCATGAGGCCGGGCTATCCGCGGAGTTTCCAGCCTGACGATAGACCGCACGAAGGTAAATAAAGGGAGGATACACATATGATAAAAATTGCTTTGCTGTTTCCGGGTCAAGGAAGCCAGTACAATATGATGGGCAAATCTCTGTATGAAAGCTCTGCTGAGGCAAGGGAGATTTTTAGCAGAACCAACGATATCCTGGGCTATGATCTGCTTGCTGTCATCAATGAGGGGAATCTGGATAAATTAACGCGGACTGAATTTGCCCAACCGGCGATCTTTGCCTACAGCTATGCGATTTTTCAATCGATCTGGAAAGAAAAAAAGTTTTTCCCGTCCTTTATGGCCGGCCACAGCTTAGGGGAGATTACGGCACTTACCTGCGCAGGTGTGTTTACGTATGAAGATGCCCTGCGCCTGGTAATGGAGAGAGCGTCCCTGATGCAGCAGGCTACAACAGACGGGCAGGGGGGGATGGCTGCCATTAACGGCCTGCATCCGCTCCTGGTGGAGGAGGAGTGTGCAAGGCTTTCGAATGACGATGATAAAATCGTGGTGGCTAATTACAATTCCTCGAATCAAGTGGTGATTTCCGGGTCCAAGGCGCTGGTCACGCAGGCAGCGGAAAATCTGGCGAAGATCGGGGCAATCAGCATTCCGCTCCAGGTTTCCGCTCCTTTCCATACGCCTTATCTTGAAATCAGCAATCAAATATTCCAGCGTGTCCTGGCCGCTACGGATATGTCCGCCATCAATTGGCCGGTTCTGTCCAATGTGGATGCGAAGCCCTATTCCGATACCGAAGGAATTCGTACCCGGCTCAGCATGCAAATGGTCAGCGCAGTGAGATGGAAGGAAACGATTGATTATTTGCTGCGCCAAGGCGTGAACACCTTTATCGAGCTGGGTCCGAAATCGGCTTTGACCAATCTGATCAAACGTGATTTCTCGCATGTGCGCGCCTTTTCTTATGAGGAGCATTACCAGGAGATTATGGCAATCATCGATGAGCAAATCGCCGAAAAACGCCCTACTCTGGTGTCGCGCTCTTTAGCTATCGCGGTGTGTACACGAAATCAGAACTGGGATGAGGCGGAGTACCAGCGGGGCGTGATTGAGCCTTACCGGAAGGTGCAGGCACTGAGCAACCGGCTGGAGGAAGAAGGCAGCGAAGAGTCTATCGAGGATATGAAACAGGCAATCGAGATGCTCCGTTCTGTTTTTGTTACCAAAAAGGTGCCGCTGGAAGAGCAGAGGGAACGCTTCACGCAAATTTTTGATGAAACCAAAAAAAGACATCTCTTTGATGACTTTGCCGCGCTCATGTTTGACGAAAAGGAAACTGTGTATGAAAAATAAACCTCTGTTCAATCAGATTCAACTCGATTTGGAAGAGGAGCTCCCCCTTTCCTGTGAATCTGCTGAATCAGAGGAAGCTCTCCGCAAAGACATTGCGGTCATTGGGCTGGCAGGGAAGCTGCCTGATGCTCGGAACGCCAGGGAGTACTGGACCAATATTACGCTTGGCAGGGATTCAATCCGCCAGATCCCCGTGTCCCGCAAACAGGACTATGAAGAGGTCATGTCCGCATTGCTGAAAAAGGATTGTCAAAAGGACCAGGCGGAGTATGCGGAAAGCGGTTATTTGGACCGGGTTGACGGGTTCGATTGCGAATACTTCTCCATTTCACCGAAGGAGGCGAAGCTGATGGACCCCAATCAGCGCCTCTTTTTGCAATGCTGTGTGGAGGCAATGGAAGATGCCGGGTACGGGAAAGGCAGACTGGGTGGAAGCCCAACCGGTGTTTTTTTAGGGTACAGCAGCGATTTCGGGGGAGAATACAAGCATTTGCTCAGCGGGGAGAGCGCAGAGCTGGCTGATCTGGCGATGACGGGCAACATCAAATCGATTATCCCGGCACGCTTGGCCTATTGGCTGGATGTGCACGGACCCAGCCTGCTGGTCGATACGGCATGCTCCTCTTCGCTGGTCGCCGTTCATCTCGCCTGCCAGTCCATTCGCCGCGGAGAGTGCGGGATGGCATTTGCCGGGGGAGTAAAGGTACAATTGCAGCCTTTTGACAAATCCAGCACCGGTATTGGCATCGTCTCCTCCGGGTTCAGAACGAGAACCTTTGATCAGGATGCCGATGGAACCGGCCTTGGGGAGGGTGCGGGAGTCGTTCTGCTGAAGGATGCCAAGCAGGCGATACAGGATGGGGACCATATTTATGCCCTCATCAAAGGAAGTGCCATCAATCAGGATGGACAATCGATTGGCATTACCGCGCCTAACTCCAAAGCACAGGAGGAGCTGATTATCCGGGCATGGAAGGATGCGGATGTTCATCCGGAGACCATTTCTTTGATTGAGGCCCATGGGACGGCAACCCGCTTGGGCGACCCTGTTGAGATTGACGGAATTACAAGGGCTTTTGACAGATACACGAGAAAAAAACAGTTTTGCGCGATTGGCTCCATTAAAACGAATATCGGGCATTTGGACCATGCGGCAGGGATTTCCGGCTTGCTGAAATGTATTCTGGCATTGCAGCATGAGACATTGCCGCCGACGATACATTTCCAGTCCCCGAACCCGAATATCAGTTTCCATGATTCCCCGGTTTACGTGAATGATGCGGTGCGTTCCTGGGAGAGCGGCGACCATCCCCGAAGATGCGGGATCAATTCCTTCGGATTAAGTGGAACCAATTGCCATATGATCCTGGAGCAGTACAAAGAGCCAGCGGCGCTTGAGCGTGCAGGGAAGCGCAGCGCAGACCGCTGGAACATAATGGCGTTATCGGCCAAGAACAGTGATGTGCTGCGCAGGCTCGTCTCTGAGTATCACCAATTCATCAATCAGTCAGAGGCAATTGATCTGGACAACTTGTGCTATACGGCGAATACCGGCCGGGACCATTATGCGCATAAGGCGGCAATCGTGTTCAGAAACCGGATGGATTTGCTTGAGAAGCTCCAGTCGCTTAAGCAGGCGGGAATAGAGAAGAGCTCCATGGAACAAGTCTATGTGCGGCCGGGGCATGAACATGCTAACGCCAATATCCCCGTTTCCTGTCCTGATGTACAGGGGATCGTCCAAGAGATGAGGGCTGCAGCTGATCAGCATCGTGTACCCCTTCTGCAGCAATTGGCACAGTTGTATGTACAGGGGGAAGCTATTCCTTGGCAAAGCTTGTATGCGCACGGACGTTATCAGTTAATCAGCTTGCCTGCCTATCCGTTTCAGGAAACCCGCTGCTGGATCGAACCCAAAGCGTATATGACAAAGACGGGACCGCTTGTCGATCAATGTCTGGTCCGCAGCAACGGGGTTGAAGTTTATGAAGCCCGGTTCTCCTGCGATACCCACTGGGTTGTGGCTGAACACAAAATTGTGGACTATTATGTGCTGCCCGGAACGGCTTATCTGGAGATCGTCGCTCAAATCCTGAAGCAAACTGTTTCTGAACAGGGCGGGCTGATGATGGAAAATTTCATGTTCCTGCAGCCGCTGCAGATGAAGGAGCATGAAGAAAAGAGTGTCCACATTGTGCTGACCAGGCAAAAGTCAGGGATTGATGTCATGATCACCTCCCTCTCCGGGGAGCTGCCGGATGAATGGGTGATTCACTGTAAAGGAAAAGTGAGCATCCTGCACGGGGAGAAGCCAAATCGGCGGGTTGCCCTCCCGGATATTCTGCAGGAATCGAAAAGACAATCCGTTGCCGGCTATAAACCCGGAGCAGAGGCTCCCGTCCAGACCGGTCCGCACTGGGAGTGCATGAAAGAGATTTATGTGGAGCCTGACAGAATCGTTGCCTATTTTGAACTGCCTGCTCCTTTTGCGGCAGAGGTTCACGCCTATACCATGCATCCGTCCATGCTGGATTGTGCGGTTAATATTCCCATCAGCCAGATTCGTGACGGGTTATTTTTGCCGTTTACTTATAAAAGGATCAGGTTTTATGGCAACATGCCGAACAGATTTTACAGCATGCTGCAGATGAAAAATAACCAGACAGCAGAGCTGCAAGAAACGGCTTCATTCGATATCGTGCTGTTCGATGAAGCCGGGGAAGTCTTTGCAGAAATTGAAGAGTACTCGTTGAAACGGGTGCATATCGAGTCATCCTCTTCCGCTCCGGTATTGCCTGGAGGATTGTTCCATCGGCTGCAGTGGGAGCGGCAGCCGCTTCGTGAACTGGAGCAAGCTGAGGGCAACATACCGCTTACGCTTGTCTTTGCCGGACAAGATCCGCTTTCACATAGGCTTCTTGCTGCTTTGCAAGAGAGAGACATGCCATTTATTTCGGTAGTTATGGGTGAATGCTTCAACAAAAAGGATGATCATCATTACCGGATCAGCGGGAACCAACAAGATTTTGACCGGTTATGCGGGGAGATCCAGACAAGAGGTGTGCAGCGGATTCTCCACTGCTTCTCTTGGAACCATGCCTCCTCTCTTCCAGGCAGCGATGTAGAGCAGGAGATGAACAAGGGGCTGTTCAGTCTTTTTTATCTCACCAAAAGCTTGGTTGCCCATAACATCCGGGAGAAGATCGAACTCGTCCTTATGGCTGATTTGGCGTATCAGGTTACACTGAACGAGCCTTGGCTGAACCCGATGCACAGCGCCTTCTACCATCTCGGCAAGGTGGTCAGCAGTGAATACGCCAACCTGCGTTGCCGCTGCATTGATCTGGACCCGGAAACGGAGGTCACTGCGCTTCTGGCTGAGCTGGACAACCTGCCAGACCATTACGTAACCGCGTATAGAAAAGGCGAACGGTACGGTCAAAGGATGATGGAGCTTCCGCTGTCCAATCCGGTGCCCCAAGAGCTGATTCTGTCAAGCTCGGGCTGTTATCTGATCACGGGCGGGACAGGCGGCCTGGGGCTGACTACCGCGGCTCATCTCGCGCATAAGAAACCGGTCAATCTGGTGCTGGTCAGCCGCTCCGGGTTCCCGGGTGAAGCGGAATGGGAGGAGATTCTCCAAAAAGGAGAAGAGCATGAGGTCATACGGCGGATCAAAATCCTGCAGCAGATCAAAGAGAACGGCAGTACATATACGTTCTATAGAGCAGACATTTCACGCAGAACCGATCTGGAAAATGTGCTGCAGGATGTAAGAAGCAGGTTTGGCAGCATTAATGGCATAGTGCACGCCGCTGGAGTAGCCGGAGATCAATTCCTGTTCAATAGGGAAGAACAGCGCTTCCGTGAGGTTGTTGAGTCCAAAATCGCAGGCAGCATCTATCTGGCGGAATTGATTACCGAGCCTCTGGAATTTTTTGTTTGCTATTCTTCCGTGTCCTCCCTGGAGGGCACGCCCGGACAAGGAGATTATGTGGCGGCCAACGGTTTTCTGGATAGCTTTGTTTACACTCTGCCCGCCAATCAAAACGGCATCACGCTCAACTGGGCACCTTGGGCAGAGATTGGCATGGCCTATGATTATGGAACGTTCAAGCAAGAGCTGATCTTCAATTTGCTGCCTACTCGCGTGGCGATGTCCGCATTTGACGCTGCCTTGGCTTCAGGCGAGAAACAGGTGGTGATCGGAACCATCAACAAAGAAAATGCGGCGAAGAATTTCCGCAGCAGCTTCTTTTATGAGGGCAATAACCTGCTGATGAATTACGTGAAGCCGCAGCTTGTTGTTCAAGCTAACCCTCCTGCCCAAGCATCCGCCGCTCTAGCGGAAGGAAGGACCTATAACGGCTCGCCGCAGGCCATAAAAGAGCTGATTCGCCAGTTGTGGGTGACTCTGCTGGAATCAGAATCCATAGGGCTGGACGATGCTTTTACCTCTATTGGCGGCAATTCGATCTTTGCTGTGTATTTGCTGCAGGAACTCGAAAAAGCTTTTCCAGGCATGCTGGGAATCTCGGATATTTTTACGTATCCCACGATTAACAAGATGGCTGAATATGTATATTCCCGAATGGAACAAGATCAACCTTCCTCCTCCGCTAAAGCGAATCCTAGCCAGGAGGATGAGGATCACGACCTCGATCAGATATTACATCGCTTAGCCAATGGCGAATTGGATATAGATGAGGTTGAGCGATTGCTGGGAGAAGACGAATGAAGGAAACCAAAAAATACATCTATCAACAGATCAAAGATCAGCAGTTATCCGTCGACAAGTCCAAGGTTATTTTAAAAGAAATCAAACAGGCATCTGTAAAAAAGCATAAGGATATCGCGGTCATCGGGATGGCCGGGCGCTTTCCGGGGGCCTCCAATTTAGATGAATACTGGAATAATCTGTTGAATGAGGTTGATTGCATCGGCGATTTCCCCGAGGGCAGACAAAAGGGCGTCGAAGGTTTCATCCAGAAGGGTGTGCCAGACCCGCTCCAGAAGATAACGTATGAAAAAGGGGGATATTTGGAGCAGATTGATCAGTTCGATTCCGGGTACTTCAAAATTTCCAATAAAGAATCGGAAATGATGGACCCCATCCAGAGGCTGCTGCTGACCACAGTTATGGAGAGCATTGAAGATGCCGGGTATGGCGGCAGCCGGATGGTATCCTCCAGAACGGGAGTGTTTATCGGAAGAGATCATACGGTGGGAAACATGTACACACACTTGCTGGATCAGACGGATGAGCTTGCTCTAACCGGGTCGTATACGGGGATTTTGTCCAGCCGCATCTCTTATTTCCTGGATCTGAAGGGTCCGAGCATCGTCTTGGATTCGGCTTGTTCATCCGGACTGTTGGCCATACACGATGCCTGCCAGGCGATCCGGAACAACGAGTGCGATATGGCGATTGCAGGCGGAGTCTGTCTGGTTTTTTTTCCTATGAAAAATCCGGCGTTTGGTTTGGTGGAATCCAAGCTGCAGTTGTTGAAGCCGTTCGATAAACAGGCAGATGGAACCTTGTGGGGAGAAGGAATCGGATCATTGCTGCTGAAGCCGCTGGATAAAGCGATTGAGGACCGCGATCCTATCCATGCGGTGATCAAAGGGAGCGCTGTGAATAACGACGGCAGATCCAACGGGCTTACGGCACCCAATGCGCTTGCACAAGAAGAGCTATTCACACAAGCTTGGATAAATGCGGAGATTGCGCCTGAAACCATCGGTTTTTACGAAGCGCATGGGACCGGTACCGTTCTTGGAGACCCGATTGAGGTCCAGTCGCTCAGCAATGCTTTTCGAAAATACACCTCTAAAAAACAGTTCTGCGGCATCGGCTCTGTGAAATCGAATATTGGCCATTTGGCGGCGGCTTCGGGAATTGCCTCGGTGATGAAAGCCATTCTGTCACTCAAGCATCAGAAACTCGTCAGCACCCTGCACTTTGATGATCCCAATCCGTTTATCGACTTTGTAGGCTCCCCAATCTACATGGTCAATAAGCTGCAAGAGTGGAAGCGGGTGCAGGAGGATATCCCGCTGCGGGCAGGCATCAGCTCTTTCGGCTTTAGCGGGACGAATCTCCATCTCGTGCTTGAGGAAGCGCCAGTCAGCAACAAACAGGATCAGGCAAGCCGTCCGTATCATGTTTTTACGGTTTCAGCTAAAGAGAAAACGGTTCTTCTTGAGTGGGTATCCCGTTATCTCCATCATATTCAGCACACCGGTGATGTACAGTTGGCTGACCTGTGTTACACCGCTGCGACAGGAAGAGGGCATTATGCGTACCGGCTTGCTCTAATCGTCCGGGATATACAGGAGTTACAAGAAAAATTGCATCGCCTCGCCAACGAGCCTCCCATAATGGGACAGTCAGGCGACGGGATCTATTACGGTGAATTCAAAATCGTTCCCGAAAGCAAGAAGGATAAAAGCACCGGGGAGACAACTGAGTCCGGCTTGAATCTATTGCATGAACAGGCACGTGCGGCGCTTGCGGCCTATTCCGGTCAGAATATTCAGGCGGTTTCGGACATTTGCCGCCTGTACGTTCAAGGAGCCGAGATTGATTGGGAGGTTTGGTACCAGCCCGGCGGGTACCGGCGGATTCCACTTCCTGTGTATCCGTTCCAAAGGACAAGCTTTTGGCCGCAGGCAGACCATTCGCCGCGAAGCCGCACGCTCCTGTCTTCTTCAAGCGAAGGTTTACCCGGCCGCAAAGTATTGGAAACCTATCAGCAATCGGTTTATGAAGTTGAACTGCGTGTAGAAGAACAATGGCTGCTGCGGGAACATCGGATGATGGGGTACTCTATCGTTCCGGCAACGGGGCTGATTGAGTGGGCCCGTCAGATAGGCCGCAGCCATGTTGGGAACGTTGCGTTCGGCCTGCAGGATTTTCGTTTTATTAACCCCCTGATTGTCGGTGAGCGCGAAGGGCATCAAGTCCATACGCTGGTAGAACAGCAGGACAGCCAGCTCCGGCTGCAAATCGCCAGCCGCGCCATCCCCGGCAATGCGGGGAGCAATAATGAGTGGAGCCTGAATGCCGAAGGGAAAATTATACCTTTCAAGCACGCCGGGGCTGCCAGAGTAGATATTCAACAGCTCCTGGAAGATAACGAGTGGGAGCAATTTGAACCGGATTTTGACAGTATTGCGGGTGACACTGCTTTTGGTCCACGCTGGAACAACATCCAGCAATTGTCCCAAAGCAATGACCGTGTGCTGGTTCACGTGAAATTGGGAGAACGCTATGCAGAGGATTTTTCGGCATACGGTTATCACCCGGCTCTGCTCGATACTGGATTGAATGCGGTCACGATGTTTATTTTACGCGATTTGTATCTGCCGTTTTCCTTCAAGAAATTCACTTTCTATGACAGCATGCCAGATTCCTTTTACAGCTATTTGTGCAGAAGAGAAGCCGGGGGAGATAACAAGGAGACTATTTCCTACGACATCAGCCTGTTCGATGAGCAAGGGAATGTGTTCGCGGAAGTAGAGAACTACACCTTAAAAAAAGTGTCCGCAGCAATGGTCACCAAGGACCTGTTCCATCAGCTCCATTGGGTGAAGGAGCCCCGGCAGGCAGCGGGAAGAAACATGACGGACGGCGCTGTCCTGCTGTTTGGAGACGAAAGAGGACGAGCCGGCGAATTGATCCGGCTGCTTGCGGCAAGAGGTGCAGAGGTGATTCGGGTCCATCACGGTGGGAAGTATAGGCAAGAACAGGACTCCAGCTACACGGTAGGCAATGAGGAAGGTGATTATCAACGCTTGTTCGCTGATCTGCAAGGCCGGAACGTCAGCAGAATCATTCATAGCTACGCTCTGGATGCGGGAGGTGAAGCCGCCGGACCCGGCAATCTGCAAGCACTTCAGGCATTTCAGGCGAAGAGCATCCAAAGTCTGTTCTATACAGTGAAGTCGCTGGTCCAAGCCAAATACAAGCAGGAGATTGATCTGGTGCTGTTAGGGCAGTATGGCTTTGAGATTACCGGGCATGAGGAAGCG
Source organism: Paenibacillus jilunlii (assembly GCF_900102965.1). Classification (GTDB taxonomy): domain Bacteria; phylum Bacillota; class Bacilli; order Paenibacillales; family Paenibacillaceae; genus Paenibacillus_AQ; species Paenibacillus_AQ jilunlii. Next base: position 13,491 of record NZ_FNGM01000024.1, on the reverse strand, counting down.
CTTGAACCTTGCCAGACCGCCTTCTTCAATCTCGGAAAGGCCGTGGCGGCAGAGTACCCGAATGTGAGCTGCCGCAGTATTGACCTGGACGGGCAGACAGAATGGACAGCCATACTGGAAGAAATAGAGGATGGGCAGGATGTCTATCAGGTCGCCTATAGGGGAAATGAACGGTATGTTCAGGAGTTTGGCCGTTATACAGGGGAATGGGTACAGTCCGGGCAGCCGCCGGAGCTTCAAGAAGACGGCTTGTATCTGATCACTGGCGGAACAGGCGGGATCGGGCTCGAAACCGCCAGGTATTTGTCCTCACGTAACAAGATTTGCCTGGGCCTGTTAAGCCGTGGCGGGCTGAACGAAACTGACGGAAAGCAAAGCCGGAGAATGGAGATTCTGAAAGAGATCGAACGCTCGGGAAGCCGGGTGATGGTGTGTCCATGCGATGTCACAGATGAGCAGAAGCTTGCTGCCAGTCTGGCAAAGCTGAGGGAAACCTTCGGTCCGGTCAAGGGAGTCATCCACGCGGCTGGAATTGCCGGCAGCGGATTTTTGTTCACCAAATCCTGGCCGGATTTCAGCAGGGTCACAAAACCAAAAATAGAAGGTACTTATCTGCTGCATAACCTGATAGAGGAGCCTCTCGACTTTTTCATGATGTTCTCTTCGGTTGCAACACTGGAAGGAAGTCCGGGCCAGGGCGACTACATTGTGGCGAACGGCTATTTGGATGGGTTTGCCCACTATTTGCGCAGACAAGGGGTTCGTGGAACCACGCTGAACTGGGCAGCCTGGGAAGAGGTTGGCATGGCTGTGGACTACGGTGCGGTAACGGGCAGCGGCATCTGCAAGCCATTGAAAACGCATGAGGCGTTAGCCGCTGTGGGACAAGCGATAGCCATGGACTGCAGCCAGGTGATGATCGGTTCACTTAACCTGGATATGCTTGAGGCCGTGCAAGAAGGCTCCTTCTTAAGGATAGAGGATGGACTTATCCGCAGGCCGGGTGTCCCCAAAACGGCTGTCCATGATACCTTCCCGTTTACCATCACGGGGCGCGCCGACGGCAACTATAATGAAATCGAACAAGCCCTATCGCGAATCTGGGCAGAAACGATGCATTTGCCGTCTGTGAATATCTACAGCAGTTTTCTGGATATTGGCGGCGACTCATTGATCGCAACCCAACTGCTCAGAAAGTTGGAAATTGAGTTTCCAGGCATCCTCGACTTGCCGGATTTGTTCACTTATTCTTCGGTGGCTGAGCTTTCCGGCTATATTATGCAGCAGCGCGACCGGCAGCAAGTAAAGCCTGCCGAATCCGCAGCGGCAGATCGTAGTCCCGCTTCCGGGGATTCCCTTGACGTGCAGCTGCAATCGATTATGAACCAGCTTACTTCCGATGAACAAACCGTAGAAGATTTGGTGGAGCTTTTATCACAACGGAGGAATCGTATTGATGAGTAACATCGATCTGTTGAATGCCGAAATTCTGGAGAGCGTCAAGGCCAACCGTCTGGACCAAAAGCTCGCGCTGAAAATTCTGCACCAATTAAACAGCAGCCCGGCGGCAGCGGAGAACCGTACAACCGATGATATCGCCATCATTGGCCTCGCCTGCCGCTTTCCTTTTGCCGATACGCTTGAGCAATACTGGGACAACCTGCTTAACGGGATCAATGGCATCACTGATTTTCCCCTGAAGAGACGTAAGGATGTTGATCCTTTATTGCAAAAAATAATGGGGACGCCCGTATACGGCAAAGGAAGCTATCTGGAAGAAGTTGATTCATTCGATGCTGAATATTTTCGCCTGTCCCCCAAGGAAGCCGAGTTCATGGACCCCCATCAGCGCTTGATGCTGGAAGTTGCCGCTGAAGCGATTGAAGATGCCGGCTATATGGGTGAAAAAATATACGGGACACAAACAGGAGTGTTCATTGGAAGGGACCACCACTCTTCCGGACTGTATCAACAATTCATCGACTCCTCCAACGAGTTGGCCATGACCGGCAATCTTCCCAGTTTTATTTCGGGAAGGATTGCCTTTTTCTTTAATTTGACCGGCCCCAACCAGGTCATTGATACCGCATGCTCCTCCGGATTAGTTGCCCTGCACCAGGGCTGTGAATCGCTTAGGCATAAAGAATGTAAAATGGCCATTGTCGGCGGAATCAGTCTCAACCTGCTGCCGCTGGCCAACTCTTCGTTCAAAATTGTGGAAAACAATGACGGCAAGGTGCGCCCCTTCGATAAGAATGCCCAGGGGACGACTTGGGGAGAAGGGCTGTCTGCCATCATGATAAAACCGTTGCGGGAAGCGCTCAAAGACAAGGACCGGATTTATTCGGTGGTCAAAGGCAGCGGCGTGAACAGCGATGGAGCCTCCAACTATATTACAGCTCCCAATCCGGAGGCTCAGGAGCGGCTGCTGATTGATGTATGGACTAAGGCCGGAATACATCCGGAAACCATTTCTTACATCGAAACCCACGGGACAGGAACGGTGGTTGGAGACCCCATCGAAGTGAAGGCGATGAAGCAGGCCTTTGATCAATATACGGCTAAAAAACAGTTTTGCGGCCTTGGCTCTGTAAAGTCCAATATCGGTCATCTCGTAGGGGCTTCCGGGATGGCCTCCCTCCTCAAAGTCATCCTGTCAATGAAGCACCAGCAGCTGGTTCCCACGATCCATTTTGAAGAGCCGAATCCCTATATTCCATTCTCCCAGTCGCCATTCTATATGGTGGACAGGCCGCTTGCCTGGGAAGCAGCCCAAGGGCCGCGGCGCGCGGGCATCAGTTCTTTTGGCTTTAGCGGCATGAACTGTCATGTGCTTCTGGAGGAGTGGCAGCAGCAGGAAGATCAGCAGGCGGTGGGGGAGGAACCGGAGGTGCCGCGGATTTTTCCCGTGTCTGCCAAAACGAAGTCCGGTTTGCTGGAGTTACTGCAAAGGTACTCTCAATTTCTGCAAACCAATCAACACGCGGATTTTCAGAATCTCGTCTACACGGCTCAGCTTGGCCGGGAGCATTTCGCCCACCGGCTGGCTATTATCGCCAGTAATGCCTCTGAGCTATGGCGGAAAATCGCTTCGATCCTGTTGAACGGTGTGGACCAGCTCCCTGAATCCATTGGGTATTACGGGTATTTCCCCATCCGGCAAAAGGCGAAAAATAATATGGCTCAGCAGGATCTGTCGGAGGCCAAAACGCGGGCTGCTTACGAAAAAGCCCATCAGCTGGTCCAACATATCGCTGAGAATTCTGCACAGGCTGCTGACGGCTCTCTTGATGAGCTGGCTCAATCATATGTCCAGGGTACGCGCGTGAACTGGACAGCACTATGGACCGGACAAGCCGTGCAGACGGTCCGGCTCCCGGTTTATCCTTTTGCCAAAACAAGACACTGGCCGGCACCGGAGCCAAATGAAGGAGCATTCCAGGGTGTTCCGGGTCATCTTCCGGGCGAGTGTACCGTCAAGACAGCGGGAATGCGGATATACGCTGCGAAGCTGTCCGGCAAAGAGCATTGGCTTCTGCAAGAGCACCGCATTCACGATAATGGGGTATGGCCGGGAGTGGCCTATCTCGAAATGGCCAAGGCCGCAAGCGGGTATTTCTTTGCCGGAAAGAATGTAGAGCTGAGGCAGGTCACCTTGCCGAATATGCTGATCTGTCCGCCGGATGAGACCAGGGTTGTTCATACGATTATTCATGAGGAGCATGATCATGCTGCCTTTACGATAGCCAGTATGAAGGAAAGCGGGCATACGGAGAACTGGATCATTCATGCACAAGGGGAAATTCATCCGCTGGCTGAGCACAAGAAGACTGTGCTTGCGCTGGAACCACTGATTCAGGAGATGAACGAGGAGAGCGTTGAGGTGTTTACACCGATTTTTACAGCGGGAATCCAGTATGGTCCAAGATGGAAGTGTATCCGCAGGTTTTACCAGAACGACAGTTCTGCTGTGCTCCATATCGGATCAACGGATGATGCTTCAGCGCGTGAAGAATGTTCACTTCATCCTGCACTTATGGACACGGCGCTCAGTTTCTGGCATCTGCTGCGGCAAAGGGAAGAAGCCGCTGATATGCCGGCGTTTCCCTTCTATTATGAATCCATCCGCATCTTTGGGGGGATGCCGGCTTCCTTTTTCAGCTATGTGCGGAAAAGGGAGACTCACGGAGATAACCGGGAGACGGTCTCCTACGATATCAGCCTGATCGATGAGGCAGGCAACGTTTTCGTGGAAGTGGAGAATTATACCTTAAAGAAAGTCTCTCCGGCGCTGATTTCAAAAGACCTTTTCTACGGGTTAAATTGGGTGAAGTCTCCACGGCCGGACGGAGGAAGCACAAGAGGGGGGACTGTACTCCTGTTCGGAAACGAGTGCAGAGCAACCCGGGAATTCATCAGGCACATGGAGGCAGAAGACGTTGAGCTGATTCAGGTCGTCCAAGGGGAGGCGTATCGCAAAGAGAACGACAGCCGGTATGCAGTCGGCAATGAGGCAACGGATTATGTTCAGTTGTTTGCCGATTTGCAGGGCCGAAACGTAAGCCGGATGATTCATGGTTATGCCCTTGACGAAAACTACGGGGCAGACAGTCTCTCCAGTTTGCAGGAGGTCCAGAAAAAGAGTGTCCAAAGCCTGTTTTTTATCGTCAAAGCGTTGGTTCAGGCGAAATACAAAGAGCAGATCGATTTGGTGCTGCTCGGCAAGCACGGCTATGAGGTCACCGGAGGCGAAAAAGAGCTTGAGCCCTGCTATGCGGCCTATTTCAATCTGGGGAAGGTCGTGAATACGGAGTATCCGAATCTGAAGTGCCGCAGTATCGACCTGGGCGATGAGACCGGATGGGAAGCGGTAATGGAGGAAATCTTCGGGGAGCGCATGGCGTATCAGGTGGCCTACCGCGGGAATGAGCGGTTTGTCGAGGAGCTTGCCCGCTATGCAGAAGAAGAGCCGGAAGAGCCGCTTGCACTGCAGGAAGGCGGCTTATATGTAATCACCGGCGGAACCGGCGGGATCGGGCTGGAGCTTGCCAGGTACCTGTCTTCCAAGAACAAGGTGAAGCTGGGACTCTTAAGCCGCAGCGGCCTGCCGCCCCGTGAGACATGGGTGGACATCAGTCAAAGCGGAGCAGAGACGGGAACAAGCCGGAAAATTAAAATTCTGGAAGAGATCGAACGCTCAGGCAGCCAGGTCATGATATGTCCGTGCGATATCACTGATGGGCAGGAACTTGAACACTGCCTGATGCAGCTGAGAGAAGCGTATGGACCGGTCAAAGGGATCATCCATGCGGCAGGAATCGCCGGCAGCGGTTATCTGTTTACCAAAGACTGGTCTGATTTTACCAGGGTGACAGCGCCCAAGATCGAGGGCACTTACCTGCTGTACAGCTTGCTGCAGGAGCAGCCGGACTTTTTTGTGCTGTTCTCCTCAATAGCGACCCTGGAAGGCAGTCCCGGCCAAGGGGATTACGCAGCGGGGAACGGCTATCTTGACGGGTTTGCCCACTTTCTGCGCAGAAAAGGGGTCCGCGGGCTTACCCTTAACTGGACTGCCTGGGAAGAGACGGGCATGGCGCTGGAATACGGCGCATTGGAGGGCAGCGGAATATTCAGACCGTTGAAAACCGCTGTAGCCGTCCGTGCGTTCAGCCGGGCCCTCCAGTTGGAGCAGCCCCGCGTGATGATTGCAGACATACGTTTGGATCAGCTGGATGAATCGGTTATTCAAAAGTTACCATTACAGCTATCGCCTGATCTCAGGAGGACCGGCAATCGGTTTGCCAAGCCCCGTCCCGTTGCAGCGGCGGCCGGCAACATTGCAATTATAGGCAAAAGCGGGGCCGCGATAAGCGAAATGGAACAAGCAGTAGCGCAATTGTGGGCGAAGACATTTGGTTTGACGGAAATGGATATATCGAAGAACTTCTATGAGCTGGGCGGAGATTCCATCCTGGCTACGCAGATGGCTAATCTCCTGAATACACATCTGCACCAGAAGCTGAGTATTGCCGAAATTTTTGAATATCCAACGGTCTCCGAGCTTGCGGTTTACCTGGAGCAATCTCTGCCTTCACGAAATGAGGCTCCCGTAAAGGCGGCAAACTCAGAGGCTCCAAACGCCGGTTATGATCTTTCCAGGGCACAGCACCGGATTTGGTTTTTGCAGAACTATGATCCCCAGACGACGGCCTACCATTTGCCGGTTATCAAGCAGCTCCGCGTGGCGGTTGATCTGGCGGTCCTCCAGCAGGGGCTCGACATCCTGACCCGGCGCCACTCTTCGCTGCGGACCGTAATCAGGAATGTGAACGGGGTTCCGAAGCAGTTTGTTGTGCCGGACAGAGTTCATGTGATTCATTTTAGGGATTATTCACAGGAACCACACAAGAAACAGCTCTCGTCAAAACGGCTGGAGGAACTGAATACAACCGCTTTTGAGCTGGAGCAAACTTTGTTCCGTGCGGAGCTGCACCGGTATGAGGAAAGCGATTATCTCTTATATATCAATATGCATCATATGATTTCGGATGGATGGAGCATGGGGGTGTTTTTCCGCGAATGGATGGAGCTGTATGACCAAATTCAGTCCAAGCGCCCCATCCAATTAGCGCCGGTTACCTTGCAGCCTGTGGATTGGGTAGAGCAGGAGAAGCTCTGGACCGGGTCCGAGGATTTTTATAACATGGAAAAATACTGGATGAAAGAGCTGGCCCAGCCGCTCCCGGTTCTTGAACTGCCAACCGATTATGACCGCCCGCAATCCATCGCCTATGACGGAAATTATATAAAATTCACGGTTTCAGAAGAGGTAACCGGGCAATTGCGGCTGCTCGCAAGAAAACGTTCAGCGACCCTGTACATGACCGTTCTGGCTATCTATTTTCTTTTTTTGAAGAAACTGAGCCAGGAAGAGGACATAATCGTCGGGTTCCCGGTTTCCGGAAGAGAACAACAGGAATGGGAGAATATCATCGGATTATTTATGAATATGGTATGCATTCGTGTGGATTTCCGGGAGCTTAGCAGCTTTGGCGGGGTATTGGAGGAGGTCAAACGGAAATGCCTAAAAGCCTATGCCAACGGCAGATATCCGTTCAATACACTGGTAGAGAAGCTGAATCCGGAAAGAGACCCAAGCAGAACCCCTGTGTTTTCTACCATTTTTCAGCTATATGATAATGTTCCCCAGGACAATGACAGAATGAGCCTCTACGATTTGAGCTGTATTTGCAAAATGGATGGCGGACAAATTGAAGTCAGGCTGGAATACAAGACCTCACTGTTCACGGAACGGACAATACAAAACTATGCTGGCTATTTAACACACCTGATTAATCAGGTCATCGCGGACCCTGAAGGACGGCTTAGCGGTTATGAATTGTTGGATGCCCGTCACAAAGCGGAGATTATGAATGCATTCCATCCCCTTCCGGTTCCCATGAATCCGCCGGATCAGGTCTGCCGTTTATTTGAAGCACAAGTGGAGCAGAACCCTGACCAAACGGCTGTGGTCTTTGAGGGAGAACGGGTTAGCTACAGGGAGCTGGACGAGCTGTCCAATCAACTGGCCGCTTTTCTGGTGCAGCTTGAACAGGAACCGGCCGATCCGGTTGGCGTCTATCTGGGACGCGGCATCCATATGATTGCTGTGCTTCTTGGCATTCTTAAGTCTGGCCGTCCGTATGTTCCGCTTGATGTGGATTTCCCGCCTGAGCGGATCGCGTATATGATCAGACACAGCGGGCTTAGAACCGTGGTCTCGGACGGTACGTCTATTCCCAGGCTGCTGGAATTAGCCGGTGATGTTCTGAAGGCAGTCATCGATGTTACAGGCGATTCAACCCCAGGGGGAACAGCGGAGCATCTATCCTGCTATAAGTACTCTGACATCCGCAAGCAACCCGTGGCCCAAATCCGGTCCATGGCCGCTTCGGAACTGATGTACATCATTTATACTTCAGGTTCTACCGGAACGCCCAAAGGGGTCATGGTCAGCCAGCAAAATGTGATCAACTATCTTTTGTGGAGCCAGGAACAATTCAAATTAGGTCCGCAGCACAACATGATGCTGGTTACCTCGATCAGCTTTGATATTTCAGTCTTCGAAATCTTTGGTTGTCTGTCCAGCGGGGCAACCCTGCATGTTGTATCGTCAGACAGGCTCAGAGACCCCGCACTATTGTTAGCTTATATTCATCACAACAAGATTAATTTCTGGCACTCGGTACCTGCACTTATGAATCAATTTCTGTTCGGACTCTCTTCTCAGGATGAGCGGGAGTTAGCGTGCCTGCAGCAATTTGCTGCCGTTGCCGTCGGCGGCGAGGCTTGGAGCCCTAAGCTGGCAGGCGATATCCGGAGAAGCTTTCCCCATGCAAAACTATACAATTTGTACGGCCCTACGGAAGCAACGATCTGGGCAACGTGTTATGAATACGCAAGCGATTTGGCCGGCAAAACGATAGTGCCGCTCGGCAAACCGATTTCCAACAACCGGATTTACATTCTGGATAAGGACGGGAACTTGTGCGGGCAAGGGATTTCCGGTGAAATCTGCATCAGTGGAGCCGGTGTCACTCCGGGCTATTTTAGGGACGGGGAGACCACAGGCGGTGTGTACCGCACCCATCCATTTACCGATCAGATCGTATACCACACCGGAGATATAGGGAAATACGGTACGGATGGCCAGCTAGAATATATAGCCCGGAAAGATGGAATGGTCAAGGTAAGAGGTTACCGGATTGAAACAGGTGAAATTGAACATACCCTCTACAGACTGGAAGGGTTAAAGTCGGTTGCTGTTGTAGCGGTAAACGAAGGGGAGTCGAACAAACTGATCTGCTACTATACATCGGCACGCGACATCCCGGTCCGGGAAATTCAAGATACCTTACAACAAACCTTGCCTTTGTATATGATCCCTTCCCGGTTTATCCGTTTGGAAGCCCTGCCCGCTACATCTAATGGTAAAATCGACAGAAAAGCACTGCAGGCACTGCCTCTTCTGAAGGAAGCTACGGAAACAGCGGAGATGCATTTGCCGGAGAATGATGCGGAGGAATTTTTGCTGCATCTGTGGCAAGAGCTATTGGGAATGGAGACCATCGGGACGGATCAAAATTTCTTCGATATCGGCGGAAATTCGCATCTGATCGTCCAGCTTCAAGCCAGAATCGAACAGAAATACATGAAGCGGATCAAGGTCATTGATCTGTTCCGGTGCAAAACGATCCGCGCCATGGCCGATCATATCCAGGGGAGTACACAGGAGCCCGAACCGTCTGACGCAAAAACCAAAACCGGAAAAACAAAGGATGAAATCAGCGATATCCTGCAGCTTCTGGATGAATACAGTGAAGGCGAAACCTCCGTAGAGGAAATCCTGAAAAAACTGGGAGGGTGAGGTCGTGGAAAAAAAGGACGAAATCTATTCCTATATCTTACAAGAAGTCGGTTCCGGACATCTGGATAAAAGCATTGCCGCGCACCTGATTCAATACCTCCGGCAGGATCAGGGAAAAGAGGCGGATACAGACATTGCGGTCATCGGGGTTGCTTCCCGCTTCAGCAATATTGGCAGCACAGCAGAAGTAGAACAGCTTCTCACCCTGGGTGTGGATTGCATTCAGGAGCTCCCTGTCAGCAGGAAAGAACAGGCCGACCTGTTTCTCCCCTTGTTTCAGGTAGAGAAGGATCGCGCGCAGTATGACAAAGCCGGATATCTATCCGGGATTGATGCATTTGATTTTGCCTTTTTTAATATTTCCCCCAGGGAAGCAAGCCTCATGGACCCGAACCAACGCTTGTTTTTACAGCTGGCCTGGGAAGCCATTGAGGAATCCGGTTATGGGGGAACCCAACTGACGGGCAGTAAAACAGGCGTGTTTATCGGCTACAGCTCGGACTTTGGCGAGGAGTATAAGAAAGGCATTCAGATGCTCATGCCGGAAGCTATGGGCGTAGCCATTCCCGGGAATATTAAATCAGTTATTGCCAGCCGGATTTCCCACTACCTGGATTTAAAGGGACCGGCGGTTGTATTTGATACAGCTTGCTCGTCGTCGCTTGTTGCCATTCACTTCGCGTGCAGACAACTCCTCGAAGGCTCCTGCGATCTGGCATTGGCGGGAGGGATCAAGCTGCAGCTGTTCCCGTTGAAGAGCCATGCCCATTTGAAAATCGGCATTGAGTCATCCGATGAGAAAACCAAAACCTTCGATGACAGCTCCAATGGAACCGGAAAAGGTGAAGGAGCCGGAGCCGTTCTGTTGAAGCCTTTGAAAAAAGCTTTGCAGGACAGGGATCATATCCATGCCGTTATCAAAGGCAGCGCGATCAATCAGGACGGCAATTCCATTGGCATCACGGCCCCGAATTCCCAAGCGCAGGAAGAAGTGCTCTGCCGGGCGTGGGAAGAGGCCGGGATCAATCCGGAAGACCTCTCGTATATCGAGGCGCATGGCACGGGGACCAGACTTGGCGACCCTATCGAAATCGAAGGAATCGACCGGGCCTTTTCCCGTTATACCAAGAAAAAACAGTTTTGTGCCATTGGATCAATGAAAACCAATATCGGCCATCTGGACCATGCCGCAGGGATTGCCGGACTTATAAAGGTGATATATTCGCTTAAGAGCAAAAAGCTGTTTCCGTCTCTTCATTTCCTGAAACCGAATCAAACGATTAATTTCAGCGAATCGGCTGTGTACGTAAATGATCAGCTTCAGGAATGGAGAACCCCGGGAATGCCGCGGCTTGCCGGTATCAGCTCGTTTGGACTAAGCGGAACCAACTGTCATATGGTATTGGAGGAAGCGCCGCCGCCGCTGCAAAAGCAGCAACAGGGAGAGAAGATGTACTTCCTCCCGCTGTCCGCTAAAGACGACGGGGCGCTGGGGGAGATGGTTGCAGAGTATATCCAATATTTATATGGAGATTGTCAGATTGATCTGGAAGATCTCTGTTATACCGCCAGTACGGGGCGCGGGCATTACAAACATCGTTTAGCGGTAATCTTCACGGGGTACCAAGATCTGCTTAACCAACTGGAGCGGCTGACGGAACTGGACAAACAGGCACTGACGCTTCACGCGGCCCAACAGTTGAAAGGAATGGAGCACTCAGAGAAAGAGAACTCCTATCGTGCTATAGCGGAACTGTATGTCTCCGGGGGGACAATCGATTGGGCGGATATGTACAAGGGAAAAGCTTGTAATCGTCTGAGCCTGCCGGTCTATCCTTTTCAGAAAACGCGCTGCTGGCTCAAACCGGAAGCGCAGGCTGAATCCAAGCGCTCCGCTTCGGTCAGCAATGTCCATCCTTTGCGTGCAGACATTGCCGGGGAAACACCGGAGCAAGTCACTTATGCAGTCCGCATGTCGGTTAAGGAAGCTTGGGTACTGAATGAGCATAAAGTAGGGAGCGAGTATGTGCTGCCCGGTACAGCGTACATCGAGCTGCTGCTGGAGATCGGGAGGCAGCAGGGCGGGCGGTCCGTCATCAAGGATCTGGCCTTTTTGCAGCCGTTCTCTGTGCAAGAAGGAGAGACTGAGGAGCTGCAGATCACCCTGAATAAAGGGAGCGGCGAGAATGAGTTTTTTATCACCAGCAAGGATCACGCGGACGGGAGCTGGCGCAGGCACGCGGAGGGGAAATTATGCTGCCCTTCCCAGGACCGCAAGCCGTACGACCTCCCTGCGCTACTGGAAGCCTTCCACACTTATCCGAAGATAACGGGCGTCGAAACCAGCGGAGGTTATATTACCACCGGAGCCAGATGGAACAATATCAAAGAGCTGAGGGCGGGGGCAGAGGAATGTCTGGTTGCCGTCGGACTTGGCGATGCGTTTCGGGAAGAGGCCGATCAGTACCATTATCATCCGGCAATGCTTGACAATGCGGTCAATATCGCCATCCGCAGCATCGATGACCAGCTGTATCTGCCTTTTTATTATCAGGAAATCCGGGTCTATGGCCGGATTCCCGCCGACATTTACAGCGTAGTGAGAAGGCAGGACCGGGGGCAGGGCCATCAGACGGCAACCTTTGATATTGACATCCTGAATCCGGCGGGGGAGGTGCTTGCCGAAATTGAGGGCTATACGATCAAGCAAGTGCAGGCCCAAGGACCGGCAGGGATGTATTACGAAAAGGATTGGGTGGTGCAAGACGGTACCCCCTCCCCCGATGCTGACAGCAACGTTTCCCGGGAGACGGTCGCAGTCTTCACAGGAGAGGGAGAAATTGCAGACCGGCTCCTGGAGCAGATTCGTGCACAGTATGGACAGGTGATAGAAGTTTCCGGCGGGGAAGTGCAAAGCCGGGAAGACTATCAGCGGTTATGGGATCGTCTGCAAGCCGGGAATGTGGGAACCCTTATTCATCTGCTGAGCCTCACGGAACGGGAGATTACAACGGAGGCGGAGCTGCATGAGGCTGGAGAGCGGGGATTTTACAGTTTGTATTCCCTGCTGGACAGCCTTTTTGTGCAGCCTTCTTCCGGGGACCTGAAGCTTGTTCTCGTCTGCGACGGGGCGAATCAGGTCACGGGAGAGGAAGCGGTCCTGCGTCCGCATCACGGATGCTTGCTTGGACTGGGCAAGGTGGCGCGGGAGGAATTTCCCCGGGTGCACATCCGCCTTGTGGATGTCGACGGACTCACCCCTCCGGGCAGGATTGTGAACGAATTCAGCCTCCGGGAAGCGCCCTATCAGGTAGCGTACCGGAACGGGCAGCGTTATGTGGAGCGGCTGCGGGAGGCAGTGCTTGAGCCGGATGAAGGGCATTCGCCCATCCAAGAGGGCGGGGTGTATGTCATCACCGGCGGGACCGGGGGCCTGGGGCTGGAAATCGGGAAGCAGATGAGCCGGACGAACCGGGTCAAGCTTCACCTCATCGGCCGCCGGGAGCTGCCTGGGCGTGAAGATTGGGCAAAGATCGTCGCGGCAGGAGCCGGGGAGCAGCGCATCCGGCAAATCGCAGCGATTCAAGAGATGGAGCGAAATGGAGCCGAGGTGCAGATCCATGCCGCAGATGTCGCGGAGGAAGGGCCAATGCGCAGCCTGCTGGAGCGGATACGCAGCGGATCGGGAGCCATCCGCGGCGTCGTTCACGCAGCGGGAGTGGCCGGAGAAGGGCTGCTGGTCCGGAAGACCGCCGGGCAAATCCGGGAGGTCCTGTCAGCCAAGGTAGCCGGAACGTGGGTGCTGGATCAGCTTACACGGGAGGATGAGCTGGATTTCTTCATGATGTTCTCCAGTATGAACACGGTGACCGGGGGAATCGGGCAGAGCGACTATGTAGCAGCGAACAGCTATCTGGATCTGTACGCCGACTGGATGAGGAAGCAGGGGAGGAAGGGGATCACGGTCAACTGGCCGCTGTGGCAGGAGGTGGGGATGGCCCAGGCGTATGAGGTCGATAACCGCCACAGTGTGTTTGAGAGCCTCACGCCCCGGCAGGGTGCGG
>NZ_FNGM01000020.1:117510-127067 GCF_900102965.1 Paenibacillus jilunlii | reverse complement strand
CATCACTCCGATCGGGGCTCGCAGTATGCCTCCGCAGATTACCGTAACCGTCTAAAGAAGTACCACATGAAAGCAAGCATGAGCCGCAAAGGAAATTGCTATGATAATGCCTGCATCGAATCCTTTCATAGCATACTAAAGAAAGAGTTGGTTTATTGCACCAAGTTCAAAACGAAGCAGCAAGCGCAGGACGAAATGTTCCAGTACATTGAATTTTTTTATAATCGCAAGCGAATCCACGGTGCGTTGGGTTATGTTTCCCCTGCCCAGTTTGCAGCGAGGTTCAAGAAGAGAAAAACCGCATAATTCACTTTTTTTGTGTCCACTTTCTTGACGGAGGTCCAAAAGTATCACTAATTCGGCTGTAAGTGGCTCTATGGGATGAATAGGCATGAATTAGGTGTACAAAATCCCACTAAAACCTTCTGCAGCCAGGATTTCAGCTTATTAGTTTTACTTTTTCCACTATATAAACTGAACTTGTGATTTTTCTATTTGGGATGGGGCGTGACTCCAGAGAATGTTTGGACTTCCGTCCGCTGTTGTCTACAGATTTCTTTCGCTTATCCATGCCTTTCATCCTGAATCGGGTCATGGTTTTTCCCTTGTATTAATTCAAGGAATTCCAAAGTGACCATAGAAACAGCATCTTCTGCAGGCAATTGAATGTATCTGCTAACTTTGAGGATATCCTCTTTGAATAAATTCACCAGCTGCAATATTGCTGCGGGGTCTTTCCTTTTCGCTTCTTGTAACAGATTTAAAAACTCGCGGTCTGAGATAATATTTGAATCATTTTCTTTTTCCATTTGTTCACCGCCTGTTGACTGAGATGAAGTTCCTTTGCAACCTCGTTTTCGGTCATATCTTGCAGGTATAGCTTGCTGATAATGGTGCTTCCCTGGGATGGAAGCTCACTCAAAAGGTCTTGAATCCATATTTTCGTATCGGAAGCGGCCGTGAAATTATGATCGATTGTGTGATTATCGAAGAGAGGGAACTCTCGTGCACGGACCTTTCTTGCTTTGTATTGGATTCTCCAGCCAATCCGGTAAATCTCCCTTTTGTATTCTTCGTAGGCGCTCACAATTGATTCTCCTTTACCATTGTTTATGTATAGGGAAAATTTAGAAGTCAAAAAACAACCAAAATAGGAACATTTGTTCCTATTACAATACCATAATATGGTTTACTATTGTATGACAAACTATAACTTCACCTATTAGGTGGAGAGGAAATCTGGAAGAGTGCTAATTAGCTAACACTGAAGGGACAGCCACTAAGCTGGTTCTGGCGAAAAAATGCCGTATAGTGTACCTTAGTAATAAGGAGTGGTTCAGTTCATGAAAAAAAGACAAACACCCTTGCTGGCAGCGGCTTCGATTCTGCTGATTATTATCAGCAGCCTAATCAAACCGGAGAGCTCAGTGTGGCTGGGGGCGCTGCAGACGGTATTGCTTGGCGTTGGAATATTAGGCTGCTGCATGGCGTTCCTGAGATTCGCCAAAGGCGGCAAAGGCAAGAAGGGTTGAGAAGCAAATAGAAAGCCGCGGCAGGCTGCCGCGGCTTTCTTGACCATATCAGAAAGAAAATATTGGGGTCCCCGCAAAGCACTTGAATCAGCTTACATGCAAGCGGTCCCGCTTTGAAGGGGATTTCGTGGAGCCTATTGGATATGGGGAAGATAGCGGGGGGAGTGCGGATGCGGTACGGCTCTCTTTTTTTGTTATCTATTAACTATATTTAGGGTAATTTTGCCAATGAGAGAATATGACATTATAATAAATAAGAATATGCAATAAATTGTAAAGGGGAATATAAATTGGGCCATCCTGTATACGGTAAAAAGGCGACACAGTCAAAAATTGCTGAAAAGATATCCAGCCCGCTCTGGGTGCTGATTATCGGTATTATTCTATTTCTCGTATGGACCCCATTTCAGGTGGGATTATTTAACGGTCTGCGTGCGGATTATGAGAAGCCGCTCTATATCTCAGTTATAATTTGCAGTCTGATGCTCATTGTCTGGGCAGGCATCTACTACAAAAAATTCAAGCTGGAGGATCAGCGGGATCTGCTTGCTCTGGCTGTGCTCCTGCTTCCGCTGACCTACTTCCTGTCGCTTTTTGTAGCTGCTTCCCACTATATGGCAAGCAATATGCTGCTTATTCAAAGTATGTATGCGGCATTATTTATTGTAGGCCTCTACTTACTCCGGCAAAAACAAGTGAATGCGCTCATACAAACCGTCATAATGACCGTAGCGTATCTAATTGTTTGGTTTGGTCTGCTGAACTGGCTGGGTGCCTGGAATGTGGCCGGAGGAGCGGTCGGCTGGTTCTCTAATACTGTTGCCGTATCAGGGAAGTACCTGGATGCGGTAATGACTGACTCGAATGGTCTGCGTCTAACTTCAGTATTTCAATATGCCAATACATATGCCGGCTTCCTGATGGCGTTCCTGTTCGTTGCCGTGTTTGCACTAATACGGTCCCCCAAATGGTACGGTACGGTCATTCACGGTTTTATGCTGGTGCCGGTTATCGTGTCGCTCCTGCTGACCCTGTCACGGGGCGGCCTGGTCCTGCTGCCGGCAGTATTTGTTCTGCTGCTTCTGTTTCAAAAGCCTTCGCGGCAGATTCTGTGGATTATTCATCTCATTGTGGCTGCCCTTGCGTCGCTGGCCGTAATTGGTAAGGTAACATCTATCGGCAAACGTCTGGCGGCGGTTCCAGATGCTTCTGCAGCCGTAGAGGGCTGGTCCTGGCTGCTTATTGCTTGTGCTGTAACCGCAGCTATAAGCTGGGCTGTGCAACACTTTGCTGCTCCCCGGCTGGAGAAGCGCTTAGAGAACTGGTCCAACCGTAAGCTGGCTAATCTGTGGCTGCCTATCGGAGCAACAGCGTTGGTAGCTATTGCAGCGTGGCTCCTGATTGGCACAAGCGCACGCAGTATTCTGCCGGCCAATATGGAAACCCGCCTGGAGAACATTAACTTTGAGCAGCACAGTGTGCTGGAGCGGATCACTTTTTACCGCGATGCTTTTAAGGTAGCGAAGGATTATCCGGTGCTTGGGGCAGGCGGGGGCGGATGGGCCGCCCTGTATGAGAAATACCAGAACAACCCGTATGTCAGCCGTCAGGCGCACAACTTCTTTTTGCAGTATTTGATTGAGGTTGGAATACTGGGCTTTATTGTGTTCATGGGCTTTATCCTGTTCGTATTCTACAAATATACCAAAGGATACATGAAGCGGGCGGGGACAGATGATTACGATAACGGCTTCTTTTATCTGATTATTGCGCTTTCGATTCTGGTACACAGTATTCTGGACTTTAATATGAGTTATGCTTTTATGGGAATCCTTGTATTCATCGCCCTTGGCGGAATGGCGGCTGCAATGGAGGCCAAACCCCTCGCCGCCAGATGGAACTCGTCTGTACTGCGGTTCGGTTATCTGGCCGTGGCCTGCGCGGCCGCGTTGGCAATCTTGATCGTGTCACTCCGAAACATCAGTTCCACCAACGCGTTCGCCGAAGCGAAGGCCATTGCCCAATACAGCACATCTTATGATGAGATTAAGGCTCCGCTGGTGAAATCGCTAAAGATCCGGCCTTCACATCCCGAATCAGTGATCCTGCTGGCCGTGCTTGATAATCAGGTATACAGCCAGACAAAAAATGAGCAATTTGCCGCAGAATCCCTTTCAGTGCTGCAGCGCGGTCTAAAGGATGAGCCGAACAACAAGCAGATGCTTCTGCAGCAAATCGCTCTGTATGATCTGCAGGGCAAGAGCGAGAGCGCTTATGCCATATACCGTGATAATCTGAACAAGTATATCTGGGATATTGACTGGTACGAGCCACTGATCACCCGGGCATCTGGTCTGGGTGTCCAAGCTCTCCTCCAACAGGACAAGGCCAAGCAACAGGAGTACTTCGAGACCGCTCTTACCACTTACCAGGATGTTGTAGATGGCGTTGCCTTCTTGAAGACATTGCCTTCCGGGCAGCTTCAAGGCCGGCCCTTCTCGGTCACGCCGCTGATTGCGCTGAGCGCAGGCAAGGTTAAGCAGATAACAGGGGATGCAGAGACCGCCTTGAACTTCATCCAGACGGGCTTCACGGGCGGTTACGCCGATCTGGCAAGCCGGGGCGATTTGTGGAGTACTGGATGGTATAATGACTTAATCGTCCGTTCTAACGAGCTGGGACAACCCATTTATACAGAGTGGCTGAATCTGTTAAACACTCCGGGCGCTGACAGCACAGTCGTCGATCAGGTCGCAGCCAATGCAAAGGAGAACTTCAATACGGGTATTGAGGCGTATAGCCAGGTTACGAGAGAAGCAAACAGTCAGACAACCGCTTTTTCTTCCACCGCAACCTTAGCACTTGGTAAAATGCAGTTCCTCACCGGAAATGTCCAGGCCGCAGTTACTGCGTTGAAGGGCGGACTTGGCGAAGATTATTCGGATGCGGTTAACCGGGAGATGGCACGCTGGTATTTAGCCGGGTTAAAAAAGCTGAACAGCTCTGAGGATCAGGATGTGTATAATAAGCTAATTGCCGCCGATGCCCAAGAGGCGGGTATGATCGAGCAAATTGCTGTAATGAAGCCATTACCATAAGATGCAGTCCGTCATAGCCGCGCCAGTTTATCCAACGGATAAACTGGCTGTTGGTATTTCGGCTTGTGCAGCCAGTTGCTCGCGCATCTGCCGGATTTGCGCCTTGAGCTCAGGCAGGTTCTTCTTGAGGATCAGACTGATGTCCGCCAGGGACAGGCGCAGGCCATACCGGAGCGCATGCACAAGCTGGTCCTCCCAGGACAGGCCGGCCGAAATACGGGACTTGCGGCCTTGGGCAATCAAGGAGCAATGACGGATGCATTCACGATAGGCCTGAAGGGAGAAGCTCTGCGCGTCACAGCGCGTACGCAGATACGGCTCATAAAGCTCCGTGAAGCTCTTCACCGCAGCCTCCTCTGCTTCGGTCCCCTGCCCCAGCAGCAGCCTGCTGAGCGTATAGATATTTCCGCTGTACTTCTCAATATACTCCGCAAATCCGGCGGTTGAAGCCGGCGTGCGCGATAAGGGGTCAGGCATGTTCTCACAGTCCTTTCTGAATAAAAAACTATAGAATAGAATAATAAGCGATAGATTTGTTAATCAGCTCTGCCGGTTCCGGCTCTGGCCAGGCCCGCTGGAGCTGCTGTGTCCGTGAAGGTCTATAGTACATTCTTCCCGCACTTGAGTTACCGCCGGCAGCCAGCACGGAATGAAAATAAGAATCTGTCTGAACCTGTATATCAATGAATTTCCCTTGCTGAAGCTTTGCTTTTAGATGCAGTAGTGCACTCAGTACCAGATCCCGCTGAGTCCGCCTCCACTGGGGACCTAAGCGGTCTACAATTTGTATCGCCTCCTCAAGGCGGCAGCGGCGGATACTGCGCAGGAAGCTGCTCCATTGGATCAGGTCAACCCGCTTATCTTCCCACAGCAGTCCCTGCGACCAGCTATGCCCCGCCTGGCAGGTCAGCTTCAGGAGGCCGTAGCGGCAATTTCCGGCCTGCTCCTGCCCGGGGCTTGCGGGCCAAGGAGCATCGAATACCCATATTTCTATACGCAACAGCCGGCGTGACTCCATTCCTTACTTCCTCCTTCTCATGGATCTCCACACAAAAAGCCGCAGCAGAGGAGGACCTCTGCTGCGGCTCTGGTACAGGCTGAAATAAACCTGGCGCAAAATCGTGGCGGATCAAGTTCTCTCTCTATACGCTTACGGGGTTAGCTGTCGGATTCGGACGGTGAGAGTCGCCCTGCCTAGTGAGACTGCATTGGTGCAGTCCCCTTCGGATTCACCCCAAGTAGGCTTGTCGCCTGGTGGTTCCCCCGTTTCCCGCGTGGCGGGAATTCAGCGTTGATTGGTTTTCATGAATAAGTTCAAAACGAATCATACTCTTTCATGCGGTTCTTTGTAAAAATGAAAAAGGGAAATGCGGCGTAAATTAACGTTGAAATCCCGGGATTCGCAGGAAATAAACGGATAAAACCATATATGTTGCCGTTTATCGGCCTATTATCTCATGCGCACGCCGGTTTTTATTTTTTTTGAAAAAAAGGGCCTGGGAACGTTGATCCCCGGCATTTGGTCAAGAGCTGATTTTCTAGGCAGCAAAAAAGGGGATTCAAGAATGATTTAGTTCTGAATCCCCTTTTTAACCTATGAATCCGGAAACTGCGTCAGTTCTGCTGATCCAAGGAAATCCGCGCATTACCGGGCTGCTGCAATAAGCTCCTTAAGCTCGGGCAGATTAAAGCCTTTGACGGCATGCGCGCCGGATACTGTAACTGGAACACCCATGAAACCGAGCTTCTCCACCTCTTCCTGGTAGACCGTGCTGGTCATAACATCTCTTACTTCAAAAGGAACGCCCTGCTCCTTCATCAGCTGCTTCACTTGATTGCAGTCACTGCAGTTCGCGGTTGAATAGATAATTACAGGCTGGCTCATGAGTTCACAGCTTCCTTAATGGCATCCCGGGTAATCTTCCAATGGGAGGTGTTCCAGCGGACCTCACCGTCTTCGAGCAGGAAAATTTGCGGAGACTCATGTTTGATGCCGAAGTCCTCGGCGATCTGGTTGGAGACTGGACGGTCTTCAATCACATGGACCACGGCAGCAGGGGTGCCGGAGCTTTGGACATAGGCCTGGAACTCTTCATTGGCCTTGGCGCTGATCGGGCAGGTGGTGCTGTGCTTGAACAGCAGCTTTTTACCGGGCTGTGCAATGTATTGATGCAATTCGTCGACACTGTGAATTTGTGCTATGGACATTGGAATCCCTCCTGAGATTTTTAGTTTGCTAACAATTCGGTTGTTAACAATGATATTTTTGATTGTAACATAGTTAAAAATTAAGTCAAAAGAAAGAAGCGCCGTGCTGCCGGTCCGGACAGTCCAGTGCAGGACGTTGTAAAAAGACAAGTGCCATGCTAATGTGTATGGGATAATAGCGCTAACAGGTGTACTGATTCTTAAGATGAAGGAGTGTCCAATTCATGAAAAGGGTCGCTTGTGTTACCGGTGCTGACCGGGGACTTGGATTTTTCCTTGTGCGCTGGCTTCTGGAGAATAAATATAAGGTGTTCGCCGGGCAGTACCTTGAGGAATCTCAAGCATTGCAAGCGCTGCAAGCACAATATCAGGACCAGTTAAGTCTGATTCCGCTGGATATCGGCAGCAGCGAAAGCGTGAAGCGCGCGGCGCGCAGCATTGCGGGATGCACGGGTCATCTGGATCTGATTATCAACAATGCCGGAGTGATTGACCGGGCGGACGATGCCACCATACTGGTGGATATGGATGACACGGCGATGGCGCACATTTATAATGTCAATACGCTTGGTTCCCTGCGGGTCAGCAATGCTCTGATGGGCCTTCTGCTGCAGGGTAAACAAAAATTAATTGTGAACATATCCTCTGAAGCCGGCAGCATCAGCCGTAACCAGCGGATTAACATGTACGGTTATTGTATGTCTAAGGCAGCGCTTAATATGCAGTCCTCCCTGATGCATAATCATTTGCGGGTGATGGGCGGCCAGGTCATGGTCTTCCATCCTGGCTGGCTGCAGTCCTATATGAGCGGCGAGAAAGATGAGGCAGCGCCTATACCGCCTGAAGAATCTGCCGGCAAGATTATGAGTATTGTGGAGGATCACAAGGCGCATATGGGGAAGGAGCCGGTTTTTCTGGATTTTCAAGGAGAACCTTGGCCCTGGTAAATACAAATTTTCCGGTAGAAAGGTGTGAATGGAAATGGGAGAGTTAAAGGCACTTGCGCTTGGAAGCTATACGGAGGTGAAGTATCATCCGTTTGCCGGTGTGGACCGCGTATTTGAGGAGCTGTTGGGCGGAGAATTGCAGGTGACATCCACCGAAGATTATCGTTTGCTGAGTAAGGACAGCTTATCGGACTACAAGCTTGTGATAGCGTATACAGAGTTTTCGGATCACAAAATACCTCCTGAACAAAGCGGCGCTTTGCTCTCTTACGTGGCAGGCGGCGGCGGACTGCTAGTGGTGCACAATGGAATCTCACTGCAGCGGAACCAGGAGCTGGGCGTAATGCTGGGAGCCCACTTCATCCACCATCCGGCGTACACCTCGCTTCAAATGACGGTCCCCGCAACCGGGCATCCGATTATGGAGGGAATCACTGATTTTGTGATCGAGGACGAGCCGTATTATTTTGACATGCAGCCGTATTTTGAAACGACAATACTGGCAGAGTATCCGCATGAGGGTGCGATGCGGGCGGCAGCCTGGTGTCATGAATTCGGCCAAGGGCGTGTTGTATATCTGATGCCGGGCCATCATCTTCCTTCCTTTTCGGTCGAACCGTTCCGGCAGATGATTAAGCGAGGCGGTTTATGGGCAGCGGGATTGCTGTAGCTCTTGAATATGCGATGAAGTGCATAACGCAAGCAGTATTGTGAAAAATCTGGCTGAAGCCTTAGGCTGGAGCTGGATTTTCTTGCTTTTGCAGCCGCTGCTGAGCAGCGCACTAAAGGATGAATAAAAAGTCTTGACCCTGACACTGGTGTCAGGGTTTATACTGTGATCAGACCATTTCTCATGAACCCCGGGGAGAACATGCCATGAAAATAGGTGAGCTTGCAGAACGGACAGGTGTCAGCATCCGGTCACTGCGATATTATGAGCGTCAGGGTCTGATTACCCCGCTCCGTAAGGCCAATGGATACCGCGAGTATTCAGCGCTGGCCGTGGAGACGGTGGAGACGATCAAGCTGTATTTGAATCTGGGTTTGTCGACGGAGGAAATCGCCGGTTTTTTAAATTGTGTGCTGATGAAAAAAGAGGCCTTCTGTGCGGAAGTGATGCCGCTGTACCGCAGCAAGCTGGAGGACATTGAACGCCAGCTGCTGCAGTTGAACCAGATCAAGTCAAACCTGGAGGAGAGGATTGCCTCCATTCAGCAGGAGCAGAAGGAGTCAGAATAACCTGAAACGATACAGAAGGTGGAGGAGGAATTAACGATGGCTGTTGTAAATACGGAACAAGCCGATACGCTGCGGATGCGGGTGCGCGAAGGAGGGACTGTACTGGTAGATTACGGCGCGCCTTGGTGCCCGCCTTGCCAGACGCTTCTTCCGATCCTGGAGGAGCTGGATGAGGAATATGGCAGTAATGTCACGATTCTAAAAGTAAATTGTGATGTTCTGCCGGAGCTGGCTGCAGAAGCAGGAGTCATGGGCCTGCCTACCGTGATCGTATATAACGGGGGACAGCCTATGGAAAAGCTGGTAGGCCTGCGGCCGAAATCGGCCTATCAGGGTGTGCTGGACCGCTTTGCCGCCGCGAACAGCCGGTAAAGACAGCAACCGCGTGGCGGCGCTATGGCAAAGTGCCGTTGTTTTCGGGAGGATCAGGCTGCGAGGCCAAATGAGAGGTAAAAGTACCTCTGTTTTCGGGAGAATCGGGCTGCTGAGCCAAATCAGAGGTAAAAGTACCTCTGATTTCGGGAGAATCGGGC
>NZ_FNGM01000020.1:0-117270 GCF_900102965.1 Paenibacillus jilunlii | reverse complement strand
GCTGAGCCAAATGAGAGGTAGAAATACCTCTGATTTTGGCAGAATCGGGCGGCTGAGCCAAATGAGAGGTAGAAATACCTCTGATTTTGGGAGAATCGGGCTGCTGAGCCAAATCAGAGAAAGTGCCGTTGTTTCGGAGGAAAAACTCATCATTTCTTAAATGACAAAAAGGGAAGGAAGCCGCATGATGCTGGCTTCCTCCTTTTTTTGCATAGAATAATAGGGGCTGAACCAAAAAATGAATTATGGAAGTCCAAACATTCCCGGCAATTACGGCCAGGCCGAAATGTGAAAATCTCAAGTGCCGGGAAACTGGACGACCTCATTGTGGTGCAGCGCTTCAAGGACTTCAGCATTGAGGCTGTCTGTGAATGCAGCCCATACCTTGCGGCCGGCCCCCAGCTCCTCGCGTCCGATGGATTGGAGAATTTCCAGCCATACCCGTTTATCGTTAATGATGCCGAGCTGTTCCTGAATCTTTTTATAAATGTCTTCATGGGCATGGAATTTCTGGCTCAGCGCAAAGCTAGCGGCACTGGCGGTATACCGCAGTTCCTTAGCGGCGATCCGCAGCTCATGCAGTGCGTCGAAGGACTCTTTGGATTCGGCCTCGGAACCCTTGAACAGGGTTTTGCAGGCCTTTTTCTTCTGCTCGAATGCGACCTCCAGCTCGCGCATGACGACATTCGCATCCCTTTTAGACGCCAGTGCTTCGAGATCGCCGCTAAGAAAGGCTTCCCACTGACCGTTCAGCGCCTTGCCGCTCAGCTTGGGCAGCTCGGCTGCCAGCTTCTTGCGGTACTTTTTCCGCTTATCTTTTTGATGCCGGATGACAGCCTTCAGCAGTTTGGCGGTTTTGGCTTCTCCGGCTTCCTTGGCCTGCAGATGTCTGTCCTTGAAGGATTCGATCAGCACGTCGGCGTCTCTGACCTTGCCGAGCCTTTTTTGCGCCTGTTTGAAGGCGCTGTACAACTCTGCTGTAACCAGATGCTCCGGGTCGAGTATGGACAGCAGCGTCAGCAGCTTGCGGCAGTTCACTCTGGCCTGATGAATATCCTCATCCCCGAATGCTTCCAGCGCGTCTTTGCTGTAATCGCAGAAATTGATATATAGCTTGTTCAGCGCCAGCTCCCACTGCCTGGCTTTGCTGATGTGCCTTTCCTTCACTACTTGCAGGTCTGTCATGCGGCATCACTCCTTGAAGGTTGTGTCTTGCATGAACTCTGGTGGCAATCACTGCACTAATACCTTAAGGATAACGCTATCATGGCTTCATTTCAAATACGGATATCAGCATGGGGCTTCGCTGCCGGACTGCTCATCGGTTACAATGGGAATATAGTTGGTATTCTTATAATAAGACAAAAAAACGGAACGTTCGACAGCAGCTTTCAAGGTTCAATTGGGCTATGTGCCGCATTTTTATGGAAAGAAGGAAACCAATGGATTGCGGGAGGGTGTATAGATGAGCGGAGATCATAAAGAGCAGGACCAGAGTGAGGCAAGGGCAGGAGCCTGGGTAGGGAATGGCGCAGGGACAAGTGCGAGGATAGAAGCAGAGGCCGGTGGGGGCCGGGCAGGATTAAGTGAAGGAACAAGGAAAGAGCAAGTAATAGGGCAAGTAGGGCAAGTTGTAAGGCAAGTTGAGGAGCAGGGGCATTTAGAAGGACAGGGGCTAGTGCTGGGAGAGGGACGAGAGCAAGTGCAGGGACAGGAACAAGTGCAGGGACAGGGGCTAGTGCAGGGACAGGGGCTAGTGCAGGGACAGGAGCTAGTGCAGGGACAGGGGCTAGTGCAGGGACAGGAGCTAGTGCAGGGACAGGGGCTAGTGCAGGGACAAGGACAAGTGCAGGGACAGGAACTGGTGCAGGGACAGCGGCTAGTGCAGGGACAGGAACAAGTGCAGGGACGAGAGCAAGTGCAGGGACAGGGGCAAGTACAGGGACAGGGGCTAGTGCAGGTGACAGCGGGTTTGCTCCCGCCGGTTATGGTGCTTTTTGAGCACTTGGCGGAACCGGATGCATCACCGGGAAGTGAGGGTTCCGGTCGTCCCGCGAGTGGTGAAGTCGCAGGGCAATTAAATTCTGCGGTGGAGGCAGGCGGAGATATGCTGCTCCCGTTCGCGTTCGAGGAGACGCTCTGCCGGGATGTGGGGGCGGGCCTCGTCCAGCCGTCTGTGCATCTGTGGAGCCATCCCGGTGGCGTAGCGCTGGGCCTGCGGGACAGCAAGCTGCCCCGGGCGGCTGAGGCGATGGCCGAACTGGAGGGGAAGGGCTACCGCACGGCGGTCCGGCATTCCGGCGGCGCGGCTGTGCCGCTGGATGCCGGGGTCGTCAACGTGTCGCTGCTGCTCCGCAAAAGTACGGGGAAGCTGGACTTCCACGACGATTTCCGGCTGCTGGCTTCGCTGATCACAGAAGCCGTCGCGGCCAGCCATCCGCAGGCGGCGGCGCAGATCCGGGCAGGCGAGGTCGCCGGGTCATATTGCCCGGGCGACTTCGACTTGGCCATCGGCGGCCGCAAATTCTGCGGCATTGCCCAGCGTAGGCAGAGCAGCGCGTACTTCGTGCACGCGTTCGTAATCGTCTCCGGCTCCGGCCCGGAGCGCGGGCAGTTGATCCGCGGCTTCTACGACACTGCCGCGGATGGCGATGACGCGCTTGCTTATCCGCGCGTCATCCCGCAGACCCTGGCCGCGCTCGGCGAGCTTGGCGGACCGGCTTCGGCGGCAGTGTTCGCCGAAGGATTCCGCCTGGCCTTGACCCGGCGCGGCGTCCATCTGCAGTCTGCCGGCCAGCTGCGGCAGACTGCAGGATACAGCCTCCAGTACGCTGATCCACGCGTACTGGAGGCCGTAAGGGTGCTGCGGGAGCGCTACGCCCGCTAGCAGCCTAAGGCCGGTGAAACGAAGCATCACCGGCCAGCCCCAAAAGTGCCGCCTCTGCTGGGAGTTCAGCAGAAGCGGCACTTTTGGCAATGCATGAATGGAAGCAGGCCATTCAGGCTCTAGATCCGCTTTTGCTATCGAGAAAAGGTCTTATGCGGGTGTAAGAAAAGAAAGCCAATGACCTGTTAAGGCCTAAGTGGAATTAGGATCACTAAATAGGCCTGAACCCGTTCCATAGCGGTATTTAGTGGGAATTTGTATCCTTATTTCCAGCGAATCTGCTGCATGTGGAGCCAAGCCGCTCATTTAAGTGCACTTTTTCCCACTGAGGACCTGCTGGCAGCCAAAAGGCACGGATTAGGTCTGCTTTTTCCACTTCGGTAGCCATAATCAGGCGCTCTGAACAGCTTCTCCTGTAGGATGACGGGCAATCGCCGAGACGTAATAACGGACAATCCCTGTAACTTAGAGGCAGGGCTGCCCTTGCAAGCGGTCCCTCCCGGTGCCGCCGCAAAGGATCGGCAGATTACTGGTACAGCTCCGGCCTCCGGTCGGAAAAAACCGGAATCTGTGCCCGGACCTCCCGCACCTTCTGCAAATCTATCTCACCGCGCAGAATCTCCTCCCCTACCGAGGCTTCGCAGACGACCTCTCCCCATGGATCAATGATCATCGAATGGCCTGCAAAAGTGTTCGACGGGTCCTCGCCTGCACGGTTGCACGCGATGACATAACATTGGTTTTCAATGGCCCGGCAGATCAGCAGGGCACGCCAATGGGCGAGACGCGGCAGCGGCCATTCGGCGCTGATGAACAGCATCTCGGCACCGGACGCTGTATGGGCACGGGCCCATTCGGGAAAGCGGATATCATAGCAGATCAGCCCGGCGCAGCTGGCTCCGTCCAGAGTGAACAGCCCTTTGGCTGCCCCAGGCTGCAGATACAGATGCTCATCCATCAGCCGGAACAGATGCAGCTTGCTGTACTCTCCGGCGAGTTCACCGGTACAGCTGAATACATACATGCTATTGGTAATGCCGCTGTCGTGCCTGCTGGCAACGGAGCCGGCCACAATATGGATGCCGAGCTCGCGGGCTAGGCCGGACATCAACGTCTTGGTGGCATTCCCCTCAGGATCGGCAATTACGGCCAGCCGGGTCAAATCATAGCCGGTCGTCCACAGCTCCGGGAGGATCACACAATCCGTGCCTTGAGCAGCGGCCTCGCGGATTTTACGTTCTGCCGCAGCATAATTCGCCTGGGGATTGCCAAATGCTATATCGAGCTGGAGCAGGGAGATTATCATAAACAGACTCCTTTTTCTATGGATTAGGATAATTTGATTCTACGGGGAAGCGGCTGGCCCGGCAAGGAAGAAATGGGTTGTAAATATTAGTTGACGGGTCAATGATAAAGGTGTAAAGTGATGAATGTCAAAAAGATTGTGCACAATCCATTTGTATTAGGGGGTTAATCTTGACTGAATATCTGTCTGAGGAAGACCGCATTTTTGAACGTCTGCAGGCGCTGAACAAAGCAATTACACCGACCTTCGAGCGCTGTGCAGGGATTAGTCCTACTCGGCTCCGTCTGCTTCATGAGCTGTTCCAGGTTACTGAGATCAGCCAGATTTCCCTGCAAAAGCATGTGGATATCGATGCTGCGGCTGTCACCCGCCATCTGAAGGGACTGGAAGAGAACGGTATGATCTCCCGGCGCAATAATCCTGATGACAACAGAGTGACTCTGGTCTCACTGACTGCGCAGGGCAGAGATAAAATCCGTTCTTACAAGGAAGAAAAGAGCCGTTTTATTGCCAATTTGCTCGCAGGGTTTAATGAACAGGAGCGCGCTGCGCTCGCAGATATGCTTGCCCGGCTGCAGTATAATATCAAGTTGCTGCAGCCATAAACTATACACCAACCTCAAAGGAGCTTGTTATTTATGAACACTACCCAAACCAATGATTTTACAAGTATTATCACAGGACGCCGCTCGATCCGCAAATATGATCCATCCGTCAAAATCAGCAAAGCGGAAATGACCCAAATTCTTACTGAAGCAACGCTCGCGCCTTCTTCGGTGAACATGCAGCCTTGGCGTTTTCTGGTGATTGAAAGTGCTGAGGGCAAAGCCAAGCTTGCGCCACTGGCTAAATTCAACCAGCAGCAGGTAGAGACTTCAGCGGCGGTTATCGCAGTTTTTGTGGATATGAACAATTTCGATTATGCTGAAGAAATTTACGGAACAGCTGTAGAACGCGGACTGATGCCTGCTGAAGTAAAAGAAAGACAGCTTGCCGCGCTGGGTGCGCATTTTGCAAATTTGCCTGCAGCTGTGAACAGAGAAACCATTATGATCGACGGGGGGCTGGCCTCCATGCAGCTGATGCTGGCAGCCCGTGCCCACGGCTACGACACTAACCCTATCGGCGGCTTCGAGAAAGACCAGATCGCCGAAGTGTTCGGAATGGACAAAGAGCGCTATATCCCGGTTATGCTGATTTCAATCGGCAAAGCCGCTGAAGCTGGTTATGCATCTGTCCGTCTGCCTATCGACACCATTGCACAGTGGAAATAAGACTGTTAAGATGCTTATGCTCACAAAACGTTTAGGAGGTTCCCCAAATGATCATTATTCATGCTGTAATGCAAGTCAATCCTGCACTTAAGGAGAAATTTCTGGCCGAGGCCAAACAACTGCTGGCCGCAACCCGTCAAGAGGAAGGCAACCTTTCTTATGAGCTGTACAATCATTTCGAAAAGGACAATACCTATATCATGGTGGAAACCTGGCGCGATATGGAGGCTGTAGCCAGTCATAATTCAAGTTCCCACTTCACCGGCTTTGCGGCAAAAGCGCCGGAGTTCCTGACGGCTCCGCTGGACGTCAAAGTGTATAACGCCGAGCCGGCCAGCAAATAATCCACAGCCGGAGAGGATGAATACCTGCAGTGAATCATTTTGAGCCTTCAACGATGTTGCAGTCCTTGCCCAAGCAGTTTTTTGCCGCCCTTGTCGCCAGGGCGGGCATGGCCTCCGCAGCAGGGCATGACGTGATCAATCTGGGACAGGGAAATCCCGATATGCCTACGCCAGCACACATTGTCGAGGCCTTGCAGGCGGCAGCAGCCAATCCCCTCAACCATAAATATCC
The DNA here is from genome assembly GCF_900102965.1 of Paenibacillus jilunlii. Classification (GTDB taxonomy): domain Bacteria; phylum Bacillota; class Bacilli; order Paenibacillales; family Paenibacillaceae; genus Paenibacillus_AQ; species Paenibacillus_AQ jilunlii. The sequence goes on along the minus strand of NZ_FNGM01000020.1, from coordinate 111,227 downwards.
GCCGTTTCGCGGCCACCGCTACCTGAAGGAAGCAGTGGCCGGGTTCTACGGGCGTGAATATGGAGTGAGGCTTGAGCCGGACAGCGAGGTTGCGATCCTGTTCGGCGGCAAAACCGGACTGGTCGAGGTGGTCCAGTGCCTGTTGAATCCGGGCGATACCGCGCTTGTACCCGACCCTGGATATCCAGATTACTGGTCAGGAATTGAACTGGCCCGTGCGGTCATGGAGAGGATGACGCTGACTGCGGAAAACGGCTTTTTGCCCGATTACGGCACCATAAGCCCGGAGGCGGCCGACAGGGCGAAGCTGATGTTCCTGAACTATCCGAACAATCCGACAGGAGCCGTGGCTTCGGAGGCTTTTTTCCGCGATACGGTGCAGTTTGCCGGGCAGCATAATCTTTGTGTGGTCCATGATTTCGCCTATGCCGCACTCGGCTATGATGGAGTGCGTCCGCTCAGCTATCTTCAGACGCCGGGAGCGAAGGACAACGGCATTGAAATATATACTTTATCCAAAACTTACAACATGGCCGGTTGGCGGGTAGCGTTTGCTGTCGGAAATGCCAGTGTTATTGAGAGTCTGAACCTGCTGCAGGATCATATGTACGTCAGCCTGTTCGGTGCGGTCCAGGAAGCGGCGGCCGCAGCATTGTCAGGTCCCCAGGTCTGTGTCCAGGAGAATCTGGACCGCTATGAAGCGAGGCGGAATCTTCTGATCGGCGGATTACGCGGGCTTGGCTGGAAGGTGGAGGCTCCAGGCGGTTCATTTTTTGCCTGGCTTCCGGTTCCTGAAGGCTACACCTCCCAGAGCTTTGCCGATCTGCTGCTGGATGAGGCCCATGTGGTAGTGGCGCCGGGGATCGGCTTCGGTGAATACGGCGAAGGCTATGTGCGGGTAGGTCTGGTCAGCGATGAAGCCCGGCTGGCGGAAGCTGTGAAGCGGATTGCAGGGTTGAAGCTTTTTGCTCCAGTCCGGTGACAAGCTGCCGGGATATCATGAATAAGTATTCTTTCAGCAGGGGGAGTTTCTGGAGCCGGACAGGTTCTGGAAGCTCCCCCTGTTTTTTTCTCAGCTGGCTGAAGGGGAAGGATAGAACTCCAAGCGGGTGAACGTTTATAAGGGGTGCATCCGGGGTATCTAAGCATAGCTTAATTACTCTGGCCTTTGGCTGTTGGTCATGAACCGGCTGCACATCTTGGAATGGATGGAGGAACTGCCTGTGAAAAATGTACATAGGAACAGCAGAATGCTTCTTGAAAAGTGGGATGAAGGACTGCAGCGGGATATTGTTGATGTTGTGAATTATTATCTATCCGGCGGCTCACTGGGGGCGGTTGCCGGTCCGGCGGAACGGCTTACATCATTGATGGACGCGGCGCTGGAGGGAGGCGCTGCCCGCGCATACCGCCAGGAGACCGGCGGCGTAATTACGGAGGCCGGGCAGCTCGCTGAACTGCCGGGCTTCAGTACGGGGTTGCTTGAACAGCTTGCCGCTGAGGTCAGAGTGCTGGATTCCGGCAAGCTTCGGGCACTGGCTCCGCAGACCACCCGCAATAACCGGGTGGATGCTTTTGTGAACGGCCCGCAGTGCCTGGAAATGCTTCTGGAGGAGATCGGCAAGGCCCGGCGTTATATTCATCTGTCCGTCATGCTGTTCTTTAATGACGACTCGGGCAACCGGATTGCGGACGCGCTGCTGCGCGCGCTGGAGCGGGGAGTTCAGGTGCGCATCATGGTGAATTACACAGTCACTGCCCTTGGATATGGACATAACCTCGAAGTCGGGAGATTTAGCGAAATCTCAGACCGGCTGAAGAAAGCGGGAGCTAAGCTGCAGGATACATTCAATTCCTACTACACTGCTGCGGAGTGGCATAAGAAACGGGCTGAATTGGAGGCTCAGGGTGTACCTGAGAGCATCCTTTTCCTTCAAGATAAAGTACAGGAGGACGTGGAGCTGACCGGTCTGAATGTGATTGACCACCGCAAATTCATGATCATCGACGGCATCACCTCTATCATCGGCAGTCTGAATTTCGGGGACCAGTATACGTTTGCTGCACCGATCGAAACCTCTGCCTCTGTGCAGGTTGACGGGCGCCCAATGGGGGTGCCGGCCCGGGAGGAGGAATGGCATGACGGCTGCTTCCGCATCCGGGGAGCGGCGGCCCTGCCGCTGAATGCCGTGTTCCGGTCCAGATGGCTTCTGCTCGGGGGAGATCCTTTTGATCCTGAGGATGCCTTTTACCGTGCTGAGGGCAATACGGATTTCGGTTCCGAGGAATGTACGCTGTTTGTGAGCTTTCCGGGAAATCCGGTCAATCTGATTCAGCAGTATTATCTCGATCTGATCACTTACGCCGCCGAAGAGACCGTAATAGTGAACCCGTATCTGATTGACCAGGCATTCTGGGACCGGCTGGGCGGGCTTGGACCGGAATGCTCCTGCCATCTTAAGATCTGCAATCCGCTGGAGGTCAATGATCATCCCACCAACCGTGCGGCGGTACGCAGCAATATGTATACACCTTTTTGCAATGGGGTATCTTTTTATGACTACAGTGCTACAGGACGCTTTTCCCATTGGAAAATCACCTATGACCACAGATCGCGCGCGGTGTTCCACGGCTCCTATAATATCAACGAAAGAAGCGCCTGCCACGATTTCGAGCTGGGTCTGCTGGTGAAGGGGGAGGCCTTTGCCGCAAAAGTCAAAGCCATGATTGACTATGACCTCAGCGTGTCCCGTAAAATTACAGATAAGAAGGAATTCTTCAAGCATCCGTGGCTGCACCCCAGCACCTATGTAAATAAAGCAACACAGAATTATACCTGATCGCGCAACGGGCCGGATGTCATGTATAATATGCAGTAAATCTCAGCAAATGGAGCCAAGCTATGAATATTAAAATACTCGGGACAGGCCTGAAGAAGGATGAAGTGGTTTTTGAAGCGGCAACCGGCGCAGGAAGAGGCATCTGGTGCGGTCCTCCTGTGAAGCCGGGTGATGAAGCTGTGGTGGAATTTGAGCTTCCGGCCCTGCTGATGCGCTGGGTGGATATCGTTCCGGCGGAACAGGAGGGGCATGGCATCCGCATGGAAGGGGATGAGGTTGTGCTCACCGGTGTGCTGGACAATAGTGAGGAGGATGGAACCGGCTGCCTGCAGCTGGACGGGGAATTGATCCTGTTCGAATGCCTTGGTGAGCCAATGGCGCTGGGCAGCCTCGTTGAAGTCCGGACCCGGGAAATCAGACTGTATCCGGTCTACCTTTAAATATGGATTTCTCATTATAATTTCACCGCCGGCATAGCCACTCCAGGCTAAATAGGCTAAGATAAACATTAAACAAGAAGTAAGCTATGAGGAGCAGAGGTTCAATGAACAGCGATATTCAGCAATTCAAGACGGAGTTTTTTAAGGCGCTGGCTCATCCGATGCGGATTCGTATTCTGGAGCTGCTTAGCGAAGGCGAAAAAAATGTGAATGAGCTGCAGGCGATTCTTGGGTCCGAAGGGTCCGCCGTATCCCAGCAGCTTGCCGTGCTCCGCGCCAAAAATGTAGTAGCCAGTGTAAAAGAAGGCACAACGGTGATTTACTCGCTGCGTGATCCCCTGATCAAAGATCTTCTGGCCGTAGCCAAGCAAATATTCGATAACCATCTGGTGAACGCCATCTCTCTTCTGGAAGGAATCCGCAGCGAATAACCCGGGGTCTCCCGGGGCGGATTTTCCGTTGACAAGAGCGGCTTACAGGAGTAATGTTGCTCTTATATTCAAATAATCAGATATTCAGAGAAAAGAAGGTTACCAGGATGACAGGGTGGGGCCGTTTTAAAGGCTATAACATTGCGTCGCTGCGCAAGGATCTCATTTCAGGGATCATTGTCGGCGTTATTGCCATTCCGCTGGGGATGGCATTTGCTATTGCTTCAGGCGTGAAGCCGGAGTACGGAATTTACACGACCATAGTTGCGGGCATTCTCATTTCATTGTTCGGCGGTTCAAAGTTTCAAATCGGCGGGCCTACGGGTGCGTTTATTCCTATTTTGTTCGCCATTGCCATGCAGTACGGCTATGAGAACCTGCTGCTGGCCGGAATGATGGCCGGAGTGATCCTCGTGCTCATGGGCCTGCTCCGGCTGGGGGTGCTGATCAAGTTTATCCCGAGACCCGTAACGGTTGGGTTTACGGCAGGGATTGCGGTTATTATCTTCACCGGGCAAATAGCGAGCTTCCTTGGCCTGAAGGATATGAAGCGGCATGAGAGCTTTGTGGACAACATGAAGGAGATCGGCCTGCATCTTTCCACGATCAATCTGTACAGCATTCTGACAGCAGTGATTTGCCTGGCTGTGCTTGTGCTGGGCATGCGTTTTGCGCCAAAAGTGCCCGGGGCACTGGTTGGGCTGCTCTGTGCAACCATCATAGCCGCGTTATTTTTTGGAGGCAAGGTGACTACGATCGGCTCAGCCTACGGGGACATCCCAAATACGCTCCCGAGCTTCCATTTCCCGGTTATTACCTGGGAACGGATGAAGCTGCTGCTTCGCCCGGCCTTCGTGATTGCCATGCTGGGCGCGATTGAGTCGCTGTTGTCCGCAGTGGTAGCGGACGGCATGTCAGGCAGCCGCCACAACAGCAACCGGGAACTGATCGGCCAGGGGGTTGCCAATATAGCTGCTCCTCTGTTCGGCGGGATTCCTGCTACCGGGGCGATTGCGAGAACGGCAACCAACATTAAGAGCGGAGCGGCTTCCCCCTTGTCGGGTGTAATCCACGGAGTGGTGGTATTTCTCATTCTGCTGCTGTTTGCTCCTTATGCGTCGAGTATTCCTCTGGCTGCGATGGCACCTATTCTGATGGTAGTGGCCTGGAATATGAGCGAGCGCAAGGAATTCCTTCATCTGCTCAAGCTGAAGACAGGGGATTCGCTGGTGCTGTTCATTACCTTCCTGCTGACCGTCTTTGCCGACCTGACCGTGGCGGTGGAGGTTGGATTGGTGCTGGCTGTGGTCTTGTTCGTCAAACGGATGGGCGAGGTTCACCTGGTCTCTAAGGTGCTTCCTGACCCCAGCTCGGTAAAGGTCGAGGCCCATATGGTCACAGACAGCCACGATTGCCCGCAGATCGGCATTTATAATGTGGAAGGGCCGCTGTTCTTCGGCGCCGCCTACCGGTTCGAGAATACGATGCCGGGAGTCGGGCCGGATAAGCAGAAGGTCATTCTGCTCCGGATGGGCAAGGTTCCTTTTGTCGATACGACCGGCGAAGCCAATCTGGCGGGGCTGGTGAAGGAACTGCAGGAGGATGGCGGCCGGCTGATGGTCTCCGGCATTCAGTCCCAGCCGCTGGAGCTGCTCAAAAGGACCGGATTGTATGACAAAATCGGGGCAACGCAGTTCTATGAACATACCGGCGAGGCCATCAATGATGCGCTGAAGGTGATCAATCACAGCAAGTGCCTTGGCTGCCGTCATGCGGCCTTCAGGGAATGCACAGCTTTTTCCGGGCTGGATGAAGCGTCTGGACGCAGCACCTTTAAGGGGCGGGTGCCTGCCGTGGGGCGCAAGCTGAGCGGGGAACTGTAGGCGCAGAAAAGTGTAGTCTGCGGGTTATTCACGCTGTTGATTACTGGACTTATATTAAAAGTTAACATAGGAGCGATTCTCCCGTTAGGTTTTGGGAACCGCTCCTTTTTGGTTTTGGTGACTGCCCGGACGAGTGGGAGCAGCCAAACCAAAGGTATTTCCTTTGCCTTTGATTCTTCTCGCCTGCACCGGAACAGCCCAATCAAATTAGATTCTCCCCGCCGCGCCGATACAGCTTATATGCCTATCCGGAAACCCGCCCGATTTGTACAAGACATAGAAAAATTTGTACAATTAGAGGTAAGATATTCAATCAGAGATAGATAATCAACGAATTCTTACCGATAAGGAGATTGCATTTTATGAAGGAATTGAATTACATCAAGGTATTTCTGCTCTTGGCAGGATTGTCCCTGGTGACGCTGGCAGTTTACGGTGTGGTATCGCAGCGGACGGATACGTTTTATAAATTTTTGATCTGGAATCTGTTTCTGGCCTGGCTGCCGTTTGTATTCTCCATGGCGGCCCATGAGCTGGACAAAAGAAAAATCGGCGGACTGCTGGTGCTTCCGCTCGGTATAGCCTGGCTGCTGTTTTTCCCGAATGCGCCTTATATCATGACGGATTTGGTGCATTTGACGATCCGCAAGAATCTGTATTTTGTCAGCGGGACGATCCAGAACCGCTACTGGTATGATCTGATTACGCTGCTGCTGTTCACCTGGAGCGGCTGGCTGACCGGATTCTTCTCCCTGTACCAGTTCCAGGCCGTCATCTACCGTAAAACCAATCTGCTGCTCTCCTGGATCTTCGTGCTGTTCGCCTGCGGACTCGGAGGCTATGGCGTACTGCTCGGCCGGGTCTACCGGCTGAACAGCTGGGATGTGCTTACCGACCGGCATCAGCTGTACCAGCTTGTGGTGGACAGCCTGAACCGGCAATCTGTTTTCTTCAGCCTGTTCATTGCCTGCGTGCTGCTGGCTATTTATGCGACTATGTACTGTCTGCTGAATGTGCTGGGTAGAGGAAACGGCCGCGACTACTCGCTAGGCGGCAGAAGGTAGTCTTCGTCCGGCCCGGGGTGATACTGGTACCGCTGAAGATCAATCACGCCCTTTGCGTCAAAAACAATGCCCTCGCCCTGCAAATAGAGCCGCTGCAGGGAGCTGGATTCGTCATCGGCTAAGGCGATTTCACCTTTGACATTGACCACTCTGTGCCAAGGCAGCTTGTATTTGCGGCTCATGGAATGAAGAATGCGCACAACCTGCCTGGCCCCTCGTGGGCTTCCTGCAGCGCGGGCGATGCCTCCGTAAGTCATGACATAACCTTCGGGGATCGAGCGGATGACGGCGATAACTTTTTGTGTGAATGGTGTCATTGAACGGAACTCCTTTTTTCCCTACGGCAAAGTAGATGTACTGAAATTATAGCAGAATTACATTTCAGGCGGAGGTTCTCAGCAATTGAAGAATGATAAAATGGTAAAGGTCCCTTACGGTTTGACTTCAGAAGTGGGCACTCAGCGTATTCTCAGGCTGAAGGGCGTCACAGTTCTGGAAACCTGCATATCCGGGCTGGGCTCGCAAGGCCGGATGTTTCTGGAGGACCATTTGCTGCTGTTTGTCTTAAGCGGGAACTATAGAGTCCGTTGGGGAAACCGGCAGGTAACCGTCCGGAAGAACGAGATGGTTCTTTTGAAGAGGGCTATGGTTGTAGAATATGAGAAGTCAGGTGAGGACGGGGAGGAGCATCTGTTGAATTATTGGATGTTTTTCCTAAGCGATGATCTCCTTAAGGAATTTGCCGCCATTTCGAATAGCGGGCCCGGAGAGCAAAGGGAAGCCTCCCCGGCTCCGATAAGCATACGGCCAGTAAGCGAAAGACTGTCCAGGTACCTGGAGTCGATAGAGCCTTATTTCAGCGAAGACAGAGACATTGATGATCATTTAGTCAAATTCAAGCTGTTGGAGCTTCTCTATGGGCTCGCTGCTGCAGACGGTCACCTTATGAATCAGCTGCTGCAGCTCCGCCATCCGGTCCGGATGGCTTCGATTGCTGACATCGTAGAAACGAATATAACAACCCCGGCAACCTTAGCCGACCTGGCTTATTTATCGGGAAGAAGCCTATCCAGCTTCAAAAGGGATTTCTATGCCATCTATCAGATGCCGCCCTACCAGTGGATTCGCAAACGGCGGATTGACAAGGCCAAAGAGCTGCTTGCCCACACGGTGCTGCCCGTTACTGACATCTGTTATTCCGCAGGCTTCGAGAATCCGGCGCACTTCTCCCGAATTTTCAAACAAGACACCGGTTATTCCCCCACTTCCTTTAGACAAATGATTCAGTCCAAAGAATGAACCGAATCGTCAAGTGGTTTGGTCTTTTTGGAAAAGCACACAAATGTCCAATGATTTATAGTTACGGTGCAGTAGAGCATCAGATATAAATCAAAAAGGAGATTGTGTAACCATGACCATAATCACTACGCCATTTCATGCTGCTTCCACAGCAGAAGAAGTCGTACAGGAGATTGACTTGGCGGGGAAGCGCATCGTGATCACCGGCGGTGCCTCAGGAATTGGAGTGGAGACCGCGCGTGCGCTGGCCGGGCAAGGTGCTGAAGTGACGTTGGCCGTGCGGAATCTGGACAGCGGGCTGCAGGCTGCCGCAGATATCACCGCCTATACCGGTAATAAGAATGTTCAAGCTGCTGTGCTTGATCTGTTGGATAAACGGAGTATCGCAGCTTTTGCCTCGAGTTGGGAAGGTCCGCTTGATGTCCTCATTAACAATGCCGGTGTAATGGCGATACCCCGGCTCCGCCGGACAGCCGAGGGCTATGAAGAACAGTTTGCGGCCAATTACCTGGGGCACTTTGCCCTGACTGCAGGGCTGCACCAGGCTCTGGCTAAGGCACATTCCGCGAGGATTGTAGTGGTTGCCTCAGCAGATCCCGCAGGAGATCTGGCGAACTGTATCGCTTTTGAGGATATCCACTTTCAGCACCGTCCCTATGATCCCATTACAGCTTATATGCAATCCAAAGCAGCAACGGTTCTTCTGGCAGCCGGCGCTGACAAGCGCTGGAGGCAGGACGGGATTAGGGCTAACGCGCTTATGCCCGGTGCCATTGCCACAAATCTTCAGCGGCACATCGATACCGATACGCTTAAGAGCTGGGGAGCTGCAGATGCTGACGGTAATCGGCTGACTGTGCCCGATGGATGGAAAACCCCTGAACAGGGCGCAGCAACCTCTGTGCTTGTGGCGGCTTCGCCGCTGCTTGAAGGCGTTGGCGGGCGGTTTTTCATAGATTGCCGGGAGTCTGATATCATCAATGCTCAGAACGGACATATTGCGCTGGATGCCGGAAATGCCGATTTGCTGTGGGATACGTATTTTCCGGTAGTCAGCAGTTGGCTTGAAAATAAATAAGGGCTTGAGGCAACAAACGCAGCATACCTGAAAAATTCCCGGAAGGATGACCCCGCTTATGCGGGGTTATTTGGCTTGAACCGATACCTGAGAGCAATACTCCGCACCGCTGCTTCGGAAAGACAAATTTCCTGCACAGCATAATTATGGGGAATAGGAGTTATAGATTCGGGGGATAATCAGATCAAATAATTGTGACAGGAGTGACTGCTGTGGAGAATACCGGCGCTTCCCGGAACAGTGGACAGGCAGAGTGCGAAGTATCCTCCTCGCAGCCGCTTAGTCTCTCAATAGAGGATAATCTGGCTCTGGTCCAGCGGATTTTCAGCAACGATGGGACTCTTCGGGTGCGGTTCATTGAGAATAACCATGGGGCACCGTTGCGCTGCTGTCTGATCTATGTGGAAGGCATGATCGACAGGACACTTCTACAGAACGGGATTACCAAGCCGGTAATGGCCTATCCGTTCAAGGAAGAAGAACGCAGCAATCCGGCTGAACTGATAGAGAAACTCCGCACGGAAATTATAACCCTCAGCGATATTACGGTAACTACTGGGCTGGATGAACTGGTGGAGGGGATTGTCGGGGGCAAAACGGTATTTCTGCTCGACGGATATGCCGGAGCGCTGAGCATTAGTGCCCAGGGCTGGGAAACACGGGCAATCGAAGAGCCTACCACGGAAAAAGCAGTCCGGGGACCGAGAGAAGGCTTCACGGAGTCGCTGCTCGTCAATCTGACCTTAATCCGCCGCAGAGTCCTGAATTCGGATCTGAAGTTTGTATTTAGTGATATCGGGACCCGGACCAAGACACAGACCTGTATCTGTTATATGGAAAGCTTGGCTTCACCGGAGATTCTGGCGGAGCTGCAGAGGAGGCTCGCGCGGGTAGAGATTGACCATGTGCTGGATACCGGTTACCTGGCCGAGCTTATTCGCGACGAGCCTTATTCGCCGTTCGAGATGCTTGGCAGTACTGAACGTCCGGATGCGGTCGTGGGCAAAATTATGGAGGGACGGATTGCCTTGCTGATCGAAGGCAGCCCCTTTGCCTTGACACTGCCGTATGTTTTTGTCGAAAACTTCCAGGCCGCTGAGGATTACTATATCAACTATTACTTTGCCTCCTTTAACAGGTTCTTAAGGGTTATGGGGGCGTTCATGTCCATCAGCATCCCGGCAGCATATGTTGCTTTGGTTACTTACTCCCAGGAGATGGTCCCCACGCTGCTCCTGCTCAGCATTGCCACTGCCAGACTGTCTGTCCCCTTTCCTACGGTTGTTGAGGCACTTATTATGCTGACTATATTCGAAATTCTTCGTGAGGCGGGGGCCCGCATTCCAACCTCCATTGGCCAGGCAGTCAGCATTGTGGGAGCGCTGGTACTGGGGCAGGCTGCTGTAGATGCCCGGATTGTCAGTGCGCCGATGGTCATTGTGGTAGGCCTCACCGGAATCACTACCTTGTTGAATCCAAGGCTTACAGGACCGATGATCATAGTGCGTCTGGTTCTGTTGTTCGCCGCGTTTTTCCTTGGAATTTACGGATACTTTTTTGGACTGCTCGGCCTGGTGATTCATCTCATGAGCCTCCGCTCCTTCGGGGTTCCCTACATGCTGGGTGTGGGGTCGATCCGCCCGCAGGATATTAAGGATACGGCTATCCGCGCTCCATGGTGGGATATGTATCTGCGTCCGGCAGTCATAGGTGCGCGCAATATGAAGCGGAAGCTGCCAGGGAAAAGGGCGGGAGGCTCATGAAAGAAGCTCCGAGGCTGCTGCCGCTGCTGCTCTGCATAATGATGCTTCCGTGCCTCAGCGGCTGCTGGAACTATACCGAAGTTGATGACATATCCATCGTGGCCGGGGTGGCCATCGACAAGGATGGCGCTAACGAGAAGATTCAGCTTACTGCGGAGATGGTAGATATCCAAGGGGGGCTTGACCAAAACCAGGCGGGCTTCAAAATGCTCAGTCTTACGGGAAACACGATCTTTGACATTGTCCGCAATATGATATCCATGACCGGGAGAAAGCTGTTCTGGAGCCATGCCAAAGCCATCATTTTCAGCGAGAAGGTTGCCCGCGAGGGATTGATCAGGACAGTTGACTGGTATAGCAGAGATACGGAAACCAGGTCCGATGTCTTCATCTTTGTGTCGGATGAGCCGACCGCGCGGGAGATTCTGAACCTGAACAGCACCACAAAAACAATCATGTCGTTTGAACTGGCACAGATGATGCGGGACGAGAAGTATACCAGCAGCGCGCCGACCGTGGAAATATGGGATTTCATCGATAAGCTGGAGACTCTGGGGAATCATGCCGTGGCACCGCTCATCTCCATTCATGAGCAGAACGGGCAGAAGAATGAACGTGTTAGCGGCTGTGCGATTTTCTCCAAGGACAAAATGATAGGCAAACTGAACGGCAAAGAAACCAAAAACATGCTTTTTGCCAAAGACGGCATCAAGGGAGGCGTACTGGCGGTGAATGATAAGAACGGTGTTCCCACATATTCTCTGGAGATCTTATCAAGCAGAACCAAGGTGAAGCCTAAGGTGGTGGACGGTAAGCTGCTGCTGCAGGTCAGAACGGTTACACATACCGGGCTGGATGAGGTGATGACTTCGGAAAGCTTTTCGGGCTACGAGACCATCAGTGCGATTGAAGAGCGCGCAGGCCAAGCTCTGAAGCAGGAGATTCAGTCTCTCATCCGGAAGATGCAGCAGGAGTACCATGCCGATATTTTTGGATACGGGGAAATCATCCATGAGCATCAGCCGAAGATGTGGGCCAAGGTCCGTGACCATTGGGATGATGAATTTGCAAAACTGGATATAACGGTAGACTCGAAGGTAATTATTGAGAGCAGCGCCAAAACCTCACGCTCCATTAAGCTGGGAGATTAACCTCATATGGTCATTTACCTGCTGCTGATCTACGCTATTGTCATCATCATTGACCCCTACGGTCTGCTGAAGCAAGGAAAGAAGCGGGACTTCTATGTATGCTCGGTACTGTGCCTGGTGTCCTTCTCCTTGGCTTTTGTGCTATCCATGGGATGGGAAATTCCCAGCCCTTCATCTCCGATTGTGCATTGGGTTAAAAAGCTGTTCTAGGTCGGGATCCTATAAGGGGGAGGAACAATGAGCAAGGAAATCATACCGGCAGGGCAGTCTATAAGTATCACGGTCCTATTTATTATCGGCACTTCCCTTTTTATGGGGTCTTCGGGGCAGTCCGGCAACAGCAGCTGGATTGCCTTGATATTTGCCGTAGCACTGGCAGTTCCGCTCATGTTAATCTATACCCGGCTGCATGTGCTTTTTCCGGGCAAGGATCTGTACGATATGCTGATTCTGGTGTTCGGGGCAGTGGCTGGGCGGGTGCTCTCCTGCCTGTATATCTGGTATGCTATGCATTTGGGCTCGCTGGTGCTGCGGAATTTCGGGGAGTTCAGTAAGACGGTTGCCCTGACATCCACACCGATGGTGGCCCCGATGCTGGTCATCGGCCTGCTGTGTGTGTGGGTGGTGAAGGCGGGGATGGAGGTGCTGGGGAGAAGCGCCAAATTCCTTTTGCTGTTTACTGTAATGGTGATTGTAGTAATAGAGCTTCTCTCTATCCCCAAATATCAATTCCATCACCTTTTACCGGTTTTAGACAGCGGGTGGAAGCTTGTTTTGTCAGATACGATGGGCTCCTTCACCTTTCCTTTTGCTGAGATTGTGGTTTTCCTGGGTGCCTTTAATGTGCTGCCCAAAAAGGGCTCGGCGGCAAAAGTTCTGGTAAGCAGCACAATGATCGCCGGAGTCATTATCCTTCAAGTGACTTTGCGTAATCTGCTGGTATTGGGACCGGATATCCTGTCAAGCTTATATTTCCCTTCCTATGTGGCGGTCAGCAGAATCAACATTGGCGATTTCCTGACACGAATCGAAGGCTCATCGGCGATTATATTTGTAACGGCGCTTTTTATAAAAGTAAGCCTATGCCTGTATGTGGCCAGCAATGGGGTGGCAAAAGTATTCAAGCTGAGCAGCTACCGCTCCGTTGTGCTGCAGATGGGCCTGATTATGGTCTATCTGGCGGTTTTTATCTATAAGGATATTATGCAAATGCAGTATTTTGCCTACCACATCTACAAGATTTACGCCCTTCCGTTTCAGGTGGCCATTCCTGTGATCCTGTGGGTTACAGCGGAAATTCTGGCTTGGAGGAGAAGCGGCAAAAAGACGGCAGCGCAGCAATAGAGACGGGGCTGGTCTTGGGATTCCAAGAGCCTGCACCGTTTTTTATTTCCCACCTGTGCTGAAGATAGCTATAATGAGAGGCAGAGAGCTTAGGGGGAAACCTTGTAAATATTGGCGAAGGAGGAAGCGCGGGTGAGTGTATCAAGCATCGTCATGTCCTCACATTGGGGCAGGGAAGTCAGACATAAGTATATTACACAGGAGTCCAAGGCGCTCGCAGTAGTATTTCCGGGTAAGAACTACTCGGCTGAACGTTCGCTGCTGGATTATGCGGCCAAGCTGGCCCGGGAGTATGGCTGCGATATCCTGCTGCTGGAATATGGCTATCAGAGCGCACGGGCTGAGCTCAAACGTGACGAAATTGATATTATAGCAGAGGAATGCAAAGCGGCGGTTAGCTCACTTCCGGAGTATGAGCAGCTGCTCTTCATCAGCAAAAGCATGGGGGCTGTCATTGCCGGCAGAGTGGCGGAAGAGCTGAATCTCAACCAGAAGACCTCGCATTTGTATCTGACACCGGTTGCGGATTCACTCCCGCTGCTGCGGAAGAGCCGGGGCAGCATCATCTACGGCGGAAGCGACCCGACCTTCACAGAACAGCATGCCGCCGGGCTTAACGGGCAAAAGAATCTGCGGGTGTACCGGATTGATGACGCCAATAACGCCCTTGAGGTGGGCAGTGTGAATGAGTCGCTGGCGGTGCTGCTGGTCATTATTAATTTTTATCACGAGTTTTTTCGGGATGCACTTACAGGTTGAGGCATCTGGACCATACATCCAAGCAAGGAGAGGATTGCGATGATTTTGGAAGCAGCCATGCTGCAGGTTAAGCCGGGGCTCACCAGCCAGTTTGAACAGAGCTTCAAGGAAGCATCCGCACTGATTTCTTCCATAGAGGGTTATTTGGGCCATGAGCTGCAGCATTGCCTGGAGGATGACCACAAATATTTGCTGCTCGTGAAGTGGCGCAAGCTTGAGGATCATACCATAGGGTTCAGGGAATCCGGCCAATATCAGGAGTGGAAAGCGATGCTGCATCATTATTACAGCCCTTTCCCGGTAGTGGAGCATTTCACGTGCATCAATCTGGAGTAACTAGGGGGGACGGAATGCCGGGGAAGCGGATTGGGGAAGGAAGAACAGCAGAGGTCCGGGAATATGGGACAGGGAAGATTCTGAAGCTCTATCACGGGGATATTCCTGCGCAGTATGTGGAACACGAATATGAGGTCTGTAAATATGTCTACAAGCAAGGCGTTCAGACGCCTCAGCCTATAGAACTGGTTACGCTCGAGGAACGCAACGGGATTATCTTCCAGCAAATTCATGGCGGCTCCATGCTGCGGCTGATTGGCGAGAAGCCGTGGAGGCTGGGCGGATATGCCCGGCAGCTTGCTTCGATCCATCATGACCTGCATAAGCTCCAGGGGGCAGAAGCCTTCGGCAAGCAGAAGGAGAGCCTGAGAAGCAGCATTATTGCCGCCCCTATGCTCACGATGGAGGAAAAAACACCCGTCCTGGAAAGGCTGGAGCAGCTGCCGGAGGGCGACCGGCTCCTGCATGGGGATTTCCACCCGGACAACGTGCTGATCGACGGGCAGGCATGGATCATCGACTGGATGACCGGGATGACCGGCAACCCAGCAGGAGATGCGGCAAGGTCTGTTATGATGTTTAGCATGGGAGCTTTGCCGCCTGGAGCTTCATTAGCGACCAGAGTCGTTACGGGTTTTATAAGGCAGCGGCTCACCAAAGGGTACATTCGGGAATATCTCAGGCTATCGGGTCTTTCTTATGCCGAGGTGAATGCCTGGGTGCTGCCGGTAGCAGCAGCCCGGCTTACGGAAGGCGTTCCGCTTGCGGAGAAGGAGCAGCTGGTCCGCGAAATCCGCAGACGTCTAAGATCAAAATCTTTCTAATCTGGACATTATGGGAAGAAGGTGCGTAATGAATACATATATTGCGCTGCTGCGCGGCATCAACGTGGGCGGCAATAAAATCATTAAGATGCAGGCTCTGAAGGCTATGTTCGAGTCGCTGGGGTATGACCGGGTGCGCACCTACATCCAGTCCGGAAATGTGGTGTTTGAGCGTAATGAAGCCCGGGCCGCTGAGCTTGAGACTGTGATTAGCGCGGCAATCAAGGAGACATTCGGGTTTGAGGTCAGCGTGATGATCCGCACGCTGGAGGAGCTTGAGGCGGCGATTGCAGGCAATCCGTTTGAGCCCCCTGCGGAAGAGGATTACAAACGCCTGTATATTTCGTTCCTCGCTGAGGCTCCATCAAAAGAGGCGCTGGAGAAGATGCGTCCCTATGAGGATGGTGCTGACAAGCTCTATATTGCAGGCAGAGAGATGTACACGCTGTATGAAGTGAGCGCAAGCCAATCTCCATTATTCAAGGTACAGCTCGACAAGCTCCTGGGAACCTCCATCACGGCACGCAATTGGAATACGGTGAATAAGCTGGCGGCAATGGGACGGGGAGAGTAGGGGATAAGTAGGCGCGGATTCAGTAAATTCACTCAAACGGGTGGAAATCAGCCGGATTCGATAGCCTTTTTTTCCGCTAATGCTTGAGAAGAAGTTACGCCATCCGGTGAGCAGTGCTAGTTGGAAAAAGTGAACTTATTTCTCCCGCAAATCAACATTTGTGAAATTTAAGTGGAAAAAGGAAACTTCATTGAGCTATATTCCTCATCCTATGGCGAAAGGAGCCGAATTAGGTTCCCTTTTTCCACTTAACCTCGGGGAACAGACAGTGTCGGGCTAATTAGGTGACCTTTTTCCACTTGGATTTGCTGTAGGAATCATGGGGAGTCGTTCTCAAGGCAACGCTAAACTTAAATTCAAAACGGCTACGTCATCCAATCAAGGACGGCGTAGCCGTTTTGCATCTTTCAAAAGGGCCGAAGCAAGGCTCAACCCTGTTGAGCTTTTTGCCGCTTCAGCATTCAGTAAACATTCAGTTTGATTTCATTATCAGTTAAGGTAGGGATGCCATAATACTCCTAAGCAAAGATGTACCGGGGGAACGAGCACTGCCGGAATAATACATGGATGGACTGAGGGAGTGGAGTGTAATGAAATGGATAAAAAAGCTGGGTTCCGATGTCATACTGTTGGGCGTACTGCTGCTTGCAGCCTTTCTCTACGGCTATGGAATCTGGAATGATCAATACGCCAATACGTACTATACAACTGCGGTCGGAAGCATGCTCCAGAGCTTCCATAACTTCTTCTTCGCCTCACTGGACTCGGCGGGTTCGGTAACGGTCGATAAGCCGCCGGTTACCTTCTGGATTCAGACGCTCAGCGCGCTGGTCTTCGGACTGCATGGCTGGAGCGTGATTCTGCCGCAGGTGCTTGCCGGAGTAGGCTCGGTATTGCTGGTGTATCTGCTGGTGAAGCCGGCCTTTGGCCGCACGGCAGCGCGTCTCGCAGCATTGGCAATGGCGGTCACACCTGTGGCTGCCGCTGTGAGCAGAACGAACAATATCGATGCTATGCTGGTGTTCACGCTATTGCTGGGAACATGGTTTCTCTTCAAGGGGACGAAGCGAAACACAACGGGCAGCCTTCTCGCCGCATTTGCCCTAATCGGCGTTGGCTTTAACGAGAAAATGCTGCAGGCATATATGGTGCTTCCGGCATTTTATCTCTTTTATATACTGGCAGCCAAAGTGAACTGGAAGAAAAAAACCGGTGTGCTTGCTGCCTGCACCGCCGTACTGCTGGTAGTTTCGCTGTCCTGGGCGGTGATCGTGGATTCGATCCCGGCCAGCAAACGGCCTTACATGGGCAGCAGCGGCACCAACTCTGTGCTCAATCTGGCTTTTGGCTACAACGGCGTATCGCGTTTAACGGGTGACCGCAGCACGGGAGGCAGCGGTGGAGGCGGCTTCCCTGGCGGCGGAGGCGAAATGCCATTCTGGAATGGCGGGGAAATGCCGGCGGCGAACGGAGCGGGTGGTCAAGACGGGCAAGGCGGCCCGGGAATGATGAACGGAACAGACGGCCAGGTCCAGGGGCAGCTGCCGGGAGGCACTGGAGGCGAACAGGCTGGCGGAGGCACGGATGGCCGCGGCCAGGCTCCGGATGACGGCGGGATGCAGGGCCAAGCCCCGGGTGACGGCGGAATGCAAGGGCAGGCGCCGGGCGGCAGAATGGACGGCGAAGACGGCCAGGGCGGGAATCGCCAGTTCAACTTCGGCCAGGGCGGCCGTGGCGGGATGAACGGCGGAGGCGGAATGTTCAATACAGGCACAGCCGGTCCGCTGCGCTTGTTCCAATCGGCGCTGTCCGGTCAAGCCAGCTGGCTGCTGCCCTTCCTGCTGTTCGGCTGCATCGGGATTTTTGCCAGCCTGCGCAGACGGAATTTTACCCAAGAGCATAAAGAAGCGTTGTTCTGGCTGGCCTGGCTGGTACCTGTTATGGGATTCTTCAGCATCGCCGGGTTCTTTCACCAATACTACCTGATTATGATGGCCCCGCCGATTGCGGCACTGGTAGGCGCAGGCTGGCTCCGGCTCTGGACCTATTATAAGGAACGTGCAACCTGGCTGTCCTGGCTGCTTCCGGTGGCCACACTCGCTACAGCGGTCTTCCAGTGGTACATCATTCATCCTTATGACAGTACCATTGGCGGCGGCTGGTCCACAGGTGTCCTGGCTGGAGGGATTGCAGCTGCTGTGCTGCTGCTGGCGCTGCGGATATTCAAAGGTCAGCGGCAGCGGTTCGTACATGCATCCGCAGTACTTGGACTATTGGTATTGCTGGCCGGACCGCTGTACTGGGCGCTTACGCCAATTACCTACGGCTCGAACAGCATGACACCGGCAGCAGGCCCGGACAGCAGCAGCGGCTTTGGCGGCATGGGCGGCGGCGGCAGAAACGGCACCACGGGTGTCAACGAGAATCTGCTGGCTTATCTGAAGGAGCATAATACCGGTGAGAAATATTTGTTCGCAGCCATGGATTACGGAACCGCAGGCCCTTATATTATCGATGAAAATGAGTCGGTCGTGATTCTGAACGGGTTCAACAACTCGGACGTGCCATATACCACGGATACGCTGAAGGCGCTCGTAGCGAGCGGCAAAGTGAAATACTTTCTCGTCACTACCGGCGGCATGGGCGGTGGTGGCGGACGCGGGGGCAATTCTGAAATTACCAACTGGATTACCGAGAACGGAACAGCAGTTCCGACTGAAGAATGGCAGGGTACAGTGACAGGCAGCAACGGAGGAACCTTGTACGAGGTGACTGTTCAGTAAGTTAGAGGTCAACAGGCTGTTACAGGAAGCGCGCCGGACAGACTTTTAGTAAGGGGCGCTTCATTACTTAAATCTAAGGAGGAGCTGCTCATGAGTACACACGTGCGCTATTCCATAATTATACCGATGTATAACGAAGAGGCTGTCATTCAGGAGACGTACCGGCGGATCAAAAAAGTGATGGGAACGACGGGAGAGGCTTATGAGCTGCTGTTCGTCAATGACGGGAGCACAGACAACTGTGCGCAGATGATTGAGGAATACAGCTACTGGGATGAAAGTGTGAAGCTGATTGATCTGTCCCGCAACTTCGGCCATCAGATTGCCATAACAGCCGGTATGGATTATTCGCTGGGGGATGCGGTGGTCATCATCGACGCCGATCTGCAGGACCCGCCGGAGCTGATTCTGGACATGATCCGGGAGTGGAAAAACGGTTATGAGGTGGTGTACGCCAAACGGATCAAGCGGAACGGCGAATCCCTCTTCAAAAAGTGGACAGCAAGCCTCTTCTACCGGGTGCTGCGTTATTCCACAGACATCCCGATTCCGGTAGATACCGGTGATTTTCGCCTAATTGACCGCAAAGTCTGTGAGGAACTGAAACGGCTCCCGGAGAAAAACCGCTTTGTGCGCGGGCTGGTCAGCTGGGTAGGCTTCCGCCAGAAGGCTATCGAATATGAACGTGATGAACGGCTCGCCGGGGAGACGAAATATCCCTTGAAGCGCATGATTAAGCTGTCGCTGGATGGAATCACCTCCTTTTCCTACAAGCCGCTGAAGCTGGCGGGCTATCTGGGAGGGCTTCTCTCGGGAGCCGGATTTCTGTACCTTATGTACGTGCTGTATCTGGCGCTGTTTACGGACGCAGCCGTTAAGGGCTGGGCTTCGATGATCGGCATTACTCTAACGTTCAACGGATTTGTGCTGATTATGCTGGGCATTCTGGGTGAATATGTCGGCCGGATCTATGACGAGACAAAACGGCGTCCGCTCTACATTGTCCAGGAATTTTACAGCGGTCAGAAGCAGCAGAGTGTAACCGAGCAGAGAGTGGCGCAGCTCAATAAATAATGGGGGAGAGGAGTGGGTCCACGTGAAAATCAGAAAAGCTGTGATCCCCGCCGCGGGCCTCGGCACGCGTTTCCTGCCGGCCACCAAGGCCCAGCCGAAGGAGATGCTGCCTATAGTAGACAAGCCGGCAATTCAATATATTGTGGAGGAAGCGGTGCGCTCCGGCATTGAGAGCATTATTATCGTGACCGGCCGCAACAAGAAGTCGATTGAGGATCATTTTGACAAGTCGGTGGAGCTGGAGCAGACCCTGCTGGAAAAAGAGAAACTTGACTTGCTCCGCGAAGTCCAGGCCATCAGCGGACTGGCCAGCATCCATTACATCCGGCAAAAGGAGCCGCTTGGCCTGGGACATGCCATTTCCTGCGCGGAGCAGTTTACCGGCAGCGAGCCGTTTGCGGTACTGCTTGGTGATGACATCATGGTCTCCGATCCGCCCGCGCTCATGGAGATGATGAAGCTGTACGAGCAGTCCGAGCAGACGATAGTTGGTGTGCAGCCGGTACCAAGGTCAGAGGTGAGCAAGTATGGAATCATTGCCTCCGGCGGCGCGGTGCAGGGCGTACATGCAGTAAGCGGGCTGGTGGAAAAGCCTTCACCGCAGACTGCGCCTTCGACGAATGCCATCATGGGGCGCTATATCCTGAAGCCATCCATCTTCTCTGTGCTCAGTAAGCTGGAGCGTGGAGCCGGCGGAGAATATCAGCTGACGGATGCGCTGCATGAGGTATGCCGGAATGAGGGGCTGCTGGCCCTTGATCTGCAGGGCAAACGCTATGATATCGGCGATAAATTCGGCTATATTCAGGCTACGCTGGAGATTGGCCTGGAGCGTCAAGAATTGCGCCCGCAGCTCGTGCCATATCTGAGGGGGCTGCTTGGCAGCCTGGAAGACGATGCAGAAGCCTTGTCCGTACCGCATTCTCCGGGTGCAGGGAGAAACGGCTGAATTCGCTGACGGCAAGGCTTAAGTGTAATCTCGAAGGGCAGTCACCGTCAGTGGAAAAAGATAACTAATCGAACACATTAGGCTCATGGATAAGCCTACATTGGAAAAAGTACCACTAATCCGTCCGAAATCAGCCGGATGGGGTGAATATGGGATGATTAGGTGTACAAATTCCCACTAAAACCTTAGCCAGAATTTCAGCTCATTAGGTTTACTTTTTCCACTTGGCTTCAGTTTCTTATGAGCTTTATGGCCTAATCCGCTTATGGACAAACAGTGATGCCCAAGAAGGCCAGCCGGAATTAATCCTGGCTGGCCTTGGCATGAATGATGCATATCTTTTTGAGTATGGCAGCTTAAGCCTTCAACAGGTCATGATCCACGTATCTCGCACCGTTCAGTTCACTGATAATATTAATGGCAACCTTTGCGCCGTCTCCGGCAGTGATAACCGCATGTACGCTTACTCCAGCCACCGTTCCTGCTGCCCAGATGCCTGCGATATTGGTTCTGCCTTCTGCATTTACAGCTACGACCGTTTTGATTCTTGGCTCTGTGCCGTCCTTCGTTTCCACACCGGCCTTGGCGGCCAGATCGGTCAGCACACCCGTTGCCAGAATCACATGCTTAGCTTCATAGGCAGCTCCGCTCTCACTCTCGATCACGAAGCCTCCATCCTTTGCAGTAAGATTCACTGCTTGGTCTGCCACTAATTCCGCTCCGAACTTGACAGCCTGCTTATGTCCGGTCTCCACAAGCTCCGGTCCGCCGATTTCAGCAATCCCGTAGTAGTTCTCATACCAGCCTCTGCGCGTCATGCCTTTGTCGTTGTCGATCAGCAGCGTTTTTTTGCCCGCCTTGGCGGCGAACAGGGCTGCGCTTGCGCCGGCAGGACCGGCTCCAATGATGGCGATTTCATACATACATTTAACCTCCTAAAAGTTTTGTGAGCTTAAGCATCCTCCGAACCGCTTCGTACAAAACTCGCTTCGGAAGCATAGGCTTAAGTTTTGTGAGCTTAAGCATCCTCCGAACCGCTTCGTACAAAACTCGCTTCGGAAGCATAGGCTTAAGTTTTGTGAGCCTATACATCCATCCGAGACGCTTCGCACGCAAACGGCCGAATGCATATGCTTAGTTTTGTGCACTTGTCACTTACTATTATAACGTTAATAATTCTTGTTTAGCTACTCATCTGAACGGGGAAGGATAACCCGGAAGGCGGTGCCTTCACCGGGACGGCTCTCGACACGGATATCGCCGTGATGGGCATCCACGATGGATTTGGTGATAGACAGCCCAAGTCCCGAGCCGCCGTATTTGCGTGTGCGCGAAGAATCGCTGCGGTAGAACCGTTCAAACACATGGGGGATGTGCTCAGCCGCGATCCCGGAGCCATTGTCCCGCACCGTCAGTTCAGCTTTCGTGCCCCGGGCAGTCAGGCTGATATGAATAGTTCCCTTGTAAGCATCGGTATGTTGTACCGCATTCTGGAATAGATTAAGAATTACCTGCTTTAGCTTGTCGGGATCATACTGGCCCCGGATGCCGGGCGAGATATCGAAGGTAACCCTGCGTTCTCCGGCGAGCATGAGCAGCTGGGGCTGCATCTCGGTGATGATCTCTCCCAGCAGCATGCCCTTGATATTCAGCTGCGGCGCCCCATCCATGCGTGCCAGAAGGAGCAGATCCTCCACCAGCTTGTTGATCCGTCTGGATTCCCCGTGCATGCTGGTCAGGGCGCCCATGAGCTGTTCCCTGTTGTCAGCGGCTCCGCGCAGCAGCACTTCCAGGAAGCCGTGAATCGAGGTCAGCGGAGTTCTGAGCTCATGGGAGGCATCGGCTGCAAAACGGCGCATTTGCTCCTTGGCTTCACGTTCATTATGAAAAGAAATCTCCAGCCGCTCCAGCATTCCATTAAATGAGCGGGACAGCTTGTCGATCTCCGTCTGCCCCTGGTGTACGGGGAACCGCTCGCTGAGGTTGCCTGCATCGATAATCTGCGCAGCTTCTCCCATGTTAGAGAGGGGGACCAGCGTTTTGCGCAGCGCAGGGAGATACAGCAGCAGTCCGGCCAGCAAGGCCACAACCGACAGCGCTGCAAAAATCAGCAGCTGCTGCATGATCACATCCTTCAGCGGTCCCGTGCTTACACTCATCTGCAGCAGCATTCTGGCCTCCTGCGGCTTGCCGAGATTCATGAATACGGCCAGATGCTCGCTGCCGTCCGGTGCCGCAATGAGCCGGTAGCTGCCATTCGCCTTGTCCGTGGTGTGCTTCAGCAGATCATTGTATTCGGCATCGGTTAGTCTCGGAGCAGAAGAATCAGACAGCGTCTCTTCCTGGAAATCCTTAAACCCCCCGTCCACGCTGTATACAGCTATAGTCGTATGGGCATCCAGCAAAAGGGGCCTTCTTCCGGTGTTCCGCAAATTGCCGGGGGGTGGATTTCCGGGGCTTCCCGTATCCGGGCTGCCGGTCTCCCTGCTGCTCATCCCGGATGCATCCATGCCGCCGGCACCCCAAGCCGGCGGGTTGCTAAAAATCTCGCGCGGGACGGAACGGATCTGGGTTTCCATGGACTCCGCCCGGTTGGAGTAAATAAAGTCACGCATAAGTACATACTGGAGCAGACCAATTAACAGCAGCAGGCCGGAGAGAATCAGCAGGGAAATGACCAGCAGCTGCTTGCGCAGGGAACGCGGGGCCGGCAGTCTGCCGAACAAGCCTGTGATGCGGGCTATCATACCAGATCCACCCGGTATCCGGCACCGCGCAGCGTGCGTATGATCCGGTGGTCTTTATCACCCAGCTTTTCGCGGAGGGAGCGGATATAGACCTCAACGATATTTTCCTCGCCGCCAAAATCATAGCCCCAGACCTTGTCCAGAATCATCGGCTTGCTCAGCACCAGGCCATGATTGATGACCAGGTATTGCAGCAGCTCATATTCCGTAGGGGACAGCTCCAGCACTTCGTCCTTGTGGCGGATCTCCTTGCGCCGGCCATCGATGCGGAACGGTCCGCACCGCACTTCGCCAAGCAGTCCGGGGAACTGGTTGCGCAGGCGCGCCTGAATCCGGGCCAGCAGTTCCTCGAAGCTGAACGGCTTGACCATATAGTCGTCAGCCCCGATGGACAGACCTTTAACGCGGTCATCCACTTCATCCTTGGCTGTAAGCATGATAACGGCAAGCTCCGATTCTTCCGAACGGAGATAGCGGCAGAGCTCAAAACCGTCCATTCCCGGCATCATCACATCCAGAATGGCCACATGGGGCTTGAAATCGGCAGCAACGGCAATGGCACTGGCCCCGTCCGGCGCAGTCCTTACTTCGAAGCCTTCATTAATAAGGCCCAGCTCCAGGAACTGGAGAATGTGGGGCTCGTCATCCACGAGCAGCAGTCTTACACCTTGGGCAGCCTTCATGCATTGTTCCTCCAAACCACTAATAGTTAGCTACATTATGACATATCAGAATGAATGTTTGCTGAAGATGGATCCATTAATTTGACGAAAGGATTCGAAATAGTCTTTCAGGATTACTCATAATGGTTAATCTAATTATACGGAGATATTAATGCTATTAATAAGAAATTTAGTTAGAATTTAAAAGTTTTCGAATGAGGCGATAAAGGGTTTTGACGGCGGCTAAAGAACACTTTACAATAAGGATACTACCCGGTCTGAGGAGTCCTCTTCAGGGCTGGAGATAAGTCCCGATTCTATGAGTTTCCCCCCGTTTTTGACCTTATCATTTTCCTATCAAGACGCTTCTTTCGCTACACTTCTTTCTGGAATTTCTATTTCTGCACTGGGTTAAATCTACGCTGTACTATTCATCATTCAACCTAATGGATCACATGCTTCAATACCCATAAGTCAAGGAGGCTCTTCCATGAAGAAAAAAGAAATGGTAGCCATGCTATTAGCGGGAGGCCAAGGGAAAAGGTTGAAGGGGCTGACGAAATCGCTTGCCAAGCCCGCTGTTTATTTTGGGGGAACCTACCGGATTATTGATTTCCCTTTGAGCAATTGCTCCAATTCCGGGATTGATACCGTGGGCGTGCTGACGCAGTATGAGCCGCTTGTGCTGCATTCTTACATTGGGGTAGGCAGCGATTGGGACTTGAACCGCAAGGATGGCGGGGTATTCGTATTGCCTCCGCATGAACGGGAGAACGGTAGCAGCTGGTACCGGGGGACGGCAGACGCGATTTACCGCAATCTGAAATTTGTGGACCAATTTGATCCGGAGCATGTGCTGATTTTGTCCGGTGACCATATCTACAAGATGGATTATCATGCCATGCTGCAATACCACAAGGCCAGAAATGCCGACTGCACCATATCGGTCATCGATGTTCCGCTGGAGGAAGCCAGCCGTTTTGGCATACTCAATACGGAGGAAGACCTCAAAATTTATGAATTTGATGAGAAGCCGGCCAAGCCGAAGAGCACGCTGGCTTCGATGGGTGTCTATATTTTCAAGTGGGAGGTGCTCCGCAAGCATCTGCTGGAGGACGGGGAGAACCCCGGCTCCTCCCATGATTTTGGCAAAGATATCATTCCGCTTATGCTGGCGGACGGCCAGTCCCTGTATGCGTATCCTTTTGAAGGATACTGGAGGGATGTCGGTACCGTTACCAGCCTGTGGGAAGCGAACATGGACCTGCTGAGCGATACGCCGCCCCTGAATCTCAATGATCCGGACTGGCGTATCTTCACCCGCAATCCGAATCAGCCGGCACAATATGTGGCTCCGGGAGCGAAGGTATCGGGCTGCATCATTAATGAAGGCTGCATTGTCCATGGAGAGGTGAAGCATTCGGTGCTCTTTTACGGCGTGGAGGTGGGTGAAGGCAGTGTAATTACGGACTCTGTCATCATGCCAAAGGTCAAGATCGGGAAGAACGTAAGGATTCACAAAGCCATCATCAGCGAGAATACGGTGATTGAGGATGGTATGGAGATCGGAATAGAACGTGAGAACGAGGATGAAATTCTGCTGATTGACAATCGAAGCAAGAAACGCAAATCTGTTGCAGCCAAAACCATATAACCAGCAGAGGACGGTGGATTCCGATGAAAGAACTCATGGGTGTCATCAATCTTGACCATGAACTGGACAATTTAAACGAGCTGACCTATTTCCGCTGCGGTGCGGCTGTGCCTTTTGCCAGCCGGTACCGGCTGATCGACTTCGTTCTCTCCAACATGATGCGTGCCGAACTGGAAAGCGTAGGACTGTTTGTCCGCCGCAAATACCGTTCGCTGATGGACCATCTCGGCGACGGCAAGTCTTGGGACATGAACCGCAAGCATGGCGGGTTGTTCATTTTGCCGCCCGACTGGAATGATCCGACGGATACTTCCCTGGGGGATCTGCAGCATTATCACAACAACCTTGATTTCTTCAAACGGGCTTCAGCCAAATATATCGTGTTCTCCGGCAGCCAGCATATCAATACTGTAGACCTCCAGGAGGTGTATCAATACCATTTGGAGAAGGGTGCTGACGTCACGCTGGTGTACAAGAAGATTGAACAGCTTCAGCCGGAGCATGATCCGTGCCTGCGGCTTGAGGTCGATGAAGACAGCCATGTGACGGAGATCCATCAGGAGAAGGATCATCCCAATGTGTATCTGGATATTTTTATTATGGAGAAAACACTGTTCCTGGAGCAGGTCGAATACTGCATTGCCCATGGGGAAAGCTACTTTTTCCGCGATGCCATCCAGAAGAACCGCCACAAGTTCAAAATCGCCGCTTATGAATATACAGGCTATCATGCCGTGATCAATTCGCTGGAGAGCTATTACAAGAACAGTCTGAGCCTGCTGCAGCAGGATAATTATTTCGGACTCTTCAAAGAGAACCCGGTCCAGACGAAGATAAAATATGAAGCTCCTACCCGCTATCTGGACAGCGCCGAGGTCAGCAATTCGCTGGTGGCCAATGGCTGCATCATCGCCGGAACGGTGGAGAACAGCGTGATTTTCCGGGGGGTGCAGATCCGCAAGGGAGCGCGCATCGTCAATTCGGTGATTATGCAGAAATGCGTCATTGAAGAGAATGCCGTGATTGAGAATGTCATTATGGATAAAGATGTGCATCTGAGCAAGGACCGGATACTTGTCGGGGACAGCAAACGTCCATTCGTGATTGCCAAGAGCAGTAAGATCTAAGCGCAAGCCTGTCTACTAAAAAAGCATTTGTCAGGAGGAACCTGCTGTTGTTCAACGATAAAGAGACTTTTAAAGAAGTGTTCCGCAAGACACTCATCGGGAAACTGGGCAAGCCGCTGGAGGAAGCATCTAACGCCGACATTTACAACATTCTCGGCAACATGATCCGCGAGGATGCGGGGAAGAACTGGGTGGAGACCAACCAGAGGTTCAAGGCCGATAAGGATAAGCAGGTATACTATTTTTCCATGGAGTTTCTAATCGGCAGACTTCTGGGCAATAACCTCCTTAATATGGGTGTGCTTGAGGTTGTGCGTGACGGACTGGCGGAGCTGGGGTTCTCCCTCCGGGATGTGGAAGAGGAGGAAGCAGACGCGGGGCTGGGCAACGGCGGTTTGGGCCGTCTGGCTGCCTGCTTCCTGGATTCGCTGGCTTCCCTGCAATATGCAGGGCACGGCTGCGGCATACGTTATAAATACGGCCTGTTCGAGCAGAAAATCGTTGACGGGTACCAGGTGGAGCTGCCCGATTACTGGCTGCAGAATGATAACGTATGGGAAGTAAGACGGGAAGACAAGCAGGTGGAGGTGCGGTTCTGGGGACATGTCGAGACGGACGAAGTGAACGGCGAGCTGGTCTTCGAGCATAAAGACTATGAAGCCGTGCGCGCAGTTCCTTATGATGTTCCGATTATCGGAGCAGACCGCCGGCATGTGAATACCCTGCGCAACTGGAGTGCAGAGTCCATTACCCAGCCTTCGCGGACGTTTGGCTCCCTGGCCGGAAGTGACTACCACAAATTTCTGGAATATAAGCGCTCGGTGGAATCGATCTCGGAGTTCCTCTATCCGGATGATTCGCAGTATGAAGGCAAGCTGCTCCGCCTGAAGCAGCAGTACTTCCTGTGCAGCGCCGGGCTGCAGAGCATTCTGCGGACCTACAGCAAGACGGGGCTTGGCATTGAATCACTGCCGGACAAAGTGGCTCTGCATATCAATGATACGCATCCTACGCTGGTCATTCCGGAGCTGATGCGGATACTGATGGATGTGCACGGGCTCGGCTGGGATCAGGCCTGGAGCATGACCACCCGGATGGTTTCCTATACCAACCATACCATTCTCAGCGAAGCGCTGGAGAAATGGCCGATTGGCATGGTGCGGGAGCTGCTGCCGCGCATCTTCCTCATTATCGAGGAGATCAATGCCCGCTTCTGCGGCGAGCTGATGAGCAAATATCCGGGGGATCAGAACCGGATTAATCAAATGGCGATCATTCATGATGACCAGGTGCGCATGGCCCATCTGGCAATTGTAGCCAGCCACAGCGTGAACGGTGTGGCTGCGCTGCATACGGAAATTCTGCAGAAGCGCGAAATGCGCCTCTTCAATGAGATGTATCCGCACCGCTTCAACAACAAAACGAACGGCATCACCCACCGGCGGTGGCTGCTGCACGCCAACCCTGAGCTGGCCGGACTGATCAATGAATCCATCGGCACGCGCTGGGTTCATCATCCGCAGGAGATGATCGGCCTGATTAAATACAGCGAGGATGCTTCCTTCCAGCAGCAGGTGGCTGGCATTAAGCGCCGCAATAAGCAGCGTCTGGCAGAGTACATTTTCAGCAAACATGGGATTCAGGTGGATCCCGACTCGATCTTTGATGTGCAGGTAAAACGTCTGCATGCCTACAAGCGCCAGCTGCTGAATGTGCTCCATATTATGCACCTGTACAATCAGCTTAAGGATAACCCTTCCATGGATATGGTGCCGCGCACCTTTATCTTTGGAGCCAAAGCCGCGCCAAGCTATCACCTGGCGAAGCGGATCATCAAGCTGATCAACACAGTGGCCGATGTCGTCAACAAAGATCCGGAGATCAAGGGCAAAATCCGCATCTTTTTCCTCGAAAATTATTCGGTGTCCCTGGCGGAGAAGATTATTCCGGCTGCCGATGTCAGCGAGCAGATCTCTACAGCCAGCAAGGAAGCCTCCGGCACCGGCAACATGAAATTCATGATGAACGGTGCACTGACCATCGGAACGATGGATGGAGCCAATGTGGAGATGCATGAAATGGTTGGGGATAACAACATGTTCCTGTTTGGCTTGCGTGCCGAGCAGGTGATGGATTATTACCAGTACGGGGGCTATCATGCACGTGATATTTACAACGGGGACGGCCGTGTGAAGGAAGTGCTGGACCAACTGGTTACGCCGGGTCCCATCTGCTGCAATACCCAGGAATTCGATACACTGTACCAGTCGCTGATTGACAATAATGACGAGTTCTTTGTACTTAAGGATTTCGCTTCTTATGTCGAGACCCATGTCAATATTGATCTGGCCTACCGGAATCAGAAGGAATGGCTGAAGAAGTCCATCATTAATATCGGGCATTCCGGCAAGTTTTCCAGCGACAATACCATTGCCCGTTATGCATCGGAGATCTGGAACATCAGTCCGGTGCAGCTGTAGGCGGAAACGCCGGGTAAGAGGGGGAAGAATTTGACCCGCAGCCCGGCACCAAAAAGACCTTCACCAGCGCAGAGGATTCTGAGCGGTGAAGGTCTTTTGCCTGTTCAGGAATGAAGGAATCAGATAACATCGGCAACCATTGCGGCGAACCTTTCCAGGAAACGCCGTTCTTCATCATCGAAGCGGTGCTTGATCGGGCTGTCTATATCGAGTACACCCAGCAGGCGGTCGCCTTGGACCAGCGGGACGACGATTTCGCTATTGGAAGCTTCGTCACAGGCAATATGTCCAGGAAAGGCATGCACATCGCCAACGACCAGTGTGCGGCGCTCGCTTGCGGCTGTACCGCATACACCTTTGCCCAGGGGAATCCGGATACATGCGGGCAACCCCTGGAAAGGTCCAAGCACCAATTCCTTGCCGTCGAATAAATAGAAGCCGGCCCAATTGGTATCCGGCAGTGATAATTTAAGGAGCGCGGAGGCGTTGGCCAGATTGGCAGTGGCATTCGGCTCGCCTTCCATCAGTGCGCCGAGCTGGCTTAGAACGGATTCGAACCGCTCGCTGCGTGTGCCGTCATAGGGCATGGCTTGAAACATGAAGCATCACCTTCCTGTACGATAAATCAGCATAAATCCATAACTGTAACTAACAACATAGTACAGTCCGGCGGGATACGTCAAGCATTCCGGGAATTTTAACAGATTGTATAAATTTTACATCAGCAGTTGGGTACAATGCCTTGCTTGTCTGCCGGATTTGGATCATGTTTCCGAAATCTCTACACAGGGTAATGCTGTTATAAATACCTAAGGCTTCAGGCCGGAAGGAGTGGAATATGCGCGCCGATGTACAAAACTTGTTCATAGGAATCCATATGCTGTACCATGCCCATGAGAAGGATCTGACACTGACAGAGATGCTGCCGGAGCTGGAGAATCTGGGATACCGGGTGGCGGAACGCGAAGTGAAGCAGGAGCTGGAACGGCTCTCTCAGGAGAATTTCCTGACTGCCCATGGAGAGGCATACAGTCTTACCGGCACGGGCATTGAGGAGTTCAAGGCCATCCAGGGAAAACTCGAGGTGCTGTGCACCGAGGTATTGAAACCAGTTAAGGCAGCGGGGGCTTCGGGATAACGCCGGGGCTGCGTTTGAATAAGACAGCGTCTGTAACGGGTGGCGATCAGGGCCCCTTGGCAGGCGCTATTTTTATGCCGACAGAAAGCGGGCACACTTCACTTCAGAGAAAGGCTTCCATTTGATGTATACTAAGAAGATTGAAGGAGGACGATCGCTGTGTATGTATCTGGTGGAGTAATTCCCGACCTGCCGGGAAAAAAAGTAGAACTGCGGGCGCTGGAAGCGGGGCATGCGGCTGCGCTGTACTCCGTCTGGTCCCATCCGCAGGTTAACCGCTGGCTGGCTGCGCCGCCGCTGTCTTCCCCGCAGGAAGCGGAACAGCTGATTGCCGTTCTCCTGCAAATGTCCCGTCAGGAAGAAAGCCTGCGCTGGAGCATCCTCGGGCCTGAAGGGTACATAATCGGCAGCTGCGGCTATAACAGCTGGCAGCTGCAGGGGGCTTACCGGGGTGAAATCGGCTGCGAGCTGCAGCCCGATTACTGGGGCCTCGGATATATGCGCGAGGCGCTGGAACTGATGCTGGACTATGGCTTCACCGTGATGGGCCTCAACCGGATCGAAGCATTCTGCCACCCGGACAATATCCGGGCACAGCGGCTGTTTCAGTCGCTCGGGTTTCAGCGGGAGGGGCTGCTGCGTGAATACCGGCATACGGATGCCGGATTCCAGGATGTGGTTCTGTATGCATTACTGCGCGGCCCTGGATTATGAAGCGTTTGTTCAAATATAAGGATTTATATGTTTCACGTCACAAATCATCCTTATATTTCTCGCTGGAACGGTACCCCTATTGAAGAAGGCGAAGCCGTTTCTGCTTGTGATACATAGAGAGAGGATTTGAAGTCATTGATATCACCAGGAACAAAAGAACGTAAGCTTATCTTGACCGGCGTGCTGCTGGCTACCTTTTTGGCGGCGATTGAAGGGACGGTTACCGGGCCCGCCGGACCGGCTATAGTGGGAGATTTTCAGGGGATGCAGTGGCTGAGCTGGATCTTTACCGCGTATTTGCTGGCCATGGCAGTGACAACGCCCATTTTCGGCAAGCTTAGTGATTTGATGGGCCGGAAGCCGGTGTTCATCGGCGGCGTTGCTGTTTTTCTAGTAGGCTCGCTGCTGTGCGGTATGGCCCAGAGTATGGAGCAGCTGATTGTGTTTCGCGGTCTGCAGGGGATCGGAGCGGGTGCGCTGATTCCGATGACTTTTACCATCATAGGGGATATTTACAGCCTTCAGGAACGGGCCAAAACCCAAGGGCTGCTGAGCTCCGTCTGGGGGATCTCTTCGCTGGTAGGCCCGCTGCTTGGCGGTTATGTAGTGGATTATTTGAGCTGGCGCTGGGTATTCGTGTTCAACCTGCCCTTTGGCCTGCTGTCCATTGTCTTCATCTCCCGTTTCCTGAAGGAAGAAAACGTACGGCGCAAGGCGAAGCTAGACCTGCCCGGCGTGCTGCTGTTCACCGCGGGGATGGGGGCACTTCTCTTCGGACTGACGACCGGGGGCCAGAACCTGCCGTGGTCTTCTCCACTGCTGCTGTTTCTGTTAGCTGCTTCCGTCGCGGTATTGGTCATCTTCTGGCGGGTGGAGCGCCGTGCATCTGAGCCGATGCTGCCGCTCGGGCTATTCTCTATTCGTAATATTGCGGTTTCTACCGGAGCCAATCTGCTTGTGAGCACGTTGATTATCGGATTAACGACCTATGTGCCGCTGTGGGTGCAGGGGGTGACCGGCGGGAGTGCAGCCCTGTCGGGCCTGCTGCTGGCTCCGATGTCTGTAGGCTGGGTACTTGGCTCGTTCGCTGGCGGGAGAATGATTCTGCGCTCCGGTTCCCGCCAGACGGGCGTGCTGGGTCTTTCATTAATTGTTCTGGGGGCTGGTGGCCTGGTATTTATGACGGCGGAATCCCCGCAGCTGCTGCTCCTCAGCCTGATGCTGGCCTGTGGAGTGGGCTTCGGTTATGCCTCTA
This sequence comes from Paenibacillus jilunlii, assembly GCF_900102965.1. Taxonomy (GTDB): domain Bacteria; phylum Bacillota; class Bacilli; order Paenibacillales; family Paenibacillaceae; genus Paenibacillus_AQ; species Paenibacillus_AQ jilunlii. Next base: position 78,858 of record NZ_FNGM01000020.1, on the reverse strand, counting down.
TCGTGTTCACCATTATTGCCCAGTCCTCCGTTGAGCATAGCCAGCGGGGGGCCTCTACAGCGCTGAATACCTTTACCCGTTCACTTGGACAGACGGTGGGGGTAGCGATTTTTGGCTCCTGGCTGAATTTGAATGTGAAGTGGCGGCTGGATGGGGCTCCGGGCTCTGCTGAAGCTGGCACCGATGTCAATCAGCTGCTTCATCCGCAGGGGGAGAGTGCACTTTCAAGTGAAGCCTGGGGCAGCCTGAAAAGTGCGCTGGAGGGCGGTCTGCATTCGCTTTTCATCGTGATGGCAGTATTCGCGGTCTTGTCGCTGCTGATTGCTTTTGGACTGCGTAAAGGCGTGCCTTCACTGAAGGAGGAGCCTGCTGCTCTGAAGGAAGTCTAAGTGATGTCACCGCACAAGCTGTAACAAGCACACAAAACCGGCTGTGTCTCCCTTGAACAGGAGTGCGCAGCCGGTTTCTGTCTGTATAAGCAAGGAATGCCTTGGAACGTGAAACGATTCACAACCGTTGTGGCCTTAATTCTACTTACGGGGCAGCGGGGAGAGCTTCTCTGCCTGCAGGCCCATCTTCTTAAGCAGGGTGATCATCTGTTCCTTCTCTTCATCGCTAAGTCCGCTAAATGCCAGATGCAGTCGTTCAGAATATTTCGGATACATTTCGTTCATGAGACGTTCGCCCTCTGAGGTCAACTCGGCAAAGATCACCCGCCGGTCGCTTGGGCAGGGCTTGCGCTGCAGATAGCCGCGCTCTTCCAGCTTGTCGATCACGTACGTAACGTTGCCGCTCTGGAGCAGCAGCTTGGCACCGATCTGCTGGATAGGCTGCGGTCCCTTGTAATAGAGGACCTCCATGACGGCAAAAGCTGTAGGATTGAAGCCTTCGATCTTGCTGCCGGTTACGGCATGCTCGTTAATGCTCTTGAAGGACTTGGCAAAAACCCGGTACAAATGCAGTGTCAATTGAGTGTCGCGTTCATAGGATTGTATCATGCTTCTCCACCTCTATTGTTAATCGTGCAGGCTGGCCCACACGGTATGGAATCCTGATTTTGTTGATCTAGCTTTACAATACGTCAAAGAATGGATAATGAACATGTGATTTGTCACAATGAGCACACTTTTAATTATTAAAAATCAAACAATTTTTTGAGCGTGCAGATAAATTGTGAAAATTCTGGCCTGCGGGTTAACTCTGCTGTCGTCTGGCCTAGGCTGGTACACGCTGGCTGAGGGTGATATGATCGGATTACCGGAATGATCCGGCACTACCAAAGCTATTATTGTTTAGGAGATGGAGAGCTGTATGGAAGAAACGGAAGCGCCGCAGGGGCCGGAGCTTGAAGCGGCCGGAGACAGAGAACAGGAGAGTGCGGAGCGGGATACCGTACTGGATGTCTATATTGAAGAGGCGGGTTATGAAGCTGGCGATAGGAGAATAAGCAATATCTCCTTCCAAGTGCAGCAAGGCCAGCTGCTGGGTTTAATCGGCCCGAACGGAGCCGGGAAGAGCACCACCATTAAGACACTGCTTGGGCTGCTGAAGCATGCCAAAGCCCAGGTGAAGCTCGGCGGAGCGAACAAGTCTTATGCCTACGTGCCGGAGCAGCCGGTATTCTATGAGGATCTGACACTGTGGGAGCATCTGGATCTGGCTGCTGCCGCTTATGGTTTGTCCTACGAGACTTTTGAAGCTACTGCAGAGAAGCTTTTGTCACAGTTTGGCATGGAACAAGTGCGCAATGATCTTCCGGCAGGCTTCTCCAAGGGCATGAAGCAAAAAATGATGCTGATGCTGGGCTTCCTGGTCCAGCCTGACATTTATATTGTGGACGAGCCGTTCATCGGCCTGGACCCGCGTGCCACCAAGGATTTCCTGCGGCTGCTGGAAGCGGAGCGCAGACGCGGAGCCGGAGTGCTGATGTCCACGCACGTGCTGGACACCGCCGAGAAGATCTGTGACAGCTTTGTGCTGATCTCCGGAGGGAGAATGACAGCTACGGGTACACTGGAAGACATCCGCGCCAAGGCGGGATTGCCGGAGGCTTCGTTGTTTGATTGCTTCGATGAATTGACATGAGCAGAGGAGCATTTGCTTTTCCCGCTGCCCCGAAGCTGTTCAAGCGGCGGCTGTTATCCCACTTTCGTGAGCAATCGGCAATCATCCGCACGGCTGCGGACTGGACGGTGCTGCTGTATATTATTATTCCCGGGGGTCTGCTGGGCGGACGTTTTTACTATGGCTTCTGGAACCATGAGTTACCCTCCTGGACCGCAGATTTGCCGTTTGCATTGATCCTCGTCCTGATGTCTATTTTCATCGCCAACGGCGGATTGGTTCTCCTGCTCCAGGAAGGGGATCTGCTGTTCCTCAGGCAGCGGGAGAGCTGGATCAGAACGATTGTGCTGCGGGGGACGGTCTACAGTCTGGCAGTTACATCTCTTAAAATGGCAGCCGTATATGCCATTCTGCTGCCCTTCATCGTGCGGGGCTACGGCTTCAGTCCGGCGGCAGCCTGGGCGCTGCTTGTTATGACGCTTGCCTGCAGCTGGTGCGTTAAGCTGCTGGGGCATATTGTGAAAGTCCAGCGCCAGGGCTTCCGCCGCTGGCTGTGGCTGATTCCTGCGGTAACCGTGCCCTGCGCCATCTATATCCGGGCCGGCTTGTACTGGAAAGACAGCCCGCCGCTGCTGCTGCTTGTAACAGCAGTGTTTGCAGCTGTGACGGTCTGGGCCATCCGCTATCGCTTGCGGCTGCGCGGCACCTTCATGAATGATGTGCGCGAGGACTACAAGCAGCGGATGAGAATCGCTGCGCTGCTGCTGCGCGGGGTGCTCGATAAACCGCGGCCTACACGCTACAAACCGTGGATTTTCCGCAAATCGCAGCCGTTGCTGAAGTCCAAGACACCAGAGAGCCGGTTCACAGCGGCGGCCATCAAGGCATTGGTGCGGAACCCGGCCCATTTGAAGCTGTATCTGTCGTTTACCGGTGTGGGGCTGATAGCGGTGTTTATTGTTCCTTCCTTATTGAAGTGGCTGATCTTCGCACTGCTGGTCGCGTTGATGTCGTACTGGCTGTCCTCCTTCTGGCTGCTGTTCTCCGGGGATGACTACATCGGGATTTTACCGTTCACCAAAGAACAGAAGGCAGCGGCTGGCTCAAAGACGCTGCCGCTGCTGCTGCTGCCGTTTGCCCTGCTCTGCTCGGCGGTAATCTGTGTGCAGCTCTATGGCTGGCTGGGGCTGGTGCTGTTCATTCCTGTTGGCGGCATAGCCGGATACCTCATCGCTAATATGTTCAGCGCGTTCCGTTTTGCCAGATAACAACCTCGGCCAGAGGTCTGAAGATTCACCGGAGTTACGGATGATCTGGACATTGGGGAATTTCAAACCCGGTTTTAGGTAATGAATTTTCCTGTTCTAATAAGCACACCCCGAGAAGGGAGTGTACAATACCCAAACAAGCCAGCCTCCTGAACAATAGGAGGCTGGCTTGTTGTTTAGAATATGGTTTGTTTCTCTGACCTGAGGACGAACTTGTGTCGAACAACAGCAGAAATGCCGTTGTAGAAGCGCCGTCGGTTGGTTTGCTCCGAAACAACGGCAGAAATACCGTTGTTAAAGCGCGTCCGACCGGTTTGCCCAGAAACAACGGCAGAAATACCGTTGTTGAAGCGCGTCCGACCGGTTTGCCAGAAACAACGGCAGAAATGCCGTTGCTGGAGCGCGGCCGGTCAATTTGCTCTTTGAGTTCAGCTTATTTCCGGTACTGCTCAGCCGCATGCTTGCCCGCTGTATATCCTGTGGAGAAGGCTGCGGTAATATTGTATCCGCCGGTATAACCGTGAATATCCATTATTTCACCGCAGAAGAACAGGCCGGGCATCAGCTTGGATTCCATGGTCCGTGGATCGATTTCCTTCAGGTTGACGCCACCGCCGGTGACGAAGGCTTCCTCCAGGGAGCGGGTGCCATACACCTGAACCGGCATCCGCTTCAGAAGTGCCGCGAGCGCCTGCAGCCCGCTTTTGGGCAGATGATGCCCGGTGGTGTCGCCATCCAGCCCCGCTTTGGCCAGCAGCAGGGGAATCATTCGCTCCGGCAGCAATCCCTTCAGTGAGTTGCGGATCGCCTTCTTCGGCTCCAGCTCCAGCTTATTCTGCAGCTGTTCTTCCATCTCCTGCGGGTTCAGGCCGGGGAAAAGGTCAATGGACAGCTCTACGGTATCTATCCCGGATTTGCGCTGGACCTGGCGCAGGAACTGGCTGCAGCGCAGTGCAATCGGACCGGAGAGTCCAAAATGGGTGAAGATCATATCGCCCCGGTGGGCAATGACCCGCTTGCCTTTGGGATTCCAGACCGTGAGCGTCACATCCCGCAGGGACAATCCCTGAAGCTCTCCTGACTTGATCCACCCCTCCCGCGACAGGATGGGCACTTCCGTGGGGAACAGCTCCGTAATAGTGTGTCCGGCGGCTTCAGCCCATGGATAGCCATCCCCGGTAGAGCCAGTCTGAGGAACAGATTTGCCGCCGGTGGCAATGACTACGGCGCTGGCGCTGAGTGTTCTGCCCGAGGTTAACCGGATGCCTTCCACACTGCTATTTCCATAGAGAACCTCCGCCACCGGGCTGTCCGTCATAATCTGCACGCCCAGGTTGCGCACCTTGCGGATGAGCGCGGACACGACGCTTGAGGCCTTGTCAGAGACGGGAAACATACGCCCATTGTCTTCTTCCTTCAGAGCTATGCCGAGATTCTCAAAAAATTCAATAATATCCAGATTGTTGAAATGATCAAACGCGCTGTACAAAAAGCGCCCGTTGCCGGGAATATGGGATATCAGTTCAGCGGTTTCCTTGACATTGGTCACATTGCAGCGGCCGCCGCCGGAGATCCCCAGCTTCCGGCCAAGCTTGGAGCCTTTGTCTACCAGCAGAACTGCAGCTCCATGCTCCGCTGCTGCTACACTGGCCATAAGCCCGGAAGGTCCGCCTCCGATAATAATTACATCATAGTTGCCGCTCATAAATCTGCTCCTTTACATGTTAAAAGCATGGTGCGATCTGTGCCTTCTAACGGCATCATACCATTAAGGCTACGGCTGGGGCCAGAAAGCCGGACATTGGCGCTGGGATTTACATTGTCAGGATAGCGCGGGTGTGCTTTAATCAATGTGAATAGGGTAATTTGTCCAATTAGGGGAGTGATTTCAATTATTTATGCGGTAAAGGATATTTTATTGCAAATTACAGCGGCTTGCTCCTTTCTGTGTATGTTTCAATGGTGGATTGATCAAGGTTATATCGTGCGAAGGAACGAAAGGTTCCTGGATGACCAATCCTTTTTAATAATCAGTTGTGCCCTAAGCATTGTATTCTGCATGGTTCTGTCCACAACCCTGTTTGATGCAATCTATCTGAATTTAGCGATGATACCCGCTTATATCGGCATCCTGTATGCCGGCTTCCGCTCGGGGGTCAGCCTGGCTGTTTTTTTTATACTGTGCACTGTATTATTCTCGGAGCCTCCCGGCCTCAGCAATCTGGTGCTGAACACAGGCGTGCTGCTGTATCCGCTGCTGTTTGGCATGGCGAAGCCTTTTAAGAGCGAAAAAGTTATGGGCAAAATTTTCATCCTCTGGAGTGTTCTGTTCCCGAGCATGATGTTTATTGTCCTTGCGCCAAAAATGTATGGCCCCAGCCTGTACGATACTTCGTCCAAAGAAATGGCAGTGGCATTGTTCTACCTGCTTGTTCCGGTTATCTTGGGAGGCGGCTTGTTATACTTTATCGAAACCGCTTGGGACAGGCTGCAGACTCAGGAGAAAATGAAAGGGATTTCTGAGAAATTCGAACGGGAATCGGAGAAGCTGCAGCAGATCACCAATGTAGTCCCTGTCAGTATTATGCTACTTGACGATATGGGGTATGTAACGGAGCTTAATGATTGTATGCTGAACCTCTTCCGGCAGCATGAGCCGAACATTACAAGGGAGGCTATTGTAGGCCAGCAGGTAGAACGGCTGCTCCTCCAAGAGGTTAACGGGGAGGCCCTAAAGCGTATGAGAGAAAGCGGGTTCAGCAAACAACGGTATAACGAGAAAGTACAGTATGACTCCAGAACCTACAATGTATTCTCAGCGCCTCTGCACCATGGAGTGGGAGGAGGATCAGCTGGCCGGGTTTTGACTGTCCAGGACCTTACCGAAGAAGAAAAGTTCCGCAGCGAACTGGACAATGTAGAGCGGCTAACCCTGGTCGGCCAGATGGCAGCGGGAATTACACATGAAATCCGCAATCCTATGGCCGTGGTACGCGGATTTCTGCAGCTTATGCGGGAGAAAAGCCCCGGGGAAATGGACTCATACTATCAGATTGTCATAGAGGAACTGGACCGGGCCAACGATATTATTAATGACTTTCTCTCCCTTGCGCAGAGCCGGATTTCTGACAAGGAGCCTGTTCAGCTGCATCATATTATAAAAGAACTCGCCCCGCTTCTCTGGGCCGACGCGAATCTCCGCGGCCAAAGCGTGGAGCTGAGATTATGTCCATCCCTTCCGCTGCTTCAGCTCAACCCCAGGGAAATCAAGCAGCTGATTCTTAATCTGGCCCGAAACGGGATGGAAGCGATGGAACCTAAAGGGGAACTGCTTCTGGAGACGCGTTTTACCGAGAATAAGGTGGAACTGATTATACAGGATACAGGCAGCGGTATTCCGCAGAGCCAGCTGGAGAAGCTGTTTGTACCTTTTTACACCACAAAAAACCAAGGTACGGGCCTGGGCCTTCCGCTGTGTCTGAGCATTGCTGAGCGGCATCAGGGCAGCATCAGAGTAGAATCCCAGGAGGGGAAAGGTACGGCGTTTATCGTTTCTTTTCCTTACGGGCAGGAGGGCAGGCAGCAGGCTGCCGCCACCAAGGAGCGCTCTGATTTCCCCTCACAGCTATAGTGTTCCTGATTACGGAAAATGGAGCTGCTGCCGCTTGCTTTCACAGAGTATGTATGTATAATAAAGTTAGTAAATCCTGCTGCAACGTGGTCTGACAAATATAGAAGGATAAAGGAGAGTGCACAGAATGTCCATGTCATTTAATCAATATATGAAGGATTCCATCCAGCCGATGCGCGATGATCTGACAAGCATCGGATTTAAGGAGCTGTTGACTCCAGAAGAGGTGGAAGCAGTTCTTCCTGACTCCAAGGGAACAACGCTTGTTGTTGTGAATTCGGTCTGCGGCTGTGCAGCCGGTCAATGCCGTCCGGGCGTGGCCCAGGCGCTGCAGAATGAGATTCTGCCGGATCACCTGTATACCGTGTTCGCCGGTCAAGAGAAAGAAGCTACAGCTAAAGCGCGTGAGTACTTTGCACCGTATCCGCCTTCTTCGCCTTCGATCGCGCTGATGAAGGATGGAGAGCTTGTTCACTTCATCGAACGCCATGGGGTCGAAGACCGTTCAGCTGCCGAAATCGCGGCTGAGCTGAAGGATGTATTCAACCGCCTGTGCCAATAAAATAAGGCTGGTCTTTACTTGAGTCCCGCAGGCTGCCGGAAGTCCGGATGTCTGCGGGATTTTTTATAAGTAGAATAAACGCAGATATACTGTGAAACGGGGTGTACGCACTTGAGTATGCAGAACGAAATTATTGCCGCCCTTGGTGTTAAGCCCTCCATTGATGTGGAGGCAGAGGTCCGGAAACGGGTGGATTTTTTGAAAGCATATGTGCTGGAAGCAGGGGCGGGCGGTCTGCTGATTGCAATCAGCGGAGGAGTAGACAGTGCGGTTGCCGCGGGTCTGTGCAAACGGGCTACGGACGAGCTTACAGCCGGGGAAGGCAAAGACTATATAACGCTTGGTGTTTTTCAGCCTTATGGCGAACAGGAGGATATTGCGCACAGCTATGCGGTAGCTGAGGCGTTTGGATTAACGCATAAGGTAGAGACCAACATCGAGGAAGCGGTCAACGAGATCGCCCTTGAGGTGGAACACAGCCTGAAATCGCTTGGACAGCACCGCCACATCACCCATCAGGGTAAAGGCAATGTAAAGGCAAGAACACGCATGGTAATGCAGTATGCGCTCGCTTTTGAGAACAATCTGCTGGTAGTGGGAACAGATCATGCTTCTGAAGCTATAACCGGCTTCTATACCAAATGGGGGGATGGTGCCGTGGATATTACACCGCTGTCTTCGCTGAATAAGCGCCAGGTGCGCCAGTTGGCTGCATTCCTCGGAGTGCCTGCGGATATTGTCACCAAAGCGCCGACAGCTGGCCTGTGGCCTGGGCAGACGGATGAAGCGGAGCTTGGCATCACCTATGAGGAGAACAGCGATTACCTGGAGGGCAAAACCGTCAGCCCTGAAGCGGCGAAGAAACTGGAGAATTTCTACCGGAGAACCGCGCATAAGCGCAATGTGATTCCCGGGATCTAAAAATGTGTTGCCCAACCGCCGGGGAGCTGCGTTTAATGCAGACGCTCCGGCGGTTTTTCATGATAACAGCTACCCCGCCAAAATCCGGGTGATGAAATCCCTGGAAGCTGCAATGGCCTGTTCCAACTGTGGTGTGGTTCCGGTAAAAGGATGAACGGCACCGAAGGTGTGATTGCCGCCCGGAATTTGTATCCATTCAATATCCGGCCGAAACCGGATTAATTGCTCTGATCCGCGCCGCAGCCGCTCGCCGTCCTCACTCCCCTGGATCAGGACTGCAGGGAAGCTGGCCTGCTTCATCCGTTCCAACAGGTTGTAGCGTTCCGCTTGCTGCTCCAGATCTTCTATAATGATGGCATCCAGCGGCATTTGCTGGCCTGTCCGTCCGTTGAGGACATGGGTCCGGCCCTTTTCCCTCATTTCACGCTTCTGTTCTTCTGTGAACAGGTCCAGATTGGTGATCCCGTTCCAGGAGATCACGCCGGCAATTTCTGCAGGATGATCCAGAGCATAGAGCAGACAGTCGCCCCCTCCGCGGCTGTGTCCCAGCAGAAAGACAGGCAGACTTCCGAATCTGTGGTGCTGGCTCAGATAGGAGAGCAGGATCTCCATATCCCTGATTTCACGCTGGTAGGTGTTGCGGGCAAACTTTTCAAGCTCGGTGAAATTCTGCAAATCTTCGCCGATTCCGGCATGTGAGAAGTTGAAGCTGATCACTTCATGCTCATCACTAAGCGCCTCTGCAGTATAAGGGAACATTCCCCAATCCTTGAAGCCCTTGTACCCGTGAGCGACCACAATCAGGCTTCTGGCTTCGCCTTGGGCTGGAAAATGTGAACAACGCAGGACAGTATCTTCTCCTGCGGGCAATTCGAAATTACGGGGCATAGGGCAGTCTCCCTTTCCTTGATATTCTAGTATCCACAGCCGGGGCTGTGTTCAAATCCGGTTCTAAACTGAAGACTGAAATATACCGGATATACCCATAAATAGACTTTTGCGGTTTTTTCTTTTAAGATAGCAGAAAGCTGACTTTAAAACTATTATTAATATATAAATTGAACAGGGGAAATTAAGAATAAGAGGGAAAGTGGCGGAGGAGAAGTTTGGAACTGTAGGAGCGTTAGCGTTCGCCTTTGTATCCGGATTTTATCCTCTAAAAGAGGTAAGAATGAAGAAATCTGGATATGGCAGCGGCCGGAAGTCCAAACATTCTCTGGAGTCACAACCCGTCCTAAATACAAAAATTAAAAGTTCAGTTTATATAGTTCATGGTAAAGAGGCAGGCGGACTTCCTCTGTTATATGAGATTTCTGGCGCCCATAGGAAGATCATACCATTAGAAGTGCGGTAAGGATAGAAGGGAATATGAGAGTCAATGAATGTACAGGCATGAGAGGTGTGGAATTTTGATTTACGGAATCGGACATGATGTGCTGGAAATCGGGAGGATCGCGGGTATTGCGAATGGCAGCCTGGGCAGCCGGTTTACCCGGCGGATTCTGACCGGGCCGGAGCTGGTACTGGCCGCAGGCAAGGGCGGAAAGGCAGCGGAGTTCATAGCCGGGCGGTTTTCGGCCAAGGAGGCGGTAGTTAAGGCGTTCGGATGCGGAATCGGCCATACGGTAGGCTTTCAGGATATCGAAATTCTGCCGGACGCCTTGGGCAAGCCGGTAGCCTCACTCTCGGCTGAGGCCTGGTCCCGGTTGCGGCTGCCGGAGCAGGAGTATACCATTCATCTCACCATTACGCACAGCCGCGGTTTGGCATCGGCGTTCGCGGTGGTGGAGAGGCTGCACGGACGCTAAGACCCCACCTGAGACATAAACGCGGTAATCTATATAAAGCGAATTTAAGTAACGAACAATAGGGAAAAGGGATGGAGGGGAAGCTTGAAACTGGAGGAGCGAAAGCTCGCTATCTTCAGCATAGGCAGTCTGCGGATTTCCACCGCAAAGAGCGGTAATAATCAAATGCATGGGCAGCGGCTGGAAGCCCAGACATTCTCCGTAGTCACGACTAACCCTAATGTAAAGAACTTAAGTTCGCTCTATATAGAAGTCAGCTTAATTGTACCGGTGCAAGAGATTATATGGACGGCAAGGAGAATAACGATGACAATACATGAACAGCAGAGTGAAACACAGCAGGAAGCCAAGTTATTCTTCAGCCGCTTCCTGCTGGAATGGTATCAAGGCCAGAAAAGGGATTTGCCCTGGCGGCGCCACCGCAATCCTTATTACATCTGGATATCGGAGATTATGCTGCAGCAGACCAGAGTGGATACGGTAATTCCTTATTTTAACCGTTTTATTGAACGTTTTCCTACGGTGGAATCGCTGGCCGACGCCCCGGAGGAGGAGGTGCTGAAGTGCTGGGAGGGACTGGGCTACTATTCCCGGGCCCGGAACCTGCAGCATGCAGCCAAGCAGGTGAAAGAGCAATATGGCGGACAGGTGCCCAATGACCGTGACGCCGTGTTTGGCCTCAAGGGGGTGGGTCCTTACACAGCGGGCGCCATCCTCAGCATTGCCTTCAACCGGCCGGAACCGGCGGTAGACGGCAATGTGATGCGGGTGCTGTCCCGCTACTTCCTCATTGAGGATGATATCGCCAAGGGACCTACCCGTGTTGCGATGGAACGGCTGGCCGCGGAGCTGATCCCGGAAGGAGAAGCTTCGCATTTCAATCAGGCGCTGATGGAGCTGGGCGCCCTCGTCTGCACGCCGAAATCACCACGCTGCCTTCCGTGCCCGGTGATGGAGCACTGCGCCGCGCGGCTGGCGGGCTGCGAGACCTCGCTGCCCGTCAAGACCAAGGCGAAGCCGCCGCGCCCGGAGGAGCGGCTGGCGGCCCTGGTGGAGGGCCGCGGCGAGCACGCGGGCCGGGTGCTCATCCGGCAGCGGCCAGTAAGCGGGCTTCTAGCCCGCATGTGGGAGCTGCCGCACTGGCCTGCGCCGCCTGTGGAGGGCGGCGGGGGCGGCGCGCTGCTGCCGGAGGCCGCAGCGCTGGACCGGCTGCGCCGGTCCCTGAGGCAGGCCGGGATTTCTGCCCGGCCGGAAGAGCACTGGATGGCTGCGGAACATACGTTCAGCCATATTGTGTGGACCCTGCAGGTGTACCGCTGCAGGGAAGAGGACGTCCGCGCGCTGCCTTTGGCGGCGGAAGGGCGGGCGGCGTATGCCGCCGGGCAGTCCCCGGGTACCGGGGAGGCCGGCCGGCCAGCCGGTGCAGGCGGGCCTCAGGGCTCGGCCGCGACCGGCATCAGCGGCATAGGGCAGTCTGCCGCCGCCAGAATCAGCGGCGCAGGGCAGTCTGCCGCTGCCAGAATCAGCGGCGAAGAGCGGTCTGCCGCTGACAAGACTGCGCCGGCCTTGAACGCCGCCGCGGACAGTTCCGCTGCGTTATCACCCGGCAGCGGCACGCCCGACTTGTTCAGCGCCGGAGGTACTTCTTCCGGATGGTTAGCTGGCGACGGCGGCGCCATAGAGCCGTTCGCGGACGGCAACGGCAATCCCGAGGATGGCGGGGCGCTCCGGTGGATCAATCGTGAGGATATGGCTAACTATGCCTTTCCAAATGTTTTTTTGAAGCTGCTGAACAGCTACTTCGATGAACAAAATGGATGATTTCTCTCAGATTGTACAAGGTACGCTTACAGTGATTGCTCTGCAGGCGGAGCCTGGGATCAGCAAACAAAAGGGCAGGATCGTGCGTGAGCTGCAGGAAAGAAGCGAAGTGGAATTAGGGAACTTAAATGGATACAGAAGCTTTTGGCAGAGGGAATAGTGGGAAAAAGTAGACTTAAATTAAGCGGATTTACCCGAAAAAGCAGAAAGTGGCCAGATTAGGTATCCTTTTTCCACCTAATGCTTGTGGAGAAGCGGAATGAACAGGAATTAAGTTCACTTTTTCCACTTAAGGCTTGCCGCAGGATCCGTAAAGGGCGCTCCAGGCAAGGCTAGACTAAAATCCAAAACGGCTACCCCGTCTATTATTGGACGGTGTAGCCGTTTTGTTCTGTTTCATGCAGCTGATTTATGCTGCAGAAGCTTATTTTGCGCTTTCGTAGCGTTTGCCGACTTCTTCCCAGTTGACTACGTTCCAGAAGGCTTTGATGTAGTCAGGGCGTTTGTTTTGATAGTTCAGGTAGTAAGCGTGCTCCCATACATCGAGTCCGAGGATCGGAGTAGCGCCTTCGCTGATCGGGTTGTCCTGGTTCGGTGTGCTGGTAACCGCCAGCTTGCCGTCTTTAACAACGAGCCAGGCCCAGCCGCTGCCGAAACGGGTAGTTGCCGCCGTAGCGAAATCTTCTTTGAATTTATCGAAGCCGCCAAGCTCGCTGTCAATTGCAGCTGCCAGTGCGCCGGTTGGTGCACCGCCGCCGTTCGGTCCGATAACTTCCCAGAACAGGGTATGGTTGGCATGTCCGCCGCCGTTGTTGCGGACAGCAGTGCGGATCGCTTCAGGTACTGCATTCAGGTTGGTAAGAAGCTCTTCGATACTCTTGCCTTGCAGTTCGGGTGCCTTTTCCAGAGCGGCGTTCAGGTTCGTCACGTATGTGTTATGGTGCCTGTCATGGTGAATCTCCATCGTCAATGCGTCGATGTGCGGTTCAAGAGCGTTGTTCGGATACGGAAGTGCCGGTAATTGAAATGCCATGGAAAAATCCCTCCTGAGTGTATTGGAATTTGTATGGATAAAGAATTTTGGCGGTCTTGACGTCAAAACCCCTTATTTCCGATGTACCTTATAGGTTATGTACCCGATAAGATACTATTATTAAACCGTATCTGGAACAATAATGCAACACTAAACAAACACAAAAGTTTAAAAAGTAACAGAGCTTTGAAACCTGACTGCAAGTGTTAATGCTGTGTTAAAATCGAAAAGGCCGCCGCCTGCAGTTGTTTACAGTGCTATAATTCCCTTATTATAGGATTAATGGTATACAATACTATGTAAACGCTTAATATCAAGCGCTTTCAAAAGAAAATTGATGATATCGCTAGAAAAGTATGCTTTAATAGACTTAAAAGCAGGTATTCCTCGTTTTTTGGAGTTTAAAGAAGCTATAAACTGTTTAACATTAGGTTAATACTTCTTTAGCCGCCAGAAAAGCAGCTTACCCGAAATGGATTCGGCGGCTTCTTCGGAAGACATCCATTTGCTTTTCTTTTTTCCTCTCAACGCCGTTACGGGAACTCCTTCTTTTGTTAAATTCTAAGCCATAGAAAAGGGAGATTTAAAGAATGCACGTTCGTTCCTTTCAATTAAGCGACGTTACCCCTGTGACTGAACTGCTGCAGACCGCATTATCGGAAGAATGTTTCGAGAGCACTATCGAGCCTTTCTCCAGGCAGCTTTCATGGGACTCTGATCTCATTGTTGTAGCCGAGGATGAAGGGGAGATTGTTGGTGCGCTGATTGGTACGATCGAGAAGAATCACGGCTGTTATTTCCGCATTGCCATCCATCCCGAATACCGCCGCAGAGGAATCGGCAGAGGTCTTGTATCGGCGATGGAACATAAGTTTCAGGCACGCAAGGTCAGCGGTATTTATGTAGCCGTCGACGAGCATAATTCATTTGCGCTGCCGCTCTATGAAGCTATGGGTTATAACGAGAATCAAATCTTCAAGTCGGTAAGGAAGCTTAGCATTGTCGGATAAGTGTTTTGATTCCGGTGCTGCGTAAGCGGAAACATTTTCTAGAATAGAGAACTACTGCAATTGTACGCCTGCAATGATTATAAGTATTAAGAGTGTACATACTTTTAGTATTGAATGCGTGCTTGCATAGTCTGATTCATTATACTGAAGCATATCTTCCCAAGTCCATTGCAAATGGCCGGGAGATATGCTTTTCTATTGTTATGGGACTTGAATGACCAATGAAAAGCAAGAAGGTGGCCTATGAACCGGGAGCTTGAAGAAGATTTCATGCGGAGCCGCAAGCACAGATACCGGTCCGTTACACACCGGAGAACCGGCTCCTTATCAGGAACAGGCTGGGTTCGCGATCTCCGGGATTGGCTGGTTACTGCTGCTGTTGTATTTGCCTTGATGTCGCTGCTCAATATTTTTGTGTTCAATGTCTCAACGGTTATAGGCCAGTCCATGCAGCCCACGCTGTTTGAGGGTGAAAAGTTGATTATTAGCAAGATATCCTTAACCTTTGCCAGTCCCAAGCGGAGTGATGTGGTTGTTCTGCATGACCCTAGCACCGGTCCGGACCGCAAGGAATATTTGGTGAAACGGATCATCGGAATACCCGGCGACAGGATTGAGGTGCGGAACCACAAGCTGTACGTGAACGGCAGGCTTATCGCCGAGTCCTATGTGGACACGGAAATTCAAGACCCGGATTTTGCCGAGCTTACCGTTGGAAAGGGAACCTATTTTGTAATGGGTGACAACCGGCATGCCGGGGCGAGCAAGGACAGCCGGTATTTTGGCGCTGTCCCGCAGAACCGTATTGTCGGTAAGGCTGCGTATATCTGGTGGCCTCTTAGCAAAGCAAATGCACTATAAGTGAAGGAGAAGGCGGTAATGAACAATAACATCCAGACATTTTATGCTCCCCCGCCTTCGAAATGGGAAGGCCTTAAGGCTGAAATTAAGGCTGCCGCACCGGAAATCGGTATTGATGATATCGGATTCGCGACTGCGGAGCCGTTTTTATATTTAAAAAATATACTTCAGGAGCACCGCGACAACGGTTATGATTCCGGCTTCGAGGAGCCGGATCTTGATAAGCGGACCATCCCCGCCCTGCAGTCCGGCGGGCAGCCGCAGTCAATTATCGCCATCGCTGTAGCCTATCCCTCCAAAATGGAGAACCCGCCGAAGTCGGAGCCTGGCGCACGCCGCGGCATCCTGTCACGGGCCTCATGGGGACGGGATTATCATCATGTGCTGCGTGAGGCATTGGCGAAGCTTGAAGCTTTTATCCGCGAGCGGGTGCCGGGAGCGGAGCTGGAGAGCATGGTGGATACGGGAGTGCTGGTCGACAGGGCGGTTGCAGAGCGGGCAGGCATTGGCTTCAGTGCCAAAAACTGCAGCATTATTTCTCCTAAATGGGGCTCATGGATTTATCTCGGGGAGATGGTAACGAATATTCCCTTTCCGCCGGATACACCTGTGGAGGAGGGCTGCGGGAGCTGTACGAAGTGTATCGACGCCTGCCCTACAGGTGCACTCGTAGGTCCCGGACAGCTGAATGCCCAGGCCTGTATTTCTTATCTGACCCAGACGAAGGGCTTGCTGAGTGATGAATACATGACCAAGATCGGCAACCGGCTGTACGGCTGCGACACCTGCCAGATTGTCTGCCCGAAGAACCGGGGGAAGAATTGGAATCACCGCCCGGAGCTGCTGCCTGATCCGGAGGTCGTCAAGCCGCTGCTGCTGCCGATTCTTGAGCTCAGCAACCGTGAGTTCAAGGAGCAGTTCGGCAGCAGCTCTGCAGCCTGGCGGGGCAAGAAGCCGATTCAGCGCAACGCGGTGATCGCGCTTGGCAATTTCAAGGAGGCCGGGGCTGTGCCGAAGCTGACGGAGATTATGCTGAAGGAAACCCGTCCGGAGCTGCGGGGAAGTGCAGCCTGGGCGCTCGGACGCATAGGAGGCGCAGAAGCACTGGCGGCTGTGAAGCTGGCGCTGCACAAGGAAGAGGATGCTGCCGTCCGGGAAATGCTGGAGCGGGCACAGGACAAGCTGCTTGAACGGGAAGGCTAACCCACTTCATTTGCCAATTGCTGTCCAGTTCTTGAAATGCTATGATAGATTCGCGTGCCTACAGCGGCATTGCAGACAACTCAAGTACAGAGGTGGACTTTAGATGAACATTGCTTTGCCAATTATAACGCTTGTCGTAGGTCTGATCGGCGGATTCTTCATTGGAGTGTATTATCTGCGGAGACAAATGACAACGATGCAGAATGATCCGGAAATGCTGCAGAAGGTAGCGAAACAGATGGGTTATAACCTGAACAGCAAACAGATGCAGCGTGCCCAGCAGATGATGAAGAACGGCAATCAGCCGGGACGCGCACCAGCGGCAGGAAAAAGACAAGGCCGCAAAGGCAAGTAACCGGTCCCGGATAAACGGAAATAGATACGGGTACGGAAGGGGGAGGCTTCATGGGGGGCGTCAAGGATTATATGAACGGCAAGGTTGCTGCAAACCGGGAACAAATCGAGTACCATGTGGAGAAAATACTGGAATTAATCGGGGAGGATCCCGGCCGTGAAGGGCTGCTGGAAACACCGGCCAGAGTTACACGGATGTACGAGGAGATCTTCGGCGGGTATTCGGTTGATCCCCGTGAGGCGCTTGGTGTGACCTTTGATGAGTCTCACGAAGAGCTGGTGATCGTAAAGGATATTGTCTATTATAGCCAGTGCGAGCATCACATGGCCCCTTTCTTTGGCAAAGTGCATATCGGATATATTCCCAGCGGACGGATTGCCGGGCTTAGCAAGCTGGCCCGCCTTGTGGAGGCTGTCAGCCGGCGCCTGCAGGTGCAGGAACGCATTACGGCGCAGATTGCCGATATTATGACAGAGGTCCTGAATCCTCATGGTGTGATGGTTGTTGTGGAAGGAGAACACCTGTGCATGTGTGCCCGCGGGGTGAAGAAGCCCGGCAGCAAGACGGTAACCATGGCAACGCGTGGGACTTTCCGTGAGGATGCTGCTGCACGGGCGGAGTTTCTGGCCTTAATCAAAGAATAGAAGACAGGGGCTTGCCCCGTTTCTGTATACGGTAAAGAGCCCTTCCGGCACTGTGAAGTGACGGAAGGGCTCTTTAACTTTGCCTGCCGGAAAGGCTGCTGCCCCCGCTGTCAGAAGGGCTGCCAGACCAGCTTCCGGGCGGCATTGAAGCGCTCGGAGACATAAGGCCAATGTACAACCTTCCACCAGTCCTTGATGTAATCCGCGCGGTTATTCTGATGCTTAAGATAATATGCGTGTTCCCATACATCGAGAGCCAGCAGGGGAACGGCATCCCATTGGGAGAGATTTTGATGCTTCTCCGCTGTCAGGATTTCCAGCCGGCGGCTGCGGGGACTCCAGACCAGAATCGCCCAGCCCCCGCCTTCCACCTTGTTGGCTGCTTCCGTGAACTGTTCCTTAAAGGCATCGTAGCTGCCGAAGCTGTGCTCTATGGCATCCAGCAGCGCGCCTGTCGGACGGCCCCCGCCCTGTGGGGACATGACGTTCCAGAAGATGGTATGCAGATAATGGCCGGCCCCGTTGAAGGCAAGCTCCCGCTCCCAATGCTTTACCAGATCAAAATCCTTGGTTTTCCGGGCTTCGGCCAGCTTGTTCTCCGCTTTGTTCAGCCCGTCTACGTAGCTTTGATGATGCTTGTCATGATGAATGCGCATTGTTTTTTCGTCGATGTAGGGCTCCAGCGCATTATAGGCGTAGGGAAGGGGCGGCAGAGTATGGCCTCCTATCGGAACCGTTCCGGGCTCCCGGTGTCCGGAGAGCGGAGAAGCAATTGAAGCCGGCGGTTCATATCCGGCCTCGCCGTCCCTGTCATAAAGTCCCTCAGACCTTTCCGGCAGCGGTGCTGCTGATTCCCGCGTCCATCCGGGAGCAATACCGGGTACGGACAGGGTGTTCAGAAGAGCCTCGACATACTCTGACTCCCGGATGATATGCAG
Source organism: Paenibacillus jilunlii (assembly GCF_900102965.1). Classification (GTDB taxonomy): domain Bacteria; phylum Bacillota; class Bacilli; order Paenibacillales; family Paenibacillaceae; genus Paenibacillus_AQ; species Paenibacillus_AQ jilunlii. Next base: position 60,739 of record NZ_FNGM01000020.1, on the reverse strand, counting down.
CAGCACAGTTCCAGCCAGCGGCTGGGCTTTTACAGCAGCGCTTCCCTCCATCAGGGCATGCTGCTGCCGGATAAACTCGCGGGACTGGGAGCAGGCCACCTGGAGAAGCTGTTCTGTTCCAGCGGCCAGCTCTGCGGGGCTGGAGGCGCGGGAAGCCTCCATCAGCTGGCGTGTTGCTGCTCCGGTGGCCTCAAAAACAACAGCCCATTCGTCCAGCAGCTTCACAAAAGGCTTCTCTAGCTGAGGTACAACCCCCTTGATGACTTCCGTATGCTCCTGCTCCTGTTTTTTCCAGAATGCAATTTCTTCGAGAATACGCGCGGGCAGCGCTTGCCCGTATAAATCCGGCATACCTGCAATCCTCCCGTCATAGATCTTCAACAGTTCATTCTATGTACGGGAACAGCGGCTTATGTTTTCCATATCGAATTCTTAGCGCTTCATAACAGAGTGATTCTCCAAATCCATTGGCTCTGCAAACTTAACATTCTTAAACACTTGATTTACATTCAATTGCTGTTCTTCACGCAGCGGCAGCCGGGACACTATAATCTCTTTGGCAGTAATGCCGGCTTTATCGCTAAGGGTAGCCGTCAATTCAAGTTCTGTCCGGGTGATTTTCAGTTCGCAATCATTCTCCACTTCAATTTGCAGGACCTTAAAAGGAGATATATCAATAACTGCCGTGAGTCCGATTCCCTTAAACCCGTAAAGATACGTTTGTTCTGTTGCAGCTGCAGCTGTATAGGTTAAGTCAATGGTACCACTTCCAATCTTAACGCGGGCCTGTAAATCCCCGATCTCCCCGGGAATCCGGGGCGCAAGCGTAAGCGTCTGATTAATCATATCCGGCCGGAACCCCAGGAAATATTGATACCACACACGCAGCTGCTCGGCATTGGACCACGCTTGCAGGTATGCTCCCGTAAGTTTGGCCCAGCGCTGGCCTTCCTGCGGATAAGCATCCATATTCTCGCTCAGTCCCCCGACTACCCCCAGGTTCAGCGCTTGCCAGTTCATATTCTTGAAAAGTTGATAAGCAGTTTCTTCCTGCCCGGCCTCGATCATACGCTGCATGGCTATACCGTTTAACCAGAGCCAGACCGTACCATTGTGGTAAGCTTCATCTTTATGGTAAAGGCTGGTTAAGTGAAATGGATGGAAAAACGGATGTTTTTGCTCCAATGAAGCAACTCCCCATGGATATACGAGCTTTTCCCATGCTGTCCGGATCACTTCACATTTGAAGGAATCATCTTCAATCATGTCCAAGGCAAACAATTGGTTTGGCCGCAGGGAGAATTCCGGCTCATCCTCCGAGTTCAGCCGGTCAGCCAGATAGGGGTGCGCCTGATCCCTGAAATCCGCTGCAAAGTTTCTTTTGAGTTTGTCGGCGATATGGCTCCATTTCTTTGCGCTGCCGCTGTCGTCCATGTACTCAGCGAAGTATACCCCGGCCTGGAGCTGGCTGTACCAAAGCGCTTGAATGTCATTGGCCCGGGTGTCTCTGGGAGAGTAGGACGCCAGATTGGCATCCCGGGCATCCATCCAGGTTTCGTTATCATCATGCATAAGGTAGCCTCTATCGTCCACCCAATGCTTAATAGAGCCTTCTATACTGTTTTGTACCGCCGGATAAAGCTCTGTGATGATCGCCGTATCCCCCGAATATTTAACATAATCCTGTAACTGGATGATAAACCGCGGTGTTCCGTCGGTTGTATGATAGTCTACATTTTTTAAGGCAAGAATATTGGGCACCCTGCCGAAGTATTTGGAAGCCGCATCGGTGTTCTGAAATTTCGCAAAGGAAAGCAATATATTCTTAGCCGTTTCGAATTGCCCGGTTACCAGTACGGCTCCCGGAAGCGCGATGAATTGGTCTCTTCCCCAATATTCATTAAACCAGGGGAGGCCGGCATAGATCCCGTCGCCTTGCTGTCTGGTCACCAACTGGTCCATCGTTATGTTTAACCAATTCAAAGACAAGGCGAGCGAATCACTGCTGCTGGCGATGTATACATTCTTCTGCAAAAAATCCTCCATACGCTTCATTCGTTCGTGCTTCATAGGGATGACATCCCGTCTCGTATCATGAATCATATCTGCCGCTTCGGCAGCCGTTTTGCCCACGGCGATATAAAAGCCTCCGGCGTTGGCTCCGGAATAAACGATATGGTTCTTAACTTCCACCGGCTGGCTGCTTGCTGCACCTACAGCAATAACCCATCCGCCTTCTATTGACTTGAAAAAAGCGATGCCGTCCCGTGGGCTCAGCGGGTTCAGCTGTTCTCCCAACAATTCAATCCCAATGGTTTTTTGGGCACCGGTGAGACTGATCTCCAGCACATTTTTATAGTCAAACATCCACAGCTCTTCTGTCAGACTTGCATGCCTACGCACCATTTTATAGGGGTACACACAGACTTCAGCTTCTTGATTATCCAGTTTCCGTTGATCTGCAATTAAAGTGTAACCGCTAAAAATTCTGCTTTTCGAGATGTTCAATCCCTCAAAATAAGCATGCTCCACATGATCGTTTAGATGTGATTGAGTATAATAATAAGCGGCCTCCTTATTGGTAAAGGAAATTCCACGATTCTCTTCGCGGGAAACGTATATCTTCATTTCATCCAGAATACCGGATGTTTGCTCAGCGGTATTTGTTGATAAGTTCACTATTGCTTACCCTCCCAAAGTAAAATTGTATTCATTACTCCTTAACAGAACCCACCACGATTCCTGTAACAAAGTATTTTTGCATAAAAGGATAGATCAGGAGTAATGGCAATGTGGAGATAACGATTTTGGCAGCATTCAGCGTCCGGTTCGAAATCTTGGAATATTCTATGAGCTTTTGAGGATCAGTTATATTCTGTACGTCCACGCTAAGCTGCTGGATATAAGTCTGCAAAGGATAATTGGATGTCTTGTTAATATACACCAAAGCGCTGAAGTAATCATTCCAATGTCCGACAATCGTAAACAACAATACAGTAGCAAGTGTAGGCAGCACTACAGGCACATATATCGTTGAGAGAATTCTCCACTGCGAAGCCCCGTCAATGGTTGCGGCCTCTTCCAGAGATTTCGGTACGGCACGGAACGCATTCATCAGCAGAATGACATTGGCAATCGGCACAGCTCCCGGCAGAATCAAAGCCCAGATGGAATCCAGAAGATGAAGCTGTTTGACAACCATAAAGGTTGGAATGAGACCACCGGAAAACAGCATGGCGAAAATTACAATATTCATATACACCTTCTGTGCGCGGAATTGCTTTGAGCTTTTGGATAACGGATAAGCAGCAAGAATCATCAGCATCATATTGACGATCAGACCAAGGACAACCCGTTCCACCGAGATCATAAAGGAGCGCCAGAACTGGGAGTCCGACAACAACTTTTCATAGGAGCTTAACGTAAAATTAACCGGGAAAATACTTACCATATTTGCGGAAGCCGCCGCGTTGTCACTGAAAGAAATGGCAACCAGATTAATTAAGGGTATAAGGCAGGATAAAGTAAAAGCCAATACAAATATCCAGATTATAGTATCCGCAATTCGGCTTTTGATGGAATGAGTGATAATGAATAACACCTCCTTGTTCAGAAGATTCTGTAATCAGTAAGCTTCTGTGCCAGTTTATTGGCGGATAGGATGAGAACAATTCCGACAACCGACCGCAGGAGCCCTATCGCTGTTCCCAGGCTGTATTGTCTCTGCACCAGGCCCACCCGGTATACATAGGTGTCAATAATATCGGACGTTGCGTAAACCAACGGGTTGTAAAGATTGAAAATCTGGTCAAACCCGGCATTGAGCACGTTGGGCAGATTTAAAGTGGTAACCAGCAGGATGGTAGGCATCAGGCCGGGCAGCGTGACATACCACAGCTGTTTAAACCGGTTGGCGCCGTCAATGGATGACGCTTCATAAAGTCCCGGATCAATGGCCGTCAGGGAGGCCAGATAGATGATAGAGCCATATCCGAAACCTTTCCAGACATCTGTTAATACCAGCATAGGTCTGAACCAGTGGTTACTGGCCATAAACAAAACCGGATCAATGCCAAACCATCCCAGAAATGCGTTAACCGGACCTTCGTAAGAAAAAATATTCATTACGACAGTAGCCAGTACGGCCCATGACAGAAAATTCGGCAGATAAACAACAGTCTGCATGAACTTTTTGACAAATCGTACACGGATTTCGTTTAACAGCAGGGCGAACACAATGGAAACGAAAGTACCTACTATAATTTTCCACAAGGCAATGACTATAGTATTGATTAATATTTGCTTACTGTCGGGAATTTGAAACATAAATTTGAAATTATCAAGTCCCACCCACGCCGATCCGCTCATCCCTTTAGCGGGAATGTAATTTTGGAAAGCCATCACGATACCGAACATTGGGATAAACGAGAAGATAATCAGGAAAATTATACTTGGTGCAAGCATAAGGTGGAACGCCGCCTGATCTTTTTTATTGTTCATTTAGAATCATCTCTTTCTATCATTTGGAGGTGATTTCTTTATTGACTTCGTCCGTAATCGTATCGCCGCCTGTTTTTTTCCAACTGCTGACAAAGCTATCAAAAGCGTCAGGAGATTGCTCTCCGGTAATGATCTTCAGGAACATTTCCAGCTCCATTTTCGTAAGCGTCGGCCACTTCAGTGCCATGGAAGGCGTCGTTCCAAAAAATACAGGGTTCACTTCCTTGATCTTTGAATTCTTGACCAGGTTGGCCGTCGTGATGCTCGAAGTATAACCAGCCCATCCATTCGAATCCAGTTTCTCCCCGTTTTTTACGTTATCCAGATACTTCTTGTAGGAGCGATAGGCGTTTCTATCGTTGCTGGTGAGCAGTTTGCTGCTGTCCCCTGTTTTCAGCGCCTCTTCCATAATTCCGACATTACGGTAAAATGCATCATAGTAATCGATATTGATAGCAATCGGAGATCCCCCAACGTTAAGGCTGGCGTAATCCTCAAATTTCTTTAAGACCGCTTCATCTTTTTCCTGATAGCGCTGATAATCAAACTGAAGGCTGGCGATTTTTATAGCGGCTTCCGGATGCTCGAACCCTTTCCGGACCACAAGGTAACTGCTTGAAGGATTGCCGGTGAACATCGTCACAGAACCATCCTCCGACTGCGGAGCCACATAAGAAGCCCACTTGGCCTTTGGATTCAGTTTAATTGAATCCGCTACTGTCCAGCTTCCCCACCAATTGTCCATGAACGATCCGCTCTTTCCGCTGGTAAGCAGCGCCTTCCGGTCATCGGCTGTGCGTACGGCAAACTGCCGGTCGATCAAGCCTTTTTTGTACATATCCGCCAGCTTTGCAAGGGCCGGCTTCATTTCGGGCTGCACGGAACCATACACTGCCTTGCCGCTTCCATCATCCATCCATTGTTTCGGGAATGCGCCATACAGCGTAAAGATGTTGTTCAGTTCATACTGGCCGCCGGAAACACCAGCGGTATTTTCATTGTCGACCACAAGACCGACCGTGTTTCCCGCTCCATTGCCGCCAGGGTCTTTTTCAACGAACTGGGTGATGATGTTCTCTACATCCTCCATCGTTTTGGGATCTGCAAGTCCCAGTTTATCCATCCAGTCTTTGCGCAGCCAAAGCACCCCCGGGCCGTGTGAAATTTCCGTAGTCGGCAGCGCCATCAGTTTTCCGTCGAACCTTGCGGTGTCCAGCACACGGCCCTTATAGGAGTCGTAAATCTCCTTAATTTGGTCGCTGGCACATTGATTATAAGCATCTGTCATATCCGCAATAAGATCGTTTTCATAAAGCTGCTGCAGAGTAGAGAGGTCAGGAACAACCATGATATCAGGAATCGTACCGCCTACAATGGCCATTGAAACCTTTTGGTTATAGTCCGTGCCGTCATTTGCTTCAAATGCAACTTTGTTTTGCACGTTGAGTTTTTCTTTGAAATATCTGGTCCACACATTATCGGTTGCATTATCCTTTTCATACGGCGTTCCCGCAAGCGCGGAGAAGTTGGAGGCTACCTGTCCAATGGAGTAGGTAACGGTTTCAGGATACGGGGTATAAGGAGTCGTCTGGGCTTCCTTCCACGCTGGATCATTGGAATTTGCCGCAGGGCTTTTAGCCGAATCATTGGAATTATTGGAACTTTGGCAGCCTGCGACTGAAACGGCTAAAAGCGCTGTCAATAAAATAGAGCAAGATTTTGTGAGCTTGGATGACATACAAAAACCCCCTTAATAGATACGTTGAGTCAATGTGCTTAAGATAACGGATTCAAAGCGCCGGCTTGCTTGGAATCCAGAATTAATTTGGCTTCTTTATTGTAGAACCCTTTACTTTTGAGCGTAAATACAAATAAATTACGTTTTACACAAATAAATAACATACTTGATGCAAAGCGTTTTGCTTGCTGAAAAGCTCAATTAAAACATGGTACAATATACATGAATAGGAACAAATGGATTACGCGCATGGAGAGGGCGGCCGGGATGTTAACTATACTAATAGCAGATGACCAGAGGGAAGAACGGGAAGGCATTGAATTTCTCATTCATGAACTGGGGTTTGTCCTCCATATCGGGACGGCCGAAAACGGCCGGAAGGCGCTTGAGTATCTGGAGCAGAATCCTGTCGATATCCTCTTTACGGATGTCCGGATGCCCATAATGGATGGATTGCAGCTTACAACAGAAGCTTTAAACCGTAACCCCAAATTAAAGGTTATTCTTTTCAGCGGATTCGCTGAATTTGAATATGCAAAAACCGCCATCTCCCTTGGTGTTTCTGAATATCTTCTCAAGCCGATCAATGTTGAAGCTTTCCGGAATACGATGCAAAAGGTAATTGCTCAGCTCACAGATCAGGAACAGGAAAACATCGCTTCGCAAATTAAACTTGAGTATGTCAAAAAGCATGTGCTGTTTAATCTTGTTAATGGCCTGGGGATACCTCCTTCTATGAAGGAAATCTCATTTGAGCTTCCCAATCATTATCATGGAATGCTTTTGCTGGAATTTGACAAGAACTTTTTTGAAAATGCCGGACCGGAGTTTGAGGAGTTTATCTTGTCTTTACTAGAGGACCCTGTTGATTATGTGAATTTGAATGGCTGTCAGAGCTTGCTGTTATTTCCCCGTCTGCCGGCAGGTTCCCCCTGTTCTTTCCGTGATTTAGGCACGTTTTTGCATGATAGCATACTAGATAAGTATAAAGTACACTGCTATCTCGCGATCAATGATGAATTCACGATGCTGCAGGATCTTTCCGCTGCTTTGATTCAATTGGATCAACTGATGGAATACCGGTTCTTCTCGCCGGATTATTTTGTATTTGAAGTGAAGAAAGATTTTTATTTCTCTAATGACAGGCTCCCCGGGTTATCAGATTGCGATCTTTTAGATCACATCAGAAATAATTTGAAGGAAAGGGACATTTTCAGTCTTAGAGCAAACACAGATCTTTTGTATCAAAAATATGCGAATCAGGCCCAATTCTCACAATTATATGTCAAGTATATGTTCTCCTCGTTGTATCAGGAAATTATGACGTATTCTGCCCCTCTATCTGAAATTGAATTGAGCCATGGAATCGAAAAAATATATAAGTCAGAAGAATTAAAGGAAATAAAAGAGATTATAATGGCCGGAATTACTCTACTTGACCAGGAGTATAACAGTTCGGAATTTCTAAACCGGGATATTGCCGCCGTAAAGCAGTACATCGAGGATCATTATGGCGAGGATTTGAGCCTGGATCTTCTTGCTGCCAAGATCCATTTATCGCCCCATTATTTAAGCTCAATCTTCAAAAAAAATACGGGCTGCGGCTTGAACAAGTATATTAAAAATGTCCGTATGAATATAGCGAAGGACATGCTGCAGCAAACACATCTTAAGGTTTCGGATATTTGCTATACAGTGGGGTTTCAGAACGTTTCTTATTTTTGTCAGAATTTTAGAGATTTTTTTGGGCAAACGCCTGAGAAATTCCGGCAGTACAATCAGAAATAATCCCAGCTTGGGAGGAACGGCATGCAAACGTGGAAGGTCTTTAAACAGAAAATCAGAGACTTCAGATTTCAGACTAAAATAAAGCTTTCATTTTTGCTGGTCAGCATGATTCCTGTTATTGTTCTCGGAAGTTTTTGCTTCTCAGAAACCAGATCGCTCTTAGTGCAGCAGTCAAAAGCCGATCTGAATGCCACATTAAAACAAAGCGTCCTGGCTGTAAACAACCAGCTGGATGTCTACAATAAAGTAATGAATTTTCTGAGCTTTAACCAGGAGATTGTGAATGCCTCCAACACCACGTATACCAGTGCGTATGAAATGTATGACCAGTTAAATAACGTAATCGATCAGAATTTTTTTACAGCGCGGTACTTAAACACCGGGGTAAAACAAATCATCCTGTATACCGGAACAAATCTGCCTCCACATGGTAACACAGTAAGACCTATCGATGAAATCAAAGAAGCCTCATGGTATCCGCTTGTAATGAATTCGGTTGATGTCCTTTGGTTTTCCAGCGGGAAGAGTGTATATAGTGTCCGGCGTATCCTCAGCACGAAACAAGAAAATCCCAAAGATAACATTCTGTTTGCACTTGTAGACTATGATGCGCTATTTACAACGTTTGAACCGCTCGAATCTCATGGGGCAGAGATATTCATAACGGACTCCAACGGAAATTCTATCTACTCATCGGGCACTGACCGCAAAAATTCAGGTATCCCCGTTTCCGATAAGACAGATGATGAGCTTCATTGGAGTGGAAAGAACTACACAGTTCTGCAATCTTCGATCCCGATTACAGGATGGAAAGTATATTTGTATAAGCCGACAAGCCTGATCACTAAATCCGCGTGGTGGATTGCTTTGACCGTCCTGTTGATGATTGCCGCCTGCATCGCTGCAGTCGTTGTGGCGGGCACACTCTTTTCCCGGAAGATTATGCTGCCTATCCACCGCCTGCACAAAAATATGAAACTTATAGGAGAAGGGAATTTAGAGGTTAAAGTCTTTAGCGATTCTAAAGATGAAATTGGAGATCTGATCCGGGGGTTTGGAAGTATGCTGGGAAGAACCAAGACGCTGATTGATACGGTATATGTGGGAGAAATCGCGCGCAAGGAATACGAAATGAAAGCTCTGCAGGCGCAAATCAATCCTCATTTTCTCTACAATTCCCTGTCATTAATAAATTGGAGAGCACTTCGGATCCATGCGACGGATATTAGTGAAATGGCACAGCTTTTATCTACCTTTTATCGTACTACGCTTAATAAAGGGGAGAATCTTATACTGGTTTCGGACGAAATTCTTAATGTCCAGTCCTATATTAATATCCAGTTGATTATGCACAGCAACAGTTTCGAGATCGACTATCAGATTGATGATTCCATTCTTTCCTGCCGTATGCCCAATTTAATGCTCCAGCCTTTAATCGAAAATGCGATCATTCATGGAATTGAAAACCGGGAAGACGGCGGTGGAATCATACATCTCTCAGGTAAAAAAGAAGATCAAAGTATAGTTTTTCTGATCACTGACAATGGAATCGGAGTGGAGCAGGAGCGGCTTGCTCTCTTGCTTAAATCTCAATCTAAAGGCTACGGACTAAAAAATGTAAATGACCGGGCAGTTGTAATGTACGGCGAACAGTATGGACTGACGATTCACAGTATTCCCGGAAAAGGAACTCAAGTCTTACTTAAAATTCCTTATGAAAAGCTAGATTAAGATTCAGCTTCCGCTTCCGCGCATATAAAAAACAGGTTCCCAACAAGGCGGTTAAGCCGTTTCAGAACCTGCTTAAATGCTACCACACGAACTTGAGATATACGCGTCTGTTCTACTTGGCTTTGGCCAGCTGCACATTGCCCAGAAAAGCGGACACGCGCCGCAGATACTCGCGCGGATGCTCGCGGAACAGCAGTTCATGATGGCTGTCCTTCACGATCCAGGAATCCGAGTACGGGTTGCTCTGATTAGCCGCTAGTTCTTCGGCAATGGGGTAAGGAGCCTTGTCATCATTGGTGCCGTGCAGAAAGAGGGTAGGGAAAGGGTAATCCTCGGCCTTGACCTTGGAATAAGGAATCTGGTTCAAGCCTGTGCCGTTCAGCACCGGAAAGAGCAATTCCATAATTTCCAGGGAGGGCTGGCGGGGCAGATCGATGTTCTGCTTGATGTTATGGTACAGCGTATCCGGCTCAAGCAGGAAGGTGCTGTCGAGAATCATAGCATCGACATCTTTGGTGACAAGTCCCGCCTGCAGAGCGGTACCCGCCCCCATCGAGAAGCCCCAGACCACGATCTCTTTGGCTCCTTGCTCCTTGGCATACTTAATGGCGCCAAGGAGCTGCTGGGATTCTTTTTTGCCGCCGGTGGCGATATCCTTGTTGGTCTTGGAAGCGAAGCCGTAGTCAAACATGACTACGTTAAAATTAAGGCTGTGCGCATAATGGGCCAGATCGTACATCGGGACCCAGGTTTCCTCGCGGTTGGCGCCATAACCGTGGCTGAACACGATTGTTTTGGCCGAGCCCTTGGACGGGATGTACCAGCCCTGCATCATGCGGCTGCCGTCCAGCGCCGGAAAGGTGATATCCTCATAATCCAGTCCTTTGGCCAGTGACGGATTGGAGTACAGCGGGGCCACTGTAGGGTTGGACAGCACCCAGGCGATATAACCGTGCAGTGCGATGAAGCAGAAGACAAAAAAGAAAAAAACGGACAGCAGCAAAGCAACAATAATATGTTTAACGCGAATCATCCGCAGTGAAAGCTTGGGCGCAGCACTTGGTTTGTGCTCATCGGGCATGCGGGAGACCGGCGTTCCGGTATGCGTGGTTGCCAAATCCATAGGGTCCCCTCCTAGATTAGTCCGGAAATATAATTCATATGTTTAATCGTATGTTTATGATCTTACAAAGTCAATGAATTAGCCGCTTTTGTAACGCAACTGTAAAGTGCGGCCCATTCTTTTCCGCTCTCCGAAACTGCTGGACTTTGCCGGGGCATTTGCTCTAAGATAGAGTTGGTTATCTTATAAATGTAACCGGGTTTCATTTAATGAAACAGTTGAAGGGGAGATTGCAGTGGAGGACCGTAAACTGACTGTACGTGCGGTAGAACGGGCGCTGGATATATTACTGTGTTTTACACAGGAAAGTGATCTGAGCCTGACCGAGATTGCCTCCAAGATCAGTCTGCACAAAAGCACGGTGCACCGCCTGCTGACCACGCTGGAGGAAAAAGGGTTCCTTCTGCGCAATGAAGCCACGGAGAAATACCGCCTGGGTATCCGTATCTGGGAGCTGTCCACGCATCTGCCAACCCTGGATGAACCGGCGGCGCTGCTGCTTCCGGCGATGGAGAAGCTGCGTGACCGGCTCGGAGAAACGGTCAGCCTGTATCTGCGCGATGATCTGGAGCGTGTACGCATCCAGGCTGTGCAGAGCCGCCAGGCGATTCGCCGGGTCGCACAGATTGGTGCCCGGCTGCCGCTTTCGGTAGGCGCTTCGAGCAAGGTACTGGCAGCCTATGCTCCCCATGAGGTTCAGGCCCGTCTGCTGGCCGATCCGAACTGGCCGGAGGCCGTGGATAAAGGCGTATATTTGGAGCAGCTGCAGGAGATTACCCGCCGGGGTTATGCGACAAGCTTCGAGGAACGGGAGCCGGGTGCGGCAGCGGTGGCTGTGCCTATTGTCGGACGGGCGGGAAAGGTGACCGCTGCGCTTTCGCTGTCGGGGCCAGTCAGCCGGCTCTCGCGGGAGATGCTGGAGGATTATGCCGTGGTATTGGCTGAAAACGCCGCAGAAATGGGCCTGATGATGGGCTAATGTATTAAGGTTCGTTATATAGTCGATTTAGGGGGTAATTAGTAAGTGAAAGCTATACAGTCATTATCTATAGGTAATTATGGTTAATTCCGGGGCATGGGGTGATAGGATGGCTACTGTACTACCCGATTCATTAATGGAGGAGATGGAGCAGGTCCAGGAAACGTTCGGCAAGGCCACCGGACAGGCTATCGTGCTTACGGATCAGGAAGGGAATGTTTTTACCCGTCCCGTGGCCACCGGAACGTTTTATGAGATCCTTCTGACTTCTCTGCAAAACCTGGACCACCCCTTTAGGCCTACCCTGCGTAGATTGGGTTCTTTGTCGCATCCTGTCATTCTGGAGGAATGGATTGCCGGATTAAAATACGTTATTATCCCGCTGTTCCCGGGTTATGGACAGACCTATTATCTATGGGCGGGCGTCTATATGGAAGAGGGCACCAAAGCGCTGATCATGCCTGCTTTTGAAGCGAAAATGAAAAATCATCCTGCCTTTGAACAGTTGAAGAAAGAATTGCTTGCCCAACCTGAGCTTAGCTTGGAACGTGTTGACGAGGTACGGGAAAAGATTGCGGTGCTGGGCCGTATCCTCAGTAAATTGCTATCCGGTTGTGCGGCCACTTCGGGAATGCCGAGGATTGGAGAAATGACCTCCCGGCTCTTAACAGGTCTGGAGAAGGACTACCTCAAGGTTCAGGAGGTTCTGCAGCAGCTGGCCGCAAGCGCCTCGGCCGGGGACTTGTACGCTTTTGCCAAAGAGAATGAGGATGGCAGATTCCAGGTGGATTATGCCGCTGGAAAAGGGGCGCCTCAGCTGCTGAATGCTGTTTTTCAGCAAGGCGACGGGTATCTGGGACAGGCGGTCCTTGGCAAAGAGCCGAGGCACTGGAGAACCACTGCACAAGACCCGAGGTCCTTGTTCTTCACAAAGTGCGGCCTTCCGCAACCGGAATATTTGTCCTGCTACCCGGCCATGATCTATGGCGGCCGGAGAGCGCTTCTGCTGGCGGTAGGGTTCAGCAAAAACGAACAGGTGCAAAGCTACGACCTTGAGGAACAGCTTGTTGCCTCCCTGGTGGGGCTTTCGGACAGAGGTGAGAAGCTGATGCGGCGGGAAGAGCTGCGCAAAGAAGGAACTCTCCGGCTGAAGGAAGCCGTGCGGCTGCTGCCTCAGGTCACCTCCTATAAGGAATTGGGCAGCGTGCTGCTCGATACCATGATGAGTATGCCTTTTTCGCCTTCGCCGGTGCTTGTCTTTTTTCAGAACCAAGAAGATGCTGAGAGTACATATTACTCCAGAGGCTGGACTGGAGAGGGAGAACGGTTGTATGTGAAGGATCTGGGGGAGCGGTATTCTCCGCAGGCCTTTCTCTCCGCCTCCATCATCAATGAAGCCGCAGGCGAGCGCTTTTTGCTGGAATGTCCGCTGATTGCCGAAAATGCATTCAAGGGCATCTTGTCCGTCGGGTTCCGTCAGCGCACCGAAGCGGGGGAATGGCGGGCATTTACGGAATGCATCGCCACCCTGGCTGCGACGGCCATCCGTCTTCTGGAAAAAGACTGCAGGCACGATAAGAATGCTGGCGTTTTTTTGAATAATCTCCGCTATATTCTGCAGGACAACTATCCCGGGCTGCATCGTGTTTCGCAGGACGCTTCCGGGCTGGCGTATGATTTTGGGCGTTATCTGGGTATCCCGGAAAGCGATTCTGAACGGCTTAAACGCAGCTGTCTGCTGGCCCCTTTTCAGCTGGAGCTGCTGGTTGAATATGACTTCTTTACCGAAGAGATCCTGCTGCTGAAGCAGGTGGACCAGTTGTCTGCTTTTTATTTTGATATCGAGAAACCTTTACTCTCCATTGGGGCGCGGGTACTTGCTCTTGTACTGCATCATGCGGGTGAGCAGGAGCAGGGAGAGCCGCTGGAAGACAGCAGGGAGAAATGGCTTGATCCCTCGAGATTTAAGATGGTTTGTAATGTACAGGCGGCAATCGATGCGGAACTGCTCGCGTCATTCCAGTCGTTCATGCTCAGCCGGTCCGGGGAACAGCAGCAGGAGCAGGCATTCTCGCCTGGCAAGCTCCTGAACAACGCAGCCCTTAAGTCGCCTAAGGAAGAGTGGGGAATCTCACCCCGCGAAGAAGAGGTGCTGGAGCTGATTATCCTCGGCAAGACCAATAAGGAAATTGCTTCTGCATTATTCATCAGTGAACATACGGTCAAAAATCACTTGAGCCGTATTTTCAATAAGATGAACGTGACAGACCGTTCGCAGATTATTGCCCTTATCTATAAAAGAATCCTGAATTCAGAGGGGCTTGAGATTTAGCGTTTGTTGTGGATTCTTCTTGCATTGCAGTGTGGCAAACTATAAAGTCAATTATACAGCAAGTTATACAGCAAACAGCCTCCAATCATCCCGCAGGGAGTGATTGGAGGCTGTTTGCTTCAGGATGGCACCGGATTACCAGAGACACGAACCGGTAATCCGGTTTTTCCCAAAGAATTATTCTACCGGCAGCGCTGAATCCGATGTGGCAGCATCAGCCAGCATCTGGCGGAGAACGGTCTGCAGAATGCCGCCATTCCGGTAGTAATCAATATCAACGGTGCTGTCAAGGCGGGCAGTAACCGGGAACTCGAACTGGGTGCCGTCTTCGCGGGTCGCCGTGACAGTCAGTTCCTGACCCGGCTGAACATCGTTGCCAAGTCCGGTGATGTTGAAGGTCTCGCGTCCGGTCAGGCCCAGGCTGCTCCAGCCATGGCCTTCCTGGAATTGCAGCGGAAGTACGCCCATGCCGACGAGATTGCTGCGGTGAATCCGCTCGAAGCTCTCGGCGATAACAGCTTTGACGCCCAGCAGGAGTGTGCCTTTGGCTGCCCAGTCGCGCGAGCTGCCGGTGCCGTATTCCTTGCCGGCGATGACGATCAGATTCTGGCCTGCGGATTGGTACAGCATGGACGCATCATAGATCGACATCACTTCTTCGCTCGGCAGGAAGGTGGTGACTCCGCCTTCCGTTCCCGGAGCGACCGCGTTGCGGATACGGATATTCGCAAACGTGCCGCGCATCATCACTTCATGGTTCCCGCGGCGTGAGCCGTAGGAGTTGAAGTCTGCACGTTCCACGCCGTGGCTGCGCAGATATTCACCGGCAGGGCCGGAGGTCGAGATATTGCCCGCTGGCGAGATGTGGTCGGTAGTTACGGAATCGGCAAGCAGCGCGAGTACGCGGGCATTGCGGATGTCCTTGATATCGCCGACACCGTCTGCCAGATTCTCAAAGAACGGCGGGTTCTGGATATACGTAGAGTTGTCATCCCATTCGTACAGCTCGCCTTCCGGCACTGGAATGGAGTTCCAGCGTTCGTTGGCCGTAAATACATTCTCATATTTGCGGCGGAACATCTCCGGACTCAGGGAGAGGCCGATGGCTTCGCGGATTTCCGCGGAGGTTGGCCAGATATCGGCAAGGTATACAGGCTCGCCTTGCGGATCATAGCCCAGCGGCTCCGTCTTCAGATCAATGTTGACCGTGCCCGCCAGCGCATAAGCTACGACAAGCGGCGGGGACGCCAGGTAATTTGCTTTGACCTGGGCATGCACCCGGCCTTCAAAGTTCCGGTTCCCGGATATTACAGCAGCTACTGTCATATCATTGTCTGTAATCGCCTGGCTGACTTCATCCGGCAGCGGGCCGGAGTTGCCGATACAGGTGGCACAGCCGTAACCGGCCAGATAGAAGCCGAGCGCTTCCAGCGGCTTCAGCAGATCGGCTTTTTCCAGGTATTCGGTAACCACCAGCGAGCCTGGCGTGAGACTGCTTTTTACATATCCGGGTTTGGTCAGTCCGCGTTCTACCGCCTTCTTGGCCAGCAGGCCGGCTCCCAGCATTACACTTGGGTTGGAGGTGTTGGTACAGCTCGTAATGGCTGCAATCACAACCGCACCTGTGCTGAGCTTGCTGGTGGTCCCGTTCTTATGCTGTACTTCTACAACCTCGTTGATTTTATCATCGCTCAGGCCATAGCCGCCCTTGTCGACCGGTGTGCGGATAATCCCTTCGAAGTTTTCTTTCATGTGCGTCAGCTCAACCCGGTCCTGCGGACGTTTCGGTCCGGCAAGGCTTGGAACCACCGAAGCAAGGTCAAGCTCAATGGTATCAGTGAAGGTCGGGTCCGGTGTATCCGAGGTGCGGAACATTCCCTGTGCCTTATAGTAGTCTCCAACCAGCTCTACAAGCTCATCCGGACGGCCGGTGCTGCGCAGATAGGCAAGCGTCTCGTCATCCACAGGGAAGAAACCGATGGTCGCCCCGTATTCGGGAGCCATATTAGCCACTGTCGCGCGGTCCGCCAGGCTGATGTTAGCCAGACCCGGTCCGTAGAATTCGACAAATTTGCCGACTACGCCTTTTTTGCGCAGCATTTGGGTGACGGTCAGCGCCAGATCCGTTGCGGTAGCCCCTTCAACCAGACTGCCTGTAAGCTTGAAGCCCACCACATCCGGTGTCACAAAATAAAGCGGCTGCCCCAGCATCCCCGCTTCCGCCTCGATGCCGCCAACGCCCCAGCCTACTACCCCGAGGCCGTTAATCATCGTTGTATGGGAATCGGTTCCGACCAGGGAATCCGGGTATACTACAGTTTCACCGTCACTTGTTTTGGTGGCTGCCACAGAGGCCAGATACTCCAGGTTAACCTGGTGCACAATTCCGGTTGCCGGTGGAACGGCGCGGAAATTGTTGAAGGCTGTCTGTGCCCAGCGCAGGAAGCGGTAGCGTTCTTCGTTGCGTTCGAACTCTACGTTCATATTGTATTCAAGCGCGTCTGCGGTACCAAAAGCATCGACCATAACCGAGTGGTCAATAACCAGGTCTACCGGGACGAGCGGATTGATCTTCTTCGGATCGCCGCCGGCTTTCTTGACGGTATCGCGCATGGCTGCCAGATCGACAACCACCGGTACGCCGGTGAAATCCTGCAGCACGATCCGGGCCGGGATGAAGGGAATTTCTTTGTTGCGGTCAATGCCGCCTGACCAGCCGGCCAGCTGCTTCACGTGTTCTTCGGTAATCGCCCGTCCGTCGTATTGGCGGACAGCGGCCTCAAGCAATACTTTGATGGAAAACGGCAGGGAGGAAATGTCGCCTGCGCCTTGCTCTTCTAGGGAGTTAAGATGATAGTAGCGATAGCTTTTGCCGCCTGACTCCAGGGTGCGGGCCAGCGAAAAATGGTCCTTGCTTGGCATATATGCGCCTCCTTGTTTCATCTAATGAAACTACATTTCAATATTTTATATAACTCAAGTATAACGTTTACAATGGGGGGAGTAAAGTTTTTTTTGCCGTTGGAACGCCCGAATTTCCCGGCGGGATGTAGGTTTGGCGCTTGGTAAAATGAGGATTGGCTGGAGCGCCCGCGAGGATAAAGTACCTTTGATTTCGGAGAATTTGGCTGCTGAGGTAAATGAGAGGTAAAAGTACCTCTGATTTCGGCGGAATTGGGCTACTGAGGTAAATGAGAGGTAAAAGTACCTCTGATTTCGGCAGAATTCGGCTGCTGAGCCAAATGAGAGGTAAAAATACCTTTGATTTCGGCGGAATTGGGCAACTGAGCCAAATGAGAGGTAAAAGTGCCTCTGATTTCGGCGGAATTGGGCTACTGAGCCAAATGAGAGGTAAAAATACCTCTGATTCCGGCGGAATTCGGCTACTGAGCCAAATGAGAGGTAAAAATACCTCTGATCCAGCCAGAAGTGGGCAGGCCGAGAACGATGGATTTGTTCCATGGCTTTTCCAATACTTCGGCGTGCACATTTGCATGCTCTGTTTTTTTCAACACTCCTTCTCATCAATTGTGCTAATGATTTCATTCCTCACCCGAAATACTAAACACCAAACCCTGCAGAAGCCCGACACCACAATTCGACCTAATAGTAAGGGGAGGATAGTCGACAACAGTTGGGTTTTCAATTAAGTAGGCTGCAATAGCCTACTCATTACCTAAGATGAGTTGTATTAACCCCGTCATCGCACCAAGCCCAAAACGTTCCTTCTTAATTTCTAGCTGTATAGCTGCGAGGATTTCCTCATATACATAGAACAGCAGCCAAACAGGGATGAAGGGGCGATCAATGGAATGGAGCAGCAATGGAAGCAAAGTCTGTATGTATATGTAGATCAAGTGAACAAGGGGCGGGTGGCGCCCGGTGCCGAGCAGCAGCGCAGCACGGTCAGGGACCCGCGGTTCCTGCTGGAGCAGGGCGAACGCTCCCGGCGGCTCGCACAGTGGTATGAGCGGCGCGGCATTACACCGCTGCGTTCGGAGACGGGCGTCCGCACACTCCGGACCGTCCGGCAGAACCCGTCCGAGGTGGTGGCGGATGTAGCGCTGCACAGTGCGCTGTACTACGAGAAGGGCGGCATCACTCACCGCGAGGATGTCATTGAAGCGGAGCGGCTGACTTTTGTCCTTGAAGGGAGTACCTGGGAAATTGCCGCTGTAGAGCGCAGTGTGCCGGAGCGGAATTCAATGCGCAGAGTGGCAGGAGGGGAACCGGCGCTGCGGCTGTCCAAATGGGGGGAGTCGCTCCCTGTCCCGCAGCCGTCGCAGCCGCTGCTTAACAAGAATATTCTCCGCGGCATTACCGGCAGCAAAGAGGTGCGCTACCGCCGCGAAGACGCTGCAGCCTATGCAGACCGGTGGTGGAAAGACGGCAATCCGGAGTTCGAAGTGTTTGAGGTGGACTGCACCAATTATGTGTCCCAATGTCTCTTTGCAGGGGGGGCGCCTATCAACTATACTGGTAAAAGAGAAACGGGCTGGTGGTACAAAGGCTACAACGGCGCGCAGGAATGGTGGAGCTTCAGCTGGGCCGTGTCGGACAGTCTGCAGCGTTATTTGGGTGCAGACCGCAGCAGCGGACTCCGGGCCGAGGCGGTGGAACGGGCGGATCAGCTAATGCTTGGTGACATTATCCTGTACGATTGGGACGGCAACGGCCATTATCAGCACAGCACGATTGTTACCGCTTTTGATGCGGCTGGGCAGCCGCTGGTGAATGCGCGGACGGTCAGCAGCCGGCACCGGTTTTGGGATTACCGCGATTCCTATGCATGGACCGACAGAACGGCCTACCGTTTTTTCCACATAAACGACTACTTATAAATCAGAAAGAGGTTAGGGCATGGGGGATACAAAATTAACCGTAGGACTGGTGTACGGCGGCAAATCCGGAGAGCACGAGGTATCGCTGCAGACGGCATTTGCAGTTATGAACGCTTTTGACTACGCGAAATATGAGATTATACCTTTTTATATTTCCAAGCAGGGGCTCTGGAAGGTCGGAGCGGCGTTGGAGGCCCCTTTTGGAACCATCGAGGAACTGAAGCTGGGCGGCGAAGCAGGGGATATGAGCATGGCGTTAAATGCGGTATTCAGCGGACTGACCGGCGGTGACCAGCTGATTGATGTGATGTTCCCGCTGCTGCATGGCACCAACGGAGAAGACGGAACGATTCAGGGCTTGTTCGAAATGGCTAATATCCCTTATATCGGTGCAGGCGTGCTGGCATCATCCGCAGGCATGGATAAAGTAGTCATGAAGAAGCTGTTCGGAGAGGCCGGGCTGGATCAATGTGAATACTGCTATTTCAATATCAGTGCCTGGAAACGCAAAAAACATGAGCTGATCATCAGCCTGGAGGATAAGCTGGGCTATCCGGTATTTGTTAAGCCAGCCAATCTGGGCTCCAGTGTAGGCATTTCCAAAGCTGTGGATAAGGAGAGCCTGATTAAGGCGGTGGAGGTGGCCTTCCGCTATGATACCAAGGTCATTATTGAGGAATTTGTCGATGCGCGCGAGGTTGAAGTCAGTGTGCTCGGCAATGAGGAGCCTGAGGCTTCGGTTCCGGGTGAAATCGTCTCTTCTGGTGAATATTATGATTATGCGGCAAAATACACCGACGGCAAATCGCAGATGCTGATTCCGGCTCCTGTGGACCCTGAGGTGGCTGACCGTCTGCGGGAGTCGGCGATTCAGGCGTTCCGGGCGATTGAGGGCAGCGGCATTACGCGTGCCGACTTTTTTCTGCGCAAATCCGATGGAAAGATTCTCATTAATGAAGTGAATACAATGCCCGGGTTCACACCTTACAGTATGTATCCGCTGCTCTGGCGCGAGACCGGCATATCTTATCAGGCACTGCTGGACCGCATGATTGAGCTGGCGCTGGAGCGTTACCATTTCAAGCAGGGTCTGAAGTACGACAACGAATAACATTTGGCGAGCGGCGGGATCATTCCGGCCGGGAAGGAGAGAGAACCATGGGATTTCAGTCCGAATTCAATTCCGTATGCAAATTCAAGAATGAGCAGGAGCTGTACGAGCTGCTGGAATACGGCCGCACCAAAATGGTAAAGAAGGGCTTCCGCGTGTATCCGACCGGCCAGAAGGTCATCGCCTACACACCGGAGAATGTGGCAATAGCCATTGTCAAAATTTCGGCATCCATCGCGGAAATTAATTTCCAGGGCAACGAGGTGACAGCTGTCGAGATGGATTTGGTGCGCAAGCTGAATGAGGAAGAATCACGGGTGCAGACGGCGCTGGCCTATGAGATGTTTTTTGGAGAAGAAGGATGATTGTCCGGTTTGGCTATGTAGCCATGTCCACGGTTATCCCGGACTGCTCGCCCTCCAAGACCATGACTATGGCCAGCTTCAACAAGCTGAATGACCGGGAAGCCGGACTTCGGCGGCTGGAGACCATCGCCCGCGGCAATCTTCACAACACGCTGCGTCTGCTTAAGCATAATGTCGGCTCGGATATCCGTGTATACCGCCTAACCTCCAAGCTGATTCCGCTGGCGACGCATCCCGATTTGCAGGACTGGAATCCCTTTGCCGCATTGGCTGCGGATTTTGCCGAAGTAGGCAGCTATGTGAAAAAGCACGGGCTGCGGGTTTCTTTTCACCCCGACCACTTTACAGTACTTAGTACTCCCCGGCCAGAGGTGCTGGCCAGTTCAGTCCGGGATTTGCAGCATCATGTGGATATGCTGAATGCCATGGATTTGCCGGCAACCGCCAAGAACAACATTCATATCGGCGGCGCGTATGGAGACAAGCCTGCGGCTGCAGCGCGCTTTTTGGAGCATTTTGCGGAATTGCCGCTGGAACTGCAGGAGCGGACGACGCTGGAGAACGATGACAAGACGTTCAATGCCCCGGAGACGCTTGAAGTCTGCCGGAGGCTGGGAGTCCCCATGGTGCTGGATATTCATCATCAGTGGGTGAATAATGAAGGCGAACTTCCCTGGGAGCTGTGGCCGGAGATTATGAAGACCTGGCAGACTCCACTGGCGCTGAAGGATGTGCTCCCCGGTGAAACACTGCCCCCGAAGATTCACGTGTCCAGTCCGCGCAACCCGTCCGACCCGCGCAGCCATGCTGATGGTGTGGAGCCTGCACCGCTGCTGGCTTTTCTTAAACGTATCGCGGCGGACACTCCGGCCGTGGATGCGATGATTGAAGCGAAGGCGAAGGACGGAGCGCTGTTTGGTCTGATGGAGGCGCTGAAGGAGCTTGCCGAAGCCGGGAACGGAATAACGGTACTAGATGGGGCAAGCGTCAATATAGAACCATAAACCCTGGATAACCCGGTGCTAGAAGCGGAAAACGGGCTAACCTCCGACTTGATTAGTCTCCTTAAATAGGGTACGTTGAATGAAAGTTGAGCAAACGCAAGGCCGGCGCTCTGATAGCACTTGGTCTGGCCGATTGGGGGATGCCGCTCTGATTCCAAAGAGTGCACCTTGTTCTACATATGGAAACAATTATGCTCAAGAAAGCGGAGTGAAGATATGAATCCTACAAATTCTGATAACCGGAACGACCGGGAGCCTTACGTTGTTACCAGTAAAGGGCATACTGCTGCAGCGATCAATGCCGCTGCCAAAGCGGGGGAATGGATCAAGAACAGACAGGGCCATGTGAAGGAGCTGGGCAGCAAGACTTCAGCCCAGGATCTGGTCACAGAAGTGGACAAAGGCGTGGAGCAGATGATCCGCCGGCTGATCCTGACCCATTATCCCGACCATGCGATTCTCGGGGAAGAAAGCGTTCAGCCAGGAGCTGACGCTTTGACTGCCGCCCTGGAAGAAGGACGGAAGCATGAGTATTTATGGATTGTTGATCCGATTGACGGGACGACCAATTTTGTACACGGCTTTCCTTTTTATTGTGTCTCCATAGCCTTGGTAGTCAAGGGTGAGCTGACCGTGGGCGTTATCTATGACCCTATCCGCGATGAGATGTTCGTGGCTGAGAAGGGCAAAGGCGCCTATATGCATGGGATTCCTACTTCCGTGTCTGCCGAAGCGGACCCGGGAAGCAGTCTCGTGGCGATGGGCTTCCCTCCGGACCGTACCTTCGCACAGCCGGCGAATATGGCCGGACTGCAGCAGATTTTGCCGCAGATCCGGGGTGTCCGTGCCGGCGGCTCTGCCGCTCTGCATCTCGCCTATGTGGCAGCAGGCCGGGTAGACGGTTATTGGGAAGTCGGCCTAAGTCCGTGGGACTGTGCGGCCGGCGTGCTGCTGGTACTGGAATCCGGAGGCAAGGTGACGGATACGCTGGGCAATCCCTATGATATTGGCACCCGTCATGTGGTGGCGAGCAACGGGCGGATCCATGATTTCCTGGTAGCCTCGCTTGCCGAAGCCGAAGCAACGGGATACAACAAATAAGGAGGGCGGCAAGCAAGCATGAGTGAAAAAGATGATCTGGAGCGCAAGCTGAGCGAACTCCTGGAGGATGGCGAGATGGAGGAGGCCGACCGGACCGCCAAGGAGATCCGCCAAATCTCGCCCAAGTATGAGATTCGTATTCAGACCACACTTGATCCGATTGTGGAAGAAACGCTGCGCTACCGTAAAATAGGCCATGAGCTGGATGACAGATATGATAAATATCTGGAACGGGCGAAGAAAGATCAAGGTTCTGCGGATAGAGATAACTCTTAGATATCATTTTGATTCCTGCCAGGAGCGGCTTCCGAATAACGGGAAGCCGCTCTTTTGTATAGGCAGACTGGATGATAGAATGGAATTATACCAATTTGGGAGGGATACGATGCTGAAAGCATGGAAAAAAATGTACGCAGCTGGCACAAGCAGCCTGCTGCTGTTCACATTGTTGATCAGTGCAGGAGCCGGCTCTGCTAATGCAGCTGAAGCCGCCGCAACAGCACAAAGTCCGGAGCAGGATGTTTTTCGCATCGTAGCACTGGGGGATTCCATCACAGCGGGCTATGAGCCGGGGATGACCGATCCGAACGTGAAGCCTTACGGATATGCGGAGCGGCTGCTGGAGCAAGGCTGGTATCATGGCAGAAGCGCTCTTAGCAACTATGGTATTCTGGGACTTACTACAGCGGGGCTGCTGAATTATACGGCAGCAATTAAAGAGGGGGCAGTTACCGCAGCCGACGGGATTCAGGCAGGTCTACCTGATCCGCGGATCAACCAATTTGCCGCGCTCACTCCGCAGATCAAGACTGAGCTTGGCGAGGCCGACCTGGTTACGCTGACCATTGGCGGGAATGACGTGAGCAGTCTGCTGCTCACGGCCAAAGATCTCACGGAAGAGGCCTTCAAGGCTCAGCTGGATCAGCTTCTGGCAAGCTACAGCAGCAATGTGAAGGCCGCGCTTGAGAACATTCGCGCGGTCAATGGTAAGGCCACGATTGTGCTGGCCGACCAATATCAGCCCGCTCCCAAGATTGCGGTGAGCAGCTCGTATCCCAAGCTGATGAGCGCTGCCCAGCAGTTCACGGCAACGGCGGAAAACGTGGCCGCCAGCCTGAATCAGCCGGATGCTCCGGTGAAGGTGGCCCATGTGGCGGGGGCCTTTGCAGGTGTTGAAGCGTCGCGGACCCATATCATCAGCGCAGGAGCTGCGGATTTTCATCCAACGCAGCTGGGGTATGAAACCATCGCCCGGGTCTTCGCCGAAACGTATTGGGGAGAATACCGGGTTCCATCCGTTTCCGCATGGACAGCCGCTTCCGCACCTATGTCCATTGTGGTGAAGGGAGTGGAGCTGAATACGCCGAACAAGCCGGTTCTGAAGAACGGGCAGAACTTCCTGGCATTGAAGGATATCCTGAATGCTGTGGGCGCCGCCGGGAAATGGGACAATAAAACCCAGAGTGCGACCATTGTATACGGCGGAAAAACGGTTGTAATAACGATCGGCTCCCCCACGATCAAGGTAAACGGAGCGGCGGCAGCCATCGATACACCGGCATTTCTGCAAAAGGTCGGCAAAGAGGATAAAACCTATCTGCCGCTTGCCGCCCTCGCCACCGGTCTCGGCTTCGATGTGAATTACAGCAGCAAGCTTCGGACGGCTTTCATTAATCCATAGACGCGCATAAGCTAAGAGAAATATTAAATTCGGCCTGTACGGCATATAAAGGTGGATGAATGTTGTTGTCTAATGCAAAATTTAAGGCGGAATATATAATTACCATGGACGATATTGTGCGTGAGGGGGATTCAGTGCTGCGGGCTGTAGCGGAGCCTGTTCAAATGCCTTTACAGGCTGAGGATCAAGAGGTGCTGCAGTGCATGATGCAGTTTCTGAAGAACAGCCAGGACCCCGAGGTTTCCGCAAAATATAAGCTGCGCTCCGGTGTTGGGCTGTCGGCGAATCAGATCGGACTGCGGAAGCGGATGTTCGTAATGTACCTGAGAGATGAGAAGGGCAGCATGGTGGAGCATGCCTGGGTCAATCCGAAGGTGATCAGCCATTCAGTGGCCATGATCTATCTGCCGGAGAGTGAAGGCTGCCTGTCCGTCGACCGCCCGGTGCACGGCTTTGTGCCGAGATACGAATCCGTGAAGGTGAAAGGCTATAATATGGACGGCAAGGAAGTCGTCATGAAGTTCAGGGGCTATCAGGCTATTGTAGTCCAGCATGAAATCGATCATCTGGACGGCATCATGTTCTACGACCGGATCAATGAGGAGAATCCCTATAAGCTCCCCCAAGGCGTGGAGATCCGCAGTCTTTATGAGCAGAAAAGCAGATGATCAGATAAGCAGATAAGCAGATAAGCTGATAGGCAGGTAAGCAGGTAAGCCTGCCATTTGTGCTTAAGCCATTGTCCGCAGCCGCTGTCTTGCGGGACAGTGGTTTGAGGGAGGATCAGCGTGTGAGTTGCAGAATACCCGAAAAGGTGGGAATCAGTTGGATCGGATAACCTATTTCCGGCTAGTCCTTGCCAAGAAGGGGCTGAGCAAGCGCTAGTTGGAAAAAGGGAACTTATTTCTCCCCAAAATCAATAATCGTGAGATTTAAGTGGAAAAAGGATACTTAATTAGGCCGAATTACCTCGTCAGGGGCGAAATGAGCAAAATTAGTTAACCTTTTTCCACCTAATCTTAGGAGAACAGGGTGCTTGGGCAAATTAGTTACCCTTTTTCCACTTGGAGTTGCCGCAGGGTTTATGGAGGTTCACCAGGACAAGCAAATTGACTTTCACTAGCTCCATACTGAGCGTTAACGCAAAAATAACCCACTGCGCGAATCCGCAGTGGGTTTGCTTTTAAAATTCAGGAGTCTCAGCGAGATGAAATGCACGCCGCTGCCTGCGGAAGTATTATTTCTCCGCCGCCATGGCCCGGAACGAGGCTTCCGCTGCTTCCAGTGTAGCGTCAATATCGGCATCGGTATGCGCCGTGGTCAGGAACCAGGCTTCATATTTGGACGGGGCCAGGTTGATGCCGCGGTTCAGCATGTGGCGGAAGAAGCTGGCGAACAGCTCACCGTCTGTATCCTGTGCTTCATCGTAATTGGTCACCGGATGCTTGCAGAAATGGGTGGAGAATGCGCCGCGGATCCGGTTGATGGTCAGCGGGATGCCATGGCGGTCAGCGGATGCCTGCAGACCTTCGGTCAGGCGGATCGCCAGCCGCTCCATTTCGTCATAGACGCCTTCGGCTGCAAGCACCTCCAGACAGGCGATGCCTGCGGAGATGGAGGCCGGATTGCCTGCCATCGTACCGGCCTGATAGGCCGGGCCGAGCGGAGCAACCTGCTCCATAACATGCTTGCGGCCGCCGTAAGCGCCAATCGGCAGGCCGCCCCCGATGATTTTGCCGAGTGCGGTCAGGTCAGGGATGATGTCCTCATGATGATCGAGGCCTGCATAGGTTTGGGTGGAACCGTAGTGGAAACGGAAAGCGGTGATGACTTCGTCATAAATGACCAGTGATCCGTTGTCATGGGCCTGCTTGCAGAGCCCTTCGAGGAAGCCCGGCTGCGGCATGACCATGCCGAAATTGCCGACAATCGGCTCTACCATTACGGCTGCGACATCCCCGCCCCATTTATCCAGCGCTTCACGCAGCGCGCCCAGATCATTGAAGGGAACCGTGATGACCTCCTGGGCGATGCTGGCAGGTACTCCGGCACTGTCAGGAATGCCGAGGGTAGAAGGACCTGAGCCTGCGGCTACCAGAACAAGGTCGGAATGGCCGTGGTAACAGCCGGCGAATTTGACAATCTTACTGCGCTTGGTATAAGCGCGTGCTACACGGATCGTGGTCATGACGGCCTCGGTGCCGGAGTTGACAAAGCGTACCTTATCCATCGAAGGGATGGCTTCTTTCAGCATCTTGGCCAGCTTGATCTCAAGCTGCGTGGGCGTTCCGTACAGCAGCCCGTTTTCGGCTGCTTTTGTAATCGCCGCCGTAATATGGGGATGGGCATGGCCGGTAATAATCGGTCCATAGGCGGCCAGATAGTCTATGTATTCATTGCCGTCTTCGTCCCAGAAGCGGGAGCCTCCGGCGCGTTTCATGAAGACAGGAGCGCCGCCGCCAACGGCTTTGAAGGAGCGGGAGGGGCTGTTGACGCCTCCGACGATATGCTGCAGGGCTTCCTCATACAAATGTTCAGAAGTGGAACGGTTCATAATTAATCATCCTTTCAATGATAGTAGCACAAGGGAAAAGGCGAACCGCCGGATTCATCCGCTGTTCGCCCGCCCTGATGCCAAGCATGGGTTTTATTGAAGATACAAGGATGGGTAACGGTTCACGCTGTGAAGCATCCTTATATTTCCCGCTGATAATGAGTGATTTATTTGCTCCCGGCGCTGGCCGAGGGACTGCTGCCCGGAGAAGCATCCGGCGATGGAGACGGCTCAGGACCAGCCAGGGTATCCTGAACGAATTCTTTCAGCTTGTCTTCGCTGCTGATACCGAGCACTGCCGAGCCGCCGCTGGTTTTTTCTTCGGTAAGCAGATTCATCGGCGGAATTTGTGCACTGCCGCCCATCGAGCTGTCATAGCCTACGGTGGCCAGCTTCCACATGTCATTAACGTCCAGGTTGGTATCGATATAAGGCGTAACCTGGGATAGAATTGTAGGCAGCTTGATAATGGCAGTAGTACTGATGACCTTGTCTGCTACGGCCTTAAGGAAGCCGCGTTGACGTTCAGTCCGGGTGAAATCGGAAGTGGCATCATGACGGAACCGCACATATTGCAGCGCCATGTTGCCGTCGAGATGCTGGAAGCCTTTTTTCAGATCAATGTCGTATTCGGGGCCGTCCGCCTTCGTCTTATACACCATATCCTTCTCGACCTCGTAATCGACGCCGCCAACTGCATCCACCAGCTTAATAAAGCCCTGAAAGTCGGTATAGACATAATATTGAATCGGGATGCCAAGCAGTTCGCTGACGGTCTGCATCGCCGTATTGGGCCCGTGGGTTATCGCTGTATTGATGCGTTCTTTGCCATGCTCAGGAATAGAAACATAGGTATCACGCAATATAGAGAATACATAAAATTTCTTCTTGACCGGGTCAAGCGAGGCGACCAGCATCGTATCTGAGCGGGGAACTTCACCCTTCTTCACCCCGCGCGCATCAACACCCATAAGCAGGATGTTAACCGGTTCGGTGCCTTCCCATTTGGGAGGTTGAACGGCTTCGGCTGAAGGTGAGGGAACTGCTGCAAACGGTGAGTCTTCACCGGTCTTGTGCAGGTTGTCCATCTGATTATAGATTTCTGCAAAATAATAGACTATTCCGCCGATAATCAGGAAAAGTATAATAGCCAGAGTCCAGAGCAGCGGTTTCTTCTTTGACTTGCCGGCTTTTGCGTGCCGTTTCTTTCTTGGTGGCATTTCGTTCTTCCTTTCCCATTCACATTCTCTACATTATAATTTCTTTTAGGTATACAAGCAATTTCGGAATATTCATCCATATTATTAAGGAGCGAACTATAAATGAACGAACTTAAGGTCGGACAAGAAGTGCCGGATTTCACCCTGCCTGCTTCCACAGGACAGAATATCAGCTTAAGTGATTACCGCGGCCGCAAGGTGGTGCTGTATTTTTATCCGAAAAATATGACGCCCGCCTGCACGCAGGAGGCCTGTGATTTCCGTGACGCCGGGGACCCGATTGCCCGGGGCAATGCAGTCGTGCTGGGGATCAGTCCGGACAGCCTGTCTTCCCACGCGAAGTTCATTGAGAAGAACAGTCTGCCGTTTCCGCTGCTCTCTGATGAGGACCATACCGTAAGCCAATTATTCGGAGTCTGGCAGCTCAAAAAGCTGTACGGCAAAGAATTTATGGGCATTGTGCGGTCCACCTTTCTCATTGATGAGCAGGGCATCCTGATCAAAGAATGGAGAAAAGTCCGGGTCAAGGGCCATGTCGATGCACTATTGGGAGAAATCATGAATAAATAAGTATGCTGGTAACTAATTGTAAATGTCTGTAACATTTTTAACAGCTTCCATAAGGCGCTCTCATGATATAGTTGCCTCATATTACTTCAAATTTGGAGCAAGGCATGGTGATGAATGGCATGATGATGCTGCGTATTGGGCTGGACGTCGGATCAACTACGGCCAAATTGGTTGTTATGGAACGCGATGTCATTGTATATCAGGATTATGTGAGACATTTTAGCGATATAAAAAAAGCTGCGCTTTCCCTCCTGTCGGATGTGCGGGACAGGTTCCCGGATCGCGAGGCAGCTCTGACTGTAAGCGGTTCCTCCGGCTTGTCCCTCTCGAAGCTTGGCGAGGTCCCGTTTGTGCAGGAGGTCATCGCCTGCACGAAGGCGATCAGCGAGCTGATCCCCCAGTGCGATACCGCTATCGAGCTGGGCGGCGAGGACGCCAAGATTATATATCTTAGCGGAGGCATTGAGCAGCGGATGAACACGGCCTGTGCGGGCGGCACCGGAGCGTTCATCGACCAGATGGCTTCCCTGCTGCAGACCGACCCGGCGGGTCTGAATGTCCTTGCCGAGCAGCATGAACGAATCTATCCTATTGCATCGCGCTGCGGCGTCTTTGCCAAAAGCGATGTCCAGCCGCTGCTCAATGAAGGCGCCCGCCGCGAGGATGTGGCGGCTTCGATTTTTCAGAGCATTGTGAACCAGACGATCAGCGGCTTGGCCTGCGGCCGCCCGATCCGTGGCCGGGTAGCCTTCCTTGGCGGGCCGTTGACCTTTCTGCCCGCGCTGCGGGAGCGGTTTGCCGAGACGCTTGGACTCAGTGACAGCGATGTGCTGTTTCCGGAGCACTCGCAGTATTTTGTCGCCATTGGTTCAGCGTTGGCGCAGACCGATCCGCTGGTTCTGCCGCTGTCCGGCTGGATGGCCCGGCTGGATGCCGTAGACTTCTCGGCCGACCGTGCCGAGGATGCTGAGCTGCAGCCGTTGTTCGCCTCGCCGGAGGAGCTGGAGCAGTTCCGCCTCCGCCACAGCCAGGCGGCAGCTCCGCGTTCGGAGCTGGATACCTATCAGGGACCTTGCTATCTCGGCATCGATGCCGGATCTACCACAACCAAGCTGGTGATTACCGGCGCTGCGGATGAAATCCTCTATACCTTTTATGGAAGCAACAAAGGCAATCCCCTGCAGTCCGTGAGCGATGCCCTGAAGGAGATCTACCGGATTCTGCCTGAAGGCTGCCATATTGCCGGTGCATATGCAACCGGTTATGGTGAAGGCCTGGTCAAGGCGGCGCTGCGTACCGACGGCGGCGAAGTGGAGACGGTCGCGCACTACAAGGCAGCCTCCAAATT
The DNA here is from genome assembly GCF_900102965.1 of Paenibacillus jilunlii. Taxonomy (GTDB): domain Bacteria; phylum Bacillota; class Bacilli; order Paenibacillales; family Paenibacillaceae; genus Paenibacillus_AQ; species Paenibacillus_AQ jilunlii. The sequence goes on along the minus strand of NZ_FNGM01000020.1, from coordinate 30,753 downwards.
CATGCCGGAGGTCGATTTCATTCTGGATATCGGCGGACAGGATATGAAGTGCATTAAGATCCGCGGCGGCGCCATCGACAGCCTCATGCTGAACGAAGCCTGCTCGGCGGGCTGCGGCTCCTTCCTGGAGAGCTTTGCGTCCGCACTGGAGCTCGGCATCGGGGAATTTGCCGCAGCGGCACTGGAATCCGCTCAGCCGGTCAATCTGGGCTCCCGCTGCACGGTTTTTATGAATTCCAAAGTGAAGCAGGTGCAGAAGGAAGGGGCTACGCTGGCCGATCTGTCGGCAGGGCTTGCGTATTCGGTCATCAAAAATGCGCTCCAGAAGGTCATCAAAATCCGCAACGCTGACGATCTGGGGCGCAACATCATTGTCCAAGGGGGAACCTTCTATAATGAAGCCGTGCTTCGCGCTTTTGAGCTGCTGACCGGAAGAATCGTGGTCCGACCGGATATTGCCGGTGTGATGGGCGCCTACGGCTGTGCGCTGATTGCCAGAGAGCATGCCGGACTTGACGGGTTCAGCACCCTTTTGGGGCCCGAAGAACTGGAAACCTTCAAATATGAAGTGTCGCCGGGCCGCTGCAGACTATGCGCCAACAACTGCGCGCTGACGATCAGCCGCTTCCCCGACAAGAGCTTCCATGTCACCGGCAACCGCTGTGAACGCGGGGCCGGAGGCAAGAAAGAGAAGAATAACCTGCCGAATCTGATGCAATACAAATATGAACGGTTTTTTGATTATGAAGGGCTGCCTGTGGAACAGGCCGAGCGGGGGACCGTCGGCATTCCGCGGACCATGAACATGTTCGAGAACTATCCGTTCTGGCATACCTTTTTCACCACACTGTGCTACCGGACGGTGCTGTCTCCGAAATCCAGCAAGAAGCTCTATGAGAGCGGAATGGACACCATTCCTTCGGAATCCATCTGCTATCCGGCGAAGATGGCCCATGGCCATGTGCAGAGCCTGCTTGGCAAAGGCGTCGATTTCATCTTTTATCCGGCCGTTGTATATGAGAAGAAGGAAGATGACGCGGCGCAGAACCACTTCAACTGCCCGGTGGTGGCCTCTTATCCCGAAGTGATCCGCAACAACATGGATGGACTGAAGGAAAAAGATATTCCGCTCGTAAGCCCGTTCCTGACCTTCGATGATATTCCGGCGCTGACCCGGGTTCTGGTGAAGACCTTCATAGATATCCCGAAGGAAGAGATTGCCGCTGCCGTGCAGACAGGACTTGCCGAAGCTGAGCGGGCCAAAGCCGATCTGCGGAACAAAGGCGAAGAAACGCTGGAGTTCCTTACCCATAGCGAAACCAAAGGCATTCTGCTCTGCGGCCATCCCTATCATGCAGATCCCGAAATTAACCACGGCATCGCCGAGATGATTACGGGCATGGGTCTGGCCGTGCTGACCGAGGATTCGGTCTGCCACCTGGACCGCAGTGAAGGGGAAGTGGGCGTGGTCAACCAGTGGACCTACCATGCCCGGATGTACCGTGCGGCCCGTCTGGCCGCCAGCAGGAATGATCTGGAGCTGGTACAGCTGACCTCCTTCGGCTGCGGCATTGATGCCATTACCTGCGATGCGGTTCAGGAAATTTTGGAGCGCAACAACAAGGTATACACCTTGATCAAGATTGATGAGATCAGCAATTTGGGCGCGGCACGCATCCGTCTGCGGTCGCTGCTTGCGGCTATGCGCGAGCGGGAAAAAGGGGATGTGAAGCCGCAGCTCCTCTATAAAACACAGGCCAACGTGCCGTTTACGAAGGAAATGAAGGAGACCTATACCATTCTGGCACCACAAATGTCTCCGATTCATTTTGAGCTGTTCGAACGCGTCTTCCGGGACGCCGGATACCGGCTCAAAATCCTGGAAAGCACCGGACCGAAGGAGACAGAGGAAGGCCTGCGGTATGTGAACAATGATGCCTGCTACCCGGCGATTGTTACGATCGGGCAGATGCTGTCAGCCCTGAAGAGCGGAGACTATGATCCGGACCGGACCGCTGTAATCATGTCGCAGACCGGGGGCGGCTGCCGGGCAACCAATTATATCTCGCTTTTGCGCAAGGCGCTGAAGGATTCCGGATTGGGGCAGATTCCGGTAATTTCGCTGAATGCCTCCGGGATGGAGAACCAGCCGGGGTTCCGGATCAGCCTGAGGCTGGCTAACCGGCTGATTGCAGCCGCCTGCTATGGCGACCTCATGATGCGGCTGCTGCACCGCTTCAGACCGTATGAAGTGATCCCGGGAAGCGCACAGGCCTTGTTCCGCAAAGGGATGGACCGCTGCAAGTCCAGTCTTTCGACCTTTTCGTTCCGGGAATACAAACGGCTGACCCGCGAAATCGTCGCCGAATTCGTTCAGCTTCCTGTGGTTAAGACCGTGAAGCCGCAGGTGGGGATTGTCGGTGAAATCCTGATCAAGTTCCACCCGGACGCCAACAACCACATCATAGAGATGATTGAGGCCGAGGGGGGCGAGGCGGTTATGCCGGATTTCCTGGACTTTATTTTCTACTGTGTCTACAATCCGATTTACAAAGCCGAGCAGTTCGGCAAAAGCAAAAAGCTGGGCTTCTTTAATCCCATGCTGATTTCCTATCTGGAAATTTACCGCAAACCGGTCAAGGCGGCGCTGGAAGAAGCAGGTCTGGCCAAAGGCCGTGAGAATATTTACGGACTGGCCGAGAAGGCCAGCCGCCTGGTCTCTGTGGGCAATCAAATGGGCGAAGGCTGGTTCCTGACCGCAGAAATGATGGATCTGCTGGATAACGGGGTTAATAATATTGCTTGTATCCAGCCTTTTGCCTGTCTGCCGAATCATATTACCGGACGGGGAATGATTAAGGGGCTGAAGGATCTGTATCCCGGCGCCAACATTGCCGCCATTGATTACGATGCCGGGGTCAGTGTCGTGAACCAGGCGAACCGGATCAAGCTGATGATGTCCATCGCCAGCGGGTTGGCGGGCAGCACTCCCCCCTCTGCCGCAAAGGTGAAAAAGGGCAGTATAATAAAGCCTGTAGTGGCCGGAAGCATCAGAAGCGATCTGTAAGCTTGCAGTTTAGTCAAATTCAAAGAGCGTACCCTTAAGCTGACGGGGGTACGCTCTTTTATTTTGCAGTCCATGCTCCAAGGATGAAGCAGGCAGGCTCATTAGGAGATGAGGAATTATTTTTGCAGCTTCAGCTTGATCCGCATAGCTTTATTCAGGTGAACAAAGTTATGCCTTGTGGCAGGCATCAGTACGAGGCCGGCAATGGTTTTGCCTCCCCAATAGTCAATCAGCCATTGCTCCGTTTCCTTGACTGCACCTTCTGCAGAAATCCGGCTGATCTGGGTTGAACAGGGCTTGTTGCGGAATTGCCCCGGCTGCAATCCGGCGATAACGGATCGTGTGCCGGCAGCCACAGCCTGACGATAATCCAGCAGGGCTTCAATGTCGACAGCTGCGCTGAATTCAGCGATCTCCTGTTCGCTCATCCCGTTTCCGGAATGAACAACAGGGGTATGGAGCTTATCCGTAAAATGTTCTGAATGAAGAATCTGCTCACGATCCGCAGTGAGGATATTCATCGTAATATCCTCGATACGGGCGCTGTGCCATATGTGCCACACGATCGAATTGTTGCTGTTAGTCGTATGTACCGGATAACTGCGCATAGTTTGCTCCCGGAGATTTTTTAGCAGCTCGTCTTCATAATTGGTCAGATCCGGGTTGCCGCCGTGCGAGGCGTACAGGCAGTCATGCAGCTCCAGGAAAAGAGACACCGCATTAGCATGCTCTTCCGGCTTTGTAATGATTCGCGTCAATTGCTGGTGGTTGGTGTTCCAGATTTTCCGGGCGTCAAGAGACATAAAGGGCTCACCGCTTCCGCTTTAATGTAGGCTATGCCCTAAATTATATAACAAAATCCCAAAGCTGGTCGGTTTTAAAGCGTGTCTGTTTTACGGCAGAGGCCCACACTAAGGATATGATTTGGTGCCATAGTATTTTTTCAGAAAGTTTCAGCAAGTGGTTGACGAATAAATAGGTAAATAGTAAAATAGTTCGCATGCGAAGTATTAATGAGTTTACGGAATTTGTGGAGGCGATGAATGTTGGAGGATAGGGAACAGCAATTGGATGATATCTTTTCTTCATTCCGCTGCATAATCCATAATTTTCAGCAGCTTATGTGGAAGGATGCAGAAAAGCTCAACATTACATCCACGCAGTTAATGGTTTTGCGCAAGTTGGAGGTACACCCGGATGTAGGAATTACGGAGCTTGCGGATCTGCTGCACTTGGGAAACAGCGCTGCCAGCGGTGTGGTTGACCGGATGGTGAAGGCTGGACTGATAACCAGACAACGCTCGGAGAGCGACAGACGTATATTTAAGCTGGCCATGACCGACAAAGGCCGGGAGATCAGGGAGCGAAGCAAACAATCGCTTCGAAGCCATCTGGAGCCCTTGTCGAACATTCCGGCGGAGGATGCCAAAGAACTGCTTAGATTGCATCGGGAAATCATTAAAATTTTGGAAAAAGGGAGAGAGAACAACAAGCTATGAGCACAATAACTGCTAACGCTGCTGCGCCGTCGAAGACGATACGCAGAGGTCCCATTATTGCGGCCCTCCTGATCGGCGCGTTCGTGGCGCTTCTGAATCAGACACTGATGAATGTGGCACTGCCCAAGATGATGGAGGACCTCAAGATTGCCGCCAATACGGCACAATGGCTGACAACAGGATTTATGCTGGTGAACGGGGTGCTTATTCCAATCAGTGCCTATCTGGTGGAGAAGTTTACTACCCGTCAATTATTTACTACCGCAATGATGCTATTTTCTATAGGAACGCTGGTCTGTGCTATAGGGACCGGCTTTGAAATGATTATGGTCGGCAGAGTGATTCAGGCTGTCGGCGCAGGAATCCTGATGCCGCTGATGAACATCGTATTCCTGCGGATCTTCCCGATTGAAGAGCGCGGCAAAGCGATGGGGCTGATGGCGGTCGCCATGATTTTCGCCCCGGCTGTAGGACCTACGCTGTCCGGTTGGGTGGTTCAGAACTATTCCTGGCGGGTGCTGTTCTACATTGTGCTTCCCCTGGCCATCTTTTCTACCCTGCTTGGCATGAAGACTATGCAGAATGTCGGAAAGCTGACTTCCCCCCGGCTGGATAAAATGGGTGTGGTGCTGTCCACGCTTGGCTTTGGCGGACTGCTGTACGGCTTCAGTGATGCCGGAACAGACGGCTGGAACAGTGCGACAGTATATGCCTGCCTGATTCTGGGTGTTGTAGCTTTGGCATTGTTTGTATGGCGTGAGCTTACAACCGACAAGCCGCTGCTGGAGTTCCGCATTTTCCGGTACAATATGTATTCATTGACCACTGTTATCAACATTATTGTCACGATGGCGTTGTATTCCGGGATGATCCTGCTGCCGATCTATCTGCAGACAATCCGCGGCTTTACACCGATGGAATCGGGGCTGATGCTGCTGCCGGGTGCAATCCTGATGGGCGTAATGTCTCCGATCACGGGGATTATTTTTGATAAAATCGGCGCCAGATGGCTGTCCGTTATCGGCTTGATTATCACAACGATTACTACTTGGGAGTTCAGCCAGATCACCCATACCACTACGTATACCCACCTGATTCTGACGTACACGGCCCGGATGTTCGGGATGTCCATGCTGATGATGCCAATCGTAACCGCCGGTCTGAACCAGCTGCCGCAGCGTCTGGCTTCACACGGTACGGCAATGTCGAATACCCTGCGGACGGTTGGGGGAGCACTGGGCATGGCGCTGTTCGTCAGCCTGATGACCAACCGGACGAAGAGCAACATTACAGAAGCCGTGATGAGCGGGTCTGTATCCCAGACCGACAAGGCGGCTATGCTCAAGCTTACACAGGACGCAACGATCAACGGGATTACCCATGCATTTACCGTGGCTACCTGGGTGACAGTTGTAGCACTGGTGCTGGCCTTGTTCATCAAGAAGACCTCACCTCAGCCTGACTTCCTGCAAACGGAAGAGACCGAACCTGTGCAGCCGTCCAAGGTGAAGTCGCAGCAGGCATAAGATCATTTGCATCATCATAAATTATGGTCTGAACCAAAAGGACTATCCGTCAGCCTTACCTGGCTGCTTGGATAGTCCTTTTTTTGATTTTTCAGGAAATTGTGATTTCCTTTTCTTATGGATAAGATTCCAACTAGCGCTTGCGGTGAAGCAGGTGGGCAGGCACCAGTGGGAAAAAGGGAACTTATTTCTCCCCAAAATCAACAATCGTGAGCTTGAAGTGGAAAAAGGAAACTTAATTGGGCCAGATTACTCCGTCAGGGGCGAAAAGAGTTGAATTAGTTATCCTCTTTCCACTTAATCTGCGGAGAACAGGGTACCCAAGTAAATTAGTTAACCTTTTTCCACTTAGAGTTGCCGCAGGATTCATGATAGAGCATTTTCCAGTAAAGGACAGCGTAGCCGTTTGTTCTATTCTGGCATGTCTTCAGCTTAATGTGCTAATGTTATATTTTGCCGCAATTTCTGCGGCCAGCGCGGCCAGTCTGCGGCGGACCGGTTCAGGCTCAAGTACCTCCACAACCGTTCCGAAGCTCAGCAAAAAACTGTACAGCCAGTTGTTCTCCGCATAAGCTACTTTAACGGTATACCCGCCGTTTCCATCCGCCTCCAGCTCCTCGCAGTCAAAGTAGTCCTCCGCCAGATGTCTGCCCTCTGCCGAAAAATGCAGGACAATGGTCTGGGTATTCTGCGGTTCTTTCCAGCCCTCTGTCCAGGGCAGATCCTGCAGGGGAATATCCAGCCGTTCGAAGCTCCGGGCTTCCTTGACCAGCGACTTCATGCGCAGCAGCTTAAACAGCCGGAAATCCTGGCGCTCTGTGCAGAATCCGTATAAATACCAGCCCGCCCCCTTATGTACAAGCGTATATGGCTCCACCATCCGGTGGCTGATCTGGCCGTCTGCGTTGACATAATCAAAAGCCACGGCAGTGCTCTCCTCCAGCGCTTCCTTCAGCAGAGCCAGACGCTCCTCCAGCGGACCCTGCAGCCCCCAGGGGGAGAAGTCGACAATTAGCTGGGTAGTTTTGCTGCGGAAGGCATGCGACTTGGAGGGAGGAATCACGCTGCTGATTTTCTCCATTAGCAGGTTGTGTTCTCCGCCTCCATAAGAAGATACGCTCTGCAGGGCGGTGAAAATATCGGCCAGCTCGCGTTCCGTAAGCACATTGCGGTCCAGCCGGTATCCCTCCATAAGCCCAATGCCGCCATTTGCGCCTTGATAAGTGACGACAGGAATGCCGGCTCCGTTAATACTGTCGATATCGCGGTAGATGGTGCGTACAGACACCTCGAACATATCGGCCAGTTCCTTGGCCTGGATCAGCGGGCGGTTCATCAGCAGAATGACAATGGAGAGCAGACGGTCAATTTTCACACAGGCTTCCTTCTTCCCTAGAGTATTCGTATTTCATTATCCTTTATTCTCACACGGAATCAAAGTGAATAAAGGCTTGCTATTTCTTTGTTATTAGAATAGTATCTAATTAGATTATTATATAATCAATGAATGCGAGGGTTATGTTGTGAACATGGATATAACGAAAAATAGCGCCGCGGCAGCGCTGAAACGGAAATCTAAGGGGTATTCCCGGCTGTTTGCGGCCGGCCTGGTTAACGGCATTGGGGACCGGTTCAGCAGTGTCGCCATGCTGGCACTGATTCTGCAGGTGACCGGATCGGGGATGGCAGTAGGGATCTCGCTAGGCATGAGGGTGCTGCCTTTTCTGTTCATGGCTCCGCTTGGCGGAATGCTGGCCGGCAGGCTGCCGCGCAAAACCATCATGATGGCCGTTGACTTGCTGCGTGTGCCAGTCGCCCTATCCTTTCTTTGGGTAGACGGAGCCGATAAGCTCTGGCTGCTGTATGCCGGGAGCTTTATTATGGCGGCTGGCGAGGCTCTGTACAGTCCGGTGCGCAAATCCTCAATTCCGCTGCTGGCCGGTCCTGACTCACTACACAAAATCAATAGCCTGGAGCAGCTGATGACCGGCTGTGTGCTGATCCTGGGGGCATTTACAGGCGGACTGGTGTCGCTGTGGTGGGGGCCGGAAATGGCTTTTGTAGCGAATGCCGCCTCGTTCCTGATGGCTGCTCTTCTGGTCTGGGGCATATCGTTTCCAGCGGACCTTGCCAGCGACACTGGCCGGACTGGGGATGTCAACCCGGCAGAGCCGGTTCTGGAAAGAAGCCACCTGAAAAGGACTGGCCGCTGGCAGAGTCTTAAGATTCTGATTGGCGGCAGTCAGGTGCTGCAGATCATTCTGGCCTATGAATTGCTGGTGCCGGTGATTAATGGATGGGACAATGTGCTGATCAGTGTGTATGCGGTACAAGTGTTTCATGCGGGGGATGTGGGGGTCGGAGCTTTCTATGCCGCACTCGGCATCGGGCTTAGCCTCAGTTTTTTTGCAGGACGGCTGCTGAAGCGGAGGCTTCTCGGGATTGCGCTTGCCGGTCTGCTGCTGGAGGGAATTCTGCTGATGTGCATCAGTGGCAGCAGGCATTTCGGGGTGGCCTTTGTGCTATATATTCTGCTGTCGTTATGCGGGGGAATTGGGAGTGCCTGTCTGGATACGCTAGTGATGCGGGAAACGCCTGCCGCCCAGCAGCCGGTTGTTTTTGGGATATTATCAGCGCTGGGCGGTTCACTGATTGGGCTGTCCATGTTCAGCGCTGGCTGGCTGCTGGAGGTCATGGAGCCAAGGACGTTGGGCTTCGCAGGCGGTGCCGGCTTCGCAGGGGCGGCATTGCTGCTCGGAGTGCTGGCATGGCTGCTCCATTACCGGAAGAGGATACCAAGGGAACAGCACCGGTGACAAAAGAAAAAATACGCCATTTTTTCACTTGGAAGGCTCTTTGACCTTAACCACCTGGGTTTCCAGGTTAATGCCTGTTTTGCGCCGGAGCAGCCGGGCCCCGATCTTGTGTCTGTAGCGGTACAGGATGATAATTGCTGCGACGGCTGCGACGCCGGAGGCAATCCAGATTGCATTTTTCTCTATCAGATGGAAGATGCCCATCCACTGGGGGCCGAACACTTTTCCGATTCCCAGAAAAAGCACTACCCACAGCAAGGCGCCACTGTATGCGTAGAGGGCAAACTTACGGAACGGCAGAGCGGTAATGCCCGAAAAGTAGCCGGTAAAATGACGTACGCCAGGGATGAAGTAGCCGATGGAAACGAGAATGCTGCCATAACGGTCGAACCAGTGCTGCGTTTTCTCCAGCTTGCTCTCTGAGAACAGAAACCATTTGCCATAACGCTGAATAAAAGGAAGTCCGGCCTTGAGCCCGATAAAATAAGTCACCGTCATGCCAACTGTAGTCCCGGCAAAAGCCACAGCGATCAGCACAAAGAAGTCAAGTTTGCCGGTATAAGAGAGAAAGCCTGCAAAGGCCATGGTGGTTTCTCCGGGAAAAGGCAGAGCCACGAACTCCAGCAAAAGTCCGAAAAAAAGTACACTATAGCCATAACTGGCGAATAATTCCTGTATCCAATTCAGCATTTCCATAAGTCTTCACTCTCCAAGGGCTCCATGCCTAATTCTATTTCCGGGCTTGTCTTCATACAATCTACCAAAAGACGCAAACGCGCCAAAAGGAAGCTGGAGGTAGAGAAGATGAAGGGTTGCCGAAAAAATAATGTCCGCCGGATCGTGCTCGGCGGTTTGCTTACTATGGTGGTTCTAGTCCTTGCATTTGCGGGGCGCACAATACTCTTTAAGAATAATCTTCCGGCTGCCCTGATGCAAGGCGTGCCTCTGGCGCCGCCTGAGGCCGGCCGGCTTCAACCGCTGCCAAGCTTCACTTCTGGCGCAGCGTTTTCCAGGAGCCTTACGCCTTCACAGGCAGCCGCCCAAACCACAGCAAAGACTGCAATAAGGGCAGAGGCTGCAGTAAAGAGTGGAGCCGCAGTATCCAAAGCTCCTGCCAAACCTCGCCTGCCTGCGCAGACCAAACAAAAAATAGTCTACTTAACGTTTGACGACGGTCCCAGCAAAATCACTCCAAAAGTTCTGGATATTCTGCGCCAGCAGGGGGTGAAGGCGACCTTTTTTGTACTTGGGGAGCAGGCCAAACTGCGGCCTGAGCTGATCCGTGCCATATGGGAACAAGGCCATGCCATCGGCAATCATACGTATAATCATAATTACCATGATTTATATAGCAGATTTACAGAGTTTTGGTCGCAAATCAAGCAAACCGAGGAGATTGTCCGAAACATCACAGGGGTGCGCCCGCAGCTCGTACGTGCACCGGGCGGCACGTTCGGACATTTCGACAAGACGTACTTCCAGCTCCTCGCCCAAGCCGGATATTCTGTTATGGACTGGACGGTAGATAGCGGTGATTCCAGGCGGAAAGGGGTGCCCGCAAAGGATATTGTACAGGAATCTGTAGCCGATATGACCGCTCCCCGGGTGATCCTGCTGCTTCATGATGGAGGAGGCCACGAGCAGAGCACCAAGGCCCTGCCGGAGATTATCAAGCGCTATAAAGCAGCTGGATATGCCTTTGGCGTGCTGGACGGAGAGGTGCAGCCAGTCCAGTTCAGAGTATCTGCCTCCGCTGCCGGAGCGGGTCATGCCCGGCCTTCCAAGGCGTGGATTGCTGCGAATATCATTCCCAACCGTGAGCTGTTCACACCGGGCAAGGCTCTGGCACTGGAGGTTGGCCTGCTGGAAACCAAGCTGCTCCCCGGAGAGTACACCATCAGTGAGGGACAATATAAGGTGCCGCTGCGTGCAGCAGTCGAAAGGCTTGGGGGGAAGGTCAGCTGGGAGGTGTCCAGCCGCAGCGGCAGGGTGGTCTGGAATGGCCGGACCATTCTGGCGGATGCAGCGCATCAGCAGCTCACCGTAACGGATGGGGACGGCAGACAGCAGGTCCGCAGTGCGGATGTGCAGCTCATCGGCTCTTCGCTATGGGTCTCCCTCCGCGGGCTGCTGGATGCTGCCGGACACCCGCCGCTGGCCGCAGCAGTGACTGCGGAGGAACGCAGGGTTAAAACGCTTTGAAATGCAGCAAAGCCGGAGGTCTGGGCACTCTTTTTCGTGGGAAGAATAGACATTATCAGGCTCCTCTAAGCCATGCCCCTAAGGATGGCTGCAGGAAGCTAGTCTATGGCCAAAGGAAGGGTAGCCCAATTGTCCTCTTCATCCTTAATGAAACCGAACCCGCTTGACCGGAAAGAACATAATAGCCTAAATACGACCGGAAGCCTGCCTGTCCGCCGGGCCCGGAATATCGCGGGAGAATGGATAAGAATACTCTCAGTGGCGGCTGTCATCGGTGCGCTGTATGCCTGGCGTGGAGGGGAAACACTGCTGTTTCTCTTAACGGCCAGCGGAGTTCTAATGCTTGGAGGGCTGCTGCTGCAGCTCTTGGGTCCCCGTAAAGTGACGGTTACCCGCAGCCTGTCTGCTGTCCATCCTACAGCCGGGGATACGCTGACTGTGGACGTGAAGGTTACCTTCAGGACACGGATTCCATTGCCCTGGATGGTTATAGCCGACCAATGGAGCGGCGGGACGCACCAGCAGCTGCTGTTTCCCGGATTCCGGCGCTCGCTGGCCTATACTTATTCGCTGCATGAGGTGCAGCGCGGGGTACACCGGCTTCACGGGTGCAGTGTCAGCTGGGGAGATTTGCTTGGCCTATTCACCGGAGGCTGTCAGTCCGGGAGCGGCGACAGCTTCAAAGTCCGGCCAAGACCCCTGTATATAGGCAGAGCTGCGCAATACAGCAGCGCAAAGCCGGGTGACACGGTAAGCAGCAGCCGAACGCGTAATTACAGCGCCGAAGCCGGTGAAATCCGCGATTATGCCCCGGGTGACCCGCTCAGCCGGATTCATTGGAAGAACAGTGCACGGAAGGGAACGCTGCAGAGCCGGGTGCCGGAGCGGGAAGAAGGACGCATGTCCTGCATTGTTCTTGCCAATAGCTCAGGGGAATATGAAATTCCTTGCGGAGCTCTGACACCGCGGGGGCAGCGCGGGGACCCGCCTGCTCCATTTGAACAGGCCGTTTCCGCTGCAATGGGGCTATTGCTGGCTGCAGAGCGAACCGGCTCCTATGTGCAGTTCTTCAGCGCCGGATGGCCGGAAGGCATGGCCAGACATGAAGGACTAGGGCAGATCCCGTCCAGAATACAGGATATGCTCACCGAGATTGCCCCGGACGGCGGGCGTTCTCTAAGCGCGCTGCTGGAGGATGCTTCGCGGGGATGGATTCCCGGGATGACAGCTGTAGTCATCACCGGCAGGCTGGAGGAAGAATCCGCCCGTACGCTTGCCCGTTTTCTGGTGCAGGGCGTGAAGGTTGAACTGTACTATGTCTGGGATCAGCCCGCACCGCGGCCGGCAGGCGGTTCGGTGAATAGCCAGTGGAGCCCGGCAGCCACAATCGGCGCCAGCTTGACCAGACTTGGAGCTTGCCTGTATTGCCTTGGGGACAGTTCCCTGTCCAAAGGAAACAAGGGGGTGGAAGTCCATGGTTTCCAAGAGCGGTCAACGCTTTGGTAGGGGGAGGATGACTGCAGCGGCAGTAGAGTTTGCCGGACCGCTGCCCGTGCGGAAGAAGCGCTGGAGGCTGCGGACCGATACCTCAGCAGCCTTGGAGATCCGGGATCATGTGGAGGACAGTCAAGCTGATTGCAGGGACAGCAGTCCTCTGCATTATCGGCTGCTGTTCTCTTTGGCCATTATGGGGCTATTCATGGAATGGCTGCTTCCCTTGCTCCGGATTGCCGTGGAGCCGGATACACGGCGGCTGCTGCACACGCTGCTGTTATGCGCCGCAGCCTTGCTGTTGTGGGGAAGCCTTCGGCTTCCTATTTTCGTTCAATATTCGATTCAATTCATAATCATGTCTCTGACCTGGTTCTATATAGGTGACGGCAATGAGGGGGGACACTGGCTAAGATTGTATGCTTCAGAGGTTCCAGACGATCTGGCGCTGCTCTTCTCAGGACATATCTCAGCGCTAAGCGAGAATAGCCGCTTGCTGATTCTGGTGCTGGGCTGGGGGCTGCTGGTTTGCTCTGTGCAGCAGCTGGCGCTGTACAGAGGCAGCACGACGCTGTTTACTATAGTGACCATGGTATACCTTTTGGCGCTGGATATGGGCTTCACGGTGAAAACAACCGGGGAAGTCATAGTTGCTCTGGGTCTGATTCTCTGGCTGCAAGCCTTGAACCGTCTGCTGCGGCTTAAAGAAGGCACCGGGGGCGCTGCCCTCCCTTATACGCGCTGGGGAGGTCTGGCACTGGCCGCAGCGTTGATCATAACGTTGGCCGCCTGGACAGGCGGGCAGCTGTATGGAGCGCGTCAAGGCGGGCCGATCACCTTCCAGCCGATATTGGACAAGATGCAGCACTGGGCGGCAGGGCAAATGCAGGGACCTTCACAACAGCAGCAGATCGGGTCAGGGAGCACAGGCTATGGTTCTGGAGATGCAGAGCTTGGCGCTCCTCTGGCCTCCAGTACTGAAGCGGTTTTCAGTGTTGTGGCCAATCAGCCCTCCTACTGGAGGGGAGAGAGCATTGCCTACTATGATGGACGCCGCTGGATCAGGGACGGGGCAGCATTTCTGCCGTTTAATCTAACCGCTCTGCCGGGTCTTGGGCAGAACCAGGCAGAGGAGGCCGGAAAGAGCCGCAGGCTGGTTCAGCGGATTCAATTCGCGGTCCCCTCTTCAGGCGGACTGCCGCTGTTCAGTGCCGGAACGGTGGCTGATATCGGAAATGTCACACTGACGGATGGCAGCCAGCTTGGCTATGTGCTGGCTAATCCGCAGAAGAACAGCTTCAGGCTTCCTGAGGCGGGCGGTTCCGTCAGAGTTGCGGAATACACAGTAGCATCGATACTTCCGGAGAGCGACCCGGCAGTGCTGCGGGCTTCTGCCGGAATGGACCCGGTGTCTGTGCGCGATTCATACCTGCAGCTGCCGGCTCAGCTGCCCCGCCGGGTCGCTGAGCTGGCCGGGAGGCTCACGGCTTCGGCGGACACGCGCTATGCCGCTGTCTCCGCCGTTCGGGATTACCTGCAGAACGGATTTACCTACACGCTGAAGACCCGGATACCGCCACAGGGGTCTGATTTCACGGATGATTTTCTGTTCGTCACGAAGCAGGGCTACTGTGTGCATTTTGCGACAGCGATGACTGTGCTGCTGCGCAGCTCCGGCATTCCGGCCCGTTATGTCCAGGGCTACGGGCCGGGGACCCTGGCGGCAGATGCTGTACCGCCGCGCTATGAGGTTACCCAGGGCGATGCGCATGCCTGGGTGGAGGTCTATTTTCCCGGCACGGGCTGGGTCCCGTTCGACCCCACGCCCGCTGCCGCCCTCGCCGCTGCCGCAGGCCCGGCGGCGGACCCCGCGGCGGCTGCATCCGCGCCGCCGGGAACCCCCGCGTCCGCTTCGCTTGGCGCGGACGCCCTGCCCGCCCTGCCGCAGGCGGGCGGGAACCCGCCAGCGCCGGCTGCCGCGGCGCTGCTGGGGCTGGCCGCCGCCTGGCGCTGGCGGCGTTGCCTGGCCCTGCTGCCGGCGGCGCGGCGCGCCGGCAGGGTCAGCCGCGAGCGGCAGCTGCGCGCGGCCGCTCTGGCCTGGCGCGGGCTGACTGCGCGGTACGGGCCGCCGCCGCCCGGGGTAACGGCCAGGGAGTACGCAGCCTCCCTGGCGATTGAGGACGCGCGGCTCCGCGCCGCGGTCCGGCAGTTCATACGCCAGTGGGAAGCCCTGGCGTACAGCAGCCACGCGGCGGCATCAGCACCTCCGTGCTTGTCCACCCGGCGCGGCTTCCCGGCCATCCCGGCGCGTGAACCAGCGCTGCTCCCGGGCCTCCCGCCGCCCCAGTCAGCGGCGGTCCCGGACATCTCCCCGCACCAGTCAGCAGCAGTCCGGGATACCCTGCCGCCTCGTCAAAGAGGCTCGGCTCTAGTCCCAAAAGCCGACGCAGAGTCCGCGGCCTTTGTCGGCAACTGTCTGGCGATCACCTTTCGCCTGACTTAATCAGCAGGCCATCGCTGCCCGTGCAGAGAATGGCCTGTTTTTTGATCGTGTAGGAGATTAATTCCCTTTTGTACAACAATCCGGGCGTCGAAAGATCCAAGTTTTTAGTTACCCGTCTGGGTGAATTTGTTCTTGTACAGGAAACTATGATTTCCTTTTGATGGTGCTGCTGAACCTGTGACTTCTTCTTTGCAGGAGGGGCCGGGAACAAAAACAGAAGAGTAGGATCGCTACCATCTGCGGGAAAGCGAAGTGGAATTAGTACATCTAAATGGACGCAGGAGCCTTCTTTTAGAGGCGATAGTGGGAAAAAGTAGAGTTAAATTAAGCGAATTTCCTGCTGAGGATGCGTATCGGCCGAATTAGTGATCCTTTTTCCAATTAATGCTTGCGGGGACGCGGGATCCGGTCATTTAAGTTTCCTTTTTCCACTTGGATTAGTTTTTGAAATAATCCCGGTATGTCCCTCCCTGCGCCAACCATAAATCCCCTCTGATTTATCTTGCAGAACCCCATACTGTCAACATCCGCCAAACTGCGGGTATTCGCTCACTGGATAAGGGGAAAACCATAGAGGCAACGTGTCTTCCTTTCCTTGACGGTGAGAATTAACCATGAGTATAATGAATCCAATAATCAAGGGAGGCACGTAATGAACAAGCCAAATGAAATAATCGTCGTTCTCGATTTCGGGGGACAATACAATCAACTTATCGCGCGCAGAATCCGTGACCTGGGGGTATACAGCGAGCTTCTGCCGTATAATACGCCAATTGAGAAGATTAAGGCACTTTCGCCAAAAGGGATCGTGTTCTCCGGGGGACCAAGCAGTGTTTACGCTGAGGATGCACCTCACGTAGATCCGGCCATTTATGATTTGGGGCTGCCAATTTTCGGCATCTGCTATGGAATGCAGCTTATGGCTCATCAGCAGGGCGGGAAGGTTGAACGTGCGGATAAGCGGGAATACGGCAAGGCCAACGTTGATTTTGAATTGGACGCTGTGCTGGCTGCCGGCCTCGAAAGCGGCCAGACGGTATGGATGAGCCACGGAGACCATGTGGTGGAGCTTCCTGCCGGGTTCAAGCTGGATGCCGGCACAGAGAGTGCTCCGATTGCAGCAATGAGCCATTCGGACCGCAAATTCTTCGCGGTGCAGTTCCATCCGGAGGTGCGCCACTCCGTGAACGGGAATGAGATGATCTCGAACTTCCTGTACGAGGTTTGCGGCTGCGAAGGCAAATGGACGATGGAATCGTTTATTGAGGATGCCGTCAAGGATATTCAGGCCAAAGTCGGTGACAAAAAAGTGCTCTGCGCCCTCAGCGGCGGTGTGGACTCCTCGGTAGTTGCGATGCTGATTCACCGGGCTATCGGCGACCAGCTGACCTGTATGTTCATCGATCACGGTCTTCTGCGCAAGGGCGAAGCTGAGAGCGTAATGGAAACCTTTGTCGGCAAATTCGATATTCATGTGGTGAAGATTGATGCGCGCGAGCGTTTCATGGGCAAGCTGGCAGGTGTCTCCGATCCCGAACAGAAGCGCAAAATCATCGGCAACGAGTTCATCTACTGCTTTGACGAAGAATCGGCCAAGCTGGGTGACTTCTCCTTCCTTGCTCAAGGCACGCTGTACACTGATATTGTGGAGAGCGGCACGGCAACGGCGCAGACGATCAAATCGCATCATAATGTCGGCGGACTGCCGGAAGATATGAAATTCAGCCTGATCGAGCCTTTGAATACCTTGTTCAAGGATGAGGTGCGCAAGCTGGGCGAAGAATTGGGAATGCCGCATGCCATCGTCTGGCGCCAGCCTTTCCCGGGTCCGGGACTTGCTATCCGCGTGCTGGGCGAGGTTACCGAAGAGAAGCTGGAGATCGTGCGCAATTCCGACTTCATCCTGCGTGAAGAGATCGCCAAAGCTGGCCTCGACCGTGAGATCTGGCAGTATTTCACCGCCTTGCCTAACATGAAGAGTGTGGGCGTTATGGGTGACGAGCGTACGTATTCGTACACCGTAGGCATCCGCGCGGTTACCTCCATCGACGGCATGACCGCCGACTGGGCACGTATCCCTTGGGAGGTGCTGGAGAAAATTTCAGTACGTATCGTTAACGAGGTTGAGAATGTCAACCGGGTAGTCTACGACATCACCTCGAAACCGCCGGCAACGATTGAGTGGGAATAAAAGGGCATTGAAAGTTCCTTTTCACCCGTAACTATAGAGTGCAAAAAATTACTCTCTTTTATCTGCGCTGTTTAGCAAATAGAAGGGGGTATTTTTTATGACCAAAATCAAGAAGGTTCACAACTAAAGTGCCGGGTGTTACTGAAATAGAGGATGTAACAGTGTGAAAGAAGAGAAGTAAACAGGCGTTCACGAATTAACAAGATTCTAAAAGAACATTATGAAGCTGTTGCGTAGGGTTCTGTACTCGTCCATGAGCTTGAGCAGATCAACTGGAGCGAAAAAAACAAAACAACCTTACCGCATCTGGCGGCAAGGTTGTAGCTAAAGGTTCGACGTTTCATGTTCAGAGCCTCTTTCGAGTTCCAATCGGACTGCGGGCCGTTGCATTCGCTGGGGCCGTGTCGTGCTTATTGTTCTAGTAGTTCATGAAACCATTTCAAGTTTAATTCATGGTGTGCCCTTACATTTTTCATCATGGATTTTGCGGTATCGTAGATAATATCTTTTTTGGAATTTAGCACAAAATCAATTTCTTCAATTTTTTTCTGTGTTTTTTCAATTTGTACAGATACAGCTTTTTTAAATTGTTCAGGATCATATTGATGTGCAAACAATGTTGTCATATAAAAGGCTAAAGTAATGTCATCGGTCTGAACGGAATGTTTTGCCATTAAAGCATCGAAATAATCGTTTCCTTGTTCTGTAATTTCGTAGATATGTTGTTCGGGATAGTTGTTTACGCTAACGACCTCAACAAGCCGTACAAAACCCTCATTAGCTAACTTTTGCAAGTTATAATACAGCGATCCCTTCGTAACATGTACGAGGTACCTATAATTTCGCTCCTTAAATATATTTAACAATTCATAAGCGCTTGATTGCCCGCAATCCTTCAGTAAGCCAAGTATCAATAAGGGTATAATCGCGAATTCCTCTTTCTGTTTAAAATTTGAAAGCACTTAAATGCTCAGAAACCCACTCTCTGTACGTAAGAGGTTCCCGGCCAAGAATAGTCAGGACCGTATTTGTAAGGCTGAGACCGTGCTTTAAAGTGTACTCCCAGTCTTGGATTCTAAGGTTAATATATTCTTCAGCGATGTAATTTTTCATGTATGAATGAAATTCATCAATGGTTTGCTCCTCGAAGCCAATCTGTTGTCCCAGCTGCTTGGAAATTTCTGACAGTATGTTCAGTTGGCTAAGAATATTTGCTCCTGTAAGCGTCAATACTTGCCCGGAAAACTTGTTAAAGCCGGTTAAAACAATACTAATCACTTCGGCAATATCTGTTTCATGCACGCTTGCCAATTTTGCATCTAAGGCTGGCAGTTTTATAGTGCCCTTATTGTATCTAAAAAGATCCCTCCAGTAAATGGCATTATGCATAAATGCCTCGGCTCTGATAAAAGCATAGTTAAAACCAAACGCTTTGATTTGATCTTCAACCTCTTTATGTTTTTTTGCATTATCATTGTGATCTGAATCGGAACGATTAATCGAAGCTGAAGATAAGAACACGATATTTTGAACTCCATTGGTTTTTGCCGCCTGTAAAATTTCTCTGGCATCGTCCAAAAGGATTAAGAATAATGTGTCAACATCACCCAGGCTGTTTGACCAGGCAGAGCAATCTTTAATATCGCCAGCGACAATGCTCATTTTATCTGTTTTATCTTTCAACAGTTTTTCCGGAGTCCGGGTGAGCGCTTTAAATTCCACATCTTTTTCATTAAGGAATTTGACGACCTGATGTCCGACGGTTCCAGTTGCTCCTGTAATAAATAACATAAAAACGACCTCTTTTCATGATATTTAGTCTAATTAGACTATATCAATTAGTGTAGTCTAATTAGACTAGAATATCAAGTTTTTGAATCCTTTCCAGTCAATTTTGTATACTGGTGATCCTTTTAATATTATCCGTTAACACATCCGCAGATGCGGATATGGAATATTGAACTTCTATATCCGAAACTAGGGACATCCGAAGAAATGTCTGAATTACGAACAATAACAAAAAAACAACGTTCATTGTTCGTATTTACCATTGACAATTCATGTCACGTACACCTAAAATAATAAAGCGTTAGAGCAGCATAAATATTCGTATAATTCCGGGAATCGGCCCGGAAGTCTCTACGAGGTCACCGTAATGACCTGGCTACGATTAAGAAGAGCAAGGCCTTCACGATCCTTTGGATTTTTATCCATTGGACATGCGAAGCTGCTCTTTTTTCGGGCCGGTGTCTCCCAAGATGCCGGCTTTTTGTTGCTTTCAGACAACATACACCTTAGGGGGAGAACAATTTGAACCGCTTTTTCAAGTTGAAAGAAAACGGCACCACAGTGCGCACAGAGATTATGGCCGGTCTGACCACTTTTATGGCAATGGCGTATATTTTGTCGGTGAATCCCGGCACGCTGACCGCTTTTGGCCGTATCGACATGGGCTGGTACTCCGTATTCCTGGCTACAGCTTTGGCTGCAGGGATTTTCACCATTGCCATGGGACTGTTCATCAACTTCCCGGTAGCTCTGGCGCCTGGTATGGGCCTTAATGCATACTTTGCATCCGTGGTTTTGTCCTCGGCAACCACCGATCATGAATTCACTTGGCAAATGGGTCTGACCGCCGTATTTATTTCCGGTATTATCTTCATCCTGTTGACAATCACCCGGGTCCGGCAGATTCTGCTTACCGCGATTCCTGACAGCCTGAAGCATGCCATTACCGTCGGTATCGGCTTGTTCATTACCATTATCGGCCTTAAGAACAGCGGACTGATGACGATCGGCGTTGAAGCCGGGAAGGATATCGCCGCCAATAAGTTCACAGATGTCCTCTCCTTTGAAACGGTTATTCATATGGGCAGCCTGGAGAATACCAATGTTCAATTGGTGATTATCGGCCTGCTGCTGATCTCCATCCTGATGGTGCTGCACGTGCGCGGCGCGATCCTGTTCGGGATTCTGGGCACGACCGTAGTCGCCATTCTCATGGGCGCTGTTGACTTCAGCACGCTGTCGAATCCGCAGACGCCTTGGGTTCCTGACTTCTCGCAGCTGAACTTCTGGGAATTTGACTGGGAGGGCATTATGCACACCGGTATCGTGTCCGCGATTGCCACATTTACTTTCGTAGAATTGTTTGACACCTTTGGTACGCTTGTTGGTACTGCTGAGCGTGCCGGAATTATGAAGAACCCAGAAGAAGGCAAGAAGCGTGTCGGAAATGCCATGTTCGTCGATGCAGTAGCTGTTGCGGGCGGTGCGATGTTGGGAACCTCCACCACTACCGCTTACGTAGAGAGTGCTGCCGGTGTAGCCGAAGGCGGCCGTACTGGTCTGACTGCCGTAACTACCGGTGTCTGCTTCCTGTTGGCTCTATTCCTGGCTCCGGTTGTCGCGCTGATTCCAGGTCCGGCTACTGCAGCCGCGCTGATCATTGTCGGTGTGCTTATGGCGCAATCCATCCGCCAAATTGATTTTCAGGATATGGTTCTGGCCATTCCGGCGTTCCTTACCTTTGCCATCATGCCCTTCACTTACAATATTGCGAACGGGATTTCGTTCGGTATTGTAACCTATGTCATCCTGGCTTGTGTCGCCAATCTTGCCGGCAAGAAGAAATACGACATCCACTGGATGATGTGGGTGCTCGCCGTCCTGATTGTGCTGCGCTACGTTCTGATTGGCAGCCAGGGTTAAGTTAGATATCGTCAATCACCAGAACTAGTAGTTTTCTATTTCTGCAGCCCTGCCTATATTAGGCGGGGCTTTTTTCTCACGCTCTTTTCATCATCCGGCATTTGGATTATATTGTTGAAGAGGTGATCCCTATTTCCGGCCTATTTAAAAGAGTGTACCGGTCCTGTATAGACAATCCTTGGCCGCTCGCGCTGTTTGTGCTGGGTGCGATTGTGCGGATAGTCTATCTCGGATCTATTCCTGCAGGACTTAATCAGGATGAGGCATCCATCGGCTATGATGCTTATGCAATCCTGCATTACGGGATTGACCGCAACGGTGTCCATCTGCCTATTCACCTTATCGCCTGGGGCAGCGGACAGAATGCGCTGTATGCCTATTTATCCATGCCTTTTCTCTGGCTCTTCGGGCTGACGCCGCTGTCTGTCCGGGCGCTGAGTCTGGTGATGGGTCTGCTTGGCATGATTTTTTTCTACTTAACTATGAGACAGCTGTTTCCAACCCGGGCAGGCGGGATATTCGCCATGTTCTTCATCGCCATCAATCCCTGGCATATTATGATGTCCCGCTGGGCGCTGGAATCCAATTTGTTCCCAACCTTGATTCTGATTGCCGTCTATTGTCTGCTGAAATCCTTCAAGACACCCAAATGGTCCTACGGCTTTACGGTTATCATGGCCATTTCGCTATATGCGTACGGAACAGCCTACTTTTTTGTACCGGTATTTGCTATCTGTGCCGCATTTCTTCTATCGTATAGTAGAGTCTTGAAATTCCGGACGCTGGTATGGAACCTTGTTTTCTTTGTGCTCCTTGCTCTGCCTATACTATTATTTATAGTAATTAATCATTATGGGTTTCAAGAGATAGCCACCAGGCTCTTCACGATTCCCAGATTAACCATGCCCCGGGTGGAGCAGATTTCCTCTGTATTCAGCGGAGAACTTCTGCACACAGCTTCCAGCAACTTCAGCAGGTTTATTGAACTGATGCGCAGCGGGAACGACGGGCTGCCGTGGAATGCCATTTCTCCATACGGTTATGCTTACCCGATTGCGCTGCCCTTTGCTCTGCTTGGGCTAATTGTTATGATATATGAGGTGTATCAGCGCAGGCGTGAGGGGCTTGGGTTTATAACCGTATTGCTCTGGCTGGTCATCGCCACCCTGATGGCTCTAATTACTGACGTGAACATCAACCGGATCAATATCATTTTCTATCCGCTGATTATGCTGGTTGCCACAGCGGTATTCTGGCTGTATCAGAAGCTGAAGCTTGCCGCTCTGCTGGCGGTAGCCGTATTTGCTGTGATGTTCGGTTTTTTTACAAATGCCTATTTTGGCAAGTTTCCTGAGGAGATTGGCCCGGCCTTCTATGATTCGCTGGGAGATGCGATACAGTACGCTTCGGAAACTGCCAGCGGCGATATCTATGTCACAGATAAAGTTAACATGCCCTATATTTATGTGCTTTTTTATGAGAAAATCAATCCGCATGACTTTCTGGATTCGGTCAAATATATCAATCCCGGTGATGCTTTTCAGATGGTGTCTTCCTTTGGGCGGTATAAATTTGGCGCTCCGGGCATTGGGCCGGGACAGGCGGCATATATCTTTGGGAACAACGACCCCGTGCCTGCTGTGAGCAGTGGGTACATGATTAAGAAATTTACCAATTATAGTGTGCTTATTTATAACAACACGGAAGGTAATGCTGCTTCTAATGTTGAAGGAGTTCATGCGGAAGTGCCTAATGGGGGGTTTGAAGAGGGCACCACTGGCTGGAGCTTTTCTGCGGGAACAGGTGTGGCAAGTAACCATCCATACTCGGGAGCAAGCCAGGCCTATCTAGACATAGGTTCAGACAAAAGCATTCAACAGACCTTTAGTGCCCAGACAGGGACCTACAAACTAACCGCCATGGTGAGCGCCGGGGGTTCAGGAGGAAGGATAGGCATCCGGGTGAACGGCTCTGTGCGGGCGGAAGCTGAACTGACAGCAGGGGACGCATATCACCCTGTTGCGCTTCCGGATGCGTCCCTCAAGGAGGGCGAGCAGGCGGAGATTTACATAACCGGCGGGAATGGCTGGATTAACATTGACGAGGTGAGGTTGGAACGATGATCAGGAGTACACGCACGGCCGCAATGTTGGTTTTAATGCTGTTATTGTTCATTCTTCCTGTAACAAGCAGTTATGCAGCGGGTAATTTACTGCAGAATCCGGGCTTTGAGGAAGGGGAGGAAGGTGCTCCTGCGGGCTGGACCAAGGACATGTGGATTCCGGGGGACAGCTCGGGGCTGCTCTCTGTGCAGTCTGAGGAAGTCCATTCCGGTACCAGGGCAGCGGTTATTGAGAATCTGGAACCCAATCACCTCAAATGGGTGCAGACGATTGCAGTCTCGCCTAACAGCTATTATAAGATCTCCGGTTACGTCAAAATCGCCAGCACCGCAGGCCAGGGACTGGGTGCAAACATTTTCCCCGTAGGCATTGGAGGGGGGTATCCCGCTACCACGGATACGGGCGGAGATTGGCAGTACCTTGAATTCTACGGCCAAACCGGCTCCGGGCAAAAAGAGCTTGGCATCGGTGCAGCTTTGGGCGGCTATGCCAGTCTGATTCAAGGCAAAGCCTACTTTGATGATCTGTCGGTAGAACAGGTAGATGCCGCTCCTGCGGGAGCCGGTGTCATCTCGCTCGACAGCGGAGCGGCAGCAGCCCAGAACGGAGGCGGCCAGGCTGCGGAGACCCCGCATAAGGTATCACCTGCCAAGCTGTTGCTGCTGTCAGCAGTGTTCAGTGTTTTTTTCGCTTTTTTCTATAATAGGGCGTTCCGCAGTGAACGGCTTTTGAAGCAGCCGGATGCTGTCTATACCCGGTGGCTCTATGTGGTTTTCGGCGCGGCATTAATCCTGCGGATCTGGATTGGCTTGACCGCGCAGGGATATCAGAATGACATGAATACCTTTATCGCCTGGGGCCAGCGGCTTGTGGACCTGGGGCCGGGCAAGTTCTATGAGGAGGGGTATTTTGCCGATTATCCTCCAGGTTATTTGTACATATTGTATGTGCTGAGCCTTATTCGCGGACTGTTCGGATTTGCGCACGGCTCGGGGGGAGAAACGCTGCTCTTCAAGCTGCCGGCCATCATTTCCGATCTGGTGCTCGGCTGGCTGATTTACCGTGCAGGACGTGCGAAACTGGGTTCCGGCACGGCCATCGGCCTGATGCTCCTGTTCCTGTTCAATCCGGCGGTGCTGATGGATTCTGCCGCTTGGGGGCAGGCGGACTCTTTCTTTTTAGTATTTCTGCTGCTGAGTATTCTGGGCGCATCAGAACAACGCTTTGTGCGCTCGGCCATCTTCTTTGCCCTGGCTACGCTGGTTAAGCCGCAGGCGCTGATTTTCACACCTGTACTGCTGTTTGCCTTCTACCATCACCGTGCCTGGAAGCAGCTTGCGGTTGGCGCCCTTTACGGGCTTGGCATCTTTGCAGTACTGGCGGCTCCATTCTTCTGGAATAACGGCGGAATTGCCGGGCTGATTGATCTTTATAAGGGAACCTTATCCTCCTATCCCTATTCTACGGTGAATGCTTTTAATCTATATGCGCTGACCGATCCGTTATGGGCTTCAATTGATTCCATGTGGCTGGGAATTACTTATCGTGCCTGGGGTTTTATTTTCATCCTGGTGGCCGTTGCCCTAGCCGCGTATTACTCTTTCAAAAAAGACCGCAAAGAGCTTTCGAAGTCCTTTTTTATCGGCATGGTTCTCATCACAATCGTGTTTGTCTTCGGGACGAAAATGCATGAACGATACATGTACCCGGCATTGCTCCTATGCCTGTTCACCTATATCGAGAGCCGGGACCGCCGTTTCCTGACGTTGTTCCTCGGATTTACTTTGACACAGTATCTTAACGTAGGATATACGCTGGCCCATCTGAACGCCGGCAATAATCCGCCTTCGGACGGCATTGTGCTGGTGACTGCAATTGCCAATATTGCTCTGGCGTTGTACATGCTGTATGTAGGGTATGCAGTATATGTCCGCAAAGAAATTAAGCCGGTTCTTCCCCCGGCCGCGGCGGCGGAGAAATATGACGCGGACCTGGAACTGGCCGAGGAGATGCGCCCTCTTCCCAAAAGCGCCAGCCGAATTGGGCTGCCTAAGCTGCAGCGCAAAGACTGGATTTGGATGCTGGGCATTACCGCCGTCTATGCGGCGCTTGCTTTATTTCATCTGGGCTCAACCAAAGCCCCGGAAACCTTGTGGGAACCGGCAGCCAGCGGCGAGAGCTTTGTTGTGGACCTTGGCCAGAGCAGACAGCTGGAACGGGTGAACATATTCGGCGGTGTCGGGACCGGCAAATTCAAGCTGGAGTTCAGCCAGTCGCCGGATACCTGGAGCGGCCCGCTGGATGTCAACGAGGATGTCGGCAATGTGTTTATCTGGAAAAGCCAGCCTTTGAACGTTGCCGCAAGATATGTGAAGCTGACCGTTACTTCTCCAGGATTCACATTGAACGAAATGGCCTTCTATGAACAGGGGGGAGGCAAAACGCCGCTTCCGGTCGCCAGCGTTACCCCTGATGCTGCAACTCCCAAAAGGGGCCAGCCGTCCAATCTGTTTGATGAACAATCGGTCATTCCGGAGAATTCCGGGTTTATGAACAGCACCTATTTCGATGAAATTTATCATGCCCGTACAGCATATGAGTATACCCACGGTATCGTCCCGTATGAGAATACCCACCCGCCTCTTGGCAAGCTGCTGATCTCTGTGGGGATGGAGCTGTTCGGCGTCAATCCGTTCGGCTGGCGGATTATCGGCACCCTGTTTGGGATCGCCATGCTGCCGCTGATCTATATAATGGCTTTGCGGTTATTCAAAAAGAGCCTCTACGCCGCTCTTGCCGCCGGATTATTCGCACTGGATTTCATGCATTTCACCCAGACGCGCATCTCGACCATCGACGTCTACGGTGTATTTTTCATCATGCTGATGTTCTATTTCATGCAGCGGTATTTCACGATGAGCTTCTATCGCGTTCCGCTGTGCCGGACGCTGGTGCCTCTGTTCTGGTCGGGGCTGTTTTTTGGGATCGGCGTCGCCTCCAAGTGGATTGTAATCTACGGAGGAGCGGGCCTTGCCATCATGCTGGCGCTTGCCCTGTTTGAACGCTACAGGGAATACAAAGCGGCGGGACGTTTGCTGGCGGAG
This sequence comes from Paenibacillus jilunlii, assembly GCF_900102965.1. Taxonomy (GTDB): domain Bacteria; phylum Bacillota; class Bacilli; order Paenibacillales; family Paenibacillaceae; genus Paenibacillus_AQ; species Paenibacillus_AQ jilunlii. The sequence continues at coordinate 4,520 of NZ_FNGM01000020.1, read as the reverse complement.
GGCAGAGTGGGGGATCAGGAGCTCAAGGCCGCCTGCAGCACCGCGGAAGGATCGTTTTGGAAGAATACCATAGTTACTTTGCTTAGCTGTGTGCTGTTTTTTGTCATTATTCCAGGCGTGATTTACAGCCTGTCCTTTATCCCGGTTCTGTCTGTCTCGGCAGATGGCTACACCTTCAAAGGTCTGATTGATGCGCAAAAGAACATGTACAATTACCACAGCCAGCTTGTTGCCACCCACCCCTTCGCTTCTTCCTGGTGGGAATGGCCCTTCATGAAACGGCCGGTATGGTTTTTCAGCGGCGGTGAAGGACTGCCGGAAGGACAGGTGAGCAGCATTGTGACCATGGGGAACCCGCTGATCTGGTGGACCGGAATCTTTGCAATGCTGGCTTCGGTCTGGTTTACAGTCAAACGCAAGGATAAGAACCTGTACATGATCTGGATCGGGTTTTTCTCCCAGTATGTTCCATGGATGCTGGTGCCGCGTGAGACATTCCTTTACCACTACTTTGCCATGGTGCCGTTCATGATTCTTGCCATTGTGTACATCATGAAGCTGATCGACAGTAAATACCCTGAGGCCCGGTATTTGCGTTATGCTTATGCGGCTATTGCCGCACTGCTTTTTGTAATGTTTTATCCTGTGCTGTCAGGCATGCAGGTTAGTAAAGAATATGTGGACGTTGTGCTGCGCTGGTTCCCTTCCTGGGTGTTCTAGTGAAGTGGCGAATGCTACACAGCAGTTACACAATTTTAGGAGGAACCCAAGGTGAAAGCCAGATATAGTGTAATTGTCCCCATGTTCAATGAGGAAGAAGTCATTCAGCATACGTATGAACGTCTCAAAAAGGTCATGGACGGCTGCGGCGATTCTTACGAGCTTGTCTTCGTTAACGACGGGAGCCGGGATCGTACAGCTGAGATGATGCGTGAGGTCAGCAGCCGCGACGAGCATGTCAAGCTGATTGATTTCTCGCGCAATTTTGGCCATCAGGTGGCGATTACGGCGGGGATGGATTATGCTGAAGGCGAGGCAGTCGTGGTTATTGATGCAGATCTTCAGGACCCGCCTGAGGTGATTCTGCAGATGATCGCGAAATGGAAAGAGGGCTATGAGGTAGTCTATGCCAAACGGCTTAAGCGACAGGGAGAGACTCTCTTCAAAAAAGCAACAGCGAAGATGTTCTATCGTCTGCTAAGCAGCATGACCAGTGTGGAGATTCCTACGGACACGGGTGATTTCCGGTTGATTGACCGTAAGGTGTGCGATGTGCTTCGCGGTCTGAAGGAGAAGAACCGCTACGTCCGCGGGCTGGTAAGCTGGGTGGGCTTTCGCCAGACCATGGTTGAATACGTGCGTGAAGAGCGTTTTGCCGGTGAAACCAAATATCCGCTGAAAAAAATGATCCGGTTTGCGCTGGACGGCATAACCTCCTTTTCCCACAAACCGCTGAAGATAGCCTCATATATTGGCTTCTTTCTGTCCTTCTCGAGCTTTCTTTATCTGTTCTTTGTTTTGTTCCAGAAGGTGTTCACCTCATGGACTGTACCCGGCTGGGCTTCTATCGTGGGTGTGAACCTGCTCTTTAATGGTATTGTGCTGATGCTGCTTGGTGTAATCGGTGAATACATTGGGCGGATTTATGATGAATCCAAGGATAGACCGCTGTATATCGTGCGCGAGACTAGGGGCTACCGCGATGCAGAAAGTGGCAAAGAGAATGCGGGCGTGCGGAAGGAAAGCGATTATGTCAGATAAGAAACTTAACGCAGGATTCATCCAGTTTTTGAAATTCAATGCAGTAGGTGTGCTGAACACCTTGATTGATTTTGCCATATTTACTCTCCTGCACTCACTGGGGATGATGAATACCCCGGCACAAATCATCTCCTACAGCGCTGGTACTGCCAACAGTTTCATTTGGAACAAGAAGGTGACCTTTCGGGATCAGGACCGGGGAAGCAAGGATGGCTTTGACCGGATGCAGCTGGTAAGGTTTATTGTGCTGAACCTGGTTGTGCTGGGCATATCAGTGCTGCTTATGCATTTGCTAACCGGCCGCTTTGGCATTCAGGTGCTGATTGCCAAAGTGCTGGTTACCGTAGTAACCGTAGTGATCAATTTTTTTGGAAGCCGGAAGTGGGTGTTTTGAAAAAATAAGCACTAGATAAAGTAAACCTGAAAAACTAACAAAAGGGAAAAGGGATGGAGGGGAAGTTTGGAACTGTAGGAGCAAATGCGTCCGCCTTTGTCTGCGGATTTCCACCGCGAACAGCGGTAACAATCAAGAAATCTGCAGACAACAGCGGCCGGAAGTCCAAACATTCTCCGTAGTCCCGACGAAGTCCCTAATGTAAATATCTTAACTTACGGAGGTGATTTCATGCGCAAGTTCTCTTACTTAATTATTCTTGCCGGGATTCTGCTGATGCTGTACCCGAAAGCAAATGAGTGGTATAACGACTGGCAGCAGCAGAAGCTGCTGGAGGAAGCTGAACAGGCGTACAGTGAGATTTCGCCTTCACCGTCTCCGCAGTCAGATCTGCGCAAGCAATATGCTGAAGTCACCCAGCTTCTTGCAGAAGAATCCTCTGAGGATGAACAGGCAAAAGCGACTGAACCGCCAGCCCCTGAAATCGAGCTGGGCGGCAAAATCATAGGCATTATCCAGATCGACAAAATCAATTTGAAGCTGCCCGTACTGGAGGGGGCGACCAAAGCCAACATGAAGCATGCCGCCGCCCATATGAAGGAGACCGCGGCTATCGGGCAGGTTGGCAATGCTGCGATTGCCGCACACAGATCAAGAACTGCAGGGAGGCTTTTTAACAGACTTAATGAAGTTGAGATTGGTGATACTATATCCGTACAAACCAAGGAACAGGATTACCAATACGTAGTGTATGATATTTCAATCGTAGAGCCTACGGATGTTTCCGTATTAAATGGACATAACGATGATAAGATACTCACTCTGATTACCTGTGATCCATTGGTCAATCCCACTCACCGCCTGATTATTCATGCCAGATTGTCTTAGTTCCAATTAGCTGTGGCTAAAAGTAAAGTATATTAAAATTTTATTAAAAAGTAGCAGGAATCTAGTAGTTTGGGTCTTGAATATAGATATAAATATGATACTATATAACTATAAAAGCTAAGCACGATAACGGCAAACCTATCGAAAGGTAGGGACGCAAAGCTAAAGGGCCTTCCCGCTATGGATGGCAGCCAGCTACCGAATGAAGAGGCTTTTTTTGTTTGTTCTTAGATATGAATCTATCAAATCACTCTAGAAGTAAGAACAGATAAAGCTTATACGATAACGGCAAACCTATCGAAAGGTAGGGACGCAAAGCTAAAGGGCCTTCCCCGATACGGATGGCAGCCAGCTACCGAAAGGGGTTTTATCCATGAAGAAGTTCTTTTTTACGTTGTTAACTTTGTTTGTAGTTGCCACTTCTGTTCAGACAGGCTCAGCCGAAGCTGCCAGTACCGGCACAGGCTGGTTGAATACATCGCAATTGAATCAGGGTGTTGTTGCTGTTTCCTATGAAGTTCCTAAGGACAAGCGTATTAAGCTCATGATCACTAAGGACAACAACAGCTACACATATAACCTCTATGCCGCTAAGCCCAATGAAACCTTCCCGCTGCAGCAAGGTAACGGATCTTATAAAGTTTCTGTTCTGGAGAATACTACCGGCAACAAATACAAAGTGATATCCTCCGAAACCGTAGACCTCAGTTTGAGCGATGCAAACGCCGTATACTTGAGCTCCGTACAGAATGTGAAATGGAGTTCTTCTGATAAATCGGTTCTAAAAGCTGCTCAGCTCACACAGGGGATGACCACTGATGAACAAAAGGTAAAAGCAATTTACAACTACATCGTTTCTAATGTGAAATATGATTATAGCTTGGCTTCCAGTGTAACGACTGACTACATTCCCAACAATGACAATACACTGGCCACCAAGAAGGGGATTTGCTACGATTATGCTTCATTGTTTGCAACCATGCTCCGCAGTCAAGGCATACCTGCCAAATTGGTGATGGGGAATACCAGCTATGTGACTTCATACCATGCTTGGAACGAAGTTCTGCTTGATGGTAAATGGGTGACTATCGACACTACAGTTGATGCCGGTTTGGGCAAGAATAACAAAGATGCCGGATTAATTAAAGTAGCAAGCAAATACTCTGCAGCGAAATTCTACTAAGAAGAGTGAATATACGATCAACAATAGTTTTTTGGAGATAACCCGTTTAAATATTAAGTGGGTTATCTTTCTTTTTCTAAAGGGTTGCTTTTCTATATGACTATGGGGTATTATAAATAAGCGTTGTTGGAGCGCAGCTGAGTAAATGAGAAACGATTGAATAAATCGTTTCAAAAAAAGCTTGCATTGCTCGAACGAACGTGATATATTATAAGAGTTGCTGGTGACGAGATAATATAAGCCAACAACGAGCTTGATCTTTGAAAACTGAACAACGAGTGAGTGGGATTTCAC
>NZ_FNGM01000003.1:419099-509396 GCF_900102965.1 Paenibacillus jilunlii | reverse complement strand
AAGGGCAAGCATATCCGTCTTTATGGCGAGGTTAATCCTTGGGTGCTGTTGGCTGACGGAACGATTGAAGAAGTCGAAAGCCTTGAGGGAAGAAAAGCTGGAATCAGCACCCAGGCTGAGTTAGATAAGCTTAGCGGCTTAAAGACTTCTGAAAGAATAGATGTTTATAATTCTGCAGTTGCAAGAAAAGACGGAAAGATTGATTTTGATAGTATTAATGTTCCTGATGGTACAGGGACAGATTTACCGCCTGCCTTCAAGCAAACTAAATTTGCCAGTTCTTATGAAGCAAGGTTTAATCAAACACCAAGTGAAATGAATACAAAAGTCGGTTTTGAAGGAAAAAGAGGTGAATCCCTAGCCACTCTTAAGCAACCGCAAGACCCTAAAGTAAAGCAAAAACTAGATGAAGCTGGTATTGAAGGTATCCATTATAAAAATGCAGTTCCTGATTTATCACCTGTAGCAAAAGGACAGGTGGAAATCGACCATATGTTAGGGGGAACAGGGAAAAATGGAGGAAAAGCTAGACGAGCTAATTTTGCTCAGGCAGATCAAAAATTAGCTGATCAGCTTAATAGTTCACCTGAGTTAGCACGCCAGTTTGGAATGCAACCGGGAGCAATTAAGGCAAGTGACATAAAAAGGTATCGAACACAAAATGAATTAACTTGGCATGAATTAAATGATGTAAAAACAATTCAACTTGTTCCATCAGAAATTAATAGTACATTTGGGCACCTTGGTGGAGTAGGAGAGATAAATGCAGGGGCGTTTGAACCCGGAGGATTTGCCAATGAATAAGGAGGAGACATTAAAATGAAAATAAATGATGCAATTTTTGGTGAACTTGAATATGAGTATGGTTGGATTAAAGATACCACGATCGATTTTTGTGGGAAAGAATCTGAGATATCGATAATGATAGATGGTGAAGAAGATGGTGAAATTGATGAAGAACAATATGAATCTTATACTTCATTGATGCAAAATTGGGATCAATTACAGCAAGGCTTTTTACAAGCAATTTTAGATTATTATATACAAAAGAGACATGAACTCGGTTACGATGTGGAAGTTAACGAGAATTATCCTTTAATTGAGACTATTAATCAATTATTAGAAAAAATAACTTTAGTTGGTATTACCATTCCCTTTGCAGATTGTTTTGAAGGTAGAGATATTGGACTGACCTTTGACTGCATTTGGGATATTGAAAATGGTTTAGGACTTCGTCTCGTAAATGAAAAAATAATTAATGTAGGTTATCAGGATGTTGCAATTTAATACCCGTAAATTTTGGTTATTTGTCTCTACGTACAGTAACTCTCGAAAAGAATAATCCAAATTAACGATAGTGCGTTGCATGAAACAGGTTTCATTATGGTCAGATACTACCACAATAAAACCTGTTTTTACATGTGATTAAAATTGATTCTTTCTTGAAATTCTAATTTAGTGCTAAAGAGCTAGAGGCTATTGCTAAGCAAGCATTAATCACTTTAGGACGGAAAAACGCTTTAATCCCTGATGATCTGGACATTTACGAGGAAGTGCTGAAACGGTGGTCAACGCCAGACGGGGAGGAGATCGCTGTTTTGATAAACAAAATGATCATCTATCACTCTAACTTTGCCTCGGAGTTAGGAATGTCAATTGAATTTGGTGATTATAGATATGGCTTCTATCTATGAAATTTAGTTTCTCATACACATTAGTACAAAAGGGATATGGATTATTTTCTTTTCCTACCTCAGGTGACTTTTACGTACTCTTTATTACCAAGCTGGAGAGCAAAGCAAAACGAAATTACTTGAAACTGAGATTCTTACTGATGAAGAAATACAGTCAAGCGAAAGATTTATATAGTATTCTTGCTAAGATGAGAGAATAGATAAAACAGATATGTGACTCCAGTGATGAGGCTACAAATAGGAATATTATTATTCGTGATGTAAAAGGGAAGGTGTACAATTAATTATGTCAATATATTATTGTGATGAATGGTCAGGCACCCTGGAGGGAATTTAATCTGTATAGGAACGGATGAAGAGTTTGCTGGTAAAGTTTATTTCTGGGATCACGAGGAAGAACCTGAAGATCCTGATGACATGAGTAATGTGTACTTACTTGCAAATTCGTTTAGTGATTTTCTTGAGTCCTGCTGGACCAGGTTCTGCAGAGGTTTAAATTCAAGAATCTGTCCTTTTAACCAGGAGAGTTTAATCGAAAAGGGCAAAGCCGGCGATAATTCCTGTACTAATCCACATACTCCGTTTTCTCATGCTCCGCTTTCTCATCCTTAGTTATGCCACTGCTTACACCCGCTCTTCAATGGATTGAATTCCCAACAGTTAAACAAACTGAAACCTTTGATCTCGCAAAATCGTCTATGATGGGGTATATGAGCTTATGCCCATTTCCATTATCAGGCAGTAACAGGGAGGAAATTAAGCAGTGAATTCTTCATCATTACCACAACGCTCCACGGTCCGCAAGAAGAAACCCGTGCGTAAACGCAAGAAAAAAAGCTTTTTCCGCACACTTTTCAGAGTCTTTTTATTCGGCATTTTTCTGCTTTTGGCCGCCGGGGGCTGGCTGTATTTTGCCCCGTCTGCCCAGAACACCCGTTATCTGATTGCAGATACGCTAATAACCACACAACACCGCTATTTGGCGAAATATATTATTGGCGAAGATGAATTGAAGGAACGTGTCACGGAATACAATCAGCGGTTTGAGCATATGGGAGACGAAAAGGACACCCATGTGATAAAAGAACCTGCGGCGGAAGAACAAGATAAACCGCTGGTTGAGGTGGAAAAGGTGTCAGGCGGCGGCTACACCGGATATGTTATGACCGTTAATGATCCGACCAAAGTCCGCTTGGGTGTGCCGAACAGGATCGGTTCAGGCGAAAAGGTGACCAGCATGGTTGCCCGCACGGGTGCAATTGCCGGTGTGAATGGCGGAGGGTTTGCCGACCCGAACTGGAAGGGTAACGGCTTCAAGCCGATTGGTCTGGTCATTTCGCAGGGCAAGCTGTTTTATAACGGTCTCGGCGGCAAAAAATCTACACAGATCGTTGGCTTGGACAAGCAGGGTAAGATGATCGCCGGGAACTATACGCTGGACGAGCTTAGCAAGATGGGTGTGCAGGAGGCGGTGTCTTTTCAGCCCCGGATCATTGTTAATGGCAAAGGGCTGATCAAGAATGCCGCGGAAGGCTGGGGGATTGCGCCCCGGACCGCGATGGGCCAACGTGCTGACGGTGCGCTGCTGTTCGTGGTCATTGACGGCAGACAGCCCGGATACAGCATTGGCGCGAACCTCTATGATGTGCAGCAGATTATGCTGAAGCATGGAGCCGTTATTGCCGCTAACCTTGACGGCGGTTCATCAACTGTTCTGGTGAAGGACAATGAGATTGTGAACAAACCGTCTTCGCAATATGGCGAGCGCTATTTGCCCACCGCCTTCCTGGTGTTCGAGCATCCGGAACAGGCAAAGATCAGGAACATTTGGGAAGGGCTCGACCCGTCCAAGATCGATGCAGGGAAAAAGCGCAGCCAATAAGTACCCGCAGACTTTTCATACATCAGGCATGGATGGAACTACGAATCTATGCTACTATAAGCAGAAACTGAGGTGCCGTTCCTTCCGGGGGACGGTATCTGTTTTAATCGGAAAGAGAAGATTCTTCAGCAACAGTTCTTGCAAAAGGGGGAACAGGTTTGACATTGCAGCAGCTCCGCTATGCCATTGAGATTGCGAACAGCGGCTCGATGAATGAAGCGGCCAAAAGGCTTTTTGTCTCCCAGCCAAGCCTCTCCAATGCCATTAAGGAGCTGGAGAATGAGCTGGGGATTACGATTTTTGAACGGAACAACCGGGGGATCAGCATTTCTGCCGAAGGGGTGGAATTTCTGGGTTACGCCCGGCAGATTATCGAACAGACTGAATTTATGGAGAACCGGTACACCGGGAAGAAGCGCAGCCCGATTTATTTTTCCGTGTCTACCCAGCATTATCCTTTTGTCGTGGATGCTTTTGTCAAGCTGATGAAAGAGAACAGGGTGACGGAATACAACTTCAGTCTGAGAGAAACGCAGACCTATGAGATTATTGAGGATGTGCGGACACTCCGCAGCGATCTGGGGATTCTCTACATTAATGAGGGCAATTATAAGGTGATGAACAAGCTGTTCAGCGACGGGAACCTGAAATTTACTCCGCTCTTCAACACCAATCCGCATGTGTATGTGCGGGCAGGCCATATTCTTGCCGGGAAGGAACTGATTACGCTGGAGGATATACTGCCCTACCCGTACATTACCTTTGAACAAGGCGAGAACAACTCCCTGTATTTCTCCGAGGAGATGCTAAGCTTCACCCAGATTGAGAAAAATATCCAGGTTACAGACCGGGCCACGCTGACCCATCTGTTGCTGGGCAGTGATTCCTATACGGTCGGTACGGGAATTATGGATGCTGAGCTGAACGGCGACGGGCTGGTGACGATTCCTTTTGACAGTTCTGAAGTGTTCACCGTCGGCTGGATCGCCCATAAGGACCGCAAGCCCGGCGAAATGATGTCCGCCTATATCGATATTCTGAACGACCTGGTCACCAGAAATAATTTTGACCTTAAATCTTTTTTACTCTAACCGCAGGAGGAATGTATGATTAGTCCAGTTCACGGCTCCAAACGAAATACTCCGCCCTTTCGCTACGACATCGTCGGCAGCTTCCTCCGCACAGAAGCATTGAAAGCCGCGCGCAGCCTGCATCTCCAGGGCGAAATTACAGACAGGCAGCTGCATGAAATCGAGAATGCGGAGATCTCCAAGCTGCTGGAACAGGAGAAGGCGCTGGGTCTGAAGGCTGTCACAGACGGTGAGTTCCGGCGGTCCTGGTGGCATCTGGATTTTTTTCTCGGGATTAACGGTACGCAGAAGATCAGTCTGGATCAAGGCAGAAGCGCCAAAGAAGCGGTGCAGCGGGCAGAAAGCTTCCGGATTGTCGGTAAAATCACCTTCGGCGGGCATCCCATGGTTGGCCAGTTTGTGGAGCTGCAGCAGATGGCAGGAGATACCCTCGCCAAAATGACCATACCATCCCCGGCATTATTCCACTTCGTGGAAAGCTATAACGGAAATGAGATCTACCCTGACCGCGAGACGTTGTTCCGCGATATTATCCAAGTCTATCAGGACGCTATCCGTGCCTTCTATGAGGCAGGCTGCCGTTATCTCCAGCTGGATGATACTACCTGGGGAACCTTGTGCAGCGGCAGACACCGGGCGCATCTGCGCAGCCGCGGCATCGATCCCGACCAGCTGGCGCAGGATTATGTACGGCTGATCAACGAGAGTATTGCCGGACGTCCAGTCGATATGACCATTGCTCTGCATGTCTGCCGGGGCAATTTCCGCTCCACCTGGTTCGCCGCCGGAGGTTATGAGCCTGTGGCCGAAGTCCTGTTCAGCCAGGCTGAAGTGGACGCTTTTTTCCTCGAATACGACAATGAGCGTTCCGGCGACTTCGCTCCGCTGCGCTTCATCCGGGACCAGCAGGTTGTCTTGGGTTTGGTAACTACGAAGCACGGGGGGCTGGAGAGCAAGGAGCAGATCATCGCCCGGATAGAAGAAGCGGCACAGATTGTACCGATCGATCAGCTGTGCCTTAGCGCCCAATGCGGCTTCGCTTCCACCGAGGAAGGCAACATGCTCACGGAGGAAGAGCAGTGGGATAAGCTGCGGCTAATTATTGAGACGGCGGATGAAGTATGGGTGTGAGGGTGGCCAGCCTTTTTTGGTAAAGGGTGCAAATACAGGTAAAGCAACAGCGGATGAACTGTAAGAATCTAAATTAGGGATTCATACTCTTTGACACAAAGCCATCCGTAATCCGGGTGGCTTTTACTATCCCACGAGTTGAAACAATCCTGCTAACTATAGTCAGAAATAATAAAGTCTTAGACTGACGGTGGTTCATTACGGGAAGGATAACGTGGAAACATAATACATATTTCACATACTACATTCCATGTTATGGTAATATGAAGATGAATTTATGAAAAGTGTACAAGGAAGCGCAAGCGAAATGGCTGAAGAACCGTCTTTCTAGCATCTATAATATGTTTTAGCGTTAAGAATGGATGCATGTAAATAATACATATGGAGGTAATTAAGTTTGAAAACTCACTACTATCTCAGTTGGTTTAATAATTTTTTTCCAGAGAAGCTGGTCAAATGGTTGGATGAGGATATAAAAGACAGAAAGTCGCTTGTTATGATTAGCGCTCAACCGTCTGGTTACAAAGGTGAGCAAGTTAACATTGATGATGTTTCTGAAAGGATATGGTTAAATCAGGCTAACATTATTTTTGATGAATATCATTTCGTTGATTACCGCATGCAGAAGGAAGATGCCCGGCGATTCATTCAAAACGCTTCTGTCATTTTTTTATGCGGTGGAGATCCTGTTTTGCAGAACGATTTTTTGGCGGAATATGAATTATCGGATGTTATTAAGAACAGCAATGCCGTTATAATGGGTGCCAGCGCCGGTGCGTTAAACATGGCTGCAAAATGGTTAAGCTTGACAAACAATGGCTATCAAGTTGAAACAAGTACTATTTATGATGGTATTGGCTTTGATCATTTGGCCTATGAATCTCATTCTAAACGCGACTACGCCACGTTTGTTCAAGGCTACCTGTTCCCCTTGTCTGAAGAGATTGATGTTTATGCGGCAGAACAGGAGAGCGCTATACGTGTAAAGGACAGCAAAATAGACATATTGGGTCCTGTATATTTAGTTTCCCACTCCAAGATTCAGAAATTGGGTGAGACACTCTAATTAAGATGAGTGAAATTACATATAATGCTACGAAATAAACCACCAATAGATTCAAGTAATCCAGTTATAAAAAGCACCCTTGTTGGGTGCTTAAGCTGACACTGGGTTATAGCATAGATTCCGTTCAATGTAAGTGTAAGGCTATCACAACAATAGCTCCATGGCTGCGCGTTCTTTATCCGCAATCTCGAGCAACAGCTTTGACGCATGCACGAGCTCCTGGTGCTCACCTGTTCTTCCTGCATGGTCGATTGAAGCAGAGACGCTAACCCACATTGGAGCGATCTCTGTAAACATACAGTGGGCTTGTTCGATCCTCGGGTCCTCCAGCCGATCAGCACAATCTCTCAAATAATCCCTATACAGATTCCGAAATAAAGCGCCGCCGGTTCCCGCCCGCTCCATTAGCGTCGCGGTAAGACATAAATCATGTTCGAAATTGTTGCTGCGGGAAGGCCACTTCAAGATTTCATTGCTCATTTTAACAATGCCTTTATTGCCAATATTCCCAATGGGCGGATTCAGATAGTCATGCGCATTCATGGTCAAGGATTCGCGTATAGCAGGAACAAGCGGAAGCAATGCGTCGTTTGGCTCGATCGTAAAGGAACGATTCCGGGAGCTCATGGGTCCCTTTGCATTTCTGGCAGCGGCCAAGCTTGTCAGACGCGTCTTCACAAGTCCACCCTGTTGTCTGGTGTCCGCCATGTAGGCGTATTCGTCATCTATACCGTAAAGTACCGCATAGTGACCGGCGAAGTGCACTTTGTTCTTAAAATAATCCAAGTAATAGGCATCTAATTTAAGCCCAACCGGAATGCCGTGTTCGATGCTGTTTCGGACGTTCTGCCACGCCTTATTGACGGACGAGGTTTCTTGATATCTGACGTTCAAGCCGAGTCGTTCGGCGAGATAAGCGGTCAGTTTATCCGGTTTTACCCTTCCTCCGATGAAGGGGAAGTCCATTCCCTTCGAATCCCAGTATATGAATCCAAGCCCTTGCCCTAGTCCGAACAACATCGGCTCAGACAAGCGGACTCCCGCATATTGCATTAAATTGCCCACGGCGGTTGTTTCGCAATGTTCGCCTTGATAAGGAATGAAACCTTCAATAATTTTGACCATGTCTACTTGCCTCCTCCAATAATTCATGTATTAAACGGCTAACGAACGCTTGCTCGCTCTCGATTAAACTGAATGGATGTAAGAACAACGCCCTTACGTTAAGCGGCAAGCTGGCTCCGCCTTGTGATTCGTACTTCTGTCTTATTTTTATCGAGGCTTGTCCAAGAAAATCCAGTCGTTTCCGTAAAGCAATGACGGCCTCTTCTTTCCCGATATGGGGCAAAGCGGCCAAACCGAGATCGAAGCGGTTGTCACGTTCCCGTGTAGACGACAGGCTATCAAGAATTTCATTTCTCAGCTTACGTATACCTGCTTCGGTGAGGACAAACCGGGTCGGTGTTGGCCCCTTGCCGGATTTCTCGTCGGATGTCTCAGGTGAGATCCATCCTTTATCGCTAAGTTTCTTCAATCCCACATATATCGAAGTTGTACCGATATTCGCCCATTCTTTATAACCCCGCTGCTCGACTAACTTCATAATATCGTATCCGGAAGCTTGACGATGTTCCGCGATCATTTGCAGGAGCATGAATTCGACATTGGATAATGTATGCATAGAGAGACTCCTAATTTTGAATATTTCATATGTGGAATATAACATGGGTGTAATAAAAATTCAATAACCGGATCTACTGGAAAACTACAGCTTGAGAATGTTCAAATCAGGAACTGACGAACTTCCGAATGTACGGGTCTTGAGGCGGCACTTGAGCTCGTGGTATCGACCGACTATTAAACAACTGCTTCTGTATACAAAAATGCATAGTGTGGGCAACGGCAAAGCGTCTTAGATACGAATTCTTCCGGAGATGCGCTGAGGCATATGAAGAATGACGCAATTTCATATAGTTAATGTCGCATAATTCTATTAAAAATACGCTTTCTTTGTGCTATTTTAAATGGAGATGTCAGAATATTATATATTGGAGGGATAACGCTGTGACGCTTAGAATCGGTGTATTAAGCTTATGGCATGTGCACGCCTGGGATTATATCAAGCAGGTCCAGGAACATGAGGATACCGTGATCGCTGCCGTGTGGGATGAAGATCCCGTGCGGGGGCAGGCCGCCGCGGAACAGTTGAACGTTCCGTTTTTCGCTTCACTGGCCGATCTGCTTGCGAAGGATGATATAGACGGCGTTATTGTGGATGCGCCCACCCGCCTGCACACAGAGGTGCTGACCGCTGCCGCCAAAGCCGGAAAACACATTTTCACAGAAAAAGTGATTGCTGCAACACAGAAAGAAGCCAACGCTGTTCTCTCCGAGGTCACCAAGCAGCAGGTAATCTTGACCGTGTCCTTGCCCCGTCTGAATGACGGGTATACCTTAGCGATTCAAGATATTCTCCGTCAGGGCCTGCTTGGCACGATTACTTACGTCAGAGTGCGCTTGTCGCATGATGGAGCGATTGCAGGTTGGCTGCCGGCGCATTTTTATAATCTGGAGGAGTGCCAGGGGGGAGCCTTGATTGATCTCGGATGCCATCCGATGTACCTCACCAGACTCTTCCTGGGTCAAGCTGTGACCGGGGTTAGCGCAAGCTTTGGCTATCTCACCGGCAAGGAAGTGGAGGATAATGCAGTGGCGGCTCTTTCTACGGATTCCGGAGCGATCGGTGTCGTCGAAGCAGGGTTCGTCAACAGCCATTCACCCTTTGCTATAGAAGTGCATGGTACCGAAGGGACACTGCTGTACGGGACACCGGAGCAGAAGCTGTTGATTCGCACGAAGGCAGCAGGAGACGCCTACCAGGAATGGACCGAATGGCCCCTGCCGACCGCCAAAGAGAGCGCTTTCCGGCAATGGGTGGCTCATATCCAAGCGAATACTTTTGCCGAAGAAAATGTACAGATAGCCTTAGAATTGACAAGGCTGATGGAAGCGGCGAACCTTGCGGCCAGGGAAGGCCGTACGATATTTTTGAAAGCGCTGAACGATTAAGATGATCCGGGATGGTGCTGAATGGAGCCGGTGTTCTTTTGAGAAAATGTTCGAGAAGCAGGATATGCTGGAGCGTCTCGATATTTGCATCGAATGGGGGCATTACGAGATCAGGGTGCTCCGCTTCCACTTGACCTCTTTTCCGCCAGGCAAAGTTGTAGATTTCCACAAGCATGCGGAGTTTGAATTTCATTTCATCCCGCGCGGGCGGGGAAAAGTCATTCTCAGCGGACAACCATATCCTCTTTCAGAAGGTATGCTCTATCTGACCGGGCCGGGTGTGATCCACTATCAGGAAGCGGATGCCGGGGAGGCTATGGACGAACTGTGCCTGCACGTGGATATTACTGCCAGAGAAAGGGAAGGCGTTGACCCTTGGGAAGCCGCCGAAGCCGAGGAGACCATGGTCAAGCTGCGGACTCTGCCTGTGGTTCCGGCGCATGATTACCATCGGGCGATGCACTGCTTTTTGGAGGCCTATGAAGCATGTGACGGGAAACTGCTCGGATATTATACGTCCATTAAACAACTGGTGATCAATATCTTGTTGAGGACCATCCGGGCGTATGACAGCGGGGACAATCGGGCAGAAGCACCCGTGCGGAATATGGCGGCGTACAGATATGAATATGCGGTCCAGTATATGGAAGCCAATCATAAAACTCCTGTAACCTTGGACAATGTAGCGGAAAAGCTCCATATCAGCGGCAGACAGCTGCAGCGGATCTTCAAACAGGTTCAGCCGGAACGGCCGTTTAGCCGGATTCTTGAGGAAATCCGCCTGCAGGCTGTATGCCGTGCCCTGGAAGAGAACTTCTCCTCCATCGAGCAGATCGCCCAAGATTCGGGATTTACCAATGCAAATTATCTGCATGCTGTGTTCCGCAAGCGCCTGGGGATGACTCCCGCAGCGTTTCGTGCGTTGAGACAGCAATCCATTTCAAAGTGAGGGTGACTTAATATGAATGCAACGTATCGGATAGGTATTATCGGGTGTGGCGGTATTGCTAACGGCAAGC
The DNA here is from genome assembly GCF_900102965.1 of Paenibacillus jilunlii. Taxonomy (GTDB): domain Bacteria; phylum Bacillota; class Bacilli; order Paenibacillales; family Paenibacillaceae; genus Paenibacillus_AQ; species Paenibacillus_AQ jilunlii. The sequence continues at coordinate 498,444 of NZ_FNGM01000003.1, read as the reverse complement.
ATCTTCCCAGTCTAAGCAAGCTCCAGAATGTAGAGCTGGCCGCTTTTTGTGACATTGTTGAAGAACGGGCAGAAGAGGCCCGGCAGAAGTATGGAAGTGCAGAAGCGAAAGTATATACCCGTTACACAGAATTATTAAAAGATGATTCGCTTGATATTGTCCATGTGCTAACCCCTAACATCTCCCATGCGGAAATTTCAATCGCTGCCTTGGAAGCCGGTAAGCATGTGATGTGCGAAAAGCCGATGGCCAAAACAGCCGCTGAAGCCAAAGCAATGCTCGAAGCCGCCAAACGGACCGGCAAAAAACTGACAATCGGCTATAACAACCGTTTCAGGGAGGACAGCTTGTACTTAAAACGGCTGTGTGAGGCCGGGGAGCTCGGCTCCATTTATTTTGCCAAGGCCCATGCCATCCGCCGCAGAGCTGTACCGACCTGGGGAGTGTTCCTGGATGAGGAGAAGCAGGGAGGCGGACCGTTGATTGATATCGGAACCCATGCGCTGGATTTGACCCTATGGATGATGGACAACTATCAGCCCAAGGTGGTTCTCGGCACCACCCACCACGAGCTTTCGAAGAGAGAGAATGCTGCCAATGCATGGGGACCGTGGGACCCGAAGCAATTTTCGGTGGAGGATTCGGCCTTCGGGATGATTGTCATGGAGAATGGCGCCACGATTATGCTGGAGTCCAGCTGGGCGCTGAATTCGCTGGATGTCGATGAGGCCAAATGCAGTCTGAGCGGAACTGAAGCAGGAGCCGACATGAAACAAGGACTGCGCATTAATGGTGAAAAGCTGGGCCGTTTGTATACGAACGAAATTGAGCTTAGTGCGGGCGGAGTGGCCTTCTACGAAGGCAGACAGGAAAGCGCGCCGGATACCGAAATGCGCCAATGGATTGAGGCGATTGACCAGGACAAAGAACCGGTGGTGACGCCTGAACAGGCCTACGTCGTTTCCCGGATATTAGAAGCGCTCTATGAATCCTCGCGTACGGGTAAAGCTATTTATTTGGATAATGACTTTTTATGATGATTTTGTTATAGTGGTCTATATTGAAAAAAGCATAACACTTCAGCGATGAAGAGAAGAGTAATCAGGCGGCATCGTTCACAGAGAGCTTCGGAAGGGTGAAACGGAGCAGCGGTGTGCCTGACGAAAAAAGTCTCCGAGCTTCATACGGAATTGGACACTACGTCCAAGGATGCTATGACGGGATCTCCCGTTACAGAGATAGGGTATAAGCGTAATGGCCGTACCCGAAGAGGCGGGCATGGCGACATGTTCGCGAACAGAGGTGGTACCACGGCGCTGAATACAGCTCTCGTCCTCAAGATGACAATCTTGCGGATGAGGGCTTTTTTGTTTTGTTTTTTACATTAAATGTTGAGGTGATTGTTCATGCATTGGTCAGAAAAAATAGCAAGCCGGCTCATCGAAAACCACCCGGAGCAGCAGACATTCGTGTGTGCATCGGGGATTAGTCCTTCAGGCCATATCCACATCGGAAATTTCCGTGAGGTTGTGACAACGTATTTTGTAAGCAGGGCGCTCGAAAAAGCGGGTAAACAGGTGCGGTTTATTTTTTCATGGGATGATTTTGACCGGTTCCGCAAGGTTCCGCTTCATGTAGATCCAAGTTTTGAGCAGTATATTGGCAAACCCTACACGCAGGTTCCTTGTCCTTACGGATGCCACACCTCCTATGCGGAGCATTTCGAGCAGGAATTTGAGGAGGCGCTCCAGGTTTTTGGAATCAGGCCGGAATTCATTTATCAGAGCAAGGAGTATCAGTCAGGCCGGTATGCACCCGGAATTCTTCATGCGCTGCGCAGCAGAGGTGAAATCTATGACATTCTGATGTCGTTCAAAACGGGTGAAGCCAGCGAAGCGGACAAAGCCGCATTCTATCCTGTGAGTATCTACTGCGGGGATTGCGGCAAGGACTCGACTACGGTGCATTCTTTTGATGATGACAAAGAGCTCTTGACCTACAGCTGTGAGTGCGGCCATCATAGCAATCTGTCTGTTCCAGAGGCGGATAACATCAAGCTGCAATGGAAAATTGACTGGCCGATGCGCTGGAATCTGGAGCAGGTGCTGTTCGAGCCTGGAGGCCGCGACCATTCGTCGGAAACAGGCAGTTACAATGTAGCTTCTGTTATCTCGGAACGGATTTTTGGAAGTGCGCCGCCCATGTATGAGCCCTATGAATTTATTAGAATTAAAGGGAGTTTTGCCAAAATGTCCAGCTCATCCGGGAACAACTACACCCCAGATGATCTGCTGAAGGTCTATGCGCCGGAAAATATTCTCTTCCTGTTCGCCAAATATCTGCCGGGTGCCGCCTTTCATATCGGGATGGATGAAGATGTGCTGCGCAACTATACGGAATTCGAGCGTTACCGGAAAGCTTACGACTCTCTGACACTTACGGATGATATTCGTGCAGCGGTGGAGCTTTCCCTGATTGATCCGCTGGACAAAAAAGCCCCCGGCTTTGGCCCCATTGCAGGCTTGCTGCCATTGATTCATTTTGATCAAAAACTGCTGCTGGAAATCATGACACGGAACGGGGAGAACGAAAATGTACAGGGGCTTCAACAAACCGCGGAGCGGGCAGAGTACTGGATCAGACACTGGATGCCGCAAAAGCTGGTTACTGTGAACACCCGCCGTGATAACAAGCTGTATGACACATTGGAGGCTCATGAGCAAGAATGGCTGGCTGCCTTTTGCAGGCTGCTGAGAACCGGGGGAATGGAAGATGAGCCGCTGATGAAGGCGATATATGCTATTTGCTATGACGAGGATAAAAAAAGCATGAAAAATAATCAAAAACGTTTATTCATGTTAATCTATCAACTGGTGCTGAGCCAGGAGACAGGGCCGCGAATCCCTGTGCTAATTCAGGCGGTCGGGGTGGAGAAACTGCTGGCGCTGCTGGATTTTTAGCGGGAAGGGGACTGCCCTTTACGGGATATATCGAACAGAGGTATAATATACAAGACTGTTTATAATTAATGTTGGAAAGTGAGCGGGAACAATATGGGTCGTAAATGGAATAATATTAAAGAAAAGAAGGCATCCAAGGATGCCAATACAAGTAAAGTATACGCCAAATTTGGTGTAGAAATTTATGTGGCAGCGAAGAAGGGTGAACCGGACCCGGAGTCGAACCGTGCACTGAAGGTCGTGCTGGAGCGCGCCAAAACGTACAATGTGCCGAAGGCGATTATCGACCGTGCACTTGAAAAGGCAAAAGGCAGCGGCGACGAAAACTACGTGGAACTGCGCTATGAAGGTTTCGGTCCAAGCGGTTCGATGATTGTTGTCGATGCGCTGACCAATAACGTTAACCGGACAGCTCCGCTGGTACGCTCCACATTCAGCAAGAACGGCGGTAACATGGGCGTCAGCGGTTCGGTAACGTATATGTTCGATCCGACAGCTGTAATCGGTGTAGAAGGCAAGTCTGCGGATGAAGTCATGGAGCTTCTGATTGAAGCAGACCTGGATGTCCGTGATGTACTGGAAGAGGAAGAAGCAGTGATTGTATATGCCGAACCGGACCAGTTCCACGCTGTACAGGAGGCTTTCCGCGGAGCCGGCATTACGGAATTCACCGTAGCTGAGCTGACTTTGCTTCCACAGAACTATGTGACTCTTCCTGAGGATGCCGAAGCACAGTTCGAGAAGCTGATCGACGCCTTGGAAGAACTGGACGATGTTCAGCAGGTGTATCACAATGTAGATTCGGAAGAATAGTATTGCGGTTTGTAAAATAGAATTGCTTCAAGCCAAAGCCGGACAGGCAGATCTGCGATCTGCTTATCCGGCTTTTTGGTTAACACATTGCTCCCTGTTTTCCGGTTTTTCCGAGCTATTGCGTGAAATGTATAATCTTCTCCATGAATTGCCACAATAAGCTGAAGTGACCGATCTGCATCAGCTTATGCTTTCGAGGCCGTTTTGTACGAGCTATTTCAGGAAGCAGGGCGCTAACAAAACTTATAGGAGGCAATATAGTGGAGAATCACACCAAACCGGACAAAAATTTGATCAACACGGTCGAGGAACTGGACCAAGTTGCCGTAACCAGTCAGGAGGCACAGCAAATGGAACAGAAGAAGCTCGACATCCGTAAAGAATCGCTGCGGGATGACAAGACCACGTATAAGAAAAATGAGCAGAATACGTATAAGTGAGAAGTTAAAAAAAGGGTGTTGAATATACGAGTGGCAGGGAAGGTTCCTGCCGCTTTTTTTTGTTTCCGGAATTTTTTCCAGGAAGTAATAGGTCACATTTTAAATAACAAATAATGTTAATAAAAGAAGAATAAATTTGAATTAGAAGCAATAGAGATAAATGGTGTTATTTGATGAATGGTAAAAAACGTAATGTAATTGTGTCATAATCGTCTGAAATTTATTTAATACTTACCCAGATGGATATGCCAGCATTTAGATGCTAGCTATGCATAAATTTAATTCATTTTAGGAGGATTTGATGAGAAAACTTAAGAAGTCGCTTCAGATTTTATCACTAATGGTGGTAACAGCAGTTGTAGTATCTGTCTCGCCATCCGGGGTTCTAGCCCAAAGTTCAGAGGCAGCCATTACACAGCAAAGTAATCTTGTCGTTCAGCGGAATTTTGAAGTAAAGGCCCTTGGAGATATATGGGCGGAAGGCGAGCGGGAGCGCAGAGCAGCGGGGTATGCGGATGCCCGGAAAATATTTCAGCCAACAGGCCTATATGCAAAAGCCAATGAACAAATAGAGATTGAAGTCTCAGGTGACAAACCAATTACAGCGATTATCGGGACACATCAACATGATAAAGAGTGGGCGATTAGTTATCCATTAAAAACAGGTAAAAACACAATTTCCTCACCAAATGGCGGTTTGTTGTCTTTTGATAACAGCAACAATGAAGGTAGTATTAATGTAAATGTAGTGAGTGGGGGGAGTCCTGTTCCATTCTTTGTATTAGGCAAGAATACCAAAGAGGATTGGCAGGCAATGATGAGTGCTTATCCTGATGCACCTTCTGTTGTTCTTCAATCAGAAAAAGCTCTCTTAATCTTCACATATGCGTCTGCTAAAGACCACATCTTGAATCAAGACCCAGTTCCTGTTTTACAGACTTATGATAAGTTTATTGCAGCACAGGATAAAATTTCCGGACTTTCAAATTCTGATTCTGATCCTAGACACCGGTTAGATAAGCATTTGATTGGAATCATTGAATCACCAACATACACAGGAGGAGCGTATGCATATGCAAGCTGGGATGGTGCAATTATGCCCACAAAGACTGGAGCAAATGCGGATGCTTTAAACCTTACAAGGATGGGTTGGGGGCAGTATCATGAGGCAGGTCATTTGAGACAACAAGGGCCTTGGACTTGGAGTGAGATGGGTGAGGTGACAGTTAATCTATATTCTCTAGCTGCTAAGAAGGTTCTTTACCCTACTGAACCTGCAAGGTCACCAGGCGAGTACTTAGCTGCTTTCTTGTTTGTAGACCAGCCAACCAAGGATTTTAAAGACTCTGATTCAAAATTAGAAATGTTGTGGCAGCTTAATCTTGCTTTTGGGGATAACTTCTACCCGGATTTACATCGATTATATCGTGAGATGGCAAAAGCTGATCTGCCAACTACAGATGATCAGAAAAAACAGGCATTTATTCTAAGCACTTCAAAAGTAGCTCACTATGACTTGACGCCTTTCTTTGATAAATGGGGTTTGACTGCAACAGATGAAACACGAAACAAGATTAAATCATTGAATGTACCTCTTCTAACTGCACCCATTTGGTTTGGATCAGATTATAACATCATTAAACCGACTGATGGAATAGATAAGGTAAAAGGTATCATCGGGATAACAACAAATAGCCAAGAGACTTCAAGTGCTTATGATCCTGCAATAAATGCATTTGATGGAAATACAAATAGTATCTGGCACAGCGAATGGGATAAACCCAATCAGTTCCCATACAATATTACAGCAAAGTACGCCAGTCCATCTACATTCTTCAAACTAACCTATCTCCCACGACAAACTGGAGATAATGGTATTATTACAAATTATAGAATCTTAACTAGTCTTGACGGGGTAACATTCACTGAAGTTGCAACAGGCACTTGGGCAAAGGACAACACAGAAAAGACAGTAAATTTCACGCCTACTCTTGCTAAATATGTTCGGCTTGAAGTACCTCAAGGTGGCGGTACCAATGGTTTCGCCTCTGCAAGTGAGATTAAAATCTTTGAAACCGATCCAGTAACACCACAACCTGTTACAACTTATCTCAGCGATATGGATTGGTTTTCTGCAACAACAGGCTGGGGAACAATCCAAAAAGATCGTAGTCTTGATGGAAATACACTTAAGTTAAATAACAAGACCTATACAAAAGGTTTGAGCACACATGCTAACAGTGAAATTGTCTACAAACTGAATGGGCAGTACACATCCTTTGCTGCGCTAGTTGGGGTAGATAATGAGGTAGGTTCGGTAGGTTCTGTGGAGTTCCAAGTTGTTGTAGACAATCAAGTTGTATTCTCCAGTGGTGTAATGCATTATTATACAGAGCCAAAAGAGGTAAACGTTAATCTTTCTGGAAAGAATGAGCTAAAACTTATTGTAACAGATGGTCAAGATGGTATAAATAGTGACCATGCCGATTGGGTAAATGCTCGTCTTATCAAATAGTATTGTAAGGTTATAGCACGTCAAAAAGAGAGGAGTCATTCCCTCTCTTTTGTTTTTGAAATGGCTTATCGAATGTGATATTATAGAAACAAATGTTCTTATATTGTATTAACAAGAAGGTAGGGGAATTATGTCGGTGTTCCGTTTATTAAGCGTTGTACATACGGTTTTGATTCGGGAACAGCAGATTTTGCTGCTGAAACGCTGCAACACAGGCCACGATGATGGTTTATACGGTCTTCCTTTGGGGCGTCTCGAAGGCGGAGAACAGTTGCATGAGGCAGAGCCCGTGAACATTATCCCTTTTGTAAAGCAGGCGCTAGATGATTACCGGGATGGTATCTGGTTTGCAAGTTATGGCTGGAAATAAGTGTGTCCAGTTAATCGAATACCGGTTGTTTACGGTGTTTGGTGTGCTGCTCGAAAGAATAGGCGATTGCAATTAATGTAGGTTCGCTAAATGCCTTTCCGGCAAAAGTGATTCCAAAAGGCCTTCCGTTCTCCATATATCCTGCCGGAACGGCAATCGAAGGATAACCCGCTCTGGCCGACAAGTCTGCACCGATGTAAGCAGGGAACATTATCGCATCCAACTGGTATCGTTCAATGGCATAGTCAATGCCTTCTTGCCGGGCAAGGTGCAAATCCAAGATCGACTCCTGAATATATTCTCTGTCATTCAAAAGATCGGCCAGGCTTTCTCTGTACTCCAAAATATCCTGGCCGTACCGCAGCGCCTGTTCCTCATGATTTTGGTTCCAATTTATTAACTCTGACAATGTATGTATGGGCATATGAGCAGGAAGGTTGTGCAGAAAATTTTGAATTCCATGCTTGAATTCCATATTTATTTTGTTGTACTTCCAAGGACCATGGAATGAGGGGATTTCAATAGGCTTCACAACCTGTGCCCCAGCTTTAGTCAGATCGGAAATCACTTGATTAAACAGAAATTCATCATACTCACCAGAACATTTTACATGTTCAGGCAGTTCAGAGTAGACTCCGATTTTCGCTCCGTGTAAGCCTTCAACGTTCAGATATCTGGTATAATCCTGTTCCCTGTCTGACCAATCATACCTCCAAGTTGCGGGATCACTTTCATCCCTTCCTGCAAGCACTCCAAGAAGTATTGCTGCATTGGACACAGTTCTAGCCATTGGGCCTGCTGTATCCTGCGAGTATGAATATGGGATTATTCCCGTGCGGCTGATTAAGCCCACTGTAGGCTTGATCCCGACAACGGACATCTGTACTGCCGGACTCAGAATGGAAGCAGAGGTTTCCGTTCCAACCGCTGCGGCTGCAAAATTCATCGCGGCTGCTGCTGCCGAACCGGTGCTTGACCCGCCGACAAAGAATTCTCCATAAGGATGAGCAACCTGACCGCCCCTTGAACTGTAACCCGCCCACATACTCGACGAAATACCGTTAGCCCACTCTGTCATATTGGTTTTGCCCAGGAGAATGGCACCCGCTTCTCTTAATTTGCTGACTATACAAGCATCCTCTGGACTTATATGCTGTGCCAATGCCAAGGCACCGGCACTGGTGTGCATTTTGTCATGGGTACCGATATTATCCTTTAAAAGTATGGGGATACCGTGAAGCAATCCCCGTCTGCCTGCATACTTCCGTTCCAGATCAAGTGCTTCCGCCAGAAAAATAGAGTCGGGATTAATCTCCATGATGGCATTGATGTGCGGACCATCCTGATCATATTCAGCAATTCGGCCTAAATAATAAAATACCAGATCTTTTGAAGTCAGGGTTCCTTGTTCCAAGGCTTCTTGTAATTCGAAGATATTTGCCTCGTCCAAATTCAGATTCTCAAATTTATAATCATTTCGCATACACAGCCCCCCAAAATCTCAGTATCCTTTTAAAAATAGCGCATGTTCCTTTGAATGTATCACGATAATGAATTCTTTGGTGGGATTTATTGATTATAATCGACTATTACTGCAAACTATCATCCAAGAATTCTCTGGTACCCATCACTGAAATTGTGTATGCTGGATTTTGTTTGAATGCTTTTGACATCCATGCAGGAGGCTTTGCGCAATATGGAACATGGCAGTATAGTAATGATTGCGATTTTGGTAATTTGCGGTTTTTTGGCCGGGGTGATTGATTCTGTTGTCGGAGGCGGTGGACTGATTGCCATACCCGCGCTGTTATCGGCCGGAATTCCGCTCCCGCTGCTGCTTGGCAGCAATAAGTTGGCCGGAACGTTGTGCTCGTTCACCAGTACGGCGTCTTTTGTGCGTTCCGGGAAGATTAATTTCGGACTGGTCAAATTTTTAATTCCGTTTTCTATTGTTGGTGCGGTGGCTGGATCGCTGACGGTCCGGCAGGTGCCTTCGGAGTTTCTGAAGCCGCTGGTGATCGTGATGCTGATTGTGATAACGGTCTATACCCTGTTCAAAAAATCATGGGGTGACGTTTCGACCTTCTCCGCTGACAGCAGAAAAACGCTGATAACCGGCATGGGGATTGCGCTGGTGATTGGTTTTTACGATGGGTTCTTCGGCCCGGGGACCGGATCGTTCCTGATCTTTGCCTTTCTTATGCTGGGTTTTGAATTTGTCACTGCTGCAGGCAATGCCAAGGTGCTTAATTTCGCCAGTAATATTGCAAGTCTATTGACGTTTGCCTTTGTAGGTTCGGTTAGTCTGTACTATGGCCTGCTTTTGGGCATCCCGATGGTAATCGGGGCAATAGTCGGATCAAGGATCGCCATCCGCAAAGGAGCCAGTTATATCCGCCCGCTGTTCATCACAGTTACCGTGATCTTGATCGGGAAGCAAATATGGGATACGATGCACTAAGACCAGCAGTGGAGTTGATAATATGGAAATCCGCAAAGTACATAAAGAAGCCGTCTGGCAGCTGAGGCATGAAGTCATGTGGCCTGATCGGGGGCTTGATTATGTCAAGCTTGACGATGATGATGATGGCGTGCATTACGGGTTGTTCGAAGGGGAGCAGCTCGTATCCGCAGTCTCCTTGTTCATCGATGGAAGTGAAGCGCAGTTCCGCAAATTTGCTACCCGGACAGAGCAGCAGGGCCAGGGCTACGGGAGCCGGCTGCTGCAGCATGTGCTGAATGAGGCGGAGCGGTCGGGGGTGAACCGGATCTATTGCAATGCGAGAAGCCACAAGGCCGCATTTTATAAAAAGTTCGGACTGTCAGAAGTATCCGGCACAGCCTTCACTAAGGGCGGTAAAGAATATATCATCATGGAGAAGCTCTTCGGCTCAGCCGGAGTCAGCAGCAGAAAGGAACCTTGAGTATGACAAAAAAGCTATATTACGAGTCAGCTTATTTGAAGGACTGGCATACATCTGTAAGCCAAGTCGTAGAGCGTGAGGACGGACTGTTTCTAGTTCTGGAGGAAACCGCATTTTATCCGCATGGAGGCGGACAGCCTTGTGATGCCGGAACCATTGGCGGGACCCCCGTGCTTGACGTCATCCTTGAAGAGGACGTGGTGCTGCACAAGGTTGAGAGTCTGCCAGATGGAAGCCAAGTAAGTTGTGAGATTGACTGGAACCGCCGGTTCGATCATATGCAGCAGCACAGCGGCCAGCATCTGCTGTCAGCGGTATTCCGCGAGCTGTTCCAGGCCATGACCCTAAGCTTTCACCTGGGCAATGATTATGCGACCATCGACCTTGAACTCCAGGAGCTAACACCGGATCAGCTGGCGGCGGCAGAGTGGGAGGTCAATCGGCAAGTGGTGCTGGACCACAATATCGTGAGCTATTTTGTCACCCCCGGGGAAATGGCCAGCCTGCCACTGGTGAAGCTGCCCAAGGTAACCGAGAACATCCGGATTGTTGAGATTGAGGGAGTAGAGCATAACGCCTGCGGCGGAACTCATGTATCTTCTACAGGAGCCATCGGGATGGTCAAGCTGCTGAGGGCGGAGAAGCAGAAGGGCAACATCCGGATCACCTTCAAATGCGGTGGGCGGGCTTTGGATGAAGCTAACGATAATCAACGCATCCTCGGCGCCCTTTCTGCTAAGTTCAATACAGGCAAAGATGAAATTATGGACCGGATCGGAAAATGGGAAGCCGAGCAGAAACAGCTTCAGGCTGAGCTGGCTGTACTCAGGGAACAGAACGACATCTATATGGCAAAAGAATTGTTGTCCGGGCTTGAGCCCGATGCAAGGGTAGTTGCGCACATCTTTGAGGACAAATCACATAAGGATTTGCAGAGTTTGGCTGCCAAACTGACTGCAAACACTGAACTCCCCGTACTTCTGCTGACCGCACTAGAGAACAAAGTGGTCCTGGCTTGCAGCGGCAGTGCCGGATTGTCCTGTGGAGCTTTCTTCAAAGCCCACCTGGGTGAATTCCAGGGAAAAGGCGGCGGCAGCGATAAAATGGCCCAAGCCGGGTTCCCGGCATGGGCTGAGGTCTTGAAATTTTATGAGTTTGCTAAAGTAAATTTATAGCCTCACCGCTTATTTCCACAAAGGCGGGGATTCAATCAGAAAACGTACCTCAGCATGAATCCAGCCAAGGAGCGGACCGCCCGCATCTGCCACATAGACGATATTATCATTATGTTCAGTGAAATAACAAAGCCTCTCAGCCAACTGGGAGGCTTCCGCTGCATAACCCAGCTCACCCGACAGCCTTGCTATTTCTTGCGCTCGCTTATTAACGTTGTTCAGATTAGCAGGTGCAGCTGTACCGGTATTCGTATGTAAGATTGCGTCTGTGCTTGCTGTGTTCATTTGAAGGTTAATCGCTTCCCGGCAATACGGCCAGACTCATCGATTTCAAGAAATACACCCGCATATGGATGGTAAAAATCAGGGCATAACTTCTCATCATAGAACTCCATTTCACTTGTATCCGGATTCAGGATCGACAGGCCATTTTCCGGTCCCCACATTACAATCCTGCCGTTCACTGCGGCAATTTGACCTTGCGGATAATACATGCCTCCATTGATTGGTGGTTTCGTCCGGTAAGCAGGCACTGGAGTAAACAGCCCCTTTTGTTCTCCGGTTTGCACATCGAATATAGCCAGAAAGTGAGAGTATAGGTGTTCGCCATAATCCTTCATATCCTCTTCCTCGTACATATCGATGGACAATTGACCCCAAATAGCCAGTGTATACGAATCGAGCCAGACTGCGGGTTGATCCCAGTCCTCCATCAGCTGCCCAAGCTTCCGCAAGGTAGCTCCATCCTCCGATTCCCAGCAGTTACTGAGCCAGGCCGAAAGACTCCAAGATCGTATCGAAGCGATGGGATGCCATATCCAACCAGTATCAACGATCCAGTCCCCTTGAGGGGAGATATGGATTTTACTATGAAAATAATCAAGATTATGTTCCGGGCGTTGTTCATCTACGTGTGGTTGATTCTGGCGGGCAGTCATATTTTCACCAGAGCGGACATCCAACATATCCAACCGGTTCCATTCAGTACCGTGAATCAACAGCGTCCGGCCCTCATGCTCAGCAAAAGCGAGCGGGAAGGTGCAGACATCATAATGATAATCGTCTCGTGACAGCGGTGTGATCAATTTGCTTTCTTGAAGATCGTACAGCGCAGCATGCTGGCTGAATCTGCCCGAAACCGCAGCGAAGCGTTCATCTGCCGAAACTACAATCTGGACAGGTTCCTGCAATTCCAGACCGGGAATATCCACATGCAGCAGCATTGCGGCGCGTCCAGCATGCAAATCGATTTGCCAGAGATCACTATTCTGATCCAGCGCAAGCAGAGAGACGGCATCCTTGCCGGTTCCTTTTAGAGCCTGAATTGCTGCAGGTTTTCCCAGATTCGCCGCAAGGTCAGGAAAAGTAATATTTTCAATAGGCATTTTTCATACTCCTTTGCTCCCGCTCTTCTGAAAAGACTTCCGATGGAAATCGGTAATCCGGCGGAACAAGGCTTGTCCATCATCCGTAATGGTAAAATTCCGGGTGAGCGGCATCACCATGGCCCGGTAAGGCTCAGGCAGCCAAATGTATTGATGCACATACTCCGTAGCCCTAAAACCGCAGTGTTCCCAAAAATGGACACGCGCCGCATCTTCTTCCGAATCGCCTGCTTCTACTTCAATGAGAACCGCCTGAATGTCATGCTTCTGTACCGCCCAGTCGCGGATCAGCTCTAGAAACTTTCTTCCCAGGCCCTGGCCGCGCAGCCCGGCATCTACAGCCATATAGTCGATAATTAGCATCCGTTCCGCCACGGGTCCGCTGAGTCCTGTAACGGCCATCGCCGCGAGTTTTCCGTCACGGTATCCGGTATGCAGCCAGGCGATTTTTTTATCGAGCATGGCACGCAGAATGCCCACCGGTTTGGCGCCGTGCGGGAAAGCTTCCCGGTAGAGCGGCTCCATTGCTGCCCACAGCCCGTCATCCCACTTATCGTAAGTATTGAATTCAAGTGTCATGTAAGTCGCCTCCACGATCATCATAGCAGAGCGGATCTAATGAAGTAAAATCAAGACAGGCTCCGATTTTGCAACTTTTCCCAGTACAAAGCGTCCAATTCCTTAGGACAATTTATAAGGAGACTCTGCGAATGAAAAAATGGAAGCAATCACTGGCCGTTTTTGCTGCAATTTGGTTTGCCTTAAGCGCCGGGACAGTACATGCAAGAGAAAATGGAATTGTATTGAACGACAAGCATACTCCGATGGGCAGCAGTCAGATCATCATGGAAGGTGCAACATGGGTACCATTGAAGGAACTGGCTGGTTCGATGGGCTATGCACTCTCCTGGAATCAGAAGACTGCAACCGCTAAACTGGTGCGTCCGGGGCGTGAAGTGATTTTTACAGCCAAATCCAAAAAGGTGGAAACGAATGATTCACCCGTAACACTCGCCAAAGCCCCGAATATTCTCAAAGGTAAAGTGTACGTCCCCTTGGTAGCTTCAGTCAGTATCCTGGGCGGCAAAACCTGGACGGACAAGAGCAGCGGCAACATCATGCTGGTGGATGAACCGAGATTTACTTCGGCTGCCATCCAGGGCAGGACCTATTGGGTATCGCAGAAGAGCGGAGAAATCTTTCGGAGCGCTTCATCAGGGAGCAAGCCGGAATCCATCGGGACATTTCCTCTGGGCGAAACGCCTTACTCTTTCTGGTTACAGATCAAAAGTGCGGGGAATGGCAGCGATTTGCTGCTTTTGATAGACAAACACTACGCTATGTTCCATGATTTCAGCAATGGCTATCAGGCCTTAATCCGTAACGGTAAAATTCTGAAGCAAATGGACTATCACTACACCATTGTCGCCTATCCGCATGCAGCGGAGATCCCGGCAAAACAGTTGTATATGACGGATGGCAAAAACGTGCAGTATATTAATGCCGACGGCAGTCTTGGCAAACTGTTTGAACTGGAGAAGAGTACAGGAAGGACAGGTGACTTTACGGTTGAGTATGCGGCTGAAGATATCGCGCTTGTACGCAATCTGGAGCATACCGAGCTGTTTGCGGTCAATACCCGCTCAGGAGAAACCACGAATTTAAGCGTGAAACTGATTAGCTCCGCTGACCGCAAAGACTGGGACGCAGCAGATGGCAGTGACACGTATGTGGTGACCAAAATGCTTGTATTAAAAAAGCGCGAAGGAAATGTAATGACCTTTACCTATGCAAGCCTTGCGGACGGCAAAGTGAAGACGGTGGACTATACCATCAACAAATAATAACATACAGCACAAGCTGCACATTAAAAAGGGACCCTGATCCAAGCTAAGCCTGGATTAGAGTCCTTTTTTGCGGGCCGGCACTTTGCCTTCGAGCAATTCCGCACAGAAAATACATATTTCAGCATCAGAGGTTAGCCAATAGATAAACTATAATTAGATAACGGGTTTGGCATAATGAAAAACTATATTTTTTAAAAGGGTGGTACTTCTTGAAAGTGGTGTATAGTCAGATCAATTGGTTGTGGGGAAAACTACTGCCGCCAATGTTTTGCGTTGTGATTGCGTATATTGTTTTATTGATACTTAGAATTTATGCTGCCTCTGTGTTCAGCCAGGATTACATAGGTTATGAAAAACAGCTGATAGTATTAGCTTATGTAATAGCAGCCTTAGCCATTTGCTGGAGGGGGTTTGGAGTACTTCGGGGAGCAGGTTCAGGCATTAAAAATCCGCTGGAGGACCGTTTTTTTCTGCTCATGAATGGCGTTGCTGCAGCAGTAGTCATTGATCATCAAAGTAATGACCAGAATAAGGACTGGTCAGGACCCTTATTTTCGGATCTCTATGAGATAACATTTATAATCTGTTTATCAGTATTAGTTCTATTAGGGATAGTGCTGCTCTTAACAGTCTACAGAAAATTCCGGTGCATAGCGGATGACCATAATGGCAGCACCATGCATGAACTGAATTTCAAAACAGAATCCTCTCTGGGTAAAGAGGGGCGGGATGCGCTGAACAGGGAAGCGTTTGCCGGACACGTTGCCGCAACAATTGAAAAGCATACGGCAAAAATAAACGAAGGCGCATTAACCATTGGTCTGTACGGACCATGGGGTTCAGGAAAAACTTCAATTTTTGACCTGATGGAAAGGCAATTTGACAAAAGTAAGAGCAAGCCGGTTATTGTCCGTTTCCAGCCCTGGTTCTTCGGTAAGGATTATATGAATCTGATACCCGAATTTTTAAATAAGCTCATAGATTCTATTAAAGAGCATTCCGGAGCCTATGATGCCGGGCTGATCCGCGATCTGAAAGCTTACCGGAAATTCCT
Source organism: Paenibacillus jilunlii (assembly GCF_900102965.1). Taxonomy (GTDB): domain Bacteria; phylum Bacillota; class Bacilli; order Paenibacillales; family Paenibacillaceae; genus Paenibacillus_AQ; species Paenibacillus_AQ jilunlii. The sequence goes on along the minus strand of NZ_FNGM01000003.1, from coordinate 482,961 downwards.
CACCCCAATCAGTCTGCGTCCGCCAGGATTAATCATTAACTTCAAGGATTTACCTGTTAATACCGAATTCAGCAAAGAATATATGGATGCCGAAGAGATGCGGAAGCAAATTGTAGAACGGCTTAAGTTCGCTGATATCAAGCTTATCGTTTTTATCGATGATCTGGACCGGCTGGACAACAAGGAGATTCAAATGGTGTTCAAGCTCGTGCGGATGATCGCTGATTTCCCGAAGACCACTTATATAATTGCCATGGATGAGGAGATCGTTACAAATTCACTGGCACAGATGTATTCCAAAGACTTCGTCAGAGATGTAGGGAAAGAATATCTGGAAAAATTCATTCAGATCCCGCTGTACATACCTGCTTGTGATCCCGTGCTTCTGGCCAACCTGGGGTGGGAAATGCTCGAGCCCATTCTTAAGGCTGAGGGAATACTTGTTACCCCGATACAAGTAAAAGATATTCTAATGCAGATGGAAATTTCTCCGCGTAATTTGCAGCGCTTAAGTAATCTTTACCGGCTGTATTTGCCATTGTTGCATAGAGATGTGTTTCCATTGGATCTGCTTAGTTTACTGTTGATTAAAGTGTCAAAGCCCGGTTTATTCGAATTCATTCTCAAGCATAGCGATTTTTTCCTTGGCAAGCTAAAGGAGGATAAGATGGGGACAGAATTGATGAATCAATTAAAAGCTGCCTATGCTCCCTATGTTACGCCTCTAAAAAAACTGTTTCCATCCATAAATTATAAAGAAATCGAAACGGAGTGGATCATACAAAAGAGAATAGGTACGCCTGAGCACTTTTGGACTTATTTCATGTACTCTATGCCGTATCAAAAATTATCCGAGGCGGATACGGATTCTTTCTATTTAGCGCTGGAACAAGGGTTCTTGGAGGCTGAAAAGCAGCAGGCGTATTTAGTAAACAAAACCTCTCCACAGGAATTTCACAAGAAACTGGGAGAGAAAATAGCTTTGTCTACAGAGGGAAGGAACCTGCTGCTGTTTTCATATTTATTTACTACATTCAATAAAGAGTATAACAAAGAGAGATCATATTCATACAGCTATAAACGGAAAACGATTATCTCGCTGTTTGCCCGTTTGTATGGAAGCTCTGAAGAACAGTCTGCTCTTAAAATCCTGTTTAATGACAACGAAACAAATCTGTCTTTGCTGGGTATGATTTATGAGCAGAAGGTTGGTGGAGAAGGATTGAAACAGCAGATAAAAAACTATTTATCTGTACATTTCAGCTATCCGGTTTTAATGGAGCATCATGAAGAGGATATTGAGCGGATTTTTACGGCTTGGTCGGAAACTGCAGAGGAACACCAAAAACGTAAGATATTGAAGGCATGGTCTATGGAATATGGCGTTGGTGCAACTATAAGGTTTCTCATGATTGACCAGCCTTACGAGGATAAGGTCTTATTAAATTCTTATATAACCATTCTTCAATATGTACCCATATTTGTTATAAGAGAGGAATGGGGAAAAATGGAGCCTATCACTTCACGCAAAATGATGAATGAGGAATTCAAGAAGGATAGAGATCCTTACCTGATTATTCTTAATTATATGGATAACACTATGTATGATTATGCAATAAGTGAGTTGACTGAAATCTATAACAACAATGGGACACTAGAATATAATTTTTCGCAAGCAGTTGAAAGCTTATGCGAATTTGGAGATTCCGAGCGAATTAGAGACATCCGCAGTTTGCACACTCAAATACAATTACAAAATCATATTCAGGAAAACCAGATAGACCATTAGAGCGGGAGGCTTATAAGACTGAAGCAGCCCCCCATATCCATGGAGGTGTATAGCATTACTTTATGAAAAATATTACCATCGGACTGCTCGCGCATGTCGACGCCGGTAAAACCACTTTTGCCGAGCAGCTGCTTTATCATACACAGGCAATACGCAGCCGGGGCAGAGTGGACCATAAGGATACCTTTTTGGATACCCATGAGATTGAAAAAGCGCGTGGGATTACCGTGTTTGCGGATCAGGCAGAGTTTGTCCTCGGCGACACGCGGTATTTTCTGCTGGATACTCCCGGACATGTCGATTTCTCACCGGAGATGGAGCGCGCGCTGCAGGTGCTGGATTATGCTGTAGTGATTGTCAGCGCCGTCGAAGGTGTGGAAGGCCATACGGAAACCGTCTGGCAGCTGCTGCGCAGTCACGGGATTCCGACCTTCTTTTTTATCAATAAAACAGACCGTACCGGTGCCGATCCACAGCGTGTGTTCGGTGAAATCTACAGCGGCCTGAGCGGCAGTGCAGTGCTGCTCCCGGAATCGGAAAGCGGAGAAACCTCTGAGGAGTTGAAGGTTTTTCTGGCTGAACGCGATGAACGGCTGCTGGACGCTTATCTTGAAGGGTCATTGAACGATGCAGATTGGCAGGAAGCGATGAGGTCTATGATCCGGGAAGGCACCATATTCCCATGCATGGCGGGCTCTGCTTTGCTGGATGTGGGCATTGATGTTTTTCTGGACAGGCTGAAGTCGCTGACCGTAACGGATTATGATGCCGGACTTCCTTTTGCAGGCAGAGTGTACAAAATCCGTCATGATGAGAAGGGGACCCGGATGACCTATATCAAAGCACTTCAGGGAGTGCTCAAGGTAAGGGAAGAGCTGAATTGTGGAGCGTCAGCGGAGGCGGAACCGGAGCGGATTACCGGAATCCGTAAAGTGAATGCCCTGAAGTATGTCCCGGTGGATTGGGCAGCGGCGGGTGAGCTGTTTGCAGTCACCGGGCTGTCGGCCGTTAGGCCGGGGGACGGTGTTGGGGTGTTGCAGGACAGACGGGACAGCGAACTGGCCCCAACGCTGAAGTCCAGGGTGCTGTTCGAGCCGCCGGTGCATCTGAAGGAGGTGCTGACGGCCTTTCAACTGCTGGGAGCAGAGGACCCTTCTCTGAATGTTAGCTGGGATATGACGCTGCAGGAGCTGCATATTCAGGTGATGGGCCAGATTCAGCTGGAGATTCTGGAGCAGATCCTGCGGGACCGGTTCATGATTCCGGTGGCGTTTGGCCCGCCGGAGATTCTATACAAGGAGACAATAGCTGCTCCGGTGTATGGCTGCGGACATTTTGAGCCGCTGAAGCACTATGCCGAGGTCCTGCTGCGGATTGAACCGGGTGAACGGGGCGGCGGCCTGGTGTTCATCAACGAGTGCCACCCCGATGATCTGGCAGTGGGCTACCAGCACCAAATCGGGCAATATCTGCTGGAGAGCGGGCATCATGGATTGCTTACGGGTTCGCCGCTCACCGATCTGCGGATGACACTGCTGAGCGGAAGAGCGCATAACAAGCATACGCATGGCGGCGATTTCCGGGAAGCAGCGCTCCGCGCCTTACGCCAGGGGCTGGAGCAGGCTGAGAATATCCTGCTTGAACCGGTCTATGACCTCAAAATCAGGATAGACACCGATGACTTGGGGAAAGTAATGACAGACATCCAGCAGGCGAACGGCAGCTTTGGTCCACCGGAGATCACCGGAACCAAAGCGGTTATCACCGGCAAGGTACCGGTAGCCACTTTTTTGAATTACGCAGTCCGGCTGGCTGCAATGACCCAAGGGAAAGGCGCTCTCTCGCTAAAGGTTGCGGGGTACCAGCCTTGTCACCAGACGGAGTCAGTCATCGCACTCAAAAATTACAATAAGGATGCCGATCCGGCGTATCCCTCATCATCTATCTTTTGCGCCAAAGGCCAGTCCTATTCCGTCCCTTGGGATGAAGCACAAGCGCATATGCACATCAAAAACGACTTTGGACCCATCAGCTGATCCGCCGGGACATATGTCCTATCCTAATCTCCGGATATGTTTTTTAATTAGGACCTGGAGAGAAGAAGCTGAGGAGGATTACTGGAATGATGAACGGAATCATCGATAAGGTGGCCTGGATTGTTATATCAGAAGGACGTGTGCTGGGCGCACGCTCTCAAGGTAAAGATACTTATTATTTTCCCGGAGGAAAAAGAGAGTCCGGCGAGACGGATGTCCAGACGCTGATCCGGGAAGTCAAAGAAGAGCTGTCCGTGGACATCCTGTCCGATACAGTCACACCTTTCGGCAGTTTTGAAGCTGCCGCCCATGGCAAAGCTGAAGGCGTTCAGGTGAAGATGGCTTGTTTTACAGCCGATTACACCGGAGAATTGACTCCGGCCTCGGAAATTGCCGAGATCGCTTGGCTTGCCTATGAAGACCGGGAGCGGGTGTCGGCTGTCAGCCGGATGATTTTTGACCAGCTCTATAAGCAGAAGCTGCTGAATTAACGTTCAATGCGGCAGCACAGCGCATGATTTAAGCCCGTTTGAAGCCCTTTTGCGGCCAAGACGGGCTTTCTGCTGTCTCTGGACAGTTTTTCCCGGAGGACCGGTTACGATGCTGAGGACATATGTCCTACCGCAAATCATGAATATGTCTTTTAATGAATACAGAGATTAAGACAGAGGAGAGAAGTTATGAAAGGGATTATTTTTGCCTTTATCGGCGGGGCCTGCATTACCCTGCAAGGGGTGGCCAACGCCAGGATCAGCCAGGATATTGGCACCTGGCAGGCTGCAACGATTACCCAATTTACCGGATTCGTAATGGCGCTGATGATTCTGCTGTTCGTGCGGGATGCGAAGAAACAGGGATTTAAGCAGGTCAAACCTTTATATCTGTTCGGCGGGGCGCTGGCCGCATTTGTTATTTTCAGCGAAGTTACAGCTATTCAGGACATCGGTGTAACACTTACCATTTCCGCACTGCTGATCGCCCAGCTCTGCCTGACCTTTCTGATTGATATCAAAGGGTGGTTCGGTGTTATGAAGCAGAAGATGCGGCTGCCGCAGTTTATCGGAATCGGGATGATGATTGCCGGTGTGGTGATTTTGAAATTTTAAGAATGGGAGCAGGCCATGAAAGAAATTCAGGATTCGGAGCAGCTTCAGGCATACATTGCAGCATATTCCCTGACGGCTATTTTTAATGAACAGCTTAGCGGGCATCTGCATCTCTACAGCTTCGCACAAGGGGAGCATATCTGCTCCAAAGGTGATCCTTCCGAATATCTATACGTTCTGGTCAAAGGGAAGCTGAAAATCTTCACCACCACTCCTGAAGGAAAAACGCTGATTATCTCGTTCAAAACACCGCTGGAGCTGATCGGTGATGTCGAATACATTCAAGGCACGGAAATGATTAATACGGTGGAGGCCGTATCCCCGGTGCATATGCTTGGCCTAGAATACCGCTGGCTGAACAAATACGGCAAGGAGCATCCGCCCCTGCTGCATTTTATGCTGGAAATGATCACTCAGAAGTTCTACCGCAAATCCAATTTCCTCAGCTTGAATCTGATGCATCCTGTAGAAGTGCGGCTAGCCAGTTATTTGCTGTCCATCTCCTATGATGAATCCGATCCTAACTTTACCGGCCAGCTGAGTACGATCAACCTGACCGACACCGCCAATTTTATTGGAACAAGCTACAGGCATTTGAACCGGGTCATTCACAAGCTTACACAAGACGGCCTGATCGAAAGGGAAAACGGACATCTTCTGGTAAAAGACAAGGCAGGGCTTACCGCACTTGCGAGCCGCAACATCTATGAGTCTAACTGAAAGACATAAGATTATGCTTTTGAATGGAGTGAATTAGAAATGTTAATAGGATTAATATTGGCGCTGATCGCCGGTTCGCTGGTTAGTTTACAGAATATTTTCAACACTAAGGTCAATGAGCATACGGGGTCTTGGTCCACTACAACCTTGGTGTTAGGTATGGGATTTATCGCCTCACTGCTAATGGGACTGATTATGGAAGGCAAAAATATGTTCACCCTGCAGCATATGCAGCCCTGGTATTGGTTCAGCGGCATGATCGGCGTAGGCGTGGTCATCTGTCTGGTGCAGGCCACCCGGCTGCTTGGACCTACTTATGCCATTTCCATCGTGCTCACCTCGCAGCTGGGATTTGCACTTCTCTGGGATTCACTGGGCTGGCTGGGCCTGACCAAGGTGGCGTTTTCCTTCAATCAGCTTATCGGAGTGCTGGTCATTGTTGGAGGGATTCTGGTGTTCAAGTTAGGAGGGGCGCGTGAGCCGCAAAGGGATTCAACAACAGGCAAGCCGCAGCAGGCGTTGAATTTGAAGTAAGAGGGAACCCTCTGAGGCATTTGAAAGAAGGCAGTAAAAAGTAAAAACGCGCATCCGTTTGAGTACGGGTACGCGTTTTTTTGGTTTATGCTTCAGATGGACAAGCCAGACTCTGACGGGGTTTTGCTGCCAAGCAGTGAGCTTCTCCATTTCGTATAGACTACCCAGGCGTCACCGTTATCCAGCAGATGCTTGCAGGTATAGAGGCCTTCTTCAATCGAATTGACTTTTCCGGCCAGATGCAGGCGGGCAGCCCCATTAAGCAGCACTTGATTGTAAAAGGCGATATGTCCGCCTCCCTGCAGCACAGCTTCTGCTGCCGACAATTGCAGCCGGGGAGTCCAGTCCATTTCCGGCACCGGCGTTTCCAAACCTAACAGCTCCGGATCAATAATGTCTAATTGGGCTGTTCCATCTGCCACGTAATATACCCTGTTCGGGCGGTCGATATAGAGATCCTCGGAGCCTTCCGCTCCTTGTACAACCAGGCCTTTGCGGTAGCCAAGCTTAAGAATCATTCTGGAGATGCGGTCAAAGACCGTATTATGATAGATTCCAAATACGATGTAAGGCGAGCAGGCGTAATCAATGAACTTTTCTACCGTATTCAAGATCGTCCGCATGCCGATATCCTCACGAAGCTGGCGGATAGACGCAAGAGGCGGACACCACGCTTCCGCATGGACGTACAGCACACCGCTTTTGCCTGCAGATTCCACCACTTCCGCCCGGCTGAGCGCAGTCGCCTCAATCCCCGATTCCTGAATAATATCCTGCAGGGTAATCCCCCATTTAGGCGGTAATGAGGCTGACCCGTGAAGGGTGACAGGAAGACCCGCCGCAGCACATAAGAAGGAAGTCGGAAACGTTGCGGCAAAAGACTTCTTCCGGCCATCATAAGGACCGGCACAATCCAGACCCTGCTGTACCGGTTCACGGTGGGCGTATTTGCGGCAGACGGACACAAAGGCCTCCAGCTCTTCAATGCTCTCCAGCTTAATCCGTTCCGCAATCAGAAAAGCACCGATCTGCACAGGTGAAGCTGTCTGGCTGAGAATGGCCTCCGCTGCGTATTCCGCTTCCTGGTAGCTTAAATCACGGGCTCCCCGTTTGCCCCGGGCGACTTCTTTTAGAATATTAATCATATGGGATTCTCCTTAAGTTTGATCCTGCAGCAGTTGATACACCTTAACTATAGAAGTAGCTACATCAACCATCCGCTTGCGTTCATTCATGGCTTGCTTGCGAAGAAGGTCATAGGCTTCGGATTCGCTGATATTCTTGGCTTTGGAGAGGATGCCTTTGGCCATATCAATCCATTTGCGCTCTTCAATCCGTGACAACAGCTGCTCCCGCTCCTTGAGCCACTGCTGGCGCTCGAAGCATTGCCTGGCACTGAAATGAAGAATCCAGTGAATGTCCTGAGGCTGCATGGAAGGGGACAAAATTCCGTCCACCATAATATCATCCCCGCAGGCAGCAACCGACAAGTTCGCCGTTGATGAGGTGCACCACCATAGAATGGGAGCGGTTTTGCACTGCATCAGCGATGCTCTCCAGGTGTTGATCTCTGTAACCGGCAGATCGAGGATGGAAGCATCCGCATCACGGATCATCAGCTTCGCCTCCTCTGGAGAAGCTGCAGCCGTGACTACATAACCACAGGAACGAAGCAGGGAGTCCGGTCCTGTTGATGAACGCTCTTCTGTGACGTTCTCTGTTTTGTTATTCTGAATAATCAACAGGGAATGCATAGTTTGACGCTCCTTTTTACTTCGTAGTCATCGGGTGGGGAAGAATTACATCTTAGATAAGAAAAAAAGGTGATGTAATATTATATAACACAAATTATGTGATTTTGTCGATAAATTAAAATTATAAAATTTTATGTGTTAACAATATTGACGTAAATTGAATTCCTGTAGTATAGTCGGTGTAAGAATTTCAACAAGTCTTCGAATACAATGGTGTATTCGCTTGAAGCGGCAATGGCGCCTGCTTTCACTTTTCACAACGGGAGATGTATGTTTCCGTGTGGAGTGAAGCGGGCTTTTTCTGTTGTCCACATGGAGAGGAGAGAGACAGATGACAGACATTCGCAAGAAACTCGTATTGGTGGGCAACGGGATGGCCGGGGTGCGGGCTATCGAGCATTTATTGAAATTGTCCCCGGAGGCTTATGAGATTACCATCTTCGGCTCAGAGCCGCATCCCAATTACAACCGGATTATGCTGTCCTCTGTTCTGGCAGGCGGCTCCAGCATGGAGGAGATCATTATCAATGATCTGGAATGGTATCACAGCCATGGCATCCGGTTATATATGGGCCACACGATTACTTCTATTGATACTGCTGAGCGAAAAGTATACTCCGATAAAGGAATCGTATTGCCCTATGATGAACTGATACTGGCGACAGGCTCCAATCCGTTTATGCTGCCGCTTCCGGGAGCCGAGAAGGAAGGGGTCATTGCTTTCCGCGATATCAAGGATTGCCAGATCATGCAGGAAACCTCACAAAGATACCGCAAAGCTGTGGTGATCGGCGGCGGGCTTCTGGGTCTGGAGGCGGCCAGAGGGCTGCTGCATCTGGGAATGGAGGTCTCTGTTGTACACATCCATCCTTATATCATGGAGCGCCAGCTGGATGAACCGGCATCCGTGATGCTCCGCAAGGAGCTGGAAGAGCAGGGAATGAAGTTTCTGCTGAATAAGCAGTCTGAAGCGATTCTCGGCAAAAAAAGAGTCAAAGGCCTGTTGTTCGCAGACGGAGAAATTGCCGAAGCAGATCTGATCGTTATGGCTGTCGGCATCAAGCCCAATGTCGAGCTGGCGCAGAAAAGCGGAGTCAAGACGAACCGGGGCATCGTCGTTAATGATTACATGGAAACAAATATTCCCGGCATCTATGCCGTGGGTGAATGTGCAGAGCATAGGGGGATTGCCTACGGGCTTGTGGCACCGCTCTACGAACAGGGGGCGGTTCTGGCTAAAAGACTGGCCGGTGCGGCAACTGACGGCTATGCCGGTTCGGTAACCTCAACCAAGCTGAAGGTGTCCGGTGTCGATGTCTTCTCGGCAGGCCAATTCACAGAGCAGCCCGGCACCAGAGCCCTCCGGTATCAGGACGAGATCGAAGGGGTTTACAAGAAACTGGTTATCCAGGATGACCAACTGGTCGGCGCCGTTTTGTTCGGGGATACCGGCGATGGTGCCCAGCTCTTTTCCATGATCAAAAATGGCGAAAACATTAAAGGCAAAGAAAAAGAGCTGCTGCTCGGCATATCCTCAGATGCACTGGCTTCCCCCAAAGGCAACCGGCTCGAAGGAATGGCCGATGACGAGATCATCTGCGGCTGCAACGGGGTATCCAAAGGTACTATTGCCGAAGCGATTCAGTCCGGCGGCTGTACGAGTGTCGGCCAGATCAAAGCCTGCACTAAGGCCTCCGCATCCTGCGGCGGCTGCAAACCGCTGGTGGAAGGACTCCTGCAGCTTTACGCCGGAGATAATGTAATGACAGTGAAGGAAGGCATCTGCGGCTGCACCACACTGGGACGGGACGAAATTGTCGCGGAAATCAAGCGCATGGAGCTGAAGACCGTTAAGGAAGTCATGAACGTCCTGGAATGGAATACGGAAGAAGGCTGTGCCAAATGCCGTCCTTCTCTGAATTACTATTTGGGGATGCTGTGGCCTGAAGAATATATCGATGAAAAAGAATCCCGGATCACCAATGAGCGTTATCATGCCAATATTCAGAAAGACGGAACCTACTCCGTTGTTCCACGGATATACGGCGGTGTAACCTCACCTGCTGAACTGATGAAGATTGCCGAGGTTGCCGCCAAATTCGAGGTTCCGCTGGTGAAGTTCACCGGAGGGCAGAGACTGGATCTGCTCGGTGTCAAAAAAGAAGACTTGCCCAAGATGTGGGAAGAGCTGGATATGCCTTCAGGCCATGCCTACGGCAAGACGCTCCGCACAGTCAAAACCTGTGTCGGCTCAACCTTTTGCCGGTTTGGTACCCAGGATGCCATGGGTATGGGAGTCCGGCTGGAGAAAGCATTCGAGCGGCTGAATACACCGGGCAAGGTGAAGCTTGCGGTATCCGGCTGCCCGCGCAATTGCGCGGAAGCAACGATTAAGGATTTTGGCGTGGTCGCCATAGACGGCGGCTGGGAGCTTCACATCGGAGGTAACGGCGGCGTGCATGTGCGGGCCACGGATCTGCTCTGTGTGGTCAAAACCGATGATGAGGTCCTGGAGTGGGCCAGCGCATTCCTGCAATATTACCGCGAACAGGCCGGCTGGAATGAGCGGACCGCGCAATGGGTGGAGCGGGTAGGACTGGACAGTATCAAGGAAGTGCTGGAGGTACGGGAGAACCGGCTTGCCCTTCAGGAGAGAATCCACACTGCGCTTAGTGTGACAACCGATCCCTGGAAGCAGATTGTGAATGAGCCGGAGCTGCGTAAAAATTTCGAGCAGTTGTCCGAAATGAAGACGGTATAGGAGGGGAACCTGATGGAAATGACCAAAATGCTTGTGGGCAAGGTGACAGATATTGATATTAAAGGCTCCCGTATCGTCAGAGTAGGTGACCGTGAGATTGCACTGTTCCGCCTGTCGGATGGAGAAGTGCTGGCGGTCGAGAATAAGTGCCCGCACAAAGGCGGAGCCTTGTCGGAGGGAATGGTCTGTGGCTCAAAGGTGCATTGCCCGCTCCATGATTGGCGCATTGATCTGCACACCGGTGTGGTCCAGGAGCCGGATCATGGCCATGTAGTTACGTATGAGGTCGAAGTGGACCAGAGCAATGGTTCAATCTATCTGACGTTGTAATCCTTATGAGTCCATATTAGGGGGGCTATTCATGAATAATATGAAACTAAGTGAACCGGTCAGCAGAATAGCAGCCACGGAGAGAAGCCTATGAACCAAGGGAGTGTGTCGATTGTCGGAGCAGGACCAGGAGACCCGGAGCTGCTTACCGTCAAAGCCGTGCGGAGGATTCAGACAGCTGACGTGATTCTCTATGACCGGCTGGTGAATGAAGAAATTCTGGGCTACGTGAAACCGGAGGCACTGAGAATCTACTGCGGCAAAGCTCCTGGCCGTCATTCCATGCCGCAGGAGGCCATCGAAAAGCTGATGATTAAATATGCAGCCGCCGGAAATCAAGTGGTCCGGCTGAAGGGAGGCGATCCCTATGTGTTCGGGAGAGGCGGGGAAGAAGCGCTGGCGGTCGCGGCCGCCGGCATCGCTTATGAGGTCATTCCCGGCATCACCTCAGCCATCGGCGCGGCGGCTTCGGCCGGAATTCCGCTGACCCACCGCGGGCTTGCAGCATCTTTTGCCATTGTGACGGGCAGCCGCTGCCATGATCATGCTTCAGCCGTGCACTGGGAAGGGCTTGTCCACAGCGTGGATACTCTGGTCATATATATGGGAGTCAGCACATTAGCTGAAATCCGTGAGCAGCTATTGAAGTATGGGAAGAACCCTGCGACACCTGCTGCGCTGATTGAGAATGGAACGACGGTCCGTGAACGCACAGTTACAGGAACGTTAGGCAATATAGATAAGCTGGCTGCCGCTATGAAGATCAGCAATCCGGCCATCATCATCATTGGGGAGTCAATTACCGTAAGAGATCAGCTGCTAAGTATGGAAAAGGCAGCGCGTTCCCGGATCGGCTAGCTATCGCTAACGGTTATATGGTGTCATAATTGAAGTGACTGCAATCACAGGAGTTGCGGGAAGAATAGGTCTATACTGTTTTGCACAGGTTCCGCTACGTACTTTACAGATCAAAGGAGAGAACTGTGAGATGCAAATTCAACTTGACCCATTAACCGTCAGACGGCTGGGAGAGAGCCTGGATGGCAGACCGGGCTTCCTCAAGCTGTTCTATGATACCGAAGATTGCGGCTGCAATGGTGTCCTTGTCATTCAGATCGTAGACTCACCCAATGCTACAGACATCGTTATTCAGAACGAACCCTATACTTTCTTGTGTGACCGCCAGCAGGAATCCTTATTCGATTCCTCTATGACCCTGGCCGCAGAAGAAAATTATCCTTCTTATAAGCTCACCAGTCCTTCCGGCCTGTTCAGCTCCAATCTTAGGGTTAAGGATCTCCGGAAAGGGTGAACTACAAGGCAACCCAGGCAACCCTAATCCTAAAAAACACGGGTACACTGTCCGGCTAAGGACAGTGTACCCGTTTGTTGTAGCTATGCATGTTCTATAATGAATTTGTTCTTTTCTCACTGCAATGGCTTTAACGCCCTAATCTCTTCCTCTGATAGCCCCGATGCTTCGGCTATTACAGAAGGATTGACATCTAGAGCAAGCAGTTTTCTGGCCACTTCTTTTTTTGCTTCAGCTTCTCCCTCAGCTTTTCCTTCGGCTTTTCCCTTAGCTTCCCCTTCAGCACGCGCACGTATTGCCGCTCTCTCAGCCGCTTCATACATAGACGCTTCATCGTGAAGATACTTCTGCCGGTCTTCATATTGTCTGCGGGCTTCCAAATCCTGACTCAAAAACTCTAAGGTATCCATTGCCTTTTTTAATACAGGTTCATTCATTGTCAGCACCTCCCACTTAGATTGATCTGTACCCTTTAGGAACAGCAGCCAATTCACTAGCCCGCCTTCTTCGATAGAGACAGCTTGCTCATCCAGCTTCGGAAGCTCGAGAAAGTGTACCTCAATGTCATCGATCAGCTCTATACCAGTCCGGTCTTCCCTTAAATGGAAAACACTATGATACAAATCGTTTGGCAGAAAAGCATAGTTTAAAATGTTAATGGTCACGCATCTTTTAAGTCTGCTGTAAGCCTGTCCTTCTTGTAATTGCCCTGAGTACTGCTTACTCCAATAAAATAACGTCCTTTTTTCAGTATCGTATTTATTAAACAACTGCATTTCTACATTGATGATCTCACCTTCGGTTGTTCTGGCCCGTATGTCCAGTATAGACTGTTTATCTCGAGGAGAGTCTTTCTCGGTGTACGGGTTAAGCAGGATAATCTCACTTAGCGGTGGCTTCCCGGCTTCAGCAAAAGTACGATTAAGAAAAGCAAGCAAAACATCGCGGTTCTCTTCGCTGCCAAAAATCCGTTTGAATAGAAAATCATTTCTAGGGTTAAGAAGCTCCATGAAAGATCAACTCCGTTTCACTATTCATTATATCATCATCAATCTTTGTTGAGTAATCCAAACGCCATTCTCGGTTAGCTTTTTCTAGCCATAAGCCATAAATTAATGATTCTTTAAGGAACGGGAGTTACACGTAGGGATGCATGGCGGCAGAAAATTGCTGGAGAAGTATGGGAAATATATTCTCTTTAACTCCCGCCACCTGGAGCAGTCCCAGCGCTGGTTCGAACGTTACGGGGAGGGGACCGTATTTTTCACCCGAATGCTGCCTTTTATCCGCACCTTTATCTCTTTGCCCGCCGGAATCGCCGGGATGAAGACCGGGAAGTTTATCTTTTTTACCGCACTTGGCTCCCTGCCCTGGAATATCGCGCTGGTCTATCTGGGATACCGCCTGGGTGACAATTGTACCATTGTTGAGAAGTACATGCGCCCGGTAAGCTATGCCATTTGCGGAGCAGCCGTTATCCTGATCATTCTATGGCTGATGCGGCGGAGAAAAGAACGTACCGTATAAACTGGCAAGCCCAGTCTATCCCTGCCGCAGCATCGAGCGGTATTCACTGGGCGACATGCCGCTGAATTTGCGGAACTGCCTGGAGAAATACAGGGCATCGTTGAAGCCGACGGAAGAAGCCACCTGATCAATTGTGAGTGTGCCGGAGAGCAGACTTTTGGCTTTGTCCATCCGCATTTTCAGCAGATACTGCTTGGGCGACAGTCCTGTTTTCTGCTTGAAAGCCTTGGAAAGATGCGCACGATGGTAACCTAGCGTAGCCGCCATATGATCAATGCTGATCTGCTGATGGAACTGCAGCGAGATCCAGCGGATAGCCTGGTCAATCTGGCGGTCGATGATTTCCGGCAGCTCCTTGGGCCTTGCGGGCAGAAGGGCAAGGTTGTCCTGCCCGAAATGGTGGAGCAACAGTCTTGTCCAGCCGGAAGCCTCCAGACTTTCCAGGCGGGGATAGGCAGATTGCTTAAAGCACAAGCGGATTCGTTCGTACAAGCTGTGCAGCTCAGATGTATTCTCTGTTTGCAGCAGCGGCCGCTCCTTCGTAATGCCGATATCGGCCAGAAGTCCGGATACACCTGTACCTTGAAGTGCAACCCAGGCATAGTGCCAAGGGGTGTGCTCATCCGCCTGATAGCTGAAAAGCGAACCGGGGAAGATCACGAAGGTATCACCCTTCCGGCACTGCTGAGTGACCGTGCTGCTCTGAAAATGACCCTTACCATCCAAAACAGTATGGATCAGATAATAATCATGTACGGAGGGTCCGATTTTATGGCCGGGAAACGGTTTGCCTTCGCCGCTGAACAGAACGGCGAGGTCTTGCTCCTCCGGCAGCAGATTGAATCCGGCTTTAAAGTCATAATGTTCAGGTATCATGGACAGTCCACCTTATTAATAGCTTGAGACACACTATTGTCAGGCTACAACAGGAATGTCTTAAATGCAACAATTATCCATACTTCTCTTGTCTTTATCCATATTCATTGTACACGCTATCATCTATATTTATTAATGAATAGTGCAACTAATGAGGAGGAGAAGCAGGGATGTCTAAAATTACATTTATCGGTGCCGGAAGTACAGTTTTTGCTAAGAATGTGTTGGGTGACTGCATGGGGACAGCGGCATTGCAGGGCTTTGAGCTTGCTTTGTTCGACATAGATTTGGAGCGGCTTGAGGATTCCAGAAGGATGCTGAACAATATCAAGGCCAGTACGGGCAGCACATGTATTGTGAAGGCCTACACGGACCGGAAGGAAGCGCTGCGTGATGCCAAGTACGTGATTAATGCGATCCAGGTAGGCGGCTATGAGCCATGCACGGTTACAGATTTTGAGATTCCTAAGAAATACGGACTCCGCCAGACGATCGCAGACACAGTCGGCATTGGCGGAATTTTCCGCAACCTGCGCACGATACCGGTTATGCTTGATTTTGCCGCCGATATCCGTGAGGTATGCCCGGACGCTCTTTTCTTGAATTACACCAACCCGATGGCAGTGCTGACTAATGTAATGAACACGTATGGCGGAGTGCAGACGGTGGGGTTGTGCCACAGCGTGCAGCACTGTATTCCCGGCTTATTCGAAGCGCTTGGTATGGACCAGACAGGTGTGCAGGCGAAGATCGCCGGTATTAATCACATGGCTTGGCTGCTGGAAGTTACGAAGGATGGAGTGGATCTGTATCCGGAAATTAAGCGCCGGGCTGCTGAGAAGCAACAAGAGCACCATCATGATATGGTCCGTTATGAAATGATGCTGAAGTTCGGATATTACATTACGGAATCTTCAGAGCACAATGCCGAATATCATCCCTATTTCATCAAACGGAACTACCCTGAGCTGATCGAACGGTTTCAAATTCCGCTGGACGAATATCCGCGCCGGTGTGTGGAGCAGATCAGCAAGTGGAAGCAGATGCGCGAGGAGCTGGTTCATGATACAGCGCTGCATCATGAACGCTCCCATGAATATGCTTCTTATATTCTTGAAGCCATCGAAACCGATGTGCCATTCAAAATCGGCGGCAATGTGCTGAATACCGGACTGATCACGAATCTCCCGCGGGAAGCCTGTGTTGAAGTGCCTTGTCTTGTCGATGCCAGCGGAGTGACTCCTACCTATGTTGGCGATCTCCCGCCGCAATGCGCTGCCCTCAACCGCACGAATATTAATACGCAGCTGCTGACTATTGAAGCGGCTGTAACCGGCAAAAAGGAGCATATCTATCACGCGGCGATGCTGGACCCGCATACATCCGCCGAGCTGTCGATGGATGACATTGTAGCCATGTGCGACGACTTGATAGCTGCCCATGGCCAATGGCTTCCGGAGTTTAAATAGAACTGGACAACAGATCTGAAGCGGAGAAGGCCTGAGAAATCAGGCCTTTTTTGCATTAAGCTAACGGGCAACAGTTTAGCGATAAACTCAACTCTAAAGCGAGTTCGGCTATCCTAGGCGGTTATAGTTTCCAAAATGAATCCTTAATATAATAAAAGTGGAAACAGCGCTGTTTCAATATTTCTTGGTTGGAGGATGACAAGATGAATATTATACCGGTTGGTCAAAATATCAGGAAGTTGCGTGATGAAAGAAATATTACACAACAACAACTTGCTGATTCACTCGGGTTAACCTTTCAAGCGGTAAGTAAATGGGAGTGCGGTACTACGGTTCCGGATATTGCAGTGTTACCAGAAATAGCAGATTATTTTAGCGTAACAATTGATGATCTTTTTAAACCTAGCATGCCAGCTTATCGTAATAAAGCAGAGCGACTTATGTCGAAATACGAAAGCGACATTAATAATTCTGAAACTTTTGAATTAGCAAACAAGGAATATACTAAACTTATTTCAGAGAAGAACGCTGCAGCGACAGATTTAGGGAGTTATGCTTATTTAAATGATTTACGTTCACAGCACTACTTGAAATTAGCAGAATCATTTTACGTACAAGCGAACGAGGAAGGTAAAAAACAAAAAGATGTATCGTTTTATAAAAACCAAAGACAATATATACTTTTTCTTTCTCGGCTGGGTAGACATGAAGAGAGTATAAATCGGCATGTTTCACTCCTGGAGCAAGAACCGAATGACCCTATGAATTATTCATCGTTAGTGGCAGCATACAAATGTGCTAGTGATAATGTAAATGCAATAAAAATCGCACAAAAAGGACTTTCTATTTTTCCGAATGATGCAATACTGCACGTATATGCAGGTGATACCTATAAACATCTTAGCGAGTTCGATAAAGCTTTAGAACATTGGAACAAGGCAATTGAAATTGATTCTGAGATGATCGATGCCCGTTATTCTATAGCATTCTATTTAATGGAGATAGGTCAATATGAAAAGGCTAAGGAAGCTTTTGTACAAATAAAAGAGTGGAATAATCAAAAGGGATTCTATATCGAGAACAGAGGGGTAAACATTGAGTTAAATAAACTAGAGACAAAAATATGATTTCAAAAGTGGTTCAACCTATAATACGAGAGAAGATATATTAGGCCATCTACCTTTTTGCACGAGAACACTACACAGTTCAATGAAACGAGGAACAGCTTGTAATCCCGGTAGCTGCGTTTATTTTGCATTAAATTGAAGGGTAGAATTATTTCAGTAAACCAAGTGTAAAATAAATTATTGATGCTCCTAACGAACAAGTAATGCTTATTGGGTGCGTAAGCTTACGTGTTTGAAAAAGTGTAAATCAAGCTGAGCTAGGCTATTGGCTAGGCCGTCCTTTTTGGGGGTAAGGTTATGTGACTGAAGCAGCACAAAAGATAGTTAAATTTGGTTTTGAGGCTTACAAGGTTATGCAGAAAATTGGGATGAAGCCAGAAGACAATTTGCCTAAACAAATCTTAGAGTCCGGTATGTACGAAGATTTAGTTCATTATGGTATGGTTAAATCAATGATGATTACGCTACGGAGAACATTCGTTCAATGAAACAGCGACAGTCTGGGACCTTATTTTCTCGTCCTTTGCTGTCGCTGTTTTAATTTCTAAGGTCAGTCTAATCCTTTATTTCTGATGGCAGTGGAAATCTTGACAAGCAAATGAATAGTGTATATATTACACATATACATTAAATACAGTAAGTACAGAAGGTGCTGATGCCGCAACATGAATATTTTGATCTCTAGTACTTCCGGCGAGCCGATCTATGCGCAGATAGCAGGACAGGTCCGCCAACTGATTCTCCAGGGTGAACTGGTCTCCGGAACACCGTTGCCTTCCATCCGCCAGCTGGCCAAAGATCTGCAAATCAGCGTCATCACCACCAAACGTGCGTATGAGGAGCTCGAACGGGAAGGCCTCATTAACTCTGTCGTCGGCAAGGGATCGTTCGTATCCGGGGCAGATCAGGAATTCATCCGGGAACAACGGCTGCGGATTATGGAGGGGAAGCTGAAAGAGATTATCGACGAGAGCAGGCTTTTGGGAATGGAATATACCGAGCTTGCGGAAATGCTTAAACTGCTCTATGAGGAGGAAAAAGAATGAGCGACGTCATTAAGCTGCAGGGCTTAAGCAAAAGCTATGACCGTTTTGCACTGCGCGATATTTCGCTAGGTATCAAGGAGGGGTATATTACGGGACTGATCGGCCCGAATGGGGCGGGCAAAACCAGCCTGATCAAAATGATTATGGGCATGGTCTATCCGGACCAGGGTGACATTCAGCTGTTCGGGAAGAACCATCTGCAGCAGCAGGCGGCGAACAAGGATCGGATAGGCTATGTTTCAGATGAAAATATCTATTACGAGCACCTCACGGTCAAAGATATGAAACGGGTCATCGCCCCATTTTATACACGCTGGGATGAGAAGACTTACCTGAAGTACCAGGAGAAATTCAAGCTTCCGCCCGGCAAGAAGATCAAGGATCTGTCCAAAGGAATGAAAATCAAGTTCTCGCTTGCGGTTGCCCTGTCACATGGAGCGGATCTGCTGATTATGGATGAGCCCACTTCAGGGCTGGACCCGATTTTCCGCAGGGAGCTGCTGGAGCTGCTCAGTGAGCACATCCAGGATGAGAAGAAGTCGATTGTGTTCTCCACACATAACACCTCGGATCTGGACCGGATTGCAGATTATATTGTATTTATTAATGAGGGGCGGCTTGTCTTTAACGAGATGAGGGAGACGCTCACAGAGAAGTACCTGCTGGTTAAAGGCGGAAGGGAACTGCTCGACCGGGACGTCCGGCACATGTTCATCGGCATCCGGGAGACTGGTGTGGGTTTTGAAGGGCTGATCGGCAACAGGGTGGAAGGGGAGCGCTATTTCAAGGATACCGCCATTTGCGAGATGCCTACGCTGGAGGAGATTATGTATTTTACGGTAAAAGGAAGTGAAGCTCATGTATAGCTCGTTCTACCTGATCCGCAAGGACTTTATCCTGACACGCAAATATCTTTTGCTTCTTCTTCTCTTTTACATGGTCATAGGTTATTCTAATCTGGAATCTTACATAGTGTCTGCACTGTTCCCATCCATGCTGATGCTGATGAACGCCTGCTCCCTGGATGTGCAGCATAATAACCAGCGCTTCCTTGTCAGTCTTCCGCTACCGCGTCATCAACTCGTGCTGGCCAAATATTTGAGTCTGCTGCCGTATGCTGCTATCAGTCTGACCTGTACGCTGCTTATTTATCTGGCCGGGGTTGCAACAGGGCGAACCATTGAACCGATTGCCTGGAGAGAATTATTGCTCGTCATCGCGTGCTTCCCGCTTCTTGCTTCGTTTTATTTTCCGCTATATTACTGGCTGGGACAAAAAGGGATGCAAATTGTAAATATGATCTTCATGATGCTGGTCATGATAGGCTACCCAGCAATTCCCAGTGTAAACAAAAAATTTCCCGGACTGTTTGACTGGATAAACTCGGCAACCACAGACAATATCCTATTGTGGGCTATCGGCGGTATGGCCTATCTATTCTTTATTTACTGCTCTTATCTAATCTCGCTACGGGTTTTTGTTAAGAAAGATATTTAACTTGGATTAATAGTATCCAAACTGAATCCTGATCACGAATGAAGTAGTATTTATCCAGAAGCATATTTTAGTACAAACCATACTCAGCATAGGGTGTGGTTTTTTTTGTACCCAAGGAAAGGGTCTTAAGCTTATTTATAGTAGAGTTGAATTCTGCAGTAAGCAGACGTAAAAACTACCTGGAATCATAAAAAGGTTCATCTGCCTTGTTCCATACGATCCACATAATTCTTGGCATCCTTCAGGGATAAATCCCGTGCTTCACGCAGTACCTTAATGGCCTGAATTTTCTTGCCTTCGGCCAGCAGCAGGTGCAGCCTGCGCTCCAGATCGGGTGCAACCTCCATGTTCTGTATATACTGGGGTGTCGGAGCATCTATCCCCGGTGTTATTATCCCTCCGCCCATTACTGAACGGCTGTCGATCCGCTCAAGCTGTGACTCCAAATCTTTGATGCGTCTATTGAGGCTAAATACCCTGAGCAATAACAGCATAGCAAGAACCAGTGCGGTGATGGAGATCCAATCTGTGTTTTCCAAGGACATACCCTCCCTCTTTTCTATTAACATACCCGATCCTGTATAGCTTATCAATACTCTCTTTAATGAAGAATGTCATATCCCTCCGGTTGCAAACGTGATATTTTGTTCAAAAGTTTTGGATGAACCAGAGGGGGCTTGGATATGATTACTCCGGAAACGCTTGAAGAATATTACGTTAGGATTGGCAGACTGAAACAGAGATATTTACAGGAGCGTTTTGCGGAAGACCTGCCTGCGTTTACCTCCCGGGAAGAGGCTGCTTCCTGGTTCCGAAGTCTGTTTGGAGACAATTTTATCTTCGTTGAAGAAATGGATGCAGCCAATTCTGAGAAATACTATCTCTATGATATTATTCATGACAGGGAGTTCTGGGAGCGCCGGCAAAAAGATTTGAGAGAAAAAGGCACAGCCAACGGGCTTGGCATGCTGCTCTGCACCCAGCGGGTTGATATCTATGCGGATGGATCGGTGCAGATGGCATTTTGATCATAAAGAGGCTGCTTTTAGTCTGGCTGCCGAAGACTGCTTGACAGAAATCCCCGGAATGGGCATAATGGGATAGAATGATCGTTCTAGTGAGCGATATTTTTTTTGCACTAATTTAGAATGATCATTCGATCTAATGATTGAGGAGGATGTTATAATGGCTAATAAGACAATTTTTATTACTGGAACAAGCACCGGATTGGGACGGCTGACTGCAATACATTTTGCCAGGCTGGGTTGGAATGTAGCTGCGACAATGCGTACACCGGAACAGAAAAAGGAGCTTCAGCAGTATGAGAATGTGAAGCTGTTCAAGCTGGATGTAACGAAGGTGGATCAGGTTCAATCGGCTGCAGATCAGGCGATCGCCGCTTTCGGCCGGATTGATGTGGTGGTCAACAATGCGGGAATGGGTACCTACGGGCCGCTGGAGCTTGCTGAAGAAAAGGATATCGACTGGCAGTTTGCTGTAAATACGCGGGGTCCGATTAACATCATCCGCAAGTTTGTTCCCCATTTCAGAGCAAACGGCGGAGGGATGTTCATTAATATCAGCTCGTTCATGGGTGTGACTACAGCAGTACCGCTGGGGTCATTATATAACATGTCCAAATTTGCGCTGGAAGGTTTGATTGAAGGGCTGTATTATGAGCTGAAGCCCCAGAATATTGAACTCCGGCTGATTGAACAGGGCGGGTCGACCGGCAACAACTTCCAGAATAATATGGTATGGAACAGGGACCCAAATGTGGACGTCTACGATGAAATGATCGGCAAAGTTTCAGGAATGATGCAGCATGCAGACAGCAGCCGTCTCGATGATCCGCAGACCATTGTTGATGCGATAGCAGCGCTGGCGACAGGAGAGAGCAGCAGGTTCCGTACTGTCATTGGGGAAGACGGAAATCGTCTGCTCGCAATGCGGAATTCGGTACCCATCGAGCAATATCTGGAGGCTATCGCGCAGGGTTACAAGTAAACTGCTTGACAAGGGGAAGGTCATGCCTTAAATTAGAATGAATGTTCTGTCTAACGAGACGTTCATCTTATAATTAGGAGGTAAGCCTTTTGTTCGATAAGTACAACAAGGTACAGAAAGCGGTACTTGAAACTACGCTGGCGCTGATTATCGAGAAGGAGCTCCAGGCTACATCCATGTCTTTGATTGCCAAGAAATCCGGGATCTCAACGGGTAGCATTTATCATTACTTTGAGAGCAAGGAAGCCATTATCAATGAGCTGTACAAAGGCATCGTCAGCTTCAACGGCCAGGTGGTGCTGGAGGGTTTTTTCACAGATGAGCCGATTCGTACGCGGCTGGAGCGGGCCTGGGAGAATCTGATCCGGGTATCTCTGAAGTACCCGCACGGCTTTCAGTTCATTGAGCAATATTCCTTTTCACCTTATATCTATGATGAAGTGAAAAAAACGGCGTATAAGGAAGGCTGGTGTCTTTCGCTGGAAAAAGTATACCAGGAAGCCATCGAAGCGAAGCTGTTCCGGGCTATGGAGCCTAAATTCATGGTACAAATGCATTACGGATCTATCGTATATACCGTCAAAGCCTCGCTGAACCATGATCTGACGATGGACGAAGCAGCCATCCGGGGGCTGCTGGATTCCTGCTGGAAAAGCTTCAGTATTTAAAAAAATAAAACAGGCCAGTGATCATTTCTGATCATTTGGCCTGTTCTTTTAGCGTTTAATACACCCCAACCGCATTATACGCTTGAGTCACAGCCGTAACCTGAGCCGAGCCTGCTCCAAACAGCTCAGTTGCAGACTGGATGACTGCTTCGCGGGCAGCGGAGAAATCAGAATAGGTGGAAAGGTAATAGACCAGTGCATTGTAATAGATCTGAACAGCATCCTCGCGGCCAATTCCCGCTACTGTCACTCCGTTGAATGTACCGCCCTGGGCAACCAGATAAAAAGCCTTGTTATTGATGCCGCTGTTCGTATGCACACCGCCGTTATCGTCGGAACCGGTATACCGGTCGCTGTATTTGTCAGGCTGTCCATAGAGCGTTGGATTGGCCAGTGAACGCAGAGCGTCACCTGGTACACCCGGTGTATAGACCTTGTCACCTATCAGCCAGTTATCCCCTTCGATGGAGTTTCCGATGATGTCAGAGAAGGATTCATTTAGAGCTCCCGGTTCGCCGTAGTATTCAAGATTGGCTGTGTTCTCGGTCACGCCATGTGTAAGCTCATGTCCCACAACATCCAAGTCCCCGGATAAAAGAGTAAATATAGTCCCGTCCCCATCACCAAAAACAATCTGTGAACCATTCCAGAATGCGTTGTTATAGGAAGTGTAATAGTGGACAGTGGAACGGATCTGCAGCCCTTTGTTGTCTAAGCTGTTGCGCCCAAAGTGCTGGAGATAATAATCGTAGGTTCTTTCCGCATACGTATGGGCATCGACACCAGCTCTATCCGACCATACATTTGTAGAACTGGTCAGCAAACTTCCCGGAAGAGAGGTCCGGTTCTTGGCTGTGTAAGTAACGATGCCTTTACCCCGTGTGTTGTCATACAGCTGATAGGTCGAGCCGGAAAGCCGCGTCTCGAAAGTCTTAGTATCGCCGTTAACCCCTGTACCCGTACCAGTCAGATCTTCCAGTATATTGTATTTGAACAGCACGCTTCCGTCTTCTGCAGAGATGAAGTACCGGATTCGCAGCGGCTCGGGTTCGAGCACATTAACTTCTGTCTTGTAAGTCAGTTTCGGTTCACCAGCCACAATAAAATAATACAAATCCGCTTTAGGCGCAATTTGCGCTTCGCCAAGAGGACCATACTGCTGTGCAGCATCTGTTTCGGCAGCGGAGACGGCTTCGGCGCCGGAGATGGTTTTGAGCTGAATAAGCGGCTGCGGGATGGACTGGTATACATCTTCAACTACAGTTCCAAGCAGGGAAGTGACGTTGCCGCTTTTGTCGATATGAATGGTCTGATCCGCTCCATACACCGGTATTCCATTAATATATTGGCTTAGCCGGTAGTGCTGGCTGCCTGTTTTGCTGTTGGTCTGCTGCTCCTTAATTTGGAATCTTCCGCGGATATTATCCTTGGAGGACAGATGCAGATTGCCTTTGACGCTTTCCAGATAATTGTATACCTGTTCCTCTGAACCATCTCCCGCTGGTGCTTTCGACGACTGGCCTGTAATTGAAATAGGGGAAGAACCTGCGAACAGCTCTGCGGGTTGATTACGCTCAGTGCTCTCGGCTGCCATACCAACGGATGCAAATGAACCTAACGCTACAATGCCAGAAAGAAGGGAAGCTAAACTTTTTTTCATAATAAATACTCCTCCGATCTAAAAAGTTGGTTTTAACCTTGCCGAGTTCCTGCAGACATTTTTTATCTGGCCTACTCAAGCTGCGATCTGTGATGTAAAGTAGAAGAGCGGACACAACCCCTTTCGTTTTTCGTGAGACTTATAGCTACATTCTTAATCTACCAAAAAATTTTGTAGATATAGCAAAAAATGTAATTATAGTATTTACATTATATTTACAGAGTTTCTCATCAACTGTGATTAAAATCACAATTAATAAAATAAATTCAAAAAATAATATTTATGGAATCATTAGTAAATACGAAGTTGACTGTTAGATTGATGAAGTGTATGATTCTCATATAATTAGATATCTAACTTTATTTTTAGTAAAGGAGCAGCTGTATGACTAAACGAATGTCGAACACGCCATTTTCAGATCTGATCCGGGAAATCGGGCTGAAAAAGAAAAAAGACGCTGATGACAGATTAGCTGAACTGGGTCTTAATGCACAGCAGGGACAAATGATCGGCTACATTGCAGAGCATGAGGACAAGGGCCTGATTCAAAAAGATCTGGCGGAGCATTTCAACCGCAAGGAAGCCAGCATCACCAGCATGCTTCAAGGCCTGGAGAAAAAAGGGTATATCAAACGCGTGATCCCGAAAGAAAACGAACGGCAGAAAAAAATATACCTGTTGGACAAAGCAGCGGTTCTGGTGGAAGAGTTCAATGAGATTTTTGCAGAAGTGGAAAAAAGCATCACCGATGGCCTTACGGCTGAGGAAGCGGAGACGCTAATGAAATTGCTGCTCAAGGTAAATGCGAATCTATAGGATAAATGATAATACGCGGGAGGCTCACTGAATTTGGGCGGCTCGCTTTTTTGTGATGGTAACTGGCCCCCGCTTGACATGAAATGCATTTCACAATTTACAGTAAAGGGGAGACAATATAAATAGATATGGGGAGAACTTACGATGAACATCAAGTTAATTGCAGTCGATATGGACGGTACATTTTTAGACGATAAAAAGAACTACCATCAGAAATGGTTCAAACAGCTATATGCAGTAATGAAGGCTAAAGGTGTCCATTTTGTGGTGGCGAGCGGGAACCAGTACTATAAGCTGAAAACGATTTTTGAAGATATCCAGGATGAGCTCGCATATGTTGCGGAGAACGGCGCCTATGTCATCGATGGGACCGAAGTATTGTTTACCGGTGAGATTGCACCGGATCAGGTGAAGCTAATCGTGGAGAAGCTGGGTCAATATGAGGAGATTTCTGCCGTCATGTGCGGAGTGAATGGAGCGTATGTTCTCGAGAGCGCCAGCAATGAATTCTATGAGCTCATGTGCCGTTATTATCCGAGGCTGGAGAAGGTAAGCACATTTGGGCAGGTCAAAGACCAGATTTTCAAATTTTCCTTAATTACTCCTGACTTGGCTGCTGGCGGGGTTGATAAATATCTGCCCCTGTTGATGGAAGAATTGAAGGGAGTCGTAGACCCGGTGACCAGTGGACACCAGTGTATTGATCTGATCATCCCTGGCTGCCATAAGGCCTCGGGGCTTGAACGCCTGCTGAAGCGCTATGGTGTCCGGCCGGATGAATGTGCAGCGTTTGGAGACAGCAGCAATGATATTGAGATGCTGAAGCTGTGCAAATACAGTTACGCGATGGAGAACGCTTCGCCCGAAGTCAAGGCTATAGTCAATTATCATACGGTGAGCAATAATCAGCATGGTGTGCTGCATGAAATTTCCCTGCTTTTGGGAGAACCTTCCTTGCTGGAAAATATAGAAGAAGGGAAGCTGACTGCGGAAAAACAGAATTGAAGCGAATTCATTTCCTGTACTGGATAAATTAGAACAACAATGAGTCTGGATATGATTTTTTGTTTGACAGATAAGGTCGAGTAATCCATAATTCAATCCATACTAAACACATATGATTTATATGAAGGAGTGGGTCCTACGTGTCAAATTCAAAAAAAGTATTTAGAAAACCGATGGGGTTAGGGACATTGGCAATCCTGTTTTTAGTATTGCTTGCAGGATGCTCCGGGTCGGGCAACAAAGCTGATCCAGCGAATACTGCCCAGGAAAGTGCCAGTCCGGCACCGGTTCAGAGTGCCGCTGCGGCGGAACCGGCAACAGGAGGAACTTTTGTATATGGACGGCCTGCGGCGGTAACCTCGTTCGATCTGCATAATGAAATTACGTCGAACAACGCGTTTGCGATTGATAAAGTGTTTGAGTCTCTGGTTGCTTTTGACAGCAAAGGCGAAATTGTGGACTGGCTTGCCAAGTCACACAGCATCAGTGAAGACGGCTTGACGTACACGTTCGTACTCCGCGATGGGTTGAAGTTCTCGAACGGTACAGATGTAACGGCTGAAGATGCAGTATTTTCACTGAATCGTCATCTGAAGGTGGGCGGTCCGCTGGAGATATCAGCTAAGGTTGCTACCGTCAAAGCGCAGGATAAGCAAACGCTGGTCATTACGCTTAAAGAGCCATACACACCGTTTATCTCAGAGCTGTCCAACTTCTCCAACGGCATTCTTCCGAACAATTTCGGCGGAGTGGCCGAAGCAGAGTTTTTCAAAAAACCGGTAGGTACCGGACCCTTCGTTGTGGAGTCTTGGGACCCGGCAGGCGATCTGACGTTTACCAAGAATCCGAACTATTGGCAGGAAGGCAAACCGTATATCGACAAGCTTGTGTACAAGCTGATCGAAGACGACAGCCAGGCCATCAACCAGTTAAAAGCGGGCGAAGTAAACGCGATTGAATCCCTGGCGCTGCAAAATGCCAATGAAATCAAAAATGGTACTGACACTGCCGTACTGACGAATGGCAGCTGGGTAACGGAGCAGCTGTTCTTCAATACACTGGACGAGCATTTCAAGGATGTCCACGTCCGCCGTGCCCTGGCTCTGGCACTGGATCGTGACGGGTTGACCAAGGCGCTTACCTTTGGTTATGCGAAGACGGCAAATTCCTTGCTGCCGGTAACGATTCCATATAATGCTAATGACACGATCAAGTCACTGAATTTCAATGTGGATGAAGCCAAAGCAGAGCTTGCCAAATCTGCCTTCCCTGACGGGTTCAGCACGAAATTGCTGGTAGCTTCCGGCAACAGCACAAGAGCGCAAGAGGCGCAGATTATCCAGGCAGCGGGCCAGAATATTGGCATCAAGATTGAGATTGAATCGGTTGAATTGGCCGCTTTCCGTGAACGATTCTTCGCTTACGATTTCGCAGCAATGCTGAACAGCGGCCAAGCCGACTCTCCGGAAGCGAACTCGATCCTTGCTTTCCAGACGGACCCTGAAGGCTTCAGCAAATCGTACTGGACCCACTATACTAACGATGAAGTAACCAAGCTCCTTCATGAAGGACAAAAAACAGCGGATGGTGATGGCCGTGCAGAGATCTACTCCAAGCTGCTGCAGACCCTGGCCGATGAAGTACCGTACATTCCGCTGTACTATCCTGATATCTTGATCGGTTCCCGTTCGTCCGTTCAAGGCCTGGTTGTTCTGCCTAACGGCAGCGTGCGCCTAGAAGCGGTTAGCATCAGCAAATGATGAAATTCAAGCTGGCGCCAACGGAGCGGACGGACGGCAATGCTTCTCACAAGTGGCTACTCATAGCCCTTGTGAGAGCATTGGCCGTGATCCTTTGCGTGATGACAGCGGTCTTTTTCATCATCCGCATTGTGCCGGGAGACCCCGCAAAAATGATTTTAGGAGAATACAGCACACCTGAGGCGCTCGAGAGCATGCATCATGCTCTCGGGCTTGACCTCCCTTTATGGGATCAATTCCTCCGTTTTATGAACACACTCTTTACCCAAGGGGATACTGGAAATTCCATCATTACGGGGACCTCGGCCAGAGAATTGATTGCACAGCGAGCACCCATTACATTGCTGCTCATTCTGCTGGCTTGTGTGCTGGCAATCATCATAGCGCTTCTGCTTGCTACGCTTGCAGCCACGCATAAGGATAAGCTGCTCGATCATTTGATCCGTATAATTCCTGCCATCACTCTGGGTATGCCAATCTTTTGGGTTGGCCTTCTTTTGATTCTGCTCTTCAGTGTCCGGCTGGGCTGGTTTCCGGTTGGCGGTGCAGGAGAAGGATGGAGCGGAACCCTGCACAGTCTTGCGCTTCCGGCGGTAACCGTCGCTTTTTCACAAATCCCGACCCTTGTCCGGTCGTTAAGAGCGCAAATGCTTGAAGTGCTGGAATCCGATTTTGTAGTGACCCTAAGGGCTGCCGGAATCCCGAACAGGGTTATTCTGTTTAAGCATGTGCTGCGCAACTCGGCGCTTCCCACCCTGATGCTGCTTGGAGTCAATATATCTTATCTGATTGGCGGTACACTGGTTGTTGAGCAGGTGTATGGCATCAAGGGCATTGGCAGCCTGTTGTTCACCTCCATTTCTAAGCGGGATTTTCCGGTTATTCAAGGCATAGCCCTGTACTGTGCACTTTCAGTGGTGATCATCAGTCTAGTGATTGAAATCATTTCCTGGTGGCTTGATCCCAGAACGAAAGGAAAACAATGAACTATATACAATTAGATCCACACTTACATGAGGGCGGCAGAACCGCTAACCGCTTGAAACGAATATGGAATACACCTTCACTGCTTGTGGGAAGCATTATGTTTGCCGTACTGATTATTCTGGCTGTATTCATCCCGTACTTAAGTCCTTATTCGCCTACTGAGCAGAATCTGAGCGCTTTTTTGCAGCCTCCGTCGGCAGCACATTGGCTGGGAACAGATCAGCTGGGGCGTGATTTGTTTACTAGACTGATCTATGCTGCGCGTACAGATTTGAAAATCATGGTTTTGGCGGAGATCATCCCCTTCTGCACAGGTGTATTTCTTGGAATGCTGGCAGGGTATTATGGAAAATGGCTCGATGCCGCTATTTCATTGCTGACAGACACATTTATTGCCTTTCCCTTTTATCTGATTGTCATTATCGTGGCCTTTGCCAGCGGAGCGGGAGAACGGGGCATTTATATCACTTTTATGCTGGTCGGATGGATCGTGTTTGCCCGTGTCGTCAGAGGCCTTAGCGCTTCATTCCGCAAGCAGGAGTGGGTTGCATCTGCGCAGACTTTGGGACTTCCCGGCGTAAGAATTATCCTGCGTCATCTGCTGCCCAATGTGCTGCCTCAAGCGGTGGTCGTTCTGATGACCGATATGGTCGGTCTGCTTGTCGCCATTGTTACACTCGGTTATCTCGGGATAGGCATAACACCGCCCACTCCGGACTGGGGAACCATGATCTCAGATGGACAACCCTTCATTACGACAGCCTGGTGGCTCTCGGCAGTGCCCGGATTCGCAGTAGTATATACAGGGATTGCATTATCTCTGGTTGGGGATGGATTGGCCGATATTTGGAGGAAAAAATGATGTCTACACATCCGGTTTTGGAAATAGAGGCACTGTCGCTGGCGGCAAAGTCTAATGAGGCATTAGTCCATAATGTCAGCTTTTCGCTTGGAAAAGGGGAGACTCTGGGATTGGTAGGGGAGTCGGGTTCCGGCAAATCGCTCACGCTGCGGGCCATTCTTGGGCTGCTGCCGCGCGGTGTGACACAGACGGGGGGCGTCATTAAGAGCGGGGCAAGGAGCGCGATGGTGTTTCAGGACCCGAGAGGTGCGCTTGACCCGCTCTGTCCGGTGGTGAAACAGCTGGCGGAAGTGGTGTATTACAGACAGCAGGTAAGCCGGAAGGCTTCACGCATGATCGCGCTGGAGCTGCTCGAAAGGCTCGGCTTGCCTGACTCTCTACAGAGGTCTGACCGGTATCCCAGCCAGCTCTCGGGCGGCCAGTGTCAGCGGATCGTCATTGCCATGGCGCTGGCCTGCAAACCAGGCATCCTGCTCTGTGATGAACCGACAACGGCGCTGGATGTAACCGTTCAGCGGCAAATTATTGAGACGATCACCAGCCTGCAGCAGGAACTCGGGTTCGCCATGGTCTTTGTCACCCATAACCTGGCGATTGCCGCCAACCTGTGCTCCAGACTATATGTGATGAAGGCGGGGGAGATTGTGGAGCACGGAGATACGCTTGATCTTTTGCAGCATCCGTCAGATCCTTATACGCAAATGCTGATTGATTCAGTGCTTCCATTGCCGGAGCTGGAAGGGGGCAGAATGAATGGGTAGCACGCTGCAAGTTCAAAATTTAACGGTCCGGTATGGGGGATTCACTGCGCTGGATAATATCAGCCTGAATCTGGAGGAGCATACTACCCTCGGGCTTGTTGGGGAGTCGGGTTCAGGGAAATCTACGCTGGCGCGGGTTATAGCCGGGCTGATCGCTCCAGACGAAGGGAAGATTCTGCTGGGATCTCAGGAATTGCTGAAGAAGAGAAGCCGGGAGCAGCATAAAAAGATCCAGATGATCTTTCAGAATCCGGATGCTTCACTGAATCCCAAGCATTCCATCCGGCAGATTCTCGCCGAAGCGCTGTTGTTTCATAAGATTGTACCCCGGCAGCAGGTGGAGCAGAGATGCAAAGAGCTTTTGGCCCGTGTTCACCTGGAGGCGAAGGCTCTGGACAGGTTCCCTCACGAATTCTCCGGCGGACAACGTCAACGGATTGCAATTGCCCGTGCATTAAGTGTGGAGCCCAGCCTGCTGATTGCGGATGAACCGACGAGTGCGCTCGATGTGTCCGTACAGCTTAGTGTGCTTGAACTGTTCAAGACGCTCACAACCGAACTTAATCTTACCATGCTGTTCATCTCCCATGATCTGGGAGTTATTCATGCCATCAGCGATACGGTAGCCGTTATGCGGCAGGGCAAGCTTGTTGAGAAGAGCGCCAAGGACCAATTCTTTACCCGCCCGGAACATGATTACAGCCGAGAGCTGTTGTCCGCGGTTCCCAAAATGCCGAACACCACTACAGCAGGAGGTTATTATGAACCCAGAACATAAAGGATTTGTGCCGTTGTCACTGGCAGAGTTCCATACACTTACCGGTTTGCTCTCCAAACTCTTGTACACACAACATCCCCCGGTCATTATCCCGGGTGAGGCGATTTTGGGTATTGAAGCCGTTGCTGCCGGGATAGCTGCGCCTGGCCGTACTTTTGTAAATGTGGTGACAGGCCCATACGGGAGATTATTTGGACAATGGCTGGAGCGGGGCGGGTCAGCGGTTGTAGAGGTTAAAGTGCCATTTGACGAAGTCGCAACAACCGGCGTGATTGCATCGGCGATTGAACAGTACCAGCCGGATGCGTTATCCTTCGTTCACGCTGAAGTGGTTACCGGCGGCTCAAATCCCGCTCAAGACATATTTAAGCTTGCACAGAAATACAAGCTTATTACCGTCTCGGACTCTGTCTCAGCAGTCGGGGGAGAAGCGCTGAATGTGGATGAATGGGGAGTAGACTTTGCGGTGATCGGTGCACAAAAAGCCTTGGCTGGGCCTAACGGCGTCAGTGCGGTGAGCATTTCACCGCGTGGCTGGGAATTTCTGGAGTCCAATCCTGCAGCTCCCCGCAACTCCATTCTGTCTTTGCTGGATTTGAAACCGTCCCCGGATGGGGCCGCGCCGCTGCGGGTTCCACCCAACATTCCCACCCTCGAGGCCAGAGCACTGATCGCGGCTCTGACACAGGTGGAGGAAGAGGGATTGCAGCAGGTTATCAAGCGCCATGAACGCGCCGCCGCCTCTGCTGTAGCCGGGATCACAGCATTGGGTCTTGATCCGTGGCAGAAGGACTTCAGACATTATTCTACACTGACTACAACGGTCCGGATCAACGGGAAAGAGGGCTTACAGATTAATCAGCCGATCGGTATTGTTGCACCCGGGGACGGCGAGCTATTCGGCCAGCTTTTGCGGATCAATCATTTTGGGGCAAATGCATCCCGGAATAGTGTAGAGAAAGCCATAGCGGCTCTGGCCCAATTATTAGAGCAAGAACCTGGGGAGGCCTTGCAGGCTGTCCGGGAGGTGTGGGGGGAATGAGCATCATCCATAAACGGCCCGCACTTCAGACCTTTAGCGGTATTTATATCGCAGATGTTCAGAGCAAACGGTTCGATATTATAGTCCAAGACGGGCGTTTCTCATCGATTGTTGAGCTGGAGCCGCAGTTAGAGGAGCCTGTTCACCCCGATCAGCAGTTATGGATAACTCCGGGGATCATTGATCTTCACACGCATTTGGCCTGGACCGACTTTGACCATGACGATCAGTTGAAACGCGACAGCCGTGAGATCGAAGCGATGCAGGCTGACGCGTTTGCAGCTACTTTGCTGACGGGTGTTACAACGGCACGTGATGCTGGCGGGATTCTGCCCAGCACCATCCGGCATCTTGTCCAGCATTATCAGCACCCTCTGCGGGTGCAGACCAGCAGCGATATGCTGGGGGCAGCCAATGCCCGGGGTATTCAGCATTTGCGCGGGCGGATGGCGCAAATTTTCGATACCGGGGCAGAGTGGATCAAAATCATGGCTACAGGCGGCCTAGGCGCACCTCCCGAGAAGGTAATCGATCCGAATTTTTCGGAAGAGGAGTTTGCCTTCATCGTCCGCCATGCTCATGAGCATCATAAAAAGGTTCTGGTACATACCTGGGGCGGAGTGACGATAGACTGGTCCATCCAGGCCGGTGTGGAATCCATCGAGCATGGGATGTTCCTGAGTGCGGAGCAGGCCGGGAGACTTGCCGAATCTGGAGTAGCTTTTGTGCCGACAACCTCGATCTACCGCATTGCAGCAGATCCGAAGGGTGTGCTGGGACTGAACCCGGTAATTTGCGACCGGGCTGCGCGTGCTGCCGAAGCCCACGCAAAAGCCATCAGCTTCGCCAAAAAGGCAGGCGTCCGCATAGGATTCGGCACGGATTATGCCACACCTGCGCTGCACGGGTACAACCTGCAGGAACTCGATACCTTAATGGAGTATGGGCTGACCCGGGCAGAAGTGTGGAAGTCTGCCACAGAGAGTGCTGCCGGAATTCTCGGCAGCGGCAATGCGTTGGGGCGTATCGCCGAAGGTTATATCGCCGATGCTGTTATTTACAATGCTGACCCGTATCAGGCACAAAACGCAGAGCAGCTTCGGAAAAGCATTGTTTCGGTCATGACCGGAGCGCAGGAATCGGATTTGATTAAATGATTTCAAGCTCAGGCTTGAGCTTGAAATCTGTTGTGTTCATATCCGGTAACTCCTATGAGATATTTTGTAGCAAATTTGCTGCCTGATTGCATTCTGTGCAATAGAACGCTCGATATTCTGCGAATGACCGTGTTCTGCTGTATTCGGTGCAATAGATTTTTGGATTTTCGATAAAAGGCCGCTTTTTCAGCGAGTTCTGTTGTATAGAGTGCAATAGAACCGGTTTTTCGGCTGATTTAGAGGGCATCTGCTGCACAAAGTGCAATAGACATTCATGCCGCTCCTTCGCGGCACCATTAGATGGCGGGCTTTCGGGGAAACGCTTTGTGTTTGGCCTTTTAATATGCGGCAGGTATCGTTAAGCTAACGAGCAGGATAATGCGATAATTTCAGGAATACTTATTGAAGGTAGAAATATCAAAGTTATAGGAGGAGGCTGCTCCCATGTTGAAGTTATTCGAGTATAACTGGCAAGTACGCAAAGAATGGTTTGACTGGTGCGACTCGGTGGACGAGACAGAGCTGATAAAGAGACGCACAGGCGGTCCGGGCAGCATTTTCTATACGCTGTTTCACATTGTAGAGTGCGAGTACAGTTGGATAAGCGCATTGCAAGGAAAGCCGATGCCTGAAGAGCCACCGTTCGAGGACTATATCGGTATGCAAAAGATAAGAGATTATTCCGCGCGTTGCCATGCTGAAATCGCTCCATTCATCTACACTTGGGATAGCAGCATGGAAACTCGCATTTTATCCGACCAGAACGCAACGGGCGAATGGGAGAGCTTCAGATATGGGGAGATTATGCGACATGTTCTCGCCCATGAGATCCACCATTTCGGCCAATTGTCGATTTGGTCGCGGGAAATGGGTAAGCAGCCGGTTACCGCAAACTTGATTCGAAGGGGATTGTTCGATATTTAATGTAGCTTGGGATCCTCCTCTAACAGGACGTTAGTCCAGTGTTATTAATCAAAGTATCGGACTTTGCTTATGGACGATCCTCAAAAATCTCAAGAGATGCTAAATACTTGGCATTCCGGATCATCCAGTTGAGCTGCTCGATTTGAGTTTAACGGCACAGAAATCTAGAGATACTATAGGAAATATCTTCTTGTCTACTTTTCACACGAAAATTGTTAAGGTAGGGGGTAGCAATGAATAAGAGGTGAAGAGTTGTGATGACGAAGAAACACTGTTTGTTCTGCGATGAGATTGTCCCCATTGCAACGGAGGGCGATTACGATAGATATCTCGGTTGTTCTTGTTCGCCCGGCGGGTACTACATTCTGCTAAGGGACAGCTATGAATCCATTAATTCACTCCCGCATCCTAAGAAACGCGACATGCTCCATTTGATCTCAGGGTACATCCGGGAGCGGACCGATTGTGAAGAGAAGGTTACGCTAACGTTCAGCGACTTAGAGACCATCGCAAATTCCCCCAAAATTCCAGTGACGATTGAGGATAAAGGGAACCGTCTGCTGCAATATTTGTACAGGCATTCTGAGAGCGCAGGAGATCCTGTTGTTATTCAGCCGCTCTCTGGCAGCTATAACCTGACGTATTCCCCCAATTTGCAGGAACTGGTATATATCATCGATAAGCTCATTAATGAGCAGCTGCTTATACGTGAAGGCATGACCTTTAAGCTTACCGATAAAGGCTGGAGTGAGGCTGCGGCGAGCGCCGGAGGCAAAAAATTAAAGCCGTGTCTCATTCTGACCGCCGAGAAAGAGGAGCTGTGCAGGGAGTGGCAGGAAACGCTTTTGCCAAAAATTGAGCAGCTTGGTTATCTGCCGCGCTTGCTTACCCATGACAACACACAGAACCGTGATCACGATACTTTGGCGCTAATCGCGGACAGCAGACTTATTATTGCGGATTTAACCGGACAGTCTCCTGAGGTGTATTTTGCGGCAGGATATGCCCTTGGCTTGAACATCCCGGTAATCTGGACTGTAAACAACAGCGCAGCAGATAAACTGAATGTACATGCCGGGACTATCCGACCAATCGTATGGGACACGTCTGAAGAACTGGCCGTATTACTGCGGCAGAAGTTGAGTTATGAGCGAATAGAAAAGGGCCGGGGTACAGCCCAATAAATGGTGACAACATCAAAAGCAGGCGCTTCCGCAAGTTCGGGGTGCCTGCTTTTGATGTGACCATGCTCAGACGGCGTATGCAGCGATAACTCAATGGGAAGGGAGAACCTTTTCTGCTAAAATGATTGTAATACATTTTATAGAAAAAGAGGGGTCAATAATCTGCAACCGGAGTTTGATCCCCCCTAAGGAGTATGGTCTATGACGAATTCAACCTTCCGCATACGCCGCCCTTCATTAAATGACGCTCAGGCGGTTTGCGACCTGGTGGCAGCCTGTGATACCGAAGACCTCGGAGCACCTGACATCGTTCTCGACGACGTTCTGGACATGTGGTCCCGCTTCGATCTGGACAACAATGTCTGGATCGTTGAAGACAGAGACTCGGCATTAGTCGGTTATGCTTTTCTTGAGGAGGATAGTGAAGAAAAGCTGTTCAGCTACGGCTGCGTGCTGCCTGCTGCCCGCGGCCGTGGCGTAGGCGCGACGCTCGTTAAGGCGTTAGAAGCGCGGGCCTCAGAACTCCGGAATGCAACGGGTGTCCCGAAGCGTCTGCAAAGTATGATCCCGACGTTATGCGAAGATGCTGTCCGGCTGTTTGAAGCACAGGGCTATGCCCCGGTCCGTTATTTCAAGCGGATGGGAATCCGGCTGGAGACCGAACCGGCTCCGGCCATCCCGCCGGAAGGTTTCACCCTTGAGCCGTTTATGAAGGGGCGGGACGAACAAGCCGTATATGAGGCTTATGTAGAGTCGTTTGCCGATCACTGGGATTTTACAGCGCCGCCTTTCGAGAAATGGGCCGAAAAGACGCTGCTGCCTACCTTTGAGGAACGCTGGTGGTTGATCGCCCGGGACTCGAAGGGAGACGTTGCGGGGTTTGCGCTCAGCCGCATGCGCGACGACCTGCTCTTCATTGAGCAGATTGGCGTACGACGGCCGTTCCGTGGGCGCGGTCTTGCCCTGGCACTGCTGCAGTGCCTGTTCGGGGCATCCTATCACGCAGGGCAAATGCTTGTTTCGCTGGGTGTCGATGCAGCCAACC
This sequence comes from Paenibacillus jilunlii, assembly GCF_900102965.1. Lineage (GTDB taxonomy): Bacteria > Bacillota > Bacilli > Paenibacillales > Paenibacillaceae > Paenibacillus_AQ > Paenibacillus_AQ jilunlii. The sequence continues at coordinate 446,421 of NZ_FNGM01000003.1, read as the reverse complement.
CTTCGGGTGCATACCGCCTCTATGAACAAGCCGGAATGAAATCTGAGTATGCAATCAGCATTTATGAAAAACCGTTTACTCTTTCCTCTGAATGAAAACAACAGGTAAGCTCTCTGACTAAAAAGGAAAGGCCTTGGTTTTTAAACCGGGCCTTTCTTTTTTTGCAGACGGATGGAAGCATGATAGGCTTAATAGGAGCCAGGTTAATACTGTCCATATGCATCTGGTCGATTTACCTCACTTCGTTGCCGATAGGTAACCAAAAAGATTTTTGAGCGTATAAGGGGTATGATTATGAAGCCCAAAACAAAAATTCGAGCAGAGGTAAAGAATGCATATGAATAAGAACTTTACGGAGAAGGGCGATACGGTGTACCGTTTGGCGGAGCATAAGGCAGCCCAGTATTTTGCAGCCCTGTATAGGCAGGTCATGGACAAAACTTATGTCCCTATATTGACTAAAGATATTCAGTTGTGGAAGAAGAACCATGTCCATCAACGGTCATGGCTGTCTTTTTTTACACGCGGAAAGAGAGCAGGGGGTACACAGGGTGATCAGAAGTACCTGGAATGGCTGAACTATTCAGGCAAACTGGATGACTATTTGGATCGGAGTGTATCCTATATTTACATGAGAGACCTGGGCAAAGCGCTGGATGATCCCCGCACCAAGACCCGGATTCAGCGCGTAGTCACTGACCTGAAAAGACACTTGATGCATTCCGGCACAAATGCGCGGGAGGACCGACCTGGATTGACCGGATTGACCAGCTTAGCCGGATTTTACCGCTGGGCCCAGAAGGAAGGAATCGAAAGCGCCGCGATTTGGGTGATAGACAAACTTAAGAATGTCTCTTCCCATCTTCCGCAGGAAATGGATGCCGGCCAAGCCGAGCGTAAGCTGATCAAAATCATCGTCGGGGTTATTCTGCATGTGGTAGAAGAAATGGATGAACAGACCACTTCCGCTGAACGTACCCGCAGACTGGATGAAGCTATCCGGATCGGGTATTCCTATGGTTTGACCTATCCTTTTATTGACGATCTGCTGGATTCCCAAGTCTTAACGCCTCCCGAAAAAGAACAATATTCCGCAATGATACGCACCGCACTTCTGACGGGAAATGTACCGGAGCTGAGCGAGTGGCCTGGAGTCCATATGGAAATTATTCAATACGTCCATACAGAGCTGCGGACTGCTTTTGAATATATCAAGAGCCTGCAGAAGCCCGAAACCGAAGCGACCTTTTTTGAACAGTCGTATGTGTTTTTTCATTCCCAGGACACCGACCGTAACAAGGATCTGGCTAATGCGAAGTACACCAATGAAGAGCTGTATATCCCTGTCATTTTAAAATCTTCTTCTTCGAGGTTAATTGTCCGTTCGGTGATTAGTGCTTCTGAGGATAAAGGTTTTGAGGAGCGGACCTTCTTTTATGGAATCTATAACCAGCTGGCCGATGATTTTGCGGATATGTATGACGATATGAGGGACGGGGCGGTCACGCCTTATACCTATTATTTAAAATACCGGGAGCAGCGTCCCGATCTAATCAATCCCTATGAACTCTACTGGACGGTAATCTCCCACTTGATCCATAATGTATATCATTCCGATGCCAAGACCCTTGAGGTGATTATAGACCGGGCAATCAACGGACTGAAACGCTGCAAAGAACGCGTAGGTACAGAACAGTATAATGAAATCATGGAGATTTTTGCTTCCGGAAATCCGGAGTTCAACCGCCTCATCCAGGCTATGGTCCGCAAAGCAGACGATGTGGATTTCTTCGACAAGCTGCTCCGGGATCAGATCAATACCCAATTGAAAAACGACCGGATGGAAAAAGAGAAGTTTCAGACGACCATCCGCACGGTCCGGGATCAAATCAACGCTCTGCTGAAGATTCCCAGGCCGGCCGGAAGCCCTCCGATGAAAGAATCACTGATTGAGGCGGCGAATTATAGTCTGACGGGGGACGGGAAGCGGATACGTCCTATTTTGACCTGGGTGCTGGGTGTTGAGGTGTATGGACTGCAGGCAGCTGCGATTGAGCCGCTTCTGAGATCATTGGAATTTATGCATACCGCATCCTTGATCTTCGATGATCTGCCCTCCCAGGATAATGCGCCCACCCGCAGAGGACGGCCAACCTTACATCAGGTGCATAACAGCGCTACGGCGGAACTAACCGGCCTGTATCTGATTCAAAAAGCGATTCAGGAACAGGCGTCGCTTCAGGCTTTCAATCCTGTAACTGTGCTGGCTCTCATGCAATATTCGGCCGAAAAGGCAGAGGATATGTGTATGGGGCAGGCGATGGATTTGCACTCCAAAGGAAAAGCAATGACCCTGGAGCAATTGAATATGATGTGTTTTTACAAAACCGGGTTGGCGTTTGAAGCCTCTTTGGTCATGCCGGCCATTCTGGCCGAGGTACAATCTGCTGAAATCGAAGCGTTGAAGAAATTCGCCTACCATGCAGGCATTGCTTTTCAGATCAAAGATGATCTGCTGGACTTGGAAGGGGACCATCAACTGCTGGGCAAAAATACGCGGATGGATGTGGAAAATAACAATTCGACCTTTGTGTCCGTCCTTGGTCCGGAAGCCGCCAGAATCGAAATGTGGGATCACTACTGCCATGCCGTTGAGGCACTAAATGCAGTTCCCCGCAAAATATCTTTTCTGAACCATTTATTGGACTATATTATTAACCGGAACCGCTAAAACGAGGGAAAATATCAGGAAAGGAACGTTGCTGCTATGAAAAATATGAAAGAAAACATAATAGAATATGGTTTGAAGAAGAAGGGGGCAGTCCCAACGCATCCCTTTGGGCTGGATTCACTGGTGATCAAAGTCGAAAATAGAATGTTTGCACTTATTTTTGAGAATATAGCCAACCAAATGATTATCAATCTAAAATGTGATCCTGTAATCGCCGCAAATTTGCGGGAGCAATATGACAATGTGCGGCCAGGGTACCATATGAACAAGAAACACTGGAACTCAGTCACCCTCGACGGTTCCGTGCCGGAGCAGGATATTTTTTACATGATCGACCATTCCTATGATTTAGTAGTCAAAAAGCTTCCTAAAAGCATCCGTGAATCAATTCAAAATCCCAGCTAACTTTAATTAGTCCAGCATTTCTTTAATTTCTCCACTATTTGTAAGCGAAGATCCGGGATAGATTGGGTGGGAAAGCAAATAAGCAAAGAAGGGGTGAGGGATGGCAACACTTGCAGGACGAAACCACAATTGACGAGGAGGATGGAAGGATGAATATTCCCACCGGTACCCGATCACTTCCTAAGCTGACATCTGCATTGTTGGCTGCTGCTTTGTTAGTTTCAGGTCTTCCCTTAACGGCGTATGCCGGCGACACATGGCCTTTTCAAGGAGACAGTGCTCCTGGTGCCAACCAGCCCAATGTTCATGGTTATACCAGCAGCCATATTGCCAACTGGAGTCCACAGACCGATCCGGATGCTGAACTGCTTAGATCACGTGTGCCGCTGCAGCAGCGGATCGCCCCTTTTGCTGCGACCCAGGCGAATCCGTCGCTCAGCCCGCAGACCCGGATGATGAATGTGGCTGGCGACTACGGCAACGCATTTATTGAGAATGCCCCGTATACGAACAAGTTTGCGCAGTACCACTTTAACTTTTGGCAATATATCGATTATTACTCTTACTGGCATGGCACGGCTACCGCTTATACCCCTCCGGAATATTATGATGAGCTGGCCCAGAAGGACTGGCAGCAGAAATGGTTTGAGTTCGGGATGCTGAATATCCCCAATCCAACCTATACCGATGCAGCGCATAAAAATGGCGTAATGTCCCTGGCCGGCATTTTCTTTTCCAACAATGACCGCGGCCAGCAGACCTACAAGCAGATGATCGTCCGGGATAAGAATGGAAATTTTCCTGTAGCTGATAAAATGATTGAAATGGCAGAGTATTTTGGCTTTGACGGCTATTTTGTCAATCAGGAGGAAATGAATCCGAATGTTGCAGTAGCAGATATTCCGGAATACACCGCATTTATGAAAGCGCTACAAAAGGGCGGACTGTATGTACAATGGTACGATTCACTGAATACCACTACCGGCTCTAACACGTTCGCACGGACGTTGAATGAGTCCAACATCTCCATGCTGGTCGATAAAAGCACAAAGGAGCCGGTATCCAATTCCTTTTTCTTCGATTATGGGGCCGGAAACACCCAGATTACGGGTGCCAACAATTATTTGGCCAATCTGAATAGCAGCCTGGGCACCAGCTACAGCTTATATGATGTGGGGTATGCAGGCCTGGAGGCGGGCCGGGACCGTTTCAAGTCGGTTAATGGTTCAGCACTTGCGGCCAAGCTGGATGCGGGCGGTCTGCCGAGACTTAGTCTCGCTACGCTTGGGGCCGATTTTGTACATGCCGGTCTCGATGAAGATATGGGGCAATCATATCCAGTCTCCCGCAGATCGGAGAATGATTACCAGTGGATGACGCATTTGCGTGAGCAGCTGTGGTGGTCGGGACCCAACGTGAATCCCAAGAATACCGCGAAGCCAGCCGCCAACACCGTCTCGGATGTCTATGCCGACAACCGCTATTGGCCGGGGATTTCTTCTGTGATTGCAGAACGTTCGGTTATTAAGGACAATAACTTTTATACTAATTTCAATACCGGGCACGGGTTGTCGTATTATGTGAACGGTGCAGTCTCCAACAATGAGGAATGGTCCAATATGAGCTTGCAGGACATTCCCGTCACTTGGCAATGGTGGCAGGAGACTACAGGCAACAGGCTTACTGTGGATTTTGACTATGGGCCCGAATACAACCTGTCTGGTACGGAACGTTATATGTATAAGCAGATCGGCGGGTTTAACGGCGGCAGCTCGCTGGTGGTGAACGGAAATCTGAATGCAGAGAATTTCCTGCGTTTATACAAAACAGAGCTCAGCCTGAAGACAAGCTCCAAGCTGTCCATTAGCTACAACAAGCCGGCGGGTGCGAATTCATCTTCGATGGCGGTGGGCATCATATTGGCAGATGATCCGAATACTGTGGTCAAAGTGCCGGTTCCGGACAGCGGCCGTAAAACCAGCGGCTGGGCCACCAAGGAGCTGGATCTGAGCGCCTATGCAGGCCGGACGGTTGCCGCGTTTGGACTCGTCTTTAATCCCGGCCAAGGGGTTGTGAACAATTATCAGATGAATATCGGTCAGATCCGGATAACGGACGGTACTGCCGTAAAACCTGCCGCTCCGGCTGGCCTTACAATTGCTAATGCATTTCCCGATACGAAAGAAATGGTCGCAGAGTGGAAACTGGACCCTGACTACAATAAGGTTAAGCAATACAATGTCTATGTCAATGATGTCTATATGGGCGGTAAATATGATGAGGTGTTCTACCTTAAGCGCCTTCCGGCTAAATCCGGGACACTTAAAGTTGTGGCCGTCGGTGCGGACGGACGGGAAGGGGAAGCAGCCAGCCTGGCTTTTAACCTGAATGCGGCAGTCTCCAATCTGAAGGTGAATTCCCAAGCAGACGGGAAGTTTGCTGTAAGCTGGGCGAATTCAGGCGGTGCAGCAGGGGACATCACCGTCCGCGTGCAGTCCGTGAACTGGATTACAACTGCGGAGCCGGTGCAGCAGCACATCGTTGTTCCAGCAGGCTCCACTTCAACAGAATTCACCGGGATGCCGGTGAACGGCGATGATTACATCGTCACCGTCACGGCAGGCACAGCTGATCCGGTTTCGGTGAGCGGACATTTCATTGATACGATCTCCGAGCCGTATGCGGAAGCGTGGTCCTGGAATCAAGACATGCTGAATTTGCCGATGCCGAACACCAGAGACTGGCGGTATCTGTATGTTTATGAGGATGGGGTGGCGAAATCTTTTGCAACCACCTACAGCTCCGGCAATAAGCCGATGATTGTCCGGGGACGGACAACCAAAGCCTCTCTAAGCTTCCGCTCAACGGCCAATGTTGTGTATGTGGTGATGGAGGACTATGCAGGCAACCGCTCTGAACCGGTGTATTTGAAGGGCAGCCATTAATTACTCTTAAGCCAATGGCCGCACGTGGAGAGAGATCGTTCCCGCCAGTCCGGCTACCAGGAGCAATGCGGTACAGTTCATTATGAATGATGCCCGTTAATTTTACGTTTTCAACAATACAGCCTGCCTAAGGAACTCGCTGCTCCTTGGACAGGCTGTTTTTCGCGGAATTATTGCATACCATACCTGGAGGATAGGCGACATTAACCACAGTCTCAGCCGCATGGAGTTGTTCGTCAGCCGCGATTATTATAAGATGTAACAGACCTATACAGCAGCGGGGGACAAGAAGATGAACAAAACGGAACGGCAGCTTGCCATTACACTAGAGCTCCAGCGGAGCAAAGTGCTTAGAGCGGAAGATTTGGCGGCTCAATTCGAGACCAGCGTGCGGACGATCTACCGCGATATTCAAGCCCTGAGCGAAGCGGGAGTTCCGATTCTTGGCGCTCCCGGGCAGGGATATTCGTTGATGGAAGGGTATTTCCTGCCCCCGGTAGGCTTGACAGCTGAAGAGGCTGTAGCCCTGCTAATGGGGACGGATTTCATTGAACAAAGGCTGGATGCGGAGTACGGCAGCATGTCACAATCTGCCAGACGCAAAATTGAAGCGATTCTGCCGGAGCCGGTGCGTGCCGAGTCGGCGCGCGTACGGGAAACGATGAGGCTTCTTCAAGCGGGAGAACCGGTAACCCACCGGAAGGAAAAGGACTACCTCGGACAAACCCGGCGCGCGATCCTGGAGCGGCGCAAGTTAAGCTTTACGTATCTGAAAAAAATGCCGGATGCGGACGGCAGCCGCATGAGCAGCCGTGAGGTTGACCCCTATGGCCTGGCGCTCGTCCAGGGGAACTGGACGCTGATCGCCCGCTGCGGTCTCCGGCAGGATATCCGCCATTTCCGGTTGTCACGGATGACAGAGCTTGCGGTGCTGGAAGAGCGCTTCTCCGTCCCGGCCGGATTTAACCTGAGCCGTTACCGCCCGCCTGACGACCGTAACTTACGCGTAGTCGTTCGGGTGAATCTGAATATTGCCGACAAAATTATCGAGACTGTTAATTATTATTTGGAGACCACCGAAGAGCGGGAGGACGGTCTTCTGGTTACTTTTCGCATCCGGCAGCCGGAGGAACTGCTGCCCTATGTCCTGGGATGGGGAGGAGATGCCGAAGTGCTGGAACCGGAGTTTTTCCGCTGCCGGATTCGGGAAGAGGCGGAAAAGATGTTCAAGCGGTATGAAAGGTAATGCCATCGAGTATACAGTGGCTTTGCAGAAGGACCACGAAATCGGAAGCTGGAAGGGTAGAATCGCAGGGAGTGGCAGGAAGTTGGCAGGGAGTGGCAGGAAACTGAAGTGGAATAAGTATCTTTAGATGTGCTCAAATGCCTTCTGCAGAGGGAATAGTGGGAATTAGTAGAGTTAATTTTAGCGATTTCACCTGCAAAGCTGCGAATTGCTCGGATTAGGTCTACTTTTTCCAACTAATATTAGCAGAGAAGCTCTGGAGTCACGGCCAACCCAATATCGAAAAATCTCAAGTTCAGTTTATATAGTCATATCTCAAAAGTGATCCAACGCATAATCCTTTGGCGATAACGGTGTATATTCAAAGTATAAATATAGTTTGAAACTTTTAAGCTGTGCTTTGAAAGTTTTCAAAATGTGATTGTAATCCTCCTTTTCACTTAGCCTCCATTATAGAATGAGGTTGTTGATAAACATTATCATTCAGGAGGCTGAGCTTATGAACACAGAATATAAGATTGCACAAGATACGTATTGGGTCGGTAAAATTGATAACCGCGAGGTCCCGTTTCATCGTCTGATTCTGGCGAAGGGAACAACCTATAACTCCTACCTGCTAAAAACCGGCAAGCCGACGGTGATTGATACCGTGGATATGGAATTTGGACGTGAGTATGCGGAGCGGCTCAGCCAGTTCATTGATCCCATGGATATTGAGTATATCGTCATCAACCATACAGAGCCTGACCATTCCGGGGGATTGGCTGCGCTGGCCTCCCGGGCTTTGAACGCCACGATTGTCTGCACCGCGATTGCTGTGCCGGAGCTGCAGGAAATGTATAAGCTTCACAGCCGGAACTTTCTCGTTGTGAACGATGGGGATACGCTGGATATCGGCGGTAAAACCCTGTTGTTCAAAGAGACACCCTATCTTCATACTGCTGAAACGATGATCACCTATTGTGTGGAAGATAAAATCCTCTTCCCTTGCGATATCTTCAGCACCCATGTTGCGGTAGAGAAGCTGTTCAGCGATGAAGCAGGGTTCGACATTACGGAGGATTTCAAGGGCTATTACAGTGCAATCATTCACCCTCACCGCAGATATGTCAGAACACTAATCGACGCCGTCCAGGACCTGGATATTGAGATGATCGCACCTTCCCACGGGTTCTTAATCCGGGAAAATATCCGGAAATATATTGATCTCTACGATGTGCTCAGCCGTGAAACGAATGAAGGCAAAAAAGCGGCAATTGTCTACACCACGCTCAAGAACAATACCAAAAAAATGGCGAACATCCTCCGGGATTGCCTGAAGGAAAATCATATCGAGACCGAAGTATGGGATGCTGACAAGAGCAGCGCAGCGGAAATTCTGAGCAGCATCGCCTCAGCCGACGCCGTATTTGTCGGAAGCTCTACCAGATATGCGGATATGATCGGCAACCTGGAGCCTATTCTGAAAGAAATGCAAAATATGAATCTGGAAGGCAAACTCGCAGCTGCTTTTGGTTCCTATGGATGGAGCGGGGAAGCCATAGAGGTCATTCAGGATTATCTGAACGCTACCAACATGACCGTACAGAGTACATCCGAAGTAATCAAATCAACAGGGATGATCCATGTGGAATTTCCGATCCGGGTGCGTTTCTCACCGAAGGATGCTGATAAGGTGCAAAAAATCAAAAATGCTGCGGAATTTGTTTCGGATCTGCTGCTCAGTGCTTACTAAGGGGGGCGAATGCACATGTCCAAACATTATGTGATTGTAGGCAGCGGGGTGGCCGCCGTTCATGCCGCCAAGGCGATTCGTGATCGGGAGCCGGATACGGATACGGAGATCTCCATCCTTGGGGAGGAGGCGCATCTTCCGTATAACCGGATTAAGCTGACCAAGGGGTTGTTCACCGATTTGCACAGTGAGAAGGTTTTGATCAAAAAGGAAAAATGGTACAAGGACAACCGAATCAACGTCCACACTTCTACCCGTGTCACTCATATCAACACGGACCGTCAGCAGGTGGAAACTGCTGACGGCCGACAGATTGCGTATCATAAGCTTCTGCTCTGCATGGGGGCGAGAAACCGCGCGCTCCCTGTGGAAGGTGCGGGGCTGAAGAACGTTCATACTATCCGGAATTTACAAGATGCCGATAGGCTGAAAGCCAGCCTCGAAAGCGGCAACCGTATCGTTGTCATCGGCGGTGGGGTGCAGGGGCTGGAAACCGCATGGGCCTTGCATGAAGCCGGATACGAAGTGACCGTTGTCGAAGCGGCACCACGGTTGATGATCAGACAACTGGATGAAACTTCTTCACAGATGCTCAAGCAGACCCTCGAACAGTCTGGGGTAAAAGTCATTCTTCATTCCGGCGTAACCTCGATCACGGGAGAAGAGGCCGTTACTGGAGTTACACTTGACGATGAATCTGCAGTTGCTTGCGATCATGTCGTTTATTCGATTGGCATCGTACCGGACACAAAGCTTGTGCAGGATACACCGATTGATACCCGTTCAGGTATTATCGTTAACCCCAATATGGAGACCAGCGCTCCGCATGTATATGCTGCCGGGGATATCGCCGAAATGAACGGACAAGTTGAAGGCTTATGGGGAGGAGCTATGGAGCAGGGCCGTGTTGCCGGCAACAATATGGCAGCGAGTGAACCTGCGGCTTATCGCAAAGCCGTTCCGGTTACCTACTTTAATGCGTTTGGAATATCGCTTTTTTCCATTGGAATGACCGATGAATCACAGTGTGACGTGAGTATGTCCGCGCAGGAGAACGGCATTTACACACAGATATTTGTGAAAGATAACACAATAACCGGTGCTATTTCCTGGGAAGGCGCAGCGGCTTCACTGGTCTATAAATCTGCCATTGAGACGGGCTGCAGCCTGGAGGGCATTGATCTTTCCAGCAGCCTCCCAGAGATCATGTCGGAAGTTCAAACAAGATTACAAAACTAATTATAAACTGGAGATGAACCTGATGAAAAAATATGTATGTGAACCCTGCGGTTATATTTATGATCCTGCGATTGGCGACCCCGATGAGGATGTGGCACCGGGCACTGCATTTGAAGATCTGCCGGAGGATTGGGTCTGCCCGGTCTGCGGAGAAGACACCAGCCATTTTTCACCCATTTCATAGATTTTAAGAAAAGGAGAGACCCGAGATGCCGGAACATTCCTGTCAAAATGCCGCAGAGCCCTGTACCCGCAAGGTGCCGATCTTCGCTTCGTTGTCTGGTGCCGATCTCTCCCGGATCAGCGCTATGATTATCCACCGGAAATATACCAAAGGACAGCCGCTGATTCTGGAAGAGCAGCCGACCGATACCTTGTTCATAATTCAGCAGGGGCAAGTTAAATTGTCCAAAATGACGCCGCAGGGGAAGGAGCAGATCCTGCATATTTTAACCGCAGGTGATTTCTTTGGTGAGTTAAGCATCTTTAACAGCGATGAGCTCAGCAACTTTAGTGCTTATGCACTGAAAGACACCAGCATCTGCATGCTGACCAGAGCGGATATGGAGCGGATCATGCTGGAAAATCCGGACATCGCCTTCAAGCTGCTAAAGACGGTTACCAAAAGACTGGCCCATACTGAAAATCTGGCGCAAAGTCTGGCAACCAAGGACCCTGAAATCCGTATTGCCTACATGATTCTGGAGCTTAGCGATATCTATGGCAAAATGCGCGGCGGCCGAATTCATATTGATCTCCCGCTGTCCCGTGAAGAGCTGGCCAATTATGCAGGTGTTACCCGGGAAACCATCAGCCGGAAATTCGCCATCTTTGAAGACTTGGGACTGATTGAGCTGATCGGCAACAAACGGATGGTTATACGGAACAGGCCTTCTTTGGAGAAATACATCGATTAAACCATAAACCTAACCAAACGGGTACACTGTCCGGCGAAGGACGGTGTACCCGTTTGGTGTAATGGTGTAACTATGCTTGTTCTAATTGCAGGGCCGGACCAAAAAACTCATAATGAATTTGTTCTTCTTTCATCCCAAGCGCCAGCAGTTCGCGGATCATGGCTTCCATGAAGGGAACAGGCCCGCATACATAGGCATCACCTGCAGGATCAACATACGCCGCTAATGCTTCACGGGTGATTTGACCATCGGGTCCGCTTGAGTAATAAGTTTTATATTGAATGTTGCTCATGTTGAGCGCATGTTTTTCAATATCCTCACCAAAAGCGGCCAGTGATTCATTACGTGCAGCGTGGAGGAAAACCGTAGGACGGTCCGGCGTGGACACGGCCACCGTTTCGAGCATGCTCATCATCGGGGTGATTCCTACACCGCCTGAGATAAAAGCCACTGGCGTGGTTTTTGTAGCATCCAGCAAAAATTCACCGGCAGGAGCGCTTACTTCGACTGTATCCCCTTCGTTCACCTGTTTGTGAAGGTAGACGGAGACTACACCGTTTGGATCATTATCGGCTTCCCGCTTCACGGAGATGCGGAACTCATCCGGCTTTGGCGCCTGGGACAGGCTGTACTGGCGGATCATGGTGTATTGTTCACCCGGAATCAGAACACGCACAGAGATATACTGCCCCGGCTTGAATGCCGGTACACCGGAACCGTCTGCCGGCTTCAGATAGAAGGATGTAATACTGTCGCTTTCCTGTACCTTGCGGACAATCGTAAACGGTTTGAAGAAATTCCAGCCGTTTTCCTGCTCCCGGGCTTCCTTGTACATATTCGCTTCAACACCGATGAAGGCATTGGCAATCACGCCATAGGCTTCTTCCCAGGCCTGCAGGATGTCATCTGTTGCAGCATCGCCAAGCACTTCCTTGATGGCTTTCAGCAGAAACTCACCGACAATCGGATACTGCTCCGGTTTAATGCCAAGGCTGACATGCTTGTGGGCAATCTGGACAACCGCCGGCAAAATATTCTCCAGGTTGTCAATGTGAACTGCTGCTGCATACACTGCATTCGCGAGTGCTGCCTGCTGCCGGCCTTGCGCCTGGTTGGCATGATTAAATACATTCAGAAGTTCAGGGTGGGCCGCAAACAGATTCCGATAGAATACCGATGTAATGGCAGTGCCGTGTTCCGCTAAGACTGGGGCTGTGGATTTGACGATTTCGCGTGTTTGTTTGGATAAGATAACCGTTCACTCCTCTCATTATTACAAATTTAATATATACTCTTTTATGGTCAAAAGATATATTTAAAATACCACTTTAACAAAATCGTCAATTTATATGGTATCATTTGTAACAAAGATCACATACTGCAACCAAGGAATGATGAATCAAATGAGACTTACTATGTACACGGATTTTTCTTTGCGGGTCCTCATGTACCTCGGGACGAAAGAGCGGGGCGAGCTGTCAACGATACAAGATATTTCAAATGCCTATCATATATCCAAAAATCATCTGATGAAGGTATCCCATGAACTTGGGCAAGCGGGGTATATTGAAACGGTAAGAGGCAGAGGAGGGGGGATCCGTCTGGCCAAGGCACCTGAGCTGATTAACATCGGAGAAGTTGTGCGCCGGATGGAAGATGATTTTCATCTTGTAGAATGCTTTGACCCTTCCGGCAACAACTGTCCGATCTCTCCGGTGTGCAATTTAAAGGGAGTGCTTGGCAGAGCATTGGCTGCCTACTTGCAGGTGCTCAGCGAATATACATTACAGGATTTATTGCTGAATAAGCATGATCTGCAGGCTATTTTTCAGAGGGAATCATTAGATACCACCCGGCAATCCGGTAACGATAACGATTATAGTGACGGCTCTTCCAGCAGCAGCCTTTCCTCATCCCGGCTATGAATAGCGTTCACGACCAAGAGGGCATGAAACTGTTGAAGAACCTCCGGTGTGAGGCCGTCTTCACTAAGCATGCTTTTGATATCCGTGACGATTGTGCGCAGCAGCTCATGATCACGGGTTAGCTTCGTTACAGCATCCTGCAGACCTGGGTGATTTGCTGCCATTTCCGGGTAGAATCCTTCTTCCTCTGCTTCCGCGTGGCTGAGTATCCTTGTTTCCCAGTACTCGACGAGGTGATCTGCCGCTTGTCTCGCGATCTCTAATTCGTGAAGCTCCAGCAGCTTCTCCACTTCTTCCGTTTTGGCAACTGCTCCGGACAATCCGCCTTGATGAATCGCGTGATGGGCGTGCAATTGGCGTAATGAGGGTCCTGTCATTGTTCATCCTCCCCGATTTTTTTTCAGTATAGCATATAGAAGAGCTGTGAAAATTCCGGTTAGGACATCCCCTGTGCAAAAAGAGGGAACTCCCTGACTGCTCAGCGGATATCCTTCCTGACATGAACATGCGAAAAGCTCACCTCTTGAAGAGGCGGGCTTTTTTCGCTTTTGGCGGAATCAAGGGATTTCCCGCGGGACTATAGGACATTCCCTAATGGGAACTCATGCCCCGGACCTCCATAATGAAATTATTCGAATGAAAAGTGAGTGTGACTCTTCCATGTCCTTCATTCTGCAAAGGAGTGTTCGTAAGCAATGAAGAAAAAATACGGTCTCAACTTTTTTAAACCGGTCGAAAGCTATTCCGGGAACTGGTCCATTCTGGAGGAAAAGAACAGGGATTGGGAGGACATGTACCGCCAGCGCTGGTCCCATGATAAAGTAGTCCGCACTACGCACGGAGTCAACTGTACGGGTTCCTGCAGCTGGAAGGTTTTTGTGAAGAACGGGATCATCACCTGGGAGAACCAGCAGATTGACTATCCGTCCTGCGGTCCCGATATGCCGGAGTTTGAACCCCGGGGCTGTCCCAGAGGAGCCACCTTCTCCTGGTATGAATACAGCCCGCTCCGGGTGAAATATCCCTATATGAGAGGGAAGCTGTGGCGGCTGTGGAAGGCTGCACTGCTTGAGCATGACAATCCTGTGGATGCATGGGCCAGCATCGTAGAAGACCCTGCGAAAGCCGATACCTACAAAAAAGCCCGCGGCAAAGGCGGCCATATCCGTGTAGCCTGGGAGGATGCGCTTCGTCTGATCTCGGCCCAGCTGATCTATACGATCCGCAAGTATGGTCCCGACCGGATTGCAGGCTTCACTCCGATTCCGGCCATGTCGATGGTCAGCTATGCTTCGGGTGCGCGGTTCATCTCGCTGCTTGGCGGGCAAATGCTCAGCTTTTACGACTGGTACGCGGATCTGCCTCCAGCGTCCCCGCAGATTTGGGGCGAGCAGACGGATGTCCCTGAATCCTCCGACTGGTACAATGCCGGCTATTTGATGATGTGGGGCTCCAATGTGCCGCTTACCCGGACCCCGGATGCCCACTTCATGACCGAAGTGCGCTATAAAGGAACCAAAGTGGTGTCAGTGGCGCCGGATTTGGCCGAAAATGTCAAATTCGCTGACAACTGGCTCGCACCGAACCCCGGAACAGATGCCGCCTTGGCGCAGGCGATGACACATGTAATTCTGAAGGAGTTCTACAATGAACGGGAAGAACCCATGTTCATTAATTATGCCAAACAATTTACGGACATGCCGTTTATCATCCTGCTCGACCCGCATAAGTCCAGCTTAAAGGGCGGTCGGTTCCTGCGGGCAAGCGATCTCGGTGATACCTCTCAGCATGCGGACTGGAAACCGGTGATTTATGACACGGTCTCCGGAGAGCTGATTGTGCCTAACGGAACGATGGGGCAGCGCTGGGAAACGGATAAGAAATGGAACCTCATTCTCGAACAGGAAGACGGGACGAAGATTGATCCGGCACTTTCTGTAGAAGGCCATGGCGGGCAGTGGGAAGAAATCGTCTTCCCTTACTTTGATCAGGCGGGGAACGGAACGTTCAAGCGTATCATCCCGGCGATGAAAATACGGCTGGCCGACGGGACGGAAAGATACGCCGCAACCGTGTATGATCTGATGCTGAGCCAATACGGCATTGCCAGAACAGCGAGTCCTTGGAATGCCAAGGATTATGACGACAGCGCCTCTCATTATACCCCTGCATGGCAGGAAAAGATTACGAGTGTGAAATCCAGCGTAGTGGTCCAGATTGCCCGTGAATTTGCCCAGAATTCCCTCGATACCGGCGGGCGCTCCATGATTATTATGGGTGCCGGAATTAATCACTGGTTCAATAGCGATACCATCTACCGCTCGATACTGAACCTTGTTGTTCTGACAGCCTCCCAGGGGGTGAACGGCGGCGGCTGGGCGCATTATGTCGGGCAAGAGAAATGCCGCCCTATCGAAGGCTGGTCTACCATTGCTTTTGCGAAGGACTGGCAAGGGCCGGCAAGGCAGCAGAATGCCACGTCATTCTTCTACTTCGCAACTGAACAGTGGCGTTATGAGGAGAGCGGCACCGATTCGCTGAAGTCGCCGACAGCCGGAGAGGTAGCTTACCAGCACCCTGCAGACTACAATGTGCTTGCCGCAAGGCTCGGCTGGCTGCCTTCCTTCCCGCAGTTCAACAAGAACAGTCTCTTGTTCGCAGAAGAAGCTGCACAGCAGGGCAAGAAGTCGAATGCAGAAATCATTGCCCACACTCTGGAGGGCATCAAATCACGAAAGACACGTTTTGCGGTGGAAGATCCCGGAGCACCCGAGAACTTTCCGCGTTCTCTGTTTATTTGGCGCTCCAATCTGATTTCCAGCTCCGCCAAAGGACAGGAATATTTCATGAAGCATTTGCTGGGCGCATCCGATGGGCTTCTAGCCAAGCCGAATGAAGAGCAGAAACCTGAAGAAATCGTGTGGCGGGAGGATGTGGAAGGCAAGCTCGATCTTATGGTCGCGCTGGATTTCCGGATGACGACCACTCCGCTGTATGCAGATATTGTACTTCCGGCTGCGACGTGGTATGAAAAGACGGACTTGTCCTCCACAGATATGCACCCGTTCGTTCATCCGTTTAATCCTGCGGTGAATCCGCTGTGGGAATCCCGTTCGGATTGGGATATCTACCGCCAGCTGTCGGAGGTTTTCTCGGAAATGGCGAAATCGGAGCTGCCGGGAGTCTACAAAGATCTTGTCGCATCACCGCTGGCGCATGATTCGATCAGTGAGATCTCCCAGCCGATGGGTCTGGTCAAAGACTGGGCCAAAGGGGAAGTGGAAGCAGTTCCCGGCAAAACGATGCCGAACTTAAGCATTGTGGAGCGGGATTATACCAAGATCCACGATAAATACGTCTCACTAGGGCCCAATCTGGTCATTGGCAAAGCAGGCGCTCATGGCATCAGCTTCTCCGTGGCGGAAGAATACGAAGAGCTCAAGCGGCTCAACGGGGTCTTTTATGATGAAACGATCAAAAACGGACTTCCCAAAATCCAAACCGCCCGCCAGGTGGCTGATACTATTCTCCATCTGTCCTCAGCGACCAACGGCCGTGTGTCACAGAAAGCTTACGAGCAGGCAGAGAAGGACTCCGGTGTTGTGCTGAGAGATATTTCTGCGGACCGGGCGGCAGAGAAGATTACGTTCCAGAGCATCACTGCGCAGCCCCGGGAAGTGATTCCAACTCCGGTGTTCAGCGGTTCCAATAAACAAGGCCGCCGTTATTCACCGTTTACCACCAATATTGAACGGCTGGTCCCGTTCCGTACCTTGACAGGAAGGCAGCATTTCTACATTGACCACGAGATCTTCCAGCAGTTTGGCGAGGCGCTGCCGGTCTATAAACCCACCCTGCCGCCGATGGTACTCGGTCCGCGCGACAGGGAAGTGAAAGGCGGGCAGGATGCGCTTGTGCTGCGGTATTTAACGCCGCATGGCAAGTGGAATATCCACTCGACCTACCAGGATAACCAGCATATGCTGACCTTGTTCCGCGGCGGTCCAACCGTGTGGATCAACAACGAAGATGCAGAGCAGCACGGCATCTCAGATAATGATTGGCTGGAGGTCTATAACCGCAATGGCGTGGTCACGGCCCGCGCGGTCGTCAGCCACCGGATGCCAAGAGGCACCATGTTCATGTACCACGCGCAAGACAAGCATATCCAAGTGCCTGGCTCCGAGATTACGGATACCCGCGGAGGCAGTCATAATGCACCCACCCGCATTCATCTGAAGCCAACCCAGATGGTCGGCGGTTACGCACAGCTCAGCTATGGTTTCAACTACTACGGTCCAATCGGCAACCAGCGTGATGTTTACGTAGCCGTGCGAAAAATGAAGGAGGTCAACTGGCTTGAAGATTAAAGCTCAAGTGGCAATGGTGATGAATCTCGATAAGTGCATAGGCTGTCATACCTGCAGCGTTACCTGCAAAACAACCTGGACGAACCGCAAAGGCGCGGAATACATGTGGTTCAACAACGTAGAAACGAAACCCGGCATTGGATATCCGAAACGCTGGGAAGACCAGGAGCTTTACAAAGGGGGCTGGCAGCTCCGCAAAGGCAAGCTTGAGCTGAAATCCGGCAACAAGCTGTCCAAGGTAGCCCTCGGAAAGATTTTTTATAACCCCGACATGCCGGAAATGAAGGATTATTACGAGCCGTGGACTTATAATTATGAGCATTTGACCGAGGCAGGGGAACAAAAGCATTCTCCGGTGGCACGCGCTCATTCCGCAGTAACCGGAGAGAAAATGGATCTGGAATGGGGTCCGAACTGGGAGGACGATTTGGCCGGCGCACACGTAACGGGCCCCCTAGATCCGAACATCCAGAAGATTGAAGAGGAAATCATATTCAACTTCGAACAGTCGTTTATGATTTATCTGCCCCGTCTCTGTGAACACTGCCTGAATCCCAGCTGTGTTGCTTCCTGTCCTTCTGGTGCGATGTACAAACGGGAGGAGGATGGCATTGTCCTCGTAGACCAGGAGGCTTGCCGTGGATGGAGATATTGCATGACAGGCTGTCCTTACAAAAAAGTCTACTTCAACTGGCAAACCAACAAAGCGGAAAAGTGCACCTTCTGTTTCCCGCGTGTGGAAGCCGGGCTGCCAACCGTCTGCTCCGAGACTTGTACAGGCCGTATCCGGTATCTGGGTGTACTGCTGTATGACGCAGACAAGGTGCTTGATGCCGCTTCAACACCGGATGAAAAGGATTTGTATAAAGCACAATGCGATTTATTTATGAATCCCCATGATCCTGAAGTTATCGCTCAGGCCAGAAAAGACGGCATTTCGGAGGACTGGCTGGAAGCGGCACAGAATTCACCGGTTTATAAGCTTGCGATTGAGCATAAGCTGGCGTTCCCGCTGCACCCGGAATACCGGACGCTGCCGATGGTCTGGTATGTGCCGCCGCTCAGCCCGATTATGAACTATTTTGAAGGGAAGGATTCCCTGAGGAACCCGGACATGATCTTTCCGGCCATTGAGGAAATGCGGACACCAATCCAGTATTTAGCCAATATGCTGACCGCAGGCGATACGCAGACTGTAAAAGAAGCCCTGCAGCGGATGGCGATGATGCGTTCCTATATGCGGGCGAAAACAGCAGATCAACCGTTTGATCTTTCCCGCCTTGATCGGGTAGGCATGACTGCACAGCAGACAGAGCAGATGTACCGGCTGCTGGCTATTGCCAAATATGAGGACCGTTTTGTGATTCCGACCTCACATAAGGAACAGACCATGAATCCTTACCGCGCCCAAGGCTCAGCCGGATACGGCAACCGGATGGGCGATATGGGTTCCGGTTTCGGCTCCGGATGCGATGGCTGTGGACCGGCCAGCTCTGCCGGCGGAGACACGAAGACCGCAAAAGAAATGTACGAAGAGAATTTCTACGGAGGGATCTGGCGTGATTGATCTAAGCAAGCTCCATAATTTCAAGCAGTCCTTCGGTTATTTTGCCCTGCAGCTGATGTATCCGGAAAAGCTGGATTTTCATCCGGCCTTTCTGGAAGAGGCATTTGAAGCCGGACATCCGGCTTACTCTCATGTGCATGCTTATTGGTCACTCATGCAGAGCTTCAGCTTGGATGAGATTCAGGAGAACTATGCCGCAACCTTTGATTTTCAGCGGGACTGTGCCCTTTATATGACCTATTTTAAGTTCGAGGATGCCAAGGAGCGCGGACAAATCCTGGCCAAACTAAAAATAATGTATGAAATGTACGGTCTTGAAATGCCTGAAGGCGAGCTGCCGGATTACCTGCCGCTCATGTGCGAATTCCTGTATGCTGCGGAGTGGCTGAAAGACCCGGCTGCGCCGGAGAATTTCCGGATGCTGACAGCGATTCTTGAAGATGGCACGTATCATTTGCTTCAGGCCCTGGACAAACATAAAAGCCCGTATTTCCACCTGGTAAAAGGACTGCGGGAAACACTCAAAGCTTGCATCGAACAGGAGGCTCTCAGTCAATGAATATGTTCGATCAATTTTTATGGGTCATATTTCCATATATCTGCCTCGCCATTTTTATCGTTGGCCATATTTACCGCTACCGGAGAGATCAGTTTAACTGGACAGCCAAATCCAGCGAATTCATTGAGAAAAAGCAGCTGAAATATGGGAGTATTCTTTTTCACCTCGGGATTATTCCGGTCATCTTCGGGCATATCGGCGGTCTGGTGGTCCCGAAGTCATGGATGGAGGCAATAGGGGTTAGCGAGCATTGGTACCATATCGGAGCCGTATACATCGGGGGCATATTCGGAATGGCAACACTTGCCGGCATGCTGATTCTCACCTCGCGGCGTTTTTCAATAAAGAATGTCCGCCGTCTGAGCAGCGCCTCTGATTTGATTGTCAATTCCCTGCTTTTGTTCATTGTATTTATGGGCATGTACTCCACCCTTGTCACGAATGCAGTACAGCCGGAATTTGATTACCGGGAGACGATTTCCGTATGGTTCCGCGGCTTGTTTATGTTCAGTCCCGATCCGTCGCTCATGAAAGATGTACCGGTATCCTTTAAAATCCACATCTTGTCCGGCTTCGCCATCTTTGCGTTTTGGCCGTTTACCCGGCTTGTTCATGTATGGAGTGTTCCGTTGAATTATGTAGGCAGAAGTTATATTCTATATAGAAGGCATAAATCGAATTAAAGGAAAGCAAGCCCAAACTTCTTTCCCTGTTCAATAGGAGAGGAAACGATGAAAAACCAGGTCAATTACCAGCTGGAGCTTGACCAAATCCGGCAAGCCCTAGGGTTTGATTTCATGTCATTGGCATTTGCTGACCCTGCGGAATATGACTATGTGATCCGATGGAAATACGCCTCCGGCAACTTGAATTCCCGGTATAAGCGGATTGTGCTGCAGTCCGGAAGAGGCATAGCGGGAATCGTATTCAAAACCGGAAAGCCGTTTTTACTCTACTCTGTACAAGAACAGGTAAAGCAGGAAATGCTGTTTAGTTATCCGATTGTCAATTCAGAGAAGCTAAACAGCATCGGGGCTGTACCGCTGTGGAATGACGCCCGCGTGGCCGGGGTCCTTCTCGGCGGATTCAGAGGAGACCGGCAGGTGAATGAAACGATGCTTCGTGAGCTGCAAAATACGGCACGCCACGGAATCGGAGACTTGAACGGAAAGGAACTGTTGCTGAGTTGAAGCTGCGAGCCGGGATGGATTCATTAAATATGCTGATGCTGAAGCTGTTTGAGAACAGTACGGAGGCTATTTTCTTTTTTGACAGTGAAGGAAGAACGCTGGCGATGAATCCGGCAGCCGCCCATATTGTTGACAGCGACTTTCTGAAGCAGCTGGAGCAAGGGAATTCCCTTGCCCTATGCAGCACTTGCAGAGGATATACCAGCGACCTGGAGCTGCGCACCTGTCTCAATTGTTTTTTTCATGTGCCGGAATCTGAGGACTTTACCTCCTATCAGGTCTATCTTGAGACCAAATACAAAGGGATTATCCCTTTTGCAGCCAGCTTTCATACCATCGATTCAGAGAATGGAATACGGGTGCTTATGCTGAGGGATCTCACCAGGCAGTTCAAGACGCAGGAGAAATTTTATCAGAATAAAATGATGAAGCATGTTATCGAAGCCCAGGAGAACGAACGGAAACGGATCTCCCGGGAGCTGCACGACAGCGTTGCCCAGGAGCTTATGAGTGCTGTAGTCGATCTGCGGGTGCTTAAATATATGACTAGAGATGAAGAGCTGCTCAAAAAGGTAAAACAAACGGAAGTATCCATGACAAGGCTCTTAAGTGACATCCGCAATCTCTCTGTGGAGCTTCGTCCGGCTGCTCTTGATGATTTCGGATTGGAAGCAGCGTTCCGCTCGCACTTTAAGCGGATGGAGCAACTCTATGGGCTAATGATTGAGTTCGAATCCGATCTTTCTGAGAACCGGTATGGCAGTGAAATCGAAACGGTGATCTATCGGGTTTGTCAGGAAGCCGTGCTTAATGCCTTGAAATATGCCCAGGTAGATCTGGTTCAAGTAAAGCTTACTGAGCAGGACCGGATGCTGAAGCTCACGATCGAAGATAATGGTGTCGGATTCCACCTGGGTGATGAGCCGGACGGAACCGGACTGGGCCTATACGGTATGCAGGAGCGTGCAGAATTAGTAGGAGGCAGCTTCAGCATAAGAACACAACCGGGAATGGGAACCACAATCATCGTTCAAGTCCCTGTTGCAGATGGAAATGGAAAGGAATGATCCCCGGATGAAGATCGTTATCGCAGACGACCACGCCATGGTGCGCAGCGGGTTCTCCATGATTCTGAACTTTCAGGACGACATCGAAGTCATTGGAGCGGCGGCAGACGGTATTGAGGCATATGCCATGGTAGCGAAACGGAGACCGGATATTCTGATCATGGATCTTAGCATGCCCCCTGGAGAAAGCGGGCTGATCGCCACAGGTAAAATCAAAGAGGATTATCCCGACACCAAAATCTTGATCCTGACCATGCATGATGATGAAGAATATTTGTTTCATGTCCTGAAGAACGGAGCGTCCGGATATGTGCTGAAAAGTGCACCTGATGAGGAACTGTTGCTTGCCATCCGCACCATTTATGAGGGAGGCACCTATATTCATCCCAAGATGGCAACCTCTCTGGTGCGTGAATTTATCAAGAAGGACAAAACGGCCTCGACAGAAGATTTGTTTGAGCTGCTCTCTAAGCGGGAGCTGGAAATATTGCCGCTGATCGCTAAGGGTTACGGCAACAAAGAGATCGCGGAAAGGCTGTTCATCTCTGTGAAAACTGTGGAGGCCCATAAATCCAAAATCATGGAGAAATTAAACCTGAAAAGCCGGCCGGAGCTGGTCGAATATGCCTTGAAAAAAAAGCTGCTGGATTTCTAGTGCTGAATGGAGGTACACCATGCCGAATCCTTCCGGGCTGCGTTTTGTTTCACCAGCCATGCGTATTCTTGAGAACGAGCATTGCTATTTATCATTCCTAATGGGAGAGTGGCATGCCATTGTTCTCTCCTTTGAACAGGAGAAGCAGCTAAGTTTGGAAGAAAGCCGGCGGAGGGTCAAGGAATTGCGCAGGCTTATTCTTGATTTCAAAGTTCCGCTGGATAAACATATGCAAAAAGAGGAAGCACACTTTTTTCCGCTGCTGGGAACCTATATCGGCTTTGAACAAGGGCCGCTGGTCGGGATTCAGCAGGAACATGCCGAGATTGACGGATACCTCGGACATTTTCTTCATTATACGGAAGGGGATATTGATCTTATGCCCCTGCCAAAGATTGCTTCCGCAGTAAGAGATGCAGGAGAGGCTTTTGAAGTGTTAACCGTGCATTTTGTAAAAGAAGAGACCGTCATCTTTCCAATGGCGGAAAGCCAGCTGAGCGAACCGGATGCAAGGCGGCTGTATTCCAGGATGAATACCCTTATCACTCAATAATCCAAACGGCTTCACTGTCCTTATCGGGGACGGGGAAGCCGTTTTTGTGTAAAATAGGGATTCCCCTCTAAGGGAAAGGGTACTCCCCTATATCTCAGATTGAGTATGGACAGATACAATAAGGACAGGAAGTGAAGAAGACATTCAGCAGACAAAACTGGCGGAAAAGGTGAGTTATATGATTAAAAAATTGCAATTGCCGTTACAAACATTGAACTTGATTGTTGGCTTCATGGTATGGGTAATCATTTCCTCTCTGATGCCTTTTATTTCCGAGGATATTCACATTCCGGCGGGAAAACTGGCAATGGTTACGGCGATTCCCGTAGTGCTTGGTTCCATACTTCGAATACCGATTGGCTATTATGCGAATATTTTCGGGGCGCGTATCATCTTTCTCGTCAGCTTCGTGCTGCTGCTGTTTCCGGTATTCTATATTAGTGAAGCGTCCACGTATACAGACTTGATTATCGGCGGTTTGTTTCTTGGTATTGGCGGAGCTGTTTTTTCGGTAGGGGTTACCTCACTGCCCAAGTATTTTCCGAAAGAAAAGCATGGGTTCGTTAACGGGATTTACGGCGTCGGGAATCTTGGCACAGCCCTCACTACATTTACGGCACCGATCATTGCCGCACATTACGGCTGGGCAACAGCGGTAAAGCTGTATCTGATTCTTCTGCTGGTGTTTATTGTCCTGAATTTCTTTTTCGGAGACCGTCATGAACCGAAGGTGAAAACACCGATTATAGAACAGATCAAGGGTGTTGCTAAAAATGAGAAGCTGTGGCTGTTCTCACTCTTCTATTTCATTACATTCGGATCATTCGTGGCATTCACGATTTATTTGCCCAACTTTCTCGTTTCTAATTTCGGACTGGAAAAGGTGGATGCAGGCATGCGGACAGCCGGTTTTATTGCGGTTGCCACGTTTTTCCGGCCCGTCGGCGGCTGGCTCGCAGATAAATTCCAGCCTTTGGTTCTGCTGATCGGAACATTCAGCATCTATACCGTTGCAGCGATCCTTCTGGCTTTTCTGCCGTCCATCGGGCTTTATACGGTAGGGTGTTTGGCTATTGCTGTGAGTGCGGGTATAGGGAATGGAGTGATTTTCAAATTAGTTCCGTTCTATTTCAATAAGCAGGCAGGGATTGCCAACGGAATTGTCTCCATGATGGGCGGACTTGGCGGCTTTTTCCCGCCGATTATGCTCTCGATTATTTTTTCAATCACAGGCCAATATTCAATCGGGTTCATGCTGCTATCGCAAGTGGCATTGGCCAGTCTTGTGCTTGTGATATGGCTCTATTATCATGACCGGCTGGCGCTTACTGCTGAAGTGTTCAACTCCACAGCCCAGGGAATTCTGGTAACGGATGCGGCGGGGGTCATTAAGAGCGTCAATCCAGCATTTACGAGGCTTACCGGCTTCACAGAAGCGGAAGTGCTCGGCAAACAGCCAAACGTACTGAAGTCTGGCAGGCAATCCAAGGATTTCTACCGCAGCATGTGGAGCGAGATCCGGGCAAAGGGTGTATGGCAGGGAGAGATTTGGAACAGAAGGAAAAATGGTGAAGAGTATCTGCAGCTTTTGAATATCAGTGCCGTCAAGGATGAGACAGGGGTAGACATCCGTTATGTCGGTACATTCAGCGATATTACGCAGAAGTAAAGAGAGGCATTCACATGCAAAGGGGAGGGAGGGGCGCATGAATACTACACCCATACAGGATCAGCTAAAGCGGCCCATCCGTGACTTGAGGATTTCCCTGACAGACCGTTGCAATTTCCGCTGCACCTACTGCATGCCGAAGGAAATATTCGGTGAGGATTACGCCTTTTTGCCGGCCCGGGAGATGTTGTCCTTTGCTGAAATTCTGCGGTTGACCAAGCTGTTTGTATCCTTAGGGGTTGTCAAAATCCGTCTGACCGGAGGAGAGCCGCTGCTGAGGAAAGATCTTCCCGAGCTTGTGGCAGGAATCCTGTCGCTTAGCGGGGTGGAGGACATAGGGCTGACGACGAACGGCGTTTTACTGGGGCAGCAGGCTAAAGAACTGTACGCAGCAGGATTGCGGCGGTTAAACATCAGTCTGGACGCGCTGCATCCGGAGATCTTCGGACAAATGAATGGAAGAGGGCTTAAGCCTTCTCTTATCCTGAAACATATCGATCAGGCCCGCGAGCTTGGTTTTGAGGTCAAGGTCAATATGGTGGTTCAAAAAGGGGTAAATGAATCGGAAATCCTGCCGATGGCAGCATATTTTAAGGAACGCCAAATCACCCTCCGCTTCATTGAGTTCATGGATGCCGGCAATGACAATGGCTGGAGCTTGGCAAAAGTGGTTACCAAAAAGGAAATACTCCAAAACCTCCGGGATGTTTATGAGTTGGAGTTTTTGGAGCAGGATTTCTATGGGGAAGTCGCACAGCGCTATCGTTACAAAAACAGTGATGCAGAGATCGGGTTTATTACTTCGGTATCAGAATCCTTCTGCTCATCCTGCACCCGGGCCCGGTTGTCCTCTGACGGTAAATTCTACACTTGTCTCTTTGCCTCGGGCGGTATGGATCTGCGGGCACTGCTTCGCAGCGGTGCTGATGACAGCAGACTATTGAACGTGATCAAAGACGTCTGGGAGAAACGTACGGACCGGTATTCCGATGAGCGTCAGGAGCACACGGCAGCTGACCGGAAAAAGATAAGCATGTCCTATATAGGCGGATAAGCGTGCACTAACTATTGATTGATCCGGTTTGCAGGTCGTTTTTCGCTGCTTCAAAATTACCGGAGCCTACTCTCCGGCGGATTTCTTCTTCTGAGAGCTCTTGTGCCACAGGTCCTGTCGGGATGCCGCCGGCGTTTGCTGCAGCTTCTGTCCGTTCCACACGGGCGAAGCCGGCATTCGCCCGGCGGCCTATTTCTTCACGCTCTTCACGGCTAGAGAAGGAGGTTAGTTCAGTTTCCTTTGCCATCGTTAGAATCCCCTTTCGGAATTAATTTACCTAGTATAATACCCTATATGCTTCATAAAGAATCATAGAATACATGACTTAATCGCAGGAGACGATGGCTAACCGATAATAACCTGTAATTCCAAAGCGGTTTAACAGGGGATTTCTTTCGCAACAAAAAACAGCCGTCCCCGGCTGCTTCTACCGATTGATTCGCATATCCTGTTCCACTGACTCAAACCCTTCCTGAATCCAATCCGGGTCCTTGGACTCCAAGCCCTCCAACAGATAGCGGACCTGATCGAATGTCACGAACAACGAGATTTTTCGCATTCGGGCGTCGAGGCCAGTCTCGCCTTTATGCGCCATCACTTGACGAGTAAATGCCGCGCCGCAATCCTCCAGCAAATACAAGTAATCGTAATCGGGGTCACTTATCGCAGCGTCACCGAAATCGATAATCCCTGTAAGTACGGACCGATGACAATCCGTCAAAAAGTGATCCGGCGACAAATCGGCGTGAATCAGCGCCGGTATATATCGGGTATATGCTGAATCTTCCAGATAGGCTTGAAACCGCCGGTTGAGATATTCGCGCCAAGACGGTTCAATATGAGGAAAAACCTGCCTCTCCGCAGCAGCCTTCAACAAATGGATTTCATTCGCAAGCTGTTGTACGGGGACACCGGCCTGAATAGCCGTTTCAACCGGGCATGCGTTCAGGTCATTCAAGAAATCCCCAAGCTGTATCGCCAGCCGCTCTCTTGCGTAATCGGAGACGGAGGCGATTCCGTCTTCCCCCAGGATTTCACCCTCGACCTTCCGGTAGCCTGCAAAGGGGCGTCCATCCTCCTGTGTTCCTCTGTATACAAACTTCGGAATCCCGACCTTGACGCGCCCGGCCAACAGAGGCAGCAAATGCATTTCCTTGTTCAATTCATCCGCACCTTGCTGACTCTTCGGAAAACGAAATACCCATTCCCCGTTCACAAGTATCGCATAATTCCGGTAGCCTTCGCCAAGCGACTCCACAGTTCGAATGTTCAATTCCGGGAATTGGTCCGCAATCAGTGTGGAATAACGCCGTTCCTGCTCCATTGAGGCAGCCCCTCTCTATGAACTCAAGTCAATCCGCCTATTGCCTATATTCTCACCCAACCGGCATATTTTTTGATGACTCAAAAGTACTATAAGCATGGTTTTTTTGAACTGGCTAAGCAACCTGATCATCCGCTGCGCCAAATGAGAGGTAAAAGTACCTCTGATTCC
>NZ_FNGM01000003.1:0-418944 GCF_900102965.1 Paenibacillus jilunlii | reverse complement strand
GGCCGCTGCGCCAAATGAGAGGTAAAAGTACCTCTGATTCCGCCCAAAGCAGGCCGCCGAGCCAAATGAGAGGTAAAAGTACCTCTGATTCCGCACAAAGCGGGCCGCCGAGCCAAATGAGAGGAAAAGTACCTCTGATTCCGCCGAAGCAAGTTTTTGCTTGGGGGCTGCTGCAGCCGCCTATCAGATCAAAGGAGCCGAGTCCTGTTGCACATATGATGCGTTTGAGTTTGGTTCCACAAAGGATGATTAGAGAAATCGTCAACCATAAAAAAGCGGGTTCCGATAATCGGAAACCCGTTTTTTTTGACCGTTCCATTCATGATATTAGAAATACAAGACCCATACAGATATGTATAGCATCACAGAAAAGCCGATTTCCAGTATCCCTGTACGTTTGGGCGTGATTCTGGTTTTGGGAAGACCCGCTGCGCGCAGCAGCAGAATCATCAGAGGAACCGTTAACGATGGAAAGAGCACCACTCCCGCCAGCAGGAATACCCCATGATAAATCACAGATGCGTAATAATACCGGGGATTGTTTTTTTCACGAATAATCGTTTTTACATACAAGGCAGTCCCCACAAAATATAGCAGAGCCAGTAAAAATAATTCTGCAGCCATTCCCCAGTCTGTTCCTCCGCCGATATAAAAGACGGGGAAAACCATGAGGCAAAACAGCAAAATTCCCGCGATATCATTGGGCAGGGCCCGCTCGTTTTTCGCTCTGGCATAATACAGATTAACCGCAAACAGCGGGAGTGCCGGTAAGGCAAACCAAAGCAGCTTGGGTTCGGCAACAATCAGATAGGCAGCAAAAGGCAGCAGCAGCAGACCGTACACTTTGAGCGGCGGCCCATACCGGTCAAAACGCCTCGTTTTGACCCCCTGAAGGAGCGGAAAGATAAACAAATAAATCAGCAGCCAGCACAAGAACAGGGGAATATGCAGAAATGTTGCTTGGGAGGCTGCCATCCCGAACAAAAAGGGGAGAACCAGCATGGACCAGGCCCCGTGCTGATTGGGAATAAACCTCTTCATTATAATACACCTCTGTATGAATAGTGATGTTTATCCTCTTATTTCTTGGACTATTTAAATATATGATCTTCCGCTGGCTCCAATAGTGATTTCAAGCACATGCTGTTTGAATGTTTATCCACAGCAAGGATTCATCAGGATTTGATCCACGCTACCCCTATGCGTTCCAGCTCTTCCTTCCAGCCCCCCGGCAGCTCCTGATCGGAGATGATCACGTCGGCGCCTTGCAGCGGAGCGATTTGGCAAAAAGCCGTGCTGCCGATTTTGCTGTGGTCTGCCAGCAGAATTACTTCACTGGCCTGCCCGGCGGCCAGCCGTGACACCAGCGATTCGTTCATATCGTAATCCGTGATGCCTTGGGCAGGAGAGATTCCGCCGACGGACAAGAAGGCTTTGTCCAGTGTGAATTGTTTCAGCAGCTCATGGGCGAGAATCCCGCTCACCGATTGCTGCTGGACGGAGATTTCCCCGCCAAGCATAATGACTTTGCCCGTAAATTGCTCAAGGGACAAGGCTTGGAGCAGGGCGGACGCTGTTGGCAGGGAGTTCGTCACAATAGTGATGTTTTTCCTTCCAGTCAAATTGCGGGTCATCTCCAGCACAGTCGTCCCTGTATCCATGAACACAGTATCCCCGTCCTGCAGCAGTCTGGCAGCTTCCCGGCCAATCGCCTGCTTTCCTTCCTGGTTCAGCTTGCGCCGCGCGGTATACGAAGGTTCTCCGTCAAAATGGGTGAGCTTCACTGCGCCCCCATATACACGTTTTAACTTCCGTTGCTCCTCCAAGGCATCCAGATCGCGGCGGATCGTCTCATTGGACACCTCAAGCTGCTGCGCCAGGGGGATAACTTTTACCTTCCCGGTTTCCTCCAATTGCCGCAATATCATCTGCTGCCGTTCTTCTGCGAGTAATGTCATCGTGCAACCTCCTTATGTAAAATAACGCTTGCATCCTTTTGGCTGTTAGTGCTATTTTAAAATAAAAGAACACAAAATACAACGCAATTACACAAAGAACAACATGAATATCACAAGTGATGAGTTTTACAATGAGTTTTACTATGAGGAGGTTCAAGATGAACAAGCAACGCCTTTCTTTTCATGCAGATGGAACTTTTAAAATTGTGCAGTTTACCGATATCCATCTGAAGGATGGAATCGAACCGGAGCGCGATGCCCGGACGCTGGCCCTGATGGAGCGTATTCTGATCACCGAACAACCGGATCTGGTAGTCTTCAGCGGCGACCTGGTTTACAGCGAAGAGACAGTGGACCCCAAGTCTGCGTTCCGCCGGGTGATTGAGGTTGCTGTAAAGGCAGAAACGCCATTTGCCGTGATCTATGGCAACCACGATACAGAGAAGGGGGTTACACGGGAAGAGCTGCAGGCGATTTTGACAGAATATGAGCTATGTATGGCTGAAGCCGGACCGGGAGAGATCCACGGCACGGGCAATTATGTGCTGCCGCTCTTCAACCATGCTGAAGACCGTGAGTCGGCGGCACTGTATTTCGTGGATTCTGGTGAATATGCGCCTGCTGCAATCGGCGGGTATGCCTGGATTCATTCCGATCAAGTGGCCTGGTATTCACAGGAATCGGCCAAGATTAGAGAGAGAAACGGCGGGGTGCTGCCTGCTCTGGCTTTTATGCATATTCCTATCCCTGAGTATCAGGAAGTGTGGAAGTCCGGGAGTGTAGCCGGAAGAAAAGGTGAAATGGTCTGCTGCTCCAAAGTGAACAGCGGCTGGTTCGCGGCAATGCTGGAAGCAGGGGATGTGATGGCAACCTTCGCCGGGCACGATCATGACAATGATTACATAGGTGTGCTGCATGGGATAACACTGGCCTATGGCCGGGTAACCGGGCATAACACATACGGGTCACTGCAGCGCGGGGCGAGGGTCATTCAACTGACGGAAGGAGAACGGCGCTTCGAAACCTGGATCAGGCAGGAAGACGGAAGCGTAATTTAGCGCAGGGGTGGTGCAGGCACCATAAAAGGAGAGGATACGTAATGAAGATAGATTTTCACCTCCATCTGGAAGAAGGACCGTATTCACCAAGTTGGCTGCAGCGTACGATGGAAAGTCTCACAAAGATGACAGACAGCAGTGAGCAGATCCATACGCAGGCTTGGATGCAGGAGAGCTTCGGTCTGCTGGAGCGGCGTATGAAGGGCGGAGCTTTTACAGAGGAATGGCTGGACCTGTATCTGAAGCAAGCCAAGGAGCGCGGCATTCATACGGTGGGCATCGTCGATCATCTGTACCGTTTCACGAAATATAAAACCTATTATGAAAAACATATGCTCATGGATGATACCCTGATTGGCCGTCTGCAGCGGGAGTGGCTGGATCAGGTGTGTATGGCGGATACAGAACATTTTGTTGCCTGCATACAGGCCCAAAAGGAAAAGTGGCAGCGTGAAGGGGTGCAGCTGCGGCTCGGCATCGAAGCCGATTATTTCCCTGGCTGCGAGCAGGAGCTGGCCGGAATATTGAGGGAACAACCTTATGACTATGTTATCGGTTCAGTGCATTTTGTAGATGGCTGGGGGTTTGACAATCCGGCGACCCAGACGTATTTTGAACAATTCGATCTGGAAGTCCTGTATGCCCGGTTCTTCGAAATTGTCGGCCAAGCGGTGTCTTCACGCCTGTTCGATATTGTAGCCCACCTCGATAACCTCAAAGCCTTCAACTACCGCCCGGATGAACGGCGTCTGCTGCCGATGTATGAGCGGATTGCAGATTTGCTGATCGCGCACGATACAGCCACCGAGATTAATGCGGGAATGGTGTACCGCTATCCGATCCGGGAAATGTGCCCGGGCCCTGCTTTCCTGGAAGTACTGGCGGCCAAAGGCGTGCTGTTCACGACCTCTACCGATGCCCATTTTCCTGACGATCTCGGCGGGTATACGGATCAGCAGCTGGAAATGCTGAAGCAGGCGGGAGTGCGGGAAATTGTAACCTTCCAGAACCGGCGGCGAAGCCGGCATTGGCTGGATTAACGCTGGAAGATCCGGTTAGAAAAGTTGATCAGTCCCGCCGCCATGGCCATGCAGGCAAACGCAACATGAACGTGCATAAGGGTTACCCAGACCGGGAGATTAATCTCACGCTTAAGCCCGGTTTTTCGGCTTCTGCATGAATTAAGAAACCCTTGTTCCTGCTACGTTCCACCAGATACAGAGCCACATTGAGTCCTACCCATGAATGGTGAAATTGTTGTCCAAAGTTATAAAGACGGCCCTAAAGTTAAGTTTACGATACAAGATACCGGACCCGGCTTCTCGCTTGAGGAACTGGAGCGCGTTTTTGAACCCCTTTTAAGCCACTGATCTGAAACTTCAGACAGTGGCTTATTCTAGCTATGAAGCACGATTGGGAAATTGATTTCGATAGGGTTTTTTATATTCACTTGAGATTTGGCGTGATTGGCAAGTGGAATGTCACTTTCTGCTAGTTACAGGGCGGTATGAGGAAGGTACTATAATAGTGATACAGCCAAAGGAGGCCCTTATGCATGAAGTTTCAACCCTCTGACCCTATTAGAATCCCGCCAGGATTCTGGGCAAGCTTACGTCAATTGGGGATTGCCGCCCACGATGTAGCTCGCAAAGCTGGACAACCGCTCACCATTATTACTGAACCTGCAGTTACCACCGCCCAATATTTCGCACTTTGGCAGGCTTATTCCGATCTCATTGGTGACACTGCCAAAGGAATTATAGGACTTGCGGCCGGTTTTGAAACTGCGAAGTACCCGCCAACCGTCTTAGCGACATACCACGCCCGTGACTATCGTGACGCGCTAAAACGAATGGTCCGCTACAAGCAACTTTGCCCCCCAGAAAACTTACGGATCATCGAGGAGGGCGAGAACTGTACCATCGAACTGGAATGGCAGTATACCGAGCAACCCGGTCCGCCGATGTTGATTGGAGTCACCCTGGCATATCTTCTGGAGCTCGGAAGACGGGGGACAGGTCAACTTTTGACGGCTCGGTTCGTCGAATTTTCACACGCTATGGGCGATGTGCAGGTCCTTGAAGCTTACTTCGGCTGTCCTATCCGGATTGGTGCACCATGCAACCGGCTGACGCTGCATCGAAGTGATCTGGACCGCCCCTTTGTCTCTTACAACGAAGAGTTGCTGGAGATCCTGACTCCCGCTCTGGACCAAACACTCAATGAACAGCAGCGCAAGCGCTCAACCACCGGGAGGGTCAAATGGATCATGAAACGCAGCCTTTCCGGTGGGCGCCCTGATATGCAGGCTGTTGCGAAAGAGCTGGGGATGAGCGATCGTACCTTGCAGCGCAGGCTTACTGAAGAAAATACGACCTTTAAGCAGCTGTTGGCACAAACTAGACATGAGCAGGCACGGGAGTACTTGGCAGACCCCTCGCTCGAGATCAAAGAAGTAGCTTTTATGATTGGTTTTGAAGACCAGAACTCATTCTACCGCGCCTTTCGCCTTTGGGAAGGGGATACCCCTTCTAATTGGCGTTCTGAACATTTACATACTTAGCCAACATAAGGAGAAATGAACTATGGATATGGGATTACACAATAAAACAGCTCTAGTTACAGGATCAACAAAAGGCATAGGCAAAGCAATCGCCATTGAACTTGCCCGGGAAGGTGTGAATGTACTCATTAATGGACGGAATTTTGAAGACGCAGAACGTTCGGTAAATGAATTGAAGTCCAAGTTCCCGGCGACCTCTCCCCAGAATGCAGCAGCCGATCTTGTGGATACCCGGCAAAGAGAAGCTTTATTCGAAAAATACCCGGATATTGATATTTTGGTTAACAATATGGGGATTTACGAAATTATGCAATATGAGGACGTTGACGATGAAGTATGGGAAAAATATTTCCGTACTAATGTTCTTGCGGCAAACGGATTATCTAAATTTTATCTGCCTCGAATGTTGAAAAAGGATTTCGGCCGCATTATCTTTATTGCGAGTGAAGAAGCTATTATGCCTTCAGGTCAAATGCCGCAGTATGCCATGGCCAAATCAATGCTGTTATCATTGTCAAAAAGCTTATCCAAATTAACAATAGGAACAGAAGTTACAGTCAATGCCATCCTGCCAGGACCAACACTCTCCGAAAATGTGCAACAGATCATCGAGGGTGTGTACGCTAATGAAGATCTGACTTTTGCAGAAAAAGAAAAAAAGTTTATGGCTGCCAACCTGCCAC
Source organism: Paenibacillus jilunlii (assembly GCF_900102965.1). Taxonomy (GTDB): domain Bacteria; phylum Bacillota; class Bacilli; order Paenibacillales; family Paenibacillaceae; genus Paenibacillus_AQ; species Paenibacillus_AQ jilunlii. The sequence goes on along the minus strand of NZ_FNGM01000003.1, from coordinate 412,682 downwards.
AATCTGAAATTCAGCGATTTATCAAGCCTGTTGAAATAGGTAGACTAGCTGCATTTGTTTGCAGTCCTTTTGCATCTGCATTTAAAGGTTCTCCAATCCGTATAGATGGGGGAATGGTCCCGACTATTTTTTAACGCTGTTTGTTATTTCACACATTTATTTATTTGTGGTGAAAAATTAAAATTGAAGATATCATGTAGGATATGAAGTTATACGATGGGGGCTGTCAAGATAATCGATGAATATACCCATTTTAGCTACTAAACTATTTATTCCTTTATCCCGGACGAAAGTTGTTCCCCGGCCCCGCTTGATCGAACGGCTGAACGGGGGGCTGGAGCGTAAGCTGACACTCATCTCTGCCTCAGCGGGCTTCGGCAAAACAACGCTGGTGAGTGGATGGGCTGCCGGTTGCGGCCGGCCTGCCGCATGGTTGTCGCTGGATGAAGCAGATAACGATATTGCACGTTTCCTGACTCACCTTGTTGCTGCTCTACAGACGGTTGCGGAGAATATTGGAGAAGACTTAATGAGTGCTCTCAAATCCCCGCAGCCACCGTCCATCGAAGCGTTTTTGACGGTCCTGCTAAATGAAATTTCAGCTCTACCGTACCCCTTTGTCCTCGTTCTTGACGATTACCATAGTATTGATGCCAAAGCAGTTGACACTGCCCTTGGCTTCTTACTTGAGCATCTCCCCACGCAGATGCACCTTGTCATCGCCACCCGTGAAAATCCGCAGCTTTCGCTGAGCCGGTTGCGTGCAAGGGGACATTTGACCGAACTGCGTGATGCGGATCTGCGCTTTACTCCTGGTGAAGCGTCCGTGTTCCTGAGAGAAGTGATGGGCTTAAGCCTTGCAGCAGATGATATCATGGCTCTGGATACACGCACCGAAGGCTGGATTGCGGGGCTCCAGCTGGCTGCACTCTCTATGCAGGGGCGCGAGGACGTTTCTGTGTTCATTCAGTCATTCACCGGAGACAACAGGTACATTGTAGATTATCTGGCCGAAGAGGTCCTGCAGCGTCAGCCTGAAGAGGTCCGGAGTTTTTTACTCCAGACCTCTATTCTGGAACGGCTGTATGGCCCTTTGTGCGATGCCGTCACAGGACAGGAAAAAGGTAATATGCGGCTGGAGTCCCTGGAGCGAGGGAACTTTTTTATCGTTCCATTGGATGACAAGCGTCATTGGTATCGCTATCATCACCTTTTTGGCGAAGTTCTTTCTGTACATTTGCGGACGGATCATCCCGGGCTGGCAGCAACGCTGCATCGGCGAGCGAGTACGTGGTACGGGCAAAATGGTTCAACGGCTGAGGCTATCCGCCACTCCCTGGCTGCCGGGGATCTGATTCGGGTAGCAGAACTGATCGAGCTGGCATGGCCGGATATGCGCAGGCAGAGAGAGGATGCTGCGGTGCTGAACTGGTTGCGACAGCTCCCCGACGCACTGATACACGATAGGCCTGTCCTCTGCGTAGCTTATGCCTGGGCACTACTGGCTGGCGGTGAGTTAGAAGCGGCGCTGGACAGACTGGGAGAGGCTGAACAGTGGCTGGAAGTGCCGGTAGAAGGGAATGAGCAACCGGAAAAATTGACGGAAATGATCGTTGTAAACGAAGAGGAATTTCGCCGTCTCCCGTGTTCAATCGCTGTGTACCGGGCCGCACATGCGCAGGCGCTGGGTGATCTGCCCAACACTTTGAAATACGCACGGCAGGTGCTCGATCTTGTAACTGAGGACGACCACCTTCCGCGGGGAGCAGCCACTGCACTTCTGGGACTTGCATCCTGGATGAGTGGGGATTTGGAGACCGCACACCGGACTTTTGCAGATGGCATAGCCAGCGTCCAGCTGGCAGGGAACATCTCTGACGCAATCGGTGGCGTAATCGCGCTGGCTGCTATACGGATTACGCAAGGGCGGCTCCGCCAGGCCTTGCGTACCTATGAGCAGGGATTACAGCTCGCGTCGGAGCAGGGAGATCATGTACTGCGGGAAACGGCAGATATATACATTGGAATGAGCGAGCTCTCCCGTGAGCATAACGATCTGCCTGCCGCCAGCCAGCACCTGCTGAGAAGCAAGGAGCATAACGAGAACATCAGATTCCCCCAAAACCGGTATCGCTGGTGCGTTGCCATGGCCCGAATACGGGAGGCCGAAGGAGAGCTGGAGGATGCGCTCACCTTGCTTAACGAGGCAGAGCGGCTATTTAAAAAAGATTTTTTTCCAAATGTTCGACCAATAGCGGCGTTAAAAACAAGGGTTTGGGTCGCGCTGGGATGGCTTGATGAAGCTTTCGACTGGGTACTGGAGCAAAACCTGTCCGCTAAAGATGACCTTAGCTATCTGCGTGAGTTCGAGCACATCACCCTGGCCAGGGTGCTCCTGGCCAGGTATAAGAACGAGCGTGCAGACCGTTGGCTGCTTGAGGTTATGGAACTGCTGGAGCGCCTTCTCCAGGCTGCAGAAGAGGGCAAAAGGCAGGGAAGTGTCATCGAGATCCTGGTCGTACAGGCACTTGCTCACCACACGGCCGGGAGCTCTGCTGCTGCGCTTGTGACGTTGGAACGGGTCTTGAAGCTCGCTGAGCCGGAGGGCTATGTCCGCATATTTGTGGACGAAGGCCCTGCCATGGCGGCTCTTCTGGGAGCAGCTTTGAAACAGGGAATCGCCCCCAGCTATGTCCGTTACCTTTTGTCAGCCTTCAATGAGGCTAAGGAACGAACACCTGTCAAAGATGTGGTGATCGAGCAACTGAGTGAACGAGAACTTGACGTGCTTCGGCTGCTCAAAACGGAATTAAGCGGGCCAGACATTGCCCGCGAATTAAAGGTATCCCTGAACACCCTCCGGACGCATACCAAGAACATTTATGACAAGCTGGAGGTGAACAACCGCCGGGCAGCAGTCCGTCGGGCTGAGGAACTTCATTTATAGTAGCAAGCTGAATCAACACCCCGCTCTGGCCTTTTGCCGGGGCTTTTTTTTAACTCCGCTATAACCATCCCATTGCAAATCACCTCTTTATCACCATATGTGGTGATGACATCTCACCATGCTAACATGTATCTTGTAGTAACTGAAGGTGCTTAAGGAGGCTTATCATGAGTAAAACACAAATGTCTTTAGAGGATCATCACAAGCAGGATCTGTACGAAATCCGCTTCAAGGGGCAACTTGATACCCGCTGGTCTGACTGGTTTGAGGGAATGAGTCTCTCTCATGCGAATGATGGAACAACCATACTTTTAGGCCCCGTGGCTGATCAGGCTGCATTGCTTGGCCTGCTGAGGAAACTGCGTGATCTCGGCCTCCCATTGGTATCGGTCAATCAGGTTCATGCCAATCCTTCTGTCGCTTCGGCAATCAAAGCCGGGGGAAAAGAAATTCCGGGAAAATGGCTGGTCTTTGCACTTCTCATGCTAAGTGTTATTCCGGTTGCTGCCGGCATATTTCGGCTAACCGAGCTAGTCCGCAATGCTGAAATCACGCCAGCCAATGCACGGTTCTTTGCGTCACCTCTGCCAGTGGTGCTGCATATTCTGAGCGCCAGTATATATGCGATCCTCGGCCCGTTCCAATTCGCACCCGGTTTCCGGCGGAGCAGGCCGGGCTGGCACCGCATATCGGGACGCTTACTGGTTCTATGTGGCCTGATTGTCGGGATTTCAGGTTTGTGGATGACCTTGTTCTATCCCCGCCCGGATGACAGCGGTGATCTGCTATATGCATTGCGGCTCCTGTTTGGGTCGGGCATGGTCATATCGATCCTTATTGGCTTTGCCATGATCCTGCGGGGCGACTGGACCGGTCATCGGGCATGGATGATGCGCAGCTATGCAATCGGGCTTGGTGCGGGCACACAGGTACTGACCCAAACGGCCGGAGAATTGATCATTGGGCCGCCAAGTGAACTAAGCAAAGCGCTTTTGATGGGTGCGGGTTGGGTGATCAACCTCGCCGTGGCCGAATGGGTGATCCGTAGACGGTCAGCCTCAGTCCATACTCTAAGAACTCATCGGGAACAGGATAACGTAAACTGAATGGAGGAGAAAAGGATGAAAGCGATCGTATACGAGCGCTACGGGCCGCCGGATGTGCTGCAACTGCGGGAGGTTCCCCAACCGGTTCCGAAAGACGATGAGATACTGATTAAAGTCTATGCGGCGACCGCTGCAGCGGGGGATTGGCGTTTACGCAAAGCGAAACCTTTCCTGGCCCGGTTGTTTAACGGTCTGTGGAGACCCCGCCGTGTTCAGATTCTCGGGTTCGAGCTGGCAGGAGTAGTGGAATCGACGGGCAGTGGCGTTACCCGGTTTAAGCCCGGGGATGCCGTCTACGCTGCCTGCGGAAATAGCTTCGGTGCATATGCCGAATACAAATGCTTGCCCGAGAACGGAGCAGTTGCCCTTAAGCCGGCGAACATAACTTTCGAGGAGGCGGCGGCGGTTCCGGTCGGTGCTTATACTGCTTTGCAATTTCTCCGGAAGTGCAGCATCCAGCGCGGCTGCCGGGTGCTCGTGTATGGTGCTTCAGGCAGTGTTGGAACATATGCAGTGCAGCTTGCCAAGCATTTCGGCGCGGAAGTGACTGGAGTATGCAGCACATCGAATGTGGAGTTGGTGAAATCGCTGGGAGCTGACCGGGTCATAGATTATACAAAAGAGAAGTTCACGGATAAGGGGCCAGCCTACGATATTATTTTCGATACGGTCGGGAAAAGCCCATTCACAGCATGCGTCAAACGTCTGACAGCCCGTGGCCTATACCTGCATGCTCTGCACATAAAACCTCGCGTACTTGTTGGCGGGTTATGGATTAACTTGACAAGCGGTAAGAAGGTTTTCGGAGGAACTATGAAGGAGACCGGGGAAGACTTAAGGTATCTAAAAGAACTGATAGAAGCGGGTAAGATGCGTGTGGTGATCGACCGCAGGTACCCTCTGGAGCAAGCCGCCGAAGCCCATCGCTATGTAGAGCTGGGGCATAAGAAAGGCAACGTTGTTTTAACCATTCAGGCGGCGGAGAAGACGGACTGATTATGAAAAAGCGGTAGCGGCCGACTTGGTAATCCTACGACTCTTGGAATTGCCCGGACTCCCGGAGACGCCGGCTCATGAACACCAAGGATAAAGCGATTGCCGTGAGGATCATCCCAAGCACCCTAAATCCCCCGAAGCTGAATTTACCTCCCATGACAATGCCTATCAACAATGAGGAGAGGATGGTGCCCAAATATCTTGATGTACTAAACAATCCCGATGCTACACCGATAATTTCCTTCGGAGAACTTTGGAACAAGGCCGCTTGCATACCAACATTGTTCAACCCGTTGCTAACTCCAAAAACAGCCAGCGCCAAACATACACTGATAACCGGCGAATGGTGAGTCAGACTCACAATCCACACAGACCCGATTGTCATTAGAATTGCCGACACGAACAATGCCGGCCCCGGTCCGGATTTATCGATCCACCGCCCTGCGAGCGGAGAAACAACGAGCGAACACAACCCTAAACTTAACATAAGAATCCCTGTATGAAATTCGCTGACATGACGTACCGTTTGCAAGTAGGAAGGAATCCCGAAAAATACCGAGTAAAAAAGAACGTTAACGAGCATGAATTGAACATTGACCCAAGTCATCGCAGGATATCTGGCGAATGTGCGCAAAGGAATAAAGGGTGACGAAATTTTCAGCTCATATCTTACAAAAGCCAAAAGCAGCATGAGACCAATCAGTCCGACAATGACATGTAATAAAGAAACATGACCAGATGATTTTGCGGACAGTACTCCTACTAACAGGGCAACCAGACCCACTGTAAAAAGCAGGATACCTGGCACATCAATCGTGTTCATCATTTTACGAAAGGACATGTTGCGTTGAACGGATGCTGGTAGTTCGTCCTTAGGAATTGTCCGCCAAGCTAATATGAAACTCGCAGCTATAAATGGAATATTAACGAGAAAGATAGCATGCCAATTCCACCAGTGAATAAAGACCCCGCCAATAAAAGGGCCAATTGCTGCTGCACCGGATAGAAATATGGATAAAACAGACAGCGCAGTGGCTTGCTTCTCGGTAATATGAATTCGCACAATGGCCATTCCAACTGCAACCATCATGCTTGTTCCGATAGATTGGACACTACGGAATACAATAAGCCACCCAAAGTTTGGTGATAGTGGTGCTAATAAAGAGGCAACGAAGGTTACCAAAAGCCCCGTAAGAAATATCTTCCTGCGGCCCCATAAATCACTTGCCTTTCCCATGACGGGTTGGGCGATAGCACTAGAAATGTAGAACGAAAAAATAACCCAAGAAACATCAGTAAAGCCAAGTTGGAACACATGTTGCAGCCTTGGAATCGCAACAGAAACCATCGAAGAATTTAATGGGTTCAACAGTATCCCCAGTCCAACCGAAATCATCAGCCACCAGCTGCGTGCATTCATTTTTTGAGCTCCCCCCAAAGTGTTTTAATGATATCATACTTGAATTAATCCATTCACTCCAACGCATTCTATGTTATGATTTCATAGACACAGAGGAATGAAAGGGGTGTGGGAAATGGAACTTCTTCAATTGCAATATTTTATCGCGGTAGCCCGTTTGGAACATGTGACTGAAGCTGCACGAAGTCTGCACGTTACCCAATCCTCGCTGAGCAAAACGATTCAACGCTTGGAAGAGGACCTGGGGGTCCCGCTTTTTGATCGAACAGGGAGAAATCTGCGGTTGAACGAGTTCGGAAGCAAATTCCTACACCGGGCGGAAAGGGCTTTGTTTGAATTGGAACAGGGGAAGCAGGAGCTTATGGACCTGTCCAGCCTGGAACATAGCACACTCGAATTGGCGGTGACCGCCGCAAGCACACTGCCTAATATCCTTAGGGAGTTTCGGAAAAAGATGCCTAACATCCATTTTCATGTACAAATGCTTGCCACGCAGGAAATGGTTACGCTTCTCCATAGAGGAGAGGTCGATTTCTGCTTGTCCTCACCTGCTGTACAAGGGGAAGATATCGAATGTCAAATCGTATGTATCGACCCGATCCTTCTTGCTGTCCCCAAGGGGCATCACCTGGCCAATCGAAAGAGCATTGCCTTGATCGAACTAAAGGATGAATGGTTTGTCGGTGTAAAGAAAGGTTACGGTACACGCGATTTAGTAGACTCTGTATGCCAATCTGTTGGATTTGTCCCCCAATATGTGTACGAAGGAGATGAACCTGCAAGGCTCACCGCTTTTGTGGAAGCCGAAATTGGCATTGCCTTCATCCCAGGCACGGCAAGGAATTCGCGGGAACAAATTCACTATCTCGAAGTAGAAGACCAAGATCTGGTGCGGGAAATCGCTTTATTATCGCACAAGAGCCGGTACATTTCGCGGGCTGCTCTGGAATTCCGTGAGGTCGTCGTAGACTATTTTGAGTCCATCAGGCATTAAAGGAATTAAGCCACTGACCTGAATACACAGGCGATGGCCTTTTTAAAAATATAATTTACATGCTTCGCGCTATAAATTAACCTTTTATTTCTCGCTGAAACGGGTACCGTCCTTATAAGGACGTACCCGTTTCCACTTGTTTGTCACAGAAGTATTTCTCTTCTCTATCGACGATACTCACATGATATGTTATTATGATAAACTGATAACGTGTTAACGAACTAAAGCACATGGTATATTGTGTTATTTACTAGGGGGAGTAGAGAGATGAAGAGAAAAGGGTTATTGGTTCTATTGGTAGTTATGGCAATTGCGGTGATAGCAGGCTGCTCCAGTTCAAAAGGGGATGACGGCAAACTGGTGATCGGTATTGATGATAAGTTTGCTCCAATGGGCTTTAGGGATGACAACAATGAAATTGTCGGTTTTGACATTGATTATGCGAAAGCGGCGGCTGAGAAAATGGGCCAAGAGGTTACCTTCCAGCCGATTGACTGGTCGGCCAAGGAATCGGAGCTGAACAGCGGACGCATTGATATGATATGGAACGGTTACACCATCACGGACGAGCGCAAGGAGAAGGTGTTGTTTACCAAGCCTTATCTGGAGAACAGCCAGGTAGTAGTCGTGCTGGCGGATTCGGCGCTGGCGAAGCTGGATGATCTGGCCGGAAAAGAAGTCGGACTGCAAAGCCTGTCGTCCGCTGCCGATGCCCTGGATGCCAGTCCGCTCAAAGCAAAGATTGCCAACGTATCCGAATTTCCGGATAATGTGCTTGCCCTGACAGACCTGAAGTCCAAACGCCTGGATGGAGTGGTCATTGACGAAGTGGTGGCAAGATATTATATGTCCAAGGAGAAGGGCACTTATAAGCTGCTGGATGAATCGCTGGCTCCTGAGCAATACGGTATCGGAATCAAGAAAGGCAATGAAGCGCTGCTGGAGAAGCTGCAGAAGGCTCTGGATGAACTAAGCAGTGATGGAACGGCTGCTGAAATTTCTACGAAGTGGTTTGGAGAGAATAAAGTATTGAACTAGATAGTTCCCTTTAGGAGTCGGTAGAAGAAATGGATATAGATTATATTATAAAAATTGCCGGACCGATGCTGGAAGGCGCGCGGACAACCGTCCTGCTGTTCCTCATTGTCATCGTGCTGTCCATTCCGCTCGGGATGCTGGTCACGCTGATGGCCAAGAGTTCCATCAAGCCGCTGGCTTGGATCGCACACACGTATATTTACGTCATGCGCGGAACCCCGCTTTTGCTGCAGCTGCTGTTCTTCTGCTTCGGCCTGCCGCAGATTCCGGTAATTGGGCAGTACCTGGTGTTGGACCGCTTCGTCGCGGCCAGTCTTGGTTTTATCCTGAATTACGGGGCTTATTTTGCCGAGATTTTCCGCGGCGGGCTGCTGTCAATTGACAAAGGGCAACATGAAGCCGCCAAGGTTCTCGGGCTCAGCAAATGGCAAACCCTGCGCAAGGTGATTCTCGCCCAAATGTTCCGGGTTGCACTGCCTGCGGTAGCCAATGAGTCCATCACCCTGGTCAAGGACACCGCTTTGCTCTACGCTGTAGCCGTACCGGAGCTGCTGAATTACGCGAAGACGGCGGTGAACCGTGATTTTACGGTAACCCCATTTGTAGTAGCCGGTGTTATTTATTTGCTGATGACACTGATACTGACGCTGTTCTTCAAGGCACTGGAGAAACGTTTCAAATTTGAGTAGAAGGACTGTCCAACTATGAGTAGTATGATTGAAGTTAGGCAATTGCAGAAATCTTTTGGCAGCCTCGATGTGCTGAAAAAGATTACCTTTGATGTAAACCCGGGCGAAGTTGTGGCGGTGATCGGGCCCTCCGGTTCAGGAAAAAGCACGATGCTGCGCAGTCTGGTTCATCTGGAGGAAGTTAGCGGAGGCAGTATCCTTATCCACGGCAAGCCGCTTGTAGAGAACGGCAAATATGCCGGCAATGCAGACATAAAGGAGATTACCGCGTCGATGGGCATGGTGTTTCAGCACTTTAATCTGTTCCCCCACCTCAGCGTACAGGGAAATCTGGAACTTGCTCCCAGAACACTAAAGCGGGGGAACCCTCAGGAGATTGCCGCCAAAAGCAAGGAACTGCTCTCCAAGGTGGGCCTGTCCGATAAGGCGGACGTATACCCATCTATGCTGTCGGGCGGGCAGAAGCAGCGGGTAGCCATCGCCAGAGCGCTGATGCTGAACCCGGACATCCTGCTGTTTGACGAGCCGACGTCGGCGCTTGATCCCGAGCTGACCGGTGAAGTGCTGCGTGTCATCCGCCAGCTTGCGGAGGAGAACATGACGATGATTATCGTCACACATGAGATGAACTTCGCCCGCGATGTGGCCGACCGCATATTATTCATGGCCGACGGGGAAATCGCCGAATCGGGAACACCGGAGCAGATCTTTGGCAGCCCGAGGCTGGAGCGGACCCGGACGTTTTTGAATCAGGATTAAATAGAGGGTTAGGAAAGCGTATAGCGGCTGCTATGCGCTTTTTTTTAGCCCTTTGGCTTACATGTATGAACTTCATCCATCTTCGCAGGATAATAACAGCAATATATGTTGAAAATGGCAGGTTTTCAGTAAGATTCCCTGAGAATCGTGAGGCGGGCATGGGATATATTCAAGTAGCGGGATTCTTAATGAATCCTCAAGCATATCCGTTCATTAGAACGGGAAAGGGGCTACACAAACCATGCGTATTCAGAAAAAAAGAGGAAGTAATCCGAAGCAACTGTTCTTTATGTTCTTGGTACTCCTGCTGATCCCCTGGTCATTCCCCGCAGACTCTCAAGCCGATCCCATGACGGGTAATCCCAAGCAAGCCGCTGCTGCCGAAATCGTAATTGCCGACTGGGTTTTCACCAATAAGGGAGAAGCAGGAAGCCATCCGGCCACCGGAGGCGAGTATGCATCTTCCTCAAGCCTTGAACAGGTTGGAGGTTATTTCGAAAATTTCGACAGCAAAGCCAAAGACATCAGCTATCAGGGCTGGGACAAAGGCGAGGGCAAGAAGTATTGGCTGGCAACCATTTCTACGTTTGCCTACAAGAATATCAGATTATCATCGGAACAAAGCTCCTCCGGTTCAGGTCCTAACGATTTCAAAGTACAGGTCAGTACGGACCGGAAAGTCTGGACCGACGTACCGGGAGGTACCGTTCAGATGAAGACAGTTTCGAGCTACAGCTGCCCGGGGCAGTCCTGCAAGCTGAGCAAGCTGCCCATCCCGGATGCAGACGACAAGGAACTGCTGTATATCCGCTGGCTGGTCAATTCTAATACGGCAACGAACTCCAAAGACAATCCGAAAGGAATCGGCGGCGGTGGGTCCAGTAAAATCCGGAACATTCGCGTGACCGGGGACCTGATTCCTGGTAAAACACCCATGACGCCGACAATTGACAAGTCACATACTCCTGGAGCTGGAGCTGAGAAAGTATCCGTGACGGCTCCGGTTGAGATTAAATTCAACAAATCGATAACCCTCATGGATCAACAGGCCATCACGATTCGAAATGACCGGAACCAGCCTGTTCCCAACCTTACAGCCGGAGTCGTCAACCAATCGACCTTACGCATCGGGCACGGCGGGCTGGATCAAGGTACCGTGTACAGCGTTTTTGTCCCCAAAACATCGGTCCAAGGAATAGACGGCTCCCCATTGATCCGCAATATTGAATGGAGCTTTACGACCGAGCCCTCTGCGTCTCAGCCTAAGCTTATCAACATGGCATTCAACGGTGATACCAAAACAAGTATGGCGTTTGCCTGGTACACGGATACCCCAGCGGAGACGCGAGTCCAGACTGCCGAAGCTGCAGGTGGAACCGGAAACGGGTTTCCGGAGGAGGGGGTTCTCGAATTCACCGGAACCGCCGAGAAAATCTCGACCTATATGACCAAGAGCGACAGAACAACCGGAAAGAAGAAAAATTTTTACAGCCATAAAGCAACCGCGATTGGATTAAAGCCTGGCACCCAATATGTATTCAGAGTGGGTGACGGTTCGGTTTGGAGCGCCATCGGGTCCTTTGAGACTGATGCTGCGGCCCCTCAGCCTTATCACTTTATAGTCGGCTCCGATTCGCAGGCTTCGGGCAAATCGGGTTTTGAACCTTGGGCAGATACCTTCAACAAAGCCTACGAACATATCGGCAACCCCAAATTTCTGATAAATGCCGGTGATTTGGTCGATAACGGTGACCTGGAGGAACAGTGGCAGTGGATGCTCGGACTTGCGCAAGCGCCTCTGATGAAGGTACCCTTCGTTCCCGTGCTGGGCGGACATGAGGTGGCAGATTGGGACGGGGATGAAACCACGCCGAACAACAACTTTTACAACCATTTCAATCTGCCCCGCAAGGTGGTGGAAGCAACGCATGACGGCTCAGTCTATTCTTTTGAATACGGTGACGCCCTATACATGGTGTATAACTCGCAATTCGACGGCAAGCTGAACGAGGATGGCTCTGTCAACTGGGATGACGAGAAGCATGAGCAGTTTTGGAACCAGATCGATTGGATGCGGAATACGGTCGCCAAGTCTGATAAGAAGTGGAAATTCGTTGCATTTCACAAGGCGCCCTACGCAGCCGGCGATAATTCCGCACAATGGGAAGGGGACCGCGTTAAATTTTACAGGAAAAATCTGATTCCGGTCTTTGACGAGCTTGGCATTGATATGGTGTTTGAGGCTCATGATCATATGTATATGCGTTCTTTCCAGATGTATGGGGATAAGGTTATAGATCCGAAAAAGCTGGAGAAGGATGGAGCAGGCAACATTGTTAACCCTCAGGGAACGGTATATCTGATGTCCAATGCGTTTGGAAACAAGTTTTATTACAAAAACGAATCGTATGATGACTTTTTTGCAGCGGTCAATAAGCAGCCGGAGAAAAAAATGTTTACCGATGTGTCGGTTTCCGATCAAATTCTGAGCTTGGATGCCTATACGGCAGCTGTGGAAGATGAAGGAAAAACCGGATACGGAAAAAACGGGCTAAAAGTATATGACCATTACGGCATCAAACGGACGGACACCAAACCGGCTCCTGTGGAAGAGGCCAAGGTTAAACTTCAAGAGACCAAGGCCACTCTGACCTGGAAGACGCCTGTCACCAGCAAAGAACAGATAAGAGGATTCCGTATTTATGAGCAAAATGACAAAATCAGTAAACATTGGAGCATCTATGTGCCGGTAAAACCGGGAACATCGCAATACAGCATCGTTATCGAGCATTTGAACCCGGAGCTCCAATATAATCTAGTCATCAAATCTGTCGGCAGAAGAGATAATTCCAGTCCAGTCACGGTACGTACAACAGCAAATTAGTTAGATCCATTCCCTATGCAACGGCTCATGTGCAGGTATCCTTGCACGTTAAGTCGTTGCATTTTAGTTATTCATCCTCCGTTTATATTTGTCTGAACCGATAGCCATGTACCCGCACCAGGCGGCATGGATGTTGCCTATTTTTATTGCGCAAATTTAATGAACGGTGATACACTGAGTTGAAAATTGGCTTCGAAGGAGGCGGTCAGGCACGAATGTCCAAGATCCGGACCTTTTATCAGAATCACCTGAAGAAAAAAATGTTTAACAAGATCCTCCTCCTCTACTCCATGGTTATGGTTCTTTTGTTTATTAGTGTCTCTGTTCTGGCTTACCGCTATTACGAGCAGCGGCTTGTGCGGGAGCAGATGGATGCAAGCCTTCAGGAACTGGACATCATCAGCATCAGCCTCAACCAACAGAACGAACGGATGTATGCCGCGGTGAAGCAGATTTATACGGATGCGATGATTGGAGACGATTTGAAGTACTTTTTGACTCATGAATATGAGAACTTCCTCAACTGGCGTTTGAACCAGTATGCAAACAGCTACCGGACGGAGCGCAACACCTTTGATTATCATTTACGCCTGCTGCTGAAGGAGGAACCCTCTATTTCGAACATCGTGCTGTACAGCTCGGACCAAGATTTTTATTACCTGCTGAACCGGGAAACGCAGCATTTTTACAATCAACCGAAGTTATCAGAGGCACATCAAGACTGGTTCAAACAGTTCCGGAACGAGCCTTGGCAGTATATGGGCAACGATCCGCTGTTCGTGGGGAAAGCCGCCGGGGAAGCAACGCCTTACAGCTATGTAAATGTGCTTAAGGACCCTGTGACGCTGAAGGAATACGGTGCCATGCTCTTCGAACTCAATACAGGCCGCATAAAAAAGCTGCTGCAGGAGAAAATGAACCGTCCAAGCAGCCGGATTATGCTGATAGCGTCGCAGGGCCAAGTGATTTTTGACTCGCAGGGGCATTACAATAATACAACTTATCCGTATTGGAAGCAGATGTCCAAGCAGGGAGATTGGGTACAGCTGGAGGAACGCTCCAAAGTGCAATTGCTGAATATCGGGAATACAGGGCTGGTCGCTGCCGCTATTATTCCGGAGTCCCGAATTGTCCAAAGCCTTCAAACCTTACGTTTCACGCTCACAGGGATCGTGATCTTATGCATCATTATCAGTATTGCTGTGACGTTCACCGTGATCCGCCGTTACTCCAAAAAAATCCACAGAATTGTTGTTTACATGCGGCGTTGGCAGGATGGAGATTTAAGCAAGCGGATTCAAATGGAGGGGGAGGATGAACTCCAGCAAATCTCGCAAAGCTTTAACAATATGTGTGACCGCCTGGAGTCTTATATCCAGACCGTCTATATCTCGGAGATCAAGCAGAAGAACGCCCAGCTTGTGGCTCTGCAGGCTCAGATCAATCCGCATTTCCTGTACAATACGCTTGAGAGTATACGCATGAAGGCCATCAGTTCAGGGGCCAGGGATGCCGGGCAAATGATCTATATTCTTGCAACCATGTTCAGGCATTTGATCAAAAAACAGACGCATGTCACTTTAGCCGAAGAAATCGAGCTGTGCGGGATGTATTTAGCTTTGATTCAATACCGGTACGAGAACAAGCTGCAGGTGGAAACGAACATTGAGATGCAGGTCGCCGGAAGTATCGTTGTTAAACTGCTGATTCAGCCGGTTATTGAAAATTACATTGTTCACGGCTTTCGGGCAAATGACGATGATAACCGGATTTCCATAACGGCTGCAGAACAGGAAAGACACATCATTATTCGTGTGAAGGATAACGGGAAAGGCATCGGGCAAGAGAAGCTGACAGAGCTGAGCAAGGCGCTGCAGAGTGAGGGGGAAGCACCTTCACTTTCTAATGATTCCCTGGGCCTGAAAAATGTTCATGAACGCATTCGTTTGAATTATGGCAGCCAGTTTGGAATAAGTGTAATCAGTGAGCAGGACAAAGGCTGTGAGGTTATCATCGAAATTCCATTCACAAGGGAGGACTAACCGAATGAGGAACGTATTGCTGGTGGATGACGAGCCGCTCATTGTCAAAGGAATGCAGTCCATCATCGATTGGAATGCGAATCATCTGCAAATTGCCGACACAGCATGCAATGGTGTGGAAGCGCTGGCAAAGCTGGACGGCTTAGCCGTCGATCTGGTTATCACGGACATCATGATGCCCCAGATGACGGGACTTGAGCTGATCCGGGAAGTCAAAGTACGCAGTCCTCTCACTAAGTTCATCATTCTGAGCGGTTACGAGGAATTCAATTACGTGCGGGAAGGCATCACACTGGGTGTCGAGAACTATTTGCTCAAGCCGGTCAATATTGACGAATTAGAAGCGACGATTAAGCATATGCAGCACGATTGGGAGACCGAGGAAGTCAGACAAATCCAAATGGATCTGAGCTGGAGGATTCTAAGAACTAATATATTGCAGCGGTGGGCCAATGCAACCATCGATGCCAAAGAGTTCCGGGAGCGCGCGCAATTGCTGGAAATCCCCTTGACCAAGTCAAGTTACTGCGCAGCT
Source organism: Paenibacillus jilunlii (assembly GCF_900102965.1). Lineage (GTDB taxonomy): Bacteria > Bacillota > Bacilli > Paenibacillales > Paenibacillaceae > Paenibacillus_AQ > Paenibacillus_AQ jilunlii. The sequence continues at coordinate 397,272 of NZ_FNGM01000003.1, read as the reverse complement.
GCGCTGCGGATTGTAGCCGAACACGGTCACGGGATGGAGGATCCGCAGTTTTACAGACCCATAATCGCTGAGCAATGTGAAACCATAGGTAGACAACATGTTCCGGACGGCTGTGAAATCATCTGCTTCCCTGATCAGGAAGGCGATATTATAGTGCTGTTCGCTTCAACCGGCAGGGAAGGAGAAGAATGGCAATATCAGGCGCTTTGCGGGATGAAGCAGTGGATCGCCTCTGATACAGGCGCCTGTGTATGGAGTGTAAAAGGACAGCCCGAGCAATCCAGTCTGGGGTTTCCGCAAAGCTGCAAACAAGTGAAGCTGTGGCTGCAGAATCATTTGTTAGGCGATTCAGAGACATTCATAGTGGCATCGGACAACGGAAGTAAACCGGCTCAAACTGATGAAAAATGGGAGCCTGCTATGGATCAATTCCATAAGCTGCTCCGGGACGGGAAGAGTCTTGAGGTGGACCGCTTCATCGACGACTTCTTTGATGTCCAGGCAGAGCATGGGCACATGGCAAGAACGCCATGCTTCAACTCCGCAATCCAGCTTATGCTGGCAGCCAAGAATTTGGAGAAAACTCCGGATTACGGAGGCGTATTCGGCCCCTTATCCAGAATCGATACCCTTAGCGGGCTGAAACGGCTGGTAAAAAGAGTGGTCCATCAAACCCTTGATACATACCACGCGACTGAAAAGGACTATAGCCCGCATGTGATGGCTGTACTGGATTTTGTTAAGAACTACTACCAAGAAGAGCTGTCGCTGAAAACCCTCAGCCAAAAACTGGACCTTCATCCCAACTATCTGGGGCAGCTGTTTCAACAGGAGGCCGGCACCAGCTTCTCCGATTATGTGAATCAGTACCGGATCGAACGGGCCACCCATCTGCTGTTATACTCAGACAAAAAGACGGCGGAGGTGGCAACAGAAGTAGGCTACTGGGATACGTCGTACTTTTATAGACAGTTCAAGAAATATGCAGGCGTTTCCCCGACAGAGCTGCGTTCGATGTATATGAAAAAGTAGCTTGCGATCTTCCGTTTCCCAAAAACACACCTTGCTGAGGTGTGTTTTTTAGTGAAATGAATGCGCTATCTTTAATTAATCCATACGTTTATTTTATTTTTCAACTATCTCGGCGGCTGTCAGGCTTTCATAATAAAGACAGGGGGGATAGCATGATGGGCATCTTGAAGAAATTAATAAAGAACAGGGCATTTCTTCTGCTGGTGCTGCCGGGAGCAGCGTGGTTTATTATTTTTGCTTATTTGCCGATGTTCGGGACGATTATTGCCTTTAAGGATTTCCGGATTCATCCGGGAGGATTTTTTGAAAGCGTTTTAAAGAGTGAATGGGTCGGTTTCAAAAATTTCGAGTTTCTGTTCTCGACCGATGATGCTTATATCATCACGCGCAATACAATTCTTTATAACGCCGGTTTGATCATGCTTGGCCTGGTTCTCGCGGTTACGCTTGCCATCATTATGAATGAGCTGTTAAATAAACGTCTGGCGAAATTCTACCAAACCGCGATGTTCATGCCGTATTTCCTCTCATGGGTTATTATTAGCTATTTTGTATTCTCATTCCTCAATGTAGAAAAGGGCGTGTTCAACCAGGTCCTTGTCTTCTTGGGCGAAGACCCGGTAAGTTGGTACAGCGAAACTAAATTTTGGCCGTATTTTCTGATCTTTCTGGGTCTCTGGAAAAATGCCGGATATGGGAGCGTCGTCTATCTTGCAGCAATTGCCGGCATTGACCGCTCTTATTATGAGGCAGCAATGATCGACGGGGCGACCAAATGGAATCAGATCAAGTTTATTACACTGCCAATGCTGAGGCCGCTGATGATTATATTGACCATTCTGGCACTCGGCGGCATCTTCCGCTCGGATTTCGGTTTGTTCTACCAGGTTCCGCGGGATTCCGGTGCGCTGTATCCGGTCACCAACGTTATCGACACATTCGTGTATCGGGGTCTGACAATCATGGGCGATACAGGTATGAGTACGGCTACGGGCCTTTATCAATCCGTTGTCGGTTTGATTCTCGTGCTGCTCGCTAATTACGCTGTACGCAAAATTGAGAAGGATTATGCTGTATTCTAAACATCGGCAAGGAGGTGTCTGCAATGAATGACTTAAGCAAATCAATGGAGAAAATGCTGCTTTCTGCTCCCGGGAAAAAGAAGACCAGGGACATCAATGCGATTAGTCCATTATGGAATTTTATATTTAATGTAGGTGTGTGCTTATTCGCCCTGTCCTGTATCTTTCCGTTTATATTTATCATCATCATTTCCTTTACGGACGAGAAGACATTGGCCATCAACGGCTTCAGTATCCTGCCCGAGGTGCTCAGTCTGGACGCCTACCGGTTTCTGATGCGGTCCGGCGGGCAAATGGCCCAATCCTTGGGCGTGACCCTGGCTGTAACGGTAATCGGAACCATTCTGACGCTGTATCTCGTGTCTACATATGCGTACGCCATTTCACGCAAGAACTTTGATCAGCGCCGGTTCTTCAGCTTTCTCGCTTTCTTCACCATGCTGTTCTCCGGGGGGCTGGTCCCGGGATATATCGTCGTTACGCAAGTACTGCATTTGCGGGATTCCATATGGGCGCTGATCTTCCCTTCCATTCTGAACGCATTCTATATAATCGTCATGCGCACCTTCTTTACGACGACTGTACCGGACGCGATCATCGAATCGGCCAAGATCGACGGGGCCAGCGAATTTGGTATCTACACCCGGATTGTGCTGCCAATCTCGCTGCCGGGTATTGCGACTATCGGGCTTTTCAGTACACTTGGCTTCTGGAATGACTGGTTCAATGCGCTTCTGTACATTGATAATCCAAATTTAATTCCGTTGCAGACGTTACTGATCCGGATTCAGAACAATATGGACTTCATCGTACAGAACAGCAGCCAGGTGGTATCTTACGACATCGCTGCGACCTTGCCGACAGAAACGGTCCGCATGGCAATGGTTGTGCTGGCTACGCTGCCGATCGCGCTGGCATATCCGTTTTTTCAAAAGTATTTTATCCAAGGACTTACGATTGGTTCGGTTAAAGAATAAGTTGGATAAGTTGCAGCTGCCCGATCCAGGGCAGTAACAATAGTTATTTATAACGATTAGGGGGAGACATATGAAGTCTAACAAAATGGTTATGCTGATGGTTGTGTTTCTAGTTGCATTCGCTTCCACTTTGGCTGGCTGCGGCAGCAACAACATGAAGGAGAACAGTAACGGGAAGACGCAGTCCGAGACCCAATCGGCCAACTCGACGGAATCCGGCGGCCAGACAGGGGAGAAGCTGGACCCCGTGAAGCTCAAGGTATACCTGATCGGTGGTCCACAGCGTGACCTGCCAACAGTTCAAGAGGAAATGAATAAATATTTGACGGACAAAATCAACGCAACCGTAGACATCACAATGATTGACTGGGGCGACTACTCGAAACGGTTGCCGGTTATCACGGCTTCCGGGGAGAATTACGATATCGCTTTCACCTCATCCTGGGCTTTTGACTACCTGCCGAACGCAACGCGGGGTGCTTTTTTGCCAATCAATGATTTGCTGGAGCAATACGGTCAGGGCATCATCAAAGAGCTGGACCCGCGCTTCCTGGCTGGATCGCAGGTGAATGGCAAAAATTATGCCGTACCGGTGAACAAGGAATTGGCTTCGCAGTGGGTATGGCGTTTCAACAAACAATATGTCGACAAGTATAAGATGGATATTACAAAAATCCGCACCCTGGAGGATCTCGAACCTTATCTGAAGCAAATCAAGGATGGCGAACCTGCTGACATTACACCACTGGCTGTTCCAAAAGGCTTCAAGCCTTATATCCCGTTTGATTTTCTCCTGGGCGATGAGTTTCCGGTTGGCATGAACATGAATTCAACGGACGGCAAATACGTCAATATCCTTGAATCCGACGAATTGAAAAGTTCGCTCAAAACCATTCGCAAATACTATCAAGCCGGTTATCTGCGCAAAGATGTTGCAACGCTGGAAGGCATTGATAACATCAAGACAGGTAAGTGGTTCGCTGACCGCGAGCAAACGCAGCCTTACGCAGAATTGGGCTGGTCGAGAAGTGCGGGCTATGACATCGTAACCTCACCGATGCAGGACCCGGTTATTTTCACAGGCTCCGCCACCGGTTCCATGCACGCAATCTCGGCGAATTCCAAAAATCCGGTGCGTGCGATGATGTTCTTGAACCTGCTCAATACGGACAAATATTTGCGTAATCTGATCAACTATGGTATCGAAGGCACGCATTACAAGAAGATCTCCGAAGATGTTATTGAAGATCTGCCGGCCATGAAAGACGGGTACCAGATGCCGGGATTCGCATTAGGGAATCTTTTTCTAACCTACAGCCACAAGGAAGACCCTGCGGATAAATGGGAAGCGTTCAAGGCGTTCAACAATTCCGCTAAGGTTGCTCCAAGCTTTGGCTTCAACTTCAATCCCGATCCAGTGAAGACAGAAGTGGCGTCCATCTCAGCGATCGTAAAAGAATTCTATCCGCCAATCATGACAGGTGCGGTCGACCCGGATGAACATCTGCCGAAGGCAATCGCCAAGATGAAGGCCGCCGGACTGGAGAAAGTCATCGCAGAAGCACAGAAGCAATTTGACGAATGGAAAGCAGCCAATAAATAAGAGGAGGATGGCATGAAAAAGATTGGTGCAGGTTTTATATTCCTATTGGTGATGTGTGCAGCATTATCCGCTTCTGCGTTAGCCAAACAGCCTTATTCATCTTATTGGTTTCCGGAGCAATTACTTCAGTGGAGTCCGGCATCCGACCCGGATGCGGCATTCAACCGGAGTACAATCCCGCTGCAGGACCGCTTTGCAGGGGAAGGTGTCAACCCGCATGCCACTAAAGCGCCGAAGGTAATGGCATTATCAGCACTGAATTCGGGAACCAGCGGAGTTCCATCGCAGGGATCAGACAAATTCGGAGCCAACACGTTTACCTATTGGCAGTATGTTGACAAGCTTGTCTATTGGGGAGGCTCGGCCGGAGAAGGCATCATCGTGCCTCCAAGCGCCGATACGATCGACGCGGCTCACAAGAATGGCGTACCGATCCTCGGAACCGTGTTCTTCCCACCAGCCGTGTATGGCGGGAAATATGAATGGGTGAAGCAGATGCTTCAGCAGAACAGCGACGGCTCCTTTCCTGCCGCAGAGAAGCTGATCCAGGTTGCGGCGCATTACGGATTTGACGGCTGGTTCATTAACCAGGAGACTGAGGGTGGAACACCGGCTGACGCACAGCAAATGAAAGCTTTCCTGAGTTATCTTGAATCGCACAAGTCTGCTTCTATGCACATCGTATGGTATGATTCCATGACCAAAGAAGGCAATATCAGTTGGCAGAATGCACTAAATGATAAGAATGCAATGTTTCTGCAGGACAACGGGAAGCAAATCACAGACAGCATGTTCCTGAACTTCTGGTGGAAGGATCTTAAAAGTTCGGCGGAGAAGGCCAAAAGCTTGGGCAGAAGTCCATTTGACCTGTATGCAGGCATCGATGTTGAAGCCAAGGGCTACGATACGAAGGTGAACTGGAATCTGCTGTTCCCGGATGGAGAACCTGCAGTCACTTCACTGGGGATTTACCGCCCGGACTGGGCTTTTAACAGCGCAGAAAGTATGGAGGATTTCTTCAACCGCGAGAACAAATTCTGGGTGGGACCAGACGGAAATCCGGGCAACACCGCGAGCAGCCAGGCCTGGAAAGGAATCGCGAGCCATGTGGCCGAAGCATCCCCGGTAAATGAGCTGCCCTTCAGCACCAGCTTCAACACTGGAAGCGGACAGAAATATTATGTTCTAGGGAAACAGGTACGGGATACAGGATGGAACAACCGGAGCCTGCAGGATATTCTGCCGACATGGCGCTGGATCGCAGACAGCAAAGGAACACCGCTTACACCAGTGCTCGATTGGTCCGATGCGTATTACGGCGGCAGCTCGCTGAAGGTATCTGGTGTGCTGAGCCATGACAATGCGACACATCTGAAGCTATACAAGACAGATCTAAAGATTGAAGCAAATACGAAGCTGTCGGTTACGTACAAAACGCAGAGCAGGCCGAGCCTGAAGGTTGGCCTTGCTTTTGCAGACCGTCCCGACCAATTTGTCTTCCTTAACGTGAAGGATAAGACATCACCGGACTGGACTACAGATACATTGAATTTGACCCCTTATAAAGGGAAACGGATCGTGGCGTTGTCACTATATTTTGATACCAGGGATACAATAAGTGATTATGCCATACAAATTGGCCAGCTCTCCATCCAAAATGCCAACGACCCGATGAAACAGCTCCCGGCGGTTCGTGAGCTTATAGTCACTCAATCCGATTTCCGCAACGGAATCTATGGAGATGCCAGATTGCAGTGGAAACCGCTTGACCAGCAGGTGAAGCAGTACGAAATTTACCGTGTGCTGCCGGATGGCAGCGAAGTGTTAATGGGCGCGACGCCAAATCATGTGTTTTACGTCCCTGAGATGAGAAGAATAGACAAGGAGGCAGTGACGGTACTGAAGGTCGTTGCGGTCAATGGAAGATACGAACAGGGTCAGGCCACCAGCGTGAAGATCAGCTGGCCGGCTTATCCGAAGCCGACTGCAGAGTTCAAGGCCGACCAGACGCTGGTGGCTCCAGGGGAGAGCGTAAACTTCACCGACCTGTCAACCGAAGTGACGGAAGGATGGTCATGGACCTTCGAGAGCGGAAGCCCGGCTGTCAGTACATTGAAGAATCCGGTGGTGGCGTTCAATCAGGAAGGCGTGTACAGCGTGACATTGACTGCAACCAACAGCTCAGGTCAAGACACATTGACGAAGCAGGCGCTCATTACAGTGAGCAAGCAAGCCGGAGCAGTGAAGAATCTGGCCCTTGGCACAACTGCAACAGCCGATCAGGCGTGCGGGGAAAAAGAAGGAGCGCCTAATGCCGTAGACGGTAAAGTGACGGATAACAGCAAATGGTGCGCACTTGGCAATCTGCCTCATTGGCTTCAGGTCGATCTGGGCGCCGAGTATCAGATCAGCTCTTTTGCCATTAAGCATGCTGAGAGTGGAGGAGAGTGGCCGGGGTTTAATACCAGCGATTATGTCATTCAGGTAAGCAGCGACGGTACGGACTGGACCGATGCCGTCAAGGTCCAAGGAAACACGGCTGCCGAGACGGCTGACGCGATTGCGCTTGTTAAAGCCCGATATGTAAAATTAATAATTATTAAACCTTCACAGGGTGCTGATACAGCCGCGCGAATCTATGAGTTTGAAGTTAAGGGACTGTAACAGTACACTTAAATATCATTCTTATAATGAAGCAAATAAACCGCACGCCCTTCACAAGGCGTACGGTTTATTTGCTTTAACTATTGAATCAGGCTCTGGCCATTATTAATCCCTCTGAGAGTAATTACTCAACATAGCAAAAAATAAGAAATATCAGGTATTAAAATATATTATAATTGACAAAAACGACTTAGATCAAACGAAAAGGTGAGACTAATGAAAGGAGAGTCATAGCATTAAATCAAAATAAGTATTTTTGCAGACAATTGGAGGTTGAATAAGATTGAATAGGCAAGAAAAAAGCACCACTGCACCAAGCCTGCTCCGCAATCGGTTCCTGCAGACGATTCTATTATCAAGCGTGCTGCTGCAGATCGGCATTTGGGTCCGTAATTTCGCTATTCTCCTGTATGTTGCGGATAAAACCAACAATGATCCCTACGCCATTTCGCTAATCAGCGTAGCAGAATTCGCACCTATTTTTGTTTTTTCGTTCATCGGAGGAACCTTTGCCGACCGCTGGAGGCCGAAGCGGACGATGATCTGGTGCGATTTATTATCTGCGGTATCGGTATTCGCCGTACTGCTGACCATACATTACGGTTCTTGGCATTCCGTCTACCTTGTCGCTTTCATCTCGGCGATTCTCTCGCAATTCTCCCAGCCTTCAAGCATGCGATTGTTTAAATATCATGTGGCGGAAGAACAGCTGCAGCAAGGGATGGCTCTATTCCAATCGCTCATGGCCATCTTTATGGTGCTTGGCCCTATGCTCGGCACCTTCGTGTACAGCACGTTTGGCCTTGAAACCTCGATTGCCATTATGGGCGTAGTCTTTCTGCTGTCAGCACTCGTTCTGATTCGCCTGCCAGAGGATAATTTGAAACCCAAAACGGACGCTGCAAAAGGACAGTTCCGTAAAGAGTTCATTGAAGGCTTCCGCTATGTCTGGAACAGCAAAGTGCTGCGTATGCTCGGACTCGCCTTTATCCTCGCGGGACTCGCTGTTGGGGTAGCCCAAGCTCTCAACCTGTTCATCGTCACGGAGCGGCTGGGCAAAAGCAAGGAGTTCCTGCAATATCTGCTGATGGTGAATGGCGCTGCCATGCTGATTGGAGGCGGGGTCGTAGCCGTCTTCGCGAAGCGGGTTCCTCCGCAGCTTCTTCTAGCGATAGGTATGCTGGCAGGAGCAGTCTGCACGGTCATTGTCGGATATTCGACAAGCGTTCCGCTGACGCTGACCGTTCAATTTCTGAATGGGCTGGTGTTTCCTTGCATTCACATCGGGATCAGCACAATGATTCTGAAATGGTCACATAGCTCCATTGTCGGCCGGGTGAATGGGGTTCTGAATCCGATGTTCGTAGGGATGATGGTTATTTCCATGTCATTCGCCGGCGCGCTGAAGGATGCTTTTTCGCTGAGTACGATCTATAGCGGAGCAGGGTTATTATTTCTTCTGGGAGCACTGGTTATGCTGCCAATTATGAATCAAAAAGCGCCGGATCATGCACATGCTGCACAAGAGACATAATATCTGAGTGGGGATTTAACGTACAAATAGACCGCCTTGGGCGGTCTATTTGTTGTTCCAAGCCTCTATTTCTTCATATTAATCTGAAAAACATCCCCTGGCTCTCCGCCGAAAACAATCATTCCGTCCTCCGGGAGAACAACTGATTTGCCTTTATTCAAGATAGAGGAGTATACAAGCATTCCTTTGCCATCGTAAACGACGAACCCTCCGGTTGCCGGAGCATCAACGCTCATCGTTTTAGCAGCCGATTTGGCATCGATTTTGAACCATACGGCGTTACCGCTAGCTTCAATCGTGGTGATCGACGTTTTCCCGCCGTAGACCGGACTAACAGCATCTTCACTAAGATAAGACTGCCCGTCTATCGTCAAATACTCTTTGTTGTTCTCGGTATGGAAGCTCAAATCGAAGGCATCCCTTCCGCTCATCACCGGAATTTCAGCGGCGTTTACGGCCGTATGTTCATCAATAATTCTGGTGCCTGACGCATAGCCGTTGTCACTATCCACAGCGATATTCCGGATTAAAATAGCAGGGGAGAGATAGAACAGCGAATTGATCTTTTCTCCCAGTCCATAGTAATTTTTATTGTTTCTTTGCGCCCATGCTGCTTTTGTTGCCGGCTGTAAGGGATTTGCATCCAGCTTCTGATACTCATAGGTGACCATAACCGCCTGCCCGATTCCGGGAAAATCCACATACGCCTTCAACTTCAAATAAATCTTTCCATTCGTTTGTTTGTCGAAGCTTATTGCCGCTTTGCCGTCGTTGCTTTTGAATTGTCCATTGCCCGTATACACATAGGTTTGTGGAGGGATAATTCCCCCTTCCAGTGCCGGCAGCTTCATCTCCCCGTTCTTCATCTCCACATTCAGTGTTGTGCCTACAGCGCCGTATAATCCGGAATACGCGAGCTGCTCCGCCGGCATGTTGACCTTTACGGAAGGTTCAAAGGTGCGATCCGGTACAATTTCTTTGATCTTGCCTTTGTCCTGCAAATATTCCAATAGAACATTTGAGGCTAAAACAGTATTATATAGCGAGCTCCCGCCCGATGACAGGACAGCGATCGAAATATTATGTTCAGGCAATGTAGTCAAAGCCGCATGGTACATAACGGTATCCCCGCCTTTGGATAATGCCTTGATGCCGTAATCATCAAACGGGGCCAAGCTGACGGCATCCCAGCCAAGACCATAGTTAAAGCTGTTTGTCTCCTCTGGCACCCAAATGCCCTTTCTGTATTCAGGACTTTGCATTGCGGCAGCTGATTTCTCTGATAAAATATTTGTCCGATTTCCGGTCAATACATCTCCGAAAGCGGCAAGCTCTTCAGCAGTGGAGTAGAGCCCGCCTGCACCAATGACATTGGCATTCTCAACGGGCAAAGCCTGTTCCATTCCAGGGTAATAGGTTTTCGCCAGCTTTTCTCTGTCAAAAGCACTAAGCGGCGTTTTGGTGGAGGTGAGCTTCAGAGGCTGGTTAACCTTCTGATCCAGAAATTCGGTATAGCTTAAGCCGCTTACCCGTTCAACCAGGATTTCCAGCAGCTGAAATCCATCGTTGCAGTACACCGAATATTCGCCCGGTTTGGACTTTAAGTGCTCCGATTGCAGCCTCATCAATAATTCATCATGGCTCCAGGTGTCATTGTCATCGAACAGCATGCTGTTGGCATAATGGCTGCCGTAAAGTCCTGAGGAATGATTCATGAGCATACGCGGCGTAATTTGCTTATATCTTTCATCCGCCATGCTGAAGTCCTTGACATAGGTGACAAGCGGCTGATCGATATCAATTTTGCCCACATCAGCCAGCATCATCGCGGCAGCCGTTACATACATTTTGCTGACCGAGCCGATGCCGAACATCGTGTCCTTCGTAATTGGAGCATGGGTCGCTTTATCATGGACACCCGTGCTGCCGGATAAAACAATCGCCCCCTTATCCATAATGGCGTACTGCAAGCCGGTTACCCCATAGTCTGACACGATCGTCGAAGCCAGCTTACGGGCTTTCTCCAGTACGGTATCCTTATGGGTTTGTGCTGAGGCCTGATTCCTGGGTATGGGGATGGCTATGAGCATGGCACTCAATACAACGGCAATGATTTTTTTCATTCTAACATCCTCCTTTGCATCCTTTAGCGTATTTAACTGGCTGGTATTCAGCATACAAGAGAGGAGGCGGGGAATATGCAAAAATACCCCGAAACGCCAAAAAACAATCCCTAAACAACAGTTTGTCTAGGGATTGCTCGTCCAAAAGGGCAGCATGACCATATTGTGAAAGGTTTTTTGTTTGGTTTCAATCGTCATATGTCCGCCATATTTGTCGCATATTCTGGCGATATTCGTCAGTCCGATGCCATGATTCTCCGGGTTTGGCTTTTGGCTGAACAAATGGGCGACATCCTGTTCCATGTAATTAACAATGTGTATGAACAGGGCGGTGTCATTGGAAAATATCGTGATGACCACGTACCGGTCCTCTGCGATTTTCACCTGTTTGGAGGCTTCTATCGCATTATCCAGCATATTTCCGAGTACGACACATAAGTCATAGCGGTCTATCGAGAATTCAGGAGAATACAAGTTCAGCTTCGTATCGATCCGTATGCCATTCGCTTGACCGATGTTAAGCGTGTTTGTTACGAGGGCATCGATCACCAAATGGCCTGTATTAACCCGCTGATAGGCACCTTCGACTTTATTTAACGTCGTTCGGATATGCTCCAGTGCTGCCGCCGGCTCATTTCGCTTAATGCATTCTTCGATATAAAGTAACTGCTGGTTCGTATCGTGGATGATCCTTTTGATCGATTTGAAGCTGTGCACCGTTTTTTCGTAATTGGCATCCTGATAGTCCATCTGCTGCTCCAGCCGGGCATTCTCATGCTTGAACTGAAATTTATCAATAATCGTATCCAAAATGTAGATGATCATCACGTTTATAAAAAGATACCCAATAGCGGAAATAAAATAATGGATGTTCATTTCATTGTAAGTCGTCAGTACATTAAGCTGGTAGATGCTGATGATAGGGATGAGTATTAACAATATATAGTAACGGTAATGCAAGGAGAAGCTCCTGCGTTTGGCAATCAGCCGGATAATCTGAATGACGGCAAACATCATCGTAAAGCTGAGCAGGGTTGCCTTGAATAAGAGGGGCTGGTTCTGTTCATCTGCTGAATCAAGTCGGGTAAGGTCAACCGAATCCAGCAGATAAAAAAAATAAATCGAAATCATGTTAACGATAGACATTAACACGCCATAAAGTACGGTAAAAATAATCTTTGTTTTGATTTCCACGTTATAGGCCAGCGCCAAACAGAAGATGACCACTAAAGCCAGGATCGAAGAGATCTGAAAGGAAACCGGAACGGAGAGATACACGTAACCAAGCACTCCGAAAACCAGAAAGTACATCCACCGCTTATGCTTTTGGGCAGATTTGCCGAACACCGAGTTAAAGAAATATATGATCTGAAGGCCCATGACAACCTCAACACACAGCACAATCAACCCATTGTTAGTGATCATATCCGTGGACCTTCATAATCATAAATTTGGTGTAATAATCTTTGACCTCTTTCAATTTAGAGCGGCCAATGGGGAATTCCATCCCGCCTGACATAAGCACAACTCCGCTGGCGAACTTTCGCACATGGAGCAGATTAATAATCACCGAACGGTGGATTTGCAGAAAATGATTGTCTTTGAGCGCCAGTGCATATTCGGCAAGAATGCCTTTGCTTTCATAGACTTGACTAAAGGTAATAAAGTTCAGCTTGCTTTTTATCGTTAAGCTTTTGGCGGCCTCGATAGCAATGATATCATCATACTTCAGCACAACCTCTTCATAGGCCGACTTGATGATCATAAATTTTTTATCAAGGGCCTGGAAGTATTGGCATAGCTTAATGAGCTTCTCCTCAAAAATCTGGGGAGCAATGGGTTTGATTAAATACTGGAAAGTCATCACGTCAAAGCTTTCCACCATATATTCCGGGTAGTTTGTCAGAAAAATAATTTGTTCATCCAGATGCTTTAACCCTCTTATCCGACGGGCAGTCTGAATCCCGTTAATCCCCGCCATTTCAACATCCAATATTAAAATGTGAAAGGGAGGCCCATTATGCTCATAATGGGCTACAAGCTGCTCCCCCGAATTGAATTCCTCTATTTCAAAATTGATATTTGCCTTGATAGACAAGGCAATCAACATGCTTTTAACAAGCTCCCTTTGTTTGTCCTCATCATCGCAAATAGCCACTCGGTACATAAGATTACACCTCTCATTTCTAACGCCGCTATTCTAGAAGCCTTTTTAACTATCATACAAGTTTTTCGGCTGGAATAAATCGCTTTTGGCTGAAATGCATATTTAAATCCCTTAACTGCATTAAGAGTATAAGAGGAATGTAGATATACGTATTAATAGTATTCACACCTGAAATCTGTAAACTCCGCCTTGGAATCAGAACTTTCACCAGTGGCATACATCCCGATCAATACACCGGTGAACCCTCCTGTTACTTCTGAGGAGAGATATTTTGTCTGGGCAGCTCCAAGTGAAATCTCGGTATCTTCTATTTGAACACAGAAGTGATAATGAGTAGGAGTAGTCTTTATAACCAAGGTTGCATGGTTGCAATGGCTCAGGTCTACAGCTTTTTCAATTGATTTAATATCTCCGATATTTAGCCGTTCAATAATCTCGTATCCATGAGCATGGCTGCGCAAGGCCAAATCATAATGGTGATTTTCGTCCATATAGAGAGTGATACCGGCTTCGCCGTTAGTAAGGCTGATCCGGCATGAAATCACCCCGTTGAAGTCTTTTTGGCGAAGCCCGATAAAGGACGGGGAGGATGGAACATCCAGTGTCACTCCGGTTCCTTTGAGCTGAACTTTATCAGGTTCTAACTGATAATTTTCTGGGACCGGATGACGCAGATAACACCAGTCCAGATTCCAGTCGGTGTTTTCAAACGTGAAGACTTTTTTCTCTTGTTGAATGACTGTGTCTGCGATACGTTCTGTCTCGAAATTCATAAGAGTGGTGCCATGATGACCTGCAGTAAACCAGCCGTCATCGCCAAAAGTAACTGGAGCCAGAAAAACCTCCCGTCCCAAGTGATGATATGTAAGATACTGCCCGGTCTGCCGGAATCCGAGATGTAAGAGCCACCAATTCCCATCCTGGTCTTGAACCAGATCCCCGTGTCCAACCCCTTGCAGTTCATAACCGCCCAAATTACGGTTGGTTAGTACGGGATTATTCGAATAGGCCTCGAACTGGCCGGAAGGAAAATCTCCCCGCGCATATGTGATCATATGTCCATATTCGGTTCCTCCTTCAGCTGCCATCAGATAATATCGTTCATGGATTTTGTACAAATGCGGGCTTTCCAAATATCTTCCGCCCGATCCCTGCCATACCGAGCGGCTTGGTGTCAACTTGCGTCCGGTTTCAATTTCGATTTCGCATTGGATAATACCTCCCACCCCATAATCATCAGTCCCATTGCTCATGAAGTACGTTTTGCTGTCTTCAAAGTATAAATCCGGATCAATTCCCCCTTGATCCACATGAATGGGTTCAGACCATTCACCGTAAATATCATCAGTCCAGACATAGAAATTCTGGCGTGTAGTGTCATTTGTAGTCGTCATGTAGAATCGGCCGTTGTTGTAACGCAGAGTAGGCGCAAAGACACCTCCTGAGCTGTCCACAGTGTCTAACTGAACCTGGCTTTTCCGGGTTAGGCAATGACCGATTTGTACCCAATTGATGAGGTCCTTACTCTCGAAAATCGGAACACCAGGGAAATACTGAAAGGAACTGCAGACCAAATAATAGGTGTTGTCCACTTTGCAAACGCTTGGGTCGGGGTAGAAACCTTTAATGACCGGGTTATTGTACTTCAATTGTCCACCTCTTCTTTAAATTAATATGAATAAGAATTCAATAGGCTTGGGGCTAAGAAAATTAAACACCATTGGTAAATGAAATTCAATAGAACCGGTCTGGAGTTTTATGTTAAATTAATATATATGTGATTTCAATCTAAATAATGGTCAGGAGATTATAATTATGTTAAAAGCGAATGGGGAACCGAAGTTCCTGGCGTTATATGAAGCGCTGGCCAGCGAAGTCAGGTGGAGAATTATGGGGTTCATCGCTGACCGCGAGATTAATGTGAAGGATATTGCGGCAAAGCTGGGCCTTAGTCCGTCCATCGTCACCATGCACATCCGAAAACTCGAACAAGCCGATTTAATCGGGTGCCGCAGGGTGCGTATGAATGGCGGGACGCATAAACTGTGTTTTCTCAAACAAAAAAACATCGAGGTCGAGCTGCCCTCCGCCAACCATACTACGAGGATACAAGAGCAGACGATTTCAGTCGGTCATTATACCGCTTTTGACGTTCATCCTACATGCGGGCTGGGAACCCGGGAAAAAGAAATCGGAATTTGGGACGACCCGCGCTATTTTCTCGATCCCGAGCGTGTTCATGCTGCCATTTTGTGGTTCGGCAGGGGCTATGTAGAGTATAAAACACCTAACTACCTTCTTCCGGATCAAACTCCAGAGGCCATCGAAATTTCAATGGAACTGGCTTCGGAAGCGCCCGGGTTGAGAGATCATTGGCCATCGGATATCCAATTCTCCTTTAACGGTGTTTGGCTTGGAACGTGGACTAGCCCGGCAGACTTCGGAAGAGCAGCGCGCGGCAAATATACACCGGAATGGTGGCATCGAAATGTGAATCAGTACGGATTGTTGAAGACGATCCGCATTGACGCCTCGGGAACATTTATGGATGGAGAGCGCATGTCCGATGTGACGATTGAGGATATCAGGCTACAGGAACAATTCTGGACGCTTCGTTTCACGGTGGATGAAAATTCCGCTAACATTGGAGGGTTAACGCTTTATGGGGCAGGATTCGGCAATCATGACCAGGATATTGTGATCCGCATGTATCTGGGCGATAGAACGCACAAACATGAATAGCCTTATTCCACAATTTAGTGATATTTTCATACGAGACAAAATTGAACATTTACATCACCTACTTCATAGCATGTAGCAGTTGATAAAGAGAGGTGATTACTGATGGAAATACCAATAACCGGTTTTGTTATGCATTCCGGTGATTCCGGTTCCGAACATTCGCACAGACTTTTTATTAGTTCGTGGGACGGAAGACCAGTTCATGTTCATCCCTTTAAAGGGTATACCACGGTTGATGATGGGCATAACCACCATTACGCTGGAGTAACAGAACCAGCTCCAAGCGGTGTTCCGCATGTTCATAATTATTATGCAGAAACATCATTTAACGATCAACATACGCACTTAATTAGGGGAACTACAGGACCAGCAATTCCCTTGTCAGGTGGCGGGCATTACCATCACTTTGAAGGGTATACAACAATAAACGGTAGAATTCCTCACGCTCATAGGTACAGTGGAAATACTGGTGATGAGAAAGAGTACCGGCATTAATCAATTTGAAAAACTTTTAGTACCAATGACGGGCTGCAACTGGCTCGTCTTTTTGTTTTTTAGGCATTAATTTCTAGCATAATCCTTTGACCAACTGTAAAGAGGGGGAGTAAATACTGCTCTCCCTATCAATCTCACATTGAAAGCCTGCGATACAGTGAGCAAGAAGCCGTGTTCTAAAATAGGAGGGACCAGCTCCTTTACTGGTTAACCTGTTTTTTTTGAATTCTCCGGTACAGATTTGCCATCATTATTTCCTCCGATAATCAACAATTTCAAAGGATCTGTTGATATATCAACAGATCAGTAATTTTTAACCATTGAACGTAGATTTCTCCTCTTTATAATAATAGATGAAAGTTGATTAAACAAATTATGTTGTTTATATAATTACAGGAGGTGCTACAATGATTACTGTTAATGCACGTGCTACATTTAGTCCGGAAGGTCCTTTCAAGCTGACCACCATTGAGCGGAGAGAGCTTCAACCGCATGATGTCCTCATTGAGATTAAGTACGCCGGGATCTGCCACTCTGACATTCATACAGCCCGCGGCGAGTGGGGACCGGTAAAATATCCGCTGGTTCCAGGACACGAGATTGCCGGAATTGTCTCTCAGGTTGGCTCTGAAGTTACAAAATATGCGGTTGGCGACCGTGTAGGGGTAGGCTGCATGGTTGACTCCTGCGGAGAATGTGCTAATTGCCATAAGGGCGAAGAACAGTATTGTCTTCATGGAATGACGGGTACTTATGCAGCCATAGACAGATATGGCCAATATACGCAAGGAGGTTATTCCACGCATATCGTTGTAACCGAAGATTTTGTGGTTCGCATTCCAGATGGCATTGAGCTGGATGCTGCAGCTCCGCTGCTCTGTGCCGGAATCACGACATACTCGCCGCTCCGCCATTGGGAAGCCGGTCCAGGGAAGAAGGTAGCCGTTGTTGGACTTGGCGGACTTGGACACATGGCTCTGAAGCTTGCTCATGCGATGGGGGCTGAGGTTACTGTTCTATCACAGACATTGAAGAAAAAAGAAGAAGCCCTGGAGCTCGGTGCGGATTATTATTATGCTTCGGGTGATCCGGAAACGTTTAAGCAGCTGGCCGGCTCGTTTGACCTCATTATCAATACAGTGAGCGCAAAAATTGATATCAATGCTTACCTGTCATTGCTGTCGTTGGATGGTACGCTCGTCAATGTTGGAGCTCCTGCAGAACCATTGCCGGTCAACGCAATGTCACTTATCGGCCACCGCCGGTCGTTTGCCGGATCGATGATTGGCGGGATTCGTGAAACGCAGGAAATGCTTGATTTCTGTGCTGAACACCATATTGCCCCTGAAATTGAGATTATTCATGCTAATCAGATTGATGAAGCTTGGGAGCGGGTATTAGCTTCAGATGTCCGGTACCGGTTTGTGATCGACATCAGCACGATGGGGAATGAATAAGGTTGATCATAGCAAAAATATCAAGAAGCACGCCTACATTGGTGTGCTTCTTTTGCTTATAAAGGGCCATTTATTAAGGGCAGTATAAGCGTATTCTCTCTTGTAAACCTTCTAAGACTTCTTCCGGCACGTCCCTAACCTTGACATCCCCGCCCAGGAACAGCAGCCAATTTGTGATTTCGGCCACTTCCTTGGGCTTATCAACATTGATAAAAGTCTTCAGAATGGCTGTGGTCTGGTAAGGATTCGTATAGGAAATTGAAACATTTAAAGGATGGTATTTTTTGAATTGGGCAATCGCATTTGGACCAAGCTCAAGGATAAGGTTGATCACTTCTTCCTGCTTGCTTAGTTTTTCCAAAATCTTTTTCCTGCTTAATCTTTTTTTCGCCGGGTAGGGTATAACATTGGTGAGATAGTCGACAGGATAAATCTGCTTCTTTTCCCCCTGTAAGTCAAAGCCTTCAATCAGCCAAAGGCTTTTTTCACGATAAAGATGCAGGAGATAAATAGGGTAAGACCTCAGCACCTTCTTTTCTTCGATGGTAATCAATAAATAGCTGTCCACAAGAAGGATTTGGATCAGTTGTTCTAACATGGGATGAGGGAGGTCTGAAAGATCAAGCAGGTCGGGATTGCTCGGATTGGTCCCTTCAAATAGCAAAATCTGATTTAAATGAAACAGGTCATCCTGCTGGTTTTCAGAGATGAGGCCCAGTAATTTTTCAGCTAATGACTGGCGGCTCTTTAGATAGGGGAGCTGTTGATTTCTTGTCGCCATAAAGGCGATAAAAAGAGCTTTGACCTCATTATCGGTAAACCGGACTACGGGAAGGACAGAGTTGCGCATGACAGAATACCCGCCATCCCTTCCAACTTCAGCGACAAGCGGCATCCCCAAGGCCTCAATTTCCCGGATATCCCTAATAGCAGTTGAACGGGAGATGTTGAACTCCCGCATGATTTCAGAAATGGTAAAATGGGCACGGTTGTTGATATACCGCATGATGGTATTAATCCGTTCAACTTTTTTCATCGGAGCTCCTAAACAGTATCATTTTTTGACATGATTTAAAGCTATCATATACTTATCAAGTGAAGAAGACAAATCATTTGATTAATCCACCAAAAGAGGAGTTTTGGAAAATGGCAGAGTATACACTGGAGCAAAAAGACAGCTTTACTGTTATAGGTTTAGGAACTGAGCTTAAGAGCGATTACACAGATTATGCGGGTATTAACAAGGAAAAATCAGACTTTTGGCAGGCCGTCAGCCAGGATGGAAGGCTTGATTATTTGAAAGGCATTGCCGTCAATGACTACATTTTTGCCGTAAACGAAGCGGTGAACAATAAGATGATGCATTATGCCGGCGTCATGACCGAGGCAGCTGCACCGGAAGAAGCACGAGTGATCCAATTTCCTAAAGGTGACTATCTGGTGGTTAAAGGAGAAGCGCAGACTGCTGATGAATTAAATAATAAGCTTGCAGGCGTTGCCTTTGGCCAAGCCTTGCCGGAAGCCAAGAATTTTGCTTACGTCGGGGGACCGAACACAACGGCTCTGATGGGGCAGCGAAACGGTCTGGTTTTTGGTGAAATGTGGATTCCAGTTGTAAGGAAATAAAGAGGGAAGAGGAGAGAGGGAAATGTCCAATAGCGTTGATTTTAAAAATGTGTCTACGATTGGTTTAGAGTCTTCACCTGTAGCAGAAGCGCTTGCCGGTTTACGTGCTAATGAAGCCCGTTATTTTATGAACAAATACAAGCATGAATTTACGGTAGTACCAGCCAGTGAAAGCCAGGAGACCCTGGCTTATGTGAACCGGATTTTACAAGAAGAACGTGATATTGAGTTTTCGGCTAAACCTTTAGAAACATCGCGTTTTCAAGTGGAAAATATCCAATTTGCCTACGTCTTTTATGAGGATGGCCTTGCGGTCAACGTTATGTATACGGTTGATGACCCTAAGAAGCGTGCTGTTGGTTTTAAGCTTTCCGAGGGGATGGAGGTCCCTAAGGAGCTAGAAACAAAGTTTAAGTTTGCCAGACAGAAGTCCAAGCTAGCTGGAACGATTCGGGGCTCGTTTTTTGTAATCAAAGGACAATATTGAACTAAGCAAATGTGCGAGAGCAAGCAGCCAATGCCCCGCTTAGACCATAGAATTAGGGATGGAAGACAGCTCCATCCCTGTTTTTTATTTTTCTTTCTTTGAAATCGTAAAAGAGCTTTTACTCAAGTCAATATTGATTTTGGCGGCACCATTACCGTTTTTATACTCCCATGGTCTTCCATTAATAAATACCGGCAACCCGGGGGAAGTGGAGACAGAACTATCCTTTGATGTTAGATTAACCGCATAGTTTTTGGCTTTGGCGTCTATGTTCAATAAACCGGAACCGTTAGTGTGCGCTAAATCGATTACTTTATTAAAATCCTCCGGAATCTGTATACTCATAGAGCCATTATTACTTGTCAGGTGAAGCTTTGCATTTAATTCCGGCAGAGACACACCCGAATATGTTTCGTCTACAGTAACATTATTATAAGACCTGTCAGGTATATAAATAATGATCATATCTGCGAGCGCTTCAGGAACGGATGCTCCGTGAGGGGCCTTTAAATTCTCAACTTTAATCTCCATATTTGAATCAATAATCTTGTATGTAATGCGATGCTTCGCCTTATCGTAGTCATACAGAAACTGATCATTTTCAGCAAACTTTACCATAACATTAGCATTATCGATATGTAATTTTATATTTTTAACCTTTTGCGTTTCAGATAAAAAATTAGAGCCTGGATGAGAACTATTTGGTGAACTTGCATATGCTCCCATGAAGGTAAAACTACAAAGAAACAGTATCGACAACAGGAAGGCTGCGCAAACTGATAATCGCGATTTGTTCTTGTAATTCATCAACATATCCAGCCTTTCTTTTATTAAATTGGCATTGTCCCCCATAGGCAGAGAGACATCACAATTCCCGCGTTTTCCATGTGTGTTCAGAGAAGCTATAAGCGCATCGCCATATACAATACGACTGTCAAAATCCAGATTATGAATGACGTTTTCGTCACAAGACAACTCGCAGCACCGGTTAATTTCTTTTCTGATCCTATATACCAGCGGGTTAAACCAGTGAATACATACCATTATTTGAATTAACCATTTATAAACGGCATCCGACCGCCTATAATGCGTCAGCTCATGCCGGATAATCTGCCGCAGCCCATCATTACGAATATCCAGAACAGGAAGAACTATTGCAGGCCGGACCAATCCGATCAGCATTGGAGAAGCAATTTGCGTATGGATATAAAGGGGGAGGTTTCTTCGTATCTTTGCCGCTTCCAGTTCTTCTTTATAAATGTCCAAAAGAGCCTGATCGGCCTCTTTATTAGTTCCAGACCATACAAATCGTGTAAAGCTGCGATAGCTCATAACTTTGTGAACCAAAAGAATAAGCGCTACGGTCAGCCAGATCACCCAAAGGTTATTTACAATATCTTTCCAATATGTAGTTTTTGCAGATGTTTCCGTTCCGGTATTCTGTAATACGTGTTTTGTTACTTGCAAAGGATCAGCAGATTGGCCGGCTATATTGGTTCCATTTTCTTCAACGTGTTTCTTTTCATCCATTTCAGCTGTTAATACTTGCATATTCTGAAAGTGAGCTGTAAGTCCGCCAATCAAAGTAACCTCTGGTGTGAAAGGGAGGAGGAACCGGAAAATCACGACCAGCCAAATATAGTATTGCCATGTCTGGCTAAGCCGTTTTTTGACAAAGGGCTTTATGGCTAACAGAATAAGCGCAAGGATCGAACCGGAGAGGGAGAGGGAAAGAAAGATAATCAACACAGCATTCATTTTTCAGTTCTCCTTTTCCTCCAGTAATCCCCTAAATCTTCTATATCCTTTTCAGATAAAATATTGCTGCCCAGCATCGCTGAAACAAGGTTTTTGGCACTTCCGCCATATACTTTGTTTAATAAATCACTTGTTCGCTCTCTGGCATATTCGGCTTCCGTAACACGCGCGGAATAATAATAGATTTCTTTCTTAACCTTCTCTACAACACCCTTGTCACACAGTCGCCGTAACAAAGTTTGAATAGTGGCTCTATGCCAGTTGTTTTCATCGTTTAGAGCATCAATAATTTGCCGTTCTGACAATGGGGGATGATTGGCCCATAGTATTTTGAGAACTTCCAGCTCAGCATCAGAAATTTTCTCGGCAGGATTCATTTCATCACCTCTCCCATTGGTTGCTTACAATTGTAATCTATTTATCAGCTTACACACGTAAGCTGGACTTGTCAAGAAGTGGAAATGGACCAGTCTCTTGAATGTTTCAATGTAATATCGATTAACTTTGATAGAGCGGGGGAAATCCACTTGTTTTTATGATAAATAACTTGGGCTGAGATCTGTTTAAGATCACCTTCGCAAGGAATAACCCTTAACCTTCCATCCTTGATTTCATTATTTACAGTTATTAATGGTAAACAAGCAATACCCAGCCCACTCATTACGCAACGTTTTATCGCCTCAATACTCCAAAGTTCCATCGTGTTGGAAAGTACGATTCCTCTTTCTCGAAGGTATTCTTCAAACATGGTCCGATAACTGCATTCTTTCTCATTCGTGATCAAACACTCGCTTAACTTTTGATTTTCATAGCTTTCATCTAAAACATTCAGCGAGTTGTCAGGACTTGCAACAAGGACAATAGGTTCGTCCAATAAAGAATGTACGATTAAATCTGAATCCTGAAACTTTGGCATCATAAGAAATGCAATATCTGCACTACCATTAAGTATTGCTCTCTTGTTATCTCCGCAAGTAGCGTTACTTAAAATGATGCTTACATGAGGGAACTTCTTTTTATATTCTCTTAATATAGGTTCTAGCCGGTATACCGTTAAGGATTCAGGAGCAGCAATTCTTAACTCTCCTCTCATTTCATCACCATCATTTGTAATGCTTTCGATTTTCCCATAAGTATCTAGAATTTCTTGAGTATAGTGCAATAATTTCTTGCCTATATCAGTCAATCTTACCTTTCGACCCATCCGATCAAAAAGAGGTGCACCCAAATGTTCTTCAAGTGCTTGAATATGAGAAGTCACCGTGGATTGAGTGTAACCTAAATGTTCTGCTGCTTGTGTAAAGCTACCCAATTGAATAACTTTTTTAAACGTAATAAAATGACGTATTTCCACCACTTCACCAACTTTCAATGCAAATTCACTTTAATAGTATCAAAAAAATCAATGGATATCTTCTTTAAATTCAATTTTACTTATAATTAGTTTCGGGTTAATCTTAAGGAACATTGAAAACAGAAGGATATTATGTGAAAACGATTCTGGACGTACCTTTCAATTAAGGCATTGCATTCTTTTGACAAACACGGTTGGAGGAGTTAATAAATGATTACAGTTTACGATGATAGTTATAAAGAAGAAGTCATTAAATTAATAATGCATGTACAGAATGTCGAATATGAAGTGGGTATTAGTGTTAAAGAACAACCAGACATTCTAGACATTCATTCGAATTATATAAATGATGGCGGTAATTTTTGGATAGCGTTAAATGATAACGGAGAGGTTGTAGGTTCAATTGGTTTGCAAAGGAAAACCAAAGGGGTTGCTGTATTAAAGAAATTTTTTGTTTATAAAGACTATCGGGGCAAAGAATTTGGGACAGGAAAAAAGCTTTATGAAGCTCTGCTTGATTTTGCTAAGAAACAAGGTTTTTCTAAGATAATTTTAGATACCCCATCTAAAGCCACTAGGTCACACGGTTTCTATAACAAGGTTGGATTTAAAGAGATTGATAAAGAGGATTTGCCAATTAAATATGATTATCCTGACCGCAATTCAATTATATTTCTATTAGAACTATAACAAAAGAGCGCTGTATTACTTGGAGTAATGATAAAATATGTCAACCATTTTAGCTTGCGATAAAACGCTGCCTGACTAACCCCTGTAATAGTAAGACCACTGAAACTTTCTTAGCGTTGTTAAAAACGGGGGGAAACGTCTTGAAAATGGGCTTAGCGTTGTAAATCCGCATTTCCCTGACGGCACCCCAAAAAGAACCTGAGTAAAATACTCAGGTTCTTACATATTGCATATCCACAGGCGCGATGATATAATCTATTTGCCACTTTTGAGGTAAGTTGAGACATAAATATCTTATCTTACATTTTAAGTGTAACATGCCGGTGAAATCCTTGTCAACAGTTTTTTTCTCAATTTAATGGTTAGGGGAGATTATGAATGAGTGCATTGGTTCTCGGTTTTCAGGAAGTGGAAGATTCGCAGCTATTGCTTGTTGGCGGTAAAGGATTGAACTTGGGGAAGTTATCCAAAATCGAAGGAATACAAGTGCCAGAAGGTTTTTGTATTACAACAGCGGGGTATCAGCAAGCCATCGGACAAAATGAAACGTATCATACTTTGTTGAAGCAGCTAACTTTGTTAAAAGTAGAAGATCGGGATCAAATTCGTGAAATCAGCAGAAGGATTCGGGAACTCATCATGGAAGCAGAAATCCCTTCAGGTGTTGTCACAGCAGTAACTCACTATCTCTCCCAGCTTGGTGCTGAGCATAGCTTTGCAGTTCGTTCTAGTGCGACTGCTGAAGATTTACCGCATGCCTCTTTTGCAGGTCAACAAGACACCTATCTGAATATCATCGGCGTTGATGCAATCCTGCAGCATATCAGCAAGTGCTGGGCTTCACTTTTTACGGATCGTGCGGTTATCTACCGTATGCAAAATGGCTTTGACCACAGTCAGGTTTATTTATCCGTTATCGTGCAAAGGATGGTTTTCCCGCAGGCTTCGGGGATTTTGTTTACCGCTGATCCGATTACTTCCAACCGGAAGCTGCTATCGATCGATGCCAGTTTTGGACTTGGAGAAGCACTGGTCTCAGGCTTGGTGTCTGCCGATTGTTATAAGGTACAGGAAGAGAAAATCGTCGATAAGAGGATTGCAACCAAAAAGCTGGCTATCTATGGGTTAAAAGAAGGCGGAACAGAGACCCGGCAGCTCGATCCCGGTCAGCAAACGGCTCAAACACTTACTGAACCACAAATTTTACAGCTGGCACGCACCGGAAGACAAATCGAAGCTCATTTTGGCTACCCACAAGATATCGAATGGTGTTTGGCCGATGGTACTTTTTATATTGTCCAGAGCCGGCCAATTACTACTTTATATCCGATCCCAGAAGCGGATGATCAGGAGAATCACGTTTATGTGTCTGTCGGTCACCAACAAATGATGACAGATCCCATGAAACCACTGGGCTTGTCTTTTTACCTGTTACTAACTCCTGCGCCCATGCGTAAAGCCGGCGGAAGGTTGTTTGTTGATGTATCACTTATGCTGGCTTCACCTTCCGGTAGGGATACTTTAATAAATGTCCTGGGAAAAAACGATCCGCTCATAAAAGATGCATTGACGACCGTCATAGAGCGGAGGGATTTTATAAAACTGAAACCGGATGATAAGAAAGAACAGAGGGACGGTAAAAGCAATCAAGATTCGGCGCCTGCGAATTATCAAACCCTAAACGATTACGATCCTGCAATCGTTTCTGATTTGATTAAGCGAAGTGAATTATCGATCGAAGAGTTAAAACATAAGATCCAAACGAAATCAGGAGCGGATCTATTTGATTTTATCCTGGAAGATATCCAGGAATTTAGGAACAGGAAGAGCGTATCTGATCCACAAAGCTTTGGTGTGATTATGACGGCTATGAATGCTTCAGCATGGATCAATGAAAAAATGATGGAGTGGTTGGGTGAAAAAAACGCAGCAGATACGCTGTCTCAATCTGTACCAAACAATATCACTTCGGAAATGGGTCTGGCTCTAATGGATGTCGCAGATGTGATACGTCCATATCCGGAAGTCATTAATTATTTACAACATGTAAAAGATGACCGCTTTTTGGATGAACTGGTTAAGTTTGAAGGCGGACAAGAGTCCAAAGACGTGATCTGTGCTTATCTGGGCAAATACGGAATGCGATGCACCGGAGAAATCGATATTACCCGAACCCGTTGGAGTGAAAAACCGATTACCCTGGTCCCCATGATTCTGGGTAACATCAAAAACTTTGAGCCTAATGCCGGAAAGCGGAAATTTGAGCAAGGGCGGCAGGAAGCTTTGAAAAAAGAACAAGAGTTATTAGAGCGACTGAAGCAATTACCGGATGGCGAGCAAAAGGTCAAAGAAACAAAACGAATGATCGACCTAGTCCGAAATCTCATTGGCTATCGGGAATATCCAAAATATGCATATATTAATCGCTACTTCGTTTATAAGCAGGCTATACTGAAAGAAGCCGAACAACTCGTACAAGCAGGCGTTATTCATGAAAAAGAAGATATCTACTATCTTACTTTTGAAGAACTTCACGAAGTCATACGCACATACAAACTTGATGGTCAGATCATCAACAAACGAAAAAATGATTATAAATTTTATGACAAACTAACTCCCCCGCGTGTGATCACGTCTGATGGTGAAATCATTGCAGGTAAGTACAAACGCGATGATCTACCGGCTGAAGCTATTGTAGGTCTGCCTGTTTCTTCCGGAGTTATTGAGGGACGGGCGCGTGTCATTTTAAATATGGAGGATGCTAATCTGGAGGAGGGCGATATATTAGTTACCGCATTTACTGACCCCAGCTGGACACCATTGTTTGTATCCATAAAAGGTCTAGTCACCGAAGTTGGCGGACTGATGACCCATGGTGCCGTTATCGCACGTGAATACGCCTTGCCAGCAGTTGTCGGGGTGGAAAATGCCACCAAACTGATCAAAGACGGGCAACGAATCCGCTTAAATGGAACGGAAGGGTATATTGAAATATTGTCAGGGGGATTCCAATAATTGAAACCAGTAATACAAAAAATTCGTGATTTAACGTTAGTGCGGAGAACGGGAAGCCGCTTATTGGTCATAGGCTGTGACTCCAGTGCAAGTATCGGGAACAAGCCAATGGATGCTGTGCAGACTCCGCCGGATATAGTCGGCTATTATACAGCCAGGGTTGCGGTTATGGAAGTTTTGTCTGTGGGTGCGGACATTCTTACCGTAGTGGATACCCTGGCTGTGGAAAAGTACCCCACAGGGAGCGAAATTATCCGCGGGGTACAAAGGCTGCTGGACGAAGCCGGACTCACGGAGGCTCATTTGAACGGCAGTACGGAAGACAATTTCAAATCATGCCAGACCGGCGTAGGGATTACCGTAATCGGGGAAGCCGATGAGGAACGGCTGAAGCTGATGCGGTCGGTTGCCGGAGACTGTGTGGTTATGTTGGGGGAACCGCTGATAGGCAGCGCAGTCTTGGAACAAGAGGGTAGACGATGCAGCATCCGGCAGCTGCAGTCACTTGTAGCCTCGCCTGAGGTGCATGAGATTCATCCGGTCGGCTCTAAGGGGGCCGGGTATGAGGCAGGACTTCTGGCTGAGTTGAACGGCTGCAGTTTTCAGGCAGTTCCAGGGATCACAGAAAAACTGAATGCCTCAGGAGGTCCGTCGACAGCGGTAATTTTTTCTGCGGCAGAAGAAAAGCTTGAACACATCCAAGCCGAAGTTGGCGGCGGGATGGAAGTTATTGGTCGTTTGCTACCCTCAGGCAATAGACTTGAATTCTATTCATTGTAACAAAATGCATCATTTTGTAATTGACCATCGGACAGATAAGGTATATTCTGGTATATATGGAATATAGGGAGGGTTTGAGGTGAGAGAATGGGACTGGAGCCACATTGATGATATTGATTCTTTAGCAAAAATGCTGAAACTAGCGTTTTCCAATGAAGATTGGACTAATATGCTGAAACTAGCAGACAGACTCTATGAAGAATCTGCCATACTGTATCATTACCAGTTACAACAACCAAGAAAAAAAACCTCTCATAGCAGACCTCTGATTTACTACATTGGATACTCACAACTCTGCAAGGGGGTTGCTTATCAAAAATTGAAACAATATAAGCTATCAAGGGACTGTATTGAGAAATACACAGACCTTTCCTGGATGAGAGGGGTTGAGGAGAATGAGAAGTATATAATCGACGACTTCAGGATCTTCGCTTCAGGCAATACGTATACAGTAGACTTGATGGAAGGAAGGCATTCGGTTCTTAGCGAATACGTGCAGTATTTGAAACAGCATCGAAGAGAACTTGTCGCTGGAATGATAACGATACTTGAATGCGCAATAAAAAAAGATCTGTACATTGAATGGGTCTTGGCAGATCTTTCTAAGGAACTGGAGGAGATCGAAAGCAATCCAGACAATAGTACATCGGCCAGATACTACACGGAATACTTGTATCTCTTTTCTCTTTATAAATATAAGCAAGGTGATTATCGTGGTGCAGCAGAAAAAAATCTGGTAGCTTTGACATCGAGTGTGAAACTTGAGGACAATACAGCCTTTAAAAAGCTGACAGCGCTCTTCGAGTCATTTAGGGAGTTCGTAAGCACTGATCACGAACAGGTGTATAAGCTGCAGTTAAAATCTATTTTAGAAGGAGTGTTAAAAAATGAAAAAGGCATTTCTTTCAGTACTATTCACAGCGGTTCTAATTAGTAGTTTTTCAGTAACAGCCTTTGCAGCCGAACAGCAGCTAAAGGTTCCGCTGAATCACGGTGTTGATTACTAATCAATTCGTTATGAATACATTGATGTTGAAAATGCCTTGCAGAGATGCAGGGCTTTTTTTATTGCTTCGACCTACGGGTAATAATAATTTAACGGCACCTGTAAAAAATTTTTGACAAATCAAACAGGTACCGTTATAATACGAATCAACAGGTACCGTCACAATATGATCAACAGGTACCATAAGAAAATCCAATAAACCTAATTGAGGAGGATTTCATGGTGAGCATGAATACTGAATTGTACGAAAAACTCGCGAAACTGCAGTGGCTGCTGCAAAGGCAGCACTTAAAAACCCACGCCGCTGTTGGTCCTATGGCCGACACTTCACGCGGGCAAGGCAGGATCCTGGCATTTCTCCGGATGAAAGACGGTATCAGCACAAAAGATTTATCCTATGTGCTGGGCATCCGTGTATCATCCCTCAATGAATTGCTTGCAAAATTGGAGAAAGCCGAATACATCACCCGTAAACCCTCAGAAACGGATAAACGCATTATGTTAATTTATCTGACGCAAAAAGGTCAAGAGGAAGAGGAACACGGAATAGACAGCAGTAACATATTTTCCCGCCTATCGCCAGAAGAGCAGGCTGCTTTCGGAGATTACCTGGTACGCATCATTACGACTTTGGAGGAAGAACTTGGAACGGACGCAGAGCGTGACGTAATGGCGATCTGGATGGAAGCTGCAAAGGAGCGTTTGGGTCCGGAGGAATTTGAACGGTTAATGTCCATGCGCGGACAAATGACCAGAATGTGGGAAAATATAGGGGACGAACGCTTTAGCGGAAGATTCCCTGGGTTTAGAGGGGAAGGTCAGGGTCAGGGTTACGGCATGCACGGATTCGGCTGGCCTAGCGACGGGAGAAATTCGACACCGGACAACTCAAATGACCCGGACGAAAAGTAAGTAGAGTATATCAATAAGCAGCAGGGGCGCTGCCTTATCCACAAGCTGTTAAGCAGCGCCCTTATTTTCTTGCGCCTTTTTTCAGGCTTACGAAATACAAAAGAAGAAAGCGGTGACCCGTATGGATACAGAAAACCTCCATTATTTTGAAAAAGCACCGGTCGCAAAAGCCGTAGCTCACTTCGCTATACCGATGATGCTAGGCACGTCGATGAGTGTCATCTATTCCATTTTGAATGCCTTTTTTATTGGAACACTGGGTAATACTGCCATGTTAACCGCACTGGCACTAACCTTGCCGTTATTCGCGATCATTATGGCGCTGGGTAACTTGATTGGTGTCGGTAGCGGTGCTTTCATCTCCCGTCTGCTGGGAGAGAAAGAAGCTGATGATGTAAAGCGAGTGTCTGCATTTGCCTTTTACAGCAGTTTAATTCTTGGTCTTATTATAATAGCCGTTGGTCTCCCGTTGATCGATTCAATCGTTCATGGTCTCGGGGCAACGCCCGACTCCTTTGGATATACCAAAGATTATGTCACGATTATGCTCATCGGTTCACCATTCGTCGTATTATTCTTCACGCTGGAGAATATCGTCCGCTCAGAGGGTGCAGCAATCACATCGATGACCGGCATGATTCTCAGCGTTGTCTTGAATATTATTCTAGACGCGCTAGTTATCTTCGTCTTTCATTGGGGTGTAGTTGGCGTTGCGTCTGCTACGGTTATTTCTAATATGGTTGCAAGTGCATTCTATGCTTACCATATTCAATATAAGAGCCAATTCTTAACGGTCTCTGCAAAATGGTTTAAGCTTACCAGGGACATCCTGAGCAATGTATTTAAGATCGGAGTCCCTGCTTTTGTTATGGGGATCTTCATGGGTGCAATGTCGCTCATCTTTAACCATTTTCTCGTTGAATATGGGGAGCAGGCCATAGCGGGGTTCGGAATTTCATCACGTTTATTGCAATTTCCTGAGTGTATTCTAATGGGCTTATGCGAAGGAGTCGTGCCGTTGATTGCTTTCTCTTTTACAGCGAATAAATTACGCATGAAGCATACCATTAAATTCACGATCAAAATGATTATAGGTTTAGCAGCCGTGTTCGGCGTTATCGTCTATCTGATTTCCGACCACTTAATCGGTTTATTTACGAATGATCCGCAATTAATTGAAATGGGCAGCTACATACTGCATGTGACATTCTTATCCTTGTTCATTACGGGAATGACCACGTTGTTTACGGGGATCTTTCAAGCCACAGCGCAAGGAACCGCCGCATTTATCATGTCAATTATTCAAGGAATTACTCTGATTCCTGTGTTGTATATCGCCAATCGAATGAACGGCTTTCACGGAGTGGTCTGGTCGCTCGTCATTTCGGATGCTGTCGCTTTCCTTGTTGGTGCCCTAATGCTGTATGCTCTGCGGACGAAATTGCAGCCGGATTTGGAATTTACGAATCAAAAGGGTACACAGTTAGAATAATTAATAATATAACCATGCTCTTCCGACCAGTCCATTAAACCATTCCAAAAGTCTTCACATGCATCAAATATCCTTTTAGAGTCATAGAGGTGGCCCGACATCACGAGCTGACAAAGCTCATCAAACCCACTCGGCTGATCTGAGAATTGTAAAGCTTCCGGCAATACTTGAGCTGATGTCGTAAAATATCGTTTATGATGTAAACCTAAAATCATCGCACCCCCGGTTGCAATTTTTATAGCCAAAGCAGGCAAAAATGTTTCGGGTCCTTGAATTTTTATATTTCTCAATTTACCAATGTATTCGTACATTTCCTCAACTAATGTTTTACAAACCGCTTCTTTAAAAATGGTGTTATCCACGGAACCTGCTTTTTGTCTTAGCTCTTCAAAAAATCCCTTTGGATCATAAATGGGGAGTATAGTGAAAAATTGTCCATGAGTAAGGGGCCAATCTTCTTCTACGGTAGTGGCCTCTTCCACCATATTTTCCTTATTATCAAGGTTTACTTCTGCTTTCCAATCCCCTGATGTCCATTCATAGCTAAAACCGTCTTCTACAGAATTTAATACACATTTAATTTCAATATCTGAAAATGGACCATCTGTTTTTCTAGCTAACGAACCATAGATACCAATAGCTTCAACGTCTGCACCGTATTTATCCAACAATTGTTTTGCTATTACATTAGCGATGTTCATTCTTTCTTCTCTTGTAACTTCTCTTGGTCCAATCATATACGCTTCTCCTTTTTGATTAAAATAATGATAGGTGCAGGTTGCACAGGCCTCCAACCCGGAATTATAATGATAACCAGGGTACTATTACCAAAGGAGGAAGACAACGTGGATCTTTTTTACGAAATCGAAGGGGATGGCTCCCCAATCGTCATGATTCACTCGGGAGGTGTCGACTCAAGGGTCTGGAAGTATATGGTGCCGGAACTGGCGCGATCCTTCAAGGTCATTACCTTTGATGGTCGAGGAACCGGCCGCTCGCCTGCAATGCTAGAGCCGACTTCACTTGTGGAGGATTTGCGCAGACTTCTCGAACATCTCGGCCTTGATCGTGTTACGCTTGTCGGCCATTCCATGGGCGGGCAGATTGCGACTGATTTTACGTTATCATATCCTTCCATGGTTGAACAGCTGGTGGTGATTGCCCCTTCATTATCGGGGTATGTATATTCGCAGGAATTCACCAATTATATGACATCGGTGAATGCAGCCGCTCCCGATATTCCAAAACTTGTGGAGTTGTCCTTAGCCGGACCGAACTATCGGGCTACGATGTCCAGCCCCCAGCGGAGTTTTCTGAGTGAAATGCATACTAACTATATGGTAAGGGTATTTACCGAGTGGAAAAGCTTTGAGGTCCTGTGGCCGGAGCCGCCTGCGATTGAACGGTTAGAGAAAATTGCAGCAAGTACGTTATTTATACAAGGAACAATCGAATGGCCGGATATATATAATATCGCCGAGCATTTCAAGCGTGTACCTGCGATTAGATTTGCCGAAATCAAAGGGGCCGATCATATGCTTGTCCTTACTCATGCGGAGCAACTGGCCAATTGCATCCAACATTTTGTACTGGGAGAGCAAGATAAGGCTGCGGACCCAAAAAGTGAATGAACCCTATTCGTCAAACCGCCAATCCATTCAAATAAGATAATCCCGTCGAAAGTCGCTATGTTAGCGTCTTTTTTTCTTTTAAGGACTGAAGCTTTCTTTGTTATTTAAGAGGATCGGAAGTGGGAATCACCGCTTTATCACAAGTGGCAAGTACACTTCGTCCACAATCTCAGCAATCGTCTGCTCAGACATGGGCCTATTATAAAGGATTAACTCATGGCGGGCCAAATCTGCTGGCAAAGTAAGCATCCGGGGGGTAATGGCTTCAGCCGACACCTCTCCCCGGTCTACGGCTCGCTGCAGCACTATTGTCATTGTCCTGTTATCACGTCCTTCGGGGAATATTAAGGATGCAAGCGGCATGGCCCCGATTTCCGTTACTAGCCCGTAAAAAGCCTTCATCATCACTTCGATGTTGTTCTGGTTCATCGATCTTAGCACGCCGCAAACATCATCCCGCAGATTCCCGTAATCGGGTACCTCCTCCAGCGGCAGGGGCACGCGTTCCCGGATTGCCGCGAGTACAATCTCAGCACGGTTGGCCCATCGCCGGTAAAGTACGGCTTTGCTGGTTCCGGACCGTTCCGCCACTCCATCCATCGTAAGATTAGCATATCCCCGTTCTTTCAACTCTTCCCGTACCGCTTGTAGAATAGCCGCTTCCAGTTCTTTGCCTCTGCGTCTGGTTTTCAATTTATTTTGATCTTGAGAATTGGACATATTGTTCACATACTCCTTAAAAAAATTCGTTGCGTTTCATATAGCGATAGTATATCATAAATGCAAATAAGAAACTTAAAGTATCTTATTTATGCAATCAAAGGGAGGTTTTCAACTTGCAGAAACAAAGCTCCGAAACGCTTGAACCGGCTGAACAGCAGGCGGCCGCGAAGAAAATGATGTGGATTCTAATGGTCGGGATGCTGGCCCCGCTATTCGACACGACGATAACCAATGTTGCTATTGATACGCTGGTTCGGGAATTTAGTACCTCGGTGTCGACAATCCAATGGGTTATGACCAGTTATCTGCTTGCGCTTGGCATGGTCATTCCCATTACGGGCTGGGCGGTGGAGCGATTTGGGGGCAAGCCTATGTGGCTATTTTCACTTGGCATGTTCCTGCTTGGTTCTGTTCTATGCAGCTTGGCGTGGAACGTGGAGAGCCTGATTTTTTTCCGTACTATACAGGGGATCGGCGGGGGATTGCTGATGCCAATTATGCAGACCTTGGGAGTACGCGCCTTCAGAGGGGAAAACATGGGCAAAATGATGGCCACGGTCGGTTTGCCGGCGCTGCTTGGTCCGATTTTGGGACCAGTGCTGGGAGGCCTCATCATTAATCATCTGAGCTGGAGATGGATTTTCCTGGTGAATATTCCGATCTGCATCGTTGCCATCATTATGGCGTGGAAGGGGCTGCCTAATGAAGAGCGCGGAACCCGCACGCTGCGGCTGGACCTGCCGGGACTGATGCTGCTTTCCCCGGCTATCGTTCTCATTATTTACGGTCTTGGAGAAGTAAGCTCCAACCACGGTTTCGGCCATGCCGCTGTTCTCGTTCCCGTTCTAGCGGGATTAGCGCTTTTGGCAGTGTTTGTCGTTTATGCGTTTCGCAAAGGAAAAGAAGCATTGCTTGATGTCAGGCTGTTCCGCGTGCGTTCTTTAGCCGTATCTTCGATTCTGCTCTTTTTATCCGGCCTGACCACCTACGGGGCAATGCTTTTGCTGCCGTTATACTTCCAGCAAGTCCGCGGCGAATCCGTGCTTATATCCGGTCTGCTGCTCGTGCCGCAAGGGATCGGGATGCTGCTGACAAGATCGCTTGCCGGCAAACTAACGGACCAGATTGGTTCGAGGCCCGTTGTTCTTGTAGGCACCATGCTTACCTTGCTTGGAACATGGCCATTTACACAGCTTGGCGCCGATACGAGCTATTATTATTTGAGCGCAGCTTTGATCGTGCGGGGAGCAGGACTGGGGGCTGTGTTTCTGCCGGTCATGGCTTCCGCTTATGTTGGCCTGTCATCAAAACAAATCCCGCATGCCAGCAGCACCACCCGGATTATGCAGCAAATCGGCGGCGCTTTTGGCGCATCGGTTATCGCTATTATTTTGCAGAACGAGTATAATTCGGTCATGTTACATGACCCGGCAGCTGTAGCTGTTGCGTTCGATCATGCATTTATCTGGTCGGTAGCCTTCTCTGCACTGGCACTAATTCCGGCGGCACTTCTGCCGAGAATAAAAAGATAATATTACTGCTATAAAGATATGGGAGAGGAGAAGAAAATTACTGCCCAACGTCAGACCTTTCTCTGTATTCACTTGGAGTTAGTCCTACGAACCTTTTGAATTGCCGCATAAAATGCACATCGTTCTCATAACCGCAAATACCAGAAATATGGCTGATCGCATACGATGTGTTCTTCAGTAAATAGGAGGCATAACCTAGTCTGTTAAGAATGATATCGTTAATTACAGATATGCCAAAGATTTGTTTGTACAGATGCTGAAAATAAGACCGGCTCATATTCATCTTGTCCGCCAAGAACTCGACAGTATACCAAGTAGAAGGAGAACTGAATACTTCATTCCTCAGGTTCAGGAACTGATCATAGTATTTACTAATCTGATTATGTGGCTCCAGATGATTTCGAATATCGCTAAGCTTCATGAACAGGCAACGAATGGTATAGTCGATGATCTCATTTCGGAAGGTTCCGTTCTGCAGATTCTCCCAATGAATATCATTCACTTTTCTGGAAATATAGAAGGGGTCGTAAGCTTTGATTAAGGTATCCAGAGGGAGATTCAGCCGGGCAAAAAAAGCATCTGCAGCCTCCATTTCAAAATGGAACCAGTCATGGACCAGAGGTTGTTCGGCATGCTGGTAGAAATAGGGGCTGTTTTTGTTAAAAATAATAAAGGTATTAGGTTCTACAAACACAGTTTGCGATTGAATCCTAAGCTCCATTTTGCTCCGGAAGAATAAAAAGACGTAATCCCCGGAGCCGTCCGGTCGGTCTACAGTAAAGCCTTCCGGATGAATCACATTATAACCGCACCGCTTTAGATGTATCAGTGATTTCCACTCCTCAAAAGGATAATAGATCAGTCATTGGATAGGATAAATCATTTTCTTTCTCAAAACAAGATAGTAATCTGTGATAGGAAATACAGAGTATACTTCAGTGATCAGAGAGAGGATAGGTGCTAAGATGCCCACAGCAGCTACGAAATTTTATATAAAAAACTATCCGAGGCCCCAATTTATACGGAGCCAGTGGCTGGATCTAAACGGGGAGTGGGATTTCTGTTTCGATGATGAGGAAGCCGGTGTTGCAGAACGCTTTATGGATCATTTTCCGGCCGTACATAAAATAAACGTTCCATTTACTTATGAAACTCAGGCGAGCGGGATCGGAGAAGAGAAATTCCATGCGCAGATCTGGTATCGCAGAAAAGTGACACTTTCTCCAGAGGCGGAAGGGAAACAAACGATCCTGCATTTTGAAGGTGTGGATTATAAAGCCTCCTGCTATGTAAACGGCAGTTTTGCGGGGGAGCATGAGGGGGCGTACGCCCGGTTTTCCTTTAATGTTACCGGCCTGCTTAAGCAAGACGCCGAAAATGAAATTGTACTAAAAGTGAAAGACAGCGACAGCTGTCTGCAGCCCCGGGGCAAGCAGCGCTGGGCCGGACGGAATCATGATTCATTTTATGTGCAGACGACAGGCATCTGGAAAAGCGTCTGGCTCGAACATGTCCATGAAACCTGTCTGGATATGGTAAAAATGACGCCGGACATCGACCGTCAAATGATCCAATTTGACTTCCGCTTTAACGGTACGAAAAACAAAAAGGATCTCCGGCTGGAGGCGGAAATTACATTTAGAGGCGAAACGGTAAGAAAGCTGAGCCTTTCGGTGGACAGAGCCTGGCTGACGGTGGAAACCGGCATGATGAGCGGCATCAACGGACCTTGGCTGCAAAACCTCTGGTCGCCGGGCAATCCCAATCTGTTTGATGTGGAGTTTGTACTGTACGATGGAGACCGGGAAATCGACCGGGTGGGCTCTTATTTCGGCATGCGCAAAATCTCGATCAGAGACGGACAAATCCTGCTGAACAATATTCCCCTATACCAAAGATTGATTCTGGATCAGGGCTACTGGACCGAAAGTCATCTGACGCCTCCATCCGAAGAGGCGCTGATTGAAGATATCGAGGCGATTGCCGAGATGGGCTACAACGGTTTACGCAAGCATATGAAAATTGAAGATGCGCGGTTCTTATACTGGTGTGATGTCAAAGGAATGCTGGTCTGGTCCGAAATGGCGGCCGCTTTTGAATATAACGATGAGGCTGTGGAGCGTTTTACTAAGGAATGGATTGAGGTTGTGCAGCAGCAGTACAATCATCCCTGCATTATTACCTGGGTGCCTTTTAACGAATCCTGGGGCATTCAGAATATTATCCATGACGACCGTCAGCAAAAATTTACGGAAGGTATCTATTATTTGACCAAATCTATCGATCCTTATCGTCCAGTCATCACCAATGATGGATGGGAGCACACCATTTCTGATATTTTAACTCTTCATGATTATGTGGAGCGGGGCGAAGATTTGTACAAAACATACAAGGATAAAGACTCGATTACGGGCAGCAGCGGTACGTACAACGAGTGGAAATTTGCATTCGCCCAAGGCTACAGTTATAAAGGCCAACCGATTATCATCAGCGAGTATGGAGGGATTGCTTTCAAAAGCGGGCATGGCTGGGGATACGGCAATCAGGTGGATAATGAGGAGGCTTTCCTGGAACGGTTTGGCAGCATAACCGGAGCGATTAAAGCCATTCCGTTTATATCCGGCTACTGTTATACGCAGATTACGGACGTGCAGCATGAGGTGAACGGCCTGCTGACCGAAGACCGAAAACCGAAAGTGGCGCTGGAGAAGATCCGGGAGATTAATTTGGGGTAGATAAACAAGAAAGAAAAGTGAGAACAAAATTGATAAAGGGAAGACATAGCATAACGATAAGGTAGGATTAGTGTGATGACGACAAAAAGCAGTCCACCCTTAAGCTAGGGCAGACTGCTTTTGTTCGTATATCTGATGATCCGCGAAAGAGCAAGGCAGCATCGATTCTATCGGAAGTGCCCCGAGCTCTTGGAAGTCACAACCTTACTTAGTTTTGAATTGTATTTTCTCATGACTGGATTTTTAATAAAGTCGTTTAGCCATCGCTTTTGCTATTTTGACCATCCTCTTCAGTATCCTGCGATTGTAAACGAGTATCAACAATTCTATTTTTATAAGTTGCTCCCCAACTCTTCATGGATAAAATGATCGGTTCCAATGTTTTTCCGAATTCAGTCAGCGAATATTCCACTTTAGGTGGTACCTGTTTATATACTTCGCGGTGAATAATGCCATCCCGCTCAAGCTCCCGAAGCTGCAGTGTGAGCATGAACTGTGTAATTCCCGGGTAGAGGCGGCGGAATTCACTAAATCTTTTCGGACCTTCTATGAGGTGATAGAGAATAATACCTTTCCATTTTCCCCCGATAACTTCCAGAGTTGTTTCAACAGGACACCCTTCTGTATTTGGAATCACACTGTTCTTATGTTTACGATCGCTCAAACTCCTTATCCCTCCCAATAGTTCAATAATTGATACTATATAATAAAATTGTGCGTACTTCTCAAACCTATATATATATCCTATTATAAATCCGTGTTATGTTCAATTCATTTGGGCATAGTTCGATCATGGTTGATCGATGGTCAGATATAGAAAATACATGATAAGGAGGTGTAGGTACATCAAAGCAATATGTCTTAATATCTGCAAAGCACAAAATAAACAGAGAGAAGGATGTTGAGTTATGAAGTGGAAAGGGTTATTCATTGGGTTACTTTTCACGGTTTTATATTCTTCGGGAGCCATTATCATGAAAATTGGTCTGCTCTCAGCGTCTCCATTAACATTAGCGACATTACGTTTTCTGATCGCCGGGGTGCTGCTGCTGATCTTTATTTATGGATTTAGAAAAGGGAAATACCCTTTACCTAACAAAAGAGAGTGGGGCGTTTTACTGCTTCTGGGTTTGCTAAATACCTCGTTGTTTGTTGGTCTGGGCAACTTAGCGCTTCAAACCATTTCCGCCGGGATATTCAATCTCTTTCTACCCATAAATCCTTTTGTCTTTGCGCTTTTTTCCCTAATCTTCATGGGGAAAAACATTCGTGCAAAAGAATGGATGGGTATGGCTGTTTCCGCCATAGGTCTATTCATCGCAACCTACCCATTATTGGCGAACAGTCATGCCACCTTAAGCGGCATTTTATTACTTGTTTTGGCGATGGTTTCGATGGCTGTTGGAAGTCTCGTCTTTAAAAAGGCCAATCTTCAGTTGCCTAATCTTGTGATCAACGCGTGGCAGGTATTCATTGGCGGTGTGATTTTATTGATTCCAGCATTTTTCCTTGAGGCTGGAAAGCCGGTCAGTCTGGATGCTCATCTAGTCGAATATCTGATCTGGTCCGTCTTCGGTCTCTCCATATTTAGTATGGGACTCTGGTTTTATTTACTGAAGCAAGATGCCATCAAAGCAAATAACTGGCTGCTTTTAAATCCTGTCATGGGCTATATTCTGGCAGCTATCATATTGGGTGAGCCGATAACCTGGTACGCGATCGCAGCTACCGTTGTCGTGCTTTTCGGATTGTACTTGTCAGGAAATTTCCGCATCAGACAAACGAAGGAAAAGTCGATCGAACAGAAGGTATAATCATTCGAAACCTTTAATTAAAGGAGAATATTAAGGGGCCAAGTTCTTGCCTTATGCCCGTGACAAGAACTTGGTCCCTTTGGAAAACGTCAGCGTGAACGCGTCCTTCCCAAATCCCAAACCCCATTTCCATCAGTGCTTCGGAAGTTTCCAATGGTATATTCCTGTCCCCGCAAATTAAATATAGTGTATGACACCAAATTGTCGCGGGACAAAAACTTGTACCGATTGCCGAAAAACTTTGTTCATGCTCCATTCATATTGCATTCATAGAGAGGACATTTTGGTTTGCTAGACTTGCATTAGGAGCCGCAAGGCCATTGTAGAGATAACAAGAGGAGCTGACGAGTTTGACACAACCCGTAGGAAAGGAAGTAAAGAGTAGTACAAAAACAAAGAGAGTGCTACATATTTTTCTGAAAGTAATCGCCGCAGTAGTTATAGCCATCCTACTGTTTATCGCCATCGTGTATACCGTCAATAAAATCAGCGGTCATTCAGAACAAAAAAGATTGGAACAATACGGTCAGCATGTATCAGTAGAAGGAAAACAGATGAATGTTTCCATTCAAGGTCAAGGTGAAGAAACCGTTGTGATTCTTCCTGGTTATGGAACAGCGGCGCCTGTACTTGATTTTAAGCCACTTATATCAGAGTTAATCCATTATTATAAAGTCGTCGTGATTGAACCTTTTGGTTACGGATTGAGCGATCAAACCCAGAAGGAGCGCAGTATAGCAAATATCGTAGGTGAAATTCATGTAGCGTTGCAAAGTCTCCATATAGATCGTTATATTCTCATGGGTCATTCCATTTCGGGGCTCTATAGTCTGGGTTATGTGAACCAATATCCAGACGAAGTGAGAGCGTTTATCGGGCTGGATAGCAGTGTTCCATCGCTGAGTGAACAGAAGGTTGATTCGTCAGTAACAGAACAGATTAAATGGTTCCGCAACCTGGGCTTCGCCCGTTTACAATTGAAACTGAGTGCTGATCCTTATGAGGGACTGCCCTATGATGAACACACTAAAGAACAATTGAACATTATGATACACAAAAATATGTATAATACAACTCAATTAAATGAGGCAGTGAGCATGTATTCCAACTTTAAGGCAGCAGAACAGCTAACTTTTCCTCCCAATTTACCTGTCCTATTCTTTGTCCAAGCGAATCACCCTGTGACGGACCAATGGATCCCCGAACATGAGAAGCAAATAGCGGAGTCTGTACATGGGGAAATGGTCTTATTGGACGCGGGACATTATTTATATCGTTCCCATCCAAAAGAAATCTCTAAAAAAATAAGGGAATTTACGGACGGAATAAAATAAATAATTGAATTTTTGAGCGTTAATCTGACATTAGGATAATCTGCACATGAAACACATACAGGATTTCCAAAGCTATGTTCGGATGTAACGCCTCCTTTTTTGTGCTTGTTCATATTCCGTTCATAATGCCGTCACGAAGGGGACATCTTGCTTGATTACACTTTAAATATGTCGCCAATGCGGCTCTACAGAAATATGGACAGGAGAAGATGAACGTGACAAAAACGGTGGAAATAAAAAAAACCGGGACCAAAAACCGCAAGAAGCGGAACCTATGGTTAAAAATAATTGGAGGTATTCTCGGGGCGCTTGTGCTGTTCATGGGCATCGTGTTTGTCGTTAATGTAATCAGTAACGGGCTCGAGAAAAAGAAAATTGAATCGTATGGCCAGTATGTCAATGTGGATGAAAAAAAAATGAATGTGCTCATTCAAGGCAGTGGCGAACAGACTGTCGTCCTCCTTCCAGGGCAAGGAACCCCGTCGCCTGCGCTTGATTTCAAATTGTTGATCGATGAATTGTCTCCGAATTACAAAGTCGTAGCGATCGAACCTTTCGGTTATGGGTTAAGCGACAAAACCGAGAAGGAAAGAACAACAGCGAATATCGTCAGCGAAATTCACGAAGCTGTGCAGCAGCTGGGTATTGACCATTACGTTCTGATGGGACATTCCATCACAGGACTTTACGGAGTGTCCTATGTGAATGCCTATCCGGATGAAGTTCTTGCTTTTGTCGGCATCGATAGCAGCGTTCCTAATCAACCCGGCATGGATGTCAAATTGCCTTTGAAATCCATGCAGTTTCTTCAAAAATCAGGCCTGATGAGATTGTTCCAAAAAGTAAGCGGAGATCCATATAAGTCGCTTGCATTCGATGAGCATACCAAAGAACAGATGCGTTTGATTTCGAATCAAGTCGCGGTCAATTCAACGATGATGGATGAGCTCAGACACCTCGGTTCCAATTTCAAAAATGGGGAACATCTCACCTACCCTCATGAATTGCCGTTGCTTCTCTTCGTGCAAGCGAATAACGAGGACATTAAGCAATGGATTCCGCTGCATGAGGAGCAGGTCAAACAATCCGCACAGGGCAAAATGATCCCGATGGATGGTTCCCATTACCTGCATCATACGAAATTCAAGGAAATCGCCGAAGCATTCAAAGCGTTCATGAAGCAAATCCACTAGTATGATTGAACTGCGGTGCCGAACTCGGTGCCGTGGTTTCTTTGTTTTGCCTGGAATTGTAGAAAATAAAGCAGGCTAACTTAGCTGCGAAAGTTTATACTTACATTGGAGAGAAGCGTAATAAAACTTTAAAATCAATCGTAAGGATGATCTGCACATGAACATTTTATTAGTCGAAGATGATAAGACGATCGCATCGGGTCTCGAATATTCGCTGCAGCAGGATGGTTATCCAACCGTTCTCTGCCATGATGTGGCCTCAGCCAAAAAGGTGCTCGCCGAAGACATCGATCAGTTCGCTTTATGCTTGTTCGACTTACAGCTTCCGGACGGAAGCGGCTATGAATTGTGTAAGATGGTGAAAGAGCGGCGGGACATTCCGGTTATCTTTTTAACGGTAATCGACGATGAGGTCAATGTCGTGATGGGGCTTGACATGGGAGCCGACGATTATATTACAAAGCCTTTTCGGGTTCGTGAGCTGCTCTCCCGGATCAAATCCGTCCTGCGGAGATACCAGAAGCCGCCCTACACCATATCGGTCATAGACATCGGCAATGTCCGAATCAATACTCTTGAAGGCAAAGTGCATAAAAACGGCGCCGAAATTTCGTTGACCGCATTAGAGTATCGCTTATTGCTGATCTTTGGCAGCCACATTGGACAGGTTCTCACAAGGAATCAGCTTCTGGAGCAAATCTGGGACGTGGCCGGAGACTTCGTGAACGACAATACGTTAACGGTTTATATCAAAAGGCTCAGGGAAAAGCTGGAGGATGATCCAGGGCATCCGGTTTTGATCAAAACGATACGCGGTTTAGGCTATAAGGCCGGTGATTAGATGCTGCGTAACCGGGAAATTCAGATTTTATTGCTCATCATGGGCTCGATTAGCTTAACGGCGATCATTGTGGCTGCTATCATTTCGTCTGTCGCGGCGGTGTTCGTTACCATTGTATCCATTCTGCTTATTGGCAGCAGTTTATTATTCATGAGATGGAGATACCGCGAGCTAGAGAAGCTGTCCGTCTATTTGCGGGATATTAGCAACGGTAATGATTCCCTTGACGTCCGTGATAATCAAGAAGGCGAGCTTAGCATTCTAAAAAATGATATTTACAAAGTGACGCTCATGTTATCGGAGCACAGGTCGTTATTGCACCGGGACAAACTTCAACTGACAGATGCCATATCCGATATATCGCATCAGCTCAAAACGCCGCTCACCTCCATGAAGGTTATGGCGGATTTGTTAAGCTCCCCTGACCTGCCTCCTGCCAAAAGAACGGAGTTCACCCATCATATCCGTATTCAGCTTGAACGCATCGATTGGCTTGTTTCTTCCTTATTAAAACTATCGAAAATGGACGCGAAGACTATCCAATTCAAAAAAGATCGAATCCCCGTGAAAAACCTTATCCAGAAGGCATTAGAGCCGGTTATGATTCCGATGGATATTAAGGAACAAACGGTTTCCATCGCGGGCGATGATGACGTCGCTTTTGCCGGCGATTTCAATTGGACTGTCGAAGCGGTCATCAATATTTTGAAAAACGGCGTGGAGCACACGCATGAAGGCGGAGCAATCACCATCACCTTTTCCGAAAACACGTTATTTACCGAAATCGTCATTGCTGACAACGGAAAAGGCATTCCGAAAGAGGATTTGCCTTATATTTTCAAACGTTTTTATAAAGGAAAAAACGCCGGAGAAGGGAGCATCGGCATAGGACTTGCGATGGCTCACAGCATCATTGCCAGCCAGAATGGAGTGATCGATGTGACGAGCGAGAGCGGGAAGGGGACGCAGTTTCGGATTAAATTTTATAAGCAAGTGATTTAGCGGCACTCCGAAAGTGACTGAATTGTCACCTCCATCGTCACTTGAAAGTCATTTTAGACAGATAAAATGATATTCATCAGCTAAACTATGGAGGTATGACAATGCATTTGAAGCAACAGCGGAAGATTATTTTTACCATTACCCTATTCTATACCCTTTTTATTATTTATTTTATGTTTCTCGCTTTCGGCAGAGCAGGTACTGTAGAGTACAATACCGAATACACCTTTATTTTTTTACCGGACGATTTTTTTAGGCTGCCGGGCCTATCGGATCTTCTACACCCTACAGTGATGGATCTTGTGGGTTTTGGGAACATCGCAGCTTTCATCCCTTTTGGCATATTGATTCCGTTGTTATACCGGACCAGCTTTATTCGATTCATGACATTGTTTATCCTTTCCATACTTGTACTGGAGACCCTTCAGGCATTAACTTTGCTCGGCAGCTTTGATATGAATGACGTTATTCAGAACTCATTGGGCGCAGCAGTCGGATTCGGGGCGTACAAATTTGGCTTTCGCACAAAAAATGTATGGAGAAATATTGCTGCTGCGGGCATTTCCATTGTTGTCCTTATGATCGGGATTTGGGGAAGCTTCGGGCTGGTTGACAAAGCGCTCACCAAAGAAAAAGGCCCCT
The DNA here is from genome assembly GCF_900102965.1 of Paenibacillus jilunlii. Classification (GTDB taxonomy): domain Bacteria; phylum Bacillota; class Bacilli; order Paenibacillales; family Paenibacillaceae; genus Paenibacillus_AQ; species Paenibacillus_AQ jilunlii. The sequence goes on along the minus strand of NZ_FNGM01000003.1, from coordinate 352,829 downwards.
TTGTGGCGATAAACGAATTGAAAGACAGCACCGGAAATCCTTCGGCGGGGACCAAACGATACCGTCTCAAAATTGGCGGCCAAGACGTAGAACCCCAATATAATGTGTATAGCGCCGAAGGCAAAAACAAGAAAACGTACAAATATACGTTAGACAATAAGGAGGAGATGTATTTCTCCTTGAATTATGGAATTCCCGATCAAAAGGATTTGCATGGCAGCATCAGCGTTGCCGTCGATGGACATGAGTTCCTGTCCGCAGCTGCAGATTATCTACGCCATGAGTCGTATATGTCTGAAATTTTTCTCCAACAGGCAAATGAGCTTACGATAACCATTGAGGGAAATATAGCCATGTGGGATGTTGGACTTAGAGAGATGAAATATTTCTGGAACTGAGCATCAGGGCAAGGAGTTATGACCATGGAAATTTTAAGAATCGAACATTTATCTAAAATATACGGCACAGGCGAATCGGCGGTGAAGGCGCTTGACGAGGTTTCTTTTTCGGTCCAAAAAGGCGAATTCCTTGCGATTATCGGCCCGTCCGGTTCGGGGAAATCGACGCTTCTCCATATGCTGGGCGGCGTGGACCGGCCGTCTGGGGGTAAAGTTTTTGTTGAGGATACGGACATGTATGCTTTGAACGAAACGCAGCTGGCCATCTTCAGGCGCAGGCAAATCGGCCTGATCTACCAGTTTTTTAATCTGATTCCCGTTCTGACGGTAGAGGAGAATATGACGCTGCCGCTCTTGCTGGATAAACAAAAGGTAGATCAAAAGCAGCTGGATGGCCTTGTGCATACGCTCCATTTGCAGCATCGATTAAACCACCTGCCCAATCAGTTATCCGGCGGACAGCAGCAGCGGGTCTCGATTGGCAGAGCGCTCATCGGCAATCCTGCGATCATGCTGGCAGACGAACCGACCGGGAATTTGGACAGCAAGAATAGCAGCGAGATCGTCGATCTATTAAAAATGTTGAATAAAACCTATCATCAGACGCTGATCGTGATTACGCATGACGAACGGATCGCCTTGCAAGCCGACAGGATCATTTCGATTGAAGACGGGAGGATTGCCAAAGACGAGGTGATCCGGCGATGAACATTGTCAATACACTAACCCTCCGGCATCTGAAGCAAAATAAAAAACGAACGTTATTAACCATCATCGGCGTCATCATTTCGGTTGCCATGGTGACTGCTGTCGCTACGCTTGTTTTTTCCTTTTCTGATTTGATGATCAGACAAACCATTGCGGATACAGGGGAGTGGCATGTCCAATATCAAGATGTAACCAAAGAACAGCTCGCGGCGATACAGGGCGATGACGCAGCCCAAACCGTTGCGATCTCAAGAGATCTTGGCTATGCCCCATTAGAAGGGGGACAGAATCCTAATAAACCGTACTTGTTCATCAAGGAATATAATGCACAAGGTTTCACGCAATTTCCAATTGAATTAAGCAAGGGGCGTCTTCCGCACACGGACAAGGAAATCGTTATGTCTGAAGCCGTTGCAACGAACGCCAAAATGAAGGTTGAAATCGGCGATCGTCTAACCCTTCGTGTAGGTGAACGATTCGAGCAAGGGGGGGGCAATCCCTTGGATCAGACTGAATCGCTGCGTAGGAAAGACGGCATATTGACCGAAACATTGCAGCATTTAATGACAAAGGATTATACGGTGGTGGGCTTCATCAAACCTCCCGAAGGGGAAACAGCTTGGGCCCCGGGTTATACGGTCCTTAGCTATATCGATGAAAACATCATCGTTGCAAACGATCGGGTCAATGCGGCGGTGGTCTTGCAGAAAGTTAATCCGTCCTTGTTCGCTCATGCGGAAAATTTGGCGAAGAGGAACCATATCGAGACAGTCCAATATAATAACGATTTGCTTCATTATTACGGCTTGTCCAAAAGCAAAGCCTCGTACAGCATGATGTACTCCTTAGCGGTGATTCTGATGGCGGTCATTATGATCGGCTCGGTTTCGCTCATCTATAATGCTTTTGCGATATCCGTCTCGGAACGTTCCCGCCATTTAGGGATGCTCGCGAGCGTGGGGGCTACGAAAAGGCAGAAGAGGAATTCAGTGCTTTTTGAAGGAGCCGTCATTGGCTTGATCGGCATTCCCATTGGGATCCTGTGCGGACTTGCCGGAATTGGGATCATCTTTAGGTTCATGAACCCGATGATTCAAGAAGCATTATGGACCCATAAACAGATGAGACTCATCGTCACGCCGTTATCGCTCTTCATTGTCTGTGTTGTCTCGATGTTGACGATATTCATTTCGACGTATCTCCCGGCGATCAGAGCTTCCAAGTTATCTGCCATGGACGCGATTCGCCAAACAACCGACTTAAAGCTTACGGCCAAAGACGTAAAAACGTCAAATTTCATTCGCAAGCTCTTCGGCATTGAAGCGGAAATCGGGCTGAAAAATTTAAAAAGGAACAAACGGAGATATCATGCCATCGTATTTTCGCTCGTCATCAGCATCGTTTTGTTTTTAACGGTATCGTTTTTTACCACCGGCATGAAACAATCCCTGGATCTGTCGCAGGAAGGCGTCAATTACGATATTGAAGTATCGTACAGCAATGGAAAAAGAATAGACGACCGGCTGCTACAATCGATTGTCTCCCTGGATGGCGTAAAGGAATACAACGTGATTCACGAGCTGTCTAAGAACGCTTGGGTTGATGAAGCGTTCATCGCCGATGAATTGCAAGAGAAGGTTAAGAACGATAAGAGTTTACTGCAAGACGGAAAATATCCTTACGAAATTAAGATCCATGCATTGAACGATCCGAGTCTGCAAGCCTATGCCAAAGCGGTCGGCGCAGATTACGAACAGCTCACGGATCCGGATCATCCCGCCGCGATCGTGATGGATACGATCCATTACAAAGATATGGATACGGGAAAATATGTCCGGACGAAGGCCATGTATACGAATGTCGGCCAAAGCATCGAATTAATGAATTTCTATAATGGGAGAAAAGCGGAAATAAATAAAGTTTCCGTTGCCGCTTTGACGGATCAAGCTCCTATGGGGATGAACACGATAGGAGTAGGCGGGTTAAATATCATCGTTTCGGAGCGCGTCATGAATCGATTGGCAGACGACGAGGACATAGCTAGCGTTCAGACATACCTCCATTTGAAAAGTACGGAACCGATGACAACTCAGCAGGAAATCGAAGAGATGCATGAGACCAATCTGAATGCCACCAATTCATATCAATCCAGAAAAAGCGAAGAACAACAGATTCTATTGATGTCTGTCTTTTCTTATGGTTTTATCGTATTGATTTCAGCGATTTCCATTGCGAACATTTTTAATACGGTCTCAACGGGCATATCCCTTCGAAAACGGGAATTTGCGATGCTGAAATCCGTTGGCATGACCCCAAAAGGCTTTGCGAAAATGATGAACTATGAAAGTATTTTTTATGGAGTCAAGTCGCTGCTCTTCGGGCTCCCCGTCAGTTTCGTCGTGATGTATCTGATCTATAGGGCATTTGCCAACAAATTCAGCTACGGGTTCACCCTCCCTTGGATGAGCATTCTTTCGGCTATTGTTGCCGTATTTGTCATTGTCGGTTCCGCGATTGTATATTCCGGCGCAAAAGTAAAAAAGGAAAACATTATTGATGCATTAAAGAAAGAGTATTTATGATAGGCCATCGGCCCTAAACAGAATGTATGATTGGGGAGATATTTATGTTCGTAAAGCATGCCTTTATAGCCTCAGAGCAAACCACCCGTTTGACGGGTGGTTTTGATTTTATCAGTATAATTACTCTATCAATTGATTACTGTTGTCCAAATTTATAAAATGGAATAAATAGAGAGGATAGTTCGATACTACCAACATGAATTAAAGGGAGAGAAACAGGATGAAAAAAAAGCGGGCGCTATCACTCGCGAATTTGGTGTTTTTGATTCCAGTAATATTGTTAAGCTTTTTCATGTGGAACGATTACAAAAGATATATTGAAAACATTGATGACTATTTCCCCTCCCTGGAGCGCACCTATATGCTGGATGGGGGGAAGAAGTTGATTGGCTTTTCAAACGAAGACCGGTTTGGTGAACAATACGATGTATATCTTTTTGATACCGGTACGGAAACCATAATTAAAAAGACTGCTATACGTACCAATTTCCAAGCCGGACTGGGGCCAGCGGCTTATCAGCAGGATGGAATCATCATCCCAACCTATGACAATACATTAGGGCTGCAATTGAATTACTTCCACTCCACAGGCGGGGTTGAAGAGTTGGCTCAGGGAACGATGCACATTCCATCCGCATGGAGTTCAAGTGTTTATTCCTGGCGCGGCAGACTCATTGTAGCCGGGGAATCACCAGGTTCTGAATGGTATGTTGCTCAGGTGAAGGACGGAAAGTTAGATAAAGTGAATTTAGGCGAAAAGGGTCTGCTTCCGGCCAGGCCTGTCCGGGTAGATGAAGTGCATGGGAGTTTTAAGAACGACCAGGCCGTTCCAATGTTTTCAGTGAGTTTAAAGGATGATAGAACTGCATTAGTCAGCGGGATACTAGACAAAAAAGGTGATTTATCGGTGCTGCTCGAGAAGAAGGATGAAGGGACGTTTGCTGCACAGGATCGGGCTGGCGCTCACTTCGCCAAAGTCTTCGGTTTCAATAACGCCAAGCTGGTACGCGAAAATGGAAACTACCCTGAAGAAGCAACATTTTATAACGCGAACGAGAAACAATGGGGAACTGCGGTTCCTACGCCCAAGCCGGTTTATCAAGCTCGTATTTTCTTGTTGAATGACGAGGAACTCCTGATCGCCGGATCTACGGCAGAAGATGAATTAAATGGAACTGTTATAGGGTATGTATTCAATGAGAAATCCGGAAAATTTCAAGATGCCACCTTTCTTTTGGAGCAACTGCCCTACGAAAATTTGGAAAATAGCGAGACTGAATTCCACAAGCAATTGGGCAGTGACATCCTTTACTATCGCGGTGGAGACCTTGCGGCAGGTTATGTTGATATGGGAATCCAAAAGGCTAAGGTTTTTTCGAACGATCAGGTCAAAGGATGGATAGTCACAGAAGACGAAACCAAGGTCTCGCTTCAAAGCTTCTGGAATTATGCAAAGCAAGGTGGAGCGATCATTATTAACTGGGCGGTTTGGGTCTTTATCAGTATAGCCTCATTCCTAGGCCTCGCTATCGCCCCTCGCATGTTAGTGAGATCAAGGATGAAAAAATTGAGAGCTGGCCAGCATATTCAGGCCCGGATTATTGATATGCAGGAATCGGGTCTCTATGTGAATGAACAGCCGCAGGTCCGGTTTATTGTTCAGTTCGAGGATGAAGGTCGAAGGAAAGAGGTTGAGATCAAACAGGTTATCTCTTATCTGAATCCTATTCAAATTGGTGATACAGTAACGATCAGTTACAACCGAAAGAAACACAAGGCTGTATTCATCACAGAAGAGGATCTTAAACATGCGGCGCAGGAGTCGAAACCGGTACTTATTGATGCGGTCCTCACCCGTATCGAACGATATGGAAAAGTGAACCGGGGACAAGCCCTTCAGCTTCACTTCACAGCCGAAGGACGCGATTATCCGGTACCGGTCGTTCAACCTTTCGGATTTGAATATCGTACGGGTGAACGGGCGAACCTTATTTTGATTCAGGGAATGGCGAGAATCTTCAGGTATGGCAATGTGGGAAGAGTTAAGACATCGGACCAACTTTCTCTGCAGGGTGAAATAATCCACATGCAGAAAATGCCCATAATCATTGAAAATAAGCAGCTCATGCTTCTAGAAGTCATGATTTCTAGAGGAGCGGACCGAATCCGTAAAGCCAATAGTCTCTTTGTGCCAGAAAACCTGTCTGTAAATGTGGGTACAGTCATTCCAGTCGCCATGGAAATAGACGATGTACAGAAGGAAACCCGATTACTTCAAGGTAAGCAGGGCGCGGCTAAAGTGCTCTCCGTTCATTTTGAGGGAACAAAGGGAGAACGGCCGCTAGCCAATATTACCGCAGAAAAAGACGGAGTTATCTACCACATTAAACAGACAATTGAGCCAGTATATGGTGTAGAGGTTGGAGATGAGTTGTGGATCGCTTACGATGAAGGTACGCAAGAAGCCATGATTATTAACTATTCTTCAAAATAGTAAGATAACTTGAAAATTAGTGTACTCCATTTAGAGAGAGGGATGTTACTTGAAAATAAACGTATTATAGGACTTGCTTCTATGGAATATCTTCAAGCAGGATTCATTATTCTTGGCATCTTAGCTGCTTGTTCCGAGTATAGTGGTGGACAGATTCGAACTACTTTAAGTACGATACCTTGGCGTGGGCTCCAATTATCCTCGAAGTATTTGGCATTAGCAATTATAACCATGCCTGTGGCATTTATTATTGCTGCATCAGGTGTAATATATACTTTTATTATGATGAGAGACACAGCACTAGGGATAGAAATAGACACAATGATAGAAACATTAATAGGTGCAACAGGCTATCTAACATTAACCACACTTCTCAGTGCAGCTATAGGTGCTTTATTAAGACGAACCACTCCTGCTTTAGTGGTACTGCTTGGTTATTATTTCATTGTCAGTCCATTGTCGAGAGATTTTCTGCCTAGTATTAAAAACTATTTTCCGGATACGGCAGGGTATTATATGTATATGCCACCTTCCTCTGATGAAATAAATGTCCTTACACCAATGCAAGGGACAGGTATTTCAATGATATGGACACTGATCTTTATTACAGCAGCTATTGTATTTTACTGTAAACGAGATGCCTAAGTTTAGGCTTCACTATTTTTACATAATACAGTAATACCAACTTCAGATAGAATTCGCGTTTCATTCCATGATACGAAAAAGTCGCGTTTGTTATCCGGGCCTTCGATAGGCAGCAAAGCCGGTCGGCAAAAGGACAAGGTAGTAACAGCTGCCATTTTTTGTCGATGGACAAGAACATGGTACTATTGCCGATTAGGTAATCATCTAAAACTAAGCCAAGCGCGTAGAAGAGCTGATCAAAGGAGTTAGTGAGCAAGGGTAGAAGTCGAATATCTTTAGAGGAGAGATACTTTTCGGTCACTGAGTAACGGAAATCGAAAGGGGCGGTTTCTTATAACAGAGCATTGCCGGAAGTCCAAATTTGCCGCAGTGACTGCTCTGCTACACTAGAGCTACACGTGGGATTTACATTCTAATAAAAAGGCTGAACCCAAAGTCATATCCATTACTTAGGCTCAGCCTTTTAAAGCTGTTTTCAAACCCGTTAATCCGGGCAGTTATTTACAAGCATTGGGTCTATTCGGATTCAGAACGAGGAAATCACCGGGCAGCTTGGACAGCTTGGCAACCAGTTCATCCATACCGGACTCCAGTTTGAATTCCATTTCCTCCCGGTAAAGCGGAACCAGGAAATAAACCTGAACCTGATTGCCATCTTTCGTATGGACTGTGCTAACCTCTTCCGGCAGAGCAAACAGGATCGCGCCGGACAGCTCAGTGTTAGGCGCATATGGCTCGTAATCCTCCGTGTTGGGGATGGTATGGCCGTATCCAAGCCACGTCTGATACATATGCGGGAACCGGGCAAGCATCTTCATCAGCCGGATCGGCCAGTAGTTCTCCTCCGCTTCAAAATCCTTCTGCGTAAGCGGCCAGTCCGCCGGCAAAAACATCATCAGCTCCGAGCGTTCAAGATGCTTGTACTCTTTACGGATCTCCTGTGGGAGTGTCATCGGCAGATCGCTCATCCCATTGGTGTACAGCACTCGGTATGGCTCATCAGGTGTAGCTTCCATAATGTTCACATCAATATGTACGATGTCTGAAATCAGTTCATGGAACACGCCGGTTTCTCGGTTTGGAAAGACTTTATTAAAATGTTCGTTTAATTCTTCCATGTACAAAATTTCGGAGAGAGGCGTAACCTGCCGCTCATCCGGAGCGTCATAGCCGTAAATTGTGGTACCGTCTTCCGATTTGCCCATTTCATTGCCGCCAAACAGTTTTTTGAAAAAGTTCATGTCTTTGCGCTCCTCTGTGCGGGTTTTGAATTTACGTGCGAAATGAAGGATGCTGCGATTAAATTCCTGATTCTAGAAGGTTTGAAACCTCACTTGGAAGTATAACAAAAGACATAGCCCCGGAGCGATGGGTCTATCGATTCGAATTACCTGGGGTATCCATGCAAAAATATGATATCTGGACTTGAGCAGGAGGCCGTAAATCTCGATTGCGCGTGAACGGGAGGTCTTTAGGTCTACAACTGCAGGCTTATGCGGCCGATGAATCTCCTTTGCATCCAACTGCGCAAGTTCCAGCATCCATTGACGGATGAAGCTGCTCCGAGAGAAGAATGGCTGATGCTCCGGACGGTGTGGAATTACTCATAGGATTGGGGAATTGATCGGGGTTGTTGTGCTAAAAATATAGTGGTTATGTCGGTGGACAGGAACATGGTACTATTGCCGATTTGATGATCATCAAAATAAAATTATGCTCCAGTCACGAGTCCGGTGCTGTTTAAGATCCGCCTGATTTCAAAAAACGCCCGACTTGACGGGTCGAAATGGTAGGGACCACTCCGCGATTTCTTGGGGTCCAGAGGGATATGGCTGTGAAGGTAGTTGAAGCTCCCGGGTGAGGCGCATCACGGAGTACCGTAAGAATTTCTTCTTCCAGTTTTGGATCCGGCTCCAGCCAGGAACACCGCAGCAGCCGGATCCGGTGCGAAGCACCTTTCTTCGGGCCGAATTGGCCCGAAGCTGCAGGGTTTGGGGAAGGCACTTCCCAACAAGCAAAGAGTCAAGTGTCAATACACTTGCCCTGCTTGCCGGAGTGAAAATCTTTTTCTACTGCTTTTTGCAATAGCTTAAATTCGTTTCTATAAAAGTCAATCAAGCCATCCCGCTTCATCCATGCAAGCTCTCTGGATAAAGCACTTCTATCTACATCTAGATACTCGGCCATCGCTTCTCTATCAAAAGGAATAGTAAAAGTTTCTGTTCCAGTTTCACGCATGACTCTTATTAAATAAGTTAAGACCTTATCCCGAATAGTAGGCATAATCAGACAATCATTTCGGTCATGCAGTTCTAACGCTCGTTCTGCGATACTATCAAAAAGATTGCCAAGTAATTGTTCGTGTGCCATACATAACTTCGTACAACGGCTCAATATGCTTTTGATAGGAATAAACAGAACTTCAAGTGGTTCTATTGCCTGTACTGACATAGGGCATCTTCTTCCACGGCTAGCCGCTGTTAAAACTGCGGTATATCCACCCGGATAATGGAGGGATACAATAATTTGTTTTCCCGTGACGCTCAATTTCGTACTTTGAGCGCTACCCTGCAATATGATGCCGACATCATCAACTAAATCGCCCTCACGGACAACCATCTCATCTTTTGCATATTCTTTCCGTGTGGCTGACAGACATTTAAGCATTTGGGGAATATCATTTGGGGAAATCTCCGAAAATAAACGTGATTGACATAGGGAATCTATGTTGTTCATGAGAGACTCCTCGTTGCATGTGCAACATATTTTTTCTTTTTACTATACTATATTAATCATAAATACAAAAGAAGTTAGTCACCTTTTCTAACGTCAGAATGGAGAAAAACAATGCAAGGGAAAGAAAATTCAATAAAAGCGAGAAATAGACTTTTAGCCTCAAAGGTTATTAAAAATCTGCAAAGCAGAAAGTTTGAGGCTTATTACTGTGATAACGCCAAAGAAGCTGTAGAAAAGGCACTATCATTTATTCCGGAACATTCTTCGGTATCATGGGGTGGGTCAGTCACGCTTGAGGAAATCGGGCTTCTTAATCGAGTACGTCAAGGCAGCTATATGATCACTGATCGTGATAAAGCGCAAACAATGGAGGAACGTTATGATCTCATGCGCCAATCTCTTTTGTGCGACACCTATTTAACGAGCTTTAACGCCGTTAGCGAAGATGGCATATTGGTCAATATAGATAGTGTGGGCAATCGAACAGCGGCGATTACCTTTGGACCGAAAAGTGTTATTGCTATCGTTGGGATGAATAAGGTTTGCAAGACCGCTGAAGACGCAGTTATAAGAGCCAGAACATATGCGGCCCCCATTAATGTATACCGCTGTTCGTGTTCGTCCAGCCCATTTTTACATTCGCCGCAAAAAACGCCCTGCCTGATCAATGGTGCTTGCGGAGATTGTAAAACAGATGATTGTATCTGTTCTTACATCGTCCAAACAAGAATGTGTAAACCGGCGGGGAGAATAAAGGTTATCCTCGTTGGTGAATCTTTGGGATTTTGAATAAGGATTATAGTTTAATAGCTGCCAAACGGCATATAAAACCACTCCGCGCTTGATGGCTTCCTCCTCGATTTCGCTTGGGGTCCAGTGGGATATGGCTGTGAAGGGTAGTTGGAGCTCCCGGGCGAGGCGCATCACGGAGTACCGTAAGAATCGCTTCTTCCAGTTGCTCGGGATGCTGGGATTCCACTTGGACCAAACGCTCAAGGCCTCCATGCTGTCAGGAATTCATCTCGAGTTAGCCGGAGCGGATGGCGCACCGGTCGTGCATGATACGCAGCTGGGATGGAACAAGGATGGGCAGCAGACCCAGGTGGGCGGCTTTGCCCTTACCTGCGGTGGTGGGTGCCGTATCAGCGGCTGGCAGGACGGGAAACTGGAAGACTCGGTGACCTATGATGAATTGGGACGCCGGAAGGACGCGGTGTATCACATGGACGGGACGGTGATGTATCGGGAGAGCGACAGCTACAATGTCCGGGGCCTGCTCAGCGGCAAGACAGTGCAGCGGGGCAGAACGTGGAAAGCTACCAGTACGCCTATGACGGCAACGGACGGGTTGCTGGAGCTGGTGAATACGGATGCTGCAGGCACTCCGTGGACCGAACGCTACACCTTTGATGAGAACCGTAAGCGACTGGGCCAACGGAATGGCCGCAGCCTACGGATCCCAAGACCGCTTGCTAAGTGTAGGGGAGGCGGTATACGGCTTTGACGACAACAGCTATCTGAATCGGCAGGGAGAGGATGCTTTCGTGTACGGTGTACATGGGAAGCTGCTGGTGGCGACCGTGGGGAGCGAGACCATCCGCTACACCTATGAAGGATTGGCCGAAGAATTGCAGGGAGGATCAGATAGGGACCACCCCCGCAACATGCTGGCTCCGTTGCTACCTACAGCGGTCATCGCTCCATCGGGGGAAGCGACAGCGTATCTCTATGATGAGAATGGTCTGCTCGTGGGTCTCGAACAAGGGGACCGGCGCTACTCTATGATCACCGACGCGGTGGGGACACCGCAACTGGTGGTGGGGCTGGACGGCGCCATCGTCAAGCAGCTGCAATACGACGGCTTCGGCGTGAAGCTGTTGGATACGAACCCGGACTTCTCCGTAGCCATCGGCTTCGGGAGCGGACTGGAAGATGAAGGGAACGGACTGGTGCGTCTGGGCCAGAACTGGCCGCTGGACGGCGCGGGACCCGTTGTTGTTCCAGGGAGGCCAGGGCAACCTGGAACAACAACAATCCGGTGCTACGAGATCCCTGAGGCCTGTTCTGCATCGGGGCCAGCGCTTATGCAGCAGCAGGGGGCGGCGTCCAAATGTGCTTCACCTCCGAAGGAATGTCCGTTTGCGACGACTGGCCTTGGAGCGGAAGCCGGAGTGGAGCTGAATCAATTCCAGGATATATAATAAAATGGATATTCAGTAGGAGCGGAGGAGTGTGGGCTATGAAATTGCCCGCTGCGGGGATTGCATCACCCACAGTAATTCAGAGGTGCGAGAATATATCTTTAAAAAAAGTCGCAAAAGAAATGTCTATTCAAAAAAGTACGGCGACGGCTGCCATTAATCGATTGGAAAATGCCGGATATGTGAGCCGTGAATATGATAATTCAGATCGCAGAACTCTTATGCTTAAACTAACCCCTTTAGGTTACGGAATATGGATGCAGGCAGATGAAAAACGTCTAACATTTTTGAACTCCATTCTTGAGAGATTGGAACCTGAAGATAAGGTCAGGCTTATTCAACTATTAGAAGTGCTGAGCAATAAAAAAAGAATATGAATTTAGGGCAAATTTTTATACGTACGTTAATCCTTGGATTTAAAAGCTAACATGGAGTGGTCGGCCAAAGAGAAGATTAGGTCGGCCATTTCATCGCTTGGAACAAGAAATCGTTCTTGAATCCACATTTGGAGAATGGCTAAGCTTCCATTAACCAAGTATGTGTATATGAACGGTTTCTTACTTTTAGGTACACTAAGCTGGAGGTGATCGTCAATATTCATCAGTATGGCATTGAGCAGACGCTTGGAAAACAACGTATTATTAGGCGTTGTTAGCAGCATGACGGAGAAGAGTTCATCATTTTTCTTAATGTAATCTAAAAAAGCCAGAACATAGAGCTTGGCATTGTTATTTGCCTCTATCTTTTCCAGGTAATTATTTGCGTTGTCGATGATATCCTGTTCGAGTTGTGTGTGCAGTTCATATGCATTGGCGTAATGCAAATAAAAGGTTGATCGATTGATGCCTGCAGAGGTACATAGTTCTTTGACGCTGATTTGGCTTATGTTCTTCTCTTTAAGGAGACTGATCAAACTTTGTTTCAGCAATAACTGGGTTAGCTTTTCCCGCTGATTCATCCCGTTTTCCTCCCAGAATATAAAATATTTGTGCTTGGATAGACAAATCATCCTCGACTGTCTATTCTACATCAGTTTCATGATCAACTGCTGGTTGTAAAATAGACACTGTGTCTGTATCTTGAAGGTAGACGGGTTATTTGTCAATAAAATTCTGGTGCAGGTGAAAATTAGATGAAGAAAACGCGGATTATGATCACGGGCGCGGCGGGCAATATGGGAAGTGAGACCTTAAAGCTACTGCGAAATGACTTGGCCCAATGTGAGCTGCTTCTCTTTGATTTGGACAACGAGAACAGCCGTAGAAAGCTGAAGGAATATGAAGAGATAGCAGGCATCAAGGTAGTATACGGCAATTTGCTCGATCGCAAATTGGTCTATGATTGTGTTAAAGATTCGGATATTGTATTGCACATTGCTGCCTTTGTATCTCCTGCAGCCGATGAGCACCCTGAAAAGGCTATGCAGATCAATTATGGCTCAGCAAAAAATATCATCGATTCAATTAAAAAAAGCGGACATTCGAATTCAACCCGTTTCGTAAATATCGGCACTATTGCAGAAACGGGCGACCGTATGCCTCCTATCCATTGGGGGCGTGTGGGCGATCCGATCAAGCCGAGTGTTTACGATTATTATGCCGTCTCAAAAATTGCTGCCGAACGGATGGTAATTGAATCAGGATTGCGATATTGGGTAAGTCTTCGACAAACCGGTATTATGGGTCCGGCGATGAGCAAGATACAGGACCCGATTATGTTTCATAACTGCCTTGAGAATGTACTGGAGTATGTATCTGACCGGGATTCCGGTCGTTTGATGCGCAATCTGTGTATCAAAGATATTAGCGGAGAGTTGGATGAAGGATTCTGGAAGCATATTTATAATATTGGCGGCGGAGAAAGCTGCCGGGTTAGCACGCTGGAAATGTTTCAGGTGCTGTATGGCAAACTGGGCATAACCAATTTAGATTATGTTATAGATCGAAAATGGTTTGCGACTCGTAATTTTCATGGACAATATTATCTGGACTCTGACAAGCTTGAGAATTATCTCGGCTTCCGCAGTGATTCAATGGACTATTTCTATCAAAGTTACCTTGATAATCTTGGAGCACTCGTTCCGGTGGCAAAAGTCGTTACGAAGTTGCCTGGAGGTCAGAAATTAATGGGAGCTATGATCAAGCGGACATTGAAGAAAGAGGCCATAAAAGAACGCGGTACACTCCGTTTTATAGAAGACAATGATATTGAGAAGATTGATGCTTACTGGGGTAGCAAGAGCAATTGGGAGGCGATTCCTTCGAAGCTGTCTGAAATGAAAAAGTTCATCAACTGGGATAAAGTAATCAAGCTTGATCACGGGTATGATGAGAATAAGCCGGCGGCGCTGCTGAATATTGATGATATGAAGGGAGCGGCAACATTCCGCGGCGGGGAATGCCTTTCAGTGGATATGGAAACGGGGAACTGGACAGAAAAACTTGATTTCAAGTGTGCTTTCGGTCATACCTTTTCTGCGAGTCCGAAGCTGGTTCTTGAGGGCGGCCACTTTTGTCCTCAGTGTGAACGCGAAAGTTGGAATTACAAAGAACGCGCTAAACGTGAACCGTTTTTCGCACAAGTATGGAATCCGATTCAGGGCAAGGAAGACGGGCGCGAGTATAAGAAAATCGTATCAGAATTAGACGTTTTGCAGGATTAATACAGATTTTATTTTCCGGCTTGTTCCTTAGGGACAGGCTTTTTTTGATTCAATCGCGGGAAAAGAAAATGAAATACTGGTCATTCGTATCCGGTTGGGGGAATTCAGCAGTGCTGGATGGTTCACGAGAATCCGACAAGTGAGGAACCTGCAGGCTTAAAAGAAGCAACTAATCCGGAATACAAGATTGGAGAGCAAGCTATAATCACCGCGGGATATATACCCGGGTTGAAGGGAGCAACAGCAACTATAGTTGGCGCTTATGATACCAATGTATATTCGGTATTGTACACACTGACGACGGGGGAAAGCCTGTAACCATAAATGGGTGATTCAGGAGGAAATAAAAGGGGCGGGAGACCAACTTTATGCACCTGGTACAGAAGTCGTGCTTACTTCAGATCACATGCCTGGTATGAAAGGGATTGATTCAGGAAAGCAGACAACGGTATATATGATTGACTATACTCAAACAACAGGCGGAGAGCTCGTCGGAATCATAAATGGGTTACCGGAGATGAGTTAAATTCAAAATAAAATATCATGAGCAGGAACAACATGGAGATTTAAGGATGCTCATTGCCAGTATTGAGCTGCCAAAACCGTTTAATTAATGAATCTATGTTCAATCTGTGTTCAAAGCTGGCACTGGGCCGGGAATTCATATACATATGTACAAAATACGGGTTTTGTGAAAATGTATATAGAAAGCCGCGGAACACCGCGGGTTTAACGGTCCATATTATTTACAGCGTTACGCATCTCTTCATCAGTTAAGTGTGTATAAATCATTGTTGTTTGTATGGATGAATGCCCTAATTGGTTCTTCAGTTTCGGTACATCGTTATTCTCTAAATGATATCGCGTTGCAAAAGAATGCCTCAGTGAATGTACTGTAAGTGAAGGTTTTCCAAAGGCTGCAGCATACTTTTCAATCAGTTTTTCAATTGAGCGCTGTGTCAAACGCCGGCTTTTTCCTTTACGGCCTACAGGAGCTGCAATGAATAAATAGTTTTCGTGTTTTTCTGGTACATATCTTGTTTCTCTGATCTGCAGATAACTTTCTAAATCCAATAAAGCCTGTTTGCTGAAGTAAACGTATTGTTCTTTGTCACCTTTACGTATTACGCGTACCAGCGCTTTGTTCATATCCAAGTCATCCATATTAATGCCTGCAACCTCGGACAATCTAAGTCCTGAGCCTAAGATCAGCGAAACGATTGCCGTATCACGCTCACGGTTAAACTGATGAAACGTAAAAATCCGTTTGTTATCTTTATACTTTTCACCAAAATCATGCGCTACAAATTGCCGGAATAGTTCAAAATCGTCTTCTCTGAGAATTTTCCCTTCAATACGGTTTGCAATGGTCTCCTGGCTTTCTTTGACCGCATTTAAATCCATCTTGGCCATTACGTTTCGTTGAATATATGGCTTCAGGTCGCTTGTTTCAGCCTTATTCTGAAGGTAATCAAACAAAGATTTTAGCGAGGACAATTTGCGATTAATCGTAAGCTTCTTGTTCCCAAGCTGATAATCCAGGAATGACAAAAAGTTTTCCGCTTCACGAATAGTTAATCGCTCCAGTGTTTCTAAGTGTATTTCTTTCCGGATTGATGAAGTGATATTCTCAGCGATAAGCCAATCGAAAAAGATAATGTAATCATGGCAATAATTAAGAAGTGTCGTTGGAGATAACTTGCGTTTTTTGCTATCTATATATTCTGTAACATACCAAGGCAATTCAGACAGTTTCTCATCAATTCGTTGCATGTAGTGCATTTTCATCTGTTTATCCATATATGTATGAACCTCCGTGAATTCAATATATCTCATTGTTATTTATTCGTCAAATTATTATTTTACGTAATTAATATAATTTACTTGAAGGTCCATACTTACATTTAATTCATGTGGCAAATCCCTATTCCTCCCTTACATCTTCCTTATTTGCTGTGCGCCTTGTTAGAACCTGAGGTGCAGAACCTGAAAAAGACCTTAGCTCGCCTTTGTTTATGCGGCGCCAAGGTCTTTTTCATTCTGTTATTCCTCAGGCATCTCGTTAAAGAAAGCTACATCATCGACTGCCAGCCTCACTGTCGGATGACCGGACTTCGCCGCCTTGCCGATGGCAATCAGCATAATCGGAACGTAGCGTTCTGATATATGAAAAGCTTCCATGAACTTTTGTTTGTCGTAGCCGCCCATCGGTACCGTGTCGTAGCCTTTAGCGCGGGCGACAAGCATAAGTTGCATCGATACTAGTCCGCCGTCGGTATAAACTTTTTGGTGGATGGCCTCGGATGACATGTTCGAATACATGCCGGTATAGCGTTCTACGAACGATTTAGCCGTCTCTGCAGGCATGTAATCCGCATCGACCGCCATCCCGTAAATTTTCTCTGCCCATTTATAACACTCCAAATCTCCGAGTACCGCAATGACAGCCGAAGCCTCGACCACTTGCTGTTGATTGAATGCGATCGGAAGCAGCTTCTGCTTCAGCTCCGGCGAGTCGATAACGAGAAACCGCCACGGCTGCAGGTTAGCGGCTGAAGGAGCCAGTGTGGCTTGCCGCAACGTTTCGGCTAATTCCTCCCGCGAAATCTTGATCTCGGAATCATAGCTGCGAACCGACCGGCGTTCTTGAATAACATCGAAAAAAAGTTGGTGCTCCATCGTTTTAGACGGTTGTGAAACCGACATGGTTCTCTCCTCCTTTGGGATAAGCTGCATTCAGCATTTTATTTCTATGCAACACTAGTTGTTTGAACAACACCTGCTGTATTTGTATGTTATAATAACAACCGACTGATTCACAATCATCAATAACCATAAGCCGTTGGATAGACAACACCATCTCTATAATGTCGTTTTTGTTGAGGAGATCCTAACTATGACAATTAATAAGAATGAAGCTGATCCTCGCGTGATTCGTACACGGCGGCTCCTTCAAGATGCTTTTGCTGCATTACTTCAAGAAAAAGACTTTGAATCGATTACCGTCAGGGATATTGCGGAGCGGGCTACTGTTAACAGGACGACTTTCTACGCGCACTTTGTAGATAAATTTGAAATGCTTGAGACCAAACTAATGGAATCATTTATGACAATCATAAATCGTAGAATAAGCGGTCATGAAGTATTAAATGAAGAAACCATTCAGAGTATTTTTCTGGGTGTATGCGATTTTCATATGGGTCTAAGCACTATGTGCAAGAGAAGGTATACATCGCTCGGACCTGTATTCGAAAATCAAATAAAAGAAAAAATTCAAACGATACTTCTTTCCTTTATAGACAAAGACAAGATGCAATCGAGTCCAAACGCGCAATTCTTAATAAATACAGCTTCTATTTTGTTAAGTTGGGGGATGTACGGGGCGGCTTACGTTTGGAACAATGAGGGGTGTCTAATAAGTGCGGAAGCATTCGTTAAACAGACTATGCCCTTATTGATGAACGGAGCCAAAGAACTGCTGGAATAAGTCCGGTCGCTGACGATTAAGCCGCCGCATAGGGCGAGCAGTGTTCAGTAATAGAATTTTATTAGATACTGACACTGGCCAACTTACGGGAAGCAGTCCGATAGGTCGTCGGTGACATCCCTTTTTTGGCGGTAAACTGTTTGATAAAGTAGGTATCATACTCAAATCCAGTAGCGCGCGCAATTTCATTGAGGCTCATATCTGTATGTACCAAAAGATCACCCGCAACTTTTAAACGATGTGAAAGCAGGTAGCCCATCGCTGTATTCCCGCACCTTTCCTGAAACCTCTTATTTAAAGTCACACGGTTCAAATGGCCGCATTTTGTCAAATCCTCCAATGAAATCTTTTGCGGATAATTAGTGTGAATGTAGTCCAGCACTGCATCGACAGGCGAGTGTTCGCTAGGCCGATTCAATTCCTCCAACAACCCCAAAATTTGAATGAGGTACTTTTTTATTCTGCACACCCAAAGTTCATCACTTTGCGCCTTCACTTCCATACCCAGTATGAAAAACCATTCGAGTAATAGCGGATAGGCTTTTTCCGTTACACGAGGTACTTCGTTACTTTGAAAAAGGGAAAGTCCTGTTTGGATTCTAGGCTGTGCAGGAAAATCATCCCTCGCTTCGGAAAGCTTAACGCTTTTAAGAAATTCGCGGTGAAAATGAAAGGATTGTGCCGATACGTTAATCTTTTCAACCACTTGCACTTGAGCGTCTTCAGCCAAACAAAGGACACCAGGAGCACTGACAGAGATTGGACGTTGATTCAGTACCCCCTTTATACTTCCAGACGTTATAAAAATCAGCGTAAACCGTTCTGGATATGGAAGAATACTAAAATCCTCCACTGCTGCAAATTCTATATTCACGGTTCGTTTTTTGTGCCGGTCTGCTTGTGGCATAAGGATCACCTGTCAAATAGTATAGTTGATTGCTTCACTTAATTCAGTGTAACATACAAGTTCAATGTATATAATAATGTTGTGAAAACAACAAAAGGAGGAACCATAATGGCTGCTGAACCGTTTCATATTCATGTCTCCAATGAGATTCTTGACGATCTGCAATATAAGCTGCATCATATCCGTTGGCCCGATGAACTGGAAAACTCAGGCTGGGACAGAGGAACTGATCTAAGTTATTTAAAATCACTAGTTTCCTATTGGAGGGATCATTACGACTGGCGCGCCCAAGAATCTATGCTGAACCGCTTTTCCCAGTTTCGTTCCAATATTGATGGGATAGATGTACACTACGTACACGAGCGCGGCAATGGACCTAACCCCCTCCCCATTATCCTTACCCATGGATGGCCCGACAGTTACCTTCGTTATCAAAAAATCATTCCTCTCCTTTCGGACCCTGCCAGTTATGGGGGTGATCCGGAGGACTCCTTTGACGTCATTGTCCCTTCCCTGCCGGGATTCGGATTTTCTGGTCACCCTAATCGGCCGGGCGTCAACAATTTTTTTGTCTCCCAGATGTGGGCTAAATTGATGACAAAGGAATTGGGGTACCCAAAATTTGCCGCTGCAGGCGGAGATATGGGCTCCGGTGTTACGAGGTATCTGGCAGCGAACCGTCCTGAACTTTTATTTGGAATCCATCTAACTGATGTTGGTATTATAAGAAGTCTCATAACTTTAGAGGACGAGTCGGAATGTACGGATGAAGAACGGCAATATCAGAAAAACGCTTCTGAATGGATCTCCCATGAGGGGGGCTATATGGCCATCCAATCGACAAAACCCCAGACTCTTGCTTATGGACTTTCTGACTCTCCGGTAGGTTTGGCAGCCTGGATCATCGAGAAATTTCGCACCTGGAGCGATTGTAAGGGTGACCTCAGCCAGAAATATAGCAAGGACGAGCTGTTGACACATATTATGATCTACTGGGTGACTAACACCATAGGGTCATCAGCACATATGTATTATGAAAATACGCATTCCTTGCCGCCATTGGGCCGCATAGAAGTTCCAACAGGAATAGCCGTTTTTCCCGGGGATGTATTACAGCCTCCTAAATCCTGGGTTGTGCGCAATCTGAATGTAACCCGTTGGACCACCATGCCCGCCGGCGGGCATTTTACTGCTATGGAAGAACCGGAACCGCTAGCCAACGACATTCGTGCATTCTACAGATCTTTTAGAAAATAATCCCCCAAGCTTGCGGAGATCCGGAGCAATCGGCCGGAA
This sequence comes from Paenibacillus jilunlii, assembly GCF_900102965.1. Classification (GTDB taxonomy): domain Bacteria; phylum Bacillota; class Bacilli; order Paenibacillales; family Paenibacillaceae; genus Paenibacillus_AQ; species Paenibacillus_AQ jilunlii. Next base: position 332,713 of record NZ_FNGM01000003.1, on the reverse strand, counting down.
TTGTCCTGCCAGTCGATCTATAATCGGTCCCCTCACCCCCAAAAAAGCCGCCTGCATGGCGGTTTTTTTGTAGGGATAGTTACAGACTCATTAATTTTTCTTTTTCCATTTGGACTTTGCGGGTAGACTCGAAATAGCAGCAATGTACTTTTTTGAGATAAAAGTAATATAAGAGAATAAAAATATGTTGTAATTATTTAGAGACTGGTATATTATCGGCAAAAATGGATATTTCAACCTTCGGCTTCGTCTTGACCATAATACTTTGGGAGGTTATCACAATGAAAAGCTCTTTATCGGATTGCCGTGCTTTAGTTACAGGAGCTTCCGGATTTGTAGGTGCCTGGTTAACTCATCATCTAATAGAACAAGGTGCTGAAGTAACCTCTGTCTTGAGCGAGTTCGACCCACGAAGCCAGTTCGCAAAACTGGGATTGGACAAGGAGATTCGATGCTATTATGGTTCGATTGCCGACTACAACTTGATTGAACGTGCAATTACAGACGGGAAAATCAACACTGTCTTTCACCTCGCTGCTGTTTCCCTTCAAGATTTGGCCTACCAGATCCCCTGGCAAACCTTTGAAACCAATGTAAAGGGTACATATAATCTACTGGAGGTTTGCCGTATTCACCAAGACCAGATATCAAAAATAATAGTCGCATCCAGTGACAAGGTTTACGGTGACAGCCCCGATCTCCCCTATGATGAAGATATGCCCATTCAAGGCAGAAATCCCTATGATGCATCAAAGTCCTGTTCCGATCTTATTTCTCAGAGTTATAGACATAGCTTTAATTTGCCTATCGTGATAGGCCGTTTCGGCAATATTTTTGGGGGAGGCGACTTGAATTTTCGCCGGTTAATTCCCGGAACCATACAGCGGTTGTATGCAAATCTTCAACCAATTATTAGAATCCCTTCAAACGGGATATACATGAGAGATTTCTTATATATTCAAGACTTAATAGCCGCCTATATGGCTATGTACCATTATGTAAATAATGAGGGGAATGGTAATGTTTTTAATTTTGGAACAGGCAAGTTGTGGGACATAAAAAAGGTCACTGATATCATTCAACGTGTCATGAACCTTGAACATATTGAACCGCTTTACGAATATCAAAAAAACAGTGAGATCCTGCACCAACACCTGTCACCGGAAAAAGCAAAATCTATGCTCAATTGGTCTGCTGATACTTCTCTCGAAGAAGGAATCACAAAAACGGTGGAGTGGTATCACGATTATTGGAATTCCCATTCCAAAAAAGCTGCGTTAGGAGTTACAATCCATGAGTAAAATAGTTGTGATTTCAGGGTTGTGCAACTATGAAAGCGCATTATATTAAACAACCGAATAGATAGTATAGGATCTGGCTTTCATCAAAAAAGGCTGCCCCTAGAGGCAGCCTGACGCTTATGGTTATTTACGAACAGAGACAATGAACTTCTCCAGCGAGGTTGTATTGGTAATACTCTGATTGCAGGCATGGCCGTCCATACATACGTATTGGCCGATGGAAGAATATTGATCAGGCAAAGCATTGGCGGGCTTGGTCTTGACCGTTATGAACGCAAGCTCCTGATGCCGGTTGCAGAACATGCAGTACCCTTTTTTGTGGGTCGGCGTGATTCTTCCCTCGATGCCGATGAATTGTCCTTCAAACGGATAGATCATGAACAATTTGTTCGTGGCTATGTCTACCCAACTCAGATAGGTCACATATCTAAAGTCAATCGATTGCAGATCAGGCATTTTCAGCTTCTTATTCTTCGGGAACAGCTTCTGGATCTGCTTCAGCGTAATCGGCGGAAATGGCTCCAGGTATGGCTCTAATGCGTAAATATAACTCTGGAATTCATGTGCGGTCTCTAAGCCCGATACTTGTTCCAGCATCCGCTCCTGCTCTGTTGTCAGAGAAGAGAACGCTTCAATAATATTTACAGCTGTACGGTATCTTACCGTCTTCAAGACGCTCTGGTCCGCGACGGACCGCAGTGTCTTCTGGAGAAATTCCGTTTGCTTCTTAATTACGTTGTATTGATGGTTTCTAATAAATGGTGTATTCATAGCTTTCAGCCCCTTATTTATTATAAAAAAAACATAAGGTGCAAAGCCATTATTAGAAACGATAATGTCAAGCATGGGCGATTGAATCTACTCTCCCGCCCTCACGCAAAGTATCGCCCCTAGATTAGGCTTTGCATGAGGACTTCCTAGCTAATGAGCAATTCGGCATTGCCATCAGTAAAACCCCCTATCAAGATGAACATGAAAAAAGTATAACAGGAACACCGGAAAGGCGCAATAATCGGCATAATCCCCTCTTATATCTGAATTCAACAAGGATCAGACTTGATTCATTGCATGACGGATATCATAATCACTGATATCAATCTCCATCTCCATTCCCAGCGTCATTTTTGCCAGCTGCCTTCCTATATACGGCCCCATCGTCAATCCCGATGCGCCGAGCCCATTTGCCGCAATCAGCCCTTCCCAGCCGGGGACAGCCCCCATCACAGGAAGAAATCCGGGTGTAAAGGGACGGAAGCCCACTCTTGTCTCCAGAAAAGTGCAGTTCGCTAAACCGGGTGCCAGGTCTATCCCTTTATTTAGTATCTCCTGCATTCCGCCGGCAGTGACTCTCGTATCGTAGCCTGTTATATCATTTTCGTGTGTCGATCCGATAACAATCCTCTGTTGACCCAATGCCAGGAGGTATTGATCATTAGGCGGAATAATTACAGGCCATACTCCAGTATCTTGATGATCCGGAATCTCCAGATGGATAATTTGCGCCTTTTGGAAACGCACTTTAAAATCAATGCCTAAAGGCTGCAATAGCGCACTTGCCCATGCACCCGCACATACAATGATGCTGTCAGCCAAAAAGGTTGTGTTCCCGGCAGCTACGCCGGTTACACGTTTGCCATGAACCTGAAGCGACGCCTCCCCACGGATAAATACAGCCCCGCTGCGCTGTGCAGACCTTATGAGCGCATCACGCAGCGCACGTCCATCTACCCTGGCGGCACCGCTGATGCGAACAGAAGATAATCCTTCTGCCAGCAGCGGGAAACGCCCGCGTGTTTGTGATTCCGTGAGCTCTGTAATTTCGCCAATTTCCGGCGCATCCGTCTTGCGCAGCGCGGCCCGTTCCTTCATCTGTCCGATTTTTACCGGATCATGATGAACACTTAAGGCACCTACCTGAGCATATCCGGTTTCGGTTTCTCCTTCCTCTTGGAGCTGTGCAATCAGTTCAGGGTAATAACGGGCCCCTGCTTTGGCGAGACGATACCAAGCCTGGTTGCGCCGTTGGGACAGCCACGGGCAGATAATTCCGGCAGCGGCATCGGTTGCTTGCCCGATATCCTTGCGGTCCACCACAGTAACATCCGCCCCCGCTTTGGCCAAGTGATAGGCGGTTGAAGCCCCGAGAATTCCTGATCCGATTACGATGACTTTCTTCATACGCGCTTCCCTTTCCTTAACAGGTTCAAAGTTAACAGGTTCAAAGTTCAATGGTCTTCGTAGCTACATTGTTGCAGAACTCGCGGTCATGCTCCACAAACAGGATAGTCGGCGTATATTCCAGCAGCAGCTCTTCAATCTGCATCCGGGAAATGACATCGATAAAATTCAGCGGCTCATCCCAGATGTGCAGATGCACCTGTTCGCTCAGGCTTGTGGCGATCAGTACTTTCTTCTTCTGGCCGCCACTGTAGGTGGACAGATCCTTCTCAAATTGCATTCTGGAAAAATCAAGCTTCCGCAAAATTGATTTGAACAAAGTTTCGTCAATACCGTTGTCCCTGATGTAATCGGTTAAGCTCCCCTGCAAATGCGAAGTGTCTTGGGACACATAGGATATTTTCAGTTGACTATCCTTCATGAAGCTGCCTGTATAAGAGATATCCTCGCCGCAGATTAATTTGAGGATGCTTGATTTCCCGGAACCATTTTTACCTGAAAGCGCGATCCGTTCCCCCTGCTCAATCGTAAAATTCACATTAGCGCAAACCTGCTTCTCCCCGTAAAATATCGAGACCTGCTCCAGCTCCGCCAGTATGTTTTTATGGTAAGCAAGCTGTGAAATCTCCAGGGTATCCGAGCTCTCAATATTTTTCAGCAGCTTAGACTTTTCGGTAATGGCCGACTGCTGTCTTTGTTCAATAGATTTGGAGCGTTTCATCATCTTGGCAGCCTTATGGCCAACGTATCCTTTATCTAACTTAGAGCCGGAATTCCGGGTTCCGTTTTTGGATTTTTCCACTTCATGGGACCAGTTCCCCGTGCGTTTGGAAGAGTCCGACAGCCGTTTGATGTCCTTTTTAAGCTTCTCATTTTGGGCTAGCTCAAAGTTATCTTGTCTCCGCTTATTCTCCCACCAGCTGGAAAAATTGCCTTTTTGAATCTCGATGTTGGTTTTGTTGATGGACAGAATGTGGTCTACACAGTGATCCAGAAAGGATCTGTCGTGAGAAACCAGAATATATCCGCTTTTGGTATTCAGATATTCACTGACCAGCGCCCGTGCATGCATGTCCAAATGGTTCGTGGGCTCATCGATCAGCAGGAAGCTGTTTTCCTTAATAAATAATGCGGCCAGCAGCACTTTTGTCTGCTCTCCATTGGATAAGGAAGCAAAGGGCCGGTAAAGAACGTCTTCATCCACCTTCAGCAGTGACAGCTCGCGCATGAATTGCCAGTGAACATAGTCCGGGAAAATTTCGTTGATCACATCAATAGTAAGATCCTCTTTGTTGGGCACTGGGTACGGAAAATATTCAAAGTTAACCTTAGCCGAAATGGTTCCGCTGTATTCATGTTTGCCGAGAAGCAGCTGGAGAAAAGTAGTCTTTCCCCTTCCGTTCCTTCCCGTAAACCCCAATTTCCAATCGGTGTCGATCTGAAAATTCACGTTCTCGAAGATGTTATCGTAGGTGCCCTCATAGGCAAAAGTAAGGCCGGTAACATTAATTAATGACATTATTTAGGTCCTCCTGTATACAAAAATAAAAGCCGCAAGAAAGTTCATTTCTCGCAGCTCAAATAGATACAGCAAATCAAGCCCCCGTGAGGGCAGATTAAGGACCTATCGTATGAGTGAAAAGAAAATGTAACTTTCTTGCTTAAAACACAATAAAACATGCGACTCTGATCGCATTAGACGTTTTATTAGGTTTATCCTTCAGCAAGAAAATCCTACATTATCCTTTTCAACCCCATTCATTAAATTAAGTGCATTTTATCATACGGATTGCACAAAAACAACTCCATTCACTTAACGTGTGCCGATTTCTGTGCTGTAATGCTCTGGACCTGCTATTATAACGGGTTCCCTTCCATTTGCGCCCGGCGGGCAAAATCTACGAACTGAAATTTATCCAGCCGGTGGCGGGATTCGGTATACTGAAACAGCTGGGTATCGACGAGATGCACGTAGTTGCGCACAACGACGATATGCTGGTAATCATGCAGGTCGAGCAGCAGCCTATCTTCGGAGGTCACTTCTTCTACAGAAATTTCCTTTTTGGCGTAACTGATCCGCAGATGAAGTTTGCCTTCCAGGTATTCATATATGGAATCCTCAGCGGCAGCAGCCGGTATAGAAGGAACGACGGACGGCAGGAAATAATCCTTGTCGAGAATGATTTTCTCGCCTTCGATCTCCCTTGCCCGGACCACTTTCCAGACAGGTTCATTCTCCCGGATGAGCAGACGCTGTGACACACTGCTTGAACAAGGAACAAGGCTGTTCTCATAGACAATGGTACGGATCGTACGCCCGAGCTGATCTGCAACCTCCTTGAAGCTGATCAGGCCGGAGACAGGGAAGTTCAGGCGCTGCGTATCCAGCACAAAGGACCCCTTGCCTTTGATCTTGTGAATATACCCGTTCTCGGAGAGCATTTGCAGCGCTTTGCGAACTGTTTCTCTTGAAGTGCTGTAAGCGGCGGCAAGCTGGCTTTCGGAAGGGATTTTCTTCCCCGCCTGAAGCTGTCCCGATTGAATCCGTGCGGAGTAATCATTATAGATATGCGAATAAATATTTTTGTTCACTGGAATCACCATGCTCATCTTATCATGAAAGTTATCCTTGCAGATAGATCTTTAATACGGCACCCGGATGAGTCTCATCTCCGCCGGTCAGCTCTTCCACCCGCTCAATGACCTCCTGTCCGTCCGGGACAATAATCGGTGAGATCAACGGGTAACCAGCGGCCGTTATGGCATCGCGGTCAAATTCAAGCAGCAGCTGACCGGCTTTCACCTTATCACCTGCAGTGACATGTGCAGTGAAACCGCTGCCCTTAAGGGATACGGTATTGATCCCGATATGAATCAGCAGCTGCACGCCGGAGGCATGCTCCAGAATGACGGCATGTTTGCTCTTGATCACATGGGCAACAGTAGCATCAAAAGGTGCGGTTACCTTTCCTTCGGATGGCTCCACAGCTACGCCTTTCCCCATCTGCCGCTCCGCGAAGGCCGGGTCAGGCACTTGCTCCAAGGGCACAATTCTGCCCCGGACAGGTGACCGGACTTCCAGTACATTAACGGCTGTAGCGGGACTGGATACCGGAACGGAAGCAGTCTGAACCTGTGCGCGTGATGGAGCCGCTGGCTCAATTTTACTGGAAGCATTGTCCGTTGGGGAGGTTTTTGCAGTAGTATCGTCCGTACCATCAGCCTCATCTGTTCCCCGGCTGCGGATTTTCCCGTACAGCACGGTAGCTGTGAAAGGCACAATCAGCACTATCGCCATGCCGATGAAGAACACCCCCCACTGGTTCGGGAAGATGGATAAGAATCCGGGAATTCCGCCTACCCCGATGGAAGAAGCGAGCACATTATTCATGGCCAGCAGCACACCGGCAATAGCTGAACCCAGCATTCCGAAGATAAAAGGATATTTGAAGCGCACATTCACCCCGAAGATGGCAGGCTCCGTAACTCCCAGGAAAGCGGAGATGGAGGAGGTGACGGCCAGCCCTTTAGTTTTTTCCTGTTTGGCGACAAACATCATCCCGAGTGCGGCAGCCCCCTGGGCAATGTTCGACAATGCAAGCATCGGCCACAAAAATGTCCCGCCTTCCGAACCGATCAGCTGGATATCGACGGCCAGGAAAGTATGGTGCATCCCTGTGATAACCAGAAGCGCGTACAATCCTCCATAGATCAAGCCGCCCAGCGCCGGGAAACCGCCAAAGATGCTGACCAGTCCCGAGGTGATGGCATTGGCAATAATGAAGGTGACGGGACCAATAACCGTAAAGGCCAGGAATCCGGTAATCAGCAGGGCCACTGGAGCCACAATCAGCAGCTTGAAGGAATCGGGTACCTTTTTATTCAGCCACCGCTCCAGCCGGGCGAGCAAGTAGGCGGACACCAGCACGGGCAGCACCTGTCCCTGATAGCCGATTTTGTTCACATGCCAGCCAAACAGATTCCACACAGGAACGGTACCTTCTACTTTGGCATCTGCGTAACCATACGCACTAAGCAAATCGGGGTGAACCAGAATAAGTCCAAGCACAATCCCCAGCAATGGGCTGCCTCCAAAGCGGGTTACCGCCGACCAGCCGATCAGAGCCGGAAGGAACGTGAAGGCTGTGCTGGCTATGGTATTAATGATGGAAGCAAAGTCCTTCCACTGCGGATAGACCTCGACCAGGGACTTGCTGTCGAAAAAGATGCCCGGCCCGGTAAGGATGTTATTAACCCCGAGCAGCAGGCCCGCCATTACAATGGCCGGAAGAATGGGAATGAAAATATCTGCCAGCGTCTTGATCGCCTGCTGCAGCGGGTTCTGTTTTTTGCTGGCCGCTGTTTTCACTTCGTCCTTGGTAGCTCTGCTCCCTCCGGTGATGCTGATCATTTCGTCGTATACCTTGTCCACAAGCCCCGGACCGATGATCACCTGGAATTGTCCTTGAGATGAGAAATGGCCTTTGACCAGATCGTTCTTTTCCAGTGCGTCTGTATCCACTTGGCTCTCATCATTCAAGGCAAAGCGCAGCCGTGTTACACAGTGTGTAGCGGCTTCAATATTTTCTTTTCCTCCGACGGCCTTTACGATCTCTTCTACATTCTGTCTGTTAATAGCCATATCTGCTCTCCCTTATTCATAATTATATTAGCGGATGATCCACATATAAGAGCCATAGGGCGGAATCTCAAGGGTCTGGCCCCACACAGGTGTCTGCACAGTATTGCCGATCAGCAGTTTCGCGGCTTGACTGTTGATACGGCTGGACCAGAATTCGCCTGCAAAAGTAAAGCCGGCCTCCGTACCGCTGAAGCTGGACACGACAATAAGTGTTTCCTTCTCAACCATTCTGGCATAGGCAAAAATCTGCGGATGCCCTTCATCCAATCTTTGGAATATCCCGTCTGTTATGACCGGTTCCTCTTTCCGAAGACGAATTAGCTGTTTGTAATGGGCTAGAATCGAGTCCGGATCACCTTGCTCGGCTTGGACATTGATTTCTTTGTATCGTCTGTCCACTTTAAGCCATGGAGTCCCGCTGGTAAATCCGCCATGCTCTGATGCATCCCACTGCATCGGCGTCCGCGAATTATCCCGGGAGCGTTCACGTATAATGTCCAGTGCCTGCTCCCCTGACAATCCCTGCTCTTGCAGAATCCGGTACATGTTCTTCGATTCAATGTCATTGAATTCCGAGATATCATGCCAGTCGGGATTGGGCATCCCCAGCTCTTCACCCTGGTAGACATAGGGCGTGCCCTGCATGCCGTGAAGCGTTGTAGCCAGCATTTTAGCGCTTTCCTTACGGTATTTTACGTCATCTGCGAAGCGGGACAAGGCACGCGGCTGGTCATGATTATTCCAGAAGAGGGCATTCCACCCGCCGGCCTGCTGCATTCCGGTTTGCCACCGGGTGAACAGCTCTTTCAGTTCGGCAAAATCATAAGGCTGCAGCTCCCACTTCTGGCCGTTCTTGTAATCAACCTTGAGGTGATGGAAGTTGAAGGTCATGGAGAACTCCCGTTCTTCGGGTGCGGAATAGCGGATGCAGTGCTCCAGGGTGGTTGAGGACATCTCGCCTACGGTCACCAGATTGTAAGGCCCAAAGACCTTAGCATAGAGCTCTTTGATATATTCATGGACCCGCGGGCCATCGGTATAGAACTTACGCCCATCGCCTGGAGCGGTGGTTCTGTCATCGTCAGGAAAGCTCTGATCTTTCGAGATCAGGTTGATGACATCCATCCGGAACCCATCCACCCCTTTTTTCGCCCAAAAAAGCATCAGGTCAGCGACTTCCTGCCTAACCTGCTCATTTTCCCAGTTTAGGTCTGCCTGTGTCTTGTCAAACAGGGTGAGGAAATACTGGCCGGTAGTCGCATCGAATTGCCAAGCCGGTCCGCCGAACTTCGACTGCCAGTTATTGGGTACCCCTCCGTCCGGTGCAGGGTCCCGCCAGATGTAATAATCCCTGTAAGGATTGTCCTTGGATTTCCTCGCCTCCTGAAACCAGGGATGCTCTGTAGAAGAATGATTGACAACGATATCGGTCATCAGATGCATGCTGCGTTTCTTCAGCTCCCGGATCAATTCTTCAAAATCCTCCATGGTACCAAAGGCCGGATCAATCTGCCGGTAATCGGCGACATCGTAACCGTTATCATTTTGTGGAGATACGTAAACCGGCTGCAGCCAGACGATATCAATCCCCAGCTCCTGCAAATAATCAAGCTTGCCGGTTAGTCCCTTGATGTCACCTGTCCCGCTGCCTGTACTGTCCTTGAAGCTCTTGGGATAAACCTGATATACCGTAGACTTGCGCCACCAGTCTGCTTGCGGCGTTGTTTCCATGTGTAAGTCCCTCCCCGTATGCGGTAACTATTTATCTATTCAATTTACCTGTATATACAAGTATGGATTCTACACTTGTATATACAGGTTGTCAAACCGAAAAATCCCCTGTTCCACTCTTATTTTCCCAAAATAAAACGGTTTCTTGGAAAAAGCTGTTACGTCACTTACTTAAACTATATTAGATGGTAACTAACACTGAAATAGATAAAGTTTGAAAGGAACTACAAAAAGACCCGCTTTAGGCGGGCCTTCAAAAGGATTATGAATATATGGGATGAGTGGTTAAGCTTGAACTGGCTACTCAATCCTTTTAATGCGCAATTGCTCATAAACAGCATCCACATCTTCTACCTTGAAAATGAGTGCAACCGGGTCCTTTTTACGTTAACCGCGGGGTTCCTTCAAGGCTTGGACGGATTCATTCCCCATCAGGGGTTCCATTGCTAGACATGGCTGTTCGCCTATGACTTCTTTTAAATTGCTGTTTATTCAGGGTTTCGCGTGCCGGATTCTGCCCTGCGTCTGATACTGTAATAGCCAAGAGCCTCACCGATCAGGCAGGCAGATCTCAGAAAGCCTTCATCGGGTATTGCTTTTTCCAAGAATAAAATCACTTCGCTCTGGATAAACCCATGTTGTGATATGCATAATATGCGTAATCAAAAAAGGAGGAATGAGCATGAAGATGACTGGTGAGCGTCTATGGATTGCAGCTTTGGGAGGGGTGTATGAAATTGGCAAAAATATGTATCTTGTGCAGTACGCCGATGACATCATCGTCATAGATTGCGGATCTAAATTTCCGGATGAGAGTTTACTGGGTATTGACCTTATCATTCCTGATATTTCCTACCTGCTCAGCAATACAGACAAGGTCAAAGCCCTTGTGGTGACGCATGGACATGAAGATCACATTGGGGGAATTCCTTATTTTCTCAAACAGCTTAACATTCCGGTATATGCCTCCCGCCTGACCCTCGGGTTAATTGAAACCAAACTGAAGGAACACGGCCTTTTGCGCCAGACCCAGCTGCATTGCATCGATCCGGAGTCCACGCTGAATTTCGGCTCTATTGCGATTACCTTTTTCAGAACAAACCACAGCATTCCGGATTGCCTAGGCATTGTATTCGATACGCCTGAGGGCACTGTCGTTCATACCGGCGATTTCAAGTTCGATATGACCCCTGTCAACAAACAGTATCCCGATATACATAAAATGGCGGCGATCGGCGAAAAAGGGGTCAAGTTTCTGTTATCCGAAAGTACGAACGCCGAGCGGCCCGGGTTCACCCCTTCTGAAAGGCTTGTAGGTGCGCATCTGGAGGAAGCCTTTCATAAGGCGGAGAACAGGATTTTTATCTCCACCTTTGCGTCGAATGTGCACCGTCTGCAGCAGATCGTGGACGCTGCCGGGCATACTGGCCGCAAGCTCGCCCTGCTGGGCAGAAGCATGGTTAATGTCGTCGGCGTTGCCCAGGAACTGGGCTATCTGAACATCCCCGAAGGCATGCTGGTTGAACCCGCAGAGGCGGGCAAAATGGAGCGGGACAAGATCGCTGTGTTATGCACCGGCAGCCAGGGTGAACCCATGGCCGCGTTGTCCCGGCTGGCGAATTCCAGTCACAGACTGCTTGAGATCAGCGCCGGAGATACGGTTCTGCTTGCGGCAAATCCGATTCCAGGCAATGAGCGCAACGTTTCCAGAATTGTGGACAATCTGTATATGCTGGGCGCACGTGTGATCTATGGTTCCCGCAGTGAGCTTCATGTATCGGGGCATGGCAGCCAGGAGGAACTGAAACTGATGCTTACCTTGATGAAGCCTGAATACTTCATCCCGATTCACGGGGAATACCGGATGCTTCACCATCACTCCATGCTGGCCGAAGCCGTGGGGGTCAAGAATGAGAACATCTTTATCTTGAAAAATGGGGATATTGTGGAGTCGAACGCCGGGGATGTCCGCCAAAGCGGACGGATTACAGCCGGACAAATCTACGTGGACGGACTCGGCATTGGTGATATCGGCAATGTTGTACTGCGTGACCGCCGGCAGCTGTCTGCAGACGGAATTCTCATTACGGTAATTACATTAAGCCAAAATGACGGACGAATCCTGAACGATCCGGATACCATCTCCCGGGGATTTGTATATGTGCGCAACTCCGACACGCTGATGGAAGAGATCAACCAGCTGATTACCTCTACCCTGCAGAAGATGAGCCCGGCTGACCTGGGCCAATGGAATATCATCAAGGAAACGATCAAGGAAACGCTGGGTAAGTTCCTATATGAACGCACGAAGCGCAGACCGATGATTCTTCCTATCATCATTGAGGTCTAGGCAGAACAAGTGGAAACGGCTACGCCGTCCTTATAAGGACGGTACCCGTTTCAGCGAGAAATAGATGGATAATTTATAGCGCGAAGCATATAAATCCTTGTATTTCCAAAAAATCCGCAGAACAGGAACGATACGTCCTGTCTGCGGATTTTTTGGAATGGATATGGGTTTATTGAATTATGGAATTGATGAATTTGGCCATTTCACCGCTGGTCTGATTCAGCCGTTCGATGACATCACTGAACTCGGTGACCAATTCGGCCTGCTCGGAGGAAGAAGCGGCAATCGCTTCGATTTCTTTTTCCATCTGACGGATCGAACGCTGAACTGTGTTCAATGAATCTTCGATTGATTTTGTCGCTTCCTTGGTATGCACGGACAGTTTGCGCACTTCCGTAGCCACTACACCGAAACCTGCGCCCTCCTGCCCCACGCGTGCTGCTTCAATGGCCGCATTCAAGCCAAGAAGATTCGTCTGTTCGGAGATTTCCCGGATGAAGCCGGTCACCTTGCTTACTTGAGTGGACTCTTCTACCGTTTTGCGTGAATTATCAAGGATCTGGGCTGTAGTAGCCGACAGCTCTTCGGACTGGGCAGCGACATTCTGGACCATGTCAACCAGCTGGCCGCTGATCTGTTCAATGCTGCTGGTCAACTGCTCCATTTTGTCCTCGTTTTCCAGGGTGTAGGCAATCGCAAATGCGCCGATAATTTCCCCGGCAGCATCATAAACCGGCACTGCCGAAGAAATGACTGTCGCTCCATAGAGCTCAGGCGCCAACCGGTTGGTCGTAGCGCGCCCGGCTAACGCATTACTTAAGGAAGGGTCATCCGGAGGGACAGGGCTTCCTTTGGTCAGTCCGAAATCCAGCACCTTGCTGGGCGCATAGTAATGGAATATTTCTTTGTCTGTAACTCCAATCATAATATCCTGGGAATGAATTTGTTTGAAGAAGGGTGCTGCTAGCACTAAAGCATCTAAATTGTCCATGATGTCGCTCTCCTAATTCATGCATGTTTTTGATTATTATCGTCACATTCCAGCCATAAATTAAGAGAGAAGTTCATTGCCGGACAAAAGTTATCTTTCACTGAGGCCGTTTATTTGGAGTGCAGTTCCAATGTTTGAGACTCCAGAATCGGATTCCAATACCGTTCTATTGCAATCGTAAGCGGCTGGGGATAGTCCAGCGCTTTTTCACCAAAACTGACCGCGTAGCCTTCCATAATACTCTCATCCGATGTGGTGCGGCTCGAATAATCGTTGTCTCCACTAATCGGATGTACTGCACCCTTTGCATCAGTGAAACTGTCTGCCAGTGCCATGGTGAAACTGCTCAAGGATGGGGATTTTTTAATTGTCCTGCTGAACAAAATAGTACTTAAGGAGGATCGTATGCCGGTATTTCGGCTTCATCCGGTCCATCGCCCGTTCCAGATCTATCCGCTCGTTGCTGTTCATCTCCACCGCTGCCTGCTCTCCCAGCGTCTCCGCAGGGAATACGCGCTTCCGGCGCCTCAGCTCATCCATGCAGCAGTTGATCGTAATCCGGATCACCCAGGGTGTAAAAGCCGCCTCATTTCTCAGCTTTTTTCGTTTCATCCACGCCCGGCAGGAGGCTTCCTGCACCACTTCCAGCGCATCTGCCTCAGAACGCATATAGCTTAGGGCAATAGAATACAATTTGCGGTGTTCGGCATACAGCCGTTCAAAAAAGGCCTCTTCGCCCAACAGTACGTTATCCCTCGTCATGGGCTTGTCCATGGTTTTTTCCAATTCCAATATATCCCCTCCCCTTTCTATCTTTATTTAGTGCAGTTATAGGGAAGATGTCATCAAAATGATGTTCTAAGTGATATGACGTATGAGCCACAGAAAAGGATTGAATATTTCGAGAATACCGGTAAATAGGATGAACATCATGATGTGTTGCTGATTCTCCATATTTGCCGCCCGCTCATACGAATACGTTAACATCCCGATCGTATGCTATAAAGTCTGACCTCATTGAAATCACTAAGAGGAGGAAAATGAATGTCGTTTGGGTTCAGGAAACTGGGAGTATTGTTCGTTGCTTTTGTATTGCTGGCAGGTGCTTTTTCGTATCCGGGTTATGAAGTGAAGGCTCAAGGTGCAGCAGGCTATTATCATACCTCAGGCAACAGAATCGTGGATTCTGCAGGCAACCCGGCCCTATTCAACGGACTCAACTGGTTTGGTTTTGAAACCGCGAATTACTCTCCGCATGGGTTGTGGACTCGTTCCATGGATGATGTGCTCAATCAAATCAAAGCGGAAGGCTATAACCTGATCCGGCTGCCATACTGCAACCAGATGTTTGATACAGGCTCAGCAGCCAACAGCATCGATTATGCCAAAAATCCTGATCTCATCGGTCTGAAGCCGGTGCAGATCATGGATAAACTGATTGAAAAAGCCGGAAAGCGCGGCATTCGGATCTTCCTTGACCGGCACCGGCCGGATTCCGGCGGACAATCGGCGCTGTGGTACACTTCGGCCTATCCCGAAACCCGCTGGATCAATGACTGGGTGATGCTAGCTCAGCGTTACGCGGATAACCCTACAGTCATTGGGGCCGATCTGCATAATGAGCCGCACGGTACGGCAAGCTGGGGAACAGGAAATCTTGCCACAGACTGGCGGCTGGCCAGCGAACGGGCAGGAAATGCGATTCTCGCCGTGAACCCGAACTGGCTGATCATCGTCGAAGGCATAGAAACCAATGTCCAGGGCAACTCCAGCAGCTATTGGTGGGGCGGCAATCTGACAGGTGTACGTAATCATCCGGTCACGCTTACAGTGCCGGATCGGGTGGTCTATTCCCCGCATGATTACGGTCCTGGGGTAGCTTCACAGCCTTGGTTCAGTGCTGCTGATTTTCCAAACAATCTGCCGAAGCTGTGGGATGATACCTGGGGATACATCAGCAAAGAACAAATCGCCCCAGTCCTTGCAGGGGAATTCGGCGGGCGCAGTGTGGATACCCTCACAGTCGAAGGCAAATGGCAACATGCGCTGGTAAGCTACATCGGCCAGAACAATCTCTACTGGACATACTGGAGTCTTAATCCGAATAGCGGGGATACCGGGGGGCTATTGCTCGATGACTGGACATCTTGGAATGAGCCGAAACAGGCCATGCTGGATCTTATTATGAAACCGGTAACCTTTATCCCTGTTGGCGATCCTGGCGGACCTGGGGAAGGACCTGGGCCGGGTGATCCTCAAGCAACAATGCTCTATCTAGCAGGTGAAACAGGGACTGCCGTCAACTCGATCAGGGCCAGCTTGCAGCTTAAGAACGAGTCGGGCACTCCTATTCCGCTAAATGAGCTCACGATACGTTATTGGTACACAAGGGATGGAAGTGCGGCGCAGACCCTGGAGTTTGATTATGCGGCGATTGGAAAAGAAAAACTGCTGACAGCGATCGTCCCCCTGACTACGCCGTTGGCAGGGGCCGATACCTATGCGGAGATCGGTTTCTCGGCAGATGCAGGCTCGCTCGCAGCTTCCGGCTCAACCGGTGACATTCAGTTCCGCATTCATAAAGATAATTGGGCGAATTACAATCAGGGCGATGACTACTCGTTTCAGCCGGCCATCACCAGCTATGCCGCGAATGAACATATCACGGTCTATCATAAAGGAAAGCTGATCTACGGGATTGAACCTTAAAGATCAGGGATGTATTCAACGAAAATAAATCCCGGATGAAAGTTACTTAAAACCAGGACATAACAGCAACGCCGTCCTTTACTGGACAGCGTTGCCGTTTAAAGTTGGGGAAGCTTAGGAGCCTTAGCGTTTTCCGTTTTCCTCTTTTAATTTGAAAATCTCATCAACGGCTTTCGGATACCCCCCTGCCTCTTTAAAGGACTTACTGATCTGATGGATATGCTCACGATAGCCGGGATCGGCAAGAATCTTTTCCACGGAAGCTCTTAGCAGCTCAGGGGTAAGCTTCATGACATCCAGAGTGATAGCCGCCCCTAGATCTTGAGCTCTTGCGGCCATATAGGGCTGGTCCGCTGTAATCGGAATCGCTACAAATGGCACATTGCTGTATAACAAGTCACTGGTGCTGTTCATTCCTGCATGTGTAATAGCTGCATCCGCATATTTTAATACCTCCAGCTGCGGGATATAATTGCGGACAATGAAGTTATCAGGGACGGAGAATTGGGAAATGTCCACATTGTAAGCGGTCATGACCACAACGGCATCGAAATCGGCAAAGCTTTTGAAGAAAAGGTCATATAATTCCAGTATGGTGCTCACACGGGTTCCCATGGAGATATAGATGACCGTTTTTCCTTCCAATTGTTCAAACGGAAAATCCGTCTTCTCTTGTCTGTCAAAAATAGGCGGACCAATAAACTTGAAGCTGTCATCGTAGTATTCGGGATGGGCAATGAAAGTTTTGGTGGTATATATGATACTAATATCGCCTTTGCAATAGAAACAGCCCAGTATGTCCGGCGGCATCTCCACATCAAAGGTTTCCTTCAGCTCCTGTACGATTGCCTGATAACTGTCCAGATTAGAGGTTTCTGAAGGTTCTCCGTCCCCAGGCTCTCCGCCTGCATGCATGAATTCTGCCGGTGTCGCTATGATAGCCATCGATGCAACCGCCGGGATTTTTAGAATCTGGGCGATGGCATTTCCAAATGGAAAAGCGGCCGTGTAGACCACATAATCAAACTGCAGGCCTCTGATCTGGTCCAACACATCCTCAATAATCCGCTTGCCGGGCCGGAGGGTATCCGTCAGCAATGACAGAAGATCCTCAGCTGCCGCTGCCTGCTCTTCTTCGTTAGATTTTCCAAAGCCGTCTTGAAAGAGCAGTAACTTTTCTTTATACGACTTGAATACAGCTCCTGTTTGTTCGATTTTCGCTCTGAATTCTTCGAATCCGAAATAGGTGACCGTTTCCCCCCGCTGAACTAATTCATGCACAAGTCCAAGGGTCGGATTGACATGACCATGAGCCGAAACACTCAAAAACAGTACGTTTGACATCATTACACTCCCTTATTTAAGTTTATAGTTGTGGAGGCTGAGTCTAATGTACACCTCATTTATAAACTCAAATTAAACTGGCATGCGGCATCTTTTTTTAGATTTTTTTCACAAATTCACGTACTGCATCATACGTTGCCTGTTTGCATGGAGAATAGTTATTATCCCTGGCCTGCCTTACGCTCTTTCAGAATAAAGGAGATGTATAACCCGATGGCTGCGATCCCGGTTAATGTCCAGAAGGAGGTGAGCAGACCCTGGAGAATATTCCCCGGAAAAGGGACTGAAGTATGGTTCATTGAAGCTGCCATGATGGAAACCAGCATAACTCCGCCCATTGAACTGCTTAGGGAACGTATAGTAATGGTCATAGGTGAGGCATGGGCAATCATCGGGACGGGCACGCTTGCCATGGCAAAAGCGGTGACCGGCGTCATGATGAACCCGATGCCAACCATAAGGAGCGCATAAACAGCAGCCAAAAGAATCATCGAAGCATTTGCCGACAACAGAAGGGTCAGAAGCAGCGTTATAACGGCAATTAGAGAAAAGCCACCCCGGATAATCAGCCGTATGCCATACCGGTCATAGAGCCTGCCGGAGACCACACTGGTCACACCTAAGAGGACAGCCCCCGGCAACAGCATCAGACCGGACATTCTGGGAGTCAGTCCACGGACATTCTGGGCATACAGCGGAAGCAGCAGCTCCACACCGACCATGACAATAAACATAAGGACTCCAATGATGGAAGATTGGGTGAATCTCCGGTTGCGGAATAAATTGAAATCCAGCAGCGGCACTGTCAGCTTGAGCTGACGATGGATAAACAGGACGATGATAATGATCCCGCCTAGGATGATTCCCCACGTAATCAAATGTGATTCTCCCTGCTCACCTGCCCGGTTTACCCCATACAGCAAGCCTGCAAATCCGATGCTTGAATAAAGGATGGACCTCGGGTCCAGCTTAGCCTGATGAGTTTCCCCGACGTTCTTTAAGCTAAATAAAGCCAGCAGTAAATTGGCAGCCACGATGGGAAGTAATGCATAAAACAGAATTCGCCAGGAATGCTCCTGGACGACCAGACCGGACAGGGTCGGACCCAGAGCCGGAGCAAGCCCCATCACCAGGCCGATCAGTCCCATAGCTGAACCGATCTTCTCTTTGGGAAAAACCCTAAGCACCGTAGTCTGAAAGAGCGGCATCAGCAGGCCTGCCCCTATCCCCTGGATCATCCGTCCAGCGAGGATCAGACCGAAATCCGGCGAGGTTGCAGCCAGTAGTGTTCCTGCAGCAAATGAGCCTGCGGAAGTAAAAAATAATGCCCTTGTAGTGAACCTTCCGACCAAAAACCCGGCAACAGGCACTGTAATACCTGCAACCAGAAAATAAATAGTGACCAGCCACTGCGCCCTGCTCTCGTCGATTCCCAAATCCTGCATGATGCGCGGCAGTGCAGTATTCAGCATCGTCTGCATCAGCTGGGCCAGAAAATTCGCGATGACGAGTGATGAGACCAGCATCCCTGGTTTATTTTTCATACCATTCCCACCCTATCTCTCTGATAATAAAGTACTTCATGGACTCTTTATATCTATAATTAGTCCAATCAAAGACTTAATGTATCTACAATATAGTTATATTCCGCGTTTGTCAATCACTTGACAATAATGGGATCTCTCAACCAGATATAACCGGATTGACCGGATTGACCATAGCCGTTGGGCTGTCCAACCGGTACGCTTAAGGTCTAAGAGTTCGTTAAAGGAGGATGAAAAAGATGTATATACATCACAGACAGACTCTGGAGAAGCTGGTGGGGAAGCTTGAAAAGAACCCTTCCTGTCTGGCGGTAATCACCAGTGGTTCGGTAGCCCAGGGAACGGCCAAAGTAACCTCCGATGTGGATGTTCATCTGCTGTTAACTGATGAGGCCTATGAAGAATATAGCCGGAACAATACTCTGTCCTATGTGGACCGTGAAGTCAGCACATATGAAGGCGGATACGCCGATGTAAAAGTCATCAACTTCCGGTTTCTGGAGCTCGCGGCCGAGCGGGGCAATGAGCCGACGAGGTATGCTTTTACCGGTTCGGAGGTTTTGTTCTCCAGAATCCCGGAGCTGGGTGAACTGGTCGCCCGGATTCCTGTCTATCCTGAAGAGAACCGGGATCGCAATCTGCGGGATTTTTGTGCCCAGATCTTCCTGTACGCTTTCTATTTTGCCAAAGAGGCGGCCAAAAGGAATGACGCCTATCTGCTTGCTCACACCGCCGGCAATCTGGTGTTCTACAGCGGGAGGATGATCCTGGCGTATAACCGGATGCTTTTTCCAAGCCACAAGGCGCTGCTGGATGCCGTAGATGCTGCGGAACATAAGCCGAAGGACTTCCGCAGGCTGGCAGTAGAACTGCTGCAGGCTCCCGGTGCAGATAAGAGTATGCGCTTTGCTGCGAAGATACTCGCTTTTTACAATCACGGCCTTTCCTTCGAGCAGGCTTTGGGGATTTATGTGCTGAACAATGAGCGATCCTGGGCAGAGCAGCCTCCTTCATTGCAGGACCGATAATACAAAACAGCGACTCTCCGGTGACCGGGAATCGCTGTTTTGATTTTTGGGTCATTGATGGTTTGCTTCACGATAGACCTGGTGCTGCTGCGCCTCTGCCATTATGATGGATTGCATTTGCACCCGTTCCCATGTGGCTTCCAGCTGCTCTGCCCTTTGCCCGCTCATGATTTCTGCAAAAGCTTCCAGCTGGTTCACATAATAGTTCATCGGCTCGAATTCGCAAAGGGTGCTGCGGTTATCCGGAAGGTCATGCCGTATTTTGATTTTGTAGAACCCTTTGACCGGACGGAAAAAATCCGGGATTGTCAGCACAGTATGATCAAAATACAGGGTATGCGAGGCTCGAAAAGGCTGCTCAAAGGAAGTGAGGCATTCGGCTTCCAGCCCATTCGCATATTTTAGCGCTGCCTGAAAGGTCCAGTCGCAGCCATCCGGCCCGTCAAATGTGGACTGCGCCGTAACCTCCCTGGGCTGAAGACCCACAAGGGTCTGCAGGAACTGCAGCCAGTAGCAGCCCAGATCAGCAAAAGCGCCTCCGCCCTTAGCTTTGACACTGCGGTAATTTCCGGCATGCCTGTCTTTGGCAGGTACAGTAATCCGTGTCTCGATCCTGTGCAGCTGACCAAATTGCCCCGATGCAACAATGGATTTCAGCGCCTGCTGCCAGGGATGAAACGCGATCATCAGGCCTTCGGCGAGCTTCGGGGCGGACAGTCTTTCTTTTACATTCCTTAACCGTTCAGCTTCTTCAACATCCAAGGCAATCGGCTTTTCTACCAATACATGCTTACCAGCATTCAGAGCCCGGACTGCCCATTCTGTATGAAGCTCATTGCTGAGCGCAATATATACGCCATCCAGGCCGTCCAACTCCAACAGCTCATCCAGACTGCCCGCTACATAAGGAATCTGGTAAGCTTCCGCCATTTTTGCCGCTTTTTCAAATGTCCGGTTTGCGATTGCGGCTACACTGACAGTCCGAACATACCGTGCAGGCTCCAGTATAGCTGGCGCAGCGATGTTCGAGGAGCCCAGGATACCCAGCCGATAGGCAGTTGGTCCACATTCACTCTTCATACATGTGTCAGCGCAGCATAGGTATTCAGGTACAGCACATTGCATTTGGAACAAGCTGGCGACAAGCCTTCATCCAGAATCCGCCGCAGCCGGTCGTAGCGGTCCGAGTTCCATATTTCCGTCAGGGACAACTCATTCACGTTGCCAATGGCCAGCTCGCCAAAAAATTTGCATGCACTCACCATGCCGTTCGGGGCAATATCAACCCTGGTGCTGAGCGCCAGACATTTCGACGTACTGCGGGACGCCATCGGCCTGCCGGCCACAAAATCTTCGATTTCATCAAAGTCGAGCCCCGGCTGGTAACGGATTCTTGTATTTTGCCAAGTGTTGCTGTTGATCCGTTTCAGGTCTTCGGTTAGCCTTGTGACATTGCCGGGCTTAATATGGTATTTGAAGGCATGCCAGCTGCTCCGGTGATCCGGCGCAAGCTCCGCCAGCCACTGGAAGTGTTCATCGTAAAAGCGGTCCATTTCCAGGCTGGTTTCTGCAGAAATATACCAGGGGAAGCAGAGCAGCACCAGATCGACACCCTTTTGCTCAAAAAATTCCACCAGCTCATACAATCTGCCGATCATATTATCATTAATCACATTATGCACAGAGATCCGGCCGCGGAAGCGGCCTTGCTTGCGCAGTTCAAGCAGCCGTTCCACGTTCTCGATCACTTTGTGAAACGATCCTTTGCCGCGCAGAAAATCATGCTCCTCCTCGAACCCCTCTATCGGAATCAGCAGCTCCAGATTGTCCGAGATTGCACACAGCTCTTCTTCATACTTATGAATCAGATAAGCATTAGTGCAGATCGTCGTATCGCGGGGATGCTCTTTCAGAAGCTCCAAAATTTGCTTCGTATCCCGGTGAAACAGCGGCTCGCCTCCCCATAAATACAGACGGGACTGTGCTTCATCCGTTTCCTGCAAAAGCTTGCGGATCATCTCCAAATCCATATCCAGATTCTGCTCGGCGGTGTCCATATCATGATGATAGCCGGATTCATTCCATTGGTAGCAATGCTTGCAGCGGAGATTACAGCGGTTGGTCAGCTTAAGTGACATTATCTCCGGCATAACGGTTTTGAAACCGGGATCACGCTTACGTTCTCTGTGCGGAATGACGACATTCTTGATCGTGCGTTTCAAAGCCTCAAAGGATTTGGCATCCAGGTTCACTCTGCTGGTAGGCTGCATTAGCTTCTCCCTTCTGCTGCGGATAATTGTTCCGCATAACTTGCGGCATAATCTGGATATCGGCCTCTGGCTGCCTGGAGGTTGTCCGACAGCTTAAGCAATTCCTCCCGGTCAAAGCCTGTCCCGGCCCACTCCCCGTAACGAATGCCGTAACCAAGCTCTACCCACAGATCGCTGTTGATCTTCTCATGCGGGCCAAAAGGGTCCAGCAGCACCAGCGGAGTGCCTGAGGCCAATGAATCAATCAAGGCCCCTCCTCCCGGTTTGCTGATTACAGCAGATGCCTGCCGGATGACACCATACATCCCCTCCTGATAGTGGCGGCAGGGCGGAAAGTGGTTGGCCTGGTTGCCGGTTACCTCTGCAAAAGGCGGGAAGGTATACTGCCCGCTGCTGTCGCGGAGCCAGGTCGGCCACTCCGGGTCGTTCATATAATAACGTCTTCCGTGGATTGCCTCTCCAATCTCCTCAGTACTGTAGGCGGCGATATCCAGCTCATACCCTGCCGACTCCAGGGCATCGAACTTCTCGCGGAAGGTTCCAATTCCCCAGCCGCCGCCATGAACAACCAATCTCCCGTTTCTTGCCGTAGCGGGCAGCGCTTCCAGGGGGCCGGCATCTATGCTGCAGAGTATCTCCCGCTTCTCGGGATCATACATGCTTACTTCATGGTAACCTTCCGCATAACCGGGATTCAGCCTGCGGAGATTCTTCCAGGACGGTGAAAGATCGGCATCAATATATAGCAAGTCGGCATACATAGGCAAACCGGCAGTTTCACGGTATCTGTCCATCACATGTACCCAGTGCCCGGATAATACTATGAAGTGCTGTCTTTCTTCCTGCCGCCATTGCTGGAATAACCCTTCAACGGCTGATGAATCAAGGCTGCTCCGGATATCCGCCGGTATTTTCTGAGAGGTCAGTGCTACCGCAAAATTCTTCTGGTACGCTTTGCGGCTGTCGTCCGTCAGCTTTTTTTTGCTGTCAGACATTAATGTTTCAAAAACCTCAATCTCCGCCTTGATGCCAAGTGCCTTGAGTCTCCGCGCAATCAGCAGGCCGGGCACATAGAAGCCCAGACCAAAACCAGAACATAGAACAGTCACGGTGTTGTTCATTGGAGGGTTCCTTTCAAAATATAATTTATATTCTTCGCGCTATAAATTCCTTCTATTTCCCGCTGAAACGAGTACCTGAAAGCGATACGTAGTATCGCTGCTTCGGAAGGATAAGCTTCTCTAAGGACGGCGCAGCCGTTTCCACTTGTTAACGCAGTATAGTATAGCCATTGCGCAAAAGCGATTCTTCCAGCTTGCCTGTGAGTCTGTTTTTGCGGTCTTCATTCCGGTAGGCGAGTGAGGCATACAGCTTACCCTTGGCAGAACCCGCGGAACGTGACGGGACCTGAGGCTGGAGTGTACCTGAAGACAAAGGAATCACGCCTTCTCCCTCTGCCGGCGAAAATAATATGCCAGCCTCCTCCAACCGCTGCAGCAGCTCTCCATAACAAACCTCTCCCATGGTTGCGAGCGGTACCTGTATTAGACAGGTGTGCATCCCCTCATGCTTGAGATGGCGGTCTATATTATGCTTAATCAAACTCATCGACTTGCGGGCATTGATCTCTACCAGAGGTGCGAGACTCCCGTCACGCAACAGCATGGAATCCACGCATACATCGCCATGATAACCGTCTGCATACAGCTCCCGTCCAATATTGTGCATGATTTCCCAATAGCCTTCCCGGTTCAGCGTTTCGAGCAGCGTCGGCTCCGGGGAATGGGACTCACCGAAGGCAAAGCCATGATTGACCAGCTGCTGAACAGACAATATCGAGATCTGGCCTTCAGCATCGATGTGAAACTGACAGGAAAAGTCTGTCTCCCGGTTCAACAGGGGCTCAAGCACAAAGCGGATTCTTTTATCCTTGTTCCGGCTGGACTCCAGATACCCGGCAATTCTGCGCAGCATGCGGTCAGAGTCCACGAGCTGATTTCCTTTGCCGGATACACCGTACTCATCCTTGATCAGAAAAGACCCCTTCTCCAGCAGCTCCTGTCCTGATTGCAGCAGCTCCTCCACACTGTGAACGATCCGGGCGATATTCGGCAGCGACAGCCTATCCCGCATAGCAGCAGAGTAGGTTTTGGTGTTCACTGTGCGCACGGTCTGTTCATCCGGGAGTCCGGGCAGAAGCTTATAGCGCCTAACCGCCTCCTCCGTCCCGGGAAGCACGGCAAAAGGTTCAAGCAGCGATCCTTCCGGTATTAACCTATCCGGCTCCTGCCCGGGGCCTAGCCTGCCCAGCAATTCAAACACATTCAGTGCGTTCTGGTCTGTGTCCGGTTCTTGGGCTCCTAATATTAACGGATTCATATTCGTCTTGAATGAATATTTGAGAGATTGCAGATAGTCATATTGAGCTTGGTCCATGCCATGACGGGTTAATAGAATATCCCCGCTCCTGCAAAAGACAAACAGCATTTCATCCATCGCCTGAACGATAGCCAGCGCCCTCGCATCAGGAATGGACGGCAGAGCGGCCAGGTCTTCCTCCCGCCAGTACCGTTCCGACTCCAAGCTGCCGCAGTGCACAGCCTTCCTCATCGCACGGTAAGCCCGGCAACATAAGCGGAGAAACGGTCTACCGATTTCAAATGTTCCAGATCAAAGGTATCGAAATCTACTTCGATATCGAATTCGTCTTCGATTCTCAGAATAAAGTTGATGATTTGCAGCGAATCGAGTGCGGCATCCAGAGTCAGATCGGAAGCCCCGTTCAGCGTCTGAAGCAGGCCCGGCTCCTCCTTGATTTCAGCGATAATCTCAATGACCTTCTGCTGCATGTGTATACCCCTTTCAGTGTGCATATTAGGAATGAATGAAATGAATATACCAAAAAACCAGATGTTAATATATGGTTGAATGCGCCAAAATATTCAGCTATACTAGGGTGGATTCCAGGTCTATATCCTAAGGAAGTAGGAAACGGAGGCTTGTCTATGGAAGTTTTTCCGGTATTTACTGGGGAATATCTATTTGACTCCTGTTCACCGGTTCAAATGCTCCTGACTCAGGAAACGGTCACTTCCGTACGTCATCAGCATGATTTTTTGGAGCTCGCTTATGTGGTTCAGGGGGAAGGAATTCATCTGGCAGCTGAGGATAAAATGCAGGTTGTTCAAGGGGATTTGCTAGTTATACCGCCTGGGGTGTCCCATGTCTTTCACCCGCAGGACCTGACCGGTTCCCAGCCGCTCATCATTCTCAATTGTATGCTCAGGCCTGAGCTTAGCAGGATTCCCAGCGAACTGTCAGGACAATTCTCTGAAGAGGACATGTTTCCATTGCTGAAGCTTCTGGAATTGAAGCAATGGTTCGGATACAGGGATAATAATGTGGAGCTTTCCTTTTTACTCCGCCGAATGCAGGGGATTCATAACAATGGTTCCGCTGAGGATCAACAGCAGCTGTACCCGCTGCTGTTCAAGCTGGCGAACCTCATACTGCCTGCTGCAGCCGTCCCCTTCACTCAGCAGCCCGAGATTGACGAAGATCCGCTGCATGACGTCATTCTGTATATGATCAGTAATTTCAGCGAGAAAATCACACTGAAGGAGATTAGCCGGCAGATTGCGATGAGCTCCCGCCAGTTTCAGCGGTTATTCAAAATAAAGACCGGCAGATCCTACATCCAGATGCTCCAGGAAATCCGCATGAAATACAGCTGCATGCTGCTGATGTTCACGAAGCTTGGGATACAGGCTATTGCGCTGGAGGTCGGAATTTACGACATGAAATATTTCTACCGGCTGTTCCGCGAATACAGCGGGATGACTCCTGCTTGTTATCGAAACCGGTTTCGCAGTCATTTTTTGTCGGCAAAGGAGATGATGAACATTGCTGAACATTGTTCCCGTTAAGAGCACCCCCTACCCCACACTCCGCAGCTGCATCGATGACTGCATTCATTCTGTGGCGCAATGGCAGGGAAAGGACAGCAAGTGCATGTACGGAAATGCCTGGCAGGTGTCCTTTGAAGAACAGCAGTTCCCGGATCAGCCGTTGATTGAGCGGTTAGCCCTGCCGCGGATCAGTACAGAATCTCTGTCTGCGTACCATGGCCTTATGTTCACTTATATTGAACGGAAGGAGCCAGAAATGGATAAGAACTTCATGCTCGACATGCTGGAGAGCCGGTTGTCTTCAGGAATGCCGGTCCTGGTCGGATTCGATTCCTATGACTGCCCCTGGTGTCTGGCCTTCCGCAAGCTGCATACCAGCCATGCCTGTCTCGCCGTTGGACTGGACCGTACAAGCCACATCATCTATTTAACGGATGCCTACTATGGCAAAAAGCTTGAAGCTGTGGATTTCGATGTCTTTCAGCAAGCCTGCCATTTCTATGCATTATTTGAGCTTTGCGATTCTTCGCGTTCATACACAGATTGGCAGACTACGCTTCAAGGAATGCTGAGCACCCCTTTCAATCAGGTTCAGCCGGGCCAGGTTGCCGCTCACCTCAGAGCCTATGCCGACACCTATCTGAATACGGGGATCACCGCCGATTGTCCTGCTGAATACAGCTCTAACTTCATGCTGGCAGCCAACACCCTGCCAATCCACCGGATCCGGTTCAGCCTGTTCCTGCGTCTGCTTAACCGTGAGGCCGGCCTGACCGCACTCTCTCAAGCTGCTGAGGGCTATCAGCATTCAGGAGAGCAGTGGAATCTTATAAATCAATTCATGATCAAAGTGATGTGTTCAGGCAACAAGCTATCTCAACGGCGGAAGATTCATAAAAAAATGCATGAAATAATCAGCCTCGAAGAACAGCTCCTGGAGGAATTGGCACAACTGGCGGTTCGGATTGAATCTGTTCGATAATCTCCTCACGTACTCACCGGGCTTACGCCTAGCAAACAAAGCGCCGCCCAGAGAATCGGGGCGGCGCAAGTATGAAGGGATACCGTTCAAGGAGTACTTATTCCGGGATCGCCTAGGTTCACTTCTTCGGACAGTTGGAGCAGTAATCCGCGCTGCCCGCGACTTCATAGTAGAAGCAGCAGGTTTTGCGGACCCGCAAGGGAGAACCAGTGACCGGTGAGCTGGCCGGACGGCTGTAGAAACGGCGCAACGGATTGTGTTTTTCTCCGAATAGGGCGCCTGGAGCCTGCTCAATCAAGTACTGGAAGTCTGCCTGTCCCCGGGCCTTCTCCTGCGGGTCCACTGACAGGCCGATTCTTTTCTCGTAGAGCGAGAATACGCGCACTGCCACATTTTCCCACAATATTGCTTTCGGCACATGCGCCACTCCGGACATCACTTGGATTAGCCGGCCCAAATTCCCGGCAAAAAGCGCCTGAAGCAACATATCGCGCCAACCCTGCCGTTCGCCAGTTTCAGGCATAGCGGCATTTGCTTCGGCCAGACTGACATATTCCAGCCAGGAGTAACCCGGCGGTGAGGCAAGCCAGCAGTTTCCGGCCGAAAAGTCCAGCCCCTTATTGTACACTGTCATGGCGTACAATAGAGGGACAGCGGTTAAGAAGGCGTACCTTTTTATAAATTGTGAAGCTGTAACTCCTCTCGAGGGGGAATCCAGAAGTACGCTCAACCGGTCCAGGTAATCAGAACAGGCCTGAACTTCAATTAACTCTGAAGCTTTTACAGAATATGCGCTGCAAGGTCCGGTATGCTTATGCAAGCTGAAATATTGGCTTAATCCAGCCCATTCCTCTTGTGCGAGCGGGGACTGAATATTCAAACACAACCCCTCCTTGGATTCTTAGTGTAACATTGCTTTAGTTAAGTGCCTCGGCAATCTGATCGACAATCAGATTAATGGCTATGGGTCCATAATAACCGATCCATTGTGCCGTATTTTCTTCATATACCCGGTTGTCTTTTACCGCACTCAGATTTTTCCAGACCGAGGTACTTTGAAATTCAGCCGTCAGTGCCTTGTTCGTATCATCCTGAAGCAGGAAGATATGGTCAGCCCCAAGCTCCGGCAAAACTTCAATCGAGATCATCGAACTTGTATCCGAGCTGTTTACGGCCATTGGGGGAGGAGTCAGTCCAAGGTCGCCGTACAGAATCTGGGAGGTTCGATGCGAAGTGTTTTGAAGACGAATCATGCTATCCCGCGGACGGATCAAGGCAACCGTCTGTCCCTTCATCTTGCCGGCCAGCGCAGCTTTTAGACCGCTCACCTTCTGATTGTAATCATCGATCAGCTGCTGTGCCTGTTCTGGCTCGCCCAAAACCTGCCCGATCTTCAACATTACCGTTTTCCAGTCTTCATTGCGCTCAAAGATAAGCGTCGGAGCGATTTTCTGCAGCTCATCGTAAATTTTGTCATGGAACTCCGTGCCGATAATAAGATCCGGGTTCAGCGAAATGACCGCTTCCACGTTCGGTTCTTCATACGTTCCAATTAAAGTAACATTGTCCATTTGAGTTCCCAAATATTCGGGAACTGCATTGTCGGTTCCGGCTACTACGCTCCCCGCCGGCTTCTTTCCCAACGCCAGCAGCTCATCTGCGTACTGAACATCCAGCACGACAATTCTCTCGGGTACTTTCTCCAGCGTCAACTCGCCCTTCAAATGTTGAATCGTAACAGGTGCTGCCGGTGCGGGCTTTGCTTCGGAGCTTGAGCCTGCGACCGGTTCTGGTGCGGCTTGTGTCTGATCCGCTGTTGTTCCTTGCGTTTTCCCGCTGCCTTGATTTGATGGGTTGGAGCAACCCCCAAGCAGCATAACAAGACATATCAACAGGCTGATGACCCCCGGGCCTTTTAAATTCGGATGCATAAGTGTTGTCCCTCCTATCCCTAATTGATAATGATACTCATCATCATTACAACACTATAATGACTCAGGTCCTTCCCGGCAATGGATACTTGCGACATCCGCAATGGATTATGGCGACACAAAAAAACACTGCCGCCCGATTTGAAAATCCGGATTCAGCAGTGATGATGTCAAGGAACAGGCTGCCTCGCCGTTTGTCCACCCTCTTCATAGCACAGCCAATCTGCTATTTCGCTTACAGGAACACTTCCTCCACTTGATCTACCACCCGATTCAACGCAATCGGACCGTAATAAGCGATCCACATGCTCATTTTGGCAGGATACACATGCTCCTGCAGAACAGCACGGAGG
Source organism: Paenibacillus jilunlii (assembly GCF_900102965.1). Classification (GTDB taxonomy): domain Bacteria; phylum Bacillota; class Bacilli; order Paenibacillales; family Paenibacillaceae; genus Paenibacillus_AQ; species Paenibacillus_AQ jilunlii. Next base: position 303,451 of record NZ_FNGM01000003.1, on the reverse strand, counting down.
TTTTTCCAGGTCGCTGTATTCTGAACCTCATCCGGCCAGGTGTCCAATTTGCCGCCGGTCAATACAAAATAATGGTCGGCATCCAGCTCACGCAAGCCTTCCAGGGGAATCATCGAACTGGTGCGTTGGCGGTGAACGGCCTGCTTCGGAGGACACAGTCCCAAATCACCGTATAAAATCGCAGCCGTCCGGTGAGCGCTTGTATGCAGTCTGATATGATTGTCCTGCGGACGGATGACGGATACCGACTGTCCATGCAGCTTGGCGGCCAGGACCGTTTTCAGCCGTCCGGTTTTTTGTTTGTACCTCTGCAGGATCTGCTCCGCCTCTATTTCCTTGCCTACGATACGCCCGATGATCCGCAAGGTTTCCTTCCAGTCGTGATTTCGCTTGAGCATAATGGTTGGCGCAATTTGCGCGAGATTGCCGTAAATACTTTTTTGAAACTCGGTGCAGAGGATCAGATCCGGCGCGAGCGCCTGCAGCCCTTTCAGATTAGGTTCATTTTTCGTCCCCAAGGTCCGTACCTCGCGCAGGCTGCCGAGCAGATACTCAGGGAAGCCAGCCGGGTCCCCGCTCACCGTAACACTTCCGGCCGGCTGCACACCCAAAGCAAGCATATGGTCCGTAAACTGGGGGTCCAGCACGGCAATTTTCTCCGGCAGCCGCGCGAGCGGGAATTCGCCCTTAAGATGGACGATTGTCCGCAAGGAGCGGCGGAAAGCGGTATTCAGCAGTTCACTTGCGGATTTTCCAACGGGCACAGACAGTCTTTCTGATTCAGCTTCGCCAGATTGCCGTGTCCATTCCCGGTACGTGCTGGGAGAAATGCCCGTGCAGCGTTTAAATAAGCGGCTGAAATAATAGCTGTCCGCATAACCTACAGCTTCAGAAATTTCTTTAAGCCCGGCATTTGTACGGCTGAGCATCGACTTGGCCTGGTCCATGCGCACCTGCAGCAGATAGTCAATTGGTCCAACCGCCAGCCGTTTTTTGAACAGCCGCTGCATGGTGCGTGAGCTGCATTTGAACAGCTCCGCTAGAGTGTCCGCAGTAATCGGATGCGTATAGTTTTCATCCATATACCGGACAGCTTGAAGGACCATATCCGGTGAAGCAGGCTCTGGCTTACGGCGCTGCAGCTGATCCATCAGCTCGCATATGAACTGGTAAAACAATAACTTTACCTGCAGCTTAGCGAGTGCTTCCGGCCGTTCCCATTCCTGAACCATACGGGATAAGGTGGCAGATAGCGAAGCGGTATTGGTGGCTGCCAAACCATAATGTCTATCAAATGGCCTTGTACGCTCCAGCAAATCAAGCAGTTCCCGGCTGCAGGACAGAGGTAAATCGGCCTTATACTGAACCCGATAACAGCTCAATGGAACAGCTACGTCCGTGACCTTGAGCACTGCATCTTTACCCGCATGAAAAACATATCCATTCTCCAATACCCTCTCTTCCCCGGCCAGCAGCAGCCGGGCCCGGCCTTGTGCCGTGAATAATATAGTACTTTCTGAAAGCCGCATGAGATGTGGCTGCCCGCTGACCGGCAGCTCGATGCGCCGTACATCCATAATTTTCAGCACAGCTTGATTCCACAATATAAGGTGATCTTCTACAATCATATTCTAATCTCAACTCCTGAAAGCATCTCTAAAAAAAACACCACCAGGGTAGGCGGTGTTTGAGGAAAATAGATTTTTAGAGATAATGATAATCACTATCAATTATAATCATTAATTCTTCAGCTGTCTATGGCTCAAATCTTTATTCAATGAATGATCCAAAATCTGTAATTTTAAGCTTGATATCAAAGGTGACTGGAGTACGGCTGAAGGTTTCATCCCAATGATCTTTCAGCTTCTTCCATTCCTGCGGCTCTTCCACAGCAAGCCGATCTCCAAATCCGGCTACGTCTACTTTGTAATCCGACTGCATCTTCTGCATAAGCGATTGAATCATGGCGGCTAGTCTCTCTTCGAATATTTCCTGCAATTTTTCAAGATATTCTTTCTTAGAGGACAGCCCAGGGTTCTTCCACGTTTCGATTAACCGCCCTTCGGATTCAATATTCACGTGAAACACCGGCTGGTGATCTTTGTTCATTTTTGCCGAGATTTTACTTTTTGCCGACTTAATCTCATAGGTCACGGTTTTATGATCCGGATTGTAGGTTTTGAGCGTTCCGCCTTTTACTTCCCCCTTTATCCATGCGATGCTCTCAATATCCTGCTGATCCAGATTTCCAATCCACTTGCCGGTGTCCCCCTTAATCACCCCTCCGCCTGAGAACTCCACTTCCTGATTCGCTTCAACGATATTCTGCAACACAAAGGTTTTTTTGGCATACATCAGCGCATCAAGTTCGGATGTAATGATGCCCTTCATAATTCTGTTGTTTCTAAAACGGTTCCGCGTCATGCCTCTAATGTGAAAAGCCGGTATTTCATCGCCATATTTCGTTTTGAGTATATCCGCAGCCCGCCCTTCACTCATTAAAATTAAGCAGCTGGGACGAATGTCATTATCCCGCAGCACAAAATCCATCAAATCCTGTATTCGCTGCTCCTGCAGCAGCTGCTTGGAAATCACAATAACCTTCAGGTGATGCCCAATCACCGGGTGATCCAGACGAATGGCGAACTGGCGCAAAATTTCCAATACTGAATCGCCTGTTTCCGAAATATTGACGTAGTTATGCGCTTTGGCACCGGTATCCGCTGTTTTGTTGGAATTCTCATAGGACTGTTTCGGGACAATCTCAATCGTTACTGTAATTTTATTGTCTTTAAAATAGCTTCCTCCTTCTTTCTCAAAGGTCTGCTCCACCTGGCTTGGTTGTCCTGTATCCATAGTTAGCGCCGTGTACATGCTCAGATCTTCAATCTCATTGCTGCTCCAGCAGCCGGTCTCTGCCAGCAGAAGTGCAGCGGCCAAGAAGGTAAGGAATAATCTGTGTCTATACATTCTGCTTCAGCCCCTTCCTCCGAACGATCAGAATCAGGGACAGAAGAACCGGCAGCAGGAAAAAAATGCCTATACCCATCTTCCCGATCGCGTCGCCAATAGCAAATACATCGTTGATGCGTACAGGAACCATGGTTGCCAGGAAAATGAACGGCATCAGTCCGAAAATTATCGGAGCCATCTTTAGTTTAAACAACTGGGAGATTCCCAGTGATGCGTTGAAGAAGAAGCTGCAGAAGTTGCAAAACATCTGCATCATCCAAATGACGAGCAGCGGGAATTCCAGACGTTCAAAAAAGAAGCCTGAAATTTCAAAGCTGCGGATCAGGTCAATCGTAGGCCATGTGCTTGTAATCACTGAATCTACCGACAGTCCGCCAATGGACATGACCACAGTTATCAAGTACAACACCATCGGAATCCCAATCCCGGTTAACATGGCTTTGACAGCTTGCTGGGGATGCTGCATAAATGCTGTTATTGTCATTACAACCTCACAACCGGTGTACACCAAGATTGTTGATTTTAGTCCCCTGAGGACCGGCATGATTCCGTCACCCAATAACGGTCGCAAATGATTGAGATCAAACAGTCTCCCACTGAAGAAATAGCACAGCAGAAGAACGAATATGCTGACCGGAAAAATAATCTGATACACTCTGGCGATTGAATTAATCCCTCCGAAGACCAGATACCCCCCCACCCAGATAAACGGGATGACAATGGCCCAGATAGGTGTGCCTTCAAGTAAAAAAAACATGGTGATCTCGGCAAATACACGAATCTCAAAACCTGCAATTACGATGAAGTAAACAATCAGCAGCATGGAAAGAAAGCTCCCTGGAATGCTGCCTGCAATTTGTCTGGAGTATTGATAGACTGTTTTCCCGGGGAATTGCTGGCTAAGCTTAACCATCAGCACGATAACCAGCATGATAATGCCGCCTCCCAGCAGAACCGAAATCCAGGCATCCGGAGTTTTGGCGGACTCGGTAACTGATCTGGGCAGCGTCAATATTCCTGCACCGAGAACAGTGTTTGTCAAGAATATAGCAGCCTGTGTGGATGTGATTTTTGGGTCAGAGCGTTCAAACACTTAGCTTCCCCCTTCTGCTGTTTTCCGGCTAGTTGCGGCGTTTTTTCTTCTGTGTCTTCATCATTTCAGGTCTGCGCTTCATTAAAGGCAGCGGTGCACGAATATAGAGATCCTTCCAGTCGCTCAAGCGCAGAGGGGAGAAAGGGGTGACGTATGGCACGCCAAAGCTCTTCAGCTTGGTCAAATGGATAAAGATCAGCAGTATAAACAGAATAGTGCCAAGCATGCCGAGTACGGCTGCGAACATCATGCCAACAAACCGCAAAATACGGAGCGTGATGCCGGCACTGTACATGGGGATCGAAAAGGATGAAATCGCAGTAACTGCCACCACTATGACCAGAAAAGGGCTGACGATTCCCGCATTCACTGCGGCATCGCCTATAATCAGACCGCCTACGATGCCCATCGCAGGTCCGATCGGTTTGGGCAGCCGGATTCCCGCTTCACGCAGGATTTCAATGGATACCTCCAGAATCAGAACTTCAATAACGGAAGGAAAAGGCACCCCCTGGCGTGTCTCGATGATGCTGATCACCAGCTCGGTCGGAATCAATCCGGGATGAAACGAGATGAAGGAAATATACAAAGCCGGTGCCATCAGCGCCATGAATGCGGCGAAAAACCTCAGCAGCCGCAGCAAGGTTCCAGGCAGCCACCGCTCAAAGTAATCCTCCGGTGATTGAAGCAGCATACTGAAGGTCACTGGCACAATGAGTGCAAACGGTGTCCCGTCCAGAAGTAGAGCAACCCGCCCTTCGAGCAAGGCGTTGATTACCCGGTCAGGCCGCTCGGTATTTTGAATTTGCTGAAAAGGGCTTAGAACATTATCCTCTATCAATTGTTCCACATAACCCGATTCAGCAATAAAATCCATATCGATCCTGGATACTCTCGTCTTCACTTCCTCCAGCAAATCGGGGTTGACGATATCCTTCATGTACGCAATCACCAGCTTGCGTTTTACCAGACTGCCCACCTCGTATACCTTCATTTCCAGATTCTTATTCAGGCCCTGTCTGCGCAGCATAGACGTGTTCTCACTCAACACTTCCGAAAAAGCGATTCTTGGTCCGCGAAGCAGCGCTTCTGAGGTCGGTTCCGTAATAGCACGGATAGACCCATTGGGCTGCCCAACCAAAAGTCCTGCGGGTATTCCTTCAATCAGTAATGCCGTATAGCCGAAAAGAATCCGCTCCTGGAGCTTGTCCAGCTCTGTAACCTCCTCAAGCTCTGTGAGCGGCAGCAGGTTTGCTTTTAGAGCGGACAGGGTTAAGGTTTCCCGGGAATCTTGCCCCTCCTCCTTCATCCCGCTGTTTCCGAACATAAGCTGCTGCATGACATGCCTGTTGATCGATTCTTCATCCTGCATACCGTTAACAAAGATAAGTACAGCCCGAAGCTCATACCCCTGTACCACAAACTCACGAAAATTCACATCACTGTTCCCGCCGATTGCTTGCTGAACATACGACAAATCTGCCTCGTACTGCCCGCTGACCTGGCTGTCCGCGGTTGAATCCTTATTGGGTTGAGCATTCGCCTTCATCTTGGGTCCCGCATTGCTAACGAATGCATACAGTTTTTTATATATATAATAAATTCCCAGCGGACAGAGCAATGTAAGTGCAGCCTGCATGAATATGACCCATCCCGGGATGTAGGATACAATAGTTGACCACATTGTGCTCATTCCTTAACTTATAGTTTTGCCTAGATGGCAAGGACAGCAAGCCGTGATTTAAGTGTGCCAAAAAACAGCAAATTTTAGTCATTCTACTGTCCGGTTCAAGGCTGTACCACAACAACAAAGAAGGACCAAACACCACATGCAGCGGGTTTTGGTCCTTATGTATCGGCTTGAACTTTTGAAGCGTTAGTCCAGATTAACGGTGATATTTAGTTCTTCGTACCAATGTAAGATCTCCGAACTGAAGTCTTTGTGTTTTTTGATATAGGGCCCCAAATTTTCTTCCTTGACCGAATTTAGTCCCATGCCAAAATGATCATAGAGCTCCTGAAGGATAAATTCATAGATTTCGGCGGCATTTTTCCCCTGAGCAAGCAGTTCCAACAGTTGAACCGTGATACAGTCATATTCATCCGGAGGCGCCCCTCCTCCAATTAATCCAATCGGGTCCCAGGCATTCACCAGCGCTTCCGCTTGAGGGTAGAGTTCGGTGTACTTTTGTTTCAATATTGCGATTTGCGGGGTTGAAGGATGCTCCCCCATGAGTCTCACCTTCCTTATGTTCTATTACCTGTATGATATACCCGCAGAACAGATCACACAACAAGAAAAGGAAGAAGCTGTAAAAGCCTCTCCCTTCCGCTCGTGCTATTGAATGGTTAAACCAAAGCCGTTTTGGATGAAATACAGGTCAGGATAGGCAATGTTGCTCGTGGTCAGGTTGTTGAAAGTGGCGGCCCCATTGCCGGTATAGGTGTAAATTGCCGCACCTTTGTGCGCTCCCGAAAAACGTGAGGTGGTTACTCCATCCAGCCCCGTGCCGTCAATGGTAATATTATTGAACACAATGTTGCTGAATCCGCCGCCATATCCGAACTGGATGGCATCCCGCTGGGTATTGATGAGATCGATGCTGGTAAACGTTACGTTCTTGATCGGGTCGGTGGAAGCTTCAAGATCGATAGCTCCCCGTTCCCCGTTGTACAGATCCTGGCTGGTTCCGCTATTGATAATGGTTGTGTCCGAGAACAGAATGCCGGTATTGTTATTGAAATGAGCCCCCGGGAAAGTAGTGTTCAAACGGATACCTGAGCCGCCCACCGTGTCGATAATATAGTTATGATCCGCCTTGTGCCCGCTTCCTCCGAAAATGGCAATGCCCCCCGCCCGCCAGTTATTCTCAATGGTGTTGTATGAGAAAGTATTGTTCACACCATCCGGTGCGCCAAACGTGTTGCTCGGCCACACAGCAAGCCCGTCATCTCCATTATTGCGCACATTGCTGTTGCGGACGATGGAGTTGCTGGTACCTTGCGAGAAGTTGATGCCGTCCGCCAGGTTGTTGCGGATCCGGCTGTTCTCAACAACCAGCCCGCTGGCGTAGATGGCCGGAGTATGAGCGTAATCCCCGACCCACATGCCGCATTCAAAATGCTCTACCCAGACATCATGAATGATAGAGTTATTGCCGAAATTATCCATAAATCCTTTGTAGATCGCATTCTGGTTATGACGTGAACGCAGATTGGAATTCATATACACATGGCTGAAATCAAGTTTGCCGGTAATGCGGAGCGAGATTCCGCCTCCAGCCGCATTGGGATTCGTGAATTGCAGATTCGTATGCCAGAAGCCCGCACCCGTAACCGTAAAATTGTTGATCTTGCTGTTGGCCGAGCCAATTTGCCACATGCTGCTCAGGTTGAAGGTTCCTGCGGGAATATACAGAGTTTTACCGGAAGATACTGCCGCAGTCACTGCCGCGTTAAACGCCGCAAGGTCATCCTGGCCATCGTTCGCTACCGCACCATGATCCGTGACGGAAACGGAATTAACCGGTCTGGTTATGACTGCCGGAACAGGCTCGATCTCAAGGAAGTCAACTCCATATTCCAGATTGTCTCCGTTATTCTTCTGAATCCGGATCGTGTCACCCGCCTGAAGCGGAGTGTCCAGTTTCCAGTGCACTTCATCGAACCGGAACAGCGGGCGTCCCGCACCGGGAGCATCTCCGGGATGGTCCCCAGAGAAATACTGCCAGCTGTAATATGAGGTCAAGGCTATAGTCTTGACCTTGACTCCATTAACATAGGCGTCAAGTGAACCGTTCAGGCCCATGCCATCCGCAGCGTCGGGCATGGTAAATCTCATGGTTACTCCCGCCCCGCCTTGGCCTTGTCTGACCGTCCACTGAGCATAGGAGCCGTTCGCAGGAAGTGCGATATATCGCTGGCCGGAAGCTTCCGAGGCAATCTGCGCCTGATCGAAATCCGGTGCAGTCTTTAATGCGGCTGCTCCCCCGCGCACAGCATCATCCGTGTCGTACCGGCTGTAAGGAACGCTTGCTCCACGCTGCGCATACACAACCAGATTTGACGTATTAATGTTGTTGGCCTGTTTGGCAGGAAGCTCATTGGCATCTGCCGCAACGGTGGCAGTTACGGTATAACTTCCGTCTCCTGCTGTCCATGTACCCGGAATGGCGACATTGACCGATGCTCCTGGAGCAATCACACCGCCATAAGATCCGCTGAAGGTTTGAATTGTAGACCCGGCAGAGTTCTTAAGCACAACGGTGATGCCATGTGCTCCGCTGGCCGAAGCAATGCTTCCCTGATTTTTGAGATTCACTGTAAACCCGAGCGTATTGCCCGCCACCGGAGTTACCGGCGTCCAGGATACGATTCCAATCAGATCAGAGCTAGCAACAGGTGTAACTACAAGGTTCGACGGATTAGTGTAGCTGTTGTTGCTTTCATTCTGCTCAATAACGGTGTTACTCTCATCCACCTTGGCACTGAGGGCATAGGATGCAGCCTTATATGTTCCTGCGTTAAGTGAGACGGTAACGGATTGACCTGCCGCAAGTTCACCTGCGGGAGCTGATCCTGCAAGCTCACCGCCCAGATAGAAATTGACGGTGGTTGGCCCCGAAGCCGCATTTCCGCTGTTCTTGACAACAGCATTCAGCGTGATCGCACTGTTCTCGGCTGGAGAGGCCGGAGACCAGGTCATGCCTGTAACCGTCAAATCCGGATTCGGCGCAGGTGAACCAAAGACCTGGAACTCGGCGATTTGCCCGGATGGAGCGCCGGAGTTGGAGGTAATGTTCAAATGCAGCCGTTTGACAGTGGCTGCTACCGGCAGGGTAACCGAATTTCCCGTGGACGGATTAAAGGTATAGCTCTGAGCCGTCACCAGATTGCTGAAGGTGGAAGAGCTCTGGTTATGACCAAGCACTTGAATAGTTTGTGTACGCGTGCTCCATTCTGCTGCCGGATTCAGCTTCAGCACAATAGAGGAAATATTGTAATTAGAACCAAGGTCCAGTGTCAGCGTACTGGGATGGCCGTTCCCTTCCCAATACGTGCTGGTGCTGTTGTCATTCGCATAGGCAGCCACATAGGATTGAGTGCTGGAAGAAGCGGTTATAGATTTGCCGGTGGCGATGTTGTTGCCCGGAACGGGTGTTGCCGTGGATGTTGCAGTTGCTGTAGGTGCAACAGTAGCAGTAGCGGTAGCGGTAGCGGTAGCGGTAGGAGTAGCTGTTGCTGTTGGAGTCGACGTTGGAACTGCTGTCGGGGTTGCCGTCGGAGAAGTGCCGCTGGTGCCGTAAATTTCAAATTCAGCCAGCTGTGCCGCAGGCCAGACTGTGTTGGCTGTAAAGCTCAGACGCACATAGCGGGTGTCTGCTGCATTGAAGCTGATCGTTACGGAGTTATTCTGAACGGAAGGGCTGAATTTGTAATCGGCACTGCCGGCTAAGGTTGTGAATGCCATCCCGTCCGTGCTGCCCTGAACCGATAGCGTCTGTGTCCGTGCTTCCCACCCTGCCGGAAGCTTAAGGACAATTTGTTCCATGCTTGTGACAGCGCCCAGATCAACCTGCAGCCACTGCGGAAATATGTTGTTTGAGCTTTCCCAATACGTAGCCTGGTTGCTGTCTTGGACATTGCCCTCACTGTAAATCTGGGAGTGGCTGCTTGCAGTGATGCTTTTGCCGAGCGTCAGGTTGGAGCCTCCGGCTGCTGAAGCAGGGGGAAATGGACCCATACCCATAAGCAAGCTTGCGATCACTAGAGTCCCGGTAATCAGCCATAAGAAATACTTGTTGCGCATTATTAACCTCCTCCATAATAATGTAAGATTGCCGCTGCAATACATACTTATTATAGATATAATGCAGATGAATCCAGATAGGCATTTCTACTGAAAAGATAGGCGATTCCATGCTTTAAAGAAGCTGCAGCTGCACTTTTGCCATGGACCGATTACCATGCATATCCTTTCTCCTTCAGGGGAACCCTTCTAGCAACCATTTTTCTTCAGAAGGGAGGATTGATTTCATGGGATTCATCAGCAGGATTAAGGAACAATATGCCGTCAGCGATGATTTCTTTATACTGAATGATTACCTCTTGGAAACCCCGGTTATTCTGATGGGTTTCAATTCTCTGATGGATTGGACCCTTACGAAGCAGAACCTCCAAACCTACATCAACACCGCTGCAGATACGGGATTGGGTCTGGAGGAGTTCAGAACCGTATTGGGGCAGGTTGAGACTGCATCCGGCATGGACAAGGCTAGTGCGGGGCTGCTTCAAGGCAAGCTGATTATTTATTTTGAACAAGAGAATTCATTCATAGTGATGGACACGGTCGCTAGAACCCTTGACCGTTCCATAACCCCGCCTGTCAACGAAAATGTATTTCAAGGTACCTTAAGCTCCTTCACCGAGGATATCAACTCCAATATCGGGATTCTTCGTAAGCAAATTCAATCCAGCCATGTCAATGTCAGCTCTTATACTATCGGCAGTGAAGAAACACGTCAGCTAACGCTGGTGTATTATGAAGGCCATGCCGATGTTAACCTGATCGAGAAAATCAAAATGCAGATTGAGCAAAATAAACACCAGCAAATTGACAATCTGCAGCAGCTGTCTCAGCGTATGATGGGGTTCCGGAACTGGACGCTGGTCCCGAATCTGAACCAGACCGAGCTGCCGGAAGAAGCGGCGAACTTTCTGAGAAACGGCCGTGCTTTGCTGTTCATGGACAGGCTGCCGGTGGCAGTGGTGCTTCCGAGCCTGCTCTGGGATATTTTTGTCCTGGGCAGTGACAGGCATATGCCATTGCCGCTTATGATGTTCCTGCGCGCCCTGCGTGTAATTGGGGTCATGCTGACACTGATTCTCCCCGGAACGTATGTCGCCCTCGTCTCCGTGAACCCGGAGGTGCTGAGGATTGAACTGGCGCTTTCGATTGCACAGACCCGAGAAGGCATCCCCTATCCAGCCATCGTTGAGATAGTGCTCATGCTGCTGATACTGGAATTGATTATTGAAGCGAGCATCCGTCTGCCCAAAAACATTGGCCCAACGATCACTATGGTAGGTGGAATCATCTTGGGGGAGGCGGTTGTGCAGGCAAAGCTGGTGAGTAATTTGCTCATCATCATTCTGGCGGCAACCACCATCGCCAACTCCACCATTATCGGCTTGCAGCAATCCCTTTCGCTGCGGATCGCAAAATACATCATTGTGATTCTTGCCGCCATTTATGGGGTGTTTGGCATTATGGAAGGTCTGGTGCTGGTTTTTGCCTACCTGTCGAGTCTGCATCCATTTGGCATTCCCTACACAAGCATCATGCGTTGCAAAAAAGAGGTGAACCATGGATAGAACCTGGCAGATCACGCTGATGTATTTTTTCATCCACCTGGGGCTGATCTTTTTCCTGTACCCCGGAGATGTAATCTCCAGCACTAACGACGGCCACTGGCTGCCGGTGATTATCGGCTTTATGGTCCACCTTGCCGCTATTACGGTTTATATGAAAGGACTAAGCTTCATTGGCCGAAGGGATATTATCAGCCTCTATTTGGAAGCGGGCAAAGGCTGGCCCTTGCTGCTGCTGCTCCCAGTCACTGTCTATTTCCTGCTGATTATTATCATCACACTCCGTTACTGCGCAGAAATGATGACGATTGTTTTTCTGTCCAATACTCCGCTGTGGGCGATCATGCTGTTGTTTCTGCTGATTGCTGCCTTTATTGCCATAAAGGGCATTGGCACACTCCTCCGGACGGGGGTGCTGACCGGTATGTTATGCCTCCCGGTGATTTTATTGTTCACTGCGGCTTCCTTTCAGAACGTTGATTGGCGTTATATCTTCCCGTTAGCGGATGGATTTGCTTTTTTTACAGATTCGGACTTTTATCAAAGTTTCTTTGCATTTGCCGGAGGATTCCTGTTCCTGGGATTTCTTCAGCCTTATTTCACCTACCGGAAAAAAAATATATTCATTGCCGCACTGGTGCTGCTGCCCTTTTTTCTGTTTTCCGTATATATCCCGGTGCTGACTTTTGGGCAGGCTACCGCCTCTACCTTTCATTTCCCCTTTATTGCGGCCCTGGATTCCATCAATCTCAGCTGGCTGATGTTTGACCGGATTACCATCTTTTTCTTTCTTTGCCTGATTTCCTTTACGATGCTCTTCCTCACCATGGTGTTATGGTCAACCATACGGGTGATCAGCCGGTGTATACCGGTTATTAAGCCGTCATATTTAACGTTTGCCCTTCCGGTTCTCATCTTCATCGCCTGTATGGCCATTCCCAATTGGGAAGATGTGAAACTGCTGTTCGAATGGAACTCATACCTCCGGTTTTATGTTGTGATTACTATACCGTTGTCAACTTATTTCTTCGGAAAAAGACTGCAAAGGAAGGTGGACTGTCATGCGGCGGATTAGGCGAACGGCCGGAAGCCTGCTATGCATATGCCTGCTGCTCCTTAACACTGGCTGTTGGGACAACAGGGACATCAATCACCGTTCCCTGCCCTTAGTCATGGGGATTGCCTATCATGAGAATCTATACCAAATCGTTCTGCAAATCCCGGAGCCGCTGGAAAGTGGAATTTCCCTAAAGATATTGACCCAAACCGGGAAAACCATCAACCAGGCCGTAGACAAAATCAGTGCAAGAATGGAAAGCTCTGTGGATCTTCTACATCTCAAAGTGATTCTGGTGGAGAAAGAATATGCTCAGCTCGGCCTCAGTGACAGCATTACAACCTTCATGAGATCCAGGGAAATTTCCCCCAAAGCGCTTGTTGTGATCTGCGACGAGAAGCTGGATACTTTTTTTGAGCATGTCAAAGTGTCGATGGCCCCCAAAGGAACCACCTTATATGACAGTTTTGAAAAAAACGCCGGCTGGAATCCGCAGATGGCCTTGACCCGAATCTGGCAGGTGTACCGGAGCATCCATTCCTATACCCGGGATGTTGCCATTCCGGTCTACAAATCCGGCAAAAGCGGAACTATCGATTACACCGGCTCGGCGATCATTAAGAACGGCCGAATGGTCGGACAGATCACCCCGGAGGAAACGCTGCTGTTCAATTCGGTCAATGGCCTCGGTACTCAAGGGAAAATTGAAGTCATGAATAACGCGAGCGTCCTGATCCTAAGCAATTCAACGCGGCATCGAAGCCGTCTGGTCCACAACATTCCTTATCTGGATATAGAATTAACCCTCAAGGTAAGCATCGTGGAAACGAAGGGCACTCCCACTACAAAGTTGATCAAAGACGAACTTCAGGAGGTTTTGCTGCAGAGGTTTGAGCATCTTTTTGACAAAATACTGGCGAGCAAGGCTGATATTCTAGGCGTCGGGCAGTATTTCAGAAATAAATTGCCCAGGAGCGAGCTAAGTCATTGGAGAACCGATTATTTGCCCCGGATGAAGGTGAAGCTCAAGGTCAATCCGGTGATCCAAAATGAAGGGAATCTGAAGCTCTCCTGAAGGATGGAATGACGGCTGGATTAAAAGTATAAGAGGATGACCCGTGCTGCCTGTTTTCAAGGCTCCAGGTCATCCTCAGCCGGTGCAGCTTAACTGTCTACAAACCGCTCAGCAAATCCACATTCAAATAATTCGAATTCCCCAGAGTGCTGTCATACCCCAGTTGAATCGTATTGGAGCCAGCATTCAGCGGTATTGTTACGGATACGGTTCCGTAGGTACTCCAGCTTGAAGTTGAATTGAATACCAGATTGGCCGAGACTACAACCCCATTCACTTTTACATAACGCGAAGCATTGCCGGCAGCAGCGGCATAACGGAAAGTTACTGTTTTGGTGCCTGCTGTATTCTGGTTGACATAGAAATCAAGCGATGTTCCGTTCGTGTTCCAGCCTCCCACATAACCTCTTCCGGTGAAGCCGGCATTGGTGCTCTCATTAATCATGCCACCGCCGGAAGCCAAGGTCCGCCGGGCATTCTCCGCTTCATATGCGCCATTGCCGGCAATATAGCCGGTGTAGCCGTCAGCCGGTACAAGCTGCAGAATAGAAGCGCCCGCAGCAGCAGCCAGGCTTTGCACGTAGGCCGTCCCAGTCGGGTAGAGCCAGTCGCTGCCGATGATCTGATCGGAAGCACGGCGGTGATTCCAGGCTTGTGTAGCGTTTTGCTGAAGAAAACTCAAATATTGCGATTGTCCGCCTTGGACACGCAGGCGGTTCAGGTTGCGGACGAAGACCATTTTGAAGCCGGCGGCATCATTTTCCCCTTCATACATGAGGCTTTGGGCGGATACCATTTTATTCACAACGTACTGTGCGGCAGTATTAGCATCTGTGAGGTAGGAAGCAGTTCCTGTAGCCTGGTACATGGAGACTGCGGCACCCAGAAAGGTTCCATAATTATAGGTGAAGTCCCAATCCTTGACTAAGCCGCTGCCGGTGCCTTCAATATGATCGTTAACCTTGCTGCCGTTCACCAGGGTTGTCTTGGACCAGTTGTAGATTTGTGCAGCTTTGGTCAGATAGGCAGGATCATTATAGGCATTGCGGAGCTTGACGGCGGTCATGACCATCGGGGCGTTCGTCGCCATGTTTTTCTGGGCATTCGCTTGGCCCGGTGTATGTGCGTCCCTTCTCCACCAAATGCCTCCGCCATAAACCGTGTCCCATTCCGCATAGATTTGGCCGAACAGAAAGCTCCCGCGGTTACGGTATTCAGCAGTGCCGGTTAGCTCGTAAGCCCTCATGCAGGCCAGCGCCCACCAGCCCAGATCGTCATTGAAAGGGTTCGCCATCATATCAGGATACTTGTTGTTGAAGCCGGCATAGATATCATCGATCATTGTCCGGTATACCGGACTGTTCGTGCGTTCGTAAGCATCCATTACCGTTTCCCACAGCTGGGCTTCCCACCAGAAATCCGTATATAGGCCTCCATCCGGCCCATGCGCATGTTCGGAATGAATTTGATGGTCGCTGTTGACATAGAAGTATTTCGCCGACGGGTCGTAGAACACATTCACGAGCGCTGCCATGGCATCGTCAGCATTCGAAGTAGTGAAGGCCTCCGCCTGCCGGCTCCCGGCAGGAGCCAGCAGGGATAGAGCCAGCACAGCGGGTAAAGCGGCGGAACATAGCTTTTTCCAGATGATCACATTCATTTCCCCTTTCAGTGTCAGTGGGATACTTTCAGATGATCGAGATTCAGATAGTTCGTGCTTCCCTTGCCGGTATCATAAATTAATGAAATCGTGTTGCTGCCGCTGTTCAGGGCGATATTTGGTATAGTCACGGTGTTATAGGAATTCCAGCTTCCCGTCCCGTTAAACACCACATTATTGACAACCCCTGCCCCGTTTACATACAGATAACGGCCTGCGGTACCCGCTCCGCCGGAATAACGGAAGGTCAAATTATAGACTCCGGACGTATCGGTAATGACGTTGAAGTCTACCCATTTCCCGCTTGCGTTCCAGCCCGAGATATAGCCTTTGCCCGTATAGCCCTGATGTGTGGATTCTGTGGAGAGAGAATGCAGCACAGCCGCTTCCGCTTCATAGGTCACATCGGTTTCAACCAGCTGGAAGGTCATATTGTCCGCCGCTCCATAGGTCCATTGAATGAATCCGCCACCGCTGACCAGAGAATTATCCGCCACGTTGAGGGATTTGCCGGAGAGCTTGTTAATGATCTTGTAATATCCCTGGCCAATGCCTTGAATCTGCCACTGATCGTTGCCGGTTGTGCCATAGTCCCATTGAATGACTTTTGCATTGTCCTTGAGATCCCCGTTCTCTACGGCCAACGCTTTACCGCTGTTCACATTGATGATCTTATAAAATCCTCCAGTAGTCGCTGTAACGGTCCATTTGTCATTTTGGGAAATGCCGTAATCCCATTGCAGCACCTTGGCTCCATTTTGCGTAGAGGAAGCTTCGACTGCCGCCGATAGTCCGGTTGATTTGGGGATGATCCGGTAGGTTTTGCCGGAGACGATGGGACTCGTCGTTGCTTCCGTGCCGGTCAGTTTCAGCATCACTGTGCCATGTGCGGGAACGGTTGCCGAATAGCTGCCGCTATAGGTGCCCAGGTTCGACTTCTGCCACAAGTCCCGGACAGCAGCTGATGAGCCCAGCCCCAGACTAGTGAAATTCACGGTCATGGTGGCAGCCGTTTCCGACCGGTTGAACAGAACAACGGCCCTGGTGCCCGGTGTCTGCAGCAGTTTGGAATATACCTGTTTGCCGTCCACATCGCTGACCAGTACGCCTTGTCTGCCGAGCGGGTCCTGATCTACAGCAATCACCTCGGAATTCATCAGAGTTGCCTGGGTATATGCGGTCATACTGGAAAGGTTGTTCCCGGCAATCAGCGGTGCAGCCATAATAGCCCACATGGAGAAATGGGAACGGTATTCGGTATCTGTCATTCCCTCTCCAAAAACAGCGCCTGCTCCATAATTGCCTACCATCAGCATATCGGGGTCATTCCACCTGCCTGGTCCGGCGAAGTTGGCGAGCGGATAGTTCTGATCGATAATCCAGGTCACCCGCTGCCAGAAATCAAAGATATCATCTGTAGTTCTCCACATGTTTCCCGTTTCCGCGCCCCATACCCAAGGCTTGTTAATGCCCCAGTTGCAGATGCTGAACAGTATATCGCGCCCGGAATTCAAAAGCGCATCCCGGATCAGCGTATATCGCGTCTGCGGGTCCATTCCTCCGTTGTCGCACCAGTCCACCTTCACGTAATCCACATCCCAGGCCGCAAAGGTTAGAGCATCCTGAACCTCGTGGTTGTACATCCCCGGCCTTCCTGCGCATGTGGTATAACCTGCATCAGTATAGAGCCCGAACAGCAGCCCCTTGCTGTGAATATAATCCGCAAGCGCCTTCATGCCGCTGGGGAACTTGACCGGATCGGCCATAATGTTTCCGTTCGCATCGCGGCCGGTCTGCCAGCAGTCGTCAATGACGACGTACTGATAGCCGGCATCCTTCATTCCTGTGCTGACCAGCAGATCAGCCGCTTCCTTAATCTTGTTCTCATCCACATTGCAAGCGTAATAGTTCCAGCTGTTCCAGCCCATTGGCGGGGTCTGTGCCAGACCATTATTTAACGCGGATGCCTGTGGTACCATGAATATGTCCATCATTAATGGCCAGACCAGCAGGAAAGCCAGCAAACATCTTAAGCCGAATCCGGCTCTGCCGTTTACTTTTTTCCTCATCACATCATCTCCTTGGATTTATTTCCAAAGCTAGACGCCTTCTGTGTGAATCCGTGATGTGGCAAATCTTAGTTTTGTATAGCGGCTGCACCTTCAAGCAGCATCAGGCCGCTGAGCTGGACACTAAGCTGAACCGGCAGTACTGGCTTCTGTTCCCAAGAGGGGCCGCATAACCCTAATCGGTCGTCCAGCCCTTTGTTCCATAAAGCATCGGCGTTTGCCATAATAACCTTACGGATGGGTATTGCTCCGGGAAACTGCTTCTCCAGCTGAGCGAAATAGCGGATCAGAATGCCTTTGAACAAGCCGGTGTCATCAATGCCTTCATCTGGCAGCAGCAGGGTATCCGGGTGACACAGCCGTTTGATGCAGGCCCCGGCCGTGCGGAGAGCATCATCTGCATATTTCCGCTCCCCCGTAATACGGAACAATTCCACGCCTGCTCCCAGAACTACGCCCTGGCAGTAAGTAAATTCCCAATCATAATCAATCCGGCCGTCTCCCTGCCTGTTAATTCCATCCCATACAAAGCCTGAATCCGGATCAACCAGATGGGCCTGATTCCATCCGTAGATGCGGACCGCCCAGTCCAAATCCTCCGGATTCCGCAGCAGTCCATACAAACGGGCAGCCAGAATGGCGGCAGGCGCATTCGCCGGGGTATTCTTATAATCCAGCTGATCCTTCTTCCAGGCCATTCCTCCCCCGAAATGGTCATTCCACGCAGTTTGAATATCCGCCCACAGCTCCAATACAGCGGCTTTGTACTCCTCTTCCCCGGTTGCCTGGTACGCCCGCAGCAGCGCAAGCGCGGTCCATTCCATATCATCATAATAATTGTGGAGAAAGGTCCCGCCATTATATGCACGCAGACTGTGGCTGTACTCCCGAAGATGCCGGACTATTGCAGGGTCTTCCGTACGCTCATATGCATCTATAAGTACATCAAGCACGTGAGCATGCCACCAATAGTAGAAATTGTCATCCGGCCGGGTGTACTCTCTGGGAAACCACTGATTCATAATTCCGGTCTTTTCATTGTAAAAAAGCTTCTGAAGGCTTCGCTGGAACCAGTCCGCACGCGCCTGCCAATCTGCCTTCGTGGCCGCTTTTGCGGAAATATCCATCAGTTCACCTCTGCTCTGCTCAGCTCAGCCATCCGCTCCAGCAGCTTTATGCCGCTGAGCTGGGAGCTGAGCTGCACCATACCGGCGGGCGGATGGCTCCAGTCCGTTCCGAACAGGGCGCTCTCCGCCTTTCCTCTCGCCCAGAGCGATTCTGCATTTCGCCGCAGAAAGGCTGCCGCTTCACTTGCATCTGGATCTGCCTTCGCCAATTCCGCGGCGTAGCGGACCAGAATGCCTTTGAACAGCCCCCCGTCCCCATTGCCCTCATCCGGCAAAACACCGGACTGCGGATCGGCCAGCTCCTGGGCGGCTGCGGTGAAGGTCTGCCGGGCGTCTTCAAGGTAAGCGGCCTGCCCCTTAATCCGGTACAACTCGATGGCAGCACCGATATATACCCCTTGATTGTAGGTGTATTTCCAATCCTTATCGATTGAGCCGTCACCCTCACGGTTCAAACCATCCCAGACAAAACCTGTGTCCGGGTCGACGAGATGCTGCTTTTGCCAGTCGAAAATATTCTCTGCCCATTCCAGATCCTGCGGATCGGCGAATTGACGATACAGCCGGGCGGCTAAAATGGCAGCTGGTGCGTTGGCCGGGGTGTTTTTGTAATCAAGCTGTGATTTTTGCCAGGCAATCCCCCCTTCCATGTGGTTATTCCAGCCGGTCTGTATATCCTGCCACAACAGCAGCGCTGTCTCCTTGTAGCGTGTCTCCCCGGTTGCCTGATAGGCACGAAGCCAGGCCAAGGCCATCCACTCCATATCATCATAGAGCTCATTTGGCCATACTCCGCCATTGCGGCGCAGAAGACCATCATGCAGCGAGGCGAGGCGGTCTTCGTAACGTCCATTTTTCGTCCGCAACAGCCCATCCACCAGCACATCCACGGCATGCGCCATCCACCAATAGTGAAATACAGTGTTGCACTCCCCGTCCGGGCAAGGCGTTTCGATGTTGTACATTCCAATGGACTCATTCCAGAAGAAGTGGTCCAGCGCTTCCTGGGCTTCGTCTGCCCGTTCCTCCCATAATCCAGCTTCAAGCTTCAATTGCTTCATAAGGCTCTCTCTCCCCGTATCTGATAATCTACCGCCAGGCGCCGCTTACCCTTTGATACCGCTGAACGCAATGCCCTGAACAAAGTAACGCTGCAAGGCCAGAAACAGCACCAGTATCGGTAAAATCGCCACCAGCGCACCCGCCATCATCGGCCCGTAATCGGTCTGAAAATTATAGGAAAAGGCCTGCAGCCCCATTTGGATGGTCGCCTTGTCCGGGTCATTCAGCACAATCATCGGCCAGAGGAAGCCGTTCCAGCCGGCCTGAAAGGTAAAAATGCTCAAGGTAGCTAGCGCCGGCTTGGTCAGAGGCAGATAAATCCGCCAAAAGATCATAAATTCCCTGCAGCCCTCGATCCGGGCCATTTCCATCATGTCACTGGGCAGGGTGAGGAAAAATTGGCGCATGAAGAAAACCGCAAAGGTCCCGGATGCCCCCGGCAAAATAATGCCCCAAAACGAGTTCATCAGGCCATTCCCGCCGCTGCCAAAGAAGTCATTGCCCCCGGCAAACGGAATATGGCGCATGACATATACCGTTGGGATCATGGTTACGATGCCGGGAATCATCATCGCTGCCAGCAGCACGCGGAAGATGGGCTTATTCAGTCTGAACTTCAGCTTCGCAAAGGCATAGCCGCTTAGTGAGCCGAAGAATAGATTAGCCAGTACTCCAGCTACCGCGAGGACAAGCGAATTCCAGAAATATAACGCAAAAGGTACTGTCGTAAAAGCTTTGCGGTAATGCTCAAAGGTCAAATGGTCCGGAAACCACTTAATGGGCATAGCGAAAATCTCATCATCCGGCTTCAGCGACGTCAGCACACTCCAGTAGAACGGCAGGAACATGGCAATAGCGATAAGAATACACACGATATAATACACAGTTTTAGTAAGACCCCTCTTTAGCGGGGAGCCGCCGGTAACACCCATAGCTCGAAACCTCCTTTTTCCGGACTATCCTGCTCATACGACCGGCTCTTCAGCTTTGGATATCCGCATGTTGATCAGTGAGAACACCAGGATCGCCATTGCCAGCACAAAAGCCTGCGCCGATGCATAGCCCATTTGCAGCTGATTGAAGCCCTGCTGATAGATCAGATAGACCGGCGTTTTGGTGACATTCGCCGGACCGCCTTGTGTCAGGACAAAGGCCTGGTCAAACAGCTGCAGCGCGCCGATAATGGCCATTGTACTAACCAGAAAAGTGGTTGGCCGGAGCTGCGGCCAGGTGATGAACCGGAAGCAGTCCAGCTTGCCCGCTCCGTCGAGCCGCGCCGATTCGTACAGATAATCCGGCACTCCCTGCAGACCGGCCAGATAAATAATCATATTGGAGCCGACGGACTGCCACAGGGTCAGCATAACAATCGACAGCATGGCCGTTCTTGTCTCCGACAGCCAGGCGGGTCCGGTTATCCCGGCATAGGAGAGCAGTCCGTTGACCAGCCCGAATTCCGGATGCAGCAGCCAGATCCATACCGTTGCCGCTGCAACAGCCGAAGTCAGCGTAGGCAGGTAATAAAAAGTGCGGAATAGCTTAACTCCGCGCCACGCCCGGCTTAGCAGCAGCCCCAGCAGCAATGAAATAAGAATATTCAGCGGGACAAAAATCACCGAATACAGAAAGACATTGCGGAAGGTCTTCCACAGCAGATCATCACCGACCAGACGCCGGTAGTTGTCGAAGCCGATCCAGTCATTTCTGCTTAGCACATCATAGTTGGTAAAACTTAAATATAAGGCCATCACCACGGGTATGACTGTAAACACTGCGAACAGCAGCACCGTGGGCGTGATGAACAAATAAGCTGTCCGCGCCTGGTGACGTTCCACCTTTCTCATGGAAGCCATATAACTTCCCCCCTTCATCATGCGGCAATACTTCAAGGCAGCAGGGGGTTAAGCCCCTCCCTGCTGCTTGCATCCGTCTACTTTACAACTTCGTTAGCCTTGAGCATCTTATCCCCCTGCTCCTGGGCTTTCTTCAGGGTATCCTCAATACTCAGCTTGTTCTGCTGGTTCAGCTGAAGATTAGGCGCGAGTGCGTCTGTTTCCATGACAGAATAACCGGGATGCGATGGACGGACTTTGGCAAATTCGAGAGTTTCCAGGAACGGTTTCCACAGCGGATCGTTCTGGAAGAACGGGTCTTCCATGGAAGGCTTAAAGCCAGGGAGATTGAGGCTGGTTTTGGCCCAGAGCAAAGCATTGTCCTTGTTGGCTGTCCACCATTTAATGAATTCCCAGGCCTCATCATGATGTTTGGAACCTTCAGGAATAACAAGGCCGAATCCGCCCATTACACTGCCTTTGTCGCCGTTCGGACCTGCGGGTGGCGGCACAATGCCGTAATCGAGGTCTTTGCCGTATTTATTGTAGGTGCTGAGCATCCATGGACCGGAGTAGAGCATGGCAACCTTGCCGGTAACGAAGGCGTCCTGCCCTTCTCCAAGTCCCAGCTCAAAGCCAACCTTATACACCTTGTCTTTGTTCATCAAGCGGTCCCAGAATTCCAGCACCTGCTTGCCTTTTTCATTATTGAAGTTGGTCTTTCCGTCCTCGGTCAGCATAGTGCCGCCAGCCTGCTGGAGATACATATTGAACAGTCCCAGGTCGGCCATCGAGAATCCGGCAACTTCAAGTTTGTCGCCATTCCATTTGGTCAGCTTCGTTGCCGCTGCTTCCAGCTCATCCCAGGTTGTCGGGGGCTGAAGTCCGGCTTCGGCCAGCAGCTTCTTATTATAGAACAGTGCCCGTGCATCCACTGTAAGCGGGAGGCCGTACAATTTATCGTTATAGGACAGCTCTGTCAGCGATTCACTGTAAAAATCATCTTTGGAGACGCCGTCCCGCGTTAAATATTCATCTACAGGATGCAGCACATTTTTGGGAGCGTAGAGCGAGGTGCGCCAGCGGTCCCAGAACAGTACATCGGGAGCGCCGCCATTCGTCGCAGCCGTAAGGAATTTCGTGATCATGTCCTGCTGCAGCACGTATTTCACATGAATTTTATCCTGGGATTTGTTAAAAGCATCGACCATAGTTTCGAACTGCTTCTGGCCTTCGCCGCCCCAGTCACCCCAGAAGGTGAGTTCTGTCTTCTTGCCGCTCTTGCTGCCTGAGTCTGTGCCGTTGGTTCCGGCGGCGGGTGTTCCGGAATTGTCCTTGCCGCCGCATCCGGCTGCCAGGGCAGAGAGCATGACCAGCGAAAGCGCCGTAATCAACCATTTTTTCATTGTTGTATCCCCCTCACACTATTTGGTATGTCATTGTTGCCCGTTCCTTCAACTCCGCTTGACTTCAATCCCGCAGCACATCAGCACCAGCTCACAGAACATCATATTGGCCCAAGAGAACCAGGGGCGGGTATACTCGCCGGGGCGGTCTGCGTGAAAGGCTTCATGCATATAGCCGGTGCCGGCATCGGAATGCTCCAGAAGATCAAGCATAGATTGCCGCTCGTCTGCATTACCTGAAGTCATTCCCTGGACCGCCAAGGCAATAGGCCAAATATATCGGCTGGGGGTATGGGGACTGCCAACACCTGCTGCAGCAGCTCCGGAATAGTAGTAGGGATTGCTAGTGCTCAAAATAAACCGGCGGGTATTCATATAGATTGGATCGTCTGCGGAAGTGTAACCCAGATAAGGACTGGACAGCAGACTCGGAACATTCGCATCATCCATCAGGTTCACGCCGCCCAATCCATCTGTCTCATAAGCATATATAGTCCCATACTCAGGATGGTCCACAAGCCCGTATTGCCCGATCCCCGCTTCGATCTGCTCCAGCAGACGCTGGGCGGCTGCCGCAAGCTCCGGGTTCTTCAGCACCTCCCCGGCAATTTCGCATACATACCTTAGAACAACGACAGCGAACATATTGGCCGGGATCAGATAACCATATTCGCAGGCATCGTCACTCGGGCGGAATCCGGACCAGGTCATTCCCGTAAAGGAGGTCAAGCTCCCTTTGCCGTTACGGACCAAGGTATCGGTAGACGGACAATTGGTTCGTTGAAACGTATATGCGGAATCACGTTCATGATTCTGTTCAGTGATCCATAGCCCGATTATCCGCCAGACCCCTGTTACAAAAGCAGCATCAAACTGAGTGATCCGTCCGGTATTCTTCCACAGCAGGTAGCTGAGCTGGATAGGATAACACAAGGAATCAATTTCGTATTTCCGCTCCCAAATCCACGGGTTCATGTCAGTCAGGTCCTTCTGATGCCCCTGGCCGTTCGCTTCTTGATTAAAAGCGTTCGCATAAGGATCTAATTCGATGCAGGCAAACTGGTGCTTCACCAATCCCTCGATCATATCTGCTATTTCTTCATCTTCTGCAGCCAAAATCAGAAAAGGCCTGACTTGAGCAGCGGAATCTCTAAGCCACATGGCCGGAATATCCCCGGTAATTACAAAAGTTGTACCATCCATATTGCGTTTGATTGTAGTATTCCAGGTGTTCGATAAACATTGTTCGAACATGTCTGCCAGCTTCGGGCGGCCCGGCAGCCTCTCTCTGACCCGCGCGGATAGCCGCTGCATGGAATGAGGTATTTCTTTCGGGGTATTCAGCAGAGATAACCTCCCTTTTTATGTTTTATTAAGCGCTTACATTAAATAGTATATTGGTATACAAATAATATGTCAATCAATATTTATGTTGTCAATAATATATCAATGTAGAACGGCATTAAAAAAGATGACTCTGTTGAATACAGAAGTCATCTTATTACTGCTGAAGTAAGCCTGCCTTATTCCATCTGCCCTATATCCTTAATGCTTAATTGCCGGCATTCGTTGGGTCCCACCAGTTCCCGGAGACGGTGATCATGCAAAGCAAGCGGATACTGTTGCCATAGTAGGCGTTGGAAGCTGTTGGAGCACTGACAAGGCTGTTCCAAAGGGCATTCAGCCACGCCTGATTGCTGGCGTCCACCATTGCACTAACGGCGAACGGTGCGGAGAACGCGATTGCGGGATCTTCGTCATCCAGCGGATTGCCGTTCAATTTGTAGCCAGCCACAATTTTGCCGGGATCATTGCCGGTCTTTTTGGAAATCCAGGCGTTCGTCAACCGGGTCTGGTTCAGCGCCCGCGTATCTCCTGTCAGGAGATAATCAACGGGAACTCTCCATGGCACCCGGGCAGCATTCCAACTGAAGAATCCGTCTCTCTCGGTCTCCAGTAAAAACGGGGGTGAAGGGGCATAAGAGCCGTTTTTGAAGACTACAAAGTCCGGGAGAAGTCCGGTAACGGGACTATATTTGCTGGAAATGGTTTGGATAATTTTATAAGTGTTATCGGCTACCTTAGTCCAGTCCATATTCCCCGTTGCCTTCCCGAAAGCCCTCAGGTGGCCCAGCATAAAGTCGGAAGGGCGTGTGGCAAGGGCATAATCGGGATCGTTATTTTCCACCCAGTCACCGAATTTCAAGCTCCATTTCTGCGGATTCACATCTTTCTCCATGATGGCGGAAATGACGGCCTTGGCTTCCCCCAGATAATTAATCTGGCCGCTGCTCCCCCATTGCTTGTCCGCAAGCAGCAGGGCGTAGGCAATATCCAAATCACCGTCTGTAGCCGAACGGCTGCCGTCGTCGCTGTCGGAGGGGGGTGTATCGATAACCTCTCCTTGAACGGTTTTGATCTGCTGCCAGGCCATTAATGCCGGGTTATTCACGCTTGGATGTGCTTTGTAGAACCGGTAAAGACCATCAAAATAATCCTTCGCAAGAGGGTCATAACCTGCCATCAGCGATGTAATCAGCATCCCGTAGCCATGCCCCTCCGAGCAGGAAACAGCATTGGCGGGGGAAGCTTCCTTCTCCAGGTTGTAATACACATAGTATTGGTCGGATGCCTTCGGAGGCTGCACCAGATACCGTGCTTTCCATTCATCGTACTTCTTGCGCACATCATTATCCAGCTGGCCTTGGGATACATGGTTCGGCTTAATAGTACCGCTCTGGTAAGGTTCATGCTCCGGGAAAGGATGCTTTGGCGCGGGTGCGGTAATCCCTCCGGTGAGCACGGTGCCGGAATCCTCTGCGGCTGCCGCCTGCATGGTTAAGGTCAAGCAGGATATTACGGTTACGGTTGTAAGAAGCCGCTTTAACAAATAATATCATCTCCTTTTAAATTAAAAATCCGGACTGCTGATCATGCTGTATGCTCACAGCATAACAGGATAGACTTTCCCTACTCTAAACCGGAACTTAATGTAATCTTAAAAATCAGGCAGAATAATGCGGAAGATTGTTCGTTCCTCCGCTGTGCCCAGCAGTTGCAGGGAACCTTGATGCAGGCTGACAATTTTGTAGGCGATTGCCAGTCCAAGACCCGTTCCTCCAGCATTGGACCTTGCCTGGTCGCCTCTGACGAAAGGATCAAAAATCACGCTGCGCAAGTGCTCCGGTATCCCGCTTCCATTGTCGGCAAATTCCAGCCATAGCCCATCCGCATGAGTCTCCAGCGTCACCCGCAGCCGGGTACCGGCCGGATTGTAACGCACCGCATTGGACAGCAGATTGCTGAAGACACGGCTCATCTGCTTGCGGTCAAAAGCGTAGCGCACCTCGGTATCGGGAATACGCACCTCCAGCTCCAGCTCCTTTTCCTCTATTTCGGAGAAATGATCCAGAATAGCTGTGCGCATACACTCGCCCAGGTCCTGTACCTGTCTGTCCAGCATATAATCGGGATGATCCAGCTGCGTCATCTCAAACAGCGTGTCCAGCAGGGCATCTACCCGTTTGGCTTTGGTGTAGATGGACAGCAGATAGCTTTGCTGCTTGTCATTATCTTTGACCATCCCTTCATGCAGTGCCTTAGCGTAACCGTATAAGGTTGAGATAGGTGTCTTCAAGTCATGGGCAATATCCGCCAGCATCCGCTGGCGGCCCCTCTCCATCTGCACCTTATGCGCTCCGGCCTGTTCCAGCTTTTCTGCCATATCATTCAAGGTATTGCCGATTTGCAGAAATTCTCCCTCCAGCTTAAGGCTGAGGCGGATCGTATAGTCTCCGGTCTTTAGATGATCGATGCCCGCGGCTATGGCGCCGAGCGGCTGGATTATTTTTCTTGCGGTCCATCTGCTGTAGATAACAATAACAACGGCCGAGAGCAGTATGAACCCGAACACAGCCTGAACATTGTAACGCTGAATCTGTTTGTCACGGTCCCTGGCACTCTGCTGGTCCCAGATGCTTACCTCCAGTTGGTCTACAGGTATTTTTACGATATAGGTATAGAGCAGCCCTTTTTGTAAAAAAGAGGCTTCCGAGCTGATATAAGGGGCATTCTCCGGCTCCTCGCCCAGCCGCAACGACTCCGGTGTGGATCGGTCCAGGGGAATGCCAGTGTAATGGATAAGCTGTTTGTTCTCATCCAGCGTTTCAACCCACCCGTGAACCTTCAGGATATTCTGGATCAACGCCTCCAGCTTCGCAGCATCCCGCTCGGCATCGACCAAATCCTGTGCTCTCGTCACCTGCATTTCCGTAGAGGCATAGCTCCGGTCAGAACCTTTGGCAGCATAAGCAATGCTAAGCATCCCGATGACGCTGATCACCACGACCAGAAAATAATAATGGATGCGCAGCATTTCCCTTATCCCTGTTTGCTTGCGGTTCACCTTCAGCATCTCTTCTCAAACCGGTAGCCCAGTCCCCGGATGGTGGTTAAGTAGACCGGCTTCCTGGGCTCATCCTCAATTTTGTCACGCAGCTTGCTTATGTACACCAGGAGGGTGTTGTCGTCTCCAAACCACTGCTGCCAGACACTGTCCAACAGCTGGCGCTTGGTAAATACCCGCCCTGGATTCTCCATAAAATGAAGCAGCAATTTATACTCAATGGACGTCAGCGGAACCAATTGACCGTTCTTGTGCAGCTGGCAGCCGGCTTTGTCCAGCAGCAGCCCGCCGATCTCCACCACCTCAGAAACCGCAGCACTCTCTGCATGCATATACTGATATCTTCTGAGCTGCGCCTGTATGCGCGCAACCACTTCCAGCGGGTTAAAAGGCTTGGTCATATAATCATCTGCTCCCAGATTAAGCCCCAGAATCTTATCATGATCCTGCACCCGCGCGGACAGAAAGATCACGGGGACGGACAATGCTTGGCGCAGTTCCTTAACCACCTGAAGCCCGTCGCAGGCGGGCATCATGATATCAAGCACAATGAGGTGAATATCACGCTTGCGCACCAGCTCCAGCGCCTCTTGTCCGTCAAAAGCCTCCAGCACGTTGTAGCCTTCGTTCTCGATATACAATTTCAGCAAATCGACGACCTCGCGCTCGTCGTCCACGATCAATATAGTTTGACTCACCGGACATCCTTCTTTCCTATCAAATGGGTTCAGGTTCATTGCACTTTCATTATAGCTATTGCAATATGCTTAAAAATAAAATATTCGAATTTGAGTTGTAAATTAGCCTATTTAATTTGCTCTATTACAAGAGAGTAAAAAACTCTTAAAAAAAATAGGAGGTTTTCCAAATGTATTACACATTCAATTCAATGAAGGCAAGCAATGGTATAACATTAAAAGTCATCAAAACTTCTCCAAACAACATCGTTCTTACGTACCTTGGGGGTAAAAGTGTACCTTCATCGGGTAAATTGGGGATGAATGGTGGGTTCTTTCAGGATCTGCCCCTTCCCGCTGGTCAAACCAAACCTAATGTATACTCGATTGCAGTAAATGACAATGTACCTATTAACGGTGGATTCGGTGATTATGGCAGCGGTGGCACACAAGATGTTACGAGAGGAACTCTGGTTTGGGATAAAACAAAAAGGACTTTTTGGGTTCAACCAACAAAAGTAGGGGATGAAGCGACCCTTTGGGTTAACTATGGCGATAAATACTGGGCGCAAGGTGGCATTAGTATGAATCTTCAGGATGATGCGAATTGGCGAAGCATTGCAATTTCTGAGGGCATGCCAGTAATTGACGAGACTTGGCCTAACCGATCTGGTCTCCTTTGGAATTCCGGCAATAATGTATTTCTAGTTGTTAGTGAAACTAAATGCAGTGGAACTGCATTTAGAAGCGCTTGTAAAGAAATTGAATCCGGAATGGTTAACGGCATATTCTTAGATGGTGCAGATGCTGCCCAAATGAATGTTCCAGGAACTTATTCAACTAGCTGGACCCGCCAATTAGCTGCAATGGTTGAGGTTGTCCATAACGTGGATATTGATGGAACTTCCCCTGCAGTAGAACTGTCTCCTGGCTTACCCGGTTATTTGAATGGTGAAACAAGCAAGATTTTCAAAATAACTGGAGCGGGTTACGCTACTATTAGAACAGAGTTTTATCAGCAGCAATGTGATACCTATCTTGAACTTTATTATGACGAAAATCTAACAAGTAAGGTTACTGAAGATGATGATCAGGGCGGCAATCAATACTCTCTAATTACAGGTTGGTATCTGAATTGGGGACAAACCTATTATTTAAAAGTTCGTAACTTCCATGACGGCTCTCCAACATATGCTAAAGTATCTGTTCAATTCTAAGAAGAGCAGCTATTAAGTATACTTGTAAAAAATCACACTACCACCCAAAAGAAACAGGTGGTGGTGTGATTTTTATCAACGATTTGGGAATGTCTTAGAATGGGGTCTCCCGCTAATGTCTTTTTTTGCGGGATGCAGGCCCGGTCGAGCTGCCGGGGATCAGCTTCGCATCCAGCATTACCTTATTGGGTACGGGCTGCCCGTTCATCAGACTCAGCACATTTTCCACTGCAATCCGCCCCATCTCTTCTTCATTCTGGCGCATATGGGTGAAGGAATAACCGCCGCCGAGATGGGTTGGCGGACTGTCGAAGCAAATAATTGAAATGTCTTCAGGAATTCGCAGCCCCAGGCGTTCTACTGCAGTCTTGGCGAGCAGAGCAATATTGTACTCAATGGCAAACAGTGCCGTAATGGAAGGGTGGCTCTCCAAATGGGAGATCAGACGCGTGATGTCCCTTTCAATGTTATCCGGGTTAAAAAACTTCGGCAGGGTCGAAGTCAGGTCGCTGACCCACAGCTCCTTATCCACCATAATTCCCCGCTGGGCGTGAGCCTGAATGAAGCCTTCAATCCGGTCTTCTACGGCTGTTGTATCTACCGGAGGAGGTGACAAAAACGATATATGCGTATGCCCCAGATCAAACAAATACTCGGTGGCTTCTAGCGCAGCCTGCAGATTATCCGAGCTGATCGATGCGGCGGCAACCCCTTTCAAATGCCGGTCCACCAGTACCAGCGGGAAACGGCCAATGACCAGCTTGAGAATTTCAGCATTGAAGTATTCACCCTGAGCCGGGAAAATGATGAGCCCGTCCACGCCCAGGTTGAGCAGCTTCTGGATGGATTGCTCCTCATTCTCGGGAATACCGAAGGTCCTCCGCAGAACCAGGAAACAATCATTATCGCGCGAGGCCTGTTCCATGCCATAAATCAGCCCGGTCCCGTAGCTGTTGCCAAAGTCGGTTATAATCAGCCCAATGGTCTTTTCCTCTGTGTTGATTGCGGTCCTCCCGGTACCTGCTGCGGTCGTCAGTTCCTGCGGTTCAGCGGCTGGATCTGCTACGAACGAGCCCCTGCCCGGTTTGCGGACGATTAGGTGCTCTGCGGCCAGCATCTCAAGTGCTTTTTTACTGGTGATACGGCTCACGTTATAGGTATCGGCAAGCTCTTTCTCGGAAGGGACACGCTCTCCAAGCCGGTAGGCTTGAGTCAATATGCTCTCCTTCACTTCGTCAAATATTTTCTCATACATCGGCTTGGATGAAGTCGGTTCGTTCATGACTTTCACTATCTCCTGACTCTAATTTTTCACGATTATACATAATAATATATCATGATATATTAAGATTGTCGACGTATGTATTCAAAAGCGACCCGCAGATGCTGTTCCTGCGAGCCGTTTCCGATTTCTGGATTCATAGCTTATGCTCTTACCTGGTTCTTCGGCGCTCTCTTCCTATCTGCTGCGTAATGGTCTAACCACTCTGCCTAACTTGCCTAACTTTCCAGGTGTCTTCTTAATGCTGAATCTGCCTAATTTGAATTTGCGGGCTCCTTTTTTCGATATTTTAGTATTTCTTGCTCTTGATGCACCTTGGGCTCCATTGGTAAGGGTCAATGTGTAGTTTTGGAAATTGCCGACAATGATTTCATCAAACCCTACTCTATTACAGCCTGTGCCTTGGCATCTTTCTACCCAGCACATTGTGAAAACTGAACTAGGAATATAGGTGTTGAAATCACCACCCCAAGTATTACCGAAGTTGTCATGCCCGTAGATATAGAATCTTTGATTGGCGGCAGATCCCGACACAATGAGTGAACGCCTACCTGGTACTATCCGGTACCAACCCTCTTTAACATAAGTGGTAGGACTACAATTAGGATCATAGTGGCCCACAGCAACCCATATGGTGTTAGGGGTGTTGTTTTGAACATAAAAACCCATTTCTATCACTCCATTCTGTGAAATATAAATACAATATACTCTATGTAAATATTTTACATATGGAGTGGGTATATAGATGGTTGCGAAAAAAAGAGGCTACTTACGAGCAGCCGCAGAATGCAGATTGCTAGATTGTTGATCTTCAGAAGCTCCATGTCCCGGACCCAGCAAATTCAGCACAACCACGCCAATGATGATGAGGGTGATGCCGACGATGCTGGCGGTATTAATCTTTTCCTTCCAGATTACGACCGACACAATGACTGTAATTACCGTACCAAGCCCTGACCAAATGGCGTACGCTGTATTCAAGGGAATGGACTTCAGCGAGATCGACAAGAAATAGAAGGAACATACGAATGCAACCACTGTCACAATAGACGGTATCAGCCGTGTAAAGCCTTGGGAAGCTTTCAGCATCGAAGTTCCAAGCAGTTCACTGGCAATGGATACCGCTAGCAAGAAATAAGCCATTACTTCTCCTCCTTTGTTAAGCGCAGCAATTCGTCACGTACCCGCTGCTTCAATTCTTTGTCTGGAGGGGCAAGGCCAAACATCTCCGCAAACCATAAGCCGTCAGCAGCTAGTCTGGCAATGGTCGATTGTACGGGGTCTATTCCGTCATTTTCAATATTCCGCTGCCATTCCGTATAAGCGCTGCGAATTCCGTTCAAGGATTCCGGGTTGAGGAAAAGCGCTGAAGCTAGCACTGTTCCTATATCATTGCCTGCACCGGCTTCGTCGAAGGTGGATTCAATATAAGCCCTGCTCCATTTCCCGCTGCGGATTTGATCCGCACCAATTCTTTTTTCCAAATCGGCCTCAAAGCTGTTCGTCAACGTTTCCACTACACCATTAACCAGCGCTTCTTTACCCGGAAAATGGTACAGCAAGCCGCCTTTGCTGACTCCGGCCCGCCTGGCAACCAGCTCCAGCGTCAATTGCTCTCCGCCCAGCTCACGCATAACCTCTATGGCAGCGAGTATAATAAGCATCCGCTTCGGGATTTTTTCTTCGTCTTCTTTGCTCATATCATCACCGTCCTGAAATCACTATACCGTCTGGACGGTTTAGTTGTCAAACGGGTCAGCCATACAACAGCAGTCCCTCAAAGCAGTCATAAATATCTGTATCCGTTCCGGAAAGATGGCCATCCTTGACTTGAATCCAACCTGTTGTACCATCTTCTGTCTTAATCTTTCCCTTCCCCTCCGTGTCTCCGCCCTGGAAATAGACTGAATCCCCTGGCTCTACCCACTTGAGAATATCGTCTTGCCCTGAGGTTGTATAGATAGGAAAACGTACTTTGGCTACCCAAGGCGTAGGTGGCTCCATGGGATAAAAATCAGCCGGGGATTCCTTCCACATATGCTCGCCGTCCAGCTTAAATGTTTCAAGATAGAACCAGCATTGAAGGTCAATAGCTTGTCTCGATGTTGTTACTGTTCCATGTCCATCCAAAGACTGCGCATTGGCAGTGAGCCCGTCCAGCGTTCCCATATGTATCAGGTCATGCCCATTGTAATAGTAATAGTCCGTTGTGAACTGCGCAGACTCATTGCTATCCTCCAAAGCGATTTCAAAGTATGGGTCATTGATATTTGAATCTACAATTTTGAAATATGAAGTGGAGTATGAATCAGACAGCTCAATTTTCAGTTTAGAATCATTCACCGAGAGGCTCCATTCGTCAGTGACCTCGTAATGTTGGGTTAAAGTCATTTGGATATGCTCAACGGTTCCGTCACCATTCAAATCTACATTTGCCGCCGGAAGCCGGATAGACTCATCGCCCTGCGGATAACCCAGCACATGATCATCCACGTCCCACAATTTTTCCAGTTGGTTGGCAGACATGAGCTTTTCATGTTTTTGAATCAGCTTAATGTTCCTGCTTTCTGTATCCGACAGGCTTCCATTGTAATCCTCATCGGGAGTATACCAGCGTTTGCCCGCAAAATAGTCTTTCAGGTCCGGCCGCTTGAATACTAAGCCATGCCGGGCAAAAATCTCATTCCTCGCCAGCTCCAGCATTCTGCTGTCGATGTTGCTGAGATTTTCCTCGGTCAACAGCGTCTTGTCACTGTCCTGAAAGATATATTCCCTGCCTGTTCCTCTGTTCTCTGCTGAAGCTTTGCCTTGATTGCTCTTCTCTGCCTGAATCTGCGGGACTTGATCTGGCTGTGCAGCTGGCCGGGTTTCACACCCGGCTATTTGCAGCATTCCAGCCGCCAGTAAGCAGAAAAGTTGATATTTGCGATTGTTCATTCAAATGGGCCTCTTTTTCTATGTGTTTGTTTTTATATTTTATTCAGCTTTTGCTTGAAGGCTTACCCTGTTCCAGCATAAGCTGCAGACGGTCCATATCGATACAGGTCTCGATGCCCTCCGGATGCCAATGCATCACACAGCCTGAGTAATGGAGCAGCACACATTGCGGAAGATATCCCATATCACGGGCTTTATAGCCGCCGGGGATGAGATTCAGCACACAGGCTATGCCGACAATACCGACTTTTCCCTCAGGGATGCGTTCTTTCCCAAAGGCTGTTGAGGCATGCGGAATCATCAGCACCTTGCTGTCACAGGTTTCAGCCATCGCTGTAACTGCATGTACCCGGCAGGTTTTGGAGCAGCGTCTGCACACATATCCCGGTCCTTCCTGTACTGCCCGGCAAGCCCCGGCAGGTTTGTTGCGCATGCAGATGGGCAGGAATACTATCTTCTCAGGTGCCGCTTGGAAGCCAGCGTGAAAAACCCGGTTCATGATGTCAGCTCCGACCATGTTCAAATGGTACTCCACCCGTTCCCGGCTGCAGAAAATACGATTCTCCTGCCACTTCAACCGCTGGCGGTTATTCTCAATATAAGTCTCTACCTTGGAAGTATAGCTGCCGAGGCACTCCAGACTGCGCCGCTCAAACCAAGAAGCCTTCTGTACAGCCCGATGCAGTATGCCTGCGCTCTCTTTACCCGGCAATCCTCTGAGAAAATCCAGCCAGATCTTCAGCCGCCTGCTCTCCTGCTCGAATTCTCCGCTGGCGCGCAGCCATCCAAGCAGTCTGGCAAATGAATGCAGCTGTATCCGCTCAACAGCTTTGTGGCGCAGGGCGAGTACGGTAGTCCCAGCAATCCCCTTCAGCCGGTCCACGGCTCTGCGCGCCTCGCGGCTTCGGCTTCTAAGCCTGTACAGTGAAGAAAGAAGCTGGCCTGCATACACACTTCCCACAGTTGCTCTAGAGTGATATACATTCCACAGTACGCCAATCATCAGCCATTCCAGCGCATAGATATCGGGATTCCAGGTTTCCAGCTTTCTTAAGGCTATATACCGGCCAAACTTGGCTATAGATGGGTCTTCATGCAATTTCACCAGAACTTCATCTGTCAAAAGGGCAACGTCCCGATAGTACTCCCCGGCTCCCCCGTCTTCCCCGGTTAAGGAATAGGTTAGCTCTCCGTTATTCTCTCGCAATGGGACCACCTCCAGCAATTCTATACCAACAAGGTAACATTTCAATCTGCCGGCTGTCAGTGATTTTACGTTCAAAGGCAGGAGATTTTCAGGATGAAAAATGATACGATAATGAAATGATATTTTCAGGTAAGGAGTGAAAGCGATGAACCAGCTTGTATTTTTCCTGGGACCGGCGGGGGCGGGCAAAACGACCTTGGCCAAAGCCGTTGCGTCCCGCCGTAAAGCCGCTGTTCTGGATATGGATATCCTGCTCCGGCCAGCTGCCGATGTCATTATGAAGATGCACGGGCTGGACCCCGCTGACCGGGATTCTGCCGAATATAAGCGGTTATGCCGCGATCTGGGCTACCGGATCACCATGGATGCCGCGCTTGACAATATGGGGCTGGATTGTGATGTGTTTGTGGTGGGTCCATTCACCAAAGAAGCCGCTGATCCGGGATGGATCGGAGATGAGCTTGCCCGGATCGGACGGACCCTGGAGGAAATTGAAGTAAAGGTTGTCCTGGTGAGTCTGGGTAACGCCGGGCTGTACCGGGAACGGATTGAGGGCAGGCATTCGCCGCTGGATGCCTGGAAGTTTCAGAATTGGGAGATGTTCAGCGCTTCACTGGGCAGCCGCACGATAGCCTGGCCGCTTCCGGCGGAAAACATCCTGCAAATTGACAACTCGGTCCCGGATGTCCGGACAGCGGCTGAGGCGGTTGAGAGGTTTATTTATGGTTCGCACTGACCTTCGGCTAGGTCCGGCAAACCGTATAAGGAAGAACCGTGAACACCGTTCACGGTCTTTCTGCTGCCTATTGCGGTCTTCAGCCCTCCAGCCCATGCAGCTGCCTGAACTCCTCCGGCCTCATGCCGGTGACCCGTTTGAAGACCGCGCAAAAGTAGCTCGTGTTCTCAAACCCCGCCTGCTCTGCTATCTCATAAATCTTCTTCTCCCTGCCGCTGAACATCAGCTGCTTGCTGCGGTTGATCCGCTGCTTGTTGATATAGGTTACCGGCCGTTCGTGCAGCGTCCGCTGGAACAGACGGCATAAATATTGCGGCGAGATCGAAGCTACCTCGGCCAATTCTTTGAGCGGCAGTGTCCGGTGCAGGTTGCTTTCGATATGCTGCAGCACCGGCTTGAGGCGTTCCAGCTCATCCGGTCCGCCTGCCGGTGCCGTCAGCTGGACTTTGAGCTCCAGCATCAGTGCATACATCAGCTTGGATCGCTCCAGATTCATCTGGAGACTATTGCCATGCGAAAGCTCCAGCATTTTTTGCAGAGGCTCCAGTAGTGTGACCCCGCTTAACCTCCCCGTTCCAGACTCCCGGATTCCGGCATACGCGAGCAGGCTTCCCGCCTCTCTTCCATTAAAAGAAACCCAGGACAGCTTCCAGGCTGCGCTGATTGGCGCATAGGCATGAACCACATGCGGAAAAAGAAAAAAGACATCCCCCGGCTCCACAATGTAATGTTTGTCCTTCAAGAACAGTTCTCCTTTGCCTTCAAGAACCTGATGCAGCTGATAGTCCGGGAACCCTGCGGGCCGCTCCATTTCCGGCTGATGCTCCCAGAATCCGATCGTAGTCGCATACAGCGGCAAGGCTGCCATTTCTTCCGTCTCGCAGAAGACCAGTGTGCTCTCCATGTCCATTCTCCTGTTTCATATTGTGATATACATGCGAATATTCTTCTATATCTCTTGAAGAGTAGCCCTTTTATAATATGAATATAATAATATAAGGAGATGTTAATGTGCGCAACAAATTTACCTATGAGCCGCCTGCCAACGGATATCCTGAATGGAATAACAACCCTGAAATCTTTCAGTTGAACCGTCTGGATGCGCATGCCTCCATGATCTCATACCCCAGTATTTCCGAAGCCTTGAAGGGGGAGCGGGCAGCGTCGCCTAATTACCATCTGCTGAACGGGAGCTGGAAATTTGCTTTTGCAGAAACACCGGAGCAGCGTATTAAGGACTTCTATACAGCGGAATATGACAGCAGCAGCTGGGCGGAAATTCCCGTTCCCTCCCATTGGCAGTTTCAGGGGTATGACTACCCTCAATATACCAATGTCCGGTATCCGTGGGCAGTTTCTGAGCCGGAGTTGAAGCCACCTTTTGCCCCGACGGTATACAATCCGGTAGGTTCATATATCCGTACCTTCACAGTGCCGGAGAATTGGGCGGGCCAGCCGGTCTATCTCAGCTTTCAGGGAGTTGAAGCCGCTTTTTATGTGTGGGTGAATGGTGAATTGGCGGGTTATGGTGAAGATACGTTCACCCCTTCCGAATACGATATAACGGCATACTTGAAGGAAGGCGAGAACAAGCTGGCGGTAGAGGTCTACCGCTGGTGTGATGCAAGCTGGCTGGAGGATCAGGATTTCTGGCGGCTTAGCGGGATTTTCCGCGATGTCTATCTATATACAGCCCCACCCGTACACATTGCCGACTTTTTTGTCCATACTGACCTGGATGAACATTATGCTGATGCGGAACTGAATGTGGATGTGAAGGTTGAGGATTATTTTAATGTAAAAGCAGGCCCATATACGGTTGAAATGCAGCTGTATGATGCTGAAGGCCAAACCGTGTGGGCTGCTCCGGTGTCTGCCGGGGTTGCTTTTGGGGACGGTGAATTACAGCAGCTGAAGCTCGGAGCAGCAGTAAGCGGACCGGATAAATGGAGTGCCGAGAAGCCGTATTTGTATACCCTTGTCCTCTCCTTGAAGAACGAACAGGGGGAGTTGCAGGAAGCGGTCAGCAGTAAAGTGGGCTTCCGCACGTTTGAAATTAAGGACGGGCTGATGAAGATTAACGGGAAACGCATCGTCTTCAAAGGTACGAACCGCCATGAGTTCTCCTGTGAAACCGGCCGGGCACTCGGTAAAGAGGATATGATCCGCGACATTAAACTGATGAAGTCCCACAATATCAATGCCGTGCGCACTTCCCACTACCCGAACCAATCCATCTGGTATGAGCTGTGTGATGAATATGGACTCTATGTGATCGATGAAACCAATCTGGAGACGCACGGTTCCTGGCAGTATGGTCAACAAGAGCTGCATGACGGGAACGTGCCTGCCAGCAGGCCGGAATGGCGCGCCAACGTGCTCGACCGCTGCAATTCCATGATGCAAAGAGACAAAAACCACCCTTCCGTGGTGATCTGGTCGCTCGGCAATGAGTCCTTCGGGGGAGATAACTTTATTGCCATGCATGACTATCTGCGGGAAGCTGATCCTGGCCGGGTCGTTCATTATGAAGGTACCTTCCATTACCGTCCGTCGGATGCGGCAAGCGATATTGAATCCACAATGTATATTAAGCCGTGGGATGTTGTAGAGTATGCGAAGAAAGATCCGAAGAAGCCTTATATTCTCTGTGAATACAGCCATGCAATGGGCAACTCGTGCGGAGGGCTGCATTTATATACAGAGCTGTTCGACCAATATGATATCATTCAAGGCGGATTCATCTGGGATTGGGTAGATCAGGCGATCCGCACCAAAACCGCAGATGGAACCGAATATCTGGCTTATGGCGGAGATTTCGGAGAAAATCCGCATGACGGCAACTTCAGCGGCAACGGGCTGCTGTTCGCGGACCGCGGCGTTACCCCCAAGCTGCTGGAGGTTAAGAAATGCTACCAGAATGTAAAGATAACCGCTGTGGAGCTGGCAGAAGGCCGTTTTGAAATCCGTAACAATTATTTGTTTACGAACCTGGCAGAGTACGATCTGAAATGGACAGTTGCCTTGAATGGTATGGTAGTGCAGGCAGGCGTAACCCAGGTCTCTGCTGAACCGGGAGCAACTGCTGAATGTGCCATTCCTTACGATGGAAGCACTTTTGCGGGTGAGAAGGAAGCCGTATTGACCCTATCCTTTACTCAACCTTCAGTGACCGCATGGTCTGAAGCAGGACATGAGATTGCCTGGGAACAATTTGTACTGCCGCCAAGTGGCGGAGTAAACCCTTCCGCTAATGTTGCCAATGGAGCCGGAACTGAGCTGCGTGTCACCCAACAAACAGATGTTGTTGCGATACAGGGAGACAGCTTTGCTCTGGCCTTCAATACTGCAACCGGTGATCTGTTCTCCTATACTTCTTCCGGTAAAGAGCGCTTGCTGGCTCCTGTAAGACCTAACTTCTGGAGAGCGGTAACTGACAACGATCTGGGCAATGGTCTTGATAAACGCTGTGCGGTATGGAAGGATGTATCTTACAGCAGAACACTTACAGGCTTCTCCTGTACCACTGGAGATAATCTCTGCACCGTGACGGTTAGCTACCAATTGGGAACCCGACCTGCATCCACACTGCTGCTGCAATATAAGATAACGCCGGACGGAAAAGTGGACATCACACAGGAATTGAACCCGGGAGGTGAAGGACTGCCGGAAATCCCCGAGTTCGGATTGCTTTTTGAACTGGACGGTGGGCTGGATACGATCTCCTGGTATGGCAAAGGGCCGCATGAGAATTATTGGGACCGGCAGACCAGCGCCAAGCTGGGACGCTACTCCGGCAAGGTAAGCGACCAGTTCGTCCATTACCTCCGTCCGCAGGAGTGCGGCAACAAAACCGGTGTGCGCTTTGCTTCCCTTACCGAGAGCGTGTCCGGCAACGGGATACACCTGGAAAGTACATTACCGTTCGAAGTCAACGTCCTGCCATGGACGCCGGAAGAACTGGAAGCCAGCGATCATCCCTATAAATTGGCCCCTTCCACCAAAAGTGTGTTGAGAGTCAATTACAAACAAATGGGTGTCGGCGGTGACGACAGCTGGGGTGCTCCGACGCACGCAGAATTCACGCTTCCGTCTAACCGTCCATACAGCTTCCGCTTCACGTTGTCTGTTGTTTAATCTTTAAATATCGCGTGACTAGAGATTTCCAATTAAAAAGGCGCGTTTCCCTTCATGAGGAAGAGAAGCGTGCCTTTTTATTTCAGAAGAACCACCTGGGCGGGTGTACCATAAGATAAGGGTATACAGGAACTAAGGAGGAATATTTCATGCAGTATAATTGGAGACCCTACTTCCCCGCACAGGGAAGCCCTAATGCCATGCACCAATCCATGCCGATACATGCGGGGCCAGCGCCGGGATGCTTTAGCAGAGCGCAGGTTGAGCTGATACTCCACTGAGAACACTATGGGAGCAGCATGTGGCCTGGACCATCATCACCATCCGCAGCCTTGTATACGGGTTGCCTGACATCGATGCTGTATTGCCCCGCCTATTGCAGAATGCACAGGATATGGGAGATGCCCTTAAGCCCTTCTATGGCGCAGCAGCAGGTGATGCTTACGGCCAGCTTATTAAGGAGCATCTTGTCATTGCTGCCGACCTGGTCAAAGCCGCTAAAGCTGGAGACCAGGCGGCGGCCGCCGCAGCCGAGAAGAAATGGTATGCCAATGGCGACCAAATTGTGGAATTTCTCAGCCGTCTGAATCCGTATCTGCCCAAAGAGGAATTCAGAAAAATGTTCTACCAGCATCTGGCATTAACCAAGGCAGAAGCCGTGACTCTGCTCCAAAAGGACTACAAACAAAGTGTCCAGCTCTATGACCCTATCGAAAAAGGTGCCTTGGCAATGGCCGACATGCTAAGCACGGCGATTATTAAGCAATTTCCGCAGATGTTCTGATCTGTTGCTGTTAAATCAACCGCTCTACCTGCTCATCCCAGGTATTGTCCGGCTTCCTGGAAGCTTGAAATTCCTCCAGCGCCGACAGCTGCGCACAATGCTGCTCCGACTGCAGCTTCTTCGGAAGCAGCACTCAAGATAAGGGGCAGTCCAAACCGTGCCTCCACTTTCGAGCGCAGAGCCGGATTGGCGCGCAGCGCGTTGCCGGAGCCAACGAGCCTGGTCCATGTTATCCCGGAACCCATCTGCTCAAGAGATGTATAAAAAGCATACAGCTCATCGGTAATGCCTTGGAGAAAAGCATGGGCCAGCAGGTCTGGAGTGAAATTGTCCAACGTGATCCCCTCCACACTCCCCCGCACTTCCGGGTTCAGCCGCGTACCCAGAAACTGCGGGTTCACGGTGAGGCCCCTTGTTGTGACAGGTCCATCACCCAATAATTTGTCCAATAAAGGATACACCTCTCCTTGAGGTTGTCCAGTATAGGCTTCGATGACTTGACGATAAAACTTCTCCAAAAGCGCATAGGATTTCCCTCCGCTCAGCGCGGCACCAACCATCAGGACACCGCCTCCCGGATAAGGCCGTGCTTCCATTCCCTCAATACTGCCGCTCGAGTCGGTCAGCATGGCCGACAATTGGCTTCCGGTCCCAATGTTCAGCAGCAGCGCCTCCTCAGGAAAGGGAACGCTTCCTAGAAAGCTTGCCTGATTGTCCCCGAGCGAAGTGTATACCGGGACACCTTGCCGGGTTAATCCCACAAGGGTTCCAGATTGAACCACCCGGGGCAGCAGGTCTGTATGGATACCTGACCGGTCAATAGCCGCCATGTCAAAAGCACCATTTGGGATGCTGTAGCATCCCAGCCCGGCAGCTTGCGTGGAGTCAATCACCGGCTCTGTGCTTGCTGCCAATCTCATGGCGGCATAATCGGCGATGGTGCATAAGCTGACGGCTTCGATTGGAACAAGACCATGTCTCAGATTATAGAAATGAGTGGCCAGCCCGTAGCCGGGAGCAACCGGATAACCGGTATCCTTACTCAGCTTCTCCGCGTGGGTGAGGAATTCGTCATATGGCACACTCCCTCTTCCATCCTGCCAGGTATAGAGCGGACTCACATGCTTTCCACCAGCATCTGTATACAGAATCCCATGCATTTGTCCGGTGAATCCGATACCACGAACCCCAGGCTCCCGTGACATTAGTTGCTCCAATATACCTTGCACGAGCTGCAGGATAACGGCAGGATCCTGCAGACGTTCCCATTCTTTCCCGCTGCCGGGAAGCTGCGCTGAATTCTCAGCTGTAAGCCGGTGAAGGACCCTTCGGTGTTCCAAATCATATACCAATCCCGTAATGGAGGTCGTTCCAATATCGATTCCAATCGTTCGCACAAATTGTCCTCCTATCGAATCTGATGCGTGATACATAAATTAAAGCACAATCCATGATACTAGGCATAGCTAACAAACCTTTTGATACACCATTGGAGGAAATAGAATGAGACTTCGGGATAAGGTTGCTGTCGTAACCGGTGCAGCTTCCGGAATGGGCAAAGCAATAGCAATCCTGTATGCAAGCGAAGGTGCCAAAGTAGTCGTGTCCGATATTAAGCTGGAGGCTGCTAAAGAAACTGTGCAGGAGATTACCTCCGCCGGCGGAGAAGCAATCGCCATAGAAGCGGACGTTGCTGCCGAAGCAGATATTCAGCGCTTAATCGATACAACGGTCACGGCCTATGGAACCTTGGATATACTCGTCAACAATGCCGGGATAATGGATAACTTTGAGCCGGCCGGTGATATTGCCGATGCCGACTGGGAGCGGATCTTTGCTGTCAATACAACTTCTGTGATGCGGGCTACACGCAAGGCATTAACTGTCTTTTTGCCAAAAGAAAAAGGGGTCATCATCAACGTCGCTTCGATAGGGGGTTTGTTCGGGGCGCGTGCGGGCGCTGCTTATACCGCTTCAAAGCATGCCGTTGTCGGATTCACGAAGAATACAGGGTACATGTACGCAAAATCGGGTATCCGCTGTAATGCCATTGCTCCCGGCGGTGTCGAGACCAATATCGGCTCCACCATGACCCATATTAATGAATTCGGAATGGGACGGACACAGCCGGGAATGGCGATTAACCCGAGGATGGGCCAGCCGGGAGAAGTCGCACAGCTGGCGCTTTTTCTCGCATCGGATGAAGCGAGCTTTATCAATGGCGTGGTTGTTACCGCCGATGGCGGCTGGACCGCCTACTGATTGACCGGTTACCTAAGCAAAAAGAATCCGGCAGCCGCCAATATTTTTATACGAAGTTATATGGCCAAAGCCGTTTTATAAGCAAGGTTTATGCCTTCCAAAGCTTTGCCGACAACAGCAGCATCGCCAATCACTTTAACACTGTACTTCTTGCCAAGTTCTGAAGCCAATGAGTTATTGGACCTTGATCCTATAGCCAAGACGACCAAAGAAGCAGGCAGCGATTGTTGCCCGTCTTCCGTTTCAATAATTACACGGGTATCCGTGATTTCCAGAACCTTCGAATTCACATAAGCGTTCACTTCATTATTTTTTAAGGATTGCATCAAAAACTGTTTGGATGCCGGCTCCATATCGGCTGCAATTTCCGGTTGCATCTCAACGATGGAGGTTTTCCGGTTATGAACAGCAATATGTTCTGCCGTTTCCGCTCCCACTAGACCGCCGCCAATGACGACCACAGGATCCACCAGATCCACTTTTCCAAGAAGCACATCATTGGCCGCATAGACATGGGATTTGTCCGCACCTGGAATTTGCGGAATGATTGGATTCGCCCCGGAAGCGAGTATAATTTCATCCGGATTTACTTGTTCCACGAATTCTCTCGTTACCTCTGTATTTAACACAACCTTTACCCCTGACCGGTCAAGTTCGCCCTTCTGCCATACGGTAAAGGTGTTTAAAAGTTCTTTGCCGGGAGGGATCGCGGCAAGGAGCCACTGGCCGCCAAGCTTATCGCTCTTATCATACAAGGTTACATCATGACCGCGTCTTGCAGCGATAATAGCCGCTTCCATCCCCACGGGTCCGCCGCCGATGACCATCACTTTCTTTTGAACCTCAGCTTTCTGAAGCTCATACTCGCCTTCTTTGCCTGTCAGCGGGTTGACCAAGCAGGACACTGGATTTTGCTGAGCGATCCTCCATTGACAGCCCTGTCGGCAGCCGATGCAAAAAATGATTTCGTCCAGCCGTCCTTCCTTCACCTTGTTCGGGAATTGAGGATCAGCAGTGGAAGCCCGGCCCATGGCCACAAAATCCGCCTTGCCCTCCTTTAGAATCGACTCCGCCACATGGGGATAGATAATTTTGTTAACGGCAAATACCGGAATATTAACTACTTTTCTAATTTCTTTGGCGTAATCGGAGAATACGGCCGTTCTGATCGCTGTAGGCGCAGATACGATCGCCCCGCTCTTGTAAACGCCGGCGGAAGCATGTATGGCCGCCACGCCATTTGCCTCCAACACTTGACTGATTACTTTGGTATCTTCGATGGTTAATCCGCCTTCCACCATCTCGTCTGCAGAAATCCGGTATATCATCGGGAATTCATGACCGACCAATTCCTTGGCTCTGGCTATAATTTCAAGCGGGAAGCGCAACCGGTTCATCAGATTTCCGCCATAGGCGTCGGTTCTCTTGTTCGAGAACGGAGAGACAAATTGATTGATTAAATATCCATGCGCGCCGTGAAGCTCAATGGCATCATAGCCTGCTTCTTTACATCTTCTGATCGCCTGCGCGAATTTTTCCACCAGCTCCTTTACTTCCCCTGTTGTCAATTCAACAGGAGTTTCAGTTTGAGTCGGATCTTGAATGGCCGAAGGGGCTACCGGTCTCATCCCCATAATTGCACTGCTCGCTTCTCTGCCCGCATGATATACTTGGACCGCTATCTTAGCTCCGGCCCTATGGACCCGTTCAACCAATTCCTTATGCTCTTCCATGAGTTCATCCGACCATAACCCTGGTATGTTCTTGAACCCGGCGCCCCGGGGTTCAATCGCATGATCTTCGGCGATGATCAGGCCCCAGCCGCCCTTCGCTTTTTCCTCGTAATATCTGATATACCGTTCAGTCAGTCTGCCGTCTTCCGCGGCGTATTCGGATAGCATGGGCGGTACAATCAGCCGGTTCTTAACTGCTAAATTACCTATTTTGCCCGGTTCAAAAATCTTCGTAAACATGGCGATCTCTCCTCTTTTGGATTGTGAAAATTTGCACTTATTAAATTTTAAGATACCAACTCATCAAACAGATTAGTTGGTACTACTCAAGACGATCTTGCCCCGTGTCCGCCCCATCTGGCTTATAAGGTGGGCTTCAGAAGCGTTCTTCTTCTACTGCGTCTACATAATCGGGACGTACGGCATCCCGCCCGCTAATGATTGTAGCCACTACTGCATTTTTCTTCATGAATTTCAGAGCATCCCCGTAAGATGAGCCTCCGAGCGTATCCAGCATAATGTCAAACTCGGTTGTCGTATTCAAGCTGCCGATTTGTTCCATGTCTTCTTTCGTTAATTCAAAATCGAACACGTTGGAATTTTCAAC
Organism: Paenibacillus jilunlii; assembly: GCF_900102965.1. Classification (GTDB taxonomy): domain Bacteria; phylum Bacillota; class Bacilli; order Paenibacillales; family Paenibacillaceae; genus Paenibacillus_AQ; species Paenibacillus_AQ jilunlii. The sequence continues at coordinate 258,742 of NZ_FNGM01000003.1, read as the reverse complement.
AATCCGGTTTTCTTAAAAATCGTCACTATACCGTTCTGCAAGGGTTAGCATTATTTCTTCCTCCATCCTTATCGATTTGAGTGAAATTCATGAGGCGGGTTCGGCTTTTCGGCCCGTCACAGGTTACATTATAAATTCAATCTGTGGTTAAGAGTAGTACGTACTTTTTAGTACCATAGGCACTTAATAGTACCTATAAATTTCCAGGGAATGCACGATCTTGCCGAGTTAAGAAGACAGGGGGGATTTAGCTATGTCCTACGATTTCTTTTGAAAAGCAGCAGCAGGTTGAGGTACTACCAAACAAATGGCGTAGCCAATCAGACCTCCAAGCACATTCAAAATCAGATCATCGACATCAAAGCTGCCCATGGACAAGAGAAGCTGTGAGCCTTCCAGAGAAAAGCTTATTCCGAGTGAAAGTACAAGCGCAGTGAATAAGCCCCCTTTAGCTGATAGCCGGGTGAATATCCCTAAGGGAACAAACAGTGCAATATTCCCAAACAGATTGACGAAGTCGTGCGTATTAGAGAGATGGTCCAGATTCTGGTGAATAGAGAAAAAGGGGGTGAAGTTGGCATATGCCAGCCCGTTCTCAATTATCTCAGGATGTTCCATCACACTATGCAGCTGGCGCAAGAGGAAAGCAATTTCCACCGGAGCGTACTTGAACAAGATAATTTTGATCAATATATACAAATATACGGCAAACCCCAGGGCCAAAAGCTTCCGGTCCATCCGCTTCATGATGTGCTCCACTTGCTGAGCTCCACGGTAACAATGACCCCATCGCTGTTGTTCCCTGATACTGTATAAGGATGTCCGGCAGGCACCTGAACGCTGCCCAATTGGGAAGCCGGTACATATAGCATGAGATATTTGCGGTCGGCGACCGTAATTTCCAGGCGCTTCCGCTGTTTCAGATCGGCAAGATATTCTTCCAGCACCATGTTCTTCTCCTTCATGACCAAACTATGCGGCAGACCGACGTAGCGGAAATGCCAGGCCTCGTATTTAATTCCCGTAATATTTGTTTTGTCTTCGGGGTACCTGAGAATAAACCCGTAGTTCCAAGCGTTAGCCCGGAGCCATTTCCCTTCCGGTGAATTCTTGATTTCTCCGAGCGAAGAGCCAATGTCCAGCGACAGGCCAGTGTTGTGCTCACTGTACCCAGCGGGTAATGCGTAATCCGCTCCTTTTTCACGGTAGAGCTTGCCCTGCTCCTCTTGATTCCGGTACCCGCTGCTTATGCGGAAATTTTCCACCCCTTCCTCGGCAGCCGCTGCGGTCAGCTCCGAGAAACGTTCGGTTACCTTCCTGGACAGCCCGATGGAACGGTCAAGCAATTCAAACCCTTGTGTCAGCTCATCATAACGGGAAAGCTCAATGATATCATTGGCAACCCCTTTCGTATGTACGGGATAGTCCTTGTTGACGAGAATGAGATCTCCCTTGTAAATTTGTTTTTTGTCTATACGTATGGTTATTGTGTTTTCTCCAGAAGCAGATATTTCTGCCGCATGCTCTATAATGCCCGGATTCTTGGCCGGCAGCACTTCTTTTTGATAGATTTTGAACGCGATGACCAGCAAAACAATGCACAAAAAAAGCCACTTCTTCAATGCAAGCATCTCCCTTTTACCGTTTGTTTCACCAGAATACAGGGAAAAGCTTAAATACAAAGTGGCCTAAAAATTAAATTTTCCTTAAATTCACTAAGTCTGTCTGATTTCAGTCTTGAAGCGGCAAGCGCACCTCAAATAATGTCCGGGTTACACTGCTCTCTGCGGAGATGGTGCCGCCGTGCTGCTCGACAATATTTTTGGCGATAAAAAGCCCGAGGCCCGTGCTGTTCGCATCCGAGGTGCGCGCCCGGTCTCCTGTATAGAACATATCGAAGAGGAAGGGCAGCTCATCCGGAGGAATGAAATTTCCGTAATTAATGACCTGGACCAGCGCATTGCTTTCCTCCAGCCGGCAGTGTATATCCACAAATTGGCCATCTTTGCCATATCGCGCCGCATTGGTCAGAAGATTCTCAAAGACGCGGGCAAGCAGCTCCCCATCTGCAGGAATGACTATCTGGGGCGTAATTTGCAGCCTGGATGCCAGTTTGTTTTTTTCGAAAAGCGGATATAGTTCTTCATTAAGCTGGAGCAGCAGCTCGCTGAGATCGATCGGCGCCTTGACCACTGTAAGCATTCCATAGTTGACTCTCGTGATCTCGAATAGCTCTTCAATCAGCTTCTCCAGCCGCTGCGATTTGGTGTATGCAATCATGGTGTAATGCTTGGTCTGCTCCGCCGTCAGATCGGTATGGTTCAGGATGTAATCCAGATAACCCAATACCGACGTCAGCGGTGTCCGGATATCATGCGCCAGATTCAGCACCAGCTGATCCTTGCTGCTCTCGGCAAAATCCCCCCGCTCCACAGCTTTTTGCAGCTGCTCGCTCGCCCGGTTGATGTCTTCGGCTATAAGCTGAAACTCATCGTGAGAGGTGATCTCCACCCTGGAGCTAAACTCACCGTTGGCGAGATTATGAATACCCGAGGAAATTGTGTCAAAATAGGCGGCGTAGCGCTTGGTCAGCAGGAAAAAAAAGAAGATCGCCAGCGGCACGAACAGAATTAAAAAAAAGTTAACATCCCCAACCCTATAGATAAAAGCCCGCAAGCGGGCAATATCATCCTCTGCCAGAACCTTTTCATGGTAATAGAACTGGAGCCCTTTATAGACCAGATAAGTAAGGAGACCGGAGATCAGCATACTGAGCCCGAACAGCATCAGCATACTTGTGCGGAAACTGCGCTTGTATCTAACCATTGAACGTATATCCTACGCCCCAGACGGTTTTGACAAACTTTTTGGGGTCCTCGCTAAGCTTTTTGCGGAGGGTGCGGATATGGACCATTACGGTATTGCCGCTGTCATAATAAGACTCGCCCCATACCTGTTCAAAGATATTTTCTGCACTGAATACCTTGTTCGGGTGGCTGGCCAGCAGCTGCAGTATGTCAAATTCCTTCGGGGTGAGCTCCACCGTCTGCCCATAGATTGCGACGGTGCGTTTATCCGGATCAATGATCAGACCGCCAACCTGCAGCACAGAGTGTGCGCCTTCAGCCGGCTGATTCAGCTGCATGGCCCGGCGCAGCTGGGCTTTAACCCGTGCCACCAGCTCCATCGGATTAAACGGCTTGGTCATATAGTCATCTGCTCCAAGGACCAGACCGGTTATTTTATCCAGATCCGTAGCCTTGGCACTCAAAAAAATAATTGGCATCCGGTACTGCTCGCGGATCTGGCGGGTGACCTCATGACCATCCAGCTCGGGCATCATGATATCCAGTATGGCCAGATCAACCGGTTGGGATTGTACGGCCTGCATAGCGGCTCTTCCGTTCGCAGCCTTAACCGTATGATAGCCCTCCCTTTCCAGGTGTATGGCAATCAGTTCAGCGATCTCCGCCTCATCATCCGCAATCAAGATTGTAATCGGCTTCATTCGTCACAGCCTCCTGTTCCAGATAGCCCCCATTATACTTGAAACTCCCGAACTCTGCATCCTGTTATGATGGGGCTGAACAAGGCAGCGAATAAGAAATGTTGCCTGTTAAGCTCCAAATTTTGGCACTCACCTTACTTTACGCTCCCCAAACAAATAAAAAGAGCCAACCCATAGCGGTCAGCTCTTCTTAACCAGGTCAAGCTTAACAAGCGCATACAAAAAGGAGCATCGGGGGAAATGCTCCTTCTTGCCTTGCAAGTTCAGTCGGTTGAGGTGATCCTTGGGCTCAAATTGAAACCCAAACTTATATCTATAATTTACCATCAAACTCACATAAATACAAGTAATTCCTATCAATTCCATTGAAATGGCTTTTTAAGATGACTCCCGCCCGCACTACTTGTACATTTTCATTATGAGGAGTTAATCAAATAGTATGTCCAGCCTTCCGCAGAATAGAATGCACTACATCTGTCTTCCCCTCGCAGTAAGCATCGATGTCATACCGGAACTGCTCGGCCAGCTTCAGCTTCACTTCCTCGTATTCCCTGGCGGCTGCCGGGTTGGCCCTCATATAATCCCGGAATGCGATATGCTCCAGGTACCCTTTGCCATCCTTGGGGCATACATACAGATGATATTTCATGAAGCCGTTTTCCTGTGCGCGCCGGAAAGCCTCCCTGCCCTCGATTCCAAGATTGCCCTGATGAACATATCCATACTGGCTTAACCTTTGAACAATCTCCGGGAAAACCTCGTAGCTCTCCATGACCAAGTCAATATCGATGATGGGCTTCGCCGATAGTCCCTCGACGGAAGTGCTGCCGACATGTTCAGCAGCGATGATTAAATCTCCGGTGATTTCAAGTAAAAAATCGCGCAGTCTGATGAATTCCTCCTTCCAGGCGGGATCATAAGGAACCACTTCGACAATTTTAGTTTTTTCAGCGATGTTCTTCACCCTCTTTTATGTAATGAAATTATTATAGCAGCACCAGTCAAATGGCCTAGGATAAAATACAAAACACCGTCTCATACTAAGTTTCAGAGATGGAGGTGAACGTCATGCCCAAAAACAATGCAGATTCCAAGTACGACCGCGCCAATAACCGTGCGGATAAGAAAAATAATCAGCAGAATCATGATCATCTTACCGAGGAGCCTCAAATGGTGAGCAACAATAAAGCCGCTGACTATGTGCCGAGCTTAAACGGAGTTACTAAAAATGAAACTTAGTTGACAAAAAGCTGCACTTTCGTCCGGCAGCGACGGGGTGCAGTTTTTTTATAAGTGCGCGGATTAGAGCAATAATTCGACAATTTTATGGAGGTCATGAGGATGATTTTGTAGTAAAATTGAGGATGAACTACATAGATCAACCGATATACAGTAAAGACAAATTTAAGCATCTCCGGTTGGAAAATATTATATAATACACTGGAGCATGGATTCACACAAACTTTTTAAAAGGAGCAATTACATGAGTTATCAACCGCCACCATTTGGAAACCAGGAGTATTACACACCGCCGCCCCCGCCCGTCAAGACGAACGGCAAGTCGGTTGCCGCCCTGGTGCTCGGGATTTTATCGGTAGTGACCCCTTATATTGGTCTGCTATTCGGAATTATTGCCATCATCCTCTCTGCGATTTCGCTCAAGGAAATCCGTACCCGTTATGAGCAAGGCAAAGGCATGGCTATCGCCGGTCTGGTCTGCGGGATTGTTGGCACCATTATTTATGCGGTTATTATTGCGCTTGTCGTGGTTGCCATTCTTGTTTTTAATGACTACGACGGTGGTTTTAATACCTTCAACAGCTTCAACAACATCTAGTCATTCTTCTCTTTTCAAAAAGGGAAGCAGAAACCGGTTTCGATTACCGGCAGCTGCTTCCTTTTTTGATATGTCCCCGGATGGATATTATTGCGGCGGCGTTCCTTTGTTCAGCAGAATATTGATATTCTGCTGCTGGCGGTACTCGGTGGGCGTTAACTGGTATCGCTTACGGAACATCTGGGTAAAATGCTTCATGTCCTGATAACCCACCCGCTCGGCGATCTCTGCCAGCTTCAGCCGCGGATTAAGCAGCAGCAGCTTGGCCTGTTCCAGCCGCAGCGAAGTCACATACTCTTTGTAGCCCTGCCCGGTCTTTTGCTTGAACAGCTGGCTGAAATATGCCGGATTCAGGAACACCACCGAAGCCATTTTTTCCAGGGACAGGTCTTCATAGAAATGCTCCTTGATATAATGCAGGGCGACATCTATCGCTTTCTCACCGCTTCCCTTCATCGGCTCAAGCTCCAGCACCTGTGAAGCAGACGCTTCGCTCATCCGCTTGACGACCTGCGGAACCGTGCTGAAATCATAGCTGAGGCCAGAGTGGATCACTTGAAAAGGAATTTTTATATAGTGGGAAAGATGTTCCTTGACCTCACTCTGGAACTGCTGAATCGAAGCATCCTCCCGCAGGGTAATGAGGCCCAGCAGACTTTGGCGGCCGTAGCTGACAACGAACCCGCGCCCGTGCAGCTCAATGAGCTCTGACAGCACATTCTCGACAATAAAATGCTCCAGCCGGATACTCCTGTCCTCCGCATCCAGCTGAACCATCACCATATAGAAATGCTTATAATCTTCAATAAAAGGCTCAATATCCAAATTGCCGATATCCAGCCCTGAAGCCAGACGCTGAAATACGCCTTCCCTCAGAAACCGCAGACTGGCCTTCAGTCTCTCGCCCTGCTTGGACATATCGTTGTCCTGCTCAATTTCAGCAGTCAGGTTGTTGATCAATTCCAGCAGCTTATTTTTGCCGATAGGCTTAAGCAGGTAATCCCTTGCCCCGAGACGTACCGCTTCCTGGGCATAAGAGAATTCGCTATGCGCCGAGATTACAACCCATTTCACATAAGGATACCGGCGCTTAGATATCTTCATGAATTCGAGACCGCTCATCCCCGGCATCAGGATATCGGTCAGAACGATGTGAATCCGCTGTTCTTCCATAATCTTGACCGCTTCTTCCGCCTTAGCCGCCACAAAAACCTGATGATCCGGACTAATCTGTCCGATAGTACGTCTGATGCCTTCGCGTATTACCCGTTCGTCATCGGCTACGAGAATATTCACGTAAATATATCTCCTTCCAACCTAATCGGCAGCACAATGGCCACCTGAGTCCCTACTCCGGGAAAACTCTGGATTTGCAGGCCGTATTCCTCACCGAACATATGCTGCATACGGCGGTGCAGATTTTGCAGGCCGATGCCGCCTTTGCCGCCTTCTTTGGGACTTTCGCCGCTTAGAGACTGCTGCAGACGCTCCAACTGTCCAGCGGTCATCCCTTCTCCATTGTCCTCCACAATCAATTTGAGGATGGAATCCTCTTCATGAGTATACACCTTCAGAATCCCTTGGCGGCTGAGCGATTCAAGCCCATGCTTGACGGCGTTCTCAATTACGGGCTGGACGGTCATCTTCGGAACGCGGATATTCAGCCAGCGCTCGTCGATATCCATGACGATCTTCAGCCTTCCTTCCAGACGGATGGAAATGATCTTCAGATAATGGCCGATCTGCTCCAGCTCTTCACGCAGTGTAACCGCTGCCGCATCTTCCCACTGGCTGCTGTAGCGGAACATAGATGACAGGGAGAGCACCAGCTCGCCGAGCTGCTCATTCCCCTCCTCATCCAGCATCCAGTAGATCATATCCAGTGTGTTGTAGAGAAAATGCGGATTGACCTGGGACTGCAGCGCGTGCAGCTCGGCATTTTTTTCACTGACGGAAGACAGCTTCACGCGTTCGATCAATTCCTCAATCCGCCGGACCATCCGGTTAAATGAAGCGACGAGAATATTGATCTCCTGGTAGGACGACACATTGACCATCCCCCGGAAGTTTCCAATCTCCACCTGCCTCATCTCGCGGATCAGCTTTTTCAGCGGCGAGGAAATGGTCTTGGAAACCATGGAAGCGATTAGCGTTGAAACAATGATCAGAATCGAGATCACGATCAGCAGATAACGCTTCATCTCGTTCAGCTCTACGTTGAGATCCTGATCCGGTGTAATACTCATAACCCACCATCCTGAAAAGGACAGCTTCGAGGCAACCACCAGACGGCCCGCTTCCTGCCGGACAATCTGATTCTGGAAATTCTTCAAGGAAGGCAAGGTTTCCAGCACAGGCGCCGGGTCCGTTGCCGAAGTTACAAACCTCCCATCCTCAGACATGAGATACACCTGGCTGTGCGCGCCTAGCTTGAGGTTCTCCAGAGCGTCCAGCACAGGCTGGGGGTTCGTTTCGTAGAGAACAATGCCGATGGGCTTGTGTTCATTAAGATCATAGATCTGCCGGCCAAAAGCAAACACCGGACTATCCTCCACCTGGTCAATCAGAGAATGCTGATATACGCCGAGCCAGACCATTTTCCCGGATGAGGCTTGAAGCTGCTTGTACCAGTCCTGACTGCGGTATTTAGGGTCGACTACATTCATATAGTTCCCGTAATTATAGATTTTGCCCTTGTCAGTAATGACATGAATACCCACCAGGTCGTCCCGTGAATAAAAAATCGAGCCGATAATGTTGGTAATGGTCTGCTCGTTGATGTAGGCTACCGCCGGTTCATCCGTTGTTTCATTAATCAAGCGAATCATCTCGAAGTTGTTGCTGAGTGATTTGGACAATGCGTCATACCCTTTGTAGAGCAGGCTGAACAGGCCGGCCGTCTGGGAGACATTTTTTTGCGACAAATCACTGATCTTCTCATGCAGCTGCACAGTAGTCCGGTTATAGTACAGCAAGCTGACAATAAGCAGAATACTGGACATGCAAAAAAGAAACAGCAAGAACAACCGATGATGGATGGAATGAAAGCCGCTCTTCATAGGACTCTCTCCTTTCAACACCCTGTCCTGCCGTTCCTTATTATAAATCCATGATAATTTCATTTGCAATGGTGATTAACCTTTGACCGCACCCGCAACCATGCCCTTGGTAATTTTGTTCGACAGGAAGAAGTAGATCAGGATAACCGGCAGTGCCCCCATGACCAGGAATGCCCCGATGTTGCCGTAATTGACTGAATATTGGCTGACAAAGGTGTATACCCCGAACGGCAGTGTTTTCAGCTTCTCGGAAGAAATAAAGGTTGCCGCCAGGATATATTCATTCCAGATGTTGATAAAGGTCAGAATGCATACCGTCATCACCGGCGGGATCGACACCGGCAGTATAATGCTGCGGAAAATCCGGTATACGCTCGCACCATCGATGAATGCCGATTCCTCAATTTCATGCGGGATATCTCTCATGAACCCGGAGAGGATGAACACGGCAATCGGTGTGGAAAAGGCAATGTAAGGCAGAATCAGCGATAAATGCGTGTTCAGCACGTGAATGTTCTTGAAAATAATCATCAGCGGCAGCAGTGTCGCCTGCATCGGAATCATCATGCCCATCAGGAAGATGGTCATAACGATATTGCCGTATTTCCAGCGGAAACGCGAGATGGCATAAGCCACCATGGAGGCCAGCACAATTACGCAGATCATTGTAACGCCGGTAACAAACACGCTGTTGGACAAGTACTTCAGATAGCTGCCGGAAGTATAAGCTTCACTGTAGTTATGCCATTGAAAGGATTTGGGGAAGGAGAAAAAGCTGCCGTCCATAATCTCTTCATTGGTCTTCAGTGAATACAGCACCAGCCAGAGCAAAGGATACAACTGGGTCACTACAGGAATTGCGAAAAGAAGATACACGATTCCTTTTTTGAATTTTCGCATGATCGCGCACTCCTTTTCTAATTAAATTTGCGTTCAATTCTATTGAATATGGTATTGATGAATCCCGTGAAGACCAGACAGACTATAACCAGGAAGCTGGCAATCGCACTGCCGTATCCGTACTTCAAAGACATAAATGAGCTGTTGTACATATGGGTGGAGATGACGTCGGTTGCATGAGCCGGACCACCCGCTGTCATAACCATTACCAGATCGAAGGCCTGCAGGGAACCGATAAACGCCAGTACAATCGATATTTTGAAGATCGGGACAATCAGCGGAAGGGTGATGTAGCGGTCCGCTTTGAATCCGTCTGCCCCGTCGATTTTTGCCGCTTCATAAAGCTCATCCGGAATATTCTGTACGCCGGTGTACTGGATCAGCAGATGGTAGCCGAAGAACTGCCACAAGGAGACAAAGTATAGCGCAAACATGGCAATTTTGGGTTCGGTAAGCCAGTTATGTGTCCAGCTGTCCAGTCCCAGTGAGATTAGAACGCCGTTAAGCATACCGCCCATGGATGCCGGGTTGTAGACCGTTTTCCACAGCTGCCCAATAATGACGACAGACAGAATGACCGGTGTAAAGTAGATCGAAACCAATGTGTTTCCTCTTCTGACATAACGGTTAAGCAGAATAGCCATTCCCAGGCAAAGAGGAATTTCCAGCATAGATGCTACAGCGTAGAGCAAGGTTCTTCTTACCGACGGCCAGAACACCGGGTCATTGAAGAACATATCTTTGAAATTGCCGAATCCGACAAACTGGGCAGACGTAAGGCCGTCCCATTTCAATAAGCCGGTATACAGTGAAACCAGTATGGGGATAAACACAAGGCACACATACAAGAGCAGACATGGCAACACGAAGACGGCTATTGTGCGTGCTGGCACCTTAAGTACTTTCATCTTTCCCGCCTCCTAAACAAGCAGATTCTTTGTCTATAGCAGATGTAATTTCTTGTGATAAATTTGGTGCGAAGAAGCCGGAATCAGCTTGCTTCGCACCGAAGGTGGACGTTTAGGCCTGCTTATTTATTCGCTTCAAAAGCGGTTTGATGTTCTTTGGCTACCGCTGCGGAATCCATCTTCTGTACGAACAGGTTCTGGATACTGCTGAGGTGCACCTGCGAGGTTGCAGGGTTCATCGTGTTATCGAATGAAAGGTCGCCGCCTTTCACTTGGTTGAACAGACCAGCAATAGTGATCGCCAGATCGGAGTAACCGGCTGCTTTGAGGTCGCCGTCTACTTTTTGGCCCAAGCCTACAGCGTTTTTCAATTCAAATTGTTTCTTAGGCAGATTGCTGGCAAAGAAGTTGAGGAAATCTTTGGTTTCCTGCAGATGCTCGCTGTTAGCAGATACTGCGAATGCGCTGCCTGGTGCCAGCATGAATTCGTTAGGATCACCTTTGCCGTTCACGGTCGGGAATTGGAAAGCTCCAACTTTGCCGGCTACGGAAGAAGCATCAACTGCACCTGTTTCCCATGAACCGATGACCCACATTGCTGCTTTACCGGATTTGAAGATATTTCCGCCGGCATTGGCGTCGATGGAAGTAGCGCCATCAGGGAATGCGCCCGCTTGAACCAGCTGTTGGAAAGCGTCTACAGCTTCTACAAAAGCAGGATCTTCAAAAGTTTTCTTGCCATCCATGACATCCTGCAGGAAGCCAGGGCCGCCGTTGGTGCGGAGCAGAATGTTCATGAACAGGAAGGAGCCCGTCCAGGAATCCTTTTCACCGATGGCCAGTGGCGTAATGCCTTTGTCTTTGAGGATCTTCACATCTTTAAGCATTTCTTCAAAGGTGGTTGGTGTATTGGCGATTCCAGCCTGGGCGAACAAATCTTTGTTGTAGAACACCACTTCGATATTGTTGCCGTCGGGCAGCGCGTATACATTGCCGTCAAAGCTGTAGTAATCCAGCAATCCCGTTTGATAGGTGTCTTTCAGGCCGTTCTGGTCCAGCATGTCGTTCAGTGGAGCGAACAATCCAGCATCTACAAACGGTTTCATTTGTGCAGCCGGGTTCACGATGGTAATGTCCGGGACCTCTTTGGAAGCCGCCTGGGTTTTGAGCTTCACTTTTTGCTGGTCGGTGTTCAGCGTATCCAGTTCGATCTTGACATTCGGATGCTCTTTCTCGTACTGCTCACTCAACTCATGTACCATTTTGTAGGACGGTGTCGTAGGATCGGGATAGATGTTCTGGAAGGTGATGGTTACCTTCTTGTCACTCTTCGTTGTGTTCGTTGCTGTACCACTGTTAGTTTTGTCAGGTGCTGCGCTTGACGCTGCATTATTCTTGCTGTTGTCGTTTGAGTTGCCGCAGGCCGCAACGCTTAATGCCATTGCAGCTGTGAGTGCGACGGTGAATGTTGTCTTCATTTTTCTGTTGACCATGAATCAATGCCCCCTGTGTTCGTGATAGGTTTATTATCTTCTGATTAAGCGCTTCCAACAAGGTGCGAACTACAGAAATAAGGTTTGTTTTTTCTAGGAGTATAGCGGAGTATAGAATGAAAAAAGCTGGCGGGTGAATTAAAACATGGGGCTGGCGATGGCCGGAATGCAGAGCTTGCGATGCCCGGAATTGAATTTCAGATTAGCGTTGCCTGGAGAACCCATTGTCACCCCTTCGGTCATTCCAAGTGGAAAAAGGGTAACTATTTTGCTTGTGCACCCAATTTCTCCGCAGGTGAAGTGGAAAAAGGGCAACTAATTCAGCTCATTTCGGCCCTGAAGAGGAAATATGGCCTAATTAAGTTTCCTTTTTCCACTTCAATCTCACAATTGCTGATTTTGGGGAGAAATAAGTTCACTTTTTCCAACTAGCACTGCTCACCTGCTTCTTTGAATGACGCGCTAGTTAGAAAAAAGCTCAAAAAATGCTATCTACTTTGACTGACTTCCACCCTTTTGGGTACTCTGCTGAATTTACTGCTACTTAACTTCAACTTCATGCACACGCCTTGACGGCCCGCTCGGCTGGATACCGCGACGCGCCAACCTTCATTAACAAAAGGGAAACCATAACCTCCTAAACAGTAAAAAAAAGAACTCCCGGACATCGAGAGTTCCCGCATTACTGAATACTGCAAAGACAGGCTTTTTAGGTGTCTCAGCTTGCCTTTTTATTCTGCCTCCTTCCACTGCTTCAGCACCTCTACCAATCCCGGAACATCCAGGCCGTCGAGGGAAAAGGCTTTGCGCAGCAGGTCGTGGGGAATGAATTCGTCATATTTGCCAAGGTAAGGCGCTTCATCGGGTCCCAGGAGAGCAATCGGATCTGGTGCGGCGGTGGCTTCGGCGATGATCTCCTGCTCGAGCGTTTCTGCATCTGTCTTTCCGGAAACGACCATATAATAAGGCTCCATAGGGGTCACAGAACGCAATCCCAGCGGGCCTTTGAGATTATTCTTCAGCAGCCGTTCCAGCGTCCGGAACTGCCGGCTCCCCGCCCAGGGCAGAATGAACATCGAATCCCCTCCGGCCGGAAGCACCGAATGCTTGAGCAGTCCGCTTTCCTTGGCCAGACGGCGGGCCCGTTCGAGTCTCGCTGCCGCGCTGGGCGCCAGATAGGGATATAGTGCCGTAGCTCCCAGCACCTCACGGATTTTGGTCATAATGCGGGTATGCACATCCCCGCCCGCACCCAGCCATAAGGTGTCTACTTTGCCGCGCGAGCCTTTGACATATACGGCTTTATGGCGGTTATCCACCTCTTCGACCTTCCACAGCTTGCCCGCAAGGGTGAAGCAGTATCCCGGTGGCGGGACAGTGGTTATTGAGCCAATCTCTTCGGTGCCGTTATATACCACGTGCTCCTCATCGTCTTTGAAGACCGCATAGAAACGGAAGTTATTGACGATCTTCTCCCCGGCCAGCCCAACCAGCAGGCTGCCCTCATCCATGGTCTCAATATGGCCCATGCCGATCATATATTCCATGAACGCATCATAATCTCCCGGCTCGATGCCGCTGAAGGACGGCAGGCTCAGCACGGCCGCCTTCAGATCCTCCGGCTCCGCTTCGCCCATGCTCTTCAGGATGCTCATCGTCTGATGGTAGAGCAGCCCCACCGGAAGCTGGCGCACGGCCAGCGGCTCGACCCATTTCTCGCGCACGTAGAGCTCGATGACGGCGATAGCCCGCAGCAGCGTCCACGGCATCCGCGCCGGAAGCTGGGCCTCCTCGTCCTCTTCCTCCGGCGTGACGAAGACCATCTCCGAAGCGGCGTCGCCCCGCCGCCCGGAGCGTCCCAGCCGCTGCACGAAGCTCGCGCAGCTGTAAGGCGCACCGAGCTGGAGCACGCGCTCCAGCTCGCCCAGGTCAATGCCCAGCTCCAGCGTCAGCGTGGCTGCCGCCACCGCCGGGCCGGGCCCCTGACGGAGCGCAGCCTCCGTCTCTTCACGCAGCATCGCGGAGATGCTGCCGTGATGGACATGGAACACGTCGCGCTCCCCGCGCTTCGCAGCAAGCCGCCGCATCTCCAGGATGGCCTCCTCGGCATCCGAGCGGCTGTTGGTGAAAATGAGCGCCTTCTTCAGATGCGTATGGTCATAGATGAAGCCATAATACGCCTGCCGCGCCCGCTCCAGATGCTCGGCCTGCACTTCGTCCCGTGCATCCGGGAAAGAGAAATGCTCTACGCTGAGGCGCAGCTTGCGCCCGCCCTGCGGTGCGGAGACTTCCACGCTCTCGCGGGTACCGGCGGCCAGCCATTCCGTAACGGAAGCGTAGTCGCTCAGCGTGGCCGACAGCCCGATCCGCCGCGGGTGGCAGCCGGCCATGCGCGAGATCCGCGCCAGCTGGCTAAGCACCTGGATGCCGCGGTCCGCCCCCATGAAGGCATGCACTTCATCGACTATAATGAAGCGAAGATCATGGAACAATGCCGGAATAGCGTTGGGGCGGTTCATCAGCAGCCCTTCCAGCGATTCCGGGGTAATCTGCAGCACGCCCGAGGGATTCTGCATCAGCTTTGTCTTGTCTGCCTGCGGCACATCTCCATGCCAATGCCAGACCGGAATGTTCCCTTCACGCAGCAGGTCGTTCAACCGGGTGAACTGGTCATTGATCAGCGCCTTAAGCGGTGCAATGTAAAGAATGCCTACCGAAGCTGAAGGAGCTTCATGCAGTTGGGTAAGGGCCGGAAAGAAAGCTGCTTCCGTCTTGCCGGAAGCCGTTCCGGAAGCAATGAGCAGATGATGCGGCGTATCGAACAGCACACGGCAGGCATCCACTTGGGCTTCGCGCAGCGTTTCCCAGCGGTTCTTATAGATAAATTCCTTGATAAACGGTGCCAGCCTGTAGAACGGATTGCTGCTCATAGATCAAACTCCGCCAGGAATCCGTCCAGCTCATTCGTTGCCGGTTCGGCAGGCTTGGCCGTCCGCTCGCCGACAAGCTTATCGAACGACAGTTCCGGATGCTGATGCAAGGTATGCAGCAGGTCCATGAAATCCCGCACGACTTCACGTGCGGTGAGCAGCTCGTCTGCCCCCAGCCGGCCTACGGCTTCCTCCATGAAATGCACCAGCTGCTCCTGCGCCAGCTTAGCTTCATACCCGTAATGAAGGGCATGTATATCCCGCAGCTTCTGCAGCAGCACCAGAATTTCCTCGTGGGAGAGCATCTCCAGGGCAATAATCGGCCCGGTAAAATTATTCAGCCCCGTCCCGCCATAACGTCCGGCGACGAGCCGTGAACGCAGGGCTTCGTAGCTGAACAGCCCGCGCCGGCTGTCTTCGACAAACTGGGGGGTCCCGCCGATAAAAATCCCCAGCCGCTCCGCCTTGCCCTGCATCGTATCATTGAACATAGTCAGCAGCTTCTCATAGTTGCTCTGGCGTGAGATGCTGTTGGTGATCTTATACAGGTTCACACCTTCATCAATAAACAGCAGCAGCCCCTTATAGCCGATGCTCCCTGTGAACTCAGCCCATAGCTTCATATAATCGTACCAGTTATCATCGTCGATGATGACCCCTACCCCCAGAGCCTTGCGCGCTTCGGTGCGGGTAGCGAACTCGCCGCGCAGCCAGCGCAGGGAATCCTGCTTCAGCCCGTCATCGGCAAGCTTGTGGCCGTTCCAGTAGGTTGCCAGCACCTTGGCAAAATCAAATCCGTGCACAAGTCCGCGCATTTCGGAAGCCACTGTATAGATCCGCTGCTCCACCTCTTGTCCAAGCTGCGGGGCGTCGGGACCGCAGCCTTTCTCCTGCATCACGGCTTGCTGAAGGCTGATGATCCACTTCTGGAGGATCATCTCCAGCGCTCCGCCGTCCGGGCGTGTGCGTGTGGAGAGATGGCTCATCAGCTCCCGGTAAGTGGCCAGGCCCTGCCCTTTGGTTCCAACCAGCCGCCGTTCCGGGGACAGGTCGGCATCCGCAACCACAAAGTCCCGGTCCATGGCGTAATTGCGGATAATCTGCAGCAGGAAGCTTTTGCCGCTGCCGAATTTGCCGGTGATCAGCTTGAAGGCAGCTCCGCCCTCTGCGATGTTCTCCATATCCCGGAGTATGGACTCGACCTCGGGCCTGCGGCCCACCGCGATATGCTCCAGACCAATACGCGGTACTACTCCCGCAGTCAGTGAGTTCACGAGCGCAGTCGTCATCCGCTTTGGTATTTTAAGTTCACTCATCGATCATTCACCCCACCCAAGTATTGCAGCATTGGCATAAATTCCCCGTTCAACTCTTCTTCATCTATAAGCAGATCACCAAGCAGGTCCATAGCAGTCTCATTAATCCCATCGACCAGCAGCTCCGCCATTGTTCCGCCTGCTGAAGCCAAATGCTGTACCGCTGCCATTCCCCTGCCTTCCGCAAGCGCACGAACCGCCTCCCGCTCCAGCGGAGTCAGCGCCGCAGCAAATGAATGCCACAGCGCAGCAGCGCCATTGGCGGAATCCTGCTGGACCTCAGCCACAGCACCGCTTGCTTCTCCAATTGAAGCCGCTTCGGAACCGGCAGGCCGCTTCACAGCTTCATGCCCCTCCTCAGCTGACGCTTCACTGGCGTCTTCAGCTCCCGCTGGATCAGCCGATTGAACTTGCTTACCAGCCTCATCTGCAGCTGGTACCTCCGTCCGTCCCGTCACATCACCGTCAGCCTCTGCTTCGGCAGACCGTCCCTCAAACTCTCCGGCCTCTTCAACCGTAAGCAGCGTCCTCACGATGTCAGAATCGTTCTGAAGCTGTTCAAGCTTCTTAGCATCAATGACAACGGCCGGCCCCTTTTCCAGCTGCTCCGCCTTGCGGAATTCGCGCTGCAGGAACCGCATTACCAGATCCGCCATGTCCGCTTCAACTCTTACATCCTTCAATCTGCCCCGGTAGCCCAGCAGCTCCCGCAGCTTGTTCTCCGTCAACCGGAACAGGCGTGTAATCAGACTGCGCAGTGGTGGAGATTTACTGATCCGCACCACAGGGACAAGCACAGAATAACCATACAATGAGATGTCATATACTGCACTGCGAAACAGATAACGCTCCCTGACCACTGCCGGACCCGGAGGAAACATACCAATCAGATTCGAGCCGTGCTTGCGGGCCACATAAGCGTCAATCAACGCAACCACCTGTGGAATATAACGCTCCGCCGCAGCTTTGCCTTCACCCGCATAAAATTTCGATTTGCTGATATCGTAATCCGACATCACAGTCAGCACTTCAAAAGTAAGCTGCTCCGGTGCTGCGGTCAGACAGCGCATCAGCTCAAGCTCAGCCAGATCACCGGCAAGACCGCGTGAACGGGCGACAATCCCCGACAGCGGAACATCCAGGTGATGGACCAATGAGAAATCCGCAATCCAGCCGCCCAGATATTGATCCAGTCTTTTATATTGATCCCGGTAGGCTTCCCATAACAAATTCAGCTGACGGTATCCATCCTCAGGCTCGTCCCATCCTACACCATTGATCAGCTCATAGACATGCAGAAAGATATAAGACAGATCTGTTTTGGGATATCTGCCGTGTCTTACCTCATCCCGCCAAAAGAAATACCATCTGCTCTGCGCCCCGGTCATGTGACCATAGGTGGGCCAGTAGCTTTTGAAAGGAACAAACAGCGATGCCGTTTCCTTGTGATCTACCAGCTCCCTGGCGCGGGCCACGAACTGGCTCTCCGTCGTCGTTACCGGCTCTTGCGGCTCTTCCATATCCCATAGCTGAAGCTGTATGGTGGTATCTTCCGGAGCTTTTTTCTTCGGAACGGCTGCCGGAGGCCTGGGAACCTTGAGGTCAGCCGAAGCACGCGGAGGAATCGGCAGATTCTGCTCCGTGCTCTCCCACACCAGCTCTGTAAAATGCGGCTCTTTTCCGTCTCTGCTCAAGTCTCTCCCCCCGATTCCGGTCTTACGAAAAAACGGTCCTGTTCACAGAAGTGAAGGAACCGTTTGTGTTCTTCCGGTATGAATAAACCTGTCTAAATAACCTACTACTAATATTAGCATTCTTGCTTGACCAACATCAAGCCTCAGGTGGAGATTGAAGGCTAACTCAGTTCAAGGCCTTTTGTTTCCTTACCCAGGAACAGCACGGCTAAAGCACCGATAATAATTGTCACAAAAAACAGCATGAATATCGTACCGATTCCTACCGCGTTGCCGACCATGACCCCAACCAGCGTAGGTGCGATAATCCCGCCAATCCGGCCAAAAGAAGTCGCAAGGCCTGCTCCCGTTGAGCGGATAGCTGTGGGATACAGCTCCGGCGTATAAGCGTACATTCCGCCCCATGCCCCGAGATTGAAGAACGACAGGCAGATTCCTGCAGCCATCAGCATGCCCTCCGTGTTGGAATTCCCGAACCAGGCAGCACTGGCGGCTGTGAGCAGCAGATAGATTACAAGCACGAATTTGCGGCCGAATTTCTCAATGAAATAAGCGGCAGTGAAGTAGCCGGGGAGTTGTGCCAGCGTCATAATCAGCACGTATTCAAAGCTTTTGACAAGACTGAAGCCTTTGATCACCATAACCGTAGGCAGCCACAGAAACATGCCGTAATAAGAAAAAACGACCGTGAACCACAAAATCCAGAGCATGATTGTCGACCGGCGGTATTCCCCGGACCAGACTGTGGCGATACGGCTCCGTAAAGGTACAGGAGCTTTCTTCTGGATCTCTGCGAATCTCGGAGAGTCATCAATCGCCCGCCGCAAGTATAGTGCATAGAGTGCAGGAACCGCACCAATAGCGAAAGCTACTCTCCAGCCGTAATCCGGAATCACAAAATATGCGATCAGCGCCGAAAGAATCCAGCCGACCGCCCAGAAGCTCTCCAGCAGGACCACCGCCCGGCCTCTTTCCTTGGCGGGCATGCTCTCGGAGACCAGCGTCGAGGCCACGGGAAGCTCTCCCCCAAGCCCAAAACCGGCGATAAAGCGCAGGACACACAGCATCGCATACCCGGCGGCAAAAGCCGATAACCCGCTGGCCAGCGAGAAAATAAGCAGGGTCCATAACAGCACCGATTTGCGGCCGAAACGGTCGGCCAGAATGCCTGCAGCCGCCGCTCCCACGGCCATGCCTATGGAATTAATACTGGTCAAATATCCGATTCTCTCCGGTCCGAGGCCCCATTCCTTGGCAAGCGCCGCCACCACAAAAGAAATCATTCCCACATCCATCGCGTCAAACATCCAGCTAAGGCCAGCACTGAACAACAGCTTTCTTCGCTTCGGATTGTGCAGCAGCGACATATTATTCATACATTTTGCACCTCTTTCCTAACTCCGCTATCCAACCTGGTTTTTATTGCCTGTTTCACTTACACAATTCTATGTTTGCCGGGTTCAAAAATCAAGGAATAACGCCGCATTGCAGTATTGGCGGGCCAAAGCCTGGAAATAGCAGGTCTGAACCGAGATCGCCGCAATCATCAGCATATTCCGCACAGCATGCCGCTGGGATCTTGTCAAATGGTTCAAACGCTGCATCATATTTTCGAGCGAAACCTTTAGCACCTTATCAGCTCTTGATGAATACATCTGCTGTGCGCTGGGGTCTGCAAGTCCCTGAACCGGAAGCACCGGACTGCTCTTAATCTCCTCGAACAACTCCGCATATGCGTGATACAGCTGGGCAGGTTCGACCAGATCATCATCGTCCCGCTCCGGTGCCAGGAAGAGCAGCCGGAACAGCTGGCGGATACTCCCGAAATCGAGGGCAGCCTTCAGATCATCGATCATAAATAAAAGCGCAGCCTGATTGACGGAATATTTTTTCCCCTCTCTGGGGGAGCCCAGATATTCTTTGAAGTCGCGTTTTACCCAATTCTGCATAGAAGTGGCAGAAAGTGTAGAATACTCAATCAGGTGGCCCAGGGTGGCGATTTCTCCAAGCGACAACCCCTTTACATGGCTGCCTTTAATCAGCTTTTGCAGAATGGGAGGAATCTCCGTGGACAGAAAAGCCGGGAGGGAAGCCCCCTTTTCCACCTCTTCATAATGAAATTTTGACCATGCATCCTGCAGGATATGCAGCGGCTTTCGTTCAATAGTTCCGTTCAGGGACAGCAGCAATTCGGACATTTCGATCCGGGTGAGTGTAAAAGCTTCCATATATGGCACCCCTTCGCCATTTGATTTTCCATTGAAAAGTTCGTACAATGAGTTCATGTGAACTCATAATATGAGTATAACCTATTTTAACAACGAGAGGGATGGTAAAGATTATATGGGTATAGGACTTAGTTTGACGCTTGTGGCAATTTTGATCATTTTAACCGCTTTTTTTGTAGCGACGGAATTTGCATTGGTACGGCTGAGAGGCAGCCAGATTAGCCAGATGGTGCTGGAGGGCAAAAAAAACGCCTTGGCAGTTCAAAGGGTTGCAGCCAACCTTGACGGCTATTTGTCTGCTTGCCAGTTGGGGATCACCATTACAGCACTGGGGATTGGGGCCTTGGCAGAGCCTGCTTTTGAGCAGCTCCTGATTCCATTGTTCGATCTTGGGAATATCAGCCACAGTGTGAGTGAGCCCATTGCTTTTGCCCTGGCATTCATTATTGCCACATTCCTGCATGTCGTAGTCGGTGAACTTGCCCCGAAGACGGCCGCTATCAATATTCCGGAGAAAATTGGTCAAATTACCTCACCGCTGATTATTTGGTTCTACAAAATATTGTACCCGCTGATTTGGTTAATGAACGGTTCCGCCAACCTGCTGGTCCGCATGTTCGGAATGAAGCCGGCAAGCGAGCATGGAGATGCGCATAGCGAAGATGAGATCCGTCTGATTCTCTCCGAGAGCTATGAGAGCGGTAAAATCAACAAAGCCGAATATGGCTATGTGAACCGTATCTTCACCTTTGATGAAATGCTGGCCAAAGAGATTATGGTGCCCCGGACGGATATGGTATGCCTGTTCACCAACCATTCTCTGAAAGAGAATTTTGAAATCATCCGCAAGGAGCAATACACCCGCTTCCCGGTGGCCGATGGCAGTAAAGACAATATTATCGGAATGATTAATACCAAACAGCTGTATTTGAAGTATGACAACAATCCGGATTTCGATTTCAAAAGCCTGATTCTGCCGCTCCTCACCGTGTCCGAAGTCACTCCTGTCAAAACACTGCTGACCCGGATGCAGAAAGAGCGTGTGCATATCGCCCTGCTGCTTGATGAATACGGCGGAACCTCCGGCCTGATTACCATCGAGGACATCCTTGAAGAAATTGTCGGTGAAATCCGCGATGAGTTTGACGGAGACGAACGCCGCAATATCGAGAAGCTGAGTGATTCTCATTATTTATTCGACGGGAATGTCTCTGTCCTGGAAGTCAAGGAACTGACAGGTCTTGATCTGCATGATGATGAAGTGACTACAATCGGTGGATGGCTGTACAGTCACCTGGAAGATCCCGCTATCGGTAAAAGTATAACGCATGAAAATGTGACCCTTACCGTCCGTGAAATGAACCGCCACCGCATCCGCAGAGTAGAGTTTGAACTTGCACAGCCGGGATCTGAAGATTCGAAATCGTTGCCGGAATAATCGTATATATAGAACAAAAGGCGCTCCAAATGCGGAGCGCCTTTTGTTTTGGATAGATTACATGGACTCAGATCCGTCTGGAAAAATCCTGCTCAATCTCCATTATTATAATTAATGCAATTAATAATCTAGTATTATTAACGTCATTAATTATATTTCATTATTAATGATATTAATTAATTTTCCGCATCTTCTAACATCGGCAGATCATCAGTACATTCCCGTCCGGGTCCTTGAAATTGAACCAGTGGTCATGCTCAATGTCGGTCAGCAGCTCCGCTCCGGATTCTTTGACAAAATCATAGGCGGCATCAATATCCTCAGTGTTCAGATGGAAAGAAGGAACCTTCAGTACAGCCGCCGCTGTGAAAATTCTGCTGTCCAGCACAATGCCGGGTCCTTGCATCGGAATCACGTACAGATGTCCGAACAGCACCTCTCCGTCAAGGGGAAGCCCCAGCAAACTGCAATACCAGTTTTTCGACCTTTCAATATCACTAACCGGAATAAAAACAGCGCCAATCTGATTCAGAATCGGACTTGTCACAGCCAGTATGCCTCCTCTATATATCTTGTAAATAATCGAGCCTCTTTACCATTTCGATAAAATATGTCAATTCCCTTCCTATTTAGTGGACAGAACTAAAGATATGGTATAATCTTGTCAGATTATCTTCAGACGTCAGGAGAATGAGAATTGGCTATTGTACCCTTCGCGCATCCAAAACTGACACCGCCCAAAATACTGTCTCTGGGATTCATGGTGCTGATCGCAGCCGGAACGGTTCTTCTATGCCTGCCTGCGGCTTCCACCGGAGAGAGAATCTCTTTTATTGATGCTTTATTCATGGCGACTTCAGCCACCTGTGTGACTGGGCTTGCTGTCATAGATACCGGAACACAGCTTACTTTATTCGGACAGATCGTGCTGCTGGTATTGTTTCAATTTGGCGGACTGGGTTTCGTTACAATGGCTACTTTGATTACACTTGTGCTTAATAAGCGGATCTCCCTCAAAGAACGGCTGCTGCTGCAGGAATCCATGAACCAGAATTCGATGCAGGGTATTGTCCGGCTGATACAGCGGGTGCTTATTTATTCGCTTGTCATCCAGCTCAGCGGAGCCATCCTCCTTGCCGCCAGATTCACACTCGATATGAATTTCGGCAAAGCTGTGTATTACGGGTTATTTCATAGCATTTCGATCTTTAACAATGCGGGTTTCGACCTTTTTGGGGATATACACGGTCCATTCAGCGGCCTCACACGTTATGCCGAAGATCCGATTGTGAATATTACTTCCATGGTGCTGATTTTCCTTGGCGGAATCGGGTTTATTGTATTGTCGGATCTGATTGACTATCCCAAACGCAAACGCTTGACCCTGCATTCCCAGGTCGTGCTTTCAACTTCTGCCGTTTTGATTCTGGGCGGGGCTGCGGTTTTTTTCTGGCTTGAACTGAATTCTACCTTGAAGCCGCTGCATGCCGGAGGCAAAGTCATGGCGTCTTTCCTGCAAGCGATCACCCCGCGCTCCGGCGGTGTTACAACCATTGAAATCCCGCTTTTGCGCGAATCAACCCAGTTCCTCATGATTCTGCTTATGTTCATCGGTGCAGCTCCCGGTTCAACCGGAGGGGGAATCAAAATCACCACCTTCGCCATCCTGGCCGTTACCGCATACACCAAAATCCGGGGCAAGGAGGACATCGTCATGTTCCGCCAGCGGATTTCCAAAGAAAATGTGTACCGGGCCATAACCATGACCCTGCTCTCGCTGATGCTTGTGGTGTCCGCAACGATGCTGCTCTCGGTCACCGAAAGCGCCGATTTTCTCACCGTGCTCTTCGAAGCAGTCTCTGCCTTCGGTACCTCAGGCATCACAATGGGTCTGACACCTAATCTAACCACAATAGGCAAGGTACTTGTGATTATCCTGATGTTCGTCGGCCGTACCGGGCCGCTGACCTTGGCCTACGCGCTCAAGCCGAAGAACAGCAAAGAGCTCTACCGCTATCCTGAAGGCAACATTACTATAGGCTGACACAAGCGCAAGACGGCTTCAACCTCCTCCTGAACAAATATTCACAACAAAAATGCGACCCTTTTCCGGCATCCCTGCCAAAAGCGGTCGCATTTATCTTTCTACTCTTCCTCAGCCTCTTCCGTAAGCTCCTGGGTATCCAGTGCAGCATCCAGCAGGAGATTGTAGACATCGTCATCATTTTCCAGCAGCGAATCGGTTTCCAGGAACTGCTCCTCACTCCCCGGCTCGCCGGCAAAGCTCAGGCTGTAATCCCATTCCGTACCGCGTTTGCTGAAAAATGTGATCTCATAGGGGGAATTATGATTCTCTAGGGTAAAAACCGTTCTCCCGATAAAGCTTCTATCCTCTTCGCGTTTCATTTCTGCTTTTATAATTTCTACGTTCATGTTCTGTCCTTCCCTTCATCATATCCTGGCTATTCCTTAGTATATCATGAGATATGAGCAATTCCCTACCTATAGGTAAGCCAATTGACTTTTTTCATCCGGCGGTTAATAATTTAATACTAAAGACTAAATCAATCGAAAATGGAGGAATTCCCCATGCCCCAACTGGAAGCCCAGCTTAGTAAGTATGCGGACTTGGCGGTTCAGATCGGTGTTAATGTTCAACCCGGACAAACCCTGATCGTGAGCGCGCCTATTTCGGCTGCAGAATTTGTGCGGCTCATTACGGCCAAGGCCTATGCCATCGGCGCAAGCCAGGTCAAGGTCAACTGGAGCGACGAATTCATTACCCGCCAGCAATTTGAGCATGCCGCGCCGGAAGTGTTCACGAAGCCGCCTACTTGGTTTGCGGGTGAAATAACCGAGTTCGCCGAGAATGGCGCAGCATTCCTTCATGTTATCGCCGAGGACCCGGATGCGCTCAAAGGCATCGATCCCGAACGGATCGCGAACTACCAGAAAACCCGCGGAGAGGCTTTGACCAAATTCCGTGAATTGGAAATGTCCGATAAAGTCAGCTGGAGCATTGTTGCCATCCCGTCGCAGGCTTGGGCAGATAAGGTATTCCCTGAGGTTCCGGCAGATGAACGCGTAGACAAGCTTTGGGAAGCGATTTTCCATACCGTACGTTTGGACCGTGAAGATCCTGTAGCCGCCTGGCAGGAGCATTTGGATATCCTTGAACAAAAGGCCAATGTCCTGAACGCCAAGAAATATAAAAGCCTCCATTACATAGCACCCGGCACAGATCTTAGCATCGAGCTGCCTGAAGGCCACTTGTGGGCGCAGGGGGACAGCATCAATGCCAAAGGCCATTCTTTTGTCGCCAATATGCCAACTGAAGAAGTGTTCACAGCCCCACTCAAAACAGGTGTCAACGGAACAGTCAGAGCCACGAAGCCGCTCAGCTACGGCGGGAACATTATTGACGGCTTCTCTATTACTTTTGAACAAGGCCGGATCGTCAGTGTAGCAGCCGAACAAGGCCAGGAAGCGCTGGAATATCTCATCGGACTGGATGAAGGTGCAAAATATCTCGGTGAAGTGGCGCTTGTCCCGCATAAATCTCCAATTTCGGAATCCAATATTCTGTATTTCAATACTTTGTTCGATGAGAATGCCTCCAACCACCTGGCTATTGGCACAGCTTACGCCTTCTGTCTTGAGGGTGGCAAAGATATGAATCAGGAAGAACTGATGGCCCGCGGCCTGAATACAAGTGTTACCCATGTCGATTTTATGATCGGCTCTGCGGAGATGGATATTTACGGAATCACTGCTGACGGAACCAGAGAACCTGTATTTCTGAAGGGTAACTGGGCGTTCTAAGACAGATTGAACAGAGATATTAAGAGGAGTGGTACTATGCTGAGTTTTAAGCAAAAGCTGGAGAATTACGCCCTGCTGACGGTCAAAATCGGAATTAATATTCAGCCGGGACAGACACTTGTGGTCAACGCTGATATAGCATCGGCAGAACTGGTGCGTCTGGTTGTGCGCAAAGCCTATGAAGCCGGTGCAAAGCTGGTTAAGGTGAATTATACGGATGAACTTGTCACCCGCACACGTTACGAGCTGGCGCCGTCCGAAAGCTTCCTCGAACCGCCAAAATGGCAAGCCGACGAGCTGGAGGACCTGGCAAAAAACGGAGCAGCCTTCCTGTCGATCATTTCGACAAATCCGGATCTGCTGAACGGGATCGATCCGGTGCGCATTGCCGATAATCAGCGTACTGCCGGTCAAGCAATGATGCCCTACCGGGAACTGCTGATGGGCAACCATGTCAGTTGGAGCCTGGTAGCATACCCCTCACCTGTATGGGCGGCCAAGGTATTCCCTGACGCTCCGCCAGAGCAGCAGGTAGAACTGCTCTGGGATGCCATCTTCAAGGCTGTCAGAGCAGACCAGGAGAATCCGGTTGAGGCCTGGAGCCATCACCTGGGCGGCCTGAAGCAGCGCTGTGATGTTCTGAATGCGAAAAAATACCGCAAGCTCCACTATACCGCGCCAGGCACTGATCTCATGCTTGAGCTGCCGGAAGGGCATATTTGGTGCCAAGCGGGGGCTGTGAACGGACGCGGAGTTCCTTTTCTGGCAAATATCCCTACAGAAGAGGTATTTACGGCACCGCTTAAGACAGGAGCAAACGGTACAGTCAGCAGCACGAAACCGCTAAGCTATAGCGGCAACATCATCGACCGTTTCACCCTTACCCTGGAGAATGGGAAAGTTACAGATTTCACTGCAGAAGTAGGCCAGGATGCGTTAGCATCTCTGCTGGCGATGGACGAAGGCTCGGCTTATTTCGGGGAAGTCGCCCTCGTTCCCTACCACTCTCCTATCTCGGAAAGCGGCATTCTGTACTTTACTACGCTTTACGATGAGAATGCTTCCTGTCACCTGGCTCTGGGAGCAGCTTACGCTTTCACTCTGGAACAAGGTACGGCAATGACCAAAGAACAGCTTGCCGGGCACGGGATGAACCAGAGCCTGACCCATGTGGATTTCATGATGGGTTCTGCGGATATGAATATCGACGGCATAACGGATGAAGGCCTAGCCGAACCTATCTTCCGCAACGGAAATTGGGCTTAACCCTGCCATTTTGATAGCTTGACAAATTGCATTAACACACAATACACCCTGTAGATTCTCTTGAAAAAGAGCATCTCAGGGTGTTTTTTTAGCTATACAGCTATAATTCAGCAAATAAATAGTCCGAATTTGAAGTTTTGTTCAAAAATCATTCACAATATTGTTGAATTTTATTCACAATTATGTCACAATACAGTTAAGGATTCTATTTTCAAGGAGGGCATTCCGATGAAAGAATCATTCTCCCACGACCTGGACACGGTCAAACCGGACCGGACAGAAGCTGAGGCCCCTACCGACTCAAGCATCGCTGCTTCCAATGCCATCAAGTATACGGCCTATGTCATGCTGCTGTTCGGATTCCTGTATTTTCTGATTGCTTACCTGGCCCCCATGCTGTAAGAGGCTCATTCCATTATATACGCTTTATAGAAAGCGCTTACGGCTGACGCCTGCCCTTACGGGAACGGGTCAGCCGTTTATTTGTTCAACTATCTTATCGGGTATGGTGAACCCGGTTCAACCTACCAGGACAACACTTTGCCCAGCCAGCTTATAGACGCAGGATTCCAGTTCCCTTCCATCCGGTTGCGCAGCCACGCTACAGCCTCATCCCTCGTTCCTTTATATTCTGGTATATGATTCTCTGCCATCCAGTGGCCGGCGGTTTCAAACGAGGTGCTGTTCCAGCCGTTCTTCTCTCCTTCGGCATTATGGCGCTCCTTCACTCCTGAAATCACAATATCCAGAGTACCCTGCAGTTCCGTAACTGCATTGTCAAAAGCAGTTTTCTTCTCCTTCGCCTTCATATCAGCCAGCATACGGAGCTCACGTGTCTCAATGCCTTGATTGTCACGGATAATCTGAAGCAGGGTTAGCGCTTCTCTGCTGCACAATCCACTATCAAAGCGTTCCTCCAAGGATTGTGAGCTGCCCGCAGCCGCCGTATAAGCCGGGAACCATTCTCTGGCGACCAGGACCGCTTTTTTGCGGATAAATTTCCCGTATGCAGCATGACCTTCACCGGGAAACCGGGCACGCCAGGCCCAAGGGTCAAGCTCTGTATCGGTATGCCAGTTCTCGGCTTTGGTTAATCCGTTTACGGACGGATGACCGGGTATCAGTGCAGCCAGCGGAACAATCCCTAGTTTGCCGATAACCTCTTTCATTTCTTCATAAGTCGTTACCATCCCTTGCTCTTCCATGCTGCTCATCAACTTTCCCTCCTGCGGTTCATATTCTTGATCCTTTACTGCCCAGTTCCAGTGCTTGAACTCATGCTGCGGATGCCGGCGATGAATGTGCTGATCAGCCAGTTCAAGCTGATATTCGTATCCAAAGGCATCCCGAACGCCCCCTTGTTCTCCAAGGCAGCAAATCCGTGCAGTAAGCTGCGCAGCCCCCGGACCGCATGCAATTCACCTTCTGCATCCAGCTCGTAACAGGACAGCAGCCCAATAATTAAGGTCAGTACCTGTTCGCTTGCCCTCTCCAGCTCTGAATTGCCTTCCTCCGGTGCCCGCAGCGTAGTTTCGTACAGACCCGGATGTTTCCTGGCAAAGTCCACGTAGGCCTGTCCCATGGCATATACAGCTGCATCCCCCTTCAGTCCTCCCGAAGCGGCGGCTATTGCTGCATTCAGCAGCTCAAGGCCGTGAACAGCAAGCAGCGAGCGCAGCCCCTGAAGACCGTTAATGTGATTATATAACGACGGTGATCGTACGCCTAGCCTGGCTGCGAGCGCAGCCAGGGTTACTTCCTCAATGCCCTGCTCATCGGCAATCTCTGCAGCTGCCAGCACTAATGTGTGTGTGTCTAATCCTGCCCGTGGCGACATTTCATTTCCCCGCTTTCCGCTGAAGCTGTTCAGCTTGTTGTATCGCATATTTCATGTGTTCAAGTGGTGCATACAGCAGATTGCCATGTCCCACAGCAAGCACCTTCGGTGACAGCTTGTGAAGCTTAATTGCACTTTCCAAGGCACTGGCCTTATTCCAGGTAGCCATAGCAGGAAAAGGAAATAACGGCACTACAGTCCCCGCGACTGCTGTTCTCCGGAAGGTCTGCAAAGCATCCCCGGCAACGAGCGCTCCTGTACGCTCATCCAGAAAAGACATCGAACCCGGTGTATGTCCGGGCGAAGCGACCGCTGTTAACGAACCTACCGCATCGCCCTCCTGCAGCAGGATATCTGGTACAGTGGTGATTTTGGTTGGCACACTGCCTTTAATGGGTGTCTGCGGCTCGCCCTCCCTCAGGGAACGATCCCCTCTTAGCAATGCCGCATCCCGCTCTGAAATGTATACCCGGGCTGCCGGAAGCCGCTGCTTGAGTTCATCCAGTGCTCCGACATGATCACCATGGGCATGTGTCAGTATAATGCGGTTAATGGGCTTATTCAGCTTGGCTGCTGTAGCCAGAATTCCTTGCACACTGAATGACATGGCAGCATCGATCAACGTCAGTCCATCATTTTCTTCAACCAGGTAACAGTTTACGGGAAATAATCTTGGCAACCAGGTAAGCTGCAGCAGATGGCCCTCTTGTATTACTCTCATAGAGATCCCTCCAAAACTAATATCGTTAGTTATAATATAAACTAATATAGTTAGTTTTTCAAGTGTTCACTATTCACTATTTAAAATTTTTAAGTATTGATCTTAACGTCTGGCGATTACCATCCATATATTGGTTTCGCTGTTATTTTAAGTCCTACTATTTCAAACCATAACATGTTATCATACATTTTATATAATACAGTTGTATTAAATAAAGGAGACATGCTGCATCATGAACCAAGCCAAATCTGAGAAAAAATCATCAAAACGCTTATGGAAAAAACTGCTGCTATTTGTTTTGTCTGCAATAATCCTCCTTATTGGATCAGGATTTCTGTACGAAGCTATAGCCTCAAATGCAGCCAAAAAGCAATATCCCCCGCCAGGAAAACTGGTAGATGCAGGAGGCTTCAAACTGCATATCCATAAGCAAGGTACCGGAAGTCCCACCATCATTCTCGAATCAGGGAGCGGTGAGACCAGCTTATCATGGAGAGATATCCCTGAACGGCTGGCCGAATCCGCGACTGTGGTCAGTTATGACCGGGCCGGTTATGCCTGGAGCGAGTCTTCC
Organism: Paenibacillus jilunlii; assembly: GCF_900102965.1. Lineage (GTDB taxonomy): Bacteria > Bacillota > Bacilli > Paenibacillales > Paenibacillaceae > Paenibacillus_AQ > Paenibacillus_AQ jilunlii. The sequence goes on along the minus strand of NZ_FNGM01000003.1, from coordinate 229,211 downwards.
CCTAACGAACGCACCGGCGCTAATATCGTCCGGGAGCTGCATAACGCACTTATGAATGAAGGATTGCCCGGCCCTTATCTGGTTGTAGGCCACTCCCTGGGCGGAATGTACGCCCGCCTCTTCACTCAGACTTACAGGGATGACGTTATGGGTCTAGTACTGGTAGATGCCAGACCGGAGAATGACGAACGGGAGACAGCAGCCATTCTGAAAGCAGAGAAATTCGCAGGGAATCCATCAGCCGCCATCCTCACCCTTCTGAAGCGCTCTGGAGTTATGCGGTTGTTCCAGGACAGCCTGCTGGAAGGTATGGTAGCGAAGGAAGACCGGGGCAAATTCATTAACGTCATTTCTACACCAAGCTATTTTGCCGCCAAGGAGCAAGAAGGAGACTTGGCAAGCTCCACCGAGGATGCAATCCGCGGGCAAAATTTCGGCGCTCTTCCGGTACGCATCATTGCCCGGGGGCTACCTCAGGATTATGCATCATTCGGGTTCTCCGAAGCAGGCGGCAAGCAGCTTGAAGCCATCTGGCAAGCCGGGCAGCGCAGCATGCTGAAGCTCTCTACAGACAGCAAACTCACAATTGCCGAAAAAAGCGGCCATATGGTTATTCATGACCAGCCGGAGCTGGTGATCGAGACGATACGCAGCTTGTTGAAACAGAAATAATCAGCTTATTGCAGATTTTTCTCAATTGTATGCAGCGCAGGTGTGTAGCGCCGTTGGTAGTTAAACTCGGCATTATCCTTGGGCTTATAGCATTGGGCCAAAAAAATATTTTAACCTCTCCATTGAAATGCCGTCTTCCCCCCGCCAGTTGGCAACCGAGTTAAAATCACTATCCCCGCCCCGGCCTAGCCGGGGCTTTTCCTGCGGTGCCAGTATACCTGCATATCCCCAAATCTCCATGATGACATCCCGTTCATGCTGATTTGCCGGAAGCAGGTCCTTCCAGCGTTTCTCCAGCTTCCGTGCCGTATCGCCAGGGTCACACTCCCTAACCGCTTCTGCCATCCGTTTCAGAATGTCCAGGTCTTCTCTGCTGAAACTGAACTCCTCCTCTCTGCTCAGCAGTTCCAGATCCAGCCAGCAATACAATAGGTGGTTGAGGCGAATGCCGCCCCATTTAACCCGTTCAAAATTCAGCACATTCAGGTCTGCACCTACATAGCTTTTATCAGACATAACTCTACTGGCGTTGCAATCGCCGCAGCAGCTGTAACTGGCCCTCTCCAGCGGATGCTGCTCATAGGCGTGCAGCTCCATACCGGAAGTCAGCGCCCAGCTGGACAACGCACTCCGCAGATGGACCTTTCTCGTAGACAGACTATGTAGAAAAGCAGCGGCTACACGTTCTTTGGTGATGATTCCTTCATGGAACCTGCGGATCTGCCGCACACATTCGTCATGTGTGATGGTTATGGGATCAAACATCAGACCATGGCTTTTGGCATAGTCAAAATCTTCACCGGAATAAGCAGCGGGTACATTCTTCCAGCCTGCCGAAGACCAGAAGGTGGTCTGCAGAATTTTCTTCGCTTTTTTGTCCATTCTTCATTTCCTTTCTTTACCAGGTTCATCGCCAACTCAAAAGCCTGCATTGTATGATTATTATTCATATTTTGCGGGATTTCTTATTTCCTGCATAAAAAAACAGGTAAAGCTCCTTATTATCTGGGGCTTTACCCGTTTCTAATATAACATGTAATCAGCCGAAGCGGCCCATAATATATTCTTGGGTCATTTGATTCTCGGGATTGCTGAATACCTTTTCTGTTTTGTCATACTCCACAAGTGAACCCAGGTAGAAATAAGCCGTAAAGTCAGAGATCCGCGCAGCCTGCTGCATGTTGTGCGTCACAATAACAATCCGCAGTTCCTCCTTCAGTTCCTTGATCAGCTCTTCTACTTTGCCGGTAGATACCGGGTCGAGCGCGGAAGCGGGTTCGTCCAGCAGAAGAATCTGCGGATTAACCGACAATGCCCGGGCAATGCAGAGACGCTGCTGCTGCCCGCCGGACAAGGCGAGCGCTGAATCCTTCAGCCGGTCCTTAACTTCGTCCCACAGGGCGGCGCGGCGCAGACTGCTCTCCACGATTTCATCCAAAGCCGCTTTGCCTTTGATGCCGTGATATTTGGGACCAAACGCGATGTTGTCGTAAATCGACTTATAAAACGGATTGGGCTTCTGCCAGACCATGCCGATTTTTTGACGAAGCTTGATGACATCCGTGCCGGGAGCATTAATGTCCACACCGTCGATCCAGATGCTTCCCTTCGTTGTCGAACCGGAGATTTCATCGTTCATCCGGTTCAGCGAGCGGAGAAAGGTCGATTTGCCGCAGCCTGAAGGGCCGATCAGTGCTGTAACTGTATTCTGTGCAAAAGGAAGGCTGATCCCCTTAACTGCTTCATATGTGCCATAAAATATGCTCAAGTCCTCTGTCTGGAAGGATTCGCGCACCACCGGTTCCGCTATACCCATCTTGTACTCCTCCTAATAGTCCATCGTATACTTGCATTTAGCTCATTCTTTTGGAAGCTGTAAGCTTACGGTAAATTAAGCGGCCGAAGTAACGCGCCGCCAGATTGAAGATAAGCACCGTAATGACGAGCACAGCCGAAGCTCCGGCTGCAATCTGTGCGGCATCCGGGGCCAGGCCTTCACTGTTGATCTTCCAGATGTGCACAGCCAGCGTTTCGGCCGGACGGAAAGGATTCAGCGGTGAAGTCGGGCTGGACGGATTCCAGTTCGTGAAATCCAGACGCGGACTGCTCATGCCCGCCGTGAACATCAGCGCTGCCGCTTCACCAAAGACCCGGCCCGCCGACAGGATGGTTCCGGTGATAATGGTCGGCAGTGCGACCGGAAACAGCACATTGGTTACGATCTTCCACTTGGATAATCCAAGGGCAAAACCCGCTTCCTTCTGCTGCTTGGGCACGGTGCGGAAAGCCTGTTCTGTGATACGCACCATGAGCGGGAGATTGAAAAAGGTCAGCGCCAATGCGCCGGAGACCAGGGAGAAACCAAGGTCAAACGTGTTCACGATCAGCAAGAGGCCGAACAAGCCGACAACGATTGAAGGAAAAGAAGATAATACCTCCACGATCAGACGGATGAAGTTGGTCAGCTTGCCAGGGCGGGCATATTCCGCCATGAAGATTCCGGCACCAAGGCCGAGCGGTACGGTGATGATTAGTGTCAGCACCAGCAGGTAGATGGAGTTGAACAATTGTGGACCGACACCTCCGCCTGCGCGGATCTTTTGCGGTGCCGAGGTTAAGAAATCCCAGCTGATGTGGTTCAGGCCACGAACGAGAATGTATCCAAGCAGTCCGATCAGGATGGCTACTATGAGCAGTGCGAAAAATACGATAAGCGCTGTGGCAATTTTGTCTGCGGTTCTCGGCTTCAAATTTTATTTCTCCTTTCAAGCATTCTTACGAGGAGGACAAAAACAAATGTCATCAGCATAAGAACCAGCGCCATACTCCACAGCGCGTTATTTTGCGGTGAGCCCATCGTGGTGTTGCCCATGCTCAGTGTAATTACACTGGTCAGGGTCGAAGCAGATTCAAAGAGCGATTTCGGTACAAAAGGCGCATTCCCGATTACCATTTGCACAGCAAGGGCTTCACCGAACGCACGGGCCATCCCCAGCACCACCCCGGTCATAATCGCCGGGAATGTAGTCGGGAGAATCACACGGGCAATCGTCTGCCAGCGGGTGGCACCGAGCGCAAAAGAGGATTCTTTCAGGTTCTGCGGCAATGAAGCCAGCGCGTCTGCAGCCACGCTTGTAATCGTCGGCAGGATCATGACCGACAGGACAAGCGCGCCTGCAGCAACCCCGATGCCCTGACCAGGGAACGTATTACGCAGAAAAGGGACGATGACACTTAAGCCCACGAAGCCATAAACGACGGAAGGAATACCCGACAACAGCTCGATGACCGGCTGCAGCAGCTTTTTGCCCCAGCCCGGGACAATCTCGGTCATGAACAGTGCGGCACAGATGCTTAGCGGACTTGCAATCAATGCAGCAATCAGCGTAACCAGAAAGGAACCGGCGATGAATGGGAATGCTCCATAAGAAGGCGTGTCCCCTTCAGGCGACCACTTGGTGCCGAACAGGAATTCCGTAATTTTGACATCTCCGCTGGTGAAAGTGGAAATACCCTTGGAAGCTACAAAATACACCATTGAAACAATGATTACGATTAATAACAGCACACAAAAGGACATATAAGCCCGCCCTACAAAATCTTCCAGATGATGTTTTTCGATCTTCTTTTTCTTTGGTTCTACCCTCAAGATGCTCCCTCTTTCTAAAGTGAAAAGAGAGGCAGAAGAAATCCGCCTCTGTTCACATGAAGTTCAAGTATTTGATACCTTTAAATGTGTGTACTAGATTACTTCTTAGTAACTGTTCCAGCCACATCGCGGGAAACCTGCATTTGCGAAGCCGGGATGTATCCCAGTTCCACTACATCGCCTGTTTGCACTTCAGGGGTCATGATATAATCAAGGAATGCTTTTACAATTTCATTCGGTTCGCCGTTAGTGTACATATGCTCGTAAGCCCATACCGGATATTTGCCGGAGACCACGTTATCAACGGAAGGTTCAACGCCGTCATATTTCAGTGTTTTAACTGAATCATCCAAGTAAGACAGTGCCAGATAACCAATGGCTCCCGGAGTTTCGCCGATCATTTTTTTAACAGTACCGGAGGAATCCTCTTGGATCGAGCCTTGAAGATCTTCTGTCTTGGTTCCGAGTGCGAAGCCTTCAAAGGTAGCACGTGTACCGGAGCTGCTTGGACGGTTGATGATCTGAATTTTCTGGTCCTTACCGCCAACCTCTTTCCAGTTCGTTACTTTACCGGTGAAGATGTCAACAAGCTGTTGTTTGGTCAGGGAATCCACGCCTGCATCCGGATGAGAAACTGCTGCAATCGCTACAACCGCTACCTGGTGGTCAACGAGAGCTTTTGCTTTTTCGGCATCGGCATCCTTCAGCTTTTCTTCGGCAAACACATCGGAGTTACCGATATCCACCTGCTTCTCGGCAACCTGTGTCAGACCCGTACCGCTCCCTCCGCCTTGCACCTGGATATCAACATCTTTGTTGGTTTCCATGAATTTCTCAGCTACCTGCTCAACCAGCGGTTGAAGTGCTGTGGAGCCTGAAGCCAGTATAGATCCGCTCAAATCTGCGCCGCTGCTTGTTTCTGTTGGTGCGTTCGTGGCAGCTGCGTTAGTTCCTCCATTATTGGTTGCTGCATTGTTTCCACCGTTGTTGTTGCCGCATGCTGAAAGTGCTACTACACTTGTTAATGCCAAAGCCATGACCCACGTTTTTCTAAATTGCATTTTTTTGTCTCCTCCTGAGTGTTTTGTATAACATGTGCCGGAATGACAGCTGTACGCTATCCTTTGCCCGGCAATGCTATGTTTTGTGAGTGTCTGCCACCTGTTATCTGCTTCGTACAAAACTCACCTTTGGAAGCATCAGACTGTGTCCGTGTCACATCTGACATTTCTTATTCTAGAGCCCGTTCGTCAGGGAAAAGTCTTAAGTATGTAAAATGAAAGATAAAAAACATAATATAAATTGAATATCTCAATAGATATAATCTATAATATGAATTACAAAACTAATAAAACGCTATTATAAGCGGGGGTTCATCATGAATATTGTTAAACTTCAAATTGTAGTTCTGATTGAAAAATATAAAAAGGTCACTGATGTAGCCGCCGAAATGGGGTTGAAGCAGCCAACGGTATCTTTTCATATGAAAAGCCTGGAAAATGATCTGGGCACTCCACTCTTTCAATACCGGAGCGGGCGGGTGCTGCTGACCGATGCCGGACGGACGCTGTACCAATATGCAGCCAGAATTGTCGCGTTAACGGCTGACGCAGAACGCAGCATGAAGCAATATTCCACCCTCGCTGCTGGTCACCTGCAGGTGGAAGCAGGCTATATGCCTGGTACATATCTTTTGCCCAAAACAGTTTCGCAATTCATCCGCCAATACCCGGATCTCGATATTTCAGTGTCCGTGCAGCCCGAGACTGCAATTCGCGAGCGGCTGCGGAGCCGGGAAATCCAACTGGCAGTTCTGCACAGTACAGAGGGGCAGGACAGTTCTTTTGAGACGCGAAGCCTCGCCCGCAATGAAGCTGTGCTGGTGTTCGCGCCAGGGCATTCATTTGGGGAGATTAAGAATTTATCAGCGGAGCAGCTTGTGCTGGAGCCATGGATACAGCATGAGCCCGCCTCATTCCTGCGCGGTATCACTGATGAGTGGGCCCAACTGAATGGAGTCAGGGTGTGGGGGCATGCGGTGCTGAATTCGCCGGAGGCGATCAAAGGAATGATCCGCGAAGGCGGCGGCGTGGGACTCTTCTCAGAGGCGGGAATCAGGGCTGAAGCCGCTTCAGGAAGCTTGCGTTATATTCCCCTTCCGGGAGTGCAGCCGGATCATGGCGAATTCGTGCTGGCTTGGCGGAAGGATTATCCGTTGACCCCGTTGCAGAAGGCTTTCGTAGAGCTGGCAGCCGCTCCTGCCGAAGAAGAATACAAGTAAAAACGGCTTCACCGTCCTTCACCGGACAACGTAGCCGTTTTGGATTTCATTTTAGCGTTGCCTGGAGAACCCTTTACGAATCCTTCGACAATTCCAGGTGGAAAAAGGATAACTAATTTGCTCGTGTGCACCCCATTCGCCGCAGGTGAAGTGGAAAAAGGTTAACTAATTCAGCTCATTTCGCTCCTCACGAGGCAAAATGACCCAATTAAGTTTCCTTTTTCCACTTAAATCTCACAATTGTTGATTTTGAGGAGAAATAAGTTCCCTTTTTCCAACTATTTAAGATGAGCTTAAATAAAAGCTCTTATGGAGCAGCAGGGCTATACCGGTGACTTCGTGCAATCCGCTAGATGGTCTCCGCCACCAAAGCGAAGGTCTTGGGAATCCCTTTGTCATATATGTCGGAAGATAAATTTGGCTCTTCGGCCAATTCACGGATGACCAGGCCGCTTCTGGCTGCTGCGGTCACAATCTCTCCCAGCGTCCAGCGCCGCCAGTATACAACACTGTGCCTGCCGTCTCCCTCCGCTCCTCCCGAAGCAGGCAGATATTTGGAATAGGATACCTTCTTTTCTTCCAGCGCAGTGTCAAAATAATCCCCGCTCACCTTATGCTTGCGGACCTTTGCCGTAGACCCTTTCGAGGAAATCAGTTTCGTCGTCACCGGATGAAAATCCCGCAGGACGAACCGGCCTCCGGAAGTGAGCAGCTGGCATACCGTATCCATAAAAGGTGCCAGATCTGTAAAGTAATGCACAATCCCCATCTCAGCAAAAACGATATCATATGTATGGTTCAACAGTTCCTCCGGCAGCTTCAGCACGTCGGACACGGTATAGGCCAGCGGAACACCCGCTGCTTCCGCCAGTTCGCCGGCATAGCGGGCATTGGCTTCCGAGAAATCGGCTACACTCACCTCTGCCCCCAGCAGCCCGAGTGCCACGGCTTTCATGCCGTTTGAGCCCATGAGATTTAATATTTTTTTACCGCGGATTTCACCCAGATAGTTCAGCAAAGGATAAAGTTTAGCGGCAGGATCTTTCATAAGCTTAGCCGCCGCCTCCGCAGGACTGCCAAAGCGGGTAGTCCAGGCCGCATAGGTATCCTCGTTCCACAGCTCTTCACTGGATGGGACAGCTGTGTGTTTTTCTGCCTGGTCAGTTGGATTTGAAGCCTTTGAAGATTGTTCATGTTCATTCATTCGATAGAACCCCTTTTCTTATATCATGTCTCTCAAGATGCGCTCTGAAGGGATTCATTAACCTTCACCGCTTTTTTACGTCCAGACAACAAGTATACGGCAAGTCCAACCATCACTAACACCCCACCGGTCCATTGCAGTCCGGTCAGCTGCTCACCCAGCAGCAAAAAGGCCAGAACGCTAGCCCCCACAGGCTCCCCCAGAATGTTCATCGAAACGGTAGTGGCCGAAGTAAACTGCAGCAGCCAGTTGAACAGGATATGGCCGAATACAGTCGGCACTACTGCTAACAGCACAAAGATGCCCCACTCCCGCGGAGGATAGTTCAAGAAAGAGATGCCGGCCAGCATATTATAAACAGCAAAAATCACGGCCGCGGAGATAAATACGATCAGGCTGTAGAGATATGATGGCATACGTGCCACAAGCCTCTGTCCGATCAGCAAATGGCCGGCAACCGCGACGGTTCCGCCAACGGACAGCAAGTCACCCTTCAGATTATCCGGAGAGAGGCCGATGTCCCCCCAACCGATAAAAACAACGCCAAAGATGGAGATGGCTAAACCTAGTATAGCTGCTCCGGTACTTCTATCCTTATACAGTATGTAGGCTCCAAGCATAATAAATACCGGTTCGAGCGCCATAATCATCGTCGAGCTGGCGACAGAGGTATATTTCAGCGAGCCCATCCACAGCAGAAAATGCAGGGCCAGCAGCATGCCTGAGGCACCAAGCAGCAGCCAGTCTTTACGGCGCAGGGCACAGGCAGCTCCGCTGTATGGCCGGGCAAAAGGCAGCATCAGCAGCGAGGTGAAGAGCAGCCGGTACATTCCCTGAACGGAAGCCGGAGCCGCCGACCATTTAATAAAGATCGCAGAAAACGAGACAGCCACAATTCCAATCAGCATCAGCAGCGGTACAGGAACGGGCGGTTTTTGAGTATTCACATCTAGCTTCCTTTCGGACTGGATAAAATCACACAGCAACAGCATGAACCCCGCTTGTCCGGCGAAGATCCATGCTGCTTGTACATACCTTACAGGCTCCAATCCAATATCAGGCCTATGGCTTAAGCACAACCTTAATGCAATTCTCTTCCTTGTCATCAAAAATCTTGTAGCCATGCTCCGCTCTGCTGAGCGGCAGCCGGTGCGTAATAATATCTGTCGGGTCAAACACCTGATCTTTGATCATTTGATATAGAGCCGGCATGTAATGAATGACCGGTGCCTGTCCCATCTTCAGTGTGATATTACGCTCAAACAGCTGGCCCAGGGGGAACATATTATAGTTCAGGCCGTACACGCCAACCAGTTGAATCGTTCCGAATTTGCGCACGACCTCGGTCGCAATCCGGAACGCGCCTAGGGAGCCGCCTTGCAGCATAAGGGTGGTTTCCACTTTTTCCACCACAGTTTTTTTGGCATCCAGCCCTACACAGTCGATGACGATATCCGCTCCGCCGCGTGTAATTTCTTTCAGGTGGGTTTTGATATCCTTGGTTATCTCAAAATTGAAAACTTCCACCTTGTTGGCCTGTTTGGCATGCTGCAGCCGGTACGGGACATGATCCACGGCGATGACGCGCGACGCTCCTTTGATCCAGGCGAACTTTTGGGTCAGCAGTCCAACCGGTCCGCAACCCAGTACAATCACCGTATCCCCGGGTTTGACCCCAGCGTTCTCTACACCCCACCAGGCTGTCGGTACAATGTCCGAGAGGAACATCAGCTGTTCATCCTCCATCTCGGCGTCTTCCGGCACGACAAAAGGGCCAAAATTGCCATAAGGAACACGCAGCAGCTCCGCCTGGCCGCCGGCAAACCCGCCATACGTATCCGAATAACCCAGATAGCCGCCTGTATCCTTCGCATCATTGGCATGATCACACTGGCTTTCCATCTCATGCTGGCAGAAAAAGCACTGGCCGCAGGCTACATTGAAAGGAATAATTACCCGGTCGCCTTTCTTCACCTTGGTGACATCCGGTCCCACGTCCTCAACAATCCCCATCGGCTCATGTCCGATAATATAATCATCATGCATCCCTGGAATCTCTCCATTGTAGATATGAAGGTCCGAGCCACATATTGCGGTAGAGGTAACGCGTACAATAATGTCATCCTTTTTCTCAAGCTTTGCATCGGCAACATCTTTGACTTCCACTTTTCTTTTACCCTGATAAGTAACTGCTCTCATGGTGTGAAACACTCCTTCGGAAGTAGGGATATGAACCCAGCAGGCCGTTCTTGCTTCAAGCCATACTATGTTATACCCCCAAATCCTTCAGGACTATCCATTTAGCAATGGAGAATACATCATGAGCGCAACGTTCTCGGCAACCGCTTCATCGCGTAGAACCTCACCGGTACATGTCATTACCTTGCGCCGGATGCGGTTGCTGCGGATATAGCCGCCCCAGGGCTCCAGATTGATCCTGTGATCCGCCTCGTAAATTTCGTACTCATAGAGTGGCTGTGCATCACAGCGCCATTCCCCATGCAAGTGAGTATCATCGAGCACAGCTTAAGCTGATACGTTTCTTCCGTCTGATTCAGCAGCTGCAGGTCCAGATAATTATAGGCGCAGGTTGCTCCGCTGCCGAAAGGCTGGGTCCGCTGCTCATCCGGAAATACATCATAGCTATGCCTGTGCCGTTCCGTTACACTCAGCGGAGTGTGCAGTGTCATCCAGTAGATCAGATTGGACAACTGGCATAGCCCGCCTCCCGTACCGGAACGAAAGCCTCCGTAATAGAGCACCATTCCATCCAGGTATCCTTTGCGCCGGGTCGGCTTGCCGATGCTTTGCCAATAAGAGAAGGTCTCGCCAGGGCGTATCACAAGTCCGTTCAGCCTCGAGACCGCAAGCTTCAGGTTTGTTATTTTGTTATACTGCAGCTGCATATCAACATTCCGCAAACTGCGCAGGAGCGGCGTGGCGTGATCAGCAGTGGTATATTGAAGGTCAGCTGCAAGATATGACTTTGCTCTCTTGTTCCGCTGCATTAGCCATTGTCCGTATCTTTTCCAGATAAAATAACGCTTCCCTGCAATTTGTCTTAACCGGGACCGGTGAATCGGCTTCATGGCAGCTTTGGCAGTCTCCATAGGTTAGAATTCCACCTCTTGGGCTTTGCGCAGCTTGGCAAATCTTCCTCCGAGTACGGAGTTGTGATGCTTCACAATCTGGCCGCCGCTTAGACTTCCATTGTCAAAAGTGCTGTTGGCATCCTCCACCAGCACACTGGAGTAACCCATACTGAACGCGCGCCGGGTAGTGGAATCCACACAGAACTCGCTTTGCATGCCGCAGATCACCAGATCGGTAATTCCCCGCTGCTGAAGCTCCTCATGCAGCCTTGTCTGATGGAATGCGTCCCAGGTCGGCTTTTCGATGACCAACTCCCCTTCCTGCGGAGTGATGCGGCTGCTGATCTCCCAGGTGGAAGTGCCTTTGGTGTATTCCTGATCCTCGGTATGCTGAATATACACAACAGTTGTACCTGCGGTACGGGCTTTATGCAGAAGTGAAATAATTCTGTTCATCACACCCTCTTCATCATATAGCTTCATGTCAGGATAAGAGAACATCGCCTCTTGCACATCAATAATAACCAATGCGGTTGAATGGTCAGCCACTTCTTAATCTCTCCTTTGCATATTGAATTCGTTCCACTGCCTGTTCCTCTAAGCTAAAGTATAACAGATCAGCACCGGGTGAGAATTCCTTTTTTGTGACCCCCTTTTCCACAAAAAACGAACCTCTGCATCATCGCAAAGGCCCGTTCTTCATCTCCGTTTATTTTCCGCGTTTATTATGCCAAATGAGTGCATGCAGCTGCGGGAGCACCCGCGCCTTATTCATCTCGGGATCGGCAATGACCAGGTTGAACAGCCATTCCAGCTTCCCCAGGAGACGTACCGAGATATCTCCCTCTTCAGTTACATCCTCGTTGCCCGGCTGCAGATAAAGCGGTACTCCCGGATAGCGGCGGTGAATGCTTTTGGCGTACTGGTAGTCCTCTTCGTTGAACACGACCACCTTCAGGCTGTGGGCCGCTCTGCCTTGCGCCTTCATCTTGTCCATAATACCGTCAAGCATGTTCCAATCCGTCTTCATCCCGGAGCTTGGCGGCTTAGGGCTGACCGTCAGCACATCGACATCGTAGAACCAGTCCTGCCATCTGCTGCCTTGCGTTTCTATGGCTGCCTGAATGCCGCGTTCTTGCAGCAGCTGTATCAATATGCCCATTCCCTCGCCAATCAGTGCCGGGTTGCCCCCAGAGAGGGTCACACAATCAAAATTATCTCCGGCCAGCGCAGTCAGCTCATCCATAATCTCCTCTGGAGCAAGCATCCGCACCTTATCCTTCGCCGAGCCATCCCAGGTAAAAGCGGAATCACACCAGCCGCAGCGGTAATCGCAGCCGTAGGTGCGGACGAACATCGTTTTGACGCCGATTACTGCTCCTTCACCCTGGATCGTCGGCCCGAAGATTTCTATCACCGGCAGCTTACTCACAGTCACAACCCCCATTCAGGCGGTAGGAAGGCCCTTCGGCAGGAATATCCGCAGCCAGCACCTCCGCCCAGGAGGTTGGCGTTTCCCACAGCTTGACGGAATACAGCGGCAGTGAGGCCTGCTTCAGCGTGTAGGCAATGTATGCCGACATATTCTCCACCGTTGTGCGGAACGAGAGCAGAGCGACCTTGGAACCGGTATTCTTCAGGGTCTCCAATACAGGCTCGTTGCCCATGGCCAGAAAAGCATGATCCAGATGATCCACCAGTCTCTCTTGCACCGTTGCCTTGATATCGCTGAAATCTGCTACAAACCCTTCATCAGAGTGGCCCTCCACTGCCAGAGGCTTGCCCTTCAGCACCACCTCCAGCTTATAGGTGTGACCATGCAGGTTACTGCACTTCCCCTTATGTCCGATCAGCTGATGAGCCGAGTCAAAGGTAAAGATTTTACATACAGATACCTCACCAAGCATCAGGAAACGACCTCATTTCGTTCCGCTGCATACTGGTCCAGCCCCCGCTGGCGCAGCAGACAGGCCGGACAAGTCCCGCAGCCGCTGCCAATAATTCCGTTGTAGCAGGTCAGTGTATGCTCACGGATATATTCGAAATAGCCGAGCTCATCGGCCAGCTTCCAGGTTTCTTTTTTGTCCAGCCACATCAGCGGCGTATGAATGACAAACTCATAATCCATCGACAGATTAAGAGTTACATTCAGTGATTTCACGAATACATCCCGGCAGTCCGGATAACCGCTAAAGTCCGTTTGGCATACCCCGGTAATGATATTGGCGAACTGAAGCTGTTTAGCGAGAATCGCCGCAAAGGACAGAAACAGCAGATTCCGGCCATCTACGAATGTGCTCGGAAGCTCCTCCCCATCACCGGCGGCAATCTCTATATCATCGCGGGTCAGCGCGTTCGGCGCCAGCTGATTGAGCAGGCCCAAATCGAGGATATGCTGCTTCACGTTGAATTTCTTGGCTATTTCCTTGGCGACTTCAATCTCAGCCGCATGGCGCTGATTGTAATTGAAGGTTACCACCTGGACCTCTTCATAGTTCTTCAGTGCCCAAATAAGGCAGGTAGTGCTGTCCTGGCCGCCGCTGAAGACGACGAGTGCTTTTTTGTTCATTGTTATGAGTCTCCTCTCACTTGCCCGGGATTAACGGTTGTCCACTTTTTCGGGATACAGATCATGATTGATCAGCCGGTGCTCGGCCATCGCTTCATATTTGGTCCCCGGACGCCCCCAGTTGCAGTATGGATCGATGGAAATGCCGCCGCGCGGAGTGAACTTGCCCCAGACCTCAATATACCGCGGCTCCATCAAGGAGATCAGATCGTTCATAATAATGTTTACACAGTCTTCGTGGAAATCCCCGTGATTGCGGAAGCTGAACAGGTAGAGCTTCAGTGACTTGGACTCAACCATCTTCTGTTCCGGAATATACGAGATATACATCGCGCCGAAATCCGGCTGGCCGGTAACGGGACACAGGCTGGTAAACTCCGGACAATTGAACTTTACAAAATAATCACGTCCGGGGTGCTTGTTGTCAAACACCTCCAGAATATCCGGGTCATACCCGAACTTATACGTTGTACCTTGGTTCCCCAGCAGGGTAACCTCTTGCATTTCCTCTTTCAATCTGCCTTCTGACATGACAAAAAACCCCTCTCTTTTCCCCCGGCTTGTGCCGGAAATGGAAAGAAGAACGAGTTTCGGAAACTTGGCTCTACTAAGAAGAAACGCCTTCCCGTATCCATTCTTGAACGGATATAAGTATACTGACTGACAGGCGCTGTCTTTTTGTGCACAGCATATACCACAGCCCCTTAGTTTCCGGGGACGTTTATGCCTGGGCGGTCTTAGTTTTTTATAGAGGGAGTTTGCGAACCTCTCCTGCGGCTCAAAGCGCAGAATTCTTCTTTATGCCTATACTTGCGAAATGAACTATACCATGTCCGGCGGCAGGTTGACAACCCTCACAGCTGATCCAAAATCAGAGAACACAGCATACCCAGTGCAGCGAGCAGCCCGGTCAACGGCCCGCCTTCCTCATAAGCCTCCGGCATCATGCTGGAAGAGACCATAGAGATAATCCCTCCTCCGGCAAAAGAAGCGATCAGCGCCGTTGTTGAACCGCTGGCATGATCCATGAACGTGTAGCCCGCACCTGAAGCGGCTGTTGAAACCAGGAGTACGCCGAGCCACAACATCAGAATCTTAGCTTTGCTGTAATTATCCTGTATAAGTCCTGCTGTGCTGGACAACCCTTCGGGAATATTGCTAATGAAGATGGCAGCCACAAGCAGTATGCTTACCCCCTGCCCGGAGATCAGACTGGCACCGATCATAATCGATTCAGGAATCGCATCCAGTACCGTTCCCGCAAAAATAGCCAACCCGCTTCCCTGCACCTTCGTCCCGCCGCTGCTCCTGACCGAACGTTTGCGGCCGGCACCCCCTTTCCGCGAGATGTACCAGTCAAAGAGCGTAAACACAAGCGCCCCGGCTGTGAAGCCGATGATGGTCGGAATGAGTCCTCCTTCATTGGCTGAATCGTCCAGAAGCTCGTATGCCGCCGCACCAATCAGCACACCGGTTCCGAAGGCCATAATGAACCCGATCAGCTTATTCGGTATCGGCAGATACAGCGCCAGCAGCGCCCCAAGCAGCACCGCAGAGCCGGAAATGGCCCCCCATAACAGAGCACTCCACAATGGATTCACCTTCTTTAGCTAATTAATATAGATAGAAGTGCATGATAATAGTTTACACTTGAGGAGGGAAATACAATCACAGAACCTTGGATTCAATTCCGAAGAAAAGGGTAACTTAATTTCTATAATCTCCTTGATAAGGATGGGATCATCTGATGGATCAAAGCGTATTGAAACTTATGGATTGGCTGACCGCCCAAGCTGGCGGAACCATTGTGATTAAGAAACAGGAGATGAATGACCTGGACACCGTCCACTTCAATCTGGAAACTGTGGATTACCGTAACACCGACGATGTGATTGATGAATATTTGGACAGCGCGCTGATCCTCCGGGGTACGGGTAATACCCTGAACAGGGATGGCGAGCTGGTGCCGCTTCCCCAACAGAATTATGAAATTGCTGTCAGCGGGCTTCAACTGGATAATGCTGATGACGGACAAGTGGAGCTTCGAACAGAACGGGCGAAATATTCCATCTCCAAAGCCTGAGTGAACCGGATCCAAAAAAACAGGACGCGGCATATGGGCCTGCGTCCTGTCCTGTTATTCTTCGCCTATAATCTCTACTTCCGTCTCCAATTCCACACCGAACTTATCCTTTACCGTAGCCTGAACATACTGTATTAACCCGATGTAGTCCTTCGCTGTCGCGTGATCTGTGTTCACGATAAAGCCTGCGTGTTTACGGGACACTTCAGCTCCTCCGATTCGGGTTCCCTGCAGCCCGCTTTCTTGGATCAGCTGTCCGGCGAACCTTCCGGGGGGACGCTTAAACACACTTCCGCATGAAGGATATTCCAGTGGCTGCTTGGATTCACGCTGAAGGGTCAAATCATCCATAGCCGCTTTGATTGCCGCTGAATCACCCGGCTGCAAGGCGAATCTGGCCTCCAGCACAATAAATTCACCACTGGCAAAGACGCTTTTGCGGTAGCCCCATTCCAGCTCATCCCCTTGAAGCGTCACCATCCGCCCGGCTTTGCTGATCGCGAGCGCACTTTGCAGCACATCCTTGACCTCTCCGCCGTATGCGCCGGCATTCATATATAATGCCCCCCCGACCGTCCCCGGAATTCCACAGGCGAATTCAAGACCCGCAAGCTGCTTTTCCCAGGCAAACCTGGAGACATCGATAATTTTTGCACCGCACTGCGCATAGAGCACATTGTCCCGGAGTCCCATTCCGGTCAAGCCGGAAGTCTGGAGAACAATGCCGCGGATACCCCCGTCACGGATAATGACATTCGAGCCGTTGCCCAGAACGGTCAACGGAATTTCATTTACACGGGCATATGTAACAATAGATTGAAGCTCCTCATATGTCGCAGGCGCTGCCAGGATGTCGGCCCGGCCGCCGATGCGGGTGAACACATGGCTCTCCAGCACCTCATGGCGCTTAACCTTTCCGGTTGGAACCAACTTCTGCAGATCCTCATGTATTTTGCTGATATTCATCTTTTTTGCTCCTTTGACTCTATAAAAATAATAATCCTTGATTTGCCGAATTAATGATGCTCTGTTGTTTATATGCAATGAAATAAGATGGAATTTAACCAGGGCATCCACAACTTTAACAACGAACAGGCTCCCTTGTCAATGACGGGAGCCTGCGGCTTGCTGCATACGTAATCATTATGAGTCGAATTTCACGATTATACCCTATCCCTAGGCGTAAGCCGCCAATTCATAAGGAAGACACAGCGGCACTCCCGTACGCGGATCAGGAACAATATCCGCTTCAATACCGAACACTTCACGCAGCACACCGGACGTCATGACCTTTGAAGGAGCGCCTTCGCTGATCACACGCCCCGACTTGATCGCCACCATATGCTGCGCATAACGGGAAGCATGATTCAAATCATGCACAACCATAATGATCGTGCGGCCTTCCTCCTGATTCAGCTTCTGCAGGAGCTGGAGAACTTCCAGCTGGTGAGCCATATCGAGAAAGGTTGTCGGCTCGTCCAAGAACAGAATATCGGTCTGCTGGGCCAGCGCCATAGCAATCCACGCCCGCTGGCGCTGCCCCCCGGACAGGCGGTCAATCGGGCGGTCGTGGAACTCGTCCATCCCCGTTACCGTGATCGCATTGGCAATAATACTGCGGTCTTCCGGAGTCAGTGTGCCAAAGCCCTTCTGATGCGGATACCGTCCATAGCCGACCAGCTCGGAGACAGTAAGCCCGTCAGGAGCGGTAGGATTCTGCGGCAAAATCGCCAGCTGCCGGGCTACCTCTTTGGTAGACAGGTTGTGGATCGATTTCCCGTCGAGCATCACGCTGCCGCTCTTGGGCTTCATGATCCGCGCCATGGTCTTGAGAATCGTAGATTTCCCGGAGCCATTGGCCCCGACAAGCGCTGTGATTTTACCTGTAGGAAGCGACAGGTTCAGCCCTTTGACAATCATCGCCTCAGCATACCCGATACTTAACTGTTCTGTATTCAAACGTTCCGACATGATCTTCACTCCTCAAAAGTTTTATGGAGCTTTTGCTCCTCTGAATTTACTTCGTAATAAAACTTGCTTTGAAAGCATGTGCTTGAGTTTCATGGAGCTAATGCTCCAATAGGGAATCAGGCCTTGGATCTGGCCAGTAAATATAAAAAGTACGGAGCCCCGATGATAGCTACCACAATTCCTGTCGGAATCTCAGAAGGCTGGAGAATCCAGCGGGCAATCGTATCAGCAGTCAACAGCAGCAATGCGCCGACCAAGGCGCAGGCAGGCAGCAGAATCTGATGCCTCGGTCCTACAATCCGGCGGGCCAGATGGGGGGCGATCAGTCCCACAAAGCCGATACCTCCGCTGACTGCGACACAGGAACCAGCTAGTGCAACTGCAGCGGCCATCAGCAGAACCCGTTCTCTCTCCACAGGCAGCCCTAGTCCCACAGGGATCTCATCACCCAGGTTAAGGACATTAAGAACCCGTGCCTTGTAGAAGGCAAACGGCACCAGGATCAAGATCCATGGCAGGAGCGCCATAACAAACCGCCAGTCGCCGCCCCAGATCTTCCCTGCCAGCCAGGTGGCAACAAATTGATAATTTTCCGGGTCCAGCCTTAAGGATAAAATCAGTTGAAACGCATAGATGCCTGCGCCAACGGCAATCCCGATGAGAATCAGTCTTGTCGGTGACAGACCGTCTTCACGGCGGAAGGCCAGAACATAAATCAGCGTTGCGGTAAGTCCGGCCCCGGCCAGCGCCATCAGCGGCAGCATAAAGATTGGAGCTGCAGTTGTTGCCGGGACAAAGGAAATAAAGATAAGTACAGCAAAGCCTGCTCCGGCATTAATGCCAAGGGTTGAGGGCTCCGCCAGCGCATTGCGCGACAAACTCTGCAGAATACAGCCTGCTACCGCAAATCCGGCTCCAACGAGCAAGGAAATGACGATCCGCGGCAGACGGAAGTCAAAGAGAATCAGCTTTTGTTGCTGGCTGCCTTCTCCCAGCAGAGTATGTATAACTTCCGTTGGCGATAGCCGGATAAGTCCGGTGTTCATACTGATGATGAACATGGCAACGATCAGAACTGCCAGGAGAGATAATATGGCGGTTTCCCGGGTCCGGCGCTTTTTCGGTGTGGAGGATAGCTGGCTGCGGCTCATGTCAATCCTCCCTTGCGCTTGCTGGCCAAATAGATAAAGAACGGGACCCCGATTACAGCAATCAATGCACCCAGCGGCGTCTCATAAGGAGCATTGATCATTCTGGCAGCAATGTCCGCAAAGATGATCAGTACGCTTCCAAGCACTGCCGAGCACGGAATAATCCAGCGGTAATCCACCCCGACGAGAAATCGTGTAACATGTGGGATGATTAATCCGATAAAAGCAATTGGCCCCACCGCGGATACCGCTGCTCCGGCAAGCACGACTACTATAAGGATTCCGGCAGTCTGCACCAGACGGGTTCTCTGCCCGAGACCAGCTGCCACATCCCGTCCCAGACTGAGTAGTGTGATGGAACGCGATATCATCAGTGATCCTATAAGAGCTGCAGCAACCCAAGGAAACATGATCCGCAGTTGTGTCCAGCTTGTCCCCCCAATCCCTCCAGCCATCCAAAAAGCGATATCCTGCGAGAGATGGAACAGAATCGCAACACCCTGGCTGATGGCGAGCAGCAAGGCGCTCACCGCAGCTCCGGAGAGTGTAAGCCGCAGTGGAGTCAGTCCGCTATGCGACAGCGAACCAATCCCGAAGACGAGAAGAGAAGCTGCTGCGGCTCCAATGAAGCAATAGAGCATGATATATATGAATGACATTGAAGGTGCAAAGGCAAAAGCCAATGCCAGTCCAACGCTTGCGCCTGCATTCAGGCCAAGCAGTCCCGAATCCGCCAGCGGATTCCGTGTCATGCCCTGCATAATCGCTCCTGCGACTGCAAAGCAAGCTCCGACCAGCGCTCCGGCCAATGCACGGGGAATTCTCAGTTCCCGGATCACCTGATGCTGCGGCAGTTCGGGATTGAAGCGAAATACCGCTTCCCATACGGATGCCAGCCGAATATCCGCCGCACCTACCGAAACGGAAAGCGCCAGACCGAACAGTATAGCCCCAAGCCCTGCAATCAATATAACTACTGCTGCAGCAGGGCGGGATTTCAGCTGTTTTTCCCCTTCCGGATGAGTACGGGGTTGTGAGTGTGTGGATGTGACCATAAGCCGTCCCCTTACCAGGATAATTACTGATAATCTAAATGATAACAACTATCATTCTCATTATCGCAAATCTGTGAATGATGCACAAGCATTCAATTCTCTAAAAAAGGTGCAGGGTTCGCGTATCCGGGGATACAACGTCCTGCACCTTCCACATGTCCGGGAGTTTCACCCTGTTGATGAGGATTTCTTATTTCACAAGACTGTTCAAGACATCGTCAATGGTTTTGGAATTAGCTATCGCTCCGCTGTACAGCCAGCTGTGGTTGGAGGCAAATTCATGAACATTTCCCGCCTTTACAGCAGGAATGCCTTTCCAAATCGGACTGTTCAAAATTTCTGAACCTTCAGTCTTGTCGCTGTTAACCAGGAAGATATGGTCTGCAGTGAGCTCGGCCAGCTTCTCAAGAGAAATCGGATTCCAGGTTGCTCTGGAAGCCGCAGGAATCTCTGTAACAAGATTAGGCAGCTTTAGACCGAGGTCACCGTATACTACCGCCCCGCTGCTGCGTGTTTCGTCTACAATATAGAAGTTCTTTTTAACAAGCCACAAGATCGCAACAGAATCATCTCCAATTACAGTGGAGATTTTTGCTTTGGCATCGGCAGCTTTTTGATCATAAGCGGCTATCGCCTGCTTAGCTTCGGCGCTCTTGTTCAGCAGTTCACCGATCTTGAGCAGAGACTTGCGCCAGTCTTTGCTGATCTCATCGCCCAGCACATAGGTAGGTGCGATTTTGTTCAGCTGGTCATAGAGGCCATTCTGCACGCTGGCTTCCGATTGTACAATATGAAAATCCGGCGCAAAGCCCGTCACAGCCTCGAGGGGAAGATCAAAGCTGATCGTTGGAACATCCTTCAATTCATCTGCCAGATAATCCTGAATCCCGTTGGTTACCGACCATTGTGCTACCGGAGTTACCCCAAGCACTACCAGATAATCCTCCAGGTATGAAGCCAGCACGCGTTGCGGATTAGCCGGAACGGTTACCTTGTGCCCCATGGCATCAGTTACTGTTTTCTCTACCGCAGGAGCAGTTGTTGCTGCCGGAGCTTCTGAAGCAGGTGCTGTTGTAGCGTCTGCTGAAGCTGCGGGTGCATTGGCCGCACCCCCTGTTGAATTTGCGCTGTTGTTATTGCCGCAGGCTGATAAAATAAGCGTCAGCGTTAAAAGCCCGATTGAGGCCAGCTTCCTGTGGCCTGCTCTCTTTAAGTTAATCGAATACATGAATACCCCCCCTGTATATGTACAATCTGAAATGGTCAAAGGTCTTAGAGGCCTTGGCCTTACCTCATTAAATGATATTGATTCTCATTCTCTATGTCAATATAATTATTTTGCTTTTGCAACTATTCAGGTTTTGGCTAACGAACTCATTTATATATGTAAAAAGACTGCTCCCGGAATCCGGAAACAGCCTTAATGTTGGCAGCCATCTGTCTATTTATGCAAATGATAAGGTACGGTGGCAACGACGATGTCTTTTTGATTCATCAGATAAGAACGGATAAACAAGCTGGTCTGATTGTGCAGAACGGCCTGCCACCAATGCTTAGTAATAAACTGCGGGATGAGTACAGTAATATGGTCGGTTGAAGCAGTCTTCCACTCTACTGTATCTATGAATTTGACCAGCGGACGGAGAATGCTGCGGTAACGGGAGCGGAGGACAATCAGGCGCACGCCCGGATTCCATTCCTCCCATTTCTGCTCCATCTTGTTGATCTCTTCTTCATCAAAGCCTACATACACAGCCACCACATTGTCCGTTAAGGACTTGGCATAACTGATCGAATGCAGCACCGCGCGCGTTACACCGGCGACAGGTACGACTACTGTACTTCCCTTGATGCAGGGTTTATCCGTTGCCGGACAAATCCGCAGCTGATCCGCAGTATTCAGGTAATGGTGGTGAATCCGGTGGAACACGAACATTACAATCGGCAGGAAGATAAAGGCCATCCAGACGCTGGAGAATTTGGTGATAATGAAAATTAAGGTAATGGTCAGAGTCGTAAGCATCCCCACCGTGTTCACGGCAAATTTATTCTGCCACCCTTTAGGTTTGGTCTTGTACCAATGCACCATCATACCTAGCTGGGACAGCGTAAACGGAATGAAAACACCCACCGCATACAATGGAATGAGACTTTCAGTATTTCCGTGAAAAGCCGTGACCAGCAGAGCAGACAATACACCCAAAAAGATAATGCCGTTCGAGAAGCCCAAACGGTCACCACGGACCATAAATGCATGGGGCAGATACTTGTCTTTGGCAAACATAAATGCCAGCAGCGGGAACGCTGAGTAGGCTGTATTGGCAGCCAGGAACAATATGACAGCTGTGATCCCCTGGATAAAAAAGTACAAACCGCCGCGCCCAAACGTAGATTCGGCAATTTGCGAGACCACGGTAGCTTTTTCATCCGGCGTAATTCCATACCAGTAAGCCAGGAGCGTGATTCCGGTGAACATAATTCCCAGGATAAGCCCCATCATCATCAGGGTTTTCGCGGCATTTTTCTCCGCAGGCGCCTTGAAGTTCGGAATAGCGTTCGATACAGCCTCTACCCCGGTCAGAGCCGAACAGCCGGAGCTGAAGGCTTTAAGCAGCAAAAACAAACTGACATTCGACACAGCAGAACCGATTTCAGGAACATTGGCATGTGCTCCGCCGGTAGCATATTTGAATACCCCAGCAATGATCAATACGAAGATCGATACCACGAACAGATACACAGGAATAGCAATGAATGAGGCAGATTCTGTTACCCCCCGCAGATTGACGATGGTCAAGAGCAGAATTACGGCAACAGCAATAAATACGCTATGATTATGAAGACTTGGAAAAGCGGATGTGATCGCATCCGTACCCGCCGATGCGCTAACCGCAACGGTCAAAATATAATCCACCAGCAAAGATCCTCCCGCGAGGAGTCCGGTTGGAACACCCAGATTGCTTTTGGCTACGATATACGCGCCGCCGCCCTGCGGATAAGCAAAGATGGTCTGACGGTAGGATAAAATCAGTATAGCCAGCAGGCCCAATACGGCTAATGCAATTGGCAATGAGTACCAGATAGCCGTGAAGCCTGCGGCCACCAGCACAATCAGGATTTGTTCCGTTCCGTAGGCTACAGACGAGAGCGCATCAGAAGACAGGACAGCCAGTGCTTTCACCTTGGATAACTTTTCATGATCGAGTTCGTTCGACTTCATCGGACGCCCGATCAATAGTCGTTTTACCTTGCTTACCATTGTAGTAACAGTTCCTCTCTTTGTTAGGTTGAAACGGTAATACCGTGCGCTGTTTTCATTGGCGGATTTTCATAAATGCAGGCACAAAAATAAGCATACGGAAATGATCCGCATGCTTACGCATCGTCATTATCCCACCATTGCTTACGAGGTTAGCTGGCGGATTCGGGCTGTGGTAGCCCTACGGTTGCAGCCCTTGCGGACCGCCCCGATTCACCCCGTTGGCGCTTAGGCCAATGTTGGTTCCCCCGTTTTTCCATACGGAAAATTCAGCGCATATTCAACTTCTCACAAGGTCTAATGATAGTCTACAATGAGCCTTCCGTAAAGCGGTGAAAAAAATGAAAAAAGATTGAAAAATGATCCATTTTACGCAAAACCACAATGAGGGAGATATGAATCTTTCATTCTCTGCGATTATCCCCTCAACGCTTGTTTTTTCAAGGTTTTGATCCTTAATTGTGTCAAAAATTTCAGGAATGTTTAGACCTCTTCATTCTGCTGCGATATTCTCTATTCTACGGTGTCCTCTTTGCGTCCGGTCCAGAGCAGAATTGCGATTAGCGCAAAGGCAATCAAGGCTAACAAAGGGACCGTAATAAACCCGAAATAGTTCAGATAATCCTTGTTGCAGGGCACGCCAATCGTGCAGGGAAGCACCTTGCTGAGTGCCGGAATCTTCTGCTCCGCATAATGATAAATAGAGATGCAGCCGCCGATGAGACTTAGGGGCAGCACATAGGGTATAATCTTTTTGTCATTCCGGTAGGTCGCAATGCCTAGCAGAATAAGCTGCGGGTACATGAATATCCGCTGGAACCAGCATAACTTGCAGGGCTCGTACTTCAATACCTCACTGAGATACAAACTTCCCGCTACTGCGATAACAGAAACAAACCAGGCCAGATAGAGACAGTGGCGTCTACAGAAAGCAGCGATCTTCATCACTCGGCGCTCACAGCCTCGGAAGCGGACTTAATCTGAGCATCAATAGCTTCCATATTGAAAGGCTCATCCACTTTGTGTCCATTAATAAATACAGCAGGTGTAGAGGTTACACCGGTATCCTTGGCGGTGCTGATATCACTTTGCAGCTCACTTTCATAAGTTCGTTCCTGGATATCTTTACGTAAAAGCTCCAGATCGACAGGCAGCTTCTCCTTCTCCGCGAGGCTCACCAGGAAGTCTTCTGTGGCCCACTCTGCATTCTCATCCCCCTGATTGGCGTAAAGCGCATCAAAGTAGGTCCAGAAAGCGTCATTGTTCTGATGATAGACTGATAATGCCGCCAGTGAAGCCGTTTCGGAATCCGGGCCGATAAAAGCCATATTTACGAAGTAGAAGGCTGCTTTGTCCTGATTCACATACTTCTGCACAATCTGCGGCTTGATTACACCTGTAAACTGGGCGCAGGCCGGGCATTTGAAATCACCGAACTCGACGATTTTGACAGGGGCATCCTCTTTCCCCAGTCTTGGGAAGTCACTGTAATTAAAATCAACCGCCTTGCCTGAACCTGCCGTTGAAGAGGAATCCCTCGATGCCAGCATGAAGAGTCCGACAAAAATAATCACCACAATTGCGACCGTACTAATAATTAGAATTCTCGTTTTCTGTTTCTGCTGCTCCAGCTCAGCCCTGCGTTTCTCAGCTTTACTTAGCCCGGAAACCATGACATTGTTTGTTTTAGATTTGCCCAAAAGAGAGTTCCTTTCTGTCCTGGAGGGACTGTTGTGAGGATATCATATTCTTTAAAATTATATAATTAAAACTCTCCGCTTGGCAAACCTTCGTTCAGCCCACTTCCGACTTCTCCCGCTTCTCCCGGACTCCCTGTTCATAGGAATATTCCTCCCGGGGTAAGGTGTCCATAAGCTGCAGCGGGATCTTAAAAAAGAAATCGGTTCCCCCTTCCCTTTCCTTTTCCGTCCAGATACTTCCATCCATTAGCTCAACAAGCTTTTTGCAGATCGCCAGCCCCAGACCAGTTCCCTGGTACTTGCGGTTATGGGAAGCATCCACCTGTGAGAAGGGCTGAAACAACAGCTTCTGCTTTTCCGGCGCAATCCCGATTCCTGTGTCACTGACTCTGAACAGCAGTCCCAGGGAAGTCCCCTCTTTGCTGTAGGGCTCAATTGCAACTGCTATGCCTCCCTCGTCAGTAAACTTGACTGCATTGCCAATCAGATTCACCAGGATCTGGCGGATCCGTGCACTGTCCCCGATTAATTGTTCAGGAATGGACGGAGCAATCTCAAGGGTCAAAGTAAGCCCTTTGTGGCCCGCCGCAACCGTGAACAGATTGATGCATTCCCGCAGCAGTACAGGAAGCTTGAACGGTGCTTTTACCAGCAGCATGTTCTCAGCTTCAAGCCGGGAAATGTCGAGCACATCGTTCATCACACTCAGCAATGCAAGACTGCTTGTATTCTGCAGCTTCAACAATTCCTGATGCTCCGGTACCGTGATTTCTTCGGCGAGCAGTTGGTTGATGCCAATAATGCCGTTAAGCGGTGTCCGGATTTCATGACTCATCGTAGCCAGAAATTCACTTTTCATCCGCGCAGCGCTTTCGGCCGCATTTTTGGCGATCAGAAGCTCCTGCTGTTGTTCAGCCAGAGCCGTGATGTCTTCAGCGATAATGTACACGTAATTTTCTTTGTCATTCACCAGCGGAAAAACGGTAGAACTACAGATCAGCCTGGCTCCGCCTTTGGTTTTGATGGTCAATTCCAGCTTTCCGGACTGTCCCCGCGCAGCGAGTTTAACGGCTGCTTTGAGGGCTTGTTCATCCCCGGCACTGAATAATACACTTTTATAGTCACTCAGTTCCTCTTGTCCGTAACCTGTTGTCTGCCGGAGCGAGGGATTGGCGCTGATCACTTTTTTGCGCACAGGGTCGATACACACTACCATATCGGGGCTGAACTCGAATAAGGCGGTGTAGCGCTGCTCATTAAATTGTGCTGTGGACAGCACCTGCTTCCGGTCTTTATACATAAGTCCAAGCACAACGGCCACCACCAGCAGGAACGTGCAGGCAAGAATCATTCCCAGCATTGAATCATTCAAAAGGGGAGTCCGGCCCATATAGATGTAAGGCTCTGTGTCTACATATGAGACTCCGGCCATCGCGATATAATTTGTTCCCGACAGCACAGCAGTCAGTACAAGGATGAGCAATAACTTTTTGGCGGAAAACATATTATACCGCTTCGCTGCCCAATTAGGGTGATAAGAAGCTGTTATCGCAGGGATCGCCAAAGAGAGTACAAAGGACCCCAGAACCGAACCCACGCTTTGTTCAAAAGCCGCCGTATACCGCACGCTCATCATCCCGCTGCAATGCATGATCAGAATACCGCAGATGAACAGCAGCCCGCCAAATCCAAGAGTCGCCTTGCTGCTCCGCGTACGGGGATTATTGAACAGCATCAGCAGGACAAAGGAAGCCGCAATGGGTACAAACAGGGAGAGTAACAGCATCGGGATATAATAAGACGCCGTGCTCTCATGCTTCATCGCGATCATGCTGAGATAATGCATACTCCACATCCCTATTCCCAGGGCACCGGAGCTGAATAGGACAAAAAAGACACTTCTTTTATGACGTACCATTCTTTCCGCGAGGTCCACAGCTATGAAACTGGATAAGCTTGCTATGACAATAGAAAAGAGGACCAGGAAATCCGTGTAAACCGGATAATCAGACATCGGCCTCTCTCCTTTCTTTTTATGAATGAACTACTTCAGCCAGATACACTCCATATACCCGCCCTCAAACGTCCCGAATCCAGAATTTCGGCCTAACAGCTGAGGTAATCTTTGTATAAAAAAAGACATAGCGCCCAACCTGACGCCATGTCTGGAAACATCTCTTATGTTATTGTCAGGCTCCCGCCTCTTCAGTCAAAAACTGCACCTTCATCACTTTAATACGGGATATCCGTTTGTTGTCGGTTTCCTCCACCACGAATAAGTGGCTGTCAAATTCCACGGTCTGGCCTTTTTGCGGCGGGTTCACCTCCAGCTTGGAGTACAACCAGCCGCCGATGGTATCATAATCATCTGTCTCCATGTTCAATCCAAGCCGGTCATTGATTTCTTCAATCAGCATCAGACCATCAATGGAGAATTCATCCTCCCCCAGTTTCTCTACGCCCGGCCGCTCTTCATCGAATTCGTCCTGAATCTCACCGACGATCTCTTCCATGATATCTTCGAGCGTAACCATACCTGACGTACCGCCGTATTCATCGATCAGAATGGCAATCTGTGTCTTCGCACGCTGCATGACCTTAAGCAGGGCACTTATCTGTATCGACTCCGGAACGGTAAGAATGGGACGAATCAATTCACTGTATTTGGGCGCATTGTCCCGGATCAGATCCTTGATATGAATAAAGCCGAGAATGTGGTCCTTGTCACCGTCACATACCGGATACCGGGTGCGCATCCCGTCAAACGCAACCTCCATATTCTCTTCGACTGTCAAATGATTGTTCAGACAGATCATTTCAGTACGCGGGATCATAATTTCACGGGCCATGGTGTCGGCAAATTCGAAAATATTGTCCACCAAAGTCATTTCCGTGTTGTCGATAAGCCCGCTTTTGTTGCTTTCCTGCATAATGATGCGGATTTCTTCTTCCGTGTGTGCTGTAGCCAGCTCCGAGGCAGGCGCTAAGCGGAAAATCCGCAGCAGCCCGCTGGCCAGGCCTTTTACGATCCAAATAAAAGGATACATAATCCGATAAAAAACATTCATCGCACCCGCGGTTAGCAGAAGTACCGCTTCGGCTTTGTTCACAGCAATCGTCTTGGGAGCAAGCTCTCCGAGTACGATATGCAGAACGGTGATGAACATAAACGCAATAATTAGCGAAATAACATAAACCGAGGTTTCGCCAAATCCTAGGCTTGTTACAATCGGCCCCACAATCGTTGCAACAGCCGGTTCCCCCAGCCAGCCAAGTGCCAGTGAAGCAAGGGTGATGCCCAGCTGGCAGGCGGACAGATATCCGTCCAGATTGTGTACGATATTACCTGCTGCCACTGCTCGTTTACTGCCTTCCTCCATCAGGGAATCTATGCGGCCGCTTCGTACTTTCACCATCGCATATTCAACCGAAACAAAAAAGCCGTTCAACAGCACCAGCAAAATAATAAGACCTACATGTAATATACCGGGTAAAGGGTCGCTCAATTTATACTCCTATCCACCGTCTCCACGATTCAGGCGGATAGGCCCACCTCCTTCGTTTGTTCAAAATGTCGGCTTGTGCAGCAGCTGTTCCTTTCCACATCAATTTCCCAATGTTTTCATCTCCTGACTGGAATCACGGATATAAATATACACATTATTATAATATTTCTTCGCATATAAAAACAGATGCGAACAGGCGTAAAAATATGATCTTTGTTTTTGCCGCATAAACATAAGAGATGAAAGGAACCTTTTGTTCTGTTTATTCTTGTTTAATAAGGTTAAAGAAAACCCAAAAACCGCCCTGTCAGGGAGCGGTTTTTGGGGAGCCAGCGGTTCTATTTCAGCAAAATTTTCACAGCGGCATTCAGGCGTTTTATTGTTTCTGTGCCAATCCATCCGCCTGCACTGGCCAGGATTACATTATGAAAAATCTTCATAGCCAGGGAGTATGTCATTGTTCCGATTATGACCTCTACAACAAAGAACCGCATAATATCTCCAGTGGTTATAATGTAAACTTTAAACTCTTGATTATGAAGCATGGGCCATATCATCCGCCTTTGAAGGTTTTATATAACCCATATGCTTCAAGCTGATTGTCCGATGCCAGATGCATTTAGACGGGGATTTAAGAAATCCAGCGAATCCAATAACAGCTATTACCGGAAGTTTCGTGTTGTCGGCGGATTTCCAATGGTGCCGGGATATTGATAAATAAGAGGTTCGTCAAAGGTAGCATAATCGAAGTTCACCATCAACAGCACAATGCGTTGTCCGGTGGCCTTGTCGCTGATAATTATGTGGTCGCGGCCTGCAGCTTCCAGTACACCTGTGTAGACCTTGGCATTCCAATCTTTGTTGTTCTCGTATGTGAAGTAAAAGGTGCCGACTTTGCCGAGATTCAGCCGGAAAATGTTTTCGATGTATGATTGTTCATATACTGGAGCCGTAGTCGTTACGACGCCGCCTGCTGGAGTCATCGGGCTGCCGCTGCTGACTTGGGGAGGTGTTGCCCCCATGGTACCCATGTTGCCCATACCCATGGGGCTCATGCTGCCCATACCCGTAGGGCTCATACTGCCCATACCCGTAGGGCTCATACTGCCCATACCCATGGGGCTCATGCTGTGCATGGCGTTCATATTATTCATATTATTCAAGCTGTTTACATTGTTCATGTTGTTCATTGCACCTGAAGGATTGCTGCCGATCGTATAGGTTACGGGGCGGTAAGGTTGTGCTATCATCTGTTAAAAACCTCCTGATAATTAGTATGCTGGCGGTTTGGCCAGCTTAGGCAATGTGACTTGTTTACATGCTAAAGTTCGCTGAGAATTTCTGACCGGAGAAGAATTGAAGTGGGCTGTGGAAGCGAATCGCCAGGCTTTTCTGGCTGCACCCGCATCCGTCACCCCTAACGTTCTAGTATACTGCCGGACATTCCCCACTAGCGGGGGCAAAGAAGCAATGCGCTTTGTACCTTCCGGTATTTTGCTGATTGTACCAGGTGGCCGGACAGTCTCCAACCGGCCTGAAGAACCAGAGCGCATTGGAAGCCGGCCTTGTTCTTTCACCCGCAATGGCGCGTCTGGCGAGGCGGATATCGGATTCTCTGGCACGCTGGTAAAAATAGCCCTTCTGCGGCGCTTCGAACCCACCCGGACTTTGAAATACCATGTCATTGACATTGCGGATGTTTCTGAAGTCCAGACAGTTTCCAAGTATCCGGTTGACGCCGACATTGCCGACCATCAGCATGCCGGACTCCCCGTCTTCCTCGGCTTCCGCCCGCATCAGCCGTGCAAGCGTCCTTACATCTTCCGTGTTTGCTTTAATTACGGCCACGCTTTCTCCTCCTTAGCCTTCTCTTTCTCAACTGCTCGCTGTATTGTATGTGCATTCGCCCAAGAGGTGACAGTCACGCCCAATTTTCCCATCCCGGATACAGCTGATTACAGTCCGTAGATCATTTTATGTGTCAACCCGGTATCAATCACCAACTGTGTTCAGATCTTACAAAATACAAATATCCCCTTGTTCCACTTACAGGAAACAAGGGGATTGTATAAGATGCACAATATATTGTAAACAACGTATACATTTAATCTATTCTGCCGTTGAGTAGTGAGGCTGCCGCTGAAAACCGTGGTACCTTGTGCCCTGGTACGTAAGAATTCCCCGATCTCCTTCAGCGCTCATGCCATACTCATTGCCGTCCACTTTGAATTCCATCCTCACTCCAAGGTCCGACTCATAGGTTAAATAGTAGGTTGTGCTGGTACGGCTGTTATTGCTGTCATCCTGCAGCTGCTGCTGCCGGACCTCAGTGCGTTTGCTGACGATGCGTGCGGGGATGGTCATGATGGGCGATTTGTTGTTCCGGCTCCACTGCAGCAGCCCCCGGCTTGCTGATAACGCAATTATGCCAATAACAACGGCAAGAAAGATCGGTATTACCGTTCCCGTAAGATCAAACATCCAAGATGGATCCGGGCCCATTCCCATGACTCTTCCCCCTTATTTCCCATGTTATCCCGCTTTCTGCAGGGATACAGGCACTTCTGTACATGTATATGCCCCGGCTTTTCCATACAGCACAAGCAGAAACGGCTTTGCCGCCTTCTACGGACGGTATCGGTAAATAAACCCACGAAGTGTGGCCTTTGCACGGAAGCTGATTCGGGTATTTCGCGGGGGTCTCAATCAATCCTTTCTTCTATATCAAAAAAACCACCCTGTTCTCTGGGGCAGAGATCAGGGTGGCCTTCACTAACTCCTATTAAGCGTGAACGAGGTCTAATAATTGCTTAGTTTCATCATTTTCTTCAGGCAGCATTCCATTGTCCGCCCAGCAGGCTCTGCATTGTTCTTCTGTTTCACAGAGGTGTGCATCATCACAGTTGTAGCAGAGTTGCAGCAGGTTTCTGGTTACATAATCCGTTTCGAAAGTTTTCATTATAATCTCTCCTATTCGGGATGAAAGTTTGTGAAAAAATGAACTTGCTCTCTATGTGTTAAATATATCACAGGGAGATTCATTTGTCATGTGATTTTTTTCACATTTTTAAAGAAAATTTTAACTAAGATTTTATTTTAATTTTATAACCCAAAAAAAGAAGATGCGACCTGCAAACCGTAAAACCAGCTTGCCGGTCACACCCCTATGTTTACATCACCCGCCAGCTTACACCACCGTTAGTGGTCTGCAGCAGAATCGACTTGCGGTCTTCTTTTTTCTCGATCAGCAGCCAGCCCACCTCACTGGATATGAACTGCAGCTTCACAATTTCCGGGTAATCCACAAGCTTGGATTTCAGCACACTGCTGGCCGACAGCGCCGTCCAGGTCTTGCCTTGGTTGGTAGTCTTATATAACACATCCTGCTTAAGGGCCCAGCCCACCTGGGAGTTTAAAAAGGTTGGAGGAATATGGCGGTTGATCCCGGTCAGGCTTCCCAGCCCGAAGGATACAAATTTCCAGTTCTCCCCCCCATTGGCCGTGAAATAACCGTTATAGGTGATACTGCCTGCTTTGTCTACTTGGCACCCTACTGGCATCCAGCCGTTCAAACTGCCTTTATCAAAAAAATCAGGCTCCCCTGTAATCACCTTGTCACAGCCCCTTAATTGATCATTCACAAGGAATTCCGGACCCGGATTCCAGGTTGCCGCTCCGTCCTTGGTCATGTAGATCTTGGGTAGTGCGCCGGTCTGCATCGTCACAAAGCCATGGCTGATGTCCTTGAATACCATCCCTGTAACCACACCCGATATCGGGATCGTATTATTCGGCAAATTCGGATTATACTGCTCATTTTGCATCACCAGGTTCCATGTAGCGCCACCGTCACTTGTTGCATACAGCGCTTTGCTCTCTTTGGTCGCTTTGGCATCCCAGGAAGTCATCAGCCAGCCATAATCAGGAGAGTTGAAATAGATGGAAGAGATGCCGTTTGCATCAGGAAAAGAAGAGACTTTCCAGGTGCTTCCCCCATCTGTTGTACGCAATACAACCGTTTCTGTAAGCCCGGAGGCGCTTCGGATAATCCAGCCATTGCTGGGATCAGTGAACAATATATCTTTCCCATAGACAGGGTTCGATAAAAATTGAACATTTGCTGACGGGGAAATGTTGCTCCACGTTTCGCCGTTATCCTTGGTCATGTAGATCCGCAGTTCGTTTTTGGTCACACCCCAAGCCAGTCCTATGGAGTCATTTAACAGTCTGAAATCAGTCAGCCGGGTCTGAATCTGGTATTTCGGGGTATTTTCATTGTTAACATTCTTGGCATCCGGGGTAATCAACGTAATGGTCTGCCCCTCTTCCGGCGCTTCCGTCGGCTGTGGGGGCTGGGAAGGCTCCGGAGGAGAAGAAGAGCAAGCCGAGAGTATGAGCAGGGTCAGGAATACCGTGATTACAGCCCCCAGAACCCTGTAACCTGTATGTTTATATGACAAAGCTCTCCCCACTTCCTTCATTCATTCATTATTTTTTATGATTCAGCTTGCTGCGCTTGTAGCCATATAATCCGTAAATGAGCAAACCGATAACCAGCCAGATCAAGAAGCCAGTCCAGGTATCTCTCCCCAGATTATACATCAAATAGCCGCAGGCCGCCGCACTTAGCAAGGGCACAACCGGAACCCACGGCACAGTGAAGCCCCGCTTCAGATTCGGATGGGTATACCGGAGAATGATGACACCCAGCGAAACGACAAGAAAGGCGAATAGGGTGCCGATACTGGTCAGGTTGGCCAGACGGTCCAGCGGGACAAAGCCGGTGAGCACGGCAATAATCCCGCCTACCAACCAGGTGCTGCGTACGGGAGTATGTGTCTTCTTGCTCACTTTGGACCAGGATTCCGGCAAAAGCCCATCCCGTGAAATTGCGAACAAGAGCCGGGTCTGGCCAAACAGCAAAACAAGCAGAACCGTAGTCATTCCAGCAATGGCACCTACGGAGATCAGCCCGGCGACCATATTCTGATCCACAAAACGCAGCGCATAGGAAACCGGATCACTGACATTCAGTCTCTCATAAGGGACAATCCCGGTAAGCACCAGCGATACAACGATATAGAGCACCGTACAGATGGCAAGGGAGGAAATAATCCCGATCGGCAGATCACGCTGCGGGCGCTTGACTTCTTCTGCTGCAGTGGACAGGGCATCAAATCCGATATAGGCAAAAAATACAGTAGCCGCACCATTGACTACTCCATGGAACCCAAAGGGCATAAAAGGTGTCCAATTCTCCGGTTTCACATAAAACAAGCCAGTGACAATAAAGAGAATAACGACTGACAGCTTGATTACAACCATAATGGCATTAAAACGGGCTGTTTCCTTGACCCCCCTGGTCAGCAGGTAGGAAATCAGCAAAATGATGATAATCGCGGGAAGGTTGATAAACGTTCCTTTGTCCGCATTATACGCCCCGGAGAGTGCTGTGGGCAAATGCAGGCCAAAGCCTTCGAGGAGGCCCTGGAAATAACCAGACCACCCGCTGCTCACTGCAGCTGCAGCCACCCCGTATTCCAGCACCAGATCCCAGCCCAGAATCCAGGCTAACAATTCACCAAAAGCCACATAGCTGTAAGCGTATGCACTGCCGGACACCGGTAGTGTGGAAGCAAATTCGGAATAGCACAGAGCCGACAATACACAGGCAATACCTGCCAGCACAAATGAGAGCACCAGGGCTGGTCCTGCATGCTCGGCAGCTGCCACTCCCGTCATTACAAATATACCGGTACCGATGATCGCCCCCACTCCAAGCAGAGTCAGATCCAGCGCACCAAGTGTCTTGCTGAGCTTCTCTCCCCCGGCGCTTACTGGAGCGGTCAAAGGCTTCTTGCGGAATAAATCCATTCGTAAATTCTCCCCTGTCTTCTTAATAACTTCTTGTATTAATAGGTATTAATAGATATTGCTATTGTGAAGGGGCTGACCTTTTAAGCCCCAGCACCGATAATTACAGGAAACGTGGAAATACTAAACATAACTTGCTCCGTTCTTCCAAAATTCTTGTTAACCCGCCCAATTTCGGGTAATGGATTAAAAGCAGACCGCTTGAAAACACTAACCTTAGCGATTATGATGGATAAGATTGGACACAAAAACTTCAAAAACTCAGGAGGAGATGTAGCAATGGCCCCCCCATTCAAACCAAATCGTGTCGTAGTGATCGGTACAGGTGCTGTCGGTACGACAACTGCCTATACTTTGCTTCTGCGCAGACGCATGCAGGAACTGGTGCTTATTGACGTCAATCATCAGAAAGCACTTGGTGAAGCATTAGATATGAACCATGGCATGCCTTTTGTCGGTGGTGTGAAGCTCTGGGCAGGAACCTATGAAGATTGCCGCGAAGCAGATATCATTATTGTGACCGCCGGCGCCTCCCAGAAACCGGGGGAAACCCGGATTGATCTGCTGCGTAAAAACATTTCCATTTTTAAAGACATCATCCAAAAAATCACCAAATACAACCAGCACGCTATTCTGCTGATCGCGACGAATCCGGTGGACATTCTGGCTTATGCCACCCTGAAGATCAGCGGTTTCGACCGCAGACGTGTTATCGGCTCGGGTACGGTGCTTGACAGTGCCAGATTCCGCTACCTGATCGGCCTGCACAAAGAAATCGACCCGCGCAGCATTCACGGTCAGATTATCGGTGAGCATGGAGATTCCGAGCTTCCGGTATGGAGTCTGGCCAACGTTGCCGGAATCGATCTTGGCTTTGACGATGCGGAACGCAAGGAAATCTTCGAGGATACCAAAAATGCCGCTTACGAAATCATTGATGCCAAAGGTTCAACCTCCTATGCGATCGCACTGGCACTGGACCGGATCGTAGTTTCCATTCTGCACAATGAAGGTGCTGTACTGAATGTCTCCACACTGTTGAACAACTATAATGGAGTATCCGATGTATTCCTGGGTGCCCCATGCGTTGTTGACCGTTCCGGTGTACGTGAAGTGCTGGATCTTCCGCTCAGTGAAGATGAGAAAACCTTGTTCCAGCAATCCGCTGAGAAGCTGAAGAGTGAAATCTCTAAGCTGGAACTGTAGGACAAGCTTAGCAATAACAGAGACTATCTCCCCCTCACATCGAGGGAGGAGATAGTCTTTTTGTCGGGCTGCTGAAAAGCGGCAAACAAAGAAAACGCCCTTCAAGTCATGGAGAATAACCCCCATACTGAAAGGACGGAGCTTCTGAACTCAACAAATATAACATGAATCGTCATGTCTGCCAATGAAATAGGTCCTTGCCCATTTAAAGCTTTCCGGCTTTATGCTGTCCCCGTATTAAAGTTCGTGCTGGACGGCCTGCCGCAAATAGAATGTAACAATTACTTTGGCATGCTGATCTGCAGCCGGGCCATGGCTTCTTCCTTCTCCCGGCTGGTGATATGCGTATACACGGTAGTGGTCTGGATGGACGAGTGGCCCAGCAGCTCCTGCACGGTCCGCAAGTCTGCCCCTTTGCGCAGCAGCATGGTGGCGAAAGAATGGCGCAGCTTATGGCTGGAGTATGGCCTGCGGCGGGCAGCGGGAACTTCCGCTTGGTAACGGCCAAAGGTGTCAGCAGCAATCCCCTGAATACCGCGAATCGAGAGCCTGCGCCCTTTTTGCGAAATGAACATCGCTTCCTCCTTGCTGCGCCAAGGCTCCAGCCGCTCAGACAGGGCCTGCTCCAAAAAAGGAGCCAGCTCCGCAGGCACCGGAATATTCCGCCATTTGCGGCCTTTTCCGAAAACACGGAGCGTCGGGCGTTCCGCATTATAATCACTTAAGTTCAGGGTATGTACCTCCCCTACCCGCAATCCCATGTAGGACATTAGCAGAAAGACCGCCAGATTCCTGCTTCTGTACTTGCCTTCAACCGCAGACAAAAACCGCTGCAGTTCATGTTCTTCCAGGTAGACGGGCTCACGGTTTTTTTCGGTCTTGGATTTCTTGATTCCCGCTGCAGGATTGGCGGCCAGCAGCTCCAGCTCCATCAGCGCCTTGAACAGGCAATTGACCGAAGCATGCTTACGGTTACGCGTAGCATCACTGACCCCCCGCTCACGGACCGAGGTTAAATAGGAGATGATGTGCAGCTTCTTGACGTTCTCCAGGCTTTTGCCGTTCAGACTCCCCAGGAACTCCCGCACATCGGCGAGATAGGACTTCTGGGTATAAGGGGTAAATCCGGCATCCTTCATCCAAATGAGAAAAGCCTCCAGTTCTTCCTCATAATCAGGCTCAGAATCATTCATGTCCTATCTCCTCTCCGAGTTCATAACAATCTATTCTACCATAGAATAAGTTCATAAGAATTAACTAGATAACAGGCTCGATTTTGTTGTGTATGGTGCCCCATTTCTCCACTCTGCCGCGTGTTTCTGAATTGTAGACAGGAATTCTGCAAGTGCCGGTGATTTCCACTTTTTGTGGTGGTAAGCGATTTGGGTAGCTACCCGCTGCGACTCGTCATTCCATTGCAGCCGGGCCAGCTTGCCTTCGGCCAGCTCACTCTGGACTGTAATCATCGGTAAAAATGAAAGGCCCAGACCGGCCATCACGCACTGCTTGATCGCTTCAACACTCCAGAATTCCAGTTTCGGATCGGGGAATACACCGTGACTGTTCAAATGGCGCTCGAACAAGGTCCGGTAGGTGCAGCCGGTTTCGGTGTGCAGAATAGTCTCATCTTTCAGATGAAGCGGCAGTACCTCAGCGAGCTCCAGAAGCGGATGACCCAGCGGAGTAACCAACGCCATCGCCTCATGAATGAGCGTCTCCGTGTGAAGATCCCTATACTCCGTCTCCGGTTGCAGGAGAAACACCAGATCCAGCTCTCCGGAACGGACGAATTCGGTAAGCTCCCAGCAGGCACCCGGCTTCAGGGTGATTTGCACCTGAGGATAGCGCCCGCGGAATTCCTTAATAATGCCCGGCAGCCGGAACGCGGCCAGCGACTCCGGTGCGCCAATGCGCAGTGCTCCGGACAGTTCAGTATCCGAACGCAGCGCAACCTCAGCCAAGGTATGCATCCGGGAGATTTCCTGAGCGTAGGGGAGCAGACGGCGTCCGGCGTCGGTGAGAATGATCTTTTTGCTGATACGGTCAAACAGCGGCTGGCCCAGCTCTGCTTCAAGCGCCTGGATCTGCGCAGTAATGCTGGACTGCGCATAATCCAGCTTCTGGGCGGCTCGTGTAAAGCTGCCGGTTTCCACTACGACTAGAAACGTGAACAGGTGGCGCGATTCCACTTGACTTCCCCCTTTGCTGAACTATATCATCGGTTTTTTGAATGGATATGATCTGATAATTCCGTTTTTCCAATGGATCTATTATCTGATACTCTATATATAAATACAAGGAAAGCGGGCCATAATTATTATGAAAGAAACTTTACAACGCAATATCGGAATGCCGCAGGCCATCGCCCTGTATATTGGCGCCGTGCTGGGGTCAGGGGTCCTGATCGTCCCCGGACTTGCGGCAGAGATGGCTGGGCCGGCCTCCCTGCTTGCTTGGGGATTTATGACCCTCCTGATTCTGCCCCTGGCTCTATCGATGGGTCTTCTCTCTGCCCGGTTTCCGAATGCGGGAGGTGTCTCCCACTTCGTCACGCTGGCTTTTGGCCCGAAGGCCGGAGCCTTGGTCGGCTGGTTCTTCCTGATGTCAGTACCGATTGGCGGTCCCGTCGCCGCATTAACCGGTGCAGGCTACATGACCGCAGCTATGGGCTGGGGAGACAACGCCAGAATTGCCCTGGCCGCAGCCATGCTGGGAGCTGGTCTGGTTACGAACTGGATCGGGATGCAGGTTGCCGGGAAAGTACAGATTGCTGTGGTAATCGCTATCATCGCTGTATTGGTATTCTCCTTCGCCGCCGCGCTTCCCCGGATGGAAAGTGTGCACTTCACGCCTTTCGCTCCGCATGGCTGGATGAGCATCGGCCAGGCAGCGGCAATATTGTTTTGGTGTTTTATCGGCTGGGAAGCCGTTTCGCACCTGTCAGAGGAGTTCAAAGACCCGCAGCGGGCTGCAGTCCGGGGCGTCACCATCGCTGCCATTATTGTTGGTGTCCTATACTTCCTGTCCGCTCTTGCCACTGTCGGTACCCAGAGCTATCTGCGGGGCGGAGCGGATTCCTCCCTCGTCTGGATCATCAGCCAGCCGCTGGGCTCCTGGGGCGGATTTATCGCCGGTCTGACCGGGCTCTTCATCTGCACCGCAACCATTATCGCGTATACCGGAGCGGCTTCACGGGTAGCGTTCGCCCTATCCCGGCAGGGCTACGCCCCGAAATGGATGGGCCGCTTGTCCAGCCGCTATCAGACACCGACAGGTGCCATCGGCTTCCTGCTGCTGTGTTTTGCTGCGGTGCTGTTTCTGTATGGCACCGGCTGGCTGTCGATCACAACCTTGATCCAGTTTCCCAATGCCACCTTCATTTTGACGTATATCGGGGGCTGCGCAGCAGGAATCCGGCTGCTGAAAGGCAACCGGCTGGGCGTTGGAATCAGTTGGATTTCCTTTGCCGCGACTGCGGCTGTGTTTCCTTTTACCGGCTGGGCCATTGGCTATCCGCTGCTGATTACCGCCCTCTTTTTCCTGATTGTCTATATCAGAACGGGACGCAGGAATGTCCAGCTTAAGCTGGCCCCTGGTGAGCCGGAAGAGGCTAAGCGCCAAGTACTTTAACTTCATCGCAGTGAACGAATCACGGTGACTATTTATATAGCTACCACGCACCAGACAGCAGGCCGCAACCGTCCTTGTTCCCAATGCCGCTGCGGCCTGTTCTTGTTATTCTTTATCCCACTCCAAAGGAATTTTACATTTGAACAACTGTACTTCATCGGAAGGGGTATTGGGACCTCCATGCTCAGTCAAAGTTAATGTTACATCTTTGGGATGGGAATTCAGCTCCGTCAGCGGCGGCAAATTAAAATAATAGTAATCCTGAGTAGCTCCACTCCCTCCATAGTTCCTGTATAAGTTCCCCTTATCATCCTCCATCGCCAAATCAAACAGATAATAGGGCATAACATTTCCAATCACTACTTGAGTGGTTACCGGGCCGAATACCAGCTTATCGATAGTATATTTGGTGTTTTTATAGGTGAATTCCAGGTTTTTAGGGTAGACGATTTTCGTCAGTTCATCACTTTTTTGTTTGTTTAGAGGGATGGAAACATCCCACGTTCCCCTTGTGGTGCCGATACAATCCACCGTCATGTTAAGCTGCAACTGCGCAGGCATATCCTTGTCCCCAATACTCATGCGGGTCGTACCTACAAAAGTATGCTCGCCGGTAATCGTAAAATCATGCGTGGAGATCGCTTGAGGCTGAATTCCTGAGAAGGTAAGATTGTAGTACACCTGAGCTTCTTTTTCGGTCAACTTAGGAGTGGATTCAGGGTAACTCACTTCATAGTTCAACACCAGCTGAATGCCATCATAAAAAACATTAACCACATTAAATTCTATTCCTTTATCCTTTGCTGAAGCGTTCGCAGTTGTACTTAGATTTTTCTCTTCTATCCGCTTCAAATCATCGGTATCTCGCCCTTTGGCATATAAATAATCGAAAAAAGGGATGCTCCGCAAAGCTTCGGCCACTTGTGGGGAAACTGCCCCAATGCCGATTAACACGCCTGAAGCTACGACCAGTGAGACAGCAATACCTGCCCCCCATGTGAGCCATCCGGAAAAGGGTCTCTGTTTGGTCCAGGGAAGATTGCCGGCCTGCTCGAATTTCGACCACACTTCTTCGAATTCAAAAGATGGTTTGTACTGTTCCGCCAATCTTTTACCTTCACGCTGCAAATCATCAGCCAATATCTCATGCCCGGCTGCCTCCCGACGGTTATGAAGTTTCATTTCAACCCCTCCTTCAGTGTCTGAAGCTCCGGTTCTTTTTCACAGTGCAGCCGCAATTTCTCCAGTGCCGCATGCAGGCGTGATTTGCAGGTTCCAAGCGGTATGCCCAAAGCCGAGGCCGTCTCTGGCAGGGGCAGTCCCGCATAATAATGAAGCGTAATCACTTCACGCTGTTTTAAGCTTAGCCGGCTTACCGCATGCCATAACATTTGACTATCTTCGCCCTGCATCGCCATGTATTCAGCAGAATCCTCTGCATCCATTACTGGTAGTCCCGTGAACAGCTGCTTCCAGCTTTTTTTCCGCAGCATGTTTCGCGCCGTATTGACGGTGATCCGGTACAGCCAAGGTCTTAATGGTTTGGAGTCGTCATAATGATCAAATTTGGCAAAAGCGCGAAGAAACGTTTCCTGCGTAATATCATCTGCCAGCACCCGCTGGCGGGTGAGCATCAAGGCAACTCCGTAGATATAGGAAGAATGCTCTTTGAACATCTCCCTGGCCCTCTCCTTCGCAATAGGATAATCCTTCACACACTCTCCCCCTTATCTATCAAAAACTATACACTTCCTTCATGCCAAACCGTTCGCTTTTCATTCAATACAATTTCCTGACTCCTCTATTGGCAGCATCTGACGTTTCAGAAAAGGCAAACCTGGTTATGAATGAAAGGAGACTGCCCAAATGGGATAGAAGGAGACGATTGACGATGTCAAAAGATAATAAAATCATTCTTGAAGCGGCAGCCCGGAAATTTGCCGACGACAATGCCGAACCTCCATTTCTGCCTGACCTGGGACCTGAAAAAGGACGCGAAACGGTGAACACCGTACAGTCCAGTGAGATTTACAAACCCGAAGCGGATCTTCAGGACCTCACGGTTCCTGGTGGGCCAGGCGGAGAGGTTCGGGTGCGGATTATCCGCCCGGTAAATACTTCAGGTGAAACTCTGCCTGTCATTCTGTATATCCACGGGGCGGGCTGGGTGTTTGGCAACAGCCACACCCATGACCGGCTGATCCGTGAACTGGCGACAGGTGCCGGAGCAGCAGTCGTATTCCCGGAATACAGCCTCTCGCCGGAAGCCAAATACCCTACAGCCATTGAAGAAATATATGCGGTGCTGACCTGGATTGCTGAGCATGGCTCTGAATATGGCTTTGACACAAGCAAATTAACCGTTGCCGGCGACAGTGTCGGGGGCAACATGACTGCTGCCATTACCCTGATGGCCAAGGAACGGGGCGGCCCGGCAATTTCCAAGCAGCTATTGTTCTATCCGGTAACGGACGCTTCTTTTGATACCGAATCCTACCATCTCTTTGCAGAAGGCTACTTCCTGCAGCGGACCGGAATGAAATGGTTCTGGGACCAATATACAACCAGCGAAGAAGAGCGTGCCCAGGTCACCGCCTCCCCGTTGCGGGCCAGTCTGGAGCAGCTTAGCGGGCTTCCCGAAGCGCTGATTATCACCGGTGAAGCCGATGTCCTCCGGGATGAAGGTGAAGCCTACGCCAATAAACTGCGTGAAGCCGGAGTTTCCGTAACCGCAGTCCGGTTCCAGGGGATTATTCATGACTTTGTGATGCTGAATGCCCTGGCTGAGACCAACGCCAAAAAAGGAGCACTCCTGCTGGCTATCAGCTGGCTGCGTCAATAGATCCCGTTTTAGCATTTACTTCATCTAATATACAACAGCAAACAGGCCTGCATTGGATCTTCTCCGGTGCAGGCCTGTTAGTTCATGAGATTACAATATTACTCAGTTCACATATTTTATATTATGTTAACTTTCATTTGTTATTAATTCGCCTGGCATAACAGCAAATCCATCTCCTACGAAACCAGAATCTAATCACCATCGTATTACCCGTAAAGCAGAGATTACAAAGTTGGGGTGAGAGGCGTTGACTCTAAAGTTATTAAATCTGAATACATCACGGGGGAAGCTGCAATACAATATATGCGGGAACCACAAACCCAATGTTGTTTTAATCAATGGCGGTTCTGGACCTATAGAGGGCTGGATGAATATCCTGCCGGAAATTTCGGAGTTCTGCTCTGTTTTTTCCTATAACCGTTTTGGCGTTGCGGGCAGTGATAAGCCACTAGAACCCCAAGATGGGCTAACGATTGTTGAAACCTTACGGGAAGCATTAACAATCGTTGGTTTTGAGCCTCCCTTCTTGCTGGTTGGACATTCATTAGGCGGATTATATGCAAATTTATATGCCCGGCGTTACCCGGGAGAAGTAGCGGGTGTTGTGTTTCTGGAATCCAGCCACCCGAAAGATTTAAGTCTTGGGGATTATCAAGGAAAAGCTGTAAAAACCATTAACAAAATGTTAACGGTATTTGATTTCTTATCTCCACATAAAAAATTCAATGAAGACAAATATGTGAAAGAAACAGTGGGGCAAATCGAGGCAAGCGCTGAGTTCCCCGATATTCCTGTATATGTGATCACTGGCGGGAAAGAAAATCGCATGATCCCCGATATTGTCCAAAAACAACGGATGCAGCATCAAATGGAACTGCTCTCATTGTCCAGGTACAGCAAACATATTTCCGCTCCAAAAAGCGGGCATTTCCCTCAGTTTTCCGAGCCGAAAATTGTCATTGATACAATTAAAGAGGGCTTCGAACAAATCAAACGTAACTTGTAAAATCCCCTACTGCACAATTCTGCCCCTCTGCTCATTGCTCATTGTAAGATTCCTGCCGAATCGGCAGGGATCTTACATATGAGGCTCTTTTCTAAAAAATGTTGCCCACTGCTTTACTCGGTTTCTACTTTAGTTGAATAAGTTGCTTCTGGAATTGTCTGAATACCGTCAAGAAACTCAATTGAGATGCGTTCTGCTTCCTTCCTAGGTGAAATTTCCGAAACTTGGCGTAGACGTTGGTACATCTTGATTGTATTTTTTAGCGCATGGTAGCAACTTTCAAAGCTGTGGATGGGAATCGTTCCCTTTAGTTCCCCCAGATCCTTAAGAGCGTATTTCTCGAGCTTTCGAACCCCTCTCGGGGGATGGCCGTTGCAAATGAGTACCAACGGGCCCAACACTACATTGCGCATAAATGTTAAAGTATCGATAAATTCGAATAATTCGCCTCTCCCAGAAGCGATCTTCAATCCATTGATGATGAGGGAAAGGAAGAACCGGACTTGTTTTACTTATTATCATTGTAATATCAGTACCTCTCTCCCATAGAATCAGTGGATTCTCAATTCGGGATTCGAGCTCTTCCAGTTGTACAAATTTAAGGTCGACATGAAGAGGGGTTGGGCCATATAAACAAATAAGCAATCTGGGTTCCCCGACATGCTCGCCTGTGAATGCAGAAAGTAAGTTGCCGAGCTTTTCGGCAATTAGAAGCCGTTGCTCCATAATCTCGCTTCGAAAAGCATGATTGTAGACAATTATTAAATCCAGATCACTATACTCATCCATTTCACCGTACATCATAGATCCGCCTGCGAGGAGACCTATAAGTCGTTGATCTTGACTCACATACTCAATTGCTTGCTCAATGAATCGGTCGTGTAAAGGTAACTTCATGTCAAACGCTCCTTAAATTGCGACCCATAAAATGGGTATTATTAAAGCATAACATTAACAATGAGTGAGCTACAACCGTTTGTGGATCACTCCCTGAATACAAACTGACGTTAATATTCATTATGGGGGAAAAACAAACCAACTTCTAAGTTATTATAAGTTACCATATTAATTATTATGTTAACTTAGACAACTTACTTATTTTAGCAACTAAATATCGGTTCATGCGTCTAACAATTTAGAATAATCACAAGGAGTGGAAACCTTTGCCACAGAATAAAACCATTAAACCTGTATTATCTGCCTTTCTCTCCATTTCCCTATTGTCTACCGGTATCGGCCTTTCATTACAAGCCATCCATACCGGTACAGCACACGCAGCATCCGTAAAGAGCGCTGCCGCTACAGTCTCCAAAGATACCCTATTACCTCTCAAGTGGCAAGTCGCAACGGATGGCATCGGCATGTATGACACCACACAACCGGTTATGAATGGATTCCTCTATTTTTCTGCCAAAAATACGCTTTATGCCAAAAATATTGCTTCCGGCCAAATCCGGTGGTCGTACAAAACCGGTGAACATCCGCAAATTGTTACGAATAATTCCGTCTTCTTCATTGACAATAAGGAACAACTAGTAAAAGTCTCCGCTTCAACCGGTAAGCTGCTCTGGAAGGTAAAAGTATCGGAGCGCCCTATGGAGATTGGCGGGCAAGCCCGCCTGATGAGCGGCAAAGTCTATTTCGCCAATGAGAGCGGCGGTGTGGCCGCCTACGAT
Source organism: Paenibacillus jilunlii (assembly GCF_900102965.1). GTDB lineage: Bacteria > Bacillota > Bacilli > Paenibacillales > Paenibacillaceae > Paenibacillus_AQ > Paenibacillus_AQ jilunlii. The sequence continues at coordinate 184,785 of NZ_FNGM01000003.1, read as the reverse complement.
CCGGGAACCGGCAAGAAATTATGGGAAAATAAAAGAATCCCCATGTACGTCGGTACCCTGCATGGAGAATACAAGGGCGTACTTGTTGTTTCCAGTACTGTCAATAATATTCGCACACAATTTTTTGGCCTTGACCCCGCTACCGGCAAGCAGCTCTGGAGAACCGAAGGGATCTACAGCATGATTGCTTATCAGGAGGGGCATTTGGTGCTGCGGGAGCAAGCTAAGGCCGCATATGAAAATGTGAAAGCACCTGTACCGGGCCATCTAATGACACTGGTGAGCATGAATCCCGTTACAGGTAAAGTGACCACCAAGGAAAACTACCAGGCTCTGAACGACATCTCCAGACAGGGAAATTTCTTCACTTCCATTCAGAACCCTTATGTCTATTCAGTAGACGGTAATCTCGACAAGGACGAATATATTTTAACGCGCTTTACTCGCGGGTCGAATGCCAGCACTGCCCCAAAAAGCTATGAAAGCTTCGGAAAATGGCTGGCCGGACCTGTTGATGGGATGGCATTTTTTCAAAAAGGCACCCAAATTACCGGTGTTCATCTCGCCGACGACAGCGTGGTTACATTCGACAATCCGGCAAGCAAGGTAGAACATCTGGAGCGGGTTGGCAAGGCTGTATTCGCAATTTACGAGAACGGGTACATTTCCATTAATCATTCCGATACCGGAGCATTGCTGGGGATGATTAAGAGCGGAGCCGCTACCCCCTATTTTGGAAATATCAGCATTGTTAACGGTACGGCACTGATTCCAACGGAGCACCGACTAATTGCGGTAGCCTTGCCAAAAGATTGGCAATAACGCTCCAGAAGATTAGCCAATTCTACGCAGATACTCGCCTATTCTCCGGGCGGCTTCCAAGAGCCGCCTTTCTTCTTCTACCAGCGCTATTCGGACGAATCCGTCCCCTTGTTCTCCAAAAGCGTCCCCAGGAATGACTGCTACTCCTGTCTTTAGTAAAAGGTCACGCGCGAAGCTGCGTGATCTTCCTTCTTCCAGTCCGGCACTGTAAGTTTCAGGTAGGCGCGCCCAAATAAACATTGTCGCTTTGGGCTTCGGAACCACCCAGCCTTGCTGGGCTAACTCCGCGATGAACATATCCCGGCGCCGTTCATACAGCGGGGCAACACCCTGGTCCGCTCCGGCTTTCATCGCCAGCTCCAGCGCAGCAACGGCTGCTTCCTGGATTGGGTCAAATACGCCATAATCCACATTGCTTTTAAGTTCTCTCAGCGCTCCAACTGCCTCACGATTGCCGGTCATGAAGCCAATCCGGCAGCCGGCCATGTTGAAGCTTTTGGAGAAGGAATGGAATTCAACTGCGGTATCCAAGGCCCCCGGCACCTGCAGTATACTCACAGGCTTATACCCGTCAAAACCCATTTCTGAATAAGCCAGGTCGTGAATGACCAGCACGTTCCATTTGCGGGCCAGCGTAATTAATTTCTCCATATATGCCAGATCCACCGTTGTCGAGATGGGATTGCCGGGGAAACTTAGCAGAATAAATACTGCCTCCTGCCATACCCCGTCTGGAATGCTGTCCAAATCAGGGACGAAGGCGTTCTGCTCCAGCAGAGGCAGCGTCCACGCCTTCACACCGGCTATTGCGAGCGAACCGGAGTAAATCGGATAACCGGGGTCAGGCACGATTGCCAGATCGCCCGGATTGCAGACGGCAAGCGCCAAGTGTGCAAGTCCATCCTGTGAGCCCATAAGTGCCACGACCTCATCGTCCGAATCCACCTTTACACCAAACCTTGCTTCCATCCATGCCGCTGCCTGCCTGCGGAATGCCGGGCTTCCTTTGGACGACGGATAGGAATAGCTATTCTCTCTGAGTACGGCTTCACTTAGAGCCCGCCGGATTTCTGGAGCGGGCGCCTGGTCCGGACTGCCGATCCCCAGATCGATCACGTCCAGGCCTGATTTGGCCGCCTCCCCTTTCCATGCTGCCACTTCCGCAAATATCGAGGAGCCGAGCCGGGACAACTTGTCCGATCTCCAGCTTCGTTTGGAACTGCTATATGTCAACGAGTCCACCTACTTGTTTTTTTGAATAATTATAGCACGATGCAGCAGTCGTTGATTTCGAAATTTTAGGCGGATGTTGATAAGTTCAATTCCATAGTTATATATAAACTATATTATTATATTTTACCTCTTTATATCATTGATTTTCGTCGTACAAGTGCCCTCTTCCTTAAATAAAATCGCTCTCACCAAAAACAGCGTATAATTTATGTTATACGCTGTTTTTTCGGCGTTAAATAGACTATTTGCACATACTCTCTAAATCTCCAATTGCCGGCAATCATTTGGATTTCTCTGACCCTAATTCACAATGCGTAAAATAAATTCAGGTCGTTATCTAATCGGAAATAGCACCATGCTGGTGTCCTTCGATACCTTGATTCAGCAAATTCCAAAACTGTTCCACCATGACCGATGCCGGATATGGCATCGAACGGATAATCCACCATTCCAATACACCCACTGCCGCTGAAATTAAAAATTGCACCGTAATGTCCCTGTTCAGTTTCCCATCGAGGTTGATCGAATCCAGATGCTCGGTCAGTTTTTGCCGCAACATTGTCTCCACTTGGTTTCGAAAAACCGTGTTTCCCTTGCTCGTCAGCATTAAGGAATAGAACGAAGCATGTTGCTCCAAATATTCAAACGTGCGTAATAGTGTGGTTTTGGAAGGGAGATGAACCATGTTATCTTCAGACATACAATTATGTAGTAACTGGTTAATTTGAGCTTCCAAGTGTTGATCGCGCAGATCGTACTTGTCTTTGAAATGCAAATACACCGTTCCCCGATTGACATTCGCTTCCTCAGCAATTTGATTGATCGTTATGCTCTCGAATTCCTTTTCTGACATCAGCCTCATAAAAGCATCAATAATCGCTTGCCTCGATTTTTGAATACGCCTGTCCATATCCTTCTCTCCTTTATCCCATATAGAATGAACACATCGAAGCCCTTTGTTGAAAAATCAACAACGGAGCTTGCTTTAACCATTGAACACCATTTTTCGCTCTGGTACATTCACTATATAAAACGTATGTTATTAATTCAACATATGTTTAATTTAAGAAGAGGTATACAAAAATCGTTTATATTAAATCAGGAGGGTTTACAAAATGAAACTTACAGGAAACACGATTTTCATTACAGGCGGCGGCTCGGGAATTGGGCGTGCGTTAGCAGAAGCTCTACACAATCTTGGAAATAAAGTTATTATCTCTGGCCGGAGTAAAGAGCGTCTGGAGGAGACAATCAACGCGAATCCCGGCATATCCGCAGTGGAATTGAATGTACAAGATCCTGCCAGCATAGAGGCGGCCGCTAAGCAGTTAATCGAAGAACACCCGGATTTAAATGTCTTGATTAACAACGCCGGCATCATCCACTCCGATAACGCGGCGGGTGTGATTGATGAGGATGTTTTGGTTTCGACAGTCAAGACAAACTTGCTAGGACCAATTCGTATGACTTCTGCATTGATCGAGCATTTGAAATCCAAAGAAGAAGCGGTTGTCATCAACACGACTTCGATACTTGGATTTATGCCATTAGCGGCGACTGCTGTATATTCCGCGACGAAGGCGGCACTTCATACCTATACACTGTCCCAACGGTACATGCTTAAAGACACATCGGTAAAAGTATTAGAAATTGTGCCGCCATGGGTTCAAAGCAACAACAATGAACCGCGTGCGATGCCACTCGCGTCATTCATTGAAGCAACGATAAAGGTACTTGGTACGGATACAGACGAAGTTCTGGTTGAAGAAGCAAAAATGTTTCGAAATAACTCTGGCCCGAACGAAGGTGTTTTTGTGACCCAGTTTAACGATTCGATGAAGTCTCAACCTCCAAAGATTCATTGATCCACCTATTAGACACCTCCCATTCTCCCTTCGTCTCCTTTCACGCTGCCCTCAATTTGGGCATATGATAGGATATCAAGCGCGAAGGTGGAACAGAATATGTCTAAGAACAAACGCGGCAAAGCCTTATGGCGGACTCCCTCCCGGAGCAGAGGCACCTGCCCGATCTGCGGCAGCACAAGAATCAAGCTTTTATATTTTGGCAAAGATCCCTCCGGCGACAAGCTTGCGGTCTGCAAAAAATGCGATGGGAAACAAGTGGGGTAAGTACTGACAGAAGGATTAGTTGAGATGGCGGACTTTGCCCCCTTCCCCATCGTCAAAAACAAACAGGGGAATGCCGCATTCACAGCACTCCCCTTCCATGTTTATTCCTTTTACATTACATAAACAAGTTCAGCCATTTGCTTGCGGCTCCCAGTTGCGGATGCCATTATCCTCCAGAATTCCGAGTGTCACGTCCGAGATGTGCGGATCTGCCAGCAGTTTGTCTCTGACCTTGAATTTGATATCATCGGCATCCGCCAGGGACATCCCCTTCTTCAGCTCAATCAGCCCCTCAACGTGATAATATCGTCCCTCCTGCAAAATACGCATTTGGTAAATATCCGTCACCTGCGGATCGCTGAAGATGATCCGGGCGACCCGGTCTTCAATCTCCGGAGGGGCAGCTACACCGATCAGCCCGACCATATTGTCATACCCTACTCGAAAAGCAACACCGATCATCATAAAGGCAATCAGAATGCTGGACACACCATCAAGCAGCTTGAAACTGGTAAAAGCGGTCACCAGCACGGCGAGCATCGCGAGTGCCCCGCCGCTTGTGGCCACCAGATCTTCATAGAACACCAGGCGGGTCGGCGGCGCGGCTCTTTTTACATTTTTGAGTGATGCGGTGAGTTTCCTCAATCCTTTGGCTTCGACTCTCGATTCATGCAGCACTTCATTCATCGCCTTCACCCAGACAAAGCCATCTGCACCGATGGAAAGCAGCAGTACGATCACATTGATCCAATACCCGCCCGATTCCTCCGCCGGATGCTTCAGCAAATGGAAGCCCTCCAGCATCGTTTCATAAGCCATAATGGTTACGACAATCACGGCCACCATACAGAACAGGTTAATGACACGGCCGAAGCCGTCCGGGAAGCGGCGGGTCGGTCTTTTCTCAGCGAGCACACTTCCGGTAAACACAAACATCTGGTTCACTGCATCGGCAATCGAATGCATCATCGTGGCGAACATCGAGCCACTGCCGGTGAGCGCGAAAGCGACAGCTTTGACGACGGCAATGCAGGTATTGCCGATCGCGGCCGAGCCTGACGATTTGTTTCCTTTACGGATTAAGCTTCCAAGCGATTCACTGGTTTGTTCCATCGGAATGAATGCCTCCTTACGCTGTGATTAGCCATTGCTGCGGGGCCATGTATGGTATTTACCCTTTGCAGCCGGTTTCTATCACTTGCGGAGATAGGAGGCACTTGTTAATTTACTCCGGGTCCGGCAGGTTGAGCTGCCAGGTCACGCCAAACCGGTCGGCAACCCATCCGAATTTGCGGCTGAAGGGATATTCGCCTAAAGGCATCAGAACATTGCCCCCCTGAGATAGTTGTTCAAAAACAGTATCAAGCTCTGCTTCACTTGCGCAATTTACATACAGAGAAATCGCCGGTGTAAAGGAAAAGCCGTGCTTCACATAGCTGTCAATGCACATGAAGGAAGCTCCCTTGATCGTAAATGACGCATGCATGACCGTTCCCTCTGCTCCGGCTTCACCTGGGCCATAACGCTTAATGCTGGTTACTTCTGAACGGTCGAACAATGAAACATAGAAATTCATCGCCTCTTCAGCCTGTCCTTCAAACATCAGAAATGTGCTGATCCCTGGTTGTGCATGGTTCATTTGTTCACAGCTCCCTTTAATAATTTGGCTTCCCTATCTTATTCTACCGAATCGGAATTGGACATGCCAGTTCCAGTACCAGTGCCAATGCCGCCTCCATGCGCTTTTTCTGCAAATCCCGTTTTGATCCACAGCCTGGAGATATCAAGAAAACCAAAAGAACCGGCATGCAGACCGAACAGGCTCTGGTTGAGCTGCGCTCTTTTGTTCAGATGAGAGCCGTATAATACCCAGCAGTTGTCACGGACCAAGGATTCCGTACATTCCAAAAGCAGAATTCTAGCTGCCTCCGGCACCTCGGCAAAATCCTGCAGCTGTGCTTCGATCGCGTCCCGCTGACTCTGCTGCAGCAGAGAATAAAAGTGATTGGATTGATTCATAAAATAGTTAATCATTCCCCACTGCCAGTCGTCCTCCAGCACCTCCTCCGCAAGCAGCAGATCGGCCTGCAGCAAAAGCTCCCTAATATTAAAATTGGAATAGGGTGCAAGACGTATATTCAGACCAATCCGTGCTCCGCGCCGCTGCAGCCACTCCGCTTCTTCCCGTTCTTCTTCCCGTCTGGATGCATAGGCAAGCATGATTACTTCTCCCTGATAGCCGGCGGCCCGCAGCAGCTTTTGCGCTTCTTCCATGGAAGGCTGTTTCCAGAGGGTGCGGCGGCTTATCCAGGGCAAAAAACTGTCCGCCGGTGTAATCCGGTTGCCCCCCAATTCACGGACCAGCGCCTCCGGGTGGTACAGCATCCGCAGCACCTGCCGGAATAACGGGTGATGCTGCCGCCCATTCCGGTGAAAGTTCATCATAATATACCTGCAGCCCAGTGCCGGATAGTCAATGCTAAGATTGGCACACTCCCCCTCTCCGGCGCCGGTCCCGCCCGTCTCCGCGTCAGGCAGCTGATAAGTACGGTCATTATAGCCCAGCTCCGGCACATACCAGATTTCAACCCGGTCGAGCAGCGGCCGTATCGCATAATAATCATCGAAAGCTGCCAGCACCAGAACATTCTCGTTGTAATCCAATAGGCGGTAAGGGCCGGTTCCAATCGGTTGATTCAGGACATCCACATCGTAAGGCAGTATGGACATGTGCACACAGCTGAATAAATGCAGAAAGAACAGATTGGGGCGTGCCAGATCGATGCGGATGCGGTGATCCCCCTGAAGCTCAATCCGCACAATATCCCGGTAATGCCACGAAACAGGACTCTTCTCATCTGTCAGTCGCAGCAGTGTCTCTTTCACATCTTTTGAAGTCAGAAACCTGCCGTGATGAAAACGGACTCTCTTGCGCAGATAGAAAATATAGCTGGTATGCTCCGTATTAGCCTCCCACATATGGGCCAGTCCCGGCAAAAAGCTGTTGCTCTTGGCATCATAAGTTACTAGCGTGCTGCAGATCTGTTCGATCAGGTAGGATTCAAAGGCTGTATACACGGAAGCGGGGTCCAGCTTCTCCATTCGCCGGTTGCGGATAATGCGCAGAGTATCCAGCCCGGTAATGGATTCAGTCTCACTGTGGTAGCCCATATGCATATTCAAAAGCGACAAGAGGCGCTCCTGCAGCGCACCGTTCACCTCGGGCAATCCAATCAGCTCGATCCCCTGTTTGATTTTCCCCTTGCCGGTGAGGTCCTGAAGATGCTCCTCCAATACCTCTTCTACGCTCCGCATAAAGGTCATCCCGGACTTATGTCCCCGCCCCCGTCCCGGCTGCCACTGTATGAGGCCCTTCTCTTCGAGCTTGCGCAGAATGAACTTCACATTGCGGGGAGTACAGCACAGGACCGAAGCCAGCAGCTCTATGGTCACCGGAATCGGCTCCTGGAGTCTGGAGGGAGTATTCAAGGCCGAAACCAGCCGGAGAAAATGTACGACATTGTTATCCATATAAAGTGCTCCTTTAAAGGTGAAAGAGAGGAGAGAAAGCTTACACTTTTATTTCCCCCTTTTATCTATACAATTATACACATGCAAACACGGCTGTGTCCTATCTATCCGTATATTAGAACAGAAACCCGTAAGCTTTCCCCCAAAAATACAGCAATCAGATTAGGAGATCCACGATTACATGAAACAGCATTTGCAGCAAATCCATCCCCTGGCCTGGACGATTATCATCGGCACCATGTTCGGCCGCCTGGTAACTTCGATGAGTATTCCTTTTTTATCCATTTATTTAACCCAGGTTCTTGGCGCATCCCATTCACAAACCGGCATAACCGTAGCTGTCAGCTCATTGGCAGGCGTGCTGATCAGCTTCTATGGCGGATACATTTCCGATGTCTTCGGCCGTAAAATCGTCATGCTGGTCTCCGTATTCGGCTGGGCGTGTGTCTTTTTCGGCTTCTCTTCCGCGCAGCATGTCTGGGTCTTTTTCCTGGTGAATACGCTGAATGGCCTGTGCCGTGCCGTATTTGAACCCACTTCGCGTGCACTGCTCTCGGATATTACCCCTCCGGATCATAAACTGCTGGTTTTCAATCTGCGGTATGCGGCAGTCAATCTGGGTGTAGTATTTGGCCCGATTATCGGTTTGCAGCTGGGCTCGGCTAAATCCACCTTCCCGTTCGTGATCGCCGGAGTGGTATATATTGCTTACGGAATCGTACTCTTTATGCAATTCTCGGCCCATCGCGCCAGTCTGCCTGTGCGTTCGGAAGCACGTGCTCCCAAACTGCGTGAAGCGCTCGCAGTCACCGGGCGGGACCGTGTATTTCTGCCGGTGCTGGTGGGGACTATCTTTTGTGTGCTGGGCTATGGGCATTTCAGTTCCACGCTGGCTCAGTATCTGGCGGTCGACACTCATTTCTCGAATGGAAGTCAGGTCTTTTCCTACATGCTGTCGCTTAACGCAGTCACCGTACTTGTGGTCCAATACCCGATCGTCCGTACAGCCAGCAAATATCCGCCGCTTGTTCCGTTAATTCTGGGGAATATCTGCGTAGCGCTCAGTCTGGTTCTGTTCGGTGTTGCAGGCGGGGTAGCCCTATTGATGTTCAGTGTGGTGCTGTTCACCGTCGGGGAGGTCCTTCTCTTTACCATGATGGATATGCTGATTGACCGGATTGCCAAGCCGGAATGGAAAGGCACGTATTTTGGCACGATAGGCTTTAATAATCTGGGTAATGTGATGGCACCTATTCTCGGGGGGCTGCTGCTTGATGAATTTGGCGCCACGAATGGCCCGGCTGTATTTGTACCGCTGGCTCTAAGCACTGCACTGGGCCTTCCTTTCCTTATCACTGCACATAAACGACTGCATGCCAGAGAACGCGCTGAAGCCGCAAGCCCCTCTCAAAGCGCCTAATCCAGAAAATGCTCTAGCCTGAACCTCACTATTAAGACCCGCCAGCAGCCGAAGCGCTTAGCGGGTCTTTGTTGGGCGGGGTTTTGCCTTAAACAGGTTAAGTTAACATAATATTTAATATGTAACCTCGTTGCATGAACTTTGTTAAACATACACCTTTTGCAGCATTTGAAGCTGCTCTTTAATGTATTCCCTGATTTCTGTAGGCTGCAAGATTACCGCATCGTTCAGCAGATTCATTACCTGCCTGCATGCCAATTCATAGCTGTACAGATTCAGTGTACACTCCAGGTGTTCCTCGGTTTCCTTTGCTTCGACGATCTCGTACTGTCTCAAGCCCTGCTGCCGCTCCTTGGCTGCCCGCACCACCACAGGATAGAACTCTTCTTGCCTGCAGTTTTGCTTAAAAACATCATTCCCGCGCAGCCAATATTCCTCCAGGGAGAAATCTGGCGGGACTGTGTATTCTCCATCCATCGCATCAACGGATACAATCCGCTCACATTTGAACGTACGAATCTCATCCGCTGCCTCGCAGTAAGCTGCCAGGTACCACTCCCCCTGCTTCACAATCATTCCATAGGGATGCAGAATGCGGGAGGACAGTTCTCCATTTACTTTGCGGTACTGAATGCGGATCAACCGGCATCTCCAGACGGCCGAGCGAAGCTGCTCCAGGCAAGGAAGCTCTGCCCGTTCCTCCCACCATGGGGCGTTATCGTAATAAAACCGGGTTTTGGCTTTGTGAATATCCTCCTGATAGGCAGCGTGCAAGGTATTTTCGAGCTTCAGCAGCGCATTCTTAAGCTTTAGTCCTGATTCAGTCTGAGCGTCAAAAGGAATACCCATCCCCGTCAAATACAGATTGATCACTTCTTCACCGTGCAGCTTCTGCAGGTTGACCGAGTAGCCTTCCATCAGCGAGATCCCGCCTCCCGGACCAGGTGTTGTTACCATAGGAATCCCGGATTCTGCTAAGACATCAATGTCTCTGTATATAGAGCGAACTGAGGTTTCAAGCGCTTCCGCCAGCTCGTTGGCTTTCATTTTCCCTCTGGATTCAATCAATAGAAGTATTGCAATCAAGCGATGCAGCCTCATATTTTAGCCCCCTCATGCGATAGTAAATATATTCTGCCATGTCACACTATTCTCGCCACTCTGTTGTCAACAATACATGTGTATGATGAATGTATCAAAGAGAGGAGCTGCTGTAAATGAATATTGGCATACTGGGAACAGGCTTTGGAGCCTATCATGCAAGCCTATTCGCAAAAATGGAAGGTGTCACACGCATCGTCATCTTTGGCAGAAATGAAGCCAAGCTGGGCCAGCTGAAGGAGGAACTGGGAGTTGAAACTACTACCTCCATCGAAGAGATTATATCCGATCCCTCGCTGGATCTGATCGATATTTGCCTGCCATCTCATCTGCACAGTCAATACGCCATCCAGGCGCTGAAAGCCGGAAAACATGTATTTTGCGAAACTCCGGTTTGCCTGAGCAGTGCGGATGCATTGGCTATGCGGCAAGCTCAAGATAGTTCTGGGAAGCGGATCATGGTCAATCAGTTTATCAAATTCGATCATGCTTATACCTATCTGTACGAATCCGTAAACAGTGGACAGTACGGCAAGCTGCTGCATGTAAGCCTGAAAAGAGAAACCGCACCCTTATGGGGCGACCTGGGTTTGGGTAAAATTGCAGCAAACCTCATGATCCACGAATTGGATATGGTAACCTGGCTGCTGGGTAATCCTCCAATCTCCTCCATCTGGGGAAGCAGCAGCAAAGATGGCCAAGCGCTGGTCCATGCAGATTTTGATACACCACAGTTCTCTGCCGAAATCCTTGTCTCCTCCCAAATGCCGGAAGCTTATCCGTTCACCGTAGGGTATGAAGCCTATTTTGAACAAGCTAAGCTTGTGTTCCATGAAGTAGATTATCCGGATGGCAAAGTGGAAGCCACACTGCACGAATATGGACCGGCCGGAAAACAGGAGATTGTACTGGATCAAGGTAACCCTTATGAGAAAAGCTTACGCTACGCGCTCCAAAGCTTCGCCGGCGGCTCCGCCTCCATTATTTCACTGGATCATGCCGTAAATGCCGCTGAAGCTGCTTTTGAGATTAGCCGAAAATTGTTTTGACAATACATAGCTGTTTTGAGAGCCGGGCACCTCCACCTTATTCTGTCTTGTTGTATAAAAGGACCGTCGTATGGTGTATTTGAGTGAAGTGGGTGGGTGGTGTCTGGTTTTTGTTTTATTATTGTGAATTTTTCATATGTTGTAATATTCATTATATGTCTGTTTTAGCCTGGAATTTTTGGCGCATAGACCTATAATAACTCGCAAGTTGTTGTCATAGTTATTATTATGTTAACTGTGTATTGTTCCCTTTCTGAATTTGACTTAACTATTGGAGATTCACTCAGAATCCAAGCCCGTCTTTTTGCTATAATAAGGTAAAATACATGCTTGGGAGGAATGTTGGATGAAAGAGGACGATGACCAGAAAGAGGCAAGTTATGTGGAATTCATAAAAAGTCCAGAGCCCAATATTGCAGGTCTCCCCCACTCTCGTCACGGTATAGAGCCGGAAAATATCGTCTGGCACATGGAAACCATGAGCGTCGACAGTCTTCATGAAGCATTTGAATGGATCATAAGCGGTCCTCTTATGGAGATTCGCTATCGCTATTCCGGCTATCAGACATCCGACTGGATGCTGGCCCATGTTCTGGTGTTTGAACTCACCCGGCTGAATACGATTTCTGTTCCCCAGTTCCTTGTCCATGCGAATTATGATCTCACCAGTGAAGGCATACTCTACAAAATCTGGGTGACGCCGCTGTCTCCACTGCCCGCACATAGTGACGGCGAAAAGCCTGAATAACCCCTGCAATTGATGGGTTTATTCAGGCTTAAGTGATTTCCCCGCCTAACTAATGAATGCACCTCGTAAGTGTTTCACATAAGTGTTCTATATAAGTTTACATAATATTCATTACGTAACTTGATTAATATCAATCAATATTGGCTACCTTCCATTCGCCTTGCTTGTTGCGCAGCAAATAGATTCCATAGCTCTGATCCGCCTGGTAGCCTTCATCCGTCATGAACCGATAGCTCACATTAAAGGTTGCCCGCTGCGTGCCTTCCGCTGCAATTCCCTCATACGTCAACTCCGTGAAACGGTAAGCTGTCGAATTCTCAATGAAGAACAGCAAATAGTCCCCGGTTTCGGGTGATTGCATAGTGCTAAGAAACTTCTCTTTGTCATGCGCAACAATAGCTTCGAGACAGTTCATTACCTCCTTCAGCATCTGCCGGCTCTCTTTGCTCTTCCCGACATCGGGCTTCTGAACAAAAACCCCGGCCACCAGCGGCGGCTGCTTCTTCATGTACTGCACTTCTCTCAGAACATTAACAAACAGGGGCAAAAGCTCTTTCCGCTGCTCTGCAGTGGTTCGGATTTCTGCCTGGTAGACTTGTCCTTTGGCTTGAATCTTGAACACATCCACTCTGCTGTTTCCATCGGAGTAACCGCCCTGGTATTCCTTATACTGCTGCAGGGCTGTATCGCTACCGGCTATTTCAGGCTGGTCCCCTCCGGCTTTGGCGGAATCGCCATCATTTAATGCACGAAAGGATATCCAATTTTCTTTGTCGCTAGTCCCCCATGCGGTTCGGCCATTCTCTTCAAAACGGCGCATATTCTCCGGCATGAAAACGGCCAGCGGCAAGCTCTGGTCAGCAGAATATTTCGCCTGCAGCTCCGTGCCCGTAATCAGATATGACCGCCCGCTCCCGTCGTATTCAGGGACTTCACCCTGGATCAACGAAGCAGACTTGGCAGCAGGCAAAGGGGATGATTCAGCAGTAGGTGAAGCTGTAGGGGCTGCAGTTGTTGGAGCAGCGGGAAGGGCAGTTGCCGACTGTGCCGGACTGGCTTTTGCTCCCGGAACATTAGAATCTGTAACGTTACTGCAGCCTGCACTAAAGGCGGCTATTGCAGATAAACAACCAATCCAGACGATTTTTTGGATATGGGGCATGATCAATCACCTCTATGTACAGACGCTGGAAAACTCTACAAGTTGCACTTTTTTCATGCCGCTGTTAATAAGCCATAAAAAGTTCGATAATCATCCCCAGGCGTTCTCCTTCGATCCGCGCGTCCAGCTTGCCCCCATGCAGCCTGATGATCTCAGCTGCAATGGACAGGCCCAGCCCCGCGCCTTCGCCAGTCCGCGACGAATCCCCTTTGTAGAACCGGTCAAACAGCCTGTGCAGCTCCACGCTCCCCATCGTTTGGGCCGGCGTGCTCCACAATTCCAGCCGAAGCGGAATATGACGACGATTCTCCGCCACCGGTTCCCGGAGGCGGATAATAAGCTCTGTATCTGGGCGGCTGTATTTGAAGGCGTTGGAGAGCAGATTTTCCAGCACCCGGACGAATAGGTCAGCGTCAATCTCCACATGAACCGACTGATCCGGGAGCAGCAGAACCGTCTCAATCCGCCTGTCCCTGCTTTGGGGGTGATACCCCACCACAACCTGGCGCAGCAGCTCCTGCATGTTCACCCTGCTCTTGTTCATCACTGCGGGCTTCCATTTCAGCTGCGAAATCTCAAAAAACTCATCAATCAGCTTCTTTAAGTAACCTGTCCGCTCCTCCAGAACCTCAATATACCGCTCCTTTTCCGGTTCACTGTCATACGATTTTTCTTTGAGCAGACTGAGAAAGCCCATGATGGAAGTTAACGGCGTGCGCAGGTCATGGGAAATATTGAGCAGAAAATCCTTCTCCTTGCTCCGGCTTGCGGCGATTTGCTCAGCCATATCATTCAGTGCAGCAGCCATCGTGGTAAGCTCATTGTTGTATTTTAGCGGAATACGAGCCTCAAAATCAGTCGCGTACAGCGTATGTGTGCCCCGTTTGAGAGTGCGCATATACCGGATTCTCCCCCGCACACCAAGATAAAAAAGCAGTAAAAACACAACAATACCCAGCAGAGATACAGGATTCTCGGTATAAGTAAACGTGCTTACAGCCACCAGATAAAGCCCGTTCCCCAGCTTACGAGTTTCCTGCAGTTTTGTGCCTGAGCTGTTGTTATAGCTGATGCTGATGCCTTCTTTAGGTGCAAAGAAAACGATATTGTAGACCTGTTCCTTCTCCGGATTGCCGATCACGAAACCTCCCGCCTCCGGCGCAGGGGAATAATCTGCTGTAGACAGCAACGCCTTACCCCCCGGCAATGTCTCCCCGGAGCGGACAATGACAACCTGCGAATTGGCTTGAAGCAGCTCCCCCTGCCCATTTACCACAGACACAACTACCTCCTCTGCGGCCCTAAAGCTTTTGTCGTAGTCCAAGGGAAACGTCGCCCGCAGCTCCTGCTCCAGTTGATGAGGAATTGCTGCCTTGCTTGCCCGGGTATCCAGCCAAGCCGCCAGCGGATTGCCAACCTTTTCCCTGTAGTTCATAATCCGCTCCGCATCGGTCTGTGCCGGATAAAATAACGCGGAGCCCTTCAAAAAATGGGCTGTCAATGAAACTGTGACCAGCGTGGCTGCCAGCGACAGAATAAAAATCAGGACCAGTTCACCGACCAGTCCTGTTCTAAGCTTCTTTGTCCACTTTATAACCAACACCCCAGACCGTTCTGATGTACTTGGAATTTTTGACGGTATCCCCCAGCTTTTCCCGCAGATTGCGGATATGGGTAAGCACGGTGTTGTCGCTCTCCAGATAGGTATCCTCCCAGACCAGCTCATAAATGTCGCGTGAGGTAAACACCCGGCCCTTGTTCCTGGCCAGCAGCAGCAATATCCCATATTCTTTGGGCGTCATGTTAATCTCCACACCATTTTTGGACACGGCATGCTCCTCCGGCAGCAGAGTGACATCCTTAATCTGCAGCTCCCCCGGAGCCTCTGCCGGCTGTTCTGCGGCTGCCGGACTGCGTTTTAGTATCGCCGAGATTCGCAAAGACAGCTCCGTCAGATCAAAGGGCTTCGTGACATAATCATCGCAGCCGGCAATAAATCCCCGGATTTTATCCTCCTGCTGATCCTTGGCGGTCAGGAAAATCACCGGAACCTCCGAGATTTCCCTAATCCGTCCAATCAGGTCAAAACCATTCAAGACCGGCATCATAATATCCAGTAGAATGAGCTGAAATGCCTCATTCCGAATGTGGTCCAGCGCCGTCTCCCCTTCATAGCAGGACGAAATACTGTACCCTTCCCGTTCTAAAAATATAGATAAAAAGTCCACAATCGTCCGGTCGTCATCCACAATTAAAATCCGGGTGCACATCTTGGCCAGCCGCCGCCTTTCGTCCCTGTCTCCTCTAAATAAAAAGCAGCAGCTTCATCAGATACATATAGAGGATCGCGCTGGCTCCGGCCAGTCCCAATCCCAGAATAACCGCTGCGTCAAAGAGATGCAGTTTTTTGCTTCGTCCATATTTTACTGCAAATCCAACCGAGCACGCTATGGCTGCTGCGATCCCCGCTGCAAGAATGTTGGCTGCAAGCAGCCACTGGCCCTGTACCGCACGGCTTTCGGAGAAAACACCCAGCAGAATAACTGCCGCCGCACCAAGAATAAGCGGAGCAATAAGATAGGCAGGAAGCCTGTGCCGCAGACGCATTCGCGTCGCTCCCGATTTTTTGCGTCTGCAAATGGCAATCAATCCTGCTAAAAGACCCAACAGTGCGCCAGCGAGCGCTATTTTCCAGGCCAGTCCTCCGGCCCCTGCTTCCCAGGAATTCAGCTTAACAAATGCCTGGTAGGGCACTGTAGTGTCCAGCACGAGATATTTGCTCCCGCTCTCTCCTTCTTTTAGTACAAGATATTTATTGGCCTTTTTATTGTAAAAAATCCGCTTGCCGATCTGTGTATATTGTCCGTTCAGCTCCTCACCCGCGGATTTCAGGGTAATCTCCCCTTGCTTACTGACGGTCACTCCGGGTGTCATCATCCGGTACCGCAGCTTGGAAACTCCTGGGCCCAGCCCTTCGCTGATCACCATGGCATATGTACCGGCGTAGGATTGAATGCTTGCAGCGGGTTCCGGTGCCTCCCCGGTCGATGTGGCCAGCGGCTGATCCATACTTACTCCGAAGAAGGAGTAGAGCTGTTCCTCAAAGGCATCCCGCAAAGTCCCGTCGTCTCCCTCGTATTGGGAGTTGCAGCCGATGAAAAACCCGATTCCCTTGGAGGGCATAATCGATATTAAGCTAGAAAATGCCTCCGTATCTCCGGGATGAACCAGAATGGCGGGGTTTTTATCGTTTTGAAAAAAGCCGTAGGCATAACCAGGCATTAAGGGATGCGCGGAATATTGCAGCGAGTACATCTGTTTCGCAGTATCCTGTCCAAAAATCGGGTTCTCCCCTTGGCCCCCATCCTGCAGATGTGCCAATACAAACTTGCCCATATCGTCAGCGGTTGACCAGATGGAGCCGGCGGGATAGGTCAGAACCTCCCCCTGCTTCATTTTGACAAACCCCTTATCGTAGGAATACCCCTGGGCCAATGGCTGGTTCAACCGCTCCGGTGTAAGATAAGTCAAGCTGTTGTCCATATGCAGAGGAGTAAAAATATGCTGGCGGATATAATCATCGTAGGACAGGCCGCTCGCTCTTTCCAGAATATATCCGGCGAGGGTAAATCCTTCATTGCTATACTGCACTGCATCTCCCGGTGCCCTCACCAGCGGCGGCAGCAGCTTCTGCAGGGTCTGTTCGAGGGGAACCCGCTGCTCCGGTACTATGTCCGACCAAGCCCCTTCGCGCTGTTCGGCATTGGCGAACCCCCCGGTATTCGTCAGCAAATGCTTCATGGTTAGCGGAGTATGGTAAGGGTTGGCCACTTGCAGCGAATCCGGCAAATAGCGGTTCACATCCGCATCCAGGTCCAGCTTCCCCTGCTCCGCCAGCTGCAACGCAGCTGTAGCCGTAAATACTTTGGACACCGAAGCGATGCTGAAGCGGGTCTTGAACGGATCTACCGGCACCTTGGCCTCTACATCCGCATATCCGTAGCCTTTCTCCAGCAGGATTGCACCATCCTTGACCACCGCCAAAGTTACGCCCGGCACATGGTATTTGTCCATCGCTGACTTCATAAATTCATCGGTCTGCCGCTCCAACCGCTCACGTTCTCCCCTAGCGGCTGCTTCCTCTTGCTTCTCCGGCGGGGTATCCGCTGCGTGCGCTGGCGATTGTACATCTTGTGGCTGAGGCTGCACCGCCTGCACCTCCGTTTGCACCGTCTGTACCTTCACCGCTTGTGCTTGCGCAGATACTGGCTGTATCGCCGCAGCTTGTGCCACAATCGCTACAGCCAGTCCCATTTTCATCCATTGTCCCATTCTCATGCTCCCACTCCTGTCTCTTTCAACACCTTATGGGTCCATGATACAGCGGCAATATGGAGAAAAAAGCGGCATAATTCTAAAGAAAAAATAAAGCCCTGTTCCACGATTCATCCGTTTATTTATTCACCCTATTAATACTTAACGTACTGAAGTATTGACTGGGATTGCCTTGCTTGGGATTGAATCGTTCTTTGAATTCTCCGCCAGTATACGCGCCAATGACCCTGTGCCAAAAATTGCGTGCAGGGGTGTTGGCCCGGATCTGCGAAACCTTCCAGTCGCCGGGGAACATATCGAACAGCCGGTGTGCCGCCCATGTGCCTACTCCGCTGCGGCGGTATTTTTGCATCACAAAAAACTCGGTCATATAGAATTGTCCCTCTGAACTGCGAAGCAGCCTGTCCACCAGTGCAAATCCGGCAATATTATCGTCCACCGTGAACAAATAGGCGAATTTATTAGTTCCGCTGTTCCAGTAAGCCTCCAAACCGGGATAGGCCGGAAACGCGCCGTCACGGTCCACCTCAAGCTCCAGGTAGCGGGTAAAGTCATATAAATAAAACTGCATCAGCCTGCTGATGGTGTGGCGCTGCTCTTTGGGAACCAGCTCGATTCCAAGTTCCATTAGGTCACCTCTTAAGATCACTTTTATTACACATTCTATAACTTTGCCACTTCAGGAGCAAGGCAACCCCTGTATGCCAGAGTGAAAGCCGCCCAAAAGCTATGAAACATGATAAAATAGGAAGAAACAAGGAAGACCACTCCGCAGATGATCAGCAACTATAAGGCAGGTGAACAAGTTTTTGAGCATTCAAAAAAATAGCGACCGCAAACATTTAGACGAAAAAGTGCTGCTCATGCCCTGGTTTGTACAGCAGTTCATTGACTTCAAACGTCCAGACCTCTCCCCCTCTACTCTGCTGGAGTACATCCGCGATTATGAATCGTTCTTCGGCTGGCTGCGTGCGGAGGGTCTTACCCAGGCCGCAAGTCTGGCGGAGATTACTTTACTGGATTTGGAGACTCTGCATATGGACAGCATTGTCGGTTACCGTCTGTACCTGACCACCCGTGCCGAGGGAACCAATACCAGAGTTACGGTCTCCCGCAAGCTTTCGGCACTTCGTTCGTTATTCCACTATTTAAGCCAGATTGCTGAAGACGAGAATTTCTATCCCTTGCTCAAGCGCAACATCATGGCTAAGGTGGAGATCAACCGCATTCACAAGCCCAAGGACACAGCCGCCAAGCTCAAAGGCAAAATTCTGGAAGACGAGGAGCTGCTGGAGTTCGTAGGATACATTTACGATGGATATGGGCGGGATGTTGAAGCGAACAAGCAGGCCTACTATTCCTTCCAGCTCAACCGCGAACGCGACGCCTGCATTGCCAGCCTCATTCTGAACTCCGGCCTCCGTGTCTCTGAAGTGGTCAACCTGAACGTGGATGATCTGGATGTGAACAATAAGCTGCTGTATGTCTACCGCAAGGGGAATAACGATGAAACATTCAAAACCCCGGTCTACTTCAGGGAGCAGGCCAAGGATGACCTCTCGCTCTATCTGAGTCTGCGGCAGTCCCGCTACAAAACACCCAAGAAAGAAAAAGCGCTGTTCATTGCACTGCCGAACGGCAGCCATGAAGGCAAACGGATGACCAAGCGGGCGATCCAGGAGATGATTATCAAATACGCCAAGCGGTTCGGCAAGCCCTATCTTACCGTGCATAAGCTGCGCCATTCTTTTGCTACAGACTATTATCTGCAAAATGATATCTACAAAACGAAGGAACAGCTCGGACACGCTTCGACAGAAACTACCGAGGTATATGCGCATCTTACAGACAAAACGATGTCCGAGGCCATTGAGCGGCGTCTGGAGAGCTGATCCTCTTATCCTGAAAGGAGTAATTATCTTAAATGTCTTACCCTCAAGAATTGCTGTCTGCTTCACCCGACCCACGAAATATTCATTTACAGTCCAATTGCGAAAGCTGCTTTGGCCTCTGCTGTGCCGCATTGCCCTTTGCCGTATCATCAGACTTTGCCATCGATAAAAATGCCGGCCAGCCTTGTCCTAACCTGCGGAATGATTTCCGCTGCGGGATTCATACCGGACTGAGAGCCAAGGGATTCAGGGGTTGTACTGTATATGAATGTTTTGGTGCAGGTCCAAAGGTTTCCCATATTACCTTTAACGGCAAGGATTGGCGCGAGGCTCCGGAAACTGCCGCCCTAATGTTCGAGGTCTTCCCGGTGATGCGTCATCTTCATGAGCTGCTGTGTTATCTGACTGAGGCACTGCTGCTGCCGGCGGCCCAGCCGATCCATAGCCAGCTCTATTCCGCACTTGAGCAGACTGAGCGGCTGACCCTGCTGCCGGCTGATGAACTGCTTAAGGTGGATGTGCATGCTCACCGTGCAGAGATTAATGAGCTGCTGCTGCGGACCAGCGAACTGGCACGCGAGGCTGCACGGCGTCAGCTGCACAATACCCCCAAACGTCCTAAAGTCTACCGGGGCGCTGACCTGATCGGCGCCAAGCTTAAGAAAGCAGATCTTCGCTGTGTCAGTCTGCGTGGAGCATATCTGATTGCTGCAGACCTTAGCGGTGCGGATCTGAGGGGAGCCGATCTGATCGGCGCTGATTTCCGCGACACCAATCTTTGCGGCGCTGACCTTAGAGGTACGCTGTTCCTAACCCAATCGCAGCTTAATGCGGCGAAGGGCGATGCTGTGACCAAGCTTCCCGATAGATTTGTACATCCTGAGCACTGGACTACGGTGTAGAAGCGCCGCTGCATTATTGCTCTTTATTCCCGGAAATCCATACAGCAGAACAGCGGCTCCGCACTCCTTCGACTGGAGAGCAGGGCCGCTGTTCTTTGTGACAGGGTTTATAATGATGTAACATCTACGGGAGTTGTTGCACTACGGATTTCTATTGTGAATTTTTCATATATTGAAATTTTGAAAATAAGATCGTTGCTGCCACAAAAAGTTAGCTATTTCCGGGCTGTCGTTAATGGCAAACCGGTGAATGCCACGGATCTCCGGTAATTCCATATCCTGTAATGTGTCCCAAACGGCCATTGCGACGATATTGCTTGCCTCTCCCAACAGCGGGATATCCTCTTCACGGCGGATCAGGACGATTTTGGGGTAATGCTCCTGTTTGAAGCCCTCTACCAGCACATAATCATAGCCGGCAAAAGCTTCAATCAGTTCCGCCAGACTGCTTGTCCGTTCCTGAATCACTGATGTCCGGGCAGCGCTGGTGATGGCAACTGCTGAAGCCCCGGCCTGCCGCTGCTTCCAGGTATCCGTTCCCTCATGGTCCATCTCAAAATCATGTCCGTCATGCTTAATGACCGCTACTGTGCAGCCTTTCTGCCGCAACTGGGGAATCAATTCGCAGAGCAGGGTCGTTTTACCGCTGTTTTTATAACCTACGATCTGGCACACGGCAGGTCTGCTGCTCCCTTTGTTCAAAATATAAGAATTTATATGCTTCACGCTATAAATTTTCCTTCTACTTCTCGCTGAAACGGTACCGTCCTTAAAAAGGACGGCAAAGCCGTTTCTACTTGTCATCTTTTGTTGTCTGCGCCGCTTCATCCCAGCAGCCTCCCATCCCGCATTACCTGGCTCAGACCTCATTCTTTAACCCCGAATTTCACCAGGCAGCTTGAGTACTTTCACAGAATCTCCCGCAGATACCCCCCGTTCCTCCGGCGGGATCACGATTAGGCAGTCACTATCCTTAATCGTTACCATCACAGAGGATTCATCAATGGTGGCCGGATAGGCATAGAGCTGCCCTTCATGAATCTCCAGCCGGGCACGGACAAAGCGGGTGTAATTATTCACTTTGTTATAATCTGCCCCCAGCACTGCTGTCCATTCCGGCAGGAATGGCTGGTCAGCCCCTTGCATTTGCAGAATGACAGGCCGGGCGAACAAATGAAAGCCCACAAAACAGGCACCCGGATTGCCCGACAGAGCCAGTAATAACGTTCCTTCCCGGACAGCGGCCGTTGTCACACTTCCGGGACGCATCGTCACCTTGTTGAACAGCATGTCCCCGCTGTTCTCGCGGATCAGATCTCCCATGATGTCATAATCTCCGACAGACACCCCGCCGGTGGTAATCACCACATCATAACTTTCCAAAGCAATCTGCACTTTGCTTCGCGCCTGTTCAATATCATCCACAATGGACCCAAGCATCACCGGCTCCCCGCCACACTCCTGCACCAGCGCTTCCAGCATAGGAGAATTGCTGTTTCTTATTTTGCCTGGAACCAGCGGTTCATGAACGTCCAACAGCTCGGTTCCGGTTGCGAAGATGCCTACTTTGGGTCTGCGTATGACGTTTACCATAGGGATACCAAAAGCAGCCAGAACTGCAATATCGCCGGCCTTAATCATCCTTCCGGCGGAAAGCACAAGCTCCCCCTCCTTGAGCTCATAGCCGCGCGGTGTCACATTCTTGCCGGCTGCCTGCGGCTTGCGGATGCCCACCTGAAGTCTTCCGCCTTCTTCCCTGCTCTCGGTAGCTTCGAGCATCACGACCGTATCCGCGCCTGCCGGCACCTGGGCTCCTGTCATAATGCGGGCAGCCGTCCCTCTCCGGATTTCGGCAGCAGGTACGGCTCCGCATGGGATATTGTCCACCACGTCCAGCCAGACCCATTTCCCTTCACCCGCCTCCTCTGTGTCAGCGGCAATAAGCGCATAACCGTCCATTCCTGATCGGTTAAAGGCCGGAAACGGATGAGGTGCATAGACGGGCTCAGCCAAATAACGTCCTGCACTCTGGTCCAGAGGCACCTTTTCCATCTGGAGCAGCTTCCCATATTCAATGATCCGCGACTGGGCTTCTGCAACCTGGAGTGCTTTACGATGAAATTTGGAATCTTTTGCTTCCTCTTTACTGTTCATGTGTATCCAACCTCTTCATCTTGTTTTGTCATAAATAACATATTGGAGTTGATCCACTGGCCATACAGGACTATTTTAACATGGCAGACCTTACAGAGTTCAAAAAAATAGATGCCCCGCAATGAAGCGATAGCATCCATCATTATAGAAATCTTCAAGGCTGCTTCAAACGAAACGGCAGTATTTGTAAGCACGTTGTGCCTGCTGAAGCTCCGGTGCAGACAACCTTTTTTTGCCTGAAACATGGTCCAATAGCTGCTTGGCCGAAAATTCAGGAGTGCCTGCGGCTTTTTTCTCCGTCATATCCGGGTCAAAAACTGAACTGCAGAGGAACCCCTTAAGGGCGTTGCCGCAAAATGCTATGACTTCTACAGCCTTACCGTTCTTTTCTTTCATAACATGCTCCTCCTTAGAACTTCTTACCACCAGTATACGCTTATTTCCGCTGTCCGTTTCAATATTTTTCCATGGGCGAAACAGTGTGCCGCCCCACGGGATAGTGCAGCCGTCTTGCATTTAGCGTTACGTGGAGAACGACTCCCCATGAATCCGACGGCAACGCTTTAAGTGGAAAAAGGTTAACTAATTTGCCGGAGTACCTATCCTCTGGCAGATGAGGTGGAATAAGGTACACTAATTCAGCTCATTTCGCCATTGGACCAGAAATGTGGCCCAATCAGGTCCATTTTTCCATTTAAACTTCAGGATTTTTAAACTTCCGGAAAAATAAGATCCCTTTTTCCAACTAGCGCTGCGGAGAAGCCGGTGCGCTAGTTGGAATTAAGATATCTAGACCGGCTAATACCACAACTTTATAGTTTCCAAGATAAGGGGAAGTTGGACTTCGACGCTCTAACAACGGCATTTCTGCCATTGTTTCCGGGTAGGCTGGCACCAGGCGCTCCAACAACGGTGTATCGTTTCAGCAACAAATATATAAAAGATATTTGGCACAAAAACGGCTGCACCGTCCCTTTCAGGGACCATACAGCCGTACCGCAAAGCTCCTGTACCTTCTAAGCCCGGATGACTTTAACGTCTCCCGGAATGACCTTTTCACCTTCATACAGCATAAAACGGCCATTCTGCCACTCAACCCGAAGCAGCCGGGACTCATCGGACTGGTATTGCCATACATGCTGCTGCCCGCCGTTCATATAAGGAGTCTGTCCGGTGACCGAAGCATAACCTTCATATTCCTCTTCCAGATAATATGTGTAATCATCCAGCTCCAGGGTAGCAGGCACCTCGGCAGGATTATCCAGACGCCCGTCAATCGGCTGATACAATGCGTACTGAAGCTGCTCTCTTTGTTCTATATACAGATACCCGATATTGCTGCCGTCACGCAAAGTCAGTACCACAGCATTGCGGCCGCTGGTTTGCGTACGCCCGGTTACCTCGTAGGTTACCAGAGACACCTCGCAAATATCGCCTGGCGACAGGTCCAGCATACTTTTGGGCGCAGCCGGAGCCTCAGGTTTGGAGAAAATATTACCAATACGTTTCCAAATACTCAAACTCATCATTCCTTTTAAAGGTTTTCTAGCCTCGAATATAAGCCGCAATAATCAATGCACCGGTCAGATGAAGGGAGCCTGCCAGTACGCCGTAGCCGATTTTCCCCAGTTGGGTGCCATGGTCCAGATCCAGCTTCGCCCAGCTGAACAGGAGCAGACGTACTATTTTTTCCAGGAAAAATAAAAGCACGAAGGAAACTATGGAGACCGCCAGTGCATCTCCCAAACTGCTCGAAGAAGCAATGGAGGACGATAGAATATAGCCTTGCGCCAGCAGCTTAAGCACGAACCGCATGGTAACCGCCATATTGCCTGCTTTGATCTCTTCCAGATCGTTATAACGGGTAAAGAGCGAATCCACGTACATCAGCACACATAGCAGTACTGCGCCGCTTACCGTCCATACCACCATGGACACCAGAATATGGAAATCCATTACTTAGCCCCCGATAATCAGTTTGCCTGCCCGCTGACGGCAGCATAGAGAAGGCGAAGAAGAAACGTTCAATCTGTCTCCCCTTCGCCTGTGGACATCAGCCTTGAAGCCTGGGCCTATGCCGATATGTTATTGTTTGTCGTATTGCTTCATCAGTGCGGCCAATTCATCCTCTACCGCCTGATCCTTGCCCAGCTTCTCAAATTCGTCATCCAGCGATTTATTGCCGGAGCTCATCTCATTGCTGGCTTCAGCCTGTGCTTCCGCGGCCAGCATTTTGTCCTCCATCCGTTTCAGTCCTGCGGAGGCGGAATCGGAGCTGAATCCGCTCATGGCTTTGTTGATTTCCGTCTGGGCCTTAGCTGCATTGTAACGGGCAACCAGCGTCTCACGTTTGTTTTTCATCTGGGTAAGCTGTTTGCGCATTTCCTCCAGCTTGCCGCGCAGATTATCCGCAGATGCCTTGTTCTGGTCAAAGCTTGCCTTGTATTCCACCAGCTTGGCTTCTGCAGCCTTCTTCTCTTCGAGAGCACGGCGGGCCAGATCGGCATTGCCAGCCTGGGCAGCGGTGTGCGCCTGCTGATTACGCTTGCTTACCAGCGCTTCCTGTTCTTCATAGAGCTGCTTGAATTTCTTCTCAATGGCGATTTGGGCGGCAACAGCTTTTTCCGCATCCTCCAAATCTTCAGTCATGTCACGAATGTATTGGTCCGTCATTTTGACCGGGTCTTCCGCTTTGTCGATAATCGCATTCACATTGGACATGGTCAAATCACGCAATCTTTTAAAAATAGACATTGGTTCATTCCTCCAAAATAAAAGTGAGTTGCTTATTTGTTATCTTCTACGCAGGGAGTTGCATTATCGTTTCAAATTTTGCCCAAATAAATATTGATCCACTTTGAGATTCACAAAGTCCACAACCCGGGCTATGCCTTCCTTGCTTAAATTGTCGTAATGAATGCCCATCACCACGGTAACCGTCCGGTCAAGTGCAGCGGCAGCCCGCGCGGCAATAGACTCGCAGATTGTATGCTCCTTATGATGAGGAACCGCCGACGTGGATACTTTGACGTTCCCTTCCTCCATATAAGCAGTACTGGCGGCGCCAATATGCCGGACGCCTCCGCCAATCAGCAGCAGCAGGTCCCGGCCCACCTCGATAGCTGACAGTTCAATATCACCGGGATGAAGCTCTGAAGAAGACATTGTTACTCCCCTTTCCCATTATATTAACCATAGTACACGAAGTTATCTCAGGAAGAGAAGACCTAGCCACAAATCTTTGCCTATATTTAGATGATACCGCGGATTTCCTCCAGCGACGATATGTTCTCCTCGATCATGAACTGCTGCAGCTCTTCTACAAGCGTGCTGCCTGCACGCAAATTCATGAAGTTATAGGTGCCCACCTGAATCACCGTTGCTCCGGCCATGATGAATTCGACGATGTCTGTAGCGGAGGTAATACCCCCCATGCCAATCACCGGTATGGATACCCGCTTCGCCACCTGGTGCACCATTCGGAGCGCCACCGGTTTGATTGCAGGACCGGACAATCCGGCATATAGATTATTGAATACACTGCGGCGGCGGCGGACATCGATCTTCATGCCGGAGATCGTATTGATCAGCGAAATCGCGTCAGCGCCTTCCTCCTGGCACATTTCGGCCATCTCCGCGATATCTTCGGCATT
Organism: Paenibacillus jilunlii; assembly: GCF_900102965.1. Lineage (GTDB taxonomy): Bacteria > Bacillota > Bacilli > Paenibacillales > Paenibacillaceae > Paenibacillus_AQ > Paenibacillus_AQ jilunlii. The sequence goes on along the minus strand of NZ_FNGM01000003.1, from coordinate 158,651 downwards.
CGGGGACAGCTTCACTGCGAGCGGAAGCTTGGTTGCCGCTCTTACAGCACGCACCACCTCCTGTGCAGCAGGTGTTTTTACACCAAAGGCTATCCCGCCTTCTTTGACGTTCGGACAGGAAATATTCAGCTCAATCATATCCACCGCAGGTTTGCCGGCAGCGCTGCGCGCCTCGGCATCCCGCTGAATCAGTTCGGCCCCCAGCACATAATCTGGCAGCGTGTTACCCCCTAGGTTCACTAAACGTGCGGTATCCAGCGTCTCCCAATAAGGAAGCTCCTTGGCGAGGAACGCTTCTACCCCCGGATTCTCCAGCCCCACGCTGTTCAGCATGCCGGAAGCTGTCTCATAGACACGCACACCGGGATTGCCTGCCTTAGGGTGAAGGGTAAGGCCTTTGCCGGAGATACCCCCCAGCAGGGATACATCATACAGCTTGCTGTATTCACGGCCGAAACCAAAGGTTCCGGAGGCCATGATGATCGGGTTCTTGAAATGAACACCCGCTATGTTAGCATTCATATTAATCATGGAAGATCACCTCTTCCGCATTGAATACCGGACCGTCTGCGCAAGCCTTGCGCTGTCCGTCACGGCAGGAGACGCTGCACACGAGACAGGCGCCGATTCCGCAAGCCATGCGGTTCTCCAGGGACAGATACACATTTGGTCTTTTGCCGGCTGCCTGTGCAGCGATCCCCTTCAGCTGCGCAGCTTTCAGCATCGGATGCGGCCCGCAGACAAAGATATGGTCATAGCTTGTAAAGTCGACGCTATCGAGCACCAGGCCGCCTACGTTGACTGTCAATTCAGCGGCCAGAGGGCGAAAAGCCTCCGTGCGGAACGCCTCACGGCTGAAGCCCAGATAAATATCGCTGCCCGGCAGCTCCTGCGCACAGTAGTACAGAGGGGCGATCCCGATTCCCCCGCCCACTAGAGCAACTTTGCCATCCACAGCCGGAAATCCGCTGCCAAAAGGCCCCTCAAGCTCCAGGGAATCTCCGGGCTTCAGTTCAGCAAAAATCTTCGTTCCTTCACCCACCACATGATACAGAAATTCCACACCGTTATCGTTCACTTGATGTATGCTTAGCGGTCTTGACAGCAGCGGAAAGGCTCCCCATGCCCGCAACATGTAGAATTGCCCCATTGCACCACCGTAATCCCCTTCGACCCGAAGGTGATACACTCCATCTGCCAGCCGCTCGTTACTAATCACCGTCGCCACGTTATCAAGCTCCTTCAAATTTAATCTTATTAACCATGCCTTAGAAGGAACTTAAAATCTGTGACAAAGTTCACATTCCTAATTGTCTATTTTTGCTTCCAGACCCCGCGTTCGTATGGCTTTGGCACATTCGCTTTATCTATTCCGCCGAGCGCCTCTTCGGCGTGCAGCGCCCAATAAGGGTCGCTCAGCATTCCCCGGCCCACGGCAACAAGCTCCGCCTTCTCCTCCGTGGCAATCGCTTGGGCCTCCTCATAGGATTCCAGGCGCCCAACTGCAATCACAGGAACCTGGAGTCCGCTGCGGATGAACTCGGCAAGACCGACCTGGTATGCCGGTCCTGCATTAGGACCGCCATTGGATCCAATGGGTCCTTCGCCTCCTGAAGACACATGGAACATATCCACTCCAGCAGCCTTATAGCGGCGGCAGAACTCAAGCGCATAGTCTTCATCATATCCGCCTTCGACGTATTCTTTGGCGGATACTCTCATTAGCAGCGGCATTTCAACAGGAAGCACCTCACGTACGGCACGGGTCACCTGTTCGCCGAACAGAAACGGGTCTGCACCATATTCGTCCTCTCTGACGTTGGTCAGCGGCGAGTGAAACTGGTGAATCAGGTACCCGTGGGCCCCGTGAAGCTCAACAGTATCAAAGCCGGCTTCCACTGCCCGCCGTGCCCCTTCACGGTAGGCCTCTATCAGCCCGGCAATTTCTTCTGTGCCGAGTGCACGGGGTGTCTTGGACTTGGCGTCGAATGGAATGGCCGACGGTGCAACGGGCGGCTCCGCATCCTGAGCCTTGCGGCCGGCATGGCCAAGCTGGATGGCAATCTTGGCGCCTTGAGTATGTACCGCATCGGTCAGTCTCCGGTAAGCTTCAATATGCCCATCGCTCCAGATCCCCGTATCTTGATTGGTGATCCGGCCATCAGGATGAACTCCGGTCATCTCTACAATAATGAATCCGGTACCGCCCACAGCCCGGCTGACATAATGAACGAAATGCCAGTCATTTGGGATTCCGTCCTGCTTGACTACAGCGTATTGGCACATGGGGGGCATTACAACTCGATTTTTTAAGGACAGGGCCTTTAAATCATAGGGTGCAAATAAATCCGGCATTTCCATTCCTTCCTTCCCGCTGCGTTCTCATAATAGACAGGTTTTTTCCCCGTCAAATGTAGTATACACGTATTTCCGGCATTGGAGGCATGGAGATTCAGCATAATTCTGCCTGCGGCTGGGGATAACAAGGTAAGTTAGAAGTCAGGGAGTAATCCATACGAAAAGGAGGTATGACTGGATGAAATGTCTGCAGATGAGCCTAAGGCTGCTCATTCTGGGGGGGATCTGCATAACACTGCACATTCCTGTGTCCTCCAGTGAGCGTGCCGCCGCCTCTCCGGAGATTCCCGGGCAGATTCTCCAACTGGGCAGCAGCCAGAAATCCGGGGCAACTCCAAAGGAAGATCAAGCCATCCCCGCAGGTTCTTCTTCCCGAAGTGCAGCACCATTGCAAAAACGCTCCAAAACACTTACCCTCAGCCAACTGCTGCGCAAATATCCTGAAACGATTAAGACCCGTGGGCCGCACCGGAAACAAATCGCCCTTACATTCGATGATGTGCCGGACCCCCGTTTCACGCCGCAGGTGCTGGACGTTCTGCGCAGGTACCATGTACATGCCACGTTTTTTATTGTGGGCAGCCGGGCTGAGAAGCACCCGGAGCTTGTGGCCAGGATGATCAGGGAAGGCCACACCGTCGGCAATCATTCCTACAACCATCCGGAGTTCAGCAAAATCAGCGTAAATGCATTCCGCACACAGATTATCCGCACTGAAAATATCATCAAAACCACGGCCGGCTATAAACCCCGGCTGATCCGCCCGCCCTATGGGGACATCAGTGAACCGCAGCTGAAATGGGTTAAAGCCCACGGCTACAAGCTGGTGAACTGGAATGTGGACTCACTTGACTGGAAGGGACTGCGCAAATCACAGGTGCGGAATAATATCATTGCGGGCGCCGGCAAAGGGGCCATCGTTCTTCAGCATGGCGGAGGAGGCCGGGGCAGCGATTTGCGTGGAACTATCCAAGCACTGCCGGAAGTGATCAATATCATGCGCAAAAGAGGCTATACCTTCGTTACCGTCCCCCAGATGCTTCAGATCAGCCAAGAAAAATAAACAGCAGACCTCTTCTTTGACACAAAAAAAGGAAACGGAGACTGCCGGGCTTCGGCAGGCTTCGTTTCCTTTTCAGTTTAGAGCCTATTCGATCATATACAGCTGCACATATTGGAACCCGAAGTCCGCAACATAGCTTTGGCTGCCGGGGATAAAGATGTCAATGCGGTTTCCCTTAATCGCACTGCCCATGTCGGTTGCAGTAGCAACGAACGCCTGCTTGGGCAAACCCGGATGGGAATAGCCGGTTACGAGCATCTTTGTGCCAAGCGGTATCACACTGGGATCGACTGCAATCGTGCCCAGCTTCAGCGGATTGCCGAAATAGTCAACGGCTCCCCATTTGCCGTTCTCGCTGATTGCTGAAGAATACGCCGTTGCTTTGACCTGAAGCACTTTGTCATAGCTGTATTCCTTACCCCAGGCCTGAACGGTGCTGGTCTGCGGCTCTACACTTAAAAGGGAGGCTTCCCCGAATGCCTTGGCTGCAGGTTCGGCAACCGCTACGGCCTGTGTCTTCACAATGCCCGGAATGGCCAGCTTCAGGCCCGGATAAATATTATTGGCTGCAATATTGGGATTGGCGTCCATAATCTTATCCATGCTTATGCCATAATGATTGGATAAGGTATAATAGGTAGTAGCTTCTCCTGCGATATGTACGCTGTCTGCCTGAACAGGTGCTGCTTGCACCAATGTGCTGATTCCTAGCGCTGCAGCCAGTGCTGCAGCCGCTCCAAACTTGATTTTCATAATATCCTCCTTCATTATTATCGCAGTCCGATGGGGGTGTCCCGCTCTTCCTGCTACACAGTAACTCCGGACGTATGTACCTTGTATTTGCCCTGATGTGTTGGTTTGTAAAACTAACAGTAATGAATATATCACAATTTTGTAACCATTGCCTATGAAATTGTTACCAAACTGACAGAAATGGCATTTTGAAGCGTTACCAAACAGTCAAAAGATAACATATTATTAATGGATTATTTCAATAATTCATACTTTTGCAAAAAAGCCGGTACAAATTCCCCGCAGATTTTACACAGATTTAACATTTCTCTCTTTAGCAAATAGTAGAATGATAGAAGAACACAAAGACATTGAAGCACTTGGAGGGTCCATGAACGTGAACGAAGAAGAAAAAAAGAACAACCATACCAGCCCGGCAACCGCCTACCTGAACCGTGACTTAAGCTGGATCGAATTTAACCGCCGCGTACTCCAGGAGGCGCAGGATCCGGACAATCCCCTGATGGAGCGGGCCAAATTCCTGGCGATTGTGTCCAGCAATCTGGATGAATTCATCAGTGTCCGCGTGGCAGGGATTCAGGATCAGATCCGGGCCGGTTATACTAAAAAGGACTTTACCGGCTATACCCCCTCCGGTCTTTATAAACGCCTCATCAAGCGGGTCAGCAAAATTATTGCCGATCAATACCGGACATTCCGTGACATCTCCCGCAGTCTGCACAAGGAAGGCATCGTGTTTGTGAATTATGAGGACCTGACACCGGCACAGGAGCTGTCCATTGAACAATATTACCGGGACATTATCTTCCCTGTCCTGACACCCATGGCGGTAGATCAGAGCCGTCCCTTTCCGCTGGTGCACAGCCAGTTCATCTATCTTGCCGTCGTGCTGACACGCAAGGACAGCCAGGAGGAAGAGCCTTATTTTGCGATTCTGCAGATCCCTTCCAATCTGCCGAGATGCATTCCTCTTCCCCACCGTTCCAACAGCAAAAAACGGCAGTTTGTTTTTATAGAAGACGTAATCCGCCATCATATCCAGACTCTGTTCAGCGGCTACGATCCCGTTGCCGTAAGCGAATTCCGCTTAACCCGCAACTCCGACCTGACGATTGACGAGGAAGGTGCGGAGGACCTGCTTGAGGAGATTGAAAAAGAGCTGCGCAAACGGCGGCGGGGCGTCCCTGCCCGTCTGGAGGTCCAAAAAGGAATCCACCCTTATGCATTGGAGCAGCTGCAGGCTGAATTCGAGCTTGAGGATTTTGTCTTTGAGATTGACGGGCCGCTGGATCTTGGTTTCCTGCGCGGCTTCGCCGGCAGCCTGAAGGGCTTCAGCTACCTGCATGATGCGCCGATTGAACCGCTCTATCCTGCGGAGTTTGATGAGAATGAGGATTTCTTCGAGGTGCTGCGCGAACGCGATGTACTGGTGTACCATCCTTATGAATCCTTTGATGCGATGACCGATTTCATTACGCAGGCCTCGGAAGATGAGCAGGTCATGGCAATAAAAATGACGCTGTACCGTGTCAGCGGAAACTCTCCGCTGATCAGTGCCCTCGCAGTCGCCGCTGAATCCGGCAAGCAGGTCACTGTCGTTGTCGAGCTGAAGGCACGCTTCGACGAGGAGCGCAACATCGCCTGGGCGCGCAAGCTGGAGCAGTCCGGCTGCCATGTCGTGTACGGGCTGGTCGGCCTGAAGACCCATGCGAAGATCACGCTTATTGTCCGCCAGGAAGGGCCTGAACTGCGCCGCTATGTGCATGTGGGAACAGGCAACTACAATGACAGCACGGCCAAAGCCTACACGGACCTCAGCCTGTTCACAGCGAACAGCGAGATTGGTCTGGATGCTTCAGAACTGTTCAACCAGATGACCGGCTATTCGGCCAATTATGACTGGAATGCCTTCGTTGTGGCTCCGACCAACATGAGCCTGTCGCTGCAAAAGCTGATTCTGCGCGAAGCCGAACATGCCGCTGCCGGGCGTCCATCCCGGATCATCGCCAAAATGAACTCTTTGTCGAACCAGGAGGTCATTGACAATCTGTACAGTGCCGCCCAGGCAGGCGTGCCTATTGATCTGATTGTGCGCGGCGTCTGCTGCCTGCGGCCGGGGATAGAAGGCCTTAGCGAGCGGATCACGGTCCGCAGTATTGTCGACCGTTTCCTGGAGCATTCCCGGATCTATTATTTCGAGAATGGCGGCAATCCTGAGGTCTACCTGTCCAGCGCCGATTGGATGACGCGCAATCTGACGCGGCGCATTGAACTGATGTGCCCGGTGAAGGACCCTGTAATCCGCAAGCAGATTGTCAAGATTCTTGAGATCACCCTCAAGGATAATGTGAAATCCAGCTTTCTGCAGCCGAACGGATATTATGAACGTGCAGACGACAAAAAGGCCCCTTTCCGGAGCCAATTCGCTGCTATGGAGGTTACGCGTTGGAAGGGAAGCCGAGCTTTACCTTCAACCCCCAAACATTCCTGAACGCTTTGAGGGCGTTCTCGATGTCCTCCAGCCCGATAAGGAGTTCGCCTGCACCCTGCAGCTCCAGATCAAGCGTATTGCCGTGCAGGCGGGCCTCCAGCCCGCTTACAATGCCAATCTCGGTACTGTCCAGAGCAATGCTTAGCTGTACCAGAGTACCGAGCTTATGAATCCATTCCTCGTCGGAAGCCAGCAAAATGTCCTTGTGAGTCTGGGACAATTTCTGCTTCCGGCTTTTGGTGCTGTAAGAGGCAATCAATGCTCCCAGAATCAGCTGGCGGTGTGTAAGCCCGCGGATCGGGGAATTCATCAGCCAGTACCGCGTATGCCGCTTGGATTGATAATAATTGATATTGGAGCCGGTCCGGTGCAGCATGACTGACACATAGATCAGCATCCGCTGCTCGTCCCGGTCCCCTTCTGCATCAAAGGCGTCAAAAAGGCTCACCGCCAGCTTGTAGATATGGTCCAGATGCCGCTTCGAGGTGCGGATATCAAAGCGGATTATCGTGTTCAGGCTGAATTCCAGGGCGCTGTCGCGCACAGGCTGCCCGGGATCGAGCAGGTCATGCAGCATGCCTTCCCGCAGGCCTTCCCCGCTGATTACGGCCCGGCTGGCGCCGATATACCGGTACACCGTATGAAATATAATCAGCCCGGAGACGATAATATCCCCCCGGCTCTTGGAGAGCCCGTCCAAATCTTTGCGTTTCTCATACGGAATGGAAGGCAGCGTCTCCATAAATTTATCAATGGTCTCGCCGGAAAGAGTGTAGCCGTGTGAATTCGGCAGCGAATAATCCCGCATCTTCTGGTCCAGCTTTCCGAGGGAGCGCAGTGTCCCGCCAAGCCCGTAGAGCGGCAATCCCGGCCCGCTGTTCAGCCAATCATGCTCCACCAGCCTCCCGGTCACATAGGCCTGAAGCTTGCGTATCTGATCATTGTTCCAATTGCCATGGTGGCCGAACATCAGATTCGTATTCACCGCACCGAACGGAAAGGAAATACTCTGCTGGTAGCGCCGTCCCCGGAACAAGGTGATCTCCGTGCTTCCGCCCCCGATATCTATCACAAAGCCATCCTGAACATCAAAGGCGTTGATAACGCCCAGAAATCCAAAGTAGGCCTCCTGGTGGCCGCTGATGACTTCAATATGGATCTCCGATGCCTCCGAAAGGTAGGAGATGATCTCCGTTGAATTCGCCGCATTGCGGATCGCCGCAGTGGCACCGGCACGGATTTTGTCGACCTCGGACTCGCTGCAAATCTCCTTGAACTGATGAAGGACGGGCACAATCCTATCCATGTCCTTCCGCTCCAGCCTGCCGTCCCTGGTAATTTTCTCACTCAGACGAGCGGAGTATTTGCACTCCTTGATGATTTTGTAGCCTCCTTCCGGCGTCGTATCATAGATCACAAGGCGAATGGAGTTGGAACCAATATCAATGATGCCAATCCGGCAAAGATCATCTCTCATCTGTATGTACTCCTTTTCAAGTTGATTGGCCATCTATATACTATAACACCCATTTCTCCCCAGGCAAAAGCAAAACGGCCGCCGAATAAGATTCGGGGCCGCAAAAGGGCTGTGCTATAGGACTTTGCTTAAAAAATCCTTGGTCCGTGCATGCTGCGGATTGCCGAATACCTGTGAAGGATCGCCTTGCTCCACGATAACGCCGCCGTCCATGAACAGGATGCGGTCGCCTACTTCACGGGCAAAACCCATCTCATGGGTAACAATGACCATCGTCATGCCGTCTTCCGCCAGCTTCTTCATGACCTCCAGAACCTCACCGACCATTTCCGGGTCAAGCGCCGAAGTGGGCTCGTCGAACAGCATCACATGCGGCTGCATGGCAAGCGCCCGCGCGATGGCAATCCGCTGCTTTTGTCCGCCGGAGAGCTGGGCCGGATAAGCGTCGCGTTTGTCAGCAAGACCGACGGTTTGCAGCAGCTCAAGGGCAATTTTCTCCGCTTCGGATGCCTGCTGCTTTTTCACTTTCAACGGGGCCAGCATAATATTCTGCAATACGGTTTTGTGGGGGAACAGGTTGAACTGCTGGAAGACCATGCCCATTTTTTCCCGGGTCACGTTAATATCATGCTTCTTGCCAGTTATTGACTCCCCTTCAAAGGTGATTTCGCCGCCTGTAGGCTGCTCCAGCAGATTGAGGCAGCGCAGGAAGGTGCTTTTGCCCGAGCCGCTGGGGCCGATAACGACAACCACTTCACCTTTGTGAATCTGCAGATCGATGCCCTTCAGAATATCCAGTTTGCCAAAACTTTTGTGCAGGTTGTTAACGGCGATCATCCGTGTTCAGCCTCCTTTCCAATATGCCCAACACCTTCGACAAGGTGAATGTAAGAACAAAATACATCACGGCGATCACAATTAAGGGATTCAGCCCCTCATAGGTTATGGTTGTTACGGATCTTGCCTCGAAGAGCAGATCTGCCACCCCGATCATGGACACAATCGAAGACTCTTTAATGATCGTAATGAACTCATTGCCGATGGCGGGCAACACGTTTTTGATCGCTTGGGGGAGAACAATATAGCGCATGGTCATCCCCTGCCGCATGCCGAGCGAACGCGCTGCTTCGACCTGTCCACGGTCCACCCCTTGGATGCCGGCACGGAAGATCTCCGCCAGATAGGCGGAGCTGTTAATGGTCAGTGTAATGGCCCCGGATTGGATCGGTGTAAACTCCAGGCCAAACTCCGGCAGCCCGTAATGGATCAAGAACAGCTGCACCAGCATCGGTGTGCCGCGCAGGAATTCCACCCAGGCCGTCGCGATAAAACGCAGAATCCACAATTTGGACATCCGCAGCAGGGACACAATAATCCCAAGCACAAAACCGAAAAATACCCCCAGCACAGCCAACAGCAAAGTGTACTTCAAGCCGGAAAGAAAAAAATTGCGGTACTCATAGGCGATATCGAATACATTCATTTGTGGCATAACCTCCTGTCTGCAAAAAAATAGAAAACAGCGGAACACCGCCATTTTCAGATCGCTCCCAATTATTTAAGCCTTCCCTGCAGCAGCGGCTGCAGGGGTTAAACTACTTCAGATCACTTCAAGTGCCCGGGAATTACTTCTCGGCCAGCTCGCTTGCGGCTGCAACATACTCATCGATTTTGCCTTCAGAGTTCAGACGGGCCAGGGTCTTGTTCACCTGATCCAGCAATTCGTCGTTGCCCTTCTTCACACCGATCACATATCCGTCATCCTCTACCTCAGGTTTGGCATCTGTGATGGCCAGCCCCTTGACGTTCTTTACAAAGGATTTGGCTACCGGACCTTCCATGATCGAAGCATCCACACGGTTGGACTGCAGCTGCAGCACGATTTCAGAAATTTTGCCCAGTGAAGTGAGCTGCGCGCCTTCAATCCCTTTGGCAATGTCTTCCTGAATCGATCCGGTCTGCACGCCCAGCTTCATCCCTTTCAAGGAATCCATCGTCGCAAACTTATCTTTGTCGGCTTCTCGCACAACCACCGCTTGTTCGGCTTTGTAGTAAATATCCGACAGGCCTACCGCCTTTTCCCGTTCCGGTGTTGGACTTAGTCCCGAAATCACCATATCCACTCTGCCGCTTGAGAGCTCATTCAGCAGGGAATCGAAAGCCAGATCCTTGATCTCCAGCTTAGCTCCCATATCCGCAGCGATTTGCTTGGCAATCTCGATGTCAAAGCCCACGATGGTATCCTTGCCGTCCACCACTTTGTGGAATTCATATGGAGGAAAATCGGCACTGGTTCCCAGTGTAAGCGTCTTAGTCGCAGCGCTGCTATTGGTATTCGCACTGTTGCCTGTAGCTGCGTTATTTTCTTTGTTATTGTTGCCGCATCCGGTCATAAGGCCTGCTACGAGCAGCATCCCTAATGAAAGTTTACCCCATTTGTTCATCTGCATATCTCCCCTATTCTCTTTAAGTTCTCTAGTTGTGCCATTGACCGATTTATTATAAATCAACACGCATGAATATGCAAAGACAAATTTGTGACAAAGACTGTAAAATTGCGGCAGAAACTCACGCTGATGCTTGACAGCTTTTACCCTTTCATTTTGCACATCCTTTTTAACAAAGTATATACTATGTACTATCTCCAATTGATCCCGGAATAACAAAATGGTTCATGCGCTCACAGTGGGGGGTATTAACATGCTAAAAGACCCACAAAACCTTAGCTTATGCATTTGAAGCAGGAGTTATGACTGAGTGATTCAGGGAGTCTATGCTTACGAAGCAAGTTTTGTACGAAGCAATCTCTGGGTGCCAATGCTCACAAAACTAAGCCTATGCTTACGAAGCAAGTTTTGTACGAAGCAATCTCTGGATGCCAAAGCTCACAAAACTTTTAGGAGGTGCAATCATGCTTTTGGAAGCTATGTACCATGTTCCCCGTGACAAATGGGCTTATGCCTACGATGCACAGACTATACATCTGCGTGTTCGCACCAAACGGGATGATGTGGACTGTGTAGCCGCGCTTACCGGGGATAAGTACAATTGGAAAGACACCTCTTACGATATCATGATGGACAAAGCAGCCTCGGACGACAAGTTCGATTACTGGGAAGCTGCGGTCCGGCCTAAATATAAGCGTCTAAGCTACACCTTCCGTGTGAGCAAAGGCAATGAAAGTGTATATCTGCTTGACAACGGTATCCGGACGGAATACCCGGCTCCCCCCAACCACTATTATGAGTTCCCCTACATACACCAAATCGATTTGTTCCAGGTGCCGAACTGGGCCAAGGATGCGGTGTTCTACCAGATCATGACGGAGCGGTTCGCCAACGGCGATCCATCGAATGACCCGGAGGGGACAGAGCCATGGGGCGGGACGCCGCAGCTGAATAATTTTTTTGGCGGAGATCTGCAGGGCGTGCTGGACCATTTGGACGATCTGCAGGAACTCGGGATCAATGCCGTTTATTTTACCCCTCTGTTCGTTTCCCCTTCCAACCATAAATACGATATCGTGGATTATAAAAGGGTCGATCCTCATTTTGGCGATAATGAGCTGCTCAAAACCGTTGTCGGGGAATGCCACACAAGAGGAATCCGCGTGATGCTGGACGCCGTGTTCAATCATTGCAGCGACCAGTTTCCGCCGTTTCAGGATGTTCTGGAGAAGGGGGAGTACTCCGTATATAAGGACTGGTTCCATATCAACTCCTTCCCGGCCGAAATTGTCGACGGTATTCCTGCGTATGACACCTTCGGTTTTTTTGGCAATATGCCGAAGTTCAACACCGCTAATCATGAGGTAAAAACCTACCTGCTGGAGGTGGCCGAATACTGGATCAAGGAAATCAAAGCGGACGGCTGGCGGCTGGACGTTGCTAATGAGGTGGATCATCATTTCTGGCGTGATTTCCGCAAAGTGGTCAAAGCAGCCAATCCGGAAGCCTATATTGTGGGTGAAGTTTGGAGTGATTCCTTAACCTGGCTGCTGGGCGACCAGTTCGATTCGGTGATGAATTATCCTTTTTCCGGGACGGTATTGGAATTCTTCAACGGGGGCATGGACGGCATTACCTTCGGACACCGGATCGGTGCCCTACTCATGCGTTATCCGCAGCAGACCAATGAAGTGGTCTTCAATATGCTGGGCAGCCATGATACCCCCCGGCTGTTGACGGTAGTGGGTGAAGACAAGCGGAGGCTCAAGCTGGCCGTTGTTTTTCTTTTTACTTTTATGGGGACTCCTTGTATTTATTATGGTGATGAAATTGGTCTTACAGGCCATGAAGATCCCGATTGCCGCAAGTGTATGGAATGGGATGAAGCAAGCCAGGACCGCGAGCTGTATGACTTCTATAAGATGATGATTGCCCTGCGCAAGCACAACAAAGCGCTGCGTGAAGGCCGCTTCCGTATCCTGCAGGCGTGTGAGAATGACCCGTGCATCGTCTATGAGCGTGCGGATGAAGTGATTCATTTTACCGTATGGATGAACAATTCGCCGGTGCCCCGCATCCTCAGCCACCCGATGGAAACCGATGATTGGCAGGATGCCTTGACCGGAGACCCGGTTGCACCGGAAGAAGGAATGATGCATATCTCGCTCGACCCTTTCGGGTACCGGATTCTCAGCCGGGACTTGGGTTAAAACAAGCAGCAACGCCTTCGGCTTCCTCAACAAGATACCGTATGCCTCCCCATGAGCCCTTCGGCAACTCCAAGTGGAAAAAAGGAAACTAATCTGCCCCGGCACCCTATTCTCCGCAGGTTAAGTGGAAAAAGGGTAACTAATTCAGCTCATCTCGTCCCTAAAGAGGGAATATGGCCATTTAAGTTCCCATTTTCCACTTAAATCTCATAATTCTTGATTTTGGGGAGAATTAAGCTCCCTTTTTCCAACTAAAACTTGCGAAGAAGCTGGTGAGCAGGCGCTAGTGGGAATCAGGATATCTAGACCGCCTGATCCCTCACCTCTATAGGTTCCAAGATACGGGCAAACTGGCATCGCCGCTTCAACAACGGCATTTCTGCCGCTGTTTCCAGGCCAACCAGCCTGCTCCGCTTCAACATCAGCATTTCTGCCGTTGTTTCCGGGTCAACCGGCCTGCGCAACTCTGCCCACATCGTGTGGTTAGTCTGAATCCGCCGAAAAGCAGACTTTTCCGCAAAATAAAGCTCCTCTGTCCGCTACACTCCGTAAATGGAGCCCTACTTTCCTCCACTGCTTATATCATTTGAGAAATCCAAAGTTGTCCTGATTAGCACAAAGGACGTTCAGCAAGATCTTCTGATCTGCCAAACGTCCTTTTCTCTGCCTTTATAAGGCTGCTGTTCTATACGTATTCCAAAATGCGGTTATAGATTTCCATATACTGCTGTGCTGATACATTCCAGCTGTAATCACCGGCAAACGCATTTTTGGTCACTTTTTTCCAGTGCTCGGGCTTGTGGTAGAAGGATACCGCCCGGCGGAGCGTGTACATCATGTCGTGGGCGTTGTAATCCTTGAAGGTGAAGCCGTTGCCCTCTCCGGTTACCTCATTGTAGGCATGAACGGTATCATTCAGCCCCCCGGTTTCCCGGACGACCGGAATACTGCCGTAACGCAGGGCCAGGAGCTGGCCGATCCCGCAAGGCTCGAATTTGGACGGCATGAGGAACAGATCGCTTGCTGCATAAATTTTGCGGGACAGCGCGTCACTGAACAGAATCTGCGAGGACAGCTTGGTCGGGTAACGCCACTGGGCCTCCCGGAACCAGCGTTCATAGACTTCATCCCCGGTCCCCAGCAGGACAAATTGAATATCATCATAATAGAGCAGCTCATCCAGCACACGGGTTAGCAGGTCCAGGCCTTTGGAGTCGACGAGACGCGTGACCATCGCAACCAGCGGAATGTATGGGGCCACCGGCAGTCCCAGCTCCTGCTGAAGGGCAATTTTATTCTCCGCTTTTTTGGCCAGATTGGTACGGTAGCGGGTATAGATCTGCGGATCGCTGGCCGGATTGTAGATCTTGGTGTCAATGCCGTTAACAATCCCGCTCAGACTATCCGCCCGTGAGGAGAGCAGACCATCCAGTCCATAGCCGTAATATGCTGTACGGATTTCTTCAGAATAAGTCGGGCTGACGGTAGTGATGTGATCGCTGTAGACGATGCCCGCCTTCATGAAATTCACATTGCCGTAATACTCAACGCCCAGGAAATAGCTGTCATCCAGACCCAGCAGCTCACCGAGCACGGAGTAAGGGAATACTCCCTGATACAGCAGATTATGAATGGTAAATACGGTCCGGATTTCACTGTAAAACGGGTTATGGCGGTAATGGGCCTGCAGCAGCATCGGGATCACTGCGGCATGCCAGTCATGGCAATGCAGCACATCAGGCTGGAAATCAAGCGTCTCCAGACACTCCAGCACCGCCCGGTTAAAAAACGAAAAACGCTCTCCATCGTCCATGTAACCGTAAATGCCATCCCGCCCAAAATAATATTCGTTATCGATAAAGTAAACGGGAATGCCGTCATATACAATCCGTTCAATGCCGCAATATTGGTTACGCCAGCCGACCGGCACTGTCAGAGCCGCAACATGCTCCATTTGTGAGACAAATTTCTCCGGAATTCCCCTGTATTTCGGCAAAATGACCCGCACATCCACACCTTCGCCTTTCAGCGCTTTGGGCAAAGCTCCAATGACATCGGCCAGCCCTCCTGTTTTGACGAACGGATGAGCTTCGGCTGCAGCAAATAAAACCTTCATCTCTCGAAATCCCCCTTATGTGTATGGACTGCGATTCCTATTTTACCGCCTTGCGGCCTGCTTTTTTCAGCACCAGAAAGCTTAGCGGAGGAATGGTCAGTTCAATGCTGTTCACCTGGTTGTGCCATTCTGTTTTGCTGCTCTTCATCGGGGCGTTATGCACACCGGAACCGCCAAAGTCCGTATTTTCGGAACTGAACAGCTCTTCATATGTCCCCGGACGCGGGACTCCGAGCCGGTACATTTGCCGCTCCACCGGCTGGAAGTTGATTATAATGAGCAGCGTATCGACAGGCCTTTTGCCCCTGCGGATATAGGAAACGATACTCTGGCCGCTGTCATCGGCATCGATCCACTGATATCCTTCCAGCTCATGGTCAAGCTCCCACAGCGCTTTTTCATTCACGTAGAGCTTATTCAGCGCTGCAGTGAACGCCAGCATCCGGCGGTGGCTTTCATAATCGAGCAGCAGCCAATCCAGCTGGTCTTGATCCTTCCATTCGATAAACTGGCCAAACTCTCCTCCCATGAACAGGAGCTTTTTGCCGGGATGGCTGATATGGTAGCCCAGAAGCAGGCGAAGTCCGGCGAATTTCTGCTCATAGGTGCCGGGCATTTTGTCCAGCAGCGACTTCTTGCCATGCACCACCTCGTCGTGGGACAGCGGAAGGGTGTAATTTTCGGAGTAGGCATAACAGATGGGAAAGGTCAGCAAATTGTGATGATAGGGCCTTGCCCCGAAATCATGTTCTATGTAGCCGAGTGTGTCATTCATCCAGCCCATGTTCCATTTGTAGTTGAACCCCAGTCCCCCCTCATGCACCGGTGCTGTCACCCCCGGCCAGGCGCTGGACTCCTCTGCCATCATCAACGCTTTGGGATAATAATGAAAAATCGTCTTATTGAGCCGCTGGATAAACTGGATGGCTTCCAGATTCTCCAGCCCCCCGTTGGCATTTCTGCGGTACTCATGCCCTTTCTTCTCAAAATCCAGTCTGAGCATACTGGTGACCGCATCTACCCGCATCCCGTCAATATGGAACATCTCGAACCAGAACAGCGCATTCGATATCAGAAAGGAGGAAATTTCCGGTTTGCTGAAATCAAAAGACAATGTCCCCCAGCCCGGCTTCTCCGCCAGCATGGGGTCAGCGTATTCATACAGCGGCGTTCCGTCGAACATTCTCAGACCATGGGCATCTTTGGCAAAATGAGCCGGCACCCAGTCCAGCAGCACGCCAATCCCTGCCTGATGCAGCTTGTCGATCAGAAACATCAAATCCTGCGGTTTTCCATAGCGGCTGGTTGCAGCAAAATAGCCTGTGCCTTGATAGCCCCAGGATAAATCGTAGGGATGCTCGGCCAGCGGCATGAACTCAACATGGGTATAGCTCATTTCGGCCAAGTAGGGAATCAGCAGCTCACTCATCTCCCGGTAAGTGTATAATCCGCCGTCTTCCTTCTGGCGCCAGGTCCCAAAATGCATTTCATAAATATTCAAAGGCGCGTTATAAGGAGCCTTGCTCCGCCGGCGCCAGGCCGCATCCCCCCACACATAGCCGTTCAGATCAGCCACAATGGAAGCCGTCGCCGGACGTACCTCTGCCTGGAAGGCATAAGGATCAGCTTTGAGAAAGTTTGAGCCGTCTGGGCCCACAATCCTGTATTTGTAAAAAGTTCCCGCTTTCATTCCCGGAAAAAAACGACTCCAAAATCCTGAATCGGGTATCTTATATAACGAGTCCACGTCTTCGGTCCCATCCCAGCCGTTATGATTACCAGCCAGTCCTACATATGTCGCATGAGGAGCCCACACGGTAAAGCGTACGCCCGGTATTCCTTCTTCAGCGGCAATGTGCGCGCCCAGCATCGTATAGCTGCGATAATTCGTGCCCTCATGGAACAGATAAATATCATCAGATGACGGGAGGTTAACTGTTGTTGATGTATTGGCCAAATCATCACCACCTTAGTATATAGGATGCACCTTTAACATTACCCGAATGTGGAGGTTTTGAAAATGATTTTGGGCAGATTTTCGGGTTCTGAAAAATAAAGAAAGTAATGAATGTAATTTTTACAGAAGCAGGGCAATATATTTCACCTATGCGTTTCAAGTGCTTGCGCAGCGTGTATATTACAAGCATTGACAAAAAAATGGGAGGGATAACAAATGAGTAAAAAAGAATGTATCGCCATGCTGCTGGCAGGAGGGGAAGGACGCAGACTCGCCCCCTTGACTTCCACCATGGCTAAGCCTGCAGTCCCTTTCGGAGGACAGTATAGAATCATTGACTTTCCCCTCAGCAATTGTGTAAATTCCAATATTGATACTGTAGGGGTATTGACTCAGTATGAAGCCAATTCCTTGCATCATCATATTGGCGAAGGTGAGCCATGGGGTCTCCATACCCAGTCGGGCAAAGGAGTGAAGCTGCTTCCCTCCGGCGTTGAAGGCAGAGACAGCTACACAGGAACAGCCGATGCCATTTATAAAAATATTGAATTTATTGACAGCCACAACCCAGAACATGTCCTTATTTTGTCGGCGGATCATATTTACCATATGAATTACCGGAAAATGCTCAATTATCATATTAGCAAAAATGCAAAAGCTACCATCTCCGTTATGGAAGTGCCTTGGGATCAGGCCAGCCGTTTCGGGGTAATGAACGTGAATGATGAGCTTAAAATCTCAGAATTTGCCGAAAAACCCAAGGTTCCTAAGAGCAACCTTGCTTCGATGGGTATTTACTTATTTGAATGGAAATACCTCAAGGAGCATCTGCTGCTGGATGCCGCCGATTCCGCCTCCAGCCATGATTTTGGCAAGGATGTCATTCCAACGATGCTGGATGGCAACGAAGCTCTGTTCGCCTACCGTTTTCAGGGGTATTGGCGGGATGTAGGGACGGTTGACAGCCTGTGGGAAGCTCATATGGATCTGCTGCACGAAGGCAACGGCTTCAAGCTCGACAACTCCCGCTGGCCGATGTACAGCCGGGCCCGCCGGACGAAGCCGGTGCATAAACCACGGGTTCAACTGCCTTCTGCTGACAGTCTTGTGAATGATTCCTGCCTGCTGGAGGGCAGCCTGAACCGTTCGGTCGTCTTTGGCGGAGTTGAAGTCGGCAAGCTGAGTCTGGTGAAACAGAGTGTCATTATGCCCGGGGTAAGAATCGGACGTGGCGTGCTGATTGAGAATGCCATTATCGGTGAAGGGGCTGTCATTAAGGACGGGGCCGTGATCAAGGGCAGTCCGGACAACATCGTCGTTGTCGGCCCGCATGAGATCGTTGCCGCCAAGCCGGTCATTAAGACCCAGCCTTCCCGTCTTCTGCAGGAGGTCTACGAGAAAACCGGACGTCTGCGTGCGGAAGGGCTTCCTTCTTAAAACGAATATCGCTCCAACCGGAATAAGGGATGAAGAAGCTGTTATTGACAGTTTCCTCATCCCTTATTTTGTCTCCAGTCCAGTGTTTGGGCTAGAGCGGTTTTTCTTCCTTAGAAGCTTCCGGTGCCTGCTCCTCCGTCATCGGCAAAATCACAGTCACCTGTGTCCCCTTGCCAAGCTCGCTGTCCATTTCCAGCTTGCCGCCATGCAGCTCAACAATTTGCTGTGAGATCGCGAGCCCCAAGCCTGTTCCCCCATTCAGGGCATCCACCTGGAAGAAGCGGTCGCGCACTCTGCCGAGATGGGCCTCACTGATGCCTATCCCGCTGTCCCGCACAATAACCGCAAGTTCACTGCCTGGCAGCCGGTGTGCAGACAGGACGATGCTTGAATCCTCGGGAGAAAACTTCACAGCGTTGTCCACCAGATTAAGGAACACTTGCTTCAACCGGTTGGCATCGGCCTTGATAAAGAATGTCTCGTCACATTCCAACAGCAGGTGAATCCGTTTTTTCTCTGCTTTGGCCCAGATATTCAGAATGGTCTCCTGCAGCAGCACTTTGATATCCACACGTCCCATGGACAGCTTCATTTCATTCTGCTGCAGCTTAGAGAAGTCGAGTATTTCTTCCACCAGCCCGATCAGCCGGTCGCTTTCCTTGGAGATGATCTCCATACCCAGCTTGGTTTCCTCCGGATCATAACCGCCGGATACGAGCGTTTCGCTCCAGCCCTTGATGCTGGTAAGCGGAGTCCGCAGCTCATGCGAGATGGAGGAAATGAAATCATCCTTGATCTGGTTGCTGCGGATAATCTCATCCGCCATATAATTCAGCGTCGAAGCCAGATCACCGATTTCGTAGCGGTAATCGCCTTTGATGCGGGTAGTGAATTTGCCCTTCGCCATCTGCGCGGAGACAGCGGTGATATTCTTCAGCGGCTTGACAATAGAATTCGCCAGACCGAAGCTGAACAAAACGACAATCGCCATAACCGCTGAACCAATCCCAATGGATACCAGCGTCAGGTTCAGCAGATCACTGTCGATTCTTTCCATCGAGGTAACGTAACGGATGACATACGTCTCGCGCCCGTTGATATGCACCAGCTTGGAGACGGCCATTACACTTTCGTTCGTACCCGGCTGGCGGCCCACCCAGCGGCCGACACTCCCCCCCACCGCTTCCGGGACATCACTTGTCGTAATGGTGCGGTCGGGCTGAAATCCGGTGGAACTGATCAGCATATTCCCATCCTGCGTCAGCACCTGGAGTTCCGTATAGTCCATTTCGAAGAAATCGAGCAGCTTTTGCAGTTGATTGGGTGAGCGCTCTCCGGAAATCTCATATTTCAGGAAATCCTCTGCCGTCCCGATATGCGTTGTGATTTTACTGTAGACACTGTCGTAATAATACGTCCGGATCGCCAGCAGGAATATAACCTCAACGAGGAGAAGCGCCACAAAGACGACAAAAATATAGTGCAATACAATCTGTCTGCGCATCCCCTTCTTGATCATTGTCCTTGGCCTTTCCACTTATAGCCGTGACCCCACACGGTCTGAAGATATTCCGGTTCCGACGGATTATTTTCGATTTTTTGCCGCAGCCGGCGGATATTAACATCCACTATTTTGGGATCGCCCATATATTCCTTGCCCCAGACATGATCAAGCAGTGAATCACGGCTGAGCGGGGTATTCTCCATCTCCAGGAAATATTGCACCAGTGAAAATTCAGTCGGGGTCAGCTCAATCGCCTCTCCGCTGCGTTTGAACTGCTTGGAAATCAGGTCGAGCGTAAACGGCCCGGATTGAAAAGAAACCTTGGCTGACTGCTCCCGGTGCACATTGACCCGGCGGAGCAGGGATTGAATGCGGGCGATCAGCTCTGTAGGGCTGAACGGTTTGCTTACATGGTCATCCGCTCCTACCGAAAGGGCATAGACTTTGTCCTGCTCCTGAACCTTCGCGGTCAGAAAAATAATCCCCAGCCGTTCATTGGTCTCTCTGATGCGTCTGCATACCTCAAATCCGTCGATCCCCGGCACCATTACATCCAGCAGTGCGATATCAATATCGGGCACCGTGGTCAGCTTGTGCAGCGCCTCGTTTCCGTCTGCAGCCTCCAGCACCTCAAACCCGTTGCGCTTAAGGTTAATCACAATAAAACTCCGGATGGATTCTTCATCCTCCAGGATCAGTACTTTACTCATCGATTCCCTTCCTCTCAATAGGCGAGGTGATTTTGTTGCTGTCTCCCCCGCTTGTATTCTGCTCCAGTTCTCCCCGGTAGCCGATAATTTTGTCCAAATCGCTTCCGAGCATCTCCCAGCCTTCATTTTTCTCCCGGTCCCATTCTGCAGGAGTAAAGAAAGAAACCTCAGCCACCGTCTCTCCAGTGTCCAGCATGATGAACCTTAAATATTTATCCTGGACGGACTTGGTGTCAACCGTCACCTTCTCATACCATTTCGGTAAAATGTTAAGGGTGAACCGGTCCGACGGGTCCTGGTACAGCTGGTCGGAGAAGGTAAGTCCATTCTTGCCATCCCATTTATAATAGGAATTAAAATACGGAATGGTCTGCGGATCGAAGTATTCCCAGCCCTTGGGAGGCTCGAGCAGACCGATCTCCAAGATGCCGTCCCCGTCGATGTCTTCACTGACAATCTTGCGCTCCTTGAAGGTTCTGGCGTCCCCCGGAACAACCACACGCAGCTTGTTGTTCTCCATCACTACCATGGTTGAGTAGGCCGAATGGGAATCAACCGCAGCGTCCAATATGATACCTTCTTTATGTTCGGCTACTTTTCCTGAGACAATATTGTAATAATTATTAAAATACGGATCCAGATCATCCAGTTCATCCAGAACCTTGAACCCGTCGCTGTACTGATAGGTTGCAATCGTGGCAAATTCATTGCGTTTGAAATTCACAACGGTGATGTCTTGAATACCATCTTCGTTCAGATCGTCCAGCAAATATTTGGTGTAGGGCTGAGTCAGCATCTCCTCCAGAACACCGTCTGAATAGCTGTATACCACCATGCCTTTTTCTTCCCCGCGCGAATAGCCTGCAATGATATCCAGCTTGCCGTCACCTGTAACATCCTGAATATTCACAGAGTCCAGTCCGGTTCCATTGCCGTCAAACACCAGCTTTTTCACCCAGGCTTTATCGTGCTTCTCCAGGATCATGCCGTGAATCTGCACCGTTTCATTCTTCGTCAGATAGAAAACGAGCGTCTCCATGATGCCGTCATTGTCCAGATCCTCTGTAAAAATGGCGCTGTCATCATTATTGGCCGGCCGGATCAGCGTGGAGCCGGCAGGCTTCAGGGTATTGATCGCTGTCTTCAATGACGCCTTATCGGCGGACAGCTGGGGCGCCCTCATCTTCGAAACAGGATCGCTGATGAAGGTGCAGCCCGACAGCACAGACAGTGACAATGACACCGCCGCCAGGCGCTTCAGAACTTGTCTACTCAACTTCATCACTCTCTCCCGGTTGCCTTCAGTTCGGTACATTACAGCCGGGCGCGCTCCTGAGAAGTCAGTCTGCGGCCCTTTACATCATGTTTGATTCTTCCGTCATCGAGCACCCAGATCCGGGTGGCGTAACGCTCCGCCAGCTCGATCGGGATCACGGTAATGACCGTAAGCCCGGTTTCCTTGCACAGTTTGCGCAGTGTCTCCAGCACATTTTCCGCCGATTTGGGATCAAGGCCGGTAACCGGCTCATCTGCCAGTATAACCTTGGCTCCATGCACTAATGCGCGGGCAATAGCCACGCGCTGGCGTTCTCCCCCGCTGAGCTGGCTGGTCTTCAGCTTAGCCTTGTCGAGCAGGCCGAGCAAATCAAGCTGGTCCATTGCGCCCATGTAATCATCCGACCGCACCATCCCGGTCACCATCCGCCACAGCGGGGTCTGCGAAGACTGGCCGATCAGCACATTCTTAAGCGCCGTCCGGTTCGGGTTCAGCTCCGCATTCTGTTCAAGGTACGCCCATTCACGGCTGATCTTGCGTTTACCGGCAAAGGCGCTTTTCATAATATCCATTCCATCTACCCTGAAGTTGCCGCGGTCCCATTTCTCCTTGAGCGCCAGGCAGCGCAGCAGCGTTGACTTCCCGCTTCCGCTCGCTCCGAGCAGCACTACCAATTCACCTTCTTCTAATTGAAAGCCAATATCCTGCAGTACCGGAATTTTGTCTTCCCCAACTGCTTTGGCCAAATGTTCAACTGTGATCATAGTTCAGCCTCTCCCTGTCTTCATCTCTACTCTATAGTTTACTCTGAAAGCGGGATCAAATTCCATGCGAGCACTCGTTCTTATCTTACCTCAAATCGTCTGGCGTGGCGAGAATAATAACCCGGCCAGGCCGAACAAAATATATAAAATGCCCATCAGGAGAAATACCCCGCCGCCCCAGCCGAATTGCAGCAGCAGACCGCCGAGGCCCGGTCCGATAATACTGCCGAAACTGTAATGGAATGAAGAAACTACATTGGCGGCTGGCAGCAGATTGCGCGGCAGGATATCTGCTGCATAGCTGAGGCCCAGCGAGAAAAAGGAGCCTACAAGCCCGCCGGCTGCCATGAGCACGGCCAGGGTCCATAGGAACCGGTCTTGCGCCAGCGGCAGAAGGGCAAACGCCAAACCTCCGCCCACCCCGGAGACAATCAGAATTTTCTTCCGGCCGTAACGGTCGCTCCAGATGCCTAACGGCATCTGCAGCAGCAGTCCTCCAATCCCTGCGAACGGCAGCAGTGCTGCGATCTCATTGGCGCTGAAGCCGATGCGCAGCCCGTATACCGGGAAGTTGCTGTTCAGGCTTGCTTCCATATACCCGTATAAAAGTGCCGGGATCAGCGCATACCATGCCAGACTGTAGCTGCGGGCGAACCGGCGGGCCTGGCCTTCCCCATGTTCTACCTTGTCCGGACGGGAGTCCGGGAGCTTGAGCAGCACGAGGAGCAGCACAAGCAGGAACAGCAGAGCAATAGCCGCAAAAGGCGCCGCCTGCCCGAACCGGAGCAGGCTTATGCCAAGCGGCCCGAGGCTGAAGCCGAGCCCGTAAGACATCCCGTACAGGGAGAGATTGCGGCCACGGTGCGCGGCAGGCGTCATCAGCAGCACCCAGAGCTGGGCAGCATAATTGATGGCCGAGTCCCCCACGCCAACCAGCAGGCGCAGCAGAAACCAGGCTTTGACCCCAGGAAGCAGCGGAAATAAAAGGAGCGACACCAGTACAAGGCTAACCCCGGCTGCGATCAATTTTTTAAAACCAATCCCGCTGAGAATCCGTTCCGCCACCAGCGTCATCGCGAACGAGCCTACATACAGAGCGGCGGCATTCAGGCCGTTCAGCGAGGACGAGATCCCCTTTTGCTCCAGCAGGATGGATAATACCGGCAGCAGCAAGCCTTGGCTGAGCCCCGCGGCAATAATAACGGTAATCAGAATGAAGTAATTAAGTTTACTGCTCTGGTTCACAGAGGTAGCGGTACTGTCTGGCACGAATGAATCCTCCTATGTATTTCTAGATTACGGAAACTTACACGCCCTGGCAAACACCGAACATTATAGTGGACAACCTTCTTCAAAACAAGAGATAATATATAGAAGTGACCGATTTCCTGGGGGTGCAAGCTCGTGAACTATAAATTAGAAATTGATGTATCACCGGTATACGAACTGCTGGACAGTTTTATGTTATATGTAACCAGAAAATGGATCTCCAATCTGGACATCGGACCCGATTGGATCCGCGATGTCGACAGCCGCATCGCCCCGCAGCAGATTTCTGTACTGCGCCAGGCTGCCGAATGGCCCTTTAGCGACTATGATGTGCTCTACGCATGGGCGTACAACAGAGGCCCGGCTTCGAAGGTCACCCAATTCCTGGATGAGCTGGAGGCCTGTCCGCTGGAGGAATGCTTTGAGCGTACTGCACCTTTTTTCGAATCGTTCACCCTGGAAGAATGCGCCCGGATCAAATACGGCTACACTCCGCTGCTGCGGCTCTGGTACGACCAGTATTTCCGCCATACGGAGCAAAGGATGCTGCCGCTGATGATCGAAGACGCCTCGGAGAAAAAAATGCTGGAGAGCAAAATGGATATCGTCGCTCTCATTGAATATGCCTCCGGCGGCATGGTCATCGAGGATATTCCGGAGCTGGAGACCATAGTTCTGCTGCCCACTGTCCACAACCGGCCGATCAATACCTATTGCTTCTATAAAAGATTGATGCTGGTACAATATCCTGTCGATGTGCCTCAGGACAGTGAAGACGAGCCGCCTACCGTGCTGCTCCGCTTAACCAAAGCCCTCTCCGACCCGACCCGGCTGCGTATGCTGCGCTTTATCGCCCATGAGCCTAAGACGATGTGGGAGATGCAGTCGGAGCTGAGCCAAACGAGGGAAATGCTGATGCACCATCTGCTCATTCTGCGCGTCGCCGGCCTCCTGCGGGTACATTTGCGGGGAGAAGGCACCGAGCGCTACAGCATCAGACCTGACGGTGCTTCGGAACTTCAGATGTTCCTGGAGTCCTATATTCGTATATAATAATTCAGACATAGATACTTATTAGGAGTGAGCATTATGAAATATTTGACACAGCAAGTGATTTTTGATCTTGATGACACCCTGGTGCATTGCAATAAATATTTCGACCTTATTCTGGGGCAATATTTCGAGCTGATGTCCGAATGGTTTGGTGAATATGGCGGGACAACCGCCGAATTCCGCAGCAAACAGGTAGAAATTGATGTGCAAACCGTAAGCACAAGCGGGCTCGCCAGCGATAATTTTCCGAAATCCCTCATTGCGACCTACCGTTTCTTTTGCACCAAATACAATCAGCCTGCTGATCCTTATCATGAACAACAGCTGATGAAGCTCGGATTGAGCGTCTACGATCAGGAGGTCGAGGCCTACCCCGGTATGGTGGAGACGCTGGACACTTTGAAGCAGGACGGACATGCGCTGTACCTCTACACCGGCGGGGATGATACCATCCAGCAGCGCAAAATCGAACAAATGAAGCTTGACGTTTATTTTGACGACCGGATCTACATCCGCCAGCACAAAAATGTGGAGGCACTGGAGAATATCCTGAACACGCATAGCTTTGACCGCAAAAACACATGGATGATCGGCAATTCCCTCCGTACGGATGTGCTTCCAGCCTTGACTGCCGGCATTAACAGCATCTACCTGAAGCAGCAAAATGAATGGCTCTACAACCTCATTGAGCTCCAGCGCGAGATGCAGCAGTCCGTTCAGACGATCACCTCCATCAGCGAGGTGCCGCCGGTCATCCGCTCTGCTGCCCTGTACAAAAATCACGGGTGATGCGCTTCTTCATGGCTTGTTACAAATGACATATTCAGCCTGCTGCGGGTGTGATTATACTATGTGAGTAGATTTCATATCACGCAGGAGGTCAGCAATGAACAAGAAAGCAAATCCCAACACCTCAGAGGGCAACAGACGATTATTGCCGATGCTGCTCGGAGTCGTTCTCGTTCTGCTCATTGGAGTCCTTGTCTTTGTCACAACCAAAGG
Source organism: Paenibacillus jilunlii (assembly GCF_900102965.1). GTDB lineage: Bacteria > Bacillota > Bacilli > Paenibacillales > Paenibacillaceae > Paenibacillus_AQ > Paenibacillus_AQ jilunlii. The sequence goes on along the minus strand of NZ_FNGM01000003.1, from coordinate 132,764 downwards.
CACCGCCAGTGAAACGGCCGAGCTCGACGATCTCCCGAACTACACGGATGTCAAAGGAACCATCGTTGTTGACGGGCTGAAATACGAGAAGCAGCCGCATCTGGGCAGCGAAAATGCCAAGGTGAAGGTCATTGAATTCGCTGATTTCAAATGCCCTGCCTGCAAAAAATGGACCGCAGCCTATCTGGACACCTTCATCAAGGATTATGTGGATACCGGCAAAGTACAGCTATACTTCATGAATTACGCCTTTCTCGACCGTGACTCCTATCTTGCCGCCAGTGCCGGTGAAGCCATCTACAAACAGAGCAATGAGAAGTTCTGGGAGTATATGCATAAGCTGTACGAGAACCAAGGGGATGAGAGCAAGATATGGGCGACCCAGAAATTCATCCTGAACTTCGTCAAAAAGAATATCGAAGGCATTGATTACGCCAAGTTCGAGCAGGATCTTAAGAACCAGACCTATATGTATGATGTGAAGGAAGACTTCAAAATCGCCGGCTCCTATGGAGTAAACGGCACGCCCAAGTTCATGGTTGACGGCGTCCTGCTCCCTGACTCCTCCTATGAGGGTCTGACTGCTGCGATTGATGCCGGACTGGCTAAAGCCCGGTAGGAGCCGGATAAGGACAAGTAAATGTATCTGCTTACTAAAATAAAAGAGGATGTGCCCGGCCTTCATGATTGCTGGCCGGGCACATCCTCTTTTGTCATGGCATGGGCACCCCGTCCTTTACATGCCGGGGCGGGCGGTGGATCACCTTACTCAATCCCGAGCTGTCCGGTGTCGCTGCTCTTCAGCACCAGCTTGCCCTCCAGCGGTGAGCCATCCTCTGCAGTGAGCTTCAGCTTGCCGGTCTTCCCTTTCTCGATCAGCGCCTTCACCTGGGCATCGGTAAGCGTCCGGCCATACGTTTCTTTCCAGATGACGAATTTGCAGCCTTCCTTGTAATGGGAGCAGCCATAACCTTTGCGGCCCATAAAAATCATGCCGCCGCAGCCCGGACGCGGGCAGGCTCCAATGATCCTGGGGCCGGCATCCGCTGCATTCCCGGCTGAAGCCTGCCTGCTGCGGGCAGGCTTCACGGCAGCTGTGCTTCCTTCTTCCCCGCTGCGCTTCCTTGGCGCGGGTTTTTCGCCCGGCTTGCCGGAACCAGCGGCACTCCGTCCTTTGGCTCCGCCGCGGAGCGAAGGCGTCTCGCCTTCGAAGGAGGTTCTGTCCGCCCGGGACTGCACCCGGACCTTATCCACAATCATAGAGGCGAAGCGTTTCACATTCGCCATGAACTGGCTGTCTGCAGCTGTTCCTCTGGCGATTTCGTTCAGGCGCCGCTCCCACTGCCCGGTCATTTCCGGCGAGGTCAGCAGCTCGACGCCCGCACCGCGGATCAGTTCAATCGCTGTCCGGCCCTTTTGGGTAATGGCTATTTTTTTACCCTGCATCTCCACATAACCGACATTCTTCAGCCGTTCAATGGTTGCCGCCCGGGTAGCCGGCGTGCCCAGTCCTGAATCCTTCATGGCATCGCGCAGCTCTTCATCCTCAATCTGCTTGCCGGCACTCTCCATCGCTTTCAAGAGGGTTCCCTCGGTATAGTGCTTGGGCGGCTGGGTATCCTTTTCTTTGACCACGGCATCGCTGCAGAGCACCCCGGCATTGGGATCTATGGAGAAAGGCTCATTGACCTCAATTTCCTCTTCCTCGTCTTCCTCCTTGCCTTTGCCCTTGGCAGGCTTCTTCTCCTTCTTCTGGTCGCCGTAGATGACCTTCCAGCCCAGACTCAGAAGCTCCTTGACCGTTGTCTTGAAGTTTTCGCCTTCCACCTCAGTAATAACCGTGTGCACCTTATACTCAGCAGCCGGATAGAACTGCGAGAGAAACCGGCGGACTATGAGATCATAGAGCTTGGCCTCATCGGCGCTCAATCCGGATGCTTTGCGGTTCGTCGGCAGGATGGCATGGTGATCCTCAACCTTGGCAGGGTTGCAGATGAATTTGTTGCCTTTGTGCACCAGATTCCGGTTGGCCCCTTTGACCCATTCGTCATAGGTGGTACCCTGAAGCGCAGAGAGCGTTTTATGCATTTCCGGGATATTCTGTTCGGTGACATAGTTTGAGTTGGTGCGCGGATAGGAAATCACCTTATGCTTCTCATAAAGCGCCTGGGCGAGATCAAGCGTTTTTTTAGCCGAAAAAGCATATTTGCCGTTCGCTTCCCGCTGCAGCAGCGTCAAGTCATACAGCTTGTTCGGATATTCCTTGGTCACCTTCACCTCATAGGATGCGATTCTGGCCGGCTTGCCCTTGACTTTGGCAGCGAGCGCTTCAGCCTTGGCACCGTCAGTCATCCGCTCCCCCTGCCACATCCCTTTGTAGACCACTTCATTCTGGGTAAAATGCCCTTCAACTTCAAAAAATTTCAGCGAGGAGAAGGCTTCAATCGTCTTCTGCCGGTCGTAAATCAGCGCAAGCACAGGGGTCTGCACCCGGCCGACCGAGAGCAGCACATTATGCTTGGTGGTGAACGCACGCGAGCCATTCATCCCAATCAGCCAATCCGCCTCACTGCGCGCCTTGGCGGCTTTGGTCAAATTCTCATATTCCGATCCGTCCTTCAGCTCCTGAAATCCTTTGCGGATGGTTTCCGGGGTCAGGTCAGATATCCACAGGCGCTTCACAGGCTGGCTGAGCTTCAGGTGCCGCTGAATCAGCGAAAAGATATGCTGCCCTTCGCGCCCGGCGTCACAGGAATTCACCAGCAGATCGCTGCGTTTTGCCAGCTCTCCAATCACCTTCAGCTGATCCAGCGTACGCGCATTCGGCACCAGCTTGAACTCCTCGGGAATGATCGGCAGGTCGTTAATGTTCCACTTCTTGTACTTTGAATCATATGCTTCCGGTTCGGCCAGACCGATCAGATGACCTATGGCCCAGGTAATGATATACTGCTCGCCTTCCAGATAAGAACGGTAGTTTTTGGCTTTCGGTTCTATTGCGGCGGCGATATTCCGCCCCATATCCGGTTTCTCCGCAATAATAAGTGTCTTCAAAAAGTATCGCTCCTTAGCCTCAATCTTCCAAAATACGTCCAGTAGTCTATTATACCATCAACTCCGCGACTTTTTAACGTATTCCGGAAACTTTACCCCCTCAGCCGTTCTGCCCGGAAGTAACCCGCGATACCGCTTCTGTGATGTCAATGACCTCTTTGCTGTCCGATCTCCGGTCCAAATATTCCACTTTCCCCCCGGCTGCAGCCTTGCCCACAACAATGGCAACGGGTATCCCCATCAGAGCCGAGTCTTTGAACTTGACGCCTGCGCGTTCATCCCTGTCGTCCAGCAGCGTCTCTACTCCTAGCTTGGACAGCTGTTCATACAGAGCTTCCGCAGCCGCTGTCTGCACCTCGTCTTGCACCGACATTTGCAGGATATGAACCCGGTAAGGCGCCAATGCCGCAGGCCAGATAAGCCCCTGCCCATCGCTGTTCTGCTCCGCCACCGCAGCCATCAGACGCGAAATTCCGATACCGTAGCAGCCCATAATCACCGGGTTGCTCTGCCCGGCGGCATCCAGAACAGTAGCCCCCAGCTTCTCGCTGTATTTCGTCCCCAGCTTGAAAATATGCCCGATCTCAATCCCTTGTTCAAAATGAAGGACGCCTTCCCCGCAAACAGGACAGGTCCCTCCTTCCTCCGCGGTGCGGAAATCCGCCACGTGTTCCAGAGTGAAATCCCGGCCAGGCACCACATCTCGCAGGTGGAAGTCCCGCTCTCCGGCTCCGGTAATCCCGGAAGTCATTGCAGCTACCGCCCTATCTGCCAGCAGAGTCAATGATAGTCCGACTGGTCCAACAAAACCGCTCTCAACGGAGGCCGCAGCCCGTACAGTCCCAGAATCTGCAAGAGCAATTTCACTGGCTCCGATATAGTTCCGGACCTTGACCTCATTGACCTCATGATCCCCGCGTACGAGTACGGCAAATACTTGGCCGCCCCCTTGATAGATCAATGTCTTGATCACCTGCTCCGGAGCGATCCGCAGCTCCTGCTCCAGCTGCTCAACCGTACGGATCCCTGGGGTGTGGAATTTCTCGGCAGCAGGCAGATTGCTGACGTTCCGCTGCACCGCCTCCGCCCCTGTATGCACTTCAGCCTGCTCTAAGTTAGCGGCATAATCACATGCAGAACATACCGCAATCGTATCCTCGCCTATGCCCGATATGGCCATGAATTCATGGGTTTCCCCTTCGCCTCCTATTGCCCCGGCATCGGCTTGCACCGCCCGGTAGACAAGACCGCAGCGCTCAAAAATCCGCTGATACGCCTTGTACATCCTGCTATATGTATCATCCAGCCCTTCCCAGCCGGTGTCAAAGGAGTAAGCGTCTTTCATCAGGAACTCTCTGCCCCGCATCAATCCGGAACGGGGACGGCGTTCATCGCGGAACTTGGTCCCGATCTGATAGACGGTAACTGGCAATTTCCGGTACGAGCTGACCTCCCCCCGCATTAACGACGTGATCACCTCTTCATGGGTTGGCCCCAGCACAAATTCACGGTCATGACGGTCGTTCAGCTTCATCAGTTCTTTACCGTAGACTTCATAGCGCTCCGATGCCTTCCACAGCTCTGCGGGCTGCATGGAAGGCATCAGCATTTCCTGCGCACCGGCGGCGTCCATTTCCTCCCGCACGATAGCTTCAATCTTACGCAGCACCCTCCGCCCCAGGGGCAGATAAGTGTAAATTCCGGCTGCCAGCTGGCGGATATATCCGGCACGCAGCAGCAGCTGGTGGTTAACGGTCTCCGCCTCCGCAGGCGCTTCCCGCAGGGTGGTTGCCAACAGATTGCTTTGGCGCATAGTAATCAGCCTCTCTTCAGTAAATTAAGTGAAATACAGTGCCTAAACTGAACACAAAAAAGCACATCCGTCAGGGACGAATGTGCCGTGTTACCACCCTGTTTCGACTGCCGCTCTTTAACCTACAGTCCTCCATTCGGATAACGGCCGATTCCGGCAGCATGGGATGCTGCAGCTTCCAAGGCAGGATATGCTTCTCTCGTTCTGTGAGGGACCTTTCAGCCGGTGAATCCCTTCTCTGTACTAACGATCTTGAAACATAGATCCTCGGTCAATGCTGTTCGGTATAAATAGTGTTTCTAATCTATACGATTTTCGGAGCTGCGTCAAGCTTCTAACGTTTTTATAAAAAGCAATGCACAAATTAAATATTTCTTATCTAGCGTATTAGATATGAAATTAATGTGTCAATCAACCGAATATATCAATAGAGTTTATCAAAGAAAGGCTGCGAAGAGATTGAGCGATCATTTTCACCGCATCCAAAGGGGAGACACTACTATGAACACTATTCAACGACTATTCCAAAAAGCCGCATCCAGATCACTTCAGAAGCGAATGATGCTAATCTTTACTCTGATGCTGGTTATCCCCATCCTCCTTGTGAGCTATTTCTCCTATTCCAGTTCGAAGAAGCAATTGGAATTGAAGATGCAGGAATCTACACATTCCAGCGTAGAGCTGCTCCAAGGAACAATTACGGAAACTATCATTGCCGCTGAACGGAATGTTCAGCAGCTCAGCCAGCAGATCACCACTGCTGACATTGAAGCCAAGAAGCCGGAAACCCGGGCGCTGATTGATTTATTCATGAAGGAGCACCCTGAACTTGAGATTATTACACTAGGAAGCAAAAGCGGTGCCTGGATGAAAGCTCCCGATCCAGGTAAGCAGGAGTACGATCCCCGGACACGGGACTGGTATAAGGCAGCCATGGACAACGCTGGAAAGGTTACCTTGATTGATCCTTTTGTCTCTGCGACAACAGGCAATTACAATTTATACATATCCGAGACACTTAAAGACGGCCAAGGCGCTCTCACCACCAGCCTTGCGCTCAGTCATATGAGCGAACTGATCAACAGCATCAAGATTGGCACAGACGGCTATATTTTCGTTGTGGACCGCAATCATAAGTTTGTATCCCATCCGGTTAAAAAAGCGGGAGAAGACGTTCCTGAAGACGTAATCCAACTGCTGGACAAAGACAGCGGAGCGTTGTCCTACACCAGTTCAACTACAGGCCAGCAGATGCGCGGATACTATACTACCGACAAAACTACCGGGTTCAAAATTGTTGGTGTACTCTCCACTGAGGAGTTTTCAGAGGCTTCACTCCCGGTGTTGTACAATGGTCTGATCGTGCTGGGCGCAGCTCTGGTTATCGCCTTGCTCATGATGTTCTTTATTATCAAAGCAATCATAAGACCCATACTGAGCCTGAACCGGTCCGCCCGCCGTGTCAGCGAAGGTTATCTGAACGAAGAGATCCAGATTAACCGAACCGACGAGATCGGCCAGCTGGCCCAGAACTATAATCTCATGGTTGGCTCACTCCGGAATATCGTTGTGGATATCTCGGATACATCCGGCATGCTAGCTTCTTCAAGCCAGCAATTGACCGCTACAACAGAAGAAAACTCCAGGGCTACAGGTTATGTTGCCGAGCTGGTGCAGGATTCCTCAACGGAAGCCGAGACCCAAACCGCTGCTATGGCAGAAACTGCCCGGGCGATGGAAGAAATGTCCTCCGGCATCCAAAAAATTGCCGAGGCTGCCGCCTCCATCGTTGATTCCTCATCGGACACCGAAGCTGACGTATCAACAGGCAGCCGGAAAATTGAACAGATGAGCCTTCAAATGGATGCGATCCGCCAATCTACCCATCAATCCTCCGAGCTGATCAGCCAGTTGAATGGATTGAACAGTCAAGTATCGGAGATGAGCAGCGCCATTTCCAATATTGCCGTCCAGACCAACCTGCTCTCATTGAACGCGGGCATCGAAGCTGCAAGGGCCGGAGAACACGGCCGGGGATTTGCAGTGGTAGCTTCAGAGGTACGCAAGCTGGCGGATCAGTCGAAGACAACCGCCGGAAATATCCAGGACATCATTGAGCAGATGACCGGGCTCATTGACCGCACTTATCAAGCCATTCACGTCAGCGTGGCTGCCGATGTAGAGCTTGGCATTCAGGTCACCACTGAAGCCAAAGAGGCTTTCATCAGCATCGAACAGTCTACCGCAAAAATCAACGGCCAGATCCATGACATTTCTGCCATCACCGAACAAATGTCGGCCGGTGCGCAAGAGGTTGCAGCTTCTGTGCAGGAGGTCTCCAACATCTCACGTTCGACTTCCGATGCCTTCCAGAACGTTACGGCAGCGACGGAACAGCAGCTGGCTTCAATGGAGCAGATCTCCGCTTCCTCAACTGAGCTGTCCAAAATGGCTGCCGACCTGCAGCACAAAATTGAACGCTTTAAGCTTGAGGAGTAGCCTCACGTCTCTCCTGACACACTTAAGAGTGAAGTAAGAGCTAATAGAACAACCCTTTATATAGCAACATTAAAAAGCCGTCTCAACCGCATATAGCGGGGGAGACGGCTTTTGGTTTGCAATATCGGGCTTAGACCAGAACAGTCGAGCCCATCAAATATTTATCCACTTCACGTGCGGCTTCGCGCCCTTCATTGATCGCCCACACCACCAGGCTCTGCCCGCGGCGCATATCTCCGGCAGCAAACACTTTATCCACATTGGTATTGAACTTGCCATAGCGGGCTTTCACGTTGCTGCGGCGGTCCGTGTCAAGCTTCAGCTCCTCAATAATATCCTGCTCCGGTCCATCGAAGCCAATGGCGATCAGCGCAAGCTGTGCCGGATATACCGCCTCGGTTCCAGGAATCGGCTGATAGATCTTGCGACCGGTTTCATCCACCATACGTTGGATTTGAACGGTGTGAAGCTCCTTCAAGTTGCCATCTTCATCACCAACAAATTTGGTAGTCATGATGGAAAATTGACGGGGATCATCGCCGAAGACAGCCTTGGCTTCCTGCTGCGCATAATCCAGTGTATACACATTCGGGAATTGCGGCCACGGATTCGCAATGGGATCACGTTCCAACGGTGCCTTGTCATGCGTTCCGAACTGGGTAATACTGCTGCATCCATGACGCAGAGCGGTCGCTACACAGTCAGAGCCGGTGTCGCCGCCGCCAAGCACAATGACATCCTTGCCTGCCGCAGACACAAAGTTCCCGTCTTCCAGATTGGAATTGAGGTAGCTCTTGATGGTCCCATTCAAATAATCCATCGCGTACATAACGCCATTTAGTTCACTGCCTTCTACGTTGAAACGGCGGGCCTTGGTCGCACCACCGCACAGAACCACTGCATCATACTCATCGACCAGCTGCTGGGCGGGGATGTCCTTGCCGATTTCGGTGTTCACTACAAACTTCACACCTTCAGCAGCCAGCAGGTCCACCCGGCGCTGAACCACCCGTTTATCCAGCTTCATTGTTGGAATGCCATAGGTCAGCAATCCGCCAATGCGGTCGCTGCGCTCAAATACCGTCACGGTATGCCCGGCTTTGTTCAGTTGTGCAGCCGCAGCAAGACCGGCTGGTCCGGAGCCGACGATGGCAACCGTTTTGCCCGTCCGTTTCTCCGGCGGATTTGGTACCACCCAGCCTTCCTCGAAACCTTTATCAATAATCGCCAGCTCAATGGTCTTGATCGTAACGGGCTGACCGATCAGACCGACGGTACAAGAGCCTTCACAAGGCGCAGGACAGATGCTGCCGGTGAATTCGGGGAAATTGTTCGTCTTGTGCAGCCGCTCCAGCGCTTCCTTCCACAATCCCCGGTATACCAGGTTGTTCCACTCTGGTATAAGATTGTGAACCGGACATCCCGATGTACCGCCGCTCATATCAATGCCGGTATGACAGTAAGGAGTTCCGCAATCCATACAGCGTGCACCCTGTGTCCGAAGCTCGTCCTCGGTTAAATGATGGTGGAACTCTTCCCAGTCCTTTACGCGCTGCTCAGGATCCCGATCACCTGGGAGCTGGCGTTTATACTCCATAAATCCAGTAGGTGTAGACATATTTAAGATTCCCCCATCCGATCTCTTCGTGTTGATTGTATAGTACATTGTAGCATATTGCGGCATCCATATGTTTTTCAGCGCAATGAAGTACCTGCACATTCTATATTACTTAAACGTTTAGCATTTCTAATTTTAATAATTATAGTAGCATCCAACACTTTCGCACTGTAATGGACTAATCTGCTGATTATTTGTACTATTTCACATGATGTGTCAGAGAAAACGCTTTTTTTCAAACCGAACGTTCATAAACGTAGAATCGGTAATCATACGGATTCTTATCATCCCTAATCCCTTGGCTGCTGGAGGTTTCTCTCCACTCGCTCCAGTCGACCTCCGGAAACCGCGTATCCCCTTCAATGTCCTGTTCAATCCGGGTTACCAGCAGCTTGTCGGCAAAGGGCAGCATCATCTTGTAAATCTCCGCACCGCCAATAACCATCAGCTCGTCATCCTTGCGGCCTTCAGCTACCGCTTCTTCCAGCGAATGCACGACTTCAGCCCCCTCGGGAGCAAAGCTGCGATCTCGTGTCAGGACAATGCTTGTTCGGCCTTTTAACGGCTTTCCGCCCAGGGAATCCCAGGTTTTGCGGCCCATCAGCATTCTCTTCCCCAGCGTCTGCGACTTGAAATAATCAAAATCCCGCGGCAGATGCCAGGGCATATCATTATCCTTGCCGATTACATCGTTGGCTGCCATGGCCCAAATCAGGGTAATGCTCATGCAGCTCCTCCTCTACTAAGGAATCTATTCCCCCGTGAAGGGTTATATTGCAACCGGCGCTTTAATCCCCGGATGATGCTCATAATCGACAAATTCGAAGTCCTCGAACGTATAGTCAAAAATACTCTCGGGCTGTCTGCGGATCACCAGCTTCGGCAATGCGAACGGCTCCCTGGACAGCTGTGTGGCCACCTGTTCCAGATGATTTGTATATATATGCACATCTCCCCCGGACCAGATGAACTCTCCCACCTCAAGCCCGGTCTGCTGGGCGACCATATGAGTCAGCAGCGCATAGCTGGCGATGTTGAAGGGCAATCCCAGGAAAGTATCCACGGAACGCATGGTCAGCATGCAGGACAGCTTGCCGTCCGCGACATAGAACTGAAATACAAAATGGCAGGGCGGCAGCTTCATCTGCTCTATTTCACCCACATTCCAGGCGCTGACGATATGACGGCGGGAATCCGGGTTGTTCTTAATCGAATCGATCACTGCGGCGATCTGGTCAATATGGCGGCCATCCGCACTCTCCCAGGCACGCCATTGCGAGCCGTAGACGGGTCCAAGCTCGCCATTCTCGTCTGCCCATTCATCCCAGATCGAAACTCCGTGTTCTTTCAAATAGGAGGTATTGGTATCCCCCTTCAGAAACCAGAGGAGCTCATGTATAACCGATTTCAGATGGATACGCTTGGTGGTTACCAGCGGAAACCCTTCGGCCAGATCGAACCGGAGCTGGCGTCCAAAAACAGATAATGTGCCGGTTCCAGTCCGGTCGCTTTTGGAGGCGCCGTGATCCAAGATATCCTGAAGCAAATCCAAATATTTACGCAATTGTCCAGCACCCCTCTCCACTATTTTTCTTTTATCAGTTTACCATGACCTAACGGTCCTTGTAACTTGTTAACACTTAGAAAATACAAATTCCTTTATACTCCGGTCTCAACTCCCATATGATTGCATGCACTAATAACCATATTATATCTAATATTTCCATGAATGAAGCGATTCGTTCATCCGCAAAATAAAGATCGGACATCATATTTAGAACAAATTCGGCAAGAGGGGTGAAATGGAATGCAATGGATGAGTTCCTTGCTCAGAAGGGTAAATAATCGAAGTACTGTTATGTCTTTACTGGCATTAGGTGTGGGAGTTATTAGCTTTTGCGTTGCAAGACGGCGCAGAGTAAATGGAAATGTCTGGCGTCAGATGGTTCAGCCCGTACGAAGAATATTCTAAGTACAATTTACAACAGCACAATTAAACAGCCGGTCAGCTGATACACCGGCTGTTTGTATTAGGATGAATGCATATTTATGACGAAAGACAAATCGTTAATGTAAAGAAGGTGATATCCCATGCCCCAAGCCTTTATCAATGGATACAGCATGTATTACACAGACTGCGGCCAAGGAACAACGATAATTTTCATCCATCCTCCAGTGTTGACAAGCTTGAATTTCCTATATCAGATGAAGCAATTATCGGCGGATTATCGGACAATTTCTTTTGATATCCGGGGTCACGGCAGCAGCAAACCTTCCAGGGAAGAGATTACTTATCCGTTAATTGTTGAGGATATCAGGCAGTTGATGAATCAGTTGAAGATCGAAAAAGCATTTTTGTGCGGGTACTCCACCGGCGGCTCGATTGTCCTTGATTTTTTGTTAACCTGTCCCGAGCGAGCGTTCGGCGGAATTGTGATTAGCGGGATGTCGGAAGTAAACGACAAAAAGTTAAGAAATAAAATAGCACGGGGACTCTTCTTGTCCCGTATCGGAGCAATCGGTGCCATCGCCCTTTCCATTTCGTGGAATCAGGCAAAAGCCAGGCTGTCATTATGGCGGTCATTGTTTACCGATGCTAAAAAAGCAAACGCTGAAAACGCTGAACAGTATTATCAATACAGCCTGCATTATAACTGTACAGCTCAATTGGACAGGATCCATCACCCCGTCTTGCTGGTCTACGGAGAAAAGGACACCCTGTTCCATCCATACGCCCAGCTGCTGCAAGAGCGGTTGCCAAAGAGTGAACTGGTTTTTATCAAAAAAACCAAACATCAGATTCCCACAAAAGCAGCGGCAAAAGTGAACGAGTTAATCCGGCAGTTTATTTACCGTTGTGAGTCTTCCTCGTCACAAGGTTAAGCAAAAAAGCTTTTAAGTCAACAACTCGTAAATGTTCGGGCTTTTGATCCGTCCCGCTGATGATTAAAGGAACAAGTGATTCCATTTTACGAATGGAACCATGCCCTCCTCCGCCCTTATGCGTCGGTGAAGCTTTGTCTGCCAATTCATATCCCGGTTTTGCTGTGACCACCAAAAATTCGCCTTCATGCGAATAGAGCGCACCTGACAATCGCTTCAACACATCGGGATACTCATCGTAATCCAATGCATCAGCGGCAGCATTCACTTGCAAATCCAGGACTCCGATATCCTTCTCAACCGTCCATGATTGTCCGTATGCATCAGTCAGGTTTCCGCCAGCCTTGAACTTAAGCTGCTTGGCAGTTGCTCCCTGCATCACATGAACCCAATCTTTTTCTTTCCAGGCAATAAAATCGATGCGCGGGTCATTTTTAAGTACATTTGCTATATCACTAAGGGAACGGTCTGCTTGTAATGAATACACATAGGCCATGGTTTCATTGACTGCCAGAATGATTTCCGTCTCCTCTGATACGTCTTCCCCCGGACGCAAAACCCGGGAATCTGCGAGCAAAGCCGGCAGGTTAATTACCGGATTTTGTTCAGCGGGCAGAATTTGCGTCATTCCGCTGTCCCCTACGACAATGATAATCGCATCCTTCAACGCCTTTTCCGGCGAACCAAACGTTTTCAATAACGAACCAAGCTGCTGATCCAACTTTTTGACCCCATTTAATTCCGTGGGGCCTTTTTTATGCAGCTTCTGGTCCAAATCGGGTAAATAGACAAATAAAAAATCCGGTAATTTATGGGTTTGTATCAAATGCTTCACGGCATCTATAGCGAAATTATTATTCATTCCCAACCGGTTCGTTAGTCCATCGGGCAAATTTTTCACCCCTTCAAACGGATTGGACAACGAACCCAGAGATAACAAGTCCGGTCCTTTCACCTGAATTTCCTTCGGCAAAGAAGCCGTGCCTTGAATCCAACCAGGAATCGACAACTTATGATCCGATGCTCCCCGGTAAATCAGGCCGTTTATCGATCCGGACTTTAACCCTTGCCGCGCTAAATCTTCATAGATGGTAGGCACATTCTGGTTCAAATGGCTCCCGTTCAAATGAATCAGCGCATCGGTCAGCACCGGATGAATTCCGTGTCCGAGCACTTCCAGCGGTCCGGTCCCGTAATTGATGACTTTCTTACTCTCCGCAGAATACCAAGTCAGACCCGGTACACGGTGAACATCCGGATACTTTCCGGTGAGCAGCGAACTGTCGATCGTGACAGACATCGTAGGAAAAGAACTGACCAGGTTTTTATAATATTGCCCGTGATCGATCAGGAATTTCAAGGCAGGAAGCTCTTGGGTTTTGATTCCTTTGTCGATTGACTCAGCCATTAAAGTGTCTGCCATTAGTAAAATAACTTTTTTCGTATTTACTTCAGCAGCGGATTTTATCCGCATTAAATCTTGTTCTTTTGGTTTTGAGTTTTGGCATCCAATAACCATGGTCAATATCAAGACCGACGGCAAAAGCCGGCTCATTCTTTTCTTCATAACAGTTCACCCGCTTTATGTTCATTCTGGCATGAAAATCCTAGTGTTATTCTGACCAAGTTAGGAAGATTTATTCCTTGTATTATTCTGAGACATTCTAAGTAAACTATATTCAAAATTAATGAAATGGCGGTGAGTTCAATCTCATGTATTTATCCCCGGGCTTGTATCACAGGTTTGTACGCCCACAATGGTTCACCAATAAATATATTCACGAGCGCATCAAAAGCTGTTTCTCAATAGAAAATAAAGCCGTTCTGGATTTTGGCTGCGGAACCGGAGCAAACTGTTCCATATGCGATGCAGATCTTTATTATGGCATTGATCCGGACGCCAAAAGAGTACAATTTGCCAAACAGCTGCATCCAAAGCATACCTTTATGGTGTTTGACGAAAAGCATATCCCGATACCGGATCAAACCGTGGACTTTGTGTTCATCATCGCGGTGCTGCACCATATTTCGAACGAACAAATTACCGGTTATCTGAATGAATTCAGCCGAGTAATGAAGCCTGAAGGAACAATGATTGTCATCGAGCCGTATTTATCTCCGCAGCACAAACTCAACAACTGGTTTATGAAGCAGTACGATAACGGTGAGTTTATCCGCAGTGAGGATGAATATCTGCAGCTGTTCAAACGTCAGCAATATGAGTATCAAGTGATTAAAAAATTCAGGAAAGGCCTTCTCTACAACGAAATCTTTTTTACAGCCGCACTCAAAGAGAAACCTATTCAAAAAGAGGCAGAAACATTTGCTTCAATCCCGGCAGATCTGTTCGCTCACGTTGCTGAACAACCCGCGGCGGGTCAAATGCTTGGTGAAGAAGCTCTAGCCCAAGCACAACAAACTAATTCCTTATGAAGAAAAGGACTGTCCGTAAGTCATCAATGACTTACGGCAGTCCCTTTTGATTTATCCAAAAGTCCGCTTGCAATAAACCCAATTCGCCGCTGTACAGGCAACCACATGACGGCTTGTATGCAGCGGACGGGCAGATGTTAAATCCTTCTTTTTCTGAAGCTGTTCGGCCGTCAGGCTTTTTTTCCTTACGGCTTCGTCAAATTCCTTCTGCGCTGCCTGCTTCGCTTTAAAAAGCATCATCTGCACCCGGCTGTAGACGTTGATAGCGCCGTCCCCCGTCGTTTCGATCGGCAGAAAGATGGCATCGGGATATCTTTCGGTGATCAGGGACTGCACACCGTCAGAAACGCCGGAAGACGGCATGCATCCGAAAGGCTTGACTGAAATCGTCATGTTCGCCTTCCGCTTGGCTACATTCAGGATCAGCTTGCCCACCTCCATATGCCCCTCTCCGCCGCGCAGATGATTATTATAGTGTTCATGAGCAACCTGGGCAATCTCTTCCATATTAGGCAGATGGTAATGCTGCAGGCCGATCATTTTGGCATAGGTCTGAAATGTTACACGAAGGACACGGTCAGCCAGCCCTAACATATGCAGATGCAGGACGGGGTGCTTTCCCTTTAGTCCATTTTTCCCGGCATCGGCTTCTTGCAGATGGATTCGCTTTAGGGTATCGAAGCGCCCTGACCAGATGAGGAACAAAATCCAAGCCGTCAACGATTGCACCTCTACCTCAGCTCCCTCGCTCTCTAAAAAGCGCTGCAGCTGGTAGTTGCCGTCTCCCTCGGTAGTCATCGCCCAAAACTCGCCAATAATGCTTACCTTCGGTTTGACTCTACTGTGATCCACACGTATGGTTTGCAGTTCCCTGCGGCACCTGATCATCGCCGGCTTCAGCCGCTTACGTTCGCTTAAGGCAGCATACAAATACTGCTTGCACCGTTCCAGAGCTTCATCCGTTGAACCGGACTCGACCTCATAAGGACGGATACGGTAAGCCAGCGCATTTATAATATCACCCAAAAAAACGGCTTTCAGGAGGCTGATAAAAAACGGAATATTGAGCTTCAGCGCCGATCCGCTGCCGGTCACCTGTTTCAGCCCATCCGTCTGTTGGAAGTGCAGCACCCGGAATCCCTCGAATCCCGCATCGCGCAAGGCCTTCCGGTACTCCGTAACATAGGTGCCAAACCGGCAGGGGCCGCAGGAGCCGCTGGTAACGAGAAGATAGCTGCCAATGATTTCTTCCTTTGATTTGCCTTCCACATCACGCAGGTAATGCAGATATTTAATTAAATTGCCGACCGTGAAGTAGGTCGGGTTGCACTGCCCGCGGTTACCGAACTCTTTGCCGTAGCGCAGTGACTCATTGTCCGGACATTCCAAATGCTTCACCAGATAGCCTAATCCTTTAAGCGCCGCCTCCACCAAGTCATCGTGTGCCATCGTCAGCCCTCCGAAAAGAAGGGTTGTGGTGGATTTATCTGTGGCCAAAAATGGATGCGGAACGGGATCAAACCAATGGCTTCTGTTTTCAAGATCCAAGCCTAACGCTTCTTCTTGTTCTTTCTGAAAATTCAATAGCCTCTCTTCGGGAGCAGACATGATTGATTCACTCCTTCGTCCGGTTTTGTACTCTGAATAACTCCAGGCGCTGCTGCAGTTCTGCTTTTTTGCGGGCCAAATCCTGCAGACGTTCTTCATGAAGCCCCAGACTGTGAGCATACGTCTTCACCCGGATTTTGATCGAACCGCCCGGTTTGTTGGCATCGATATCATGCAAAGCCGAATACGGGTTGCCCCCGGCAGAAATTATCGAGTCAATCAGCCCGTAAGTGGGAGCGTCATGTCCGCATTTGAAGCTGGACAAGTCGAGCACGGCGACATGGGAATGGCGCGCAGCGAACTTGGCCGCCCACACTTTTTGCACGCTGCTCGAGCTAAAATTTTCCGGCCACACATCGCTGACTTCAAGCGCTTGTTTCACCCGCCCGGTGTTTAGATCATCGCTGAAAAAGCGGTTCAGCCACGCCTCGTCTTTGGGAATGGAGCGCATGGACAAAATGGGATAGCCTAACACCTGAAATTCTTCAAGCACATTGTGGTTCAGGCCCGGATCGGAGTGATAGGGACGCCCGATCATTAGAATGGCAAGGCGATTATCCCGCTCAACCTGCTCCAGAATGGTGCGGCCCTTCTCTTGCATTTCCGCATCGAACAACTCCATCGCCTTCCAGCCCTGCATCACGGCAAAGTCGCTTTCATCCCGGGTGATCTGCAAGTGTTCCCCAAACGCTTCATACAACTGGCTCTTTAACAAGTTCGGTTCGGTGAACGTAACCGCCGGATCCAGATACATTATTCCTCGCACCCTGAAGAAATCCACTTCCTTGGTAAAGGCAGCCTTGATCACATTCGGGGACCCGGCCACAACCGGACAGCTCGTCGAATCCATTACATTTTGCAAATACGTTGGAATATGAGTGATACACGGGAAAAAAATATAGTCCAGCGGGTGTTGCTCATGGTGCTTAAACAGCAGATTATGAACATGGGCTTGGGCCACTTTCGAAGGGTAACACGGATCGATAGATCCGTATTTGCCGCCTTCCTGCCACATTTCCCCGCTCGTTTGATCGCTAAACACGATATTGCGGCCATCAATGCCCAATGTCTCGAAATACGACCGCCAGAAAGGTGCAGTAGACCAAATGTTTAATACCCGCGGAATCCCGATACGGATCCGGCTGCGCCGCTTTATTGCCTCGGTGGAAGAACGCGCAAACGGACGTTGATCGGGTCTTGTACGCCTTCCGCCGAACCGAAGCCAGCCTCGTTTCAGCCGGACATCATCCATCGGCAGATCCGGTTCCGGAAGAGGCTCCGCATCGTAAAAATGCTGAAACATGCGGCGGGCCTCGTATTCCACAAGATTGGGAAACTGTTTTTTCAGTTCCTGCCGCTCTCTTGTGACTTTGATGACCGCTTCCTTGTCTTCCACCGTTCCCTTTTCGCAGGAGAAACCGGAAATGTATCGGGCCGTTTGCCCATCCGGTGTCTTGGAGTCAATAAAGGTGCGGCTGCAGTGATTGTGACAAAATTGACAGCGGGTCGATTCGTCGTTTCGGCTTTCATAACGCAGATCGATGACGGAATTAAGTCCCAAGAAGGTGGAATATCCCCGACGTTTCACCACGCGTAAGGTTTCCATGGCCGCGCCAATGGCCCCCGCTTCTCCCGGATGCGGATGGACGTATATTTCGGCACCCGGAACCCGCTGTTTGATATAATCAACCTGGGCCTTGACTGCAGCCAGATTATATTGGGTTCCGCCCTGCAGGACGAACTTGCGGCCAAGTTCAGCCATACGCGGAATCTGGACCACATATTGCCATACATTTTTCGGCAGAACCAGAGCAAGTCCGGCGAGCATTTCCTCTTTGGAAAACCCCTCCTTCTGAAAATTCACCCGGTCCGCGTCCAGAAATACTGCGCAGCCATAGGAAAATTTAGGGCTCAGCGCTGCACCAAAGGCCATATCCGCATACTCCTGAACCGGGATACCGAACTGATCCGCCATCGCCTGCAGCAGCATCCCGTTCCCGGCTGAGCATTGATTGGACAGCTTAAAGTTGCGGATATCCCTGTTTTTCAGAAAAAGCACCTTAATGTCCTGCCCGCCGATGTCACAGATCACATCGATGTCGCCGAATTGGTGAACGGCGCTTTTCATATGTGCGACGGTCTCCACAATATTGACATCCGCCTTTAACGTTTTTTCCAAAACATCCGCAGCATAACCCGTGGCGCCAAAGCCGATAATCTCCAAATCGGCCCCCTGCCCCTCTACCTTATCCCGGATCCGTTTTAACATTTCTTTTGTATCCTCAAGCGGATTCCCTTTGGAGAGCTGATATTCTTTCAGCAGAATTTCTCCTTGCTCATCAATCAATACAGCTTTAGATGAAGTGGAACCACCGTCAAGACCTATCACCGCTTTCACCTTCTGCCCTGGGGTAAAGGCTGCCAGTGTAAATCCGGGAATGTTGTATTGCCGCTGAAATTGTTCGAGTTCGTTGCCGCTGCTCACCAGCGGCGGACCCGCTTTCCCGCTAAGTTTGGCTTGTCGGCCATGCGCAATAAATTCCTTAAGCCCGTTTAGTCCCAGATATACACCGGTATCCACGGGTTCGTACATCCCGTACAGGACCGCCCCGTAGGCTGCATAATACTGTGAATGCTCCGGAACAAAAATCAGCTCCTCGGCAGAGGTGTCTTTCGGATAATCGTATCCCCGTTCCTGCCAGGTCTGAGGGATCCGCTTACGCCAGCATTCCTGCAGGAAGGTCAAGTAGGTATTCGGTCCTCCCAGCAGCAGAACATGGTGCCTCAGCGTATTGCCCCGGGTGAGAACGGAAAGATTCTGCATCACGATGGCATCCGCCAGCGAACACATAATCTCAGGAGAAGGAATGCCGCTTTTGACGAGATTGACAATATCCGTTTCGGCAAATACCCCGCATTTTGCGGCCACATGATGCAATTTTGAATCATCAAAGTGCAGCTTTCCCATGCTCTCCATAGGCATCCCCACCTTGATCAGACATTTGTCGATCATGGCGCCGGTGCCTGATGCACATTTATCATTCATGGAGGTATAAGCTTGGCTTTGGCCTGTTTCCTCATTTTTTTTAAAAATTATGATCTTTGCATCTTGTCCGCCAAGTTCAATCACGCTGCCGACTTCAGGATGAAGCTGCTCTGCAGCCATGGTAACCGCGTTGACCTCCTGTACGAATTTCGCTCCGATATGGGGAGCAATAGGCCCGCTACCGGACCCTGTCGCAAACACACGAACGTTTGCTTGCTCTACCTCCGGAAATTCACTCCCAATGTCCATTAACATTTCCAGAACCTTTTCCGCCTGTTTTGTATGATGGCGTTGATAGTCCGACCACAGGATTTGCTTGCTTTCAGGATCTACCACTGTGGCCTTGACGGTCGTTGAGCCTACATCAATGCCAATAATTAGAGAATCCCGGCCTTGGATCATGTGACTCATATCATTACTCCTTATCCAATTTACATCCTGCTTAGCTTTTACAATAATCACATTTTTTATAATACTTGGATTGTTTGGAGTATAGAGGGTAAAAATAGCTTGAACGATCTGGTACATCCAACTTTTGAAAGGGAGATTACACCATTGCCTTGGATCATTCTGGCTTTCTTAGTATTGATCATCCAAATCATTGCTATTATCATTACCGAATACCGCCGCCCGGACAAAGCAGCAGCTTGGATAATGATCTTATTTATGATTCCGCTGATCGGTTTCCTGCCGTATTATTTTATAGCGAAAAGATATACCCGCCACCATATCCTTAGCCAAAATGAGTATAGCCAACGGGAATCGTTCAAGGCAGATCTCATTTATAGGTGCAACCAGCGGATACACGGGCTGGCGGACACGGTTTCAAGAAATAGTAAACTTCATAATCTACTCCAAAATAAACTGACCCTCCCCCTCACCGCATGCAATGAGACAACAGTATACACTGAAACCGAAGTTGCTTTTAAAGCGATGCTGGAGTCGATTGCCGCGGCCAAACATCATATTCATATGGAGTTCTACATCATCCGTGATGATGAGCTCGGTACTCAAATTAAACAGCTGCTGATCCAAAAAGCTCAGGAAGGAGTTAAAGTGCGGCTTTTATATGACGGTATTGGCAGCAGGCGCTTGGGAAAGGCTTTTCTTGAACAGCTGCAGGAGGCTGGCGTAGAAATCGGTTGTTTTTCCCCTCCGCTAACCGCCTTTTTTCAAAGGCAGCTCAACTACCGGAATCATCGAAAAATCGTCGTCGTCGACGGGAAAACCGGTTTTTTGGGCGGTTTAAATATCGGAGATGAATACTTGGGGAAGGACCCTTCCTTCGGTTATTGGCGGGACACTCATTTCAGTATGAAAGGCGATGCAGTTCTGTGGATCCAATATACCTTTTTGACCGATTGGTATATGGTTAAGGGTCAATTGCTCACCGATTCCACCTATATTCCCGTTCAGGATAACCAAGGGAGAGAAATTATCCAAATCGTGAAGAGTGGCCCCGATGAAACCATCCTGGAGCTTATTTTTACATTGATTATTTCAGCAAAGCAGCGGATTTATATAGAAACGCCTTATTTCATTCCTGATCCCGGTGTCCTGTTGGCTATTAAAACAGCTGTCATGGGCGGTGTTGATGTTCGCATCATCATTCCTGGCACCCCAGATAAAAAACTTGTTTATTACTGTTCTTTATCCTATGTTCAGGAATTGCTCCAGGCCGGAGTGCGGTTTTATTGCTATCAGAAAGGGTTTCTCCATGCCAAAGTATTGATTTCAGATGACCTCGCTTGCTCCGGCAGCACAAATATGGATCTGCGCAGCTTTTGCGACCAATTCGAGCTGAACGCAATCTTTTTTGACAGGAAGACCGTGAACCGTTTGGCGGATGATTTTTTTGCAGATCTTAGTGTAAGCAATGAAATTGTACAATCCGAATTTGAAAAGCAGCCAGCCCTGCAAAAAATAAAAGAAGTTTTCGCACGGCTGCTCTCGCCTTTTTTTTAGAAGAATGGAGATCCATACTGCTTCAATATGGGTCAAACTCTGCCATATGAAAAAAGAGGATGCTCCCAGCAGCCGTAATGGCTCTGCAGAACATCCTCTTCTATACCCTTGCGGGACAAACATTTAGATTATTATTTCACGACGTGAATCGGGTGGCCTTCTACCAGCTCAGCAGCTTCCATGACGATTTCGCCAAGGGTTGGATGCGCATGGATGGTGAGTGCGATATCTTCGAGCGTAGCGCCCATTTCAATCGCCAGTCCCAGCTCAGCAATCAGGTTGGATGCTTCAATACCCACAATTTGCGCGCCGAGTACAAGGTTGTTCTCGCTGTTAGCCACAATCTTGATGAAGCCTTCCGGAGCGTTTAAGGAAACCGCACGGCCATTACCCGCGAACGGGAATTTGCCGGCTTTTACTTTGTAGCCCTTGTCTTTAGCTTCTTTCTCAGTCAGACCTACGCTGGAGCACTCAGGATCGGTGAAAACAACCGCCGGAATGACTTTGTAGTCAACAACGGATTTGTGACCGGAGATCGCTTCTGCTGCAATTTTACCTTCATAGGAAGCTTTGTGGGCCAGAGCCAAGCCAGGAACAATATCGCCGATTGCATAAATGTTAGGGATATTAGTGCGGCCCTGATGGTCAACCTTGATCAGACCGCGTTCGTCCAGTTCAATGCCGATCAGATCCAGACCCAATTCTCCATCCGTATTCGGACGACGGCCAACTGTAACCAGCAGGTAATCTGCAGTAACTTCCTTAGACTCTCCGCCTACGGAGTACTTCACAGTAACTTCCTTGTCGTTCTGAACCGCACTTTCTGCTTTGGCATTGGTTACGATTTCGATGCCTGTTTTTGCCATGTTTTTGGCAACCAGACGGGTCATATCCTTGTCAAAGCCTGGCAGAACGGTATCCAGACCTTCTATGATAGTTACCTTAGTACCGAACTTAGAGTACATTTGACCAAGCTCTGCACCGATGTAGCCGCCGCCGATAACGATCATGCTCTTCGGAATTTCCGGCAGCTCAAGCGCTTCGGTCGAAGACAGAATACGTCCGCCGAACGGGAAAGGCTTCAGCTCAATCGGGCGCGAACCTGTCGCGATGATGCAGTTATTGAACTTGTAGCGCGGGGACTCATGCTCGTTGAACAAACGGGCTTCGTTTGCACTGATGAACATGGCTTCGCCGCTGAATACTTCAATTTTGTTGCCTTTCATCAGGCTGGTTACGCCGGTGGTCATTCTTTTAACCACGCCGTTTTTGAATTCCTGCGTTTTCGCCCAGTCCACTTTGACGTTCTCGGCAGTTACCCCGAAAACTTCACCGTGCTGTGCAGCTTCATATTGATGTGCTGCTGAGATCAGCGCTTTGGATGGAATACAGCCGCGGTTCAAGCATACGCCGCCGAGTTCCGATTTGTCCACGATCAGGACCTTTTGGCCGAGCTGGGCGGCACGGATTGCCGCCACATACCCGCCGGGACCTGCACCAATAACCAATGTGTCGATTTCGATTGAAGCGTCTCCGACTACCATTTATTACACCTCCATAACTAACATATCAGGATTTGCAAGCAGGGTCTTAATGTAATTCATAAAGTTCTGTGCGGTTGCGCCATCGATGATCCGGTGGTCAAAGCTCAGGGACAGTGCCATTACAGGAGCTGCAACGATCTCGCCATTCTTAACAACCGGCTTTTCGGTGATGCGTCCGGTACCCAGAATCGCTACTTCAGGGAAGTTGATGATCGGAGTAAAGAACATACCGCCGGCAGAACCGATGTTAGTGATCGAAATCGTGCTGCCTTTCATTTCATTTGGAGCGAGCTTGCCGTCGCGTCCGCGTACAGCCAGATCGGTGATGGCACTTGCAATCATCCAGATGCTCTTGCGGTCAGCATCCTTGATTACCGGCACAATCAGACCGTTGTCTGTATCCGTAGCAATACCGATATTGTAGTACTTCTTGTAGACAATTTCATTGTTCGCTTCGTCAATCATGGCGTTAAGCGCAGGGAACTGACGGGAAGCTGCAACAAGTGCTTTGACGATGAACGGAAGGTAAGTGACCTTCACGCCTTTCTTCTCGGCAACTGGTTTCATGCGGGCACGGAAAGCTACCAGCTCGGTTACATCCACTTCGTCCATGATGGTTACATGAGGCGCAGTGTATGCTGATTTGACCATGGCGTTGGCAATCGCTTTGCGGATGCCTTTGAACGGAACGCGCTCTTCTTCCAGGCTTACGTTGCCGGAAGCTGCTGCTGCCGCTGGAGCCTTGGCTTTTGGAGCTTCAGCTGCCGGTGCTGCTGCTGGAGCAGAAGCCGCTGCTGCCGGAGCCGCCGCCGCGCCGCCCTTCAGGAAGGCTTCCACATCTTCATGGGTAATCTTGCCGTTTTT
The DNA here is from genome assembly GCF_900102965.1 of Paenibacillus jilunlii. GTDB lineage: Bacteria > Bacillota > Bacilli > Paenibacillales > Paenibacillaceae > Paenibacillus_AQ > Paenibacillus_AQ jilunlii. The sequence continues at coordinate 109,437 of NZ_FNGM01000003.1, read as the reverse complement.
GCCGGTGCCGTTCACCTTAGAGATGTCGACGCTTTGATCACGGGCAAACTTGCGTACACTTGGTGTAGCCAGTACATCGCGGTTAGGCGCTGGAGCCGCTGCTGGTGCTGCTGCAGCCGCTGCTGCAGCCGGCGCTGCTGTCTGGGCAGCAGGAGCTTCAGCATGGCCGCCTTCCTGCTGAGGAACATCGCCTTCTGCGGCAATGATCGCTACAACTTCGCCTACACGGCAGACCTGTCCGTCCTTGGCGAATACTTCCAGCACAGTGCCGTTAACCGGGGAAGGAACTTCCACTACTGCCTTGTCATTCTGCACTTCCATAATGATATCATCGTCGGTAATGTTGTCCCCTGCTTTGATATGCATCTTGATAATTTCACCTTCATGCAGGCCTTCGCCCAGCTCAGGGAACTTATATTCAAAGTTAGCCGGGCTGCTTGTAGCCGGAGAAGAAGCAGTATCTGCTCCGCCTTTGGCTGCATCCGCTTCTTGAGTAGACTGGGCTTCAGCATGGCCGCCTTCCTGCTCAGGAATATCGCCTTCAGCATCTATGATGGCTACAACTTCGCCTACGCGGCAGACTTGGCCGTCTTTGGTGAACACTTCCAGGACTGTGCCGTTGACCGGACAAGGAACTTCTACTACAGCCTTGTCATTCTGTACTTCCATTACGATATCGTCATCGGTTACTTTGTCGCCGGCTTTGATATGCATTTTGATAATTTCGCCTTCATGCAAACCTTCGCCCAGCTCAGGGAACCGGTACTCAAATTTTGCCACCTTAATAACCTCCTAAAAGTTTATGAGCATTGTTTTCTCAACTCAACTCCGCAAAACTCCCAAACATCCATATAGTTGAAGAGTAGTTCAAGTGAATCAGAAACGGCTGCCGCCCTTATCTAAGGACGGCTGCAGAAGTATTCTTAGAATTCCATAACTTTCTTAACCGCAGCAATTACACGTGCAGGAGTAGGAATCCAGGTATCCTCGATTTGTGCGAATGGATAGATGGTATCCGGGCCTGCAACGCGAAGCACTGGCGCTTCGAGGTGGAGAATAGCTTTTTCATTGATTTGTGCGATAACCTCAGCGGCTACACCGGAGCTCTTCTGTGCTTCCTGAACCACAATGGCGCGGTTTGTTTTCTTCACGGAAGCGACAATGGTGTCGATGTCAATCGGGCTGACCGTGCGCAGGTCGATAATTTCGGCCTTGATGCCGTCCTTCTCAAGCTGTTCGGCCGCTTTGGTAGCAGTATGTACCATCAGACCGTAAGTGATGATCGAGACGTCGGAGCCTTCGCGGACCACATTGGCTTTGCCCAGCTCAACGGTATATTCACCTTCCGGCACTTCTGCGCGGAATGCATGATAGAGATTCAAATGCTCCATGAAGAATACAGGGTCATTATCACGGATTGACGCGATCAGCAGTCCCTTGGCATCGTATGGGTTGGAAGGAATCACTACCTTGATCCCCGGGCTTTGAGCGATCAGCCCTTCCAGGGAATCGGTATGCAGCTCAGCTGCTTTGACTCCGCCGCCAAATGGGGTGCGGAACACTATAGGAGCATTGAATCTGCCCCCGGAACGCCAGCGCAGACGGGCTGCCTGAACGACGATCTGGTCAAGTGCCTCAAAGATAAAACCAACGAACTGGATTTCAGCAATTGGGCGGAAGCCTTGAACACCCAGACCAAATGCCAGACCGCCGATTGCGGATTCAGCCAGCGGAGTATCAAATACGCGATCCTCGCCAAATTCTTTCTGCAGGCCTTCCGTTACACGGAATACGCCCCCAACGTTACCAACGTCTTCCCCGAAGATCAGAACGCCCGGGTCACGGTTCAGTTCAACGCGCATTGCGTCGCGAATTGCTTCTTTCATATTCATTTGTGCCATTGCCTGATATCCCCCTTATTCAAAATCGGCTTTTTGTTCTTCCAGATGTTTCGGAGTTACCTCAAACATGCTGTCGATCAAGCCGGGAACGGTCATTTTTTCGGTTTGCTCTGCTTTCTTGATCTGTTCGTTCACAGTAGCCTTCGCTTCTTCTCTGACACGCAGCGTGTCTTCCTCGGTCCAGAGACCCTTCTTCTCCAAATACTTGGCAAGACGGGCAATCGGGTCTTTCTCGTTCCACTGGCCTTCTTCTTCCTTAGAACGGTATTTGCTGGCGTCATCAGACAGGGAATGCGGACGGAAACGGTAAGTTACAGCTTCAATCAGCGTAGCGCCTTCACCTTTGCGGGCGCGTTCTGCAGCTTCTTGAACAGCGGAGATAACAGCGAAAACGTCCATGCCGTCAATCTTGATGCCGGGAATACCTGCTGCAACCGCTTTGTGGGCGATCGACTTGGCAGCGGTCTGTTTCGCGAACGGTGTAGTAATAGCATAGCCATTGTTTTGTACGAAGAAGATTACCGGCAGTTTGAAGCGTCCGGCAAAGTTCAGGCCTTCGTAGAAGTCGCCTTCGGAGGAACCCCCGTCACCAGTGTAGGTGATGGCAACATTCTGCTGTTTCTTAAGTTTGAAGCCCATTGCAATCCCTGTAGCGTGCAAAATCTGCGCGCCGATGATAATCTGTGGCATAAGCACATTTACACCTTCAGGAATCTGTCCGCCATGCTGATGGCCGCGTGAATACAGGAAAGCCTGGTATAATGGAAGTCCATGCCACACCAGCTGTGGAATATCACGGTAACCCGGGCAGACAAAATCTTCTTTCTGAAGCGCGAATTCACTGCCGATCATAGTGGCTTCCTGGCCGGATACCGGCGCATAGAAACCCAGGCGGCCTTGACGGCCCAGATTAACGGCCCGGTCATCCCAAGTCCGGGTAAATACCATACGATACATAAGTTCTTTCAATTGATCGTCGGTTAGTGCAGGCATTTTATCCTTATTGATAACTTCTCCATCGGGGGAAAGCACCGAAAGGGCCTCCACGTCCTCTGTGTACACTTCGTAGGGAACTTTAGTCATCATCTTCACCTCAATAAAAAAATTTGAATATCAGTGTCCTCTGTTATAGAATTATTATACACCTGTTTTATCTGTTTCGTCAAAGAAATACGCATAAAATTTATGTTTTCATAAATTTTGTATGTATAACAGGATTATAAATATCCTATAACAGATAGACATTTATTTAGCGAGTAAATGATATTTAACACATCTACTGCTTGGGTAATTTTAACGCAACCCGGACACTAATGCAAAATCCGACAAGAAAGGTGACGATTGAGCGATGAGCGAGCCTGTTTTTCTGAAACGTACAATTGTGAAACAAACTTTGTGGAGCGAGCATCTCCAGGAAGAGCGCAAACTGCGAATTTATCTTCCGCCCGGTTATAATGAGGTTCTGAGTTACCCTGTAGTCTACTGCCAGGACGGGGAAGAATTTTTCAACTTCGGCCGGATCGCAACCCTTGCCGGACAACTGATCCTGGAGCAGGACATTGAACCCTTCATTATAGTAGGGGTTGAAGTAAACGTAGCTGTGCGCACTCAAGAATACGCTCCATTCGGCAACCGGTTCAAGCAGTACCTTTCATGCTTTGCCGAAGAGATTATTCCCTTCATTGAACATAATTATCCGGTCCGCCGCACACGGGATGAACGGATCATCGCGGGGGATTCGCTTGGCGGCAGTGTCTCGCTGCATCTCGCTTTGGCCTACCCCAACCTGTTCAGCCGAGTACTTAGTCTTTCTGGGGCCTATTATCCGCAGACACGCGAAATTCTTGCACAGGAAGAAGATCTCTCCTGGCTGGATATCAACATGGTGGTTGGACTGCAGGAAACCGAATATACGACCGATACCGGCGTCTACGATTTTGTGCAGATGAACCGGGATACCAGGTCTCTGCTGGAGTCACGCGGGGCAACCGTTTCTTACCGGGAGAAAGACGGCCGCCATCTCTGGGGATTCTGGCAGAAGGAGCTGCCGGAATCGCTACTCTACTTCTTAAACAAATAAAACAGCTTTGAAAGACAAAAAAAGTGAACATCTTAAGGACGTATGTATCTCCCCTGCATGTTCGCGCTTTCATGATGGGATGGGCACAAGGTGCCCGTCCTTTTTTGAAGGACGGCCTTTGTATCAGCAACGCACATTCAGAAGTATTCTTCTGTAAAGATTGAACTTGTGATTTTTCTATTTAGGGATGCTTTCCTTAATGATCCGGTCCAGCAGCACATCACATCCGGCATCGATCAGCCGGTAGACTTCCTCGAAATTCCCCGTAAAATAAGGGTCAGGCACTTCCCTCAGCTCCTCCTCAGGCAGCAGGTCCATGAAGAACATCAGGTTAGCGTTCCGGCCGCCAGGAAGCTTGCGCACGTTCTCTCCGTTGGACTGGTCCATACAGATCATATAATCAAAGTCCCCGAAATCATCACTGTTCACAAGACGCGCCTTCATATTCTCGTAGCTGATTCCCTGCTGGTCAAGTATACGCCGGGTTCCTTCATGCGGCCCTTTACCAACATGCCAATCCCCGGTACCTGCAGAATCTACAGAGATTTGTTCAGACAATCCCAGCTTCAGAATCTTATGACGGAGAACAGCCTCAGCCATCGGCGAGCGGCAGATATTGCCCAGACATACAAACAGCACGTTAACGATTCTTCCCACCTCCGGCAGCGTTTTTTATTTACCTATATGTACATAATATGTACTGTGTTTATTTTAGCGCGGCAGGGCGCAATTGTACAACTATTCGATCTGCATTATACTTGGTCTTTGGAAAACTAACTGTACAGTCACCAATAAGGAGGTCCCTATGCCAACCAAACGGGTTGTTATATTTGCCGGAGGAGATCTGTCGGCGGAGTATTTATCTTTATTAGATGAAGAGGATTTTGTAATCGGAGCAGACCGGGGAGCATTATTCCTGATTTCGCATGGGGTTGCGCCGGATATTGCAGTAGGTGATTTCGATTCCGTTCCCCCGGAGGCTCTTCACCAAATCGAGGCGGGAAGTAAAAAACTCATCACCTGCGATCCCGTTGACAAGGATTTAACAGACAGTGAAATGGCGCTGGATCTGGCACTCGGAGCCCAGCCGGAATCCATACTGCTGTTCGGGGTGACGGGGACACGGATTGACCATACCCTCGCCAGCATTCAAATGATGACAAGGGCGCTGCAGCGCCAGGTTCGCTGCTCGGTGATGGATACACATAACTACATTACACTGACCGGCTCCCAAACAGAGATTCATGACCTGGGGTATACCTATGTTTCACTGCTGCCGCTGACACCCGAAGTGACCGGAATTACGCTTGAAGGCTTTCAATATCCGCTGACAGGAGCCACTCTGAAACTGGGGCAGTCTCTGGGAGTCAGTAACATTCTGACGGCAGAACGCGGAACGGTCTCTATCGAAAGCGGGCTGCTCCTGATTATTCAAAGCAAGGATTGATACATACATTTGAAGACAGTGCTGTAACCTTTGTTTCAAAAGTGTAAAGCCGGGAATCCCTTGCAGCATGGGGCTTTTCCGGCTTTTTTTGACTTATCTAAACTTTGAATTATTAATATTTTGTAACTTTTAATGAGATTTTAATAAAGCGCTTCCAGTCCAGTCCCCGCCCGGCTTTGAGTCCTGCACCCCAAAATATAGGAGATTCATAACCTGCTATACTACGAACAGGCAAGAAGATAGACATTTAGATATTAATTGGGAGGAATTACAACATGAAGAAACACCAATGGTTTAAACAAGCAATCGTAGTAGGGATGTGCACCACGATTGGCCTGAGCACTCTTATGGCTACTGGAGCCGGCACTGCACCGGTTGCTGCCGCATCCGTGTCCTCCTCTACCGGACAAAAAATTGTGAATCTCGGTAAAAAATATATGGGAGTGCGTTATGAGTTCGGCGCCTCCACTTCATCAACCCGCACCTTTGACTGCTCCTCGTTCACCAAATATATTTTCGGCAAATACGGCGTGAAACTGCCCCGCACTTCTTCAGCACAATCCAAGGTCGGGAGAGCCGTATCCAAAGCAAATTTGAAAGTGGGCGATCTGGTATTCTTCTCCAGCGGCAGCAGAGCTAACGGTTCAAATGTAACTCACGTAGCCGTCTATATTGGAAATGGTAAAATTCTTCACACTTACGGTTCACCTGGTGTAACCATCTCCGATCTTAACTCCGGCAACTGGAAAAGAACCTACCTGAAAGCACGCCGCGTACTGTAACAGCTCTTAAGAGACCCCTTTCAGATCTTTACAGCGGTTCAAAAAAGCGGCCAGCATGGTTCAGAGTATAGTGTCAGCATGTGGCGCGCCTTCCGGCGCGCGCAGTACATATCCGGTTCCGCGCACGGTGTGAATCAATTTGTTCTTGTGGCCTTTGTCCACTTTTAGCCGGATATGCCTGATATAGACATCAACCACGTTCGTGTCCGGATGAAAATGATAACCCCAAACCTGCTTTAGAATTTCTTCCCGGGAACAGATCTCCCCCAAATGCTCAGCCAGATAATAGAGCAGATCAAACTCTTTGGGCGTCAGTTTCAGCTCGGCTCCATCCCGCAGGACCAGCCTGCGGGATGGATCAAGGACCAGGCCATCTACCTTCAGCAGAGATGAAAGGCCGCGGCGGCGGCCTGTAAGTCTCATTAAATTATCCACTCTGCATTTGAACTCACCGGTATGTACGGGCTTCACCATATACTCATTGCTACCCGCTTCAAAAGCCGCTGCCGCCTCTTCGCCATACATCCCATCCGAGATCACCATGACGGTAAGCCGTTTCCCCTGTTCCCTCAGATCCGAAACCATACTCCATCCAGCCCACGCTGCAGCATGATTCAGTTCCGCAATCAGCAGTACAGGCTCCACTCTGGACAGCAGTGAGCGAAGATCCTCGAGATCTTCGCTTATTGCCGTTTGGACACCGAGCTCCTGCAGCGCCTGTTCCAGCTTCATGCGTTCTTCCCTATCCCGGCTCGCTTCCAGGGTTTCACGGACATCAGCAGGCTGCCGGGGCATAAACCAAGCAATGACCTCATTCACGGTAATCCCCCGCATCCAATCAGCTTTGCAGCTATGCTGCTGCAGAATAGGCTTATTGTTCCCCTAATGCAAAAAGACCATTCCGGAGAATGGTCCCGTTTGGACTGAATCATTTTGAATAATTATTATTTCATCAAGTCGATTTCCTGGAAGCTGACAACCTCGGTTTCCCAGCGTTCCTGCACGAACCGCTGATGGTCCGGATGCGCGTTGTAGGCATCGTAGGCCTCCTGATTCTCGAACTCCATGGAGAAGCCGTAGTCAAACTCACATTTCACGCTCACCTGACGCAGGACCTCGAAGTGCTTCACAACCGGGATCGCACTAAGGATCTTCTCACCGTCCTGAAGAAAATGCTCAATCTCCGGAGATCCTTCCCTATGCTTCAATGTAAATATTGCCATGTGTCTGATCGTACCCGTCTGCATCACAATCTCTCCCTCATTAGCCAAAATACCGGTGATAAAAGCTGCGGGCAGCAGCAACATCACTGGTTCCATGAATTAAGGCCCGTCCATCTCCAAAAATGACCATCCGGTAAGGTTCTTCCGTAAAAGATACTAAATACGGATTGCTCTCGACCTTGCCGCTGCCGAGGCCTGCAAGCCTTGCAGCCGTTTCCTGCAGATTCAGCTGCCGGCGCTGCGCGGGACGGATTTGCACGGTATCCCTGCCGCACAATACATCACTGCGCTCTGTATTGGCCGCTGTCAGATAAGGATACAACGGATGGCTGCCGCAGGAAGGACAGCTATCCTTTTTGGCGGCCTTGACGCCGATCTCCTGATGCTCATTGCGCCATACATCGAACGACAGCAGCTTGCCTCTAAGCTGCTCCGGGCGGCCTCCAAGCAGCTTGAGCGCCTCTGCAGTAGCATTCGCAGTCACCAGCTGCACTGCCTGCGGCAGGATGCCCGCTGTGTCACAGGTGTCTCCGCCAAGCGGCACAGCACCAAGCAGACAGTTCAGACATGGCGTTTCGCCCGGCAGAATCGTAAAGGTTATGCCATAACTCCCGACACATGCTCCATAAATCCAGGGTATGCCGTGCTTCTGGGCCATATCGTTAATAATCAGCCGGGTGTCAAAATTATCAGTTCCATCCATGATGAGATCCACACCCGGCAGCAGGCTTTCCAGCTCTTCGGCGCGCACATCCAGCACTTGGGCTTCAATCGTAATATCCGAGTTGATGCTCTCCAGCCTCGCCTTGGCCGCTGCGGCCTTCGGCATGCGCTGCCGGGCATCCTCTTCCGTATAAAGCTGCTGGCGCTGGAGATTGCTCCACTCCACGTAATCGCGGTCCGCCAGGATAATGCGTCCCGTACCGCAGCGGGCCAGCGTCTCGGCAATCCCTGTCCCCAGGGCCCCCACTCCGATGATGAGCACGGTCGATTTGGCAAGCCCGGCCTGCCCTTCCGCTCCAAACGGGGTGAATCTTACCTGGCGCGAATAGCGGCCGTCCCGCCCGCGCTCCCGGGCAGCTGCAGTTTGTTCCTTGTCCATCTGGCTCATTATAAGGCACCCCCATATATTTAAAGCCGGAAAGGAGAGGCATGGGGCCGCTCTTTTCCGGCTACAGCATATCCTAAACGGTCTGTGCCGACCACTGCTCCACATCCCAAACTTTGGTGACCCAATCCTCGTAGAAATCAGGTTCGTGGGAAACGAGCAGAATCGTGCCTTTATATTCCTGCAGCGCCCGTTTCAGCTCCGCCTTGGCCACTACGTCCAAGTGGTTAGTAGGCTCATCGAACAGAATCCAGTTGCTCTCGCGCATCATCAGCTTGCAGAGGCGAACTTTAGCCTGTTCACCCCCGCTCAGCATGTTCAGCGGACGTGTAATATGCTCGTTTTTCAGGCCGCAGCGGGCCAGATGGGCACGCACCTCATGCTGGTTCAGACTGGAGAACTCATTCCATACATCGTCAATTGGCGTGAGGTTCGCAGCCTTGACCTCCTGCTGGAAATATGCGGCGTTCAGGTAATCACCAAGGTAGGTTTTACCGCTGTAAGCAGGGATTACGCCAAGTATGGTCTTCAGCAAAGTGGATTTGCCCACCCCGTTGCAGCCGACAATGGCAATTTTTTCGCCGCGCTCAATCGTCATATTCAGCTTCGGCAGCAGCGGCCGGTCATAGCCAATCTCGAAGTCCAGGCCTTCGAACACCGTCTTGCCGCTGGCCCGGCTCTCCTTGAACGAGAACACCGGCTTCGCCGCTTCCTCGGGACGGTCAATCCGCTCCATCCGGTCAAGCTGCTTCTCACGGCTCTTGGCCCGTCCTGAAGTGGAGGCACGCGCTTTGTTGCGCTGGATGAAATCCTCCTGCTTTTTGATGAACTCCTGCTGCTTCTCATAAGCGTCGATATGCTGGCTCTTATTCATCTCCGCCATATCTAGGAACCGCTCATAGTTGGCCGTATAACGGGTCAGCTTGGCAAACTCCAAATGATAGACCACGTCTACAACTTTATTCATAAATTCAGTATCATGGGAAATCAGGACGAAGGCATACGGATATTGCTTCAGATAGTTCGTCAGCCAGTCAATATGCTCCACATCCAGATAGTTGGTAGGCTCATCCAGCAGCAATACATTGGGCTTCTCCAGCAGCAGCTTGGCCAGCAGGACTTTCGTGCGCTGTCCCCCGCTTAATGCCGATACATCACGGTCTAGTCCAATCGCCGACAAACCGAGGCCGTTGCCCATTTCTTCCACCTTCACATCAATCAGATAGAAATCACCGATATCCAGCTGTTCCTGGATTTCACCCATCTGCTCCAGCAGCAGCTCAAGCTCCTCAGGATCAGCCTCACCCATTTTTCCGGTAATGGCCATCATTTCATTCTCAAGCTCAAGCAATGGCAGGAAGGCATCCTTCAGTACATCACGTACAGTTTTGCCTGGGGTAAGAATCGTATGCTGATCCAGATAGCCATAGCGGACTTTTGGGGTCCATTCCACTCTGCCGCTGTCCTTAAGCAGCTTGCCGGTCAAAATATTCATCAGCGTAGACTTGCCGACGCCATTCGCCCCTACCAGTCCAACATGCTCTCCGGCCAGAAGCCGGAAGGATACATTCTTGAACAGCTGCCGGTCTCCGAAGTTATGCGAAACGTCTTCTACTGTAAGTAAACTCATAAATTCTCCATAAGCTCCTATCTATATTTAAAATGAAGCGGTATTCAGTCCTAACTGCACATACAATGATTCATTCTAGCACATGTAAGCGCCGCACTGAAACAGGATATGCCTAAAAAAGCTGGGCCTGGCGAAAAAACGATCTATTTTTCAGCTTTTTCTGAAAAAACCTCTGTGCTTTGCAAGCAGCCGTCCGGGCGTTTGCTCCTTCAGCAGCCGTTCGAGTGTCTCCGCCAGCTTGCCCTTTTGCTGAAACGGGTCCTGCTGATACGGCAAAGCGTGTACGGCAGCACCACCCAAGGCGGACCCCAGCAGACCGGCTGCGGCCTGGCCGGAGAGCGGCAGGCAGATCCTCCAGTTCGGCTGGGGCACAAGCCCGCTGCGGGCCAGCCAATGCAGGGTATCCTCCAGCCGCCAGTCCGCGCCGGAAGCCACGAGCAGCGGGATATCACTGGCCGCAAATTCCTCTACAGCCCCCGCATATCCACCTGTGCCTAAATCAAGAATCACAAAACGGTACGAGTCTGCCAGCAGGGAGCTAATATCACCCTCAGGCGGTCTCTTATAGTAGTGGACCCCTTTCCACACCACGGGACTCCCGCCAGCCCCATGGGCATGGGCTTCTTCTGGAAGATCCAGCAGATTGCAGATTCGTTCATACACTGCAGAAGCAGGATTATAATCCACCCAAGCGGCAGCACCGGACCGGGACAGGCAGCTGCCCGCGGCCAAAGAAGTATGGGTTGTGCCCAGACCCGGAGCTGTCCCAAGGAGGGCAACTACCACCGGTTTCCGTGTGGAAGGGTGCGCTGCAGATGGAATGCGCATATATTTATGTCCAGATGTTCGTTCTGCTTGTGCTTCAATCGGCTCCAATGCTTGCAGTACAGCTTCAGCACTTGGATACCGCTCTTCAGGATGCTGGCGCAGCAAGCGCCGGATCACAGGAATCAGCGCGTCCGGCAGTCCGGGACGCAGCTTATCCTCCAGTCCGGGCTGCCAGCGGCTGAATTGGCCCCCGGTTGACATATACAGCAGCAAAGCCCCCAAACCGTAGAGATCCGAGGCAGGCTCACTTTGCCCTCCTCCATACTGTTCCGGAGCGGCAAAACCTGCTGTCCCGAGTTTTTCCGTGTCTTCATTCCCGCCTTTTCTATGCCTGCGCGCGATGCCCAGATCGATCAGCATCAGCTCATCACGTCCGGTCAGCATGATATTCCCGGGCTTCATGTCACGATGAACAATGGGCGGATGATGCCCGTGCAAATATTGCAGCACATTCAGCAGCTGCCTGGCATAACGAAGGATACAGATAGCCGGCAGCGGCCCGGGGCTCTCCAGGAGATATTCGCTTAACGTGACACCCCCGATATAATCCATCACGAGGTAGCAATAACCATCCCCGTCCGGCGGAAAAAAATCAACAACTCCCGGCAGCAGCGGATGGCTCAGCGATATCAGCAGTTCAGCTTCCGCTTGGATATCTCCATAGGCTCCCTCTCTATCGATGCTCTCCTTCACCGCCCAGCATTTCCCCGGCAGACGCAAATCCTCCGCAAGAAAAACATGGCTCATTCCCCCCATTCCGATTTTACGGGCAATTCTGTACCTGTCCCCTAGTATCATTCCGGCATTGAGCTTCGTATCAATATTCATTTTCTGCTCCTCCATTCTTTTGATCTGATACAAAAAAAGGGAAAGCTTCCCGTAATCCATGCAAGCAGCGGCATACAACCGGCTGCGCGGATAACGGGATACTTTCCCATCGGAAATAATTTATATTATTAATATTTAATCATATAAAGTGTAATTTCGTCCCGGTTATGGAACAACTGCTTGGCACGCTGAATTTGCATCCGTTCGTTCTCGAACATAGCGATAATTTCCTTGATAACCGCCAGCGGCTTCTTATGCATCAGCTTCACGGTGACAATAGCCGTTCCACCAGGCGACAGACTGTGCAGCAGCCCGGTGACCAGCTTGGCCATCAGCTTGGGGCTCCAGCTCATGTCACAGACCAGCAAGTCAAATTCATTGTCCGGGAACTTCACGTCTCCGGCATTTTTGCGCAGGATCTTCAGCGCAGGATTCTTGCGGAGCGACTCGTGCATGAGCGCCGGGTCAACGGCTGTCACCTTAAGCCCCCGCTCCAGCAGAAACGAGGTCCAGCCGCCGGGAGAGGCGCCGATATCCACAGCATTCCGGAAGCTGTGAAACGGAACTGCGAACTCCTTTTCCGCCTCCATCAGCTTGAACTTCGCCCGTGAAATCTGCCCGTCCTCTTTGCGGAAGCGGATCATGCCTCCATTCCAGCTTGACAGGTTTTCCTCCGGCCGGGATACACCCGCATACAGCGCCCCGCCGTCTGCATAGACGGAAATCACCCAGGCCGGGTCCTGGACGGTGAACTCCGCGCCGAGGTCCTGCAGCCGCTCCTGCAGCCATTCCCGCAATTCCCCCGGACTGTCCGGCCAGAAGGAGTTGTGGCCTTTGCGGACATGCAGCGCCACCTTCGCACCTTCAAGCCCGCTGCGCCGGCTCAGGTAGACAGCCAGCCGTTCCAGCGCAGACAGGTCACCCTGGTCCTGAAACTGCACCGGCTGAATATGCCGCAGGAAGATCGGCGGCTGGCCGGCCAATACACGCGACACTTCTTCAGGCTCTGCTTCAAGTGTGGCCAGGAAAATTTCGCCCGGCAGCAGCAGCGTGCTCTTCACTGCACCGAACAGGCGGCGGAGCTCCTCCTGTGCATATGGGGCAAAACCGTGGTTGGCGGTGCAAATATACCGCGAATGTGCTTTTTCGTCCGTTGCAGAGGTCTGCTGAGGTTTTTTCTCTATAAAATCGTTCAAAGGGTTGTGCCTCCAGGTCTTATTTTGATCCAGGGACGACCGCTATCCCATTCAATATCAGCAGGAATATCATAGGTGGCCAAGATCATTTCTTTCGTCAGCACTTCTTCTTTCGGTCCGGAGCCGGCCAGCTTGCCGTCCCGGATCAGGGCCACATGCGTAAACAGCGGCACAATCTCTTCAACATGATGTGTAACATATACAACAGATACGTCACGCTGCTTCAGCTTGTCAATTTCGGCCAGCATTTTCTCGCGTTCGTACAGGTCAAGTCCGGCGCAGGGCTCATCCAGGATCAGCAGCTTGGGCTCAGCCATCAGGCAGCGTGCCAGCATTGCCTTTTTGCGTTCCCCTTGGGACAAGGTTCCAAACGGATGGTAAGCCAGCTCACCGAGATTCATATCCTCCAGCAGCCGGATCGCCTGATCGTGGACGGCACGCGGAATATCCTGATAGAAACGCAGATAAGCATAGGTACCCGTAGCGACAACCTCCCATACGGGATCGGTCAGCGACAGCTTTTCCATCAATGACGGTCCGATATAGCCGATTTCCTTGCGCACCTCGCGCAGATCACACTGGCCGTATTTATAACCAAGCACCTCGACGGAACCCTTGCTCGGAAACAAGTAGCCGGTCATCATTTCCAGCATTGTAGTTTTGCCTGAGCCGTTGCGGCCCAGAATCACCCAGTTTTCGCCTTGCTTCATTTCCAGCGACACATCGTCCAGAATCAGGCTTTGTTCCCTGCGAAGGGTCAGATGTTGTAAAGATATCATTTATGAGGTCACACTCCTTATGTAGTCCAGCACCCGTTCCACAGAGCCCATTGAATAATAAATAACCGGTTCCTTGCTTCGGTCTGCCGGGGCAACCAGCAGTGCTGGCACACTGGAGATCCGGTAGGTATTCACCAGTTCCGGCAGCATGTTCACATTGCCTGCGGCAATCAACAGCTCTTCCGGCAGCATATGCTCTGCGACCTCCAGCATCCGGCGGGCTGCTGAACAGGTTCCGCAGAGCGGGGTATAGAAAAAGACCACCAGCGGCTCCCCCTTCCGCGCCAGCGCCTCCAGCAGTTCCTGCTGATTCATCTCCTTCATGTTCTGTCCCCCTGCGCAGCAATTTCCAGAATTCTGGATATGAACAGGTTGATCACAGCTGCACCTCCGCTTCATACCATTTGCGTACTGCGGCAATTTCCTGCCGGTGTGTCCCGTCCGGTCCCTTCCCGGTTTCCAAGGCAATAGCCATCCGGCTAAAAGGTTGTGCAGTCAGCAGATTCCGCAAGCCCGCATCACCGATACAGCCTTTGCCGATCTGGGCATGCCTGTCCTTGCGCAAGCCGAACGCATACATGGAATCGTTCAGATGTACGGCCACTAGATGCGGCCAGTAGCCGAGCGCTTCGCCATGCTGCAGAAATTCCTCCGTATGCAGCGGGTTCCAGATCCCGGCGGCGAACGCGTGGCAGGTGTCCAGGCAAAACCCGATTTTCTCCGGATCACGGCAGAGCTCACGGATTTTGACCAGTTCTTCCAGGGTCATGCCTTCCTTGCCGTGATTACCGGCCTGGTTTTCGATCAGGAGCTTGGCCTGCCCGTCCCAGCTTTTCAGCGTATCATTTATACATTGTATAATATTTTGATAGCCTTGTAATGGCTCAATCCCGGAGAAATGGCCAAAATGAACCACAATGCCCAGCGAACCGCAGGCCTCGGCGATCTCCAGGTCGTTGAGCAGCGATGCCACCATTACCGCCCGGGGTGTTGTCCCGTCGCCGGCCGCAGCCAGATTCGTGGGATAAGGGGTATGCGCAATCGACACGATTCCCTTCTCCCGGCAAAAAGCAGCACAACTGGCGGCATCCCGCCGGTCGAGCGGCTTCACGCGCAAACTGCGCGGATTCTTTGGAAAATATTGAAAACATGTCGCACCGCTCTCCCAGGCGAAACGGGCAGCCTGCCCGTATCCGCCGCGAATGCTGACATGTGCCCCGATTTTGGGACTACTCGTCGTGCTGGCAGTCCGGGCAATAAAACACTTTGCGGCCGGACAGCTCTATTTTGACAATCGTTCCCCCATCGCGCAGGCAAGGTTCGCCCTCACGATCGTACACTTTACACTTATCATTATATGAACCGGTAACTGTATCTCCGGCCATGAACGGCATTTCCATATAGCCCCCGATTTCAGTGGCCTCCGTCAGCACCTTGCGGACACTGTCATACAGCCGTACCACTGCCTCCGGCGTCAGGTTCTGCACGAGTATCGTCGGCAGGAGCCTGGCCTCAAAAGCAATCTCATCCGCATAACAGTTGCCGATCCCCGCCATAACCTGCTGATTAACCATCAGGCTCTTCAGCGCTCCCCGGCGCCCTTTTAGCAGTCCCGCGAAGCGTTCAGGGGTCATGCGGCGGTCCAGCAGCTCCGGCCCCAGCTTGCCCATTGCCGCCTCACTTTCCTTAACAGACAACAGATGCAGATATCCCAGGCGCAGCCCCATGAAATACAGGATGTGATCCCCAAAAACAAGCTCAACCTGCGTAGAGCGCTCAGGCCGCTCTTCCTCCGTACCGTAGAACAGCAGTCCGCCCAGCATCAGATGCAGCAGCAGCCTGCGGCCATCATGAAGATGGAACAGGATATGCTTGGCACGGCGCTCCACAAATACAATGCGTGCCCCAAGGAGCGCTTGAGTGAATTCCGGGGTCCCCATATTGATGGTTTTCTCCCGGTTTACGGTTACGCCCGTAATTGGAACATTTATAAGATGCTGGCTGAGCAGCTTTCGGTAATTCTCCATTTCCGGCAATTCCGGCATATTGGCATCTTCCCTTCGAAGGTATCATAGATAAAGTAAATAGCACACCTTTGACATTATACACCGAGTGCCACCATAAGTTCAGCTAAATCAGCACAAATTTCATCCGGCTCTACTCCGGTTAAACGCTGATAGTCTTCCAGATTATCCCGTGTAGTCAGCCCGGTCAATACCAGAATCGTCCGGCAGCCTGCGCGGGCTCCTGCGGAAATGTCTGTCCGCATATTGTCCCCGACCACAACGGCCTCGCCCGGATCAATTCCCATCAGAGATGTAGCATACGCAATGAGATGCGCTTCGGGTTTGCCGATGACAACGGGCGGAATCCCGCTCGCCGCTTCAATTGCAGCTCCCAGTGAGCCTGCTCCGGGCATAACGCCTTCATCGGAAGGAAGCATCAGGTCCGGATTCGTCAGCACAAACTTCGCCCCCTCGCGGACCCAGCGGGAAGCCTGTGCCAGGGAATCATATGTAAAAGACCGGTCAATGCCCTGTACAACATATTCCGGCGCTTCGCTCACCAAGCGTAGTCCGGCTTCGCGGCAAGCCTGGATCAACCCCTCTTCTCCAAGTATCGCCACGGTTGCTCCCGGCGATTCCCCGGCGATGTAGCGGGCTGCAGCCAATGATGAAGTGCATACCTCCTGAGCTTCTGCTCCGATGCCCATTGCGCACAGGTGCGCCGCCACACTGGCCGGGGTCCGCGAAGAATTGTTCGTTACGAACATAAAGGAAATCCCGGCCTTACGCAATGCGGCGATAAGCAGATCTGCTCCCGGAATCATCCGGCCTCCATGATATAGAGTTCCATCCAAATCGATCAGCAATCCGCCAACATGGTCCATTCTGTCTGCCCCCATTACAGGAAATTTTGTTTTAATCACATTAATTATTATTAATATTAAATTTCTTTATCATCAAGTTATCCCATAGAAAATGAACATGTTCTACTCATCAATCATGGCGGGCTTTATGCTTATTTCGGACGGTAAGCATGTTGATTATTCGCCATTTTCTCTACTGCTTCGTTGCTTTTTCATCCAGCTAATCCTTTAAATTTAACACACTTCGTCGAAAGCTAGCGAACCCCTGCTAGGGCCGTCTTTTTTTGGCATGCCCCTGTCATTTCCTGCGCTTTCCCGGAAAATAATTCACTTTCCCGGGACATTTCCCGGCGTTCTCCGGTATACGGGAAAAGTGCAGAATTCCTCGGCCAGCAAGGTCTGCGGAAAGATTTCCCGGGCCTCCGCCAACAGCGGAAGCAGCTCTTCATGAGTGGTATAACGTGAACTGAAGTGTGTCAGCAGCAGCTCACGCCCGCCTGCATCACGCGCCAGCTCAGCGGCCTGCCGGGCTGTGCTGTGATGGTATTGATGGGCCATTTCCTTCAGATCATGGCCGAAGGTTGCCTCATGGATAATCAGATCTGCATCCAATGCAAGCGGCAAGGTTCCTTCGCAAGGTCTGGTATCGCCCAGCACAGTTACAATCCGTCCACGCTTTGGTGCATTGACCACCTCTGCGGCGCGGATCAGAACGCCCTCCTCTGTCGTTACATCCTGCCCTTTTTTCAAAAGGCCATAGAGCGGCCCGGGCTTCAGTCCATAGCTCAGCAGCAGCTCCTTATTCAGATTGCCTGGACTGTCTTTCTCCGTCACCCGGTAGCCATAGCTGTCAATCCGGTGCTCCAGCAGTCCGGCCTCCACCTTAAAGCCGTCATCCTCGAAGATAAGTCCTCCGCTATGCTCAACAATCTCCAGCGGGTAAGGAATGCGGGACTGGCTGACGGACAAGGAGATGTCCAGATAGGCTTTGAGGCCAGGCGGGCCATACACTGTAAGCGGACCTGTGCCGCCCTGATACCCGCGGCTCGACAATAGACCCGGCAAACCGAACAGGTGGTCACCGTGCAGATGGGTAATGAACAGCTTCTCCAGCTTTCCCAGCCGCAGCGGGGAACGGAGAACCTGGTGCTGTGTGCCTTCTCCGCAATCGAACATCCAGAAGCTGCGCCGCTCTTCCAGCAGGCGGAGTGCAACCGAGGTTACATTCCTCTGCAGCGTCGGCACCCCGGCATTGGTACCCAAAAAGTATATTTCCATAGTGCTCCTCCTCTCTTTATTCTACCCGGGAATCATTCATTTTCCCTTCAGCTGAATCTCATGAAGAGAATTTTACCCTTTTTAGGACAAAAAAGCATCTTTCGGGCCGGTGTAAGCTCCAGCAAAAAACCTCCCGGTTACGGGAGGTTCCGCTCTGAAGGGTGTTGTCCCTGCAGAAGGAGTGTATGGAAAGGGAAGCTTACTGCTTCTCCACATTAAAATATTGCGCTTCAGGATGTGCAAACACCATGGCCGATACCGATGCCTCAGGCTCCATCATGAAGCCTTCGGTAAGCTCAACGCCGATATCTCCGGGCGACATCAGCTTGAACAGCGGTCCCTGATCCTCCAGATCCGGGCAAGCCGGATACCCAAAGGATACACGTATGCCCTGATAGCGCGCTCCGTGTCTTTGCTTCATCGTCATATCCGCCGGGTCCGGGAATCCCCAGGTATCCCGCATCATATGGTGAACACGTTCTGCCAGGCCTTCTGCGACCTCCAGCGCCACCGCCTGCAGGGCATGGGAGCGGAGATAATCGCCTTTATCCCTCAGCTCGGCCGACATTTCACGGACACCGTGACCGGCAGTTACTACCAGGAAGCCAACATAATCCATCATTCCGCTGTCCACGGATTTCAGGAAGTCAGCCAGACACAGATAAGGCTCAACATTCTGGCGCGGGAACGTGAAGGTATGAAGTACCGTGGCTGTATCCTGCGGGTCATAGATTAGAATATCATTCCCCCTGGATTGCGCCGGGAAAAACTGATACATGGCATGCGGAGTCATTGTACCCTCCAGCATGGCATGATGGAGAATTCCATCCACAGTCTCCTTCAGTTCAACGGTACGCGGGTCACCGGCGGCAAGCTGGGCTTCCACTGAGCCCTTCAGCCCAAGATGATGACCCAGCAGCATCTGCATATTCACATAAGGGATAATATGCCCGAGCGGGTAATTGCGCAGGACATGCCGTTCCAGATCGGGAGGTGTAAACACAGGCGCATCCGGCGAAATCTTGGAACGGACGGCCCTGGTCAGCACCGGAAGCTCCTGCTGCGGAGCGACAGCTACAGCGGCCTCCGCTTCGAGGCGAACCTCTTCTTCGATCTTGACCCTTTCCTCCGGGTTCATCAGCCGGTTGGCGATATCCAGGCCGTCCATGGCGTCTTTGGCATAGAGCACCAGCCCGTCATATTCCGGACGGATACGCGTCTTGGTGAACTTGCGGGTCAACGCCGCACCGCCAACCATGATCGGCACATCAATACCCGCCGTACGCAAATCCTGGGCAGTCAGCACCATTTGCTGTGCCGACTTCACCAGCAGGCCGGACAGCCCGATCGCATCGGCTTTTTCCCGCCGGAACGCTTCGATGATACTCTCGGGTGGTACTTTTATACCCAAATTGATAATCTCGTAACCATTATTGGAGAGAATGATCTCCACCAGATTTTTGCCAATGTCATGCACATCGCCCTTAACAGTCGCCAGCATGATCTTGCCCTTAACTGAGGTCTCGTCTTTCTGCATGAACTGCTCCAGATGGCTGACAGACGCCTTCATCACTTCAGCGCTTTGCAGCACCTCCGCAACAATCAGCTCATTGTTGTTGAACAGCCTTCCGACTTCGGACATTCCCGCCATCAGCGGCCCGTTAATGATCTCCAGCGGTCCTGATTGGGTTAGAGCCTCATTGAGATCAGGGATCAAGCCTTCCTTCGTCCCCTCCACCACATAGGATGCAAGGCGCTCTTCCAGAGAGAGACTGGAGATCTTCTCTTTCTTCTCCACCTTCTTCCCGCGAAAAGCGGCTACAAAGGCGGAAAGTGTATCATCATTCGTATTATAAATAAGCTGTTCGGCCAGATAACGTTCATGTTCAGGAATGGAAGCATAGCGTTCCACCTTTTCCGTATTCACAATGGCATAATCCAGTCCGGCTTTGGTGCATTCATAGAGGAACACGGAGTTAAGCACCTCGCGTCCCGCTTCAGGCAGACCAAACGAAACGTTGCTGATGCCCAGAATCGTATGCACTTCAGGAAGGGCTTCCTTGATCAGCCGGATTCCGTCAATCGTCTCCTTGGCGGAGCCGATATATTGCTCATCCCCGGTACCTACAGGGAATACCAGCGTATCAAAAATCAGGTCCTCCGGGGCCAGTCCGTATTTATTAACCAGCAGTTCATAAGAACGTTTGGCAACATCCAGTTTATCTGCAGCTTTTATAGCCTGCCCTGTCTCGTCAATGGTGCCCACAACAATGGCCGCCCCGTATTTATGGATCAATGGTGTGACCAGCTCGAACTTTTCTTCTCCATCTTCAAGGTTAATGGAGTTAATGATTGCTTTTCCCTGGCTGTACTGCAGTGCCAGATCAATCACCTTCGGATCGGTGGTATCAATCATTAGCGGAACTTTGACCTTTTTGACTACCAGCTCCAGAAACTTCTTGATATCTTCACTCTCATCGCGGTCAGGGTCCTGCACACAGACGTCAATCACCTGCGCACCGCTCTTCACCTGAGCCCGGGCGATTTCGGAGGCTTCCTCATATTTGCCTTCCACGATCAGCCGTTTGAATTTCCGCGAGCCGAGCACATTCGTGCGTTCACCCACCATGTAAGGGCGGTTGTCGCTCTCGATATATACCGGCTCTATCCCCGAAAGCGCAGGCGGATGCTGCCCGTCGAGACCCCGGGGTGGATATTCCGCCAACATCTCAGCCATTGCGCGGATATGATCCGGCGTTGTCCCGCAGCAGCCTCCGGCAATATTCAGCCAGCCTTTCTCCGCAAATCCCGCAAGCTTGCGGGCAAGCGAATCCGGCGACTCATGATAATTACCATTCTCATCGGGCAGTCCCGCATTCGGATAGCAGCTCACCGCTGCGGAAGAGATCGCCGAGAGCGAACGGATATGATCGCGCATAAACTCCGGCCCGGTCGCACAATTGAGGCCGATGGAGATTGGCTTCAGGTGCTCGAGCGAAATGTAAAAGGCCTCAATGTTCTGGCCGGCAAGGGTTGTCCCCATAGGCTCAATCGTTCCCGATATCATGACCGGAAGTGTAATACCCGACTGTTCAAAAGCATTGCGGATGCCTATGCTTCCCGCCTTCACATTCAGTGTATCCTGGGACGTTTCAAGCAGCAGAGCATCTACTTTGCCGTCGATCAGCGCAATTGCCTGCTCCTCATAGCTCTGCACAAGCTCCTGGAAGGTGACTCCTCCGGTTACTGAAAGGGTCTTCGTTGTCGGCCCCATAGCTCCAATCACATAACGCGGATGGTCAGGCGTGTCATATTTGTCTACAGCATTCCTTGCAAGTCTGGCTGCTTCGAGATTAATCTCGCGCGCCCGCTGCGGAATATCATATTCGGCCAGTACAACTGAGGTAGCGCCGAAGGTGTTCGTCTCAATTAAATCCGCACCGGCTTCGAGATATTTCTCATGGATGCCCTGTATTACTTCAGGCCGGGTAAGGACCAGCATTTCATTGCAGCCGTCAAGCTCATCCCCGCCAAAATCGGCACCGGTAAGCGGCACCTGTTGAATCATCGTTCCCATTGCTCCGTCAAGAATCAGTATGCGCTGCTGTAAGCTTTCAGCGAGTGTGAATTTAGCCACTTTCTATCCCCCCAGTAAAACATTAGAGTAAGTTTAGCAGAATTAAAGGATTTCGAAAAGCCTTCCTTTCCTCTCTGCTTTATCTGTAATTGCTGACAGCAGTCCACGTCTTGATTTCTATCCTATTAGGGCTGAACCACTAGCTTTTTGCTTGGCATGGAATGCTGTGTCCGTGCTGATACGTGGGAAGTTACCGTAAACTCCCCCTCCGCTTCCATCGTTCCTTCAGCTTTATATATACCATCCCCTGATGACTCCCCGGTGAACTCAAATTTCTGGCCCTTATCATTGTTGTTGACGACTTCAAAAAGGACTTCCTTCGCATCATCTACCGGTTGGCCGTCTTGTGTAACCAGCGCCTCAAAAACCACCTTCTGGCCCGCAGCAACCTGCTCAGGACTCCAGGACAGTTCGACTTTTATTGGCTCCATGGACATATTTGACACAGCATGCATATGATTATTGTCCCCATTACTGCCAGAACAGCCCGAAACAGTTGCCGCTATGATTAAAGATATCAACACAGTCAGTTTCCTTGGGTTCAACATTTGGAGTCCTCCCAGGTTAATGGTAGATTTCATGGTCATACTGACATCTTGTGAAGCATTCTTTTCTATTATACACATAATATTCGAATTATCAGTAAAGAAACTCATTTTTCCGCACTATGCTGTGATGATGGTCACATACACTTCTCCTCAATAAAAAAGCCGCATCCCATATCAGGATAACGGCTTCTTGGAAGAGGTTCTATAAAGTTTCAACAAGCGGCAGAAGTTCGCTGAGATGTCCAATCTGATAATCCGGTGTAATCTCCGGGTCGGATGCTTTGCCGGTGCGGTTGATCCATACGGTTGTCAAGCCTGCTCCAAGTCCGCCAAGGATATCGGTGGTCAGTTTGTCCCCCACCATTATTCCTTCCTCGGGGGCAATATCCAGCAGATTCATGGCATGTGTGAAGATTGACTTGTCCGGTTTGCCTTTGCCAAAGCTCCCCGAAATCACAACATGGTCAAAGTAAGGAACCAGTTCCGGCACTCCGTCAAGCTTCTCCTGCTGCAGCGCAGGACATCCGTTCGTCAGGAGCAGCAGCTTCACTTTCCCCTTCAGCTTATCCAGCACTTGCAGTGTTTCTTCATATATATACGGACGGCTGCGGCGTTCTGCGGCAAATTTAGCTGCCAGCGTTTCGGCAAGAGCTTCATCCTCCACACCCAGCGCGGCCAGTCCGCGGCGCCAGGATTCCTTGCGGTAGACAGGGGCAAGCTGCTCCATTTGGCGGAATTCAAGCTGTTCACCGGCCGTGAAATTCCCCCACAACGCTTCAAAAGGGTTGATTCCAATCAGCTTGGTGAACGGAAATGTCTCATACGATTCATACAGATTCCTTGCTTCCCTGCGGACTGCTGCTTCCAGCTCCCGGGGATCGACGGAGTCTCCTGCTGCTTCACTGGCATAACGGAATGCTTCTTCTACGCTCCGCTCATCCCAGAGCAGTGTGTCATCAAGGTCAAAGAGTACGGCTGAAATCGGCATTATAGTTCTCCCTCTCCCTATGCTGGTCTGTATCTTTTCTATTCGTTCACTATTTCCACATGGTTCTGCTTGGCGAACTGCTCCAGACGTTCAGTCATAGCCTTAATGTCATAACGGTTGATCAGTCTGGAGAAGACCCACTGTGTGCGCTTGCCTTTATACTTGATAGAGACTGTACCGCGCGTAACGGTAATCTTCTCAATATCTGCCGCCGGCAGCAGACGCTCCCGGTTATATTTAATGGTGGACAGTCTGGCACGTTCTACCTTCAAATACGGACGGCGGAAAAACAGCAGTGCCGCAAGCAGAAAATACAGCACAACTCCCAGCCAGTTGGCAAGAATGCCGCTTCCCTTAGCTTCATCAATGGAGCCAACTACCCAGAACATTATGCCTAGCAGCATAAGTACTACCGGAAATACGATGTTGCGGCCTTTGAAAACATCGCTGCTCTTCGCAGCGGCAGAAGAGGTTGAAGCATAGATGGACTCTTTGCCTTGCTTCTTGCGTTGCTTGTTGATTTGCTGTGTGTTGCGTTGAACCATTCTTTCCCAAGAACGGGCCATGTCAGTTCCCCCTAGTCATCCTAAAATATCTATGAAAAGGAACAGAGCATCATTAACTCCTGCCTTGTTGCCTTGTTCATTGCTCTTATTTATCTACAATCTCAATGTTGTTGAGCTGAGCGCGGAAGTTGCTGCGGATATTGCCCAGGTAGATCTCACGAAGCTTGGCTCTTTCCGCAAGCTCCTCTTCATTCAGGCCGTCACTCTTCTGTTTGCGCGCCAATTCATTGATGCGGGCGACCAATTCATCAATATTCAATTTGTTTCCCTCCTCTTTAAATTCATTCTAACTGTGCCATGAGAAAAAGAGCTTGTCAAGGTCTGCTCCCTGAAAGCTCTTAGCTCCATCTATGAGTACTGATTCAGTATGAATATACAGGCAAAGTCAGCACATCTCCGGCTTGGATATTACTGTTCTCCAGGCCGCTTGTCCGTTTGATTCCTTCTATATATACAGCCGTTCTCATATTGGCCGGTTTATTCTTCAGTGCAATGCTCCATAGCGTATCCCCACGTTCAACAACGACCCTCTTCTCCTGCTTGGCCGGGGATACTGATCCTGCAAACACATTGCCCACTACCGTAAATCCTGAGATCACCAGCAGAACAATCAAAGCCAGCTTCACAATATTGTCTTTCCGGATTAGTGTGCGATATGGAGAAATAACAGATAAGAGCAGATTCATAATATTCAGTCTATCAATTGAAGCTGCAGGGTCCTCATGAGCCTCATCGTAAATACTGCGGTATGTGCTGTACTTTAACATATTAACCGACCTCCAAACACTTGTTCTTACTTTCGAAATCAATATAACACGAACAAGTGTTTTGATCAATAGTTTTTTCGAACAATTGTTCCCTTCTTATGTACGCCCCTTTTTACACAGATGAAGACAGCTTATTTCACAAATTCCCGCTATTTCCGCATCATTTTAGAACTTATGTTTGTACGAACGGCAGTTCTATGTTATAATTTTCCCAAACATAGTATATGGGGTTGATTCCGATGTCAAAGATTTCGAGTCGTCAACTGGCGATCCTGGAATTTATTCGTAACGAAGTCCGCAGCAAGGGTTATCCGCCTTCTGTCCGGGAAATCGGCGAAGCTGTAGGACTGGCTTCCAGCTCCACGGTACATGGCCATCTGGACCGGCTGGAGAAGAAAGGGCTTATCCGCCGCGATCCGACGAAACCGCGTGCAATAGAATTGCTGGGTCAAGAGGATTCCGAGAATGTTCATCAGTTCGTTCAGACGGTAACACGCATTCCAGTTGTTGGAAAGGTTACTGCCGGGGTGCCGATTACAGCAACTGAGAATATTGAGGATTACTTTCCGCTGCCTACTCATTATGTAGGAGACAACAAAGTGTTCATGCTGTCTGTTCTCGGTGACAGTATGGTAGACGCAGGCATTATGAACGGTGACTACGTGATCGTCCGCCAGCAGCAGACTGCGGATAACGGCGATATCGTGGTTGCCATGACCGAAGAAGATGAAGCAACCGTTAAGACCTTCTACAAAGAGCGTGACCACATCCGCCTGCAGCCGGAGAATCCGGCGTACGAGCCTCTACGTCTGAATCGTGTCACGATTCTGGGCAGAGTTATTGGTCTATTCCGCGATATTCATTAGCCTTTCCCCTCCATTAAGACTGCTCCGCTGGAATAGCGGGACAGTCTTTTTCCTGTTCTCCTGTCTGACCTTCCGCCGTTACCTATTTTGTCCGCCATCCACTCTTTCCATATGCCCTTTTTATTCAGCGGGAACATTTGTTCCCATGACTCACCGGTGCTTATCGGTGTTGATTATTTCAGAACCCTCCTTCCTCTACAGTCATATCCTGTTCATAAAGGAGTGCTGATCACAATGCCCAACTATCGAATCATTATTGATCTGTCCCAGCGGATGCTGTATCTGCTCGACAATAACATTGTTATTAGAGGG
This sequence comes from Paenibacillus jilunlii, assembly GCF_900102965.1. GTDB lineage: Bacteria > Bacillota > Bacilli > Paenibacillales > Paenibacillaceae > Paenibacillus_AQ > Paenibacillus_AQ jilunlii. The sequence continues at coordinate 83,804 of NZ_FNGM01000003.1, read as the reverse complement.
TTCCCTGTAGGGATTGGCAAAATGTTAACGGTCTCTCCGGTTGGAGAATATACCATTATCAACAAACAGCGTAACCCTGGAGGCCCGTTCGGCGCCTTTTGGATGGGCCTGTCCAAACCCCATTACGGAATTCATGGAACTAATGACCCTTCCTCGATAGGCAAAATGGTCTCCCACGGCTGTATTCGTATGTACAATGAGGATGTATCGTGGCTCGCAGCTACCGTTCCAGTTGGAACCCGGGTAACCATTCGGCAATAACCCGCACAAAGGATGCAAAGGACACCCAAGCCAGACGTGCAGCAGCGTCCTCGCAGGGTGTCCTTCATGTTATAACATTTATTTTGCGCACTAACAGGAAAAGTGCAGTAATATGTCGAAACTTGTACATTGGAAAATTAAATCTTGAAAGGAAGTGCCTGGTTTGAATCAATCCAAAGTCAGAACCCATGTCGATTTTAAAGTCGAAGCGCTGGGTAAGCTCTCTAACCTTTTACTGAACAATAATCACGGGGAACGCAAAGTCAATCTGCTTACCGCGTTCGGCAGCATTGAGGGCAATGTAGCTACAAATACCGGCAGTAAAGAGGATGTCTTTAATTTCAAGTCACTAATGGACGATGTTATCGTAGATGAATACATCTCCTACTTGGGTGCTGAACATCCCGAAAAATCATTCAACTACAATTTTGTTGTCCTGGACAACGTGATTGTACGTCCTTTTGCCAGTTATGGGACTGAAATTGAATATAAGCAGCTTATTGTCTATGCAGATCAGATTACGGCCTTTAACTTCCTGTAAAGCTGTACATGTACATCGCTACATATTGAAGCAATAAACGGCTTGTGCCTCCTGATGAACAACATCATGGCCCGCAGAATAACATCACGGAGGCACTCAGCTTTATTGCTGCGTCTGCTCGTATCCGAGTTCACCCAATATGCCTTCTGCCAGCGCAAGCTGAACCTCCTCCGGTTCCTTCAGCTTTCTGGCATAGACTACAGCGCTTTTAACCAGTTTTTCGATCAGCCGCCGGCCCTGTTCTTTGGTAATGGATACTTCCACTCCAGAGCGCCCCACCACTTCCGATAAGCAGAAGAATGCAATCCGCATGCTGTAGTTCTCCCGGCTTAAAAAGTAGAACAGATAAGGGATATTCTTCAGCAGACGATCCATCCAGTTCGTGATCTCACGGATCTGATAAATTTCTCTCCGGTCTTGCTCATACCCGTTAAAGATTAGGGTTACCTTTCCGCGCAGCCTTTTCTTTTCGTACTTTTTGAACTCCCGCAGATAATTTTCCAGCCGCCCCTTCTCTACATCTTCCCTGGATACATTCAGGACGGTTATCCCTTCCGTATCCGCATTTGGTGCAGGCGTTACAACCATATCTCCAGTTTCATGCTGCATTGGCAGCCCCAATCGCTGCCGCAAATTCTCTTCCATTCTCTTCACCCTCCAGTTATGTAGGTTATGATACATATAACATTGAAAAGGCACCCCGAAGGATGCCCTGAATCGCAAGACTTCTGCTGCTAAACCCCAAGCTAACTACAGAATGCTGCGGAGTAACCGGATTGCAGCCGCATTTAAGCGCAATGCTTCACGAATGGAAGCTCTCGCAGCCAGCAGCTCGCGTCTGGCCCGGCTGGGATTAGGCACACGCCGCAAATTTTCATTGATTTCTTCCAGTCTCTCCAGCAAAATAGCTCTTTGCGCCCGCAGCAAATTCAGCGCTCTGCGGATTCTTGCACGCTCACGTTCTGTCATCATTACACCTCTTTTACGTTTGATAGTATAAGAGATGCAATGAATGCTGCATTGGTATGTGCGATCTGGCAGGAATTACAGAAACAAACAAAAGAGCCGCTTGTCCGCAGCTCACAACCAGGATTAAGCAAGAGGTGGTGTACCTTTTGCTGACGGGAACAGGCTCATTCAGATTGGCGCCTGCGCCATCTGTTATTCCTGTTTTTTCGGAATACGGACTCTGAATTCAAATCCATCCCGGCTGTAACACATTCCGGCTACAAGCACATCATCCGGGGTCCATCTCTGCACAGGTCCGGCATAGTCTGCAATAACATGCGGCTTGCCTTCAATTAGCTGAACGACGTATACCTTCACTTGAGCAAGCGCCGCTGCGAACAAATCGGCATCGCTCGTCAGAACTTTATACGTTGACTTCACAAAGGCACCTCCTTATCGGCTCGTTGATACCCATTCGGGCAATCCCCTGATTTTTTGGAATCTATGAATAACAGATTAGCAGTCTTTCCATTTCAGACAGGAGAATTTCCATACATAGGTAGTATACAGCGGCACGGAACAATATGTAAACGACTGTTTATTTCCCATAAAAAAGAGTGCATTCTGTTAATTATTTTATATCTGTATAAGTTGAACTAGATATATTCAGTGAGCTTATCGTCTTCTAAACGAAGACAAAGCCGAAGGGTATCCGTCCGTCCGCCTTACGGAATGGCTTCGGGATACCCGGTGATTTTGCGGAATGAACGCCAAAAAAACCCCGGCATTTACATTTGCCAGGGGCTTGTGTTTTATCCCATTGGAGGAGTCCCGATGAGTGAAAGGGATATCCCTTATGGCTTCTTTTTAAGCAATTCCAATGCCCGGTTCATCACCGGGTCCTTGCCGGCATCAATATCGGCTTGCTTGATCATGATCTTTTCGTCCGGCGGCAGGCCGCGCTGCTCGTAATTAGTGCCGTCAGGCGATGTATAGCGTTCGTTGCTCAGGGAGAATATCTGTTTGTTCGGCAACAGTTTAAGCAGCATGTCCGAAAAGTATCCGCACGTCTTTTCCCCGATAACCGTTACTTTGTCCAATGCTTTTAAGGCCATCGTCCCTGTCTCGCCAGCGCTTACCGTTATCGGACTGGTCAGCACCACAATATTGTCAGCTGAAAACTGCTTTGCTCCCGGTTCGATATATACCTGCGTAGGCTTGGAGAATTGCTCGTATCCGCCTGTTCGGGCCTGTTTGGCATACGCCAGCTTGCGTTTCTCGGCAAACAAGCCGGCTATTTTCAACCCGAAGAAGTCCTCGCCCCCCTCATTAAAGCGCATATCGATCATAAAGTTGCGGCAGTTCGCCAGATCCTGCACCATTTCCGCCAGCGCTTGGTCAATTTTCTGCGGATCGGACTCGTCAAAACCAATCAGCTTGATGTAAGCGTCGCCGCTTTTCGTTTGGCCATAAACAATGCGCCCGTCGAGCTTGCTCTTTACCGCCCCTTTCATATATCCGTCTTCGACGTTTCGTTGCATCGACTTCGAATTGGCTTCGAAAAATTCCTCTCGCTCAACTTTGGACTTGGAGAAGATCATACCCTTTTTACCGAATATGATGCTGTGTCCGTCGTTTAGCTTTTGGAACATTTGCGTCAAAATGTCCTCCAGTTCCTTCTCGGAGGTAGAGGCGCCAACTTTGGGCCGATACTCTTTGTACACCTCTTTCCAATTCACTTTGACGAGCGGAAAGAAACTGAAATTCTCTTCAAAGGATTGCCAGAATACTTCAAAATTTTGCACGGGATCATTGCTGAATCCGTTATACTTCACCTTGGGAAGATTATCGATCCGTTTGAGATGCTGCACGTACCCCAAGCCATCGGTCAAGCTGCCGTTAACGAAGCGGCCCATCGGAAATCGCGGGGCATTTAATTGCTCCTGGGATTTGGTGTTGTCGTAAATTTCATTAATATAAATGTCGCCGTTGTTCTCGATATTTCCTTTCCCGAACGGTACCAAGCTGTCCTTGGTGTAGCTGTAGACCTTAACGGATTGGCCCTCTATTTCCAATATATGTCCATACCCTTTCGATTGCCAAAGCTGGCGCTCGGCGGCTGCGGGGGGCGGCTGCTTCCGGTTCTCCTTCGCCTGGACATAGGTTCCCGACATGCTGAATGTCAGGAGGGTCAAGATGGCAATCAATACTTTCATTTTTGGTCCTCCTTCTGATCAAAAAATATAAAATTGGCTTTTCGAGGATAGTATAAAGCCCGAATTTGTCCTCAGTTTGAACGGAGGATTACAATTCGGGCTTTGTATCTTCGAGGGGAAGTGTGATCGAGAAGGAGGTTCCGCTCCCCAATCTGCTGGACACTTCGATTTTTCCATGATGAAGATCGACAATCCGCTTCACGATGGAAAGACCGATTCCGTTGCCGCTAACATTGCGGTTTCTCGCTTTATCCACCTTGTAGAACGGTTTGAAAATTTGGCTGATTTCCTCCTCAGGTATGCCGATTCCATTGTCCGTCATTCGGACGACTGCGCTTTCGCCTTTCTTGAAGGACTCCACCATTATCTTTCCACGATCGGCGGTAAATTTGATGCAATTGCCAAGCAAGTTGTTCCACACCTGATTCATCCTGTCTTCATCCGCCACAATGGTTATCGGCTCCAGCATAAGCTGCATATCCAGATTGCGGGCAGACCATTGCGGTTCCAGGCGAATGACAGCTTTGCGCAGTTGCTCGTCGAGACGAAACTTTTGCGGGGCGGGCTTTGCATGCTCGTGCTCCAGGCTGGTCAATTCCAGCAGATCGTCGCACAGCCGGGACAGCCTGTCGCTCTCCTCATCGATAATATTCAGCATCTGCATACGGGTTTTCTCGTCCACGGACTTGATCTTCAGCACACGGGTATATCCTTTGATCGACGTTAGAGGAGATTGGATTTCGTGGGATACATCGGAAACAAACCGCCGACGGAGCATATCCAGCCTTCCCACTTCAGCCGCCATCGCGTTAAAGCTTAGGGTGAGCTGTCCAATTTCGTCGCGACGTTTAGTAGACAGGCCAACGTTAAAATCGCCCCTGGCCATTCTTTGCGTTGCATGCGTCAGCTTCTGCAGGGGCCTGACCATATACCGCGCAGCGATCAACACCAGAATACTTCCCAAACTGAGAGTAAACAGCTGCTGATACCGGGTCAAGGAATCGATTTCGTCGAGGACAAAACTGGTCTGGGTCGTAACCAACAAGACGTGCGGCGAACCGTTCAGCTCAAAAGGCAGGCCAACCGTAATCTCGTCATCCTCGCTGGCCCCGTTGCGATAAATTTTGTTCTGCTTGAGCACTTGCTGCAGATACGGTTGATCCTTCTGCCGGTCTGGAGCAGCGCTCCCCGGGTTCAGCAGCGTTCCCGAGCTGTCATAAAACCGCACCTTATAAAAAGGCATAGAATTGCTTACTTCCACGAAAGCCTTCGCATCCTTCGGAGCCAATTTCTTATATAATTGAATGATCATTTGCGCATTGCCAATCATCTTCTCTTCCACGATCGCTTCGATATGGCCATTGTAGAAATAGCTTTGAACGAATAAAACCGAGAGCAGGCTGACTATGACGACCCCCAGAAACGTGAACACGACGCGGGCATAGAGCGAGTTAATCATGATACGCCTCCAGACGGTAGCCCATACCGCGCATCGTTACGATGCGGAAATCTTCGGCATACTGCTCAAACTTGTCGCGCAGACGTTTGACATGCGTGTCCACGGTGCGTTCATCCCCATTGTACGCGTAACCCCAGATGTCGCGGATCAGCATGTCGCGCGTAAAAATTTGCCCGGGATAACTGGCCAGTTTGTAAAGCAGCTCAAATTCTTTTAAAGGAAGAGCCCATTCCTCGCCCGTATCGGAAAAGTGAACCAGATAGCTCGTTTTATCGAGAATGACTCGACCGAGCTTCACGATATGGGAGGTAGCGATCCGATACCTTTTGAGCAGCGCCTTGACCCGCATGACCATCTCCATCGGATCAAAAGGTTTGGTCAAATAATCATCCGTCCCCAATCGAAAGCCTTTGACTTTGTCCAGCGACTCCTTTTTGGCCGTGACCATCAGCATCGGCTTGTCCCCGGCCTCCCGCAGCTTTCTGCACAGCTCCCAACCGTCCATGCCGGGCATCATAATATCCAAAATGATTAAATCGACGGAATGATTCAAGTAATAATCCCAGGCTTCGAGACCATCCGTTTTCTCTACGACGTCCATACCTTCGTCTCTTAATAACAGCCCTGCCAGTTCGCGGACAAAGACGTCGTCATCCACTACCATAATCGTCGGCAATGTTCATTCACCTCGTACTAACTTTCCCTGCCATGAGAAAAGCATCTATTCGAAGCCCCCTCCCTATTATCTTACACGGAAAAGGGGGGCCGTTGCAAAACGATTCAATACTCCGTTATCGCCATGATATCCGATAGGAAAGTGATGAGACCTATATTTGGGCTTGCCTTTCTCTGCAGGATTTGGTAAGACTAATTTAGTTTAGAACAGATTGAATGATAGGAGGAAGCACTTTGGAGGAAGTAAGAATTCAGAAAAAGGACCGCGCCGTCAGCTTTAGGGTGATTGAGGAAGCAGGCGAATTTATCGTTTTTGACATGTCACTGTCTAACCCGGCCGGCAGCCGCACCAATTATAGCGGAAAACAGTTCCAGGAAGCCTGGAAGGCAGTAGAATCCATCCTTGGGGAAACTGCGATTCCTGACGAAATCATCAAATATGCAAACTCATAATCCGCACAAAGGCCCCGGCAAGTGTATGAGCGGCAAATTTTTATCAAAATAATTACCGCGCTGCGGACGACCCCCTTCAACCCGTTGCATAGTCTATCTCAAATACTACTGGGGGTATGCACTATGTCACGGTTTCTTGATGCCAGAACTTCACAGAACGCCAGTACTGCGGGCAGTATGAACGGTGTAGGATTAACAGCAAACCAAAATGTACTCATTGGTCAGATCGGATTAAATACTGCCGGAGCTGCGGGGCCTATCAGAGTACAGCTTAACGGAGTCGCTACTTTTTTTGTGTTTTCAGGAGGATTCATCACCTTAACCCTATTTGCAGTTAGAGGTAGCGTTGCTACTGATCCAGTAGTCGCTTCAAACCGGCTTCAGTTAAATCCCGGAGCAACAACACCGACGAATACATTCCCGCTGTATCTCATAGGTTCGGACTACAATCCAGTGCCGTCTGCCGAGATCGTCTATTCCTTATTTGTGAACAGCTCAGTTAACGTCAACCGGATCGGTCCTGAGAGTTTTAACGGCTGCGCCTATTCAGACTAGGGTGATATCCCACGACTGAACCGGATAACATGATATCTGTCCCAAAAAAGCCCTTGACGCTAATAGCTGACAGGGCATTTTTTATGTAGTCTTCTCTATAATCAATTTTGGATTGATTAAGTTCTAACTGAACATTTATATATATTTACTTATTCATCCTTCAAAATACAGTTCCGCCCATCTCGAATTTGTTTTAAAATAGTAAAGTATTCCATTCCCAATGACATCCCTGCTTCGGCTAATTCTATCGTCAACATGAAGAGTGGTGAAGTGAATGGACGGGACTACGTAAATGGCTCCTTTTCATCCTCAACCGATCGTGATTGCTATGTCTTTCCGGGTATGTCCAATAACAAGCAAAGTCTAAGATTCTACAACTACTCGCAAAGTCCTTATAACTACTTACAATATTCTGTTTTTCGTTATTCTGATTTAATAAACGGCAAGCCCCCCATTGTTGAAAAAGTGGTTGCTCCAGCCTCAGACCTTAAGACTGAATTATCCCTTGATTATTTCCGCTGGGCGCCACCTACTCAATCGCCTCAACTCGGAAGAGTCCATTCTTTTCCAAACGAGAACAAACCAGCCTTTAACGCTTCAGTAAAAGCATTTCTGCCGTTGCCTCCAGGTAAAATTCGTCTCTTAGGCGAATCAAACTAAAAGCTTCTAACTACCTTATCCACAACAGAAAAAACTCCTAATTTTCTGGAACAATAAAAAACCCTTGACGCATTAGCGTCAAGGGCTGCTTCATCCTAGTAAAGAGTCATGTACTGATCTCTTTCCCACTCGTGGACTTGGGTACGGTAGATATCCCATTCAATTTCTTTCAGCTCGTAAAAGTGAGCCAATGCATGTTCACCGAGGGCTTCGGTAATGACATGGCTGCGGATCATTTCGCCCAGCGCTTCCTTCAGATCGGACGGCAGGCTTGGAATGCCTTCTTCGATCCGTTCTTCTTCGGACATCACATAGATGTTGCGGTCGATAGGAGCCGGAAGATCGAGCTGGCGTTTGATGCCGTCGAGACCTGCCTTCAACATGACAGCAAGTGCCAGGTAAGGGTTAGCCGCAGGGTCCGGGTTACGGACTTCAATGCGTGTGCTGAGTCCTCTGGAAGCTGGAATACGGATCATTGGGCTGCGGTTGCTCGCGGACCAGGCCACGTAGCAAGGCGCCTCATAACCAGGCACAAGACGTTTGTAGGAGTTCACTGTAGGGTTAGTGATGGCTGCAAAAGCACGTGCGTGCTTAAGAATGCCTGCCATGTAGTACCGTGCAGTTTTACTCAGACCCAGTGTGTCACTTTCGTCATAGAATACATTCTCATTGCCTTTGAACAAGGATTGGTGTGCGTGCATACCTGACCCGTTCATACCAAAAAGAGGCTTAGGCATAAAAGTAGCATGCAGGCCGTGCTGGCGGGCAACCGTCTTCACGACAAGCTTAAAGGTTTGAATTTGGTCGGCAGCTTTGATGGCGTCAGCATATTTGAAATCAATTTCATGCTGGCCGGAAGCAACCTCATGGTGAGATGCTTCGATTTCGAAGCCCATTTCCTCCAGAGTCAGTACGATCTCACGGCGGCAGTTCTCCCCAAGATCCATCGGCGCCAGATCAAAATATCCGCCCTGGTCATTCAATTCTGTAGTCGGATTGCCTCTTTCGTCTGTTTTAAACAAGAAGAATTCCGGCTCTGGTCCAACATTCATCGCAGTGTAGCCCATTTCCTCGGCTTCCTGCAGACAGCGTTTCAGAATGCCGCGCGGGTCCCCGGCAAAAGGTGTTCCGTCAGGCATGTACACATCGCAAATCAGACGTGCTACCCGGCTGTCCGTTACCCAAGGGAAAATAACCCATGTGCTCAGATCAGGGTAGAGGTACATGTCAGATTCTTCGATCCGCACATAACCTTCGATGGAAGAACCGTCGAACATCATTTTGTTGTCCAGCGCTTTTTCCAGCTGGCTGACAGGAATCTCAACATTCTTAATCGTACCGAGCAAATCGGTAAACTGCAGACGAATAAAACGGACATTTTCATCCTTAGCGATACGCAGGATATCCTCTTTTGAGAAGCTCACTTTACCCTCTCCCTTTCACGTCTCTTTGTATTATTTATTAAAAAACCGGGATAGCTCGCCTTGAATAAGAGACACTTGTCCCGGTCTTTTACCGGAAACCAGTTCCTGCTTCAGTAAACGGTGGAGCTGTGAATCAGACAACTCTCTACGTCTAACCTCTGTGTCAGGGGTAATGACTGTAGCTTCTTCAGATTCCTTCGAGACGGGATTCATTACCTGCTTGATGCCGGCAATATTAACCCCCTTCTCAATCAATGCTTTGATTTCCAATAGGCGTTCCACATCATTAAACGAGAACAAACGCTGGTTGCCGGATGTGCGTGCGGGCACGATCAGACTGTGCTGCTCATAGTAACGAATTTGTCTTGCCGATAAATCAGTTAGCTTCATTACGATTCCTATAGGAAATAATGCCATATTTCTGCGGATTTCATCACCCATGACTCATCCAACCTTCCAATGATCTTTTTCTCATCTCATTGTACATTTCCTTATTTGTCGTGTCAATGGTGTGTAAGATATTCTCACAAGATTTTATGTAACCTTAAGAATTCAAGTAAAGTGAGTGTAAGCTAAAACATAACACGCCTCCGAAGTATATCACAGAGAACGATGCACAAGCAAAAGTTATAGCACTATGGATGACCTCAGTTCAAGCGATAGCTCAGGAGACAAAAAAAAGTACTCACCAGCCGGGCCAGTGAGCAAAATTACGGGACGGTATGTACTGATCACTCCGTAAAAAGGATGTATGCAGTGTTCAAAGGTTCAAGATTCTTCATATAAGACTTGGAACATTATATAGACCAGATTCTGCAATATTACAGCAATTTACGGTCCCTCATGCTCTGCAGTGCCATCAAAACTCCATATTTCACGTGTGAATAGGTTAATCCGCCTTGCATATAGCCGATATAGGGTGCACGGATCGGGGCATCCGCAGATAACTCCAAGCTGCCGCCCTGGATGAAGGTTCCTGCCGCCATGATGACAGGATGCTCGTAACCGGGCATGTCCCACGGCTCGGGAACGACATGGCTGTCCACGGCTGCGGCACGCTGGATTCCCTGGACAAAAGCGATCAGATGCTCTGGTCCGTCAAAAGACACGGCCTGGATCAGATCCGTCCGCGGCTCGTTCCAGGCCGGCTTGGTCGTAAAGCCGCAGCGCTGGAAGACGGCAGCGGCAAAGATGCTGCCTTTGACTGCCTGTCCGACCGTATGGGGGGCCATGAACAGCCCCTGGTAGAGGCCGCGCGTCGTTCCCAGCATGGCGCCTACTTCACCGCCGATGCCTGGCGCTGTAAGCCGGTAGGCCGCAAGTTCCACAAGCTCCTGCCGCCCGAGGATGTAGCCGCCGGTTTCGGCTATTCCGCCACCGGGATTTTTGATCAGCGAGCCTGCCACCAGATCCGCACCCACCTGTGGCGGCTCAAGCTTTTCTGTAAATTCACCATAGCAGTTATCCACAAAAACGATGACATCCGGTTTCAGGGATTTGACTCTCTCCACCATTTCACCAATTTCAGCAACCGTGAAGGAGGAACGCCAATCATAGCCGCGCGAGCGCTGAATGCCGATGACCTTGGTCTTGTCATTAACAGCCAGTGCTACTTCTTCCCAATCGATCTTCCCTTCAGCCGTTAAAGCCGTTTCGCGGTAGCCAATGCCGAAATCAGCCAGTGAGCCTGTCCCGTCACCCGGTTTGCCGATAACTTTGTGCAGCGTGTCATAGGGTCTACCAGTGATGTACAGCAGTTCATCTCCGGGGCGCAGCACACCAAAAAGCGCCGTTGATATCGTATGTGTGCCCGAAGCAAAATGAGGCCGCACCAGCGCCGCTTCCGCTCCAAAAACCTCAGCATAAACAAGATCCAGCACTTCCCGGCCCCGGTCATTGTAGGCATACCCGGTGGATCCGGCAAAATGAAAATCGCTTACCTGCTGACGCTGGAAGGCTTCAATGACCTTCCACTGATTATGATCCACAATCCGGTCAAGCGATTTCACCGCACTTTCAATTTCCTGCTCTGCGGCCTCCGCCGCCTGTATAATATCCTCCGCAAAAACTGCCATTCCTAATGTTCTCTCCTTATCTGTACCCATCCAGCGATGGAATCAATAACTGTCCAGCAAGAAGAAACGGCCGATACACAGCCGTTTCTGAAGTAAGCACTTGGTTCAACACAAGCCCGGATCTATTCCTGCTCTACAAATTCCGCAAGCTTGTAGCTCCATTTTCCGTAATCCTCTTTATTCAGACGCACATGATATAAAACGTCATTGTCTTCCACATTCTGCTCCAGCACCTCTCCCACCCGGTAAAGCAGTGAGGAAAGATCTCCACGGTCTCCGGGAATACGGAAAGTCAGCGTATCTCCGGCCAGCTCGTCGGCAATCATTTCAGTGATCCGGGTCAGATCGTCCGGGTTAAAGGCACTGATCTTCAAAAACCCAGGACCCGAAGGCAGCATCTGCAGCTGCTCAGGCCGGCAAATATCACTTTTGTTAAAAAGCACGATTTGCGGTTTCCCTGCGGCCCCGAGATCCTGCAGAATGGACTGTACAACCTCCATCTGTTCCTCCCTCATCGGAGAAGAGGCATCCACCACATGCAGCACCAGATTGGCCTCATTGACCTCTTCAAGCGTTGCACGGAAGGAGGCTACCAGATCATGCGGCAGATTCTGTATAAATCCTACGGTGTCAGTCAGGACTACTTCTTTGCCTGCAGGCAGCTGCAGCACACGCGAAGTAGGATCGAGGGTGGCGAACAGCTGGTTCTCAATATATACATCGGCATCTGTAAGCTGCTTAAGCAGCGTTGATTTGCCGGCATTGGTATATCCGACCAGCGCAACCTGGACAGCGCCGCTCTTGCGGCGGCGTTCCCGGTGCAGCTCACGCGTTTTGACCACTTCATCCAGCTGGCGTTTCAGTTCAGTGATCCGGTCACGGATATGCCGGCGGTCGGTTTCCAGCTTGCTCTCTCCCGGACCTCTGGTTCCGATTCCCCCGCCAAGCCGGGACAGATTCTTGCCATGGCCGGATAAGCGCGGCAGCAGATAGGACAGCTGTGCCAGCTCCACCTGAATAATGCCCTCCCGCGTTTTGGCCCGGCCTGCGAAAATATCCAGAATCAACTGGGTGCGGTCAATAATCTTCAGGTCCAGCGCCTCCTCCAGGTTTCGTACCTGGGCACCCGAGAGCTCCTGGTCAAAGATAGCCGTATTGGCCCCGAGTCCGTCAGCGGCCATCCGCAGCTCCTCTACCTTTCCTTTGCCAATGAACCACTTGGAATCCGGGGTTTCCTTGTTCTGGCGGAGAACATCCAACACTTCTACTCCGGCTGTCTCGGCCAGTTGAACCAATTCCTGCAGCGACAGCTCGGGATCAATGCCGGTGCGTTTGATTTTGTCAGTAACCAGACTGACCAGAATAGCCCGGTCCTGTATTTCTGTTTCGGTATCGTGGGTGGTGATTGCCATGAATTACATGCTCCTTGTCCTGTGCACTTAAGATGTGTATCGTCCGTGGTGAATAGCTGCCTACAGCTTAAAATCTTCTGTGCGGAGTGTCATCAGCTCCTGCTTGCCCGGGCTGTTGCTCTCATATTGATTCAGCAGCCGTACCGCTTGGGCACGCACTGCCTTTTCTATAGAGTTGCGGACATAACGCGCGTTGCTGAAGGCATGAAGGCTCTCTGTCTTTTCCATCAACAGATGCTGCTTTAGTTTGAGTATGGCCTGAGGCATCAGAATATAATCGCGTTCTTTGGCCATCAGCTCCGCAATCTGCAGCAGCTGGTCTATGGTGTAATCCGGAAATTCCACCTGAATGGGGAACCGGGAGGGCAAACCGGGGTTACTCATCAGAAAATAATCAATTTCACTGGAATACCCCGCCAGAATCAGCACGAATTGGCTGCGGTGATCCTCCATGGATTTGACAAGCGTGTCAATGGCCTCTTTGCCAAAATCCTTATCCCCGCCGCGGGCGAGACTGTAAGCTTCATCAATAAAAAGAATGCCTCCGAGCGCCTTTTTCACCAGGTCCCTTGTCTTCTGAGCCGTATGCCCGATATATTCGCCCACCAGATCAGCTCTTTCCACTTCGATCAGATGGCCTTTGGTCAACACACCCATCCGCTGAAACAGCTTCGCGACAATTCTGGCTACTGTAGTCTTGCCGGTTCCGGGATTTCCTTTGAAAACCATATGATAGGCCTGGCCGCCGCTGGCAAGTCCCGCATCGCTGCGCATCTTGGCGATCTGCAGCAGGGCATAGATCTCGAATACCAGCTCTTTGATATTATCCAACCCTACGAGTGCGTCCAGTTCCCGGTTGAGCTCTTGAAACCATTCATTATGTCCGTTGTTTTTTGGGGGGGCAGCCTGAGCAAGACTGTCTGCAGCCGCGTGGCTTACCGCTGGTGTATCCTGATTCCGCAGCACAATATTGATTTGCCGTGACGGTCTGCCTTCCTCCCGTCCGCTTGCCGCCGCTACGCGTCCGTTCACCTTGTTCACCTCATTATCCAGGGCTGACTTTACCTATACCTTATATCAAGTCTATTCCGCTGATTAAGGTCTTATTAGCAGTTTCAGAAACTTCCGGACAAATTGAGGTGCAGGAATCTGTAAAGCAGCGCCCGGCTTGACTTCTCACAGAAACAGCTGCTGCATCTTCCATTTGGTATAAGCCAAAATCTCACGGGTCTTGTACTTGAGCATCGACATCACCTGTGAATCAGTGAGCCCCAGCTCAGGACGGTTGTAATTCAGTGCCTGGGCAATTTCAAGTGCGCGCGTTCCGTGAAAAGTATGTGTAATAATGACTGCTGTATTTAAGCCTTTCGATTGCATTAGCTTTTGACTGAACTGGAGATTCTCATAAGTGCTGGTAGACTTGTTCTCAAGAATGATAGCGTTCTCTGGAACACCCTGCTCCACCAGATAGTTCTTCATCCCCTCTGCCTCGGTATACTTATAATCTGCCCGGTCCAGACCGCCAGATACAATAAACCGGGAGAATATGCCTTTCCGGTATAGTTCCAACCCATAGTCAAGCCTTTCCTTTAGTCCGGGACTGGGCTTGTCACCCCACATTGCCATGCCAAGAATAATGCCAACATCCGCTTCCTGCATAGGATTCGTCGTTGCAGCACTATTAATGCGGCCAAAGACCGACGCGCACCAGAGCAACCCGGCGGCAATGCAGATTACGAGTAAAATGAGCAGATTGCGTTTCAGCCGGAAACGCCGGCCTCTGCGCGATACTTTGCGAATCGGGGATGAACCTCTTTGATAGACATACCAATCCATTTTATTTCCTCCTGAATTCTCCGTGATGGAACAATTCGGCACGATGCTTCAAGGAAAGAGAGAAATAAGGAAAAGCATGAGCATCTATGCTGCGAAGAATACTGCTTGCTGTAGCCCAAGCCAAATTATAGTCACTGTCCGTAATATCCTCACGCTCCAGGGCTTCCTCTAGCTCATCCTCATCCAGCAAAAATACCTCTCCATTCCACAGCACCACAACATCCAGATACAGATCATCGAACCAGGGCACGCCTTGGTCGGTGACCCCTTGAACCTTGCAGGTATCAATGTACCACTGCACGATGTTTTGCCGCTCGTCGAACATTGCCGTCACAATATAGTGGCTGTCTTTGGGAAAATACTGCAGCCATGAGTACCCTTTGTCCGCGATGCGGTATGTATGCCTGCCGTAGCTCTTCCACAGCGGTTCCTTCAGCCCGTAAATTGTATACAGGGTGATGTATCCGCTGAATTCCCGGCTCTCCACATAGCGGCAGGCAAAATGGCGGCGCGTAATCCGGCGCCAGTTGGCCCGGTCTCCGAATTTACGTTTCATATGAATGACCCTCTCAAGAAATGGTGTATTCAGCTTAACACATTTGCCAGATACACTCAAAACATCACTTGTAAATTACGGCAGGTGATGCTCTTGAAAAAGGTAAAGTAAAAAGCCCCGCCAGCCGCAGTCTCCGCATCATCCAGGAGATTCACAGCTGCCGGGGCAGGTGGATTTCATTTGTTTAGATTGAGATTCAACTACTGTGTGACATTGCCTTCATCCACGAAACCCGCGGAAGGATCAGCGCCGGGATCTGTAGCCCCCTCGGTACCCGTGTTGCCGCTGCCTGCTCCGGTCGTGACAGCCGGATCGGTAGGGGGAATCGTTGCCGGAGGAGGTGTCGGTGAGGCTTCAGGAGAATCGGAAGGATCCCCGCCCCCACTGCCGTTATCACCGGGGTTGCCGTTGCCAGGGTTGCCATTTCCTTGGTTCCCGTTGCCCTGGCTGCCATTTCCTTGATTCCCGTTCTCTCCGCCGTTGCCATTTCCGTTGCCATTCCCATTCCCATTGTTTCCATCCGGATTTCCATTATTTTGGCCGTTTCCATTATTGCCGCCATTACCCGTTCCATCGGTTGGAAGATTCGGATCTATCGTTGCCTCCGGCTCCTGCGTCGGTTGTTCGTCCTGCACCTCAACCGTGACGGTTGCCGAAGGCTCGCTTTCCACATCCAACTCCGGATAATAAGCCGTGACATAGTATTCATAGGTCAAGCCGGGCATTGCACTGATATCCCCGACACTTGCCGAAACGGTATTCAGAAGCGGGCTGAACTCTGCTTCCGAGGTTTCACGGCGGTAGATCCGGTATTCCACTCCTTTGGCAGAGGCAGGCTCCCAGCTCAGGTTGACCGTCATGGTTGAAGCGTCGTAGGCTGCACTCAGACCACTGACTGGCTGCGCCGTTTCCGGTGTTGCCGTCGGTTCCGGTTTGCTGGCACCTTCTGGCTGCGGGAATGACTTCTCCGGAACGCCTTCCAGGGCTTCCTTCATGACCTTGCCCCAGAATGCCGCTGCGAGCGGACTGCTGTTCTTGAGCAAATGTTTTTTGTTTGGCTTGTCATACCCCATCCAGACCGCAGCTGTCCATTCCGGCGTGTAGCCGACAAACCAGACGTCCCGGTTTGAGCTGATGCCTTCGTAGCCGCTTTGTGTGGTGCCGGTTTTACCGGCTACGGGACGGTTAATTTTAGCTTTTTTACCTGTGCCGTCTTCTACGACCTTCTGCATCATCTCAGTCATCTGGTAAGCCGTATTCTCGCTCATGACCCGCTCCGGTTTAGTATTTGCTTTGTAGACGGTATCTCCCTCGCTATTGGTGATCGATTTGATCGAATAGGCCTCGCGCAGGTCACCGCCATTGGCAAAAGCACTGTAGGCTTGAGCCATTTCCAGTGTATTCGTCCCTTTACTCATCCCGCCAAGTGCCAGCGAGAGATTTTTATCCTCGTCCTTCAGCTTGATCCCGAGCTTCTTGGCGAACTGGAAGCCGGTATTGACCCCGATTTCGTTCAGCAGCCATACGGCCGGGATGTTCTCCGACTTCGTCAAGGCAGCCGTCATGCTGATCGTTTTTGAATAGCCGTGCAGGTTGTTCGGGCAGTAAGTGCCGAAGCATTGCTTTTCGTTGCTAAGTACGGAATTATTGGTGAATTTTCCGGATTCTAGCGCAGGTGCGTACGCAACCAGCGGTTTGAAGGATGAACCCGGCGAGCGTCTGCTGCCGTTCACGCGGCTGTAGCCTTTTTTCTCATAATTCCGTCCGCCCAGGAGGGCCACGATGCTGCCGTTCTCCTGGTTGATAATCGTCATCGAGCCCTGCACCAGCTCATCGTCGGCACTCTTCTCAAAGTTATCGCTGTCGGCAAAAGCTTTTTCCACCGTCTCCTGGGCATGTGCATCCATGGTCGTATAGATTTTGTAGCCGCCGATATTCAGATCGTCCTCGGTCAATCCGAATTTGTCTTCCGCTTCATCAACTGCATAATCAATAAAGGCCTGGTAACGCTGTTTGCTTTCCGGCGGCTTGTAGTTGTAGTTCACCACTTTGGCCTCGTCCATCTGCTCCTTGGTAATGTAGCCTTGCTCATACATCAGCTGAAGCACCACACCGCGCCGTTCCTTCGAAAGCTCAGGATTACGCAGCGGGTTGTAGCGGGATGGCCCCTTAGGCATTGCAGCAAGCGTGGCCATCTGCCAAATCTTGAGTTCGTTCAGATTACTTTGGCCAAAATACCGGATGGATGCCGCCTTGATCCCGTAAATGGTGCCGCCGAAGTTGATGCGGTTCAGATATTTGGTAATAATCTCTTCTTTGGTGAATTTGTTCTCCAGCGCCACGGCGATCGAAACCTCGGTCGCTTTGCGGAAGAAGGTTTTATCCCGGGTAAGGAAAATGTTCTTCGCCAGCTGCTGGGTAATTGTACTGCCGCCTTCGACCATGCTTCGCGCAGCAATATCCTTCACTGCCGCCCGGCCGATCGACCATAAATCAACGCCGCTGTGTTCAAAGAAACGCTTATCCTCTGTAGCTACAAAAGCGTTGACCAGCAGCTTAGGAATATCTTCGTAATCTACCGGTTCGCTTTTTTCCAGCGCCAGCTCGCCGATCAGCTTCGCATTCCGGTCGTAAATCTTCGTAGTCTCATTAACCGTGAGCTTATCGATGTTCTCATCCAGCAGCTTCTCCCCGTTCAGCATGATGAACAGGTAACCGCCCAGCGCGCAAAAAATCGCCAGCGCCGTGGCAAAAAACAGCGTCCACAGCACACGCTTCTTGGTTAAGAAACTCTTCTTTTTCTTGGATTTCCCTTTGGGATTTGAATTCGAATTCGCACTTGATGACTGTCCTCTGTTTCTATTGCGGTTCGTCCTGGATATATCGTCTCTGGACATGGTGCCTCCTGACTCCCTCTCGGAACGTTCATGATATTGAGTGCACGAATGAAAAGAACAACCCTCACAGGTTGCTCTCTCGCACTCTCTATTCAAACGATTTATAAGCAAAAAGGTTTCGCTTTAAGACTGTAAAACTTATTCTTCGCTTCCATTGTCCTGCATGAGCGATACGCTGCGCTGCGGGGTAAAGGTGGAAATCGCATGCTTGTACACCATCTGCTGGCGGCCGTCACTGTCGATGACAATGGTGAAGTTGTCGAAGGCTTTGATGATTCCCCGGATTTGAAAGCCGTTGGTCAAATATACTGTAGCAGGGATATTCTCTTTGCGCAGTTGATTCAAGAACGTATCTTGGATGTTAATGGACTTGTTCATATGACGTACCCCCAATGGTTCAATTAGATTGTTCAGAAGTATATTCAAGACCTGAGAGAAACTTTCCTGCTATTATAGCACGGATTTTTTCAAAATTCTCTGAAAAGTTTTGGCTCTCATCGACGTCGATCCACTGAATCTCCTTCATGTGGCGAAACCATGACAACTGTCTTTTGGCGAATCGGCGGGTATCGCGTTTGAGAAGCGTCACAGCCTCGTCCAGCGTCATTTCTCCCGCGAGGTAAGCGGCAATTTCCTTGTAGCCCAGTCCCTGCATGGACACAAGGCTTCTGCTGTAGCCGCGTTGCAGCAGTCCTTCCACCTCTGCGACGAGTCCGTCCGCCAGCATCTGGTCAATTCGGTCTTCAATACGTTTATATAGTATTTTCCGGTCCATTGTCAAACCAATCAGGCATAGTTCATAGGGAGATTCCTTTTTCTGGCCTGCATGGGATGCCGAAAGAGTTACCTTGGTCTGATGATGAATTTCCAGCGCGCGGATGATCCGGCGGCGGTCATTGGGGTGCAGTCTGGCTGCACTTTCCGGGTCTACTTCAGCCAGTCTGGCGTGCAGCGCCTCAGCTCCAAGGGCCTCTGCATAGGCATCCTGCTCGCTGCGGAAGGCTTCATCCGCCACAGCTTCCGAGAAGCGGAAACCGTAGCACAGGGACTCAATATAGAGCCCGGTGCCGCCGACTATAAAAGGCAGCTTGCCTCTGCGGCTGATCTCTTCGATCAGCTTCGTCCCCTGCTCCTGAAATTCAGCAGCGGAATAAGCATCCCGGGGATCATGGATATCGATCAGATGATGGGGAATTCCCAGCATTTCCTCCGGTTTGATTTTGGCTGTCCCAATGTCCATCCCCCGGTACACCTGCATCGAATCGCCAGATATAATCTCTGCGTCATAGGCCTCAGCCAGCTCAAGGCTTAACCTGGTTTTGCCGACAGCAGTCGGGCCGAGCAGCACCAGCACCCTGCGTCTTGTCTCAGTTGTCAATGGATATCACCCCGTACGATGTTTTGGCGCTGGCCCGCAGCAGCTCGGTAAAACCAAGCCGGGAGAATTCGCCGCTTAAGGCTTTTTCTTTCAAAAGCACGGTTTTGCGGGCGACCCGGACGGCCTCGGCCACACTCTCCGTGCTCAAGGCAGCTGCATTCGCGAACTGGCGCAGCGGCGATATCGCTGCCGAATCCGTTAAAGGCACACGGAACATGGGATCAAAATAGACGATATCTATACTGTTGTCCGGCTGCTCCCGCAAGTAAGCAAGATGGTCGCTGTGCACCACACGCACGCGGCGCAGTGCCTCATTCACTTTCTGCTGTCCTGAGATGTAGTGGCTCATTCCTTCAAGCAGCAGCGCACAGAGCGGCAGGGAGCTCTCCAGCGCAGTGACGATGGATGCCTCTCCGCCGTGCACTGCAAACAGCAGGGAATCGCTGCCAAGCCCTGCCGTGCAGTCCAGCACACTGTCGCCTGGAACCATCCGGGCGGCCTCCAGCATCGGGTCCGGCTCCCCGCGGAGAATCCGCTTGGCGCGGACAAAACCCATGCTGGGGTGAAATTCCATCGGCGGCATGCCCGGTGTAATCAGCCGCACTGCATCCTGCAGCACGACCAGGATCTCTCCGTCTCTGTATCGTTCCACCATCTTGGACATGGATAATTTGCCTCTTGGCGCATACATTGTACCGGTTCGTTCTGCAAGGCTTTTAGCCCGCATTTCGATTGCCGGGATCGGGTCAAAGCCCGTTGTAATAATCATGTTGCCTCCGTTCCTGCTCACTACAATATAAGCTGAACTTAAGAACTACAAAAAGGCAGAAGCGGCGCAGGTGAAGTTTGGAACTGGAGACGATAGCAGCCTGAAGTCCAAACATGCACCGCAGACACGGCCAATGCCGATAGGGTCAATCAAAAGTTCAGCTTATATATTTCACAATTTTCAATTACATTACCCGCTTGAACAGCTTCTCCAAATCATACGCGGAAAAGGATACTACAATCGGCCGTCCATGCGGGCAGGTATACGGCTGGCGGCAGGCTGCGAGCCGTGAGAGCAGCGACTCCACTTCATGCTCCGTCAGCTTCTGGTTAGCCTTGATCGAAGCCTTGCAGGAGCAGAGAATCGATGATTTCTCGCGCAGCTTCGCAAGATCAATCGACCGTTCGCTCAACACCCATTCCGCCATCTCCTCAATGACGGCCTTCTCGTCCCCTTCCGGGAACCAGTACGGCAGGGAACGGACCAGGAAGGTCTGCCCCCCAAAGTGCTCAAGATACACCCCGGCCTGCTGGAACCAATGCAGCCGCTCGCTGAGCTGTTTGCTCTCCGACGGCGTGAACTCCAGTGTAATCGGCAGCAGCAGCTCCTGCGAAGCGTCCTCGGGACGCCCGAATTTCTCATAATAGTACTCGTAATTCACCCGTTCATGCGCCGCATGCTGGTCAATCAGATACAGCCCGCTGTCATTCTGGGCAATAATATACGTTCCGTGATGCTGGCCGATATAGTTCAGCTCTGGAAACTGCGGCAGCCCGGCATCCCCGGTGCCGGGAGGAGCATACAGCTCCTCCGCTGAGGGCTGCTGCCCCCTTGCGGAATTCACCGGCGGGTATTGGCGGTAGCTCTCGCTGCCCGCCCCTTCCCGCCGCTGTGCAGCGGCCTGCGGAGCGCTGCCGCTGTATGCAGCCGCCCGCTCCCGCGACTGGGAATCCAGGCCGGGGCTGCTGCTGTACGGCGCAGCCCCGCCTGCGGCTGCGCCAGGCAGCGGGGCGTCATTGCCGCCGCTGCGGACCCCTTCCAGGGGCTGCAGCGGCAGGCTGCTGAGCGGCCCTGGGGAACGGAGCGGCCCGCTGCCGCCCGCTCCGCTCACAGGCACAGCACCACCGGGCGTTGGAGCAGGCCCGGTCCGCGGATAGCCGGGCTCTGCGGCGCTCCGGCCCAAGGCCTCTTCCTGGGGCGGAGGCGGAACCGCGCCCTTCGGAAAAGCAAACTGCTCCTGGATAAAGGAGCTGCTGCCCTTGGCGCCAATGATTTCTTTGCTTGGCCGGGGAATAAGGCTCTGCCCCAGCAGAACCTTGCGGATTTCCTGCTCAACGAAAGCGTACAGCTCTGCCTCCTTGCTGAAGCGGACCTCCAGCTTCGCCGGATGAACATTGACGTCGACAAGGGACGGGTGCATCTCCAGCTGCAGAACCAGCAGCGGGTAGCGGTTGATCGGCAGCAGCGTATGATAAGCCCGCATAATCGCCGCATTCAGCCCGTTGCTGCGGATGTAGCGCCCGCCGACAATCGTAGTGACCGCATTGCGGTTCGAACGGGTCCACTCCGGGCGGCTGACATAGCCGGAAATCCGGTAATCCGGGTCTTCCGCAGCAAGCGGCAGCATCGCCTTGGCGGCAGAGGTGCCGTACACGGCGGCAATGACCTGCAGCAGGTCCCCGTTGCCCAGCGTATGCAGCAGCTGATTGCCGTTATGATGCAGCGTAAAGGAGATGGACGGGTGCGCCAGCGCCACGCGGTACATAGTGTCGGAAATATGCCCCAGCTCCGTTTGTACGCTTTTCATATATTTCAGCCTTGCCGGAGTATTGTAAAATAATTCCCTTACCGCAAGATCACTGCCCTTGCCGGAGGGCTCGTCCTCATTGCGGATCAGCTTGCCGCCTTCGATGTCCAGAGCCCTGCCCTTGCCGTCCTCATTGCTTGAAGTAAGCAGGGACAGCTTCGACACGGAAGCGATACTGGGCAGGGCTTCCCCGCGAAATCCGAGGGAGGTGATTTGAAACAAATCCCTGCCGTTCAGGATTTTGCTCGTCGCATGACGGTAAAAAGCCGTCTCGCAATCCTCGGGATCAATACCCGAGCCGTTGTCCTTCACCCGGATGCTTTGCAGCCCGCCTTCCTCCACAGACACTTCAATGCGGGTGCTTCCGGCGTCGATGGCGTTCTCCACAAGCTCCTTAACGACCGAGGCGGGCCGCTCCACCACTTCCCCCGCTGCAATCTGGTTGGCAATATGCTCGTCAAGCACATGAATTTTGGCCATGTTTATTTCACCTCGCGATTAAGCTGTTATAGATCTTTTTATATCACCCAGCGATACCCGATAAATGCATTTTCAGCAATTAAAAGGAGGCACAAACTGATATTTTCAGTTAAAAATGTACTCGATGCAGTTAAAATTGGCGAAAAACCTTTTTTTACACAATTACTTTCTAATTAACTGCACAGATTGCAGCTAAACGGGTCCCAGCGCAAAAAAAGCACCTTTTAGTTGTATGAAATACAGTTAGGATCTCAGCGTAATGGAAAGTAATCCCTGGACTGTAAACCAAAGGGGAATCATTAAAACAATTAAGAGCAACCATTAAGGGGACCATTAATGGAAACCCAAAGGAAAAATCCTTAACTCCCGCATGAAAGTTGTCCTACCTGGACAAATTCCATACACCGGTGATGATAAAAAGCCTGCAATCATAAAAAGATGTAACCGGAAAGGCTCAGCAGGCGCTCCTAAAGCTCCTTCGCCTTCATCTTCAACTCGTTCAGCAAACCCATCGCCTGCAGCGGCGTCATGTTCATGAGGTCTGCGCTCTGAACAGCGGAGATCAGCTCTTTAACCAGCGGATTCTCCTTGACTGCCGGAGCGGCTGCCCCGCCCTTGCGGTTCCTGCGCGGCTCTTCCTCCCCAAAAATGGAGAGCTGGACAACCTCATTGTCCTCCTCCGCTGCGGATGAGGCAAGCGAAACGGCCGTTTCTAACCGGGCAGCCGCCAAGGGAGCATCGGACGAACCGCCGTCTGAATATACTGAACCGCTGCGTGAAGAAGCATAGGCTTGGCCTCCGGCGTCCGGGTCTTCTTCGGAATTCGGCGGCACAGCCAATGCCTGATTCTCCTGAATACCCTGCCCGGTATGTTCAGTATAACCTGAGCCATAATGGAGCGATACCGTTCCCGGAGGGGCAGCCTGCTCAATACTCTGAAGCAGTCCATACGCCCGGTCAATAATGCCTTCGGGAAGGCCTGCCAGACGGGCGCAATATATCCCGTAGCTGCTGTCTGCCGCTCCCGGCACAAGCTTGCGCAGGAAGTTGACTTTGTCGCCGCTTTCCTGTACGGCCATTGAGTAGTTGCGCAGCCCCCGGAGACTCTGCTCCAGATGGGCCAGCTCATGAAAATGCGTCGATACCAATGCCTTGCAGGCGATGGTGTCATGGACATATTCGATCACCGCCTGGGCAATCGCCATCCCTTCGCTTGTTGAAGTGCCCCGGCCCAGCTCGTCGATGATGATCAGGCTGCGCGCCGTTGCTTTTTCGGTCATGACCTGGATATCCGCCATCTCCACCATAAAGGTGCTCTGTCCGCCGATCAGATCATCCGCCGCTCCGATCCGCGTAAAGATGCGGTCGATCAGCGGAACCTCCGCACTGCCTGCCGGAACAAAGCAGCCAATCTGGGCCAATATGCAGATGAGGGCAACCTGGCGCATATAAGTGCTTTTGCCAGCCATGTTCGGGCCGGTGATCAGGAGAATATTGCCTTCTTCCTTGCTGAGCGTGCTGCCGTTGGCAATAAAAGCCGCATCCTTCAGCACCGCCTCCACTACCGGATGGCGCCCGCCCGTAAGCCGCAGATCATAGCCGTCCGTCAGCTTGGGCTTCACAAACCGGTGTTCCGCGCTGACCGCCGCCAGGCACTGGTACACATCGATCTCGGCTACCTTTTCGGCCAATGCCTGAAGACGGGGAATCTGCGCACTGATCCGGTCGCGCAGCTCGATAAAAAGGCTGTATTCCAGATCGGTCATCTTGTCCTGTGCTTCCAGGATCAAGGCTTCTTTCTCTTTCAGCTCAGGGGTAACGAAACGCTCGGCGTTCGCCAGCGTCTGCTTGCGCTCATATCTTCCTTCCGGCAGGGAAGAAAGATTGGAACGGGTGATTTCAATATAATAGCCGAAAATTTTGTTATAACCGATCTTCAGGGATTTGATCCCCGTGGCCTGCCGCTCCTTGGCCTCCAGCTCGGCAATCCAGCGTTTGCCGCTGCTGCTCGCCTCCCTCAGCTCATCCAGACGTTCATGGTAGCCTGCCCGGATAATTCCGCCATCCCGTACCGATACCGGAGCTTCTTCAACGATCGCCCGGTCGATATCCTCGCGCAGCTCGGCGCATACATCCATACTGGCGCCAATCTCCCGCAGCGTCGCCGAGCCGGAGGCCATACACATGTCCTTCAGCGCCGGAATCTGGGCGAGCGACAGCTTCAGTGCATTCATGTCACGACCGTTGGCGCTGCCAAAGGCGATCCGTCCAACCAGCCGCTCCAGATCGTAGATCTCTTTGAGCGCTCCGCGCAGGTCCTCCCGCACGATAAACTGGTTGTACAAATAGTCGACTGCCTCCAGCCTCCGTTCAATCGGAGCACGCTGCAGAAGCGGCTTGTCGATTCTGCGGCGCAGCAGACGGCCGCCCATCGATGTTTCGGTACGGTCCAGCAGCCAGAGGAGAGAGCCTTTTTTGGAACGCTCGCGCACGGTTTCGGTCAGCTCCAGATTGCGCCGGGTGAACGGGTCCAGAATCATATAGTTCCCCGGTTCATACGGCGAAATCTGGCTCAGCTGACCCAGGGAGCGCCGCTGGGTTTCGCTCAGATAGGAGATCAGCAGCGCCAGGCACTGGCCGCGCTCTTTTTCCAGACGCACCCAGGCGGCTTCACCGAACTGGCGGCGGGCCAGTTCTTCTTCGCGCTTCTCCCACGGAGTATAGACAACCGGCTTTGCGAGCAGCGATGCTTCACTCCGCAGCATGTCCAGCAGCGCCGCATCCCCGATAATCTCAGCCGGCTCATAAATGCCGATTTCATCCCTCAGCCATTCGGCACCCGATAGCACAGAAGTGACATACAGCTCACCTGTGGTCAAATCACAGGCAGCGAGCGCCATCATCCCGTCCTCTTCAGTCACACAGACGAGATAATTGTTGTTTTTATCGGCAATGATCTTCCCGTCCATCACCGTTCCCGGTGTCACTACGCGGACAATGTCGCGCCGGACCATCCCCTTCGTTACTGCCGGATCATCCAGCTGCTCGCAGATGGCGACCTTGTAGCCTTTTTCAATCAGGCGCTGTATGTACCCCTCGGCGGCATGGTAAGGCACACCACACATGGGAATGCGCTCTTCGCCTCCACCCTCGCGGCCGGTTAATGTAATCTCAAGCTCCTTGGACGCAAGAATCGCATCCTCAAAAAACATTTCATAAAAATCGCCCAGACGGAAGAAAAGGAAAGCATCCTTGGCTCCTTCCTTTACTTTCAGATATTGCTGAATCATCGGCGTATAATTTGCCATCGTTAACCTCCATGCCTACTTCATACTGTTCTCTATTATAGCAGAAAGTGGACCGGCAAAGTTACCCCGGGAGTGCTCTTCACAAGGCTGCCTTGCTGATACCGGAAATGCCCTAATGAAAGACAGGCTGGAAAACCATGTCAAATCAATGCAAGCCTAGGGCAGCAAGGGTTAAAAAGATGTGCTTTTGATTCAGGATGCAGTAAAATCACTATGTATGCTAAGTAAGCTAACTTCCAGAATTGACAAGCAGATGTAGACTCCCCATCCTTCTATATACATTGAACTTGAAAATATACTAACAGGGAAAAGTGGCGGAAGAGAAATTTGGAGCTGTAGGAGCGAATGCGTCCGTCTGAAAGACATCGGCAGGAAAGCCCGCATCAAAAGCATCAGCAGTCTGCGGATTTTCACCGCGAACGGCGGTATAAACAAGAAAGCTGCAGATAGGCAGCGGCTGAAGGTCCAAACTTTCTCTGTAGTCACGACTAAACCCTAAATAGAAATCACAAATCTAACCTATCCATTTAAGTTGAACATGAGAAATTCATAAAAAGGGGAGATGTGCGGAGAGGAAGTTTGGATACTTACGGAGCGTTAGCGTCCATCTGAAAGACATCGGCAGGAAAGCTCGCATCGAAAGCATCGGCAGTCTGCGGATTTTCACCGCCAACGGCGGTATAAAACAAGAAATCTGCAGATAAGCTGCGGCAGAAGGTCCAAACTTTCCTTGTAGTCACGACCCACCCTGAAAAAGAAAAATCACAAGTTCAATCAATATAGTGTATAAAATCATGGCAGTAGGATGCAGTAGGGATTTTCGTAACAGGCTTAATCGGCATATTGGCCGTCCAGGCTCGGATAAGCTGCAGCCATAATGAAGAACTGCGAGCCGCCAGACTTCATATTCTGGCTTCTGCTGGGACGTGCTGTGCTGAATTGCTGTAAGCATATCGCGCAGTACAGCGGACTGGTCAGAGCCGGTGCAATTTTAAAGTTTAGCTGAACTAGGATGGATTCAGCAAAAACAAGGGGGAGATAAAATGATCCGGAAGCTTGGGGATGCGGACCTTGGGCCGCTCATGACGCTGGTTAGCAAGGACCCCGCATTGAATTTGTTTATCATCGGAGATGTGGAGAATTTTGGGTTTGAACAGGAATTTATGGAACTGTGGGGCGACTTCCGTGAGGAGGATGGCCAGTTAATTGCTGTATTGCTGCGCTTTTATGGAAACTTTCTTCCTTACGCCGACGGACCTTTTGATGCGGCGGGATTCGCGGAGCTGATGCAGGCGGGCCCGAAATTTGAGATGGTATCCGGTTCAGCAGAAACAGTTCAGGCCGTGGCGGAACATTTGAACATCCGCAAGGAAAAGCAAATGCGGTTCGCCGAGCTGCGGAAGCTGAACAGCACACTGAACACAACCGCAGCATCCGCACATGCCATCCGCCAAGCAACCACAGACGATGTGGATGCCATCTGTTTGCTCACCGACCAGATTGAGGAGTTCGACAACAACCCGGAGGATTCGCGCAGCAGCCTGCGGAAAACACTGGAGACCGGCACGGGCCGGACCTACTTTATGGAACAGGATGGAAAAGTGATCGCTACAGCCTCTACTGCAGCAGAAAGCTCGATGTCGGCTATGGTCGTAGCCGTTGCCACTCACCCTGCATTCAGAGGGCAGGGATTAGCCAGCCGGCTGGTTGCCCGTCTAAGTGCCGATATGCTGCATGAAGGCAGAACTCCCTGCCTCTTCTACAACGATCCGCAGGCCGCCCTGATCTACCGCAAGCTTGGATATCAGGATATCGGGTTCTGGACGATGCTCTATGTATGATTTCCGGTAAAATCTGGTTGTAAAAAATGGGGCTGTTTTCAAATGGCATCCTATGACGAGTATCCTCAACCCTTACCATAGTTTGGAAGAGGCGCGTCAAAGGTAAAAATACCTTTGATTTGGCTGCGCCGGGGCGTTGGGGCACATTCAAAGGTAAAAATACCTTTGGTTTGACTGACCCGGGGCGTTGGGGCACTAATCAAAGGTAAAAATACCTTTGAATTGGCTGCGCCGGGGTGTTGGAGCACATTCAAAGGTAAAAATACCTTTGATTTGGCTGCGCCGGGGCGTTGGGGCGTAATCAAAGGTAAAAATACCTTTGATTTGGCTGCGCCGGGGCGTTGGGGCACTAATCAAAGGTAAAAATACCTTTGAATTGGCTGCGCCGGGGTGTTAGAGCACATTCAAAGGTAAAAATACCTTTGATTTGGCTGCGCCGGGGCGTTGGGGCGTAATCAAAGGTAAAAATACCTTTGATTTGGCTGCGCCGGGGAGTTGGGGCGCATTCAAAGGTAAAAGTACCTTTGATTTGACTGACCCGGGGCGTTGGGGCGCATTCAAAGGTAAAAATACCTTTGGTTTCGGCAATGGGGATGGCCAAGTGGAAAAAGGGAGCTTAATATCCTCAGAAATAAACAATCGTGAGGTTTAAGTGGAAAAAGGGCACTTAATTCGGTAATATTCCCTTATATGGAGCGAAGTGGGCTGAATTAGTGTACCTTTTTCCACTTAGCTGCCCGGGTTGCTTGATACTCAGACAAATTAGTGATACTTTTTCCACCTAACCAGCAAACGAAGTGTCGGGAAGTAACTATTCTCTTTACACAACCTTCTTGACACTACCATTGGGGCACCATTCAAAGGTAAAATACCTTTGATTTGACTGCGCCGGGGTGTTGGGGCACCAATCAAAGGTAAAATACCTTTGATTCAACTGGTCCCGGGGTATGGGGGCGCAATCAAAGGTAAAAATACCTTTGATCCCTCCGCACCCAGGGCGCCGGGGCGCCTTATTTCGCCATATCCCGCTCACTGGTGCGCAATTTGCCGCACCACAGCCCGCGGATGTCGCGGGACTCATCCCAGGTCTGTTCAGCGGCAATACAGCTGAACAACGGCTCGATATAACGCGCTGCCTGCGCATAGCCAGGCAGCGCGCGGAGCTGCGCCGCAAGCGGAGGGAACGCGGCGCGCAGCGGGGGTTTGTCGCCGCTGTAGTAGGCGGCATGCAGGTCTTCCCGGTCGAGCGGGCGCAGGGTTAGGTCTTCATAGCGGCTCACAATCAGGTGAGCCAGGAAGACTACCCCTTTAGCGATGACCGGGGACACCAGGAAGCTCGGCAGGGTCCGGTATTCAAAGCCGCCATGCGGCTGAAGCCGGAAATCGCCGAGCACCCCGTACCTCGGACGCCGTGCTGCCGCACAGGCGTCCTCCAGCAGCAGCAGCGGCAGCGCGAGATAGTTGTCGAGCGCGCGCAGAAGCGGCGCGCACAGCGTCACGCCGCTGAAATGCAGATGGCCGCCGAGGGCCCAGCCCGGCAGCGGCATGCCTCCCGCCCGCCAGCGCAGCGAGCGGTCCGGGATGAGCCGGTCCGCCGTGCGCGCGGCGGACATCAGCTGCGCCAGCAGCGCGCGCGGTTCCCCGCGCGGCGCAGGGCGCAGCTCGGCGACCGGGAACGCGCCGCGCGTTCCCGGAGGCCCGGCGTCGCAGCCCGCGACGCCGTCCATGGGCAGGTACCGCGACGCCGGCACGGCGCGGCCTGTGGATTCCCGGAGCAGGAGGAACTCCGGGTCCATGCCCATCAGCAGCCCGGGACGGCCGGGCGGCTCCAGAGCCAGGGAGCGGGCCAGCGCCAGCGAGGCCGCGCGGTATGGCTCCGGCAGTACCCCGCCGGAGCCTGCCCGAAGCGGCGTGACCTTGTCGACCCTGTAGCGGCGGCCGCCCAGGGTCTTCAGCAGCACCTCGCCGCTGTCCAGACCAAGGGTGTACAGCGCCCGTACCGCTGTATCGCGTATTTTCCCCGCCGCTCCGCGCTGGCGGCCGGAAGATGCCGGGGTAGCGGACCGGCTATGCTCCCCTGCGGCTCCCCCTTCGCCAAAGAGTCTTGGCATCCACTCTGGATCGTGCAAGGCGATATCCGCCAAGGCAGTTCCCTCATCCGCTGCATTTCCCCGCGCCACACCCGCCCGGATGACAGGAGGCAAAGCGGCCGGCTTCATCGCCGCCCCCGTTCCGAGCGGCCGGATTTCCAGCACCTCCAGGTTAAATACACGGACCCGGTAATACTGCTTGTACGAACGGGCCGCCACAGACAATCCGGTTATCCCCTTCCCCGGTCCCGAACCTTCTGCCGGCGCCAGCAAAGTTTCCAATCCGTTGCGCCGAAGCCTGTCTTCCCGCTGGGCATCAGACCATAGCAGGTATGTAGGAAGCCCCTCATTCATAACTCCTTCTCCTCCTGGATTCTGCCGCGGGCAGGGCAGCACCGTCCTTTTCATTGTCCCGCTGCCCCTCTGGCGAAAAATAAAAAAAAATAAAAAAGGAGGGCATTCGCCCTCTTCGCCGCCGCCCCCACTACATATAATGGATTAAAACCCACCCGATATCAGTTGGCGGCGGCGATTCTCTTCCTACAGCTCATCATCCAGGGCGTCAGGGTCGAGATCATCATAATCGAAGCTTTCGCCATCAAAGTCATAATCCTTGTCTTCCGGATCGTCGCTTTGATCAGTGACATACACGCGGACCTTGGTCTCAGCCACCAATTCCGCCTCGAATTCCCGTTCTACCCGAAGCGTCACACTGCCGCCGCCCGGAGAGACGCCTGCTTCCACACAGTTAGGTTCCTGCGTTGCCTCCGCAGAGACCTCTACCGTGGCTGCACGGTGTCTCGGGTCCAGGTACGACAGCGGAATGAGCTCCACATAGGAGACCGTTTCCTTGGCTACCTCAGTCTGCTTGTTTTTGTCGTACGAGTACCAGATGTTTACATCGTAAGTACCGATTACTTCGATTCCGTTCCCCGCGGCAACCGCTTCGTACTGGTGGTTAATAATCCAAGCCCCCAGAATACTCGTCGGATGGTGTGGCGGAGTCACGGTATGGGTTGCTGTAGAGAACTTACGACCTTTGCCGCAAATTGCCTTCGTAATGATCTCCCTTGTTTGACGTTTATGGCTTAATGACATCTTTGAACCTCCTCCATACAATCATTCACTATCAAGTGTATGCACGTTCTGGGCATTTGTTGATTGTTAGAGTAGAAATAAATTTGGGTAAGCCCTCAGAGGAGCTTTTTAACAAGAGTCATAGTTCATTTTATTGTGAAATTTCCCCGGATATGAATAGATCAGTTCATCCTGTCGCAAAAAAAAACCCTGTAGATCCTCTACAGGGGCTGCTGCTGTTCCGGGCTATTGCGGGATTACACGCACAATCCCAAGATGTCTGTTCTTGCTGAGATCGATGAAGTCCTCCCCGATGTTCACCAAAGGACGAAGCGGATCATGCGCCAGAATCATGATGATTTTGCCCATCCGTCCGTCTGTTAACAGCACCTCGTTGCCTATCATTGACTGCATAAGCTTTCTAATAAAAACACCGCAAATATAAGGATCAAGCTTCCCGAAGGAGTAGTCCTCCATCTGCGTCAGAACTTCATAGAGCGGTGCCGCCTCGCTGTAGAACCGGTCTGAAGTCATCGCATGAAAAATATCCGTAACCGCTACTATTTTGCTGAAGTCCGTAATCCGGTGTCCCATTACTCCGAACGGATAACCGCTCCCGTCCATTCTTTCATGATGCTGCAGCGCAACTAGCGCCTGCATATGCGTCGTGCCCGGTGTATCTCTGACCAGCTCGTAGCCATGTGTCGTGTGTTTTTTCATGATATCAAATTCCTCATCCGTTAGCGGCCCAGGCTTGGTTAAAATTTCGGCCGGAATCATAATTTTCCCGATATCATGAAGGGTCGCAGCAATGGTCAGCATGCCCAGCTCCTCCGGGTCCAGCTTAAGCCACTTGCCCAGAAGTGTTGATAATATGCCTACAGCAACGTTATGCCTGTATGTATAATCATCTTTGGTCTGCAGTGCAGCCAGGATTCCGAAGAAGTCATTCTTCTCGCTTACTTGTTGGATAAAAGGAATAACTTCATTTTTGAGCTCAAGCATCGGCAGCCGCTTGCTCTTGGTATAACGCAGCTGATCAAAAATATTCTCCATAGCTGCCGTACAATCATCCACGGCCAGTTGATAGAATGCTTCGCTGTCCAATTGAATGACATCATGGGGCTGAAGGATAATCCGGTGCTGGGTGATTAACCGGACATGCTCCGAGCTGAGAAGCGTCATTGCGGGCAGTACAAATACGCCGTTGTGATTAAAGAGGTTGTCTACCAGCTGTTTGCCGATATATTGTTCGTTGCTGTTGTTCACCTTCGTCACCTGCCAGTGCAGAATTCACACCCCGTGAATTAGCTGCTGTAATTGGAATATGTGCCGATCCATTCATTATGATAATATAGTATATCCTGGTTTTCTTAAGCCTATATGAATGCAGCACAAAACAAACACTCACATTTTGTTCATATAACTCTTATCGTAATTTCACACCAAAAGATGAATACCTAATTCTTCCTTCTTGCCTTCGTACCCTAAAATTCTTTCTAGACACGGGAGTTTCCTTTTGCCGGCACAGGCCGTTTTACCGGTTTGATATCGACCGGCATCTTATACCTCTTGGCTATGTTGAGATATAACGATAGCTCGCGGCATAGCTGTAAAATAGCTGAACGGACCTCGAATTCCTCGCGGGTTTCCGGCAGCTCCATCCCCTGAAATTCCTTTTCCAGCCCATCAAGCAGTTTTTCAGTCCGGCCGGTATATTCCTCAGCCAGCACATCATTGCTCAGCTGATCGAACAAATCCGCAACCATGTCCCCGTGAGGGAGCTGACGGTAGACCTGCGAGAGGAGCTGCATCATATTCTGGATCGATTCCAGCTGTTCCTTGCGCATGTAAAAATACACATTCCATGCCTCATCCGGATGAATGACATGGTTCTCCATTTCCCTGGAGGCTGCCGTAAGTCCCCGCTGGACCGCCTCACCTGCGCCAATCAGTTCCTTGCCGTCCCAGAGATACCCGGGATCACGCAGCGTACGCGCCATTTGCGTAAATATCACCGAAAAATAACCGTCCACTTCTTTACGGATTCCAGCAATAACGCCGCCGGTCTGCGGCATATAGATCAGATTGACCAGTCCGGCCGATCCCAGGCCTACGAACAACAGCTCTATCTGCTGCAGCAGAACATGTACAGACAGCTCGGCTTGTCCAAAAACCCGGAAAACAATAACGGAACTGGTCACGATTCCTTCCTTATAGCCTGATTTTACGATCATTGGGAATCCGACCAGCACATACAGCCCCAGCACCCAATAATGAAATCCAAGGAAGAAAAACAAAATACAGCCGAAAAAGAGTCCCACAAGGGAGGCCAGGAAACGCGCCGTGATGGTGCGCAGACTCCTTTTTCGTGTGGTTTCCACCCCCAGAATCGCGAGCAGACCCGCACTTTGCGCGTTGGGAATGCCCACAGCGGCTGCCAGCAGGATCGACAACAGAGTCGCAGCCGCTGTTTTGATAATTCGAAATCCCATGTAATACCTCTCCTTGCGAGCTTGATAAGTCCAGTCTCCCCTGATTGAGCTTCATCCGAAACGTCAACCGGAAACACCGGCTTACAATGTTGGCTATAACTTTTCAGGTAAAGATATAGACATGGTACAAGATTTTGCGGGGCGGCACAATATGACATAATTCTCACCGCCGCGACAAAATCAGCTTTTCCACATAAACTACCAGCTGATACATGGCTGTAGCCACAGCCGCAATAATCAGCAAGCTGGACATCACCAGTGTGAAGTTGAACACCTGAAAGCCGTAAATGATCAGATATCCAAGCCCCGTTTTAGCCACCAAAAATTCGCCTACAATCACACCCACCCATGACATGCCTACATTGACCTTCAGTGTGGAAACGACAGTGGGAAAAGAAGAAGGCAGAATTACTTTGTTGAATACCTGCACCCTTGAAGCTCCGAACGACCTTGCCACCTTCACCAAATTCGGATCAACACTGCAAAAGCTGTTGTACACTACCAGGGTGGTTATAATTACCGTGATAGACAGCGTCGTCACCACAATCGCCGTAAAGCCCGCACCGAACATCACAATAAAAATCGGGCCCAGCGCCACCTTCGGCATACTATTGAAGACGACCATGTACGGATCAAGCACTGCAGACAAAAAAGGCGACCACCAGATGACAATGGCAAGAAGTGTCCCAAGCAGCGTCCCGAGCAGAAAACCCACAACCGTTTCGCCAACCGTCATGCCCAGATGCGGCCACAGACTGCCGCTGGCCATATCGCCCCAAATTTGCCCGAAGACCTTGGTGGGATAGCTGAACAGCAGCTTATCGATCCACCCCAGCCGGGCTCCGGCCTCCCAGAGTGCAAAGAACAGTACCAGCAAACTGCCGCGGACAGCCATCACCCGGTGGTGCCAGCTCCGCTTTTTCTTCTGGTGTTCTTCCTGCTTCTCTTCCAGCCACAGCGCACGGGAGGCTGCGATTTCAATTTGTTCAACCGGCTTCACAACTCATCCCTCCCTGCCAGCTCCATTTCCTTCCATACTTCATGAAAAAGCTCTGCAAACCCCGGCAGGTCCCGCGCGTATAGCGGAGGTGTGCTCCGGATCGCTTCGGGCACGGTAAATATTTTGCGGATCTTTCCGGGATTCGGCTGCAGTAAAATCACCCGGTTGCTGACAGCAATAGCCTCGGACAGATCATGGGTCACAAGAATAGCCGTTGTGCCGCGTCTGCGCAGCGTTTCGGACACCAGATCCTCAAGCTGAAGTTTGATTTGGTAATCCAGCGCAGAGAAAGGCTCATCCAGCAGCAGCAGGCCCGGATCAGTGGATAGTGTCCGCACCAGTGCCACCCTCTGGCGCATACCCCCGGACAACTGGGCCGGGTAGGCATGCTCTTTGCCGCCCAGCCCCATCTCACCCAGCAGCCCGATTGTTTGCTGCCGCGAGTTTTCGTTCAGACGGCCAGTGAGCTCCAGTCCGAGCAGGGCATTGTCCAGAATCGTCCGCCACGGAAAAAGATAATCCTGCTGCAGCATATAGCCCACCTCAGGCGAAGGGCCGCTGACCATGTGTCCGCTCACGAACACCTCTCCGCGCGAGGGCTGCAAAAGTCCGGCGATGATCGACAGGAGTGTGGTTTTGCCACAGCCGCTGGGGCCGACCAGACTGACGAACTCTCCGGCTTCCACATAGAGGCTGAAATTCTCGATGGCAAGCGACGCCTCGCGGTCCCCCAGATAGGCATGCGTCACTTCCTTTAGCTGCACAATGGGAAGCATATCGCCCCTCCTAAAAGTTTTATGGAGCATAACTTCTTGTTTCTCTTCGCAATAAAACTTGCTTCGGAAGCATCCGCTTAAGTTTTGTAAGCTTCTGCTTCGGTGAATCGCTTCGTACAAAACTCACTTCGGAAGCTTCGCTTAAGTTTTGTAAGCTTCTGCTCTACAACAGGTATCGGCTCATTTCACGCCGGCTTCTGCTTTCTCGGCAAAGCTGTTGTCGACGATTTTAGCTTCCGGAATACGTTCCTTTAATTCACCGGCGTTATCCATCACATCCAGCAGATTGTTCCATTCTTTGCCGTCGATGACCGGATTTACTGCATAGGTGTCCTGCTCTTTGTAGCGCTTAACCGAGGAGATCACAATATCCCGGTCGGTATTCTCAAAATAAGGCAGGATTGCATCGGCAATCTCCTCCGGGCTATGCTCCTTCACCCAAACCTGGGCGCGCCGGACGGCATTGGTGAATTTCTGTACCGTATCCCCGTTTTTGCTGATATAGCTCTGTTTGGACATAAAGACTGTATAAGGCAGATAGCCGCTTTCCACTCCAAATGACGCTACAACTCTGCCGCGCTGTTCACGCTCAAAGATGGAGGCTGTGGGTTCAAAGAGCTGTACATAATCCCCCGTCCCGGAGGCAAAAGCACCGGCAATGTTGGCGAAATCAATATTCTGAATCAGCGTAAGATCCTTTCCGGCATCGATGCCTTTCTGCAGCAGCGTAAAAGCGCCGGCCATCTGCGGCATCCCCCCCTTTCTTTGCCCAAGGAAGGTACTCCCCTTCAATTTGTCCCAGTTGAAATTCGCATCCGCCTCCCTCGCGAACAGGAATGTCCCGTCACGCTGGGTCAGCTGGGCGAAATTGATTACAGGATCATCAGCTCCCTGCTGGTACACGTAAATCGATGTTTCCGATCCAACAAGCGCTACATCAATGGCCCCGGAGAGCAGGGCCGTCATTGTTTTGTCCCCGCCTGGAATCGTCTGCAGTTCTACCTCCAGCCCCTCATCCTTGAAAAAATTCTGGGATAATGCCACATATTCAGGCGCATAAAAGACCGAACGGGTAACTTCACCGATCTTCACCTTCACCCCAGCCGAGTCACTGCCACAGCCAGCAAGGACAGACAAAGACAGGGTGAGGATCATGAGCGGCAGTGAGATTTTTTTCCTGAGCTTCATCCTTCATTCTCCTTTCTTAACGGGTCTTCGCCCTTGCTTAAAGCATATGCTCCTGTCTATAGATTGGTTAACTGACATGAAGTGCGCGTTTGGACAATAATTTTGCCCTTCGGAAGATTAAATATTGATAAATCGAGATAATTAGATATAATGATCTTATGAATACTAATCTAATATTCAAGGCGCTGTCCAATGAAGTCCGTGCCCAGATTTTGGAATGGCTTAAAGAACCTGACGAGAATTTTGGTCCTCAAATTTTTTTGCCACCCGACTCTGATTTTAGAGGAGGAATATGTGTAGGAAGCATACAGGAAAAAGCAGGTCTTGCCCAATCCGTCATCTCCAGTTATTTAACACTGATGAAAAATGTAGGACTTCTGGAATCAAAACGCTTTGGACAATGGACTTACTATCGCAGAGATGAAGAGAAAATCAAAGCTTTCGCTGAATATGTTAAAACTCAGCTATAGACAACTCGATCTTTAGGGAGTTGTCTATACATCCGTTTATCATATCTAGATATATAGATATTTATATTGTAGTGAACAATTTGAGGCTCAAGTATCCTCTCTTTTTTATCACGCTCGGCATATTTGGCATTATCAATACGGAGTTAGGGGTAGTGGGCATTTTACCCATGATTATGGACAAATATAAGATCTCCGCTACAGTCGCAGGAATGCTGGTTAGATCCTTCGCATCCATCATTGCGCTCTTCGGACCATGGATGACCCTGTTGTTCTCCAAAATTAATCAAAGATAAGTCATGATTGGCATTATGGCCTTATTCGCTTTATCCAATTTAGCCTCTGCTGCTGCACCAAGCTTCCAACTTCTTTTACTATTTCGTGTGGTTCCTGCCTTTTTCCATCCGGTATATTTTTCGCTCGCTTTTTCAGCGGCTGCTTCTCTTTCCGGGAAAGAAACTGCTGCAAAGGCTAGTGCCAAGGTGTTCTTGGGGGTCAGTATTGGCATGGTATTAGGGATTCCTCTTACCTCTTATATCGCTTCACAGTCGTCCTTAAGCAGTTCATTTATTTTTAGCGCCATTGTTAGCAGCGCTGCTTGTCTAGGAATCGCCCTGATGGTCCCTGATACATTACCCAAAAATACGCTTTCGTTCCGCAGCCAGCTTGGCAAATTGCGAAAACCTTCCTTATGGTTAAACATTGGAGCCGCCAGCTTGATCTTCGCTTCTATGTTTTCCGTATACAGCTACTTTTCAGAATACATGACCCAGCGTTTTAACTTGACTGGAGCTACGATCAGTATTTTGCTTGTTATGTTTGGAGCCAGTGGAGTATTAGGCAACTGGTACGCCGGGAAACTGTTATCTGCTAGATTGAAAAGAACCGTCCTCTTTTATCCTATCGTTTTGGGGTTGTCCTATCTGCTCCTGCAGGTCACCCATCCTTCTATTCTCTTGATTGGTGTCATTATTATTTTATGGGGAGCTGCTCATACCAGTGGACTGATTGTCAGTCAAGTATGGCTTACTTCCGAGTCTCCTGAAGCCCCTGAATTTTCAAACACCCTGTATGTCTCTTTTTCAAATATGGGGGTCACACTGGGGACCGCCTTCGGAGGCTGGATCTTAGCTGGTCCCGGTATATACGATATCGTTTTTGGGGGCATCCTTTTTGCTTTTCTGGCGTTTTTATGTATTTTCGTTCGAATACAATACTTGTAAGAAAACCGGTGATTCCACGTCGCAAGCTGAGGAATGAAGATAATCGTAATGACCTTTCTTGCTCCACTCTATTTTCAACAGTTATTCTGGATTAGACGCCTCTGAGCGCTGCAGCAGCCATCTATAAAATATGGAGCACAGCTGAGGTCTTGTCAGCGGCACCGCAATCATCCAGTCTTCCGCTGCCTCGCCGCTGACGCGCACCAGCCAGCCTCCGGAACTATTCTCCATATACGAGGCGCGCTGAAAAGACCAGGTACCCTCATGCAATGAACAGAGCTTAAGCTCTCCCTCTGCAGTCGGGCACTTCATCACATTGGCCAGCTGCGGGGAATTTACCACATCTCCCGTCTCAGCTGTCAGCCGTTCAGTCAACAAGTACAAAGTATAAGCGTCCGTTTGCTCCTGGAGCTCTTCATACTTGCGTCTGGACATCAGCAATGCAGGTGAATCCGAAGGGGAGCTGTATGTAAGCTGAAAGCAATTCAGCAGATAAAAGGACGCACGCTTGATCTCTTCCGGAGTCTTCAGTTCACGGTTGAAGACATCCGTATCTTTCAGGTGGGATAACAGTACTGTATCCTTAAATACCTGCAGACATAAATCCTGCGTATATTCCCCTTCGCTGAATTTCAACCTGCAGATCCTGTCCGCAGAGGCTGCCTTTTGCAGCACTCCTTCAACTTCTTGATTACCTGATGTTTCAGGGAACAGAAAATGCGCTAAATGTATCATATCATTGTTATTCACATCAAGGTTTCCTTCCCGGAAAGGCTTCAAGCTATAAAACTTGTAATCTTTATGTTATCATAAGCTAATTTTAAGGTAAAATTAAGAAAGTAAAGGTATGATCTATAACATGAAATACTTGTAGCGAGGTGATTTCAATGAGAATGCTCATCACATTTCAGAACAAGATTGTACCTGTGTACTTCACTACAGAAAATAAACAGCCCACTCAAAAGGTACTTCGATTGCTAAACAGCACGCTGGAACTTAAAATTCAAAAGGGCAAAAGCGCCCTGCAGAAATGTTTGAATTCTCTGATCAGTATCGAAATTAAAGGCTCTGAAGCTATATTGCACAGTTACAGTGAAAATGATTCATTGGCGTTATCCCTCTATTAATAGAGGGGTATTTTTTTGCACAGAAAAAGAGCATCTCCCTTACATAAGGATAATGCTCCATTATATATATTGCCGAATGCCCACATGACTAACTGGTTGGTCAGCTGATTCGCTCAGGGTATTTGTTCTCTTGCTTTTCCGCCTTTTGAATCCGCAGCTTGAACAGCTTCACCAGATTTCGCCGGGTATGCTCTTCCTGACAGCTGTCCAATTTTTTAATGATGAACCGGTCAATGGACATGTCACTCGCTCCTTTTATTGTTGGATTCTGTTACAGCCGGAATGGAGAGGAAATCCTTTCCTTATTCCTTGTAACACCTATATAACCGGGTCCCAGAGCCCTTAAACCAGGGCTAAAAACACAAAAAAAACCGTGCGAAACCTGCGGTACTACATCTTGATCTATCACAGTAAAAAAGCTGCCGTCTGCCCTGAGATGTGGTAGCTGTGCAAAGAAATAATTTTTTTATCCGGCGGATATTTACAAACAAATATTTAAATGCTATATTAAATATAGTTAATAAATATTAGATACTTAAGGAGAAATCATAATGTCAAAAGTACTCTTTATTAAGGCAAACAACCGTCCGGCAGATCAAGCAGTGAGTGTTCAACTTTACAACACCTTCCTGGCAAGCTACAAGGAAACTCATCCTCAAGATCAAATCACTGAACTTGATTTGTTCGCTGAACAGCTTCCTTACTATGACAACACCCTGATTACAGGGATCTACAAAGCCGCTCAAGGGTATGAAGCTACTCCAGAAGAAGCTGCAGGCGCTGCTACTGTGAAGAAATATGTGGATCAATTCCTGGCCGCTGACAAAGTAGTTTTTGCCTTCCCGCTGTGGAACATGACCGTTCCTGCTGTGCTGCATACTTACATCGATTACTTGAGCCAAGCTGGTGTTACATTTAAGTACACTGCTGAAGGTCCGGTTGGACTGATAACTGACAAAAAAGCAGCGATTCTGAATGCCAGAGGCGGCGTTTACTCCGAAGGTCCAGCTGCCAGTGCAGAAATGGCTGTTAACTTTGTGTCAGGCATCTTGGGCTTCTGGGGCTTCAAAGAAACGACTCAGGTTATTATCGAAGGGCACAACCAGAATCCGCAGCAATCTGCAGACATTATCGCCAAAGGCCTGGAACTGGCTAAAACTGCCGCTGCTTCGTTCTAAATGGCCAGTAGCGTTAAAAGTCCGGCTCTTATTTAGACATCCGCACTTTTTACAGACTTCTCCTTTTTACATCAGCCGGACTTTTATTTATATATAGTTTGGCAGCGTGCTTCTTCAAGAAGCTTCGCCGGACAAAAGATAAGGGACACCCTGCAGCCATTATAGACTGCAGGGTGCCCCTTTGTATTTCCTCAGTATTCGTCCAGCTCATACCGCCAGCTTGAGTTCCGGGTGCGGGAGCTCCCGGCCTTTGTCGCAGCAGCAGTTTTCCGCTTTTGCTTCACCTCTTTGCTGCTCTGATACTTTAGTTCCCGCTGGGTTTTCCGGTAGTTCAAGAGCCGTTTCTCCTCCAGCTCTCCGCTGGCCACAGCCTCAAGTACAGCGCAGCCTTCTTCATGTTCATGCCTGCAATCCCCGAAACGGCATTCGGCTGCCAGCCTGGTGATGTCGCCAAAAGCAAGATCAAGTCCGCCTTCATCTTCCCATAACTGCAGCTCGCGCATTCCCGGAGTGTCCACAATGATGCCGCCATCCGGCAGAACAAACAGTTCCCGGTGGGTTGTCGTGTGCCTTCCCCGGCTGTCATCCTCTCTTACATCCTGGGTAAGCTGAAGATTCCGGCCGCTGAGCCAATTGACCATCGTCGATTTGCCGCAGCCCGAGGAACCGGTAAGGGCCACGGTCTGCCCTTCGCTGATATACGGCAGCAGCTCATCCCGCCCGTCGCCTTGGAGAGCGCTGACCGCATGGATGGCTACACCGGGTGCCACCCGCTCCATTTCGGCAATTTTACGCTCTGCATCCGGGCATAAGTCGGATTTGGTTAACAGAATCACCGGGTTCGCCCCGCTGTTCCACGCCATGATCAGGTATCGCTCCATCCGCCGGACATTAAAATCATCATTTAGGGCACTAACCAGAAACAAAGTGTCTACATTGGAGGCAACGATCTGTTCCTCCAGTGTATTTCCTGCAACCTTTCGTGAAATCACGCTGTGCCGGGGCAGGACACCGTGAATGACGGCATGCTCCCCGCCATCCTGCATCGCCAGAACCACCCAGTCCCCGACGGCCGGGTATTCTCCGGAGCCTGTCAATGAATGTCTGAGTTTGCCGGCCAATTCCCCCCATGTCTCCCCATTCTCCGCCATGACCCGGTACTTGCTGCCAAAGTCGCCCACGATTCTTCCCGGGACATATTCCTTCCCTTCATTCCCTATAAGCCTTTCGTTCCACTTGCTTTGCCAATTCTTATTCCAGCCATATTGTTCTATTGTCATTATTGCCTCCTGAATGATTTAACTTTTTGAAATTTCCGCATTACAACCTGTCTGATTCTGAACCTGATCCTGCTTCATGCATTTCCCGGAACACAAAAAGCCGCCGGAAATCCATTCCGGCGGCATCTCCTGCATAGCTAGTCTTCTGCCGCGGGCAGAAGATCAGCTTGCAAAAGCATATACGAAAAGTACGGACTCCCCCATCGGGGGACGGGCCAATAATTTCCGTGCGTGCACAGGTAAGCCATACCTTAGTGCTATATGCACACGCAAAAAAGCCGCCGGAACCGATACGGTTCCCGGCGGCTCTAAAAGGCATCATAGAGCTGGCCCGCTAAGCTGCAATTCTTACACTGCAGCCGCTGTTCCCGGAAGACACGTATCACAAGCAGTATTCAACGATAACGAAATAACCGTATAAACTGACATATAACATCGTCTCCTTCCGAACTAATATGGTGTAATGATAAACGGAGCTGCATTATTTTGTCAACCTGCAAATCTCATCCGTCTATAATATAGACTTCAGCTCATCCAGCTCATGAATGGTTTTCCACGGATGTGCATCCAGCTTCTCATCCCACGGATGGTTGCGCTTCAGCCATATCGTCTCCATCCCTGCCTTGGCTGCACCCCAGATATCATTCACCGGATGATCCCCGATGAATAATGTTTTCTCTGCAGTTGTCTCCAGACGCTCAAGGGCAAGACGGTAAATCTCCGGATTTGGCTTGCTGATCCCGGCCTCCCCGGAGATGACGATGGCCTTGAAGTAATCCCGTAGCTTAAGCAGATCGATTTTGCCATCCTGAATATCCTTCTGGCCGTTCGTGACCAGCCCAAGCGTGTAGCCGCGCTCCCGGCAGTATTCCAGCATCTCTACGGCATGCTTCATAAGCGCTCCATGGGTGATATACGTTCTGTCATAATATGCCCGGATATCCGCAGCAGTTACTTTCTTCTTCCAGGGCAGCACCTCGCTGAGCTCGGCAAAAAAGCCATCCTTGTTACGGTATCCGTCCGCATCTCTGACGATGATATCTTCCACAGTGCGCTCCGCCTCTTCCGGGTCCATGTGCCCGAGAAAATCCTGTACGAACTTCCTGGTGAAGCTGCGGAAAGTGTGGTCGCGGTCCATTAATGTGTTATCCAGATCAAACAGCAAAGCTTGTACTTCTTTCATTCCAAGTTCCCCTTATTCCTTGAATTTCGTTCTCAGCCAGTCAGAAATCCATTGTACTATGGGGGAACGCGCAAAGAAAAGACCATTCCGCAAAAGAGGTCTGGCACCTCCAGCTGAACAGTCTGCGTATTCAGAAATCAAGACTCAAAATGCTCCGGCCTGTGCG
This sequence comes from Paenibacillus jilunlii, assembly GCF_900102965.1. GTDB lineage: Bacteria > Bacillota > Bacilli > Paenibacillales > Paenibacillaceae > Paenibacillus_AQ > Paenibacillus_AQ jilunlii. The sequence continues at coordinate 41,003 of NZ_FNGM01000003.1, read as the reverse complement.
TAAGCATCATTTCTTCCTCGGTAATATACAATGGAAAAGGCGGTGTTTCCTTCAAATACCGTTCCGTAGCCAGCAGCCGGTAATGAACCTCGGGCAGCCAGGCATCCTCAACAAGCGGAAGCTTGCCGGTATCGCTGATGTAGTTATCGACAGCCGATTGAACCAGGTCGAGATAATAAGGCACGAGCTTGTCGGACTCCTCAAAAATCTCAAAGGTTTCGCGTGACATATAGAACTTTTGCTCAGGTACTCCGCCTAAGTAACGTTTGAGCCGGCTTAAGTCAATGCTTTTATCCTCCATAATCAGGGCTGTGCGGTTGATGGGAGCGGGCATATCTTCTTCAAATTGCCTTACAGCCTGTTTGATCTGCGGCAGGGTAACAGTGAGCGGGACAGTTGGCGTATTCTTTTTGGCGCGCTTGAATATCATACTGAAAGTCTCCTTTCGAAGTATATGTCAGATAACGCTTACAATTCCATTTTATTCGTTATTCAGACAATTAATCAGCTTGCCAGCCTTTTGTCACAGAAAATACCCAAATTTTAGATCATTATTTGACATTTTCCCAATGCGTCCACAACTCCGGCGGATTCAGCTCATAGTGATCCTTCTCGCGGTACATGAACTGATGCATAATGAATTCACGGCGGATGGTAGCATAATCCTCATGAAACGGCTTGATGAAATCGTTGATTTCTTTTTCCGTGTAGACAACACCCGGTTCCAGCTTCTCGATCATGTATTGCAAAGCGATCAGCTTCTTCTTGTATTGTGAGGGAATCTGCCGCAAACGGCCGTCTTTGGCGAAGAAATTGCGCAGCACGGATTCCTTCAACCTTGCGTCTGGAGACACTTCCTCCAACTCTTCCACCCCCTTGGCAAAAATAAATTTCAGCGAAGCCTCTGATCCCGCCTGGATAAACTCGGGGTTCAGCGCAAAATAAACCGTGTTCTTGTCCCTCCGCTCTTTGATGAGCGCAGCTTCCCGCAGCTTGGCGGCATGATGGGTAACCGTAGGCTGCGACAGATTCAGCTTCTCGGCCAGGGCCTGCCCGTGAACTTCCCCCTTGGACAGCAGGAGCAGAATCCGCAGACGCGTAGGGTCGGACAAGGCTTTGTGGTAATTGACAATTTTCTCAAGCTGCAATAGGGTCACTCTCCTATAAATACAGGCAAATTTTATAAAATCAATAATTTAGATATATATCTAATTATATACCATCCAATGAACCGGAGCAAGCAAATTCACCGGAATTGCCGGGAAGAATGGCGAAAATTTAATATTTAGGGTACGCTTTATAGTAAACGCAACTTATTCTCCGGGAGGTTCATCGTTTTATGAAGGATGTCATCATTATCGGGGCAGGCCCTTGCGGACTATCTGCGGCCATTGAATGCCAGCGCCGCGGGTTGTCCAGCCTGATCATCGAAAAGAATTTTATTGTCCATTCCATTTATCTCTATCCGACCAACATGCAGTTTTTCAGCACAACCGCGCTGCTGGAAATCGGGGATGTGCCCTTCACTTCACCGAACGACAAGCCTTTCCGCCATGAAGCATTGGTCTACTACCGCCGAGCTGCGGAGCAGCATGGGCTGGACATTGCCGCTTACGAGGAAGCCCTCTCTGTGGAGCCGCTGGAGGATGGGACCTTTGCTGTACATACCCGCAATAAACGCGGGGAAACTTATACCCGCGCGGCAGCCAACGTAATTATTTCCACCGGCTATTTCGATCAGCCGAATCTGATCGGCATTCCGGGAGAGGAGCTTCCCAAGGTCTCCCATTATTTTGGGGAAGCCCATCCGTACACAGGGATGAAGGTTACCGTCATCGGGGGCAGCAATTCCGCTGTCGATGCGGCTCTGGAGCTGCTCAGGGTCGGTGCCGAAGTGGATATGGTATACCGGGGGGCCAGTATTTCGGAGAACATCAAGCCTTGGGTGCGTCCGATCTTCGAGAGTATGGTGGTGAAGGACAAGATTGTTCTGCATCTGGAGTCACGAGTAACTGAAATCACACCGGGCTCGGTGCATATCACAGGGCGGAACGGCGAGGTTAAGGAGCTGGACAACGATTTTGTACTGGCGTTAACAGGATTCAGACCGAGCCGAACGCTGCTGTCCTCTGCCGGAGTAAGCATGGATGAGACTCAAGAGAAGCCGGCTTTCAATCCCGCCACCATGGAGAGCAATGTGCCCGGACTTTATATCGCAGGTGTCATTGCCTCCGGGCGCAACGCCAATGAGGTTTTCATCGAAACCGGACGCGGACACGGCAAGCTGATCGCGGACCACATTAATTCCAAGCGTCTGGACGACTAGCATCCAGGGTCTCATAAACTCCGTGTCCGGTCCATATTATAAGCATTGTGTATCTTAGAAAAGGAGTGTACCGCCTCCATGGATATTACCTCTTTACTGCTGCTCGGTTTTGCGGCACTGGGCATCATCAGCAAAAATTCACCGATCACGATAGCAATGGTCGTACTGCTGCTGCTGCGTGTGCTTGGACTTCATCAGACATTTCCCTGGCTGGAAAAGTACGGCCTGACAGCCGGAATCATTATCTTGACCATCGGCGTAATGACACCTCTGGCCAGCGGAAAAATATCACTGGACACCATCTGGCATTCCTTCCTGCACTGGAAGTCGCTCGCAGCGATCGGCATCGGCATGCTGGTCGCCTATCTCGGGGGCCGGGGCGCTCTGCTGATGGGCAGCCAGCCCACCGTTGTCGCCGGGCTGCTGATCGGCACCGTACTGGGTGTCGCTTTATTCAAGGGGGTTCCGGTCGGGCCGCTGATCGCCGCCGGGATTCTATCTCTGCTGATCGGCAGAGGATAAAGGTTGCTGCTGACTATAAAAGGCTGCCTGGACGCTTCCAAAAAGCGCCAGGCAGCCTTTTAATCTGTGTACAATCTAATGATTATCCCTCGATGCTGTACTGCTTCTCCAGCTCCGACCGGTAATGGGGATCGTACCGGATTTGCTTTCGCGGAGTGCAGTCAAGCGGTTCTCTGTTCCCCTGATCAACTGGATGCTGAGAGTTATGCCATTGCCGTCCCTTGACTTTTCTGACGATTTCATGATCCATAACGGGCGGCTCCGCCTCTTCTTCGTCGACGATCATCAGCGGCACAGCAAATGAATGGGCCCATTCCTCGCCACTCCCCTCTATACATGACACAGTAAAGATAAGTTCTGTCAGTCCGGGGCTAATCGGCTGCAGCGTATAAATCTCCAGCAATAGCTCGCTTGGCGAATTTGAGGGCTCAAGTCTAATCTGACCGTCTGCATCCATAGGGTATGCTCCCGCATCTTCAGTCCAATAAATCCCCACGGGAAGCTGCATCCCGACTGCAGCACGCTTCATACCAATAAGCGGCGGGAGCCTGATCCACAGATGATTGATTCCTTCCTCGTGCTCAAGGTAGGACTTGGCGAAGCGGAATTCCACCTGAAATGGTTCTCTAATCATAGCTCCTTCTCTCCTCTCAGCAGCCGGGTGACCGCCTCAATCATCTCTGACCTCTGTTCCGGCGTGATCTGCGGGCTTACCGTGAGCATCACATCGTCATTTATTACCAGCGTCTCGTGCTGCAGAATGTGCTGCGGCTGGTAGAACCTGAGCCGTGCGCCAAGGCTGGCAATTTCCTCAGGGGAGAGTGCTGCCAGCTTCACTTGTATATCAGCCAGGCTCTTACCGCTTTTGGATAAGGTCAGGATAGCCCGCAGACATTCCAAATGCCTGTCGGTATATACTCTTTTATTCCCCACTAGCTCCAGAGGCGGCAGCATGCCTATCTGCGTATAATACCGGACGGTTCGCAAATTCATGTCTGCATCCTCCTGCTGGAGGATATCAGCTAGTTGCTTGCCTGTATATACATTCATCAGGTCCATCTCCTGTTAGATTTGAGTTTTCACCGCAAGTTACACATAAATGTATCGGTTACAGTATACTGTAACCAATGCTGAAATGCAATATCCTTGCTGAGAAGATCAAATTGGAACAGAATAAATAACCCGTGCACTACACAACGTCAGGCATCCAGCCGCTGCACATTGAACAGCCGGGCATAACTGCCCTCCAGAGCCATAAGCTCCTCATGGGTTCCACGCTCGGTTATCTCCCCGTGCTCCAGTACGACGATCTGGTCCGCATGAGTAATTGTCGACAGCCTGTGGGCCACGATTAATGTGGTGCGCTCCGAAGCCAGAGATTGCAAGGCCTGCTGAATCAGGTGCTCTGATTCCAGATCGAGCGCTGAGGTGGCTTCGTCGAGAATGAGCACCTTGGGGTCCTTCAGGAAGACCCGGGCGATGGCGACACGCTGCTTCTGTCCTCCCGACAGCTTCACTCCCCGTTCGCCGACCTCGGTGTCATACCCGTCCGGCAGCTGCATGATGAAATCATGGGCATTCGCCGCCCGGGCTGCTGCGATAATCTCCGGTTCCCCCGCTTCAGGATTGCCGAACAGAATATTGTCCCGCACCGAGCCGCTGAACAGGAAGTTGTCCTGCAGCACCATCCCAACGGCCCGCCGCAGACTCTCCTGCGTCAGGGTCCTGACGTCATGACCGTCCATGCGCAGGCTGCCTTCGTTAATATCATAGAAACGCGGGATGAGGCTGATCAGTGAGGACTTCCCTCCCCCGCTCATCCCGACAAAAGCCACTGTCTGTCCCGGCTCAATGCTGAGCGAGATATTTTTGAGTACCCAGTCATTTTCATCGTTGTATTTGAACCACACCTTCTGAAACTCTATGGCTCCAGCCGGAGCCACCAGCGGCTTTGCACCAGGCTCATCGGTGATATCATACGGCTCGTCCAGGAGTTCCATCACCCGTTCCAGCGAAGCGGAAGCCTGGGTCAGCACCGTCGAGGAATTGATCAGCCGCCGGAGCGGTGCATACATCCGGTCCAGGTAGCCGAAAAAGGCCACAAAGGTTCCCAGCGACAAATTTCCGTGAATGACCTGATATCCCCCATACCCGATGACCAAGAGCGGCGCAATGTCCGTCAGCGTATTGATGATGGCGAACGTAAAAGCGTTCCAGCGCGTCTGGGCCATCGCTTTTTCCAGAAATCTGCCGTTGATGTCCTTGAACTGCTTCTTGTCCACCCGCTCCATCGTGAAGCTGCGGATGATCGCAATTCCCTGTATCCGCTCATGCAAATACCCTTGGATCGCGGCCAGGGCCTGGGAACGGTCTTTGGTCAGCAGTTTGAGCCGCTTATAAAGAGTATTCACCGCAATGCCGTACAGCGGCAGAACAGCAATGGACACGAGGGCCAGCACCGGATTCAGATAGAACATAAAGGCCAGGGCGAACACCAATGTGAACATATCCAGCCAGACGTTCATCATCCCGACTTCTACGAGGTTTTTGCTCTGTTCGACGTCATTGATAAATCTGGAGATCGCTTCACCGACCTTGGTATTCTGATAATAGCGGAGTGAGAGCCGCTGCAGATGACCATACAGCCTGTTGCGCATGTCAAACAGCACTTTGCTGGTAATCAATTGGGCAAAATACTGGCGGTAATACTCCACAGGGCCCCTGATGATTACGAACAGCACAAGGGAGCCGCCGAGCACCGTCATCAGCTTCGATACCCGTGCTGCAACAGTGAGCGCTTGATTGTTCAGCAGGTCATCGACCACATACTTCAGGATGAGCGGCAGCGTCAGCGGAATGCTGAATTTGATCATGCCAATGAACAGAGTAAGCACAATCCATTTCATATAAGGCCGTACAAAAGTATAATAAGATTTCCATTGCTTCACAGTATGTGATATCCTTTCTCTTTACCGTGTTGATTGGGTACTGTTGACATTTGCGCTCCACAGTGTTTTTATAATTTTAAGTCCACAGGTAAGCGTTCTGCTCTACAAGTGCGTTATATATCACCATACTGCCGATAAATACGCTGCTGACTACCAACAATATAAAGTTTGCAGGCGTTCCAGTACAATAGCAGTACCCGAAATTCAGGAGGATAACGATGTCCAGACAATTTGTGACCGAAGCCGTCATGATGGCGATTTACGGCCAGCTTCTCGTTCCGCGGAGCCCCGTAGAATATATAGTGCCTTACACTACCGTGATGGAATTATACGAACTGCGGGACAGCGATGAGCCTCTGATGAGCCATGCAGAGGATGACCAGCATGTGAAGCTCAAAATCCGTGAACTTATAGCGTACTTCGAGGAGCCGCTGAATTCCAAGAAAATCAACCGCTGCCTGAACATCCCCTGGGCCAAAAGCTCAGGCATTCTGCTGGGCAGCCACGCACAGATCACCATCATCAACAGTGTTGATAATGCAACGTATGGAGAAGCATTCGATCCCATCGAAACGGAGCTGCTGCTGACCTCCCAGCGGGAGAAGGTGCCGATTCTGACCGATCAGTTCGAGCTGATCCAGCGCATCATTGAAGGCGGTGTCCCTGTCCAGGTGTATGATATTGATGATTTTGACTTCGCGATGGAGGAAGAAACCTTCCGCAGCTCGCACTAATGCTTCTGCAGTTCATCACGCGGGAGCGCCATACAAAAAGCCCTGCCTTGTGGCAAGGGCTTTTTGTAAATATAGGAATTTGTATGCTTTACGCAATAAATGTTCCTTATATTTCTCGCTGAAACAGCATGTAAGAACACAGCTTTATTCCTGTAGAACCCCTGCGGCCGCCTCAGGCTCATAGACATACTCAATATCATCCTCGGCTTCCGAATACACGATGGACAGGCTATAACCCTCCATATACCAAAGATCCTGCTCCTCCATATAAAAAACAATTCCCTCCTGCTCCGTCTGCACAGAAGGACGGCCAGGGGGCTCATTCGCAATCCCCAGCGAGAAGCCCGGATGCAGTCCCCCTCCTGAGCTGTAGCGGGGAAATAAACGGATATATGCCCCGTCCTGCAGCGAAAGTTCCCGCTTGAACCAGGCGGCGGCCTCATTGCTGATTAACATCTTCATCTTTTTAAGCACCTCCCGTATGGTCTAATCATACTGAAATTATGGCAATATTCCAAATGATTTAGGTCGAACTCATTCAACGGCTGATTCGCAGTCTATCCAAAATTACATTTGACAATTCTTTAGGCCGGGTGATAAACTCGGAACATAACGAAGCGTCTTCAAGTTATTACCAAAATTAATGAAAGGGGTGAGCGCGGTGTTTAACCTTGTACCTGTATATTTCCTAACCATTGTCGGCAGCAATACACAACAGAATACCGAAGCAGCCCCGGCAGTGGAAACCTCCTGAGACTCTAGCGTGTTACGCGTACCGTTTTGAACTCAGGCCAGGCAACTCTCCCCCATGTCTCTGTGCTGCAATACAGCACCGTGGACATGATAGCTGATGTTAATTACAGGCATATCATCCGTTACCGGATGGTATGCCTTTTTGCATGCTGGTATTAATTAACACTTTCATTAATCTAACCGTCAAAATGATTTACCGACAAGCCGACAACATTTCAACACGAAAGGAAGGGATTTCCCTTGTTCTCCGTTCTCCGCAATCTCGGCTGGTTTTTCCGCCGCGAAAAGAAACGCTATGCTATTGGACTTATTTTACTGATTGTCGCAGGGGTACTTGAGCTTCTGCCTCCCCGTCTGCTGGGCAATGCCATTGATGACATTGTCAGCGGTTCAATAACCGCAGGCTCGCTTATGAAGTATATCGGCTTAATTGTGCTCATGCTGCTGATAATCTATTGGATCACCTACATATGGATGCACAAGCTGTTCGGAGGGTCCAACCTGGTAGAGCGTCTGCTGCGCTCCCGCTTCATGAATCATCTGATGACCATGACCCCTTCGTTCTTTGAACGCAACCGGACCGGTGACTTGATGGCCCGTGCCACCAACGATATCCGGGCTGTCTCCGCAACCGTGGGTTTCGGGATGCTTACCCTTGTCGATTCGACAATTTTTCTTACAGTAGTGCTGCTGGCCATGGGTTTCCTGGTCAGCTGGAAGCTGACGCTTGCCGCCGTCCTCCCGCTGCCTCTCATCGCAATCGCAATGATCTTCTACGGCAAAGCCATTCATGACCGCTATAGTCTGGCACAGGATGCCTTCGGTGATATGAACGATCAGGTGCTGGAATCGGTATCGGGGATTCGTGTCATCCGTGCCTATGTGCAGGAACGCCTTGATGAAAAGCGTTTTGGGGAGATTACGGATGATGTGTACCGCAAGAACATGGCCGTAGCCAAGGTCGATTCGTTCTTCGAGCCAACCATCCGGCTCTGTGTGGGACTCAGCTATATCATTGCTCTAACATTCGGTATTTATCTGGTCTTCCGCAATCAGATTACTCTGGGCGACCTGGTCTCCTTCAATATGTATCTTGGGATGATCGTCTGGCCGATGTTCGCCATCGGCGAGCTGATCAACATTATGCAGCGCGGCGGCGCTTCACTGGAGCGGATTGATGAAACGCTGAACTCGAAGCCTGATGTGCAGGATGCGGCTCTGCCGGTACCAGTGGCGCAGCCGACCTCCATCGAGCTGAAGGATGTCACATTCCGTTATCCGACCTCAACGATAGATAACCTTACCGGGGTCAGCTTCACGCTCACCCAGGGCCAGACTCTCGGCGTGGTCGGCCGCACCGGCAGCGGTAAATCTACACTGCTTAAGCAGCTCCTGCACGAATATCCGACCGGACAGGGCGAAATCCTGATCTCGGATGTTCCGATTGACAAGATTGCACTTGACCAGCTTCACAGCTGGATGGGCTATGTGCCGCAGGAACAGATCCTGTTCTCCAAATCTGTGCGCGAAAATATCCAGTTCGGCCACCATGGCGCCAGCGATGAGCGGATTATGAATGCAATCACAGCTGCGGCATTCCAGAACGATCTCGGCACCCTGTCCGACGGTTTGGATACCCTGGTGGGTGAACGCGGCGTCTCCCTTTCCGGGGGACAGAAGCAGCGTGTCTCCATCTCGAGAGCTTTCATTGCCAATCCCGATATTCTGATTCTGGATGATGCCCTTTCCGCCGTTGACGCACGGACCGAAGCCAGAATTATTGAGAATATCCGTGAGGAACGGGCAGGCAAAACAACATTAATCTCCACCCACCGCCTATCCGCTATTGAGCATGCCGACCTGATTGTTGTGCTGGATAACGGGAAAATTACCGAACGCGGCACCCATCAGGAGCTGCTGGACATGAACGGCTGGTACCGTGAACAGTTCGACCGCCAGCAGGTGGAGAACAACCTGACCAACGAATAATCTTATTCATCTATCTTAACCATTACGTGTAACTTATGCCCAACGATACCGGTCCGGTACGAAGTGGCCCCAGAAGTTATGCATACAACATTTTCAGGAGGTGTCACCGTTGACACAGAGTACAGGCAAACGCCTGCTGCAGTATGCTTTAACTGCCAAAAAGACGTTTATCGCAGCCCTTTTGCTGCTTACCATCGGAGTGGCGGCCGAGCTTGCAGGCCCTTTTATCGCCAAGAGCATGATCGACAATCACATGCTGGCCATCGAAAAACCATACTTTCAAACCTCCTCCTCCGAGGAAGCAGCTGAGTATAAGAATACCTATTACAAACGCGGTGACCGCTTTGCACCGGATGAAGCCAAAGGCCAGGAGATCCGCCTGCTTCAGGCCGGAAGAAGCTTTTATTTCATCAATATGCCTGTGGCCCAGCCCGATGGGGAGCGGAGCTTCCGTGATGGACAGCTGCATATCCAGCGCGGAGACACCGAAGCCGTCTACCCGGCGGTGAAGCTGTCGGCGGATGAGCTGTTTTCCTTTTATAAACCGGAGCTTCCCGGAATCTACGAGCTTGTAGGCTTGTACGCTTTATTCCTGGTCATCTCGATCTTTGCCGAGTTCGGCAAAACCTATTGGCTGCAATCCTCGGCCAATCAGGTCATCCGCAAGCTGCGGACCGATGTGTACGCGCATATCCAGCGGCTGCCGGTATACTTTTTTGACAATTTGCCTGCGGGCAAGGTAGTGTCCCGGGTGACGAATGATACGGAAGCGGTAAAAGATCTGTTCATCGCCGTATTGTCCAATTTCAGCACAGGCATTATCAATATCGCAGGCGTCTACGTCGCCCTGTTCCTGCTGGATATCCGGCTCGGCCTGGTCAGTCTGTTCATCGTGCCGATTGTGATTGTCTGGATCGTGCTGTACCGCAAAATTGCCACCAAATACAACACGATTATCCGCTCGCGTCTCAGTGAGATCAATGCGATTATCAATGAATCGATTCAGGGGATGTCGATCATCCGTATTTTCCGCCGCCAGAAGCAGAGTACGGAAGAGTTCGAGAAACTCAACGATGATTATTTGAAATATCAGAACAAAATGCTGAATTTGAACGCCTTCACGTCCCACAATCTGGTGAACTCGCTGCGCAGCCTTTCTTTTGTACTGGTGCTGTGGTATTTCGGCTTTGGCAGTCTGGGCGGCTCCACCTTTGTGTCACTGGGTGTGCTGTATGCGTTCGTTGATGTGCTGGGACGGATGTTCCAGCCGATTACGGGAATGGTCAACCAGCTTGCTAACCTCGACAGCTCCATGGTTTCAGCAGGACGGGTGTTTACACTGATGGATGAACCGGGCGAACCGGTTACCGATGGAACCATGCCGCGTTACAAGGGGAATGTAGTATTCAAGGATGTCTCTTTTGCTTATAAAAAAGACTTCGTCCTGAAGGGCATCTCCTTCGAAGCGCGCCCTGGCGAGACCGTTGCCCTCGTCGGCCATACCGGCTCCGGCAAAAGCTCGATCATCAATCTGCTGTTCCGCTTCTACGATCCGCAGCGCGGAACCATCACGATTGACGGCCAGGAGGTCAAAGGCATACCGAAGCAGTGGCTGCGCAGCCACATGGGCATCGTCCTGCAGGACCCTTACCTCTTCACGGGCACTATCGCTTCCAATGTAAGCCTGGGAGACGAGCGGATCTCCCGTGAACGCGTGGAGCGGGCGCTGCGCGAGGTTGGCGCCGACAAGCTGCTCGCCCATCTCCCCCATGGCTTTGATGAGCCTGTTGTGGAGAAGGGCAGCACGCTGTCGGCTGGACAGCGCCAATTGATTTCCTTTGCCAGAGCGTTGTCCTTTGATCCGGCGATTCTGATATTGGATGAAGCCACCTCCAATATCGACACCGAAACGGAGAGCCTGATTCAGGATGCGCTGGAGGTGCTCAAGAAGGGCCGCACCACCTTCATCATCGCCCACCGCCTCTCCACCATCCGCAGTGCCGACCAGATCCTGGTGCTGCACCACGGAGAGATTGTGGAACGCGGCAGCCATGATGAGCTGATGGCCCTCGGCGGAAGATACTTCCGCATGTATCAGCTGCAGCTTGGCGCTGGAGCAGGCGGCGGCTCTGAGCTTCCGGCTCCTGGAGCGGTTCAGCTGTCCGGAGTCTTGCAGCCATCGGTCAAACAAGTATAATGTAACACTGCTAACCCGTTCGCATCCTGATTTTCACCCGTGAAGATCTTTCTGTAAGCTAAGGAAGCCGCCCCGGCAGGTCCGGGAATGTGCGGGAGATTACCGGAAGCTGAATTAACCCCTGATGCTGTAAAAAATGGCATCAGGGGTTTTTACTTGCTTGTGCTGGGAACATTTGTTCCGTATAATGGAAATAAATCATTAGATCGGGGTGGAATGCGTGACCACTTATTCTCTCAGCAAGCGGCAAGCCCGGCTTTTCCTGCTTCAGCATCAACGGCTCATATCCGGAGGCCTGCCCCCTGGCAAAGCAGCCATTTACGACTTCGTCCGCCATGTGGGCTGCATACAATATGATCCGCTCAGCATTGCCGGGCATAATCATGAGCTTGTGCTGCAGGCGCGGATTCCGGGCTTCGTCCCGGAGCTGGCCTCGGAGCTGCTCTACAAGGACAGGCTGCTGATCGATGGCTGGGACAAGAATATGTCGATCTACTGCACGGAGGACTGGCCGTACTTTCAGCGGCGCAGAGCGATGGCGGCAGAACGCTATCAAGGGAACGAGGCACTCGGAGCCATGGTGCATCATGTCCGGGAAGAACTGACCCGTCGGGGTCCCCTCTCTTCGCTGGATCTGGAGAGCACAGACAAGATTGATTGGGCCTGGGCCCCGGCACGCTTATCCCGTGCAGCCATGGAGAGTATGTACTTTTGGGGCGAGCTCTCTGTACATCATAGGGTCCATACACGCCGCTATTATGATTTCAGTGCAAAGCTGCTGCCTGAGCAACTGCTTGAGGCTGAGGACCCTAATGTGACGCCTGAACAGCACTTCGACTGGTATGTGCTGCGGAGAATCGGCAGCATCGGCCTGCAGTGGAACAAATCCGGAGACGGATGGCTTGGCATCGCAGGTCTGAAGAGCAAGGAGCGGACCGCCGCAATTGAGCGTCTGCTGCTAAACGGCTTACTCCGTGAGGTTCGTGTTGAAGGGGTAAAGCTCCCGCTCTTTATGCGCACAGCAGATGCCCCCGGGTTGGAAAAGATCCTGCTGCGCGGGGATAGCGCTGATGCAGACGGAGCAGAAACAGGTGCTGAGTTCGCAGCTGCACTGGCCCCGCTCGACAATCTGCTCTGGGACAGGGAGCTGATCCGGCAATTATTCGGCTTCACCTACCGCTGGGAGGTCTATAAGCCGGTTGCTGAACGGGAGTACGGCTATTATGTGCTGCCGCTGCTCTTCGGAGACCGTTTCATCGCCCGGTTTGAACCGGTAATGGATAAGAAGAACGGAGTACTGAATATTCTCCGTTGGTGGTGGGAGCCGGACACGGAATTAAGCGCGAAGATGATCCCCGCGCTTGCAGCAGCTCTTGGTTCGCTCGCGAAGTGTACGCGGGCATCGACCGTTAGGTTCGCTCCCGGAGTTGCAGAGAGCAATGGGCTTCAAGGACTGGAAGCCCGCCTTCAACCTTAACAAAAATCTATGAATTACAATTCTATCAATTATCTCAAGTGTATTTACCAAGCTCTACGGCAGACTGACTGATCCCGGCCGCTGCTGCCTCTAGGGAGTTGCATTTGCGCGCGTTGCCCTTACAACAACGTCCCTGATCGCAGCAATGACCGCGTCCGGGCGCTCCAGCTGCATAACGTGGCTGGAGTCCGCGAGGACTTGGTGCGTGCTGTTGGAGGACCAACCGGCTTCCTCGGCTTGCATGTTAGCCCAAGCTGCTTCTGCGCGATTGAACTGTTCGCGCGTGAGGCCGCCTGCGGCCCGTTCGGCTTCGCTGAAAGCGCTCCAAGGCTTTCCCCTGGAGAGCACGGCGAGGGGCAGATGACCGAGGGTGCGGAACGTGCCGGCCTCACGCAGCGAATCTTCGAATACGGCTGCCTCCGCGAAGGCGGCTGCAAGCGATGTCGGCTGATAAGCCGTGATGGCCTTAGCCGTCTGGGACGGCAACTCCGGAACCTCAGCATCGGGCAGCACTAGCCTCGGCAAACCGGTCCACGCTACTGCGGCGAGGGCGCGAAAAGCCATTGGAATCGGATTGCTCGCCGGCTCACCGGTGGCCTGGGCGAGACGCGCGGTCTGGTCAGGGTGCGAGGCGTCGACCAGAACCATCCCGGCGACCTCTTTTCTGTAGTATTTGGTGAACGTCATGACGTACGGGCCACCCATGGACGCACCGGCTAAAATATATGGCGGTTGTTCATTTGCAGCACGCAGGACTTTGTGAAGATCTTCGGCAATCGCGTGACTGTTCCGCTGACCCTTGGCCGGATCGCTCCACATAATGCCGGCCCGGTCATAGGAGCAAACCCGCGTGAACCGGGCGACCTGTTCCTGGACGGGTTGCCATAGTGCAGAGCCGCTTGTATCTGCACCGGCTTCAAGCACGACAAGCGGTGTGCCGCGACCCTGGCAATTCAGATGGATCTGGCGGCCGCCTATGTCCACAAGCTTTCCGGGCGCCGGGAAATCCTTAATAGCCCGGCTGCGGGCCGCCTGTTCATAAAAGCAGCCGATCGAGACTAGAGAGATTGCAAGGATAGAGCCGGTGATGGTCACACGCTTTACCCAACTTCGAATAGATAAACGCATAATCTTTCCTCCCACTGTAAAAGTAATGTTTCTCCTGCTTACTCTCCGAATGACCCCGGTCCAGCCGCGATGCACGTAGACTATGGCCAGGGGTGGAGGAACCGGTTAGCTGAATCATGCAAGCTCTCTCCTATTCATTCATCCAGAGACACTATACCCGTCTTATTTGAAATGAAGATGAACGGAACGTTACAAAAAAACAATCGGAGGCCGGCGGGCCTCCGATTGTGATTAAATCAGATAACATAAGCAGCTATACGGTTGTTATTGGCCCTTCCTGAGCGGCAGCTTCACCGTGAAAACCGAACCTCCGCCGGGCTCTTCATCCGCCCGGATTTCCCCTTCATGCAGCTCCACAATAAGTTTGACGATGGACAAACCCAGTCCGTTTCCGCTGACGGAGCGGTCGCGGGCTTTGTCCACTTTGTGAAACGGCTTGAAAATATCCGTCCGCTGATCCTCCGGTATTCCGATGCCGTTGTCCGTTATGCGGACGACCGCCAACCGGCCGCCGGCATAGACGCGGATGCAAACCCTTCCGCGGACAGGAGTGAATTTAATGCTGTTGCCCAGCAGATTCGTCCATACCTGGCTGAGTTGATCCTCGTCTGCATGGACGGTTACCGGCTCCAGGTCCAATTCGACGGTGATCCCTTTACCGGACCATTGCGGCTCGAGCGCGATGACGACCTTGCGGAGCTGTTCGTCAAGCCGGAAAGCCGCCGGTTGTACGGGATGGCGATCGTGCTGTAAGGAAGAAAGCCGCAGCAGGTTTTGGCTGATCCTGGACAACCTCTCACTTTCTTCCTCAATAATTGTCAGATAATGCATCCGGCTTTCCTCGCTCATCCGTTTCTGCTTCAACGCCTTGGCGAAGCCGGAGATGGACGTCAGCGGCGACTGGATCTCATGCGATACATTCGCCACGAATTCCCGCCTCATCCGGTCCAGCTTGGCAAGCTCCTGCGCCATCTCGTTAAAGCTCGTGTTTAGCTGTCCGATCTCATCCTTGCGGTTCGTCCGGAGCTGCATGTCAAAATGCCCTTGAGCCATTTGCCCGGCCGCATCTCTCAGCCGAAGAAGCGGCTTCACAATTGACCGGGCAGCAGCTAGTACGAGGAAACTTCCGATCAGGAAGACGGTGAACAGCTCCGTGTTGACTTCTTTGCTCGACTGCAGCCACAATTCGTTGCTCTTCAGCATGACGAATAAGGCATACGACTGACCGTCAACCGGGAATGGAAGTCCGACCATCGGATACCGGCCTTCGTGCTCGATGTTCCTGGTCACGCCGCCGGACAGCACGTGACGAACCCGTTCCGCGCCGGGAACGACAGGCTCTGACCTGTCTTCCAGCAGCGGATTGCCGGAGGCGTCGAACAGTTGAACCGTATAAATGGATATGCTGGAAACGTTGTTCATGAAAGGAATCAATTCCGTTCCAGCGGACGAACGGTAGGTCTGAATGATCTGCTTGCCGTTCGACAGCAAGCTGTTCTCCAACGTGTGGGCAAACGGTTCACGGAACAGGAGCGCAGACGCGATAGAAGCGATGATGAGACTGGCAACAATGACACCGATGAAGGTGAGAACGATGCGGGTATACAGCGATTTAATCCCGGTACACCTCCAGACGGTAGCCGAGACCGCGCAGCGTTACAATGCGGAAATCCGAATCGTGTCCGGCGAAGCGCTCCCGGAGCCGCTTAATGTGTACGTCCACGGTCCGCTCATCTCCTTCGTAATCGATGCCCCAAATCTCCGCGATCAGATGATTCCGGGTGAACAACTGCCCCGGATAACTCCCGAGCTTGTAGAGCAGTTCAAATTCTTTCATGGGCAGGGTGAGCTCTAGACCGTCCTTGTTCACCACGTGGTAGCTTTTGCGGTCCAACCGCAGATCGCCAAGGCGTACCGTTTGGGAATAGGCGATCCGGTAACGTTTCAACAGCGCCTTGACCCGAAGCGCAAGCTCCATCGGGTCGAACGGCTTAACGAGATAATCATCGGTACCCAGCTTGAAGCCTTTGATGCGGTCCGCCGGCTCGCCTTTCGCGGTAATCATGAGCACCGGCATGTCTCCAAGCTCGCGGAGCCTGGCACATAAGGCCCAACCGTCCATTCCCGGCATCATGATATCCAGGACAACCAGATCCGGCGGTTGGTTCTCGGTGTATTCCAGCGCTTCGGCGCCGTTTCCCTTCTGTACGACTTCAATCCCTTCATCTTCGAGGTAGAGCCGCACCAGTTCGCGGATATTTGCATCATCGTCTACAACCAGCACTTTGGGCATCTGCTTCCCCCTTTCGGCCTATGCCGCCACATTTTACGGCAACTGTATGAACTCAATATGAACATAACCCCGCAGTTCTGGAAGTTAAGGTATATCGGATTGGTTTACACAGCAAGTCTACCATTTCGGCGAATGTTCTGCGATATAGCGCCGACTCCCACTTAATAAGATGAGTTGCCAGGCGTTGTTCGATGAAACGATTGAGGGGATAGCAACAAACAGCAAATAAAAGGCAGCCCCGAAAAGATTTTCGGGGCTGCCTTTTATCAGTGGAAGGGCGTAAATAGGGATCGGCTCAGATCAAATTCTCTTCTTCAAGTCCCAATTTGCTGTACAGCTCGGTACAGTAGCCCTGGAGCTTAATCTCTAGCCTGCGGGCTTTATTCTTGAACCGCTTCAGTTCACGGATCATATGTGCTCTGCCGGCCGGCGTGAAGGTTTCCTGAATCCGTTCCTTGAAATAATCATGTACAATATGATTACGCTGCTTCCATACGGCCTGCAGCTGGTTGGTTTCCTCTTCCGAAAAAGGGAAGTGATGCTGGATTTCTTTGATGAGCTGGCCGAGTGAATTGCTCAGCTTGCGCTGATACAGTTCCGCAAGATCCGCTTCTGTTGGCGTTTCCCCCTGAGACAGCTTCGTAAGCAGCAGCAGGTTGGTCAACTGCTGCTCCAATGCCTGGCAGTAATAGACGGCCAGGCCGAAATAAGCAAATAGCTCCTTGGATTGTTCACTCTCCGGTACTTGTGTATCCTTCATCGTTCCTCCCGTTCCTCCTTCTATCTATGAATTAGTCTCCTCACAAGCTTTTGCGGTCATCCATCCGGCTGGAGCGGTATAAATAAAATCCGGTTAACAGCATTATATAGACCAGTGCATGCAGGAAGGCCCCCATTACCCGCATCAAGGGCAAGCTATCGGCATTCATCAGGACATCCATCACCGGAGCTGCCGGAGGAAGCAGGAGATGTACAAATGGACCTGGGATGAGTGCGCTCATTTTGTTCGCACCTATGGAGATTATAAGAACCGTAAGCAAAAGACCGGCAGCGTAGCTGGTTTTGGGTACCCAGGAAGCCTGAAGGTATAGAGAGACAGCCATACCTAACAGACCCAGCAGGAAATGGCCGGCGAAGGCGAGTGTCATTCTGTATAGACCTGCCGGTTCATCAAAATGTCCGGTAAGCACCGGATAGATTACAATTAGCAGGTCAAGCAGCATTATAAACAGAACCAAAGTAAGCAATGTACCCAGGTTATATCTCCACTTGCTCTTTGCCTGAACTATCGTTACCTGCCGCTGTACCGGATGCTCGTGATTCAAGAAGCTTAGCCCCATCCAGGCAGAACCGGCAAAAAGAATAATGGCAGTGGCTGCGTAGCTGTTCATCACAGGATTAGGGGTATAAGAATAAAGGATCAGTACCGCAATAATTGTACCGGCAACAGGCCCGAAGTACCGCTGGGAAGCCGTATAGCTGCGAAGCAGATAAACCATAAGCGCCCTCATTCCGCAGCTCCCCCTTTGGCTGGCTTGGGGTCCATCCATTGCTCCAGGCCACCTGTACTCAAACCGCCACAGGGCTCTACAGATACTACTGATCCCCCTGCCGTGAGCACCCGGAGAAGATAGCTATCTGCCGCTGCAGCCTCTATAGTCACTTTTAAATCGTCCCCGGAAGCACCCTCCGGTTCATTATGTATGAAAATAATCCCGGGCATCGCCAAAATGTCCTCTTTACATTGCTCTGGAATGTTATTACAAACTATGTAAGCAGCGGGTGCAACCCGCATATTTTCTTGGCCATAAATAATCTTGACGGTTCTGCCGGCCTGCAGCACATGGACGTTGTCTGCCAAGGCTTCTACTGTCTCTGGCTCATGTATGGAGAACACCAGCGCGGTCCCCCTGCGTTTCAACTCCTGCAGCAGCCTAATCACTGTATGCTGGGCAGGAAGATCCAGACCTGACATCGGCTCGTCCAGCAGCAGCAGCTGCGGCTGTGTAAGCAGACTTTGAATCAAATTCACTTTTTGCAGCATTCCTTTGGAGAATCCGGCCATACTCTGCCTGCGGAACTCTTCCAGGTGAAAAACCTCCAGCAATTCTGTCACTCTGGCTTCTGCTGCAGCAGATGTAAGGCCTGCGAGCTTGCCCATGCAGAGCAAATATTGCTCGGCCGGCAATTTCAGCCCCGGAAAAGCTTCGGGGGCATATCCTACGGTTAGCCTGCGCTCATACCGCACCAGTGTGCCCGACGAAATTTTCGTCAATCCGGCAAGGATGGAGAGCAGTGTGCTTTTGCCGGAACCGTTCCTTCCGATCAGAGCCGTAGCCGTTCCGGATTCCACAAGCAAGGATACTTCGCTCAGCACAGGACGGCGGCCATAAAATTTCGTGGCACGGGTAAGCTCAATAAGTGGTGAAGCATTACCCTCAGCGCGCCTCTGCGTACTGATACCTGCAAGGGTCATTCCTTTATCATCCCCTTAACGTTCTTCCTTCACTTAATTCGCCGGGGCGGCTCCAATTTCCTTTTCAGATGAACAGATTGAATGCTATTAAAGCTAATAAAGCAAAAAAACCAGATGCCAGCAGTATAAACTGCCGGAGCCTCTGGTTTTGGAATCATGCTTTTTTGCAATATATAAAAGGGTTGGGTAACAAATTAAGCGTATACTTCTACCGTATCGCTGATCAAACGGCAGGCTCTCGCTGCGGCACGGCAGGCGTTAATGCATTCCTGGCAATGTGTGTGTATGTGTTTGCTGCTCTCATCGGCACAGCGTTCGCAGATTTCTGCGCACAGGCGGAGAATTTCTGCAACGAACGGACTTTGACGGGTCATGGCCTGTACAGCGAAGGAGCAAATATCCGCACATTCCCGGTCCAGTCTGATACTTTCTCGAAGCGACGCAAGATCATATTGTTTCAGGCTTGAGACGTAGCTATAGTTACAGGCGTTCATAGTTTGGATACAAGCGTCGATGCACTCCTGATATTGAATTCGGGTCATAGCCTTTAACCTCCTGCAATTTTTATAGGGTATGCCTATGTATTAACCTGCAAGAAAAGGAACGAACCACTCCCCTCGGGCGGGGAGCACTGCTACAAACTTCGTTTTACAACAGCCGGTCTGGCCAGAATACGCTTCTCCAGTTGGAGAAGCCGGGTCCGCAGCTCACGGGAAGAAAAGTGCTCTCCGATAAAAACCGCCACATCCGGCACATCGCCCTGGGGGGTGATTTTCATGAAATCCGCCTCTCTGTAGGCGTACTGGAAGAGAAAGCGGCTGGAGGTATCGCTGAACGTGACAATCCCCTTCGCGCGGTATACATCCCTTGGCAGCTCCTTCACAAACTGTTCAAATTCCTCACTGTTCACAGGACGTGTGAAGTAGTGGGTATAGGCCATTACATGATCATGGGAACCATGCACCTCAGCCCCCGCTTCACTGGCTTCGCCGGCATGTGCGGCCTGCATCTCTTCGTCTGCCTGGAAGCAGGCTTCGGCATGAATGCCCCCCATCCCTTCAAGCAGCGCTTCCGGCTCCAAGTCACAACGCACCGCAGGCAGGATTTCCGCATAGGCATTCCACTTGCGCAGGATCACGGTAATCTCTTCCGCTTCCTGTGGAGTTACGCGGTCGGTTTTGTTCAGGATCAGCACCGATGCGCAGCGGATCTGCTCCTGCATCAGCCGGTAGGTCGATCCCTGCTGGGACCGGTACAGCTCAATAAGATGTGCGGCATCCACGACCGTGATCAGACCTTTCAGCTCCACCAGCTGATACAATGAGATTTCTGTTACCGCATCGACAATCTCCAGCGGATTAGCGGCTCCGGTGGCCTCAATGACGACAACATCGGGCGACTCTTTTTTAATCAGCGTAGCCAGCTCTGTGCTGAGATCACCGCGGATCGAGCAGCAGATGCAGCCCCCGAGCATTTCGGCCATTGGCACCGACTGCCCGACCAGCAGCCCGTCCAGATTCACTTCTCCCAGCTCATTCATGACGACCGCCGGCTTTAGCCCTTGAGCTTTCCAGTGATCCAAAAGGCGCTGCAGCAAGGTGGTTTTGCCGCTTCCAAGAAATCCTGACAATATATAAACCGGCATAGCCTGTTCCATGTTTCATCTCTCCCTGCACAAAATTCCGTTATGGTAGCGAGTGTACTACAAGTACCTTTGCGGTGCAAGGCACCGGACAAGTAGAAACGGCTACGCCATCCTTGTCTGAATAGATTTCAGTTTAGCGTTGCCTGGAAGACCTTTGGTATTCCTCGAAAATTTCAAGTGGAAAAAGATTAACTAATGGCTCGGGCACCATCTGTTCCCCACTGGCTAAGTGGAAAAAGGTTAACTAATTCTGCCGGTTTTGCTCCTAACGGAGTAATATCGCCTAATTAAGTTTCCTTTTTCCACTTCATTCTTACAATTGTTGATTTGTGGGAGAAATAAGTTCCCTTTTTCCAACTAGTACTGCTCACCTGCTTTTTCGCAAGCACCAGTTGGAAAAAGGCAATCGAATCCGGCTGAATTCGCGCACCAGCGGGAAATAGAAGGATAATTTAGAGCGCGAAGCATATAAATTATATTTTGAGATGCACAGTTAGCCTTCCCTCTGCTCTCCCGGCTTGTCTTTGCGCCAGCCATCCCCTATCATGAGAAATACATTGATGCAAAAAGGAGTTGGTCCGCTTGTCATCCGTAGATGAACACCGGCGCGAAGCGCCCCAGAGTGTGGCCTGTTATGTGATCACGGTTTCGGACACCCGTACACCGGAAACCGACACCGGGGGCGCGCTGATCCGAACCATGCTTGAAGAAGCCGGATATGTAGTTGCCGGCAGTACAATTGTCAAGGACGACTATGAAGATATCCGCGAGCTGGTCTATAAAAGCTCGGTCCATTCCGGCATCGAAGCCGTGCTTCTGACAGGCGGGACGGGGATATCGCCCCGGGATACCACATATGAGGCGGTAGCCTCTCTATTGGACAAAACACTTCCCGGCTTCGGAGAAATCTTCCGGCTGCTCAGCTTCACCGAGGATATTGGCTCCGCTGCGATTCTCAGCCGGGCGATTGCCGGCACCATCGGCAGCACGGCGGTTTTCTCCATGCCCGGCTCTACCGGTGCGGTCAAGCTTGCTATGGAGCGGCTGATTATCCCGGAGCTTAGGCATGTTATGCGGGAGATCTACAAGGGCACATAATTGTTATCTCAGATTTGAAGGCCAATCTATGATCACAATTAGAAACCCCAATCTAAGGCGAAAGAACCAGGTGTGCTCAGTGAGCTGCACTTGGTTCTTTCGCCTTTTTTGCTAGAGTTAGAGATTTAATTGACATTCTGGGCTGTTGTCCTTATACTGTTGAACACTTTTCGCGAAAGTGGTTTTTGATTAACTGAATGGTTAATCGGAAAGGAAAGAGATGAGCTCACTCCAACAATTGCAACGCAAAGTCAAAACTGTCGTTAGTCCCTTTCACGAGCTGCTGTGCAGCCTGCATGTGCTATACCAGCCGGAGCATCACCCGAAACGTCTGCAATGGGCTAAGGATATCAAGCGCCAAATGCCCCCCGACCTGCTGGAAGCTATAGACACCTTGGGACGATTATCGGATCAATGGATGGGATTAATGCTTCCCGGCCGCAGCGGTACACCCCTGCCGGTAACCGGTGGAATTAACCTGCTAAAAGAATTGCCCGACGCTGAATTCATTCATCTGCTGCTGAACAACAAAATTTCTCTGGGGACCATACTAGAATGGCAGCAAGGTAACAGCAGGACCGGCCGCAAGCCGGGTGGCGGACCCGATGAAGCCAGCCAGTACCTGCTTCAGCATACAGCATCTGTCCGCAACCTGTTGCTCAAGACTCTGGAGACGTATGAGCGGGATTACTTCCGCAAGGAATGGGACTATGTGATGCCTTGGATCAGCACGGCTGCCGCCCAGTTTCAAGAAGCCCTCTCCCGTTCGGCGGAAAAAGCGCTGAATACCCTTCATCCCCGTCTTCGGGCTGCGGAAGGGAGGATTACTGCACAGAAGGCGGAGACGTACTATTTTGCCTATGAAGATCTGCAGAATGTGTATGTCCTTCCCTCCACCTTCATCTTCCCTCACCTGCTGATCGATTGGACAGCAGACAGCCTCGTGCTGCCGCTTGCCGTGGATATTCCCGGATTGCCCTGCAGTGAAGCGCCGCCGGAGGATCTGCTTCGCCAGTTCAAAGCCCTTGGCGATGCCACACGGCTGCGGATTCTCAGGCTGCTCTGGCAGGGCCCGCATTGCACGAAGCAGCTCGCCCCCCTTCTGGGAATCTCGGAGGCTGCTGTATCCAAGCAGCTGAAGCTGCTCAGTGAAGCGGGGCTGGCAGGAGCCGAGCGCAAGGGGAACTATTTATTTTACACCAGCCGGAAAGAGGCCTTCGACAGCTTGATTGTGATGCAGAGGCAGTACTTTGAACAATAAGACCCGATCATCATAAAGGAGTTGTCCGCCCGTGTGGCACACCGTTTTTGCAACAGCAGCCAGAAACCAGAGAGCAAATCTCAGAGCCTTTCCCTGGGCTTTTACCCTGGGTCATATAATTGAAGGCGGGTATCTGGTCCTCGTCTCCTATTTCTCCTACGTCTATCTTATCCAGGGGGATTTGGATGACAGATTCGCACTTTATGCCGGCAGCGGCAATTATCTGGCTTACGCCATCATAGGCGGGGCACTGAATGTATTCTCCGTCAGCATGATGATGAATGTGTCCAGAGCACTTATTACCGAATGGCGTGAAGGCACGCTGGAGGCGCTGCTGCTCTCCCCCTCCAGCCGGAACGGCTATTTTCTGGGCACGGCCCTTCAGCAGTTTTACCGCAGCGGAATGGTGCTGCTTGCTGTACTCGTATTCGGAATTTTAGCGGGAATGCGTCTCTCTGCACCACATCTGCTTTCGGTAGGGGTAAGCGGTGGGCTTTTTATACTTTCCTGTTATGCCATGGCTCTGGTGCTGGGGAGCATCATGCTATATACACGGGATACCTATATCGTTCAAAACACATTGTTCGCGGTGACCACGCTGCTGTGCGGCTTTCAGTTCCCGCGGCAATATTTGCCCGGATTTCTGCAGGCGGCCGGCGGGGTGTTCCCGCTGACCTCTTCCCTCCAGCTTCTGCGGAGAACTCTCCTTACGGGTGAAGCGATCCCGCTGCGTGACACACTGCCGGCACTTCTGCTTAGTCTGGTATACATAGCTGTGGGGATGTGGAGCAACCGTCTGGTAGAACGGGGATTATTTGAGAAGTATCAAGCATGAAAGGAATGAGAAACATGATCCAAATGAATGAAGTGACCAAAATATATGAAACCAAAAACAGGCTCGGACTCTTCCGTGCGGAGACCCGGACCGTGACCGCCGTCCAATCCCTGACACTGAGCATCGCCAAAGGTGAGATTGTGGGTCTGCTGGGCCTGAACGGCGCCGGCAAAACCACAACCATCCGCATGCTGTCCACTCTGCTTGACCCCACCTCAGGGAGCATTGAGATCGACGGAATGCCCATGGCAGACAACCGCCGCTCTGTGCAGCAAAAAGTCAACATGATTGCCGGTGGCGAGCGCATGCTGTACTGGAGGCTCACCGGCCGGGAAAATCTGCAGTATTTCGGCCGGCTCTACGGGCTGAATACTGCAAAGATCCGCAGCCTGAGCGACTTGCTGCTGGCTGAAGTGGGACTCACGGCAGCGGCAGATCAGCCTGTGGAGCAATATTCCAAAGGAATGAAGCAGCGCCTGCAAATTGCCCGCGGCCTGATCAATGATCCGGAGTATTTATTTTTGGATGAACCTACACTGGGTCTGGATGCACCGATTGCCAGACAGCTTCGCAGCACTGTGCGCAGCCTCGCCAAAGAGCATGGGAAAGGCATCCTGCTGACCAGCCATTATCTTCAGGAGGTTGAAGAGCTGTGTGACCGGGTCTACGTGCTGAACCGCGGCAGGCTGCTGCTGTGTGACAAGCCTGACGCGATCGTCAGGCAGGTTGCAGGGCTGCAGACTGCCCATCTGCAGGTTAGCGGATGGGATGAGGCACTGCGGCCGCTGCTGCAGGAGCACCTTGGCAAGCTGGGGCATCCTGCAGAGCTGATCGGCGGTGTCAAGGACAGTGATGGAAATTCCGCCAGCCGGTCAGAAGAATCTTACCGGATCTCTGTGCGGTCCACTTCTGCCGACATGCTGATTACTGAGCTTCTTCCCTGGACGATGCAATACGGACTTCGGATTAACGGCTTCACTTGCGACAAGCCCAATCTGGAGGATGCGATTATTCTGCTCTCGGAAGGAAGGGTATCATGAATATAGAAAGGTTATGGTCCACCACTTTAGCAGAGCTCTCCAAACAGCACCGTAACCGCTCCAGGGGCAAGTTTGTTTTCTTTTCTCTGCTGCTGTGGCCCGCGCTCGGCTTCCTGACCTCCTATTTCACCATGAAGCCGTACCGCAGCGGAGCCGGCTCTGTCCTCTCCCGGATCATTCCCGATGAGCGAATCCCTCTGTTTCTGCTGAGCGGCTATCTGGTATTTCAGCTGTTCTGGACAGTAGTCGAGGCGGCCTGGCTGTTCGAGCTGGAACGCAAGGGCGGCACGGTGGAAGCTGTCTTTCTGACACCTGCGCCCAAAATGGCTTTTCTGTACGGACGTTCCCTATATTCACTGTTTCATGGAATCTGGATG
Source organism: Paenibacillus jilunlii (assembly GCF_900102965.1). Taxonomy (GTDB): domain Bacteria; phylum Bacillota; class Bacilli; order Paenibacillales; family Paenibacillaceae; genus Paenibacillus_AQ; species Paenibacillus_AQ jilunlii. The sequence continues at coordinate 15,904 of NZ_FNGM01000003.1, read as the reverse complement.
TTTGCAGTCTTTTCGCTGCTGACCTTCCTGTTCGTCTCTGATGCTTCTACCGTGAATTGGGCCGCCCTGATTCCTGCCCTGCTGCTGATTATGGCAGCGGCAGTCATCTGGGGCGCGCTGCTGTGCGCAGTTTCGCTGTTCTCGCGGGAGTCTTCGTTTCTATACTACATATTCCAGACACCCATGGAGCTGTTCGGCGGGGTTCGCATTCCTCCTGCCGTATTCCCGGTCTGGGCGACCGGGCTGTCCGCGCTGTTTCCGGTCACCTACAGCCTGATTCTGGTGCGCGGAGCCTTATACGGCCATATCGGCGCCGGCTGGTGGCGGGCATTCCTTATCCTGCTGGCAGGCAGTATCTTGCTTGTCTTCTGCACACGTTATCTGCTCTCACGTGCTGAAAAACACGCCCGAAAAAAAGGAAATTGGACTTTATTTTAAAAAAAGGCCGGAACAGCTCCCTTCCTGCGGATGCTGATACCGGCCTGCGGTTAACCGCTTGGCTAAATTAACAAAAATATACCTAAGGAAGGCGCAAAGATCAATCCTTGAGCTGGCTAAGGTTTTGTGATCAGCCGGGTGACCAGGTCAGGGATGTATACGCCGGACAAGCTCAGACCATTGGAGGATCAACATGGATGTCCTTATCAGGTGCCGTATTTACCCAGCGTGTGAACGTGACCTGCAGTCCGGCACGGGTAGGTGCGCAGACGAACGGACCTGCCTTTTTCCCTGTCTCATACGGAAACCGCGCCACCCGGATCGTACGCCATGGATGATTCTCCGTTCTGGCTCTGATCACCACTGCATCATTCAACCGGGAAGCCCGGATGGTGACCACCCCGCCCGACCATTCCGGTACAGGTGACAGCGACCAGTCGGAATATCCGTCTGTTACCACTGCACCGATATGCGGTACACCGTCATTCAGCTCAATACCGGCTTTGATCCATTCCGTGCTGCTATGCCACAGCATAATCCCCGCCTGGTCATACAGCTCTGTGAACCCCTGCAGCGAAAAGCTAACCTCCACTGCGTCACTGTCCTCCCAGGATGCCAGCAGTGCGTGCCCGTTGTCATGCTGGAAGCCGTACATCGTTTGTTCCCAATAATCGCTGCCTTCCGCCGCTTCTACAATGAAGGCTCCATCCCGAACCTTTGCGGAGACCGGCTCATTGCTCCAGACTCCACTTTGCCAATCCACAGTTTTCATCACATGGACACCTCTTCTTTCCGCTTCTTCATTACCGCGTTAATTTTCTCAGAGCTTATCAGCATTACAATTATATATCCCACCAGCATATACGGAAGAATCATAAACGAGCTGCGCGCAGCAATCCATCCTAGCATAGGAGGCAGAAAAGCACCTCCGGTATAGGCCATAGCCATCTGATAGCCCATGATTTTCTGGGAATGCTCTTTGCCGAAGCGGGCGGGCGTCTCATGCAGCATACACGGAAAGATGGGGGCAGAGCCAAGGCCTACAAGAATAAACCCGAATAAAGAGAATATAGCCGGCAGCGGCAGGACCAGCAGCAGCGCCCCCAATAGAGAGACTAATATGCCGGTACGGATCAGCTGGCGGTTATTAAAACGGAAGGTGACAAAACCGGTGACAAATCGCCCTAAGGTAATCCCCCCGTAATAGAGCGATACCCAGCCGGCAGCGGTTGCCGCAGACAGCTCTTTTACATTGACCAGAAAGCTGCTGCCCCAGAGCCCAAGCGTTGCCTCTACCCCGCAATAAAAAAGAAAGGTAGTCAAGGCCAGCTTCACGCCCTTCATACGCAGCACCCCTGTCCCCGGAACCTGCGGCGAAATAATCTCCTGCTGAATTTGCCCGTCCGGCGCCTGATCTGCAGGTTCGGCCCGCTTCCAGAGCGGCAGCGCAATGAACAACAGTACAACCAGAGCGAACTGAATCAGACTGACTGTCAAAAAACCGTGCCGCCAGGATTCACCTGCAGCAATATAACGTGACATAATTATCGGGCCCAGCATAGCGCCTACCCCCCAGAAGCAGTGAAGCCAGCTCATATGGTGGGCTTTGTAGTGAGTAGCCACATAGTTGTTCAACCCGGCATCAATAGAGCCTGCACCGAGTCCGAGCGGAAAGCTGAGCACGGCCAGCCAGAGAATCGAAGGCGAATATGAAAAGCCCAGCAAAGCAACTGCCGTAACGGCAACGCTGATAAAAGTAACCTTCCCCGTCCCCAGCTTATTCAGCACCGCACTGCTAGCCAGGCTGGAGACGATTGTACCTGCAACCACAATCATGGAGAGCAGCCCCGCCGCATCCACCGGTGCCCCGAAATCAGGGCGCATCATCGGCCAGGCCGCTCCAATCATGGAATCCGGCAACCCAAGGCTGATAAAAGCCAAATAAATAATAATCAGAAAAACCGTAGCCATAAATGTCTACCACCTATGCTTCAAATTTGGTCAATTGCAGCCCCGTTTCCAGGGTTGCGAGCGTTGAAACAATCATGCCATCCAAATAATCCGCGGCAAAATCCGTGCTTAGCACAATCTGCGGAGCCGCACCGGGCGGCAGCAGCCCCGCACATTGCTCCTTAATGCCGCTAAGATGGTCCACTTGCAAAAAGCTGCCGTACAGCACAACAGCGTCCGGGTTCAGCACGCTGCTGACTGTAGCCGTCAGTCTGGCGATTGCTTCCATCATCCCCGCTGGTGAAGACTGCCACTCGCTGCCGCTCCAGGAAATACCCAAAGGGATATTGGCTACCTCACCGGCAAAACCGCTTCTCCCTCTATGAAGCTTGCCGTTAATAATAATCCCGGCCCCTGGAGGAAAACGGTCAGGAAAATATAAATACACCGCCGAAGCCGCCGCTGCCCTCCCCGTTCGGCTATAGTAGCCAATCGCTGCCGCATTCACATCATTTTCGATAATGACCCGCTTCCGGCAGCGTTCCCTGAAATGCTCCGCCACAGGAATACCGCGCAGGGCCTCATAATCAGATAACACCAGCCTCCCCCCCGCTTCTGCGCCGGGCAATCCGAAGCCGATCGCCTGTATAGCAGGATACCGGTTAAGCAATTCATCAATAATGACTTCGAAGCAGACCAAATCCACCTGCTCTACAGGCCGGTTAGCTTCATACAGACAGCGCCCAAATAGGGTAACCACCGTACAGTGGATACAGATGCCCCCGCCCTCTTCAAAAGGGAACAGGATCAGCGCCAAAGCATGCTCATCATTGTATATGTATTGCTGGGCAGGTCTTCCCCCGCTGGATGAAATCTGCCCCGCCGCCAGCACCTCATTCTGCCGGACCAGCACCTCAAGCACCGAGCCGGCGGTAACAACGCTGAGTCCCGTGTCCTCGGCGATCTGCCGTTTGGTAGCCTGTTTGCGTTCCTTCAGGATGCGCCGCACCAGGTTGATATTCACTTCCTTGATCACCAGAGCATTGCCTCCGATGTTCTTCATCTGCTCTCACCTCATTTATTATATTACTTTATAAAAGCATTTTAATAAATGGTTTTTTTATTCCCTGAGGATATAAATAAGCCCGGCAGGTGAATCCTGCCAGGCATCATATTTATAAATAAGTGCAGATATTATAAGTCCTACAAATCCGGATGCTCGTGTTTGGCTTTGAGACGGGTCCAGCGGCGCTGTACTTCACTTTCGAAAGCACGCAGTGCAGGTTCGTTCTCCGGCTTGAGCAGATGGCGGGTTTTGCCCATCGTTTTCAGCCATGCAGAAACTTCTACACGTTTGTCCTTGTCTTCAGGGTTGTACGTAATCGTTGTCGTCCCCTGCTCTACTTCATACAGCGGGAAGAAACAGGATTCTACCGCCAGCGATACAATATCCGTACCGTCTTTGTCTTCGCTCATCCAGTTAAGCGGGCATGCAATGAGAATCTTGCCGTAGACCAGTCCTTCATTTTGGGCATACCACTGGGCTTTGGCGGCCTTTTTGAGCAAATCCTGCGGATAAGCCTCACAGCCGGTGAACACGTAAGGGATATTGGTCGCGGCCATGATCTGCGCCGTATCCTTATGCTGGGTGACCTTACCCTGCTGTGTTTTGCCGATGCTTGAGGTTGAAGTACGGTGGCCGAGCGGTGTGGAGTATGACTGCTGAGCCCCTGTATTCATATATCCTTCGTTGTCGTACTCTACAATAATCATCTTGTGGCCGCGCAGTGCTGCGCCGATGGCCGGGCCCATACCAATATCCATTCCGCCGTCACCAGTAACCATGACAAAGGTAAAGTCTTCCTTCAGGCCAAGTCCATCCAGTTCACCGCGGCGTTTGCGTTCCCAGAACATTTCCACGACACCGGACAGCGTAGCTGCACCGTTCTGGAACAGGTTATGGATGAACGTCGATTTATGTGCCGAATAAGGGTAGCCGGTAGTCGTAACCATCGCGCAGCCAGTGTGGTACAGGGCCACAATATCCCCTTCGATACCCTTGAAGAAGAGCTCCAGGCCGGAAAAAATACCGCAGCCAGGACATGCGCCATGTCCCGGGGACAAGCGTCTCGGTTTCTTCATCAGGCTGCGGACGGGCGGAACCTTCACACTAAGCTTGCCGGTCTCTTCATTCTGCTTCACGGTGATGAGACCTGTCTTGAGGGATTCAAAATCCATCGGCTTCAGCAGACGCTTAGGCGCATTCTCCGGCGTTCCCGGATTGTGGCCGTAGTAATCAAACGGAATGTCCACCCGGTCAGCAGCTACAGCATCCATTGCCAATTGGAAGAAATGATGTCCGTCTTCGGCGTAGAAGTCTTTGCCGCCCAGGCCATAAATACGGCTGATTACCTTAGTAGTGGTATTGCCATATGTGAACAGCGCTGCCTTGATTTCGTTGACCATATTGCCGCCGTGTCCGCCGACCGAATCCGCACGGTCCCCAACCGTAATAGCCTTCACATTCTTCAGCGCTTCAGCAATTTGCTTCTGCGGGAATGGACGGATCATGTTCGGGGAGATGGCACCGGCTTTGATTCCTTGCAGGCGGAGCTGGTCGACCACATCCTTGATGATCTCCGATGCGGAGTTCATCAGGAACACGGCAACATCGGCGTCCTCCATCCGGTACTGCTCGATCATCGGATAGTGGCGTCCGGTCAGCTCGGCAAACTCTTGGGCAATCTCTTCGAATACTTCCCCGGCATTGTACATGGCAACGGATTGCTGGTAACGGTTATTGATATAATCAGGTTCGTTCATGTACGGGCCAACGGTTACCGGATTATTGCGGTCCAGTGTATCTGTAAAGCCTGCAGGGGGCTGCTCGCCTACGAACTTATGAACATCTTCACGGTGGGCAAAAGCCTGGACACGGCGTTTTTGGTGGGACGTGAAGTAGCCGTCGGAAGCGACCATGACCGGAAGGCGGACCTTCGCGTGCTCAGCCAGCTTCAGGGCCATCAGGTTCATGTCGTAGACAGACTGCGGGTCCCGGCACATCAGAATCGGCCAGCCGGTATTCAGGGCAAAATATAAGTCAGAGTGGTCGCCGTGTATGTTGAGCGGACCTGAGATCGAGCGGCAGATCAGGTTCATGACCATAGGCATACGCGTACCTGCTTGTACAGGCATTTGCTCCAGCATGAACATATAGCCCTGGGCGCTGGTTGCGTTGAACACACGTCCGCCCGCAGTCGATGCGCCGTAACAGATTCCCGCGGAGCTATGCTCACCATCCGAAGGAACAAGCATGATGTCATGCTGTCCGCTGGCTTTCATGGTGTCCAGGAACTGGGCAACCTCAGTGGATGGCGAGATGGGGAAATAACCCATCACATGATAGTTGATCTGATGGGCGGCATAAGCAGCCATTTCGTTGCCGGATTCATATAGGAATTTCTGCTCCACTTTGGCAGAGCCTACTTCTTTTTCATAATCGATAGCCATTATTCATTCCACCTTTCTTCCGAATATTAAGCCTGGGTTACCAGATTAAATTGATGGTGCACCGTGTGGCTGTCCGCATATCCTTCCTTCTCACGCTGGCTTGACAGCGCCGAGGTTGGGCATGCGCCCACACATTTCAGGCAGCCCTTGCAATATTGATAATCGATGCCTGTCAGGAACATTTGCGAACGGCCCTTGCGGTCAATCCGTTCTTCCCATACAAAGCACTGATCCGGACATACAGTATCGCACTGGGCGCAGTGAATGCAAGCTTCGTTATCATACGCCGGGAGCATACCGGAGCGAGAAATGCTGAGATTCTTCAGGAAGGTGCTGCCCGGATTAATAATCGAGCCGCCGATCGGCTGAGTCTCATAACCCAGAATGCCAATATCGGAACGGACATATTCAGGCATGCTGTCACCGGCAGCCAGCTCAAACTGCATAAATTCCACTTCATTATAGCCGCGCTCAAACGTCGAAATGGCCGACTGGACGGCCTGCGGATATTTTTTGCCGAGGGACTTCTCAATAACGCCCTTCATGATTTCGGTATCAAGAAATGGACAGAGCCGGAACAATGCGCCCAGCATCGCCATATTTACACGATTCTTCTCTTTCAGGGCAATGCTGGTTGCATCGATCACGGCAATGGTTCCGGCCTTCATCTTCAGCAGCTCTTTCAGCTCCCCGGGCGACTTGGCCGAATTCACCAGCACAGTGCTGTGCTCAAGGATACCGCTGGTCACGTTGACTGTCTTAGCCAACGCTTCATGGAACACGCCCACAACATGGGGACGTTCTACCGGCGAGGTATCGCGGATATGCGTGTTCAGATCACAGAAACGGATATGCGCCTTAACCGCAGACCCCTTCTTCTCCGAGCCGTAAGACGAGAAACTGACACCGTTCAGCCCTGCACCGACCACTCCCGCTTCCGCGAGCATCTTGCCCGCCAGGTTCGCACCCAAGCCTCCAATAGATTCCAGACGAATCTCGAAAAATCCAAGATCGTTAACGATTGGTAATTGTACCACCGACATATCCCCTTTCTAAGTGTCAAGTAGAATAACATCCTTATGACTTTTTCAACGATTGTAACTTGATTTCGCAGGCCGCGAAGTGACAAATCTTGCATTTTCCACGCTTGGGGAATCACAATAATTTATGGATTTCAATCGATTTCTTTATACGCGACAGCGCTGCGTTACTTTAATAGAAGATAATCTTCCATAAAAACGACAAAGAGTGAACATTGTGTGTCGATCTGGAATTTCCCAAGTCAAAGGTGGAACAAATGTCACCCTTAATTTAGCAATAAAATTAAAAATTAAGATGTTAAATTTGTCACATAAAACATGATAAATATCACAGGCTTGAAACATGTCCGCCCAACTTCAAAAAAGCCCATCCGCTGGATGGGCCTGTGATTCATCGCCAACTCTTCATCGAATTAGTAAGTCCACCAGTTACCGGACATTACGATCATCGAGAACAGCTTGATGCTGTCTTCATAATAGTCTTCCGCTGCACTGCCGGAGGTATGGCTCCAGAGTGAATTCAGCCAAGCCTGATTGGATGCGGAAGTCATTGCACTGACGCCAAAAGGAGCGTAAAAAGCGCCGCTGTTGTAGCTTCCGAATGTTGAGCCATTCAGCTTGTAGCCGTCCTTGATACTGCCCGGAGCGCTGTTGACTTTCGATTGGATCCAGCTGTTCATCTGGTTCAACTGGTTCAAGGCTCTGTTATCTCCGGTTAGCAGGTAATCCGTTGTAATGCGCCAAGGCGTCCGGCAGGAGTTATAGTTGTAATTTCCGTCATTTGGGTCTTCCAGGAAGTTAGCTGCCGCCGGTTTGTAGACGCCCCCCGAATACACGACAAAGTCAGGCAGCAGTCCGGTGCTGGAGCTGTATCCGCTGTAGAGGCTGTTAATAAGGGTGTAGGTTTTGTCCGTTACGTTCTGCCAGCGGGAATCTCCCGTCGCCGCCTGGAAGGCTTTGAGATGATTCAGCATGAAGTCCGAAGGGCGTGTAGCCGTATTATACGCGCCGCTGTTAGCCCAATCCCCGAGCCGGATCGTCCACTGGCTCTGGTTAATTTCGTTATCCATAATGGCGTTAATGATATTATTGGCTGCCTGCAGATAGTTGACCGTACCGCTGCTTCCCCATTGTTTGTCGGCCAGAAGGAGCGAGAAAGCGATGTCCATGTCTCCGTCGGTCGCGGAATCCTCGCCTTCAATGTTCTGAAAGCTGCTGTTTTGCTTCCAGGACATTAGATAAGGGTTAATGGAGCTGGGATGCGCAATGTAATAGTTATATAAACCGTTGTAATACGTCTGGGCGTTGCTGTCGTAGCCGGCCATCAGCACCGTGAACAGCATGCCATAGCCATGAGCTTCCGATACCGTTTCCCCGGCCGAGTTATATTTGACATAATATTTGCCGGTGCCGGCAGGCTTGAGATATGCCGCTTTCCATGCATCCCATTTGGTCTTCACGGCATTGTCCATCGCCGTTTGAGACACATTATTCGGTTTGATCGTCCCGCTGGTATACGTGGTATGCTGGGGAAAAGGTTTGTTCACCGCTGCAAAAGCTGAGCCCGCAGGGAGGATAAAGATAGCCAGACATAACAATACGAAAGATTTCCAGTGCCACATACGCTTCCCTTGATTTTTCATCATCAATCACTCCTCAAAGTTTTGTAGACATCGGCTTCAAAAAGCTTTGTGCAAAACTCGCCTTGGAAGCATACCCTTGTTAGTAACATTTCGGATAATCGGTAATGCAGTCTGGTTCCTCACCTCCCCGGCAGCATCAGCTTGGCGGCTTACGGCCCACAAAAGTTAAAGCGCTTTAACTTTTGTGGTAAAAAAACAAATAGTCCCTCACGGCAATGAAATTGTAAATAAGTACATAATTAATATATTATTCCAATCTATCAGTGTCAATAACTTTATTGTCCTACGAGAGAAATTCCCGGTTCATTCTATAGATAGCGGCGCTGCCGGTAACCGTGTGTTTACGTTGCAAAAAGGCTGTCCCTATATAGAAATTCTACTACAGTGACAGCCCTCATGTCCCAGCTAGCTTAGATTAGATTTCAGAGTTCAGCTCATCGTTCAGATCCGGCATCATATGCTCGGCAATCAGCTGCTGCTTCCGGGTCCAAACCAGCTCGCTCAGATTAACACGGTACACTTCGGGATTCAGCTTGCGCAAATACTCCGGCCAGAACAAATCAATCTGCTCCTGATGATAACGGCGGATTTCATCGAGAACCGGCAGCTTGTAGACCTGGAACCCGTTCACAAAAATCGGCTCCAGCATGGATACCGCCTCGTATTTCTCCACATATTTCTGCAGATACGGATGCAGTGGATTGAACAGCTTCAAACGGGCGCCGCTGCGCGGTTCCTGCTCATCAGGGAAGCTGATATAGTCGGCCAAGGCCTTGCCTTTGGGACCGACGATCCGGAAGACTTCCTTTTTGCCGGGTGTAGATACCTTCTCCGGGTTGGAGGATATCTTGATTGTCGGCACCATTTCACCGGTAGGCGATTCTATTTCGACAAGCTTGTACACACCGCCCAAGGAAGGCTGGTCTGAGGCAGTGATGAGCTGTGTACCCACACCCCATGTGTCAATTGCCGCTCCTTGTGACTTCAGGTTCATGATTGTATTTTCATCCAGATCATTGGAGGCTACGATCTTCACATAGTCCAAACCTGCCTCATCCAGCATTTTGCGCGCCTGAATGGATAAATAAGCCAAGTCGCCGCTGTCCAGCCGGATTCCGTTCATCCGCTTGCCCGCCGCTTCCAGCTTCTTCGCAGTATTAATCGCATGCGGCACACCGCTGCGGAGAGTATCGAAGGTATCCACCAGCAGGGTAACGCCATCCGGCATCACCTTGGCATACGCATCGAAGGCCTCCTGCTCGCTGGCAAAGCTCTGCACCCAGGAATGGGCATGGGTTCCCTTGGTGGGAATGCCGAATTTCTTACCGGCCAGCATGTTCGAGGTGGCATGAAAGCCGCCGACATAAGCCGCGCGGGCGCCCCAGACAGCCGCATCTGCTTCCTGCGCGCGCCGGGTGCCGAACTCAAGCAGCGTATCCTTCGGAGCCACCTGCTTAATCCGGGATGCCTTGGTGGCGATCAGGGTCTGGTAGTTCATGAAGTTCAGGATTGCTGTCTCCACCAGCTGCGCCTCCATGATGGTGCCCTCGACCCGGACCAGCGGTTCATCCGGGAAAACCAGCGCCCCCTCTTTCATGGAATAGATACTGCCCTGGAAATGGAACTGCAGCAGTTCTTCCAGAAAAGCAGGCGCATAGTTCTCTTCCTGCTCCGACAGGTAGCGGATATCCTCTTCTGTAAACCGCAGCTCAGAGATATATTGGGTGATACGCTCCAGCCCGGCGAATACGGCAAAGCCGTTGCCGAACGGAAGCTTGCGGAAATAGGCTTCGAACACCGCTCTCCGCTTATGGCTTCCATTCATCCAGTGGGCGTACATCATATTGATCTGATATTTGTCTGTATGTAGAGCAAGTTCTCTCCTCAAATCCTCATCTCCTAGCTATTCTTCTCTCACTACCGTCGCTCCGAGACTTCCGCTGAAATGTCCCAGCGCCCAGAGATGCCCTTCCGGATTGAAGCTGGCTACGGCATCCTTGTGAACGACAATGCTGAAGCCCTTGTTATAGGCATCCACTGCCGTATGCAGGACACAGATATCCGTGCAGACTCCGGTCAGGTGCAGTTCAGTAATGCCCCGTTCACGCAGCTTAAGTTCCAGATCTGTGCCGCAGAAGGCACTGTAGCGCGTTTTGTCCATCCAACAGATGGATTTACGGTTCTGTTCGTAAATGTCTTTGAGGCTGCCGTATAGCTCGCGGCCTGCAGTGCCCCGCAGATTATGGGGCGGAAACAGCTTGGCCTCCGGATGGTAAGGATCATTCTCCTCATGCAGATCCACCGCCATCACAACATAGTCGCCGCTGTCAACGAACGCCTGTGTCAGTTCACTGATCCGTGGTGCGATATCAATACCGGGCTGTCCCACCGGCAGGCTGCCGTCCACAAAATCATTGGTGAAGTCAATTACGATCAAGGCTCTCATTCCGGTTACCTCCTAAGTATAGATGGATAACAATGGCTCATGATCCGTGAACATATAGAGCTGTGCCGGACGCTGTGAGTACTGGTTGGAGCTGACCGGATTGCCGGCTTCATCACGTACTTCTTTTAATATACCCTGCCGGCTGCGGGTTGAAGTGATTTTGCGGATAAAATTAGGCTCCTTAAATTCAGGCACGACAGTCTGGATCACCTGATACAGCTCGCTGAGCGTGAAGTGGTGCGGCAGAAACTGCCGGGCAATCGTCGTCTGCAGCATCTGCTGCTGAATCCGCAAGTAGGCATCGGTAATAATGTCATGGTGGTCAAAAGCGAGCTCAAGCTCCTCAAGCGCTTCTTGCAGCGTGAACAGCCCCACCTCACCCGCATCATCGGACGCTTGTCTGTGTTCGAGCATCCACTCCTCCACCAGCGCAAAGAATGCATGGCTGATAATCCACCCGCGCGGATCGCGTCCGGGCGTACTGTAGACACCGAGGTATTCCAGATGACCGCCGTCCACACCTGTTTCTTCCTTCAGCTCACGGGTTGCGGCATCGTAGATGGATTCATCTTCCTGGCAAAAGCCCCCCGGCAGCGCCCACATCCCGGCACACGGCCATTTTTTGCGTTTGACCAGCATCACCTTCAGTTCGCGCAGCGGAAGTGTCTTGGTGACGGTCTTCCGCTCGCGTTTGGTCAGCGTAAACATGACTATATCGGCCGGAACCCCATCCGGTGTGCGGTATTTTTTGACGTTATAGGTTTGTTCTCCGTTCTCGCTCACAATGAATCATCCTTTGCCGCTGCTTATTTAATAAGTGATTGCATCCTTGATTTAATCGCCACAGGTTGAAGGAGGAGCTTCCGTACCCGCTTCTACATTGATTTTCTCGGAGACGGTGTCCCGGATCACAGAGATCACCAGCTGCAGCAGATAGTTGATATCGCTCTGACTCTGCTGGAACTCATTCACGACCGGTATCCCGTCGATTTCATCCTGCAGCACTTCAATTTCACGTTCGATTTTGGCGACCATTTCCTTGTTCTTGAAGCTTTCGAACGCCACAATCTCTTTCTGCTTCTTCTTGATGGCTGCAATGAGGCTCTGCACCCGCTCATGATTCTGTATCTTAAGTTCAGCCTGCTGGAAGTGTTTCACTTCCTCGCTGGTGGAAATGAGTGAAGCAAGCTCCTTGGCTTTGCCCATAATATCCTCCCGCACAATCAGGTCACGGGTATTGTAGGTCTGCATGCCGTAATTGTTCAGACGCGGTTCTTCCTGGCTCACTGCTATCGCCCCATTCCTCTATGATTATAGAATTGACACGGCCTCCGCCACGCAATCCCCCTTGATGTACCATGTTTTCGTATCCGTAATTCTAACCTGCACAAAGGTACCGATCAGTTCCTTCGGCCCTTCAAAATGCACCAGCTTGTTGGCCCGGCTGCGGCCGGACAGCACATTTGAATTGTTTTTGCTCTCGCCTTCCACGAGCACCTCGACGATCTCGCCAAGCATCCGGTCATTGCTTACCCGGCTCTGCTCTTTAATCAGATCATTCAAGCGCTGCAGGCGTTCACTCTTCACCTCTGGCGGCACATTATCCTCCATCGAGGCTGCGGGCGTCCCTTCGCGCGGTGAATAAATGAAGGTATATGCCATATCATAGCCCACTTCGCGCACCAGCGACAATGTCTCTTCGAACTGCTCTTCGGTTTCGCCAGGGAACCCGACAATAATATCGGTAGTCAGCACGGCGTCCGGGACATTGGCCTTGATCTTCCGGACAAGCTCCAGATACGTCTCGCGGCTGTACTTACGGCTCATTTTCTTCAGCACGGCTGTGCTTCCCGACTGCACCGGCAGGTGGATATGCTCTGTCAGGTTGCCGCCTTTGCCGAGCACTTCAATCAATCTATCATCAAAATCACGGGGGTGCGAGGTCATGAAGCGGATACGGGGAATATCGATCTTCCGCATATCGTCCATCAGGTCCCCAAATGTATAGTCAATATCCGTAAAATCCTTGCCGTAGGCATTTACATTCTGCCCCAGCAGGGTGACCTCCTTGAAGCCCTGGCGGGCCAGCTCCCGCATCTCGGCAATGACGTCTTCAGGCCGGCGGCTGCGCTCCTTGCCCCGTGTGAACGGCACAATGCAGTACGTGCAGAACTTATCGCAGCCGTACATGATGTTCACCCAGGCACGCATCCCCTCCCGTTTCTTCGGCAGGTTCTCAATAATGTCGCCTTCCTTGGACCAGACTTCCACGACCAGCTCTTTGCTGAAATACGCTTCCTTGACCAGCTGCGGCAGGCGGTGAATATTGTGGGTGCCGAAGATCATATCCACGAAGCCGTGCTTGGACATAATCCGGTTGACCACGCCTTCCTCCTGGGACATGCAGCCGCAGACCCCAAGCAACAGGCCCGGCTTCTCCAGCTTCAGATTTTTGAGGTGGCCAAGCTCCCCGAACACCTTGTCTTCGGCATTCTCGCGGATGGCACAGGTGTTCAGCAGAATAATATCCGCCATGTTGCGGTCCTCGGTCCCCTGGTAGCCCATCTGCTCCAGAAGCCCCTTCATGGTCTCGGTATCATGCTCATTCATCTGGCAGCCGTAGGTGGCAATCGAGTAATAATGCTGCTTGTGGCGGTTGATCTCTCTGAACTCTTCCATAATCTTATTCGTTTCCGCATTGTCGAAATCAATAACCTCTATATCCTGCTTGCCCCGGCGCTTGCCTTCCTTGTAGTCCGGATTGGAGTTGATCTGAACCGTCCTGCCCTTGATCCGGTAGGTCGTTTTGCCCTCTACCTCACTGATGACTTTTGCATCAGAGAAATCAAAATACTTGGAGTAATCCTTCGAACCACCCTTGCCGGATTTTAAGTCCGGTGAGTTATTCCCCGTCGTCATGGTTTCACGTCCTTTATTCATGAAGCTCTGCAGCAGATGCAAGGCTAATTTTGTAATACTCAAGTAAAAATTATAGCATAAATCATCCATTCCGGTAATCGGTGGGTAGCAGACCCTCATATATGCTGAAATATAATTCCCCATTTCTTGCAGCCTTCTATGGTCCCGAAGTACACCCAAGTGGAAAAAGTCCTTTTATCCCTCCCCCTCCACTCCCCTGAGAAATGCTAATTGGAAAAAGTAGACTTAATTAGCCCCATTCGTCCCCTTTACGGTGAATTCACTTAAAATAACTCTACGATTTCCAACTAATCCCTTCTGCTGAGCGTTTCAGAGCTGATTGAATTTCACTAATTCCACTTTACTCCGCTGCTGCTCCCGAACTCTCTACCCGCCTTATAATAAAAAGCATCCTCTGCACGGCCAAAAAAACCGATTGCAGTGGATGCTGTAAACCTAACTATGCTTATTAATTAAGTGTTCTCGTCGACTCGGGAGTAAACGCAATAATTTCGTCTTTTCTGCCGCTCTGCACCTTGGCTGGCCATGCTGGATCACTAATGAGTGCTCTGCCAACAGCTACAAGATCGAACTCTGCCTTCTCCAGCTTCTCCATCAGCCGGTCCAGATTGTCTTCTTCATTTTGCTCTGTTACTGCGGAACCGAACTCACTGTTCAGCCCTACCGAACCCACGGTAATCGTGGGTTTGCCGGTGATTTTCTTCGTCCATCCGGCCAGATTCAGCTCGGAGCCTTCGAATTCCGGCAGCCAGAAACGGCGCGTGGAGCAGTGGAAAATATCCACACCTGCATTGCTTAGCGGAGTCAGGAACCGGGCCAGTTCATCCGGCGTCTGCGCCAGCTTGGCCGCATAGTCGCCGGCCTTCCACTGCGAGAAACGGAGAATAATCGGGAAATCCGGCCCTACCGCACGGCGGCAAGCGTCGATGATCTCAACGGCAAACGTTGTCCGTGCCTCCAAGTCGCCGCCGTACTCATCGGTGCGCTTGTTGGTTTTCTCCCAGAAAAATTGATCGATCAGATATCCATGCGCCCCGTGCAGCTCAATGCCGTCAAAGCCCACAGCCTTCGCATCCGCGGCCGCCTGCGCAAAAGCAGAGACAATCCCGCCGATTTCCTGCTTGGTCATCGGTTCCGTAATCTTCTCACCGGCCAGGTTCAGCCCGGAAGGACCGATCGGCAGCGCGTCCACATTCGGCAGCTCGCCAATAGTACGGGCCATGCCGACATGCCAGAGCTGGGGAACGATTTTGCCCCCTGCAGCATGAACCTCATCCACCACTTTTGCCCATCCCTTCAAAGAGGCTTCACCGTGGATATTCGGGATATTCTGGTGGCTGACGGCTGACGGATGATTGATTGCTGTCCCTTCCGTTACAATCAATCCCACTCCACCTTCGGCCCGGCGGCGGTAATAAGCAGCAACATCCTCACCCGGAACACCATTGGGCGAATACACACGGGTCATAGGGGCCATCACGATACGGTTGGCAAGGGTCAGGCTTCCTGCCTGAAAAGGGGCAAACAATTTATCGGTGTTCATATACAGCCTCCATTTCACAATATAATTACTTTAAGTAAGTATATTATGCCTTTTGCAGCGGTCAAAAGCAAATTAGTTATTCCATATTTATCCATAAAAAACCGACTGTGCCGTCTTTCCCTGGACAGTATGCCGTCTTGGATTTCCATCTGTATAAAGTGAACTTAAGAATCTAACCTGATGGTCTTGCCACACTTCTTATATTCTGCATATCTAGCGTTGTTTGGAGAACGCCCCCACAAACCCTACCGCAACCCCAAGTGGAAAAAGGGTGATTTAGTTGCCCTTGCACCCTATTTTGATATGCTCCCCATATAGTAGACAGGTGAAATAATAAAAACCTGTTACTGTATGGGGAGCATTTTTATGGAACAAAAGAAGTTTACAGCGTTCG
>NZ_FNGM01000012.1:221946-243696 GCF_900102965.1 Paenibacillus jilunlii | reverse complement strand
GAGTTGGGTAGTGCTTGCAATCTTATACTTGTAGATGATTTGGCTTTGCGACAATTCCCCCTCAAGATAATCCCTAACCGCTTGGAGTTTGAGCTCCTCAGAATATGTACGGTTATGAGTCCGAACGTCTAGCCCCTCGTAACCGTACAACTCATACCGTCGCCGCCATTTCATAATAGAGTTCTTGGTTACTCCGAACTTTCGGGCTGCAGCCTTTACTCCGATAAATCCCTCTTTAATTTCTTGGAGGATCGTTAATTTTTCGAACGCTGTAAACTTCTTTTGTTCCATAAAAATGCTCCCCATACAGTAACAGGTTTTTATTATTTCACCTGTCTACTATATGGGGAGCATATCATGCCGGGACACCCTCTTGGCATGCGGTTTATGAAGGTTGCTTCCGGCCAACCAGTACGGTCAGATCCACCGAAATCTCCAGTTCATTCAGTTGAAGCACGGTCTGAAGCTTGTTCTGGTCCGCAGCCCAGGACAAGGGAGTCATGCTGACCAGCTGCTGAAGGAGAGGGGGTTCTAGGCTGACCTTATACTGGAAGCGCCGGGCCTCGGTTATTTCAAAAGTCTCACTAAAGCGTTCGCGGATTTCGCTGTCCACGTTCGTTTGTCTGCTTAACCGGCCATAGAGCAGCTCGCGCAGCTCTTGAAGATAACCGGGTCCGGGAATGACTTTGACGATGATTCCGTCAGGAGTAAGCAGCCGCTGAAATTCAGCATAGCTGGAAGGGGCCAGGATGCTCAGAATCGAATGAAACTGCCCGCTGCCAAAGGGCGAATGAGCAAGATCGCCTACACACCAGATGGTATTTTCGTTAAAGTTCCTGGCAGCGAGCAGGATGCCTTCTTTTGAGATATCGAGTCCCACTCCAAGCAGTGACCGGTGCGGCCCGGCCGCTGCGAGTTCCTGAATGGCTGCCAGATGCGACCCTTCCCCGCAGCCGGCGTCGAGAATCCGGTGCGAACTGTTACCGGCAAGCTTCCGGCCCGCAATCAGCCCGGAAATATAGGTGTCAACGGGTTCAAAGAACCCGCTGTTTACGATTGCTTTTCTGGAGGCAAACAGTTCTTTACCGTATTTTCCTCCCGTCGGGCGGGAGAGCAGATTGATATATCCGTCCCTGGCCAGGTCAAAGCAGTGATGATTGCTGCAGATCAGGCTTTTACACTCGGTCAGGCTCATGGGACTTGCGCAAAGCGGACAGCAGAACAGTCCCGGATTAGCAGCCATAAGCCCGGCCAGAATCATTTTTTTCGTTGTTGCGGACATGTGAAAACACCCCATTCATTCGTTATGGTTGAATGAAAAAGGCACAAACAAATAAACCCAAGTCCTTGTCTTTTCAAAAAAAGACCGGGTTCAATGTAATGTGCCTCTCATTAACGTAAACGAATGAATTTTATGATCATGGCCGCTCGCTCCAATTCGAAAAGTAGGGGGAGATCCCTTTTCCAATATAGCATTATTGGCCGCCGGCTCAAAGAGGCAGGAGAATATTCCCTTGTGGCGAATCCTATCTAGATGATGTTCAAGTTTGAGGAAAAGAGGTTTTGTCATGTCCCGAACCTTTCAGGTGATGCTGAAAAAGGTAGTCGATGACTCCTACGCGATTGAGATTGGGGAGCTGCTGTTCGATTCGCTGATTGCGGATTTGCAGCAAGGATTGGTGCCGAATGTGAGCAAATACGCCATTATTACAGATTCTACGGTAGAGCCGCTCTATGGCCGGCCCTTGCTTGAACGGCTGCGGCAAAATGGCTTTGCGGCTGAGTTGTTTTCTTTTCCGGCAGGGGAAGCGTCCAAAACCCGGGAAACGAAGGCGCTGCTGGAGGATCAACTGCTAAGCCGCGCTTACGGGCGGGACTCCTGCATTATCGCTGTAGGCGGCGGGGCGGTGACGGATCTGGCCGGATTTCTGGCCGGAACCTTTGGCCGCGGAGTGCCAAGCCTGAATTATGCGACAACGCTGCTGGCCGCAGCGGACGCATCGGTCGGCGGCAAAACCGGTGTGAATACCCCGGTGGCCACAAATCTGATCGGCCTCTTCCACCAGCCGCGTAAGGTGTACATAGATTTGGCCGCTTGGCGCACCCTTCCTGCACGTGAGTTCAGAAGCGGGCTGGCCGAAACCATCAGGCATGCGTGCCTGGGGGATGCGGATTTTTTCAGCTATCTGGAAGAGAATATGGGCAAGGTCATTTCGGATCGCGGGCAGCTCGTGCTTGATGCCGGGGTCTGTGAGCATATTGCGCTGGCCAACTGCCGGATCAAATACGAAGTCGTAGAGCAGGATGAGCGTGAGAGCAATTTGCGGCAGATTCTGAATCTGGGCCACACCGCCGGGCGGGCGCTTGAGGCGCTAAGCGGCTATACCCTGCTGCATGGAGAAGCGGTTGCGATAGGGCTGGTTGTTCAGGCTAAGCTGGGAGTGAAGCGCGGATACATGACTGAAGATCAGGCAGAGCGGTTAATTGCGCTGCTGAAGAAGGCGGGATTGCCGACGGAAATGCCGGCTTCCATCTCGAACAGACAGCTGGTGGATAAGATGTATACCGATAAAAAAGTACGCAGCGGCCGCATCCGTTTTGTGTTCCAGGACGGGATCGGCGCGATGAAATGTTTTGCGGATGGCTCCTATTCCATTCCGGTTGAAGAAGCCGACATCCTGGCTGTGCTGGAAGAGATGCCCCGCGTGTAGGGTTTCTTATGGCATTTTTTCCACTCTACTCAAAACAACAAAGGCTGACCCAAGCAGCCACTTTATGGCTTTTGGGTCAGCCTCTTTTTTAAAATATAAGAATTTCTATGCTTCACGCTATAAATTATCCTTCTATTTCTCGCTGAAACGGGTACCGTCCTAATAAGGACGGTACCCGTTTCTACTTGTTATCCTTATTGCGGGAATTCCGCTTATTTGGCTGATACGGACTTGTACCAGTCGTTGACTTCCTTCGTAATTTGGTCGCCGCCGTTAGCCTTCCAGTTGGTGACGAATTCGTCAAAGGCATCGACCGGCAATTTGCCGTAGATGATCTTGTTGAAAGTTTCCATCTCGGACTGGCGCAGCAGGTTCCACTTGGAGACCATAGTTGGTGTGGCTGCACCGGTGAAATAGTTCTGCTTGCGGATATCCTTCTGCGACATTACGATCTTGGCGGCAGCCCAGTTCTCCGGCTTGCGGAACTCAGCCATTTGTTTCTCATAAGGCGTTACCGGTTTTTCACCGTTTGCAAGCTTGACGAGTGTCTTCATATACAGATCAGGAATACGGGCCGGACCGGTCAAGAACGGGAATTCATTGTTGAAGTCTTTGATCTTTTCTTTATCACTGGTGGGCTGGCCATCAATAATATCCCAATCGTAGCCTTTGGCAAAGCCATATTCATACGGGCTGCCTGCAGCCGGATTAGCCATGTTGTCGAGTAAATAATTGTAGTACAGGAAGATGGCTTCCGGATGTTTGGCATCCTTATTGATCATAATACTCGCATTGACACCGGAATTCTGCCATTTGGTGCCGATCAGACCATCCGGTCCTGCAGGGATAGGATAGGCCTTATACTTGGAGCCTTTTACATTCTTGAGCAGATCGGGAGCAGGCCAGTCCGGTACCCAGTTGGCCCCTGGCAGAATGCCTGCGGTGCCTTTGGTCCAGCTTTCGGCTGATTTCCCTTCATCCCAGAGCGCGGAGTCCGCATGAATATAACCTTTATCCATCCATTCCTTCAGCTTCGCGAGGGCTTGCTTCGCACCCGGATTCACGGAACCATACTCCAGATTGCCGTTCGCATCCTTGTTCCACTGCTCCTCAATGGTGCCGTAAGCGCCAAACAGCCAGTCCAGCGAGCCCATCCAAGTGTTAGTTTTGTTTTTTAGTGAAATTGCGAGCGGATACACGTCTTTGGGAGCCAGACCATCAGGGTTCTGATTCTTGAATTTGTCCATAATATTTTCCAGGTCGGCGATGGTCTTGGGCGCCTCCAGATTCAGCTTCTCCATCCAATCCTCGCGGAGCCACAGCAGCGTATCGTCATTGTCGGTGTATTCCAGGATTGGCATATTATATTTCTTGCCGTCTCTCATGAACGGATACCAGAGCTCGGGATGTGCCGCCGCATGGTCCTTCAGAATTTTGTTGGCGTACTTGTCAAACAGCTCATCAATCGCAATGAACTGGCCGGAATCAATCAATTGGTTGGTTAATACCGCATTGGTCGGAACCGATACGAAATCAGGCAGCTTCTCGCCGGAGGAGATGGCAAGCTGAAGCTTTTGTCTGTATTGGTCGTCATTGGCGGGGTACCAGGTATCTTTATGTTTGATCCCCAGCGTCTCCAGCATCCAGCGGTCATGTACATTGTTTTCCTTCGTGTCGCCGTGCGCGTATTTCTTCGGCATTAATACGGAGCTGATCTCAATCGGCGGGTCGTATTTGCCTTTGGCGAAGGCCGCATCGGCTTCAGACGTGCTGGCACTGCTATTGGAAGCGGCATTGCCTTTTGATGCATTCTCATTCGATGTTCCGCTGCAGGCTGTGAGTGTGACGAGAGCCGTAATCATGAGGAACGAGCCTAATTTGTTGAGCTTAACCATCATCATTTCCCCCTACTATGTGTAATCCTTACATGTGTACTGTACCAACTGCGAGGGGTGGGTATCTATATGAGTTTCTTAGTTTCGATAGGACTCTATTATGCTATTTTTTCCCGTCCCGGTATTCCTGCGGCGTGACCCCAAACTGGCGTTTGAATACTTTGATGAAATAGGCAGGGTCCATATATCCAATGTCTGTGCTGATTTCATACACCTTTTTGGAGGTAGTCTTCAGCATATGGCAGGCACGGTCCATGCGCAGGCGTGAGATGTATTCGCTGATGCCTTCGCCCGTTTCAATCTTGTAGATTTTGGATAAGTGGGTCGGATGCAGATTGACATGGTCGGCCAGAACCCGCAAAGAGACATCAAGATGCAGATTCTTATCCGTAAATTCCTGAATTTTCTTCACGTAGAGGGAACGGATGTCTTTGATCTCGCTGGAGGTTCCCTCTTTCAGCTTGCCAAGCACGCTGAGTGACCACACTCTGAGCTTGTTGATGGAGGTAAAGGCTTCCCCGCTCTGCAGCTCTTCAATATCTGTCCCCAGCAGCTTCCCCAGGGTATGTCCATTCCGGTGCGCCAGATTGGAGAAGGCGGCCGTGATTAAGAATCCGGCTTCCATGCAGTGCTCCCAGGATTCGGGCCATTTCTCATCCAGCTCCGCGCAGACATCTATCAGCTTGGCTCCGGCTGCCTCCCAGTGGCCGGATTCAAGCAGATTAATCAAGGAAGGCGGGGTGTACAAAGCGTCCAGCGGCCCCTGTTCGGATGGTTCGTGCAAGTCGCTTACCCTCATGACGAATTCCCGCTCGTCTCCGACAATCTGGCGGAAATAGGCTGAAGCCTGGCGGAACTGCTCGGGCAGCTGGTCAGGGAACCTGAACCATTCCGTAATCACAATCGACAGGGAACCCTTCAGGAATTGCTTTACCTTGTATTGCAGCTGCACGGACAGCTGCTCCAAAAGGCCGTCTCTCCCCAGGTCTGCGGCTTTTTCCTTCAGCTGCAGCAGAAATACAAGATAACCATGCTCTTCCTTAACGCCCCAGACCTCCATACATTCGCCAATGATCTCTTCGGCCATATTGATAACCGCATATTCAATAAGCGGCTGGCCGTTGTTTTTATATTGACCGAATTCTTCTTCCAGCCGGACAAGCATCAGAGCACAATCTCCGCTCTGGAAGGGAAGACTGTAATTTTCCAGCTTGCGTTCCCATTCGTCGGCGGGCATCCGTTGGCCCTGCAGGGCATTCAGCAGGAGCTGGCCGCGCAGCAGCGGCAGATTTTCCCTTAGGGTATATTGGGTCCGTTCCAGGGAACTGATCAGCTCCCACTCTGCGTTCAGTTGTGCAATCGCGGTTTGGACGGCACCTAACAGTTCGCTGTCTGTCGGCGGCTTGAGCAGATAATCGACTGCGCTGTGCTGAATGGCGCTTTTGGCGAATTCAAATTCCGAGTGCCCGGATAAGATAATACATTTGATTTTCTTATCCCGTCTCCGGATTCGCTCCATCAGCTCAAGTCCCGTCATTTCAGGCATTTGAATATCAGAGATCACAATGTCTATAGGGTGTGTCTCAATAATCTGAAGCGCCTCGGAAGCGGAGTAAGCCTTGTGTACTTGTTCAATTCCCAGCGTGTGCCAGGGTTTGGTCGTGGACAGGTTGTCCACCCAGTGGGCTTCATCGTCAACAATGATCATTTGCATATGCGGTGTCTCCTCGTAAGTTAGTAGGCAGAGAATGCCCTTCCTGGGCCGGAATTTCCCAGACTATCTCTGTCCGGAAGCCGCCCAGCGGCGATTCCGTGAAATGCAGAGCGGAATGATTGCCGAACTGGTGAATGAGCCGCTGATTCGTATTCCAAAGACCGCAGCCCATCTCCTCCTGCAGCGGCTCCCGCATCTTGCGGTTGAGCGCTTCCTGCTGCTCCGGGCTTAGACCCGGTCCGTCGTCGTCGATATACACCCGGCAGCAGCCGCCGGAGATCTCGCCGCTGATCCTGATTTCACCGGAGCTGTACGATTTGCCGACCCCGTGGATGACGGAGTTCTCCACAATCGGCTGCAGGAGAAGGCGGGGGATAGAATAGCTCAGCATCTCCTGCGGAATATCTATGTGATACTCGATCCGGCCATTGCGCAGCTTCTGGATATCCAGATAGTTGACGAGCAGTTTGACTTCATCGTTCAAGGTGGCTGTATCCCGCTCCATCCGGGTCGTATAGCGATAGTAGGCGCTAAGATTATAGGCCATTGATACGACGGCTTCCTCATCCTTCATCTGGGCCATGTTGATAATATAACCCAGGCAATTGTAGAGAAAATGCGGATTGATCTGCGCTTGAAGCTGCTTCAGGGTGGCTTCCCGGGCCCGGATTTTTTCGTTGAAGACATTTTCGATGAGATCCTGAATCTGATGGGACATATCATTGAACCGGTAGAAGAGGAATGAGAATTCGTTATGTTCCTCTGAGTGAAGGCGTACGGAGTAGTCGCCCCGCTGCACCCGCCGGAGCCCTTTGATCAGTTTTTTGATGGGCCGCTGCACATTCTGGTAGAGCAAAATGGAGGCCGAAATCCCCACGACAAACAGCAGCAGCATGGATACATAGAATAAATTGCGGCTGACGGATATAGGCCCTAGGATGCGGTCAAGCGGCACAACGTCAACCAGATACCACTCCAGATAGGAGGATTTGACGGAGCTGACCAGATAATTTTTATGTCCCAGACTGATTACGTGCTGCGTGCTGCTGTCCGGCGAATGCTTATCCAGATAACCGATCAATTCAGCGGTTAACTTCTGGTCCGCAGTACGGTTCAAGATCGGCGTTTCGCCTTTGTGATAGAAGAACGGATCACCCTGTCCCCCCTTTTTATACGTATCCAGCATGTTCTGGATATTCTCCGAACTGAAGCTGGCTTCGACCACCAGATCGCTTCCGGTAAGCGTTCCCTGCGGGGCGATAGAATCGCTATGGAACCAGTAAAATGCCTTGGATTTCCTGGAGGAATCCGTTCCGTCGTCGCTGTAGGTCCATTTGCCGCTCATATTTTGAATCAGGTAATTTTCATCATACCCCGTGGGTTTGTCGTAATTGGAGATGACATCCTTGTTCTGCTGGGAATATACAGCGTACCTGGAAGGCCAGACATCGGTTAAGCCGGACTGAAGCATCATCTTCTCCTGAATGACAAAACGGGTCTGCATACGGTCATAGCGGTCCTCCCAGATGCCCAGGCCGTTGAATTTCCGCACATTCGGGTCCTTGGAGAACACGAGGCTGAAATCCATCATCTGGTTAATCCGCGAATCAATCTGGCTGGACAAAAAAGTGAGCTGTTTGGTGTTGGACTCCTGCAGCTCTTTGCTTACCACATCGAAGGTGACGTTGTTTGAATACGTATACACAATAATAATCGGCACAAACAGCACAATAATCAGACTGTTCATTTTGGCGGATAAACTAAATCTGTTCCAGGATTTTTCTTTCACGATCATAAAAGCTTGACTAAAACCCATTTGTGTCCCCCCAGACAATGCCCTAATAAATCCCTATGCGAGCCTAACAAAGTAATATAGTCAAAGCTCAGAAATGCTTGCTACTATTTATATCAGAGATTCATACAACACACAAAATAATTTTTTGAAAGCGGGAGAGAGCGATGGAAGCTAACACTATACAGCAGGTGAATCCTGGAAAAACGCCGCGCCTATCGGGAAAAAAGAAGGTCAAGCAGCCGTGGATGCTCCACTTTATGGTGCTGCCGGCGGCGGTTATGGTGTTTATATTTTCTTATATTCCCATGGGCGGAATCCTTATGGCCTTTCAGGATTATAAGCCGAAGCCCGGATTATTAGGCTCTCCTTGGGTAGGACTGAAACATTTCGAATACATGTGGCAGAACGATTATTTCCTGCAGATTACCTGGAATACACTGTTCTTCGCCGGCACAAAAATAATCATGAACTTGATTATCCCGTTCTTCTTCGCGCTGCTGCTGAATGAGGTCAGAAAAATGGCGCTCAAAAGAACCATCCAGACGCTGGTCTACCTGCCGCACTTCCTATCCTGGGTTACCCTTTCGGGGATTCTGATTGATATGCTTGCCCAGACGGGGCTCATCAACCAGTTCATTTCCAGTGTCTTCGGCATTAAGCCGATTTTCTTCCTGGGCGACGGCAGCTGGTTCCGGTTCACGATCATTTTCAGTGATGTCTGGAAGGAATTCGGGTTCAATATGATTATCTTCCTGGCCGCGCTGTCCGGGATCAGTCCCTCCCTGTACGAAGCTGCAGAAGTGGACGGAGCGGGGCGCTGGAAGCAGACGATCTATATTACCATTCCGGCGTTGATCCCGATTGCGATTGTTGTAGCCACCCTGGCACTGGGCAACGTGCTGAACGCGAACTTTGACCAGGTGTTCAACCTGTACAGTCCTTTGATCTATCAGCAAGGCGACATTATTGACACGTTTGTCTACAGAGAAGGTCTCCTCAGCGGACAGTTCAGCTTTGCTACGGCCGTGAATTTGTTCAAATCGGCGATAAGCTTAATTCTGATCGTGATCTCCTATCGGCTGGCGTACCGTTTTGCCGGCTACAGAATTTTCTAGAAAGGATGACATCCCATGTATCACAAAACACTGTCCTACCGCGTATTCAGCGTATTCAATAATGTCTTCCTGACGCTTATTTCCGTACTGTGCCTGCTTCCGCTCTTTCATCTGCTGATGGTGTCGCTCAGTTCAACGGCTCCGGCCAATGCCGGGCTGGTAACCTTTTGGCCGATCGGATTCACCCTGGAAGCCTATGCAAAAACGTTTGACAACGCCAACTTCCTCTCCTCCCTGTGGGTGTCGGTAGAACGTACCGTGCTGGGAACGGCAATGGCTTTGGTGGTGAACACCATTGCTGCCTATGCACTCTCCAAGGAAACGCATGTTTTTCGGGCACGCAATATTTACCTTTGGTATTTTGTCATCACGATGCTGTTCAGCGGCGGCCTGATTCCCGGCTACATCCTGATTTTGAAGCTTGGGCTGATGGATTCCCTGATGGCGCTGATCCTTCCGGGACTGGTCGCGGTCTTCAATATCATCCTGCTGCTGAATTTCTTCCGGACGGTGCCCAAAGATCTCGAAGAAGCCGCCTTTATTGACGGGGCAGGGCATTTCCGGACCTTTTACAGCGTGTATCTGCCGGTCTCCATGCCCGTGCTGGCCACGGTCTCCTTATTCATTATGGTTGGACATTGGAATGCATATTTTGACGGGATTATCTATATCAAGGATGCTTCTAAGCTTCCGCTGGCGACCTTTATGCAGACCATTATCGTGCAGGCCGACATGTCGAAGCTTGATCCGGCTGCCGTAGCCAATCTGTCGCAGCGTACCATCCGGGCATCACAGATATTTATCAGCGCCTTGCCGATCCTGCTGGTCTATCCTTTTTTACAGCGGTATTTCGTAACCGGGATTGTGGTCGGTGCTGTAAAAGAATAGCCTGATCTGCAATAGGATCTCCCTCTATAAGGCACATATAAAGAAGCCGGTACTCTCCTTCACAGGGGGCATCGGCTTTTTTGTTATTTCTCAGGAAAATACAGGTTTGCTTGGAAGGACTGTGGAAGGACAAAGGGGGAGGATCGTACAAATCTGCACGACAGATTGAACTTGAAAAATTAAGAATAAAGGGAAAAGTGGCGGACGCATCATCAGTCACCGGACTTCAACCGCTAAAGGCGGTTCCAATCAAGAAATTCTTACGACAACAGCGGCTGGAAGTCCAAACATTCCCCGCAGTGACGACCATACCCCACAATGTAAAACTAATGTCCAGCTTATATAGTGTTTGCGAAGGAGCGGGTGAGCAGTGCTAGTTGGAAAAAAGAAACTTATTTCTCCCGGAAATCAACAATCATGGGATTTAAGTGGAAAAAGGAAACTTAATTAGGCATTATTTACTCGTTATGAGTGAAATGAGCTGAATTAGTTATCCTTTTTCCACTTACCCTGCGGAGAAGATGGTACTGGAGCAATTTAGTTAACCTTTTTCCACCTAATATAAGCAATTGTGGCGAGGATGACTAATGAATACCATAGACTCTGAGTACAGAAGCAGGGGAGATTTAAGTTTACTTTGTCCACCTGGAGTTGCGATAGGCTGCCGTAAGATCTTCCTTATGGATTAGGGATTGGATTCATACTCCCCAATGATTCTACTATAAATACAGGCACGTACTCCTCCCCGGCATCGGTCCCCGCATAATCATAGCTGTACTGGAACTGGCCGGTTGCCAAGGCAGGCCCGGTTACGGTACCCACATTTCCTTGCAGCGCCAGATAACGCCCGCCTGCGTTGGCCACAGGTCTGCCGGTGGTATCAATATAAATATTAACCTGCAGGGTTACAGTCTCCAGGGGGTGAAGTTCCAGCTCCGAGGCCTCGATTAGCGGATACTCCTGATAGATTTCAGCAAATTGGTAAACGCCATTCGTCTGGCGGTATATCGCTGTCTGGCCGTCCGAACCTTCTCCCATATCCGCATTGGCGACGCGGATGGAAGCATCATCCGGCTGCAGCTTGTAGCTGCTGCCGGCAAACGAGAAGAGCAGTGAGATTCCTTCAGGCTTGATGGTATAGCCCGCGAACGAAGTCCGCCCATCTTCGCGGCTGCCTTCAGCGACCACAACCGGCACTCCGGCAAGGGCGGAGAGCTGGTCATCAAAAGCAAGGCGGCTCAGCGTCTCAAAGCCCGGTATAATCTCTCCGGTCCTTGTAGTAACGGCTCCGTCCTCGCTCATGTCCGCATAGTACAGCTGTCCGCTGCTGTCCGTTCCGGCGACAGCGAGTCTGGCCCCGTATTTCCCGCTGACAGAAGTGGTCAGGACATATTTGCCCGGCGTTTCTCCGCCGGGAAGAAGCCGTGCAGGCTCAGCCATATTCCACGCGAGCTGTGCAGCGGCAATTTCTGCTGTTGTGTCCTGAAGCGGGGCCAGATCGCTATAGCGCTGAATAGCCTCGGCGTACCCGCCGCTGCGGACCAGCCTTGCAGCGCTGCGGAGCAGCTTCGCGGTGGTGCTGTCGATCTGGGACAGCACCTTGGAAGACGCCAGGCCAGCCGCGGCGGCATATTTGCGGTACGCCGCAGCATGGGCGGAGAAGGCCGCAATCTGGCCGCCGTCCATATCTTTGCTGAGGATAAGCTTGGCGCTTTTCTCTATCTGGCTGGCTATCCAGGGAGCCGTATAGCTGTGGCTGCTGTAGGCATCGGTAAGAGACAAGGCGTAATCCAGCATGGGGGAGAAGCTGCCGGCCGCTGCAAGCGCCTTAAGCCGGGTAATGTCATACGATTTGAACTCCGAAGCCAGCAGTTCCTTTTTGGCATCCGTCCCCCCTAAGTACACATCGGGAATACGCAGCAGGTTCCATTTGAAGATGTCTCCGTCATTAATGGCATTGCTGCTGCCGCTCCGGCCCGCCGCCAGCTCGGCAAGAAACTGCGTCTTGAATTGCTGGAAGCCTGTCCCTAGCTGACCGGAAATGCCTGAATCCGCCGACAGCTGGCGGTAATAGGATTCATAGGGCCCGCCTGATTTCATATATTGGTTTTTGAGGCTCAGCAGGGAGGCATAGCTCTCCATGAAGCCGTCAAAATCTTTCGTAGTCAGCTGGTCTTCAATCTTTAGCTTAAGTAGTCCCAGTCCGCTGCGGATCGTTGTAATCGGGGCCAGCTCCTGCAGCCTTGCGGCGATCTCCGCTTCCTTGTAATGAATGGAAGAGTTCGCCTGCGCCAGACGGTATTGATTTTCGGCGGCAACCAGGTCACCGGCGGCGTAGAGACGCCCCGCTTCCCGCACCGTCCCCATCTTACTGTGGAGCTTGACGCCCTTCTGTCCCAGCAGGACCAGCATCACTATACACAAAATGATCATAATATTCCGCAGGGATAAGACTTGTTTGATCGTCATAATATAGTAGCCCCTTTGTAAATTACAGTACATGTCCGGCTTGCAGTACTCTATTTAAAAATCGGGGTCCCAGCGGTACTTGGCCTCGCGGACTTCCGCCACTTTGAGATCCAGGCCATTCCAGGCCTCGTACGGACTGGAGGCTATCATTCTGGACAACCGCAGAAAACGGTCCTTGGGCAGCTCTGGTATGTATCTTCCGATCATGCCGGAGTAGAGCAGCACGTAACGCTTTAACCGCACCGCCGCTCCGGCTACCGCAGTCAGAATCGCTGCCCCTTTGTCCATTTGAAGAATCTGTACCTCATAGGTTTTGACATAGCGTAATGTGCGGTCCTTGATAAGCTCGGGCCGCACTTTGGCAATCTCGCCGATATATTCGGCAAGCAGCGGTTCGAAATCCTTAAGCAGCAGCTGCTCCAGCTCCAGCTGCATGTCCTTGCGCAGCTGGAAGCCGTGGAGCAGAGCAACACGCTGGCGGGAGATCCGGTCGCCGCGCAGCAGAATGGAGATTTCGCGCAGCTTCTCGTAAGCCAGCACATCGTTCTCGCGCAGGACGGATACCGCCTCCTGGCGGTTGATCTCCAGACCTTCGCGGATGCTGTCCATGCTGCGGCCAAGCAGCGCATTCAGCGCATACAGATTTTCGTTCTGGCGCACTTTACGCTGCGTAAGGAAGAGCAGTCCGGCCAGCACGATTCCGCCGGCCCCGCATAGCACCATCTGCTGCAGGCTTTGACCGAAATAGACCGCTCCCAAAGTCAGCAGGAGGATGAACAGGAGCCGTGTATGCAGTTTGCGTCCGGCCAGGGCAACGGCGTGCGGCTCTACTGCCGTCAGGGCCGCACGGCCGCATTGGCCGCATCTGTCTTCACTGAGTGCGGTATAACGGCCGCAGCGGCGGCAGATGCGCAGCTTGTCAAAGGCGTACCGCGGAGTTTTGAAAGGCCGGAATGTCACGGGTTTCTTGTTATTTACGGGCATGGTCGCCTCCGTTCAGCGCAGCCAGCAGGCGCTCATCAATGTCATCACGGGTCTGCGGCTTACGCTGGCGTGAAGCATAAATGAGAATCTGAATGACAGCATAAAGAAACGTAATCCCGAGAATGGCGTATGAAATCATGGAACTCTTCCTTTCTTCTTGGCAGCATGGCGGCCCGGGGTGCGGAAATTAGCCCTGGAATGGCAGAGCAGTAATGCAAACAACGTTTTTATCAAAATTTCAGGAACGTAGTCTATACTTAAGCTGTTGATGATTTCCTGAATAACGACTATTAGAGCCAGCCCCGGTCCTGCGGTCCTAAAGTTGAAGTTTACAAGGTTTAATTATATCATAATGGCATGCTATTGACAGAATTTAGCTATACTGACGACTCTGCCGTATCTTCCCTAATTTAACACAAGAGGAGCCCTATTTATGCTTCGTACACCGTTTAAGCCTTACAAGACAGCCAAGAAAATAATGCGGCCTATTTTTCTGCTGCTCCTGGTATTGTGCATTTTTGCCGCTCCATTTGCGGCCGGAAGAGCAAGCGCAGCATCGCCCGCGCCCTCTCATATTGACGCTGTACTATTGATTGATGTCAGCAACTCCATGAAAAAGAGTGACAAGAACAATATCGCAGGTGAAGCGATGAAAATGTTCATAGATATGCTGTCGGCGCAAGGTGATAAGGTCGGAATTGTGGCCTATACCGACAAGGTCCAGCGGGAGAAGGCGCTGCTGCAGATTGGCTCTGCCGCCGACAAGCAGGATTTGAAGGACTTCATTGACGGCCTTGACCGGGGAGCCTATACGGATATTGCCGTCGGGATGGAAGAGGCCGTGAAGGTGCTGGAGAACGGCAGCGATCCGGGGCATGAGCCGATGATCGTGATGCTGGCGGACGGCAACAATGACCTTAATGAAGCAACCGGCCGGACACAGAGCCAGTCGGACCAGGAACTGGATGCAGCGGTGGAAACAGCCAAGCAGAAGGGCTATCCGGTCTACACGATCGGGCTGAACGCCAACGGCAAGCTGAACAAGGAGATTCTGGCCGGGCTGTCCAACAAAACGTCCGGCAAGGCGTTCACCACCGATTCGGCGGATGATCTGCCGCAGATTCTCAGTGAAATTTTTGCCGACCATTTGAAGCTGAAGGTTGTTCCGGTGCAGTCCATTACGGCGAATGGCAGCTACCAGGAGGTCACCGTCAATGTACCCAACGGCAGTGTGCTGGAGGCCAATATTTCTATTATGTCGGCGCAGCCTGTTACCGCTAAGCTGACCGATCCATCCGGCAAGGAAGCGGCTATCCCCTCGAACGATGTACTGCTCTCCAAATCCAGCACGTACAGCCTGATCAAGCTGCTGTCGCCGGAGCAGGGGGACTGGAAGCTTCAGGTGAAGGGCGTGCCGAAGGACAAAATTGATATCAATCTCGTGTTCAACTATGATCTGGAGCTGAAGCTGGACGCGCTCCAGTCCAAGACTTACAAAAAGGGCGATACCGTAGAAATCTCCTCCCACCTGTTCAGCAATGGGGCTCAGGTAACGCTCAGCAGCTTATATCAGGATATGAAGGCGGTGCTGCTCGCGACAGATACCGATACAGGGAAGGTGCAGGAGCTTCCGATGGATAACTCCGGTGCGGTGTTCAAGGGCTCTTTTGAGATTCCGGAGAGCCATAATTATGAGCTGAAGGTGCGGGCGGAGGAGAGCAGCTTCTACCGCGAAAGCGATGTGCTCACGATCAATGCCAAGACGGGAGCTGTGGCTACAAGCACCAGCCCGCCGGCTGGAGCAGGCGGCAGTGAGCCGGCACAGGATAAGTCTTCATCCAAAACTCTCTATTATATCATTGGCGGGATTGTGCTGGTATTGGCGGCGGCTGTGGTGTTGTGGCTGCTGCGCCAAAAATCAAACCGCGGCTTTGTCGGCCAGATGGTAGTGGAAGTGGTCGACGGCAACACCGGCGAGAAGACCTATCCGCAGTATAAGAAGCTGGCGGCCTTCCGGGGCAAATTCACCCTCCACCAGCTGCTGCAGCTGGCACCGGAGCTGAAGGAGAGCGAGAAGCTTGTATTCACTCCAGGTAAAAATGACCGCCTGATGCTGCGCGGCAGCGAAGAAATATCTGTTGAACGGTCCGGACGTGTGGTCGATACGGCCCGCGGTCTGGAGCTAAAGAGCGGCGACCGCATATCTGTAGCGCTGCAGACAGTAGACAAGACCATTTTACTTGAGTATTTGATATAAGGGGGAGCACTCATGAAACCGGTAGTAAGAGAACATATTCAGCAGCTCGACGTATCGCTGGGCGGAGGAATCGTCAGCGACAAAATCAGAGTAGACACCATTGACAACCCGATCCTCATCATCGGCCTGGGCGGCACGGGCATCGACGCCCTGCTGCGGCTGAAATACCAGATTAACCGCCGCTTCAAGCTGCCCGAAGATCCGTTGTCCAAGAAGAAACGGGATAAGCCGGACAACGTGGAGTTCCTGGCATTTGAGACAAATGAGCAGGACCGCGGCAAAAAATACAAGGGCATCGGCCTTGACCCGCAGAATGAATTCGTGCTGCTGGCCAATGCCGAGATCGGCGGACTTCTGCAGAACCGCAGTATTCTTGAACCGTACATTACGGACTGGCTGTCGCCGGAGCTGAGCATAACCGATGGCATGAACGGGGCCGCCGGGGTGCGCCAGGCCGGACGGCTGCTGCTGTTCACGAAGATCAATCAGGTTGTGGCGGCTATCGACAAGAAGATAAAGACCCTTTCTGTAGGTACCAGCAAAAAGCTGATGGTATTCCTGCTTACCGGCTTGTCCGGGGGAACGGGCAGCGGCTCGTTTCTGGATATAGCCTATATCGTGCGCGGAATTATTGAACGCGACTACGGTTCTGCGGGCATCGACCGCGTGAATACGCTCGGCTATTTGTTCACGCCGGATGTGAACCTGTCAAACAAAAGCCTGAGCGAGCATACCCGTGAATATATCCGCAAGAACGGCTATGCAGCGCTCAAGGAACTGGATTACTGGATGAACGTCGACAGCCGGGGCGAGCGGTTCCGGCAGCAGTACGGCAATATTTTGACGGTGAATTCACCGCTGCCTCCGTTCAACCTGTGCCATCTGATCTCCGCGACCAATACCGAAGGCAAGCTGCTGGAGAACGCTTATGACTACTGCATGAATGTGACGGCGGAGAATATTACGAACTTCATGGCCAGCGAGGAAAAGCAGTCGGGCGAGGAATTCGCGATCCACGACTATATCAGCAACATCCGCACGAACATTGCGCAGATGAACAAGACGTATCCTGCCAATTATGAATACAACATCATCGGCGCTTCTTCTGCGGTGCTGCCGATTGAGGAAATGACGACGTATCTGGCATTCCGCCTGTTCGACAAGATGGATAAGATGTTCCAGCAGGCACCGGGGCAGGAGGATGTGGAGAAGCTGGCACGCAAGCTGGGCATCGATCTCGACAGCATGATCAAAACCTTCGAGTCCCGTGTGCCGGAGCCGCTGCCCGGCTATGAGAACAGCGAACGCCTGAACCACAGCAATGTCATCAAACATCAGGTGGTGGATATGGATACGGAGCTGGAGCAGAACTTTCTGGCCCGTGCCCGCGAGGAATATATCAAGTCCAAGAAGCAGCTCCCCGGAGAAATCACCGGACGTTTCGGAGAAGAACTGGAGCGTATCTTCCTGCATCCCGAGCAGGGCCCGTTCTATGTGTCGCGGCTGCTCTATACCGAGAAGGGCTTCTGTATTCTGAAGCTGATCCAGTCCTATATCGAAGCGCTGCGCGAGAGCCTGCTGCGGCTGCCGCGTGATATTGAGACGGCGCAGGACAGCGCGCAGGAGAAGCTGGGCGATGCGCGGAGCGCTTTTGTCTCCAAAGAGAAGAAGAAAAATGCCTATATCGAAGCCAAAATCAATGAATACTGGCTGCACGCCGACGTGGAACGCACCGAGCAGATGATTGAATTCTATGAAGATCTGTTCGAGCTGCTGAATGAAGAGAACAACCGGATCTATGGGGTGTTTACGGAGATTCTCAGCGCGCTCAGCACGATCTTTGAGAAGAACGGCGACATCCTGATCAACGGTGAGGAGCAGGCCGACCACAAAGGCAACAAAACCTACTATTGGAATATCGTCAATGTGCCGGACATTGCGTCAACCATCTCCAAGGTGATGGACCAGAAGGACGGTGACGATCTGATCCGCGACTTCACGCGGGAGATGCTGAAGCATTCCGGGCGCTGGGTCAAGGAACAGGAAATCGACATTGTACGCTCCATTTCCGAGTTTCTGAGCGATAAGTTTGGCGACCTGATCACCCGTTCCATGGAGGAATTCCTAGTAATGAAATATGGACGCGAGGAGCCGCTGGACAAATTCGTGGAACGGATTATCGCCGGACGTCTGGATGAGGATGCCGTACCGATTTTCCACCTGAGCAACAGCTCCGGCAGTCTGCACTTCCCGTCCTGGGGTTTTGTCTCTGTGCCGGTTAAGGCACCGGGCATCCTGAAGGGAATCCGCAATTACCAGAACAATGCGCTGGGCAAATCGCAGTTTACCATTAAGGAAAGCCAGGTTAAAAACCGGATTTTCTGGCTGAATACGCGCAACGGGGTGCCGCTGTTCGTATATACGCCGCTGCGGGTGTACGAAGAGAATTATGAACGGACCATCCTCGACAAGGAAGGAATCGGACGCCATCTGGTGATGACCGACAAGAACAACTGGACGTACCTGCCTTCGCCGATTCCGGAAAAATCCTGGGGCGATACCTACGTCAACAACCGTGTCCGTGAGTACAATGCCAGAGTGCGGGCTGATTTTGCCAGAGCGCTGGAGAGTGGAGTCATTATGGAGAAGGGCCTCGACGAAAATACGAGCAGCCGTTTCTCGGTCATCCTCACAAAGCCGTTTGATGTGGATAAAATGCTCAGCGGCTATGACCTGCAGCTTGGGAATTCGCGCCCAAATCTGGGTGAGGTGAAAAAAGCGGCCGACGAGTTGAAGTCACTACGCGCAAGTGGACTGGAACGCGAAGGAGCCAAAGACATTTTTGGCAGTATTAACCAGGAGCTGGCGCAGGAGAATCTGATCCGTTCGCCGCAGCTGATCGCGCGTGTCCGCGAGGAATTGGCCAAATATGATGCGCTGGCAGCCAAAGCGGCTGAACTGGAAGGGCTGCTTCATCAATATCTTGACGAAGACAAGTGGATCGACCAGTTCATTGAGGCGCTGTACACCGACACTATCACCAAAAAAGGTGCACTGTACGTCTATGACCGCGACGAGGAAGAGGACGCTTGGGAGCCGTTCGCCAACTTAATGAAGGAACGGAGCTATGTGGAGTATGCCGTCTACCGGCATTTCCGCGGGCTGGATGAGAAGAGCCGCAGCGCTCTGCTGCGCAAGGCGGCGCGCCGTGCCGGGGAAATGACTGCTGCTGAGGATGTCACCCCTCTGCTGTATAAGCTGGAGGGATTGTATGTCTCCTTCCTGGAAGCGCGCGACAGTCTGGAATATGAGCGGGTAGAACATGCGGACGGCGATGAAATGTACAGCTTCTACCAGAGCCTGACCGGCAAGCTGGGCAGCATCCGCAGAAAGCTGAAGTAAGCCTATGATCAAAGCACAGGCATTAACCTATGCAGAACAATATGCGATACAGGAAGAAGCGCAGCGGAGCAAAGGGGACGGGCGCAGCAGCATCCATTATCCCGCTCTGTTCCTGTTCCTGGGCGACAAGGTGGCTCCGGCCATCGGTCCGGTGCTGGACGGCTGTGAGCGGAAATGGGACAATGCGGGCGGGATTATGGCGCTGCATGCCGCGTCCGCCGGCGCAGAGCAGGCTGGCGATGGAAGCCAGTCACAGCCTGAGTACGCCGGCAGCAGGAACCGGGCGCAGGCCGAGGGCAGCAGAAGAGAGCGGGTTATGGGGATAGCCTTGCCGGAAACGGCAGGCCGCGATCCCCGCACAGTCCGCCAGGACATCTACCGCGAGTTTCACGAAGACAGCCGGTTTCTGGCCGGGATGAACCGCAGCCTGCGGCGCTTAAGCAACAGCATAGCGGATTATGGACGGCTGTACTCTTCTTTTGACGTTATCCATCTCTCCATCATTACGCGGGTCGATGACCCGCTTAATGTGCTGCTGCCGGAGGTGGCTCTGCTGGCCCGCGCCGTGCTCAGCCAGTCGTTCAAGTCGGTGCAGACCGACCTGTATGCGCTGATCAATGAGCGGGAGCAGGGGGACAACTTCGGTTACTCCAGCTCGGTAGGGCTGGCTTTTCTGCGTGAGCTGGACGGGATGCAGCAGGCGGGTTACACCCTCAGCGCTCCTCTGCTGGTCACGGAAGACGGGCTGTCCATACCGGTGGCCCATGGGCCTTCCGCACTCTTTGATCTTGTCTATCTGCTCTCGGACAAAAACGAACGGGGCATGATGTCAGCTCATGGCATGGACGACAACTACGAAATTATTGCCCACATCAGCCTGCTCAAGAACCGTGTCCGTCCGGCAACAGATACGGCTACAGGACACGGCGGCTACAATAATATGACCTTCAAAAGTGGCATCCGGGGCAGCTCAGGAAGGCAGGGCTATGCATCCGCCGGGTTCTCGGCGGTGCGCCGGCCGAACCGGCAAATCGCCCTTGCGGTGCTGTATCATGCCTTTCATTATCTGGCTGCGAAGCTGCAGGAGGGCGGGGCGGCCGGCCTGCGCGAGCGGCAGGCGCTGCTTGGCCTAAGCGCCGATTCCCTGCGTGAACGGGCAGCGTCGCTGCTGCCGGATGAAGCGGGAATTGAAGAGATGACCGGGCTGATGAGCCACGGCCGGCCCTCCTATAGCGAGCTGAAGCCGCTGTCGCTGCGCGAAGCCGAGACGCTGCTGTTCGGAGACGGCGGGCAGGCCTATTTCCGCAGCAATTTTGCGGAGGTGTCCGCCAGAAGGGTGGCGGACATCGACCCTGCCCGCGAGTGGGCCGCTGTGCTGTCGGCCCAGGAGAAGGCGGTTCCGCCGCTGACGTTCTACCAGCTGGCAGAATGGACCGCCGAGCAGCCTGGCGGCGGTGGCAGTGTGCTGCATGCGCTGCGCCAGCATATGGCCGGGCTGCGCGCGGCGATTCTCTCCGCGCAGGAGGAGCTGGAGCAGCTCTACGCGGAGAGCGTGGAGCGCCAGCCGTTCCAGCGCGTGCCGCTGCTGGACAAACGGACCGTGCGCAATTTCATTCATTATTTATTTGCGCAGCTGTACGGCAGGAAATATGAGCTGCTGCGCATGGAGAGCGAGCTTGCGCTGTGCCTGCGCTACGACGCGGCGCTGGAGCAGCTGCACGCGGAGAGCAAAGCCAAGGTGCAGACCATGGAAGCGCTGGAGGAGGAGCTGCACAGTCTGGCGCTTGCCAGCATCGGGCGTACCAGCGAGACCGTGGACCAGAACATTATGGAGTATTACCGGAACGTCACGGAAGAGGTGATGCGTGATATTGAAGCGCGGCGCGGACCGGGCATCTTCTTCAGCGACCGCTTCCTGGGCAGCGTTTCGGAGTTGCTCCGCCAGGGGGGCGCTGTGGTAGCTGAACGGCTGATTGAGCTGTGCCGCCGGGAGCTGCTGACGGCGGAGGCGTTCGCGCTGCCTTTCGAGGAAGAGCTGCTGCGGCGCGCCAATGTCGCGGCCGCTTACGACAACCGCGAGATTGTCTCGCGGGAGGAGCTGTTCAAGCGGCTTTACCGCAGCCTGGAGGACGAAGCCTGCATCAACGTCCGCCTCTTCGAATACACGCAGGAGCACCGCCATGAGGAGAAATATTTCTTCGGCGACAGCAGCTCCGAATTCCTGCGTTATGCCTTTGGTGCGGATGAGACGACACGCATCTACCGCCTCGGCTTCGTACATGAGCAGCGCAGAAGCGGCATTGAGAAGCTGAACCTGATGGGCGGCTTCCATCTGGAGGATCTGCTCTACTACCGCAACGGCAAAGTCTACTATGAGACTTATGCCACCAGCGGCTACCGGCTGCACGGCATCACCGAGGAGCAGCTGCCGGAGCTGCGGTAGGCGGGTGGGGGCAGTAGGAGCGGGCGTTCTGTTGCAGAAAGTGCAATAGAATGGCTGGAAAGCCGCAGCGAGCGGGC
>NZ_FNGM01000012.1:214161-221651 GCF_900102965.1 Paenibacillus jilunlii | reverse complement strand
AGCGGGCATTCTGTTGCAGAAAGTGCAGCAGATTCCAAAGGATTCGCTTGAATGTGGCTTTTCTTGCATATTCTATTGCAGGAAATGCAATAGAATAGGATTATGGCCTCTTTTAGAGCCATTCTGCTGCACTAAATACAATAGAATCGCAGCAGCCTTTCTCCTTACTCTGCAGATTGCTCATCCCGGACTTCTTACTTGCCGGCAGTGTAGCTGCGGGGAGCAGAAAGCCAATTTGCAACATTTTACACTAAGCAGACCGTTTTGTAACGGAGGTAAGGGAGTTTAAGCTGCCCTGCGCAATCAGAAATCATATGTGCTTAAATTTAGTTTTCCTGGAAAGGGTGGATAGCGATGCAGCGTAAAATCAATCTGCTTTTGCTTCTCTTCAGCCTGCTCGGCGGCGGAGTGGCCTTTGTGCTGGGCGAGCTGCTGCTGGATCAAAGGCCGTACGATCTGCCGTCGATAGTGCTGGTCGGCATCTATTTTGCCATAGTGGCACTTGGGGTCGGCCTGGGCTGCCTGCTTGCGGAGATCATCTCGCCAAAACTGAACGGCTTGTCGTGGAAGCAGCGGTATCTGGGTTTTTCGTGGAAGATGCTGCCTTTGACGCTGGTGCTGCTGTTCGCAGTTGGCTCCGTAATGGAGTTTGTGTATGAGCTCAACTTCGGCGGCGTGAAGCCGGTCAAAGATGTGGTCATGGTCATTGATGACTCCGGCAGCATGATGCAGAGCGATCCGGGCAACAGCCGTTATAAGGCAGCTGAGTCACTGGTGCAGCGCATGGATGAAGATAACAAGGTGGCTGTGGTCACGTTCAGTCAGGATGCCACGGTGGTTCAGCCGCTGATCCCGCTGTCCAGCTCAGCGAACCGTGAGCAGGTAACGTCTGTTATTAACAGTCTGCAGACCACGGATGGCGGTACAAATATCAGCGGTGCGCTCACAGAAGCCATGGGTGTAATTAACAGTGACAACCAGTCAGGACGGGGAGCCATGGTGATCCTGCTATCGGACGGCTTCAGCCAGTTTGACACCGAAACGGAACTTACGGAGTATGTAAACCGCGGAATTGCTGTAAATACGATTGGCCTGGCACTGGATGATCCGTCGGGATCAGCGTTGCTTCAGGATATCGCCGCCACAACCGGCGGGCAGTATTATGATGTGACCAATGCAGATCTTCTCGGGGGTGTGTTCCAGCAAATCTATGACCGGCTGGGCGACCGGACGCTGCTGACCGAGCGCAGTGATTACACGGCGGACAGCCCGTATTATGCGGGGGTACGGATTTTGGCGCTGCTGCTTGTGGGTACGGCTCTGGGGATCGGGCTTGGCATTGTGTTTGACAACCGCCATTTGGCCCGGAGCTTTGGCGCCGGCGGTGCGGTTTCCGGTTTGTTCGCCGGACTGATTCTGGAATTTGGCCTGGACGGCCATTCCTTCGGCGATGCTATGACCCGTTTGCTGGCTCTGCTTGTTCTGGCTGCGATTATTGCTTTATTCACCTTTGTAATACCTTTTGGAGAAGGACGGCTTTCCCGCAAAAGAGGAAGAAGCGCCGATGCGGCTGCACCATCCGCAGGCTTCCCGTCTCCGCGCAGAAACCGGGGCAGCAAAGGGTTCTGATGGCGGATGGATCAAGGAGGGAAAATGCCGCACCGGGCTCTGACCAGCCCACCATGCTGCCTAATATGCGTACAGCGGTTCATTGAATGAGATACTGTAAGAGATATTGTAAGAGATATTGAATTAGTTATTGTGAGACATATTTGAAAGGAGCCTACAGTCATGAGGTACGCCGAGGTTGATTCCTCCACACCGGTCATTACGGAAGTGTCCTCCCGGGTGGAGGACAGGTTCTGTACGCTGCGATGGCGCTGGCCGGACGGCGTGCAGGCGGTTTGCATTCATAAGGCACCTGCGGAGGCGGCGGACAGCGGAGAGCTGCCGCCCTCCGGTATGAAGCTCTACACCCGTGAGGAGTACAAGGCGAATAACGGATACCGTGACCGCTTGGACGATATCGGCCTGGTTGCATATACCGTTTACGCCCGGATTGCGGATGGTACAGACACCCTGCTGGTGCGCCAGCGGGATGGGGCGAACCGGACGCTGGTCAGCGCGGGCAAAGCACGGATCTACTATTCCATCCAGCAGAAAAAAAGCCTGTTCAGCAAGCAAAAAACAGTACATATGACGATTACGGCTGAAGTGCCGGTATCAAAAGAAGTGCTGTGCTATGTCAAGAAACGGGGCGGCTTCCCTGCCTCCAAAGAAGACGGCGTACTTTTCCCGTTCGTCCAGGACTTTGCCGCCGGGCGCAATGTTCTGCCGCCGATAGAAATCGGCAAAGAGGACGCTGTACGCATCTTTTTTACGGATGGCCGCAAATATGGCTTATTTTACGAACTGG
Organism: Paenibacillus jilunlii; assembly: GCF_900102965.1. GTDB lineage: Bacteria > Bacillota > Bacilli > Paenibacillales > Paenibacillaceae > Paenibacillus_AQ > Paenibacillus_AQ jilunlii. The sequence goes on along the minus strand of NZ_FNGM01000012.1, from coordinate 219,235 downwards.
TGCCGGAGTGAGCAGAGGCAGGCGGGAACAACTGGTGACTGGGGGATAGATTCCGGGTGCTGATCACCGAACCGGAGATGTAACTGCATTTCGTACATCTAAAAGCTGCCTTTTCAGCAGAATCCAACGCTTAATTGTACTTTGTACATCTATATTTTGGAAATCATCTTAATTTGGCCGTTTTGCCTCTCTTTACTTGCATGAAATACAATTAAACTAGCAGGGGCAGGCAGGGAGGCTAATATAGCTGTACAAAGTGCAGTTATAGCTAAGCAGCAGGCTGGATGCAGGAACTGAAGGTTTAACCGTCCGTTATGTGTTCAGCACAAATAGGAGTTAAAGGGAACCGGAGCAGTTGTGCTCACGCTATATAAGCTGAACTGGGAATTGCGGCAGGCTGTCCAGTAGATTTTCAGAAAACACAGGGTTTCCATCAGACATCAAGCTAGATTCTTAGACTCACTTTATATCCCTGCGGGACAATGCTTCGAAGCGGGTTTTGCTGCAAAGCTAACCGGGGAAGCGGATGTTCCGCAAAACTTAAGCACATGCTTCCGAGGCGAGTTTTGTTCGAAGCGATTCTAGGGAGCAAGGCTCACAAAACTTTCAGGAGGACAAGAGATGTCTTTTTTTAACCGGTTTAAGAAAAAGAATCAGCCGCAGGCGCGGCCGCTTTTTTATGATATTGTCTGTCCGTATTGCTTCACGCGGTTCGAACCGGAGGATGTGGTATTCCGGGCCATGCACAGCCGCGAGGATGACGAGAATTATGCGCTGGGCGAAGACGATGCACTGAACAAATACCGCGAGCGCTTCGGCCTCGATACGGTTGACGATATGGAGGCTATACTGAATCCGGCGGATATTCCGGAGGAGTACCACCACTATACCGACAATGTGCTGACCGGTCTTACAGACCGCTATGGCGTGCTTACCCGCAGACGGCTCTGTCCGTCCTGCCATAATGAGCTGCCGGTGACTGCGGGCAAGGTGCCGAGCAACATTATCTCGATCATTGGCGCTTCCCAGGTCGGGAAGTCGGTGTACATGACCTCGCTGATCCATACGCTGCAGCATACGACGGCGGGACACTTTGACGCAGCCTGCATGCCGCTGAATGCCGAGATCAGCCGCAAGTTCCGCACGCTGTACGAAGAACCGCTGTTCGAGCGGGGGGATTTGCTGGCTTCGACCCAGAAGGAAAAAATGCAGGAGCCGTTTATTTTCCAATTTGTGTTCAAGGATGAGTCCAAGCCCCCGCTAACGCTCGTATTCTTCGATGTCGCCGGTGAAGGGATGGTCGATCAGGATTACCTCGGGCTGCATGGCCAGCATATCAAGAACTCCGCCGGGATTCTGTTCATGGTCGACCCGCTGCAAATCCGCTCCATCCGCGAGAAAATCCGGATCAACTTCGGGGACCGCCCCGGCGAATGGGTCTCCCAGTATGACGAGCCGCGTGATGTGGTGCTGACTATGTTCGGTGATTTCATCGCCTATCAGGAAAAGAGCAAAACCGATATCCCGACGGCCGTTGTGCTCGCCAAAAGCGACATGCTGCATTCGCTCAAGGATGAGGACGGCGACTACATCAAGTCCAACAGCAATGTGTTCAACAACTATGTGCACCGCAAAACGCTGAATCTGGACGAGTTCCACAACATCGACGGCGAAATCCGCCGCTTCATTGAGAAGGTCGACCGTCCGTTCAAGGATACGATGGATGTATATTTTGCGAACACGGGGTATTTTGCCGTATCGGCACTGGGCAGCAATCCGGTGAATCAGAAGGTGGAAGGTGTGGTCAGCCCGATCCGTGTGGACGAGCCTTTCATCTGGCTGCTGCACAAGCTGAACTACATTGAGGGGAGCGACGGGCCGTGAACAGATTTTCAGGGTCCATGATCGCCCAGCAGATGTATACCCGGGAACGGCGTGGTGTGTACCGGGCGACAGAAGGATTCGATACGGTAGCGAAGTCGGAGAGCCTGGACAATAATTTTGTCAAAAAAATTCTGCATCCCTTCTGTCTTTACGATGCCCCGGCAGAGCTGGCAGCACGCGGCGAGAAGAATGAGGAGCTGTACCCTGCCGCGCTGCACTTATTCCATACAGAAACGAATGATACGGTGATTGGGCAGAGCCGGTATTTGGCGGCGGATTTCACGGGTCAGCGGAGCGCTTTTTTTGCCCATAATTTCGTGGTGCCGCCCATCCGCTCGGAGGAGATTCTGGAGGGTTACGGGGACTTTCTCCATGCGGATTTTGCCGGGAGCTATGCGGGAGAGCCGGGCGGAACGCTGCCGGAGCTTACGGCTATCCCTGTGTCACAGCAGGAGCAGAAGCCCCATCCGTTAAGTATCCTGCGCGGGCTCGGGATTTCGGAAGAACTGTTCAAGACGCTGCTGCAGGCGGTGATGGTCTCCGTGGCCGGCAAGAAAAAGCTGTACATAGCCCTGGACGTTCCGATCGGAGAGCTGTCCCGGCGGGCGGTAGAGCTGACGGAGGTGCTTTTCAAGGCGCTGCCTTATGATTTCCGCCGCAGGCTGGGCGTGATCACCTATGCCAATGAGCCGAAAAGCCGCAAATATATTCATCTGACCTTCGTGGAAAAAGGCTCGCTCCGCCCGGGTGACCGCAGCATTGAAAAGGACTTTGTATTCGATCTGGCCTCGGGTCGGGTGCTGGGTGGAGACTTTGGTGATTCGCAGCAGCCGTACGCAGAACTGGCGTGGAAGTCATTGCAGGAGCCGGAACGCGGGCTGGAGGACTTTGCACGTTTTGCTGACTCGCTGCTGCCCGGAGAGAGTGTGGAGCGCAAGCTGTCGCTCGCGCTGTACAATGAGCTGGCGGTATTTTATGAAATCGAGCAGGGCAATGAGAGTCTGTACACCGGGAACAAACAGGCTGTGCTGGGCGGATTGCTGGCCTACCTGAAGCCGGAGGGTGCGCTTGAGGCACGGGTGCGGCTGAACGATATGTTCCTGGAGCGGTTTGACCGCGAATATGACCTGATCCGTCAAAAAGGCGTGCCTGTGCCGGAGATTATGGAGCGGTTTGTGGAGTATTTTGCGCTGAAGGGCCATAATTACCGGGTCAAAATCGTGGATTATTTCATCAACGGCATGCTCAATGCCCAGTCTGCGGACCGTGAAGATGCGCTGGCGGCGGCTTACGGCATTATTGAGAGCAATGATGAGCTTAGCGCGTCTTTTTTCAAAAGAGTGCTGGCCCAGCCTGTGTTCCGCCGGGCACTGCTGGAGCCTTATATGGAATCCCGGCTGTCTGCGGCGGCAAGCCCGGCGGATATTTTGCGATTTGTGGCCCATTGGGGCCGGTTCCTGCCGGAAGCGCTGCAGCAGTCTTTTGTCCGGGACACAGTGAAGGAGTATCTGCTGGAGAAGCTCCAGCAAAACCCCAATCCGGTGGGTGAGGTAGCGGCGATCCATGATTCGGTGGATAAAGCGGAAAAAGAACGCCGCAGAGGCAGCGGCATGTATCCCGAAGCCCTGTCGCTGCTGGAGGAGCTGATGACAGCTTCGGACCGCTTCCTGCTGAACCGGGTGTCGCTGGAGGAGCTGACCCAGGAGCAGCTGCTGGACATTTCTTTTTTGCGCTACCGCGATGCTGCCGACTGGCAGCCGCCGCTGGATTCCATTACCCGGCGGAAGGCGAACGCCCTCCGGGCTGCTTACCGGTGGTTCGGGGAGGAGAAGCCGACGGAGGAGATTTTTGAAGGACTCTCGCCGCGGGAGCTCGATGATGTACAACTGCTTGGACGGCGCTGGCTGAAGGAATCCCGCAGTATTGAACCGTTCGAACGGCTGCCGCTGGCCTTTTATCACAGCAGTGAGCGTCAGGACGGGCCTCTGGACTATGAGACGCTTATGGAGCTGGTGAAGCGCAAGGCGGGGGATAACAAGGAGACGGTCTACCGTTTTCTGGCTTGGTCACAGGGGAATCCGCTATTTTCAATTTCGAATAAAAAGCTGTGGCCGGGTTACCGCCGGGCCATTCTGAAGTATTTCCAGAGCAGTGACCGCGAGGCGTTCAAGAGCCGCGAGTTCCGCAAAAGCTATGCCGCCGCCGCAGGTCCGGCCCTGCAAAATGTCTACAACGAAGCGCGCTCCCAGCTGGCTTCGCCGCTGGCGCGGTGGGTCAGCCGCAGCCGATTTCAAATCCTGATCTCCGGCTGCATCCTGGGCATTGTGCTGGTTGGCGCAATTATCGCCATCAGCCTGCTCCGGCCGGACCCTGCGGATACGGCCGAGCCGGCGGGCAGTGCGCCGCCAAGCGCCACGGGCGGGGCTGGCGCTCTCGCTCCCGCCGCCGTCCGGCTGGGCGGCGGGGACACGGGCAGCGGCCTGGTGTTCACCTTTGCCGCTGCCGCCGACTGCTCCGCCTTCAAGCCGGCGGAGATCAGCGTAGTGTCCTCCGGTAATGTCACGGAGGACTACAAGGTCACGGCGACGACCGGCAATTGCCTGGTCGTCCCGGGTAATGCGGCTGCGGGGACGGCAGCCGCCAGCCCTGGCGCCGGCGCGGACGCGAGTGCGCCGGCCGGGTCTGACAGCGGCGGGGATGCCGCCGCTGGGGGAGAGGGCGCGGAGGCAAGCGCGCCCGCAGGGACTGACGGCGCCGGTGCAGAGGCGGGCGCCGGAAGTGAGGACGGCGCGGACACAGGCGCCGTCACCGGAGGGGCCGCTGGCGGGAACGCCGGCGCGGCCACGCCTTCACCGGCGGCGGGCGGCACCGCGCCGGTAGCTTCCGGAGCCTCGGGAGCGGTGCCGGAGGCATCCGGGTACGAGGTGACCGTGCAGCTGGAGGCCGGTGCGAAGCTGGCCGCAGGCGACATGATCATCGCCGGGGACTACAAGCTGACCCTGAAGCCGGCTTCAGGCACGGTCGCAGACAGCGCTCCGAGCGCTGGAGCGGATGCCTCTCCAAGCCCTAAGCCATCCCCCACAGCAACGGGGGATACAACAACCGAATGAAGCAACGCAGCCCGAAGCGGCTTTTAACACATTAACCTGAACAGCACGATATGCCGAAGGATTGAGGCTTATCGTGCTGT
>NZ_FNGM01000012.1:159472-213540 GCF_900102965.1 Paenibacillus jilunlii | reverse complement strand
GGGTCCCAGCGCGGAATGAGAGTTAAAAGTACCTTTGATTTCTCAGCGGAGTGCTATAGCCCCGTTTGAGTTTGCTCTGGATTGGGGAAGTATAACCTCCACTTTATTGTGCTTAAGAAGCATACAGAGTCGGGAAGTAACTTAGTCCTATTCGTTTGAAGGACAAAAATGCCGTTGTCATGAGTTGTTGCTAATCAGGTGCTTTTTAAGTGCGGTTTTTTCTCTATAATTGTGGAGAGTGAAGTATAGTTTTTCAGATAGGGCAGCAGAGAAACTACTTAGAGGGTTGCTGGTGAGTGGCTGGTGAGTGGCTGAAGAGCGCCAGAACCTTTTTAGCGGATTAAGAAACAGCTTCTCTATAGACATACAAAGGAATACTAGATATGATTATGGATATTAAAATTTAATAGGTTAAGAGAAAGGTGCCGGTTCGATGTGTAGAATCAGAAATCGGCTTAAAAGGGAAGCACGGTGCAAATCCGGCGCGGTCCCGCCACTGTAAATGCGGAGCGGTTCTTAGAGCGGCCACTGTCCGGGGAAGGATGGGAAGGCCAAGAGCAGCAATGAGGCATAAGCCAGGAGACCTGCCTTTTTCGTGAACGTTTCTATTCTTCGTGGGGTAAGAATGCGGAACATATGCAAATGGAGGAAGTCTGGAGCTTCGGGCACCGCAGCCTTCACATTTGTATTCTTCCCTGGCCGCCCTGAACAAGGGCGGTCTTTATGTTGTCTCGGCTGTCCACTGCAACGCAGTACAAGCATTTATTTTATGACAAGGAAAGAGGTTAACGATGAAGACATTTTATTCTGCCAAGTCTTTTGTGCTTGGTCTGGTCTTATTGCTGGTAATTTCGGTTACGGGTACAGCGGTGGTTCCGGCGGGACAGGCTTTTGCCGCAGCGGAAACCACCGCTAACACAGGCACGGACAGTGTCACGGACGCAGTATATGCTGCAGATACTTTTGCAGAAGGAAAAGCTGGTGCTTCCTTGGCTGCAGCGGATACCGGGGGACAGGTAACTGTCTCGCAGGCAACGTATTCGGCTGCAGAATATATACTCAGCGGCGGTGTAACGTCGGAGTGGCAGGCGATCGGGCTGGCCCAGGCGGGCTACCGGGTGCCGGATAGCTATGTCCAGTCGTTAGCGAAGAAAGTACAGACAGCGGGAGGCAGCTTCCCGAATGTGACGGATTATGCGCGGATTGTGCTAGCCGTGAGGGCGGCCGGCGGAGATCCGGCGAATTTTGCCGGCAGCGGTTCTGCGGCAGGCTTCAATTTACTGGAGCGTATCTATAACAGCGACAAAATCAGCGGCCAGTCGCTAAATGCGCCAGTTTACGCGCTGCTCGCGCTGGACTCCGGCAGCTACACGCTTCCCGGTGATGCCAAATGGAATCAGGCGTCGCTGCTGAGCGAAATTCTGTCCAAGCAAAATAGCGATGGCGGTTTTGCACTGTTCGCAGGGGGAGCGAGCGAACCGGATATGACGGCCATTGTGCTGACTGCGCTTGCTGCGCATAAGAATGACCCCGCAGCGGTGACCGCGGGACAAAAAGCAGTAGCCTGGCTGGCAGCCAAGCAGGACAGCAGCGGCGGCTACGGGGACAGCAGTGAAAGTGCGGCCCAGGCCATAATCGGCCTGTCCTCCTTTGGCGTGGACCCTGCGGGCGGCGAGTTCATCAAGAATGACACCGATTTGCTAAAACGGCTGCTGAGCTTCCGGCTGGCCAGTGGGGCCTTTGCTCATAACCAGGGCGGCAGCGCCAATGCGCTGGCTACAGAACAGGGCCTACAGGCCCTGGTGGCCTACAATCTGTTCAGCGGCGGAGCAAACGGCAAGCTGTATGATTTCTCCAAACCGGTGGTGCAGAATCCGCTGGTCTATGTGCCGCTGACAATCGAAGGGCCTGAGAATACATTGGGCCAAGGCAGCGCCTACGCAGGAAATGTACTCGAAGCACTTGAAAAAGTAGCCGCGGCGAATGGTCTGCCGATTACGAATCCGTCCGGCAGTTATGTTACTGGCATTGGCAGCATCTATGCAGGAGCTACCGGCGGCTATGACGGCTGGATGTATGCAGTCTCGCGTGGCGGTGAATGGGTAAGCGTTGATGTAGGAATGAAAGACTTCAAGCTGAAGGAATCAGACCGGGTGCTGGTTTATTATACGGGCAGCACTACGCAGCTTGTCGATAAAGTGGCCCTTTCCAAGGCGTTGCCTAGAGAGGGTGAAGCCTTTACCGTCACAGTCACCCAAAAAGCATGGGTATGGGATGGCTCCGCCTCCAACCCGGTAACTTCAAGTGCCGCCGGTGTGCAGGTGACGATTGGCGGCAAGACGGCAACAACAGATAAAGACGGCAAAGCCGAGTTTACAGAGGGCTTCGCTGCAGGAAACTATACACTTGCCGTTACAGGATACGTTGCAGACAAGGCGCCCAAGATTGCAAAATATACGCAGGCGCTTAAGGTAGCTCCCCTCAATGTAAAGGCCACAGTATCTGTCGAAGGGCCGCAAGGCTCCATCGCCGAAGGCACACTGGAAGCGTCTGACGCGCTGGACGCCCTCAAGAAGCTGGCGGCATCCGGCAATATTCCGCTGGACATTACAGAGTCTTCTTTTGGCAGCTATGTCTCGGGCATCAATGGAATTCAGAGCGGAACATATAACGGGTATTGGAGCTTTGTGGTTTCCCGCGGCGGGGAGTGGATTTATCCGTCTGTGGGGATGGGAGCCTTCGTCCTTCAGCCTTCCGATCATGTGCTGGTCTATTACGGCGGGGGAGCTACTCAGGTTGTCAACTCTGTAACGCTCTCTGCTGCCCAGCCTAAAACGGGCGAAGCGTTCACGGTAACCGTTGCCCAGAAGCAGTGGATATGGAACGACAAGACCTTTACCTCTGATCCGGTGGTTACACCGGCAGCAGGCGTACAAGTGACCATTGGCAGCACAACCGTAACAACGGATGAAAAGGGCGCAGCTACCATTGCCAGCGGCTTGCCTGCGGGGGCGTATACGCTTGCCGTGACGGGATATGCTGCGGACAGCACGCCGAAGATCGTCCGCTACACGCAGCCGCTGACTATTTCTGATTCGGTAGTGGTGCCTCAGCCGGCATCCGCGACGATTTCGGTTATCGGCGACAGTGCGAAGGGGACTATTCTATCCAGCACCACAGTAGCTCTAAATGCCGGAGAAACAGCGTACAGTCTGCTGATCCGCCAGCTGGGAAGCCGGGTGACTGCGACAACCTCCGGTGGGAGCATGTATGTCGTTTCTATCGATGGCCTGAAGGAGTTTGACCGGGGACCAAAAAGCGGATGGAAGTATTCCGTCAATGGCAGCGATCCAGGGTTCAGTGCCGGAGATTACAAGTTGAACAATGGGGATGTGCTTGTCTGGTACTATACGACAGATTTTGATGTTCCTTCGACGGGTACGGGTGGTCTCTCTGGAAGCACAGGAAGCACTGGAAGCGCGGGAAGCGTCGGCATCGCAGCGGACAACACCCTCCCGCTGAACCAGGTGGGGCAGACGACAGCTGTTACAAATTCAGGTGCACCCATGACAGCGTCTGAGGCGGCAGCTTTGAGTCAAAAATTAACGGCCAACACGGCAGTCTTCGAGCAGGAGGTTGCTCCCGGTGCGGGAGCGGCTTTGAAGGATAGCGGCGGTGAGGTGCAGCTGCTGATTCCGGCGGGGGCAGTCTCCGGAACAGTGAAGATCACTATGAAGGAGAACAACTCCAGCCGCGGCGAACTGGTGTCGGGTCTATATACGTTTGGGCCGGACGGAACGAAATTTGTGAAGCCGGTTGAACTTTCCATCACAGTGCCGGTAAAAGCCGGCAATCCGGCCAATCTGGCTTTGGCTTGGCTCGATCCGGCCACAGGCCGCTGGATTCCGGTTCCTTCCGTTCTGGATGCCAAAACGGGTATCATTACCGGAAAAATCAGCCATTTTACAGATTATGCAGTAGTTGACCGCAGCAAATGGGAGCCGCAAGCTGAGCAGCTGAAGAAGGACATAGCCGCTACAGCAAAAGGGATAACAGCCGCAGAAGAGCTGAGTGATTGGCAGGCTGTAGGGCTGGCCCGCTCGGGTTATAAGGTGCCTGCTGCTTATCTGGAAGGGGTGAAGGAGCAGCTGTCAGCCAGCCAGGGCCAGCTCCGCAAGGTTACGGACTATGAGCGTCTGGTACTGGGTGTGGCCGCTGCAGGTGCAGATCCGCAGAACTTCGGCGGCTATAACCTGATTGTAAAAATCTATAACAATGACAACATGACCAGTCAAGGCAGCAACGGTCTCATTTTTGCCCTGATTGCTCTGGACAGCGGCTCCTATACAGTTCCTTCGGGCGCCAAGTGGACCAAAGAACGTCTGGTTCAAGCCCTGCTGGAAGTTCAAAGCAAAGACGGCGGCTTCCCGCTGACCGCAGGCGGAACAGCTGATCCGGATATCACTGCCATGGCAGTTACCGCGCTTTCAGCTCATGCCGGTCAGGCAACTGTTGCAGCAGCGGTAGACAAAGCCATTGCCTGGCTGTCACAGCAGCAGCAGGAAGACGGCGGCTTCAAGCAGGCGAATGTAGAAAATAGTGAGAGTACCGCGCAGGTCATCATTGCCCTGGCTGCAGCGGGGATTGGTCCGAATGACTCACGGTTTGTCAAAGCCAAAGGCGGATTGCTCAGCCATCTGGCTTCCTTCCGTCAAGCGGACGGCGGATATGCCCATACACAGGGACAACCGGCTAACAGCGTAGCCACCGAGCAGGCGCTGCTGGCCCTGACCGCTTATAGCCGTTACCTGGCCGGTGAGGCGAAGCTGTTCAGCATTTCTCCTTCCGGAGTGACCGGCGGGCCGGTGTTCACCGATGAGAATCTGATTTCGGCCTGGGCGCTGGAATCCGTGCATCAGGCTTACAGTAAGAAGCTGATGGAGGGCATCAGCGGGAACAGTCCGGTTTTTGCGCCGAAGCAGAAGATTACCCGGGCAGAATTTGCCGCCCTGCTGCTGAGACTGACCCATAACGAGCCGTCTGCGGCTACCAGTGCACCGGTATTCAGCGACGTCAAGACCGGCGCATGGTATTATGGAGTAGTGCTCAAAGCAAAAGAGCTTGGTATTGTCGATGGGATCACAGACACAACCTTTAATCCGAACGGCGTCATTTCCCGCCAGGATATGGCTGTCATGATTTCAAGAGCACTCAAGCTGGAAAATAAAGCTTCTGCGGCAGCCCCGCAAGCTGCGAAGTTTACGGACGAAGGCCGGATCAGCAACTATGCGTTATCCGCTGTCCGAACAGTTACGGAGCTGGGCTACATGACCGGATTCGGCGGAACCTTCGACCCGGCATCGGCTGTGACCAGAGAAATGGCCGCTGTGGTGGCGGTAAGACTGCCATAATCATGCTGGTGGCAGTAAGACTAACATAATATTGAAACTGTTTGAAGCTGAGATTAGACTAGCAGGCAATCAATTGCACTTTATACAGTAGATGATATTCAAATCAGCAAAAAAATGGAATCTATTGCACTCTGTACAGCAGATTCAGGTGAAAAAGGCGCTTTTGACTCCAAATCAAGAAATCTGCTGCACGAAATACAGCAGAATGCGATTTACCGCAGAATGCTCAGCTTTCTATTGTACAAAGTGCAATCAAGCAAAAAGTGTATGAGTTAGACTGGAGAACTTGTGAGCTTGGGTAAGCAATAAAGCTCATAAGGAGCTGGAGCGAAGTGGAAAAAGTAAAACTAATGAGCTGAAATCCTGGCTGCAGCAGATTTTAGTGGGATTTTGTACACCTCATTCATGACTATTCATCCCATTTGGCCGCTTTCAGCCGGATTAATGGTACTTTTTCCAACATAGGCTGCTCCATGAGCCGAATGAGTCCGATTAGTGATCCTTTTTCCACTAACGATGACTGCCCTTTTCATCGGGTTTACAAGTGCTGGCAGCAGCGGGAGTGTGTTTAGATTATCCTGTGGCTGACAACTCTGCCTTTGTTCATGCCTGAGTATGGGCTGGGGGCGTGTGGGTTTGCAGCACAAGTTGATTTTCAAGTTACGGCCTCTCTGTCCACAGGTTAGGCGGGCGGAGACTGTGCCTGTTTCACCACTAATCATATTGCCAAAAGAACGGAACGGGGGAGCAGGCGCAGCCCCGTTCCTTTCCCTTTTTTGTCATATCAGAAGGGATATATGGGGGTATTTATCGGAGGTGTCCATGTTTATGTCCAAGTCCATCCAGCAATGGCTGTCCGCACCGCTGCTGCTTCTGGCCGCAGCGGTGCTGCTCGCCGGCTGCGCAGCCGGCGCAGACACGGCCGGCGGGGCGCAGAGCCCCGCCGCGAGCACGGCTGCGGTGCAGAGCCCGCAGCCCGAGACCCAGGCGTCCCCTCTCCCCGGGGACGCCGCAAACCCCGTGCCATCCGCCACCGCGGACGGCACGAAGACCCCAACGTCCGGCGCGGAACCCGCTGCCGGGACGCCTGAGGGGGCGGCTGTATCTGCGCCGCCCGCCTCATCCGGCGCGGCCGCAAAGCCCGCGCCGTCTGCCGCTGCCGTAACGGAGCCAGCTCCCGTTACGGCCAGCGCCGCCCCGGCCGCGGCGAAAGCCTCGGCCGGGCCCGCGAAGCCAGCAGCCGGCGCGAAGCCGACCGCCAGCATGAAGCCAGCAGCCGGCGCGAAGCCGCCAGCCAGCACGAAGCCGTCAGCCGGCGCGAAGCCGGCCGCCGGCACCAAACCGGCGGCGACAGCAAAGCCTGCCGCCACGGCGCAAGCCCCGGCAGCCGCGAAGCCGACGGCTGCCGCTTCAGCCGCCCCGGCGAAGCCTGCCGGGGTGGAGAATACCGTCACGCTCTCCATTGTCGGAGACAAGGAGCACGGGACGATTTTTGAGGCGGCTGCTGTTGATGTCAAGGACGGTGAAAGTGCGCTGGAGCTGCTGAAGCGGATTACCCGCAGCAATAAAATTCAAATGGAATACCAGGGAGCCAAAAGCTTCGCTTATGTGGAAGGAATCGATAATCTGTATGAATTTGACCAAGGCCCGGAGAGCGGCTGGATCTACAAGGTTAACGGTGAGGTTCCGGGCAAAGGGGCAGGCAGCTACACACTGCAGCCGGGCGATACCGTGGAGTGGCTGTATACGCTGGATATGGGCAAGGATGTAGGGGCGGAAGTGCAATGAGCAGCGGCTTCCGTGCAATGCATCCCTCGGTGGCGCTGCTCTACTATGCCGGACTGCTGTTGTTCGCCACCCTGCTGTTCCATCCCCTGTTCCTGGCTACAGAGATTGCCGGACTGACGCTTCTGCTGGTGCTGCAGGGACAGGGGCGGCAGCTGCTGCGTGCACTCCCGTTTTTTCTGCTGATGGCCGTTTCTGTTGCCGTATTGAATCCCTTGTTCTCACACAGGGGTGCGCATATTCTGTTTTATTTTATGGATCAGCCGGTTACCCTGGAAGCCGTTTTGTACGGGCTGATGATGATGGCGGTCCTGTTGACTGTTTTTATTCTGTTCATTTCTTACAGCTACACGGTCACTACGGATAAATTCATGTATCTGTTCGCCGGGGCTGCACCCCGGACCACTCTGCTGACGCTGATGGCGCTGCGTTTCGTGCCTTTGTTCCAGCGGCGTCTGCGCCAGATTACCATGATTCAGCGGATTCGGGGAGTGGATGCAGGCAAGGGCAGCGTGCGCTCCAGAATGAGGGACGGCATGACGCTGCTGAAGGTGCTGCTGACCTGGTCGCTGGAGGAGGCGCTGCAGACGGCGGACTCAATGAAAGCGCGGGGCTACGGCGTCCGCAAGCGAAGTGTATACGGAATTTACAGGCTGGACCTGCAGGATAAAGCCATTTTGCTGCTGCTCGCGGCAAGCGGGCTGATCCCGCTGTTTTTTTGGATGAAGGGGTACGGGGTGCTGGAGATTTATCCGCGGATGAAGCCAATGCACTTCGGCTGGGCTGATGCTGCGATGTATGCAGGCTTCTGTTTGTTCGTGCTGACGCCGCCGGCCCTCGAAGGAAAGGAGAAATGGTTATGGAGATCCTCGCGGCGGAGCGTCTATCCTTCAGCTATCCCGAGGAAGACAGGGACTCGCTTCATGAGCTCTCATTTACGGTAGAGGAAGGTGAGTTTGTCGTGCTTCTCGGCCCTTCGGGCGGCGGCAAAACCACGCTCCTGCGCCATCTGAAGCGCGAGCTTGCACCTGTAGGCAGGGCCAGCGGGAAGATTGCTTACAAGGGGCAGCCGCTATCCGGTCTGCCTGCAGAGCTTACAGCCGCAGAAATCGGGATGGTGTTCCAGAACCCCGATGCTCAGATCGTGATGGACACGGTGTGGCATGAGCTGGCCTTTTCAATGGAAAATATGGGCTATCCGGCAGCGGTTATGCGCAGCAGGCTGGCGGAGATCGCCGGCTTGTTCGGACTGGAGCCGCTGTTGTACAAGCCGGTGCACGAGCTCTCCGGCGGGCAAAAGCAGCTGCTGAACCTGGCCTCGGTGCTGCTGCTGCAGCCCAAGCTGCTGCTGCTGGACGAGCCGACCTCGCAGCTTGATCCGGTCGCCGCGCGGGAGTTCCTCCAGACGCTGCACCGGCTGAATGAAGAGATGTCGGTGACGGTCATCATCAGCGAGCACCGCCTGGAAGAGGTGCTGCCGCTGGCTGACCGGGTGCTGCTGCTGGAAGAAGGGGAGCTGCGCTTTCAGGGGACGCCCCGTGACTTCGTACGCGGGGCCGGGCTTGCGCTTCATCCTCCGCATCTGGCGTATTTGCCCACCGCTGCGCGGTTGTTCCTCGCCCTTGAGCCGAATGCGGTTCAAGCACCCCGGGAGTCCATCCCGCTGACCGTGCGGGAAGGCAAGCGCTGGCTGCATTCCCTGGCTGAGAGAGGGCCAGGCATGGGGGAGGCGGCAGCTGACACAGGCACTTCCCGCCTCTCAGCATCTGCATCTGCGTCCGAGCTGCTGCTCAGCTGCCGGGAGGTGACCTTCCGCTACAGCAAGGAAGGAGCAGAGGTGCTCAAGAAGCTGTCGCTATCCCTGTACCGTGGAGAGCTGCTGGCCGTGATGGGCGGAAATGGTGCCGGAAAATCGACACTGCTGCATGTCCTGAACGGCCTGCTTAAGCCCCAGCGCGGCAAAGTGACGCTAGCTAAGGGGGTTACAAGCGGCTTTCTGGCCCAGAATCCGCTGCTCTACTTCAGCTATGACACAGTCCAGGAGGAGCTGCAGCAGATGGCGGAGTATGCCGGATTGTCCAAGGAAGAGGCGGGCCGGGAAATTGCCCGGCTCCTGGACATCTTCCGGCTCGGTGACCTTCTGCTGAGCCATCCGCATGACATCAGCGGCGGGCAGCAGCAGAAGCTGGCGCTCGCCATGGTGATGCTGCTGGGCCCCGGTATTTTGCTGCTGGACGAGCCGACCAAGGGACTCGATCCGGGGGCCAAAGAGCGGCTGGCAGCGCTGCTCGGAGAATTGCGAAGGCAGGGGGTCAGTATCCTGCTTGTGACACATGATATCGAGTTTGCCGCGAGATATGCCTCGCGCTGTGCGATGCTGTTTGACGGCGGCATTACGTCGGAAGGGACGCCGGCGGAGTTTTTCAGCAGCAACTATTTCTATACAACGGTAGTCAATCGCATGGCTAGAGAGCTGCTGCCGCAAGCCTTAACGATAGAGGATGTGATGAACGCGTGGTCCGCTTTCGCTTCCCCCTCCTGATTGCCCTCGGGCTGTTTGTGGCCGGCCTTGCGCTGACCTCAGCGCTGAAGGACCGCCATTATATGCTGCTCAGCCTGGTGCTGCTGGCGGTAGCCCTGCTGCCGCTGTTCATCCGTCTGGAACGTCGTCCGCTTGAATCCAGAGAACTGGTGCTGCTGGCAGTGCTGTCCGCTGTCGCTGCGGTCAGCCGGATTCCCTTTGCCGCCCTGCCCAGTGTGAAGCCGGTATCGGCGATTGTTATTCTTTCGGCCTATGTGTTTGGGGCGGAAGCCGGATTTATCATCGGCGCGGTAGCTGCGCTGGTGTCCAATATCTACTTTGGGCAGGGGCCCTGGACGCCTTGGCAGATGTTCGCCTGGGGCATGGTCGGTCTGACCGCCGGCTGGCTGCGGAATACCTGGTGGATGAAAAAAAAGGGCGGAATGCTTGCATTCGGCTTTGTCTGGGGATTTTTATTCGGCTGGATTATGAATATCTGGTATCTGATCAGTCTGCCGGATGCGTTCAGCTGGGGGCTCGTGGCTGCCGCATATGCGTCAAGCTTTTATCTCGACCTCGCCCATGCCTTGTCCAATGTCTTTTTCCTGGCAGTTCTGGCCGGAGGCTGGACCAAAGTGCTGAAGCGGTTCCGCAAAAAATACGGCTTGCTGCAGGAGTGAGGCAGGGGAGAGTTCTTAGGTTGTCCCGAATAGGGACCCTCTCCGCTCCGGTTATCTGGGCAGGATATTCAATTCTTTTTTTAAGATTGGATTGGAAATCTGTAGCGTTCACGTCAGATAACAATTAAGGATTTGTTATAGACTGTACTTTCTGCAATAGAATTGCCCAGAGTTTCTGCGATGAATCACATTCTACTGTATTTCATGCAACCGATATCCCGATTTTGGGTAAAAAGTACCTTTTCCAGGGGATTCTACTGTACATCATGCAATAGAATCCCCTTTTCAGGCTGATTTATCGTTGATCTGCTGCATAAAGTGCAATAGAACGGCGTTCATTCCCTCACAACCCCCCATTCTTCATTTTTGGAAACTAATTTAGTAGTCATATAGTCATAAAAAAACAATATTTTCTTCTCTTTTTCGACATATTTTTCAGTGAAAATGTCATACTTTTGGCCTTAATCTCCGATAAATTAGATACAGCAGGAGATGAAGAGGGCGGGAACAGAACAGATGAGACATCTTAAGGTAAGACATAAAATGATATTGCTGGTAGCGGTCTTTGTGCTAATGCTTATTGGGACCGGAGCTGCCGGTATCCTCACCATCAAGCAAATGGCAGCAGGGTCCGGTAAGGCCTACAGCCAAAATGTGCAGCCGATTTATCTGATAACAGAAATACGCGGAAACAACCGGGCGATTGAGTCTTTGCTCCTGGAAAGTCTGATTACCAAAGACGATGCCAAAAGCCAAGAGCATACGGCGGCTATCGGGGAGTATATCAACACCAACAATGAGCTGATCACTCAGCTAAAGGCTATATCCTTCAGCAACAAAGACGTATCGGGTAAAATCAATGAGTATCTGTCCCTGCTTCCGGATTACCGGGCACAGCGTGACAGCATTGTTCAACTGGCCGGGAATAAGCTCAAAAAGGAAGGTTATCAGATCTTCTCGGGGAGTGTATTCAGTGAATCGCGGGAGATCATGCTGAGCCTGCTTCAGGATACAGCCGTGCTGCTGGTTCAAGATGCCCGTAATAATAACGAAACCAGCCAGCAGGATGCCCGAAGCTCCGTGACCTTAATCATTTTGCTGATTATCGCTGCCTTACTGCTCAGTGCGGGAATCAGCAGCATCATTTCAAGGATAATTACGCAACCGCTTAAGGAGCTGCAGGTGCTGATGAAGCGCGCAGAGACAGGAGACCTTACAGCGGCAGCTTCCTATAAGTCGAGAGACGAGATGGGTCAAATCAACAGCTCGTTCAATACCATGCTGGACAGTCTGAAGAGCATGATGCAGGGAGTAGCGGAGAGCACCGAATTGCTGTCAGCCTCCTCGCGGGAAATGAGCGCCAGTGCGGAGCAGACGGCCCGCGCTTCGCAATTCATCGCCGAAACGTCCGGCGGCATCGCTGCCGGTTTCGATGTGCAGGTGGAGACGGTTGACCGCGCTGCACATTCCGTGCAGGCGATCGCGGAGGAGATTGCTGCTGCCCAGCAGAGCAGCCATGAAATGTCCGGGCTGATGGCAGAGGTTGCAACGTCCGCCGGTCGTGGAGCTGCTGCTGTGGAGGTTATCCTTGCACAGATGAAGGAGATTGCTTCCAGTGCTTCGACCAGCCAGGAGAGGGTCAGCAGCCTGGGCAGCCTTTCAGAGGAGATCACTGTCATTGTTACGACGATTCAGGATTCCATTCGATCCGCTGCACGGCAGACGGAGGAGATCCAAGAGGCTGTCGGGCATGTTTCCCGCGAAGCGCTTATAGTATTGCAGGCAATGGAGCAGGCAAGTGGAGTGTCCCATAAGGGTGCAGAAGAGGTGCAGGACAGCAGCGCTGCCAGTGAAGAGCTATTGACCGTGATGGGCGAAATGTCGATGTCGGCCCAGTACCTGGCGACACTCGCCGAGAATTTGCAAGTGGATTTGGCGCGCTTCAAGCTTAGTTAATCAACAAACAGGCCTCCGGAAGTTATGCCCGGGAGGCCTGTTTGATTTTGCAGTCATCTGGCCGGTGCAAGTTGGCCGGTTGCGGAGTGCTGCTACAGAGTGAAGTGGAATTAGTAAACTTAAATCGGCTCAAAAGAGCCCAGCAGAGACTTTTAGTGGGAATAAGTATACTTAATCTCAGCGAATTCGCCATTAAGGATACAAATGGGCCGAGGGGCTGCAAGGGGAGGAGTTACGTTCACTTTTTCCACTTATATAAAGCGAACCAGAGAAACTAACAATAGGGAAAAGGGATGGAGGGGGAGTTTGGAACTGTAGGAGCGTAGAAGCGTATCGACAAAAGTACCGGTCAGAGACCGGGTGATATAGTTCTGCAGCCTGCCTGGATCGACCCGTGAAAATGGAATTACGCGGGGAAAACATAGTTTACCCGAATGTTAGCCGGAAATTATAGCTTAACACACAAAAAGCGGCCCGCTCCGGCAGTAATACCAGAGCGGGCCATTTTTTATAGAAACCCGAAGCATTCAGTTGATTCTGGTCTTAAGCGTACCAGCCCCATACGAAGATGTACAAGGTACCGTAAATGGTGACCAGACCCACAAACAGCGCATAGGCGATATTAATGTACAGCTCTTTCTTGGTATCTGCCGATTCCCCGATGTGCATGAACACGAACAGCTGCAGGGAAGCTTGGATAATGGCTGTGACCAGCAGTACGGCCATATTAGCGCCCTTGGACAGATCACCATAGATAACGATCAACGCTGCGGCGGAAAGGACCAGAGAGGCCAGATAACCCATCACATGGCGAATTGGAAACAGTTGCTTCATCATGTCACATCAGTCCTTTCAGGTAGACGAAGCTGAAGATAAAGATCCAGACCACGTCCAGGAAGTGCCAGAACAGTGAGAAGATAAATGCTTTGTTGGCTGTAGCCGGGTTGATGCCCTGGCGCCACAGCTGAATCATAATGGCCGTTCCCCACAGGAAGCCGAAGCTGACGTGCGCCCCGTGCGTTCCCAGCAGGACGAACAGGCTGGATAGGAAGCCGCTGGTCTGCAGCGTGGCTCCTTCATGCACATAAGTGACAAACTCGGTAATTTCAATGCCGATAAAGCCCAGACCCATCAGCAGCGTGAGGGCCATGAAGACCATCATCGCTTTTTTGTAGCCGAGACGCATGGCGTGAACTGCAAGACCGATCGTGAACGAGCTGGTCAGGAGCAGGAAGGTTTCAATCAGCACCGGGCCGATTTCGAACAGTTCACTTCCGCTCGGGCCGCTGGCAAAGCGGTCCACCATGACAAAGTATACCGTAAACAAGGTGGCGAACAATGGAATTTCAGCTCCGAGAAAAACCCAAAAGCCGAAGATTTTATTGCTGTTCTCTTCTGTAGAGTATTCCAGCGGCTTGGACGCATCTATTTTCATACAGTCTCACCCCGCATCAATTTCTTTTCTGTAGCCATAACTTCATCCACTGAGATGTAGTAGCCGTGATCACGGTCAAAGGACATGGCTGCCAGCATAATCAGCACACCCACTCCGGCAACAATCGCAGGAATCCACATGCTGAAGACCAGGAAGAATCCGAGGAAGAAGAAGATCACACCCAGGATAAACGGCTTGCCGGTATTGCTCGGCATGTGAATCTTGGTGATTTTGTCCTCGAACAGCGGTGTTTTGTTCTGCTTGGCATTCCAGAAGGCATCCATTGTCGTAACCTTCGGCACAACCGCAAAGTTGTAAACCGGCATTGGACTATGCGTAGCCCATTCGAGTGTGCGTCCATCCCAAGGATCGCTTGTGGTGTCTCTCGGCATGTAGCGTGTACTCCAGTAGATATTGTAAACCAGAAGCACGAAGCCGATCGCCAGACCTACCGCGCCCGCGAAGGACAGCATATTGAGCGGACCGAAGCCTGACTCCTCGGAATAGGTGTACATGCGCCGCGTCATACCCATCAGTCCCAGGAAGAACAGCGGGAAGAAGGTGACATTGAAGGAAATCACGATCCACCAGAAGGAATGCTTGCCCAGCCGTTCGTTCAGGCGGAAGCCGAACACTTTCGGGAACCAGTAGTGGAACCCGGCAATAACGGCGAACACGGCCCCCGGAATCAGCACGTAGTGGAAATGCGCAACCAGGAACATGGTGTTGTGGTACTGGTAGTCGGCACTGGCCATCGCCAGCATGACACCGGTCACCCCGCCGATGGTGAAGATCGGAATAAATGCCAGGGTGTACAGCATCGGTGTAGTGAAGGTGATTCGCCCTTTTCGGAGCGTAAACAGCCAGTTGAATATTTTTACCCCTGTCGGCACTGCGATCGCCATGGTCGTTATCGAGAAGAAGCTGTTGACCATTGCGCCTTGCCCCATGGTGTAGAAATGGTGAGCCCAGACCAGGAAGGACAGGAGCGAGATAATCAGCATACTGAACACCATGGAGGTGTAGCCGTACAGGTTCTTTTTGGAGAAGGTGGCAATAATTTCGCTATAAATACCGAATGCCGGAAGAATAACGATATATACCTCCGGATGGCCCCAAACCCAGAACAGGTTGGCCCAGAGCATATCCATCCCGCCGTTGGCCATTGTGAAGAACTGGGAGCCGAAGAGGCGGTCGAACATCATCAGCGCAAGCGCCACGGTCAGTACCGGGAAGGCGAAGACAATAATGACGTTCGTAATGAGCACGGACCAGGTGAACATCGGCATTTTCATCAGCTTCATGCCTGGAGCGCGCATTTTGAGAATGGTGACGATAAAGTTGACGCCTGTGATCAGAGTCCCGATACCGGAAATCTGCAGCGCCAGGGAATAGTAGTTGTTCCCGACTGTCGGACTGAACTCCAGACTCGCCAGCGGGAAGTAGGCTGACCATCCGGCATCCGGCGATCCGCCGATGACGAAGGAAATGTTAAGCAGCATGGCCCCGAAGAAGAAAAGCCAGAAGCTGACGGCGTTGAGGCGCGGGAAGGCCACGTCGCGGGCGCCGATTTGCAGCGGTACGATTACATTCATCAGACCGATGATAAACGGCATGGCCATGAAGAGGATCATGATCAGACCGTGGGTGGTAAAGACCTCATTATAATGCTGCGCATCGAGGAATTTCATTTCCGGCGCTGCCGTTTGCAGACGCATCATCATGGCATCTACACCGCCGCGGAACAGCATGAGCAGGGCGGCCAGGATATACATGACACCGATTTTCTTATGGTCAACCGTGGTCAGCCATTCGCGCCAGAGGTAGCCCCATTTTTTAAAATAGGTTAGCCCGACGAGAATCCCGATGGTAGCGAGTGCGATACTGATCATGGCTCCATATATTAAGGGTTCGCCGTGAACCTTAAACTTTTCTAAATCCATTAGGGTGGCTCCTTTCAGGTTGTTTCTTCAAGCATGTCATTAAGAATTGCTGTCGTGTGTATGTTCATCCACCGGTGAGCTTGGCAGGGGCTGTTCGACTTCGGGATTCGGTTGACTGTCGAACTCCGTCTCGCTGGAAGGCTCCGGTGAAGGATGGATTTCCTTATTGTCCTGATGGTCCATATTACCATTATCCATATCCATCTCTTTGCCGCCGCCGCTCATATGCTCGCTGTGTTCTCCCGGAGGAGGGCTGAATTCAAGATGGGTGGATGAATAGGTTTTGCGTCCAAGATAATCGGTGGCGAGCAGGCCTTTGAATTCCTTCTCCGTAAGCTTCGGAGCGGTTTCCTTGACCTCTTTCACCCAGTCCTCGTAATCCTTACTGCTCATGACCAGCGCTTCAAACTCCATGTGGGCGAAGCCTTTACCGCTAAAGTTGGCATTTCTGCCCATATAAGAGCCTTCTGTATCTGCGGAAAGGTGAAGCGTTGTGAGCATGTCGCTCATGGCGTACTTTTGTCCGGCAAGCTGCGGAATCCACAGACTGGTAATGGAACCGAATGAGTACATTCTGAACTCTACTGCCCGGTGAACCGGCATATTCACATAGTTTACGGTTTCAATGCCTTCCTCCGGATAGCTGAAATGCCATTTCCAGTTGGAGGAAGAGGCGTAGATAACCAGCGGAGTCTGGTCTTTATACTCTTTGGCCTGATTCTCGACGGCGTTGGTCGTTTTGACCGTCACGACGGACAGGAAGGCCACGATAATGATCGGGATGACGATCCAGATCGTTTCGAGGACCTTATTGCCCTCCTCATGCTCTGGAATGTATCCTTCATTGCTTTTCTTGGCCCGGTATTTTACCAGCACAAAGATATATAAGATGTAGACAACCGCCAGAACACCAAGCATAACCAGAATGGAAAGGATAATGGTGTCAGATAAAGTTCGGGCAGACGGCCCCTTCGGGTTCAGAACGGTGAGTGAACTGCATCCCGGCAGGAGGAGGATGAGGCTGAGAAACAAAGCGTATAACGGTCCCTTTTTTTTCATATAGAACTCCTTCCTTCAATAGTTCTTTTCATTCGCCGATCGTTGCGGGCAAACATTAACCTGTATCTATAGTAAGAACTACTTACCCATAATGCAAAATACATATTTTGTAATAAAATACACAATAGTCCTTAAAAATGTACATTCGGTTAAATATATGTGATCAAATTGTTACAAGAATCTTAATGTATGATAAAGATCACAGTAACGGTGCGCCTTAAGGTTATTTTAAGAAAGTTCAAATTTTGTTCACGATTTCACAATTGTTACTGTTTTCGTCACAATTATTTAAGCTGAAAACATCCTGATTTTGCGGTTTTTTCTTGCTGTGACAGCACTCGATAAAATTTGATTGCTTTCTGAAAAAAATGACGATATGTCATTTCTCATAGCGAAACAGTTACAATTTTTTGTGCTCATGGTTACAATCTCTCAAATTACGTTATATCTATTTATGCTAAAGTAGTAGGTAAATATACATAGATTGGGGATTGTTTCACGTGCCTATCAAAAAAGTAGTGCTATTATTCATGTCATTTTTTCTTTGCTTCGGAATTCTGCAAACCACAGCAGGTGCAGCGGGAGCAAACAGATCTTTGAAGCTTGGGGTGAACGACTCCTTAACCGGAATCACAGCCATTTCGGAAAAAAGCACCTATTATGTCCCGCTCCGCGCTTTGGCAACTGAGCTGAAGTGGACCCTCACCGGTCTTCCGGATGGCATTCAGGTGGATGGCGGGGGACGCACACTCCGTCTGCTGGGGAACAATGAGGGAGCCCGGCTTCAGGATGGGACAATTGCCAAGGCAGACACATTTCTCCGGGATGGAACATTGATGGTCCCGCTGAAGATCAGCGCTTACCTAGGATATAGAATATCCTTTGAACCGGATAAATATTTACTCCGTGTCCAGGATGGTTCAGCTACACTGGATGATACTGCGTTCGTAAGCAAGTACCAACAAGAACTGGCGCCGCCTGCGCCAGCGGAACCTGCACAGAATCCGCCGGCGGCGAAGCCGGGAAAAACCTTGTATCTGACTTTTGATGACGGCCCGTCTGCTACAACGTCTGAGCTGCTGGACATTCTGGACAAGTATGGGGTCAAGGCTACATTCTTTATGCTTGGACCGAACATGAACCGCTATCCTTCCCAGGTTAAGCGGATCGTGGAAGAAGGGAACGGGTTCGGACTGCACGGCATGACGCACCGCAAAGAGAAATTCTATGCTTCTGCCTCTGCCGCGCTGGCTGAAATGAACGGGGACAACGCTGTGCTGCGGAAGATTACCGGCACCGGCACAACCCTGATCCGTACTCCATATGGCAGCAAGCCGTATTTCACTAAAACCTTCAGAGACAAAGTACTGGGTCAAGGCTATCACCTGTGGGACTGGAACGTGGATTCCGATGACTGGAAATATAAAGAAGACAGTGTTACCATCTACAATACCGTAATGGGCCAGGTGCATAAGCTGCATAAGTCCAAAACCAGTCCCATTATTCTGATGCATGACCAGAAAGCAACACTTAAGGTGCTGCCGCGCCTGCTGGAATCGCTGAAGAAAGAAGGCTACACCTTCGAGATTATCACGAAGGATATCGAGCCGGTGAATTTTTGGAAGGACAAACGTTAACGATTGTCAGGATACCAAAAGAGCAAGCTTTGAGGTGAAATCATCCTCGCTGCTTGCTCTTTTTGTTGTGGATTAGTTGGTTTTTGGCATGATTAAACTTCGGGCAATAGATTGAGCTTTTCGACCGATATATGAGAACTTCTGCTGCAGAAAGTGCAACAGAATGCGCGCCTGAGCCGCGTCATTTGTACAAATAACTTACGATCATATGTACCAGCTCGGATTTCAGCCGTTCAGTCGCAATACGCTGCTGGGAGAAGGAGATAACGTCAACGATGGCGCTTACCGTTTCGAACACGATCACAGAAGCGGCCTCCATGTCTTCTGTTTTTAGCTCATCCTGTCCCATCTGCAGATATTCGAGTGTTCTGACGCGGCCTGCTTCATACTGTGCATCCATTAACTGCTTAATCTCCTCATCGCTGTGGTACATGACGGTCAGCTCTCTATGGTAGCCTTTAAAGGCCTCATGGGAGATCAGAAGGGTGTCGACCAGATGCATGATCAGCTCGGAGCGGTCGATGGTTAAGAAGTTGATCTCTGACATCGAAGCGTCAATCCGGGCCAGAAGATCTGCACCATAGTTCTTGAGCACAGCGATGAAAACCGCTCTTTTATCCACAAAATAGGAATAGAAGCTGCCAGTCGATACTCCGGCCGCCGCTGCGATTTGCTTGGTATTGGTCTGATGGAAACCCTTGTCCGAAAACTGCTTCATGGCGGCTTGGACAATAGCCTCCTTGGTCCGGATGCTGCGTTCCTGCCGTGGTGTTCTGATCTTGTCTTCCATATCACTCATGTCAGATTGCTCCCCCTTGTAGTACTGATTGTAGAGGAGGGAATTCAGGCTGTCAATAAATGTTGAACTAAAGTTCATATTTAATGGTTGACAAATATGAACTATAGTTCATATAATCAAAAACATGAACTGAAGTTCATATTTTAGAGGGTCTTTGGAGGCTGATGAAAATGAGTGTAAGAATGCGCAGAGCTTTATCTTTTACAGCAATCGTACTTGGATTTTTTATGGCGCTGCTGGATACGACGATTATTAATATCGCCCTGCCGGAGATGACGCGCCATTTCGGCGGGAGTGTGTCGCGGATTTCCTGGGTGATGAACGGGTATAACCTGGCTTTTGCCGTGTTCATCCTGACTGCTTCCCGGCTGGCTGATCAATTTGGCCGCAAGAAAGTGTTTATTTTTGGAGTTGCTCTATTTACTCTGACCTCTCTGCTTGCCGGGTTTGCAACATCCCTGGGGATGCTGATTCTGCTGCGGGTGATCCAGGGTCTGGCCGGGGCTATTATTGTTCCGGTCACCATTCCTCTGACCACGACCACTTTTCCCAAAGAGATGCATGGCCTGATTATTGGCATATGGGGAGCCGTCTCGGGGGTGGCTGCGGCGAGCGGTCCGGCGCTTGGCGGGATTCTGACGCAGAACCTGAGCTGGGAGTGGATCTTTTTTGTAAACGTGCCGCTGGGTGTGCTTAGCATTGTGCTGACGGCTGTCTTTATTAAGGAATCGCGGGATGATACCGCAGGCCGTTCAATTGACTATGGAGGAACCCTTGGAATTACCGGTGCGATGTTCTTCATTACGTACGCACTGATCAAGGTGCAGGATTATGGCTGGAGTTCAGGAAAGACCCTTGCGCTGCTGGGTGCGGGAGTAGTGTTCCTGCTGCTGTTCATCCTCACACAGTGGAAAGGGAAGAAGCCTATGCTGCCTTTGTCGCTGATGCGGATACGCACCTTCAACAATGCTTCCCTGACCCTGCTGATTGTCGGTGCGGCGCTGATGAATCTTTCCCTGCTGACCTCCTTCTTCCTGACGCGGATGATGGGGATGACTGAACTAAGGGCCGGGCTTGTGCTGTCCATGGTCGCTGTGGGCTCAATCGTCAGTTCGGCGGTTTCCGGGCCGCTGTCCGCGAAATACGGCAGCCATCTGTTCGCTGCAGCAGGCATCGTAATCACGGGCGGTGCGATGTATTCCATGAGCGGGCTTCACGCTGACTCGGCGGTGGCGGAGGTGGTGGTGCGCCTGCTGGTGGCAGGTGTCGGCATAGGCCTTACGATGGCGCCGGTGATGTCTTCCGCCGTCCGCAATGTTCCGGATGACAAGGTGGGCATTTCTTCGGGAGTCACCAATATGGCGAAGTCGCTGGGCAGCGTCATTGGGGTAGCTCTTATAGTGACTGTGCTGCAGCATAACATGGACAGTGAGCTGGGGAAGGCGGGGACTCACCTGTCTGAGGCCGTTCAGGCAGATGTTAAGCTGCAGCCCCTTGTCAAAAATGTTCTGGCGGAAGCAGTAGCTTCCATCAGTAAGGAGGGGACTGCGCCGATGGGAGGAAAGAGCGGCAAAGCTGATCCTGCGGCAGCCGTGGTACATGCGGTAGAGCTTGCTGCGGCAAAGCTTCCGCCTGCGGAACAAAAGGCTTTTGCAGCGGACAGCGCCAATCAATTCCGGGAAGCCAAGCTGCTCTTGTCTCAAGCAGGGAACGGGATGCAGCAGGCGGCTGTTGAGGGATTCCGCCGGACCTTTGTTTTTGCCGGCCTGCTGATGATTCCGGGAATACTGTTCGCGCTCCTGAGCGACAAGCGGCGCAAGCCCGAGGAGCCGGCGGCGGTTGCTGAACCGGCGGTGCTGGAGCGGTAGTTCCAGCTCAGAAAAGATTAAGCGGCTCTTTTGCGGAGCCGCTTCTTTTTATGTTGACAGCAGTATAATACTGTATTAATAATAGTAGTACAGTTAATACACTATACAGGTTGAACTTGAAAATATATAAACAGGGAAAAGTGGCGGAAGAGAAGTTTGGAACTGTAGGAGCGAATGCGTCCGCCTTTGTCTGCGGATTTCCACCGTAAACAACGGTATTAATCAAGAAATCTGCAGATGGGCAGTGGCCGGAAGTCCAAACATTCTCTGTAGTCACGACCTATCCCGAAATAGAAAAATCACAAGTTCAATCTATATGGAATGTTTGCCGGATACAGCACACGAAAGGAGGACTGTTATGTTCGAATTGGATGTCCGCAGCCGTAAGCCGATCTACGAGCAGTTGAACGATAAGGTCAAGGAGCTGATCATGCACGGGATTTTGCGCGCGGATGAGCAGCTTCCATCGGTAAGAACCTTGTCCTCACAGCTTACAGTGAATCCCAATACCATTCAGAAGGCCTACCGTGAACTGGAGCGGGAAGGCTATATCTATTCTTTACAGGGCAAAGGGAGCTTTGTGGCTCCGCTGCAGCAGGGACAGAACGAGAGCAAAAGAGCAGGACTCCGGGAAGAGCTGCTGCGCCTGATGGCAGAAGCGGTCTATCTCGGATTTACCGAAAATGAAATTGGGGCATTGTACCGTCAGGTGCTGGAGCAGAGAGAGAAGGGAGAATAGCCATGATCGAAATACGCGGAGTCAGTAAAAGCTTTCAGGGAGAAAAGGCTGTCGACAGCCTGTCGCTGACGGTACATAAAGGGGCCATTTATGGCCTGCTCGGTTCAAACGGGGCAGGGAAAACCACCCTGCTGAAAACACTTGCCGGCATCTACCGGCCTGAGGAAGGAACCGTCAAGATCGGCGGCCAGCCGGTATTTGAGAGCCCGCAGGTGAAGCAGGGCCTCATTTTTATGCCGGACAGCCCGTACTTCTTCCCGCAGGCCTCGCTCAAGACGATGGCAGCCTTCTACCGTTCGGTTTATCCGGGCTTCAGCGATAAACGTTTTGAGGAGCTGGGCACGGTATTCCGGCTCGATATGGGACGCAAGCTAAGCCGTTTCTCCAAGGGCATGCAGCGCCAGGCGGCCTTTTGGCTTGCGCTAAGCTGTAGACCGGATGTGCTGATTATGGATGAGCCGATTGACGGTCTGGACCCCGTAATGCGCCGCCAGATCAAGAATCTTCTGTTCCAGGAGGTCGCCGAGCGGGAGCTGACCGTGCTGATCTCTTCGCATAATCTGCGGGAGATCGAGGATCTGTGTGACCATGTCGGCATTATGCACCAAGGCCGGATGCTGGTCGAGAAGGATCTGGATGATCTTAAGGCGGATACGCATAAGGTTCAGGTAGCTTTTCGTGATGAGCGTCATGCGGCGGCACTGGCGGCCAAGCTGCAAATTCTCCATCAGGAGCGGCGGGGCAGCGTGGATCTGTATATCGTAAAAGGCGACCGGGAGCGGATTTCGAAAGTGATCCACGTCTATGAGCCATACGTGTTCGATCTGCTTCCCTTGACACTGGAGGAAATCTTTATTTATGAAATGGGGGATGCCGGGTATGATGCGCAGCCGATACTTCTTTAACAGCAGTGTTATCCGCCAGAATTTGCGCCAGCACGGCTGGATAGGAATCATCTATACCTTGGGCTTGCTGTTCTCGCTTCCGCTGCAGCTCTTCATGAACAATTATCCGGGTGCAGATCCGCAGAAGATAGATACCCTGTTCCGCGTGGGCGGGAATATACAAATGCTGTTCATCATCTCGCTGCCGGCAGCTGCCGGGCTGTTCCTGTTCCGCTATTTGCAGTCCAGAAGGGCTTCCGATCTGTGGCACAGCCTTCCGCTGCGGAGGGAGCATTTGCTTACGGCGCATCTGGCTAGCGGATTAGGACTGCTGCTGCTGCCGGTATGGCTAACTGCTGCAGTCACGGCAATTGTTACTCCGATGAACGGAAACATGTACATTTATCATGGAACGGAGATCTGGAACTGGTGCCTGACGGTCAGCATTCTTACGCTGTTTCTCTTTGTGTTCAGCATTTTTGTCGGCATCTGCACGGGACAAACTGTTCTCCAGGGAATTATCATTTATATTCTGCTGATCCTTCCGGCGGCGCTGATTCAATTTGTCAATCTCCATCTCAGCATGTATCTCTATGGTTACCCGGAATCGTTTGGCCTCAGTGAGGACAGATTGATCTGGTCGCCTTTATTACATCTTATTGTTCTGGGGGAAGAGCCCTTCAGTACGGGAGAATTATGGGCGTACAGCGCGTTGTCGCTTGTGTTCATCGTCTTTTCCTATATATTGTACCGCAAGCGCAGCGCGGAAAAGTCCGGTCAGGCGATTGCCTTCACCTATTTCAACCCGCTGTTCAAAGCCGGGGTTATGCTGTGTGCGATGCTCCTGGCGGGGACGTATTTTGCCGCCGTTAAACCGCATCAGGTGGGCTGGATTCTCTGCAGCCATCTTGTAGGGGCGCTGCTTGGCTATATCGCGGCAGAGATGATTATCCGCAAAACCTGGCAGATCCTGTCCCGCAGAGTACCGCTGGAATTTGCGGTCTATGGGGTACTGCTGGGTTTGCTGGTCTACATCCCGGTGTCCGGATTAACCGGATATGAGGACCGGGTGCCGGCTGCGGAACATATCACTGGAGTGTATGCCGGGAGTAATTACAGGATGTACAACGATGATTCATATGGAAGGGTGTACTCTTACAGTGCAAACGCAAATTTTTCGGATGTGGATCATGACGCCCCATTGGATAAACCCGACATCTATACGAACGATAAAGAGTATATCGAAGCTGTACGCAGGCTTCATCATACCCTTGTAACCGTGCGTCCGGAAATAACGGATTCGGCAGATAGCTATGTCCAGGGGACCCAAATGTTCACTCTTGTCTATCAATTGGACAACGGGCGGAAGCTGGTGCGTCAATACTGGATACCGGGCAGAGGGTTTGAACCGGAGATGAAGGCTGTGATGGAAAGCCGGGGCTTCAAACAGAATGAATATGGGCTTTACCAGCTGGATGAGGACGTAGAGAGCATCCGCCTTGGTTCCATTAACGATGCTAAGGCTGTCAGTATCTCTGATCCGCAAGAGATTAAGGAATTTAACGGGTTACTGAAGCAGGAAATCCTGAATATGAGCTATGAAGACCAGATTGGGGATCAGAAGCCGGTAGCGTCCATACAATTAAACAGCAAGCCGGGTTATAAAGGGTATGGGTTCAATTTTAGCTACGACTGGAAACCTTCCTTTCACGAATTAGAGAGCTGGCTGGTTCAAAAAGGATATGCGGACAAAGTCCGTATTACAGCAGCGGATATCCTATCTGCCGAGCTGATCAAGGATGATTATGCCGGCAAGCTCCCGGAGGGGGAGCGGTTCGACGCCCCAAAACATCTGGAGCTGGCCCGCAATGAGAACCGTACGGCTATGGTTAAGAGCGCGGAACTGATCAATGATATTTTGAGCCGCCAGCGTAACTTTCAGGGTAAGAATGGCGATTATCTGGTCAAGCTGAATTATAAAAACGGATCAATAGATTATGCAGCATTACACGCGAAGGATATAACACCAGGTCTGAAGTCGTTGCTTCCGTAAAATGGGATGTAATTGCAGTACCCTTTCCCCTGTGCCCCTTGTCCGGTAATTGTTCCGGCGGGGGCACTCTTTTTTGCCCAGGGTGAGGTGTGTGCTGACATCAGTTCAGGTTGACAAAACCTGGAACCTTGAATTATGCTTTTGGAAATATTAACATTCACAAACTTTAGGAGGTCAGGGCCAGATGAATGAACAAAGAAAACATTCGTACCCTCATAATCCCAATATGTTTCCTGTTCAGCGGTCCGCCTCGTTTGGAAGGTCAGCCTTTGCAGCGGTTTCTGTATTTCCGGCAGCAGCATATATAGTTGTTTTCCGGTAATCATATGCCTGAATTTGCATAGCGGCAGACTGGCCATGGACGATGGAGTCCATGGCTTTTTTGTATTTTGTTGTGGACAAGAAAAGGAGAGATGCACAATGTCAGATATTCATACATCCATTATCCGCGAGCTTCGTGCTATCGAAGCGGAGGAGAATGTCCGTATCCTGTATGCTTGTGAATCCGGCAGCAGGGCCTGGGGGTTCCCTTCCAAAGACAGTGACTATGATGTGCGGTTCCTTTATCTGCGGCGCCCGGAAGCGTACCTGTCGATCTTCGAGCAGCGGGATGTTATTGAACGACCCATCAGTAACTTGCTGGATATCAACGGATGGGACCTGAAAAAGGGGCTTATCCTTTTCCGCAAATCCAACCCGCCGCTGCTGGAGTGGCTGCAATCTCCGATCCGATATGAAGAGAACTACACTGTGGCGGAGAGTATCCGCAGCTTGTCGCCGCTAGGATTTTCGCCCAAATCCTGTGTGTATCATTATCTTCACATGGCCCGGGGAAATTACCGGACTTACCTGCAAGGCAGCGAGGTCAAGATCAAGAAGTACTTCTATGTTCTCCGTCCGCTTCTGGCCAGCGCCTGGATTGAGAAATATCAGGAGGTGCCGCCCCTCGACTTCACCACGCTGGTACAAGACCTGATTCCTGAAGGCAGCGAACTGAGAGAAACGGTCGATAGGCTGCTGGTCCGCAAAATGTCAGGCGATGAGCTGAATCTGGAGCCGCGGATTGAGGGTATTAACAAGTACCTGGAGCAGCAGATCAGCCATTTTGAAGAGAGTGCGGCCCGGTTTGGATCAGGGAACGGGGTAGAAGACAACGTGCTGGATGAACTGTTTCGTTCCGCACTGCTTGAGGTATGGGGCGGTGAGAGCCGCTGAACCCCGTAGAGAGAAAATCAAGTGACGTTAAGGAGAGATGGACTCTATGCATTTAATCATTAGAGCGGCTGGCGCGGGGGCGGGTATGCTGTCCCGCCTGCTGGCCAAAAATCCCAATAACCTGTACGACCGGATGGAAAAAGATGCCCGGGTGCGCATCGTCTTCACCGCCTCTTCGGAGGAAGAAGCGGAAGCGGTTATTTTTGTTACGCCGGACCCGGTTGAGCTGGTAAAAGGCGCTTCTTCGGCGCACAATGATATTACGCAGTATATCAATGACCGTGAATTTGTGGTGAGCAGCCTGTTCTGCACCTACATCCGTTCCGCGCTCGGCACGGCGCTGAACGGCAAAACGAAGGAAGCTTACTTGCCGTGGGTTGAGCGGAAGCTGGCCCTGGAGCTGACCTTTGGGCCTGTCGCATCCAATTTGCCGGATGTGGTATTGGAGGGGCTGTTCACTGCTCTGGGCTATGAGGTAATGCTGGAGCGCGGGCATGCCGGCTATACCTTTGATCTGAAGAGCCGCAGCTCTGTACGGTATATCAGGCTTAAGGGGATGCAGACGCTGCAGACGGCGCTCCGTCAGCTGTTCGTGCTGATTCCTGCACTGGATGACTACAAGCATTACTACATCAGCGAGGATGAGGTGGACAAAATCAGGCGTTACGGGGAAGGATGGCTGGAGGATCATCCCCAGCGCGGGCTGATTCTGAAGCGCACCCTGCGTTTTGCTGATGCCATCCGGCAATATGAGAGTCTGACGTCCGGTGGCGATCCTCTGGAAGGGACTCAGGCGCCGGATGAAGCATCAGGAGAAATGGCTGAGACGGCTGAAAAGGAAGCCCTGTTCCCGCGGGTGGCAGCAGCTGCGGCCGAGGCTGGCGCAGCACCAAAGGTCAGGCTGAATGATCTGCGTTATGCCGCGATCGCGGACGTGGTGGAGAATCTTTCGCTGAGGCGCAGCATCGTGGACTTCGGCTCCGGGGAAGGGAAACTCTCCGCGAGGCTCAGCAGTGTGCCGGGGGTGCGCGAGATTAAGGCGGTGGAGCCTTCCGCCACGGCACAATTGCGGGCGATGGATCGTTTCGCCAGGCTGGAGGGAAAGGCTGGTGTTCCTGTACCGGAGCCGGTGACGGGATCGCTGTTCTATTACGATGAATCGCTGCGGAGCAAGGATGTGATGATTCTCTGCGAGGTTATCGAGCATATTGATGAATACCGGCTTGGCCGGGTGATGGAGACGATTTTTCACGAATATGCTCCTGGGGCGCTGATTATTACTACACCGAACAAGGAATACAACGAAGTATATGAGATGGATCAGGAGGAAATGCGCCATGGGGACCACCGTTTTGAGTGGAGCCGGGAAGCTTTTGCCGCATGGTGTTCCCGCTGGACTGAGGCTTATAACTATTCCGTCCGGCTGAGCGGGATTGGCGAATTCGTGCAGGATTATGGATACCCGACGCAGATGGCCATATTTACGAAGGAGGATACGTTGTAATGACTGACAGACAAGAAGGGCAGCGGGTGATTCCTTTTCCGCACGGAGGCATTGTTGTGCTCGTCGGGCCTTCGAACAGCGGCAAAACGACCCTGCTCCGCAGACTGGTGCAAGAAGGTGTACTGCTGCAGACGGAGATCGTCTCTTCAGATGATTACCGGACACTGGTGGGGGATGTTGAATACATCGACTGGAAAGGCCGCCCCCGGGAGGAAGCAGACATTCTGTACGGAGATTATCAGCTGCTGTCGAATCTGGCTTTTGAGGCGATGAATACCGTGGTGTCGATGCGCTGCCGGCTGGGCAAGCTGACGGTGGTGGATGCCACACATCTGCAGCCGGAATACCGCAGGAAGTATATCGATTTGGCAGCCGGACATGATCTCCCCTGTGCTGCCTGGATTCTGGATCTGCCGGAGCAGACCCTGTTAGAGCGGGATAAAAGCCGGGACCAGCCGCGCGGCAGACAGCGTGTGAAGCAGCAGTTCGTCCAGTTCAAACGTTCGCTGCGCGGATTGCGTGACGAAGGCTTCGACTTCACTTATATGCTCAAAGAAACCGAATCCGTCCAGTTTATCCGCAAAAAGAACCCGCTGCTCGCTGAAATTGGTGCAGGAGTGGATGTGATCGGCGACATTCACGGCTGTTATGATGAAATGCTGGAGCTGCTGGGACGGCTGGGGTATACACCGGATGATGCAGGACTCTACCGGCATCCGGACGGCAGAACTTTGATCTCCGTCGGAGATGTGATGAGCCGTGGACCGAAATCGCTGGATACGATGAGATTCTGGAAAAAGCACTGCGATGCCGGGACCGCCCGCATGATCGACAGCAATCACGGCTGGAAGATTGCCCGCTACCTTAGCGGCCGTCAGGTAACCCTGGGCCATGGCGATGAGAATATCGCCGCGGAGCTTGCACAGCTTGCCCTTGAAGCAGGCGGGGAGGAAGCGGATGCGCTAAGAGAGGAGTTGAAGCAGTTTCTGCTCTCTGCACCCAGCCATCTGGTGCTGTGCCGTGAGGGGGTTCGGCGTGTAGTTGTTGCCCATGCCGGAATCCGGGATGAATATATCGGCAAGCAATCCAAGCGGATACAGGATTTCTGCCGCTACGGCGATACAGACGGCTTGGATGCCACAGGAGCCCCTGTGCGCAAGGAGTGGTATGTAGAACATGAATCCGGGGAGCTTATCGTCTGGGGACATGATCCAAGACCTTACCCGACAGTGGTGAAAAATACGGTTAATATTGACCAGGGTGCGGTTTTTGGCGGTTCTTTGACCGCTTACCGCTATCCTGAACAGAAGTTTGTCAGCGTCAAGGCTTATCAGGATTATGCCCGGGACCCGGACAGCCCGCTGATCCGCTGGGAACGGGGGAGGTTTTCCCCGCCTAATCTCCGCAAGCTCGTGGAAGGGTACTCTGTCATGACGGACGCCTACGGCGAAATTTCTGTGCGCGGTGAATTTGTAAAAGCGGCGATAGACACGGTGTCCCATTTCACCATCCCTATGGAGGAGCTTGTCTACATTCCGCCTACGATGAGTCCGGCACCGGCGGTATCCGCCGATGAAGCGTACCTGGAACATCCCCGTGAAGCGATTGCTTACTACCGTTCCCAGGGCGTTAAGACTATGGTGGCGGAGAAAAAACACATGGGCAGCCGCGCCGTTCTGCTGCTGTTCCGGGATGAAGCCGCCGCTGTGCCCTATGTGGGCCGTCCTACGCTCGGCACGGTTTACACCCGTACCGGCCGGGCCTTCTTTGGCAAGGACACCGAGACGGAAGTGCTGTCCCGGTTGAGCTCGGACTTGCACCAAGCCGGTTACTGGGCCCGCTATGATACCGATCTGCTGCTGCTTGACGCCGAAATCATCCCGTGGAACCTGAAGGCGCGCGAGCTGATCGCAACCCAGTACGCGCATGTCGCAGAAGCTGCTGCTATGGACCGCGAGCAGCTCCTGGGGAAGCTGCGTGAAGCGGAAAATGCCGGACGCGACGTGTCAGGCTGGGTACAGGAGATGGAGGGCAAGCTGAAGAACGCCCGTGTATTCCGTGAAGCGTTTCAGCAGTACTGCTGGGACACCAGCGGCCTTGACGGCGTCCGGATCGCTCCGTTCCATACGCTGGCGCACAGCGGGCGGACTTTTTTTGACCAGAGCCATCTTTGGCATATGGAGCATGGCCGCGAGCTGGCCGGAGTGTCGCCGCTTTTTATGGAGACGGAATTCCGGACGGTCACCAGTGAAGCTGATGAAGCCGATGTGATCCGCTGGTGGGAGGAGCTGACCGAGGACGGGCATGAAGGCATTGTGATCAAGCCGGAAACCTTCATTGTCCGCAGCGGCAAAGGCTTAATCCAGCCTGCCATCAAAGTCAGGGGCCGCAAGTACCTGCACATTATATACGGGATGGACTATCTGCAGCCGGACAATCTGGCCCGGCTTAAGCTGCGCAAAACCGGCAAAAAAGAGCGCCATGCCCTGATGGAATGTGCCCTCAGCGTAGAGTCGGTGGAACGCTTTATCCGCAAGGAGCCGTTGGAACGGATGCATGAATGCGTGCTTGCCGCCCTGTCGCTCGAATCCGATCCGGTTGATCCGCGGTTGTAGGCGGGGAGAACAATCAATGAAGAGGGCAGTCCGTTAGTGGGAAAAAGGTTCACTATTCGAACTCATTCGGCTTATGGAGCATCCTATGTGGGAAAAAGTTACATGAATTATGTGTACAAAATC
The DNA here is from genome assembly GCF_900102965.1 of Paenibacillus jilunlii. Taxonomy (GTDB): domain Bacteria; phylum Bacillota; class Bacilli; order Paenibacillales; family Paenibacillaceae; genus Paenibacillus_AQ; species Paenibacillus_AQ jilunlii. Next base: position 183,313 of record NZ_FNGM01000012.1, on the reverse strand, counting down.
CCACTAAAACCTTCGGTAGCCAGGATTTCAGCTGATTAGTTTTACTTTTTCCACTTAGGTTCAGTCTCTTATGAGCTTTATTGTGTTCTCCAAGTTTTTAAGTTCCCCGGTTCAACTCATATAGCAGGCCGTTCCATTCCGGATTTTTATAATAATGAATGTATAAGATAGCAAGGAACGAGGTGCAAAAATGTTAAATCATGCCGCTGAGGTTTCGCTCAGCAAATTTATGACCAAGCTGCTCCGGCATACACCGGCAGAGTATGGCTTGCTGCTTGATCCTGAGGACGGCTCCTGTCTGCTGGAGGATCTGCAGCGTGTCATCCATGCTGCCCCGAAATGGGCAGGGATCACCGAAGAGGACATCCGCCAGGTCGTCCGGAACAGTGAAAAGCAGCGCTTTGCCATAGAGGGAGACCGTATAAAAGCGCGGTATGGCCATAGTCATGCCAAGCTTACATATGAGCCGGGAAGCCCGCCGGAGGTTCTGTATCATGGGACGCATCAGGCCGCGCTGCCTGCGATCTTCAAGGAAGGGCTGCTGCCGATGGGACGGCAGTATATACATTTATCGGAAGGGCTCCATTTTGCCAGCCTGGCCGGGAGCCGCAGGGGTAAATTGGTGCTGCTGACCGTGGATACAGTTAAGGCTGTACATTTGGGAGTGACCTTCTATTATGCAGGCAATGAAGTGTGGTTGTCAGAGCCGATTCCACCTGCTTGTATTGCGTTGCGGGAAGAGTCGTAGGTGTTCATACTGCCAAGCTTGAGCAGCGAAACGATTGTGCAGGACAGCATTGTACCGCCAGCTTCTACATGAGGGAGGGATATACCATGGATGAAGTGCCGGATCACTTGGACCACGGCTTGCAGATTGTTTTTATCGGGTTCAATCCCAGCCTCCGTTCGGGGGAAGTGGGGCATCATTACGCTAATCCGCGCAATAATTTCTGGCGCATTCTGGAGCGCTCCGGCCTGACGCCCCGTCTCTATGATGCTTCAGAGGACGGGGAACTGCTCCGGCTGGGCATGGGCTTCACCAACATCGTCGCCCGCCCGACGCGTGGTGCGGAGGATATTACCCGCGAGGAGTATGCCGGGGGCCGGCAGATTCTCCGGGAGAAGCTTGCACGCTACCGGCCGGAGATCGCCTGCTTTGTCGGCAAGGGCGTCTATACGGAATTCAGCCGCCGCACGAAGGCGGACTGGGGCTTTCAGGATGATCAGCCTCCTATCGTAGACGGCGTGAGGGAGTTCGTCGCCCCCTCGTCCAGCGGCCTGGTCCGTATGCCCCTGCCGGAGATCGTCGCCATTTACCGGAGGTTGTATGAGTATATTCAGGAGGGTTCCTGAAATTAATGATGGGAACGGGGGAATCAAAGGTAAAAGTGCCTTTGATTTCGCCCGTCTGACCGGGAATGGGGAAATCAAGGGTAAAAATACCTTTGATTTGGCCCGTCTGACCGGAAACGGGGAAATCAAGGGTAAAAATACCTTTGATTTAGCCCGACTGACCGGGAACGGGGAAATCAAGGGTAAAAATACCTTTGATTTCGCTCGTCTGACCGGGAACGGGGGAATCAAGGGTAAAAATACCTTTGATTTTGCCCGACTGACCGGGAACGGGGAAATCAAGGGTAAAAATACCTTTGATTTCTCCGCTTGGCCGGAAACGGAGAAATCACTTTCCCCAGCAGCAGGTGATTAGGTGGAAAAAGGAAACTTAATTCTCCCACAAATCAACAATCGTGAGATTTAAGTGGAAATAAGGAACCTAATAAGGCTAGATTACCTTGTTTAGAGCAAAATTAGCCAAATTAGTTGCCCTATATCCACTTAGTCTGCAGAACGCACGGTGCTTGAACAAATTAGTTGCCCTTTTTCCACTTAACCTGCTACGGAGACGGAGTCCCTTAAAAGACACGTACGCCTTCTTACATACGTACGCCTGTTACACATACTTCTTGATGCTATCACGTCTGAGTGGAAGCAAACAAAGCAAGGGTAAAAATCCTCCTGGAATCCGCCCGCCTAGCGGGAAACGTGCGAATCCAAAGTAATATAAAGCACCTCATAAAAACACCCTTGATCTCAGATATCAAGGGTGTTTTTGCTGCTATGCTGTTGTCCGTCTCAGCCAGTGCAAAGTTCAGCACGTTGCCCGCTCCAACTTGTGTCAATGCCAGTCTGCTTCCGTTCCAGCCGCGATCAGATTTGAATCAGCAGCAGAATAATGGAAGACAGCGACAGGCAGACGCTGGCCAGATATAGCACGGCAACGACCTGCTTTTGGTTCAGGCCGGCCTTGAGCAGGCGGTAATGGACCTGGGTCGCATCAGCCTGATAAATGGACTTGCCTTGTACAAACCGTTTGATGACGACAAACAAATTGTCGAAGATTGGCACGCCGAGCGCGAGAATCGGGATGAACAGGGACAGCACCGTCGCCTGCTTGAACGCCCCGTCCAGCGCGATTACGGCCAGGATGTAGCCGAGAAAGGTGGCCCCTGCGTCACCCATAAAGATTTTGGCCGGAGCTTTGTTGTAGCGCAGGTAGGCAATAGTGACGCCCACCAGAGTGATCGCCATCATAGCCGAGGTGGATTGTCCCTTCGCCAAAGCAACTACGAACAGCGTCACTGCGGAAATAGCGGTCAGACCGCCTGCCAGACCATCCATGCCGTCCGAGAAATTAATCACGGTAGTCACACCGAAGATCCAGAGAATAGTCAGCACAAATTGCAGGATCACCGGCAGCGAGATATAATCGCCGGAGAAGGGGTTGATGAATCCGGTGAACGCATTGCCCGACAGAAAGACCAGAATCGCCGCCGCGATCTGAACGATGAATTTCGGCAGCGCCGGGAAGTCCTTGCCTTTGGTTTTGTACCAGTCATCAATCGTGCCTATGGTCAGCAGGAGCACACCGCCAATGAACAAGGCGAGAGTACCCAGCGAGAAATCGCGGGTGAACAGCAGATATGTAATAAAAAATCCGATGAATATAGCATAGCTGGCTGTAAGCGGAATGGGCTCCCTATGTATTTTGCGCTCTACATCCTGCCGGGGCTTGTCCACAAAATCAAGCCGGAATGCGAGCCTGCCAAGCGGAGGAATCAGCAAATAGACGATGCAAAAGGACACCAGAAACGCTAGAACATAAAAAATGACAATCACCGCCATTACATTTTTTGAAAAGGCCTGTCTGAATTATATCGCAAATGGCTGCTGCTTGTCGACGAGACACGAAATTGGAGGGAAAACGAAAGATGAAATATGAGGTCATTTTATTTGATGCCGATGATACCTTGTTTGACTATGGGCTGGCAGAGAGCAGGGCGCTGTACAATGCTTTTGCCCATTTTGGACTGCCGGCGGGTGCTGAGGATTATGCTGCGAGCTACAAGGAAATCAACGCGGCACTGTGGAAGGATCTGGAACAGGGCCGGACCACCTCTGCCGTGCTGCGGGTCGAGCGGTTCAACCGGCTGTTTGCCGCGCACAAGCTGGACCTGAGCCCTGAGGCATTCAGTGAAGCATATCTGAAGTTTCTGGGAGAAGGGACGTTCCTTATTCAGGGAGCGGTAGAGCTATGCCGGGAGCTGGCCGGGTGCAGACTTGCGGTTATTACCAATGGAATCAAGGATGTGCAGCTGTCCAGAATTCAGGGCTCTCCGCTGAGCAGCACCTTTGAGCAGATCATTATTTCCGAGGAGGCCGGGTGTCAGAAGCCGGAGAGGGGGATTTTTGATTATGCTTTTGCCAAGCTGGGGATCTCTGACCGGGGCAAAGTGCTGATCGTCGGCGATTCGCTGACCTCTGATATCCAGGGCGGGATTAATTACGGAATCGATACGTGCTGGTTCAACCCGCTGGGCAAGGAAGGCGCTCCGGGCATTCATCCGACTTATGAGATCCGGGAGCTGTCCGAGCTTCTGGAAATTACCCGCTAATGCACTGTTTTAACAGTATGGCAGGTTAAAAACTTTCTCTGGTGATTAAATATATTAAGATGACTTAATCATTCTCTATCATCAAATATAGACAGGGAGAGGATTCTATTGAAGAAAAAATGGCTGATCGCCGCGGTTGCCGCGGGCATGACGATAACCGGTACGGCAGGTGTATATGCGGGAGCGAAGCTGGAGCAGATCAAAGCCTATCTGAACCACAGCATCGGTGTGGTCGTGGACGGCACCCCTTATTGGCTGAAGGACGGCAACGGGAAAACTTTAACGCCTATCACCTACGAAGGCATCACCTATCTGCCGATCCGTTCGGTCGCCGGTGCTCTGAAGGTGCCGATAACTTACGATGCCGCGAACTATAAAGTGAGAATCGGCAAAGGTGCCGAAGCCGGAGGAACCCCGGGAACGGGTGCCGGGACTGCTGCCCCTCCGGTGGAGAGCACGGAACGGCCGGTTAATCTGCCGAAGGATTTTCCAATTCCGGCGGATGCCGTTATAGCAACTACACTGGATACGGATGCAGATGGAGTGAAGAAGGCGGCCTTTACCTACTCCACACAGGAGACCCTGGAAACAATGGGCTTTGTGTACAGTGAATATGTGCGGATTAAGAGATTGGACAATGCAGCTCAGACGGTTACTGCCAGCACAGTCAAAATCTCCGGCCGGCTTGGCGGGACAAGCCCGCTGTCCATCACCGGCAAGGCCTCAACCGCCCGTCCGGGCTTCAATATCTTCACCGTCACATTCTCGGAGAGCTGATTTATCTGCTTTCGGCAAAAAACAGCTGCGCCTCCTGAAGGCCGCAGCTGTTTTAAATTTACGCTGTATTTACTGAGCGCTATAACGGAAACTGCCTCTTGCAGAGGACAGCGGAGCCGCTTCCGCTTGCACCAGGGTCTTCGCCGACCCCAAAGCAAATATAAACGGAAGCTGTTATCCCTGCTGCCGGGTATCCAACGGCTTCAGGTGCGCCTCGATCTGCGGGCGTTTATCTTCGAGGAAGGGCGGCAGGGCCAGGGATTCGCCCAGATGCTCGATATCCTCATCGGTGGCGAAGCCCGGACCGTCCGTAGCCAGCTCAAACAGGATTCCGCTAGGCTCGCGGAAGTATAGAGAGCGGAAATAGAAACGGTCCACAAAACCGGAGTTCGGCAGTGAATAGCTGCTGATTCGCCCGATCCACTGCTTCAGCTCTTCTTCGTTGTCTACGCGGAAGGCGACATGATGTACACCGCCGCGTCCAAGCCGTTCCTGCGGCAGATCGTTGCGTTCTTCCAGATGGATCTCCGCACCGGAGCCGCCTTCGCCGGTTTCGAACACGATGACATCCGGCTGTCCTGCAACCGGGGAAGGATAGGTGCCTTTGCGGCGGAATCCAAGCAGCTCCACAAGTACCTTTGCGGAAGAATCTGCAGCCGCGGCGGTCAAATGGACCGGACCCAGTCCGAGGATGCCGTATGCCGCCGGGACCGGGCTTTTGTCCCAGGGCTTGCCGCCTGCAACACCCTGGTTGTGCTCATCCGATACAAGGATCAGGCGCTGTCCCTCATGATCCCGGAAGGCCAGCGTCTTGCGGCCGCCGCGGTCCTGAATCTCATCATGCTCCACCTGGAATTCCGCCAGCCGCTGCGTCCAGTACTCCAGCGCTTTGTCGTCAGGTACGCGGAGCGACAGCGCGGAAATACTGTTGTTGCCGTCGCGGTTGCGCCCTGCGTTCGGAATCTCGAAGAAGGTAACCTCAGTGCCGGGATTGCCTGCCTCGTCCCCATAGAACAGATGGTAGACGGAGACATCATCCTGGTTCACTGTTTTTTTGATCAGCCGCAGTCCGAGCACCTCGGTATAGAACCTGAAGTTTTCCGGGGCTCTGGCTGTAAGAGCCGATACATGGTGTAGGCCTTTTAATGTTAAACTCATAGTAATTCCTCCTGAAGTTTGATGTACATTGCTTCAATAGACCGCAAATTATAGTTAGCATGATATCAAGTTAATGAATAATATTAAGTTACTTACATTTTAATAGTAATTGATAGAATTGGCAAGCATGAATTTCATTATCCGCAAAGGAGATTGATATGATACATACACAAGCAAGCTTAATGGAGCAGCTTAAGGGAATGGGGATTGATCCTCAGGGAACACTGCTGGTCCATTCTTCGCTGAAGAGTATCGGCGGAGTCCATGGAGGTGCAGACACGGTGCTGGATGCTCTGTCTGAATATATGGGACCAGGGCTGCTGGTCCTGCCGACACATACCTGGTCTTACATCCATGCGGATAATCCGCGGTTCTCCGTTCAGCAGTCTCCCTCCTGTGTCGGAATACTGCCGGAGCTGTTCCGTAAGCGGCCGGGGGTGATCCGCTCGTGGCATCCCACCCATTCCGTAGCTGCGCTGGGCAAGGATGCAGCGGAATTCACCTCCGGTGACGAGCAGTGGGACACGCCCTGTGCCCGGGGATCGGTCTACGGCAAGCTGCTGGACCGCAAGGCCGACATTCTTCTGCTCGGCGTAGATTTGCGGCGGAATACCTTCATCCACGGGATTGAAGAGTGGCTGGATATTCCCGGCAGAATGACGGATAGCCATGAGCAGCTGTATACGGTAACTCCCGGCGGAGAAGTAGTTTCAGTGCCTTCGCGCAGGCACTGCGGGCTCTCCTGGTCCCAGCATTTCTGGAAGGTGGAGCAGGCGCTGGAGACGGGAGGAGCGCTCCGCAGAGCCAGCTTTGGAGATGCGCCTGTGATGATCTGCGGGACTGTGCAGATGACGGATATCCTGAGCCGGATGCTGATCGCCGATCCGGAGCTGTTCTCGGATAACGAGCCGCTGGACGGCGTAACGGTGCCTGAGCCGTTGCCCAAGACGAAGCGGGGAATACCGGAGAAGAATTAATAAGTTTCTACATTCTCTGGAGTCACGGCCAATCCCCAAATTCGAAAAATCTCAAGTTTATTTCCGCAGGCAGGCTGTTCTTTTATCGGGTATAGGGGTTAATGAATCATGGGTTCTTGTCCGCAATCTGGCGGGCTCCTATCAATGTATGGTATATTATTCTCACAAAAAACAAAGTAAGGAGATTGGAAATGGAAAAAACTTTGATCTTTGGACACAAAAATCCGGATACGGATACCATCTGCTCCGCCATCGCCTATGCGGCGCTTAAGAAGGAATTGGGCTGGGATGCTGAGCCGGTTCGTCTCGGAGAAGTCAGCGGAGAAACCCAATATGCGCTAGACCACTTCGGCGTGAAGGCTCCGCGCCTGGTAGAGAACGTTGCAGGCGAAGCCAGCCAAGTGATTCTGGTTGACCATAATGAACGCCAGCAGAGTGCCAATGATATCGATCAGGTCCGAGTCGTTGAGGTTATCGACCACCACCGGATCGCTAATTTTGAAACGGCTCATCCGCTCTACTACCGTGCAGAACCGGTAGGCTGCACAGCGACAATCCTGAATAAGCTGTACAAAGAAAACGGAGTGGCTATTCCGAAGGACATTGCCGGCCTGATGCTGTCCGCAATTATTTCCGACTCCCTGCTGTTCAAATCGCCGACCTGCACCGAGCAGGATGTGGCGGCTGCGCGCGAACTGGCTGGAATCGCCGGTGTGGACGCAGACAGCTACGGGCTTGCTATGCTGAAGGCCGGTGCCGACCTGAGCGACAAAACGATCGCTCAGCTGATTTCCCTGGATGCCAAGGAATTCAAAATGGGTGAATACAAAGTGGAGATTGCCCAGGTAAATGCGGTGGATGTTAATGATGTGCTCTCCAAGCAAGCCGAACTGGAAACGGCCCTGACAGCCATCATCGATGACAAAGGCCTGGATCTCTTTCTGTTCGTCGTTACGGATATCTTGAACAATGACTCCGTAGGTTTGGCTCTGGGCCGCGTGGCAGGGGCTGTCGAGCAGGCCTACAATGTGAAGCTGGACGACAACAAAGCGGTCCTGAAAGGCGTCGTTTCCCGCAAATCGCAAATTGTGCCGGTGCTGACCGAAACCATTGCCAAGCTGTAAAAACCAGCTTCAGCATGTGGCAGTCATCTGTTATTAATTAAATAAGACAGTTCCAACCGGCTGTGCGCCGTCCTCACGGGAGGCGCGCAGCCGGTTTTTTGGCAGCCATCGTTTTACAGCTTACATTAGTGCAACTTATTTCCATTCGGGCGGTATAAATAAGCATGGACTATTCAGAGGGGGATAACGAATGAGGACGTTGAAAAAGCTGATCTTCGCTACAATGTGCCTGATGATCATCTCAGGGGGGAGCCTGCTGTATGCCGCAACGGGCAAATCGGACATTGCTGTATATCTGAATAATGTGCTGTTGAAGAATTCCGGCCTGCTGTCGGAAGGAGTGCCTTACCTGCCCGCCGAGCAGCTGCCCGAGAGCCTGCACGCGGTAGTATCCTGGGATGAGTCTGCCCAAGAGGTGCGGATTTACAAGCCCAATGTGAACATGGTGCTGCTGGACGACCAGGGGAAAATCTTTGGCAAGGTGAGAAGCGCGGCGAGCAATACTTTTTCCGTTCTCGTACAGGTGGATCATCTCAAAACTGATATTTCCGATCTGAAGATCACCATCACTGATCCTCTGAACAAAACAGATGTCGTGGATAATCAGCAAATTAAAGAGAAGAAGGACAGCTTCTGGTTCAAATCGGCGAATTACAGCTACACGTTTAATGAGAAAGGGAATTATATGATTCAGGTCTACATAAAAGACAGCTCCTCCAAAAGCTGGTTCATCGTTTCCGAAATGCAGATTTCCACCATTTAATCGGTAGAGGCATGTTGAATTCTTTTGCCAAAAACGGGCGGACGCCCTATACTAAACCTTACATACATGGTGCAAAAGGAGCGGGGAAACATGACCAGAACACGAAACAGCGGAGCGCCTCCATATAAATCGTTTGTACTGGTGCTGCAGGCGCTTATCATTATGGTCCGTAAAGAGGGCAATACCTGTTCCAGCTGTGAAATCGCCGGGTATTTGTCGACAGAACCCACGGTTCTGAGAAAAGCGCTGGCCAAGCTGACCAAGGAGCAAATCCTGGTGACCCGTGAAGGGCGGGATGGCGGCTATATGCTGAACCGGTCCCCGGAAGAGCTGACGCTGGCGGAAATATACCGCGCGATGGAGGTCGACGGGCTGCAGAGCAATGCGGTGATTGAGACCATGTACGGGAACACTTTTGGGGCGCAGATGAAGTCTGCATGCGGAGACATTCTCGAAGAAATGAACCAAAGTGCATTAGGTATTCTGCAAAAGTATACGCTGGGGGATCTGGTGCGGCGAACGGGATGTTGACAGCGGGCTTTTTTATGAATTATACTGTGCCTATTAAGACACAGTTAAACCAGACACTCAATTTGGATAGGGAAGAGGAGGATTAAGTTATGGCGTCAGAATTAAAAGTAGAACAGGAATTCAGCAAGGTGATCCGTGAACGGCGTTCGGTACGGAAATATGATTCTTCCTGGAAAATTCCCGATGAGGAGATCAAGGAGATTCTTGCAGAGGCTATCCTTGCACCGTCTTCCTCCAATCTTCAGCCTTGGCGGTTCATCGTCATCACCGATCAGGAAATCAAGGCCAAGCTTTTGCCTATCGCGCACAACCAGGCACAGACCACCGAGTCCTCGGCAATGATTGCTGTTCTTGGAGATACCGAAGCTTACAGCAACGCGGAGACGATCTATGGTGAAGCCAGCGCTATGGGACTTATGCCTGAGGATGTTGCTGCAGCCATGGCTAAACGCAGCCGCGAAGGATACTCCAGCATGCCGAAGGAGAAGCTGGAAGACATTGCCCTGGTTGACGGCGGATTGGTGTCCATGCAGCTGATGCTGGCAGCCAAAGCGAGAGGTTATGACACCGTACCTATGGGCGGTTATGATGCTGCCGCACTGAAGGAGCTGTTCCAGATCTCAGACCGTTACATCCCGGTGATGCTGATCGCGCTTGGCAAAGCTGCGGTCGAAGGACGGCCGACAAACCGCTTGCCGCTGGAGGACGTTGTGCATTGGAACGGATTCCAGGCGTAAGCCGGACATCCGTGCACTTATACTATACAAGACTTTAACCTGCCGGTATCCCTGTCCTGAAGAGGACGGCGATGCCGGCTGTTCATTGCTAACAGGTACCTTCCTTAATTATGGAAGGTACCTGTTTCATGTTGTCAGGGAGATAAGGGCGGCATCGCTAATTTCTGGTTTCCGGCGCTTTCTGCTACACTAGGATTAGCTGGATTAACCTCCGGCGTGAAGACAACCCTAGCAACGTGGCAGAAACGACTTTTGGCGGACATCCCCTCACCCTGACATTCAAAGTGAAATGAATGTCGGATATGAGGGGGATATAAAGGTCTTTTTATCTAAAACCGATAAAATATATTGACAACATTCACTAAAAGGACTAGCTTTGTTATGAAACGTAACATGTAAAAAAGTAGAGACAGGAGAAATGAGACCAATGGAATTGTTTGCTGCAATGGAGCGGGACGATTACGAGGAACTTTTGTTTTGTCAGGACAAGGCATCAGGGCTAAAGGCCATCATCGCCATTCATGACACAACACTGGGTCCCGCACTGGGTGGAACAAGAATGTGGACCTATGCTTCAGAGGAGGACGCGATTGTAGACGCTCTCCGGCTGTCTAAAGGTATGACCTACAAAAATGCAGTAGCCGGGCTCAATCTGGGCGGCGGCAAAACCGTGATTATCGGCGATCCCAAAAAAGACAAAAACGAGGCGATGTTCCGGGCCTTCGGCAGATACATACAAGGCTTGAACGGCCGCTACATTACAGCCGAGGATGTGGGCACCACTGAAGCGGACATGGATATCATTCATCAGGAAACGGACTATGTAACCGGGATCTCGGCGACTTACGGTTCTTCGGGCAACCCGTCTCCGGCCACGGCCTTCGGCGTATACCAAGGCATGAAAGCGGCGGCGAAGGCAGCGTTTGGCAGCGATTCACTGGAAGGCAGAACAGTGGCAGTACAAGGTGTCGGCAATGTATCCTTCACACTGTGCAAGTATTTGCATGAGGAAGGTGCGCGGCTGATCGTGACCGACATCAATAAGGATGCCGTAAAGCGGGCGGTGGAAGCCTATGGAGCTACAGCGGTTGATCCTGCCGACATTATCACTGTCAAAAGCGATATTTATGCGCCCTGCGCGCTCGGCGCCACAATCAATGATGACTCACTGCCGCTCCTTCAGGCAAAGGTGATCGCCGGCGCAGCCAACAACCAGCTGAAAGAACCGCGCCATGGCGATGCTCTGCATAAGATGGGGATTGTATATGCCCCGGATTATGTGATTAATTCGGGCGGAGTAATCAATGTGGCGGACGAATTGAACGGCTACAATAAGGATCGGGCATACAAGCAGATCGCCAAAATCTATGACAGCATCACCCGCATCCTGGAAATTTCCGCTACCAGCGGAATTCCCGCTTATGCCGCTGCGGATCATCTTGCCCAGGAGCGGATTTCCCTGCTGAAGAACAGCCGCAGCACCTTCCTGCGCGACGGACATCATGTTCTCAGCAGAAGATGAAGCTTAGGTTTGCCGTATTGCCGGATACATCAAAGGGCCTCTTTTCCACCCGGGAAAAGAGGCCCTTTGCGTTGATTGCTGCGCTTAAAAGTGACAGCAAGAAGTAACTTAACGTCTATTGAACCTTCTCCGGTTCCGGGTAAGTGACACCGAGCGTATCGACGGTAATCTTCTTCATAACCGGCGGCTGCTCCGGGCGGTCTGAGCTGTCGCGCGGCAGGTTGACGATGGTATCTACTACATCCTGCCCTTCAGTAACCTTGCCGAAAGCGGCATATTGGCCGTCCAGGCTCGGATAAGCTGCAGCCATAATGAAGAACTGCGAGCCGCCGGAGTTCATATCCTGGCTTCTGGCCATGGACAGTACACCTTGTGTGTGCTGCAGGTTATTGGTGAAGCCGTTCGCGGTGAACTCCCCTGCGATGCTGTAGCCCGGTCCGCCCGTGCCTGTGCCATCGGGATCGCCGCCCTGAATCATGAAGCCGGGAATGACGCGGTGGAAGATCGTTCCGTCATAGAAACCTTTGTGAATGAGTGAGATGAAATTATTGACGGTATTGGGAGCGACCTCTGGGTACAGCTCGGCCTTGATGATGCCGCCGTTGTCCATCTCTATGGTAACCACCGGATGGCTGGCTGTTGCCGAAGGCACCCCTTCAGTTGCTGCGGCAGCGCTCTCCTGGGGAGCAGGACTTGCTGCATTGTCCTTTGCATTGCCCGCAGCATTCCCCGCCGCATTGCTGGTTCCGCTATTTGCCGCATTGTTGCTCGCGGGCTTGCTGCCGCAGCCTGCGGCGATCACCAGCAGGAGAGTCACCAGCAGCAGGATGACAGGTTTTTTTCTTGTACGCTTCACGTTCTCAATCGCTCCTTTGATCTTTGAATATCGGATCCTACACGCTTAATCATACCCTGTTTGTCCCGACTGTTGCAAAGTCCGGCAAGCCGCCTTGGGATTGGCACAACCCCGAAAGAGGGTTAGAATGAAAGGATGATGCTTCCAAGAATACACAGAAGGGACGTGCGCAGCATGCAATTTTCATGGAAGCGGAACCTGATCGTGCTTTGGGTAGGGGTGTTTTTTTGCAGTACGGCATATTCGATCTCGATTCCGTTTCTCTCGATTTTCCTGAGCGACCAGCTTGGTGTTACGAGTCATTTGGAAATCTGGTCAGGGGTCAGCTTTGGCATTACCTTCCTTGCCAGTGCGCTGATATCGCCTTACTGGGGGTCGCTCGCCGACAAATACGGGCGCAAGCCTATGCTGATTCGGTCGGGGTTCAGCCTTGCGGCGCTGTATTTGATCAATTTTTTCGTACATGATCCATATGTTTTTATTATTGTGCGTATTTTTCAGGGGCTTCTGGCGGGGTTTGTGCCCGCTGCCATTGCTATGGTCGCCACTAACACACCGGAGGATAAGACCGGTTATGCGCTCAGCATTATGTCTACGGCCGGGGCCACCGGGAGCATCATCGGCCCGCTGATCGGCGGTGTGGTCAGCTTTTATTCGAGCAACCGCAGCGCGTTCCTGTTCTCGGCGGTGATTGTGCTGGTATCTGCACTGATCGCCACTTTTTTTGCCAAGGAAGAGAATTATGACCGTTCGGCGCCGAGATCGCATGTGCGTGATGATATCCGGGAGGCGGCAGCAAATCCGGCGTTTATGACGCTGCTGATGCTGGCGGGGCTGGCCACCTTTTCTGTAATGATATTGGAGCCGCTGCTGCCGATTTATCTGCTGGACATGGGGATATCGCGGAACAGCGCCTCCCTAAGCTCGGGCATCGTTTTCTCCGCTGTGGGTATCGCCACGGTAATTATGGCTCCACAGTGGGGGAGGCTCGGCAGCCGCAAGGGGTTCGGTTTTATTTTGTTCATCGGCCTGGTCGGCGGGGGGATCGGTAATATTCTGCAGTATTTTGTATCGGGTTATGTAGAATTCGCCATCCTGCGTTTTGCTTACGGCCTGTTCTATGCCGGTGTGCTTCCATCGGTAAATGCCATGATTGTGCAGGTGATTGACCCCGGCTTCCGCGGGCGGGCTTTCGGCCTGAATCAGGCGGCGACCCAGCTGGCAACCATGGCCGGGCCGATTATCGGCGGGCTGCTCGGGGCGTTCATTCCGATCCGCTGGGTATTTGTCATTAACGGAGTGATGCTCCTTGTGGCGGCCGTACTGGTAAAAACCCGCAAGCTGGAGGCAAAAGTGGAAGCTGTGGAAGCTACCCATGCCTCAGGGCAGACGGTAACCCTGGAAAACTCATAAAAGAAGACATAAAAGACTGTCCGCTTGAAGGCTACTCTTCAGCGGACGTTTTTTTTGTTGTGCGGAGCTGTTTGACGGTTCCCAGCGTGGTACCTTCGGGAATCCGGACCCACTCGCTCTTGGAGATTCCGATCCGTTGGGAGGTGTAGATGCCCGAATGGCCGGAGAACAGGTAGCTTACAAGGCAAGCGATGAACATATAGACGGTTCCGCCCGACCCGAACAGTTCAATGCCCATAAGGAAGCAGGCAACTGGCGTATTGGTGGCACCGCAGAAGACGGCAATGAAACCCAGTGAAGCCAGAAAAGGCGCATGGAGATGAAGAAAACCGGCCAGGCTGTTGCCCAGGGTTGCTCCGATGGCAAAGAGCGGAGTCACTTCTCCCCCCTGAAATCCGGTGCCCAGGGTGAGTGAGGTGAAAATCAGCTTCCATAAGAACGCGAGGGGTGCCACATCGGTCTGAAAAGAATCCTGAATCAGAGGGATGCCCAGACCCAGATAGTCCCGGGTGCCGGCCACATAGACCAGCGCGATAATAATGAAGCCGCCCAGCGCACTTTTGAGCATCGGATTCTTTACTAGCAAAGTAAAGGTTTTTTTCAGATAATGGGTGAGCTCACTGAAGAGGATACTGGCAAGCCCGAACAGAACAGAGGCCAGGACCACCTTCAGCAGTATGGCGGCAGTAAGCGGAGGAAACAGATCCACCTGATAATGGATGTGGTGGACCTTCCACAAACGGGTAGCCACAATATCCCCGATGAAGCTGGCTGTAAAGCAGGGAAGCAGGGCCTTGTGGCTGATCAGGCCGATTGCAATAACCTCCAGTCCGAACAGGGTTCCAGCCAAAGGTGTTCCAAAAATCGAGCCAAAGCCGCCGCTGATCCCGCACATGAGCAATATTTGCCGGTCAAGCGGACTGATGCGGATCAGCTTGCCGAATCCTTCCGCCAGGCTGCCTCCCATTTGCACAGCCGTTCCTTCCCGTCCTGCGGAGCCTCCGAATAAATGGGTAACGAGGGTGCCGAACAGCACCAGAGGAGCCATCCGCAGCGGAATGGTCTCATTCCCCTGCTGAATCTGTTCCAGGATCAGATTATTCCCTTTGGCACTGTTCTTGCCGTAACGCATGTACAGGCAGCTCACCAACGCTCCTCCCAGCGGCAGCAAGTACAGCAGCCAGGCATGATTCAGCCGAACCTCCGTCACAGCATCCAGGCTTTTCAGAAAAATAGCCGAGGCCGAACCGGATAGAATGCCGACGATGCCCCCCAGCACGATCCATTTGATGAAGGTGCTCCACAGCGCCAGAAAATGGCTCCTTTCCATAAGCTTCAGCCAATGTGTATGTATTGCTCTCATCCTGCCAGCCCCCATTAGATTAATGCTGCAAATATTGGATCCCTAAAATCAAACAGACTCCTACCAGCGAAGTGACCGCTGGTAGGAGTCATTAGTCTCTAGGGACGGTTAATGGCGAACTCCATCGCCGTATTGAATTACAACCAATACTAAGGATATCGTGCTAAAAAGTCAATGCGGAAATTAACAATGTTATTCTTCCTCACCGGTTGAGCCATTCAGCACGTCCGTACCCGGCATGGCATCAATGGGCGGTGCGGCCGGATCGATGGCAGTCCCGGGCTGGAGGTCGTCGGCATCGGGAATATCCTCCAGCGGAAGCTCTTCTTCATCCACAAGCTCTTCATCTCCGGCATAATCAATGGCACCGCCGGTCAGTCCGGCAGCACCGGCAGCAAATATCGCATCGGACTCGGCCACTTCATCCCGTTCCGGTGGCGGTGGGGATGTCATGCTCCGCACTCTGTCGGCCCGGCGTCCAAGAGCCGGTTCAGGAGCATTAAGGTCAATATCGGCAGCGAGAATAGGATCGCCGACCAAAGCCGGATCAGAGCCGTCATCTACAACGCCATCCCAATCGACAGGCTTTTCGTGGGCCGGATCATGGCTGGCGAGTGCGGATTCCATGGGCCTTAAGTCCGTTCCGGCAGTTCCATCACTGGGGCTTTGATGCGTGATCGTCCCCAGCGGCCGCAATTCCTCCAGCGGAATATCCTGCTCCGGGGAGACATCTCCCAGTTTGTTGTATCGCTCATATACAAAATCGGCTTCAGTTTTGTTGAATTCATTACCCATAGCCGTTCAACTCCTTTTGGCTTGATTGCTTCTTGTTTGCTTATAGTAATTCTATACCCTAATCCCAGATGGCGAATCTGTAACCTTTAGGAGGCTTATTCTTAATATAATCATTCTGCAGGAGGATTAACCAAGATCTGCGGTATAACGTCTTTTTTCGAGGTAATTTGCAAAATATGGGCAGGTAAAGTGCGAACGTTGTCGAAAATTAAGAGTTTAGATGTACTACATAAATCCAACTATAGACTTACTGAGGTGCCATAATGAAGTTGCCATCAATGAAGGCAGCCGCAGCTATACTCATGCTGCTTCTGCTGATTGCCATAGTGCCTATCGGTATCGCAGCGCAATGGGGCGGCGGGGCAGGATTTTCTATACCGGACTGGGAGTTGAAATGGGAGACTTCAGGTATATGCGATCCTGCCGCAGCCGCCGAAGCCCCTGACAGCGAATGGGTACAAGTAGACATGCATTCCGGGAGGCCTGCGGCTCCGGCAGAGGCTTCGGCGGCCTGGCTCCGTTTTCCCCTCCCGGTAACGGGAGAGCGCAACCCGGCCCTATTGATTAACAAAGTCACCGGACATAGCCTTAAGGCCTATGTAGATCATAAGCTTATCTATGAGTCGCAGAATTTGATGAATGATGATGAAAGAAAAGTGCTGATCCCCTTGTCCGGCACAGAGGGGCATTCCTGGTTATATCTATGGAACAGTGGAGGCGGCCGGAGCTTTGGGATTGACGGGGAAATCACGGCAGGGAACTACGGGAAGCTGCTGGCATTCTATGTGAAGCAGAATCTGCCGGATATGGTGATTGGTGCGGCATTTCTGTTTGTAGGTGCGGCACTTATGGGCTGCCTGCTGTTTCTCAAGCTGGACTTTTTCAAAGGCGGTTTTTTTCTTGTCCTGGTCATCGTTTCCTTCGGGGTGCTGTTCATCAGCTATTCACCGTTTCTGCCGGTTATTCTGCGCATCCCGGACCACTGGACCCAGACCTGCTTTGATCTGGCTTTATTTACATTGCTGCCTTCGTTTACGATTTATTTTGAGCAGATTTTTGGCGCAGGCAAGTACAGACTAATCACGAAGCTGCGTAATTTCCAACTGGGCTATTCGTTATTCTGTCTGGTATTTCTTATTGTCAACACTCTGCTGTCATACCGTCTGGACGAGTTGTATAGAATCGCTACCGTTGATTTTCTGGGCCTCATGATGATGGCGCAGTTCATCTATTTACTGTACGTGACTCTCTATGCTGCGTTCAAAGGCAATCGGGATGCCGTCATCTTTTCAACCGGCTTCTCTATTTTTGCCTTATTATCATTAACGGAGCTTATTCTCTACTACGCCAATAACAGCTACCACTTGCAATGGTGGAAGTGGGGTGTGATTGTGTTCGTGGCCTCGCTTATTCTTATTTTGGGCAGGCGATTTGCGGGCAATCATGAGCAGGTGCTCGAATATTCCCGTGATCTGGAGAAATTCAATGACGATCTCCAGCGGTCTGAGAAAATGGAGATCATCAGCGAGCTCGCTGCTTCGGTGGCCCATGAGGTTCGCAATCCCCTGCAGGTGACCCGCGGATTCCTGCAGATACTGGGGGAACGCTCTGACCAGAAGGAGAAGGAATACCTGCAAATGGCTATGGAGGAGCTTGACAGAGCGTCGCTCATCATCACGGATTTTTTGACCTTTGCCAAGCCGGGGATGGATACGCTGGACAGATTTGAGGTGGCGGAGGAGCTTCGGCATGTCTCCGGCGTTCTGGTGCCGCTGGCCCATCTGCAAGGGGGAACCATTGAGCTTAACCTGCAGAACGGGCTTCAGGTGCTCGGCAGCACCTCCAAGTTCAAACAGGCTTTTATCAATCTGATCAAGAACGCTATTGAATCCCTGGAGGAAGAGGGACGAATAACGGTTGCCGCCTGGAGATCGGGAGAACACATTATCATCAGTGTCCGGGATAACGGGGAAGGTATGAAGATGAGCGAGCTGGCGCATCTGGGCGAACCATACTATTCGAATAAAAAGAAGGGAACAGGCCTTGGACTGATGGTCACCTTCCGGATTATTGAAGCAATGAACGGCTCCATTCAGTTTCAGAGCAAGAAGGGGGAAGGCACCGAGGTTATTGTGAAATTGCCATCAGCCGCAAATAAATAGGAATTATTTTGTTAAATACCGTTTTTTTGAAGGGATGCACTGTGAATGGAGCGAAGTACTACTAACAACAGAACTAAGCTTCTGAAATTTTCTGCTGAGGTGCTTGCATGCGCTTGTTCGCTAAAATTCTACATCTAACCATAGTTCTATTCGTACTTTATACAGCCTGTGGCACGTTCGAGGCTTCGGCAGCAGGGCAGCACGCCCCGCAGGAATTAACAAGCTGGCAGATGAAATGGGGAAGTCCGGATGGAGATACGGGTCAAGAGGTACCGCTTGGAGTGACTCAGGGCTGGATAGAGGTTAATGCCCGCCAGGGGACACCTGA
This sequence comes from Paenibacillus jilunlii, assembly GCF_900102965.1. GTDB lineage: Bacteria > Bacillota > Bacilli > Paenibacillales > Paenibacillaceae > Paenibacillus_AQ > Paenibacillus_AQ jilunlii. Next base: position 164,854 of record NZ_FNGM01000012.1, on the reverse strand, counting down.
GCTTCCCACGGGGATATCCTCTGCGTGGACTCGGATAACGCTGCCGGATAGTCAATACACTTCGCCCGCGGTTTATATTAAGACGTTATATGCCCTGCATGTTAAAGTATACGAGGGCAAACGTATCATCTTTGAAGACAGCCGCAGCTATATCCATGACAATTATTCAATGCTCATTCCGCTTAGTGCAGAAAGTCATGGGAAGACCCTATATATATGGACGGCAACCCTGCAGGACCGGATCGGAATTAAAGACAGAGTAGTAGTGGGCGAGCACAGTAATCTGCTTAAGGATTATTCTAAAAATGGGCTTGCCGATATCGTTTTGGGCGGAGCTTTTCTGTTCGTGGCTCTCGTTTTGTTCGTATGCGCCTTTTACCTGAGCAAGGAGTATTTTTCCATTGCGGCTGCACTGTCCCTGGTGATTGCCTCCACGGGAGTTTTGTCCATTACCTATTCTCCTTTTACGTACACCTTCTTCAGTTCTTGGGGTCCGCTTAGCGTCGTTTTTTTCGATCTGTCGCTGCTGTCGCTGCTCCCTGCATTAACCTTTTTGTTTGAGAAAATATTCGGCAGCGGCAAGTTCGCCATCATCCGGCGTTTCCGTAAATTCCAGGTAGCCTATTCACTGTTCTGCATAGCCTGTCTTGTTGTGAACATCCTCTCGGGCAACCGGCTGGTGGAATTTTATTATTTCGTGTCCGCCACCATTGTCGGAGTCATTATGATTCTGCAATTCATCCTGCTGATTGCCTGTGTGGTCCTGTTCTCGCTGCGGGGGAACAAGGATGCAATCACCTTTGCCATCGGTTTCGGAACGGCAGCTTTGACCGGAGCGGCTGAACTGGCCTGGTACTATTACCGTAAGGGCAATTATGATCTCATCTACTGGAAGTGGGCGCTGGTGGTGTTCATTCTATCCTTGATCATCATTCTGGGACGCCGTCTTGCCCTGAATCATCAGCAGGTTGTCAAGTATTCACGGGAACTGGAACTCTTCAATAATGAACTGCAGCGTTCCGAAAAAATGGAGATTATCAGCGAGCTGGCTGCATCTGTTGCGCATGAGGTGCGCAATCCGCTTCAGGTGACAAGAGGGTTTCTGCAGCTGTTAAGCGAGAAGTCGGGCGGCGATGAGCGAAAATATTTGTCCATGGCCTTAAGCGAGCTGGACCGCGCATCCAATATCATTACGGATTTTCTTACGTTCGCCAAACCTGAATTCGAGAAGATTTCCCTGCTGAGCGTCCTGGAAGAATGCAAGCATATCGAGAGCATCATGCTGCCGTTGTGCCACTTGAACGGAGGCAAAATGGTGCTTGAGGTCACCGGGGATTTATGGGTAAAGGGCAATTCCTCCAAATTCAAGCAGGCTTTTATCAATATGATCAAGAACAGCATTGAGTCGCTCGGGGAGGATGGCAGCATTCATATTAAGGCCTATGCCAAAGGGGATAAAGTGTTCATTCGTATCAAGGATAACGGGGCGGGCATGGACCCGGGAGTTCTGAGCAGGCTGGGTGAGCCTTATTTCTCTTCCAACAAAACAAAAGGGACAGGCCTTGGGCTGATGGTAACGTTCAGGATCATAGAGGCGATGGGGGGAGAGGTCCGCTTCATGAGCAGCAAAGGAGCCGGAACCGAGTCCATTACCATTCTGCCTTTGGCAGAAGCTCCGGAGGGTTCTGGCTCCTAACGGGACAAAGTCTTATTGATCTTACCAGGTACTAAGTGTGGTTAAGTCTGTTTTCATTACGCCTGATGCCGGACTGGGCGGGATAACCAGGTAGAACTCGTTGGACGCTTCTTCAACGGTTTTGAGGGTAATATTGTCGGGAAGTTCAATGCCTAGTGCTTCTTGGAGGGCTGCCTTCGGATCTGTGAGTAATCTTTGCTTGAATCCCGGATCTTCCCATGCCTTTTGAATGACCTGATTTCGGAGAATTGCTTCTGACATAATAATCACCCTTCCCAAAATGGTTATATTTTCCTGATTAGTATAGCATAACCCACTCTATTAATCCACATCCTCTTTCCTATTTACAGATTCATATGTTTGGATAACCAGTAACTCAGACCCCCGCCTTGCAAAAGCTGTTTTTCTGCTTCAACCGCTGCTGCCATATGCTGCAGATTCTCGACCATAAACTGATGGAAAGCAACAAGGTGAGGAGCGTCCAGACGGCAGTCTTCAAGCTTTCTGTGATGATCAGAGGCCGCCCCGGCATACGCAGCAAGCCCTCCTTTGGTAAAGATATAATCCTTGACCTGTGTCTTGGTAAGCGCAGCCTGATCTATGCCCGTTAAATGTCCGGCCTGGGACAGCAGGCAATTGTAGCTTCCTTCAGCGAGATCCTGCTCCCAATCCTCGTAGTCGTCCAGCATTTGCAGGGTAAGCAGTACGGTGTGGAGAATATCTTCCGCTTCCGAAATCAGAGAAGCATTGCCGGTGTGCAGCAGAATAGCTGTGCTGGTAAGTTTCAGCGGACTGGCTTTATGGGATATTTTCAACCGGTCATTCCAAAAATAATCCCCATGCGCCTCACCGGCCACACTCTCCGCCCATTCCAGAATATAGCGGTTGAAGCAGAGCCAGAAAAGAGATTCCGGCGGAAACAGCGGCCTGTATCTGTTCAGGAACTCAACATACAGCAGATTGGCCAGCGGCAGCATCCGGGATGCGCTGCTATCACTGTCCATCAGATCATCCTGAATGAAGAAATACAGCATGCAAAAAATATTGCCGGCCGACAGCCCGCGGGCTTCGGCTTCTGTAAGGCCGTAACCGTCCCTGAGCCAGAAGGGAAGCAGATAACTGATATAATTTTTGTGGCTGCCTGTGCTAAAAACGTTAAACTGTTCGAGATAGGACAATCCTTGAATGCGAAGCGAATCAGGGAATCCGGAAATCACACTGCTGCAATCCTGAAATACCAAACGGAGCTCCTTGTCGTAATCGTGCAGCCAATCCATCGTTTTGCCTCCTGTCTTCAATTTTTTTGATGCAAAGAGTTATGTATATGTATTAGGTAAAAAATGGTTATTTGTGATGATTATAATCTTCCTGGCCGTTGATTTCAATCTTAATTCGAGGGGGATTCGGTATGGAGTGGTATACATTCGGGCAAATGCTGATACATATCCGTCTAGGCCAAAAAGCTGCCACACCTGACGGGCGCACAGTGCTGCGCACCTCTGCCGGATTACTCTGGCAAGGGGGCAGGCAGGACGGTGACTATGTGCAAATTAAAGATTATCTCTTCTCCGATATTTGGCGGATCTACGAGGATGAAGCGAGCCTGAAAGAAAGCCGTGGCCGGGGTATTCATGAGCAGAAGGAACGTGAAATGCTGATGAATCAATATGAAGAGCAGCGCTGGAATGAGCTCGAGATTCGGAGAGCCAGGAGGGAAGACTGATTCAGCTCCAGGCACGAGCTTGGGAGAGGGGGCCGGAAGGCCAAGAGTCAGGAAAAAGGGGTGCCGGAAGAGCAAGTCTTATAGAGGAGGGGTTATCGGTATGGAGAAGGTTGTATTTGGACTGGTGGGCGGAGGCTGGCGGGCAGAGTTTTATCTGCGGATTGCGAGAGAGCTGCCGGAGCAATTTGCCGTTGGCGCTATGTTCGTCCGCAATAAGGAAAAGGCGGAAGCGTTGAGCAGAACCTGGGGGGTGCGGGTGTACACCACTATCGAGGATTTTATATCGGCAGCCTCCTATTCTTTTGCAGTAGTAAGCTTGAAAAAGGATATCAGCACGGCGTATGTGATCAGACTGGCGGAAGCCGGAATTCCGGTGCTGGCCGAAACACCTCCCGCTCCGGATCTGGTCCGGCTGAAGGAGCTGTGGAACCGTGTGGGCCATTCGGCGGCGATCCAGATTGCCGAGCAGTATATGTTGCAGCCGATGCATGCGGCAAGGATTGCGCTTGCTGCCTCGGGCAGGCTTGGAACTGTCAGCCAGGCGCAGGTATCGGCTGCGCACGGGTACCACGGCATCAGTCTGATCCGCCGGCTGCTCGGCATCCGCTTCGAGAACGTCAGCATCCGTGCGCAGCAATTTCGTTCAGCGATTATTGAAGGACCGCAGCGCAGCGGCCTCCCTTCCGCTGAAGCGAGAGTGCAGAGTGTCCAGACACTGGCTGCGCTGGACTTTGGAGACAGGCTGGGTGTGTTCGATTTCACCGGCGACCAGTATTTTTCCTGGATTCGCGGCAGCCGGGTGCTCGTGCGCGGGGACCGGGGAGAACTAATGAACAATGATGTCTCCTGGCTGCAGGCCTATGATACACCGCTATATGGCCAACTGCGGCGGATCGACGCCGGCCATGGAGGAAATCTGGAGGGTTTTTACCTCAAGGGGATCATGATGGACGGAGAATGGTTGTACAGAAATCCCTTCGCACCAGCCCGGCTCTCGGAGGATGAAATCGCGGTCGCGGAGAGCCTGGTCCGGATGCAGCGGCATATTGAGGGCGGGCCATCCTTCTACAGCCTGGCCGAAGGCAGCCAGGACCAGTATTTGGCGCTGCTGCTGGAGCAGGCTGCCGAGAGCGGCGAAACCGTAGTTTCGCAGCGCCAGCCCTGGGCGGCGGAGTAAGCCTGCGTGCGCCGTGCGGGGTAAACAACGGTAGAAATACCGTTGTTAGAGTGCCGCTGGAGGCAGCGGGATGAAACAACGGCAGAAATGCCGTTGTTGGAGCGCCGGCGGAGGCAGCGGGGAGAAACAACGGCAGAAATGCCGTTGTTGGAGCGCCGGCGGAGGCAGCGGTAGAAACTACGGCAGAAATGCCGTTGTTGGAGCGCCGGCGGAGGCAGCGGTAGAAACTACGGCAGAAACGCCGTTGTTAGAGCGTCGGCGAAGGTAGTGGGGAGAAACAACGGCAGAAATGCCGTTGTTGGAGCGCCGGCGAAGGCAACGGGATGAAACAACGGCAGAAACGCCGTTGTTGGAGCGTCGGCGAAGGCAGCGGGGAGAAACAACGGCAGAAATGCCGTTGTTGGAGCGCCGGCGAAGGCAGAAGTGAGAAACTACGGCAGAAACGCCGTTGTTGGAGCGCCGGCGGAGGCAGCGGGGAGAAACAACGGCAAAAACGCCGTTGTTGGAGCGCCGGCGGAGGCAACGGGATGAAACAACGGCAGAAACGCCGTTGTTGGAGCGTCGGCGAAGGCAGCGGGGAGAAACTACGGTAGAGAGAATGGGGTTTCGGTGACCTAACAATATTTCCTTTCATTTCAGCCGGAAATCTACTTGCGGCGAAATGAGAGGTACTTATACCTCAGATTTGTCCGATTGGCCAGTTTGGAGAGAAATGAGAGGTACTTATACCTCACAATTGCCCGATTGGTCAGTTTGGGGAGAAATGAGAGGTACTTATACCTCACA
>NZ_FNGM01000012.1:101823-159357 GCF_900102965.1 Paenibacillus jilunlii | reverse complement strand
CAGTTTGGGGAGAAATGAGAGGTACTTATACCTCACATTTGCACGATTGGCCAGTTTGGGGAGAAATGAAAGGTACTTATACCTCAGATTTGTCCGATTGGCCAGTTTGCGGAGAAATGAAAGGTACTTATACCTCACACTTTCCCGATTAGCCAGTTTGGAGAGAAATGAGAGGTACTTATACCTCACAATTGTCCGATTGGCCAGTTTGGGGAGAAATGAGAGGTACTTATACTTCACAATTGTCCAATTAGCCAGTTTGCGGAACACTGTTGAAGTAAGCGGAGTTCTACAAGAAACTTGACTTTTGACAGAGCAGGCTTCGGAAATAGGGGGCCTAACCGAAAAGCTGTTATTAGAGCACAACCGCTGGAGGAAACGAAATGGAACAACGGCAGATATACTGTTGTTGGGGTGTCGCCGGAGGCCGCGAAGTGAAACAACGGCAGATATACCGTTGAATATTAAAAGGCAGCCGCTCCGCAGAGTAACCTGCGGAGCGGCTGCCTTAAATGCCATAAATACCTGGTGCTATAACGCCGCTGAACCAGTCAGCTCTGCTGCCAGCCGGGTGTACTCGGCGCGCAGCCGGACCAGCTTCGAGACGCTCTGTTCCAAGCCGCCGGTCCGGTTGCGCTGAATCCACAGCTGGCGGTAATGATGGAGCAGAATGTCCAGGTCTTTAATCTGGCGGTGGATCAGCTCAGGCTGAAGTGTGCCGGGTCCGTCCGCCAACTGCTTTTTGATCCGGGCCAGCTGCACAGCATGCTTAACAAAATGAATGCCATTCCGGAGCTCTGCTGCAACAAGTCCGGCATCGGCGCATTCCAGCTCCAGCTGTTCAAGCCGGGTTCCGATCTCCGCCAAATACTGCTCCAGATGATCGAAATGCTCAACCGTAAGCTTGCCGACAAGCTGCGTCTGCTGCAGAGGGGTGCGCAGCAGCATGGACATTTCCGTATCATTCGGACGGATGCTGCCGGACTCCAGCCTGTAGTAGTTGCCGAGGTCCAGCAGCAGCTGTCCGATTTTGCCCGCACGGTCATGGAAGACGGCTGTGTTCAGGTACCCGGCCACATCTGCCTCCAGATTGTTCTCCACATTCCAGGCGACCGCTGCACCGTAGGCGAATCCGGCATAGCTGACAGGCAGGTGCTGCCAATGGCCGAAATCGCCCCAGTCGGTAATCAGATAGCCGATGGCACCGTTATTTTTGCCGTGGATTGCGGCACTGCGCAGATTGGCCATCATGTTGTCGGTGCGGCCCGTAAGGGAGTTCCAGGAACTGGTTCCCGGACAGACATAAAAAGGAATTCCCGCTTCGCGGAATTTTAGTGTATCGGCTTCGAACGGATGGGCTGCGCTGTAGCCCCATTCCATGGCAACGATATCTTTGGGGAGCTGGGGAATGAGCTCAGGATGCTGAATAATAATGTCGCCCCAGAACTGCATGGTTTTACCTCGCTCCAGGACCAGCCCATGAATTTTCTGCAGAAAAGACAAATACAGCTGGCCTTTGCCGGCGGCGTCTGCCGCAGCTTTGCTTTTGCCAAGCCCCAGCTCATAGGTTTCGTCACAGCCTACATTAAAATATTTTGACGTGAAGTAGGGAAGAAGGTCATCGTACATGGCGGCGAGCAGCTGCAGCACTTCAGGGTTTTCGGTATGGAAGGTTCCCGGGTGCATGAACAATCCTTCCGGATACATTTCGCTGTCGTACATATCCTCAGGGAGCATAAAGCCTTCTGGAATCTCAGCGAGATCATTGAACTCAGGACGGGTCAGCCATCCCTCCATGTGCCCGAAGCTGTTTTGGTTCGGAACAAGCCCGATATATCGTTCCTGGCAGTAGGCGTCAAGCTGCAGAATTTCCTCCCCGGTTATTGGGGTTTCAAGCTCCCAGACCTGGGGAAAGGATTCATAGGCAAAGGGAGAACCTTCTATATATAATTGCAGCTGGTTCAGCTTCAGATCAGCCATGAAATCAACGATCCGGTACAGGGTTTCGAGCTTGGGGATTTTATTGCGGCTGATGTCGATCATCAGTCCCCTGGCCGCGAAGTCCGGCTGGTCGCTGATATGCAGAAACGGAAGGTTCCTGCCGCATTGCTGCAGTATTTGTTTCAGAGTGGCAGCCGCATAGTAGGCCCCCTCGGGAGAACCGTAGTTTACAGCGATTCCGCTCTCATCCACATGGATTTCATAGCCCTGGGCAGGCAGCAGTGGACTATAACTAAAGTGGTAGACGGAACGGACGGATGGGCGTGTGCCTACAGACAGGGATAGGTTCAATTGAAGGACCTGAGACAGGGTGAGCTGGAGCCTGCGCGCAGCAGGAAGAGCGGCACGGTCCGCTTCTCCTGCAAGAACGATGCTTCCTTGTGCGGGAAGATGGAACCGGCCGTCAGAACATTCCAAGACCTTTGGCCCCGGAAACAGCTGCAAATGATGGTTTTCAGACATAGCGTGGACACCTCTTGTTCATGTAGAATATGATCATCTTCAGATTAACCATATCACTCCTGAACAAGGGGAGGAATGCACATCATGTCCGAGGTCATGGATTATATGATCAGTCCGTATCCTGTACGGATTATTGATCCCAAGGTAGAGTCCTCCAGGCTTAGGCTGAAGGCGATCCGGATAGGTCAGGCGGGTCATCTGCCGGGAAGAATATGGTTCCGGTCTAATGTTGTATTCGAACATTGGGCCCTAGTCTATATCATATCCGGGAACGGCACATACATGGAGAACGGCGGCAGGGTTCAGCAGGTGCGCGCCGGAAGCCTGTTTTTCTTCCGCCCGGGCTGCAGCTACAGCTTTGGACCTGCTCCGGGGTGCAGCTGGGATGAATACTATATCAACTTCAATGGAACCCGTGTGGCTGAATGGGTGGAGTCGGGACTCCTGGAGGGGGGGACTGTATTTGATGCCCAGGCCTCTCAGGAGCTGGCATCTGTATTCGAACAGGTGCTGGCGCTGATGGAAGGCGGTGCCCCGGCGGATGCCGACCGGGCGGCAGCGATGCTGGAAGGGCTTCTGCTGGAGTGTTCCCTGATTACTGAGGGTCGCTGCCGCACCCGGCTGCCTGATCTCTTCCCGCTAATCCGTGAAGAGTTGAATGCATGCATTTACGGAACGCCCGATCTATCGGCGATTGCAGCCAAACACCATATTTCGATGTCCACGCTGCGCCGTCTTGTACGGCGCAGCAGCGGTTACCCGCTGCATGAATATATCCACCGGCTCAAAATGGCGGAAGCGAAGCATCTGCTGCTCAATACTTCGCTGCAGGTTAAGGCGATAGCCGGAATGCTGCATTATGCTGATAGTTTTTATTTTTCAAGATTATTCAAGAAATATATGGGGGTATCTCCGTTAATTTGCCGTAACAGCATATAGCAAGCGACATATTTCTACCTAAAATGACGAAATCATGTCGGAATTTGTGGTTTTTTATTGACATGGTCAAAAATGGAATGTTATTATTTAGGTAATATTAGCAGATTCACGATAGTTCTTATAGACTATGCCGGAGATGAAGCCATGAGAGAATATTACTGCATCAGTTGCCGCAGTCTCCATAAGGTGGATACACAAAACCATTCTGTACGTATTTTGTCCACCGGGTATCATATCGTTGGCGATCAACGCTATCAGATTTGTATTTGTAATTCATCCAAGTTACCTAAAACTCTGCCGACGGTGGCCGATTAGACCTGCGGATGACCGGTATGACTTTATGACAACCATAGATTATTGCTGCCGAAGCAGCCTGTCCGTAGTCGCTGACAGGCTGCTTCTTGTGCGTCTAAATATGTGGACTTTTTGTGAATTCGCTATCATTTGAAAATATGGGGTTTTTCCAAGAAACTTTTGAAAAAAAAGCTGGAAATTATGCAACAATCATCATTTGTAAACGTTATCAATTAAAAGGGGAACTTGTTATTGTGATTTTTCTCATGTATGATGCTTTTAAACAAAGCTTAGAATAAGCTCGCATTTTCCACAAACTGGAGAATAGGGTGGTGGGATGAATATCAAAGCAACCGCGGAAGACAAAGTAATAACCATTTACAGAAACATATCTTTGTCCCTCACATCGCTGATGTACCTCTTGGACCATACGGGGCCTTCCGTCTTTTATAAATCCCTATTAATCATGGTGTTATTCTTATTTGCACAAGTATTCACGATTTATTACCGGAGGTTGCGTAAATGGCCGCGTATTCTTATGCTTACCGTAAGCATTGAGATGGCGGGGCTCGTTGTACTCACATTGTTTACTGGCGGGTATGACAGTTCTTTTAAATTGTATGTCCTGAATCCTGTCCTCATCGCGGCAGGTTCCTTGCCTATTTATTTCAGCTGGAGCTTGCTATTCAGCTATTTTGGTGTTATTTCCGTATTTTGTTATTTTTTCTTGAACTCTTCCGGAAAAACTTTCGCCGAAGCCGTGCTTGACAATGGCAACCTGTTTCTAGTCATGGTACTTACGGTTATAGTTATGCAGATGGTTAATCGGATCAAGCGGCAGCGGGAAGCGGCCAATGCACGGACGAACGAAACCATGGAGCATATTAAGTCGCTCTATCACATTGTGGAAACCTCAAGCCAGCATGATTTCATGAACATCGGCCAGGTTATTACGGATTATGTGGTGAAGCTTACCAAGCTGGACAAAGCGTTGTTCTGGTTCGCCCAAAAGAGCGGCGAGCCCGCACCGCAGAGCCGGCAGACCGGCTGGCATCAGGAGGAGGAACGGTTTCTTTTTGCAGAGCTGGAGAAACATGAGCATGAATGGCGGTTGCAGCGTGAACCGGTGTTCAAGAGCCTCCCCGGACTTGGAGACTTTCTGCTCATGCCTGTAAGAATGAGTACGCGGTTTGTCGGTATGATCGGCGTGAAGCTGGAAGCATCGGAAGGCCTGGAAGGACGCAGGTGGTATATCCAGCAGCTGATGTTTCTCTCGGAGCTGAGCGCGATTATCCTGGAACGCCATGAACTTGGTGTGATTGAGAACCGGCTGATTATCACGAACGAACAGAACCGGATTGCTGACGAGATGCACGACAGTGTATCGCAGAGCCTGTTCGGTATTGTCTATGCGACGCATTCGCTTAAGCAGACATGGCGGAAGATGTCCGAATCCGAGCTGGAGGAGCAGATTGAGCTGATTCATGATTCAGCCACCAAGGTAGCTAAGGAATTGCGCATTACCATCTACAGCCTCAGCTCCAAAAAGAGCGGCGGCCCGACATGGCTGGGTATGGTCAGATCACATTTGAAAAGCTTGTCCAGGCTGAACGACGTAGAAATTGAGTTAAAAATAACGGGGGATGATTTCAGTCTCCCTTATCCTTACCACAAGGCGCTCTTCCGGATTATATCCGAAGCGACAGGCAATGCCATTCGACATGGTGCGGCCAGCCGGGTGGATGTCGAACTGTCACTTAAGCCGAAATGGATCAGACTTTCGATAGTCGATGATGGTGTCGGTTTCGATACTGATCTGCTCTGGACCGAATCCGAGGATAACACCGGCGGACTAGGCATGAAGAATATGCAATATTTGGCACAGTCTTTAGGCGGTGACTTCCAGTTGTCCAGCAGTGAGAATGCAGGTACCAGAATTTTGATTTCGATACCTGTCGGCGTGGCTGAACTAAAAAATGCATAAACTTTAGGCAGGAGGTCGTTCTAGTGAAAATCGTCATCGTTGATGATCACCCATTGGTTAGGAGAGGACTCGCGGCGGTCATTTCCATGCAGTCCAATCTGCATTTTGCCGGCGAAGCAACGAATGGCCAAGAAGCGCTTCTGATCATTGAAGAGACGCAGCCTGATCTTGTGCTTATTGATCTTAAGCTGGCCGATGAATCAGGTCTGGATGTAATCAAAGCAGCGCGTTCGCGCGGACTCATCAGCAAGTTTATCCTGCTGACCTCTTCGGCGAGCCGGGAGGATTTTTTGAAGGCAGAAGAAGTGCTGGTTGATGGTTATGTGCTGAAAGAGGCGCTGCCGGAAGAACTGCTGTTTGCCATTCAACTCGTTCATAAAGGCCGAAAGTATTATGACCCTGGCTTGATGGAAGACAAGATGCGGATGAGCGGCAACAGTCCAACCGACGAATTGACTCCGAAAGAAAAGGAAGTGCTGATCGAGCTTGGGCAGGGGGCCAGCAACCGCGAAATCGCCTCGCGGCTGTTCATCAGTGAATTCACGGTGAAGAAGCATGTAAGCCAGATTCTGGCGAAGCTCCAGGTGGCTGACCGTACACAGGCTGCACTCTATGCCAATGCAGTAGGGCTCACGAAATACGAAATGTCATACGATTGATTTCCATTAATTATCAAATATGTGAGGAACACGGACATTGATGTCCGTGTTTTTTTGTTGTACAGGAAATTATGCAATACCAAACCGTGTGGATCTCTTGGAAGCTTCAAAGGATAGAAGAGATGCGGGAGGAAGGGGCTTTATCTTGTTGAAGCAGTGAAGGACGGTGAAGCCGTTTCTGCTTGTTCCCATTTGGGGGCGCGGCATGCCCGGCATTATGGATTACGACCCAAGGTAGCAGGCTGATCTGAACAAAATCTGAACAGGCTGGACTGCCGAAAACCCTGAGAATGTAGCGAATATTGCCACACGCTGTCAGGATTTTCCGGACATCTGGTACTAAAGTATACCATACACCTACACTTCAGAGGTAGCCTCCCTCACTCGAAAGTGAAGATTAAAGTGAAGGTATGACCCATGTGGTGATCCGTAGAGATTGATAGAATAAAAGCAAGATATCTGAAACTTTCATGATTGCTTTCAGAATGTAATGAATGCGGAAGGAGGGTTACTGTGGAAAAGACGATTTTGGATTACATTAACCTGATTAAGAAGAGGTTATGGTTAATCGTAGTATTTGTATTAATCTCCTGCGCCACCACCTTCTATGTCAGCAAGAACTTCGTCGTGCCTGTCTACTCAGCCTCCGGACAGCTGCTCGTCAACAACGCCGCGAATGTCCCCGAGAGCAACAACCTTAATAATCTGAACTTCAGTCTCAACCTCATCGAGAGCTATAAGGAAATTTTGAAGTCGCCAACGATTATGAAGAGTGTAGTAGCAGAACATCCGGAATTCAATCTGACAGAACAGGCATTGGCCGGGAAGCTGCAGATTAAATCTTCGGAGAAAAGCCAGGTCATCAACCTGAGCGTGCAGGACGAGAGCTACACTAAAGCGGCTACGATAGTAAACGCGGTTTCGCAGACGTTCATCCGCAGCTTGCCGGCGCTGATGAATCTGGACAATGTAACGTTCCTGACGCCGGCTGATCCGGCAGATGCTCCTGGTCCTGTCAACAGCGGTTCGACAATGAACCTGATCATCAGCTTTGTAGTTTCGCTGATGGCTGCGATCGGGATCATCCTGCTGCTGGAAACCTTGAACGGTACACTCCGGACAGAGAAGGAAGCCGAGTTCGATCTTGGACTGCCGGTAATCGCCAGCATTCCTGCGATCCGCAAACGGGACTTAGGCAAGTCGGCAAATGCCAATGCAAGAGTAGGGGAGGGCGCTTATGTTACGGCCGAATAAAAGTCTGATCGCGGACCTGAATCCTTCCTCGCATATCTCTGAATCCTTCCGCTCACTGCGTACTTACATCAGGCAGCTGGGGCTGCTGAAGGGCAGTGGAGGGCAGGTGCTCCTGTTTACCTCCGCAGAAGGCGGGGAAGGCAAAACGACGATTCTGTCGAACCTTGCAGTATCTTTTGTCCAGGATGGCAAGAAGGTGGCTGTAGTAGACTGCAACCTTAGACATCCGGGTCTGCACAGCGTGTTTGAGGTAGAAGGCAGCCACGGCCTTGCCGCATACCTCGGAGGCAGGGAAGAGGTCAAGGATATCGCCGTATACGGCAATCTGGCCAACCTGGCGGTCATTCCGGCCGGGATTACCAGCGTCAGCCCGCCGGATCTGCTCGGAAGCGACAAGATGGCCGCTCTGCTGGAGGAGCTGAAGTCAAGCTTCGATCTGATCCTGCTGGATGCGCCGCAGGCGGTGGAATACAGCGATGCACGCATCCTGGCTCCATTGTCAGACGGATTAATCATCGTTGCCAGACACGGCAAGACGAAACGCGAGTCGCTCAAAAAGCTGAAGGGCCTAATGGAGCAGACAGGCGTCAAGATCCTCGGAATTGCTATGAATCAGACCAGATAGTATTTCCAGCGGGTTTTGTTCTAAAGAGAAAACGAGTGGAGCCAATACTTACAAAACCTGGTGTATGCTTCCGAAGCAAGTTTTGTACGAAGAATATTCGGATGAGGCATATGCTTACAAAACTCTTAGGAGGTAAGTGCGATGAAAAAAGTAAAGAAGGTAATTATCCCTGCAGCAGGACTAGGAACGCGCTTCCTTCCTGCCACGAAAGCAATGCCTAAGGAAATGCTGCCGATCATCAACAAGCCCACTATTCAGTACATCGTGGAAGAAGCGATCGCTTCCGGCATCGAGGATATCATTATTGTTACAGGTAAGGGTAAACGGGCGATCGAGGATCACTTCGACAACGCTTTTGAGCTGGAATCCAGATTGCTGGAAGACGGTAAGCTGGAGCTGCTGAAAGAAGTTCAGCGTTCCTCGAAGGTGGAAATTCACTACATCCGGCAAAAGGAACCCAAAGGCCTCGGCCATGCGGTATGGTGCGCCAGACGTTTTATCGGAGACGAGCCCTTTGGTGTAATGCTCGGGGATGACATCGTAACCGGCAAGGTTCCCTGCCTGAAACAGCTGATTGACCAATACGAGGAAACACAGAATTCGGTAATCGGCGTGCAGGAAATTCCCGATGAGTTCACCAACCGTTACGGAATTATTGAACCTGACCTGCAGGACGGACGGCTGTACCGGGTTAATAATTTTGTCGAAAAACCGGCGAAAGGCACAGCTCCTTCCAATCTGGCGATCATGGGACGTTATGTATTTACTCCAAAGATCTTTAAGTACCTGGATCTTCAGGAAAAGGGCGCAGGCGGCGAAATTCAGCTTACCGATGCCATTCAGAAGCTGAACCAAAGCGAGCGCGTGTACGCTTATAACTTTGACGGTACAAGATACGATGTCGGCGAACGGCTGGGATATATTTTGACTACACTTGAATTTGCACTGCAAAGCGAGGATTTGCGGTATCCGGTAATGGATGCAATGGCAGATTGGCTCAGCAAGGCAGGACAAACTCTGAATAGTTGAAAACCAAGTTTAGACTTTCGAGACGGGTTTTGGACTGTGGAGAGTCAGTAAGCACCCAGGCTTACACAACATATAGGAGGAATGAGGAGAGATGAGCATGCAAAAACTGCCGGAAGACTATGAGGCCGTCCTGCCGAAACTTTACATGCTACATGCCAAAGAAGGAAGCAAAGAAATGGATTCCTATCTGGTGATGAAGCGGATTATCGACATTTTTTTCTCCGCTCTTGGCCTTCTCGTACTGCTGCCGCTGTTCATCGTGGTGGCAATCCTGATCAAGCTGGAAGATCCGAAAGGAAAAGTGTTCTTTCGTCAGAACCGGGTTGGCAAGGACGAGAAGCTGTTTCCCATGTATAAATTCAGATCCATGGTCTCCAATGCCGAGGAGCTGAAGGCAAACCTGATGGCCTACAATGAGGTCAGCGGCGCGATGTTCAAGATTAAGAACGATCCCCGCATCACACGTATCGGCAGATTTCTGCGCAAGACCAGCATTGACGAATTGCCTCAGCTCTGGAATGTGCTGCTAGGGCATATGAGCCTGGTCGGCCCGCGCCCTCCACTCGTGGAAGAGGTTGCGCAATACACGGATTATGACAAACAACGGCTTATGGTTACACCAGGCTGCACCGGCTATTGGCAGGTGAATGCAAGAAACAGCGTCGGGTTTGACGAAATGGTTCAGCTCGATCTGACCTACATTTCTATCCGCAGCACGATGCTGGATCTCAAAATCATCGCTAAAACCGGACTCATGCTGCTTGGCTCCAAAGATGCGTATTAAAAAAATGGAAATTGGGTGAATGCCGATGCTTGTAAACGGAGACGTTCCTAAGATTTCCATAATCATCTGCACCTACAACAGGTCAGCTTTGCTGCTTAAGACGCTTCAGTCGCTTTTGCCGCTGGAGAATCTGGATCAGGCCGAGGTCATTATGGTGGATAACAGCTCCAAGGATGATACGGCGGCAGTGGTCAAGCGGTTTATAGAGACTGAAGGTGCAAATATGGATATCCGTTACATTCTGGAGCCGGTGCAAGGGTTGTCGGCGGCCCGGAATACAGGGATTCTGGCTTCCAAATCGCCGCTCATCGCTTTTCTGGATGATGACGCGATTCCTTGCCGGAATTGGATAACAACCATTGTAAGTACCTTTGAACAAAAGCCCGAGGTCATGGCCATGGGCGGCAAGATCGCTCCGATCTTCGAAAGCAGGCGTCCGGATTGGCTGATCAAGCCGTTCGAACTGCCGTATACCATCGTGGATCTGGGCAACCGCATCAAAGAATATCCGAAACGGCTTCATCCCTGCGGCGCCAATATGGCGATGCGCAAGGTGGCCTTTGATATCAGCCTGTTTCCGCTGGAGCTTGGAAGAAAAGGTGATTCGCTTCTCTCCGGTGAAGAAACCTGGCTGTTTAATCAGATTGAAAGTCAAGGACATTCCATTCTCTATCATCCGCAGATGGCCGTCGATCATTTCGTACCGGCCAACCGGTTGACGGAGGATTGGATTATGAAAAGATATTACAGCCAAGGCATATCCAACGCGATGAAAAGCGAAGGTGTGAAGGATAATCTGCTCCTGCTGGGAAAGACGGCCGCCAAGATCATGTATATTGCGGGTGACTCGATCCTCTCCCGGAGCCAGGGAAGAAGACTTCTGAACAAATGCCGGCTGGAGAGTATTCGCGGAACTCTTCATATGATCTGGAATCGGAAGAGGGAATCCGCAGCGGGGTGAGGGAGACAATGATGAATTTTGAGTGGGGCTCCAAAATGAACGTTTTGCCATACGGAATGCTCTACCTCATGTCCGCGCTGTTCCTTGGAGCGGCGGTCATCTACCAGCCGGTAATAGCGGTAGCAATCGTGCTTCTGATTATGCTGCTGGTTGTCTCTATCTCGCGTCCTGAACTCATCAGCTATTTCGTTCTGCTGACGACGGCGATTTCTATTAACTTTCTGTATCCCGGCAGTATGTTCGGCGTTGAGATTCTATCGCTCTACAAGCTGGTGATCCTGATGCTGCTGGTGCCCTGCATTCTGGTGAATGGCTTGAAATTCCGCCTTAGCCAGCCGCTTTGGGCCATGGTGGGACTGCTGTTCATCACCTTCGGCTCTTCGATTTGGCTGCCAGAAATGAGCGGCTCCATTGCGGTCAAGGCGTTTATCGGATTGTCCCTTCCGTTCGTTTTTCTTCTGATTAACTGGAAGAAGGAAGTTGCCGAGCGGCAGATCCGCATTATCACTATGCTTCCTCTGGTAAGCGTGCTGGCCGGAATCGTGCTGCAGGTGGTGCATCTCCACTCTTTTCTCGATGTGGAATTCACCGGCGCTGTACGGGTTCAGGGAGCGAATATCCCGGCGCATCTGGCGATGCTGGCCTTCATGGGCGTGGGAATTGCATTCATTGAGATCAAGCGCAGTACGCAGCATATCCGTTTTTTCTATACCATGCTGGCACTGAACTTCCTGATTCTCATTGGAACAGGGACACGGGGGCCGATATTGGCACTGCTGTTAATGGTCCTGTACTACTTTTACGATATTTCACGGCAATACTTGAAGGGCAGAACACAATATCTGATTCCGCTCCTGTGCTCGGTTATTCTGATCTTCTCGGCGGTATACCTGCAGCTCGACAATATTAAGAAGCGTTCCTTCGAACGCACAACGGATACGGCAGTAGACTTGTCAGGCCGGGCAGAAGCCTGGGAGTACTTCCTGAACAAGGCGGCGGATTCTCCGTGGTCGGGCAGAGGACTTGGAGCAGTGACAGTGGCGAATGACGGGACACTTTACAAAGGGTTCGTGGTTCCCCACAACGAGTATATCCGCTTTTACTTTGATGGAGGGTATATCGGAGCCATCCTGCTGCTGATTTCATTATTGGCTGTGTTTATTCTGGTGTACAGAGCTTTGGCACCGCCGGTCAAACCGTATTATCTGCTCTTTATAGCAGGGTTTATGATTTATTCGTTTTCCGACAACACGCTGTCGACGGTCCAATCGATCATTCCGTTCTGTTGGTACCTGAACTGCCTGTATCGATCTTCACAGCCAACCGATTCCCCACAAAAAGAAGTGATACGATGAACCAAGTGAACATGTTCGATGTCAATTTCGATAACTATGATTTCATGGACCTGCTTGATTATATTGATAAAACGATTCAGGAACGGTCGCAATCGTACATCCTGACCTGCAACGTCGATCATGTCATCAAGCTCCGCAAGGACAAAGAGTTCCAGACCGTGTATTCCCAGGCGGGTGCTGTAGTGGCAGACGGAATGCCGCTGATCTGGGCTTCGAAAATGCTGGGTAAGCCGCTGAAGCAAAAGGTGTCGGGCGCAGATCTGTTCAGCCGTCTCGGCAATGCCTTTGAGCAAAGAAAGTACCGGCTGTTCTTTCTGGGCTCTGCGCAAGGCGTGCCGGAACAGGCTACCAAGAATCTTAAAGCGGCTTATCCCGGAATGAATATTGTCGGCTGCTATTCTCCTTCCTACGGCTTTGAGCACAACGATGAAGAGAACCAGCGTATTATCAAAATGCTGACGGAAAGTCAGCCGGATATTGTGTTCGTAGGCGTGGGAGCGCCGAAGCAGGAGAAGTGGATTTACCGGCATTACAACTCGTACCGGGCGCCAATCTCGATTGGTGTGGGAGCCACCTTTGACTTTTTGTCAGGCTCGGTGAAAAGGGCGCCGAATTTCATGCAGAAAACAGGCCTGGAATGGTTCTGGCGGCTCAGCCAGGAGCCGGGCCGCCTCTGGAAAAGATATCTGGTCGATGACGCCCAATTCCTGGTCCTGCTGCTCAAGGAGCTCCGCAAACGGGATAAAGTAAAGGGAGGCAGGCGGGAATGAATGTGAGTCTTCCATCCATGAAGTCAGCAGGAACGCTGCTGCTGGTCTGCGGCATCTGTCTGGGCCTTCCGCTGATAATCGGTTTTGCCAGCGCGAAGCTCAGTTCATCCAACAGTCTTCAGGGAGTTATCCTGGCGGGCATTTTGTTTCCGGCCTTCCTGCTGGCTCTGCTGAAGCCGAAGGCGCTGATTGCCTACACCCTGCTGGTCTGGGCTGTAGCTCCGGAGCTGCGGCGCATCGCCGATTGGTCGGAAGGGGTCTACCATTCCGTATCCCTGCTAAGTCTGGCGCCGCTGCTGACGGGGGCTACCCTGGCCATTCCGGTGCTGAAGGAGATTCACCGCATCCGCAAATCCTCCACCCGGATCATCCTGCTCTTCTCGGTCGCACTGGCTTACGGGGCGCTGATAGGGCTCGCGAAGAACGGCATTGGCTCTGTGTACGACCTGGCGAACTACATCGTACCCCTGCTGCTGATTCCGTTCTTTGCGGTAACGCGTTTTAGACCGAAGGATATTGACCGGCTGCTGTATGCTTTTGCCAATATCGCAGTTCTGGTATCCATTTATGGGATTATCCAGTATTTAACCGTACCTCCATGGGATGCCTTCTGGATGAAGAATGCCGACATGATGTCCATTGGCACACCGTATCCTTTGGAAATCCGGGTTTTCTCTACACTGAATTCTCCCGGGCCTGCGGCAACCTTCCTGGTATTCGCTCTGGTACCGATGATTCTGGAGAAAAGATGGCAGGGAACACTTCGCTGGATTGGGGTCATGCTCGTTGTCATCTGCCTGCTGACCACACTGGTCCGTTCAGCCTGGCTGGTGATGCTGGTGATGCTGCTCGTATACATCGCTTCCTCCCCGTCCAAGGGGAAATGGAAGGCGCTGCTCCAGCTGGTATTTGTCGCTGCCGCACTGTTCTGGATCGTCCCTAAGCTGCCGGGTGCAGAGGGATTGGTCGCCCGTATGGAGACACTGACCTCCGTTCAGGAAGACCATTCCTATAATGAACGCCTGAGCCTGTGGCAGAACATGCTGCCGATGGTAGCTGCAAATCCGGTCGGGCAAGGGATAGGCAGTGTCGGCCAGGGGACAAAGATCGGCAACGGCGGGGAGCTTGGCGAATACGGAAACATGGATAACGGTGTTATCGCCCTGCTGCTTACCTTCGGAGTCCTGGGCGCTTTGTTCTTCTTCGGCGCCCTTGGCGCTGTAATTAAACAGATTGTAGTCAGAGTCACCAGCAGAGACAGCCTTCAGCCCTATGCCCGGCTGTCGCTGGCAGCATGGATGGGGGCAGTGATCAGCCTGGTATCGGACAACGGATTTCCCGGGCTCAAAGGCTACCTGGTCTGGATGCTGATTGGCCTGGGCCTCGGTGCCAAAGAGATTATTGAGAGCAGAAAGAAGGGAACACCACATGCAGCCATTGAACGCGAAATCACTTCCCACTAATACAGTCTGGTCTTCGCTTCGGCGGTTTACCAAGAGTAAAGACAACAGTTCTGCCGCAGTGAAGACGATGTTCGTCAGCGTGCTGATCCTATTGGTTAATATGCTGACGGGTGTGCTGACCGCACGTTACCTGGGTCCTACAGGACGCGGGGAGCAGACAGCTATGGTGAACTGGTCACAATTTCTGGCGTTCAGCATGAGCTTCGGTATTCCTTCGGCCCTGATCTACAATGCCAAAAAGAATCCGGAAGAGGCAGGCGTGCTCTACCGGATGGCCCTGCTAATTGCTCTGGCATTTGGAACCTTGGCTATGATTGTCGGGATTGTGGTCCTTCCCTACTGGCTGAATTCATTCAGCCCGAATGTCGTACTGTTCGCGCAGTGTTCGATGATCCTGTGTCCGCTGATTGTGGTATCACAGATCAACAATGCGGCTTTTCAGTTCAGAGGCGACTACAAGACGTTCAATTGGCTGCGGTATCTGCTTCCGCTGCTGACGCTGGCGGCCATCGGAATTCTGATTCTGACCCGCTCGATCAATCCTTTTACAACCGCCTTGGCGTACCTGGTGCCGTCCGTTCCAATCTTCATCTGGATGACGATTACACTGCTCCGCACCTACAGGGTGAAGATGAATAACGCTTACCTGAATTTCAAAAGACTGTTCACTTACGGACTCGGCTCATACGGAAATGACTTGCTCGGGCAGTTCTCTTACTATATCGACCAGATCATTATCGCCGGTCTGCTGCGGCCAGCCGATCTGGGGCTGTATGCGGTAGCGGTCAGTCTCTCGCGGATGGTCAACTTCTTCTCGAACTCGATCACCGTAGTGCTTTTTCCGAAAGCCTCTGAGCTGTCCAAGGATCAGGCCATTGCCCTTACCTTCAAAGCCTTCCGGATCAGCACAACCTGTACCCTGCTGGGCTCGCTGTTCCTGATGCTGGTAGCGCCCTTCGTGATTCCGCTGCTGTACGGCAAGGACTTCAACACTGCATTGACGGTGTTCCGCCTGCTGCTGCTCGAAGTGACCATCAGCGGTGGCACCTTGATACTGGCCCAGGTGTTCATGGCTCTCGGCAAGCCGAAGTTTGTATCGATCCTGCAGGGCGTCGGACTGATCCTGGTGATCCCGCTGCTGTTCCTGCTGGTGCCGAAGTTCGGTTTGTTCGGAGCAGGGGTGGCAATGCTGTCTTCGGCGGTGCTCCGCTTCCTGTTCATTATTCTTAACATCAGATACAACCTGAAGGTCAAACTGCCCCGCCTGCTGATTAACGGGGATGACATTCAGTGGATGAAGACAACGATGAATTCTTATATCCGCAAAAAACCTATGGATACCTAAGCTTGGCAGCGAACAGTGTAACCTGTGAGCTACGTTTTGCTTAAAAGAAAAAAGGACAGTGTGAGAGGAAAGTAGGGAAAGTTTGGAGCTGTAGAAGCGTTAGCGTTCGCCTTTGTCTTCTGATTTCAACCGCGAGTGCGGCCTGAAATAAAGAAATCAGAAGACAACAGCGATCGGAAGCCCAAACATTTCCCGAATTGACGACAAACACTGGACTGAAAAAGGAGGATACCTTCATGGATTCAGTGAAAAGCGTGCTTGGCGGCCCGGGCAGTTACCCGATATCGGCTGTCATCATTGCTCAGGATGACGAAGTTCGAATATCCAAAGCAATTCAGTCCTGCCGGTTGTTCGCCGATGAGGTGGTTGTAATCGACGGGGGGAGCAAAGACGGGACGGTGCAACTCGCCGAAAGTTTGGACTGCCGGGTGTTCGTCAACCCCTGGCCGGGATATGCGAAGCAAAGGGAATTCGGAGTGGAACGCGCCGTCCATGATTGGGTCTTCCTGATTGATACCGACGAAGTGGTCAGCGAGGAGCTGGCGCAGGACATTCTGGACCGCAAGCCGGGGCTTACAGACAGGGCGGTAGCCTTTTCGCTGTACCGGATCGGTGATTTCCTGGGCAGATGGCTGGACAAAGGGGAGTACCTGGTGCGCCTCTATAACCGCAAGGAATACGGCATCCGCAACAGCCTGGTGCACGAAATGCCTGAGGTATCGGAGGAAAAAACGGTCAAATTGAACGGGGTACTCTGGCATCAGGGATTCCGCAGCATCAATGACCATGTCGCCCGCTTCAACAAATATACCGATCTCGAAGCGCAGGCTGCCTTTGCCAGCGGCAAGCCCTTTAAGATCAGCCACTTACTGCTTCGCCCGCCGGCTCGTTTCTTACAGAAGTATTTCCTGCATGGCCTGTTCAAGAAAGGCATCTCAGGGTTTGCGGTATCCATTTTCTGGGTGATGTATGAATTCATGGTCGGCTTCAAGCATTACGAATTGAACAGCTCCGGCAGACTGGCCCGGCACAACGCACTGGGCCAGGCGGAAAAAGAGAAAAAAGGGGAGAGAAGCTATGCCGTACAGTGACGGTTTGAACATTATGACGACCGGCCTTAGCTGGCCCTCTTTACAGCCAGGCGGACTTAATACTTATTTCAAATCCGTGTGTGAGCAGCTCTCTTCACGCAACAAAGTGCATGCGCTGATCTGCAGTCAGGAAACGCCATCCACTCCCAAAGAGCTGATTATCCATAACGCGGGAGACCCGAAGCAGACGATCTGGAAGCGCAAGGATGCGTTCCAGCGCAAGGCGGCGGACCTGATGGGGAACGGCAGCGGCCGGATCGATATTCTCTATTCCCACTTTGCGCCATACGGAATCGGCCCGGCGATTGAGGCCAAGAAACGCGGAATTCCGGTGGTGATGACCTTCCATGGCCCATGGAATGAAGAGATGAAGATCGAAGGCCAGGGCATCAAGCACCGGGTCAAAACAACGATTGCCAAATCCATTGAACATAAAGCTTACAAGCTTGCGGATAAATTCATCGTGCTCAGCGAATATTTCCGCGACATGCTGCACAGCCTGCACGGGGTGCCGCTGCACAAGATCACCGTTATTCCGGGGGCGGCGAATGTGGAACGGTTCGTGCCCGCCGCTAACCGGCTGGCAATCCGGCGGACGCTGAATCTTCCGGAGGGAGCCACCACGGTGCTGACCGTAAGACGGCTGATGAACCGGATGGGGCTGCTGCAGCTGCTGGAAGCCTGGAAGCAGGTGTCCGAGCGGTTCCCGAATGCGATTCTGCTGATCGGCGGCAAAGGGCCGCTGCGCGGAGAGCTGGAAGAAAAAATCTCCGATTATGGACTCGCCAACAAAGTAAGGCTGCTGGGCTACATTCCAGATCATGAGCTGGCGTCCTACTATCAGGCAGCGGACATGTTCGTAGTCCCTTCCCAGGCGCTGGAGGGATTCGGATTGATCACGGTTGAGGCGCTTTCCTCCGGGCTTCCGGTGATGGCAACGCCGGTGGGCGGCAACAAGGAAATTCTGCAGGGCTTCCGGCCGGAGCTGCTGTTCAAAGGCTCAACCAGCGACGACATGGCGGAAGGCATGATCCACATGCTGAGCAACCGCAAGCTGCTGCCGGGCCGGGATGAATGCCGAAATCATGTGCTTGAGAAATACACCTGGCAGCATGTAGGCGACCAAGTGGAATCCGTATTCCTTGAAACTTTGGGAAAGGGTGTGGCAGCAGGATGCTAAAAGTTGCTTATATCGATCACACCGCCAAATGGAGCGGCGGAGAGGTAGCCTTGTTCAACATTCTTACCAACATCGGCAATCAGATCGAGCCGCTTGTGATCCTCGCCGAGGAAGGCGCATTGGCCGAACGCCTCCGGGAGAAAGGCATTGATGTCCGTGTCATCCCGCTGGATGAGAGCATCCGCAACCGCGGCCGGAATGCCGTCAACCTGGGTGCTCCGGCTGCTGCGCTGGGACTGCTGGCTTACGGCCGCAAGCTGGCTCCTATTCTCAAGCAGGAGAAAGTGGATTGTGTGCATACCAACTCCCTGAAATCGGCATTCTACGGAGCCGTTGCCGCCAAAAAAGCAGGGGTGCCGCTAATCTGGCATATCCGGGATCACATCGGTGCCCCTTACCTCAAGCCGGTTGTCGCCAAGGCGATCCGGCTGCTGTCACGCCTGCTGCCGAACGGTGTCATTGCGAATTCGCATTCCACGCTGAATGCGCTGGAGCTGCCCCGTACCAAGAAAACGCTGGTCGTGTACTCCGCTTTTGCCAAAGCGATTGGTGAAGGAATCGGCAAACGGGAGCAGCAGAAAGACTTCAACGTCCTGCTGGTAGGCCGGCTGGCGCAGTGGAAAGGCCAACATATTGTGCTGGAAGCTGCCAAGGCTTTTAAGAACGACAGCCGCGTGAAGTTCTGGCTGGCCGGGGATGCCCTGTTCGGAGAAGAGGCATACAAAAACGAATTAATTCAGAAGATGCAGCAGGATAAGCTGACCAATGTCAGCCTGCTGGGTCATGTGGAAGATATACAAGGCCTTATGAGCAAAGCTGATTTGCTGATTCATACCTCGATAACGCCTGAACCGTTCGGCCAGGTGATTGTCGAAGGCATGGCGGCTGGACTGCCGGTGATTGCCTCCAATGAAGGCGGACCGGTAGAGATTGTGGTTCCCGGTGTAACGGGACTGCTGATCCAGCCTGGGGACCCAGTCGTACTTGCAGACTCTATCACCTGGATGCTGAACCATCCTGAAGACCGAAGACGGATGGCGGACAGTGGAATGAAGCGGGTGAAAGAGCATTTTGTCATCGAAAATACGGTCAAGGATATTGTTGATTACTATAAAGGGCTGCTCGCGGCGACTTGACCGCAGGTAAGCCAAAAGCTTCAAGCCCAATCAGGAACCAATACATCCATACGTTCACTACTTGATGATGCTGCTCCATAAAACTTTGAGGATGATTCACATGAAAATTGCGATAGCGCACGATTACTTAATCCAAATGGGCGGGGCGGAAAGAGTAGTGGAGGTATTCCACCACATGTATCCGGATGCTCCAATCTTCACGACGGTATTTAACGGAAGCCGGCTGACCGAAAACCTCAAAGATGCGGATATCCGGGCCTCCTGGCTGCAAAAAATCCCGGGAGTGAAGACCAACTTTAAAGGGGTGCTGCCGCTTTATCCCATGGCCATCCGTGATTTGGACTTTCGCGGGTATGACATCGTCCTGAGTTCCAGCAGTGCTTTCATGAAAAGCATACAGGTGCCCGAGTCCACGTTTCATCTTTGCTACTGTCATACCCCGATGCGGTTTGCCTGGGACTATGACACTTACATGGAGCGGCAAAGCAATTCCGGATTGTTCAAAAGGCTGCTCAAGGTCTACATGCAGCGGCTGAAGAATTGGGACCAGCGGACTTCCAAAAATGTAAACCAGTTTGTCGCCAACTCCTCCGTGGTCAAAACACGGATTCAGAATTACTATCACCGGGATGCGGATGTGATTTTTCCGCCGATCAACACCGCACGCTTCAGCAGTTCGTCTTCTATAGGCGATTACTATCTGATCGTGTCCCGGCTGGTCTCTTACAAAAGGATTGACCTGGCGGTGGAAGCCTTCAACCGCAACGGGCTGAAGCTGTTCATCGTCGGCGACGGCCCTGACCGCAAGCGTCTGGAAGGCATGGCCAAAGACAATGTATCATTTCTGGGCCGGCTGGAGGATGCGGAGGTGACGGGGCTGATGTCGAAGTGCCGGGCGTTTATTTTTCCCGGTGAAGAGGATTTCGGCATCACACCGCTTGAGGCCAATGCTGCAGGAAGACCGGTTATTGCCTATCAGGCCGGAGGGGCGCTGGATACCATCGTTCCTTATGTCAACGGTGTATTCTTCCAGCGTCAGGAAGTTGATGATTTACTTAAGGCCATTTATGAAGTGGAGTCCTATGCGTGGGACATTGGGCAGATCATGGGCCATGCGCGTAAATTCGATGAACAGGCGTTTATGGTTCAGTTCAAGCAATATGTGGAACAGGCCTACGTCAATTTTCTAAAAGGAGGATGATTGTATGAAACTGGCAGTAATCGGTACCGGCTATGTCGGTCTTGTCTCTGGCGTATGTTTTACACTGAATGGTAATCATGTAATTTGCGTGGATAAGGATGAGGAGAAGATCAAAAAGCTCAGCCAGATGGAATCTCCTATCTATGAGCCAGGTATTGAAGCACTGATTGAAATGAATTTGCGGGAAGGCAGATTATCCTTCTCCTCGGATCTTCACGAATCGGTGCGCCGGTCTGATATCGTCATTCTCGCGGTAGGGACGCCTTCCCTTCCGGGCGGTGAAGCAGATCTGAGATATATTGAGGGTGCAGCTACGGAAATCGCCCAGGCGATGGAAGGCTACAAAATCGTTATGACCAAGTCAACCGTTCCTGTGGGTACAAATGAAAAAATCCGCAAAATTATCGCCTCCCACACCAATCATCCCTTCGATATCGTCTCCGCTCCTGAATTCCTGCGTGAAGGCTCGGCGATTCAGGACACACTCCATCCGGACAGGATTGTTATCGGACTGGATAACCCGGAGCTTGAGCCTGCAATGCGCCAGCTTCACCAGGGCTTCACGGAAAATGTGTTCGTAACAGATATCCGCAGTGCAGAAATGATCAAATATGCGTCGAATGCTTTTCTGGCAACGAAGATCTCCTTCATTAACGAGATCGCCAATATTTGCGAAAAAGTGGGAGCTGATGTAACCGAGGTAGCAGAAGGCATGGGAATGGACCGGCGGATCGGCTCAACCTTCCTGCAGGCCGGTATCGGTTATGGAGGCTCCTGTTTCCCGAAAGACACCAATGCGCTGATTCAAATTGCAGGCAATGTGGACTACGAGTTCAAGCTGCTGAAATCGGTGGTCGAGGTGAACAAAGACCAGCGTTTCATGATCATCTCGAAGCTGCATGAATCGCTTGGCAGCCTGCGCGGTGCAGTAATCGGCATCTGGGGCCTGGCCTTTAAGCCGAACACCGACGATGTCCGCGAAGCCCCGGCCCGTGAAATTGTTGAGAGCCTGGTGGCCGAAGGCGCAACAGTGAAGCTGTATGATCCGATTGCTGCGGAGAACTTCAGACAGCAATACGATCATCCGCAGCTGCGCTGGTGCGGCCTGCCGGAAGAAGCCGCGGAAGGCAGCGACGCGGTCTGCCTGCTGACCGACTGGAGCGTGTTCAAGGACATCGATCTGCACAAGCTTGCGGAGAGCATGCGCCGCCAGGTGCTGATCGACGGACGCAACGTCTACTCCAAAGAGCAGATCGAGGGAACGGGCTTTGAATACCATTCTGTCGGACGCCCGCAAATGGGGGGCCTCAGCGGCTACTCCCCCAGCGTAGCCGGTGCAATCTAAGTTTTAACTGCCGCCAAACAAGCGGCAATGCCGGATCTTTGGCAGGGAGCTTCGCCTGCCGGGTGAAGCAATTGATGGTCTAAGAAGTCACTGTGGCTTTTCGTCAGAGAAAATGCTGCCGGGGAAGCTGTTAAGGGAGGAACGGAGAGGAATTTTGGAACTGGAAGAGCGAATGCGTCCGCCTTTGTCACCGGATTTCAACCGCTAAAAGCGGTTCGTTTCAAGAAATCTGGGGACAACAGCGGCCGGAAGTCCAAACATTCCTTGCAGAGACTCCCGTAACAGCCGACCTGAAGTATTGTCATGCAACTTAATGCGTCAGTGACATTCCTGCCTTTCATGCGAAAGCCACCCGGCAGCAGCTCACAATAACAATCCGATATTCACGCGACAACACATAAATAGGAGGGTTCACTTATGAAACTGGTACTTCTATCTGGCGGTTCTGGTAAACGGCTCTGGCCGTTGTCCAATGATTCCCGTTCCAAGCAATTTCTGAAGGTGCTGCAAAGCCCGGCGGGCGAACCGGAATCCATGGTACAGCGGGTATGGAGACAACTTCAGGAGACAGGCATGGCGGATTCCTCGTATTTGGCTACCGGCCGCAGCCAAGTCGAAATGATTCAGAGCCAGCTCGGCGCAGAGGTGCCAATCATTGTGGAGCCGGAGCGCCGCGATACCTTCCCGGCCATTGCTCTGACTGCAGCTTACCTGTATTCAATGGCAGGGGTGTCTCCAAGTGAGACCGTGGCTATTCTCCCCGTCGATCCGTATGTGGAGGCTTCATTTTTTGAAACCGTCGTCCAGCTTGAGGCAACGATGCAGGAAAGCGGCGCAAATCTGGCGCTGATGGGTGTGGTCCCTGAGCTTGCATCCGAGAAATACGGCTATATTATTCCTACCAGCGATGAGGCGGCGGCAAGCGGTTATATGCAGGTGAGCCATTTCCAGGAGAAGCCGGACCGCGCACAGGCCGAAGAGCTGATCAGCCGGGGAGCACTGTGGAACTGCGGAGTATTCGCATTCCGCCTGGGTTATCTGCTGGATATTTTGCAGCGCAAAGGTCTGCCTTTGAACTATGAGGAACTGCAAAAGCAGTATAAACTGCTGTCATCCATCAGCTTTGACTACGAAGTGGTGGAAAAAGAGGAGAATATCGTCGTTCAGCCGTACGCCGGGTTCTGGAAGGATCTTGGCACATGGAATACCCTCACCGAGGAAATGAGCAGCAACCACGTGGGCAAAGGCTTCGTGACCGCCGATTCCGAAGGGACCTGCCTGATCAATGAGCTGGACATTCCGGTCACAGTAATCGGAGCGAAAGACCTGATCATCGCAGCCAGCCCGGACGGCATTCTGGTGACCCACAAAACGGAAAGCCCGCGCATCAAGGAAGTGCTGAAGTCTTTTGAACAAAGACCGATGTACGAGGAGCGCCGCTGGGGTCACTATAAGGTTATTGATTATGTGAAGTACGATGAGGGCAATGAAGTGCTGACCAAGCGGATTTTTATATCCGAAGGTAAAAACATCAGCTATCAGCTGCATCATAAACGCAGTGAAATCTGGACGATCGTCAGCGGCGAGGCAAGCATTGTGCTGAATGAGAAGATGCATAATGTGAAAGCAGGGGATGTAGTCCGCATACCGGAAGGAACAAAACATGCCATTCTGGCGCTGACAGATGTGGAGTTCATTGAAGTGCAGACCGGCTCGGAGCTGGTGGAAGAAGACAATATCCGTATTACACTGGAGTGGGAAGATATCGCTCTGCAGCAGTTTATTTCGTAAAAAATTGCGCCGAAGGCGCTGTCGAATCCGGCGGAACCTTCCCGGTTCCTGTCGGTTTAAGGGTTTTGAGCTAGGGCTAAATAATCTATTTACCCAATTGTTACAATTCCAAAACAGGTATTAAGAACCATTTATTAAGGAAAGTTCATTAATGCTCTAAACTAAAAATTTAATAGAGACGATACTTACGGTAAGAGGGAGAAATCCTTCCAAAACGACAAAGGCAAACCTAATCGAAAGATAGGGACGCAAAGCTATAGGGCCTTCGAAAGAGTGGCAGCCTGGCTACCGAAAGGAAGATGAATTTTGACAACTTACCGTAAGTCGCGTCTGGTGTCGATCATGTTAACTATTGCCCTGTTTCTGACTGCAGTGCCGTTTGGCCTGGGGGGCGCGCCATCGAAGGCAGCTGCTGCCCCGGATTCTTCAGCTCCGGTTAATCCCAATGCTTCAACTGCTGCCGTCAAGCTGCTTGACGATCTAAACGCTATTTCAGGAAAAGGTATTATCACTGGCCAGCATGACTATCTGGAGAACCCGGATGAATTCAGCAACAGATTGAAGTGGACGAGCGGAAAGTACGCGGCCCTTCACGGCTACGAGCTGGGCTTAATCAGCGGCCAGTCGGAAAGCACTGGAGCAGCGCAGCGCAGAAATGTGGTGAACAGCGCGATCAACTGGTACAAAAATGGCGGCATCGTCGTGATGACCTTCCATGAGCAGCTGCCCGGCACCCCGTACCAATGGGCGAATGTGCAGAAGACGCTTAGCCAAGCGGAATTCAATAAGTATGTAACACCGGGTACGGCTCAATATAACAGCCTGATCGCCGATCTGGACAAAGTGGCCGTTTCGCTTAAGAGCTTGCGTGACGCTGGTGTTCCAGTCCTATGGAGACCCTACCATGAAATGAACGGCAACTGGTTCTGGTGGGGGAAGAAAAATAATTTTGCGGAACTTTGGAATATTATGTATGACCGTTTCGTAAACGTTCATCAATTAAACAACCTGCTGTGGGTGTGGAACCCCAATGCTCCGAATGCCTCGTCGGATCCTTATGAACTGACCTATCCGGGAGCGGACAAGGTCGATGTTCTCGCAGCAGATATATATAACAATGATTATATGAACAAATATCATGACAGCCTGCTGAGCCTCGCGGACGGCAAACCCATTGCCATTGGTGAAAATGGCGAAATGCCAAGCACAGCCAAGCTGCAGCTCTCCCAGAGACAATGGGTCTATATGATGAACTGGGGAAAGATGCTCTATGAGAACAACAGCACCACTACCATCAAAAACTTTATGAATGACAGTTACACAGTGACACTGGATCAATACAAAGCTGGGCTGGTGGAGACACCTGCGGCTCCAGCTACTCCGACGGCTACGCCAACGCCAGTACCGACGGCTACACCGGCACCGGTGCCAACGGCCGCGCCAACCCCGGTGCCAACAGCTACACCGGCACCGGTGCCAACGGTAAAGCCTACAGCCACACCGGTACTATCTCCTGATGATGGTATGGTGGTTCTTCCCGGTCAAAATGGTCTTCAGGGAGAATACTTCAAGAATATGACGCTTTCGGGTACACCTGTACTCGTGCGTAACGACGCTGCGGTTAACTTCAACTGGCGCCTGAGCGCTCCGGTATCTTCACTGGGTGTGGATTATTTCTCGATCCGCTGGACCGGGCTAATCAAACCGTCGTACAGCGAGACTTATACGATTTCCACGACTTCAGACGATGGTATCCGCGTCTGGATTGACGGTACAGCCGTAATCGACAGCTGGACTAAGCAGAGCGGAACTGAACGTACCGGAAATATCACCTTGAAGGCAGGGCAGCTCTACGATATCAAAGTCGAGTATTACGAAAATGCAGGCGATGCCAACATTCGTCTGATGTGGCAGAGCACCAGCCAGACCAAAGCTACAGTTCCAACAAGCGCTTTGTACGTCAAGACCTCAGCCAGCCCAAGTCAAACATTGCTGGAAGCTGCACCAACGCCGGTGCCAACACCGGTAGCAACCCCGGTGCAAACACCGGTAGCAACGCCGGTAGCAACCCCGGCAGCAACGCCGGCAGCAACACCGGTAGCAACCCCGGTGCCAACACCGGTAGCAACCCCGGTGCCAACGCCGGCAGCAACCCCGGCGCCAACACCGACAGCAACGCCGGTAGCAACCCCGGCGCCAACGCCGGAACCTGCACTGGCACCGGCTCCAGAACCGATGTCGGCACCAGCACCTGCTCCGGCACCAGCAGCGCCTGCTGATAACGGATTGCAGGCGGAATATTTCAGCAATATGCTGCTGTCTGGTGCTCCGGCAGTTGTACGCACCGATGCTGTGCTCGATTTCAACTGGCGGTTGGGTTCGCCGGATGCTGCAATCGGCACCGATTTCTTCTCGGTACGATGGAGCGGCAAGATCAAACCGCTATATAGCGAAACCTATCAGATCTATACAACATCAGATGATGGTGTCCGCGTTTGGGTCAATGGCACTCTTGTGATTGACAGCTGGATGAAGCAGAGCGGAACCGAACGCACAGGAAGCATAAGCCTGGAAGCCGGGCAATTATATGATATCAAAGTGGAGTATTACGAGAACCAAGGGGATGCAAGAGCGCGGCTGATGTGGGAAAGTCCAAGCCAAGTCAAAGAGACGGTTCCTGCCAGCGCCCTTTTTCTTCCTTCCGCTTCCTAAAGAAATACTGCTGAATTCATCCCGAACGCCGATACTGGTTAAGCCGTTACAATATTAATCCTAAAAGTCCAATGGCCCTGCCTTATCAGCAGGGCTACTAAGCTATAGCCCTTCTATGTTGCATACTGGTCAAACTTTAAGTTCACCCATGTGCGAATTGGAAGCCACCTACGGCTGGAGAGAGGAGATTACATTGAACACTTACCGCAAGTACCGGCTTTTTATTACGATGCTGCCTATTATTTTTATCCTTTCCTTACTGCCTTGGAGTGAGGCGCGCAGTCTCTCTATTGAACGGAATGTGATCATTCCCCCGGAGGCAGTCACACCGGTGAATCCATCGGCTTCGCAGGAAGCCGCCGATCTGCTGGATTATCTGGCTGATCTCGGAGGAAAGGGCATAATCTCCGGACAGCATGACTATCTGGAGAGCCCCGACGAATACAACAACAAGCTGAAGAATGCCACAGGGGAGTACGCAGTGCTGCATGGCTATGAGCTTGGAGCGATTAACAACCAGTCGAGGGGAACCATTGCCCGGCAGCGCCAGGCTGTTGTGGACAGCGCAATTCAATGGCATGAGGATGGGGGCATCGTGGCGATGACGTTCCATCAGAACCTCCCCGGAACCTCCCCGGAGTGGGCTAACGTGCATATGAGCCTGAGCCAGGAGAAATTCGATGCCTATGTTACACCGGGGACGCCGGAATACAAAAGCCTGCTTGCTTCACTTGACGAGATTGCCGTCTATTTGGGTGAATTGCGGGATGCAGGAGTTCCTGTGCTGTGGCGTCCGTATCACGAAATGAACGGGAACTGGTTCTGGTGGGGGCAGAAGGATAATTTTTCCAAACTCTGGGATATTACGTACGACCGGCTGGTGAACCAGCATAAATTAAATAATTTGCTGTGGGTATGGAATCCGAATGCTCCGAATGAGTGGGCAGATCCTTACAGTGCCTATTATCCTGGAGCGGATAAGGTGGATGTACTGGCGGCTGATATCTACAATAATGATTACAAACAGTCTTATTATGAAGGCCTGCTCGAATTGGCTAATGGAAAGCCTATAGGCATTGGAGAGAGCGGGGAGCTTCCAGATCCTGCTATATTGTCTCAAACCCAAAGTAAATGGGTATATACGATGACATGGGGGAAAATGCTGACCGAAAATAACAACCTCCAGAAAATCCGGAGTTTTATGACCAATCAGCATACGGTATCCAGACAGGATTACCTTCAGTCGCTTAATACCAAAACGAACAATGCCGCAGGCATTATTTCGAAAAATGGCTTGAAAGGCCAGTATTTCAACAATGCTGAACTCTCAGGAACGCCTGTGCTCACCCGCAATGACAAGAAGATTGACTTTAACTGGCATGGAGATTCTCCGGCGGCAGGTGTGAACAAGGATTCCTTCTCCGTGCGCTGGACCGGGAAAATGAAGGCGGTCTACAGTGAGGAGTATACGTTCACTGCTTCCTCGGATGATGGCGTCCGTGTATGGATCGGCGACAAGCTGATTATCGACAGCTGGAAGAAGCAAAGCGGTGTCAGCCGCGTGGGGAGCATTCAGCTCACAGCAGGAACCTCATATAACCTGAAAGTAGAATATTATGAGAACCGCGGAGATGCAAGCATCCGCCTGATGTGGAAGAGTCCGAGCCAGAAGCCTGGGCTCATCCCCCAGAACGCCCTTACTCTTCCTTAATAAATGGAGCAAAATCAGGCCTGCAAGGCCTGGGCACACACCCCGGAAGAAAGCGAGGACATGGGAATGAGAGCTAGGACTAAGAAAAAAACACGCAAACCACTTCATCTTTTACTAAAATTCGCTGCACTTGCCATCTTGTTTCTGTTATCCATCTCTGTCTTCGGAGAGGACGGGACGAATAAAGGCAAAGTGGAGGTAGATATGTCTGAACTGTCCGCCGCCAATGATGCGGGACCAGAGCTGCCGGAGGGCACGACCCTCTGGCAGTTCGGACGGCATGACGGATCGGATGCGGAATTTGCAGAGACCGGAGCCCCTGACGGGGACGAAGTGATTAATGTTGCTTCTACGACTTTGAAAGCTTCTGCACTCCAGTCCATCCCTTCGGGGCTTCGAGGCGATACCAACCCTGAACTGCGGATTAAGTACAAATTGGATAAGATCCCGGAGAACGGGGTCTTATTTCGCGTAAGCATCCTCGATGCCTACAAATCCGTTCCGCAGATGAGCGTCTTTTCCAACCGCCAGCTATCGGGAATTATTCAGATCGCCGGTATCGACGGAACGGACAGCAAATACAATTTTCGTAAAACCTATGAGCTGTATATTCCCAAAGAACAGCTGGTTGCCGGTATTAATGAGCTTAAGCTCCAGACTACACGCGGAATGTATTCCTCAGATATGGAGGATAAATATAACTGGTGGACCTGGGATAATCTTAGCCTGGAGGCACTCAAGACACCGATCAAGGAGCCGATTCACGGCAGCTATACACTGACCGGGACTATGGTCAACAATAAGCAGTTTTATTTTGACGAAGGTGCGGTTACACATCTGCCTTATATCATGAAGTGGCTCGGTGTAGCGTACAGCGGCAATATTATGCGTACCAGCTGTGCCAGCGATGTCGGACGCTCCTGTTCGAATATGGAAGAATACTATAAGGTGCTGAAGGATTACAATATGCAGGCGGTAGCCTTGTATCTGTACACGGGCGATATCAAACTTAATGAAGATGGCTCACTGCCGGAAACCGCGGAGAAGAAGCTGACGGATTATTTCGAGAAGTACAGCCCGTACTTTCAATATTATGAAGTCGATAATGAGCCGGGGCTGTTTAACCGCTCCAAGGCGGTAAATCTGGCAATTGCCGACTGGCTGAACAAGAAGGGCAAAACAATCGCCCCCCATTTGCAGACCGTGGCTCCAGGCTGGGCCTATTGGCCGGATTACAGCGATGATTCCTGCGGCAATCAGAAGGGTACGGTGCGCCAGTGCGGCGACCCGGACGGCTGGGAACGTGATCCGGAGCAGCGGAACGAACTGGAGGAAGTGACTGACCTGACCAATGGACATTCTTACGGCGAGTCTTATATTTTCAGCAATGGAGGCAGCTTTACCGAGAATCTGAAAACCTTCGGCGGAGCCGCAGACGGGCTTGGCAAAAAAATGCTGACGACCGAATTCGGGACCTCCGACTCTCATGTGGATGCTTACCAATACGGAGCCTCCGAACGGACGGCAGCGGTGTTCGACCGGATTATGCGTGCGCATATCGGCTATGCGGACATGTTTGTCCAGCATGCGGCTTTTTTCAAAAACTTCAGCCTGTTCAAGTATGGCTTTAACCTGGAAGACCATGATCCGGTAAAAACGGAGATTTATTATACCAAGAAAGGCGAGGATTCGCGTGTCAGCATCATGAGGCGGCTGGATCTGGCTTATGCCACACACGGCGCTCCGTTAAGCTACGAAATCACCAATAAGGAGGCCCTGGCCGACAAGCTGGTGTATGTCCGTGCGGTTGATACCTCCACTCTGGAGCCTTTGGCCGGAACCGGAGCCACCTCGAACAAGGTACTGGTAAACTTCGTCAACTTTGAGGAAACACCGCAAACCGTCACAGTGAAAGTGAACATGCCCAAGAAAACAGTGTATGAGGGCGAACGCTTCGGCAACGGGGATACTTATGAAGAAGCCCGCAGCTATGTCTCGGGAAAAAGTGCTGCACCAACGCTTGAATTCAACGAAACACTCGCTCCCGGTGAGGCTGTACAGTATATTCTGGAGCCTTCCTCCGAGGTAGCGGATGTTGCACCCCAAGGTTTAAAAGCAGCAGCTGTCAAAGGACCCTCTGTTAAACTGAATTGGCTGGAGGCCCCCGGAGCAAGCTATGAAGTGCTCCGGGCCGACAGTCCCGGCAGTGAGCTCAAGGTAATTGCCACCGGCATCAAGCAAACAGAATATACGGACGGCAAGCTGCAGGAGGGCACATTGTACACCTATGCGGTTCGTACAGCAGGTTCAAGTGTAATGTCGGAGAAAACACAGATCACAGCTACTGGACTGGTTCCCCTGGACCGTTCGGAGTGGAAGGTTTCATCCAATGTGAACACTGAGGCTTCAGGTCCGGCAAATGCCATTGACGGAGACAGGCGGACACGCTGGGATACCGGCAAACATCAGGCTTCCGGAGAATATATCCAGATTGATCTGGCGGGTGTCCATTCGGTGGAAGCGGTAGATTTGGACTATACCTTATCTTCTTATGATTATCCCCGGGGATATGAGCTATATATTTCGGATGATGCAAAAAGCTGGAACAAGATCGCTTCCGGTAAAGGAAAGCTGGAAAAGACCAAAATCGAATTTCCTGCAGTCAAAACAAGATATCTCCGGATTGTGCAGACCAGCTCGGGAGGGAACTACTGGTCCATTCATGAAATGCAAGTCTATTCAAGAGAATAAGCCCATCCGAATAACCTCCGTGGATTTATGGACCACTGGGGTTTTTTACTGTGAATTGGGAAAGCTGAATAAGGGCAACTGTTGCTTTGGGATTAGCGGGTATGGGGTAATAACGTACATATCAGACCAGCCTGGTGTGAAGGGCGTTACTTACAGGAAAGGCGGTACCTTAGATATGACACATCTTGCGGACAATATTATTTTACTGCTGGCAGCGCTGCTGCTGGTCGGTGTGCTCTCTACCAAATTCTCCACGCGCTTTGGCATGCCTGCACTGGTACTGTTCATCGCCGCGGGAATGGTGCTTAGCCGCTTTGTTTATTTCAACAATGCCTCATTGACGCAGGTTGCCGGTATTTTTGCCCTGATTATCATTTTGTTTGAGGGCGGCATGCAGACCAGCATCAAGGACATTCGGCCGATCATCGCCCCTGCACTTTCTTTGGCGACGGTGGGTGTGCTGCTGACCACAGCGATTGTAGGAGTGTTCGCAAGGTTTGTGCTGGATGTGCCATGGGCGGAAAGTCTGTTGTTCGGAGCCATTGTGGGCTCTACTGATGCGGCAGCGGTGTTCTCTGTCCTCGGCGGCAAAAATATTGACAAACGCCTGACGTCTACGCTTGAGGCGGAGTCAGGCAGCAATGACCCCATGGCAGTGTTTCTGACCGTATCGCTGATTGAATGGATTCAGCATCCCGATACCGCCATCTGGAGCCTCCTGCTGTCCTTTGTATGGGAGATGGGGATAGGGCTGGTGATGGGAATAGCGGTCGGTAAGCTTGCCGTCTACCTGATTAACCGGATTAATCTCGATTCTACCGGGCTCTATCCGGTCATGGCGATCGGGTTCGCCGTGCTGACCTATGGACTTGCAGCCATGGTCCATAGCAGCGGCCTGCTGGCGGTATATGTCATAGGCCTGACTTTGGGAAATTCCGAGCTTATGTATCACCGGACGATCATGAATTTTAACCATGGCTTCGCATGGATGATGCAGATTGCTATGTTCATCCTGCTGGGGCTGCTTGTATTTCCGAATGAACTGGCGGACATTGCCTGGCAGGGCCTTCTGCTATCCGTAATTCTCATGCTGGTTGCAAGGCCGGTGGGAGTGTTCCTGAGCCTGCTGTTTGCCAGGTTCTCTATCCGGGAGAAAACATTGATCTCCTGGGCGGGCCTGCGCGGTGCGGTACCGATTGTACTCGCGACTTATCCGCTGCTGGCGGGACTTCCGCAAGGGCGTTTATTCTTTAATGTTGTATTTTTTGTGGTATTGACCTCGGCGGTCATTCAGGGGACAACCATTTCTCCGCTGGCCTCCCGGTTAAGGCTTGTTGGAAAAGACGATGCCCAGCCTTCGCTTATGGAGCTGGTGGCACTCGGCAAGACGGATTCCGAATTCAATCATATTGCCATTGACCAGCATATGCCTATAGCCGGGATGCAAATTGCGCAGATAGGGCTTCCCGAGGATATTCTCTTCACCGCCATCATCCGTAATAAAAGTATTGTGACCCCGCATGGGAGCACAGTCATCGAGCCGGGAGACACAGTATATGTGCTCAGTCCAAAATCAAAGCGTGACGAGATGCGGGCCATCTTCCGCAGCGGAAAAGGAAAGGTGGCAGAATCCCATCTGCCGATAATGTAATCTTATCTGCCGCAATGGAGTAATTTATGTCAATTCGGCAGCATTTGGCTAAATGTGATAGAAATAATAGGTGTCGAAGGGGGAGTGTGCTAGAATTTGCAGCAGTTCCATGTCCTATGAATCGGAACCGTTATTTCAGGATAGCTTGCAAAACTCTGAGCGATATGTTAAATTGTATATAGATTTAGAACGAGTCTAAATACAAATAACAAATAAATAGGCCATAGGAGGTTGTTCGAATGAGTACACAAATCAAGAGTCATACTGAACTGCACGCTGCCTTAAACCGTCAGACCGCAAATTGGACACTGCTGGGAGTGAAGCTGCATCATTACCACTGGTATGTGAGTGGACCCCAATTCTTCACGCTCCACACCAAATTTGAAGAGCTGTATACAGAAGCTGCCACATATGTGGATGATCTGGCAGAGCGCCTGCTGGCGATCGGGGGCCAACCGGCTTCAACGATGACACAATATCTGGCTCTCTCCGATCTTAAGGAAGCGGCTGGTGGAGAAACCGCACAGGAAATGGTTGCCCAACTGGTTAAGGACTTTGCTGTTGTGACCGAGGAATTGAAGAGCACGATCTCGGCTGCGGAAGAACTGAGTGATCAGCCTACTGCCGACCTGCTGATTGGAATAAGAAACAGCGTGGAGAAATCCGCCTGGATGCTGAACGCCTTCTTGGCTTAATCCAAGAAGCTGAGGCAGATTTGAGCGTTACTTACCGTTAGCCATAACCCAAGTTACAGCCTCAACAAAGAGCGCCGCGCGAAGAAATTCGCGGGCGCTCTTTTTACAATCGATAACCGTATATCGGGCTACTTAATGAAGACCCCGCCAAAGGGCAGTGCTTCACGCAGAAAACGTTTGATAATGCCGTCCTCATTATTGTCGCGTTCGAAGCGGCGGCTCTGGCGTCCGGCCTGAAACATGACCGGTCCGTGGCCGGTCATCTTCCAGTGGTAGCTCATATGCTGGCTGGCTAAGTGATTGCCGTAGACGGTCAGCTCAAGCTTGGCGTTTTCGGGATAAGCGATAATACTGCCGGCATCCACATACAGTGGATCTAAGGGGTGCAGCTCGGCTTCACATACGGTTCCCTCGGTCAGAATGCCGATGCTGCCCGGTCCCGAGAACTTAACCTTGATAACATCGCGTGTAACAAGCATGTTCTTCATGCTCAGCACCCTGGTCTGCATAGTAATTCCTTTGCTGTAGAAGAACAGATGCCTGAAATCATAGAGCAGATCGCTTTTTCCGTCCAGCTGGAAGGTTTTGACCCTGTAGCCGGGAGGCAGGGCGGCAACGAAGCGGCAAGGGCCGGTCATATCCGAGCGGATCAGCTTGCGTTTGCGGTACATTCCCTTGACATCCATCAGCCGGTCCGCGCGGCCTGAAGAAGGGCCCTGATAAGCGATTATTTGCTGTGGATGCAGCACATGAATTTCTTCGTTCTCGTCAACAGTGAAGGCCACGGCTTGTCCGCTGCCGCTGTCGCCTTCATCCTGGACATCGATGTTCATAGTTTACACTCCCTCATGTACACATTACACATTAAAGCAGGCGGTCGCTTTTTCTGGACCTGTGGCGCATGCCCAGCCGCAGCAGCCGGATCAGCACGAAGTAACCGAGTACCAGCGCAAGTCCGGTAACTACGGTAACTTTAATCCGGTTATAGTAGTTCTCCCTTGCTGTACGGTCATTTTTCAGTTCATCCACCACTTGGCTGAGCTGGCGGTTCTGCTCCTGCAGGGCCGCGTTCTGGGCCTGATAATCAGCCATCTGCTGCAGGGTTTGCCCAAGCTGTTCCTTGGTCTGCTGCAGCTCCTCCGTAGTTTGCCTGTAGCTCTCCTGCAACTGATTGACCTCACCGGGAAGCTCCGAGAAATTCTGCAATCCATTATATAAGTCACTGAAATAATTAGCCTTTGCCGCAGGAGCGGGAAAGATGACTGACAATCCCAGGAGCATCAGTACTGAACATAACAGCTTTGTATAAGTGTGTTTTACTTTGGGCTTCATTTCTAAATCACCACCTGGTATAGACTGGCCTTTCCTCTTATTTTAACATAGCAGAACTAGCTTGGCTTGGCATCTGGTGCCGCAGTATGGCGTGATTTGGCGGTTGGGGCGATATTTTGTCCCTAACAAGAGTTTACAAAGTTTTTACCCTGCGGCCCAGGAGGATAACCATATCTACAGGTAATACCGGATTCAGGCCCTTAAGGTTTCTTTTTGGCTACCGTTCCTGGCTGAATTCACGTATACTTTGTACGGAAAGGGGCTGCACGCTATGAACAAATGGCTCAAAACCCTGCTGTTTCTTGCAGGTTCCGCTTTACTGACCCGGCTGATTCCATTTTCCTCTCTGTTCCGCAATCTGGATACCATGTTCCATGAATTCGGCCATGCGCTGGTCACGCTGCTGCTCTCGGGGAGTGTGCTGCGCATTGAATTGTATGCAGATCATAGCGGAGTCACCTACTCGGCTATAGAAGCGGGCGGGAAGGCGGTTCTGGTATCACTGGCGGGGTATACGCTGGCGTCATTATTCTCACTTCTGCTGTTTTATCTGTATAACAAAGGGCGGTATAGATGGGGACTGCTGCTGGCATCCGGTGTGGCGCTGGTGATGCTTGTCCTGTATGTGCGGGGCGGATTCGGCATGCTCTGGCTGGGCGGGTTCATCCTGCTGAATCTGGTCATGCTGTTCGTCTGGCCAAAGGCGGGCAAATATTATTATTTATTCCTGGCCTTCCTGACCCTGGAGGAATCTGTCATGGGCTCGCTGTTTCTGGTCTCGGCTGCGGCGGTTACCCCGGGACGTGCAGGAGATGCGGCTAATCTGGCACGGCTTACACCGCTCCCTGCGATTGTCTGGGCGCTTTTGTTTTTTGTATTCTCGCTGTTGTGTGCAAAATGGGCGCTGGGATTTTTTTTCAAGGGGGAGCGGAGCAGACGCAGCACTGCAAGCTACTAAAATGAGTATTTATCACCATGTTTCGACAAAAGTATGTTCTTTCACAAAGAGGCATTCTCCTTTTAAGGGGGAGTGCCTCTTTTTTTGTCGATATTATAGGACCGAACATATATTCCATGACAAGGAGTTGTCCGCCAATATTGGTACATTAATAGAAGACCCAAAAAAAGAAAGAGGTGGAAATATGCAAGCAAGTTTTCAGCCCACATTTACGTGGAGCCAGGAACGGATTTTTGCAGCCGGTGCGCAGAATGTAGTTCTGCTTATCGAGTGGAAGGGAATTTCCAATCCTGAGGAATCCCGCAAGCGGACCCGGAAGGTGGTGGCCCGCGAGATTGAACTTAGAATCTGGCTGGAAGCACATGTAACCTTCAATGGATGTCATGGCTGCAATGCAGAAACCGGGGAGGGGCGTTCTATACTGCTTAAGCTTGGCAAACTATATTCCAAAGCACGGAAATACATCGCATTGGAATTCACGATGGCAGCCAAACCGGCAGGAATTCATGAGGCCCTCTGGCTGCAATGGCAGTACAAACAGCCTCCGGTAGAACGGATCCGGGAGCTGCCTCTGAAAAAGCTCAGCATGGAATATACACATCATACAGATGTCCTGTCAGAACGGTGCTGCTTCCATGTCGAGAAACACCTGGTGCTACTGAAGACGGAGAAGCTGCTGGAAGAAGTGGCAGTGCAGCGCACCAAAGGCAACACCCAGACGGAGTTCGAGCATCTACGGCGGCAGGCAGACGATTTACTGCTGCTGGCCGCCAGATCCGGAGATATGCAGCTTGTGAAAGAAGCGGAAACAGTGTATAAACAGCTTGACGCAGAGAGTCAAGTCTGGTGGAGGACAGCAACAAGATAGGGGGGGCTGCGGGCATTGTACGCGACCCTGCCAGTACATACATAAGCATATTCATTCATAATCTTTTGCGGGGGTTAGTTAACAATTAACCGATTTATAAGTATGGTAATGTAGTAAAATAGTTCTATTATCTTTATTAATTTGAGTTATTACATCAATGGTTATAGATATATATAACTAATTTATTTAAAATAATGGGTCTATTTTACCATAAACTCAAGGGGAACTGAATATGACAGACCGATTAATCCGGCTAATGCGCATTATTACGCTAGTGCAAGCCAAACCGGGAATTTTGGCCCGCGAACTGGCGGAACGCTGCGGCAACAGCGAGAGAACGATATACCGGGATATGGATGCGCTCAGCGCCATGCACATCCCTATCATCCATTTGGGACATGGGAAAGGATACGCTTTTATCGGTAATTTTGCATTATACCCTCTGGATTGGTCGGAAGAAGAATCGGCCGCATTTTCACAGCTGCGTGGTATTATGGATGACATCAAAAACATACTGCCTCCCAGCTTTGAAAGCGCCTATGAGAAAGTAATGGCCGCAGCCTACAAGCAGAAGGCGGAAAGGGAAGAAACGATGGAAACTGCCAAAAGAGAAGCTGGACAGCTATGGATGGAAAGAAGCGGGTATCAGGATGACCCGCCGCCCTTTTTGACCGAGGTATTGAACGCCATCATGAAGCAAAACAGCATTCTGGCCGATTATAGCGAGAATGCCTATGCTGAAAGAAACATTCAGATTGATCCATACTGCCTTGTTCCCTTGGAGAATCGTTATCATCTAATCGGTTTTTGTCATCGTTTCGGGATTATCCGGACTTTTCATCTTCATGGGTTCTCGAATGTGCAGCCGACGAATCTTTGGTTTTCCAAAGAGCAGTTTGATTTGCAGGCCTTTATGGAGCAGAAGTGGTCATTGGACCGGGATAGTCTGCAGGTAGAGTTCAAGATCAGGTTTTCGGAACGGATGCTGGACCGGATCAAATACGAGGATATGTTCGTGAAACCCAACAAGGTAGACCTCCAGACCAGGTGCCTGCATTTTAAAGTGGCAATAGAACAGGACATCGGCTTTGTCCGCTGGATTCTGAATTTTGAAGAAGAGGCCGAAATTATGGAGCCGCTATATTACCGGGAGATGCTGAGAAATCAGCTAGAGAAATGGCTGTCGCTATATAAATAGCACAGTTTTTTCTTTTATTGAGGACTGAATTTATTCCCATATAAACACTGGTGTTAGTTTAATGTACAAAAACATCTTGTCTATCCAGGATTTATATAGTAGTGTTATACCATTAAATAACAATAATGTAGACTTATCCCGAATTCCTATCGCTTCGTGTAAGGTGTTGGATATTCTTTATTTCGTCTATGAGGCAACTCACTATTCTTTCATTTGACCTGTGTTCAATTTCTAATAGAAGAGAGGGTTCATAGTGGTCCAGCCTATTCTGAAAGTTGAGGAATTGCACACTCATTTTTTTACTGAACGCGGCGAAGTGCCGGCAGTGGACGGGGTTGATCTGTACATCAATCCGGGAGAAGTTCTGGGCGTGGTGGGCGAATCAGGCTGCGGCAAAAGCGTCACATCGCTGTCCATTCTGAAGCTCGTTCCTAATCCGCCGGGCAAGATCGTGAGCGGGCGTATTTTGCTGAAAGGCCAGGATATCGTACCGCTGAAAGAAAAAGAAATGCGCAGCATCCGCGGCGGTGCCGTATCGATGATTTTTCAGGAGCCGATGACTTCTCTGAACCCGCTGTTTACTGTCGGCCAGCAAATCATAGAAACTGTCCGGCTGCACCGTGGCCTGTCCAAGAAGGATGCCCGCACACATGCGGTGGACATGCTCCGCAAGGTCGGCATTCCCCGGCCGGAGGCCATTATCGGTGAGTATCCGCATCAATTGTCGGGAGGAATGCGGCAGCGGGTGATGATTGCGATGTCGATCTCCTGCAGTCCCGAACTGCTCATTGCGGATGAGCCGACAACAGCGCTTGATGTTACGATACAGGCGCAGATTCTTGACCTGATCCGCAAGCTGAACGAGGAGCAGGGAACTGCGGTTATGCTCATCACCCATGATCTTGGGGTGGTGGCGGAAATGTGCCAGCGGGTTGCCGTAATGTATGCGGGCAAGGTGGTGGAGGAGGGCAGTGTGCGTGATATTTTCAAGAATCCCCTGCATCCTTATACCCGGGGGCTGATCCAGTCGGTGCCGAGAATGGGCGAAACCAGGGAGCGGCTGTACTCGATTCCCGGCAATGTGCCGATCCTGAGCAAGGAATTGCAGGGATGCCGGTTCGCACCGCGTTGCTCCCATGTGATGGAGCTCTGCCGGCAATCCCTTCCGCAGCTGAAGCTGCAGGAGGATAACCACAGTTGCAGATGCTGGCTGCATGATAGCCAACAGGAGGATGCGGTATGAAGGATAGCCTGCTGGAGGTCAAGAACCTCAAGAAATATTATCCGGTCAACAAGGGGTTTTTCAACAAAACTCAAGCTTATATCAAAGCGGTCGATGACATATCCTTTGC
Source organism: Paenibacillus jilunlii (assembly GCF_900102965.1). Classification (GTDB taxonomy): domain Bacteria; phylum Bacillota; class Bacilli; order Paenibacillales; family Paenibacillaceae; genus Paenibacillus_AQ; species Paenibacillus_AQ jilunlii. Next base: position 120,460 of record NZ_FNGM01000012.1, on the reverse strand, counting down.
TGTCAGGAAGGGCGAAACCTTTGGCCTTGTTGGAGAGAGCGGCTGCGGCAAATCAACGGCCGGCCGTTCATTGCTTCGTCTGATCGAGCCTACGGCGGGGGAAGTCTGGTTCGAAGACCGGGATATCACGAAGCTGTCTATGGAGGAGATGCGCAAGCACCGGCGGGAGATGCAGATTGTTTTCCAGGACCCGTTCTCTTCCCTCGACCCGCGGAATACCGTGCAGCGTATCCTGGAGGAGCCGATGATTGTGCATGGCGCAGGCAATGCGAAGGAGCGGCGGGCGGCTGTTGAACGGCTGGCCGATGTAGTCGGTCTGGCCAAGGCGCAGCTTCAGCGGTACCCCCATCAGTTCTCCGGCGGCCAGCGCCAGCGGATCGGGATTGCCAGAGCGCTGGCGCTGCAGCCGAAGCTGATTATTGCCGATGAGCCTGTGTCAGCCCTTGATGTGTCCATCCAGTCCCAGGTCATTAATCTGATGCAGGATTTACAACAGGAATTTGGACTAACTTACATATTCATAGCCCATGACCTTAGTGTGGTGAAGCATATCTGTGACCGTGTTGCCGTGATGTACCTTGGACGGATTGTGGAGATTACCGATAAGAACAAGCTGTATGACCAGCCTCAGCATCCTTATACACAAGCGCTGCTGTCAGCGGTTCCTGAACCCGATCCGGATATCCGCAAGGAGCGGGTCATTCTGCAGGGAGAAGTGCCGAGTCCGGCAAATGCGCCGGTAGGCTGTGCTTTTAATACCCGTTGCCCCCGGGTGATGGATGTCTGCCGCAGTACAAGACCTGCGCTGCTGGAAACCGGACCCGGCCATCTGACAGCATGTCATTTGTATAACGGAGAGGACCGTACCCATCTGTATAAGATGAACTTGAAAGATTCATAAAAGGTAGAAGTGCGGAGGGGAAGTTTGGAACTGTAAGAGCGAATGCGTCCGCCTGAAAGCTTTCCGTAGGAAAGCTCGCTATCTCCAGCATAATCAGTCACCGGATTTCAACCGCGAAAGGCGGTTCAATCAAGAAATTCTTACGACAACAGCGGCTGGAAGTCCAAACATTCCCCGTAGTTACGACCATACCCCGCAATGTAGAACTATAGTTCAATTTATCTGGCTTAGTGTGAGTGAGGCTAATTCTGCCGGCAAATCTTTGGCCTTGGTATGTGGCAGCGCTTTGGCGCGACTCCATATAGAAGTTTTAACACTTTAACGAAAGAAGGGAGTTTTTCTAAAGATGAAGAAATGGAGCAGTCTTGCACTGGCAGTAACGCTGGGGACCGTTTTGACCTTAAGCGGCTGCGGAGGTAACAACAATGCCGGTACAGAAGCAACAACGGGTTCGAATGCAGCGGCGACCACTGTACCGGAAAGCTCACCTGAAGCGGCGGCACAGCAGGATACCTTGATCTTGGGACGCGGCGGCGACTCTGCCTCACTGGACCCGGCCATTGTGACCGACGGCGAATCGCTTAAGATTGCCCATCAAGTGTTCGACTCCCTGCTGGAGTACAAGCCGGGAACCTCTGAAGTACAAGCTTCGCTTGCTGACAGCTGGGAAGTTTCTGCTGACGGTTTGACCTATACTTTCAAGCTGCATCCGGGTGTGAAGTTCCATGATGGAACGGATTTCAACGCCGAAGCGGTAGTATTTAACTTCACCCGCTGGAGCGATCCGGCAAGTGAATTCAAATTTGAAGGGGACTCTTTTGATTATTATGATTCCATGTTCGGTCCGGACGGCAGCCGTGTGATCAAGGAAGTGAAGGCTGTGGATGCCACAACCGTACAATTTACTTTGAAACAGCCGCAGGCACCATTCCTGCAGAACATTGCGATGACCTCTTTTGGGATTGCCAGTCCTGCTGCCATAAAGGAAAAGAAGGAAAACTTCAAGAATGAGCCTGTGGGCACCGGACCTTATGTGTTCAAGGAATGGAAGCACAACGATTCCATTACACTGGACAAAAATCCTAATTACTGGAAAGAAGGGCTTCCTAAGCTGAACAAAGTCATCGTTCGCTCTATTCCGGATAACTCGGCACGCTTCAACGCCCTGCAGAACGGCGAGATTGATCTGATGGAGGATTTGAGCCCGGATGATCTGTCCACGCTTGAAGGCAACACTGGACTGCAGAAGATTGAACGTCCTCCGTTCAATGTGTCTTACCTCGGCTTCAACTTCAAAAAGAAACCTTTTGACAATGTAAAAGTAAGACAGGCGCTGAACTATGCTGTAAATAAACAAGCTATTATCGATGCCTTCTTCTCGGGCCAGGCCACTGCTGCTGTTAATCCAATACCTCCATCACTGTGGGGCTACAACGATGCTGTGAAGGATTATGAATACGATCTGGATAAAGCCAAGGCACTTCTGGCCGAAGCCGGATATCCCAAGGGTCTCCCGGACCCGGTAACCTTGTATGCCATGCCTGTATCCCGGCCTTACATGCCTGACGGCAAGAAGGTTGCTGAAGCCATCCAAGCCGATTGGGACAAAATCGGTGTAAAAACCGTTATTGAATCGCCGGAATGGGCGACTTACCTCGATGATACCAAAGCCGGAGAAAAAGATGATATCTACATGCTCGGCTGGACGGGCGACAATGGAGACCCGGATAACTTCCTGTACACCCTCCTGGATAAAGATGCTATTCCGGGAAACAACCGCAGCTTCTATGTAAATGAAGAACTGCATAGTCTTCTGATCAATGCCCAGAAGGAAACGGATCAGACCAAACGTTCTGGTCTGTACAAGCAAGCCCAGGAAATTATCAAAGCGGACGCGCCTTGGATTCCGCTGGTGCACACCACTCCGCTGCTGGCTGCCAAAGCCAACCTGAAAGGGTATGTTCCAGGTCCGACAGGTACGGAATATTACAGCGAAATTTACTTCGAACAGTAGGTGAGCCGAATTTGAACTCCTACCTATTAAAACGCATCATGGTATTGATCCCTGTGCTGATCGGGATGACAATTATCGTTTTTTCCATTATTCATGCGATACCGGGTGATCCGGCGGAAACGATTCTGGGCCAAAAAGCTACAGAGCAATCCAAGCAGGCGCTGCGGGAGCAGCTTGGACTGGACAAGCCCTGGCTGCAGCAGTATTTCAATTATATGGGGGATTTGCTGCAAGGAGATCTGGGAACCTCCATCCGCACCAAAACGCCGATTGCCAAAGAAATAATGCCTTATCTTGCGGCAACTCTGGAGCTTACGGCAGCCGCTATGCTGTTTGCAACGATTGCAGGTGTCAATGCGGGGATTCTGAGCGCTTGGCGGCAAAATTCATGGTTCGACTATACCGCGATGATTATTGCGCTTATTGGCGTCTCCATGCCGATCTTCTGGCTTGGGCTGATGGAGCAGCTGCTATTCTCGCTGAAGCTGCATTGGCTTCCATCCATAGGGAGGATGGACCAGCGCAATCCGGTAGAGAGCATTACCAATCTCTATGTGATTGATACGATAATTGCTGGACAGTGGGGACAGCTGTGGACGGTTATTAAGCATTTAATCCTGCCAAGCATCGCGCTCGGAACCATCCCGATGGCGATAATCGCCCGGATGACCCGTTCCAGCATGCTGGAAGTTATGAATTCCGATTATATCCGTACGGCAAAAGCCAAAGGCATGCCGCAATTCCTGGTCGTGTACAAACATGCGCTCAAGAACGCGCTGATTCCTGTGCTGACGGTAGTGGGCTTGCAGACAGGCGCTCTTCTCGGCGGAGCGGTGCTGACTGAGACGATCTTTGCCTGGCCGGGCGTGGGAAGATATATATTTGAAGCGATCAGTTCCAGGGACTACCCGGTGATTCAGACGGGGATTCTGATCATTGCTTTTATTTTTGTTGTAATCAATCTGCTTGTGGATCTGCTCTATGCCGCTATCGATCCGCGCATCAATTACAGGTGAGGGGTGAAACCTATGGGACAGGCATCAATTAAAGTAACACCCCCGGGTGTAGCTGCCGACAAGGTTTACGGACCTTGGCGCGATGCGTGGAAGGCCTTCCGCAAGAACAAGACGGCTATGCTCGGTTTATGTATTATTGTATTTTTTGTGCTGATCGCTCTGCTGGCGCCGCTTATTGCTCCCTATGGCTTCAAGGAGCAGGAGCTGGTCAACCGGCTGAAAGCGCCGTCTGCCGCTCATTGGTTCGGCACGGATGATCTGGGGAGGGATATGTTCACCCGTATTATTTATGGAGCGCGCATCTCACTGTGGGTCGGTTTCTTTGCCGTCATCGGATCTATTATTGCAGGTACATTTCTGGGCATCCTGGCGGGATTCTACGGCAAATGGACGGATATGCTGATTTCACGGCTGTTCGATATTCTGCTTGCTTTTCCGAGTATTCTGCTGGCAATTGCTATCGTGGCGATTCTGGGGCCCTCCCTGCAGAATGCGCTGTACGCCATCGCTATTGTTAATATCCCTACGTACGGCCGGCTTGTGCGGGCAAAGGTACTCTCCCTGAAGTCGGAGGAGTACATTACGGCGGCTAGAGCAATCGGGATGACCAACACCCGGATTCTGCTTACCCATATCTTGCCGAACAGCCTGACGCCGATTATTGTGCAGGGTACGCTTGGCATCGCCACGGCTATAATTGAAGCGGCAGCCCTTGGCTTCCTTGGCCTTGGCGCCCAGCCGCCAGACCCGGAATGGGGCAAGATGCTCTCCGATTCACGGCAGTTTATCCAGAAGGCTCCTTGGACAGTGGTGTTCCCGGGGCTCTCCATTATGCTGACTGTCCTGGGCTTTAACCTCATGGGAGACGGCCTTAGGGATGTGCTTGATCCGCGGATGAAGAATTAAGGTGTTCCGAAAAGTCCTGTTAGGCGTTCGCATTACGCCTAATAGGGCCTTTTTTAATTACTCCTGATATTAACTATACATAACTAAATATAAACAAACATAATCAAACACATAGTAAAACAAAAAAAGATATGCTAGAATATCACTCAAATATACAAGATACATAAATGGGAGGAATGGAAATGTTCAAGAAATTAGCAGGGGTAGTAATGGCTGTATTGTTGGCAGTTGCTCTGTCGGTAGTTGCTTTCTCAGCAATGCCTGAAAAGCAGGTGCAGGCGGCCGGCAAGACTGAGATTATTGTGTCTGCCGCAGCGAGCCTGCAGGACAGTCTTGACAAGATTGCCGTTCTGTATGAGAAGCAGCATCCTGATATTGATCTTGTCTTTAATTATGGCGCTTCCGGCACTCTGCAGAAGCAGATTGAGCAGGGCGCACCTGCTGACCTGTTCTTCTCAGCAGGTGATAAGCAAATGAAAGCTCTAGTCGATGGAGGCCTTATCTCTGACAACAAGGAGCTATTGAAGAATCAGCTGGTGCTGGTCGTTCCTTCGAACTCGGCGGCTTCGATTACAGCCATTACCCAGCTTGCGGATAACAGCTTCAAGAAAGTGGCTGTCGGACAACCTGAATCAGTTCCGGCCGGCCAATATGCGCAGCAGTCATTGACAGCGAAGAAGGTATGGGATAAGCTGCAAAGCAAGCTGGTATTTGCCAAGGACGTGCGCCAGGTGCTTTCTTATGTAGAAACAGGGAATGCCGATGCCGGATTCGTGTACAAAACGGATGCCCTCACTTCCAGCAAAGTGAAGATTGCGCTTGCTGTGGGTGCCCATGTACACAAGGCAATCAATTATCCGGTCGGCATTGTGAAGGATTCCAAGCATACGGCGGAGGCCAAAGCCTTTTACCGCTATGTGCAAACCAAAGCGGCGAGCGATATCTTTACAGGCTATGGATTTAAGCTTGCTGAATAAATCAACGGGGTGAGCCGGGATGGAGATCCATTGGACCGATTATTTCGCCCCGGTCTGGCTTTCGGTCAAGATCTCAGTCATAACGAGCATTATTGTCTTTCTGCTGGCGACCCTGGCAGCGAAGGCAATGGCGGGGCGGAGGTTCCCGGGCTACAGCCTGGTTGAAACGGTGCTGCTGCTCCCGCTGGTACTGCCGCCAACCGTGGTCGGATTTGTGCTGCTGGTGATTCTGGGCCGGCGGAGCTGGATCGGGAAGCTGTACGAGCAATTTACGGAGCATACGATCCTGTTTACCTGGGGGGCGGCAGTCATTGCTGCAGTTGTGGTCGCTTTCCCTCTTGTATACCGCACAGTGAAGGCAGGCTTTGAAGGCGTGGAGAAGGATCTGGAGGATGCAGCACGTGCACAGGGAGCCAGTGAGCTTCAGGTGCTTGCGTTTGTCACGCTTCCGCTGGCGGGCCGTTCGCTGGCAGCCGGTTACGTGCTCGGGTTCGCCCGCGGGCTGGGGGAGTTCGGGGCCACCATCATGGTGGCCGGGAATATCCCTGGCCGGACGCAGACCGTCCCCACCGCTATTTACGTGGCCGTCGATGGCGGCAATATGACGCTGGCCTGGCTGTGGGTGTGTTCAATTATCGCCATCTCCGCACTCATGCTGATGTTCGTCAACCGCCGCTCCTGATTGTGGAGTAATATGGGATATCCTATTATATCTAAGAGCAGGACCCTGACAGTGCTAGCACAGGGTTCTGCTTTTTGCTGTGAGTGTTGTGGATGAGTTCGCCTGATGGGGAGGAAGCTCTAATTCTCTTAAGCTCAAATTAATTTGTGAATTTTCGAACAAAGATCCTGATACCTTCGTAATAGGGTATGAAAGGGCGGGCAGAGGAACATGATCACAGATAAGCAGCTCATCGAAGGATACAGGACGGGCAGACGGGAAATGCTTGAACTCCTGGTGGAGAGATACAAGGATGACTTGTACCGGTTCTGCCGCCACCTCACGCTGAATGCCCTGGAAGCGGAGGATTTATTTCAAGAAGTATGGGTGCGGGTCATCCGAAAGCTGGAGCGGTATGATCCGGAGCGGTCCTTTAAGGCATGGCTGTTTCAGGTGACCTTGAATATGTACCGGGACAGCTACCGGAAATGGAAAAAACTCTATGCCCGGCTTGCCGAAGATAAATCCAGCCATGTTCCCTTTTTTGAGCTCAGAGACGGGAGTCCGCTGACAGAGGAGCAGATTCTGCAGAATGAACGGTATGCCCACTTGGAAGAGGGACTTCGCAAGCTGCCGAAGCGGTACTTGGGACCGCTGGTGCTCTATTATTATGAGGAATTTAGCTATGAAGAAATCGGAGAAATGCTGGGTATTCCTGTAGGGACGGTGAAATCAAGGCTGAATCAGAGCAAAAAGCTGCTGCAAAAGGCTGTTGAGCCATGGAGGGAGGAATACCGGTGAGAGAAAAGGAATGGGGAGAGAAGCAGGAGGAGCTGCTGCGGGAGTATTACAGCGGACAGCTTCCGGCTCCAGCGGGACTGTGTGCGGCAACCTTGCGGCGGGTCCGCAGGACTGAGGGAATGAGTAAAGGCGCTGTAGTGCTGGGTGTGCTGGGTGTGCTGACTCTGCTGCTGTTGTGGGGATGTCTGCTGAGCGGCCCGATACCGTTGCTATGGAAACTAACGCTCCTGCTCTCTTTTGGGGCAGCGCCGATTGCTGCAGCCGTGGTAATAGTACTGTATATGTCCAGCAGAGAAGCAGGAAGTGTTCCAAACTAAAGGGGCGTGGAAAAGAGGGATGCAAAGGGGCGGAGGTGGAAGAAAATGAGGAACTTCAAATATTGGGGTTTGCTGGTATTCTGGATCATTACATCCGGCATGCTGATTTTTTTGGCTGTTATAGGCTCCTGGATCATTCCTGATATGGCCGATTTGTTTAGCGAGGACCCGGTCTGGTTCACCACTACAGTAGTGGCAGTGCTGCTGTTTATTGGCTTGTATGTGACTATGGGGGTGTTCATTTATAAGGATTCCTCGCGCAAAAAAATGAACACATGGCTGTGGTTGACCGCAGTCTTCTATATTCCTAATTTTATGGGGGTTGTGCTGTATTTTTATGCCCGGCGGCAAAAAAGTCTGGCTGCAACTGATGTGCACGCACAAATCTGCCCGCACTGCGGACATATTATACATACCGGGGAGTGAACGGGAATGAACACACAAGGGCGCAGGCTGCTTTTGCTGGCACTGATGGGAACCTTGCTGCTTGCGGGCTGCGAAAAACAGTTGATGTATGTAGGCAGCGATACGCCACACCAAATCAAAGCTTCTTACCGGCTGTTGTCCGGCACGGAGAAGAAAACGCTGAAGCTCAAGGAAGGGGATACGCTTTTTTTGAGCTATGCCTCCAAGGTAGAGAAAGGCGAGCTTTCGATAAAGCTGTATGATCCTGACCACAAGCTGTTCAAGGAACTGGAGACGAACAAGGAAGGCGAGGAAGAATTGGAGATACAACAATCCGGCTCCTATAAGCTGGAGATCGTAGGAGCCGATACAAGGGGGAGCTTCAAAGTCAGTTATAAAACCAAAAAAGGGGATTCCGAATAAGCAGGGAAAAAAGGCGCTGGAAGAGGGCTTGCGTCACGTTAAGACTCAGGTCTCGTAGATGACCGCGCCGGTCTCGCTAAGGTCATAGCCGTGAATGGAGCTGAGCTCGTTCTTAAAGGCAGCTGAGCGCAAAATATCGAGAACTGTCCTAATCAGCGTTTCGTGCTCCGGCTTCTTAAGCATCACCAGATCGTACCGTTCCTGTATGAGCGGGATGAAATCAATGCCGTCAATAATCTTGGCGGCTTTTTCTGTGCCGATGCCCACATCGGCTTCACCCCGGGCCACCCTGCCGGCTATGGCAAAATGGCTGTTCTCTTCGACAGCATACCCGCTGATGTGTGAGGAAGGAATGCCATGCAGGCGCAACTGCTCGTCGAGCAGCACCCGTGCCCCCGCCCCGCGTTCGCGGTTGATTATCCGGATTCCGCTCCGCTTCAGATCGGACCAGCTGCGGATTCCCTGCGGATTGCCCTTCTGCACGTAGAAGCCTGCACTTCGCGTCAGCATATGCACTACGATATAAGAAAAGCCAACCAGCAGCCTGCGGATATAGGGCAGGTTGTACTCCCCGCTGTCCCCGTCCAGCAGATGGGTGCTGACAATGTCGGACTCCCCGTGGTACATCGCGATCAGGCTGTCCAGACTTCCGGCATACGACCGCAGCGGACGGAAGGGAGTCTCGCTTCGCTCCAGATGCGTAGCCAGTAAATCCAGCGACATATCCTGACCGGTGATCACCACATTATCGGTGGCGGCTTTGCCGGGTTGTACCTGCTGCTGCGTATGCTGTAAAGATGGGGCGGCTGGGGAGATGAGCAGGGGAGTTTCCGCTGGCGCTGAGACTGGAGCGATACTCCCGTTGATGCCGCTGCGCGAATGCTGCTTGTACGCCTCCAGATCGGAAAGATCCACACGCATCTGCTTGCCGACCCGGTAGGAGGGCAGCTCGCCTTTTTTGATCAGATCATATACCTTAAGCTTGGATATTTTTAATAACCGGGCGATTTCTTCGGTCGTATAGGAAGTATTCTCGGACATGGTAAAGCCTCCTAAAGAATGAACTGCGGCAGTTCTCAAACGCTACGATAGCTCAAGACTAACCTATTTTAAGATGCTGCGCAATTAAAGAACTCGGGAGGCGGAGGGGGAGAGTGCTTTAGGCCGGTGTTTCGCCGTATTTGCCGTCCGGCGGCGGTCCTGTTTCTGTTTTAGAGTGAAAGTTCCGGGGAAAATGACTATAATGAAGTACTAAATACAGATCAAGGATAGGGGCAGCGGATATGACACTAATTGAAAAAAGAGAACACCGGCAATATCCGGAGATCACCCGACTGGAAACCTCTAGAGCCGCATATGAACGCGATTATTCGCGTCTGATCCATTCGCCGACCTTTCGCCGGCTGCAAGGCAAATCCCAGGTGTTCGGCGCAGGCACCGGCGATTATTACCGGACGCGCCTGACCCATTCATTGGAAGTGGCGCAGATTGCCCGTGAAGCGGCCAAAAGCCTGCTGCGCGCCTACCCGGAGGTTGAAACGGGACAAGCGGAGAATCCGGGGCTGGTCATTGATCCGGAGGTGGTGGAGTGTGCTGCCATCGCCCATGACTTCGGCCACCCGCCGTTCGGCCACAAGGGAGAAGAGGTGCTGGACGGCATTTTGGAGCAGCTTGTGGTGAAGAAGACGGCGGAGGCGGTGCGGAAATCCGGTGCAGGCCCGGTCCAGCAGCAGACGATCCGCGAGAATATGAGGCGGAAGTATGAGCATTTTGAAGGCAATGCCCACAATTTCCGGCTGATCATGTTCCTGGAGAAACGGGAGAATATCGACGGGCTGAACCTCTCGGATGCGGTGCTGCTGGGCATTAATAAGTATCCGTTTCCCGGTACGGTATTGAAAAAGGGGATGTATCTGCACGAATGGAACTACATTTCGGACATCCGCAGCCAGTGGGGGATTCCGGATGGGAAGAAAACGCTGGAAGCCCAACTGATGGATCTCTGTGATGATATCGCCTATTCCGCGCATGATCTGGAGGATGGCATTAAGGCCGGTAAAATCGAGGTGCATGAGCACTTCATGCATGATGCGTATATCCAGCGGCTGATCGTAGAGAAGATTACCACCCTGGAGGATGCCTTCTGGACCGGATGGAAGGAAGCCGACATACACATTAAGGTTGAAGAGGTGCTGAGCTCCTTCCTGCGAGTATGGATGGAGAAGATGCCTACCTGCGAGAACGATTATTCCCGCACCCGCCGGGAGGTTAAGGCTTATTGGGTCAGCACCTTTGTGGCCAGCCTTGGTGTCCTTGAGGACGGGAACTGGAAGAAAGTTACCTTCATTAAAGACGGCCGGGAGGATGAGGATATGCTGCGGACGGTCAGCGTGCTCAAAAGCTTCGCCTGGGTCACGATGATCCGTGATCTGCGGGTGCAGCGGCTGCAGAAACGCAGCGAGTGGATTCTGCGCCGTTTGTGGGAGGCGTTTCTGGACCCGGAAACCTCGCGGGCCATTATTCCCAGTGATTGGCTGCAGCGCTTTGAGAAGGATCAGCGGCAGGCCAAGCCGATCTGGACATGGGAGCATATGGTGATTGATTATATCGCCGGAATGACGGATGCTTTTGCCGAGAAAATTTACAATGAGCTGTACGGCCTGAAGGTCGGCTCAATATATGATCTAGACTAGAAGGATTATCGTAAGCCGCGCCTGAATGGGGCGGTTTTTTTCATTCATAAAGTATATTTTGGGGTGATTTTACTAACGGCGGTACAAATTTAAGCAGCCAGCAGGGCTTTTTATAGTCCTGTCTTGTGATTTATAGTCTTTAGTTTGGAATTCTGGTGTTGATTTGCTCTATTTTGTTATTGTTTTGTTATTTATTTTTGTGGGGAGTTATAATAGGCATTTGAAATTCTGACAGTAGGGAATGTGCAGAATACTCCTTGTTTTTACTGAGTTTAATGAAGTCCTTGGTACCAGTCTCTTCTTTATTCAACAGATGAATTATGAAAAATTTAATATGAATTGTATTTTTGTTATTGTTTATTTACAGTTTTGATGCTAATATTGCCAATGTAGTTATTGTGCTTCTTTGGATTTGAAAGCACTTACACTTTCTGAGGAGGATGATTGGATGAAGCGGTTCGAGAAAGGGCTCACAACGCTCCTGACCACTATCATGCTTGTCTCGGCAGCGTCACCTGCGTTTGCTTACGTCAAGCAGGATGAACATTTGGGGACGCACTGGGCGAAGGACAGCATTGCCAAGTGGCAGGGGAACGGAGTGGTTCAGGGTTATCCTGACGGCTCGTTCAGACCGGACAACAAGGTGTCACGTGCGGAGCTGGTCAGCATGGTGAACAAACTGTTCGGCTTCAGTGCTGCGGCGGAGACATCTTTTGCAGATGTGCCGGCCGGGGCGTGGTACGCCAGGGATCTGTCGATTGCCAAGCAGGCCGGTTATTATAAAGGCTTTCCGGACAACAAAGCGAAAGCAGATACACAAGTGACCCGGCAGGATGCGGCTGCCTTGTTGGCAGCGGTTTTTTCGCTTAAACCAACCGCGGGAGCGGCTTCGGCTTCATTCACGGACAATGCGGCTATCAGCGGCTATGCCAAGGAGGCTGTCCAGGCGCTGCAGGGTACGCTCCAAGGTTACCCGGATGGCAGCTTCCGCCCGGATAGTCCGGTTACCAGAGCGGAGACGGTCAGCATCGTCGACAGGCTGGTCAGCCGCTACTACCACACAGCCGGGACTGCTGACGGGGGAGCTGTACAGGGCAACGTGCTGGTCAACCATACCGGAGTTACTCTTAAAGACAGCGTAATTTCGGGCAATTTGTATTTGGCCCCTGGGATCGGCAACGGCGAGGCTTCTCTGGAGAAGGTGACGGTGCAGGGTGACGTGTACATTGCCGGAGGCGGGGAGCATTCCATTCATATGAAGGATGCCAAGCTTGCACTTGTTGTCGTCAACCGCCCGGAAGGCAAGGTGCGGATTGCTGGCGAAAGTGCTACAGCTATCAAGCGGATGGAAATTGAAAGCGCTTCTATAATTGAAATGGATACGGATGCAGTGATTTCCGGGCTTGTAATCGGTGCTGGTGCCGCCGGTACCTCTATTGTGGGCAAGGGTACGATCAGCAGGCTGGATGTCCGTGCAGGATCGGTTGTTCTGAATGGACAGTCTCTTGCTGCCGGTACTTATATAGTGAAAGGCGGAGTGGCATCGCCATGGACTGCAGCCGCCACTCCAGCTCCAAGCCAACCAGCTTCCACACCTGCGCCAGGCAGCGGCAGCGGAGGAACAGAACCGACGGCCACACCTGCTCCCAGCAGCGGCAATGGAGGGACAGAACCGACGGCAACCCCTGCTCCCAGCAGCGGCAATGGAGGAACAGAACCGTCCCCGCGGGTGGTGAATCTCGCGGATGCCGGCGCCTCGTCTGCTACCCGGTCGCTGTTCGTCTATCTGGACGATATCCGGGGCACAGGCACGCTATTCGGGCAGCAGCACGCAACGGACGAAGGCCAATCGATCATGAAACGTGACGGGACGGAATCCGATGTGAAAAATGCCGTGGGTGCGCATCCGGCCCTGTTCGGCTGGGATACACTCAGCCTGGAGGGCAAAGAAAAGCCAGGTGTGGCAGGAGATGTGTATGCCAGCATTGATAATCTTGCTGCCAGCATGAAACATGCTTATGAAGTGGGCGGTGTGCTAACACTAAGCGCCCATATGCCTAACTTTGTGACCGGCGGCGATTTCTATGACCTTAAGGGCTCTGTCGTCTCGCATATCCTGCCCGGCGGCAGCAAGCATGCCGAGTTCAACGCCTTCCTGGATAATATCGCGCTGTTTGCGAATAGTCTGAAGGATGACAGCGGCCGTTCCATTCCGGTTATATTCCGCCCGTTCCATGAACAGAGCGGCAGCTGGTTCTGGTGGGGGCGCGCTTTTACAACAGAAGACCAGTATAAAGAGTTATTCCGGTACACTGTGGAATACCTGCGGGATATTAAGAAGGTCCACAACTTCCTGTACGCATATTCTCCCGGGGGCGGATTTGGCACAAATGAGCAGCAGTATCTCGAAACCTATCCGGGTGACGATTATGTAGATATTCTGGGCTTCGACAGTTACTACAACGGGGAAGGGCAAAGCTGGTTCGACGGCGTTGCCACAGAAGCCGCCACCCTCTCAAAGATTGCCGATGCAAAACACAAGATTGCGGCACTGACCGAATTTGGTTATCAGAACATGAAAGTGGCGGGCAACTCCACTCCGGACTTCTACACCCGTCTCGCTACAGCGCTGAAATCCAACCCGGATGCCAAAAGAATGGCCTTCATGCTGACCTGGGCCGACTTTACTCCTAGCGAGAACTCTTATGTTCCCTATCCGCTCGCTTCAGGACAAGAGCATCAGATGATGGCTGACTTTAAGTCCTTCTTCGACGATCCGTATACACTGTTCAGCGGAGAAATCAACGGAGCTTACACACAAGCTGTTGACACTGCCGGGGAGCAGGTCTTCATGCACATCGCTTCTCCGACTAATCAGGCTACAGTGGCGGAAGGCACAACCCTGATCCGTGTCCGCGTCCTGAACGGGTCACCGGCAAAAGTGGTGTACACGGTGGGTGAATCGGCCCTGGAAACGCCGCTCGTGCTGGACCCGGAAACCGGATTTTATGTCGCGGACTGGTCGCCGGATGCAAAGCTGAACGGCAAAATTGCCGCGGTAACGGTGAAGGTATACAGTGAAGACGGGACTGTATTATTAGAGCAGACGAACTCCGTTTTTGTAAAAATCAGCGAAGTGCTGCTGGGAGCCTATACGTTCGACAACGGCATTGACGGTGTTCAGAGCAACGGCGGCTATCAAGCGGCAGTGGACTCCATCGAGCCGGGGCAGTTCAACGGCAGCGGCGTGCTGAAGGTCAATGCAAGCGGGATGAACCCTGCGGATACCTGGCAGGAGCTGAAGCTGGAGCTTAAGAATGCGAAGTCGGTTATAGACAGCGTCTACCTGACAGATGCAACGCGCGTGAAGCTTGATGTGTGGGTGCCGGCCACCGCGCAGCCGGAGAACGGAAATGCAAGTCTGCAGGCTGTCGTGCAGCTGCCTCCGGATTGGAACGGCAAGTATGGAATCGGAACCACTCAAATTTCTTTTACGGATCTGCCGAAGGAGACCTTTGATGGCGTAGAGTATGTGCATTTCACACCAACAATTGATATGACTAATGCAGCTGCGCTCCTTGCAGCTGACGATATTGCGGTATCCATTGTGGGCAGCGGCCTGGCAAGCGGCAGCATTCCGGTATATATCGACAATATCGGATTATACAGCACTTACGTGGAAACTGGCTCTGACCCGGCTGTGGTCGACGATTTCGAGAGCTATCTGGGCAGTGACGAGGCGCTGAACACGAAATTTGTCCATGCGGGAGGCGATGCGACGGAAACGGCGCTTGACGCGAACAAACATGGCGGCAGCTACGGCATGAAGTATACCTATACACTGGGCGCGAGCGGATATGCCGGCGTGACCAAGGCGCTTAATGTAGACTGGTCCGGCTTCAACGCACTGCAATTCTGGTATAAGCCGGATGCCAAGGGGCAGAAGCTGGTTATACAGATTAATGCAGGCGGGAGCACTTACGAGTACTATCCCGACACTGCCACTGAGCAGGCGGCACTTGTGAATGCAAAGTTTAGTGAATTCGTTCCGGCCAATGGCGCAACAGGAACGCTGACCAGGACCAACCTGAAGGACGTTCAAAAGTTCTCGATCTACACCAATGCCAAGCCGGACGGCACGCAGCTGACATCCTCGATGTACTTTGACGACATCAAAGCGGTTAATGATCCGGATGCCGGAACCGTTCCGGGAGGAAGTGACGGCGGGGGTACCGCTCCCGGGACTCTGTTTGACTTCGAAGGTTCTGAACAAGGCTGGACATTCGGAACGAATACTATGGGTGCAAGCCACTTAAGCTCGGCAACTGACGGCGGCAAGGGAGTACTGAGTGCGGACTATCCGCTTGAAACAGCTGCCGCAAATGTCGTTGACCTGAATTTTGTAGGTGATAAGGATCTGAGTAACGGCAGTACACTGAAACTCCATGTCCGGGTTTCCGCAGGAACCGCTAAAGGCAAGGTGTTCCTGAAAAGTGGAGCCAACTGGGACTGGGCCAATACAGATGAAGTGACCCTGACTGATCAATATCAATGGATTTCGCTTGATCTGAACGGTTTTGACTGGACAGGAAAGGTCAAGATCGACAAAACTATGGTTCGCGCCATGGGCTTGGAAATCTATTCTTCAGACAGTGCGGCTATAGTATATATAGATGACGTAATCCTGGAGTAGCAGTATTTCAGGCAGATATTAGCAGTGCCAGCCGGCTCTGCCTCTACATTGAACCCCGTGCGGCCGCACGGGGTCTTTTTTGTTGTTTAGGAAATTATGATTTCTCTTTATTGTGGATAAATTGTGCATAAACTTGGGGATAAGTATGCGCGAATTCAGCGAATTCACTCAAACGGGTGGAAATCAGCCGGATTCTATAGCCTTTTTTCAACTGGCGTTTGCGAAAAAGCAGGGGAGCAGTGCTAGTTGGAAAAAGGGAACTTATTTCTCTCGGAAATCAACAATTATGAGATTTAAGTGGAAAAAGGGAACTTAATTAGACTATATTACCTAGGTAGGGGCGAAATGTGCTAAATTAGTTACCCTTTTTCCACTTAGCCTGCGGAGAACAGGGCGTTCGAGCAAGTTAGTTATCCTTTTTCCACTTGGAATTGCTGAAGGACAAAGGGGTTAACCCTCGGAAATCTTGCACGGAATACAACAAAGTGTGTCTTAAGCAGGCCGAATGGGTGGACATCTTGTACGATATACAACATTTTGTGTCCTAAGTACGCTAAACGGACAAAAATCTTGTGAATTGAATTGCACAACAATATGGGCGCGACTTCACCAAATGGACGAAAATCCTGCATGTTATACAACAATGCGGATTACGTAACCTTCAGGACCCTATTTACCCGCCAGGGTGATTTTGTTCTTTTTTTGAAAAAAGTACCGGCTGAGCCGTTTTACGTACATCTTACATCCTCCTAATATCCTATTCACATACCTTTTATAGTATAAAATTCTCAGTTCATTCTGCCGAAATAAAGACTAAAGTCTTTATTTGTGCCTATTCGTGAAAATGAAAAGAAACAAATGGAAGCCCATGCTATGTTTTGCAAAAGTTTAAGGAGGCGCAGGTATGAAGAAAGAGCTGGGGATGGAAGGTTCCGCAGGCAGATGGAATGGATTATTGAAGCAGGGTGCAGCAAAAATCAGAAGCAGCATCGCGATTAAAATTGCCTCCGGTTATGTGGTTTTGGCCATTCTGGTTATGGTATTAGGGGGAGTTTCCCTCTATCAGATGAACGGAATGCATAAGAATACGGGGGAAATTGTAGACAAGATGATGCCCGCACTGAATCAGATACATAATATTAATTACTATACAGAACATATTATGTCTATCAGCATACAGCATATTCTCGATACGGAAGGGACGCACAAGGCGGCGCTTGAAGAGGAACGGGATATATATATCCGCAAAACAGCTGATGCCATGAAGAGCTATCAGGCCGGGCTCCGAAAGGACGTGCAATTGCAGCAGTTCCAGGCTCTCAGCAGCAAATGGGATGCGTTCATGACGATTAATGACCAGGCCATCAAGCTTAGCGGCTCAGGCGATGAGGAGCTTGCTTTGGAGGTCTCGCAAAAAGGCATTTCCGCCTTCAGCGCCGTGCAGGTCGATCTTCAGAAGCTGGTGGATTCCAGTCAGGATGAAGCGGAAGATAAGGGAAAACTGTCTTCCGGAATCTTTCATACTGCACAATCTCTAAGTCTAGTCACGGTGCTGCTGGTGCTGATTGTGATCGGAGGAATCAACAGGCTCATCCGGCGT
This sequence comes from Paenibacillus jilunlii, assembly GCF_900102965.1. Taxonomy (GTDB): domain Bacteria; phylum Bacillota; class Bacilli; order Paenibacillales; family Paenibacillaceae; genus Paenibacillus_AQ; species Paenibacillus_AQ jilunlii. Next base: position 103,053 of record NZ_FNGM01000012.1, on the reverse strand, counting down.
TTGATGATTAATCCGGTCAAGAAAGTGACGGCGCATCTTCAGCGCATCGCTGGCGGAGATTTGACCGCTGAAGATACCCTTATCTCCAACGCGGATGAAATCGGCCTGCTGGCCAAGACGGTGAATGACACCAACCGGACTCTTCATGAAATTGTCGGCAAGATTAGAAGCGTTGCCCAGATCATTGCGGAGCAGAGCGAGGGCTTGCTGAATAATGCGAACCAAACGAAGGAAGGCGGCAGCCAGATAGCCCTAACTATGGAGGAGCTTGCCAAGGCATCGGGAAGCCAGGCCGAGGCGGCTGTTGATGCCTCCCGGGCGGTAGAGGAGCTGAACCGGCTGATTGAGGATTTTGCCGGCAAAGGCATGGAGCTGTCGGAGCATTCCGAGCAGGTCCGGTTGAAGGGCGACAAGGGTAAGCAATTGATGGAAAGCTCTGTGGCACAGATGGGCCAAATAGCCGAGGTGGTATCGCAGTCCATGGAGACGGTGGAAGAGCTGAACCTCAAGAATGAGGGGATATTCCGGCTGGTGGGCTCGATCCGGAGCATCTCGGAACAGACCCATCTTCTGGCAATCAATGCGGCGATTGAAGCGGCCAGAGCGGGGGATAGCGGACGCGGCTTTGCCGTAGTGGCGCAGGAGGTCCGTAAGCTGTCTGAGGATGTGCAGCGGACCGTCTCGGAGATTACCGGGATCACACAGGGCATCCAGGAAGATTCGAGGGAAATGGTTCAGAGGCTGCGCAGCGGTGTGGAGAAAACAGAGGAAGGCAGCCGGCAAATCATTGAAACGGGCGAAGCCCTGGCTGAGATCAATCAGTCCGTCCATGTGATGACCGGTACCATCGATGAGATAGGCAATGATCTGCAGCAAATGACCGGGGCCAGCGAAACGATGAATGAATTCAGCCAGCATATCTCAGCCCTGGCTCAGCAATCGGCGGCCAGTGTCGAAGAGACGTCAGCATCAGCCCATGAGCAGGTCAGTGCGACTGATGAGGTGGCAGCAGGCATCGTACAGCTTCGAACCTTGCTGGCAGAGCTTGAAGAATCAGTGACGCGGTTTCAAGTCTAGCTGGGCTGTAAGCAGCGGATGCTTGCGGGTGAGCGGCTTCTTCGCAAAATATGAAACGGGTGCTGTCCTTGAGAGAGGACAGCACCCGTTTTGGTTTGAAGCGCCGCCGGCCGGTTTGCCCGGAAACAACGGCAGAAATGCCGTTGCTGAAGC
>NZ_FNGM01000012.1:9195-101548 GCF_900102965.1 Paenibacillus jilunlii | reverse complement strand
GAAACAACGGCAGAAATGCCGTTGCTGAAGCGCCGCCGGCCAGTTTGCCCGGAAACAACGGCAGAAATGCCGTTGCTAGAGCGCACTGGCGGTCAAGTGAACCTCCGCTTAATACTGGCGGCTGTAGTCTACGAGATTACGTGAAGGAGTTCCTGATTTCAAATAGGATTTCATATTTTCTGTAAAAATCTCAACTACCCGGTCGGCATAACGGTCAGTTACCCCGGCACAGTGCGGCGTGATGACGACCTGCTCCATTCCCCACAGCGGATGGTCTTCCGGCAGCGGCTCCGTCTCAAATACATCCAGACCGGCACCGGCCAAATGTCCGCTGTTCAGGGCATCCATCAGAGCTTGGGTATCGGTTGTGGCTCCGCGGCCAATATTGATATAATAGGAGCCCTGCTTACAGGCTGCAAAAATGTCTGCACCAAACATAAGCCGCGTCTCATCGGTAAGCGGTAGAGTGTTGATCAGGAAATCCCCTTGGCTCACAGCATCCTGAAGCCGGTCAGTGGTATAGACCTCATCGAAGCCTTCGACCGGCTTGCCGGAGCGGCTTACTCCGATGGTCGTCATCCGGAAGGCTTTAGCGATTCTGGCCGTTTCGCTGCCGATGGAGCCTGTACCGGCAATGACGGCGGTTTTGCCGGTCAGCTCGCTCTCGCTGCCGTCAGAATGCCATTTGCGGTTCAGCTGGTTGCGCACAGCTGTATGCAGATTCCGGGTGAAGAGCAGCATGAAGCCGAAGATTACCGCTGTAATCGGTTCGGCGTGCACACCGCTGGCGTTGGTTAACAGAATTCCTTTGTTCTCCATGGCTGCCAGAGGAAGCTTCTCAACTCCGGCCGACCAGGTCTGCACCCAGCGCAGCGGAGATTCAGCGCTCAGCAGCGTATCGCTAATCCCCTTGCCCCAGCCGATGACAATTTCGGCTTCGGCGAGCTGTGCAAGGTCAGGCGCCTTGCCGTCACCTAGGATCAGTGTATAGCCTGGAGCGGCGTTACGGATTAAATCCTGCTGCCGGTGTGATAGTTTCTGCAAACAAACGATGGATTTCGTCAATAGGATTCCCTCCGTATATTATTTAATAGAGCTGGCTGATTCTGTATAGAATAAGGATAACAAATCTGCCCTGAAAGGTGAAATTGAAATGGAACGTAAGGTATCTGAAGCCGAAAGGGAGCGGCTGTTCATTGCGCTAAAGCTTCCTTCTGCACTGTGTGAAAAACTGGAAAAAGAAAGCGGAGTTTTGTCAAGCAAACTGAATTTTGCCAAATGGACACATTCTGAGGATTATCACATTACCCTGCAGTTTCTCGGAGATACGCCGAAACGGTCAATTCCCGGCCTGCTTGAAGCCCTAAGAGAGATTCCCGCAGCTTGCTCCCCTTTTCAACTGCAACTTTCGGAGTGGGGGACTTTTGGGCGCCCGGAGTCGCCAAAGGTGCTCTGGGCGGGGGTTTCGGGTGAAACGGATAAGCTAAAGGATCTTCAAAAACGTGTGATTTTCGTTACCCGTCCTCTTGGTTTCATACCCGAAGCGAGAGAGTATAAACCTCATCTCACCTTGGCCCGCAAGTATCGGGATGAGCAGCCTTTCAGTCTGGAAAAGCTTGCTTTATTACGCGTTGAGGAGGCCTCGGGAGAGGAGGAATCTGACATCGCGGACTGGACGGTGGACGGTTTTGTGGTGTATGCTACCAGGATGCATGCCATTCCTATGTATGAAATGATCGAAAAATTTACATTTTTCTGATAGAAAATCGGCAAGAAAGTTTTCAAAGCTTCCATTTTCGGTTACATACAATAGGAGTGTGCCGTAAAATAGGAGGTAAATAATGGTAATTTTTAAACAAAACCGCTGTATTGCGCTGCTTGTTGGCGTTATTCTAGTGTGTTTCTCTGCGATAAGCCTGATGGGCCTTGAAGGTTCTGCCAAGGGCAAAGATACAGTACAAATGAATCAGCTGCAGTCGAATGCTCACACATCTGACCGGACAAGCTCCAGTCAAGCCTCAACCGCTCTGCTGAGGACCAAGAGTTCCTCAGGACCCATGCTCTACACCACAGCCGCCTATCTGGTCCAAACCCAGAAGATCAGGCAAACCGCAGAATGGGGCAGTCTGGATATACTGAAGCCGCAAGGCGCAGCCGCCAAGACTGATATTCTCCGGCAAAAGGCAGTTGTGGTGAAGTCAACTCCGCCCGTGGCACAGCAATTGGCCAAGACGGCGGCGGCTAAGGGGAGCCAGACCGTAATTACGAAAAAAACGGCAATTCAGCAACATCCCCCCACACAATTGTTCTTCTCTCGGACAAAGCTATTAAGCCAGGATCAGCGGGATCAAGCGACCTGGACCTACGCAGTATCCGAAGGAGACCTGCTACTGCTGCAAAAAATCGTTATGGCAGAAGCAGAAGGCGAACCGTACCAGGGCAAAGTGGCAGTCGCCAACGTTGTTCTGAACCGGCTGCGGTCAGCCAATTTTCCCGACACCATACATGATGTAATCTATCAGAAGAGTCAGTTCAGTCCTGTGGCCAACGGGCGTCTTAAGCGTGTGAAGCCAAACGCAGACTCTATTAAAGCCGTAACCGCGGCACTCTCCGGAACCAAAGCGGTAACGGACGATACGTATTTCTTCCTGTCGCTGAAGCTTGCCCAGGACCTCACGGTACATCATTCCAGACAATATGCCAAAACGATCGGCAATCATACTTTTTATAAATAAATGGACTATATGAGTTGAATTGGAGAACCTGAAAGCTTGGGGAACGTGAGTGAGGGGCATCAGGAACGAAAGCTAGCTGCTCCATAAGTCGAATGAGCCCGATTAGTGATACATTTTCCCGCTAGGGATGACTAGCCCTGATCATAAAAATTTATTAGTTCAATTTAAATACTATGGAGGATTCTGTAAAAGTTTCTGCCAAGCTCGGCTGAACCTGTGTATGAAGCGGGCGCATAGAAATAGGCGTAGTTAAGCCGCCTGTCTTACAAACCAAAAACGGTACTGGCCTGTCATGGCCGGTACCGTTTTAATTTTGAATTCTCCTAAAGCTATCCTTCGCTTAAGGAGTAAGATATACCGCTTCTTCATTCCGCGGCTGGGCTGCGGCAGCTGCGGCTACAGCCCCCCGTGAGCCGCGGGGCTCCGGAGACATTCCGGCTGCCGGGCTGCCCAGCAGCTGCAGTACAGTGGATGCGCAGTGGTTTGGCTGCTGGCGTTCCGGGGCGATCCGGCGTCTGCGCAGCTCCTCTAGGCCTGCGTATTCTCGCAGCAGCAGTGAGAACCATTTGTCCACTACATTCGAATCCAGCTCTTCAGCCAGGCCCAGTTCTACGAAGTATTGGCAATTCTTCTCCTCCTGGCCGGGAATGGCGCTGTAAAAGAGCATCGGAATGCCCTTGGCCTGGCCTTCCGTACAAGTCATCCCGCCAGGTTTGGTAATCAGCAGATCGGAGGCGTCCATCAGCTTGTTAATCTCGCTGGTGTACCCCAGAATCTTTACGTTGGGATGGTTCAGGAGCGGATTGGCCCGCATTTTGGCTACGAGCTTTTCGTTGCTGCCCATGCAGAAGACCAGTTGAATATCATCCATCCGCGCGGTGAGCGAGTCCATAACTTCCTTCCCGAACATGAGCCCCCAGCCGCCGCCCATAATCAGTACGGTGGGGATATCGGCCAGTCCCAGTTCCTTGCGGAGCAGTGTTTTGTTCGAACGCTCCCAGAATTTCGGATGCAGGGGGATTCCGGTAACCGCTACTTTTTCTGGGGACACGCCCCGGCCGGTGAGAATCGACTTGACCCGGGAAGTGGGTACCAGGTAGCGGTTCGCTTCATCATTAATCCAGCTTCCGTGTGCGTCATAATCTGTAATCAGCGTATACAGAGGCACATCCAGCCCCTGCCGTTTCAACCGGGAGATGACCGCAGCTGGAAGCGGGTGCGTACAAATAATCAGATCGGGCTTAAGCTGCTCAATGACCTGTGAAGCATGTGTATAAAAAACCCGGTGAAGCGCCAGCTTGGTCAACCGGTTCAGAGATTTATGATATTGGGTCTTATACATCATGCCGACCAGCTTCGGCTGGCTGCTGACTGTTTTACGGTAAGCTGAAAGAATCCAGGGCGCGACCGTAGGATTAAGGAATTTGCCAAGCTCAATCACCCTGCACTGCACATCCGGGCTAAGCCGCTTTATTCCTTCGGCCAGAGCATAGGCTGCCCCTGTATGGCCCGTACCGAAGCCTTCCGAAAACAGCAGTACTCTTTTCTTTCGCATAAGTTCACCTGCTACTTTCTTTCATGGGTAGGATAAATCTTCTCTTACATTATACTAGGAAAATTGCCTCTTATCTCACATTATACAAATAAGACGTAAATAGAAAGTTAAAACCCTGCAAAAATAAAAAAATAAAGATTGCATTCAAGTATTGCAAACGCGGAGGCAAAGTGATAAAGTGGGTGTTGACCGATTGACCGAAATGGTAAAACAGTCATAATTCAATGACTGCAAAAAAATCAGAAAGAGAGGAAGTGCGCAGGTGGCTGTGGTAGATCGAAGGCAGCAGGTGCTCCAGGCAGCGACCAAGTCTTTTTCATTATTTGGCTACAAAGCGACTACAATGGACCAGGTCGCAAAGATCGCCAATGTCGGCAAAGGAACCATCTACACCTTTTTTACGAACAAGGAACAGTTGTTTGATGAGATTCTTCGTGAGGTCATAATGGATATGAAGTTGATTGCTGAGCGGGAAATCAAGCGGGAACGGTCTTTTTTTGACAATCTGCACCATGTTCTGGATGCCCTGCTGGAATTCCGCAGTGAACATGAGTTGTTCATCAAACTGTCCCAGGAAAGCCGTGATTTCGGAACTCCACAGGCTAATGAAGGACTCGATAAGATTGAGAACGTCGTATTGGAATACTTGGAGCGGGAGGTGGAGCATGCCATAACCCAGGGGGAAGTCAAACCCTGTGAACCCAAGATTGTATCGCTGGTGATGTTCAGATTGTATATTGTGCTTACAGCTGAACTGAGCAATGTACATGTCCCCTTAACGAAGGAGCAGATCAAATCCTATTTTCATCTGTTTCTGGCAGAGGGGCTTGCAGAGTAGCTCCATAACTTATGAAATGGGCAGCTTCAACCGACTCCGGCAGGAGTTTTTATTTGCTCTCAGTTGACCAATTGGGTAAAACAGTCATTCGGTGTTACTGCAAGTTTTCAAAAGTACCGCATTCTTAAAGCAGTTTATAGCATTTTAAAGAGAGCATATGATCAGAAGGAGAGAACCAGAATGAAATCTTTATCCGTATTTGCCAAGGACCTGGGCGCAGCGCTTAAGAAACCCAAGGTGCTGATTCCTATGTTTGTCGTCCTGTTCATTCCGGTGCTATACAGCGGATTGTTCCTGAAGGCATTCTGGGATCCGTACGGCAAAATGAATGAGCTGCCTGTCGCTGTAGTTAATGAAGATAAAGGTGCCAACTATGAAGGCACAAAGCTTGCAGCCGGGAATGACCTGGTGACAGAGCTTAAGAAGACCGACGGTTTCAAATGGAATTTTGTAACCCGGGCTCAGGCAGAGGCCGGCTTAAAGGATAACACCTACTATATGGCTATCGTGGTTCCGGAAGATTTCTCCGCAAATGCCACCACTTTGCTGGAAGCAGACCCGCAGCCAGCCAAAATTATTTATGAGCCAAATGAAGGCTACAACTTCCTGGCCGGTCAAATCGGTGGTACGGCTGTAAAAGATATCAAGACCAAAGTATCAGCCAAAATTACAGAGGCTTATACCACTTCTGTTTTTGACAAAATCAAAGATATCGGAAGCGGTCTTGGCGAAGCGGGAGACGGTGCCACGAAGATTGCGGACGGCGCCTCCAAACTGGATGACGGTGCGCTCAAGCTGAAAGATAATCTGCTTGTGCTGACCGAAGGTACCGGCAAGCTGCTGAATGGCGCAGCCCCGCTTACAAAGGGTGTAGCGGATCTGAACACCGGCGCTGCCGCATTGCATACAGGCAGCAGCACGCTTGCAGGCGGGCTACAGCAGCTGTCCGCAGCGCATAAGCAGCTCCAGGACGGCGTATCCCAGACGGCTGCAGGCAGTAAACAGCTGAATGCCGGCTTACAGAAGACGGCAGCCGGAGCAGCCGCGCTGCAGGCAGGCACGAAGTCTGCGGTGGATGGAACGGCCAAGCTTCAAGCCGGTACCCAGAGCGTTGTTGACGGCAGCGCGAAGCTTGCCGCTGGACTTACCTCTTCCGTGGACGGCAGCGCGAAGCTTGCCGCCGGACTTCAGGCTGCGAAGGATGGCAGCGCGAAGACCAGCGCAGGCGCAAAAGCGGTAGCGGCTGGTCTGCAGCAGCTGGCCAAATCGAATCCGCAGCTGGCGGCAAGCCCGGATGTGCAGAAGCTGCTGGCAGCAAGCACCGCAGTTGCCCAAGGCACTGCACAGCTGGATCAGAGCCAGCAGCAGCTTCTTGAGGGCGCAACTGCGCTGCACAGCGGCCAGGAGCAGCTGGTGCAAGGGGCGAACCAGCTGCACACCGGTTCGCAGCAGCTGGATGCCGGTGTCACCCAGCTGCATGACGGCGCACAGCAGCTGAATGCCGGCAGCACACAGCTGCTGGACGGACAGAAGCAGCTCCTGGCCGGAGCCGGAGCGCTGGAAACTGGCGGCAGCAAGCTGGCCGCAGGCATGAAGCAGTTCGGTGCGAAGCTGAACGAAGCTGCAGCAGGCGGCGCCAAACTGGCCGACGGCAGCAAAACGCTGGAAGCCGGAACAACGAAGCTGCTGGCCGGAGCCGGACAGCTGAGCAGCGGCCTCAGCTCTGTAGCAGACGGCTCGAAGAAGCTCAGCGATGGAGCCGGACAGCTTAAGGATGGGCTGGATGACCTCAAGAGCGGCTCCGGCGAGCTGGCAACGAAGCTCGGTGATGCCGCAGCACAGACCAGCTCAGTGAACTCAAGCGATAAGCTTGTATCCATGTTCGCCCAGCCGGTACAGATTGATGAGCAAAAAGTGAGTGCGGTGCCGAACTACGGCACAGGCTTTGCCCCTTACTTCCTGTCTCTAGGTTTGTTCGTTGGTGCATTGATCTGCACCCTGGTAATTCCGATGCGCGACTCTGAGGTTATCGGCGCCAGCCGGTTCAACCGTTTCATCAGCCGCACGCTTACCTTCTCGATGATGAGTGTGCTCCAGTCCTTGATGGCTGCCATTATTGTTCTGTATGGACTGGGCCTGAATGTACAGAATGTCCCGCTGTTCTATGCCTTTACCTTCATTACAAGCATCGCCTTTATGTGGATGATCCAAGCCATTGTTACCTGGATGGATCAGCCTGGACGGTTCGTTGTCATTGTTATACTGATCTTCCAGTTGACCACAAGCGCAGGAACCTTCCCGCTTGAGCTGATTCCGTCCTGGATGAAATTCTTCAACCCGCTGCTGCCTATGACCTATAGTGTCAAAGGCTTCAAGGCTGTAATTTCCACCGGTGACTTCAGCGCAATGTGGAGCGACGCCGGCCTGCTGGCCATTTACGGAGTCGTATTCCTCGCCTTTACCTTCACCTACTTCATGACCCGTGACCGGGATAGTGAAGTCTCCGTGAAGAATGAACAGATACTGACTGTATAACAGCAAGCTGTTTACAGGAAAAACAAACAAAGAGCGCTCCCTTCCGGGGCGCTCTTTTGTTATGCAGACTCTACTAATAGAAGTGTTTTTCTTAAAATATAATTTATATGCTTCGTGCAAAGAAATTATCCTCATCTTTCGCGCAGAAACGGCTCCGCCGTCCTTTTAAGAGAAGACGGAGCCGTTTCTGCTTATTCAGGGAGCAAAATAGGCTAAAAAGTGCCATGAATGTGTCAGGAAAATGAATGCAGCGTTTTCATTGAATAAGTTCTTATTCGTTATTGATGCATATTTATGCATAACTAAGATTTTTTACGCTTTTATTCACTAAAGCTGTACCGCAAAAGCATTTGTTAATCAAGCTCATAAAAAAGTTTAAATTGCGCTCATGTCAGGTCGATGATAAAATAATATAACCAATCTGTCTTGAATATTTATTAAGAATTTCCTCTGAAAATTTTTCCTGAAATCCGTCTACTTTATAATAGAAAGGTTGCGTACAATGAGACACACTGAACTGCCCGCCAAACAAGGCCTGTACGATCCCCAATTCGAAAAGGATGCCTGTGGAATGGGGTTTGTCGCCCATATCAAAGGCAAGCCGTCCCATGATATTGTAAGTAACGCTTTGACCATGCTCTTCAACATGGAGCATCGGGGGGGCCAGGGAGCAGAACCAAACTCGGGTGACGGAGCCGGCATTATGCTGCAAATTCCGCACCGTTTCTTTGCCGGGGAAGCCAGCAAGCTTGGCTTTGAACTGCCTGAGCAGGGGCATTATGGCGTGGGGATGATCTTTTTGTCTCACAACGAGGAGATCCGGGCCCGCCATGAAGCGCTTCTCAGCGGGATTATCGCTGAGGAAGGCCAGCAGGTGCTCGGCTACCGCGATGTACCTACCTTTGACGAGATGCTGGGCAAGACAGCTAAGGCGGCCAAGCCCTATGTGCGCCAGGTATTTATCGGACGTTCCGAAGGCATTAAGGATGATCTGGCGTTTGAACGGAAGCTGTATGTCATCCGCAAACGTGCTGAGCTCTCCATCCGCTACGGCGGAGCAGAAGAGAGTGAGTCCTTCTATGTACCTAGCATGTCCTGTCGAAAGATTGTATACAAAGGTATGCTGACTACTGCACAGGTAGGTCAGTTCTATCTGGATCTGCAGGATGAGACGCTGGAATCGGCGATTGCGCTCGTTCACTCCCGGTTCAGCACCAATACGTTCCCAAGCTGGGAACGTGCGCATCCTTACCGTTTCATGATTCACAACGGTGAAATCAATACCCTGCGGGGCAACGTGAACTGGATGCATGCGCGCCAGTCGCTGTTCAAGAGTGAAGTGTTCGGGGAAGACCTGGGCAAGATCAAGCCGGTAGTGAATCCTGACGGCTCCGATACAGCCATGTTCGACAACACATTCGAGTTCCTGTACCTCAGCGGACGTTCTCTGCCGCATGTGGCTATGATGATGGTTCCTGAGCCTTGGAGCAACCATGACAGCATGGACGAGAAGAAGAAGGCATTCTATGAATACCACAGCACGCTGATGGAGCCGTGGGATGGACCAGCCGCAATGGGCTTTACCGATGGCGTTCAGATCGGTGCGATCCTTGACCGCAACGGCTTGCGTCCGGCGCGTTATTATGTAACCAAAGATGATCTGATTATTCTGTCCTCGGAAGCAGGCGTGCTTGATATCCCTGCTGAGGATGTACTATACAAAGACCGTTTGAGACCAGGACGCATGCTGCTGGTAGATACGAAGGAAGGCCGGATCATTTCCGACGAAGAGGTCAAGGCCGCCATCGCTTCCGAGCAGCCGTACCGCCAGTGGCTGGATGAGCACCTGATCAGCCTCGACGAGCTTCCTGATGCGCCGGAGCTGCCGAATCCGAAGCATGACAATGTGCAGCAGCTGCAGCAGTCCTTCGGATACACCTTTGAAGATTTGCGTAAGGTTCTGGAGCCTATGGCTTCCACCGGTGCTGAGGCTGTCGGCTCCATGGGCTATGATGCCCCGCTGGCTGTACTGTCGGACCGTCCGCAGCGTCTCTATAACTATTTTAAACAAATGTTCGCCCAGGTAACCAATCCGCCGATTGATGCGATTCGTGAAGAGCTTGTTACCTCCACTGCGACAACCATCGGACCTGAGCGCAATCTGCTCAAGCCGGAACCGGAAAGCTGCCGGCAGATTTCACTGGATTCACCTATCCTGTCCAATGAGGACTTCGCGAAGATCCGCCATGTCCGCCGTGCAGGGTTCAAGTCGATGTCGATTCCGATTCTGTTCCCGGCAGAGCTTGGAGCGGAGGGGCTGCGCATCGCTCTGGAGCGGATGAATGAGGCTGCTGACCGCGTTATGGCCAAAGGACATAACATTCTGATTCTGTCCGACCGCGGCGTAGACCGTGAGAATGCTGCTATTCCCGCACTGCTGGCTGTTTCCAGCCTGCATCACCACCTGATCCGCTCGGGAACACGCACCAAGGTCAGCATTCTGCTGGAGTCCGGTGAACCGCGTGAAGTGCATCATTATGCGCTGCTGCTTGGCTATGGGGTGAGTGCGGTTAACCCGTATCTCGCTTTCGAGAGTCTCGACGATATGATTGGCCAAGGCCTGCTGCGCGGAATCTCGCATGAGAAGGCTGTGAAGAATTATATTAAAGCTGCGACGAAGAGCGTAGTAAAAATACTGTCCAAAATGGGCATCTCGACGATTCAATCCTACCGTGGCGCACAGATTTTCGAAGCTGTAGGCCTGAATGCGGAATTCGTGGACCGTTACTTTACCTGGACACCTTCCCGCATTGGCGGCATCGGCCTGGAAGAAGTGGCAGCTGAATCGCTTGCGCATCATTACCGCGCCTTCACAGACAAGGACGGCAATGACAAGGTGCTCGATTCCGGCGGTGAATACCAGTGGCGCAGCGACGGGGAAGAGCATCTGTTCAACCCGCAGACCATTCATCTGCTGCAGCACTCCGTGCGGAGCGGCGATTACGGGCTGTACAAGAAGTACGCTGCACTGGTGCAGGGCGAAAGCGAGAAGCATCAGACCCTGCGTTCCATGCTCCAGTTCAAGCCGGTGAATGCACCGGTTCCGCTGGATGAGGTTGAATCTGCAGAATCGATCATGAAACGGTTCAAGACCGGCGCTATGTCCTTCGGCTCGATCAGCAAGGAAGCGCATGAGACGCTGGCCATTGCTATGAACCGCATCGGGGGCAAGAGCAATACCGGTGAGGGCGGAGAAGATCCGGCCCGCTTTACTCCGGACAGCAACGGCGATTCGCGCCGCAGTGCGATCAAGCAGGTGGCATCGGGACGGTTCGGGGTGACCTCGAATTATCTGGTAAACGCCGACGAGATTCAAATCAAGATGGCGCAGGGCGCGAAGCCGGGTGAAGGCGGACAGCTTCCGGGCCGCAAGGTATATCCTTGGGTAGCCGAAGTGCGCGGCTCCACAGCGGGTGTAGGTCTGATCTCCCCGCCGCCGCATCACGATATCTACTCCATTGAGGATCTGGCTGAGCTGATCTACGATCTGAAGAATGCCAATCCCCGTGCGAACATTAATGTTAAGCTCGTGTCTGAGGTCGGTGTCGGAACGATCGCTGCCGGGGTAGCCAAAGGCCGTGCCGATATTATCCTGATCAGCGGCTACGATGGCGGTACCGGCGCGTCGCCGATGAACTCCATCCGCCATGCCGGTCTGCCTTGGGAGCTGGGTCTGGCCGAAACCCATCAGACACTGATGCTGAACAATCTGCGCGACCGTGTTGTACTGGAAACAGACGGCAAGATGCTCAGCGGACGCGACCTTGCTGTCGCTGTGCTGCTGGGTGCTGAAGAATATGGATTTGCCACTGCACCGCTTGTAGCTGTGGGCTGTATCATGATGCGGGTATGTCAAATGGATACCTGTCCGGTTGGCGTAGCCACACAGAATCCGGAGCTTCGCAAAAACTTCACCGGTGATCCGCAGCATGTCGTGAACTTCATGACCTTTGTGGCACAGGATCTCCGTGAGATTATGGCGGAACTTGGTTTCCGCACCATCGAAGAAATGGTGGGCCGCACCGATTGCCTGGATGCAGTGAAAGCCTCCAGCCATTGGAAGAAGAAAGGTGTCGATCTGAGCAGCCTGCTGCACACCCCGGCTATGCCGGAAGGAAGCACGCGCTTCAACAGTAAGCGCCAGAATCACGGCCTCGAAGAAACACTGGATGTATCGAAGCTTCTGGACCTGGCGGCACCGGCTCTGGAATCCGGCACTGTGGTTGAAGCTTCGCTGCCGATCACGAACGTCAACCGTGCGGTTGGTACGATTCTGGGCAGTGAGCTGACACGCAAATACGGTGCTGCCGGCCTCCCGGATGATACAATCCGCCTGCATTTCACCGGTTCGGCGGGGCAGAGTCTGGGCGCATTTGTGCCCAAGGGAATCACCATCACCGTTGAGGGCGACTCCAATGACTATGTCGGCAAAGGGCTTTCCGGCGGAAAGCTGATCATTAAGCCATCCGCCCAGGCGACTTTTGCTGCTGAGGACAATATCATCATCGGGAACACGGCGCTGTACGGGGCTACCAGTGGTGAGGCTTATATCAGCGGCATTGCCGGGGAACGGTTCGCCGTCCGCAACTCCGGAGCAAACGTGGTTGTTGAAGGTGTAGGCGACCATGGCTGTGAATATATGACCGGCGGCCGTGTGGTTGTGCTTGGCGCGACCGGACGCAACTTTGCGGCAGGCATGTCGGGCGGTATCGCCTACGTGTATGATCCGGATAATACGTTCATCAAGCGCTGCAACCTGGAAATGGTGCTACTGGAGCGCGTGGAGGAGCCGGAGGAAGTTGCCGAGCTTCAGGGCCTGATTACGCGTCATACCGGGCTTACCGGCAGCAATGCCGGACAACGCATCCTCGATGCATGGGATGAGGTTCTGCCGAAATTCGTCCGTGTTATTCCGAAGGATTACAAACGGATGATGGAGCAGATCCGCAAGGTGGAACAGACCGGCTTGACCGGCGAAGCCGCCCTGATGGCTGCGTTCGAAGCGAATATGCGCGAGCTTGCCCGTGTTGGCGGCTAACCGCCCCGTAATGTAAATAGCTATCTTGGCTGGCTGATCTAATTAACGTCTGCCAGTTACTGATCTGAATATCTTTACAGCTGTTTCTAGCTTCATCGTTTTACAATCAACCCAGGGACAACATTCCCTCCTTAACCGGAGGGAGGTTGTCCCTTTTACTATTGCTGCACTTTTTTCCGGTTTTCAGGAAAAAGGGAAGTTGTGGTAGAATAAAAAAAGTGAACTGAAGATTTTTGGTACTTAGAGAGGTGTAAGTAATGGAGGGGAAGTTTGGAACTGGAGGAGCGATAGCGACCGCCTTTGTCTCCGGATGTTATCCGCTAACAGCGATATAATCAAAAACATCTGGGGACAACAGCGGCCGGAAGTCCAAACATTCCCCGGAGTTACGGCTAGCCACCGAACAGAGTATTTGTTTCTTCAGGCGCTTTTACAAGAAAGGAAGTGAGACCATGCCGAACACGGCAGAAGTGGTGAAGCCCGTTGCCAGTCTTATGGGTGTAACCAAAAAAATCGGCAGCAAGACGCTGGTCAGCGACTTGACGCTCGATATCCCGCCCGGACAAATCTTTGGATTCCTCGGGCCGAATGGTGCCGGCAAAACAACCACCATCCGCATGATGGTCGGACTGATCTCGATCAGCCGCGGGGATATCCTGATTTGCGGCCGCAGCATAAAGGATCATTTTGAAGAAGCTGTGGCGAATATTGGAGCGATCGTAGAGAATCCGGAAATGTACAAGTTCCTGACCGGCTACCAGAATCTGCGCCAATACGCGCGTATGGTTCCCGGTGTGGATAAGAAGCGGATTCATGAGGTTGTAGAGCTGGTCGGACTGGGACAGCGGATTCATGACAAGGTAAAAACCTATTCGCTGGGAATGCGCCAGCGGCTGGGGGTAGCCCAGGCGCTGCTGCACCGTCCGAAGCTCCTGATTCTGGATGAGCCGACGAACGGCCTTGATCCGCAGGGGATCCGCGAGCTGCGCGACTATTTGCGCCGTCTTTGCCAAGAGGAAGGAACTACGGTGTTCGTCTCCAGCCATCTGTTGTCTGAGATGGAGCTGATGTGTGACTCAGTGGCGATCATCCAGAACGGCAAACTGATTGACGTGAAGCAGCTCAAAGCCGTAGGGTCTGAAATACTGCCTGCCGGCGAGACGCTGTTTGAGGTTAGTGATCCTGAAGCAGCGCTGGCTCTGCTGGGGACCGGGGTCCTGAAGGATGGAGGAGTTGCCGTCGCAGCGGACCGCGAAGCGATCGCGGAGCTGAATGCGAAGCTGGTAACGGGCGGAGTTAAGGTCTACGGTATCCGGGTGCTGTCCCGTTCACTGGAGGATCAATTCCTGGAAATCACCGGAGGTGAAGGCATTGGGTAATTTCGCGGCTCTCATACATAATGAGAACGTCAAAATCTACAGTCGTATACGCACATGGATTATGCTGATAATTCTGGCGGTCATGAGCGCACTGTTTCCGGCATTGTTCTACTTTACCAGCAGTGATCCCTCCACAACAGAACTGTGGAACAGCTTCCAGACGACCGTGAGTGTTTCT
This sequence comes from Paenibacillus jilunlii, assembly GCF_900102965.1. Taxonomy (GTDB): domain Bacteria; phylum Bacillota; class Bacilli; order Paenibacillales; family Paenibacillaceae; genus Paenibacillus_AQ; species Paenibacillus_AQ jilunlii. The sequence continues at coordinate 87,230 of NZ_FNGM01000012.1, read as the reverse complement.
TTCTTCTTGAATACGATCTTTACCGTGGTGATCGCTTCCGACTCCGTGGCGGGCGAATTTTCCTGGGGAACGATTAAGCTGCTGCTGATCCGCCCTTGGAGCCGTTCCAAAATACTGCTGTCCAAATATATTTCCCTGATCCTGTTCAGCCTGCTGAGCACCGCTGTGCTGATCGTTTTCGGATATGTGTCGGCGATGATATTCTCGTCTTCGTCCGGGCTTGGAGGAGCTTCCGTCTCGGATTGGAGTCCGGCAGAGTACACATTCCTGGGCATCCTGTGCAGCTATGCCGAGCTGTTTGTCACCGCTGCGCTGGCCTTCATGGTTTCCAGTGTATTCCGTGCAAGCGGGCTGGCCATCGGATTGTCGCTGTTCATTATGTTCGCCAAGGATATTATCGCGGCGATCTTCAGCCCTGAGCGTTACGAGTGGGCCAAATACCTGATCTTCACCCACATGGATCTGCATGGCTATTTGCTGACAGACAAAGGTCCAGGCGGTTCCACGCTGGGATTCGCCCTCGCGGTGCTTGCCGTCTATTATCTGATATTCATGCTGGTGTCATGGATTGTATTCCGTAAAAGAGACGTTGCGGCGTAACCCAGGCCGATTTCCCGTATACTCGCCTGCTTCAAGGCGTTTTGTGCCAATATAACAATGGACATGTCTTAGCGGCTAAGCCGTTTCTGCTTGTTTGGAGCCGCGTTTGCCGGCTTTGTCCGCATGTTCTTTTTTCTGAAGTCCGCCTGCTTTTTCTGTGGCGGGCTCTTCGGCCATGGCAACGGAGCCATTGAGCACGCTGCCCTCCATAATGCTAAGGCTGCCGGCCAGAATATTGCCATGCAGCTGTCCGGTGTCTGTCATCATCAGCCGCTGGTCAGCAATCACATCCCCGAAGACTTTGCCTGCAATAATGATATCCTGTGCCCTGATACTGGAGCGGACGGTTCCCTGCTCACCGACGGTAACCGTTCCCTGGCAGTGGATTTCTCCGCTGAAGTTGCCCTCAATCCGTAAATTTGTGTCGCAGTTCAACTTACCCTCCAAAGTGCCACCGTGCCCGATTAAAGAGTCGGTAGACTTTACTGGCATTTGCAGTTTGTTTTTTCTCCACATGCTTTCATCCTCCTTCAATTTATTCCAGTTCCGGCTTATGGCTGTACATAACCCAAGGGATTTACCGGCTTGTTTTGTTTAACTACCTGAAAATGAAGATGGGGTCCTGTACTGCGCCCGGTATTGCCGAGCAGGGCGATCTTCTGGCCCTTGCTGACCTTGGTGCCCGGGACAACAAGCATTGTGTTCAAATGCATGTACCAGGTCTCCAGTCCGTTATCATGCTGGAGAATAATATATTTGCCGCGTGCGCCCATTTGCTCGGCGGCAGTCACCACACCGTCCATTGCTGCATAAATAGGATCACCGATGCTGCCGGCAATATCAATGCCGGAATGATAGGCCGATACTCCATTAAAAGGGTCAGAACGGTAGCCGAAGCTGGAGGTAATGACCTTGGATTGTGTAGGCCAGAGGACAGCCGGCGCCAGCCGGGCTTTTTCGGCGCGTGCCTGTTTGGCCTGCAGGTTGGCTTTGGCGGTATTTGCCTTTTTAGCCTCTGTAATGGTTGAAGTGATACTGCTCATCATTTCGTCCAGCATGCTGCGGATTTCTTCATAGTCGTCCTTCGTCTCCCGTACCAGCTCCAGGGGATCATTCTGGTAGACCGCGATATATTCTCCGCCGACCTGCGGAGTGGCCGTGCCGTCAAGCGTTGCCGGCATCGCATCCAGCCGGAAATGTACAGCAGACAGCGGGGGGATGGCAGAGACAGAAGAGACGACAACAGGGGGACTGCCGGGTATGCCCGTCAGACTGTGAAGTGCAGTTGCAGCTGCCGCCGCAGAGACGATAGGCAGTTTGCCTGCGGGGGCAGAGCTCTTGGCGGCAGAGGTTTCTTCCTTACTGCCGGAGGCCGCACTGCTGTCTTTGTCAATCAGTGACTGGAGCTGCTGTTCCAATTCGCTGACACTTTTCAGCTTTTCTTTGATCTGGTCTGCTTCCTCCGATAGCTCGGTTACCTGACTGCGGAGCTGCAGCAAGGCCTTATCCTTATCGGCAACCTTCATTTCCATCCGCAGATTGGTCAGGGACAGTGCCGCAGCTTCGGCTTCCAGCTCGGATATGGAGCGGGAGGCATGAAAATGCATGGAGGTGACCAGACTGGAGAGAGAGAGGGCTGCAGCGGCCGGCAGCACCAGAGCGAGCGGTTTGGATAGCTGAAGCTGTCTTACCGGACGCCCGGCTTCGCGGACAACGAGCAGCGTAATCCGGTTATGATCGGGCTGTTTCTTCATAGCTTCTCCTTCCTGCGGCTCGTGCAGCCGCCTTGTGTTCACTAAGGCCTTTGTTACTCGGGCTTATCCGAATCGTCCTACTACTCTATGTATTCCATCTTTGTAGGGAACATGACAACGGTTTGCTTGAATAAAGAAGGAGACTTCCGGCAAAAGCTGTACTAGAATCGGCCTGAATTCTAAGGCGGAAGCATGGATTTTCCGAAGGGGAAGCCGGAATGCAACGTGCGATGGCCTACTATATAAAATATCCGGGAGGGTGAAGGAGTGAAAATATTCGCACTAATTCTATGTCTTTTTATTCTACAGATTGCTGTCATTCTTCTGCTTGAATTCCGCCGCCCGCAAAGAGCCTTGGCCTGGTTGTTTATTGCCTTCTGCTGTCCGCCGCTCGGTCTGCTGTTCTATTATTTTTTGGGGCGGAATTACTGGCAGAACCAGAAGCTGGACAAAAGATGCATTTCATTATTCCGGGAAATCCGCGCCCATTTGTCCGGCAAAATAAAGCTTGTAGCAGATGCGGCAGATAGCGGAAATCCGCAGTTTGCAGACCACAAAGAACTGCTGCATCTGCTCTCCCGGCTGTCCGAAATTCCGGCCACAGGCCGGAATAAGTGCCAAGTGCTGTTAGACGGGCGGGAAGCCTTCGAGGCAATGCTGGATGCCATGGAAGCGGCGCGGGATAACATTCATATGGAATTCTATATTTTTCGCGATGATGAGATCGGAGAGCAGTTTCAGGACGTTATGATCCGCAAATCACGCCAGGGGGTGAGGGTGCGTCTGCTCTGTGATGGTCTTGGCAGTCATAAGCTGAGCCGGAGATTCATCCGCACGCTGAGAAATGCCGGCGTGGAGGTTCATTTCTTCCTGCCCCCGGTGATCTCCCTGCTGGACCGCCGGCTTAACTTCCGTAATCACCGGAAAATCATTGTGGTCGACGGGCGTGTGGGGTTCACCGGAGGCTTGAACGTGGGGGATGACTATCTGGGTAAAGATCCGAAGCTGGGGTATTGGCGGGACACCCATCTGCGTCTGGAAGGGGATGCCGTCTACAGTCTGCAGTATGTTTTCCTGAAAGACTGGCGGCTGGCAGCGGGTGAGGGGATGAACCATCCCCGGTTTTTTCCGGCGCATGAATGTACCGGGGAAGAGACTGTTCTGGTGGTTGCCAGTGGGCCGGATGGGGCACTGGACGCCTCGCAGGAGCTGTATTTTGCATCAATGGTGGCGGCCAAACAGCGGATATGGATCACCTCCCCTTATTTTATTCCTGATCCTACGATCTGCCGGGCGCTAAAGAACGCTGTGCTGGGCGGAGTGGATGTGCGGATTATCATTCCGGCTATACCGGACAACAGGCTGGTGTACAACGCTTCTCTGTCATACCTGGAAAATCTGCAGGATGCCGGAGTGAAATTTTACCGCTATCAGAAAGGGTTTATGCATGCCAAGGTGATGATTATCGATGACCTGCTGGGGACGGTGGGCAGTGCCAATCTGGATATGCGCAGCTTTTACTCCAATTTTGAGTTAACAGCAGTCCTGCTTAAACCGGAGGTAATTGCCGAGCTGGCGGCCAGTTTTGAGCAGGATTTGCAGCATAGCGAGTTTATAGAGCCGGCAAGCTTTCGAAGAAGAGGAGCTCATGTCAAGCTCATAGAAAGTCTTTGTCAGCTGTTATCGCCGCTTTTATGACAGATTAAGTGAGATAAGTTTGTGTTTTCGAAGGTTCTAACATGTTCCATCCGTAAATGTCCCTTTTTTATGATATAATAAAGGTATAAGGCTTTAATTATACTTTTTATAGGGGGAGTTCTATGACTGTAAGCCAGAAAATATTCTCGAATGAGGAGCAGAAAAAACCTCAGAAATCAGAAGCCTTTAAGCGGGCCAGACTGATTCAACGGATTGTGATGATGGTGCTTGGAGCAGCAATGATGTCTGTGGCGCTGGAAATTTTCCTCGTTCCCAATCAATTGATTGACGGCGGAATTACCGGTATTTCCATTATGATATCCCATATTTTTCATATCCCCCTGGGGATTATATTGACTCTGCTTAACTTGCCGTTCCTTGTCATCGGCTATAAGCAGATCGGTAAAACCTTTGCCTTATCCACCCTATTTGCTGTAGTACTGATGTCCATTGGCACTCAGCTGCTGCATCCTGTGGCCCCGCTGACCGGTGAACCGCTGCTGGCGGCAGTCTTTGGAGGCGTTATTCTGGGTGTGGGTGTGGGTCTTGTGGTGAGGTACGGAGGATCGCTGGATGGAACAGAAATTGTCGCGATTCTAGTCTCGAAGAAGCTTCCCTTCTCTGTAGGTGAGGTAGTTATGTTCTTCAACCTTTTTATTCTTTCCGGCGCAGGTTTTGTGTTCGGCTGGAATAATGCGATGTTCTCATTGATTGCGTATTATATTGCTTTTAAGGTGATTGATGTTACGCTTGAGGGTCTGGATCAATCGAAATCGGTATGGATTATCAGCGATAAATTCCGTGATATCGGTGAAGCGCTGACAGAGCGTCTCGGACGCGGCGTTACTTATCTGGATGGGGAAGGCGGCTTCTCCGGAGATAACAAGAAGGTTATATTTGTAGTCATTACCCGTTTGGAAGAAGCGAAGCTTAAATCCATCGTTGAGGATTGGGATTCCGACGCATTTGTGGCAATCGGCAATATCCATGATGTGAAAGGCGGCCGTTTCAAGAAAAAAGCAATCCATTAGCAGCACCCGTTACCAGGGGAGCACTGACCGAAGGAAGGTATTTTTACGAACATCAGATTAACCATTTCGGCGTCTTTATCTAGTTTCGCCGTATTCTTATATATAATACCTTCTGTCCATACCATGGACGCCTGATAAGCCCGCAGCCTGGATAGGCATCTGCGGGCTTATTGCTTGTTCCGGGTCAAGGAAGCTTGGGAATCAGAGCTTCCACCGGCTGCGGCGGCACCTTGGCGATCAGATCTCCCATGATGCTGAGGCGTTCTTCAATGTTGAGCAGATGAAAATCGGCAGGCGAAACATTGTGCTGAACCTCTTCCCACAAAAGAGGAGTGGAGACTGTAGCCAGCGGCCGGGCCCGGGGCGTGTACGGAGCGGCGAGCGTTTTGCCGCCATAATGCTGAAGGTAATCAAAATAAATATTGTCGCCCCGGTTCTTCTTCAACCGCTCCAGCGTGAACAGATCCGGGCGTTTCTCAGTGACATACCGGCCGACAAAGTGTCCAATGCGGCGCAGGCCATCGAAAGTGACTCCGGGCCGGATAGGAACGATAATTTGCACTCCGGTAGCTCCAGAGGTTTTGGGGACGGAGGCAATCCCGAGCGACTGAAGTACCTCGCCTACAACAGCCGCCGCTTCCATAATCCGCGGCTCGACCTCAAGGGACGGGTCCAGGTCAATCATCCATTCGCAGGGCAAACTGCTGCCGACATAATGCAGTGAAGGATGAAACTCCAAGGCGGCCATATTTCCCAGCCAGAGCAGGTCCGGCAGCCCTTGCAGGACGATATAGGTAATGTTGTCGTGAGTTGCCGTACGTACAAAATCCGGCAAAGGCTCCGGCGCATTTTTCTGATAAAAGGACATGCCCGGAACGCCATGCGGATAACGGATCACGGTTAATAGCCGGTCACGGGAATAACGCAGCAGATAGGGGGAGAGGGCGGCCAGCTTTTGCAGATAGATCCGTTTGGTAATGCCTTGCTCCGGCCACAGCAATTTCTCCGGGTTCGTTATGGCAATCTCCTGTCCTTCGATGGTAATGGAGCCCCTTATGGTTTTTGGCATGCGGTTTTCTCCTTTCCATAGTTTGTGATCCCGCTGTCAACCTTTCTGCTCGATCCCGCACGACAGAGGGGGGAGATCCAATTGGGCCTGTATGACCGGATGCCGCAGGGTGCCAGAGCTGTTCCACTCCAGATAATGCAGCTTGAATACCAGCTGGGGTTTGATCCAGACAGCCCCCTTGCTGCGCTGCGGGACTGCCGCAAAAGGCATATCCCCGGTTCTGAGCTGCTGCGCCTGTGCAGTTATAGTCCGCCAATCCTGTGCCGTCATCCGCCCTGCCCCGGCATGTCCGATATAATGCAGCTGGCCCTTGCTGTCAAAAAGGCCGAAGAGCAGCGCATTTACAAGTCCATCACGGTAAGTCACACCGCCGGCCACAGCGATAACATCAAAAATAATTTTGCGCTTCTGCCAGCGTCTGTCCTTGCCGCCGGGCGCGTAAGTGCCGTTGATATCCTTGCACACGATCCCTTCCAGCCCGCCGCTCTGCGCAGCGGTGAACAGTTCGGAGGGACGGGCGTAGCTTGGCACGTTCTGGATATGGGGATGTGGTAGCAGCATTTCGCCTAACATCTGCTGACGCCTGGACAGCGGCTGGTCCAGAAGCCATGTGCCATTACAGTATAGAATGTCAAATATCATATACAGCACGGGAACCTGTGGACTCACGGCCTTGATCGCCGCGGCATTCTTCAGGCTGTCCCGGCGCATCACTTCATGGAAGGAGGGTTTGCCGCCGCTGAGCGCAATCACTTCCCCGTCCAGAATGACCGAACTGGCCCGGCAGTAGGCTCTGGGGTCGGCAATTTCGGGATACTGTAGGGTGCGCCGGTTGCCGCGGCGGTTAATCAGTTCCGCTTCGTTTCCGTCACAGTACGAGAGCATGCGCACGCCATCCCATTTAATCTGGGCAATCCACTGATCGCCCTCCGGCAGCTGCGATGCCAGCACAGGCTCGAAGGGAATAACGGGCTGCAGCTTCATAAGTTAAGCCCCCGGTTCTTTACTCTTGGCTGTGCGCCGTTTCGGCTTAGGTGCGATGACCGGAATGGGTCCGGTAGCCTCGTCAACGACTGCAGCGCCGTCAGCGGTTTTGGCGGGCTTGGCTGCGACTGTTTTCTTCCTGGACGCGCCAGCTTTTGCTTTGGTTGTGGCGGAGGCCGCAGATGGACCCGGATCAGCAGGGATATGCTGCACGGCTTCGATACTGGCTTGAAGCGCAGCCATCAAGTCAATGACATTGCTCTCCTGGCGGGCAGGAGCAATGTGGAATTCCTCACCGGCAATTTTGTGAGTGATCAGATCAAGCATGCGCTGGCGGTAGTCATCAGTGTATTTGCCCGGTTCAAACGGCGTGGACAGCTGAGAAATCAGCAGCTTGGCCATATCCAGCTCCTTGTCGTTGACGATGCCGGGCTCAGGCAGGCCTGGAACCTGGGATACAGGCCGCACCTCATCCGGGTAATAGATGGTTTCGATGGACAGGCAGTCAGACAGCACGCGAATGGCGGCGAGGCTGCTTTTGGAACGGATGGAAATTTTGGCGATGCCGATTTTGCCGGTCTGGCGCATCGCTTCCATCAACAGGCGGTAAGCATTGGCCCCCGCCTGATCGGGGGAAAGATAATAGGTTTTTTGAAAATAAATCGGATCGATCTCCGTCAGGTCCACAAAATCCAGAATCGTAATGTTTTTGCTGCTCACTTCCGTCAGCTGCTCCAGTTCTTCTTTATCAAACAGGACAAACTTTCCCTTATCATACTCGTAGCCCTTGCCGATTTCCTCCCACGCCACTTCCTTGTCGCAGACAGGACATTTGCGCACATATGACAGCGGGCTGCCGCATTCTTTATGGATGTAGCGCAGCGAGATGTCTTTGTCCTCGGTAGCGGAGAACATTTTAACCGGAACATGGACAAGCCCGAAGCTGATGGCCCCTTTCCAAACGGTATGCATGATAATCGCCTCCTGATCCAAAGTTCTTTCCGCTTAGTATGGGATGACGGAGCTATTTCTACCCTGATGCATTTTTTACGCAGGTTGGGAAAAAATAAGCCTAGACGTTAAGGAAAACCTGCGTTCAATTGGAGGAGAGCGAAATGGATCGGGAACGGAATGAGTGGATTGATGCCTTATCGGAGCAGGATATTCCCGCTGAAGTTGTGGATTGGGAGAGCATTGTAGATTCGGGAGAAGTCGATGAGCTGCCCGGAGATTTTGAGCGGCTGGACGCCGAAGCAACGATTGGCGAACCGCCTACACTTGAGGATTAAGGCTGCTGTCTTCTGCTATTCAAAACTTTAGGAGGAACCCAATAATGGACGTACAACGGGCAAAGGCGATTTATGCCTCTAAGGATATGATTTCTGTGCACCTGGACGGAGAACCTGTCTGGATAGAGCATGTAGATGCGGACAACGGGATGGCTACGGTGCAGGTAGGTTCACGTCCGACGAATACACATACGGTGGGTGTGGAGCGTTTGGAGGAACAGGAGAGCTGAGACAGGAAACCATCCAGGACTCTAAAAGCCGATTGAGGGAAGATAACCCGTTCAATCGGTTTTTTAATGTCTGCCGGAGGGAAATCTTTGATTGCAGAAAGGCGCAAAGCTTACATAAAGGTTGACGGCAGGTGCAGCAAAACCCTATATTGAACTTGTGAAAATGAAGAAAGCTACATGTGCAGGCCGGTTGTTGCGGTAAAAGTATCATACCGATATAATTGAAGGTATTGTGATGATGAGGTCGCTCCTGGAGCAGGGTTTGGATTGAAATTTAAAAGGTGGTAGTTGCAGCTTGAACAATATTGCTGAAACGGTGTTCACTTACCGTTCCTATAGCCTGGAGGATACAGAACAGCTAGCGGCTGAACTGGCCGCCTCTGCGGAACCGGGCATGGTTATCGGACTGGACGGAGATCTGGGCGCCGGGAAGACTGCATTCTCGCAGAGCTTCGCCCGTCATTTGGGTGTACAAGGGATCGTTAGCAGCCCGACATTTACGATTATCAAGGAGTATGAAGGGCGTCTGCCGCTCTATCATATGGACGTATACCGCATCTCGCTCCAGGAAGCGGATGAGCTGGGCCTGGATGAATATTTCTATGGGCAGGGTGTCTGCCTGGTGGAATGGAGCCGGATTATTGCGGATTTGATGCCGCCGCGGCATCTCCATATCGCTATGGAAACATGCGGGCCGGATGAACGGCTGATTACAGTGACCGGAAGCGGGGAGCCCTACGGCGAGGTGTGCCGGGGTCTGATCCAGAAGTGGGGTAATGAAAGATGAAGAAGCAAAATGAAGAGCCGCGCAAGCGGTTTTTGGCGCTGGATACATCCACAGCTATCCTTGGGGTAGCGATAACGGAAAATGGCAGGCTGCTGCATGAAACGAATGCTTCCGGGGAGCGGAACCATTCCGTGCACCTGCTGCCGATCATTGAGCAGGCGCTGCAGGCTACGGGCACAACCTCCGCCATGATCGGCGGAATTGCTGTTGGGCTGGGACCGGGATCATATACCGGAACACGCATTGCCGTAACTGCTGCCAAGACGCTGGCGTGGGCCTGGAAGGTGCCGGTGGCCGGCATCTCCACTCTGCAGGCGCTGGCTTGGGGCGGTTTGGCTGCTGCTCTGAAGCAGCAGAAGGAAACATCAGGCGCGGGGGAACCGGCGGAACAAGAACCAGCCGGGTCTGGCCCGGACTGGATTATTCCGCTGCTGGATGCGCGCCGGGGACAGGCCTACACCGCACTGTTCGCTGCGGACGGGGAACATGCGCCCCGGAGGCTCGAGCCGGATGCTATCCGGCTTATGGCCGACTGGGTGCCGCACCTGGCGGATAGACTGAAGCAGGCGGAGGCAGAAGGGAAAAAGCCGCGCATCATCTGGTTCGTCGGCGAGACGCTGCTGCTTGGCAGCGGGGAATCAACCGGGCTGCTGCGGGAAGCAGGGAATGTACAGGCTGTGCCCTATGAGCTGGAAGGCCGCTGGGCGGGTTATTTAGGGGAAGAGCGCCTGCAGGCGGGAAGCGATGATCTGCACAGTCTAATCCCGAATTATACTCAGCTTTCCGAAGCGGAAGCCAATCTGCGCCGGAGCAGTGAAGGGAGCCTGAATCAATAATGATGGAATCAGAGCCGCTAAGAGATCAGGGCACGGAGCTTGTGTTCCGCCTGATGAAGCTTGTAGATATTCCTGATATTCTGATTATTGAGCGGGAAGCCTTCACGATGCCTTGGACGGAGGAGGCCTTCCGCAACGAGCTGACCCATAATCATTTTGCCAAATATATGGTCATGGAGCTGCACGGGCATATTATCGGCTATGCGGGGATGTGGGCCATTGTCGACGAAGCGCATGTCACGAATATAGCGTTGCTTGAGGCGTACCGGGGACGCAAATGGGGCGAGAGACTGCTGGACGAGCTAATGAAGACGGCTGCTTTTTTGGGCATGAAGTCCATCACGCTGGAGGTCCGGGTCTCGAACGAGGTCGCCCAGAATTTGTACCGCAAAAAAGGCTTCCGTCCGGCGGGCACCCGCAAAGGCTATTATTCGGATAATCGCGAGGATGCGCTGATTATGTGGGCGGATCTGCCGGAGTACGGGGAGCAAGGCATGATGGAAGGAAGCGTGGACCTGAAATGAAGACCGAAACGGGTGAAGTTCAGCCTGTACTAATATTGGCTATCGAAACCAGCTGCGATGAAACTTCCGTAGCGGTGGTGAAGGACGGCTGTGAGGTGCTTTCGAACATGATCTCCAGCCAGATCGAAACCCACCGCGCGTTCGGCGGTGTCGTGCCTGAAGTGGCATCCCGCAAGCATGTAGAGGTGATTACACTGGTGATAGAGGAGGCGCTGGAAGCTGCAGGCGTTCAACCTGAACAGCTGACGGCAGTTGCGGTTACGCAGGGGCCCGGGCTCGTCGGAGCCCTGCTGGTCGGTGTTGTAGCTGCCAAAAGCCTGGCGCTTGCCTGGGGCAAGCCCCTGATTGGCACGCATCATATTGCCGGTCATATTTATGCCAACCGGCTGGTTAAGGAGCTGCAGTATCCCAATATGACGCTGGTTGTATCCGGCGGGCATACGGAACTGGTCAGCATGGAACAGGAGGGCAGGTTCCGGATTATTGGCCGGACCCGCGATGACGCTGTGGGCGAAGCCTATGACAAGGTAGCGCGGGCGCTAGGGTTCCCTTATCCGGGGGGACCGCATGTGGACCGGCTGGCCCGCGAAGCGGAGGAAGCGGTGCCGCTTCCCCGTGTCTGGCTGGAGCCGGATTCCTATGATTTCAGCTTCAGCGGCCTGAAGTCAGCCGTGCTGAATGTGGTCAACCAGAGCAAGATGAAGGGCCTAGCACCGGATGTGGCCGGGATTGCCCGCGGCTTCCAGGAGTCGGTTGTCGAAGTCCTGGTGGAGAAAGCGGTTCGTGCTGTAAAAGCTAACCAAGCCAAGCAGCTTCTGCTCAGCGGAGGCGTAGCCGCCAACAAAGGCCTGCGCGAGGCGCTGACCGCCCGCTGCCAGGCGGAGGGGATTGAGCTGATCATTCCGCCTCCGGTATTCTGCACCGATAATGCGGCTATGATCGGTGCAGCCGCTTACGTGAAATGGCGCCATGACGGCAGCACCCCGCTGTATATGGTCGCTGATCCGGGGTTCTCGCTGGAAAATTGGTCAGTGGAAGCCTATTGACAGCTTTTGGAGCTGGCGGGTATAATCAGTTCAATCATTATTTATAATTTGAACAAACGCGATGAATGGAAGCAGTAAGGAATCTCCGGGATAAGAGAGCTGCGGGTAGGTGCGACGCAGTCGAAGGGGACCTGAACTCGTCCGGGAGCGGAACGGTGGAAGCAGGGGGTTCCTTCGGGAACGTCAACCGGGCGTAAGCGCCCCGGACCTTTCGTACACCGTTACGGTTCGCCTCCGTGAGAGGGTGGCCCTGCATAGTGACGGAATAAGCGGTTGCTTCCGGTTTCCTTGCAAGGCTGTTGAGTGGGTATCTTCGGGAAGTGCTAAAGCGCTGGCTGAACCGGGATATCAACAAGAGTGGTACCGCGAAGGTGAACAGCCTGTCGTCTCTTGAATGAGGCGGCAGGCTTTTTTGCGTGAATGAACAAGGTTATTGAAGAAATTAATGGATATTATAGCGTACACGTGATGAACGGGAGCAGTAGATGATGAAGGTGAGCAGAGAGCTGCGGGGTGGTGCGACGCAGTCACCGGAGGCATTGAATCTCGCCCGGGAGCGGAGCGGCGGAAGCAGCAGGATGTATGCCGCTACGGATGTCCCCGTTACCGGACCTTCATGGAGTGCTGACCGGGCATTAACCCTGGCCGGTACTCCGTGGGGATGAGCAGGACGCAGCTTGAAGCTTTGCTGGCATAGAAGGCTGTGCGTCAAAAAGAGTGGTACCGCGGAGGGGTAACCCGCCGTCTCTTGATTAGAGATGGCGGGTTTTTGCGTTGTTCAGGTGATGGCCGGATAATGCGGCATCATTCTGAAAAAGCGTTGGAGAGTGAAGGCTGTCCGCTCAAGCAAGGCAGACAGCCTGCTCTCCACTTGCTGCCGGCAGCAGCGGGTGGGAATCAGCAGAGCCGCAAGTCGACGTGCGGTCCTGTGCAAAGTGGCTACGAGGCAGGAACATAGGAAGCTTGCAGCTGAAGTACACCATATTTTGGCTTATGCTTCCGGAGCAGTTTTTGTCTGGAACTGGGTCAAGGAAGCAGTGCCTACAAAACTTTAGGAGGGTTTCCCATGATTATTCCGGTAAAGAAACGAATTCAGATTTTTGATACGACGCTGCGTGACGGCGAACAGGCTCCCGGGGCCAGTCTTACTCCGGAACAAAAGATCATTCTGGCTTATAAACTGGCCGAACTGGGTGTGGATGTGCTGGAGCCGGGGTTTCCGGTATCCAGCCCCGGGGATTTTGCCGCCGTGGAGACGATCTCCCGGAAGGTGCAGGGCGTGGAAATCTGCGGCTTTGCCCGTGCAGTCAGAGGGGATATTGATGCTGCGGTGCGGGCGACCCGGGATGCGGAGCGGCGGCGGCTTCATCTGTTCATCTCCTCCTCGGATATTCACCTGCGCCATCAGCTGCGCATGAGCCGGGCCGAGGTTGTGGCCGCCGCCCGGGAGATGACGGCGTATGCCCGCCAATTCTGCGAGGTGGTGGAGTTCACCGCCATGGATGCCGCACGGACGGGCATCGATGATCTGATTGAAATGGTGGAGGCCGTCATTGAGGAAGGTGCGACGATTATTAACTTGCCCGATACGGTAGGCTACGCGCTGCCTCAGGAATATGGCGAGATGTTCCGCCGGGTCCGGCTGGGGGCGAGAGGCGGCGATACCGTGAGTTATAGCGCTCACTGCCACAACGACCTCGGGCTGGCTGTGGCCAACAGCCTGGCTGCGATTGAAGGAGGGGCTACCCAGATTGAGGTGACCGTTAACGGCGTGGGTGAGCGTACCGGAAACTGTGCGCTGGAAGAGCTGGTCATGGCGCTGGAGACGCGGGGGGATGTGCTTGGTGCGGAAACCGGAATTGTGCTGGATAAGCTGTACGACACTTCGCGGATGATCAGCGGGGCCATGCATTTTCCGATTGCCTACAACAAGCCGGTCGTCGGCAGAAACGCCTTCCAGCATGAATCGGGAATTCACCAGGACGGGTTGCTGAAGGACCGCAGCACCTATGAAATTATGGACCCGGAGCGGCTGGGCATTCCGCGCAGCATGATTATTCTGGGCAAGCATTCCGGCCGGCATGCCCTGAAGGACCGGGCGGCGAAGTATGGCATTGCGCTCAGCTCCGAAGAGCTGGACGCATTGTATGAATCCTTCAAGGAGACGGCTGACCGCCAGAAGGCAGTCAGCGACGATGAGCTGCTGCGGATGGTCAGCACCACTACCGGTCAGGAAGCCCAGGTCTATGAGCTGGGCGAGGTCCAGGTACTGGCCGGCAGCGCGCAGCGCCGGGTGGCCGCTGTTACGGTCCGCCACTTAAGAAGCGGCGAGGAAACTTCGCACACCAGCACCGGTGACGGGCCGCTGGAAGCGATTATTGCGGCAATCGGGCAGGGGATTGCGGAGGAGATTGCCTTTGCCGGGCTTGAGCTGCACTCCCTGGGCAGCGGAGAGAACGCCCAGGCTGAGGCTGCGGTCATGGTCGAGTGGGAAGGCAATAAATTCAGAGGGACGGCTATCCACCAGGATATCGTAATGGCAGCGGGAATTGCTTTTATCGCGGCCTGCAATTCGGCTCTGCTCTCCACTGCTTCAGCTTCTCAGCCATTGCCGGCTGTATAGCGCGCGAAGCGTAAATTTGCAGGACTGCTCAGTAACATTGATGGCCTGTTTTCTCCACATATTGTGTGGGGGGGCAGGTCTTATTTTGTGGAAAAATGAAGAATAAAAGAGCAGAAGCATCTTTTGTCAAGCTGTGGACAACGTTATCCACATATTCTGTCCGAATTGTGTAAAAACCGTGTAAAATCAGCAATAACGGCATTTTTTCAAGTCCCGAAAAGGGCTGTTTACTAAGAGCCGTTTTCTAGTGAGAATTGTGGATAATGTGGATAGTTCAGTGGATAAAAAGTCCTTGACAAGGAAAAAGGCGATTTTACGCATAAAAAAAGGCCACATGGGCCTTTTTAAGCTGTGAGTTATACACGAAAACTGTGGATGGAGCTGTGGATAAATATTTATGAACAAACCGGGAACTCTTAAAAAATAATTATTTAACGGATTTACATTATTCGTCAGCAAGGTTTTCCCATTCGCTAAATAAATTTCCAAGCTGTTCTTTTTTGAGCTTCAAATCACTTTCATGCTCCTGGAGTGCCACATAATCCTGAAAAACCTCGGGTCTCGTCATTTCATTCTCAATCCGGGCGATGTCTTCCTCCAGCGCTGCAATGTTCTCTTCGAGTTCGGAGATCCGCCGCTGGCGGTTGCGCTCCTCGCGTTTGGCCTGCTTCTCGGCTTCATAGGAGAGGGCCGTACCTTTTTCTGCCGCCGGTACTTCAGCTTCGGCAATTTTGGCGGCCTTGGCAGAGGACAGCTCTGCTTCCTCCAGGGCAATCGCCTCAAGCTCCCGCTTTTTTTCGATATAATCATCATAATTGCCCAGGTATGGATCAATCCCGCCCGGATGAAGCTCCAGTACACGTTCGGCCATTTTGTTCAGGAAATAACGGTCATGGGAAATGAAGAGCAGGGTGCCTTCAAAATCAATCAGCGCCGATTCCAGCACCTCGCGGCTCATGAGATCCAGATGGTTGGTCGGCTCATCGAGAATGAGCATGTTGGCGCCGCGAAGCATGAGCTTGGACAGCGCAACCCGGGCTTTCTCGCCGCCGCTGAGCGCCGCAACCTTCTTCAGGACATCCTCGCCGCTGAACAGAAAGTTGCCGAGAATCGTCCGGATTCGCGCTTCCTCCAGCATCGGATATTCGCTCCACAGCTCCTCCAGCACTGTATTGCGCGGATTAAGCCGAGTCTGTTCCTGATCGTAGTAGGCGATCTTCACTTTGGTTCCCCAGTTCACGGTGCCTGCGGAAGGCTCCCGCGTACCGGTCAGACACTGCAGCAGCGTGGACTTGCCGATTCCGTTTGGGCCAATCAGGGCTGCCGTCTCCCCCCGCCGCAGTTCAAAAGAGGCGTTCCGGAAGAGCGGCTCCGCTTTTTCGCTGAAGGTTACCGCGACATCCCGCACCTGCAGGACTTCTTTGCCGGACATGAAGTCCGGCTCGAAGGAGAAGCTGGCTTTTTTCAAATCACCCAGCGGCTTGTCGATACGTTCCATCTTGTCCAGCGCCTTGCGCCGGCTCTGTGCCCGTTTTGTGGTGGAGGCACGCACGATATTGCGCTGCACGAAATCCTCCATCCGCGAAATCTCGTCCTGCTGCTTCTCATACTGCTTCAGGCGGATCTCATATTCTGCGGCCTTCAGGTCCACATAACGGCTGTAGTTGCCAGTATACTTACGGGACTGATGACGTTCGATTTCAACGATTGTGGTCACCAGACGGTCGAGGAAATAACGGTCATGGGAGACGACCAGAATGCCTCCGGCATAGCTGCGCAGATAATCCTCCAGCCAGGTCAGCGTTTCAATGTCCAGATGGTTGGTCGGCTCATCCAGCATCAGCAGATCCGGAGCCTGCAGCAGAATGCGGGCCAGAGCCAGACGGGTCTTCTGGCCTCCGCTCAGCGTGGCAATCGGCGTCTCCGGCGGAAACCCGCCGAAGCCCATACCGTGCAGAACGCTGCGTATCCGCGTATTCATCTCATAGCCGCCATGATCCTTGAACCAATCCGAACGTCGGGCGTAGCGCTCCAGCAGATCTTCATAACGCTTCGGATCATCCGCCAGCCCAGGATCGGCAATGTCTGCTTCGAGCTGCCGCAGCTCTGCTTCCGCTTCGATCAGCGGGCTGAATACGGCCAGCATTTCCTCTTGAATAGTCTTATCAGACTGCAGTCCGCTGTTCTGGGCCAGGTAACCAATGGTGGTTTCCTTGGATTTATGAATTTGCCCGCTGTCAAAGGACATCTCGCCTGCGAGAATCTGCAGGAAGGTCGACTTCCCGGCTCCGTTGACACCAACGAGGCCTACCCGTTCCTTCTCGTTCACCTGCAGGCTGATGCCGTCCAGCACGCTTTGTATTCCATATGATTTGGTAATTCCTGTTGCTTGAAGAAGCATACTGATGAAACCTCCGCCCTTACATATTTCACCAAGGCGTCTGGCGCCCCGGCTGTACAAAAACCTTATTCTATAGTTTACATGAAAAGCGTTTGCCGCGCGAGGGGAGCGGCTTTCATTACCATGCTGTGATGCGTCTGAATGAAAGAATCCTGCCATGGAGACTGCTGCATCAGCCGGGTCGGGTTCAAGATTGGCAAGGGTTCCTGTAACAGCGTATTTCGTTCAACCTTGGCGAACATGTGAGAAGAGTGGTAAACTGAGTTTACAAACTATGATAAGCTAGGATATAACGGAGGGGAGGCGGCTGCCCATGACAGGCAACCGTGCGCTGCTGGCGGCGCTTAAGCGGGAGCTGCGCGCAGAGAGAGCGGCTGTCCGTGACCGGCTTGCTGCAGATGACCGGGCATCCATGTCCGCTCAGGCCTGCCGCCATGCACTGGAGTGGCTCCAGAAGGAGAAGGCCGCTTCACTGCTCGCCTATGTGCCTTTCCGTTCAGAGCTGGACTGCCGCCCGCTGATTACCGGGGCCTGGGCGCTTGGCCGGGAGGTGCTGCTTCCCCGTGTTGCTGCGGAAGCGGGAACCATGAGCCTCCATACGGTTGGCTCCTGGGAGGAGCTTGCACCTGGAGCTTATGGCATTCTGGAGCCCTTGATCCCTGAAGGGGATGGGCAGGAGCCGGAAGTGCTCCCGGTCCCGGATGTGGTTTTTGTTCCGGGGCTGGCTTTTGACCGGCAGGGCGGGCGTCTTGGCTACGGTAAGGGCTACTATGACCGGCTGCAGGCGTCCTGGAAGCAGGGTTCGAGATTTGCTCTGAAGCCTCCGGTCTGGATCGGGCTGGCTTTCAGCCAACAACTGGTGCCTGAAGTCCCAATGGATGGGCATGATGCCTATATGGACATGCTGATTACGGAAGAGGGCATCTTTCATTGCCGGGAGGAGAACATACCATGGAATTAACCCATTTCAATGAGCAGGGCAGGGCGCGTATGGTGGATGTGAGCGACAAGGAGATCACCAAGCGGACAGCTGCCGCGCGCAGCAGCGTAGAGATGGCTCCCGGAACGCTCGCAGCGATCAAGGGGGGCCGGATCGGCAAAGGCGATGTGCTTGCTGTTGCCCAGGTTGCCGGAATTATGGCGGCCAAAAAAACCGCAGACTGGATTCCCATGTGCCATCCGCTGCCGCTTACCGGCATTGATATCCGTTTTTGGGATAACAGCGAAGACCGGCTATATATAGAAGCAACCGTCAAGACAACCGGCAAAACCGGGGTGGAGATGGAGGCGCTGACCGCCGTATCGGCAGCCGCGCTGACGGTATACGACATGTGCAAGGCGCTGCAGAAGGATATGATTATCGGGCCCACGCTGCTTGTGCAGAAGAGTGGAGGCAAAACGGGGGATTACGCGCTGGAGCAATCTGGGCACCAAGATGCGGGTGGAAGCGCTGAGTAAGGCTGTGAAAACAGCCGTCTATACATAGCATAGCGAGAAGGAGGGACAACCTATGGCGTGGAAAACAGCAATCCTGACGGCCAGTGATAAAGGGGCCAGAGGCGAACGGGAAGACACGAGCGCCCAGGTTATTCGGGAACTGGTGGAAGAGGAACTAGGCGGCGAGATCGTTGAATATCGGATCGTGCCGGATGAGCAGGATGAGATTATTGCCGCACTGATTGAATTGACGGATTATTTTCAGGCGGATCTGGTGCTGACTACGGGCGGCACCGATCTGGCGATCCGTGATGTTACGCCTGAGGCGACCCGCCGTGTCATTGAGCGGGAGGTTCCCGGGCTCTCCGAGGCCATGCGGAGTACGGTAATGCAGAAGAACCGTGCAGTGATGCTGTTCCGGGGCATTTGCGGCATCCGCGGAAGAACGCTGATTGTGAACCTGCCCGGCACACCTAAGGGAGTGCATGAGAATCTGGCAGCGATTATGGATCAACTGCCGGAAGCGCTGCTCATGGTAACCGGCCAATATCGGCAATAATTTCTTCTTTCCGGTAAGGTCACCAAGAATCGTCATGGATCTCTGATGGATGTGTGACATAAGTTATGGTATTATTAATTTATTGTTAACGATATCATGGACGGACAGAGTGACAAGGAGGAATAATCTATGCTAAGTGGTATTGGTGCTCCCGGAATTATTTTATTGGTCATCCTGGCGCTGCTGCTCTTTGGGCCCAATAAGCTTCCTGAACTGGGCCGTGCCGTCGGGCGTACATTCCGTGAATTTAAGGACGGGGCGCGGGAGATCATCAATGATCCGGAACCGGTCAAGAAAAGCGAAGCTCCGGCAGCGGCAGCCCCGCAGACTATGGCAGCAGATCTTCCGCAGGACAGACGTCTGCCGGAATAATATCATCTTTTCACGCGGGGGCGTTTCTCTCAGTGCTGTTTCAGGCTGGGCGGCGCCCCTTTTTTGAAAATATAAGAATTTATATGCTTCACGCAATAAATTATCCTACGGCTCCTCATACATAAGTTATCGGGTGGTGTCAGTCATGTCTCTGGAAGCGGAAGAAATGTCAGTGGTGGATCATCTTACCGAACTGCGCAGACGGATTATCTATGTGCTGGTTGTATTTGTTGCCGGCCTCGTTGCCGGTTTATTCGTTGCCAAACCCATTTATCTCTACCTGATTCACGCAGATATGGCCCAGGGCTTCGTGCTGCATGCTTTCTCCTTCTGGGACGGCATCGGGATGTATGTAAAAATCGCCATGGCTGTTTCACTGGCCGTATCTGTCCCGTTTGTTGTCTATCAGCTGTGGGCATTTATCAGTCCCGGACTCCGGCCTGTGGAGCGGAGCGCCGCTCTGCGTTACGTGCCTTATGTGTTTGTCCTTTTTATACTCGGCATCGCTTTTGCCTATTATATTGTATTCCCGATGGCGCTGTCGTTCACGATTACAATAACCCGCAGTATGGGGCTGGAAGAGACTTATGGCATTGCCCAGTACTTCAGCTTCATGTTCAGTCTGGTCATTCCGCTGGCGCTGCTGTTTGAGCTTCCGCTTGTCGTCATGTTTCTGACCAAGCTGAGAATCCTTAATCCGCTGCGCCTGCGCAAGATGCGCCGGTATGCTTATTTCGCGCTTGTCTTTATCGCCGTGGTCATCACGCCGCCGGATTTCATCTCGGACTTTCTCGTCACTATTCCGCTGCTGATTCTCTACGAATTCAGTGTATTTCTGTCGTCCTTTGTCTACCGCAAGCAGCTTGCCATGGACCGTGAGCTGGAGGCCCGTTACGTCAGGAAAGAGGAGTCCCGTTAGGGAACCGGAAAACGTAAACCGGAAGGGCATATTCTGCCCTTCAATGGATAGAATGTAAGAGAGTGTGGGCCGGACAACCCCCACCACCATATTTTTCCGAAAAAGCTTGACGATTTTACGTAAAAGGACTTGAAATCCGCCTTCAAGTTGAGTATCATAAAAATTGTTGTTAGCACTACACAGTGTTGAGTGCTAACAGTGCTGAGAAGGAGGCCATCGTCGGTATGTTCCGATCCGAAGGACCTGTTTTTCAGAGCTGCCGCCGAAGCTTTAGTCTTCACCGGTATCCCATCTATGTTTTCAAGTTAAACAACATATTTCAAAGGAGGCTATTTTTTCATGATCAAACCACTAGGTGAACGCGTATTGGTAGAACCAAGCGAGCAAGAGCAAACCACTTCATTCGGGATTGTGCTGCCGGACTCCTCCAAAGAGAAGCCGCAGGAAGGCAGAATTATCGCTGTAGGCAGCGGTGCCCTGAAAGACGGAGTACGTGTTCCGCTTGAAGTTAAAGAAGGCGACCGTGTGCTGTTCTCGAAATATGCCGGAACTGAAATTAAATACGAAGGCAAAGAATATTTGATTATGAAAGAAAGCGACATTCACGCGATTCTCGACTAATCAGCAAACCTTTCATAAGTGATAACCGAATTATACTTACACCAAAATTGGCTGATGCTTTCGAAGTGAGTTTTGAACGAAGTCACTCAGGAAGTAACGCTAACAAAACTTTTAGGAGGTTAATTACACAATGGCAAAAGAAATTAAATTCAGTGAAGATGCCCGCCGCGCAATGCTGCGTGGAGTTGATGCTTTGGCAAATGCCGTGAAAGTTACACTTGGACCAAAAGGCCGCAACGTAGTGCTGGAAAAGAAATTCGGCAGCCCGCTGATCACTAACGACGGTGTAACCATCGCCAAAGAAATCGAACTGGAAGATGCTTTTGAGAACATGGGCGCACAGCTCGTGAAAGAAGTAGCTACCAAAACTAACGATGTAGCCGGTGACGGAACTACAACTGCAACTGTTCTGGCTCAAGCGATGATCCGCGAAGGTCTGAAGAACGTAACTGCAGGTGCAAACCCGATGGTTATCCGCAAAGGGATCGACAAAGCGGTTAGAGCAGCTGTAGCTGAACTGCAGAACATCGCTAAGCCAATCGAAGATTCCCAGGCGATCGCTCAAGTAGCTGCAATCTCCGCTGCTGACGACGAAGTGGGCAAGCTGATTGCGGAAGCTATGGAAAAAGTGGGCAAAGACGGCGTTATCACCGTTGAAGAATCCCGCGGCTTCCTGACTGAGCTTGAAGTGGTTGAAGGTATGCAGTTCGACCGCGGCTACATTTCCCCGTACATGATCACTGATACGGACAAAATGGAAGCTGTGCTGGAGAACCCGTACATCCTGATCACCGACAAAAAGATCAGCAGCACGCAGGAAATTCTGCCATTGCTGGAGAAGATCGTTCAACAGGCACGTCCGCTCGTGATCATCGCTGAAGACATCGAAGGCGAAGCTCAAGCGATGCTGATCGTGAACAAACTGCGCGGAACATTCAACGCTGTAGCGGTGAAAGCTCCTGGCTTCGGCGACCGCCGTGAAGCTATGCTGCAGGATATCGCTGCTCTGACCGGCGGCCAAGTCATCACTGAGAAGCTCGGTCTTGATCTGAAGAGCACTTCTGTGGAACAACTGGGTAATGCCCGTCAAGTGCGCGTAACCAAAGAAAACACAACCATCGTAGACGGCAGCGGCGACAAAGCGGACATCAATGCACGCGTAAGCCAAATCCGTGCCCAATTGGAAGAAACCACTTCCGAGTTCGACAAAGAAAAACTGCAGGAACGTCTGGCTAAGCTTGCTGGCGGCGTAGCCGTTGTCAAAGTCGGCGCTGCAACTGAAACTGAATTGAAAGAGCGTAAACTGCGCATCGAAGACGCCCTGAACGCAACCCGCGCTGCGGTTGAAGAAGGTATCGTATCCGGTGGGGGTACAGCTCTTGTGAATGTATATAACGCTGTTGCTGCTGTAGAAGTAACTGGCGATGAGCAGACAGGTGTGAACATCGTGCTGCGCGCTCTGGAAGAGCCAATCCGCACAATCGCAGCTAATGCAGGCCAAGAAGGTTCCGTTATCGTGGACCGTCTGAAAAAAGAATCCATCGGCATCGGCTACAACGCTGCTACCGGTGAATGGGTGAACATGTTCGAAGCCGGAATCGTTGACCCTGCCAAGGTAACACGCTCCGCGCTGCAGAACGCAGCTTCCGTAGCTGCTATGTTCCTGACTACCGAAGCGGTTATCGCTGACAAGCCAGAGCCTGAAAAAGGCGGCGGCATGCCGGATATGGGCGGCATGGGTGGCATGGGCGGCATGATGTAATTCATGCACTTCCATGAATAAGTGCTAAATGAGAGGTTTTCCATGAGTTCTCCGAACTCTTGGAAAACCTCTTTTTCAATACTGGCAAGATAGCCTACTCCCCTAGAGGTGCATGGGGATAGACCTTGAACACAAAAAACGCCTTTTCACATTCCTATCGGGATGCGAAAAGGCGTTGTCCTACTTGTAAAGGGAGTTGGTTCAGATGAATGGTGTCCCTTATCTTCCTGTACTACTGTGAGAATCATTGTTGTCTTGCGCCAGGTAATGATCTTCCAGCTCAATAAATTCAGCAGAACGGTGCGCGGCGATCATGCCGTGATAACTGATATCGAGGCCGATTTCTTCCTCTTCTTCACTGGACCGTACCTGGACCAGCTTCCCGATCAGCTTAAGACCACACCAGGTGGTTGCAAATCCCCAGGCGGCCAATGTGACAAGACCAAGGACCTGTACCCCGAGCTGATGCCAGCCTCCGCCATAGAGCAGTCCCCCGTCGGTAGCGAACAAGCCTACGGCTACGGTTCCCCAAGCGCCGGATACGGCATGTACCGGAAAAGCGCCCACTGGATCATCGATGCGGCGGGCTTCCAGCCAGTTGGTAGCCGCCATCATGAGCAGACCGGAGACAGCGCCAATAAGGATGGCCGCACCGTCACTGACAAAGGCACAGCCGGCCGTAATACCAACCAGACCGGCGAGAGAACCGTTAATTACGGATGGCGCATCTGAACGCTGGTAGCGGAATAAGGTGTAGATCAGTGTGATCCCGCCGCCTGCTGCTGCTGACAGCATGGTTGTAATCGCGATGTGTCCGATCCGGGCATCGGTAGCACTTAAGGTGCTGCCTGCATTGAAGCCGAACCAGCCGAACCAGAGCAGGAAGGCACCAACCGACGCCAGCGGCAGGTTGCTCGGGAGGGCAACGGTGCTGTTCCCGGCCTGATTGAACTTACCCTTTCTGGGACCGATGACAATAGCCGCCGCCAGTGCCGAGAATCCTCCGAGGGCATGAATGACGGCTGAACCTGCGAAGTCCTGCAGGCCTAATTTGCTAAGCCAGCCGCCGCCCCAGGCCCAGTGGCCACCCAGGGGATAGATCAGGCCGGTCATGAGTATGACGTACAGCAGATAAGCGCGGAAGTTAATCCGTTCAGCAACCGCCCCCGATACGATGGAGATAACGGCAATGGTAAAAGCCGCCTGAAACAGCCAAAAGGTATCAATCGAGATGGTGAAATGGAGATTGGAGAGATCACCGCCAAGCATAAATCCGCTGGTGCCTATCAAACCGCCGGCATCTTTGCCATACATCAGCCCAAATCCAAAAATATAAAAAATCAGCGTTCCTATCGTGATATCGGCGAACACTTTCATGATAATGTTCACACTGTTTTTATATCTTACAAAACCGGCCTCCAGCAGGGCGAAACCGCCCTCCATCAGCAAAATCATAGCGGCGCTCAATACGACCCAAACCGTATCTACTCCTCCGCCAAGGGACTCCAGCGTCACATTCATTTCTATAATGCCTCCATGCCCTTAATGAATTTAATCTCTCTTATGATTTCTGGTGACAGCGGGATCTCTTCTGTTGCTGGATGAGCAGCGAGCAGCAGCAAGACCTGATCCAATTCCTGAATGGTTCTTTTAATGCTGTCTATTTGTTTAAAACGGTCTTTTACATGAACTATATATTCTACAGCGGTGTGATGGCTCGCCGGATGCCCTGCAAACCATTTGCGGATCGGGGAGAGCGATTGGTACATCGCCTCTTCTGCCCGCCTTTTTTGTTCGTATTTATTGATTTTATCCTTAATTCCCTCGATTTCTTCCTCTTTCCTGGCCTTGAGGCGTTCAATGAGGTCTTTTATTTCCTCGCTGGATAGACGATAAACAACATTTTGGTATACTTCATCCACAATAATCATGTCAGATCTCCTTACATGAAAAGTCATAGACTGATTATAGGGACAATGCAAATACAAGTCAATAGGTTTTTACGTGGCGATTTATCATCCAACTACGGTTTAAGCGATGCCTCCATAAATGGCGCAGGGCTAAAGACATGATCGGCGTGCTAATAAGATGGCGGTTATAAACGACGCTCACATCAATTTTCCTGATGAATCTGTTCTTGAAGAAATACAAAAATTTCTAAATAAATACTTGATATACCAAAAAAACAATTATATAGTATTCATGTGGACTTTAAGAATAGGATTGAGTATAATCGTGAAATTTTTCACAATAATAATTCCGTACATAACAAAGGGGATGGTTCTGTGAACCATGGATTATTAATTTTATTACTAATAATATCAATAGGGTGTAGTGGATGTACGAGTACTAATGAAAGTCATGATTTAACAATAACTATTGGAGATGAGAGCATTAATTTCGTTTCCTCAGACTATTCCAAGGACAATAATTCAGAAAATGATAAGACGATTTTCGAATTTGCCTTCAAACAAGATAATTTAACAGACATAAAATATATAAAACTTAATACTAAAATAACTTTAGACTTTGGGAATAACCCACCCGACAGTGTTGCTGTCAAAGACATATTGTTGGATTCAAACGGGAAGTTTTTATATTCTGATAAATTGTCTTCCGATATTTCGTTAACAAACGAAGGTCATAAATTTTTCTTTTTATTAAACAAGAATCCTGCATCTCTATTGAGTTCGAAATTCGATAACAAAAAGGTGGATATTAGAGGATTTGAAATTACGGCGACTTGGGGACTAAACGAAGAGAGATATGCTTTTGTAATAAAAGCTGATGCGTATTGATTGAATGGAAGTGAATGTAAACGATTACAAATTTGTATAGACGGAAAATAATATATGCTCAAATCATGTTGGGGGGTGGTTAATGTGAAGGTTTAAATTCCTTGCTGAACCTCAGAGAAGTGTTATCGTTGCAAGTTCAAACTATAAAATGAAGGGATGAGGATAATGAAAAAGAATTTTCTAACTTCGATATCATTGTGTTTTTCTTTGATCTTCTGTTTAGCGTTACCGGCAGCTTTTGCTGATTCAACAAGTGCTGTAGATGAAACCGCAAATGTTCAATATTCAATAACTAGTTCATATGAATACGTTGTAAAACCCAATACTGATGAATGGAAGAAGTTTACGTCTACTGAGGAGAAAGTTAACGCCTCTCAAATTCCACAAACTATTTTAAATAAGATGACCACAAAAGCATTAGTGGAAACAGTATTGAAGTATCCATTACTAGCAAATATGTTTGCTTTTAATACTAAGCAAGAAGGTTTCAATGCAATTTATAGTAATTTCAACGGTTTACAAGAATTAACAAAGAGAACTGATGCCATATTCGAACTAGAGCAATATCAGGATAAGATAGGTTATTTAGAAACAACAGATAATACAATAATCGCTCAAGGACTTTACGTTAAAGCTTTACTTGAAGCTCTTAGTTCTAATAGCCTTATTGGATCAAATAGTGATATTACTCCATACTATACTAACAGTTCTGTAACAACACCTAATGGTACTAGTGTGTCCACATATAAAGGGCTGACTTGGGCTGATCATGGACTTACGGCGACTGAGGCATCGGCATTACAAGCACAGATGGTAGCGGCGTATCCTAATGCAACAGTTGTGAGTTCTCAGAGTCCCAGTTATAATTGTCACTCATATGCATGGTATTCAACTAGTTCCACTAATACTCATTGGATGAATAGTGCAAGTGCTTATAGGACTGATGGCAGTTATACCAGTGGAACGGGTGTAGCCGGAAGTAAAGTGGATTATGGGGCAGGAGATCATTCAGGCATTGTAACATATGTTGGAGGAGGATCAGGCCCGAATGTAAAAGTTAAATCAAAGTGGGGAATATACGGAGTATTTACACATAATATTGTCGACTGCCCATATACGGCAGGCTCTTACTCTTGTACTTTTTGGAATTAATTATAAGGAGCTGAAGGCGCGAAGCCGTTTTCACTTGTTCCAATTAAAAAACCTTCTATAAGTTTGGTTCAACTTGTAGAAGGTTTTTTCTTGCCCTGAAGAAATGATGGTCGTATGAAATATCCAGCAGGCCATTCAACTCTGCTATGTTTTTTTTAATGTTTTGAGTCCGATGCCATGCGCCTTGTGATCGGACTTCGTCGACCGGGAAATTTTTCGGGATATATGTAGAGCACTCGAAGGTTGTTCAGCTGTCGGGTACAAGTGAGTACGTCCAGGCGGTGCTTGTTCCGGTTATTATAATCATAGGTTGCCTAACAGCTGCCCTGCTTTCTTTGGAAAAAAGAGATATTCATATATAATAGGGACAATTCACAGAGGAGGTGTTCCGGTTGAATGAAAAGAACAGAACGGAGCTTGCCACCTTTGCGGGCGGCTGCTTTTGGTGTATGGTCAAGCCTTTTGATGAGCTGCCGGGAATTGTTTCTGTGGTATCCGGGTATACGGGCGGCCATACGGACAATCCGACCTACGAGGAAGTGGGGACGGAAACGACGGGGCATGTGGAGGTTGTGCAGATTACATATGAGCCGGAGCGGTTCCCGTATGAGCGGCTGCTGGACATTTATTGGCAGCTGATTGATCCGACCGACAAAGGCGGACAGTTTATGGACCGGGGGTATTCTTACCGGACGGCAATTTTTGTGCATAATGAAGAACAGCGTGCGAAGGCGGAGGCGTCTAAGGCGGCCCTTCAGGCCAGCAAAAGATTTAAGGGCCCGATTGTGACAGAAATTCTTCCTGCCGCTCCATTCTACTCTGCTGAAGCGCTGCATCAGGATTATTATAAAACCCATCCTTTGGATTATAAGCTCTATCTGAAAGGCTCGGGCCGGGACGAATTTCTGGAGCAGCACTGGAACAGCCCAGAGGATCAAAAGCGCCTGCGCAATCAGCTGAACCGGCTGCAGTATGAGGTCACGCAGCATAAGGCATCGGAGCCGCCGTATGAGAATGCGTATTGGAATGAATTCCATGACGGCATTTATGTCGATGTAATCAGCGGCGATCCGCTGTTCAGCTCGGCGGACAAATTCGACTCCGCTACCGGCTGGCCCAGCTTCACCGGGCCGATAGCCGAGGGACTGATCCGGCGGGAAGCCGACTATAGCGGCGGTGAGGTGCGGACCGCGCTGCGCAGCAGACTGAGCGGAGCCTATCTGGGCCATTTGTTCTTCGACGGTCCGGAGCCGGCGAAGCAGCATTACCGGGTCAATTCCGCCGCGCTCCGGTTCATCCCGAAGGAGGAGCTGGAGGCGAACGGGCTGGGGCGGTATTTGGAGTTGCTAAATCGTTAAGGAGTAGAACATACCGCTGCATATGCGGCATATAATATAACATATTCGAAAAGTGAAACTCTGCAGGCTGTACAATTTGAACGCGAGAATCGAGGAGAATTCCGCATGGAGGAATCGCTGGCTTCATCATTCCCGATGGGTAAATTAGCTATTCTGCTGGCTGTTCTGCAGGAGCATGAATGGAAAAAAGTTGTCGAGCAGGAGCTGAATTCGCGGGATTTCCGCTACACGATTGGCCGGGTGGGTGCCATGGATATGATCAAGGTGGTTGCAGCGATCGAAACAGCCGCCAAGAATAACCATATTATCGACGGCAATTCCTACCGCGAGGTTCATTCGCTGTATCATGCGATCATCGAGACCATACAGAGCATTGGCCGCGGAATCGTGCAGTTTGGTGATATTTTACGTACGGTGGGGCTTACGTTTGCCATTGTAAGGGGAAAAAGGTCCGGTTCTGCTGAGCTGGAGGGCGAATGGATTGCCGTCTGTGCCTATGGTACGATTGGCGCTCCCAAAAAAGGGTTTGAGCATGAAGCCATTGGCTTCGGTTTTAATCATATTTAGAGGCAGTATGTTATCGGGAAGAAGCGCCTTAACGGATAAGCCGTAATTTAGTGATTAGTAATATAGAAGCCGGTACCTCTTATTAGGGTATGGGCTTTTTCTATTACTCGTAAAGCAGGTGAGGCTTATGTTGGAAACCGCCAATCCAACCGTAATTATCCATGGCAGTTCCTTAACGATTGAAGAAGTGATCCAAGTGGCCCGGTATCATAAAACCGTGGATCTTAGCGGGGAAAGCTGCCGGAAAGTCAATCATACCCGCAAGTACGTAGAGAAGCTGCTGCTGGAGAAAAAAGCGGTGTACGGCCTGACCACAGGCTTCGGCAAATTCAGCGATACGTATATCTCCCCGGAGGATACGAAGGCGCTGCAGCTCAACCTGATCCGCAGCCACAGCTGCGGGATAGGCGCGCCGCTGCCTGAAGAGGCCGTCCGCGCCATTCTTCTATTAAGAATTAACGCCTTATCTCTTGGCTACTCCGGCATCCGTCTGGAGGTGATCCAGCTGATGGTGGAAATGCTTAACCGCAACGTGGTACCCGTAATCCCGGAAAAAGGCTCCTTGGGCGCAAGCGGCGACCTGGCCCCGTTATCGCATATGGTGCTTGTGATGATCGGCGAAGGGGAGGCCTATTATCAAGGCCGGCGCATGCCGGGTGCACAGGCGCTGGCGCAAGCGGGACTTACGCCGATTGTGCTGGAGGCCAAGGAAGGGCTGGCCCTGATCAACGGTACACAGGTGATGACTGCCGTTGGCACGCTGGCCTGCTGGGATGCGCTGAATCTGGCCAACTGGGCCGATTGCGCGGCAGCATTGACCTGTGAGGCGCTGCGTGCGGTCCGGGATGCTTTTGACCCGGCAACACATATCGTCCGGCCTCATCGGGGGCAAAGGCAAGCCGCCGATCATATCCGGAATCTGACTGACGGCAGCAAGCTAATGACCCGCCAAGGGGAGCTGAGAGTGCAGGATGCCTACTCGCTGCGCTGTGCGCCGCAGGTCCATGGCGCCAGCCGCGATGCACTGGCTTATATTGCCGGGAAGCTGGAGATTGAGATCAACTCGGCGACAGATAATCCGCTGATCTTCGCCGATGAAGAAAAGGTCATCTCCGGCGGCAACTTCCACGGGCAGCCCATTGCGCTGGCGATGGATCATCTGTCCATCAGCGCGGCGGAGCTGGCGGACATCTCCGAACGCAGAATCGAGCGGATGGTCAATCCGCATCTGAACGACGGGCTGCCCCCGTTTCTGACGACGAACGGCGGCCTGGAGTCGGGGTTCATGATCGCGCAATACGCGGCGGCGGCCGTTGTGTCGGAGAATAAATCTCTGGCCCATCCGGCCAGTGTGGACTCGATTCCCTCTTCTGGGAATCAGGAGGATCATGTCAGCATGGGCACGATTGGTGCGCGGAAAGCGAAGCAAATTGTGGACAATGCCTATGCCGTACTGGCGATTGAGCTGCTCTGCGCGGCGCAGGCCATTGATTACCGCAATCCGCAGCTGCTGGGGCAGGGAACGAAATGGCTGTATGACCACTGCCGGGAGCAGGTGCCTTTTGTAGATGCGGACCGCGTACTTTCCGGCGATTTTGCCGCCATTGCGGAGTGGATGAAGGAGCCTGGCGTGCTGGAGGAGTTATTTGCTTTGGTGCCTTTTCATAATTATAAAAACTGAAGCTGATATTTAACAAAAGGGGGGGAGTAACGAAATGGGCACACACGAAGCAAGAGTCATCCGCGCACCAAGAGGCAGTCAGCTCCATACCAAAGGCTGGGTCCAGGAAGCGGCGCTGCGAATGCTGATGAACAATCTCGATCCCGAGGTGGCAGAGCATCCGGAGCAGCTGGTCGTTTATGGCGGGATCGGCAAGGCGGCGCGCAATTGGGAGAGCTTTGACGCTATTGTACATTCGCTGCAAACGCTGGAAGACAACGAAACCTTGCTCATTCAATCCGGCAAACCGGTGGCTATCTTCCGTACGCATCCCGATGCGCCACGGGTGCTGATCGCGAACTCCAACCTGGTTCCGGCCTGGGCGAACTGGGAGACCTTTCACGAGCTGGACCGGAAAGGGCTAATGATGTACGGGCAAATGACGGCAGGCAGCTGGATTTATATAGGTACTCAAGGCATTGTGCAGGGGACCTATGAGACGTTTGCGGAGTGTGCCAGACAGCATTTTGGCGGCACGCTGAAAGGGACGATTACCCTCAGTGCCGGTCTTGGCGGAATGGGTGGCGCTCAGCCGCTCGCTGTAACCATGAATGACGGGGTATTCATCGGAATCGATGTGGACCGGACCCGGATTGAGAAACGCATCCAGTCCCGGTATTGCGACATCCTCGCCGAGACGCTTGAAGAGGCCCTATCCATAGCTGAAGCTGCCAAAAGCGAAGGGCGGCCGCTCTCCATCGGCCTCCTCGGTAATGCGGCGGAGCTGCTGCCGCGCATGCTTGATCTGGGTTTTATACCGGATGTTCTGACGGATCAGACCTCGGCGCATGACCCGCTGAACGGTTACATCCCGGAGGGCTTGACGGTGGAGACAGGCCGGCAGCTAAGAGCTGCGAATCCCCAGGAATATGTGGCCTTGGCCAAAAAAAGTATTGCCCGCCACGTTCAATCCATGCTGGCGCTGCAAAGCAAAGGAGCGGTGACCTTCGACTATGGCAATAACATCCGGCAGGTCGCTTATGATGCAGGCGTCCGGCAGGCGTTCAGCTTCCCCGGCTTTGTTCCGGCCTATATCCGCCCGCAGTTCTGCGAAGGGAAGGGACCTTTCCGCTGGGTGGCGTTGTCCGGCGATCCTGAGGATATATATAAAACCGATGCTGCGGTTATGCGTGAGTTTCCCGAAAATGAAGGCTTGCAGCGCTGGATACGCCTCGCTCAGGAGAAGGTTTCCTTCCAGGGGCTGCCTGCCCGCATTTGCTGGCTGGGCTACGGTGAACGTGCAAGGTTTGGCCGGATAATTAACGGTATGGTAGCCTCAGGAGAATTATCTGCACCGGTTGTGATTGGCAGGGATCATCTGGACGCAGGATCTGTGGCCTCACCGAACCGGGAGACGGAAGCGATGCAGGACGGCAGTGATGCTGTCTCCGACTGGCCTCTTCTAAACGCGATGGTCAATACAGCGGCCGGCGCCAGCTGGGTATCGCTCCACCATGGCGGCGGTGTAGGCATGGGATATTCCCAGCATGCCGGAATGGTAGTCGTCGCAGATGGATCTAAAGAGGCAGAAGCAAGGCTGGAACGGGTGCTGACCTCTGATCCCGGCATGGGTGTCGTCCGTCATGCAGACGCCGGATATGCACTTGCCGCAGAGACAGCCAGGTCCAAAGGCATCCGCATGCCTATGCTGGGCGGTCCGGGAAAGGGGCGGAAGCATGATCTACATTCATAGTGCCGCGCAGATTGCGACCCTGCGCGGAGCCAGCGCGAAGCCGAAGGCGGGCAAGGAGATGGAAGAGCTTGGCCTCATCGAAGACGGAGGCATAGTCATTGAAGACGGAATTTTCACCTTCGTGGGCAGCAGCGAAGAAGCCCGCCGGTATGTGGCGGAGCACTCCGGGAACCAGGAGGTTACGGTACTGTCGGCGGAAGGCAGGACGGTCACCCCGGGGCTGATTGACCCGCATACCCATATCGTATTTTCCGGGTCCAGGGAGTTCGAATTGAACCTGCGTCTGCAGGGTGCAAAATACATGGATATTTTGAATGCAGGGGGCGGAATTCTCTATACGACAGAGCGTACACGTGAAGCCGCCGAGGAACAGCTAATGGCCGAAACGGTGAAGCGGCTGGACCGTTTTCTCGAATATGGAGTAACGACGGTTGAGGCTAAAAGCGGATACGGTCTGCGGTTGGAGGATGAATTGAAGCAGCTGCGGGTGGTCCGCAGGCTGAACGCTTCCCATCCGGTGGATCTGGTCCCAACGTTTATGGGCGCTCACGCGGTGCCGGTGGAGTACAAGGGAAACGCGGATGCTTTTGTACGCACCGTCATCGAAGACATGATCCCCGCGGTGGCCCGTGAGGAATTAGCCGAGTTTTGCGATGTTTTCTGTGAAGAGGGGGCATTTACCGTAAATCAGTCCAGGGACATCCTGGCGGCGGGCCAAAAGTGGGGGTTGAAGCCTAAGATTCACGCCGACGAATTAGTGTCATACGGGGGAGCCGAGCTGGCTGCCGAGCTGGGAGCCGTGTCCGCAGACCACCTGCTGCATGTCTCCGAAGCTGGCATTCAGCGGATGGCTGAAGCCGGAGTGATCGCTGTTCTTCTACCCGGCACCGCCTTTTTTCTGATGGCGCAGCCAGCCAATGCACGGGCTATGATCGCTGCCGGAGTGCCTGTCGCGCTTTCAACGGACCGGAATCCCGGTTCATCACCGACGGAATCGCTGCCTTTTATTATGAACCTGGCCTGCCTGACGATGCGAATGACACCGGCTGAAGTGCTGGCCGCTTGTACGATCAATGCCGCTCATGCTATTGGCCGGGCTGCCACCATCGGGAGCATCGAAGTCGGTAAACAGGCCGATCTCGTGTTGTTCGATGCACCCAACTATCTCTACTTGCAGTATCATTATGCGGTTAATTTGGTAGATACCGTGTTCAAAAAAGGAGAGGTCGTTATCCAGAACGGTAGGAGGGTGTCCGCATGAGTGATTTGTGGAAGGATGAAGTGCGGGAGGGTGGATTGCTGAGAGAGGAGCAGCAAGACCATCTGCTGCCGAATCAAGAGCAACAATCTAGTAAGCTGCGGATCAATGCGTCACGGCTTCAGAGCAACATCCGGGAATTAGCTATATTCGGTCTGAACCAGGCTACGGGAGGTCTGGACCGCACCACGTTTACCCCGGCAGAATTGGCGGCGCGGGAATGGCTCAAGGCCGAACTGCTCCGTTTGAATCTGGCCGTAAGGGTGGATGCGGCAGCGAATATTTGGGCGGTGAGAAGCGGTGCGGGCGGCAGAAGCCCGGATGTCTCAGCTGTCTCAGACCGTTCCGTAGCCTGTCTTGCCGCAATTGCGTTCGGCTCCCATATCGATACGGTTCCGAATGGCGGCAAATACGATGGCGCGCTGGGGGTGCTGCTGGCGCTGGAGGTCATGACTGTACTGGAAGAAAACAAAGTGGTTACCCGCCACCCCCTGGAGCTGGTTTCCTTCAGCGCGGAAGAGCCGAATCCGTTCGGGCTGTCGACATTCGGCAGCAGAGCGGTGGCCGGTAAGCTCAAGGCCAAGGATCTTGCGGGAGTCCGCAATGACCAGGGCGAGCTATTAACGGAGGCGCTGCGCCTGGCGGGCGGCGATCCAGAGCAGTTCGAGGCGGCGCGGAGAAAGCCGGAGGAGCTGGCTGCTTTTCTCGAAGTTCATATCGAACAAGGAAAAAGACTGCTGGACCGCGATATCCCGGTAGGGCTTGTGACGGCCATAACAGGCATCTACCGTGAAGAAATCACGGTTCTGGGTGAAGCCAACCATGCCGGGACGACGCTCATGGGGGACCGCAAGGATGCGCTGATGGGCGCTTCCGAGATGCTGCTGGCCTTCGAGACCGTCTGCCGGAACCATCCGGCGGATGAAGTGGTAGGCACGATTGGCCGGATCAGCAATGAACCGAATGCGGCGAATATTATCCCGGAAAAGGTTACGTTTCATCTGGAGATCAGAGGCGAGCAGCGTGCACAAATCCGGGAGGTACTTGGGGACTGGGGCAAGCTTGCCTTGCCCATAGCAGAACGCCGCGGCCTGCGCCTGGAACGGCGTCTGATTCTGGATCAGAGCCCTGAGCCGCTGGATTCCCTGGTCATCAGCCTGTGCGAAGGACAGGCGGAGAAGCTGGGATACAGCAGCCTGCGGCTTGGCAGCATGGCCGGTCACGATGCCACGCATATGGCATCTCTAACCAGGGCGGGCATGCTGTTCGTGCCCAGCCTGGACGGCAAAAGCCACTGTCCTGAAGAGGAAAGCCGGATCGAAGATATGGAGAAGGCCGGCAATGTATTACTGCAGTCCATTCTCGCCTTAGATCAAGAATTGAACCATTAGGAGGAACAACCATTGCGCGATTTATATTCGGCGGATGCGGTATATACGCAGGGGGAATTCAAGCAGAGCTACGCTCTACTGGTGGAAAACGGGAAGATTACGGATGTAGGCAGCCGTGATGAATTGCTGCAGCGCTACCCGGATGCCCGGCCAATTGAATGGGAGGGCAAAGCCATCGTCCCCGGCACTGTCAATTCACATCATCACTCCTTTCAGAGTCTGCTGCGCGGGATTGCAGCCGACAAGCCTTTTCTGGAATGGCGGGATCAGGCATTGTACCGGTATTCGCCGCTGCTTGATGAAGAGGCTATTTATACGGGGGCGCTGCTCGCTTTTGGGGAAATGCTGCGGTACGGTGTGACTACAGTCTGTGACTTTTTCTATGTGCATAATGGAGGCACTGCTTACGACGAAGCGGTCATCCGGGCGGCGGGTGATCTGGGCATCCGCCTGGTTTTTGCACGCACGATGTATGACTGGGCGGGTGCGCCGCAGTCCTACCGGGAGACGGTACCGGAAGCCGTGGAGCGCACGCGATCATTAGCGGAGAAGTATCAGGGAAATTCCATGGTGACCATTCACCCGGCGCCGCACAGCCCGCACGCGGCATCACCTGAAATGATCCAGGCCGGCCACCGGCTCGCGGTGGAACTGGATACGCCGTTTCATATCCATGTAGCCGAGGAAATGTTCGAGGTAGAGGAGATTTCGCACAATTATGGCATGCGGCCTGTACATTATCTGGATTCACTGGGTGTGCTCGACGAGCGGATGATCGCCGTTCATCTGGTATGGCTGGATGACTCTGAAATAGAACTGATCGGCCGCAGACGCGGGTCGCTGGCCTATTGCCCTTCCAGCAACATGTTCCTAGCGGACGGGGTTACACGGGTACCGGATCTGCTCCAGGCGGGAGTCCGGGTGACACTGGGAACAGACGGGGGCTGCAGCAACAACCGGATCAGCGTGTATGAAGAGATGCGCATGTGTGCGCTTCTGCAGAAGGTCAGCCGCCTGGACGGTACCTGCATCACCGCCGAGCAGGTCTACCGGATGGGCACCTCCAGCGCCGGTGACATCCTGCGGATGCCAATCGGGTCGATCGAGGCCGGGCAGCATGCTGATTTTGCCGCACTGGATCTGCATGATCTCTCCCTGGCACCCAGGAAAGAGCTGTTCGCCAACATGGTCTATGCCATGCAGCCCGGAGCCGTATCTACAGTGGTGGCAGGCGGGAAGATTGTTGTGGAGCAGGGAAAAATACTAACCGTGCCTGAAGCTTCCATTGGCCGAAGGGTGGAGCAGTTGTTTGAGAAATGGGATAAGCTGGACTGAGTAGCAGACCGGAGCTCGTGTAAATAAGGTGAAAGGGCGGCCGGATCGCGTAGGGGAGTTCGGGGAAATTAAGGGAATTTATTTGAAAAGGTGGAATCAGCCGGATGCGGTATCCTATTTCCAACTAGTGCTTGTGAAGACACCGGTGAGCAAGCGTTAGGTGGAAAAAGGGAACTTATTTCTTCCCAAAATCAACAATCGTGAGATTAAAGTGGAAAAAGGAAACTTAGTTGGGCCATATTGCTCCGTCAGGGGCGAAATGTGCTGAATTAGTGTACCTTTTTCCACTTAGCACTCGCGGGGTAGCGGGCTATGTAAGATTAAGTTCACTTTTTCCACTTGAGTTTGTACCGTTCCAAGCAGGGAGGCGGACGACTGGGGGAAGGGGCATTTCATCTAAGCAACAACACCATAAAAGTGGGTGATTTACCTCCCGGAGATTAATGATAAAATGGAAGGGCCAACACATCCTCATGCAGATCAGGCAGTTTTCCGAGAATTTCGTTGTACACATGATGACATGAAAGGGAGGACGGCTGAATCATGAAGCATCTTTTACTCCAATATATGACCCGGCTGACCTCCTTGAGCGAAGTAGAGCAGCAAGCGGTTCTGGATGAAATTATTGTCAAAGAATACCGCAAGGGAACCACTCTGCTTAAGCAGGGTGAGGTCCCGGGTTATTGCTATTTTGTCCTGAAAGGGTGTGTGCGGCAGCATGCAGTTGACGTTATGGGCCGGGATATCACCTCCAACTTCTATACCGAGGAGCAGGCGATCTCCACCTTCAATGCGCATAAGCCGGATAAATCATCGGAATACACCCTGACCTGTCTGGAGGATTGCGTATTGGTCGTCGGGCGGCTGGATACCGAAAGGGAGATGTATGCCAAATACACGCAGCTCGAAACCATGACGCGCCGGATGATCGAGGAAAGCTTCGGCCAGGTGCAGGAAGAGTTCGCTGCTTTTATTGCCTCATCTCCCGAAGAACGCCTGAAAACTCTGCTTCATAAAAGACCCGGACTGATCAGCCGCGTCCCTCAGCATCAGTTGGCAAGTTACCTTGGCATGACGCCGGAGTCGCTGAGCCGGATTAAGAAGCGGATTCACCGCGGGCACGCCGAGCCGGGACTTTGAACAACAGCCATAGGCCAAGGCCCAGCTCCCCCGCGGTCATCGGCAGCATAAAAACCCGTTCAATTACTTCTATGAATTCCTCATACTCAGGAACAAGGGTGCGGCACAGATGGATCACAATATAACCGGCTGCAGCCAGCAGCAATAGAACACTAATGATTTTCGGGATATTCTCAGATTGGTAGGCCAGCACGCCCACAATCAGCAGATGCCCCCCAAACAGAATCAGTCCAATCGACCATACTGCTTCAAAAGCCCGGAGAAAAAGCATCATCTCCGCCTGCAGCTCCCCGGATGTGAAGCCGGCAAGCGCCTGGTCCCTCCTGTCTGTGAGCAGCGAGACAGCAACCAGGCTGGAGACGGCAACACCCAATACCGCCGTATACGATAGACGCAGCCATGCGCCCAGCAGGGACAGGCCCGGCTGCACAGGCTTCAGGACCGTGTATAGCGCCCATGCCGCAGCGATGTCACAGGCCAAGATCAGAAGCCATCCCAGAATTTCACCCCTGAACAGCAGGGGAGAAGCCTGCAGGTTGCCGAAGGTGGCGGCTGGATTTCCCTCCACCACAAGACTTCCATGAACATATCCATACGAAAAAGCGGCCGCCGCCGCCATCAGAACAATTGAAACGCCCCCAGTTCGTGCCACTGCTGCAGACATTAATCTAACCCCCTTCTTGATTGTGGTTTCATTGTACTAAGGAGGCGGGGCAGGGGCATTGACTTAAGTCAAGGGAGACAGGTGAGGTGAGATTAAAAAGCAGGCGGTATATATTGAGGAAACGAGTGGGTTGTCAAACATAGACTTAGCACTTGCTACGAACATTTGTTTATGTGTTAACATGATTATGCGATATCAAAAACAGTTTTATTTTCGCGAGGAAAAGGGGGACTCCGGGTGGCAAAATGGGATAACATGCTGTCCATGCTGTGGATGCTGCGATCCGGCAGGAAGCTCACTGCCGCGCAGATCGCGGACGACTTGGAGATCAGCGTCCGCACCGTGTACCGGTATATCGACGCATTAGGCGCCAGCGGCGTGCCGGTCGTCGCGGAATCAGGCCACGACGGCGGCATTCGCATTCTGGACAGCTTTAAGGAGGCGCCCTTGTTCTTCAACTCTGTAGAGTTGAAAGCGCTTGTGGACGCGTTTAAATTTGCGCAAGGCGCCGGCTATCCGTATACGGAAGAGCTGGAAGGCGCATTGAAAAAGATCGAGAACGGGCTGCACGAAGAGCAGCGCTGCGATCTGTCCAGCCAGACAAGCGGTTTGGATGTGATTTCTCCAGTACGTCCGCCTTCCGGCGTTCTGTTGCTGCGGGACCTGGAGCAGGCGGCGAAGGAGGGGCGAACGGTCTGCATCGCCTATCGTAAAGAGAACGCGGGACAGGCCGGCGAACGTAAAGTCGATCCATACGGATTGGCTTACGACCGAAACGATTGGTACGTTGTTGCGTTTTGCCATCAGTCGCAGGCAATGCGGACGTTCCGCGTGGATCGAATCGCGCGGCTGGAGCCGACCGAAGCAAGGTTCGAAAAGCCGGAGCATTTCTCCGCGTCCGCCTATTTCCGCGACCAGTCTAAGCGGGAACGGGAGGCGGACGGACCACTGACGGTCATCCGTATCGCGGGAGAGCCCGACACCCTGAACGCGGTTTGCCGCCACTGGCATCTACGCCATTATTTGACGGAACGGACCGATCGCGAGGCACGGTTTCTGCTGGACGTTCCGACGATGAACAAGTACCTTCCGATGTATCTGATGACGTTCGGCACAGCCATACACATTCGCGAGCCGCTTGAGCTTAAGCGACAGATCCAGGAAATGGCCTGCAAAATCGCAAAACATTACGAAGACAACCCTGATTGAACTTCGCTGACAACGGTTGTCAGTGAACCCGGTATACGATAGAGACAAGGCTGCGGCAGTAGCAGCCAAACCGACGAATAAAGGAAAGGTGGATTCATACATGCTTCAACACCCGCATCAATTGTACGAATACCATGTTTGGGCGAATGACCGGTTATTCACCCACCTGGAGCAGCTTCCCAAGGATGTCTTCCATGCGCAAGTGACGAGCGTGTTCCCGTCTGTGTCTCAAACATTTGGGCACATGTACATGTATGAACAGCTCTATATGTCCGTGCTCGCGGAAGTTCCAAACGAGAATATTTTTCCGAGAATCCCGGAGTGGACAGAGGAAGCGCAGGACACAACAGTGGACGAGATGCGTCGGCTGTTCGCCTTCGTCGCCGAACAGTTCCGCGATTTGCTGCGGCGTACGCCCGACTTGGACAGGGCGATGACGATCAGGCACCCGAAGTACGGCCGTTTCGATACGCATTTCTCCGACATTTTGCAGCATGTGGTTAACCATGGGACCTATCACCGGGGCAATGTGACCGCGATGCTGAGGCAGCAAGGGTATACCGGGGTCCCGACCGATTATATGTTCTATCTGATAGAACGGCGGGACGGTTAGCTGTAACCGGCTAAACAATCAAATGCAGACCGGGAAGTCATCCTCTTAGGCATTTATGATTCGAACAAAGCTAGTGAATAGATATGAATTAGGTGTGCAAAATCCCACTAGAACCTTCTGTAGCCCGGATTTCAGCCATTTAGTTTTACTTTTTCCACTTAGCATAGTTTCTTATGAGTTTCATTGTGTTCCCCAAGCCTTCAAGTTCTCCAGTTCAGCTTATACAGGAATGAATCAACTACGCTCAGGTGGCTTTTTAATAAACCAGCCCAGCACCAAGATAAGCACTGCAAAAATAAATTCAATCCAAAAAACCGTTTGCAGACCGGAAACCATGCTTTGTGCCTTCTCGTGGACCGCAGTAGGATTGAGCGAATGGTGAAGATAACGATTGGCTCCTGACGACATGATGCCTACGAACAAAGCGATGCCGATTCCGCCTGCAATCTGTTGAAGTGTATTGTATATGGCTGTGCCATGAGGGATCAGGTGACGTGGAAGCTGATTCAATCCTGCCGTTTGAGCCGGCATGACGACGAACGACATGCCTAAGAATAAGAGGACATGATTGAACAGGACGGAACCTTGTGTTGTATCACTGTCGATGCCGGTAAACAGCCACAACGATAGGGCGATCAGGAACAGTCCGGGCACAATGACGAATCTCGGCCCGAATTTATCGAATAATTTGCCCGACACCGGCATCAGCATCCCGTTCAAAAGGCTGCCCGGCATTAGAAGTAAGCCTGTCCCAAGCGCTGTCAGCTTCAGCGCATCCTGCATATAGAACGGCAGCAATGTTGTTGTGGCGAATAGAACCATCATCAGAAATACAGTCAATACCGCAACCAGAGAAAAAGTGGGCTGCCGGAATACGGACAGATCGAGCAACGGTTCTTTGATCTTAAGCTGGCGCCATACAAGCAGAAGCAAGAAAAGGCTGCCAATTGCAATCACTCCGTAACCTTCAGGCCCAAGTGAGACACTTGTGTGGCTGAAGCCGTAGGTGACGCAGCCGAAACCGGCAGTTGACATCACTATGGATACAAGATCGACCTTTGGCTTGGTCACTTCTGTCGCATTCTTCAGGTACAGGAATGCATAAATAATCGCAAACAAAGCAACAGGAATCACCATGTAGAACAGCCAACGCCAGTTAAAGGTATCGATAATCAAACCGGACAAAGCCGGCCCGATGACAGGGGCGACCATGATGACCAGCCCCATGAGTCCCATGGCGGCACCCCGGCGTTCTGGTGGATAGAGGGCGAGAATCGTATTCATCATGAGCGGGACCAATAATCCTGTCCCGCAAGCCTGAATAACCCGGCCCGTCAGCAAGATTCCGAATCCCGGCGCCGCTGCACATAAGCAGGTACCGGCCAAAAATAACGCCATCGCAGACATGAACATCTGGCGGGTCGTGAACCATTGCTGCAGTAATGCGGTCACCGGCACCAGCACGCCGATAACGAGCATATAGCCCGTCGATAACCACTGTATAGTCGCGGCGGCACGCCCGAATTCCCGCATCAATCCGGGAAGCGCATTGGCAAGCAAATTTTCATTAAGAAACGCAACAAATGCACCGATGAGCAGCGCGGTTAGCATCTGCCTTCTCTTCATTTCGCCTGCCTCTTGAACCTGTTTGTTCATCTTCTACCTCCGAATACTTATAACGTTTCGTTCGTTTTTTGGATGACCAATATCCCCCTGACTAATCTGGCAGACTATCCTACACCATCACTTTCTAACAAGGAATAAAAATTATCGCGGTCTTCATCATCGAATTTGCCAAGTGTTCGTACCCTGACAAATTCATGTCCACCGTACATTTCTATTTCTTCGCCATACCTATTGTAGAGCGCGATCATGTTGCCCTCCTGATTCAGCTCCATGTACCCGTAACAATTTGTTTCAGGTGTTTTAGCG
This sequence comes from Paenibacillus jilunlii, assembly GCF_900102965.1. Taxonomy (GTDB): domain Bacteria; phylum Bacillota; class Bacilli; order Paenibacillales; family Paenibacillaceae; genus Paenibacillus_AQ; species Paenibacillus_AQ jilunlii. Next base: position 45,858 of record NZ_FNGM01000012.1, on the reverse strand, counting down.
TAAAGAAGAATAAATCTTATTTTGTCGATGCTGTTCATATAGCACCTCCTTTTCTGTCTTTCGTAATAACCTAAGAAAATATTACGTGAAACCGGGTGATTTGGAAAAAGCGATACTGCTCTTCAGACTCGGAAATTCATTCATATTTCGAAAGCATATGGGGGGATCTCCCGCTATGTCGCTCAATCCCACATTATTTCTTGACAAGATGAGATTTGGGGACTAATATAACGTGCCGGTCAACTCTACAAGGTAAATCAATAAAAAGGCCGTACCATAAGGCGGAAAATGATTAGGTCACTTGCTATAGTTCGAATTCTAATTATTAGAAAATCTTAAAATGTAGAACAGGTATATTATTGAGTGTCGCTGTCTTGATATTAACCCATAGGGCGTCTATAATTTTCCTTGAAACGAGAAAACACAGCCTGGTTGGTAGTCCAGGCACATGCATGGCTCTGTATTGGTCAGAACGGCATGTCAGTAACCTTCCCCCCTCGGGATGTCCGTCGTTTCGATTCAATTGAGGGGGATTTATATGAAGCTTACAGTTTATCATGATGGTCAGTATTGGGTCGGAGTCCTGGAGGATCAGGACCAAGGAAAGTTGAAAGCAGTCAGGTACATTTTTGGTCCAGAGCCTCAGGACGAGGAAATTCTACAGTTCATTCGTAATGAGATGTCGGAGCTTACCAGCAGACTTTCGGAGGAAGTGGCCGTAAAGCCGTCTGAACTGAAAAAGGTCAGTCCCAAGCGGCTTGCAAGGCAGGCAACTAATGAGGTACGGAGAAAAGGTGTTTCTTCCTATGCACAAGAGGCTCTCAAGCTGGAGTATGAGAAAAGAAAGCAGGAGAGACGGACCGGTTCGAAACAGCAGTTGGAGGCAGCATTGGCACGTAAAAGGGAATTAAAGGTGCAAAAAGCAAAAGAAAAACACCGCGGCCGCTAGCAGAACCTGCTTACGTTGTAGACAAAGGGCACCCATCCGGGTGCCTTTTGACCCTTTATTAAGAATCCAGGGGGCGAGCCACTCATGAAAGATCAGTTTATAGCGGCTTTACAGCAGAATAGCTTGGCTGAAATGAGAAAAGTACCCAAAGCAGATTTACACAATCATATCACCAGGGGCGGAAATAAGAGATATATTGAGGACTGGTGCGGTGTAAAGATACCTGAGTGCCCTAAGTTTGCAGATCTTCATGAGATGAACCAGTGGAACGCCATACATATTAAGCCTTTGTTAAATGGCCGGCTTGGTTATGAAAAGCGTATAGAAGCTGCCTTTGCTCAGGCGAAAACGGATGGGATTACCTTACTTCATATGAGTGTAACCATTGGTGAAGAGGCTTGGTTCGATGACTCCCCTGAACAATTGATACAAGCCATACAGAACATCCATCGGAGAGTGGCTCCTGAGATTATTTTTGTCCCGGAAATCGCGTTTCTAACACATACACCAATGCATGAGACCGCAGGCAAGATAGATCAGTTTCTGGAGCTTAATTACTTCAAATCGATGGACATATTCGGAGATGAATTTGCTGTCCCTGCTTTTAAGAAGATTTTTCGAAAGGCGAAGGATAAGGGACTGATTCTGAAGGCACATGCCGGTGAATTTGGAACGGCTGAACTGGTTAGACAAGCGGCTGAAGAATTGGAGCTGGATCAAATACAGCATGGAATCGCCGCTGCGCGTTCTCCCCAGGTGATGCGATGGTTATCGGACCACCACATCCAATTGAACATTTGCCCAACGAGCAATATCCTGCTCTCCAGAGTAGAGAACTATCAAACACATCCCATAAGAACTTTGTACGACAATGGCATTAAGGTGACGGTCAATTCGGATGATATGATTATTTTTGACCAAAGTGTATCGGAGGAATTTTTCAACCTGTACCAGGCAGGAGTGTTTAACGCAGAAGAGCTAAATGAAATAAGGGAAAATGCTTTCTGATTACGTTCCGCTAACGGAAATTGACAGTTGAATAGAGTGGGCTGATAGGGAAGACTTCCGCTGAGGATGGCCTTTTAACTTGCATGTTACAGCCAGTGCGCTCTTCATTATCCTTGAAGCGTAACAACGGAGCTGTTTGGCAAGCAGTTACAACTGCTTGCAAAATAGCCCCGTTGATCCTGGTTGTTGTTAGCGTATCTGTTATTAGAAACGGCATAGTTTGTTTTTAATTACTCACCCATCATTTGAATATATACTTTACGGGTCTGCGGACCGTCACACTCCACAAGATAGATATGTTGAGCTGAACCACATACCATTCTGGATTCCTGAATAGGAAACATACAGCTATTTCCCAGCAGCATCGATTTCAGATGACCTGGCGAGTTATTGCTTGTAGCTCCATAGGATGGAAGAAAATGAGCGTGAATATATTTATCATCATCAGGAACAAGCTTCTCCAGCCGTTGTAATATATCTGTTTCTACACACTCCAGCGGTTCATTGATTGTAATCCCCGTGGTCGTATGAGCCGTAATTACTGCGACCAAACCGTTCGTAATTCCTGATTCCGCAACGATCCTGTGTACTTCCTCAGTAATATTTATCATTTGAACCGCTTGCTCCGACATACATGAGATTGAAACTAATTTGTTCATTCGCTTATTTCCCCTCCCCCAGAAATGCAAGTGCATTTCCACCAAAAATGTTCGCCTTTACCTTTTCGCTAAACGGCAGATTTTCTATAGCCTTTTTTAATTTAAACGCACGAAACCTTGGGGTATTTGATCCAAACATCACTTGCTTGGCAAAATTGCGTTCAAGGGTCAGCGGGTCCATTTCCTTCATAAAAATACGCTCCATAAAATCATTAAAGGAATCCATATACAGCATTGAGGTATCTGTGTAGACATTAGGATATTTTATCATCAGCATCATCATTTCCCTGACCCATGGCCAGGCAAAATGGGCGAGACACATCCGCAGTTCCGGAAATTCTACAGCTGCCTGCTCATAATGAATTGGATTAGCATACTTGGCAAGCGCATTAGGCTCCCAACTCAAGCCGGCATGAAACATGATTGGCTTATCGTATTCTCTACACTTCTCGTAGATCGGCCACAATAGCTTATCATCAGGATAAAACTGCTGCTTGGACGGATTCAGCTTTAGCCCGCTTAGCTTCAGATTGGCAAAGGCATTCTCCAAAACCTCCAACGCATCCTTACGATACGGGTCTACACTGGCAAATCCAATGAATGAATCGGGATGACGATCTATGATCTTCTTGATCTCCTCATTAGTTACAATACTGCCGCCGCTTTGTGTGGTTAAATCAAGTGGAAGCAGAATAGAACGGTCGATTTTTCCAAAATTCATTTCGGCTATAATTTCCTCATAACTGTATGGCGACTGCTTATAGATACCAAATTGCTCAGAACGGAATTTCAGGACGGAATCATCCCCGCAAATCGTATCAAAATAAATCGGATGTACATGTGCATCAATAATCATTATTTCTCCTCCTCCGATATCCTCAGCTTCTAAAATTAATAGGGTTCAAATTTCTGAATGACCTCAGCGGACAGCTTTGCACCCTCCTGCAAGCATTCTTGTACCGGAAAACCCTTGATTACCCCAGCCATAAATCCGGCAAAAAAGGAATCCCCGGCACCAACTGTATTTACAATATTTTCTACTTTTATAATACTTCCCTCATAGAACTGTTTTCCGTCATAAGCCAAACTTCCATATTCCCCAAAAGTAGCCACTACGATTTGTACTCCTTGATCACAGGCCCACTTCATTTTATCTTCGATCCATGAATCCCGCTGAGAGTATGAGAATAAAGCATAATCCACATTCGGAATAATCAATTCAAAATCCTTATCCTCCAAAAACGTAGAGAAATCAAAGGCGATCTTGCAGCCCGCTTGTCTGAATTGTGCCAGTAAGCCATAAATACGTCCGAAGTAATCTGTATGAATGTAATCATGCTGCTTAATAAAATCAAAGTCTTCATCTCTCAAATAATAATTGGCCATAACTCCATCAATACAATTACCGTGGACCCGATCGTTATCAATTAACTGCATATGAATTTGTGCCGTTGAACCCTTATCCACCCGGAGGTGTGTAGTATCAATTCCGCTTATCTGCAGCCTCTCGACCATCTGTTCTCCATAAGAATCATTTCCTACAGCGCTTACAACAGCAGAGCGGATTCCCCGTTTTTTAATATTGATTGCAAAATCCACACCATTGCCTGTAGGATAGCTCTTATCCAGATTGTCATAAACATCCATACAGCTGTATCCAACTGCGACAACTTTCATAGATATCAACCTTTCTACACAGAATCTCTGCTAAAACAATTAACATAACGTTATATAACGTATTCTTGATATGTCCAATATAAGCGTTTTCATGGAGGGCGTCAAGAGAAAATCAACTTGTTGTAGAAAAATGCCGTATCTAATTCCCGGATATACCGGGTCAATCTCCTGCGGAAAAATTATTTTTGTGTTATTGAAACCATTGACAGTTATGATAACAAAGGGATATTCTGTAATCGTTAGAGGGTTTTGGATAGATAGAACTCCTAACAAGTGATGTAGCGGCTAACCAATATGTTGCCGGAACCGCTAGATCATGCTAAGCGCTCTTCTGGTCCATTCAAAAAAGATAGCGCTTTCATTTTGCGGATAATGAGGAAGGAGGGAGACTTTTTATTAGTTTCATTCAAACGAAAGTGAAAAGTGTATCCAATGTATGACTTATTCATTAATGGGAGGGATGTTGCTTGAAGAAAATTTTGGCTTTTATTATGATGTTTGGTTTGCTTACGGGGATGGTACCGCCAATGGAGGCGAGTGCAGCAACTAACATCGCAGCTAACAAAACTGCAACGGCAAGCTCAAGTGAGGATTCCACAAAAACACAGGATAGGGCTGTTGATGGAAACGCTTCAACAAGGTGGTCCTCTAATTATTCCGATCCCCAGTGGATCAGTGTTGATCTTGGAAGCCCAAACAATGTAAGTGGTGTTAAGCTGAACTGGGAAGTTGCCTACGCTAAAGCGTACCAAATTCAGGTATCCGCAGATAACAGCAATTGGACTACGGTTTACTCCACTACAACAGGAGACGGAGGGATTGATCATATTTCTTTCGCAGCAACAAATGCAAGATATGTAAGAATGTATGGAACACAAAGGGCTACTGAATATGGGTATTCTCTCTGGGATTTTGAAGTGTATTCGGATAGCGGGCCGGTGGATACTGGAATTATATCCGGTGCAGTTTATAAGCTTACAGCACAGCATAGCGGCAAAAACCTGGATGTGGCAGGAGGCTCTGCTTCAGACGGAGCTAACGTACAGCAGTGGACGGATAATGGAAACCCCCAGCAAAAGTGGAAGGTCATTGACGTTGGCAATGGATTCTATAAATTGATCGCCCAATCCAGCGGTAAGGCATTGGATGCCGCAGACCCCTCAACTGCAGATGGAGCCAATGTCCGGCAGTGGACGGATAACGGTACTGCCACACAGAAGTGGGAAATAATGGATACAGGCGGCGGGTATTACAAGTTAATCTCCAAAAGCAGCGGTAAAGCCCTGGATGTGGCAGGAGGCTCCACCGCAGACGGAGCCAATGTCCAGCAGTGGACGGACAACGGGAATGCGCAACAGAGATGGAAATTTACGCAGGCTACAACTACTTCAGACACCACACCACCAACCCCGCCAACAAACCTTAAAAGCATCTCAAAAACGGAAACAAGCGTAAGCCTTGCTTGGACAGCGTCCACGGACAACGTAGGAGTAACAGGGTACGACATTTATAACGGGACGGCGCTGGCCGGGTCCAGTACAACAACAAGCTATACTGTTACCGGCTTGACGGCCAATACAGCATACAGCTTCACAGTAAAGGCGAAAGACGCAGCAATGAATATATCCGCGGCAAGCGCGGCGCTGAGTGTAACCACCAGTGCAACTTCCATAAACCCCGGATTCTATATTAACGGAACCACTTTATATGATGCTAACGGAAAACCCTTTGTGATGAGAGGGATTAACCACGCTCACAACTGGTACAAGGGTCAAGAGTCTGTTGCCATACCGGCAATAGCCAAAACTGGTGCTAACACCGTAAGAATTGTACTATCAGACGGGCAGCAATGGTCAAAAGACAGTTTGGCAGCCATACAAAATCTGATCACCTTGTGCGAACAGAATAAAATGGTGGCAGTCGTCGAAGTCCATGACGGGACCGGGTCCGATAGTGAAGCTGTACTTAATAATATTGCAAATTATTGGATTGAAATGAAAAGTGCGCTCATCGGTAAAGAAAAAACCGTTATCCTCAACATTGCAAATGAGTGGTACGGCACATGGGATGGGGCAAACTGGGCCAAAGGATATACTTCTGTAATACCGAAGCTTAGAAACGCTGGGATTAAGAATACCATTATGGTTGACGGAGCAGGCTGGGGGCAATATCCGCAATCCATTATTGATTATGGGACACAGGTTTTTAATGCAGACCCCCTGAGAAATACGATGTTCTCGATTCATATGTACGAATACGCAGGAGGAAACGCAGCAACAGTTAAGAGTAATATTGATAATGTATTGAACAAAAACTTGGCGCTGGTTATCGGTGAATTCGGAATAAAGCATACGAACGGTGATGTCGACGAAGCGGCAATTATGAGTTATTCCGAGCAAAAAGGCGTCGGGTATCTCGGATGGTCGTGGAAAGGAAACGGTACCGGGCTGGAGTATCTGGATATGTCGAACGATTGGGCAGGAACCAGCTATACTGAACAAGGGAATGCCATCATCAACGGGCCAAACGGGATTAAAGCCACCTCGAAGCGGAGTTCGGTATTTGAAGACACATCCGATAATCAGGCACCGACAACACCTGCGAATTTGTCCGCCACTTCACCAACATATTCTACGGTTGCGCTGACTTGGACGGGTTCAACAGACAATGTAGGTGTGGCGGGGTACAATATTTATCAGAACGGAAATTTGGTTCATATCAGCCCAACTACAAACTATACTGTAACAGGCCTCAAAGCAAATACCACTTATGCATTTACGGTAAAAGCGATTGATGCTGCCGGCAACCTGTCTGCTGCAAGCAATGCCGTAAGTATAAAAACATCAGACAGCAATGATACAACAGCGCCTACAGCGCCGGCAGGACTTGTGGTGGCGCCTGCAATCACAACAGCAAAACTGGCCTGGACCGCGTCAACGGACAACATTGGTGTTGCCGGCTACAACATCTATGTGAACGGAGAACTGCAAGGCACCAGTGCAACCACAAGCTACACTGCATCCGGTTTAGCGGGTAAAACAGCATATACCTTTTCGGTTAAGGCGTTTGATGATGCAGGCAATGAATCGGCCGCAAGCAACGCTGTTGAAGTAACTACGGGCGATCCCGGCAATATTCAAGTCATTGATCCGGGGATTATCGACAATTACACTACCTGGTATGTTGGAATTAATGGTGCCGACAAACCGGCTACGCCTACAGTTGCTGAGCTGACTTACCTTGATAACGGCGGATTGAATATGAGCTTTAATCTGCAAAGTGAGAACTATCCAAGCTTCCAGGTAGACCCGGCCCCTGTTGCAAATTGGAGTAATTACAGTAATATGAATCTCATCCTGTCCAATCCTAATGCAGCTGAGGTTCAGATCCAACCGATTGTCAAAGACGGCGACTGGAAATGGGTTGAATTGGGACATTACATTAAAGTCCCTGCGAAAACTACAATGATCGCTACAGTACCTTTGACGGGTCTCACGAACAAAGATGTAAACCGTATTATTTTACGTGTACAAGGTGGAAGCGGAGGGTTAGCGGGCAGTCTTCAATTGCATACCATCAGTTTTGATCTGGAGCCGACGGCCTATGCTTCGACGATCGCCGAAATGAACCGCCCCAAAACAGCCAGCTTCTATCCATGGAATCTTGTTGAATCCTCTTACACAGGGAATGAATCCAGCGGGTTGGATGGAGAAACTCTCTTTGTAAAATATAAATCAACGATAAGCGATACGATTGCAGCAGGTGTAGCTACTGAAACTAAGCCTGGTCTGGGGATTGGCGATGACTGGACAAAATATGCAAGCGTTTCCAGTACCCTTACTAATACCGGAACGAGTGCAATTCATGTATCTCTGGTAGTAAGGACCGGAGGCGGTTGGGTATGGCAGGAAACAGGAGGCCAAACCGCAGCCGATCCTACAGTTGAAAGGATTATCGAGCCGGGTGAATCGGTCGATGTCGTATATGCGTTTAACTCCCCGGTTTGGAAATCGGCAAAAACAAATTGGAGCAATCATGCCGCATTGGAAAATGCAATTGACGTAAGGGGGGTTCAATTCAAGGTATATGCCGGAACGGGTGAAGCCGTATCAGCGGGAACGCTCCAGATTACGAATTTCCAGTTGAATTTCTAAGAGCTAAAGAACAGCGAGGTATTATACCCTGGCATTAGGCTGTCCCAAGCAGCCATTTCATGGCTTTGGGGAACAAGGAAAATGGCGGTAAAGGGAGTAACTTCCCGGATGCCGCCATTTTTGATGTGATAATATTCGTATAATACAACCTAGTTGACTTTGACGTCGGGTCGTACTTTAAGCTGTTGATGGAAAGGAGGAGCTATGGAACTGCTGACAATAAGTGAGGTTACAAAAAACTACCAGATTTCAACAAGAACACTCAGATATTATGAGCAAATCGGATTGCTTCAGAGCTTGAGGAAAGAGGGTTATGCATACCGCACCTATGATGAATATTCTTTGAAAAGACTGGAACAGATTTTGATCTTACGAAAGCTTAGAATTCCTTTGAAAGAAATTAAGAGAGTTCTGCAAAGTGAAGAGGCACAAGTAGCATTAAACATTTTTCAAGGAAGAATCGAAGAGCTCTCGAATGAAATCCTGGCATTATCTACAATTAAAACAGTATTAAATCAATTTGTAATCCATCTGAGAGAACATGCAGAGGTAAAAATAAATCCTGAATACTTGTCAGAAGAATCAATACTGCAGGTCATAGAAGCCCTTCCCGTAACCAAAAACAATCTTAAGGAGGGTACATTCATGAATGATTTGAAGATAGCCGACAATCCATTATCCCAACTTAAAGATGTAAGAATTGTATATGTAGCTCCCGCCTCAGTTGCTTCTATACACTATGTAGGCGGGTCACCGGAATACGACACAGGGAATGAATTAAGGGAATTTATGATTCAAACCAATCTTAAAGAAATGAAGCCTGATTTGCGGCATTTTGGTTTTAATCACCCCAACGGGGTGAGTCCTGACGGAACTGATCACGGATATGAGAGATGGGTAACCATCCCCGACGATTTGGAAGTACAAAAACCATTCGTGAAAAAGAAATTTCCTGGGGGTTTATATGCTACCCATATGATACCGATGGGGAATTTTGAGGAATGGGGCTGGCTTATGGATTGGGTAACCAACAGTATTGAATATGAACCGGAGTGGGGTGATCCCGATTGCATGAATGGCTCAATAGAAGAACATTTAAACTACATCAATCAATATCATTTGAGCAATGAAGACATTGATAAATGTGTGCAGCTGGACCTGTTGCTCCCGATAAAGCCAAAGGTGGGGGAATAGTAAAAGGAATTTCTAGGGATACCTCGAAGAGGTATCTCTTTTTTAAAATATAAGAATTTCTATGCTTCACGCTATAAATTATCCTTCTATTTCTCGCTGAAACGGATACCGTCCTAATAAGGACGATACCCGTTTCTACTTGGCAATAACTTACCATTCCGGTACGCTTTCCTTAAGCCGGGCTGCCAGACTTGGAGCAATCCAGGGACATACAGCTTTGGCAGAAACAAAAAAACCTGGCAGAAACGCCAGGTTATTATAGGCAAAACCATTGCAAACAAATAAGCATTATGCTAAAGTTGAAGAACTGCCGATGTTTTTTTCAATGAAGATACAAGTATCGTATTTTATTTACATCTTTATTGTAGCAGATGGAATTGCATTTTGTCAACAGTCCTTTTTTTATCTAACTTCGTTTGAGAAGGAGTGTATTCAGGAGATGATGAACTTGAATGAATGGCAGCAGGAGCAGCAGCGGCTGGATCTGGTTAAGGAGAAACTGACATCCACAATCGTTGAACTGGAGCCCAAGATAGGCCAGCTAAAGGATCAGGCGGCGGAGATCCGCAAAAGATTCTGGGAAGAGGTTACGGTCAACACCAGTACGGACGAGGATTTCGAAGAAACGTTTTTCACAATTAACCAGCAATCCGCAGTGTTGTCCGAACGGGAACGCAGCCATAGACGGCTCGTGCAGCAGTGGAAAAATATGAACCGGCTGCTGCCATCTCCTTATTTTGGACGCGTTGATTTTCTGGAAGATGGCCAGGGGATTACGGAGCAAGTGTATATCGGGGTATCCTCCTTCGTCGATACGGATGGTCTGAGCTTTCTGGTGTATGACTGGCGTACTCCTATTGCAAGTCTTTACTATGACTATCCTCCGGGCCCGGCAGCCTATGAAACACCGGGAGGGCAAATCACGGGGACCATGAACCTGAAGCGCCAATACCAGATCCGTGACGGGCATCTCCAGCATATGTTCGATTCGAGTTTAACCATCGGCGACGAATTGCTCCAGCAAGTGCTTGGTGGAGGGGCAGATGCGCAAATGAAGAGCATCGTGGCGACGATTCAAAAAGAGCAGAACGCCATTATCCGCAACGATAAAAGCAAAATGCTCATTGTACAGGGGGCAGCCGGAAGCGGGAAAACCTCTGCAGCGCTGCAGCGCGTAGCTTACCTGCTGTATAAACACCGCGAAAGGCTCACGGCGGATCAGATTGTTCTTTTCTCGCCTAACCCCATGTTTAACAGCTACGTCTCTACAGTTCTTCCTGAGCTCGGGGAGGAAAACATGCAGCAGACCACCTTCCAGGAATATCTGGAATATTGGCTCGGATCAACGTTTCGCCTGGAGGACCCGTTCGATCAGATCGAATATGCGCTGACAAGGCATCAGGCTCAAGGGTATAAGGCCCGTATGAATGGAATTCAATATAAAGCATCGGAAGCCTATCTTCAGGCACTCCGCGGGTATTCGGTGTGGCTGGAGCGGGAAGGCATGAGGTTTGTCAGCATCCGTTTCCGGGATCGCGTGCTGATCTCCGGCGAGCAGATCAAAACCAAGTTCTACAGCTATGATGCTTCGATCCGCCTGACCAACCGTATCACACTTGTGCAGAAATGGCTGCTGCAGGAGCTGGCCCGGCTGGAGAAGAAGGAGCAGGGAGCGGACTGGGTGCAGGAGGAGCTTAACTATCTGGATGGGGAACAGTACGCTGAAGCCTTCAGTATGCTGCACAAAGACCGGGGAGTTTTTGACTTTGCCGAAAAATATGCCCAAATCGATGAAATCATGCGCAACAAGCGCCGCCCGGACGAGGGCGATTTTGATTTTGCCGACCGGGAGGAAGAGCTGCTCAGCCGGATGATCGTAAAAGAGCAATTCAAACCCCTGAGACGGAATGTAAAACAATTCTTGTTTGTAGATATGCCTGGGCTGTACAGCCAGTTGTTCAGCGAAGAAGCAGCATACAGGGAGATGACAAATGCCGGGGTACCGGAACTTTGGCCGGAAATCTGCACGCAAACCAAAGAAAAGCTGGGCCGGAACGAACTGCTGTATGAAGATGCTACACCTTATCTATATCTAAAAGAACTTGTCGAGGGTAACCGGACCAACACTCAGGTGCGGCATATATTCGTCGATGAAGGTCAGGATTATTCGATGTTTCAGTATGAGTTCCTCAAAAGACTTTTTCCCCGTGCCCGGATGACTGTGCTCGGTGATTTCAGTCAGGCCATTTTTACACAGGCAACGAACCTGCACGGGATCGGCTCACCGTTGGTCCGGCTCTATGGAGAGGAGGAGACCAGCCAGTTTCTTCTTGTCCGCAGTTACCGTTCTACCCGTGAAATTGTGGAGTTCACGAAGCCGCTTTTGCCGGGCGGAGAAGCCATTGTACCGTTTGAGAGAAGCGGCAGGAAGCCAACCCTTGCGAGGCTGGAGAGCAGCGGGCAACGGGTGGAACGGATAGCAGCAGATATCGCAGCTCTTCAGGCTGAAGGCTATACATCCATCGCCGTGATTACGAAAACCGCTGCCGGGAGCATAGAAGCCTATGAGGCTCTGGCGTCCGGGGGGGTCAAAGAGCTGCGGCTGATCACAAAGAACACGCCCACTTTTGAAAAGGGTATACTTGTCATTCCCGCATATCTCGCTAAGGGGGTTGAATTTGATGCTGTGTTGATTTACGATGCCTCCTTGCAATCTTATCACCGGGAGAACGAGCGCAAGCTCTTTTATACAGCATGTACGCGGGCCATGCACCGGCTTATGCTGTATACGGCAGGAGAATGGACACCTTTCGTTCAGGCGGTAGATACATCTTTGTATGAGTTAGTGTGAGCAGACAGCCCCAGAGGCTTATCCTAAGCATGGATTGGCAGCATATAGGGAACATGACAGTAAGTTGTCAACTTTCTTATTGTACAATTCAGTGAAAGAGGAGGGTGGACAATGAACACATATACAACTGATAAACAAAAGCTGATAATAACTGGAGTTGCTGTACGTACTACAAATGCAGAAGAGGCGGGACCGGAGGGGAGATTGCCCAAGCTGTGGGAAACTTACTTTCAGAGCAATCTTTTATCTGCGGCGGGAGGCGAAAATCCGCATTTCATTTACGCGGTGTACACAGATTATGAGAGCGACGCAAACGGAGCTTATACTGTTGTAATTGGGCATGAATCAAGCAATGAGGCGGTCCCGGCTGACAAGAATCACGTCGTTGTAACCGTCCCTGAGAGCAAATACATGGTATTCACGACGAAAAAAGGGCCTGTGTATGAAGTGGTGGCACAAGCGTGGCACGAGATTTGGGCCTATTTCAAGGAATCCCCCGAGAAGAGAGCCTACACAGGCGACTTTGAGCTTTATGATGCCAGAGACTTTGATCCAACAAACACAGAGCTGCAGATTTATATTGCTATAAAATAATCACTAAGGCGCCTGGAATCGGGCGCCTTTTTACATGGAAGTCGCTTTAGATCGGTTAGAACAATTAGGCCCGCTCGCAGGTTATAATTTTGTTGATAAGCTTACGAAAGACATTTGGGAAATTACTCCTGGTGTTAATAGAGTTTTGTTATTTTTGTGGGATGGCAACAAATATGTTCTTCTCTCTCATTTTCGAAAAAAGACTGGGAAGACACCAAGAAGTGAGATTAAAAAGGCAGAACTTCACAGGAAGGATTGGTTAGAACGCCATTCAAAAAAGGAGGGATGACGAAGTGAAGACGTGGAGAGCCAAGAAACAGGAAATTAGTGGAAAACTTGGATCAGAGCGATCTGAAGTATTAGAGATTACCGCACAGCTTATTAATTTAATTCATAAACGTCGTCTTGAGTTAGGTCTAACTCAGGAGCAACTAGCGGCTCGGATCATCGAGCGTGGCGGCAATTTGCGCCAAGAACATATTGCCCGTATCGAGACTGGAGCCGTAGTACCACGGATCGATACGTTGGTTACCATAGCAAGAGCACTCGATCTTGATTTATTTAATTTAAAAGGAACAGAAGAGGCGGCCTCGAAAACTTACGCATGAATTTGTACTGAAGACTTACTTCAACAGCTGAGTGGCCAGCGGTAATACTTAAAATAAAACAGGACGTTTTCCTGGTATCTTACGGGGAATCGTCCTGTTTTGCAAAGGAGTTACATGTCCAAAAAAGCCTCTGCCGCAAGTGACAGGGATGAATGCTTACGAACAGCAATGCCAATATGGCGGTCAGGAATGGGGACTGCCGTACGAAGTTCCACTAAGGACCCTCCCATGATACGTGAGGCCACAAAAGCCCGTGGCAAAAAAGCTGCCCCGTACCCCCGCTCGGCAAATTCAGTGAGCATTTCCAGGCTATTCAGTTCAAAGTCGGCTTCGATTTCTATCCCCTGGGAGCGGAACCATCCTTCAATGAAGGAACGCGTGGTGCTGCCCGGGGACAGCATCAGGAGCGGAAGCTCCGTTAACCGTTCCGTCGGCAGAGGTTCCCGTGACCATTCTGCGAAGGCAGGTCCAACAACCGCGCAAAAAGGTGAGGCATGGGAAGCCACGATCCGGATTTCTTCGTCTGATACGGGCAGATAAATATAACCGAGGTCCAACAAGCCCCGCTTCAACCGCTCCAGGATGAGGCGGGTTTTTTCCTGCGACAATTGAATGCGAATCTTGGGGTAGCGGGCATGAAACTGGTCGAGCAGGGGGACAACGAAGTCTTTAATAATTGCCCCGTTGGCCCCTATTCGCAGCCGGCCTTCACGATACTGCTTCATATTTTTCATTTGGCGTTCTGCGGAGTCCAGTTCCCCGAAGGCTTGCCGGACATGCAGATACAGAGTCTGTCCCTCTTGTGTTAGCCGGACACCCTTGGATAACCGGTCAAACAGCCGGACACCCAGCGCTTCCTCCAGCTGCTTGATGGCGTAGCTGACGGAAGGCTGCGTCATATTGAGGTTGTGTGCAGCTCTGGTTAGATTGGAACAATCAGCGGCATAGAGAAAAATACGGTACCATTCACTGTTGATGATCACATGTTATCAATCCTCTCTATGGCAAATGCTGAATTTTACTATTTCATTTATTTCAAGTATACCCTTAGACTGATGAAGAAGGAACTCTAAGAACAGGGGTGTATGAAAATGGCGGGAAGCACGTTTGGGGAAAGATTAAAAGTGACCACGTTCGGAGAGTCCCATGGAGAGGCCGTAGGTGCTATTGTGGAGGGGGTTACCCCGGGCGTCGAATTGGATGAAGCATATATTCAAGTTCAGATGGACCGGAGAAGACCAGGGCAATCTTCCGTCACGACTCCGCGGAAGGAATATGATAAGATCCGCATCTTATCAGGCCTCTTCGAAGGCCGGACAACAGGTACACCACTATGCATTATGCTGGACAATACGGACATGCGTCCGTCAGCGTACGACGATATTAAATCTATGTACCGGCCCGGACATGCGGATTTCACCTACGAGAAGAAGTATGGGATTCGTGACTATCGCGGGAGCGGCAGGGCTTCGGGCAGAGAGACGGCGGCCCGCGTGGCTGCGGGTGCGGTTGCGCGCAAGCTGCTGGAGCATCGGAGCGTGAAGGTACTGGCTTATACAACCGAAATCGGCGGCATCCGTTGCGGGACATTTGATCCGGAGGTTATCGAATCCAACATGGTGCGGGCGTGCGATCCTGCGGCAGCAGAACGTATGATTAAACGGATTGAAGAGCTGGCTGCCAAGGGAGACAGCTGCGGGGGAATTGTGGAATGCCGGATTAGCGGCGTCCGGGCGGGACTTGGGGAGCCTGTGTTTGACAAGCTGGATGCAGAGCTTGCACGGGCCATGCTCTCCATCGGGGCGGTCAAAGGCATTGAATTTGGTGCGGGCTTCCAGGCTGCAGCCATGCTTGGAAGTGAACACAATGATCAGATGGACGCAAACGGATTTCAGACGAACCATGCCGGAGGGGTCATCGGCGGGCTCAGCACAGGGGCAGACATCGTATTCCGGGTGGCGGTCAAGCCGACCTCTTCGATTTCAGTCCCCCAACGGACCATCGATGCCGACGGCAATGAACGGGAGATTATGACCAAAGGCAGGCATGATCCCTGCATCTGCCCCCGCATTGTGCCGGTGATTGAAGCCATGGCGTGCCTGGTGATCGAGGATCATTACAAGCGGCAGGCGGCATTGCTGGATCAATAAAAAGTCTCCACTCAAGAGGAGCGCAGCATGTTCTGCAGCGAGAAATCCAATCTGATAAAGATGATCTTTAAATACTTGACGTTATAAACATCATGGAGAACCGTACCACAATTAACGGTTCTCCATGATTTCTAATACCAGGTTTTTTACCATAACTCCCAGTGGGATACGGTTTCAAAACCAATCTTGGGATAAAAGTCAGGGGTACCCCAAAACAATAAGTAGCGCCTATCTGTTTAGTCCATTTCATTAGCTCGGTTATTGCTAAAGGCAAGATTAGCATCTTTGGCTTGTTTAAGTGCACATTATTATACAGCATGCATAACTCTCGACGGTGAGCTAAAGACAGGTATTGTTGACTGTGCGATTTTGCGTGGGTCCCTCTGTTGGTTCGGTGAGCTCTCTTGACGATGGACGATAAAAACCGGTACTTGCTGCCGGATGAACAGCATTGACAGAATATTATTTACGGAATAAAATTGATTGACTGAATTAATCAATCGAAAGGAGGTGGCCGTATGCCCAATTCAAAAGTTTCTTCCAATGAGGTTAGTCTGTTTATTCAATCGAAAGCTCTATCGGGAGATGGTACCCAAATTGGATACCAAAGCATCGGAAATGGACCGGGAATTATTATTGTTCATGGAGCTTTGAGGGATTCGGGCGACTATACCCGCCTAGCCAAAGCTCTTTCGCATTCATTTACCGTTCATCTGATGGACCGGAGGGGGCGGGGCATAAGTGGACCCCAGGGTCCGGATTATGCTATTAATAAAGAGTGTGAAGACGTCCAGGCGATTCGCAAAGCAACGGGGGCAAATTATTTGTTCGGACATAGCTTTGGCGGACTTGTGTCACTTGAGGCGGCAA
Source organism: Paenibacillus jilunlii (assembly GCF_900102965.1). GTDB lineage: Bacteria > Bacillota > Bacilli > Paenibacillales > Paenibacillaceae > Paenibacillus_AQ > Paenibacillus_AQ jilunlii. Next base: position 29,144 of record NZ_FNGM01000012.1, on the reverse strand, counting down.
GGAAGGATTCCTCCATTACCAAATTAGCTGTGTATGAACCGGGGGTTCTCCTTCACCCTATGGATGATATTTGGATGTCTAATTACGAGAAGGCCATGCAAAGAAATGATTTCAGAGGTGCTTTTGCCCACTTTGTACGAGGCATGGGCAATACCCCGTTATCCGGGCTTCCTTTTTGGTATTCCAGATTTATTCTGAGAATGATGATACGCGGGAAACAATGGCATAAGATCACCCGGTTATTGGCGCAAAATTTAAACGAACACCGGGAGGTACAGTCGCATGCTTCTTCTTACCCAAACTATGAAAAGATTGTGTCAGATGTATTATTGCTTTCAGGGGGGAAGAGCCCTAAGTCCACGAAAGAAATACTTGAGGAGTTGAACCACACGATAGCTGACTCTACACTAGAAACCTTTCCCCAACTGGACCATTTTGGACCGGAAAATGAAAATGAACCCAACGCCATGGCGCAGGTTCTAAAAAACTTTTTTCTCAATTCTTAAGGAGATGTCGTATGCCACGCTTAAAAGAAGAACAGCTTCAAAAAATTTACGATGAGCGCAAAAAACAAATTACAGCGGCGGCTGTAAAAATCTTCGCACAGCATGGCATTCAAGGAACGAAAATCAGTATGATCACTGCTGAAGCAGGGGTGAGCCACGGACTTTTTTACCATTATTTCAAAACGAAAGAAGAACTCTTTATTTCACTGGTCCGGGAGGCAGTTGTAACATCGGTTGCGGAAATCGATCAATTGAGCCGATTGTCTGGATCACCGATTGAGAGAGTTAGAGTGTTAACGGAGGCAATTCTGGATGAGAGTGGGACCCCGTTTTTTATGCTGCTGCATCAAGCCCGGAATTCCCAGGAGGTTCCCGAAGAAGTAAGCCAGCTGATCCAACAATATCCGCTGGAGCTATATGTTGAAAGGTTGCTTCCGTTGTTCAAGGAAGGGCAGGAACAAGGGGAAATCGCAGATGGAAATCTGGAGGAGCTGATCTCAGGCTACATAACGATCCTGTCCGGTGTGATGGTTTTGGGCAAGGGCTATTCTGTCCCTTCCGCTGACTTATTGTTGAGGCTGGTGAAGCGATAAATGAATTGTGGGCAGCGGTTGTCAAAAACAATATTGAATGCTAAAGGCCATCCGGCAAAGGATGGCCTTTATTTTGCAAAAAAAGGGTTCACAGATTGGCCAGAACAACAGCGAGAATAGCCGCGAAGGCCGGAAGGCCCTGGACGAAAAGAATCGATTTCTTGGCAGTGATGCTGCCATAGACCGCTGCAACACCTACACAAATTAGAAAAAACAGTTGAAGCTGGTACCCGAACGTGTCGTTCGGATGGAGCAGGCCCCATACTAAACCCGCTGCCAGAAAGCCGTTATACAACCCTTGGTTGGCCGCGAGCGATTTCGTTTCCTGAGCGAACTGACGGGTGGTCCCGAATGCCTTCTGCGCTCTTGGGGTAGTCCACATAAACATTTCCAGGGCTAAAATATACACATGCTCAAGTGCTACAAGCGCTACGAGTATTGTACTTAAGATCATCATAGCCATTCCCTCATTTTCGTTGGATTAGTACGCAATAAATATTTATATTTTGCAAAATTAAATTTAACACAAATAAATATACCTAAATCCAGCTTTTTTGTCAATTTAGAAATACAGCAGGACCTGTACCTGGGAAGAGCCGATATAATGGTAAAAGGAAGAATTTAATGACAAACACAGTGAGGAGGCAAAGCCTTGTACGTAAGAACACTGACTTCCGCCGATGCGGATATTTACCGTGAGCTCCGGCTGCAGTCGCTGCAGCAGAACCCTGAGGCTTTTCTCAGCACTTATGAATCCGAGCTCAAAATCTCCATTGTCACTACACGGATCAGACTGGAGCCGGCGGAGGATCATTTTACACTGGGAGCTTTTGATGGGGAGGAGAAGCTGGTGGGCATCGTCACTTTTTTCCGTGAGAGCAGGCCGAAAATCCATCATAAAGCCCATGTATATTCCGTATACGTTGATCCGGGTGCCCGCCAGCAGGGAGTGGGACGGCTCTTGATGCTGGAACTGATCAGCCGGGCTACAGCAGTGCCGGGTCTGGAAATTCTTAATCTGACGCTTACCTCCACCAACCTGCCCGCCAAACGGCTGTATGAATCTCTGGGTTTTATCTGCTACGGCACAGAACCGAGGGCAATGAAGCTGGGGGAGGAATATCTGGACGAGGATCTGATGTATTTGCAGATTGGGCCAGAGCTGTAGAAGGGAAATGGAAATTATTAGACATAACTAAGGCTGCTTATAGCATAAGCTGGGTCTAGGAGTCCTGTCCACCAAAGGGGTTGAAGACTTGGAAACTGCGCTTTTTGGCAGCTTTTTATCGGCTATGGCTACTGTGCTTGGGGTAGTTCCCATTCTGTTTGTCCGAAGGTTGTCCGAGCTGTGGAAGGATGTGCTGGTTGCCTTCACCGCCGGAATCATGGTATCTGCATCCACCTTTGGGTTAATGCCGCAGGCGATCAAGGAGTCGGGAATCATCTCCCTGTCCCTGGGCCTGATTACCGGTGTGCTGCTGCTCGATCTGATCGAGAACAATATCCCGCATATAGATGTAGAGAATAAACCCGGCTTCACCAACATGGATTCCAAAGCGCTGCTCGTGCTGATCGCGCTGTTTATTCATAATATTCCCGAAGGCCTCAGTACGGGCTTCAGCTATGCCAGTGAGCAGGCCAGTCTCGGGCCCATGGTGGCGATTGCCATCGGGGCACAAAACATGCCGGAGGGGCTCATCCTGGCGGTGTTTCTGCTCAATTCCCAGGCGACCCGGCGAAAAGCGTTGATTATGGCCGCCTTAACTGGCCTCATGGAGATGGTATCGGCGGTCATCGGTTATTTTACAGCCAGCTATGTACAGAATGTGGTAGGGTACGGGCTGGCATTTGCTGCCGGAGCGATGCTCTTCATCGTCTACAAGGAGCTGATTCCCGAGAGCCACGGTCATGGTTACGAACGCCCGTCCACCTATTCCTTTATCTTCGGAATGCTGGTGATGGTGTATATTACACAAGTTTATGCGTGAGAAAGTGGGAACAAGAGGCTATCCTGTACGGCCAGAACTTAACCGCTTAAGAGACAGCCTCTTTGGCATGTGCTGCACTGCTGCTCTACCGGTGCTGCGCGTACCGGTTGCTTTTGCCGGCGGCCTGGATGGCTGCCAGCTCTGCCGCAGTAAGCGGGGCCGACGCAGCTGCCGCTGCATTCAACCGCAACTGCTCCAGGCTGCTCGCGCCTGGAAGGATCGCAGCTACCGCAGGGTTTGCCAGCGGATAATGCAGGGCCGCCTCCGTCAGGGTACGGGAGGGGGCGGTCTGCTCCAGCAGGCGTTCATGGAGCAACGGCAGTTCCTCGCTGCTGTAACCGAGATACTCCCGGTGGGCTTTGCTGCCGCCATGCCCGGTTAATATGCCCCCGGCCAGCGGCCCCCGGGCAATCAGGCCAATGCCATGCTGTTCCAGCAGCGGCAGTACTGCTTCCTCCGGCCGCCGGTCCAGGATGCTGTACTGGCTCATGACGCTGACAATATGAGAACGGGAGACATATTCGCGGATTACATTCGGACGGATGGAGGAGATGCCATAATACCGGATGAGGCCTTCCTGCTTCAGCTCCTCAAAAGCTTCAATCGTCTCGTCGATCGGATCTTCGAGGGTTCCTCCGTGCAGCTGGTAGAGGTCTATATAATCGGTCTGCAGCCGGCGCAGACTCTCCTTTACTGCCGATTTGATATAGGCTTTGGAAGGGTCCCAGCTCCAGCCTTCTTGTCCGGGGATTCTGCGGTTGCCCACTTTGGTGGCAAGAATGACATCCGCGCGGCGCCCGCGCAGCGCCTGGCCGATAATTTCTTCATTGCGCCCATTATCGTACAGATCGGCAGTATCCAGGAAGTTGATGCCCAGCTCCAGTGCTTCATGCATGATCGCGGCAGCCTTCGTTGCATCTGTCCCCAGGGACATGCAGCCGAGCCCCATGGCGCTTACGTATAAATCAGAATTTCCTAAACGGTTTGTCTTCATCTGCTGTCCTTTCTGTGCTGTTGTGTGTCCATTATAGCATCCCCTCAGCAAAAGGCGGCAATAGAGCCAGCGGCAGCCTGTTGGCTGGGCTGGCTTCATTGCCGTCTGAAGTGACGCTGCGTAAAGTTTATCCCCGCAAAATATTCTCGATTTGCTCCAGCTCCTCCGCACTGAGCTCAGGTGCTTTCAGGGAGGCCACCGCATCTTCGATCTGGCTGACCTTGCTGGCACCGATCAGGGCCGAAGTCACTTTGCCGCCACGGAGAACCCATGACAAGGCGAGCTGCGACATTTTCTGCCCGCGTGCGGCGGCGAGATCGTTCAGTTTGCTTACTTTGCCAATGACCTCGGCGGTAATCTCCTTCTCGGAGAGGAAGACGCTTGGTCCGGCCGCGCGGGAATCCGGTGTGATGCCTTTGAGATAGCGGTCGGTCAGGATGCCTTTTTGCAGCGGCGAGAAAGCGATGGTGCCGATGCCTTCTTCAGCGAGCACATCCTGCAGCCCGTCTTCAATCCAGCGCGACATCATGGAATAGTTCGGCTGATGGATCAGGCAAGGCGTGCCGAGGCGGCGCAGAATCTGCGCCGCTTCACGCGCTTGTTCGGCATTGTAGTTGGAGATGCCGACATACAGCGCCTTGCCCTGGCGCACCAGCAGGTCCAGTGCGGACATCGTTTCTTCCAGCGGTGTGTTCGGGTCCGGACGGTGGTGATAGTAAATATCCACATAATCCAGTCCCATCCGTTTCAGGCTCTGGTCGAGGCTGGAAACGAGATATTTCTTCGAGCCCCATTCACCATAAGGGCCCGGCCACATATAGTAGCCGGCTTTGCTGGAGATGATCAGCTCGTCGCGGTAAGCGGCGAAATCTTTGCGCAGAATCTGTCCAAAGGTCTCCTCGGCGGACCCGGCCGGCGGGCCGTAGTTATTGGCCAGGTCGAAGTGGGTAATCCCGAGGTCGAAGGCCCTTCTGATCATGGCGCGGCCGTTCTCGAACACATCATTGCCGCCAAAGTTATGCCACAGTCCAAGCGAGATTGCCGGCAGGAGCAGGCCGCTGCGGCCGGTACGGTTATATTTCATCTGGCTGTAACGTTCAGGATTTGCAAGATACATGGGATAGTTTCCTCCTTAAAGTTTTGTTAGCATACATTTCCTGATTCCACTTCGCTATTATTGTAGCGGAAATGCAGGAATAAACGTATGTCAGCAAGGAAGAAGTTTATAGAACAATGTCATTACCGGCATGGCGGATGCGGTACTCCTTGGGTGAGCAGCCTTTAACTTTCTTGAACATGCGGGAGAACAGCAGCGGGTCCTGATAGCCCACGGAGCGTGAAATTTCACCGATTGAACAGGGGGTCTCCGTCAGCAGCTCACATGCCTTGGCGACACGGAAATTAAGCAGGTACTGCTGCGGCGGCAGGCCGACGGTTTTTTTGAACAATGCCGATAAATATTTGCGGTCCAGCTTCAGGGAGGATGACATGCGCTCTACAGTTACATTCTCACAGTAATGAGCATGCAGATAGTGCAGACACTGCTCCACATAGATGCTTTTTTGACGGGGAAGCGGGATGGGGTTGGCAGAAGCCGGGACCAGGCGCACCAGCAGCCCGAAGAACTCATACATGATCGCCTTAAGAGGCAGATCAAGACTGTCCTTATGGTCCGCAGCCGTGCTAAGCCGGTCATAGAGTGCGGGCATAAGCGAATCATCCATCGGGAAGACGGGATGCTCCGGCGAGAGCGAGGTTTTGGACAGCAAATAGCCAATCTCTTCCCCCGTAAAAGCAACCCACGAATAGGTCCAAGGCTGATCCATACGCGAGGGTAAGTCAGAAAGGCCTGCCCAGGCTGCAGGATGTGGGTCTCTCTCCCGACAGTGACCTGGCCGGTTCCGGCATGAATGAAATGGATTTTGTACAGGTCCCGCACGCCGGGGCCGACGCTGTGGCCGGGAGCACACTCTTCACGTCCCCAATAATGAAGATGCAGATCGGGATTGCCCCGGAAAGGGCGCTCTGAATTATATTTGAATATGGCCATGCTTCAGCCTCTTTTCAGTGTAGGATGGCTCCAGGCAGTTACCTTGAATGACATCCTCTATTATACATTAGATTGTCTAAGGCTGATCAACCGCAAAAAGTCCCAGGCCCCAGGCTGCGGGCGGGACTTGCAGGATTTTGGATAAGGAGAGGTTGTACGGGGGCAAATGCAGCGAATCAGAAACATGCAGCCAGCCGGCCGGCGCGGGTAGGGATAATGCTTCAGGCTTCCATTTTGAGCATTACCAGTTCTTCGACAGGCTCACCATTCACCAGATGCTCTTCCACGATACGTTCCACATCATCTGTAGTCACATTGTAATACCAGATGCCGTCAGGATAGACAATCACAAAAGGGCCGTTGCCGCACAGGCCGAGACAGCTGGTTTTGTTGATTTTGACGGTTTTGTTAATCCCCTTCTCCACGAGCTGTTCTTTGAATTCCTGCATGACATCTTCCACATCCTGATTGTTGCAGTGCTCGCTGCAGCAGAAGAGCAGGTGCTTCTTCAGCACCTTGAGTCGCATATTCATACCTGAGCCTCCTTGATCGGGTCATAATAGTTGACCTATCTTACGAGGAGTATAGTCCCTTTTGCAGCATCTGTAATGGGGTAGCGGTCAATGTTCCAAAAGGCTTAACAAATGGGTAAAATCGGGGATATTTGCGTCAGATTATCTAACCTGGATTCGAAAAAATTGATGAAAATGTGTCTTTTTTTATATTTCCCTTATTATTTCCTGTTTCAGAAATTCTTTTGTGGATTCAGCCTGGAAACGGAGATTTCCCAGTTTAGGCCCTGAGCGTTTGGTTAAGTAAGAGGTGTGAAAATAAGCTGCAAGATGAATTGACACCCAATAAAAAGCCATCAGGAGGGAATCGTTATGAACAAGAAAATTGTAGGTGTATTCCATACCGAACATGAAGCTTCACAGGCCATTGAGGAATTGAAAAGCCGCGGATTTCTGACAGAGGATATCTCGGTGATTGCAAGAAATAAACAGGATGTCGATACGATTAATGAGGAGACGGGCACCAAAGCCCCTGAGGGAATGGCTTCAGGTGCGGCGACCGGCGGCGTGCTGGGCGGTGTGACCGGACTTCTGGCAGGCATTGGCGCATTGGCCATTCCGGGAATCGGACCGATTCTTGCGGCGGGACCCATTGCGGCAACGCTGGCGGGAGCTGCGGTAGGTGCCGGAACCGGGGGACTTGTCGGCGGATTAATCGGACTTGGCATACCGGAGGACGAAGCGAAAAGCTATGATAATTATGTGGATGAAGGCCGCATTCTCGTCATGGTGGATGCCGACAGCACGCGGGCCAATGATGTGTACTCGGTGTTCCGCAGTCACAACTCCGCAAATGCCAGCCGTTATATAGAGGAGGCAATTCCTGAAGGTGAGGCAGCGGCGAATGCCCGGCATTCAGTAAGTGACACGGTAGATGCCGCATTCAATGGCTCCGGGCTGGAGGGACGCGAGGATACTGGGCTGGATACGATGAATTCCGCACCGGTGAATGATCTTCCGGAGAGCAGAAGGCTGGATGATGTGAACCGGCCGGGGATGACGGGAGATGTCTATTCCGGCTCGCGGGAAGGCATGGACAGTACACTGGACAACACACGATCCGCTGATTGGGCTGACCGTGAGCGCGATGAAGCGCGTAAGCTGCGCTTGCGGGAAGAACAGCTCGACGTTTCCAAAAATAAAGTGCAGACCGGTGAAGTGAACGTGCGGAAGGAAATCGTTGAAGAGCAGAAAACGATTAATGTTCCAGTCAGCCATGAAGAAATTGTTATCGAACGCCGTTCCGTTAATAATGATTCCACAGCAGAACCCGTCGGAGCCGATGAGACGATTCGTATTCCTGTAAGCGAAGAACAGGTCGAGGTTAACAAGAATACGGTGGTCACCGGTGAAGTGGATGTTCATAAACGTGAAATTCAAGAGACGGAGCAGGTTAAAGATACGATTAAACGTGAGGAAGCCCGGGTGGATAAGACGGGGAATGTAAAGGTGAACAATAATAACGAGGTGCTGAGAGACCACAGCCGGACCCGTTAAGAGGAATTCGCAAGCAGGGGGCATTGCCTCCTTGGAATAACGATTAAAGGAAGGGTTTCCCTGAGTCCGCCGGACTTGGGGAGACCCTTCTTTGTAATGAGCGGGAATTCTGCAGGTTGAGGGGTGCGTAACCAGCAGATGTGTGTTGAGCTGCTGTGGGGTGAATCTTATCGTAAGTAAGGATTGACGGGTTCGCAGTAGTAGCTTGTTTTCATTATTCTTTCCAAGCTAGACTTCATAGATCTGTCTTTAAATTTGGCTGCTGTTGATCTTTTATTTATCAAGTAGTTCTTAAAAAATTTAAGTTATTCCTTTTTTATAGAATTATTTATTTAAAAGTAATTGTACCTAATGAATAATGAGATGCTCTTCATAAGCACTCTCAATCCCTCATTCTCTCGTAAAGAATGCTCAGTATCTCCTTTGCTCTTAATATCACTCTTTTCATATCCTCATCTTGTATCACCTCTAACTCCTGCCCCTCCCCATTAACGATATAACTTAACTCGCCAACAAACACCGCAATCTCAAGCCCAGGATTATAATCCGTATGTATAAGTAGCAAAAGATCAATTAATGATATTTCTGAACCGAACTCTGCCTTGTGTTCATAAATGTATAGCGCACGGGTTATGGAGATGAGCGCCGAATGACAAAGAAAGAACGAAGCTTTAAACTGATTGTGTTTTCTCATAATCTGGGCTAATTTCATATGATATTGAGCAAGTTGATAATAATCGTCGATTTTCTCTTGCAAACTTTTACCCATAGCTAATGCCTCCTAGACTGTAATTGGAAAAGCATCACATAATTATAATACCTATAAATATTAAAATAAATAATAATATTCATTGTTTGGTGTTTACCGTTATGAAACTTGTCTACACTTTTGACATGGAGAGGTGAATACCATAATGGATAAAGAAATATTGAAGCTCGTAGGAACCCGGATTCGTGCTCTTCGGAAAGAGCGTGGATTATCGCAGGAAGCGCTTGGGGAGAAAGGCGGATTTCATTTTTCATACATAGGGCAGATTGAACGCGGCGAGAAGAATGTTTCTTTATTGAATTTACATAAGATAGCAGAATCGCTTGAAGTTAATTTAATTCAGCTGTTTGCGTATCTGAATGAAGAGTTTATGGTTACATCAGCAGAGAGCGATATTCTAGATATTGTAGGTATGCTTCGTGATGCCAATGATGAGAAAATCCGTGTGGCTAAAAATGTACTAAAAGAATTATTATGAAGCAAGGTCCTACAGGGCAACAAATGAGGTCGTAAGAAGTAAAAACGCACAAGCCAGTGGCTTGTGCGTTTTGCTGTAGCGTAAGTGTAGTGCTTATTTTATGATTAATGGCAATGCCCTAAAGTTTGATATTCAAGAAATTTTATTAATTTATCAAGGAGCAGCCATGACATCATTTATCGGATTTATAGTAGCTATTATTGTCTTGTCCATTTTAACCGGGATGATGCAAGGAAATAAGAAGAAGAGAAGACGCAGTACAGGCAAGCGGCAGACTACTATTAAGAAAAGTACTGTCAAAAGCACTGCTACTACTTTTAACCGTTCCTCTACGACGTGAAGACCGGATGATGTGCTTTTAAAAACACCTCTGGACAAAATTAATGGTGCTGAGTTTGAGCGATTGCTGTCCCTGTATTTCCGGGATATCTGTCAGGAAAAACAGAACTCCTGAATAAATATGTGCGCTTTGTTCAGACCTACCCGGAGGGAATTCCGGATGGACTGGTTGTGCAGCCGAAGTACAGAATTCGCTGTTCCGATTTTTCCTTTAATCAGGTAAGAAAAATGTCGATTAGAGAGGTTGACTTAAAATGCTGTTGACGACTGAGGACCAAATAGTCAACGAAATCGCAGACTGGCTGAAAAAGCATTTTTCGGCTGAGATGCTGTCCGCCGAGCGTGTTAGGCGAGGGCTAATGAACGAGAAGTGGATTGTCGAGACAAACAAGGGGGGGCTGTTCGTAAAAAGCTATCACCCTGAGCGGTTTAAGATGCATGATCTGGAATTTCGCGGGAAGATTGAAAATGCGCTGCAACTGCAGCTTCTTTTTTATCAGTCGGGAGGACCGTGTCCAGAGCCGTTGATGCTGGAAGGGCGCTGCATGCACATCCTGCCGTGCGGAAGGTACATGACCGTTATGACGTGCTGTCCGGGCGCTATGGTGCCTGCTGGCATGATCGGTGAGCATATGATGCACTCACTCGGACGTGCTGCTGCGGATATGCATGCCGTCTGGGATTCCGCGACGACATTAGGGTTCGGAGCAGCAGTGCCGCCGGAGGAACCGGTTTGGCGGTTGTCCCGCGAGGAGATGGAGCGCACCTGGGAGGTGAATTGGGATGCGGCTCGTGACTCGTCTGAGCGTGTCCGGAATGCATTGCAATTACAGAAGGCGATAGTTGAATCACTTGGAGATGATGACTTTACGCCTCTGACTGCAGGCTGGGCCCACCTCGATCTATGGGCAGACAACCTGCTTTTCGAAGGAAACGCTCTGACAGCCATTGTTGATTTCGACCGGGCGCGCTACTCGTTTCCAGCGCTGGACCTCGGTCGGGCTGTCCTTTCCGGCACGCTCAGCGAGCACGGATTCCGCAAGGATGCGGTGGCCGCTTTCACTGAAGGCTACCGTAGTGTGCGGTTGCTGCCGCCGGGCTCGCTTGTGAAGGCAATCAAGTACGTCTGGTGCATCGAATCACCTTGGTGGATCAAGCCGTCGTTCGAATCGTCCAGCGCGGTCCCTGTCCGTTTTGCCGAAGAAATGATCCGCACTGCGGAGCGGTGGGAGCAACTCGACGCTCTTCTTGGGGACATTTAAGAATATTTCTCCACCATTCTAATTAAATAATTTCGAAATTCTTCAACATATGTTTTGGGCTCTACGATTTCCAGATTTGTACCGAAGCTTGCTAAAAATTGAAACCCAATACTGTTTTGGGGAACGTGGATGGTGGCTAAGAAATAGTCAGAACTATAGTTTTCAATACTCTTCCGGCCGTACCTTTCAATGAATTGATCTTTTATGCCAGGCGAAATCAACGCCTTAATAGCGGCTAATTGAGGTTGATAACTTGCTTCATGTGCTTGTTCCACTAAATAATCTCTAGGGTTAAACGTATTTTCCTCCATATGAAGATGATCGATCCTGAATAATTTAAATGTTCTATATCTCTGGCGATGTAAACAGAATCCCTTCAAATACCAACTCGTTTCACTAAAATGAAGCTGGTACGGCTCGGCAATCCTCTTCGTCGTGGTGCCATTTTTATCTATATAATCAAATGAAACTAACCTTCTCTTTAGTATCGATTCTTGGCAGATCCTCAAGGTTTGAAGAATCTCAGCCCGGCCCGCCCAATCATAAAATGACAGCTCGATTGAACCTTTTGGAGACAATGGGCTAACCATGGCTTCTATTTTTTTGATCGTCACTTCAACTTCTTCGCTAATTAGAATTTGTTCCAATCCGCCGAGCGCAGTCAGTATATTCTCCAAGTCAGAGCTGCTTAAAAGACGTTTATCAACCTTGTATTCATCCATAATGCCATAGCCGCCATGAACGCCATTGACCGAATAGACCGGGATGTTGGATAAACTCAGTGTTTCCATATCGCGGAGTATCGTTCTTTTGGAAACATTAAATAATTGTGCGAATTCATTTGCTGGAACGACATCTTTTTTCAGCAATATCATAATAATAGAAATTAGTCTCTCAACCTTGTCCATATGTCCCCCTCCTTTTTCTCTACATAATCTAAGAACGGTGACAAACAGCTGTCACCTTTTGTGGATTATACTACATTTATCACAAGAAGGAGGTATGACTTTATGTCAGCTATTGCGTATTTGAACTTTGATGGAATCGCAGAACAAGCAATTGAATTTTATGCGGAGGCTTTAAATGCAAGCGAGGTAAAAAAGGTGAAATTCAGTGATTTTCCGCAAGATCCAAACTATCCGTTGCCAGAAAATGAATTAAATATGATCATGGAGTCTTCAATCGAATTCGCAGGCGGGAAAATTATGATGTCGGATCTTCTGCCTTCGATGAAGAGTGTAACGGGCGAGCTGGTGAAAGGCAATAATATCCTGATTAGTATCGTTATTGATGATAAACAGACAATGGAAAATTACTTCTCTAATTTGTCGGTAGGTGGTTATGTTATCATGCCGTTATCAAAAATGCCTTGGTCTTCCTGCTTCGGAATGCTGGCTGATAAATTTGGTGTGGTTTGGAAATTTAATAGTGACGCGGATAAGTTCCTTGATGAAGTTATTTCCAATATGAGAATGTAAATCCATTAGGAAAGGATAATGGTTTTTATCTATGGAAATTGAAAATTTAATTCCAATAAAATCGAGAGAAGATTTAAGGAATTGGCTGCAGAGCAATGGTAAGACTGAAAAGTGTTGCTGGGTCTTGATTAGTATGACGCCCACCCCCGATGTGCTGTTATATTTGGACGCGGTTGAAGAAGCTTTGTGCTGTGGATGGATCGATGGAGCCAAGAAGAAAATGTCTGAAACGGAGCTGGCTCAGAGACTATCTCCTAGAAGTAAAAAAAGTTCATGGACTGAACTAAATAAAGAACGTATCCGCCGCCTCGAAAAGCTGGGGTTCATGAGAGACGAAGGAAGAAGGGTTCTTCCTGATATGGATCACCATTCTTTTACAATAGATAAAGATATAGAGCAAAGGCTAAAAGAGGAAAAGCAAGTATATGAGAATTTCATGGCATTTCCGGATCTTTATAAAAGAATTCGGATCGACACGATACAAAGCTATAAGAATCAGCCGGAGCTATATAAGAGCAGATTAGACAAATTCATAACAAACACGAGAGAAAATAAAATGTACGGCCAATGGAACGATAATGGACGTCTACTAGATTACTAATTATTGCGGAGTACTGGCTGGTATCAGTTAGAACAGAACAGTACAATTTTATCCCTGGAGAGTGGGCTTACCCCGCTCCTTTCTTTTTGGACAAGGATTATAGTAGATGAATAACTCCGTGTGAGAGGAATGAAAGCGGTTACCATTGCCGTTATTTACTATCTGTCAGAATACGACTACGCTCAATTTTCCTTTGACGGAACGGTGAGCATTGAAGTCATGATGCTAGGCAACAAGCCGATTGAATCCTTGATCTACAAAAAGAAAGGGTCATCCTGCGAAGGGTGGCCCTTTCTGCCCTGCATACAGAAATCGTTGAAACTTTTAGATCTAAACCACATACATACTATTGTTGTTGTAAACAGAGGAATGGTTGTTTGCGAACCAATTAATATTAGAGAATCGAAAAGAAGTGCAACCAATTCTACAAACTTTCTACTATATAGATAAGAGAGATAAGATTTGTAAAAGGAGAATACCGGATGGAAGATCAGGGAATAGTCCGCCTATACTTACAGCGTTCGCAGCAAGCCATTATAGAGACTAAGAATAAATATGGGGCATACTGCAGAATGATTGCAAGAAACACACTCTCCAGTTATTCGGATATTGAAGAGTGTGAGAACGATACATACTTAGGAGCATGGAATGCAATCCCCCCTAATATGCCTAGGAAGTTCCCTGTATTTCTAGGGAGAATTACACGTAATATTGCGCTTGATAAACATGGTTATAACACAGCGAAAAAGCGTAATCGTGAGTTCGAAGTTATTCTAACTGAATTAGAAAATTGTTTAGCTTCCCCTGATACTGTAGAAACAGAGTATGAAGCAGGTGAGATAGCCAATGTAATAAATCAATTTTTATATGCCTTGGATGAGCAATCAAGAAATTTATTTGTTGGGAGGTACTGGTACTCCTATTCCATAAAGAATCTTTCTATGAAATTTAATATGAGTAGTAGTAAAGTGAAGTCCATTTTATTCAGGTTAAGAAATAAACTTAAAGTTCATCTGGAGAAAGAGGGGGTAAACCTGTGAAAAGAGAAGAGTTATATAGAGAGATCGGATTAATTGATGAGAACTTAATTGAAGCGGCCGGGCACAGTATGGAGAGAAGTAAAAAAAGTATTTCTAAAAAGTGGGTTGTTGTGGTGGCCTGTCTTATCCTTTATAGTTCTACTGCTTCAGCTTTATTAGCGACAGAATATTATAAAAATCAGAATGCAGAGCCTTACATACGTTATTTAAGAGCTGAAGACATGGAGTTAGTACCTGTTACCCGCTTTGATGCGGAAAAATTTCTACAAGCTTTAAAAAGTAATAATGATGAACATGTATATATTGCTATTAATAGGCTGGTAGAATGCTTTAATGATCAAAAGTTGAGAGAAAAAGCGTTAAAAGCACTCCAGCCATTTTTAGAAAATGATAATCCAAAAATCGCTGATTCAGCTGCTTTCGCCACAGATATTCTGTCAAAAAGTTATCGAAGCCCTTATATTTTTAAGTTAGCAGACGGAAGTATATTGTTTACGTTATTTAACAATTATTCGGATTATGGAAGTCAAAATGTCCTTTGGAGGATAAAAGACAATGTGCTTCAAGAGTATTTAAGCTTTTCTCCACCATCTATGTATATTACAGATATTATTCCTTCACCAAATAAGAAGTTAGTTGCGGTCGTGACAGGCTCTAATAAAAGTGAATTTGTTCAAATTATGAATGTTGAAGAGGGAAGAACAAGTCCAGAGTTAGTAGAATCTGCAAGAGTCAAATATGGTGCACAAAAAGAATTAGATACATGGATCCGCCCAGATCATGAGAATTATAGCTATGCAGACAAAGTAGTGTGGAAAGACAATGATACTTTAGAGTTTGAGGGCTCTCTTGCATATCAGGATACTGAGATTATAGAAAATGTTACTGTAGCATATCAGTTTAGTAAAAAGGTAATAGAAGTAAAAGGACTTAGTCCGTCTCGATGAGTGGTTACGGTTAAACCCTGAGAGACAGAAACGGGAATCTGGTCAGAACCTATCCTCTTAGTGAATTGTTGCTTGGCCATACTTTTGACCACATTTCCGGTGGCAGGCGGTTTCAAAACCAATTTTGGGATAAAAGTCAGGAGCACCTCCGAAACAATATGTAGCCCCCAGTTGTTCAGTGCGTTTCATTAGCTCGGTTACTGCTACAGTTGCAAGCCCTAAACTGCGATATCGCGGATCTGTAGCGAGTGGTTCAAGATATGCAAAATCGTTCACACCATCAACCCACATTCCGGCAAAGCAGGCGTACTCTCCATTGGGGGCTTTTATTATTGCGGTAAGGTCCTTTCTGAAATGTGGACCACTCTGCATGAGCAATCTGGAATCAAGGTCATCGTCAGGCTCGTCTCCATGGTTGAATCCCCGCCACAATACATCGTTAATTTTACGCAGGTCATTTTCATTTTCTAAAGTTATGAAAGTGAACCCCTCGGGTAATATGCGCGTGGAGAAACCCGAAACGTAATTGTAAACTCGGATTGGCTCACTGTATACCTTGTGATATCCTTTTTGGACAAGCAATTTTATAAGATGTTCTTCATAATCGTATACCCTAACATCGAGGCTGAATTGGTCAGCTGATCTCTTTGACAACTCTGTCTCTGCATATTCAACCATTTCTTGTTTTAAAAAATCATATCCTTCTTTGGTTGAAAAGTAGCATTCGCCAACTTCCATTTCATAGCAAGCTACACCTACAATTTCTTCGTTCTCCTCCCAAATACCGAATCGATGTGTTAGAGAATGATTAAAATAAGGATGTGTATGCGCATACTCCCAAAAAGGCTGCGGGACATTACCACCCAACTGATACTCTTGAAGTTTAATCGCATGAACTGAGAGACTCTTTCGAAATCGGAAAGTAATCTATACCTTCTTAACGTGATCTTCATGTTATAACCTCCTCCGTCGTTATATGAATAAGGTATCATGAGATTTTTTTATAATCTATGCAGAGAACATATTAAACAAAACTTGCCGCTTCAACCAACGCGGAGATCACGGGGAATGATGAATAAACTGTCAACTGCATGCGAGAAAGGCCATTACCTGTTCGACTCTGTTACTGAATTAGATCATTTTACATAAGCAGAGTTTGATGACATAGCTTGTTAGTGCAAATTTTCAAAAGAAGGGCCATCCGCAAAGGATGGCCTAAAACTTGCTATTACAGCGAGTACGGTGAACCGCAGATCAGATGAAAGCCGCATCCGGTCTGCTGGCCTTTACCTGCGGAATCTCCTTGCCCGGCAGAAAATGAATGCTGCGGATGTAGCGGATTGTGCGGCTCTGCGCCCGCATGATGACGGAATGGGTCTCGGCGCGTTCCTTGCCGATGAAGCGGACTCCGCTTAAAAATTCGCCGGAGGTCACGCCGGTCGCCGCGAAGATGACATCGCCGGTGCCGACCATATCCTCCATCGAGAGGACGCGCGTCGGATTCTCGATGCCCATCATCAGGCAGCGCTGCAGCTCGAAGGGGCCCTCCGGCAGCAGCTTGCCCTGCAGCTCACCGCCGAGGCATTTCAGCGCGGCTGCTGCCAGCACGCCTTCCGGTGCTCCGCCGGAGCCCATGTACAGATCAACATCGCTGTCCGGCAGCGCTGCCGCTATGGCTCCGGCCACATCGCCGTGGCCGATCAGCTTGACGCGCACGCCCAGCCCGCGCAGCGTGGCGAGCAGCGGCTCATGCCGTTTGCGGTCAAGGACCATCACCGTCAGCTCGGAGAGCGCTTTGCCGGTAATGAGGCTGGCCTTGCGCAGCGTGACCTCAGCCGGATCTTCCAGGCTGAGCCTGCCGGCGAGCTCGGGACCGCAGGCGAGCTTCTCCATGTATATATCAGGCGCATGGAGCAGGCTGCCCCGGTCGGCAATGGCAATTACCGATTGGGCATTATGGAGCCCGCAGGCTACCACCTCTGTGCCTTCCAGCGGATCAACGGCTACATCAACGGAAGGGCCGTTCCGGTTCCCGACCTGCTCGCCGATGTAGAGCATCGGCGCTTCGTCCATTTCCCCTTCGCCGATGACCACTGTCCCGTCAATGGAGACGGAATCGAACATGGAACGGATGGCGGTTGTGGCCGCATCATCCGCAGCATTTTTATCGCCCCGTCCTATCCAGCGGGCCGAGGATAAAGCGCCCAGTTCAGTTACCCGTACAATTTCCAGTGCCAATTCTCGTTCCATATGATTTCCCTCCAGTAATATATTTGTATAAGCTAAGGCCGGACAGGCTAAGACCAGCAGTAAAACGGTTCTACGGAGAATCAGTGATATAACCCATAATAATGCCTGCAGTTTCTTCAATGGCCTTGTTCGTAATATCAATCACCGGGCAGCCCAGCTTCGCGAACAGGACAGCAGCATATTCCATCTCTTCGGTAATGCGCTCCAGGCTGGCATACTGCGAGCCTGCCGGGAGTCCGAGCTGCTTCAGCCGCTCAGAGCGGATCTTCAGCATATACTCGGGCTTCATCGTAAGCCCGATGAGCCGGTTCGGCGGCAGGCTCATCAGCTGCTGCGGCGGGCCGATCTCGGGGACGATGGGGTAGTTCACGACCTTTTTACCCCGGTGGGCGAGAAAAATGCTGAGCGGGGTTTTGGAGGTGCGGGACATGCCCAGCAGCACAATATCCGCCTTCAGCATGGCACCAAGATCGCGCCCGTCGTCGCAGGCCACGGTAAATTCGATCGCCTCGATCCGCCGGAAATAGTCCTCGTCGAGCTGGTGAAGCAGCCCTGGCCGGGCCTGGGGCGCATCATCGAAGGTATCGATGAAGGCCTGCATCATCGGGCCCATAATATCGACAATCCGCAGGTCAAGGCGTACCGCTTCCTCGCGGATCATCTCCCGCAGCTCCGGCTGAACCAGCGTGTAGGCGACAAAGCCCTGAAGCTGGGCCGTCTCCTCCATCAGCTTCCGCAGCTCGTCTTCATGCCTTACATTGCCGTATCTTCTGATCGTGACACGCTGATTCTGGAATTGGTGGATAACAGCCTGAACGACAGCCTCTGCTGTATCCCCTATAGAATCCGAGCATATCGTAATGAAATGTGAGGATGGCTCCATGCGTTTTTGATTCCTCCCGTTATCCTTTGGCTTCTAGATCGAGGAGAAGTTTGACGATGGAAGTTTTGGTCAGCCGTCCGACCACGTCGAGCCTTGGGCCGTTTTCTTCCACAGTACCGGGGATCACCACCGGCAAACTGTCCACCTCGTGAAAAATCATTTTTTGTGCGGCATCATGCACCGTATCTTCGGGAGAAACCGTCACGACTTTGGGCTGGCGGGTCATTACCATGCTCACGGGCATGGATACCGCGCCGGGATTGCCCAGCGTAACCTTCAAAAAATCCTTGCGCGAGGCCACTCCGGTCAGCTTGCCGTCCCCGTCGCAGATGATCAGCGTGCCGACATCCTGCAGAAACAGTGTAACTACGGCATCCTGGATCGTTGTCGTCTCGCGGATAATGATCGGAATGCTCTGAATGTCCTTGACCTTGGTGTCCTTCAGCAGATAGCTGCCGCCGAGGCGCTCCGAGGTTTTTTTGCCGGGAAAATAACCCACCTTCGGTTTAGCGTCAATGTACTCCAGCATGACGAGCACGGACAAGTCCGAGCGGATCGTCGGCTTGCTGAGATGGAGATGCTCCGCAATTTGCTCGGCGGTTATCGGCGCTCTTTTTTTGACAATTTCAATAATTTGCAGTTGACGGGATGTCAGTTCGATCACAGGTTCCCTCCACTTTCCGGATACAATCTGGCGTTCCTTCACTGAAAAGGAGCACCGTTTGCCGATTCCCCCTTCCATTCTTACGTGCTATTGGAATATATAACCCTTAACTTGGTTATATAATACGCAATAATGATCATTAATGCAATATATAATACGTCATATATATTATATTAATTAAAAAATAGACGTCTCTCACTCGGATTTAGCGGCGTAGGCGGTTAAGAGCAGTGTAGAGTGCTGGAGGGTAGTTAGGGGGGATGTAGGAAGCTTCGTGGTGTGGCTGGTCTTCGGGGTGTGTAGGCGGGGAGTGGGTGAGTGGGAAGTAGAGAGTGTAGTGAGTTGAGGATGGGGAGTAGGATGTGGGGTAGGGAGTAGGGTGAGGGGAGAGTGTAGTGTAAGAGTAGTCAGTATGGAGTATGGGAGAGTGTAGTGTAAGAGTAGTCAGTATGGAGTATGGGAGTGTGGAGTAGCTGAGTGATGAGTAGGGAGCAGGGAATGGCGAGAGTATGGAGTAGCAAGAGTTGAGAGTAGGTGAGTGGAGAGTGTGGTGTAAGAGTAGTCAGTATGGAGTGTGGGTGGGGAGTAGTGAGTAGCTGTGTGGTGAGTGGGAGTAGGGGGTAGTGAGAGTAGTAAGTAGTTAGGGTAGTGAGTAGTGAGAGTAGTGAGAGTAGTGGGTAGGTGAGTGGAGAGTGTGGGGGTAGGAGTAATGAGTAGCTAAGTGGTATTAAGTTGTGAGTAATAAGTTGCAGATGCTGAGTTTTAGTGTTGCGGACACAGATGCGCTTATTTTGTGGAAATGAGTATTTTTACTGTTGTCACGGACTCAGGAGCCCTTATTTCATGTTTTTTGACCCGAAATGGGGAGAAAGGATGCCAATAGACGATTCTGTGTCCGCGATGGAGGAATAACGGGGTTACTTTGAAAAATAACGGTTCTGCTGTCCGCATGTGGGCAGAGCATCCGGTGCCGTTTGTCATGAGCGGGGGCCTTCGGCTATGCTGGCCGAAAACAACGGCAAAACTGCCGTTGTTAGC
>NZ_FNGM01000012.1:0-8663 GCF_900102965.1 Paenibacillus jilunlii | reverse complement strand
GCCGAGCCCAGCCGCCCCGCCACGGCCTTGCGCCGAGCCACTACTTTTACAGAATCTGCTTCTGCGGGTAAGCTTCCGCTGCCGGCGACTGCATCACCGGTGCGTTCTGCTTCGGTTTGAACAGCAGCTGCTTCAGTGCGCCTGCATTTACAAGCACGGTGCCGGTGATGATGGTGAACACGCCGAGCAGAGTGATCCAGGTTACAGCCTCCCCGTAGAACAGGAAGCCTACGCCAACCGCAATCGGCGGGGAGATGTACAGCCACGTAGAAGGAAAGACAGGATTGGTTTTTGCAACCAGCCAGTAGAACAGCGTGTGCCCGACCATGGAGCCGACTACTGTCAGGTAGAGCAGGGAACCGGCTGTCTGGAACGACAGCAGAAATCCGGGATGCACGTTTTCCGTGAACAGGGACAGAAGGAACAGCAGCGCGCCGCCGTACATCATCTGTGCTGCATTCAGGGCAACAGGTGATTCGCCGGAGAAGGTGCGGGTTACTTTTTTGGAATAGATCGCCCCCGCCGCATAACATACTTCTCCGATCAGCACTACAGCGCAGCCGATGATCCACAGGGGAGAAACATCAATTGCCAGGCTTGGCAGCACAAGCAGCAGTACGCCGGTGAAGCCGATGATGCAGCCGATCAGCGAATAGGAGGGTGCTTTTTGCCGGAGAAATGCGGTCTGCATCAGCAGAATCATCATTGGACCGGTAGCCGACAGCACCGCGGCAAGCCCTGAGGAGACATATTGCTCGGCCCAGTAGAGCGCGGAAAAGGTTCCAAAGGTCAGCGCAGCGCCGGTGAACAGCATTTCTTTGCGCAGGAGCAGGCGGAAGCTGGCTTTGCCTTTACAGGCCATAAAGAGAAAGAGTACAGCACCCGCAACGAAAAAGCGCAGACCCGCCGAGAAGAATGGAGGCGTTCCGGCGTCTACGCCGATTTTAATAGCCAGGAAGGTTGTGCCAAAGATCAGACAGACGAGCGAGTAAGCGAGCATAATCATGTTTCAGTTCCCCTTTGTGGTGGTAGTGTGGCAGTTGGCTAAAGGTTTTGGTTAATCATATCCGAAGCGGAACAGAACAGATTGCAGATGACAGAACAGATGGGGAGTGAAATATTGTACAATAGGGCAAAGAGAAGTTAGTTGATGTGGCTGTTCGGCAGGTCATTATGGAGAGGGGCGGCAAATTATAATGAAAAAAGCAGCAGGTGCAGAACAGAGCCATCCTCTGTTCCGCCAGGTATACCAGTATATGCACAACCGTATGGAGCGCGGGGAGTGGAAGGCGCATGACAAGCTGCCGTCCATCCGGCTGCTGGCTGAGGAACTGGAGGTTCACAGGCTTACGGTGTTCAAGGCTTACAGGGAGTTGACTGAAGACGGCAGAGTGTATGTAAAAGATAAATCTGGTTATTACGTGTCTCCGGCCAGCAGCCCGGCGGGGGAGTCTGCGGAAGGGGACGGAGCAGCAATATCCTCCTACATGCTGGCGAATCCCATGTCCGACATTCAACGGATGCCGGTCAGCTACCAGTTCTCACAGGCGCTCATAGATCCGGGACTGCTGCCCAACCTGTTCCTGTCCGACTATGTCAAAAAAGTGTTCGACCTCTATCCGAAAGTTATGGGGACATACTCTTCCGTCCAGGGAGATGAGGAACTGCGCGGGACCCTTAGCCGCCATTTCCGGGAGCAGCACCGGCTGCAGCTGCCGCCGCGCGAGCTGCTGATAACCTCGGGCGCTCAGCAGGCGATCAATCTGATCGCGGGCATTGTGCTGGGGCCGATGGATACGGTACTGGTCGAGCGGCCGACGTACAGTGTGGCTATGGATATTTTCCGGCGTCTGGGAGCACGGCTGATGCCGGTGGAAATTACTCCGGAGGGTTATGATCTGCAGCAGGTCGAGGAGCTGATGCGCAGGCACCGGCCACGGATGTTCTACATGAACCCGACGCATCACAATCCTACCGGGTTCACCGTTCCGGCGCGGCAGCGCAAGCTCATGGTTGAGCTGGCAGAGCGCTATCGCTGTCTGCTCGTGGAGGATGATCCGTTCCGCGACATGTTTTTTGGGGAGGAGCCGCCGCCCCCGTTTTTTGCCTATGATACGGAAGGCTGGGTAATCTACATCAGCAGCTTCAGCAAATATGTGGCTCCGGGCCTGCGGATCTGCGCCGTGGGGTGCCGCTACCCGTTCATGGAGCAGCTGATTACCGCCAAATCGCTGGCGGATAACGGTACGCCGATTTTGAACCAGAAAATCTTTCTGCACTACTATACCTCGCCGCGCCTGCAGCAGCATCTCGGGAAGCTGCGGATCGCGCTACAGGTGCATAAGGAGATCGTGGAGGAGGAGCTGGCTGCCACCGGGTGGGAATGGACGCCCCCGCAGGGCGGGCTGAATCTCTGGGTGAAGCTGCCGGAGCCGATTTCTGTGTCTGCGCTGTTTGCGCGCGCTATGGAGCAGTCCATCTCTTTTGTCCCGGGTGAAATTTTTGATCCGCTGGGGGAGATGAAGTCCTGGCTGCGCCTCAGCTACTCCTTCGCCAGCGAAGGGGTGCTGCGCGAAGGAGTACGCCGTCTGGCGGCGCTTGCGCGGGAGCTGTAAAGAGGGGGCAATGTGCACGGGGGAGTTCCGGGACTACGGCTGATTCATGGACGGACCCTATCCTGTAGTGAAAGCTGCTTGGACAGTCACCTTTTTGCCTCTAAGCGATATGCTGTAGGTAAAAGGAGGGCTGATCATGGCGCTTTTGCTTCAATATACGGAGATCATGAATGAAGGGCTTCCTCTGGAAGTGTGGAAGAAGGAGGCCTGCCGCCTGTTTGCTTCCAGGATGAATGACCGGAAAGTCCGGTTTCCCTGCATTCCAGCCACACAAGCATTCACGCTGGGCCATTTCCGTTATGGTTTTGCACCTAATCCTTGGCACGAATCAGCAGGGCGGAAGCTGGCGGAGATTATTGCTGAGTATGGTAAATGTTCGCGTTCTTTTGGTGATTACTCATCGCTGATTGTCTTTTTTGAAGCGGAGGAGAAGGGTAGAGACGTCTTGGAATATGAAGCGGTATTCTGGGACTTATTAAGCCAGGTAAGCCGTACGGATAGTACGCCATGGCCGGGGGACATTCCGGAAGATCCCGAACAGGCGCTGTGGGAGTTCTGTTATGAAGACGAGCGGTATTTTGTCTATTGCGGCACCCCGGCACATACAGCCCGGCAGAGCCGGAGTTTCCCTTATTTTATGCTGGCTTTCACACCCCGCTGGGTATTGAACCGGTGGAATGCACATCCTCAAAAAGCAGCTGCGGCTGCTCCCCAAATCCGCGCCCGCCTGGCCGCTTACGACACAGCCCCTGCCCATCCGGAATTGAAGCCGTACGGATCGGAGGGGAATCTTGAATACAAGCAGTATTATCTGCGGGATGACGATACTTCACCGGCTCGATGCCCATTCCATCGGGCAGTTGATTTTACGAACACTGAATAGTTTTTGTGTTGTTTTACATGAATCGGATATTCGCCAAATATCCCCTTAACATATTTGCTCTAGTATGAGGGAGTAATTAACCTTAAGGAGGGTATATATGAATTCTCAGAAAAAGAATAGATTCAAGACGGCTTTGACTGTAACTGCGGCTGGGGCGCTTTTGGCTACAAGTGTAGTGGCCACACAGCCTGCCAAACCGGCAGAGGCGGCTTCCGCAAAAACGAAAAATGTCATTCTTTTTGTCGGGGACGGTATGGGAACAGCAGCACGCAATGCCATCCGTCTGGCGACTGTAGGCGAAAAAGGCAAGCTGGCCATGGATGATATGCCCTATGCGGGTCTGGTACATACGAGCTCTACAGTACCGGTTACAGATTCAGCAGCATCCGCCACGGCTTATGCCAGCGGAGTGAAGACATATAATGGCGCCATCGGCATGGATGCCAACAAAAAATCGGTTAAAACGATCGCGGAATACGCCAAAGAAGCCGGCAAATCCACTGGCGTGGTAACTACCAGCCAGATTACAGATGCTACGGGCGCAGCTTTTGGCGCACATGTGGAAGACCGCTCCAAGCAAAGCGATATTGCACTGCAGCTCCTGACCAAGAGCAAGGTGGACGTTCTGCTCGGCGGCGGTGAGGATTTCTGGTATCCGGCCGGCGAAGCAGGCAAGTTCCCGGATGCCCCGGCAGAAGATCCTTCGGAGAAAAGCAAAGGAACCCAGGGCAATCTGGTCACCAAAGCGAAGCAGCTGGGTTACAGCTATGTGTCGACCAAAGACGGCCTGAAGCAGGCCAAAGGCGGCAAGCTGCTCGGACTGTTCGCCAACGAGGAAATGTTCCAGCAGAATGAGGAAGGCAAAGGGGATATTTATAATCCTGTAGTCTCCCTGCCGGAAATGACTAAGAAGGCCATCGACACCCTGTCCGCCAACCAAAAAGGCTTTTTCCTGATGGTGGAGGAAGAAGGCACGGATGAGTTTGCCCACGAAAATAATGCCAAAATGACGATCAAATCCGGCCAGGCTCTGGATGCATCTGTGCAGGTAGCCAAGGATTTTGCCAAAAAGAATCCGGATACGCTCGTGCTGGTGCTGGCTGACCATGAAACCGGGGGACTGTCCATCGAACCGGTAGATGCAGAGGACGAAACAGGAGACGGCATCTCCAAAGAAGACGGTCCGTTCGCGATCGCCAATTCCAAGGAAAGCTTTGTAGTCGACTGGACAACCTCCGGACATACAGCGGTGGATATTCCGGTTACAGCGATGGGCAAGAACGCCCAGCTCTTTACGGGAGTCTTTGAGAACACTGCCGTGTTCGATAAGCTGATGCAGGCGTATGGTTTTAATGCAAAAAAATAATACGGCAAAAGGAACCGTCCTTTTGTTGCAATAAACTGGCTGGCCGGATTATCCGGCTGGCTTATTCTTGTTGTGGATTATATGCTCTATTGTCTGGCAAACATCCGCTGTGGTCTGTGTTCCGTTTATTTACATTTTCTTAGTAACATTTGTAACTGACGATCCGGCCCGGAAATTGGTACATATAGTATGTAAGCGTTTTTATTAATCGACTGGGGGAATGGTTGTGAAAAAAGTAACAAAATTATTATTGGCAGCTGGCATCTCGCTGGCTGTAGTCGGCGTAGGCAGCAGCGGCGTTCTGAGCAATATATCTTCAGCTGCCAGCGCACCGCTTAAGGTTGGACGGGTCGAAGCAGCCGCTCATGGCACGAAATGCTTCACTGTGGCAGTTGCCGTAGTCCAGAATGGCGTTATCGTTGCCGCTTCGCTGGATGACTATCAATTCCTGGGTTCGGATGTGGCAACGGGAGTGCCTAACTCTGACAAGGATTTCGGACAGAATTACAAAGATCCTGCAATGGTTCTGGCTTCGAAGAAAGCCAATGCCAAATACTATAGCGAACATATGAAAGAAGAAGCCAAATCCACGGTTTCCTATGACAAGAACATGGCTGCTATTGAGAAATTTGCAACAGGCAAAACGATCAAATCGCTTGAAGCTACACTGGCTGCAAAGAGCAAAGAACAGATGGTTGACGCTGTCAGCGGAGCCACTCTGGTAGATACCCAAGGCTACCTGAAAGCTATTTTGGCTGCTGCCAAGGCTGCGAAATAAGCTTCTTCTAGAATAAGGCAAAGGCAAAAACTCCTCCACGGTTTAGGCTGTGAAGGAGTTTTTTTGTTCTGTACTTATCTGGTTTTTTGGGAGTGGCCGTTTTCCGGCCGGATCACAAGACTGGCATCACACCCAGCCGAACAACCGGGCTGCCTGGGCAACGGCAAAGGTTACAGCAATGGCAATCCCGAGCGGAATGACGGCTGAGAGCACCGCCCACTTCATACTGCGCGTTTCTTTGTAAATATTGATTAGCGTGGTGCCGCATGGATAGTGGAGCAGGGAGAACAGCATCATATTCAGCGCGGTCAGCCAGGTCCAGCCATGACTCAGGAAAATATCCTTAATGCCGCCAAGTCCATCGATATCCACCATTGCGCCGGAGGACATATAGCCCATGAGCAGGATCGGCAGCACGATTTCATTGGCAGGGAGCCCCAGAATAAAGGCCATAATAATGAAGCCGTCCAGCCCAAGCAAATTCGCAAAGGGATCAAAAAAAGCAGCCATATGGTTGAGTACGCTGTCTCCTCCGACCATCACATTGCCCAGTATCCAGGTGAGAATCCCGGCAGGCGCAGCGACCACGATTGCCCGGGTCAGCACGTTCAGGGATTTTTCTTTGGAGGAGATCAGTATGGTTTTCCAAATCTGCGGACGGCGGTATGGCGGAAGCTCCAGCGTGTAGTGTGTTGGCACTCCGCGCAGCGCGGTCTTGGACATCACCCAGGAGACAGTCAAGGTGACGATGATGCCGATCAGGACAATGCCCATCAGCACCAGGGCTGTCGATAAAGTGCGCAGCGCGCCCGCTGCGGCCCCGCCGACCATGAACAAGGACGAGAGCAGAATCAGCGTAGGCCAGCGCCCGTTGCAGGGTACGAAGTTATTGGTTAGAATGGCCAGCATCCGTTCACGGGGCGATTCGATAATGCGGGTGGAGAGAATGGCGGCGGCATTGCAGCCGAAGCCCATTGACATGGTCAGGGCCTGCTTGCCGTGGCCGCCGGATTTTTTGAACAACCGGTCCATGTTAAAGGCCACGCGCGGCAGATAGCCGAAATTCTCCAGCAGCGCAAACACCGGGAAAAAAATCATCATGGGCGGCAGCATGACACTGATGACCCAGGAGGTTCCGCGGTACAGCCCCAGCACGAGTACGCCATGCAGCCAGGCCGGTGCGTTCACAGCCTCAAAACCTGAAGTCAGATAGCCTTCAATCCAGCCAAAGAAAGAAGCGAGCCAGCCCGAAGGATAATTGGCGCCCGCAATGGTAATCCAGAACACGAGGCCGAGGCCGGCGAGCATAATGGGGAAACCCCAGATTTTGGAGGTGACGATACTGTCCAGTTTATAGGTGCTGGCGAGTTTCTTCTGGTCCTTGTAGGTGACGGCATCCCGGCAAATATCGGCCGAAACCCCGTAAATTCCACTGACAATTTCATCCCGAATTCCACCTTTGTCAGCCAGCTTCTTCGCTGCCGAGAGCAGGGAATCCATGGCGTCCGTTCCTTTAATGACATGCGGTGACTCCATGGCCCACAACCTCCTTTGTTCCGATAATATTTTTGCGTCCCATGTGGGTCTTAAGCGAATGGAGCAGGCTGTCATCACCATCCAATAGACGCAGGGCAATCCAACGCGCCGGATATCTTGAGCCAACAATCTGTTCAACCATGGGGATAAGCTCGGCGATGCCCTGTTCAATTTCGTCGCTATAGCTGATGCGGAGCGGCTGCGCCGTAAAAGCACCGGTGGCCACACGCTCAATCTGATCCAGAAGAGCTTCAATGCCGATTTTGCCCCGGGCAGAAATAGCTGCAACCGGAACACCCAGCCGTTTTGAAATCGCCTTCAAGTTGATGTCGATGCCGAGTCTCCGGGCTTCATCGATCAGGTTGACACAGATCACGGCCCGTCCGGTAATCTCCAGCACCTGCAGGGCTAGGTTGAGGTTGCGCTCCAGCGAAGTCGCGTCGAGAACCACTAACGTCACATCGGGTTCCTCGAAGATAATGTAATCTCTGGCCGCCTCTTCGTCGGCGGAGTTGGAGTACAGCGAGTAGGTGCCAGGAAGATCAACTGCGCGGTAAGTATGCTTATTGTGGGTAAATTCGCCTTCGGCGGTAATGACAGTTTTGCCTGCCCAGTTGCCTGTGTGCTGACGCAGTCCTGTCAGAAGATTGAACAGCGTGCTTTTCCCCGTATTGGGGTTGCCGGCAAAAGCCACAGTATATTGATTCATTCGTCTCCACCTCCAATCAAAGTTCCGTAAATCAGTTCACTTTCTTCCCGCCGCAGTGCAATGGTTGTGTTGCTTACACGGAATGCCGTAGGGTCACCCAGCGGGCTGCGCCGCAGCACCTCTACAGCATTGCCAACGACAAATCCGAGATCGAGCAGCCTTCTCCGCAGCACGCCCTGCACTTCTATGCCGCTGATCACCAGCTTGCTGCCGTTTACTGCCTCAGATAATGGAATAACAGTTCCAGCCATAACATCCCCTACTTTCATATTTAGAATTAAGTATATAAGTATATATTGTGCACTAGGGATAGATTCTTGTAGTCTGCCACAATAGTAGTATACGTAAATAAATTTGTCTTGGCAACAAAAAAGTTTCCCTAGGGAAAAATAAATGAGAGATATTTATAAATGCGGGCTGCGCTGGTCATAGCACGGGAAAAGCGGGTTCCATCCAGCTGATAAATGCAGATAATAATGGTATATTTTGGTCGATTAATGATAGAGATGTTATTTTCATGTTGAGGATAAGGCTGAGAAGTGGAAAGATGATAAGGCTGAAAAGAGGAAAGATGAGGTTCGTTTGGCTGGTGAAACTGTGAGGGATTGGTGTAAATAGGGAGCGTGTCAGAAGTGAGCGTCTAAGTGAAATGAAAGGTAAAAGTACCTTCGAATTGGCCAGAAGTGGGCGACTGAGGGAAAGGAGAGGTAAAAGTACCTTTGAATTGGCTAAAAGTGGGCGAATGAGTGAAATGAGAGGTAAAAGTACCTTTGATT
>NZ_FNGM01000006.1:283813-311833 GCF_900102965.1 Paenibacillus jilunlii | reverse complement strand
CTTTTGGCGGCCATCGCGGGGATATTGGCTGGCGTCGTCGCAGCCGAGATCATCACCGGCGGGGCAATCACTGCCGCCCTTCCGATGATTATGAATCTCATCACCCTGTATCTGCAAGCAGATGCGATCAAATCCGTCGCCCAGACCTTGGTCCAAGCCTCTGGCTATATTGGCACCTACCTGAGCCAGGGCTGGCAGAAGATGATCGAGCCTGCGGCAATCGCGCTCGCCACCGCACTGGCTATGGGACTGGTTGAGCTGGCGATGGAGCTTGGCTTCAAGGCGATTGGCAAAGGGCTGAACAAAGCCGGAAAAGCCGTAAAAAGCGGCATCGGAGCCGCCGGTGCGGGAGTGAAGAAAGCAGCGGGCGCAGGAGTCAAAGGGATGAAGAGCCTGCTGAAGTCCGGAGCCAAGCTCGCTGCCAAGAGCGGCAGCATGATCATCCGGGGCGGCAAAATCGTGATCAAGAGCCTGCAGAAAGGGCTCATGAAGGGGGCCAAAAAGCTCAGAGTCCTGCTGGACCGGGTTCTACAGAGGTTTAAGTTTAAGAAGTTTAAGCTGGAGCGTAAGGGAGATCACGTTCTTCTCTACGGGGAAGTTAATCCTTGGGTTTTACTGGCTAATGGGCGAATAAAAAAAGTTGACGATCTTGAAGGTAAAAAGGCTGGAATTAGTACTCAGGCTGAATATGACAAAATTAAGAGTCTGAAGCCTTCAGAGAGAAGAGAAGTCTATAATAATGCAGTTGCTAAAGAAGACGGGAAGATTGATTTTGATAGTATTTCGAATTCTGAAAAAGATGCCAATCACTTAGAAATTGAAGTTGAGTTTGATTCAAAATTAGCAAGGAGCTATATTAAAGATATTGAAACACGCACAGGAAGAAAGCTGCCAAAAGTACAGCTGGATAGATTAAAGGATGCGTTGAGAAATAAAAAGTATACAAAAAAGTCTGCTAAGCAAACGGCTAAGAACAGAAAGGAATTTGATAAAGTAAGAGATGAAGTAATTAAAGAATGGGAATCGAAAACAGGTCAGAAATGGCCCACTTATGAAGAGGATATCATCTCAGAAAATACAGGGAAAGTTATCAGGAAAAAAGGTGATAAATATGATGCGCATCATATCATTGAAAATAGTTTTGGCGGAGAGCATGAGTGGTGGAATATGCATCCAGCAAAGTTTCCTGATGAACATCAAGGTGGTATCCATGGAGCAGGTTCACCAGCAAATAGTTTATTTAGCGGAGGTGCGAAGTAATGAATTATGAATTCATAAAGAGAAATTCAAATAATACTTTTTATCCAGTAACTGAGAATGAGATTAATAGCATGGAGAAAGCCCTGAATTTAAGAATTCCTATTGAATTAAAAAAATTCTTTTTAGAAGTTGGTTACGGATTTATAAAAGGTTCTGAAAATAATGTAAATCGAATTATGGATCCTTATTCTATAAGGGATTTTCGATTGAGGGAGAATGATTATAAATATTATCCTGATATAGAAATTTACGAAGAATTCGAAGTTGACAAACTGATATTTTTTGAAGGTAATGAAACAGCGTTGATGTCAATCGATCTAAATGAAAGTAGTAATAATCCAATATATTATTATGATATTCAGATTGCAGGTTCGCTTAAAGATTTCTTAATTGAAATAGAAAAGGATGACAAGTATTATCTTGAATTAGTGGATTGAAAAAGATTATGGTGGTTTTTATTATTATTTTAAGGTCAATTATGGTTAGATACTACCATGGATTGACCTTTTTTTGTTATCTATTGTGTGCAGAGCTAAAAATGAGCTCCATCAAAAGATAGATTTACGAAGTATTATTTCTCATATGAGAGTAGATAAAAAGATAGGTGACTCCAATGTAACATGCACCAGAGTCTCGATCTAATATAAACTAGGCCGTTAGGTGTGATTGGTTATTTAAATGAATCTCTTTAGCCCATAAAATATTCTACAGCGGAACGGGACGTTTAACCCAAATGCTTTAAAGGGAAGGAGACTAAAAGGTCAACTATATTTAGAAGTTTCTGTTCAGGATGTTCCAAGTATTTCTGAGAAAATTCTTGATGAGGAAAGCATGGTATGTTTTAGATGAAGAAAAGGCACATTTACATCATCAGCAACATCAACCTTATACAGCAGTATTAACTGATGATGGGCAACCATTTAGCACTATGATCTTTGGCTTTAAAGAAAATGGTTATATTGCGATGGAGAAAAGAGACTTTAGTACTGGGAAAGTTTTAGAACGTGAAAGTCAAGGTAGTGTGGATAATAATTGGACGGTGGTTCCTGAATTCGGTGATTATTTATATCTTTGTAAAGAAGAAAGATAGTACATTCGTTTAGCTATTACAAATAGGTTGATTATGGTTCGATTCGACCATGATTAGCCTTCTTGTTTTCCTACTAAATAGAAAAACAGATAATAAATCTCTTAAATAACGGAATGAAAAAACATTTCTAAAATCTCTATATTTTATTCTTCCCACCCAGTTGTAAACCCCCTCCCCAAACTTACTTTATATATGAACAAGAAAATATAGAGTGAGGACATAAACAGGCGATGAAATTCAAAAAATTGGCCAGAACCTTTCGTCAGGAAACACCGGAAGCCGGGTGTGCGGAACGAGAAGCTGAACCTGTCCTTGATCCAACGCCCGCTCATACTCTGGTTTCTAAAACCTCTCCTGAACAGGAGAGCAGCGAACCCTCTCAACCCTACACCTCCAACTACGAGCATCTGGCGGAGGAGCTGCAGCTTCTGGATCTTCGGCTCAAGCTCAGAATGCTTGAGGCTCCGCAGCTTGACTCTGAGCTGGTTCTCATGAACGAGGAGATCCGCAGCTTGCTGAATGCTGAGTCATCAGAAGAAGATGACAAAGAGCATCTAACAACTAAGGCCGGACACCTGGAGCAGCGCATCGCTGCCAGGCTGGAGGCCAGCAGCGGGCAAGAGGTCCAGCTGATGCTGCCGCAGGTGGCTGACTCGCTGAACCTGTCCGGGCTTGAGGTTAGTATCCTTGTGGCTTGCCTCGCGCCTGAGCTGGACCGGAAATATGAGCGCATTTACGCTTTTCTGCAGAATGATATGTCGGATCAGCGTCCTACGGCCGGCTTTGTTCTGAGATTGTTTACTGGGTCAGCAGAAGAGAGACTTTCGGCACGTCTGCTCTTTGACGTGAATGCGCCGCTGATGAAGCTCCTGCTGGAGCGGAGGGGGGAATACGGTGACAGCCGCATACCGCTGATTGCCAGACCCCTGAAGCTGGAGGATTGGACGGTGAATATGCTGCTCGGCTATGAGGTGCTGGATGAGCGCTTGGCGAAGGTAGCAGGCCTTAGTACTCTGGCGATTCCGCCGCATGCCCGTTTTCCCGAAGAGCTGGAGCAGAACCTGCTGCGGTTCGTGAAGCATTACGGCAGCGGCAAAGAACGCAAAGCCGGCAGCCTGCTGTACTGCAGCGGCCCGGACGAAGAAGGGAAGCTGAGCGGCATTAGAGAGGTCTGCGGCAAGCTGGGATTATCCCTGCTGGTTGCTGACATGGACAAGCTGCTGCTTTCCGAGGCGGATTTCAGCGAAATGCTGAGGCTGCTTGGACGGCATACGCTGCTGGAGAACGCGGCCCTTTGCTTCACAGGCTTCGATAGCATAGTGACAGAGGATGACCGCCACCTGCTGAAACGGCGGCTTTTGATGGAGATGCTGGAGGCTTATGTGCCGCTAACCTTTATCCTTGGGGAAGCACAGTGGAGAATAAGCTTCACCGGGGTGCAACTGAATTTCATGCAGATTGACTTTCCTATTCCCGATGAGGCAGAGCGTAAGCAGACGTGGGCCACCTTCGGTCAGGAATACCGGCTGTCTCCACAGATGGATCTGGCAGATTTCAGCGGCAGCTTCCGCTTTACTGCCGGACAGATCCGGGCCGCGCTGGCCGGTGGCGAGAATATCGCCGTATGGAATGGCTCCAGCGGGGCCGAGGTTAGCGTGAGCGACCTGTACCAGGCGTGCTACTTCCAGTCCAGCCGCAAAATCCAGGCGCTGGCGACGAAGATCCGCGCCATGTATACCTGGGACATGCTGGTGCTCCCTGACGAGCAGCTAAGCCAGCTGCGGGAAATCTGCCGCCAGGTGAAATACCGCCCGCTAGTCTATGGAGAGTGGGGCTTCGCAGGACGGCTGTCTCTGGGCAGGGGGCTTAACATCCTGTTTTCCGGCCCGCCCGGCTCCGGGAAGACAATGGCAGCCGAGGTGATCGCGACGGAGCTGAACCTGGAAATCTACAAAATCGATGTCTCGCAGATTGTGAGCAAATACATCGGGGAGACGGAGAAGAATTTGTCGCGGATTTTTGACGAAGCCGAGACCTCCAACGCCATTCTCTTTTTTGATGAAGCAGATGCCTTGTTCGGCAAACGTTCAGAGGTCAAGGATGCCCATGACCGGTATGCGAATGTGGAAATCAGCTATTTGCTGCAGAAGATGGAGGAGTATACGGGGATCGTGATTCTGGCGACCAATTTGAATCAGAACCTGGATGATGCCTTTGCGCGCAGACTGCATTTCAAGCTGGAGTTCCCGTTCCCGGAAAAAAAGCAGCGCGGGCTGATCTGGCGGGGGATGTTCCCCCGGGGAGCGCCGCTTGATCCCGACATGGACTATGATTTCATGGCCGACAAGTTCATTCTGGCCGGCGGCAATATCAAGAACATTGCCTTGAACGCCGCTTTTTACGCCGCGCATGAGGGCTGTCCCATCGGGATGAAGCAGATCATGCTGGCCGCCAAGCGGGAATATCTCAAGCTGGGCAGAACCTTTTTGCAATCGGATTATGCCCCGTATCACAAACTGATCGAGGTGAAATAAGCATGGCCGTGGATACCGGTACGGTAATAAGAGATGTCAGCACCAGCCTGAAGGCGCTGCTGAAGGCAAATGTGCCTGAGCTGAACGATGACAGCTTCATCAGCTTCGGCTCTCCAAGCGATATTGACAGTTCAACGATGAAGCTTTCGATGTGCCTCTATTATTTGAGCCACAGCCCGAGCATGCGCAACAGTGAGAAGGAAGAGATCGGCGGCACGAACGAGTTCTTGTATCCGCCGGCTTATCTGGATTTGTATTATCTGCTCACCCCGTATGCCAAGGACAGAGAAACCGAGCAGCTTATACTGGGCAGAATCTTTCAGCTGTTCCATGAGCACCCGGTGCTCAGCGGCTCCGATCTGAGAGGAAATCTTGCCGGGTGCGGCAATGAGAAGATCCGGATCTCCTATAACAACCTGACAATTCAGGATATTAAGCAGCTGTGGGAGGTTTTTCCCGGGAAGCCGGCTAAGGTGAGCCTGTCTTATCTGGTATCGCCGGTAAGGCTGCCTGCGGATAAGAAGATCATCATTCCACGGGTTCAGGTAAAGGATCTGGGCATTCACCCCATTTAAATAGACAGGCCCAGGTTTCTTCTTTGAAAGGAGTGATTCATGGAGGGGACCCGCTGCAAGGCATCCATAAAAAGCGGATTTTCCGCAAAATTCAGCAGATGCTGCAAAAGAAGCATCTGCGGACAAACCTTAGGCATATGCTTTCGAAGCGAGTTTTGCCTGATGTAAATTCGTGGAAGCATAAGCAGACAAAACTTTTAGGAGGGTATGAGATGGCAAATTATTTATCGCCAGGCGTGTATGTAGAGGAAGTCTCAAGCGGTGTCAAGCCGATTGCCGGCGTAGGCACATCTGTAGGGGCGTTCGTTGGGATCGCAGAAAAAGGTGTAATCGGCAAAGCGGTGCTGGTCACGAATTGGAGCCAATTCGTCAATGAATTCGGCCAATTTATCCCGAATGGCTATCTGGCTTATGCCGTGTATAACTTTTTTGCGGAAGGAGGCACCTCCTGCTACGTGGTAAGAGCGGCTTCTAAGGATATTCAGCCTGCATCGCTAACCATCAGGGATACGGATAACCTGGACCTGTTCAAGGTGGTTGCACGCTCGGAAGGCAAATGGGGCAACCGGATTTCGGTGAAGATCAGCCAGTCCTCCAACAAGCAGCAATTTGGCTTCAAAATGGTTGTGCAGTATTTTCTGGACAGCAACTTCAACGATGAGTACACCGGAGAAGATGAAGACGGCAAAATCGTTGAGGTTTTCGATAACATGCTGCTGATCAATTTTGAGGAGAAGGTGAATCAGGTTTCCGCTTTTGTCAGTGTGAAGCCGCTGGTCGATCTGACCATTCTGGAAAACATGGAAAAAACACCGGCCTTCAACGAAGCTGCCCTGTCGCTCAGCGGCGGTGTGAACGGAATGTCTCCGATCGATTTCCTGGGGGATTCAGCCAGCCGGGCGGGTATCCACGCCTTTGACACTATTGACGGTATCAACATTGTGGCTGCTCCGGACCTTGCGGATATGGCCTACAGCCGGGGCACGATCCTGGACATGCTCAATTACTGCAAGCTGAGAAAGGACTGCATCTTCATTGTTGACCCTCCACACGGGCTGAGCCCGCTGGAAGTCAAGGATTTCAAGGAAGGTGCAGGCAACTATTCCGGCAATTCGTTCAACACCTCTTACGGTGCCCTGTACTATCCATGGGTCTACATTAACGATCCGCTCACAGGCAAGCAAAAGCTCGTGCCGCCGTCAGGCGCAATTGCCGGTACTTATGCTTATGTCGATTCCGTGCGCGGTGTCCACAAAGCACCCGCAGGCACAACGGACGGCTACCTTGATTCCGTGGTTGGCATTGAGAAGATCATCACCAAAGCGGAGCAGGAGCTGCTCAATCCGGACGGCATCAACGTGATCCGCTCCCTGCCGGAAGGCATTTGCGTATGGGGGGCCAGAACCCTGTCCTCCGATTCCGAATGGAATTATGTCAACGTCCGGCGCCTGCTGATGTATATCGAGGAATCGCTGGATGAGGGCAGCCAATGGGTTGTTTTTGAACCGAATGATCCCAGCCTGTGGGGCAAGGTGAAGCGCAACCTGACTGCTTTCCTGACCAGGGTCTGGAGAGACGGAGCCTTGTACGGGACTACGCAGGAAGAAGCCTTTTTCGTCAAAGTGGACGAGGAGAACAATCCTCCTTCTGTGCGGGATGCCGGCCAGCTGATTATTGAAGTCGGCGTGGCACCGGTCAAGCCTGCGGAATTCGTAGTCATTCGGGTCAGCCAAAAAACCCTATCCAAATAAGAGATTGAGAGGAGATTTATTCTATGGCAACCGGCAAAAGATTGGACCCCTACCGCAATTACCGCTTCCGCGTTGTGATTGACGGCATTCAAACCGCAGCATTTGCTGACGCGACAATTCCGGATACCTCTACAGAAGCTGTGGACTACCGCGAGGGCATAGATGCTCCGCATGCACGCAAGCTGTCGGGACTGACCAAATTCGGGAACATCACCCTGAAAAAAGGTCTTACCGATTCCCTGGAGCTCTACAACTGGCGCAAATCGATTGAAGACAAGGGGGCACTGAAGAACCGCAAGAGCTTGTCGATCATCCTGGTGGATGAAGAGGGCAATGACAAGGCACAGTGGGATATCCTTGAAGCCTGGCCGATCAAATATGATGTCAGCGCATTAAGCGCCAAGGGGAACGAAGTCTCTGTCGAATCGATGGAGCTGGTGCATGAAGGTGTGCGCAGAGTGAAATAGCTTCCTCTCCCCATTCTCACTTAGAATTTGATGCAATACGCCAAAACATTATACGGACGGTATGGGGATCAAATTCACTGCTGGGGATGCTGGACGGAAGTAAAAGCACAAGAATTTTCAGAAGAAGAAGCGAGGGAGATCATGGAACTTTTGCAAACTGAATTCAGCTTTACGCTGCCCAAAGGATATGTGGATGAAGCAGGCACGCTGCATAAGCAGGGCACCATGCGTCTGGCAACCGCTGCGGATGAAATTACACCGCTCCGGGATTCCCGGGTCCAGCAGAACCCGGCTTATCTGACGGTGATTCTGCTCTCAAGAGTGGTAACCAGCCTGGGCGGGCTTAGCATGATCACACCGAGAGTGATTGAAGAGCTGTACACTTCGGATTTTGCTTATTTGCAGGATATGTATAACCGGATTAACCAGAACGGTTCCAATACGGTTCATACCAAATGCCCCAAATGTGAGCAGCCGTTTGAGCTTGAACTGGAATCGCCGGGGGAATAGTCGGCTACCCCCTTGACCGCCTCTACGAGGAGGTAGCCTTTCTAACCTACTATCTGCATTGGGACTATACAGCTGTGCTGAATCTGGAGCATTCTGAACGGGACCGCTGGTGCAGTGAAGTCAGCAAAATCAACCAAAAGCTGGGTGGCGGGGAAGAGAAGAAGAACTTCTTTGAGGCTTAGGAGGATAACATGAAGGCAAATATTTTAAATATCGGTGCGAAAAGCAATTGGGTGCCCGGTTACAGGGAAGATCCCTATCTTGCCTTTAACTTCATTGTGGAGATTGACGGGATATCCGTCGCCGGGTTCTCCGAGGTTTCCGGTCTTAGTATTGAGACCCAGGTGGAACGCAAAACGTTCGGCGGGGAAAATCATAAGGAATTTGTGTTCCTCGGACAGACCAAATACGCAGATCTGACGCTAAAAAACGGGGTCACGAACGACGAATATCTGTGGAACTGGTATCAAAATGTGGTCAATGGAGTGGTCAAACGGCGCAGCGGATCCATCTGCCTGCTGGATCATTCCGGCACGCCAAAGGTGTGGTGGAACTTTATCGAGGCTTGTCCCATCAAGTGGGAAGGACCGGTATTCAGCGCCAGCAGCAGTGCGGTGGCAGTGGAAAGTCTGGTCCTGACCCATAACGGGCTGTACAGGTACCGGTAATGATCGGGAGCAAGCAAATGGATTTCGTCCAGGCCATTCTGGGGAAGTACGGCATGACCCGATGGCGGAGCCGGTTTCAGAGCTTGATCCTGCGGCAATCTCATTTGCTGTCCGCGGAGCCGGAAGCAGTCAAGCCTGCTGATACGGTTATTCATAACATACATCCTGTTAAGGAAATGCATATTCATCATTACATTGATCCTCCCAAAACGCAGGTTATGACGGGTCCGGGGACAGTAAACCGTAGGCAGCACACCATTCAGGGCAGCGGTAGAGATGGAACCGGCAGTCCTGCCTCCTATCTGAGAACAGCCGGGAGCCAGAACCTCATCCATGGCTTACAGGAGAGAGTGTGGAAGCAGAAAAACACCGGACGTCTTGTAACAAGGGGATATCGCACACTTGATCCAGCTGAAAGTGCAGTAGAGCCCGTAACCATTCAGGTAGCTGTGAGTAATCAGGAACGGACTGGTGATACGCCGTTGACGTACCTTCCGCCAATGCCGGCAGCGGCACCGGATGGAACGGATCTGACAGGGCTGCGCATTGGAAGCCCGCTTGTGCCGTATTCCGGAGACTCCCGGCAGGGGGAATCCCTTACTGGCAGGGCACCTCAGCATTTGCCCGCAGCCCATGGCCAGCTGCAGACGCTGCGGACCTACATCCTGCATCAAAGCGCTGACACAGTAAGCATTGAGCAGCCTTTGAGGCAAAAGCTTGAACCGGCGGCGAACCGGTATGAGCAGGCCGGGCCGCCAACAATGGCGCTGTTGAGCCATCGCGGGGCCGTCTCAGGCTCAGCCGGGACAGCTGCGGAAGCACAGCTTAACGATCCATCCTTCAGGCCAAGTCAAGGCTCCCGGCCTTTAATAAGCCCCAATCTTCACCTGGGCTTAGGTCAGCGACTGGCGGCTGCGCTGGATGAGCTTAAGAGCCGATCTGAACATCTGAACCCGCTGCTTGCTGAGCCTGCTGCAGTGGATAATAGGCTGCAGCAGCCTGATGTCATGCCCCTTCAGCTTCTTGCGGTTCCGACAGAACTCCAGCCGATGGTTCAGCGGTATTCTTCCGCGCGGTTAAGCAGCGCTTCGCGGCCAGCACATACAGGGAGCTTACTTTCAGTTGCACCACAGAATGGCTTGATCCACACAGCCAAGGGGCAAGCGGTGCCTTCGGCTCCGCTGGGAAGAGGTCCCGGAGGCAGGCTTATCACAGCCGGGCCTGAGCAGGAAGAATTCCTTCAGCCCGCAGGCAGATACAGCAGCCTTATTCTG
Source organism: Paenibacillus jilunlii (assembly GCF_900102965.1). Classification (GTDB taxonomy): domain Bacteria; phylum Bacillota; class Bacilli; order Paenibacillales; family Paenibacillaceae; genus Paenibacillus_AQ; species Paenibacillus_AQ jilunlii. Next base: position 301,704 of record NZ_FNGM01000006.1, on the reverse strand, counting down.
CGGAAACCTGCAGCACCCAAGGCTGCACGGCCGGAGCCGGTTCAGCAGTGGCCGGAGCCGATTTTTCAGGAACGGTCTGCACCGCCTCCATCCCAGTCTTTCCCCAAGGCAGCGGCCCCTGCTGCAAAAATGGATACTGCGGAGCTGAATCAGCTGGCTGAACGGGTCTATCAGGTGCTCGAAAAGAAAATGGCGATCCGCAAGGATCGGAGGGGGCTTAGATAATGGCGGAAAAAGCAAAGATTATTCCTCTGGATATGCCCGTTGGCGCCATTGAGGTGATGTTCAACCCCAATGAGTACACCGTTTCCTTCGAAGGGAAATATACCGGGGAGAAGAACAACAAGCAATTTCAAATCACGGAAACCCCTGAACTCAAGGTTTCTTTATTCTATGACACTTATGAGAAGCGCACGGATGTGCGCAAGAAGACCAAGCTGCTAACCTCGCTGCTTGACCCCAAAGTAAGCGGGAAAAACACGAAAAAACCGCCGGTGTGCCTGTTTGTCTGGGGAGGATTTACCTACCGCGGCCTTCTCAGCAAGATCGAGCAGAAGTTCACGATGTTTATGGAGAACGGCACGCCGGTCCGCTCTCTGCTCGATGTTACCTTCATCACGGAAGAGTCGGACAAAACCGTCGAAGACAACCGGGGTCTGAATGCCTGCCGGAAGCTGTGGGTAGTCAAAAGCGGGGACCGGCTGGATCTGATCGCAAATGAAGCGCTGAAGGAGCCGCTGGCGTGGCGCAGGATTGCCGAGCTGAACAAGATTGTCAATCCAATCGGCTTTCCTGGAAAAAACGATATCGGGAGAACCTTGGTCATCCCGGATTAAGGCGGGGATTGCATGGGCACCAGTGTAGCGAATTATAAGGTTGAGCTGAATGGAAGCAAGCTGTCCGCAGAGCTGGCCGCGGCGGTGGAGGGAGTCACGCTGGAAGATGAGATTAACCTTCCGGCAATATTTTCCATTCAGATGAATATGGTCAATTCCGGGAGCGGCATGTGGCGGGGCACCGATCTCAAGAGTATCAAGCCGGGGGACAAGGTGAAGCTTTCACTTGGACTCGACAAGCTCCAGCCGATGATCAGCGGGGAGATTACCGCGCTGGATCTGAATTTTGCGGAGCATTCCGTGCTGGACATTCGCGGGTACGACCTGCTGCACAGGCTTCGTATGGGGACGAGAAGCAAAGCTTTTCTGAAGAAAAAGGACAGCGACATCGCTTCGGAAATCGCCAAAGAGCATGGACTGACCCCTGTGGTAGACGATACCGGAACCGTGTATCCCTACATATTCCAGAATAATCAGAGCAATTATGAGTTTCTGCTGGAACGGGCGGCTATGCTCGATTATGAGCTTTATGTGGACGACAAGAAGCTGTATTTCGTCAAGTCAAGGTCGGTGAAAGCGCCCGGTCTGCCGGAGATGAGTTTCAAGAAGGATTTTGAACGGCTGAATCTGGAGCTGAGGGCCCTTACCCGGGGGAGCAAGGTGAAGGTAAAGGGCTGGGACGTGAAGGAGAAGAAGGCGCTGGAAGCTGAAGCGAAGACTGGAGACGAGACGACCAAGATGGGCGGCACAGAATCCGGCTTCTCCTTAAGCGCCAAAGCCATTGAGGAATCGCCGATCGCCATCATGGCGGAGCATCTGCTCGATATGAGCGAGGCCAAAACATTGGCTTCCGCCGCCTACAACAGCCGCCTGCGCGACTTCATCGCCGGGGAGGGCATGTGCTGGGGGAATCCGCTGCTCCGGGCAGGCCAGACGGTGAAGCTGCTCGGCCTGGGCGACCGCTTCAGCGGTATTTACTATATTGTATCCACGGTTCACAAGATAGACAGCAAGGGCTATACAACGACTTTTAAGGTAAAGAGGACTGGCCTATGAATGAGGGACCTGGAATTACTAATTTTGCCGACAGCATGGTTAACGAGGGACGGATCTTCGGAGTGATGGTGGGGATTGTCATTAACAATAACTCCGCGAACCATGCGGATAAACCCGGTCCCGGCCGGGTCAAGGTAAAGATCCCGCTGATGGGCATGGCGGAATCCAACTGGGCCCGGATGGCTTCATGGATGGCCGGAAAGGAGCGGGGGGCTTTTTGTCTGCCTGAAGTGGATGATGAGGTGCTGGTGGTTTTTGAGAATGGAGATGTCAACCGCCCCTATGTGATCGGGTCCTTGTGGAACGGAAAGGATACACCGCCGGAGACTAACAAGGACGGCAAAAATAATATCCGGATGTTCAAATCCCGCAGCGGGCATATTCTGCAGTTTGCCGATACCGAGGGGAAAGAGAACATCACGCTTACTTCCGCCAAAGGTCATGTCATCAAGCTGGATGACAAAAGCGGCGCCGAGCAGATCCAGATCATGGATCAATCGGGGAAGAACAAAATCGTCATAGATTCCAAAGGGAATAAGCTGTCGGTTCTGTCTGGACAGGATATCGAAATATCCGCCCCCGGCGGGAAGCTGTCCCTCTCCGCGAAAACGATTGAAATGAAATCATCGGCGGACACCAGGATTGAAGCTTCGGCGGGGATGGATGTCAAAGCAGCAGCCAGCATGACGATCAAAGGGGCTACGGTCAATATCAATTAGAGAGGAGCTTCATTATGGGACAGCCTGCTGCGAAAAAAGGAGACCGCATTCTGGCCACCGATACGCATATCGTGATGCTTCCTGCCGGTCCTGCGCCCGTTCCGACGCCATTGCCCCATCCTTTTACGGGCATTCTGGACGGCGCGCTTAGCGCCAATGTCAAAATAATGGGGCAGCCGGCAGCTACAGTGGATTCCACAGCCACGAATACACCGGCACATGTTCCGCAGGGAGGCCCTTTTCAAAAGCCTCCGACCAATCAGGGGAAAATCATCGCCGGAAGCGCTAGCGTAAAAATCAACGGAAAAATGGCCGCCAGACACAGCGATCCGGCGCTGACATGCAATGATTCGGCCGACCTGCCGGTAGGCAAGGTGGTTGCGGCAGGAACGGTCTTAATAGGAGGCTGAATTATGGAAGTCGTAGATTTTTTGGGACGGGGCTGGAAATATCCCTTCGCCGTCCAGAGAGGGAACATCAATTCTTCAGATGGAGAAGATTCCATCCGGGAATCGATCCTCCTGATCCTTTCAACCGCCCGCGGCGAACGGGTCATGCGGCCGGATTTCGGCTGCAGGCTGAACGAGCTGGTGTTCTCGCCTAATACCATGAGCACCGCTACGCTGCTGCGAAGCTTTATTGAAGAAGCGCTGCAGAACTGGGAGCCGCGGATCGAAGTGGACGATATTACCGTCACACCGCGCTCCGACCAGTCTCAACTGGAGGTGTCCATTGACTATTCGATCAGGGCCAGCAACAGCAAATATAATCTGGTCTATCCATTCTTCCTTGAAAGCGTGGGGAAATAATGCCAAACAAAGTGCCTACCATTGACAAGCGGAATCAGGAACAGCTGGTTCCGGAGCTAAGACGCTTAATCTACCAATACTGCAGCAGGGAATGGACGGATCTGACGGAGCTGGAAGCAGACAAGAAGGCGGATGCTCTGGTCCATATTTTCACCCAAATGATGGGCAAAGTCATCGGCCGGCTGAACAAGGCGCCCGAGAAAAATTTCATATCCTTTCTGAATCTGATCGGCATTCATCCGACACCGCCCAGATCAGCCAAAGTCCCGCTGCTCTTTAAGCAGAAGCCTGATGCGGATACCGTCAGCACGATTCCGGCTGGGACCCGGGTATCCGCCCAGCCCGAGAATCAGGCAGAGGTGGTTTTTGAAACCGAAAAGGATTTGACGGTCATCCAGCCCCGGCTGGTCAGGGCCGTAAGCCTGGATCCCCAGGAAGACCAGTGGAGCAATCAGGATTATCTCTTTGCTGAGGAGCCCTCCGGCCAAAAGGCCAAATTGTTCAGAGGCGACTCGACGGTGGTTCACAGGCTGTACCTGGGACATTCGGAGCTGCTCGGGTTCGAAGAAGCGGGCAGCCGCTTGTCGGTTTATTTCAACAAGCCGGAAGCAGCTTTGGCTGTGGCTGCGGATACGCCAGGAGGGACCGGGGGTCTGCCCGATATGGACTGGTTCTGCTTCGATGAGGAGGGGAATACCGTACAGCTCTCGCCGTCAATGGCCGGGATTAAGGAGGATTCTGCCTGGAGGGCGGTGGTTCAGTTCGATCACCTGTCCGGAGTTCATGCGAAGACGATTGCCGGTTATGAGCAGGCGGAGCATATGCGGGAATGGTCCAATAAGTGGATATTTGCCGAGCTGAAGACACCCATTACCGCCGCCGCGCTGATGCCGGATATCGAAGATATCCGCTTGGAGCTTAAGCTGGTGAGCCCGGTGCCGCTGACGCCGGATATGGCGGTCAACAACGGCACTCCGCTGGATATGAGCAAGGATTATTATCCTTTTGGGGACAAGCCCAAGGTGAACGACACCTTCTATATCGCCTGCAGTGAAGCCTTCTCCAAACCGGGTTCCCGGATTACGCTGAAGATTGAGCTGTCTGATCCGGAAATCAGCAAGCTGCCGGATACCCCTTATGTGAGACTCGGCTGGGAGTACTGGAACGGCAAGGAATGGCTCGGTATCGGCAGCCTGGAAGAGACGCTGGACGGAGAAGCTGCGGCTGCAGCCGGCAGTACGCGCAGCAGCGCCTGCCTTACCGCCAGTGGAATGCTCAGCTTCCAGTGTCCGGGGATCAAGCCGCTGACGCTGAACGGGGAAGAGCGCTACTGGATCCGTGCCCGCATCACCGGCGGGAATTATGGCGAGGAAGCGAAATATGAATACCAGGATGAAGAGGTCAAGCTCGGGGAGGGAACCATCAAGGTAGCCCAGCTGAAGGTTACACAAGCAACCTATGCTCCGCCTTCCATCCGCAGGCTCAGCATTGCTTACAGCCATACGCTGGAGGGGCACCCGCAAACGGTGCTTACGGAGAATAATTTCAGCTTTGCGGACAAAACGGCTGCCTGTCTGGCGGAAGGGGAATATTTCAAACCCTTTTACCCTTGTGCAGAGCTTGAGCCTACGTTCTATCTGGGCTTTGACCGTGACATCAGCGATCTGCCGGTATCGCTCTTTTTTCCGTTAACCGGGGAACAGCTGAGGCGTCCGGTTGTGGCCTGGGAGTACTGGGACGGCAGAAGATGGCTGACGTTAAGTGTAAATGACGAGATCAGGGGCTTCACCCGCAGGGAGATTCTGCAGTTTGCCGTTCCAGCGGATATCGCTAAACGCCCGCTGTTCGGAACAGAGCAATATTGGATCCGTGCCCGGCTGGATGAGGGACGTTTTGAGATCTTTCCCCAGGTAGATGCCATCTTTGCTAATGCGGTATGGGCCCGCAATTCCAATTCGGTTGCCGGTGAGATTCCGGGCTCCAGCAACGGCGAAGAGAACCAGAGCTTCCAATTATCCAAGACGCCTGTGCTGCCTGGACAGAGCCTTCGGGTCCGGGAGGCACCGGGGCAAGGCGAGTGGGTGCTGTGGGAGGAAGTCGACACTTTTGCCTTGTCCGCCTCGGACGGAAGGCACTATATGCTGGACCGAAGCAGCGGGACGATCATCTTCGGGGACGGAAGGAACGGGATGATCCCGCCGACCGGGACCGACAACATCGAGTGCGATTATAAGTATGGCGGCGGAGCAGCCGGCAATGTTGCTGCAGGAGCGGTAACCAAGATATGGGACAGCTTCAGCTGGCTGGATTCGGTGACGAATCCGGTGGCGGCGGACGGCGGCTTTGACCAGGAGGCGGCGGAGCAGGCTCAAATCCGCGGGCCGCATACGCTGAAAAGCTGGGACAGAGGCGTTACCGCCGGGGACATAGAGTGGCTGGTGCGTGAGGCGATGCCCCAGATTGCCAAGGTGAAATGCCTGAGCGCCATGAACCGTGATCTGGAATTCGTCCCGGGCACAGCCACAATCATTGTGGTGCCGGAAACGGACGAGCCAAAGCCGGTCCCCAGTCAGGAACTGCTCAGTGAAATTGAAGCCTATCTGTGCGAACGCATCTCGGCGGCACTGGACACGAGCGACCCGGGAATTGAAGTAATCGGCCCGGATTATGTGCGGATCGGAGTGGAAGCCGCTGTAGCGTTCACCTCGGCAGAACAGCGGAAGGTGGCGGAGGGACGGATCATCGACAACCTGAAGCAGTTTTTTCATCCCCTCAATGGCGGAGACGGGGCTGCGGGCTGGGAGCTGGGACAGAACCTGTATATATCCGAGGTATATGCTGTGATCAAGAATACACCGGGTGTCGATTATGTATCCAGCATTGCCATCAAGGCTTCGGTGCAGTGCTTTACGGTAAGTCTTGAACCTTTGGAGAGCGGGCCTTATAAACCTTTGGCAGCTTACCCGAAATACAGTGCGGTCCGTTCTGACGACAATTCCATTCAATTTGCGCTTGCCGAGCGGGTTGAGCCCGGGAGCGAAGTGAAATCGCTGGTGCTTAAGGGGTTCAAGGAGAATGGAGTGATCAGGCTCCGCTACAGAACCTATGAGCCGGTCGGGCTGATCGTCGCATCCATCGACGGGGACATCCTGGAATGTCAGACGCTGGACGGGCAACCGCTGGAGCGGAGCTATCCTGAAGGCAGCGACCTTGAATATGACATCACCGATGATTTAACAGTCCGCACCTATATTCTTAACGGGCTGGCTTCAGGTGCTGTTTCGTTTTTTGTGAAAATCGCCGTGTTTGAGCCGAAGGATATTGTCTTCTTAAGCAAGACCGATGAGTATGTCAACACCACCCCGCTCAAGATCCATAGCATCCACTCGGACAATATCTTCCTTGAGGAGGACGAACTGATCTATGGCGGGACGCATCTGATTAATAAGCCGGAAGAGCACATCTTCCCATATCTTCTGGATAAGAACACAGGCCTGCTTCATGATTTGACCGGAACCACGGAAGACTGCCGGCTTGCAGCCATCCTCAAGGAGAACCGGAAGTTTCTGACCGGCCTTGGGGCTGCACCCGGGACGGCGGCACGGTGCCCTTATTGTTTTCCGGAGGAGCAGCCATAAGAAAATAACCTGTATAAGTTGAGCTTAAAGCTTATACAACAAAGGAGGAAGAACCCATGCCGCTTCCAGTACCCAACCTGGATGATCTTGGCTTTGATGAGCTAGTGGCGGATGCCAAAACGCTGATCCCGCTCTACGATCCGGATTGGACGAATTATAATCCCTCCGACCCCGGCATCACACTGATAGAGCTGTTTGCATGGTTCAGCGAAATGGTTCTCTACCGGATTGACCAGGTGACGGAAGAGAGCCAGCTGCAGTTTCTCAAGCTGCTGGGCGTTACTCTGGCAGAAGAGGAGGAGCTGACCAGCGGGATACGGCGCGGGGTGAAGCAGTTCTCGGAGTGCTACAGAGCCGTGACGGCGGCAGATTTCCAGCTGTTGGCCAAGCAGAGCCTGCTGGATATCCCGGGCATTCTGGACACGTATCCCGACCTTGCGGTGCGCACCCTCTGTCTCATTAACACAGATATGGAGAACGGCACCGGAGTGAACAAAGAGGCATTCGGCCATGTCTCTGTGGTATTGATTCTGCAGACGGATAACCAGAAGGACCTGCTGAGAGAAATGACGCAGATCAAGCAGAGCGTCAAAGCTTATCTGGACGCCCGCAAGCTGCTGACCACGCGTGTCCATGTGGTCGAGCCCGATTACCGGGATATCGTGATCGAGATGGTCGTTTCCGCCAAGGACAAAAGTATCGGCAGCACAGTTACCGGCAGCATTACGCGTTTTCTGGACCCGGTCAGCGGAGGAGAGCAAGGCCGGGGCTGGCTTCCGGGCCGAAAGCTGTACGCCTCTGATCTCTATCATCTCGTAGAAGGCATATCTGGAATCGACCATGTAACGAGTGTGGCGCTGGACTCTCCCGATCTGCTGCCGTTCCAGTTATTTAAGCTGAAAGACCTGAAAGTTGAGGTGGAATCGTGAGCAGCCAGAACGATTATAGCTATGTGCAGTACCTTCCAAGAGTGTTTCAGCAGAAAGCAGGGGAATCGGACGAACAATTTTTTCTGGGCCGGTTCCTGAAGGCCTTTGAAGCCATGCTCTCCGGTAAAACAGGAGCGGCCGGGAAAGAGTCGGTAGGGATTGAAGCACTGCTGGATGGAATGCATCAGTATTTTGATCCCGGCACGGCCCCTGCCCAGTTTCTGCCCTGGCTCGCAGGCTGGGTAGGACTGGAGCTTGCGGAAGGTGTGGAATATGACGGGGAACAGGACAACCGGGACTGTGCGCTTGCCCCTATGCAGATTCTCCCGCTTCCTGCGGCCCGCAGCACCGTCAACCGCAATCTGATCAGCAGCATTGTCCAGCTCTACAAAAAACGCGGAACGCTGGATGGGCTCGCGGAATATTTGCAGGTCTATGCGGGTGAAGAGGCCGCCATTCAGATCCATGATTACGAAGAGCCTGTCCGCTGCGGTATTGGGCAGCGTGTGGGAATTAATACAATGGTGGGGGCGGCAGAGCCGAGCTATTTCTCCGTTCATGTCATCCTTCCCGCATACAGCCGGAGCATCCTGCAGAACAAAGTGCAAATCCTGCAAGAGGTGATCCGGAAGGAAAAACCTTTTTACACCAATTCCAGCTTGAATATTGAAGTTCCGAAAATGTGCCTGGGAGTGTACGGACGTGTTGGAATGGAGACCTTGCTCGGGGGTATGACAGAGGATTAGAGAATAGAGAACGGAGGCAAGTGAATCATGGGGAAAAAATTTGAAAGAATGCGTTACTTTGACGGGCTCTTCCTGAATGCGGAGGATTATAAGCTGGACCAGGACTTTTACTTGCGCCTGCAGCGGCTGCATAACCGCTATCTGCATACCTGGGGCATTGTCTGCGGGCTGAAGGTGCTCCCTGTGCTGGATCCGGGAGAATACATGAAGGTTAAGATAGCCGATGGCCTGGCTTTGAATCAGGTAGTGATTGAAGATGCAGCCGCTAAGAAGAAAGAGAGCATCAGCCAGGAAATCCTCATCTACGAGGGACATCCCGACAATCCGGTGGACCTGTCCGAGTATAACGCCAACGAAACCATCTATATTTGGGTCAGCTATGAAGAGATGGACACTGACCGCAATATTGAACGGGGCCAGGGCGAGAAGATTCACATCTGGGAGCGGGGGCGGATCAGCCACGGTACCAAGAAGCCTGACAGCTCAGAACATATTGTTCTGGCCCGGATTGTCCCGCGCAAGGACAGCAATGGAATCGTAATCGACAGCGCATGTATCTTCGACTATGACAGTGACGCGGCCCGCACGCCGCTCCGGACCTACGCTGGTGCAGCAGGCAAAAAGATGGTTACAGAGAAGCTGATTATCAAAGCAAAAAGTGATGACAGCATCGACAACATGGAGCTGAATGAAGAAACGCTGGCTGCTATGCCTTCGGTATACACGCTCCAGGAAGGCAAGGTGCTGGAGGTCAGGGCACCTGAGACCCGTTTTACCGGGGCGCTCAACATCGCCGGAGATTTAACGCTTCAGGGTGAGCTTATTCTGCAGAGCAAGGATAAATCGCAGAGTGAAATGCGGATCATGAACAGCTTCGTGGAGGTCAACAGTCCCAACACGGATGATCCGGATTATGAGTTTCCGGGACCGCGGGATGGCGGGCTTGAGGTCTACCGGGGGGACGGCGGCATTCATGATGCACGGATCGTGTGGGTGGAGGCGGATCAATGCTTCAAGGCCGGTCTTGGCACCGATCTCAAAAAAATTGCCTATGGCAACGAGTGGGACAGCCTGATCAAGAATGAGTTCGCCGACCTGCTGCACAGGCACAGCAGGCTGTCGTCACCGGGCGGAGCGTCGGTTAGCTTTAACAGTTCGGGCAAGCTGTTCAGCGATGCGGATCTGGCGCTGAGGGACGGGACAACCTTATGGCTTAAGGGGACGAACCCGGACACGATTGACAGCTCGCATGGTCTTGGCTGGTTCGGCGCAGGGAAGCCTTTTGCCGCATCTGAGGTGGACGGGCCTGTATTATTCGGGAACAGCGGCGGTGTTCTGGGCACCAGAACGGCCAACGGCGACGGTTCACGGACCGACCGGCCGGTTCTCTCCTGGAATAAGGCCGGATATGTCGGAATCGGCCCCCGGAAGGCGCTGGAGGATTCCCTGGATGTCGATGGCAGCCTGCGTATCCTCAGCGGCAGGAACCCTGTCCGCTTCACCTCTGCGTGGTCGGGATTTCCCGACAATCAGATTAACGGTGCAGAGATCAGCAATGATATCACCGATCATAAAGCACTGATGATTGTGGGCAACCAGTCAGCCGGACAAGGAAGAAAGGTTGCGATCTGGGACCGCCTCGATGTGAACGGATTTCTGTACGTGAACGGTAAAATGCAGGCGGCCCAGGAAATCATTCCAAGTGCAGGCAAAGGCGAGCACAACGGCATCATCTTCCCGGCGAATCCGGGCGGCGGCGGTGCAGACCTGGCGTGGATCAAATATTATCCCCGAATCGGCGAGGATTGCACACTGGAGATTGGCACCTCCAATGATGCCAATGACCACATCTCGCTGAATGCTTCCGGCAATGTAGGCATTGGAACGCTGACTCCGGCAGATAAGCTGGATGTGGCCGGGGAGCTGCGTGTCCTGAGCGGCAAGAATCCGATCCGGTTCACCTCGGCCTGGTCGGGATTCCCGGATCAGGCCCATAATCAGGCGGAGATCAGCAATGATACCACCACCTACAAATCCTTGATGCTGATCGGCAACTCGTCCTCCCCGGACGGCAAACGGAAGGTTGCGGTCTGGGATCAGCTGGATGTGAACGGATTCCTGCAGGTGAACGGCAGCGCCCGCATTACAGGGGATCTGCAGATCACAGGAAGCATCAAGACCGATGTGTTCAACTTTGACGGGCGGTTCAAAAAGCTGGATGTAGCAGATAATTTTGCCGCGTATGTACGCTGTGCCGACTTCTACATCGGTTATTCCGGACGCCGCGGAGCTCCCGGCAGAGCCCTGGTGGATAATGGAAGCCATCTGGTGCTCAATTACGGCAATGACTGGTCATACGCTTCGGTTCACAGCAGCCTTGAAGTGAAAAATGCCCTATTACCCAGTGCGGGCAGCGGCAATAACGGGATTATCTTCCCTTCCGATCCCGGCGGCGGCAGCGGCGACTCAGCTTGGATCAAGTTCTACCCGACCAGCGGGGAAAACTGCGTGCTGGATATCGGTGTATCCAATGACGCCGGGGACCGCATTTATCTTCATGCCAGCGGCGGGGTCTATGCCAACGGCAGCATGTATTGGTGGTCCTCACGCGAGCTGAAGGACAACATCGCCGATATTCCTGTCAAAGAAGCGAAGCAGCTGCTCGACGGGCTGAACCCGGTTTCTTTTAAATACAAAGGAAGCACCAAGGAAAGAACGCTTGGTTTTATCGCTGAAGAGGTGCCGGCCGTTCTGGCCGACCCCGACCAGCGGGCCATCAGCGGGATGGATATCATCGCCGTTCTGACCAGTGTAATGAAAGACCAGCAGAAGGCTATAGCCAGAATGCAAAAACAAATCGCAACCCTGCAGGGTGCCTAAAAATTGGAGGATGAAATGATGAAAGAACAATTGGAAGCGCGCATGAAGGAACTGAAGGCAGAACTCGAATCCGGCCGGCAAATGATGCAGGAGCTGGATGAGAAACGCAGCAATCTGGGGTATGCCATGACACGGATCAGCGGGGCCATCCAGGTGCTGGAGGAATTGTCTGCCGGCGAAGAGGAGTCCGTTCAAGACTGAATAAGCTGTAACTATGAAAGCCGGGAGGAGTGGGATTGTGCCAAAGGATATGAAACGCATGAATTATTTCAACGGGCTGCTGCTTAAGGAAGAGGACTTGACACTGGATCAGAATTATCATAAGCGCGCCCGCGGGCTGCATAACCGTTATTTCCACAACTGGGGAGTTGTAACCGGACTTAAGGTCAATCCAAAGGAGCTGGTCAAAGTAGAGATTGATCCGGGGTTTGCCCTGAACCGGATCACGGACCCGGACAACAATGAAGAGACCAGCCAGGAAATTCTGGTCAGCGACACCCATCCGGCGAGGGTGCTGGATCTGTCCGGATACAGCACCTCGGATCAGATCTATATTTCAGTCAGCTACAAGGAAGAGCTGGCAGACGCCGACCTCCTCAAGGGGGGCGGGAATAAAATTCATGTGTGGGAAAAAGCGGAGATTAAAGCCAGTTCACAGAAGCCTAAGGATGTGCGCAAGGACATCCTGTTAGGCCGTGTAACCCTGAAGCATAATCAGGACGGAGCGCTTAGCATCGACCAGATTTATGATACGGACGTGGACGGAACGCTACTAGTAACCAGAGCCATAGGCGGAGAAACGCTTAAAGCTGATAAAATTATTGTCGGATCCAAGGATGATCCGGACCAGCCATTCTTGAGCAACTCCGTCAAAGAGGATGGGAAAGAGGGAAATAAGCTCAATGTTCACGCTGCCTTGACTGAATTTACGGGCAATCTGAGGACCGGAGCAATCAGCTCCTATGGAGCCATGGATGTAAACGGCGAGTTTTCTGTCACTGCCGGCAGTGAGCAGGTATTCAAAGTTAATGATACCGGGGACGTGGATATGTCGGGTTCCGTAGCCGTAGCCGGACCCTTCTCTGCCAAAAGCGGGATTGATGTCAGCGGAGGCATGGCTATACTGGATGTGCCTCAGGTCATGGTGGGCGGAAATATGGTTACGCTCAACAAAAATGCCAGTAAGGAAAACAATAGCGGTTTTGAAATCATCCGCAAGGACCAGCCCAGCGCCAAGCTCCTGTGGGATGAAAAGAGCAAAGGGTGGATGATTGGAACCGATATGAAAGAGGGGGACGCGGCTAGCGGCATGTTCCATGTCGCCTATGGAGCAGAGTGGGAGCAGCTGCATGGCGGCTCGCTTGCCGACAGCCTGCATACCCACAGTCAGCTGCATTCGGCGGACGGGAAGCCGGCTCTCCGCACTGATAAGCAGGGGAATGTCCAGATTGACCAGACACTGACCGTGTCAGGAAGCCTGGTGTCCAAGCAGGGCGGGCTGGAAGTCTTCCGGGGAGAGACACTGCCTAATGCCAAGATTGCCTGGAACGAGGCGACGAAGTCCTGGCAGACCGGTACGGCAAACGGAGACATGACGGATATCCCGGACGGGAAGCAGTGGGAAGAGCTGACCGGCGGAACTGGCAACGCGGATGCCCTGCATACCCACAGACAATTCCATAATGAGGATAAAAGCCTGCTGGCTCTGGAGATTGGCGCTGACGGAAATGTGAGTATTCCGCATGAGCTGATGGTCGGTGAGACGCTTACGGTCAACAAGCTGATTGTCAGGGAAGAAGAGGTAGTCATCAAGAAAGTGGAGCAGGAGGTTGCGGACAGCTTCCTGACCGTGAACAAGGGAGAAAATGATGCAGTACTTGGCAGCAAAGGGGGCCTGGATGTATACCGGGGCATCCAGAATCCGAATGCCCGCATGGAATGGAACGAGGCGGAGCGCAAGTGGAAAATCGGGCTCGAAGGCAGCATGTCCGACATTCCGTATGGAAGCAAATGGGATTCGCTGACGAACGGCTCGCTGGCCGATGCGGCCCACAAGCACAGTGCGCTGAGCACACCGTCAGGCGGAACGATCCTCTCCGCCGATGACCAGGGGAAGGTGTCTGCCTCCGGGAGCCTTGAGATTGGCGGAACCCTGAAGGGCAAGGGCAATGCTGAGCTCAAGGCTGATCTGAATGTGGGCGGCTCTGCTACCATCGAGGGCAACCTGACGGTAAAGGGCAAGACCACCTATGTGGACAAAGTAGATATGGTTGTCGTCAGCAACCGGATTGAGCTGAACAAATTCGAAGGCAACAGCTCCACCTTGAACCAGAGCAGCATTGACGTCTACCGGGGGAAGCTGAATCCGAGCGCCAGGCTGGTCTGGAGCGAGACGGACGGCAGATGGAAGCTGGGGCTGGGAGATGAGCTGTCCAATATTGCGTACGGCAGCAATTGGGATGCGCTGACCGGAGGGGTTAGCTCGGATGCGGATGGCCTGCACCGGCATAACTCTCTAAGTGACAGCAAGGGCAACACTGTAATCCAGGCAACCGCCAAAGGCGATATCGAGATTACGAACAGCGCAGAGGTACAGGGAACACTTACTGTCGACAATGGCGCGGATATCAGCGGCGGGCTGGCGGTGCAAGGTCTGCTTAAGGTCGACGGCAACCTGATTGTCAAAGGCACCACGACTACCGTTGAACGTGAAGATCTGGTCGTTACCAATAATGTAATCGAGATTAACAAGTTCAAAGGCGGGACTCCACCTGCGAATGAGAGCGGGATTGAGGTCTACCGGGGTGAATCGCAGCCTGCAGCCAGAATTATCTGGAATGAGAATGAACGCAAATGGAAGGTTGGCATAGGCAGCGCTCTGGAAAATATCGCAAGCGGCAGCTCCTGGGACAAGCTGACACAAATGGCGAGTGCGGATTCCCTGCACATCCACAGCCAGATTTACAATCCGCAGACCGATATACTGGCACTAAGCGCGAGTGCCGAGGGGGATGTGGATGTCCATCATGATCTGTCAGTCGGCAGCAATCTTACTGTGGCCGGAAATCTAGAAGTCCGGGGGACTTCTGCCAGCATCACTACGGACGAACTGGACATCGGCAGTCCATGGGTCACGGTCAATAAGGATGGCGATGAGGTTTCTTCACTTTCCGGCGGGGGTTTGGAAATCTACCGGGGACTGAACCAGCCTGCTGCCAAGATTTCCTGGGACGAGACTAAGGATGAGTGGCAGCTTGCAACGCCTACAGAACCTGCCGCAATGGTCGTTGATACATCAGGTAATGTCAATGTATCCGGCGGACTGAAGGCTGCTAACGCCAGTGTCCTTGGTGCGGTGACCGCTGCCAGTGCAGCTATTGCCGGAACGGTGACCGTTGGTGACGGACTTGAGGTCCTCCAGGGAACGGAGACGAGCGCACAGATCAAATGGGCGAAGGACCGCTGGAAGCTGGGGACCGCAGGTAAGGCTGTACTCAGCCTGACCCGCAGCGGCAAAGTAGGGGTAGGTACAGATAATCCCACTGAAGTTCTGGATGTGGCCGGCAAGGCTATTTTCCGGACAGAGGCGGAAATCGCCGGAGCAGCAACATTTTCGGGCAAGGTCACTGCCCATGGCGAGGCGACCTTCGAGGAAGATGCTGCGTTTAACAAGGCGATTCATGCGGCAGACCTTGCGGTAAGCAAAAATGCAGTCGTGGCCGGTAATGTGGTTGCGGGCGGCTTCGAGGCCCCGCGCGGGCTGGACAGCAGCGGCCAGGAATTGCCGAATGCACGGATCTTCTGGAACAATGTGCAGAAGGCCTGGTTCTATGGCGACGGAGTTACGCTCTCGGAATTCGGCACGGGCAAAGGCGGCCAGAACAAGCTCTACAACGCGCTTGGTGATACGATTGCCTTGTTCGCGGATTCGGAAGGCAGAGTAGGAATCGGAACCAATACGCCGCTGGCACTTATGGATGTCAAGATTAAGGGAGGGCTAACGGCTTTTAGCGTAACCGGAGCAGGGAATGTCGGTATCGGGACATATGATCCGAAATCCAAGCTTGATGTTCAGGGCGACACAGCGGTTACGGGAACCCTCACTGCGGTTAATGCCGTCATCTCCAAGGATCTCACCGTAACAGGCAATCTGACTGTGAACGGCGATACAGTGACGATTAATGCAGCCACACTGGAAGTCGAAGACAACATTATTCGAGTCAACAAGTATGCACCCCAAGCAACGCCGGTTGTCAAAAATGCCGGGCTGGAGGTATTCCGCGGCGGGACCGCGCTCCCAGCCCAACTGCTCTGGGATGAAACTGCCGATGAATGGCAGGCCGGTGTCCCGAATGCACTGAAGGCTATTGAGTTCAAAGGCCATACCCATCCGGAGTTCGCCGAATTGTCCGGCGCATTTACCGTGGATTCCGGCAATATCGGGATCGGCACCCCGTCGCCTGCCGCCAAGCTGGATGTCAACGGCAATGTGGCCGTTTCCGGCAAGCTGACCGCCGTCGACGCCGCTGCCAGCGGAACCTTAACGGCCAAGGATGCCGCAGTTACCGGAACACTGACTGCTAAGGATGTGGCTGTGAACGGTACGGCAGCATTTAAGGATGCAGCAGTCAGCGGTGCATTGACGGCGAAGGATGCAGCAGTCAGCGGTACCTTGACCGCAAAGGATGCAGCTATCAGCGGCAGCCTTACCCTCGGCCAAGGCATTGCCGTCGAAAGGGGAGCAGATCCGAAAGCGCAGATTCTCTGGGACGAATCTACGGATACCTGGCAGGTTGGGGTAGCCGGAAGTATGAAGCAGCTTTCGTACAGCGGCCACACCCATCCGGAACTGACGGCTCTGACCGGTGTGCTGAAGATAGCCTCCGGAAATCTCGGGATTGGCACGGCAACACCAACCGCTAAGCTGGATGTGAACGGCAACGCGATAGTCTCTGGTAAATTGACCGTCGTCGACACAGCCATCAGCGGAACTTTAACCGCCAAAGACGCAAGCGTCAGCGGCAGCCTTACCCTCAGCCAGGGGATTGAAGTGGGCAGAGGGGCAGATCCGAAAGCACAAATTTTGTGGAATGAAGCTTTGGATGAGTGGCAGGTTGGCATAGCAGGCAGCCTGAAGCAGCTTGCCTACAGCGGCCATACGCACCAGGAGCTTGCAGACCTGACTGCAGTGCTGAAGATTGCTTCAGGCAATATCGGAATTGGCACCAGTACACCGGCTGCCAAGCTCGACGTGAACGGCAATGCGGCAGTGTCCGGGAAGCTGACCGTGGCCGATGCGGCACTAAGCGGCACATTGACAGCAAAGGATGCAGCACTAACCGGAGTTCTGACCGTGAAGGATGCGACTCTTAGTGGAACTTTGACGGTTCTAAATGCGGCAGTTACCGCCGCGCTGACAGCGAAAGACGCTGCGGTTAGCAATAAACTGACCGTGAAGGATGCTGTAATCAGCGGCAGTCTGGCGGTTAGCCAAGGCATTGAAGTCAGCCGCGGAACGGACAAAAAAGCCCGGATTGCCTGGGATGCATCTAACAATGTATGGCAAGCCGGAATTGAAGACAATTTGCAGACTCTAGTCTGCAAGGATGACGTCTATGATGAGCTGATTCAGGTAGCAGGCGCGGTGACTGTGGACTCCAGCAGCAATGTAGGGATCGGCAAAACCCCAACCGACAATTACAAGCTGGACGTGAACGGCAACCTGCGGGCGACCAATTTCGCCCAGACCTCTTCCAGAACCTTCAAGGAGAACATCGCCAGCCTTCCGGTGAAAAAAGCTCTGGAGCTGCTGAACAGGCTGAAGCCCGTTACCTTCAACTACAAAGCGGAAAATGCCAAGAAACAGAATATCGGCTTCATCGCCGAGGACGTTCCGCAAATCTTCTCGACCTCGGATCATAAGTCCGTTGTCCTAATGGATATTATCGCTGTGCTGACTACCGTTGTGCAGAAGCAGCAGAAGGAAGCCCAGGATATGCGGAAGCAGGTGAATGAACTTCAGACTCAGGTAACAGCTCTCGCAGGCGCATAACCGAAAGGCGCTTGTAAGAGGCGGAATAAGCAGTTCCTTCAGCTATAGAGCTGTGGGGGCTGCTTTGTTTTTTCAATAATATAGTAATTCAAGCTGTAAAAACATGCGAATCACTTGAAAATTTTCGCGCTGGGGTGAATGTTGATGAAATGAGAGGTAAAAGTACCTTTGAATTAGCCACAGGCAGGAAAAATGGCGAAATGAGAGGTAAAAGTACCTTTGAATT
>NZ_FNGM01000006.1:0-283653 GCF_900102965.1 Paenibacillus jilunlii | reverse complement strand
CGCAGGCAGGCAAAATGGCGAAATGAGAGGTAAAAGTACCTTTGAATTAGGCGCAGGCAGGCAAAATAGCTATGTCCGGCGGCGGACTGCGGGCTGCCCATAACAGGCGGTCGAAGAAGGAGCATAGCTTGAACTCTTCTCACAATATTCCCATGGGCTTGTCCGCCCTGGACTGACATTTTGCCAGGTTTAAGTGTAGAATGGTCAGTAGATGAATGCCGCAGGAGGAACATGGATGTCAAAAGAGTATTCGCGCACGTACATTGAGAGTGTAAAGCAAGAATTGCTGAGCAGGCTTGGCCTGAAGCAGGTCTATTATAAGGGTCAGGCAGGCGATGATTTGCTTTATGAAGCCACGGGTTTTTACAAAAAGACCCAGCATAGATTCTGCGTCAGAACCAGAACCGGGACCGTTGACGAATTCGTGGCCGGGAAATGGATGAAGGTCCGCAGCTTTGAGATCAAGAGCAAAGAGCAATAAGTCTTGGATACCCGGAAAAAACAAAGCCGCCTAACCCGTAATTTATTGGGATAGGCGGCTTGTTTAAAATATTTATATGCTTCACGCAATAAGTGATCCTTATATTTCCCGCTGAAACGGTACCTGAAAGCGATACTCTGTATCGCTGCTTCGGAAGCATAGGCTCCTGTAAAAGGACGGCTAAGCCGTTTCCACTTATGCTGCAATCTACATAGAGAAATCGTTACCAAGGTACACATTCGGCGCAGTAAGATACAGCTCCCGGACCACTACGTTCTGCGGCTGCTGCAGCGCGTAGACTACGGCTCTGGCGATATCATCGCCACTCAAGAAGGTCTGCCCCATCGCGCCGCGGATTCGTGCAATCAGCTCTTCCGGCAGGTGGTCCCCCTGCTTGTAATCGACCTCCATCCCCAGCTTGCGGGCAAGCTGTACGACTGCCTCCGGTTCAAGGTTTCGTCCAAAGTTGGTGGCTACAGCACCAGGAAGAATCGTTGTTATCTGAATCGGTTCTTGGGCCAGCTCACGTGTCAAGGCCTGTCCGATGGCATTCACCATATGTTTGGTGGCGCTGTAGAAATCCCGTCCCGGTTCGTAGGCGTTGCCTGAGGAAATATGAATAATATGGCCTGGGGCGCCGCCTTCATTCAGCCGCATAGCCTGGACAGCTGCCTGTGAGCCTGCCAGAAGCGCCACGATGTTGACATCGATCATTTCCCGCCAGTCCTCCACCTTCGTATCGACAATATTCCCATGAATATGCAGACCGGCATTGTTGACCATGATATCCAAATGACCGGTCTGCGTCTGGGCCTGGCGGATGAAATCCTGCAGCCTGCCGGTATCCCGGAGATCAAATGCGCTGCAGGTTGCTTGTCCGCCTGCTTGTTCAATTTGTGCTTTCACCTTTTCGAGCTGCCCCAGGCTTCTTCCTGTGATAAAAACATGTACACCTTCACCTGCAAGCTGGCTGGAAATGGCACGTCCAATACCGCTGGAAGCTCCTGTAATGACGGCTGTTTTATGATTTAACATACTATTTCCTCCTTCGTGTAATTAACATTGTGTTGATTTATGAACCATGTGTTTATTATAATCAGGGTAAAATACACTTACAATAATCACTATTTTGAATAGTGTTCATTAAGATTGAAGTGTAAGGAATGGAGGGGCTTTATGGAAAAAGCCGCTGATCTGCGGGTGATCCGCACAAAGAAACTGATCGATGAAGCTTTTCTGTCACTTGTTGACGAGAAAGGGCTGGAAGGTGTGAATGTTAGAAGTCTCACCTCCAAGGCAGGGATTAACCGGGGCACCTTCTATCTGCATTATCAGGATATTTATGATCTGATGGAGAAGATGGAGGATCAGATTATAGAAGAGATGAACGCTCTGCCAGCCCAGAGCATACCTGAACAGCTGCTCGGCAGCGGGAGTACAGAAGAGCCTTTTCCCTCAATTGTGGAATTTATCCGGTTTATGAATGCACGGCACCGTTTTTTTGCTGTTTTTTTCGCCCAGGAAGGCACTTCATTTGGAAAAAGACTAAGAACACTGATTCACAGCCGCATGTATGAGAAGCTTCCCCGGCAGGCCATGAATCCGGATGCCTTGGCGGTACCGGACGATTATATTGTCGCATACTTCAGCTCAGCGCATTTTGGAGTCATCCGGCACTGGTTTGAATCGGGGAGAACACTTCCCCCGGAGCAAGTGGCGCTGATCTTAACCCGCCTAGTCCGCGACGGCCCGCTGCTGACCGCGCTGAACCGCAGGCCTGAATAGCTAAGGAAGTCTTCACAGAATCACAATAAATTGAAGAATAATCGGCACTATTTGCCAGAGTGTCTGATAACAGACAGTTTGCGGAATATTGTGTTTTGTTATTTGGGAGACATGGCAGTACACTGATTCCACGACGTCGTGCTACTTTTTTGTTTAGAGGATGAGTGGAGATGAGTACAAGCAACAAACCAACCCCAATTCAAAAAGGCCCGCTGCTGTTTGTCATGATTCTCGGCGCGTTTATCGCTGTGCTGAATCAGACCCTTATGAGTGTGGCTACACCTGAGCTGATGGGAGATTTTCAGATATCGGCGGCTACAGCCCAGTGGCTGACCACCGGGTATATGCTGGTTAACGGGGTTTTTATTCCCGTAACCGCTTATTTTATGCAGCGCTTCACGACCCGTGAGCTGTTCCTGTCGGCAATGCTTATTTTCCTGGGCGGTTCAATTCTCGCCGGTGCGGCCCCTAATTTCGGCCTGCTGCTTGCAGGACGCCTGATCCAGGCTGCCGGGGCAGGGATTATTATGCCGCTGTTGATGAATGTTGTTCTGGCAATATACCCTGTAGAGAAGCGTGGGGGAGCGATGGGGATGATCGGCTTTGCCATCATTTTTGCCCCGGCAATCGGTCCAACCTATGCGGGCTATATACTGGATCATTATTCCTGGCGGTCACTCTTTTATGTCATCATTCCTTTTGCCGCATTAGTGGTGGTTCTGGCCTGGTTCTATTTGAAGAATGTGACGGAACGGACCCGTCCCAAACTGGATATCTGGGGCCTTATCTTGTCAACCCTGGGCTTCGGGACATTGTTGTACGGCTTCAGCCGGGCGGGAAGCATTGGCTGGTCAAGCGCTGAAGTGGTTGCAACACTTGCTTCAGGTGTGGTTCTGCTCATTCTGTTCACTTGGCGGCAGCTGACAAGCAGTAATCCGCTTCTGGAGTTAAAAGCATTCAAATACAATATGTTCACGCTGACCACCTTAATTAATATCGCGGTAACCGTGGTCATGTATGCGGATATGATGCTGCTTCCCCTGTACCTGCAGAATATGAGAGGCTATTCCGCGCTGGATTCGGGGCTGCTGATGCTTCCGGGTGCGCTGCTGATGGGCGTGATGATGCCGCTCGCCGGCAGACTGTTCGACCGCTTCGGGGCCAAGTGGCTGTCCATAATCGGCATTCTGATAACGATTTTTACCACGTTTGGCTTCATCCATCTTACAGATTCTACGAGTTACACATATCTGCTGCTGATGTCCACCGGGAGACGGCTCGGAATGGCTCTCTTTCTGATGCCGATTACAACCGCAGGGCTGAATCAGCTCCCGGAAGCTATGAATGCGCATGGGACGGCAATCGCCAACACCGTGAAGCAGGTGGCGGGTGCTATCGGAACATCACTTCTGGTCACGGTTCTAACGAATCGTACCCAGTTTCATCTGGCAGATATGACAGCTGCCGGAGTTTCAGGCGATCCACGGCATTTGCTGCTGGAAGCTTCCATTTCCGGAATGAACGATGCTTACCTGGCTGTTATTATTTTTGGAGGAATCGGGCTGGTTCTTTCATTCTTTATTAAGAAGACGGGGAACGTGGAGGCAGGTGAGCAGGAACTGGTGCCTGTCCGGTAACAACATAACATCTCTCTAGTTTTCCACAAAAGGCAACTCTGCGAATCTGCTGAGTTGCCTTTTTTATCATCTCAGAAGATATTTACCAGCCGTGGAAAAGCCCGTGTGGGAAAATATACTCCAATAAGTTGACTGGATCAACCATGGAGGCGGTGATATGGAGCTTTTAACTCTCGCAAGAAATGTAGGAATATTCCACCAATCTGTTGTTTGTCTGCTGCTTAAGAATTTTGTAAGGTTCAGGTAATAAAAAAGAAAATTCTGCTGTGTACAATATGAACCAGGAAGCCAAACGAAGAAGCAAAAGGGGACAACGGGAATGACAACCATATTGCGGACATGGGAGTTAACTAAGGAGTATCAAGGCAAAGAGGTTGTTAGCGGCGTGAACATGAATATCAAGCAAGGTGAAATTTACGGGTTCCTGGGACCGAATGGAGCAGGCAAAACCACGGTAATGAAAATGATCACCAATCTGGTGAAGCCGACAGAGGGGTATATCGAATTTTTTGGAGTGAGCATGACAGACCATTCCTATGAAATGCTGAAGCGCATGGGCTGCATTATTGAATATCCGGTGTTCTACGACAAGCTGACGGCGAGAGAAAATCTCCAGCTGCACGGAGAGTATATGGGCTACTACAATACGAAGGCCATGGATGAAGCACTGGAGCTGGTCAAGCTGGAGGGTGTGGACAAAAAGCCGGTCAAGCAGTTCTCCCTGGGGATGAAGCAGCGGCTGGCTATTGCCCGGGCGGTAATGACCAAACCGGAGCTGCTCATCCTGGATGAGCCGATCAACGGACTGGACCCTATGGGCATCAAGGAACTGCGTGAAGTGTTCCGCATGCTGAGCCGGGAATATGGAATGACGCTGCTAATCTCCAGCCACATTCTGGGGGAGATTGAACAGGTTGCCGACACGATCGGCATGATCCGTGACGGAATTTTGCTGGAGGAAATGGCGATGGATAGGATCCGCAGCCGGAACACGCAATACATCGAACTGATTACCGGAGCGAGCAGCAAAGCGGTATATGTGCTGGAGCATAAGCTGGGCCTCACCAACTACAAGGTGCTGGACCCCCGGACGATCCGTATTTACGATGCCGTACAACAGCTTGAACTGAATAAAGCACTGGTAGAAGCGGGCGTGGAGCTGGACAGCCTGAGTAAAAAGAATCATTCACTGGAAGATCATTTTGTGGAACAGATGGGGTGGTGAGGACATTGCTTAAGCTGATACAACTGGAAATCCGGAAGAACAAACTTTCACTTTTAAATTTGCAGGCAGGGAAACTTCATCCGGAAGCGTCATACAAAGGAAAGGTAATTATTAAAAGTGAACTTTATTAGTTGTTAGAGGAAGGATGATTGAATTGGAACTGAAAATTGGAAAAACTATGGTGCAGTCTCTCTGGATGGCCTGGGAAAAGGTGTTTGCCCTGGGTTCACATTTTCGCGGAGCCGGTACCTCCCGCTTTGGCATTTGCAGTGTGATGCTCAAAAAACATAGAGGCCAGGCTATCGTATGCCAGGATGCTACGGTCATTCATGATGGGGAATGGGTAGGAGAGCTGCACCTTGACAATGGCAGCATCCTGAAGCTGATTCAGTCGGAAGGTTCAGACCGGGCTGCACTGCGCACGGCGAGAATGATGCGCCAATCGATGCGCCAGATCAATGAAGCCTTCGAATCGCAGTCAGAGTTCAAGCAGGTCAAGGCGCTGATGGGGATAACGCTGCTGCACCGGGGCATCACGCATGGGCTAGGCTTTGAGCAGCAGGCCATGCAGCCGGGATTGTTCAGACGGATGACGACGATCTATCTCCGCCTGCTGCTGTCTGCACTGCACCCGGAAGGGAAGCACAGAGTCAGTCAACACACCGAAAAGCTGGTGCCGATGCTGCTGATTCATTCGCGTGCTTCACTGAAAAACCGTTTTTCTCCCGGGCAGAAGCTGTCAGGAGAAAAAATATCGATCTGAAGGAGGAGCTATGCTCTTACATCTGACTATTGGAATCATCAGCATCTTTATTCTATATATGTTAGTTCCCAGTCTGCTTACGCGGCTGGCCGGATATGGCGTCATGCGCCGGGGGACATCTCCCAAGGAGGTGGCTTTCACCTTTGATGACGGGCCGCATCCGGAATACACCCCCAGATTGCTGGATCTTCTGGCACAGTACAAAGTAAAAGCCACCTTTTTCGTCCTTGGTGCGCAAGCGGAACGATATCCTGAGCTGATCAAGAGAATGGACCGGGAAGGCCATCAGATTGGCATTCATAATTATATCCATACCTCGAACTGGCTCATGCTGCCCGGCACCATCCGGCGTGGACATCTGGAGCGGACCGCAGATATTGTGGAGTCCATTGTTGGCACCAGACCCGATCATTACCGCCCTCCCTGGGGATTAATCAATATCTTTGATTTCTTGCGCCTGAAGCAGTACCGGATTGTGCTGTGGTCGCTGATGGCACATGACTGGAGCCGGAAGAAATGTCAGACATCCCTGCGCTCAACACTGTTGAACCGTATTCGGGACGGATCTATTATTGTGCTGCATGACAGCGGAGATACGCTGGGGGCGGACGGAAATGCGCCTCATTATATGCTGCAGGCACTGGAGGAAGTGCTGAACCAGCTGAAGACCAGAAACCTGAAATGTGTCCGGCTGGACGAAATGGCCTAATCTTAGACAAGCGCTCCGTTTGGACTAACAGTGTCAGTCGCTGCTGTCGAGTTTTACATAATTCTTGCATAAAAGCGGCTGCACTGCCAAATACTCTGAATTTGTATATTCAAAAAGTGATAGACACAAATTTGTGAATTTCATCACGTTGTTATTATTAAAATTTTAATATATACTATGAATATACCAAAAAACAGGGGGAATTGTTGTGAAGCTAGTAAAAGGTTTGGTTGTTGCAGGTGTGGCGGCAGCGTTGCTGTCAGGTTGTGGAAATAGTAATGATAAAGCGAATGAAGCGGCTAGTGCTTCTCCGTCTGCAAGTGCAGCGGC
Organism: Paenibacillus jilunlii; assembly: GCF_900102965.1. Taxonomy (GTDB): domain Bacteria; phylum Bacillota; class Bacilli; order Paenibacillales; family Paenibacillaceae; genus Paenibacillus_AQ; species Paenibacillus_AQ jilunlii. Next base: position 276,723 of record NZ_FNGM01000006.1, on the reverse strand, counting down.
TGAAACTACAGATGCACAAAGCTCAGCGTCCATCGTAAACCAAGCGGATGCTTTTACCAAAGCAGTAAGTGCGGAAGGCAACTGGATTGTAGCTATCCTGAATGACCTGACGGTTGATACCGATGTGGTTGTTGCCGGTGAATTCCATGACAAAGGCAAAGCAGAAAATGCAATCTACCGCAAACTGGCTCTGTATGCTCAAGACGCAGACCACAAGATCACTGCCAGCTATACACTGACTGCTCCTAAGGTGACTGTTCAGAGTGAAAACTTCAAAGTGCAGGGCGGAACAATCAAAGGTGACGTTTATGTAGAAGCCAAAGGATTTACGCTCGACAAAACAGCAACAATCGACGGTAACCTCTACTTTAAGAGCGATGATCTGAAAACAAGTGCTGTCCTCGAAGGTAAAGTAACCGGCGAAACAGCCGTTAAGTAATTCAAGTTCTGAACAACAGCTATCATTTCATCTGCAATAAAAAAGCCTGTAGACCGTACCCAGTTCAGGGTTCGAATTCTACAGGCTTTTTTCTGTATTAAAGGTGTCTCACGGAAGTAAGTTTGCTATGAATAAATATATCGTTAATAGCCGGAGAACAAGGGGGCTAACTAAGCTGCGACATATATTCAAAAGCCGTGATTCCGAACATGCTTTTGAAATGCCGGTTGAGATGGGGCAGATCGGCAAAGCCGTAATCCGCCACAGCTGCATAAATATCTCTTGAACGTTCAATGGCCTGTTTGGCACGCTCCACCTTGCAGTTCAGAAAAAATTGGTAGGGTGAAATGCCGGCATGGCTTTTGAACTCACGGATAAACTGATATTTGGACAGGCCGAATTCTTGACACAGGTCATCCAGCTTCAGCACTTGATCTATATGGGAGTTCATCATTTCTTTCGCTTTTTGCACAAAAGCATTGTTCTTCCTTCTCGGTGCGGCGATCTCCGTCTTCGACACAAGGCCTCCCAGCTTGAACAACAGCTCACTGGACCAGGCATCATCTGCACCGCTACGGATCGATTGGTCCAGGCTTAGAATGCAGGAAGCCAAATCAGCATCGTAGACAATAGGGGAGGTGAAGCGCAATTCTTGACCCCCGAGGATTTCGGAGAACAAATCCGGTTTGATGTACAGCATTACATAATCAATGCCCTCCCTGTCATAGGAGCTGCCGTCATGGTACTGTTCACGGTTGAACAGCATGACGCCATTTTTATGGGAAGCCTGGAAGCTGCCGTCCAGATTATATTGTTGAATCCCCCGCAAGGTTACACCTATGGCGTATTCTTCGTGGCAGTGCTTTTTGTAAGTGAAATCGGTAAAGCTTGCTGACAAGGACAGGATATCTGCCGATTTGGCATAGTTGAATTTCTCCACTGGGCTCACCTCCAAGGCTTTATAGAATCCCTGACACCATCACTGCGGAGTATAGCAGAAACAGGGCCATCAGGGTATTGAACAACCGGTGATGCTGCTGCAGCAAATTTTTGAAGACAGCGCCGCAAACCACCCAGGTTACAAACGCCAGAAATCCGATAACCGTGATCAGCAGCACAAACAGAAACGAACCGGAAAATGAACTATAATAAGGCAGGACATAGCTGGGAATAACGGTTAAGGTGAACAGCAGCACCTTCGGGTTGACTAACTGCATGAACAGGCCTGAGGCAAAACTGGCGGTCTGCATTGGTGCAGCTTCCGCCCGCCCCATCCGATAGATTTGATAGGCCAGGTAGAGCATATATAGACTGCCAACAATCTGCATGATGTCCAGTATATTTGGAATGATGCCGGCAAGCACATGGTTAAGCAAGGCAGAAGCGGCAAGCAGCAGACCAAAGGCGATCGTTGCTCCCCAGACATATTCCATGGTTTTGCGGGCACCGTGATGCTGCACAGATGATAAAATAACTATATTGGTAGGCCCGGGTGTAAATGTGACCACAATACAGTAGATAATGAAGGATGCGATGTTCATAATGACCCCCTATACAAGTAGTCACATGAATATACACCCTGCCGGGGAATGGCTATAGTATATTATTGCAGTACCTACTAAAGGAACCACCCGTCAAATCTGTGCACGAACTGTCGGAACCGGGTTCTGAAAGGCTGTTATTCTAGGTTCGAGGGGAGGATCAAAAGCATGAACGTAATTGAGAACATGAATGATGCATTATCCTACATTGAAGATCATCTCACAGAAGAGATTGATTTTAAAGAGGTTACCAGGCGGGCATTATGCTCCGAATACCATTTCAAGCGGATGTTTTCATTCCTTGCCGGGGTGCCGCTCTCGGAGTATATCCGCCGCAGACGCCTTACGATTGCCGCATTCGAGCTGCAACAAAGCCGGCTGCGGATCATCGACGTGGCGGTGCATGTCGGATACAGTTCACCGGATGCGTTCACAAAGGCGTTCCAGCTTTTTCACGGAGTGACTCCATCTGAAGCGCGGGCGGGTAGTCCCTCTCTGAAGTCCTTCCCCCGGATGACCTTTCAGTTGACTATAAGAGGAGGCAGTGAAATGAATTACCGTATTGAGGAAAAAGAGGCGTTTCGTATTGTCGGGCTGAAGAAGAGGGTTCCCATTCAATTCAGCGGTGTGAACCCGGAGATTGCCGCCATGGCGCAAAGCCTGAACCTGCAGATGATCGCAGAACTGAAGCAGCTGTCGAATACCAATCCGGCGGGGATCATCAGTGCATCGGTCAATTTCTCCGAGGGCCGTATGGAAGAAAAAGGGGAGCTGGATCATTACATCGGGGTTGCTACAACACTGGAAGGTCCGGAGCCTTTTGCACAGCTTGAGGTTGCTGCTTCTACATGGGCTGTATTTGAAGCCGTTGGGCCTTTTCCGGATACCCTCCAGAATATTTGGGGCCGGATTTACTCCGAATGGTTCCCTTCTTCTAACTACGAGTTAGTCGAGGGGCCGGAAATGCTATGGAATGAGAGCCAGGATACCACCTCGCCCACGTACAGAAGTGAAATATGGATACCTGTTCAAGCTTCGGATCTGAAAACAGGTATCTAGCAATTGGCGGGATTTTTTAGAGAGCCGATAACCGCGTAATAGGGTTATCGGCTTTTTGTCTGTACGGCTAGCTCTTTGATATGCGTTTATCAGCAACCTCCCGGTTATGTCACTTGTTGCCGGTTTTCTTGATCAAGTCCACGCCATCGTATGCCAGACTTTCCACACTCGCAGCCTTCTGCAGTATATAATGATCAAAAAAGTTCTTCGTATAGTCTGTAACAAGATTTCGCATCTCCATAGCATCCCGTTCGCCTCTGAATTCCTCATTAACACTGGTAAACACGATGTCGCAGTAATCTAAATGCGCAACACGATCAACAGAGAAATAATAGGTTTCCATGCTATTGTTAGCGCCAATTATAGCGTTCATGTTATAGTTGGGTTCACAAAACAGCAGCAAGAAGGGTTTCTTAAGGTCGCTGCCCTGAAGGCCGAACGCACCGCTATCCAAGCCAATCCCGCAGGCGAACCGGTCGTCGTCCCGGCAAACCATCGCCGCCGTAGACCCTCCAAAAGAATGTCCGACTATGCCCATGCCGATGTCAAAGAGCAATCTGCCCTTAAAGATGGAATTCAGCTCTCCAGAGTCCAGTTTGTAAAGATAGTCGGCTACATATCTTACATCTTCTGCCTGTAATTCACTATACTCTGTGAACTTGGCAAGTATCGGCAGTGTAAGCATGTTACGGCACATCTGGGTGGCAGTTTCATCGTCAGGCCGCATCTCCATCTTACCAGCCAACGCCAGCCTCTCCGGATCTTCAGAAAACGCCATAAGATCATGCGAAAAATCCTTTGATGCATTAAACAGGCGCCCATCTTTACGCTTATACATCGTGCTATTCTGATGGCCGATGCTTACCACAACATAGCCCGTGCTTGCCAAGTCTGTACAGATCACTGTACCCCATTCTGGAGAACCGCCCCCGCCGCAAACATAGAATAACACCGGATAGCGCTTTTCCTTCCCGGAGAGAGCAAGGTCATCGTAACACCGGGTCTTGATATCTATAGAGAAGACATCCTTCGCTTTAAGATATTGAATGTTAACTGGCTGCTCATTAAACATCTCGTAAACTTCAGGAAACATATACGTTGATGTAGACTTACCTTCGCTACTGTCGGACGGATAGTACACAAACGCCGTCAGTTCTCTTTTTGAGTGATCTGATGCCGTGTACTCTACATCCATCTGGGTTCGACCAACAGTATAGCTGCCAATGGGTTCCGGAAATGCGTCATAAGTTTTCATTTTCTTGTTCCTCCTTAATTAATAAAAGTGGCGAATGTGAAATACATACATTTCTACTCCTTGGCTTTCTTGATCTCGCTAACAATTTCAGAATATTTATGATCTTCAAGCAGCCCATGACCCATAAAGTCAGCAAAGTACTTGCTAATCTTATGTTGCAGCTTAGAGTCCTTAATATCGAATTCCCTGAAAAACATGACTAAATTAAACTGCATGGACTCAAACATAAAAGAAATCAGGTCGTCGTCAATATCAGGCCGGAGATATCCATCAACCCTCAATCGGCGTAAAATGTTCTTGATCAAGGGGAATGACTCGCCCTTTAGCACATTCAGATATATTTTAAGCAAAATGTTCTCAGGAATGTATAAAATTGTTTCAGTGAGTTTGATTTCCAACTCATTCAGTGGCTCGGTCACAATGCCATTAACGTTACCAAATAAGCCAGTAAGGAAAAACCGGAAAAGGGAATCTTCATTACTGTTATTAAAATACGCAGCTCTTTTCTGGGTTACATTACGTATTAAGAGACAATAAAGGTCATCTTTGTCTTCAAAATACCGATAAAATGTTCCGGGGTGCATGGACAAACTATCCAAAACCATCTTCATAGTTATATCCTCGTAAAGATGATCAACAAAAAGATGCATAGCGCTATTAGATATTTCCTCGCGCCTTGCTTCATCTAAACGAAAGAAAGTATTTTTTGGCATAGATTACTCCTTAATATAAAGTGTGAACTCATTCACAACATACCGATAATTCATTCACATGTCAAGTAGTATTGAGATATTAATATCAATAATTTAACTATAAACATTCTTTAACTCCAACCATCAGGTTCGATATGGTATGGTTACTATGTATTCATCAACAGCAAGAGTGAGGTGTTATGGGATTGGTTCAAGCCCGGGAAGTATTGAGCAACCAGTTGCTCGCGAATGCAAATGACCCCAGCTGGTATGTGACCTTCGAAGAATCCGTGCAGGGCTTAAGTGAAGAAGAGGCTGCATGGAAGGCGGATGAAGACAGCAACAGCATTGCTGAGCTGGTTCAGCATCTGTTGTATTGGAATCAGACCTGGCAGACCCGGTACCGGGAAGCCAGTATTCAAGCTATACCCTCTGTGGAGAGCAACAACCATACGTTTGTGGTTCCCCAGGGGATCTCGTTCGAGCAGCTGCAAAAGAAATTGCTGGAGGTGCTTTTGGCTTGGCAGAGCCTGTTAACTGAAGCGCAGCTGGCAGAAGACGTACGGGAATTCCCCGGCAGCCAGTGGTGGGAAATCATCGGGAATGTGACCACCCATAACGCCTATCATATCGGGCAGATCGTCTTCATCCGCAAGCTGCAGAAGAGCTGGAAACGGAGCAGAGCATAGGCCAACAGGTATTAAAAGAAATTTCGTTGCACTATAAAATCAACCCGTACAGCTCAAGGGCGACGATATTGAAGACTTCTCCATTATAGACAGTGACGCTCGACGGGAAAGATATGCTTAAACCTATGACGGATGTGCAATTAAGCCTGCCGCAGTACCCCGAAGGCTGGGATCAGATTGTTCCTGAATTAGCCGGATATCCTAATACGTACACACTTACCAAACATCAATGGGGTGCGTTCTTCGGGACAGATCTTGATCTCCAGCTCCGCCGGCGCGGGATTCGCACGATCGTTCTTTGTGGTATATCTACCTCCATCGGTGTGGATACCACCGCAAGAGAAGCTTATCAACTGGGCTATGATCAGGTTTTTGTGGAGGATGCAATGGGAGCTTCCAGCAGGGAGAAGCATGAGTTTGTCTGCAAAACAATCTTCCCCCGGATTGGACAGATTCGAACGAGCGGAGCAGTGGTTGCTGCGTTGAAATAACACGATTATAAAATAGCGCTGCTATCGTCATACATGTGTCAAAAAAATGAGAACGGTCGGTAAAATAAATCTTTACTGATCGTTCTCATTATGTTAAGATCATTTCGAAAGCAGGAGATCAATTTTTTTGAAAATAATAGAATGATCGTTCCCATAAAGACCTCAATCGGTCCAAGAGACGAATCGGAAAAGGAGAAATGGGCAATGGGTAAATTGGACGGGAAAGTAGCTTTTATTACTGGAGGAAACAGCGGCATCGGGCTGGCCACCGCGAAATTATTCGTGGACGAAGGAGCCAAGGTTCTGATTACCGGCCGGAACCAGGCCACTCTTAATGCCGCAGTTGAGGAGCTTGGCGCAGCGAACGCGCTTGGGATGCAAGCAGAAACTACTGATCCTGCAAGTCTTGAACAGGCGGTTGCGGCTGTGGTAGAGAGATTTGGTGCGCTTGATGTGGTATTTGCAAATGCGGGTATTTCTGGCTACACTCCTGTCGGGGGAACCGAGCTGTCCCTTTTTGAAAAGGTGCTGAGAACGAATGTTACGGGTGTCTTTTTCACCGTTCAGGCAGCAGTTCCCCACTTGAAGGAAGGAGCTTCTGTGATCTTGAACAGCTCTGTCCTGGCGAATGCGGGCAGTCCGGGCACATCGGCCTATGCAGCCAGCAAAGGAGCGGTCAGCAGTATGGCAAGGGTGCTGGTGTCCGAGCTGGCTCCGCGCGGAATTCGTGTGAATACGATCTCTCCCGGAGCCACAAGGACGCCAATCTGGGGAAACTCTGAAGGTTTGGCCGCCAAAGAAGCAAGACTCACGCGTTCAGTTCCGCTGAAGCGCTTGGGTGAACCGGAAGAAATTGCTGGGGTAGCCGTATTTTTGGCATCAGACGCGGCTTCTTATGTCAACGGAGCGGATATTGGTGTCGATGGCGGTTCAGGCTCTTCTCCGCTTGGGGCTCCAATCTATCAGTAAATGCAATGAACGTAAGGCAACTCCGGCTATATTGCGGGTTGCCTTTTTTGTTGTTGGACGATGGGCTTCGGCCGAATCAAAGTCGCTGCATCCGTAGAAGGACGGGCTGCTCTTGAAGATGGATTCCTTGAGATCAGGACAGTGTTTCCTTTAGATACATAAGCATGATCAAACAAATGTTATAATAAGGTAAATCACTGTACAGGAGGCGAATGGAGAATGAAGACCGGGCTACCTGGGGTATTATCGCTGCTGGCAATATGCTGGGTTGCAGCATCTTGTGATTCTGGCGGGACGCCTGAAACTGCAGCTGTTGCGTTGCCCCGTAAGCTGACTTCTGAGCAGGCAGGCAAGTTGATTAGGGCAAATATGAATGAATCCGCTTCCCGCGTGAGTATGGATCATTTGACCGATATCACATCCCCGGATATCTGGGAGCAAACCGGATATCAGCTTTTTAAAAATACAGAAGAGGCTTCAAGCCGGGATACCTTTGCCGTATCTGACGGGAAGGCAGTGCAGATCGGTATTGGATTCGGCGGGTATGGTGTTACCAGCGCTGTTCCATACGATGTCAACAAGGACGGGACAACGGATATCGTCTATGCCTATTCGTTTGGCTCAGGTATTCACCGCTCTGTTATTGCGTGGTTGGACTTGCATGATATCACTGAGCATATCGTCCCGGATAAACCCGCACCCACGGGATTCCGCCAGGACGATCTGATTTTGCAAGCTGAAGAGGGGAACATAGCCGTCTACCGTATTAAAGGCATGGGCGAGGGGAAAGTCAGTTCCGATGTATTGCGGACATACCCCACCGCTAAGGATATTGAGGATATGACTCTAGTAAAAGAAGGGGAGCTGGTGTGGGAAAATAGTGAATTTCTCAACATTCCTGAAAGTTGAACAGAAGAGAATGAAAGAATAACTAATGCGGATTAGGGGGAGAATCTTGTTTCATCCTGTGAGTATATTGGTACCGTTGTTGATATTGCTGCCCAATCTGCTGTTTTTCAAATTTGAGCCCCAGAACATGCCTGACAAGACTTCAAGAAATCTCTTTTTTACCGGGGCTGAATTCATCGGGCGAATGGGAGTGATTATGGTTCCGCTTTTTTATTCCCTGCATGTGCATAATGGTTTTGAGGTCCTTGCACTGACCGTAATGCTGCTTTCGCTGGGCATTTACTATTATGGTTGGGGAAGATATTTCAGGAATGGCAGACCGTACAGACTGTTGTTCACGCCGCTCTTGGGGATTCCCGTGCCTCTGGCGTTAAGCCCTGTCCTCTATTTTCTGTCTGCTTCAGTACTTCTGCACTCCGGCTATTTATTAATCTTCAGCTTAATTCTTGGAGCGGGACATATTCCCGCCAGTCTAAGAGACTATCAACGAAATGCGTAATAGCTCCTGTATGGAGCGAATCAACGGTTTAAAATGGAGGGAAAAGTGATGCGCAAAGATTTATTTTTGAAAACACACTGGATTGCAGCTGTTGTACTGATAGCCTTATCTTGTATGTCTATCACCGGCATAGCTGAAAGCAGCGAAGCAGCCATCAAACCTGGCAGTGTCTACACACGCAACTCGGCAGGGGAGCAGGTGATTGCCTATAATGCGGGCCATTCGTATGCGCTTGACAAAGAGGGCAGGGTCATCATTTCATACAACAACGGCAATTCCAAGGTAAAAGCTCCACTGGCCTTGAAACCAGGTTATGACGAGGAGTCGGGTGTGACCGTACAGGGCACAGGTTTCTTTATCTCCACAGACATAACAGCCATTGTATATGGAGGCTCCAGGGCAATTCCGGTTCAGGTACTGATCACCAACGATCAGGGGAAAACATGGAATACCTATCCAGTGACCAAAGAGCTCATTGGCACCACCAAAAACATCGGGTTCATGACCAAAAATGACGGCTGGATGGTGCTCAGCAGATTCAATGGGATGGGCAGTGAATACCATTATATCTATAAAACGGGGGATGGCGGAAAGACCTGGAGTGAAGTGAAGGGAAACGCCAATGAAGTGTATGCAAGAGTATTAACCGGAGCAGGCTTTTCCAATGACAAGATCGGATTTATGGGCTTCAGATATGAAACCGACTTCCAGCCGGCTATTATTTGGACACAGGACGGAGGTAAAAGCTGGACCAAGCTGCATATCAAACTGCCTGACGGTTGTGCAGACTATAGCCTGACGCCGCTGTCTCCGGTGTTCAATGGGGCAAAGGGACAGTTTCCCATACAACTAAGCAAGGATGGTGCGAGTAACGTTGTGGGTACGATCTATTTGACCAGCAGCAATTACGGGAAGACATGGAAGTATGATAAGTTGGTGCGAAACCTGAATAAATAGTTAGGAGAATTCCTGCTGGTATGATTACATCATAAGAGCAGGATCACCGCACCGGCGGTTCAGCCATAAGCTACCCGACAAACCTGGACAGCTCCCTGTTGAATTTCTCACGTTCGTCATAGAATAATCCGTGGCCGCTGTTCTCAAATGGCACAAGCACAGAATTCCGTATGCCTTGATGTTGTGCCACTGCCAAAGGATATAAACAAACCTGATCGTGGATTCCATGGAGAATCAATGTGGGAACCTGTACTTTGGCAAGATCATAAAATAATTCTTCGGCGAGCCATGCTTTGGAGACCGCTATTGTGGACCAGCTTGCCGCCTGGAGCCCCAGCTGGAAGAACCAGTCCGAGAAGGGCTGCGAAACCTTTTGATAGAAAAACAGTTCTCCGAAGTCACGGAGCATCTTGGGCCGGTCCCGGTAGGTCGCCTTGATGATCTGTTCTACAGTTTCTTGTGTGGAGCCATACGGGAAGCCCGGCCGCTGGATCAGACTGGGGGCTGCCGAGGCAAACAACGCCAGCTTGGAAACTCCATATCCGTTGTGGCGGGCCATATACCGGATCGTTACAGCTCCACCGGTAGAATGCCCGCCCAATGTGATGTCCCTGAGACCCAAAGCTTCAATCACGCACCGGATGTCATCCGCTAGGCGGTTGTAGTCGTATCCGCCCAGAGGTTTATCCGAATTGCCGAATCCCCGCATGTCCATTCCGATACACCGATACCCGAGGGGCATGAGATAGTTGTACTGATATTCAAACATCTTATGGTTAGCGGGCCAGCCATGGATGAACAAAATAGTCTTCCTGCCCAGCGGATTGATATCATTGACATATACGTTCACGTCCGGTTCTACTTTAATCCAATATTCCATTAGGTTATCCTCACTTATCCCTTGATTTAGTCTGATCGGGATATACTATTCAACGGGCAGGGTTAAGTGCCTAGAATACTTTTTGTCGGATCACTTTTCCGATTCTTCGCGATCACATGTTACTGCAGATAACATGAAAAATCCCTCTCACTCCTGCCTTGGTGAGAGGGATACAAGAATCTTTTGCCCTATTCAGATTAACTTCATAAGGTCAATCACTGCCAAACTTAAGCAGGAGAACGTCATAATCGTTGTTAGATAAATACGAACCGGCAACAACATATCCGCCATCACTGGTAGCTGCGACGCTTCTGCCTATTTCGCCTGTGTCGCCAAAACTATAGGTATTCGACCATTGCGTGTTTCCGGCGCCGTCAATTTTTAACATCAGCAGGTCTTCCTTGTACACGGCAGGGGTAATAAACCCTGTCACTATAAAGTTGCCATCCTTTGCAAGCTTGACGTCATTGGCAAAATCGCCGTTGGTCGCATGGAACTGTCTGCTCCAGCTTTGACTGCCGGACGTACTGACTTTGGTTACAAAGATATTATAAACTTGAGGATTATTGGGTAGATCAATATTATTGATGGACCCGGCTGCCACATAACCGCTTGATGTTGCAGCCACACCGTTCAGCATGGAATAGCGGTCCAGCGTAGATTCAAATACAGTGTTTCCGCTTCCATTTACTTTCACCATTAAGCCATACATCCGTTGAGCCGTTCCCGGATTAATAATTTCGGAGACCGTTTTATATCCGACCGCTACATAACCGCCTTCCGGTGTCACAGCCACCCCGTAAAAACGGTCCTCAAGGTTATCCTTGCCGAAGGTTCGGGTCCACTGGATACTGCCGTTTGCATCTACCTTCAGCATATAAGCGTCGTTGGAATTACTGCTGCTTTCCTTAGTGCCGACAACGATATATCCACCGTCAGTGCCAAGCTCCATCGCCTGGGCTTCTTCCTTGGCTGGCCCTCCGTAGGTTTTCGACCATTGAACCGTGCCGCTTGCATCGGTCTTGACCAGAATGACATCTGAAGAGCCGCTGGCATTGCTTGTCCCGGCAATCATATAACCGCCATCGCTGGTTGCCCGCACTTCAGCTCCAGATTCGGCTCCTGTTCCTCCGTAAGCGTATGCCCACTGCAGAGTTAGAGCAGCGTCTGTCTTGGCAAATATGATATCGTCACTTCCATTCACGGTGGTTGAGCCGGTGAACACGTAGCCGCCATCGCTCGTTTGCACGACGGAATAACCGAAATCGCGTGGCGAGAAATTATAATTATTGGCTGCTTGCAGCTGAGGAGGCAGGAGTGCCGCCGCTTGCTGGGATAGTGCAGACTTTTGCCCCTCATCTCCTGGATTGGTCTTGTCCAATAAATCAATAACTTTAATATCAGCCTTCTGTGCGATGTCTTGACTTTCGGTTTGTGGAAGAATGTCGTTGGCTGGAAGCTGGGCTTCCTCTGCAAATGCTAATTGTGACGAAAACAACATAGAGACGGCCAGTGTCGAGATAACAGAAATGGACTTTCGCATAACCAAACACCTCCAAGGTTTATTTAGGAAAATATTCCCAAACCCATTCTATTCTTTTTTTTGCGACAAATCTACCACTTGGATTATATTTATTGAATAATTTGTTAATTTTACAAATATAGAGACTTTATTTTGGCGGTAAAAAAACCCACCCCGATTACGAAGTGGGCTTCGCTATGCTATGTATTGCTGTAATTGCCTTAAAGAGAGGACTTAAATTGCCTCGTCTTTAACTTCTCTGTCAGGCAATTGGGTTACATAGCTGTCAGACAGGTGGAGCAGCTCCAGTGCACGGTTGAATTCATCTTCTGTAGCTTGCAGGGGCCCGGTGCCATCGCCGGATAACGTATAATGCTGGCCATCCTCGAACCCGCTGCCGGACAGAAACAGCTCTTCGTTATTTACAAATGAGCCGGTCGGCAAATAATAGCGCTGGGGAAGCAGGTTATAAGAAGTTTGATTCAAGAGATCCTGTCCGAAATGAATATGGCCGGCAAGGGATACTCCTAATAGATTGGACACCGTTGGTAAAATATCTACCTGTCCGCCTAATTGTTCCTTCACGCTTGGTACTGTTAATCCTGAGGAGGCGATGATCAGCGGAATATTAATCAAATCGCGTTCCGTATATTTATGATTGAGAATTTCCTCCAATAAGACTTGATCCTCTTCCTTGAGCGAGAAAATAGGAAGTCCCCGGTGATCGCCATACAGCATGATTAAGCTGTTATCCCAGACCCCGTTCTGCTTGAGCTCATCAATAAACTGGCCCAGGGCATAATCTGCATAATTCTGGGCACGAATGTAATTCCCGACAAGCGTTCCTTCAAAGCGTTCCGGCAGCGTCATTTTGTATTTATCTTCGGGAATGGTGAACGGATTATGCGATGACATCGAGATCACGTGAGAATAGAACGGCTGGCTTCTCTGGTCCATTCTTGCCAGTTCTGCGGATGTCTTCTTGTACAGAATTTCATCGGAAGCCCCGTAGAATACCGTATCGTCTTCACCAAAAAAGGCCTTGTCATAGTAGCGGTCAAAACCCAAAGCTTTGTACAACTCTCCGCGGTTCCAGAAGTCAACCTCATTCGTATGAAAAGTTGCCGTGTCGTACCCCTGCGACTGCAGCAGCTTGGGCAAGCTGGGCAGCTCCTTGGCAGCATAGATGTCGGTAGCCGGACCATCCGGCGGAACATAGAAGGAAGTGTTCACGATAAATTCCGCATCCGAGGTATTGCCTTGCCCGACCTGCTGGTAAAAACGCGGAAAGTAAAAGTTACCTGCCGCCAGCTTGTTCATATTAGGTGTAATCACTTGCCCGTCGATGGACAGATTAATCAGGAAATTCTGAAAAGACTCCATTTGAATGATAATCAGATTCTTTCCCTTGGCGGCACCGAATAGGGCCGGATTGGATTGTTCCTGAATGCCTTTTTTGTGATCGATGGCGGATTGTGTAATTTGAGAGAGTTCAATTTGCTCTTCCTTATGCTCTGCAAGCAGGGCGTAGGCTTCATAATTAAGAATTCCCATTTGCTCGGCTTGAATTGTTTCATTCATACTGGCCTGATTCGGGAAAATATTCATCATACATATGATTAGGGAAATGCAGAAAAGGACAGCGACCGCTTTACGGTTGCTCCGGCGCGACATGGCTTTTTTCCAGGCGACGGCTTTCTTCCGGCTGAACATCACCAGGCTAATGATAATGATATCCAGAAAAATCAGCATATATTGCGGGTGGAGCACCGAAAATATGCTTTTCTTCACGGCTCCTACCTGTTTGGCCTGACCGATTACCTGAGAAGTGGCAATAATGCCAAAATGATTGTGATAGACAATCAAAGAGAAAAACAAAACCGTAATCAACAAATTGACAAACATGTAGATGGCGATCTTCCGTTTCGTGGCGAACCATTCAATCAGGCAGTATATCAGCAGCACGAATGGGATTTCCTTCAGCCATGTTGTCCAGGTAGGACCATCTTCGAACAAGAAATACCAGGCAAAATAGCTTTTCACAAGCATGATCAGAGAGAAAAAAAGTATGGATCTTTTGCTGAGTGTGCGTGGTTCCTTCAACCGCATTTCATATGCGCATCCTTTTCTATATAATTAGTTCATTCTATTACATGAAAGCGCTCAAAATCAACTAGATAGAGAACCAGATTTTGCAAAATAGGTGACTATTGTTCGATTACAATATGTGGAACATATGTTACAATCACTCTGCACAAGCATATTGCAACAATACATATACATACGGAGGGAATTGCAGGATGAAGATTAAGGGTCTGGAAGGGTTAACATGGGAAACGCTGGAGCAGGAAGTAGGACAAGGCGGTAAATTTGTCGTGTATACTTTCTGTATCTCCATCATTATTATGACCTTCCGGAGAAGCTCGGCAATATATTACATAGCGCCAGGAATGGGTTCAGTGGGCACCGGATTGAGATTTACCTTAATTAGCGTTTTGTTCGGATGGTGGGGCATACCGTGGGGACCAATATATACTATCGGGGCGCTGGTTACCAATTTCAAGGGGGGCCGTGATATGACCGTAGAGGTACTGAATTCCCTGGCAGAACAACGGGGACCGCAGCAACAAATTGGATAAGTCCCAATCAGCAAGGGCTCTCTTCACCGGGGCCTTTTTTTTGTGCCGTGGACACACTAAACCTTGTTGAAGCGAGGAGGCCTAACCCAAGCTGCAGCTTCTATGATAAAATAACCCTGGATTATATACCAGCGTTACACAGATTTGAAACGAGGTGGCCTTTGTGTTCAAAATTATGCTCATTGAGGATGATGTTACCCTTTTCGGTGAGATTAAGGAGCGATTGTCCCAGTGGTCGTATGAGGTATACGGCATTTCCGATTTCGGGAAGGTCCTTCAGGAGTTTACGGCGGTCAAGCCTGAACTGGTCATTATTGATATCCAGCTGCCGCAGTTTGACGGGTTCCATTGGTGCCGGATACTGCGTGCCCATTCCAATGTGCCGATTATTTTTCTGTCCTCCCGCGACCACCCGAGTGATATGGTCATGTCCATGCAGTTCGGTGCAGATGACTTTATTCAGAAACCGTTCCATTTCGATGTGCTTATTGCCAAAATCCAGGCTACGCTGCGCCGGGTGTATAACTACAGCACCGAGCGGATCGAGCTGAAGACTTGGCGTGGAGCAACGATTGAATATGTGAAGAATACGATAACGAGCGAACGCGGAACAGCCCTGCTGACAAAGAATGAAATGTTAATCCTTACAATACTGGTGGAGAGTAAAGACCGTATAGTGGAGCGCGAAGAACTTATTAGAAAACTGTGGGACAATGAGCATTTTGTGAGCGACAACACGCTGACCGTAAATGTGAACCGGCTGCGTAAAAAGCTGGAGCCGCTGGGTCTTGAGGCCTATATTGAAACCAAGGTGGGGCAAGGCTATATGGCCACCGAAGAGGCGCTGATATGATACGGAAATACATAGAGGAGAAGCTGAACTGGCTCCTCCTGCTTGGCGGGCTGCAGATCATTTTTTTGTTCGTGGCTTATGTGGATTCTTCTATTCCGTTCTTGCCCGTATTGTATATTGTCGGACTGAACACCATGGTATGTATAGCTTTTGTGTTTCTCAGATACCACAAGGAGACCCGTTTCTATCAACGGATGGAAGCCTGGGACGAGGTATATGATCTGAGCACCTTCAAGGAAGCGGACAGTCCATTCGAAAAGATAGTGCAGGAAGCTGTGAATGCCCAAACCGAACGCTACAGAAGGGAATCTACCGTGAATTTCCAGCGGCTTGAACAGGAGAAGGACGATCTGCTGTCCTGGATTCATGAGGTTAAAACCCCGCTGACTGCTATGCAGCTGATGATCGAACGGCTGACAGACGAAACGCTAAAGCCGAAATTAATGTACGAATGGCTGCGGATTCATCATTTGCTGGACCAGCAGCTTCACCAGAAACGGATTCCGTTCATGCACAACGATCTGTTTATCGAGATGACCCGGCTTGAACCGATCCTGAATCAAGAGATCCGGGCGCTGAAATCATGGTGTATTCCCAAAGGGATCGGGTTTGACGTTGAGCTTGCTGCGGAAGAGGTGCTGACAGATGGCAAATGGCTCGGGTTTATCCTTAGGCAGCTGCTGACGAATGCTGTAAAATACAGTGAAAACTCCGACATTCTCATCCAGAGCAGGGAAACGGCAGGCCACACCGTGCTGGTCATTGAAGATCATGGAAGAGGGATTGATCCCAAAGATTTACCACGGATATACGATAAAGGCTTCACTTCTACTATAGGGCGCCAAGAGGGAGCTGCCACAGGCATGGGACTCTATCTGACGAAACAGGTCGCGGAGCCGCTGCAGATCGGCATTCAGTCAGAATCCATACTAGGAGAGGGCACTACATTTACCTTGACCTTTCCGCGCAAAAACGACTTTCTGAGTATTGCGGGCATGTGACAACAATGTCACATGCCTCTTTGTTTTGTTCGGCGAAACGCAGGATAATATATCACAACCCGCTTATGATAGAACTATAGAGATCAGACATAGTGCAGCATCAGATGATCAAGGGGTTTTGATCTTAGGGTTTTGATCTTAATCTTTTATAGATCAGACATAGTACAACATCAGATGATCAAGGGGTGTTGATCTTAGGGTTTTGATCTTAATCTTTTTAGATCAGACATAGTACAACATCAGATGATCAAGGGGTGTTGATCTTAGTCTTTTGATCTTAGTCTTTTCCCCGTATCCAGGTACCGCCGCAGTTAAGCGTGTCCCGCAGGGACGGCAAGCGATCTTACTCCCCACATTCCCAAGTCCAGCCAGTCTGACGCCAACGCTAATTGCACTTAGCCGGGTGTCCAGAGGGCGGAGCCCTTGGGGCCCTCCCTTGGCTAAGGGAGGGTTTGGGAGGGATCGAAATCATTCTAGGAGTGAATACCACATGATTCTGGAAGCCAACAAAATTTATAAAACCTATGGAAACAAATTCAACAAACAGGAAGTTTTGAAGGGAATTGACCTTCAAGTCAGCAAAGGGGAGTTCGTCGGCATTATGGGGGCTTCCGGTTCAGGCAAGACCACCCTGCTGAACGTCCTTTCCTCCATTGACCGGGTGAGCCAGGGGACGATTGAAATTGAGGGCAAGGAATTTACAGGGATGAAGGAGAAGCAGCTGGCGGAGTTCCGCAAACAGCATCTGGGTTTTATTTTTCAGGAATATAACCTGCTGGATACATTAACTGTCAAAGAAAACGTGCTGCTTCCGCTCTCGATCACCGGCATATCCAAGCGAGAAGCCCACCAGAAGTTCGAGCAGGTGGCAAGCGAGCTGGGGATCTACGAATTGAAAGACAAATACCCGGCGGAAATCTCCGGCGGACAGAAGCAGCGGACCTCTGCGGCACGGGCGTTTATCCATGATCCGAGCATTATTTTTGCAGATGAGCCTACCGGTGCCCTTGATTCCAAATCTGCCTCCGACCTGCTGAACAAGCTTGCCGACATGAACACGAAACGCCAGGCCACGATTATTATGGTCACCCATGATGCGGTGGCCGCGAGCTATTGCAGCCGGGTGGTGTTTATCCGTGACGGGCAAATCTATACGCAGCTGAACAAAGGCGATGAATCGCGTCAGTCCTTTTTCAACGATATTATTAAGACCCAAAGTGTATTGGGCGGTGTCCAGCAATGAGCCTGAACTATATCATCCTGCGCAATCTGCGGAAAAACATCAAAAACTATTACCTGTACGTCTTCGCACTAATCTTCGGTGTGGCGCTGTATTTCTCTTTTGTTACGCTTCAGTATGACCCGTCCATGGATAAAATCGAGGGTACGATTAAAGGGGGAGCCGCTATTGGCGCATCCTCGGTGCTGCTGGTGGCCATTGTTGCTATTTTTCTGTTGTATGCCAATACGATTTTCATTAAACGCCGCAGCCGCGAGATCGGATTGTTTCAACTGATTGGACTAACAAAGGGAAAAATCTTCAAGCTGTTAAGCGCGGAGAACCTGATCCTGTATTTCGGGTCCATGGTCATCGGGATTGGTGCCGGATTTGGGGTGTCACGGCTGATTCTGATGATTTTGTTCAAAATCCTGGCGATTGAATCTGTAGCCACGCTCCGCTTTTCAGTCGAGGCGCTGCAGCAGACCGTGCTTGTGTTTGCCGCGATATATCTGCTGATCATGCTGATGAACTACACATTTATTAAAGCACAGAGCATCCTCTCCCTGTTCAAGGTCACTTCCACCGCACAGGATCGCATCCGAAAAATGCCGCTGTGGGAGATCGTCCTTGGTCTGCTGGGCATCGGCTTTATCGCGTCAGGGTATTATTTGTCTACTCTGCTCTTCAGCGGAAAAATAACAGGCATGAACGGACTGATGATCTCGATGATTGTTACCCTTGTTCTGGTTATTGCCGGGACGTATTTATTATATAAAGGCTCGGTCAGCTTCGTGTTCAATGCGATCCGCAAGAGTAAACAGGGCTACCTTTCCATCAATGAGGTGCTCTCGCTCTCGTCTATTATGTTCCGGATGAAGTCGAACGCGCTGCTGCTGACGATCATTACCACGGTATCTGCGCTGGCAATCGGTCTCTTGTCGCTCAGTTATATCTCGTATTATTCGGCAGGAGCGACAGCCAAGGATAGTTCGCCTGACGATTTTGGATTTGCGCGGGTGGAGGCCAAGGAGAAGTTTGTACAGGCGCTGGATGGGGCGAAAATCAAATACAAAGAAATTCATATGAAGCCTGTCATTATGGAGGTTGATGCTGCGAAAATTATACCGAAGGATTCCAAGGACACCGTTCTTACTACTTCTGTAATCAGCGACAGCAGTGTGGAGGGGGTGGATGTAAAGCCCGGTGAAGCCAAGATCCTGGGGTATAGCAGCGCTTTGGATAGCATGATGTCACTGGATGAAACCGGCGAGATTAGCTTTAAGACCTTGAACGGTCCGATAAAGCAGCAGCTCACAGGGATCTCCGGGAAAACAATTATGCCTTACTTTTACAGCAAAGGCGCTGGAGTGTTTGTGGTCGATGAGACGGTTTATGATGAGCTGGCTCAGGGGCAGGACCCCAAGCTGCGAAGTGCTAAGGGAGCGGCAGCAGCAGATTACTTCGGGATAGAACTCGCCGACCGTTCGCAGCTAAAGGACGCAAATCAAATTTTTACGGACCAGAAGCCGGGGGAGATGAGCATTTCACAGTATGAATTCGAAATGAACCAGCGGAGCAATATGGGGCTTATTATGTTTATAGTCGGGTTCCTCGGCTTGACCTTCCTCATCACCTCCGGCTGTATTCTGTACTTTAAGCAGATGGATGAGGGGGAGGAGGAGAAGGCAGGCTACACCATTCTGCGGAAACTGGGTTTTACCCAAGGCGATCTTTTACGCGGCATCCAGTTCAAGCAGCTATTCAACTTTGGTATTCCGCTGGTCGTTGGCCTGAGCCACAGCTATTTCGCCGTCAAATCCGGCTGGTTTTTCTTCGGCACGGAAATGCTCACTCCAATGATCCTGGTCATGCTGCTGTATACGGCGCTGTATTCCATTTTTGGCTTCCTGTCGGTTCTGTATTACAAGAGAGTAATTAGCGAGTCATTGTGACCCAAAAGCATATTGGGAATAGTGAGTGGAGGAGCCTGCTTGGCAGCAGCTCCTTTTTCGTTTGTTGACATAAATAGTTTTATTAAAAGCGGACTAATTTACTCTCAGAGTGGAAATCTGGTTCATATCTGGTATAATAAAAATAATAATCAGGAAATATATTGCAGTATAGCTACAACATAAAAGATGAAGAGGATAGGTGGAAATAGCCCATGGCGAAAATAGATCGTCATACATTTCAGACCAGAACCAGACATATGTCTGCCGATCTGAAGCAAAAAATCAACTCGGGGGCTTACAGTCCCGGAGAATACCTGCCTTCCGAGCTGGCACTGACAGAGCTGTACAAACTAAGCAAAAATTCCGTGAGGTATGTTCTGGATGAGCTTGTTCAAGAGGGGCTGATTAATAAAATTCCCCGGGTGGGCACACAGGTGGCAAAGCCTATTGCCAAGGAAACCATCCGTTTTGGCGTATATCCCTCGTTGTATAAAGAAGCGGGGATGGAGGAACTGATCAAGCGGTTCCACGAGAAGCATCCGCATATTCATGTGGAAACGATTGAGCTTCCTTACGTGAATTCAGACAGTATCGCCAATCTCATCAAGCTCGGAATTGTGGATGTGTTAACCATTAACCTCCAGGATATCTACCAATTCAAGGAGAGCAAGTCCCTTGATTTGTTAGCCGGGCAGGAACAGCACGACAATATATACCCTTTTCTTACACCTTATTTTGAGAAGGGACCGGGTGTTTTGGCAGCCCGGCCTTTCGTGTACTCACCCGTTATTTTGTGTTACAACAAGGAGCACCTGAAGGAGAAAAGACTGGGAGAACCGAACAGCAGCTGGAGCTGGGATGAGCTGGCAACGCTGCTCCGGGAGCTCAAGGCGCCTCATCGCTACAGTATCGCTTTTCAGTTGTTTTCCATGAACCGGTGGCCGATTTTCTGGATGCAAAATGAGGACGATCCAGCTCCGGCTGATTCCAATCCGCCTCAGTCCAGAGCCAGTCTGCCTATTGAAGGGTTACGCTGGCTCAGGGATCTAGTGACGGAGGAAGGGATATTTCCGCTTGCCTTGGCTCAAGGTGAATTCGAAGCTGAGAAGTTGTTTAAGGAGCAGAAGGTATCAGTCATGCTAACCACGTATTACATGCTGAATGAGCTGAAAAATGCGGACTTTTCCTTTGATATTGCTCAGCTGCCGCATTTTAAGAATGATAAGACACTCCTTCTGTCCACAGGCATTGCTCTCAGTGCGGAATCGGGCCATAAGGAACCGGCAGCCTGCTTTGTGAATTATCTCACTTCAGACGAGGCGCAGAGTTATATCAGGCAGAACACCTACAGTTTACCTGCGAGCAGATATATTACGGAAACGGTTTCCGTTGATATTAAAAACAAACCGTCCAGGTTGGAGCTGCACCGTGACTACAGTTCAAAATACACGACGTACCGCGACCTGTCTATCTCCATTCAAACCCTGATCCGGTTCGAGGAAAGCCTGAAGCAGTATATGTCGTATTTAACAGATGAAGAGGGACTGGCTGAAGTATTGCTTCCGGCCAAAAGCCCAAATTAATAAAAAACCGCATAGCGGCTTCAATAAAAGCACTGCCATTTGGAAGTGCTTTTTTTTGAATTTATATGAACCACAAAAGAACCAGTTGACAGATATCGTGGTGTATGATAATTTCTTATTAAAATATAAGAACCACACATGATCCAAATGAATGAGGGTTAATAAGGAGCTAATTAACGGCTTACCTAAAGTGGAGGGGGGGGAATTTTCGTCGTCTTTTCTTAAGGAAACCTGTATCCGTTTTCATTGGTAGTTTACATGAAGGAGGAACGTTTAATGACGCTGAAAAAGAGGATTCCCATTGTGCTTGCGACCACGCTTTTAACATCAATCCTTGCCGCATGCAGCAGCGGTACGGACAAAGGCGGTTCTGCCGCCTTGCCTTCTCAGGAGCCCGGACAATACGGCGATACAGGTACTTTGACCCTGCCGCTGGTAGATGAGCCGACCACGATCACTTACATGCTGCCCAGCAATGCCAAGGATCTCGGTCCGGGCAAGCTGGTTGTCCAGGAGCTGGAGAAACGGACCGGCATTAAAGTGAATTTTCAGACCTACTCCCCGCAAACCTATCAGGATAAATTAAAAGTCATTGTCGCCTCCGGCAAGCTCCCCGACATTTTTACAGGGCTAAAACCGGCCGAACTCAAAAAAATCGGCCAAAAAAACGGCGTGGTTGCCATCAATGAATATGCCGATCAGCTCCCTAACTTCAAAAAGCTGTATATGGAAGAAAACGACTGGGTCCTCAAATCCTTTGGCGATGAAGCCGGCAATCTATACACCTGGCCGATTTATAATCTGAACCGCAAAGTGAATCACGGATTCATGTTCAGAAAAGATATCTTTGATGAACTTGGCATTAAAGAATGGACAAACACCGACGAGTTTTACGAAGCTTTGAAAAAGGTAAAAGCAGCTTACCCTAATTCATACCCGTACGCGTCAAAAAGCCTGGCCAATATTTTCAGGGATTGGGCCTTCGGCTGGGGGCTCGGCAACACGGATCAGTACCCGGCCTATTACGATGAAAAAGACGGCACCTGGAAGTACGCTGCAGTGCAGCAAGCGCATAAGGACATGCTCGATTTCATGAAAAAGCTGTACAACGAAAAGCTGCTTGATCCGGAATTTTTGACGGATACCCAGGACTCCTGGACAACCAAGATGACGACGGACAAATCGTTTGTCACGTTTGACTGGATCGGCCGCCTTGATCTCTTTTACAACCAGATCAAAGAGCAGAATCCGGACTATGACCTCAGGTATGCCAATCCTGTTGGACCTACCGGCAATGTCAGAACGCTGCCTGAGGTTTCGGATTTCAGCGTTGCTGTGGCCAAAAACAAAAATACGGAGGCCTCGCTCAAACTGCTCGACTATTTGACCAGTCCATCCGGAAGCGAACTTATGACCATCGGTGTGGAGGGGGTTAACTTCGAATGGGGCGGGGACGGATTTCCGGTATACCCTGAACTGAAGGATCTTCCGCTGGTGGATATCACCGTGCTGGAGGACCGTTATGCGATGTGGCTGGAAGGAGCGTACCTGAGACCGGACCATCGGAGCATCTACTATCGTTTCTCGGAAAAAGAGCAGGAAGCCCAGGATAAAATCGTGAAGGAGGATCGTTTCGAACCGCTTGATCCGATCCTTAATTTTACGGACGAAGAAACCTCCAAGCTCGCTGAGCTGCAGACCTCACTGCAGAAATCCGCCGAGGAATTTAATGCGAAATATATCCTTGATGCAGGTTATGGAGATGCCCAGTGGGCGGATTTCCAAACCGAATTGAGCCGGAGCGGCGTGGAGGAACTGATGTCGATCTACAATGAAGCTCAAAAAAGATACGATGAGCCTAAATAAAAGGCCTTAGGCCTGTGAATCAACGGGAGGGGACGAGGCATGGAACACCCGGCATTTAACCATAGAACAGTGCCAAAGAAAAGCTCCAGAAGCCGTCTTGGAACAACGTGGAACCATATCAAGCGGGACAGGCAGCTGCTTCTGTTGTTTCTTCCCTGCATCCTATTTTACGTCATCTTTCGTTACGGGCCATTATACGGATTGATTATAGCCTTCAAGGACTACAGCGTATTTTCGGGAGTGCTTGGCAGCGAATGGGTGGGATTTGAGCATTTCATCAAGTTTTTTACGAACCATGACTTTTGGATGCTGTTCCGCAACACGCTGCTCCTTGGGTTGTATACGCTCATTTTTGGTTTTCCTTTTCCAATCATGCTGGCCCTTCTGCTGAACGAAGTCAGAAACAAATGGTTAAAAAAATCCGTTCAAACCTTCAGTTATTTTCCGGCATTTTTGTCCGTTGTCATCATCAGCAGCATGATCATTGATTTCCTGTCTCCCAATCACGGGATTCTGAATCAAATGCTGGCCGCGTTCGGATTCGAGACAAAATACTTTCTGGTTGATCCGGGCTGGTTCCGTCCGATTTATGTCATTTCGGAAATTTGGGCAAATATGGGCTACGAATCGATCATTTATCTGGCAGCGATTGCGGGAATCAGTCCTACGCTCTATGAAGCGGCCAAGGTGGACGGCGCCAGCCGGTTCCATATGATCCGCCATATTACACTGCCGGGGTTGTTTCCCACGATGCTCATCATGTTCATCCTCAAAACCGGCTCGATGATTCGTGTCGGCTATGAAAAAGTCCTGCTGCTGTACAACCCGATGACGTATGACGTAGCGGACGTATTTTCAACCTATGTATACCGCAAAGGACTGCTAGAATCCAATTACAGTTACGCAGCCGCTGTTGGGCTGTTTGAAGCACTCGTGGCAATGGTGATGCTGCTGTCCGCGAATGCGGTCAGCAAACGGCTGGGGGGAAATGGATTATGGTAGGAGAACGCAAGTTATCTTTGTTTGGTGTCATCAACACGCTGATACTCAGCCTGGTTGCCGCAGCCACACTCTATCCCATCGTGTATATTACAGCCATCTCATTAAGCGATACTGCGGCGGTCGTTCAAGGCAAGGTTTTTCTTTTTCCGCGAGGGCTTAACTTTGAGGCCTACGGCGAGGTGCTTAAGAATGCCACGATTCCAAGAGCCTATCTGAATTCTGTCTTTTATACGGCGCTCGGCACGTTCGTGAATTTGCTCTTTACTGCGGTAGCTGCTTACCCCCTGTCCCAAAAGGGATTTTTTGGAAGAAAGTTTTTTATGACGGCGATTGTTCTGACGATGTTCCTGAATCCCGGCATTATTCCGACTTATGTGGTCGTTCAGCAGCTGGGGTTGACGGATTCGGTCTGGGCCCTTGTGCTTCCCAATGCCATCTGGACGATGGAGCTGATCATTCTGAAAAGCTTTTACGAAAACATGTCCTCCCAAATACGGGAAGCCGCCCTGATTGATGGAGCCTCCGAATACCGGATTCTGTTCAACATTGTCATTCCCTTATCCAAGCCTGCGCTTGCGTCCATCGGTCTTTTTTATTTCATGGGGCACTGGAACAGCTTCTTTCTGCCGCTGATTTACTTAAACGATCCGGATAAATATCCTTTGCAGGTCGTGCTGCGGGATATGCTCATCTACAGCGCAGAAAATGATGCCGGACTCGTGGATCGTTCGGCTCTGGCCCCTCAATCCATCAAAAACGCAACCATTGTACTGTCCATGATCCCTGTTCTGCTTCTCTATCCTTTTGCCCAGAAGTATTTCGCTAAAGGGGTGATGCTCGGTTCGGAAAAAGGCTAAATGACTTAAGGAGGAGCCATATCTAATGAGAATCGTTGCCGCGAAGGAAGGAAAAGTCACGATACTTCAAGCGGATATACCTGAACTGAACAAACGGCATGTCCAAGTGAGAACCGAGTATTCGGGCATTAGTCCGGGTACGGAGCTGAGTGCGATCAAGAAATCCGGATTATCTCCCGTATATCTTGGCTATAGTGCCGTTGGGATTGTGGAACAGACGGGAAGTGAGGTCAGGGATATTCTTCCAGGGGACCGCGTGGCTTGTTACGGTGTGCCTTATGTAAGACATGCAGAGGTGATTTCGGTACCGACCAATCTGGTGACCAAAGTGCCGCATCATGTCAAACCTGAGGAGGCTGCATTTACAGGACTCGGAGCCATTGCCATACATGCGTTGCGTATAGCTGATGTGAGGTTCGGTGATAAGGTGCTTGTCGTCGGACTGGGCATCCTCGGTAATCTTGTGGCCCAAATTGCCTCTGCCGCTGCATGCCAGACTGCCGCATATGATCTGAGCGAAGAACGGGTGCAGCTGCTTCAGGGACAAATGGGCATTGGACCGGGCTTTTCAAGTGAAGAGGAAGTGGAACGTTTTGTGTTGGACGAGACGGGTGGAGCCGGCTTCGATTCCATACTCTTATGTGCTGGCGGACCGGGCAAAGCGCTGATTAACAAGTCGCTGGAGTGGCTTCGGGACCTGGGGAAAATCGTGATCGTCGGTGATTTGTCCATGGAGTTTTCAAGAGATCTGATGTTTTGCAAGGAAGCACAGATCCTTATCTCAAGAGCGGGCGGCCCGGGAAGATACGACCGGTGGTACGAGCAGGATAATCTGGATTACCCCATCGGTTTCGTGCGGTGGACGGAAGGGCGAAATATGGACGAGTACGTAAGACTGCTTGCTGAGAAGCGAATTACGGTAAGTCCCGCTATCACGCACAGGTTTGCGCTGGAAGAGGCGTCTGCAGCCTATGGCATTTATCAATCCGGCCCGTCTCAAGGAGCCCTGGCCACGTTGATCAAGTATTTTTAATGACATGAAGAAGGGGAGATAAGTGATGAATAAGCCTTTTTCCAACCTGATCACCATGTTCATGAGCTGTTTACTTGTATTAGTGATGTATCCTGTACAGCCTGCTCCTGCCGCAGCGGAGGATTCCAGACTTTCTCACAAAAACTTCAGCGCACCCGAAGAATTGCTTGTTCCCAACAACTACACGGTGGCTGTGTTTAATGGAGCCGTCGGCTACGAGGACGGCAAGCCTGTAATGTATGCGACGAGCAAAGGAAAGCCGGGTTACCTGAATGTGATTGACCTCGAAGAGTACAAGCTGCTTCGGACTGTTTCTCTTGCGCCCTCCGAAAGCTCATGGGCTCATACCGTTGCTCCAAACGGTACGCTCTATGTGGCGTCCGAAGGAGCGGGGGCGCGGTTATGGGAGTACTCTCCAGTCACGCATGAGGCCGTTCAAGTGGCTGAATTTGCGGGGCAGTCTGTCTCCAACAGCATAACGACGGATGAACAAGGAAGAGTCTACGTCGGAACGTACCCCGGGGGGAAAGTATGGCAGTATGACCCTGCCACCAGGCAAGTGAGGGATTACGGCCGCGTTATCGGCGCGCTTGATCAAGAATACGTCCGCTCCATTGCTTACCAGGGCGGATATATTTATGCCGGAACCGCCCATAAACAGATCGTACGTGTGGACCTGAACACGGGAGAAAAAACGGATATTGCAGCTTCGCTTAACGTTAAAAATGATACGGTATACGATTTGAGTACGATTGATAACCGTTATCTGTTCGCCCGTTATACGGACGGAAGCGGGATACCGGGTGTAGGCTACATCTACGATACGGCAACAGGATCATGGCTTGATGTGGAGCTTCAGCAGGTCACCGGCCTTCATGCAGCCGACTCCGTGGATGGAAAGCTGTATTATATGTCAGAGAAAAAACTGAAAACCTTTGACCTGGTGACGCATCAGGTAGAGGAAACCGGCATGATCTATGAGAGCGGATTCAGAGGTGCGGATTGGGTAGAGTTCAACCATCCCGAGCTTCCGGGAAAAACGCTGGTCACGGTCCGTTATGACGGCGGGGTAGCCATGCTGAATATCGATACCAAAAAAGTAATTGTAAAGCCGCCGATTATCCCGGGATTGCCGGGCGTGGTCAACCGGCTTCAAAGCGTTTCGGATACACAGCTGATCACAACTGGTTCTCAAGCCAGGTCTTCGTTGGTTGACTTAGAGACCATGACGGCAAAACCTTTCAGCATAGGTCAGGCAGACAGTGTCTACCCGATTGGAAACAAAGTTTATATGGGGGTCTACCCGGAAGGCGGCTTGTATGTTTATGATCTGAATCAAGAGCCGGGGAGCACGAACCCGCAGCGGCTCGCAGTACTCGGAAATGATCAGGAACGGCTTGTGCATATGTCTGAAGGGGAGGGTAAACTGTTTATTTCGACCATTTCCGGTTACGGTACGCTGGGAGGGTCGCTTACGGTCCATGATACAGCGACAGGGGAAACCAAAGTTCACCGCAACGTAGTCCAGAATCAGAGTGTGCTCAGTACCGCTTATGTGGACGGAAAGATTTTTGGATCTACGACCATCAGGGGCGGACTGGGCTCCACACCAAGCGAGCAGGAGGCCAAAATTTTCGTCTGGGATGTCCAGAAGGAGCAGAAGATCACAGAGTTTACCCTGGATATTCCCGAGCTTACTGATCCTATTTTCATTGGGGACCTGTCACTCGGACCGGATGGACTGATCTGGGGGGCATCCTATGAATATATTTTTGCGATCGATCCGGACACGTACAAGCTTGTAAAATATAAAAAAATCTATCCGCAGCTGTATTACACCCAGTGGCATCATCATCCGCTGCGCTGGTCGGAAGACGGACTTTTGTATGTGCTGTTCAATAACAAACTGACGGTAATTGATCCAGAAACGCTGGAATTCAGAACACTGACGGATGCATCAAGATTTGATCTGGGAAGGGACGGGAATCTTTATTTCACCGATCTCGCAACGAACACTGTTCTCTATAGAATCAAGATCGATGGAGAGATTGTGCCCGAACCGCCGGGACTGCCTTTGCCGGTAAACAATGCCGGGGTGGAGCAAGCGCCGGAAGGCAGCGGGAAACTGCCGGGCTGGACTTCAATGTTTGCGACCAGCGGGGATGTTTATTTTGAGCGGAGCGGCGATAAAAGCTATGCGGGTGATTACAGCCTGCATACAACGGATCTCGTCCGTACCGCCTCGGTGGCGGTGCAAAGCGATCCAATCGCTTTGTCCCCTGGGAAAGAGTATAGTGCAAGTGCTCAAATCTACATCGACTCCGGCCAGCCCGGATTAATGTTCAGATTCTATAATGCGGAAGGTCAGACGTTGTCCACTTTGGAAACGCATCTGGATGAATCGCGGCTCCACCAATGGCAAAAGGTAACCCTCCGCGGTAAAGCACCGGAAGGGGCAGCTTCTGCCAGAATTATCGCGGTTACCAGCCGCTATAATATCTCATCCGCTTACTATGATGATTTTTCCATAGTTGAAAAGGATAACACTCCTCCCTTGACGGAAGCTGTTATGAATCCACAGCCCAATGAGCAGGGCTGGCACAATAAAGATGTTACTATAACGTTGAACTCGGAAGGAGCAGCCGCCCTTTTCTACGAGACTAAGGGGGCTGAGAGCATTGATCAGCGTGAGGCGGCAGGCAGCAGCACGGAGTTTACAGTAAGCGCAGAAGGCGTAACAGCAGTAACATATTGGGCAAAATCTGCTTATGGCGTGCCAGGGGTGCCTTCTACTACCGAACTCAAGATAGACAAAACGGCCCCCGTAATCGAATTTTCAGGAGAATCTGTCTACGAAGTAGATGATGTGATCCGGATCGAATGCTCTGCACAAGATGCATTATCGGGTATAGCTACAAGTGATTGTGATACTGTGCTTGCCGACAGTCCCGCCTATTTGACGGGGATTGGAGCGCATTGGGTTCATGCTTCCGTGAGTGATGTGGCAGGGAACACTGTAAAATCCTCATTTTCTTATGAAGTGATCCTGACCTATGAGGGGATTGCAGGATTGATTGACCAGTTCCTCTCTCATGATCCAGAGCTGGCTGAGCGGCTTAAGGATCAGCTGATGATAGCACAAAGAGCGGATGAATCCGGTAATGAGGGAGAGAAAAAAGGCGCAATCAACGGGTTTATGTATCAAGTGGAAGCCATGAGTGGCAAGGGATTAGCTCCAGAACATGCCGGGCTGCTGGTACAGCTGGGAACCCAGATTTAACTTCATTTGAAGCCGCCGTAATGGCGGCTTTTTTCAACTAAGGCTGGCAGTGCGGAATGAGAGGTAAAAGTACCTTTGATTTCTCCAAAAGTGGGTTTCAGCACGGAATGAGAGGTAAAAGTACCTTTGATTTCTCCAAAAGTGGGGTTCAGCGCGGAATGAGAGGTAAAAGTACCTTTGATTTCTCCAAAAGTGGGGTTCAGCGCGGAATGAGAGGTAAAAGTACCTTTAATTTCTCCAAAAGTGAGTGAAATGGTTTGCTCTTTACCGGTACTCCACCCGGAAATTCCTGCTGTCAAAATAGACAAGATCTCCGCTGTCATAATGCCATACTGCCTGCAGGCGGGCGGGTTGTCTAACACCGTCAATCCGCTGGTAATCCTTCATGAGCGCCGACCATCTCACCCGCTGCTTAGAGCCGTCCATTCCGATGGCGGTGCGGTCGTCCGTTGTGAAGGACAGGCATTCTCCGTTTCCGCTAAAGCTGAAGATTCCCCGTGCTGTAATCCCATAGCAGGAAATAGCTGCCCGGGCATGAGTATCGTCAATGGGTTCCCAAGTAATGCAACTCTGTAGAGCAGCGCTCGGCAGCAGAAGAGCTTCCGACAAAAAGGTGACCAGACTCGCCTGATCCATCTCCCCGCCTTGCTGATTGAAGAGAGTGAACGTCTTTGCCAGAACGCCCTTCATGCTGCCTTTCCCCTCGACATAGGTATCCAGGCCTTGAAAAGGAATGCCGTACATAGAAGTGTCAATCAGGGCAATTCTGGTTGGATGCTCACTGAAATTATACTGCGTGTAATCTATCCGAATCGCCTGTTTCTTGGGGGACAGGATGAAGTCTACGCTGTGGAATACGGCTTTCATCGAGGACATTTTGCGTGTGCCCGTCCATCCGCTGGTTTCAAAATACCTCCGCACAGGGTAAGGCAGAGGCTTCCAGTCTTCGCTTGTGAACACATCGTTTGGGGTAGCGGCCGTAGGGAGATAGTTGTCTGCGATCCGCTGAAATTCTGCTGCGGTTTTGGAATAGGGGACTTTGAAAAACACCGTCACGCCGATCGCGGTACCAGCCAGGATGACCAGTAGAAGAACCATTAAGTATCTACTCCTTTTCTAGAACAGATGTGTCAGTTTCCATTCGCGCGATGTTCTCTGTAAGCCGGGTCAAACCTTGGAACAGTCCACGGGTGGACCCGGCGTCGAATGACTGGAACAGCGCCTTCATAAAATGGGCTTCCCGCTCGCTTCTCCCCGCAAAATATACTCTGCATTTATCCGTAAGCTGGACCCGGAGAACACGTGCATCCCGGCTATCTTTAGTGAGCGAAACAAATCCCTGCTGTTCAAGCAGAAGAGCCATCTTCTTCACATTCTGCCTGGAGCTTCCGATCATCGCAGATACATCGCTCAAGGTGGGAGCGGGTGAACCGCTCTTCAGAATGATTGCAATCAGCAGCCACTGCTTCATCGTCATCTGGTCATCCAATTGATCACCTAATACCTGCAGGCGGTTGGCGAGTGTGAGAACAGCTCCAAGGATGTAAGCCTGCTGTTCTGTTTCGTCCATCCAGTTCATCTCCTTACATTACAAAAATGGTAACCTGTTACGCATATTATATGTAATAGGTTACCTTTTTGTCAATGAGCAATGATTCATGCTTCCCTCTACCTTGCAAAAGCTTGGGACAAAGGCAAACGCCTGATCCCGAGCCTTTTTGTGTAATGATGTTGTTGTGGTCTACATCCAGAGACCGAGGCGAAAATGCGTTTGGAGACCGTTAAACGGCATATCCGTTAGGATTATAATGAAACAGCACTGAAGAAGTACATACCAAGTTTATATTCCGTTTAAAAAAGCGGTTTATGATCCATCTATATTAGTTTTCTAGGAGGAGTAGCAAAATGAGTCAAATCAAGAAACAACCGCTGCAATCCAAAGATTGGGCCATTGAGGCGCATGGGCTTGTCAAAGTTTTTGGGGACAACCGGGCGGTGGACGGGGTGGACCTGCAAGTGGCCACCGGTTCGATTTACGGCGTGCTGGGTCCGAATGGAGCGGGAAAAACTACAGCAATCCGGATGCTGGCGACATTATTAAGACCGGATGGCGGTTCCGCGAAGGTATTCGGGCATGATGTGGTGAAGGAGCCGCAGATTGTGCGCCAGCTGATTGGGGTGACCGGACAATATGCGTCAGTGGATGAGTCGCTTAGTGCGACCGAGAATCTGGTGATTTTCTCCCGGCTGCTGGGTCTGGGACGTGCCGAAGCGCGCCACAAGGCAGAGGAGCTGCTGGAGGAATTTGGATTGACTGAAGCCGCCAAACGTCCGCTCAAAAATTTCTCCGGCGGGATGCGCCGGCGGCTGGATCTGGCCGCAAGTCTGATTGCGCAGCCGCCGCTTATTTTCCTGGATGAACCGACGACCGGTCTCGACCCGCGCACCCGCAACCAGATGTGGGATACGATCCGGCGGTTGATTCAGTCCGGTTCAACGGTTTTATTAACCACTCAATATCTGGAAGAAGCGGATCAGCTGGCTGACCGGATCGCGGTCATCGATCATGGTCATGTGGTTGCGGAGGGGACGGTAGATGAGCTGAAATCATCGGTTGGCACCTCGTCCCTGCATTTAAGAGTTGAGAATCTGCGGGACATTGGCCTTGCCCGCCAGACGGTAGAGCGGCTGCTGAGGGTACCAACCAGTATTTCAGCGGAAGCTGCGAAGATTACTGCACCACTAGCCAGTGCAGACCGGGTTACTGATCTGCTGATTGCTCTGCGTGAGGCAGGAATTTCTTTGGCGGAGCTGAGTGTGCAGAAGCCAACGCTCGACGAGGTTTTTCTGAGTATCACGGGCCACGGAGTAGAAGAGAAGTCAGCTCCTGCGTCGGCCAAATCCATCCAAGTGGAGGGGCAAACCGTATGAGTACAATGATTAAGCCAGGCGCCCAGCGCCAACTGAAAAACCATACCAGCTTCGGACAGTCGGTACGCAATTCACTGACCATGGCCTATCGGGGGCTGCTCAAAATCAAACGCACACCCGAGCAGTTATTCGACGTCACGTTTCAGCCGATTATTTTCACACTGATGTTTACGTATATTTTTGGGGGGGCCATCTCTGGAGATGTCCAGAATTATTTGCCGATGATCATCCCCGGAATTCTCGTTCAGACCGTCATCACGACCTCGATTGTGACCGGTGTCCAACTGCGTGAGGATATGGAAAAAGGGGTCTTTGACCGCTTCAAGTCACTCCCGATCTCGCGGATCGCCCCGCTTGCCGGAGCGTTGCTGGCGGATACTGTCCGGTATACGATTGCAACTGTGCTTACTTTTGCGATGGGGTATGTGATGGGATTGCGTCCTGAAGGCGGACTCGGGCATGTAGCCATGGCCGGTGTACTGGTAATTATCTGCTCCTGGGCTATCAGCTGGATCTTTGCTTTCTTCGGTGTTATTGCGCGTACAGCTTCCAGTGTCCAGGGAATCTCCATGATCGTGCTGTTCCCGCTAACCTTTCTTTCAAATGCTTTTGTGCCGGTAGATACGATGCCGGACTGGCTGCAATGGTTCGTCAAAATGAACCCGATCTCGCATCTGGTCACAGCCGTCCGTGATCTGGTCAACCAGGGAACAATGGGCTCGGATCTGGTCTTTTCCCTGGTTGGCGCTGCTGTGATTGTGGCGGTCTTTGCACCGATCACAGTGCGTGCATATATGCGGCGTACGTAAGGGATATAAATATCTATGGAGAAGTAAAGATAATATTTGGTCATTATTCTGAAACGGCTGAGCCTGATTGCTCAGTCGTTTTTTTTGTTGTGTTCGCTCTGTTTTTTGTAAGGGTTCAACTTTGCTGCATGCGAAAATCGCATAAATATCAATATATTTTTACGCATAAAGTATACTTGGAATAAACTGTTACAAGTCAGGAGGTTGTATAAGTGAAAAGTATCTTGGAGGATATGTATTATGGGAATATTCGGCCTAATGAGTCTATAAAATCTGCAGATCCAAGAGCCAAGCAGCTTCATCATGAGGTCATTATGTTATTGGACAATTACCAGAAGAAGTTAGCGGCTGCAGAATTCGAAGAAATCGAAAGACTATTAGATCTCGTTGGTGAGCTTAACTCCATGCATGCGGCGGCAGCTTTTGTTCAAGGGTACCGGATAGGGGCATTAATGATAACAGAGGTATATTGTATGGATACAAATGAGGAAGGAAGCGGGTCTATCTGAAGATTTCAAGTTCAAACTTTGCGCTTTTTAGTAGAATCCTCTGAGCCGATGTCGAGTCATCAAAGGATGTTTTTCGTGTGCCTTCCTGTTTTATTGACCTTTTATGACAAAATATCCCATATAATAACATATTAAAAATGTTACTTATTTACTATATACATATATATTTACTAAAGTTATCCTATAAATAGGAAATGATTAACATTTCCGCAAATTATAACTTGGTTTCGAAGTGTCAAAGGAGGAATGAAAAAGACAAAAAAGTGTACAAAATGTATGTGTCTCATCCTTGTCGGCTCAAGACCCAGGTGTAAAAATTTGAAATTAGAGGAGCGAGAACTGTGAAAGCAATGAAAAAACTATTTGCTGGATTGATGATGTTTACTCTGATTTTTGGTGTATCCTTTGTGGGATCGGCATTTGCCAGCGGTGATGAGGTCAAGCTTATTGACTCGGATGTTAGCGTTATTTATAAACCCGGATATGTCGGATTTAGCGGAAATGTTGATGTTGCGAATCTGGGACCCGTGAAAAATGTCACTATTCATTACACGACAGATAACACAACCTGGTATAATACGAGTGCGAATTATGTAGGGCCGTCGGATGGAACCCATGAGAAATGGCATTTTGGCATTTCCAGAACGGATGCTTCAACAGATCATAACGAGTTGAAGAATCTGAGCTTCATTAAATTCGCAATCGAATACGAAGTGAATGGCCAGGTCTATTGGGATAACAACGGTGGAGTGAATTATTACAATGAAGTCAATCATAATGTTCCCCTGAGTTCCGTGATTTTGGGAGCACCAAATGTGGTTAACGCCAAAAGTACTCTGAGCAATGGTGAATTTAGCGGAGTAATCTATGTGAAAAACCTGGATCCGACGAAAACAGTAAAAGTAACGTACACAACGGACAACTGGGCAACGACTCAAGAGGGCTTCGCTACTTACAATGGCTCCTTGAATAATTTCAATAGTGTTGAAAGATGGAGCTACAGTATCAATGTTCCGGGTGCCACAGATGTTAAATATGCGGTTTCGTATACAGCTGGCGGACAAACGTATTTGGATAATAACTATGGCCATAATTACGAGGTCAACTAAATCATTATAAAATGCAGTTGATAAAGGATCACAGGCGGATTATTCCGCTTTGTGATCCTTTTCTCTGCGGGATCATATTACTCGGTAAGCCAAGCCGCCAGCTCTTCCGTTTGGGAAAGAACAGCAATGGGATCATAATACCAGGATCTTTCTTCTTTCCAGACATAAATATGATTGTTTTTGACTGCAGGCAGGCTGCCCCAGATCGGATCATTCTTGTAGTCCTGCACAGTTTGGTTGTTGTCGGTTACGATCAGGTAATCTCCGGCATATTTGTGCAGCACCTCGGCAGAAATTTCCGCCCACTGCTTCTCCATGATTTCCGCCTCAACCTCTGCAGGAGGCTTCCGTCCCAATGCCTGATAGACAGGCTGTCCACCGCGTCCAAAGTTGTCTCCATAAGCCCAAACCTTTTTGTCGTTATGCTCCAGGATGCTGAAGGTAGCATCAGCAGGAATAGCTGCATTCACTTTGGCCTTTGCCTCGGCAATACGCTGGTCATATTGAGCGAGCCAAGCTTTGGCTTCCTGTTCTTTGCCCAGCAGCTCTCCAAAATAGGTTAACTCTTCATGGGCATTTTTTAGATCCCCGTAAGGCACGATGATGGTAGGAGCGATTTGGCTTAAGGTTTCATAGCTGTCGGCCATGCCGGAAATGATTAGATCAGGTTCAAGCTCGAGGATCTTTTCGGGCGACATTTTCCCGTAGGCTCCGGTATCGGCGACCCCGGCAAGCGCTTCTTTAAAATATATATTCTTCAGGGTCAGGCCGGGAGCGCCGACAGGAATCGTGTCCAAGGCGATCAGGCTGCCCAGGTATTCCTCGGCGACGATCCGTTTGGGATCAACCGGTATTTTTATTTCCCCGTTTATTGTAGTAACGGTTGTAAATGCTGCGGGTTCCACCGTCTGCTCCGGTTGCTCCGATGCTGCTGGAGCTGCGGCGGCGTTCTTTGTATTTGCGTTGCCTCCTCTGGAGGTGTTGTTTCCGCAGGCAGAAACTAATAGGAGCATTGTAAGCAGCAGCGGGAAGATGAACCAATGTCTCCGTTTGGAGCCGGGGTATTGCGCGTTAATCAACTTAAGTTCCTCCTTATGTAAAATGATTATCATTCTCAATTACACTTTACAGATTTCCCTTTAGGAAGACCATGGCTTGATGTGATCTTGTCTCATGTAAATTTGTGATGTTATCGCCTGCATGAACGTTTTCAATTGCGCCAGCGAGGATAAAGGATCGAAGCCATAGAATTTTTCCGGCTGGTTCAGTGGATAGAAGTTTCCCTTTTGCACTGCTTCAAGCTTTTGCCAGCTTGGCGATTGGAGGAGTGCTCTGAACCGCGCCCGGCCTTCACGCGTTGAAGGAATGCTGGTAATAAAAATATGTTCAGCGGGATATGCAGGGATATGATCAATGGATACTTCCAAATAACCGTTGTGGAGCAGGCCTTGCTCCAGTAAAGCAGAAGGTGGCCGGAATCCCAGTTCACCATATAATATCTGGCTTCCATGTCCAAAGCTGCTGCTATAGCAGTAGGCTACTTCTTCGTCAATTTCCCAGACGATGGCGGTACCCCTTGCCCCAAGCAGACGACCCAGCTCCAGGTTGGCAGCATGACACAATTCGTCATAGCGGTTCAACCAGGCCTCAGCCTGCTGCTCTCGGTTTGCAATGACAGCGATCTGCTGGAACTGCTCCCGCCAGCCCATTTGCATGTAAGGCAGTTCAACCACCGGTGCTACCGGCAGCAGCAGCTTGTTCTCACCCGGAAGTGAATAGCTAATGATAACATCAGGCCGTGCAGCGGCTACTGATTGATAGAGCGAAGTGTCGCGGCTCCCTTCAAACCTTAATTTTTGCTGGGCAGGAGCCAGCTCAAGACGTTCCATCCAGCTGGAGTACACACCGAGTTCAGGCATGATCTCAATCGCTCTTAGACTGGCAGTGTGATTGAAGTTCAAAGCAACAATTCTTTTGTTCTTGCGGTGGTAGGCTGCCGGAGATATACCGACCACCTGCTTGAATTTCCGGCTTAAATAGGTACCCTCCCCATAGCCTAACTCCAGGGCCAGTGTAGTCAAATTTGGCGTATCGGTCAGAATGCGCTGCTGCGCCCTGCGAATCCGCAGCAAGGAAATATATTCGTTAAAGGTTTGACCGGTGGCTTTCCGGAAGGTGCGGGAGAAATGCTCCGGGCTGACTCCAGCCCGTTCGGCCATCTGCGCTCTCGTCAAATCTTCGTTGTAATGCGTTCCTATATGCTGCAGAACCTGATCAAGCCAATGTGCTGAAGCTTGGATTTCCGTTTGTCTGCTGAAGCACTCTGCCAGAAGCTCCGAGAAAAGCTGCTGCACAGCGAACGGTTGATCCTGTGCCGGCTTCTCCCAGATTTTCAGCAGCTCTGAAGCAAGTGTACATGCTTTTGGGGACACTGCACGTACTGGTGTACCTTTGTTCAAAGGATTGGCACCAGTATGTTGCGGGGGCTGAGTAGTATATTCAATCCATACACCATGGAAGTGATATTGAGGATTTAAGGAGATACTTAACGTGCTGCTGTTGCAGCATAGCATGGTTCCACATGTTAAATTATGCTGCTGCCTCTCAAGCTCAATAATGCCATGTCCCCCGGTAACGATCATCAATATTGAGGAGTGCGGCCGGATATCCTGTTCTCCACTGACTGATAATCCGTTAAGATTTGCAATCCGCAAGGGGAAATGAAAGCTGTGGGGATGAGTAATAGAGCTGCCGGAACGCAGGGTGTGCATAGTACCTTCACTACTTTCGTGTTTGATAATCGTTCTCAATTGAAGTATAGCATTTTTTAGAATGATCTCAAATTAGAAACACCATCCGGCAGCTAGTCCTCTTTTAAAAAAGTCAGCAGCCCCAGCTCAAACCCCTTCACGATGGCTCCGATGCGGGTGCTCACTCCCAGCTTCTGATTCACCGAAGCCAGATGATATTCGACGGTTCGTTGGCTGAGCGCCAATTCATGGGCAATTTCTTTGTTCGTCTTCTCCTTCGCCAGCAGTTGGAGCACTTGCCGCTCGGCAGCGGTCAGCGCATCCTGTGAGCTGTGCGCGGTGCCGATACTCTCCGGAATCAGAATGTGGCCAAGCATGCTCTGCTTAATTGCATTGATAATCTGGGAGTAGGAAGCTTGCTTTGACAGATAGGCATGGACCCCGATTTTGTAAGCCTTCATGTAGAATTCCTCGTAAGAGTAACCGGATAATAATATAATTTTCAAAGTGTTCCCGTACTGCTCCTTCAGCTTCCGGGCCAGCTGAAATCCGTCCATGTGCGGCAGAGAGATGTCTATAACAGCCACGTCGGGGCAGAGCTGTTCAGCCTGGGAGATGAATTCGCGTGGATCGGTGAACGTGTGCAGCACTTCAATCCCAGGCTCTGCATTAAGGCGGTTTTGGAGGCCTTCGAGTACGAGCGGGTGGTCATCCAGTAAATAAACGCGAATGTTTTCAGTCATGGGCAGTGTTCTCCTTAACAAGAGGTAGTTTTAACGTAACAGCTGTTCCCTGTCCAGGCACAGAGTCAATATCGGCGCTTCCGCCCAGGTGCTCCATCTGATCACAGACAGACATCAGGCCAAAGCCTGAGCCGGTGTCAGCCTGCGGACGGGCAGCCGCTTCGGAGAAGCCTTTGCCATTATCCCGAACACAGCAATAGAGGCTGCCCTTGTCCATCCAGATGCGGACATACATTTCAGTTGCCTCTGCATGTTTGAACACGTTGACTATCAGCTCGCGTAAAGCGCGGAACAGATTGGTTTTGACAAAGGAAGGGAACGGCTCAGGTGCCGGAGCTTCGTATTGCAGCGTCACGGCGACTTCATTCAGACGGTTCATATCGCGGAGCAGCCAGTGCAGCGCTTCTTGAAGATCACCCTTGTCCAGGATGTGTGGATAGAGCTGATCGCTCAGTGAACGTATACTGCGCTGCGAATCATACAGACATTTTAGCCATGTGGCATTGCGTTCACGTTCATACTTGCCGGTGTCATGCAGTTCCTCGAGATCGCGGGACAGGAAAATCAGGTTTTGCAGCAGGTCGTCATGCAGGAAATAGGAGATTCTGATCTTCTCGGCTTCTCTTGCTTCCAACGCCATATGGCTGTATGTCTGTAGATCACGGAACCGGCGCTCATGATGGGCAGCCTGCGCCTTGTTCAACTGCTCATACTCCTGTCTTAAACGGAACGTTTGTCTGGCGTTCAGCAGCATCTGAATGGCTTCGCTGCGGAATTTTTCTACAAGGCGGTGCTCCTCGGACGAAAGGAGGGTGTGATTGGTTTTCGGTCCAAGGCACAGGTAACCCAGCTTTGGTTCTTCAGGCCCGTGCGACAGCTCCATCACCTGGGCATATTTCTCTCTGTCGCTCCAATCGTCGTTATCCGGCAGATTTGCGGTTCCGGGAGTCAAGGTGCCCAGGTATATGCCCGTGCTGTACACAAGCGGCAGGGCGTTGTCGTCAATATAAACTAGGGTGAGGCCTTCCACATCAATTAAATCATGGAGCAGGTCTGCAGATAATTTTAGTATGTCGCGGATATTTTTCTTCTCGGCGAGCTGCAGCGACAGGCGGAGCTTCTGGTGCTCCAGCCATTCAGTCTTGCGGTTCTCCTGCCGCTGCAACCGAAGGAGAAGGCGCTGATAACCGAAGGTCAGCATACCGAAAAGGATAAAAAGACCAGCGGCATAAAGCAGCGAACCCCACACCGCCGTAAGCAGGAACAACACCAGCATCGAGGAGTAATAAAGACTGTGAACGGACAGCCGGGTTATATAAAATTTCATATCCACGATCTGCCGCTGGACAAGCAGATAAGCCAGGGTGCCGGATACTGGTACCAGTCCGATCAGCACATACTCGGCAGGGATCAAAGGACTGCCCCGAAGCAGTTCTGGCAGAGCATACAGCAGGACATAAGGCACCAGGCTGATGAATATGCCGACAAACAGCAGGAACAGCTGATTTTGTTCGATCCGGTCGAGTTTTTTCCAATAGCAAGCTGTAATTCCGGCCATGAGCAGCAGGGTGAAGATGAACATGATGTTCAGCAAGTGGGACACCCAGTCATATACTTCACGCCGGAGCAGGAAGAACGCCGTGAACGCGGAGCAGGTGAAGGCATAAACCCAATAGCCTATCAGCAGGAAGCGGAATTTGGCATAAATGCTCCTGAAAGCAAATAACAGATAGAAGGACAGCATTACATAGGGCAGCCAAACGGCACAGTAAGAAAATAAATAGCTGGATATTTGAACCTCATCCGAAAATAAAGTGATAATGGTAGAGGCAATCAGCATGTTCAGCAAAAAGAATCTATGAATTAGGTGGGACCCCGGTTTCTTGAGGAAGGCATATCCGCCAACACCGATGAGAAACAGCTCCATCAGAAACGCCAACCCGTTCTCCAGCTTATCCTCTATGGTCGGTTTCACAATGAACAAGCGGGGGGAACCCGTATTGCCGAGCACCTCAATCCTGGTGGCCCCAACGAGCATTTTCTCTTGGGCTACCCTGAAAATCTTGGGGGTTGGCTGTCCGTCAACCGATACGATGCGGTCTCCGGGTGAGATACTCCAGTTAGCGGCGATAGAATCGTTCTGGACGCCAGCAATGGTCCATTCCAAAGAGCTGTTCTGTTCAACCAGGATTCCCGAATACGGAGTAGCAAATGAACTGATTTGAATATATAAAGAAGTAACAAAAAAAAGCGCCAGGCAGACATAGATGTAGCAGTGTTGTAGGCGCCAGTGCCGGAGCAGGCTGGACATGGCAGGTTCACAATCCTTCAGATAAGTTTCCTTTTATTATATTGAAAAGCAAGCAGATCGTCTTGATCCGCTTGCTTGTTTATTTGCCATTCACTAAAATCCATGTCTAAAAAAGCTTCTGAATAAGCTTGTAGATCAATTCCGCTGCTTCCTTGTTCAGCATTTGATCCTTCGGTCTATACTCCGCCAGTCCGCCTGCGGCCTGAACGTCAGGGCCGAACAGCTGTTGTCCCACAATGTACTGTACCCCTTCGGATGCCCAAGGGGAGGCGGGGGTTTTCAAGTCAGATTTTACCGGATCCGCATTCAGCGAGATCTTGACCATCCGCCAGATGAAGGTAGCCGCTTGCTCACGTGTTAATGGCTGGTTAGGGCCAAAGATGCTGCCGGGGAGTCCCTGAACAATCCCATAATCAACCGCCGTCTGGATTACAGCTTCATAGGGGCTGCCTTTCGTGTCAGAAAATACAGATGGAAGGGTAGAAAGCTGGAATCCCGCTAGTGGCATGAGTTGCGCGAGGAACTGGCCTCTTGTAATTGGCATGTCCGGTTTGAATTCGGCTGTACCGCCCGGAAGGGCTCCCAGTTGAACCAAATAATAAATAGATTTGGCATAAGGATGCTCTTCCGGGACATCGCTAAATTTGGCCGGTTCGGGAATCTTTTCCGCCCAGCTGTCTGGCATATTGTAGGAAAAGAAGACAATGTTCCCGTCCGCATCAAGCTTAAAGCCGGCAGGAGTGCCCTCATCGTCATAGAACAGCAGATCGCCCGCCTGGCGCAGGGTATGTGTGCCCAAAGCATCGCGGACAATCAAGGCCCCATCCGCAGCAGTAATGTCATAACGCAATACAGGTGTGCGTAGATGTCGGTAGAGTCCCTCAAACCGTAGAAGCTGCTGCTTGTCCGGTGCCGGTTTCACAAAAGCTGGTCCAGCATCACTTTTGGGGAAATAACGGTTCATGAACTCCTCAAAGAAAGGAAGCCGCAGGTTGCCTTTGTCGCTGTTCAAGGCGAGGAACATACCGGTGTTCTGACCGGGCAGCAGCCATAGGTTGGAATGGAAGCCCGCTAAATCGCCGCCCTTTTCCACGACGGTATACCCGTTATAGTCTTTCGGATAGTTCGTCTCAAAGGCATAGCCGATACCTGGAATGTCCGGATGGATCGTGACGCTTGTACGCTCCATCGCTTTTACTGAAGCTTCCGTCAGGAATCGCTCACCTCCGGCTTGTCCGCCGTTCAGCATTGCGAGCATGAACTTGGCCATATCAGCCCCTGTAGAGAACATTCCCCCTTGCGGCGAATTGTCGGGCACATTCGGGATTTGCGCAATTGGCTCCAGATTGTTGTTATGGGGGGTAGCCATGGCTTTCCTTACTTCATCGTTGAAAATAAAGCTGCTGCTGTTCATGCCTAGCGGCTTAAACATATTTTTGCGGACATATTCCTGAAAAGGCAGGCCGGATATCTTCTCGATGATATAACCCTGCAAAGTAAAAGCAAAATTATCATAACGGAACGCTTCCCCTGGCTTGCGTACGACAGTAGGCATCATATTCTTCAGATAATCCTTAAGGGTATAGGCTTTATCGGAATCCAAACTGTCGGTATTATCGAAGCCGGTTGTATGGGTCATTAGATGCTTTAGTGTAAGCGGCACTCCTGTAGCATTAGGGATTTGCAAATCCGGCAAGTAGGTTTGGACATCCTTGTCCAGATCAACCATTCCGGCTTCAGCCAGTTGCATAATACCTGCCGAGGTGAACAGCTTGGATACAGAAGCCAGACGGAACAGTGTTTTGTCAGCGTCAACCGGCCTTTTTGTAGCCATGTCAGCATAACCGTAGCCCTTGTTCAAAAGCACTTGTCCGTCTTTGACGATGACCAGCAGGGCGCCTGCCATTTGTTCCTTGACTTCCTTTTGTGCAAAAAATTGCGCTGCAAAGGCTTCAGTCCCGGCTTTATCCAGCTTCACGGCGGAAGGGGATGCTTGCGGGTCTGCCGCAATTACCCCGGACGGGAAGAATAGCGCGGCAGCGAGGATGGGCAGAATGAGCTTTTTCATAGTTGATCTCCTTTATGATGTGACGATTGAGATGGGGATGCACTCCATATTAACATCCGGGCGGCTGGAGGGAATCCGTATAAGGAGGCGAATGACGGGGGAGCCGCGCATTTGTTTTGCGTGACCGCGCAGATGCTTATCTTGAAATAATTGGATTGTCATCTCTAATCTTGTCCAAGGCTGCCACTGTTTGTGTACAAATTCCACAATCATGTTGACATGAACCAAATGAACGATTATTATGGATTCAAATTTAGTAAATTAGTAAATTAGTAATTTACTAATTAGCGAATCTGAATTGGAGCGTGTTAAAATGAAAATCCCAACAACGTTAAAACATAAACCCGTAGTCGTATCAGAAGATTATGAGCAAGTGGACGGCCGGTATGCGCGGAATACAGATGCGAAAGGACTCTCTCTGGGATTAGCCCAGTGGAATGACCGGGGGAAGGTCGATATTTCAGCAAAAGTATGGAGACATACGGGGGAGAAATGGTCGAGACAATCCGAGGAGCTGCCGATGCACCGGGTGCTGGACCTGGCCATCCTGATCTGCAGCAGCAGCTTATATTTTCAGGACGCCTATCGTTTTCCGAAAATGTATGATCCAGAGAACCCGGTAATTGACCGTATCGGGCTGCAGGGGGATGCCATGAGTGTATCCGTGTGCGCGGACAATCCCATGATTGATAATGATATCAGGCTGTTTGCCCAGGCGCTTAGTGATGATGGAGAAATGATTGGAGAACGGCTGCGTGTACTGTCCCGGCTGTTGAAAGACATGGGGTATTAAAGCCTTCAAGAGGTGAGAAAGTATGAGTAATTTTGCAACAAATAAACTGTCTCCAGCAAGACAACTGACCCGTGCAGAGCAGGAGCTTGTCTGGAAAAAGCCGTTGTCTCATAAGGTCAGTGAAGAAGAGAAGCGAATCTGTAATGAAATCAGGCGGAACTGGAACCGCGGGGAAATGAAAATCGCCAATATCCTGCTGGAAGGGGATGCCGGGTCCGGAAAAACTCAGCTTGCAAAGGCACTATCCGCTGAGTTGGGGTTGCCTTATACGAAGATCACCTGTTTTGCAGACATGGATAAATCGGATATTATCGGGGCGATTCTGCCGGTGATTCCGGAAGATAATCGGAAGAAGCTGGAGCCTGCGGAGCAAGCCGTCTGTAGTGACGATGCGGTTGAATATCGTTTTTACCCTTCGGAGATCGTCAGAGCCTATCAGCATGGTTATCTTCTGGAGATTCAAGAACCTACCGTTATTCGGGATGCGGCGGTGCTCATGGCACTTAACTCGGCCCTGGAGCTGGACGGGAGTCTTAACCTTCCGACAGGAATTATGCGCAGGCACCCGGATTTTATCGCGGTCATTACGACCAACCGCAGTTATGCAGGAACCAGGCCGCTGAATGAAGCTCTGCGTGACCGGGTCCAGCATACAGAGAAGATGGATCTCCCAGCCAAAGAGGTCATGATTGAACGGGCCATCTCCAAAACCGGTTATACGGATAAAAGGGTGCTGGGTGTGCTTGCAGAGATCATAATGGTTCTGGACAGCACAGCCAGAGCGAATGCAATAAAGGGTGTGGCGGGGATGCGCTCTTTTTTCTACTGGGCGGATGCGGTTGCCTGCGGGGCTTCTGCCAAAGAATCCTTATACCATAAAGTCATATACAAGATCACAACCGATCCCGAGGAAATCAGGCTGTTGGAAGATGCATTAAGAAGCCATGGTTTATTCTCGGATTTAGATGAAATTGAAGTGGATGGTAAAAAAAAAGAATCTTTGCCGAACTTGAGCTAAAAGCTTGGGGAGACATCGGCGATACTGATCTTGACCATGGCAACGAGGAAGAGGAACAAGGAATTGCTCTAAAAAAATCCGCGGACAGCGACGAAAGCACAGCCGAAGTTTCCGATTCTTCAACCGAAATGGAACACTCAGATGTGGAAGAAAACGGTGGTCCCAGAGTTCATCAGGCAAATCCTGAGCTGAAGTCAGACGAAGTGAGGCAGCGAGAGCGGGACTTCCGTAAAAAGCTGAACCGTGACGCAAGGGAGACAGTGTCTGCTTCCATCCACAACAAGGTCAAGCTCATTGTTCACCGCCCGGATTTCGGTTTGGAATCCAAGCAGGAATATCTGAGATTAAGCAGGGAGCTCCTGCCTGTTGTCAGGGAAATTGCCAAGAAGACAATGCCGCTGCTTGCACATGATGACACTTTTGACTTTGCGAAGCATCAGTATTACGGCAGTAAATTTCAGGCAGACAGCATTGCTTATCGTGATTTCAGGTATTTTGCGAAGAAACGGCCGCCAACAGACTCTCCATCGCTGGCGGTCGGTGTAAGAGTGGATGAGTCCGGATCTATGTCTGCATTTGGAAGATTGGAGGCTGCCAAACGGGCGGTCATCGCCGTG
This sequence comes from Paenibacillus jilunlii, assembly GCF_900102965.1. Lineage (GTDB taxonomy): Bacteria > Bacillota > Bacilli > Paenibacillales > Paenibacillaceae > Paenibacillus_AQ > Paenibacillus_AQ jilunlii. Next base: position 231,875 of record NZ_FNGM01000006.1, on the reverse strand, counting down.
TATGAATTTTGTCAGCTTTGCCGGATTCCAGTATTGATCTACGGGGATACAGCTGATATCTCCAGGCTGGAGCAGATGTCAATGTATGCCTATGCTGATTTTGAACACCCGGATGCCAATGACCGGTTCAGACTCATGGGGATTCGTGCGAGAAGCAATAATCGTGACGGGATGGCGCTGAGAATTATGGCGGACCGGTTGGCCGGATCAGCAGCGCAGACCCGGTTGCTGATCAGCATCAGTGACGGGCAGCCCAAGGCAATGGAAGATTATACCGGTTCATTGGCGGTCCAGGACATGCAGCAGACCTTGGCCTACTATGAACGCAAGGGAGTTACCTTTCTAGCAGCCGCCATTGGCCAGGACAAGGATGTGATTCATCACATCTACGGGAGCGACAGATTTCTGGACATCTCCCATTTGCCGGAGCTGCCCGCACAATTGGTCCGGATGATTGCCCGGTATTTGTGATCCTGCAAAGGGTTAAGCTCTAATCGTTGCTTGAGGGGTCACTTCCAGGACCGGACAAAAACCCGGATTTGAGGAGCAGAGCTTTCGGGTGAATTCCGGCCGGAGCGTGGAGAGCTCTTTGAAATAACTGCTTAGTGCATGATTGAGGCTGACGGAGCCTTTCTGGAACGAAAGGGGATGGAACTCCCTGACATGACTGTAATAATACCGTTTGTCCCGCTTGGGCAGCTTGAAGATCGAGGGCGGAACATAAGCGGCAGCGTCAAAAAGATTGGCAATGCGGTGGCTGTTCGGAACATAGCGGCTACTGGCTTTCGCGAAGGCTGGATCACCCGCACGTGGTGAACCATACGTATACAGATGCGGTGTGCTGAATGAAGTGTTGGCAGCAACATCAGGCGCGCACAGTGTGGCCAGTGCTCCGCCGAGGCTGTGACCTGTAATATATAGTCTTTTGCCGGAGGATAACCGGGAGAGTGCGGAGTGAATTCCGCTTCGGGCTGAGGTATAAATATCGGTGAAGCCGCGGTGGGTCAGGCAGGTTTCCTTGATATATCTGAACTTTTTTTGTGTGGCATTGGCGTTGGAGATCCAATTGGCTGTTGAACTGCTCCCGCGGAAGGCGATGATGATCTCGTCTGGAGATTCGATAATGAACCCGAACCGCTCCCACACAGCTCCTAATGATTTTGCTTGAATGGTGTGAGTGACAGAATAGCCAGCTGGAACGGTGAACGAACCGTCCGCATGATTAAACTGGGCGTAGGTCTGCCCGCAGACAGCCGCCAGAAAGATAGCCCGTTCTTCGAAAGCCTGGTTGTTGCTCACATGCATCCCGCCCTTCCTTATAATCTATGTATGACAAGAACACAGGATGGGTGTGTGCCCCTGAAAAAGATTTTCTAAAAAAGTTTTCTACCATTTTCTGTATCAATCAATATGGTAAAATGATTTTAATCATCGTATAGGCTACTTGAGGAGTCGTATAGTTATTGATTATCAAGTGGGGGGAGAACAACATTAAAGGGAGGATCTTAAATGATACATACCGATAAGCTCTATCTTATTACCGATATTCCCGGGTATTCACCACAAATCAGCCGTTTGATCTCTATGATGAATTACGCAAGATTTACAACTATTGAATCTGTTAAAGGACTAAGCGTTGACCAGTTGGATTATTTGATCGATTCTCAGAGCAATTCAATCGGCGGGTTATTATTACATTTTGCCGCTGTAGAATATGCCTACCAAGTTGCAACCTTTGAAGGAAGAGACTTATCTGAAGAAGAAATGGCCAGATGGGGAGCGGCGTTAAATTTAGGTGAAGAAGGACGAGGGCAAATTAAGGGCAATGAATTGAGTTATTATATGGATCAGTTGGATGCAGTAAGACGGACGACGCTTGAATGGTTCCAAACTGTGGATGACGAGTGGTTATACGAGGAGGAACCATTCTGGGGTGACCAACCGGCAAACTACTATTTTATGTGGTTTCATGTTTTTGAAGATGAGATTAACCACAGAGGGCAGATCCGAATGATCCGTAAAAGGTTGAAATAGAGCCTCGACGGGCAAAAAAGAAAAAGCGCACAAGTCATGTGCTGCCATGCCTTGAGCGCTTATATGTTGCTGTTATTGCGGGGTTAGCTGGGTGATCTGGTTCAACAGCTCGCTCACCTTGTTGATCGTCTCGGGAATGCCTGTCGATTCGAAGGCGGCTTTTCCTTGCTCCAGGTTAGTTATTGCCTGATCCAGTCCTTGCTGCAGCGTGTCATTGTACCCCACAATCGATTGGTGCAGGTCTGCTGCATATTCAGGTACCTGAAGATCAGCATATTGGATAATCTGTTCCTTGAGTGCAACGAGTCTGTCTGTCAATGCCTCCCTGGCCTGCGTATCCGTGGCAGCATCGGCAGCCAGCGTATCCATTTCTTGTCCGAACTCCGTCAATGTTTGCATGTAAGTAGCTGTATCGGTGGCAAAATTGACGCTGTTTTCCACCTTTTCCGCAAACCCGCAACCCGGTACAACCAGCAAGATGAATAGCAGAAGACTTAAACCGTATTTCTTCATTCGCATCACTCCTCTTGAGTTATCGTATGTGCCAAGTTTACTGTAGTTCATACGGCCAGGGACGCTCCAGGTTGCGTGAAATTTAGGCAGATTCTCCGATTCTGGACATCGGGCCAGCATAAACCGGGCCCAATCATCCAATAAATAGGCCATTTGAAAGGAGAACCATCATTTGAATCAGATATTATTAATCATCGATGCGCAGCAGGAATTAATGGATGGGAACCAAAAGGAAAGTGCGGTATTCCATAAAGATCAGCTGATCCAGACTATTAATACAGTGATTGAAAAAGCTGAACAATTCGGTGTTGAGGCCGTATTCGTTAGGGATCTTGATGTTGCCGGGGGGAAAGGTGCAGGCTTTCAGGTGCATAATGAAATTCGTGTGCCTGCTGATGCCAAAGTGTTTGATAAAAAAGCAACGAATGCTTTTCACGGCACCGGACTTCTGCAATATTTGAAAGAGCAGCAGGTAGAACATGTAGTTATCATGGGCTGTAAAACACAGCATTGTATCGATACTTCAGTGCGGGCGGCTACCGTCAGTCATTTGGATGTCACCTTGGTTGGTGATGGACATTCTACAACAGACAGCGATGTTCTGAGCGCAGAACAAATCATCAGGCATCATAACAGTACGCTGCACGGGCACTATAATGTCGAACACTTTTCGATGGTCAGAGCCTCGGAGGAAGACCTGTTTCGTCCAACACATGACTCATATAGGTAACATAAATGGAATGCCAAGCGGCTGCACTGTCCGGTGAAGGATAATGCGGCCGTTTTCTTATGTAATTGCTATCTGAACATAAAAGATATATAGTATATTCAGAAACCAAAGGTTAGGATGAATTCTATTGTCATACTCGACAGCGTTATCACACGGGGTATCCATTTTGCTCTATATCCATAGCCTCGCAGAGGAGAACTGTACTAACTTTTTATCCACCAAAATGATTTCGGAGCAGCTTAATATTCCTGTGCCCACTACGGTAAAAGTCATCCGCAACTTGAACAATGCCAAGCTGACGATCGCCAAAGAAGGGGCAAAGGGTGGTATTTTACTGGCGAGGCCGTTATCTGAAATTACGTTATTGGATGTTTTTCTGGCGGTGGAGCCAGGGAAAGCCTTATTCAAGCTCCATACGGATGTAACGCTGCAAGGAAAAGAAGTGGACGAGGTTAAGCAAAGAATCGCAGACAGTCTGGAGGCAGCGGAGCTGGCAATGCAGAATCAGTTAAAAGAAGTAAGGTTAACGGATTTATTGGCTTAAATAGGTTAACCTCTTTTTTTGCTCAAACTAAATATAATAAATATTTAGAATATACCGTATAATCAGAAAAGGAGCATTCAAATGAATCTGCAATCAGCAGTAATACATGCAAGCAACGGAGTTGCAATTCCCCAATTGGGTTTTGGAGTCTACAAAATAACGAAGGAGAAGGAGTTCAAAACTGCGATCAGTGAGGCGATCGGGGTAGGCTACCGGCATTTTGACACCGCCAGAATCTACGGGAATGAAGAAGCGTTGGGCAGAGAGATTCATAAGAGTCAAATCCCGCGCGGGCAATTTTTTATCACCTCCAAAGTCTGGAACACAGACCATGGATATAAGGAAACAAAGAAGGCCTTTGAACGAACGATCCAGAGGCTGGATACAGCCTACTTAGATATGTATTTAATCCATTTCGCATCACCGGATTATATTGAAACGTGGAAAGCCATGGAGGAGTTATATGAAGCAGGGAGGATCAAAGTCATTGGCGTGGCAAATTTCGAGATTCAGCATCTTGAACATCTAATGAAGCATGCCACAATACCGCCGATGATCAATCAGATTGAGACCCATCCCGAGTTTCCGCAAAATGAACTGCATGACTATCTTAAGAAACATCATATATTGCACGAGGCCTGGGCTCCACTGGGGCAAGGAAACCAGGCTCTGCATCAGCACAGTGAACTAAAAAGGATTGCAGCGCAGCATCATAAAACGGTGGCTCAAGTTATTTTACGCTGGCACCTGGAACGGGGCATTATTCTGATTCCCAAATCCTCCAATCCCCAAAGAATCAAGGAGAACAGTGAGATTTTTGACTTTGCCCTGAGCGGGGAAGACATGGACAAGATCAGCCAGCTGGATACAGGCACAAGATATGCGGTTAATCCAACGGGGTATATGATTCACCCGCTTTACAATATGCTGATGAAGGTTTTTATTAAATAGAATCGCTGATCTTTGGATAAGGAAGCACAACCACGGTTTCGAATTTTCCATTTTTGGCCGTTGTTTTTAAATGACCTCCATATTTGTCGGCCGTCCGCTGCACATTGCTTAAACCGATTCCGTGCAGCCCGGGATTGTCTTTGTGGCTCAGCGGCTCTGACAGGGGGGGATCGGCCATGGAATTGCCAACATAAATAACCAGTGCATTGTTGTTCGAATGGATATGGAGTTGAATGAACCTGTTTTCGGTCCCGCTAACCTGCTGTGCAGCTTCTATGGAATTATCCAGAAGGTTTCCTAAAACAATGCATAAATCATAGCGGTCAATGTTAATTTCTGCAGCGATAATATGGATTTTGTGTTCCATGGCAATCCGGCGGTCATAAGCGATGCTAAGTGCATTGCTGATTAAGGCATCAATCGCCAGGTTGCCGGTGGTTACTTTTTGGCAGGAAGCTTCTATTTGATGCAATATCCTGTTGATATGTTCAATGCCTTCCAGAGCATGGCCTGCTTCAATACAGGCACGTATGTATACTAATTGCTTATTGGTGTCATGAATAATTCGTTTGATGCCCATAAATGAATGTACCGTCTGCTTGTAACTGATATCCTGGGCGTCCATTTGTCTTTGCAGCCGGTAATTCACCTCTGCCAGCCTAAATATTTCAATCATCCTGTCGAACAGGAAGATGATCAGAAAATTGATGCCGAGAATCCCGATCACGGACAGGATGTACCAAAGATTTATTCTGGAGTAAAAAAACAGCGTATTCAAAATGAGCAGGCTTATTAAGATAATCAGCGTCATGATGAAGTAATAGCTTTTACTGATTTTATAGTCCTGCCCCCGCTTGATCAAACGGATGAAGTTGATGAACAGCAGCATAATCAAAGCAGAAATGAACAAGATGAGCAGGCGCTGCTCCAGCCTGGATAATTGGTTTACCCCGTGCGCCGGACGAATGGCAAGGATTAAGCAATAAGACAGCGACTCCGCGATAAATCCCAGGATAAGGTACAGGGCGCTAAAAATCAGCTGGGAACCGGGCCGGACAGCGTAGAGCCGGGCAATTAAAAAGGTACTGGCCATGGTCAAAAGCCCGGTGACAGGCATGGGGAAAAAGGAAACGGACGATGTAAACAAGATTGCTCCGGCCAATAAGTAGTGAAGTATAATGATCTGCAGCTTTCGGCCTGGATTATGAAAAAGAACAGTGAAGTAGCGGTTCAACAGAATCAATTCCAGCAAAGTTGTCCCGGTGAACAATGCAGTAGGCAGTATGGCTACCCTCTCCCTTTTAATTCTTCCAGCACGTATTGGGCATAGATATCCTTGATGGCCTTCGATTGGGAACGGCCAATGGGATATTCTTCTTCATTGGACATCACAACGGTGGTGGCGGTAAATCTGCGGACATGCTCCAGATTAACGATAATGGAACGGTGAACCATCAGGAACAGGCTGCCCAGCTTGTCCGAATACTCCTGCAGAGTGCCGTTTATCATGTACTCTTGAGTTGCTGTTAGTACTTTAAGCTTGTTTTGGGCGAGTGAATGCTTGATTTTGACAATGGCGATAATTTCGGGCTTCCTCAACACGATTTGCCCGTCTTCCACCTTGATGGTGAAAAAACGGTTCGAGGAGGAAATGATGTAGCTGCACAGCTTCAGTGTTTTTTTCTTGAATAATTCATATGTAACCGGTTTGAGCAGGTATTGGAAGGTTTGAACGTCAAAGCTTTCCATCATGTATTCGGGATAGCTGGTCAAAAACATAATTTGTACGTCACGGTCTGGCAAGGAACGGATTTGCCGGGCCGTCTCAAGTCCGCTAATGCCGTTCATTTCGACATCCAGAATCAGCAGGTGATAGGTGTACTCTCCCTGCATTGCTTTATAATGCTGTAGGAGCTTTTCGCCGGAGGGAAAATAATGGACATCAAATGAATAGTTTGTCGTAACCGAAAGTTGCAAAAAGTACCGCTGCAGCTCGTTGCGAATCCCGACTTCATCATCGCACACCCCCACGTGGAACAAATCTCTCTCTCCTCTCATCTAGTGAAGTTTATGTAAGATTTGGAAGCAAACCTGACAAAAGAATGCGTTTGCATGTCCTATTATACCATTAACATACATAATGTTCCATTTAATTAACAAATACGCTATATTCGTTTTGGGGGATGTGAATGATAGATTATATTGTGAAACTGATCACGTTGCGAAGCGTCCAACAAGGCATTGTGGAAGAAAAGAATGCGCCGGTCATCCGTTACGGGCTGCAGGCCATGATCGAGGTTACAATCATCGCCATGTCTATGATCGCCATTTCTGTCTGGCTCAGGGAAATACCTGAAGCGTTGGCCTGGCTGGGAGCCATTATTGGTTGCCGAAGCTTTGGCGGGGGTTATCATGCGAAATCATTCAAAACCTGTTATTTCATTTCAGTCACTATTTTTATACTGACCCTGGTTTTTGTGGATATGCTGCCTCCCATGAGTGTGAACTCTTTTGTGGTCCTGTTGTTTGGAGGCTCTGTAGTTCTGTTTGTCTGTTTGAACCGGATGTCCCGGCAGGGTAGACAAGCGGATACAACCGGCCGCAGCACGCTGCAGAAGATATCTGTTACTGTACATATTTCATTTTACGCTTTTATCCTGTCCATGATTTTGCTGCAGCTGGCCGGTACCGCCATTTTGGCCAGTCTATGCGGCTGCCTCATTTCTCAGCTTTCTGTGCTGATCCAATTAAAGGGGGAGAATCAATGAAATTTGTCCAATGGCCCTTGAAATCGCTCACGATGCTGGCCGGGATGTTTGCTGTGCTGGGGGCCAATACAACTTGCTGGTGGATAGCTCATGAGCCGGAAATGCCGGAAGAAGTAAAAAAATTGCAAAAGCTGCAATAACGCAACACTTCGGTGTAATTTCCTATGAGGATGTGAGTGAATGAACGCAAATACGCTATTGTCTAAAGTGAATGTAATCAATGAGGATTTGGGTGAGGAATCGCTGGTGCTGGACCGCAATAACGAGATGTTCTTTTTGAACCAGACAGCCAAATATTTATGGGAACACTGCAACGGGAGAACCGTTTCTGAAGTAGCCGGCTTGCTCTATGACCAATGCCTGGATAAGGATGGATTAGTATTGAGCGATATTATCACGGACTGTCTTGGCGCATTTGAAGAACTGGAGCAAAGAGGATTTGTGAAAATCAGGAAATGAGGTGTTTGTGTGGAATTTTTGTCGCCAGCCGAAAGTTTTAAATTAGGCGGTTGTTATTTGGAAATCACCTCCAATTGCAACCTGCGCTGTCTGCATTGCTATAACGAATCCGGTGTATTGCAAAGTCAGATTGATAAGCCGACCTTTATGAATATCATTAATGATCTGCCGGATAATCCCGATACAAGCATTACCATTTCCGGCGGAGAGCCGACTACGCATCCTGAATTCTGGGATTTTATGGATGAGCTGCAAAAGAAACATTTTGGCATGGTGCTGGTGATCACGAACGGCACTTATATTACAAAGGAAGTAGCTGAGAAGTTTGCATCCTATAAAGTTGCCCTCCAATTAAGCGTAAACGGGTCGCGTGCTGAAATCCATGACCAATTATGCGGACGCGGCAGCTTTAACAAAACGATGCAGGGATTGGATCATTTAATTGAAGCCGGCATGAGCGAACGTATTCTAATCCGCAGCGTGCTTACCAGCTTCAACAAAGATGACATCGTTAATCTGCTGACAATGGTCGCTGACAAAAAGATACCCCAGGCCGAGATTGCCGGCTTGAGCAGCCTGGGCCGAAGTGAAAATAATAAAAATGACTTATACCTGGACATCCTGGAAAAATCAGCGCTTGTGGAGAGTCTGGAGAAAAATGCGAAAATTGTGGATTTGATCAACAGCGGCGTCAAAATTACACTTCCCGATGATTTTACAGGAGCCTGTCCTTTATTGAGTGGAGTGACTGAGGAAGCAGATAGAATTCCTTTAACACCGCGAATTGACTCTTCCGGTAATGTATTTCTGTGCCAATTATTTACCGATGTCCAATATTCAATCGGAAATGTCAATCAGACCAGCCTGTCTTCGATGCTGCAATCCCCCGAGATGATTAATCTGATCCGTTTTTTTCAAGTTGGACAGACCTATATGAACAAGTGCCAGACCTGTATTTGGAATCACAATTGCGGCAAGGGCTGTGTGGCAATCGCCGTGGCAAACGGGGGTTCCATTCAGGATACCGATGGCTGCTGCAAAGCGAGAACGAAATATTATGTATCCGAGCTGAACAAAAACAGAAAAACATTGGTGCCCCAGTAAAAACGGGCTAGCCACTTGAAAGGAGGTGAAGAAAATGAGCTATATCAGACCGATGATTGAAAAAGCAAGTGCTGATTCCATGATCACTCCTGCAGCATGTACTTCAGGCTTCAGTTGTCCAAAAACATTCAACTGTGGTAACTACTCCTGTAAGAGTAACTTTAAATGCGGAAATTGGTAAAAACTGGTCTATGGCATTATTGGTAATATCCATATTATGCAAAAAGAACATGGTTATTCTACATAATCATGTTCTTTTCTTTGAAAGGCAGGGGATACCCATTGAAGGAATACATATGGTTCTTAAAGATCTACTTCAGACATCAGCCGGTGACTATGGTATCCATTCTCCTGCTCTACATATTAATGTACTCGCTGCAGCCTTTAGAGCTGCTTCTGATTCAGCGGATTATTGTCAGCCTTAGCCATCAGTCTGAAATTCTGGCCATCGCCGGACTTATCCTCGCCTATATCCTCGTCTATTCATTGAAGAATATTCAATATTCTTTTTCGCTACTCTTCATAGAATTGCTTGAGAACAAGGTCGGTGCCATGCTGCAGAGAAGTCTGTTCGACGCCATTGCCAAGGCAGATTTATGCAAATTGGATCAGGCGGATTATCTGCTGCAAATCGAAAGGGCCAAGGATACGTTATGGTTTAAACTTACCAATGCCGTTAATGACGTATTTCATTTTCTGGGGTCCATTGCCGGCTTTTGTATGTCTGCTCTGATTATAGTCAGGCTGGGTGTTCTCTATTTACTGTCATTTATTGTGCTTGGACTGCTCTACAACTATTTTGTGAAGAAAAACACGAAAGAACACATCGGTTTGATGAAAAGGCAGGAGCACGAGGACCGCAAACTGAAGTATTTGAGCAATCTTATGCAGGACAGAAGCAACCAGAAAGAAATCCGAAGCTTCAAAATTTTCGATTGGCTGGAGGCGAAACGGCTCGGCAAATTTGACGAGATCAGGGATATTGATCTGACCTTCAGCAAAAGATGGACGGTAATCGGATGTATATGGTCGGGCCTGATGATTGGCCTGGAGAATAGCATTTTGCTGGTGATGTGTTATGGTGTGGCGCTGACAACGCTGACGGTCGATCAACTGATCGTGCTGAGCCAGGGCCAGGGACAGATCATCGTGGGCATCAATGCCTTTGCAGAGTTTTTCTCCGAAGCCCAAAAAAATAAGATCTATATCAAAGAATTCAGAGCGCTGATCACACCTGAAGAATCCGGGATTCCAGCCGGACCGGACCCTGCCTTAGCCAGAGCAAAAACGGTTATGGAGCTGCAGCATGTGTCTTTCTCGTATGGTGATCATTCCGCAGCATTAAAGGATATCAATCTGCGCGTCGGCAAAGGCGAAAGCATCGTGCTCGTTGGTGAGAACGGCAGCGGAAAAAGCACATTGGCCAAAATTATGGCCGGCCTGCTGAAGCCTACTGAGGGCATCGTCCGGAGGAATTGTCCCTCCGCCACCGCGGCATTTCAGGATTATGCCAAATTTGAATTCTCTATACGGGATAATGTCGGCATAGGCGATGTCGCTAACATAAATGACAACGAAAAGATCAAGGAAGCAACCGTTAAAGGCCAAATCAACCATGTCATTCAGCAATATCCTAACCGGCTGGATACTATACTGGGCAAAAAATTCGATGCCGATGGAATCGACATGTCCGAAGGGCAGTGGCAAAAGGTCGCGATCAGCCGGGCGTTTATGCGCGATGCCGATTTTATCATATTCGATGAACCGTCCGCCTCTTTGGATGCGCTGTCGGAGATCCAGCAATTCCGCAATATCGGCAAATATTTTCGCGGCAAAAGCGTTGTACTGATCTCGCACAGAATCGGAATCGCCAAGCTGGCCAACAGAATCGTGTTTATGAAGCATGGGGAGATCGTTGAAGAGGGCACCCATGCTGAGTTGATGCAGCTCAATGGCGAATACTGCAGTTTCTTTATGAATCAGGCCAAATGGTACGATACAGGAGATCAGGTCATATGAAAAATAAATTGCTGATTCATGTCCGCAACATTATGATGATCGTCAAGCTGTTTTGCACCAAAGAGCTATACTTTTCACTGGGGCTTATGGCGTTCAGCGCGCTGCTGGCCCCTCTCGGGACCTGGCTGTTTAAGCTTTTAATAGATGACCTCGCTTTCGTTCATTCGGCATCCGCCGTGACGCACAAGCTGGTGGTCATTATCGCCGGTTATACCGTGCTGAAGATCCTCCTGGAATGGTTTGAGCATATTACGGCACACATCAACAACCGCCTGAAATATAATATCAACCGGGAATTCATCAGACAAGTGAATAAGAAGCTGTCCGTCATTTCTATGGAGCAATTGGAGAATCCGGCGGTCTATGATCTGCTCGACAGGGTGCAGTCCAATGTCAATAAAGGCATATTATCCTATATCAATAACTCATTGTCTGTGGTCCTTCCTGTGTTCTCCATCATCTCCTACATTCTGCTGCTGATTAACATCAACCTGTATTTCCCCTTGATTGCGGTACTCGCTACTGTCCCTTATTTGCTGCTGATGAATGCCCAGGGAAAGAAAAGCTATTTTCAGGCCGTTGAACAAAGCAAGCCGCTGCGCCGTTTGAACTATATGTACGATGTGCTGACAAGCAGACGATATGCCAAGGAGATCCGGATGTTCGGGCTGATTGATTATTTTAATGACCGGACCGAAGAGATCAGGAAGGATTTATGGAAAGAGAAGTTCAGATTGCTGCTGCATTATACGCTGGGAGGAGCTTTTGTCGATATATTCCGGAACATTGCGCTGGGAATCTGTCTGTTGATGACCTGTATAGGCGTTCTTGAGAACAGAATGAGTATTGGCGATGTGATGCTGGTGATCACTTCAATGCACGCCATAACAGACGGCTTGAGCAGTATGGTCAATAAGATCAGTTCGATGAACAATTATACGTTGTATATGGAAGACATGATGGACTTTTTGGATATTCCTGAAGATACCGGGGGCGGGCACAAGAAAATTGTTGACGCACCCACCATTCATTTCAAACATGTCGATTTCAAATATCCCAATAGCCAGACCCATACTTTGAAAAATATTGATATAACGATAAATAAAGGCGAGAAAATTGCCTTGGTTGGGGAAAACGGATCCGGCAAGACCACTTTTATAAATGTGCTGCTGGGCCTGTACAAGCCGACTTCAGGCGAGGTTTTGATCGGCGGTGACCCGCTGGCTGACGTGATTGATGATTTCCGGACGAAGACGGTCTGCGTATTCCAAAATTTTATCAAATACCAGTTTTCGGTAGCGGATAATATCAAAGCGGGAAATTTCGGAGAAGATTTTCACAAACAATCTTTGCGGATATTCAATATGGATTCCTTTATCAGCAACCTGCCGCAGGGTCTGGATACCCAGCTTGGGCAGCTTGAGAACAACGATGTGGAGTTGTCTGGCGGCCAATGGCAGAGACTGGCGATAGCAAGGGCGCTCAGCCGGGCGGAAACCGAAATTCTGATTATGGACGAACCTACAGCCAGCCTGGACCCTAAGGTTGAAACACAAATATATGAGGAATTCTCGGCACTGTGTGAAAATAAAACTGCGATTATGATCTCACACCGCTTAGGCGTGACCATGCTGTGCGATAAGATCTATGTATTTGACCAGGGAGAAATCTGTGAATTTGGTTCGCATGCGGAACTGATGAACCGGAGGGGGAAATATTATCAGATGTATTCGGCACAAAGCTATTTGTACGCCTAATCATTTGGAATAAACAAGAATTAAAAGGATATAATTGACAATAGGTGACTACTGGAGTAGTATTGACTTATGACTACTTCAGTAGTCAATGCAAGGGAGGCTGGTATATGGAGATCAAACTGTATGATTCCGAGTTAAAAGTGATGGAAATTTTGTGGAGAGAAGGGATGCTGGCGGCAGGTGATCTGGCGGCGGTCTTGAACCGGGAAACGGGCTGGAACAGAAATACGACCTACACGGTAATCAAAAAGCTGATCGTCAAGGGAGCCATCCAGCGAACAGATCCGGGCTTTGTCTGCACCGCTCTGATTCCCAAAGAGCAGGTGCAGACTTATGAAACCAAGGAATTAATCAACAAAATGTACAACGGTTCGGCGGGGATGTTTTTTTCGGCGTTCCTCAATGAGAAGAACCTGAGCAAAGAAGACATCGACAAACTGAAAAAAATTGTGGAAAGCTTAAGCTGAGGCGGCGATGGTGGATATCCTACGGATGAGTATTTCGGCGAGTGTGCTGATCGTTCTTGTTATCCTGCTGCGGTCTGTGGCCATCCACAAATTACCCAGGTTGTTATTTATCGTTCTGTGGGGAATTGTGGTTGCCAGACTGCTGGTTCCAGTTTCTTTTCCCATTCTTCCGCAGTTATCCCTACCGGCTGAAATCGCTGAAACGACCAACCACGTGAATGCACGTACAGCAGCAGTATTCCAGATGTCCGAGCACACTGCCCTGAACACCGGGCTGCTGACCCGTGATATTGGGGTTCCGGCAGATTCAGGCGGGGGGCCGAAGCCGGAGCCGATGTTAGAGCCAGAGCTTCTGACGACCTTATGGCTTGGGGGTGCTGCTCTACTGCTTATGGCGCTAGTGGTGATCTATTACAGAAGCAAAAGGGAGCTGCGGACAGCGCTGCCTCTGCAGGGGAGCCATCCCGTTATCGAAGCCTGGTTAACCAAACATCCATTGCGGCGGACTTTGACGATATTGACCTATGACCGGATTGATACGCCGATCACCTTCGGAATATTGCACCCGAAGATTATTTTGCCCAAATCATTGGATACTGGCAACGAATCCGCAATGGATTATATTCTCACTCATGAATACATGCACATCAGACACTTTGATGCGGTATGGAAATTGGCTGCAGCCGCTGCCCTATGCCTGCACTGGTTCAATCCGCTGGTCTGGCTGATGTATCTCTACCTGAACCGGGATATGGAAATGGTGTGCGATGCAAGAGTGATCCGCAAGCTTGGTGCCGAACACAAGGCGGACTACGCCTTATGTCTCTTGGCGGTAGCAGAACAAAAAGGGAGATTCACTCCCCTGTACAGTGGCTTCAGCAAAAATGCGACTAAAGAAAGGATCGTGTCGATTATGAAATTGAAAAAACTGACGGTAGTGACGGCAGCCATTTCGCTCATTTTAATTTTGGGAGCGGTGTCTGCGTTTGCAGAACAAACGAGCGGAGAAGAAAACAGCGTGAATACAAAAAACGCTGCTGAAATGAACGCTGTGGAAAGCGGAGGCGACGCTGGAGGTGATTCAGCTGCTGCGGCAGCCTCATCGCAGGAAGACGGAACAGTGAGCGACTTTAACTATGATGCACTGAAGGATTATGTGGCCTATGGACTGACTTATGACAAAGCCCAAGACAGATTTCTGTACAATGGCAAGCATGTCCGGCTGTTCATGGACCAGGATCTTAAAAATGAAGGAAAGTTCAACAAATTTTATTATGACGGGGACGGTACGGCCGATTTCAAAGTCATCAGAGATAAAGACAACAAGGTAACTAATATTACTGAAGTGGATGAACATGAACTCCAGGCTTTAGCCAAAGTGTATGGGTTTGAACTTGGTGAGGATGGCCTGAAATTTCAAAATGCAAACTAAGGCAGTCTCCAACAGCTTACCGAAGGGACTTGCGTATAATATAAGGTAAGCTTGGTTTCTTGAATATACAGATCATTGCCGGGGGAGCTTTCTGAGCTGCTCCGTTTTTTTTATGTATCAACCGGGAACACTCATAACTTTAGTCGTAAGCAGAATGGGAAGGTTGAAGGGAATGTTAAAAAATACCTCTAAAAATATGTCGAACAATGTCGATGTAATACATAGGTTAGTTAACTATCATCAGGAAATGGGGCCATATTAGATGCAACTAAGAAGCATTAAAGCAAAAACACTACTTCTCATTATGCCGCTTTTACTTGTAATTGTTATTGGAGTATCTTCTGCAGTAATCTTTAAATCCCATAGTTTATTGCTTGATCAGACGGAGAACAGCATGGAGGAGCAACTGGCAAATACCAGTCAAAGCATTCAGAATCGGATAACCTCTCACGGTAGAGTGCCGGAAACGATAGCAAAATCCATTCAAGGTCATTACAGCAAGCTGAGCCTGATGGATTATGATGTAACTCTCAAGAACTCGCTGGAAATCAACAAAGATACCTTCGGTGTAGGCATTTATTTTGAGCCTAATTTATATAAAGCTGATACAAAGTTTGTTTCTTCCTATGCCTTTCGCGATCAGAATCAAATAACCCTTACACATGACTATAGTGACCCCAGCTACAATTATCCAGCACAAGCATGGTATAAAATTGCAACCAACCAAAAAGAAATACAATATACTGCCCCTTTCTATGATGAAAAAACGAAGTCAACCATGGTTACGGCGTCAGTTCCTGTGTATGATGACCAAGAACGGTTCGTTGCAGTAGCAACCGGAGACATAAATTTGGATACTGTGCAAAATATCATCACAGAGACACATGTAGGTGACAGTGGATGGGCGTTTATGCTTGATAAAGACGGTACTTATTTAGCCGGACCTGAGACGGATAAAATCATGAAGGTAAAACTTCAGGAGGAGCAGGACCCAGTCGTATCCACTTTAGCGAAAACGATTTTGCAAGATGGAAAGGGCGGTGCAACCTATACTTCTTCAGAAGGACTCGTTCATGTCTATTTCACAAAGCTGGAGCAGACAGAATGGATTGTCGCTCTAGCTTTGCCGGATCAAGAGCTTAAAGAAAAAGTGAATTCATTGCTTCTGCAAACTCTAATCTTTCTAATTATTGGCATGGTCCTGATTGTGGTGGTTATTCTACTCTACACTCGTAACCTGACCGCTCATACGAATCGTGTAAATTCTATGGCCGAGCACTTAGCTCAAGGGGATTTCACCTATTCCATTGAGGTGAAAACGAAAGATGAATTTGGTAAGATGGCAGAAAATTTAAATTATACAAGCAATCTTCTGAATAAAATGATGGCTAAAGTCACCGAACATTCCTTGCATGTTGCCTCTACAGCGGAAGAGCTGACGGCTAGTGCAGACCAGACAAGTATAGTGGCTGAGGATATTGCCCATACCATTCAAGCAGTGGCTGCCGGTGCCGAGACGCAGCTTGCGGGGACACAAGAAAGTGCCAGGTCGCTTGAGGAACTGGCAATGGGCATCCAACGGATTTCTGAGTCTTCGTCCGTTTTGCATGACGCTTCACAAAACACCTCACAGCAGGCGGAGCAGGGGAATGAGATCATTCAGCAGGCAGTCCATGATATGAACGAAGCCAATCGTTCTGTCTCGGTCACGGCTTGGCATATGGAGCAGCTCAGAGAGCGTTCTATAGATATAGGCAATATAATCAATGTGATAAGCGGGATAAGTACACAAACCAATCTGCTGTCCTTGAATGCCGGGATTGAAGCAGCGCGCGCTGGCGAGCATGGCAAGGGATTTGCTGTAGTTGCTGCGGAAATTCGTAAGCTATCCGAACAAACCAAAGATTCTGCTGGGAAGGTTCGAGAGATTATTGAAGAAATGCAAGGGGAGACGCAAGCTGCGGTACAATCGGTTGAAATCGGGACGAAAGCGGTTAATTCCAGCACTGTGCTCGTGGAACACGCAGGAGAAGCATTCAACGGAATTGTACTGGAAATTCAACAAATTGTTAACCAAATTCAGGAGGTATCTGCAGTCTCCGAGCAAATGTCTGCCGGCTCCCAGCAAATAAGCGCTACTATGGAGCAGCTTGCCCGCATTTCTGGAGAAGCGTCAGATGCCACCCAAAATGTTGCTGCAGCCAGTGAACAACAGCAGGCTTCCATGGAGGAGGTTTCATTCTCCGCTAAATCATTAAGTTCAATGGTTCAGGAACTGCAGAGCTTGCTTGAGCAATTCAAGATTAAATAAATTTGAAGGGAACGGCCTTCAATTATCCGCTGATGCAGAATATGCAGGAATAACGCCTTAAATGAATGCTGTTTTGTTGACGCTGCAGGAAGGCAATTATTATAATCTAGCTATGACAATAACCATTGTAGATGCAAAACTGTATATCCCCCCGGCCAGGTCAAAAGCCGTTGTCCGCCCGCGTCTGCTGGAGCGGCTTAACGAGGGCTTGCAAGGCAAGCTGACCATCCTCTCGGCCGCTGCGGGTTATGGTAAAACAACACTCGCCAGTGAATGGCTCTCCGTCTGCGGACGCAGAGCCGCATGGCTGTCGCTGGATGCGGGAGATAATGATCCCGCACGTTTTCTCACGTATCTGTTCGCCGCTTGCAGGTCAATCGGAGTGAACCTCGGAGAGGGAGTGTATGCATTGCTTCAATCTCCCCAGCCACCGCCAATCGAATCGCTGCTAACGGCACTGCTGAATGAAATTAGCTCTGAGTCTGAACCCTCCATACTTGTCCTTGACGATTACCATGTGATTTCTGCCGAACCGGTTAACCAGGCTGTTATTTTTTTGTTAGAGCACCTGCCGCCGCAGATGCATCTCGTCATCGCCACACGCGAAGATCCGGTGCTGCCTTTGCCAAGGCTCCGGGTGCGGCATCAATTGACTGAACTTCGCGCTTCAGACCTGCGGTTCAACGCCTCCGAAGCTGCTGAATTTCTGGGCAGGGTGATGGGACTGGCGCTTTCCGCTGAAGATGTCATGCTCCTTGAATCCCGCACAGAAGGCTGGGTTGCCGGCCTGCAATTGGCTGCTCTCTCCATGCAGGGGCGCAATGTCACCACCGGCTTCATCCAATCGTTCACCGGCAGTCATAAGTTTGTCCTGGATTATCTGATCGAAGAAGTGCTGCAGCAGCAGTCCACAAACATTCAGGCTTTTTTGCAGTTCACATCGGTCCTGGACAGGATGTGCGGCCCGCTGTGTGATGCTGTTCTTGGTGAAGACTCCGAAGGATCCCCTCATTCATCCGGACAACGGACCTTGGAATATCTTGAACATGCGAATTTGTTCCTCATCCCGTTGGACAACGAAAGACGCTGGTACCGCTATCACCATCTCTTTGCGGATTCGCTGCGGGAGCGGCTGTCTCAAGGCATTTGCCCATTAAAAGGGGAGGCGGAAAGGACCGTTTCTGAATTACACATACGGGCCAGTAAGTGGTATGAGGACAATGGTTTTGAGCTTGAAGCGTTTCATCATGCAGCCGCTGCCGGAGATATCAAACGCGCCGCACGGTTGATAGAAGGTGAGGGGATGCCACTGCTTTTTCGCGGAGCAGTAACTCCTGTATTGAACTGGCTGCAAGCCATGCCGGGGGAAGAACTGGATGCAATTCCTTCTTTGTGGGTGATGTATGCCTCCGCACTCCTGATGACGGGGCGGCTATCCGGTGTTGAACAGAAGCTGCAAGCTGCCGAACAAGCACTGCACGGTGCCGTACAGGACGTGAAAACCCGTGATCTTATAGGACACATTGCTTCTATTCGTGCTACGCTCGCCGTCAGCAAACACCAGGCCGATCTCATTGTTGCTGAGTCGCGCCGCGCCCTGGAATATTTGCACCCTGACAATCTGCCGGTCCGAGCAGCCGCTGCATGGACGCTGGGGTATGCTTATCAGCTCCAAAGAGAGCGCGGCTTAGCCGGAGCAGCCTATAACGATGCCTTGTCGGTCAGCAAGAGGATCGGACATGTCATGATCACGATTATGGCGACTCTTGGCCAGGGGAATATACAGGAAGCCGGGAACCAGTTACCGGCTGCGGCCGGGAGCTATCTGCGGGTGCTGGAATGGGCAGGTGATCCGCCGCTGCCGGTCGCTTGCGAAGCGCACCTGGGATTAGCGCGGATCTATTATGAATGGAACGAATGGGACACGGCTATGCTGCATGGTCAACAGAGTATCCTGCTTGCCGGGCAATTTGAAGACAGTGACCGGGAAGTTGCAGGAAAAGTATTGCTCGCAAGGCTGAAGCTTGCGCAGGGAGAGGTGAGCGAAGCGGCTGCTATTCTGGAGCAAGCGGACCATTTCGCCCGCCGGCGTCATTACTGGACACAGATTCCCCATATTGCGGCTGTGCAGGTGCCGGTAATGCTTCATCAAGGGAATCTGGAGGCAGCCGCTATCCTCGCGGAGAAGCACGGGCTTCCCCTTAGCCAGGCCAAGGTAAACCTGGCTCGCGGAGACACGGCTGCCGCATTGGCGGTGCTGGAGCCGGTGCTTAGGCAAGCGGCAGTCAAGGGGCGCCAAGACGAACGGCTTAAGGGCATGATTCTCTATGCGGCTGCACTTTATAAGTGTGGAGATCAATCCGGGGCGGCGCATACACTGGCCGAAGCTCTGAGGATTGCTGAGCCGGGCGGATGTATCCGGAGCTTTGTCGATGAGGGGCCGGAAGCTGAAAGGCTGCTGCGCGGGGCAGAACTTCCTGGGGAAATGCTGGACTATCGGAATAAGCTGCTGGTTGCATTTGCAGTGGAGACAACACCCGCCAGCCAAACGGGGTCCTCCCGGCATCAGGTCCAGTCTGATCAGCCCCTTTTCGAAAATCTGAGCGGGCGGGAGCTCGAGATACTGAAACTGATTGCCCAAGGCCTCTCGAACCGCGAGATTGGTGACCGGTTGTTTCTTGCACTCAGTACCGTTAAGGGCTATAACCGGAATATCTTTGACAAACTTCAGGTTTCGCGGCGTACGGAGGCGATAGCGCGTGCACGTACGCTGGGTTTATTGTAAAGTCCGCAATTGCTAATCCGCAGCTTTTTAACTAAAACCATACTTAAGTATCTACATGACTTTCCCCGCTGAAGCTATACTTATTGAAAATCGACATCCGGGAGGAAACTCATGAAAGCCATAGTATGCTCAAAATACGGTTCACCGGAAAATCTGCACCTCATAGATATGGAAAAGCCCGTCCCGAAGCGCAAAGATCTGCTGGTAAAGGTTCATGCGTCAACTGTAACCGCAGGGGACATTAGAGTACGGACGTTTAAGAGTCCTGTCCTGCTATGGCTGCCAATGCGTCTTGTTTTAGGTCTCAGCAAACCCAGGAAACCTGTTCTGGGTGTGGAATTAGCCGGTGAAGTTGTAGCCGTAGGCAGTGAGGTCACGCGCTTTAAGCCAGGCGACCAGGTTTTTGCCTTAACGGGGATGCGCTTTGGCGCACACGCTGAGTATGCCTGTCTGTCTGAAGACGCAATGGTGAGCATCAAACCGGCCAATACGACCTTTGAGGAAGCTGCCTCTACGCTTTTTGGGGGAACCACGGCACTATATTTTCTGAGAAAAGCGAACATACAAACGGGACAAAAGGTTCTAATCTATGGAGCTTCAGGCACAGTAGGGACATTCGCGCTGCAGCTTGCGAGGCACTTTGGGGCAGAAGTTCACGGGGTATGCAGCACTGCAAACCTGGAATGGGTGAGATCGCTGGGCGCCTCTCAGGTAATTGACTACACGGCTGAAGATTGTACTCAAAGAGGCGGGCAGTATGACATCATCTTTGATGCCGTTGGCAAACTCCCCAAATCCAGCTGCACAAAAGCACTGAAGCCACACGGAACATACGTCACAGTAGATGGGCAGGGCATTGCCAAGGTACGCCTCCAGGATCTGCAGCTCCTCAAAGAACTGATGGAGTCGGGTGCCATTAAATCGGTGATCGACCGGTACTACCCGTTAGAACAAATGGCCGAGGCTCACCGGTATGTGGAACAAGGGCATAAGAAGGGCAGTGTAGTCATCAGAGTAAGTCAGGGCAGGGGATAATACATGGTTTAGGCTGGGAAAGGCTGGGTTATGAACTGAGGAGATTGGGTAATTGAACAGCAATCCCAATAGGTTACCCCAAATGCGATATTTTCTAGTATAAGTGCTGCAACCGCAGTAGTATTAGGCGGCCAAGCTGCTGGACCTGTAGAATGGGGAGATTCCAGTGGAAAGAACCCTTAAGCAAAATCAAGAGGAGAAGTTCGAAGGTGAACTCAATGAGGAAAATTGAGTTTGCATAAAGACGGGATGACGAATTGACTATTCAAGTGCTCCATCATGAACTTAGGAATATATACAAAGTTATCATTCCATATGAAACCTAGGAGCAACCCGTTAGATGATCTGGCGGGTTATTTTTGACTGTCTACAGCTTAAAGAGACTGGAGAATGATGGGGGAATCCTTTCCTATTGGGGGGAAGAAGCCCGAGACGGCAGAACGAAATATTACAAGATCACTGAAAAAGGACAGCAGAGATTTTCATAACCAACTTCTTTTTAGACTGAAAAATAAGGTGTTAGACCGGAAAAAAAGTTGTAGACTGAGAAAATAAAGTACTGGACTGTCGAGGGTATGTTAACGGGCAAGTTAGTTGAAAATCAATCACGCTGAACCGTATCATTAGTAGGGCGGAATATAAGGTGTTAAAAGGAAATTAGAATTATTTATAGAAGTATTTAAGTGGAAATTTACAAATTTCCCTATTCTTCTATGAAAAAGGGTGAGCCCATGAGTATCAATTTGAATTTGATAAATGCAATTAAAAACAATAAACTTATTTTATTTATTGGTTCTGGACTAACCAAACCTCTCGGTTTACCAAATTGGAAAGAATTAATAATAGAATTCTTAACAGTATTATCATCACAAGAAGGGAGTGATTATGAAAAGTATAAATGGTTACTACAAGGAATAGAGCTCGGTCTACCCAATATATCCTTATCTGAAATTGATCTGCTAGAATTTATTAAAGAAGAGAAAAAAACTATCTATGAAGTGTTGGCCAGCAAGATAGATGTTGAATTTGATGAGAAAAAACTTGTTATCCATAATATGTTGGGGAGTATATCAAGTAAAATTATTACAACAAATTATGACAAAGCACTAGAGACAGCACTACACTTCAGAAAAATTACACAAGATAATGATTTTTATTTAGCTAATATACCAGATTCATACATAATGAAGATACATGGAAGTATTGAAATACCAAGTAAATGTGTTCTGTTTAAACAAGATTATGAGAGCCTTTATCAAGAATCTTCAGCAGCAATTCAAAGACTGAGGGCTTTAATTTCCGATAATACAATCTTATTTATAGGCTTTAGTTTAAATGACCCATATGTTCGATATCAGTTCGACTTTATTAATTCTGTTTATAATAATCTAGGTACTAAGCATTTTCTTCTTACCACAGAAAATATTGATGTAAGTAGATATGGAGTTGAGCCAATACAATTAGAAAATTGGGACGAATCTTTTCAAGAATTATTAACATCTCTTGTTGAAATAAAAACATCAACTTTGTTGGTAGGTAGCACAAAAGAGAAATTATTGAGCGAATCTCATTTTAGTAAATCAGAAATTTCTAGAGTCGCAATATTAATAAGCTCCCCAATTGATAAGGAGACAGGGTTAGATTTTCATCAAATTCTTCGTAACTTTATAAAATTCGAATTAATAATAGACTGTTATTATATATCTGAATCTTCTCTACAAGATCTTGACAACTACGATTATGTCTTTATATATAGTGTAATACAAAATAGAAAGCTATTAATAGAGGATAGAAATCTAAAAAGCAAGTTTATATCACTTCTTGAATTAGAGTATAATTTAGCACTTCGAAATGTTAAAGGGATATTCATTTTCTCTGAAAAAATTGATTTAGATATAGATACAAATGAGGAAGTGACACTCCCTATTGCTTTAATTGCGGACAGTGATATGAGTGCTGTTTTATTCAAATTATTTAAGAAAGAAAGCATCAATCAATTGGTTTCGTCAAAAGTTTATAACAAAGAGCAGTTTCATTTATCTTCAATACCAAAGGGAAAGCCAAAAATAAATATATATTTTGAAAACAGTAATAGTAAGTTATCGGATGCAATTGAAGAAAAAAAACTTATTAACTTTGTAGGCAGAGAAATTGATTTAGAAGATATCGTACGAAAAATATTAGACACTAATAATAGAATAATTACTATTAAAGGATCTGGCGGAATAGGGAAAACAGCCACCATCAAGATTGCATCTATAGAATTATTCAAAAGAGGCTTTTTTAGCGACGGCGTTCATTTTATTGATTGTGAGTTTCTTACGGATTATCAGAATTTCGAATATAAAATTGCTGAGTGTTTTGGGATGGAGAGCACAATTGAACTTAAAAAGCATCTTTTTGAAAATCAAAATTATCAAGACAAGTTAATCATCTTAGATAATTTCGAACCACTTCTTTATTTGGAAGATAAAGATATCATAAAGGATCTTGTAACCTTTATATGTGAATACTCCAAAATCGTGGTAACTTCCAGAGAATGGCTTGGATTTGATTTTGAGAATAAACATCAACTTCGTGCATTAACTAATGAAGAGGCATTAATACTGTTCAGTAAATACTACAGTGGATATATAAATAAAGAAGAAATCAGAACACTTAAAGAAGATATACTAGATAAATTACTAAACAATAATCCACTTGCTATTAAATTGGTAGCAAAAAACTTACCTAAATTCAAAAATATGTCACTATTGAAAAACGACTTGGAGGAAGATTTTTTTAATATAATTGGACAGAACTATAAAGATATTTTTATGGATCAAAAAGATCAAAACATAGAGAGATCAAAATCTCTTTTCCAATCAATTTACTATTCTTATAATAAGTTGAACTATAGTGAAAGGTTATTATTTGAACTACTATCATTATTTCCAGATGGTATCCATATGCAAAATATAAAAACTTTCTTTAATAATAGTGGAAATAACGGCGGAGGTAAATTTGGGAACGTCAGAATAACAGACAAAGAAATCACTAGTCTTGAAAATAAATCCTTAATAGAAATCAGTGGCGGGTTTCTTAAATTACAATCAATTATAGGTAGATTCGCAGATCATCAACTTAGTAAGAGAAGCGAAGAAGAGAAAATGAGATATTATCAAACAGCTATTGAATTTACTTATTTTTTTGAGGATATCTTATGGTCTATTCACAGAAAGAATGAACTTGATGCATTACGGATATTTGATAAAAATTTCAATAACTTTATGAAATCATTAGCTTATATTGAGAAATTTGATGGAAGTAAAAAGGATAAATTACAGTATTTGGTTTCTCTTTCTCAATTATGCAGTATGATTGAACAACAAAATATGCTTTATACAAAATTTGATGAATTAAAGGATCATTTCAGCGATCTGAAAAATGGGGTTCTTGCACTTGAAGCTACTTTATTGGAATTACATTATTATGAAGGCGAGTTTGAAAGGTCGTATTATAATATATCTAACCTTTTGCCGTTAAACGAAATAAACAAAATTGATAATACAACGGATATTGGACGATATATTCTTAAAGCTGCATGTACTATTTATAGTTTTAAGAATGGTAAAGATATCTTAATGTACTATCTCCAAAACAAGTATTATTTTGGTCGCATGAGATTTTCATATATTTTATATATATTAGGTGAATATAACTCATATCAACTGTTCGATCAGAAAATAGATTATTTTAATATGGATATACTATACAACTTAGGTGATTGTGAAGGGGATTTATATAACAAACTTAAAGAATATATATCAGGCTTGTATAAGAAGCAGTACATTGAAATCATGCAGTCTAACTATATTTTAGCTAAAATGGGAAAAATAGACAAAAAATCAATAAGCAAGCTAGTAGTAACTAATCCCTACACCAAGGGATTAAGAAATTTGATGTTGGCATTTATTGAGGAAGATTTTGAAAAGGCAACATTACTTTTCGAGATGGCAATAAAGGATTTAAAGCATATACAATACCATTATGTTGAGGCAATTTATTATTATAGCAAATATCTTAAAGAAAAAGGGGATATGGATAAATCAAAACATTGGTTTTCTCTGGGAATTAAGGTTGCAGAAGAAAACCAATACAAGTTCTTGATGCATAATTTTCGGAATCTAGAAAAGAATGAATCTCAATACTATAATGATCTTGATAACCCAAATGAATTTAAAAGGGAAATTGATGAATTTATAAAAGGTTGGAAGTGACATTCACTTCTTCTCTTGTTTAAGTATTTCTAGAGTTTTTTCACCGTACAAATGTTACGCTGAACCATACCACAATTAGCAGCAAGTTTTTTGAAGAAAAGCTCCCAGGAGCTCGCTGAAACGGGTACCGTCCTAATAAGGATGTTACCCGTTTCTACTTGTAGTACTACACCATGATTGGGTTTGAATGGTAGATTTATTATTTAGAATAGGGCGTAACGCCCTTTGTATACAGGTTGTCCACTAACTCGAAAAATTCTTCTGGCGATAAATCCTTTTGCCGCTGGAGCCAAAGACGAAATAAAGAAAGTGATGTTGAGATGTGGAACTCAATCAAGTATGGCGTTATGGAATGGTTTTGCGGAAAGTTTAAATCCAATCTGCCAAGGGTGATTTCTCTTTTCAGGCGTTCTAAAAAACGAATGCTCCCATGATCTCCCAAGAGGGCATTAAGAACCGTGAGATATTCTCTGTTTTCCAAACAATGAAGTGCATTCTGAACAGTGTAGGTAGACAGCTCTTTATTCGCCAATTCTTCTTTTATGTAGCTCAATAAATCATTTTCAACAAAGTCTAACAATTCGTAAATATCAGTAAAGTATTGATAAAATGTGCTGCGGTTATATCCAGCCTTATTCGCAATCTCTTGAATGGAAATTTTTTCGATCGGCTTTTGGCTGTATAACTCACAAAAAACATCTATAAAATTTTGTCTTGTTTTTTCCGTGATTTCGGGCTGCTTTTTCATTTTATACTCCTATTCGAACAAGAATATCATCCGACAAATAATAAAAAACTGATGGTTGATCAAGGAATAATAAAGATCTATGATCACATTATACAACATGTTGTCTGATGATAAAAAGAAATGTTGAAAATAGGGGTGGTTTTATGTCAGCAAAACAAAATAGAGTGTTAATTTTTGGTGCAGGTGTTATAGGCAGCGCATACGCAATCAAATTCATTGAAGCAGGGATTGACGTCACTCTGTTTGCACGTTCTAATAGATTTACAACATTGAAAGAAAATGGCTTACAATATAATGAAAAAGGTGCGGTTAAATCTATAAAAGTAAATGTCATTGATACGCTTGAAAATGATGATATCTATGATTTTATTTTCGTTACAGTTCGTTACGATCGATCCGAATCAGCGTTGTTAGCATTAAAAGACAATCAAAGCAAAAATATTGTTACGATGATTAGCAATTCAAGTGGATTTTCTTCGTGGCTGGATATTGTTGGAGATAGACTTTTACCAGCTTTCCCCGGTGCCGGCGGACAGATTAAAGATGGAATTTTGTATGCCCGGTTTCCACCAAAGGTTCTAGTGGCTACTATGTTTGGAGAAATTAGTGGTTTAGTGACAGAACGTACAGAAAACCTCGCAAAATTATTTAAAACAGCAAAACTTCCCTACGCAATTAATCAGGATATGAAAGCTTATCTAATCACACATTCAGTATCTGACATTGCTATGATTAGTGTTTTGCATTCTGAAGATAAGATCATTGATGAAAAAACAGCTAAAACCAGAAAAACGGCACATAAAATAACAATCACTTTAAAAACGTATTTAAAGGCAATCCAAAAAGCTGGCATTGCTATTAATCCGTCTGCACTTAAAATTGTGCTTAAATTCCCTAATTTGATTTTGGATTTTTTCTTTATGATATGGCTACGGACTAAAATGGTTAAGGATATGATGTTGCCGGATTATGCGAGTAGCGCAAACAATGAAATTGTGCAGTTGAATAACGATTTATTGAAGTTTTTAAATCAAAAGGATATCGATCATGGGTTTTTCGTAAAAAGGAGACGCAGCTCTGAATGAAAAAAACTTCATATTCGTCTAACCTAGTCATTAGAAACGCAGTCGTCGACGACGTCGACACGCTGCGCGACGTCTTTCGCCGTGCAGCGCTGACAAACGAGGACGTCCGGGAACTGATCGCCATTCATCCTGAGTGGCTCCTGTGGGACGACGCGATGATGCCGTTCACTCGTGTCGCTGTTGTTGACGGTCGGGTCGTCGGCTTTGCTTCGGTACGTCCTATCGGCGACTTTCTCGAACTCGAGGATCTGTTCACTGATCCGGACTGGATGCGCCAAGGTGTCGCGAGTGCTCTGATCGAAGACATTGCGCGGCGCGGTATGCGTGTAGAGGTGACCGCCAACCCGCACGCGATAGGGTTTTACGAATCCGTTGGCTTTGTCGCCAACGGATTCGCCAACACACAGGGTGGGCCGGCGCCGCGGATGCACCTCGATGTCACGCGTGCCAGACCCTGAACTTTTAGAGATTTAGAACTAAGTTAAACCAGATAACAAAAAAGCACTTTTATAATCACTCCCCATTCACAAGCTGCCCAAAAGGAATAGATGATATCGCCCAAAGACACTAGCCCTTAGTTAGTGTCTTTTTGTGCTGTGTAGATTGAACCGCAGTCTTCATTTTGGACAAGTTGATTTTGGCATGATGCTGGAGCATGAGGCGCTCTGCATTCCGGTTTGCTTTTTTTGCGTGACTTTATATGACATGTATTGCGATGATATGAGTTTAGAGAGCGTTTTCCTAAAAAAATATGGCGAAATGTGACGAAAATTGACATGAAAGTATAGACAAAATGATTTTCACTCGGTATTATAAGCCTAAATCTACAAACCGCAACGAAATAGGAAAGAGAGAGGTGAGACTTTAGTAATAATTGTATACAATTATACAATTACACAAATGAGCAATGAAGTGCTTGGAGGTAAGAAATCGCAATATAGAGGAGAAGCGCCAATGAGCAGCTCAATGTTACGGACACGCAGGTTGTCCAAGGATAACACCTATTTTGAACTGAAGCAGAAGATCATTGACAATGAACTGAAGCCGGGCCAGAACGTGCATGAAGAAAGCCTTGCGTCACTGCTCGGCGTCAGCCGTACTCCCTTGCGGGAGGCGATTCAGCGATTGGAGAATGAGGATTTTCTTGTCCGCCAGCCAAACGGAAGGCTGAAGGTAGCGCCGGTTACTGTGGAAGAGCTGGAAGAGATCTTTCTTGTCCGCGGCATGCTGGAAGGGCATATTGCCAAAAATGCCGCCAAAAACGCTACCCCCCAAGATATTCAACACATGACGGCGATGGTTGAAAAAACGAATCAATCCTTGCATTTAGGCTCCGATAAGGATGCTCTCCCGTTCGGCTTTGAATTTCATGATTATTTATCGGAAATAAGCGGCCTGCATACCTTTGAAAGAATATTGAGCCAGCTCCGGGACCACACGCTCCGCTATTGCCGTTATGTCTCCCTGCACGGCGAATGGAATTCACAGGCCTATGAAGAGCATAGCCTGATTCTGCAAAGGATCGCTGACCGGGATGAAGAGGGCGCGGAAAAAGTGATGCAGGATCACATCTCCAACAGCTTGGCCACAGCGCTGAAACGTCTAAAAACGGTTGACGAAACCAGAAAGGACTGAGCCGCATGCAATCAGAATGGAAGATGGACACGAAGATTATTCATGAGAGCCAGTCTCCCGATCCCCTGACAGGTGCCATTTCCCAAAGCGTTATCCCTGCGGTTGCCTATGCGTTTCCTGATGCTGAAACAGCAGCCTCCGTGGTGGCAGGTGAAGCGGAAGGCGTGTATTACGGCAGATACGGTAATCCGACCTCCCGCACGCTGGAGAAAAAAATCGCCGCACTGGAAGGCGGTGAAGACGCCTTGGGTGTTTCCAGCGGAATGGCCGCCATCTCCATTGCCCTGCTTGGCTTTTTGAAGCATGGAGACCATGTCCTGGTAACAAAGGATGTGTACGGCGGCACATATAACTTCCTAACTTCCCTCGCACCACGTTTCGGTATCGAATGCGACTTTGTCGACTGTACGGATACTGCTGCAATGCTCCAGGCGATTAAGCCCAATACGAAAGCTGTCTATATCGAAACACCCTCCAACCCGAAGCTGACGATCCTTGATATCAAGCAAATTACCCAAGCCTGCAAGCTGCATAAGCTTCCCGTCATTGTTGACAACACCTTCATGAGCCCTTGTCTGCAAAAGCCTTTGGAGCTGGGAGCCGATGTTGTGGTGCACAGTGCTACTAAATACATCAACGGCCATGGGGATGTGCTGGCCGGATTCGTTGTGGGCAGCAAAGACGTGATCACCTTTATGCGAAAAAGGCTGATGGGCGATTTGGGGCAGAATCTGAACGCCTGGGAATCCTTTCTGATTCTCAGAGGGATGAAGACGATGGCCCTGCGGGTCGAAAGGCATTGCCGGAATGCCCAGGCAGTCGCGGAATTTCTGGAGGCCCATCCTTCGATTGAAAGAGTGTTCTATCCGGGTCTTGAATCCCATCCCCAGCATAAGCTGGCTCTTGCCCAGATGAAAGGCATGGGAGGAATCGTCTCGTTCGAAGTCAAGGGAGGGCTGACAGAAGGGAAGAAGCTGATCAACTCGCTCAAGCTGGCGATGATTTCCTTCAGCCTGGGAGATCCCGAAACGCTGGTGCAGCATCCGGCCTCTATGACCCACGCTTCCATTCCGCAGAAGGAGCGGGTTCAATTCGGGATTACGGACGGGTTGATCCGGGTTTCGGTCGGGCTGGAGGATGTACACGATATTATCGCAGATTTCGATCAAGCGCTGGAGGCATTGTTCCCTTATGCGGGGCGGAACTCCATTTCTAAATAAAATATGGCTTATACAAAGGGGGAAACATGATGCCGGTGAAACCGCAGGATGAAATGATGCAAGCACTGGAGCAACAGCTGATTGGCGTTCGCAGAAGTCTGCATCGCGAGCCGGAATTATCTTACGAAGAATTTAAGACAACGGACAAGCTGCGGACATGGCTGGCCGAGGCTCATATTTCCGTCTTGGATCTTCCGCTGCCAACCGGGCTTATTGCCCAAGTCGGGCAGAGTGAAGGGCCGGTCGTGGCGATCCGCTGCGATATCGATGCGCTTCCGGTTGAGGAGAAGACCGGATTGCCGTTTGCGTCGGAAATTCCGGGGAAAATGCACGCTTGCGGCCACGATTTTCATACAGCGGTCATACTGGGAGCCGCGATGCTGCTGAAAGAACGTGAAGCCGAGCTGCCGGGCAGCGTGAAAATTTTGTTCCAGCCAGCGGAGGAAACCGGTCATGGCGCCGAGAGCGTGCTGGCTTCGGGAGGACTGGGCAATGTAGCTGCAATATTCGGGCTGCATAACTCGCCCGAACTGCCGGCGGGAACCTTCGGAACGAGAACAGGACCATTAACGGCGGGGGTGGACCGGTTTGAAATTTCGGTGGAAGGAATAGGCGCTCATGCCGCCACTCCGGAGAATGGCGTGGACGCGATCGTAACGGCAGCCCAGATCATTACCGCGCTCCAAACCATCGTCAGCCGTCAATGCGGTGCCAGGGATACGGTAGTGCTGAGTGTCACCCGGATCAGCGGAGGCCATACCTGGAACGTATTGCCGGAACGGGTGGAACTGGAGGGTACGGTACGTACTTATAATGAAGAAATTCGCGCAGGCATGCCGGAGAAGATCACCCGCATCATTGAAGGCATCGCTGGAGCCGCCGGAGCGAAGGCACGGCTGCTTTGGGCTCCGGGACCGCCGGCGACGATCAACTACGGCGTCTGGGCTGACTTCTGCAAAGAGATCGCCGGGCAGGCAGGATATGAGGTACACGACATCCCGCCGCAAATGGGGGGAGAAGATTTTGCGCTGTATTTGCAGCAAATACCGGGCGCTTTTGTAAATATCGGCACGGGTCCCGCTTATGCACTGCATCATCCGCGTTTTGACGTGGACGAAGCTGCTCTTCTTCCTGCCGCCCGTTATTTTGCACTCTTGGCCGAGCGGGCGCTGGTGCAGCTGAAGGAGCAGGCTTAGCCCCAGGACATCTAATGAAAGGAGCGGAATGGTGATGATCGAATTAAGAGACGTTTACAAGACGTATCTCCGCAAGGGAATCTCAAATGATGCCATTAAGGGTGTTCAGCTGAAGGTTGATAAAGGCGATATCTTCGGAGTGATCGGCTATAGCGGTGCTGGCAAAAGCACGCTGATCCGGCTGGTCAATTACTTGGAAAGGCCGACGAAAGGACAGGTGTTTGTCGACGGGCATGATTTGGGAGCGTACAGCGATAAAGAGCTGCGTGCCGCCAAAAAAAATATCGGCATGATCTTTCAGCATTTCAACCTGCTGGAATCCAAAAAGGTCTTTGACAATGTGGCAATTCCCCTTGTGCTGCTCAAAAAGAATAAAAACGAGATTCACCAGCGCGTCATGGAACTGCTCGAGTTCGTTGGCTTGAGCGACAAAGCAGGGAGCTACCCGAGCGAATTGTCGGGTGGACAGAAGCAGCGGGTGGGAATTGCCCGTGCGCTGGCTTCAAACCCTTCAGTGCTGTTATGCGATGAAGCGACCTCGGCGCTGGACCCGCAGACGACCCGCTCTATTTTACAATTGCTTAAGAAGATTAATGCGGAATATCATATTACGATCATGATTATTACCCATGAAATGTCTGTCATCCAGGAGATTTGCAATAAGGTGGCGGTAATGGAAGGCGGCCGGATCATTGAGCAGGGCAGCGTGCTGGAGGTATTCGGGCATCCGCAGCATCCGACAACACAAAATTTTGTGAGTACGGTTATTCAGACCAGTATGACAAGCAGTATGCGGAAAACTCTGACTACAGATGAGGGAAGCCGCATGTACAAGCTGGAATTCTTCGGGGAACGCGCGTCGGAGCCGGTATTGTACGAACTGATCCGCGCAAGTGATGTCAAGGTCAATATTCTGTTTGCCAATATGACGGAGATTCAGGACACCACACTGGGGACGATGATCATTCAACTTCAGGGGAGTTCAGAGGAAATGGACAAGGCGCTGGACTTCCTGAAGCGCAGAGAAATCGATTTGGAGGAGGTGGATAAGCATGTTCTCAACAACAGTGACCAGTGAGCAGTTTATACAAGCCATCATCGATACGGTCTATATGGTGGGGATGTCCTTGTTCGTAGGCTCGTTGATCGGAATCCCCATCGGCATCTTGCTCGTTGTTACCCGTCCCGGGGGTGTTCTGGAGAACAAGCTGCTCTATACCTTGCTTAATCCGGTCATCAACATCATTCGTTCTCTGCCCTTTATCATTTTGCTGGTCGCGATTATTCCGTTCACCCGGATGATTGTCCACACCTCCATCGGGACGAACGCCGCAATCGTGCCGCTCATCCTGTATATCGCGCCGTATATCGGACGTCTGGTCGAAAATTCCCTGCTTGAGGTGAATCCGGGCATTATGGAAGCGGCGGAATCGATGGGGGCCACACCGTTTCAGGTTATCCGCTACTTTCTGCTGCCGGAGGCTGTCGGCTCGCTGATTCTGTCCTTGACCACGGCAACCATCGGATTGATTGGCGCAACGGCTATGGCCGGAACGGTCGGCGGCGGCGGTGTCGGAGACTTGGCGATTGTGTACGGGTACCAACGGTTTGACACTGTGGTTGTAGTTGCGACCGTGGTGATACTTGTTATTTTCGTACAGGGAATTCAATCTTTGGGCAACTCGCTGGCGAGAAAGATCCGCCGGTATTAGGAACTGTCCTAACAAAAGGAGGCAAACAAAGTGAGTACATGGAGCAGACAGGAACGGTTTCAGGCTATTTTATCGGGGGAGCGGGCGGACCGGCCCATCGTCAGCGGCTGGCGCCACTTCATTGACAGAGAGCAGAATGCGGACGATCTGGCCGAAACGACCATCGCTTTTACTAAGCAATATGACTGGGACTGGGTTAAGATCAACCCCAGAGCCACCTATTTAGCCGAAGCTTGGGGGAATGAATATGATTTCGGCCATTATAGGGCCGTATTTCCCCGGCAGCTTACAACGGTGGTTCCGGCAGCAGCCCAGCTGTGGCAGCTTGAAGTGAAAAAGGCCACACAATCAGCCCCTCTGCTGGAGCAGCTTGAGGCTGTAGCCAAAATCCGCCGGGGGCTGCCGGATACCCCTTTAATCCAGACCGTCTTCTCCCCGTTGACGGTGCTGCTGTTTATTGTCGGGCGTTCCGCTTATGTGTACCCGACCGTATTCGGCATCGAACAGCCGGTGACGCTGGATTCCTTGTTCAAAGAGCACCGGGCGGCGGCGCATCATGCGCTGCATGCGATCTCCCTGACCATGGCCGATTATGTACAGGAGCTGAAGCAGGCTGGATCAGACGGCTTGTTCTATGCGGTGACGGGGACTGCGCACCCAGGGATGTTCGATGAGGCGTTGTTCAACGAATTTTCGAGACCTTATGACAATATTGTATTGGACGCTGCCAGCTACGGAAAAAATGTGCTCCATACCTGTGGAGCTTATGCGCATCCCGAGCGGTTCAACGACTATCCGATCGACGGGATCAGCTGGGATACGAAGGCTGAAGGAAACCCGGGGCTGGAAGCCGCGTTGACAGCGACGAAGGTTGGCGGGGTCGATCACGCTCTGTTTGCCGCTAACGACATTTCGCAAATTCAGCAGCAAGCTTCGGCAGCACTGAGTCAGATGAAGGACCAACCGTTTATACTCGCTCCCAACTGCGCCATTCCACTTAGTGTTACCGACGAAGCGCTAGTACAGTTAAAAAAATCTGTATTTGAAGGAGAGATCACTGTATGAAAAAAGCAATGTCCCTGTTCCTGATTGGCTTCGTTCTGATATTGACGGCTTGCGGTTCCAACAATGCTGCGGACAGCTCGAAAGCCGGTGCCGCAGAAGGTGAGAAGAAGGAGATTGTTGTAGGATTTGGGGTCGGCACCTATGAGGAGCAGTTCCGCCAAGCGATTCTGCCGATTCTGGAAAAGCAGGGCTACAAGGTTGATATTAAGACCTTCTCGCAAAATATGCAGGTCAACCCGGCGATGAAGGAAGGCACGATCGATGCGAGCATCTTCCAGAGCACAGCGTATATGGAAGCCATCAATGGCGAAATTGGCGCGGATATGGTTGGAATCGCCTATGTGCCTGGTGCGCCGCAAGGGATCTATTCTGTCAAGCACACGACGTTAGACGATGTGAAGGACGGCACAACGGTGGCTGTTCCCAACGACCCTGTTAACCAGGAGCGGGCGCTCCGCATCCTGGAAGAGCTGGGCTGGGTCAAGATTAAAGAAGGCTCGAACCTGGCAGATTTCAATATCAACAACATGGAGCCGGATAAATATAAGATCGATATTAAAATTCTCGACCCGGCGCAAATTATGGTATCCCTGCAGGATGTGGATTACGGCGTAATTAACGGAAATTACATCGCCAGCGCCGGCAAGAAAATTACCGATGCACTCAAAATTGAAAATACACCTATGCAGCACCGCATCATCGTATCCGTGAACCGGAAGGATGAGAATACGCAGTGGGCCAAGGATCTGAAGGCTGCCTACGAGTCCAAAGAGTTCGAGGAATACATTACAGGATTGGAGAAATACGACGGATTCATTCTGCCGGAAGCGTGGAAGAACAACTAAACAGAGGAGGGAAGACGTTGATCGAGCAACGGATTCATTTTATCGGAGGCGGACAGATGGCGGAGGCGATCATCCGGGCCATCACAGCCAATCAGACCATTGCTGCCGGCCGGATAAGTGTTACGGATATCAATGAGGCGCGTCTTCAGGTGCTGGCCAAGGCTTATGGCGTGGATACGGGCCGGAGCCAGGAAGCGTATCTTGCGGAAGCCGGACTGATTGTGCTGGCTGTGCGGCCGCAGGATGCACTGGACGAGCTGGGACAAGCTGTAACCCGGCTCGCTGCGCCCAATGCCGTGATCGTTTCGATCGTGGCCGGTCTGACGCTGGAGAAGCTGGCCGGAGTTTTCGGAGCCGGACGGCCGATCGTCAGGGTCATTCCAAATACACTGACGGATACGGGCTACGGCTACAGCGGGGTCGTCCTGAACGCCGGTGCTTCACGGCAGCAGGTGGACGAGTTTCTGCTTGGGTTCGGCAAAGTCCAGTATATGGAGGAAGCGCTCCTGGATGTCTTCACCGGATACGGGGTGGCCGGACCGAACTACATCTATTATTTTATTGAATCCCTTGTGGATGCCGGCGTGCTGGCGGGATTGCCGCGTGAGCAGGCCTGGAATGTTGCGCTGGAGAATATGGCTGGAGCCGTGCTTATGCTGCGGCAGACGGGGCTGCACCCCAGACAGCTGCTGGACATCAACAACTCTCCGGGCGGGGTGGGGATGCACGGTCTGTACGAACTGAACAACAGCGATTTCGCGGCCGGACTGCAGCGCAGCGTAATGGCAGCGGTCAAGCGAACGACTGAACTGGGAGCGAAATAGACGATGGCGAGTAAACAATGGGATCACTTGGTTCATTATATCAACGATTTGGACCAAGTCGTCGAGGTCTTTGGAGAAAACGGTTTGATTGCCTTTAAAGGTGGTTCTCATAAGGACTGGGGCACCTTCAATACGTTAAGCTACTTCGGTCTGAGCTACATCGAGTTTCTGGGGATTGAATCGCCCGAATTGGCCCGGTCCACGGAGTACAATCTGGTTGTCCGGGACGCTGTTGCAGCCTTGCCTGAACATGAAGTGCTGAGCCGGGTGGTGATCCGTACCGATGATATTGAGGCTATGGCAGCTTCGTTAACCGCAGCGGGATTAAGCTTGTCACCCATTATGGACGGCAAACGACTGGATATGTCCGGCAGCTTGATCGAATGGCGCATGATGACCATTGCCGGTGATTTCGGCGGGCTGGTCTATCCGTTCATTATTCAGTGGAAAGGAACGGATGAAGAGCGGTTGGCCAGGCTGACGGCTTCCGGCATTGTCCGGCCGCATCCTGCAGGCCATGCCGGGATCAGGCGGGCGGTCTTCCGCGTGCCGGACCCTGCCGCCGCCGCTGGGCACTGGGCGAATTTGTTTGGCCTCGATATTGCAGAGTCCACGGAGACATCCGCGATCTTGCGGATCGGAGACAAGTTCTACGATTTCGTCAAAGGGGAGGAGAACCGGTTCATGCAGGTGATCCTGGACACGGATTCAGAACTGCTGGCGGGACAAACTATCCGGATTGGCGAAGGGGAGTATGTGTTCCAGGCTTCGAATTAACAGACGGGATGTACAAGAAAGCGTGCTCCGATGCCTCGGCAAGGGAGCGCGCTTTTGTTGTATTTTCATGACCTTACGTATTTAGAATAGGTATTTCTCCAAGCAGATTTTTCAGGTTAATCGAATCCCATGGCATATGCTCCGTTATCCCTAATCCAACTACATCTGTTGCTTCCGATAGTTCTTTTATCAGATTCAATAGTAAGGGCATTTGCATTGTTCCCGCGGGAGAATAATTATAAGGGGCTTCAGGATTGGCAAACAATAAAGAACGGAATGCCATTGGATCAAGCACATCTAGGTCCAGGTGAATAGCCAGGTGCTTAATACCGCTTTCCTTAATCCACTCTTTTATAGATTCAGTGCTGTTCATTAACTCTTGGGTTCCGGCAGTTTTTATACCCAGTCTCTGAATTATCTCTGTATCTTGTTCTTCAGGAGCTATGCCCAGCCTTTGAAACGCTTCTGAAATCACTTCCATTTCTTGCTCTGTAGGAGCAGCTAATCCCGCGATAAAGACATTTTCAGGTTTTAGCGGAGTTTTCACATGCCTTGCAAACTCCTCATCTCCCTCTCCCAAAAGATTCCCTAGAGGTAAAGTATGTCCGTTGTCATACCCGGCATATCTGACTAAGTCACTGTGAGCATCGATCCAGATTACACCTAATTCCCCGCCGTACCGTTCGTTTAAATAGGCAAATGGGGCTTGTTCGACTAAGCAGTCGCCGCCAAACATTACAATACGGTCCGGCTTATGAGCATCGATGAGATGCCGGGCAGCCTCTAATTGCTCAAGCAGCTGTGTTCTTCCATACATGCCGTTCTCGTTGTGCAGCGGGGTTCCATCATAGGCTTGAACGGGTACGTGAATAAGGGGCTGATCATTGTCCGGAGCCAGCCAGGCAAGCAGTTCGGCACCAAAAGAGTAGTTTGGATTGTTCCCTCCTTGCCACTCTGGCATTAACAGACGAATTGTTTTTTTGGTCATTTCTTGCTCTCCTTTACATCAAAGTATGGTTAGTATAAACTGGGCACAAATAAAAAAGTAGTACGCACTAATATGATAGGTACTACCCGAAAGGATAGTGTGAATATGAGTATGGCCGAATATAAAGGTAAAGTTAAAAATATTCAAGATACACCCTTTGGTTATACATTGTCAGTGATCGGCGGCAAATGGAAGATGGTTATTATGTACCTCCTGGCAGAAAATCAACCGGTCCGCTTTAATGATCTGAAAAGACAGATAGGCGCAATTACTTTTAAAACTTTGAGTTCACAGCTTAAAGAATTGGAAGCGGATGGTATGGTGACTCGGAAGGAGTATCCTCAAGTTCCGCCTAAAGTTGAATACAGCCTCACAGATAAAGCGGAAACGCTATTACCCGTCTTGGAAGGGTTGTGTGAGTGGGGAACAAAAAACCAGAATAGGGGATAGAGGGAAAAGTAGAGTTACTATGAGCTTGGATCAGAGTTAGTAATATTCTTCCATCCCATAGTATAATATTACTTAGTACAACGGGATTAGTAGGTTGTTATAGACATTATCTAATGAATATAAGGAGATGAATGCATGGCAAATACCGTTGCGGAGCAGGTCCGGATTATCGAATATGACCCTTCTTACGCGGGAGCGCTTGCAGAAATGTGGAACCGCAGTAAAGATAGCTGGGGCGGCGGCACCAACCAGAAGACAGAGGCCAACGTCCGCCGGATGATGGAGGTATCGTCTCATCTTCATGCGTTTCTTGCTGTTGACGGCGGGGAGGTTGTCGGCTTTTGCAGTTTCTCGCACTACCATCAGGATGAAGGCGCGATGTATGTACCGCTGTTGAATGTGCGCCCGGATTATCATGGCTGTAAGGTTGGCCGCAATCTGATTCTGAAAGCCGTCCGCCAGACCGTGGAAGCGGGGTGGCCGCGGCTCGATTTATTTACCTGGGCAGGCAATACCAAGGCTGTACCGATGTACAAGAAATGCGGGTTCTTCTGGGAAAAAAATGACGATTACGTCCACCTCATGAACTTCATTCCGACTCTTTTACAGACTGAAGCGTTGGCTCCTTATTTCGAGGAACTGGATTGGTACGCTGACAGTACGCGTGAATTGAGGATTGAGCCGGATGGCCGCACAGAGCGGGGTTTTGATTTCTTCGATTACACTTGGCGCAAGGGAGCGCTTGCCTTACGGGCGGAATTTGAGAAGACAGGCCGCGGCTTGACCGCGCTTGATACGCCTGAATATGCAATCTCTACACATATTGATGATCATGATCTTGTATTTGGTTTCGCTTACAAGGTCCGGTATCGCATCGAAAACCGCTCGGCCTCTGCCATGACGATAGAGATAAAGGGCCGGGATGATAAATGTATCCGCTATGCCCTGGATGTCTCACAAACGATTGCTCCGGGAGAAACAGTAATGGTAGAGGGAGAATTTGAGCTGGACCCGGTCCTGGAAGAGCAGAACGACAAGAAGACCCATCCTGTGGTTATGAGCACATGGGCCATCAATGGCAAACGGGCTGAATTCCGGATGGGCATCGCGCCGAAATTCCCGGTCAAGATGAAGACGGCTCTGCAAGCAGGCGGGCTGTATCCGGGTATACCGGCCAAGCTGTACCTGAATGTAGAAAATCATTTTGCTGCGGAAGCTGAGTTCTCCTTCGACTGGCCGGAGACGGATATCGTGGAATGGGCGGACCGTACGGTGCGCTTCATAGTACCGGCCAAAGGCAAAGCAGCCATACCGGCACCGTTTAGACTGCGGTCTTATGGACTTTTATCGCATGAGGTAGAGGTAACGGCTGTCCCCGCTGGACAAAAAAAGGTAACCTTCTCTAGCAAGCTCTCGGTTCTGCTGAAAGGCACGCAAGGCCGGTACGGAGGGCAAAACGGTGATCAGTGGGTCGCCGTAAACGGGGCATTCTCGTTACATATGAACAAGCTGGATAACAATATGTGGATCGAGTATCCCGGCTCCCGGCACAATTTCTGGTGGAACTATCCGAAGCTGGGCAAGCCGTTCTCACAGGAATTCTCCAAAAAGCAGGCCACAGAAGTGAAAATTTATGCTGAAGGGGAGAGCCAGGTTCTCGAAGCCCTATATGAGTCCGGGGATTTCTCCGGCCTGCAGATCAAGTCGGTGGCCAAGCTGTCCGCAAACGGTATTGCCGAATTTCATTGCGAAATTTGCAATACCAGCAGCAGAGTGCTGGAGGAGAACATGCACTTGCTGACGAACTTTGGTTTCTTCGGGAGCCGGCTCGTCCTGCCGTACCAGGGCCGTTATGTCGATATGGGCGACGCATACTCCAGCGATCCTGCGAATTGGGATAGTGCTAAAATTACAGAAAACTGGCTGTTCTGCAGGGAAGAAAACGTCACTTGCGGGATCTGTTGGGACCCTTCCCTGAAGCTGCTCCGCTCTGATTATCCGCTCGGCTTGGAGCATGAGCTTGGCCGGATTGCTGCCGGAGCCGTAGTGAAAACGAACCCGGTTATATTTGCGCTGAACACCTTCCGCAAGTGGTCTGATTTCCGCTCCTTTGCCTTAAAATTGTCCACCCCGGTTGTTCCGTTGCTGGATAATCATCTGGAACTGGTTGTTGGCGGCGGCAATCCGTTTGCAGCGGGACTGCTGAGCGCGGAGCTGATCGAACGGAAGGTGGCACCGCTCGCCGGAAGACTCGAACTGCATATGCAGAAAGGAGGGGAGCCTGAACGGCAGATGGCTGTAGTTGAACTGGACCCGGAACAGCACCTTCATTCAGCCCATGTGGAGATTTCTACTGAGAACAAGAATGACCAGGGACAAGGAGAACCGGGCCGGAAGCTCCGGGCTGTCTACCACGGCGAGGATTGGATTCAGGAGCGGTCGGCGCTTTGGTTCCCCCAGACCGATGGAAACGTCACTTGTGAAATAGAAGAGAGTGCAGCAGGTCCTGTGTACACGGTGAACAATGGGGTTCTTTGCATAGCGGCTGCGCCCGGCTTTGGCAGTGTGGTGCATTCCTTGAAGCACAACGGCGCAGAATGGCTGGATACCT
This sequence comes from Paenibacillus jilunlii, assembly GCF_900102965.1. Lineage (GTDB taxonomy): Bacteria > Bacillota > Bacilli > Paenibacillales > Paenibacillaceae > Paenibacillus_AQ > Paenibacillus_AQ jilunlii. The sequence continues at coordinate 191,551 of NZ_FNGM01000006.1, read as the reverse complement.
CTTACCCGGAACCGGTCCCGCATTCCTGGTGGAACCCTTGGCATGGGGGACTTGGTGTGGACATCCCGCGTCTAGGCGGATTCAGCCGGGAGCAGGAACCGAGAAATACAGATTGGACAGAGCGGAAGGATGGGTACGGCAATGTCTGGAAGGGCCTGCGTGTTACTACCAGCATTACCAAGCACGAAGTGAACCGGGGAATAGTCATCCATCAGCATTACCTTATGCTGCCGGGTGTTCCCGTGCTATGTGTGCTGCATTCCGTGACCAACGGAAGCGGCGAAGTGCTGCCGCATTATTCGTTCGCAGATGATAACTTCTTCAGGCCTTCGCCTGAGGTCTTCTCAGAAGGATGGGCAGAAGTCCCGGGGCAAGGGCGTTTTTCGCTCGGCAAGCTGGAGGCACAGCTGCAATCCAAGGGACTTTTGCGGATCGGCGCGGCTTCCCGTCAGGATATGCTGCAGGTGGTGAGCAGTTATCCTAATCAAAGCTTAGCGGTTTATATGAACAATAAAGGGATTTGTCAGGGTGTAGATTATCAGATGTCTCTTCTGAGCGGGGAAACCGCCTGGACACAGCCGACCTTTCTGATTATGGGAACCGTCGCATTGAACCCGGAAGATGTCCGGGGTTTGCTTAATCTGAGCTTTTCAGATACAGCAGACGAGAAGGAGGCCTTACATGCCGATCATTGATATTCATATCCATCTGTCAGACATCGACAGCTTCCATCGGACAGCAAGTGATCTATCCAAAGTTGATTACACTGCGGCCGGCCTCAAGGCCGAGTTTGATAAGAACGATGTCATTCTAGGCATCGGAATGGGGGTCACGGAGCAGACGAAGGGAGCTTTTCCCGATTCCAGTTCACCCAACCCTATGGGTCTTGACCTGGAAGAACATGTTCCTCCCTTCCTGATGGAGTGTGTCGGCATCAATCCTAACCGGCTGACCGGGGAGCAGGCCCAGGCAGAGCTTGACCGGATCGAAGCACGGATGCAGGCACCCGAGGTGGCGGGAATCAAGCTGTATGCCGGATACTACCATCATTATGTCCATGACAGGATTTATGCTCCGGTCTATGAGCTGGCGGCTAAGTACAGCTTGCCTGTGGTGATTCATACCGGTGACACCTACTCGATGAACGGATTGCTGAAATATTCGCATCCGCTCACTGTAGATGAATTGGCCTATCAGCAGCGTGGCGTTAACTTTATGATCTGTCATCTGGGAGATCCCTGGGTGATGGATGCCGCTGAAGTGGTAGCCAAGAATCCGAACGTATACGCTGATTTGTCCGGCCTCGTCGTCGGTGACCGGCCTCATTTTGAACGGTTCATGAATGAACCGCTGTTCATGGATCATTTCCGCCGGGCGCTGGTCTATTGTGATCATTATGAGAAAATGCTCTTCGGAACCGACTGGCCCCTGGCGCCAATCGGTCTGTACGCAGAATTCATCCGCAGGCTCGTCCCGGAGCAGCATCACGAAAAGGTATTCTACCAGAATGCCTTTGGGCTATTTCCGCGTATCCGGCAGCGGATTGCATAGTTATTGTGAAAAAAGCAGGTCACGTGCTCAAGCTTCCCATCGACAAAAACATCGCCATTCTGGACGGCAAAACCACACTGCTCAAAGTGCCGACAGTAAAGATTAAAGAAAAAGTGTGGTTTTCGCAGGATGCATTAGACTTGATCCTCTAATCTGGCGGAAATCTAAAATCCGCGAAGCCATACTCTGATCACAGACGGATGTCTGTGATTTTAATATTTTCAATATTATCTATGAAGGAGCTCTCATGAAACAAACCACATTCACTAAAAAAATAGCTGCCAGCCTGGGTGCCATTCTGTTCCTAACGAGTGCCGGAATTGCTGCATCCGGTACCTTCCCGAACATGGCTGCGTCCGCAGCAGCGAAGTCTTCCTCTTCCTTCCTCCTGTTCGAGCAGAGAGTGAAGCAGCCTTCCTCCCTAAGTCTGGCCCAAGGCACCTTGGTTAACCGTATTGATGAAATGACGCCCGGAGAGGCTAATATTGCGGTCCTGCATTTGGAAAATGCGCTAAAAGCCTATCTGCCCACAGCAGCCAAACGTATGAATACATCTGCTATTCAAAAGGACATTAAGAGCATTTATACCAAAGGGATGCCCATGGTGCTGGCACGTTCCAAAGTGAAGCAATTGCAGACCAGCATGGTTCTGCAGGACTTGTCTGCCATGGACTATAAGCTTGAATACGGGGGCGGCAGCTTTTATCCGGTTATCCAATACCAAAGCTTCAAAGTGTTCAAGCCTTATCTCACCAAAGATTTGCAGGCTTATTTTGAGCTGATGGCTGCCGAGTCGGAGCAACCGTCTGCGGTGGATGGGACTTTGCTGATCGATTGGTACAAAGTCGCGGAACGGGCGCTGGAGTACGAAGCCTTTCTGCAAACCTACCAAACCTCCAACCGTGCTGCGGCTGTGAAGGAAGCTTTTGGCGTGGCGAAGAAGTATGTCTTTTACGGTTCACCGAAGACGCCGTTGTTTGACACTAAGACACAGGTGATGAGTGAAAAAGCGGCAATCGCTTATGAGAACACACTATCGGAAGCAGGGCCTGAGCAGATTGAGGCCAGTACGCTGCTGACTCAGCTTGATGATTTCCTGGTACTGCTGGAGAAGAACGGCGATACAAAAACTCAGGCTGTTAGTGATTATTTGAAATCCTTAGAGGTGCCGGGAATCCCTTGAATTGAAGAGCAGCGGTTTCTGAGTGGGCAGGGCATAATAAATGAGCACCAGTGTACACTACTAAGAAATTGAAGCACGACAGAAAAAAGGAGACATTATGACGGTGGATACAGGATGGAACTTTGACAACAGCTATGCCAGACTGCCGGAAGCATTGTTTACACGTATCAAGCCAACGCCAGTCCGTTTACCGAAGCTAATCATTTTTAATGATCCGCTGGCGGCATCCCTGGGGCTGAAGAGTCCAGCGCTGCGCGGCGATAATGGCACTGCAGTTTTTGCAGGCAATGAAGTTCCCGAAGGAGCGGAGCCGCTTGCTCAAGCTTATGCAGGGCACCAGTTCGGGCATTTTACGATGCTGGGTGACGGCAGAGCAGTGCTGATTGGGGAGCAAATCACTCCACAGGAGATGCGGGTTGACATTCAGCTTAAGGGGGCAGGCAGAACACCATACTCCCGGCGGGGGGATGGCCGTGCTGCTCTTGGGCCAATGCTCCGCGAATACATGATCAGTGAAGCGATGCATGGGCTTGGCATTCCAACGACCCGCAGTCTGGCTGTAGCCGCCACCGGTGAGTCGGTAATCCGGGAAACCGAGCAGCCGGGGGCTGTTCTCACCCGGGTGGCTGCCAGCCATCTGCGGGTCGGGACCTTTCAATACGCTGCCGCAAGAGGCGTTACCGGGGATCTCAAGGCCCTGGCAGATTACACTTTGCAAAGACATTATCCCGAAACTGAAGGTACAGCTAACCGTTATCTTTCCCTGCTGCACGAAGTGATTAAACGTCAGGCAGCACTGATTGCCAAATGGCAGCTCACCGGCTTTGTTCACGGCGTAATGAACACCGACAACATGGCCCTTAGCGGAGAAACCATCGATTATGGTCCATGCGCCTTTTTGGATACCTATAATCTTGATACAGTATTCAGTTCTATTGACCGTGAGGGCCGGTATGCCTATGGCAATCAGCCTAATATTGCTGCCTGGAATCTGGCCAGGTTTGCTGAAACTCTCCTGCCGCTGCTGCATGACGACGAGTCGCAGGCGGTCCAACTGGCGGAGGAGGCAATTTCCGATTTTACAGAGCTGTATTACCAGAACTGGCTTTGGGGAATGAGGGCAAAGCTGGGGATTTTTAACGAAGAACAGCAGGATGAATCTTTGATTGAGGAACTTCTTGGCATGATGCAAAAGCATCGCGCGGACTATACCAACACCTTCAGAGCTCTAACTTTGGGCAAAACTGAAGATATGGCGCTGTTTGGCACTGAGGAATTTGCCGGGTGGAAGAAGCTGTGGGAGGCTAGATTGGACAGACAGAAAGAATCGCAAGACGCCTCCAGGCAGCTGATGCGCAGCAGCAATCCGGCCCTGATCCCCCGTAACCACCGGGTAGAGGAGGCCCTGGAAGCAGCGGTAGAACGTGAAGACTACAGTGTGATGGAGCGGTTTCTTGAGGTGCTTTCGAATCCCTATGCCTACTCTCCAGAACAGGAGGAGTACTCAACACTGCCTGAGAGCTGCTCCGGTCCTTACCGGACCTTCTGCGGTACCTGATTTGGCTAACGCTTGTTTTTTATTTTAAAACCTGTCTGGAGTTGTGGCGCTTAAGCCTTTATAATATACGAGATACTGTATAAAGGAAAAGGTGTTTAACTCATGAGTATACTAAATGTAGAACGGCTGAGTCACGGGTTTGGAGACCGGGCGATATTCAGCGATGTATCCTTCCGCCTGCTAAAGGGTGAACATATCGGCCTTATCGGCGCGAACGGTGAAGGGAAATCCACCTTCATGAATATTATTACGGGCAAGCTTCAGCCGGACGAAGGCAAGGTCGAATGGGCGAAGCGCATGCGGGCGGGCTACCTGGACCAGCATGCGGTGCTGACGAAGGGACAATCGATTCGCGATGTTCTGCGCGGGGCGTTCCAATATCTCTTCGATATGGAGCAAGAGATGAACGACATGTACGGCAGAATGGGAGATGTGACCCCAGAGGAACTGGAACAGCTGCTGGAGGATGTCGGAACGATTCAGGACACACTGACAAGCCAGGATTTCTATATGATCGACGCCAAAATCGACGAAACTGCCCGCGGGCTGGGCCTTACGGATATCGGTTTGGATAAGGATGTGCATGATCTCAGCGGGGGTCAACGGACCAAGGTGCTGCTGGCCAAACTACTGCTGGAGAAACCGGACATCCTGCTGCTTGACGAACCTACGAACTATCTCGATGAACAGCATATTGTATGGCTGAAGCGCTATTTACAGGAATACGAGAATGCCTTCATTTTGATTTCTCATGACATTCCTTTCCTGAACAGCGTGATCAACCTGATCTACCATATGGAAAATCAATCGCTAACGCGTTATGTGGGGGATTACGAGTATTTCCAGCAGGTGTACGAGGCGAAAAAGTCGCAGCTTGAGTCCGCTTTTAAACGTCAGCAGCAGGAAATTGCCGATCTGAAGGACTTCGTTGCGCGGAACAAAGCCAGCGTGGCTACACGGAATATGGCAATGTCCCGGCAGAAGAAGCTGGACAAGATGGAGGTTATCGAACTCGCCAGGGAAAAACCGAAGCCGCAATTCAACTTCAAGGCCGCACGCACTTCCGGCAAGCTGATTTTTGAAACCAAAGATCTCGTGATCGGCTACGATTCTCCGCTGTCCAGACCTCTGAACCTGCAAATGGAACGGGGACAAAAAATTGCGCTTGTCGGTGCCAACGGGATCGGTAAGACCACGCTGCTGCGCAGCATTCTCGGTCAAATTCCGGCGGTTTCAGGTTCAGCCAGACTCGGCGACCTGCTGGAAATCGGCTATTTCGAGCAGGAAATCAAGGGAACGAACTACAACACCTGTATTGAAGAGATTTGGACGGAGTTCCCGTCCTTTACGCAATTTGAAATTCGGGCGGCACTTGCCAAATGCGGTCTGACAACCCAGCATATTGAGAGCAAGATTGCGGTCTTGAGCGGCGGCGAGAAAGCCAAAGTCCGTCTGTGCAAACTCATCAACCGCGAGACAAATCTGCTGGTGCTGGACGAACCGACCAACCATCTCGATGTGGATGCGAAGGACGAGCTGCAGCGTGCGCTTAAGGCGTATAAGGGCAGCATTCTGCTGATCTCCCATGAACCCGAATTTTACCGCGATATCGTGACAGAAACGTGGAACTGTGAATCGTGGACGACGAAAGTGTTTTAACGGCTGGCAACAAGCTGGTCTAAACAGTGGCCCGTAAGAGGAAAGCTTGAACAAGTGGCCCTCTTACGGGTTATTTGTGTTGAGTTGGAATATGGGGTGCAGTACATGCCGAAAATGCGTCCTCCGCTCTGCATGAAATACACTAATTGTTGGGGTGCCTCACTCTCTTGCCGCTATGCTATAGTAGATGTTAAAAGACAGGCCAAAAATGTAGTCCGGCCACATATAAAGCAAAGAGTGCAGGGGGAACTATGAAAGTACATAATCAGGCAACGTCTGTAAGACAGTCAAAAAGGAGTGCGGTCAATATCATTATTGACGGTATCTCCGGAATCTTTCTTCCAATTGTTAATATTCTGAGCGCGGCGGGCATTATGAAAGGGCTATTGGCCGGTGCAGCGGCGCTGAAGCTGGTCAGTACAACGGAAGGAACTTATACTGTGCTGAACGCGATGGCGGATAGTCTGTTCTACTATCTTCCTATTCTTCTGGCATATACAGCAGCCCGTAAATTCAGGGCCAATCCTTTTACCGCCGTTGTTATTGCGGGGGTGCTGCTGTACCCGAGTCTGACCTCCCGGTTTGCAGACCATGAGACGATAAGGTTTCTCGGCATGGACGTGACATCCGTCAATTATCCGGCGAGTGCCATCCCCATTATTCTAGCAGTAGGTTTGCTGGTGTATGTCGAACGAATCTGCGTCAAAGTGTTGCCCGAGGTCATTCGGGAGTTCTTCACTCCTTTGATCTCGATAGTTGTGGTGTCATCTGCGACGCTGCTGGTGTTCGGACCGGTGGGCTCGCTTGCCGGGGACGTGCTCGCCCAAGGCTACAACCTGGTGTATTCTTTCAGTCCGGTTGGAGCGGGAATAGTTCTGGGAGCAATGATTCAGCCGATGGTTATCTTTGGCTTGCACTGGAGTCTGGTGCCGCTTGCGATCAACAATATCAACTTGATTGGTTCGGATACCATTCTGGCCCTGATGGGCCCGGCTGCCATTGCACAGGCGGGGGCGGCACTCGCGGTTTTCTTCAAAGCCAAAGACAAGAAGATCAAAACCTTAAGCTTATCCGCCTCCATCTCTGCCTTGTTCGGAGTCACCGAGCCCGCGATGTTCGGTGTGAACTTGCCCATCGCAAGCCGATGGTCGCCGTCTGCTGTGCCGGAGCCGTCGGAGGCGGAATGGCCGGGATGTTTGGCTCGTCCGCGATCTCTTTCGCTTTTCCGGGACTGGCAACCTTGCCCGCCTACCTGGGAGACGGGTTCGGCGGCTTCCTAATCGCCTGCACGACTGGCTTCCTAATCGCGCTGATTGCCACGCTGCTCGTGAAGATGGAGCCTGAACTTGGGCGGATGCAAGCGCAAAGTAAATGAATGAAGACTCATATAGCTCTGGATTCGGAAATCATTGGTCAGCGGTAGCATTTCTCATTTAGGGATGATCATCGATCAATATGACCCGGATACTGTCATCCATATTGTTGTACCTCCTGGGAGTCGTAATGCTGCGGCCGAAGCCGTATGGTGATAACGGTCCCTTTTCCAGGCCTGGACTGAATGTCCAGCTCGCCGCCTAAATGCCCGATCTGGCTGCTGACGGATATGAGTCCGAGATGACTGCCACTCATAAAGCTGCTCTGTTCCGAAAAAGCGGTGGCGTCAAAACCTTTGCCATTATCGCTAACGGTGCAGCATATGCCTTCTGCCGGTATATGTATGAAGCGGATGTGCAGCTGGCTGGCTTCGGCATGCTTTTGTACATTAAGAACCAGTTCGCGTATGATCCGGAACAGGTTGGATTTTAAGATGGTGTCCGGCGGTGTTTCGGCGTTCCAACGATAATCAAGCGATACGCTAAGCCCGCTCTGCTCTTTGACAGTCCGCAGCAGCCAATGCAGGGAGGCTTCCAAATCGGCTTTATCCACGATGTGGGGATACAGTTCATCACACAACAGCCGTATTTCCTGCTGCGAAGTATTCAGGCACTTGAGCCAGGAAGCCATACGCCTGGCGTTCACCGTTCCCTGATCGGCCAGCTCCTCCAAATCCCGGGACAAGAAGATCAGGTTCTGAAGCAGATGGTCGTGCAGACGGTACGAGAGGCGGATACGTTCAGCTTGCTGGGCTTCCAGCAGCAGATAATTCGCTGCGCGGATGCCGCTGACATCACGCTTATAAGCTGCATTTTGCTCCTTAGAATGTTGAAATTCCTTGTATATTCCAGACATCAGCCTGGCATTCACCAACAGCCGGACGGATTCATTGCCCACATCTTCAATCAACTGCTTCTCCTCGGCGGAGAACATGGACTGATTCCGTTTGGGGCCAACGCACAGATAGCCTTCACCGGCATTTTCATCACCACTGGTAAGAGAAACCACATGTTCAAAATCATAATTTTGTACCCAATGGCTTCGGTCCAATAAGCGGTTGTCTTGTCCGGTTATGGGATTTACTTCAACCATATCCCCGTATTTCACTGTACCATGAAAGATCGGCTGCTTATCCTGTTCCTCCTGCCAAATGATAAACATCCCTTCCACATCTACAATATGGTGCAGCATTTCACCCATCATGCTGAGAATATCCTGAATATTCCGTTTGCTTACTGCTTGAATCGATAGTTTATAGGTTTGGCGTTCCAGCCATTTTTTCCGGCCCTCTGCGTGCCTCTTCGACCTTTGGACTAGATTACGGTACGCCCAGGTTCCGACAACGAAGCAGATAAATAAACCGGAGACTCCATAGGGATATCTGACCCGGTACGCCAGAGCCAACAGTACAAATACGCTTACGTAGTAGACAGTATGAATGAACAGTCGGGGCAGGTACAACTGCATGTCCAATATACTCCGTTTGTTCAAAATATACAGGAAAATGACAGACAGCGGCACAAGGCCGATGAGGGCATACTCAGGGGCAATAACATACCTGTCACCCCATATATTCGGGAGGGCATACAGCAATAGAAAAGGCAGAAGGCTGGTAACCAGTCCGGCAACGAGAACTAACGCATGGTTTTTCTCTACCCTGTCCAATGATCCCCAATATAATGCGACTGTCGCAAGGAGCAGCAGCAGCACCAGCAGAAGGACAAGATGCAGTATACCCCGGATCCAACCGGGAATCTCAGGCTGAGCTACCGCCCAGAGGGCACAGCAGGCGAGCAGTAAACTAAGCACCCGAAATGCAGTCAGCGCCCTTGCCCAGGTCCGGGGTACGGCACGCAGCACAAACGATACACAGAAGGAAAGAAGCAAATAAGGCAGCCAGAGAGAAGAGAGGGCAAGAATCCAATTCGACACAGTCATCTCTGTTGAATACACGGCCAGGATAACCAGTGCCATGACATAATTCATAAGAGAGAACTTACGCACCGTGGAGGAGCCGGGATTTGCCCGGTAGGCCAGCCAGGAAATGGACAGCAGCAGTGCTTCAAGCAGCATGGCAAACAGGCTTTTCCAAACATCGGCGTTCGAAGCGTGGACTCGAAATTCATAGACAGAGCCATCCCTATGCAGGAGGGTCGCCGTGCTGACATTGGTGAGCGAGGTTTGGGTTTGGCCTGCGTACTTGGCTTCGGCGGCAATGCCGTCAACGGACACCATCCGATCTCCCTGCTGCACATGTCCCAGCGCAGCTTTGCCTGAAGGGTCCACGCGGATTACCCGCCAGCCTGCTTCGCCGCGCCCCAGGACTGCTCCAATATAGGGATGCTGAATCGTCTCCGAGTGAACATACACGGCCATGAAAAGAAAGAAAGCGGCAAGCGCTACAGCAAGTAAAGCGGGTTTCGTTCGGTTCGAAAACATGAGCATGATCCTCTTTCGTTCATCATTCAGAATTATACGCCAACCAGATAAAGCGTAACCGCACCCCAGACGGTGTTGATGTAGACATGAAATATAATAGCTCCGTACAGGTTCTTGCGCAATTTCACCAGAATCTCACAAGGAATCACTACTGCGAGCGGGATAAAAGCCCAATTCATCGGTGCTTGCCACATGTGATAAAACTGGAACAGCACACTGACAATCAGCCAGTCAAAGCGGAGGCGGCCGATCTTCTTCAGCAAAAATCCGCGGAAGTACATTTCCTCACCGATAAAATTCCCGATCAGTCCGATCACCAAAAGCGGCCAGGGAAAATCATAGTAGCCTTGATGATAGATATGCCATTCTCCCATCCGCAGCGCGGGTATAGAATCCAAGAAGGCGGACAAGGGCGGGAAAATCCATTTCATATAGGGCAGGGAGAGGACGGTGAAAATAACAGTGATTACGGGAAGAATCACGAGAAGTCCCTTGGCGTCCACTTTTCGGAATCCGAGATACGTAAAAGTCTGCTTCCAGGTCAGCTTATCCACAAATTTTAGCATGAATATTGGAAAAAAAATATGCCATCCGCTCGCCATCACAGCCAGAACAAGAAACTGTATGTAGTGGCTGGATAGACCGGTGAGTTCCATAAGTTGGGGGCGGAGCGGATAGATCAGCAGATACGCCAGGAAGCCGGGAAGGATGGCGCAGGATAAATAAAACAGAATGCCTCGACGGCTGGTTGCTTCATGCTGGCGGAGAAAACTTTCGTATTCAGGATCACGATTTACAAAAAAGGCGGTAACTCTACGGGTCCAATCAGTTGTCATAACGAACGCTCCTTGTGTTGGATAATGTGGTCACAAGGAGAATAGCATACGACTGATATTCCGGTATCCGTATCTTGCGGCGTATTCGAGGGGGGCCACGCCTTATTTTTGCGCGGTCACGCAAAATGTACAATAATTTACTGTAAATGATATTATGAGATAGAACTAGATGCGGCGGCAATCGTATTGGGTTTCGTAACCAGAAAAAATGTATTGGGTTTAGAATGCTGGGTAGATCGAAGGAAGCTTTAGGATCATAGCAGCCTATCTCCAATACGAAAGGAAGATTTCCATGCCAGATCAGCAAGGAAGCTTAAGGACTTGCGAGAAGGGGCATACCTACCGCGAAAAATCAGATTGTCCCGCCTGCCCTGTCTGTGAGCAGGAACGGAAGCCAACGGATGGTTTTATGTCCCTGCTGGCCACGCCGGTGAGACGGGCGCTCAAGCATGAGGGCATCGCAACGCTGCAGCAGCTCTCCGCTTATACCGAGAAGGCTACTTTGAAGCTGCACGGAATTGGCCCATCCTCCATGCCGAAGCTCAGACAAGCGCTCGCGGAAGAGGAGTAATCGATGGGGAGCAGATTTAAGAAAGCGCGCTATACTGTGTTGAAGATTTCAGAATGCTGTGAATTGAAGGAGTCTTTCATGAAAAAGAGCCAACGTGCCACTTGCGTATATATATTCGTTGTACTTGGTTTGTTGCTCTCAGGATGCATCCCGAAGCCGGATGATACAGTGGACCAAGCGAAGGTCAAGGGTAAAGTCGTGCTGACCTTCTGGGATGAGAATGCCGGTCCCAGCCGTACGCCCATTCTCCAGGAGCTGCTTCGCCGCTTTGAACAGATGAACCCCGATATTCAAGTGAAATACGAAGGAATGCCCGCCGGTATCAATAAAGCCAAATATGACCTGGCTGTAGCTTCTGGCGACCTGCCCGATGCAGGGGGGATCAACGGAGAGTGGATAGCGGATTATGCAGCCAAAGGCGTGCTTCTGCCCCTGGACGCTTACTTTGCCGACTGGCCGGAGCGGGGGCAGATTGACCCTTCTTTTATTGACTATAACCGTTCGCTTACGCAGGACGGAAAGCTGTATCAGATTCCTTCCACATATTATTTAGACGTATTCTGGTACCGTTCCGACTGGTTTGCTGCGGCTGGGCTGCCCCGGCCGCAGACCTGGGAGGATATCTTCCGGAGCGTGAGAGTATTGGCTAATACCCGTCAGGGGAGCTTTGGATATAGCCTGCGGGGCGGGGAGGGCAGCGTGGCCCAATTAACCTCCCTCATGTATGCGTACTCGGGGATTACCGACTCTTTTCGGAAGGACGGCTCCAGTACGGTGAATGATCCGGTACATATAGAATTCCTCAAACGCTATCTCGCCCTATACAAGGCTTACACCCCAGCCAGCGATATTGTCAGCGGCTATAAGGAAGTGGTGGCGAATTTTGATTCCGGCCGGGCAGCCATGATTCAGCATAATCTGGGCTCATATCAAGACCACAAAAAGGCGCTGGGTACTGGTCATTTTGACGGTGTGCTGCTTCCGCCCTCCATGAATGGGATAAGAACCTTATTTGGAAATGCCAACGGCTACGGCATCATGAGGACGACCCGGCATCCTGATGAAGCATGGCGGCTTATCCGTTACCTGCTGTCCGAGGAAAGCCAGATCTATTGGAACAGCCAGGTGGGACAGATTCCCACCAATTTGAAAGCGTGGAATGATCCATATTTCCTTAGCCACCCTGTTCTGAGGGAGGCTATTGAAGCTTTTCGCAGCCCGGATACAGCATTTGTACGCGCTCCCTATGAGCTGCCCGATTATCCCAGTCTGATCCGTCTGATCGAACCGGAGTTTCAGCAAGTACTGGCGGGAACGATGGATGTCGAGCATTTTCTTGACTTCTGGGCACAGTTAATGGAGAATTCCCGCAGGCAGCATCTTCTTTCCAATGAAGAGCAGCTGTAGGAGCAGGGCTAGAGAGGAAGATAGTATGCGCTGGATTTTCAACCGGCCTCTTAAATCGACGATCATGAGGCTATTTATCCCGATGATATTAGTGTTCGTCCCGATTACAGGGACTGTTTCCTATATATTGGCCTCGCAGCAACTGAAATTCAATGCGGAGACAAGCTTGAACGATACCTTGTCCCAGACCCGGGATTTTATGAATGACAGGCTGACTGCAGTGCTGGCGGAAATGGCAGTGCTGGATGGCAGCACTGAGCTGCGCAGCCTTTTTTACCGCGCGAACCGGTCTGATTTCTCCATGACTCCGCAGGACTATTTGACGGTGGGCCGCAATATCGACAAGGTGTATGCTAATCTCTATTCGATCATCGACTCCATTCTGGTGTATTACCGGAACGGTGCTATATCGATGTACCGCCGGGATTCCCTCCATACGGATTTTTCGTATGATATGAGCCCATATCCCGGGTATTCAGGAGGAAACACTGCTCAAATGCGCTGGTTGATTCCCGCCTCTAACCGGCTGGAGAACGATGGAGGAAACACGGCCAGTCTATACAAATGGATCGCCGGCGGCGACGGGAAACCGGACGGGATGCTTTTGCTGCAATTGAAGGAGCAATTTTTCCTGGAGATGCTCTCCACTCCAAAAATCAGCGCAAGCGGGTATATGCTTCTGGCAAGCCCAGACGGCACGGTCAGCGCCAAAGCTGCATCCGCCGGAGATGCCCGGGTGGATGACGAAGCGCTGCGCAGCATGCTAATGGCGCAGACAGAGGCTTCCGGCAAACTGGAAATGACGAGCCGAACCGGTATGCGGATCGTCGTACTCTACGAGACCATCGCGATTAACAACTGGCGGCTGGCAGTGGTTTATCCCCAGGCAGAAATTTATGAGAAGGTCAATTATATCAAATATGTAAACCTGCTGGTGACGGCTGTCGTGGTTATTGCAGTAGCGCTTTTGGCCCGGGTGCTGGCCAAGCTTATCGCCAGACCCGTGACCCGGCTGACCCGGCAGGTCAACAGTATCGAAGAGGGTCATCTGGATGTTCAGTTCATAGAGTCGGACAATTATGAAATCGGTATCCTGAGCAAAGGGATCAAGGACATGATGGAGAGGATCAAGCATCTGCTGTCCCAGGTAGAGTACGAGCAGGAGCAAAAACGGATCTCCGAGTTTGCAGCTCTTCAGGCGCAGATTCATCCTCATTTTCTATACAATACTCTGTATTCCATTAAACAGTTGTGTGAGTTGGGGGAGACAGCTGAAGCCTCCCGGATGATCTCGGCACTCTCCCATTATTTCCGGATCAGCATCAGCCGAGGCGATGAGATGATCCCGGTGGAGACTGAACTGGAGCACATCCGTCAGTATCTGACGATTCAACAAATGCGCTACGGGAATTCTATCCGGTATGAGATGGATGTTGCTCCTGAGATGCTATCGGTTCCCATCGTCAAATTAACCCTACAGCCGTTGGTGGAGAATGCTATTTACCATGGAATCAAGAAGGTCCGGCGGCCCGGATTCATCCATATCAGCGGCAGGATGGAGGGGGAACTCTGCCGAATTCGAATAGAAGATAACGGATTTGGCATGGATCAGAGGCAACTGGACAGACTGAACCTTGCCCTGGCAGCGGGCGAAGAGCCGCAGGAGGAACCGCCCGTAGGCTTCGGGGTCCGCAACGTTCACCGCCGGCTGCAGCTTCATTATGGAAGCAGTAACGGTCTGGCCTACGACAGTGCCGAGGGAAAAGGCACTACGGTTACGGTGACCTTCCCACTAAGCGCCGGTAAAGAATAGACAACCCAAGCAATGGAGGAACAGCCATGTGGAAGCTAGTGTTAATCGATGACGATCATATTATTCTGCGGGGATTAAGCCGTAATATTCCATGGGGGGAATATGGCTTCGAGGTTTCCGCTTCTGCGCACGACGGAGAAGAAGGGCTGGATGCAGTAGAGAGGGAGCGGCCGCATGTCGTCATTACGGATATCCGGATGCCGTTCATGGACGGTCTGCAGTTGACCGAGGCGCTCAAGAGTAAGTTTCCTGACGTGAAAATCATTCTTATGACCAGCTATGATGAGTTTGAATTTGCCCAAAAAGCGCTGAAGCTGAAGGTTTTCGATTTTGTCCTGAAGCCGGTGGAGAATGACAAGCTGCTGGAGGTTGCCCTGCGGGCGGCTGCCGAATGGGAACAGGAGCGGGTTCTGGCTAAAAAGGTGCTAGAGGGTGTTCCCTTTCTGCGGCAGCGATTCTATGAGAATCTGCTGCGGGGAAAATATCGGCAAGAGGAAATAGATCATGAGCTGGCGTTTTTGGAGCTTCCCTTGAAGGCGGAACGATACGCTGTTCTCTTGATTATAGCTGACGACTATTACGAAACGGGAGCCGGAAACCGGTTCGGGCAGGAGCTGCTGAAATACTGCATACACAACATATCCCTGGAGGTACTGGATTCTCTTGGCGAAGGAGTTGTATTTGAGCTTGGAGAAGATGAGATTGCTATAATTTGTACCGGTTCTGCAGACCAGCAGGCTCTGGAAAAAAAGGTTATGCAGATGGCGGAGCATATCCGTTATAACGCTGAAGTGTATCTGAAGACCACAGTTACCTTAGGTACGGGTCCGGTCTGCGGAGATCTGACCGGTATTGCCCAATCCTACCATGGAGCCAAGGCGGCTACAGAATTCCGTCATATAGCGGGTACCAATCAGGTCCTGTCGTTCCGGGATACACAGATGAAGCAGCAAGCGTCCGGTCATCCCGCCGTCAACGGGGGTTGGGAGGCCGATCTGGGCATGAATATCAGGCTGGGCTTTATTCAAGAGGCTTTGCGGGTGCTGGAGTATATTGAAATGCAAATCCAATCCGCTCCCATTACGCTGGAACGTCTTCGTCTGCTCGGCATCGAGATCGTGCTGGTCATCGTCAACACCTTTCAGAGCTGGAGCGAACCGCCCTATGACCGGGAGCGGGTGGAGGAGCTCCTGCAGGAGCTGCCCAAAATCCGTACTGCCAAAGACATATTCCAAAGCTTGAGAGTATTGATCCGCGACACTGCCGCCGGTGTCAATGACAGCCGGAGTACACAGCAGAAACGGCAGGTGGACCAGGCTGTGGATTACATCTTGAAGACTTACATGAAGGAAGGACTGTCACTCCAGGATGTCGCCGATCAGGTGCACCTGAGCACCAGTTATTTCAGCATGATTTTCAAAAAACAAACCGGTACGACCTTCAGCGAATTCCTCCAGGACGTACGCATGAAAAAAGCCGTGGAGCTGCTGCGAGGAGAGGAAATGAGAACCTATGAAGTAGCCAGTCGGGTAGGGTACGCCAATCCGCGGCATTTTAGCGTCCTTTTCAAAAGACATACCGGCAAAACGCCATCGGAATTCAAGCAACTGCAATAGTGAAACAATTCACAATTCCACCACATTTCACTCCCAAGATCATAAAATCCCGAACAGTTTGCATGGGATTGTGTACATCCCCCTTCGCTATAATCAAGACGAGGGAAGTTGAATACGATCACAACAAATTGAGTTGACCTTAAGGAGTGCAAGGAAATGGCAAAAAAGAAAGTAACCATTCCGGTGAGTATCGGGTATGGCTTGACCGATTTAATGGGTGGGGGTGCGTTTACCATAATTGGGGCATGGCTGATGTTTTATTACACGACTTTCGTGGGAATGTCACCGGTGAAAGCGGCTTCTATTGTGGCTATTGCGAGAATCGTTGATGCCGTTATCAGCTTGTTTATGGGCAGCATCACAGATCATTTTTATAAAACAAAGCTAGGGAAGAAATTCGGCAGACGGAGATTTTTCCTGCTGGTCGGATCGCCTTTAATGATTGTTTACGCGTTGCTGTGGATTGACGGTATAAGTTATGCGTTCTATCTAGTCTGTTACCTCATGTTTGAAATTATTGCCGCGCTTGTATTGATTCCGTGGGAAACCTTGCCTTCTGAGATGACGAAGGATTTCACAGAAAGAACGAAGCTGTCCACCTGCCGGATGTTTATTTCTGCGCTGGGCACTTTCCTGGCCACCTTTGTTCCGGGCCGTCTCATCAAATATTTTGGCGATGACAATTCGTATGCTTATTTTCTGAATGGTCTTATTTTTGCCGTCCTGTTCGCGATTTGCATCTTTATCACCTATAAAGTAACTTGGGAAAGAGAACTAACGCCTACGATGCTGGAAGAATTGGAGAAGGGCCCAACCAAGCAGTCTTTTGCTGACCGGATACTCGCACTATGCGACATGTTGAAAGAATATGCATCCACCTTCAAAATCAGAGCTTTCCGCAAGCATTTGGCGATTTACCTGCTTTCTTTTACCGCTAAAGATATTTTTAACACCGTATTTGTATTTTTCTGTGTGTATTGCTTAAGTATTTCTTCCTCTCAAGCTGCCGATCTGCTGTCTTTGAGTATTGTCGGTTTGCCGATTACCCTTTTGGCTGGCTTTGCGATCATCAAATTCGGACCTTCACGGTTATACACAGTATCGTATTCGACCATGATTTTATGTCTGGCAGGCTTTTACATGATATATCTCTATGATCCTTCCTCTAAAATAGCCATTATGTATGTGCTTGCAGTTGTGTACCAAATGGGAAGAAGCTTGCTGGAGTTTACACCATGGAACGTGTTCCCCTTCATTCCCGACGTGGACGAGGCGGTAACCCAAAAAAGACGCGAAGGCCTGTTTGCAGCAGTCATGACCTTTGGGCGGAAAACGACAGTGGCATTAGCAACTTTTATCGTCGGAATTGTTCTTGAAGAGGGAGGCTTTGTCAAAGGCCAGCAGCATCAATCGCCGGAAGCCATTAGCGTGATTGCCAATACCCTGATGTTCGGAGCAAGCGCATTGCTCGTGCTGGCCCTGATCTTTGCATGGACCTTCAAGCTGAACAAGAAAACCCACGGGGTTTTGGTAAAAGAGGTCGACCGGTTAAAGCTCAACGGTTCCAAATCACAGGTTGATCCAGAGACCCAAAAGATTTTTGAAGACTTAACAGGCTATAAATACGAGAAGATATGGAATTAATAAGCGAATCATTCGCTTTGACCCGCACGCAAGCCAGGACACTAACACCTTGTTAATGTCTTTTTCGAAGATGCAGCCGCCGCTCTGTCCATTACACTAACACCTGAAGAAATTGCTTCGCTGGAAGAGCCGTATGTCCCTCATCTGGTGGTTGGTGCTGAGGTTGTGAAGTGAGGAAGAGAGTTCCGGAATAAGATTTCAGAAAAAGCAGCCGGATAGGCTGCTTTTTCTATGTGAGATAAAAATAAATAAAATACATATGAGCAGGGTATGGATGTATGGACACATCCTTTATGAGGAGTGTCTTTTTTTTGTTTTTCATTAAGGCTTGACACTTACTCAGAGCAGCATTATAGTGTGTTGCGATACCAACATACCGATAGGGTGAGTGAATGAAAACCAATTTTGACTCAAGTCAGCCCATATTTCAACAAATCGCTGAAATGATTGAGGACGATATTCTGAACGGAACGTACCAGGAAGGTGATCAGATAATTTCGATGGCGCAATTTGCAAGCACGTTTCAAATCAATCCGGCTACGGCTGTGAAAGGAATCGGGCTGCTAGTGGGTGAGGGAATTCTATATAAGAAAAGAGGGCTGGGTATGTATGTTGCCGAAGGGGCCAAGCAAACGATAATGGGCAAAAGGCGAATCCGATTTTATGATGAAATGGTTTCGAAACTGCTCGAGGAGGCGGAGAAGCTGGGAATAACCAATGAGGATGTTATTGAAATGATTAAAGAACGGACAGGGGCTGATCGAAAGTGAGTGCGATTCTTGAATGCTCGGACCTGTCCAAAAGCTATGGTAAAAACGAGGCTGTCCGCCATTTGAATATGACGCTGGAGGACAACACAATGTACGGGCTGCTGGGCCCTAATGGAGCCGGAAAAACAACGCTGCTTAACATGATAACTGGAGGCATTTTTCCTACCTCCGGCGTGGTTGAAGCTTCGGGTTCACGTTTGGAACTAGGCGGGATGCCGCCGGAGACCTGTTATATCAGGGAGAAAAATCTGTACTGGAGAGGGGCCAGAGTTATGGAGATTCTGCAGTTTGCTTCGGCCTTTCATCCCCATTGGGACTGGCCTTTTGCGGAAGGCCTGCTCAACACCTTCAAGCTTGATCCCCGTAAAAAAATCCGTCACCTTTCCAGAGGGATGCAGTCACTTGCCGGTAATATTATTGGCCTCGCAAGCCGGGCCCGGTTAACCATCTATGACGAGCCCATGCTTGGACTCGACGTATTGGTCCGGGAGAAGTTTTATAGCATTCTGGTTGAGGATTATGCAAATTATCCGCGAACCATTGTGCTGTCAACCCATTTCATTGACGAGATCGCAAAAATTGTTGAGCGGGTCTACATTATGGACGCCGGCACGATCTTGCTGCATGACGACGTGGATCATATCCGCGACCATGCCCATGTCCTTACGGGCAGTTCTGAAGCCGTACAACAATTCACTAATGACAAACAAGTAATCTATAGCGAACCCTACGGGAAAGGCTCTCTCTCCGTAATTTATGGCACACTTGGGGAAAAAGACAGAGTACAGGCGAATCAGCTGGGCCTCACGATTGAAGGGCTTGCGCTTCAAAAGTTTTTTTCGTATCTGATCGAAGGAGGCCGCCGCATTGAATAAATTAACAGTCATGCTGAAAGCATCCTTTCTGCAGCTCAAGCTGTATCTCTATGTCATTCTGGGTGTTGTTGCTGTTAGTGTTCTGGCAAACATAATTGTAAGCCTGTCAGTAGGCATTCGTGAGAACTCGCAAGTTTCCGCTGCGAATCTTTTTACCGTGTTTCTGGTTTTCGTCGGCAGTATTTTGCCAGTGCAGCTTTTCAGAAGGGTTGTTAATTTAGGGGCAACCCGCAAGGACTATTACTACGGAATATTGGTAGTGTATGTTTTATGTGCGGCTTTTTTTGCTGTACTTAATACGGTATGGTTTGAGCTGGAAGTTTCTATTATCCGCAGCCACGAGAGTACATATAATATTCTTGAGATTTTCGGCTGGAGTCAATTCGGCATAGCCGGCATGCTGATTTATCAATTTGGAGCATACCTGATGCTCCTGTCACTGCTGAGTCTTTTATTCTCGGGAATGCGCCATATCGTTGGGTGGATTATCTGGGTGATTATCCTTGCTGCCATTCCGGTCTTTACATCGATTGCTCCACTCCGGCACAAATTAGCCAACGGATTAATGGTGCTGCTCTTCAATGATTCGCTGCTGGCTGGCTTCGGGTTAACCTTCCTGATTTCTTGTGTACTTCTGGCTGGCGGATGGTGCTTTACAGCAAAACGTTCTATATTTTAAGGTGCTTCTACGCTCCCTAGTGGAGCCTTTTTTTATTTTCGGGATGCCACGAGGCTGATCACCATGCTTATTGGTTTCAGAATTTTGGTATGGGTTTATGCCTGTTGACATTTTATTGAGGCGGTATTATAGTATGCTACAAGACTAACATACCAATATGGTTGAGCAACGACTGTTTGTACTACGAATAGTTCACCCAGGAAAGGAGGAGTATAGCAGGTTGGATTTTATGAAGCAACGTGAATCGAATATTTGTGAATTAACAAGAGGAGGGGAGTTCATGAAGAAAATATTATCAGTTTTATTCGCCAGCAGCATGATGCTGACCTCTTCAACCGCTTTTGCGCAGGAGCCGGACAGCCCGCTGCACAAGAAAGCAGATGAAATTGCCAATACTTTGGTCACTCAATATGGTGAGACGAGCGTACAATATGCACTTATGGATAATGGAAAAATCATTTTATCAGGAAATAAGGGCGTCTACGCTAAAGATAGCAACCGGCCGGTCACCAAAGATACCATGTACGGGATCGGTTCGGTTAGCAAAATGTATGCTGCCACAGCCGTGATGATGCTGGTTGACCGTGGCAAATTGAATTTAGATGAGCCTTATGTAAAGTATGTTGCGGATTTTAAAATGGCGGATGAACGATACAAGCAGATTACACCCCGGATGTTGTTAAATCATTCATCAGGGATCAATGGCACAAGCTACGGGAACACCTTTTTATTCGATGATATCAACCCGGCCTTACAGGAAGATGTACTTGCCAGTCTGCGGACCCAGACCTTGAAAGCCAATCCCGGTGAATTTTCCGTATACACCAACGATGGCTTCACACTGCTGGAAATTTTGGTGGCACGATTAAGCGGCATGAGCTATTCCGAATTTATCGCAAAAAACATTAGTGAACCTTTAGGTCTTCAACATACGAAAACGCCTATGGATAAATTTGACCGAACCGCCCTGGCCAGAGCCTACCTGCCGAACTATGAGGGTGCGTTGCCCACGGACACTATAAGTGCCGTTGGAACGGGCGGCATTTATTCAACGGCCGAAGATATGCTCAAAGTAGAAGAAGTATTAATGGGTACAACAGATTTGCTATCAGAGAAATCGGCAAAGGCCATGTTAAATGCAGAATATAAAAATGGAATTTGGCCGTCAGACGGTGAGGAGAACTTTTTTGCCTATGGACTTGGCTGGGATAGCGTGAAATTGTCCCCGTTTGGAGAATACAATATCCAAGCAGCATTTAAAGGCGGCGACTCGGTTTTATTTAAAGCTGCTATGATCGTACTTCCACAGTATAATATTTCTGTAGCAGTGGCCTCTTCTGGCGGCTCATCTATTGTTAACAGTATGCTGGGAACCGGGATTTTGCAGGAATACCTCAAAGAAAAAGGCCTAATCAAAGAAATTATACCGGATAAGATCTTCACTCCTCCTGTAAAAGTGCAAATGCCGGACAGCATGAACCAATACAATGGTGTCTATGCCTCTGCATCGGATAGTCCTAAGGAAATTGGGATCAAAGATGGAGAAATCGATATGCCTTTGTTATTTGGCGGGTTCATTCCGGCGCAGAAATATGTGTATGTGGGGGATGGATATTTCAAAAGTGCAGACGGAACCGTTACCTTAAGTTTTGACAAGCAGATCAACGGCATCACTTATATCAAGGCCAGCGCTTATCTAAACTTTCCAGGACTGGGTCAAAGCCTCTTTACATTCTATGATTCGCAAAAGGTAGAGCCGCTCCACCTGGACAAGGCGGTGTCAGATGCATGGTCAGAGAGAGTGGGCCAAGACTATTTGCCGCTTACGGAGAGACCAAGCTCAGAAGTCCTGTTTGTTCCTTTGATACCAAGCAAATTATGGATTGATGTGAACAACGGGTACGTTGCCGGAAGTAAAATAATTGATGAAAACAGTGCCATAAACGCTGTACAAATTCCGGTATCCGCGGGCAGAGATACGACGAATTTGAAGTTTTATAAGGAAAACAACGCGGAATATCTCCAAATGTATAATATGAGTTTTATTAAAAGAGCCGATACTCCGTCCATCTACAGTGGGGAGGCATCCTCAACGGCCATACAGGCCAATGGTTTTGCCCGTTGGTATCAAATCAGCGGCAAAGCGGCCAATAAAACCATAACCGTTAAATTGCCTCCAAACGCCAGCTTTGCAGTTTATGACGAGAATAATACATGTGTTAGCTTTTCAACCGTTAGCGGGCAGAACACAGCTAAGCTTCCGGTGAACGGATATATTGGATTTTTTGGCAAGGCATCTGACGTTTTTTCGATTACATTGAAGTAAGTGGAGTTAGGGTTTTAACTAAATTCCGCCGTGTGAATAATTATTCCAAGAAGCTTCTGCTGATTTTTGGCGGGAGTTTTTTTGTTTATATGTATAGATTCATAGCAATCGTAATATTCTTCCATTTCATTGTATAATGTACCAATGGTTCATGCATTTATTTGTGTTGTAAAAAACGGAACGGGAAATGAGCTGAAGCCACATGAAGCAAAATACCGGTGTGATCAGGTTCGGCGGAATTGCCTTGATTCTTTCGGGCATTCTTTTTTTGGCCCAATATCTGTTTCTTCTGCCCATGCCCAGTCCTCCGCTTACGGATGCAGAGCTGATGGCATGGCTGCAGAATTGGCGGTTCCATCTATCCATGGCGGACGAATTGTTGTTCTTCGCTACCTTATTGCTAATCCCTTCAATCGTTGCATTGTACCGGGTATTGTTGAAGGTGGAGCCCATTAAGGCATCGCTGGGCTGCGGCCTGCTTGCGGTTGTCATCCCTGTCCATCTATTCCTGGTCATTATCCTGGGGCGGCTGGTTTATCCGGTGTATGAACTTGAGCTCCCGCCAGACATTTACAAGCTTGTTCTCAGCATTTACCATGGGGGTATGCACTCTGCAGCCCTTATACTAGGTGCGGCGGTTATCGTATTGTGTTTCGTAATCAGAAAAAGTGTAATTGGCAAGCCTGTAGCATATTTGGGATTCATGGCAGGGGTATTGGAGCTCGTCAGCTCCTATCCCTGGCTGATTGGTACTCCATTGATGGTTTTGTGCCAGCTGTTTTTCTCCGCCTGGTTGGTCCTGCTCGGGGTTAGAATGCTGGGCAGATTGAAGGAGGCTATGGGGGCATAGCCAGCCCATCTCCAATACGAAAGGCTTGAGCATGAGGGCATCGCAACGCTGGAGCAGCTCTCCGCTTATACCGAGAAAGCCATTTTGAAGCTGCACGGAATTGGCCCATCCTCCATGCCGAAGCTCAGACAAGCGTTGGCGGGGAAGGGCCTGGCTTTTAAAACTGAAGTAAGGAATCAATAAGCGAATAATTCGCATTGACCAGCATCCAAATCAGGGGGCTGTCCCAAAAGTAGTTTTTCTACTAGTAGAGACAGCCCTTTCTCATTTTCAAAACCACAAAAGGTCAACAAGAGCAGCCACCTGCGGATACTCGTTTTTTGTTTTAACTATAGGATTGGAAGCGTTAGCTGAGCTGTTCTAAGCTGCTGGTTGCTTAATCGAGTCTGAAAGATCCTCCTGGCGAATAGATATAGGTGATGGGGGTTTTAGGTGAATTACCCATACCTGTTACTAAAGGGGGAATTAGTATGCATCCGTCTGCAATCTATGCTGCAACAGTGGATTCCCATACCTTTGCAACATTTAGAGCACTTGTTGAGGCAATTATTCCTGATTCACCAGTGTCTGCCACATATTCGCCAGAGCTGACTGCAGGAGCAGCTGATTTGTGCATTCACGAGTATATGATCTGGGAGCTGGACCACAGCCTTTCCCTTGTACTGGGATTTGGTTTGACGGACATTCCATTGTCTTGTTCCACCGCAGGATTGCTTAATGTTGGTGCCGTCCATTTAGCCGCCTCAAGACAGCTGCAGCATCCTCCTAATCCTCTTCTCTGGGAGAGCGGACCATTCAGTGCAATGTCCCGGAATGACCGGATTAGTGTTCTCGCCATGCTGGAGCAAGGGAATATCGATCCTGGAGTTTTGCCTCCTCCATACCGGAACGATTTGGGGTTTACCCGGTATATGATTGACTTTCTTAACCGGCAAACGATGTTTGGCAACTATTCGGAGTGGTCGGCATACGGGACGACCCGGCTAAGGACACCGACCGAACGAAGGCTGGAATATTTCCCGGTCTCATGGAAGCAGGCGGAATATCCTGGAGTTGTGCCGGGCTACAGGGCGCTCCTTGGCTACATGCTGACCATCGAACGCAAGGGAGGGGAATCCACCATTGTATGATGCAGATGCAATGTTCGATGCCGACGTAATCGTTATTGGGTCCGGCGGTGGAGGCGCCGTTGCGGCGAAGGAGCTTGGAGAAGCAGGCTTGAAAGTGCTGGTATTGGAAGCCGGCCCATGGTACGGAAACAAACAATGGGCGAATCCGAACAGCGAGCGGGGTGGAGAGTGGAGCTCCGATTATAAGGATTTGGATGTAGGGATATACAAGAAGATCTTCAATGCATATGAAAACAATATGAATGATTTGGTGTCCGGCGTATTCCGTTTTGGGCCTGCCGACCGCCGCCGTACACCTTGGCACCGGGTCATGCGCCAGAAAGGTGAAATCTGGCAGCTATCTGGAGTAGGGGGAACGACCCAGCTTTATTGGTCGCAGTCACCGCGCGCTTTCCCCCTTGCGGTCGACAATATTTGGCCGATCAGCTATCGGGAGCTGGTTCCTTATTACGAAAAGGCCGAAGCCACGCTGCCGGTCCAGTTCGCGCCTACAACGCCCAAAGAAGAGCTATTTTACTACGGCGCCAAAAAAGCAGGCTGGCCGCTGATTCCGACGTTGAACGTTACGACTCCGGGGTACCGCCCGAATCCGAATGCCATTCTGCCAACCAACGAACATCTGATGGACCAGAGTTACTCGCTCGAGCAATTATCCAACATGGAGGGCTGCACCCTGAAGGGAAACTGCGTCAACGGATGCACGACCGGTTCTTCGGTAGACAAAATTGCCAAACGAAGTACCCTTGTCAGCTACGTTCCACTCGCACTCAAAACCGGAAACGTTGCAATCCGGCCGAACTCCTTCGTGATCAAGCTCTTGACGGCGCAAGATCCGAAAGAAGGACTTCGCGCAACTGGTGTGCAGTTTCGGGATACGTGGACGGGAGAAATCGGCGAGTTAACGGCTAGAACGGTTGTTATGGCCGCTGGCTGCATCGAATCTCCGCGTCTCTGGCTGAATTCGGGGTTACCCTATAACGAATGGGTGGGAAGAGGACTAACCAATCATTGCTTTGACTGGGTTGCAGGCGTTTTCGATGAAAAGGATCTAATGAGCATTATGGGCCTGCCGGCTGTCTATCCGTACGTCGGACATACTTCGGGGGCCAGGGTCGATATTCCGGGAACCGGGATTTTTCAAGTCTCTTGCCTAAGCCCAGGTCTAATGTCCTTCTTGACCTATGGGTTCAGTGAAGCGGGATATGACGCTCTTAATCCGCCGGAGCCGGGAGCGCCGTGGGATATTCACGGCCGTGTCGTCGGTCCTCAGCTCAAAGAGCTGATGATGAACTATTCCCGGACGATGAGCATACTGATCCTTACGGATGACGAGACACTCTATCGTAACAGGGTACAGATCGATCCACTCCTGAAAGACGAGAACGGTCCGATTCCGATCATGCATTATACGCCTAGCCCGAAGACACTGAAGAGGAGGGATCAACTGGCGAGATACGCTTCGGAAACGCTGAAGCAAGCCGGTGCCAGAAAGATTATCCGTTCAGATACCCCCTTTGGCTCCATGATCCATCTCGAAAGCACGATGCGTATGGGATATGTCACCGATACGAACTGTGAGGCTTATCAAGTGAGGCGCCTGTTCATAGCCGACAACAGTGTGCATTTCAATGGCATCGGCGGCCCTAACCCTACTCTCACGACACAAGCGCTGGCTACCCGGACGGCAGAGAAGATTGTCACTAAGTATTTCAGCTAACCACCCATTGCGGTGGCATAATACAGGACGGCTCCTGATAAAGCGATAATAAGCAAAAAGGCGGCTGCTTTTCCGAGCACTTTCATTTTTCTTGCACCCCTTCCATATGCATTCTTTTGTTATGCATGAAGTATGCACGGCGGCAGGGAAAATATACCTCAATGGAGCCCCACCAAGGGACTATCTCAAATGCTTTGGAAAAAGCATAAGGGGATAGCCCCTTTTTCGTAATTCAATAATTTATTTCTGTATTGCTGCTTCGGAAGCATATGCTCCTTTTTAAGGACGGCATAGCCGTTTCCACTTGCCTCTAACTCATGGTATTTTATTCCGAATAATCCAATAATGGATGGGGAAGATTATGTTTTGATAGGAGGAGCATATGAAAACGAAAAAAAGAGTAACTGATCCTTTCGGAAACAAACTGAAAGAATTAGATAAAACAATTGAGTTGAAGATTTCCAGCGAACTGGATGACAATGAAACGGTCCTCGCTCAATTGTTTGCCAATTGCTCCGATCTAGTTGTGCGCAAACTTCATATGTTTGGCTCCATTCCGGGTATGGTCGTTTATCTGGATGTATTAGTTGACGATCAACTTTGGGATGACGGTTTCTTGGAGCCTTTGATGCAGCCCGAAGCAGCGTCAAGCAGCAGCTCCTCCCACATCTATGAAATACTGAACTTCAAATTGGCTTCCATTGTACAACCCCGTATCGCGAAGAATATGAATGAAGTCGTTCAAAGCATCGTTAGGGGAGAAGTCGTTCTATTCACCCAATCCGCCACGGAGGCGTTCTCCTTTGGGCTCAAAAACAAGCTGCATCGTCAGCTTGAGGAACCGGCAACGGAGGCAGTCATTCGCGGTCCGCGATACGGTTTTATCGAGAAACTCGACATCAACCTTGCCCTCATTCGCCATCGGCTCCGGACGCCCCGGCTAAAGACGGAGAAGCTCTGTGCAGGAAGGCTTTCCCAGACTGACGTGATGATTGTATACATTGAAGATCTAGCAGAACAAAGCGTAGTTGAAGAGATGAAAAAACGGATATCCAGCATCGATATGGACAGTGTGCTGGAATCCGGTTATATCGAGGAATTGATTAGCGACCATCCCTATTCACCCTTTCCCCTGATGCAGGCAACTCAACGGCCCGATTTGGTTTCAGGTTCCCTGATCGAAGGTAAAATTGCGGTCCTGATTGACGGTTCGCCGAATGTGCTCGTTCTCCCGATCACATTCTGGTTTGGTTTTCAGACAGCCGAGGACTATTATAGTAATTTCATATACGTTACGATGCTGCGATGGCTCAGATATCTATTTGCCTTTTTAGCAATGGCGCTCCCTGCCATATTTATTGCGATCACGACCTTCCATCAGGAAATGATCCCGACAAGCTTGGCCCTCAGCCTTGCAGCGGCGCGGGAAGTTGTCCCCTTTCCAGCAATAGCGGAAGGATTGATCATGGAAATTACCTTTGAGGCGCTGCGCGAAGCAGGAATCCGCCTTCCCCGTCCAGTAGGACAGACGATCAGCATTGTGGGCGCACTTGTCATTGGACAGGCTGCCGTTCAGGCAGGTATTATTTCCGCTCCCCAGATCATCGTCGTATCCGTTACAGGTATTGCTTCCTTTCTCATCCCGAACCCGGGAATGAGCCAGGCGATCAGTATTATACGGTTTCCGCTTATGTTTCTCGCTGCAAGCTTCGGTCTGTATGGAGTTGGGATTGGCTTGATTTGCGTCTTGATCCATCTGGTAACCCTGAAATCCTTCGGTGTTCCCTATATGACACCAATTGCACCGTTTAACCCCACAGGACTAACGGATACTTTGATCCGTGCCCCATGGCGGGTAATGCGGAGGCGTCAAAAGCAAACACAGCGAAGAATGGAGTGAAAGGAGCAAATGACCAGAATACTCCGGACATTCAGGTTCCTGGTTATTTTCGTTATTCTCGGATTGACGACCGGCTGCTGGGACCGCAATGAAATGGACGATCTCGCTTTGGTTATGGCAAGCGGAATTGATCTTACAGATGACGGACAGCTCGAAGTAACCCTTCAGATCGCCCTTCCAACGGGAATCCCCAGTGCCGTACAGTCCGGGGGGAGCGGCAAGAAATCAGTCATCGTCATCTCGGCCAGCGGGAAGAACTCATCGGAAGTGACAGGGAAACTGCAGCAGCAATTGTCTCGTGCCATCTATTTTGGGCATAGAGGCGTCATCATTATCGGAGAACAATTCGCCCGGCATGGTATCAATCAGGTAGTGGATACATTTACCAGATTTCCTGAGAGCCGCTCCAATAGTTATGTGCTAACAACTTGTGGAGGGACAGCCAAAGAAATTTTGAACACCCCCTATCAGCTTGAACTCATTCCGGGTATCGGTATCAACAAAATTCAATCCAGCAAATTAAGCTTTCCTGTCAAAATCGACGAATTCTTGAATGCTCTGTCCTCACAAGACAGATCACCGGTTACCGCTGCCATAAGGGTCATTCATAAAGGTACTGATAAGGAAACGTTCACGATTGACCGGGCTGCAGTTTACCGTAGAAATCAACTATCCGGATACTTGTCATCCGACGAATTAAAACTATTGCGCTGGTGGACAGGAGGGGGACACCATTTGAGGTTTACTGTGCAAGTGGAACCTGAGAACGAACAATACGGAGGGACCGTAGGTGTTGAACTGCTGCAAAGCGGCATGAAAATGCACTTGGTAATCAAGAATGACCTCCCCGAAGTAAAGGTCTCGTTACATGCCACCGTCCGGGCGATCGATAACGATTCGAAGCTGGACCTGAGCAAAGTGAATCATATGAAACGTGTCGAAACCTTGTTGTCGAAGCAAATTCAAAGCGAGGCAGAGAGCATGTTAACACATGTGCAAAAAGTGCTCCAGTCGGATATCCTCGGCATCGGAGAGGATGTCCACATCGAGTATCCGTATGCCTGGAAAAAAATGAAGGATGAATGGCTTGATATTTTTCCTGAGGTTCCCGTGACTGTCGATGCCCACATCAAGATTGAACGAACGGGCAAAACGCACTCCCCCGCACATAAAGTAAAAACGGACTGACTATCAACCGGAAGAGGGCTCTTTGCGATGAAGATGAAATTGAAGGGTATACAGGTTTTCTGGATCATCCTTATCATGGATCTCGGGATGACATTGGTCATGACGGTCACCCCAAGCCTACAGGCAAAACAGGATGCGTGGATTTCCGTTATCGTTGCCGGAGGTATCGCTACGCTGATCGCACTCTTGGCGACGCAAGCCGCGAAGCTATACCCTGGGCAGACGTTTTTTGAATACAGTCATTTGATTCTTGGGAAATGGATCGGCAAAGCTGTAATCGTAATTTATTTGGTTCAATGGTATACGATTACTCCGATAATTCTCCGCCAATTCTCCGATTTGGTCCAAGTCATGCTGCTTCACGGGACACCGAAAGAAGCGGTCATGCTTCTGATGATCTTCGTGATTGTCTATGCAAACTACGCAGGCGGAATTGAAGGCATTGCCCGCTGCGGCGAGGTTCTGGGGCCGATCATCTTGCTCATGATTGGCCTTGTCCTAATCGCTAGCACTAACAATATCCAATGGAGGAACATCCTCCCGGTCTATGTGGATAGCGGAATGACGGGAATACTGGGTGGAGCGCTGGCACCAGCCTCCTACCTCGGTCATTCTGTTGAATACCTTATGTTTGCCGCATTTTTGACCCAGCAGCGCAAGGGGGCGTTGTACACGTTCGGGGCCGTCTTGACCTCGGTATTCTTTGTACTGATAACAACGCTGATGGTGATCTTCACTTTAGGGGTCAATCTTTCCTCTAACACGTGGTACCCTTTTTTCGAAATGACCAAAAAAATATCACTGTTCGGCTTTATCGATAATTTCGATGCGATTCCGGTCGTCATATGGCTCGCCAGCGTATTCGTCAAATTTGCTGTGATGCTCTTCCTGATGAGCTATGGCACCGCCCAATTTTTGCATGTCCGCAACTGGAGGAACCTGATTTGGTTCATTGCCCCGGTTATGTTTGTATTTGCGTTAATTCCCCAAGATGTAACGGAGGCGACTTCAAATTATTTGCAGCGTTACTGGGTGCCGTTTGCGATGCCGGTGAATATGCTCGGTCTGCCCTTACTCTTGCTTGTAGTAGGTAAATGGAGACAAAGGAAACGGCCGGCTGCCGCGGATCATGCTTAGAACCACACCCTTCCTTTTCCCTTCAGTAGGTAAAATCCATAGAAACTATATGGGGTGAATGTTGATTTCTTAAAGTCGCATCCAGGTGATGAGCAAAATCTTCTTTATTCAGAATTTTTTGATATCATCCCCCATTTTGGTTAGATTAAAGCAAAATATAAATCCTAACAACAGGTGAATTAACAAAACGAATTGATTAATCAACTCGTGTATATTATTATATATGTAAGAAACATACATTCAATGGTTAAAAAAATGTAGATTGTTGATACCTCAACACATAAACCGAAAGTGTTAATTATTTAAGAAAGTTTGGTGAATTTTCCGATGGCAAAAATGGATCGAAGAATTGCTAAAACGCAAGAAGCCTTGAAAAAAGCTGTTATTGAATTGATGAGCGAAAAAAGTTTTGAT
The DNA here is from genome assembly GCF_900102965.1 of Paenibacillus jilunlii. Classification (GTDB taxonomy): domain Bacteria; phylum Bacillota; class Bacilli; order Paenibacillales; family Paenibacillaceae; genus Paenibacillus_AQ; species Paenibacillus_AQ jilunlii. The sequence goes on along the minus strand of NZ_FNGM01000006.1, from coordinate 160,914 downwards.
GAAATTACCATTCAGGATATTGCAGACCAGGCAAACCTTAATCGCGGAACCATTTATCTTCATTACCAGGACAAATATGATTTGTTGGATAAACTGATCGAATCACACATGAATGAATTAGGTGAAATGGATGAATGGGCATGCCAATTGGATTGGAGCAATGGCCTTGTGCCTTTTTTTGAGTATTTTGAGAAAAATCATTTATTTTTTTCAACGATGTTAGCCAGTAAAGGAGCTCCCTCGTTTAGAACTCGGCTGCTTGATTATGTTATGGAAGGATTCAGAGGTGAGATTGATAGAGAAAGTGGTAGAAATGAGGATTTGAACGAAGACATCATGTTGCAATATACGGGTACCGCTTATGTAGGGATCATTGAATGGTGGATTAGAAATGAAATGCCGTATCCTCCACAAATCATGGCAGAACAAGTTGGAGCCTTATTGAAGAGAAGTCTATAGAGGGAGTAAATTGCCGGCTAATTGCTTGCCTTCGAGTTCACTCTAAGGAGTAAACTGTTTAGGAAGGAAAACATTTTAATGGGAAAGTGAGGAACAATCTAATGGAATATGTGAAGCTTGGAAATACGGGCTTGGATGTCTCCCGGCTGTGTCTGGGCTGTATGAGCTTTGGTGAAGCAGATCGATGGGTCCATCCTTGGGTACTGGATGAAGACCGCAGCCGTATTATTATCAAACAAGCCCTTGAGCTGGGTGTCAATTTCTTTGACACGGCGAACGTATATTCAGATGGAACAAGTGAGGAAATTGTGGGCCGGGCTTTGAAGGATTATGCCCACCGGGATGAGATTGTCCTGGCGACGAAAGTACATTTCCGTATGCACCAAGGTCCCAATGGGGCTGGACTTTCCCGGAAGGCAATTATGAGCGAAATCGATAAAAGCCTGCAGCGGCTGGGAACCGATTATGTGGACCTGTACCAGATTCACCGCTGGGATTACCATACGCCGATCGAAGAGACGATGGAAGCTTTGCATGATGTAGTGAAGGCCGGAAAGGCAAGATACATTGGGGCGTCAGCCATGTTCGCATGGCAGTTCCTGAAGGCACTGCATGTTGCTGAGAAACATGGATGGACCCGGTTCGTCTCGATGCAGAATCATTTGAATCTTTTATACCGTGAAGAGGAGAGAGAGATGCTCCCGCTATGCAAGGAAGAAAAAATCGCTGTGATTCCCTACAGCCCGCTGGCCTCAGGCAGATTGACGCGGGACTGGTCCGAAACCACACACCGCTCCGAGACTGACCAGGTCCAGAAATCCAAATACGATGCAACGGCACATACTGACCGCTTGATCGCAGAACAGGTTGCGGTGATAGCAGAACAACGCGGTGTTCCCCGCGCTCAAATTGCCCTAGCCTGGCTATTGCAGAAAGAACCCGTGACCGCTCCCATTATCGGGGCTACCAAAAGCTCCCATCTCGAAGATGCGGCAGCCGCTCTGTCCATTACACTAACACCTGAAGAAATTGCTTCGCTGGAAGAGCCGTATGTTCCTCATCCGGTGGTTGGTGCCCAATAAAAGAAACAGCGGCAGCCATGGACGAGAAAAACAGTCCTGGACTGCCGCTGTTTTTTGGACGTTATAACAAAGTACAGGATTGACAGGTTTAAACATTTCGCGAAATCTCCCTCATCGAATTGATTGAAGTAATGGAAAAAGCGGCTGCGATTGGTCGCCTGCTTGTCAGGTTATAATCTTCTTAATTGTGGTTTATCTAGTTGCATTATTCTACAACATATGATATTTTTTGTATGAAAATGACATACTATGTATAAAGTTCATCCGCAATCTCTTTAATACAATTCAGAAAGCGCTTACAATATTATGAAAGGAGAAAAATGAATGCGGGAAAAAATCATAATCATTGATGATGATACTGAAACTCGCAGGTTATTGGTTCAATTCTTACTTGAGCATGGATATGAAGCTGTTGGGTATACTGACAGCGGACAAGCATCGGTCAGCTTCATTCATTCTCACGATCCTGATTTAATTATTCTTGACCTGTCAATGCCAGGGGCGGGCGGTTTGAACTTATGCACGGAATTGCGCAAATTCAGCGATAAACCAGTGCTTTTTACAAGTCATCATACTGAAGATTATCTCAGGATTGAAGCCTTGAACCGGGGGGCAGATGAGTTTATTGCCAAGCCCTCCAGCAATGAAGGATTGCTCGCCCGAATCAGAGCACACCTCCGTAGGTATAAACAGGCTTTCCCAGTTAATCAACGTCATTTGATACTCTATCCAAATCTGCAGATTGATCCTACTACCCACTCAGTAATGGCCTATGGCAAGGAAGTCTCTTTATCTTCTAAAGAATTCCGACTCCTTGTTGTTCTGGCAAAGAACCCGAATCGCGTATTCCACACCGAAACCTTATATGATCTTATTTGGAAAGACATGAAGCAAGGGGACATACGAACCGTCATGGTTCATATTTATAACTTGCGGCAAAAAATTGAGAAAACCCCGAGTAAACCGCTATATATCCATACTGTCAGAGGTGCTGGCTATAAATTTAACGGATCGGTTTCACTAATGGTGGAATCCTTGGAAGCGTAAAACAACGCTTATCGAATAATCTATGACTTTTCTTAAAATATTATTTCATTACTTTAACTAGACTTTAAAGTAAGTTGATAAGATGGGTTTAAGTGCAAACGATTGCAATCTGCAAAAATCCAGCTTTTTAGTAGTATATCGCTTGCTGGTTTACGGATCACGCAACTCGTTTCATATCAAAAGGTACAGGAGGAGAATAAGCTAATGGTAAAAAAGAGTTGCAAAGTTTTACTAAGCATGATGCTGCTCTGCTCAATGCTATGGAGCGTTGCGGTATTGCCAGCGGGCCAAGTAACAGCGGCCACAGTGACCCCGACTGCAGCGCCTGCAGCAAACAGCAGCACGCCGGTTAATGACGGACAGCAGCAGGCAGTAAGCCCATTCAGCTGGGATAATGCAAACGTTTACTTCGTCATGACAGACCGTTTCAAAAACGGCAATACCAGCAATGACGGCGCTTATGGCAGACCTAAGACGGATGCCTGGGGCTCGGATGTGGGTACATTCCACGGCGGAGATATTAAAGGTTTGACCAAGAAGCTGGAAGAAGGCTACTTCACGGATCTGGGTACAAATGCAATTTGGATTACAGCTCCTTGGGAACAAATGCACGGCTGGGTAGGCGGGAAAGACGGTGACTTTGCTCACTATGGCTACCATGGCTACTATGGACTCGACTTTACTGAAATGGACAAGAGCATAGGTACCATTGATGAAATGCGCGAGTTCGTTGACCTCGCTCACACCAAGGGAATCCGTGTGGTCCTGGACGTGGTTATGAACCATGTCGCTTATCCGACACTTGTGGATATGGCGGAATACGGATACGGTGACCGCGGCGGACTCGCCGGCAACTGGATTCCGGACAAAGGCCAAGGCCAAAACTGGCACACGCACAATAACATTATGAATACGAATAATTCCAGTGCATGGGCTTCTTGGTGGGGCAGCAGCTGGATTCGTGCCAACAATATTGCAGGTTACGATCAATGCGGCGGCAACGATCAGACGCTGTGTGTAGGGTTCCTGCCTGATATCAAGACCGAATCCACTAGTGGCACCGGCTTGCCGCCGGTACTGAAAACCAAGTTCAACAAAGAAACGAGCGGTTACGATAACTGGATCGTTCCGGCTGCCAAGCAATACCGCAAAGATCTGAACGTTGCCCCAAAGGATTATATGATCAAATGGCTGTCCTCATGGGTCGAAGAGTTCGGAATTGATGGTTTCCGTATTGATACTGCAAAGCATGTCCAAGCAGACAGATGGAAAGAACTCAAGATAAGCGCAAGTAGCGCGCTTGCGAAATGGAGACAGAATAACCCGACTAAACCGGGAGCAGATTGGACAGAAGACTTCTGGATGACCGGGGAAGTTTGGGGTCATGGCCTCGGAAGAACCGGCACTTATTTCGATAACGGATTTGATTCCTTAATCAACTTCTCCTTCCAAGGCGCAAATATGAGCGATCTGGAAGGCCTCTTCTCCCGATATGCAAGTGAATTAAACGGGGATCTGCCTAACTATAATATGATCAGCTATCTTTCTTCTCACGATAAAGGGTTATACAACCGTGGAAATCTGATTCAAGCAGGTACCGCGCTTCTGCTTCTTCCGGGCGGAGTGCAGACTTACTATGGAGATGAAACGGCAAGACCGTTTGGGGCTACCGGCTCTGACCCGGACCAAGGCGCACGCTCACAGATGAACTGGAACGGCATTAACCAGGATGTTCTGTCACACTGGCAGAAAATTGGACAATTCAGAAACAATCACATTGCCGTAGGCGCAGGAACGCATAAGAAAATTGCAGACGGTCCGTATACGTTCTCACGCACCTATGAGAAAGGTGATGTTCTGGATAAAGTAGTCGTGGCTACAGGAGCCTCTGGAACTGTAGATGTGAATGTATCCGGCATCTTCCCGGATGGTACTACTGTGCGCGATGCTTACACGAAGAACGAAGTGGTGGTAAGCGGAGGCAAGGCCAAATTTACCGCAGGAACCAACGGCGTTATTCTGATTGAAAATGTTGGCGTAAACAAGAAGTTCCCGGTTCTGACTGCTTCACCGGCAGGCGGTAAATTCAAAACCGAAACTGCCTCTGTAACGCTGTCGATCAAGAATGCGGACAGTGGCAAGTACACGCTGGATGGCAGTGATCCCATTAACGGAACTGCATTTACCAATGGAACAACAATCAAGATTGGCGCAGACATGGCCATTAATGACACGATAACGCTGAAGATGTATGCAACGAATGAAAATGGCGAAGGTACTGCTTCGTTCGAGTTCACGAAAGGCGATCCTAACGCTAAGCTGGAAGTCTACTTCAAGAAACCGTCCGGATGGGGAACACCATCCATCTACTTTTATAACACAGGACCAAAGGATAATGACCCAACCTGGGCTACAGCTCCAGCTATGACAAGCGCTGGCGGAGACTGGTATGTCTACAGCTTCGACAAGGCTGAACAAGCTACGATTATATTTAAAGACACTACTGGCAAACAATTGCCTGCTCAGAACCAAGCTGGCTTCACCAGAACAGCAACAGGCTGGTATGACGGAAGCGCTTGGTCCGATACAGATCCGCGTGTCGTGACTAAACCGACGGCTCCATCAAACCTGGCTAGTTCGGTAAAGACAGACAAGACGGTAACATTGACTTGGAATGCGTCTACCGACAGCTCCGGAATTGCCGGATACGACGTATACCGCAACAATGTGAAGGTTGGATCGTCGACAACAGCAACTTATAAGGATACAGGTTTGACTGCAGAAACAACGTATACCTATAAAGTGATTGCAAAGAGCCAATCCGGCGGCACATCCGATCCAAGTAACGAGATCAGCGTTAAGACTTTGCCGTCTGGACAAGGCAATGACAACACCGCTACGATTTACTACAAAAAAGGATACGCAACTCCTTACATTCACTACCGCGCTGAAGGCGGCAACTGGACAGCCAGTCCGGGCGTGAAGATGGAGGATTCTGAAATTCCGGGATATGCTGTGCACACGATTGACCTGGGAACTTCTCCGGCAACACGCGCAGAGGTAGCATTCAACAATGGCAGCGGTCAATGGGACAGCAACAATCAGAAGAACTATTTCTTCAATAAAGGAGACAACACCTATGACGCAGGTAAAGTGACCGCCGGTAAACCTGAAGGTCCAAAGCCAGGAAATAAAGTTACCGTTTATTACAAAGAGGGCTGGACAAATGTTAACATCCATTATCGCGCCGAAGGTGGTACATGGACATCCATTCCAGGCGTGAAGATGGAGAATGACTTGCTAAACCCTGGCTACAAAAAAATAACGGTTGATATTGGTACCACCAGCCGTCTGGAAGCTTGCTTTAATAACGGAAGCAACGTTTGGGACAGCAACGGTCAGAAGAACTACTACTTCAACACAGGCGACAATATTTACATTCCTGGCAACAACAATGCTCCTGGACAAGTGAAGCTTGGGGAGAAGCCTGCTGGCTCCGATACGACTGCTCCTTCAATTCCAGCTAACCTGGCTGGCAATCTCAGCAGTGGAACTCCTAAGACGGTCACTTTGACTTGGAGTGCTTCTACTGACAATGTTGGCGTAGCAGATTACCAAATTACCCGTATAGCTGGTACAAGCACGGAGACATTTTCGGTGAATGCAACAACTTTCATTGACAGCACGGTGAAGGAAGGTACAACTTACAAGTACCAGGTTCGCGCCCGTGATGCTGCAAGTAATTTCTCCGCTAACAGCAATGAAGTAACCATTGAAGTACCGGGTGCTGGTGATACCATCGCACCTTCGGCGCCGACAAATGTAAAAGGTACAGCAACTGCTGCCAGTGTTGCCCTTCAGTGGACAGCTTCAACGGATAATGTGGCTGTAGCAGGTTACGACATCTATCGTGATGCAGTAAAAGTAGGAACATCCGCAACTCCTGCGTTCACGGACACCGGTTTAGCTGAAGAAACTTCGTATACCTACACGGTAAAAGCTTTCGATACTGCAAATAACTTCTCAGCAGCAAGCACTGAGCTTACAGTGGTGACATTGAAAGGAACGATCGTAATTCCTGGTGGAGACAAGCCATATTCCACTAACCCTTCATTTGGTAAACGCGTATCGACTCCAATCACAATTGATGGAACTAACAGTGGAGAATGGACAGATGACATGCTGATTGCTATTGACATGGCCGGTGATGATCCGCGTACACTTGGCAGCAACTGGTCGCTTCATGAATCTCCAATGGACCTTAGCCATCTGTGGGCTGCATGGGACAACGAGTTCCTGTATCTGGCTTGGCAGTATGTAGATGTTACAGACATCGTTGATCCTGCTAATGCTGGTTCTGCTGGCGGTACACCAATCCGCTCCATGGATATGCCGCAGACAATTGCCATGGATGCGATTCGTGGTGCTGGCGCAACACATGATATGTGGAAGAAGAATGGCAAACAGCCGCTCTGGGGCGGGCTGGATCTTCCCGATTATCAATTCAACATCGCTTCGAATATGTTCCACTCCGGTTATCTTTCCAAAGCCGTAAACGGGGTGTTCCCCGTCGACGATGGTGGAGTGAACTATAAGACAGGCGCAGCAGCAGGTATTACCGTTAAATTTGCTAAAGGCAAAGGTTATACATCCCTGTGGGGCGTAAAAGATGCTGATGATGTTAATGATTCAAGCAAGCTTGTAAACTTCATGGCACTTGGCCACGATCCCAATCGTGACACTTTCTATGAAGCAAAAATTCCACTCAGCGCACTCGGAAATCCGGATATAGAGAACGCAGGTATCGGCGTAATGCTGCACCAAGGCGAGTACTCGCCGATGGATACCCTTCCTAATGATCCAGCGACTTCCGATTCGCCAGGGGTATCGGATTCGAACTCCCCTAAAGAGTGGAGTGACATTGATTTATTGACTGTCCCGTTCGCACGCATCGGCAAATAATCGCGGACGGCTATTATTGAATTACACATTCTCTACCACAATATAAAGAGGTCGGCCAGTTTTCTGGCTGACCTTTTTTCAATGAAACACCGCCGTTGAATAACAAGAATATACACAATTTTTTTGCACATTGATATTTCAGCATGTATAAGTTTTAGGCAGAAAAAACTGTGCCGCAAGGCATTTTACCATGGAATAAAAAGTATTAGTGATTATATCGCTAAAATGCAATGTACTGCGTTTCGATCGTGTATGCTACAGCAGAGATACTGTGTGCGAGAGCTTATATTAGGTATACATAGGAGGCGAATCATGGGCAGTATATTGGAAGCCTTGTTCTATGGCAACATCAGGCCTGACGAAGACATACACCCTAAACATTCCGAATACCCCGAACTGAATCGAAAGATTTCTTCATTAATTGAAGCTTATCACAAGAATCTATCACCGAAAGAGTACGATGAGTTGGAAAAGTTAATTGATCTATTGGGGCAAAGCACCTCCATGTATTCAGCTGCCGCATATACGGAAGAGTTCCGGCTGGGGGTGTTGATGATGATTGAGGTGATGGGGACTTGGGAGAAGGGTGCTGGAGGTTAAGGGAAATAGACAAGAAGACTTATGTTGTGAGGGGGGAATAATGTTATACAGGAAATATGATATTATCATAGTAAAGACTGCAGTAAATGTAAGATGAAGGATGAAACTAATGATTAAAATCATTGGACGATTAACAAGATTGGATTATGCGAGGTGTGAGTAATGGATCAAATCACGGCACAACGTTATTTGTATTACTTCATTAGAAATAAAAAGGATGAGCAATCCCTTGTAGCATTTGAGCAGTGGGTGTATGAACATGATGAATTAGAAGAGATTTTTGGTGAGAAGGAATACTTCGAACTTATCTCCAGAAACTACAAGGACAAATATGCATTTGATGAAACGGAGAAGCAAATCAGAAGAATGATCCATTTTGGCCCGTTTGAACAAGAACGAATCATCTTAAAGTTAGATGACCTATTAACGAATGAGGATGAAACAGAGCAATTGGAAACATTGGAAATATTGTATGATGATTATTGTGACGGCTACACCTTTCTGAGGTATATTGCTTTAACCTATATTACAACTTCTGATGAATACAAGGAGATTCTTAAAGAAGAGTCTTTGGAAAATCAAAGTTACATGGACAGCATAAGGAAAGAGGCAGTCAGATTGCTCGGGTTCCTAAGGAGTAAAGAGATCCTTATTGATGAGGAACACGAATATTATGACTACCGTGCAGAGAAAGATAGGATTGAAATACATAGTATTGATGAGATGTTTGGGGCTCAGTAGAGTTGAAAGCCAATGCATGAAGATGAAATGACTGCTCGTTTTCCTGAAGAACAAATTCAAGGACAACGAAGTTAATTTCTTTTGGTTTTTACAAGTATTCTCAAAAATTGGTATACTAAAGATATTAACTGCTTTAAAAATATTTCCTGCTTTCTCCAAGACCACAAGATTGAAGTAACTGATAGCGGACATAACATACATATTGAGAACCCGCAGGTGGTTATTGATTCAATAGTTGAAAGCTTTACCGTATTTTATTAAGGAATGAGCTGATCAGCAGAAGATGGATAAACAGCGGTTGATAAATATTTTTGACAGACAAGCCACCCAATATGACAAAAAAAGAGAAGATCCCAAACAACAGCGCTGGCGGCAGAATCTTATAGGTCATGCGAAGGGCAATGTGCTTGAACTTGCAGTAGGCACAGGTGCTAATTTTCCGTTTTATCCTCCGGAAGTCAAGATTACTGCAGCGGACTTTAGTAAGGCAATGATTGACAAAGCACGGCAGGCAGCAAAGTACCATCATCTGAACGCCGAATTTATGTGTTCTGATATTGAGGAAATCAGCTTTTCCGATGAGTCGTTTGATACTATTGTTTCTACATTATCCTTTTGCAGCTATAAGAATCCACTAAGGATGTTAGATAAAGTCAACCGCTGGTGTAAACCGGACGGGGTAATCCTGTTCATGGAGCATGGGCTCAGTTCTAACTTTATGGTAGCTGTTATGCAAAAAGCGCTTAATCCGCTGTTATATCGTGTTTATGGATGCCATCATACAAGAGATATTATTGGACTGATCCATGAGTCACGTATGCAAATCGATAAAGTGGAAAGCCACTGGCTGAATATGGTTCATCTGATTTGGGCGAAACCAACAATAAATAACTAAAAGTTAGGAGAATTTAAATGGATAGCATGATCTTTGATCTGGATGGAACGTTATGGGATTCCTTGGATGTTGTTGCAGATGTATGGAACAGAGTACTGAGCGAATATAAAGGGAGCATAGGGGAAGTAACTAAGGAAGATTTAAGAGGAATTATGGGTCTGCAAGCGGATGAGGCCGGCAGAAAAATGTTTCCCGACTTAGATGAAGAGGCACAGCAAAAGATTTTAGGACAGTGTTATGAAGTGGAGTGTGTAAGCCTGGCTGAACGAGGGGGAAAGTTATTTGAACAGTTGGAAGAGGTCCTTAAAGTGTTATCTGCAAAATATAAGCTGTTCATAGTGAGTAATTGCCAAGCCGGATATATAGAAGCTTTTTACGAATACCATCAATTACAAAAGTATTTCGTAGACTTTGAGAATCCGGGGAGAACCGGGTTGTCCAAAGGTGAGAATATCAAACTGGTCATGGAAAGAAATAACTTAAAGAGCCCTGTTTACGTAGGCGATACGGAAAAGGATCTGAAGGCTGCAAGAGATGCCGGAATTCCTTTCGTATTTGCGAGTTACGGATTTGGAGAAGTTAGTGATTATGATTATGTAATTCATAGTTTTGAGGGACTTTTAGAGCTGTTTTAGCTAGCGTTTCTGTACGGAAGGGGGAGATTCTGCATGGACTTAAAAGATATAGATTTCAAAAAGTGTCTGGATGAACTTGAGAACACCGATTGGGGAGACGCCCCAATCCATTCAACAGGTTTAATCATTAAAGTACATGAATTAAGAAAGCTGCCCTTAGAATATTGGACTAATGAAGATCTCAGACTAATGATACTCCAGCAAATTTCACTTGAATATTTAGTGCCCATTGCATTGTACAGACTTGCCAGGAATCCGTTTAATTCAGGTGAATTATATATGGGCGACTTGTTATATACAATTGTTAGAATTGAGGAGAGTTTTTGGAAGCAACATAGCAGGTTGCACTATGAACTAGATAGCATAATAGATTCATTAAAGATTGAGATAGAAACGTTCACTGAAATTGTAAGCCAGTACAAGCATAGCTATGAATAAGTAAGGTAATTGTCGATCACATATGGGGAAGAAAAAGTTTGGAACTAAAAAATGAAGCGAAGAACGAATACATGCATGCTGTCCGAAGAGCATTTGATGTATTGAGCAACGGGGGTAATGTTATTGATTCTTTGGGGCCATGCGACTGGAACCGGTATTGTGCAAATCTGATTGATAAATATGGCGTGTTTTGGTGGATAGCCATTTAAAGAAGGGAAGTCGGATAGCCGGCTTCCCGATTCTATGTTATGCGCTGCCGCCCATAAAACTTTTGGTTAACTCTTCAATAGACTCATAGCGGGCAACTTCCCTGCCGACTTTTTTATATTCATCAAGGTATTCGTCCATCATTTCCATAAAACGTTCCTGAAAAGTTTCCAGCGCATCCGGCGAGAAATGCTTCATGACATCGAACTTCGCGGTTCCCCGGCTAACCAGCATCTCATCCAGGAAATCCTGAGCGCTTAGCGCGGTAAGAAAGGCATAAGACTTATCCTTGGCCTGTGTGCTGGCAATGACCTTATTTCTCTGATTGGACCATAATTCTTCATATGTTCCTTTTAGATTATCATAGGTTGGAACCGGAGGTTCAACCAGTTCGGCTTGCATTTCATCGTAAAGCACAGTTGTATTTTTCAATAAACGGAAGGCCTCGCTTCTGAGTTCATCCGCCGACCGGGCATTTACCAAGTCCAGATAAGTTTGCTCGAAATTATGGGGCAAATATTTTAATGGGCGCAGCTCTTCCAGATATCGCTTGGTCCCTTGCTGAAAGAATGTATTATTGAGACAGTTAATCGCGTTGAAGAGTTCAAGAGCCAGATTGCCTGACGCATAACGTACAGCGCCGATCTCCTCTGCCAACAAAGCTTCTGCATAGTATTGCTTTGCCATACTGATATACGCCTGTGCCCTGGCAAGGGATGCTTCGCCAATGGGCTTGGCCAGTTCAACAAGCGCCTTTTGCTGATAACCCTTCAATCTCTCCAAATCTTCGGGTTTGGCACAGTAAAGCACCTTCATATTGATAAGCGAAGAAACCATGGGACTTTCCAGATTCGCCTGCTGTTCAATGCGCGGATTCCACGGAGTGCAGTAGATATCATAACCAACGTCATCAAATATAAAGCAAGACGATATCTCCCAACCTCTGTCCGTATTGTTAATAATGATCAGATCCAGGTCGCTTTTTTCATGAAAATCACCCGTTAAAAACGAGCCCGAGAGCCCTATAATGGCGATGTCTTCTGGAAAATCACGTTTTACGCGCTCAATGACCATGTTGATGAGCTGTTCGTTTTTTTCAAGCAATTTGTGTTTCGTATGTTCATCCATAGTGTATAGCTCCTTAGCATGTTCACCAGTATTTGTCATTCCAACATAACATGAGAGGAATGCATCATATAGTTACTAAATGGTTATAGTTATTTTTGGCCCATAGGCATGTCTACCTTCTGGATGTGGAAATAAATTACTGTTCAAGTTTTTTTCCAGAGTATACTATAGGCGCATTGATGCGGCTGGGGTTCCTTGGTAAGGAGCAGAGAGGAATTGTTGGAGAGTGGGGATGATGGAGACAATGAGGATTCAAAATATAGAATTTAAAAGCTTGAGCCTGGATGATTTGCAGCCGGGCCTGCTGGATTCCTTCAACAGATTTCAACGGGTAACCCGTGTCTGGCGCACAGTAGAAGGGGAGCGGCAGCTGGTGGATGCGCCATTCATTGATAACTGGGACGCAGCGACCAAAAACGAAATCATTGCAGAGGATTTTCATAGATGTCTTCATTATGGGGGAAAGGTCATATGTGCTGTGCATAACGGGCAAATCGCCGCGTTTGCTGCATTGCTGCGCGAGCTGTTCGGCAGTTCGCGGCAGTATGCGGATTTAATGCAGCTGCATGTCTCCACGGATTTCCGCCACGCCGGGCTTGGAAGAAGTTTGTTTATGATGGCGGCACAGCAGGCTGAAGCGTGGGGTGCGCAGAAGCTGTATATCTCTGCGCATTCCGCGGAAGAAACACAGGCTTTTTACCGGGCGATGGGCTGTGTTGATGCGGTGGAAATTAACGCGCATCATGTGGCGCTGGAGCCGTTTGATATACAGATGGAGTATGTGATTGGCCGGAATAAGAATTTCAGAATGAAGTTGGGTTAAGTGGAGCGGACGAAAAAAGGGCGCTCCCAAAAGGAGCTCGATAGTACGAAACGGGGAGAATAGGTGGGCGGTTTCAGGGAACCGGGCGGATTTTTTGACTTTTTCAGTGAAATACCGGTGTTTATCAGGCTGTCCAATAACGCTTGTTTGAATTCATATTAGCGGGAAGAACACGGCTGAGCTTCCGGTGAACGGATCTATTGTATTTTTTGGAAGGCGTCAGACGTATTTTTGATTACACTAAACTAATAGACCTACTGGTTATTCTACTCAATTTTTCTACTAAATGATAAACACCGTTCCAATAGTTTTCACTTCAAAATACTATATCTTATCTAACGATGGGGAGTGATAAGATATGAGTATAAGTCCACAGTGCAGAAGGTTTGCTGAGATTTTTGGAGGTGAAGCACAAGTCGTAAACGGAGTATGTGTAGCCACTAAGTTGCGTACAAATATTAAGGTGAAAATATTAGGCAGACGTTCAAAAGGCCTTTTCACACTTCCCTTTGGCATTTCCTTCGAGAGTGTGGGCGCAGATGGCAGGGCGTTATGTCTTGGAGAGTCAGTGATACTCACGAAGGAAATAAACCCGTTTATCTCTAGACTTCGAAAATCAGGAATTAAAATAACAGCTCTTCATAATCATTGGTTATTCGCAAATCCAAATATTTGGTATATCCATTGGGAGGCAATTCAGCGTCCGCTGGTTTTTGCTAAAAATGTGCGTGAAGCATCCCAGGTATTGACGAACAAACCTGTGGGTCCATTTATTTGTAAGCCTGCTAAAAAATAAGGATATAAAAATAGAGACACTAGCCCCCTGTTAGTGTCTTACATACACGATTAGAAGGAGGACCCATGTGAAATAGGGGTTTATCGCTAAAGGCGCTAACTCAACGTTAGTGTCTTTTTGTCTTGTGATGGGTAATATTAACAGTGGCACATATCGTACAAAGGAGGCTACATAATGGAGATTAAAGAAGGTCAAAAACCTGGTCGATTGATAAATGAAAAGTCCCCATTATCTACTGCAGCATGCCTATAATCCCGTGGATTGGTACTCGTAGGGAGATGAAGCTTTCGTCAAAGCTAAGTCTGAAAATAAACCAATTTTAATTTTGGAGGAAACCATTATGACAAACTCTAGCATGAAAAAAGCCGCAATTATTTTGAGTTTCTCAATTGTCACCATAGTATTTTCCGGTCCGGCTTGGGCTGAACAAGGTAGCAATACTTCAACACCAGCTTCCGTAACGAGTTCAGATAGCAGTAATCCTTATGAGGTTGCGGGCATAAACGATCCTGCAGAATTTACTACTTATTTTGCAAAATTACAAAAAGCAGTTAAGGGAAACAAACCAGCAGAAGTGGCAGATCTGATCTCTTATCCAATGAATTTAAACAAAGACAATAAAAAATATGTTTTTTATAACAAGAATGAATTTAATAAGAAATACGATCGTATCTTCACTTCTAGTGTACGTGAAAATCTGCTGGCTCAAAAGGCCGATAAGGTGTTTGTGAACTATCAAGGAATTATGGTTGGAGATGGAGATTTGTGGATAGGTAAACAAAACAATAAACTTGGAGTTATTGCGGTTAATGTCACTAACAATCCTTATGAAGTTGCAGGCATCAAAAATCCAATCGTATTTGAGCATAACTTCAGTTTGCTCCAGAAAAACGTTAAAGCAGGAAAAAAATCTGAAGTAGCCAGTTTGATGGTGTACCCGTTGAAAGTGAATCATAACGGAAAAACCATGCAAATCAAAACCAAGAAGGATTTTATTGCAAAATACGACAAAATCATAACTGCTAAAGTTAAGCAGGCGTTATTGGCGCAAAAAGTCGATCAAGTATTTGTCAATTGGAAAGGTGTTATGATTGGTAACGGAGAACTGTGGATTGGACAGGTTGGAGAGCAGGTTGGTGTATTCGTGATAAACCAGTAATTTATATAAGGTGGTGCCTAATGACAACTCAAAAAGTACCCAAAAGAACACGTACCTGCCATTGACAGGATGTTCGCATAAATCCTAATTTTTAGAACTTCTGCTGATAATTCTGCAGGAGTTTTTTGTTTGGAAGGATGGGATTAGCTACATTATTTGCGAACATTCAATACCCGGTTTATAGCAAAAACTACTTGTTCATATTCAGTACATATTGTCGTCATGGGGAGTACATCTCTATCGTATAGGCTAGCTTAACGGTCGATAAGGCAGCCCAATACAGTAATAACGACAGGAGAAGATACGAGTGAACATTCGTGAGGTGAAGAAAATGGACTTGGATACACCAGCAACAGGCAAAAAAACAGCTAGTAAGATGAAAAAATTACTTAGCTTTTTACTTAAGGTATTAGCAGTATTAGTTATAGCAATCGTCGTTTTTCTTGCCATTGTTTTTGTCGTTGATAAGATCAGCAGTAAATCAGAGGAAGGAAAAATAAAATCCTATTGTCAGTTTGTAACCGTAGACGGGAAAAACATGAATGTCTTGATTCAAGGACAAGGCCAAGAAACAGTCGTGCTACTACCAGGTTTGGGAACAGGAACACCAGCACTGGATTTTAAGCCGCTAGTAGAAGAGTTATCACCATTTTACAAAGTCGTAGTGATTGAGCCTTTTGGTTATGGATTAAGTGATGGAACCGAAAAAGAACGAAGCATAGGAAATATTGTAAGTGAAATTCATGAAGCTTTACAGGGTCTTAAAATTGACCGGTATATCCTAATGGGTCACTCCATTGCAGGCATTTACGGACTAGATTATGTGAACAAATATGAACACGAAGTGAGTGCATTCGTCGGGATCGATAGCAGTGCTCCAAAACAATACGGTGATAAGGTTGTTGAATCTCCAATATCAAATACAACAATTTCCCTACTCAAAAAGTCAGGTTTAGCCAGATTGATAATGAAACTAAGTGCTGACC
Organism: Paenibacillus jilunlii; assembly: GCF_900102965.1. Lineage (GTDB taxonomy): Bacteria > Bacillota > Bacilli > Paenibacillales > Paenibacillaceae > Paenibacillus_AQ > Paenibacillus_AQ jilunlii. Next base: position 144,956 of record NZ_FNGM01000006.1, on the reverse strand, counting down.
CCTATGCTGCAATACCAGTTGATGATGATACAAAAGAACAAATGAGAATTCTTTCGTTCAAAAACTTCAGAAATCCTACCATTGTGAATGAAATAGAAAATATGTTTCCTAATTATAAAGCAGCTAAAAATTTAACATTCCCAAAAAACCTTCCTGTTATATTCTTTTTACAACCGGATAGTACAGCAATTGAAGGATGGTCAACACTACATGAAGAGCAAATAAAGGATTCTGCACATGGAAAAGTGATGACATTTGAAGGAACACATTATTTACACCATACCAAATCAAAAGAAATCGTTGAAAACTTTAGGGCGTTTATGGAAGAAGTGAAAAAAGACAAGTAGATGATTTTTAAAATGAAAGTTTGTTTGTAATTATTTGATGTAACCATGCTACGGCATCATGTGCAAGCTTCCTTGCATGTCATGTCGAAGCATTTTTTTGATCGTTCACATTTAAGGAAAAACATAAGATTAAACTGTCGAAAAATGCTGTAATTTTTATTGTTGGAGTATTTTTCATCGGATGTTAAAATATATACCACTCAGAAAGAGGAGGAAGTCATATTTATGAAATGGGTTTGGGGAGTAATAACAGCGGTAGTATCAGTAATTGTGCAATTGCTTATCTTGAGTACCTTGGGTTTTAACTTTTTTAGCTTTTCTATGTTTTTCGTTATTCCAGCAGGGGGGATTTTTCTCGGAGCTATAGCCACCTTCGGGTATTTTTATAAAATTGTGAGACAGGGATTAAAGCCGAATAAAAACAACTACTTAATGTCGGTTATTTTCATATTACTTTCATTTAGCGGGTTTATGTATGGAGAATATCGAATGGCATACGTCTCACCATCGAATGAGATTAATTATAAGTTTGAGGGGGAGCATATAAGCCATTTTGTGTTTGGAGAATCAGATGAACCTATAACACTATTGAACTATTATGATTATAAATTTAATAATAGCAGTTTAAGCATATTTTCAAGAGGACATGTAAGCAATGCAATAGATATTGAACCAAATAAGTGGGTAAACATCAGCAAATTCCTCATACAATGTGTTGGATTATTAATAGGCGGTCTATGTGTCGGATTACTGGTGACAAGTGGTAAGACACATTGTTCTTCGTGTAAGAAAGCGTATTTACAGGAACATAAACTTTTGGACGTAAATAGCGAGATGATAGAGCCGGTAATAAGTGAAATCAATCAGTACATACATAATAACAACGGTGAAGGATTAACAACGTATATCACTGAACAAAAGGCGCTTTGTGAGGATGTAGCTTCCGATACTAATGTTAAATATGGATTTAAATTTGGTCATTGTCCCAATTGTCAACAGGGCTACCTGATAAAGAGTTGTTATACGCTAGATAAACATGGGAACTTTGAAGAGCAGGAAGATAAAAAGGCAGTAATTCCTATCAGCCAAGAGATTGTAATTAGCTAAAAGCAGGAAAAGCATCATAAATGAAAAATACCCCCGTATTTATTACAACACGCTCATAATCCCGTGAACTGGTTCCCTCGGGGAGAAGAGGCTTTTGCCAAAGCGCAGTCGGAAAATAGCCGATCTTCTTATCCGTCGGTTATTCCACCTGCCATTGAAGGGATGTTTGTGTGAATAATGTTACCAAAATTATTATTAATTGAAATATTAAAATCCCCAGCTGATCCATTAAATGATAATAGACTTCCTTTTATTTTTATATAGAGCGTATTATCGTTATAAGTAAGTTTATATCCTCTATACTTATTTGCACTATCTGTAAAAGCACCCTTTATTGATATTGAATTATTTGTTACGTTACATTGTGACACAAAAATTGTGTTAGGATTTATTATATTGGTAAACATAAAAAGAAACCCCAGTATAAAAATTATAGGTATAACAACCACTGCAATTACAAATTTGCGTTTTTTTGTGGTCAATTCATCACCTCATTAACTATTTTACATATATTTCCATTATAATGAAATACGTCTTTACAATCATCTTTTAATATATTCAAATTCCGTAGCTCAAAACCTTAATCAATCCCTATGTATAACTTTTAGAACGTAAATAAGAAACTAACGAAGTCTCTTAAATCGCAAAACCAGGTCATTAATGGTAAATGAGTTCAAGGTAACGATGAAAATGAGTAGTGAAGAAATTATACATCCATGAAAGAGACATCTGATAAACGGCTCTACGAAGAAAGGTATCAGCGGTTCGCCTTCGCCTTGAAAATTAATTGTTTAACTTTGAGGGGGAACCCCCTCTTTTTTGTTCTGTGATTAATATCTAAGGATGTAATTAGATATCGTATTCGCGGTGCCTTTTTTCTTTGCGCCATCCCCGCCAAATTGGGTAAACTAACCCTAAGCTATACTCTACCCAAATCCAACACGAAACGAGTTGATGCCCCATGACAACTCAAAAAGTACCCAATAGATTAGCCAAGGAGAAGTCGCCGTATTTGCTGCAACATGCTCATAACCCGGTGAACTGGTTCCCTTGGTCGGAAGAAGCGTTTGAAGTCGCCAAGCGCGATAACAAGCCCGTCTTCTTATCTATTGGGTATTCGTAGTATGGCTTAAGTCAACTTGTCATTGGTGCGATGTTCGCGTGAATCAATTATTGTAGAATCTCTTGCAGCATTTGCTGGTGGAATCTGATAAAAACAAGCCGGAGGCGCATGTTTGGCAGCACTCCAGCTTGTTTTTTTTTTTTTTTTTGAGTTTCATCCTGCTCGTAAGTAAGATAAATTCACTCTTGCTATTAGTCGTAATTAAAGATATATTATTAATTAAATAAATGATCAATTAATTAATTAAGATTTTGTTTAAAGAGAGGAGAATATATTTGGCCAGACCCGTCAATGAAGAAAAAAGACAGGAGCGGCGTAAACGTATCTTAAAAGAAGCTGTAGTCCTGTTTGCAGAAAGTGGATATTCAAATACCACAACGGCTATTATTGCGAAGAGTGTGGGAGTGACTCCCGGAACCATTTTTCAATATTTCCCTAGTAAAGAAGCTTTATTCTACGCCGCTGTCCTGGAGCCGCTTGCTGATATTCAGGTGAAATCACTTGCTTGTCTACAACAAGAGGGGACGCCGGGGGTATTGATCAAGAACATGGTAAAAGAACAATTCGACCATATCTACTTCTATACAAATGAATTACGGCTTGCTCAATCTGTCTTAGGACAACGAATAAGGTTCCCTGAACTTACAGAGAAGGTCCTTGAAAGTATAAAGGTAATGACAGATAAGATCGAATCCGTCTATGCCAAGGGGCAGTCCATGGGAGAATTCAACAAAAGCTTTTCTCCGGCAATGATCTCCCGTGCTTATATCTCTTTCTTAAATGGAGTGGCTTTAACTCTTGGAGAAGAGATTATTCATCATCCCGAATGGGAAAATCTTAAGGGGCATGCCTTTTATTTGTTCGCACCTATACAATCTAAAGAAAAACTGGAGGAGTCTAAATGAGTCAAACATCATTACAACCCGATCTGACATTTAACGTTCGTGTGAAAAGACGGAAGAAAATTTTATGGAGCCTGGGGATCGTGCTTTTGCTTGTGATAGCTCTTGTGTTTTTTATATCTTATAAAGTAGTAGACACCTTGCTGCATCATCCTAAAGACACTAATGTCAGCTACGAATTGAATATGGCTAAAACTCCCTACGAAGAGGTCGAGTTCAAGAGTTTGAATAATGATAATACGATTAGAGGGACCTTTTTTCCTTCTGGTAAAGCAAGTAATCAGACGATTATTGTCGTCCATGGATACACGAGCAATCGTTTAGTCAAAGGGCGGACCCCAAAGTTAGTAGAGCATTTCGTACCGAAAGGCTACAATGTATTGGCATTCGACCTCAGCTCGCAAGGTAAATCCGATGGTGATTTGATTACCCTGGGCCGCAATGAAAAGTACGATTTGCTGGGAGCGGTGAGTTATTTAAAATCCAGAGACCATACGGGTGATAACATTGGAGTGATCGGCTTTTCAATGGGTGCTGCTACTTCTTTGCTAGCCGCAAGTGAAAGTGATGACATCAAAGCCGTAATTGCAGATAGTCCTTTTCGTAATGCCGGTCTATTTCTGAGAGAGGGTTTGCCCTTCTTTTCAGGGTTACCTGCGTTTCCCTTCAGTTATACATCGACTTGGATGGCAAATTGGGCCTTTAAGGTTGATCTTGATTCCATATCTCCTATGGATGCGGTGAAAAAGATGCAAGACAAGCCAGTTATGCTCATTCATGGTACTGGAGATCAGCAAATTAGTTATAAAAATACAGAAATTATCTACGAGTCCTTAAAAGATAACCCAAGTGCAGAAGTATGGTACCCGCAAAATACGGAACATATCGATGCTCTCAACCACTACCCGACTGAATATTTCCAAAGAGTAGACCGCTTTATGGATGAGTATGTAGGAAAATAATTCCAGTCCAAGAGAGCCAACTAGTGGAGGAGTTGTCCTGACGAAGTAAAACTACCCAATAATATCAAGCATTTTTAGCCTGTAGTGTAGAGCATGGTGATAAGATCGACTCAAGCTGTCGTTGCAAAAGAGGGGGTATTTATTCACGAACGTATATGAGATAAGCATTTCGTATCCATTTGTCTTAATATTCTTTCAAACCGATTACTACAAGAAAAATCACCATACTTACTACAGCATGCCCATAATCCAGTGGACTGGTATCCGTGGGGTGAAGAAGCCTTTGCAAAGGCAGTAGCAGAGAATAAGACCGTATTCTTATCCATCGGCTATAGCACATGTCATTGGTGGGATGTTCGTGTAAATCAATAAAATAATTATAAAGCTGCCTTGTGATGGCGGCTTTTTTGATTCGCCATACTTTTGCCGTGTTCATAGGTACAAAAATATGCGAAAGTAATACTAGGGGAATATCCTATTAGCCTACATAAGAATGGAGTACTTATTGCAATAGGCCTATCTTGATCCGCAAGTGACAATTCATGTAGGTAGTCTCCACGGATACCCCTACACGGCTAAGCACAGTCGTTCCTAGCCTAATGGTCTTAATTCGTTAGGTTTCATGAATACCAGAACATTATCCTAACTTGATGTGAAATTGGAGGATGGTTATGTCAAGAATGAGTCATGCAATTTATTTTAATAGAAAGCAAAAGTATTTGTGTGCACTTGATGTAGATGGTGAGTTTTACAAGTATGAGAAGACTAGAGATAAATTTACTTGTATTTTTTGTGGTGTGAAAGTTCAATTTTCCAGAGGTAAAGAGCATAATGATCCTCATTTTAAAAATTGGCCTCTTACTAGTCACAAAAGTAACTGTGTTGTACCTATTATAGAAAGCCAGAAAGAAAAATATGAAAATGTGGGTGAAATTGAACTATTAGTATCAACAATACTTCCTAGAGCAAAGAGATTAGATAGTAATCAAACAAACTTGAGTGTTAACAGATCAAAAAAAGCCAAGGTATTTGCGGGTAAAAGAAGTAGGAAATTTATATATAGTCTGATAAATTTATTAGATAATAAGAATTATTTCAAATTAAAGCCAGAGTTTGAGGAGTTGCAGCTTTTAATTGAAGATGGAAGCACTATAAAATTGAAAGAATTAATTGGGAGTCAGGATGAAATTATTGAAAGAATAGAACAATCGCAAGAAAAAAGAGCAATCTGTATTTTAAGAGGCAATACAAGATCTGCTCAGATTATTAAGAATAACATTAAGATTCCACTAACAAAAGGGAATAATCCAATGTATAAGAATACACAGGATTTTTCCTTGTTTATTAGATGGGATTACGCAGAGAAGAATAAAGAATTTATTAAATCAATAGAGAACTCCTTAATAGTTTGTTATGGAGAAGCGACCACTAACGAATTTGGTACACAAATAGAGGTGTATTCAATTAAAAACCAAATTACAGTATTAAAGAAATACAAGTGATTTTTAAGGTGAATCAGGATGATTCTCTGAGGGTTCATGAATGCCCGTAAGTTAGATGAAAGTTATGCAAGAGTTTTTTATGCGCCTTCCCCCACCTTTTTGGGTAAACTAACCCTAAGCAATACTTTACCCAAATCCCATCGAAAAGAGGTGATGCCCCATGACAACTCAAAAAGTACCCAATAGATTAGCTAAGGAGAAGTCGCCGTATTTGCTGCAACACGCACATAACCCGGTGAACTGGTTCCCTTGGTCGGACGAGGCTTTTGAAGTCGCTAAGCGCGACAATAAGCCGATCTTCCTATCTGTTGGGTATTCGTAGTTGTGGCTTTAATCAACCTGTCATTGGTGTCACGTAATGGAAAGAGAATCCTTCGAGGATCAGGAAGTCGCTAAGCTCCTTAACGATCACTATGTCGCCATTAAGGTGGACCGCGAGGAGCGGCCGGATATTGATGCGCTGTATATGTCGGTGTGTCAGGCGCTGACGGGGAGCGGGGGGTGGCCGTTAACGGTGCTGCTGACGCCGGAGAAGAAGCCGTTTTATGCGGGGACGTATTTTCCGAAGCGGCAGATGTTCGGGCGGATTGGGCTGATGGATGTACTGGAGCAGATTCACCGTAAATGGGAGCAGGACGGCGAAGCGCTGGACCAGCTCGGGGACGAACTGCTGGCGGATCTTCAATCGCTGGACCGTAAGAATTCCGGACGTGCCGGAGAAGGCGGGGCAGGAGTTCCCGGAGAAGAGCTGCTGCACGAAGCGTATGAGCTATACCGCCGCCAGTTCGATGAAGAATACGGCGGGTTCGGCAATGCGCCGAAGTTTCCTTCGCCGCATAATCTGTCTTTTCTGCTGGCGTACAGCCAGATGTATAACCAGCCGGAAGCGCTACGTATGGTAGAGAAGACGCTGGAGTCGATGTACCGGGGCGGCATGTACGACCATGTGGGCTACGGGTTCTCGCGTTATTCCACGGACCGGGAGTGGCTGGTGCCGCATTTTGAGAAAATGCTCTACGACAATGCGCTGCTGGCTATTGCTTATTTAGAGGCGTACCAGATCACGGGGGAACTGCTCTATGCGGAGATTGCGGAGCAAATCTTCACGTATGTGCAACGGGATATGACTTCGCCGGAAGGGGCTTTCTACTCTGCGGAGGATGCCGATTCCGAAGGGGTGGAAGGGAAGTTCTACGTCTTCTCCCGTGAGGAGATCGAGGAGGCGCTTGGCCTGGAGGATATGCACTCCTATTGCCATGTGTACGGAATTACACCTGAGGGGAATTTTGAAGGTGCCAATATCCCGAATCTGCTGCAAGGATTGCCGGACGACATGGCGGAACGGATGGGTATGAACCCGCTGGGACTGCGGACCCGGATGGAGGAATGGCGCGAGAAGCTGTTCGCCTACCGGGAGCAGCGCATTCATCCGTCGAAGGATGATAAGGTGCTTACGGCCTGGAACGGGCTGATGATTGCAGCGCTGGCAAAGGGAGCCAAAGCGCTGCAAAAGCCGGAGTACGCTGGAGCCGCAGCCGCGGCGGCGGACTTTATCTGGCATAAGCTGCGCCGCCGTGAGGACGGCAGGCTGCTGGCCCGCTACCGGGATGGCGATGCCGCGATTCCTGCTTATCTGGACGACTACACGTTCCTGCTCTGGGGACTGACCGAGCTGTACGAAGCTACAGGCCAAGCCGTTCATTTGGAGCGGGCGTTGACGCTTAAGGATGGACTGCTGGAGCTGTTCGCCGATCGGGAAGGCGGCGGGTTCTTTTTCACCGGTCATGACGGGGAAGAGCTGCCGATCCGTTCCAAGGAGCTGTATGACGGTGCGCTTCCTTCGGGGAACTCGGTGGCAGCGAAGCTGCTGTGGAAGCTGTCGGTGATGACTCAGGATGTGGAGCTGAAGACGGCCGCTGAGCGTACAGCAGCGGTAATGGCTACAGCAGCATCGGAGTACCCTCCGGGATATGCGATGTATTTGCAGGCCCATCTGGCGATGGCTTCAGGCGGCCGGGAATGGGTGCTGTCCGGGAAGCGGGACGATTCCGCGCTGCATGGTATGCTGGCCCAGGTGCAGCAGGCGTATCTGCCGGACGCTGCGCTGATTGTCCACTGGGAAGGAGATGCAGAAGGGATTCTCCGTCTGCTTCCCCACCTCGCGGACAAACCGGCGATTAACGGTGGAGCTACAGCTTATGTCTGCCGGAACTTTGCCTGCCGTGCACCGGTCACGAGCATGGAGGCGGTCAGGGAGCTTTTAGCCTCCAGTTCGCGTGAGGCTTAGAAAGGAACATCAAAAAGCAGCCTGTCACCAGGGCTGCTTTTTGCTTTTACCAATCGGGCCGGCTTCATTCATCTTCACCGGAATATCCAGTCTTGCAAAGGATCTCTAATTTTGAGTTTGACATATCGGGAATTATCGATATAATGATGGTTATGAACCCTATCGAAGTATTTAAGGCTTTGTCGAATGAATCCCGTTATCAGATCCTGCAGTGGCTCAAAGAACCGAACCTCCATTTTACACCCCATGAAGGGATTGATATGACTGAAGTTGGGGTATGTGTAAGCCAGATTACGAACAAGCTGAACATGACGCAGTCGACGGCTTCCCAGTATCTTGCGATGCTGCAGCGGGCCGGGCTGATTACAACGAAACGGATTGGCAAATTTACGTATTACCAAAGAGACGAGGAAGCGATTCGTCAATTGGCTGCTTTTATGAAGGATGAGGTATAGCCCATAAACTGAATTCTTGTTCGGAGGATTCAGTTTCTTTTTCGCCACAACAATTCGATAATTCGCGATTTGTTTATTTTTTACTCTAACACATTAACAATTCGCGATATATCTTTATATAAAAGTAAAATAAGGGGTTGAACGATTCATGCCGGTAAGCTGGAAAGTTTATATTTTGGCTATTATTAGTTTTTTGGTGGGGACGTCTGAGTATATTGTGTCCGGAATTTTAGATCGCATCTCCTTTTCATTCGGCGTTTCACTGGCTTCTGCCGGGCAATTAATCACGATCTTCTCGCTCGTATATGCCATCTGTACACCCATTCTTATGGCACTGACGGCAAGCATGGACAGACGCAGCTTAATTTTATATGGCCTGGGCCTGTTTGTTGCTGCCAACCTTCTATCCTTTGTTCTGCCCGGGTATGGGTTATTCGTGGCCGCACGAATTATTATGGCGCTTGGAGCGGGAATAGTCGTTGTTACGGCACTGAATATTGCAGCCAAAATCGCCCGGGAAGGCCGGCAGGCGAGCTCTATCGCAACGGTGGTCATGGGATTCACAGCTTCTTTGATTATTGGCGTTCCACTGGGAAGAATGACGGCGGATGCCGTCGGATGGAAGTTTATTTTCATCGGAATTGCGTTGCTGGGGCTGATTGCCATGCTGATAATTTACCTTACGATTCCACGTATCAAGGGAGATGAGCCTATTCCGTTGCCGCAGCAGCTTGCTTTGCTGAAGGAACCGAAAGTGGCATTGGGGTTAGCTATTTCGTTCTTCTGGCTCGGAGGATATTCTATCGCGTACACCTATTTATCTCCTTACCTGATTTCGATTTCGGGAATTAACGACAGCTACATCAGCGGTGCGCTGTTGATCTTCGGTATCGCCAGCATGGTTGGTTCGAAAATTGGCGGCTTCAGTGCGGATCGCTGGGGAGTGTATCCTACGTTATTTGGCGGAATGCTGCTGCATATAGTGATGCTTATCCTCCTATCTCTTGTCACCCATACCGTTGCCGGTGTACTGGCAGTACTGCTGCTCTGGTCTTTTGCTGCCTGGTCAACCGGACCGACCCAACAGTACCATATCACTACCTTGAAACCGGAAGCGTCGGGGGTGATGCTCGGCCTGAACCAGTCGGTGATGCAGCTGGCTATGGCCGCTGGAGCTGGGATTGGAGGACTTGCGGTTCAACAGATTGCGCTGTCTTCGGTTACGTGGATCGGTGCGGCTGGTGTGTTTTTGGCGATTAGTGTAACGCTGATTTTATATCGTCTTGGAGCCGTAAGAAAAACTGCGCTCGAACACAAGCTGTAATGCGCTGAGAAATTAATATGTGAGCACGGGTTCCGGCGCCGCTTGCCTTACGTTTTTTGACAGGTGATGAAGTTGAAATATATTATTAATTCATACGTTCGTAAGTGAAATGAGTATACAGGAAGAGGAGAGAGATCCCATGAAAATCATTTACCACGGCCATTCCTGCATTCAGATTGAGGTGAGCGGCAAGTCGCTAATTATTGATCCGTTTCTTAGAGGCAATCCCGCTGCGGTCACCAAACCGGAGGATGTCAAGACAGATATGGTGCTGCTGACGCATGCCCATGTGGATCATATTCTGGATGCTGCCCCAATTGCGCTGCAGAATAATGTGCCAGTTGTGGCGAACGTGGAGTTGGCAGGCTACATGGAGGGACAAGGCGTCCAGACCATTGGGATGAACATCGGGGGGACGGTTGATTTTGGTTTTGCCAAGGCGACGATGATTCATGCTTTTCATAGCTCCGGCATTACGCTGGAAGACGGGCAGAAAGCGATTTATGGCGGCATGCCTGCGGGATTCATTATTCAGGCGGAAGGACGCACTGTTGTGCATACCGGAGACACGGGGCTGTTCGGAGATTTGAAAATGTTCGGTGAGCTGTACGACATCGACCTGGCGATTCTGCCTATCGGGGGGCATTACACCATGGGACCGGAGCATGCGCTGATTGCCGCCAAATGGCTGGGAGCCAAGCAGGTGCTTCCGATTCACTACAACACCTTCCCGCCTATTGTGCAGGATGCCGATGCTTTTGTGCGGGCGCTTGGGGAAGAAGGAATCAGAGGCACGGTGCTGGAATATGGGGAAGCACTGGAGTTGTAGACGATAGTCGGTTGAGCTGTTACGGCACAAGTGAATGATTATGGAAAAAGAACATCACTTCGGTGGTGTTCTTTTTTTTGGGGTTGTATTGGCTGAGTGCAGAGTGAAACGGACAGAGTGGAACTAGAATAGAAAGTGGACACCCGTTAACGGACGGAGCGATTCCTAAAGCTTCAGCGGGGTGGGTTCGCGGCTGTTATCGGCAGCAATGGATCGGGCAAGTCGACCCTCTGCAGGAAAATAGTGAATCAACCTTCATTATATGAAACATTTTGGCAAATATTGAGTCTAATGGTTTGAGATTAATGTTCCTAAGGAGGTTAAGTATTGGCTCAAGTTAAGAAAAGGATGAGACAACAGATCATGTTAACTTTTGCCGCGGGTATCCTCATTTGTTTTTTCCCGTTTAATGCAGCAAGCGCGGAAACAGTGAAGCCAGGAAAGGAAGCTGAGCGTGTCGTACTGGACCCTGGCTTTGGTTATCAAAGCATTTTTGAACCACTCGCGAACCAGTTGTACAAGGATAGTCCGGTTACTGCCTACTTGCCTACCCGCCTGCCTGGCTCTAACTGGCACTATTACGGGTTGAAGAGCAAGCTGACGACGAATGGTTATGAGGTGTCCGCTTATAAGACGAATCAGCTCCCCGGCAAGGACAGTAGTTTGCCATCGGCAGCAGTTCAGGAACCAGACCCCAAAATGGTTTTAATGAAGATGAAAGCAGAGGCCTATAGAGCAGCAGATAACAAGGGAACTCTCTTATACCAAAAGGATAACTGGATGTTCTATACGGATCAGGCTGCAATTGGCAATCAGGCGGAGAAGGAGCGGCTTATTCAAATATTCAGGGAGGCTGCTAAATATAGTGCACCGATATCCGGTGCTGCTGGGGTCGTCAAAGTTACGGGAGCCGGAGATAACAGATCTTATTCCGCATATTGGACTTTTGATGGAAAGGTTGGCTACTCCTTTGAGAGCAGAGCGCCGATCTCCGATTTTATTTCGGTGCTGTACAGTTTTCGTCCGGTGATCAATCTGCTCAACGTTGCGGACATTGTGCTGCTGCCTATCGAGAGCCAGTATGACCTGCAAGTTGGACGCAAAGAAGCGTTTGAGCCAATTACCAACAATTTTATTACGCTAAGCAGCAAGCCTGTCGTCATTGGAGGTTCCGTGTATTTGCCAGTCGCCGATGTGGTTAAAATCATCCAGGGGCAGATGCAGTATGTTCCACAGGAGAATGCCGTTTATCTCTCTGAGAGCGGATATTATAATCAGCTGAAGCTCAATCTGAAAACAGGAGAAGTCAATAAAAAGAAGGCATTAATAGCTAAAGTCCCGGTGTATGTGGCGGACAGCAGAGTACTGGTCCCGTTAAAATTTTTTACGGAGCAGTTCGGAATGCAGATGAAATATGATCCATTCTCTAAAACGGTCTCAATCCTTCACAGCAGCTGGTTCACAAATAGCCGGATTCCGAAACATGCGGTCACAGCCGATTATCCTTTCACGGTGTTCAGTACCGGAGGTCCGTCGTTCCTTTATGAAAACAGCCGGATTGGTGCCGGAGGAGATTGGTCGTTTGTGCACAATCAACCGCCACAAGGCTACAACGGGCTGAAGTATAATGTTTATCAAGTCAGCATTCCAGTGCTTCCAGGTGCGAATGAACTCGTATACCGTGACGCAACATCTGGGCGTATTATCAATAGCATTCCGCTTACAGCGGACCTGCAGCCTAAGGATATTCCATTCCGTTACAGCAGCTATCCTGCTTACGATTCAATGAAGATGGATCTCAAGCTGGCTGCGGGTGACGGTACAGCATGGCCTTCCGGCTATGTGGAAACAACCTCATTTGCAGATATTACTGGAATCATTAAGTCAGAAGGCTTCAATTATTCCTCTCTTCGGTTGACCTATCGTCAAGCGAATGGAGTGGAGAGTAAGCCGATATCCTTCAATGTTGCTGAGGATGGCAGTTTCTCCTATCGCTTTAAACCGGAGCAGGGCCAAGGCACCTATATCGTCTCTTTGTATAACCCTCCTGGCAGCCTGACAAAAGGCGATCTTGCCGCAATTGTGACATTCGTAGTTGTCGTAAAATAGGCTTGGCTCAGATCCAGCCCCATCAATCAGAAAGGGATGATCCGCAGCACTACACGGTTCATCCCTTTTTATATCACGGATCATTATTTATTCTCCGGTTTCTTCGGCACCACCCGTGCCGGCCGGGTTACCCAGTTGCTGCGGTTCATCGGCTTGACCGTATCAATGCGCGGAATGAAGCTCTCCTCAGGAGCCTGCTCAGGCTGTGCCTGGTTTTCTGTTTCTTCAGCCGCTATATTCTTCTTCGACAGCCCCCGCCCGTTATGCTTGCCTTTGTTCCATACTCTTCCCTTGCTCATAATTACACTCCATTTCTGTAGGCTTATGCTTCCACCTTATCACATCACGAAACGTTAAGAAAGATCAGGTAGCATAAAACGGGCTGTTTGACAAGTTATAAAATGTACTATTGATCGCTCATCAGGGTAACTATAATAAAATAGAATTGAAAGGAGAGCACTCTGATGCCCATCAAAATTATTACCGATAGCGGTTCGGATATACCCCTGGAATATGCAGAAAAATATAACGTGGACATCGTTCATTTGCCGGTTCATTTTGGGCATGAGCTGATGCCGGAAGATACGGATACCCCGGCTTTTTATGCCAAAATGCGCGAATCCAAGGAGCTGCCCAAAACAGCCAGCCCCAGTCCGCAGGTATTCCTGAACAAATTCAAACAAGTGGAACCGGGCACCGATATTATGGTCGTCTGTATGTCCGCCAATATAAGCAGCACTTATCAGACTGCGGTGATTGCCAAGGAAATGTATGAAGAAGAAGGCCATCCGAATGCGATTGAGATTATAGATTCGAAGAACTTTTCCGGGGGCCTGTCCCTTATTGTCGCTTTAACAGCCAAATGGTCGCTGACCTGCTCCAGTCTGGCGGAGCTCAAGCAGATGGTGCTGGATAAGATCGAAGAAGTGAACGCATACTTTACGCTGGATACCCTGGAGAATGTGATCAAGGGCGGGCGGCTGAACCGGCTGTCCGGCGCAGTGGCTTCCGTGCTGAACATCAAGCTGCTGCTGAAGATCAGCGACGAAGGGACCGTTGAAGTGGTAGAAAAAACACGCGGACTTCCCAAAGCGTTGAGTCACCTGCTGGCGAAGCTGGAAAGCAAACAGCATGATTACGAAAAAGCGGTGATTGCCATTGTGCACAGCAATTGCGAGAAGCTGGCGCTGGAAATCAAGGAGCGGATTCTGGAAAAGCATCCCTTCAAAGAGATCCTATTTTCCAGTATGGGACCTGTGATGGGGACCTATGCGGGCGAAGGCGGAATCGGCGTAGCTTTTTAACATACGTCCTCAACGCTGTCAGGAAGGCCGTACCCGGAAACCCCGCCCGGTGTGCGGTTTTTTTGCATCACAAAACTTTATCTATTCTTTAGATTTGGTTTAGACTGGATTAAGAATGGCAGGCTATAGTTACAATTAACGCGCCTTGCGGGAGAAGATAGAGGGGGATTCATAATGTATACCATTCTGATTGCCGACGATGAACTGGAGATTGTTGAGCTTCTGCAGCTGTATCTGGAGAAGGAGTACAACATTTTGCAAGCGCAGAACGGGAACGAAGCCTTGAAGCTGATGCAGAGCCACACCGTGGACCTGGCAATTCTTGATATTATGATGCCGGGTATGGACGGGCTGCAGCTGCTCAAGCGAATCCGTGAAAATGATCATTTTCCAGTGCTGTTTCTATCAGCCAAAAGCCAATACCATGATAAAATCCTGGGCCTTGAGCTGGGAGCGGATGATTATATCTCCAAGCCGTTCAATCCGCTGGAAATCGTTGCCCGTGTAGGTTCCATGCTGCGGCGGGTTCATGAGTTCGATGCTCCGGCAGTCCAAGAGAAGAAGAAGGAACAGATTGTGCTCGGACGGTTGCTGCTTGACCGGAGCAGCTGTCAGGTTGAAGTGGCCGGAGAACCGGTTGCACTGACTTCTACGGAATACAAAATCCTGGAGCTTCTGATGGAGCAGCCGGGCCGGGTGTTCACCCGCAAAAAAATTTATGAAGCCGTCTGGGAAGACTTCTACGTCTATGAAGACAACAGTATTATGGTGCATATCAGCAATATCCGCGATAAGATCGAGCGTGATTCCAAGAAGCCGGAATACCTGAAGACGATCAGGGGATTGGGGTACAAAATTGAAGCACCCGTGGAAAAGTAGAGACAACCGCCCGCTGCAGACATCACTCACACTGGATTTTTTGCTGTTCAACTGCATGCTGTTGCTGCTCGTGCTTGGGGTCTATCTTTTTATCCAGAAGGATATCACCCATATGATTCTTGACAAACGGCTGACAGACCCGAATCTTCCGGTCGAAGCCAGTCAATATCTCGAAGAGATGGGCGAAGGCCCGCAAAGCACCCAGCTGCTGCACAGCGGAGGCTGGCTGGAGCTGCTTGATTCCAATAAGCAAGTGATTCAGGTTATTGGAGACAAGGAGGACCAGATCCAATCCTACGATGAAGACCTTTTATTTCTGGGGCTGGAGAACCGCACGGATCAGCCTTATTATTATTCGATTGCCAAAATAGACGGAGGCGGGCAGGCGGCCTGGCTGCTGCTCAAAATTCCCCGCGATGTGATCAAAGTGTCCATTGATAATGAACTGCTGGTTTCGTATTTGAACCATTCCGTGTTTTTCTACGTATTTTTGGTCAGCGGGCTCATACTGATGCTGATTTTTGTATATAGCTATTGGGTCACCAGACGTATCAAAAAGCCGCTGCGGGTTCTGAATCTCGGGCTGAAGCAGATGATGGAGGGACATTACAGCACGCGGATTGCCCTATATGCGGAGACGGAATTTCTGCGGATCGGGGAAAGCTTTAATTACATGGCGGATGTGATTGAGAAGACTACCGAAGAGAAGCGGCGGGCCGAGAAAAGCAAGCAGCGGCTGATGGTAGACCTGTCCCATGATCTGAAAACACCGATTACGAGTATCCAGGGCTATGCCCAGGCCTTAATGGAGGGCCGGGGGACCGACCCTGAACGGCAGACGAAATACTTGAATTATATTTACAGCAAATCCGTGCAGGTGACGAAGCTGATCCAGCATATGCTGGAGCTGCTGAAGCTGGACTCGCCGGATTTCATTCTCCGCACGGAACGGCTTGAGCTGGGGGATCATCTGCGGGAGATTGTTGCCGACACCTACGGCGAAATCGAGCAAAAGGACTTCCAGCTTCAGCTTCAGGTTCCGGAAGAGGAAATGTATGCCCATTATGATCCGGAGCTGTTCGCAAGTGTTGTCAACAATCTGATCTCTAATGCGCTGGCTTACAATCCCAATGGCACACACCTGCGGGTAAGCGTCTTTCCGGAGGACACAGAGATTCGTATTGAGATTGCCGACAATGGGGTGGGCATTCCGAAGGAGCTCTGGTCGACGATCTTCGACCCGTTCGTCCGGGGAGATGAAGCCCGCAGTACAGCAAGCGGCGGAACCGGGCTGGGATTATCCATTGCGAAGAAAAACGCCGAGAAAATGGGCGGTTCACTGGAGCTTGCGAGCAGGGAGGGAGAACCGACGGTATTTACTATCCGGGTTCCGAAATAGTACGGACGGATGAATTCAGAAACGGGAGAGGGTCATGGCCAAATTAAATTTGTTTATCCGCATTTGTATTGCGGTTCTGCTGGTGCTGGGCATTATCTACTTAGGCACTCAGGTGAAGTTTATTTTTACACCGATTTTGTCTTTATTCCGTGTGGTCATTGTGCCGCTGATGCTGGCGGTGTTCTTCTTTTATCTCCTGCGGCCGCTGATCAACTGGCTGGAGTCACGCAAGCTGAACCGGACGGCAGCCATCCTGCTGGTCTATTTGAGCATCGCAGTTCTGCTCCTGGCTTTCAGTGTGGGGGTCTGGCCTTCATTAAAAAGCCAGCTGGTGAATCTTGGCAACAATATGCCGAATGTGTTCAATGCGTTGGGTGAACAGCTCACGAAGCTGGAGGACAGCAAGCTGCTGTCTTCACTGATTCCGGCGGATATGAATCCGGCAGGACAACTGATGAACTACTTAAATAAAGGGTTTTCGCTATTGTCGAACTCTATGTCTGAGCTGTTCTCTTTTGTATCCAATTTCGCTGTAGTACTCTTTACCTTCCCGATTCTGTTGTTCTACATGCTTAAGGAAGGCGGAAAGTTCGGCGTAAAAGTGGTGAGCTTCTTCCCAAAACGCTTCCATAAGGAAGGAGAGGGAGTCGTTGCCGACATTGATGAGGCGATGAGTAATTTCATCGTTGGCAGAGTACTGGTGAATCTGGCGCTCGGTGTATTGATGTATCTTGGTTTTCTGCTCATTGGTCTGCCATATGCCCTGCTGTTGACAGTGGTGGCTGTGCTGATGAATTTTATCCCGTTTATCGGAGCCATTCTGTCCACCATACCCATCTTCATTATCGGACTAATGGAGTCGCCTTCGACGGCAGTCTGGTCCATCGTGGTTGTGTTAGTCGCACAGCAGGTTCAGGATAACCTCGTGGCACCCTATATCTTTGGAAAAAGCCTGGATATCCATCCGCTGACTACGATCATTCTGGTGCTGGCCGGAGGAGACTTTGGTGGTATTATTGGGATATTACTGATTATTCCGGTCTATATGATGCTCAAAATCATTACGGTCAAGCTGCATCAGCTGTATATGCGCCAGCGCTGGCCGGAGGAGCCGCAGCTGTCTGCGGATTCAGGGGATTAAAACGGGGTTATGCCTAACCATACTTAAGGAGGAATAGGAATGGAACAGGATTCTCACAAAGGTCTGGTGAATATTTCCGACCGGGTGATATCGGCTATTATTGGCTATGCGGTGATGGATACTCCGGGAATCGCTGGAATGTCCGGCAGCACGGTTACCGGAAATCTGGCCAAACGCCTGGGCGGCAAATTCAGCAAAAAAGGATTGTCAGTGGAAGTTACGGAAGAGGATGTTGCCATACATCTGCAAGTCATAGTCAACTACGGATACGCGATTCAAGAGGTATGCAGAAGCGTGCAGCAGAACGTCCGCAGTGCAGTGGAGAATATGCTCGGCCTGACGCTTGGCGTAGTGAACATCCGGGTCGAAAAGCTGGTTCTTCCGTAAATCTGCTTCCCGGAATTAGGCACCCTGCCCTGGGCATCCGCATAGAATGGAGCAAATCCAATTACGGAGGTCATCTAGCGATGTCATTCTATCAGTCAGGACAGCCTGCGACGGTAATCTATCAGGCCGATCCCGCCGTTGTCCAGCATCTGCACGGAGTCCGCGAGTCGCTCCACCACTCTTGCAGGCCATATTTAAACCACAAAGTAAGCGTTCAGACGATTGACGGTCAGGTGCATGAAGGAACCATTGCCGGAATGGACAACAAGCATATGTATCTTATGGTTGAAGGCACCACAGATATGGTTCGGGGTTACTACAATCCCTATTACAAGCCTTATCTAGGCCCAGGCTATCCTTATCCGTATCCTTATCCATACCCGGGCAATGCGATCCTGCCTCTGGTATTGTTCGAGCTGCTGGCCATTTCCCTGATCTGATCATGTGCTTATAGTAGTGGCCGGTGCTGTAACCGCAATAGACCGTCTCCAGTCAGGCTGACCGCTTGGCGGAAACGGTTTTTCTTTTCCCGGGCAAGGGGAAGAATGATAGACTATGAAGAAAGATTATTAAGTTACAGGAGGCTTAAGATGATTACATACCCGGTTATTAAAAAAGGGGCGGCCATAGGCGTGACCGCCGCCTCCGCAGGGGTTGGACCCCAATCTGCGGAGCTGTTCGGACAAGCCTGCACCCGTATGGAGGAAAAAGGTTATCGCGTTCTTTGCGGAGATACCGTCTTCCGGCATGACAAGGCGAAATCAGCCCCCGGGCTGGTGCGCGGCAAGGAATTTAATCAGATGATGACTAGCGATGAGGTTGATCTGATCATTCCGCCCTGGGGCGGAGAGCTGCTGATCGAGATGCTGGAGCATATCGATTTCAGCCAGGTGAAGAGCAAGTGGATCATGGGCTTTTCCGATATCAGCCTGCTGCTGCTGGTGATCACCCTCCGGACGGGCATTGCGACAGCACATGGGCCCAGTTTGGGGGACTTGCGCGCGGAGGCTGCAGATGAGACTACGGCGATGTGGGAGACGGTTTTATCCACAGCAAGCGGAGAATCCGTCACCCAACGCTCCTCACTGCACTATCATCAGGAGCTGGAGGGAGCGGAGCCTTCACCGTCACTTTTTCATTTACATACCCCAACAGACTGGAAGACGGTATCCGGCAATGCGGCCACGCTTAATGGCCGGCTGCTCGGCGGCTGCATCGATGTGATCCGGCATATTATCGGTACACCCTACGGCGATGTGCGGCATTTTCAAGAAAACTTCATTCATCGGGAACCCGTCCTGTGGTATTTGGAGAATTGCGAACTGAACACAGCAGACTTACGTCGGTCACTGGTGCAGATGAAGCTGGCGGGCTGGTTCGAGAACTGCTCCGGTGTTATGTTCGGCAGAAGCGGCTCCAATACGCCCATGGAAAATTATACGGCGGAGGATGTATACAGAGAGCTGTCCGAAGAACTCCAAGTGCCGGTTGTTTATGATTTGGACTTCGGCCATGTTCCTCCGCAAATGACATTGATCAATGGAGCATACGCTGAAGTGCATGTGGCCGGCGGCGCAGGAACAATCACACAGTATTTTAATGAATAGGAGACATCAATCGGGATATTTTTAAGTGGAAAAGGGATGACCCGCGGCGGGGTCATCCCTTTGAGTTAGAGGAACAATTCTTCCGGTGCGGCTGGATAGTAAAGCAGGTGGCGTGTGATATCGCCCGGATGCTGTACGAAGAGCGGCCCCCAGGCAGGGTTTGTATCGTGCATGATTTTGAGCAAAGATTGCATCCGGTTGAAAATGATGTCCAGATCGCTATGAGCGGACAATCCAGCTGTCACCGCTGCTGCCACTACATGTGCTGCATAGTATCCCGACCGGTATTCCTCTTTGAGCGAGCCGGTAGTCTGCAGCAGAATACGCAGGGAAGAGGCGATATTCTCATCATTGTTGCTCCAGTTCTGGATTTCATTCAGGCTGTGATTCTCCAGACTGTGCAGCTTTTCGGTCATGATGGTTGTGGCGACAATTTGCGCAGAACGCTTCGCGGCTGCGGCGTCCACAGCGATGCCGTCAATTTCAATACCGGTCAAATCCTTGTCGGTTTCCGCCTCGATCATTTTGCTCCAGGCTTCTGCCTGATCAAACTTCAGCAGTGCGGTGGCATAGGCGCTCAGGTAACCGCGCAGAATATCCGCCGCATGCGGATCACGGGACGGTCCGGCATTGCGCAGCTTTGCCTGACCGGAGAAGGCGGCGTTCATGCCGCGGAAGTAACCGACAAGGCCAATAGCTGCGGCTGGTCCAAGATTCAGTACACCGAGCACATCGGCGGCAGTCTCATCGATGCGTGAGGCCCAATACTCCGGCAGACCGCTGCCAATGTTAGCTTCAGTCAGCCGGATATTGACCATTCTGGACAGCTCCTCCATCAGGCCGAGATCGGCATGAAGGATATCATGGCCGCAGACTTCATGCGGAATGCTTGACCAGGCTAATAGTCCGCTGAACGCATTAGCGGGAGGGAGGTTTACGAGTGCAGCGCCGGCATTGAAAGCAACTGTGGCATCTGAAGGCCAGGTATAAGGGCCGCTGTCCGGCTCTCCCCATTTTACAAGGGCGGGAATTACGCTGAGATCCGGCAGCTTAATGCCGACACGATCCTCTGCGCTGAGAAAGCCGTCATAAAGGTCGCTGACAATTTCCTGGAAAGCATCGGTTGCCAGCGCATTGTAGCCTTCGCCATTCTGTAGAATACAATGGGCAATATCCAGCATAAGCCGGGCAATGCCGTTTCTTTGCGGGTCCCGGGCGACCAGATCGGAGAATCCTTGCTGTCCCAACTCGTCAAGCGCCAGAATAAAGGGAATGGCTACAGTCTGCTGATACATTCTCGGAAGCTTGTCCTTGGCCGCGTATAGCCGGCCTCTTAATTGATTGTAGTCCGTAGGGTCCAGTGGCCCTTGAAGATTTAGAAGCACTGCTCTTTTTACATTTTCGATACAGGCTGTCATATTCGAGATATCGGGGTTCATAACCGTTGTAATCCGGTTTCTTTCGAGTAATCCTTGCATGGACAATCTCCTCCTTAAATTTGGACTGATTCGGCTTGGTGCGGCACAGCAATCAATAACCGCTTCACATGTCCATTGCCATGAGTAAACTTCAGTTCATAAAGATCAGGGTTGGTGATGTGGCGTCCCTGCTCCAGTGTGAAGCTTGGATCATACCGGTTCATAAGAAGCGTCATCGTCAACCGGTGTGTAACAAGCAGCACGGTCTGAGAATCGCTTTCAAGTAATTCTTCCGCCAGCCTTGTCACTCGGCTAAGCACTTCTTCGTCAGTCTCTTCTTCGTCAAAGCCTAGGACTCCCTTCTCCTTCAGACGGCAGTCTGCCTGTTCAAGCTTAATAGACAGCCTTTTCTCAATGATCTCGGCAGTTTGCCAGGCTCTCCTATAAGGACTGGACAGAAACCTGTCAATGTGGACATTCTCCATCCCGGCTAACCAGTCGGCCAATTGTTCGGCTTGACCTAGCCCAACCGGACTTAAAGGCGCATCCGTTTGATTCCCTGTGGCCAGCCCGTGGCGGGCGATCAGAAATGTCATGCTGCGGCTCATTGGCGACACACACCTTTCAAAAGTTGCTGCTCAAGGTAACGGTTTGGAAAACCTAGTTTAGAATGCGCTTAATATCACCCGTGTATCCGATCCTAAATTTGGCCTGATTGGATGAACCGGAGACAGGCGGCATGATCGAACCAGTATAGGGAAATCTACCCTATTTCTCAGAATGAGGGTAAACCATAGACAATACAAAAAAACTGTCCGCTGCGATAGCCGGACAGTTTCTTGTGCAGAACTATTTACGTATTCACAACCGCTGTAATCTCCTCGTCCAGTTCCAGCCGCACATCCTCACGGTAAGCACGGATGCCATACTCACTGTGCAAATAGCGGAGGACTGCTTCGATCATATTGGACTCGACCAGATACTGGCTCCGGCCCTGGACCCACACCTCTGCAGTATAGCCTGTGTCTTCCTCCCAGCTAAGCTCCACCTGGACCTCCTGCACCCGGACGCCCTTGCGTTCGGCCATATGCAGGCAGATAGCGTTAATGATCTCGTCCATGCTTAGAACAGTCAATGCCATATTAGTATCGACCATCCCGTTCCTGAAGTCTGCGCCGTTCCTTTCTGCGGCGGAAGAAGGACATAATCAGCATTACGACCAGGTAGATGGCCAGCATATTGACGGCGAAGCCAAGCAGGTTCCCGAAGGCGCCCATCCCGGCGAACATGCTGCCGAAGAGGAAGCCGGCAATCCCGCCGATCATCAGGCCTTTCATTAAGCTGCCGCCGCTGAAAAATCCACGGTTTGCTTTGGAGGCGGTGCCGGCTTTTGTTCCTGTGCTGCTATCGCTTTGTTTCACGTTATTTGTGGTTGATTTCTTCGGCGTAGTGGTGTACCCGCGGGTTCCGGACTTAAAGCCGCCCCCTCCACGTCTAGCATCCGCAAAGTCAGGAGCGGTGACTGCGAAGAACAGGGTAAAGGCCATGAGAATCATCATTACACGTTTCATTGGTTTCATTGAGTACAAGTACCCTCCTATAAGTTTTGTTAGCATCTGCTTCCAGAAACGGTATCGTATAAACTTGCTTCGGGAGCATGCGCTTGGTTTTGTGTATCTGCCCGGTAATACGCAGCACACGACAGAAAGTTTCAAATTGAAATATCACAATTGTTGGTTTACAGGAAGTGGATGAGGATGAGGATGAGGGCAAAAAAAAGACGCGGACCTAAAGATCCGCGCCACAGCAGTTTTTCAGAGAGTTGCCTAGTTCTCCGCATACCCGTCAGACACCAGCTCAAGCGCTCCGGTGGCCGGATCGATGATCATGCCGTGAATAGGTACGTTTGGGGGGAGTAAAGGATGGCGCTTAATCAGCTCCACAGTCTGAATTACCCCTTCTTCCACATTGTCAAACCCGCGCAGCCACTTGGTCAGTTTAATGCCCGAATTCTCCAAAGTGGAGAGGACCTCATCGGAAACCCCGCGTTCTTTAATGGAATTGATCATTCTGTCAGCGTTCAGCGAGGCCATCCCGCATTCATAGTGCCCGACGACAATGACCTCATCCGCATCCAGCTCATACAGGGCTACCATCACACTGCGCATTACGCTTCCAAAAGGCTGGGAAATGACCGCACCGGCATTTTTGATGATTTTGACGTCCCCGTTCTTGAAATTCATAGCCTTGGGCAAAAGCTCCACGAGCCGTGTGTCCATGCAGGTGATGATCAGCATCTTTTTGTCGGGAAAGCGGCTGGTCAGATAAGCTTCGTATTCTTTTTGTTCGACGAATTTTTTGTTAAACTCCATAATATCTGTGACTTGACTCATGACCTGCAGCCTCCTAAAAGTTTTGATAGCATAGATACCCGGATTCACTTCGCAAAACTTGCTTCAAAAGCACACGCTTAGTTTCGGGAGCATCCTGCCCCGTACTTGCTAACTCTTAATATACTCCCTTAAGACACATTTCGCACATCCAGTCGCGAAAAAAGATGTTTACATGCTGCGTCTAGACACGCTACACAGCGTTCCGGCAGCCTGCTGGGACACAGTGGCGCCCCAATATTTCAAATTGAAGATATATTCTTCTGAAGTTGATTATACTGATTTAAAAAAGTATCATCAAGAGGAGCTGGTAAAAATAGAGAAAGCGGGTGTTGGGCCATGGAACAACTGGTCAAGGAAGAGTGGGAGAAATTCAGCGGGCTATTATCCAAACTTAGCGGATTCACAGAGGCGATAGGCCTGCTGCATTGGGATTTGCGGACAGGGGCGCCGCGCAAAGGTGTAGAGACCCGTTCCAATACTATCGGGCTCATCAGCGGGGAAATCTTCAGACTGCAGACTTCAACTGAAATGGGCGAGTTCACACAATTTTTCAGCCGCCCGGAGGTCATGAATCAGTTAAGCGACGTCCAGAATAAAATCGTCAAGGATTGCCGCAAGGAGTATGAGCGCAGCCAGAGCATACCTGCCAAAAGCTACGAGGAGTATTCCGTACTCACCGCCCATGCGCAGACCATTTGGGAGGAAGCCAAGGAAAGCGGTGATTTTAATTCCTTTGAGCCTTATTTGAGCAAAATCGTAGCCTTTACACAGGAGTTCATCGACCATTGGGGGGTAAAAGACTCCCGTTATGACACCCTGCTTGACATGTACGAGCCTGATCTGACGGTAGAGAAGCTGGACGACATATTCGGCCGTCTGCGCAGCCGCCTCGTTCCGCTTGTGGAGGCTATTTCGGCTTCGCCGAACAAGCCCGATACGGAGTTTCTTGCCCAGGTCTTTCCGAAGGAGCAGCAGGAGAAGTTCGGTTTGTTCCTTCTTAAGCAAATGGGTTTTGACTTTGAAGCCGGACGCCTGGACGAGAGTGTCCATCCGTTCGCTACGGGACTCAATCCGGGGGATGTCCGCATCACAACCAACTACTTGCAGGACAATGTCACAAGCGCAGTATTCAGCTCGCTGCACGAAGGCGGGCATGCACTCTATGAACAGAACATCAGTAAGGAGCTTGTCGGTACACCGCTGGCTCAGGGCGCTTCTATGGGCATCCATGAATCCCAGTCCAGACTATGGGAAAATATGATTGGCCGCAGCCGCGCCTTCTGGCACCGCTACTATGGCGATCTGCAGCAGCATTTTCCTGAGCAGCTTGCCGGTGTGGATGTGGAGGACTTCTACCGTGCGATCAACAGTGTGGCGAATTCCTTTATCCGCATTGAAGCCGACGAGCTGACCTATAATCTGCATATCATCATCCGTTATGAGATAGAGAAGCTGATTTTTAATGAAGGACTGGAGGTTAAAGATCTGCCTGGGGTATGGAATGCCAAGTATCAGGAGTATCTTGGGATTACACCTCCAAGCAATGCGCTGGGTGTGCTGCAGGATGTTCACTGGTCCGGCGGGGATTTCGGTTATTTCGCCTCTTATTCGCTGGGGAATATGTATGCCGCACAAATTTTGAATACGCTGCGCCAAGAGCTGCCGGAATTCGAGAATCTGATTGCTGCCGGGAATCTGCTGCCGGTCAAGGAATGGCTCACGGAGAAAATCTACCGTTATGGTCAAAGCCTGACCCCATCGCAAATTATTGAGCAGGTGACAGGTGAGCCGCTGAATCCTGATTATCTGGCCGATTATCTGGAAGCCAAATATACAGAGCTTTATCAACTGTAGCCGGCTAAGGAGTCCTACCCTCAGCAGGGTGGAAGGTATTCGCCAAAGGGAATATAATAGAAGGAAAGCGTACAATGGAAGGATTAGTGGGATGGCTAATACACACACATACAGCCGCAAGGAAGAGGTTGCAAATGCGGTAACACATGGGATTGGAGTAGTCTTAAGCATAGCTGCGCTGGTGTTGCTGGTTGTCTTCGCTGCACGGAACGGTACAGCCTGGCATGTGGTCAGTTTCTCCATTTACGGCGCCACTATGCTGCTGCTGTATATTAATTCAACAATGGTGCATAGTCTTAGGGAAGGAAAAGCAAAGGATTTCTTTGAATTTCTGGACCATTCCTCCATCTACTTGTTCATAGCCGGTACTTACACCCCGTTTATGCTGGTGGCAATCCGGGGGACTCTCGGCTGGACCCTGTTCGGTATTGCCTGGGGCGTCGCGGTGTTCGGGGTGTTCTTCAAAGCCTTTTTCGTCAAGAGGTTCCTGTTTATGTCCACCATTTTTTACATCGCTATGGGCTGGATGATTGTCATTGCCTGGAACCCGCTGTCAGCGGTGATGGCGGATGGGGGCATGACGCTGCTGCTGGCTGGCGGTCTGCTGTATACATTGGGAACGGTTTTTTATGTGTGGCGGGGATTTCCTTATCATCATGCGATCTGGCATTTGTTTGTGCTCGGAGGGACGGTTGTTCACTTTTTTGTAGTCCTTCTTTACGTGCTGCCTATTCACTGAAATAGCATACAAACAGGGAAAAGTGGCGGAAGAGAAGTTAGTTCAATCTATAGAGTCTCAAGGGAATTGGACGATAAAACCGCTGCTGTTTGACAAAGAAAAAGATGACAAGCAAAAAGGCTTGACATCTTTCTTTGTTTTAGGTATCATAAGGGACGTTGTGAAGCTGTAAAGTGTTTTTCCTTGACGAAGGGAGTGCCCTTAATGAGTCAGGAGAATAGGCTCGAGAAAACCAACCGGATTAACTTGTTATTTGCCTTTTATGAACGGCTGCTTACGGATAAGCAGCAAACGTTTCTTAAATATTATTTTCACGATGACTTCTCCCTGGGAGAAATCGCCGCTGAATTTGAGATCAGCCGCCAGGCCGTGTATGAGCACATCAAGCGTGCCGAGCAGGTGCTGGAGAATTATGAAGAGAAGCTGGGTTTGCTCAAGAAGCATGAGAGCCGCAGCAAATACTTAGAAGAACTGCGCAGACTGCCGGAGAATGGGATGCTGCCTGAGCAATATACACTGCGGTTCACGGAGCTCGTGGATCATTTGCAGAGGTTAGAGTAGCATGAAGGGAGGAAGCTGCTTATGGCGTTTGAAGGTTTAACCGGAAGATTGCAGAATGTGTTCAGCAAACTGCGCGGCAAAGGTAAAGTATCCGAAGATGACGTGAACGAAGCCATGCGTGAAGTGCGGCTGGCGCTTCTGGAAGCCGATGTTAACTTCAAGGTAGTCAAGGACTTCGTGTCCAAGGTGAAGGAGAAGTCCATTGGCAAGGAAGTAATGGACAGCTTTACACCCGGCATGGTGATCATTGATATCGTTAACAAGGAACTGACCGAGCTGATGGGCGGAAGCCAGGCGAAGCTGGCCAAGTCGAACAAGCCGCCGACTGTTATTATGATGGCTGGTCTGCAAGGGGCAGGGAAGACCACCACTTCAGGCAAGCTGGCTAAGCTGCTGCAGAAGGGCAACCACCGCCCGCTGCTCGTAGCGGGAGATATTTACCGCCCGGCTGCGATTAAGCAGCTGCAGATACTGGGAGAACAAATCAAGGTTCCTGTATTTACGCTGGGTGATCAGACCAGTCCGGTGGAAATCGCCAGACAAGCTGTTCAGCATGCGAAGGACAATAACCTGGACTATGTAATTATCGATACCGCAGGCCGTCTGCATATTGATGAAGAGCTGATGGAAGAGCTGAAGCAGATCCACACTGTTACTAATCCCGACGAAGTGCTGTTGGTCGTTGATGCAATGACCGGTCAGGATGCCGTCAACGTTGCGGACAGCTTCAACAAGCAGCTGGAGCTTACCGGCGTTGTGCTGACGAAGCTTGATGGCGATACCCGCGGCGGTGCTGCATTGTCTGTCAAAGCCGTCACCGGCTGTCCAATCAAATTCGCTGCACTAGGCGAGAAGATTGATGCGCTGGAGCCGTTCCATCCGGAGCGTATGGCCTCGCGGATTCTCGGAATGGGCGATATGCTGTCGCTGATCGAGAAGGCCCAGGCCAATATCGATACCGAAAAAGCGAAGGAAATGGAACGTAAGATGCGCAATGCGGAATTTACGTTCGATGATTTCCTTGAGCAGATGGATCAGGTCAAGAAGCTTGGCCCGATCGACCAGATTCTCGACATGCTGCCTGGCATGAACAAAGCCAAGGGCATGAAGGATCTCAAGGTCGATGATAAGCAGATGGGCCGTGTCGAAGCCATTGTTCATTCCATGACCAAGGCCGAGAAAGCCCAGCCGGAGATTATCAACCACAACCGCCGTAAGCGCATCGCCGCCGGCAGCGGTACCAACGTAGCGGAGGTCAACCGCCTCATCAAACAGTTCGATGAAATGCGGAAGATGATGAAGCAGTTCTCCGGCATGATGGGCGGCGGAGGCAAGGGCGGCAAGAAAAACGCCATGAAGCAGCTCAAGGGTCTTGGCGGCAAAGGCATGAAGTTCCCTTTCCGCTGATCTTAGTCTTTTTAAAGATCAGACATAGTACAACATCAGATGATCAGACGGTTTTGAACTTAGTCTTCTAAAGATCAGACATAGTGCAACATCAGATGATCAAGAGGGTTTTGAACTAAGTCTTTTTAAAGATCAGACATTGTGCAACATCAGATGATCAGACGATTTTGATCTTATTCTTTTGATTTTAATCTTTAAATCTCTACCCCGTCCCAAGGTACCGCCGCAGTTAAGCGTGTCCCGTAGGGACGGCAAGCGGTCCTTACTCCCATAACCCCAGGTCCCGCCAGTCTGAACGCCCACGCCAGTTGCACTTAATCGGGTGTCCAGAGGGCAGAGCCCTTGGGGCCCTCCCTTGGCTAAGGGAGGGTTTGGGAGGGATCGAAACTATTTTAAGGAGGTGAATTTCGTGGCAGTACGTATTCGTCTGAAAAGAATGGGTGCACATAAAGCGCCTTTCTATCGTGTAGTGGTTTCCGATTCCCGGTCCCCTCGTGACGGCCGTTTTATCGAGGAAATCGGTTATTATAATCCGATTGAAGTACCGGCAGTAGTTAAGATCGATGAGGAAAAAGCTCTTAAATGGCTTCAAACAGGTGCGCAGGCATCTGACACCGTCCGCAATCTGCTTTCCAAAGCAGGCGTGATGAAGAAGTTCCATGAGCTGAAGCAACAGAAATAATGACTGATTGCGAGGGTCCTCTATGGAAGAATTAGTTGGAGTTATTGCTAAGGCTTTAGTGGATCATCCAGAGGATGTGGCTGTACGGACCGTGGAGAAGGATCACCTGATTGTATATGAGCTGTCGGTACATCCAGATGATGTCGGCAAGGTCATAGGCAAACAGGGCAGAATCGCCAAAGCGCTTCGTACCGTGGTCACATCTGCAGCAGTCAAGAGCGATAAACGCGTTACCGTGGATATCTTATCTTAAAGAATGCGTTCAATGAGGGGCTAGGGATAGTATATCCCGGCTCCTTTTTGTTGAAATATATAAGAGAACTAAGTTTACGCTGCACAGGAACAGACGAAGGAGAGGATCAGATGACGGAAGAGCTGAACGTAGGCAGGCTGGTCAATACACATGGAATCCGCGGGGAGATCAAAATATTGTCCTCTACCGATTTTCCGGAGGTCCGTTTTGCACCGGGCAAAAAGCTGCTCGTGGTTCCCCCCGATGGAAGCCCGAAATTCGAAGTGACGGTGGAATCCTCACGCGAGCATAAAGGGATGTATATCGTCAGATTAAAGGGATATACCAACATCAATCAGATTGAGAAATATAAAGGAAGCCTCCTGAAGGTCCCCAGTGACGATTTAGTGGAGCTGCCGGAAAATGAATATTATTTCCACCAGATCGTTGGCTGCGAGGTGTATACCGATGAGGATGACAGTCAGCCGCTGGGCACCATAAAAGAAATTCTCCAGCCCGGGGCCAATGATGTGTGGGTGGTAAAGCCGGCTAAAGGTCAGGATATTCTGATTCCGGTCATTAATGACGTTGTGCTCGACGTAGATATTCAGGCCAAAAAAATCAAGGTGCATCTGATGGAAGGACTGCTGCCATGATGCGGATTGATGTGCTGACGCTTTTTCCGGAAATGTGTGAGGGTGTATTCAGCACTAGTATTCTTGGCAAGGCCCGTGACAAAGGCATCGTCTCGCTGAACGCGGTCAACTTCCGTGACTTCTCGGGGAATAAGCACAATAGTGTGGATGATACGCCTTATGGCGGCGGCGGGGGGATGGTGTTGAAGCCTGACCCTATATTTGCCGCAGTGGAGCATGTGCTAGCCGCTTCCGGAAAGCTGGAGCTGTCTGGATGGGAAGGTGAACAGGCCGGTGAAGCGGATAATGAGCATAACACGTATGGTAATGGAGAACCTGCTGTTGTTAACGGGGAAAATACCGCCCAGGCGAAGCCGCGCATCATTCTGATGTGCCCGCAAGGCCGGACCTATAATCAGCAGATTGCCGAGGAGTTGGCACAGGAAGAGCATCTGATTTTTATCTGTGGCCATTATGAAGGTTATGATGAGCGGATCCGGGAACATTTGGTGACCGATGAGCTCTCTATTGGGGACTACGTCCTGACCGGGGGCGAGCTGCCTGCGCTGACGGTAATTGACTCGATTGTGCGGCTGCAGCCCGGGGCGTTGGGGAATGAGACCTCTGCGGTGACGGATTCGTTCAGCACAGGTCTGCTGGAGTATCCGCATTATACCCGCCCGGCTGAATTCCGCGGCTGGAAGGTGCCGGATATACTGCTCAGCGGACATCACGCCAATATCGAAGTGTGGCGGCGGGAGCAGGCCCTGCAGCGGACGTTGGAGCGCCGGCCGGATCTGCTGGAGACAGTTGAACTAACGGCAAAGGATAAAGCAACCCTCAAACGCCTGAAAGAACAAGGCAACAATAAAATTTAGCGGAAAATTACTATAAAATGGAATATTTAGCGTCCTGTTAACGTATACTATGTTGATGGGGCGTTTTTTCTTGCGAATACGTCCATTTCATCGGGCGAAGAAAGTGAACAAAAAATCTAAGCGAATGCTGAAAGGAACATGAGAGAAGCAGAATATTGTGAAAAATGCGAGCAGATGTGCGTTACTATCCTGATTCTGGGGTATATATTAGAGGTGCCGGAAAATACATGCAGCCCAGATGCAGCTATTTCAACTATCGAAAGGAATGAACAATAGTGACTACGAATACGCGTGAAGAACTCAAGCCAAACGTGGACACTGTCCACAAGGAAGCGGAGCCGCTCCGCACTGTAAATGATATTATTGATTTTTATACCAACCGTAAATCATAAGACCGATATAGTATGAACGAAAAACCACTGCCTCAGCTACCCGGAAGCTGGCGTAGTGGTTTTTTGTTAGGTAGTCCTAGATAAACGGGAAATGAAAAAAAGACCGTCCGAAGACGGTCTCTCTACCCGAGGCGCTATTTAAAAATTTGATCCGTATCCCGCGCCACCAGGGCCAATAATTCAGCCGTTGGTCCGGGTAAGGGATACGTTCAACATGTCATGATTGATGTGAACGCACCTCCTTTCCTTGTGCCAAGAGTATAGCATAGCTTCAGCGAAAAAACCATAAATTTTAAGAAAAAGTAGTTTTTTAGAGTTGGGAGTTTTTTGGCGCTTCAGCAGATCTCAAAGAAATTTTGTATAAAAGTGCAAAAATACCGCTGAGCATGGACAATGTAACGACATATGTCTGCGA
Source organism: Paenibacillus jilunlii (assembly GCF_900102965.1). Classification (GTDB taxonomy): domain Bacteria; phylum Bacillota; class Bacilli; order Paenibacillales; family Paenibacillaceae; genus Paenibacillus_AQ; species Paenibacillus_AQ jilunlii. The sequence continues at coordinate 113,686 of NZ_FNGM01000006.1, read as the reverse complement.
TAGGATGAGCCCTTGCAGAATGGAATCTCTGCACAACATAAATAATAAATATGTCGTAGCCATACCAACAATAAAGGTGCATATTTCAGCAATATTTCGCCGGGCAAAAGCTTTGTTCGTAAGGCCCGAAAAGATCGCAGTGAAATCATACGAAATCAGCAGCAGCAAACCTATTTTATAGAGAACAAGCTTGTGGTGTTGAGAAATTCCATCCTCTATGAGGTATACGGTTACCCGTGCCGCCAGGATACCGATGATCCAGCCTGCAAGATGTGAAGCACACTCAAGGAAGAAGCTTTCTGCCAATTCTGCAGCAGTCAGCCTTGTCCGCATCTCCAGGCAGGCATAGATGAACGCATAGACGAGAAACACACCACACCAGATGTAGAAGTATCCCGGCAGCTCCCCGGATAATAAATCGGCGATAAATTGAATGGCTATTTTAATGATTTCTACGATGAATACAAACAATAGATCACTCTCCAAAGCTTCGTTCAGTGTATGAAATTAAGCTTCAAACTTGAGATTCTGGGGCTCCAGCGGGAAGTTTTCTGTCCGTGTGCGGATGTCGGTAACCGCAATGTCCGTCCCTACTGCTTCAAAGGTACAATCATCAAGCCATACTTTACCGCTTCCCGTAAGGAGAATGCCGATATTGATGCAAGCCGCCTCCTCCGGGATATCCAGTACACAAGCGTAATAATTCCAGTCATTTGTTCCTTTAATGTTTCTGTATTGCATATTGTCAAAGCCGAGCAGATTCTGCAGCTTGTCATCAATGCGCATCCATAAACCGCACCAGCCGCTGACCTCGCAAGTACGTATAAAACCTGCAAACCGCATCCGTTTCCCAAAATAATTTTTAGCGTCAAACTGCTGCATTAAGGTGCCGAATTCAGCTTCGTCCGGCGAATCAACGGCTGTTCGCTCCAAAGATACGGAGTTTCTGCCTCCGTGGTAAATTTGCATATCTAGTGATACTTTGTAATTTCCGGGGGCTGTTCCGGTGATGAGCCAGCCTTTAATTTCGGACATAGTAAATTCCTCTCTTTCTTGAATTAATAGTTTCATTTGTGCCCTATACTCAGCAGGGGGGAGGGCATAAAGCCTTTTAAATGCTCTGGTAAAGGCCTCCTGGCTTTCAAAGCCGTAATGTACAGCTATATCCAAAATCCGTTCCTCGGAATAGAGCAGCAGACGGGCGGCTGAGCTTAATTTCCGGGTGCGGATATATTCCGCCGGACTTTTCCCCACATATTTCTGAAAGATCCGATGGAAGTGGAATTTGGAGAAGCCAGCTTCTCTCGCGATTCTGTCCAAGTTTAATTCTTCATCCAAATGCTGCTCTATAAAATCAATACTTTTGTGAATCACTTCGTAATACAGCCTGGGCACCTCCTTTTCTCTGGCATAAATATACTGTACCTATTCATCGCAGGTTTGATTTTTCTTGCTATTCTGTTTCAACCTATCTGCTTCGCATAATTTTCACTTGAATCTAATACTAATCTGCGGTATATATAAAATGAAGGTAAAAATATCACCTGTGCAGCGGTTCTATTCCTGAACACAGGGCGTATATTGAAAAATGAGCAAGTGATACATAAGTGCCGGGGTATAGCGCAGCCTGGTAGCGCGCACCCTTGGGGTGGGTGAGGTCGCAGGTTCAAATCCTGTTACTCCGATTATACGGTTATCAAGTCAAAGAGAATCACATTCGGCCCGGCAAGTGTCCGGAGGGGAAGTGGTTCTTTTTGTTATGAGCATACCGTTGCCTGTGGTTACAATAAAAAAACACTCCCTCAGAACCATTGGTCCAGAGGAAGTGTTATGGAAGGTATGGGAGTTCAGGATGTTAAGCCCTGCCCCGTTGTTCGCGGTGATCACGGGCAAGCATTACAATACCTGAGCCGAGCGCATAAAGGGCTACAGCCGAGAATAATACCACTACCCATGTGTAATTGCGGACAGTATAGGTAAGGGATGCGAAGATTATAAACCAGGCGATACGGAGAACCCCTTCATTGATAAATCTTTTACCTGCTGCACTCATGAGAGCTGCCTCCTTTGCGAAATTGAAATTGTCTATAGTGCGTAAGCGTTCTAATTATGAATATTATATTAATAATAACCCTTTTTGATCTAAATTGATACACAATGTTCACAAGTTCTTTGATTCACAGCTATTTTATTTATTGCTTTCTGTGGTAAGGCAAGCGCCGTGTCCGGCTTATCCCCCTCCGCATACCATACACCATCACGAATGGGGAGGGGTTCTCAGGTGGAAGCCTATTATAATTGTCTGCATTGTATGAACAAAAAAGTCCGGATCTTAACTACCGACGGCAAACGGCATGAAGGAATCATTGTGGATGTGGACAGAAACAACGTGTATTTGAAAACAAAAGGCAACGGGAAAATGAAGACTTCGGCATTTAATCCTTACGGAAATTATTACGGCGGATTCTACGGCTACGGGAGCGAGATCCTGACATTAAGCTTGTTCACTCTGCTCGCCATAGCGCTGATCTAAATTCAGACGCACAAAAACAGCCAATCTCAACCCGAGGCTGGCTGCTTTTGTGCGTTTGCAATAAGCTGGAGCTTCTTTCAGATTCCGGTTGCTACTGTACTGTAATCGAACCGATTTGTGTGGATAATGACACTAGAGGTCCACCGCCATTAATATCTGTATTGCCGGCTCCGGTTCCTTTGATATGGCCAAGCTCAGTTTTGGCGGATACGGTGCATTTTAGGCTGCCCTCAAGCTCAGCCGTAACTTTGCCGATATCGCTGCGTGCTTTGAGGCTGCTGCCAGTTTCCATGCCGAGGATGTCCAGTTTGATGCTACCCGTATTCGATTCCACTGTTGATTTTCCGCTGAACTGGGTATTGTCCATAACAATTGCACCAACATCGCTGGCAATGTGGAAGGTGCCTTGCAGACTCTGAAGCTGAATCTTTCCAACATTGTTGCTGATATCATATTCATCAATTGCAGCCGGTACCTCTATCTCATAATCGATCGTAAAATTGGAGGCTCCATACTTTTTCTGTGCCCAGGCCCATAGATCTTTTTTGGGTTCATTTTTGGCATGGGTGGACACCTTAAGCTCATCGCCGTCTGCTTGGATCGTAACCTCTGCGTTGTCGAGGATTTTACGTTCAGTCTCCTGATTGAGGCCGAGATGTGTGACAACCGTTGCTTTTACTGTGATGGAATCACTGCCGCCAGAGGTGATTTTCACTTCTCCGACACTGTTCTCCAGAATGATTGCCGAAGAAGAATCGGCTTTCCGGGAAGTTACTAGCTCTTTGCTCATACTGTCAGAGTTTAATTCATCGGCTACCTTCGCTGCAGTATTCTGAACAGCCTGCTCTACGTTTGAAGTAACCTCACTTAATCCTTGCTTGAAGGTCTCTGCAGTTTCCTGCTGAGAATTTCCGGTTAAGCGCTGTTCAAGCTGATTGTCTGCAGCCTCCTTGCCCGGCAGCTCACGGCACCCGGACAGCATGGCAATAGAGAGTACGGCGATGGCCGCAAGTTTTGCTATATTATGATTTCTGTTCAATGTTCAGATCCTCCCAAGGGTTTGAATGAGTCTTATGTATTATCCATACTATATATTATGGGAAAAAATTGGCAAACAGGCTGGAGGCGGGTTGCTGTACTGGACTAAAGTCCAGGATGGTGCAATCAGCTACATTTCAATGAAGAGGTATGCTAGAATAAACGGTGAAACCGGTGTTTTGAAGAAGAAGCCATGGTTAGCGGCAAAGCAGGAGCAGCGGCTAATATATACTTTGAATGAAGGAAAGTCTGTTTACTATTAGACTGATACCAGTCAGAGGAGCGGATGATGCAGATGCAGTATGCGGCGATTGTAGTGGTCTTGTTAGTTGGTGTGATTGTATATTTTGGTTACCGCAGCCGGAAAGGGCAGCCCTCGGACCCGAAGCGCAGCACCGCCAGTAATGTGATTTCTATGGAACGGCACCGGAAGGCTAAGCAGAGTGCGGTCGAACAGCCTTGCTCATCGTGCAAGAAGAAAAACGGTAAGCTGATCTTCTATGCCCAGGATAATGGTACGGTTGTAGGCTTATGCAAGGATTGCAAAGCGAAGGCCAAGAAACGCGATATGCTGCCGCTGTAAATCTTAAAAAATTGGTTGTCTTTACAGGGCGTTTATGGTAATATTATTTCTGTTGTGTGGAATACGGTGGTCCTCTGCGGATAATGAGGGAGAGCGATGATCTCTCCGGAAGAGGCATGAACACCTGTACGGAAGGAGGAAGTCCTAAATGAATATCCTACAAGCAATTACGCAAGAGCAGCTTCGCAAAGATATCCCGAGTTTTCGCCCGGGTGACACTTTGAAAGTGCATGTAAAAGTTATTGAAGGAACTCGTGAACGGATCCAGCTGTTCGAAGGCGTTGTAATCAAACGCCGCGGCGGTGGAATCAGTGAGACTTTTACGGTTCGTAAAATCTCTTACGGTGTTGGTGTGGAAAGAACTTTCCCAATCAACTCGCCTAAGATCGAGAAAATCGAAGTGGCTCGCCGTGGTAAAGTGCGTCGTGCGAAGCTCTATTACCTTCGTGACCTGCGCGGTAAAGCTGCAAGAATCAAAGAAATCCGTCGCTAGTATTGCGGCAAGTGAAAGGGGCTTGATTTCAAGCCCCTTTCGTTTATTCTTGAAGAGAACTAAGATTCATTATAATATATGCCTTAGGATCAGCTTCTCCGAAAAGGCCTCCTGACGGAGTAATCGTGGAGGAGTTTTTGGCAGGAGTTTTTTTGTTGTATAGTGAGGGTAGCATATAGAGAGGACGGTGAACTATGCAGCAGGATTTACAGCAGGGACAAGGTGAGATTGTTGAGCCTGACGGCAAGAATCCCCGCAAGCCCAAAAATGAAGTATTGGAATGGATTAAGGCCATTGCCATTGCTTTGGTTCTGGTGATTTTGATTCGTTGGCTTTTGTTCAAGCCGTTTATTGTGGATGGACCTTCCATGCAGCCTAATTTTCATACCGGTGAGCGTGTGATCGTCAATGAAATCTTATACGACATTCGTTCGCCTCAGCGGGGTGAGGTGATTGTGTTCCATGTGCCTTCTGAAGGAAGAGACTTCATTAAGCGTGTAATCGGTGTGGCTGGAGATACTGTGAAGGTTGAAGGCGATGTCGTTACTGTGAACGGCCAGCCGGTGAATGAAACGTACATCCAAGGCGCGATTGATGAGGCGCACAATAACAACGCATTGTATAACGATAAGAATTTCCCCAATGAAAAATTTACGGATGGAACCGTGCCGGAAGGGCATGTCTTTGTAATGGGAGACAACCGTTCGGACAGTACCGACAGCCGTATGATCGGATATGTGCCGCTAAGTGATATTGTTGGCCGTGCGGACCTGATCTTCTGGCCGGTAAAGGATATTTCAGTGATTAACCATTAAGTTGACGGAAGTCAAAGGAGGTGACGGCAATGGCCATTCAATGGTTTCCTGGTCATATGACGAAGGCCAGGCGGCAAATCGAGGATAAGCTGAAGCTGATTGATGTGTGTATAGAACTGCTCGATTCCCGTCTGCCGCTTTCCAGCCGCAATCCGATGATTGACGATATTCTGCGGGACAAGCCAAGGCTGATTATTCTGAATAAGGCAGACCTGGCAGATCCTGAGGCTACACGGAAATGGCTGGCCTTTTTCAAAGCGGAAGGCCATGTTGCCCATCCGGTGGATGCGGCTACAGGCACAGGCATCAAAGAGATTCCCGAGCAGGTGAAGCTGCTGCTGAAGGACAAAATCGACCGGCAGATTGCTAAAGGGATGAACCCGCGGCCCAGCCGGGCGCTGATCGTTGGAATTCCCAATGTGGGCAAATCTACGCTTATCAACCGCATGGCGGGCAAAAATATCGCTGCAACCGGTGACCGTCCGGGTGTTACCAAAGGACAGCAATGGATAAAGACCGGCGGAAATCTGGAGCTTCTGGACACACCGGGGATTCTGTGGCCCAAATTCGAAGATCAGGAAGTGGGCTACCGTCTGGCGGTAACCGGCGCAATCAAAGAGGAAATCCTGAACATTGAGGATATCGCCTTTTTTGCGGTGAAGTACCTGGTCAAGGATTACGGTGCAAGTTTCCAGGAACGGTTTGGAATCGAGAAACTCCCGGAGGATTTAGAGAATCCAGACGAAATTGTGGCTGTTATGGAAGCTGTAGGGCGTAAACGCGGTTGTCTGATCAGCGGCGGACGGGTGGATCTGGAGAAAGCTTCACGGATCCTGCTGCATGATCTGCGGGCAGGCAAACTGGGACGTTTTACGCTTGAGACACCTTAATAGAGGTTGACGTGGAGTGGAAAAACCATCCGGGCAGTTGGGGTGGTTTTTTGTTGTGCTGGCCGAAAGGATCTTCCTGAATTTGGAAGTTCTGTTTTGAGCATAAAGTGGGATGACCGCGGAGTGTTCTTATGATAAGCTGGCTGATACAGGGAACTGGGAGATTAGAATTGGTGGTGGAGAACGGTGAGTTCTATGGATATGTTAAGCTACGAAAAAGAATGCTGGGAACAGAATTACTGCCGTATTGCCGGTGTTGACGAGGTAGGGAGAGGCTGTCTGTTCGGCGACGTGGTGGCCGCTGCGGTTATTTTGCCGGAGGGTCTGATCATTGAGGGTGTGGATGACTCCAAGAAGCTGTCCGCGAAGAAACGGGAGATGCTGTTCGAGCTGATTATGGACCAGGCGCTGGCAGTAAGTGTGGGGCATGTCGACTCGGTCCTGATCGATAAGATCAACATCAAGCAGGCCTCCAGACTGGCGATGAGAAAAGCGGTAGAGGGTCTGGAATGCCCTCCTGACTATATGCTGATTGATGCGGAAAAAGTAGATCTTCCGCTGCCGCAGCAGGCGATTATTAAAGGGGATGCCAACAGCCAGTCCATTGCCGCTGCTTCGATTGTAGCCAAAGTTACACGCGACCGTCTGTGTGAAGGTCTCTGGGAGGAATTATACCCGGACTACGGGATTAAAATACATAAAGGCTATGCAACGAAGCTTCACAGGGAACAGCTAATGGCGCTGGGACCAACTCCCATGCACCGCCGCAGCTTTCTGGGGAAAATTCTCTCGGATGAACCGGCTTTGTTTTAGGTTGGCCAGTTTAATCTGTATAGGTGGAAAAAGTAAAACTAATTAACTGAAATCCTGGCTACAGAAGGTATTAGTTGGATTTTGTACACCTAATTATGCATATTCATCTCATACGGCTGCTTTCAGCACAATTAGTGATATTTTTTCCACTTAAGTCTGCCAAGTTCTAAGTGTTGGACTCAATTAGTGATACTTTTTCCACTTTGGTAGGAGACGGCCAGCCAGCACTGGGAGTCATAGAATGATGTGTGAGCACTGGTAAGGGAAGTTCTTAAGAATCCCTGGAAATTACCGATATAAAATAGAAAGATGCACACGAAGGGAGGGGGAACGGCATGAACATCGGATCTCTGATTCGCGGATTGCTCGGAGACAATAAAATGGGCGAGCCCAAGTCAGTAGAGCTCAAAGAAGGCCAGGTAGTCCGGGGTGTGGTGCTCAGTGTGTCGGAATCCGGCAGAGAAGCGGTCGTTCAGATTCAGGGCACGCCTGTCCGTGCGGAGCTGGAGACCCCGCTGCAGCCTGGACAAACACTGAATCTGCAAGTTGCTCCTCCGGGCGACGGAGGGTTGCCTGTTTTGAAGCCTGTTTCGAACGGTGAGGCGATATTGGCATCTCCACAGAGTATGGGGGAAGCCCTGGAATCACTGGGGCTTACGGATTCCAAGGCAGGCAAGGAAATTATACAGGCTATGGTCTCTGGCGGCATTGCGCTGACCAAGGAAACTGCGGCGAAGCTGGAGGCTGTAATGAATGCCAAACCGCCGAATGTTCCGGTGTCGGAATGGCTGGAGGCGGCAGTGATATCGGTAAAGCGCGGGCTCCCAGTCACAGCAGAAAGCGTGAGAGGGCTGCAGCAAGCGGTATTCGGACCCAAGCTGCATCAGCTTGTGGCTCAGCTTGAAACGGCGATTGGCTTATGGGTGCAGCAGGAGAACGATACGGCAGGCGGAAGTACAGCACCGGGCAGTTCCAGCCAGCCTGCATCATCTATTAGTGCTGGAACGGCTCCTGCCCCGGCAGTGTCTGTGGGCGGAACGGCTGCGGCTCCGGCAGCTCCGGCAACTCCGGCAGCTGGTCAAGCAGAGGGTGTTGATGTCTCACGTGCACCAGCAGCTCCAGGGGAGTCTGTATCTGCCGATGAGGCGGCTGAACTTCCCGGTAAGACACCGGCAGGCGCCCTAAAAACAGAGCCGCCTGCCGGGAATGCAGCTGCAGCTCCGGCAGGCAATCCAACTGCCGATGCAGAGCCGCCGGTTGCGGCTTCAGCTAACCGGACGGGGGTTGCTCCGGCGCAGCCGCCAGTGGATGGAGATGCTGCGGAAGCAGCGGCGGCTCCGAAGGCGGGTAATGCCCAGCCGTCCGCTGCAGGATTAGCTGCAGCAGCGGGTGGTGTTGTGCCTTCTGCTGAACCGGCAGAAGGCCTGGAACCACGTTCCGTTCCGCAGCCGGAACGTAGTGCAGTGCCGGCAGCAGAAACCTCTGCTGCCGGCAAGGGTGCCGCCCTGCTCGCGAAGCTGCAGGGCGTGCTCACCGAGCTGCGCGGCACGCTGCCGCAGCTCGCCGCAGCCCCGCCCGCTGACGCGGCGGGGCCAGCCCCTGCCCCTGCGGCTGCGCAGCCGCAGCAGGGCACCACAGCCCCGCCAGCGGCGGCGGGGCAAGAACCGGCCCCCGCGCCTGCCGGGCAGCGCGGGGACAGCCCGTCTGCGGCTGTAGCGCAGCAGACGGGCACCGCACCCGCAGCACCCACGGACACGGAGTCGTGGGTGGGGCGGGTGCTGAAGCTGCTCGGTGCGGAGCACGAGCAGCAGGCTGTTCGCAGCGGCGCGCAGCAGCAGCCGCAGCTGGCCGTGGCCCCGCCCGCCGACGCGGCGGGGCATGCCCCAAAGGCAGCGCTGCCGCAGGCTGCGCTGGCCAGTGCGGCTGAAGGCGGGGATACAGCCGCCGATACGCTGAAGGGCGTGCTGCTGCAGGTGCTGGGCAGCAGCGAGGTGCCGCCTGCGGTCAAGGAAGCCGCAGGCCAGCTGGTGCAGCAGCTCACAGGGCAGCAGCTGCTCCTGAATACTGACCGTACGGCTCCGTTCGCGCAGGTGACGATGTTCCTGCCGCTGCGGGGGCCGGACGGGCAGGAAACGGCTTCCGTCCATATCCAGTCGAGACGGGGCCGCAGAGGCGAGCTCGATGCGGCGAACTGCCGCCTGTGGTTTGACCTGGATATGAAGCAGCTGGGACAGACGCTGGTAGATGTGCAGGTGGTCGACAGGATCGTCAGTCTGAAGCTGCATAATGATACGCCTTGGGTGCTGGAACTGCTGGAAGAACGCAAGGATGAGATTGGCGCAGCAGTGGAATCGATAGGCTATCAGCTGTTGAGTCTGCGGACGGAACCATTGCCCCAGCCAAGCGCAGCGTCTGCTTCTGTTGCGGGCCATGCAGGCAAGCTGGCTGATTATGTGCCGGATTCCTATAAAGGAGTGGATTACCGCATATGAGTGAGCCTGCCGATGAAATTTCTCCAAACCTCAAAAAAGCGGTAGCCCTGAAGTATTCGCCTGGTCAGAGTGAAGCTCCGGTCGTTGTAGCCAAAGGACAAGGTGCAGTGGCGGACAGGATTCTGCAGATGGCCAAAGACAGCGGAGTGGCCGTGCAGGAAGATGCCGCCCTGGTTGAAGTACTGTCTAAGCTTGACCTTGACCAGCAGATTCCTCCACAGCTGTATCAGCTGGTGGCCGAAATCTTGAGCTATGTGTACCAGAGCGACCGCGCTGCCGCAGAGCGGAGGCTGAAGTGAGCGGGGGTCCGCCTGAAGAGGCTTATTCCCGCAAGCAAAAAGGGGCAGCCGGCGAAAAAGCCGCTGTCCAATATTTGTCTGCCCAAGGCTACAAGATTATTGACAGGAATTGGCGCTGCCGCAGCGGGGAACTGGACATTATTGCTGAATACGGTGAGGTGCTTATTTTTGTTGAAGTGCGCAGCCGTAGCGGGAGTCCGCTTCAGGGGACTCCGGAGGAATCTGTGGATGAACGTAAAATCCGTCAGGTCCGGGCCACAGCCCAGGTATATCTGCATATGAAGAGTCAGGAGGAGCGCCGGGTTTCTTTTGACGTCATCACGGTGATGCTGAATGAAGACTTGGGAATCACATCCCTTCACCATATCCGTGAAGCTTTTTAAGTTTTTTTTACCATTTGTTGTCTTTTTATACATTTAGTCTTGACTTAACCTCCGCACTATGGGTCATTTCTTCGAGGAAATGGGTAAACATTATTGTAACTTTTTAATGCCACCATGAGGAGGGCTGTCCGAGTGAAAAATCAACCATTTAATATACAGGTAAGTTTTACTTGCCAATATTGTGACAACAAAATCGCAGTAGAGCTGGACGGAGAGCCTGTATCCGTTGTATGCTGCAGCAAGTGTAACAAGACTTTTACCGTTATGCGGCCCGCCATAGCGGAGGAGATATTGATTGACTGGGAAAATGAAGCCTTATTTCAAAAAATCCGTGCCGAAAAGACCCAAAGCAGCAATAGCAGCCTGCTGTCGCTTGTGATTCGGGTAATTGAGCTGTTGACCTGGCGCGACAAAGGCAATGGACAAGTGGAAGCGATCAAGGAGATGCGCCAGTGGCTGATTGAGCATGAGGAAGTACCTCCGTTGGCCGAGTTGATTAAGCTGGATACGAACAGCCAGCGCTCTGCCAAACGGAACTGGAACGATTGAAAGGTAGGGGAGCAGATTGCCAGATGTATTCTTTACTTCAGACCAGCATTTTGGACACAAGCTGATTATTGATTTTGAGTCCCGTCCCTTCAGCAGTGTCGAAGAAATGGATCAGGTCATGATCGGGAAGTGGAATGCTGTTGTCGGTGCAGAAGATACAGTTTTTCATTTAGGGGATTTCTCTTTCTTGAACATGGAACGCACGCGGGATATCGTCTCTTCCCTGAATGGTTATAAAATTCTGGTTCTTGGCAATCACGACCGCAGCCGAGGCCGGAACTGGTGGCTGAAAGCCGGGTTTAATGAGGTGAGTGAATACCCTATAGTGTATAAGGATTTCTTTTTTCTCTCGCATGAACCGATGTATATGAACAAGCATATGCCTTACGTGAATGTGCATGGGCATATTCATGGCCAGAAGTATGAGGGGAACAATCATTTTAACATTTGCGTAGAACACTGGGACTATACACCTCTGTCTTTTTCTCAAATCACAGATAGGGTTGTAGTAAAAGAGGAAAGCTGACGAATTTTTTTGCTAAAACAGCTTGCATATTTATGTAATTATTAAAATTTGCTTTTGCTTGACCCCAGCTATTGATTATAGCATGGAAAGCTAAGTATACTGAGGATAATAGAGTTGATGGGAAATTGAGGAAGCACCCTTTTTCTTGAATCTAGTCCGCCTGCATGTGGGCGTATTTCAGGGGAAGAGGTGTTTTTTGTTATGTATGGAAAAATGCACAGCGCATGCCTGTACGGCATTGAAGGAGTGATGATTGGTGTGGAAATTGACCTGGCGAACGGTCTGCCGCAGACGAGTATTATCGGATTGCCGGATTCAGCCATTAGAGAAGCCGTAGAAAGAGTGCGCGCCGCCGTCAAAAATTGCGGCTACCGTTACCCCCAGCAGCGCGTCACAATCAATCTGGCTCCGGCTGACCTCCGCAAAGAGGGATCCGCCTTTGATCTGGCCATCGCGCTCGGCATCCTGACCACAAGCGGTCAGCTGGTTATGCCCGATGCGGAAAATTTGCTGCTCATCGGTGAGCTGGCGCTGGATGGCAGTCTGCGGCCGGTTACCGGAGTTCTGCCCATGGTTGAAGCGGCCAGGCGTGCTGGCCTTACGGCTGTGCTTGTACCTGCAGGCAATGCTGCTGAAGCGGCGCTGATCAGCGGAATGACGATCTATGCTGCAGAGCATTTGCGGGAGCTGCCCCTGCCACAGGCAAAGGGTGAACCTTTGTATGCGCCCCGCAAAAGAAAACAGCATAAGCCGGAGCCGAAGAAAGCATCCGATGCTGCAGGTTTTGGCTGCTTACCGGAAATACCATCCGCGGCAGCTGCGGAGTCTTCGGTGGTGCCATCTCCTGCGCTGCAAAGCGGGCTTCCTTTTCCTGTTACAGTTAGTTCAGGCCCAGCTGTGCAGGAGCAAGCTTTGGTGAATGTGCTAACCTTAGAACACTTGAAGTACACCGCTCAATATAAGCAGTCAAATTCATGCAGCACCGTAGAAAACCTAATGAAGGAAGACTACAGTGATGTGCTTGGACAGAATCATGTGAAGCGGGCACTGATGATTGCGGCTGCCGGAATGCATAATATTGTCCTGATCGGTCCGCCCGGAACAGGCAAAACCATGCTGATCAAACGCTTGCCAGGCATACTTCCGGAACTTTGCGACAGGGAGTCGCTGGAGGTGACCAAAATATTCAGCGCCGCAGGCAAGCTGAAGGATGCCCGCAGCGGACTCATGCGCAGCCGCCCTTTCCGGTCTCCGCATCATACGATCTCGGCGGCAGGGCTGATTGGGGGCGGAGGGGTCCCGAAACCGGGTGAGGTTAGCCTGGCGCATCGCGGTGTTCTCTTCTTGGATGAGCTGCCGGAGTTCTCCCGGAATGTGCTGGAAGTGCTGCGCCAGCCCCTGGAGGATGGGGTAGTCACGATCAGCCGCGCCCGGGCGTCGTTTACATTTCCCGCACAATTTTTACTCGCTTGTTCTATGAATCCGTGCAGCTGCGGGTATTTGGGAAGCACCGGAACACATCTGCGATGCACCTGCAGTCCGGCGAAGATCGCACAATACCGCGGCAAAATCTCCGGACCGCTCCTGGACCGGATAGATATGCAGGTGGATGTTCCCCGTCCAACGGACTGGGAGGGGCAAGGCCCTTCATTATCTTCGGCAGAGATGCGCTCTGAAGTGCTTAAGGTGCAGGCTGTTCAGGCGGAACGCTACAGAAGTCTTCCGATCTCCTGGAACAGCGAGCTTTCAGGAGCGGCTCTGCGCCATTATGCCAGGCTGCAGAAGGACGGCAGAGAGCTGCTCAATGATATCCTGGAAAATCTCGGGTTAAGCATGCGTGCACATGACCGGATCATTAAACTGGCCCGTACGATTGCCGATCTTGAAGGTGCCGCGGATATTAGCTCTGCACATCTTGCCGAGGCTGTCCAATACCGTAATCTGGACCGGCAGGTTGTAATGGATGAGTGACAACGCTGTGAAATCAGATCATATATATTTATATAGTCAAACAAGCCACCCGGTTTTGACGGGTGGCTTGCGTTATGTTAACGAGATGTGCAGCAGGCTTTCTTACAGCACATTCAGCTTGACCACGATATTTCCGCGGGTTGCGCGGGAGTAAGGGCATGCCCCGTGAGCAGCTTCCACCAGCCGGGCTGCGGTTTCCTTATCAACGCCTTTGACCAGGACATCCAGCTTCACGGCGATGCCGAATCCGCCATCTTCAACTTTGCCGAAGCTTACGGTAGCCGTTACTTCACTGCCTTCAATTTTTACTTTACCCAAACGGGCAACCATATTCAGCGCGCTGTCGAAGCAAGCGGAATAGCCGGCTGCAAACAGCTGTTCGGGGTTGGTGCCTTCTCCGCCGGCGCCGCCCATTTCCCGTGGAGTGCTGATGGTAAGATTCAGTTTTGGGCTCTCGGATTCGATATAGCCGTTTCTTCCGCCTACTGCTTTTACTGTGGTTTCGTACATTTTCTGTTGAATAGTCATCATAATGAATCGCTCCCGTTCATTCGTTATTGTATTTTACACAACTTAATTTAACACAATTAAAATAATAGTCAATATATTTTTCGCTATTAACATGATATTAATCAGGAATTGTGATAAAATAATGCCATAAAGGCAGGTGAATATAATATGCAAGAGACAAATACAACCCCCGAACTGCTGCTTGAAAATCAATTGTGCTTTACGATTTATGCCTGTTCCCGTGAATTTACGAAGCTGTACCAGCCTCATCTGGACAAGATTGGCCTCACGTATTCGCAATACCTTGTAATGCTTGTGCTCTGGGAAAGAAACCAGTGTACGGTTAAAGAGCTGGGTGAGGCGCTTTTTTTGGACTCAGGTACATTAACACCGCTGTTGAAGAGGCTGCAGGCTGCCGGTCTGATTCTCCGCGAACGCTCGCTTCAGGATGAGCGGAAGGTATTGATCTCACTTACCGAGCAGGGAAGGAAGCTGAAGAGTGAAGCGGCGTGCATCCCCGGCAAAATGGCGGAAGGAACCATGCTGTCGGCAGATGAATTTGTCGGTCTTCTGGGTCAATTCAAGGACCTGCTTGCCCGTGTTCATGAAGCCAATACCCAGACTGCGAAATAGCTTGTTTGTGTAAAGTCAATGCAATCGTTCGCATTTCGGCATGAAATTGAGCGAAAATGTATGTATAAATCATGAAAGTTTTTAAGGAAAGCGTTTTTAAAACATGTTACAATATTCTGGGTTTCATATTATGGCTCTGGGTGAAAATCGGATCACACTGGTTATTCATCCCGGGATGCCATGGACAGAAACCTATGCCGTGGTCAGGATCATGCGGCATGGGTATTCTGTATGGACCGGGATATTGCTCTAATTCACCGGTCTGGACCCGGCTTTGGACAATCAAAACGGAAAGCGGAATGGCAGCAGGTTGCCTGCATAGCCGCCGCAATACTTTAGGAGGCTTCCGGTATGAATATCCACGAGTATCAGGGAAAAGAAGTACTTAAGAAGTACGGCGTTGCCGTACCGAACGGAAAAGTAGCTTATACAGTGGAGGAAGCGGTGGAAGCCGCAGCATCGCTGGGGACCCCGGTGGTAGTGGTAAAAGCGCAGATTCATGCTGGCGGACGCGGCAAAGCCGGAGGCGTGAAGGTCGCCAAATCAAGCGAAGAGGTTCGGGCGTATGCTGAAGAGATTCTCGGAAAGACGCTGATTACCCATCAGACCGGTCCGGAAGGGAAGGTAGTGAAACGGCTTCTCATTGAAGAAGGCTGCCAGATTGTTAAGGAATACTACATCGGACTTGTAGTTGACCGTGGCTCCGGGCGTGTAGTGATGATGGCTTCGGAGGAAGGCGGAACAGAGATTGAAGAGGTTGCGGCAACACATCCGGAGAAGATTTTCAAGGAAATAATTGATCCTGCAGTAGGACTGCAGACTTTTCAAGCCCGTAAACTGGCGTACAGCATTGCGATTCCCACGGAGCTGGTGAATAAAGCGGTAAAGTTCATGCAAGCGCTCTATTTAGCTTTTGTGGATAAGGATTGCTCCATTGCCGAAATTAACCCGCTGGTTGTGACCGGAGATGGTAACGTCATGGCACTGGATGCCAAGCTGAATTTCGATTCCAATGCGCTGTTCCGCCACAAGGATATCCTTGAGCTGCGCGATCTTGATGAAGAGGATGTTAAGGAGATTGAAGCTTCCAAATTCGATCTCAGCTACATCGCCCTTGACGGGAACATCGGCTGTATGGTGAATGGTGCCGGTCTGGCCATGGCTACGATGGATATTATCAAATATTACGGCGGCGAACCGGCCAACTTCCTGGATGTAGGGGGCGGTGCCACTACAGAAAAAGTTACCGAGGCGTTCAAAATAATTTTGTCTGATGACAAGGTGAATGGAATATTCGTCAATATTTTCGGCGGGATCATGCGCTGTGATGTAATTGCGAGCGGGGTAGTGGAAGCTGCCAGACAGCTCGGTCTGACCAAACCGCTTGTAGTGCGTCTTGAGGGCACCAATGTTGCGCTGGGCAAAGAAATTCTTGCCGGTTCGGGGCTGAATATTGTTGCTGCGGACTCAATGGCGGACGGGGCCCGTAAGATTGTAGCTCTTGTGTAACCACCAAATTAAGTAGGGATGTGACTATAGCATGAGCATTCTTGTAGATAAAAATACGAAGGTAATCACGCAAGGGATCACGGGCTCTACCGGCTTGTTCCATACCAAAGGAGCTTTGGATTACGGTACGCAGATGGTAGGCGGGGTTACCCCCGGCAAAGGCGGAACTACTGTAAACATCACTTTGGAGAATGGCAAAGAGGTCAGTCTGCCTGTATTTGATACTGTGGTTGCGGCCAAAGCGGCTACAGGTGCGACAGCAAGCGTAATTTATGTCCCGCCGGCTTTTGCCGCAGATTCCATCATGGAGGCCGTGGATGCCGGTCTTGAACTGGTTATCTGTATCACTGAAGGAATCCCCGTACTGGACATGGTGAAGGTTTCCCGCTTTATGGAAGGACGTTCTACCGTACTGATCGGTCCTAACTGTCCTGGTGTGATCACACCTGGTGAGTGCAAGATAGGCATCATGCCGGGGTATATTCATATGCCTGGTTATGTAGGTGTCGTATCACGCAGCGGAACGCTGACTTATGAGGCGGTTCACCAGCTCACTGAGCGCGGAATCGGACAGTCTTCAGCGGTCGGTATCGGCGGTGACCCGGTAAAAGGCTCGGAGTTTATCGATATTCTGAAGCTGTTTAATGAAGATCCGGGAACCAAAGCCGTGATTATGATTGGGGAAATTGGCGGTACTGCGGAAGAAGAAGCGGCTGAATGGATCAAGGAAAATATGACCAAGCCGGTTGTCGGCTTTATTGGCGGAGTAACCGCGCCTCCGGGCAAGCGGATGGGCCATGCCGGGGCCATCATTTCCGGAGGAAAAGGGACAGCGAGTGAGAAGATCGCGGTGCTGGAATCCTGCGGAATCAAAGTGGCGCCTACTCCTGCCGAAATGGGCTCAACCCTTGTCAAGGTGCTGGAAGAACGCGGTATTCTGAACGCTTTTACGACTCACTAATAATTCACAATACATTTGCGTCCAAATTAGGTATAATCAGCTTATAAGGTAAGCAACCTTTTGTCCTCTTTATGGGGATAATAGGTTGCTTTTTTGGCGTTCAGCCATTTTTTGAAGGGAGAGAGTACATATGGAACCACGCGAGCTGCTGATCGGATTCAATGAAGTAGAGGGCATTGGCTGGAAAACTATCGACAGAATATGCCGGGAGGGACTTTTGACGGAAAATGCATTTTTCTGTAGTTCTGAGGATTGGGGGAGATTGGGAATAAATGCGAAAACAGCTCATTGGCTGGCTGCTGATTTTAATCAGGAGTGGATTTATACACGCAGCAATTTAATGAAGGAAAGCGGTGTAGCGGCGGTAACTTTGCTCGATGAAGATTATCCTGAATTATTAAAAGAATCACCGGAGCCCCCGTGGGTATTGTATTACAGGGGCCGTGTGGAGCTGGCGAGCTGCCCTGCTATCGCTATGGTTGGGACCCGGGTACCGACAGCCTATGGACGCAAGGTAGGGGAAATGCTGGCCATGGAGCTGAGTATGGCGGGGCTCACGGTAGTGAGCGGGCTGGCCCGGGGAATTGACAGTATCTGCCATGAGACTGCTCTCAGAAAAGCCGGCAGCACCATAGCCGTCGTAGCGACAGGTCTCGACAGGGTATACCCGCCTGAGAACAGAGAGCTGGAACAGGAGATTTCACGTCAAGGGCTGGTTATCAGCGAGTATCCTCTGGGCACCAAAAGCCATCCGGGGCTGTTCCCCCGGCGCAACCGGATCATTGCCGGCCTCACCCTGGGCACGCTTATTGTAGAGGCGGATATCCGGAGCGGGTCGCTGATCACCGCCGATGCCGCATTAGAGGCAGGAAGGGATGTGTTCGCCGTACCGGGACCGATTACATCACCCAAGAGCAGGGGCGCGCTCGATCTGATAAAACAAGGGGCAAAGCTCGTAACGGGAGCTGCGGATATTTTTGAAGAATATCAGTCCCACCTGCCTTGCAAGGCTGCAAATCAAGAGGGAAATGCCTTAGAATTCTCCCGGGAAGAGGACAGGCTCAGGGAAAAGAAATTGACAAGTGAGGAGTCTCACCTATACCATATACTGCATCAAGGCCCTTTTACACTGGATGAGCTGCTGCTCAGGACGGGATGGGATTTTGGACATTTGCATTCAGTTCTGTTATCTTTAATCATAAAAAAAGCGGTAACACAATTACCAGGGGCAATTTATAAGGTAATTTAATATAGAAGGATCACTTTTAGGAGGAACAACCTATGGCGGATGCGCTGGTTATTGTCGAATCGCCGGCAAAAGCGAAGACAATTGGCAAATATTTAGGCAGTAAATATATCGTGAAGGCTTCAATGGGGCATATCAGAGATTTGCCGAAAAGTCAGATCGGGGTAGAAGTGGAGAATGATTTCAGTCCCAAGTATATCACGATCCGCGGCAAGGGCTCTATTCTGAAAGAACTCAAAGACGCCAGGAAAAAAGTGAAAAAAGTCTATCTGGCGGCTGACCCGGACCGCGAAGGTGAAGCGATTGCCTGGCATCTGGCGCATGCGCTGGAGCTGGACAACTCAGAGGAATGCCGGGTCGTTTTTAATGAGATCACGAAGCAGGCTGTGAAGGATGCCTTCAAGACCCCGCGGAAGATCAATATGGATCTGGTGAACGCGCAGCAGGCACGGCGGATTCTGGATCGTCTGGTCGGCTACAAGATCAGCCCGCTATTATGGAAGAAAGTCAAAAAAGGATTGTCAGCCGGCCGCGTGCAGTCTGTTGCCGTGAAGATTATTATGGACCGCGAGAATGAAATTTCGGCTTTTGTTCCTACGGAATATTGGAGCATTACTGCAAAGCTGGGCATCCGGGATGCACTGTTCGAAGCTAAGTTCCACAAGCTGAATGGGGTGAAGAAAGAACTCGGAAACGAAAATGACGTTAAAGAAGTGCTGGATGCCATTAAAGATGCTGCTTTTAAAGTAAGTGAGGTTAAAGAGAAAGAAAGACAGCGCCATCCTTCGGCTCCCTTCACCACCAGCTCCCTGCAGCAGGAGGCTGCGCGCAAGCTGGGCTTCCGTGCCGCCAAAACCATGTCTGTCGCACAGCAGCTCTATGAGGGCGTTGAACTGGGCAAAGAGGGAACCGTGGGTTTGATCACTTATATGCGTACTGACTCGACCCGGCTGTCCGCAACTGCGCAGGAAGAAGCCAAGGAATTGATTCTGGCCAAATACGGTGAGAAATTCGTTCCCGAGGCGCCTCGTCAGTATTCCAAGAAGGCCGCCGGAGCGCAGGATGCGCATGAAGCCATCCGTCCTACTTCCGCGCTTCGTGAACCTGAGATGGTCAAGGAGTACATGAGCCGTGACCAATTCCGTCTGTATAAACTGATCTGGGAACGGTTCGTATCCAGCCAGATGTCTTCGGCGGTTCTTGATACGCTTTCGGTAGACATCACCGCAGGCACAGCTGTCTTCAGAGCCGTGGGCTCCAAAGTCTCTTTTCCGGGCTTTATGAAGGTATATGTTGAAGGCAATGATGACGGCACAACGGATGAGGAAAAGTTCCTGCCGCCGCTCAAAGCGGGCGATGATCTGAGCAAGCAGGAAATTGAGCCGAAGCAGCATTTCACACAGCCGCCTCCGCGTTATACTGAGGCACGTCTGGTGAAGACGCTGGAAGAGCTCGGCATAGGCCGTCCAAGTACGTATGCCCCGACACTTGAAACCATCCAGAAACGTGGTTATGTAGCCATTGAAGAAAAGAAATTTATGCCGACCGAGCTTGGAGAACTGATTATTGAGCAGATGGAGCAGTTTTTCCCGGAGATTCTGGATGTAGAGTTTACAGCGCATATGGAAGGCGATCTGGACCATGTGGAGGATGGCGAAGAAGATTGGGTGAAAGTATTAGCTGAATTTTACACGTCCTTTGAGAAGCGGCTGGTCTTTGCAGAAGAAGAAATGAAAGAAATCGAAATTGAAGATGAAGTTTCGGATGAAATGTGCGAGAAATGCGGCAAGCCTATGGTATATAAGCTGGGAAGGTTCGGTAAATTCCTGGCATGCTCCGGATTTCCCGATTGCCGGAATACCAAGCCGATTGTCAAGGATATTGGCGTGAGCTGCCCGAAATGCCATGAAGGCAAGGTTGTGGAGCGCCGCAGCAAAAAAGGCCGTGTTTTTTACGGATGTGACCAGTATCCTGGCTGTGATTTTGTATCATGGGACAGACCATCCGCTAAACCGTGTCCGGTCTGCGGCTCCTGGATGATAGAGAAGCGCAGCAAGCAGGGGACAAAGCTGCAGTGCACTTCTTGCGATCACACAGAGGCTGTGCTTGAGGGCGAAGAACTGGCAGAATAAATGTCTCTACAGGAGGAAAGGAAATTGACTGATACAGCTAAGGTTACAGTAATTGGAGCCGGACTCGCAGGCAGTGAAGCGGCTTGGCAGATAGCTTCGCGCGGAGTCCCGGTGAGACTCTATGAAATGAGACCCGTTGTGAAGACACCAGCGCACCATACCGATCAATTTGCCGAGCTGGTGTGCAGCAATTCGCTTCGCGCCAACGGGCTGGGCAACGCGGTGGGGGTGCTGAAGGAAGAGATGCGGCGTTTGAATTCGCTGGTGCTGGGTGCAGCTGACCGCCATGCGGTTCCCGCAGGTGGTGCGCTTGCCGTAGACCGTGACGGGTTCTCGGGTGAAATTACCTCTACCCTGCATAATCATCCCCTAGTGGAAGTCATAAATGAAGAACTTACGCATATACCGGAGGAAGGGATCGTTGTGATTGCCACCGGTCCGCTGACATCCCCTGCATTATCTTCTGAAATCAAAGCTCTGCTAGGTGAAGAGTACTTTTACTTCTATGATGCTGCCGCTCCCATCGTGGAGAAAGACAGCATTGACATGAACAAAGTATATCTGGCCTCCCGTTATGACAAGGGTGAAGCTGCTTACCTGAACTGCCCGATGACGGAAGAGGAGTTTGACCGTTTTTATAATGCGCTGATTTCGGCTGAGACGGCTGCACTCAAAGATTTTGAGAAAGAGATTTACTTTGAGGGCTGCATGCCCATTGAAATCATGATGAAGCGGGGCAAGCAGACCGCTTTGTTCGGACCGATGAAACCGGTAGGGCTGATGAATCCTCATACCGGCAAGCTGCCTTACGCGGTTGTGCAGCTCCGGCAGGATAATGCCGCAGGAACCCTGTATAATCTGGTCGGCTTTCAGACACATCTGAAATGGGGCGAACAGAAACGGGTTTTTTCACTGATTCCCGGCCTGGAGAATGCCGAATACGTCCGCTATGGGGTAATGCACCGCAATACATTTATTAATTCTCCGAAACTTCTGCATCCCACCTATCAAATGAAGGGCCGGGAAAGGCTGTTTTTTGCCGGTCAGATGACCGGGGTTGAAGGTTACGTCGAGTCCGCAGCATCCGGTCTGATTGCGGGCATGAACGCCGCGAGAGCAGCGCTTGGAGAAGAAGGGCTTATTTTCCCGCAGGATACGGTGCTGGGCAGCATGCCTGCTTACATCACGTCTGCTGACCCGGAACATTTCCAGCCGATGAATGCCAATTTTGGCCTGCTGCCGAAGCCGGAGCAAAGAATCCGCAGTAAAAAAGAAAAAAATGAGCTGCTCGCTCACCGTGCCCTGGATAGTCTCGCCGGTTTTGCGGCACGTACCGGCCTTGCATATAAAGAACCGGAGAACGCCGGGCCTACGACTTTGCTTTCGAATAAAGTTTTGTAAGAAGATATTTCAAGGAGTTGCGCTACAAACTTTTAGGAGGTTGCGTATATTATGTTACCTAGCTTTCATGCGACTACGATTTGTGCGGTGAGACATAATGGCCAGGCGGCAATTGCCGGGGATGGCCAGGTGACATTCGGTGAGAGTGTCATCATGAAGACGACAGCAAGAAAAGTCCGCCGGCTATATAGGGGACAGGTTATTGCCGGTTTTGCGGGATCGGTTGCTGACGCGATTACGTTGTTCGAGAAGTTTGAGGGCAAGCTGGAAGAGCATCATGGCAACTTGCAGCGTGCAGCCGTTGAGCTTGCCAAGGATTGGCGCCAGGACCGCATCCTGCGCAAGCTGGAAGCCTTGATGATTGTGATGGATAAAGAGGGCATGCTGCTGATTTCCGGTAACGGGGAAATTATTGAGCCGGATGATGATGTGCTTGCCATCGGTTCCGGCGGTAATTTTGCACTTGCGTCAGGACGGGCATTGAAACGACACGCGTCTAATCTGAGCGCGCCGGAGATCGCCAGAGAAGCGCTGCAGATTGCCTCCGAAATATGCGTGTATACCAATTCCAATATTATCGTTGAACAACTATAGGCACGGTGCCCAAGAAAGAGGGAGGAAGTCACAATGGACAATCAATCGCTTACACCCCGGCAAATCGTAGCAGAGCTTGACAAGTATATTGTAGGACAGAAGCAGGCCAAGAAATCGGTTGCTGTCGCACTCCGCAACCGGTACCGCCGCAGTCTACTGTCTGAGGAGCTGCGGGATGAGGTTGTTCCGAAGAACATTCTGATGATCGGACCGACCGGTGTCGGCAAAACCGAGATCGCCCGCCGTCTGGCCAAGCTGGTGAATGCTCCGTTCATTAAGGTGGAGGCGACCAAGTTTACTGAGGTTGGCTATGTGGGCCGGGATGTGGAGTCCATGGTCCGCGATCTGGTGGAAACCTCCATTCGTATGGTAAAGCTGGAGCGGACCGAAAAGGTAAAAGATCGCGCAGAAGAACTGGCTAATGAACGTATCGTCTCTATTTTGGTGCCTGGAGGATCGAAAAATAAGTCACAGCGGAATCCTTTTGAGATGATTTTCGGCGGAAACAATAATACAGCTGAAGATGCCAAAGATGATGCCGAAGATGGAAGCCTCAGCGAGCGCCGCCGCGGAGTCAAGTTCAAGCTGCTGGCTGGCCAGCTGGAGGATGACATCATCGAGGTCGATGTAGAAGACACTGCGCCTACTATGTTGGATATGTTCGCAGGCCAGGGCAATGATCAGATGGGGATGAATATGCAGGAGATGTTCGGCAGCCTGCTGCCCAAACGGACCAAGAAGCGCAAGCTTCCGATCAGGGAAGCCCGGAAAGTGCTGATTCAGGATGAAGCGGCAAAGCTGATCGATATGGATGATGTCATTCAGGAATCGGTGGCACGTGCGGAGCAGTCGGGGATTATTTTTATCGATGAGATCGACAAAGTAGCCAGTCAAGGCAAGGGCTCCGGACCGGATGTATCCCGGGAAGGGGTACAGCGAGATATTCTGCCTATTGTCGAAGGCTCTACGGTAATGACCAAATACGGCCCTGTGAAGACGGACTACGTGCTGTTTATGGCCGCAGGGGCGTTTCATGTGGCAAAGCCCTCCGATCTGATCCCAGAGCTCCAAGGCCGGTTCCCGATCCGCGTAGAACTGAGCAGCCTCACGCTCGAGGATTTCGTGTCTATTCTGACTGAGCCGGAGAACGCGCTAACGAAGCAATATGTCAATTTGCTGCAAACCGAGAATATTGAAGTTCAGTTCCAAAAAGAAGCCATTTACGAAATTGCCCGGATTGCAGCCTCAGTGAACCAAAATATGGAGAACATCGGTGCGCGAAGACTTCATACTATTCTAGAGAAACTGCTGGAAGACCTATCTTTCGAAGCACCGGAGCTGACTTTAGAAACGATGGTCATCACTCCGGAGTATGTGCGTGAAAAATTGGCAGGAATCGCACAGGACCGCGATTTAAGCCAATATATTCTCTGATGCGACAAGTTTCAAAATAATTAAAATTTAGGCATTTGGAATTAGTCCTTTACAAAAAATCCCCCATTCCGGGGGATTTCGTGCTAAAAAATGTTATTTTTCCGGAGAATTTGGGACTAAAATGTCAAAAAATTGAAAAAACATGCTTTAAGCCCTCTCTTTTCAGAAAAGATAGGGCTTATTTCTTATTGTAATAATATACAAATTCTAAGAGAATCAATGTATGTGAGATTGACATTTATTTCGTCCATCGACATCTTTCGACCTATATTCGGTAAGTTAGGAAGAATTTTATCCTTTTTTGTCGAATCAAGCAGGAATTCTTAAGAGGTTTGTGGAATTCATTTCAGAACAAAAGCTTTGGAAGGGGGATTTCCATTGGGTTTATTGAACAGCGTCAGTTTTCAAAGATTACAGGGAGGCCTTGATGCCGCCGCCAAACGACAAAGTGTCCTGGCAAATAACGTAGCCAACGCCGACACTCCGAATTTCAAACGCTCTGATGTTAATTTTGAGAGCTATTTACAGCAGCAGGAGAACGGTCTTAAGTCCACACTTAATGCGAAGGTGACAGATTCCCGGCACTTCCAATTCGGGACAGGTACAATTGTACCAACGGCAACAGTCAGTACCGATGAAACAACTTCTATGAACAATAACGACAATAATGTGGATATGGACCGGGAGCAGGCGTTAAGCGCAGAGAATCAGCTCAGGTACAATTCATATGTAGAGCAAGTGAACAGCCAGATCAGAATGATGCGAACAGCAGTTGAAGGGAGGTAGCAAACAATGAATTTTGGCAGCAGTTTTGGGATTAGTGCTTCAGCATTAACCGCCCAGCGGCTGAGAATGGACGTGATTTCCTCCAATATTGCCAATGCAGAGACAACAAGAGCTTCAGTGGTTGATGGCAAGGCAGTACCTTACCGGCGGAAATTGGTTGTACTGGAAACTAACCAGAACGACAGCTTCTCCAACATCTTGAATTCCAAGATGAACAGCGGCGGCAGTCAGGGTGTGAAGGTACAGTCGATTATCGAAGATTCTTCTCCTCTGAAGCCTGTATACAACCCAAGTCATCCGGATGCGGACGCTGATGGTTATGTATATATGCCGAATGTGGATATAACGAAAGAAATGGTGGACATGCTGTCTACGTCCAGATCTTATGATGCCAATGTCACGATGCTTAATGCATCGAAGGGTATGGTAACCAAAGCGCTCGAAATCGGGCGGTAAAATTTAGAACCTACCGGGAGGGAAACTGTTGATACAGAATTTAAGCATTGGAGCGCAGGCTATCAAGCCGCTCGCCATGAAAACATCAGCCGCTGAGTCATTACCACCAGAAGGCTCGGGACAGAGCTTCGGCGCTTATTTACAGAATGCTTTGGATCAGGTAGCAAATCAAGAACAGCAGGCAAAAGATATGAGTAACAAGTTCGTCCTGGGTGAGGTCAATATTGATGAAGCTATGATTTCTTCCCAACAGGCGTTGCTGAGTTTGCAGTTGACTACACAAGTCCGGAACAAAGTAATAGAAGCCTATCAGGAAATTATGAGAACTCAAATCTAAATAATCCTAGCTAAGTTTCGGATGGGGTGACACTGTGAATGAAAGATTTGCCCAGTACCGGGAAAAGATAACCCAGTATTGGAACAGATTCAGCGGTAAACAGAAAATACTATTCTTCTCTACCTTGTTTATCATCATAATCATAATCGTGGTCTTAACGATGCAATTATCAAAAACAGAATACGAAGTGGCTTTTCAGGATTTGGACAGTACTGATTCGGCCGGTGTAATGAAGTATCTGGATTCTGCCGGAGTTTCTTACCGCTTGAGTCCTGATGGCAAAAGTATCTCCGTGCCAAGTACGGATGCAGCCCGCGTCAAAGTGGACATTGGTTCGCAGGGAATTGTACAAGGCGGTTCCATCGGTTATAAGGTCTTCGACGAGTCCTCATCGATGATCGGCACTACAGACAGCGAATTCAATGTTAAATATAACAATGCATTGAATGGTGAAGTAGAGCAGCTTATGAGACGTATGCAGGGGATCAAGGATGCCAAGGTCCTGATCAATCTGCCTAAGGAAACCGTATTTGCCTCACAAGAGAATCAGGAGCAGGCATCAGCATCAGTGGTACTTAGCTTCGACCCTGGCTTTAGACCTACTCAAGACAATATTGACGGTTATTTCAACCTAGTGAAGACCGCAGTTCCGAATCTGCCGATCGACAACATTACGATTGCCAATAATGAAATCGAATTAATGCCGACGGCCAAGGGCGGGCAGGCGGGAGTTTCCAGCCAGGTCGAAGAAAACTTTGCCCTCAAAAAGAAATTTGAGGAGGAAGTTAAAAAGAATGTAAAACAATTCCTCAGTACACTCACAGGTCCGGATAAAGTGGACGTTCTGGTCTTCTCACAGTTGAATTTTGACAAGGAGAATCGCCAGGAGAAGCTGGTCACACCGGTAGATGCGGAAAATATGAAAGGGATTGAGATCAGCTCGCAGATTATCAGCAATACCTATTCAGGTCAGGGAAACACTACCGGAGGAGTTGCAGGTACAGGCTCGCAAGATGTTGCGGGTTATCCATCGGATACAGGCTCGGGAACTTCTTCATCTGAGGAGTCTTCGGAGACAAGAAACTTTGAAGTGAACCATATCACTAAAGATATTATTGCAAGTCCTTACTCTGTTAAAGATTTAACCATAAACGTTGCTGTTGAACCACCTACCGGACAAAATAGTTTGGATGATACTACATCAGCAGCAATTCAGAACATTTTGGTGAATATCGTACGTGCTTCTCTGGCGGATTCAGGTGTCTCTTATACAGACGCAGATTTAGCCAAAAAAGTTTCGGTATACTCCCAACAATTTGGAAGTACGGATGCCAATGCAGCTTCAGGCGGGCTTGCAACGTGGATGATCTGGGCAATTGCTGCTGCTGCTTTGCTGGTTGGCGCAGGCGTCGGCTACATGATCTACCGCAGCCGCAAGAAGCAGGAAGAAGAGGTGGAAGAAGATATTCCGCTTCAGGTTCCTACAGAGTTCCCGTCCATTAATATGGATAGCATGACGAACGAAAGTCAGGTTCGCAAGCAACTGGAAAGTCTGGCCAAGAAGAAGCCGGATGAATTCGTAAATCTGCTGCGTACTTGGCTAGCAGATGAACAGAGGTGAACTAATGGCAAAAGCCACTCAGCAGGCGCTTAGCGGCCGTCAAAAAGCGGCTATCCTGCTAATCACACTAGGGCCCGAGGTATCGGCGCAAATATTCAAACATCTGAGGGACGAGGAGATTGAACAGCTGACTCTGGAAATCGCCAATGTCCGTAAGGTAGACAGTGCGGAAAAAGAGTCCATTATGGCTGAATTTCACCAAATTTGCCTCGCGCAGGAATACATCTCACAAGGCGGTATCAATTACGCCAAGGAAATTCTGGAGAAAGCGCTTGGTTCAAGCAAGGCGATGGAGGTCATCAACCGCCTGACGGCAACATTGCAGGTACGGCCATTCGATTTTGCCCGGAAGGCTGATCCTAATCAGATTTTGAACTTTATCCAGAATGAAAATGTACAGACCATAGCGCTGGTCTTGTCTTATCTGCAATTTGAACAGGCGGCATCCATTCTGTCCTCGCTACCACAGGAGAAGCAGGCTGAGGTAGCCAGAAGAATTGCAATTATGGACAGCACCTCACCGGAGGTCGTTACTCAAATTGAGCGGGTGCTGGAGCAGAAGCTCTCTGCTACAGTAACTCAGGATTACACGAATGCCGGCGGTATCGAATCAATTGTGCAGATTCTGAACGGTGTTGACCGTGGTACGGAGCGCACGATTCTGGATTCCCTGGAAATTCAGGATCCGGAACTTGCTGAAGAAATCAAAAAGCGGATGTTTGTCTTCGAGGATATCGTCAACGTGGACAACCGTTCGATCCAGCGGATTATCCGCGATATCGAAAATGCCGATTTGCAGCTGGCGCTCAAGGTGGCCAGCGAGGAAGTGCGGGACGTTATTTTCCGCAACATGTCGAAGCGGATGGCCGAAACCTTCCGCGAAGAAATGGAATATATGGGTCCGGTACGGCTGCGTGATGTCGAGGAAGCTCAGACACGCATCGTAGGAACGATCCGCAGACTCGAAGAGTCAGGTGAAATAATCATCGCCCGTGGCGGAGGAGATGACATCATTGTCTAGGCTGATCAAACATTCACAGTATGTTCCGGTTGATGTTCTCAAACGGCTGGAACAAGCCAGGCAGTATGCAGGCCTGACCGAGGAGTCGATTGCTTCGGATGAAGCGGCAGGCGAGGTGCATATTCAGGATTCTGCCAAGGAAGAGGCGGAACAGGCCCGCAAGCAAATGCTGAAGGATGCACAGGAGTTTGCCGAAGGACAGGTCCGAGACGCGGCACAGGAAGCTGAGAATATTGTAGAATCGGCACGGACAGAGGCAGAAGAGTGGTGGCGGCAGCGCAGGGAACAGGATGAGCATCTTGTCGAGGCCGTCAAGTCAGAAGCCTATCAACAGGGATACCAGGAAGGGCAGGCACAGGCTGAACTGGAAATGGCGCAGAAAATGGCCGAAATGATGGAGGAAGCAAGACAGGTTCTCCAGGAGGCTTACCGGGCCAAAGAAGTTATTATTCAAGAGGCTGAGCCTTTTCTGGTAGAGCTTAGCTGTGATATTGCCGAGAAAATTGTGGACAAGCAGCTGACCGTGGAGCCGCAATTTGCCATGGATCTGATTCGCAAGAATCTTGCCCGTAAACGCGAACAGGGACTGATTTCGTTATGTGTGTCCCCGGCACAGTTCTCCTTTGTCAATGCGGCCAGGGAAGAACTGGCACTGGCAGTGGATTCACAGGCGGAACTGCAAATTCTGCCTGACTCAACTGTAAGGGACCACGGCTGCGTCATCCGTTCTTCTTTTGGAAGCATTGATGCGCGAATTGATACACAGCTCGCTGAAATCAAAAAAGAGCTGATCCGGATAGCACTGGATACCGATGAGAACAGAAATGGGGAAGACGATGCTTGACAGCGGACGGTATAAGGAGCAGCTGCGGAATTTTGACCCAGTCAGAATTAATGGCAAAGTTACTCAGGTGATCGGGCTGATGGTAGAGTCGGAAGGACCGGACGCGAGTATCGGTGATGTATGCTATATCTATCCGTCCAAAGGCAACAAGCCGCTGCAGGCTGAAGTTGTAGGCTTTCGCGACAACAAGGTGCTGCTGATGCCGTTAGGCGAGCTGCAAGCCATAGGACCGGGCTGTGATGTTGTGGGTACAGGCAAGCCTCTTAGTGTACAGGTTGGCTCAGAGCTGCTCGGCAAAGTTCTTGACGGGCTGGGACAGCCGCTTGATGGCTCGCTCATTCCGGCGCGTATGCCGCACAGTTCAACGTTCAACATTCCATCCAATCCGCTGAACCGCCCCAGGGTGCATGAGCCGATCAGTATCGGAGTCAGAGCCATCGACGGATTACTCACCATTGGCAAAGGCCAGCGTGTGGGCATATTTGCCGGATCAGGGGTCGGTAAGAGCACATTGATGGGCATGATCGCCCGCAATACTTCTGCAGATGTGAATGTCATTGCCTTAATTGGTGAACGGGGCAGAGAGGTGCTGGACTTTATTGAACGCGACCTCGGTCCGGAAGGACTGCAACGGTCAGTCGTTGTAGTTGCCACCTCTGACCAGCCGGCGCTTATCCGCATTAAAGGCGCACTCATTGCCACAACGATTGCCGAATATTTTCGTGACCGGGGCTTGAATGTCATGCTGATGATGGATTCAGTTACCCGTTATGCAATGGCGCAGCGTGAGGTGGGACTGGCGGTTGGAGAACCGCCGGCAATGAGAGGGTACACTCCCTCGGTGTTCGCCAGCCTTCCGAAGCTGCTTGAGAGGGCCGGAACCGGACCTACCGGATCGATTACCGCTTTTTACACAGTGCTTGTGGACGGTGACGATATGAATGAGCCTATTGCTGACGCAGTACGCGGAATCCTGGATGGACATATTGTGCTGAACCGGAATATTGCCAATAAGGGTCATTTTCCAGCCATCGATGTTCTCTCCAGCATCAGCCGCGTCATGAAGGATATTGCTCCAGAGGAACAAATCGCTGCGGCTGAGAATGTGAAGCGGCTCATGGCTGTATACAAGGATTCGGAAGATCTGATCAACATCGGCGCTTACCAAAGAGGCTCCAATGCCCAGATCGATGAGTCTATGCATTATATTGACAGCATATGGAATTTCACCAAGCAGAAGGTAAACGAAAAGGTCACGCTGGCCGAGGTCCAAGAGTCTTTAATTTCCCAGTTCTCAAGGAGTTGATTGATCATGAGATTTCATTACACTTTTCAAAAAGTCGTGGACTTGAAAGCAAATGAAAAAACACAGGCAGAGTGGATGCTCTCAAGCGCCCTCGGAGAACTTCAGGCCCAGGAAAAATGTCTTGAGGACTTGTTGGAGCAACGCCGCGGGCTGATGCTGGCACTGCAGCATGCGGCTGAACAAAAAACACCGATGTCCAAGCTGCGTGAGATGCAGGATTACGTCGATTATCTGGACCACTGCATTGCACGCAAGCACTCGGATATCAGCCGTGCACATATTGAAGTCCGGCATAAGCAGGATCACCTCAGCACGAAAGTGCTGGATGAGAAGGTGTGGCTGAAGGCTAAAGACAAAGCCCAGACCGCTTTTCAGCAAAGTATGATTTTACGGGAACAAAACGAACTGGATGAGATGGCTACCGTCCGCTTCGCGATGAAATCCCTCTAACCCAGGAGGTTTCCGCTAGTGGCTAACAATGATATGGAATTTGAAACTGAAGGGTCAGCTAGTAAATTTGAACGGTTTTTATTTTTGATGATACCGATCATCTTTACGCTTGTCCTGCTTGGGGTATTGTTAACTCTGTTTAATATGGATATCCGGAACAACGTTCTGGCCATTGCGAACAAGATTCCGGTTGTGGAGAAGTGGGTGCCTGACCCGCCGCAATCTGCTGATGAAGCAGCCGACCCGCAGCAGCAGGCTGAAGAGCAGGCAGCAAGCTCTGATAAGACGATCAAGGAGCTTAAGTCTCAGCTGACGGCACAAAGCGAGCAGCTTAAGAAGGCGAATGAAGATACTGCGGCTCAGGCCACCAAAGCTGAAGCGCTGCAGAAGCAGATTGACGGTATGAAGGAAGAAGCTGCGGCTGCAGAAGCAGGTACAGACGAGACGGAAGATCCCTATGTGAAGCAGGTGAAAGAGCTGGCCAAGCTGTATGCAGGGATGAAGGCCTCCAAAGCTGCGCCAATCATGGAGAATTTGACCACAGATGAAATGGTGCAAATCTTTAGTGTGATGAATAATGCCAGCAAAACAGCTATTTTAGAAAAAATGGACCCCAAAAAAGCTGCAGATGTCTCCATTAAGCTAAAAGAAACTACAAATTCAACCGATATGGCTATTGCAGCCCTTCAATCCAGGCTGAAGCAGGATGCGGGAGCTTCAACAAAAACCACAGCAACTAATAACCTGGATAAAGAGAAGCTGAACCAGACATTCACCAGCATGCCTGCTGCTGATGCGGCAACCCTGCTGGGGTCAATGTACAAGATCAGTCCGGACAAAGTGATCACGATTCTTAATACGGTTAGTGACACTGTCCGCTCTTCAATTCTGGGGGAGATGACCAAGAATGACAGTGCCCAGACAGCTAAGGTTGTAAATCGGCTGATGGGCGGTAAATAACACTGGAGAGGAGGTGAAAAAATGAGTTTAGTCCTTCAATCAATGAGTGGCGGAAATAAAACTGCTGTCACAGGGACATCAACTTCTGCAAGCGCGGGTACAGCTGCTGGAACAGCATCGGCCGCACCTTTTGCCCAGACTCTTGTTCAGAGTATGGGCGCAGTACAGGCCACAGAAACGGCAGCGCCGGCGGTACTGGGGAATTTGGCTTCACTGCTGCAAGGCCTTATGAACGCCGTACAAGCAGCTGGTGAAGACACAGGCACCGGTGATACAGCCAAAAGCGCCGAGCTGCTGCAGGGACTTACGGAAGATGTGGAGAAGCTGGATGAAGACATTAGCAGTGAACCTGCTCTGATAGCTGCACTTCAAGGATGGCTGCTCCAGGTATCGGCTCTATTATCGGGAAGCGCTCCAACTGAGGGAACCGCCGAAGCAGGAAGTGCCTCTGCTGAGACGCTATCTCCACTTGCACAGAACCCGGAGACGCTGCGCTTTGCCGTCCAGGACGAGCTTAACAGTCTGGTGAGCCTGATTCAGCAAGCCGCCGCAGAGGGGAATGAACAAACATCTTCAGCGGGAATTACCCTGTTGAATAATTTTACAGCGATTCTGGCTGATACGTTGGTTCCTGACAATAAAGCTAAGGCAAAACCGGCTGCCAGCACTGACGCTACACCAGTAGTGTTGAAGCCAGTGTCCGAAACGGATTCCAATGTGGATGTAAAAGCAAAAACTCCAGTCCATACAGACATCCGCACCAGCCCTGCTACTGCAGCACCCGCTGAGAATAGAGCAGCGGTCCCAACTGCAACAGTAACGGCAGATGATTCGGCAGATCTAATTGCTGCACCACAGGCTAAGGCGGCTTTACCAACAGATGCTTCTGAGAATGGAGCGGAAACTGAAGTCTTGGCCGGGGCAAAACCTTCCGAAGAGAGCCATGAAGTCGTAACTGCCGGGCAGCTGTCATTAAGAGGAGGAATTACTGCACCGCTTAAGGCAGAGACACCGCCGGTTCCTGTACATCAGTTCGCTAATGAGATGACTTCGTTTATTACAGGCAAGCTGGAGATTGTCAAAAAAGGCGGAGTGGCTGAGGCAACAATTACATTGTTCCCAGAGAATCTGGGGCAAGTGGATGTTAAAATCACAATGCAAAACGGCCATTTGGTTGCCCAGTTCTTAACGGAGCATGCCGGAGCCAAAGATATGCTGGAACAGCAGATGAGCCAGCTCAGATCAGCATTGCAGCATCAGGGCCTTCAGGTTGAAAAACTGGAGGTTACCCAAAACAATACACCGCTGCAGTCCCAATATAATGGCAGCCAGCAGGGGCGTGGAGCCGGTTCCGGCAGTCAGCAGCAGGAAAGACGATCCAAAGAACGCACGGAGGAGATCAGTGATGCGGTACTTGCCGCTGAGCTGAATGGCGAATGGAAAGAATGGGTTGCCGGCACGCAGCAGGATAACCGTTCGCAAGGTGGAAGTTTCTCAGCCAAGGCATAACAATCAACAAGCGAGGTGAACAAAAATGGCATCAACTACACCACCAATCTCAACACCGGATCAGTGGAATTACACAGCGCCGGACAGCACCAAGAAAACTACCGGAAACTCAACACTCGGCAAGGACCAGTTCCTGAAGATCCTCATCACCCAGCTGCAGAATCAGGACCCGATGCAGCCGATGGAGGACAAGGAATTTATCGCGCAGATGGCCCAATTTTCTTCGGTAGAACAACTAATGAATATTTCAACACAAATGACAGCGATGAATCAGTCGCTTGGAGCGGTATCGGGACTGATTGGCAAGAATATTACCTGGATGGATGCAACGACTAAGGAGTCAAAATCGGGGAATGTCGAGTCTATCGTTGTCAAAGACGGCGTGCAGTATGCAGTTGTGGGCAAAGAAAAAATTGCGCTGACCGATGTCACGCAAATCCAGAATGCAGCTGCACCCGTAGAGAATGCAAATGACAGTAACGGTTCTGCAGAGGGCGGGACGGGATCATGAGTGACAGGCTTACGATAGGCCAGCTGTATCCTGCCAGCGTACATCCGTCAACACTTCAGCGGCCGGCTGGCTCTAAGAATCCTGTGAATTCAGAAGTTTCATTTGAGAGCGTGCTGCAGAAGAACATACTGAAGTTCAGCAATCATGCAGCCAAACGATTGGAACAAAGAGGAATAGAGCTTGGAAGCCGGCAATTGGACCAAATCTCGTCCGCAGTGGACAAGGCAGCAGCCAAAGGCAGCAAGGAATCCCTAATATTAATGAAAGACATGGCTTTGATCGTCAGTGTGGCTAACCGTACCGTAGTGACTGCTATGGACGGCAATTCCATGAAGGACAATGTGTTTACACATATTGACAGTGCAGTAATCATCTCTTAGACCGGCTGGTCCTAACTGGAGAGCCGGAATGGCTGCCGACCGACTGAAGCGGCCATAGCGCGAATTCATTCAGACAAATTCGGAGTCTAAGAACTCCATAATCCGGGAGGAAGACAAATAATGTTAAGATCTATGTACTCAGGGGTATCCGGAATGCGCGGTTTCCAGACAAAGCTGGACGTAATCGGCAATAACATTGCGAACGTGAATACCATTGGCTTCAAGTCAGGGCGCGTCATGTTCAAGGATATTATGAGCCAGACGGTATCCGGGGTTACTGCTCCTGTGGAAGGCGGCCAGGGCGGCGTGAACGCCAAGCAGATTGGGCTTGGAGTCAGCATTGGCTCCATTGACACCATGCACTTGGCCGGCAGCGCAATGACCACCAATAATCCGACAGACCTGCGTATTGATGGGGACGGGTTTTTCCTGGTGAAGCTCAGTGACGAACAGGAAACGCCATTCCTTACCCGCGCCGGCGATTTTCATGTGGATTCCGCCCGCAACCTGCTGACCTCCGATGGTCTCCATGTGCTTAATTCCACTGGCGAACCTATTCAATTGAATGAGGGTACTACCGCATTTTCCATCTCCACTGACGGTTCAGTTTTACAAACGCTGCAAGACGGAACCATCGATTCGGATACGAAAATCGGGGTAGCTAAGGTTAGCAATCCGCAAGGCTTGGAAAAGGTTGGCGGCAATCTGTATCGGATGACGTTGAACGCGAATGCTGATGGAGCGCTTGCTCCAACAACTGCCAACAATACTGAAGAGGGGACGGGAGCCATAGTTGCCGGCCAGCTGGAAATGTCCAATGTGGATCTGACCAGTGAGTTTACAGAAATGATTGTTTCCCAGCGCGGGTTCCAGGCCAATTCCCGCATTATCACGACCTCTGATGAAGTGCTGCAGGAAGTCGTCAACCTCAAGCGTTAATTTTTTGGGCCATAATCATAAACTTGCTGTATAATGGTAACGTTTCGTCTTTTGGCGTAAAGGTTATTGCGAAGTCGTGGGGGAGGAACTCCTCCCCCTATTTTTTGTTAGGAGGCCTGTTATGATTTCGGTAACCCGATTGAATGGTACACCCATGTTTTTAAATGCTTTACTGGTAGAGATGGTAGAAGAAAGTCCGGATACGTACATTACGCTCGTAACCGGCAAAAGGCTGATCGTGCTGGAAAAGGCCGATGAAGTCATCCGTAAGATCCGAGATTATAACAGGGACATTGGCACATATGCTGCCACCATTAAAGTCCAGTCAATGGAGGAGCTTTCATGAAAAAGATGCTGCCGTGGCTCATCACAATTTTATTAGCAATAACTCTTATAGTTGTAGCTGCTTTTTTACTAATGGATAAGATCTTTCCCAGTGATTCGAATGACGTGAATACGGCAGTTCAGAGCGTGGAGACCAAAAAGCTCAGCGCGGATGAAATCGTCGCATTAACGGCGGAAATCACTGATATCAAAACTAATACTGCCGATCCCGATTATATCCTTAAAGTAAACATCGCGTTCCAGCTGGATTCAGCGAAGTCTAAGGAAGAATTCGAAAAGATAAAAGCCATTAAAATTACTCCGCTTATTATCAAGGCGATTGCCGATGCCAAGCCTGAGGATCTGAACGGGGCAAGCGGCAAAGATCAATTCAGCAGCAAGCTGATGAATATAATCAACAAGAATTTGACTGAGGGCACGATCACTCAGCTTGAATTCACTGATTTTGTTTTAGCTTCCATGTAACTGCTGGAGGATTAATTCTTTGATAGGGGGGTGATTGAATTGGTTGATGTACTATCACAAAACGAAATTGATGCTCTGCTTGCCGCACTATCATCCGGTGAAATGGATGCCGACGAACTTAAAAAAGAGGAAACCCAGAAGAAAATCCGCTCTTACGATTTCAAACGGGCTGTGCGCTTCTCAAAGGATCATATCCGCAGTCTTACGCGGATTCATGATAACTTTGCCCGTTATCTAACGACATACTTTTCGGCCCAATTGCGTACCTTCGTGCAGATCAATGTCGTTCAAGTAGAGCAGCTCCCTTATGACGAGTTTATCCGCTCCATTCCCAAAATGACGATCTTGAATATTTTCGAAGCGGAACCGCTCGAAGGCCGGATGGTTATGGAGGTGCATCCGAACATCGCCTTTGCCATGTTGGATAGACTGCTGGGAGGATTTGGAACGGCACCTTCCAAAATCAGTACTCTCACTGAAATTGAAACTACAATAATGGAAAGGATTTTCAGCAGATGCTTTGAGAGCCTGCAGGAAGCCTGGAAAACAGTGCTTGATATCAGTCCCCGCATGGAGGCATTGGAAACCAATCCTCAATTCATGCAAATCGTATCGCCCAACGAAACTATTGCTCTAATTTCACTAAGCACCAAAATAGGCGACACGACCGGGATGATCAACCTGTGTATACCTCACGTTGTTCTGGAGCCAATTATGTCGAGGCTGTCCGTTCACCAATGGTTTGTTTCTGAAAAGAAGGTGCGCGATGAGATTGAGCTTGAGGCAATCCGGTCTAGAGTTCATCGAGCACAGCTGCCGATTGTGGCCGAGCTGGGCGAATCGAGCTTATCCATTGCTGAATTTCTCGGGCTCAGCGTCGGCGACGTTATTTCTCTTAACAGGACTGTTGACTCCGGGCTGTCAATCAAGGTGGGGGACAAGCTGAAATTCATCGGAAGTCCTGGGATGATTAAAGAGCGTGTAGCTGTGCAAATAGACGAGATAGTCAGCGAAGGAGTTGAAGATTTTGACGAGTAAAGATTATTTATCCCAAGAAGAAATAGATGCTCTGCTCAAACAGTCTGCGGAAGGACCAATTGCTCCTTCGACAAAGACGGTGGATGATTTCTTAACCCCCTTTGAGCAGGACGCATTGGGAGAAATCGGAAATATCACATTCGGGAGCGCAGCGACTGCGCTGTCCACTTTGCTGGGCAAAAAGGTAGACATCACTACTCCTGAGGTATCCATCATCACCCGTGATGAGTTCGAAGAAGCCTTTCCAAAACCGCATGTTGCGGTGCATGTTCAATATGTGGATGGTTTTCAGGGCATCAACTCACTGGTTATCAAAATCAGGGATGCACAGGTTATCGCGGATCTGATGCTTGGCGGTGAAGGTGAACCTAAGGACGAAGAATTGAATGAAATTCATATCAGTGCCGTCCAGGAAGCGATGAACCAAATGATGGGCTCATCGGCTACATCCATGTCGACCATTTTCAACCGCTTTGTGAATATCTCGCCTCCGGGTATCGATATCCTGAATATGTCCAGCGGAGAAGGCGTAGGCAGTCTTCCGGGTGATGAAACACTGATCCAGATTTCATTCCGGCTCAAGATTGGGGAGCTGATTGATTCTACAATTATGCAGCTGCTTCCGGTACAATTCGCCAAAGATATGGTATCTATGCTTCTTGGCGATGTACAGTCGGAACAAGAAACGGCAGCAGCTGCGGCAGAGGCTCCGCCTAAACCGGCAGCAGCTTATGAACCTCCTCCAGCGCCGCCGGTGCAGCAGACTCCTCCAGCACAGCCTGGAGCGGTTCCGCCGCCATACCCGGGTGCGCCCGAGGGCGGATATTATTATCCTCCTGCAGGAATGCCGGCTTATGGGATGCCTCCGTATGGAATGCCGCCTCAAGGTGTGCCTTACCAACAGGCTCCGCCACAGCAGTCCGTACCGAACCGCAATGTAAATGTGCAGCCGGTACAGTTTGCCAACTTAAGCTCCGGAGCCTTTGGAAATATTGACGAAAATAATTTGAATTTATTAATGGACATACCACTGAGAGTAACCGTAGAATTAGGAAGGACCCAGAAGCAGATCAAAGATATTCTGGAAATGTCGCAAGGCTCTATTATTGAGCTGGACAAGCTGGCCGGTGAGCCTGTAGACATTCTGGTTAACAACAAGCTTATTGCCAAAGGGGAAGTCGTGGTTATCGACGAAAACTTCGGAGTTCGCGTTACGGATATCGTCAGCCAGTGGGACCGAATTCAAAAACTACAATAAAGCATACTTAGGGAGGATTTTGTAAAAATGGCTAACCGAATTCTAATCGTGGACGATGCAGCATTTATGAGAATGATGATCCGTGACATTTTGTCGAAGAACGGATTTGAGGTTGTGGGTGAAGCCCAGGATGGTTCACAGGCTATTGAGAAATTCAAGGAGCTGCGTCCGGATTTGATCACGATGGATATCACCATGCCTGAAATG
This sequence comes from Paenibacillus jilunlii, assembly GCF_900102965.1. GTDB lineage: Bacteria > Bacillota > Bacilli > Paenibacillales > Paenibacillaceae > Paenibacillus_AQ > Paenibacillus_AQ jilunlii. Next base: position 75,448 of record NZ_FNGM01000006.1, on the reverse strand, counting down.
GACGGTATTGCCGCCCTAAAAGAAATCAAAAAAGTAGATGCCAACGCCAAAGTCATCATGTGTTCTGCCATGGGTCAGCAGGCTATGGTCATTGATGCAATCCAAGCGGGTGCCAAGGATTTTATTGTGAAGCCCTTCCAGGCAGACCGTGTTATTGAAGCAATCAACAAAACACTGGGTGTGTAACAAGCAATTATGCCAGTCAGTGTAGAACCGCTGGGAACAGGTAACAATCTGCTGAATTTATTAAACGTTATTTTTGTCCTTGCGGTAATTGTTGTGCTCATAGTGCTGCTTATCCGTTTTCTGGGACGCCGCAATCAGACCTTGATGAGCGGGCGTTCCATCCGTACACTTGGCGCTTTGGGCCTCGGGCCGAACAAGTCTATACAGATTATTGAACTCGGAGGCAGCCTCTATCTGATCGGGGTCGGTGAGAACATATCCATGATGGATAAAATCACCGATCCGGCTGAGGTAGCGCTGATCATTTCGGCATTTGAGGATCAATCTGCAGGACAGAATAACTTTCTTGGGCCGTTTTTTGCTAAGGTTAGAGCCAAATTTCGCGGAGAAGTGCCATCGCAGGAAATCGAACTTAATGAAACATCCTCTTTCTATGAGACTTTGCAATCCAAGCTTGCGCTCGCACCCGAGCGTAAGGAGAAAATGGAAGAGCTGCTCCGGGATGATGTGGTTAAGGATGAGTCGAGGGATTTATGAAAAATAAACTGATTTTTTCACTTCTGCTGCTTGTTGTATTCAGCGCTTTGCTGATACACCCTGTACATGCTGATCCTATCCCTAATATTGATATTAAGGTTGGGGGCAGCGGTGATGGTTCAAGCAGCGGCACCAGCTCCATCTCTATTCTGCTGCTTGTAACGGTTCTGAGCGTGGCTCCGGCCTTTCTTGTGCTAATGACCAGTTTCACCCGGATTGTGATCGTTCTGGGCTTTGTCAGAACCTCGCTCGGAACACAATCAATGCCTCCTAACCAGGTGCTTGTAGGATTGGCCCTGTTCCTGACCTTGTTTATCATGTCTCCGACACTGGCAAAAGTGAATGATACAGCGCTTCAGCCATACATGAAAGGGACGATTACCCAGACCGAGGCACTGAACAAGGCGGCAGATCCCATGAAGGAATTTATGTTCAAGCAGACCAGCACCAAGGATTTGCTGCTGTTTATGAACTACACCGGTAACAAAGCTTCGGTCAAACCTGCAACGTACAGCGATATTCCATTAACGGTGATGGTCCCTGCCTTTGCCATCGGTGAGATGAAAAAAGCTTTTACCATGGGTTTCATGATTTTTATACCTTTTCTGATTATTGATATTGTGGTAGCGAGCACCCTGATGGCTATGGGGATGATGATGCTGCCTCCGGTGATGATATCACTGCCATTTAAGATAATGCTCTTTGTACTGGTAGACGGGTGGTACTTAGTCGTTAAATCACTGCTTTTGAGTTTTAACACCTGAGATCCAAGAGGAGGCATAAGGGATGAATACCGAATTTATTATCGGTCTAGCCGGTCAAGCCGTTTATTTAGTGCTCGAAACCAGCGCTCCCATGCTGATTCTTGGTCTGGTGGTAGGACTAATTGTCAGCATATTCCAGGCTACAACACAGATCCAGGAGCAGACCCTGGCTTTTATTCCAAAGATCGTTGCTGTGCTGCTTGCTTTACTGTTGTTTGGACCGTGGATCATCACCAAACTGGTAGACTTTACCGGGCAAATTCTGGGCAACCTCAATATGTACATCGGTTAAAAGCATGAATATAGAGACATGGCTTCAAAATTTTCCCGTCTTTTTGTTGATTTTTTGTCGAATTTCCGCTTTTTTTGTTGTCGTTCCTATTTTTTCTACGAGAAGCATTCCGGCGACGTTTAAGATAGGGCTTTCCTTTTTTGTAGCACTGGTCGTTTTCAGCTCAGGAGGGACGGGAATTACTGTTCCCCAGGATCTGACTTATATTCTGCTGATTGCCCGTGAGGCATTGATAGGCTTACTGCTTGGTTTTATCTCCTATCTGATGTTTATGGTCATTCAGACTGCCGGCTCCTTCATTGATATCCAAATTGGCTTCGGGATCGCCAACGTTATCGATCCAATGACTGGAACCTCAGCGCCAGTGATAGGGAACTTCAAATATATGATTGCCATTTTGTTGTTTCTAAGCATGAATGGACATCATTATTTACTGGACGCTATTGTGTACAGCTATAAATGGGTTCCGATAGATAATAATCTGTTGATCAAAATGATAGACGGAAGCCTGTCGGAATTTCTGGTCCGCTCATTTGCACAGTCATTTATGCTGGCTTTTCAAATGTCGGCCCCCCTGGTTACTGCACTTTTTCTTACGGATATTGGTTTGGCCTTTCTGGCAAGAACGGCTCCGCAGTATAACGTGTTTGTCATCGGGGTTCCTCTCAAAATCATTGTAGGACTTGTGCTGCTTCTATTGTTAATGCCGAGTCTGGCCTTGTTGTTCCAGAATCTATTCGACATCATGTTTGAGTCCATGCACAATTTGCTGGGCCTTATGGGTAAGAGTCCTTAGGTGACTTAAGGAGAGAGAGTTATGCCGAAAACAAAACGTTATGCACTCAATCTTCAGCATTTCGGGGGAGACAAAACAGAGAAAGCAACCCCGAAGAAGCGGCAGGAGGCACGTAAAAAGGGCCAGGTTGCAAAAAGTGCTGAACTATCCGGTGCGGTTGTGTTGTTATCGGCTCTTCTGACCTTGATGATGTTTGGTGGGTTCATAAAAGAACGGGTTGTTAAACTGTATACGGATGTTTTTCAGAACCGAATGATGATGCAAGTGACTCCTGAGAATGTTTCCGAAATGTTTAACCATTACGGTGTACAGATATTAATTATCCTGGCTCCGCTGTTCATCATTACCTTTGTGATGGCTCTTGTAGTAAATTTGGCTGAAGTCGGTTTTATGATGGTCACTGAAGGGCTGACTCCAAAATTCAGCAAGATCAATCCGATCAAAGGCTTCAAGAATATTTTCTCCATGCGTTCTTTTGTGGAGTTCCTGAAATCGATCTTCAAGCTTTTGATAATCGGCTATCTGGTCTACAGCACCCTTTGGGGGGAAAAGGAAAACTTCGCTTCCCTTGCACATGTTAGTGCGGAAGGGGCTTACCGGTTTGCAGCAAAGATGACTATGAACCTGGGCATCAAAATCGGGGCGGTACTCTTGATAATGGCTGTTTTTGATTACATTTATCAAAAGTACGAACATGAGAAGAGCTTGAAAATGTCTAAACAGGATATTAAAGATGAATACAAAAAAATGGAAGGCGATCCGATCATTAAAGGCAAGATCAGGGAACGGCAGCGAAGAATGGCCATGCAGCGGATGATGCAAGAGGTTCCTAATGCAGATGTGATCATCACTAACCCGACACACTTTGCAGTTGCCTTGAAATATGACGGATCCAAAATGGAGGCTCCGCAAATTATAGCCAAAGGCCAGGACTTTGTGGCACTCCGTATTCGTGAACTGGCTAAGGAGCATGGTGTTATAACTATGGAGAACAAGCCGCTCGCACGAGCGTTATTTCACAGAACAGAAATCGGCGATGTCGTTCCTGCCGATCTTTTTCAGGCAGTAGCAGAAGTGCTTGCTTATGTTTACAAGCTTAATGGTAAGAGGAGATAAGTCGGGGGAGGTTGAGGACATTGAAAGCAAGAGATCTAACAGTTCTATTGGGTGTTATCGGTATTGTGCTTATGATGATTCTGCCCATCCCGGCTTGGCTTCTGGATGTACTGCTAATTATCAATATTTCGATAGCCTTAACTATTATATTAGTAGCAATGAATACAAAGGACCCACTGCAGTTCTCGATATTCCCCTCATTGCTGTTAATCACAACCTTGTTTCGTCTGGCACTGAATATTTCAACCACTAAGTTGATTCTGTCGGATGGTCATGCGGGTGAGGTTGTGGCCACGTTCGGAAGCTGGATTGCCCGGGGACAAATCGCTATTGGATTCATTGTCTTCCTGATCCTTGTTGTCGTGCAGTTCATTGTTATTACAAAAGGTTCGGAACGTGTAGCCGAGGTAGGCGCCCGGTTTACACTGGATGCGATGCCCGGCAAACAGATGAGTATCGATGCCGATTTGAACGCTGGCATGATTAATGAACAGCAGGCTGGCGAACGCCGACGCAAGATTGAGCGCGAAGCCGACTTTTTCGGGTCTATGGATGGTGCGAGTAAGTTCGTCAAGGGAGATGCCATTGCAAGTATAATCATTCTCCTGATCAATCTGATTGGCGGTTTCATTATCGGTATGTCTGTACACGGAATGTCTTTCCAGGCTGCTCTTTCGACATATTCCGTGTTGACAATCGGGGATGGTCTGGTCAGCCAGATTCCAGCGCTGCTGATTTCAACCGCTGCCGGGCTTATTGTTACCCGCGCAGCATCAGATGGTAATCTGGCGGAAGATTTAACAGGACAATTGCTTTCATATCCAAAGCTTCTGTATATCGTCGCCGTAACTATTGCTTTCCTCGGTTTTTTCACCCCGATTACAGTGATGTCAACCTTACCTCTAGCGGGGCTATTAGGCTATGCAGCTTATACTATGAGCCAAAAGGCTAACCGCAAGCAAATAGCAGAGGAACAGCTGGTAGAAGAAAAACAGATCGAGGAAGTGCGCAGTCCGGAAAGTGTAATCAACCTGCTCACTGTCGATTCCATTGAATTCGAGTTTGGATATGGGCTTATCCCTCTCGCAGACACAGGTCAAGGTGGCGATTTGCTTGATCGTATTATCATGATCAGGCGGCAATGTGCATTGGAGATGGGTCTTGTCGTCCCTGTAATTCGCATTCGCGACAATATTCAACTAAAACCGAATGAATATGTGATCAAAATTAAAGGAAATAACGTTGGCGGTGGTGAATTATTACTTAATCACTATCTGGCCATGAGTCCCGGGTATGATGATGAGTCGATTCATGGAATTGAGACGGTAGAACCATCCTTTGGTCTGCCGGCGCTATGGATTGACGAGTCTGTGAAGGAACGGGCCGAATTGTCAGGCTATACCGTGGTTGATCCCCCTTCTGTAGTAGCTACACATTTGACTGAGCTTATCAAACGTTATGGTCATGAGCTGCTGGGAAGACAGGAAACCAAGCAACTTGTCGACAATCTCCGCGAAAATTATCCTGTGCTGGTGGACGAGCTTGTGCCTTCAGTACTGGCCATCGGGGATGTTCAAAAGGTGCTCGGCAAGCTGCTGCGTGAGAAAATCTCGATCCGTGACCTGGTGACTATTTTTGAAACGTTGGCGGACTACGGAACCTATACCAAAGACCCGGATGTTCTGACCGAATATGTCCGGCAGTCCCTCTCCAGACAGATTACACAGCAGTTCTCCCAGACAGGCGAGACGCTAAAGGTCATCACAGTGGGACCGAATCTGGAGAAGAAAATCTCCGAAAGTGTGCAGCAGACAGAGCAGGGAAGTTATCTTGCGCTGGACCCAGTTTCGACACAGACCGTATACCAGCGGCTTACGGAGCAAATTAACCGTTTGCTTCAATCGGGACAGCAGCCTATTGTATTGACCTCCCCGACAATACGGATGTATCTGCGTCAGGTGATTGAACGGACCATGCAGGATATCCCGGTGTTGTCCTACAGTGAGCTGGAGCCAAATATTGAAATCCAAAGCGTTGGGGTGGTGAACCTATGAGAGTGAAGCGTTACGTGGTCGACACGATGCCTGACGCCATGCATTCCATCCGCAGCGAGCTGGGAAGTGATGCCGTCATTTTAAGCACCAAGGAGGTCAGAGTCGGCGGTTTCATGGGGATGTTCAAAAAGAAGAAAATTGAGGTTGTTGCGGCAGTTGAGGACGCCCAGAAGCCCGGAGCTTCTGCAAAGACACCGGCTGCTCCGCTGAACATTCCGCGCAGCGCAGTTCCCCAAGCCTACCAGAAGGCCGCAGCCGCATCTTCGGCACCTGCAGCAACTGGTGCAAATGAACCAGCGGCTAGGGCGGCCTCCTCAGGGAACGAGGCCGCGGCGAAGCAGGCTTTTGCCGAGATTGCTGCAGCTTTATCTGATACCTTAGAGAACAAGGGAAGTATAGCCGTACTGCCTGCGGTCCGTAAGGAAGAAGAAGATGACGGCTATTTTGAAGCTGAGGAAACTCCAACGCTGCATTCCTCAGCTCCAGCTGCTAGCCTTGCAAGTATGGCATCCATAGATGAGGCCCGGGATAAGAAATTAACTGCAGCAACTACATCTGAACTGGAAAGTGATGTGCTGCGGGAGATTCGCGACATGAAGCAATGGATGGAGCGGATTGCGCGTTATTCATCTGGTGCTGTAGAGCTTCCGGAGCAGCTGGAGCAAATAAGAAACCGTCTGATGGAGCAGGAGACGGATGTCGTTCTGGTCGATGAGTGGATCAGCAATATTTTTGACCAGTGGCATGAGGAAGGCCGCATCTGGGCCCCGGATCAGTTCAATGTCAGGATGGCCGCTCAGGTTGAGGATTTTTTATCCGGGCGCATTGCTAACGGGATTGCACCGGATACGCGGATTGTTTATATCGCCGGACCTACGGGTGTAGGCAAGACCACTACCATTGCCAAACTTGCCGCTGAGCAGTTGTTCAGGCAAGGGCGCAAGGTTGGCCTGATTACCTCGGATACCTACCGGATTTCGGCAGTAGAGCAGCTTCGCACTTATGCGGCTATACTCAATATGCCTCTGGAGGTTGTACAGTCTCCTGGTGATTTGCAGAGAGCCTTGTTCCGGCTGGAGAGTTGTGATCTTGTCCTTATGGATACGGCAGGCCGGAATTACCGTAACGAAATGCTCGTAGCGGAGCTGCAGAGTCTTTTGGCCAAAGAGCTTAAGAGTGAGACCTTTCTGGTACTCAGCCTGACCTCCAAAAGCCGGGATATGAAAAAGATTGCCGAACATTTTGGCCGGTATCAGCTTGATAAAGTCATCTTCACCAAACTTGACGAGACAGGAAGCTATGGTCCGCTCTTCAATGTTCTGAATGATTTCCCGCTCAAGCTTTCCTATATAACCAACGGTCAGAATGTACCCGATGATTTGCTGGCTGCTACCAAAGATCAGCTTAGCGGGATGATTTTGGGAACAGGGGGACTGTGATGGATCAGGCGCAATCCCTGAGGAGGCTTGTGTCCAGCCAGGAACCCAAACGTGCATCCGGAGGTGAGTCATCAGCCCGGATTATCACTGTTTGCAGCGGGAAGGGGGGGGTCGGCAAATCGAATTTCACCTTGAACTTTGCACTTACACTCAAAGCGATGGGCAAAAGAGTGTTATTGTTCGATGCTGATATCGGTATGGCGAATATAGATGTGCTTATGGGAGTATCGACTAAGTATAATCTTTATCATTTACTGAAAAGGGAAGCGGGTATCGGAGAGATCATCCATAAAGGACCCAACGGGCTTCCTTTTATCGCAGGCGGTTCAGGTATGGACGAGCTTTTTTCGCTGTCTGAGGCGGATCTAAGCTACTTCACGGACCAGATCGCCGGAATTGCGGACACGATGGATTTTATTCTCTTCGATACAGGAGCCGGACTTTCCAAAGAAACCATGAAATTCATTACTTCGGCGGATGACTGCCTGGTGGTCACTACACCTGAACCCACTGCGATAACGGATGCTTACGCACTGATGAAGGTTGTAAATAATTCCCACCCGAAGGTTTCCTTCCGGCTGATTGTCAATCAGGCAGGGGATGAGAGAGAGGCGCGCGCCACCAGTGATAAAATCCGCATGGCGGCAAGCCGGTTTTTGCAATTGGATATTTCTTTTCTTGGATATATCAGCAGCGATACCCATGTAGTACAGGCAGTAAAGAGACAGATTCCATTCTCGGTGGCTTTTCCGAACAGTTCGGCAGCCAAAGATGTGCATAGGCTTGCGCTTAGATATTTGGCCGCTGATTCGGCAGACACCACTAAAGTTCAAGGCATCAAGGGATTTATCAGCAAGTGGTTGAAGCGAAAAGAATAATTGTTCTGAATTCGAGGAACAGAGGTGGAAATGATATGAAACCTTATCGAGTTTTGGTTGTTGATGATTCTGCATTCATGCGCAAGATCATTTCCGATTTAATTGAAAATGATGCTAACTTTCAGGTTGCGGCGACGGCATCCAACGGACGTGAAGCCATTGAAAAAGTCAACGAACTTTCTCCGGATCTGGTAACCATGGATGTCGAAATGCCGGAAATGAACGGCCTGGAGGCGCTCAAAATAATAATGGCGCAGCGTCCTCTGCCGGTAATCATGCTCTCAGGAATTAATGAAGAGGGCATGAAGGAAACCATTCTGGCACTGGAGTGGGGGGCTTTTGATTTTATCCGCAAGCCCTCCATATCGAACTCACAGGATATTATAGCTGTGGGCGTATCGCTGAGAGAGCAAATGAAAGAGGCAATGCTTGCCCGCCAGCAGCGGGAAGCCAGGGCTTCCGCATACAAGGTGCCTGAGCTGCCTGCTGCAGAGGCGGCCCCTGCACCGCAACCGGTGCGCGGGGCTGCCAAACGGACCCCGGAATCACCCAAGAAAGCTCCGGAGCTTCCACGCAAGCTGGCTGATAAACCAAAGGCCAAGCCGGAATTGAGCCCCGCTCCAGAAAAGGATAAGGGCAAAAGCTTACCGGGAAGAACGACTCAGGATGGCGCTCTTCCGCCAGGGGCGGCCAAGGGTCCCGCGCTGCTTCCCAAGCCGGCATCCGATCCCTCCAGAAACCGTTCCAAAGAGGAGGCCAAGCCGGCACAGCCGGATTCGCGCCCAGCTACCCCAACTGCTGGTGCCAATTTTGAATCCTCTGCTGCAGGCGGGGACCGCAAGTCCACCAATAAGGGATTGCGCAAGCTGGTAGCCGTCGGGTGTTCCACGGGGGGGCCAAGAGCTTTAAAAGCATTTCTTGAAAATATTCCGGCTGATTTTCCAGCACCTATTGTCATTGTGCAGCATATGCCGCCCAATTTCACCAAGTCGCTGGCACAGCGGCTGAATACTTTCAGTCCGCTTGAAGTGGCGGAAGCAGAGCAGGGGATGATTCTGCGTCAGGGGGCGGCATACATTGCTCCAGGCGGCTATCATATGAGAGTAGTTCCGGCTGCGGGCGGCCAATATGCTATTGATCTGACTTTGGAAGAAGCCCGCAACGGACACCGTCCGTCGGTGGATACACTTTTCGAGTCCATCCTTCCCTATACCTCACTAGAGCGGCACGCAGTGATTATGACAGGGATGGGCAGCGATGGTGCCAGAATGATGAAGTCACTTTATGATTCGGGAGTGACCTCCACCTTTGCCGAAAGTGAAGAAACCTGTGTGGTTTACGGGATGCCGCGTTCTGCGGTGGAATTGCATTGTGTAAGACATGTCCTGCCTTTGCAAGAAATTGCTCCAAGGCTGGTGCAAGCCGTAAGATAATGGAAAGCGAACTTGAAGGGGAGGTGCCCGCTCATGGACATGAACCAATATTTATCCATGTTTATTGATGAGTCAAATGATCATCTGCAGTCATTGAACGAAAGTATGATGGGGCTTGAAGCAAATCCTGAAGATCTGAGTATTGTACAGGTTATTTTCCGCTCTGCCCATACCTTGAAAGGTATGGCAGCAACCATGGGCTTTGAGGATTTGGCTTCACTTACGCACCAAATGGAGAATGTTCTGGACTTAGTGCGCAACAACAAGCTGCGGATGCAGGATTTCATTTTTGACACGCTGTTCAAAAGTCTGGACGCTCTGGAATCCATGGTCGAGGATATTACAGGCGGCGGAGAAGGCAAAGCGGATGTATCTGCAATCGTTGCGTCTTTACAGGCTATTGTCCGTGGCGAGATCCCGTCTGCAGCAGGTGCTGCTGCCGAAGTGGCTGCAGGAGCGGCAGCGGAAGCTCCCGTATTCCTTGATGAGTTTCAATACTCAGTTCTGGAGCAGTCGCTCCAGGAAGGCCATAAGGTGCTGTATGTCGATGTCGCCATCCGCAAGGACTGTCAGCTCAAAGCAGTGCGGGCTTATATGGTCTTTGATCTCCTTGAACGTTCTGGCGAGGTCGTCAAATCCTTCCCTTCGGTTCAGGACATAGAGCAGGAGAAATTCGACTACAGCTTTTCGCTCTATTACATAACCCAAAAGGAAGCCAGTGAGATCCAGGCGATGATTCTGAATCTGTCCGAGATCGACAAGGTGACTGCGGTAGCCTTGGATCAGGAATCCTTGCGTCAGATGGGTCAGGAAGCTGTTGCGGCTACGGCCGAAGCGCCTGCCCCTGTAAAAGAAGCTGCCCCTGCTTCTAATGCTTCACCGGCATCTGCCGCACATGCCAAAGAAGAAACCGGCAAACCGGCTCCTGTGAGAACAGGAGGAGCGCCCTCCCGTACGATCCGTGTGGATATTGAACGGCTTGATGTGCTGATGAATCTCTTCAGCGAGCTGCTCATTGACCGGGTCCGGCTGGAGCAGCTTGCTTCAGAAGTTCAGAATACGGATCTGACGGAAACGGTAGAACATATGGGCCGGGTCAGCGGTGATCTGCAGAACATTGTTATGAAGCTGCGCATGGTCCCGGTGGATACCGTGTTCAACCGCTTCCCGCGCATGGTTCGTGACCTCGCTAAATCCCTGGATAAAAAAATCGATCTGGTTGTTACCGGCGCCGAAACGGAGCTGGACCGCACCGTTATCGATGAAATCGGTGATCCGCTGGTCCACTTGCTGCGCAACGCCGTAGACCATGGTGTCGAAGGGATTCAAGACCGTTTAGCTGCCGGCAAGTCTGATACGGGAACAGTTAATCTGCGGGCATTCCATAGCGGCAACCATGTCTTTATCGAAATCGAAGATGACGGTGCCGGAATCAATCCGCAGAAAATTCTGCAGTCCGCGATCAAAAAAGGCATTCTCTCGCAGGAACAAGCAGCGAATTATTCCGATGATGAGGCAATTCAGCTCCTGTTCGCACCGGGATTCAGTACCGCTGAGGTAATCTCCGATGTATCGGGCCGCGGTGTGGGATTGGATGTTGTCAAATCAAAAATCACCTCACTGGGCGGGAATGTGGTGGTCTATTCCACACAAGGCAAAGGAACCAATTTCTCAGTGCAGCTACCGCTGACCTTGTCGATTATCGCAGCTATGCTTGTTCGTCTGGGCTCAGAGAAATACGCGATACCGCTCTCGTCCATTGTGGAAACCGGCATTGTGAAGCATACTCAGATCCGGAGCATTCACGGCAACAAAATGGTGGAGTTCCGCAACAGCCATATTCCGCTGGTTTCACTAAGCAAAATCTTTTCTGTACCGGATTATGATGAAAGCACGGAAGAAGAGACGGAAATTGTGGTTGTGCGCAAGGGGGAACGCCTGGTCGCTCTGGCCGTTCAGGATTTTATCGGGCAGAACGAAATTGTCATCAAGAATCTCGGCAAATATTTGCCAGAGGTTCAAGGCATATCCGGCGCCACCATTCTTGGTGACGGGCAGGTCGCACTCATTATTGATCCGAATGCTTTTATTAAATAATTTAGGATAGAACAGGGAGGTTCATTCCATGGCTGAAGACATCAAGGTGATTGTGTTTAAACTCGGAACTGAAGAATACGGTATCGAAGTGGAAAAGGTGCAAACGATCGAGCGTATGATGCCGATTACCCGCGTGCCCAAGACGTATTCCTTTATCAAAGGGGTTATCAATCTGCGCGGAGTAGTAATTCCGGTTATTGATTTGCGCGGCCGGTTCGGGATTGAAGAGGCGGAGCATACAGACCAGACCCGTATCATTATCGTAGCAGTCAACGAAATGGAAGTAGGCTTTATTGTTGATTCGGCCAACGATGTGATTGATTTGAACCAGGATGCTATTGATACCCCTCCGGATGTAGTGGGCGGCATCAAAGCGAAGTATCTGGACGGGGTGGCCAAAATCGGAGAAGACCGTCTGCTCATCATGCTCAACTTGTCCGAGGTGCTGAACAAGAATGAAATTGTGCAGCTGGAAAGTCTAGAGGGCTAACCTGTGGAGCTATTCAAAAACTTCAAGGATTTTAAAATGGATGTGCTGAAGGAAGTCGGTAATATAGGAGCCGGCAACGCTGCCACCGCGCTGTCACAGCTTCTGGGCAAACCGATTGACATGGCTGTCCCCAAAGTTCAGCTGCTTAATTTTGATGAAATCACGGACAAGGTCGGCGGGGCAGAAGAGCTGGTCTACGCTGTGTTCCTGCGGGTTGAAGGAGAAGCACCGGGCAATCTGTTCTTCATCCTGACACCGGAGGCGGCAATTAACCTGCTTAGCCGGATAGCCGGCATTGAGCTCACAGGCAATGGAGAATTCGGCGAGATGGAGCTGTCGGCACTGAACGAAATCGGCAACATTCTGGCCGGCTCGTATTTATCTTCTCTTGCGGATTTCACCTCGCTGTCCATGTATCCGACCGTCCCTGCGCTGGCTATGGATATGGCTGGAGCGATTCTGAGCTATGGTCTGCTGCAGTTCGGGCAAATGGGAGATGATGCTTTGCTGATCGATACCACTTTTCTTGAAGGGCAAAACGAAATTGAAGGGCAATTTTTCCTTATTCCCGATCCGGAATCTTTTCCCAAAATCTTCAAAGCATTAGGAGTACCGTTCGATAATGATTGAAGAGCAAAGCGTTATTAAAGTAGGTATGGCGGATCTTAACGTAGGCAGTGAGGAAAGTCTTGTTCGTACAACGGGCCTCGGCTCCTGCGTAGGAGTTACTTTGTTCGATCCAGGGAAAAAGCTTGCAGGGATGGCACATGTGATGCTGCCCTCATCCGAAATTGCCCGGGAGGGACAGATGAACATCGCCAAATTTGCGGACACCGCACTGCCGGAGCTATTATCCCGCTTGCTCGCGCTTGGCGCCGTCCGGAGCCGTCTTGTAGCCAAAATGGCTGGAGGGTCCCAGATGTTCGCTTTTGCCGGGGGGAGTGACACCATGAGGATCGGGCCTCGTAATGTGGAATCCTGCAAGCTTGCTCTTGAGGCCTTGAACATACCGCTTATCGCCGAGGATACTGGCGGAAATTTCGGCCGTACTATAGAAATTGCCTGCAACACCGGAATATTGTATATCCGCAGTGTTCAAAAAGGCACGAAGGAAATATAGCCATGAAGGGTAAAATTCTCTTAAGTCTGTTGTTCGGATTGCTTGGATTTGGATTCACCTTTCTTACCAATTATGGGCATAACTTACTGGGAACCAGTCTTATTCGCGGAATTATTGGTTTTATTGTCTGGTTTCTGCTTGCCTTCCTCTTAAGATGGGTATTGGGTTTTATTATTAAGCAATCCGGGTCTCCGGAGAGCGGCGAGGCGGCCTCTGCTGAGGGGACTGAGGAACTTGGCTCCAAGCTCGATATCAGCACTCCGGGCGAGGATGAAGAATTAATCAATCTGCTGAAGCAAAAGCCGGAAAAGGCAAGCGGGGATGCGGAGGGCTTTACGCCGATGCAGCCTCCCAAGCTGGTCTCTATGAAAGATCCTGAAGAATTGGCCAAGGCCGTTCGTCACCTGAAAGAAGAATAAGCGGGTTCCGTTTGGGCCTGCTGACTACACTTTGGGAAGGGTGAAAGCCGTTGAACGAGCATAAAGCTTCTCAATCAGAAACCGACGGGCTCTGGGAGCAGTGGAAAGAGCACGGGAATCCTGAAGCCAAAAAGAAGCTGATTGAGAGTTATCTCCATATTGTTGACTACGTATCCAGCCGTTTGGCAGTGGGACTGCCTAAGAATGTATCCAAAGACGATTTGGCCAGCAATGGTGTGATGGGCTTGATTGACGCGATTGAGAAGTTTGATTATAAGCGGGGGCTGCAGTTTCAGACCTATGCTTCCTGGCGTGTGCGCGGAGCGATCCTTGACTCGTTGCGGCAAAGTGACTGGGTTCCCAGATCGGTGCGGGAAAAAGCCAAAAAAATCGAGGATGCCTACCAGCAGCTGGAACAGAAATACTTGAGATCTGTGAGTGACGAGGAAATGAGCCAGTATTTGAACATTACGGAGCCGGAATTTCAGAATATGCTGCAGGATGTGGCGGTCATGTCGCTATGCTCGCTTGAGGATCCCATCCGTGAAGAAGAATCAGAGACCCGTATGTCCATATTGGTGGACGATAAAGCCAAGAACCCGGATCGGAAAGTGAATGAATTTTATCTACGAGATACCCTGACCAAAGGCATCGAGAAATTAACAGTGAAAGAACGGACAGTTGTGTCCCTTTTATATTATGAAGATTTGTCTTTGAGCGAGATCGCCGAGGTGATGTCACTGTCTCCTTCACGGATTTCGCAGCTTCATTCCAAAGCTATTTTGCGGCTGAGAGGGACACTTGAGAAAAACCGGGATCTTCTCATGCAAAACGACTAACCGGGCGACGGTGACAAGGGGGAGCAGAAATTGATCGGTCATTATGTTTTGAGCCAGTATATTAGTATCACCTTTTCGGAGGATAAGGGGATTGCTTACCTTCAGTTTTCTAAGAAGGATGAAAATTTCTCCTGCACGTTTGAAGATCTGGAAAGCTTCCTGCACAGTCACAACATTCGCTACGGGATTCAGCGGGACATCGTTCAACGCATCAGCAGCAACCCAGAAGAGTATTTTTTCAGTAGAGTGCCTATTGCAATAGGAGAGCCTGCTGTAAATGGTACTGACGGAAGAATAGTACTCACCGTCGATCTGGAAGAGGACCGCAAACCGCTGGAGAAGGCGGATGGGAAAGTGGATTACAAGGATCTGGTACGGCTTCATAATGTTCTGAAAGGTCAGATTATCGCCAAAATCATTCCGCCAGAACCGGGAAAAAGCGGCACGATGGTTACTGGGGAGGAACTGCCGTTCAGACCAGGCAAAGAGGCTCATTTCAAAGTGGGCAAGAACGTGCTGGTCGATCAGGAAGAAACGGCGATGTATGCAGCAATCGATGGACTTGTGACCTTAACAGACAAAGGCAAAATTAATGTTTTTCCAGTCTATGAAGTCAATGGGGATGTGGATTACAGCACGGGCAACATTGATTTCGTGGGTACAGTTGTGATCCGGGGAAACGTGCTGACCGGCTTCACCGTCAAATCTGCAGGAGATATCCGTGTGGTGGGCGGGGTTGAAGGAGCAGATCTGATCTCCGGAGGCTCCATTGAAATTACCGGAGGGATTATCGGATACAACAAGGGTCTTGTAAGCGCCGGTAAAAATGTGAAGGTTTCCTTCATCCAGGACGGGAATGTAGTCGCCGGCGAGGATGTGATCGTGTCACAGAGCGTGATGCATTCCAATATCAGGGCCGGCAGGGATGTCCTGTGCAATGGTGCGAAGGGATTGATTGTGGGGGGCATCGTGCAGGCCGGTGAACGCGTTGTGGCGCGAACTATCGGCAACACCATGTCGACAGCAACAGCAATTGAGGTCGGCGTGGTTCCCGAGCTTAGAAATGAGATCAACGAACTGCGTCAGGAGCTGCGCCATCTGCTGGAGAATGAGGACAAGACCAACAAAGCTTTGTATCTGCTTAACCAGCTGGCAAACAACGGTCAACTCTCTCCTGACAAGGTGGCTCTTCGTGTGAAGCTGAACGCTACCAAGCAATCCCATATGCGTGAGGAGAAAAAAATCAAAGAGCGCGTCCTTGAAATTGAAAGAATGCTGGAGGATACCGGCAGAGCCAGAGTAGAGGTTATTAAAACCATCTATGGAGGCTCTAAGATTGTTATCGGCAGGTATACCCGCTTTGTGAAGGACCCGACGGAACGGGTGACCTTCATTTACAGTGAGGGCGATATAACCATGACGCCTAATCTGTAGAGCTGGATCAGCAGTGGCGGTTTACCGGAGGAACAGGATTCATCTGCTTAGCGCTGCGAACATTTCAGTGGAGGAGAGGGTATTATGAGTCTGAAACCGGTGGAACTCCAAATTGCTGTGCCCCGGACAACGGAGGCAGGCAAAATTCAAAATGGACTGCAGCATCGCCCCGCTCTGGATCAGCAGCAGCTGGCCGGGCAGAATGTGAAGCAGACGGAACAGCTCGCCCAGCGGAGCAGTGAAGTGGATGAATCCGCTGAACCGGCTCTGCGCGATCATGGAGGCGGGGGCCAGCAGCCGGGCGGCCATTCTGCCCCGCCCAAACCTCCAAAGACGGAGACCGCTCACGATGCTGAGCATCCCTATAAGGGGCACCGCATTGACCTGAGTCTGTAATGGATAGTATTGAATTGAACTGCAAAAGGAGATATGGCACTTGCAACCATGGGTATACATCGTGCTGGTTGGCGCTGTCGCTATCGTCTATGCCCTGAGACTGCCAGCCCGCAGCAAGAATGAGACAGCGGACCGACAAAGTTTAAAAGAGACTGAAGCCGCGCTTGAGCTGTATATGGCAGACATTGAGCGTGATAATGACAACTTGCTGCAGCTGGTCAGCGGCATCAAGCAGCAGTCCCAGAATAACCGGGCTGCCCTCCAGGAGGAGATTGCCGGTCTGCGGGAGCAGGTGGCCGAACTGCAAAAAAGCTCGCTGCTCCTGGATGCCCGGCTGACCGCCGAGGAAAAAAGCCTGCTCCAGCTGTCAGCAGCCTTTGGCAAGGGCAGCGCTGCGGGGACGGCTGAGCAGAGCGTCAAGGAGCCATTAACTGAAGAGCCTGCTCCCAAACCCAAACCTGTCAGTTCGATAAAACAGCGTTATCCCCGGTTGTTCGAGCTGCATGAGCAAGGCAAATCTATTGACTCTATCGCTAAGACGGCAGGACTGCAGCGCGGAGAAGTCCAGCTGATTCTGCAGCTGGCCAAGCAGGAGGAGTCGGTATGATCAAGAATCGCTCGTTCATGCTTGGCCTTGGTGCCGGACTGATTAGCGGAGCGCTGCTGCTTCAATTGATGATCTCCGCTGGAGCTGCTCCTATGACCAAAGAGCAGCTGCTCAAGGAAGCGGCCAAGCTGAACCTGACCGTTACCGGCAAAGCTGCCGATGCACCGGCAGCAGAGGGAGAAGTGGATCAGCAGGGCAAAGATCCCGCTGCGGCAGGAGATACGGCCGTGAAGGCTCCGGCAGGCTCGGCCCAACCTTCCGCGTCCCCGCAAGCCTCACCTGCAGCATCGCCCAAGGCTGCTTCACAGCCAACCGATGCTGTAACACCTGCGAAACCTTCAGCACCTGCTGCACCAAAAACCACGGCCGCGGTGAAACCGAAGGTAAAGGAGTCGCCTGTACAAGCTCCCTCCACACCCGAACCGGCAGCAGGCGGGATTCCGGTAAAGATCCCTACAGGAGCAACACTCTCCGGTACCGCTGATCTTTTGGCAGAGGCTGGAGTGATCAAGGATAAGGCGGAGTTTCTCAAAAGCGCCAACAGCCGTAAAATTAATACAAAAATCCAATATGGCGGCTACAGCTTTACTAAGGGAGAAAGCATCGATTCTATCATCGACAAGCTGATTACCGTGAAGTAAACGTTCGCGTAGCAGGGGCTCTAAGAAATTAACATGAAGCGTTGCATACGTTGTTTTAATATGCTATAGTAATAAACGGTGTTAAAACACACGCCGGTTGATTTCGACAAGGGGTGCTTTCTTCTGAAGAAAGTCTTGTAGGAAAATGACACGCGGCGGAGGAGACACACAATAAACCAAATTTAGGAGGTGTGTGAAGATGGCAGTAATCTCCATGAAACAGCTTCTCGAAGCTGGGGTACACTTCGGTCACCAGACTCGTCGTTGGAACCCAAAGATGGATCGTTATATCTTCACTGAAAGAAACGGAATTTACATTATTGACCTGCAAAAAACGGTTAAAAAAGTAGAGGAAGCTTACAACTTTGTAAAAAGCGTCGCTGGCGACAACGGCACAATCCTGTTTGTAGGAACAAAGAAACAAGCTCAAGACTCTGTTAAAGAAGAAGCCGAGCGTTCTGGCATGTTCTTCATTAACCAACGCTGGTTGGGTGGTACCCTGACTAACTTCCAGACAATTCAGAAACGGATTGACCGTCTGAAGAAACTGGAACTTTGGGAAGAAGACGGTACCTTCGCAGTTCTGCCTAAGAAAGAAGTTATCCTTCTCCGCAAAGAGAAAGATCGTCTTGAAAAATTCCTGGGCGGTATCAAAAACATGAAAGGCCTGCCTAGCGCGCTGTTCATCATTGATCCGCGTAAAGAGCGCATCGCTGTTGCGGAAGCCCGCAAACTGGGTATTCCTATCGTGGCTATCGTTGATACCAACTGTGATCCGGATGAAATCGACTACGTAATCCCGGGTAATGACGACGCGATCCGCGCCGTGAAATTGCTCACCGGTAAAATGGCTGACGCAGTGGTTGAAGCTCACCAGGGCGAAGATACAACTACAGCTTAAGCAGTAGCCGTACTTAACAAGAACTTAAATGAAAAGGGTGGTTGGCAGGTGGATAACCTCTCACTGCCCTTTTTTTAGGATAATAGACTTGGAAATGCAACATAACGACAACTATCTGGAGGGAATTAACAATGGCAGTAGATGCAAAAGCAGTAAAAGAACTTCGTGAAAGAACTGGCGCGGGCATGCTGGATTGCAAAAAAGCGCTGGAAGAAGCTAACGGTGATATCACCAAAGCAGCAGAATTGCTTCGTGAAAAAGGTCTTTCCGCAGCTGCTAACAAAGCTGGGCGTATTGCAACTGAGGGTGTTGTTGAATCTTACATCCACGCTGGCGGACGCATTGGCGTGCTTGTGGAAATCAACTGCGAAACTGACTTCGTAGGTAAAACGGATTCCTTCAAGGAATTTGCCCGTGATATCGCCATGCAGATCGCAGCAGCCAACCCGCTGTATGTTCGCCGTGAAGAAGTGCCGG
The DNA here is from genome assembly GCF_900102965.1 of Paenibacillus jilunlii. Taxonomy (GTDB): domain Bacteria; phylum Bacillota; class Bacilli; order Paenibacillales; family Paenibacillaceae; genus Paenibacillus_AQ; species Paenibacillus_AQ jilunlii. Next base: position 56,532 of record NZ_FNGM01000006.1, on the reverse strand, counting down.
CTGAAGCTGTGGAAAAAGAAAAAGAAATTCTGAAGGCTCAGGCGCTGAACGAAGGCAAACCGGAAAAAATCGTTGAAAAAATGGTAGAAGGCCGCATCAGCAAGTTCTACGAAGAACACTGTCTGCTGGAACAAACCTTTGTTAAAGACCAAGACAAAACGATCTCCCAGCTGCTGAACGAAAAAATCAGCACGATCGGTGAAAACATCTCTATCCGCCGTTTTGTCCGTTATGAGCTGGGCGAAGGCCTGGAAAAGAAAGTTGACAACTTCGTAGAAGAAGTTATGGCGCAAGTTAATCAATAATAGCACGCAGTCCACAGCTTACAGAATTGAATAATGGCAAGCATCAAAAGAGCGGAACACATACACGTAGTGTTCCGTCTTTTGTAAGAAAGTGAGGGTATACAATTGGAACAGCCGGTATTTAAGAGGGTAGTCCTTAAGGTTAGCGGAGAATCTCTCGCAGGTCAAAACGGATATGGCATTGACGCCGATACGATTATTTCCATCGCGGAACAGGTCAAGGAAGTCGTTGAGCTAGGGGTTCAGGTTGCTATTGTGTGCGGTGGAGGCAATATCTGGCGTGGAATCGCAGGCAGCGCAAGCGGCATTGACCGGGCCACAGCCGATTATATGGGAATGCTGGCAACGGTGATGAACTCCCTTGCCTTGCAGGATGCCCTGGAACAGATTGATGTGCCGACACGGGTCCAGACATCGATCTCTATGCAGCAGATTGCTGAGCCCTACATCCGCCGCCGGGCGATACGGCATTTGGAGAAGGGCCGTGTAGTTATTTTTGCTGCAGGTACGGGTAATCCGTTCTTCTCTACAGATACTACAGCAGCACTGCGGGCCGCTGAAATCGAAGCGGAAGTTATTCTTATGGCGAAGAACAAAGTGGATGGTGTATACTCTGCTGACCCGTTCAAAGACAGTACTGCCGAGAAATACGAGCAGCTCACGTATATGGAAGTGCTCAACAAAAATCTTGGCGTTATGGATTCCACTGCTTCCTCTCTGTGCATGGATAATAATATACCGCTCATTGTGTTTGCTATTACAGAGCAAGGCAATATCAAACGTGTCGTTCTCGGTGAGAAGATCGGGACGATTGTTAAAGGGAGTGTAGATTAATGCCACAATCGGTAAAGAAAAATGCCGAAGAGCGTATGGAAAAAGCGATTTTATCGCTAAAACGCGATTTGGCGACATTGCGGGCGGGACGCGCTTCTGCGTCTCTTTTGGACCGCATTCAAGTTGAGTATTACGGTGCGCCTACCCCTGTCAACCAGCTGGCCAATATCAGCACGCCGGATTCACGGACATTGCTGATTCAGCCTTGGGATAAAACTTCGATGTCCGACATCGAACGTGCGATCCTGAAATCGGATATCGGGATTACTCCGGCGAACGACGGAACGATTATCCGCCTGTCCATCCCGCCGCTGACCGAAGAACGCCGCACCGAGCTGGTGAAGTTCACCAAGAAATTTGGTGAGGAAGCCAAGGTGGCTATCCGCAACATCCGCCGTGATGCTAATGATGACATCAAGAAGATGGAGAAAAACGGGATTTCGGAAGATGAATCCCACGGGCACCAGGAGGACATTCAGAAGTCAACGGATAAGTTCATAGCTGAAGTTGATAAAGTGCTCTTGGCCAAAGAAAAAGAGATTATGGAAGTATAATGGAATTCAAGAGACTTCAGGCCCCTCCGTTTATGGTGGGGTTTGTCTCTTTCTGATAAGAGCTTGGAGGAAACGGAAATGATCAAACGGATTCAAGCGTGGCTGAGCCGTAAAGACAGGCAGGAGCAGCCAGTCGAGATTTCACCGGATAACATCCCCCGGCATGTCGCAGTCATTATGGATGGGAATGGCCGCTGGGCTAAACGGCGCGGCTTGCCGCGAATCGTCGGGCACCAGAACGGGATGAAGGCAGTCAAACGTACCACGATTGCTGCGAATGATCTGGGAGTGGAGTTCTTGACCATGTACGCTTTCTCTACCGAGAACTGGAAACGGCCGAAGGAAGAAGTGGATTTTTTGATGCGTCTGCCAGTGGAGTTTTTGGCTCTGGAGCTGGATGAACTTATTGAAAAAAACGTGCAAGTACGTGTGATGGGCGATACCGATGCCCTGCCCGCCCATACCCGCAAGGCGATGGAGGAGGCAGTGGACCGGACTAAGCATAATACAGGTCTTATCTTAAATTTTGCGCTAAATTATGGCTCTCGTAAAGAAATCGAAGACTGCATGCGCGGATTGGGCCGGGACATTCAGGCGGGCTTATTGTCACCGGAGGATATTACTTCTGAGCTGATAGACAACAGACTGCTGACGTCAGGTTTGCCCGATCCGGATCTTCTGATCCGTACGAGTGGAGAGATGCGTCTCAGCAACTTTATGCTCTGGCAGGTTGCCTATAGTGAATTTTGGTTTACAGATGCCTATTGGCCGGAGTTTGACAAAACACATTTGCTGCAGGCTGTGGCGGAGTATCAGCGCCGCACACGCCGTTATGGTGGATTGAAGTAGCCTGATGGGAGATGGGAACCTTTGAAGCAGCGATTGATTACCGGAATTGTTGCCGGAGCGGTGTTTTTGGGATTGTGCTTTTGGGGAGGCTGGCCGTACCAGCTGCTGCTTACAGCTATGGCGCTCATCGGCTATTATGAATTTGTGAAAATGACGGGCACGCAAACCTTCGGCGGTACCGCCCTGTTAGGTTATTTGTCCATAATGTGCTTTATGATCCCATGGGATTTAATGGGCGTTGCTGAATTTTTGTCTTGGGAACAAGGGATTTGGCTGCTGCTGCTGCTGTTCCTCTTGATTACGGTATTCAGCAAGAATAAGCAGGATATTAAAATTACTGCTCTGATGTTTACTGGGATTGTATACATAGGAATGGGTTTTTCCTATATGGCCATTGCCCGCGGTGCGAATGACGGGCATGGGGTAGTCTGGACCTTCCTGCTGTTGTGCTGTATTTGGGGAAGTGATGCAGGTGCCTATTTTGTAGGCAGAAGCTTTGGCAAAAATAAGCTGTGGCCGGCAATCAGTCCCAACAAAACGGTAGAGGGAGCACTGGGAGGAGTTTTGATCTCCACGCTGATTGCCATCTGCTTTGCCTTATTTATTCCTGATCTGCTGACGTTTGGACGCGCACTGCTTATCGGGCTTTCATGTGCGGTTCTGGGTCAGCTTGGAGATCTTGTACAGTCAGCCTATAAACGGGTGTACGGTATTAAGGATTCAGGCTCGCTGCTGCCTGGTCATGGAGGGATTCTTGACCGCTGTGACAGCTGGATTATCGTATTTCCTTTCGTACATATCGTAATGCTTATGCCTTACTATTAACGACAGGGAGAAGGTTCTACTTTGAAAAAAATAAGTATTCTCGGCTCTACGGGTTCGATTGGCACGCAGACGCTGGACGTCATTGCCATGCACCCGGATGCCTTCGAAGTGGACGGGCTCTCGGCAGGCAGCAATACAGCCCTGCTGCTGGAGCAGGTCCGGCGTTTCAAGCCGCGCCGTGTTTCGGTATCGACGAAAGAGCTGGCCGAGGAGATCAGATCCAGTCTTCCGTCCGGCGTTGAATTGTTCAGCGGAAACGAAGGAATGGTGGAGATTGCTGCCGGAGGCGAGGCGGATACCGTTGTAACTGCCGTGATGGGCAGTGTAGGTCTGCGGTCAACGCTTGCGGCTATTGAAGCCGGACGGCATATTGGACTGGCCAATAAGGAGACACTTGTAACTGCCGGGCATCTGGTGACAGAGCTGGCTGAACGCAAAGGCGTTCAACTGCTGCCGGTCGACAGCGAACATTCCGCAATATTTCAATGTCTGAACGGTGAGAACCGTGAAGACATCGCCTGCATCACCCTTACTGCTTCAGGCGGCTCTTTCCGTGACTATACACGGGATCAGCTGAAGCATGTCACGGTTGCAGATGCGCTCCGCCATCCCAACTGGAGCATGGGAGCCAAAATCACGATTGATTCTGCCACCATGGTTAATAAGGGACTGGAAGTCATTGAAGCGCACTGGCTGTTTGGTCTGCCGTATGAGCAGATTCAGGTGCTGCTGCATCCGGAGAGCATTATCCATTCCTATGTGGAGTTCCGGGACAGCAGTATTATTGCCCAGCTGGGCAACCCGGATATGCGGGTGCCTATCCAGTATGCGCTCACATATCCGGACCGCTGGGCTTCACCGGCGAAACGGTTGTCTTTGGCAGAAGCCCAGCGCTTAACTTTCCGGGAAATGGACTATGAACGTTTTCCGGCCTTGAAGCTTGCGATCGAGTGCGGCAAAGCCGGCGGGACAGCAACCACTGCGTTTAATGCCGCTAACGAAATCGCGGTTGCCCGCTTCCTGCGTGATGAAATTCCTTTTGTGCGGATTGAAGAGATTATTGAGAAGGTGCTTCAGCAACATGAACCGGCAGCCCATCCGAATCTGGAGCAAATTGAGGAATGTGACCGGGCAGCCCGTGAGCTCGCAAGCAAGCTATAAAACCGTGGATATCAAGGTTTAGACCGGAAAGCTTTGCTTTACCCTGAAAAATAGGCTGGAGCTGGTGATTCTCTTGTGCAAGGTCTTGGAATAATGATAAATTAAGAGGACATACTTCGGTCTTACACCTAAAGGGGGAAAGTTACGCATGGAAATGGTAAGAGTCGTTTTTTTAACGGTGCTTATGTTCTTTGTACTGGTGACAGTACATGAGTGGGGGCATTATTATTTTGCCAAACGCGCCGGTATTCTCGTGCGGGAATTTGCTATCGGTTTCGGCCCGAAACTGTTTTCTTATAAACGCAATGAAACTCAGTTCACCCTTCGTCTGCTGCCCTTTGGGGGATATGCGCGGATGGCTGGCGAAGACCCGGAGATCATTGAGATTGGTCCTGGGCAGACCATAGCCGTAAGACTGGGACAAGATAACAAAGTCAAGAACATATACCTGGATTCCCTCGATACACGCAGAAATGTTATCCGTGGGGAAGCGCAGTATACAGATCTGGAGAATGAACTGAAAATCCGCCTCGATGTGGATGGGGAAGTAACGGTTTATGATGTTCATCCCCAAGCTATGCTGATCAAGGGTACCCAGCAGACACAGATTGCGCCCAAGGACCGCCAGTTTGGCAGCAAAACGGTGGGTCAGCGTGCAATAGCGATTTTTGCCGGACCGGTGATGAACTTCCTGCTGGCCTTTGTGCTGTTCGCCATCCATCTGCAAATGGCCGGAATTAAGATTGAAAACCCTACGTATGTGAAGATTGGTGATGTAAGTGCGAACATGCCGGCAGAAGAAGCTGGACTGCAGAAGGGCGATATCGTCGTATCTATAAATGGGGAGAAGATTGGCGGAGATTACCAAAAGATGATTTCGCTAACATCGGCGTCCAAAGGCAAGGAAATGCAATGGACACTTCAGCGCGGCGCAGAAACCTATAACGTATCTATGATTCCCCGCAGCATGGAGAATGAAGAAGGCGGCAAAGTGGGGATAACCCCTGAACTGCCTACCCGGCCAGCAGGTTTTGGAGAGACGATAACCAAATCAGGCACGGCTATGGTGGATACCACCAAGCTGATCTTCATCGGATTCAAGCAGCTGATCAACAAGTTCAACATGGACGACATTTCCGGTCCTGTAGGCACATTCCAGATGACCGGCCAGATTGCGCAGCAGGGGATTCAATATCTAACCTATTGGGCGGCAATTCTAAGCCTGTATCTGGGAATATTCAATCTGCTGCCTATTCCGGCGCTGGACGGAAGCCGTCTCGTCTTCCTGGGTGTTGAGGCGCTGCGCGGCAAGCCGGTTGATCCAAGCCGGGAAGGCATGGTTCATTTCGTGGGCTTTGCACTGCTGTTCCTGGTGATGATTGCCGTTACGTATAATGATATATTACGGCTCATTAGCGGTTGATCTTACCTTGCTTTACCTAATCTTTATCCTTATATTTTTCGTATGGTTTTACATTCTTTTGGGGTCCCCGCAAAGTACTTGAATCAGCTTCGAGAATTATTCAACACTTTGTGGGGCAATTTTAGGAGGATTTCACGACATGGCCAAAGATAAGCAGTTCGTTACGGAGATCACGCCGCAGGGCGAGGATTTCTCACGCTGGTATATTGATGTAATCAAAAAAGCGGATTTGATGGACTATTCACCGGTCCGCGGCTGTATTGTGTTCAAACCGGATGGTTTTGAAATCTGGGAGCATATCCAGGAGGAAATGAACCGCCGCTTCAAGGAGACCGGACACCGCAACGCCTATTTTCCGATGTTTATTCCGGAGAGCTTTTTCCAGAAGGAAAAGGATCATATTGAAGGCTTCAACCCCGAATTGCCATGGGTGACGGAAGCAGGCGGGGATCAATTGGAAGAACGTCTGGCGATCCGTCCGACTTCAGAAACGATGATCGGCCATATGTATTCCAAATGGATTCAGTCTTACCGTGATCTGCCGGTCCTGATCAATCAATGGGCCAACGTAGTCCGCTGGGAGAAACGGACGCTGCCATTCATCCGCACGAGTGAGTTTCTCTGGCAGGAAGGCCACACCGCCCATGAGAATGAAACGGAAGCGCGTGAAGAAACGATGCAGATGCTGGAGATCTACCGTGATTTTGTAGAAGGCTATCTGGCGATACCGGTTATTACCGGTCAGAAGACGCCTTCGGAACGTTTTGCGGGTGCGGTGGATACGTATTCCATCGAAGCGATGATGAAGGATGGACGTGCCGTTCAAGCGGGAACCTCGCATTATCTGGGCACCAAATTTGCGGTTGCTTTTGAAATCCAGTATCTGAGCCGGGACAACGTACTTGAGTATGTACATACCACTTCATGGGGGACAAGCACACGCCTGATCGGTTCGATGATTATGGTTCATGGTGATGACCGCGGGCTTGCACTGCCGCCAAAAGTTGCGCCTACTCAAGTTATTATGATTCCGATCGGCCCTCCCAAAACCCGCGAAGCCGTCATCGGACGTACGGATGAATTGTTCAAGGAACTTAAACGCGCAGGCATCCGCGTGCGTGTCGATGACCGGAGTGATGTAACTCCCGGCTGGAAGTTCAATGAATATGAAATGCGCGGAGTGCCAGTCCGCCTGGAGCTGGGACCGCGTGATATGGAGAATGGAGTCTGTGTACTGGTCTCGCGGATTAGCGGAGAGAAGAAGGTTATCCAGCAGGAGAACCTTGTAGAAGAAGTGCAGGCGATGCTGGAGCAGGTGCATAACGAGATGTTCGAGCGCGCGCTGAAATTCCGTGAAGATCACTTCTATTCGGTGGATACCCTTGATGAAATGAAGGCTTCCATGGAAGAGAAACGCGGCTTTGCACTGGCAGGCTGGTGCGGCTCTGAGGAATGCGAATCCAAGGTCAAGGAAGAAACCGGCGCAACCAGCCGCAACATTCCATTTAATCCGGCCGAAACGAAGCAGGTCTGCATCTGCTGCGGCAAGCCTGCCGAGCACACGGTTGTTTTTGCCAAAGCCTATTAATTTGCTTCAGCATTGTTTATGATTATGATGCAAGTCACGTAAATCTAGCTTCTGGAGAGAGGAGTCGGCGGGCCGAAAGAACCCAAAGCTTTTTGACCCGGAAGCTTTTTACAATCTGTTTATTTATTTTATTCTGGGATTGGGCATTTTTATCATTGCGTAAGTTAGGTGGGGGAAGCATGGAACAGAACGTGGAGAGAAGAAAGCGGTTCGAGCTTTTAATGAAGCAGGGAGAAATTCCGCCCGCAATCATTGATCCCTACTTCTTGGACGGACATATTGAACGTGTGGAGATCAGCCGCGGCAATCGTGACTGGCACATTGTTATTGTCAAAGAAAGTTTGGTTCCGGCCCAGACGTACCGGACCTTTATACTCAGAATGCGTGAGAAGCTGCAGCATATTGCCAAAGTCAGCTTTTTGTTCCTATATGATGAAAAAATCAGCAGAGCGGAGCTTGTGCAGGAATATTGGGGGCTTTTTCTGGAATGGGTGCAGCGGGAGATTCCTTCTGTTAATGGCTGGCTGACGCGTTCCACCCAAGAACTGCAGGACGGTACGCTGCTGCTGAGCCTGAACGACTCCATGTCCCTCGAATTGGCCCGTAAGAAAGGCATCGAAGGCGCGATTGTGAAATTTTACGATAAATTTTTCGGCCTCTCCCTGAAGGTTAAGCTGCAGATTGCCGAGAATGAGAGCAAAGCGGATGCCTATGAGGAGTTCCAGCAGAAGCTGCAGCAGGAGCAGCGGGAGCTGGTGGAAATGATGATGATGGCCAGCGAGCCGGACGAGCCTGAAGACGAAGGGGATCCGAACGAAGTGATCAAGCTCCAGGTTGGATATGAGATCAAGGAGCAGGCTGTACCGATCATTGAAATCCAGGATGAAGAAAAGAAAATCACCATCCAGGGAACCATCTTTGGCCTTGAGAGCAAAGAGCTGCGCAACGGCAATACGCTGTTCACCTTCTGTATCACGGACTTTACGGATTCGCTGCAAATCAAGATGTTTGCCAAGACTAAGGAAGATCTGAAGGTCATGGGACAACTGGCGAACGGCAAATGGGTCAGAGCACGCGGCAAAGTGGAATACGACCGTTTTATGCAGATTCCCGAGCTGGTCATGATTCCTTCGGATCTGTCCGAGGTGCAGGCGCCGCCTGCACGTAAAGATTTGGCTCCAGTAAAACGGGTAGAATTCCATCTGCATACGACGATGAGCACAATGGATGCGGTCACACCCATTGATGCCTATGTTAAAACAGCCGCAAAATGGGGGCATCCGGCGATTGCCGTCTCGGATCACGGTGTAGTCCAGAGTTTCCCTGATGCAGATCACGCCGCCCACAAGCACAAAATCAAAATGCTCTACGGCGTGGAAGCCAATGTCGTTAATGACTCGGTGAATATTGTTGAGAATCCGCAGCCGCTGGACCTGAAGAAAGCTACCTATGTTGTGTTCGATATCGAGACCACCGGTTTATCGATTACGCGCAACAATATTACCGAGCTTGCGGCAATCAAAATGTGCGAAGGCAAGGAGCTGGACCGTTATACGACATTTGTCAATCCGCATGAAAAGATCCCTTACCATATTCAGCAGCTGACCAACATCACCGATGAAATGGTGAAGGATGCGCCGGATCTGGAGCCTGTGCTGGAGGAGTTCGTGGAATTTGTCGGGGACAGCATCCTGGTCGCCCACAATGCCAGATTTGATATGGGTTTTATCCAGGCATCACTGACGAAGCTGGGCAAGCCGGTATTGCCCAACCCCTCGCTGGATACACTGGAGCTGGCCCGTCTCTTGTTCCCGAGCATGAAGAATCACCGGCTGAACACATTGGCGGATAAATATAAAGTACTGCTGGAGAGCCATCACCGTGCGGTGGACGATACCGTTGCACTGGGTGGCATTTTGAACGGCTTGCTGGCTGACGCGGAGAAGCTGAAGAACATCACCCGTCTGGAGCGGCTGAATGATTATGTCGGCAACGACCTCTCCAATGTGCGGCCGTTTCACTGCGGCATTTATGCGCTTAATCCGACCGGCAAAAAGAATCTGTATAAGCTGATTTCCATGTCACATACGGAGTATTACAAACGTGTACCTTGCATTCCAAAGTCCAAGCTTGAAGAGCACAGGGACGGCTTGATAGTGATTTCCGGCTGTGAACGGGGAGAGTTTTTCGAAGCGGTGCTGAACAAGACCACTGAAGAAGCGATGGAAGTTGCACAATTTTACGATGTGCTTGAGATACAGCCGCTGACCATGTACATGCACCTGGTGGACAAGGGGTTTGTGGCCAGTCCGGATGATTTGCGTGACGTTGTGCGCAAGATCTGTGAGATTGGCGATCAGCTGAACAAGCCGGTTATTGCCACCGGGAATGTGCATTATCTGGAGCCGCGGGACAAGCTGTTCCGCGATATTACGATTCATGGAATTACCGGCTTCAGCCCGCTGAAGGACCAGCGCAAGCCGGACGCCCATTTCCGCACAACGGATGAGATGCTGGCTGAATTTGAATTCCTCGGTGCGGAAAAAGCGCTGGAGGTTGTTGTCACTAACACTGTAGCACTGGCTGAACGTTTTGAGGAATATCCGCTTTTCCCAAGCGAGCTGTTCACACCTATTATTGAAGGTGCCGACGAAGAAATCCGCAATACCTGCTACAATACGGCAAAATCGATCTATGGGGAAGAGCTGCCCGAGGTTGTCGTCGCCCGTCTTGAAAAAGAACTGGCGCCGATTATCAAATATGGCTTCTCTGCCAACTATCTGATTTCGGAGCGGCTGGTGAAAAAATCGAACCAGGACGGCTATCTGGTAGGCTCCCGTGGTTCCGTAGGCTCGTCAGTAGTAGCCACCTTCCTCGGGATCTCCGAGGTAAATCCGCTGCCTGCCCATTATATCTGCGCCAATCCGGAGTGCCGGCACAGTGAGTGGTTCCTTGACGGCAGTGTGCCGAGCGGCTTCGACCTTCCGGACAAGGACTGCCCGGACTGTGGAGGCAAACTCAGAGGAGAAGGGCAGGATATTCCCTTTGAAACCTTCCTCGGGTTTAAGGGAGATAAGGTTCCCGATATCGATCTTAACTTTTCGGGTGAATATCAGCCGAATGCCCATAATTTCACCAAGACCATGTTCGGGCCGGACAATGTTTTCCGGGCAGGGACTATCGGTACAGTAGCTGAAAAGACCGCCTTCGGTTTTACGAAGAAATATGAGGAGCATCATCAGAAGCGCTGGCGCGGAGCCGAGGTCGGGCGTCTGGCGGCAGGCTGCACAGGAGTGAAACGAAGTACAGGCCAGCATCCCGGCGGTATCGTCGTTTTGCCGGATTATATGGAGATTGAAGATATCACTCCGGTGCAGTATCCTGCAGATGACGTCACTGCCGAATGGAAAACAACCCATTTCGATTATCACGCGTTCGATGCGAACCTGCTGAAGCTCGATATTCTGGGACACGATGATCCGACCATGATGCGTATGCTTCAGGATTTGACAGGCGTTGACCCGACGACCATTCCGATGAATGATCCCAAGGTGATGAGCATGTTCAATTCCACGGAGGCGCTGGGAGTCAGACCGGACCAGATCCGCACACCGGTAGCCACCTATGGAGTGCCGGAGATGGGCACCAAGTTTGTCCGGCAGATGCTTGTAGAGTCGAAGCCGTCAAGCTTTGCCGACCTGCTGCAGATCTCCGGATTGTCCCACGGCACAGGGGTATGGCTGGGGAATGCCCAGGAGCTTATCAAGAACAACACCTGCAACATCAAGACGGTTATTGGCTGCCGCGATGATATCATGCTCTACCTGATTTACAAGGCGGGAATGGATGCAGGCCTGGCCTTCAAAATTACCGAGAGTGTCCGTAAGGGCAAGGGCTTGTCTGCCGAATGGATTGAGGAAATGAAGAAATGCAAGGTTCCGGGATGGTATATTGATTCCTGTCTGAAGATCCAGTACATGTTCCCGAAGGCGCATGCTGCCGCCTATGTTATTTCCGCAGTACGCACGGCTTACTTCAAGCTGTATCATCCTATTGAATATTATGCGACCTATTTTTCGGTCCGGGCGGCCGATTTTGACATTGAATTATGCTGCAAAGGCTATGAGGCGATCGGCCGGCAAATCGTCGAAATTGAGCAGAAGGGCTTCCAGGCGCTGCCGAAGGAAAAAGCGATGCTGCCTGTGCTGGAAATGGCTCTGGAGATGACCGCGCGCGGCTTCACCTTCAAAAATATTGATCTGTACCGTTCCGACGCCACCAAATTTACCGTTGACGGCACCAGCCTGATTCCCCCATTCTCTTCGCTTGCCGGAATCGGGGATAATGCCGCCATCAATATCGCTGCTGCCAAGGAAGCCGGAGAGTTCCTGTCCATTGAGGATTTCCAGCAGAAATCGAAGGCGAGCAAGACGGTTATCGAACTGCTGAACAGCATGGGCTGCTTCCGCGGATTGCCGGAGAGCAACCAGCTGTCCCTGTTCTAAACTACCCTACAAAGTGGAGCTGAACCTCCTTTTATGCCCTGCCGAATAAGGCAGTCAAGGGCCGGCACTTGTCAGTGCAGATGCACTATGGTATAATTTTTTTGGTAATAATGAGATAAGTCCGTTGTGTAAAGAGTGGGGAAACCCACTCTTTATCTTTGGTATATAGCAAAAGACAAGTTCGTGGAGGTTATCTTCTTTTGAGCACACCCAAATCCAAAATTAAACAAACGGTAGAGCAGATGCTCGGGCCCTATCTCGAGGACAATGGTTTCGAACTGGTGGACGTTGAATATGTGAAGGAAGGCTCCAACTGGTTTTTGCGCATATTTGTTGACAAAGAAGGCGGCATTGATATTGATGACTGTGGTGCCATCAGCGAATATTTCAGCCAGAAGCTGGATGAGAATGATCCTATACCTGAGGCGTATTTTCTTGAAGTTTCCTCACCTGGTGCTGAGCGTCCGCTCAAAAAGGCTGCGGATGTTGCCAAAGCGGTTGGCAAGGACGTCTATGTAACGGTATATGAGCCGATTCAGGGACTCAAGGAATTCGAAGGTCGTTTGCTCTCGTTCGAGAACGAGGAACTGCTCATCTCCGCGGGCAAAAAAGAACATGTTGTACCGTACGCCAAAGTCGCCAGTGCGAGATTGGCCATTATTTTTTAACGTCTTGAAAGGGGGACCGGAATTTCATGAGTATGGATTTTATTGAAGCTATGAATGAACTGGAAAGAGAGAAGGGCATCAGCAAGGATGTGTTGTTCGAAGCCATTGAAGCTGCGCTGATCTCGAGTTATAAACGCAACTTCAATGCCGCGCAGAATGTGCGTGTCGACATGAACCGCAACACAGGCGTAATCAAGGTGTTCGCCCGCAAGCTGATTGTCGAGGAGGTGCTGGATACCCGCACCGAAATCTCGCTGATGTCTGCGCGTGAAATCAACCCGCATTTCCAGCTGGAGGATATCGCCGAGCTTGAAGTAACGCCGCGTGATTTCGGCCGCATTGCCGCCCAGACGGCCAAGCAGGTGGTCACCCAGCGCATTCGTGAAGCAGAGCGCGGACTGATCTATAACGCTTTTATCGACAAGGAAGATGACATTGTTACCGGCCTTGTACAGCGCCAGGATATGCGCAACATCTATGTTGACCTGGGCAAGATCGAAGCGGTTCTGCCGCTCAGCGAACTGATGCCGGGTGAGAAATTCAAGCAAAGCGAACGTATCAAGGCTTATATCACCAAGGTTGAGAACACGACCAAAGGGCCGCAGATCATGCTGTCCCGCAGTCATCCCGGGCTCTTGAAACGCCTGTTCGAGCTTGAGGTCCCGGAAATTTTTGACGGTGTTGTCGAAATTCGTTCCGTTGCCCGGGAAGCGGGCTTCCGTTCCAAGATTGCCGTCTTTTCGCGCAACCCGGAAGTGGATCCTGTTGGTTCATGTGTAGGCCCTAGAGGCACACGCGTTCAGACGATCGTTACGGAGCTTCGCGGTGAGAAAATTGATATCGTCCGTTATTCCGATGCGGTTCAGGAGTATGTGGCTAATGCGCTTAGTCCATCCAAGGTGCTTGAGGTTCAGGTCTTTGAAGCGGAGAAAATGGCGCGTGTCATTGTTCCTGACTATCAATTGTCGCTGGCAATCGGCATTAAAGGGCAGAATGCCCGTCTTGCCGCCAAGCTGACCGGCTGGAAAATTGATATCAAGAGCGAAAGCCAGGCAGAGCAGGAATACGGCAGACCAAGAACTTCTAATGATGAAATGCATCAGGATTCCGTCTCCATTGACTAATCAACCTGCTCTATTTTAGAGGGGAGGCGATTGACATGAAACAGCGTAAGGTGCCGCTGCGCAAATGCGTTGCCAGCCAGGAGATGATGCCCAAAAAAGAGCTGATTCGCGTGGTGAGAACGCCGGAGGGCGAAGTGCTGATTGACCTGACAGGCAAAAAGTCGGGCCGTGGCGCTTATATATGCGGCAAACTGGAATGTTTTAAGCTGGCACAAAAGAACAAAGCACTTGACCGTGCACTCAAATGTCAAGTGAGTCCGGAAATTTATGCCCAGCTTGCCCGGGATTTTGCATCCGTGGAGGAGCAGTTTCTGGCAGCAAAGGATAGTGAGGACAATGAGTAAGGCACTTTCTTATTTAGGGCTTGCCATGAGAGCGGGCAAGATTGTCACCGGCGACGAAGCTGTGCTGAAAGCGGTACGGTCTTCGGAGGCGAAGCTGGTCGTCCTGGCTGGTGATGCTTCAGAAAATACTCAGAAAAAGTTCCGCGACAAGTGCGGGACCTACGATATTCCACTAGTAATCGCATTTCACCGGGATGAACTCGGTGCAAGTATTGGTAAAGACCAGCGCGTAGTGCTGGCCGTTACGGATAAAGGATTCGCGGAAATGATCTCCAGAGTGCTGGGAGATACTGTCGGAGGTGGAGTTATTGACTAAAGAAGACAATAAGGATAAGCTGCGCGTGTATGAATACGCGAAATCGCTCAACATGAGCAGTAAAGAAATTATTACAATTCTGAAGCGTTTGAATGTTCCTGTGAATAATCATATGAGTGTCATGGAGAATGGCTCCGTGAGCAAAGTTGAACAGTTCTTCAAGGATATCAAGTCAAATGCTGCAGCCAAGCGGGATAGCGGAACCAGCAGCCGTCCGGCATCTGCCGGAACGGTAACCGCTGAACCCCAAAGCGCTCAGAATGCCAACAAAAATCAACCGGAAAAGCAGGTAGGTATGAACAGTAACCAAAACAACAACCAATCGACGACGTCCCCAAGGCCCCAAAGCGGACAAGATTCCCGCAGAGCAACATCAGGTTCAGCACAAAATTCACGCCCGCAAAGCAGTGCAAGCGGCAACCGTCCGCAAGGCAGCTCCACAGGCAGCCGCCCGCAGGGCAGTTCCACTAGCGGACGCACGCAAGGCAATTCCACAGGCGGCAATCGTCCGCAAGGCAATTCCACGGGCAGCCGTCCGCAAGGCAGCTCTACGGGCAACCGTCCGCAGGGCAGCTCCACGGGCAGCCGTCCGCAAGGCAGCTCTACAGGCAGCCGCCCGCAAGGCCAAGGCGGCGGTGCGCCACGTACTGGAGACCGTCCACAGGGTCAAGGCGGAGCGCGTACCGCTGACAGCCGTCCGCAAGGCCAAGGCGGCGGAGATTTCTCCCGTGGCGGCGACAGAGGACCCAAGAAGAACACTAACGGCGGCAGACCGAACAACAACAGCGGTCAAAAACGTTTTGAAGACGGCAAAGGCGGTAATTTCCGCGGCCGGGGCGGTAAAAACAACCGTGGCCGAAGCAATCAGCCGGTCCGTGAAAAAATCGACAACACCCCTAAGAAAATCATTGTCCGCGGCAGCATGACTGTCGGTGAAACTGCTAAGCTGCTTCATAAGGACGCTTCTGAAGTCATCAAGAAGCTGATATCCATGGGGGTTATGGCTACAATTAACCAGGAGCTCGACATTGACACGATTCTGCTGCTCTCCAGCGAATTCGGAGTGGAAGTTGAAGTCAAGATTCCAGTGGATGAAGACAGCTTTGAGACAGTGGAAGAGAACGATTCCGAAGAGGATCTGCAGACTCGTCCTCCGGTCGTAACCATCATGGGTCACGTTGACCATGGTAAAACGACCTTGCTGGATGCCATTCGCTCAACGAATGTAACCGGCGGCGAAGCCGGCGGGATTACCCAGCATATCGGTGCTTATCAAGTCGAAATCAACCACAAAAAGATCACGTTCCTCGATACACCGGGCCACGAAGCGTTTACCGCGATGCGTGCCCGTGGTGCCCAGGTAACGGATATGACCATTATCGTAGTTGCCGCCGATGACGGCGTGATGCCGCAGACGGTGGAAGCAATCAACCATGCCAAGGCTGCAGGCCTGCCGATCATTGTTGCTGTCAACAAGATCGACAAACCGGGTGCAGACCCTGACCGGGTGAAGCAGGAGCTTACCAACTATGAGCTGGTGCCGGAAGAGTGGGGCGGAGATACGATTTTCGTTAACCTGTCAGCCAAACAGCGCATCAACCTTGAAGAGCTGCTGGAAATGATTCTGCTCGTTGCCGAAGTGAATGAGTACAAAGCAAACCCTGACAAACGGGCACGCGGTACCGTCATCGAAGCAGAGCTTGATAAGAACCGTGGACCAGTTGCCCGGATTCTGGTACAGAATGGTACGCTGAAGGTCGGCGACGCCTTTGTAGCAGGGAACTGCTTTGGACGTGTACGCGCCATGGTGAATGACAAAGGACGCAAGATCAAGGAAGCAGGTCCTTCCACACCAGTGGAAATCACGGGTCTGACTGAAGTTCCGCAAGCCGGCGATCCGTTCATGGCGTTTGAAGATGAGCGTAAAGCCCGTGCGATTGCAGACAGACGTTCCACAACACAGCGCCAGTCTGAGCTGAATACGAACACCCGGGTAACGCTGGATGATCTGTTCAAGCACATCAAAGAAGGCGAGATCAAAGACCTGAACGTGATCATCAAAGGTGACGTGCAGGGTTCAGTTGAAGCACTCAAAGGCTCCTTAGCCAAAATTGAAGTTGAAGGCGTGCGTGTGAAGATTATCCATAGTGGTGCGGGTGCGATTACGGAATCCGACATTACCCTGGCGGCGGCTTCCAATGCGATTGTAATCGGCTTTAACGTGCGTCCGGATGCCCAGACCAAAGCCGCAGCCGAGCAGGAAAAAGTTGATGTCCGTCTGCATAACATCATTTACAATGTAATCGAAGAAATTGAAAGTGCCATGAAAGGCATGCTTGATCCCGTCTACAAAGAGAACATTATCGGCCATGCCGAAGTGCGCAACGTCTTCAAAATCAGCAAAGTGGGAACCATTGCAGGTTGTATGGTTACTTCAGGCAAAATTACCCGCAATGCCGAAATGCGCCTGATCCGCAGCGGTATTGTTGTCTTCCAAGGCAAGATCGACACCTTGAAGCGTTTCAAGGATGATGCCAAAGAAGTGGCACAGGGTTATGAATGTGGCATAACTTTGGAACGCTATAATGATGTCGTCGAAGGCGACATTATCGAAGCGTTTATCATGGAGACGGTTGAGCGCTAAGCGAAGAGGTGATATAGATGTCTAAAATCAGAGCCGGACGGGTTGGCGAGCAGATCAAAAAAGAACTTAGCCAGCTGATCCAAAGCGGTCTTAAAGACCCCCGCGTCGGGTTTGTAACTGTTACCGGCGTGGATGTGACGAACGATCTGTCACAGGCCAAAGTGTACCTGAGTGTTTTCGGGGACCAAGAGCAGGTCACAGGTTCCCTAAAAGCGATTGAGAAGGCCAATGGCTTTCTCCGCTCGGAGCTTGGCAAAGCGATCCGCCTGCGCCATACGCCTGAGCTGATCTTCAAGATTGACGAATCCGTTGCTTACGGAAGCCATATCGAGAAGCTGCTTGGTGAAATCGGCAAGAATGAAGAAAGCTAGGAAACATAAAGGAGACGGCGAATGCAGAGCTATGAACAAAGTCTCCAGCAGACCCGTAAGTTTCTGCTGGAACACGACGACTATCTTGTAGTGTCGCATATTCAGCCGGACGGAGATGCAGTCAGCTCCACCCTCGCGGTGGGCTGGCTTCTCTCATGTCTGGGCAAAAAATATACTATGCTGAACGAAGGGCCGATCCCGCAGCGGATGGAATACTTGTGGCATGCCGGTGAGATAGTCAATCTGGCAGAAGGGGAGCTTCCCCGCGGGTACAGCCATGTCATTTGCGTTGATTGCGCCGATTTTCAGCGTGTAGGACTGACCCAGCGCCATTTTGCCCCCGATGCCCTCATCGTAAATATTGATCATCATCCTACGAACAACGGTTATGGCTTCATTAATTTGATTAAACCCGATGCTGCTGCAACTGCGGAGATTTTATTCGATCTGCTGAAGACATTTGAGGTGGAATGGGATATTGATATCGCGACCGCCCTCTATACCGGACTGCTCACGGATACCGGAGGCTTTCGCTACAGCAATACTTCTCCTAAAGTGATGGCGGCGGTGTCTGAGCTGCTTGAGCTCGGTGTCAATGGTCCGACGCTTGCGGAAACGCTGCTGGAGGAGATGACACTGGGGCAGGTCAAGGTGCTGAACCGGGCGCTGAGTACATTGCAGCTCTCCCCGGAAGGCGATATTGCCTGGGTATCCGTAACACCTCAGGATATGCTGGATTGCGAAGCCGCAAACGAAGATCTTGAAGGCATCGTTAACTATCCGCGCAATATCCGTGGCGTAGAGGTAGGAATTCTGTTCAAGGTTATTCATGAGCGTGCCGTAAAAGCAAGTTTCCGGTCTGCAGGTAAGGTAGATGTGGCCGCTTTGGCGCAAGTGTTTGGCGGAGGCGGGCATACCCGGGCTGCGGGTGCGCGCATCGATGCGACACTGGAAGATGCTATTCCAATAGTGCTGCAGGAGGTCAGACGTCATTTATGAGTGAGCTTACAGGTGTTCTGGCTGTCTATAAGCCTGCCGGCTTCACTTCACATGATGTTGTTGCCAAGGCCCGGCGCATTCTCGGCATGAAGCGGATCGGCCACACGGGGACACTTGATCCCCAGGTAACAGGTGTCCTGCCTCTTTGTCTTGGACGGGCTACGCGTGTCGTGGAATACATCCAGGAACTGCCCAAAGAGTATGTAGCCACACTGCGGCTCGGCCTATCCAGTGATACCGAGGATTTAACCGGAACGATTACGGAAACTGTAGATGAGGTGCATGTTACGGAAGCGGAAGTGCTCGCAGTGCTTAAGTCTTTTCAAGGTGTGATTTCTCAGGTTCCGCCCATGTATTCTGCTGTCAAGGTTGACGGCAAACGTCTCTATGAGCTCGCAAGGGAAGGGAAAACCGTTGAGCGTAAGAGCCGAGAAGTGGAAATCTATGAAATTGAAATGACCGGCATGGTCTGGAACGGTAATCATCCGGATGTTACGTTCCGTGTGCTGTGCTCTAAAGGCACGTACATCCGCACCCTATGCGTGGATATCGGCCGTGCGCTTGGACTACCTGGTGTCATGGTGAAGCTTGAGCGGACGATGTCTGCCGGGATATCCGCAAGCCATTGCCTGACCCTCGAACAAATCGCTGAACACAAAGAGGCTGGTACCCTGGAGGAGCATTTGATTGCGGCGGACGAGGCGATCCCGCATCTGCCCAGACATACAGTGATGGACGAGAAGAAAAAAGCAGCGCTGCAGGGGCAGCGTCTGTCTCCCCGCCATGTAGCACCCGAAGTAAAGCGGAACGGGCATTTTCGGCTTTATGATGAGCAGGGCGGGTTTCTGGGAATATATGAATTGGAAGAAACCGGAGCCATCGCGCCTGTAAAAGTATTCGCACAAGCTTGACTATTAATTTCATTAGTGAATTGTAGGTGAGAAACAGCGTGAGAACCATAACCTTAAGCTATCCGTTGCCGCCGGAGACTGCAGCGAAGTGGGCACAGCCGCAAGTAGCTGCCCTGGGGCAGTTTGACGGGCTGCACCGCGGACACGCCAGTGTCATAGAATCCGCTGTTGCACTGGCCCGCAAAGAAGGCATACCGGCTGCAGTCATGACCTTCCATCCGCATCCCAAGGATGTTATGGGCAAGGGGGATTATGACGGATATTTGACCCCGGCGAAGGACAAGCAGGAGATTCTTGCCGGCATGGGTGTCGATATTTTGTATATTATTGAATTTAACGAGCAGTTGTCCCGGGTAAGTCCGGAGGACTTTGTGTCTGTGATGCTGCTGCCGCTGCAGATTGCAACTGCCGTGGTTGGCTTTGATTTCCATTTCGGCTATCTGGGCAAAGGTGATCCAGACCGGCTCCGTGAGCTGGGGGATGGGATGATGAATGTCCTAACTGCCCCTCCGTTCCTGATTGAAGGACAGAAGGTAAGCAGCTCCGGGATACGCAAGAGTCTCCAGAATGGTGATCTTACCCTGGCGAATACATGGTTCGGGCGCTGTTATCATCTGCGGGGAACGGTAGTTCATGGCGAGAAGCGCGGACGCACTATAGGTTTTCCTACAGCCAATGTGCAGCTCGAAGACCGGTATGTTATTCCCGCCAAGGGGGTCTACGCGGTCAGAGTCTTTTATAAGGATGAAGTTCTGCACGGGGTAATGAACGTAGGTGTGAAGCCTACCTTCCACGAAGGGGTAACAGCGCCCAGCTTTGAGGTGCATCTGTTTGATTTTGCGGGAGATATCTACGGGCAGGAGCTTAAGGTGGAGCTGGTTTCCTTCATCCGTCCTGAACGCAAGTTCGACTCCATTCATGCCTTGATCGCGCAGATTAGGGAAGATGCCAACACCGCCAAAGACTTGCTGGAAAAAGAATCCTGATTCACTGTGGACATGCCGTTTACATTTGTCTTCGAAGGTGCTATACTGATTAACGTTGCTGGAATGACAGCATCATAACCTTAGCTTGGTTGCATGTTCTCACCGACGGTGACGAGGCTATTGGCGATTATATTGAAGGAGGTGAACAGGATGGCATTAACTCAAGAACGTAAACATCAATTGATTGACGAGCACAAAACTCATGAATCCGATACTGGATCCCCTGAGGTGCAAGTTGCTATCCTAACGGAGAACATCGTTAATTTGACTGACCACTTGCGTACGCACAAGAAGGATCACCATTCCCGCCGCGGACTGCTGAAGATGGTTGGACAACGTCGTAAACTGCTGGCGTATTTGAAGAACAAAGACATCAGACGTTACAGCGCCCTGATCGAAAAACTGGGATTGCGTCGCTAATTTTCCATAATCATTACCCTAAAGCAGCCTGGTTGTATACCGTATGTCCTTCTTACGAGCGACAGCGGGACAGCCGGGTTGCTTTTTGAAAATTTAGGGAAAACTATTGCAGGCGGCAAGTGGATATGATTTGCACAAAACGGCTATTTAACCTCTGCTTGGGGACAAGCCGTTTTTGCTTGAAAGATAAGAATTTATTAGGCGTTATGCTGAAACCTGTGATGATAAAGACAGGTCTACTACCATTTAAGGAGGGATTTTATGGAAAAACGTGTAGAAATGCAGCTTGGCGGAAGACGCCTTGTGCTTGAAACGGGCCGCCTTGCCAAACAGGCAAATGCTGCAGTTATGGTACGATATGGTGACACTTCAGTATTGTGTACGGTTACAGCTTCCAGCGAACCCAAAGATCTTGATTTTTTCCCGCTTACAGTTAACTATGAGGAAAGATTATATGCGGTTGGTAAAATTCCTGGAGGCTTCATCAAACGTGAGGGCAGACCCAGTGAAAAAGCGATTCTGTCCAGCCGTCTGACAGACCGTCCAATCCGCCCGCTGTTTCCCGAAGGATTCCGCAACGACGTCCAGGTGCTTAATCTGGTAATGAGCGTGGATCAGGATTGTGCGCCGGATATTGCCGCTATGATTGGTACCTCCGCTGCGCTCAGCATTTCCGATGTGCCGTTTGACGGACCGATCGGTGGTGTGGCTGTGGGCCGAATTAACGGTGAATTCGTCATTAATCCGGACGTTGCGCAGCAAGCGGTCAGCGATATTTATGTAGTCGTAGCCGGAACCAAGGACGCCATCATGATGGTGGAAGCTGAAGCCAATGAAGTGCCGGAAGATGTTATGCTGGAAGCTATCATGTTCGGACATGATGAAATCCGCAAGATCGTAGCTGTGATTGAGGAACTGGTTGCAGTTGCCGGTAAAGAAAAAATGGCCGTGAAGCTGCACACGGTAGACAGCGAAGTGAATGCAGAGGTCCGCGCTTATGCACAGATCCGTCTGGTCGAAGCTGTAAAAATTGCCGAGAAACATGCCCGCCAGGATGCCATCGACCTGATCAACAATGAAACGGTGGAGTATTTCGCAGAGAAATACATAGAAACACCGGAGCTGCTGAAGGATGTCAAGGAAGTATTGCATGATATCGTCAAGGATGAAGTAAGACGTCTGATCACACATGACAAGATCCGTCCGGATGGGCGCAAGCTGGATGAAATCCGTCCTATCGAATGCGATACGGCTTTGCTGCCGCGCACCCATGGTTCCGGGCTCTTCACACGCGGACAGACTCAGATCCTTAGCGTATGTACGCTTGGTGCGCTTGGAGATGTGCAGATTCTGGACGGGATTGATCCGGCCGAAACGAAACGTTTCATGCACCACTACAACTTTCCGCCGTTCAGCGTAGGGGAAGCCCGCCCGCTTAGAGCACCGGGACGCCGCGAGATTGGACACGGAGCCCTTGGGGAACGCGCATTGTCCAAAGTGATTCCAAGTGAAACTGAATTCCCGTACACAATTCGCCTGGTGTCAGAAGCCATTGAATCCAATGGTTCAACTTCCCAAGCGAGTATTTGCGCCAGCATCTTGGCCATGATGGATGCGGGTGTGCCGATTAAGGCGCCTGTAGCCGGTGTAGCTATGGGTCTGATCAAAGACGGAGAGCATGTATCGATCCTGACAGATATTCAGGGAATGGAAGATCATCTGGGCGATATGGACTTCAAGGTGGCAGGTACGGCTGAAGGGGTTACAGCGATTCAGATGGATATCAAGATCGCCGGTATTGACCGTAAGATTCTTCAGGATGCGCTGCAGCAGGCCAAAGAAGGACGGATGTTCATCTTGGGTAAAATGATGGAAGCCATCTCCGAGCCTAGACAAAGTCTGTCCAAATACGCTCCAAAAATCATTATCATCAACATCAATCCGGACAAAATCCGTGATGTCATCGGTGCAGGCGGCAAGATCATTAACAAAATCATTGAAGAAACCGGCGTAAAGATCGATATCGAGCAGGATGGCCGTGTCTTCATCGGTTCTTCGGACGAAGCGATGATTCAAAAAGCCCGCGGCATTATCGAAGGCATTGTGCGTGAGGTACAGGTCGGCGAAATTTATGTGGGTACAGTCAGACGCATCGAGAAGTTTGGTGCCTTTGTCGAACTGATTCCGGGTAAAGACGGACTGGTGCATATTTCCCAGCTGTCCACAGAACGTGTAGCCAAGGTTGAAGATGTAGTGGCTATCGGCGACACAATTACTGTAAAAGTCACTGAAATCGACCAGCAGGGCCGCGTCAATCTGTCGCGCAAAGCTGTGCTCACTTCAGAAGGCGCAGCCAAGGCGTAATTTCACCATAAGCCTGAAACGAATTAAATACATGAACGGAAGAGACAGAAGCAGTTTTGTTCTGGCTCTTTTTTAAATTGCAGACATTGGACATATTTTTCTTCATGGATTCATAGGCTGGGACAAAGCGTCTCTGCACCTGTCTTGTGCCGGGACGGACAAATGAACCGTTTCGGCCGGGGAGGAAAGACGTCATGAAGACGGAAAAAGCGGCACTTGTGCTGGCCTGTATTGCTGTGGTGATCGGGATCGGCAGTACATATGGGCCGGTGAAGGAAATGCTGGCCCAGCTTAAGCCGCAGACTGGGCTGGCTGTATGGAGCAGGGTCTACACAGAAACCCAGGATGATTTGCGCACAAGCATCGAGAGTAAGGCCGCCAAGCTGAACAGCCCGCCTGTGGATGCAACCGTTGACCGGGTATGGAAGGCTATACCGGGTTATAACGGGCTGGAAGTGGATGTGGAGGCAACATACCGGAATGCTAAGCTGAAGGGGCCTAATGCTGGCTTAAAGCTGCTGTACCGCCAGATTAAACCTAAGATTTCACTGGATGACCTGGGGGCTCAGCCGATCTACCGGGGCAATCCGGCGAAGCCGATGGTATCCCTGATGATCAATGTGGCTTGGGGCAACCCGTACATTATCCCAATGCTGGACATCTTAGATCAGGAAAAGGTGAAAGTCACCTTTTTCCTGGACGGCAGCTGGCTCAGCCGCAATAAAGAGCTGGCCGCGGAAATGCTGAA
Organism: Paenibacillus jilunlii; assembly: GCF_900102965.1. Lineage (GTDB taxonomy): Bacteria > Bacillota > Bacilli > Paenibacillales > Paenibacillaceae > Paenibacillus_AQ > Paenibacillus_AQ jilunlii. Next base: position 32,593 of record NZ_FNGM01000006.1, on the reverse strand, counting down.
ACGCGGGCATGAAATGGAAAATCACGCCTATACCCATCCCAATATGAGCACTTTGAGCCGGGCGCGGGCCACAGCCGAAATCCAGAAAACGCAAAACCTGCTCAAAGAAAGCCTGGGAGTGACCAATATCTGGTTTGCCCCTCCATCCGGCGACTTTGACCAGGAGACTGTAGACATTGCCGCCTCGTTGGGGCTGAAAACAGTGTTGTGGACGCTGGATACAGTGGACTGGCGCAATCCTTCTCCGGATTCGATCATTTCCAAAATCAGCAGCAAAGCGGAGCCGGGAACCTTAATTCTAATGCACCCGACAGCTTCTTCATCGCAGGCGCTCCTGGGGATGATCCGGGGAATAAAAGCTAAAGGCTTGCAGCTGGGAACGGTCAGCCAGACGCTCTCAGCGGAGCGTGTGCTGCCTGCGGATGTTGAGTGAGCCGCCTAATTCTGGTAGGATAAGAGGCGCGTATACCAAAATACAGATAGAACCAGGGCTATGCCAGGAGGATTTAGAAGTGGAAAAAATAGTGTTGTCAAACGGCCTCAGGGTGGTAACTGAAAAAATTCCCACCGGCCGATCCGTTTCCTTTGGAATATGGGTCAAAACAGGCTCCCGCAATGAGACTCCGCTGAACAACGGGATTTCTCATTTTATTGAGCATATGCTGTTCAAAGGAACCGACCGGTACAGCGCCAAGGATATTGCTGAACAGTTCGACGCTATTGGCGGCAACGTCAATGCGTTTACCTCTAAGGAATATACATGCTATTATGCCAAAGTGCTGGATGAGCATCTGCCGATTGCGGTGGATGTGCTGGCCGATATGTTTTTCCGTTCGCGGTTGGATGCCGAAGAGCTGGCGAAGGAGAAAAATGTCATTCTTGAGGAAATCGCCATGTGCGAGGACACACCGGATGATCTGGTGCATGATCTGATGTGCGCCGCAGCCTACGGTGAGCACCCGCTGGCCTATTCCATTCTGGGACTCAAGGAGCGGCTTCAGGAAATGACCCCGGATGATCTCCGGGCCTACATGAAGGCACAGTATACGATTGAGAACACAGTGATCAGCGTAGCCGGCAACATCAATGACGGGCTGCAAGAGCTGCTGGAGAAGCACTTCGGTTCTTTTCAGAATCATGGCGAATCCGCAGCGCTGGCGGTACCCGATTTCCATGGCGAACTGCTGTTCCACCGCAAAAAAACAGAGCAAAACCATATTTGCCTCTCTCTCCCGGGTGTCCAAAGCGGGGGACCGCTGCAATATCCGATGGTGCTGCTGAACAATGCCATCGGTGGCGGCATGAGCTCACGGATGTTCCAGGAAATCCGCGAAAAACGCGGGTTAGCCTATTCGGTCTACTCCTACCACAGCTCCCAGTCGGATAGCGGGATGTTCACGGTATATGCGGGGACTGCGCCGAAGCAGACCAAAGAGGTTACCGAGCTGATCAAAGAAATGATGCATGAGCTTGCCGTCAAGGGGCTCAGCGAGGATGAACTGAGAAAAGGCAAGGAGCAGCTCAAAGGCAGCCTGATCCTCAGCCTCGAAAGCACCAGCAGCCGGATGAACCGTATCGGAAAAAACGAGCTGATGCTGGGAAGACATGATACACTGGATGATATGATCGCCAAAATCCAGCAGGTAACCATGGATGACGTGAATCAGCTGCTGGATCATATGTTTGCACAGCCGCTCGCTTTAGCGATGGTGGGCGCAACAGACAAAGCTATTGCCAATGTTAGGAGAGATGATCTTGTCTTATTACGTTCAAATTAACAAGCTTTCGGGGAATGAGGATGTGGAGCTGCCCCGTAAAATGTCGGAACAGGCTTCGGGTTATGACCTGTATGCCGCCGTGGGCGAAGCGGTTGTCCTCGCTCCGGGGGAGCGTGCACTAATCCCTACCGGGATATCCCTGGCCATGCCGGACGGCTTGGAGGCACAAATCCGGCCGCGCAGCGGGCTGGCGCTGAAGCACGGCATTACCTGCCTGAACACGCCGGGAACGATCGATGCCGATTACCGGGGAGAGATTAAGGTGCTGCTGATCAATCTCGGCCAGGAGCCGTTTGCCATTGCCCGGAATGAACGGATTGCCCAAATGGTTTTTCAGGCGGTTCCGGCTGTGACACTTGTCCAAGTGGAGGAGCTGTCGGAAACTGAGCGCGGTGCCGGCGGCTTTGGCCATACGGGCAAATAACAAGGGCTTCACCGTCTTTTCTTTAAGGCGCGCTTTCATCAATAGCTGCACAATAAGCTTGCGGAGATACCGTTACCGGTATTTATCCGCAGGCTTTTTTATCTTACATTGCAGTGCCCATTATTTCTTCTCCGCTCATCACCCATCCGCAGCCTGCGGCATAAGATGCTCTATAGTCGATAGTGTGTATGTGGAAAGGAGCGTCATCCCTATGCTTACTGGCATCAGGATCGTGTTCCTGGGCGGGGACGCGAGACAGATTGAAGTGATTCGGAAATGTGTGGAAATGGATGCTACGGTAAGCGCTGCCGGGTTCGACAAGTGGGACGCCCCAAGCCCAGGGGTGAGCCTGGAACAAATGTCGGTAGAGCTGCTGAGCCGCGCGGATGTGCTGGTGCTGCCAACGGTGGGGTGTGATGATGAAGGCAATATCAATGCCCTCTTGTCTACGGAGCGCCTGCAGCTGCTGGAGGAACATATTGCCGCGCTTCCGCCAAACTGTATGGTCTATACCGGTATGGCCAAAGGCTACTTGCGCGGCCTGTGCGAGAGACATTCGCTGAAGCTGGTGGAGCTGCTGAGCAGGGACGATGTAGCGATCTACAATTCCATCCCTACAGCAGAGGGAGCATTGGTTATGGCTATTCAGAATACGGATTTTACAATCCATGGTTCTACCTCAATGGTTCTGGGTATGGGCAGAACCGGGTTTACTATGGCCAGAGTGTTGCAGGGCCTCGGTTCAAACGTGAAAGTGGGCGTAAGAAAACAGGAGCATTACGCACGGGCCGAGGAGATGGGCTGGAAGCCCTTTATGACCGGGGAGCTGGTGGCGCATGCGCCGGAGGCGGATCTTATTTTCAACACCATCCCTAGTATGATTATCACCGCACAGGTGTTATCGCGTCTTCCCAGACACTGTGTAATTATCGATCTGGCTTCCGCCCCGGGCGGATGCGATTTCCGCTACGCGGAAAAACGCGGGATCAAGGCCATGCTGGCACCGGGACTGCCCGGAGTCGTTGCTCCCAAAACTGCCGGGATCATTATGGCGGGTGCGCTGGTACAGTCGATATCAGACGAGACTTTTAACAGGGGGGACGTTTAATGGATTGGCATGGAAAAACAGTAGGTTATGCAATTACCGGCTCTCACTGCACGTTTGCCGAGGTCATGCCGCAGATTCAGCGGTTTATGGATGGCGGAGCCAGTGTGGTGCCGATTGTGTCCGCATCCGTGCTGAATACGGACACCCGCTTTGGCGCATCGGAAAATTGGCTAAAACAGTTGAAAGATATAACAGGGAATGATATCATTTCTACAATTGTTGAAGCGGAACCGCTGGGTCCTTCCAAGCTGCTGGATGTGCTTACTATCGCGCCCTGCACTGGGAATACGACAAGTAAATTGGCTAATGCCATGACCGACAGCCCCGTGCTGATGGCCGCCAAATCGCAAATGCGCAACAGCCGCCCACTGGTGCTGGCAATCTCCACCAATGATGGACTTGGCCTGAATGCGGCGAATATCGCGAAGCTCCTGGTTACGAAGAACATTTATTTCGTTCCGTTCGGCCAGGATAATCCGCAGGGCAAGCCGAATTCGCTTGTGGCGCAGATGGACCTCATTCCCGAAACCTGCTACGCGGCTCTGCAGGGCAACCAGCTGCAGCCGATGATTATCGAACGGTTTCATTCAGCATAGACATATGTTTCATGCAGGCACTCTGACCATACAGGTATACATCTGCCGTCCTCATTCCGAGGGCGGTTCAACACTTTATTCAGCTACCTGAATACGGAACCGCACAGGCGGATTCTTTCCATTTACAGTATGGATAGAGTGTGTACGTATTAGCGTGCTTGCTTAGAGAAGTAATGGAGGAATTATACATGGGTATTTTGGTACAAAAATTTGGCGGAACCTCACTCTCTACACCAGCGGCCAGAGAACACGTGATCCGTCATGTCAAACGTGAACTGGCCAGCGGCTTCAGTCTGGTCGTGGTCGTGTCGGCCATGGGGCGCAAAGGGGAACCTTATGCGACCGATACATTGCTGGACTGGGCGGTGCAGAATGGGGATGCTCTGCCCAGCCGGGAGAAGGATCTTCTGATGTGCTGCGGTGAGATTATTTCTGCCACAACCTTGTGCGGCTTACTGGAGCATGAAGGAGTCCCGGCCACTGTGCTGACAGGAGCTCAGGCCGGTTTTCTGACCGATAACAACTACGGCAACGCCCGGATTCTGGATGTGCGGACCGAACGTATTCTGCGCGAATTGCGCGAACACAAAGTAGTTATTGTAACCGGGTTCCAGGGGCAGACCGAAGCCGGTGATTTTACGACCCTTGGACGCGGCGGCAGTGACACTTCGGCTACGGCGCTAGGCGCTGCGCTGCGGGCAGATATGGTCGATATCTATACTGATGTGGACGGCATCCTGACCGCTGATCCGCGGATTGTTGAGGATGCGAAGCAGCTGACATATGTCAGCTATACCGAAATCTGCAACATGGCTTACCAAGGCGCCAAGGTCATTCATCCCCGTGCCGTCGAGATTGCCATGCAGGCCCAGATTCCTGTGCGAGTCCGGTCTACATTTTCTGAAGCCGAAGGTACGCTCGTGACTCATCCGGAGGGGTTCAGCGATGTTTCACATGGAGTGGTCGACCGCTTTGTCACGGGGATCGCTTATGTCAGCAACGTGACCCAGATATCTGTGGAATGCCCCGATGGCAACGGAACCGGTGTACAGCTGCAGATTTTTAAAAGCATGGCCGACAATGGCATCAGTGTGGATTTCATCAATGTAACGCCAACTGAAGCGCTGTATACGGTGAACGATGACAAATCGGAACAGGCGATTGCTGCACTTCAGGAGCTGGGGCTGCGTCCTTCGAGCCTGTCCGGCTGCGCCAAAGTCTCGGTTATCGGAGGCGGGATCAACGGCGTTCCGGGCATCATGGCCCGCATCGTTGAGGCCCTTAGCTCGGAGAATATTCAGATTCTCCAGTCTGCCGATTCCAATACAACCATTTGGGTTCTGGTCAAAAAAGAAGATATGGTGCAGTCGCTGCGCGCGTTGCATGCCAAATTTGAATTACACCGCTGACAAGGAGGAATTCAAAGTGGACTTCGGAAGATTAATCACCGCTATGGTAACTCCCTTTGACAGTTCTGGCGAAATCAATTGGGAAGCTACCTCACGCTTAATTGACTATCTCATTGAGCAAAAGAAATCGGAAGCGCTGGTGGTCTGCGGGACGACGGGAGAATCCCCTACCTTAAGCGATGAGGAGAAGCTGGAGTTATTCGCTTATGTGCTGAAGAAGGCCGCAGGCCGCTGTAAAATCATCGCCGGAACAGGCACCAACAGCACCAGACATTCCATTCATCTGACGAAGGAAGCGGAGAAGATTGGTGTGGACGGTGTGCTTCTCGTTGTTCCCTATTACAACAAACCGAATCAGGAAGGGCTGTACCGGCATTTTGCTGCCATAGCATGGGAGACAGCGCTGCCTGTTATTCTCTATAATGTGCCCAGCCGGACCAGCGTCAGCATGAGCGCAGCCACGACACTGAGGCTTGCCGAGATTCCGAACATTGTGGCAACGAAGGAATGCCAGTCAGTGGATCAGGTTACACAGATTGTTTCAGCCTGTCCGGCTGATTTCCGTGTGTATTCAGGGGATGATTCCGCCGGACTTGCTGCGCTTGCTGTAGGGGCCTACGGTATTATCAGTGTAGCCAGCCATGTGGTTGGTGAGCAGATGGCGGAGATGGTTGAAGCCTATATCTCGGGCAACGTACAACGGGCAGGCGAACTTCACCGCAAGCTGTTCCCGGTGTTCAAGGGGCTGTTTGAATGTCCGCATCCGCTTCCGAATCCCTCTGCCGTGAAGTATGCACTTGGCCTCCGTGGTGTGGATGTAGGAACGGTACGGCTCCCGCTGGTTTCTCCTACAGAAGAAGAAGCGTCATTTATTGCTGCGCTGTTGAAGTAGCGCATTTTATTCATAATCAGTTTTAAGCCGGCATTCCTCGTTAAAGGGGTGCCGGCTTTTGTATATTTTATGTCAAAAATATTAACGCAGTATTAAGTTCCAGCCCTGAAATTTAGGAAAGAAAAGGGTTGCGGAGCCGATGACTTGTCTTTTGCCAAAAAAATCATGTATAATGTCATTAAGTGACTGGGTGCGGTTAAAATTAAATATGCGGTAATCTTCCGTCAATGTATTTTTACATTGTGAGACAGGATAGGTCCTTGAATAAGTCTGTGCTAATGTTGCCAGATTTTCGCGCAAGGGGCGCGGGCAGTGAATTTTGACGGGGTTTTTCCGCTCAAGAAGGGTTTCACTGCCCGATTCAGGTATTTTCGCAAGGCGAAATTTTACAGACTTATGGAATTTCCTTGTTGATCGTGGAAGCTATCAGCAATTTGAAGAAGTGTTCAGCGCCGCTGAGATAATGAAGCTTATTGTTTGCAAATAAAAGTATGACGTCCAACATCATAGGAGGGTTAGATTCATTTGTCCAAAAAAAACAACAACGATAAATTGACGATTTTCGCTTTGGGCGGAGTCGGAGAGATCGGAAAAAACATGTATGTGGTACAATACGGAAACGATATTGTGGTCGTGGATGCGGGACTTAAGTTCCCGGAAGAAGATATGCTCGGGATTGACATTGTTATTCCTGACATCTCTTACTTAACTGAGAACCGTGACAAAGTCAGAGGTATTGTTCTTACCCACGGACACGAGGATCACATTGGCGGGTTATCGTACGTGCTCAAGAACCTGAATGTTCCGGTTTACGGAACAAGACTTACGCTGGGCCTTGTAGAGAACAAGCTCAAGGAAGCGAACCTGCTTGGCGAAACCAAACGGATTCTGATTAATGAGGATTCGGAAATTGAACTGGGCAGCTCGCTCAAAGTAACTTTCTTCAGAACAAATCATAGTATTCCCGACTCGGTCGGCGTATGCATCGAGACGCCGGAGGGCAATGTTGTTCACACTGGTGACTTCAAATTTGACCATACTCCAGTGAATGGCCAGTTTGCCAATTTGCACCGGATGGCTGAAATCGGACAAAAAGGCGTGCTCGCACTCATGTCAGACAGCACAAATGCTGAGAAGCCGGGCTTTACTCCTTCGGAGAAGAATGTCGGCATCGTTCTGGAGGACATTTTCCGCAAAGCCGAACAGCGTGTGGTGGTTGCAACCTTCGCTTCCAACGTGCATCGTATCCAACAGGTAGTAAATGCTGCAGAATCTACGGGACGCAAGATTACCGTTATCGGACGCAGTATGGTCAATGTAGTATCCATTGCTTCCGAGCTTGGGTATCTCCACGTTCCAGACGGCATGCTGATTGAGCCGGAAGAAATGAACAGAATGGCTGGCAACCGCGTAGTGGTATTGTGCACAGGCAGCCAGGGTGAGCCTATGTCGGCGCTTACCCGTATGGCGCGCTCCAGTCACCGCAAAGTTGACATCCTGCCGGGCGACACCGTAATTATTGCGGCAACCCCGGTACCAGGCAATGAGAAATATGTCGGCCGTACCATTGATGAACTGTTCCGGCTGGGCGCCAACGTAATTTACAGCGGATCCAATTCCGGTGTTCACGTATCTGGACACGGGAGCCAGGAAGAACTGAAGCTTATGCTCAACCTGATGAAACCGAAATACTTCCTTCCTATTCACGGTGAATTCCGGATGCAGCGTAGACATGCACTGCTTGCGGAATCCGTAGGTGTAGAACCAGCCAACATCTTCATCACTGAACTGGGTGAAGTCATTGAGATTTCCGGCGGTTCAGCACGCAGAGCCGGCAAGGTAACAGCAGGCAACGTGCTGATTGATGGACTGGGTGTAGGGGATGTAGGCAACATTGTATTGCGTGACCGCAAGCTGCTGTCCCAGGACGGTATTCTTGTAGTGGTTGTCACGCTGAGCAAGCAGAACGGCGCTATTGTTTCCGGACCGGATATTATCTCCCGCGGCTTTGTGTATGTACGGGAATCCGAAGGGCTCTTGGACGAAGCAAACCGGATTGTATCCGGCACGCTGCAGCGTCTGATGAGCGAGAAGGTCAATGAGTGGGCTTCACTGAAAACAAGTGTTAAGGATTCACTAGGCCGTTTCCTCTATGAGCAAACACGCCGCAGACCGATGATTCTTCCGATCATCATGGAAGTGTAATCAAGAAGCCAGCTTCTTAATAAATAAATAAATAAATATGCAGGGCCAAACGCCCCTTCTTCCCGGAAATATTGGACGGTTTCCAGGGTTGGAGGGGCTTTTGCTGTATTTTGATCCTGTAACCTCAACGCTCTGCTTGGAGCTGTTGTGGACAAATATCAAGGCCGGGTGTATAAGCAGGTCCCCTGAAATGTCATACTAACCAAAGCTAGTATGGCTGCAGCCGCGAGTGCTGCAAGCAAAAAGGGAGCGCTGCGAACAATGGAAGAAACTGAAGGGACAAATGTCGGCACAAATGAGGAGGTCCTCCCGGATGTGGTGAAACCGCAAACCAGCGAGCCGGTACTTCCGGGAACGGCTGGAATTGTGAAAGAGCTGGGTCAGACCGCTGTACCGACCGGCGAGCCGGACATTTTCTGCATGACAATTATCGGACAGATTGAGGGGCATTTTGTGCTGCCGCCGCATAATAAAACCACCAAATACGAACATATTATTCCGCAGCTGGTTGCCGCAGAGCAGAGTAAAACCATCAAAGGCCTGCTGATTATTCTGAATACTGTCGGCGGCGATGTTGAGGCCGGGCTTGCAATTGCGGAAATGATCGCTTCGCTGTCGAAGCCTACGGTGACTGTGGTCATTGGCGGAGGACACAGCATCGGTGTGCCGATTGCCGTAGCCTCCAGCTACTCCATCATTGCCGAGAGCGCGACGATGACGATTCATCCGATCCGAATGAACGGTCTGGTGATCGGGGTACCGCAGACCTTCGAATATATGGAGCGGATGCAGGAGAGGATGGTGAGGTTTGTAACCTCCCATTCACGGATTTCCGAACAGCAGTTCAAGGATCTGATGTTCCGTACGGGTGAGCTGAACCGGGATATCGGTACGGCAGTCGGCGGTCATGATGCCGTTAAGTACGGACTGATGGATGAGGTAGGCGGAATCGGTGCAGCGATGTCCCGGTTGAACGGAATGATTGCCGCTGAGATGGGGCAGCCGCCGGAACAGATTGTTCAAGGAGGGCTTACGCAATGACCTTGTATACTGTTATTCCGCTGGAACAGGTGTTTGAAGGGGCGGTCAGCTTCATGGAGCCGTTGGAGGAGGTCAGCTTCCAGGGGCTGCTGCTGCAGGTGGAACCGCTGGACCGCGGACGGGCGCGTATCGTCAGGCTGCTGGATTGTCCGCTGGAAAAGTATCTGGACCCGGCATTTTCACCGGGAGCCATCATCAGCTGGAAATAAATAAACCATTCCCCCCGGAACTTTTGCAGAAAATGCGAACAACATGCAGAAAGATGCATTTTCTGACAAAAGAGAACATAGGTACGCCACGCCATTATATGGTATAATATTGTTCCGGGGGTGGCTGTTGTGGCTAAACGAAGAAAGAAAAAGAAAAAAGCGCTGCTCGGCAGCGTTTTAAAATATGAAATCTACGGGATCATGCTGATTACAATCTCCGTCATCGCATTATCCGGTGAGGCAGCGGTAGGACGCTCTCTCTCGAATATGTCAGGCTATTTATTCGGCAGATTCTATTTTGTGCTGCCGCTGGTAGGGATTTTTTATGGATTGATGGTAATGATTCACCGGAGGTGGCCTTCCAAATGGACAAGCCGCCATTCCGGCGCACTGCTGCTGGTGCTGTCTATGTGCCTGATGAGTACAATTTCAGCCATGGAGCAGAAACTGGGCCCATTATCGATGCTCCATCCCGGCAATGTGCTGGCCCAAATACATAATGATCTGTCAGGCTCGCTTTCACCGGGTGTAGACGGCAGTGATGTATATATGCTGGGCAAGGACATCAGCGGAGGGTATGTCGGGGCACTGGAATACGCCGCATTGCTGTGGCTGTTCGGGAGTCTGGGCGCCAAGCTGCTGATGATTGTTATGCTGGCGATCAGCTTTATGCTGATCACGAACCTCTCCTATGTAGAACTGTTTACATTGCTGCGCGTCCGGGTAGTGAAGCTGGTGGAAGGCATCCGGCAGAAGGCCGCCAACCGGCCGGCTGCCGTCCCGGTAAACTCCAGACCTGCCAGAACGGCCAGAACCGCAAGGACACCTGCTCCACAGCCTGTGCAGGATGACGACGATGAGGATGAGGACGAACAGCAGCTTCCAAGCCGCAGCCAGCCGCAGTTCCTGCGTAGAATCGGTGGCTGGTTCAGCGGAGGGGCAAGAACTGGACAACCTGCTGGCGAAGGCCATTCTGCGGATGAAGATGCAGATGTGGTGCTGAGCGGTACACCTTCCGGTCCAATTATTTCGGGTTACCCCGGAGGAGACCTGTCACAGCTGGACGATGACGAGGATTATCTAGGTGATGATACAGAGCCTGTTACTCCGATTATTCGTGATTTCTTTGAGCACATCCGTGCGGAAGGCTTGAATGCGGAGGATCGAGAAGAATGGAGCGAATTTTCTCCTGCAGCGCGCAGCGGAGCGGTCAGGGAAGCCGTTTCCGGGACACCCCCGGTTAACGGAGGTATCCCGGCTGTGGAGGACGTGCCGGAAGAGGAACTGGCACCGCTCGAACTGAACGGGCTGCTGGATTCGGCGGAGGGCGGAGAACCGGTTCCCGTACCGCTGCCTCCTCCGCCCAAGCCGTACAAGCTGCCGCCTTTCCGGCTCTTGGCTAAGCCTAACAACGGAGCCAAGTCCGGTGACCAGAATGATTACATGCAGACGGCACGCAAGCTGGAAGCCACACTGGAGAGCTTTGGCGTGCGGGCGAAAGTGCTGGAGGTTGTCAGAGGACCAGCCGTTACCAGGTACGAGATTCAACCGGATATCGGCGTCAAGGTCAGCCGCATTGTGAATCTGACGGATGATATTGCGCTGGCCCTGGCGGCCAAGGATATCCGTATGGAGGCGCCTATCCCAGGCAAGTCTGCCATAGGGATTGAGGTGCCTAATCCGGAAGTGTCGGTCGTAACCATGCGCGAGGTCATGGAGACGCAGATTTTCCAGGATGCCGAATCCAGGTTATCGATTGCCTTCGGGCGAGATATTTCCGGGCAGACGATTGTCGGCAATCTGGCGAAGATGCCCCATCTCCTTGTAGCGGGAGCAACGGGTTCCGGGAAGTCTGTCTGCATTAACGGCATTATTACCAGTATTTTATATAAAGCCAAACCGAATGAGGTTAAGTTTCTGATGGTTGACCCCAAGATGGTTGAGCTTAATGTGTATAACGGAATACCTCATCTGCTTGCTCCAGTCGTCACAGATCCCAAAAGAGCAAGTCTGGCGCTGAAGAAAATTGTGGTTGAAATGGAGAAAAGATATGAACTCTTCTCCAAATCGGGTACACGCAATGTGGAAGGCTACAATAACCTGATGAAGGATAACCCGGCTGCCGTGCTGCCCTATATTGTTGTGATCGTGGACGAGCTTGCCGATCTCATGATGGTTGCGGCTAACGATGTCGAGGACGCGATCTGCCGCCTGGCCCAGATGGCCCGCGCAGCAGGCATCCACTTAATCATTGCAACCCAGCGTCCGTCAGTCGATGTCATCACAGGACTCATTAAGGCCAATATTCCTTCACGCATTGCGTTCGGGGTATCCTCTAACGTTGATTCGCGGACCATTCTGGATATGCCGGGAGCGGAGAAGCTGCTGGGCCGTGGCGACATGCTTTTCCTGCCTATGGGCGCTTCTAAGCCGATACGCGTCCAGGGTGCTTTTATGAGCGATCAGGAAGTGGAAACGATTGTCCAGTATGTCAGCAGTCAAGGGGAAGCCAATTACGATGAGTCCATTGTTCCTGAAGTGGATGACACGGTGACTGAAGACGATGAGCCGCAAGATGAATTGTATGAGCAGGCGGTGCAGATTGTGCTGGAAGCGAAGCAAGCTTCGGTATCACTGCTTCAGCGGCGCATGCGTGTCGGTTATACTCGCGCTGCGAGGCTGATCGATGCTATGGAGGCGCGGAGCGTGATCGGACCATACGAAGGCAGTAAACCCCGCGAAGTGTTGATGTCGCTGGAACAATACCAGCATAACCGGATTAGCTCTTAACTATTGGTATTATTTATTAGGGATCAAGCCCTCTTCCTTATTGGAAGGGGGTTTGTTGTATTTCAAGTTAAACCGGATTCACCGGGACCGCTTGTTTCGAAGCCGGTAATGCATAGGATGCCCTGCCAGTCGTCATAATAACTTTAGCCATCCATGCAGAACTTACAAGAGAAAGGTAGAGCGATCCCCAATGAAAAAGCACACGCAATGGATATTTGCCGCACTAACCCTTGCACTGGCAGCTGCACCGTTCACAGCTATACTCATCAAGGAACCAGGTGCAGTTTATGCGAATCAGAATAATCATACATCTCCAATGACGGAGAGCACTGTGCCTGAAGAAGAGGCGCTGCCTGCGTTTGGGACGACCCTGCTTAAGGTGGGTTCTTCCGGACAGGATGTCTACGAGCTGCAGGGCAGGCTCAAGCATCTCGGATTTTATGCGGGTGCCATAGACAGCCAATTTGGAGCCAAAACTAAAAATGCAGTTACGTGGTTCCAGTGGAAATTTGGGATGAAGGCTGACGGTATTGTCGGGGCCAAAACAAAGCTGAAGCTCTATAACGCCACCAAAGCCTGGAAGCCTACAGAACCGTCAACCAGCACTGCTAAGAAGACGGGAGGCAACGGGAACACCGGAGCTTCAAATGCGGCTAACAAGAATACAGCCGAGCTTAGCTCCGGCAACACCATGGGCTTGTCGGAGAATGATCTCAAAATTATGGCCAATGCCGTATATGGAGAGTCGCGCGGTGAACCGTTTGAAGGCCAGGTTGCAGTAGCTGCGGTCATTCTGAACCGTGTGAAATCACCAAACTTTCCGAATACACCTTCCGGTGTGATTTTTCAGCCGGGCGCCTTCACCGCAGTGGCAGATGGACAGATTTATCTGGAGCCGAATGAACAGGCGCGCAAGGCGGTGCAGCAGGCCCTTAACGGCTGGGACCCTTCCGGCGGCTGCATTTATTACTTCAATCCGAAGACAGCCACATCCAAATGGATTTGGAGCCGTCCGCAGGTGAAGACCATCGGCGAGCATATTTTCTGCATGTAGCCGGCAATATGGCAGCACCATATAAGTCAAAAATCGACCAAGAGCAACCGGCAGCCTGCTTCCGGTTGCTTCCTTACTTTGGAATGGTTTAGAATGGATAATACTTCATAAACTTGTTGTATAGAGAGTGAACTTAAGAATCCGGCTTGTTATTGCTCTTAAGTTCAGCTTATATGGCAGTTATCCCCGCCGCAAAGGAGTTTTGGACTTGACAAATAATGGATTTCAACATGGCAGCGCCGCAGGTATGCGTATTCATGTCCTGCCGACCAAGGCGTTCAAGACATTCGCCATCTCACTCTATGCCGGTGTTCCGCTTGATGAAAACACGGTGACCCCGACAGCGCTGATTCCCTTTGTGCTGCGCAGAGGGACGGCGAATTATCCCGAAACCACACAGTTCCGCGAACGTCTGGAGGAGCTGTACGGGGCCGGTTTCGGTTTTGACATTTATAAAAGAGGCGACTATCAGATTGTCCAGTTTCGTATGGATACGATCAATGATTCCTTTGTCCAGAGCAAAGAAAGCCTGCTGGGCGAATCGTTTGCGTTTCTCGGAGAGGTGCTGACAAAACCGCTGCTGGAGGCAGGGAGTTTCCGTGCTTCCTATGTAGCAACCGAGCGCGAAACCGTGCGCAAGAAGCTGGAAGCCATCGTCAACGACAAAATCCGTTATGCAGCCGAACGCTGCATTGAAGAAATGTGCCGGCACGAACCGTACCGTCTTCACCCGCTGGGCCAAAGAGCCGATCTCGACGGCATTACTCCGGAATCGCTCTATCAGTCCTATAATTCCTGGCTGGGCGGAGCCATTCTCGACCTGTATGTCGTAGGTGACACCACCCCTGAGGAAGTAGAGAAGCTGGTAACCCGCCATTTCGGCCGTGCCCACGGGGAATCAGCGGAGTATTCCTCTAATTTTTCACCGGTAACCGTTACGGAGGTCCGCACGGTGGAAGAGAAGCTCGATGTCAATCAGGGGAAGCTCAACATGGGTCTGCGCACCCCGATAACCTACAAAGACGACAGGTATGCTTCAGCGCTCATGTACAACGGTATTCTGGGCGGATATCCGCACTCCAAGCTGTTTGTGAACGTGCGCGAGAAAGAGAGCCTGGCTTATTACGCATCCTCGCGTTATGACGGCCATAAAGGCATTGGCACCATTCAATCGGGGATTGAGACACAGAACTACAGCAAAGCCGTGGACATTATCCGCAAGCAGCTGGATGAACTCCAGGCCGGGAATATCAGTGAGCTGGAGCTGAGCCAGACCAAAGCCATGATCCGCAATCTGCTCTCCGAAATTCAGGACTCCGCTTTTGAAATGATATCCTTTGACTTCAACCGCCAGTTGTCCGGAAAAGACCGCTCCGCCCAGGAACTCCTGGCTCAGGTTGACAGCACGGGGGCAGAAGATGTGAAGGCTGCAGCCGGCACCTTTGAGCTGGATACGATTTATTTCCTGACAGGGAAGGGGGAATAACGGTGGAGAAGATTCATTACGAGAAACTTCAAGAAACGCTGTATCACGAGGTTATGGATAACGGTCTGCAGGTGTATGTGCTGCCGAAGCCGGCTTTTCTCAAAACCTATGCCACCTTTGCGACCAAATACGGGTCCGTGGACAATCACTTCAAGGTTGCAGGAGGCGAAGAAACGACAGTTCCTGACGGCATTGCCCACTTCCTGGAGCATAAAATGTTCGAGGAGCCGGAAGGCGATATTTTCGCCACCTTTGCATCCAACGGAGCTTCAGCAAATGCGTTTACCAGCTTTGACCAGACGGTATACCTCTTTTCGGCAACCGAAAATATCGAAACCAACCTTAGTACGCTTGTGGATTTCGTGCAGCGGCCTTATTTCACCGATGAGAATGTGGAGAAGGAAAAGGGCATCATCGGCCAGGAAATCAATATGTATGCGGATAATCCCGACTGGCGCGTTTATTTTGGTTTAATCGAAGCCATGTATTCCAAACACCCGGTCCATATCGATATTGCCGGTACCATCGAATCGATTGCCACGATCACCAAAGAAACCTTGTATACCTGCTACAATTCCTTCTACCATCCCAGCAATATGCTGTTGTTTGTAGTCGGCGGAGTCGATCCGGAGAAGGTGTTCGAGCTGATCCGCAACAACCAGAAGGGCAAATCTTACGGCAAACAGGGAGAAATCCAGCGCATTTTTGAGGAAGAGCCTGCTCAGGTAGCCACAAAAGTCAAGGAGAGCAAGCTGGCGGTGTCCATGCCGAAGCTGCTGTTCGGCTTCAAGGAAAAGGTGGAGGGCCTGACCGGGGAAGCTGCGGTGCGCCGCGATTTGACGACCAAGCTGATGCTGGACCTGCTGCTCGGGAGCAGTACGGCACTGTACCAGAAACTGTATGACGAAGAGCTGATCTCGGACAGCTTCGGACATGAATTCAACAGCTCGCCGCAATACGCGTTTTCGGCTATCGGCGGCGATACCAAAGACACTGATCTGCTGCTGAAGCGGATTAAGGAAGAAATCAATCTCGTGCTGGCGTCCGGTTTTGCGGAGAAGGATTTTGAACGGGCCCGCAAAAAGAAAATCGGCGGCTATCTGCGCATGCTGAATTCGCCTGAGAGCATTGCCCATGAATTCACGCGGTACCAGTTCCGCGGAGGGGACCTTTTTGAAGTGCTTCCGCTTTATGAATCGATCACACTGGAAGAAGTCAACGAACGTCTGCGCTCGCATGTCGACTGGGAGCAGCTTGCAGTGTCGCTTGTGGTGAGCCCTTAATGACGCTTCCGGGAGAGAACAGCAAACCAATCGGGGAAATGACCGTACTCATTACCGGAGGCAGCGGGGGAATCGGCGGTGCAATTGCCGAACGTTTTGCCTCAGTCGGAATGAACATTGTTATTCATTATATGAATTCGCACGAAGCGGCGAATGATGTGGCCCGGCGCTGTATGGCGCTTGGAGCCAAGGTAATGACAGTGGCTGCGGATATGAAGGACCGCAGCCAGCTGGTGCGGATGGCCGAAAGGCTCACGGCGAGCGGAATGCAGCCGGATATTCTGGTAAATAACGCCGGTAAGGCGCATTACGGGATGCTGGCGGATGTGACTGAGGAAGAATGGGACGAGATTATGGCAGTCAATCTCAAAGGCACCTTCCTGTGCAGCCAGATTTTTATGCCATATATGGTGTCCCAGCGGTATGGGCGGATTATCAATGTATCCTCGGTCTGGGGAATTTCCGGCGCCTCCTGTGAAGTCGCTTATTCCGCCAGCAAAGGCGGTGTGAATGCCTTCACCAAGGCACTTGCGAAGGAACTGGCCCCATCGGGTGTCACAGTCAACGCCGTAGCCCCTGGAGCCGTTCAGACGGCGATGCTTGCCAACCTGCAGGCGGATGAGATGCGGATGCTGGAGGATGAGATTCCGGCAGGACGTCTCGCTTCTCCAGAGGAGATTTCTTCGCTGGTGTATTTTCTGGCGCTTCCGGAATCCGGTTATATCACCGGGCAGATCATCAGTCCGAACGGCGGTTGGATTACCTGAAGCTGTACCCTTGGAGAAATACTCCAGCATAAGAATATCCGGACGGAGACATATTATAACTGTTGCTTTTAAATCTCACGTAACCCACAACATTTTGAGGAGGATTTAAGATGTCAACAGACTCCGTAGTGAAGAACTTTGATACCTGGAAAAGCTTTCTGGGAGAGCGGGTCATTCAGGCTGAAAAAATGGGGATGAGCGACGAAACCATTTCCAAGCTGGCTTTTGAAATCGGGGAGTTTCTCGATAAGAAAGTCGATCCGGGCAACTACTCCAACCGGGCGATCAAAGAGCTGTGGGATGTCGGCACGGATGATGAGAAGCAGACCATTGCTTCCCTCATGGTGAAGCTGGCGAAGAAAAACGCATAGCTCGCGGAACAAGCTCCCCTCGCGGGAGCTTTTCTGCAATTATTACAATAGTGTCCTTGCCTTTCAAATTTATTTTATATATCATTAACATGACCCGTGTTCAGAACACTTTGCCGAAGCCGGCTTTTTTTGGTGTATACCGCAAAGTTATGGGAAAAGGAATCTATGAGGTGTAGCAAGTGGAATATAAACAATGGTACATGGAGTATAAGATACATAAGAACAGACCTGGTCTGCTTGGTGATATCGCTTCAATGCTCGGAATGCTGGAGGTTAATATCCTGACCATTAACGGGGTAGAAGGCAAGACCCGCGGAATGCTGCTGGAAACAAGTGATGATGAAAAAATCATGCTGATGGGCGAAATGCTCAAAAAAGTTGATAATATAACAGTGACCGCGCTCCGTTCCCCGCGGCTTGTTGACAAGCTGGCCGTACGGCATGGGCGCTATATCGACCGTGACTCGGATGACCGCAAGACGTTCCGGTTCACCAGGGATGAACTGGGGCTGCTGGTTGATTTTCTCGGTGAGCTGTTTAAAAGGGAAGGAAATCAGGTTATTGGTCTTCGGGGCATGCCCCGCGTCGGCAAGACGGAATCGATTATCGCCGGCAGTGTCTGCGCCATGAAGCGCTGGACGTTTGTCTCTTCGACGCTGTTGCGCCAGACGGTGCGCAGCCAGCTCGCTGAAGATGAAATGAACCCGCACAATGTATTCATTATTGACGGTATTGTCAGCACGATCCGTTCCAACGAGAAGCACTATAATCTGCTGCAGCATGTGATGAGCATGCCAAGCACGAAGGTGATTGAGCACCCGGATATTTTTGTACGGGAATCCGAATACACCTATGATGATTTCGATATTATTATCGAGCTGCGCAATATACCAAGCGAAGAGATATTGTATGACTCGTTCACGACGAGCTACAGTGATGATCTATAAATAGCTGCTGATAGCGGCACTACACACTTAGGAGGTGATGGTATGTCGGAACTGGGCCGGCATTTGAAGGAGGCGCGTCTGCAAAAAGGGATGAGCCTTGATGATGTCCAGGAAGTAACAAAAATCCGCAAAAAATATTTAGAAGCCATCGAAGCGGGGGATTATAAGGTGCTGCCGGGAAGCTTTTACGTCCGGGCATTTATCAAAACCTATGCGGAAGCCGTGGATGTAAATCCCGACGAGCTGATGGAGGAACACGGCAACGTGCCTGCCGCTCCGGTAGAGACACCGATGGAAACGGTGATACAGAAGCGCAGCCGCAGACCAGAAACGGAACGGAATGCGAAATGGCTGCCTACAGTTCTGATGTGGACCTTTCCCGTGCTTATTATCGTAGTGATTTACATGTACGCTTCTTCCAATATGAACAAACCGGAACCAGACAAAGCCGAACCTGGCAATCTGACCACGGCTACACAGGATCCGTCGAAGGTTCAGCCTTCACCGACTGCTGTGGGAGGTGGCGTTGCGGCGCCTTCCGCTTCGGCAGATGCCGGTTCGGGCACAGCGACTCCTGAGGCGACAACAGCTCCATCGGCTTCACCATCTCCATCACCATCCCCATCCTCCCAGGAGGTTACGGTCACTCAGGACCGCAAATCGGGAAAAACGACGGTGTACAAGGTGTCAGCCCCTGCTGGAAGCGCCGTTCAGGTGCAGATCGCTGCGAGCGGGGTGAGCTGGCTTGAAGTCTACAAAGGCGAGAATTCCAAAGGAGAGAAGCTAAGCTTCGGCAATACTGCTGCCGGGGACAACTTGAGCTTCACGCTCGACAGTGAAGGAATGTACATCAAGTCCGGGTACTCCCCGGCTACGGAAATTACAGTCAATGGACAAGTAGTCACAGACGGCAAAACCTCATCCCGGCTTCTCCTGGAGCTGGATGATAGCTCAGCGTCCGGAGATACAACAGGAACACAGAACAGCGGTACTGAGGGAAGCCAGGACAATGTAACCAATCAGGAGAATACAAATCAGGAGAATTCAACTGCTGAATGATCATCTGATGTATAGACTTTGGCTTTTAGGAGAACCTATGACTGATTTACAGTTCTTACGCCAAAGTGAGGTGTATTCTCTCATGACCGCAAGCTGGATCGTAACAGGGCTTGGTATTATCGTCAGTCTCCTCGGATATTATCTGACACCAAGTGTCTGGGGTTATGGTATTCTGGGCTTTGGACTGGCACATATTCTGCTCGGGATTTTGGATATGTTCCGGGCCCCCTCACGCAGCAGGCAGTAGCGCGTCTCCCGATTCATTGAATCCGGGGAAGGGGGTTTCTGCCTTTACACAGAATGGCTCCACTTTGGTGGGGCTGTTTTGTATGTCGGGCTTTACCTGTCAAATTAGACTTAAGAGTTCCTTTCTCATATAATAGGAAAAGAATATTTGCTAACAAAGGAAGTGGATGAATTGAGTTCGGAAAGTTCATTTGATATCGTGTCCAAAATGGACATGCAGGAGTTGACCAATGCCGTTCACCAGACGGAGAAGGAGATCGATAACCGCTTCGACTTCAAGAACAGCAAGAGCAGTCTGAAGCTGGAGAAGGATGCGCTTATCATCGCTTCGGAGGACGAATACAAGCTGAATGCCGTCATCGATATTTTACAGTCGAAGATGGTCAAGCGCGGCATTACACTGAAGAATCTGGATTTCGGCAAGGTTGAGCCGGCTTCTCTGGGCACTGTGCGCCAGCGTCTGGGTCTTAAGCAGGGAATTGATCAGGAAAATGCCAAAAAAATCAACATTCTGATCCGTGATTCGAAGCTGAAAGTGAAGAGCCAAATCCAGGGGGACCAAATCCGCGTAACCGGCAAAAGCCGTGATGATCTGCAGCAGATTATCCAGATTCTGCGCAAAGCCGATTTGCCGCTGGATCTGCAGTTTAATAACTTAAAGTAAGATTTTCGTACCCCGCACTGCTTGCTGATTTCTCGCCTGCGGGGTGCTTTGTGTTTTTTTGACACCTACATAGGGCTATAATATACTTGCGTAAGCCGTTTTTTAGAAAATATAAAGAATTTATATTTCTCGTTGAAACGGGTACCTGAAAGCGATACGTTGTATCGCTGCTTCGGAAGCATAAGCTTTTATAAGGACGGCGCAGCCGTTTCAACTTGAATACTGGAATATCGGATTCGTATGGAACAAGGGAGGAACTTCTGTGAATTTGCCTAACCGCATTACGCTGGCACGTATTTGTCTTATCCCGATTATGATGTTTTTTTTGCTGGTGAATTTCAGCTTTTATCCGGAACCGATTCATTGGGGCTCGTTCCAGCTTTCCTTTAATCATCTGATCGCAGCGGTGATCTTTTTGCTTGCGGCCAGCACCGATGGCATTGACGGTTATATCGCCCGGAAGTACAACATGGTCACCAATCTGGGCAAGCTGCTCGACCCTCTTGCGGACAAGCTGCTGGTCTCGGCTGTGCTGATTTCCCTGGTGGAGCTGGGCAGATGTGACTCATGGATCGCAATCGTTATTATCAGCCGTGAGTTCGCAGTAACCGGACTGCGCCAGGTAGCGCTGCTCGAAGGAAAAGTGGTTGCTGCCAGCAAGTGGGGCAAGATAAAAACTGTTATTCAGATTGTTGCAATTTCCCTGCTGCTGCTGAATAACTTCCCGTTTCAATTCGTCAGCATTCCTGTAG
Organism: Paenibacillus jilunlii; assembly: GCF_900102965.1. Lineage (GTDB taxonomy): Bacteria > Bacillota > Bacilli > Paenibacillales > Paenibacillaceae > Paenibacillus_AQ > Paenibacillus_AQ jilunlii. Next base: position 11,512 of record NZ_FNGM01000006.1, on the reverse strand, counting down.
ATGATATTGCCATCTGGGCTGCAGCACTTGTTACTATCTATTCCGGCATTGACTATTTTGTAAAAAATAAAGATTTGCTGGAGCTTCATAATGCCTGACCGCTAAGACCAATATTACTTGTGTTACTCTACATCCAGGAGGAGAAAGCCAGCTATGAAAGCGGAAATTATTGCCGTTGGTACAGAACTTTTACTCGGACAGATCGTAAACAGCAATGCCCAGTTTCTATCCCTGGAGCTGGCGGCGCTTGGAATCGATGTGTTCTTTCAGACCGTCGTTGGGGATAACAGCAGCCGCCTTCAGCAGGCCATTGAAATAGCTCGCAGCCGTGCGGATGTCATTCTGTTCACCGGCGGGATTGGCCCCACAGAAGATGATCTTACCAAGGACGCGCTTGCCGCATCGCTGGGCCGCAGCCTGCATATTGATCAGCTTGCCATGGATCATGTCCAGCGTTTTTTTGATGAACGCAAGATTGTAATGACCGAAAATAACCGCAAACAGGCACTTATCATTGATGGAACCACACCGCTTCCGAACGAAACGGGTCTTGCTGTGGGCCTTGCGCTTGCAGACGGAGGCAAGTATTACATTGTACTTCCCGGTCCTCCGCGTGAGATGAAGCCTATGTTCACAGGCCAGGCCAAGCCTTGGCTGCAGCAGCATGCACTGACCGGCGAAATGCCGATTTATTCGAAGATGCTTAAGTTCGCCGGCATTGGAGAATCGCTTCTGGAGGATAAGCTGATTGATCTGATTAGGAATCAGAGTGATCCGACCATTGCTCCTTATGCCAAGGAGGGCGAGGTAACGGTCCGCATATCCACCAAAGCCCCTTCTGAACGGGAGGCCATGCAGAAGCTGGAGGTGCTGGAGAAAACCATTCAGGAGATCCTGCCGGAGCATATGTACGCTAATATCGATGTGCCTCTGGAACAGCTGATCGTCGATTGGATGGCGGATGCCGGATTGACTGTGAGTGCGGCGGAGAGCTGTACTGGCGGCCTGCTGATGGAGAGCATTACGAGTATTCCGGGCAGCGCCTCGATGTTTCTCGGAGGAATCGTATGCTATTCCAATGATATGAAGAAAAAGCTGCTGAATGTGCCGTCAGCCCTTCTGGAGGGGCCGGATGCGCCGGGCGCGGTAAGCCGGGAAGTGGCCGAGGTGCTGGCGGATCAGGTCAGAATGATTGCAGACAGTGATTTCGGGTTGTCGGTTACCGGTGTAGCCGGTCCGGGATATTCTGAACGCAAGCCAGTTGGGCTTGTGTTCGTTGGACTGGCGGAACGGGGCCGGCCTACCGAGGTCTATGAGCTCAATCTTAAGGGTACGCGGGAGAACATCCGTCTGCGGACCGTCAAGTCGCTTCTGTACCGTCTCTGGCGCAGACTGGAGGAGCGCAAGGTGGATACCCCGCTTGAAGGGTCAGCCTTGCAATAACCGTATTGCCCAGTATATAATTCAAGTATACGGAAGAACCGTGGCACTGAGATATCCTTGCTGCGGTTTTTTGTTATATTAATAGGCATGAACCTGCAGCCTTCCTTTGGAAGAAGGCACTGTCCGGCGTCCGGTGACCGAATATTCTGGGTTAGCACCAGATCCGGAAGGAGGCTTACAATAAAAGGGAGTATTCCCCCGCAGGACAAAAAAAACGAATGTATGTTCGAAAAAAAGCTTGGCAAGACCTCCAAAACACGTTATTATAGTACTATAAACAGTGAAGGAAGTGGTCTGATTGTCAGATCGTCGTGCGGCGCTTGATATGGCGCTTCGTCAAATAGAAAAACAATTCGGTAAAGGTTCGATCATGAAATTGGGAGAATCCAACCACATGAAGGTGGAAGTGGTACCTAGCGGATCTTTGGCACTTGATATTGCACTAGGTATAGGCGGACTTCCCAAAGGACGTATTATTGAAGTATATGGACCGGAATCTTCCGGTAAGACCACAGTTGCCTTGCATGCGATTGCAGAAGTGCAAAAGGTCGGCGGACAAGCTGCCTTTATCGATGCCGAGCATGCGCTTGATCCTAAATACGCTAACGCGCTTGGCGTTAACATCGATGAGCTGCTGCTGTCCCAGCCGGACACGGGCGAGCAGGCGCTGGAAATCGCTGAAGCACTTGTCCGCAGTGGTGCGGTCGACATTATCGTAGTGGACTCCGTGGCAGCATTGGTTCCGAAGGCAGAAATCGAAGGCGACATGGGCGATTCCCATGTAGGCTTGCAGGCCCGCCTGATGTCTCAGGCTTTGCGGAAGCTGTCGGGGGCAATCAACAAGTCGAATACTATTGCTATCTTCATCAACCAGCTTCGTGAGAAGATTGGTGTAATGTTCGGTAACCCGGAAACAACACCCGGCGGCCGGGCCTTGAAATTCTACTCTTCCGTGCGTCTGGATGTACGCCGCGTTGAGAGCATTAAGATGGGTAACGATGTGGTGGGTAACCGCACAAAGATCAAGGTCGTGAAGAACAAGGTAGCTCCTCCATTCAAGCAGGCTGATGTTGATATCATGTATGGTGAAGGGATCTCCAAAGAAGGAAGCCTTGTGGACATCGGTACTGAAATGGACATCGTCAACAAGAGCGGTGCCTGGTACTCTTATGAGGGTGAGCGTCTTGGACAAGGCCGTGAGAATTCCAAGCAGTTCCTGAAGGAACATCAGGATATTGCCCTGTTGATTGAGAATAAGATTCGTGAAGCAAGCAATCTGTCAACGATTGTGGCTGCGCCAACTGAATCTGAGGTGGCGGCTGAGCAAGAGGAAGAAGAAAAGCTGCTGCTTGAAATCGAATAACTTGATATTCAATCTTCTGAAATTGAATACTAGGTAAGATATCGAGCGCCCTGTGAATGATCTGACAGGGCGTTTTTTCGTAAAATGAACCAGACTTACAATAGCAATGAGGTGACAGCCATCATGGTAATACAATTAAATCCCGAACCCGAAGAGCAGGACGAGCAGATGCTGGCCGATTTTCCTGCGGATGAGCTGCTGGTGATTACGAAGGTGGAGCGCCAGAAGAAGTCCGACCACCGTTACATCATTCATTTTGGTGCGTATCAGATGACCGTTCATGAAGATGTCATGATTAAGTACCGGATGATTACCGGGAGCTCCTTCATGAAGTCCGATCTGGAGGAGATCGTTGTCGCTGATGAACGCCAGCGGGCTTATGTGGAGGGACTGCGGTATCTGGAGCGCAAGCCCCGGACATCCCAGGAGATGGCCCGCCGTTTACGGGACAAGGAAATAGGAGAGACTATTATTGCCGAAGTTCTGCTGCGCCTGCAGCAGGAGCGTCTGCTGGATGATCCCTTGTATGCCAAGCAATGGGCAGAGCAGCGTATTACGAACCAGCGCAAAGGCAAGCTGTGGATCCGCCAGGAGCTGCGCGAGAAGGGCATCGACAAGTCGCTGATTTCCGAGGCGCTGGAGAATATTACTCCCGAGCAGGAGCTGGAGAGCGCTTTGCAGACGGGAAGGAAGAAATGGAATCTGATCCGCGGCGATGTGAATGACAAGCGCAGGAAGACCGGCGCATTTCTCATGCGGCGGGGGTTTTCTGGGGATATGGTGCGTCAGGTGCTGAACATTTTACGCGAGGAAGAAGATTTTGAAGGCGAAGAAGAGGAGATTTACTTCCCTGACTGATTGTCTTGACTTTAATGCGGTTATCGACTCTCTTGACAATGTCTTTTTATAAATAATAAAATATAACATGAATCGGCCTAAATAAGAATCCTTTTTCCTTCCCAAAAAGCAGACTCTTATGGTGCGGTTCGCGTACAACTCATATGAAATGTAATCGCCGGATAAGGCGGGCAGTGTGCATGTGCAGCATGTGCAGTATGGCAATCGGTGTATTACCGGTTTTTTGTATGGTGATGAACGGATTAGTTTAACAACTGCACAAATTCCCAAGGCTTGTTCTTGGAGGAACCAACGAGGAGGTGAACAGAATGCATCCTGCAATCTGGGTCATAATCGTTCTCGTTGTAGCTGCATTATTCTTTGGATTCGGTTATTTTATTCGTAAATCCCTTGCAGAAGCTAAGATTTCCAGTGCTGAGAAGGAAGCCGTAGTCATCGTGGAGAACGCGAAGAAAGAGGCAGAAGCGCTGAAGAAGGAAACGGTACTTGAAGCTAAGGACGAAGTTCATAGAATCCGCACCGAAGCTGAGAAAGAAACTCGTGAGCGTCGGAATGAAATCCAACGGCAAGAGAGACGTTTGCTGCAAAAGGAAGAATCGCTGGATAAAAAAATGGAATCGCTCGAACGAAAAGAAGAACAAGTAGCTAACAAAGAGAAACGAATTGACGAAACACAGCAGCAAATTGATGTTATTTACAAGAATCAAGTCACTGAACTGGAACGCATCTCCAATTTGAGCATCGATGATGCCAGAAGTATCATTCTGAGCAATGTTGAGCAGGAAGTTCGCCACGAAACCGCACAGATGATCAAGGAAATTGAGCAGCAGGCCAAAGAAGAAGCGGACAAGAAGGCCCGTGAAATCATTACCTTGGCGATTCAGCGCTGCGCTGCTGATCATGTGGCGGAAACTACCGTGTCGGTCGTAACACTGCCTAATGAAGAGATGAAGGGCCGGATTATCGGCCGTGAAGGCCGCAACATTCGTGCACTGGAAACTCTCACTGGTATTGATCTCATCATTGATGATACGCCGGAAGCGGTTATTCTGTCAGGCTTTGATCCGATTCGCCGCGAAGTGGCCCGTACGGCACTTGAGAAGCTGGTAGCGGATGGACGTATCCATCCGGCCCGAATCGAGGAAATGGTAGAGAAGTCCCGTAAGGAAGTAGATGAACGAATCCGTGAATACGGCGAACAGGCTACCTTCGAGGTAGGCGTTCACGGATTGCATCCGGATCTGATCAAGATCCTGGGCCGTCTGAAATTCCGTACGAGCTATGGTCAAAACGTACTCAAGCACTCCATGGAGGTTGCTTATTTGACTGGACTGATGGCCGGTGAGCTTGGGGAAGACATCGTGCTTGCAAAACGCGCCGGACTGCTGCATGATATCGGCAAAGCGCTGGATCACGAAGTGGAAGGTTCGCACGTGGAAATCGGCGTCGAACTGGCGAAGAAATACAAGGAACATCCGGTGGTCATCAACAGTATCGCGTCCCATCATGGAGACTGCGAGGCTACCTCGGTTATCGCCATGCTGGTTGGAGCAGCCGATGCTTTGTCGGCCGCACGCCCTGGCGCCCGCCGCGAGACCCTGGAAACGTATATCAAGCGTCTGGAAAAGCTGGAGGAGATCTCCGAATCCTTCGAAGGCGTGGAGAAATCCTATGCCATTCAAGCGGGCCGTGAGGTTCGCGTGATGGTGCAGCCTGAGAAGATCGACGATGCCGAAGCTTTCCGTCTGGCCCGCGACATTACGAAGATGATCGAGAGTGAACTGGATTATCCGGGTCATATCAAGGTTACCGTAATCCGCGAGACACGGGCAGTAGAATACGCTAAATAACAAGGAAATCGGCCCCTCTGCGGGGCCTTTTTTCTTTCAGGAGGAGAACATCATTAAAGTTCTATTTATCGGAGACATTTGCGGGAATACCGGCAGAAAAGCGCTGCGCGAAATGCTGCCTACCCTAAAGGATAAATATCAGCCGCATGTGATTATCGTTAATGGAGAGAACGCCGCTGCCGGCAGAGGGATTACCTCAGCCATTGCCAATGAATTTTTCAATTGGGGTGTGCATGGCATTACGATGGGTAATCATACTTGGGACAACAAGGATATTTTTGAATTTATCGACGATGAGCCGAGGCTTATTCGTCCGGCTAATTTCCCTCCAGGCACGCCAGGCCGCGGTTACACAGTGATCAAAGCGAATGGCAAACAGCTCGCAATTGTCAATCTGCAGGGACGTACGTTTTTGCCGGCTATTGATGACCCGTTCCGTATTGGCGAAGAGATTGCCCAGGAGCTGCGACAGAAGCACAAATGTATCCTGGTTGATTTTCATGCTGAAGCTACTTCCGAAAAGATTGCCATGGGTTATTTCATGGATGGACTGGCTTCAATCGTGGTCGGGACGCATACCCATGTGCAGAGCAACGACGAAGTTATCCTGCCGGGAGGGACTGCATATTTGACCGATGCCGGGATGGTTGGTTCAAGAGAAGGGATTCTGGGTATGGAAAAGGATGCGGTACTGTATAAATTTACTACCCAGCTTCCGGCAAGATTTGTAGTGGATGAAGGGAAGTGGCAGCTGCATGGGTTGTTCGCAGAACTTGATGAAGCTACGGGTAAGGCGACACGTGTTGAGAAGATCCGGATGCGTGAAGGCGAATGGGTAATGAGCTAGTTTGGGTTCCAAGTAAATAGGTTTTTCGAGAATAATCGCTGGTTTTGGGTAAAGTGTGATATTTATTATATCGAGAAAGAGTATCTTTTGTCCTAATTTCTCCGGAATGGTCCGCAAAAAGAAGGAATTAATTCTTCTAACGCGAATAACATCTACAGTAGTGGAAGAACACCATCATTTTCCCAGGGGAGGTACTTACTATGGATGTATTAAAAGTATCAGCTAAATCCAATCCTAATTCCGTCGCCGGCGCGTTAGCAGGTGTTCTTCGTGAACGTGGATCGGCCGAGCTGCAAGCTATTGGAGCCGGAGCACTGAACCAAGCCGTCAAAGCAGTTGCCATTGCCCGGGGATTTGTCGCACCCAGCGGCGTCGATTTGATCTGCATTCCCGCTTTTACAGACATAGTGATCGATGGAGAGGATCGGACCGCGATTAAACTGATTGTAGAACCTAGATAATAGATAGCCATAAGTAGATTTTCGAAGTGAGTTTTGCGTGAAGTCCAATTGTTGGAGTCATCCCCGCAAAACTTTTGAATGAACCTGTTTACTCCAGTAAGCAGGTTTTTTGCTGTGCATATAGAAATTACTGGTTCCAAGTTGAGAGTTAAGTTATGGGAGCATAAGCTTAGTAATAGGCTATAAGCCCAAACGAAAGCGAGGTTTATGCAGTGGTGAGAAACAGGCAACGGAGAGTGGCGGATTTTCACTGTGATGTGCTTAGCAAGCTGCAGGCTTCACCGGATATAGATTTCAGGAATGACAGCCGGCTGGATGTGACCCTGGACCGTTTGCAGGCGGGGGGTGTCGAACTGCAGGTTTTTGCCGTCTATCTGTCTACCCGGCGGGAAAAGGCGGGCTTTGAGCGCATTCTGGGTCAAATCGAGTCGTTCCGCAATAAAGTAGCCGGTTCAGGAGGCCTGCAGTGGCTGCGCTGGAAGGAGGAGGCAGCAGAACAGATAAATACACCTACAGGCCGGGGAATGCTCTCCCTGGAAGGTGTGGACGGTCTGGAGGGCAATCTGTTCTATGCCCAGCTGTGCTTTGAACTGGGAGTACGGTTCATAGGCGTAACCTGGAATTATGCCAACTGGGCAGCGGACGGCGTGCTGGAGCAGCGGAACGGTGGTTTTACGGAACAGGGCCGGAAACTAATAGATTGGTGCAATGAGAGCGGAATGCTGCTGGATGTGTCGCATCTGGCGCCTGCCGGGTTCTGGGAGCTTGCGGAGCGGAGTGTGCGTCCCTTTATTGCCTCTCACTCCAATGCTGCTGCTGTGTGCGGACATCCGCGCAATCTGAGCGATGAGCAGATTCAGGCATTGATCGCAATGGACGGGCGGATCGGAGTGACATTTGTCCCCTGGTTTGTCCGGGATGGCGGGGAGGCGAAGGTTGAGGATGTCCTCCGGCATATTGAGCATATTTGTTCGCTCGGCGGCTCCGGGCAGATCATGTTCGGATCGGATTTTGACGGCATCGATTGCTGGGTGGAGGGCCTGGAGCATCCGGGAAAATATGCAGAGTTCGCCGAGCTGCTGCTCGCCCGTTACCCTGAAGATGCGGTGAAGAGCTGGCTTCACGGGAATGCCCTGTCTTTTCTCGCCAAAAATCTGCCATCCAAGACAATCCAACCGTAGCTGTGAATACCGGTCCCGCAAGTGGCGATTTTTTGACAATCCTGTTCCAATATCGTAAAATGTCGAAAAAAGCTCCCTCTATGTGAAGAGGGGCTTTTTATTTTCAGAGAAATAGATGTATAATGTTCAGTGGCTTGTACAGATACTAGAGAAAATACAAGGAGTGACATTACAATGAGCAAGACTGTATCCGTAGGTGTGTCGGCCCGGCATATTCACCTTACGCAGGAGCACGTAGAAGCATTGTTTGGCCCAGGCTATCAATTAACGGAGTTCAAACCGCTGTCCCAACCCGGACAATTTGCAGCAAATGAGCAAGTAGCCGTAATCGGCACCAAAGGAAAATTCGACAAGGTCAGAATTCTTGGACCTGTCCGTCCGCAATCGCAGCTGGAAGTATCCCGCACAGACGCATTCAGCCTCGGCGTGAAAGCCCCTGTCCGCGAATCCGGCCACATTGAAGGCACACCAGGCATTACGATCAAAGGACCTGCCGGCGAAGTTGAGCTGGAAACAGGCGTTATTGTGGCAGCACGCCACATCCACTTCCATACCTCTGAAGCTGAAGCCTGGGGTATCGCCGACAAGCAAATGCTGAAGGTACGCCTTGGCGGTGAACGTGGTCTGGTACTTGAGAACGTGATTGCACGTGTATCCGACAACTTTAAGCTCGACATGCATATCGACACCGACGAAGCCAACGCTGCAGGCGCCAACAATGGCGATACTGCTGAAATTGTGGATTAGTCTTTATTTTTTATAAGAAGGAAGAGAGCGGGGGAGCGATCCTCCGCTTTTTTTGCATATCATCAGCAAAGTACCTGAACCAGCTTCCATGCAAAAGCCTCGCGAAGCCGGGGAAATAACATTCTGATCACTGACAGTTGCCTAGCACATACATATTTTTGCCTCAATATGATGTTGTGGAGTCCACTATTGTAAGGAGGCAAGTGACGGATGCAGAAGAAAAATCTCAGAAGGTTGAAAGGTACATCTTCTTAAACAGGCACAGCGGCATGTACATGAATTTGAAGGTAGTACTAAACTGGCCGAAGCAGGCGCAGATCGGCATAACCATCGGTTCGCAGGTGTGACGGGGCAGGCAATCCGGGCAGGGAACAGCCATGTCCATGAAATTGATCTTAATAAAACCGATTTTTTGAACCATTTTCATAATCTGAAAAAGAGTAGAACCGGACCGGCTATTCCGGTTGGTAATGGCAAGCATGTACATTTTGTTACCGGTCTCACTACTGTAAATGATGGTCATCAGCATCAATTTAATTTTGCAACATTGATCCAAGCGCATCAGATCATTGTCCCGTCAGAGATTATACTGGCAAATGGACTGAATTGGGTTCAAAAAAAGTAGTCCCCTCGTTCTTTTATAAGGGAACTGCTTTTTTTTCTGGAAATCTCTTGGACAGGGCCCTTGAAATTTCAATCCCAGTTTGTAGGGTTATCTATTATGCGGATCTGTGGTATCATTATGTGTTATGACTTACAACTGCGCTATGTGGAGACGCAGGAATAAGCTGAATATGCTCGCACATGATCTGAAAATATATGTATTTAACATTAAGGAGACAACATGACTTTTAATGATTTGAATTTAATCCCGGCAATCCTCAAGGCGTTAAGCCAAGAAAATTATACATCCCCCACCCCCATTCAGGAGGAATCCATTCCAGCGGCTCTGGCTGGCCGGGATGTCCTTGGCTGCGCACAGACCGGTACGGGTAAAACAGCGGCTTTTTCGTTGCCGATTATTCAGCTGTTAAGCCAGCAGCCTTCCGTAACAGGCGGCAAACGCCGCATCCGCTCGCTGATTCTCACACCGACAAGAGAGCTTGCCCTGCAAATCTCGGAAAATATTCAGGCTTACAGTAAATTCACCAATATCCGTTCAACAGCTATTGTCGGCGGTGTGTCCCAAAAAGCTCAAGAGCGGGCATTAAGCCAGGGTACAGACATCCTGATTGCCACACCAGGACGGCTGATTGACCTGATTACCCAAAAGCATGTCGATTTGCAATATGTGCAGATCCTTGTGCTGGACGAAGCGGACCGCATGCTTGACATGGGTTTCATTCATGATGTAAAGCGGATAATCGCCAAAATGCCAAGCAAAAAGCAAACATTGTTCTTCTCGGCAACGATGCCGACAGAAATTTCAAATTTGATCAAAACGCTGCTGGTAAACCCGGTGAAGATCGAAATTACCCCGGTTTCCTCTACCGTGGACAGAATCGAACAATCAGTCTACCTGCTGGAGAACGGCAATAAGCAAAATCAATTGAACCGTCTGCTGCAGGACAAATCGATTGTGTCTGCACTGGTCTTCACCCGCACGAAACGGGGGGCTGACCGGGTGACCCGTGATTTGACCCGCATTAATATTACCGCTCAGGCGATACATGGGAACAAATCCCAGAATGACCGGCAAAATGCGCTGCGCAACTTCAAAAGCGGGGCCACCCGTGTACTCGTTGCCACGGACATAGCCGCGCGCGGGATTGATATTGATGAACTGTCGCATGTTATTAATTTCAACTTGCCGAACATTCCGGAGACCTATGTACACCGGATCGGCCGCACCGGCCGTGCCGGGATGAGCGGAATTGCCATTTCCTTATGCGAAGCAGAAGAGATTCCGTACCTGAAGGATATCCAGAAGCTGATCGGCAAGACGATACCGCAAGTGACAGACCACGCCTATCCGATGTCTCAAAGTACTCTGGCGCTGCTGAATGATCGTCCGGTCAAGTCACCGGCGAAACCGGCGGCAAAAGCGAAGTCCAATCCGGCCCGCAAGCCAAAGTCCGAGTGGTTCACGCAGGGCAACCGTCCGGGCAACAGCTCTGGCGGCGGAGCCAATAGCCGCGCGGGAAGCAGACCGGACGGGAAGCCGGCCCACCATGCTGGCGCAAGCTCTGGAAGTGCTCCCGCCAGTGGAGCAAGGTCTGGCGGAGCCGGTGCTAGCGGGAGACCAAGCGGAGGGAACGGCGGCGGAGCTGGTGCAGGCAGCCGCCCCGGCGGCAGCGCTAGCGGGAGAACGGGTGAACGGACAAGCGCCGGGCAGAACAGCAGATCTGCTGGCACCCAAGGCGGCAGACCGGGCAATAACTACAGCAGCCGCCCCAGCGGCAGACCTGCTGCCAAAGCCGGCAGATCACAGTAGCTGCGGCTAGATTTGTGGACTACAGCTTCCCTGGATGGGGGAGCTGTTTTTTGCTTTTTTGGGAGAGAAATTGCCGCAGGCGGCCCTATACGAGGAAATGAAAGGTAAAAATACCTCTGAATTCGCCGCAGGCGGGCCTATCGAGGAAATGAGAGGTAAAAATACCTCTGAATTCGCCACAGGCGGGCTATATGCGGAAATGAGAGGTAAAAATACCTCTGAATTCACCACAGGGATGGCGTAAAGTAAGTTGTGTACCAAAATTTGGAGCCTAGCAGGCAACAAAAAAGTAGGGTATTCTCGGGATTGCGAAACCACCAAGAAAGGA
>NZ_FNGM01000005.1 GCF_900102965.1 Paenibacillus jilunlii | reverse complement strand
GAACAAGAAGCGTAAATTCCATGCCTTGTACGACAAAGTCTATCGGTGGGATGTGCTGTGTGAAGCCTGGAAACGCGTGAAAGCGAACAAGGGAGCGGCAGGAGTAGATGCCGTGACACTCGCAGATATTGGGGAACAAGGAGAAACAGCATTCCTCAAGTACTGTGAGCGAGAATTGAAAGAAGGCAGCTACCAACCGCAACCTGTACGGCGGCACTATATCCCAAAGAAAGATGGGAAGCCAAGGCCGCTAGGCATACCCACTGTGCGCGACCGCGTCATACAGATGGCAACTGAGCTGGTAATTGAACCCATCTTTGAAGCAGACTTTGAAGAAGTCTCTTACGGATTTCGTCCGAAACGAAGTGCGAAAGGAGCGCTGGATCGAATCCGGAAAGCCTGCAACCGCAAAGGGAATTGGGTAGTCGACGTCGATATCCAAGGTTACTTCGACAATATTAATCAAGAGAAGCTCATGAAATTGATACAGATGCGTATCAATGACAGGCGGATCCTGAAATGTATACGGAAGTGGCTACAGGCGGGAGTCATGGAAGAAGGAAACGTAAAGCGATCTGATTTAGGCACTCCGCAAGGTGGCGTCATTTCACCGCTGCTGGCGAATATCTACCTGAACTACTTTGACCGATTGTGGGAGAAACACGGAAGTGGAATGGGAGAACTGACAAGGTATGCAGACGACTTTGTAGTGGTCTGCAAAACCAAAAAGGACGCCGAACATGCGTATGAACTCATACGCAGAATCATGGAACGTCTGGAACTCACCCTACACCCGACGAAAACCCGAATTGTAGGCTTGTGGACAGGAGACGAAGGGTTCGACTTTTTAGGAATGCACCACCGAAAAACGAAAGCAGAAACTTCTCAAGGGAAGGTATATTATACCACGCAACAGTGGCTAACGAAGAAGGCAGAGGAACGGATCCGAGGCGTGGTCAAAAACAGATTAGCACCGCCGAGCATGCGCTCAAGATCGTTCGCGGAACAGGTGGAATGGCTCAATCCAAAAATTCAAGGATGGAGAAATTACTACTACACGAACTATAGCCAAAAGAGGTTAGCTAAGCTGGATTGGTATATTTTGCAGAGATTAACCCGGTGGTATGCGAAGAAGAGACAACGTAGGAGATGGATGAGTTCATTATCTGAGGTTAAGCATATGGCCAACATGCATGGACTAAAAACGCTATTGTGATCTGCATGCCCATGAATGACAAACATCGGAAAGCCGTATGAGGGAAAACCTCACGTACGGTTTGATGAGGAGGGGCTGGTTTAAATCCAGCCCTTTACTCTAGAGGAAATTAGGGTAGAAATTAGCCGGATTCGATAGCCTTTTTCCAACTAGCGCTGCGAAGAAGCAAATGAGCAATGCTAGTTGGAAAAAGGGAACTTATTTCTTCCTGAAATCAACAAATGTGAGGTTTAAGCGGAAAAAGGAAACTTAATGGGGCCATATTCCTTCGCCAGGAGTGAAATGAGCTGAATTAGTTACCCTTTTTCCACTTAACCTGCGCGGAACATGGTGCACGAGCAAGTTAGTCTCCCTTTTTCCACTTGGAACTGCCGAAGGATGCATAAAGGGTTCTCCAGGCAATGCTAAACTGAAATCCAAAACGGCTGCCTTATCCAGTCAAGGACACCGCAGCCGTTTTGTTCTTGAATAGCATTAGAACTGCAGCGCGGATTGAAGTATAATGATACAGCATCATACAGTGCCAAGCATGCTGGCGCGTCCCGGTTGAAGCTTGGGGTTCCGGTTCCCCCGGAAGCACAAGCGGTTACGGTTGCAGCCGTTTCTCCAGCCGGGTCCATACCGGCAGGTAGCACAGCGGCAGCACGCCAAGGGAGCAGACGACATTGAAGATCGTCTGGGCATGGGCGAGCTGGGCGGCCGGACCGCCGCCAATCCAGGCGGACAAGACCTGCAGCGGCTGGATAAAAGGCAGAAACAGCAGGGCGCCGCCGACATTAAGCGCTACATGCGACCCGGCGACGAATTTGCCGGAAGCCGAGCCGCCGATTGCGGCGATTACGGCTGTGAAGCAGGTACCGACGTTGGCGCCTAGCACGATGGCGATACCGAGCTCAGGCGGCATGACGCCCGAGCTGGCGAGGCCCATCGCCATGCCGATGACGGCCGCGCTGCTGTGCAGCATCGCCGTCAGGCAGGCTCCGGCAGCCAGACCCCAGAGCGCGCTGGTTGCGGCATGGTCCAGGAACCAGCGGAACAAGCCGCTGGCCTGGAGAACCGGACCGATCGACTGCATGACCGCGATGCCCCACAGGACAAGCGAAAAGCCGGCTGCGGCCAGGCTGATGAACTGCAGCGGTGTAGACAGCCTGCGGCAGGAGTCGGCCACCCGTATGCTTGGGGCTGGCAGCTCGCCAAGCATGACGGCCGCCGCCCACAGGCACAGCGACACGACCAGCAGCGGCGCAGCCATCCGGCTGATCTGCAGGCCGATCAGCTCCGTGGTCAGGCAGGTGCCGATGTTGCTGCCTAGGATGATGCCCAGTGTCCGGGCATACGTCAGCAGTCCGGCATTAACCATGCCGATCGTCAGCACCGTTACGGCGGTGCTGCTCTGCAGCAGTGCCGACAGCAGGCTGCTGGCGATCAGGCCTTTTAACGGTGTGGAGGTTGCTGTATGCAGGCTTCGCGTAAGCAGAGGGCCGGCGAGCTTTGCCAGCGCCGCTTCCATCAGCTTCATGCCGGCGAGGAAAATAACAAGGCCATATATGACAGGGAACAGCAGATCACGGATCATAAGGGCAAGCTCCTTTGAACGGGGTTGTACACCAATATATGAATGCAGCGAAATGGACATGTATAGAATTCATCAACAAGAACAGGGAGTTGAAAGTATTGGCATCAGTTATTTTGGAACGCAGCCGTAAAAAAAGACTCGAGCAGGGCCATCCATGGGTCTACGCCAGCGAGGTAGCATCTGTAGACGGAGATCCGCAGCCTGGCGGATTGGTGGATGTGCTTAATCATCAAGGGAGATATTTGGGGACGGGTTATTACAATCCCGCTTCGCAGATCCGGGTGAGGATTCTCGCCCGGAATCCGCTGGCGGCTATGGATACCGCTTTTTTTGCCGGGCGGTTTGCCAGCTGTCTGCGCCATCGACAACGGTTTCTGCCGGGAGCGGATGCGTACCGCCTGGTCTATGGCGAAGCCGATTTTCTGCCCGGCCTGATTATCGACCGGTTCGGCGAAGTCCTGGTAGTGCAGCTGTTGACGCTCGGTATGGACAAGTGCCGCGATCAGATTGTGCAGGCGCTGGTGGAGGTCGTTGCCCCGCGCGGCATATATGAGCGCAGCGATGTCAGCGTCCGTGAGCTGGAAGGGCTGGAACAGAGAACCGGAGTGCTGTATGGGGAGTGCCCGCGCCACATTACGGTGAGCGAGAATGGCCTGAAGGTGATCGTAGATATAGAAGAGGGACAGAAGACAGGGTACTTTTTTGACCAGCGCGAGAACCGGGCTTCCATTGCTCCGCTGATCCAAGGCTGGGGCGGGCGCAGCGGGATCACGCTGCAGAGGATCGCGGCAGAGGATGGAACGGTTCAGACCCTTCCGGTTAACAAAAGCGGCAAGCCGGTTACCTTCCCTTATTGGGACGGTGCAACAGTGCTGGAGTGCTTCGCGCATACCGGCAGCTTCACCCTCCATGCCTGCAAATACGGAGCCAAGAAGGTCACCTGCCTGGACGTTTCCGCACATGCCATCGAGAGCGCCAAAGCCAACGTAGAGCTGAACGGCTTCAGCGACCGGGTGGAGTTTGTGGTAGATGATGCTTTTGCCTTCCTGCGCAATCAGGTAAAAGGTCTGGAAGAGCGCACCGAGCGGGCCACCGGTAAAACCGATGTCAAACCGGGCACCAAACCTGCCGCCAAAACAGATACCGCTAAGCCAATGACTGCCGGAGGCGGGCGCACCTGGGATGTCGTTATCCTTGACCCGCCTGCTTTTGCTAAGACCAAAAGTGCGGTGGCTGGAGCCTGCCGCGGCTATAAGGACATCAACCTGCACGGCATGAAGCTCGTCAACGAAGGCGGCTATCTCGTAACAGCAAGCTGCTCCTACCACATGCAGCCGCAGCTGTTCCTCGACACCATCGCCGAAGCGGCGAAGGATGCCGGTAAAGTACTCCGTCTCATTGAGTGGCGGGCCGCCGGCAAAGACCACCCGCAAATTCTCGGTGTGGACGAAGGCCACTACTTGAAATTTGCCATTTTTGAGGTGCGCAGCATATAAACGCCGTATAATGACTGAGAATGTGAAATAACAGAGGAGGCCCGTGTTGATCATGGGTCTCTTTTTTTGAATCATATATGAAAAGAATGGCAAACATATGTTCTTGCTGGAAGAGGTATGCTATACTATTGGGACGGGTTCATCTGAAATTTTCGAATTTTAGCCAGCAATATATTACTATAGTATATGTATTCATGCAGTTAAGATGCGCGTATACCGCCTTTTACTCTCGTAAATAAATGCATAGTCATAGTAGGATTAACCAAATAGATTAGATATTTTTAGTTTTACTTTACCTTTGAACCTATTCTCCGCTATGGAAGGGGTCTACTGTGATGACGGTACACTTTTTGATTGGCCGCTCGGGCAGCGGCAAGACAACAAAAATCCGGGAGACGGTAGCCTCCCGTCTGGAGTCGGACCCGCTGGGTGCGCCGATGATCGTGCTTGTTCCGGAGCAGGGCTCCTTTGGTGCGGAGCAAGGGCTGCTGAAGACGGGCAAGACGAAGGGGAGCATCCGCGCCCAGACCCTGAGTTTCTCGCGGCTGGCCTACCGGGTGAAGCAGGAGACCGGTGGCAGCGCCAGCCTGCCGATCAGCGAGGAAGGCAAGAAGATGCTGATCTACAAGATTATCAGCCGCCGCAAGGAAGAGCTGAAGCTGTTCGGGGCATCAAGCGACAGACCGGGTTTTGTAGAACGGCTTAGCCAGCTTCATACGGAGCTGAAGCGCTGCTGTCTGGGTGCAGCTGATCTGGAGGAGCAGTTATCCATCATGCGTGGCTCTATTGGGAGAAGCCCGATTCTTGCCCACAAGCTCGATGATTTACATATCGTGTTCAGCGAGCTGGAACAGGAAATGTCCCAGCTGTACATTGATGAAGAGGACCGCCTCGCTGAGCTGGCGGAGCATATTAAGGAATCCTCATATATTCGTGGTTCGGAAATTTGGGTCGACGGCTTTCACGGCTTCACCACACAGGAATTTGCTGTGCTGCGGGAGCTGATGCAATATGCCGCTAAGGTTACAGTTGCATTGACGCTGGACCGGATTTATCCTCCGGGATTGCAGCCTCATGAATTAGAGCTGTTCCATCCTGCCGCAGTAACCTTCATCAAGCTGCGAGGAATGGCTGAAGAAATGGGGCTGACGGTATGGGACGATCTGCTGGCGCCGCCGGTGCTGCCGCGGTTTGCCGGGAGTCCTGTCCTTGCGCATTTGGAGCGGGGGTTTGGACGCCGGAACCGCTGGACCGGTACAGCTTCTGCCGTTGCAGAGGCCATTACCCTTACAGCGGCAGCCTCGCGCAGAGCCGAGGTGGAGGGAAGCCTGCGGGAAATGCTGCGGCTCGCCCGTGAGGAAGGGGCCAAATACGGGGAGATGGCCGTATTCATGCGCAATATAGCCGATTATGAGCAGCTTGTGGCCCCCTTGTTCCAGGATTACGGAATCCCGTTCTTCCTTGACCAAAAAATGAACGAGCTGCATCATCCGCTGGTGGAATTTATCCGCTCTGCCTTTGATGTGGTGCGCCGCCGGTGGCGGTATGAGGATGTGTTCCGCTGTGTGAAGACAGAGCTGCTGCTGCCGCTGGACCGCAGTGTGACCCGTGCGGATATGGATGCGCTGGAGAATTACGTGCTGGCCTGCGGCATACAGGGCTACCGCTGGACGGATGGCCGATCCTGGAGAGGAATTCCAAGCCTTTCGCTGGAGGGAGCCAGAGTTGTGGATGAAGAGCTGCTGGCCAGAATGGAGGCGTGCCGTAGGGTGATTACGGGTCCGCTGCAGGCTTTTGAACAGCGGATCAAAAAAAGCCGCAGCGGTCTGGAACTGTGCAAAGCGGTATATTTTCTGTTGCAGGATATGGATGCCGCGCGCAAGCTGGAGCAGATGAGTGCCCAGGCTTTGGAGCTTGGACAGCCTGAGGCAGCCCGGGAGCATACGCAGCTGTGGGGGGCGGTGCTGGACCTCCTGGATCAGATTGCGGAAATGATGGGCAAGGAAAGAATGGAGTTTGAAGTTTTCGCCGGGGTGCTGGAGACAGGTCTGGCTGAACTGAAGATGGGACTTGTGCCCCCCGCACTGGATCAGGTACTGGTAGGGAATATGGACCGCACCCGGGTATCGGGTGTCAAATATGCCTTTTTGCTGGGATTTAATGAAGGGGTTGTTCCTGCCCAGTTCAAGGAAGACGGTATTCTCTCGGAAGGGGAGCGTCTGCTGCTGGAGAATGCGGGAATGGAGCTTGCTCCCGGCTCTTCCCGCAAGCTGCTCGATGAGCGCTTTCTGATCTACAATACACTCACTACGGCGAGCCGCAAGCTCTGGATCAGCTATGCGACTGCGGATGAAGAGGGCAAGGCGCTGCTGCCATCGGAAATCATCCGCCAATTGCACGGCATGTATTCTGGAGCACTGAAAGAGCATTTCGTTTCCGGATTTCCATCGTCTGCAGCTGGAGTCTCAGACGATGCAGAGACTCTCGAGGCGCTGCATATGAGCTTTGTCAGCCAGCCGGAGCAGACGCTGCGCATGCTCATTATGCAGCTCCGGCAATATCGCCAGGGGGTGGAGATTCCCGAGATTTGGTGGGATGCCTATAACTGGTTTATCGCCGATGTGGAGTATAGACCGAAGCTGGAACGGCTGCTCGGCTCCCTGTTCTACCGCAATGAAGGAATCCGGTTGAAGCGGGAGACCAGTCTGCGCTTGTACGGCGGGACAACGCTTCGCGGAAGTGTGTCGCGCATGGAGAAGTTCGTGGCTTGCGCCTTCTCGCATTTTGCTTCTTACGGACTGAGATTGAAGGAACGCCAGCTTTATAAGCTGCAGGCCCCTGACATTGGACAACTGTTTCATGCCGCTCTCAGCGATATGGCTCTGCGGCTGCAGAAGCAGGGACGGAGCTGGGGAAGCATGTCTGCGGAGGAATGCCGCCGTGAAGCCGGAGAGACCGTGGACCGGCTCTCTCCGCTGCTGCAAGGCGAAATTCTAATGAGCAGCAAACGCTACGGATACATCTCCCGCAAGCTCAAAAACATTGTCGGCCGCGCCTCTGTCATCCTCGGTGAACATGCCAGAAGGGGCAGCTTTGAGCCGGTGGGGCTGGAGCTGGACTTTGGCCCGGGCAAGGATCTCCCGCCGCTGAGGATTACACTGCCGAACGGCTGTGTGATGGAGGTAGTGGGCCGGATCGACCGCGTGGATATGGCTGAAGGCGAACAGGGCATCCTGCTGCGGGTCATTGACTACAAATCAAGCCAGAAGGACCTCAAACTTCATGAGGTCTATTACGGACTGTCCCTGCAAATGCTGACCTACCTGGATGTTCTGCTTACGTATTCGGAGCAGTGGCTCGGCCAAACTGCGCTGCCGGCCGGAACGCTCTATTTCCATGTGCATGATCCGCTGCTGACTTCTGCGAACGGCTTGAACCGCGAGCAGGCAGAGCAGGAGCTGATGAAGCGGTTCAAGATGAAGGGGCTGCTGACAGCAGACCGTGAAGTGATCTCCCTGATGGATACCACTCTGGATAAGGGACATTCTTCAATCGTGCCGGTGGCGCTGAAGAGCGACGGGAGTTTTTACAGCAGCGCTTCGGTGGCTACTCCCGAGCAGTGGGGGCATTTGCTGTCCTCGGTGCGCAGCACCATCTCTGATATCGGGACACGCATTACTGAAGGGGATGTAGCGATCCAGCCCTACCGGATACAACAGGAAACGGCTTGTACCTTCTGCTCTTACCGGCCGGTATGCCAATTCGATGAGGCTGTGGAAGGCAATGCCTACAACAATCTCGGCAAGCCGGGGAAGGAAGTCATTTGGGACCTGCTGTCCCGCGAAGGAGGAGAGAAGCCATGATACGGAGAGCCGAAATAGAACCGAAACCGGAAGGCAGCCTATGGAGCGATGACCAGTGGCGCGCCATTGCCGAGAGCGGTGACGATATCCTGGTCGCGGCGGCGGCGGGCTCCGGCAAAACAGCAGTCCTGGTGGAGCGGATTATCCGTAAAATCAGCAATGAGGAGAACGGGTTCAGTGTGGACAGGCTGCTGGTGGCTACCTTTACCAAAGCAGCGGCTGCTGAAATGCGGCAGCGTATCCGCGAGGCATTGGAACGGAAGCTGGAGGAAGAAAGCTCCGGGGAAGAGGAAGGAAGCCATGGCAATGAGCATCTGCGCCGTCAGCTTGCCCTGCTTGGCAGAGCTTCGATTACCACGCTGCATTCCTTTTGCCTGGAGGTGATCCGGCGTTATTACCAGCTCATCCCCATTGATCCGGGTTTCCGGATTCTGAATGAGCATGAGGCGGAGATGATGCGCCAGGAGCTGCTGGAGGAGCTGCTGGAAGAGAAATATGGAGAAGTTGCCGAAGACGGGCAAGATACAGTGTTTGTGCGGCTGGCTGACTGGTTCAGCGGCGAGCGCAGCGATGATGCCGTCCATTCCCTGGTGCAGCGGCTGCATGATTTTGCGCGCAGCCATCCCTGGCCGGCACAGTGGCTGCGGGACACCGCAGCGGACTTCTCGCTGCCGGATACGGATGCGCTGAGCCGCACACCGTGGGTGCAGAGCATTCTGGCGGAAGCGAAGCTCACGCTGGACGGAGCGGCGAGCCAGCTCCGCCAGGGCCGGGAAATTGCCCTGCAGCCCGGCGGCCCCGCCCCCTACGCAGATAGTCTGGCTGCGGATCTGGAAATGGTGCAGTCGCTGCAGGAAGCGCTGGAATTCCGTCCGTGGGCCGAGCTGTATGATATTTTTATCGAAATATCGTTTGGGAAGCTGAAGGCCTGCAAGAAGGATTCGACCGACCCGGGGCTGCAGGAGCGGGTTAAGGAACTGCGCGATAATGTGAAGAAAAGCTTGCTGGAGCTGCAAAAATCGCTTTTTGGCCGCCCCGCTGAAGCCTTTTTGGGTGAACTGCATGAGGCCGCTCCGCTGATGCGGGAGCTGGCTGAGACGGTCATCGAATTCGGGGAACGCTACCGGATTGAGAAGGCAGGCCGGGGAATGGTCGATTTCAGCGACCTGGAGCATTATTGTCTGCAAATCCTGCGGCATGAAGATTCAGAACCCGGACATTCGCTGCCTTCGGATGCGGCGATGGAGTACCGGGACCAGTTCGACGAGGTCCTGCTGGATGAATATCAGGATACGAACAGCGTGCAGGAGGAAATTGTGCGGCTGATTTCCCGGGAATCGCCGGGGAACCGTTTTATGGTCGGAGATATGAAACAGAGCATTTACCGTTTCCGGCTGGCGGAGCCGGGATTGTTCCTAGATAAATACAGGAGCTTTGGTTCAGCCGCGGACAGCAGCAATGATGCCTTAACCGGCAGCCAGGAGGTTGCTGCGGCTGCTGAAACCCTTGAACCGGGCAGGCCCGGCGGCGGCTCTGTTATTGATCTGGCCCGCAATTTCCGCAGCCGTCTGGAGGTCGTGAATGCCGTGAATATGATTTTTCGGCAGATTATGGACAGTACTGTTGCTGAAATAAGTTACGATGAGCGGGCAGAGCTGGTTTACGGAGCCTATTTTCCGGGTGCGGCGGAGAAGGGGCCGGATACTTATTTTGCCCCTGAGCTGCTGCTTATTGACAGGGGAGCATCATCGTCTTCACGTGCAGAAGAATCTGCTGAGGAGGGGGAGCTTCCTCCGCAAGAAAATGAAGCCATGGAGAGTGAAACCGCACAGCTTGAAGCAAGAGCCATCGTCCGGCGCATCTCCCAGATGACCGGCATGAGCGGCGGCGAGCCGCTGATGATCTATGATAAAGCCTTGAAGATCATGCGGCCCGTTGTCTACGGAGACATTGTGATTCTGCTGCGGTCTGCCCGGATCTGGACTCCGCTGATGGTCGAAGAGCTGCGCCTGGAGGGTATTCCGGCGTATGGGGATCAGAATAAAGGCTATTTTCAGGCTACCGAGGTGGAAATTGCCCTTTCGCTGCTGCAGATTGTGGACAATCCCCGGCAGGATATTCCTCTGGCCGGCGTCCTTCGTTCGCCTGTGGTGAATCTGCGTGAGGAAGAACTGGCAGCGGTGCGACTCTGCAGCGAGGGTTCATTTTTTGATGCAGTGCTGGCGGCTGCCGGAGAGCAGCATGAGACAGAGAATGGGCTTAGCGGTCATCATGCGCTCAAGTCAGACGCTTCCCATGCTGCCGATCCCGCTGCGTCTAATGAAGAAAGCACGGCGGGAGGCGGCCCGTTAGCAGACAATATGGCAGGAGAAGCGGCTAAGCCGGAGATTTCTGTAAAGCTTCAGAAGAAGCTTCGGGCTTTTTTGAAGCTGCTTGAGGGCTGGAGAACTGCCGCCCGCCAGGGCAGCCTTAGTACATTGATTTGGCGTATTTACGGAGAAAGCGGCTATCTGGAATGGGCCGGCGGCCTGCCTGGCGGCTTTCAGCGCCAGAATAATCTTACAGCGCTGTATGACCGGGCTGTACAGTTTGAGAATGATACCAATGCACGCGGCTTGTTCCGCTTCCTGGTATTCATTAACCGGCTGAGAGAAAACGGCGGCGACCTGGGGGCAGCGGGAGGAACCGGCGAGGAAACCGGGGGAGTCCGGATCATGACCATTCACAAGTCGAAAGGTCTGGAATTTCCCGTGGTTTTCCTGGCCGGAATGGCCAAGCCGTTCAACCGCCAGGATTTGTATTCTCCTTTCCTGATGCATAAAGAGCTTGGATTCGGGCCGCGTTTTGTAGAGCGGGAGACCCGGGTCAGTTATCCGACACTGCCTTATCTGGCGATTAGCCGCCGTTCCCGTCTGGAACTGCTGGCCGAGGAGATGCGTGTCCTCTATGTCGGATTAACCCGGCCGCGCGACAAAATGATCCTGGTCGGAACCGTGCGGGATTTACCCCGCACCCTTGCAGGCTGGAGCAGTGTGCAGGGCCGGGAGCACATGCTGCTGGAAGACCATATGCTGGCCCGGGGCCGCAGCTATTTGGATTGGGTGGGACCGGCGCTGATCCGCCACCCCCGCGCAGCTGTCCTCCGCAAGCTGGCAGGTGCCAATGGACCTGTATCTGCGGTGCTCCATGGCGATGCCTCCAATTGGAGCATCTCTGCGGTGAACGCGCAGGAGCTCAGTTCAGGGTCAGCCCTGGCTGCGCCCGGTACTGCAGATCAGCATGAGGAACGGCAGGCCGTGCTTGAAGCCCTCCGGCACGGCCGCAGTGTTCCCCGCGGGAGCGCTCCAGGAGAGGCCGAAGTAACCGAACGCCTGAAATGGGTGTATCCTTATGCGGCCGCATCCGGGATTCCCGCTAAAACCTCAGTCACCGAACTGAAATCGATGCTGTCCATGCAGGAGCAGCCGTCATACGATTTGCTGGAAGAATCCCTGCCCGCTGGCGCAGAGCACAGCCTGGGCCGCAGGGTGGCAGGAACGGACAGTCTGCATCTGCAGCGTCCGAAGTTTATGGAGAAGCGGGGCCTGTCGCCATCAGAGCGGGGGACAGCCTATCATACCGTTATGCAGCATGTGCCGCTGGAGGGTGAGGTAGACCGGTCTGTTCTGGAAGCCACAATCGCGCGTCTTACGCGGCTGGCCATTCTTACCGGCGAGCAGGCAGAGGCTGTTGAAATTGGCGATATTGAGGCGTTTTATACAGGAGAAATGGGCCGCAGACTGATCGGAGCCTCATGGAAAGTAAGAGAGCAGCCGTTCAGCTATATGGTGCCGGCGGGTGAAGCCTACCTCGGCCTTGAGTATCTGAAGGAAGCGGCATCGGGGCTTGAGGCTCCTGCAGGAAACACCGCCTTTGGTGAATCAGTCCTGATTCAAGGCGTTATCGACTGCCTGTTCCGGGAAGCGGGGCGGCTGATTCTGCTGGATTATAAGACCGACGCTGTGCTGGAGCATCAGGGCGGACTGGAATCCCTCAAGGAGAAATACCGTTTTCAGCTGGAGCTGTACAGCAAGGCGCTGCTGGACATTCTGGGGGAGCCGGTCCATGAGATATGGCTGTATTTTTTTGACGGCGGACATGCAGTGAAGCTATAACTCTATCCTTGGATATGACTGGAATCTATTAATCTATCTATATAAGCAATCTATTAATCTATCAAAGCCGCATGACGGGCGGGGAAAAGAGGGCGTAAATGCGCATTTTGCATACGGGAGACTGGCATCTGGGGCGGACGCTGGAAGGAAGAAGCCGGCAGAAGGAGCAGGAGCAGTTCATCGATGAGCTGGTGGAGATTGCCGATGCTTCCCAGGCAGATCTTATATTGATGGCGGGAGATGTCTACGATTCCGTGAATCCGCCGGCAGCGGCAGAGCAGCTGTTCTATGATGCAGCCGCCCGGCTGACTGCAAATGGCAGGCCGCTTGTAGTCATTTCCGGCAATCATGATCAGCCTGAGCGTGTCGCATCCGTATCCCCGCTTGTCCGCAGACAAGGCATTACACTGGTAGGTATGCCTACCTCCGAACCGGTGACGGTTCATGCCGTGCGGACAGGCGAGGTTGCCAAAATCGCTGCGCTTCCTTACCCCTCCGAAGCACGGCTTGGCGAGCTCCTTGCCGGGGATGCGGGAGAAGATGAGCTTCGCCTTGCCTACAGTGCCCGGGTGGGCCGGCTGATGAATCTGCTGGGCCGGGAATTCACGCCGCAGACCGTTAATCTGGCGATGAGCCATATCTATGTGCTGGGCGGAGTGGAGAGTGATTCCGAGCGGCCTATTCAGGTCGGCGGAGCGTACACTGTAGATCCTTCAGCTTTGTCGTGCGGTGCACAGTATACAGCGCTAGGGCATCTTCACCGCGCCCAGCGGGTCAAAGGCGACGGCATGATCCGTTACAGCGGATCGCCGCTGGCCTACAGCTTCTCCGAAGCCGGCCAGGCGAAGTCTGTGGCATTGATTGAGGTTGCGCCTGGCGGGGAGCCCTCCTTTGAGGAAATTTATCTCCGCTGCGGCCGCCCACTGGTGAATTGGAAGTCCTCCGGCGGCTTGCAGGAGGTCTACGGCTGGCTGGATGAAGGCCGGGATGCCACGGCTTTTATTGACCTGGAGCTCCGCCTCACGGAAGCGATGTCGCTGAATGATATCCAGCGGCTGCGCAAATCACGCGAGGGGATTATACATATCCGCCCGGTTTATCCGCAGATGGAGCAGGAGCTTGAGGAGATGGCCCGCTCGCGCATGCCGGTGCAGGAGCTGTTCCGCAGATTCTATCAGCGGCAGACCGGAGGGGCAGAGCCTGAGGACAGCCTGATCGAGCTGTTCCTGGAGCTGGCGGAAGAAGAGCGGCGCGAGCCTGCGGAAGGGGAGGAGAACTGAAGTGAAACCAATTCTACTAAAAGTGGCCGGACTCCAAAGCTATAGAGAGCAGCAGGAGATTGATTTTGGAAGTCTGACGGAGACGGGGCTGTTCGGTATTTTCGGACCGACGGGAAGCGGCAAATCCAGTCTGCTGGACGCGATCACGCTGGCAATGTATGGGAAGGTGGAGCGTGCGGTTAATGGGACCCAGGGCATCATGAACCACTCCGAGGACCAGCTTAGCGTGGCTTTTACTTTTGAGCTCAATTCCTCTTCCGGCCCCCGCCGTTACAGGGTAGAACGGAAATTCAAACGGACCGGTGACCAGTCGGTGAGCAATACGATCAGCCGTTTCATTGAGGTTGCCGCAGACGGTGATCATGTGATGGCCGACAAGCTCGCGGATGTTACCCGGTGCGTGGAAGAGCATATCGGGCTCAAAATGGATGATTTCACCCGTGCCGTTGTGCTGCCCCAGGGGAAATTTGCCGAGTTTCTGTCGCTGCGCGGCGTGGACCGCAGACAAATGCTCCAGCGTCTCTTCCATCTGGAGCAGTATGGCGACGGTCTGGCACTGAAGCTCAGCCGCCGGGTTAAGGAGAATGATGCTGCCCTGCGGGCGCTGGAGGCCGAACAGCAGGGGCTGGGCAGTGCAGGCAAGGCGGATGTTGAGGCCGCCGCCGAACGGCTGCAGGAAGCGGTCCGGCAGGCGGCGGACTGCCGCAAGCGGCTGGATGAGGCGGTGCAGCGGGCGGAACGGTATGCCCGCATCCGCGAGCTGCAGGACGAGCGCGCCCGGCGCGAGGGGCAGCGGCAGGCTTTGCTCGCGCAGGAGGCGGACATCCTCCTGCTGGAGCAGAAGCTCGGCAAGTCTGACGAAGCCGAGAAGATGCTGCCTGCGCTGAAAGCCTGGCGCAGTGCGGAAGAGGCCTGGAAGAGCCGCCTGGCCCGCGCGGAGGGCCAGGAGGTGCAGGCCGCCGCCGCCGAGCGGAAGGCGGCGGAGCTGGCCGCAGCTGAAGCGGCGGCACAGGCCGCGCTGGCTGCGGAGGAGCCCGCCCTCCGGCAGGGGGCGGATACGTACCGCCGCGCGCTCGAGCTGGAAGCTGAGCTCGGCGGCTTGCGCCGCGAGCGCGCAGCGGTGCTGGAGCGCCGCGACGAGGCCTCCCGCGGGCTGGCTGCCCGGCGGGAGAGCATGGCCCGGGAGCGTGAGCTTTTGGCCAAGGGCCAAAAGCGCCAGCACGAGCTGCAGCAGAGCCTGCAGCCGTTAGCGGTCCGCTCCCAGGAGCGGCAGTCGCTGCAGGAAGCCATGCAGCGGCTGCAAGGCCTGCGTTCCGCCTCCTCCCAGCGGGAGACGGCGGAACGTGAACGCGCCGAGCGCGCCGCGGTACTCGCGGCGGCGGAGGCGCGGCTGGCCGCTGCCGGGGAACGGCAGCGCTCGCTTGAGGCGCAGCGCGGCGGGGGGATCGCCGCCGCAGCGCTGCACCTGGAACAGCTGCGCGCCGGGGAGGCCGCAGCAGAGGCCGCCGCCGGTCAGCTGGAGCTTCATGGAAGCACGCTTGCGGCGGCGCTCAAGGGCCAAGAGCTGCACCGGCTCTCTCTTTCGCTCGCCAGTGAACTGCAGGACGGGCAGCCTTGCCCGGTCTGCGGCAGCCTCCATCACCCCGCGCCAGCGCTGGCAGAGGACAGCGGCGGGCGGGAAGAGCTGGAACGTCAGTTCGAACAGTCCCGGACCCTGGGCAGACGGGCGCTTGAAGCGCGTCATTGGTTCCGGAGCCTGCTGGAGCAAGACGTGGCCTGGCTGGAGCAGGTATACGGCGAAGGTGCGGCAGAATCCTTCGCAGCGCCTGCGGCTGCAGGAATGGAGCAGCGCGGCGGTACCGCGTCTTCTGCGGCCCCGTCCAGCCCAGAAGCGGCTCTGGACTCTTTTCATCCATCGCGGCCTTCGGACTCTCTCCGCCTTGAGGCAGCCTCGGACTCTTTTCATCCATCGCAGCCTTCGGATTCTCTCAGCCTTGAGGCAGCCTCGGATTCTTTTCATCCATCGCAGCCTTCGGATTCTCTCAGCCTTGAGGCAGCCCAGGACTCCCTTGATCCATCACTGGCTTCGGCTTCTTCAGGTCCAGCAGCTTCGGGCTCCTCGGGAGCCCTTGTTCCATCAGGCTCCGCCATAGTTCCAGATGAGCAGGCGCTGTCCCGCTTGGAAGCTGAATTCGCTGCGCTTAAGGCCCGTTCCGGTGAATTGCGCCGGACTGCAGCAGAGTGGCAGCGTTCCTTGCAGGAGCAGCAGCAGCTGGGCCATAAGGAAGCTGCGGCGGTGGAAGCCGAAGCAGTGTGGCTGCAAGGCCTGACAGCCAAGGCCGGAGATCTCGACCGGCAGCTGGGAGAGCTCCGGGAGGAATGGTCACGGCTATTTCCGGAGCTGGCGCCGGATGAAGCCGAACATGCCTACCGTGAAATGCTGAAGAAGGATGAGCAGGCTGAGGAGATCAGAGGGCGGTTGGAGATTAGTGTCAAGTTTCTGGATGACAAGAGCACTTCCGTGCAGGCGCTGCAGGAGGAGATTGCAGCTTTGGACAGAGACCTGGCCCAGTGGAACGCACAGCTTGAAGGCAAAGAAGCGCTGGAGCGGGAGAAGGAGCAGCGCCTGCTCCAGTGGACCGGCGGCCGTACGGCCGCTGCTTTGCTGGCAGAGTGTGAGCAGCGCCTGCAGGAGCTGCAGACCGGACTGGAGAGCAGCAGGCAGGTTCACCGGTCGGCAGCAGAACAAGCACAGCATGCGGTGAAGGAAGCCGCTATCAGCCGTCAGGCGGCGGAGTCCGCCCGTGAGCATGCTGAGGCCGCAGTTTCCATTTGGGAGGATTGCCTGCAGACCTCAGCATTTGCTTCCGCCCCCGAGGTGGAAGGCGCTGCACTTGCGCCGGAGGAACGGGCAGAGGCTGCTGCCCGTGTGCGGGCCCACCGTGACGGTGAAGCTGAAGTTGCGCTCCAGCTGCGGAATATTGAAGAGAAGCTGGAAGGGGCTGAGTTGAGCGCAGAGGAATGGCAGGAAAGTCAGGAGACTCTGCGTAGATGCAGGGAGGACGATGAGACTGCACTGCAGGGCCGGGCCCGCGCTGAACGCGATCTGGAAGATCTGCAGCACCGGCATATCCGCTGGATGGAGCTGGAAGGCAAGCGTGCGGAGCATGCAGCCCTTCAGGACCGGTTGTCCAAGCTGCAAACAGTACTGCGCGGAAATGCTTTTGTGGAGTATATTGCCGAGGAGCAGCTGATGCAGGTATGCCAGGCCGCTTCACAGCGGCTGCGTTTCCTGAGCAAGCAGCGTTATGCGCTTGAGGTCGATTCCGGCGGAGGGTTTGTGATTCGGGATGACGGGAATGGCGGGGTGCGGCGTCCTGTATCCACCTTGTCCGGCGGGGAGACCTTCCTGACCTCTTTGTCCCTGGCGCTGGCGCTTTCGGCGCAGATCCAGCTTCGGGGGCAGTATCCGCTGCAATTCTTTTTCCTGGATGAAGGCTTCGGCACGCTGGACCCGGATCTGCTTGATACAGTCATCACTTCGCTCGAAAGATTGCATAATGACCAGCTCTCAGTAGGCATCATCAGCCACGTTCCCGAACTCAGAGCACGTCTGCCCCGCAAGCTGGTTGTCATCCCGGCAGAGCAGGGAGGCGGGGGCTCGCGGATTGTTCTGGAAAAAATGTGATGCCCGGCAGGTAATGTGATAACGATCACAGATACAGCATCATCCCCTTGTTATAATACAGCTAAGCCGACATCTTTGAAACACCTCGGCGGACGTATGACCGGGAGCATTCTCCTTTTCATACGTCCGCCGCCGAATCAGCTTTCTGAGCTGAACAGGGTGTTTCTTTTTTTTGTGCAAATGAACCTTTGGTTAGGCATAAGCCGCTTAGCAGGACCCTTCGGCTGCTGTTATATCTTCATCGAGTGAAGCAGTTGATAAATCGGCTTTTAAATAACCATCATGGTGCGGAAGCTTCAACCGGAAATCCTCACTGCTGCAAATCGATATCGTGCAGTGCTCCACTATAAAGTCGAGAACATGTCCTCCTCCGTTGCGGGCATCATTAATATAATGCAAATGATATCCTGTGACTCCGATCCCCTGGGCAAACGCTGGCATCCAGAAGCCTGCGATCACTCCGTCTTCCTCCGCAAAATGGAACGACGGCTGGTTCTCCGTCACTTCAACAAAGGGCTTGTAAGGCTTGTCTTGATGCGAAACCGTGCGTGTGTGCACCTCGCGGAAATGTCCGTCGATCCGGACCGCATAAAAAATATTTTGACTCGGCAAGAGCGTATTTATCACCTGTTCAAGCTCGTTACGCGCCAGGGGAGTGTGCACCAGCAGGGTCTGATCCCGCTCAAAGAAGGTCACGGTAGAGAAGGGTGTGCTCTCCTCCATACTTGCTTGTCTGGCGCTGCCGTCCGGGTACAGATGATAGAATCCTCCGTCGAAGGCAATCATCTCACCGTCCAGCTGATGGAATGTCCCAATGCCGAAATCTCCGTATTCTTTCAGCTTGCCAAAACTCACTGCTCCGTCATACTGCCCGCTCAGCAGGGCAATCATGGTAGAAGCCTGATAAATCACATGATTTTTCATGAGTGAATCACTCCTTTTTGGAAGATGGATCAGTTCATGGAATGAGGCAGTACCTCTTCCAGTTCTTCTGGACGGTTTACTCTTAACCCGACAGCTCCGAAGCTTTAGTCTTATGCTGTAAAGATCCGGCTAAAGCATCCACGTTCAGATCAATATTGCCGATCAATTCAATCTGTGGCTGGTAGTTATTATCGATCTTTATTTTATTACCATAAAAAGTAAAATCAATAGTTTTATTTTTAAATAAAAGATGTAATAAAAAACATATTAAGGTATTTTCGGGTTTTGCAATAACGATCCAGACGAATTCTAGGTTCAAAGTGACTTATGCTTGGCATATTCCCCGGCGCCTTTCCCAATCGTGAATTATCCTGTATGATTATAGACATAAATTATGATGCCGCGAAGAAAAGCCATTCCCAAGCATAGCTTGCACAAGCTGAATGAACTTGCTGTACTGTTACCAAAACTAATAGGAGGAAGCATTCCATGGAAACCGTGTTTAGCAAAATTATTGAGGGTTCAATCCCTTCCAAAAAGGTCTTTGAGAATGAACGGATTCTGGCTTTCTATGATATAGAACCTGCAGCCCCGGTTCATGTGCTGATCATACCCAAGAAGTTCATTGCTTCCATGAATGATGTTGCACCAGAGGACCTTCCGCTGATCGGAGAGATTCACGCTGTGGCCCAGCAAATTGCTGTAGAGCTCGGGATTGCGGACAGCGGGTACCGTCTCATTAACAATTGTGGACCGGACAGCGGACAAGCCGTGCCTCATCTCCATTATCACTTGCTTGGCGGTGCCAAATTAGGTGCGCTTGTCGGCAACTCGACATCCCACGCCTGACAGAAATCAAATGCGGAAGCACCCGGCCCAAAAAAAGAATAACACGAAGGTTGACACCTTATTTCGCTTTGACCTATAATGAAATTTGATGAACCGTGTTGTTATGCTCTTGGACGGTCTGGTCGGAGGGAGGGAAAACTGGTGTCTGAAACGAAAGTTCGCAAAAACGAGACAATTGATGCTGCACTTCGTCGCTTTAAACGTTCCATTGCTAAGGATGGTGTCTTGGCTGAGGTGAAGAAACGCAAGCATTATGAAAAGCCAAGCGTAAAGCGCAAGAAGAAGTCTGAGGCTGCTCGTAAGAGAAAGTTTTAGGAGGATTACCCACGCATGAATCTTAGCGAACGATTAAACGAAGATATGAAGCAAGCGATGAAGAGTAAGGACAAGTTCACACTCTCCACGATTCGAATGGTTCGTTCTACAATAAAGTATCTTGAAATAGATTTGAAGAGAACATTAGACGACAACGAAGTGCTTGATATCCTTAGTCGTGAAATCAAACAGCGCAAAGATGCCCTCCAAGAATTTGAATCAGCGGGTCGCGACGAGCTTGCCGCGAGTACGAAGGCAGAAATCGAGATTATCATGAAATACCTTCCAGATCAGCTTTCCGAAGAAGAAATTAAAGTAATTGTACAGCAGACCATCCAGGAAACCGGTGCTTCTTCGAAAAGTGAAATGGGTAAGGTGATGAGCGCACTGATGCCTAAGGTAAAAGGTCGCGCCGATGGTAAACTCGTGAACCAGGCGGTTCTGCAATTTCTGCAATAATATAACGCTAGCACCCCTTTGATAAGGGGTGTTTTTCGTTTTATTGAAAAAAGGGACACAGCGAGTCGGAATGAGAGGTATAAATACCTCTGATCTCGCGGCGAACAGCCTGCGGGGCCAAAAGAGAGGTATAAATACCTCTGATCTCGCGGAAAACGGCCTGCCGGGCCAAAGGAGAGGTATAAATACCTCTGATCTCGCGGCAAACAGCCTGCGGGGCCAAAGGAGAGGTATAAATACCTCTGATCTCGCGGCAAACGGCCTGCGGGGCCAAAGGAGAGGTATAAATACCTCTGTCTCGCGGAAAACAGCCTGCGGGGTCAAAAGAGAGGTATAAATACCTCTGATCTCGCGGCAAACGGCCTGCGGGGCCAAAGGAGAGGTATAAATACCTCTGATCTCGCGGCAAACGGCCTGCGGGGCCAAAGGAGAGGTATAAATACCTCTGTCTCGCGGAAAACAGCCTGCGGGGTCAAAAGAGAGGTATAAATACCTCTGATCTCGCGGCAAACGGCCTGCGGGGCCAAAGGAGAGGTATAAATACCTCTGATCTCGCGGAAAACAGCCTGCGGGGCCAAAAGAGAGGTATAAATACCTCTGATCTCGCGGCGAACAGCCTGCTGGGCCAAAAGAGAGGTATAAATACCGCTCTATTTGACCTGCGAAAATCGCTTCATCTGCCCCAATAAGGGGTCTCCTGTCCGAATTGCCGGCAGGCGAATGGCGGTGGAAAGACCGTCTTTTTTGAACACGGCGTCACCGTTTGCACTCGTTTACACAAAGATAAATAGTGATATGTTTATCGGATTATTTTAGGGATACAGTATAAAATAGGCATATACTGTGTCCCTTTTTCCGCTGTTCTGTCTAGTTTCGTTTTGAAACGCATCTGCCTGTAAGGCGTACTAAAGCATTATGCGCTGGAAATAGGTGAGGAAGGGAGGGAAGGCCTTGAAAAAAATTCGTAAAATGGCTGCAGCGGGTATTTCTGTACTTTTACTCGTACTGTTTTTGCTGCCTATGGCGGGGGTGGTCAGCGCAGATAACACTGCAACCCGCGCACCGGCAACTAGTCCGGCAGAACCTAAGAGCGGTCCGGTATTTATTATACCGGTTGATCAGGAGATCGAACGGGGGCTGCAGAGCTTTCTTACGCGCGGGTTTCAGGAGGCAGCAAACTACGGGGCCGTTCTGATTCTGCTGGAAATCGATACCCCGGGGGGTCTTGTGAGCTCCGCCGAGCAGATCGGCACGATGGTGCGCGACAGCACGATTCCGACCGCTGCCTACATTAACGGCGATGCGGCTTCAGCAGGCAGTTACATTGCGCTGAATGCGGGCAGCATCATCATGAAGCCGGGCAGCATGATCGGCGCGGCATCCCTGGTGGACGGCAAAGGCGGCAGTGTGGACGACGCCAAGCTGGTATCCTACTGGAAATCCAAAATGGTCGGTGCCGCTGAGCTGAACGGGCGCGACCCGGAAATAGCCGCCGGAATGATGGATAAAAATATTGTGGTGAACAAGCCTGAACTTGGTGTGAGCAAGGCACAGGGCCAGATTATCGCACTTAGCAGCGATGAAGCGCTCAAAGCGGGTTACGCAGACAGCATTGCCAGTACACCTGAGGAGGCCATCACCTCGCTGGGCTATTCGACAGACGACATTTTTCGTGTAGAGCACACCGGTGCGGAAAAAATGTCGCATTTTCTGACAAATCCGATTGTGATGACGATTCTGCTCTTCATCGGTATAGCGGGAATTGTCATCGAAATGCTGGTGCCGGGCTTCGGTGTTCCGGGGATCATTGGCACATTGGCATTTGCGCTGTACTTCTTCGGCAACTATGTGGCAGGGTTTGCCGGTTCCGAAACCTGGCTGCTGTTCATTCTGGGACTTGTCATGCTGGTTCTGGAACTGTTTGTCCCTAGCTTTGGCATACTTGGACTGCTGGGTTCAGTGTTCCTCGTTGCAGGCGTGGTAAGGGCTGCTTACAGCTATACGCATGCTTTATTCAGCCTGGGTATTGCTTTTGCCGCAGCGGCGGTGGTTATTACAATAGTAGCCGTAACTTTTAAGGAGCGGGGGATCTGGAACAGGTTTATTTTACAGGACAGTCTTACCAAGGAGCAGGGATTTGTTCCTGTGCTGGAGAAGCTAAGTCTAGTGGGAGCCTCAGGCGTCAGCATCACGCCGCTCCGCCCGGCCGGAACGGCCAGCCTGAATGGTGAGCGGGTGGATGTGGTTACTGAGGGCTCCTTTATTGCCGCTGGCGCTTCCATTTCAGTGATCAAGGTCGAAGGCGGACGTGTGGTCGTGAAGGAAGCCGCAAGTAAAGAGAATGGAATTTAAATGTAACGGAGGTTGGAAGAGGTATGATTGAAGCGTCAACAATTACTATTTTGCTGATCGCGGTTGTTGTGATCATCGTGCTGAGTGTGTTTTTCAGCTTTTTCCCGGTCATGCTGTGGGTTTCAGCTTGGGCTGCGGGTGTAAGAATCAGTATTATAACCCTGGTGGCGATGAGACTGCGGCGGGTTACGCCAAGCCGGATCGTCAATCCGCTGATCAAGGCCACCAAGGCGGGGCTGGGTGTGAACATCAATCAGCTGGAGAGCCATTATCTGGCGGGCGGGAACGTCGACCGGGTCGTCAATGCGCTGATCGCTGCGCAGCGTGCCGATATTCCCCTGGAATTCACGCGGGCGGCAGCGATTGATCTAGCCGGACGCGATGTGCTGCTGGCTGTGCAGATGAGTGTTAATCCACGGGTCATTGAGACGCCGATTGTTGCCGCTGTAGCCAAGAACGGCATCGAGGTTAAGGTAAAGGCGAGAGTGACTGTACGGGCCAATATCGACCGTCTCGTCGGCGGTGCCGGTGAAGAAACGATTATCGCCCGTGTCGGCGAAGGGATTGTAACAACTGTAGGTTCGAGCAGCACCCACAAAGACGTGCTGGAGAATCCAGATTCCATCTCGCGGACGGTTTTGTCTAAAGGGCTTGATTCCGGAACCGCTTTTGAAATTCTCTCCATCGATATAGCTGACGTTGATGTCGGCAAGAATATCGGTGCCTATCTGCAAACGGAACAGGCTGAGGCAGACAAACGCATTGCCCAGGCCAAAGCTGAAGAGCGCAGGGCGATGGCGGTCGCGCATGAACAGGAAATGAAGGCCCGCGTCGTTGAGATGAAGGCGCTTGTCGTTGAGTCCGAGTCTCAGGTGCCGCTGGCTATGGCGGAAGCGCTGCGCTCCGGCAAGCTTGGGGTCATGGATTACATGAACCTCAAAAATATTGAAGCTGACACCCAAATGCGCGGTTCGCTCGGCAAACTAAATGATGGGGACGACAGCAGCCGTCCAACCAATAAATAAGGGGATGTGAATTCCCATGGGCAGCTTGATCTACGTAGCCGCGATTATCATCATCGCAATCATTTCCGGCTTGAACAAGGCGGGGAAAAATAAAGGGAGCTCCGCTCCGCGTGGAGGAATGCCAACCTTCGGCGGAGGGGACGGCTATCCTTTGAACCCTGGACGGCGTGTGAAGAGCAAGCCGGAATATGGGGGCGATACCAAAGAGCGCAGCGGATTTCCTGTTCCCGGAGGAAGTACCGCTTACCCGGGCCAGCCTGCCGCGTCCAGAGCTGAGGCGGAGTATGATGCATCTCCGGCTTGGCCGGAGTCTTCGGAGCGCCCCTCACCTGATTATGAAACCGGCGAAGGCCTTTCGTTGGAGCAAGCCGGGGAAGAGGATGGGGTGCAGGCCCGTGCCGAGCGGATGCAGCGGGAATTGGAGCGGCTGCATCTGCAATTTGACGGGGCTGCAGCCGGTGCGGACCCGGGGAAAAAAGGGGCCCGGCCTGATTCCAGCCCTAGCGGCAGCCGTGAATTTGCCGCTGACCGCAAGGCGCTGCGGGAAGGGCTGGTATGGGCGGAGATACTGGGTCCGCCACGTTCCCGGCAGCCCCGTTCTTACCGCAGATAGAGTTGAACGGAGTGAAAGAGTGCCTTAGTCTTAAACAGGCTGGTTGGCTAAGTTTAAGTTTTCACAATAGGGTGTCCCAGGCATGCCGATGTATTGGCTGCCTGGGACACCCTTGTTTTTTTGGACGGAGCCCTAAATAAGTGCTTGATATGGACGCTTCACGAACGAACCATTACCCGCTTTTGAAGAAAGACGCCATTGTGTGCTGTAATGTGAGTTCTTCTCATAAACAATAGCGTTCCCGCATAAGGTGTACAGAAGGCAGGAAGGGGGAGAAGTCTACTTATGACCCGTATTGGCCGCAGGCTGCGGGGATGGACAAACGGGGTACTGGATCTTCCGCAGGATGTGCTGCAGGAGCTGCCCCGAATCACCCTGATCGGCAATAAAGAGCTGTATATTGAGAACCACCGCGGCGTGCTGCATTTCTCTTCAGAGCAGCTGAGGCTTGCGTTAGTGAACGGCTCGCTGGAAATCTCCGGCGAGGGGCTGGTGATCCGGAATATTCTGGGGCAGGAGCTGGCAGTAGAGGGGATTATCGGGGAGATCAGATATAAGGGAAGCGAGGAGAACTCATGAAGCAGCCGCCTTTGGCATCACTGCGGGGGTTCGTTACACTGCATGTGACGGGACCGCAGGTGGAAAAGTTTATTAATGCTGTTACTGAAGCGGACATCGTCATCTGGGATGTGAGGCCTGCCGGGAACGGCGCTTCCCTGAACCTGCTGCTGGATGACTTTTTTGCCCTTCGGCCGCTCTTGAAGAAGACAGGCTGCCGCACGCGTGTCACGGCCAGGAATGGACTGCCCTTCAATGCGGCCAAGCTGTGGAAACGGAAGTTTTTTGCCGCGGGATTGCTGTTGTTCGGCATTGGCCTGGTACTATTGTCTTCGATGATATGGACGGTCAAGATTGAAGGGAACAACCGGATTGCCTCCGAGGATATCCTGCAAGCTGCACGCCATGAGGGGGTATATCCTTTCCAGTGGATTTGGCGTATGGATGATCCGGACAAGCTCTCCAAAAAACTGACCTCAACACTTCCAGGTGTCTCCTGGATAGGGGTGCATCGGACGGGGACGAGCGTGAAGATCCAGATTGTTGAATCCGACCAGCCGGAGAACAAGCCGCTCCTCAGCCAGCGTCACCTGATCAGCAGGACTGATGCGGTGGTGACCGAAATTTAC
Organism: Paenibacillus jilunlii; assembly: GCF_900102965.1. GTDB lineage: Bacteria > Bacillota > Bacilli > Paenibacillales > Paenibacillaceae > Paenibacillus_AQ > Paenibacillus_AQ jilunlii. The sequence goes on along the minus strand of NZ_FNGM01000005.1, from coordinate 290,824 downwards.
GCGGAGCAGGGCAGGCCGGTGGTAAGCCGCAACACCCGGGTCAAAAAGGGGCAGATCCTGATCTCCGGTGCGATTGGGGATGAAGAGAATATGGAATATGTGGTTGCCAAAGGCGAGGTGAAAGGCCTGGTCTGGCATGAATACAATATAGAGGTGCCGCTGAACCGTACGAGAAGCTCATATACAGGAGAGCGGAAGGACCGCACCTATCTGGTGCTGGGCAAATGGGCGGTCCAGTTATGGGGTTACGGCAAATCAGACTTTGCGGAATCGCGTACACTTACGGAGCATGATCCGCTGACCTGGCGTTCTTTTCAGCTGCCGGTGGGGCTGCTGACCGAGAAGGAAATGGAGGTCCTGGAGACTGCCGAAACATTGTCGCCCGAGGCTGCACGCGAGGAAGGGGTTATGCGGGCGAAGAATGATATTTTGGCCCGTTACGGCACAGACAGCGCCATTAAAAGTCAAAAAATTTTGCATGAGAAGAAAGAGAATGGTAAAGTTTATATGAAAGTGCTCTTTGAAGTGGAAGAGAGAATTACGCAAGAACTTCCAATAGTAAACAACTGAGGAGAATGAGGCTACTTGTCAGAACAGACTGCAAGCATTCGAATATCTTTGCAAAATGCGGGAGAAGCGCAATCCCTGTTCGGCCCGCAGGATGGTTTTCTAAAAATAATCGAAAGTGAAATTCCTGCCGTAATTGACTCGCGTGAAGCTGAAATTACGATTCGCGGTGCGGAGCGGGAAGTAGACATGCTGGGGCAGCTCTTTGGTGTACTGCTCTCCCTGATCCGCAGCGGCTATATACTCAGTGAGCGGGATATTCAGTATGCGGTGGAGCTGGCGAAGGATTTCCGGGCCGATCAGCTGCTTGATTTGTTCAAGGGTGAAATTACGACAACCTTCCGCGGCAAGCCCATCCGGGTCAAAACAATCGGCCAGAAGCATTATGTGACTACGATCAAAAAGCGGGACATCGTCTTCGGCATCGGGCCTGCCGGTACCGGCAAAACCTATCTTGCAGTGGTGCTGGCCGTTACGGCGCTGAAGGAAGGGTCCGTGAAACGAATAGTGCTTACGCGTCCGGCAGTGGAGGCGGGAGAGAGCCTGGGCTTCCTTCCAGGGGATTTGCAGGAAAAGGTGGATCCATATCTCCGTCCGCTCTACGACGCCTTATACGACGTTATGGGCCCCGATCAGGTCGCCAAAGCGCTGGAGCGCGGGCTGATTGAGATTGCTCCGCTGGCCTACATGCGCGGACGCACGCTGGATGATTCTTTTATCATTCTCGATGAGGCCCAGAATACGACTCCGGAACAAATGAAAATGTTTCTGACCCGCCTAGGGTTCGGCTCCAAGATGGTGATTACGGGGGATGTGACCCAAATCGACCTGCCCCGCGGCAAGAAATCGGGATTGATTGAAGCCAAAACGATTTTATCCGGCATTGATGAGCTGGGCTTTGTCTATTTTGCAGAACAGGATGTAGTAAGGCATTCCCTGGTGCAGAAAATTATCGTCGCCTATGAACGCTCTGCCGAAAACCTCGAATAAAAAAGGGGACTGTCTTCATGGCCTCAAAGCAACCATCGAAATTAAGCGGATTTGTATACAATAGCAACGGATGGAAGTATAGCGCGGTGACGCGCTATGCTCTTTTCCTGTTATTGGGGCTTGTTTTCTACTTCAGCCTGTCCTCAGACCTGGTGCCCAAGAAGTATGACATCAAAGAGGGAACCCACAGCGCCAAGGAAATCACTGCACCTAAGCAAATCCTTGACACCAAAGCCAAGCTTAAAGCCCAGGAAGAAGCGGCTGAGAATGTAACCAACCGCTATGCGATCATTCCAATGAGAGCGGACAATCTAGTAACTTCCCTGCTGGACCGGATCGACCGCCTTAATCAGGATGACCTGATCTCGCAAAGTGACAAAACGGCGATTTACCGCGAGGAGATCCCGCAGCGGGCCAGTGATTTTATTCTGAATTTTGTAGCCTCCAGCCGGAATGCAGGCACCTATTCCGGTACGCTCCTGGATGAGATGCAATCCGTGATCAAGGATCAGACTTATGTCATTCCGGAAGAGACTTATATCAAAATTCCGCGTCTGACCTCCCAGGACATTATCGAGATGAAGCCGGTGGCCCGGGATATTGTCACCAAGCTGATGAACGACCAGATTACCGATGCCCAATCCGCGCGCGCCAAGGTGGCCGAGCAGGTGAGCGTCAGTTCGCTGAGCCAGCGCACGGCCCGTGAGGTGGTGCAGGAGCTGGTACGGCTGGTGATTACGAGCAACAAGTTCTACGATGAGGAAGCCACCAAGGAAGCGAAAGTGCAGGCCCGAGAGAATACACCCGATGTGTTCATTGAGCAGGGGGATGTGCTTGTTGCAAAAGGGGAACTTATCACTCCTGAGTTATATAAACTTCTGGATGACAATGGCCTGCTGAGCAACGAAGTCAACTACTGGCCGCAATTTGGCCTGCTGATTCTCTCTGCTTTGTTATCCTTTGGCCTGTTTACATTCATCCGTTACTCAGGCGGAGCTTCCGGCTTCAAGTATAATAACTCCCAGCTGCTTATGCTGGTGCTGGTATTTGTAATTACGATTATTGCAGTCAAGCTCGCTGCGTTTCTGCAGACGGATGTACGTGCATATGTAGGTTTCCTGGCCCCGGTAGCGATTGGCGCGATGCTGATTACCATGCTGCTGGATATGACGCTGGCCTATTTCTGTTCCATTTTATTCAGCATTCTTGCCAGCATTATGCTGAATGTGCAGCAGAACACCGTCTTTGATTTCACCTTCGGTTTCTTTGCACTTATCGTTTGCTATGTCGCCATCTTTGCCACTCACCGGGCAGGGCAGCGCTCCACGCTCCTGAAAGGCGGGATCATGGTATCCCTGATTGGCTGCGTGACTGTATTTATGCTGAATGTGCTGGGCGGGGGTGTCTGGAACCAGACGCAGGCTTTATATGCGATTGGCTTCTCTTTTGCGAGCGGTCTGCTGACCGCAGTGCTGGTCATCGGTCTGATGCCTTTCTTCGAGGCCACCTTCGGGATCTTGTCGGCGCTGAAGCTGGTGGAGCTGTCGAATCCGAACCATCCCCTGCTGCGCAAGCTGCTTACGGAAACACCGGGAACTTATCATCACAGCGTGATGGTCGGCAACCTGTCGGAAGCGGCGGCGGAGGCGATTGGCGCAGATGGCTTGCTCTGCCGGGTAGGCTCTTATTATCACGATATCGGTAAGACCAAGCGGCCGTTTTATTTCATAGAGAACCAGAACAACATGGAGAATCCGCATGATTCGATTGAGCCGATGCTCAGTAAGTCAATCATTGTGGCGCATGCCCGGGACGGGGTGGAAATGCTGAAGGAGTATAAGCTGCCGAAGCCGATCCGGGATATTGCCGAACAGCATCACGGCACAACATTCCTGCATTATTTTTATCATAAAGCACTGAAGCTTGCTGAGGAAAAAGGTGTGGAGCCCGACTTTACCGAAGAGGACTTCAGATATCCGGGACCGAAGGCGCAGTCGAAGGAATCGGCCGTAGTCGGAATCGCCGACAGTGTGGAAGCAGCTGTCCGCTCGCTCCGTAAGCCTACAGTCGTACAGGTGGAGACAATGATTGAAAAAATCATCAAGAGCCGTCTGGATGATCATCAGTTCGATGAATGCGATCTGACAATCAAGGAGCTGGATATCATCGCGCGGACGCTGAAAGAAACGGTAATGGGGATTTTTCATTCACGGATCGAATATCCCGAGGATGTGAAAAAACCGAAAAAAGAGGAAGGGGCCGTAACAACATGAGCCTGGCAATCGTCTGGAATAACGAACAGGAAGAACACCCTATAAGCGATGAGCTGATCACCCTGCTGGAGAGTATTTTGCAAAAGGCCGGAGAAGCGGAAGGGATTGACGAAGGCGAAGTGGATCTTACTTTTGTCAATAACGAACGCATTCATGAATTAAACCTGGAGTACCGTGGAATTGACCGTCCGACGGATGTACTTTCTTTTGCCATGAACGAAACCGGAGAAGACGAGCCTGAAATTATATATGCTCTTGATGAAGGTGAAGAAGGAGAGGATGTTCCTTATGTATTGGGCGACATCATCATCTCCGTAACCCGGGCGCAGGAGCAGGCGCTGGAATACGGCCATTCGCTGGAACGGGAACTAGGCTTCCTGTTCGTGCATGGCTTCCTGCATCTGCTGGGCTATGATCATCAGGATGCGGTTTCGGAAGCCGAAATGATGTTCAAACAGGAAAAGGTGCTGGCTCAGGTTGGGTTGACACGCTAATGGTCAAGAATACGGCGGTAGGCCACAAAAAATTCTGGCATTCTTTCCGGTATGCGGCGCATGGAATTGCCTCTGCATTCAAGTCCGAGCTGAATATGAAGGTGCACAGCACTTTGGCTGTACTCGTGCTTGCAGCCGCCGTCATCCTTAGACTCCCTCCGTCAAGCTGGATGCTGCTGCTGCTCGCAATTACGCTCGTTCTTGCCGCCGAACTGCTGAACACAGCTATTGAAGCGACGATCGATCTGGTCTCTCCGGAGATTCATCCCTTGGCCAAAAAAGCGAAAGACACCGCCGCAGGGGCTGTACTGCTCACGGCGGTCTTTGCCGTCATCGTGGGAATCTACGTATTTTATCATCCTGTGATGGACTGGATCACCGGACTTATGTCATAATCAGTTTACAACTTCAGCTTATGGGAGAGGCGGACCCGCGTTTTGCGCTCCGTCTTTCATTGTCTTCAATTGCGGAAAGCTTCACTCCATCATGCAGCATAGCTTCATAAAACTTAAGCCTATGCTTCCGAAGCGAGTTTTATTGCGTAGCAAGAACATGTAGCATAGCTTCATAAAACTTTTAGGAGGACAACAATGGAATCTGCTCTTCTTTTACAGGAAGCGATCAAAGCACGGGCGAAAGCCTATATCCCATACTCCCGTTTCGGTGTCGGCGCGGCCCTGCTGGACCAGGACGGTCATGTTCATCATGGCTGCAATATTGAAAATGCCGCTTTTGGCCCGACCAACTGCGCAGAGCGGACCGCACTGTTCCGCGCCATCGCAGACGGCCATAAGGCTGGAACGTTCCAAGCAATTGCGGTGATTGCCGATACGGACGGGCCGGTGTCCCCTTGCGGCGTGTGCCGCCAAGTCATGGTCGAGCTGTGCGCACCGGATATGAAGGTCATTCTCGGCAACCTGAGAGGCGATATTCAGGAGACTACCGTGCGGGACTTGCTCCCCGGCGCGTTTGGCCCCACTGATCTGGAACAGGGGCAGGCTCCCGAGTAAGTCAGGAATCGCAATGTCGATTCAGGGACTCGCTAAGCTCACGCGGGCATACTAACTCAGGGACCCTCAATGTTCGAGCGAGCATGCTAACACAGGGACGCTCAATGCTCGAGCGGCATACCCCCTCAGGGTCCTCTGTGCTCAAACGGACATACTATTTGCAGTTCTATTGCAGTTTCTGCAACAGAATGGACTCGTTTCAAGCGGAAATTACAATCTGTTGCACTCTGTACAGCAGATTTCCAGGAAATGAGCTTAAAATGCCTGTTTTGAATAAATCAATTGCAGAGAATACAATAGATTTGTTAATCAGCCTTTAACATGCGAATTCTAATGTACAAAGTGCAGCAGAATAAGAATTGGACACTCAAATGGAGGTTTATGCGAGCTGTTTCTGCTTTACGAAGCTGGCCTCTAATAAGTAAGAAGATGCTGCGGCTGCTAAAAGTCTACAGTTATTCCCGCTCCGTGAGTTATATAATCACATGTGTTCATTAGCAGTTGAGTAAATTACAAGCCGCAATTAAGCGTGTTCCGCAAGGAACGTAAGCGCTCCATCCACCAACTATTCTCACCATGCACCTACAGCCGCTCACACGCCAAGTTCCGGGTGTCCAGAGGGCCGGGGCCCGTGGGGTCCCCCTTGGCTAAGGGGGATTTAGGGGGATCGAAACACTTTAGGGGGATCGAAAAAAGCTTTTAAGAAGCTTTATGAATTTGAAGTTAGCTAAGGAAGGAAGATCATATGAAATTCAAATCAGGGTTTGTCGCCATTATCGGCAGACCGAACGTAGGCAAATCGACACTCATGAACCAGGTGATCGGACAGAAGATCGCCATCATGTCGGACAAGCCGCAGACCACCAGAAATAAAATCCACGGGGTATACACCGCGAATAATTCGCAGATTGTATTCCTCGACACGCCCGGTATCCATAAAAGACAGTCCAAGCTGGGCGATTATATGAACCAGACAGCGATGAGCACATTGCATGAGGTGGAAGCCGTGCTGTTTCTGGTGGACGCTTCTGAAGGCATGGGCGGAGGGGACCGCTATATTGCCGAGCAGCTCAAGGACGTCAAAACACCGGTCATCCTCGTGATGAACAAGATTGACAAAATCGAGCCGGAAGCGCTGCTTCCGCTGATTACCGAATACAATAAGCTGCATGAGTTCGCCGAAATCGTACCGATTTCCGCCAAGCTCGGCAGCAACGTAAATACACTGCTGGATCAGGTAGTGAAATACCTGCCCGAAGGCCCGCAGTATTATCCTGAAGATCAGATTACCGACCATCCGGAGCAGTTCGTCTGTGCGGAGCTGATCCGCGAGAAAATCCTGCATTTGACCCGCGAGGAGGTACCGCATTCCATTGCGGTAGCCATCGAGGACATGCGCGTTGAATCCAATGGAGTTGTACATGTGTCGGCCGTTATTTTTGTCGAACGCGATTCCCAGAAGGGGATTATTATCGGCAAGCAGGGGGCCATGCTGAAGGAAGTCGGCAGACGGGCCCGTACCGATATCGAGAACCTGCTGGGTTCGAAGATTTTTCTGGAACTATGGGTAAAAGTGAAAAAAGACTGGCGCAACCAGGAACGCGTTCTGCGTGATTTGGGCTTCCACAAAGACCTTTAAGATCCGTCAGCTGCGGCTTTCTGGCAGGAATTGCAAGGATAGATCCTGGCCTATCGCACATCCTATTTCTGAAGAGACATCGTGTTTCCGAAGAAAGGATGAATACGAATGCGAGACTTTTCGTGGAAGTATTTTGCAATAACTGGGGATGTCGATGCATATCTGCTGTACAAACAAGCTGCAGATCCGTTTGAAGGCAGCCTAGAGCTGCCTGCGGAGGAAGAGAAGGTCCTGGATGAAGAAGCGCAATAAGGACTGGTTGCTTGCCGAGTGGTTGGGGGAAGAAGCATGCTATACAGGGTGGAAGGGATCGTCATCCGCAGCATGGACTACGGCGAGGGGAACGCGATTATTACGCTTTGCACCGAGAACGCCGGCAAAGTAGGCGTCCTGGTACGCGGCGCCAAAAAGGTTAAAAGCCGCCATGCTGCCCTAATCCAACTGTTCACTACCGGGGAATATGTGTTTTTCCGCAACAATGGGGGACTCGGAACACTGAATGCCGGTGAAATTACGAAGTCCCACCATCCGCTGCGGGAGGATCTGGTCAAGGCCGCTTATGCTTCATATGCCTGCGAGCTGCTTGACCGTGTGCTTCATGATGAGGAGACCGGCAGTTTTTGGTTCCGCCAGCTCACAGCCTGTCTGAATGCCCTGGAGGAAGACAAGGAGCCCGGCATCATTATAAATGTCTTTGAGATGAAAGTTCTGCAGGCGGCAGGGTACGGCCCGCAGCTGGACAACTGTATTGTTTGCGGTCTGGACAAGCCGGACGAGGAACTGCGGATAAGTCCCCGACTTGGAGGCGTGCTCTGCCGCAGCTGCAGGCATAATGATCCTCCTGCCATGGAGGTTTCTCCTCGCGCACTCAAGCTGCTGCGCTTGTTCGCTGCGCTTGATCTCACACGGCTTGGCAATGTGGACGTGAAGGAGGGCACCCGTGCTGAACTCAAAAAGATCATGCGGGCCTTTATGGACCATCAGCTGGGGCTGAAGCTGAAGTCGCAGAATTTCCTCGACCAGCTAGATAAATACAATATTTGACGAAATGCAAAAAATCCGTTACTATAGGTTCAGTTTCTTTTTATAGTATGCCGTTATAGCTCCTTAGACGGAGAAACGTGCAGTGATCGGGAAAGTAATGAACAGCATTGCCCTTAAGCGAGCCGGGGAGAGTGGAAGCCTGGCAGGACAACGTTCATGAACATGGCACCCGGGAGTGCGAAGGCGGCGAATGAAAGTGGATTTCGTCATTTACTGATGAAATCAAGTAGGGTGGAACCGCGGGAGTATATTCAGGCTCTCGTCCCTATGTCTGTATATCAGGCATGGGGGCGGGAGCTTTTTTGCCTTGTGGTCAGCAATAAGGATCTCATGTGAGACACCGCAGGGATAGAAGGTACCGCCTCCATCGCACAACAGGCAAGATGAACCATGGCAAGAGGCGCAGTTAAACTTGTGAAGCGAAGGAGTCGGTAGTATGAATTTTCAGCAGATGATTTTAACGCTGCAGCAGTTCTGGTCTGCCCAGAACTGTATTCTCGTCCAGCCGTATGACACGGAAAAAGGTGCAGGAACCATGAACCCCATGACCTTCCTGCGTTCGCTCGGCCCGGAGCCGTGGAAGGTGGCTTATGTGGAGCCTTCACGCCGCCCGTCAGACGGCCGTTACGGAGAGAACCCGAACCGTCTGTATCAGCATCACCAGTTCCAGGTGATTATTAAGCCGTCGCCGGACAACATTCAAGAGCTGTATCTGGATAGTCTGAAGGCGCTTGGCGTAGATCCGCTTTTGCATGATATCCGTTTTGTTGAAGACAACTGGGAGAACCCTTCGTTGGGCTGCGCGGGCCTCGGTTGGGAAGTATGGCTGGATGGAATGGAAATCACACAATTTACGTATTTCCAGCAAGTCGGCGGCATTGAGACCAGTCCGGTGGCTGTCGAAATCACTTACGGTATGGAGCGTCTGGCTTCCTACATTCAGGAGAAGGAGAATGTGTTTGACCTGGAATGGGTGGGCGGCATGACCTACGGTGACGTGTTCCATCAGCCGGAAGTAGAGCACTCCACCTATACATTCGAAGTCTCCGATGTCAAAATGCTGTTCACCCTCTTCAACACCTATGAAGAGGAGGCACGCAGAGCGATGGAGCAGCATCTGGTGTTCCCGGCTTACGATTATGTGCTGAAATGTTCGCACACCTTCAACCTCCTGGACGCGCGCGGAGCCATTAGTGTGACCGAACGAACGGGCTTTATTACCCGGGTCCGCAACCTAGCCCGCACCGTAGCGGCGACATATCTCGAGGAACGCGAGAAGCTCGGCTTCCCGCTGCTGAAGAAAGAAGGTGCTGACCTTGTCTAAAGATATATTGTTTGAGATCGGTCTCGAAGAGGTTCCGGCGCGTTTCATCCGGGCTGCAATGGAGCAGCTTAAGGATAGAACCGTCAAATGGCTGGAAGCATCCCGCATTTCCCATAGCGGAGTCAGCGCCTATGCCACACCGCGCCGTCTTACAGTTCTGGTGAAGGATGCCGCCGAAAAACAGGAAGACATCAGCGAAGAAGTGAAGGGCCCTTCACGCAAAATTGCACTGGATGCCAGCGGCGAATGGAGCAAGGCTGCACTCGGTTTTGCCCGCAGCCAGGGGGTATCGCCGGAGCAGTTCACCTTTAAAGAGCTGGCAGGAGTGGAGTATATCTATGCCACCAAAAACAGTGACGGTGTAAATACCTCTTCATTGTTGTCAGAAGGGCTTAGCGGCATTGTAAGCGCCATGACCTTCCCGAAAAATATGCGCTGGGGAGCATACGATTTCAAGTTCGTCCGTCCGATCCGCTGGCTAGTGGCCCTGTTCGGCCAGGAGGTTATTGATCTGGAAATCACCGGCGTCAAGGCCGGAAATGTAAGCCGGGGCCATCGTTTCCTGGGAACGGAAGCGGTGATTTCCGAACCTGCGGAGTACGTGGAAACGATGCGCAGCCAGCATGTGCTGGTGGACGTGAAGGAACGCGAAGAGCTGATTCTGAGCCAGATCAACAAGCTGGCAGAAGAGAAAGGCTGGACGATTGCCATCAAAGAGGATTTGCTGGAGGAAGTCTTATTCCTCGTAGAAACTCCGACAGTGCTGTTCGGTACTTTTGATGCAGCGTTCCTCAATATCCCGCAGGATGTGCTGATTACCTCGATGCGCGAGCATCAGCGCTACTTCCCGGTTTTTGACGCAGCGGGTGCGCTGCTGCCGTTCTTCGTCACCGTCCGCAACGGTAATGCGGAGTCGCTGGATGTCATCGCCAAGGGGAATGAGAAGGTGCTGCGTGCCCGTCTGTCGGACGCGAAGTTCTTTTATGAAGAGGATCAGAAGCTGGAGATCAGCGATGCGCTGGCCAAGCTCGAGAACATTGTGTATCACGAGGAACTGGGCAGCGTCGGAGACAAGGTCCGCCGGATTCGTGCGGTAGCTGACCGGCTGGCGGTGAAGCTGGGATTGTCCGAAAAGGCAGCTGCTGAAGCCAGCCGGACGGCTGATATCTGCAAATTCGATCTAGTGACGCAAATGGTGAATGAGTTTTCCGAGCTCCAAGGTACCATGGGCGAGGATTACGCCCGCAAAGCCGGTGAATCCGAAGCGGTTGCAAGAGGAATCTTCGAGCACTATCAGCCACGGTTTGCCGGTGACGCTGTTCCTGCCTCGGAAGTGGGCCTTGTGGTCAGCCTCGCGGATAAAATCGACACGATTGTCGGATGCTTTTCCATCGGCATTATCCCGACCGGTTCGCAGGACCCTTACGCCCTCCGCCGGCAGGCGGCAGGCATTGTGCAGATGGTCCTTGAGCATAAGCTGACGGTCTCTTTGCAGGAAATTTTTGATGCTGCCCTGGAGGTGCATGAAAATTTACGCACAGAGAAACCTTTTGCTCCTGATCTGCGTATAAACCTGTACGAGTTCTTCGGTCTGCGCGTAAAACGCCTGTTATCCGACAATGTCCGTTATGATGTTGTGGATGCGGTTATTGCTGCAGGGTTCGATGACATCGTGGCAGTAGTGGGCAGAAGCCGTGCGCTTATGGACACTGTTAACAATCAGGCTGATTTCAAAATCACCGTGGATTCACTGACACGGGTCAGCAATCTGGCGGCCAAAGCCGCAGAAGGAACGGCCGTAGTACCTTCTTTGCTGAAGGAAGAAGCGGAGCGTAAGCTATATGAGACTTGGCAGGCCATACACGCGCCGTACCAGGAAGCACTCCGTGCCAGAAATGCGGAGGAAGCTCTGCGGATCTTGTCCGGTCTGAAGGATGCAGTTACCGGATTTTTCGATTCCGTAATGGTTATGGCCGATGATGAGCAAATCCGTGCGAACCGCCTGGCGCTGCTGGCCGGCATCGATGCCGATTCCAAAGCGTTTGCCGATTTTGGCAAGCTGGTGTGGTAGTCTCTTTAGGAGATCCTGATGTCTGTATCCCCTAAAGTTTATGACTTTGTGCAGTTTATGGTATAGATCGATGGTTTAGGGTATAAATATACGGAACGGTGCCAATGCGTAAGTTGACATTCGTTCCGTATTTATGCTTTGTAAAGAAGGATTTCAGTTTGGCAAAGCGTATATATATTACACGGGAAATTGGTGATGAGCATGGAAAGGCCGCAGGAAAGGAAGATCGTGGTCGACGGGGATGCTTGTCCGGTGAAGCAAGAAATTATTGCCGCAGCCCGGAGCTTCGGTATCCCGGTAATCATGGTCTCTTCATACGATCATGTGCTGAGGGGAGAGGAAGGCGTCACGGTCGTTCAAGTGGATCGCGGGGCTGACAGCGCCGACCTGTACATTGCGAATCACATTACTGCAGGCGATATTGTCGTCACGCAGGATTACGGCCTGGCCGCGCTGGCGCTGGGCAAACGCTGCAGGGTTTTGTCTAACCGCGGACAGGAATATGATGATTTGGGCATGGATTTTATGCTGGAAAGCAGGCATGCCAGAGCCGTGGAGCGAAGGCGAGGTCATTATTCCAAGGGGCCAAAAGCGATCACCGCGGAAGAGAAAATTTATTTTCAACATAAACTGACAAAACTTTTAATGATTTTGCAGGAGAATGTCCAGCTATAGCGAATTATATTTATTTGTTAAGAGATGAAGGTGGTTGAGTGGCTAGCGGACAAGGTAATATTCCGGAAGAAGTGATCGAGAGTGTCCTCGCACGGCATGACATTGTCGATACTGTCGGTAAGGTTGTCCATTTGTCCAAGCAGGGGAAATATTTATGGGGCCTCTGCCCGTTTCATTCGGAGAAAACCCCTTCCTTCACTGTAACCCCCGAACGGGGGGTCTTTCATTGCTTTGGCTGCGGCATGGGGGGCAATGCCATCAAATTCAGGATGGAAATCGAAGGGTTATCCTTCCCCGAAGCAGTCAGAATAATGGCGGAAGAAAGTGATATCCCTGTTCCCGAGGGAACCGGAGGCGTCCTCTCCCCTCCTGATCCTGAGCGTGACCGGCTGATTCAGGCGTATGAGCTGTCGGCTAAATTTTATCATTTTCTGCTGAAGAATACGGAATACGGCACTGCCGCCATGGATTATTTGAGATCCCGGGGCTTCAGCGGCAAAATGATCGACCAGTTCCAGATCGGCTATGCACCGGACCGCTGGGATACACTGCTCCAGTTCCTGGACAAAAGGAACTTTAATCTCGCCGAGATGGAGAAGGGCGGACTGCTGTCGGCCAGAGGTGAAGGCAAAGGGTATATTGACCGCTTTCGCGGACGCGTCATTTTTCCGATTGCGAACCGTACAGGGAAGGTGATTGCTTTTGCCGGAAGAATTCTTGGAGACGGTCAGCCGAAATACTTGAATTCCCCGGAGAGCAGACTGTTTAACAAAAGCCGGATTCTGTACAATTTGCACCAATCCAAAGCATCCATCCGCAAAACGCGGCAAATCGTCCTTTTTGAAGGCTATGGTGATGTCATTTCGGCTTGGGAAGCAGGTGTGCATAACGGTGTGGCTACCATGGGGACCTCTCTGACAGAGGGACATGTGGCTCTAATGAAGAGTCTGGGTGATGAGATCGTTCTGGCTTATGACGGCGATAAGGCGGGACAAGCTGCTGCAATGAAGGCGATCCCGATGCTGGAGGATAACGGCCTGCGGGTTAAGGTGGCTGTGCTTCCCAGCGGACTCGATCCCGATGAATTCATCTCCCGCCATGGGGGAGAGCGGTTCAAGGAGCAAGTCATTGATTCAGCGGTTTCATCCATTAAATTTAAGCTTATATATCTGAAAAAAAACCATATACTGCTAGAGGAAGACGGTAAAATAGCCTATGTCAAGGAGGCCCTGGAGATTATTGCCTCCCTGCATTCCTCCACAGAGCGCGAGGTCTACCTGCGCGAAATCGCCTCCGAGCTGGAGCTGTCATATGATAGCTTGAAGCAGGACTGCAATTTACTTCGGGCGTCCATGCAAAAAAACCTTCCCGAAGGGGATAATAACGACAAAAGGTGGAATAATGGTAGGCATAAAAAAGGGCAGGTGCAGACGCCGACTTTGCTGCCAGCTTATCATGTTGCCGAACGGCGGCTGCTGTCCTGGATGATACAGGACCCGGATGCCGCGGCATATGTAGGCGAACGCCTCGGAGAAGAGTTCAACATTGATGATCATGCGGCAATTGCCGCTTATCTATATGCCTATTACGCGCAAGGCAAACCCCCCGGCATCAGCCGGTTTCTATCATCGCTTCAGGATGACCGTCTGGAAAAAACCGCAACCGCGATTTCCATGATGGACACTCCTCCGGACTGGAATACACAGGTTCTGGATGATTGTATCCGTGAAGTGCGGAAATACCCCGTGCAACGCGGGATGGAACAAAAACGCGAAGAGATGATTCAGGCTGAGAAGTCGGGCGACTTTTTGCGTGCGGCACAAATAGCAAGTGAGATTATAGCCCTAGAGAGACAATGAGCAGTTGACAGGATGTACCTAGGGAGGAGGGAGTCGAATTATGGCGAACGATCAGCACACTGAACTGGAAGCGGAATTTACTCTGGATCAGGTTAAGGATCAGCTTATTGAGCAAGGCAAGAAAAGATCATCATTGAACTACAAAGATATTATGGAGAAACTGTCGCCGTTTGATCAGGACCCCGAGCAAATGGAGGAATTCTACGAGCAGCTGAGCGATTTGGGTATCGAGGTTGTGAATGAGAATGACGAAGAGGTCAATACCCTTCGGCCAAGCGAGGATAACGAAGGCAGCGACAATGATGACTTCAGCTTCGACGACGATTTGTCACTCCCGCCCGGAATCAAGATCAATGACCCTGTCCGGATGTATCTGAAGGAGATCGGGCGTGTGCCGCTGCTGTCGGCTGATGACGAAGTAGAGCTGGCGATGCGAATCAAGAACGGCGATGAGGAAGCCAAACGCCGGCTTGCTGAAGCGAACCTGCGGCTCGTCGTAAGTATCGCCAAACGTTATGTTGGACGCGGCATGCTGTTCCTCGACCTGATTCAGGAAGGCAACATGGGTCTGATCAAAGCTGTTGAGAAGTTTGACCACAACAAAGGCTTCAAATTCAGTACCTATGCGACTTGGTGGATTCGCCAAGCCATCACGCGGGCAATTGCGGACCAGGCCCGGACGATCCGGATTCCGGTACACATGGTGGAAACCATCAACAAGCTGATCCGGGTATCCCGCCAGCTGCTGCAGGAGCTTGGACGTGAGCCATCGCCGGAGGAGATTGCCGCCGAGATGGAGCTGACGGTTGAGAAGGTCAGAGAAATTATGAAGATTGCCCAGGAGCCGGTATCACTGGAAACACCGATCGGTGAAGAAGATGATTCGCATTTGGGTGATTTCATTGAGGATCAGGAGGCGCTTGCGCCTGCAGACGCAGCTGCTTATGAGCTGCTGAAGGAACAGCTGGAGGATGTGCTGGACACGCTCACAGAGCGTGAGGAGAATGTGCTTCGTCTGCGCTTCGGTCTGGATGACGGACGGACGAGAACACTCGAAGAGGTCGGCAAAGTGTTCGGCGTTACCCGTGAGCGGATCCGCCAGATTGAAGCCAAGGCGTTGCGCAAGCTCCGGCATCCAAGCCGCAGCAAACGTCTTAAGGATTTCCTCGAATAGTGTCATAAACCGGACCTTCTGCTGCACGGTGGCAGGAGGTCCTTTTAGCTTAGGCCGGAGTCAAGGTCCGAAAGAGGGATGAGCCGTTGAATTTGGAAAAACGTGAAATTATTTTAAGAGAAATTCAGTACTGGAGAAGAAGCAAGGTTTTGCCGGAGCAGTATTGCGATTTCCTGAGCAACCTCTATGATGATGAGGCCGGGGTGAAGGACAGCAATCCGATTTCGCTCCGTAATCTTCAGCAGGGAAGCATCAAAATATGGCTGTTTGGTTTTGGAATTATTTCCTTGATTTTCTTGATTAGTCTTTATTTTAGCGTTTTTCCCTGGCCATTGCAACTTGCTACCGCACTTTGTGTCCTGATTGTTTGTTATGGCTACTCATACATTTACCGGGACCGGAACAACATGATCAGCCTCGTGCTGGCGGGGGCCGGAAGCGTGCTGACACTGGGCTTCGGATTATGGCTTATTGCACTGCATGATCTTGATCCCGATTTCTGGCGGCCACTGCTGATTGCAGGCTGCGGCTTGCTGTGGGTCGTTCTCGGATTTTTTCTGCGGATCAGCCTTTTGCATTTCTGCGGCTTTGCCTTTTGGGCATTGCTGTATGCAGGGTTCTTCGGGCAGCAGCGGCCGGATGCCTCCATTCTTGAACTGGAGCTGCTGTATCTGCCGCTCTGCGTGCTGATGGTATGGCTGAGCTGGCTGCTGCATCACCGGGTGAATGGTGTTTCCGGAGTCTACCTGGGCGTAGGTGTCTCACTCTGGATTATGCCTGAAATTGACGCTTTGCTGCTGAGACAGGATTTTCCCCAGTGGGTTTCGCTAATACTGATATTGAAGATTGCGGCAGGTCTTGCCCTGCTGTTTATTTTCCGCAAAAAATGGATAACGTGGGTGACCTCATGAATAACAATAAATTATCAAACCGGCTTCAGCTTGTGCTGGAGCAGATTCCGCCGGGCAGCATTGTCGCTGATATCGGCTCTGACCATGCCCTGCTGCCTGTAGCGGCTGTAGCGAGCGGCCGGGCACCTTCTGCCGTTGCCGGAGAAGTGAACCCGGGACCGTTCGAAGCCGCCCGCAGGGGGGTAGCAGAGGCTGGACTGGGGAAGGTGATTGCCGTCCGCCGCGGAGACGGGCTTGAAGTACTGGAGCCAGGGGAAGCCGATTGTATTACCATCGCCGGGATGGGAGGCGCGCTGATTGCCTCGATTCTGGACCGGGGCTTAAGCCTCGGCAAGCTTGAAGGCGTGAAGACACTGGCGCTTCAGCCGAATGTCGGTGAGGATATTTTGCGCCGCTGGCTGTTGAACCATGGCTGGGTGCTTACCGCCGAGCATATCCTGGAGGAAGACGGCAAGATTTATGAAATTCTGACCGCCGTCAGGGAAGAGGCTGCTGAAGGAATCACAAATGAGCTGTTGTACCGTGATTTGCAGCTGGCCGGAGGAACGGTGTGTGACCGTGAGCTGCTGCTGGAGATGGGACCATGGCTGCTGCAATCGCCGAATGCAACGTTCTTCGCCAAATGGCAAGGAGAGATTGCCAAGCTGCAGGGAATTCTGACTTCGCTGTCCCGTTCCGGACAGGCCTCGGCAGAGGAAAGACGCAATCAGATCTCGGCGCAGATCAACCGAATAGTGGAGGTGCTGGCATGTTTGCCAAAGGACAAACTGTAATCGGATATATGGAGCAGCTTGCCCCCAAACATTTGGCGGAGGAATGGGACAACGTCGGGCTGCAGCTTGGTTCTCTGCAGAAGGAGATTACCGGTGTTCTTGTGGCGCTTGATGTCAATGAAGCGGTCGTGGATGAAGCGATAACACAGGGCTGCAATCTGATCATCGCCCACCATGCGATTATTTTCCGTCCGATTAAGGGAATTCAGACCGATACCCCTATGGGCAAGCTCTATGAGAAGCTGATCAAAAACGATATTGCTGTCTATATCAGCCATACGAATCTGGATGTGGCCGAAGGCGGCATGAACGATTGGATGGCGGAAGCCCTGGGCATCCTGGAGGGTGCGCCGATAAAGGATATCCATACCGAGCAGCTGTCCAAGCTGGTGGTATTTGTGCCGAAGGACCACCACCAGAAGGTGCTGGATGCCATCCTGAACGCCGGTGCGGGCTGGATCGGCAATTACAGCCACTGCAGCTTCAATATTGAAGGCTATGGAACCTTCATCCCGAGAGAGGGATCGGACCCTTACCTTGGTGAGAAGGGCAAGCTGGAGCGTGCTGAGGAGGTCCGCATTGAAACGATTGTGCCACAGCCGATCCGGAATAAAGTCGTGCAGGCAATGCTGAAGGCCCATCCTTACGAAGAAGTGGCTTATGATCTTTATTCCATGGACTTGAAGGGCCGCAGTTTCGGGCTGGGCCGGGTAGGGAAGCTTAAGGAGCCGGTGACTTTGGGGCAATTCGTTGAGACGGTTAAAAGCGGACTTCAGGTCGACCATGTTCGTGTCGTTGGGGATTTGAACCGGCCTATCCGCAAAGCAGCTGTAATGGGAGGTTCCGGGGCGAAGTATTACAACAGCGCCATCTTCAAAGGAGCGGACGTGCTCGTGACCGGGGACATTGACTATCACACGGCACAGGATGCATTTCTGGCGGGCATTACGCTGATTGATCCGGGACACAATGCGGAAAAGATTATGAAAGTGAAAGTAGCTGAGTGGATCACTGCTAAGCTGAACGAGCATAAATACCAAACCGCTGTACATGCCTCTGAGGTGAACACGGAGCCGTTTGCTTTTCTCTAATTCCCTCTTATTTACACTTGTGCCGCAGGATGCAAGTCTGTATAATATACAATGTTGATCGGAAAGTTTGACAGACAATCGCCGGCGCGCGTGAAGACGCCGCGGGAGGAAAGTCCGGGCTCCACAAGGCAGGGTGCTGGATAACGTCCAGTCGGCGCGAGCCGAAGGATAGTGCCACAGAAATGGACCGCCGATGGCCGCTTTCGGGCGGCACAGGCAAGGATGGAACCGAGGTGTAAGAGACCCCGAGGAACGCTGGTGACTTCGTTCCTGGTAAACCCCATCTGGAGCAAGACCTAATGAGACGCAGCTTCTCCTTAACCGGAAGAAGCAGCCTTCGCCTGAGGCGCGTCTAGGTTGGTCGCTGGAGCTGTGCAGTAATGTACGGCCTAGATAGATGATTGTCGCTTATGGTGGGAGGGTAGTTCCCGTTCGAACCACGACGAGCACAGAACCCGGCTTACGGCAAACTTTCCTAACTGACAACTTGTTGGCAATAATGTTGAATTGAACTGGCGTAATCATAAGACAGCGGCCCTCCTCGGAGGGCCGCTTTTAGGTATGCAATGGGTTATTTTGCTTGAGGAATCTGCTGCGGAATTTCTTTACTCCGGGAGTAAATCTTCAGAGCCTCGTCCAGCCGCTGCACCGCAGTCTGCATCAGCGCAGGAGGGGTATGCGTGAAATTAAGCCGCATCGTATTCCTCCGCGGCTGCTCGGAATAGAACACCTCGCCAGGTACAAAAGCTACCCCTTGCTCTACGGCATAAGGAAGCAGCTCTGCGGCGTTAACAGGTTCAGCCAGGGTCAGCCACAGGAACATGCCGCCGCGCGGCTCAAGAAAATATGTGCCTTCCCAGCTGCGGGACGCCAGTTCGCCGGAGAGCAGTTTCATCCGTGAATGGTATTCTCGGGAAATCAGGCGGATATGCCCCTCAAGGTCAAAGGTCTGCAGCAGTTCAGCCAGTGCCCGCTGGTCAATGGTGCTGGAATGCAAATCAGCAGCCTGCTTGGCTTTGGCGATCACCCGGATCAATTCAGGGGGGCCGATGATCCAGCCGGTGCGCACTCCCGGAGCAACAATCTTGGAGAAGGTTCCTGTGTAGACCACACAGGATTCGCCTTCGCCGCTTCGGTCAATCGCTGCCAGCGTAGGGGGATAAGCGCCTGGGGATTCATCGAAGGCGATTTCGCCATACGGATTGTCTTCGAGAATGAGCACCTCATAGCGCCGGCATAAATCTACAATCTGTTCACGGCGTTCTCTGCTCCAGGTGGCTCCGGACGGATTGTTAAAGGTAGGTACAGCATACAGCAGCTTGGGGCGCCGTATGCGCAGCTGCTCTTCCAAGTGATCCGGCAGTATGCCGTGCTCATCGCTCTGGACCGTGTGAATCGCGGCCCGGTAAGAGCCAAGCACTTGCAGCGCAGCCAGATAAGTTGGCGCTTCAACAAGCACGGCATCGCCGGGGTCCAGCATAATTTTGCACAGCAGGTCCAGCGCCTGCTGCGAGCCCGTAGTCAGAATCATATCGGAAGAGGATACCGGAATGCCTTGCCCGGTCAGCCTCGCGGCGAGTTGTTCCCGCAGCGGCAGGTAGCCTTCAGTCAAGCCGTACTGAAGGGCTGAAGTATCAGCAGAGAGTGCCCTGGCATAGGCATCGCGGACAGCCTGCATTGGAAACAGCTCCTCACCGGGAAGTCCTCCGGCCAAAGAGATGATGTCTTTGCCCTGAGTAACCTTCAGAATTTCACGGACTGCTGAAGATCCCAGATGATCCGCTGTTGTAGAAAAATTTATCTTCATAAAAAGTACCCCGCTCTTGGTTTTTGTTGTATCATAACGGCATAGCGGTATAACAGTAAAGCGGTGAATATAACAGTTGGGAGGACGGAAAAATGCATATCGATTTGCTTCGCAGCGGCAGCAAACCTTTGCCGCAGCAGATCAGCGATACGCTGGCCCAGCGGATTACTTCCGGGCTGCTGCAGCCGGGCTTCCGCCTGCCTTCTGTCAGAAGTCTGGCAGCCACGCTGAAGGTAAGCCAGGTCACTGTGAGCAAGGCCTACGCCGATCTGGAGAAGAAGGGACATCTCATATGCAGCCAGGGCAAAGGCTGCTTTGTAGCGGAGCATGAGCGGAGCGGGCCCGGGAATGGTGCAGACTGGCGGGACGGTTACGATGATTATTTGCCGCGCGCTCAGCTCTGGCGCAATTTCGGTTACTCTGAGGTGAAGTATCCGTTCCATCTGGCAGCCATTCACGGCGAACTTCTTCCACTGGAGCCTATTGGTACAACTATGGCTGAACTGGTAACAGGCCAGCCCGAACTGATGGCATCCTACGGTAATTTCCAGGGCGACCCGGAGCTGCGGGAGATCATGCGCAGGCATTTGCAGCCGCGCGGCATTCATCTCAGCGCTGATGATCTGATGATTACCAGCGGTACACAGCAGGGAATCGATCTGGTGGCCCGGACGTTTGTCGGTCCCGGAGATACCGTCTACCTGGAAGCTCCGAGCTATACCGGCGCGATTGACGTATTCGCCGGAAGAGGGGCAGAGATGATTTTCGTGCCGATGGATCATGAGGGGATGCGTGTGGATGTGCTGACCAGGTTATGCGATGCCAGGCCGCCCAAACTGATCTATACAAACCCAACCTTCCAGAATCCGAGCGGCGTCACAATGAGCATGACAAGAAGACAGCGGCTGCTGGAGCTTGCCCGCAGCTACCGCTGTCTCATTGTAGAGGATGATCCGTTCAGTGACCTGTATTTCCGCACGCCCCCACCCCCTCCGATCAAATCGATGGATGAGGACGGGCATGTGGTATATATGAAAAGCTTCAGCAAAGTGATCGCCCCGGGCTGCCGGATTGCCTGTGTTGCAGCCGAGGGCAATATCCTCTCCAGACTGATTGCCGCCAAGTCGGCCAGTGATCTGGGCAGTCCGCTGCTGACGCAAGGTGCGGTGCTTCCGTTCATTGCGCGCAAGTACGAGGACTATGCCCGTACGCTCCGGGCTGCTCTGCGGAGGCGCATGGAGAAGGCGGCCAGGCTGCTGAAGCAGTACGCCCCGCCGGGTGTGACCTGGGTTCTGCCTGAAGGGGGGCTGAACCTTTGGCTGCAGCTTCCATCGGCTTCCGGCATTGCACAGCTGCATGAGCTGGCGGAGCAGGAGGGCATTTCTTTTCTCCCCGGAGATGTGTGTTACGCCGGGGATCTGCCCTCACGGCATATCCGCCTGTGCTATTCGCAAATGACGGAAGCAGACATGGAGCGGGGACTACGGCTGTTCCTGAGCCTCCTGGACAAGCACCTCCGCTCATTTAATAGCCGTTCTCCAGGCTCTGCCGGAGGGTTTTGAGCTGGCGGCCGACATGCTGCGGGAACAGCTGCAGCGGAACCTCGCCTCCGCCTGCGGCCTGCAGCGTCTTGTAGATATCTACCTGGCCCCAGCCGTAATATTTATCCTGCCCGGGGTCCCCGAGATCCACGGCATTGGAGGTCATCAGCGCCATGACTTCTTTATTCGTCAGAGCAGGGTTCAGGGAACGTACCAGTCCGGCCAGTGCCGCAACATGAGGACTGGCCATGGAGGTGCCGGACAGCGCCGCATACTGGTTATCAGGGTAGGTGCTGGCGATGCTCTCCCCGGGAGCGGCAACATCAATATAGTCGCCGTAATTGGAAAAGGAGGCTTTTTCGCCATTGGCACTGGTCGCTGCGACTGCAAGCACTTCCGGATAGGCGGCAGGGTACCCCGGACGCTCCGTGTTGTCATTCCCGGCAGCGGACACAACCACTACATCGCGGTCATAGGCGTATTTAATCGCATCATGCAGGAACTGTGAATCGGCATAATTGCCCAGACTGAGGTTAATGACTTTGGCGCCTTTGTCGGCTGCCCAGATGATCCCCTCGGCAACGGAATAGGTGGTTCCTGCCCCCGAGTTGTCGAGCGCTTTTACCGGAAGGATCTTGTTGTACCAGCTGATGCCGGCCACACCTTCTCCGTTATTGGTCAGTGCACCGATAATTCCGGCAACATGGGTGCCATGCCCTACGTCGTCATCCGGCGGCGAAGTGTTCGTAATGGCATTATATCCGGCAAGCAGCTGGCCTTTGAGGTCAGGATGGCTGGCCTGCACACCGGTATCCACGACCGCTACAATGACCTCTTTGCTGCCTTTGGACAGATTCCAGCCCTGTTCGGTTTCGATAGCCGGCAGATTCCATTGGTAAGTAGAGAACAGCAGATCATTTGGCGTAATTACTGCAGCTCCGGTATTTTCGCCCACGGTATCATTGGTTAAATACATATAGTGGGGTTCTGTATATTGCGGGTGCCACTTATGGTCAAAATAAGCTTTTAGCTGAGTGTAATTCATCTTCCCGGAGCGGAAAATGTAGGCGTAGCCCAGCTTGCGCGGCTTCTTGCAGCGGATATCGGCGGCGATGGTCTGCAGCTGTCCGGCGGTGGGATGGCCGTTTTTGAAGCGGACGACGATCTCATTTTCGTAATAATGGCTGGCATTCTCATTATCGTGGCCGGTCTTGACGGTGAGCTCCTTCAGGGTATCCGCATGAATGGATTCCACCCGGTATGTCCCTTCCTTCGGATAGGGGATCAGCCGCAGGTTTTTGAGCTGATGCTGGGCCACCCGGTCGAGAATCTTCTGATTGATCAAAGCGATGACCCCATAATGTCCCTCCCGGTCGCGCTGGGCTGTGAAATAATATTTTTTATTGCCGATGATAAAGGAAGGAGACTCGTAGCTTTGATGCCTCTGGATGGCCGTTTTTGCGGTGCTCAGGTACTTCAGCAGCTGTTTATTCTCCCGGTCGCTTCCTTCAGGAAAAGAGGATTTGAACGTACTGGACTGCTTCGTGCGGAAATCAATCCACATCAGCATGGCAATATGTCCGTGTCCCTGCTGCAGCTGTTTGGCATATGCTGAAATATCCTCGGGCGTTTTGCCATCCGTCTCGGATAACATGGTCCGCAAATGCCTGCTGACATCTGTTCTGTTCAGACGGTCGGTGGAGCTGACATCCTGGGTAAGGGCCGTTTTTTTAATGGTTTTTTCCTGTGACGGGTTCGGTACGGCGGCTTGTCTCAGCGCTGGACCTCCATCCGGCCGAAGCGTGTACGTGAACACGGCTATAGTAAAAGCGGCGGTAATCAAACCGGCTATCATTGCATTTTTGCGTGACATATTCTCCGCTCCTTCATGGCATTGTATAGCTGTAGGTTTAGGAGAGCGCGCAGGTTTTATGCATTTGAGAAAAGGATACCGTCGTCCAAGGTTTTATGTTAATATCAGAAAGTAAGTGCTTACGATGTAAAAGCACTTGGAAATGCCTCGCTGTGATTGTATGGATTACAACTACAAGAGCTAGGACTAATAAGGGGGAGCAATCGCCATGTCAGCAGCCAATGTGCAGAAATTGTGTGAAACGACGAGAGAAAAGCTTAAATCCGTAATCGGAAAAATGGAAATATTCCTGAATCAAAATGCGCTGCCGCAACTGGTCACAGAGGATGATGAGGAAACGCTGCTCTTTTATCAGGGCTTTTTGTCCGATCTCCGCCATTTGCTGGTGTTCTCGGAAATGTCATATGAGAAACTTGGGGTTGCCCTGCGCCGTGCCACTTTTGATGATGCATTTGCGCAAAAAGCCCTTTATAACGTATACCACTTTGGTGTAAACAACTTCTTTTATCCCAAAAATGAAAGTTATTCCGAAGACGGACGTTATGCCTACACGGGCCAGGATGCGATCCGTTTCCGCAAAAAGCCGGTCCGTCCGGCACGGGATATTATCTTGGATATTACCAAGGTTTATGAAGAACTGCGGGATGACCTCAGTTATTATGAAAATGATTATTTGACCGAAAAACGCATGCAGAATCAGGTATAACCTGAGTTCAGCTGCTCCGGCTCCAGAAGATCGCATTTGCCATGGTTATGGCGGATGCGGTCTTTTTTTGTTTTTCGCCGCTAAGGAAGCCTGTGACGTTGAATTGGAAACCCTTGTGCAGCATAGGGGGCGCTTACTGCGGACATAATGAAGCCGAGGTGATAACTATGACAACCGCAAAAACGCTTGTAAAATGCAGTGTGAGCAACTGTCATTATTGGGGAGAACAGAACTTGTGCCGTGCAGACGAAATACTCATTGAAATCGACAAGCATTCGGGCAACGCCTTCAAGGAAGAATACGCCGAAGAAATGACTGAGCGGGGCCATCACGATTACGCCGGTAATTCTTCTGCTACCTGTTGTCTGACGTTCAAGCCTAACGATTAGGGGGACGCGCTATGGACAAGCAAAGTGATGACTCCAATCTGGACCGCTATCAGCGCAGAAAAATTGTCCTGCGTCCGCGCCGTGTAGATTACCCCCGCCGCGACAAAGCGCATAATGAGGAATACGCCGCTGAAATCAGCCCGCTGCCCAGTCATGTGCACAGAGGACAAATCAATGGGGCAGAAGCCAATACAGAGACAGGGACCAGCAGTGAAAGCCGCTCCATTGGTTATGTAGGCTTAGGCTTTGGAGTAGTTTCTTTATTTATCTGGTCGATTATTATGGGACCCATTGCTGCAGTCCTTGGCTATTATGCATATGCCAGGGGGCAAAAAACAGCCGGTGCCTGGGCCATGGGACTGGGGATTGTCTCTACACTCAGCTATTTTGTCATGATTCCTTTTGCCCGGTAGACGCCTTAGCAGCCGTAAATCCAGATTCAAAACAGGCTTTCAGACCTATCTATGCAGGTCTGAAGTCTGTTTTTGCCTGTCCGTATATAGCAATTGCTCCGAGAAAATTGTAAAATAAAGGCGTATTTTAATTTTTCACGACCAAACCCGAATATCACTTATCAAGTTCAGTTCACTATACACATTTAAAACAACCCCTGAAAGAAGGAATGCTCAGCATGGCGATCAACCCCGCAGCTGGAACCGGAACCGGGCAGCTGAAATGGATTAACCTGCGAAGTTCCTCCCAAGTTAACAACGGGACGGATAACGGAAAACCGGAAGTGACAGGAAGCTCATCGGCAGAATTTGCCGCACTCCTGCAGGAGCTGGCGCTCCAGAATACCAGCGGAAACTCCGGCAGTCCGGCAGCTTCGCTTGACAGCTCTTCCCTAAGCGGACTGCTGTGGCAGCAGCTTGGAGGAATGGATGAAGCCTACAACGCCATTTCCGGGGAAATAACGGAGACCAAACCTACGGATTATGAAGAGCTGATTCAAAATGCCAGCGCGAAATACGGAGTTCCCGTTGATCTGATCAAAGCTGTCATCGACACGGAATCTTCCTTCAATCCCAATGTTGTGTCTTCAGCCGGAGCCAAAGGGCTTATGCAGCTGATGGATGGAACGGCGAATGGGCTGGGCGTATCCGACCCCTTTGACCCGGCTCAGAGCATCGACGGCGGAGTACGTTATCTGTCTTATCAACTGAAACGGTATAATGGACAGGAGAACATGGCGCTTGCCGCATACAATGCCGGACCCGGACGGGTGAACAAGCTTGGAGTAAGCAATGACCTGGAGCTGATGGCCAATCTGTCGCAGCTTCCGGAGGAGACGCAGGCCTATATCGGCAAAATAGAACGCGCCCGCGCCAAATACGCGGTATAATAAAAAGGATCAAAC
Organism: Paenibacillus jilunlii; assembly: GCF_900102965.1. Taxonomy (GTDB): domain Bacteria; phylum Bacillota; class Bacilli; order Paenibacillales; family Paenibacillaceae; genus Paenibacillus_AQ; species Paenibacillus_AQ jilunlii. The sequence continues at coordinate 265,256 of NZ_FNGM01000005.1, read as the reverse complement.
GGGTATACCCTTTAACCACAGAGGTGGCAAAGGACCGTTTGATCCTTTTTCGCCATTATGGGGATGCCTGCAAGGTGAACAAGCAGAAGACGCAAAGGAGACTTCCGATATATGCTTTACTGGGATTACGCTGCTGCTGCCCCGCCGTACGATGAAGTCGTGGAGACAGTGGAACAAATTATGAGGCTGCATTATGCCAACCCTTCTTCCCTGCACCGCGCCGGGATGGAAGCGGAGCGGCTCATCACGCGTGCGCGGGAGGTATGCGCAGCCGCACTTGCTGTACAGCCTCACGAAATTTTGTTTACCTCGGGAGCCACCGAGAGCAATAACCTGGCCATCAAAGGCGCCGCCCTGCAGTATCAGGGAAGAGGAAGGCATATCGTGACAACACAGTTGGAGCATCCTTCGGTGTATGAGAGCTGCCGGCAGCTGCGGGAGCTGGGCTGGGAGGTAACTTTTGTCGCACCTGCAAGCACAGGGATAGTGGACCCGGCGGATATAGCCGCTGCCATCCGGCCGGATACCGTGCTTGTGAGTGTCATGCATGTCAATAATGAGATTGGAACGGTGCAGCCGCTGCGGGAGATTGGCCAAGGAATCAAAGCCGTGAACCGCCGGACGCTGTTTCATGTCGATGGAGTGCAGGGGTATGGCAAACTGGAGACACGGCTAAAGGAGTGGCAGGCCGAGCTGTACAGTCTGTCGCCGCACAAAATCCGTGGTCCGCGTGGCACAGGAATACTGGTGGTCCGGGAAGGGACTGCATTATTCCCGCTGCTGACGGGAGGCTCCCATGAACATGGAAACCGTGCCGGAACCGAAAATGTAGCGGGAATTGTTGCTTCCGCCAAGGCTGTGCGAATGAGCGGAGAACGGCGGGAAGACCTGCGCAGACAGCTGATTCCGCTCCGCAACCGGCTGCTGCATTTTATTGCGGCTATGCCTGAGCTTGTCCTGAACAGCCGGGAGGACGGCGCACCACATATTGTTCATTTCTCCTACCCTGGCATGAAGGGCGAGGTGCTCGCGCGCAAGCTGGAGGAGCTCGGAATGACGGTCTCGACCCGTTCCGCGTGTTCTTCGCGGCTTGCTGAACCGAGCCGGATCCTGCTGTCGATGGGCAGAGATGTCCCGGCGGCTCTGGGCGGCATCCGGATCAGTCTCGGGGACATCCATACTGAAGCCGATGCAGCTCTGCTTGAACAAGCCCTGCTGGCTGCTGTACAGTCATTGAAGAAAGCTGAAGGAGGCATGAAATAACGGATGAAAGATATAGAGAACGGGTTCGCGGACGAATCTGGGCCAGGCACCACAAGAAGTATCGAATATGCAGACATGCTGCTGCTGCGGTTCGGAGAGTTTACTTTAAAGGGGAAAAACCGTTCCCGGTTTGAGAAAACCGTGCTGCGCCATGTGAAAGAAATGATCAGGCCTTTTCCCAAGGTGACGTTAAGCAAGGAGTTCGGCCGCATTTACGTACAGTTGAACGGTGAGCCTGCAGAAGAACTGGCCGATGTGCTGCGCAATGTTTTCGGAATTGCTTCGATAAGTCCCGTTAAGGTTTCGCTTTCGGACTTTGATGATATTTTGGCTGTCAGCCAAAACTTTCTTCGGATTGCTGCTCCACCGGCCGGCACAACCTTCAAGGTGAATGTGCGCCGGGTATGGAAGGAGTTTCCTTACGGTTCGATCGAAATGAACAAGCTGATCTCTACACCGCTGCTTCAGAGCTATCCGGGGCTGCTTGTGGACGTGAAGTCGCCGCAGATGGAGCTTAGGATTGAAATCCGCGAGGGGCACACGTACATTTTCTGTGAAAATATCGCCGGTGTCGGAGGTTTTCCGCTCGGTACCAACGGTAAAGCGATGCTGCTGCTGTCCGGCGGTATTGACAGTCCGGTAGCAGGCTGGTCATCCATGCGCCGGGGACTTGAAGTGGAATGTGTCCATTTCTACAGTTTTCCCTATACCAGTGAGCTGGCCAGGCAAAAAGTCGTTGATCTGACCCGGGTATTGTCCCGGTATGCTGGTGTCATCAAACTCCATCTTGTCCCGTTTACTGAGGTGCAAACCTCCTTTACAGGAATTGGGCAGGATAACCTGATAATTACCCTGATGCGCCGGGCCATGCTGAGGATTGCCACACGGCTGGCTGAGCGGGAGGGGGCACTTGCCCTCGTTACAGGCGAAAGTCTGGGGCAGGTTGCCAGCCAGACGCTGTCCAGCATGAACGTCATAGGCCGTGCGACCCCGCTTCCGCTGCTGCGGCCCCTCGTAATGATGGACAAGAGCGAAATCGTGGAGCTCTCCAAAACGGTCGGCACCTACGACCTTTCCATCCTCCCTTACGAGGATTGCTGTACGCTCTTTGTCCCAAAATCACCGACGACCAATCCCAATCTGCGGATCGTCGACAAGATCGAAGCGACCCTTCCTGGTTACAGTGCTCTGCTGGATGCAGCGGTCGCCGGTACGGAAACGGTCACCATAACCCCATACGGGGATGAGAAGCCCAGCGATGTGGTACCGGCGCAAGCCGGGCTGCAGGAAGAATGGTTCTAACCTGAAGCAAGGGGTGCTCCAGACCATGGCGGTCAATGGAGTACCCCTTTTTTGTGAGCAGTGCTAGTTGGAAAAAGGGGCCTTATTTCCCCCACAAATCAACAATTGTGAGAAAAAGTGGAAAAAGGTAACTTAATTGGGCTATATTGCTCAGTTAAGAGCGAAATGAGCTAAATTAGTTATCCTTTTTCCACTTCACCTGCGGGGAACAGGATGCTGGACTGAAATCTATCCAGTCAAGGAGGCTTAGCCGTTTTGTTCTTCACCAGCCGGTCAGTCAGCCGCTATGTGCCGCTATGTGCTGCCTTGCGGTGGTCCCGGACCCGCTTCCAGTGACCTGACGCCAGGATTCCGCCGATCACCAGAATAATGAAAAGAATACGCAGCAGCGGATGCTCCTCCACAAAAGGGGCAATCCGCTTTTCTTCTGTAATCATGCTGGAAGCGGTCAGCCCAAGCACAGCGGAGCCGATATAGATGATCCAGGGATACCGGCCCATCAGCTTAATGAACAGGGTGCTGCCCCAGACTACAATCGGCACGCTAATCAGCAGTCCCAGCACAACCAGTACAATATTGTGGTTGGCTGCCCCGGCAATTGCGATCACATTATCCAGCCCCATGGCCGCATCAGCGATGATAATGGTCCGCACCGCCGCCCATAACGTCCCGCCTGCCTGGATATCGGGCCCGCCGCTGTCTCCGGTCAGCAGCTTATAGGCGATCAGAATGAGCAGCAGGCCGCCGAACAGCAGCAGCCAGGGAATCTTGAGCAGCCAAACTACCAGAATAGTGGCAATAATCCGCAGTACCACAGCCCCGCCTGTGCCCAGCAGGATTGCTTTTTTCTGTGTCCGGCCTTGTAGATTCCGCGCAGCAAGGCCAATGACAATGGCATTGTCACCAGCCAGAATCAGATCCAGAAAGATAATATTCAGCAGCGGCAATATGAAATCCGGAACGGATGTGTTCAAGAGTGGGTCACTCCTATTAGAGTTTTCTGAACTGTATAGTGTTGTATACGCTAAAAAAGCGCCGGACATTCCCCCTTTGGAAAAAAGCCTCTGCCTGTAGCATAGCTTGCCCTGCTTGGACATACATGTAAATACATGCAGTTCGGGGAGGCTGAGGTCCATGGAATCTTTATTGCTGCTTGGTGAGATCCTGATGATCAATCTTGTGCTGAGCGGAGATAACGCAATGGTCATTGCTATGGCCAGTAAAAATTTGCCGGAGCATCACCGCAAGCTGGCGGTCTGGTGGGGAGCCGCCGGTGCTGTCGCGCTGCGCTGCCTGCTCACCTTTGCCGCAGTGCTGCTGCTTAAGGTCCCTTATATTGAAGCCGGCGGGGGAATCCTGCTGCTATGGATCGCGTTCAAGCTGCTGCTGGAGGAAGAAGAGAACATCCGGGTGGAAGAGAGCTCAACCGTATGGAAATCCGTGCGCACCATTCTGCTGGCAGACTTTATTATGAGCCTGGATAATGTGCTGGCCATCGCAGGTGTCGCCAAAGGCGATCTCGCTCTGGTTGTAATTGGTATTGCTCTCAGTATTCCGATTGTGGTGTGGGGCAGCGGAATCATTGTGGGCTGGCTGCACCGGCTTCCCGTCCTGACCTATATTGGCGCCTATATCCTCGCCTACACGGCGGGGGATATGCTGCTTCAGGACGCCAAGTTTGGTGCGGTGATTTCCTTCCTGCTGCCGTCCCTTCATTCGCTGCTGCCGCTGCTGCTTGGAATCATCGTGGTTCTGTCGGGTGTATTCAAGCGCAGGCCTTTATCGGCAAAGTGAAATCCGGGAATGTGAAATCCGGGAATGAATAGAGGCTGAACCAGAGCTGCCGCAGCTTTGGCCCAGCCTCTTTGGCATGGCTGCCCAAAACAAAGAAGAATGATGGTGTTTTATTTATTTTTCAGATAAAATATAAAGAGAATCCTGTCACGTGCTTGTGTGGTTCAGTGACGGGGCTGAGAGAAAAGACGTGAATTTTTGAAGGGATGGGTGAAATATGTCTTCCAAAAACGATGCAAAACTGGGTATATTTATCCTCGCCGCCGGCATAGTGATTCTGTTCGGAAAGCTGGGGGTGTTCGGATTTCTCGGGCGGGCGCTGTGGCCGCTTGTGATTCTGGTACCCGGCCTGTTCCTGCATGTGCTTTTCTTCAGCCGCCGGGCTCCGGCATCGGTGCTGCTGCCCGCTGGGATTCTGACCGTATACGGGCTGCTTCTGGGTTTGTGCAACACCTGGGGCTGGGGACTGATGTCTCATCTGTGGCCGCTGCTGCTGCTGGGCATCGCCGTCGGGCTATACGAATATTCGATCTATTCCCCGGGGAGAAACGGCGGACTTACCACATCAGCCGTCATTCTGGGTCTGCTTAGTGTAGTGCTGCTGGTCTTCAGCATGCTTGGAACGGGAGCGCTCTATGTACTGGGGGCCATACTGATTGCAGCGGGAGCTTGGCTGATCTTCGGACGCGGCAAACCGGGAGGCCGCAACAAGTGGAACGGAGGCTGGTAAGCCAGACATTTCAGGCAGAACCGGACGAAAGAGGTAACAGGAAATTTGCCCGAATGCAACTTTAGCAAAATTAAACGGAGCTGGAAAGCGTTTTTTCATAAAAAGACTTGCTTTTCATAGTGCTTTCACTATAATATTAAGGATATGTTGAAGCGTCGGCTTTCTGCCTGGCGCTTCTTTTGTGAGACTGCCGCGACAAGCTATAAATTTAAACATTTTTAATTTGATAAATGAGAGGATTTGGATACAAATCATGCATTCAAGAAAAGATATCCGCAATATTGCGATCATTGCCCACGTTGACCATGGCAAGACTACACTCGTCGATCAGCTTCTGCAGCAGTCCGGGATTTTCAGTGCGCACGAGCACCTTCAAGAACGGGCCATGGACTCGAACGATCTGGAGCGGGAACGCGGAATTACCATCCTAGCCAAAAATACAGCTATTACCTATAAAGAGTTCCTGATTAACATTGTAGATACTCCGGGACACGCCGACTTCGGCGGTGAAGTGGAACGCATCATGAAGATGGTTGACGGTGTACTGCTGGTTGTAGATGCTTACGAAGGCTGCATGCCGCAAACGAAATTCGTTCTGCGCAAAGCGCTGGAGCAGCACCTGACACCTATCGTTGTCGTGAACAAGATTGACCGTCCTGCAGCCCGTCCGAAGGAAGTTATTGATGAAGTGCTGGACCTGTTCATTGAGCTGGAAGCCAGTGATGACCAGTTGGAATTCCCGGTTGTGTATGCTTCCGCATTGAACGGCACATCCAGCATGGACCCTGAGAAGCAGGACGATAACATGCTTGCCCTTTATGAAACCATTACCGAGCATATCCCTGCTCCAACTGAAAAAGTAGACGAGCCGCTGCAGTTCCTTGTTACTTTGATGGATTATAACGAATACCTGGGACGCATCGCGATCGGACGTGTGAACCGCGGTGTAATCAAGCAAGGCCAATCCGTTACTGTGATCATGCGTGACGGCAAGAGCAAAACAGCCCGCATTGAGAAGCTTTTTGGCTTCCAGGGCCTGAAGCGGGTGGAAACCGACGAAGCGGGCGCAGGTGACATTGTGGCGATTGCCGGGATCAAGGATATCAACATCGGTGAAACAATTGCTGATCCGCAGAATCCTGAAGCGCTGCCTGTTCTGAAGATTGATGAGCCGACGATGCAAATGACGTTCCTCGTGAACAACAGTCCTTTTGCCGGCAAAGAAGGTAAATGGGTAACTTCCCGCAAGCTGCGTGAACGCCTCTTCAAAGAACTGGAAACCGATGTGAGCTTGCGTGTGCTGGAAACTGACAGCCCTGACGCATTTATCGTGTCCGGACGCGGTGAGCTTCACCTGGGGATTCTGATTGAGAATATGCGCCGTGAAGGCTACGAAATGCAGGTATCCAAGCCAGAGGTTATCGTGAAGGAAATCGATGGTGTCAAAATGGAGCCGCTTGAGCGTCTGATGATTGATATTCCGGAAGAAAGCATGGGCGCCGTAATGGAAAGCCTGGGTACCCGCAAAGCGGAAATGGTCAATATGATCAATCACGGGACCGGACAGGTGCGCCTGGAGTTCCTGATCCCGGCACGCGGCCTGATTGGCTACAACACGTACTTCCTGACGCTGACACGCGGCTATGGTGTAATGAACCACGCCTTTGACAGCTACGCTCCTCTGATTGGCGGACAGGTTGGCGGACGCCATCAAGGCGTGCTGGTATCCAGCGAGACCGGAACAACCACATTCTACGGCATGATGGGGGTTGAAGACCGCGGTATCCTCTTCCTGGAGCCGGGTACTGAAATTTACGAAGGTATGATCGTAGGCGAGCATACCCGCGATAATGACATTATCGTCAACATCTGCAAGGAAAAAGCACTGACCAACGTCCGCTCTGCGACGAAGGATGAAACCGTAAAGATGAAGACGCCTCGCCTGTTCTCACTGGAAGGTGCGCTTGAGTACCTGAACGATGATGAATATTGCGAAATCACGCCTAAATCTGTCCGTTTGCGTAAAAAAATCCTGAACAAGGGCGAACGTGAACGTGTAGAAAAGCAGCGCAAAGCTGCGCAAGCCAGCCAAGCCTAAGTTTTAAGGCGTAGGGTGTTCCCTTTTGGAGCTTGAACCGATTCTTTGCTCGTATAAGCCGCCGGATAACATCCGGCGGCTGTTCTTTTTTCCTGAAGTGGATATATCAAATTCTTAGGATTAATTGCGGTATAATGTCCCGGCGGATGATATAATGTAAGCGAACTTATTCCCGGAGGGAGTGACGAGCTGTGCAGAGCTGGTTCGCAGAGCATCCTGTTGTGGCTTATATTGTCATTTTTATTTTGCTGACTTATGTGTATAACCGTGTTTTCCGAGTGAATCAGAAGCTGCCGATCGGCAAGGAGATTGTCCTCTATCTTATGATGGCGCTCGGCTCAGGAATGCTGCTCATCTTCCAGCATGACAAGCTGCCGATTATTCAGTGTCTGCTAGTGGCTGTAGGCCTTATGCTGCTGGTGAGAGTCCGCTACATGGTGGAGGCCCGGCAGAAACGCAAGGCGGCGGCAGCGGGCAAACAGCAGTAACCGCAACTTTTGCAGCTTGATTTCGTCTAATAGAAAGAGCAAGCCATCTAATACCAGTTGAAACGAAAAGGACCTTATTTCATTATGAGTACAAGTAAAGGAAGTTTGCCGCCAAGATCCGGCGGCAACCCAAGAAATGGCAGACCGCAGCCGAACAGCGCGGCCAGAACCGTACAAAAGAAAAAACAAGTTAAGAAACGCGGAGCATTGGCGAGAATGGGGAAAATGGTATTAACCCTTCTGATTATTGCCATTCTGGCCGTGCTGGGATATGCAGGATATCTGTATTGGAAGTTTGATCATGGAAGCTTTGGCGTGGATAAGCCCGTTAAGGCTGGCCATTCCGCTGCAGAGAAGCCCATCACCATACTGCTGCTGGGGACGGACAACCGGCCCAAACATCCCTCCAATCTAACGGATGTTATTATGGTTGTGGCCCTCAATCCCAAAACACAGTCCGCTACGGTGGTCTCACTTCCCCGTGACACGTATGTGGAGCTTAGCGGATACAAGAAAACCAAAATCAATGCATTTTATGCCCGCTTCAAGAGCAAGGAGAAGACCTCAGGTATTCTTGCCGAAGACGAAATGAAGACGATGATGGGCAAGTATCTGGATATCGACGTAGATTATGCGACCGTGCTTGATTTTCAAGGTTTCCGTGATGTTGTGGATGAACTGGGCGGCGTAGATGTTAATATCAGTGAGAATATGTGCTATACCGATAGTGTGGATGGTACGGATATCAATCTGACCAAGGGTCCAGCCCGGCTGAATGGGGGTGATGCACTCGACTACGTGCGCTACCGCAAGTCGAACTGCAGTCCGAAAACGAAGGCATCCGACGACTTTGACCGCAACAAACGCCAGAATGAGGTGCTGAATTCTTTAGTCGGACAGATGCAGTCTCTGGGCGGCGTTCTGAAGATTGGCAAAGTGCTGGACGCGGTGGATGACAACATGAAGACGGATATCGAAAATGCGCAGATCAAAAATATAATCTCTGCCTATTGGAAAATATCGAAAGAGAATATTGAATTTAAGCCGGTGACCGGAACCTGGCGCAGTCCATATGTATATATTAACGATAAAGAGCTTGAGGCCGCGAAGCAAAGCCTTCATGACCGGATTGCGGGTATTGCACCCGGCGGCACGGCAGATTCTCAAAATTGAATGCAAGTTCGGGCATGTGATATAATATAATAAATTGAATGCATTCAAGCGTCATAGGGGGCCTGTACTTATGTCCGAAGCCGTTGCACAGCTTAATGAAACCCTGCTAACCATGCTGCAGTCAGAGACTTTTGTTCTGCTGAACACTGTGGATGCGGAATCCGGCGGGCCTACGTCCACCGCTATTTCCTGGATCTATGCAGTGAGCCCTTCTACAGTGCGTCTTGCAGTGGACCACCGCTCCAGACTTGTGAACAATATGAAAGTTAATCCGCTCGTGACCATAACGGTGTTTGGCGAGGGAACCGTGCATGCAATCAACGGGCGTGCATTGGTGAGGCAGGACCCGCTGCCCGATGTTCCGTTCAAAATGTGCTGTTTTGATGTTGAAATTGAAGCGGTCCGCAATGCGCTGTTCTATGGCGCTCAGCTGGAGTCCGCCCCAAAATATGCTAAGGTATACGATGCACGTGCGGCTGAGAAGCTGGACGGACAGGTGTTTGCTGCCATGCAAAAAGCCCAGTGATGATCTCACTAGGCTTTTTTTAACTATAAGGATGTATTTCCTTTTATCCATCATCCTTATTTGCAGTACCGGATGCCTTTTTAGGAATAGCCTAACCGTTTCTGCATCCAAAGGTTCGAAGGTTCTGCCGGCTATTGGTTGCCCCGAGGTTTCGTATCTTCCGGAAGCTGCGGCATAATGCGGCCGATAATGTCGGCCATCTCGGAGGCGAATCCGGATACCGGGTGTCCTTTGCTGATATGGCGTCCCATTTCAGCAAGTCTGCTGGAGACATCCATGTCGGCAGTGACAAGTGCTTTTACACTTCTCGGGTCCTTGCGGATGGCTTCAGCCACGGAATATTTGATATTTCCTACCCGTGACCGGGTAAGTGTTCCGTCAACATCAATACCAACTACGGCGACGTTGTTCATGACTACACAGTGAGCGCCCTTTACACCGGGAACTCTACTGGCCAACTGCTCAAAATGGTCTTTAAGCGCAACATCGCTTTCATCTCCAGCGTCCGAAGGTTGTCCGGGCTGTGATTGAGGCGTAAGGCCTGCATCACTTCCATCTGCCAAATTCTGCACTTCGCGGTTCCCCTGGCTGCTCAAAGCTTTTGCCGATTGATTATCCTGAGGAGAGGGTGATGACTCTTTATTAGCGATACCGCAGCTTGTCAGCAGCAGCAGTACCAGCAACAGACACATTGATTTTCTCATATGTGCGTACTCCTTTCAGCCAATAGATCAGTTTTTTATCTTAGCTTGCCCTTGCTGAATGGAGTTATGTATGATCAATCAAACCAGGCGCTGTGGAGGGGATAACATGAAAAAGATATTTGTACTAGACACCAACGTGCTTCTGCACGACCCCAATTCGATTTTTGCTTTCAAGGAGCATGAAGTGGTCATTCCGGCTGTAGTCCTGGAAGAAATCGACTCCAAGAAGCGTAATGCCGATGAAATCGGCCGCAACGCCCGCACCGTGTCGCGCTTATTAGACGGACTTCGTGAACTGGGCCACCTGCATAGCGGTGTGGTACTCGAGCATGGAGGCACGCTGAAGGTAGAGCTTAACCACCGCAGCTTCGTTAAGGTACAGGAAATGTTCGGCGAAGTGTCCAATGACAACCGGATTTTGGCTGTCGCACTTAATTATCTCCATGAGGAGAATGAAAAGGCTGAACCGCGTCCTGTGGTACTCGTGAGTAAAGATGTGCTCGTCCGCATTAAGGCGGATGTGCTAGGCATTACACCGGAGGATTATCTGTCCGACCGCACCGGTGATTTGAACGAGCTGTATGCAGGGTATCAGTCGCTAATGGTACATCCTTCGCTGATTGATGAATATTACAGCCACCGTTCTTTGTCCGTCAAACAACTGGCCTTGTCTTACACGCTGTACCCGCATGAGTTCGTTATCATGAAGGATGAGATTGGCACCGGCAAGTCGGCTCTGCTCAAAGTCAATAGCGACGCGTCCCGCCTGGAGCCGCTCTATCTCGGAAATGATGCGGTATGGGGAATCAGTGCACGCAACGCCCAGCAGCGGATGGCGCTGGAACTGCTGCTGAATGATGATATCCCGCTGGTGACCATTACCGGCAAAGCGGGAACTGGCAAAACCTTGCTGGCCCTGGCTGCCGGACTGTTCAAGGTTGAAGATGAGCATAAGTACAAGAAGCTGCTGATCGCCCGTCCGGTCGTTCCAATGGGGAAGGATATCGGGTATCTGCCGGGTGAGAAGGACGAGAAGCTTCGTCCCTGGATGCAGCCGATTTACGATAATCTGGAATTTCTGTTCGATACGAAGAAGTCCGGCGATATCGATAAAATCCTGATGGGACTGGGCAGCATTCAAGTGGAGGCCCTCACCTACATCCGCGGACGTTCGATCCCGTCTCAATTCATCATCATCGATGAGGCCCAGAACCTGTCCCGCCATGAGGTGAAGACCATTGTCTCCCGGGCCGGGGAAGGCAGTAAAGTGATCCTCATGGGCGACCCGGAACAGATTGACCATCCTTATCTCGATGCTGCAAGCAACGGGCTCAGCTACATTGTGGAGAAGTTCAAGCAGCAGGGCATCAGCGGCCATATTACCCTTGAAAAGGGCGAGCGTTCGCACCTGGCCCAGCTGGCGGCTGATCTGCTGTAGTGCAGGTTTTGGCTTATAGAGCTAGTTCCACCCATGTAGATACTATCGTTCGCCTTAGCCGCTCTAGCACAGCTAATCCAGCACAGTCGTGCTAGCTCAGCCGCTCCAGTACAGTCGCTCTAGCTCAATCTAGCTCAGCCGCTCCAGCTCAGTCGCTCTAACTCAGTCGCGCTAGCCCAGTCGCTAAGCTTAGTCGTAACTAGAACCAGAGTTAGTGTGATTGCACTTTATACAACAGAATGAGGGAGAAATAGCTGTCTCAACACAATCTGCTGTATTTCGTGCAACAGATTTTAAGAAATACTCCCTCTTTGGGTTAAATCCGGGAAATCTAGTGTACAAAGTGCAATAGAAATCAAAATGGGGCAGATTTTTGCAAATTTGAGTGTATAAAGTGCAATAGATTGTTGGCGGCATATGCCAGTATATACGATGTATGTTGGTTTGCAGGCTATCTCAAGTCTGCAGGCCGATCTGGTTTCAGCAATCAGCCGGGAGAACTCACTCCCGGCTGTTTCTTTTGCCGCCCCCAATGAACGGCGGGGGGTGATTTTTTTGGCGGCAAAAGAATGGAAAGAAAGTTTGGAACTGGAGAAGCGGCAGCGTTCGCCTGAAAGCTTTCCGTAGGAAAGCTCGCCTCGAAAGCATATGCTATCCTCGGATTTCTACCGCGGCGGCGGTAAATTCAAATCAGGAAATCTGAGGATAACAGCGATCGGAAGTCCAAAGCTTTCTTGGAATGGCCCAATGCCGCAAAATTTGAAGTCCTCGCCGTTCACACCTATATAATAGAAGAGAACGTTTTCAACCCGGCAGACAAGCAGGGAGGCTTCTGGTAAAATGGGGAAGACGAGTTATAGGCGGGAGGAGAAGGAACGTGCTGAGAAGGAGAAACTACTGGCTGCTGTTTGCTATTTTATTGCTGTCGCTGACAAGCCTGTCCCCCAGCATGGAGCTGGATACCCGGGAAGATACCCATCCGCTGAAGCAGCAGCTGAATCAATCGGAGCGTCCCGCTTCCGGTGATAAAGACAGGATTCAAAGTCTGAATATCCGGGTGTCTTTAAGCGATGAGGAATTTAATGAACTGCAGCGGATCAGCAACAATTACAGCTTGTTCAGCGGAACTCAAGTTATCCTAAGTAATGTGGGCAGCGGAGAGGCAGACGGGGTTCTGAAGCAAGATCTGACGATTGGCAACAGTCCGGATATTATAATGACGGATGGGCGGAGCATCACGGATTTGGCTACTCAGGGTTACTTGCTTCCGGTTGATATTTACCAGAGTGTTCCCGGGAGTGCTCCGCTAACTACACTGATCCCGCAAATGCAGTGGAATGGTTATGATTGGGGAGTCCCTCTTGATATTGATCCCTATGTGCTTGTATATTCGCCGCAGCATCTCTCGGAACTGGGAATCACAGGATTGCCCAGAAGCATGGAGCAGTGGAACGCGCTGCTTAAGGTTATTCGGGAGCATCCGGAGAAGCGGCAATATTTACTGGCGATGGATACCCGCAATCCATATGGATATTCCGCTGTGCTGGAGAGCATGGGCGGCAGCCTGCAGTCTGTTAATCCGGCGCTGCTGGAATGGACGCAATACGCAGGCAGCCATTTCTACCTCACCAGCAATACGAATCCGGATCTCTGGGATATGCTGCAGGATGGCACCATAGCAGTTGCCGCTCTTCCGTTATCGGAATGGCAGCTGCACGGAAATTCATCACTGGCTGCCGAAGCACCGCTTACCGGCAGCAGCGGGTTAAGGTATGAGGCAATTCACAGCCGGTTCTTTGCTCTTCCGGCACAGTCGGGCAATCCGGAGGCTGCTGTCCAATGGCTTGCCTATGTCACTTCAAGCTCTGCACAGCTGGAATGGCTGAAGAATACGGGGCGGCTCCCGGCACTGGATGAGCTGTACCATTCCGGGCTGCCGGAAAGTGTGAAGCTGCCTTTTGACACCGCGCTGCTCTTTACTGATGAAGCTGACCTTGAGCATGAATCGGCAGGCGGCTGGACGGAACTCTCGGCGGCAGTGACACAGCTGCTGACAGGCAAGCTTGATCCGGCAGGTTACACCGCTGCGGTGGCTGAGGCCTTAGAATGAAAGAGAGAGCTTCACATGCAGTACACCATCCGCACTGCTTACCTCGGTAGCACGCAGGAAGGAAACGATTTTTTCCGGATAAAACCCAAGATCGAATTCTTCCTCCAGCGCTTTACGGGTAGTATCCGGGAGCTCCAGACCGTTGAACAACACATGATCTACATGGAACATCAGCCCGTTGACCGGTTCCTCCTGGATCGTATAATGTCCGGTCAGCGTCATCGATAATCCTCCGCTTTTGCCGGAGGCTGTGACTTCATTGTTGTTGAAGTGAAAGGCGAAATCCTGAAACAAAGGGTTTTGCGACACCAGGAATTCGTTCAGATCCTCTTCCTTTAAGGCCAGATTATAGGTCATACCTTTACGGGTCAGGAGGCCGTCACGGCCTTGTACGAACTGCGGCAGGTGCTTCATGGCGGACGACAGGGCTTTGAAATAGGTTTTGACTTCGTGAATCCCGATATTTTCCCAATACTTCGCAAATTCCTCTAATAAGGCGCTCATTCTTGCCGGATCACTGCTGGATTGAATGCCGCTTTCAATATTTTCATTCAAAATGGCCACACGGGCCTTCTGCTCCTCCAACACGGCTTTAAGCTCGGCAAGCTCTTGTGAGCTGCGCTGTGCTGCAGTAAGGGTCGCTTTCAGCTTCTTGTACTCTTCGTCATATTGAGACAGGATATCTTGGTCCCTTCCGATCACGATTTCATAATAATCATACAAGGCCAGCAGTCTGCTGATGCTTTTGGCCGAGAGTACGGCCGCCAGGAGTCCATCTCTTTCTCCCATATAATAAGACCGTATGATGGCACCGGCCCGTTCCTGCTGGTCTGTAATAGCCTTTTTTTGAGCAGAGGCCTTTTTTTCCAACATACCTGCTTGCTGTTCCAGGGCCTTTTGCTCCGTGTTGATCCGGGCGATCTCCTGTTCAATTTCCGCTGAGGATAAGGTCTGTTCCAGCAGCCTGCGGGTTTCTTCGTTGTCAGGCATGACAGGAGGGGAGGCGGTCAGGCCCGTACCAGGATCAGCCGACAAAAAAGCAGGAGGCGCCAGCGGCAGCACTGTGAAGCAGAGCAGGATCAGCAGCATAACAGTATAACGGCTTCGATTATTGCGGGATTGCACCACTCCACCACCTTATAAGGATCAGAATATGTATGTACTATTCATATGATTAGCCCTGTTAAAATATCATACCCTCTTTTCTATCCGGGACCTAGTGTATTCGCACAAAAAAACGGAAGCATTCCTTATGTAAGGAACAGCCTCCGTTTCCTGTTTTGCAAAAAAGAGCTTACAACGGCAGGCCCATTTCAAAAATGGTCCAGTAGCTGAAGCCGGTAAAAGTCAAAATCATATATCCCCAAAACAGCAGGATGTAGGTCTTCTCCGTAAATTTCATATATCCCAGGATGACGAAAAAAGCGGTTTGCAAAAAGAAAAGCAGGGCCATTTCCTTCAAATCCCCGGCAAAAGCCATGAGTCCAATAACGAGCGTAAAAAAACCCAAGACACGAAACATACGGTCCAAGAGATCATCCCCCCCCTGTAGTATCCGGAAATTCCTTATTTGAGCTTTATTATAACTGTAGAAACAAACGGTGTAAACGAATTCATTGAAAAAAAGCTGTAAATCCGGAATAAATATGATTTTTGTTATAGACTTCATGCGCAGGAATGAAAATAGAGAATTTATAGCATAACAAGTATGATGTTCCGCCAAAATGGAAATACAATTTAGTATCAAATAGATTCTATGAACTCTAATAGAGGCATAGAAATGGAGTAAGCAGCTTTTATCCTATTCACTATCCGGCGGAGCTGCCGGTTATGAAGATGGTTATTTCATGATGTTGTTAGGAGGGTTAGGCTTTATGACAGCCGTTAGACAGGACGCTTGGAGCGCAGAAGATGATTTGATATTGGCCGAAATAACGCTGCGTCATATCCGGGAAGGCAGCACACAGCTTGCTGCTTTTGAAGAGGTGGGTGAAAAAATCGGCAGAACCTCGGCGGCATGCGGATTTCGCTGGAACAGCTGTGTTCGCAAAAGCTATGAAGATGCAATCGGTATTGCCAAAAGTCAACGCCAGAAGCGGAGTTACTTGAAAAAGCAGCCTTCCGCCCGAGGCGCACAGGTTGCAGGTCTCATTCTCGGAGACATTGAAGAGGAATACAGCCGCAGCGAGGAGCTGGGTGAAAATTCATTGTCCATTGATGCCGTAATCCGGTTTTTGAGACAGTGGAAGGGCAGCTTTCAGGAAGCAGGACGCCAGCTCAAAATGCTCGAAAGGGACTTGCGGGAAAAGGAAGATGAATTAACTGAGCTTAGGCTGGAAAATGAAAGGTTATCCAAAGAGGTTAATCTGGCCCAGAGTGATTACCGTGTAGTCAACGATGATTACAAGGCGCTTATCCAAATCATGGACCGGGCGCGCAGGCTCGCTTTTCTTAATGAAGAAGAAGAGGAAATGAAGACCCGCTTCAAAATGGATGCAAACGGCAATCTGGAACGGATTGAATAAACTCACATGCTTCGTCAAATCCCGCATGCAGTGGCTTACGCCCGTGTTTGCGGGTATTTTGTATTTGCCGGACCGGTTTTGCTTTTGCCGGAGAACGAAGGATATAATTAGGAAAATTGCGTAAAGGCGGCAGGTGTCACCATGAAAATCGATATTATTGGCGCAGGCTCACTTGGGCTTCTGCTGGCCGGGAAGCTTATTCACGCCGGAGCAGAGGTCAGACTGTGGTGCCGGAGCGACGAACAGGCGGGGGAATTATCCCGGCAGGGCATCACCATAAGCTATGAGGCCGGAAACCTTCCTCTTCATCTTGCGGGCGGCAGCTTTCGGGCAGGCCCTATAGACGAATTCGCAGAAACCGTAATCCGGGTGCCGGGGGACTGGACGGCAATTATGCTCAAACAGAATGCCTTTCACGATACGTTGCCGGAGATTCTTGCCCCACTTCGGGAGACTAGGCTCCAAGCGGTTTGTTTTCAGAATGGCAATGGGCACCTGGAGCTGCTTCAGGAGCTCTTGCCGCAGGCTTCAGTCTGGGCGGCAGTGACAACGGAAGCGGCTAAGCGGAAATCATTCACAGAAGTTATTCATGCAGGGACCGGGGAAACATTTATAGGGAAAAGAAGCAACATAACCACAAATGCAGCAAAAGGAGGATTGGAAGAGGAAACAGCGGCAATTAGTTTGACTAAGGCACTTGTTGCAGCAGGATTCCGCGCATGGATGTCGAAAGAAGTGGATACCATGATTTACCGGAAGCTGCTAATCAATGCTGTGATTAACCCGCTTACAGCGATCTGGCGAATTCAGAACGGCGAGCTGACGGCCTCAGGGGAACGTATACAGTTAATGAAAGAACTGTACCGCGAGGCCGCAAATGTATATGATGCCTGCGGCATCGCATATGACGTTGATGCGTGGGAGGACATACTGGAGGTTTGCCGGGCGACCTCGGGCAACACTTCATCGATGCTGGCCGATGTTCTGGCTTCAAGAGCAACGGAAATTCGCTGGATTAACGGGAGTATTGTGGAGATGGCAGATAGAGCAGGTATCGCGGTCCCTTTACACCGCTGGATTTGCCGGTTGGTAGAAGGCATGAATGTGAAGGAGAGGTGAGGCTGTTTGGAATTGCTGCGGAATTCGTTCATTTCATTAAGCGTTATTCCGGTTGTTCCTTTTTTAATTGTATATTTCATAGGGGTAGGTCTCAGAAAAGAAAAAAGAAATACCTTGTTGCTCGCTATGGATATTACGACTGTATTTTTATTTTTTTCCGTGTCGGCCTTGTTCAATACCATTTTCAAATCGAATTTCGGGTTTTATCTTATACTACTTATTGTATTAATATCCGCTGGACTGATTGGAGGCGCCCAGAATCGCCTCAAAGGCAACGTGGACGGAAAACGGTTATTTCGGGCTGTTTGGAGGCTGTCATTCTTTTTTATGGGAACGATGTACGTGCTCTTTATGGTCGTAGGCCTTGTCCATTACATATCACAAGCCATGTAATGTTCCATTGCTCCGGTAAAGCGTCAATGTCACAAAATTTTTAACTTTTAAAAAAAATGTGTTTTCAGAAAATATTGCTCTAGATTTTTTTGACCACTGGTTGTATAATCATAAACCATATACCACATTCTATTTAGGGGGAACTGCTAGATGAAGAAGAGTAAAAGTCTATTGCTCATGATTGCATTGGTTCTCGTGATCGGCACAGTGCTTGCTGGCTGCGGCGGAAACAAAGCAAACAACGGCAACGCTGCGGCGACTAACGCGCCAGGCAATGAAGGCAGCACGAACACAGGCACCGCAACCGGTGACGAGAAATTGGCCGCTGACCAAACACTTAGAGTCAACCTGACTTCAGAACCACCTACATTTGATCCGGCGCAAGCTCAAGACAGCCAGGCAAATACTGTTTTGAAAACCATGTATGAAGGTTTGACCCGCATGAATGACGAAACTGGTCAAGCTGAGCCGGGCATTGCTGAGAAGTGGGACATTTCCGCTGACGGTCTGGTATATACCTTTCACCTGCGTGATGCTCAATGGAGCAATGGCGATCCTGTAGAAGCAGCAGACTTCGTTCGCGGATGGAAAATCGTGCTCGACCCTAACACAAATCCTACTGCACCTTACGCTTATCAGTTGTACTACCTGAAAAATGCTGAAGAATACTACACTAAAAAAGTTACAGATTTTAGCCAAGTGGGCGTAAAAGCCGTTGATGCGAAAACTCTTGAAGTTACGCTGAAATCTCCAACACCTTACTTCCTTGGATTGCTGTCCTTCTATACTTATTACCCTGTGCACAAATCCATTGAGGGTAATCCGAAGTGGGCAACTAACAAAGACACGATGATCACCAACGGTGCATTCACACTGACTGAATGGACTACTGGCCAAGCCATTCAAGTGACTAAAAACGAAAAATATTGGGACGCAGCTTCCATTAAACTTAGCAAAATTGACTTCTCCATTGTTAACAGTGGCGCAACTGAATTGCTGAGCTATAAAAACGGCGAGCTTGACCGTGCCGGTAACCCTAATGGTGAAATTCCATCAGAGCAACTTCCTATAGTCAAAAAAGAGCTTCCTAATGAGTTTGTTTCCAAAGGTATCGCAGCAACTTATTACTACTATTTCAACACTACCGAAAAACCTTTCAGCAACGTTAAGATTCGTAAAGCACTAACTATGGCAATCAACCGTCAAGCCCTGATCGATAACATTACCCTGGGCGGACAGCTTCCTGCATTTGGTTTAGTGCCACCGGGGATTGCTGGTGTTGACGGTGAATACCGCAATACTGTTAAAGACAGCTACTTCACAGAAGACGTAGAACAAGCTAAATCATTGCTTGCCGAAGGTCTGAAAGAAGAAGGTCTGACTGCTCTTCCTCCAGTTGATTTGAGCTACAACACAAGTGAAAACCACAAGAAGATTGCTCTGGCAATTGCTGATATGTGGAAAAATAATCTTGGTATTACTGTAAACACTGTGAACCAAGAGTGGGCTGTATTTATCGATAACCGTCAAAGCCAGAACTACCAGATCGCCCGTGCCGGCTGGACAGCGGATTACAATGATCCAATGACCTTCCTGGATATGTTTGTAACAGGCGGCGGTAACAATGATGCCGGCTATGCCAACCCTGAGTATGACAAACTGATCAAAGATGCGAAAACAAACTCTGACCTGGCAAAACGCCAAGAAGACTTTGCAGCAGCTGAAAAAATGCTGATTCAGGACGATATGGTTATCATGCCGATCTACTACTACACTAACAACTCCCTGACTAAAGAATACCTCAAAGGTGTAACTCTTGACTTCAGTGGTGCTGTTGACTTCACTCGCGGCTATCTGCTCGAGCACTAAGAATCAGTCTTAAGCATCCAAATTAAATAGTTACTCATCTGAAGGTAGCTGTACACTTCGGGATATATATGTGGAATTCCATATATATCCCTTTTTTTTGTATTTGCGGCTTTTTGTTAATGTTTTCACAAGTTTACAAAATTAGAAAATAGACAAATCGTCGTTTTTTGAATAAAATTCTATTGTATGTCTACAAAAAATTGTCAGGGGAGGTGTTGATGGGGATGGTTCGTTATGTTGCCAATAAATTTTTCTATATGCTTGTATCGCTGTTTGTGCTTGTTTCAGCGACTTTTTTTCTGATGAAAGCTATTCCAGGGGACCCGTTTACTTCCGAGAAAAAAGTTCCGCCGGAAATTAAAGCGCGTTTATACGAGCAATATGGTTTGGACAAGCCGCTCTATCATCAGTATTTTAAGTATTTAGGTGAGATTGCCCAAGGAGATCTGGGTGTATCCATGAAACGGCTGAATCAGGATGTAACCCATTTGATCGGACAGACCTTTTCAGCGTCCTTAAAGCTGGGAGTTGTCGCAATTATCGTGTCGGTTATTGTCGGTGTTATTCTCGGCATGCTGGCGGCACTTTATCACCGCAAATTTATTGATAGCGCTGCGATGGTGCTGGCGGTGTTAGGGATTGCGGTTCCGAGCTTTGTTGTCGCGTCATTGCTGCAGTATGTGTTCGCTTATAAGTTTCATATGTTTCCGGTTTCAGGGTTTAAGGGCCCCATGTATTATTTCCTTCCGGTAGCAGCGCTCTCGGCACAGCCGATAGCCTTTATTGCGCGTCTGACCCGCTCCAGCATGCTTGAGGTGCTGCACGCAGATTATATCAAGACGGCTAAGGCTAAAGGTCTAAGCTGGTTTGCTATTTTGAGCCGTCATGTTCTCCGCAACGGGATTTTGCCGATTGTTACTTACATGGGACCTATGACTGCTAACATTGTAACCGGTTCTGTAGTTATTGAGCAGATTTTTGGTATCGGTGGTATCGGTAAACAGTTTGTGGAAGCCATCGGTGTCCGTGATTATACCGTGATAATGGGGATTACTATTTTCTATGGTATTCTGCTCATGGTGGCCCGCTTTATTACAGACATAGCTTATGTACTTATAGATCCGCGGATCAAACTAACTGGAGGAAAGGAGGGCTAAAGATTGGCATCTGACAAAAATATGGGTTCGCTGGATGCGAACCTGAAACCGGAAGATTTTCAGAAAATCGGTATTGATGAGAAGCAGGCAGAGGTTATTCAGCGGGAAAGTCTTTCAGCTTGGAGGGATTCCTGGGAGCGCCTGCGCCAAAATAAAATGGCAATGACCGCATTGATTGTTCTTGGATTGATCGTTCTGGCTTCACTGATTGGTCCGTTGTTCTCAAAATATAATTACTACTCTAACGATTTGCTCAGCACCAATAAACCGCCTTCATCCGACCATTGGTTTGGCACTGATGATCTGGGACGTGATATCTTTGTCCGTACATGGTATGGAGCACGCATCTCACTGATTGTTGGTTTGGCGGCTGCGGCCATCGACTTGTTCATTGGCGTTATCTATGGCGGGATTATGGGCTTCTTTGGCGGCCGTGTAGATAATGTTATGAATAAAATATCGGAAATTTTGTATTCCATTCCTTATCTGCTGGTGGTTATCCTGCTGCTGGTCGTTATGGAACCAAGCTTAGGGACGATCATTCTGGCGCTGACCATTACGGGCTGGATTACCATGTCCTGGATTGTCCGCGGTGAGATTATGCAGCTCAAGAACCGTGAGTTTGTTCTGGCTTCGCGCTCCATGGGTGCCGGCTCCAAAAGACTTTTGTTCCGCCACCTGCTGCCAAATGCTGTAGGACCTATTATCGTAACGATTACTCTGTCCGTACCGAATGCTATTTTTGCCGAAGCGTTCCTGAGCTTCCTCGGTCTTGGGGTACAGGCTCCAATCGCTTCACTGGGTTCGATGATCAATGATTCACTGACTGGCTGGCTTTATTATCCGTGGCGCTTCCTGTTCCCGGCGATACTGATAAGCTTGACCATGCTTTCCTTTAACATTTTTGGTGATGGTCTACGTGATGCACTGGATCCTAAGCTGAAGAAATAGGAGGTGAATATTGATGGAACCCATTCTGCAAGTCAAGGATCTGCATGTTTCCTTTTTTGTAAAAGGCGGAGAAGTACAAGCTGTCCGTGGGATGAATTTTGAAGTAGGCAAAGGTGAAACAGTAGCCATCGTCGGTGAATCCGGCAGCGGCAAAAGTGTGACCGCGCAATCGATTATGCGGCTTATTCCTACGCCTCCTTCCAAAGTGAAAAAAGGCGAGATTATTTTTCAGGGACAGAATCTGCTGGACAAAAGCATGAAGCAAATGGAAAGTATTCGCGGCAAAGATATTGGCATGATCTTTCAAGATCCGATGACTTCTTTGAACCCAATGATCAAGGTGGGCAAACAGATAACCGAAGTTTTGATCAAACATCAGAAAATGTCAGCGGCCGAAGCGAAAGAGCGTGGTGTTGAGATGCTTAAGCTAGTTGGCATCAAAAATGCGGAGGCTCGCTTTAACCAATATCCCCACGAATTCTCCGGCGGGATGCGCCAGCGTGTAATGATCGCCATTGCCCTGGCCTGCCGCCCGGCGCTGCTGATCGCAGATGAGCCGACCACAGCGCTTGACGTAACGATTCAGGCGCAGATCATGGAAGTTATGCAAGATATGCAGCAAAAGCTGGGGACCTCCATCATTCTGATTACACATGATCTCGGCGTTGTTGCCGGAATGTGTGACCGGGTCATCGTCATGTATGCTGGTGAAGTGGTGGAAACGGGTACCAGATGGGAAATCTTTAAGAACCCGCAGCATCCGTATACCAAAGGGTTGCTGCGGTCGATGCCGCGTCTGGACCAAAAGAAGGGCGAGCCGCTGATCCCGATCATCGGTACTCCCCCGGATCTGATCAAACCGCCGGTCGGCTGTCCGTTCACAGCTCGCTGCAGTGAAGCGATGCATGTCTGCGAACAAATCGATCCCGGTGCAACAGAATTCAGCGAAACGCATACGGCGCGCTGCTGGAATCTGCATTCGATGGCCAAGGAGGTGCAGTTCGTTTGAGTAAGAACCTGATTGAAGTTGAAGGTCTTAAGAAGTATTTTAATGTCGGCAAGGGAAAAGTTCTTAAGGCTGTTGATAATATTAATTTCACGATTCGCGAAGGCGAAACCCTTGGGATGGTAGGGGAATCCGGTTGCGGTAAAACCACTGCCGGCCGGACAGTGCTTCGTCTTTACGAACCTACTGCCGGAAGCGTGAAGTATAATGGTACGGATATCTACAAATTGTCTCCGGGCAAAATGAAGGCTATGCGCCGTGATATGCAAATGATTTTCCAGGACCCGTATGCATCGCTGAATCCGCGGTTTACGGTTTCGGATATCATTGGTGAGGCGCTGGACATTCACGGGATGGCCGGAAGCCGTGCAGAGCGCAAAAAACGGATTGAAGAGCTGCTGGATATGGTTGGGCTCAACCACGACCATGCCACACGTTATCCGCATGAATTCTCGGGTGGACAACGCCAGCGTATCGGGATTGCCCGTTCGCTCGCGGTGAATCCCAAATTCATCGTCTGCGATGAGCCGATCTCCGCACTGGACGTATCGATTCAGGCGCAGGTGGTCAATCTGCTGAAGGAATTGCAGGACCGTCTTGGACTGACATATCTTTTTATTGCACATGACCTGTCCATGGTGAAGCATATCAGTGACCGGGTGGCCGTAATGTACCTTGGTAAAATGGTTGAGCTGGCTGAAAGTGAAGAACTGTACGCCAACCCGATTCATCCGTATACGAAGTCGCTGTTGTCGGCGATTCCGGTCCCGGATCCGGAGGTTGAAGCGAACAAGCAACGCATTCATCTGCATGATGAACTGGGTACTCCGATTTATGCTGCAGGCGAAAAAACCAATGACAGCGATTATCAATTGGTCGAAGTTTCAAAAGGGCACTTCGTTGCTAAGCAATACGCATAAGCAGACCGTTCAATTCTGCAGCATTATCATATTTTAGTGCAGCATCATCTAAGGCGGGAGCGTTCAGCTCTCGCCTATTATTTTTCGCCAGCAAGGTGTCTTTGACGCCGCCCCTAACTTTGGATACAATCATAAAGAGTTTATCCGGCTTAATGATTACATATAGCAGTACATAGAACAGGAGGCAATTGCACATGAATGTAATACCCGAACCTCTCCCGGGGGGATCAGCACTCGCCCGCGACTATATACATCATTATGAAAAGGTAGGACATTTGTACGGTGGGGACTTCCGCAGCGAGGAGAGCAGAGCGGAACGTGCAGCATGGCTGGACAGCACGGAAGAGCTGCGGGCTGACCGTGCCGGGATTGCTGAATGTTTACGGCAATATAATTTGAAGTGGAACCCCCATCCGGCAGTGATGGACTCACTGGCGCTTCTGGAGCAGCGGGGTACGCTGGTTGTTACCGGCGGCCAGCAGAGCGGTTTGTTGACGGGTCCGCTTTTTGTCATATATAAGGCCATCACAACCATTCAGGCGGCAAGGGAAGCAGCCGCGCAGCTCGGGCGGCGTGTTGTTCCCCTGTTTTGGATTGCCGGGGAGGATCATGACTGGGATGAGGTCAACCATACCTTTGTCCTGAACCGCGCAGGAGAGATTGCCAGGCTTAAGCTGGACAAACCGGAGGACCTCCGTTCTTCCGTCAGCAGTATTAAGGTGGAGGAAGAGAGCTGGCAGCACATCATTGGGCAGTTGGACGGCTTGCTGCAGGACAGTGAATTCAAACCGCAAATTATGGAAGTTATCCGCGAATCTTCAGCTGCTGCAGGCAGCTTGAGCGAAGCTTTTGCCAAATTGATGGGCTCGCTGTTCGGCAGATTTGGCCTTATTCTGCTGGATTCGGCAGATCCTGAGCTGCGCAGGCTGGAAGCCCCCATGTTCCAAACGTTGATTGAACACAACGATGAGCTGGAGGCGGCCTATCAAGCTGCGGCAGGACAGATTACAGACAGTGGCTATGAGCTTCAGGCTGCGGTTGCTGCTGGCAGCGCCAATCTGTTTTATATCCAAGAAGGAACACGCCTACTGCTGCATAAAGTGGAGGGGCGGTTCACAGACCGCAAGGGTACGGTTTCCTTTTCCCGGGAGGAACTGCTGGAACAGCTGGAAGCCCGCCCTGAGCAGTTCAGCAACAATGTGCTGACGAGACCGCTGATGCAGGATTATGTGCTGCCGGTATTGGCTACGGTTCTGGGACAAGGTGAAATCGCCTATTGGGCTATTCCGCAGCTGGCATTTGAGGTAGTGGGTGAGCGGATGCCGCTGATTATTCCGCGCATGTCATTCACAGTCGTGGAAGGCACACTGCATAAGCACATGGACAAGTATCAGCTTGTTTTTGGCGATGTTCTTGAGGGCTTGGACGAGAAAAGAAAAGAATGGCTCGCGGCTCAGGATGAGTTGGGGCTGGAACAGCGTTTTGAAGATACAAAGGCTGCTTTCTCAGCCATGTATGAGCCGCTGATTGAACAGCTGGGTTCCATTCAGGCGGGACTGCTTAAACTGGGAGCAAACAACAAAGACAAGATTCTGGACCAGATCTCATTCCTTCAAGCCAAGGCCCGGGATGCGATGGAGAAGCAGAATGAAGCTGCGCTCCGGCAGTGGGAGCGGATTGAGCTGTCACTGTTGCCGCTGGGTAAACTGCAGGAAAGAGTATACAATGTAATGTATTATCTGAACCGTTACGGCCCTGCGTGGCTGGATGAACTGATGTCGATCCCTGCGGATTACAGCGGAACCCACCGCATGATCTATATGTAATAATTAAAGCCTATGTTTATAAAACTTTCAGGAGGTATCATCATGAGTTCATTGTCGAAGGAAAACAGTATTGTGGCGGATATGACGCTGGCCCCGGAAGGGCATCTCAAAATCGACTGGGTTCGCCAGCATATGCCGGTGCTTAACCGTATCCGTGAACAGTTCGAAGCGGAGCAGCCGTTCAAAGGCTTGAAAGTGTCGATCACCCTTCATCTGGAAGCAAAAACAGCTTATCTGGCAAAGGTTGTTCAGGCAGGCGGTGCCGAGGTTACGATTACCGGCTCCAATCCATTGTCCACCCAGGATGATGTATGTGCGGCGCTGGTTGAAGACGGCATTACGGTGTTCGCCAAATACAATCCGTCACCGGAAGAGTTTAAGGCGCTGAATATCAAGGCTCTGGAAAGTAAACCGGACCTGATCATTGATGACGGCGGTGATTTTGCCACGCTGCTGCATTCCGAGCGTCCGGACCTGATGGAGAACATTCGCGGCGGTGCCGAAGAAACCACTACCGGGATTATCCGGCTGAAAGCATTGCAGAAGCAGGGCATCCTGAAATTCCCGATGGTAGCCGTTAATGATGCCTACTGCAAGTATCTGTTCGACAACCGTTACGGGACAGGCCAATCAGCATGGGACGGCATTGTTCGCACCACTAACCTGATTGTAGCGGGTAAAACAGTCGTTGTGGTTGGTTACGGCTGGTGCGGCAAAGGTGTGGCGATGCGGGCCAAAGGTCTTGGCGCCAATGTGATCGTTACCGAAGTGGACGCGATTAAAGCGGTGGAAGCCCACATGGATGGCTTCCATGTAATGCCGATGCTGGAAGCTGCAAAACACGGTGATTTCTTCGTTACGGTGACAGGCAACCGTTACGTCATCCGCGGAGAGCATTATGATGTGATGAAGGATGGCGCGATTATGTGCAATGCCGGCCATTTTGACGTTGAAGTGAATAAGCCTGAACTGTCCGACAGATCGGTATCCCAGCGAACCGTGCGCAAGAACATCGAAGAATACCAGTTGAAAGACGGACGCAAGCTGTATCTGCTCGCTGAAGGCCGTCTTGTGAACCTGGGAGCTGCCGACGGCCATCCGGCTGAAATTATGGATACGACCTTTGCGCTGCAGGCCCTTTCGCTTAAATATGTGAATGACAATTACAAGACCATCGGCGTCAAGGTTGAGAATGTGCCTTACAATCTCGACGAACAGGTAGCCCGCTTCAAACTGGAGAGCCTGGGGATTTCCATTGACAGCCTGACTCCGGCACAGGTCGAATACCTCGACAGCTGGAATCTGAACGATTAACCTATAGAACTGAAGCAAGGTGTCCGGGCCATGTGAATGGTTCGGGCACCTTTTTTGACATTTCAGAGAGTATATTTTTTGGCCGACTTGACAAACAAGAAAAAATTACCTCGGCCCGGAAAAAGGTTTTTGATTTTTAATGGCGAATCTATTATGCTTAGGTGGTGTAAAGTGGGGCAAAGTGGGGAATCGGTAATTAGGGGTGGGGAATAATCATGTTTATGGGGGAATACCAGCATAGCATTGATGACAAAGGCCGCATCATTATTCCGGCCAAGTTCCGTGACATGCTCGGGACCTCCTTCGTAGCGACCCGCGGCCTCGACACTTGTCTATTTGTTTATCCCATGGAAGAATGGGGAATCATGGAGCAAAAGCTCAAAAGCCTTTCACTGATGAAATCGGATGCCCGTGCCTTCAGCCGCTTTTTTTTCTCGGGAGCGACCGAATGTGTGTGGGACAAGCAAGGCAGAGTTAACCTGCCGGGGAATTTGCGGCAATATGCCAAGCTGGACAAGGACTGTGTAATTCTGGGCGTTTCGAACCGGGTGGAGATCTGGAACAAGGAGCTATGGGAGCAGTACTTCGAACAGTCAGAGGAAACGTTCAACGAGATTGCCGAGAAACTGGTGGATTTCAACTTCGATCTATAACACATACAATATTCGAATACTGCCCTGGAGGGATGCAGCTTGTTTCACCACATCACGGTGCTTAAGGAAGAAGCAACAGAAGGGCTGCACATCAAGAAGGATGGCATTTACGTAGACTGCACGCTCGGCGGAGCCGGTCACAGCTCTCTGATTGCCGGGAGGCTCAGCGGCGAAGGCCGGCTGATCTGTCTGGATCAGGATGACTGGGCGCTGGAGAATGCAAGGGAGCGGCTCGCCGAATACGGCGAGAAGGTGGTTTTGGTGAAAACCAACTTCCGCGATCTCGAGCAAGTGCTGAAGGAACTCCCTTTTGTTCCGCAAAAGGACGGTGTCCCCCAAGTAGATGGCATTCTGTACGATCTTGGTGTATCCTCGCCCCAGTTTGACGAAGGGGAACGGGGATTCAGCTATAATCACGATGCTCCGCTGGACATGCGGATGGATCAGTCCGCTCAGTTGACCGCAGCCGAAATAGTCAATACCTGGCCTGAACAGGAGATTGCCCGTGTGCTTTTCCAGTATGGAGAAGAGAAGTTCTCACGGCGGATTGCCCGCAAGATTGTAGAGCGGAGAGAAGAACACCCTGTGGAGAGCACGGGAGAATTGGCGGAGCTGATTAAGGAAGGCATTCCGGCAGCTGCGCGCAGAACGGGAGGACATCCTGCCAAACGGAGCTTTCAGGGTCTGCGGATCGCGGTGAATGATGAGCTTGGTGCTTTTGAGGAAGGGCTTCACGCAGCAGTGCGCTGCCTGGCACCCGGAGGAAGAGTATCGGTTATCACCTTTCACTCGCTGGAGGACCGGATCTGCAAGCAGATTTTCAGCGGCTATTTAAGCAGATGCACGTGTCCGCCTGATTTTCCGTTTTGCGTATGCGGTGCGGAAGGCACCCTGAAGCTGATTAACCGCAAGCCGCTCGTGCCTTCAGAGGAAGAGCTGGAGCTGAACCCGCGCGCCCGTTCGGCGAAGCTGCGGATTGCAGAGAAATTGTAAATAACGATAAAGGAGAGTCAGAGATGGCCTATACCCGCGGCAACTTAGCAGTTCAACCCAAAAGAAAAGAAGAGGCAGACAGGCTTTACCGCGAGAAGACGAAAGTAGTCACGAGACGAATGGTGCTGCCGCTGCAGGAGAAGCTGCTGTACATGCTGACACTGGGCGTGTTTGTACTGGTGGCTGCCACCCTGATTTGGCGTTATGTGCATATTTACGATTTGAATCTGCAGGCGCAGGAGCTGGATGCCAAGATATCCTCCACCAAAAAGGATATTGCCACCTTTCAGATGGAGAAGCAGACGCTTGAACAGTCGGTGGCCCAGCGGGCGGCAGAGCTTGGATACACCAAGCCTTCCGAGGATTCAACCATCTATGTTCCCCTGAGCAGTACAGCCACTAAAGGCGACCATTAATCAGCGATTGGCGGCAATCGCAATAATTGAGTATGTGAGGTTGGTTTATGTTAAAAAGAATAAAACTTCGCACGCTGTTTATAGGAGGGTGTATTACCCTCTTTTTTCTTGTTTTAGTCGCCCGGGTGTTTTGGGTGCAGGTGCTGAATGGCGAGTACTGGCAGGAGAAGGCCGCCAAGCAGTGGGCTCATTCCGCAACGATCAAGGCGGTACGGGGTGAGATTGAGGACCGCAACGGCAATGTTCTGGCCAGCGATGTCCCGGCGTATACCATTGTCGTTAGCCCTGAGGTTATTGCAGAGCAGGGGATCGGGCAGGAAGTAATCGATGGGCTGCATGAGCTGCTGGGCAAGCCGGAGGATGAGCTTAAGAAATTAGTTGAGGCCAAGGATAAGGATGGCAAGTATCTTAAGAACCGCGAAATCCGCAACGAAGGCTGGAAGATCAACAAGGAGCTTAAGGATAAGGTCGTTGCCTTTTATGAGGAATTAGGCAAGAAGCATGATATCCGGGAGACTGGAGTCGGTTACGTCACGGAGCAGAAGCGCTATTATCCCAAAGATACGCTTGCCGCGCATATCCTGGGCTATACCGACAGAGACGGCAATGCGATTATGGGGCTGGAGAAATATTTTGACAAGCAGCTCAAAGGTACGGACGGCAAGCTTTCCTATCAAAGTGACGGCAAGGGGATCAAGCTTCCCAATTCCCAGGATACCTACCAGCCCGTGGTAAATGGGAGTAATTTCAAGCTGACGATAGACAGCACGATTCAACACTATATTGAACAAGCAATGCAAAAGGCGTATGACAAATACAGGCCCAAGACGATTAGTGTCATAGCCGCCGATCCGAATACGATGGAAATCCTCGGTTTGGCGAATATGCCTACCTTCAACCCGAATGAATTCTGGAATACCAAAGATGCGGGGGGATTCTATAACCATGCCGTCAAATCCAGGTATGAACCGGGTTCAACATTTAAGATTGTTACACTGGCTGGAGCCGTGGAGGAGAAGCTGTTCAATCCTGAGGAAAAATTTCAATCCGGTCAAATCTACATCAAGGGGTACAGTAGGGCGCTCCATGATATCAACAGAGTAGGCTGGGGGAGGATTAGTTTCCTTGATGGCGTGAAGCGCTCCAGCAACGTAGCCTTCGTTAAGCTCGGATTTGAGATGCTTGGTCCGGAACGGCTGCTGCAGTATATCGATGATTTTGGCTTCAATGAAAAAACTGGAATTGACCTGCCGGGAGAAACTATTGGTATTGTCAATCCTGACCCGAACAGGTCTGTCGAAAATGCAACCCTGGCCTACGGCCACGGCAAGGTGCTGGTTACACCCATTCAGCAGCTGACGGCTGTGGCAGCCATCGCCAATGGCGGCAAACTGATGGTTCCGCATGTCGTCAAGGAGATTACCGACCCGAATACCGGGAAGAAAACTGTTACCCAGCCTGAAGTGGTGCGCCAGGTCATTTCGAAGGAAAGCGCCCGGAAAACAGGGAGCTACCTGGAACAGGTGGTTGCTGACCAAGTCAAAGGAACCGGACGCCATGCCTACATTGAAGGCTATCGTGTGGCGGGTAAGACCGGTACTGCGATTAAGGTCAACGGTAAAGATTATGACCGGAACAAGGTGCTGTCTTCATTTATCGGCTATGCGCCGGTAAATGATCCGAAGATTGCGGTGATCGTTATTATCGATGAGCCGCAGGACGGGGAAGGCGGGGGAGCGGTTGCTGCTCCAGTATTCCAGGAGATTGTCTCGCAGGCGCTGCCTTATATGGGAGTGCCCAAGGCGAGTACGGAGACTGCGGACAGCACTTCCAAAACGGTTAAGGCTGCTGCTCCCGCCCAACGTTCCGCGCCGGAGCTGACCGGCAAAACGATGCAGGCGGCCAGACAGCTGCTGATTGATCAGGGTTTTGATTTTGAAGCGGTGGGCGAGGGTACAACCGTCGTCAGCCAATATCCTGAAAAAGGGACACCACTGGCATCAGGACAGCGCATTTATCTGCTGAGCCAGCAGGGGGACAAACTCGTGATCCCGGATTTGAAAGGGCAGTCGCTGCGGGACGCTCTGGAAGTTCTCAGCCTGCTCAAAGTGGGGATTGCCGTGGAGGGCGAAGGTTATGTGTCCGAGCAGGCCCAAGGACTCAAGAATGGCAAGACACTGGTTACACTCAAGCTCAATCCTGTAAATGAATACGGCGAGAACATTCCTGTTCCTCCTGTGGAGGAAGAAAAGCCGGAAGAATAGAGCCTGCGGCATAGGCTTGTTCTAACCCCTGTTTGTCCTGAATAGTCATGAAGATAAGAGCTCATGTCTAGAGCAGCGAAAGAGGGGGAACGGAATGAAGGTTTCAAAAGTCGTCACTCGCCGGAGAATGCTGTGGACGCTGCTGGGACTGGCCGTGTTGTTCGGCTCTCTGGCCGTGCGGCTGGCCTATGTGCAGCTGTCCGAAGGCGAAAAACTGAGTGCCAAGGCAGAAAGCCAGTGGCGCCGCAATATTCCCTTTACCGCCAAACGCGGTGAAATATTGGACCGGGAAGGGATTGCGCTCGCTTATAATATCAGCTCCCCGACGGTTTATGCAGTTCCCGTACAAGTGAAGGAAAAGGAAAAAACAGCACAGACGCTGGCTCCACTGCTCGGCATGAGCGAGATGAAGCTGATCACTTTGCTGTCCAAAAGTCAGTCATCGGTGAAGCTACAGCCCGGGGGCCGCAAAATTACGATGGAGCTGGCTGCGAGCATCCGTGATTTGCAGCTGCCGGGCATCGTTGTGGCTGAGGACAACAAGCGGTTTTATCCCTACGGCGATCTGGCGGCCCATATTCTTGGCTTCACCGGTATCGACAATCAGGGCATAACCGGGGTAGAGAGCATATATGACAAGCTGCTCCAAGGCAGCGCCGGCGATATCTCATATCTGTCCGATGCCGGGGGCAGGCTGATGCCGGGGTCCTCGGAAAAATATTCAGCTCCCCAGGACGGCCTTAATCTGCAGCTGACGATCGACAAGCAGATCCAGTCCATTATGGAACGCGAGCTGGATCAGGCGATGGTGAAATATCAGGCTCAGGGCAGCTGGGCGATTGCGATGAACCCTAAGAATGGCGAGATTCTGGCGATGGCCAGCAGACCGGGGTATGAACCTGGGGCTTATAAGGAATATGACGCCGGGGTCTATAACCGCAACCTGCCGATCTGGATGACTTACGAACCAGGGTCCACCTTCAAAATTATCACTTTGGCCGCTGCGCTTCAGGAGGGCAAGGTGGATTTGCAGAATGAGCATTTTTTTGATCCCGGGTATATTGAGGTCGGCGGAGCCAAACTGCGCTGCTGGAAAAAAGGCGGGCATGGCAGCCAGACCTTCCTTGAAGTGGTGGAGAACTCCTGTAATCCGGGTTTTGTAGCGCTGGGACAAAGGCTGGGCAAAGATAGCCTGTTCAAATATATCCGTGATTTCGGCTTTGGCGCCAAGACCGGCATTGATCTGAACGGGGAAGCAAGCGGAATTCTGTTCAAGCCTGCGCAGGTGGGGCCGGTTGAGCTGGCGACTACTGCATTTGGGCAAGGGGTGTCCGTCACGCCGATTCAGCAGATAGCCGCGGTTTCGGCGGCCATTAACGGCGGGAGGCTCTACACGCCGCATGTCGCCAAGGCCTGGATCAATCCGGATACCGGGGAGACGGTATCAGAGGTGGAGCCGGAGATGGTGCGTCAGGTCATCTCGGAGGAAACCTCGAAGAAGGTGCGTGCTGCCCTTGAGAGCGTGGTTGCCAAAGGCACAGGCCGGCCGGCTTTTATTGACGGCTACCGTGTGGGAGGCAAGACAGGGACGGCACAAAAGGTAATTAACGGCCGGTATTCTCCTACGGAACATATTGTATCGTTTATCGGCTTTGCACCAGCGGATGATCCGCAGATCGTAGTGTATACGGCAGTGGATAATCCGAAGGGTATTCAGTTCGGGGGCGTTGTGGCAGCTCCAATCGTGCAAAATATCTTAGAGGATTCCCTGCATTACATGAAGGTTCCGGAACGTAAAGACCAGCTTCCCAAAACCTATAAATACGGTGAAACTCCGATTGTGACGGTTCCCGATCTTACAGGGGCCACCGTCCAGGATATTTACGAGGATTTGAATATGAACTTTACACTCGCACGATCCGGAACAGGCAATACAGTAATCAACCAGGCGCCAAAAGCGGGTGCCAGAGTCGAACGCGGTTCGACCATCCGGATTTATATGGGTGCTGAAGATGGGAAATAATGTTGGATATCTTCTTTGAAGAGTGAGGGATGGCTATGAAAGTAAATGAATTTTCTTCTTGTCTTGCGGCTTCACGTCTATATGGGAATGGAGAAACGGAGATTACGGGCCTTCAGGCGGATTCACGCCGGGTCAAGCCCGGTGATTTGTTCATTTGCCTGCCGGGCTTTACGGTGGACGGGCATGATTTTGCCCCGCAGGCTGCCGCGAATGGTGCTTCTGCTCTTGTCTGTGAGCGCAGGCTTGATATTGATCTGCCGCAGATAGTGGTGGATGACTGCCGGTTTGCGATGGCTGTATTGTCGAATGCTTTTTTTGGCTCACCGAGCAGCCGGATGAGAATGATCGGCGTGACCGGCACGAACGGCAAAACGACAACTACCTATCTGATTGAGCGCATTATGCAGGATCAGAACATCAAGACTGGCCTGATTGGAACGATACAGATGCGCTATGACGGGCAGACCTTTCCTGCCTCAGGCACCACACAGGAATCACTTGAGCTGCAGCGTACGCTAAGCGATATGGTCCAAAAAGGGGTACAGTGCTGTGTGATGGAGGTCTCCTCCCATGCGCTCCAGCAGGGGCGGGTGAAGGGGACCGATTACCGCACCGCTATATTTACCAATTTGACCCAGGATCATCTGGATTATCATCATACGATGGAGGAGTACCGCGCGGTCAAAGGGCTGTTTTTTTCCCGGCTCGGGAACGTAATTTCGCCCTGGAAAGAGGAGCGCAAATACGCCGTGCTGAACGCAGACGACGAGGCAAGCGTCTATTTTGCCGCACAAACTGCCGCAGAGGTCATTACATACGGCATCGATAGTCCTGCGAATGTCCGGGCTTCGCAAATTTCCATCACGTCCAAAGGAACTTTTTTCCATGTGGATACGTTTAAGGGAGAGGCTGACATTTCACTGCGGATGGTCGGCAAATTCAATGTGTATAATGCGCTGGCGGCGATTTCCGCCGCTTTGCTGGAGGATGTGCCGCTATTGGAGATCAAGGCCAGCCTTGAGTCGGTAGCCGGAGTGGCCGGACGTGTGGAGTCAGTGGACGAAGGCCAGGACTTCGCAGTGATTGTAGACTATGCCCATACCCCGGATGGATTGGAAAATGTGCTGCGGGCAGTTTGCGAGTTTGCCGCCGGCAAGGTGCTTACCGTCTTCGGCTGCGGCGGGGACAGAGACACGACCAAACGTCCGCTGATGGGCAAAATTGCTGCAAAATACAGTGATCACGTCTTCGTGACTTCAGACAATCCGCGCACCGAAGATCCGCAGCTGATCCTGAAGGATATTGAAGCAGGTTTGAAGGAAGATGGAGTGGCCCAGGACCGCTACGACATGATTGTGGACCGCCGGGAAGCCATCAGAAAAGCTATTGAAATGGCAAGCCCCAGCGATGTAGTATTGATTGCGGGGAAAGGTCACGAGACCTATCAGCTGATCGGCGGAGTGGTTCATGATTTCGATGACCGCGTCGTCGCCAAAGAAGTTATAAGGGGCCGAAGCTATTGATTACAAGAACGCTGCGAAACATCGCTGCCATGTGCGGAGGAGAGCTGTCCTCCGCCTATGATATGGATAAGAGAATTGCGGGAGTCGTTACCGACTCCCGCAAAATTACGCCTGCCTGTCTGTTCGTTCCGCTGATTGGAGATCATTTTGACGGACATGATTATAGTGCCGCCTCCTTGGCGGCAGGCGCCGCCGCCACCTTATGGCAGCGGAATAAAGGTGCAGCTCCTGAGAATGGCAGTGTGATCCTGGTGGACGACACGCTCTCTGCGCTGCAGAAGCTGTCCTCCGCTTATTTAAGCCAAATCGCTCCTCAGGTGGTTGCCGTTACCGGCAGTAACGGGAAGACAACCACGAAGGACATGATCTCTGCCTTGCTGGAGAGACAATACACCGTTCACAAAACCCAAGGCAATTTCAATAACCATATCGGTTTGCCGCTGACGATTCTTTCTATGAACGAGAAGGTTCAGATCGCTGTACTGGAAATGGGGATGAGCTCGCGCGGAGAGATTGCACTGCTGGCTTCCCTGGCGCCGCCTGATGTGGCTGTCATTACCAATGTAGGCGAATCCCATTTGCTGCAGCTCGGTTCCCGTAAGGAAATTGCCCGGGCCAAGCTGGAAATCGCCGAAGGGCTGAAGCCTGGAGGTCTACTGATTTATAACGGCGACGAACCGCTCCTTGCCGAGGTTATTGCAGAGCCGGCGTTCCGTGCCCCGGAGGGGATGAGAACCTTCCGCTTTGGCTTGTCTTCTGACAATGCTGACTTCCCGACAGGGGTGATGACGCATATGGGGGGGATGACCTTTACTTCCCATCTTCATGCAGAGCATGCCTTCACCTTGCCGCTTCCCGGGCAGCATAACGTGGTGAATGCTCTGGCAGCGCTGGCGGTTGCCCGCCACTTCAGCATATCCGAAGATAACATTGAAGAGGGTTTAAGCAAGCTTAAGCTAACCGGCATGCGGATTGAAATGCTGCAGGCGGCTTCAGGCCTGACTATGCTGAACGACGCCTATAATGCGAGTCCTACCTCCATGAGAGCAGCCATTGATGTGCTGCAGGCCATGAAATGCGGCGGCAAAAGAATCGCTGTGCTCGGGGACATGCTGGAACTTGGGCCGGATGAGGCACTTTTCCATGAGGAGATCGGCAGTTACCTTGATCCTGCCCAAACAGACCTGGTGTTTACTTTTGGCCCTCTTTCAGCACACATCGCCCGGAAGGCGGAAGAACGGTTTGGTCCTGGACGCGTGTTTGCTTTTACGGATAAAAGGGAGCTTACTGCAGCCTTAACCGGCCAAATCGATCCAAGGGATGTTGTGCTGTTCAAAGCTTCCCGGGGAATGCGTCTTGAGGAAGTGCTGCACAGCCTGAACGACCATTCTCAGACAGAACCAAACTAATGGAGGGGGTGTACCCATGGATTATCAACTACTTCTGCTGACTATTGCTGTATCCTTTATCCTTGCGGTCATTGCCGCTCCGCTGTTCATTCCGCTGCTGCGGAGGATGAAATTCGGGCAGCAGGTCCGTGACGACGGACCACAAACCCATTTGAAAAAAGCAGGAACACCTACGATGGGCGGCATTATCATCATGGTGGCCTTTACATTGTCTTTTCTGAAATTTTCAGTCGTGAACTCTGACTTCTATGTTCTGCTGGTTGCTGCGCTTGGCTATGGGCTGATCGGCTTCCTGGACGACTACATCAAAATTGCGTTCAAACGTTCCCTGGGGCTGACTCCGCGCCAGAAACTGCTGGGCCAGCTGGTGGTCGGAGCGGTGATGTGCGTGCTGCTGATTAACGCCGGGCATAATACCGGCATCAGTATCCCGGGCACCTCCATCAGCTTCGATTGGGGCGGCTGGTTTTACTATCCGTTCATTATCGTCATGATGATGGCTGTAACAAATGCCGTGAATTTTACCGATGGAGTAGATGGGCTGCTGTCAGGTGTGAGTGCGATTGCGCTCGCTGCCTTTGCCGTGGTGGCTATGCAGGCTACTTCGATTGCAGCCGGCGTCTGTGCGGCGGCAATGATCGGGGCGGTTCTTGGCTTTCTGGTGTTCAATGCGCATCCGGCGAAGGTATTCATGGGTGATTTCGGTTCCTTCGGGATTGGCGGCGCTATAGGGGCGATTTCCATTGTCACCAAAAGCGAGCTGCTTTTTGTTGTAATCGGCGGTGTGTTCGTTATTGAAATGCTGTCTGTCGTACTGCAGGTCACCTCGTTCAAAACACGCGGCAAACGCATTTTCCGCATGAGCCCGATCCACCATCATTTTGAACTGGGCGGCTGGTCGGAATGGCGGGTAGTCGTCTCCTTCTGGGCGGTTAGCCTGGTGCTGGCGGCAATTGGATTAATCTTGAGCAAGGGGTTGTAAAGAATGGAGCATCCAGATCAATACCGCGGTAAAGAAGTGGTCGTCCTGGGCCTAGCCA
Source organism: Paenibacillus jilunlii (assembly GCF_900102965.1). Classification (GTDB taxonomy): domain Bacteria; phylum Bacillota; class Bacilli; order Paenibacillales; family Paenibacillaceae; genus Paenibacillus_AQ; species Paenibacillus_AQ jilunlii. The sequence continues at coordinate 228,229 of NZ_FNGM01000005.1, read as the reverse complement.
AAAGTGGCGTCCAGGTGGCCAAGGTGCTGCATGAGCACGGCGCGGCCGTAACGGTTAACGACAAAAAAGAAAGAGATCAAAGTCCCGAAGCTTCCGACTTGGAATCTTTGGGAATTTCTGTTATATGCGGCGGTCATCCGGAGGGATTGATTCACCCGGGTGTGAGCCTTGTGGTTAAGAACCCGGGCATCCCCTATTCCGTGCCTCCCGTTCAAAAAGCGCTGGAGCTGGGCATTGAGGTAGTGACCGAGGTGGAGGTAGCCTACCACCTGTGTGCAGCACCGATGATTGGGATTACCGGTTCCAACGGCAAGACGACGACAACCACCTGGGTGGGCCGCATGCTGGACGCTGCGGGAATGAACCCTATTGTAGCCGGGAACATCGGCACACCCCTCTGCCAGGCCGCACAGGAGGCTCACGCAGACAACTGGATGGTTGTCGAGCTCAGCAGCTTTCAGCTCAAAGGCACAAAAGCGTTCCGCCCTAAGGTGGGCTGTCTGCTGAATGTGGCTGAGACTCATCTGGATTATCATGGCGGAATGGAGGATTACATAGCCTCCAAGGCTAAGCTGTTTGCCAATCAGGAGCCAAGCGATACTGCGGTACTGAACTGGGATGATCCAGTCTGCCGGGAACTCGTGCCTTATATCAAGGCGGGAATTCTCCCGTTCTCCATGACTGAGGAGCTGGTTCAGGGGGTCTTTGTCCGTCCGGCCTTTGTTCCGGAAACCGAGGATGACCTTAAGCGGATGATTGTCTACCGGGATTATTCCGGGAGTGAGACGGAAATTGCCGCTGTGGATTCGATCGGCCTGCCGGGCCGCTTCAACGTGGAGAATGCGCTGGCTGCCTGCGGGATAGCCATCGCTGCGGGCGCAGACCCTGCCGGGCTGGCGGAAGTGCTGGCGAATTTCAGAGGCGTGGAGCACCGGTTGGAGTATGTGGCGGATAAAGCAGGTGCTGCTTATTACAACAACTCCAAAGCGACCAACTCCAAAGCGACCTCCATGGCGCTGGCTTCCTTCCGGAAGCCGGTGGTTCTGATTGCCGGCGGGCTGGACCGCGGCTCTGACTATATGGAGCTGCTGCCTGTCCTCGGCGGCGTCAAAGCCCTTGTGGCGCTGGGGCAGACCAAGGACAAGCTGGCAGCCGTTGCAGGCATGGCAGGAGTAAAGCGCATTATCTCCGTCGATAATGGGGAGAGCGCCGCCGCCGTGCTGCAAGAAGCCGTGCGGGAGGCTTCCGCTCTGGCGGAAGCGGGAGATATCGTTCTCCTGTCTCCTGCCTGTGCCAGTTGGGATATGTTTACATCCTATGAGGAGCGCGGGCGTATTTTTAAAGAGGCGGTGCATAACCTTTAAGTAGGGGGGTGGATAAGCCCCTACTACCAAGGCAAGAGGTGTGCTCCTGATGAACAAATCCCGTCATGCGCCCGATATCTGGATACTGATGGTTATTCTGTCCCTGCTGGCCATCGGTATGGTGATGGTCTACAGCGCAGGGTCCGTATTGGGCTTCCGCAATTATGGCGATTCGTTTTATTTTGTTAAAAGACAGCTATTGTTCGCGGGGCTAGGACTTGGCGCAATGTTCGTCACCGCGAACACCGATTATCTGGTGCTGAAGAAGTTTGCCAGACCGGCGCTGATTGTCTGCTTCATTCTGCTCGTCATGGTGCTGATTCCCGGCATCGGCGTGGTGCGCGGCGGAGCCCGCAGCTGGCTCGGCATCAGTTCCTTCGGGATTCAGCCCTCCGAATTCATGAAGATGGGGATGATTCTGTATCTGGCCAACTGGCTGGGCAAGGAGGATTATGATATCTCGGCCTTCACACGGGGGCTGCTGCCTCCGCTGGCGCTGATCGGCTCCGCCTTTGCGCTGATCATGCTGCAGCCGGACCTGGGGACAGGCACCGTCATGTTTGGCGCCGCCCTGATGATGGTTTTTACAGCGGGGGCCCGGATGAAGCATCTGCTGTCCCTGGGCGCTCTGGGTGTGGCGGGTTTTGCGGCACTGGTGGCTGCTGCACCTTACCGCCTGCAGCGGATTACGGCGTTTCTGGACCCCTGGTCCGATCCCCTGGGTGCCGGTTACCAGATTATCCAGTCACTGTATGCGATTGGACCCGGAGGGCTTGGCGGGCTGGGGCTCGGCATGAGCCGGCAAAAATACAGCTATGTGCCGGAGCCGCAGACTGATTTTATTTTTTCCATATTGGCTGAGGAGCTGGGGTTCATCGGAGGGCTGATGGTGCTGCTCCTGTTTCTGATCCTGATCTGGCGGGGCATGAAGGTGGCGATGAGCCTCCCGGACCGTTTCGGCAGCTATCTGGCGGTAGGCATCGTCTGCATGGTGGCTGTTCAGGTCGTCATCAACATCGGCGTCGTCATCGGCCTCATGCCGGTTACCGGCATCACGCTTCCGCTGATCAGCTATGGCGGCTCATCACTGACTCTGATGCTCACGGCACTCGGCATTTTACTCAACCTATCCCGTTATGCGAGGTGAAAGACATGCGTATCGTATTAAGCGGCGGCGGCACAGGGGGACATATTTATCCCGCTGTCGCCGTTGCCAGGCAGCTTCAAGCAGAAGAAAAAGACCCGGCCTTCCTGTATATTGGCGGGAAGCGGGGTCTGGAGAGCAAGCTGGTTCCTAATGAGAATCTTCCATTCCAATCGATAGATATTACCGGCTTCCGCCGCAAGCTTTCCATGGACAATGTGAAGACGGTAATGCGTTTTCTCAAAGGGGTCAAAGCCTCCAAGGAAATGCTCCGGGAATTCAAGCCGGATGTTGTGATTGGCACAGGCGGTTATGTGTGCGGACCGGTCGTGTATGCGGCCTCGAAGCTGGGCATTCCTACCCTGATCCATGAACAGAACGCGATTCCTGGGCTGACCAACCGTTTTCTCAGCCGTTACGCCGATACGGTTGCTGTCAGCTTTGAAGGAACAGAATCGGCTTTTCCCGGTGGCAAACATGTCATTTATACCGGCAATCCCCGGGCAACTACAGTGACTGCTGCGAGCCCCCAGCGCGGTTTTGCTTCACTCGGTATTCCCGAGGGCAGCACAGTTGTGCTGATGGTAGGCGGCAGCGGCGGAGCCCGGGCTATTAATCAGGCGATGATTGAGATGGTCCCCTTTGTGGGTAAGGGTAATGGTGTCCACTATGTATATGTGACCGGTGAGACTTATTTCGAAGAAACCCGCAAAACGCTGCGTGAGAAGCTGGGCAGTGAGCCAAGCTGGCTGCATCTTCTTCCTTACGTCCACAATATGCCAGAGGTGCTGGCTTGTACATCTCTTATCGTGAACCGGGCGGGCGCTTCTTTTCTTGCTGAAATTACAGCACTTGGCATCCCCTCCGTTCTCATCCCGTCCCCTAACGTGACAAATAACCACCAGGAAGCGAATGCAAGGCAACTGGAGCGTGAAGGTGCGGCGGTTGTGCTGCTTGAGAAGGATTTGAACGGCCAGTCCCTGATGGAAGCTGTCCAGAAGATTATCGGTGAGGAGTCCGTACGCAGGCAGATGTCGGAAGCTTCCCGGCGCCTGGGCAAAAGGGATTCCGCTGCCCTTGTTGTGAGCGAGCTGCGCAGACTGGCGGCAAAAAGGAAGCAGTAATGAACGTCTGGTTCCTCCGGCTGGAAGGGGTTTCCTGCCCATCGCTCTTCACTGTCACACACCCGGGGCCACGAACATAGGATAATCCTATAATCGTGACAATCACCCAGAGCACTTCTTAGTCCATGCAATGCAGGACAGGAGAGCTTACCTGACCGTTCATTGATTCTTGTTCGGGAAGTGCCCAGTGGTGGGTGAGCGGTAATCTCGGAGGTGATACATTGGACAAATTGGTGATTGAGGGTGGAAATCCCCTGTCAGGCACCATACGTATCCATGGAGCAAAAAATGCGGCACTGCCGATTCTGGCGGCTAGCCTGCTGGCCGAAGGAGTTCACTCACTGCACAATGTGCCGAAGCTGCTGGACATCGAAACGATGCTGAACATTCTGGAACGGCTGGGGTGCAGGTGTGCTCATGAAGAAGAGACAGTAACGATAGATACTTCGCCCTTGGGCACATCTCATGTTCCAGAGGATCTGATGCGGCAGATGAGATCCTCCATTTTTCTGATGGGACCGTTACTATCCAGATTCGGCGAGGTGACGATTTACCAGCCGGGAGGCTGTGCGATTGGCGAACGCAAGATCGATCTTCACCTACAGGGGCTCAAACAGCTTGGCGCGGAGATTGAGGAGTCTAATGGGCGGATTTCCTGCAGGGCAGCCAGGCTGACGGGAAACGAAGTTCATCTTGATTATCCGAGTGTCGGGGCGACCGAGAATATTATGATGGCCGCTGCCATGGCGGAAGGGACCACGACGATATCGGGCGCGGCCAGGGAACCGGAAATCCAGGACCTGCAGAATTTTCTGAACCAGATGGGGGCTCAGATCATCGGTGCGGGTACCGATACGATAACCATCCAAGGCGTAAAAAAGCTCTATCCCTGCAGCTATGAGGTGATTCCGGACCGGATTGTAGCCGGTACTGTGATGATTGCTGCGGCCGCCACGCGGGGCAATGTGACGTTGACCCATACCAATGCCGGTCATTTAACGTCGCTTATTCATGTGCTCAGACGGGCTGGTGTTCAAATTACAGTTTGCAATGATATAATTAATATCAGCTGTATGGGAAGACCGCGCGCGGTTGAGAGAATCGTAACATCCCCCTATCCTTCCTTTCCTACGGACCTGCAGTCCCAGGTTATGGTGCTGCTGTCGCTGGCCGACGGATTCAGCGTCATTAAAGAGACTGTATTCGAAGGACGCTTCAAGCATGTGGAAGAAATGGCGCGGATGGGTGCTGATATCTCCATTGACCTGAACCGCGCTTTCATCCGCGGGGTGCAGAGGTTATATGGGGCTACGGTGGAAGCAACCGACCTGCGGGCCGGGGCGGCCCTGGTGATCGCGGGTCTCGCAGCTCATGGAACTACGGTGGTTGAGCAGGCCCACCATATTGACCGCGGCTATGATGGCATTGAAAAACTCTTCCAGAAGCTTGGAGCGCGCATCAGCCGCAAAGTACCTGTGCCGGGTCCGCTAGATTTGGCCAATTAAAGCTCCCTGTCTCCTTCAGCTTGCTGCGAGGAAGGAGACAGGGCCTTATTACGGAGATACGAGAATGCCTAAAACCCGTCTACCTCTGCTTAAAGAGGACAAGCCAAGCAAAAAAATGAGCCGGAAGGTTACGATCATTCTGCTGCTGCTGTTCATAGCGCTGCTGGCCGTAATTTTTTTCCGTTCGTCGCTCAGCCGCATTACAGAGATTCAATTTGAAGGCAACAAGTACACCACCCGGAACGAGCTTCTGGCCCAAAGCGGGCTGGTGGTAGGGGGACAATTTTTTGCCGTCTCCAAAGCTTCTGTGGAGGATTCTCTCAAGCGTCTTAAGACCATCCAGGAGGCTGAGGTGGTGAAAAGTTTTCCAGGCACAGTGACCATAAGCATTAAAGAATATCCTGCTGTCGCTTATGAGTTGGACCAGGCCGGTGTACTAGAAGCCATTTTATCCAGCGGGGCGGCCGTTGCTGTGAATGAAACCGGAATTGCGGTAGAGAAGCCCATCTTGACAGGCTGGAAGGAAGAGGACCCCTACAAGGCTAAACTGTGCCAGGCGCTCGCCGGCATCCCGAATGAGCTGACAAGCGATATTTCCGAGATCGTGCCGTCGCCGACGCTGTCCTTTCCGGACCGGATCAAGCTTTATACACGGTCGCATTTTGAAGTCATCACAGCGATATCCCTGCTTAAGAATAAGGTGGAATATTTGAATCAGATCATCGAAACCGAGGAGCCGGGACTGATCAAAATGCTGGAAGCTGATTCCTATGTCCCATTTCAGGACGCAGAGGCGGCAAATAAGGATAAACAAGACGCACAAGAGTAAATAGTCCCTACTATTAGGGCGGGAAAAATGCTACAATCGGATTTACGGGCAATAAGCTGTATCCCTCTTTTTTCTGCGGATTTTTTGAACTGTAGCCGTAAATATGGATGGTGTTTCTTGATTAAACTTATTTTTACTTCACAGTCTTCTTGTTTTACAGATTTTAGGAGGCATCTATGTTTATGCGGAATGCTTGTTATATTATTCCATTCAAAAAATTTGTAGAAAAAAGAGGGAAAGGATTAGGTATGTTGAATATGTACAGAGGAGTTTCCCATGACCGGGAACAAGCTGTTTTACTGGCTTTACCATTTATTTTGATCATATCAGGAGGTGCCATAGGACTTGAGCAACAATGACATCATTGTTAGTCTGGACATCGGTACATCCAAAGTTCGGGCAATAATTGGGGAAGTTACCAATGGAACCTTTAATATTATTGGCGTTGGATCTGCTGATTCAGAAGGAATACGCAAAGGTGCGATCGTAGATATCGACCAGACCGTACAATCGATCAAAAGTGCTGTAGACCATGCGGAGCAAATGGTTGGCATCCAAATTTCCGAGGTCTATGTCGGCATATCCGGCAATCATATCGGCCTGCAGTCCAGTCACGGTGTTGTGGCTGTTCAGAATGAGGACCGTGAAATCAGCGAGGATGACATTGACCGGGTAATCAAGGCGGCTGAAGTCATTGCACTGCCTCCTGAACGCGAAGTGATTGATGTTGTCGCCAAACAATATATCGTAGACGGTCTTGAAGGTATCCAGGATCCGCGCGGAATGATCGGCGTTCGTCTGGAAGTGGAGGCGACGATTATTACCGGAGCCAAAACGCCAATACATAATCTGCTTCGCTGTGTAGAGAAATCAGGGCTGAAAGTTAAAGATCTTGTGCTGATGTCTCTTGGAGCCGGTGGATTGGCGCTTTCCAAAGATGAGAAATCAATGGGTGCTGTACTGGTGGATATCGGGGCAGGTTCAACAACGATAGCCGTATATGAAGAGGGTTCCCTTTGTGCAACCTCCACGATTCCGATCGGCGGGGAATTTGTAACCAATGATATTGCCTACGGACTTCGGACACTTACTGATCAGGCGGAAAAGGTCAAGCTGAAATATGGCTGCGCCTGGATTGATGATGCTGCTTCAGACGTAGTGTTCAAGGTTTTGCGTATCGGCAGCAATGTGGAAAAAGAGTTCAACCAGGAAGATTTGGCTGCGATTATCGAGCCGAGAGTGCAGGAGATTTTTCATCTGATCCGGCAGGAAGTAAAACGGCTTGGTTACACAGAGCTTCCCGGAGGTTATATACTAACGGGTGGGACTGTATCCATGCCAGGCGTGCTGAAAGCAGCTCAGACCGAGCTGGCAGCGTCAGTGCGCATTGCTGTACCTGACTATATCGGCGTCCGGGACCCCGGTTTCACCGGTGGTGTAGGCATCCTGCATAATGTTGTCCGCAGCTTCCGGGGACGCAGCAATGGCGGGGGAAGCGGCAACAAAAAGACGGTCAACCGAAACAAGCAGAACGCTGTACCCAGCCAGGATACCGCGAAAAAGCCCGGTTTGGTGGAGCGTCTAAAGAATATGTTCAGCGAGTTCATATAAGTGTAAGTCCAGATATACTTGGACCGGCCATCCAAGCACTATTCTAGGGGGAGATGGAACAATATGTTGGAGTTTGATTTTGAAATGGAGAGCTTGGCGCAAATAAAAGTCATCGGCGTAGGCGGCGGAGGAAGCAATGCTGTCAACCGGATGATTGAAAATGGCGTTCAGGGTGTTGAATTCATCACAGTTAATACAGATGCCCAAGCGCTGCATATGGCCAAATCGGAGCATAAACTGCAAATCGGAGACAAGCTAACCCGGGGGCTTGGCGCTGGCGCCAATCCTGAGGTTGGTAAGAAAGCGGCCGAAGAATCCCGCGATCTGATTTCCAATACGCTTAAAGGTGCGGATATGGTATTTGTAACCGCAGGCATGGGTGGGGGTACCGGTACAGGCGCCGCACCTGTGATTGCTGAAATCGCCAGAGAATGTGGAGCGCTGACAGTTGGCGTTGTAACGCGTCCGTTTACTTTTGAAGGCAGAAAACGCGCTATGCAGGCGGAACTAGGCATTGAATCGCTGAAGGAAAAAGTGGACACGCTGATCGTGATCCCGAATGATCGCCTGCTGGAAATCGTCGACAAGAAGACGCCGATGCTGGAGGCGTTCCGCGAAGCGGACAACGTGCTCAGACAGGCGGTCCAAGGGATATCCGACCTTATCCAAGTTCCCGGTCTGATCAACCTTGACTTTGCCGATGTGAAAACGATTATGACAGAACGCGGCTCGGCCCTGATGGGCATTGGAATTGCCACTGGCGAGAACCGCGCTTCGGAGGCTGCACGCAAAGCGATTATGAGTCCCCTTTTGGAAACGTCGATCGAAGGCGCCCGCGGCGTCATCATGAACATTACCGGCGGATCCAACCTCTCCCTGTATGAAGTCAATGAAGCAGCTGAGATTGTTACTTCCGCTTCCGATCCTGAAGTGAATATGATCTTCGGGGCCATTATTGAGGAGAGCATGAAGGATGAAATTAAAGTAACAGTGATCGCCACCGGTTTTGAGCATAAGCCATCTCCGATTGCGCCTAACCGCCGTCCGGCAGCAAGTAGTGAGCCTGCAGCCGACAAGAGCGCCAACCTGCGTCCTTTTGGGAATCAGACACCTTCTGACCAGCTGGACATCCCAACGTTCCTGCGGAACCGCACACGCGGCAATAACGACTAGTCTATAGTCCTATACGAGTATACGGAAGCACCGTATCCCCATAGCTTTTGCTATGGAGTGATACGGTGTTTTTTGTTTTTTTAGCTGTTATAATACGGGTAACGGGAGTGAATTTCATGGAATTGCTGGACCCCCGGGTCGATTTTGTATTCAAGAGAATTTTTGCAAGCGAGAATAACAAAGATGTGCTGCTGGCTTTTTTAAACCGGATCTTTATGGATGCCGGAGATGCCCCCTTGGATGAGGTGGTCTTGCTTAACCCTTATACAGATAAGGATGACCCGCTGGATAAGCTGTCGATCTTTGATATCTGGGCCAAAACCGTGGATGGCAAGCTGATCAATATTGAAATGCAGTTGTTCAACAAATACGATATGGAGAAGCGGACCTTGTATTACTGGAGCAAACGGTACTCGGGACAATTGCAGACCGGCGGCAGATACACAGAACTCAAAAAGTGTGTAACGATTAATATCTTAAATTATAAGGTGCTGCCCAATGAACATACTCACAGTGTCTTTCATCTTCGGGAGGATAGCAGCGGCGCACCGCTTACAGATGACATAGAGATTCATTTTTTGGAACTGCCTAAGCTGAATCAGCCGGCTGTTCCCGGTGAAGGCGGTTTGATCAATTGGCTCCTCTTTCTAAAAGGGAGCGACAATTCGAATTGGGAGGTACTGCGGATGAATGAACCGGCTTTGAGAAAGGCCATGGAGACGTTGGAATTTTTAAGTCAGGATTCTGAAGCGCGGCGTAAATACGAAGAACGCCAGAAAGCTCTGCATGACGAAGCCTCGCAAAGGGATGGTGCCCAAAGAGAAGGCTTTGCTAAGGGTATGCAAGAAGGACTGCAAGAAGGACTGCAAAAGGGACTGCAAAAGGGACTGCAAAAGGGACTAAAGGAAGGAATTAATAAAGGGAAAATTGAAGGAATCAAAGAAGGAATCAAAGAAGGCAAAATAGAAGGCAAAATTGAAGGAATCAAAGAAGGCAAACGGGAAGGTTTGAGAGAAGGCAAGCTCGAGGTAGCAAAAAACCTGCTGGCTATGGGACTGGACGTCTCCTCTATACAGGCAGCGACGGGCTTGAGCGAGGAAGAAATACAATCTATTCAATAAAAGACAAATAGTTTTGTTCGAAGCCAGCCATGCGAAGGCTGGCTTTTGTGCGTTTGGCAGTGCCTGGAGCCTGATTTTCAAAAAGATGCTGTCCGGCACCAAGCGGGCATTTGAATCTACTCGGTGCAGTGCATGAAGGGTGGAAGAGGCTGCTGGCCGTATGTCCGAGAGAAGGGCAAGCGATGCTATAAACCGACAAAAAAACCTCAGGAATGCCCCCCAAGTTTAGACAGACTTTGGAAGTGAGTCTTTCTATACTAATCATATCGTTCAAAAAGAGAGCTTGAACCTTAGTCTTTCGGATAGATACCCCGCTTGCAGGCAGGTGAATCCACTGGTTGTTTATATTGACTTGATCTTCGCGGCCAATCTGCTGATCGACGGAATTCTATTATGGCTCACAGGCTGGCTGGTCAAACTGAAAGTCTCTTGGTGGCGGCTCATTCTCTCCGCGCTGGTTGGCGCACTCTATGTGGTGATGATGTTTGTGCCGGAACTATCGTTCCTGTACACCTTTCTCATCAAGTTTGGATTGTCGGTAGTCATGCTGTGGATCGCTTTTGGTTTCAGAAGTCTGCAAAGCTACCTTCGGGCACTAGGGGCATTTTATATGATTAATTTTGCAGCAGCCGGCGGCATTGTCGGCGTCCATTACTTGCTGCAGAGCTCTGGCGACATCTGGAACGGGATTCTGTTCACCTCTTCCGGCGGCCAAGCTTACCGTTTTAAAATCGGGTTTTGGTTCGTGCTTGCGCTTTTTCCTCTGGTCCTACTTCTCTTCAAAGTGATCCAGTCCTCAAAAGTCCGGAGGGAACAACTGGAGACGTACATCGGGGAAGTATGCGTAGAGATTGAGGGGGTGAGCGTCTTATGCCCCGGTCTGCTGGACACCGGTAACCGTCTAAATGATCCGTTGACCCGGATTCCGGTGATGGTGATGGAAGCGTCGCTGTGGGAGGGACATTTGCCGGCCTCCTGGAAAGGCAGGCTGACCGAGATTAGCAGCGACAAGCTTTTGCTGGAAGCGGACGGGCAGTCTTTTGCCTGGCAGGACAGATTACGGCTTGTGCCTTATAGGGGAGTCAACCGCGGAGCTTCACTTATGCTCGCGCTGAAGCCGGATCTGGTGACGATAAAGCTTGGAGAGGAAACCTTTATCAGTAAGAGGGTTCTTATCGGGCTGGATGGCGGGACACTGTCGGGAGACGGCGCGTACCGGGCGGTCATACACCCTGACCTGACCCAAAGAGAGGCCGCTGTGGAGGCAGCGGTGCCTTCATGATTATTCACTGAAGGACAAAAGAACATCTCAGGGCTACTGTGCACTTCTTGAAGGAGGAACAATAATGGTCAAATGGAAGATTGCGCTGCAACTGCAATACTACCGCATGCTGTTTCTGCTGGGGCTGAAGAGCCAAGAAATCTATTATATCGGCGGAAGTGAGGCTTTGCCCCCACCCCTGACGAGAGAAGAAGAGGAATTCCTGCTGCAGCGGCTCTCCAGTGGTGATGCGGCGGTCCGTGCCATGCTGATTGAACGCAACCTGCGGCTGGTGGTCTATATCGCCCGTAAATTTGAGAACACCGGCATTAACATTGAGGATCTGGTATCCATCGGGGCGATTGGCTTGATCAAGGCCGTCAACACCTTTGACCCGGAGAAAAAAATCAAGCTGGCCACCTATGCCTCGCGCTGCATTGAGAATGAGATTCTGATGTATTTGCGGCGCAACAGCAAAACCCGGAGTGAGGTTTCTTTTGATGAGCCGCTGAATATCGACTGGGACGGCAATGAGCTGCTGCTCTCGGATGTGCTGGGCACGGAGAATGACACCATCTACCGCAACATTGAAGAGCAGGTGGACCGCAAACTGCTGCAGAAGGCGCTGGAGAAGCTAAGCGAGCGGGAAAGACTGATTATGGAGCTGCGTTTCGGGCTGCGCGGCGGTGAAGAAAAAACGCAAAAGGACGTTGCCGATCTGCTGGGAATCTCCCAATCCTACATCTCGCGTCTGGAGAAAAGAATCATCAAGCGGCTGCGCAAAGAGTTCAACAAGATGGTCTAAGCTTAAAAAGCCAAGGAATAAAATGCCGGACCGGGGAGATAATGTACAGTAATGTTTCTCCTTGGGAGGTAAATCATCATGACCCGAAATAAAGTCGAGATTTGCGGTGTGGACACCGCCAAGCTGCCCGTTCTGACGAACGTGGAAATGCGGGAACTGTTCACTTCGCTGCAGCAGCAGGGCGAGCGATCCGCCAGAGAGAAATTGGTAAACGGTAACCTTAGACTCGTTCTTAGCGTTATTCAAAGATTCAATAACCGGGGAGAGTTCGTTGATGACCTGTTCCAGGTAGGCTGCATCGGGTTGATGAAAGCCATCGATAACTTTGACTTATCGCAAAATGTGAAGTTCTCCACCTATGCGGTGCCGATGATCATCGGTGAAATCCGCCGCTACTTACGTGACAACAACCCGATCCGGGTCTCCCGGTCCCTGCGGGACATCGCTTACAAAGCGCTGCAGGTGCGGGACAGTCTGACGAATCAGAATTCACGGGAACCGACGATTTTTGAAATTTCCGAGGCGCTTGGCGTCCCCAAAGAAGATGTGGTATTTGCTCTCGACGCGATTCAGGACCCGGTCTCTTTGTTCGAACCCATCTACCACGACGGCGGAGATCCGATTTATGTGATGGACCAGATCAGCGATGACAAGAATAAGGATGTGTCATGGATCGAGGAAATTGCGCTCCGGGAGGCGATGCAGCGGCTGGGGCAGCGGGAAAAACGGATTTTGTCGATGCGTTTTTTTGAAGGCAAAACCCAAATGGAGGTCGCGGATGAAATTGGCATCTCTCAGGCTCAGGTATCCCGCCTGGAGAAGTCGGCCATTCAGCAGATGCAGAAGCACGTTAAGTCTTAAACACACATAGCAGGGTTGGACAAGGGTGTTCCGGGTGTGCGGTGAAAAATCGCTGTCCGGGCACCCTTTTTATTGGACAGGCGCAATTGAATTTAGGCATGTGGCCAAGCCCGGACAACATATATTGGACTATACGTCTGAATGTACAGGGGTGGCGAGGTGAACGACGATTCTATAGGGAGCGGTAAAAAAATGAAAATCTCTGATTTTCAGACGAAGGATGTGATTAATATTATCGACGGGAAGCGGCTGGGGCAGATCAGTGATCTGGAACTGGATCTCCGCCGCGGCGTGATCGATGCAATCATTATCCCGGGGTACACGCGTTTCATGGGCCTCTTCGGAGGAGGTACAGATCTGATTATTCCCTGGCGGAATATCGTGAAGATCGGCGCCGATGTTGTACTCGTCAAGATGGAGGAAATCCGGATGCCGCAAAACCAGGAAGAGCGGGAAACGATGTATCTGGAGCGGGGAGACCGCAGTGACCGGCGCACTTATTGACAAGGTGCGTCTATTTTTAAATATAAAAGCCGTTTCTGCTTGATTATTTTGGGGATGTATGGAGTATGAGGTAGTCTGGACCAGAAGCAGTCCGGCAGTCTGACTCCACTCTATGACGGCATCTTGTGGTACACTTAGGGCGAGGTGAAGATATGGAACCGTTTATGCAAAAGACCGGCGCGCCTATGCTGCTTCATTTGGAGCCTTGGCGTGCGGAGCATTCCGAAATCACTGCAGGGTTCACAGGCAGACAGGGTGGCATAGGCAAGGCGCCTTATGACAGTTTTAATTGTGCTTTTCATGTTGGAGATGAATCGTCGGATGTGCTCGGGAATCGTACATTGCTTGCAGAGAGTCTCGGATTTACACTGCAGGACTGGACCTGCGGAGAGCAAACCCATGGTAAAGATATAGCTGTGGTTAAAGCGGATGACCGCGGGCGGGGCAGTTTGGACAGAGCATCGGCGTTTCAAGCGACGGATGGTTTGCTCACCAGTGTGCCGGGTGTGCTTTTGACCTCTTTTTATGCCGATTGTGTGCCGCTCTACTTCTATGATCCCCTTAAGAAAGTGGTTGGACTCGCACATGCGGGCTGGAAAGGAACCGTGGCGGAGATTGCCGCTGCTATGGTGGCCCGTATGGAGACGGTATATGGCAGCCGCCCGCAGGATATGCTTGCCGGGATCGGACCTTCAATTGGCAGCTGCTGTTATGAAGTAGACGATTATGTCATGGACCATATCCGGCAGCTTGAGGATGGACTGAAGGCGGCGGTTTGCGGCCCCTCGCAGGACTTATACCGGACATCGGAAGCGGATGACCGTAAAAGCATGCTTAACTTGAAAGAAATGAATCGACGCATTATGATTAAAGCAGGAATATTGCCGACTCATATCGAATGTACATCTTGGTGTACAAGCTGTAATCAGGATTTGTTCTTTTCGTACCGGAAGGAAAACGGAGTTACAGGAAGAATGACGAGCTGGATCGGAATAAAGGAGAGCTGAACGTTGACACTGCAGGAAAGAATAGCCGGCGTAGAGGAACGTGTAGCACGTGCCTGTGCGGCAAGCGGCCGGGATGTGGCGGACGTCAAGGTTATCGCTGTGACGAAATATGTATCACTGGAAACGGTATCCGAGGTGCTGGAGGCAGGGCTTGGGGATATTGCCGAAAGCCGCTGGCAGGATGCTGAACCCAAATGGAATGCCTTGGGACATACAGGAACCTGGCATTTCATCGGACATTTGCAAACCAATAAGGTCAAGGATGTTATTGGCAAATTTCAATATATACACTCGCTTGACCGCTTGTCGCTGGCGCGTGAATTGCACAAAAAGGCCGATGCTGCGGGACTTACCGTAAACGTCTTCCTCCAAGTGAATATCTCAGGAGAAGATACGAAATTCGGTCTTGCCCCCGGGGACGTGCCCGGGTTTCTGCGTGAAATCGCCGTTCTGCACCGCGTTAAGGTCATCGGACTGATGACTATGGCGCCTTATGAAGCAGAGCCGGAGCAGACCCGACCGGTTTTCCGGGGGTTAAGGGAGCTTCGCGATAAGCTTAATCTGCTGGCCTTGACACCTGAGCCTATACAAGAGCTGTCGATGGGAATGTCGAATGATTTTGAAGTGGCGATAGAGGAAGGAGCCACCTGGGTGCGCCTGGGAACGGTATTAGTAGGTCATGAGGAGGGAGCTTGATGGGCGTGATGAACCGGTTTATGAGTTTTTTGGGCTTGCAGGAGGAAGAGGAAATTGTAGAGCGGGAGCAAATTTCCCGCGATGAGGAAGAATATGAGCCTGCCCCTGTAGAAACCCGCAAAAATCAGCGGGCGAACGTCGTCAGTATCCATTCGCAAAAAAATGTGAAAGTCGTGCTGTATGAGCCCCGTTCTTACGAGGAAGCTCAGGAAATTGCTGACCACCTCAGAGCCCACCGCACCGTAGTGATCAATCTGCAGCGCGTCCGAAATGACCAGGCGATGCGGATCATTGATTTTCTCAGCGGAACGGTTTATGCCCTGGGTGGAGGAATTTCCAAAATTGGGGGCAATATATTTATGTGCACACCGGATACCGTTGAAATCCAAGGCTCCATTTCGGAGATTTTGGGTGATGATCAAGACTACAACAGAATGAGGTGAACGGGATTTGTCCCAAATCAATCTAATTATTGAAATTCTATACAACATCTACTTCGTGATGATCATCTTCTATGTCCTTATGTCCTGGCTCCCGAATGTACGGGACAGCTTCATTGGAGAATTGCTTGGCAAGCTGGTGGAGCCTTACCTTACCCCCTTCCGGCGGATTATTCCGGCGCTGTTCGGAACGATAGACATCTCCCCGATTATTGCCCTGTTTGTACTGGAATTTGCCAAGAACGGATTGCAGTACATTGTGGCATATGTGTTTTAGGCTGCAGCGATGAAGAATGAAATTTACGGACATTTCCACCCCGATGAACGGCAATTTGTGGACAAGGCCTGGGAATGGGTCACCAGTGCAGGAGAGTACCATGAGACCAAGCTGACAGAGTTTTTGGACCCCCGCCAAGGTTTTATTCTGCAGACGTTAGTTAACCGCCACCCGGATGTTTCTGTAAGGTGGGAAGGCGGATCAGCGGGAGCAGAACGGAAGCGGGCTTTGGTGGCTCCCGATTACCGGGACCTTGAGGCCGAAGATATGGAGCTGAAGGTCCTCGCCATTTCCTCTGGAGAACAAAAGTTTCTGGCTTTGGAACATGGCGATTACATGGGCGCAATCCTGGGACTGGGAATTAAGAGAGGGAAAATCGGCGATATCCATGTGCTCGAGGATGGCTGTCATGTAGTTGTGGCGGCGGACATCGCCGATTATTTGGCGATGAACCTAACCGGTGTGCACCGGATAAATGTCAGTACAGAGGTATTGCCTTTATCCGGTCTGCGCAGCAGCGATGTGAAGCTGGAGACCATAGACTTGACAGTTGCTTCGCTGCGGCTGGACGGCATTGCGGCGGATGTAACCCGGCTTAGCCGGAGTAAAATTCTTGCGCCTATCAAGGCTGGCCGGGTCCGCGTCAACTGGAAGGTTGAGGAAGATCCTTCCTGCGGGCTTAAGGACGGGGATATGGTCTCCATACAGGGTTTTGGCCGGTTCAAGATTCTGGAGATCGGGTCTCTGACCAAAAAAGGCCGCTACCGGGTGCAGGTCGGCAAATTTGTCTGAAATCTATGCAGGAATCCAGTGCTGTCTGTCGAAATTGAATATCTCTATAGGGAGCCAAACATTTTGAAAGCTGAACGCCGATAGTTGTAGAAGAGGCGGCCCCTGAAGCGGCAGCCGGATGAAATTCCGCGATCCGCATATACTTGAACTATAAGGGCATATAGCAGCTTGCTAAAGCTGATCTTATAGTTCCACTGAAACGGATACTGTTCTCTTAAGGAGGGCAACTGCTTCTACTTAAATATAGTCTTTCTATTTTGTCTGCGGACAGATTAGGGTTCAGGGGCACAAGAGGTCCGAAATTTCTAGGAGGTGCACAGCATGCCATTAACACCACTCGATATACATAACAAGGAGTTCTCCCGGAGAATCCGCGGTTATGATGAAGATGAGGTCAACGAATTTCTGGATCAGGTCATCAAGGATTATGAGAGCGTCATCCGTGAAAATAAAGAGCTGAACAACCAGCTTTTGTCCCTTCAGGAACGGCTCGATCATTTTGTGAACATCGAAGAGAGCCTGTCCAAAACGATTCTCGTTGCCCAGGAAGCAGCCGATGATGTGAAGAACAACTCCAAAAAAGAATCCCAGCTGATCATCAAGGAAGCGGAGAAGAACGCCGACCGGATCATTAACGAAGCATTATCTAAATCCCGCAAGGTTGCGATCGAGACGGAAGAGCTGCGCAAACAGGCCTCTATCTACCGTACTCGTTTCCGTACACTGCTGGAAGCGCAGCTTGAGCTGCTGTCCACCGACGACTGGAACGCCTTAGAGAGCCGCGAGGTAAGTGAGAACGCGCTCTGAGCGGCAGATGGTCTTTCAGACCGTTCAATGTATACCGTGGCCCTATCCGCTGCTGAGGGTTGCTGCCGCCTTCAAGATTGACATTTCTGCTTAAAACGTCTATAACTAGAACATATCTGTAATCTGTTCATATCTATTCGATGACGGGACAAGTACGTCAGGGTAACGTTCTCCAGAGAGTCGGTGATTGCTGCGAGCCGATAGTTCATGCCTTGCTCGGAAGATCTTCCCCTAGAAGCTAAGCTGAAGCGTTCCATACGTGTGTAGGCCTAAGCCGTCTGCCGGACGTTATCCCGGACCCGCGTGGCCGGCATGCTGCGCGGAACTGAGATTGTGCTGAATACACACCGCCTGCGGATGTGCATGAGGCACAGAATTAGGGTGGTATCGCGAGCGTCGTCTCGCCCCTTGGGGGGCGGGGCGACGCATTTTTGCGTGTAGCATCCCCCTAAATCCCCCTTCTAAGGGGGACCCCAAGGGCT
This sequence comes from Paenibacillus jilunlii, assembly GCF_900102965.1. GTDB lineage: Bacteria > Bacillota > Bacilli > Paenibacillales > Paenibacillaceae > Paenibacillus_AQ > Paenibacillus_AQ jilunlii. The sequence continues at coordinate 210,426 of NZ_FNGM01000005.1, read as the reverse complement.
GGCCGCCCTCTGGACACCCGCAACAAGGGATTGTTCGTGGGGGAATGGGCGTCTGCGGAAGGGAAAGGATTTGTTCGGCTGGGGAGCGGCCCTTCTTAGGCTCCCCTGGCGGGGACGCCTGCGGGGCCTTCCATGCGACAAGAGCGAAGAGCAAAGAGCAGAGACTAAGGCAGCGGCGGCTTCGCCCCGCCGCGAGAGGCTCCCCGCCCCGTGCTGCCCTACGGGAACGCAGGCGGGTCGCCTAGGCAAGGCAAAGCAGCGGCGGGCTGCGCCCCCCGCCGCGAGAGGCTCTCCGCCCCGATCTGCCCTACGGGAACGCAGGCGGGTCGCCCGGGCAAGGCAAAGCAGCGGCGGCTGCGCCCCGCCGCGAGAGGCTCCCCGCCCCGAGCTGCCCTACGGGATCGCGGGCGGGTCGCCCGGGCAAGGCAAAGCAGCGGCGGGCTTCGCCCCGCCGCGAGAGGCTCCCCGCCCCGAGCTGCCCTACGGGATCGCGGGCGGGTTGCCCGGGCAAGGCAAAGCAGCGGTGGGCTGCGCCCCCCGCCGCGAGAGGCTCCCCACCCCGTGCTGCCCTACGGGAACGCAGGCGGGTCGCCCGGGCAAGGCAAAGCAGCGGCGGCTGCGCCCCCCGCCACGAGAGGCCCCCCGCCCCGAGCTGCCCTACGGGAACGCAGGCGGGTCGCCTAGGCAAGGCAAAGCAGCGGTGGGCTTCGCCCCGCCGCGAGAGGCTTCCCGCCCCGAGCTGCCCTACGGGAACGCAGGCGGGTCGCCTGGGCAAGGCAAAGCAGCGGCGGGCTGCGCCCCGCCGCGAGAGGCTCCCCGCCCCGTGCTGCCCTACGGGATCGCGGGCGGGTCGCCTGGGCAAAGCCAGGCCATGGCGGGAGGTGGCCTGAGGTAGAGCGTGCCGCTTGCGGCGATAAGCGGGCATTACGACAACAGTAGATCAAAACCCGCTCTCCCCCGAATTTAGACCAATGTTCCGGGTGTCCAGAGGGCAGAGCCCTCGGGGCCCTCCCTTGGCTAAGGGAGGGTTTGGGAGGGATCGAAGAGGTTTTAAGACAAAACCAGGGAAGGATTGACCATCAATGCAAAAGGTAGATGTCAAAGAAAAAGCGCGGGCCAGAGACGTCCGTATTTTGAAGAAATGGAGCGACGAAAATACGTTCCGCAGATCCATGGAGAACCGCGAAGGCCGTCCGAACTATGTGTTCTATGAAGGACCGCCGACGGCCAATGGCGTACCGCATATCGGGCACGTGCTCGGGCGTGTCATCAAGGACTTTATCGGCCGCTACCAGACAATGAAGGGCTACCGGGTAGTGCGTAAGGCAGGCTGGGATACTCACGGGCTGCCGGTAGAACTCGGCGTACAGAAGAAGCTGGGAATCTCCGGCAAGCAAGAGATCGAAGAATACGGCGTAGAAAAGTTCATCAAGGAGTGTAAGGAAAGTGTCTTCGGGTACGAGAAGCAGTGGCGCGAGTTCACGGAAGCCATCGGGTACTGGACCGATCTGGATCATCCGTATGTTACCTTGGACAATACGTACATCGAGAGTGTATGGAACATCCTTGCTACGGTTCATGAGAAAGGGCTGCTGTATCGCGGACACCGGGTAAGCCCGTATTGCCCAAGCTGCCAGACGACGCTGAGCTCGCATGAAGTGGCGCAGGGCTATAAGACGGTCAAAGACCTTAGCGCAACGGCCAAATTCAAGCTGAACGGCAGCGGCGACTATGTGCTCGCCTGGACGACCACGCCTTGGACGTTACCGGCGCATATGGCACTGGCGATGAACCCGGACATGGAGTATGTCCGCGCCCAGCAGGAGGACGGCGTGTATGTGTTAGCGAAGAATCTTGCGGATGAGGTATTGAAGGGCGAATATACGATCCTGTCTACACATAAAGGAACGGATTTTATCGGCCAGAGCTATACACCGCCATTCGGATACATCCAGGCCGAAAAACATAATGTTATCGTCGGAGCTTCCTTCGTTACAGATTCCAGCGGTACAGGGATCGTACACATGGCTCCGGCACATGGGGAAGATGACTATAAGAGCTGCCGCGAGAATGGCATCAGCTTTGTCAATGTGGTGGATACTTCCGGTAAATATACGGATGTAGTTTCTGATTTTGCCGGCCGGTTTGTGAAGGATTGCGATCTGGATATTGTGAAGGTGCTCTCCGAGAAAGGCCTGCTGTACAGCAAAGAAAAATACGAGCACAGCTATCCGTTCTGCTGGCGCTGCGATACACCGCTGCTCTACTATGCAACAGACAGCTGGTTTATCCAGACAACGGCAATCAAGGACCAGCTCATTGCGAACAACAACAGTGTGGATTGGTACCCTGATCATGTGCGCGAAGGCCGTTTCGGCAAATTCCTGGAGGAACTGGTGGATTGGAACATCAGCCGCAACCGCTATTGGGGGACTCCGCTGAATATCTGGGTCTGCCAGGATACGGGCAAGGAATTTGCACCGCACAGCATTGCTGAACTGAGATCGATGGCTATCGGGGAAGTACCGGAGGATATCGAGCTGCACAAGCCTTATGTGGATAACATCAAGCTGCGCAGTCCGTTCAGCGAGGGCGGAGTAATGGTGCGGACCTCGGAGGTCATCGACGTCTGGTTCGACAGCGGCTCGATGCCGTTCGCCCAAAGCCACTATCCTTTTGAAAATCAAGACAAGTTCGAGGACCAATACCCGGCAGACATGATCTGCGAAGGGATTGACCAGACACGCGGGTGGTTCTACAGCCTGCTTGCGGTATCGACGCTGTTCAAAGGCAAAGCTCCGTATAAGGCTGTGATTGCCCACGGCCACATCTTCGATGAGAACGGCCAAAAAATGTCCAAATCCAAAGGCAACGTTATTGACCCTTGGGAAATCATGAACGAATACGGCACGGATGCGTTCCGCTGGGCAATCCTGTCCGACAGCGCTCCATGGAACAACAAACGTTTCTCGCGCGGCCTGGTCGGTGAGACCAAATCCAAGATTGTGGATACGCTGGTCAACACCCATGCGTTCCTGACGCTGTATGCCGGCATCGACGGCTATGATCCTGCCGATCATCCGTTCAAAGTATCGCAGCATAAGCTGGACCGCTGGATTCTGTCCCGTCTGAACAGCCTGATCCTGCTGGTGGATAAGGGCCTGGCGGTGAATGATTTCGTCAATACGTCCAAGGCGGTTGAGAACTTTGTGGATGAGCTGAGCAACTGGTATATCCGCCGTTCCCGTGACCGTTTCTGGGGCAGCGGGCTGGGCAAGGAGAAGCTTGATGCGTACCGCACATTAACGCATGTTCTGCTGACTACGGCTACGCTGATGGCTCCATTTACACCGATGCTGTCCGAGGATATCTTTATGAATCTGGGCGGTGGAGAAAGTGTGCATTTGGCAGATTATCCTGTGGCCGATGAGAGCCTGATCGATCTGGAGCTGGAGCAGGATATGGAGAGTGCGAGACAGATCGTTGAGCTGGCCCGCAACGTCCGCAATGAGACCGGCATCAAGAACCGCCAGCCGTTGTCCGAGCTGATCGTGTCGATCGACCGCAGCTTCCATTTGGCGGATTACGAAGAGATCATCAAGGATGAAATCAATGTCAAAGAGATTGTGGTGGAGCACAGCGACAGCGGGTTTGTAGACTTTACACTGAAGCTCAATCTGAAGGTGGCCGGCAAAAAATACGGTAAAAACGTCGGCTTCCTCCAGGGCTTCCTGAAAGCTTTGGATAGTGAAGCTACCCGCAAAACCGTGCAGGATGGTGTCATTGCGATTGTATCTCCGGAAGGAGAAGAGCTGCAGATTACCGCTGAGGAGCTGCTCGTAGAGAAGCAGGCCAAACCGGGTTTTGCTTCGGCATCCGGGTACGGGCTTACGGTAGCGCTGAATACGGAGATCACACCGGAGCTGGTGCAGGAAGGCTGGGTGCGCGAGATCGTGCGCGCGGTCCAGGATTACCGCAAACGCCTGGATCTGCCGATTGAGAAACGGATCGCGCTGACGCTTAAGGTGGACGCCGAGCTGAAAGCAGCAGTGACGGCATTTGAACATGTGCTCCGTGAAAATGTGCTGGTAACTACAGTTAATTTCGATGGTGAGCATGCGTTTGAGACCGTAGAGGCCGGAGGCAAATCGATCGGAATTCACATCGAAGCCTAAAGGTTTGCATTACCTGTCCCTTAATGGCATATACTAGCGGCAAAGGATAAGATTCTAGGGGTTAGCGGCAAAATGACGAGCCCGGTGCTTAAAGAGAGTCCTCTCTCTTTTGACCGGGCTCGTTTACTTTGTGGATCTTAAGTGACGCTAGGGAGGAGTCAACGCCATGGAGGGACGGCAAGAGGACAAGCACCGCTTCGGGAAAACAGGAAGAATCTCCATCAGAACATCCGGGGCGGGCAGCAGCACGGAGAGAGGCATAAGCAGCAGTCAGGTGGATAGCAGCACTCCAAAACAGCAGCACTCGCCGCATCATATTGAGCGGGCGGCAACGAAGCAGGGACGTTCTGTGGACATGAATGCATATGGTTCAGACCATCCTCCTGCGGATTTCCGCGGCATTAACGATGATCCTAGTGAGATTCCCCCGGAAGAAAAGCTGAATGCCGTCTACCGGCTGACAACCGGGCTAGTCCAGCAGATGGAGAAAGCTCGGATCGCCGAGTATACGCAGCTCCTGAACTCACCCTGGCGTCTGGTTTGGCTGAATGTCCTGTCGGGAACGGCGCGGGGATTGGGGATTGCACTGGGCTTTACTTTTTTTGCCGCAACGATCATTTATGTGCTTCAGGTGCTTGGGGCGCTCAATCTGCCGATCATCGGCGATTACATTGCAGACATTGTGCGGATTGTACAGCATCAGCTGGAGCTGAAGACCTTTTAAAATAACCCCTTATATTAAAAAAAGAGCAGCCCCAGGCTACTCCCTTTCTTTTTTACTCAGCGGATCGAGAAGATAGCTTCCTTCCCCGCTGTCCATGTAGTGGCGGTAGCTTGATCCCTTGATGACCATCGTATGGTTCCCGGCGATGTCGGTAGCGATAAAGTTCTCCCAAGGCTCCACGAAGCCTTCGGTTTCGTCAGCTTCAATCTCCATATCATTATAAGAAGAAATGTCATTGCCCTCGGCCATGGCCGGTGAATTGGAGCTGCCCCAGCTCTCAACAATCTGCCAGGCGTCTTCACCGTCGAACCGGTTCTGTTCCTCGCGTTCATCCAGACTGGTGCGTCCAAACGGCGGGTACAAAAATTCCTCTTCTGCAGGCCTTGTAAAAGGCGAGCTTTGGCGGGGGTTGTGCTCTTTGCAGAAGCGGGTAAGCGGTACGGCGATCAAGCGCTCCAGAGGTATGGGTTCTCCGCAGACTGCACAGATCCCGTAGGTTCCTTCATCCATGGCAGCTAAGGCTGCAGCAATGTCGTCCAGTTCATGCTCGTCACGCTCCAGCAATGAAATATCCATGGACCGGTGATACAGCTCCGTGGCGGCATCGCCGGGGTGGTTGTCAATCTCCGTCAGATCTCCAGTCATATCACGCATGGAGTCCTGCAGCCCGTAGTGGGCGTTGTTTTTCAATCTATGTTCAATATCTTCCCGCTGCTGAATAACCGCAGCCCGCAGCTTGGCAAGCTGCTCTGCCGGCAGATGGCTCATAGGGGTAGCTCCTTTCGTATTACATTCTTAAGCATCGTTCGATTGCGACATGTCCCGGATGCTTATTGGATAGGTTGACCGGAGAGCAAGCTTTTTAGCGATGGCAAATACTCCCCGGTCTGGGGAGTTAAGCCCTGTCCTTGCAATAGACGGCTTCTTGAGGCCTGTGCTACAATATACAAGTCTTTATACAGTATTCGTACCGCCTGCAGCGGGAAAAATAAGAACGGAGTGACAACTTCTGTGGTGTACTATCTGATTGCGCTTATCGTATTTTTGGTGGACCAGGGTACCAAGTATTTGATTGCTACCCGGCTGGAGCTCGGCGAGCAGATTCCGGTCATTAAGGATTTTTTCATTATCACCTCCCACCGCAATCAAGGAGCCGCTTTTGGCATTCTTCAGGGACAGCAGTGGTTCTTTGTCGTGGTCACGGTTATAGTTGTGGCGGGCATCGTCTGGTATCTGAACAAGGCCAGAGCAACCCGCAAGCTGCTGCCCACTGCACTGGCATTAGTGCTCGGCGGAGCTGTAGGCAACTTTCTGGACAGGCTTTTGAACGGTGAGGTTGTTGACTTCCTGATGTTCAATTTCGGCAGCTACACTTTTCCGATCTTTAATGTGGCGGATTCCTGCATTGTGATCGGAGTGGCGCTGATTATTCTGGATACGCTGCTTGATATGAAGAGCGGAGAAGAAATCAACGAGGTTAAGGAAACCAAGGAAGTCAAGGAAGGGAATGAATGAGTTGAATAAGGACGTCAATCAGCAGGTGCCCTCCGGTGCCGCGGAAGAAGAAAGGGACGTCACGGAATGGACTGTTGCCGGGGAGAATGCCCGGGAGCGGATCGATAAATACATTACGGAGTCTTGGGAAGATGAGATTTCACGCTCCCAGGTACAGCTGTGGATCAGCGGAGGTCATGTAACCGTAAATGGCGCTCCGGTGAAAGCCAACTATAAACTGGCCGAAGGCGATTTGGTTGCAGTTACTGTACCGGAAGCTGAGGTGACAGACCTGATTGCGGAGGATATTCCGCTCGAAGTGGTCTATGAAGACAGCGATGTTATTGTTGTAAATAAACCGCGCGGGATGGTGGTTCATCCGGCAGCCGGGCATCCCTCCGGCACACTGGTCAATGCTCTGATGTATCATTGCAAGGACCTGTCCGGCATTAACGGCGAGATTCGTCCGGGGATTGTGCACCGTATCGATAAAGACACCTCTGGACTGATTATGGCCGCCAAAAATGACGCCAGCCATGCTTCGCTCGCAGCCCAGCTCAAAGAGCATAGTGTAACCCGCCGCTACATCGCTGTAGTACACGGTAATCTGTCCCATGACCAAGGTACGGTAGATGCGCCTATTGGCCGTGATCCGCATGACCGCAAGCTCTATACCGTAACAGAGAAGAACAGCAAACGTTCTGTGACCCATTTTACCGTGCTGGAGCGGTTTGGGGATTGCACTCTGCTGGAGCTGCAGCTTGAGACCGGACGCACGCACCAGATTCGTGTGCATATGAAGTTTATCGGCCATCCGCTGGTCGGAGATCCCATCTATGGACGCAGCAAAGGGACGACTATGAACGGACAGGCTCTGCATGCCGCTGTTCTGGGATTTGTGCATCCCTCCACCGGTGAATATATGGAGTACAGTGCGCCGATTCCGGCCGATATGGAAGAAGTGCTGTTTGCTCTGCGGAGCAGATAAGTACAAATCAAGTGATTATAAATCCATGGTTTTGAAGCCGGCTTTGCGGCATATTTAGAACATAGTTCAGTTTATGTAGGAATAAAAAAGCCAGGAGATGAGACAAAGATTATGAGTATTGAACAATATCAGGAAACTTTTATTCAGACTAATTTTGCGGACCGCATCGGCGGTGCGAATTACGGCAAGGATACAGCCATCTACAAATTTGAGAAAATCAAACGTGCCAAAGCATCGGCGAAACAGGATTTTCCGAATATTGAGCTGATTGATATGGGGGTTGGCGAACCCGATGAAATGGCGGACGAAGGTATTGTTGCCAAACTCGCGGCAGAAGCTGCCAAAGAAGAAAACCGCGGGTATTCCGACAACGGAATTCCGGAGTTCAAAGCCGCAGCCGCAGCTTATTTGAAGGAAGTTTTCAGAGTAGACGGCATTGACCCTGTAACTGAGGTTGTGCACTCCATTGGCTCGAAGCCTGCGCTGGCGATGCTGCCCTCCTGCTTCATCAACCCGGGAGACATTACGATCATGACGGTTCCGGGTTATCCGGTGCTGGGCACACACACCAAATATCTGGGTGGACAAGTGTTCACTGTGGAGCTTAAAAAAGAAAATAACTTCCTGCCTGACCTGAATTCAATTCCTGAAGATGTGGCCCGCAAAGCAAAGCTGCTTTACCTGAACTATCCAAACAATCCGACTGGTGCAAGCGCAACTCCTGAATTTTTCAGCGAGGTGGTAGCCTGGGCGAAGAAATATGATGTAGTCGTCATTCACGACGCTCCATACGCTGCCCTGACTTATGACGGTATGAAGCCGCTCAGCTTCCTGTCCGTGCCGGGTGCAAAAGATGTCGGCGTAGAGCTGCACTCCCTGTCTAAGTCCTACAACATGACGGGCTGGAGAATCGGATTTGTAGCCGGTAATCCGCTGGTGGTCAAGGCATTCAGCGATGTGAAGGACAACAATGACTCCGGTCAATTCATCGCTATTCAAAAAGCAGCAGCATACGGCTTGGCGCATCCAGAAATTACCGAAGCGATTGCCGCCAAGTATTCCCGCCGCCATAACATGCTGGTGGATGCGCTGAACAGTCTGGGCTTCTCGGCTGAGAAACCCAAAGGCTCATTTTTCCTTTATGTGGCTGCTCCAAAAGGCATTAAGGGCGGACGCCGTTTTGAATCCGGCGAAGACTTCTCGCAGTTCCTGATCCGCGAGAAGCTGATCTCCACCGTGCCTTGGGATGATGCCGGCCCGTTCGTGCGCTTCTCTGTAACCTTCATCGCCAAAGGCGAGGAAGAAGAAAAACGCGTGATCTCAGAAATCCAGAGACGCCTTAGCGACGTTGAATTTGAATTTTAAGTTTAGAAGTTGTGGTTCTTGAGGCTGCTGCGGAGAAATCTGCGGCGGCTTTTTTGACTGTATAGGTAATTATGATTACTTCCGCTTATGGGTAATTTATGCATAAAGTTTGGGATAGACACCTTTGGACGAATTTGTAACGAACAGCGGCAGAATACGCCGAAGGCCGGCTTGCCCGGAAACAACGGCGGAAATACCGTAACGGCATCCTAGCGCTGTTCCTGCTAATGATCGTCAGCTTCGTGAAATAGAAGCTGGATTTTTTTGCCTTTACTTATAACCCTTTATTTTAAGGTGCGAAGTAGCGGAGGGGAAGTTTGGAACTGTAGGAGCGAACGCATCCGCCTTTGTCTCCGGATGTTGTCCGCTGCCAGCGACTATAATCAGAACATCTGGAGACAACAGCGGCCGGAAGTCCAAACATTCCCCGGAGTTACGATCATCAGCTTAAAATAACCACTCCAAATTTGACACCCGCCGCAACATCTGTCATAATTCTCGTAGTTGAATATGCGCCTTTAATTCAGTCCCGTGAGGCTGGCAAGGTAACGTGAATCGAGGTTCGCGACATGAAGAGAGGAGTCCGTATGCCTACGGAGGGTCTTTTATGCGCGCGGACACGCCATCTTTTTGAATCTGCGGATTTCACTCCTTGCCTGCTTCGGGCAAGGAGTTTTTTTGTTATCCGGGGAACTTGAACAGGCGATCAAGCAGGAGGATGGCAGGATGATGGTTACTGAAAAAAATGTGATTATGGACGAAACGGCAATCCGCCGGGCGCTGTCGCGCATTGCCCATGAGATTTTGGAGAAGAACAAAGGTATTGAGAATTGCCTGCTGGTGGGCATCCGTACACGGGGAGTGTATCTGGCGCAGCGGATTGCAGAACGCATCAAGGAGATTGAAGGGGTCGATATTCCATACGGCGAGCTGGACATCACGCATTACCGCGATGACCGTGAGGGAGGCGGCGACAACCGCGAAGCCATGGACCGCACGGTGGTGAACAGCAATCTTACTTTGCCCGCCGGTTCCCCGGGAATTAAGGACAAGAAAGTGATTTTGTTCGATGATGTGCTGTACACCGGCCGCACGATCCGCGCCGCCATGGACGCGCTGATGGATTGCGGACGGCCGCGGATGATCCAATTGGCTGTTCTCGCAGACCGTGGGCACCGTGAGCTTCCAATCCGGCCAGACTACATTGGCAAGAACGTACCTACCTCCAGACATGAGCAGATCGAAGTAGCGCTGACCGAGTTCGACGGCAAGGATGAGGTTTACATTATTTCCAACCGGGAGGAACGATGACAATGATGACAGCAACCAAGGTGAAGGAACGCAGTCTGCTGGGGATTAAGGAACTGGACCGGACGGAGATCCTGCAGCTTTTGAACAGAACCGCCTACTGGGACAATCAAGCCGAGAAGCTGACACCGGTGCTGAGATCACATTTTGTAGCCAACATGTTTTTTGAGAACAGCACACGGACCCGCTTTTCCTTCGAAATGGCCGAGAAACGCCTGGGTGTTCAAGTGCTGAACTTTACAGCTGCGGCTTCCAGTGTAGAAAAAGGCGAATCGATCTACGACACCGTGCGCACGCTGGAATCGATGGGGATCGATGCCGGAGTTGTGCGCTTGAAGCCTGCAGGGGTGCTGCAGCAGCTGGCGGAGAAGGTATCCATCCCGCTGATCAATGCGGGGGACGGCAATAACGAGCATCCGACACAGGCGCTGTTGGACCTGTACACCATGAGTAAAAATTTTGGCGAACTAAAGGGCCTCAAAGTGTCGATTATCGGGGATATTATGCATAGCCGGGTGGCGCGCTCGAACCTCTGGGGGTTGACGAAGATGGGGGCCAAGGTCCAGTTCTGCGCTCCCGATAATATGAAAGCTCCCGAGCTTGCCGAGTTCGCCCCTTATGTAACCATGGAGGAAGCGCTGAAAGCGGATGTGGTCATGATGCTGCGGGTGCAGCTGGAGCGCCATGCCTCAGGTATCCTGCAGTCCGCAGATGAGTACCGGAAACAGTTCGGACTTACGGAAGAACGTGCCGCGAAACTGGACAAGAATACAATTATCATGCACCCTGCACCGGTGAACCGGAATGTCGAAATTGATGACGCCGTGGTGGAAAGCGACAAATCGCGGATTTTCCCTCAGATGGCTAACGGCGTGCCTGTGCGCATGGCCGTAATTGAAAGAGCGATACACTAAAAAACCTGACATAATCTCTTTAATAATTATACACAAAGATGAATTTTTATTATATAATAACTACAGAACTCGCGGCTGCGGCCTGCGGGTAAAAGGAGAATCATAACCGTGATCATCAAGAACGCCAGTGTACTGAATGGGGAAGGCGTGCTGGAGCGCAAACATATCGTAGTGCAGGATGGAGTTATCTCAGCGATCAAGAACGGCAGCGAGGCTGTGGATGAAGCCGGAGAGATCATTGAAGCGGAAGGCAGGCTGCTGATTCCGGGGCTGATCGATATGCATGTGCATCTGCGCGAGCCGGGTTTTGAGCATAAGGAAACCATTGAGACTGGGGCGCGTTCAGCTGCCAAGGGCGGATTCACTACCATCGCCTGCATGCCGAATACGCGTCCGGTAACGGACAGTCCGGAAATTGTACAGTTCGTGAAGGATAAAGCCGCTGAAGCCGGACTGGTGAAGGTGCTGCCATATGCAGCCATTACGAAGAACGAGCTTGGACGCGAGCTGACTGATTTTGCCGCCTTGAAAGAGGCTGGAGCGATTGGCTTCACGGACGACGGTGTGGGTGTGCAAAGCGCCCAGATGATGAAGGATGCGATGAAGATCGCAGCAGGCCTGGATATGCCGGTCATTGCCCACTGCGAGGACAACTCGCTGGTGGAAGGCTGCGCGGTAGCCGAAGGCACTTTTGCCGACAAGCATGGACTGAAGGGGATTCCGAATGAATCGGAGGCTATCCATGTCGGACGTGATATTCTGCTCGCTGAAGCAACCGGGGTACACTACCATGTCTGCCATGTCAGCACAGAGCAATCGGTCCGGCTCATCCGCCAGGCGAAGGAAATCGGCATCAAGGTGACCGCAGAGGTATGCCCGCATCATCTGCTGCTCTCGGAGGAAGACATTCCGGGAATGGATGCCAATTGGAAAATGAATCCGCCGCTGCGCTCGCGCCGCGATGTGGAAGCCTGCATCGCCGGGCTTTTGGACGGTACAATCGATATCATCGTTACCGATCATGCGCCGCACAGCGAAGAAGAAAAAGCCAAAGGCATGCAGCTTGCGCCATTCGGCATCGTAGGCTTTGAGACCGCATTTCCGCTGCTGTATACCGCTTTTGTCGCAACCGGCAAATGGGACCTGTCGCTGCTGGTACAGCGCATGACGGCTGATCCGGCCCGGGTATTCCGGCTGAATACAGGCAGCCTCACGGTTGGGCTGCCTGCGGACCTGACCCTGATTGATCTTACGGAAGAAAAGGAAGTTGATCCCGCTTCGTTTGCCAGCAAAGGACGCAATACACCTTTTGGCGGATGGAAGCTTAAAGGCTGGCCGGTCAAGACATGGGTTAACGGCACAGCTGTATGGACTGAAGAATAACGGACGGACGGGTAGAGCGAAGCTGCCGGCTGTATGGGGCAGGTTGACATACGGCGGCATTTTCGCGCGCCTGCTCCGGTTAATTGAGGCCAGACATAAGAACCAGACTACAGAAACAAGAAGGAGTGGAAGGAAATGCAGGCGAGATTGCTGCTTCAGGACGGAACGCTGTTCACTGGCACCGCATTTGGTGCGGAAGGCGAGAAGACGGGCGAGGTTGTTTTTAACACAGGGATCACGGGTTATCAGGAGGTGCTGTCGGACCCTTCCTACTGCGGCCAGATCGTGACCATGACTTACCCCCTGATCGGAAACTACGGCATCACCCGCGATGATTTCGAATCTGTGCGTCCATTCGTGCACGGCTTTGTCGTGCGCCGCCATGAGGCGGTGCCCAGCAACTGGCGCGCCGAATACAGCGTAGACGACTTGCTGAAGGAATATGGCATTCCCGGAATCAGCGAGATTGATACCCGGATGCTCACCCGCATTATCCGCCATTACGGCACCATGAAGGCGATCCTTACCACCTCCAATAAGCGTGTGGAAGAGCTCATGGAAATGATGGGGGACACAACCATTGAAGAGCTGCGCAATCAGGTGGCCCGTACCTCTACCACTGCAGCCTATAACAGCCCTGGCACCAAGGAACGGATCGTGCTTGTCGATTACGGCGCAAAGACCGGTATTCTGCGTGAACTGAACAACCGCGGCTGCGATGTGGTTGTTGTGCCGCATGATGTGACCGCCGATGAGATCCGCCGCCTGAATCCGGACGGCATTCAGCTCTCCAACGGCCCCGGGGACCCGAAGGATGTGCCTTACGCCGTGAAGACGATCTCCGAGCTGCTCGGCGAATATCCGATCTTCGGCATCTGCCTCGGACATCAATTGTTCGCACTGGCTTGCGGTGCGGATACAGAGAAGCTAAAATTCGGCCACCGCGGCGGCAACCATCCGGTAAAAGAACTCGAAAGCGGACGCTGCTTCATCACCTCCCAGAACCACGGCTACACGGTTAACGAGGAGTCTGTGCTGAAAACCGATCTTGAAGTGACGCACATCAACAACAATGATAAGACCGTTGAAGGATTAAAACATACCCGTTACCCTGCATTTTCGGTGCAATACCATCCGGAAGCGGCGCCGGGACCGCATGACAGCAGCTATTTGTTCGACCGTTTCCTGCAAATGATTGCCGATCACAAGGCCAAGACACCGGCAGGCTCGCGCCAGGCGCAGCTTGCGGCCAACGCCAGAATCACGGCACCAACTATTACACCGCAGCGTGAAGCCGTGAAAGGAGCTCTATAACATGCCAAAGAACGATAAGCTTAAGAAAATCCTCGTGATCGGCTCGGGCCCGATCGTCATCGGCCAGGCCGCCGAGTTCGACTATGCCGGAACCCAGGCCTGCCAGGCACTGAAAGAAGAAGGCGTAGAGGTTGTGCTGATCAACAGCAATCCGGCCACCATTATGACTGATACAAATATGGCCGACAAGGTATACATCGAGCCGATTACCCTTGAATTTGTGACCGCAATTATCCGCCAGGAGCGTCCCGATGGACTGCTGCCAACACTGGGCGGACAGACCGGACTGAATATGGCTGTGGAACTGGCCCGCGCAGGCGTGCTGGAGCAGGAGAACGTGAAGCTGCTGGGTACGCAGCTGGAATCCATCGAGAAGGCTGAGGACCGCGATTTGTTCCGCGAGCTGATGCGTGAGCTGGAACAGCCGGTACCGGAAAGCACGATCATCACCAGTGTGGAGGAAGCCATGGGCTTCGCAGCCGGAATCGGCTACCCGCTGATCGTCCGCCCTGCTTACACGCTGGGCGGAACCGGCGGCGGGATTTGCGACAACGAGGAAGAACTGCGTGAAACCGTCAAAGCAGGTATCCGCTACAGCCCGATCGGACAATGTCTGGTGGAGAAGAGCATCGCCGGCATGAAGGAAGTCGAATATGAGGTAATGCGCGACGCGAACGATAACTGTATCGTGGTCTGCAACATGGAGAACTTTGATCCGGTTGGCGTACACACAGGCGACAGTATTGTCGTAGCGCCAAGCCAGACCTTGTCCGACCGTGAGTACCAGATGCTGCGCAGCGCCTCCTTGAAGATTATCCGTGCGCTGAACATCGAAGGCGGCTGCAATGTGCAGTTCGCGCTCGATCCGCAGAGCTACCAGTATTATGTGATTGAAGTGAACCCGCGTGTCAGCCGTTCCTCGGCGCTGGCGTCGAAGGCGACCGGTTATCCGATTGCCAAGATGGCGGCCAAAATCGCCCTGGGTTACACGCTGGATGAAATCGTCAATCCGGTTACCGGCCAGACGTATGCCTGCTTTGAGCCGACACTGGACTATATCGTCAGCAAAATTCCGCGTTGGCCGTTTGACAAATTCATCTATGCGAACCGCAAGCTGGGTACGCAGATGAAAGCAACCGGTGAGGTTATGGCGATTGGCCGTACCTTCGAAGAGTCGATTCACAAGGCGATCCGTTCCCTGGAAATCGGCATCCACCGCTTCAGACTTCCTGGAGCAGAGCAGCTGGAAGACAGTGTGCTGCGCACAAGACTTGCCAAAGCGGATGATGAGCGCCTGTTCCTGATTGCTGAAGCATTCCGCCGTGGTTATGGCCTGCAGGAGATTCAGGACATTACCAGCGTGGACTGGTGGTTCCTCTCCAAGATCGAAGGCTTGGTGAACTTTGAAGAGGTGATCCGCAGCGAAGCAGCACTGTCGCCGGAAACACTCTATCAAGCAAAGCGCAAGGGCTTCACTGACCGTGCGATTGCCGAGATCCGCGCCGAGGGCCGTCCTGGCCTTGAGCAGACGAAGGAATCCGATGTGCGGGTGCTGCGTCTGCAGCAGGGGCTGGTTCCGGTATTCAAAATGGTGGATACCTGCGCCGCTGAATTCGAAGCCTCTACGCCATACTATTACTCGACCTACGAAACAGAGAATGAGGTTATTCATTCCGATAAGCAGAAGGTCATCGTGCTGGGCTCCGGTCCGATCCGTATCGGCCAGGGCATCGAATTCGACTATTCTACAGTACATGCGGTTTGGGCGATTCAAAAAGCCGGCTATGAAGCTGTAATTATCAATAACAATCCGGAGACAGTTTCTACGGACTTCAATACCTCGGACCGGTTGTATTTTGAGCCGCTGTTCTTTGAGGATGTCATGAACGTTATTGCTCAGGAAAATCCTATCGGCGTCATCGTCCAGTTTGGCGGACAGACGGCAATTAATCTGGCTGCACCACTGGCGGCTGCGGGGGTAAATATCCTGGGCACCAGCCTGGACAGCATTGACGAAGCCGAGGACCGCAAGAAGTTCGAAGCTCTGCTGGCCCGTCTGGATATTGCCCAACCGAAGGGCAAGACAGTCATCAACATCGATGAAGCGGTAGATACTGCACAATCGCTCGGTTATCCGGTTCTGGTACGTCCTTCTTATGTGCTGGGCGGCCGTGCGATGGAAATTGTGTACAATGATACGGAACTGCTGAATTACATGGCAGAAGCCGTGAAGGTCAATCCGGAGCATCCGGTGCTGATCGACCGTTACATGCTGGGCAAAGAGGTTGAAGTCGATGCCATCTGCGACGGCGAGACGGTAGTAATCCCGGGCATTATGGAGCATGTTGAACGCGCAGGCGTTCACTCCGGCGACTCAATCGCCGTATATCCTCCGCAGTATCTGGATGAAGGATTGAAGCAGAAGATTGCGGATATCACGATCAAGATTGCCAAAGAACTGAAAACCATCGGGCTGGTAAATATCCAGTTTGTTATCTATCAAAATGAAGTATATGTCATCGAGGTCAACCCGCGCTCCTCGCGTACGGTGCCTTTCCTCAGCAAGGTGACCGGCATTCCGATGGCCCATCTGGCCACCAAAACCATTCTCGGCGGCAAGCTGAAAGAGGAGGGTTATACGGAAGGCCTGTGGCCGGAGAGCGACTATGTTTCGGTCAAAGTGCCGGTGTTCTCTTTTGCCAAGCTGCGCAGAGTAGAGCCTACCCTCGGACCGGAAATGAAATCGACCGGCGAGGTGATGGGCCGCGACAAATTGTATGCCAAAGCCCTCTACAAAGGGCTGATCGGAGCAGGCATGAAGATTCCGACGACCGGAGCCATCATCGTTACGGTAGCGGACAAAGACAAGGCCGAAGCCGTAGAGCTGATGAAGGGCTTCCATGCCATGGGCTACAAAATCATTGCCACCGGCGGCACCGCGCATGCGCTTGAACAAGCGGGCCTGAACGTGATGAACGTCAATAAGCTGGATGAGGGAGAGCCGACCATCCTTGATCTGATTCGCGGCGGTCAAGCCAACTTCGTCTTCAATACCCTGACCAAGGGCAAAACACCGGAGCGCGACGGCTTCCGCATCCGCCGCGAAGCGGTAGAGAACGGCGTCGTATGTATGACTTCGCTCGATACCGTAACTGCACTGCTGAGAATGCTCCAGACGATCAACTTCTCGTCGCAGTCGATGCCCGCTTTTGTCGGACAATAATGGATGAATTGAACTAGGCTGCCTTTCGGGGCCGCTACAGGGACGGTTTGCGTTAGCGCAGACCGTTCCGCTGTGCCCGGGGACAAATTCCCGGAAAGAACATACCCTTATGCGAAAATAAAACATGCGGTGTACCGCATGGCAAGGAGCGTTGAACGATGACAAAGGGAGAGGATCGGCGAATGGAGCAGACTGCCGCACAGCATGGGCATGAGACGGTCGCACAAGTTGAAAAGCGCGAGGAAATGGCCGGGCGGCTGATGGTTGCCCTCGATGTTCCGGATGTGGCCCAGGCGAGGCTGCTAATCGAGAAGCTCGAAGGCATTCCATGTTATATGAAGGTGGGCATGCAGCTGTTTTATGCAGCGGGCCCCGACTTCATCAGAGAGCTGAAGGCGCACGGCTATTCTGTCTTTCTGGATGTCAAAATGCATGATATCCCCAATACGGTGCGCGGAGGAGCAGAGAGCCTGACCCTGCTGGGCGTGGATATGTTCAATGTGCATGCCGCCGGGGGCACGGCGATGATGGCTGCTGCGCTCGAAGGTGCGGCCAAGGCAGTCAGCCTGCATCCATCGCTGCATATTCCGCTCATTATCGCAGTCACGCAGCTTACAAGCACCAGCCAGGAGATGATGAACAGTGAGATCGGTATATCCGGGACGGTAACGGACACCGTTGTGCGGTATGCCAAGCTGGCGGCCGAGGCGGGCCTGCACGGCGTTGTGGCCTCCCCGCAGGAAGCAGCAGTCATCGCTGCTGCCTGCGGCCCGGACTTCCGTATAGTGACCCCTGGGATTCGTCCTGCCGGAGCTTCCCTGGACGACCAGTCCCGTGTCATGACACCTGGTCAAGCGATCCGCCAGGGCAGCCACTTCCTGGTTGTCGGACGCCCGATTACGGCGGCGGCAGACCCGCGCCAAGCCGCACTAACCATTATTGAGGAGATGACCCAAGCATGAGCCCATTATTGAATAAAAGTGAACAAATTGCCCGTTACCTGTTGAAGATCGGTGCGGTAGCGCTGCGTCCGCAGGACCCTTTTACCTGGACCTCCGGCATCAAATCCCCCATCTACTGTGATAACCGCCTGACACTGTCCTTCCCGGAAGTCCGGGGCTACATCGCTGACGCCTTCGTCGAGACGATTGCCAGCACCTACCCGGATGCTGAAGTTATTGCAGGCACAGCTACTGCGGGCATTCCGCATGCGGCCTGGGTAGCGGACAAGCTGAACCTGCCGATGGCTTACATCCGTGACAAGGCCAAAGGCCACGGCAAGCAGAACCAGATCGAAGGCTTGATCTCCCCAGGGCAGAAGGTTGTCGTAATCGAGGACCTGATCTCCACCGGCGGCAGCTCCATCAAGGCCGCTCAGGCTGTTCAGGAAGCAGGGGGCATTCCGCTGGTTGTGCTGGCTATTTTCAGCTATGAGCTGGACCGTGCCGCCGAAGCGTTCGCGGCAGCAGGTGTGCCGCTGCAGACCCTGTCCAACTATACCACTCTGATTGATGTGGCCCTGGCCCAGGGAACTATCGCTGACACGGATGTAGAGTTGTTGCAATCCTGGCGTAAAGATCCGGCATCGTTTGGTGTGCAGAAGTAGGAATCTAGGATAGACATATTGCATACGAATCCCTCACTTCAGCAGTGAGGGATTTTCAGTCTGAAGTACACCCACACAGAATTTGGCAGCCCCTCTTCCCGGTTCGGCCTAAGGTTTTCTTCTGAAACGGGGTATAATAACTTCACAGCGGAAGGACATCAAGCGGAAGGACATCACTTGTGAAAAGGAGAAGAGGGGACGATGAATTGGATCTACTTTGCTAAGCTGTTCAGGACAAGATTTCAAGCAGGCTGCCTGGCCAAAAGGCTGGAGCAGGACGGCTGGATCTACGGCTACCATGACCCGCGCTTTGTGGAAATATACCGTTCGCGCAAGGGGCGGTATGGGGTACGTTTCCTTCCCTGACTCATTAACCAAAATCATCCTTGACTTTTGACCCGGATATGATGTATATTATCTATTGTCGCTGTTTGAATATGATTACTGACGCGGGGTGGAGCAGCCCGGTAGCTCGTCGGGCTCATAACCCGAAGGCCGCAGGTTCAAATCCTGCCCCCGCAACCAATTTTTATTTTCTCAGACAGCCATTGTATATACGGAATCCTAGATCCGGGCCCTTAGCTCAGTTGGTTAGAGCGGTCGGCTCATAACCGATTGGTCACAGGTTCGAGTCCTGTAGGGCCCACTTCTCAAAACCCCTTGCCTAGCAAGGGGTTTTTGCTATGTTGAGGTCTGTAAAGAAATAGAAGCGGAAGGTTAGAAAAAGCGGTAAAATCAGAAATGGCTACATTGTCACGGAGTTGAAATATCCTCTGGATTCTAGCTCAATTTCATCTTGGGAAATTACTGTAGAGGGGTATTCTGAATCTGATATAGTGAGTGTTAAAGCTAAGTTTAGTTCTATGCCTAAATTTCCTGTATATGTAATATTTGCTGATGAGCCTAATACTAAATATATTTTCACAGACAGAGATGCTTCAGACTGGACACAGCTTGATCCTAAAGAACCGCCGCGATTAAAAAAGGACAATTAGCTGTTTCTTTTTATGTATATGACGCTTGGCGTTATCATTCTTGGTCTATAATTATACTTCGATTCCAATATCCAGCAGCTGCAGCCTTACAGGCATCACCTGTTTGAGATGCTCAAGTTCAGCACGGAGGCTGGGATCAAGCTTATCGGTTTCGAGTACTAATTCAGGCTGCCGGGATAAGGTTTGCAAGAGCTCGAGAAGGATAACAAGTCCTTTTTCACCGAAATTTCTAACCCGTCTCAGTTCTCCGATCGTGG
Source organism: Paenibacillus jilunlii (assembly GCF_900102965.1). Lineage (GTDB taxonomy): Bacteria > Bacillota > Bacilli > Paenibacillales > Paenibacillaceae > Paenibacillus_AQ > Paenibacillus_AQ jilunlii. Next base: position 190,680 of record NZ_FNGM01000005.1, on the reverse strand, counting down.
CATTCTGCACTTTATCAATAGAAGAATAGTTGTTTTCGTTCAGTGAGTTGAGGATTCTGGATATGCTCTTGTCATAGGGGGCAGGAGCGGCAAGACGCAGGAAATAAATCGGGAAAGGGTAAAACGCTTTGGCTACCGGAATAGAAACGAGCAGAGGGATATCGTGTGGCAGGCTTATTTCCAAATACTGTCATCTCCTTGTCTAGATGCTTGCGGTATATATAATCACATTAAATACATAATGAATGCATAATTATGTAAAAAATACTCAGGTTTTTGCGATTATAGTATTATTTACACGGATTTGACCTGACAAAAACATATTTATGTTATAAAAAATGACAAACTGTTGACGGAGGGGATGATAGCTGAGATTGGGCGGTCTCAACGTGTATGATTCAGGCCTGCTTCATAAGGTTCCCCTGATTCATATAGATGGGCCCTGCCGGATAACGGCAGGGGCATTTTTGGGTTCAACGGCCAGATTGTATTCCTTATAGTTAAGACATCAATCATCTTGCGGCTCCTGCAATAGAATGGAGAAGGTCTGGGTTTCATGATCTACTTCAATGGCTTCGATGCCGACAAAATCCGGAATTTCGGGGTGTACTGCGTCCACACTGTAATCCGGGTGGGTCAATAATAGCTGGATAACTTGGATGGCTTCCATACTGCTCCCCCTTACGGGTTAATTTCGCCTTTTAGTCTGGAGGCACTGCTCTGCATGATGTGTATTATTATCCCCGCTGCATTTACCGAATATGTCTGTGGATTAATTTTCTGTCCTCGTTCCGCTCCATCACAGCAATCAGCTGCCCCTGAAATACCCGGCGCTGAATCTGGTCAATCCGCTGCAGTGCCAGCTCGAGCGGGACCTGAAAGGTTGCAGCAAGCTCTTGAATCGCATCTTCCCGCAGTTCGGGCAGTATCATCTTCGAGATCATGGAGTAAGGCATGGCCGCATACAGAATAAACCGCTCTGATTCATCCTTCTCTGCCTGCGTGAATTGCTCAGGCATCAGTGTGTGGCTGCCGGCATGACGGAGCAGGTGGCAAAGCTCATGCAGAAATTCCAGGCGCTGCAGTTCTTCAGGAAGCCGGTTATCGATGAACATGCTGTACATGCCGGCAGAGGCCTCAATCCCTTTACTCCTCACATCCAGATAATGAACCCAGATATTCAGGCGTTCGGCAATATATGCAATTGATATTTGTTCCGGCTTCTTGATGTCCAGCCGTTCATACAAATCCTCCGTCCACTTCTCCAGAGCAGTCATTTGATAATAGGAATGCATGCGATTCACCTCAGATATAAGATCGTATGTTCGTATTTATGGTCAAAAGAAAAGCCCAAAGGGGCTTAGGGGGTTCCGCGAACCTGTGTTCTTATGTATCTAAGCATAAAGCAATCAAACCTTAATATCAAGTGTTTTTCCTAAGTTTGGGTCCAAGCTCTGTGCAAGCATTTGCGTTAAATTCTGACCCTGGATTTCAGCCTGATTCTTGGCAATGCTAAGCACCTGAAGGCCTACAGCCTGTTTCAGACTGGCCTGGTTCATCGATACCGATAGAGCGGCAACATCCATTTTCGCACCTCCTGAACAAAGTTAGTGAGCGTTATGCCCTGAACTCCGTAAAACCCGCCTCAACTGCAAAAGCTTAGTTTTATGGCTTCCCTTAGTATATCGACTCCACGGGCGCAATTGATTAGGTGAATGGTATTTCTTTGCCAATTGGCCCATACGGCATGTTTGCCTTCTACATATTCTGTGCTGTAGTCAATATTTGTGAGGAGGAATGAATGATGGGAGCAGATTATGGTTGCGGATGTGGCAATAATGTAGGTGGAGTGAATCAAGGCCCTCCAATGCCGGTGTGCAGTCCTTTTACTTCAACAGGTGCGATTCTGGTATTGTTCATTTTGCTGGTTATTATCACTAAAGCCTGTATATTCTAAACATTCGATCAGTGAGTGCAGCCCTGTCTGGCGAATTGCCGGATAGGGCTATTTCTTTTTCCTGCGGACAGAAGGTCCGATCTGGCGTTTGATTTTTCCTGTGGCCTCATCCGTCTCAATGATATACAGTTCTTTGACCGTTCCTGCAAGCGCAAACCATTCTTTTAAGGCCTCCTCCTCAGACATAGGCCCATACAGTTTTTTTCCCCGATAACAGATATAGAACACCCTGGCTCTCCGCGTGTGGAATAATATCCCACCTATTTTACGCCTTTTATCTGTATTGTTGCATAAGGAACATTCGTTCTCATGTGATGCATTCAAATGTTCCTGTTTCTTTATAGGGGAGGGGTCAATATGGGCGCAGAGATATGGAAAAGCTGATCGGGCAGGTAATCGGGATCATTTACATAATCCCCGTTACTTGAGTATGTATTCTACCCGCGTACCATCGGGAAGTCCCTCCAGTTGGTTGCCAACCCAGCTTCCGGCCCCCCGGTTGTCGCTGGGCGTTATGTATTCAATATCGGCCCCGCTGCCGCCTTCCTCGCACATGGCCATCGGCCATTCGTCACGGTCATAGCCTTTTTTGGTGGGAACCCCTTTCAGAGATTCCTTGCGGTTGTCGTCTGCTTCCTGCCGGTCAATGGTGCAGATACTGGACTCTCCGCTGCGGATGGCGTCCTGAATGTGCCGGGCCGTCTCCGGGAAACGGTCGCTCGGGAACATCAACTGGACAACGTCTGTTTCTTCTGCAGCCGGCCGGCTGCCGGGCAGATCGCCGTTCTGTTCGAACCAATAAGCGGCAATCAAGAGCAGCACGGTGATGATGAGACTTGGGATGAATTTCTTGGACTTCACGTTGCTGCCTCCTACAATTGGGTTAGCTATGCTCCAGAATACAGCCTCGTACAAAAATGGCTGAAAGCCTAAGCTTTAGCTGTGAGCCGCTGCTATTATAAGCGTAGACTTAATCAGTATAGCTTAATTATTGCTTCCTTTAGAATAGTGAACTTAGCAAAAGAAGGGAGGATACGCCGATTTTATGTCGATTCGCCGTGCACTTGTCCGACAGTTCCCCGTATGATGTAGAAAAAAGGGATAGGATGGTGGAAGAGATGGAATCGCGCATTCGGGATTTGCTGGATTCCGCATCACGGCTGGTCGGGGATGTACAGTGGCAGGCGGCATTCCGGAATGTGCAGATGTCCCCTGCAGATGCTGCGCTTGCGTCTCCGGCCCGGAAGCTGCTAAAAACGTTATACCGCTTACAGGGACAAGGAATTATCAGCGGGCAGCATGATTATCTGGAGAGCCCGGATGAATTCAGCGGCAAGCTCAAGGTGACCAGCGGACAATATGCCGCACTCCACGGCTATGAGCTGGGAGCGATTGATAATCAGACGGCGCAACAAATCGATATTCAGCGGCAGGCCGTGGTAGACAGCGCAATCCGGTGGCATAAGGCGGGCGGAATCGTCACCATGAGCTATCATGAGAATTTGCCGGGGACCGCTCCGGCCTGGTCGAATGTCTCGATGAGTCTTAGCGAAGCGGATTTTGCCAAATATATCACTCCGGGTACCGCTCAGTACAAAAAGCTGATCGCGGAGCTGGACAAGACCGCCCAGTCTTTGAAAAAGCTTGCAAATGCAGGCGTGCCGGTACTCTGGCGTCCGTACCATGAGATGAACGGCGGCTGGTTCTGGTGGGGCCAGAAAAGCTCGTTCAGCAAGCTGTGGAACATCATGTTCGACCGGTACACAGCGTATCATAAGCTGCATAATCTGCTGTGGGTGTGGAGCCCTAATGCCAAAAACCAGTGGTCTGATGAGCCAAAGGACTATTACCCGGGCGCCGGCAAGGTGGATGTGTTGGCTCTGGATATCTATGAAGCGGATTTCAAGAAGAGCCACCATGATGCCATGTGGAATCTGGGCCGCGGCAAGCTGATCGCCATAGGCGAGAACGGGGAACTCCCATCCCCGGCGGTGCTGGCCAAAACCCAGAATAAATGGTCTTACCAGATGAACTGGGGGAAGCTGCTGTATGAGAAGAACAGCGATGCAGTCATCAAGGCTTTTATGAAGAATTCCTTTGTGCTCACCAGAGAGGAATACGCGGCGAAGGTGGCGCAGTATGCTTCAATAACTGAAGCTGCACCCATGCCGGGTCTGAACGGGCAGTAGGTGGAGTGCTATGAGAACCAGGGGGATGCGCGGGTGGTGCTGATGTGGGAAAGCCCCAGCCAAGTGAAAAGCCTCATTCCGGCCGGGGCGATCTCTCTTCCCTAAATAAGGTTGGCCAGCGGGTTAGATTTGCTCCCGGTAGCTGATATTGTTGGCGATTTTCTCATCGCGTACAGCTTGGCGCAGCACATCCTTCACCGTCTGGGGATGACGGATTCTGTGGAGAAGCAGCTGCGGCGACGAAGCGTCATCCGAGAATATTGTAAGTGTTCCGATACCCAGAATACGCTGGGGGATGGACTGGTCCACAGAAAAATCATTGACCCGCAGCAGCTCGATTTCTTCCACGTCTTTCCCGATCAGCCCGGTTTTGACCATAATGCGCTGGCTGGTGATGGTGTATGTGGTTGTATTCAGGCGCACGATGCCTTTGAGGCGGTCGGAAATGCCTGCGGGCTTGCCCTGCCACAGCTTTGTTTCAGGTCCCGAGCCGGAACCTGGTGCTGCTCCGGATGCCGCCCGGCGTTCAGGTGCAGCTGCGCCCCCGGTAGTGCTTGCGCCGCATTCTCCGCAAAATTTAGCACCTTGCTTGTATTCCGCGCCGCAGCTTGTGCAGTAAGGCATAAGCTATCTTCCTCTCTATTATTCATGTTGAAATCATTATAGTATAACAAGGATTTCCAGTCACTACTGGGGATCTTTGTTGTTTGTACTTGCCCGAAATACGCTTCAATTCTGCAATAAGTTTCATCTCTGCTATTTTAACATTATTTTCAGTTGCACTTTACAAAACTCGCTATTATTCTGTTAAGTGGAGGGATACTTAATATGAGACAAGCCTTACTGGCAGCTTTGCTGATGATGGTTGGCATTCTAAGCGCCTGCAGCAATAATAACTCAGTGCCTGCTTCCCATGAAGAGGTGCAGGAGAACGTACAAAACTTTTATAATGAAATGTCAAAGTTCGATGAAATGGGCAAGTCCTCATTGGAGGCATTCAACACAACCTTAACTTCGTACTCCACAGGAAAAGCGAGTGACAGCGAGATGGAGAAGGCAGTGGATGAATTTCAGGACACCGCTTCGGATATCGCTGAAGAAGTCAAGGATGTGAAGATCTCCAACAGCCTGCCGGAGGACATCCGGAAGCTGCTTAAAGAATCGGCCATTGCGTTCCAGAGTGCGTATTCCATCAAGGAAAAAGCCTCGAAAAGTGCGGTTTCTCCCGATGTTACTGCCGAGGAATTCCAGGACATGAACCAACAGGCAGATGTGGCGATGCTGTATGGCATCTCCAAGCTGAATGAGGCTAGAGTGGCAGCAGGTCTGATAGAACCGGGAAGTGCGGCTACGGACACACTGGCCGGTACAGGAAGCGGGACTGCAGCGGATTCTCAGGCGGATACAGACAGCCAAGCCAATACAGGCAAAACAGATATCCAGGTAAATCCGCAGACCGGTAAGGGAACTTCCGTAACAGAGATTAAATAAGCGAAACCCTGCTAAGGTAAGAAACAAGGCTTACTTGTCATTGGACAAGCAAAAGGCGCTGCACAGCGGACACTGTGGGCGCCTTTTGCTTGCGGTTCTGACATTTTTTTCTGATTGTTAAAAAGCGGGAATACGCATATAATACAAACATACGTTCGATTATTGTGGAGCGCAATCGCTGAAATGAAAACAGGTCATCCCTGGAAGGAGGAAAACATAATGGGCAAGAAGCTGGAGGGGTACGGCCTGTGGGAGAGCAGCAGGATGCTGCTGCCAGAGCATAAAAGCCGGATACATAAAGATGAACGGGAGATGCAGCACCGGGAAAAGCCCCTTCTGGATGAGCAGAAGCTGGAGGAAATTGAATGTACGCTGGCGCTGTCGCTGCGGAGCCATGTCCGGGTAACCGTAGTCTTGTTTGATCCTTTTGGGAATAAGCAGCTGAACGGCTTTGTGACTTCCATTCACACCCACTCGCGTGAGTTCAAGCTGCAGTGGGCGGAGGAATGGAAGTGGATTCAGGTCGATGATATTGTCGAAGCGTACATCGTCTGAGGCAGCAGGTCTTTTTTTGCTGAACCAGTCCTGTATTATTTAGGGGAGTTGGGCTCTGTTCTCTCATAAGCGATCAGGGTCACCGGTTTGTTCCCGTTGATTTGGGCTATGGCTGCTTCTGCCTGGCGGATGATCTCCACCGCGTCCCCCTGGTCGCTCAAGGCTGCCACCTTGTAGCTGTCACTGTGAATTTCCATTAGGTTTTCCCACCTTTCACTTTTATATTGGCCTGTTAGGACGGGAACCATCCATGAAAACGGTAATCCATAAAGATACAAAAGCCCCGGGTCGTGTTCGGGGTTTTTCTTGTACAATCAGGGAAAAGCGTACAAGCAACGGAGGAATAGAAGGCATTTACTATACCAGGGGGTGATCAAATGCTGACTTTGGATCAGGTGAACAGCAAATCGGCAGCCCGTCTTGGCGGTCTGCATCCCGTCCTGCTGGCGGCTGCCAATGTTTTGATACAGCGGTGTTATGCGCGGGGCATCCCGATTGTCATCACCCAGGGCTTGCGGACCATAGCTGAACAGAATGCCCTGTATGCGCAGGGCCGAACCAAGAAGGGGGCGATTGTAACCAACGCGCGGGGAGGCAGCAGCTTTCATAATTACGGCCTGGCGATGGACTTCGCGCTGCTGCTGCCGGATGGACAGAACATCTCCTGGGACATGAGCCGGGATGGGGACGGAGACAAGCTTGCAGACTGGAAAGAAGTCGTACAGGAAGCCAAGAAGCTGGGACTTGAATGGGGTGGAGACTGGACTTCCTTTAAGGATTATTCCCATTTTCAGCTGGCTTTTGGACTGAGTATTAAAGAGCTGAAGGCAGGCCGCCGTCCGGCCGCAGATCAAGTGGAGGAGGCTCTGAAAAGGATCAACGGGGGTGAGGATGAAGTGAACAAGGATGTGGAGGTTTCGGTCACTCTGAACGGAGTGAAGCTTACAGTCGGAGTGCTGGATAACGGAACTACTTACGTTCCAATACGGGCATTGGCGGAAGCGCTTGGAGCCAAGGTGACTTATGATCCTGCCAGCAAGACGGTAAATGTGGTGACCGTATAAAATTTCTTGCATAGATTCTACGCCGCAGGGGGAAATTATCAGGGACAAACCACACAAGGGGGTACAACATCTTGAATAAGCTGCTAACAAGCTTTGCCTGCGGTACCGTATTGTCCATGAGTCTGCTTGGCGTAGGATATGCATCTACTGCTTCCGGTACAACTGGAGCGGTTGGAACAGGCACCCGTATGATGAATGAGCAGGGCAACACCATGATGAATAACACCACTGGCACTGGAACCGCTGGTTTTGGCACTACTGGAACCACTGGCACTGGAACTGGCACTACTGGAACCACTGGGACCATGCGTAACCGTGGCGGAGACAACAACAACGTTTCTCCACTATCCAATACTACGCAGACTGGCAGATACCGGGCTAACGCTACAACTACCAACGCTGCAGACAACGACAATGACTTCGATTGGGGCTGGCTGGGATTGGTCGGTCTGCTAGGACTGGCCGGTATGAGAAACAAAAGCGGCGAACGCCGCTAGTCATTTTATGGAAGCGCAAGCGGCCCATTGGCTCCGGCTGATCGGGCCGTTTTACTGTAAACAAAAACTTAATGGAAATTTAGATTGCGTATCCACCGGATACGTGATATCATATTTCTTGTCGCGTTATCAACGCTTCTACCATGCCGGGGTGGCGGAATAGGCAGACGCACAGGACTTAAAATCCTGCGGTACGTGAGTACCGTACGGGTTCGACCCCCGTCCTCGGCATCCATAGCAACAGTGAAGGGCGCATTCAAGTGAATGCGTCTTTTTTTGCACATGGGTTATAAAAAGGATAATGTAAATCCTGGAGCGAATTAAGCATGTGATTATTTAAACTTTGTGATACGTTTCAATGCAAGCTGTCAGAATTAATTGAGTATGTGCCAGAAGAATAGAAAGTATTCGGGAGGGTGCTTTTCTTTTTGACAGATAAATAATCTTCAAAAAAATCTTATACTGATAATGCTGTGACCTAGCCATTCTTCAATTTCTTTCAAGTGAACCTCTTCTAAATATAGGCCGGTCCCCTAAGATAGGGGGCCGGCCTAATCTAATGATCCCGGCTGCTCACCTATAAACCATTGATAGATCAGGTATGAAGCTTGCGTTCAAACATAATCAGGATAGAATCGCCCGGGGGATCATCTCCAATATTCCATTAGCCCTGAAATGGCTTAGTGGTATCACGTATGACCAAGCTTGTAGGCAGCATGACTTTCTTGTTGCCGTAAGATGAGCCTTCGGTAATTTCGAACAGCAGCTTGGCACTCTCATAGCCGAGGACGTCGAAATATTGCTTCACTGTACTCAAGGCGACCCTGGCGAACTTGGAGTTCTCAAAATCGTCAAAGCCGATTAGGGATACTTGTTCAGGGATGCGGATATCAAGTGCAGTCAGCCGTTCGATTACCTCAAGGGCCCGCTTATCGTTCGCGCAGAAAAGTGCGGTCATCTCCCCGCTTTGAATCAGCTGTGCAAGTGCAGAGTGATTCATTTCCTTCTCCAGGAACAAGAGGGACTCGGATATTGGAATGGACGCATTCAGCATGGCATTGCAATAACCGTTATATCTGTCAATCTCCGGGCTCAGATGATAGTCGTAAGCCGCAAATCCGATTCGCCGATGACCTTGCTGTATCAAGTATTCTACTGCTTCATAAGCACCGTCGTGGTTATTACATGTGACGACGTTGACTGGATAGCCGGAAGGCGAACGATCAAGCATAACGAACGGAATCGCTTTTTTTCGGATTTCCCCGAGATAGCCTTTCGCCGCTTCGGGATCAGAGGAATAGATGAGTAATCCTCTTAGTTCCGTTTCAATCAGCCCTAGAACGAGCTCGCGTTCCTGTTCAAAGTCATTCTCCACGAATTCAATGATCAGCTTGCAGCCATGTTTGCTCAGAAAGGACTGGATGCCCCTCATGATCTGCATATACGAAATATCGTACAGTTCGACGCCGGAAATGACAAAAGCCACCAGATTCGAGGTCTTTTCCGGGATGGCCGCTTGACTGGCGACGAAGCTCCCCTTGCCCCTGATACGGTAGATCACACCCTCGTTCACCAGCTCTGAGAGTGCTTTGCGCACAGTGATCGTGCTGACATCCAGCAGCTTGGAAAATTCCGACTCGCTAGGAATCCGGTCTTCCTCTGTAAATTCCTGATTCTCAATCTGGGATAAGACATAGTCTTTAACCATCTGGTACTTTGGCAGAGCCAAATCCTTCTTGCTCAAGTAAGTTCACCTCATATCGGCATTTCCTCAATTATAGCGTACATCATTTTGAAAAGTATACTTACTTGGAGTGTGCTTTAGCTAAATTTTTACCAGATCAGCAGAAAATTCTCGGAAATTAAGTAATAATGAGGCTGAATAACATAAAATATTAGAATTTAATGAAGGTCTGTATTACTATGGGGTCAAATAAGGTATGCTTTTTAATTAAGTTGATATAATATCTTTACTGCAGCCCGTAAAGCCGTCAACGGACAACAAAGAGAGCTGCTGGCAATCCAGCAGCCCGATGCTTGAGTATATCATTTAAATAGTAACAATGGCGCCTTCCTTCCCGAACGGGTAGTCGATGACGATACGAGCAGCTTCGCAATCGCCGATGCCGCTGTACAGATTGACCTTGCCATCGGCACGCATTTCGATGCCGGCGGTAAATGCGCAGTCCGTCAGATGGGGTTTCTTGGCGGGACCATCTGGATAACAAGGACGCGTGCCGATAATTTTCAATTCTGAGAATTGATTTGTCTGCGGGTCCAATACGAAGGCCATGTTCATATAGGCCGATATATCTCCTTGAGCATAACAGATATGGCCAATGACGCCGATCTTCCCGCTCTCAAGCAAGTAGGCCTGGTTGCAGCCTCCCCACTCATCCTTGCGGAACAGGCCACGGATATTAGGGGCGTTCTCGATAACCTCCGGAGACAGGTCGTCGAGGCTGTTGATGACTGCGAATCCAACCAAAGACTCACTTCCGAATTCCTTGCGTACTTCTTCTCCGCGTGGTCGCGAGAAGACGCCGATCCTGCCATCCTGAAGCTCTACAAGCCGAATGTCTTTCATATAATCCGGACCGGTCGTGAAGTAGAAGAGATCATGGATATCACAGCCTTTGTAGAAGTAACCGTAGAAAGTATCAATCTGTCCCTGCTTGTAACGGACATGGGTACCGCCCAATACGAGCTGTTTGCCGATCTTGCTAATATAAGGGTCTTCAAGCTGATAGATCATTGCGTCCGGCACGGCTGTCCACTCATCCGGACCGCTCTGCTCAAACAGGCGGACCCAGGACCTTGCCCACTCATGGCGTTTTTCCAGGCGTCCATACATGTAGCGCTTGCCGTTCCATTCAAACGGGATTGTAGGATTGTAGACATCGAAGTCTTCGACTCCGAGGAATACAAGCTTGGCGCTTTCATAAATGCGTTTGTTTGCTTCAAATTGCTGACGCAGTTGCAATAAGTTCATTTGCGGCAATCTCCTCTCAGGCTTCAATAACAATTCTATCCTAATGGATAGTTATGTCCTGATTCTTGCTCCAATTTTGGATGTATTATGGTGGTTTGACATGGAAAGAACTTGTCTTTATCGTTGTACATATACGAACAAGGAGGAATACCGCCAATGTTGAAGCTTCTCGCTGCCAACGGCATTGACTCTGAAATACAGGCCCATTACCGGCTGATCGCTTCGGTGCGCGATACGACCGGCATGCATAGCCATGACTTTTTTGAATTGTTTCTTATTCTGAAGGGAAGCGTTGTGCATGTCATTAACAACAATCGTCAGTTGTTGCAGGAGAATACTCTCGTGTTCATACGGGACCGGGATGTGCACTGCTATGAGCAGACGACAGACAGCGATTGCCAGTTCGTCAATTTGTCGTTCAAACGGGAGGTCCTGGACGACCTGATTGCTTTCTTGGGAGAGGGATTCCCGAGTGGAAGGCTTCTTGAGCCGGCCATGCCGCCGTCGGTCTTGCTGTCCAAAACGGAGAAGGAATATGTGCGGTACCGGCTGGAGCAGCTCAGTCTGATTCCGCAGGAGAAAAAGCTGGCTATCAAAGCAGAGGTAAGAGCCATCTTGACCGACCTGTTCTCCCGTTACATCAAAGCCGAAGCGGAGCCGTTCGAACCGGCGGGACAGCCGGAATGGTTAAAGGCCCTATGCCGAGATGTGAAAAAGAAAGAACAATTTACACGGGGAGCGGCTGCGCTTGTCCAACTGTCAGGCAAATCGCATGCCTACGTATGCAGAATGTTCCGAGAGTATCTCGGGATGTCTCCGACACAGTATATCAATGAATTGAGGATTTCCTACGCTGAGAATTTGCTGCTGAACACGGATATGGAAATCGTGGATATCAGTTTGGAGATCGGCCTTGAGAACGTTAGCTACTTCTACGACTTGTTTAAACGGAGACACAATCTGACGCCCCACCGGTATCGTCAATTCGGTATTATTCACAAATAGTATACATAATCAATCTTATTGATGTTTGAATTTTATATATTGACGCAGTAAATAGTATGTGTTATTTTTTTACTTAGCATAATAACCTTCGGCATCATGATAGCCTAATCTGTATGAAACGGAAAGCAGAAGCATCCGGGTTTCGACGAATGCGGGAACTCAATCTGGAGGTGAAAATGAATGCGCTTTCAATAGGTCTGGACCACGGAGTTCACGCATCTGTGAGCCTAGTACCAGCCGTATCAGACTACAACATGTTGACAGTCAGGAGGTGTATCTGTGAAGGCAAGCAATAACAGTTTCATAGCCAGAATTATCAGGCACCGCTATCTCTACCTTATGGTGCTTCCCGGCTTCCTAACGCTGTTAATTTTTCACTATTTTCCGATGTACGGAATTTTAATCGCTTTCAAGGATTTTAACGCTTCCAAGGGGATATGGGGAAGCGAGTGGGTGGGATTCAAGTACTTCACTTCTTTCTTTAATGATCCCATGGCGCTTAGGGTTTTGAAGAACACTTTACTTCTCGGTTTGTATACTTTATTCTGGTCATTTCCGGCACCGATTATATTGGCACTGCTGTTTAATGAACTGAAGAACAAGAGCTTTAAGAAGATTGTTCAGACGGTATCTTATTTCCCGCACTTCATTTCGGTCGTCATTATTGCGGGAATGCTTAAGGAATTTACGGCCAGAGACGGCTTGTTCAACAATATTGTCGCCTTTTTCGGCGGAGAACCGGTTATGTTTCTTTTGGAGTCTGATTTTTTCCGGACCATCTTCATCTCTTCCGGTATATGGCAAGGCATCGGGTTCGGCACGATCATCTACCTTGCCGCATTAAGCGGAATAGATCCAACGCTATATGATGTGGCTGATGTAGACGGCGCAGGCCGGTGGAAGAAGGTTGTGCACATTACATGGCCTTCGCTCAAGCCGACCACAATCATTTTGCTGATTTTCGCCGTGGGGGGAGTTCTTGGAAGTGATTTTCAGAAGATCATTCTGCTCTATTCACCTGAGACTTACGAAGTAGCGGATGTCATTGGGTCCTATGTTTATCGTCAAGGTATACTGGGTGCGCAATATGAGTACACAACTGCAATCGGAATGTTCATGTCGCTTATTTCCTTTATTATTCTTTACTGGACCAATTGGGTTAGCCGGAAGGTATCCGAGACAAGTTTGTTCTAGGTGGTGAGAAGTTGAGAAGGGTTAGCCTAGGTTCCAGAGCTTTCGATGCGTTAAACGTTGTTATCATGCTGTTCATCCTGGTTGTTGTGCTGTATCCGATACTGCACATTGTCGCGACATCGCTAAGCGGTGCAAATTACATCTCTTCCGGGAGCGTAACGATTTGGCCTAAGGGGTTTAATCTGGAAGCGTACACGACGGTATTTCATGATCCATACATTTTTAAAGGGTATTTGAACTCGATTATTTATGCGGCAGGCTCGACGGGGATCATGCTGCTTTTTACGGCAATGATGGCGTATCCGCTCACGATTCCTGGATTTGCGGGTAAGAAATTTTTAACCTTCTTCCTGATGATAACGATGTTTTTCGGTGGCGGCTTAATTCCGACCTATCTGCTAATGCGCAGCCTGAACCTGTTAGACACGGTATGGGTCATGATTCTCCCGGGTGCAATCAGCGCTTATAATGTATTTTTATTCCGTACCTTCTTTCTTAATATTCCTTCTGAGCTGAAGGACTCCGCATATATCGACGGGGCGAATGATCTGGTAGTCCTATTCAAAATCATCCTGCCGTTGTCAAAAGCGCTTTTTGCAACCTTTGCTCTGTTCGGTCTGGTCGGAAGCTGGAACAGCTGGTTCGAAGCTTTGATTTACTTGCGGGATCAGGATAAGTACCCTTTGCAGATGGTGTTAAGAAACTATCTGTTCACTCTGGATACAACTGCAATTCAAGGCCGGGTAGGAGGCGGTGCTGTTGCTGTCAATGCCCCGGGAGAAACGCTTGATCCGAAGGCGGTACGAATGAGCGTCATTATTATTACTATGTTTCCGATTATGTGCATCTATCCCTTCTTTCAGAAGCATTTCACCAAAGGGTTATTCGTAGGCTCCGTCAAAGGCTGAGCTCACGATGCGCGGGTGTAAAGAGCTGAATGCCCGGTTCATTGTTAATGATGAGAGTTGAAAAAGCGATTATCGTGCAAATTAGGGGGAACTTAAATGAACAAGCTGGCGAAAATACTTATCCTCGGGTTGGCCGCGCTGATGATTTTTTCAGGATGTTCGAATGCTTCCAAGAATTCTGCCGCCAATGGGGAGAATCAGGAAGTGATGCGCTTCTCGGTGACTCTGCCTACGTATGGCGTGGATAATCCGAATAGTCTCGTAGGCAAGGAATGGCACAAACGTATGGAAGCATACATGGGTAAAAAGGTGAAAATTGAATATAACTATATTCCGTCTTCCGAGTATGACGAGAAGGTCAAACTCATGATTGCAAGCGACGATCTGACGGACTTCTTCGTGACGCCGTTATTTTATGATACGAGCGAAATGGCCGGTCAGGGCCAGCTTCTCGAATTAGCCCAATATAAAGATTTAATGCCGAACTATATGAACTACATCAGCAAGGTCAAAAATGGAATGAAGCGGGTAACGAATGCAGGCGGCGAAATGTATACCTTTATGGAAACTTCCACTCCAAGGTTCCCCGAGGATCGCGGTATGCTCATCCAGAATGTGTCCTCTTACCGTTATGACGTGTTCAAAGCGAATCATATCGGAATTCCGGAAACGCTTGATGAATTTTATGAGGCTGCCAAAAGCCTTAAAAAACTCTATCCCGGCAAATATCCCGTCGCAACCAAATGGAACAGCCTGAGATCGCTGTTCTCTGCGAACCATATCAAGGACGAAATCTTCTGGAACGGCGAGAAATATGTATATGGGGTGCTGGAAGAAGGGTTTAAAGATGCGCTCCAATTTGCAAATAAGCTGTATGCGGAAAAGCTGTTAGATCCGGAGTATACGATAGATACAGATGATACGCTGAAAAGAAAAGCGCTGAATGGCGACAATCTCATGTGGCTGACGCAGTGGTTTACCACTCCGGCCGAGTACACAAGAACGGCGGGCGATGGCAAGATTTTTGCAGTTTCCCTGTATCCTGACAATCCGAAGTACGGGAAAGCCTGGCAGGAAGTGGTGAATGGCAATACTCCTGATTTGGGTTGGGCCGCTTTCGGCCTAAGTTCAAAAGTGAAAAACCCCGAAGAATTGATCAAATTCATCGATTATCAATATTCGGATGAAATGATCAGACTCATTACCTGGGGGATTGAGGGCACGACCTATACGATTGGGGAGAATGGGATTCCGACCTTTGTGGACTCGTTGAAAAATGCCAAAGATCCGTGGCTGGAAGGCGACAAATACGGCATGCGGGCAAGCCGGAATCATAACCCTGGCCTGCAGATGGTTAATGACGCAAGAGCGTTTGTAGATTTTGCCGCGACAGACTATACCGTATTTAACGGCAAATATGAAGAGGTGCCGATTGAGAAGTCACAATTCCTGACGAGCTTACCAATGCCAGAGAACGAGTATGTTCCTTCCTGGCTGAGCGAGCCTTCGATTCAACTCACAGGGGATGAAAACCAACGGATCTCGGAGATTATGAACCCGGTTAAAACGTTTGTCACGGAAGAACAGGCCAAATTCGTGGCAGGCAAGAGCAGCTTCGATGATTGGCAGGCATTCATTGATAAGGTTCAACAAATGGGCGCCATTGATGAAGCGCTGAAAATTTATAACGATGCTGCGCAAAGAGTAACAGCAAATTAATAGAGATTGTTAACGAAACCATAGGATGTGAGAAGAGCTTTGAATGAGAAAAAAGAAATTGCATTCCATGCCGAAAAGCTTCTGAATAAAAGAAATCAATTTATGATTACAAAGGTTTCTCCAATGGAGTTTTCAGGTTTCACGACAAAGGAACAGCTGTTCATTCATGAAATGGAAGAACAACCGTTCCAGAGCATTGCCCCGGGACAACCGTGGGGGGAGAAGTGGGGGTACGGCTGGTTCCGCTCGACAATCATCGTTCCGAAGGAGGCCGAAGGCAAACGGCTGGTGGCTATGCTCGATTTTGGGTCCGAAGCGACCGTGTATGTTGACGGCATTGTGAGTGGTGCAAAGGACTTTAACCATCATTACGTAACCTTAACCCGTTCGGCGAAAAGCGGCGAGCAATTCGTGATTGTCGCAGAGGCTTACGCCGGCCATTCGGATTCCCAGCCGATGTTCGGAGAGTCGCAGCTCTGTATTTTTGAAGAAGAAGTGTACCAGTTTTTTATCGATTTGGAATGCCTGTACGATCTTCGCAACCATCTCGATGTCAAATCTCTCCGCGTTGCGGAGATTGACCGTTGTCTGACTCAGGTATTTGCGGCGGTCGACCTGACCCTGTGCCAGGAATTGTTGGAAGAGAACGCCAAGCAGTGCAGGGAGATTATGAAACCGCTTTTATCCTGTATAAACGGTTCGACGGCGCCTACTCTGTACCTTATGGGACAGTCCCACCTGGATGTAGCCTGGCTGTGGCCGATTGCGGAGACGAAGCGTAAGATTGCACGGACCATGTCCAATCAGCTGGCGCTCATGGACGAATATCCGGAATATACTTACACGCAGAGCCAGCCTTATTTGTTCCAGCTGGTCAAGACGCTGTATCCTGAGCTGTATACGCGCATCAAACAGGCGGTGAAGGACGGCAGAATCATTCCCGAAGGCTCCATGTGGATTGAGCCGGATACGAACCTCACCAGCGGTGAAAGCCTGATCCGCCAGGCGATGCACGGCAAACGCTTCTTCAAGGAAGAATTCGGCGTAGACAACGAAATGCTGTGGCTGCCTGACGTGTTCGGCTATTCCGGGAACCTGCCGCAAATCATGAAGGGCTGCGGGATTAAGTATTTTGGTTCCGTTAAATTGTTCGGTACTTATGATAATGTAGCAGATCCGTTTCCGCATAATACGTTTCTGTGGGAAGGGATCGATGGTTCGCAAATCTTGTCGCACCTGCTCAACTATGGAGACTACTACCCGATTCGGATCAGTCCGTCGTTCTTAATCCATCAGTGGAAAGACCGCGTCCAGCTTGAAGGAATTTCTACGCGGCTCACGCAGTTCGGGCATGGCGACGGAGGCGGAGGCTCCAACCGGGACGATCTTGAGTTTATGCGCAGGCTCGGCAATCTGGAGGGCGTCCCCAAGACGAAGCACGGCTCGCCCATCGATTTTTTCCGGGATCAGAGCGAAAAGGGCATTCCTGATGCCAAGTATGTAGGTGAGCTCTATTATCCCGCTCACCGCGGGACTTATACAACACAAGCGGTCATCAAAAAACTGAACCGGAAGGCGGAAATAGGCTTCCGTGAGGCGGAGCTATGGGGGGCTGCGGCGGAGCATTTTAATAACCGGACCTATCCTTACGGGGAGCTGGACCGTCTGTGGAAGGTATTGCTGCTGCACCAATTCCACGATATTCTGCCGGGCTCATCTATCCACCGTGTCCATGAAGAGGCGCAGCTTGAACTGGTGGAATTGAATAAGAACGTGTACGACATGGCTTCAGAAGCAAGAGATGCGCTCACGGACGGAAAGCCCTCCAGTGTTACCGTATTTAACTCGCTGTCCTGGGCTAGACGGGAACTGGCAGCATTACCTAATGGCGTTCACGGGATTGCGGATAGGAATGGAGCAGCTCTACCGGTGCAATTGCACGAAGGTGTCAGCTATGCCCGGCTAGAGGCTCCTTCCATGGGCTGGTTGACGTACAAGACTGAACCGGAAGCGCCAGCCGTTCCTGTTCTGCCGGCAGTCTCTGTAAGTAAATCGCATATGGAGAATGAATGGATCGGGCTTGAATTTAACGAAAAGGGTGAGATCACGCGGATTTTCGATAAGGAGACCGGTACGGAATGGGCAGCAGGCCACTGCAATGTCATGCGGATGTACCGGGATCAAAATTCGGATTTCGATGCCTGGGAGATTGACCGGCGCTACCGCTTGGCGCCCGTCGGGCTGAACGCAAATGCCAAAGTATCCGTTACTGCGAATGGGCCGCTCTTCGCGAATATTCGGGTTGAGCGGGAATTGAATCATTCAACCATGATTCAGGATATCCGCTTGGGTGCCGGCAGCCGCCGGGTGGAATTCCATACAACGGTTCAGTGGCGCGAAAAGAATAAGCTGCTGAAAGCCGATTTTCCTGTCCGCATTCATACGAACGAGTCCCTGCAGGAAATTCAGTTCGGTTACGTTAAGAGGCCGAATCATGCTTCGCGTCCGCATGATGCGGACCGTTACGAAGTGGTTCAGCATAAGTGGTCTGCCCTTGCAGAGGCAAACCGCGGCTTCGCCCTGCTGAACGACTGCAAGTACGGCATTTCGGTCAACGATAACACGATGAGCCTAACGCTGCTTCGGGCTCCAACTTGGCCGGATGAAACGTCCGATCAAGGGGTGCAACATTTTACTTATGGATTTACATTCTGGAACGGCGCGTTTCTCGACAGTCCTGTCGTGCGCGAAGCTTATGAGCTGAACTATCCTGTCAGCCTTGTGCCTGGGGAAGGGTACGGGGAACAATCCTTACTCTGCATCGATCAGGCCAATGTGATTACGGAGACGGTCAAACTGGCCGAAGACGGATCGGGCGATTGGGTTGTGCGTCTGTACGAGAGTAAAGGGGCCTCGGTAGTCTGCAGGCTTCACACCGGGCTGCCCGTTGCGGCAGTTAGTGATGCAAATATGCTGGAGGAGAAGATTGCAGAGGTGCCGCAAGAAGGCGGTGTTGTAATGCTCCAATTCCGTCCGTTCGAGGTGAAGACCATTCGAATGGTGCTCAAGCAAGGCGTGATATGAATAAGCAGGGAGGCCAAGAAAATGAAAATGAAACAGTGGAAAAGTGCGGGAATCTGGACTTGTATTGTGCTGATGATTATGACGGCTCCGGTCAGCGCGAGTGCATCACAGGCGGCGGAAAGCAGCGCCGGGCAGAATCTGAGCAGCGCAAAGAAAAGGGTCCAGGAGCCGTTCAGGATCAAGGTCGTGGATGCCGAGACGGGCCGGGGCATTCCTCTTGTTGAGCTGAAGACGACGAACAACATTCTGTATTACACGGATAGTGCTGGTGTAGTGGCGTTCAACGAACCCGGATTGATGGATCAGACAGTCTTCTTCCATTTGTCGAGCCACGGCTATGATATCCCTGCCGATATGTTTGGCAATCGCGGGCAGGCTGTACAGATTATCCCCGGGGGCATGATTACAATCGGGATGAACCGGGTCAACATCGCTGAACGGCTGTACCGGATTACCGGCCAAGGCATTTATCGGGACAGTATGCTCCTTGGTTTGGGGGCGCCGGTTCAGGAGCCGCTGATCAACGGTTTGGTCATGGGACAGGATTCCGTGCAGACGATCGTGTACAACCATAAGCTGTACTGGTTCTGGGGGGATACCGACAGACCGGCGTATCCGCTGGGGAACTTCCGGGTGACGGGAGCGACGTCTAAGCTGCCGCAAAACGGCGGATTGGACCCGGATGCCGGCGTGAATCTGGACTATTTTACCAACGGGGACGGTTTCGTCAAAAGCTTGGTGCCGCAGCTGCCTGACGGCGCCGGAATAGCTTGGGTGTTCGGTTTGATGACCGCCAGGGACAGCACCGGACAGGAGCGCCTGCTCGCCGGCTACAGTACGCATAATCCCGGACTCAGCGCCTTCGGCATCCTTGCCTTTAATGACAATATTAAGGAGTTTGAGCAAGTCGTCCAGTTTCCTTCCAAGGACGATTGGCGCCATCCGGGCGGCCAGGCGACCTATTATGAGGAGAGCGGGGCGGGTTATTGGCTCTTTACCGAACACCGGATGCCGAATTTACGCGTACCCGCAAGCTATGACGCCATCATCGACTATACTCAATATGAATCCTTCACATGTTTGACACCGGGAACGACCTATAACGGGGCTCAAACTTCGTTGGAACGCGATGCAAACGGCAAGCTTGTATGGGGTTGGAAAAAGAATACTCCGCCGCTTAACCAGAATCAAGAGAAGGAACTGATCCATTTAGGCGTGATCCAAGCGGATGATTCGCATTATTATCAATTGCAAGATGCCGATACCGGTGAAGAGGTTCAAATCTCCTCAAGCGCCGCCCAATGGAACGATTACCGGCAGCGTTACGTGATGATCGGGCAGCAGGTGCAGGGGAAGACGTCAGTGCTCGGAGAAATCTGGTACGCGGAAGCTCCGGCGCCTCAAGGTCCTTGGACCCATGCCAAAAAGATCGTAACGCACAATAATTATACTTTTTACAATGTTGCCCAGCACAAAAACTTCAATAAGGATGGCGGCCGGGTTATCTACTTCGAGGGGACTTATACGAATACGTTCACGAATCAGGTCCCGACACCACGGTATAACTACAATCAGGTCATGTATAAGCTCGACCTGGCGAATCCGAAGCTGGGGCTTACTCATATGAACTAATTGAACAAGGACCCTTCCGGAAGCGCTGTAGGCATTCGGGAAGGGTCATTTATGCAGAGCGTTATGGAAATGAGATAACCTATGCAGAATTTGATGGGAGGAGTTACTTTGGATTTTGACTTTACCAAGTACACCAGGCTGGTGGGGAGATTTGATCTGACTGAGAAAGGGAATCCGAAATGCGGATGGGTTAACAGTGCTGTTCATCTTGCTTTCCGGGGTACGGCCGTCTCCATGACAGCAGAGGGTTCCGATGGCCAGGATTACGTAGAAATCGTATTGGACGGTGTCGCCCGTAACTGGATTAATCTGAAGAAGGGGGTCCATGAATACATAATCGAACGGGGGCTCCCGGATGGTGGGCACACTTTGGAAATCCATAAGCGGACGGGGATTTTGACCGGAAGTATTGCATTTCATCATTTTTCTCTTCCGGACGGCGGAAGCTTCCTTGCCCCGCCTGCGGCCAAACCTATCCGGCTTGAATACTTCGGGGATTCCATCACAGATGGAGCAGGGATCGGCCATCCGCATGTGCTCGCTGAAGCCCCGCATCTTGACGACGGTTACATGTCCTATGTCGGGATCAGCGCCAGAATGTTGAACGCCGAATATCATACGATGGCCATTTGCGGCATTGGCGTTTTGCAGGATGCCGTAGGGAATAAGCATGGCTTGCCGGAGCATTTTTTCGGAACACTCGGCAAAGAGACGGCACCATGGGATTTTTCCCGGTATATTCCTGATGGAATTATCATTAACTTGGGCCAAAACGACTATTCTACGCCAGTCGATGATGAGGAGTATATTGCCGCTTATATAAAATTCATTGAGGTTATCCTGGATCAATATAACGATCCCTATGTCTTTTGCTGTGTTGGAACCATGAATAACAACTATCTTGCCAGTGTGAATAAGGTCGTGGACTATTTTAATCAAATTGGAAACCGAAAGGTAGCATTGGTTGATTTAGGGCTGATTCATCCAGAGGTGGAAGGGTGGGGCGGACGATACCATCCCGGCTATCAGACGCATTACCGGATGGGATGGGAGCTTGCCTCTTTTATCTCCGCCAAGACCGGATGGGAATTGCTTAAGCGTCCGTTGACCGCCACGGAATGCGTGTTTTGAAATTTTTCACTTACCGGGAAGGACTTATCGCAGCCAATGTAATTGGGTAGTAAGGACTCTTCTCACTTTAGTTGTCTTTTACTCAACAAATGAGTAATGGTGATTTGCAAGCTGCTTGTAGTATGTTTTCTATAGAAGCTTATAAAAACTATAGAGGAGCAGTGATTATGCAAATCAGAATTGGCGAAAATCTTCGAAAACTTAGAATTAAGAACGAACTCACACAGGAAAAGCTTGCAGAGGTATTCGGCGTATCCCCTCAAGCCATTAGCCGGTGGGAGAATAATACTACTTATCCGGATGTAACTATGCTTCCCAGCATTGCAAATTTCTATAATACATCCATTGATGAATTGCTAGGAATGGATGATATTCGCAATGTCGAAAAAATTAACAGCACATTTTCTATTGTACATGAATATGAGTCAAACGGGAGAATTGATGAAGCTATTCATACGCTTAGAGAGGCCATAAAAGTATACCCTAACAATTGTGGATTTTTGTCTGAACTTGCATTAGCATTAACGATAAAAAATAATACGGATACAAAATCCGAGTTAGTTAATGAAGCTATTTCCCTATCCGAACGTGTGCTGTTGAGTAGTACAAATGAAAAAGTCCGCTGCACAACTAAAGCAAATCTTTGCTTTCTGTATCTGAAAATAAATGAAAATGATAAGGCAATAAAATTAGCTAAGACACTACCACACGTTTGGGAGTGCCGAGAAATTCTATTACCTGAAATGTTCAATGAGGATGATTATATTATTGAATTGAAAAAAGGTATAAACACTGTTGTATCTGTAATCTGTGAGAAAATTGAAAATTCTAAAAAACATAAGCATTCAAGTATAGATAAAATGATTGCTCTTGGACCGAATACAAATTCGAATAATAATTTAAAAGGAAGAATAGAATTGCTAACACAATTCCTGATGTAACTTTGATCGGATGAATTTTAGCCTCTGTCTGAGTCTAATCGCAGTACCCGTGATTCGCGAAATTAAAACCTTTAATGATATGGCTAACACCCCATTTTTAGGCTCAAGATTTCCCGAGAAATGGGGCGAATTTAATTCAAATCTTAAGTATTATTTTTTATCAGCAACGGCTTTTTTGCATCTATAATAATGGATACCATTCCTAATTCATTAATGGAGTTCCTTGTATCAAAACGAAATGATCTCCCTATTTTCCCGTCCATTTCATTCCAGTATGTATAATGAAAATCTCCGTTCTCCTCGCAATACTCCAACAATGTTACATCAAACCCTGCCATTTCAAATACGGATACAAAAGTCTTTGCATCATAAACTATTTTATGGGATGCCGCAGGATGATCCGCTGGTCCAGGACCTCCGACTTGAACCATCTGTTGATACCACTCATTACGGAAATTTTTATCGGGAACCGCACAACGGATGTAACCGCCAGGTTTTAAAAACTGATAACAATACTTCGCAGCCGTAACCCCTTCCTCGTAAGTTAGATGTTCCCACACATGTTCAGCCAAGAGTGCATCAATACTCTCTGGTTCAGATAAGTTGATCCAACTCTCCAAAGATAGTAAATTCAATTCATCTTCTTGGGTACTGAGCCAACCATCATACTTTGTCTGCCCTGCTCCAATGACCACTTTCATATAAATACCATCTCCATTTTGTTTGGAATAACACAACTTACATTATATGTTATTCAATAAATAAATCAATTGTAGTTGGGACGCTTACAGATAGAGAAGGAGGCCGCAAAAATGGTTGGTTTTCATGATCTGGCGGTCGGGAACTGCTCGTTGACACTTGGGCTTTGCCCTCCACCTGTTGTCAGGGTATATTGATTTTGTAATTAATTTCACACCTAAAAGATATCAAATTCTCTGTCTTGATATCGTGTAGCATCATAATACGTACTTACGCTTGCTGAGAAGTAAGCACCAAGTTATTATTTACGTTTGCAAAAAGAAAAGCAAAACAGAAGCGAGAAGATTTTACAATACATAAACTAATAGATGTTCCTGTGATGAGTTTCTATTGCGAGGGCCAGTCCATCTTCTATGTTAATAAAGAGGATCAAAAGAGATATCGTTTTGATCGAAGCAAAACTGATGATGCGGCTACAGATTAAGCAATCAGTCAATTAACATTTGGCCATCAACATACGTATAAAATAATCAGTAGTTGAGAAGTTTCCCCATGTGCATAGGTCGATTGGATACTATTCTTTTTTTCATTCAAATTGTAAGATTAATTTACTTAGATAAGTCAATGAGTCAAGAAGAACACTGTGTTTATTAGGCAGACGATTCCGACCTCGTCAAACGTTATAAGTTTAAGAAACGAAAGGTGATGATTTTGATCGAAGATGAAATAACACTCCAGGATAAACTAGAGTTCTTTCATTTAGTTTTTGCAGAAGAATTTGATTCGATTTTTTCAGCAGATATCATATGCTGTGAAGAATGTGTAGATGAATTTATCAAATACTGGCCGGGTGTCTATATTAACGATCAGGATTTTCAAACCTACTCAATACAAATTTCATCATTGTATTCGATGATGCGATTCAGTGATTTTATAACTGAAGATGAATTTAACCAATTCTTATCTGATTTAGTATGTCCTCGATGCAACCAAAAATTACGTGGAATCATCTATCCTTATAATATGCAGTTTAATGAACATCCTTTTGCACTTGAGGTGTTTCAAGAAATCACTAATATATCTCAAACTATTGATCCTGAGATTTTATCTGATGCAGTATACAGAGCCCGAATATTCAATAATGAAATTGTTTATACTGCAGCTGACTTTTTTGCTCCTCCTAAAGAGAAGGTTGCTGAGGGAAGATATAATCATGCTGGAAAACAAGTATTATACCTTTCTGAGGAGCCGGAAACATGCTTCCATGAACTACGTTCACCCCAAGAAGGTGTGATGATTGCAAACATTCGTATAAAAAAACCAATTAAAGTTTTAGACTTAACAATGCAATCACATGAGTCAAACATCATTAACTTAATAAGATGGTCATCCTTAATGAGTTCGCCAAATGAAGGGGAGGGGTGGCACAAGCCTCACTATGTCTTTACAAGATTTATTGCTGATTGTGCTATAGCTGCTGGATTCCATGCTATCAAATATCCGAGTGTGCGCTTTGATGAAGGTATGAACCTAGCACTAATTAGTTATTCAGAGCATATAAATGATTTTCAAGTTAATGAAATATTTTTATTTAATGATAGTAATACTAAAATTGAAATATTAAAACAAAGATTAATGGAATCTCTTAGTTCATAAATTATTAAGCAGTGATTTATTTTGACGTATTAGTTTCATGCTTCGATCCAGACTTTTCTTGACCCGGCAAAAATTCAAAAAAAGTGTAGATATTGGTGTTGAGAGGAAGTGCTAGTTCAATGAAACAGCGATAGTCTTAGGATTTATCTTCCCATCCTTTGCTGTCGCTGTTTCACTGTTCCAAACTCTAGAGCCAGACTTGGTACCAAACCTGTTGGTTAAAATTATTAAGGGGGTGATGATTTGAAGTATTCCGTTATTCAGATTCCGTATCTGCCGGGGTGTCCGATCCATGTCAAGGTCAATGATACTAATTCCGAAGAGCTGCATCGACACTCGGGTCTGGAAATAATCTGGCTTTTTACTGGGAAACTGAAGGTGACCATCGGCCAAAATGATTATCATCTACATGAAGACAATCTGCTTTTAATTAACCATTTCGAATCCCATCGCGTAGTTCCGCAGGCCTTAAATACCCGCTTTATTCAGTTGCACGTGGACAGCCTTTTTATATATAAGCACAATCACGATTTCTACAACTTGAACTATGATCTGAAATCCTTCAAAAATAGTGAAGACAACCAACATCCGTATGATGTTGTTCGTATTTTATTTAGTCAATTGGTCGGGCAGGGGGAAGAAAATAACGATGTTCTCCGGTTGTTGGGCTACATAACGTCCCGTTTCAGTAAAAAGCTTCCCTCGCCGGAGCCGGACAATCGTGCTTCAAATAAAGAATTTAATATTGTCCAGCAAATCTTGAACAGGGTTGAACTGGATTTCAAAGGGAAGATTACGTTAAATCAAATCGCACAGGAACAGCATTATAATTCATCTTATCTATCTGACATTTTCCGGAAAAACGCCGGGGTTACGTTTAAAGCTTATTTGGAAGAAGTCCGGATCAGGTATTCTTTGTTCTTGCTGCAAAACCAGGAAACGTCAATTACGAACATAGCCTTATCTTCAGGCTTCAGTGATGAAAAAAGTTACTATAAAGCCATCAAAGATAAATTTTCATTAACCCCTCTGCAGCTGCGCAAAAAACATCTGGAGGAGAACCAGGACGGCCTGGCTTTGACCGACTTTTCCAAGGAGCAATTGATTCATCACTACGCCTCGCTTCCGCTCGAACTAAAAGCAATAGAGGAAAATACGATCCAATCCACCATTGTCAAGGATATTCAAGCGGAAGGTTACGAATTAAAGCAGGTGTGGAACAAAATCATGAACATTGGATCTGCCAATACGCTGCTGAATCAGAATATACGTGATCAAATCAAAGAGATGCGGGAAGAAATCCCAATTGAATATTTACGTTTTGAAGGCGTATTCAATCAGGAATTGGACGTGATTCAGAAAGATCGGGACGGGTTAAAATTCAGTTGGAAATTTATTAACAATATTCTGGATTATACCCGGGAGCTTGAACTCAAACCATTTATTTGCCTGAGTTATATGCCGCTTTTATTTGCCAGCAAAAGCACCAGTTTTTTTAATTATCAGGGAAATACCTCGCCCCCGAAAGAAATGAGCCAGTGGCTGTCCCTGGTTCAATCCTTTATGATGAATTGCATTAACCGTTACGGCCTTGATACGGTTTCCGAATGGTATTTTCAAATATGGACTGAGCTTCCGGCGTATGGGATTCATTGGAGCGGTACACTTGAACAATATTTCGAATTATATAAGCAAACGGCGCTGCTCATTAAGGGAATATCTCCATCGCTCAAGGTGGGACCTGCAGCTGAAAATTTCCATACGGACGATCAGCTCTCGGAGAAACTGCTCGGATTTTGCAGGGAAAATGCGGTGCCCCTTGATTTTTACAGCTGCAATATTTACCATAACCGCGTCAAATTTAAAGATTGGCTGGAGCGATCCCAAACAAGTCCTGTCGATATTAAGCTAATTCCGTTTCAATATGAAGCCAAAAACCATACCAGGCATTTGCTGGAGAAGATGCATCGCTTGTTGGAAACTCACTATAAGGAAGATATTGAATTCATCGTAACGCGCTGGAACTTTAGCTGGGATGTTACGAATTTCCTTCATGATACGGCTTTTATGGCCACCTTTATTATTGATCATATGCTTGATCACTCAGCGGCCCATGCCAAGGCCATCGGTTTTTTATCGGCTTCCGATATTCTCTATGAATGGGATATTAAAAGCAATCCCTTTTTTGGGGGGACAGGGCTGGTGAATACGGAAGGGATAAAGAAATCCGCGTATTATGCCTTCGTATTTTTATCTAAGCTGGGAAGCACCGTGTTTGCCAAAGGCAAAAATTATATCATGACCAAACGTGGAGAAAACATCCAAATATTAGCTTACAATCACACCTACCCTGACCAATTGTTCATGAAGGGAGGCCAACCGGATCAACATTCTTATGATATTTTTGAAGAATCCAATGATTTACTATTAAATATTCACCTGCAAAATATCTACGGAACCTATAAATGCAAACAATACAGTCTTAACCGAGACCATGGATCTGCTTATGACGAATGGATTCGCATGGGTGAATATGCTGATCTGAATCATGAAGAGACGGATTACTTGAAAAATATATCCAGACCTTCCCTGCAATTAAAGCAGCTTACCTTAACAGGCGATTTTCATCTTTCGTTGCATGTTCCGGTTCACGGGGTCGAATGCATCATCCTAAATAAGTTTTATAAATAAGCCAAAGAATTCCCCATATCATTTGGGGGTAATTCTTTGGTTTTTTTCTTTTTTCTTGCGGATATCCGGGACACTTGCCCTTATCTTCCTATCACTTGCCCAAGAAATAGGAAGGAAACATGGACTGATCTGAACTACAATTTGTTTGAAAGCGGTTTTATAGAGATTTGAAAAACAGACTGGAGGAGATTGTGGATGAAGGCCAATAAACAGGTTCGCTTATCATATACTGCGAAGGCGAAGGAAATTGTAAGCCAAATGAGCTTGGAGGAAAAAGTATATCTCATGAGCGGAAGAGTCTCCATGGAGGAAATGCTGGAAGATTTTAAGGAGAGACATTACAACTGGAGACCTTATCCCGCCGGCGGAAATGAGCGCTTGGGGGTGCCGGAACTGAAATTTGTCGACGGCCCTCGCGGAGTCGTATCCGGCAACAGCACCTGCTTTCCGGTAGCCATGGCAAGAGGTGCTGCCTTTGACCCTGAGCTTGAAGAGCGCATTGGACATGCTATAGGCAAAGAGGTTCGCGCGCAAGGCGGCAATTTTTTTGGCGGCGTTTGCATTAACCTCCCGTATAACCCGGGTTGGGGCAGAAGCCAGGAAGTATACGGCGAGGAATCGTTCCACCTGGGCGTCATGGGTTCCTCTTTGGTAAAAGGGGTTCAGGAAGAAAATGTAATCGCTTGCGTGAAGCATTTTGCTTTCAATAGCATGGAGTGGGCCCGGTTTAAGGTGAGCGTCATCGCTGATAAACGAACGGAACGCGAGGTTTTTTTGCCGCACTTTAAGGATTGTGTAGATGCAGGTGCCGGCAGTGTAATGAGTGCCTATAACTTGTACCACGGAGTTCATTGCGGGCATCATGATTATTTGTTGAATCAGGTTTTGAAGGATGAGTGGGATTTTGACGGTTTTGTCATCAGTGATTTTGCCTGGGGCATCAAAGATACGGTTGATGCTGCAAATGGCGGCATGGACGTTGAAATGTGCCATACGAAATTTTTTGGCGGCAAGCTGGTTGAAGCTGTAAGAAACGGTCAAGTCAGCGAAGAAAAAATCGATGAGTCGGCAATAAGAATTGTTCGTACATTACTGGCATTTACAGGAGCGGACAAGGATACGTACGGCAAGGACCTGATCGCAAGCAAAGAGCATATCGCATTGGCGCTGGAAGCTGCCGAGAAATCCATGACCCTGATGAAAAACGATCACCATGTCCTGCCGTTCTCGAAAACAGAGACAAAGCGTATCGCGGTTATTGGCGGACTCGGCAGCAAAGGAAACATTGGCGATCATGGCTCAAGCCGGGTGTTTCCGCCTTACATTGTTACACCGGTGGAGGGAATTAAACGCCTGCTTCCAAATGCCGAGGTGGTCTTCGACAGCGGGGAGGATTTGGAGCAAGCGAAGCAATTGGCGAAATCCGTTGATGCCGTTGTTTTTGTCGCAGGATATGACCACGATGATGAGGGGGAATCCGTCACGAACGAAGATGCAGATTTGAAGGCGGGCGGGGATCGTAAAAACAGTCTTGGTTTGCATACGAAGGATGTTGAACTTATTAAAGCGGTTGGCCCCGTTAACCCCAACTCTGCTGCTGTATTGATCGGCGGCAATATGATCATGATTGAAGAATGGAAGCAGTCCGTGTCGTCCATCCTGATGGCCTATTATCCGGGAATGGAAGGCGGCACCGCCATAGCGAAAACGTTGTTCGGGGACGTTAACCCGGGCGGCAAATTGCCTTTTGTTGTACCGGCGAGCGAAAGCCATCTTCCCCAAGTGGATTGGGATGCAGCCGAGATCAAATATGACTATTATCATGGGTATGCCAAATTGGAGAAGGAAGGAATCGAGCCTTCCCTGCCTTACGGATTTGGTTTATCCTACACCAGCTTTGCAATGTCCCATGCCTCCTTCCAAGCAGTGGATGATCACATCATCGCAGCTTGCGAGGTTGAAAATACAGGAGACGTAACGGGTGACGAAGTCGTTCAGCTGTATGTCGGTTTCGGCAACTCCGGGCTGGACCGGCCCGTTAAAGTGCTGCGCGGATTTAAGCGGATCACGCTGAAGCCGGGACAAAAGAAGAAGGTTGAAATCGCCTGTCCGGTGGAAAAAATCAAGTGGTTTAATCCTGCCGCAAACCGGTGGGAGCTTGAAAAGATGGCCTATGAGGTGTACATCGGAACCAGCAGCGCAGAAAAGGATTTAATCAAGGGAAGCATTATCTTACACTAGTTCCCCCCCTTGAAAACGTTCCCAACAGGAGGATGCACAATGGCGATAAGAGAAGAGTCCAATCAAAAGTTATCCTTATTGGAAAAAGTAAGCTACGGTTTGGGAGATACGGCTTCAAACTTGATTTATGCGGTGGTTACCACTTATTTAACTTTCTATTTTACGGATGTCTATGGCATTGGCGCTGCCGCAGTAGGTACACTATTGTTGGTTGCAAGACTTGTGGATATGGTGGACAGTCCTATTTTCGGCATCCTTATCGACAAGACGCATACCAAATGGGGGAAATCAAGACCGTGGATTCTATGGTCCTGCTTTCCGTTTACCATCGTGACGATCCTGTTGTTTATGGGACCTGAGTTAAGCGCGTCCGGTAAACTGGTGTATGCTTACATTTTCTATATTGCTTCCAACATTCTGTATACAGCCGTTAACAATCCGTTAACTACCTTGCTTCCCAGCTTGTCCAGCGAAATTCAGGAACGAACGGTGGCCAACTCTTTTCGGATGTTTGGCGGGCAACTGGGCGGATTGCTGGTCAATCTGACGTTATTGCCGCTTGTCGCATTTTTCGGGAATGGGGATCAGCAGAAGGGCTTCTTCCATACGATGATTCTTTTTGGCGCAGTGGGGCTGGCGATGTTCCTGATCACATTTTTCAATACGAGAGAACGTGTTCTAGATAGATCCGGGGGCAAATCATTGCCTGTCAGGGAGAGCGTCAAAGCGATTAAAGGCAATATGCCATGGGTTGCCGGGGTTTTAATAGGCGTCGTATTTTTTATCTTGTACGTGGTGAAATTGTCGTCAGGCATATATTACATTACCTACAATCTGAATCAGCCTGACCTCGTCACTACGGCCAATACGCTCGGCTCGTTGACACTGGTGGGAATTATCTGTGTGCCGTTCTTATCCAAGAAGTTTAGTAAAAAAACGTTGATGATCACCGGAATGGCCGTCAGCCTGCTCGGTCAGCTGATTATTTATCTCGGTGGCGACAGTACGGCTATGGTGCTTACGGGTATAGTCGTTGGTGCCGTTGGTCTTGGATTGCCTGTCGGGTTATTGTTTGCACTCATTGCCGATACGGTGGATTATGGTGAATGGAAATCAGGCGTTCGCGCGCAAGGCTTGCTTGCTTCCACTGCTTCCGGGATCGCCATTAAATTAGGTTCCGGCCTTGGCGGTGCGATACCGGCTTGGTTGCTTGCGGCAGGAGGATATGTTGCCAATCAAACCCAGACGCCGACCGCACTTCGAATGATAGAAATCAGTTTTATCTGGCTGCCAATCCTGTTATGTATATTGTCGATTCTCATTTTGGTTTTTCTATACCGTTGGGACAAACCCCATCATGAGATTGTTGCGGAATTGGAAACGAGAAGAGCTCAATAGAATCGCAAAAATCACGTTAGGCTCCCTTTCCGAGGAAAGAGAGCTTCTTTTTTCATCAATTCCGGTGAGCCTCCCCAATAAAGGGGCGTTGCGATGGCTAGAAGCTTATTTAAACTATAGAGGAGCAGTGATTATGCAAATCAAAAAAACATAAGCATTCAAGTATAGATAAAATGATTGCTCTTGGACCGGATACCAATTCGAATAATAATTTTTGATCGGATGAATTTTAGCCTCTGTCTGAGTCTAATCGGCATATACCCATTAATGATGCTGTTGGTACAATTGGATTCGCCCGTTTTTTTGTAAAAAAAGAACTGATTTTTGCAAGCCATCCTGCCAGGTGTCCGGCTAAACTTATAGGTGTCCAATAGTTGTGACGCTTTGATATAGAGCAAGGGGGCCATAAAATGATTGGTTTTAATGACAGGCTGATTTTTGAAAATAAATCCAATGACCTGCTGGCGGCCGGTGAACTGCTCGTTGACATGATCTCCAATGAGTATGATGACACATTTCAGTCTGCCGGATATACTAAGTTTCCGGGAGGCTCACCCTCCAATATCGCGATCAACGTGAGGAAGCTTGGGATCAGTTCCGTCATAGTTTCTGCAGTGGGAGAGGACGGCTTTGGCAAGTTTCTGGTAGACCGGCTGCGGGGAGAAGGACTGGAGACACAGGGCATTCAGCGTAACTCCAATTCTACGAGCTTGGTGGTGGTGTCCAAGAGCAAATCGACTCCGGTTCCGATTTTTTACCGCGGTGCGGACTATCATCTGGCTTATACGCCAATGCTTGATGCCGCTTTGAAGTCTTCCAGAATTGTTCACTTTTCCTGCTGGCCCGTATCCAGAACCCCTTCCCGGCAAACCATCGAAAGGATGATTGAAGAGGCGAGAAAAGAGGGGATGCTGATCGGCTTCGATCCCAATTATCATTCTGCGATTTGGCAGGAGGGTGAAGACGGCGTACAGTACGTGAAAGACTTAATCTCCAAAGTGGATATTATCAAGCCATCGGAGGACGATGCCGAGCGGCTGTTCGGACGTGACACGCCTTACCGTCAACTGGAGAAGTTTCTTGAGCTTGGAGCCAAGCTGGTTATTTTGACGTTAGGGGAGAACGGGGCCATTGTCTCGAATGGGAGAGAAACAAGAATCTTTGAGACCCTGGCCACGGATGTTGTGGATACCACGGGGGCCGGAGATGCGTTCTGGTCCGGGTTTTATACAGCGGCAGTGAAAGGGTATACGCTGCAGGAAGCCTTGAATCTCGGATTTGCTGTAAGTGCCTTCAAACTGAAGTATACCGGAGCTGTAGTCGATCTGCCAAAAATTGAGGACATCCAGGCATACTACAATTTGTAGGAGGTTATAGCTGTGGCTATCAAAAATAAAGTACAGTTGATTACATATCCCGATTCCATGGGCGGAAATCTGAAGGTGCTGTATGAGCTGCTTCAGAAGCATTTCACCGATGTTTTTCCGGGCGGTATTCATATTCTTCCTCCATTTCCTTCCTCCGGGGACCGGGGATTTGCTCCGCTCACCTACCTTGAGATCGAGCCGGACTTCGGCACATGGGAGGATATCCGGGCGATAGGCGAACAGTTCAATGTGCTGGTGGACCTGATGGTGAATCACATCTCCAGACAATCGCTGTATTTTCAAGACTTCCTTGAGAAAGGCCGGGCTTCCGAATATGCCGATTTATTTATAACCCTGGACAAGATATGGGAGAACGGAGAGCCTGTCGGGGCGGATATCGAGAAAATGTTCCTGCGGCGGTCAGTCCCGTATTCAAGCTTCTCCACCCTCGGAAACGGCGGGGAAGAAAAGGTGTGGACGACCTTTGGCAAGACGGACCCGTCGGAGCAAATTGATCTGGATATCCATTCTCCGCTCACCCGGCAGCTGCTGCAGTCATTTTTTGAGAATTTCAAGGCGCAGAACGTCAAGATTGTAAGGCTGGATGCTGTCGGGTATGTTATCAAGAAACTGGGGACCAGTTGTTTTTTTGTGGAACCGGAGATTTACGAGTTTCTCGGCTGGATCAGGCAGATGGCGGATTCGCTGGACATGGAGCTGCTGCCCGAGGTACATGCGCACTATAGCACTCAATACAAACTATCGGAATATGGATGCTGGATATACGATTTCATCCTGCCCTACCGGGTGCTTGAGGCGCTTACCGGCAGGTCTAATACAGAGCTGTATTCCTATCTCAGAACCCGGCCGCATAAGCAGTTCACCATGCTTGATTGCCATGACGGCATTCCTGTTAAGCCGGATCTGGACGATCTCATCGATACGGATAAAGCCAGAGAATTGGTCGATATCTGCGTGGAAAGGGGGGCGAATCTGAGCCTCATTCTGTCGGAGGAGCACAAAGCCGCAGACGGCTTCGATGTCCATCAGATCCGCTGTACGTATTATAGTGCGCTGAATGAAAACGATGATGCGTATATCGCCGCCAGAGCGATCCAATTCTTCACCCCAGGCATTCCGCAGGTGTATTATGTGGGTTTAATGGCCGGTAGAAATGACATAGAACAGGTAGAAAAGACGGGCGAAGGGCGGGAAATCAACCGCCATAACTATACCGTGGAGGAAATCGGGCGGGGACTTGAACAAGATGTCGTGAAGCGGCTCATGAAGCTGATCCGCTTCCGCAATACTTACAGTGCCTTTGATGGGGCGTTTCAGGTGCTGGATGCTGCACCGGATGAGATCCGTTTGCTGTGGGAACAAGACGGGAAATATTGCAGGCTGTTCATCAGCCTGCAGACGTATCAGACTGTTATTGAATATGTGGACGAAGAAGGAAGGCCTGCCACGTATCAGGTATAGTCTAAATTTTATAGGGAGTGATTATTTTGGCTACGCTGCAAATAAGTTTTCATTCGAAATGCCTGAGAAGAGAGGTGATCTTCAACGCATTATTGCCGGTCGATCTGCCTGAAGGATTTGGACAACCGGTATGGTCGGGGGAACCTCTGAAGGCCATTTATCTCCTCCATGGCTTTTCCGGAAGCCATAACGACTGGATGAATTTCTCGCGGATCAGGGAACTGTCGGACAGGTACCAGATTGCGGTTTTTATGCCTGCCGGCGAAAATCGCTTCTATCTGGATGATGAGAACAGGGGC
This sequence comes from Paenibacillus jilunlii, assembly GCF_900102965.1. Taxonomy (GTDB): domain Bacteria; phylum Bacillota; class Bacilli; order Paenibacillales; family Paenibacillaceae; genus Paenibacillus_AQ; species Paenibacillus_AQ jilunlii. The sequence continues at coordinate 156,488 of NZ_FNGM01000005.1, read as the reverse complement.
GAATGGTTCGGAGAATACATCGGTAAGGAGCTGGTGGATTTCACTCGCAAGCTGTTCCCGCTGTCTACAAGACGCGAAGATACCTATATCGGCGGTTTGTCCATGGGAGGTTATGGCGCAATCCGCAACGGTCTGAAGTATGTGGAACAATTTGGACGTATTATAGCCTTGTCCTCAGCGCTGATTCCTTATAGAATTGCGAATGTGGCTCCGGATTACGATGACGTTATAGCCGGCTATAACTACTACACAAGCACCTTTGGTGATTTGAGTCAATTGCTTGGCAGTGACAAAGACCCGGAAAGCCTTGTTCTTGATATGAAAAAGAAGGGACTTAAGCAGCCTGAGCTGTATATGGCCTGCGGGACGGATGATTTCCTGCTGGACGTGAACCGCAGGTTCCATGAATTCCTTGAACGGGAACAGGTCGGGCATCTATATGTTGAAGATGCGGGAGCCCATACCTGGGACTATTGGAATAAGCACATTGAAGCTGCGCTGAAGTGGGCAGCGGAAGACAGCGCTGCTATTTAATAGCCTGATAAATAATTGAAAGCCGAATACTTGTACGCCCCTGGGCTCCGGTCAAGCTGGAATTGGTTCAGGGGCTTGCTGAATTCCGGGGAGGAAGAAGTGGTGGTATGATTCGGACAAACAGTATCGTATTCAAGTTTTCGGTGCAGCTGACGGTTATTCTGGCGATTCTGCTGTCCATCCTTGTGCTGAGCAATATTTACTCCCTGGAAGTGGTACGAAGCAATGCGCTTACCAGCTCCAGGAATACACTTGCCATCTACCAGGCGAACATTCATAACAACCTTAATAACTTCTCCAAAGATCTGACCGAAGTGTTCGATAATAATATTGATGCCGCAGTGGGTTTTTCCTACTTGGAGGAGAGCAGCCAGTATTTCAGAGCTATGGAGCTCAAAAATACGCTGCTGGCCAAGATGTCGAACGATTATGCCAGCGACGGCATGTTCATCAGAATTCCCGGCGAGTCTGCGCTTGAGCAGTTCAGCAACCGGATACAATCCGGGGACAAGCTTGCTCTGGTCAATTTTCTTGACACTTACGAGTTCAGCTCCGGGCCATCCGTTGAAGCCAAGCCATGGAAGACGCTGCAGATCGAGGGAGACTACTATCTGTTCAATTATATTACCTACTCGGGAGTCAGCTTTGGAACGTTTGTCAAAGCGGACAACCTGCTGTCGATGGTTAACAGAGGAGGCAACGATCAGAACCGGTATGTGCTGAGCAGTACAGAGGGGAGAATTCTGTCGGCTAACCATATCGTGCTGCAGGCAGTTGCCACTCTGGACAGCCTGACCAGAGAGTACAAGCGCAGCTATCTGATTGTGTCTGAGCCAATCACGGAATTCGGACAGATTACAAATATCGTAGCCAAGGGAAGCCTGTTTGCGGGCTTAAAGCTGATTCAATGGAGCATCGTTTTCTTGGCCGTTCTCTCGGTTATTGTAGTCCCGCTCGTGCTGCGGTTCTTGACAAGGGATGTGTTGAAGCCGATTCTGGAGCTGGTGAAGGCGGCCAAAGTGGTGGAGCAGGGGCAGCTGGAGTATTCTGTTCCCAAGGGCACGCCGTATTCCCTGGAGTTCATGAAGCTGTTTCATGCGTTCGAATCCATGGTCAGCGAAATCAGCGGCTTGAAGATTCAATCCTATGAGGAACAGATTGAAACCAGCCGGGCGGAGATCAAATATCTGCAGATGCAAATCAGGCCCCATTTCTTTCTGAATGCCATCTCGACGATCACCAGCCTGACCTATCAGAATAAAAACGAAGAAATCCGGCAGCTGATCCAATGTCTGTCCGAGCATCTTCGGTATATGCTGAAGGGCGGACTTGCAGAGGTCCCTATGGAGGAAGAAATCCGCCATGCTGAAAATTACATTCGGATGCAGGAGATTCGTTATCCTGACCAAGTGTTCTATATGACCGAGATTAATGAGGAGTCCCGGTGCGTCCCTATTCCTCAATTCATGATTCAGACCTTTGTGGAGAATGCGTTCAAGCACGCGATGTTCTATAAAGAGATGTTATCCATATTCATCCGTGTCCGGTCGGAGACAAGGGAGGGAAGCCCGTTTGTCAAAATTGAAATCGAGGACAACGGAGGAGGCTTCTCCGCCGAATGGCTGAATAACCCGGAGGCCGAAGAAGCTGCGGAGGATGGGGGTCGGGTCGGCATTGCCAATATTCGAAAAACGCTCCGGCTGCTCTACAAACGCTCCGATCTGCTTAAGCTGTCCAATGCCGGGCAGGCCGGAGCAAGAGTGGAATTGTGGATACCGGTACAGGAAGCCCGCCGCGAGCCGATCTAGGAGGGGGAAGTATGCGTTGCTTGTTAATTGATGATGATATCCCTACGGTTCATGCTCTGCTCGGTATTGTAAATTGGGAGGAATTTGGAGTGACCGAGGTGCTGACCGCTTATAACATAGAGGAAGCGAAGCAAATCTTCAATGGCGGCAAGCCCGATCTGATTATCTGTGATATTGAAATGCCCAGAGGCTCCGGGATGGATATGATCCAGTGGGCCAGGGAGCATCAATATGAGGGAGGGTTCATATTCCTGACCTGTCATGCGAGCTTCACCTTCGCGTCCCAGGCGATTCTCTACAATGCCGATTCTTATCTGGTCAAACCGCTGGACAAGCAGGAGCTGGAAGCTGCGGTGCAGAAATCCATCGAGACGCTCAAGAAGAAGGCGCTGATGGGCGAATACAGCAAACTGGGGAAGGCCTGGCTGAAGAATAAAGATTTGGTGGAGCGAGGTTTCTGGAACGATGTGCTGACCGCCGCGATTTCTCCCCGAGTCCATCTGATTCAGAGTGAAGCCCAGAAGCGGGAGCTGGACGTCTCCGTCGATACCGAATACGTTCTGCTTCTCGTAAGCGTCCCGCGCTCCCAGATTGAACGGGAGTGGGATGATAGCATATTCCATTATGCGCTGACCAACCTGATTTCCGAAATTCTCACCGGCCAGATCAGTGCGGGCCGGATTATTGCTTATCAAGCCGACAATGTATTCTACAATGCCATTCTCGTCGAGAACGGCATGGATATACGGGAGCTTCAGCACAGTGCGGAGCATATCATCCTCATGTGCAGGCAATATTTGAAATGTACGGCTACCTGTTATTTCAGTGAGAAGGCGGCTGTTTCGGGACTCTCGCAGATCAAGACGGAGCTGGAGCAGCTCGATGAGTCCAACATCATTTTCAGGGGTAAGGTGCATCATCAGAATGAGCCTTTCCATTACGATACTACCGAGCGCTTCACGCTGGATATGGAGCTGTTCACCATGCTGTTCATCCAGAAGGAGAAGGTCCAGATTGTAAATCGGCTGAAGAAGGAACTGGAGACGCTGGCGGCTCTGAACAAGCTGAATTCGGCGACACTGCATTCGATCCGCGAGGACTTCCTGCAGGTGGTCTATTCGCTGCTCTCGCGGCACCAGATTGGAGCGCACCGGCTTTTTGCCGGGGAGGCCGCCCAGCAATTGGCTCATAATGCCGACAGCAGCGTGTTTGATTTCATGAAATGGGCCCAGGCGGTAACGGATAAAACGGTAGATTCCATTAAAGAAGTGCTGCAATCCGAAGGTGTGGTTGAAAGAGCCAAGCGCTTTATTCATGAGAACTTCAGACAGGATCTCAGCCGTGAGGATGTCGCGGCAAGCGTCTATCTGACGGGCGATTATCTCGCCAAGGTCTTCAAGAATGAGACGGGGCAGACGGTTAAGGAGTATCTGAATGACTGCCGGATCAAGGAGGCCAAGCAGAGATTGATTGAGAGTACGGCCAGCATAGGCGACATCGCTATGGATACCGGGTTTGATACGATCTCTTACTTCTCCACGGTATTCAAAAAACTGACCGGAGAAACACCGATTGCCTACCGCTCCAAGCATAAATCTGTCCGGTAACCGTTAGCCGGCCAAGCAGCGATTTTCCTGTGAGGGGAAAGTCGCTGTTTTGGTTTATAAGAACGGCATGACAGCACGGTTTTTCGAAAAAACACACCGTCTTTTTAAAAGCTCCGCATCCCCCAAACAAGTACAATAATAACGAAAGCACAGAACAGGAGGCATGAATATGAAAAGTAAAAAGGGGTTAGGTTCATTATTGTTGTCAACGGTGTTATGCAGTTCACTTCTGGCGGCTTGCAGCAACAATTCAAATACATCCGCAACCGATTCCGGGAATACCCCGGCAAAGGAGAAACTGACGGAGATTGTTTTTGCCCTGCCGTCATTCAACCGGATTCCGGATGATCTGAGCAAAGTAACAGACGCAATCAATGCGATCACCACAGAAAAGATCGGGGTAAAGGTGGATTTCCGTCTGTATGGTCCTTCCGATTATGCCCAGAAGGTCAATCTGGCTCTGCAGAGCGGAGAGAAAATGGATGTCTTCACCACCCTGGGGCAGCTCTCGAATTATGTGTCGAAAAGCCAGGTGTCTCCGCTCGAAGAGCTTCTTCCGAAATACGGAAAGGAAATGACTGCGATCCTGGAAAAAGACTTCGGTCCCGATATTCTCAAAGCTACAACGATGGACGGGCATATCTACGGAATTCCGGTGAATAAAGGGATGGCCTTGCCCACTATTGTGATCTACAACTCCGATATGTTGAAAGAAGCGGGGGTATCGGCTGACCAGATCCGCACGGCTGAGGATCTGCCCGCCGTCTTCGCGGCCGTGAAGCAGAAGAATCCCGATGTGGTTCCGTTCGGACCGATCAGTGTGAATCCGACAGATACGGGGCTTATCAATATGCTGAAAGGCGCGAACAAGGTCGATTACCTGACGGATACAACCGGAGTCGGCGTTGTCATTGGCGACAGCGGCAAAGTCGTTAATTACTATGAAACCGATATCTTTAAGAACGGAATTCAAATGATGAGAGACTGGTTCAATGCGGGTTATCTGCAAAAGGATACCGCAACGACGACGGTTACAGCCATGGAGCTGATTTCTTCCGGACGCGGTTTCTCCTATATTGGAGGCTACAGCGGCATGGAGGTAGGTAAAACCCTGAGCGCCCTGGCAGGCAAAACGCTGGAAACCAAACGGATCGCTCCTTTTTATTTTGATACAAGCGCCGTGAACTCTGTAACCTGGATGGTGTCCAGCACCTCTAAGGAGCAGGAGGCCGCTGTGAAATTCCTGAACCTGCTCTACACAGACGCCGATCTGATCAATACCATTCTCTTTGGCGTAGAAGGGGAGGATTACCTGAAGGTTGACGAGCATCATGTGAAATTCCCGGAAGGCAAGGATGCCAACACGGTGCCTTACACAGCAATGCTGAGCTCCGGAGTTGTAGGCTCGGAATCCCTCCAGTATCAGTTCGAGGGCATCAACTGGTCGGATGTGGAATTGAAGCTGAAGGAAAACAAGGATACGGAAAGATCGCCGTATTTCGGATTTATTTTCGACCAGAGTCAAGTAAAAACACAGATGAGCGCCGTGAACAACGTCGTGAATCAATTCCTGCCGGCGCTGGTCAGCGGCTCGCTTGACCCGGATACGATTATTCCGAAATTCATCAATGCGCTCAAGGATGCAGGGGCCCAGGCCATCATTGACAGCAAGCAGAAGCAGCTGGACGAATGGATTGCCGCGCAAAACAAATAATTCCAAAGAACTGCTGAGAATGGAGCCGTTCACAGGCTCTGTTCCCAGCGGGTGGAGGTGAATTCCGACATGACCGCCAAACGCAAATCCAAACCTCTCAAAAAGACGCTTCCCTTATTAATATTGGCCGCTCCGGGCCTGCTCTATTTTCTGGTCAACAGCTATTTTCCGATGTTCGGGGTGTTTATCGCCTTCAAGGATGTCAATTACGCCAAAGGAATTTTCGGAAGCGATTGGATCGGATTCCAGAACTTTACCTTTCTGTTCCAGACCAGCGATGCCTGGATTATGACGCGGAATACCTTGCTCTACAATATCACTTTTATCGCGCTGGGGACCATTGTTTCCATTATTATTGCCATCCTGATGTCGGAGCTGCTGAGCAAGCTGTACTCGAAGCTTTTTATGACCGGGCTGATTCTGCCCAACTTGATCTCCATGGTTGTTCTCTCCCTGCTGGTCTTTGCTTTCCTTAACGCGGACAGCGGGTTCGTCAATCATTCTATTCTCCGCCCGCTCGGTCTTCCGGAGATCAACTGGTATTCTGAGCCGAAATATTGGCCTTATCTGTTAGTTATGATTCAGATCTGGAAAACGGCAGGCTACGGCTCCATCGTCTATTTCGCTTCCATCGCCGGAATTGATAAGAGTATTTATGAAGCCGCCAAGATTGATGGCGCGGGGAAGCTGAAGCAGATCCGCATGATTACACTGCCGCTTCTGAAGCCGACGGTCATTGTGCTGGTGCTCATGTCGATGGGACGGATATTCAACTCCGATTTCGGCCTGTTCTACCAGGTTCCGATGAATTCGGGTGCACTATTCAGTGCCACCCAAACTATTGATACGTATGTCTACCGCGCTTTAATGCAGTTGAATGATATCGGAATGTCCGCAGCAGCAGGCTTGTATCAATCCCTGGTCGGATTTGTGCTGGTGCTTACGGTAAATGCCATCGTCAAGAAGGTTAATTCAGAAAACGCTTTGTTCTAGGAGGAAATACTTATGATACAAACCAGAGGGGAACGAACATTTGTTATTTTCTCTGCGATCGTGATGATCTTGCTGACTGTATTTGCATTTTTGCCCTTCCTTCTGATCGTCATTGCCTCGTTCACCGACGAAACGGCCCTGATCCGGAACGGATACAGCTTTTTTCCCGAGCAGACAAGTCTTGACGCGTACTTATACATTAAAGCTTCAGCATACACCTTCGTAAGAGCCTACGGGGTTTCCTTTCTGGTTACGCTGCTGGGTACCGGATTTGGTCTGCTGATTACAAGTATGCTTGCTTATCCCATGTCCCGTACCGATTTCAAATATCACAATACGCTGGCTTTTATCGTGTTTTTTACGATGCTGTTCAGCGGGGGGATTGTCCCTTCCTATATCATGTGGACCCAGTATTTCCATATCAAGGATACGCTATGGGCGCTTATTGTGCCGAACCTGCTGTCGAACGGCTTCAATGTGCTGCTGGTCCGGAACTATTTCAAAAATAATGTGCCCGTGGAAATCATCGAGGCTTCCCAGATTGACGGGGCGTCGGAGCTGCGGACCTTCTTCCGGATTATGCTTCCGTTGTCCATGCCGGTTATGGCCACCGTCGGCCTGTTTATGGGGCTGGCCTACTGGAACGACTGGATCAACGCGCTTTATTTTGTGTCGAAGCCGAAATGGTACGGCATTCAGAATCTGCTGATCCAGCTGATGAACAACATTCAATTCCTCAACTCCGGCCAGGCCAGCGGTGTGATCGGGGCAGAAGCGGTGAAGCTGCCGAGCACGGCGGTACGGATGGCTATGGCGGTGCTGGGCATTGTGCCGGTATTGTTCGTTCTGCCCTTTATGCAGAAGTATTTAACCCGCGGGGTGGTCATCGGCGCAGTGAAAGGCTAAAGAAAAGATGAAAAGGAGAGTGCAGTGATGAAAGTGCAAGAGGTGATAGACCGGATTCTGCTCGATTGCTGCGGCGGCCGGAAGCTGGAGCAGACCTGCGATGTGCTGGCGAGCGGCCATAAGGACATGGAAGTGACAGGCATCGTTACTACATTTATGGCTACAGTGGACGTCATCCGGGAAGCGGCTGCCATCGGAGCAAACCTGATTATTACCCATGAGCCAACCTATTTTACCGGAATGGATACGCTGGACTGGCTGCAGAAGGACCCTGTGTATCTGGCCAAGCGGACGTTGATCGAGCAGCACGGAATCGCAATCTGGAGATTTCATGACCATATGCATTTGGCGGACACAGACCGCATTTATGATGGCCTGCTCAAGGAGCTGGCGTGGGAGGACAAGAAGCTTGATGCCAAGGATTCCTGGGGTTATCTGATCGAAGAGACGACGGTCCGGGCGCTGGCTCGCTTCCTGAAGCAAAGACTCGGCATGGATGTCATTCAGATTGTCGGCAATCCGGATTCCGCTTGCTCCCGCATAGGCATATTGGTTGGAGGCGGAAGCCTTGGCCTGGGCCGGGAGCAAATGCCCATGGAGCTGATGCAGGAGAAAAATCTCGATGTGATGATCTGCGGCGACATTACCGAGTGGACCTTGTGCGCATATGTCAACGATGCCTCGATGCTCGGCCAGAACAAAGCGATGATTGTGATTGGCCATGAGCGTTCCGAGGAGTGGGGCATGAAATATATGGCTGAATGGCTGGCGCTGCTGGTGAGCGGACTTCCGGTAACGTTTGTTGATGCAAAGGAGCCGTTTATTTATCTGTAGGCTGAACCACCGAGCCGCAGCATGAGGGAGACAGATTCAAAAACATATGCAGCGATGTTCCGCTAACCGGAGTATCGCTGTTTTTGTGTTGCGGATATTCAAAAATGACAACGCTTTCTTAAGAATGTTGGCTTACGCCGCCGTTGTCCGGGAGGGTAAACTACAGATAAAGGAGGGGCGCATATGCAACTGGAGACACAGCCCATCAGCCCGCAGGCCGACAGCGGCCGGTTATGGAAGCGGTTCAAAAAACAAAAGATGCTTCATTTATTTGTCGGACTCGGCATGGTGTTCCTTGTGATTTTTTCGTACACGCCGATGTTCGGGATTCTGATGGCGTTTAAAGATTACAGCATTTCTAGCGGCATCAAAGGAATTTTTACAAGTGATTGGGTGGGGCTGAAGTATTTTGATGAATTTGTACATGATTATCAGTTCGGCAAAATTGTCCGCAATACGCTGGTCCTGAGCTTTCTGAAGGTGATCTTCGCTTTTCCGGCGCCGATTCTGCTCGCCATTATGCTCAATGAAGTGAAGAACATGGCCTTCAAACGGTTCGTTCAGACGGTCAGCTATCTGCCGCATTTTATCTCCTGGGTCGTGGTGGTCGGTGTTTCTTATGCCTTTCTGTCCGCGGACGTCGGTGTGGTCAACAAAGCCCTGATGAGCCTCGGCTTCATCCGCGAGCCGCTTAATATTCTGACAGGCCCGAACTATTTCTGGGGACTGGCAGTCGGAAGCGCCATCTGGAAGGAAATGGGCTGGTGGACGATCATTTTCCTGGCAGCCATTACCGGCATTAATCCGGCGCTGTACGAAGCGGCTGAGATTGACGGGGCAGGAAGACTTGCCCGTATCCGTCATATCACGCTGCCGGGGATGAAGGGAACCATCGTGGTGGTGCTGGTGTTGACGATCGGCAGTATTCTTGGAGGGGGGCTGGTTGGCTCCAATTTCGAGCAGGCGTACCTGTTCGGCAACAGCATCAACAATCCGACTTCGGAAATTGTGCAGACCTATGCGTTCAAGGTGGGGCTGAGGGACGGACGGTTCTCTTATGCAGCGGCTATTGATTTAATCCAGTCGGTCATCTCGGTGGTATTAATATTCTCAAGTAACTTTATCGCCAAACGGATGTCAGGCTCAAGTTTATTCTAGGGAAAGGAGGAGGAGCCGTGCTCAAGAGTCAAAGACAGAAAGACCTGCTTTTGGACAGCGTTGTTTATACCATCCTCTTCATTATCATGCTCACCATGCTGTACCCGTTCTATTATGTCCTGATCGCTTCATTCAACAAAGGATCGGATTCTCTTCTGGGGGGCGTCTATCTCTGGCCGCGAAGCTTTACTCTGGAGAATTATAAAATGTTTTTGGACGATCCTAAATGGTATCGTGCCTTCATGGTCACGATTGTCCGGACGATTTCGGGTACAGCCCTGGGGCTGCTGCTGACAAGCCTGGTGGCTTACGGACTTTCGCACCGCGACCTGCTGTTCAGCAAAGTGTATTTTACAATCATCATCTTTGCGATGTATTTCTCCGGCGGCCTGATCCCTTACTACGTGGTGCTGCGCTCGATCGGTCTGCTGAATTCGTTTGGCGTCTATATCATTCCGTCGATGCTCAGCACGTTCTTCCTGCTCATTGCGATCTCATTCTTCCGGGAAATTCCCGGCGAGCTGAAGGAATCCGCCCACATTGACGGCGCCGGTGAATTCGTCATCTTCTTCCGGATCATCCTGCCGGTATCCATGCCGCTGCTTGCCACAATGGCACTGTTCATGGGTGTGGGCCAATGGAATTCCTGGCTGGACTCCGCCTATTTCGTCCAGTCGGAGAACCTGCGGACGCTTGCCTTCCGCATGATGGAAGTCATTAACAAGAGCAATTCTCCAATGGATGCCATTGCCGCGGCCAACAGTTCTTCGGCAGGCGTGACCAGCTTCTCCTTGCAGGTAACGGCGATGGTAGTCTCCATCGTGCCAATCATCTGTGTGTATCCATTCCTGCAGAAGTATTTCGTGCATGGCATTATGCTTGGTTCCGTAAAAGGCTGAGAAAAGCAGTTTCAATATTAAAGCGCTTGCTTTAATATATTCAATTACAAATGGGGGAGTTAGTTTGAAAACAATCAGAAGCTACAAGATGCTTGCGGCAGTATTGGCGGCCATCATGATGATCTCGCTCCTGTCCGCCTGCGGTAACGGCGGCGGGAACGGGAACCAGGGAAGCAAATCGGACAATGCGGCGCAGGGAGACAATGCCGGCAACAAGGATAATACTGGCGCGGCAGGGGATTCGGGCAACGGCCAGGTGAAGGAATTGTCCCTGTTCATCGATGCACCCTGGTATCCGGTGAAAGAATGGAAAGGACCCGTTGCAGATAAAATCACCGAGAAAACAGGGGTGAAGCTGAAGGTTACAGTCGCAACAGATGACAAGCAGCTTCCGCTGATGATCGCTTCCGGCGACCTCCCGGATCTTGTCTTTACCTATTCCAACGTTGGCCGGTTGTCGGATTCGAAGCTCTCGTATCCATGGAATGAGCTGATCGGGAAATATGCGCCGGATTTCAAGATCGACAAGACGAGAATTGCGATTCATACCATGGACGACGGCAACTTCTATACGGTCCGGAATTCCTTCGCTACACAGGAGGAAATGAAACAAAACAAGTATTCGATCGGCAGCGACGGCAATCCGGGGATTGCCGTACGGGAAGATATCATGAAAGAGCTGGGCAATCCGCCGATCAATTCGCTGGATGATTTTGTGAAAGTGCTGGGTATGGTTAAGAAGAAATACCCGGACATGGTGCCGCTCATCATGGACAAAGACTGGCTGGAGCAATATTTCCTCCAACAGTTCGGCACGGAAGTCCTTCTGGATGGCTGGTATGAAGAGGATGGAAAAGTCGATTATTCCATTCGGCAGCCCAAAATGCTGGAGTTCTTCAAGTTTATGAACAGCCTGTACCGCAACGGATACATTTTGGCCGAAAATTTCGCGCTGGCGAACGATCAGATTGATGACCAGTATGCGACCAACGGCAAAGCGTTCGCCCACAGCCATACGGTGGCCACAGCGGATACGGACAACATCAAGATCAAAAGCAGCGGAAGCGGCACATTCACGTTCAAAATGCTGCCCAGCGCTTTGTCAAAAGACGCAAAGGTTGTAAGTACGGGGCTTGGCTTTGCCGGAACGTTCATCACCAAGAAAAATAAAGATCCGGAAACCTCGATCAAATTCCTGCAGTATCTGGCAAGCGATGAGGGTAAGAAGCTGACGATGTTCGGAGTTGAAGGGGAGCATTGGACCTGGAATAATGAAGGGCATCCGGATCTGAAATACAACCCTTCCGATGCGGATTTCGTTAACGGCAACGGCATCAAGTGGTGGTACCTGTATAACGACGGTGTTACAGAAGGCATGCTATCCTATGTTCCCGGCTTACAGAAGACCCAGGCCCTGATGGAAACCAAAGCCATCACTGTCTATAAGCCGCAAATCGGCCTAATCCAGACACAGCCGGATTCCGAGGAGAAGACGATTAAGACCAAGATTGACGAGATGGTCAAAAATGAGAAGGTCAAAATTTACCTCGCGGAATCTGAAGAGGAAGCAGTGGCGAATTACAACAGTATGGTTAAGAACGCAGAGAATATGGGACTGCAGAAGCTGGTAGATTGGGCCAATGCAACCTATGAGAAAAAGAAGGATTTGTTCAAGTAAGCCAAGGACAACCGGTAGAGGCGCCATGCCTCTACCGGGTTTTGCTTGTTCATGGTACGTTTAGAAGAAACCAATCCGGGATTCAGGGGGATTCGTCACCGTGAGCATCGTTCGTAAAATCACTTTGGGATATGTCATCCTGATTTTTATTCCAGTTGTCGTGTTCGGTTACTACTATTACTCCCAAATCTACGGCAACCTGACCAATCAATTCGTCCAAAGCCGTCAAAAAATACTGGAACAGGCCCATGCCAATATGAAGATGGACCTGACCCGGATTGACTCCATCCAGCGAATGCTGCAATATAACCCGTATGTCACGGATTATCTGGACGGAGTATATGAATCCGATTTGCACAGCATTTACGCCTATAACCGTTATATCAGTCCGGTTATCACCCAATCGCTGTTTATCAACCCCGAAATTGAGAGCTTTCGGATCTATAAGACCAAACAACGGGTGCTTCCGATTACTGACCGCTTTCTGGATATCTCATCTCTGGATCCGCAGGGCCAGGAGGTCGCACGCACGCTGAAGCCCGGCCAAGGAATTTGGATACTGCCCGATCCGGGGGCGGCGGCGCCTTCGCTGATGTTCTACCAGAACATTTACAACTCTAATTTTACCGAGAAAATTGGACTTCTTGAGCTGCGCGTCGGCAGCGGTCTGATCCGGAAATTGTACGAGGCGGCCGGGGGGAGAGACAATTGGCAAGCCTTCCTGCTTCCCGAACAGGGGGTACCGCCGGCGGAAGGCGCCCCGGCAGGAATTGACAAGGCAACCTGGAAGCTGCTCGGTTCAAATGATACCCGGCCCTATTTCATCAACAATAAAACCATTGTGAATCAGTTGTATATTGAGGAGCTGGGCGTCAGGGTCGTCGTGACCGGTAAGGTTGACGATGTGTTCCGCACAATCAAGCGCAAGGAGATTATTTTGGTCTTTACGATCATCGCGCTTCTTGCCGCCTTGTCATTTGTGTATTATGCGCTCGCATCAACAATTACCAAACGCATCCTGCTCCTTGCAAGACATATGCGCAATCTGGACGACGATAATATGAAGCAGTTCATCAGCAAGCACGATAAACCGAACCGCCAGGATGAGATCGGATTTCTGACCTCGACCTACAATACGATGATCCAGCGCATGGACGAGCTGATCAACAATGTCCACCGGTCCGAGCTGCGGAATAAAGAAGCGGCTTATAAAGTGCTTCAGGCCCAGATCAAACCGCATTTTCTCTATAATACCCTTGAGACGATCAGGATGTTGGCTGAGTCCAATAATGACAAGGAAGTAGCTGATATTTCGTTCTGGTTCGGCAAGCTGATGCGTTACAGCCTGTCCTCGGAAGGGGACCGGACCGTTCTGGCCAGAGAAATCGAAACGGTCATCTTCTATCTGAATATTCACCAGATGCGGCTCCAGCACAGACTGACCTACGAGATTGATGTCGCCATGGATGCGGAGCAGCTTGACTGTCCAAGATTCATGCTTCAGCCTCTGGTCGAGAACAGCATCGTTCACGGGGCGTCCGCCATACTCAGGCCCGTCCATATTAAGCTCCAGGTCCGGGAAACCGGAGATGAAATCCGCATCTCCATTACGGACAACGGAACAGGCATCCAGGAGGACAAGCTGCTGGCAATACGCTCCCGGCTGGCAAGGGGGGGCGACAACAGAGCGGCCGCGGAGAATGGGGGAGGCGTGGGGCTGTTCAATGTCAGTGAACGGATCAAATCGTTCTTCGGCGGCTCCTCGCGGCTGGTTATTGACAGTGAGCAGGACCGGGGGACATGCCTAAACATCATCATCTCAAAAGGAGGGACAGGTCCGGCATGAGAGTATTGATTGTAGACGATGAGCCGCTTATCCTTAACGGATTGGTTAAGATCATCGGTGAAGCGGCACCGCTCGGGACTGAGGTGTTCAAGGCGAACAACGCTTTTGAGGCACTGGATCTCATGAAGGACTACATGCCGGATGTGACCGTTACGGATCTTCATATGCCGGAGAAAAATGGATTTGAGCTGATTGAGGCAGCCAGGGACAATGGACTGTGCGACCGTTTTATAATCCTTACGGGCTACGATGAATTCGACTATGTACGGAAGGCGCTCCGCACGGGAGTGGTGGATTATCTGCTGAAGCCGATCGACAAGAATGAGATTGCCGTACTATTGGCGCGTATTAACCAGGAGCTTCCTTCCGAAGCCGATCAGGAGTGCTCAGGGCATGCGAAACGCATTTTGGCCTATACCAAAACCCATTATATGAACGATCTGTCACTGGACCATCTTGCCGAATTGATGAATCTTCACCCGAACTACATCAGCAGCCTGTTCAAGAAAGTGACGGGTGAGACGTTTGTGAGTTATTTGAACGCATTCCGGATCAAGGAGGCCCGTAAGCTGCTCAGGTCCCAGCGGCAGCTATCCGTGAACGTCATCGGAAAGAAGGTCGGTTTCGAAGATAAGCATTATTTCACCAAAGTATTCAAAAAGTATACGGGCATGACGCCGGGCGCCTACCGGGAAGAGGGTGAAGCGGAGGGGAATGCTGATGGCGGCGGTACATCCGGCGGGTTTTCCCAATAATGAAAGTGCCACCAAGAAGTGTTGTAAATGAAGTGGGGGCTGCACACGAGAACGGAATCCAAGAATGGCTCGGAATTGTGTATGAGAACTTCGGTTTATGCCCAAAAGAAATCGCTCCTTAGAGGAAGGAGGACTATGCCTTCATTCTCCTGTAAAGAGCGATTTCTTGTTTCTATTTATAAATAAATGCGGTAGTTTCCGCTTAGGGCCAGCAAGCTGAAGAAGTATAGGCAGTTGTCGTAATACCTGCGGACCCCGGTCCGCAGCGGGGTATTCCAGAACAGCTTGACGAAATGTCCGGCATCCGGCCCATCGGCAGCGAGCGAGGCCATGGCCAGCGTTGCCAGAAGGCCGACTGGATGCAGGGACGGCTCCTCAAAAGGCTGGCCGTCAATCGTGTAGCGCCGGTAATCGGCGACATCAATATCCCGGAAAAAGGCCTGAATCCGGTTAGACTGCTCCACCTGCCAAGGGTCACAGCCGAACCATTCATAGTCCAGCCCGATGTTGGCCGCGACCCGGTAAGCATCACTGAAGAAGTGGCGGTAGTCTCCATGCGGCTGGGGTTCAGCCGGGGTTCCGTCATAGTTGGCATATTCGGGGGAAAGACCGGTTACCGGATGGCAAGCCTTATGCAGATAAGCTCTGCTTCTGGCTGCAGCCTCTTTCCAGAAAGCTCTGTCCTGTTCATCCGCCTGCAGGGCAAATAATTCATAGAAATGGGGCAGATGGTAGGAGGGGTCGCTGAAAGGGGTCTCAGGAACGAATTTTATCAGCCTGGTCGCCGGGTCCCACATCGGATCGCCCTCTCCGTCTTCCCCTTTATGCACACAGGCGCGGAGGATGATTCGGGCCTGCTCGGAATAGTTGAACGGTTCGGCGCCGTCGCCCCAGCGCTTGGAGGCAAAGAACAGCGCCATTGCGAAAAATTCTTCCCCGTCCGGCGCCGGACCGGGCGACAGCCGTGTTCCGTCCAGCTTGCAGTGCCAGGCAAAATAATCCTTGTAACGGCCTTCCGTATGCTGCATATATACCTTGGCGAACTTCCAGAGACGGTCGAATTCTTCCTGCTTGTCCATTTGAACAGCCATCATCATCCCGTAGGACATGCCCTCTGTCCGCACATCGGTATTGCCGGTATCCACGATATAGCCCTTATCGTCACCCATGGGATGGTAGATTCGGACATCGGGCGCACCGTAGAACAATTCGTTCCAGGTGTCGTCAAGCCTGTGCCGGATTGCCTCTTCCGACATCCCGTTTTCCAGAAACAGGTTTCTGTATTCTCGCGTATAGAAGGAGCCTTCTGTGAAGCTATTCATAACACAATCCTCCAATGGATAGGGTTTTGCCCAAAGTATAACATAACCGGAACTATAGAAATTAAAGCGTTTTCCTTAGAATTTATAGGTGATTCGGGTTGGGCCTATAATCTTAGTATAGATCAATGTTAAGTGGCTATAAGTCATGGACTTCAGTCAAGGCGCATCACTATACTGTAAGGGACAAACCGTGAAGCCAAAAAAATGTAAGGGTGATGGTTATGACTAGGGTGCAAAATCATATGAAGCTTGCCGTCTATACGCGCAAATCGGATCAGGATTACACCGATTCTCTCAGCAACAGTGTTCATTTAGCCTGTACGGATGATCATAACGAATTTCAAGCATTGAACCGGAACTATGGCATACTATTCGCTTCGGCAACCGTCGATGAGAACAACGTGATTCATGAAAAAGGACTCAAAAACCCGTATTTGTTCCGTACGGCTGACGGCTCTTTTGGCATTGTCGCGGTAAGAGTTGATGCGCTCGGAAATGATGACGAAGACAGCAGAGGGCATATTCTTCTGTGGACATCCCCGGATCTGGTTACCTTTCATAATCAGGGTCTGGTTCAGCTGCACCAGGAGCTTTATGTCAAAGAGGCCATATGTCACCTTAACAGCACTGGCGAAGAATATGAGATACGCTGGCGGGACAACGAGGGGAATTATTATTTGAACCGTTTGTCCGATCTTATGAAGCCGGAACGGATTTCACCGCCGGAACCGGCTGAAGCCTTTGCGGTAGAACGGCCTGATGAAACGCTGCCTGGAATTAATCCCGGAAATGTGATATCGGTGGACAGCCGGACCGGCCGCTCGGTGCAGGCTTCCTGGACACCGCTGCACAACACTGAGATCTGCGTGCCGGAGAGCGTCAGCGTCACCTCTGCAGAAGATTTGAAAGCGGTTAAAGCCACTGCGGTATACTCCGACGGCTCCACCGCAGACAAACAGGTAGCATGGGATGCCCAAGGCATTGATTTTACCGCACCCGGAACGTATACCGTACCAGGCAAGGTGGTCACGCATGAGTTTCCGTTCCCCTTGGCAAGCGGCTATGCCGATCCGGTAATCCTTCTATGGCACAGCAAATATTATTTCTTGGCCACCAATGACAACGCTAATGATATCGGCATCTACGTCCGTGAGGCGGACACATTGAACGGTTTATTCGCTCCCGGTTACCAGGAAGCTGTCATTCTTGATCTGAATGAGGAACACAACTTCTTCCAGACATTTTGGGCACCCGAATTTCATGTCATTGGCGAGGATTTATATATTCTGTTCGCCGTAGGCGGCAGAGAATGGGGGCCGCAGTGCCATCTCATGAAGCTGAACAAGGGCGGCGGCATTATGAATGCGGCGGATTGGGATATGCCGGTCCGTGTGAAGCGGGCGGACGGTGCTTATTTGGCAGAAGACGGCATCACGCTGGATATGACTTATTACAAGGCAGACGGTACATCATGTGTGGTCTGGTCCTACCGCAAGGGAATCGGCACGCCGCTTGATACCGGCTCCATGCTGTATATCGCAACGGTACATGAAGATAATCCTGCGGTATTGACCAGTGAACCAGTACTGCTCTCGCGGCCGCTGTTCGGCTGGGAGAATGCACAGGGCACCATCAACAATGAAGGCCCCTATCCTCTCATTACGGAGGATAGGGTATATATCGCCTACTCCGGCGGTGCCGCGACGGGTTACACCTATGCGCTGGGACTGTTAAGCATCCCGCGGGGAAGCGATTATTTGGACAACAACGCATGGAGCAAGGTGAGCACGCCTGTAATGTCTTATTATTCAATCGAAGGGATCTATGGGGCCGGGCACAATTCATTTTTCAGGGATTATGACGGCAATGTGCTGATGCTGTATCACGGGGAAGAGCAGCTGGTGAAGCACGGAACAAGATGCTCGGCCATGCACAGAGTCCATTTCAACCGCCAGGGCGTACCTGTATTGGATGTGGCTAAAGAAAGAGATGTGCACCCGGATTATGCCGATTGCTCCATGCAAGTGATTGTGCACGCAGAAACAGACAAAATTAATAAATGACAAGGGTGAAATTGCAATGGCAAAAAAACAAGGATTCAATCCGTATCTCCCGTCCTGGGAATATATCCCTGACGGCGAGCCGTATGTTTTTGAAGGCAGAGTGTATGTGTATGGCTCGCATGACCGTTTTAACGGACACGCTTTTTGCTTGAATGACTATGTCTGCTGGTCGGCACCGGAGGACAATCTGGCCGATTGGCGGTATGAAGGTGTAATCTACCAGACTACGGATGACCCGTTGAATCCTGATGGCAGCATGTGCCTGTATGCTCCCGATGTCACCGTGGGACCGGACGGGCGGTATTATCTCTACTATGTGCTTGATAAGGTTCCTGTCGTTTCGGTGGCGGTCTGCGACAAGCCGGGCGGCAAGTATGAGTTCTACGGTTATGTCAAATATGCCGATGGAACACGCCTTGGTGAGCGGGAAGGCGACGAACCGCAGTTTGACCCCGGCGTGCTGACCGAAGGAGAGAACACCTACCTGTACACCGGATTCTGCGCGTATGGAGATCAATCCAGACACGGGGCAATGGCAACGGTGCTTGGCCCGGATATGCTCACCATTGCCGAAGAGCCTGTATTTGTTGCGCCAAGCCAGCCATACAGCAAGGGGAGCGGATTCGAAGGTTACGAGTTTTTTGAAGCGCCTTCCATCCGCAAAAGGGGAGATACCTACTACCTTATCTATTCCTCGATCTCCATGCACGAGCTGTGCTATGCGACCAGCAAGCATCCGACCAGGGGGTTTACCTACCAGGGAGTCATTGTCAGCAATTGCGATCTTCATATCAATACGTACAAGCCGGGGGATCAGCCCATGTATTACGGCGGCAATAACCATGGCAGCATCACCCAAATCAACGGTGAATGGTATATTTTTTATCACCGCCATACCAATGGGACGGCGTTCTGCCGGCAGGGCTGCATCGAGAGAATTGAATTCCGCGGGGATGGCACTATTCCCCAGGTGGAGATCACATCCTGCGGTCCGAACGGGGGGCCGCTCGAAGGCCGGGGGGAATATCCGGCATACCTGGCCTGTCATTTGTTCTGCAAAGATCAGGAAATGTACACCGGAGGCTTTGGCCCTATGGGAGCATGGATGGACAGCCGGTTTCCGAAGATTACCCAGGACGGCAGGGACGGCGACGAGGAAACCGGCTATATTGCCAATATGACGGATTCGGCTACCGCCGGTTTTAAATATTTCGCCTGCGGGGGAGTCACCCGGATCAAAATCAAGGTGCGCGGATATTGCCAGGGCGCGTTTGAAGTCAAAACGTCATGGGACGGACCGGCACTGGGACGGATACCGGTAGGTTTTACGAATGTCTGGAAGGAATACACTACGGAAGTAGCCATTCCAGATGGTATACAAGCACTGTATTTGACGTATACCGGCCACGGCGGCGCCAGTCTGGCTTCGTTTACTTTGGAATAACCGGCAGGAGAATCTGAATTCGCTTGGAAAAGGAAAGCAGCATCCAGGGATTCTCTGGTGCTGCTTTCTTGTGCTTACGAAGAAGCAGGTGAGAAATGTTAGTTGGAAAAAGGGAACTTATTTCCCTCACAAATCCACAATTGTGAGATTGAAGTGGAAATAGGAAACTTAATTGGGCAATATTTCTCTGAAGGGAGCGAAATGAGCTGAATTAGTTATCCTTTTTCCACTTAACCTGTGGAGAACAGGGGAATCGGGCAAATTAGTTACCCTTTTTCCACTTGTAATTGCCGCAGGGCTCATAAAGGGTGCTCCAGGCAAATCTATCGAGTCAAGTACGGTGTAGCGCTAAAAAGGAGAGAAGGGGGAAACGAGGAGAACTAAAGGGGGAAAATGGAGTTGGCGACCAATTCTCATGGCTACCAGCTCTCATGGTTACCAATTCTCATGGTTACCAATTCTCATGGCTACCGGTGCCATTAGCTGCCAACCTTGTTGGCTGCCAGTCCGCTGCTGGAATGTTTAGTTTCAGCATGTAGAGCAATGCGGACTGAGAAGCCGTTATTTTGCCGAAATGCGTGCTTATCCAGGGATGCGGGCTCAGATGACCTTATATTGCAGGTTTGGAGGCAAAAGGAGAGGGAAACGGCCAAATAACGGCATCTGAGTCCGAAAGCAGCCCATTTCTTCGTTTTACAGGTAAATAGGGTCATCTGAGTCCGTAACATTTGGTGGAATGGCGCAGGTTAAATGTAGAACATGAGGGGGCCGACGGCTAAAGACCGGTAGAATAACGGGCCTTGTAGTCTGAAGGCGTCATATTCATATAAAATTTGAACCATTTGGAAAAGTAGCTGACATGCTGATAGCCTGACTCCAGCGCGGCTTCCAATACATTGTACGATCCGCTGCGGAGCAGGCTGGCCGCTTTGTTGATGCGGATATAGTTCAAATATTCCATCGGCCGCATTCCTGTCAGGGTTTTGAAAAATGTACAGAAATGGGAGCGGCTAAGCGACACCACGGAAGCCAGCTGATCCAGCTCCAGCTTCTCGCTTGAATGCGCCTCCATATATGCCAGCACTTGCTTGATTTGCCGGTTGTATTCCCGCCCGTGTCGGCTTCCCGGTACATTGCTGCTCTCCATCAGCCCGTACTGGTAAATATCCGCAATGAACTGCAGCAGGAGGCCCTTCATGCTCATTTCATAAGCGGTGGATTGGCGCTCATAGCGGTCCAGCAGTTCCCGTACGCAATGAAGCAATTTGGAGTGGACTTCGTCTGCAGCCGATAACAGGGCAGGCAGCCTGGCAGTCCCCTGCAGGATGGGTTCAAAGAATAATTCCTGAATCCGGTCCGATTGCGGCGAAGACAGCCAGGATAACTTGAACACGATGGAGTAATAGCAAGTTCCGTCACAGGCAGTGCCAATCCCCGAGTGGAGTTCTCCGGGATGAACGATCAATGCTTCCCCTGCCTGAATGGCGGACTCACGGTTTTCGATCGTGAAGGCGGCAGTCCCTCTGGCAAGATAGATAATTTCCATTTCATTATGCCAATGCACGGGAAGGATGGAATGAACGCTGGCCGGATGCTCTACTTGATAGATATGAAGCGGAAATTCGGGCTGGCCGTGCAGCTTGACCTCCCGGTAACGGTGCTCGTACATCATGCCCTCCCACAAATCGTAATATTGTGTTGATAATGCAGAAATATATGTTAGATATCCCGATACCAACAATAATATCATTATATTATATAAGCTGAACTTGAAAAAGGGTAGGGATAAGCCGTGAAACTGAAGGATGTGCACTCCGGTTCGGGTGGCGTCAGGCTGGAGACTACAGAAGGGATCATGCATATTGCTTTTAGCACGCCGGGAATTGCCAGAATTCGTTATACCCTGGATTCGGAGCTCAGCAGGAAAGAGAGCCTTGTGGTGGTGAGCCATCCGGAGGCGGGGGGCATTCAATGGACGGTTGCGGACCACCCGGGCCATCTGGAAATTTCGACTGCGCTCCTTACGATTCAGGTGGACAAGTTGACCTGCGCCTTCAGTTATTGGGATGCCAATGGCAAGCTGTTGACAAAGGAACCGTCCAGGGGCGGCAAAACGCTGGAGCGGACAGAGGTATACCGTACGGTTTTCGATGCTGCGGCGGATAAGGTTGAAACCGGTCAGGGTGCGGATGGCCTGCGCGCAAGAGCGGAAGGGATCAACCGCAGGCTTGACAGGCAAGCCTATCATACGAAGCTGGAATTCGAATGGCAGGAGGATGAGGCTCTCTATGGACTTGGCTCACATGAAGAGGGGATGATGAATCTTCGCGGCCGGCATCAATATTTGTACCAGCAAAATATGAAAGCGGTTGTCCCGGTGCTTGTATCTACGCGCGGCTACGGGATTTTGATAGACTCCTGTTCGTACATGACTTTTCATGATGATGCATTCGGTTCCTATCTCTGGACGGATGTGGATGAAGAAATGGATTATTATGTGATTTACGGCCCGGAGTTCGATCAGATTATAGCCGGAATCCGGCACCTGACGGGGGACGCGCCGATGCTTCCGAAATGGTCTTTCGGTTATGTGCAATCCAAGGAACGTTACATTTCCCAGGAGGAACTGATTGCCACCGTGCAGGAGTACCGTGACCGTTCGCTTCCCCTCGATTGCATCGTTCTGGATTGGCAGTCGTGGCCGGGCAATTTGTGGGGACAAAAGACGTTTGATCCTGGACGTTTCCCGGACCCTCCGCAAATGATGCACAGCCTGCATGCCATGAATGCAAAGCTAATGGTATCTATATGGCCGATTATGGCAGCCGGCGGTGATAATCACCAAGAAATGAGCGGGCGCGGCTTCCTGCTCGGCAATCAGGCCACATATGATGCCTTCCGGGAGGAAGCGCGTGAGCTGTACTGGAAGCAGGCCAATACCGGACTGTTCTCCCATGGAATTGACGCCTGGTGGTGCGACTGCACCGAGCCGTTCGAGGCCGACTGGAATGGGGCGGTGAAGCCGGAACCGGAGCAGCGCATGCTGATTAACACGGCAGAATCCAAGCGTTATCTTGATCCGGGTCTTATCAATGCCTATTCGCTGCTGCATTCCAAGGGCATCTATGAAGGCCAGCGAGCGGCGGACACAGTCAAACGGGTTGTGAATCTGACGCGTTCCGCTTTTGCCGGGCAGCACCGCTACGGCACGATTACATGGTCGGGAGATATAGCAGCCAATTGGGGGACGCTGCGGAAGCAGATTGCAGACGGCCTTAATTTTTGCGTCACAGGTTCCCCTTACTGGACACTGGATATCGGTGCCTTCTTCGTACGCAATCTCAAGGAGCAATGGTTCTGGAACGGGGATTACGACGAAGGTGTCGCCGATCTCGGATATCGTGAGCTGTATGTCCGCTGGTTCCAGCTAGGGGCCTTTTTGCCGATGTTCCGTTCCCATGGAACAGATACGCCAAGAGAGCTGTGGCGGTTTGGCGAAGAGGGCGAGCTGATGTACGATACGCTGGTGAAGTATCTGAAGCTCCGCTACAAGCTGATGCCTTATATCTATTCTATGGCAGGGGCCGTCGCACATCGCAAATATACGATGCTTCGTGCGCTGGCTTTTGATTACCGGGAAGATGTGCGCGTCCATAATATTGACGATCAGTTTATGTTCGGACCGGCCTTCCTGGTTGCGCCTGTCACAACTGCGATGTATTATGGCCCCGGCTCGCGGGAGCTTCAGGGGATCGGCAAGCTGCGGAGTGTCTACCTTCCGGCCGGTGAATGGTACGATTACTGGAGCGATGAACGGACTCAGGGCGGCTTGACGATTGAAGCCAAAGCTGATTTGGAGACGCTTCCTCTCTTTGTCCGTGCCGGATCGATTGTTCCGCTTGGTCCGGATGTTCAATATGCGGATGAACAGCCGGAAGCCATGATTGTCTTGAAGGTATATTCCGGCAAGGATGCTTCATACACACTGTATGAAGATGAAGGGGATAACTATAATTACGAGAACGGTTCGTACACCACGATTGAGATGAAGTGGAGCGAAGCGGACCGTACCCTGACGATCGGGAAGCGCAGCGGGAGCTACACCGGTATGCCGGCGGAAAGACAATTTGCAGTAGAGATCACCGGAATTGCCGGAAGGTGCATTGTGTCTTATCAAGGCGAACCTGTAGCTGTCAGGGAAAAAGACTTGAAGAGCTAGCACGGGTCCGCAGGGTTCACAGTAATGTGTTGGACGAGAGAGCTTCATGCAGCAGAAGGAAGCGCGTTCTCTTATGCGCAGGTTGGCAGCGGGCGTAAAGAACAATGAATGCCTCAGTGTGGCCGGTTGCCCTTCCGGTAAGCAGCGGGAGTCATGTCCGTATATTTTTTAAACGTGCGGTAAAAATGGGGCATGCTCTCAAAGCCGCAGGCCATGGCAATGTGCTCAATTTTGTCGTTGGACTGGAGCAAGCCGTCCTTGGCCGCAAAAATCCGTTTGGTCGAAATATAATCGGTCGCGTTCATACCTAACCGCTGCTTGAAGACGCGGCTGAAATGGGCCGGGGATACGGCCGCCCGTTTTGCCAGCGCCCCCAGCTCCAGCGGCCGGTCCAGATGGTCGTTGATATAGGCGAGCGCTTCCCGGAACCAATCCGGGACCAAGGCGTTCGGTGCGCCCGGCTCGGCCGCCTGCGGCAAGCAGTACCGGTTCAAATGAAGCAGCGCGAGATGGAGCAGCAGCGCCATGGCCTGCCCGCCGTCCGGGCGTCTCTGCTCCCATTCAACGTGGATGGCCCCGATATCGCTTTCTACGATTTGGGCGTGTTCGGGAGGCAGGGAATATTTGTACTGCTTATTCTTCTTGGCTGCGTCAAACAGCTTCAGATAGGCGTATGCCTCACTGAATGCGTGGTTATGAATAAGATCCGGGCTGAAAAAAACGGCGGAGGACGTCACCGGCTCCTCTTTGTCGGGAAATCCCCGGTGCACCGTGTTTCCGGGAACGACGATGACATCGCCCTGGCGCATCTCGTAAAACGTCTGATCGATAAAAAAAGTCCCTTTTCCCCGGTAGACGTATACGAACTCATACCAGTGATGCTGATGGTCTGGAAGCTCGCGCTGCGGGCTTTTCGTTTCCTTGTAATCCAAAAGCAGAGAAAACGGCAGCTCGTTGTCAAAAACCTTGCGGATCGGTTTCATGGCCCTGCCTCCTTAGTTAAACCTATAGTTTCTTACAGTCATCATATCAAAATAAGGTATAAATTTGTTTGTTTAAGCTATTTTTATTCTTTTATCGGATGTTTAAAATAAGATGGAATGGAGGTGGGATGATGCGTATTGACGCTCATCAGCATTTTTGGAGGATTGACCGAAACGACTACGGCTGGATTACACCTGAAATTCCGGTGCTGTTCCGGGATTATCTGCCCTCCGACCTTGAACCGCATTTGCAGAAACACGGGATCAGCCGCACGATTGTGGTACAGGCTGCACCCACGGTGGAGGAAACCGAATATATTCTTGGATTAAGCGGTCAAGCCGATTTCATAGCCGGGGTGGTCGGTTGGCTGGACCTTGAGAACCCGTCATACAAAGCGCAATACCGGCGGTTCTGCGGGCATCCGAAATTCATGGGAATCCGCGTGATGATACAGGAGATGGACGATCCCGGCATTCTTTTATCAACCCCTTATGTAGAAGCGCTTTCATATTTTGCGGAAAAGGATCTTCCCGTTGACCTGCTTGTCCTGGCGGATCAGCTTCCGCAGCTGATTCAATTGCTGGATCGGGTTCCCGGACTCAGGGGGGTTATCGACCATCTGGCGAAGCCGCCGATTGCTTCGGGCAGCTTGGAGCCGTGGCGAAGCCATATGGCGGAAATTGCGCAGCACCCTGGCATTTACTGCAAGTTGTCCGGGATGGTGACGGAGGCTGATCCCCAGGGCTGGAAGCAAGAGGATTTCACTGCTTACGTGCATGGAGTGCTGGACCTGTTTGGACCCGAGAGGCTGATGTTCGGCAGCGATTGGCCCGTGTGCCTCATGGCTGCAACCTATGATGAGGTTGTTGAGGCATTGCGGCAAGTACTGCAGGAGCGGCTGTCGCCGCAAGAGATGGAGCCCATCTTCGGAGCAAATGCGGCGAGGTTCTACAAGTTAAAATTATCATAACAATGGAGGTTCAACGCGATGAAATACAGAAAGCTGGGAAATACGGGCCTGGACGTCTCTGTGCTTAGTTACGGGGCGTCTTCGCTGGGAAGCGTATTCCGGGATGTTCCGAAGGAAGAGGGAATCCGTACGGTCCATACCGCCATCGACATGGGAATTAATCTGATTGATGTATCCCCGTATTACGGGTTGACGAAGGCAGAGATGGTGCTGGGAGAGGCACTGCGGACGGTTCCGCGGGACCGGTATATTCTAAGCACGAAGGCGGGACGTTACGGCCAGGATGAATTTGATTTCTCCAAGGAAAGGGTCATCCGCAGCGCGGAAGAAAGCATGACCCGGCTGGGAACAGACTATCTGGATATTTTGCTGCTGCACGACATCGAATTCGGCCGGATCGGGCAGGTGATGGAAGAAGGGATTCCGGCTCTTAAGGAATTGAAGCAATCCGGGAAGATCCGTTTCTACGGGGTGACCGGCCTGCCCTTGAACATCTTCGAAACGGTATTATCCCGTACGACTCTGGATGTTGTCCTGTCGTATTGCCATTATTCCCTGAACGATACGACGCTGCTTCGCCTCCTTCCGCTGCTGGAGCGGCAGGGAACCGGACTGATGAATGCGTCGCCCATTTCCATGGGCCTGCTGAGCAGCCGCAAGGTGCCTGACTGGCATCCGGCGGGCGGGGACATCCAGGCTGCGTGCAAGCGCGCCGCCGAATATTGCCGGGACAAGGGAGAGGATATTGCGAAGCTGGCGGTCCAGTTCTCCACAGCGAATGAACAGATCCCGACAACATTGGTAAGCACGGCGACACCGGCAAATATCCGCAACAATATATTGTGGACAGAAGAGCCGATGAACGAACAATTGCTGGAGGAAGTGCTGGACATTCTGAAGCCGGTCGACGGTGCAACATGGCCGAGCGGCCGGGCGGAGTGGAACGAAGAGCGAAATCAGAACGGGGAGCGAATATAATAATGAAAGGAATTATCTGCGGGGAAATCGGGAAATTCGTGTACAGGGAGGATCTGCCGGAGCCGCAGCCACAGGCCGGCGAAGCGATTGTCAGGATTCGCCGGATCGGCATTTGCGGTACCGATCTCCATGCGTTCCGGGGCAACCAGCCTTATTTCACCTACCCGCGCGTGCTTGGGCATGAGCTGTCCGGAACGATTGAGCACATCGGCGACAACCCGGAAGGGCTGCGGGTCGGTGACCAGGTCAGTGTCATTCCCTATCTTCATTGCGGCGAGTGCCGGGCCTGCCTGAGCGGCAAAACCAACTGCTGTCAGCAGATGAGGGTATTCGGCGTTCATTTGGACGGCGGAATGCGGGAGCGGGTGTCCTTGCCTGTACACAATCTATTAAAAACAGATGGGCTGACGCTGGATCAGGCGGCGATGCTGGAGCCGCTGGCGATCGGCGCGCACGCCGTCCGGCGGTCGGGTCTTGGCGCCGGCGATCAAGTCCTGGTTATCGGTGCAGGCCCGATCGGGCTGGGCGTCATGGCGATGGCCAGATATGCCGGTGCCAAGGTGACCGCCATGGATGTAAACGATGAACGTCTGGACTTTTGCAGGAAATGGGCGCAGGCGGAGCATACGGTGAGCGCACTGCGGGAGCCGAAGGAACAGTTGTCCAAGCTTACAGAAGGCAGCTTCCTGCCCTATGTGATCGATTCCACCGGCAGCATCTCCTCGATGGAAAGTGCCTTTGGGCTTGTCGGCCATGGAGGAACTTTGACCTATGTTGGCTTGGTGAAAGGTATGATTACCTTCAATGATCCCGATTTTCATGCGCGCGAAATGACGGTGCAGGGCAGCAGAAATGCCACCCGGGAGGACTTTGAGCGTGTGCTTCAAGCCATCAGGGACGGTTACATCGATGTCAGCAATTACATTACCCATCGTAGCAGGTTCGAGGACATGATCGAACAGTTCGAGAACTGGCTCAAGCCTGAATCGAAGGTGATTAAGGCGCTGGTAGAGTTGGACTAATCACGAGGCCGTATTATGCGGATTGAAGGAGCGGATCAATGATGACAAGCATGGAACATAAGCAGCAGTTGTGGTACAGCCAACCGGCGCGGGAATGGAACGAGGCTCTGCCCATTGGAAACGGGCGGCTCGGTGCTATGATTTTTGGCGGCATAGCCGAGGAGAAGCTGCAGCTCAATGAGGATTCCGTATGGTACGGCGGTCCCCGTGACCGCAACAACGAAGACGCGCTGCCGCATTTGCCCGAGATCCGCAGGCTGATTCTGGAGGGAAAGCTGGGGGAGGCTGAGGAGCTGGCTGCCATGTCGATGGCGGGACTGCCCGAAGCGCAGCGGCATTATTTGCCGCTGGGCGAACTGCTGCTATCGTTTGGCGGCCACGGGCAGCCTGCCGTGGACTACAGGAGAGAGCTTGATTTGGAGCGCGGCGTTTCCCGGATCAGCTATGTGACTGGCGGGGTCCGGTATACCCGCGAGCTGTTTGCGAGCTGCCCGGATCAGGTTATGGTCCTCCGGTTTTCCTCCGACCATAAGAACGGAATTTCTCTTAAAGCGCGGTTTAACCGCCACAACTGGAGATACCTGGAGAAGACGGAGAAATGGCAGAACAGCGGACTGGCTATGAGCGGTGATTGCGGCGGCCATGGGGGCAGCTCCTTTGCCGCTGTCTTGAAGGCAGTTGCAGAAGACGGCCTCTGCCGGACCGTCGGCGAGTATTTGCTTGTGGATGGGGCAAGCTCAGTTACGCTGCTGCTTGCTGCCGGAACGACATTCCGCCATCCCGATCCCGGGCTTTACGCCAAAAGACAGCTGGAAGAGCTGAGCCGGGTTCCCTACGAAGAGCTGCTGGCCCGGCATACCGCAGATTACCGCGGACTATATGGGCGGGTTACGCTTACGCTGCCGGAGAACCCGCATCTGAACGAGCTGCCGACGGACGAGCGGCTGAAGCGGTTTCAGAAGGGAGAGGAGGACAATGGCCTGATCGCGACCTATTTCCAGTACGGCCGCTATTTGCTTATCTCTTCCAGCCGCCCGGGCTCCTTGCCCGCGAATCTGCAGGGCATTTGGAATGACAGCTTCAGCCCGGCCTGGGACAGCAAATTCACGATCAATATCAATGCGCAAATGAACTACTGGCCTGCCGAAATCTGCAATCTGGCCGAATGCCATGAGCCGCTGTTCGATTTGATCGAACGGATGCGGGAGCCGGGGCGGGTCACGGCCAGGGTCATGTATGGCTGCGGAGGATTTACGGCGCATCACAATACGGATATCTGGGCAGATACGGCTCCGCAGGATACCTACCTGCCGGCGTCCTTCTGGCCGCTGGGCGCTGCCTGGCTGTGCCTGCATCTATGGGAGCATTACCGGTTCAGCCAGGACCGTTATTTTCTGGAGCAGGCGTATGAGACGATGAAGGAGGCGGCCAGATTCCTGCTTGATTATCTGGTGGAAGACGCCGAAGGCCGGCTGATTACCTGCCCGTCCGTCTCCCCTGAGAACACCTATAAGCTGCCGGGCGGCGAGTCGGGGGTGCTCTGCGCCGGGGCTTCGATGGATTTTCAGATCATTGAAGCGCTGTTTGGGGCCTGCATCCGCAGTGCGGAGATCATCGGCAGGGACGAGGCGTTCCGCGAAGAACTCGCCGCCGCACTGGCCCGGCTGCCCAAAGCGCAAATCGGAAAATACGGGCAGATTCAGGAATGGATGGAGGATTATGAAGAGGCGGAGCCGGGGCACCGCCACATCTCCCATCTGTTTGCGCTGTACCCCGGCGATGCCTTCACCGTGGAGCATACGCCGGAACTGGCCAAAGCCGCCCGGACGACGCTGGAACGCAGGCTGGCCGGCGGCGGCGGCCACACCGGCTGGAGCCGGGCCTGGATCATTAACTTTTGGGCCAGATTGATGGATGGGGGCAAGGCCTATGCGAATGTCCGCGCTCTGCTGGATCATTCTACGCTGCCCAACCTGTTCGACAACCATCCTCCGTTCCAGATTGACGGGAATTTTGGAGGAACGGCGGGGATTGCCGAGATGCTGCTCCAGAGCCACGCCGGGGGACTCAAGCTGCTGCCTGCGCTGCCGACAAGCTGGAGTGAGGGCAGCGTCAAGGGCCTGCGGGCGAGAGGCGGGTATACCCTCGATTTTACCTGGGCGGAGGGGCTGGTTATGGAAGCAGTTGTGACTTGCACGGTATCCGGTCCTTGCCGGCTGGAAGGTCCCGGTCTTGATCCCGTTGTGTTCACCGGGGAAGCCGGAAGCTCTTATACGTTCATCCGGTAAGTGTTAATAGGAAGAAGCCTGTGCTGTCATCGTTTAGGAAGTTATGTAATATAACTTGGCAGCCTGAGATGATATAGGCGGGGGAGCAGGATTGGGATCTATTTGCGGAGTGAAGCGGATAGAGAAGGGGGCAGAGAAGGGGATAAAGAAGCGGACAGAGAAGCTCTTATTTTGTGAAAAAGTCCGACTTTCGAGCGGATAAGGACTCAGGCGACGTTATATTGTTCGATTGAGCCTGGAATAAGGGGGAAAAGGACAAATAACGGAAACTCTGGAACTAGAATTCAGTCCGGATGCCCGGCTGAATGGACAAACCCCTGTCAAATAACGGATTTCCTGTCTGCATCAGCCCCGGATCGATCGTGAAGGGAGCTGATCGTGCCGCAGAGGCACTCACACGCACATGATGAAATCGCATAGTCAACAACCGATGTTCTACCCACGCGATGCGGGCGAGAGTGGCGAAGGCCGATTGGCCCGTAAACAACGGCAAAAGTGCCGTTGTTTAAGCGCCACCGGCGGTCTTGCCCGGAAACAAAGGCAGAAATGCCGTTGTTAAAAGCGCCGTCGGCGGTTTTGCCCGGAAACAAAGGCAGAAATGCCGTTGTTGAAGCGCCGCCGGCGGTTTTGCCCGGAAACAACGGTAGAAATGCCGTTGTTGAAGCGCCGCTGGCGGTTTTGCCCGGAAACAACGGTAGAAATGCCGTTGTTGAAGCGCCGCTTGCCCATTGGCTTGTATTTTGGAAGATATAAAGCTGGGGGATCTGCCGGTCTATAGCTCCTTATTCCAACGAGCGCCTGCAAACCG
This sequence comes from Paenibacillus jilunlii, assembly GCF_900102965.1. Taxonomy (GTDB): domain Bacteria; phylum Bacillota; class Bacilli; order Paenibacillales; family Paenibacillaceae; genus Paenibacillus_AQ; species Paenibacillus_AQ jilunlii. Next base: position 125,658 of record NZ_FNGM01000005.1, on the reverse strand, counting down.
GCTTCTTCGCAAGCGTTAGTTGGAAAAAGGGAGCTTATTTCTCCCCAAAATCAAGAATTATGAGATTTAAGTGGAAAAAGGAAACTTAATTGGGCCATATTCCCTCAGTAGGATCGAAATGAGCTAAATTAGTGTACCTTTTTCCACCTAGCTCTGTGGAGATAGGGTGCGCGAGCAAATTAGTTATACTTTTTCCACTTGGAGTTGCCTTAGGATTATGGGGAGTTGTGCTCCAGGTGACGCCAGACTGAAATCCAAGACGGTTGCACCGTCCAATGAAGGATGGCGCAGCCGTCTTGAGTATCCAACCCGGTGCCCCTGCCCAGCGAAGGCGTCGCCGTCTTGTATATCCAACCCGGCGCCCTGTCCAGCGAAGGCTCAGCCATCTTGTATATCCAACCCGCCTGCCCTGTCCAGCGAAGGCGCGGCCATCTTGTCCATATCCAACCCGGCGCCCCTGTCCAGCGAAGGACGGAGCAGCCGGGTTGTCTGTATAATAGAATAGTGCTGGCTGGGGTTGGCGTATTAACGCCAGCCCTATTCTGCCGGGACAGGGGCTTCGCCCCGGGCAATCCATTTCTGTAGTCTGGTGTAGACAAGCCTTGTATAGAAACAAGTCTACGGAGTACATGAACAGCAAACGTTTTCATTGTATCGTATTTTTGGGGGGGAAGAACTATATTTTATGAATTGGAAGCGCATTCTTGAAAGGTATAATTATAGTTGTCACCAGGTAATTGACAGTAACACAAGCACTAGTCAAAAAGGGGAGGCATAACCATGCATAAAACGGCAAAACGTTCGGCCCGGGCACTGGCAGCCGGTGCATTCGCACTTACACTGGCACTGGCAGGCTGCAGCTCGAACAACACGAACAGCAACACTGCTAATGGGGGAACCGCTAGTCCAGCGGCGAACGGAGACGACAATGCTCCGGTAACATTCTCGGTATTTATGAGCGGTCCCGGGCAGCAGCCTACGGCCGACAACAAGATTCTCAAACTGATGAAAGACAAAACCGGCGTCAGCTTCAATATGGAGTTTCTGGTGGGCGACCTGCAGCAGAAGCTGGGGGTAATGATTGCCGGAGGCGACTACCCGGACATTATGTCGGGCGATGACAAATTAATCAATGCCAAGGCTTACATTCCGCTTGAGGATCTGATCGAGAAGTATGCTCCCAACCTGAAGAAGCATTATGCCGCGGTCTGGAATCAGATTAAAGATGAGAGCGACGGCCACATCTACGTGCTGCCAAGCTATGGTGTATATCAAGGTAAAATTACTGAACCGACTTACCAGGGACCAGGCTTCTGGCTTCAAAAGGCCGTACTTGAGGAAATGGGCTATCCGTCACCGAAGACCCTGGATGAGTATTTCGATATCATTGCCAAATATAAAGAAAAGCACCCGGATATGATTGGATTTGAATCGCTCAACTTCGACTGGCGGGTATTCCCGCTTCAGAACGCTCCTGAACACTTGTCGGGACATCCGAATGACGGGGCCGTTATTGTAGACAACAACAAAGCGCAGATTTTTGCCGATAAGGACATTTCCAAGACCTATTACAAGAAGCTTAATGAAATTAACGCTCAAGGTTTGATGGATAAAGAAGCCTTCGTGCAGAACTACGACCAGTACTTGGCCAAAATCGCCAGCGGCAAGGTCATCGGCATGTTTGACCAGCACTGGAACTTCCAGGATGGGGAAACCTCTTTGATCTCCCAGGGCAAAATTGAAAATACGTATATCGGCTTCCCTCTGCTCTATCCGGGCGCTGAGGAATGGTATCGCGACCGCGGAGCGGTCGGCACCAACCGCGGCTTCGGGATCTCCATCAACGCCAAGGACCCTGTCCGGATTATCAAATTCTGGGATCAGATGATCACAGAAGAATGGCAGAAAACGATCCAATGGGGAATCAAAGGCGAAGATTATGAAGTGAAGGAAGACGGCACATTCTACCGGACGCCGGAACAACGGGCGAACGCAGATAAAACCAGCTGGCAGGTGGCTAACAAAATCACAACCATGCATGGATATATGCCTAAGATTCAAGGTACCTACAGCGACGGGAATGCAGCAGATCCCGGAACTCAGCCGCAGGAATTCTTCGACAGTCTGAAGCCTTACGATCAGAAGATCCTGAAGGCGTATAACAAGAAATCATGGTCTGAATTCTTCAAGGAACCCAAAGAAAATAATATCTACTTCCCTGCCTACTCCATCGTTCTTAAGGATGGTTCGCCTGCCCAGCTGGCACAGTCCAAGCTTAATGACCTTCAAGTCAAATATTTGCCGAAGGCCATTATGGCCAGTCCGGATGAATTTGAAAGTGTCTGGACGGATTATGTCAACCAGATCCATAAGCTGGATATCAAGGCATATGAAGACCGGATTAATGAAGGAATCCAGCAGCGCATCAAAAACTGGAGCGTGAAGTAGTGTAATTCAAAGCCGGGAACAGAGCGGGAAATACGATTTCCCGCTCTTCATTAATCCGGATAGTGTGGAGAGATGATCTTACAGGAGGGAAACACTACATGTCTGATACCGTACTGGACAAACAGGTCAAAACACAGAAGACCCGAAAACGCAGAGTCGATCCGGAAATCGGTGTGAGCCTTAGCTGGAAAACGCTAAAAATGCAGAAGCAGCTTATTTTCATGTCAGTGCCGATTGCCATTTATCTGCTTATCTTTAACTATGCGCCCATTTGGGGCTGGCTGATGGCCTTTCAGAACTACCGTCCGGCGCTATCCTTCGGCAAGCAGGAATGGGTAGGCCTGCAGCAGTTCAAATTTCTATTTTCGGATGAGACCTTTATGATGGTGCTGCGCAACACGGTCGCCATGAGCTTTATTAACCTTGTGCTTGGTACTGTTACGGCAATCGGCCTGGCTTTGCTGCTGAATGAGATCAAAGTCAAGTTTTTCAAGCGTATTGTTCAGTCGATATCGTATTTGCCGCATTTCTTGTCCTGGGTTATCGCAGCGGGCATCGTTGCCACTTCGCTGTCGGTTGACGACGGGATTGTCAATATAATCTTGATGAAGCTGCACTTGATTAAGGAACCGATTATGTGGCTCAGTGAAGGGAAATATTTCTGGGGCATTGTCGGGGCTTCGAACGTGTGGAAAGAGGTGGGCTGGGGCACCATTATTTATCTGGCGGCCATTACCTCGATCGATCCTTCTCTGTATGAGGCAGCGTCCATGGATGGTGCCAAGCGTTTTCAGAAGATGCGCTATGTCACTCTTCCGGGGATTAAAGCCACATTCGTTATTTTGCTGATTATGAACATCGGACATATTCTGGATGCCGGCTTCGAGCTTCAATATTTGCTTGGCAACGGGCTTACTGTAGACTGGTCGCAAACCATTGATATCTTTGTACTGAAATATGGGATCTCTATGGGGAATTATTCTCTGGCTACGGCGGCAGGGATCTTCAAAACCATCGTCAGTGTCATTCTTGTATTCATCGCAAATTATATCGCAAAACGCCTCGGCGAAGAGCGGTTAGTATAGAGGAGGAAGCCCATATGAAAGCTGTGACGAAAAGTTCAAGCCGCATTGAGCCGGTTGTGTTTCATACGATCAACACGATATTTATGCTCTTTGTGGTGGCCATCACGCTATATCCATTCCTCCACACGCTGGCTGTTTCTTTAAATGACGGCAGTGACACTCTTGCCGGCGGAATTTATTTCTGGCCCCGTGCCTGGACCTTGGAGAACTATAAAGCCGTCTTTATTTCAGGGACGATCTACCATGCCGCTTTTATCTCCGTGTCCCGTACGGTGCTCTCGACGGTATTCGGCGTTTTTCTGACCACCATGCTGGCGTATACACTGGCGCAGCCGCAATACATTCTCCGTAAAAAAATCAGCATGCTGTTCATCCTGACCATGTATTTCAATGCCGGCCTGATTCCGAACTACTTCCTTATTAAAGAGCTGGGCTTGCTCCATAGCTTTTGGGTCTATATCCTGCCAAGCCTGGTCAGCGCGTTCAACCTGATTATCATGCGGACGTATATCCGCGGCCTTCCAGGGAGTCTCACGGAGTCGGCGAAGATCGACGGGGCGGGGGATTTCAGAATCTTCTGGAAAATCATTTTCCCGTTGTGTACTCCCGTCCTGGCAACTGTAGCCTTGTTCATCGCTGTAGGCTCATGGAACGCCTGGTTTGACACGTTCCTGTACGCATCCTCGGATATCAAGCTGAGTACACTGCAATATGAAATGATGAAGCTGCTCGGGTCCACCATGAGCACGAACAACGATCCTTCCTTGCTGGCAGGCAATCAGCACAATCAGACGCAGGCATTGGTTACACCGGCTTCCATCCGTGCAGCCATCACCATCGTTACCGCAGTGCCAATCTTGTTCGTCTACCCTTTCTTGCAGAAATATTTCGTGGTAGGATTGAACCTGGGAAGTGTTAAAGAATAACTGAACTTATCTATTTAAAAGGGTCATAGGTGAAGAACAACCGTTTCGGCAGTGACCGAAGCGGTTTCTCCTGTTCAACAACTGTCAAGCTTGCCGGAATCAAAATTCAGATATAAGTTGGTGATACAATGCTAAAGGTAGTGTTTGCCGATGATGAGCCGCTGATGCTGGAAGGGCTGCGGTTCCTGGTGGACTGGGAGGAACTGGACTTCGAAGTGTGCGGCGAGGCCCTGGATGGCGAAGATGCGCTGCAGCTTATTCATAACACCCGGCCTGATGTGGTCATAACCGATGTACGCATGCCTGTGATCGACGGCCTTGAACTCATTGAGAAATTTTCTGAAAGCGATTTCCAGCCTAAGTTCATCATCTTTAGCGGATATGCTGACTTTGAGTATGCCAAGAAGGCACTTAAGTATGGTGTGTCCAACTACTTGACCAAACCCCTGGATGAAAAAGAACTGACCGAGGCACTGCAGGCCGCAGCCCGGCAAATACACGCTGAGCGCAAGCTGGCTTCACGGCGCGAAGCGGTTTCCGCCTTCATGCAGGTGGAAACCGTATCCCGTCTTCTGATGCGGGAGAACCCCCCGGAAGAAGAATTGGAAGCGGGGTTGAAGGCGCTTAATATCCGCCCCGATTCCCGGATCTGCTGTGTATTGGTCCGGGGGGCTTCGCTTGACAGCATGCAGCTGAGAAGCCAAGGCTGTGCCATGAACGCCAAGGAGCAGTTCCGCAATATCACCGCTTATCCTTTTACGGCCGGAAGCCATAAGCATGGCTATCTGCTGGTTTCCCCGCAGGAAGGCCCGGTGCTTGACCCGGAAATGCTGGCAAGCTGGGTCCATGAGGTGCGGACTGAGTACAGCGGTCCTGTTCTTTTCTCGGCAAGCCTTGAGCATCACGGGGCGGAGTTTCTGAATACTGCCTATCATGAAGCGCTGGCGGCTGGATTATGCAGGCCGGATTCGGGCAGCCGCGATATTGGTTTCTTTCGGAAGCAGGACAAGGATCAAATGGCGCTGCTTCCGGCAGGACTGAGGAAATCGCTGCTGCAATCCGTTACCGGAGGGGAGTGTGACCGGTTAAGCTCCCAATTGAGCGATGTATTTAGAATTTTCTCGGCGGATGTTGCTTCAAATGCATGGGTCGACGCCTTTCTGGCCAATATCAAAGCTGAGCTTCTCCGCGAAATCGGTGCCAGAGGCGGGGACCCGGCAATATGGGCGAAGAAGTGGTTTCCGCCACGGGTCACCGCTTGCTGCCTGCCGCTGCTTCAGCAGCAGACGGAGGAAGAGCTGCATGAAGCTGCGGAATGGTTTGCCGCAGCTGACAACAATCGGGAGGACGAGATCGTATCGGCCGCAATGGACTATGTCCGGGCGCATTATCAGGAGAAGCTGAAGCTGCAGGACATTGCGAAGGTGTTACATGTGAATTCCGCCTATCTGGGACAACGAATTAAGAAACACTGTGGCAGTTCTTTTAACGAATTTCTCCATGAATACCGCATTGAAGAAGCCAAGAAGCTGCTGCGCCGGACGGATATGAGCATTTCGGATATCTCGGGGCGCGTCGGTTATTCCGACGCGGATTTGTTCGCTGCCAAGTTCAAAGCGCTGAATGGCGTCTCGCCTTCGGTATACAAAAAGGGTTAATTTCACAGGGGAGGAGGGGAGCGGCATGAAGGGTAAACGGAAACCATCTGCCATCGTCAATGATATTCCGCTCAAATACAAATTTCTGTTTATCTATTTGCTGTGCGTTCTTGTCCCCATACTCAGCATTAACGCCCTCTTTTATGTTCAGATCAGCCGTAATGTGGATGCCCGTGAAAGAGGGAATCTTGAGATCTCTGTAGACCGGGTGGTTTATGATTTCATGCAAATCGTGAATGAATGTGTGGCGATAAGCAATACGGTTGCCGCAGACCGTGCTTTTAATGAAATCATGGATTATGCTTATCCGGATAACGAGGCTTATTATGAAGTCTATGACAATGTTCTGAGGGATAAGCTGCGGCAATACAGCAATCTGCATTCCTATATTTATTGGATGGGCGTGTATACTACGAATCCGACCATCCAGAATGGCAACAGTTACTTTGTGTTGTCCGACAGCGACAAGGAAAGTGAATGGTACCGTAAAATTTCCGGTAGCGAGGACAAGGTACTGTTAACCTCTTATCAGGGGACCAACCCGCTGAATCCGCCTCAGCAGGAAGTGTTTGTCAGCCTTATCCGCAAATTGGATAGCTTTACGGGACAGCCCTACAGCAAGTATCTGCGCATCGATCTGCGGTTGAACAATGTGCAGGAGCTGTTCCAGAAGGAGCGCGACTATTTGCGGTTCAAGCTCCTGGATGAGCAGAACCGCGTCGTGCTGGAATCGGATCATTCCTTTTACTCGCTGGATAAAAATGTCCTGTTAAACGTTGACACGGACAGCCAGTCGTCCAAGCAGATTGTCCGTACTTTGGGCAGTGCAGGATATACGAAAGGCTGGAAACTGACCGGAACTCCGGAAGGCCGGGAGATCAATCATGAGATGAGCCGCGCGCTCCGGGTTTCGCTGATTTTTGCTGTGCTGACGATCATTATCCCTACCCTGTTAATGATCTTTATTTTACAATCCTATAATTTGAGGGTAAGGCTGCTCTACAAACATATGAAGCTTGTCAAATACGAGCATTTTGAGAACATTGATATGTATGAAGGGAAGGACGAGATCGGCGGCCTGATCCGCAGCTTCAATCTGATGACGGAGAAAATCCGCAATTTGATCAATGATGTATATAAGCTGGAAATTCAGAAAAAGGACCTTGAGCTTGAGCGGGTAAGAGCCGAATTGAACTATCTGGAGAGTCAGGTGGACCCGCATTTCCTCTTTAATACGCTGAACGCCATATTGGTCATTTGCAAAAAATACAAGTATGAAGAGGTCACCGATGTGATCCGGAATCTGGCCCTTATTCTGCGCAGGCTGCTAAGCTGGAAGGACGATCTGATTACCGTCGAGGAAGAAATATCTTTTATTGAAATGTATCTGCAGATTGAAAAATTCCGCTTTCAGAGCCGGTTCACCTACGACATTGATATTGACCCCGCCGTGCTGAACTGCCGCATTCCCAAAATGAGCGTCCAGGCACTGGTGGAGAATTCCTGCAAGCATGGCCTGCAATCAGTCAAAGGTGCAAGGAAGATTCACGTGTCTGCTTCCATGAACGATGCAGGTTTGATGATTGTTGTGACTGACAACGGAAAGGGAATCGAGAAAGAGAAGCTGGATTGGATCGAGTCCCACCTGCAGGCGGAGCAAGACTCCGGTAAAAATATCGGGCTCCGGAATGTCTATAAGCGCCTGATGATGTATTACGACGGCAGAGCCGGATTCACCATTGAAAGCACCGAGTATGAACGGACGGCTATTACCATTCACATCCCCATAGACTTGGCTATGGCTCCAAGAGTGGAGGTATCCCATGTATAAAGTGGTTTTGGCTGATGATGAAACGATTGCATTAGAGGGATTAAGAACGTTGACCGATTGGGAGGAGCTGGGCTTCGAAATCTGCGGAGCCTGCGAGAACGGGGAAGAAGCGCTGACCGCGGTTGCCGAGTGCTCGCCGGACCTTGTGATTACAGATATCCGCATGCCCGGCATCGATGGATTGGAGCTGATCCGGCGTGTACGCCAGTTGGAGATGGAGCAGCCCATCTTCATCGTCCTCAGCGGTTACGGCGAGTTTGAATACGCACGGACAGCACTCCGTTATGGTGTGAGACATTATTTGCTGAAGCCAGTCGTTGAAGCGGAATGGGAGAAGGCGCTTGCGGCCATTTCGAACGAGCTGGACATGCGCGTTAAGCAGAAGATGCAGCAGAACATGCTGGCGAACCGGCTTCTTCCCGTTGCGATCGCCCGTATGCTTGAAGGGCAGTGGGTGGAGCCTGAAGAGGAGATTGCCGAACAAATGGACCGTCTGGACGAGACGGTTTCGGGATGGACTTATATCCATGTGGATGGCCTCAAAAGCAATATCACAGAAATCTGCCGGGAATTGGCTGGCCCGGAGGGCGCCTTGTTCATTGATTTGCCCGGCGATCAGGCGGGGCTTGTCGTGGAAAGCTCAGCACGGGCGGCGGAGCTGGCTAGGCGGATATATGCCGGGTTGTCATTGTCAAGGAACGGTGTGAAGGGGACTGTGAGCATCGGGCCGAGTGTGCAGTCTCTCCGGGAGCTGCCTGTCTCCTATATGGTGGCGGCAGGGGCTGCCGCCCGCCACTATTTCTATTCGGAGGCGGGCGGGCCCATTGACACCTCCACGGATGCCCGGAGCGAGCTTAACTATTCTCTTCCTTCCGCAGAGCTGACCGAGGAACTGATGAGCGCAGTGGAGAGATTGCAAGAGCAGAAAGCTTCGGATAAATTGAGTGAGATGTTCAGGTTGTTCGAACGGAATAGGACTGCGCCCGAAGTTGTACAGATGACGAGCATTGATATCATGCTGAAAAGCATAGAGCTGGTGCAGGAATTCGGAGGGACGGCTGAGCAGTGGAGCGACTCTTTTGAATTTTTTAAAACAAAGCCGAAGTCGCTTGCAGCGCTGGAAGACACCCTTGAGGTTTTGTTGTATTCATGTATGGAATATATCAGGCAGTTTAAGGAACGCGGCTCCGAGCATCCGCTTATACGGGTAGAGTGTTTTTTGAAGGACAATTATTTCAGGCCGTTGACCGTAAAAGAGATTGCGGAGCATTTTTATCTCAATCCGGTATATCTTGGGCAGGCTTTTATCAAGAAGAATGGAATCAGCATTCTCGAATATATTCATAATTTGCGCATCGAACATGCCAAAAAGCGGCTGCTCGGAACAAACGAAACCGTCCGGAGCATTGCGGAGAGTGTGGGTTATGTGCATTATCATCATTTTTTAAGAGAGTTTGAGAAGCGGACCGCGCTGAAACCGGTCGCTTACCGCAACCAGGCTCATTCTGAAGAATGAGGGGCAGGTTTCTTTAATTTGGTAATGGTAAACGCATACAAAAGCGATATCATTGACTTAAATGCCTGAACAACATTGTAATTAGGAGGTTATAGATGATGACACAGGCAAGCAGCGGATTACCCGCATTGCATGCATTGTTCCGGGACGCCTTCAAAATTGGCGCTGCGGTCAGCACTGATATTTTATCCGCCCAAGCTCCCTTCATTGCCAAGCATTTCAACAGCATTACAGCCGAAAATGCAATGAAGCCGGAGGAAGTCCAGCCGCAAGAAGGAGTCTATACCTTTGCTGCCGCCGACCGTATCTTTGAGTTCGCGGAGGCCAATCACATTGGAGTCCGGGGCCATACGCTTCTCTGGCATAACCAGACAGGCGATTGGATGTTCCGCAATTCGGCGGGCGGGCCGTGCACCAGAAAAGAGCTGCTCAGCCGCCTGCAAACCCATATCCATACGGTTGTGGGACGATACCGGGGGAAGGCCTATGCCTGGGATGTGGTCAATGAAGCCATTGAGGATAAATCCGATCAATACCTGCGGGATACGAAATGGCTGGAAATCCTCGGAGAGGATTATCTCCGGGAGGCTTTTGAAATGGCCCATCAGGCCGACCCGGACGCCTTACTGTTCTACAACGACTATAATGAGACCGATCCTGTCAAACGCGACAAAATCTACAGGCTGGTCCGCAGCCTGCTTGATCAAAAAACACCGATACACGGGATAGGCATGCAGGCGCACTGGAATATTTATGGTCCTTCAATCGGCGAAATCCGCAGTGCGCTTGAGTTGTATACTTCGCTTGGCGTTAGAATCCACATTACCGAGCTGGACCTCTCGATGTTCCGGTTCGAAGACAAGCGGACGGATTTGAAAGCGCCAACAGACGAGATGCTGAAGCTGCAGGAGGAGCGTTATGCAGAGATTTTTGCCCTGCTCCTGGAATATCGAAAGGCCATTGATTCCGTTACCTTCTGGGGTGTAGCTGACGACTATACGTGGCTGGACGGTTTCCCGGTCCGCGGACGTAAAAATTGGCCGTTCCTGTTCGACGAACACCGGCAGCCCAAAGCATCGTTTGGACGCCTTGCCGATCTGGCGGCTTCGAAATGGTAACACGTCATGAAGTTCGGCAAACTTAAGAAAAGTGGAGGAAATACAATGACAAGTCCGTTGAAGCAAGCAATTGGAAAGGTTCCGCCTAACGGCAATCCGCTGGTCGCGCATAGATATGGGGCCGATCCGTATGCCCTGGTGTTCGGGGACAGGGTCTATCTGTACATGACCAATGACGCGCTGGAGTATGACGGAAACGGTGTGGTCAAAGAGAACACCTACAGCAGTATCAATAAGATTGCGGTCATTTCCTCCAGCGATTTGGTCAACTGGACGGATCATGGCGAGATTGCGGTGGCAGGGCAGGAAGGGGCGGCCAAGTGGGCTACCCAGTCCTGGGCGCCTGCAGCGGTCCATAAGGTGATCGGCGGCAAGGATAAGTTCTTCCTGTACTTCGCCAATAATGCCAGCGGCATTGGCGTTCTGTCGGGGGACAGTCCGGTGGGACCGTGGATTGACCCTATCGGTGAGGCCCTGATTCTGCGTTCCACTCCGGGAGTCAAGGACGTAACCTGGCTGTTCGATCCGGCGGTTCTGGTGGATGATGACGGCAAGGGCTACATCTATTTCGGTGGCGGTGTACCGGAAGGACAGTTCGCGGAGCCTGGCACAGCACGGGTCATGAAGCTTGGGGATGACATGATCAGCGTAGAGGGTACTGCTGAGGTTATTCCAGCACCATTTATGTTTGAGGATGCCGGTATACATAAGCAGAAAGGCGTCTACTATTATACGTACTGTTCTAATTTCTATGACGGGGAACGTCCGGAGGGCAGTCCTCCTGCGGGAGAGATTGCGTATATGACGAGCAGCAAACCGATGGGCCCCTGGACATATCATCAGACGATTTTGAAGAATCCGGGACATTTTTTCGGAGTGTCAGGCAATAATCATCATGCGATTTTTCAATTTCATGACGAATGGTATATCGCTTATCATGCACAGACCTTATCCAAAGCAGAGGGGATTGCAAACGGCTACCGTTCGACGCATCTGGGCCGCCTCTCCCATAATGAGGATGGCTCTATTCAGAATATTGAAGCCGATTACAAGGGTGTGCAGCAGATCGGATGCTTCAACCCGTATCACCGCGTACAGGCTGCAACCATGGGGTGGAGTGCGGGCGTCAAGACGGAATATGGGGCATCTGTGGGAGAATGGCTTGTAACGGATATTCACAATGGCGACTGGATCGGGTTATCCGGGGTCGACTTCGGAAGCACAGGGGCAGGAGCATTCAGTGCTTCGGTCATAAGCCTTGAAGGCGGCGGTACGATCGGACTGCATCTGGATGACCCGGCAGGCGTATGGGTTGGCGAGCTGTCCGTTCCTGCTGCGAATGGGCCGGAGAAACGGCTGGAGTTAATGACGGAGGTTAGCGGTGCAGAGGGGGTTCACAACCTGTATCTGGTGTTTACGGGTACAACCGGTACCGGATTGTTCAAGCTGGAATCATGGCAGTTTCTGGAGTAGTGGAATCCATCCTAAGGGGGTAATGCAGTGAACACCGCCACCATAACCAATCCTATCATGTGGGCAGATGTTCCGGATGTTGACGTAATCCGGGTAGGACCTGTCTTCTATATGGTCAGCACCAGTATGCATTCCATGCCGGGCTGTCCGATTATGAAATCGGTTAACTTGAAAGATTGGGAAATTGTAAATTATGTCTATGATATCTTGGAGGATAACGATGCCCACCGGCTGCTGGACGGAAAAGGAATTTATGGCAAAGGCTCCTGGGCGGCATCCCTGCGTTACAAGGACGGGGTGTACTACGTTTGTTTCTCATCCAATGACATGGACCAGTTCTATATTTACCGGACAGAGGATATTGAGCAAGGAACATGGGAGCGTTCGGTGATCCCGGGGCTTCACCATGACCCTGGCCTGCTGCTGGATGATGATGGCCGCAGCTATGTGATCTACGGCAATGGTGATATCCGGATTAAGGAGCTGACGGAGGATCTGACGGCGGTGAAGCCCGGTGGAACCGCTCAACTGCTGCTTGAGGGAGAACGGGAAGACATTATGCTGCGGATCGAAGGCTGTCATGCGTACAAGCTGAACGGATATTACTATTTATTCTTTATTGAATGGCCAAGAACCGGCAATCAGCGCAGACGCCAGTTATGCTACCGTTCGCGCGGGCTTCTGGGTCCCTATGAACAGAAAATTATTCTCGACGATGATCTGGGCTACCATAATAACGGCGTGGCGCAAGGCGGCATTGTCGATACACCCGGTGGCGATTGGTACGCGGTGCTGTTCCAGGATCATGATGCTGTCGGGCGGATTCCCTGCGTGCTTCCTGTGAGCTGGGAGAACGGCTGGCCGGTCATCGGGGAGAACGGCAAAGCGCCTCAAGCTTTTGCGACGAAGCTTCCTGCTGCGGAGCCGAAGCCGCTTGTCATCAGCGATGAGTTCGACTATGAGAGCAACCGGCTGGCGCTGAACTGGCAGTGGAACCATAATCCCGACAACGGGTTATGGTCGGTCACTGAGCGGCCGGGCCATCTGCGGCTGCGCACCGGTCAGGCAGCGGACAGCATCCTGCGGGCGCGCAATACGCTGACACAGCGTACGGAAGGTCCCGCCTGCAGCGCGGAGACGGTGTTGGACCTCTCCGGTATGCAGCCCGGCGACCGTGCTGGTATGGCAGCCCTGCAAAACGGGTTTGGCACTGTCGGGATAGCGGCCGGGGAAGAGGGCCGGTTCAGCGTAGACATGTGTGTCAACGGCGGGGACGGCCGCGAGGAGATAGTGGAAAGTGTAGCGTTCACCGGCGACCGGGTGTATCTTCGAATAGATTTCAATTATGAGGATAGCCTGGATCAGGCCAGTTTCTTCTATTCGGAGGACGGAACCGGCTGGAAGCCGATTGGCCGGACGCTGCACATGAGATATACGCTGGATCATTTTATGGGGTACCGGATTGGCCTGTTCAGTTATGCGACCCAACCGTCCGGCGGTTATGCCGATTTCGATTATTTCCATTATATTAGGCAGAATTAGGCCTGTCCGTCCAGTCTCTTTATTATCTAGGCATGCTTATCCCGGTAGGCCCGGGGGGAGCAGCCGGTAAGCTGCCGGAACTGCCTGCAGAAATGCTCCACATTTGCATAACCGCAGAGCGCTGCAATCTCGGCAATTTTGTGGGGGCCAAAGACAAGCTTTTCTTTGGCCAGCCGAATCCGGCAATGAATGACATCCTCCATGCAGGAAATACCGAAGGTTGATTTATATATCGTCTGCAGATAGCCTGCACTTATGTGCAGATATTCTGCCATCGATGAAACGGTCCAAGGATGGCCCGGGTTATTGTACAGAGCCTTGCGCAATTCCAGAAGTTTATAGTATTGCGGACTCAACTTGTCTTGGGACGCTTCGTGAAGCTTATTAAACAAGATTCTAAACAAGTAGTCAATGGAAAGCTCCCGGTAGTCATTGTGAAAAGTGTTCTCCAATGTCAGCAGTTGAAACAACTGATGGCAGTAACCGGGGTCCGGCAGGGAAAATGGAACACCAACAGGCAAGGCCGACTCCGTAATATAGGACTCGTCCGCATCAAAACGGACCCAGTCGTTAACGTACTGTGTGGAGCAGGCACGGTAATGGATGGCATGGTTAGGCGGATATAGAACAGCGGAATGTGCCGGAAACTCCTTCAATTCTCCGGCAACCTCAAACAGCGCTGCGGTCTGTGTGAGCACCAGAAGCCAGGCATCCAGGCCATCGGGTATAGAGTACACAAAATCGTCAGGATGAGCAGCGTCAAATTCTACGTAGCGGATCTTGGGCATTAGCTTCCCCTTTCTTCGGATACATCAATTATTGAACAGGATATATCATTGTTTGGAATTCAGTATTTTTCTATAATTTATGTGTCAAATAAGGTCATTTGGGGAGATTTCTGAATCTGATTCCTGAAATACGGGGTTCTGGTTATTAGAAATTATCAATATGAAGGAAGGTCATTGGTTTCATGATACCACAAAAGAACGAAGATCGGAATTATATCCTTTGTTATACCCGGTTACCGCAGGAGGACATGGTATATGCTCCGAAGCTGGCGCACAGTATGCATTTGGCTTACAGCAATGACGGGCTTCTATTTCAGGAATTGAACCATAATTCAGGGGTTTTATTCGCCAGGGCGACAGAGAATGAGGATGGTACACTCCGCGCCAAGAGCTTGAAGAATCCGTATCTTTTCCGCACCTGCGAGGGGAATTTCGGAGTGATCGCCGTTCGTACAGAGGCAGAAGGCGAAGCCGATGCAGAGAGCAAGGGAAAGGTGCTGCTGTTCTCTTCCGGTGATTTGCTGCAGTATAGCGAAGTTGGATTGCTGGAGCTTAAGGCAGATACTATTGTAAGCGATGTCTCCTGCGGGTACGATACCGGCCGGAGAGGCTACCTGATCCGCTGGATCGATGAGCTGGGGAACGGTTATCAGAATTTTATTGCCGATATTATGAGCTTGAAGGATATTTCGGCACCGGAAGCGGCCCAGCCTTTTACATTGGAGCCTGTGCTTGCCGATATCGAGGGGATTCTGCCGCGTAACTACATCCCGGTACCCAAGGAAATAGCCCGCAGGCTCTACTGCAAGCTAACAGTTCCGGCCAACATTGCGATTGAAGTCCCCGACCGCGTAACAGCAGCTTCAGAAGAGGATGTGAAGGCCATCCGGGCCACGGCGCTGTACAGTGATGGCACCAAAGCGCTGAAAAGGGTCCATTGGAATACGGACGAAATCGATTGGGACAAGGCGGGAACCTACAGAATTTCTGGTGAAGTCCATCAGGAACATTACCCGTTTCCGGTTGCGTCCGACCGTGCCGACCCTTGCATTGCGAAATGGAAAGGGAAGTATTATTTCATTGCCACCAACGATGCGGACCAAAATCACACATTATATATGCGGGAAGCCGACACCATCCCCGGTCTGGTAAATGCCGGAGAAGCATTGATTCTGGATTCTAATACCTATGAGCAGATCGGCGGGCTGCTGTGGGCGCCGGAATTTCATATCATTGAGGATGAGCTGTATATCTTTCATGCGGCAACACCGGGGGAATTTCTGTATGAAGAGTCGCATGTCATGAAGCTGCAGGGGGGCGGTAATCCGATGTGCGCTGCCGATTGGTCGATGCCCCGGCGTGTGGTGAAGAAAGACGGCACGTATTTGTGCGAAGCCGGGAAGACCATTTCCCTCGATATGACCGTAATTCAATGGAACGGTAAGCATTACGCCGCCTGGTCAGAGCGCCAGTTCGTGCCTGCCGATCTTGGAGCCTGGATTTATATCGCCACAATCGACCCGCAGGAGCCGTGGAAGCTGACCAGTGATCCGGTGCTTCTGACCAAACCCGATTATGGCTGGGCCAATAATCATACCTTTGTGGATGAAGGGCCATTCGCCCTTTATACTGCTGATAAATTATTTTTGACCTTTGCCAGCGCAGCGGTGGATGCAACCTATGTTGTAGGTCTCTTAACAGCCGGCAAGGACGCGGATTTGCTGGATATCCGCAGTTGGACCAAAGGGAATTATCCGCTGCTGACCTCCAGAAGCGTGCCGGGGGAATATGGGCCGGGCCATAATTCCTATGTGACAGACGAGGATGGAGTCATATGGAACACCTACCACGCAAGACCGGGAATTGACGGACCGAGAAGCTCCGGCCTGCGCCGCGTGCATTTTGACATTGACGGTGCTCCGGTCCTGGATCTGACAGAGGATAAAGATTTGAACCAGGAGCTGAAGAATGTATCCATAGAAGTAACCGTAGGCTAAACCGCGGGATAGATGAATATCGATAACAAAAAGGAGCTGCAGCATGAACTCAATTCCAAAGCCCAATCAACCGCTCGTCACCCATATCTATACCGCAGACCCGTCTGCACATGTGTTTGAAGGCAAAATTTATATCTATCCTTCCCACGATCTGGATCATGACGGACCGAGCAATGACAACGGGGATCAATATGCTATGGAAGACTATCATATTTTATCGATGGAGAATCTGGCTTCACCGGTGGTGGATCATGGGGAGGCGCTTCATTTGAGAGACGTTCCCTGGGCCTCGCAGCAATTGTGGGCGCCGGATGCGGCTTTCAAGAATAATACCTATTATTTATTTTTTCCGGCCCGTGACAAGGAAGGCATTTTCCGTATTGGCGTGGCGACTTCTCCTTCTCCGGCAGGTCCGTTTCAGGCACAGCCCGATTATATTCCGGGGAGCTACAGCATAGACCCTGCTGTCTTTGTCGATGAAGGCAACCGGGCCTATATGTATTTTGGCGGGCTTTGGGGAGGGCAGTTGGAGAAATGGCAGAGCGGAGAATTCAATCCCGGACAAGAAGGGCCTGCCTTGGATAAGCCCGCGATCGGGCCGCGTGTGGCGGTGCTGAGTGAAGATATGCTCTCATTTGCGGAGCAGCCGCAGGAAATTTCCATTGTAGACATAGAAGGAACCCCTATTCTTGCCGGCGACGAGGACCGGAGGTATTTCGAAGGGCCATGGGTCCATAAATATAACGGGCTGTACTATCTTTCTTACTCAACAGGCACAAAGCATCGCTGGTATATGCCGTCAGTGAGCAGCCTATGGGCCCGTTCACCTTCAAGGGAGAAATTCTGTCACCCGTGATCGGCTGGACCACGCATCACTCCATTGTACAGTTTGAAGAGAAATGGTATCTGTTCTATCATGACTGCTCGTTGTCTGACGGTGTTAACCATAAGCGGTGCGTCAAATATACAGAGCTGAAGTATAACCCGGACGGCACCATTCAACCGATCAATCCCTATCCGTCCAATTAAGCAGAGGGAACTCTTCTTTGGCTGCTATAGCCTTCAAATCGAAGCCACCAAAATAACAGTTGGAACCCTTGACCATTCACTCAGGCCGGGGGTTCCTTCATTGCCAAGAGAGGAATGAGCGGGGATGAACGAAAGTCATCCGAATTATAAGATGCATACGGCACCGGCCGGATATGACAAGGAGAGGGAAGGCATTCCCCGGGGGGCGATCCATACCATAGAATATCCCTCCACAACGGTAGGCAACACCCGGAAGGCAATGGTGTATGTGCCGCCCGGTTATTCCGCCTCCGCCGGACAGGAATACAGCGTGTTATATCTGCTGCACGGGATTGGCGGAGATGAGATGGAATGGTACAATCATGGCCGGCCCCAGATCATCCTGGACAATTTGTATGCGGATCAAATGCTGAAGCCCATGATCGTCGTTCTTCCCAACGGCCGGGCCATGCTGAATGACCGCGCGGAAGGTGATATATTTGCTCCCGGCAAGGTGCAGGCGTTCGAAACCTTCGAATCGGATTTGCTCTATGATCTTATCCCTTATATCGAAGCGAACTATCCGGTCCTGACAGACCGGGCGCACCGCGCCATTGCGGGGTTATCGATGGGCGGAGGGCAGTCCCTGAATATCGGTCTGAATAACCTCAACCGGTTCGCCTGGATCGGGGCGTTCTCCCCGGCGCCCAACACGAAGCTGCCCGAGCTGCTGGTGCCGGAACCGCAGAAGACCGCGGAACTGCTCAGCCTGCTCTGGCTATCGTGCGGGGATCTGGATAGCCTCAAGCATGTCAGTGACCGGACACATGCCTATCTAGCGCAGCATGCTGTGCCGCATATCTGGGCGGAGGAAAACGGCGGCCACGATTGGCCGGTCTGGAAGAACGGCCTGTACCAGTTCTCCAGGCGCATTTTTTAGCTGGCTGCTTACAGGCTACCCGCTGCTTGCAGCCTTATAAGACCCAAAGGGGACATTCCCGACAGACCTGATATGGCTGTTGGGAGCGTCCCTTTGATTAGGTCAGGATATGCGCAAGCGCTTGGTGTAACAATGATTTATTTATTAGCGACTGCATCCGCACGCAGCTTAACGATTTTTTGTGCTCTTTCCGTATCCACGGCAAGGACATCATTCCAACCAAGACCAACCACATCGCTCTTCAGCCTGGTCCAGAGCTGATCGAATTCTGCTTGATCTTTGGCGAATATCATTTTCCAGGAGATGTTTTTTACATAATCCGAGATCTGGCTTCGTTTATTCTTAATGTCCGATGAATCCGACCCGAGACTGGTATTGATATTGGGCACGATATCAATCATATTGTTTTTCTGATAATACTCAGTCGGGGTGGCTGCATTATAAGCCTTCTGCCATTCTGTAGTCAGGGTTGTCTTGTTTGCCTCTATGGTTGAGCTCCAGTAATTGTTGTTGTAGAATTCATTCGTTTCCGGGTCAACTACAAAATCGCTCATAATCATCGTGTTGAGCTTGCTCTGCCCGTCTTGATATCCTCCGCCTCCGTACTCATCAGGAACGGGGGTATTCTTTTGGAAAGCGGTTTGACCCACTTCAGTCAGCTTGAACTTGCCGTCCGCTGTCTTTTCATAATTAAAGCCTTCGAATCCGTTGGTGTAGTAGCGCAGACCTTCCGGGGAGGCCAGCCAATCCATGAATTCGATAATTCTATCCGGATTTTTTGCTTTTGAACCGATAGCAAATACTCTTCCGTTCCCGAAGTAGGCATCGCTGTTCTGGATAATGTGGGTATCAGCGATCGGAATGGCCACATTGCCGTCACCTTTAGTGCCTCTTTCAATGGTGTTGTAGAAGCCTCTTTGCCAGGAATACCATAAGAGAAGCACCTGTTTATTGGTCAGTTTCTCAGAGACCTTATTCCAATCCTGGGATGGCGAGTCAGGGTCAACCAGTCCCATCTGATTGGCGTCATAATAGAATTGAAGGATTTTTTTGTACATGCTGTTGTCGTCAACGAGCGGCACGATATCCCCTTTGGCATTGAGCTGAAGGGTCGAGGTTCCGTCCGGCTGCTCATAGCCGTACCAGTTGCTTAACCAACGGACATTCTCCATACTTCCATTGTCCCAGTCCTTCCACAGGGTGATCGGAACAATGGGTTTACCGTCCGGCGTCTTGGGGTATTTCTCCTGCATCTGCTTCAGGGCATTCATCAGATCACTCAGATTGTTCAGCTTGGGCGAGCCTATCCCCTTGTAATAATCCCAAGGCATAATCGGACTGGAATACGGGATTTCTTCCGAGAAGGTCGTTGGGGAAGTGTCGGATACAAAAGTCGGCAGCGCATAAATTTTACCGTCCGGATTGATGCTTTCGAAGGCGGCATTGAACGGCTTAAAGTGATTGTCTACATATTTGGACAGGTACTCCGTATTCTTGATCTTATCTGTGAGATCCATAATCATACCCGCTGGAATTAATTCCTCTAACTGGCTGTTATCAATAATCAGAAGGTCTCCTAAATCTCCCGATGCCGACCTTGTCTTGTATAGCTGATCGCCGGCAACCTGCGGAGACAGAATGTTTAAGGTGATGTTGAACTTATCCTTAATCAGCTTTCCGTACCATCCGGTCTGCTCTCCCTGGTAATTTGCCGCGTTGTCGAACACGGTAATGGTCAGCGGTTTGCTGTGATCGATGCCTGCACCCGGATCGGCTGACTCAGTTGCTGTTCCTGCCGCATTGTTGGAATTGCCGGTGCATCCGCTGAGTGCCGTTGCTCCCAGAAGAAGCGTGGTGCCAAAGAGCAGCAAAGATTTTCTTGCCAGCTTACGATGTGTATTCATTTACAGCCCCCCAAATGAGTAATGTATCATAATAGTGCAAATTAACCTTTGACTGCACCGATTATAATTCCTTTTACGAAGAATCTTTGGAAAATGGGATAAACCAGCAAAATGGGTGCGACGACGATGATGGTAACGGTCATACGAATGGATGTGGTAGTCTGCTTGGTGGACAGACTGGCAATGGCGGTTGATCCGGCATTCTGCAGATTGACCATGGTGGACAAGGAACTGGCCTGATTGATGTAGTTATACAGAATAAACTGCAAACTGTACAATTTGCTGTCCGTAACCAGCAGCAGCGTATCCTGAAAGGAGTTCCACTGGTTCACTGCCGAGAATATGGCGACTGTAGCCAATATCGGTTTGCTGATGGGCAGGATCACCTTGTAAAAGATAGTGAACGTTCCGGCGCCGTCAATGCTGGCCGCCTGCTGCAATTCCTTCGGCGTGGATTCCACAAACGTCTTTACAAGAATGATGAAAAATGGAGCAACGATAGACGGCAGAATGTATGCCAGGAAATTGTTGGTCAGGTGCAGGGATCTCATGGTCAGATACCAGGGGATAATGCCGGCATTAAAAAACATCGTAATAATGGTAAACCGGTACCAGAATTTTTTCCCCCACATATCCTCCTGGGCAAACATGAAGCCTAAAAAGGCAGAGGCCCCGACCGTCAAAAGGGTGCCTATTACCGTTCTCCCCAAGGAAATGACAAATGCATTCCACAGTCCCGGTATTTTAAACACATCAATGTAGTTCTGAAAATGGATTCCCTTCGGCAAGAACACAATCTCGCCTTTGGCGCTGAGATCATTGGCGCTGATCGTATTGATAATAATCGAATAAAACGGATATACGCAGATAAATGCAAAGAGCGAAAACACGATATAAATCGCAACAGAAATTAATTTGTCAGTTGTACTGACCTGCATTTTAATCTTTTTGGAGAAGCGGCGGTTATTATTTGCGGCATTCGGCGCCAGTCCTGTCTGGTTGTCACTCATACGATGCCCTCTCCTCTTAACATTTTAGACAGCCCGTTTACGGAAAAGAGAAGCACAACACTAATCAGGCTTTTCAGCATACTGATCGCTACGGAAACGGAATAGCTCCCGCCGCCCATGGCGAGGTTGTATACATATAAATCCAATACCTGTATGGTGTCTTTGTTGAAGGCATTCTGGAAAACAAAATACTGCTCCAACCCGTTGTTCAGGAAGCTGGCAATCTGGAGCATCAGCAGCACAAAATAAGTCGGCAGCATGCTTGGCAAAACCACATGCCGGATGACCTGCATTCTAGTCGCACCGTCTACATAAGCCGCTTCATATAGGGATTCATCGATGCTCATAATCGCCGCGATATACAAAATAGCCGACCAGCCCAATGTTTTCCATGTGGCCCATATCCACATCGTAATCCAGACATGGTCCGAGTTCTGAAGAAAGAGTACAGGAGAGTCGATAAGCCCTATCTGGCTCAAAAAGCCGTTGACCACACCTTCACTGGAGAACATGGAAAATGCCAGGGAATAGACGAGTACCCAACTGATAAAGTTTGGAAGGGTGGTTACGGTCTGGATAAATTTGCGGAAACGCACCGCTTTGATCTCTGTCAGGAAGATCGCAAAAATCATGGGCAGCCAAGAGAAAAGGATACTCAGCCCGCTCATGCCGAACGTGTTTTTGATGACCTGAAGCAGCTGGTCGACCTTCACCTGGTTTTCTACCAGGGAACGGAACCATCTGAGACCGACAAATGGTGCTTGTGACAGCGGAATCGGCGGCATATAGTCGAAGAAGGCATACACCCATCCGTAGAGCGGATAGTACGCAAAGATAGCAAGTAAAACCATAAAGGGCGAAATATAAAGAAATTTTCGGATCGAGTTGCTTCTCATGCTGTGGATGCGCATCGTTTCACTCCCCTTTGTATAATTGAAGCTTTCGCAGAGCCGCTATACCCTTAAATATACTGTCCGGTATGCCATCCTCCTTCCATTAGATAAACAATTTTCAACTTGCCCGATGGGCTTTGCCGAACGGTATTTCCCCCTAACCCTCTTTGATGTTAGCGCTTTCATATCTATGCAACTATAATAAATTATCGTCTGTATTCAAACAATGACCGATCCTCACCAGTTATTGATCTATTATTAGATGAAACTGCAATCGAATAACAGAAATAATTCAAATTTTCAATAATTATATATATTTATCAAATATTAACCTCTGGCGGACGGCTGCTATGCCCGGCTTAAGACACGCAGCCGTTAAATATCCTCTAATGCATGTTGCAATAGATGGAGTCCGCCCTCGGGTTCAGGCTGTGATGAAGCATTGCTTGCGGTATTCGTTGGCGCTCGTTCCCGTGTATTCTTTGAATTTTTTGTAGAACCAGTCTATTTCCGTATAACCGACGGCGTCCGCAATCTCATAGATTTTCATTTCGGTGGTTTCCAGCAGCCGCTTCGCCTTCTCCATGCGCCGCCGCAGCAGGTATTCGTTGAAGGACATATTTTCATGCTGCTTGAATTTCTGTCCGAGATAGGCACAGTTAAAGTTCAGTACATCAGAAATCCGCTTAAGTGTAATATTCCGGTGCAATTGCTCCTCCACATAGAGCTTGATCTCTTCGATGATTGAGCTGGAGGAGGGTACTCTCCCTGCCACAGCTTCGTGTACGGCTTGTGCAGAAGGAAAGGGGTTATTCGGAGATTCCAGTTTCCGTTTCACTGCCTCCAGGCTTCTAGCCAGTTCTGCCGGTTCCACAGGGTCCTTTAAGTAATCGCTTACATGTAACATCAGCGCTTTACGTGCAAGATCAAAATCATTGCTTGAGAAGATCGGACGTATAATCGGCATGCAAATGTATACTGAAATCCGTATTCAGCACATTCGCCATAGCCGGATTGCCCGGAAACACCGGCAGAAATGCCGTTGTTGAAGCGGGATGGCTGCTTAGCTTCGGTTGATTCATATCTTAGAAACTATAAAGCTAAAGGATTAGTCAGTCTAAATATCCTTTTTCCAACAAGCACCTGCTCACCCGCTTCTTCGCAAAGGCTAGTTGGAAAAAGGGAACTTATTTTTGCGGAAAATCGAAAATAATGAGATTTAAGTGGAAAAATGGAGCTTAATTGGGTCATATTACCTCATGAGGAGCGAAAAACGCTAAATTAGTTACCCTTTTTCCACTTAGGGTGTTCTTATTTGTCTTTCCAGCGCTGAACGCTGATTGAAACGGTAGAAGCTCCAGCTGTTGTAGTCAATGAACGGTTTGCGATATCGCTTCCGTTGCTGTTTACTTCCACCGTTGCCCAGGAACCTCTGGTGATTTTGTATTGAATATTCGTGCCGGCGGCAACGTTCAACTTGATGCTGTAGGTACCGTCAGCGTTTCGAGTCAGCTTATAATTGGCATCTGCGGTATTCCAGCCCGTAAGACTCGAAGTGAGATACAGATCCTCGTTTGCCGGTGTGTTAGCAGGAACTGAGATTACAATGGTAACACCGTCAGGATGCGGGAAGCCAGATGTAATGGTACCATTAATGAATGTTGATACGCCGGCCAAGAACTTATAATTAGCGCCTCCGTTGTTATCCCACATACCTGAACCGTTATTAAAGGCAGCTGTCAACCCGGTTGCGCTGCCCAAAGTGATGGTGGATTTACTGTAGCCGTTGTACTCGGAATCCGCCATCGCTACGCCTGGAGCGGTCGTCCACTTTTCCCCATCAGGCTGATAATGAATGTATGGGGTAGCAAATCCTTTCCGGTAATAAATTGTAGCAGTATTGCTGGCCTTGGCGATAACGGTTATCGTGTTGCTTGCTGAGGATTCATTTCCGGAATGATCCACCGCTTTAACCATAAAGGTATATGAAGATCCGGTTGTAAGTCCGTTTACCTTATAGTTGGTTGACTGTGTAGTACTGATTTTGATGCCATTAGAATAGATATTATATCCGGCAACCCCTAGATTGTCCGTTGATGCAGACCAGGATAATGTGACGGTGGTATCCGTAGTGTTTGTGGCTGTAAGATCACCCGGTGCCGTCGGCTGACTTTTATCCAGGGAAACTTGATATTCGTTCCACAAGGTGTCTACGTCAGTTCCGGTAATTTGCTGGAACACAGCCGGTGTCCAGGTTTGGCCGTCAAACGGATTTAAGCTCGCGTTCAGCTCACGCAGAAATCCGGTATGCTTCTTCTCATCGATCCAGCGAAAAAAGTTGCCGCTCGTTCCGTAGCTGTCATGCCAGGTGCCTCCCGGTGTCATGCTGTACCGGTCATGGTAGCCATTCTCAAAACGTACCGCATCGGCCATCCCTTCGATCATATAGCCGATATCCGGCGTACCTCGATCATCGAACTGGTACACATGTGTGAGTTCATGATATAAGATACCTAGAATCTCCTGACGGAGCGGTTTCCCGGAATCTGCATAACTTTTAAGATAGCGGGAGCTTATCGTGAGATCCGCATCTGTCGGACTTCCGCTAACACTTGCTACACCATCATAATTACCGATAGTTACATGCAGAGTTCTCGGACGAATCGGTACATCAGCCGGACTTGCGTATAGCGTATTGCAAACTTGACGAATGACGGCTAGGATATCGCTCTGCGGATCCGGAATGGCTTGATCAAATAAGTAGCCGTTGGTCGTATCCAAATTGTGCATGTCGATAATAGGCGCAACAGTATGCCATGCGTCATCTGGACGACTGAACGCAACTTCCCCGATTTGAAGTGCGTCGCCGGAATGATTGTACAATTCAAAGCGGTAATAACGATACGCCTTTTGATTCGTCGGCAGCACATAGTGGTTGCGCTGGTGCCGATAACGGAAATCTTCGCTGTTTCTGGAGTCGATCGTAATCCAATTCACATTGTCGGTAGAAGCTTTCAAATCCCATATTTTCGGGTCGCTGTCCGGAGCACTGTTAGCAGCGCTAAACGCATAACCGTCGATGACGATCTGTTGTCCGAAATCAAATTGAAGCCATCCGCTGCTTTGCGGAGTCAGCCAACTTGAATTGCTGGTACCGTCAAAAGCATTGGCTTTGCCATGATCAGGGAGGGTTTCCCCACTTGCTGAAATGAGTGGATTCGGCTTTGCATAGGTTTCCTGCGATCCGTCGAACAACTCAATTTCCGACAGCTGCACAATAGTCCCGCTTAGGCATTGGAAATTGAATCGGTAATACTTGTAAGCAGTCGTGTTGCTAAATGAATAGGATTTCGATTGAAACCGGTAGGAAAAGTTCTCATTCTGCCGGCTGTCAACAGCGGTCCAAATCACGCCGTCGATGGAAGCCTCCAATGTCCAGCCTTGAGGATCCCGCTCGGGGTGATCGTTAGCAGATGTAATCTTGTAGGAATTAAGAGCATATGTGGATTGGCCTGGGAATTCGTACTGAATCCAAGCTGTTGGCGAAAACACCAGCCATTTTGAGAAATAATTTCGATCCGACGCATTTTCTTTGGTTTCCCCGTCAGGACTCGACGTATCGCTTACAGTGATAGTGCCGATTGGAGCTAAGTTACGCGGATAGGAGGTATCCGCAGCGCGAGCAGGTATAGAAAAAAAGCTGGCGAAAAAAACAATTGTCAATAGAAACAGGGACAGCAGTATGGTTTGCTTTTTCAACATAATCTCTCTCCTCGTATATATCGTAATTGTAAGATCTTTTCGTTCTTTTTCCAGCTGATCCGGGCAGCTAAACAGGAACGAATTGAATTTCCAGTTAGGGCCCTAACTGGAGGGAACCGAATCCGTACCGCAGCCCGAGGGGCGAGGAAAGGAACCAGGGGACCTTGGCTTGAAGAAAAGCTTTAGCTTCCTCATTCCGCTTTACCCGTTTCACCTTTGCTCCACTGCTCCACCTCGAATGAGGAAGCTGAGGTCCATCATCCATCTTTGTTACTACTGTTTTTCTTTGTCATGCGCTTTTTAATAACTTCATAGCGTTAGCCGCTAGATGGGCCATGTCCCCATCGTCAATAATCGGCTATATCTTCTCAGACCTGCCTGTGGAACAATGGGATCAACAAGCGTCTCTCAGGGTATTTCTTACTCTCCTTGCGGTCCGAAAGGTACTGCTGTTAAAGCTTGCTACCCGTGATCCACCACTCATGTTCTAACCGTTGGTTGCGCCGCCGCATACGTTCCGGGGAGTAGCATCCCATCAATTGCCGGACGCTTGCAGATGAGTGCTAATGACGAGGCTGAAATCGGTGGTTTCCACGGGCACCCAGGTCTGAGTTTTGCTTGATTCTCTAAACAACGGGAGGTGATTCTATGTCACCAATGCTGATTGGAATAGACGTAAGCTTATGCTCTCACCATGTGCATTTTATGGATAATTTCGCATATTCAACTACTTGACATGCTCCTTTTTGTATAGATGCAAAAAAACTTATTATTTGTCAAAGCCCCCCTTCTTTGTCGGGACCAATTGGCCATATTTTTTCCTTTGCAAACGCCCGCTAAATATATTGCGAGATCACTCAGAGCAATGGCATGATTTCCATTCAGTCCGAGAATCCCCAAACTGTGGATACGAAATAACACCTAAAGCCCTTTCACTCTGCTGCTTTCCTCTGATTCAATGATTAGGTTGTTCAAACGTTTGCATTAATGAAAGAATATCACGGAATAAATGGGAATCATAGTCACTAAACGTATTTTTGTATAATGCTCATAATATTCCATTATTCGACACGAAATAACATATGTATTCGACAGGATTATCTATTTAACCATAGGTTGAACAAGCTACAACCATAAGCAGCTAATTACGCCAGTGTAAATCGTTAGCACTGATTGTAATCGATTCCGTCATTAGCATCGAAATTCATGAAGTTATTCCACATATAAAGAGAGCTGGGTCAGTTGAAGGATCCAATAAACATAACAAAACCCCAGGAGATCATCCTGGGGCCTTTTTATTCACACGCGACTCCATCACCATCGTGGTCCAACTTTTTTGTGGGAGCAGCTAGGTCCCCCAATTAGTTGCCCATTTTCTACTTAGGGTGAGTTTCGGTGAAGCACAGTGGGGGAATTTGATCTTTTTTACGCAAAATGCAACAAATGTCGATATGAAAGCAACGTCACGCTATAGATTCAAAGAGTCGTGTATGATTAAATACACTAAGAATACGGGCATTTGTTCTTGCATCTAATCTTGGGGTAACACGAAAGGATGAATCATGGTATGAACAAACAACAACTTGGTTTGAGGCCCCCAATGGGATGGAATTCATGGAACACCTTTACTTGGGATATTAATGAGCAGCTTATTCGGGAAGCCGCTGATACCCTGGTTGCAGAGGGGTACAAGGATGCAGGTTATGAGTACATTGTTATCGATGACTGCTGGAGCCTGAAGGACAGGGACGAGGAGGGGAAGCTGGTCGCCGATCCGACAAAATTCCCGGGCGGAATGAAGGCGCTTGCAGATTATATTCACTCCAAAGGATTGAAATTCGGAATGTATTCTTGTGTAGGGACACATACCTGCGCAGGATATCCGGGGAGCTTTGAGCATGAATTTCAGGATGCGGCATCACTGGCGGAATGGGGCGTCGATTTTTTAAAGTATGATTACTGCTTTAAGCCCAGACATATGTCAGGGGAACTGCTGTACAAACGCATGAGTCTGGCACTGAAAAACTGCGGGAGAGACATTCTGTTCTCAGCATGCAATTGGGGCGAGGATAATGTGTATCATTGGATTCGTGAAGCCGGCGCGCATATGTACCGGTCCACAGGGGATATTCAGGATAGCTGGGATTCCATCAAAAGCCTGGCTTTGTCGCAGCTTGATAAAGCGTGTTATACAGGAGCCTACTGCCATAATGATCTGGACATGCTGGTTGTCGGGATGTATGGAGGCAGCAACAGCGACTTTATCGGAAGCCAAATCGGCGGCTGCAGTGATGTCGAGTACAAAACCCATTTTTCTTTATGGAGCATGATGGGGTCACCGCTGATGATTGGCAGCGACATCCGCAAAGCCAACCAGGCCACCAGGGATATTCTGATGAACCCGGACTTGATTGCGATGAATCAGGATGTGGAAGGCCGCGGGGCTTATCGCATCAAGCCAGAACCACAGTGGTTTCATGCGGATGATGTGTTTATGCTGGTAAAAGTGCTAACGGACGGAGATCTGGCGATAGGGTTCTTCAATCTGAGTGACGGCCAGAGGGAAATGTCGCTCCAATTCTGGGATTTCGGACTTCCCTATGCTTCCGGCAAAGCGCTGTCATTGTATGACTGCTGGGAGCACAGAGAAATCGGCGTGTTCAGAGAAAGATACGCTCCTGTAGTTCCGGCTCACGATTGTCTGATTGTGCGGGCCAAACTGGTCTAAAGCAGAGCGTGAACATGAATAGAACATGCAGAACATGCGGAGTTCCCCTGATGACGGATGATGTGGCGATTTACCTGAAGCTTGTTACGCACAATGCGCAAGACTTCCTGTGTATAGACTGTCTTGGGGAACAACTGAAATGCGGACGCGAGCCCATTGAGCAATTGATTCAATATTTCCGCAAATCCGGGAATTGTGTGCTGTTTCGATAAGGCGTACTACTGATATTAGCTTGGCTTATTGCCTGCCTCAGGGATTCTTACTCAGTACTTCCGGTGTTGAATGCTTTTTTATAATCCGACGGAGTAGACGAGGTTACTTTTTTGAATACTTTTGAAAAATACATCGGGTCCTGGTAGCCAACCGAGTAGGCTAACGATTTCACAGACAACTGGGAAGTTTTCAATAATTCGCAGGCACGCTGTATCCTGAATGCGGTCAGGTAGCCGGAAATGGATGTGCCGGTTGCTTCTTTAAACAGCCGGAACAAGTAGCTGCGCTCAATCTTCACAAATTCCACTACGTCCAGAACGGATAATGAGGGCTTCCAAAAGTTGCTTTCAATAAATTCCCTTGCGGATAATACGTAGTCTTTTTTGAGAAAAGCTTTGTCACTCGGGTAATGCTCCATGTAGTATGACAATAAAAGATGCAGCCCTGCATCCGAACGCTCTCTTTCGAACGGCTCCATTCCGGCGGTTTTGACCATATGAAACAATGGCCGGAGATCTTGCGGACATGCCTTCACAACCGGAGAACCGGGCGCAAAATCAATCATCGACAAGAGGCGTGAGGTCTCAGCACCGTTATTAAATTCAATCCAAAAGTACTCCCAAGGGTCTTGTGGATCAGGATAATAATACACTTCCCTATGCGGAAAAATAATGAAACTTTCGCCTGTTTCCACAGGAAAGGCTGTATGGCATGTCTTCAAATAGCCCTTTCCGCTTACAATATAATGCAGGGCATACACATCGCGGACACCCGGGCCCCATTTATGTAAATTTGGCGGTTTATAGCCATTGCCTTTACAAATTGAACCCTCACGGAAACCATAACAAATTGACTTCATAGGCTGTACCTGTATCCTTTGCATCAAGTTCATATTTTTAACGCAGAGTTGCGCCAACCGCTCTCTAGCCGCAAACATCCCAATTATAACACTATCATCTATTAAATAAAGCTAAATAGCCGCTGTTGCAAATTGCGATTCTGCAATAATCAACATCGGAAATATGATTGGAGGAGTTAAAGAATGATCACTGCCAAGAAACACGATTCAGTCACCTATAATAACCCGATTATGCCGGGTTTTTATCCGGACCCGTCCGTATGCCGGGTCGGGGGAGACTATTATTTGGTGACATCGACCTTTGCCTATTTTCCGGGTGTGCCGATTTTCCATAGCCGTGATCTTGTGAATTGGAGACAGATTGGCAATGTGCTGGACCGCTCTTCACAATTGAACTTACAGGGAGCCGGGCACTCCCAGGGGATTTTTGCCCCAACGATACGTTATCATGAGGGCAAGTTCTATATGATTACGACTAATGTAACCCATGGGGGGAATTTTGTTGTTACAGCAACCGATCCCGCCGGGCCATGGTCGGAGCCCTATTTTATTCAAGGCGCGGTAGGGATTGACCCCACGATTTTCTTTGAGGATAACGGGAGAGCTTATTATTTGGGGACAAGGCCTAATTCAACTGGAGTGCGTTATGACGGTAACTGGGAAGTATGGATTCAGGAACTGAACATGGAGACCATGGAGCTTGCAGGTGAGAGCTATGTCCTTTGGAGAGGCGCCATGACAGACGTAATTTGGCCGGAAGGGCCGCATCTGTACAAGAAAGATGGCATCTATTATTTAATGATTGCCGAGGGAGGAACAGGGCCGAATCACGCGGTGACCGTTGCACGCAGCCGGAAGCTGACAGAAGGCTATGCCGGGAATCCGAACAACCCGATCCTAACACATCGTCATCTGGGCAAGCATTACCCGATTATAAATGTGGGGCATGCCGATCTGGTTCAGGCTGAAGACGGTCAATGGTTTATGGTGATGCTTGCTTCACGTCCTTATGGAGGCGGCTATAGTAATTTGGGGCGGGAGACGTTCCTTGCTTCAGTGATCTGGGAGGATGGATGGCCTGTAGTCAATGAGGGCCGGGGAATTCTGGAGGAGCAGGGGGTCATAGGATTGACGCCGGTTCCGGTGGAGCCGCAATTGCGCTGCGACCATTTTGACAGTGACAAGCTAGCACTGAAATGGATGTTCTTAAGAAATCCGCAGGCGGATTTATATTCATTGACAGAACGTAAAGGATATTTACGGCTAAAGCTAAAACCTCAAACGTTCAAGGATCAAGATAATCTCAGCTTTGTCTGTTTGCGGCAACAGCATTTTGATTATACGGCTGCCGCTGTGATGGAGTTTGAAGCGCGCAGCATCCATGAATCGGCAGGGCTTGCTGTCATTCAAAATGATAAGTTTCATATCCGGTTCGAGCGCGTATTGCACGGCGACAGGCAAGCCCTGCGTGTTGTGACCTGCATCAACGGGCAGGAGGCGAACGTTGCGCAGGCAGATGTTGATGCTCAGCGGTTGTATTTAAAGATGGCTGCGAGAGGTCAGGAGTTGAGTTTCTATTACAGCACCGATGGAGATCAATATCATTTGGCTGCAGAACATGTGGATACGAGTAGTTTGAGTACCGAGGCGGCAGGCGGGTTTGTGGGCTGCTGCATAGGAATGTATTGTACGAGTAACGGTACGGCTTCTGACAATGCGGCAGATTTTGATTGTTTTGAATATGGCGCCTATTAAAGCTCCTTCTTACACAACATTCAAACCTAATACTATAGAAAAAGCAATAGCCGGGGATGGAGAAATTCCGCCCCGGCTTTTTGCAGTTACTTTCCGAACAGCGCATTTCCGTGAGATTTTAAAACAAATCGTGCATCGCTCTCATATAAACTTCTATATATAATTGTTACTATAACGGTGTAGCAAGATAATACAGATTACATTGGAGGGTTAAAGATGTTGAAATGGAAGCGTTCTCTTACAGTCCTGGCCATGACAGCCTTGCTGGGAACGATGGCGGCATGCGGTGGCGGGGCAAAAAACAATACAGAACCTGCTGCAGAACCTGCCAGCAATAATACTGCCGCAACGGCTGCACCAAGCAATGAACCGGTTAAGCTGCGCATTATGTGGTGGGGTTCCCAGCCGCGCCATGAGGCAACCCTGGCTGCGCTGGACTTGTACACTAAGAACAACCCGAATGTTACGTTTGAGCCGGAGTATTCCGGTATGGATGGATATTTGGACAAATTATCGACTCAAGCTGCGGCTAATAACGCACCGGATATCGTGCAGCTTGATCCGGGCTGGGTGCCGGACTGGATGTCCCGTAAGCAATTAACTGAGCTGGCTCCTGAGGTGGATGTCAGCAAATTCGACTCCAAATTACTGGCCGGAGGCCAGCTTGACGGCAAGCAATATGCTGTTCCTCTGGGTTCGGTAGCGTTCGGTATGGTGTATGACAAAGCCGCTATGGATAAGCTCGGGATTGCGAATCCGGCCAATGGCTGGACTTGGGATGACTTCTTCGCGTTAGCGAAGGAATCCAAAGCCAAGCTGCCAAGCGGACAATATTTCACCTTGGACTATGCAGGCAACTACTTCATGTATTCGGCCTACCAATACGCCAAAGGTAAAGGCCAGGTTATCACGGATGATGGTCACTTCAACGTCGATCAGGCTGCCTACTTGGAATGGACCAAGAAATTTGAAGAGCTGCGCAAGGAAGGGCTGGTTCCTCCGGCGGACGTAAACGCATCTGACAAGGAAAATGATCCGCAAATGGACTTGCTGGCAGCGGGCAAAGTTCTGTTCCGGTACAGCTTCTCTAACAACCTGGGGACATGGGACAGTATTAAACCAGGCGCTTACGCACTTGTAACCATGCCGCGTGCAGAAGAAGCAGGCGGATGGTTGAAACCGTCGATGTACCTGTCTGTCTCCAAAAACTCCAAGCATGCCGAAGAAGCTAAAAAATTCATCAACTGGTTTGTGAATGATCAGGAGGCGGGCAAAATTCTGCAGACGTTCCGCGGCCTGCCGGCTAATAAGGAAATTTCCACTTCCCTGGAAGCAAGCATGAGCGATCTGGACAAGGTTGGATTAGAACTCCTCCGTGCCACTGAAAAGGATGGTCAGACCTGGTCCGCTGGAGCAGGAGGCTGGACGAACTTTATTGATAAGGACTGGGTGCTTGTCCGGGATCAGCTTAGCTTTGGAAAAGTCACACCGGAGAAAGCCTACGAGCAGTTGAAAGAAGCAGCACAATCTTACGAAAAATAATTCAAGGGACGAAGCCCGGAACAAGCCTTGTTCCGGGCCTTGAATTTGACTTGGCATAGGGAGGACTTATTGATGAGTAATTCTGTGTTGTATCACCCTGGAGACGGATATCTGGCCTGGCAGCAGTACCGCCGGAATACGGCGGGGGAGAATGTTGATCAATATGCGGTGTACAAACATATTGTAGTTGATGCGCAGGAGGATGCTGTTATTCGTTCTGCTGTGGACGAGTTGGCTCAAGGCATGGAGGGGATCACGGGCACCAAGGTGTCCATATCAGGTGATACCGAGAGTGCTCCCGGTATAATAATAGGAATCTTCGGAACCGGCACTGGGATAGATGAACTGTTCAGCGCCGGTGTAAGCAGTGCTGTCAAAGCGGAGGGCTATGCGATTCAAACCGACAGCCTTACCGGCAATATTGCCATCGGAGCAGTCACATCCGCAGGTATATTATATGGAGTATTTCACCTGCTGCGGATCATGGGAACAGGCGGCTCTGTACGGCAATTAAGTATTGTAGAGAATCCCGTCAATCAGCTGCGCATGATTAACCAGTGGGACAATATGGACGGGAGTGTGGAGCGGGGATACGCCGGGAAATCTATTTTTTATGAAGATAACCGGATAACAGGCAATCTTCAGCGTATCCAGGATTATGCCCGCCTGCTGGCCTCCAGCGGGATCAATGCCATCTCGATCAATAACGTGAATGTCCACCGGGTGGAGAGCCGGCTGTTGACGGAATTCCTGCCGGATGTGGCGAAGCTCGCAGCTATCTTCCGCGCCTATGCCATCAAGCTGTTCCTGAGCATCAATTATGCCAGCACGATGGAGATCGGCGGCCTCTCATCGGCAGATCCGCTGGATTCAGACGTCCGGGAATGGTGGAGGGCCGCAGCGTCGGAAGTGTATGCTGCAATTCCTGATTTCGGAGGATTTCTGGTCAAGGCCGATTCGGAGAACCGGCCGGGACCGTTCACCTACGGCAGAGATCACGCCGACGGCGCCAATATGCTGGCCGAAGCGCTGCAGCCGCATGGCGGCATCGTCATCTGGCGCTGCTTCGTGTATAACTGCAAGCAGGACTGGCGCGACCGCACCACAGACCGGGCGCGGGCGGCCTATGATCATTTCCAGCCGCTGGATGGACGTTTCATGGACAATGTCATTCTGCAGGTGAAGAACGGGCCGATTGATTTTCAGGTCAGGGAGCCCGTCTCGCCGCTGCTTGGAGCCATGCCGCAGACCAATCAAGTCATTGAATTTCAGATTGCCCAGGAGTATACCGGACAGCAACGCCATGTGTGTTATCTGGTTCCCCAGTGGAAGGAAATTCTAAACTTTGATACACATCTCCAAGGTGAAGGAACTACGGTCAAACGCATTGTGGATGGAAGTGTTCACGGCAATGCCTACAGCGGTTTTGCCGCCGTCTCCAATATTGGGAATGACACCAATTGGACGGGCCATCTGCTGGCCCAGGCGAATCTGTTCGGCTACGGCCGTCTGGCCTGGAATCCGGAGATGTCTGCCGAGAAAATTGCTCTGGAATGGATTATGCTCACCTTTGGCACCCATGAACTCCTAGTTCAGACGATACTGGACATTCTGATGAACTCCTGGGAGATTTATGAATCGTATACCGCCCCGCTGGGCGTCGGGTTTATGGTCAATCCTGACTATCACTACGGCCCTAATGTGGATGGATATGAATATTCCATGTGGGGGACTTATCACTTCGCAGACTGTGATGGGATTGGTGTGGACCGTACCACGGCAACCGGAACCGGGTATACCTCCCAATATGCCCCTGTTAACATGGAACTGTACGAGTCGCTTGAGAGCTGTCCGGATGAGCTGCTGCTCTTTTTCCACCATGTCCCGTATACCCATGTGCTCCATTCCGGCAAAACCGTGATTCAGCACATTTATGATACACATTTTGCCGGTGCGGAGCGGGCAAGCCAGCTGGCCGCCGCCTGGGAGCTGGTGAAGGACCAGGTAGGTGAACAGGCGTACCGGCAGGTAGCGGACCGCCTCGCAGAACAAGCCGAGCATTCCAAAGAGTGGCGGGACAGAATCAATACGTACTTCTTCCGGAAGAGCGGCATTGCCGATCAATGGGGAAGAACCATCTATTAATGCACTGTGATGCAGAAGCGAGAAGCGGTAAGCGGTGAATACCGCTTCTTTTTTAACATAGAATTTATATGCTTCGCGCCATACATTATCCTTCTATTTCTCGCTGAAACGGGTACCGTCCTAATAAGGACGGCGTAGCCGTTTCCACTTGATTTATATGGAAGGAAACTATGATTTCTGCTTGTGGATAAATTAGGCATAAAGTTATGAAATAAATACCTTTAGACGAATATGTAACGAACAACGGCAGAAATGCCGTTGTTGAAGCGCCGACGGCCGGTTTGCCCGGAGACAACGGCAGAAATGCCGTTGTTGAAGCGCCGACGGTCGGTTTGCCCGGAAACAACGGCAGAAATGCCGTTGTTGAAGCGTCGTCGGCCGGGTTGCACCGAAACAACGGCAGAAATGCCGTTGTTGGAGCGCAGTCGGAGGGATTAGCCGGTCTAGATATCCTAATTTCAACTAGCACTTGCTTACCGGGCTTCTTCGCAAGCGCCAGTTGGAAAAAGGGAAATTATTTTTCCGGAAATTCAAAAATAATAAGATTTAAATGGAAAAAGTATACTTAAAAGGGCTATATTCCTCGTCCAATGGCGAAATGAGCTGAATTAGTGTCCCTTTTTCCACTTGGAGCTGCCGTAGGGTTCAGGGGGAGTCGTTCTCCATGTAACGCTAGGCTGAAATCCAAAACGGCTGCGTTGTCCAGTGAAGGACGGCGCAGCCGTTTTGTTCAAATATAAGAATTTATATGCTTCACGCTATAAATTATCCTTCTATTTCCCGCTGAAACGGATACCGTCCTTTTATGGACGGCGAAGCCGGTTCCACTTGGAGTTTTTTTATCGTTATATTTTGAAAGAATTCGAGCATTCCCCTCCTTTAGCGGGCGGTGGGCGGATACTATACTTAAAGTATAAAAATTGACCACAAGAGGTGACCACAGATGAACCGTTCCACAGCCGCTATAGCCCCATCTGCTGCCAAGACGAAAAAAAGCTCCTACTTCCGCAGCAGATGGAACGCTCCGCTTGCTGGCTATTTGTTTATTTCGCCTTGGCTGATCGGATTTCTGGCGCTTACGGCGTATCCGTTATTCTTATCCTTGTACTATTCGTTCACCGACTACACTTTGCTGCAGCCGATGAAGTGGATCGGGACCCGCAATTATGAGCGTATCTTTACAGCGGACCCCAAATTCATCCAATCCGCTAAGGTAACCTTCACGTATGTGCTCGCCTCCGTACCCTTGAAGCTTATAGCCGCTCTCTTCGTCGCTATAATTCTCAGCAAGGCGGTAAAAGGAATAAGCTTCTACCGCACGGCGATTTATTTTCCGTCGCTAATCGGCGGGAGTATCGGGGTATCGCTGCTCTGGCGCAACATTTTTGGGGTAGACGGGATTTTTAACAAGCTGATCGGCGTCTTTGGCTTTGAAGGGAAGGGCTGGATTACAAGTCCCGATACGGCGCTCAGCACGCTGATTCTGCTGACAGTCTGGCAATTCGGTTCCACCATGGTTATTTTTCTGGCGGGTCTGAAGCAGATTCCAAACGACCTGTACGAGGCATCATCGGTAGATGGGGCCAACAAAATCACACAATTCTTCCGAATCACACTGCCGATGCTTTCACCCATTCTCTACTTTAACCTGATTATGGCCGTTATCGGCGCCTTCCAGATGTTCACTTCAGCCTTTGTGATCACGAACGGCGGGCCGATGAACTCCACTTATGTGTACGCAATGTACTTGTATGAAAGGGCATTCAGCCGTTATGAGCTGGGTTATGCTTCGGCACTGGCCTGGATTATGCTGGTCGCCATTATTGCTGCAACGGTTCTGATCTCTTACACCTCGAAGTATTGGGTATTCTATGAAACAGACACTGGAGGGAAAAAACGTAAATGACCACTCTAAAATGGAAGCCGGCGTTCCGTCATCTGTTCATGATTCTCTTCAGCCTCATTATGGTTTATCCGGTGCTCTGGTGGGTCGGTGCTTCACTGAAGCACAGCACGGAGCTGGGCTCGCCGTCGATTTTCCCGACTGCCCCGCAATGGAGCAACTTCACCAAAGGCTGGACATCGGTTCCCGGACACACGTTTACCGATTTCTATCTCAATACCTTCGGGCTGGAGTTCGCGGTAATCATCGCAACGCTGCTATCCTGCACTCTGGTAGCCTTTGGTTTTGCGAGATTGGATTTTCCGCTCAAGAACTTCTGGTTCTCCATTCTGATGCTGACCTTAATGATGCCTGGACAAGTGCTGATCATCCCCCAATACGCGCTGTTCCATCAACTGGGCTGGGTGAATACGTACCTGCCATTCATTGTTCCGCATTTGCTTGCTACCGGGGCAGGCGGCAGCTTCTTCGTCTTCCTGCTGATTCAATTTATACGCGGCGTTCCAAGAGAGCTTGACGAATCGGCCAAAATCGACGGCTGCTCCTGGTTTGGTATCTTCTGGAGAGTCGTTATGCCGCTTGCTTTTCCGGCAATCGTTACCGTGACGATCTTCTGCTTCCTGTGGAATTGGGACGATTTCCTCGGTCATCTCCTGTACATCAACAGCGTGGACAAGTATACGGTCGGACTCGCGCTGCGTATGATCAATGACTCGCAATCTGCGGCGGAGTGGGGCCAATTACTTGCCATGTCGCTGGTATCTATTCTTCCGGCAACCATCGTCTTCATGTTCCTTCAGAAGTATTTCGTTGAAGGGATTGCCACAACAGGAATTAAAGGATAAGATGTAAAAAAACATCGGTCCGTTAACGGTAAAGCGTCGAATGCCCTTCGCAGCTTTACCGTTTATTGCGTCTGAACGGGAGTACGAAGGAAGGTAGAGCGTTTGATCAATCCTTTTAAAAAGTATAGAATCGACCGCCTGTTTTTTCATAGCTTTGCCATCGTCCTTATTGCCCTTATCGTTGTTACAGCATGGACAAGCTACAGCAATTCATCCAAGGCGCTTGTACAGACCACCTCCCATTATCAGCAGCAGCTGCTGGATGAGCTGAATAATGAAATTACGACCCGGCTGGTCATGATTGAGCAGATTTCACTGTCCAGCTCCCGCGACAGCGAGCTGACTAATTTTCTCCTGAACAGGCAGGATGAATTTGAGCGGTACCGCAGCCGCGGAGGTGTAGAAAGCGCACTCGCGAATTTGACCTATGCGATTCCGCTGATTCAAGGAATTGATCTGTATATGGATAACCCTATCCCGAGCGAACGGCAAAGCTATATCCAGTTCCGGAACCTTGCGGATCTGAACAAGCAGGTAGGGGCCGGATGTCTGGAGAAGAGCGATTTTTGCTGGTCCAGAGAGTATAATTTCCCCAGCGCGCAAGGTGAGGTTCCGGTGCTCAGCTTTTCCAGAAAGATAATAAGTGAGAATGACTATTTAGGTGTCCTTGTCGTCCACATCAAGGCCAACGAAATCCGTAAGCTGCTAACCGGCAATTCCGACGGATCGAACCGGATTATGGCGGACAGCGAAGGACAGCAGATTATGAAAATCGGCGATGCCATGGACCAGAATGACTGGTCCCGGTGGATTGATCTCAAAAGCAATAAATCGGGCTACGTCCATATCCCGGCAACCGATGGCTCCCGCGATACGCTGCTCGTCTATTCAAGGATGGATAATTCCATCTGGACCCTGATCGAATTCACCTCCTGGAAGCAGATCACGGCAAGCAGCCTGAAGCTGGCGGAGTGGATCGGCCTGATCGGTATCGCCGCAGTGCTGCTGGTATTGCTCCTGACCCATTTTTTAAGCAAACAGTTTACCAAGCCGATCAAAAATCTTGTAACTGCGATGCGCATGTACTCCGTTGGAGGCGATAATGTGGAGCTTCCGGTGGATTATGAGAATGAATTCGGTTATTTATTCTCCGGCTACCGCAAGCAGAACGAACGGATTGAGGAGCTGTATCTCTCGCTCGAACGCCGTTATGAACAGCAGCGGAAAGCCGAAATTGAGGCGCTTCAGGCCAATATCAATCCGCATTTTCTATATAATATGCTGGATCAGCTCAACTGGATGGCGATTGAGGCCGGACAGGATGAGCTTAGCCGTATTCTGGAGCTGATGGGACGTATGTTCCGGATCGGCTTGTCCAACGGCAACAGCTTTATCACGATAGCAGATGAACTGCTGCACATAGAGTGTTATCTGGAAATCCAGCAGCTGCGCTGGGGAGAAGGGCTTGAATACAGGATTGAAGCAGCGTCAGGGCTACAGGAGTTATACATTCCGAAGCTTACACTACAGCCGTTCGTGGAGAATTCCATCGTTCATGGGTTCAACAAGCAGCGCAGCGGCTATGTGTCTATCGTTATGGAGAGACTTGACGATGCTCTGCACATTGTTATTGAGGATAACGGAGCCGGATTGAAGCAGTCCGGTCACAGCCCCCATAAACGCCATACAGGCGGCTATGGAATACGCAATGTGCGGGAGAGAGTCGCCGGGTATTTCGGGGAGAATTATAGGATTACGCTTAGAGAACGTGAAGAGGGTGGAACACGGGTGGAAATTATGCTGCCGCTGCTGACAGAACCTCCTGCCGGGAAGGACTGATCCTTATATATTCAGATGCAGTGCTGCAGATAAGTTACGAAACGGTGTGCGGTAAGCGCTTTCTTACGATAGAGCAGATATTGCCGTGCTTCGGTACTTACGGAGTTTGAGGAGGTAGGGCTAATGTGGAAAATCGCCATCATTGATGATGAGCGCCAAGTCCTGAAGGGGATGAAACGGGCGATTCCCTGGGATGAGCTGGAAGCTGAATGGGTTGGAGAAGCTATGAATGGAGAGGACGGGCTGGAGGTAATCCGCCGGACACAACCGGATATTGTCATCACCGATCTGTATATGCCCGTGATGAGCGGCCTGGATATGATGGAGCAGCTTAGGAAGGAAGGCTTCCAGGGCAAAATCATTATTCTGAGCGGTTATTCGGATTTTGAACATGCGAGGGCGGCACTAAGGTTTCATGTGACTGACTATGTCTCCAAGCCAATCAGTCTGCCGACGCTAAAATCGATTCTGAGCAATGTCATACAGGAGCTTGAGGAAGAAGAGGAGAAGCGGATCAGGCAGTGGGAGCTTGAAGTTAAAATGACGCTGTATGAGCCTTTTGTTGAAAAAGAATGGGTTCGCTCCGCAGCTGTCGGTACCCTGGACCATGCATACAAAGACAGCACACATCTTCCGCCGCCGTACCATTACTGGCAGGAACGAAAGCATGTCACAGTTGGCATCGAGCTGATCCGTGATGAACGGGCCAGATGTCTATCCGTCTCCGATTGGAACCTGTTCCGGTTTGCGGTCAGCAATATTGCTTGTGAAGTGGCGCGCAAGCTGTTCTCGGATATGGAATACACAGAGCTGCACAGTACCCGGGCGTTATTGATTATTCATCCGGGTCCAGGGCAGCCCGAACCGTTAGAGGGTAAGCTGGAGGAGCTGGGGATCAGGCTGAATGACAGTATCGGCGGTTATCTTAAGCTGGTGACACGGATAGGGATCGGGGGAGTGAAGGATACATGGACGAAGCTCTCCGACTCGACGGAGGAAGCTTTCCGCGCAATGGATCAACGGGAATTGCGGGTCGCTTCCGCGCATGAAGTGTACATGTACCGGGAGAACAGCAGCAGCGGACCGGGAAATGTCGCCCTTTTTCCGGTCAAGTTCTCGTATAAGCTGGCGACAGCGATGAAGGCCTCTCAGGAAGCCGAAGCCCATCAGCTTGTACTGGACTATATAACGGAAATGAACAAGCAGGAGGGGCTGTCACAAGGATACGTACAAATGCTTGGAAGCGAGCTGTGGGGAATTATAACCTACTCGTTGTATGAATCCGGATTGGTTCTGGATGACCTGTTCACCAATGACCAGATTGCCAAGGAGATCAGCAGCCTGCTCGTACCGGACCAGCTGGCAGGATGGCTGATGGACAAAATCACCAGGATCTGCAGCAGCAGGCAATGGAAAGGCAGCAGCAAGCATAGACAGGTTGTTGATTTCATGACCAGTTACATTCATGAGCATTATGCGGAGGAGCTGACACTCGCCGAGCTTTCGGATAAGGTGTACATTTCGCGGAACCATTTGTCCATTATTTTCAAGAATATTACCGGTGAAACCTTCAATAACTACCTGACCCGGGTTCGGATCGAGAAAGCGCGCGAGCTGCTCATGGAGCGGAATATGCTGGTCTATGAAGTGGCCGAACGGGTCGGTTATAAGAACATTCCCTACTTCAGCACATTGTTCAAAAAAATAACCGGCATGAACCCTACAGAGCTTATAAAGAACTAGACAACGCGGATTCACGGAGCCGGTTAAGCCGGGCCAATTGATATGCGGGCACACTTTCCGTTCCAAGCCTATATAACATAAGCCTTCTACACCGGGAGGCTTACGTTTTTTTTGGCGAATTTTCCCGGGGGCATGCCGGCTATTTTTTTGAAGCTCCTTATAAAATTGGCATAGTCGCTGAACCCGGAAAGCTCACAGGCTTCGGCAACGGTCTTACCGGCGGACAGGTGGTTCATGGCCAGTGAAATGCGCTTGTCGACAATATAGGAGCGTATCGTCAATCCGGTATGCTCCCTGAATTGCTGGCTTATATATTTGCCGCTGTAATGAAACTCCTGCTCCAGCTGCTCAGAAGATATAGATTCGGCCAGGTGCTCCTTGATATAGGTCATGGTATTGCTGACCAGCTCCGGCATGAGATTGTGCGACTGGTATGTAGAAGACTGATACAGGGTGTTGACGAACACAAGCAGTTGGGTTGCATAGGATTCCGCCAGCAGATCCTGTCCGTATTCCTCCGAGCTGAGGCAGGAGATCAATTTCTCTGCGAGTCCGCAATACAACGCAATCTGGTCCGGGGAGAGCCGGGTTAGATTGTTCTGTCCGAAGGGATGGGCTTCGAAACAGGATAATAGATTAGAGCGGTGGCTTGAAAGCCTCTCCAAGGCTGACTTCTTGATATTCAGCCCTATCCGTTCATACATTTCATTGTCGATACAGATACACCGGTGCATTTCACTGGGGCTGATGATGATTAAATCGCCAGGGGCCAATTTGTAGCAGGACTGCTCAAGATACATGTAAGCATTGCCTCTCAGGAACAGATAAATTTCGTAAGCATCGTGGCGGTGATAAGGCAAGGCCGGGTTGATAAGCTCCGTATCGGTTGTTTTATGAAAGCAAATCAATTCTTTTTTTATAGGTGTGAAAATATAGTTTATCTCCTGATTCATAGTATCAAATCCTTTTTATAGTATATTTGGGATTATTAGTATCCGCGCAATATATTGTCGTTTATTTGCAAGGATTATACAGCAGATACTTAATATAATACAGGAAAAGGAAGCGCTTGCAAGTGCTGCAAGAAGGATAGACAAGCCTATTTGAGGTACAGCTGCCGCTTCGGTCAGACAGGAGGTGACAAGAGCAGGGTTTTGGCGGAAAGTACTTTATGAGGAGATGAGAAGAATGATTTCAGGGGTAAAAAAATCACTGTGTACATTATTGGCATGTATAACTGTGCTGTCGGTAATGCTGGTACCCGCACCTCCTAAAGCTTCAGCAGCAAGCGATGTGACCGTTAATTTGTCAGCAGAGAAACAAGTGATCCGCGGGTTTGGGGGCATCAACCTCCCGGCTTGGATTGGAGATTTGACCGCAGCGCAAAGAGAAACTGCTTTTGGCAATGGACCGAATCAGTTAGGGTTTTCTGTCCTGCGAATCTACGTGGACGAGAATAAAAATAACTGGTACAGGGAAGTAGAAACTGCCAAATCTGCAATCGCACACGGAGCAATTGTCTTTGCTTCGCCCTGGAATCCCCCAAGCGATATGACAGAGACCTTTAACCACGACGGCGATACATCGGCCAAACGCCTCAAATACGATAAGTACGCTGCATATGCCCAGCATCTGAACGATTTCGTTACCTACATGAAGAATAATGGTGTGGATCTCTATGCGATTTCTGTTCAAAATGAACCGGATTATGCACATACCTGGACCTGGTGGACTCCTGCAGAAATGCTTAATTTTATGAAAAATAATGCGGGATCTATCAACTGCAGGGTTATAGCACCTGAGTCGTTCTCTTACTTGAAGAATATGTCGGACCCGATCCTGAATGATTCACAGGCGCTTGCCAATATGGATATTCTGGGTGCGCACACTTATGGCACTTCGTTTAACAACTTTCCGTATCCGCTTTTTAAGCAAAAAGGAGCAGGGAAAGAGCTCTGGATGACAGAAGTGTACTATCCCAACAGTGATAATAACTCTGCAAACCGCTGGCCTGAGGCTCTGGATGTTGCTTATCATATGCACAATGCGATGGTAGAGGCGGATTTCCAGGCCTATGTGTGGTGGTACATCCGCAGACAATACGGTCCGATGATTGAGGATGGTACAATCAGCAAGCGCGGGGACAGCATGGCGCAGTTCTCCAAATTCATCCGTCCTGGATATGTAAGAGTTGACGCTACTAAGAATCCCAACACCAACGTCTACACCTCGGCCTACAAAGGCGACAACAAGGCTGTCATTGTTGCCATTAACAAAGGCACTTCAGCCGTAAGCCAAAAGTTTGTCCTGCAGAATGGTACGGCATCGGGCGTATCCACATGGATCACGGACGCCAGCAGAAAAGTTGCCTCCGGAGCGTCCATTCCTGTGTCGAACGGTTCCTTTACAGCCCAGCTTCCTGCCCAAAGTGTGACAACCTTTGTAGCTTCACTCGGAAGCGGCAGTGGTACAGGCACTGGCACCACTTATGAAGCCGAAACAGGCACAGCATTAACCAATGCCGCAGCAGAAACCGCCAATTCGGGCTACAGCGGCAGCGGATACGTCAACTTTAACGGCTCAACCGATGCCGCCATTCAGTGGAACAGCGTCTACTGTGCGGTTGCAGGGAGCAAAAATGTGAAATTCCGCTATGCGCTGGACACAGGCACAAGAAACCTGGATGTGTATGTGAACGGAACCAGGGTCATCAGCAATACGGCCTTTGCCGCCACCGGCGGCTGGTCCACCTGGGGGGAGACAACGGTTCAGGTCCCCATGGATGCCGGAATCAATACGGTTAAAGTGGTGACTACCGGAACGGAAGGACCGAATATGGA
The DNA here is from genome assembly GCF_900102965.1 of Paenibacillus jilunlii. Lineage (GTDB taxonomy): Bacteria > Bacillota > Bacilli > Paenibacillales > Paenibacillaceae > Paenibacillus_AQ > Paenibacillus_AQ jilunlii. The sequence continues at coordinate 81,347 of NZ_FNGM01000005.1, read as the reverse complement.
CAGTATCACTGTGTCGGCCCAGTAGGGTTATGTAGTGTGCAATAGGAATATTCAAGTTCCGCCGGCGGAGAAGTACCGGCGGAATATTTTTTTGTCATAAGGGGGACTTAAGCCGTGTTCAAAGTATTGCTGGTAGACGATGAGGTATTTGTCCGCAAAGGGCTGCTGGAATTAATTCCGTGGGAATCGCTCAAACTCAGCATTGCGGGAGAGGCGGACAATGGTGCGGAAGCGCTGGACATGATTACGCAGCTTGAGCCTGACCTGGTGATTACAGATATCCGGATGCCTATTCTGGACGGTCTGGATCTGATCCGGAGCGTGAAGGAACATGCAGGATTGGATTTGACATTCATCATTATCAGCGGCTTCAACGACTTCAAGTACGCTCAGCAGGCATTGCGCTATGGGGTTCACGACTATATTCTGAAGCCCATAGATGAAGAGGAAATGACCGCAACGCTGCGGAAGCTGTCCTATACCATGGGCAGGAAGAGGATTGCCACGCTGACGAATGAGGATCTCACAACCAGTGCCATCATGGAAGCGCTGGTACAGGAGAATCTTCAGGCGGAGGATGCTGAACCTTATGCAGCAGCACTGGGACTGGAAGGAGAGCGCGGCTTCCTGTACGCCATGACCGAGATTCATGCGGGCCAGCGGGACAAGCCAACCACTATGAAGCAATTCCAGGAAGCGCTTCATTTCCATGAAGAGGGAGGTGCCGGCATTCCTGTGCTTGAGCAGCAGCCGGGGACCTTCGGAATACTGCTCTGTACGGACCGGATCACAGGCGGACGCGGTGGTCTTTCGCTTCATTTGGAGCGGCTTCGTGCTGCCCTTTCGGAGCGGCTGAATACGGGGCTGAGCCTCTATGCGGGTGATCCCGTTGACACACTGGACCAGGTTCACCACTCTTATTCGGAGGCTAATGAAGCAGCCAGGCACAAATATGCCGAGAACACCGGAGTCATTATGTATTCGGGTGTCAAAGATAAACCTCTGTATGTATTCGATATGAGTCCGGTTCTCGCAAGCAAGCTGATCATGCAGCTGGAAGAGGGAAACAAGAATGACTACCGGCAAACCGTGAACAGCATGTTCCGGTTGTTCCATGAGCAGCGTTTCACCCCGCAAGCCGTGACGGGTTCCCTCTCCCGGTGCATGACAGGAATCCTTGGCGTAATTAAGGAGATGGACGGCAATGATGAGGAAATCCTGCGGCTTAAGGAGCTGGCTGAACGGGGACACGGGCATTGGAGTCTGCAGATGCTGCAGGAGCATTTCATGCAAGCTATACAAGAAGCGGCGGAATATATTACGCGGCTCCGCAAGGAGCATTGCCTGGGCGGGATCAAGCCCATCAAACGCTACATCGATGCCCACTACCGCGAGAATATCAGCCTTAAGAGCCTAGCAGGCGAGTTCTATATGAATGCAGTATATCTGGGGCGGCTGTTCCGCAAGACTTACGGCGTCTATTTCAACGATTATCTCCTGGAGCTTAGGATACAGGAAGCCAAAAAGCTGCTTAGGCAAAGCGATCTAAGAATGTATGAGATTGCAGGAAGAGTCGGTTTTCAGAATGCCGATTATTTCGTGACCCAGTTCGAAAAGCTGGAACAGATCTCGCCGTCGGAATACCGGAACATGCTGATTGCAAAGGAATAGCGGGGGCCTATGAAGAAATTCCTGAATTATTTGAAGCTGCGCGACAAGCTGCTGCTGATGTACGTACTGTCGGTATTTATTCCCATTGTGCTGACCAATGTGGTGTTTTATAACGTGACCACCTCCAATCTGCGAAATCAAAAAATCCGCGATGCGGACATGGCGCTGCACAATCTGAAAAACGAACTGCGGGTGACTATCGATCAAGGGGTAGGCCTATCTTACTCCCTGTATGCCGACTCTATTTTCAACAAAACAATTACCCGCAAATTTACCAGCGAGAAGGACTATGTGGAAACCTTCAATTCCTACCTGAGGGGGGCTCTTGCCGATCAGAATGTGCAGGGGGTCCGCTGGTATCAGGTGTATACGGATAATCCCACCGTACTGGCCTCCGGCTATATTGACCAGTTAACCGACAAGATCCGCCAAACCGGCTGGTATATACAGTCCAAAGCCTCTTTCTCCCGTTATCCGACCTTTATCTTTTCCGGGCAGAAGTTCAGTCTGATTCAAAAATTAAACAATTACGGCACCAGCGGCATCGAGCAGCTTGTCAAAATAGACTTGAACATGGAGCGGATTCACCAGATTTTTTATGGGAGCGCATTTAATGGCATGGTGTATTTGGTGGACCCCCAGGGGAGAGTACAGTACGGGAACGATATGACGAACCTGCCGGAGGGTGTCCCTTTTAAGGAGATTAGCTTTCCCAAGAACTCTCTTACCTTCAAGAACGTGTACAGCGGAATTAATTATCTGGAGGGATGGACACTGGAGGGCGTAATGGATGAGGAAAACGTGCTGAAAGAAGTGCGGAAGTCGCGTTCCTTCGTCATTTGGCTGGCCTGCATTAACTTTGTGCTGCCCTCCATCATCATTGCGGCCATGTCAAGGTCAATCCATGTGCGGCTGGTGCGGATTCTCAAGCATATGAAAAAGGTGAAGGCGCAAAATTTCCAGACGATTCCCCACGAAGAGGCCAGAGACGAAATCGGCCAGCTGACCGTTGAATTCAACCGGATGACCGAGACGATCAGCAGTCTGATTAATGAGGTCTATGTGGCGGATATCCAGAAAAAAAATCTGGAGCTGAAGCAGCAGCAGGCGCAGCTTCATGCTCTGCACAGCCAGATCAATCCCCATTTCCTGTTCAATTCGCTGGAATCGGTCCGCATGCGAAGCATCATCAAGGGGGAAAAAGAAACTGCGAAGATCATTCAGCATATGGCGAAAATGTTCCGCAAATCGATCTCCTGGAGCGATAACTATGTTACTGTCCGCGAGGAATTAGAGCTGATTGAAAGCTTTCTTACGATTCAGCAATACCGTTTCGGTGACAAGCTGGAATACAGTATCGTAGCTGACCCGGCAGCGCTTGGCCACCGGATTCCAAAGATGGTGCTGCTGCCGTTCGTGGAGAATGCCAGTATCCATGGTATCGAATCGAGCCCGGATAAAGGAATTATCGCGATCTCAGTCGCTGTGCAAGCAGATAAGCTTATCTTCAGACTCAAGGATAACGGGATCGGCATGTCCCCGGAGGAACTGGAGGAGCTCAAGGTCTATCTGGAAGAGAATGACGACATCGGCGAGCGGGTCGGCATGAAAAATGCATATTACCGTTTGAAGCTTTGCTTCCAGGACCGCTTTATGTTTGCGATCGATGCCAGGGAAAGGAAAGGAACGATGATTGAGATTTCCCTCCCGCTAATGGAAGCGGCGACTTAAATGCCGGCGGGATGGATATGTTTTTCAAAGTACAAGGTATGGTTTGTTGGGTAATCAAGAAAGCGGTTTCTTGTTATATTGAAAGTGCTTACAAGACTGGAGGTAATTTAAGGAATCTAAAGGGGGATGAAGTCCAAATGTACAAAGGCAAAATTCTAACCGCTGGATTGGCACTTGTCTTGGCTGCAGCTTTAGGAGGCTGCGGTAATGGCAGCAACTCGTCTGACAGTGCGTCGAACAGTCCAGCAGCTAAGGGGAACTCCGCATCCGGAAGCGAGGATACCTCAGCTGTTACGTTCAAGTATTTCAGCTTTGGTGCACCGAAGAAGCAGATTCTGGGCAGTGAAACAACGATCGGAAAAGAATTGCAGACACAAACCGGCGTTGACTGGAACATTGAATATCTGGTGGGCGATGGCGACACGAAGGCAGGAGTAATGATTGCCAGCGGAGATTACCCTGACATTATCGATTCCAGTGGTCAAATGGCCAAGCTCATGGATGCAGGGGCATTCATTCCGCTCGATGATCTGATTGAAAAGTATGGCCCCAACATCAAGCGTGTATATGGCCCATATTTTGATAAATTCAGACAGAAGGACGGGAAAATCTACTTCTTCCCTTATGGAGCCAATATCGGCTACGTTTCAGAACCTAATTTCCAGACGGGGTTCTATATTCAGCGCTCCGTATTGAAAGAGTTCAATTATCCTAAAATCACCACATTGGACGAATATTTCGATCTGATCAAGCAGTATAAGGAAAAGCACCCGCAGGTGGACGGCAAGGACACCATCGGTTTCGCTACCTTTGCCGGTGAGCAGGGCAGCTTCTTTACTCTCCAGAATCCGGCGATGCACTTGGCCGGCTATCCCAACGACGGCAGCACCATGGTGGACATGAAAACCCATGAGGCCAAGCTGGTGGCGGGCTCCGAATATCAGAAGCGGTGGATCGGGAAGCTGAATGAGGCCAATGCTGAAGGGCTGGTCGATCCTGAATCCTTTACCATGAATAGAGACCAGTATTTGGCAAAGCTGACCTCTGGACGTGTACTCGGTTATTTCAGCTACTCCTGGCAGGTTGGGGACGCAACCAACAATCTGAAGAAAGCCGGCAATGATGATAAACGGTATGTAGCGCTGCCGATCGTGTTCGATAAGGGAATTAAGGATCAATATATTGACCCTCCCGGCTTTGTCAACAACTACGGGGTAGGCATTACCGTCAAGGCCAAAGACCCGGTCCGCATTATCAAGTACTTCGATAACCTGCTGAAGGAAGAAAATCAGATTCTGGTTCAGTGGGGCATCAAGGACCAAAGCTATACTGTTGACGAAAAAGGCCGCTTCACGTATGCCAACGATGAACAACGCCAAATCCACGAAGATCCCGAAAAGAGCATGAAATTCGGCTTCGACTATTTCAATTACAGCTGGCCGCGTTACGGAAACAACTCCGTTCTGCAGGACGGAAATGCCTATGGTCCCGGCAACCAGCCGGAGGTGGCATCCTACGGATATACGGACGGTGACAAGCAGCTGCTTGCAGCTTATGGTGTGAAGACCTTCAGTGGGCTTTTCAGCAATCCGGATGAGCGTCCATGGTCTCCCGCCTGGTCCATTGCCCTGGAACAGGGATCGCCTGAGCAGATGTTCATCACCAAAGCGGATGATCTCCAGCGGACGCATCTGCCTACAATGATTCTGGACACACCGGCCAATTTCAGCAAGAATTGGGACGATTACATGAATCAGTTCAACAAGCTGGACAAAAAAACGTATGAGGATTTCATTACCAAGGCTGTGCAAGACCGTGTTGCAGGGAAATGGTAATGCCGGTTCTGTAAGCGTTTGCTAAGTATCCGGGGTCGTAAGCCGAAAGGCGATGCGGCCCTGCGGCTTTCACAACCAAGGAGCGGAAGGGAGTAAGATGAAGTGGAGAAACCTGTGTATTCTGTAAATTCGGACCCGCAAGTGAAGAGTCCTGGAATGAATAAAACCAATTTGTTCTTTAGCCGCCTTATCCAGCAGAGGACGCTGGCTTTTATGTGTCTTCCCTTCGTAATCTGGGCTTTTGTGTTTAAATACCTTCCCATTTGGGGTTGGACCATGGCCTTTCAGAATTATAAACCGGCCAGAAGCTTCTCGGAGCAGGAATGGGCGGGTCTGAAGCATTTTCGGATTCTGTTTGAGGACAGCACCTTTTACCGGGTGCTGCGAAACACGCTGGTGATGAGCACCATTCAACTGATACTGGGATTCGTTACAGCGATTACGCTGGCTCTTTTGCTGAATGAGCTGAAAAATATTATTTTTAAACGTGTGGTTCAGACGGTCAGCTATTTGCCGCACTTTATCTCCTGGGTTGTAGCGTCCAGTATTGTGCTGACCGTGTTATCTCCTGACGGCATCATTAATCTGCTGCTGACGAAGCTGCATCTCCTGGATAAACCGGAGCTGTGGATGGGTAAAGGGAATTATTTTTGGGGCATTCTCGCGGGAACACAGGTTTGGAAAGACGTAGGCTGGAACACCATTATCTACTTGGCGGCTATTACTTCAATTGATCCTTCCCAATATGAGGCGGCTGAAATCGACGGGGCGAGCCGCTTTCAGCGGATGCTCAATATTACGCTTCCCGGACTCAAGCCGGTTATCATTATCCTGCTGATTATGAATTTGGGTAATATTCTTGAATCCGGATTTGAGCCGCAATATTTGCTGGGGAACGGGATGAATTTGGAATACTCGGAGAACCTGGATATTTTTGTGCTGAAGTATGGCTTGGGAATGGGCAGCTTTTCTTTAGGGACAGCGGCAGGCATATTCAAAACCGTAGTCAGCTTCATCTTCCTTTTCTCCGCCAATCATATTGCCAAGAGAATGGGAGAAAGCAGATTATTCTAAAAGGAGGTTTAGGTCATGCAGGCAAGTAAAACGTCACGCTTACGCAACTCCAGTCCGGGGGACCGGGTGTTTGATATATGCAATGTTATCTTTATGGTGTGTCTGATGATTGTCACGATGTATCCCTTTGTTAATATGATTGCCGTTTCCTTCAATGACGCCAACGACGCCGTGAGAGGCGGGATTTATTTGTGGCCGCGGATGTGGACCTTGAACAATTACAAATATATCTTCGGAGAATCGGATATTTACCATGCAACCTTAATTTCACTTCTCCGCACCGTGACCGGAACCGCGGTATCCGTCTTCTGTACGGCAATGCTGGCCTTCACCGTCAGCCGCCAGGAGTTTGTGCTCCGCAAGTTTGTCACACTGTTCTTCGTCATTACCATGTATTTCAGCGGAGGGCTGATCCCCGGATATCTGCTTATCCGTAATTTGGGTTTGACGGACTCCTTCTGGGTCTATATTGTTCCGGGGGTGATCGGTGTGTTCAACATGATCATCATCCGGTCCTTTATTGAAGGCCTTCCCGAAGGGATCCTGGAATCGGCCCGGATTGACGGTGCCGGAGAATTCACTACCTTTATCCGCGTTGTATTGCCGTTGACCATTCCGGCCATGGCGACCGTATCCTTGTTTGTGGCTGTGGGACAATGGAATTCATGGTTTGATGTGTTTTTGTATAATTCCTCGAATATCAATTTAAGCACGCTGCAGTACGAGCTGATGAAAATTTTGCAGACCACCAACACTTCTGCCACTGCCGGGGCGGTGGAGGCCTACCAATCTGCGGAAAATGCTGTTAGGGTTACTCCTACTTCGCTCAGGGCGACGATGACGATTATTGCCAGTGTTCCGATTCTGATGGTCTATCCGTTCCTGCAGAGATATTTTGTTCAGGGGATGACTGTCGGAGGGGTAAAGGGCTGATTCCGATGCTACAAACCGTAATATTAGAATACATCAATTATATTTCTGCTTAGATCATTGTTTTAGACAGGGGTGTAAATTACAATTTTTATTGAAAGCGCTCGCTGAAAGGGAAGTGTACTCCATACAATTAAATGTACTCCAATGAATACATACCAAGGAGACGATAACATGCTGAGAGTTGTAAAAGTTGAAAATGGGACGGTTCAGGGGCTGCCCGCAGCCGACCCCCGGATCACCAGCTTCAAAGGGATACCTTTCGCCGCTCCACCTACGGGCGAAAACCGTTGGCGTGCCCCGCAGCCGGCAGGAGACTGGGAAGGAGTGCTGCAAGCATACCAGTTCGCGCCAATTGCAATGCAGGTAAGACAAGAGCTCCACGACAACAACATCTATACCCGGGAATGGGCTGTGGAACCAGATATCGCCATGGACGAGGATTGCCTTTACCTGAATGTATGGACACCGGCCAATCGTATGGATGAGAAACTTCCGGTATATGTGTGGTATTTTGGCGGAGGTCTGCAGGTGGGCCATCCAGCCGAAATGGAATTCGACGGCGAACGTATTGCCCGCCGGGGCATCGTGGTGGTCACGATCAACTATCGCCTGAATGTTTTCGGATTTTTATGCCATCCTGAAATAACGGCGGAAGCGCCGGAAGCACCGGCTAACTTTGGCAACCTCGATCAACAGGCGGCAACAAGATGGGTTAAACGCAATATCGCGGCATTCGGCGGCGACCCGGATAACATCACCATCGGCGGGCAGTCCGCCGGCGGCGGAAGCGTCATGAGCCAGCTCACTTCGCCTCAGAATGAAGGCCTCTTTCAGAGGGCGATTGTTGAAAGCGGAATCTTTACGAAGCTTTATCCGGGAACGCTCATGCCGGCGCTACGGAATCATTTGGCTGAAGCTGAACAGGATGGGATCGCATTTTTTAATTATCTGGGTGTATCCTCACTTGCCGAAGCCCGGCAGCTGGATGCGGTCTACCTGCGAGACAAGGCTGTGGAGTACCGGGGATTCTGGGGCACCGTGACAGACCAGGTGTTCAGCGTAGGCAATTCTTTTGATTTGTTCCTGCAAAACAAGCGCTGGAAGGTGCCGGTAATGCTCGGTCATACCTCCTCCGAGTTTTTTAGTGTCCCGGATGCTGAAACATTGGACGATTTCAAAAAAATGGCCGCAGACATGTTCGGCGACGATGCCGCTGCATTTCTGGAGCTTTGTGGCGTTCAATCGGGCAATATGGAGGAAGCCAGGAAGAAGGCTTCGGTGAGCGGGATAGAATACGCGATTCGCATTGCTGCGCAGGCCAATGCCGGCACCGGCGGCGAAACCCCGCTGTACTATTATAATTTCGATGCTGAAATACCGGGCTGGGACAACCCCGGCACCTTCCACTCGGTGGATCTCTGGTTTTTCTTTGAGACGCTTGCCAAATGCTGGAGACCGTTTGTCGGTAAGCATTATGATTTGGCCCGCCAGATGTGTAATTATTGGGCCAACTTCATCCGTTCAGGAGACCCGAACGGCCTGGACTCGACTGGAGAGGAACTGCCGCGATGGGAGCCGTACACCCCTGAAGCACCGTATGGGATGCTATTCGCAGACCGCGCCGAGTTTTCCAAACAACAACCGGGTGAAATCATGAAGTTCCTTGTGCAGCAGGTTTTCAAGTAACCGGTGCTGCCCAAATTGAACATTAACCTTTTACATGCTTCTGAAAGTTTCTCGGTGTATGCCCGGTCAGTTGTTTGAATTGCCTGCAGAAGTGTTCAACGTTTTGATATCCGCACCGGGAAGCGACTTCCGCAATGCTTTGGGCGTTGTGAATCAAGTATTCTTTGGCCATACGAATCCGGCTGTTGATGACGTCATCCATGCAGGAAACCCCAAACGTTTTTTTGTAGATGCTCTGAAGATAGCCCGGGCTGATTCCAAGAGAATCCGCCATTTTTGAGACCGTCCAGTAATCGCCCGGTTTGTTTTGAATAGCAGTGCGCAGTTTCAGCAATTTGTAATATTGAGGCGTAATATCAGCTTGGAAGTAGGATTCCCATAGCTTGTTGAACAGCGTCCGGAGCAAATAATCGATGGAAGATTCTTTGCAATCCCGGTTAAAATTATGTTCGATGACAAGCAGTTCAAACAGTTTGTGGCAGTAGTCCGGGTCACTCAGGGGAAAGGGAACGCCGAGCGGAAGGGGAGATTCGGAAATATAAGGTTCATCGGACTCGAAGCGGACCCAATCATTGATATATTGGTCGGTGCAGGCCCGGTAATAGACTTTCTGCAGTGGGCGATAGAGGATTGCGCTGTGAGCAGGGTATTCCTTGAGCCCGCCGTTTACCCAGAATTGTGCTGGGGTCTTGGTGATCACAAGGAGCCAGTGATAGCCCACGGGAACATCGATAACAAAATTGCTGGCGTGCGTGGTGTTGGATTCAACATAGTGAATATGGGCCATCTTTCCCCCTCCTAGCAAGAATGCCTATATTATAACATAGTGAAGAAATTTGATTGAACCCAGTGAATTTCATGCTTTTTTAAGGAGTGTGTTAAAGTGGATCGAACAGCAGCAGCCAATGAATTGCCGGAAGGAACCCAGATTATCTTTGGCGGTTTTTCCGAAGGGGGCACCTACTATTCCTGCTCTTACCGGCCTGATGTGGTCTATGCGGAATATGACGGCGTGGAAAGAAGACTCCAGATTATTGTCCCGCACCGTGCCGGGTACAAATTTCCTTTAGTCGTTTTCGTTCAAGGTTCAGCTTGGAGAAAACAAGACCTTTATGCGGCCATTCCAAATCTAAGCCATATCGCAGCAAAGGGTTATGTGATAGCAAGCGTTGAAATTAGGGACACTGACATCTCAAGATTCCCGGCCGCTGTAGAGGACGTCAAATGCGCGATCCGGTTTATGCGCAAACATGCTGGAGAATACGGGATTGATCCGGACCGGGTTGCGGTATGGGGGGATTCATCCGGCGGACACCTTTCATTGATGACCGGCCTGACCATAGGAGAATATGATAACGGCCTTTATAGTGAACAGACGGACGAAGTCAGTGCAGTAATTGATTATTACGGAGTCTCAGATCTGCTCACCTTAGGTAAATATAATGATATTCTGGACCATGATGCCGCCGATTCACCGGAAGCTTTATTGATTGGAGGTAAAGTACAGGAGCATGTAAATCTGGCAAAGCAGGCAAGCCCACTTCATCAGAATCTGGGAAAAAGGCTTCCGCCCTTTCTCATCATCCATGGAGACAGTGACACCATTGTCCACGTGAACCAGAGTATAGAGATGTATAAGGCACTCAAGGAACACGGACAGAAGGTTATATTTTATAAGGTTGTTGGCGCAGACCATGGAACAGGCATATGGAATCCTCAGGTTCTTGACATTACAGAAAAGTTTTTATCGGCTAACTTAAACCGGCCTGTTACCGATCAGCCGCCGTTTCAGCATTCAATGGAATAGGGTCCTTTTCTGCCTCAGTTTGTAAAAAGAGCAGAGCCGGCAGACATCATCCGCAGGCTCTGCTCTTTATGAATTTCAAAATAACTGAATCAGCTTCCTTGTAAAGGCCCGCTTTGTGGGGTTATTTAAAAATATTACGCCAGAATTTATATGCTTCGCGCTATATATTATCCTTCTTGTGGGTAAGATTAGCCGGATTCGATAGCCTTTTTCCAACTAGCGCTGCGAAGAAGCAAGTGAGCAATGCTAGTTGGAAAAAAGGAACTTATTCCTCCCTGAAATCAACAAATGTGAGGTTTAAGTGGAAAAAGGAAACTTAATGGGGCCATATTCCTTCATCAGGAGAGAAATGAGCTGAATTAGTTACCCTTTTTCCACTTGGAATTGCCGAAGGATTCATACAGGGTTCTCCAGGCAACGCTAAACTGAAATTCAAAACGGCTACCGTATCCAGTCAAGGACGGCGCAGCCGTTTTGTTATTTCTTGTCCCCGCTCTCCGCATGGAGTTTGGCGATCAGCTTATCGCCCTCGACATCAAGGTTTGGCAGCAGACGGTCCAGCCATTTCGGCAGCCACCAGGCTTTGTCGCCGAAGACTGCCATTACAGCCGGAACAAGGGTCATACGGATGATGAAGGCATCGATCAGGATGCCGAAGGCCAGCGCGAAGCCGATCTGTTTGATCATTGCGTCAGGGGCAAAAATAAACCCGGCAAAGACGGAAACCATGATTATGCCTGCGGCAAGCACAACGCGGCTGGCAAGATCGTAGCCGTGGATGACACTTTCGCTGCCATGGCGTCCGTGGACGTAAGCCTCGCGCATGGAGCTGACCAGGAAAACCTGATAATCCATTGCCAACCCGTACAGAATGCCAGTGACCAGAATCGGCATAAAGCTGAGCAGCGGTCCTCCGGTGTCAAAACCAAACAGAGAGTGCAGCCATCCCCACTGATAGACAGCCGTGGTCAGGCCGAAGGTGGCGAGGACGCTGAGAATAAAGCCGACCGTGGCCTTAACCGGAACGATGACCGACCGGAAAACGAGCAGCAGAATGATCAGCGACAGGATAACGATGATGCCGATATACACTGGAAATGCGTCGGAAAGCTTGGAGGACATATCGATGTTGATGGCGGTGAAGCCGGTCACCCCAAGCGTTACTTCATTTCCGGATGCCAGGCTGGAGGCGGGATCGCGCAGATCCTGCACCAAATTTCTTGTCTCCGTATCCGTCGGGCCGGTTTTGGGGATCAGGCTGATGATGGCGATATCCCCGGTTGCGTTGACGCCCATTGGGGACACCAGTGTGACGTTATCATGCATTTGCAGCTCCTGAACCAGCTTGCCCAGCGTCTCCATGGAAATTTTACCGGATGGGTTTTTCGGTTCGGCTACAAGCAGCAGCGGTCCGTTGAAGCCCTCACCGAAGCCCTTGGAGATGATGTCATAGCTTTGGCGTGCCGGGGTGTCCAGATTTGCCGAAGCGCCGGACGGAATGCCCAGCTCCATCTTCGTTACCGGAATTGCTGCCGTTCCAAGAACCAGGACCACCAGAACAATGATGACCCAGCGGTATTTCACCGTAGCGTTCGCCCAGCGGTGTGAGAATCCGTGGTGAGCATGGTTTCCTGAAGCTGCTTTTTTCGTGCGCGCCTTGGCGGTGCAGATCCGTTCGCCGACCAGGCCCAGCAGCGCAGGCAGCAGGGTCAGCGCCAGCAGGACGTTGATCAGAACGCTGACAGCGGCAACCAGAGCCATCGTCGACAAGAATCCAATGCCGATGACCAGCATGCCGCACAGGGCGATAATGACGGTCAGTCCGGCAAAAAATACAGCACTGCCGGCGGTGCCGACCGCCCGGCTTGCGGCTTCGCGTGCGCTTAATTTCTCATCGAGAATCAACCGGCGCTGCCGGTTCACGATGAACAGCGAATAGTCGATGCCGACAGCCAGACCGATCATAACAGCAAGAATCGGCGTAATGTCATTCATCTGGATGAGATTAGAGAGGGCAAAAGCACCCCCAACGCTGATCGCGACACCAAGGAGCGCAGTGATCAGCGGCAATCCGGCGGCAACGACCGAGCCAAGCGTAATAAACAGCACAACGGCGGCGACGACAACGCCGACCACTTCCGTCGATCCGATGGACGGCGTGCTTTTCAGTGAATCGCTCGGAATGGCGGTGATGCCGGAGCCTGCCTGCTCGACTTCGGTCACGGCTTTGATGACGTTATCCGGTACGGAGGACGGCAGCGACGTCTGCTGAACGGTGAACTGGAACTGGAACAGGGCGATGCTGCCGTCAGCGGACAGCATGACGCCGGGAACCGGAACGCCGTTCGCCATCAGCGGGCCATAAGGAGCTGCTTGCCCGGAGGCAGCAGCAGGGTCCGCAGCCGCAGCTTGCCCGGCGGCAGCAGAGGGGTCCGCAGCCGCAGCTTGCCCGGAGGCAGCAGCAGGGTCCGCAGTCGCAGCTTGCCCGGCGGCAGAAGGGTCTGCAGCTCCAGCTTGAGCAGCTGCTGCTGCCGCCGCTTCGGCGGCCAGTTCGGCGGGATTGATGATATAGTCCATGCTGTAGACATCATTGATAGCCTTCTGGATTAGTGCTACCCGCTCGGGTGTGTCCAGACGTTCGCCATCCGGTGCGGTGAAGGCGACGCTCGCCTGTCCGCCGGCAGCGGCGGGAAGCTCGGCAGCCAGCTTATCCAGCACTTTTTGCGATTCGGTGCCTTCAATTTTCATTTCGGAGCTGGAATTTATGCCATTGGCGCCAAGCAGGGCGCCTACAACACCAAGAATGACGATCCAGGCCGCGAGGAAATACCATGGCTTGGAATAAGCCGATTTACCTAACCGGTACAGAAAAGTTGACATGTAATGGGTTCTCCTTTGTATCTCTGATTTAGAAGCCGTTGTGTAAATAAGCGAACATAGAATTTAAATATTGATCAAATGACATAGCGCCGGAGTCCTCTTCCTGTGATTCACCCGGCAGCAGTACGTTTAACCGCCCGTCCAGAATGGGCACGAATGCTCCGTAGACAGCTCCGGCAAGCAGATGGGTATAGCCGTCGGCATAACGTCCATGGGAGAACTGTTCGAGCGTTTCCTGCGCGGCGATCTGCAAGCGGCGGAATACGCTGAGGATATAAGGCTCCAGCGATGGATACTGATTCGCGAGCAATACGAACTGCCGTAATTTGTGCAGAAACTCAGAGGTGAACTGCAGCCTGAGCAGGTTGTACAAGGCATCCAGCGGTGTTGCATCCGAAGGCATATCCTTAAACAGCATATTTTTATCCTCTTTTGAAACATTGCCGATAAAATACTCTGCTACCGCTTCCTCTTTGCAAGAGAAGTAATTGGCAAAGGTCCGCCGGGAATAGCCGGCCTTCTGGACAACATCGTCGACAATGAAGCCCTCCATTCCATGTTCAAGCGCAAGCTCAAAGGCAGCTTCGGCTAAAGCAAAGGCTGTTGCTTCCTTTTTTTTGTCGCGGAGCGTCAGCTTGGGTTCAAGTTCCATGCGTCCTCCTTTCTTGAGTACAGACAACCGCCTGGGCTCTTTTTGATACATTATATTATTGCCCAAAGAGCAAAATTGCACAATGGGCAATTAAATATACGCTTTGAGTGCTCTTGGGCAAAAAAAATCTTAAATCTACAGTCAAACTACAGATTACTATGCTATCTTTTTTCAGGAGGGATATTTATGGGCATACGAATTCTGCTTGTCGAAGATGACGAGCATATATGTAATACCGTCAAAACCTTTTTAAGCGAAGCCGGATATAAAGTAGACGCCTGCTTAGATGGCAGCGAAGCGCTTAAAAACTTTTATGATAATGTTTACCACCTTGTCATTCTCGACATCATGCTGCCTAGCCTAAGTGGTCACGAGCTTTTACGGGAGTTTCGCAAGCTGAATAATACGCCTGTTTTGATGATGACCGCCCTTTCAGACGACGATAATCAAATCCGGGCGTTTGACGGCGAAGCGGACGATTATGTGACAAAGCCGTTCAAAATCCAGCTTCTGCTGAAACGTGTGGAAGCCCTGCTCCGGCGAAGCGGGGCATTAGCGCGGGAAATCCGCTTTGGCAAGCTGACGCTTCTGCCGGAGGATTTTAAAGCAATCTACGGCAGCAAGGAAGTGCCCCTGACATTAAAAGAATTTGAAATCCTTATGTTATTGGTTCAGAACACGGGGAGGACGCTATCTCATGAAACTATCTTATCCCGCGTGTGGGGTTATGATTTTGACGGTGACGGCAGCACCGTGCATACCCACATCAAAAACCTGCGGGCGAAGTTGCCTGATAATATCATCAAGACGGTTCGCGGCGTAGGTTACCGGTTGGAGGAAGAAGCGACATGAAGAGAAGCGGTATATTCATCAAGGTATTCATATACACAATAATTTTCTCGTCATTGTTGGTCGGCGCGACGGCAGCCCTGTTTTCGCAACAGCTTATGTTCTACTTCTCACGTCTCCGAATGGAGGGAATCAGCGACACCTTTCAGCGTATGGCCGACCAGTCGCAAGGGAAAGACGACATAACTGAATTGGCAAGACGTTTCTATGAAAGAGACCCATCTTTTCAATTTTATATCAGAGATAAAGCCGGACACATTATTTACGAAACGCCCGGTGCCGATATATCCGGCATCGCTATTGGCCAGCTGCCCCCTGGCGGCAAGAACTCCACGATTCTTGTGAATCTCAACAAAGACTATAATTTTCACGCTCTGAGAGATGACGTTTTTGCGGTGAACTATGATAAGTGGGTTGCGCGTGCGCTTGTTATGTTGTCTGCCATGCTTGCCGTCTGCGTCATAGGAGCGTTTGTTTTTGCCCGGCAGATGACGAAGCCAATCAAAACTTTGGCGAATAATACAACCAAAATGTCTAATCTCGAAGAAGTCCCGCCCCTGCCGGAGCGTAAAGATGAACTTGGCACATTAGCCCGGGACATTCATTCCATGTACGACAAGCTGAAAGACACTATCTCCAAATTAGAGGACGAAATCTTACGGGAACGCGAGCTGGAGGAAACACAGCGGTATTTCTTCTCGGCGGCTTCCCATGAACTCAAAACGCCTATCGCAGCTACAAGCGTCTTGTTGGAGGGAATGCTTGAAAATGTAGGCGATTATAAAAACCACCCCAAATACCTGCGCGAATGCGTGAAGATGATGGACGCGCAGAGCAAAATTATTTCTGAAATACTGGAAATTGTTAATCTGAACAATGGGAAAATCGTACCCGTTCCTGAAAGACTGGACATAAGACATATAGTTGCTGACATGCTGCCTAATTACCGGACATTGTCTGAGGCAAACGGTCAGCGTATTGTTATGAATATTTTTGACGGTCAGACCTGCTTTACGGATCCTAAAATGTTAAAGAAGGTGCTTTCCAACATCATATTGAATGCGGTGCAGAATACTCCTGAAGGCGGCAAGATTCGGATATGGAGCGAGCCTGTTGCTGACCGATACCGCCTTTGTGTACTGAACACAAGGGCGAGAATTGGCGATGAGGTTCTGCCGAAGCTATTTGACCCATTCTACCGCATAGATCAGGCGCGGAGCCGAAAAAACGGACGGAGCGGCCTGGGACTGACCATAGTTCAGAAAACACTGGAAGCGATGGATGTTGGTTTTGCTTTGGAAAACACGTCGGACGGCGTCCTGTTTTGGATGGAATTGCCGAAGATATAAGAATCCATAAATTCTTACTTTGACCGGCGTGGTATGCTTCCGGGCATATCTTTTGTTGCGAAGGATGAAAGGAAGAAGGAATTATGAATAAACGAGAGAGAATTGAAACGGTCTTTTTATCTGGAGTTTTCATTTGTTACATGCTTTTTTTAATTAAATTATTGTTATTATCAAGAGTTTCGCTTTTGGATTTGTTTAATAGTCAAAGAACTATAGTTAGGTCAATCAATCTCATTCCTTTTAATAGTATAATGGAATATTTATTTAGCAGCTCTGCCGCTATTAAAAAATTCTCATTCGCTAATGTGGTTGGCAATATAGAGATCTTTATTCCTCTTGGCACATATTTGACATTATTCAAAAAAGATAAAAGAGCAATAACCAATCTGCTATTTATATTTATAGTAAGTTTATTTGTTGAAATGACTCAGGGGCTTTTAGGCATCGGAGCAGCAGATGTTGATGATATAATTCTAAATTGCATGGGTGGATTAGTTGGTATTATAGGTTATAAGTTTTTACTGCTAATATTACGAAATGAGAAAAAAGTACGTGCTGTAATCACAATACTATCCGCAATAGGATTACCTTATTTATTATATTTGTTATTCTTGGTGAAATTACGCCTCTGAATATCCTTATTGAATAAACAAGTTTGATCGGCAGGTATTCCCTGCCGGTCTTTTTTATTTCCCGCCGCTACAGACGAACTACAGTTTGGCTACAGGGGAAATACAGATTGGGCAGCCATAATAGCAATCGTGGCACACACAAGTACCTGTTTACGGGGAGAAAACCGAATGTACGTAGAAATCAAGGAGGCGAAAAATTTATGAACAACATTGGCATTACTGTTTATGATTGCGAGCATGATGAGGCGGATGTGTTCCGCAGGCTGTCCCCCCGCTTTGGCGTCATGCCTACTATTATAAGCGACGCCGTATCAGAAACCAGCGCCATATCAGCCCCCTGCAATCAATGTATCAGTGTGAGCCACAAATCCGAGGTCTCCGCTTCTATTCTTCTTGCGCTTAAGGGAGCCGGAGTGAAATATATCTCTACCCGAAGCATCGGTTGCAATCATATAGATACAACTGCCGCTAAGAAAATGGGCATCGCTATCGGCAATGTGGCGTATTCGCCGGATAGCGTTGCTGATTATACCGTAATGCTGATGCTTATGGCGGTACGCAACGCGAAGTCCATTGTACGCTCTGTGGAAAAATATGATTTCAAGCTGGACAGCGTCCGCGGAAAAGAACTGCGGGACATGACCGTCGGTGTGATGGGAACTGGCCGCATAGGCAAAGCGGTTATTGAGAGGCTGCAAGGGTTTGGATGTCATGTCTTGGCTTATGATCGCTGCCAGAAAATAACGGCAGACTATGTTCCGCTTGACAAGCTGCTGCGAAACAGCGATATTGTTACGCTTCATGTACCGCTGGGTGCGGATACGCACCATATCATCGGTCACGAACAAATAAAGGGAATGAAGCAAGGAGCGTTTATTATCAATACAGGGCGCGGTGCGCTTTTAGATACCGCTGCGCTTATTAAAGCATTGGAAACCGGAAAACTGGGCGGGGCCGCATTGGATGTATTGGAGGGAGAGGAAGGACTTTTCTACTTTGATTGCACACAAAAAACAATTGATAATCAATTTTTACTGAAACTTCAAAGGATGCCGAATGTGATAATCACGCCCCATACGGCTTACTATACCGAACGGGCGCTGCAGGATACTGTTGAAAAAACAATCAAGAACTGTTTAGATTTTGAAAGGAGCCTGACTCATGGATAGATTAAAGGTTGCAATCCTGTTTGGCGGTTGCTCGGAGGAGCATGACGTGTCGGTAAAATCCGCAATAGAGATCGCCGCTAACATTGACAACGAAAAATACGAGCCGTTATACATTGGAATTACGAAATCCGGTGCTTGGAAAATGTGCGAAAAGCCTTGCACGGAATGGGAAAACGGCGATTGCTGTTCAGCTGTACTTTTGCCGGATAAAAAAATGCACGGTTTGCTTGTGATAAAGAGCCATGAATATGAAATCCGCCGTATTGATGTAGCGTTTCCGGTTTTGCACGGCAAGTGGGGTGAAGATGGAGCAATACAAGGGCTGTTTGAATTGTCCGGCATTCCCTTTGTAGGCTGCGATATTCAAAGCTCGGCAATTTGTATGGACAAATCGCTGGCATACATCGTTGCGAAAAACGCCGGTATAGCTACTCCCGAATTTTGGGTCGTCAATGAAAACGACACGCCAACGGCAGATAGGTTTACATATCCTGTTTTTGTTAAGCCGGCGAGGTCCGGCTCATCCTTTGGCGTAAAAAAGGTCGATAATACAGGCGAATTGGACGCCGCAATTGAATCCGCAAGACAATATGACAACAAAATCTTAATTGAGCAGGCTGTTTTGGGCAGTGAGGTCGGTTGTGCCGTATTGGGAAACGGTTCCGAGCTGATTGTTGGCGAGGTGGACCAAATCAGGTTACGGCAAGGTATTTTTCGCATTCATCAGGAAGCCGAGCCGGAAAAAGGCTCTGAAAACGCAGTTATAACCATTCCCGCAGACCTGTCGGCAGAGGAGCAAGGACGGATACGGGAAACGGCAAAAAAAATATACAAGGCGCTCGGCTGTAGAGGCCTTTCCCGTGTTGATATGTTTTTACAACATGACGGCCGCATTGTGCTTAACGAAGTCAATACCCTGCCCGGTTTTACGTCATACAGCCGTTATCCCCGTATGATGGCCGCTGCAGGTATAACGCTTCCCGAACTGATTGACCGCCTGATCGTAATAGCGTTAAAGGGGTGATAGGCATGGAAAAGGGATTTGTTTTTTTAGATGAAGTATTGCATGGTGTTCGTTGGGACGCCAAATATGCCACGTGGGACAATTTCACTGGGAAACCAGTAGACGGATATGAGGTCAATCGCATAGTGGGAACACATGCCTTAGCTCTTGCGTTGCTGGAGGTGCAGGAGCAAGCGGCGGGACTTGGGTACGGTTTGCTGTTATGGGACGGGTATCGGCCTAAACGTGCGGTAGAGTGCTTCCTGCGTTGGTCCGAACAACCGGAAGACAACCTCACAAAAGAAAGATACTATCCGAATCTCGAGCGAACCGAGATGTTTGCAAAGGGATATATAGCGTCGCAATCAAGTCATAGTCGCGGAAGTGCTATTGATCTTACGCTTTACCGCTTAGATACGGGTGAGCTTGTTTCCACGGGAAGCAGCTTCGACTTTATGGATAAGCGTTCACACCATGCGGCAAAAGAGATTACAAGCATGGAAGCGCAAAATCGCAGACTTTTGCGTACCATCATGGAAAACAATGGGTTTGAACCATATAGCTTCGAATGGTGGCACTATGTATTAAGAAGCGAGCCATACCCCAACAGCTATTTTGATTTCCCTATTTTATAGCGAAAAACAACAAAGAAGCCGTCGATTTTTACGATGGCTTCTTTTCGCTTTTGACCCAAAAAGCATGATAGAGGCCTTATCCGGTATTGTAACCGGGTAAAAATATTGAAATAATATTACATGAAACTAACAAACATATTGTAATAATATTACACACGAGATATAATAGGGCCAACAAAATATATCAAGAGAATGATTAGTTTAGAGGAAAGGATGAATATATTGCTGGAGAATTTAACCACGGAGACACGCAATCAACGGACTTTGGAGCTGGACCAGTTATCCCCTGCAGCCGTACTCAAGCTCATGCAGGAGGAGGATGAGAAGGTATCCCTGGCAGTGAAAGAAAAGCTGGGGGAGATCGAAAAGGTAGTCACATGTGTTGTACAAAGCTTCAAGCAGGGCGGCCGTCTGATTTATACCGGGGCAGGAACTAGCGGAAGATTGGGGATTCTCGACGCCGTAGAGTGTGTTCCTACATTTGGAACCGGTCCGGACATGGTGCAGGGGTTGATAGCGGGTGGAGAAACGGCAATCAGACAGGCAGTCGAAGGTGCAGAGGATTCAGAGGAACAAGGTGAGGCTGATCTTAAACAGCTAACTCTGACGCATAATGATACTGTAGTGGGAATAGCCGCCAGCGGGAGGACACCGTATGTCATTGGCGCACTGAAATATGCTGCCCGGATGGGGGCGTCTACAGCCAGCTTGTCCTGCAATCCAAATGCAGAGATCAGTAAATATGCCCAATATCCGATCGAAATTTTGACAGGGGCGGAGATACTAACAGGTTCTACCCGCTTGAAGGCCGGAACAGCCCAGAAGATGGTGCTGAACATGATTTCCACCGCAGCCATGATCGGTATAGGCAAGGTATACAGCAATTTAATGGTGGATGTGCAGCCGACAAATGAGAAGCTTGTGATCAGAGCCAAATCGATAATCAGCGAGATTACAGGCTGCGATATGGAGACAGCCTCCATTTATTATGAAAGAAGCCATCATCAGGTGAAAGCAGCTGTAGTGATGCTGCTTGCGGGACTTGGGCTTGAAGAAGCGCAGCAAAGACTGCAGGAATCGGGAGGTTTCATACGTCAGGCGGTACAACACCACAAGGGGGAATAACCATGTCAAAGGAAAAGGATTTGGCACATGGCATTTTGGGTACGGTGGGAGGGATTCAAAATGTGGAAATGATTACCCACTGTATGACGCGGGTCCGAATCACTTTAAGAGACGAAAGCTTGGCGAGCATCGGGGAGTTGAAGCGTGTTCCCGGTGTAATAGGCGTAATCGAGGAATCAACACTGCAAATTATTGTCGGCCCAGGTCTGGTCGAGAAGGTATCCAGGGTAATTGCAGACATCAGCGGAGTGGAGCTGGGAGAAGCCATTCCCTTACAGGCTGCCCATGGACTCCCGGACCCGGATAGCCGGACAAACAGATTAAGCGACAAAGAGAAGGCAGAGCAGCTTGCGGCTCAGAATAAAGAGAAATATAAGGAAAAAAACAATACGCCTGTGAAAAACTTCTTGAAATCGATTTCAAATATTTTTATTCCGCTGGCACCTGCATTTGTCGCGGCTGGTCTCTTAGCGGGGATTACCTCCGTTATTGGCAATTTCATCACAGCGGGACATCTGTCCGGTGAAGGCTGGGCGCAATTTAACCTGATTCTCAATGTCATCAAAAACGGCATCTTCTCCTATATGGCTATTTTTGTGGGCATCAACTCTGCCAGAGTATTTGGTGCAAGCCCGTCACTAGGCGGTGTTATTGGCGGTGCGACGCTGCTCACCGGGATGAAGCCGGAACTGCCTATCCGCAATTTATTTACGGGAGAACCTCTGATTGCCGGGCAAGGCGGTATCATTGGTGTTGTATTGGCGGTTTGGATTTTATCCGTGATTGAAAAAAGATTGCATAAAATGATGCCTAACTCCATCGATCTGATTGTAACTTCATTTCTGAGTGTACTGGTAACCGGACTCCTGACCATCTTTTTGATCATGCCATTTGCCGGGTTTGTTGCTGACAATCTGCTTATTGCCGTCAACTGGATATTATCTGTAGGCGGGGCGTTTGCGGGCTTTTTCCTCGGCGGAATCTGGCTGGTTATGGTTATGCTGGGTCTGCACCACATCATGACACCCATTCATATCGAATTGATTGCACAGACCGGGATGACCATATTGCTTCCGATTCTGGCCATGGCCGGGGCAGGTCAGGTAGGTGCGGGACTGGCACTTTGGATCCGCTGCCGTAAGAACAAGCAGCTTACGGGCATTATTAAGGGTGCTTTGCCTGTAGGTGTGCTTGGCATTGGCGAACCGTTGATTTATGGCGTAACCCTTCCTCTAGGTAAGCCATTCATAACTGCGTGTCTGGGTGGAGCATTTGGTGGTGCGGTCATTGGATATTTTGGCAATGTAGGCGCTATGTCCATTGGGGCGTCGGGTATCGAAATGCTGCTGCTGATTGCTGACGGTAAATGGTGGGTGTATCTGCTGGGTTTGATTACAGCATACTTCTTTGGATTTATCTGCACTTATTTGTTCGGTACGCCAAAGGATGCACGCCAAGCAAAGGAAGCCTGAACCACAGACGAAGCAGTCTAGATTGCTTTTCCTAATCACTTAACAATAACGATCCGACACAAAGGAGTGTGCGCAAGTGAGTGGAGTATTGGTATCACTAACCGAACAAAGTCTTGATAAGACAATGGAATATTTGCGCTACATGCAGCGAAATGGATTCAACTCCATTTTTACTTCTCTGCAGATTCCGGAGGAGGACCCGCGGGAGCTGCTGGAGCCGCTGACGCGGATTGGGGAGTTTGCCCTCAGACACGATATGCTCTTCATGGTGGATGTGTCGCCAAGAACCTTTAACCATTTCTCGTTACAGCAATTGAAGGCTAGCGGTGTTACAGGATTAAGAATTGATAACGGGATGGATATTGCTGAAATTGCCGGGCTGACCCGCGAATGGCGTGTTGCTTTGAATGCGAGTACAATCGATCAGGCATTTTTGGACGGCTTGCATGAGCAGCAGGCGAATTTCGCCTCCTTAGAGGCTTGGCACAATTATTATCCGAGACCGGAGACGGGTCTTGAACTGACAACTTTTCAGAACCAGAACCGCTGGTTACAATCTCAAGGGTTAACGGTTGCTGCCTTTATTCCTGGAGACGGAGATTTAAGGGGCCCGCTGCATGAGGGGCTGCCAAGCCTGGAGAAGCATCGTCATAGGTCTCCATTTGCCGGATACTTGGAATTGGTTCAGGAGTGCTTTGTAGATCATGTTCTCATTGGCGATCTATCGGTAAGCTCCTGGACAATGCAGCAATTTCTTGCCTGGAATGAAGGAGCCGTGTTATTAGGTGTTGAGGAGCAGAGGCCATCACATGTATGGGAGACTGAACACCATAACCGTCCTGATATAGCCCGTGACGTCATTCGTTCAGAGGAGGCGCGGCATCATTTTAGAGGAAGCATTCTTCCGGAGCATACCGTGGAACGTCCAGCCGGAGCCCTAACAATCGATAATGATAAATATTTACGGTACTGCGGGGAATTTCAAATTGTCCTCCAGCCTTTGCCGGCCGATGAACGGGTTAACGTAATCGGGTATGTCGCCCAAAGGGATATTCCCCTGCTGCCGTTGCTGCATAAGCACCGGCTTCCCTTTCGGTTTCTTGCCATAACATCCTATTGTGAATAATATTAAGGTATACAATTTATTGTTCACGTCATTACGGAGGTGTTGGTATGGGTGTCGGAGTGGGTCAAATTTTATCCAGAATTGAAAATGTGATGCCAAAATTAACACAATCCGAGCAAAAGGTAGCCCGCTTTGTACTGGAGTCCCCGGAAGAAGCGATGATTATGTCCGTACAGGAAATGGCCTCACGTTCTCTTTCCAGCAGTGCATCAGTCGTACGTTTTTGCCGATCCATAGGCCTGAAGGGCTTCCCCGAATTAAAGGTAGCTTTGTCGGCAGATCTGGCTCAGGGGCAAAAAACAGGTTACTTTGATTTGAATAAAAATGAAAATACGGCGGAGATCGTCGATAAAATTTTGTCTAACGTGATTCAGTCTCTTAAGGATACCGTAGGCCAGCTTGACGTAGCCATGATTGAAAAAGTGGCACACAGCCTGTACATGGCCCCCGTCATATTTGCGTACGGTATTGGTGCATCGGCATTGGTTGCAGAGGATATCGCCCAAAAATGGCTCCGGATGGGGAAAAATGTATATGCGTTTCATGATATCCATGTGCTCACAATGAGTATGGCTAATGCACCAAAGGGAAGCGTATTTATTGGAATTTCGTATAGCGCGGCAACCAAGGAAGTGCTGGAGCTGATGAAATTTGCCCGGAAAAGCGGATTGACCACCGTTAGCTTTACCGGGTTTGGCCGCAGCGAGTTATCCGATATAAGCGATTTCAATCTATTTACCTCACTAGCTCCTGAAGCAAAGGTGAGAAGTGCGGCAACCAGTTCCAAGCATAGCCAGTTTTTTGTCGTGGATGTGCTGTATTATGCCTACGCCTCAATTAATATTAACGATTCTATCGATAAGATTACGAGAACCCGCAAGGCGACTAATGAATTGAAAAACTTGCCGGAGACCTAACTCAGAGAGGAAAGAATTAAATGTTTGGCTGGAGAAAAAACAAAATCGCAGAAAATACCCTTGATATTATCTCCCCGGTCCCCGGACAAGTAGTGGGTCTTGAGCAAGTCCCCGATGAAGCGTTCTCTACGAAAGCTATGGGGGAAGGGTTTGCTGTTCAACCCGCCAAAGGAGAGGTGCGGGCGCCTTTTTCAGGGAAAATATCCCACATTATGAATAAAAGCAAACATGCAATTTTGCTGGAAAATGAGGATGGGATTCAGATTCTCATTCATGTCGGGGTAAATACGGTATCGTTGAAAGGTGAAGGCTTTGTGTCCCATGTGGTGACAGGGCAAACGGTTGAGCAGGGGGAGCTGCTGCTGGAATTTGATATAGCCAGGATTCAAGAAGCAGGGTTACCCGTCGTCACCTCAGTAATTGTGCCAGGCGGCCAAGAGAGGATTCAGCGGATTGAAGGCTTGCAGGAAGAGGAAGCTGTATTGCGTGTTTATTATTAGACCATCTGAGTCCGAAGACAACATAACTGAAAAAGCTCAATTTCTCAATTGAATTCCGGGGAATTGGGCTTTTTTTTCGTTAAGGAAATGATGTTCATGTCCAACAATGTGGATATCTTTCTCCCCAATAACGGATTTCCATTCCGCATCAGCCGCGGATCGATCGTGAAGGCACCTATCGTGTCCTCATAAGGCCCCGCGCATTAATTTCCGAGTAATGTAACTTCTGTAATTTTCAGAGCCAGTCATCCTTAGTCGGGGAAAAGTACCACTAATCGGGCTCATTCGGCTAATGGAGTAGCCTATGTGGGAAAAAGTATCACTAATTCGGCTGAAAGCGGCCGTATGTGGTGAATAGGCATGAATTAGGTGTACAAAATCCCACTAAAACCTCCTGCAGCCAGGATTTCAGCGAATTAGTTTTACTTTTTCCACTTAGCTTTAGCTCCTTGCTCCTTAGGAGATCCCCAAGCCTTCTAGTTCTCCAGTTCAACTCATATAGTACAGTTTTTTAGAAATTTTACATACCATCTGTTGCCGCAGGACAAAATCTATATTGTGTAATAACAAAATGACTCGGGAGGTTATTTAATGCCAAGATACGGAGTGCTTATCGGACGGGTAGTAGAGACTAATCCGGAAAGATCAGGCCGCGCACCACATTACGGGTTAATTGTCCAGACGAACGAAGGTGAGAATTACGAAGTAAAAATTAACGTCCGTTCAAAAGACAGACATATGCCTGACCTCCTGTATATCGCGGATGAGGATTATAACGCCAGTGCCATAACTATTCTGCCGACAATGAATTTTGGTTTCCACGATATAGATTCCAACCACTCGGACATTGCTGTGGATTACATTCGCAGTGGTTTATTTAACCCTAACAAGATGCAGGTAGTCCCTGTAACTGTACCAGGGGAATCCTATGATTTGAATGATTTTATCGATAAATACATGTCCAAGGCCAAAGATGAGCAGGACAGCGCAATCGTTTATGTATATGGAATGCATTATGAGGATGGCGATCTGGGAGTTCACGATGTCCATATGATGCAAGGAAATACCAAATATCAGGCTGATGAAAATGGAATATTCCAAGATGGATGTGTACTGGTGCACTATACCTTGGAAAACAAGTGGATCGCGTATTTCCTGGCTTTCCAAAGCCAATCCTGGTGTACTGATAATCACGGAAAACCAACGAATGGAAGTGTTAACCGGCAAGGAAACCCTATCGGTGAGTGTACATTCGATAAAGTCAAAGTAACGCTGCAAACGGAAGAACCTGAACATGTCTGATAACAGCAGGACCGTGCCAGTGGACTGCATTTAGGAGACAAAGTGAAGACGACTCTGACTTTAGATTATGGAATGTGGTCTAAAAAAGCTTTCGCATTCCCATTCCGGGAAACTTCCCGGAATGGGAAAACCCGCACCACCCTTTCCCTTTTTGGGAAAGGGTGTTTTTGTGCATCTGCCGTTCAATCGGCTGAATCCGCATAAAAAATAAAAATAGAAAATTCAGCAAAGTTGGCACGGAATTTGCTCGGTATAGAGGTGAGGGCCAAATCAAGAGGAGGGATTCACTTGCGGATTACAAAAGAATTGCTTAGCGGGATGTACCGGAAGATGTTAAGTATCCGGAAATTTGAAAAGACGGCATCGACCTTTTTTGCAGAAGGGAAAATACCGGGCTTTGTCCATCTTTATATCGGGGAAGAGGCAATCGCCGTCGGGGCCTGCGCCAATCTGCGGGATGACGATTATATTACGAGCACCCACCGGGGGCATGGACATATCGTCGCCAAGGGCGGAAATCTGAAATATATGATGGCAGAGCTGTTCGGCAAGGAAACCGGCTATTGTAAAGGCAAAGGCGGTTCGATGCATATTGCGGACGCGGAGCTGGGCATACTCGGCGCCAACGGAATTGTCGGTGCGGGCCACCTGATTGCAACCGGGGCCGCGTGGAGCGCAAGTTATAGAGGAAGCGATCAGGTCAGCGTGTGTTTTTTTGGAGATGCATCTACCAATCAGAGCACTTTTCATGAAGCGATGAATTTAGCGAGCCTCTGGAAGCTGCCGGTTATTTTTGTATGCGAGAACAATCTCTACGGGATATCGGTCAGTCAGGCCAGACACCAGACAATCAAGGACATTGCGAAACGGGGCGAGGGCTATTGTATGCCTTCCCTTACGGCTGACGGTAACGACGTGATTACGGTGTATGAACATGTGCAAGAGGCCGTACAGCGGGCAAGAAACGGCGAAGGTCCTACCCTGCTGGAATTCAAAACGTACAGACAGCATGGCCACTTTGAAGGTGATCCCGGAGCTTATAGACCGAAGGAAGAAGTGGAGGCCTGGCTGCAAAAGGACCCGATCCCCAGATTTGAGAAGTACCTTATGGAGAACAAGCTGATGACGGCGGACGAGTTAAAACAGATCGGGACTGAGGTTGACGGGGAGATCCAGGAGGCGCTTGATTTCGCTTTTGCCAGCGGTTATCCGGCCCTGGAAGCTTCGGTTCAAGGTATTTATTCCGATATCGTTGAGGAGGCGCGCAGCAGATGAGAAAAATGACCTATGGTGAAGGGATCCGTGAAGGAATGCGCAGCAAAATGCTGGAGGACCCGAATGTGGTATTGCTTGGAGAGGATGTCGGGCCGTATGGAGGAACCTTTGGGGTAACGAAGGGACTCTGGGAGCAATTCGGCGAGGAGCGGGTGCGGGATACCCCGATTTCTGAAGGAATCATTGTCGGAGCTTCCGTGGGGGCTGCGGCAACAGGGCTCAGACCCGTGGCTGAGCTGATGTTCATTGACTTTCTGACCTTTGGCATGGACGGACTGGTAAATCAGGCTGCGAAGATGAGATACATGTTCGGCGGCAAAATCTCCGTACCGCTTGTGCTGCGGCTGCCGGCAGGGGGCGGAATCAGTGCGGGGGCACAGCACTCCGGGTCGCTGGAGGCCTGGGTTACACATGTTCCGGGACTCAAGGTGGTCTATCCTTCCAACGCCCAGGATGCCTGGGGAATGATGCTGACTGCGATTGAAGATGACAATCCGGTGGTCTATATCGAGAGCAAGATTCTGTATTCGAAAAAATACGAGGTGGACGACACGGTTGCCGCGATTCCTTTTGGCGTAGCCAGTGTCAAGAGAGAAGGAAGCGACGTATCCATTATTACGTACGGCAAGCAAGTGGAAGATGCGCTGACTGCTGCGAAAGTACTGGCTGAAGAGGGAATTGAAGCGGAGGTTATTGATCTGCGCTCGCTCTATCCGCTGGACAAGGAAACGATATTCACTTCAGTCGCCAAGACGCACCGGGCGCTTGTTGTCACCGAAGAAGTGAAGCGGGGCGGGTTCGGGGGCGAGCTGTCCGCCATGATCTCGGAGCTGTGTTTTGATGAGCTGGATGCTCCTGTTGTCCGAATTGGCGCACTGAATACCCCCGTCCCTTATTCTCCCGCACTGGAAGCCTATGTGCTGCCAAATACGGAAGACATTATTCAGGGCATCAAGAGCATGTTCTGACCAGTCCCAAGAAACGTCAATAAGCAAACTTGCGGAGGTGCACAATGGCTGAACTTATCGTAATGCCCAAATTAGGGCTCACTATGACCGAAGGGACAATCTCCAATTGGCGAAAAGCCGAGGGGGACACCGTGGCCCAAGGGGAAATCCTGTTTGATGTGGAGACAGACAAAATCTCCAATGAAGTTGAGGCGAAGCTTAGCGGAGTGCTGCGGAAAATTATTGTAGAGGAAGGCACTGTGGACATCTTCCGGCCGGTAGCCGTCATCGGCGATGCCAATGAGGACATTTCCGCTCTGCTTGGCGGCGGCGTGCCGGCGGTGGTACCCGCGCCTGAGCAGGCGGGAACTCCGGCGGAAGCCGGGGCGGCCGCAGCCGCAGCGGGTGAAGCGGCGGTTCCTGCCGACGGTGGCCGAATCATAGCTTCGCCGTATGCGAAGAAGACAGCCGCGCTGTTATCCGTTGATCTGCGTCAGGTGAGGGGCAGCGGGCCGCAGGGCAGAATTACCGCAGGAGATGTGCGTGACGCAGAAGGCGGCAGCGGAGCCGTGGCTAAAGTGAAAATATCCCCGGCGGCAGCCATAGAAGCGGCAGCCTTAGGCATTGATCCTTCCGGGCTCCATAAGGAAGGAAGAATTATGAAGGAGGATATCCGTTCCTTCGCGGCAGCCTCCAGTAAGACAGCTGTGCAGCCGGCGGTACAGGCAGCTGTACAGGAAATCACGCGGGTGCCGATGAACAGCATGCGCAGAATCATCGCCAAGCGGATGCTGGAGAGCCAGGCGGTTTCTCCGGCTGTAACCTACAATATGAGGCTGGATACAACCGCTCTGGGTGTCCTGAGACAGCAGCTGAAGGATACACTCAAGGTTACTTATACTGATCTGCTGGTCAGTATTGCAGCCAAGGCACTGCTGGAGTTTCCGCTCCTGAATTGTTCTATTGAAGGCACGGAGTTTGTTATGCGGAATT
Organism: Paenibacillus jilunlii; assembly: GCF_900102965.1. Taxonomy (GTDB): domain Bacteria; phylum Bacillota; class Bacilli; order Paenibacillales; family Paenibacillaceae; genus Paenibacillus_AQ; species Paenibacillus_AQ jilunlii. The sequence continues at coordinate 51,784 of NZ_FNGM01000005.1, read as the reverse complement.
ATGCCAACATCGGAGTAGCCGTGGGACTGGAGGAGGGACTTATTGTCCCTGTGGTTAAGAACGCCAGCCACAAAGGACTGGCTGAAATATCGCAGGAAGTGAAACGGCTGGCGGCAGGAGCCAGAAATAACAGCCTGACCTCCGAGGAGTTGACGGGAGGCACCTTTACCATTACCAATCTGGGTATGTACGGCATGGAGTCCTTTTCGCCGATTATCAATCAGCCTGAGGTTGCCATTCTGGGCGTTAATGCCATCGTGGATACCCCGGTTGCCGTCAATGGAGAGATCGTCATCAGACCCTTGATGAACCTCAGCCTGACTGCTGACCACAGAGCTGTGGATGGAGCGGTTGCGGCACAATTTATGCAAAAAATCAAAGCCTATGCAGAAAAACCGGCACTGCTGCTCCTGTGAGTGGCTATGCTTCCGGAGCGGATGCTCACAAAACATAGAAGGAGAGAGAACCATGAGGATCGTTGTGCTTGGAGGCGGACCGGGCGGATACGTGGCAGCCATACGGGCTGCCCAATTGGGAGCGGAAGTTACACTTGTGGAGAAAAAGGCTTTGGGCGGGACCTGCCTTAATGTCGGCTGCATACCAACCAAAGTGCTGCTTCATTCCACGGAGCTGTACACACACCTGAAGCGGGAAGGCAAGGAGCTGGGCATTGAGACGGCGGAGGTCTCTGTGAACTGGGGCCAGCTGCAGAAACGCAAAGATAAAATCATCAGAATGAACACGGGCGGCATCGAGACGCTGCTCAAAAAAAACAAGATTGCCAGGCTGGGCGGCTCCGGCAAATTTATCAGTGGCCGTGAGCTGGAAGTAACCGCAGCAGATGGCAGTGTCCGCATACTTGGATTCGACCGGGCGATTATTGCTACCGGTTCAGAGCCATCGGTCGTGCCTATTCCCGGCATAGAGCTGGAAGGGGTTGTTACAAGCGATCAAGCACTCTCGCTTCCTGCGGCACCGGAGAGCCTTTGCATTATTGGCGGAGGGGTGATCGGCTGCGAGTTCGCCAGTATCTACAGCAGCCTGGGCTGCAAGGTTACGGTTATTGAGATGCTGCCCGAACTGATTGCGGCCATGGACAGGGATATTGTGCAGTGCCTGCGGAAGGAATTCGCAAGCTCCGGCATTGAGGTGCACACAGAGACCAAGGTGGAGAGAATCGAGCAGTCGGCGGCGGGACTGCGGGTAGTCACTTCCTCCGGGAACGGCAACCATGTTATAGAAGCGGATAAAGTGCTGCTGTCCATCGGCCGGAGACCAGTGACTGCGGGCCTGGGACTGGAGGACATCGGGGTACAGCTTACCCGCGGTGCAATCCAGGTTAACCGGAGTATGGAGACCTGCATACCGGGCATCTACGCTATCGGAGATTGCATTGGAGGAATCATGCTGGCTCATGTAGCCTCCGCTGAAGGGGTTATAGCTGCGGAAGCGATTATGGGTGAGCCCTCGCCGGTTGATTTCAGAACGGTTCCTTCCTGTGTCTACACACGGCCTGAGCTGGCATCCGTAGGAATGACGGAGGCAGAGGCCAAACGGCAGGGATACCGGGTGAAGACAGGCATATTCCCGCTTCAGGCCAATGCCAAATCCATGATTATGGGTGAGAGCAGCGGGCTGGTGAAGTATGTTGTGGACGCGGGCAATGATGAAATTCTGGGGCTGCACATTGCCGGGCCACGGGCAACGGACATCATTGTGGAAGGAGCGCTGGCGATTCGCCTTGAAGCAACACTGGAGGAGATTGTGACCACCATTCACGCCCATCCGACTGTAGCGGAATCGCTGCATGAAGCCGCTCATGCTGTTCATGGCCGGGCCATTCATCTTCACGTTTAACGAATAGCCTTCAATCCTCCGGTGCTAATTCAAATACGATGAACAGAGTATGCTGATCCCGGTTTGCCTGCGGATTGTCATATTAAGTTCATCGTATTTGCCTTTATTGGACTCTATGGCGTTTTATAATAGAGAAAGAATATGTAAGCGCATACAGTTTGAGGGGTGAGCAAATGAGGCTGGTTTTGGATACCAAGCAACGAATGGGTTTGTCTCCCGGGCTGCGGCAATCCGTCGAGGTGCTGCAAATGGACTCGCAAGAGCTGGACCAATACGTACACCGGTTGTCAGAGGAGAATCCGTTGATTGAGGTGCAGTATTCTTGGGGCGGCAGCAGCGTTAAGGGCTGTAAAAGCACGCAGCATTTGCTGCAGTATGCGGCCGGTCCACGCCACAATCTGCAGGATCATCTGCGGTCGCAATTAGCACTGCTGCCGCTGACCAAGAGTGAGCGGCTCCTTGCGGCCTATCTGATTGGCTGCTTGGATGATAACGGATATTTTGCGGAACAGGTAGGGGTGGTTGCAGCTGAACTGGGAGTCGGCTGTCAGGTTATAGAAGCTGGACTGAGTCGCGTACAGTCCCTGGAGCCGTACGGAGTCGGCGCCAGGAATTTGCAGGAGTGTCTGCTGCTGCAGCTGGAGCACTCCGGCAGAATGACGCCTTTATTACGGCTGCTGATCGAACACCATCTTGAGCAGCTGGGCGGCAATCAGCTGGTCCGTGTTGCCAAGGAATTGAGAACTTCCCTAAAGGGCATTCAGGAAGCATACAGTGTGATTAAATCCTTGAACCCCCGTCCCGCGAATGCCTTGGATAACGGGGAATCAGCGGTATACATTGTACCGGATGTGTATGTTATGAAGAAGAACGGCTCGCATGAAGCCGCCGCGCATCCCTTGTCCTGCCCGCAGATTACCTTTGCCGAGAGCTATCAACGCCTGCTCAGCCTGAGCGGCGACGAAGAAACGCTCCGCTATCTGCGGGAGAAGAACGAACAGGCAAGCTGGATCATGAAATGCCTCGAAGAACGCAGGAAGACTTTGTGCCGCGTGGCCGGCGCCATTGTTAGGCTGCAGCGGCCTTTTTTTGAAAGAGGTCAGGATTATCTCGTTCCCTTAACGCTCGGCAGGATAGCCGAAGAGCTGGATCTTCATGAGTCAACGGTAAGCCGGGCGGTTCGGGGCAAGTATATGCAATGTGTATGGGGAACCTTTGAGCTGAAATATTTTTTTCCTTCCGGTATTGCGGGGGAAGACAGCGGTTGGACACCGGATGCCTTGAAGCGGGTCATCCGCGAACTTATAGAGGGAGAAGATAAGCAGGCAGCCTACAGCGACCGCCGGATCGCTGAGCTTCTGCTTGAGCAAGGCGCGGTCATCTCCCGCCGGACGGTTGCCAAGTACAGGGAATCCATGCGGATTGCCTCTGCTCCGGGCAGACGTGAATATCCAGTATAGGCGCTGCAGGCGATAGAAAGGAGCTGTAGACATGCGAACCAGCTATGCGCAATTGCTTGGGAACTGGGAACATTTCATATCCAGCGGCGAGTGTGCCGCCGGGACAAAGCCGGTCATAGCCGCTTCATGGAGAAGATGCCGTGAGGCTGGAGTCGATCCGATGAGCGGCAAGGGATTGCAGGTATCGGAAGAGGAACTGGCTTCCCGCCTGCAGGAGAAGAAGCAGCTTCTTTCCGTTGCCAAGCCGGTTATGGACAGCATCTATCAGATCATCAAGGATACGGTATATGCAATTGTCCTGACCGATCAGGACGGTGTTCTCCTGCACACGGTGCTCAATAAGGAGCTCGAACCGGAATGTGTCAAGGTGAATTTCGTGGAAGGGGCCAAATGGGATGAGCTCAGCGTAGGCACCAATGCGGTGGGTACCGCGCTGGCTGTCAATGATGCGGTTCAGGTGCTGGGCAGCGAGCATTACTGCACGTCGCATCATGCCTGGACCTGTTCGGCTGCACCGGTTCATGACAGCCGGGGCAACGTGATTGGCTGCCTGGACCTGTCTGGCAAGGCGGAGGATGTTCATGCCCATACGTTCGGCGTTGTTGTATCGGCGGTCAGCAGTATCGAGAAGCAGCTCCATATGCTGGAAGCGAGCCAAATGATGCATGCCGTCTTCCAGTCCATGCAGGACGGTCTGCTTGTTATTGATACCGGATACCGCGTGCGGCATTATAATGAAAGACTGGCCTCCATCTTTATGCTTAGCCAGGAGCAAATGGAAGCCTTGAGTATCAAGGAGCTGCTGAAAGAAGTCGATTTGGAGAGTGTGTTCGCCGGCGAGCGGTATTTAAGCTACGCCGATTGTACGCTCACCGTAGGCAGCAACAAGATCGATTGTATGGTGAACATCTATCCGTTCACCTTCGATGACAAGATTCTGGGCGCTTCGCTCACGATCCGGGAAGCCGGGCAGGTGCGTAAAGAGGTCAACCAACTGGCCGGCTTCAAAGCGAATTACCGGTTCGCGGAAGTCATCACGGACAATTCCTATATGCAGGGACAAATCGCATTTGCGCAGAGAATAGCGAAGACAAACTGTACGGTGCTGATCGAAGGGGAGAGCGGAACGGGCAAGGAGCTGTTTGCCCAATCGATTCATAATGCCAGTCTGCGGGCCGGTGGACCGTTTATTGCCATCAACTGCGCTGCCCTCCCCAAAGATTTGGTAGAGAGCGAGCTGTTCGGATACGAGAAAGGCTCCTTTACAGGGGCGCTCCGGGAGGGCAACCCGGGGAAGTTTGAACTGGCGCACGGGGGGACTATTTTTCTGGATGAAATCGGGGAACTGCCGCTGGAAATTCAGGCAAAGCTGCTCCGTGTCCTGGATAACCATAAGGTCCGCAGAATCGGGGGCAAGCATGAGCGGACGCTGGATGTAAGAGTCATTGCAGCCACCAACCGCGATCTGGCGGAGGAAGTGAGCCGGAAATCATACCGCAGCGACTTGTATTACCGCTTGAATGTGATCAATATCAAGCTGTTGCCGCTAAGGGAACGCAGGGAGGATATCGCCCCGCTGGCGAGACTGTTCCTGCTGAAGTGCAACCGTGATCATCCCGGTCCGGCCAAACGTTTCAGCCCCTCCTTTCTGAAGACCTTGCAGAGCTATGAGTGGCCGGGAAATGCGCGCGAGCTTCAGAATGCCGTGCAGCGGGCTTATTATGTATGCAGCTCTGCTGACATTACCCATCTGGATTTGCCTCCTGCACGGACCTCGCCTCTGCAGCACACGAACAGCGGTAATGCAGCGGTTCCGCAGAGGTCTTCAGCGGAGTCGCCCGCCAAAAAAATGGAGCAGATTGAGATGGAGAGCATTTGCAGTGCGCTTAAAACATGCGGCGGCAATGCTGTGGCCGCAGCCAAGATGCTGGGGATCGGAAAATCGACCATCTACCGGAAGATTGCCGGGTATGGTATAAGCAAATAGAGACTAAACTAATCTGCCTTTCTGGCCGATTTCGGATTGGATTTTTATAGACTGCCGGAGGCAGATGAAATGAAAGTGAAATAGGATTAGCAGCTGCTGGCTGGGAGTCAATGACAAACATTGCTTGAAATATACGGAACTAAAGTATAATAGAGACAGAACCATGCGGAGCGACAGGTCCTTACCGTGGTTGAAAAAACAATCAAAGGAGAAATTCCAATGCAGCAGTCCATTTTTAATGATTTTAAGTGGATTAACCCAAGCAAGGCTACCTTTGTAGAGGACAAACTGGTGATTGAAGCACCGGCGGAAACAGATTTCTTCTGTAATAATGGTGCCGTTTCCGAAACAGGAATTACCCCGGAGAGCCTATGCAATGCCCCCTTTTATTACAAAGAGGTAACCGGAGATTTTGTGATGCGGGTTCAGGTTTCGCATGATTTCAAGGATACTTATGACTCGGCGACAATTATGGTGATGCAGGACTTTCAGGTATGGGCCAAAGCCTGCTTCGAAAAGACAGACTATGACACACACGCTGTAGTTAGTGTGGTCACCAATCATACTTCAGACGACGCCAATGGCTGTAATATTAACGGAAATACGGTATGGCTGCAGGTTGCCAGAGTAAATAATGCGTTCTCTTTCCACCATTCGCCCGATGGGATCAAGTTTTATATGATGCGGTTTTTCAGCTTGCCGGTGGGGCAGACCCTTAAGGTTGGGCTTGTAGCCCAGGCACCGACTGGACAAGGCGGAGAACGGATTTTTCAGAACTTTTCATTGGTCCACAAAACGGTAAAAAATATCCGGGAAGGCGAATAAGCTTCCAAATCGAAATACAAAAGCATATTGATATTAATCGTTGGCCGCTCCGCCTGGAGCGGCCATGTTTTGTTGGAACGTCAAATTTAGACTATTAATTTTAAAACTTTATGCTATAATCGTAATTATTACGAATAAGTATTGGGGTTGAATATCATTTTACGTTATCTGCTGCAGCGGCTGATGCAGATCATTCCCGTGCTGCTTGGCATCTCCTGCATTACCTTCGGACTGATGCACTTAACACCAGGAGATCCGGCGGAAATTATGCTGCGTGCAGACGGCATCAAGCCCACTCTGGAGGCCACCCGGGCCGCCAGACATGCTCTTGGCCTGGACGGGCCGATACATATGCAATTTGTGCACTGGCTGTACCGCGTGTTTCACCTGGATTTGGGGAAATCCTACAGGAGCGGCTTGCCGGTGTGGGAAGAACTTATGAGCCGTTTCCCGGCTACCGTGCTCCTTAGCGGCAGCTCCTTGTTGACCGCAATTCTGATTGCCTTGCCGCTTGGCATCGGCTCTGCTCTCTATCCGGGAAGTCTGCTGGATCGTCTGGGAAGAGCCTGCGCGCTGTTCAGTGTTTCCATGCCGGGCTACTGGCTTGGCCTGCTGCTGATCTATTATGGTGCGGTGAAGCTGAAGTGGTTCCCTATGATGGGCATGGAGGGATGGTCGAGTGTCATTTTGCCTGCATGTACTCTCGGCTTTGGCATGGCGGGAATCTATATCCGCCTGATCCGTACCAGTCTGCTGGAAGTTCTCGGCAAGCTCTATATTAAGGCGGCGAGGGCTAAGGGGCTGCGGGAATGGCAGGTGATAAGCGGACATGCGCTTCGCAATGCACTTCTTCCCAGCCTCACCTTGCTGGGGATTCACACAGGGGGGCTCCTGGGCGGTTCGGTAATTGTGGAGAGCATCTTTTCCTGGCCTGGTATCGGCAGATATGCAGTGGAAGCTATCTTTGCCAAAGACTACACGGTTATTCAAGGCTATGTATTAATAATGGCTGTTGCCGTTGTTCTGATTAACGTCGCAGTAGACTTACTCCACCAACTGCTGAACCCGCGGATCAGGCTGCGGTGAACAGCAGAAAGGGGGCGCTTGTCTTGAACCGCCTTCATATGTTCAAGAGTAACGGGGCCAAAGCTGGCGGGATAATTGTGCTTCTGTTCGTATGTATTGGAATATTTGCCCCTTGGCTTGCTCCATCCGATCCGCTTCAGATTCATATGGAACACAAGCTTAGTATGCCTTCATGGGAGTACCCTCTGGGTACGGACCATTTGGGGCGCTGCGTCTTATCCCGTCTGGTCTATGGGACGCGGACTTCACTTTATTATTCACTGATGGTACTGGCGGCGGTGTTTTCTATTAGTATTCCGGTTGGCCTGCTCGCTGGTTATGTGGGGGGAATTGTTGATCATTTGATCATGCGGGTCATTGACATCCTGCTGGCTTTCCCCAGCCTTATTCTCTCTCTGGCCGTTACAGCGGTGCTTGGCCCTAGCATGAAAAACCTGCTTATCTCTTTTGCAGTGGTGTGGTGGGCGGGCTATGCAAGAGTTATCCGCAGTATGGTCCTGCAAATAAAGGAAAGTGATTACATTATGGCCGCCAAGGCTGGGGGCGCCACGCATCTGCAGATTATTCTGCGGCATATTCTCTTAAATGCCGCCCGGCCTATCCTGGTCCTGGCTTCCATCGAAATCGGTACAATTATGCTCTCAATTGCCGGTCTGTCTTTCCTGGGCCTGGGCGCCCAGCCTCCAACACCGGAGTGGGGAGTCATGCTGAACGATAGCCGGCCGTATATCCAAACGGAACCACGGCTGCTTTTATATCCGGGACTGGCGATTATGCTTTCAGTTCTGGGCTTCAACCTGCTGGGAGAGGGGCTGCGGAAACCGGGACAGAAGGAGGAATTGTAGAACATGTTAACAGAGACAGCACTGCTGAGAGTCCAGCATCTGCGAACCAGCTTCTATGCCAAGGATCAGGCAATCACGGCTGTAGATGATGTGAGTATGGAAGTGAGGCCCCGGCAGATTGTTGCACTTGTTGGTGAAAGCGGCTGTGGAAAAAGTGTAACAGCCCTGTCTATCCTGGGGCTGCTGGACCCGCCGGGCAAGATAGAGAAGGGGGAAGTTTGGCTGGGTGACAATAATCTTCGCGAATACTCGAAACGTGAGCTTAAGAAGCTGCGGAGCAAAGAAATAGCCGTTATCTTTCAGGATCCCATGAACGCCCTTAATCCGCTGCTCCCTATTGGCAAGCAGATCAAAGAGACGGTGATGCTGCACAGAAAGGTTTCCAGGAAAGAGGCAAAAGCCCTGGCTTTGGAGCAGATGCACCGGGCAGGTCTAAGCGATCCTGAGCAGCTGTACAATAAATATCCTTTTCAGATCAGCGGCGGGATGTGCCAGCGGGTGATGATTGCCATCGCTCTAATCTCAGGGGCACGTCTTCTGATTGCCGATGAACCGACAACAGCACTTGATGTTACGGTTCAAGCCCGGATTCTGAAGGAGCTGGATCGGATCAGACATGCGGAGGGCCTGGGCATCCTGTTAATCACACATGATTTTGGAGTTGTCGCAGAGCTTGCGGATTATGTGTATGTAATGCAGTCAGGAAAGATTGTGGAAGCCGGCAATGTGTACACCCTCTTTGCCAATCCGGTGCATCCCTATACAAGACAGCTTCTCAGCTGCAGATAACAACTGAATTAGTATATACCTATGGAGGAGGGGAGACATGAATCTGCTTGAAGCTGTAGGGCTGAGTAAAGTGTATGGCCGGGAAGGGAGGTGGTTCACACCGGATGCCCAAAAGGCAGCGGCTGTAAATCATCTGTCACTCCGGCTGAAGCCGCATGAAAATCTGGGACTTGTGGGGGAAAGCGGCAGTGGTAAAAGCACGCTGGCCCGTTTATTGCTTGGATTGGAACGGCCATCCTCCGGAAGGGTTCTCTACCAAGGTACAGATTTCACAGATTGGAGCTTAAGTGAAATGCGGAGGATTCGGGGCAAGCTGCAGGCCGTATTTCAGAACAGCCTGGCTTCGTTCAACCCGCTGTTTACGGTGGAGCAAATCATAGGGGAGCCGTTAAGAAATTTCGGGATGGGAAATGCAGGAGTACGCAGGGAACGGATTGCAGAAACTCTGGAGCTAGTGGGTCTGGAGGGGCGATACATGTACCGTTATCCGCATGAACTCAGCGGGGGCCAGCAGCAAAGAATCGGAATTGCCAGGGCGATTGCGCTTCGCCCGGAGCTGATTATTTGTGATGAGCCGTTCTCCAGTCTCGATGCCGGTCTGCGGAAGCAAATGACGGATTTATTGCAGGAGCTGAAGGCTCAACTGGGATTGGCTTATATTTTTATTACACATGATCTGTCAGTCGTCAGCCGTTTCTGTGACAGAGTAGCTGTAATGTATCAGGGACAGATTGTGGAGGAGCAACCGGGCGGCGAACTGATGAAGCAGGCGGTCCATCCGTATACCCAAAGACTTATAGCTTCGGTGCCTGTGCAGGACCCCCGGTTAAGAAAGTCAGAGGACCGAAAATAGAAGAAGGGGAGTTATATTAGGGATGACAAGGAATTCAAAGCGAATCAGAGGTTTAACAAAAACTTTGGCTATGATCATACTGGCTGCATTCTTAATGATTGCCGGTTGCAGCAATAACAGCAATAACAGAGATAACAGCGGTTCAACAGGTCAATCATCCGAAGGGCCGGATAAAGTAGTCACTGTAGCAATATCGGCAGACCCTGGTATAGATCAGCTTGATGCTGGCGCCTATAAAGGTTCGATGAGTGTACATGCGATGATCTATGACGGATTAGTGGAGTATGGGGAAAAAGGCAGCATTCTGCCGGCATTGGCAGAGTCCTGGGATATATCCGAAGATGGAAAAGTGTATACTTTTCATCTTCGCCATGGAGTGAAGTTCTCGGATGGCACTGATTTTAATGCCGCTGCGGTTAAATTCTCTTTTGAACGCTGGATCAACGACCCGGCCAATTCATTGAATGTAGCTGCAGCGATGCAGTCTATGGACGTTGTAGATGACCATACCCTCACCATGACCTTCAACAAAGCCTATTATCCGTTCCTTACCGAGTTGTCTTTTGCCAGACCGGTGCGAATCATTAGCCCTTCTGCCGTTGAACCCCCCGGAGAGGTTACCGGAAAATTTGTCAAAGCCGTCGGCACGGGGGCATGGATGGCGGAGAGCTACAAGACGGATCAGGAGGCAGTGCTCGTCAGAAATCCTTATTACTGGGGAGAAGCACCCAAGCTGTCCAAGCTTATTCTTAAGGTTATTCCCGATCCGCAATCCAGAGTGCTGGCGCTGCAAAGCGGGGATGTAGATATTGCAGGAGGCCAGCCCGGCAAGCTTCCGGTAGAAAGCGTACCGGTTATTGAAGGTGACTCCAGTTTGAGTCTGCAAAAAGCACCAGGAACCAATTCGCATTTCATGATTTTTAATTACAACACTCCTGCTCTGCAGGATCTGAACGTGCGCAAAGCCATTAATTTAGCCATTAACAAAAAAAGCATTATCGATGATCTGTTGGATGGTACCGGCAGCGAAGCCAAAGGTCTATTCCCCTTAACCGTACCCTATGTAACAGATCAGAATAATACCTGGTATGGCTTTGATCCGGAGGAAGCAAAACAGCTTCTTGCCGCAGCCGGTTATAGGGATTCTAATGGGGATGGAACGGTCGAAAAGGACGGCACGCCACTGGAGCTTAGTTTTGTACTGCAGCAAGCCGAGTTTCCGGAATGGAAATCCGTCAGTGAGCTGATCCAGTCCGAGCTGAAGGCGATAGGCATTACCGTGAATCTCCAGATTCTTGAGCCTAACGCGTATTACGATGCATTATGGACCACTAAAGCATATGACCTTATCATGTACCGTACCTACGATGATGCTTATAATCCGCATGCCTTCCTCCTGTCCCTGTTCCATAAGACTGCGGAGGCACCAGCTGTTGCATGGCCGGACGCCGTATTGGAATCATTCATTGATACAGCGGTAGGAAGTACAGATCTGCTGGTGAGGCAAAAGGCTTATGACTCGATCTTTGGCAGGCTGTATGAGGAAGCCATGTTTGGAGCCCTGTACTTTCCGGACGAGGTCATGGCGGTGAACAAGCGGCTGAAGGGTTTCAAGCCCGGGTACACCACCTTCACACCGGTCTTCTGGAATCAGCTGGACATAGGTGAAGAATGATGCTGAAAGAAATATCTAAATATTGGACCTCCAGCTCGGCTGGTTATGATAAGGTAATCCAAACTCAATTCCGCAGCAGGAAAACCGTCAGACTGTGGAAGCAGCTGCTTATTCAAGGAATAGGACTCAAATCCCGTCAAAAAGTACTTGATGTGGGAACAGGCCCGGGCTTTTTCTCAATCCTTTTATCACAGATGGGGCATCAGGCAACAGCAGTGGATGCTTCACCGGGAATGATTGAACGGGCCTCGCAAAACTTTGACCGCTATGGATGCAAAGTTCAGGCATATGTGGGCGATGCGGCGGATTTAAGTGCGGAGCCGGATAACAGCTTCGACGCAGTCGTCTGCCGCGATATGGTGTGGACGCTGCCCGAGCCGCAGAAGGCTTATGCGGAGTGGCACCGCATTCTGAAGCCGGGCGGTACTCTGATTGTTTTTGACGGCAACTATATGTATAAGGAAAACAGGTCTTTATTCCGCAGGCTCTGGTACGCTTTATCCTGGCTTCTGATTCTGATTACGGAAAAAAGAATCCGGCAGCGCAGCAGCGGGGATAAAAGCCTGCTCAGTGAGCTGCCGTTTGTAAACGTGCTCCGGCCTGAAGCAGATGAACAGGCTCTATTGCACGCAGGATTCCGCATATTCGATACCCGCCGGAATTTCATTCCTGCCCGCAAGCTGCCGCTTAATTACTTGAAGTATGGTTATGAGAATGTTAACCGGTTCATGATTATCGCCAAAAAGGAGTGATCTGCTAAATTAATTGTTAGATAAGTACATAGGCCGCCCGCAGCGGACCATGCACCCCGACAACGAGCTGCATTTCAATATCGGCTGAATTCGAAGGGCCGGAGATGAAATTGATCGAGGAACCCAGCGGCTCCCCCGCTTGAATCCGCCGGTTCAGATCTGCTGCAGCCTGGGTCGAGCGGAGCACGATCCGCTTTTTTTCAATCACCGCAATATAATGGGCAGGCAGAAAATGCAAGGCGCGCCCTTGATCCGGGCGGCTCCCGACAACAACCGTACCAGACTCGGCCAGCGCATAGTCGGCAAAAATAATCGCCGTATTGGCTGCTTCGGAGCGCAGAATATTCTGCTCCCTTCCTGCCGCTTCCTCCCAGACGGAAGCATTTGCGAATTTCAGCCCATATTCGGCAAACCGGGCATCTCCGGAAGTGATTACAGCCCCTCCGCCATTCGCGGCGACCAGATCATCTAAGGTTTGCTGCAAGATTTCCGCATTCGATTCAATCACCTGCGTGTGGATGAAAAAGCACTGCTCCTTAAGGATGTCTATCAGTTCATCGGATGTTAGACTGCCATAGCTGTCCGGAGCCAAGACCTGCAAGCCGGGCCGCTGGACATCATAGATACGCTCCCGCCCCAGCTTGGAGGCGATTAAGTTTAAGAATGAATCCTTATTGGATGCCGTCATTGGCCACTCCCTCCTTTGCGCTTATCAAGCCAGGCCCGGAAGCTGTCCTGCTGCCTGACCGGCTGGCTGAGATCACGGGCGTTGATCCAGCCGCGGACCAGTTGCGGTCCTCTTACAATTCGTCCATGCCTGCTGATCAGCCGGCTGGCCGGGTTCGCAAGCCGCAGGGCTTTGCCGAACAAAGCCTGGGAGGCCAGCAGCCTTCCGGCTGTCTTCATCTGGAGCCTTTCTGCAGCACCGGTGCGTTTTTCTTTTACAATATTCTGGCGGTGCAGGATCAGCTGCTCATGCAGCGGGATTTTGACCGGACAGACATCCGTACAAGCGGCACACAGGCTGGAGGCAAAAGGAAGCTCTTTATAGTCATCGTAGCCGCCCAGCAGCGGGGTGATTACCGCTCCAATCGGTCCCGGATAAATCGACCCGTAGGCATGGCCTCCGATATGGCGGTAGACGGGGCAGACATTAAGACAGGCGCCGCAGCGGATGCACTGCAGGGCTTCGTTGAATTCGCTGCCGAGAATCTCGGAGCGGCCGTTGTCCACGACCACCAGATGGAAGTCCTCGGGGCCATCCGTCTCCCCGGCTGCAGAGGGCCCGATGACGGAAATATAGCTGGTCAATTTTTGCCCGACCGCGCTCCGGCAGAGCAGATTATCCAGCACTTCCATCTCTTCAAGCGTTGGCACAATGCGCTCCATGCCCATCACCGCGATATGCGTTTTCGGTATGGCGGCGGTGAGGTCACCGTTGCCTTCGTTGGTCACCAGATTGATCGCGCCCAGGTTGGCGACAGCGAAGTTGCAGCCGGTGATCCCGACATCTGCCTCCAGGAACTTCTGCCGCAATACCGTCCGGGCAAAACGGGCCAGGTTCTCCGGACTCTCGTCGCCGGTATAGCCAAGCTTCTCCGTGAACACGCTTTGGATTTGCGTCCGGTCCTTATGCAGCGCAGGGGCCACAATATGTGAAGGCGGGTCCCAATCATCCATCTGGAGGATGTATTCACCCAGATCCGTCTCGGTCAGTTCACAGCCAGCTTCCATCAGGACATGGTTCATTTCAATTTCCTCGGTGACCATCGATTTGGATTTGACGATTTTTTTAGCATTCTTCTGTACGATGATGTCCCGGATATAGCCGCTCGCTTCTTCTTTGGTTTTGGCAAAATAGATGTGTCCGCCCTTTTTCTCAATGTTATCCGCCAACTGCCCCAGGTAATAATCCAGATGTTTCAGCGTATGCTGACGGATTTGCTGGCCTAGGGTACGCCACTGCTCCCAGTCCCCAAGAGTGGTTGCGGCTGACAGGCGCCTGGTTTTCAGGCTGTCCTGGGCTGAGCTTACAGCGTTTCTCATAAAAGGATTACCGATGCCGTCAGTAGTCCGTTCGTTGAATTCCCGTTTATCCGTTTGCAGGCTCATGTCCGGCTTCCTCCTTTGTAGCGGCGGGATTGTAATGATTCAGCACTTCTGCAATGTGCATGATTTTTACGGGTTCTCCCTTACGGGACAGGCGGCCCCCGATGTTCAGCAGGCAGCCCATATCTGCACTAATCAGGATGTCCGCTCCGGTTTCGGCTACACAACCGCATTTTTCATCGACCATCTGCTCAGAGATTTCCGGCATTTTTACCGAAAAGGTTCCCCCGAAGCCGCAGCAATTATCGCTGTTTTTCAGCGGCTCCATTTGCAGTCCCTGTACCTGCTCAAGCAATTGGAACGGGGTTTCCCTTTCGCCCAGCAGTCTTGTCATATGGCAGGAACGGTGGTAGGTGGCGGTACCTTCGAGACTTGCACCCACATCGGTAATGCCGAGTACCCGTACGATGAACTGGGTGAACTCATATGATTTCTCCTTTAACGCAACCGCTTTCAACTCCCATTGGGGATCTCCCTTGAAAATTTTCGGGTATTCATGGAACATAGCGATGCAGGAGCCGGACGGGCCTACAACATAATCGGAATGTTCAAAGGCAAGCATCATATTTTTCATTGCCAGCTTGGAATCTTCCAGATAGCCGCTGTTATACGCGGGTTGGCCGCAGCACACCTGCGAAGCGGGGAAATCGATTTCACAGCCCAGCCTTTCGAGAACTTGGACCATAGCGATCCCGACATTCGGGGTCATCAGGTCCACTACGCAGGTTGAAAAAATACTGACTTTCATTCCTATCCCTCCAATCGCAGCCTTCACAACACTAGCTTAACTCAAAAAGTCAATAAAAAACAACACAAAAACAAATAATAAATGTGAATGTTGTTGACAAAAAATATTGATAACGTTTACACTGATGGGGAGCAAATGGAACTATCTACCTTAAGGGGGAGAAACAGTGGAAAAACATTTGATGTATATCGACGGCCAGTTTACCGAGTCTGAAGGCAAAGAGTGGATGGATGTAACCAATCCGGCAACAGATGAAGTCATTTCACAGGTCCCCAAAGCTGCAAGGAATGACGTGATCCGTGCCATCCATGCAGCGGATAAGGCCCAGACTGCCTGGGAAGAAACGCCTGCGGTGGAGAGAGGAAAGTATCTTCATGCCATTGCCGAAGGGATCCGGGCGGAGGCGGACAGCCTGGCCAGACTGATCTCCCAAGAGGTAGGCAAGACCTTGGAACTGTCCACGGTCGAGGTTAACTTTACAGCAGACTATATGGACTATATGGCAGAATGGGCCCGCCGGTATGAAGGTGAGATCGTTCAGAGTGACCGGGATAATGAGCATATATTTGTGTTCAAACGGGCGATTGGGGTCACTACCGGCATACTCCCATGGAATTTCCCATTCTTTTTGATTGCCAGAAAAATGGCGCCGGCGCTGATCACCGGAAATACGATTGTCGTCAAGCCCAGTGCCGAATCTCCGAACAATGCAGTGGCTTTTGCCAAAATTGTTGACAAATCCGGTCTTCCCGGAGGCGTGTTCAACCTGGTTACGGGTAAAGGCGGAGAGGTCGGCAATGAACTGGCCAGCAACCCTAAGGTCGGAATGGTCAGTCTAACCGGCAGTGTGCCGGCCGGACAAAAGGTGATGGAGGCCGCAGCCGAAAATATCATCAAGGTCAGCCTGGAGCTTGGCGGCAAGGCACCTGCTATTGTGATGGACGATGCCGATCTGGACTTGGCCATCAAGGCGATTGTTGATTCCCGGGTGATTAATACCGGGCAGGTCTGCAACTGTGCGGAGCGGGTCTATGTGCATGAGACCATCAAGGACGAATTCACCAGCCGTCTGGTTGAGGCTATGAAAGCGGTGAAATATGGCGATCCGCTGAAAGACACGGATATTCAGATGGGTCCATTGATTAACAAGGCAGCGCAGGAATCCGTGCAGCAAAAGGTTGACCGTGCAGTACAAGAGGGAGCCAAAATCGCCCTTGGCGGTAAAAAGGTTGAGGGAGCAGGCAGCTTTTTTGAGCCGACGGTTATTACCGGTGCCACCAATGAAATGGAAATCGTCCAAGAGGAAATCTTCGGGCCGGTCATCCCGATCATTTCATTCTCTAACCTGGATGAAGCGATCGCGCTTGCCAATGACAGTGAGTTCGGCTTGACCTCTTCCCTGTATACCCGGAATCTGAACGTCGCCATGAAAGTCATCAAGCGGCTCAAATACGGGGAAACCTATATTAACCGCGAGAACTTCGAAGCGATGCAAGGCTTCCATGCAGGCTGGAGAAAATCCGGCATCGGCGGCGCGGACGGCAAACACGGCTTGAATGAATATCTGCAGACCCATGTGGTGTATTTGCAGTACGATAAATCGGTCAACTGAAATTTGTATATAGCTTGAACCTGGAAAACTAAGGATAAGGGGCTGCATACAACAGCGGCCGGAAGTCCAAACATTCTCTGGAGTCACGGCCAATCCCAAAATCGAAAGATCTCAAGTTCAGTTTATATAGAAAATGAATAATGAACTTATCCGATACGGTCCGAAAGGGCCGTTTTTTTGCGTGGTGCTGGCCCGGAATCTTCAGCTGTAGGAAGAGGGCGGGAGCACAAATTATGAGCGGATTGAAAAAAATATGAGGATTGTCAAAATTCGACAAAATTTCCCTTACTTTTTCAAAAACCTGTGTTAGGATAGAAAAGGTAATTGCACAAACGTTTGCACAAAAAATCAAAATTTTCGTTATCCGGAACTGAAGGAGATGTTTTGCAGTTAAATGAAAAGAAAAGAAAGAGAAAGTAAAAAAATGTAAGATAAAAGCGGATGTGAAAAAAGAAAGGATATGGAGCAATGAAATCAGAAAAAGCTGAATGTGCAGAATCGCGTAAGATGCCGGCGTTGGTGTGGAACTCTCAGAAGCTGAATCTGTCCGAACAGGACATCCCGGTTATCACGCTTGCTACTGATGTCAAAGTGAAGATCCAGATGACAGGCATCTGCGGAACTGATCTGGCAGTTATCACAGGTAAGGAACCTGGAGTTCCTGGAGTGATACGCGGTCATGAAGCCGTAGGTACTGTCGTTGAAACCGGCAGCAATGTAACAAGCTTAAAAGCAGGCGACAGAGTAGTTGTCGATCCCAATCACAGCTGCGGCAAATGCAGGTTTTGCCTTCAAGGCAAGCTGCATCTCTGCACAGGAACGGATGGACAAGGTATGCCTATTGCCGGATTGAATAAAAATGGAACTTTTGCTCCATGGTTCGTTTCAGAAGAAAAATTTTTACACAAATTACCTGAGCAGATGAGCTGGGAAGCGGCATTGGCCACTGAACCCCTCGCCTGTGTTCTTCATAACTTCCGGGAAGCCAGAGCTAAAAAAGGAGACGCGGTATTAATCCTTGGTTCGGGTCCGATGGGATTACTGTGTCAATTTGTTGCTAAACGCATAGGGTGCACCACTGTTTCAATAGAAATCAATGAAGGACGACTGGCAAAGGCACAGCAAATCTCTGACTATGCCTGCCCGCCGGAGGAGCTGACCGCAGAGCAAGTGTTCCGCATTCTGGGAGATAAGAAATTTGACATCGTCATTGATGCGGTGGGCACACAGATGGAGATGGCGGAGCAGTGGGTGGAGCGCGGCGGTACGATCATTCCCTTCGGGATAAACGGACGATATAAGTACACCATCTCACCTACTTATTATACCCAGAACGCAGTACGGCTGCTGGGGGCCGGTGAATATCTGAACACCTTTGAGGATGCCTTGCAGTTTGCAAAAGACGTACCGGAGGTATCTACCCTGATCACACGTAAGTACAGTTTGGATCAATTCGAGACAGCAATCCAGGAGTTGCTGGGGAACAGCGGGAATTCTGAGGTTTCTTCGGAGCACCCCGTTTTGAAATCGGCATTTATTTTCTGAAAAAATATTAAATCCCTGTATAGAGGAGATCTACTTGATGATCAGACATAACCATAGAGTAAACCGGATGCTTGACTATTTTGCAGACTGCCGGGTTCCCAACACAGAACCCATTTGGATACCTGCGTTGTGGAACGAGTGCGGCTATGTATCGACATTGGATAGCAAGGATGGCGAAATTCTTGTTGAACCGGCAAGATTTATGGTTAAACATCTGCAGTACTTGCTTGAGTTGTCTTCTGATTATGCTCATATCGACCAGGCAGATTTAGATGATAGTGTCATCTACTGCTCTTTACTCCGTTATACCTCGGCCTGGGACTATACTCATACCGGGAATATCCAATCCGGAACATTCCTGAAATTTATGATTCTGCTGCCCATGCTGAAAAAAATGAATGTCAATATCCTTTATCTGCTGCCTGTCACCCGGTACAGCAATTTGAATCTCAAAGGGGATATCGGTTCGCCGTACGCAGTGTACAGCCTGTTTGATTTGGATGAGAATTTACATGATCCGTTGCTGGACGGCATGGAGAACCTGACCATTCACGATGAGTTGGCGACCTTGGTTGAGGCCTGCCATTTGCTGGATATCAAAGTTGTGCTGGATTTAATCCCCCGGGTGGGTGCACGGGACAATGTTTTTTTAGCCGAACACCCGGACTGGTTTTACTGGATTGATCTGAACGCGCTGCCCGGATTCCAGCCCCCGCACATTGACGGATTGGAATTCTTCTCAGAGTGCACACCTGACAGACTGGAAACCATTTACCGCAGCACGGAAACCTTACCTTTTCTGAATCAATTCCGTCTGCCGCCGAATGAACTGGACCCGGACCTTTGGAACGATCTCAAAAAACGCGCGCTTGAGTCCGGCGAGTCTCTATTGCCATTGATTGAACAGGAGATGGGCATTACGCCGGCTCCCGCCCATTCGGATTGGATTAATGATGTTCAGCCGATCTGGACGGATATAGCCTTTTTCCGTCTGTACAAGGACCCTTCGCCATTGGTCCGGCCTTATTTGCCTGAAGGTCAACCCCCATATGTGCTCTTCGATACGATCAAGTGCAATATTTACCCCGGGGAAGAGCCGAACCGGGAATTATGGGACACGCTGATAGAGGCCGCCTGCTTCCAATTGAAAACTTATAACATTGACGGCTTCCGGGTGGATATTGGACACACGCTCCCTGTTCCCTTGCTGCAATCTATGTTTAAGGTGATCAAAGATATACAGCCGGCAGCGATTCTGATCAGCGAGGATTTATTCAACCGCAATCACCGGGAAGCGGCAAAAACCGGATACAATGTGATGTTAGGCAGCGGCTGGAATATCATGACCGATATCCGTGTCGAACGTTTGCAGGATTATTTACGGGAGCTTCCGGAACTGCAGATTCATGTGTTTGCCTGCTCGGAGACGGCGGATACACCGCGCATTACAAGCCGGGGCGGAACGGAACTGGCCCGGCTTATGACGGTATTTAATTATTTCCTGCCGAACGGGATCCCATATCTGACTACAGGTATGGAAGTTTATGAGGAGCAGCCCCTCAATTGCGGTCTCGGGGATAATACCGGCGGTGCGGATATTCCAAAAGCTTTTTTCAATACCATGGCCATCAACTGGGCCAGTGAATCAACCTTACTGCCGCTTCTGGAGCAATTGCAGCAGATGAAGCGACAGCATGCTAATCTGCTGAAGCCTGCGAACTTCTATCTTTCCGACTCACAAGGCGATATTTTGATCTACTCTTACTATTGGAAAGATGAACTGTTCAGTGCTTGTTTTAATTTGAACCCGGATCAAGAGCAAACCTTGCGGACTGAGCTGATCTATCCGGGCCAAAAGAAGACAAGCCTGCTGCTGGAAAGCGAACAGGGTGGCTGGAACCGGCTCAGCAGCGAAGGAACCTATGAAATGCGGCCATATCAAGCTTTGGTACTTTTTACGGAAATAATCAAATGACGAAGGAGGAAGGACGGCTATGAACAAACAAGTTGCACAGCAGCTGAATATCTGGCATGAATTCGATGGGAAGGGAGATACATCCATAGAGGTGCTGGAACAGCTCTGCCGTGCTTACACCACTGAATCCGGAGCGTCCGTTATTCCCGAGGTCATGAATATCACCGAACTGACCGCCCGCCTGCAGCAGATAAGAACTGGCGGGGCTGGCCCGCAAATGGCTCTGGTTCCGGCAGATATGGCTGGTTACGCGGAAGGCGCCATGTATTCGGAGATTCCTGAGAAATTCTGGTCAATGTCCGGCCTCCCCGATGTGGATATCCGTTACTCCATGCAGTCCAACGGCAAGCAGTATGGCATTCCTATTCTAAAAGGCAACCATTTGGTTCTATTTTACAATCCGGAAATCTACCCGGAGGCTCCCGCTTCCTGGGAGGCAATTGAACAACAGGCCGAAGCGTTAATGGCTAAAGGCATTGTTCCGGCCGCTGCTGATCTGGCCGACCCGTATTGCTTTATTCCGTTTCTGACCGCATTTGGAGGCTGGCCGCTCAAGGAGGGGAATCCCGATCTGGCGTCTTTTGAGATGGATGCGGCTCTGCGGTTTGTTCAGCGGCAGCTTGCCCAAAAGGTGCTCGGCAGTTTTCATGGTCCAACTGAACTCCTGGACCGTTTTATCGCCGGCGAGATTGGAGCGATCATCTGCGGGGAATGGATTTACAATTATTTAGATCTTCAAATGAGAGACAGATTGCTTGTAGGTGCGCTGCCGTCGATTAATGGCAATCCGGCGGCCTCCATGTGTTCATCCATCGGTCTGGTCTTTCCGCAGCATTCGCTGGAATCGGAGCAAGCGGATGAGCTTCTGTCTTTCGCGGCGTATCTGCTGAATGAAAGCAGCCAACTGGAATGGGCGGAGCGGGTGCAGCGGATCCCCGTGCATTCCCGTGTATTGGATAACGTTAAGGCAGCCGCCTCGCCGGCTAGAGCTAAACTAATTACCTGCCTTGATAATGCCCGTAACATGCCGGTTGAGCCGGTTATGCGGAATATCTGGGACGCTATGGCCGTTGGTCTGCAACATTTAACAGATAAAGATGCCGGGCGAATCATGAGGTTAATGAAGGAGCATGTGAACAGCAGCCTCATTCAACAAACTTTATAGAGAAGAGGGAGAACGATGAAAACAACTATTTTTAGCCAAGTGTCGATAGACGGCAAACTTACTTTGGGTGCCGGAAAATCCAGCAAACAGTTGTTCAGTATGTTCGAGGAGCCCGATATTAAATACATTCATCAATTCAGGGGTTTAATTGACGCGATCATGGTAGGTAAAAATACAATTCAATATGATGATCCGATGCTGACCAACCGGTATGAGGAGAATAAAAACCCGCTGCGGATTATCCCGACAACACATATGGATATTTCGTTGGACAGCCATGTCCTTTCTGACGACGGCAGAACGCTGATCGTTACCACCGAAAACGGCAAGAATCCTGAAATGATAAGTATTTTGAAGGATAGGAATAAGGATGTGTTAATCTGCGGGAAGGACAAAGTGGATTTTGTGAAGCTGTTTCGTGAGTTGGAAGATCACTACAATGTGCACAGCATTATGATAGAAGGCGGCGGATTCCTTAACTGGAATGTACTGGACCAGGATTTAGTTGACGAGATCATCATCATGCAGCTGCCGATTATTATCGGGGGCGGGACCAATATCACGCTTGTAGACGGCACGGGATATACCGACCTGGATTTCGTGAAAAAATTCAAGGTTGTCGAAGTTCTCCCGAACAAAAACTATACACTGCTTCGTTATCAGAAGGCTGTTTAACAGCGATGGGAGGCCCTGCTAATGTTAAAAGATTCAAAGGCGGATTTTTATAGCAAAATTTATACAATTGCAATTCCTGTAACACTGCAAAGCCTGATTATGGCCCTGCTAACCTTAACCGACCAGCTGATGGTCGGACAGCTAGGCGATGTGGCTGTTGCTTCAGTAGGGATTTCCATAAAAATATACGGGATCATAACTGTAGTATTGGCAGGGCTGGCTACAGGAGTATCCGTTTATGCCGCGCAGTTCTGGGGAAAGAAGGATGAGAAAAGCACTGCACAGCTGCTGGGATTGGGATTGTTTTTTGGTCTGGGAATCTCCGTTATTTTTACGCTGCCTGTTCATTTCTTCCCGCAATTCAGTCTCGGTTTGTTCACGAAAGACCAGCGGCTGATCACAGAGGGATCTGTTTTTCTGGAAATCACTTCACTAAGCTATATTCCTGTCATGCTGACGATGATATTTTCCGCTATATTGCGCGCTACAGGACATGTGAAGCTACCTATGATGACCAGCATTGTTGCTGTATGTATTAACATTGTACTTAATTATCTGCTAATCTTCGGAAACTTTGGCTTTCCGGAATTGGGGATAAAAGGAGCAGCAACTTCGACACTTATCGCCCGTTTGTTTGAATGCTGCTTTATTATTGCGGCTGCCTATAAGCTTCGCCTTCCCGGAGCGACCCATATTCGTGAATGGTTCGGGGCTTCCAGACCACTGATCGGAAAGTTCCTTCGCACCACCTATCCGATCGTATTGACAGAGCTGATTTGGGTGCTCGGTGAAACGGTGTATGCGATTATTTACAGCCGGATGGGAACTGCAGAAATAACCGCAATGACGATAACCTATCCGCTTCAGAGCTTGAGTATTGGATTATTATCCGGGCTCTCAAGTGCGGCGGGTATTATGATTGGAAACAAGCTAGGGGCCGACGAGCAGGATGGGGCACTGGACTTTTCGAAGCGGTTCATTAAGCTGGGGATTTCTGTATCCCTTGGAATAGGTGTATTGGTTGCCGTAACGGCACCTTTATATGTATCCATCTTTCAGGTGTCAGATGAAGCGCGTCACATGGGAACCAGTCTGGTATGGGTATTCGCCGGGTTTCTGTGGGTAAAGGTTGCCAACATGATCTTGGCGGGCGGTATTCTCAACAGCGGGGGTGACAGCAAGTTTGTATTTGCAATGGAAGCCGCTGCGACATGGCTAATCGGTGTTCCTTCCGGATTGTTAATGTCGTTTGTCTGGAAGCAGCCTGTTTTTCTGGTATATATGATTTTGTCATTGGAAGAAGTGGTTAGACTCAGCATCGGATTGGCGCGAATTCACTCCAGGAAATGGATGAAGAACCTGGTCGCTGAAATCTCTGCGTAAGCAATTGAATAAATCTTGAAGTCTCTGATACGGCCCGAAAGGGCCGTATTTTGGCTTGTAGCAGGAACGGATTCTTCAGGGGAGCGAATGTGGGGGTGGTGGATCCTGAATCATTTCGAAATCGGATTCGTGAGGAAGCCGGGAAAATGTTGAAACGCTGCTGACATTACGTTGTCAGTAGCGTTTTTGTATAGTAGGGGTATGCGAAGATCGCAGTGCTTAGAAGACGGGGCAACCTTTCTTACAATCTTATCGTAGAGGTGGAATTTAATCGTGAGCAATGTCAATTGGGAAGTGGATCAGGACCACAGCTCCGTCGAGTTTTCGGTGACGCATTTAATGATTAATAGAATCAAAGGCGTATTCGAGCATTTTCAAGCATGCTTGAGCTTTGACCCCAATGATCTAACAACGCTGGGTGTCCAGGCTTCCATAGATGCCAATAGTATCACAACCCGACAGCCGCAGCGGGATGAGCATCTGAGGGGCGGAGACTTCCTGCATGCAGCCAAGTATCCAACCATTGCCTTTCAAACCACCGGATGCATCCTTACTGGAGAACGGGAATATAAACTTGAGGGCAATCTGACGCTGCATGGAGTAACGAAGCCGGTCACTTTTCATACCGTTTTTGAAGGACTAAACAAAGATCCTCGTGGCCGGGAACGTGCAGGATTTCATTCAACAGCTAGTATTGAACGCAATGAATTTGGTTTGACCTTTAACTCGCCGCTGGAAACTGGCGGGATGATCGTTGGAAATGAGGTGAGGATTGAGCTTTATATCGAGGCAATAAAAATAGAATAATACGATTGACAGCTATAATTAAGATGTGGTAACTTTACCATTGAAAATAAAGGCAATGCAACCTTTGGGTTCAACCTCGCTGAGAAGTGGGTTGGGCCCTTTTTGCATTTAATGCCAGGGGAGGATTCGAATGCTGAGAACAGAATTGCTGTTACAGCGGCTGGATGAGATCGGCCAGTCGCTTGAACGTATGGGGGGAGCTCTTTTATTACTAGGCGTTGGTTCCGTTGGAGTCGAGACAGAACGGTTGGATGAATATTCGGATTTGGATTTCTTTGTTATTGTGAAACCGGGGGAGAAAAACAGATTTATCGACCGGTTGGACTGGCTCGAAGGAGCACACCCTCTTGCCTATTCATTTAAGAATACGGATGACGGGTACAAGGTATTATTCGAGGACGGAATTTTCGGGGAATATGCTGTATTTGAGGAATGGGAGCTGACGGACATCGCCTATACGGAAGGCCGGGTCATATGGAAGGACCCGGCGTATAGCAATACGGCAATCGCCAAACCTGTAAGTCCGGTTCCAGGCCAAAAAAGTGATTCCTTGAACTTTCCCTTGAACGAAGCCTTAACTAATCTATACGTAGGGCTCTGCCGCTATGCCAGGGGAGAACGCTTATCCGCTACAAGATTTATTCAAGGTTACGCTATAGACCGGATTCTATCCGTACTCCATCTACTGGAACATGAGGAGGATTACTTTCCCGATCCCTTCGGGAATGAGAGACGGTTGGAGAAGAGATATCCCCGGTTTGCGGAAATCATCGGAGGCATGATCCAGGGATATGATCATATTCCCGAATCGGCACTCCGCATTTTAGATTTCTTAGAAGAGGTGTACCCGGTCAATAGACGGTTAAGCGATGAGATACGGCGCTTGGCTAATCTAACTTGCCGGTAGATGCATCAAGGTGAACCTTATCATATAGAACAACAACGTAGGGACTTTAAAATTGAATGAAAATCTTAGCTCCAAGTTCAGTTCGAACAGCAAGAATTACGAACCCGGCAATCTATTAAGAGGCTTCCTCTTAATTACTACATCCGGCGATAAACAGGAAGAATATGCCTTTGTAATAAAATCAGATATATTTGAAGAAAGCAAACGCACAAGCCACTGGCTTGTGCGTTTTACCGATACATTTGCCGGGCGTTCTCATCGAACAGAGCCGTGACATTCGCATAGTTGCGGAGATCAATCCGGTTCTGACGCAGGATTTTCTGGATAAAGATTGTCTCAGTGAACATCCGGTTCACAATTACTCTGCACAGGGTCGGATCATCCCGGAAAAACTCCACCAGTTCGACAATCTGGTCAAAGTCGAAATATAAAATGTAGCACACGTAATTGTGCAGCAGCATGCTGGTAATGTGTTTGCGGTAAGGTGTGGAGGGCACACCCGTAAGCGCATCCCGCATATATCCGAACACTTCAGACCTATTGCGCGCATAAGCGGCAAGAAAATCGTCCGCTTGGTTAATCAGACGTAGGGCTGGCTCCAGACCGGCTTCGGGTGGAAGCTTTAGCCTGGAGGAACGTCCTTCGACTGCTTCCAGTAATTGCAGGGTAAGCCCGCAGCAGGCCTCAATCTCTTGCGGCGAGAGAGTCAGGCAATCGTTATATGCCGCATGATGGTGTGCGTAGTGATCGTGGTACGCTTCGAAATAATCCTGAACGCGGATGCCGGTCTTCGTATGGGTTAAGTCCGGGCCGCGAAAAGAAAAAGCATCCAGCGTCTCTCCATTGACCGGGTGGGCGTATAGATAGAACCAGAAGAAAAAGTCCCGCAGCCCGGCTTTCTGCTCATCAGACAGCATAGAGAGACACTCCCACTGAGCCAGTTGGAAGAAGCAGTAGTGCTTCATCCGGTCATTCATCACGTTGTATGGATGAATTGGAGCGATGGAAGTAGTCGCGTTAATCGTCAGCAGCAGATAGTCCAGCACCTGTTCGCCGTACACGTCCAGCTGCCCGAAACGGGACGCTAGGACGGGCGCTTTGCCCGTGGTATCCGTATAATGCGGGTCGGCGGGACGAAGATCGCTTGTCCAGTCGGTAAACGGCTCGTTCTCGCGGCCTTTCAGGAACAACTCCGTGCTTCCGTCTTCGCACAACGCATACTCGAAGCGGTCTGTTTTCAGTAACGGCAGCCCGCGGCCGAATTTGAGATTAAGGTAATTGTGGTACAGGGCATCAAGTTCCATTTCACATCTCTCCGATTCTGGCAGGATTGGATGACATGGCGATTCATTCGTCCCGGCTTCGGCTTGCTTACGAACTAGGCCGCAGCGCCCGTCATTTATAGTATAAACGATAATCCAGAAACGCCCCGCGGTTCAAGCCAATTTCATTGTCGGGCCTGTTCCTGCGCGTTATAATACAATAGTTGACCGGAGAATCGTGGATCTGATGTCCGAATGATGCCGCCGGAATCTGTAAACGATGGGAGGTGACGACAATGAATGTGGGAAGAACTCTCCTGCGGACGATGGAGTTCAGCCAGCAGTTGGATTTGCTGCACAAGCATATTACGCACAGCGAGCTGCCGGTGCAAAAAAGCGATTCCTTCGACAAGCAGTGCATGCTGCTCGAACAATATCTCGGCGAAAATACTTTTCAAACTACTTACAAGAAAATGAACAGGGTTAATATCCTGTCCGGTTTGTTCGCCCTGCCAGTGCTGCTGATTGTGGCCGCTGCATTTATCTATGGACGCTATATCGACCGGGACTACGATGTTTTCGGATTTTTCATGGACCATCCCGTCTTGTATCTGGTACCCGCCGCGCTGATCGTAGTGACCCTGGTGCTGGCCGTGTTTCATTCGGTGCTGCGGCGGAAGCTGTATGGCCGTATCTACCCGGAGCTGACAAGAAAACTACAGATGAATGCCTCCAGTGGAGTATCGCTATCTGGACGATAACCTCATCCGGAGCAGATCCAAGCTTTGATGCTTAGTTCCTAAAAAAGGCCATCTCCCAAAGATGGCTTTTTTCGCGGTTAAACAACCCATATATCTGCGTTTTTAATTTCACCACCGCTAATTTTTATTCCTCAAAAGCGATACCGGCAACCTTCAAATGCCCGTAGGCCACGAGTCTGCTGAACTGAGACGATACTTCACCCGCAGGAAGAGGCCGATCGTTTTTAACCCACCAAATGATGATCCCCATGAAAGACGATACAAGGTATTCGAACAGCAATTCTTTAGATATCGCTAAAGGAGGATTTCCCTCAGCAGGATTCCACCCCTCATTTAATTTATCTTTTATGATATTTTCCATTTTCACCTGGAACATATAGATTCTATTCTCTTCAATTAACATGGCATAGTAAAAAGAAGTGTTGCGCGAAATATGTTCCAGTACAGTTTGCATGACTGTTTCGAGTATAGCAATACTGTAAGGATTCATGCTGATTGGACAAAGAACGACTGCATTTTTTAATTCGCCCAACAACTCATCCATATATGTATTTAATAAGTCAGGTTTGTTTTCGTAGTGGAGATAAAAAGTATTTCGATTGATCATAGCCCGATCGGCAATATCCTGGATCGTTATCGCTTCATATCCTTTTTCCTGAATAAGCGCAATAAACGCCGTTCGAATCGATTGTTTAGTACGGAGTATTCTTAAATCGGTTTTTTTGCTCATTGTTTGCGCTCTCCTTGCTTAAATTTGAGTCGTTAAGCGACAAAGTGATCTGGATTGTATGTTATCTTTCAATTTCAAAAATATTGAATATTGAGCGTCATATTCTTCTTTATTATAATGAGCGCAAGATAGATAAACAACAAGACGTTCATTATTTATCTAATGACTACCATTTGAGAAAATAAGGAGGATATTCTAATGACATTACACAATCAAAATGAGCTTGTACTTAAGGCAACCGCTGTGCTGGAAAGCTTAGCGAGCGGCAATCCCGAGGCGATTACGAATTACATTCATCCGGATCAATATATTCAGCACAACCAGGCTTTACCTGATGGCCGTGCGGCTATGCTGGGTGCGCTTGATCATTTAAAGGAAATCGGTACAAAGATAAGCATTAAGCGCATTTTAGCCGACGGAGATTATGTTGCCCTTCATTCTGAATATGATTTCTTTGGCCCCAAAATCGGCTTTGATATTTTCCGGTTTGAGAATGGTCTGATCGTCGAACACTGGGATAATATACAGGATAGGGTGGAAAAGACACCAAGTAATCATACGATGATTGACGGACCTGCGACGATTAAGGATATCGACAAAACTGATGCGAATAAAGCATACGTCAAAAGCTATGTCGAGAATATCTTGTTTGGGAAGAACCCGGACTTGCTTGCCTCTTATTTTGCCGGGGATCACTACATTCAGCATAGTCCGCATATTGCAGACGGCCTTTCCGGTGTCGTTGCTGCAATGCAGGGACTGAAGGAGAAAAATATTGAATTTCAATATACTCATCTTCATCAGGTTATCGGACAAGGCGATTTTGTGCTTACAGTGAGTGAAGGCCTCTTTGATGGTCAGCATACCTCTTTTTACGATTTGTTCCGCGTAGAGGATGAAAAGATCACCGAGCATTGGGATGTAATCGAGGCGATCCTGCCGGCAGAAAAACGAAAAAATCAGAACAGTAGATTTTAAACATATGCGTTTATTCAAAAACAAATTAATTGTTACTTTACCCGTTATCGTTATTGCAGTTATCTTCATTTTTAGTCTGGCCATGATTCCTGGCCTCAATCCGGCTCCCCGTAACTTGCCCATTGCTATTGTGAATGAGGATCAAGGCTTGGCGACTCCAGGAGTAAATACGGGCAAGATGATAGTGTCTGATATTCAGTCAGAAACCTGGGCTAATCCGGATGGAGAGCCAGCGGTAAAATGGATCGAAGCGGGCAGTGAAGCAGAAGTAAAGGCCGGACTCGATAACCAAGAATATTATGCTGCATTAGTGATTTCCAAGGATTTCAGCGGGAAGCAGGCATCGCTTATGACGCCGGACCCTTCTTCACCCCGGATGCAGATTTATATCAACCAAGGTATGAATGCATCAGCATCAAGTATGGCTGGGCAAATGCTAAATCAAGCGGTTAATAGCATGAATGAGAAGCTGCGTGCTGAGCTATTAGCGGCTATCGGTCAGCAGGGCGCTATGCTCTCGACAAAACAAGCCGCTGCATTAGCTTCACCCATCGTCAGCGAAATCATTAATGTGAATGCAACCGGTACGCATAATGGAAACGGGAATTCACCGGTTTTGATGCTACAACCTTTGTGGATGGCGAGTCTAATTGGAAACGTGGTTTTCTTGCTTGTCAAAAATAAACAAAATTACATGAATCGTAAAGAGCGGGTCCGGGCGAATATAATCCAGGTCATTTGGGGAACGGTCATCGCTTTGGCGGCTGGATTTAGCTTCACTTGGTTCGCCGGGAGCTTGGGGGTACACATTTCTCATTTCACGGATACCGCTATATTCCTGGCAATTGCTTATTTAGCATTTTTCCTCATGATAGCTGCTGTTTTCGCTTGGATTGGATTAAAAGGCATGATTATTTTTGTACTGCTCCTATTCTTCGGTGCGCCGCTCCTTAGTTTCGGTCCGGAGTTTTTATCTCCGTTTTACCGCAATTGGATACTATCGTGGCTGCCGATGCGCTTCATGGTAGATGGGCTGCGCGAGTTGCTTTTCTTTGGGCAAAGGCTGCGCATGAACCATCCGACATTTATCCTAATCTGGATCGGCACTGGCGGCCTGCTGGTCTTGCTTGCCTCTGCCTTCAGACGTTCCCGAACGGCGTGATGATGCAGAAACTTGACCGGAGGATAATTCTGGGCTATTATAATGTCAGTCATTACTGACAGACATTGCAGCATATCCTACCGAAAGGGAACTGACCATGCGTCCAACTAAGCAAGGGAGTACGGAGAAATTGTTGCATGCTGCGATCGATCTGATCTCGGAAAAAGGCTACAACGGTGTCACGACGCAGGAAATCGCCGCAGCCGCCGGATTAAGCGAAAAAACGCTGTTCCGGCATTTTGGAAGCAAGCAGAATCTGCTTGAATCCGCGCTTGAACGTTTTCAATACGCCGAGGAGATGCGGGTATTTTTTAGCGGGAAGCTTGTGTGGGAGTTAGAAAGTGATCTCTTATCCATAAGCAAAAAATATCATGAGATCATGAACCGTGACCGGAAGCTGATACAGATAGCCATACAGGATGAAGGTCATATTCCGGGATTTAAAGAACGCCGCTTGCAGCATCCCCGCCAGCTGTTGACGTTTCTGACCGAATACTTCAACAAGATGAACGAAAAAGGGATGGCAGCTTGTTCAAACCCGGCCATGCAGGCATTCACATTCATGATGGCGCAATATGGAGCGTTCATTAATGATTTGGAAGCAGGGAACAACTATCCTGGCATCAGCCTTGATCAGTTCATACAAGAGAACGTGAAGATCTTCGTCAAGTCTCTTTCTATTCCTTAAGAACAATGTGAAAAGGAGCTGCAAAAGAAATGATGAACGAAGAAGTTTCTGCATTTATCCTTAATCTTAGTCAACCATGGCAAATTGAGGTCAGCAACCGGCTCCGGCAGATGGTGCATCAAGCAATTCCGGAAGCCGAAGAGCGCATTCAATACAAAAAGCCCCATTTTCTGAAAAATGGACATTATGCGGCGGTTATTTCACCATCGAAAGATGCCATTACCTTCATGATCATGAATGCATCCGGACTAACGGTTCCGGAAGGCTTTGAAGGGCCAGAAGAAAGGAAATGGCTAAAAATCCGAAAAGAGGATACACCCGATTACGATCTGCTTTCCAGTCTGCTGGTTCAGGCTTCCAGTACACTGTAGCATTGACTGATTTTCGGAGTAGACATGTTTGGTACGATATGAGAATGACGGATAACCCGGATAACTGAATATTGTGAAATAATCCTCTCCCAAGGTAAGCTTCAGCCATTTACCTCAGGAGGGGATTTTTTTATGAATCCACAACCTTCAACAACCTAATTGGTAGTTTCTCAATTTGCCTTGGGAGGTTTTTACGTAAAGCTATTCTTGTGTGAACATAATGAAAACATTTTCCAGTTAGAATAAACCGGTATGCAAATAATAATGTTTACGAATAAGGAGGCAATGAATTGAGGAATCTTATTAACAAGTCACTTTCAGTGGCGCTGGTTTTGATCATGGTATTGGGCTTTGCAACCAATGGATTGCAGGCTTTGGCAGAGAATACCAACGAGGAAATGCTGCAGAGTCAGGCAAATCAGCCTTTTACATTGCTGGAAGGAAATTCATTGTGGAAGTATGCTGATGATGGAACCGATCAAGGCACGGTGTGGCAGGCTGTCTATGACGATTCCAACTGGAATACGGGACAGGCACCTTTGGGATACAAGGATAATGGCACTGGAGTCAGTACCACCGTATTTGGTGGTCTGAAGACAAATATAAGCTATGGCAGCAATAAATCGGATAAGTACCGGACCACGTATTTTCGTACGAATGTCAATGTGAGCTTGGAGCAAATAAAAGGTTTTGAGAAGTTCGAAGGAACCATTGCATTTGATGACGGTATCGTCTTGTATTTGAACGGTACTGAAATCTACCGTGAAGGCATGCCTGCTGGAGCGATTAATTATTTAACCCAGAGCACTTACTCCAATAGCGATCCCAATGTCTCCAAGGTCAATCTGACAGACCTTGTGAAGGCGAATCTCAAGGAGGGCAACAACGAACTTGCGGCTGAAGTTCATCAAGCAAATGCAACCAGTTCAGATCTGTATTGGGATATGAGCCTGATAGCTTATCCGGCGGCAGAACCTGTGCAACCTGGCAAAGGCAAGCCGGAATCGATCGCACTGACCTTTAACGGGAATCCGCAGACCAGCATGGGGTTTGCCTGGTATGCCCCGGAGACGGTGACAGGCACGAAGCTGGAAGTGGTGGAAGCCTCCAAAGTAACGGACGGCGGGTTTCCTGCGGATGGACTGCTGACCTTTGAAGGAACTTCGTCGGTTGCCAGCGTCTATCCGTCCAAAGCGGACAAGTCCGCCGGGAACACTTCAGCCATATCCAGCCATAAAGTCATTGCGGACAATCTTCGTCCGGGCACAAAATATGCTTACCGGGCCGGTGATGGACAAGACGGAAACTGGAGTGAGATTGGAACCTTCACGACAGAAGCTGCGGACAACTCTTCCTATCAGTTTATTTACACTACAGATTCCCAGGGTACCACCGAACCGGATTTTGAGATCTGGAACCACACCCTGCAAGAGGGAGTCAGCAAATTCCCGGATGCGGAGTTTATTCTGAATTCAGGAGATTTGGTGGATAACGGAGATTTGGAAGAGCAATGGGGCTGGTTCTTCGGGAAGCCAAAGGATATTCTGGAGAACATTCCGCTGGTTCCTCTGGTTGGCAATCATGAGAGCAAGAACTACAGCAATTTTACCGGACATTTCAATCTGCCCAATGTTTCCAATACCGGTGCTAAACCGGATGGTTCGGTATATTCATTCAATTATGGACCGGCGCACTTCATGGTTCTTAACACAGAGTATTACGGAACAAGCTCCAATGCCTTGAATAATGAAATCTACTATAAGCAAGTGGAGTGGCTGCGCAGTGAGGTGGCAAAGTCAGACAAGAAATGGAAGATTGTGCTGCTGCACAAATCCCCATATTCAGTAGCCAATCACACCAATGATAAGGATGTTCTATTCTATCGTTCTGAATTGACGAAAGTCTTCGATGAGCTTGGCATCGATATGGTTATTGGCGGACATGATCATACATACGCCAGAAGCTATCAGATGCTGAATAATGTGCCTTTAACGGACGTTGTTCCGGATTCAGCAGGTACGGTTACAGACCCTGACGGGACGCTCTATCTGATTACCAATGCCGCAGGCAACAAGAAATACAACGTTGCTTCGGGGCCTTTCCCTTTTGCAGCTAAATACGGACAGCCCGGCAAGGAAATGTTCACTGGGTTTACCGTTACAGAGGACGAATTAAGCTACAAGGCTTATACTACAATAACCGGAGGAACTACAGACCTCTACGACGAATACAGCATTCATAAATCGGATGCGGCCGTTCCCGGTGTCCGAAATGCGCAGATGGTTGCAGGCGCAGACGGCAAGATCACATTGACCTGGGAGGCCCCTGATACGGAGCTGCCGGTATCGGGTTACCGTGTGTATGAGCAGAATGATCTCCTTGGAGCCAACTGGAATACGTTAGTTTCTACTGAATCCGGAAAAACCGCCTACAGCTATACGGTAGACAACTCAGATCCTGCACAGAATTACCAATTTGTGATCAAGGCGGTAAGCGGCCGAAATCATTCAGAAGCGGTGATTGCCGGCCGGCCAGCCGTGAGTAAAGTGACCGTTACCTTTCATGGTGATTCCCTCAGTTCAAAGGGCTTCACTTGGTATACACCACTGATCTCGAAGAATAGTGACTTGCAAGTAACAGAGTTGACCCAGGATACACCTGACTTTACCAAAGCTATAACATTCAGCGGCCGTTCCGCGGTTTCTACAAATGCCAAGGAAGAGATGGTGCACAAGGCGGAAGCTACGGGGCTGAAAGCCGACACCTCCTATTATTTCCGCGTGGGCGACAAACTGCTGGGAATCTGGAGTGCAGCGGGAACCTTCCGTACAGCGCCTGAATCGGGAGCATTCACATTCGTTGACCTTGCGGATACACAGGCGAAGTCTGAGGATGAAGCGATTTTGTCGTCACAGACCCTTGCCAAAGCTCTGGAAACAGTGCCCGACGCACATTTTGTAGTTCATAACGGAGATATTGTAGACACTGGAACCAAAGAAACGCAATGGGACTGGCTGCTGGGTCATTCTCAGAACAGTCTGCTCCATACCACAATAGCTCCTTCTGCGGGCAATCATGAGGATGAAGCCAATGCGTTCTATGAGCATTTTAATATTCAGGAGGCGCCAGGATCGGCGACAGAAACCGGAGCCTATTATTCTTATGATTACAGCAATGCCCATTTCGTAGTACTGAACAGCAACGAAGATTCCGGCATGTATGCCAATTTCAGCGCAGACCAGGTAGAATGGCTCAAAGCAGATGTGCAGTCGGCCCAAAAAGCCGGTGCCCGCTGGATTATTGTCAACATTCATAAAGGTCCTTATACAACTTCCAATCACGCTACCGACAAAGACATTATCGGCGCCAACGGGGTAAGAACGAAAATTGCGCCGCTTATGGCGGAGCTTGGCATCGATTTTGTATTGCAGGGACATGATCATATCTATGCACGTACCAAACCAGTCAAGGCAGATGGAACCGCTGCAGCCACGCAGAAAATCACCGAGACCTTGAACGGGACAACCGTGGAATATACGGTGAATCCGGATGGCTCCATCTATCTGATTCCAGCCACAGCCGGGGCAAAGGTGTATTACAAGAACCAGAAACCAGAGCTGGGAAAAGCCTATTACGATCTCTTTGAAGCTGCTGACGAAAACCATGCTGCACCGTACGGGCCGGACCCTAGCGACAGCTCGCGTCCAAAGCGCGGACAGATCCAGAACTTCGTGGGCATTACAGTCAATGGAGACAAGCTGACGGCAGTGTCCTATGAAATTGACCAGAACAAGAACGATGCAAAGCCCTACATTATTGAACAGTTTGGCATCATCAAGAAGAAGAGCGACGGGGGAGGGACACCGACACCGGAGGTACCAACTCCGGCACCGGCTACACCGACGCCTGCTCCTGCTACGCCAACACCAACGCCGACGGCAACACCGGTACCTGGCGGTTCAACTGGATGGACACCGGCATCCACACCGGCGCCGACACATTCTGCTTCTCCAGCACCAACATCGACAGCTGCCGCTGTCCCATCATCTTCACCAGCTGGCAACGTAGACCGTCCGTCGACGAATCCAGTATTAACGGACATAGGCACTCACTGGGCGGCTTCGGCTATTCAAAAAGCGCTTGAGGCCGGCTTTGTCAACGGGTATGCCGACAATACCTTCCGTCCGAACCGGGAGGTGAACCGGGCTGAATTCATCACGATGCTTGCCCGTGCGCTGAAGCTTCCGGATAACAGCAGCACCGGAGCTTTTAAAGATATGGATAAAATCCCGGTGTGGGCTAGACCCTATGCGGCACAAGCCATCTCAGCCGGAATTGTCAGCGGATATGCTGACGGAACCTTCCGGCCGGAGCAAAAGCTGACCCGTTCAGAATTAACTGTGATGATTGTAAGGGCTCTGGGAATAAAGGTAGATACGCAGGCCAAGCTAACTTTTACAGATGCCGGCGATGTTCCTAAATGGGCAGCCCCTTATATAGCAGCCGCCGTAGACAGATCTCTGGTAAATGGCACCGGCCAGAACCGGTTTGCCCCTCACCGGGTTGCCACGCGGGCAGAAGCGGTGGCCTTAATCGTGAATCTGCTGGAGAATCCGATAGAATAAACTTTTGTTGTTCACAGATTTCAACAGCTAATAGGAGTTTCCCAAAGTCGGTTTTGCTATAAAACAACAGGGCTATCCCAGGCAGCCAATTCATGGCTTATGGGATAGCCCCTTTTTTCGTACTGAACTATTGATTCAAAGCTATTGCATCTGCCAAGTCTAATCTCGAACTAAAAATTATTGGCAACTTTTGATTCTTGGCGCATAAGTTCAAATCTGCTTGCCGGAATTCGATTTCCTAATTTTTGAAAATTTATAATAGACTTTATTAAATGTTCTATTTATAATAAAAAATGTCGAGACATATAAACGTTTACGTAATCGTTTTTCTCCTTAAACTGATTAGTAGAAAGGACAGATGCTATTGATTCTTTCCGTATCCTCCCAGCGAAATGATAATCTGGACTGTCTGGAAAACTCTTATTCATCTATCAGCAGATACTACGGAAGGGGCTATGAATGCGCATTGGCAAATTCTTGGTCTTTCCGGTACGAGCGTCATTCTGGCCATTCTATCGGGGCTTGTCTTCAAACGGAAAGCGAATTCAGTTTTTCCATGCTGGAGCAGAACCATGGTGTGCGTGCTCACTTTCATTCATGCCGAATAAAGGATGCCGCAACTTTGCTGAAGGAGGAGCTTCGCGCTGCAAAACCGTCGGTTTTCGAGTTGAAATCAAGCTGCATACCTTGGGATACGAACTACAATCGCCATGAAACTCCCTATGAGCATGCCATCATTGCGACAGGCTGGGATTCATTGACTCAAAGCTTCATCTGCACAGACAGCTGGTATGGATGTGAGGGGGAGAAGGTATCGATTGAAGAATGGATCGGGGAGCGTATTCCGGTCACAACCTTTACGGTTATCGGGAAAGAACTTGTTCCCGACGTTCGTGGCTTGCTCAGCAAATCGCTCAACCACTTTGAGAGGGGAAGTGGAGCCAGCGATCCTTTCTCGGCCATGAGGAAATTAGCCGAAGATATTCGCAGCATGGATTTGAAAGCGGAATTTAACGGTTATCGTCCGCTGCTGCCACCCTATGGGCCGCCTATCTCTAATCATCTTTATACCATAAGTAACAATCGGAAGAAATTCAGCGTATATCTCGACTACTTGTCCGAGCAAGACTGGCATGGTAAAAACGCGCTTAAAGAAATAGCGATTGACTTCAAGATTTTGGCTGAAAAATGGAAAATAATAACTGGAATGTTTTATAAAGCTTTTTGCAACGGTGCGGAAGAATCCGGTCTGTTGAAACGCATCAGCCTGAAAGTGCAAGAGACTGCCGATTTGGAAGAGCAATTATACAAGCTGCTTACAGGAGTGCTGCAGTATGCTCCGCACGTTACCCGGCAGAAGCCTGTGCTGAGACCTGTTCTTAGAAGTTGTGAAACGTTCGAGCTGGCACCGTGGTTCAACAACACGGCATTCGGCTCATTAAACGGCGGCCATCAGGCAGATTTTACGGGTACCGGCGAGTTTTTTTTGAGCGAGGACATACCGGAAGATAGAGGGATCCAAGTAGGAATGGTGGAATTTTTATTTCCGGAAGTAGACGGATTTAAACCCGACAACCTTTCCTGCCGTGGACAAAAGATTCCAGTTCATGTTGAGAATCCGATCGTGGGTTTTCTGTCGTTTCTGGGATGCGGAG
This sequence comes from Paenibacillus jilunlii, assembly GCF_900102965.1. Taxonomy (GTDB): domain Bacteria; phylum Bacillota; class Bacilli; order Paenibacillales; family Paenibacillaceae; genus Paenibacillus_AQ; species Paenibacillus_AQ jilunlii. Next base: position 14,497 of record NZ_FNGM01000005.1, on the reverse strand, counting down.
AGTGGGGCTGTCCTTTCGAAAGCTTAATTGTCCATTACGAAGATATGGATTCTGAGCAACTTCCCGTTAAAGTTACCGACTGGGAAGCGACGAAACCGATGTTCAGTGAGTCGGCTGCTTACTCTGGCCGCTGCGCAAAAAATGAAAATGGTGTCATTCAGCCGCTTAATCATAAGGTATTCATTTATGCCTACCATTTCGAATTGACCAAACGGAAGAAAATCCAGTGCATCGAACTGCCTGATTGTCCGAACTTGCATCTATTCGCTCTATCGGCGGGCTATGAACTCTCTCAAAGGAATTTTCGACGATGAGAAAAATGCTGCCGTTACATTTATCTACGGGTATAACTCATGATTGCTGGCATGTCTACCGTCTTGCCCCTTTAATGACGGAGGAGCGACTCAAGCCATGGTTCATGGAAAGGTTTATTGAACTTGAGATGGGATTCAGTCTCGGCGCCCCTATTGATCAATTCTGGGTCCAATATTACCGGCTGGAATATTACGATATGAATTGGTTTTACGGCCGCATGCTGGATACGGATACGGTGATCCCCGGAAGAAGCGAGTTTTGTTCGTTTACAAAGGAGGCTATCGACAGAAACAACTATGTGTTGATCGCCTGCGATCATTATTATCTGGAGCAAACGCCGCAATATCAGAAAGATCATGTGATCCATGAGTTTTTAATATGTGGTTATGACAGCTTACGCTGCATATGGTACGTCCTGATTTTACTTAACGATAATTGGTCGGTCCGGGAGATCCCTTTTGAACAGCTGGAAACCGCCTTTGACTGTGCCATTAAGCAGGTGCGGGATGATCGCAAAGCGTATAGATGGCTGGGAAGATTCGAAATGCCTTATACTCTTATTCGCTTAAAATCACCACCGGTACAACCTGTGCGCTTATACAAAATCTATGAATCAATTGAAAACAGCCTGGCCGGCGCAGAGAGGAAGATCAAGGAAAGAACACCGGAAGGCGGAGAACTCCATTGTCTAGAATGGACTGGAATTTCCATTTACCAAGGGTTTGCCGAACTTGCCCGGACGATTCTCTACGAGCATCCATCCTTATTGATGGAAAAGCATATCCTTCTCGGCATGAAAAAATTTGTTGAGAACAAAAGCGGATTCTTGACTCGGCTTCGTTATTTGCAGAACCTGGCTCTTATTAAGACAAACGATCGTTTGCTCAATCAGGCGGCCTTGGTAATCGATTGCCTTAACGATTCCTACTTCTGGATGTCGAAATATTATTTCTCGGGTTTGAATCATCATCTGGACCGTATGACCGAGATGCTGCTAAAGGCAGAAGCTGTAGATGTCCCAGTACTGGAAGAAGCGCTTGAAGCAGTGGGTACCGGACTGGATTCACAATATGAGGAAACGGCAGGTTCATTACATGAGGATTGAGGATTGCAGCATCGCAAAATGGGCGCAGGAGCTTGGTACGCCTCTTTATTTATACGACGAGGATGTCATACACGATCGTTACCATAAATTGCGGATGTCCTTACATCCATCTGTTGATGTTGTGCTTTCGCTGAAAGCGAACAACAATATGAGCCTGGCTGCGCGGTTTCGCGGTTGGGGAAGCGGTGTCGAGGTGGCCTCTATGGGAGAGTTGTATCTGGCACATATGGCTGGATTTCCGCCGGAGCGGATCATTTTCTCCGGTCCGGGAAAAACGGTAGAGGAACTCGAAAAAGCCTTAGAATACAAGATTTATTGCATCAATGCAGAATCATTTGCCGAGGTTGATCTGATCGCAGCGCTGGCCGCAGAGAGGAACATCACCGCCGGCATCGGGATTCGGATCAATCCCGATATGAGTATCGTGAATACGGCAATTCGAATGGGCGGCCTACCAAGACAGTTCGGGATCGACGAATCTTCGCTTGCTGTTATGGCCGAGAAGCTTAAACGTACGCCAAACATTAGGTTCAAGGGTATCCATGTATACGCAGGAACCCAAATTCTGGACAGCAATCAGATCATCCAAGCATTTATTTATACAATAAAACTTGCCAAGGAATTACAGATGAAGCACGGTTTGGAATGCGAGTTCATCGATCTGGGGGGAGGATTCGGAGTTCCTTACTTCTCACATGAGAAAGAATTGGACATCGAGCATGTCTGCAGAGAAACGAACAGATTGGTAGAGGAATACCTCCGTGATTCTCCCGAAACACGTTTTATGATTGAATCCGGACGGTTTCTGCTTGCCGAGTCAGGAGTTTATGTAGCGCGCGTACTGTATGTTAAGGAATCGAAGGGAGAGAAGTTCCTCATTCTTGACGGCGGGATGCACCATCATGTCAGCTCAACCTTCAGAGGAAGGACCATGAGAAACAACTTCCCCGTCCGGCTCGTGCGAAGCGACGGCACCCCCGCGCAAGGAAACCCGGAAAGAGTACACCTTGTCGGACCTTTGTGTACACCGGAGGATTGCTTGGCGAAGGATATCGAATTGCCAGAAGCTAACACAGGGGATTATATTGTGCTGTTAAAGTCGGGTGCGTACGGATTGTCTTATAGTCCCATGCAATTTTTGGGCCATCCTTCACCCCTTGAGGCACTGGTGACGAATGGCACACCTTCAGTCATCCGAGAGCGTGGGGATGTCACGGATCTGCTTCACCATCAATATGTACCTAAGGATATACAAAGGAGCGGTATAGTGTGGACATGAAATTAGCGGAGAATATCACAGCGATCGTGGGTAGGCTTTTGAGACTTTCAGAGGCCGTCGATCCGGATACGGACCTTGCCTTGCTGGGTCTTGACTCTATGAGCGCTGTTGGCTTGGTTGTGGAATTAGAAGCGGTCTTTGATATTGCGTTCGAGGATGATGAGCTATTATTGAAGCACTTTGACACGATCCGGAAAATTGCAGCCAAGGTAGAGCAAAAGAGAGCGCTTGCCGGATGAAGCCCCCGGTCAGCATTTTTCGTTTTCACGAAGAGCAGAAGGATGTGCACTGGCTTTATAACATTAATCAGGAGCAGGACTGGAACGACAGCCGTGTGTTTCCGTCTATTCAGGATCATAGTCAGATGGAGATGATTATCCAACAGGAACAGCAGATGATTTTTTTGTCGCGGCCGGACGATACCCTCATGTTTCGCCATAATCCGGATGAGTGTTTCATCTCATATTTGCAAGGCCACGGCATCGAGATTCCCGTGATTCGCCGGATCAGCGACACCAATTCACTGCCTTGGTCCGACATGCGACATGGGAGGAAGACGCTTCTTGTACCCTATATCGTAAATGAGGCTATCTGCGCGGAGGCTTACCATAATGCTGTTAGCGTATATGGTTCTGACCCATTCTTGGTCAAGCGTTTTAACGACAAATTCCAGACAAGGCGTTTAGCCGCAGAAATTGGTTTTAACTTGACGAAAGGGGATTTCTGCACGAATGAGAGGGAACTAATTCAGACATACCGCATGCTGCGTGAGCAGGGATTCGAGAAAACGGTATTGAAGGTCCCGTTCGGATCGTCAGGCAAAGGGATGCGGATCATCAAAGATGAAACTTCGTTCACCCAGATGCTCCAATTTATTGGAAGGCGCAGGAAAGATTTCGAGCTTTTGCTGGAAGGGTGGCATCCGATAAAAAGATCAATGAACTGCCAGCTTTTGATTGAAGCAGGACGTGTCACAATACTTGGCATAACTGAGCAGAAAATTGATGAATACGGTATTTATTTAGGGAGCGATTTTACACCAAGCTACGAAAAGGCTGTGCTGAACAGCTATTCAGACAGCATGATGAAGCTGGGAAACCGTCTCATGGAAATGGGCTACTCGGGTATTGCAGGTGTTGATTCCATAATTGACGATAAAGACGAACTCATTCCTGTAATCGAGATTAATGCAAGGTTCACCCAAGTAACCTACTTGCTGCCTCTGGTTTGGAGGCTTCGTCAGCAGCATCGCTATGTATTAAGTCGTTTCATCCGTGGGGAAAGCGCGGTATCTTACGGATTCGACGAGATATGTGCAGCCATGACCCGAAATGCAAGCGGCGGTTCCTTTCTGATTTACAATTTTGCCAAGGCTGTTCATGCCGGCAAAAGTGTTTACCGCATTTTCTTTTTGGTATACGGCAATGACCTTGAAACGGTCGAGCGGACAATGCACAGACTGGAGCAATTTTCGTTCATGTAGGACTATACGGATATTAGGAGAGGAAACCTTGGAGAAATGTTTGCACGAGTTTTTTGAAGAACAGGCGCTCAGAACTCCCGAAGCGGTAGCTTTAATTGTTGAGGAACAAGAGCTTACATACGGGGAATTAAACAATAGAGCCAATAAGGTTGCCGTTCTCCTTCAGAGCAAAGGCATCGGACCAGAAGCGGTCGTTGCCGTATATATGGAGCGCTCCATTGAGGCGATTGTTTGTATCCTCGGCATTTTAAAATCTGGAGGCGCTTATTTGCCTGTTGACAAAGAAATTCCAGAAGACAGGGCTATCTTCATGATTCAGGATAGCGGATCGGATATTGTCATGGCTGATTCTTCCTCCAGCAAAGTTTTGAACGAGTTATACGGAAGGCTTGAAATTCTCATGACTGATTCGATCGATTGGTCCGCAGATGAGGTGCAAATGAGACCCTTATGCAAGCCTGATAATTTAGCCTACATTATTTATACGTCTGGCTCTACAGGTAAGCCTAAGGGTGTAATGATCGAGCATCGGTCTATTTCCAATACGATAGCCTGGAGAAAAGAGTATTACAAGTTTAACGAATCGGATTACATCCTTCAGTTTGCTTCTCTATCTTTCGACAGCTCTGTAGAGGACTTATTTACAGGGCTGGCATCTGGAGCCGTCCTAGTTCTTCTCCGGCAGAGGATGCGGAACGATCTGCGTTATATCCGGAGCATATTGATAAGTCGCCGGATCTCTCACTTGCTTGTGGTACCCAGCTTGTACAGGGTCCTGTTGGATGAATGCCCGGATGCCGTGCAAAGCTTGAAGAAGGTAACGGTAGCAGGAGAAGGTTTTTCCAGATCTCTTGTGAAGAAGCATTATCAAGTTGTGCCCCAAGCTGATCTATTCAATGAATACGGACCTACGGAAAATAGTGTGTGTACGTCGGTATACAAATTCAGCGGACCGGATAATGAAGTGAAAATAGGCCTTCCCATCCCTAACGTCGAGGTGCATATCGTCACTGCTTCAATGGAACCCTGTCCCGCGGGCTCTGAAGGAGAACTCTTGGTGTCCGGTGCCGGCTTGGCCCGCGGCTATTTGCATCAGCCTGAATTGACAGAAGAAAAATTTTTCCGGCATCCGGCGTATCCCGGAAAAAGGCTTTATCGGACGGGCGATCTTGTAAATGTTGATATAGACGGACAGCTTGTTTATCTGGGCCGAATCGATAGGCAGGTAAAGCTGAGAGGGCACCGGGTTGAATTGGGTGAAATTGAGTACCAACTGACCCAAGTAGGAGGTGTATACGATGCAGTGGCGACTCTAGTTCATATCCGGGAAAAACCCTCGCTGTGCGCATACTACGTTTCTGACGGGATGACTGACGAAGAGTCGATCCTTTCGCATCTATCCAGTACGCTGCCCGATTATATGGTTCCTGCATTTGTGGTAAGGATCGATCGGGTTCCCCTGACATTCAACGGCAAAACGGACTTCGCTGCGCTCCCGAATCCTTTACAGGCAGCAGCCGATGACAAGAAATTGCGCCTTGAGGCAGATAGTCAACCGATCGCTAATCAAATCATTCGAATTCTTAACGAAATACAGGATCAAGGCGATGGATATACCAAACAGACAATAATAAGAGGAGCTTTGACCGAACTTGGGCTCGATTCGCTTGATTTCATGCGTCTTTTGGTCAGAGTCGAGACCGAGTTCGGCCTTGAAATAGAAAGCGCGGAATGGGAAAAACTGAAATCCTCGACGGTAGAACAGTTTTCCGAGTATGTGGCCGCTCATATTCTCAGAAAGGAGAACCTATGAAAAAGCATACAGCAGGGATAGGCAAGCTACTGCGAAATCGGTTTATGATTGGGATTTTGTTTTCAATAACTTTTTTGCAGCTTGGAATTTGGGTCAGAAACTTTGCGGTATTGATGTTTGTTATGGAGAAGACGAATGGCAGCGCATTGGCCGTATCCCTGATATCTGTTGCTGAATTTGCGCCAATATTTATTTTTTCCTTTATAGGAGGCGTATGGGCAGACCGATGGAAGCCCAAAAAAACGATGGTCTTGTGCGATATAGGCAGTGCCGTTTCGGTTGCGTTCGTTCTGCTGGCATTGCTGCTTGGTACATGGAAGGCCGTCTTTTTAGCAACACTGGTCTCTTCAATTTTGTCGCAATTCTCTCAGCCATCAAGTATGAAATTGTTTAAGAGGCATGTGCCGGAGGATCAGCTTCAGGCTGGAATGTCCATGTTTCAATCTGTGATGGCCGTCTTCACGTTGCTCGGACCGGTACTGGGAACGCTGTGTTATTATCAATTCGGCATTTCGGTCTCTATCGGTCTGGTTTCGGTTTGTTTCCTTCTATCAGCTGCGGTCTTATCTTTGCTGCCCGCAGACACGGGGCTCGACAAGATGGAGCATTCGAATAGTATGAGGATTGAAATGGCTCAAGGCCTGAATTTTATCAGAGAAAGACAAGTTTTGCTTTTGTTGGGAATGTGTTTTTGTTGTACTGGTCTTGGAATCGGATTTATCCAGCCTATGGGCATCTTTCTCATTACGGATAGGCTGGGATTGCCGAAGGAATATTTGCAGTGGATGCTCTCTTTGAACGGTATGGGAATGATTCTCGGCGGAGTCCTTACGGTAATGCTGAGCAAAGTGATGCAGGCCCGTACTCTGCTTGCTGTCGGTTTGGCGGTCAATGCGCTGTGTATGGTGATTTCAGGTCTATCGACGTTTATGTGGCTTACACTCTTGGCTCAATTTTTCATAGGCATGGTTACGCCCGGCTTTCAGGTAGCGGTTCAGACTTTGATTTTGAAAAATACAGAGCAAGCTTATGTCGGCCGAGTGAATGGCATCCTGTCTCCTCTCTTTATGGGCTCGATGCTGATAACGATGAGTATGTCGGGATGGCTGAAGGATCAGTTGTCTGTCATGGTGATGTATCTGTTAGCTGGTGTGTTTTTTGGAGTTGGACTTCTGATTATTACGCCTTTGTTCCGAAAGGAACCGTTGGTTCAGGCCAAAGGCATGAACACCCTCTAAGGTGCCCTCTACGAATATATAAAGAAGGGAAAGATTCTTTCGAATGGAAAATAAACGAGGATTAATCAGCCATTGGTCTTTTGACGAAGCAAGTGGAAAGGAAGCGCTAGATCACGTTACCGGAATCAATGATAAGATTGAGTATGTGTTAAACGAAGCGCGGTATAACGATTCTCATGACCCGACAAGGAGAAAAGGTATCAGTGGAAATGCACTGATGTTTGACGGATATTCCAATTGGATCGCTCGTCCGGCAGAGAAAATTGTTATACCGCAGGACGCTCTTACAATTGAGGCATGGGTGGCGCCCCGTTCCTATGAAAAAGGCATAGAACCAAGACTCTCGCCCATCGTAAATCAACATGACCGCGAGAGAAAGGAAGGCTTTGTCTTTGGTATCTTACGTCACGGCCAATGGTCCTTGCAAGTAGGATTAAATAACGAATGGGTTGAGATTTGGGCGGATGGGCATGCTCTTCCCCTGAATCAATGGTCCTATATTGTTGCAACATTTGACAGTAGGAATGCCGTGATGAAGCTCTATCTGAATGGTGAAGAGGTAGCAGCCAAATCAATCGTTGCTAACACGGTAATTACACCATGCAACACGGATTTAATGATTGCCAAGAATAACAAGGGCTTCATATTGGGCGATACACCGTATGTGCTTAATATGTACAGCGGCATGATCGATGAATTAAAAATGTACAATAGGGCTCTTTCGGCGGAGGAAGTGAGACAGTCTTATTGGGAATATGTGACTCCTTATGGAGGTTCAATTCCGGCGATTCCTTACGATGATATCAAACTGGAACGCCGCTTGCTTGCAAACGACAGGCACCGTCCGCAATATCATCTCAGTCCACCGCAGCATTGGATGAATGAGCCGCACGCGCCAATTTATTTTAACGGGCAATATCATTTGTTCTATCAGCATGATCCGCATGGGCCGTATTTGCATACGATCCATTGGGGCCATTGGGTTAGCAATGACTTGGCGCATTGGCGGGATCTGCCATCGGCGCTTACTCCAGAGGAGAATGGCCTGGACCCGGATGGCGTGTGGTCCGGCAGTTCCGCTTACGACGAGAATGGCATTCCGGCATTGTTCTATACCGCCGGCGACGACAGCGCCACTCCGAACCAACGGGTAGGGCTGGCGCGAAGCACCTTTCTGAAAGACGGTGAGAACGATCTGATCCGTTGGGAGAAACACCCCGTTCCTGTCATCGTTCAAGAGAAAGGACAAGGCTTCTATGGCGATTTCCGCGATCCTTTTGTCTGGAAAGACGGGGACACCTGGTATCTGCTGATCGGTTCGGGCACCGGCGGACAGGGGGGAACGCTACTCGCTTATACGTCAAAAAACATGATCGAATGGGAGTATAAGGGCCCCTTTTATATTAGCGATATAAAGAAATACCCTTATCTTGGTAATATGTGGGAATTGCCCGTATTTCTCCCGCTCGGTCAGGACAAAACCGGAACTGAAAAACATATTTTGCTCATTAGCCCTCTTGGCCCTGAAGCCGACGTTGAAGTTTTTTATTGGATCGGTACCTTTGACAAGGACGCCATGCGATTTACTCCAGATCAGGAGGAGCCGCAGTTAATTGATCTGGGCGATTTCCATTTCACAGGTCCTAGCGGCATGGTTGATCCGAAGACGGGACGTAAGCTCATCTTCACCATTTCCCAGGGAGTCAGAACGTCAGAAATTAATTATTATTCCGGATATGCCCATAACGCGGGAATTCCCCTTAGCATATTCCTTCGCGAGGACGGGAGGCTTGGAATAAGGCCGATCGAAGAAATGGAACTGCTTCGCGGCGAGGAACTCACATCCATCGAAGATAAATCGTTAGACGAAGCCAATGATCTGTTGAAAGAAGTTAAAGGCGATATGCTGGGAATCCGGGTAGAGCTGGGGGCGGGAACATGCACTCAGTTGGGAATAAAATTTCGCTGCTCCCCCGGTGGTGAAGAAGAAACGTTGCTCTATTATGACAGGAAGGAATCGGCTTTGAGGGTGGACCGAAACAAATCATCACTGGACGAATTGCCAAATTGGGACAGAGGTGTCCAAGGCGGAAGGCTGGAGCTGGTCGGCGAGAATTTGAAGTTGCAGATTTATTTGGACCGCTCTATGGTAGAGGCTTACGCCAACGAACTGAAGAGCTTGACGACCCGCGTTTATCCGAGCCGTACGGATGCTCTTGGTATGCAGATTTGGGGTGACGGCACCCTAACGGTTAAATCGATGGAAGTCTGGAAAATGAAACCTGCGTTTGAGAGTTAGACACTTCTAAAAATAGAAACAGACAGCCATGGATGAAAAAATAAAACTTGATATACTTCCCTTACGGTAGACAGGTGAAATAATAAAACTTGCTGCTGTAAGGGAGCTCTTTCATGAAATGGCGGCGCCGATACAAGCTCTATGGTTGATCATTATAAAATGAGAAAATATTTGACAAAAGCTTCTAGTGAAAATATATTATATAGTAAGTAATCGTTTACTTCAATGAATACGTTGCGAATTTCAATTGAGGTATCGGAGATGCTTAATGCGAAACGAGACAGGTGTAATTTAGATGACTGAAAAAAAGAATATCAGTATTAAAGATGTGGCGTTAAGGGCTAATGTATCTACAGCTACTGTTTCGCATGTCATTAACGGGACACGGTTTGTGTCAAATGAGACGAAACAGAAGGTGCATTTTGCAATGAATGAGTTAAACTTCCGAATCAATTCGGTAGCCCGCTCACTACGCAGCCGCAAGTCGTATATTATTGCGTTTCTTGCACCGATCCTTGCTTCTGAAACTTCCAACTTTTATTTTATGTCGGTAGCAGCCGGAGTTCAAAGCGTATTGAAACAAAGGGGCTATCATCTTATCTTAAGTGATTCCAGTGATAATGTTGAAGCGGAAAACAAAGAAATCAGTATGTTTGATTCACAAATGATTGACGGACTGATTGTGGCTCCGGCCAGCAGGGATTGTGATTACGAACAGTTATTTGGAGACTATCCTGTGGTTTATATTGATAGGGTCCCTAATCATTGTGAGCGAGATTCCGTTCTCATTGACAACAAAACTGTGACTAAGGAAGCAACACAAAGGATTCTAGACAAAGGCCACCATAAAATTGCTTTTTTATCCGGTCCCCTTTCCGTAACAACAACGATTGAACGGTATGAGGGTTATTCTGAAACATTGATGAACGCAGGCCTTGAATTGGATGATTCGTTGACTTGTTTTGAAGAGGTGAGCTTTGAGAACGGATACAGAAAGATGGGGGATTTGCTGGAGAAGAATCCGACAGCTATTTTTGTGACGGATAATGTGATGGCAATGGGGGCAATGACGTATTTGCAAGACCATTCGATTCGTATACCGGACCAGTTGGCCGTTGTTGGATTCGATGATGTTCAGTGGACAAGGGTCACTCATCCGCCGTTAACCGTTATTCAACAGCCGTCATTCCAGCTTGGTGTAAAAACAGCTGAAGTGATGTTGCAGAGAATTGAGGATGGCACTTCTGGAAAAGAGGAACATCGCTTAAAAGCCAATTTAATAGTCAGACAATCGCTCTGACTCTTTTTTTTATAAGTTAAGTAATCGATTACGCAAACGATTAACTCTTTCGCTATCAGGAGATTTTTTAACACTTGCTTCCTCCTTAGTGTAAAGAGTTTGTTTATGAAGGTAATGTAAGCGCTACCAATGTGTTATTTTCTTTGCTGTAATTCAATTTGAGAGGGGTGATGCATGCCGCATAGTACATTTATTACGGTGAATTCAATTTTCAGTGCTTGAAGGGAGACGATTCAAAGTTAGTTCACTGCCAGGTATGAAGGAAAACATTTTGTGAAAAGCGGGAGGGTGTTTTGTGGTAAAAAACATTAAAGGGATAAGGGTAATGGTTAGTCTGCTTGCTGCTTTGTTAATGATGCCTTATGGGATCTATGCACCTAAAGCCGAAGCTGCGGCTGCTAAAATTGCGGAATGGAGCTTTGATGAGGGAAGCGGAAAAACGACAAAAGAAAACATCAGCAATTCGAATGATGCTATCAACTATGTTTTCAATAATGCAGTTTACAAGCCTTCCAGTGATCCGGTATGGCGTACCGACGGGATTTCTGACAAGGCCCTGCTGTTTGACGGATACTCGAATTGGGTGACACACCCTCTGATCACAACTCCCTCTAAGAGTATGACGATTGAAGCCTGGGTTGCTCCCAGAGCCTATGAATGGGGCGACAACGGCACGCTCTCAGCGATCGTGAGCCAACAGGATAAACCGGGTAAACAAGGCTTTATCCTTGGAATGTTCCGGCATGGAACCTGGTCATTTCAAATCGGCTCGGGTGGGCAATGGTATGAGGTTTGGTCCTATGAGCCTATTCCCAGAAATGAATGGTCCCATATTATTGCTACAGTAGACGGAGCGGCTGGCACAATGAAGCTGTTCCTTAACGGACGTCAAGTGGCTAAGAGCAGTATCCCTTCAAACTCCACAATCACACCTTCAGGAAATCAGCTTTTGATCGGAAAAAACAATCAGAGCACCCAGCTTGGAGTATTTCCTTTGAACATGTTTAATGGACTTATCGATGATGTGAAAATATACAACGGAGCCTATACCAATGCTGAAGCAGATAACTCCTATCAGAGCTACATGTCAAAGCTTGATGGAAACCTGCCGACACCCAACCTCAGTTTTGACCGGAGCATCTATGACGGTGACCGCTATCGTCCCACTTATCATGCTATTGCTCCGGGGCACTGGATGAATGAACCCCATGCACCGTTGTATTATAATGGGCAATACCATTTGTTCTATCAGAATAACCAGCACGGACCTTATTGGCACAATATGCAGTGGGGCCACTGGGTCAGCGATGACATGGTGCATTGGAGAGACTTGCAGCCGGCCTTGTCGCCGGAATTGTTCCAGGTAGATCCCGATGGTGATTGGACTGGAAGCGCAGTCATTGACGATACAGGGAATCCTACCCTTTTCTTCACTGCCGGCAACGATTCAAGAGCGTACCTTAATAGCAATCAAAACGTAGGAGTTGCCCGCAGTACAGTTCAGACGGATGGGGATAACGATTTGAAGAAATGGGTAAAAGAGCCCAAACTGGCAGTTGCCCAGCAATACGGGAAATTCGGTGAATTCAGAGACCCGTACGTGTTCAAAGAGGGTTCGACCTGGTATATGCTGGTAGGGACGGGGTACGAGGGCCAGGGTGGATCGGCTGCTGTCTATTCCACAACGGATCCTAATCTGATGAATTGGACCTATCGCGGCCCAATCTATCAAACAAATCCGTCAACTTATCCGGAATTAGGCGGCGTATGGGAAATGCCGATTTTGATGCCGCTGGGAAGCGGCAAGCATTTGTTGACCATCAGTCCGGTCGGAAGCGGAGCGAATGTGGAGGTGTACTATTGGATTGGTACTTGGAATGCTTCTACTGCGAAGTTCACACCTGATGACCCCGAACCTCAATTAATGGATTTTGGTGACTTTCATTTTACAGGTCCAAGCGGGTTTCAAGATCCGCAGACAGGGCGTAATATTATGTTCACCATTGCTCAAGGGGAAAGAAACTCCCAGGAAGAGTCCGACGCAGGATGGGCGCATAATGCAGGGCTTCCTGTAGAACTTTCGCTGCGCCCGGACGGTAAGCTGGGGATCAACCCAATTTCCGAGCTGCAGTCCTTAAGAGGACAGCAACTTGTAAATATTACAACAGATACGAGTTTTGCGGCTGCTAATGCTGCGCTTTCTTCCATTCAAAGCGATACGGTTGAGATCGAAATGGAATTGAGCCGTGGCTCTGCTGACAGTGTGGGGATCAAAGTCCGAAAATCGCCTAACAGTGAAGAAGAGACATTAATCTACTACAAAAACAGTAATAAAGAATATGGTGTTGACCGGACGAAAACCATTGCAGGCCAAAATAAAGGCATCCAAAAGGGTGCTGTAGATATCGGCAGTGAAAATGTCAAACTACACGTATACCTGGATAAATCAATGGTGGAATCTTACTTGAATGGACTTAAATCCATTACCACACGTACTTATTCTACCAGAACAGATGCAAAAGGCCTTCAACTGTGGGGAGATGCAAATACCAGTTCAATCGTTGTGAAGTCACTGAAAGTCTGGGCAATGAATTCCGCAAATACCGATGTGCCAGTCAGCAGTGTCAGCCTGAATGCTGCAAGTCTGGAGGTAACGGTAGGCGGCAAAAAAACGCTGAATGCTACAGTTGCACCAGCAAACGCAACGAACAAAAATGTGATATGGAGTTCCAGCAACACGACAGTTGCGTCGGTGGTTAATGGAGCAGTTACTGGGAAGTCCGAAGGAACCGCAACGATTACAGCCAAAACAAGAGACGGCGCTAAAATTTCTTCAAGCACAGTTACTGTAATTGCTCCTCCGGCATCTGTAACTATTACGAATTATGGATTTGAAAGCGGTAACTTAAACGGTTGGATCATAGAGAGCGGAACGGCTTTTTCCAAATCGGGGGTTACAAATACAGCGACATTCGGGAATAACCAACCGTTTAATCAAGCTGGTGATTACCATTTTTGGGGGAACTTGAGTGGCGGGAATTCGGCAACAGGAGTATTAAAATCTAAAAGTTTTACACTCGGGGGTAATGGCCAGGTTAGTTTCCTGATCGGCGGGGGGTCTGATATTGATAAATTGTATGTGTCCTTTGTTCGTGCTTCAGACGGCAAAGAGCTCTATCGGTCAAGCGGACCGGGAAGCTATTGGAATTGGCCGAGTACCAAAGGAGTTACGGAAGGGTATACGAAGAGATCCTGGGATGCTACCCAATATATAGGCACATCCATGTATATCAAAATTGTCGATGAGCGAACGGATGATTGGGGCCATATCAATGTTGATGATTTTATCGTCCCAGTCCAAGGCGGAGCTGGTGATATAGAAGCTCCGACAGCTCCGAAGAATCTGGCAGCGACCGGGACAACGTCGTATTCTGTATCCCTTAATTGGACGGCTTCTACAGATAATGTGGGAGTAACTGGCTATATGGTTTACCGGAATGGAGTACAGGTAGGTACGAGTACGACGGCAACCTATACAGATAGCGGACTAACAGCAAATACGTCCTATACCTATACTGTCAAAGCCAAGGATGCTGCGGGAAATATCTCGGCAGCAAGCAACAGTGTCGCAGCAACTACCCAAGCTGCACAGGAGACTGGCAGTT
>NZ_FNGM01000007.1:135688-310981 GCF_900102965.1 Paenibacillus jilunlii | reverse complement strand
CAGCAGCAATGAAGCCTATAGCCGGATTACTTGGAATGCCGCTGCTTACGTAGGGACTGATTGCTATATTAAGATTGTCGACAATGCTACTGGCGATTTCGGCCATATTAATGTGGACGATGTAAACGTGCCGGTTCTTGTGAATTAAAGTCAAAAAATGGATAAACTACTAGAGGTTTTATGAATTAAACGGACAGGGAGCTATTCACTGTCCGTTTTTCATTTCTGAACCGGTTATTAAGCGATCTGGAGGGGATTCATACAGTTAATAAATTTATTGACAACGCTCTCAGAAGTGAATATTATTAATTTATAAAAACGATTACGCAAACGATTACCTGACTTTGTAATAAGGATTTTGGCAAATTTGTTTTTATTAAAAAAAGACTTTGATTATTTAATATAATCGGAGCACATGTCGGCCTTTACAATGGGGAGCAGGGAGAGCTTACAAAATTAGATAAAGAGCTCTTGTCCAATACGTAATCGTTTACCTTGGAGATGGAGGAAAATGCATGCTTGGGAAAATGAAAAAGAATTATGAATTGTATTTATTGATTTTGATCCCAGTAGCCTATTTTGCAATTTTTAAATACTGGCCTATGTATGGGGTACAAATCGCCTTTAAAGACTTTGTAGCTTCCAAAGGGGTTTGGGGCAGTGAGTGGGTAGGGTTGGAACATTTTCAACGCTTTTTTGAATCTTACAATTTTAAACAAATCGTAGGAAATACACTTTTACTAAGCGTGCTTAATTTGGCTATAGCTTTTCCCTTTCCCATTATTGTAGCGATTATGCTGAATCAATTGAGACAGCAGAAGATGAAAAAGTTCATTCAAACTACGATTTACGCGCCGTATTTCATTTCAACCGTCGTATTGGTCGGCATGCTGTTCATCTTCCTGTCCCCAACCAGCGGCTTGGTTAACCATATTGTAACCGCCTTCGGTGGGGAACCGATTATGTTTATGGGAGAGGAGAAATGGTTCAGGCCTCTGTACATATTCTCATCCGTATGGCAGGAAACCGGATTTGCGTCAGTTATTTATTTAGCTGCACTGGCAGGGATCGACCCTCATTTGCATGAAGCAGCGGTTATGGACGGTGCATCCAAATGGCATCGGATCCGGCATATTGATTTACCGGGTATTGCTCCTACCATTATAGTTTTGTTCATTATGGCCGTTGGCAATTTAATGAATGTAGGGTTTGAAAAGGCGTTCCTTATGCAGACTGATTTGAATGTCGCCACATCCGAGATTATTCCGACTTACGTATACAAAGTGGGGATTCAGCGGGCGGAATACAGCTTTTCGGCAGCAATCGGATTGTTTAACTCCGTGATAAACCTGATCCTACTAGTCATTGTGAATAAAACTACCAAGAAAATAAGCGGCAAGGGCTTGTTTTAGGGGCGAAGAACGTCTGTTAGAAGAAGGAGAGAAACCATGTTAAAGAGAAAAACGAAATCCGATCTGGCATTTGATATTATCAATTATTTGTTTCTGGGCTGCTTCACCTTAATGATTCTGTATCCCTTATATTTTATAGTGATCGCTTCTATCAGTGACCCAAACAAGATTTATTCCGGTGATGTATGGTTACTGCCGCAAAATATAACCTTTGACGGATATAAAAGGATTTTCAGCGACGGTTCAATATGGAACGGCTATAAAAATTCCATTCTCTACGCGGTGCTGAACGGATTTGTCAGCACAACTCTCGTCATTATGGCGGCTTATCCGCTTTCGAGGAGAGATTTTTATGGCAGAAACGCAATTATGACCTTTTTTATCATCACGATGTTTTTTAACGGCGGCATTATTCCTACTTATCTGGTTGTAAAAGATCTGCATTTAATGAACTCGATGTGGGCGGTCATTCTCCCGGGTGCAATGGATGCTTTCCTGATTATCATTGCAAAAACCTTTTTCGAGGAATTGCCTGAAGAATTGAGAGAGGCAGCTGCCATTGATGGAGCAAAGAATCTCAGATATTTATGGAGTATTGTCCTTCCTTTATCTAAACCGATTATTGCAGTTCTTGTCCTCTTCGCAGTCGTGCGCCAATGGAACGGATTCTTCGATGCTCTTATTTATTTGAGTGATGGCGATAAGTTTCCGCTGCAACTGGTCCTGCGCAACATTCTAATTCAAAGCCAACCGTCCGGGAATATGCTTATGGATATTGATAACATGCTGGCCAAACAGCGTGTGACAGAATTAATCAAGTTCGGAGTCATTATCGTTTCTGCGGTTCCACTCTTAGCTTTATACCCGTTCCTGCAAAGATATTTTGTCAAAGGAGTAATGGTGGGTTCGGTGAAGGGGTGAGAGCTGGCCTGTCAAATAGTCGTTAAGGAGGTGTTGCGAAGCTGGATTAGAATGGGACTGGCTAATCCCAGATCAAAGAAGAATGAAATGAGCAGATTTAATAGGGAGGTTAAGAAGAATGAACAGAAAAGCTGCGGGTCTATTGGCAGTATTGATGGCTGTTTCCGTGTTTGCTACGGCATGTAACAGCAACGATGGAAGCAACAATGGAAAGACAGGTACAAATACAGAGAATAGTGGGAATAAAGCGGATGGCAATGCATCCATTCAGTTTCCGCTGAAAGAAAAAACCACCTTAAAGGTGGTTGCACGCAGAGCTCCGCTGGCGCCAAGCGATTATAACGAAATGACCATGGCTAAAAAACTTGAGGAAATGTCAAATGTTCATATCGATTGGAACACCATTGTCGAGACAGATTACAACGAGAAGAAGAATCTGCTGATAGCAAGTGGCGACTTGCCTGAAATGTTCTTCGGAGCCGGGTTCACAGATACAGAGTTGATGAAATATGGTAAGGACGGCACTATTATACCTCTAAATGATCTGATTGACAAACACATGCCCAACTTGAAAGCATTATTTGACAAAAGACCGGATATCAAAGCTGAGGTTACTGCCCCAGACGGAAATATTTATTCCCTTCCTGCGGGTGAAGAGCTAGGAACTGGTCAAGAAGAGATTGGTGCCAACCCTGATTTCCTCTATATAAATGAAGATTGGCTGAAAAAGCTAGGTTTATCAATGCCAACCACTCTTCAAGAATATCATGATGTATTGGTTGCCTTTAAGACCAAAGATCCGAATGGCAACGGAAAAGCAGATGAAATTCCGCTATCCTTCGTCAATGCTTTCTGGACGGGAGATATCGGTTATCTGTTCGGAGCCTTCGGTGTACCAGACAAAACCTATCAACCTGCCAACAATGCATACGCTGAACATTTAAATGTGGACAATGGCAAGGTTTCCTACGCAGCTATTCAAGATGGATATAAAGACGCTGTAAGGGAAATTGCGAAATGGGTGGAAGAGGGGCTTGTTGATCAGGAATCCTTCACTCAAGAATATACGCAATATTATGCAAAAGGGAAGTCGGAGCAGGAAACCCTTGGCTCTTTTCTCTGGTGGGATCATACGGACGTAGTGGGTCCTGAGCGTGACAAACATTATCCGATCGTTCCTCCGTTTAAAGATATGGTTGTCAAATGGAACAATGGTTCCGCACTTTCTAGAGGAGGTTCTGTTATTACGAAAGAAGCAAAAAATCCTGCCTTGATTGCCGCATGGTTGGATTTGATATACAAACCGGAAACCACCGCGGAAGTCCGTTGGGGCCCAGTTGGCGAATGGTTTGAGAAATCTGCCGATGGCAAGCTGGTACAGAAATCGGATATCAGCAATCCGGGTGAGTTCCGTCAAAAAGTATCACTGGGTGGCGGCGGCGTATTCACTGGTGAAGACTTCGAAAACATTGCACCTCCGGAAGCACGGGCACAGCAAAGACTGGATGATATCAAAAATATTTTTGTACCGCAAATGCAGAAGGAGAAATACCCGAATATCTTCTTCACAGAAGAAGAGTTGAAGACTATCGATAAGCTGAAACCGGAGATCCAAACCTATACTAACTCCATGCGCGCCAAATTCATGTTGAAGGGGGTTTCTGACTCCGAGTGGAGCGATTACCTGGCCTCGCTTAAAAATATGGGCTTGGACGATTTGATGAAGGTATACCAAGATGGATACGACCGTTATCTCGCAGCCCTAAAATAAATTGGAATGGTAAGGCATGTAGCAAGCATGAATGAGAGGCTTCAGTCAGGCTTGCTACATATGTTTTTATATATAAATGATGGACTAGGAGTGGAGAACCATATGGTTGATATTACAGCAATAGGAGAAGTACTGATTGATTTTACTCCTGCAGGCTTGTCTGAAAAGGGAGAGCAGCTGTTTGAATGCAATCCCGGCGGAGCCCCTGCGAATGTGGTTGTTGTGTTGGCCAAACTTGGGAAATCCACGGCATTTATCGGCAAGGTCGGTGAAGACCAATTTGGGGAGTATCTTACCCGGGTTTTGCGGGATAATGGCGTGAGTACCAAAGGTTTGGTGAAGGAAAGCCGTGCTAAAACAACGCTGGCTTTTGTCCATCTCAAAGAAGACGGCGACCGTTCATTCAGCTTCTACCGTAACCCTGGTGCCGATATGCTTCTGGGAATTGATGATGTAGACCTGGAACAGATCAAAGGTACGAAAATCTTTCAATTCGGCTCCGTATCGATGACCCATGAGCCTTCGGCAAGCGCAACCCTAAAAGCGTGTATTCATGCAAAAGAGAATGGAGCCCTGATTTCATTTGACCCCAATCTGAGACCTGCACTCTGGCGGGATTTGGGGGAGGCGAAGACCAGGATCAAAGAAGGGCTTGCTCTTGCGGATATAGTTAAAATCTCCGAAGAGGAGCTTCAGTTTATTACGGGAATCACGGATTTGGAAGAGGGTACCCGTCAAATTCAGGCCCAGTTCAAGGTGAAAGTGGTCCTGGTGACCAAGGCTGAAAAAGGGTGCTTCGTCCGGTTCGGTCCCGGCTCCAAATGGGCGGATGTTCCCGGTTACAAAGTAGATACCGTGGACACCACCGGAGCGGGAGATGCGTTCCTTGGCGGTTTCCTGTATCAGCTGCTCGAGAGAGGATGCAGTATCGAACAGATCAGAGATCAGGACTGGATTCCCATTGTAAACTTCGCTAATGCAGTAGGTGCTCTGGTGACGACACGAAAAGGAGCCATACCTGCCATTCCAACCTATCAGCAGGCTGCTGCATTAGTCCAGTCGGCCGGCACGGATTACTCCAAAGAATCTTATAGGCCTCAATTCCATTACTCACCACCAGCTATGTGGCTAAATGACCCGAACGGAATGGTCTACTTTGAAGGAGAGTACCATTTGATGTACCAGCACCATCCCGAAAGCACCGTATGGGGGCCTATGCACTGGGGACATGCGGTGAGCAAGGATCTGGTGGCCTGGGAGACACTTCCTGTAGCTATGTCACCGGATCACAACGGTGCCATCTTCTCTGGATGCGCAGTTGTGGATTGGAAGGATACCAGCGGATTCTTTGATGGCGGGTCCGGCTTGGTGGCTATATTCACCCATGCGGATATATACCCGGATTCAGACAGACCGAGACAGCGTCAAAGCTTGGCGTACAGTAAGGACAAGGGCAGAAGCTGGACGTTTTACACGGGAAATCCGGTCCTGTCCGACACCGGAATCACCGACTTTCGCGATCCCAAAGTCTTCTGGATGGAGGAAGCCGGCGTCTGGGTAATGGTGCTTGCGTGTGGCGATCATATCCGTTTTTATCGGTCTGCTAACTTGAAGGACTGGGATTTTGCCAGCGAATTCGGGAAGTCGGATGGTTCTCATTATGGTGTGTGGGAATGTCCGGATTTATTTGAATTACCAATAGACGGGTCCAATCGGAAAAAGTGGGTATTGATCGTCAGTATCGGAGACAACCCGGATTATCCGGAAGGCTCCAAAACCCAATATTACATTGGAAGCTTTGACGGCTGGAAATTTGTAAATGAGAATGCTCCCGATACGGTGCTGTGGCTGGATGAGGGACGGGATAATTACGCGGCAGTGTCTTGGTCAGACATTCCGGAAGAGGACGGACGGCGCGTGATCATTGGATGGATGAGCAACTGGAGGTATGCTAACCAGACGCCTACTGCTTCCTGGCGGGGTGCAGCAACTCTCCCCCGCGTGTTGTCGCTGACCAGCCGGAACGGAAGTGTAGCTCTTACTCAAATGCCTGTCCAGGAAATAGAGCGACTGCGTGAAGAGTCATTCTCCTGGAATGGTGTAGCGGTTACACCGGAGGTCCCGTTTATTCACAAGACTAACAATGATCTGCTGGAGATTGAAGCGAACATCGATATCCGCTCCGGAGACGAGGTTCATATCCAATTAAAGTCCTCCGGGCAGAGTGAGACCATTATCGGGTATGATCCTGTCCGCGAATGGCTGTTCATCGACCGGTCGAAATCGGGTCTGACTGATTTCAACCCGTCGTTTGCATGCAAGCATGGTGCCAGAGTTGCTCCGGAGAATGGGAGCATCAAGCTGCGTATCTGGCTGGACCGCAGCGCTGTTGAAGTGTTTGCGGGTGAAGGACTGGTTGCGCTGACAGATCAGATTTTCCCGGATAACCCGATCGACAGTGTCTGGATAAGCACGGAGTCAGGGAGGGCTGAACTGAACTCGCTTCATATCCATACGCTTAATTCCATTTATAAGCCCGGGAACAGCACAGAGCAGGTATCCAGGAGGGTCAATGTATGAGCGAAATCATCGATAATCACGGGCTAATGATGTACTGGGCCTTCGATGAAGGAACCGGAGCAACCGCTCTGGAGAGCGTATCCCAAGTCAAGGATGACATTCAGTATGTATTTAACCAAGCGGAGTTTACCGAACCCTCCCCTCCGCAGTGGAGACAAGGAGCAATGGGAAACGGGCTTCTGTTCGACGGTTACTCGACTTATATTGCCCATCCGGTTAATGTGGGAGCTTCGGATGGCGGGCCGAAATATCTTTCTGCGCTAAGCATCGGAGTATGGGTTGCACCCCGCTCCTATGAATGGGGGGAAGGGGGCAAACTGGCCGCTCTTGTGAACCGTTACAACGCGGATCGCAAGCAGGGGTATCTGCTCGGCATGTTCCGTCACGGCTCATGGTCCTTCCAAGTTGGACTGGAGGGAGGGGACTGGAAAGAGCTGTGGTCTCCGGAAGGCTATGAACTTCCCAAAAATGAATGGTCTTATGTGAATGCCGTATTCGATGGGGATCAAGGCGAAATCAAGCTGTATTTGAACGGCAGTGAAATCGCTTCGGCTGACCTGCCCCGCGGTTCCCGCCTGGCTGAAGCTGCGGACACTGATGTGCTCATCGGCAAGAATAATCACAGTACCCTGCTGGCGGAAGTGTTCAGTCTTCACATGTTCAGTGGTATGCTCGATGAACTGAAGATTTATGACAAGGCCCTGAGCGCTGAAGAGGTGGCCGCTTCATATCGGCAAGTGCTGGATTCCCACGGAGGCGTGCGGCCGCAATTAAAGTACGATGACATCAAGCTGGATCGTACACCCCTGCTGGCGGACCGGCACAGACCGCAATATCATGTCAGCCCGCCGGCCCATTGGATGAACGAACCCCATGCGCCGATCTATTTTGACGGGCAATATCACTTGTTCTATCAGCATAACCCGCTTGGGCCGTTCTTTCATCAGATCCATTGGGGACATTGGGTAAGTAAGGATCTGGTGCATTGGCGTGATCTGCCTGTGGCCTTGGCACCCGAGAAGGATCAGCTTGCACCGGACGGAATCTGGTCGGGAAGCGCGGCCTATGATGCAGACGGTCTGCCTGTCTTGTTCTTTACAGCGGGCAATGACAGTGCTTCGCCGAATCAGAGTGTGGCGCTTGCCAGAAGCACCTATTCTGCAGATGGAGATCCTGATCTGGTTAGGTGGACCAAACATCCGGAGCCGCTCATCGTACAGCAGAAGGGTATAGGTGCGTTCGGGGATTTCCGGGACCCGTTTGTGTGGAAGGATGACGACGGCTGGTATGCTCTGGTTGGGTCCGGGATCGAAGGCGGAGGCGGAGCAGCATTGGCGTTTGCCTCGCAGGATATGCTGAATTGGACGTATAAAGGGCCATTTTTTGAAGCGGATATTCAGAAGTTTCCTTATCTTGGGCCGATCTGGGAGCTCCCTGTATTTTTTCCTCTGGGCAGTGACAAGCAAGGTGTGAGCAAGTATCTCCTGCTGGTCAGCCCTGTGGGAAAAGGAGCAGATGTCGAGGTGTTCTATTGGATGGGGCAGCTTGACAAGCAAAACCTATCGTTCATACCAGATCAAGAGGAGCCGCAGTTGATTGACGTCGGCGATTTTCATTTTACCGGCCCAAGCGGTATGGTTGATCCGAAAACGGGCAGAAATATTGTGTTCACAATTGCCCAAGGTGACCGTACGTCCGAGCTGGAATACAAATCGGGTTGGGCTCATAACGGAGGATTGCCGTTAAGCGTGTATTTAAGAGAAGACGGGCGGTTGGGAATAGAGCCGATTCAGGAGCTTCAATCGCTGCGGGGCGCCAAGCGGCTATCCCTCCGTGACAAGTCATTGGCTGAAGCTAATGTGCTGCTGGGGGATGTACAAGGCGACATGCTTGAGATTCATCTGGAGATAGAGCCAGGCAGTGCTACTCAATTCGGAATCAAGGTCCGAAAATCACCGGATGGGGAAGAAGAAACCCTGTTGTATTATGATCTCAAGCAGACCATGCTCTTGGCCGACCGGACAAAAACGACCCAACATCCGGGAGAAAAATGCAGCGGGGTTCAGGGTGGTAAGCTGGAGCTGCTGGGAGAAAATCTGAAGCTGCACGTCTATTTGGACCGCTCCATGGTCGAAGCGTATGCCAACGGATTGAAAAGTCTGACGACCCGGGTGTACCCGAGCCGTAAGGATGCACTGGGACTTGAGATTTGGGGTGATGGGGAACTGCTGGTTAAGTCCATGGAAATATGGGATATGCAATCCATATGGTAACGTGAGCGCCTAGGCGCTCCTTACTATACCCTATGGGTAATGTAACTAACACTTAAGCCACTTTGCACCCCTCGGAATGGAAACGCTTCTTTCACTCCTCTCTTACTTCATGACTATGCATCCTTGTATAAGGAGAGACATTTCAAAATTACGTATGAATGTTTGCATGAATAAGAAAAGACGAAGGAGGCTCGTTGATGAGAGAAGCCAAAAGAAGTAAAGCATGGATCTCCAGAACGGTTATAGGGGTTATGGTTCTTCAGCTTGTAGCTCCCGGAATCCCGGCCGCAGCCCAAACCAAGGCTGATGTTGAGGGAGCACTCAGTCCACAGGTGAACATGGGATTGCCGGTTACGGATGCGGTCTATCAAATTCCCAAGGCTGACGGGGGGTTGTCAGTTACGGATACAGTCTATCAAATCCAGAATCCGGGATTTGAAACCGGGGATATGACGGGCTGGACAGTTGTCAAAGGTGAAGCGTTCGGTTCGGACAGCGTATCGGATGAAACGACTTGGTGGGCGGAACAAATCCCGTACAATCAGGAAGGTGCTTATCATCTAAACGGCTGGAAGCATGACGAGGCTGCGACCGGCGTGCTTCGTTCCAGCACCTTCGAGCTCGGCGGCAGCGGCTGGATCAGCTTCAAGCTTGGCGGTGCCAAAAATCCAAACAAGGCATATGTAAATATCGTGGAAGCCCAGACGGGTCAAGTGATTGCCCGGTATGGCAATAGCGCTTTTGCCGACGTTGGCTTTCCAAACCCCGCTCAGGGCCTGCGGCTTGCCAATATGGAGCAATATAAGGCAGATCTTTCTGAATATCTGGGCAAGAAGCTGTACGTGGAGATCGTCGACAATGCAACCTCGGATTGGGGACTGATCTTTGCGGACGCCTTCTTCATGTACCATGAAGCCGAGCCTGCGGAAGGCATTGTTGCCACGGATATTAAGCCGGATATTGAATCAAACAGTCCCTATGAAGTCAAAAACCCAGGCTTTGAAACTGGGGATATGTCAGGCTGGACGGTTGTCAGAGGCCAAGCGTTCGGTCAGGACAGCGTATCGAACGAAACCACTTGGTGGGCGGAACAAATCCCGTATAACCAGGAAGGGTCCTATCATCTAAACGGCTGGAAGCATGACGAGGCTGCGACCGGCGTGCTTCGTTCCAGCACCTTCGAGCTCGGCGGCAGCGGCTGGATCAGCTTCAAGCTTGGCGGTGCCAAAAATCCAAACAAGGCATATGTAAATATCGTGGAAGCCCAGACGGGTCAAGTGATTGCCCGGTATGGCAATAGCGCCTTCGCTGACGTTGGCTTCCCGAATCCCGATCAGGGCTTGCGGCTTGCCAATATGGAGCAATATAAGGCGGATCTGTCCGAATATTTGGGCAAGAAGCTGTATGTGGAAATCGTCGATAATGCAACCAACGATTGGGGAGTGGTATTTGCGGACGCCTTCTTCATGTACCATGAATCCGAGCCTGCGGAAGGAATTGCCGCCACGGATATCAAGCCGGATTTCAAACGCTATCAAATCGAAAATCCCGGCTTTGAAACCGGTAACTTAACAGGCTGGACGGTTGTAGAAGGCGATGCGTTCGGTCCGAACAGCGTGTCGGACGAAACCACCTATTGGGTTGAACAAATCCCGTATAACCAGGAAGGCACTTATCATTTAAACGGATTGAAGTATAACGAGACTGCGACCGGTAAGCTTCGTTCCAGCACCTTCGAGCTGGGCGGAACAGGCTGGATTACCTTCAGACTGGGCGGAGGCAAGCATACGGATCAAGTGTACGTGAACATCATCAATGCGGATACAGGAGACTTAATTGCCAGATACGGCAACACCGAATTTAGCGAGTCCGGGTTCCCGTATCCAGCACAGGGTCTGAGACTTGCGAATATGGAGCAGTATAAAGCCGATCTCTCCAAGTATATCGGGAAGAAGCTGTATGTGGAGATCGTCGATAATGGGCACGCGGATTGGGGAGTAATCTTTGCGGACGCCTTCCACACCTTCAATGAACTCGTACCGGAAGAAGGAGTCATGGCAGATAACATTATGCCGACGGAAATCCAGAACCCTGGTTTTGAAACCGGGAACTTAGCGAGCTGGACCGTTGAAGGTAATGCTTTTCAAGTGAACGATGATGCCCAAGCTGGTAAAGAAGGTAACTATTATGCCAAATCCTCCTTGGAAGGACAGGGCTCGATTACCTCCAATACCTTTACGCTTCGAGGGACCGGGACAATTAACTTCACTGTTGTAGACATCGTCAATCCGCAGGAAGCCTACGTCGCATTATATGATGCCAGCACTAACACGTTGCTTGAGAAGACCGGGGATGTCCATGCGAATGAGAAGATTAGTTGGAAAATGCAGAAGCACTACAATAAGAAGCTTTATGTCAAAGTTATCGATCAATCCAATCAAGCACGTATCTCCGTTGACGCTTTTCAAGCGAATAGTACGGGAACCATTTTCTACATGAATCTGGATGAAGGCGCAGGAAAAAAGGCGCTTGAGGAAGTAAGCAATCTTGAGCATGATGTAAACTACGTATTTAATAACGCCAGATATATGGACTCCAAAGATCCAAGATGGACTCCGCGCGGAGTAAAAGGCGGCGCCTTGCTATTCGATGGATACTCAAATGATATCGAGGTCAACGCAAAGGATGCCGTTCCAGTAAGTGACGCGTTAACCCTTGAAGCTTGGGTCGCTCCGCGCAGCTATGAATGGGGAGACGGAAACAAGCTGTCTGCGATCGTGAACCAGTCCGATCAGGATAAGACAGAAGGATTTGCTTTGGGGATGTACCGGCACGGCACATGGTCAATGCAGGTCGGAATTAGCGGACAGTGGATTCAGGTATGGGTCAAAGACCATCCGCTCGAAAAATACAAATGGAATTACGTAGCAGCTACGTTCGACAAAAAGGACGGAATCATTAAATTATATTTAAATGGTCAGGAAGTAGCTTCTGGGGCAACCCCTGTCAACGTTCCGATTACCCCTTCTACGGAAAACCTGATTATCGGAAAAAACAATAGATCTACAGAGTTTGCGGGATTGTTCTCCTACAATATGTTCAGCGGACTCATCGATGAAGTGAAACTCCAGAACAAAGCGCTTACGAGTCAGGAGATCCTTGCTGAATATGAGAGTGTAAAGACACTTCATGGCGGTTCGGTTCCGGAAATTCCAAACGGCGATATTGATGAGGACCCTAGTGTATTCGATGGTGATCAGCACCGTCCTCAGTACCATGCGATGCCTCCGCAAAACTGGATGAATGAAGCGCATGCACCGATTTATTATAACGGCAAATACCATTTATTTTATCAGCATAACCCGCAAGGTCCATACTGGCATCAAATCCACTGGGGACATTGGGTAAGCGACGATATGGTGCATTGGGAGAATGTAAGACCTGCACTTGCGCCTGAAGCAGGCACCCTTGACCCGGATGGAGTATGGTCAGGCAGTGCAGCATATGACCGTGACGGCAATCCTGTTCTGTTCTACACCGCCGGCAATGACTCTCTGTCACCGAACCAAAGAACAGGGCTTGCAACGCCGGCTGATTTGTCGGACCCTAATCTGGAGAAGTGGGAGAAATATCCTGAACCGGTTACAGAGCAGAACGGAAACGGTATTCATAACGAGTTCAGAGACCCGTTTGTATGGTATGACAAAGAGACAGACAAGTGGTATCAGCTGGTAACCTCTGGTCTTAAAGATTTCAGCAGCGGTACAGCGTTGGTATACGTATCCGACGATATGTACAACTGGGAGTATAAGGGGCCATTATACGTCAGTGACAGAAGCCTGTATCCGGAGCTTGGCACGGTATGGGAACTGCCGGTGCTGCTGCCGGTAGGCAAGGATAGCACAGGCAAGCAGAAGTATATTTTCATGATCAACCCGCATGAGAAACCGGAGCAGGTTCCGCCGGCAAACGATGTGCTAAGAGATGTTGAGGTCTTTTACTGGATAGGCACCTGGGATAGAGATAACTTCAAGTTTATACCTGATCAGGACGCTCCCTCCAAAATGGATGTGGGGGATGGTTATTTGACCGCAGAGAGCGGGATGGTTACACCTGACGGAAGAACGGTCGTATACTCTATGGTGCAAAATGTAAGAACGCCGCAGGCTGAATATCAGGCTGGATGGGCTCATAATCTGGCACTGCCAGTTTCCCTAAGCCTGGACGGCCATGATAAATTGCGCATTGAGCCCATTCAAGAATTGCAGAGTCTCCGGGGAGATAAGGTAGTTGATTTCACGGACAAAAATTTGGCTGCTGCCAATCAATTGATCCACAATGTCAAAGGCGACATGCTGGAGATCGTGATGGAAATTGATCCGGGTGAAGCCCAGAAGTTCGGTCTCAAAGTGCGGCGCTCCGATAACGGCCAGGAGGAAACGCTGATTTACTATGACAAGACGAATGGGACGTTCAATGTGGACCGGACCAAGAGCAGCATTGATCCGGATGTGCGCGTGGACGGCATCCAAGGCGGATACGTGGATCTGGACGGAGAGAACTTGAAGCTGCATATTTTCCTCGACCGTTCGGTTGTTGAAGCCTTTGCCAATTACAAGAAAAAGCTGACAACCCGCGTCTATGTAGGAAGATACGATTCCTTGGGCTTGCAGGTCTGGGGCGACAAAGATATAACGGTCAAGTCGATGGAAGTATGGAATATGAATGCCTTGACGGGTGATCCGGCTGCTCCGGTCGATGTTCCTGACAACTGGGATAACTCGGTGTACACCGATATTACGGATCTGCCTAACCATGATTTTGCCACAGGCGACTTAACAGGCTGGATTACGGAAGGGAACGCCTTCCAGGATGTCCATGTGACCGATGCCAAGTTCTTCTGGGACACGATCTACTTCAATCCGTCGCATAAAATTCCGGGCGGCTATCATTTGTGGGGCTTCAACGAGGCAGCCGGCGGTGACAGCTTAACGGGAACGCTGAAGTCGCAGCCCTTTGTCCTAGGCGGGAACGGCAAGCTCAACTTCCTGGTCAGCGGCGGGCGTGATATCGATAAGCTCTATGTTGCGCTGGTCCGGGCATCGGACGGCAAAGAGCTATTTAAAGAGACTGCCACCAATTACGAGGAGTATCAACGGAAAATTTGGGATGCTTCACAGTATATCGGCGAGGAGCTCTATATTAAGGTGGTTGACCAATCCACAGGCGGCTTCGGACATATTAACGTCGATGATTTCAATGTACCGGTTAAGGTGCAGAATCCGACTGGCCCAACTGGACCGACTGGTCCAACCGGAACAGCTGTCCCAACTAGTCCTCCGAGCAGCCCTGTGATTCCGGCAAACAAACCGGAGAGCCAGAACAGCTTGTCATTTGAAATGGCAAAGGGAGAGCGGCAGGTGCTGTTCCCTGTGACCACTGCTGCAAATGACGGCAAGAATGCCCTGAAGATTAAAAATACAGATGTGGAAATCGAAGTCCCCGCAGAAGTATTAAAGGAACTGCAGGCACAGGTTACGGGCAGCGAGCTGGAGCATGCGAAGATCAAAATAAATAAATAACTGCAAAAGAAAGCCGGAGAAGCAAGGTGATGTCAGCGTTGGCCATGACTCCGGCTTTCTCTTTTTCACTAAATGAATGCTTAGCCACTTAGAGCAACGGGAGGAATAATTAATGAAGGAATTTTTTTATCGTCCGGATAATGCTTGGGTAGGGGACGTTATTCCCTATTACGAAGATGGAGAGTTTAAGCTGTTCTATCTGCACGGGTGGAGAGACAACTACCGGGAAGGTCTTGATCATGGCTGGCATTTGCTTGGCACGAAAGATTTCGTGAATTACAGAGAAGATGGAGCTTGCAAGATCGAAGGCGGAACCGGCCATATTCTCAAAGTGGACGATGTCTATCATATGTTCTATTGTATCTTTCCCGAAGGGAAACAGTACGCCTGCCATGCCGTTAGCAAGGATCTGCGAACATGGGAGCCGATTCCTGAAGACACTTTTGGTCCGGATGGCGAAATTTATGAGCTGGCGGACTGGCGTGATCCTTTTGTATTCTGGAATGAAGAAGAAGGCCAGTATTGGATGCTGATTGCAGCCCTGGCAAAAGGACCGACGAACCGTAAAGGCTGCACCGGTCTGCTGTCGTCCAAGGATCTCAAGCATTGGGAGTACCGTGAGCCGCTGTATGCACCGAACCTGCATGTAGGCGCACATGAATGCCCGGACTTGTTCCGGATGGGAGATTGGTGGTATCTGATATATTCTTCCTATACGGGGCGTTTCGGTACTTTTTACCGGATGAGTCGTTCCTTGAACGGACCATGGATTACACCGCCGGAAGAAGCTTTTGATGGACGGGCTTATTATGCGGCTAAATCAGTATCCGATGGAGAGAAGCGGTATTTGTTCGGCTGGAATCCGACGAAGAACGACGACCTGTTCGGCTGGAATCCGCCTAAAGCCTCAGGCAAAGATTATGACACCTGGGATTGGGGCGGCAATATGATTGTGCATGAAATTATTCAACGTCCGGATGGAACGCTCGGTGTGAACGTTCCCGCAACGGTTGACTCTGCTTTTGACAAACAGGTACCCGCGAATTTTGAGGGAATCACCGGAGACTGGTCGATCACGGACGATGTGCTGCTCTGTGAATCTCCTTATGCCTTTGCAGGTTGTATCACACAGGAAGAGCTGCCCGATCAATGCAAGATTTCTACAACCATACGTTTCTCAGGGTCGACCCAGGGGTTGGGTTTCATGCTTCGGGCAGGCGAAAGTCTTGATTATGCCTACTATATCACGCTGGAGCCCCAGCGCAGCCGAATTACCTTCCGTGGGCCGATTATGCAATCTGAAGAGGGCGGTAAAACCTTCCCTTATGATGTGGAGCTGGAACGTCCGCTCAAGCTGCTGCCGGAACAGGAATATGAGCTGAAGATGTTTATTGACGGCACGATTTGCGAAATTTATGTTGGCGGAGATGTGGCGATGAGTGCCAGAATGTATGATATTCAGCAAGGAAAGCTTGCCATATTCGTCAGTCAGGGTGTGGCGGAGTTTAAACGGGTGAAGATAGAAACTCTCTAGGGGTTATAAGCCTTTCAGAAACCCTATTCTCAATACTTACAATATGGATACGATCTAAATAAAAACATCGCTTATGTAGCTGATAATTTTAAAAATGGAAAGTACTCAGGTGGAGCAACTGGTAGTAGAGCTCCGCCTGATCTTTAGCAGCTTTGTGTTAATCACCAGATCATTTTTTGTCTTTCAAACTTTTTTTGGCTGGGAATTTTGCAATCATGATCAAATTTCGGTGGGCGAAAGCTGATACGATCATTCCAGTCAGATAAAACCAGATATGATCGAAGGTTTGTGGCAACGCTGTTGTAAACATGCCCTAACCTGCTGGTAAGAAGGTATTAATTGTCCCGAGTAAAATGACAATGGCCAACCCCACCGAGCTTCCGTTCCGACTTTTTCGTTCATTCCACAGAAAGCCTGGACCGATAGCCATCACAATATTCGTAAAAGAGAACCATTTAAGCATAACCTCATAATTATACCATTGCTTGGCAATCAAGGGGCAGGAGATTAAATATTATCCGGAGCATCTCGGAGTGTATGACAAAGATCGAGTTAAACATTGGATGAGACAATATCGGCAAGAGGGATATGCGGCTTTTGAAGATAAACGAGGAAATCCTTCTCGGACACAAAAAACTAAAAAACATAATTATACCTTAGTCTCAGATTGACGGGCGAAGGAAGTGAGTGGTAATATTAAAATACACAAAAAACCAAAAAACCCTTGAGGTGAACATCCATGGCGCTTACAAAAAGACGGTTGCAATTATTGGGGCAACTGGTTGAGCTGTATCAGCGAACCCGTTTGCCTATTCATTATGAGACACTGGCCCGTTCATTGGGAGTCAGTAAATGGACTGCTTATGACATGCTGAAGGAAATTGAAAAGCTTGGCTTTGTAACACGAAGCTATGAAGTGAATTCCAAGGAAACCGGCCGTTCGCAGGTAGTGTTCTCGCCCACGGTCAAGGCGTCCGAGCTGTTCAAGCAGAACCGAAGCGATTCCTTTCATCCGGCGGACTGGGAGCAGACGGTGGCGCATATCCGCGATCTGCTGCAAAACGTAAAGAATGGCAATGTTAACGATCTGATCCGAAAAGTGATGAACGAAATTCCTTCGAAGGCATCCAGCATTGAGTTTTGCGGCTATATTCTCGGCCTGCTGCTTGTTTATGTAAAGAAGCTTGGCGGCAAAACAGAAACGTTGATCCGTCTGGTGGTCAGCAAAACACCGGGCAGCGAGAATGGAACCCTGATGTTTGTGGGGACGGTTCTCGGCACCATTATTCAAGCCATCAATGAGGAGCTTGGTACCGAGTTTACAGAACTGGTATCCGAATTTCTCCGCATCATGAATCAACTGTCGAATCAGGACCAAAGATTGTTGTCAAATATGCTGCACGAAGCTTTAGCTTGACAAAGCTTCTGCTTTTCATTAGTTTTTGGGTCTTTTATGTTTTTTTGAAAGAGGGTTGTCTGTGAATTACTACGAGGAGTTTTATAACCATCCTACTGTCCGTTTCAACGTGAATATGAGCTTTATAGGGATTGCGCTCACCTGCATTTACTTCGATTGGATTAGGACGTCTATTGGTTTCATCCTCGGGGCCGTACTGTTCGCTGTTTTTGAACATTTCGCGCACCGTTATGTACATCATCATTACGCATTAACTGTGTTGAAGAAGGTGCATCTTAAGCATCATCAGGACCCGGAGAATATCAAGCACTTGTTTTTTTCGGGCAGCGTTGGATTGATGTACTGCCTTATTCTTACGATCCTGCTGTGGCTGGTGGTTCGCGATTTGTCCATAGGCACTGCAATGCTTACCGGAACCTTTTTGTACCACTTTTATGCGCAATGGCGGCATTATGTAGCGCATCGTCCAATTATGCCGGGAACAGCGTCTGCGGACAGTAATGAGCATACAAATTATTCTGGGATAAAGTCAAACGAGTAGAAATGGAGTGCAATATGGGGAAAACAGGACTTGTTCTGGGCGGCGGAGCAGTCAGGGGGCTGGCACATCTGGGCGTATTGAAAGCTTTTGAGCGACATGGAATCCGGATAGACCGTATTGTAGGCACAAGCATGGGCGGGGCAATTGGAGGCTTGTACGCAGCAGGTGTTTCCGCTGGAGATATTGAACAATTGTTGCTCAGTACACCAAAATATCGTTTGATCGATTTTGGTATCCGTCACCGTGGCTTGCTTGCCGGCAATGCGGTCCATAATACGATCAACGAATTGCTGCAAAGGCACGGCAAACACGACTTGCCGATCGAACAATTCCCGGTTGAATTCAAAGCAATCGCAGTTGATCTGATGATAGGAAAGCAGGTGGTGCTGGATCAAGGGGATCTCGGCACTGTCCTCAGAGCAACCACCGCATTTCCGGGTGTTTTTGCGCCGCTGATGGATGGAGATCAGATGCTGGTGGACGGTGGGGTACTGAACAATTTGCCGGTGGAGGAAGCGCTGGCTGAGGATACCTGCTTTGTCATTGCCGTAGACGTGGCGAGAGAACATGAGAAAAAGCCGCCGCGCAATATGGTCGAAGTGGTGTATCGCTCGTACAGCCTGATGACGGCGGAACGCAAGCATGCCAGTCTGAAGCTGGCAGACTTTGTGATCCGGCCTGACGTTGGAACTTTCGCGGCCTTTGACTTTACCAAATCACAGGAATGCATCAAGGCGGGCGAGGACGCTGCGGAACAAAGTATAGAAGAGCTTCAGCGGCAAATCCGTATAGCAAAAGCAAATCATCTCATCAAAGGAGCTGGAAACAAATGAAAACAGCGTTGGAAAAAGCGATAATGCTGGGGATTGGCCTCGCGGCTGCGGGTAAGGAACAAATCGAACTAACCGTGAGTGAATTGGTGAAAAAAGGAGAGGTGGGACGTCTGGAGGCCCGCGCACTGGCGGAGAAGCTTATCCATCGCAAAGAAGAAGAGCAGCGGATGGAGGGAAGAATTACCGAACGGGTTCAGGCGATTTTGTCGGAAGAAAACTTGGCTGCCTTGGAGGAGCTTAAGCAGTTAAAGCTTCGTGTGCTTGCGCTTGAACAAAGTAAAGGTCTAAACAACTAACGGGGGTGCCGGATTGGGGGCGCAAAAAAAATTCAGACAATTGCAGCGCTACCGGACGATCAGTTCGGCACTTGCCCGCAGCGGATTCGAATTTATCGTCTACAGCAATAGCAGGGAGGCCGCTGCTGCCGCAAATGGTGCAATGGATTGGGACAACGCAGGCAAGCGTATCCGCTTGCTGCTGGAAGAACTGGGTACCACGTTCATCAAGCTGGGACAGCTGGCAAGCACCCGGCCGGATTTGGTTCCGCAGCCCGTTTTAAAGGAATTGGCTAAGCTTCAGGATGCCGTACCTCCGTTTCCTTATGCCGACGTATCCAGAGTGATTGAAGAGGAATTGGGGGCTCCCATGTCGCAGCTCTTTCGAACCTTTGAGCCGTTACCTCTGGCTTCCGCCTCAATCGGGCAGGTTCATCGTGCTGTTCTGGCTGATGGCAAGGAAGTGGCAGTCAAGGTTCAGCGGCCACAGCTTTCCGCAATTGTCGAAACAGATCTGGATATTTTGGCAGATCTGGCGCGGCTTGCCGACCGCCGGGGCAGTTGGTCGGCAAGCTACCGTTTGACCGAGGTGGTGGAGGAGCTGGGCCAGGGTCTGCTTGCTGAACTCGATTACAGGCAGGAGGCTGCTCATTTGGAACGCTTTACCCGCGCGGCGGACAAAATGAGGCATGTACGCATTCCAGCTGTTTACCGGCCTTATTCCAGCCAAAAAGTATTGACCATGGAGTATATCCAAGGCATACGCCTATCGGATACATCGCAGCTCAAGAAGCAGGGCATACGGACCCGTGTAGTGGCCGAACGGATTGCAGATGCTATTTTTCAGCAAATACTGGTTGACGGTGTGTTTCATGCCGATCCCCATCCCGGCAATATTCTGGTTCTCCCCGGGGAAGAGATTGCACTTCTGGATTTCGGGATGGTGGGGCGGCTATCCGCTCATACACAAAAACATTTTGCTTCCTTTATTATCGCTTTACGGAACAGAAGCTCCAAGGGGGTGATGCGTGCCATCGGGCATTTGGGTATGATCCCTGCAGAAGTGGACCGGGGGAAGCTGTACGCGGATGTAGAGGAGATGCGGACCAAGTTCTACGATGTTCCTCTAAAAGAGGTACGTTTGGGAGAAATGATTAATGATTTATTCGGTGTGGCTTTTAAGCACCGGATTCGTATTCCCTCCGAGCTGACCATGGTTGGAAAATCCATTCTCACTACCGAAGGGGTGGTAGCTGAGCTTGATCCGGATTTCAGTGTGTTTGATGTCGCAGAACCGATTGGGAAAAGGCTGTTTTTGGAACGCCTGAACCCCTGGAGCTTTCTGAAGAACATGCTGGAGGATGTCCCGGAATACTTCCAGATCGCGAGTGAACTGCCCGGAACTATGGGCCGGTTAAGTGCAATGCTGCGCAAGGGAAAGATGCAAGTGGAAGTGGTTTCTCCGCAGCTTGAGCAATTGGTGAAGAAGCTGGATCGGATAAGCAATCAGATGTCCTTCAGCATTGTGCTGCTTGCGCTTAGCCTCGTGCTGCTCGGCCTGATTATCGGCTCCTCCATCAGCGGGGCGCAAACGATGCTGTGGAGGCTGCCGATGCTGGAAATCGGCACTGTAATCTCACTGTTGATGTTCGCCTGGCTGTTGTATGCTATTTTCCGCTCCGGCCGCTTCTAAGCCGGGTCATCATCATCTGGTCCCTGGAGTTACTTCCAGCAGGTGGAGTTTTTTTTCTTGATAGTTTTTGGGTCTTTTGTGTATTTTGATTTCTTTTTCAAATGGGAGTGGGGCAGATGAGCAAGGATTTCTCCACGGAACTTTTATTGTTTGCCGTCTATGCTTTGGGCGGCTGGCTGCTGGAGACCGTATATGCCAGTGTAAGACAACAGCATTTTGTGAATAGAGGGTTTATGTTTGGTTGCTTTTGCCCGATTTACGGTTTCGGTGCACTGCTGATCATTCATGTCGCGGAATGGACGGGGGCTAGAATCGGCGATCCGTTTGTACGCGGAATAGCTTTCATTTGTGTTTCAGCAGTACTTGTTACGTGGCTGGAGTATATCACAGGTCTGATATTGGATAAGGTCTTTCAGCGAAAATGGTGGGATTACAGCGGAAATCAATGGAATCTCGGCGGATATGTGTGTATGGAATATTCCTTGCTCTGGGGCTTGATTGCTTATCTGCTGACGGAATTCCTGCATCCGGCTGTATTGGGGATGCTTGAAATGCCTCCGGCGGGGATCATCACGGCAGCAGCATGGTGCGTGCTGGTGTATTTCATTTTGGACGCTGCAATTTCCATAAGCGTGGAATGGTTCCGCTGTCAGTCAGCGGCCCGGTCTACGCTCAGGCACTCCGATGCCGAGGAATATTCCGCTTGCGTTGCAGACCTGCTTGCACTTGAGCAGGTGCAGCGTATGGATATGTTCATTCAGCATGGCCGGGCAACCTGTCTGAAGCATTCCCAGGCCGTTTCTTTTCTGAGCTATCGAATTTGCCGGAAGTGTAAGCTTGATTATCGCTCGGCGGCCAGAGGCGGGTTGCTTCATGATTTGTTTTTATATGATTGGCATGATCCGGCTGCCGGAGGAAGATGGCATGGCTTCACTCACCCCAAGGCTGCATTGCGCAATGCTGAGGACATCTTGTCGCTCAACAGGATCGAGCGGGATATTATTGTCAAACATATGTGGCCTTTAACACCAGCCGTCCCTCGCTTCAGGGAAACCTGGGTGGTGTGCTTGGCCGACAAGATTGTGACCTGCCATGAATTTATGGAGGGGGTGACGGGAAGACACGAACATTGGAACAATGGAAAAAAGCTTTACAAAACAGATTAAATATATAGAAATGGAGTGAGGGAATTGTTCTTGAGAAATGTAACTTCGGAAGCCGGAAAACTGATTTCCAAACGTGCGGTTCTGCTGCTCGTCATTCTGGCTTTGATTACCGGGGGAATGGCTTACGGACTAACCCGTATTGAGGTAAAGACAAGTGTAGATATGCTGCTGTCCAAGGATGATCCGGTTTCGATTCATAACGAGCGCTTTCAGAAGCAGTTTGGAGGGGAAAGCCTGGTGCTGCTCCTGCGCGGCGAAGGCAATCTGCTGCTGAATGGTGATGCGCTTCGGGAGATGAACGCGCTGCAGCAGGAGCTTGCTGCCGCTGAAAAAGTATATTCGGTGACCAGTCCGGTTTCCTTGGCCGGCGTGTTTGCCGAACAGGCTGAGCGGCAAATGACGCAAATGCAACAGCAGATTGCAGAGCAAGTGCAGCAAGCGATGACGGAGGGTGCCGCGGCTGCGAAAGCAAGCGGGGGCGATGAAGTACAGCAGGCCAAGGCGGCGGATGCCGCGAAGCAGCAAGTGGAACAGGCGGTTACAGCTCAATATGGAGAGCAGATCCGGGAAATGAATGAGATTGGCGAGTTGGCCGCAACCAATACGGCGTTTGTGCGCTACGCCTTGTTCGATGAGTCCGGCACTCCTCAATCAGCTGTAGCACCGCTCTTGCCCGAAGACGGGCAAAGCGTTCTATATAATATACAGCTGGACAGCGGACTTACGATGCAGCAAATGGCAGAGGTGACCGACGAATTGGAGCGGATCATCGCGGAGCATCCGATAGAGCATTCCAATTCCTTATTTTCGGGTATTCCGGCCATTTCTAAGACAATAGAGGACTTCATTGCGCAAGATATTGTGACGATGCTGCTCACAGTCATTGTCCTGATGGTCATTGTGCTGTTGGTCGTATTTCCCGTCCGGTGGCGTCTTCTTTCATTGCCGGTTGTCTTGACCGGCATGATCTGGGTTTTTGGTTTGATGGGTTATATCGGCATGCCTCTGAGCATTGCGACAATGGCCTTGCTGCCGATTCTGATTGGTTTAGGGACGGATTTTGCGCTGCAGTTCCATAACCGCTATGAAGAGGAGTTGGTTAAAACAGAGGATTCCTCCAAAGCAGTAACCCATGCCGTAAAACATATGGCGCCGGCGGTGGGCATCGCGGTCATTATTATGGCGGCGGGCTTCATGACGCTGTTGTTGTCGGAAATGCCGATGATCAAGGAGTTCGGTCTGATGCTGGCGGTGGGAGTCTGCATAATGTACACTGTGAGCTTACTCCTCCTGCTCCCGGTGCTGGTGCTGAGAGACCGTAAAGGTATCAAACTGCGCAAAGGGAAAAAGGGGAATGCGGTTGAACGCGGTCTTGGCGCATTGGCGAAGAACGTCATTCAACGGCCGAAGCTGATGCTGGTGATTCCAGTCGTTATCGCAATAGCTGGATTTTCCGTGGATCACAAGCTGAATGTGGAGAGTAATATTGAGAAGCTGATGCCGCAGAATGCACCGGCGCTTATCGAAATGAATGAGATTCGCCAGGTTCTGGGCAGCACGCTAACCCTGGATTGGATGGTTGAGGCAGAGGACGTGACCCGTCCTGAAGTTATAAAGTGGATGGATACCTTCCAAAAACGTGCCGTTACGGAAAATCGCGAGATTACAGGCAGTTCAAGTATCATTAGCGCCATGTCGGCGGTCCAGCCCAATATCGCCGCCGCAGATTCATCTGTGATCGGGAGTGTGCTTGAGCAGCTGCCTTCCGAGATGACCGCCCCGCTGTTGTCGGCAGATCGGCGAATGGGGCATATTGTTTTTAACCTGGAAAATATCAGCACACAGGAGCAGGAGAAGCTGCTGGGTAAGCTGGAGCAAAACATGGATCTTCCTGAAGGTGTAAGTGCGAATCCGGTTGGCATTCAGGTGCTGCAGGTGAAAAGCTTGAACGGCCTGACAGACAGCCGGCATACCTCGCTCATTTCTGGATTGCTGGCCATACTGATCGGATTGTTTATTGTTTACCGGAATGTTAAAAGGGCGTTCTTTCCGCTTTTACCTATCATTCTGGTCAACGGGTGGTCAACCGCTTTGCTCTTTATGCTGGAAATTGACATTAATCCGTTGACCGCGGTGCTTGGTGCGCTAGTACTTGGAATCGGAACAGAGTTCACTATATTACTGATGGAACGATATTTGGAAGAAAAGGCGAACGGAATGGATAC
The DNA here is from genome assembly GCF_900102965.1 of Paenibacillus jilunlii. Taxonomy (GTDB): domain Bacteria; phylum Bacillota; class Bacilli; order Paenibacillales; family Paenibacillaceae; genus Paenibacillus_AQ; species Paenibacillus_AQ jilunlii. The sequence continues at coordinate 286,758 of NZ_FNGM01000007.1, read as the reverse complement.
CGAGACAGCCATTATTACGGCGATGACCAAAGTCGGCCGCGCCATTTCAGCCTCAGGGCTTACAGTCGTGGGTGGCTTCAGCGCCCTGTTGTTTACCAACTTTGAGGTCGTTAAACTGTTTGGAGTATCAACCGTCATGGACACTTTGTTATGTTTGCTCAGCACTTTAATCGTATTGCCTGCCATCATCGTGCTTTTGGATAAAGAAAAAGAGACAGTCAATGCCGATAAGCGCTTGTTTGTGGCCTCGCCGACAAAGGAATAGCTTATACGACTAATAAGCCGGACATCATCGGACTGCCAGTCAGGGACGAGTAAGCCTATAACAGTCTGATGGAATTCGGCGGCGTATCAGGTGAAAGATCTAAAAGCCCATATTTTCTAGAATTTAGCGTCAATTAATTAATCGGTGTACTAATTGGTGTACTTTTGGGAAATTCGGTTAAAAGCTTAGAGCCGCAAGGACAAAAACTCTTGCGGCTCTAGGCTTTTTTGTTATCGAGACAACAGGACTTTTTCACCCGGATGGGTATCTCACAGAGCACCAGGCTTTCTGATTATGCCAGAGGCTGCCCGTATCTGATACCGGGCAGCCTCCGGCTTTTTGCAGCTGCATTCCTGCCGTTTCTGACCCTTAAGCTTCCTGCAGGGCCTTGATCCCCAGGGCCAGAGCCCCGCACAAGCCCGCATTGTCGCCCAGGCCGGGAGGAACAATATAAGCATCCATACTCTCCAGGATTTCCGGCGCAGACACATACCCGTTCAGAGCCTGGCGGACTTCCCTGCGGATCAGCGGAAACAGCTGCTCCTGGTGCATTACGCCTCCGCCGAGGATCACACGTTTTGGAGACAACAGCAGGATCACACCCGCGATGGCTTGGCCCAAATAATACGCCTCGATCTCCCACGCCGAATGATCCGCCGGCAGCGCCGAGCCTTTGACACCCCAGCGCTTCTCAATGGCCGGTCCTGCCGCCAGACCTTCCAGACAGTCGCCATGGTATGGACATAGCCCCTCGAAGTCATCTCCCGGATGCCGGCGGGTCAGCACGTGTCCGCCTTCGGGATGAACAAGCCCGTGGACCAGTTTGCCCTCTGCATACACACCCACTCCGACACCTGTCCCGATTGTATAATAGACGCAGCTGTCCAATCCTTGAGCCGCGCCCCACTTCACCTCTCCAAAGGCAGCAGCATTCACATCCGTATCGAATCCGACCGGCACTGGGAAATGCCGTTTCACATAACCCACGAAATCAAAGCCTGCCCAGCCCCGCTTGGGCGTAGTGGTCACATGCCCGTACAAGGGGCTGGAAAGATCCATATTCAGCGGCCCGAACGAACCGATCCCGATAGCCATAGCCCCTGTATCCTTAAAATAAGCAACCGCCTGCTGAATGGTCTCCTCTGGAGTCTCCGTCGGAAAGCTGATCCGGTCCAGAATTTCACCTTCCTCATTACCTACTCCGCAGATGAATTTTGTGCCGCCTGCTTCAATCGCCCCAATGATCATGATCTGTTCTCCTCCTGGCAGGAAAGGATGCCCTCCCCCTTTTAAATTATTGGTAAACGTTTTACCAAATCCTATTTCACTTAGTGTGTCATCTACTTATAAACTCACTATACAAATAAATGTAACCGTTGACAAGAATAAAAATTATGTTACTATATGTTTGTAAAACGTTTTACTAATGGAGATGATACGAATGAAAAAAGTATTCTACAGACCCCCGAATGCCTGGGTCGGTGACGTAATTCCGTTTTATGACCAAGGGGAGTACAAGCTGTACTATCTTCACGACGAGAGAGTGGGGGGGGACTATGGCAACCATACCTCATGGAATTTGCTGGCCACCAGAAATGGGCTTGACTTTGAGGATTACGGAGAAGTTCTGCCGAACGGTGATGAAAGCGCTCCAGACCGGAATGCGTACACCGGCTCTGTGGTCAAAGACAAGGATGGCATGTACCATCTTTTCTACACGGGCCATAACCCGAACCCTGCGTTTTGCAAGAACGGTAAGCCCTTACAAGTGGTGCTGCGGGCCACGGGCACCGACGGGATTCATTGGACGAAGGATCGCGGCTTCAAGCTGTACGGGGATGAAGTGATCTATGAGCCATATGACTGGCGTGATCCCTTCGTGTTCTTCAACGAAGAGAAGCAGGAATATTGGATGCTGGTCACTTCGAGGGAAATGAACTCTTCCGAGAAAAGAGGCGGGTGCATCGCGCTGCTGACTTCTGCTGACCTGGTGAACTGGGAATACCGTGAACCCTTCTACAGCCCGGACAAGTACATCACGATGGAATGTCCCGATTATTTCAAGATGGGGGAATGGCACTACCTGGTCTACTCCACCTTCAGTGAGAAGTTCGTCACCCATTATAAAAAGAGCAAAACAATCGATGGCTTATACACCTCACCGGTGCTGGACACTTTTGACGGCAGAGGATTTTATGCAGCCAAAACAGCCTCGGATGGTGTGAAGCGGTACGCCTTTGGCTGGGTTCCATCGAAGAAGGGCTCGAATGATTACGGGGATTGGGAATGGGCGGGTACTCTCGTTGTCCATGAGCTGCATCAGAACGAACAGGGAGAACTGCTGGTGAGAATGCCGTCTTCCATCTATGGACATTTTAATAGGGAAGAACAAATTCTTCCGCAAGCGGAGAAAAATTGCATTCGGCAGGCGGACGGGCTGCAGCTCTCTTCCCCGGATGGGCTGGCTTATAGTGTGCTAAACCCACTGCCTGCTCAGGTCATGCTTGAGGCCGTCTTTACGGATTGGCAGCATGTAAAGGATTTTGGCATCGCAGTTCGTACGGACAAGGCGCTGGACAATGGTTATTTCATCAAGTTTGATCCTTTTCACAACCGGATCACCTTTGATATGTGGCCGAGAAGAGAACCGGGATTTTTTCAATGGCAAATTGCCGGGGACAAGCCGCAAATGATTGAGCTGGAGCGTCCTTTTCATTTTGCAAACCATAGCCGGATTCATTTCCAGCTGATTCTGGAAGAAGACATCTTATGCCTCTACGTCAATAACGAAGTTGCAATGACTACACGGGTCTATAACTTCAAAGACGGCCATTTTGGATTTTTTGCCAATGAAGGTACTGTAAGCGTTCAGAACATTACCCTAAAAACGGTTGCTGCGCTTTGATCACAGGATGGTTTCACGGCATTTATAAGATAAATATATTGGAGGGGTTTACAATGACAAAGAAATTGTCAAAGGTGTTCACTGGGCTTGCAGTTTTCTCCCTGGCCGGGGCCGCTCTTGCGGGCTGCGGAAGCTCAACGGATAACAAAAACACAGACACCGCCGGTTCATCGAATGCGCCTAAGGAGCAAACGGTGACCTGGCTCTCGGCCAGACCGGAGAACGGGGCCATTGTCCAGACGGTCCGGGAGCTTGCCGACCGGTTTGCCGCCGATCATCCCGGCTTTAAGCTGGATCTTCAGGTGACCGCGGATAGACCCTCTTACTTGACCAAGCTCAGAACGCTGGTCGCTTCGGGGCAGATGCCGGATTTCATTGACAGCGATGCCGACCCTTTTGCCCAAGAGCTCGTCAATGCGGGTTTACTGGTGGACATGGAGAAATTTCTGAAGGACGAAGGGCTGTATGATAAGTTCTATGAGCCTGCGCTGAAATACCAGGAGCTGCCGGATGGAAGCCTGTATCTCCTGCCGATGGAATACCATATGGAAATGACCTGGTATAACAAAAAAATATTTGCCGACAACAACCTGACGGTGCCGAAAACCCTCGATGATCTGCTTGCGGTCAGCAAAGCGCTCAAAGACAAAGGAATTACGCCTATCGCTGTAGACGGCGTTGATGTATGGCCGGTATTGCGTTATGCGGCAATGTACCCGTTCCGGACCACGGGCAATCAGTTCATCCGCGATCTGAGCCAGGGCAAAGCCAAAATGTCCGATGCGGCAGGCATGCAGGCGGCTGACTTTGCTTCGCAAATCGGGAAATACTTTCAGGATGGTTTCGCTACAACCGACTATACGACAGCCAAAAATCTGTTCCTGAACGGTCAGGCTGCCATGTACAATATGGGCACTTGGGAGATTCCATCCTTCGTGGAAGAAAGTCTCCCGGAAGCACTCAAAGGCAATGTGGATTATTTCTATCTGCCAACCACCAGCAATGCGGTCACACCGGAAAATGAATTCTTCGGCAACAGCGGGATCGGACTTGGAGCATCCGCGAAAACATTCGATGGACTGCCTAAGGAATTCCTGAGCTATGTGCTGAAAAATTACAGCGATGTCTATGTGGCCAAACAACAAATGTCACCGCTTAAATTCACCATTGATGACGAGTCCAAATTCTCCGAGCTGTTCCTGCGGATTAAAAAGGATATGGACAACTACGGCTCAGAGTTTGCCAAGCCTTGGGATACTCTGCTTGATCCGAACACCAACTCGGTGATGAGTGATCTCATTACTAAACTGACGATGGGCTTTGTGACTCCAGAGGATTTTGCCAAGCAGATTGATGATGCCATTGCCAAGAACACAGCGGGCAAATAAGTGGATTAATTCTTATATTCTGATAAACCTCCGCCCGGCCCTTAAGGGCCTGGTGGAGACCTTCAACAATAGCGTGATTACAGAAGCGGGGTGACCCTATATGAATGTGCTTAAAGACAAAAAAGCATGGCTGATTTTCATCCTGCCGGCTTTGATATTTTATCTCGGTACGGTCTTCGTCCCCATTATCCAGTCTCTGAAATACAGCTTCCAGCAGTGGAATGGCATTCAGGAGCCGGCTTACATCGGCTTTGATAATTATATCGCGATGTTCAAGGACAGCTATTTCTGGAATTCTGTGCAAAACAACCTGGTCTACGTGGTCATTGTAGTATTTATGCAGGTGTTCATCGGCTTGTTTTTTGCCCTGATGCTCTCTTATGTTACCAAAGGCGCAGGAATCTTCAGAACACTGTATTATCTGCCGGCGGTCGTGGTAACCGTAGCGATTGCGCAAATGTTCCGTAATTTCTATTCCCTTCAGCCTCTAGGCCTGCTGAATATGTTCCTGGACTGGGTGGGCCTCAGCCATCTTCAGTCCGCCTGGCTCTCCAATCCCCATACGGCCCTGATCGCCGTGTCCATCCCCGAGGGGTGGCGGTTTATCGGGATGTATATGGTTATCTTTTATGCGGCGCTGATTGCGATCCCCAAAGAAATTGAAGAGGCGGCTACGATTGACGGTGTAAGCGGCTGGCAGCTGATTCGTTATATTAAGCTTCCAAGCATTATGCATGTGCTGAGCCTGTCTTTGATTATGTGTACCACAGGGGCTCTGCGGGGCTTCGATATTCCTTATATTATCGGTGTGCCGGGGTCGGCCACAGAACTGGTTACTACCTATATGTATAAGCAAGCGTTCTCGACTATCCAATATGGATACGGAAGCTCGATTGCCGTGTTCATTGTGATCGAAAGTCTGCTCGCGGTACTGCTCATCCGGGCTATTTTTAATTCAAGGAAAGGAGATGCCTGACATGCTAGCGACAAAAAAGCTCTCCTCTTCTCTTTTGTATATCCTGGTCATTGCGATTCTGCTGATTCAAATCTATCCGGTAGTCTGGCTGATGCTGTCCAGCTTCAAATCGAGCATCGAGCTGACTACCCAGCCGTTTGCCATGCCTTCGTCCTGGTCGTTTGAAAATTATGCCAGTGTATTCCGGGAGAGCAGCCTGCTGCTGTATATCAAGAATACGGCCATTGTGACTTTTGCCTGTCTGGCATTGATCATCTTCCTGAGCGCGACCGCAGGCTTTGCCCTGGTCAAAATGATCAACCGGCTGAATTCGAAGCTGCTGCTGTTTTTTACAATTGGCATTATGATTCCGATTCAGGTTACGCTCATTCCGCTGTTCATTATGTACAAAGATTACGGGCTGCTGAATTCGTATCCGGCCCTGATCCTGCCGCAGGTTGGTTTTGCGCTGCCTTTGTCCATTCTGATCTTCACCAGCTTCTACCGGTATGTGCCGGGCGAGCTCCTTGAGGCTGCGGTGATTGACGGCTGCAACATCTATCAGGTGTTCTTCCGCATTGTTTCACCGCTTACGATCAATACAACCATTACGGTGGCATCCATTAACTTTATTTTCATCTGGAATGACTTCGTGTTCTCCAATACGTTCACGAATGATAAAGCCTACAAGACGATTGCCGTCGGGCTGCAGGAATTTATCGGTGCCTTCGGGGCTACAGATTGGGGCCAGACCTTCGCGGCAATCAGCATCAGCATTATTCCCATTATTGTTACGTACTTGTTCCTGAATAAATATGTGATGGCCGGCGTGTCTGACGGTGCAGTCAAAGGATAAGGAGAAGATGAAACCATGCAATCGATGAATCAGCTGTTTGGCAGAATGAAAGGCAAGAGCAGAGCGATTACAGCGGAGAATCCGCAAGGTCTTAAGGGACAAGGGGGACAGGCGGAAGGCCCTCTGGGCGTTGCCCGCAAAGGCAAGGCGTTCATCTCGCTTGCGCAGGGAGAAACCGCGACGCTTGTGGATATTGAAGGGCCCGGAATCATTCAGCATATCTGGATGACCGTTACCGATCAGACCGAATCGGGCTGGTTCGTCCTCCGCGATCTGGTGCTGCGCATGTACTGGGACAATGAAGAACAACCATCCGTAGAAGTACCGCTGGGCGATTTCTTCTGCAACGGCTTTGGGGCGCGGGCGGTTGTCAATTCACTGCCGGTAGTGGTGAATCCGGTCGGCGGCATGAACAGCTACTTTGCCATGCCCTTCCGCCAAGCGGCCAAAGTAACCATTACGAATGAGCATCCGCAGAGCATTGAGGCATTCTTTTACCAATTCGACTATATGCTGGTGGAGGAGCTGGATGAGGACACTGAGTATTTTCACGCCCAGTTCCGCAGAGAAAATCCAACTGTGCTGAAGCAGGATTACACCTTGATTGATGGAATTAAAGGAAGAGGCAAATTTATCGGCACTTATATGTCCTGGACTTCTCTATCCCGTTATTGGTATGGTGAAGGAGAAGTGAAATTCTATATCGACGGTGACCGGGACTGGCCGACAATTTGCGGCACCGGGGCTGAGGATTATTTCGGCGGTGCCTGGGGTTTTGTGAAATATGATAACGGGAACCCGGTGCAGGAGCAGACCTATTCAACCCCATTTATGGGTTTCCCTTATTTTGCAACGAAGGACAACACCCGGTCCCACATATATGACGGTGCGGCTTGCCCGATGCGGGGCTTCTACCGCTGGCATATCCTTGATCCGATTCTGTTCGAAGAGGACCTGAAGGTGACTGTACAGCAAATAGGACATGACGGCCAAGCCTTATTTGAACGCAGCGACGATATCAGCTCGATCAGCTACTGGTATCAGACGGAGCCGCATCAGGCGTTTCCGGAATTTCCGGCAGTGATGGACAGACGTCCGCGGTAAGCGCGGAGGTACAGGCTTCCAAGTAAATTCGCAGAGGTGCAGCACATGGCAAAACAAAGAGTTACTTTAGTACAGGTCGCCAAAGATGCAGGCGTGTCGCCGGCAACGGTCTCCCATTTCATGAACGGCAATTTTCACCGGATGGGCCCGGAGACCCGGGAGAAGATAAGCGACTCGATTACAAAGCTCGGGTACCAGGTAAACCCCGTTGCCAAAAGCCTGATTACCGGCAAAATGCATACCATCGGACTCGTTCTGTCGAACAGCACTTATGACGGATATTTCGAAGATTTATATTTCCTGCACTTCGCCAAGGTGCTGAAGCAGCAGCTGAAGACTATGGGGTACAAGCTGATCCTTCTGGACTTTGATGAGATCTTCATGAATATCCAGATGGTGGATGGAATTATTGTAAAAGCGACCCTGGAGACGGAGAAGTTCATGCCGAGGCTTATGGATCTCAACGTTCCGGTTATCACCATCGGACGGCATAATTTGTCCTACGGAGCCCATATCGTCCGGGTGAACGATTATCAGTGCGGCCAGACCGGAGTGGACCATTTAATGTCCCGGGGCTATCAAAAAATTATTATTCTGACCTATCCGCATGGACAGGTCCCCGGATTCGACGACCGGTTGAACGGTGCCTCCCAGTCTATGCAGGAGAAGGGCAATCTCACAACGGTCATTACCGGAGATATGACGGAAAGCTTCGGATATGAAACGGTGATGCAGCTGCACAAAAATAGCCAGCTGCCGCAGGCATTGTTCTGCCTGAACGATATCTCTGCCATTGGGGTGCTGAAGGCCTGCAAGGATCTGAACCTGTCTGTACCAGAGAACCTTGCGGTACTGGGTGTGGATGATATGCCGACCGTTTCGGAGCTGCTAAGTCTGTCAACCATCCGGCATCCGATCAATGAGCTGGCATTGAACGCCTCCGAGCTAATGATTGAATCCATTGAAACGAAGGGGGAACCTATCCAGCCTGTTGACCGGATGTTCCCCATTGAATTAATGGCAAGGCATACCAGCTGAGCAAGGATACTAGAAAGAAATGCGTGAGGATTAGAGTGGAGAGAGACTGTCGAGCGTTTTCGGCAGTCTTTTTCTGAAAATATAAGACACCCGTGCCGTTGTGCGGCACACAGAGGAATGAAATAAAAAGAGGTTATTTCAGGGCAGAATTTATATGTTTCACGCAATTCATTACCCTTCTATTTCTCGCTGAAACGGTAACGTCCGAAGGGTGGTTTATTCAGAAATAACGGCAGAAAGTACCTTTGACTTCGCCCCAAGCAAGCTAAATGAGCAAATGAGAGGTAAAAGTACCTTTGATTTCGCCCCAAGCGAGCTAGATGAGGAAATGAAAGGTAAAAGTACCTTTGATTTCGTCCGAAGCGATCTAAATGAGGAAATGAGAGGTAAAAGTACCTTTGATTTCGTCCGAAGCGAGCTAGATGAGCAAATGAGAGGTAAAAGTACCTTTGATTTTGTCCGAAGCGAGCTAAATGAGGAAATAAAAGGTAAAAGTACCTTTGATTTCGTCCGAAGCGAGCTAAATGAGGAAATGAAAGGTAAAAGTACCTTTGATTTCGTCCGAAGCGAGCTAGATGAGGAAATGAAAGGTAAAAGTACCTTTGATTTCGTCCGAAGCGAGCTAAATAAAGAACTTGAACATTAATTTTTGGAAAAGTGACGGAGGGGAAGTTTGGATACTTACGGAGCGGTAGCGTCCGCCTGAAAGCTTACCGCAGGAAAGCTCGCTATCTTCAGCATAAGCTGTCTGCGGATTTCAACCATTAAAAACGGTGTACAATCAAGAAATCTGCAGATGGGCAGCGGCCGGAAGTCCAAACATTCTCCGTAGTCACGGTCAAATCCCAAATGAAAAATTTACAAGTACGGGCAGAACCTGAAGATTGACAGGCTGGTCAAGCTGCCTTACTATCTTACTTACAATTTGGTTGTTCTGAGAGAGGAGAGGAAGCGATGTACAACGTGCTTGTCGCCGATGATGAACCGCGTCACCGCCGGGGCATTGCGGACATGATTAAGCAGCTCCGGCCGGAATACCGGATTTTTATGGTGAAGGATGGTTTGGAGGCTCTGCGCATTATTGAGGATAACCGGATCGATATTATTCTCACCGATATCCGGATGCCCAATATGGATGGGTTGACTTTGATTGAACAAATGGAGAGCCGCAGAGAGCTGGTCAAAATCGTGATTCTCAGCGTCTACGGAAATTTTGATTATGCAAGACAGGCCTTACAGCTCGGGGCATTCGATTATCTGCTGAAGCCGCTGGCCTTCAAGGAGCTGTCCGAGATCCTGGACAAGCTCGATACGGCGATGGAGAAAGAACGGCTGAGTCTTCAGGATGGGGCGGTTCTCCGGCAGCGGCTCAGCTCGGCAGCCCCGGTCTATGAGCAGCATTTGCTCAACCGGTGGATGCGTTCTTCTTCAAGCGAGGAGGAGCTTCAGGAAATCCGCAGGCTTTTCCCTGCGATAAGCGGAGGTTTTGTCATGCTGGCCAAGTTCCGGAAGCGGGAGATCGCGGAATCCTATACACTTGAGGATTTCGAGGAACTGAAGGCCAGTGTGAAAAACTGGATGAAGGAAATCTATCAGACGGTGGGGCCTTCGGTTTCCTTCAATCTGGAAGGCGCGGACCCGATGATCGGGTCCATCGTGACCTCGGCGCATTCCCTGGAATGGCTGCTGAAGCGGGACATGGAGCAGTTCCGGCAATTCATCCGCCAGGTCCGGGACGAATTCGGCCTGACCCTCACGTTGGGTGCAGGGAACTGGATGGCGGATTTGTACAGCGGGGCTCCGCAGTCTTTTGAACAGGCGCAAAAAGCGCTGGAGTACACCTTTTATACGGGTGCAGGCCAGCTTGTTCTCTACGATGAAATCGCTTACAATCCGGACAAGCCCAGTTTAAAAATGGTTCCTGCCGATACAGGCATCACTGACGCTTTGGCGCGGCTGGACAGGGATACAGTGGCCCAGGCATTGAAGGCGCTGATTCAGAGGCTGCTCGAAGGGGACTGTCCGTCCCCGGCCCATCTCAAAGACTGTGTTTTGTACGCTCTGGTGAACGAAGTCAAAGGAAGCGAAGTGTTTCTCCGCCAGGAGGAAGCAAGCAACTTCATTTCTGAGCTGGAATTTCAAATTCCGGCCTGTGAAAGTCTGGATGAAGTCGAACAAAGGGCAATCTATTATTTGAACCGGATTATGGAGAGCATTGAGGAACGCAAGGATAACAAAAGCGGACGGACGATCAGCCTGTGCAAAGCATTTCTGGAAGCCCATTATATGGAGGATCTGTCGCTGGAGTATGTCGCCCGGCAATTTTTTTTCAGCCCCGCTTATTTCAGCAGCTTTTTTAAACAGCACACCTCCATGACCTTTACCGAATATCTGCTGCGCCTGCGTATGGACAAAGCCAAAGCGCTGCTGCAGAACGGAGACTTGAAAATCTCAGCCATTGCCTTAAGCGTGGGCTTCAGAGACGCCGGTTATTTTACCAGAGTATTCAAGCGGGAAACCGGACTGTCACCGGAGGAATTCCGGAAGAAAGATGTATTGTAGGTGGGACTATGAGGCTGAAGAATAAGCTGGTTCTGTCCTATATTGTGCTGATCACCCTCCCTTTGGCAATCCTCGGCCTTGGTTATTATTATGCAAGCAAGGAAATAATGCTGAAGCTGGCCCGTGACAACGTCAGTGAGATTGTGCTGAAGAACAACCAGATCATCAACGAACGTCTGAAAATCATACAGGATAACAGCCTCTCGCTGATGGTGGAATGCCAGCTGTATCAGATTTTTGACGGGCATGGGCCGGCTGGAGGACAACAACTGCTTGCAACCAATAAAAAAGTGACGGAGATCCTCGGGCGGTACTTTTCACAATCTGCCGACCTGTACTCCGCTGAACTGGTCACGCAGGCGTTCGTGTATGGAAGCAAGAACAAGAATACCTATCCTCCGGACCACTTCTACAGCTCGGAACTGTACCGGGCGGCAGCCGGGGGGAAAGGGCGTATCGCCTGGGTGCCCACGTATGATTATACCCGGATGCATGCGCTGCCTGAGCTTGCCGGGAGCAATATCGATTACCGTTATGTTTTCTCGGCTGTCCGGCAGATCAATCCCTCCTGTGTCCGGAATGACGTCATTGTCCGGGCAAACCCAGGGTCTGAGAAACCGGTTCTGGTGATGAATTTCAAGGATGATGTATATGCCAATATATTCAGGGGCAGCATTCCGATTCAGGGATCAGTGTTCCTGGTGGCCAGTGAGAACGGCACAATGATCTCCCATCAGGATAAAACGCGCCTGGGGACCGTGGAATCGGCAGCCTGGCTGGAGGAGCTGCGGAGCAAGGGCAGCGGAACGGCTTATGTGACTGTCGGCGGGAAGCGGATGATCGCTTGCTTCGCCTTATCTCCGGTGACCAACTGGTTATCCGTGGTGCTGATTCCCCCAGGCGCTTTAACCCATGATATTGCGGATACTATTCTGTTCTTTATTATGGCGCTGGGCACTCCGCTGCTTGCCCTTTCGCTTATATTCGCCTATGTGATTTCCGCGCGCATTTCTTCACCGGTCAGCAAACTGCTGCTGGCGATCAAGCGGGTCGGCGGCGGGGATTTCAATGCGCAGATCAAGGTGGAAGGCAGGGACGAGCTGGGCCATGTGCTGCTGAAGTTCAACAGCATGAATGAGCAGGTCAGGGAACTGATTCATGAGAATTATGTGGTCAAGCTGCGGGAGCGGGAGACAGAAATCCTCGCGCTGAATATCCAGCTCAATCCCCATTTTCTATATAACACACTCAATATTATTAACTGGATGGCTGTATATGGCGAGAAGGAGCAGGTCAGCAATATGCTGATCAGCCTGTCGCGTATGCTGCATTACACTACAGACAACCGGAGAGATCTGATGCTTTTGCGGGAGGATATCGCCTGGCTTCAAGATTATATTGTGATTATGGCCAACCGCTTCGAGCATAAGTTCCGTGTGGATTTCGATATAGAAGCTGAGCTGCTGGAAGTGAGTGTGCCCAAGCTGTTCCTGCAGCCGCTGGTGGAGAACGCCATTATTCATGGTTTTCGAAATATGGAGAGCGGCGGGTTAATCACCATTTACGGACAGCGGCAGGGGGATGATATCCGGTTCTGTGTTGAGGACAACGGCAGCGGAATCGAGCCGGAGCGTCTGGAACAGCTATTGAAGGCAGAGAGTCCCAATATCGGACTGAAAAATGTGGATAAACGGATCAAGCTGCTATATGGCAGCAAGCACGGCATAGAGATTGAGTCTGTCCCCGAGTTCGGCACCCGGGTGAAGCTGGTTATACCCTATCCCGGATCAGAGTGAAAGACCGGTTTATGATGAATACCCCCGGCCCATGGCTTGTGGGGTTATCTTTTTATATATGATCGTAAAATCGTACAGGAAACGAAAGATCATACCATAGGCTTTTGCGGCGGGTCCATATACACTGGGTATAGGCGACTGCAGCGCTTACATTCGAAATCAAGGGGGATAAACAATGAGAAAAAATACCGGCAGAACCAGGCTGATGTTACTCTTCCTACTGATTATGGCGTTACTTGTAACCGCTTGCGGAGCGGGCGGGAACAATGCGAATACAAAGGCGGATACAAGCCAGGAAAATAACCAGGAGGGAAATAGTCCCGCTTCTGGAGATACAGGTACAGCTGCAGGAGAAAAAGTAAAACTGAAATTCACGTTCTGGGGCAGCCCGCAGGAGAAGCAGGCGGTGGAGGATGCCATTAAGGCTTTTGAAGCGAAGAACCCCAACGTCACCATTGATTCCATCCATATCCCGGGCACAGACTTTTTACAGAAGCTGAATGCCATGATTGCCGGGAATGAAGCACCGGATCTGAGCTACTCCGCCGCATGGAAGCTGAAGATGGGGGAAGAAGGCCTGATCTACAATTTCTTCGATCTGATGAAGGAAGATCCCAGCATCAAGAAGGAGGATTACCTCCAGTACGCCTGGTGGAATTGGGATACGGATAAAAGTGCGGGACCTTATCAGGCCTCTGTGGTACCATCCCTCATGTACAATGCCGATCTGTTCAAGGAAGCAGGGGTAGAGCTGCCGCCAACCAAAGCGGAAGAAGCCTGGCAATGGGATGAATTCGTTGAAACGGCCAAGAAGCTCACGCTTGACAGGAACGGCAAGCATCCCGATGATCCGGGATTTGATCCCAAGAATATTAAGCAATACGGTGTTAAGTTCAGCCTCAGCTGGTTATCCTACATGCCGCTGGTTCTGTCCAACGGCGGGGACTATTTGACTGAGGATGGCAAAGAGTTCGGACTCTCCAAGCCTGAGGCGACCGAAGCTATCCAGAAGATCGCAGATCTGATCAATGTATACCATGTTGCTCCTTCACCGGTTCAAGCCAGCAGCATTCCGGCACCGGCAACCGCGCTCCAGTCCAGAAAGGTCGCTATGGTCATCGACGGAAGCTGGAACCATCTGGATCTGAGCAAAGCCAACATTAACTGGGGGGTCGGTGTGCTGCCGGTGCTGAAGGACTACAAGACCTTCTTCCTTGGAGGTTCCCTAATTATATTTAAGAGCTCCAAGCATCCGAAGGAAGCTTGGGAATTCTCTAAATTCCTAACAGACCCGGAGAATGTGCTGGAGCTTCATCAAGGGCTGTGGATGCCGCAGCTGAAGCAATGGTATGAGGATCCGAAGCTGGTTGACAGCTGGGCCAACGAGGAGCTTCCGGGCCGCCCGGCCGGGTTCCAGGATGCCGTTATGCGTTCCACTTATGAGCATGCAGAGCCTTCGGCAGAGAATAATGTCAGAAACTTTGTGGAGATCGACGCGGCGGTAACGGCGGGACTGGACCAGGTATGGCTCGGCACCAAAACCGCCGCAGAGGCAATGAAAGAAGTAGAAGCCAAAGTGAAGCCGCTGGTCAAGGGAACGTATTTGAAATAACGGGCTTTGCCGGAAGGCGGCTCTGCGGGATTCACGGGCAGGGCCGCTGCCGGCGGCAGCCTGAAGAGAGGAAGCATGTGTATGGAACCCGTCTCTTCCCTGAGTGTGAACCGTGCAAAGACTAAGCGCAGCTCCTACAGGAATGAGCTGCTCGGCATCCTGTTTGCCCTGCCGGCCATTCTTGGGCTGCTGATTTTTACGCTGGGTCCCATGATCTACAGCCTGTATATGAGCTTTACCGACTATTCGGGCTCCAATTCACCAACCTTTATCGGACTGGACAATTACACCAGAATGTTCAGTGGAGAAGACCAGTATTTTTACAAGTCGCTTGGGGTTACCCTGTACTTTGTGGTGCTCAGTGTGCCAACCGGCATTATCTATTCCTTTCTGCTGGCCATCCTTCTGAACCGGAACATCAAGGGAAAAGCCATCTTCCGGACGGTCTTCTATCTGCCGTCCATCGTGCCGATTATCGCGATTTCGTTCATTTGGCTGTGGCTCCTGAATCCCGATTTGGGGCTGGCCAACGAGATGCTCCGGGCTATTGGACTTCCCGGCAGCCAATGGATTTTTGGAGAGAAATCCGTGGTCCCCTCGCTGGCGCTGATGAACCTGTGGACAACGGGAGGGACGATGATTATCTTCCTGGCCGGCCTGCAGGATATTCCCCGCTCGCTGTATGAGGCCATTGAGATAGACGGGGGATCGAAGCTTCATAAGCTGCGGAATATCACGATTCCCATGATGACGCCGACGATTTTTTTCAACTTGATTATGGGCATCATTAACGGGTTTCAGGTGTTCTCCCAGGCCTATGTCATGACCAGCGGCGGACCCAACAATGCCAGCTTGTTCTATGTCTTCTATCTGTACCGGGAAGCCTTTCAGTTCTCACGGATGGGAAGTGCGAGCGCTATTGCCTGGGTGCTGTTCATCATCATTATGCTGTTGACCTATATGGTCTTCAAGACATCGAAAAAATGGGTGTATTACGAGGGAGATGAAGCCAGATGAGGAATAGGGCATGGGTCGAGAAGGGATTGGTGTATTTGGTGCTTGTGGCCGGAGGCCTCTTCAGTCTGCTGCCGCTGATCTGGCTCATCCGCAGCTCCCTGATGGATATGGGGCAAATTTTTGAGCTGCCGCCCATCTGGATACCCGATCCCTTCCGGTTTGGCAATTTCAGCGAAGCACTGACCATTTTGCCATTTGGCCGTTACTTTATCAATACAACGGTTATTGTAATTTTTACGATGCTGGGTGTCCTAGTGACCTGCTCCATCAGTGCGTACAGCTTTGCCCGCATGTCCTGGAGAGGACGGGACCTTGTGTTTGGCCTGCTTTTGTCCAGTATGATGCTTCCCTATGCGGTTACGCTGATTCCTACCTTTATCGGCTGGAGCAAGCTGGGATTAACCAATTCGTTCATTCCACTGATCGCACCGGCCTGGTTCGGCGGAGGCGCGTTCAATATCTTCCTGCTGCGCCAGTTCTATCTGAGTATTCCCCGCGACCTGGACGAGGCTGCTTATGTGGATGGTGCAAGCCATTGGCGGATTTTTATCTCCATTATCATTCCCCTGACGCGGCCCGCGCTGGTCGTTGTAGGCCTGTTCACCTTTCTGGCCTCATGGAATGACTTCCTGGGGCCGCTGGTTTATCTGAACAGCGAATCCAAATATACGCTGGCGCTGGGTCTGCAGCAATTTAAAGGCATGTACGCAGCAGAATGGCATCTGATGATGGCCGCGGCTACGGTGGTGCTGGCTCCGGCGATTGTCGTCTTTTTTATCGGGCAGAGGTACTTTATCGAGGGCATTACACTAACAGGCATCAAAGCCTGAATAACCTAAGGAGTGAGGATCTGTGATGAATTCATTATATCTGCGCAAGGAGGGGCAATCCCGCAGATTGTCCAGCTGGGATCAGACGGGGGGCAACCGGGATTTCATCGTTATCGGAGCCGGGCAGACGGCAGCCATCGCTGAAATTGAAGGCTCGGGCATTATCCAGCATATCTGGATGACGATAGCCGCCCGGAATAAATATGCGTTCCGCAAAGTGCTGGTCCGCATGTTCTGGGATGGAGAGGAGGAGCCCAGTGTGGAATCGCCGGTAGGCGATTTCTTCGGTGTCGGCCACGGGGTGGCCAGCCACTATGTCTCCATGCCGCTGAATATGATTACGACCCAGGGAGTGATTGAGGACAAGGCGGCGATGAACTGTTTTTTTGAAATGCCTTTCCGCAGCGGTGCGCGGATCGAGATAGTCAATGAATGCGAAGATGAAATGGTCCTCTATTTCTATGTCGACTATGTGGAAAAGCAGATCCCGGAGGACAGCTTCTACTTTCACGCTTCCTGGCGCAGGGAGAATCCCACGCAGGGGACGGTCGACCTGGCGGCCTTGAAGCTGGAGCATGACAGCCAGGATAAGCCCAATTATGCCGACCAGAAAGTGTATGAGCTTAAAAATCTGACCGGGGACGAGAACTATGTGATTATGGATGCCGTGGGTGAAGGGCATTATGTCGGCTGCAACCTCAGCATTGATCACTTGAATCCGATGCCGGGCTTCAGCTGGCCGGGCGAAGGGGATGATATGTTCTTCATCGACGGCGAACCGTGGCCGCCCCGCCTGCATGGCACAGGGACAGAGGATTATTTCTGTGCCGCGTGGGGCTACCCGTCCGGCAAATATGACAGCCCGTATCACGGGATATCGCTGTATGCCCCGATTCGCGGCAACGGGGATGCCTGGCGAGAGAGCAATACGATTCTGTTCAATGATTATTCCGGCAAAATGACACAATACCGTTTCCATATCGTCGACCCCGTTATTTTCCGGGAGTCCCTGCGGTTCAGTATTGAGCACGGTCATGGAAACTCCCAGTCGAATGATTATTCTTCGGTAGCCTACTGGTACCAGCGCGAGCCCCACAAATCTTACCCGGAGATGCTGCCCGTTCACCTGCGGCTCCCGCTGCCCGAGAAGGATAGCGCAAAGCAGTTCTACCGGACGTTCTAAGCCTTAAGCCAGCGGCTGCTTGAAGCAGGAAAACTGCCCCAAGCAGCCTTATTATGGTGGAACAGTGCTTAGAACATAGTGCTAAGGACAAAGCGTCAGAATACAAAGTCAGAACACGGCATCAGAACCGTGCGCAGATCAACATTCTGGCCGCCCGCTGGCTGCGCACCTGCCTGCAGTCCTGCCGCCCGATCCGGACTCCAGAGTCGTTATGTTACCTCAAAACCTCAAATTGGTGGAGAATACGGACTCAGGAGACGTTATTTGGGCTCAAACGAGGTATATGAGGGGGAATGAGGACAAATAGTGTATTCTCAGTCCGTAAGTTTGGCTGAACAGGAAGATTCCGGGAAATAGGGTCTTCTGTGTGCGCAACGAACGGGGAGATTCCCAGATTCGGTGGGTTTTTGCGCTATAGCAATAATGGAAGACTTGAGGAAATCATAGTGTAATGAATTTAAGCCCCTGCTTATGGAGCAGGGGCACTTTTGGCGTTGGTTCATCCTCGCCGGGGATTAAGGATGATTCCACTTGACCGTTACTGGCGGCAAGTGGTAGCAGGTAAAGGGGAAGCCCCCAAGGCGACCCAGGTCATCCCAAGTCACCAGGTCGACCCAAGCCAATGCAGGTCAACGCAATCCGAAAGTGATCGCCCTCCCTGGTTCAAGGGTCTTCTTGAAGAGGCGGGAGTCCGAACGGTCAGCCAACTCTTCATGGACAGCCAGCTCCTTCTCTCCCGTGCGGGCAAAAGGCTCAAGCCCGCAGGCATTATCATGCCGTAGCTCGACGAATACCGTGATCGTCTCCGTGCAAAGATTCAGGATGGAAGCCTCCACAGCGTTTTCCGTTTTCCGGTAGGCCACACTGAAGCTTCTGCTGCCCAGCTTGCTGTTCCCAGGTAAAGGAGCTGCTTGGACTGAGGGTCCGGAAGGACAGCGCCCGGGCGGAGGCATCATATTATCACTATAGTAGCTGCCGTTATACACTGTGATGTTTTTGATCGAGCCGTTCATGTGAACGTTCACCAATGTTTTATTGTTCGCGGTATCGAAGGTCAGCTCAGGGTCAGGCAGCTTGCGCCCGAAAAAACTCATCGGATCATTTGCCGTAAACTTGCCATCCTTATAGACAATTCCGAAATATCTGCTTCTTGGCTGGGATAGGGCCTCGCTGATCGTAATGAAAGGATGCGGCATGGATCTTCTCCTTTACGGTGGTGGATTAGCGGCCTGCAGTGCCTTCCTTCATTATTGAAGAACCAGAGAGGGAAAGCTATAGGAGAGGTTTTGGATTATGGGAGAAATTATAGCGCTTTCATATGACGTTATATTGATCAACTCCAGTGTGAATAGCGTTGACATTGCGGGAATCAAAAGATAATATATGATGTGTTAATCGTAATTATTACTAATAAATTTTAATACATCTTGATTATAAGGGGTTTGTTGTAAACCATGAACAAAAGCAGCGTCAATCAGCGTCTTCCAAGAGCAAAAGGAATCGATATGGGTACTTACTATACACCCAAAGAATGTGCTAAAAAGGTTAGATATCTCGTCCTGCCGGATATGAACCGGAAGATTGTCGAAGAATTTATTACCATTCTGGGCATGAGAGATACATTTGAAGAACACCGGGTGCCCATTCCAAACAAAGTGGTGATGTATTACGTTGTACTCTTGAAAAGACTGTAACCCCTTGCATTTGAGCTGCCTGCAAAATTCTGGCGTTCGAATCAATGGCGAACATAACCACAGTGCCGGCTTTGATTTTTCCTGTTTTTTTGCCGATGGCAACGCGTCCGAGCTTTCTAAGCTCTGTATATTTTTTATTGAAATTCCTGATTTGCAGGGGTCCCGGCATTCCCTGCAGCAGCCATGCGAGAGCTGCGGTGATGATCAGAAAGGCCATCCGATTTTCCTCCTCTTATGGTGCTGGTTACACAGCCGCATTTTCGGCCAGCCGGATCACCTCGGCAGCGGTCTCCTCATTGGTGACCAGGGCATTGATATATTTGCCGCGGATGGCTCCGAGAATCGATGGCGCTTTCTCCACGGATTCGGCCAGCGCCACTGTATAACGGGTATCTCTCAGACGTTCCAGAGGAATGGCGATTGTGCGCTCAGCAAGCTCCGAATTTACCGCATTTCCTTGTGAATCATAGAACCGGGAACAGATATCGCCGACGGCATCATGACTGTTCAGATCCTTGATTTCCTTATCTCCAAAAAAACCGGTCCAGATCATATTGGAGTTGTTGATGGGGGCGCCAATGCCTACTACCGCGACTGTAAGCTTCTCCCATAGACCGGAGATTTTCCGAAAGTAGTTAGAGTGGACGATTTCATCCTTGGTTTCCTTGCGTTCCAGAACAGCCGCCGCATCAATCATATGTGCTTCACCGCCAAAATCCTGGGCGATGCTGTATACGATCGCATTGACGTGATATTTGGTATCCATGTCTCCAGGGCCGCCGGCAAGCGGCACAAAATGCGCCGCTCTCTGCGGACAGTCGGCGAATTCTCCTATAAGGCTTCCTATCGTTCTTCCCCAGGCAAACCCGACAACATCCTCGTCTCTAATAATCTTGTTCAGCAGTCCGGCCCCGGCTCTTGCGACGGATTTCGTTTTGTCGCTGCCAGACATGCTCTCTTTGGAAGCGGCGATGATCACCTCCTGCAGACCAAACATGTGCTTCATGCGTTTCTCCATTTCGGAGTGATTTTTGTCCTCATCTATAATGTTGATCTGCACGATGCCCTCATCTCTTGCCTTTTTCAGCAGCCGGCTGATTGAAGTATGGTAGATACCCAGACGTTTAGAAATATCGCTCTGGGTCAAATCCTCAAGGTAATACATCTTTGCGACCTGAATCAATAATTTTTTCTCGTCTTCATTCATTTGATTGGCCTCGCTCTCCCTATCATCTTGCACAATTGTGCTTAGTTGTTTCGTCAAAAGTGCATATCTTGGGTTTAGTATACGTTTACAGTTAATTACTGTTAATATCACTAATAAAAGGAAACAGCGGCAGCCATAGACGAGAAATAAAGTCCAGACTGCCGCTGTTTTATTGAATCGGCTGAACATTCAAGCCTCTTCCTCTTGTGGTGTTCTAATTTCTTTAAGTTTGATTTTATAGATCTCCCCCCATTCCTTCATAGATACTATGATCGGTTCTAACGTCCTTCCAAAATCAGTTAGTGAATATTCCACTTTGGGCGGAACTTCTTTATAAACTTCTCTATGAATGATGCCATCCCGTTCAAGCTCCCGTAACTGGAGTGTCAGCATAAACTGTGTAATCCCCGGATTGAGACGGCGGAATTCATTAAATCTTTTGGTTCCGTCGATGAGATGATAGAGAATGATCCCTTTCCATTTCCCCCCGATCACATCCAGAGTTGTCTCCACAGGACATCCTTCCATATTTGGATTAGCACCGTATTTGTTTCTTCGGTCTCCCATTACTCGCTCTCCTTACAATGGTATGATTTTTAATACTATATAATAAAATTATGCCTACTTTCCTAAAGTAAGTATACAACATATAATTCAATTGCACGATAACCCAATTCGAAGGGAAGAAAAATATGAACAATCATCAAAAAATGAAAGCAGTCGGTGCTTACCGATATCTCGCAATATCCAATCCGGAGAGTCTGGTTGATCTGTTTATAGAAAAACCGCTTCCCACAGGCCGTGATCTATTGGTAGAAGTAAAAGCCATCTCTGTCAACCCTGCCGACTTGGGTATGCGACAGAATAACAATTATGAAGAAGGATTACCTAAAATTCTGGGTTGGGATGTAGCCGGGATCGTGGAGCAGGTTGGACCCGAATGTCAGTTGTTTAAACCTGGAGACGAGATATATTATGCAGGGAGTGTGGCTCGACCAGGGGGTAACAGTGAATTTCACTTGGTGGATGAACGAATTGCGGGAAACAAACCGAAGAGTTTGGATTTCGCACAAGCAGCCGCTTTACCGCTTACCTCAATTACTGCCTGGGAAGGTCTGTTTGACCGTTTGGGAATCAATCATAGCGCAGAAGAAAACACAAATAAAAGCATACTCATTATTGGTGCAGCAGGAGGAGTAGGGTCGATTGCTACTCAACTTGCCAAATTAGCAGGGCTAACCGTAATTGGTACTGCTTCACGCCCAGAGTCAATCCAGTGGACTAAAAATCAAGGGGCAGATTTTACAATTAACCACAATAGCCATTTTGCAACGCAACTCAAGGATATTGGATATGAGACCGTGGATTATATATTTTGCTTAAATGACACGGTACAACATTTAGCGAATATGGCAGAGGTTATAACCCCTCAAGGTAAGATTTGTTCAATCGTTCCTGCAGATAAGACTTCATGGACGGGAAGCTTGGATATGGATTTGCTTTTCTCTAAAAGTGTTACGTTTGTATGGGAACTTATGTTTACCCGATCAATGTTCCAGACCAAAGATATGATCAAACAGCACGAACTGCTGAATGAACTGGCTGAATTAATCGATAATGGCAAGTTAAAAACCACTTTAACTGAACGGTTAGAACCAATTAATGCAAAAAACCTGCGTGCAGTACATGAAAAAATGGAAACAGGAAGATCGATAGGAAAGATTGTTCTGGAAAATTTCTGAACGTGCCTAATCCAGTGTTATGGAAGTAGTTATAGCTTTTGCAATCGAGCGGGAAATTCTCGGAATCTATGTTTCAGGCTCCGGGGTGCGGGTAAATTAAAAGTGCAACAAAAATACTCAATACCCGAAAAGGAGCGAATTCGAAATGGCACAGAACAACCAGAATGACCAAAAGATGAGCCGCGAAGAAGCGGGACGTAAGGGTGGCGAAGCCACGGCAAAAAATCATGACCGTGAGTTTTATCAGGAAATTGGGGAAAAGGGCGGAGAGGCCCGCAGCCGCAATAATTCAGGCAGCAGCGAGAATGACGGCAAGATGAGCCGTGAGGAAGCGGGGCGCAAAGGCGGAGAAGCCCGGGCCCGTCAACGTGACAATTAAATAAACACCCAATTAATATAGTATAAGTACAAGGCCAGGTTCTCTCAGGAGGACTTGGCCTTATTCACTAGTTTAGGCAATGTTGAACCGGTCGAGTTGATTCCGGTAGCTGAAGAGAGACTCCTCCATAATGAATTGCAGAAAAGAGGGGTCTGCCTCTGTAAGCAAGGATACCGCATATGCCCACGCATTTTCTTCGATTCTTAATCTGATTTCGGCTTCTTCCCTTTCTGTCAGCGGCCTATCCAGTGCTGCCGCAAGCAGCTCCAGCTCCTGATCTTCGGAATGCCCAAGCTCGTGGGCTAATACAACCGCAATGTATTCTTTCAGCCGGAGAGATGAACCGAACAGTTCACAGCATTGTCTAACAATCTCCTCTTTATATAGGAAAATGGTATGGCTGGCTAAATGATATTTGCCGCCAACTAACCGGTTATCTTGGAACCTGGGTTCTAGTATTACCTGTACCTTGCTGTTTGAGAGGGCTAGCAGCTCATTGACGGTCTGATTAAATAATTGGTCTTCCAGCTTGCCTCAACCTGCCTTATCGAAAAGTATAGCATTATATTAATCTAAAATTTTTAGTAACTCCAGTGATTTTGGCAGAAAAATGTTACTGTTTATTGAAATCTAAAAGTTAACCATACAGTCAGATCATATAAAAAGGGGGGAGCTTTCACAAAAAAAATGATATAGAAACGTTTTCATTGCTGATTTATCTCGATCTTAGCGGCAAGATAAAAAAATGTCAATAAAAAGCTGATTCGCAAGAATTAACGCGAAAATTGTAATTTTAGTCCTTGCAAAATAAAAAATATTTCAATTGACAGCGCATACATTTCGGGAGTATGCTCTTCGCAAGGGGAGCTCCAAAAAGAATATAGAAACGTTTCCATGCCACTCACTACGCTGTTTATTGCTCAAATTGGAGGTGGGCTTGTTGACAAGAGTTAAGCTGGCGGGCCGGAATATTGTCCGGGAAGTGATGAAGAACAAGGTTCTTTTCCTCATGCTGCTGCCTGTACTGCTATATTTCCTGATCTTTCACTATGCAGTCATGCCTGGTGCTTATGTCGCATTTGTGGATTACAACCTGAACAAGGGGATTTTTGGGAGCGATTTTATCGGCTTGAAGAACTTCGAGTTCCTGGTCCAGAACGGTGATCTCTGGAATATTACGAAAAATACACTGCTTTACAACATTGTTTTCCTCGCCCTGGGAAATATCATTCAGATTGTGTTTGCCATTATGCTGTCTGAAATATCGGGCAGATGGTTCAAGAAGGTTTCCCAGTCTGTCATTCTCCTTCCCAACTTCATCTCCATGGTTATCGTCGGCGTATTCGCCTACAATATCTTCAACTTCAACTCCGGTTTTATCAATACAATGCTTGCGGGCGCCGGACTGGACCGCTACGAATTCTATTCCGATCCGGGCATTTGGAAATATATAATCGTGGCTTTCAAAATATGGGCCGGAACCGGATACGGTATGATTGTCTATCTCGCTACGATCACAGGGATTAATCATGATTTGTATGAGGCGGCTTATATGGATGGGGCCACCACCTGGCAGCGGATCCGCTACATGACCCTGCCGATACTGAAGCCTACCTTCATTCTGCTCCTGCTGTTCGGCATGGGCGGCATTCTCAAAGGCTCCTTCGACCTGTTCTATAATCTGATTGGCACCAACTCCGTGCTGTATCCGCAGACGGATATCATTGATACTTATGTCTTCCGTTCGTTAGTGGGGCAATTCAACTTCTCCATGGGTGCTGCGGTGGGCTTCTACCAATCTTTATTTGGCCTGATTCTGGTGCTGGTGGTCAACTTTATCGTACGCAAGATCGAACCGGACAGCGCGTTATTCTAAGTTCAGATACGAAACAGGGGTGATAACCGTGGAAAAAACAACCATCAAACAGGACTCCGGAAGTCTCATTGTCAAAGGGATCAGCTATGTCAGCATCACCTTTTTTGCCCTGGTATGCTTATTTCCTTTTGCTCTGATGATCTCCTCCTCGTTCATGAACGAGCAGGAAATTGTCCGCGAGGGCTACAAGCTGCTGCCAAAGGAAGTTTCCTTCAAGGCTTACAGCATGCTGCTGGGCAATTCTACCCAGCTGGTGGACGCTTACCAGGTCACTATTTTTATTACCGTAGTGGGTACGGTGCTTGGATTGTTTATGATGTCGATGGCCGGGTTCGTGCTTAACCGCAAGGATTTCAAATACCGCAACTTTTTTTCTTTCCTGATTTACTTCACGACGCTCTTCAGTGGCGGCTTGATTCCAACCTACATTCTCATGGTCAAGCACCTCCACCTGAAGGACAGCCTGTTCGCCATGATTCTGCCGGGTGTGGTTGGCGCATGGTCCATCTTCCTGATGCGCAACTTCATGAAAGCGATTCCAGACTCCTTATATGAATCTGCAACTATTGACGGTGCCGGCGATTTCCGTATCTATTGGCGGATTTTTATTCCGCTTGCGGTTCCTTCCCTGGCTACGATTGGACTTTTCTCAGCGCTGGGCTTTTGGAATGAGTGGTATAACGGGATGCTGTATATGGACAGCCCCGATAAATTTCCGCTTCAATACTTTTTGCAGCGCATGGTCAACCAGACGAACCTTGGGGCTTTGATCAACTCGGGGGCGGTCATTAATACGGCTGATCTTCCAACGCAATCCATCAAGATGGCGACAGCTGTGCTGGCTACCGGGCCGATTATTCTCCTGTATCCGTTTGTACAGCGTTATTTCGTAACGGGCCTTACGATCGGGGCAGTAAAGGGTTAATGGACGTCTGCTTATCAAAGGGCGTTTATTATAAATGAAGGAACTCATAAATAGAAGAGAAAAGGGAGGCTTATCGAATGAAAGGTAAAAAAATTGCGTCTTCTTTAATCGCTGTCCTCATGCTTACCGGGGTATTGACTGCCTGTTCATCCGAAAACAATAAGTCCGGCAATGCACCGGCAGCGTCGGGAACACCGGAAACTGCTGCTAACACAGGCGGAGTCGATACTTCCAAGGAAGCCAAGCTGGTGTACTATCTGTGGGGCAGTGAAGGTGTTGCCAACAAGGCTATCCTTGCCGAGATTAACAAAAAACTGAAGGCAGATCTCAATGCCACCATTGAAGTGAAGTACATCGACTGGCCGGATACGGCGACCAAGTACCCGCTGCTGTTTGCCTCTGGGGAAAAGTTTGATCTGTCGCATGCCTCTCCAGGAGCGCCTGTATCCTATTTTACATTGGCCAGTGAAGGCGCATTGGTGGATATTACAGATATGCTCGGCAAAGTAGCTCCCAAGCTAAAGGCAGAAATTCCGGACAGCGTCTGGCAAAATACCAAGTACAAGGGCAAAATTTATGGCGTTCCGAGTCTGTACAGCGAATACACGCCTACCGGTTATGCCTACCGTTCTGACTTGCTGAAGAAATACGGTATGGATAAAATCAGCTCGATAGATGATATGGTTAAATATATGGATAATGTGGTTGCCAATGAGTCGTTCCCTCCGATTAACGGCAAAGCTGAAGATGCGCAGAATATGTACAGAATGCTGGTCGATACTACGGATATGTGGCTTAATGCCCCTGGTATATCTTCAACTGAGCTTAACCTGGTGACCAAGAGTCCCGAGGATTATAAAACCGTCTTCCATCCGGCCTTCACCCAGGAGTTCGAGGATTGGGCCGTGAAGATGCGTGAATGGGCAGATAAAGGATATTGGAGTAAAGATGTGCTGTCTGCCACGCTTGGCGGCAAGGATAACTTCCGCGCAGCAAATTCGGCAGGTTATCTGACACATGCCCAGGACTGGATCGGCCAGTATGGTGCGGATATGAAGGCGCAGCCGGAATCAGATCCTTACTTCTTCACGTTTGCTGAAGCCAATAAAAAAATCAAACGCAAGATGGGCGTTGACAACTCGACCGTAATCAGCACCAACTCGGCGAATCCGGAACGCTCCCTGATGGTAATTGAGAAGTTCATGACCGATGAGAGCTACTACAACCTCATTCAATACGGAATCGAAGGCAAGCAATATGTTATGGATAACGGTGTGAGAAAAAATCCTCCGGGCTATAACGAAAAGACGGATGCCGGCGGCTTCTCGGCCTGGTCCCTGCGGAATGACAAATTTGTAGTTCCGAGCGATACAGAAAACCCAATCCGCAACTCCCTGTATGCCGAATGGGACAAAGTCGCTATCGATGACCCTTACAATGGCTTCAGCTTTGATCCATCGAATGTGAGCACGGAAATCGCCGCCATTTCCAACGTGAATTCACAGCTTGGCATCCAGCTGATGCTTGGCAAAACAAGCAAAGATCCCAAAGCAGCAGTTGCAGATTACCGCGAACAGCTGAAAAAAGCAGGAGTTGACAAGGTCATTGCCGAAGTAGAGAAACAACTAGCTGAATTTGTCCCTGTCAACTAAGGGGACGTTAACAGGTGTGAGGGAGCTATAGTTCGATATAGCTCCTTTCCCCATAAATGGAGGCGTATTGTGGACGTAAATATCAAGGATATCGCGCGGATTTCAGGTGTCGGCATCTCCACGGTTTCCAGGGTAATCAACAATAAGGGACTGGTGAGCAAAGCTACCCGGGATAAAGTTCTAAGAGTGGTTAAGGAATACAATTACATTCCCAATTCCAACGCACGGAATTTGAAAACTACGCAGTCCAAGAACATTGCACTCATGGTCAAGGGGATTACCAATCCTTTTTTCTCCAATATGATCAAAGAAATAGAGCGGCAGGTCAATCTGCGGGGTTACCCGTTTCTGATCCAGCAGGTAGAGGATGGAACGGATGAGATCAATGCGGCAATCCAGTTGGTTAAGGAGAAAAATCTTTGCGGGATTATTTTTATGGGCGGGACCTATAATCATTCCGAAGAGAAGTTCAAGCAGCTGACGGTTCCTTTTGTGCTGACGACGATTACTTCAACACAGGAGGTGGACCCGGCCATCTTCTCCAGTGTTATCATCAATGAATTGAAGGAAGCCTATAAGGCCACCAATTATTTGATCTCCCTCGGGCATACGAATATCGGTTTTCTGGCCAAGTCTCCTTTATTGGATGAAACCACAGGCAACCGGCGGTTTTTGGGCTACAAAAAAGCTCTGGAAGAGCAGGGTCTGCCCTACGATGCCGGGCTGGTTGAGGATTGTGAATACAGTCCCAGCTCGGGATTTAATGCGGCGCGGAGACTGCTCAACAAGAACAAGGGACTTACGGCTATTTTTGCCGCCTCCGATACGATTGCCATTGGCGCGGCCAAAGCCGTGCTTACCGCGGGGCTGTCTATCCCGGATGACATCTCTATTCTTGGCTTTGACGGGATCGAGATGGCTGAATATTATCATCCGTCCCTCGATACCATCAGCCAGCCGGGTACGGAAATGGCCCTATCAAGCGTAGGCGTCCTGTTTGACCTCATTTCCGAACGCTCAGGCAATCAGCATCTTGTGTATGATGCGGTGCTGCTCAAACGCGGCTCCTGCAAGATGATTAAGGCCCGTTAAGGGCCGGTGTAATGAATTTTGGCAAGGGTTATGAAGGGCTTCCCTCGATATTTCTGGGCTTGGCGCTCTGGGATATTATTGTAGCTTTGCTTACTACGGGGCTAAGGCGTTTTTTGAGCGATAGGATGCTGATGGGAATTTCCATGATCTCAGGCGCCTCGCTGATCGGATTCGGGATCTATTTTGGCATACAGGGAATCAGGGCATTATTCTTCTGACCGGCCAGAATAGAACCTCCAAACGTTTCGTATAGGTGAGCAGTAAAGGATCGTAAGCATGAATGAGCCCCAGTGAACGGGTTGCAGTATTGGTGTCAATCTGTAGGTCTGCTTCCTGCAATGTCCAGGGGAGATGGTGAATGTCCCCGACATAGAGACGGTTCTTCGAGCCGGAAGCATAGAGGCAGTATCGTTCCGTTAACCAGTGAAGAAGGCTTCCGGGCTCTGCATGGAAAACAGAAGCTCCTTTGGCCTTGTAGCTCCCGGTAAATTCGGCTTGTCCATAGCCGGGAATCTGCTTTCGGCTGCTATATTGAATATATTCTCTATCCGAATGACAGCTCATCTTGGCATAACGGTAAGGCAAATGGGCCGCCGCACGCGCTGTGCCAACGGCTAACCGGCTGGATGCATCCAGATTCAGAAAGAAGACGCCCGCTTTTCCGTTATTCACGACATAAGTCCGGATATTAAGCTCCAGAAACCGGTGTACAAAAGGAAGGCGCGGACAACCTCTTAGCCGCAGCGGATCTATGAGGAAGGGAGAAACACTGATCCAAGGCGTTCCTTCCCATTGCTGCAGTTCTAAACCGGGCGGGATATAAGGCGTTAAATGGGCCTCATTCACCGGCCAGTGTGCAAACAGCAGGTCATTCCAGGTCTGCTTCATCAGCCACGGTCCTTGGGGTAAAGGGAAAGGCCGATGCGTTGTATGTGCAAGGATTTCATGATTCTTCAAGGTATACCCCCCTTTAGCATTGACCATCTCACCGATACGATTAAGTTACCCTTATGCTGTATCCTTAATCATCTGCTGAACAGATACGAAGTGGAATTAATACATTTAATTGTATGCAAAGAGCCCCGTGAAGAGGGAATAGTGGGAAAAAGTAGAGTTAATTTAGACAAATTCACCGGTAGGAGTGTGAATCGGCTGAATTAGTTGTCCTTTTTCCAACTAGCACTTTCGGAAAGCAGGAAGTTGGTAAATTAAGTTCGCTTTTTCCAATTGGGCTTGCCGCAGCTGATCTGTCTGGGGTAGAACCGCCTCAATAACGAGCTCCGGGACTGAGGGTCTAGGTAATGGAGTTGGCCAGAATATTAAAGCATCGCAAGTCAGATAAGCAAGATGTGATTATACTGTCGACAAGTACGAAAGGGATCGACCACGGTTGCTTTTAAATCTAAGCCAATCCCCGCATTGAGTTAATAGTTTGAGAGATGAATTGCCAGTCCGGTAAAGAATCTGATTTATTACTCTGTAATAATCTCTTAATTAAATATTGTTCAAGTTGATCAATACATTTTGTGATACTCTCGCTTTCGAACCTAGTAATATGCAGAATCAAGCTAATACCCTCTTTATTTTTATTATTCGTATAATAAATCACCAATTCAGCAAGGAATTTGGCGTATTGGTCCGTCATAATCTGTTGATTGTATTCTCCAAATTCTGTAGGATATGTTCGATAAGGGATATAGGCAGCAAATTGTTCTAAAATGTAATCGATATTCCAATCATATAGGTTGGCTGTAATAAGGATATTATACAGGGCTACGAATATTTCATCTTTTTGGAATGAGATATGTTCCAAATATTCAGTAAGTGCTCCAACCTGACCTGACATGACTCGATAGAGCAAAGAGTTGGCTATGCCCCACTCTTGAAATTGAGCTATAGTCCGCTTCACTTCTTCATCAATTTCTTGTATCCAGCTTATATCCATATAGCGGGCAACGAACTTCAATGCCGAAGTGTAATCTCGGTGCTCTTCGCATACACTTGCACGCATCAGATGGGAGTAGAGAATATAGAAGCAAAGCGGTTTTTCCGGGGTTTTCTCACTATTATTCCTACGGTTCGATTGGCACTGGAGATTATAGCGGAGAGTGGCCACATGTAGCATCTCCTGGGCCAGTGTATCTACTTTATCCCACTTGTGCAGCGAATAATAGACATTTACCAGATGCTTCAATCCATCCAATTGATCCGCCTCATCCAGCCGGTCCACATAACATTCAAACAGGAGGGCTGCCTGTAAGTTAAGGGTCTGGTCGTCGCCCAGAGCAATTCGAAACAAACGGAACTGACATACCGCGAGCCGCTCCGAATTCTGATATTTCTCACTGGCGCTCACATTCTTATATAATAACGCTGCTGCCTGCCACTGCCCCTGCTGAAATAACCCTTCTGCTACTTCAAACAGCATTGGAGCGTAGGTCAGATTCTCAAGCAGATTCTGCACCACCTGTTCAATACAGTCGAGACGGCCAAGTTCTGCCGAACGCAAAAGAAACGGCCGCAGCCGCCGCCAGGTCGGTGAAGAATGAAGGAAGCACTCGTCTACATATAAGCTGTAGAAATGGTCCTCCGGTAAATGCATTCCCTTGGTAATCCGCTCCAGATGATTCATGGCAATTGGCTGCTGGCCCCCAACCACCCGGCTAAGTGTTCCTGGATTAATTCCGGATAACCGGGCAAATTGGTTAATGGACATCCCCTGCTGCGACAGATACACCGCTAAATGATCGCGAATCGTGGCTGTAGTAGGGACCATGAAGCACCACCTGAATAAATTCCAGTAAATAGAATTTTATTTTATAGATGTAATAATATGTGACAATATACCAATGGTCAATAGATCAGATGGGTAGAAACAGTGAACAAGGAAAGAAGGGACGAAAAATCAGATCTTCTCTATCCAACCGCTTGAGATCCTCAGGTTTTCTCAGAAGCTGAACGGTTTGTCCGCTTTTTCCGCTTTCTGATAAGGATTATAATAAAAAGCAACAAGGGGAGAACGATCTGGAAAACAGGGAAAAGGTAATTTAATACAAGTTGCCTGCCTATTACGATATGATGGGTGTAATTGGGAGATAAGAAGGCCAATCCGTAAATTAGAATGGCTACAGGCACCACCCATTTTTTATAAGCAATACCGGTTATTTTTTCGAGTCCGATTATGGCACCATTAAAAAACGCTCCCATTTTTACACCCAATCCAAGAAAAAGAAGCATGGTGAATAGAGCGTCCATCCGTTCAAATACTTCCGCCAAGTCAATCAATTGGACGGTTTCCAGAAGAGGCAAAGTGCTGTATAGGGCAATCTTTGGACCCAAAACAAAAATGTTCAGTTGATTTATAAATGTTAGTGCGAGTGCAGTAATGACATAACAGGTAATCACAGCTTTGTTGAGTCCTTTTCCTGTGCGGACATGGGGATAAAACACAAGAAATAATATAGTCTGTCCGAATGGAAAAGAGACAATCTCCGGTAAAGCCGCATCAAGCACGGGCTTCCACCCGGATTCCAAAACTGGAAGCATGAATTCGAAGTGGAAGAGGCCTGTGACAGGAATCAGAATACTGATTAGGATATAACTAACTAACATAATGGGGAAAAAAATGACACATATCCGAAACATTACTATATGTCCATAACGCATTGAATTGGAAACAACCAGGATGACAATCAGCATGATAATCCATAGCGAAGTCCGGTTTAACAAAGTCATTACCGTGATTTCGCCAAAATCGCGTAAATTCCGCGAAGATTCATAGGAGAAATAGCCCACAAACAGAAGGTTCACGAATGTCCCCACATATTTCCCCATATAACGGCGAAACAATAGGAATAGATCTAAATGGGGCTCCTGATGATGAATACTCAAGTGCATTAGGAGCAAGAACAGGCCGGCCAATGCCCCTACCAGCATGGCAAGCCAGGCATCCTGCTTTGCTTCCCCTCCTATAAAAAATAAGGTTGTACTGCCTACCTCGAATAATGAAATAGCGATGGCCAGCTCTGATACCCGGATTACATTACGTTGGCTCATTTATTTCATCTCCTGTTTGTGTGTGTGTACTCATTACTCATCTTCGGATTCGAGCAGCCGGCTAAATGAACTCTGAAATAAACCGGGCCGTTTCAGATTCACTTTTACATCGATGTCAATGTCCATGTTTGCTATATCCCCGGGCCAATCCTCTTTTAATCTTTTCCAATCCTTAGGGGATTTACGGTGAATTTTATTGCCGACTCCCACAAGGTCGACTTTTAGATGCTGTACGGCTTTCCATCCTTCCAGAATTTGCGAGCGGATGATCTGCTCTGTCTGCTGCTCCAGCTTCTTGACACTTTGCGTTTTTAAAAGATCTTCATGTGTAGTGGTCTCCAAAAACTCACCTACAACCACTTTAGCCTTGACTTTTAATGTATAATGCAGGCCTTCTTTTACTGGTGTAACTTTAACCTTCGCTTTGCGGACCAGGAATGCCGACACATCGGTATTATCCTTGCTGTTATAGCTTATTGTGGTCAAATGTATTTTATTGGTCAGCCAGGAGATGCCCGTACTCTCATTTTGGTTCAAGGTTCCAACCATTTTTGCTTTCTGGAAGACGCTTAACCCGGAAATTTTTAATTTACTGCTGGTCGAGGTCTGTTGATATACACTTGCTGACTCCAGACTTGAGCTGTCAGTGCCTGTGATAGATACTTCTGGAACCCCAGCTGCGCCACTGTCGGAACTGATACCGAGCGCTAGTTCATGTACGGATACCGAAGGATAATATGAACTTAACTGCTTATTTTTTTGCAGGATATTGGATAACGCTCTGCCGGGAAGCTTCTCCGGGGGGATCAGCTTATTCAGATAATCTCTGGCTTCGCCATTGGCTACTAAGACTTTCACTGTTTCCCGTGCGTCAGGATTACGATAATAAGTGTCCAGAATTTCTTCAATTCCGGCTTTTGCTGCTTGTTTGCCAATGATAAGAACATTAGTATGTGCAAAATACAGTTTACGCGGATTTTCCCGGTTACTGGCCGCTAAAGCCTCTCTGATGGTTTTTCCATGTGCCGAGAAGGTATGCACAGCAGCTTGAGAGCCGCCCCCGCCGGAAGATCCGCCTGCACCGGAAGACATTGCCGGTGGAATAATGACCTGGTAAGTGAGTGTCCAGTCCCCCTGCTGCCCATCAAATCCGGTTGCCGTTGTAATTCCTAATTCGGTCATTTCAACTCGGTTTCCGCACCCTGCAAGTATTAGAGCTGCAACAAGCAAAATGGCAATAACCCGGCGTCGGTGCACATAGATCTCTCCTTTAGGCTTTGGGTTCAGGCTCGTCTGCGCGGCGGGCAATGTTATTCGAACCGGTAGGGTATTGGTGAGGAGCCTGTCTGCTTTTGTTAGATCCCGATTTTATATTGGGTCTTGTTTTCATTGCCCACCAGGGTACCCGGATAAGCAAATCTTTCATGTTGGACTTGTACATGGGACTGTATGGCATTAGATAGTCAACGCCGAACGATTTTAGAGAGAGCAGATGAGCCAGAATAGGAACGATCCCTGCCATAATTCCGAATAAACCGAGGGTTCCTGCCAGCAGCATGAGAACAAAACGCAATAAGCGTACGGCAGTGGCCATACTGATGTATGGAATGACAAAGTTGGATATAGCAGTAAAGGAGACAACGATTACCATAGCGCCCGAGACCAGACCTGCTTCCACTGCTGCTTGGCCAATAACCAGAGCTCCTACGATGGATATGGCCGGACCAATCGCACGGGGCATCCGGACGCCTGCTTCACGAATCACCTCAAAGGTTAATTCCATCATCAAGGCTTCGAGCAGAGCTGGAAAAGGAACCCCTTCCCGTTGGGCGGCCAGAGTTACTAACAGGATGGTGGGAATCATTTCCTGATGGAACGTTGTCAATGCAATGAACAAGGAAGGAAGCAGCAAGGACACCAGGAACGATATCAGACGGATCATCCGCAAAAAAGATGAAATATCGTAGCGCTGGTAATAGTCCTCGGATATCTGGAAAAAATTATAAAAAGTTACCGGGGCGATTAATACGAAAGGTGTCCCGTCCACCATTACGGCTACTTGTCCATCCAGAAGGCTGCCGGCGACGGTGTCCGGGCGTTCTGAATTTAACATTGTCGGAAAGGGAGTAAGCGGCGCATCTTGAATGAATTCTTCGATATAGCCACTTTCAAGGATACTGTCTGTATCAATCGCCTGAAGCCGCTTAGTGATCTCCTGCACCACCCCGGGATCGGCAATTCCTTCTATGTAGGTTACAATGACAACGGTCTGTGAATATTGTCCGATAATGTGGCTGTCAAACTTAAGATCAGGGGTCCGCAGTTTCCTTCTGATCAGAGTGATATTGGTTGAGATATCCTCTGTAAAACCCTCTTTCGGCCCCCGGACCACCCCTTGCGAAGTGGGTTCCTCCACGGCCCGTCTGACCCCGCCGGCAATAGAGACTGTCAGGGCGGATTGTAAACCGTCTATTAGAATGACGGCACTGCCTTTAAGGACCGCTTGATAGATCTGATTTTGCGAATCAATCCTTTTAATATTTCCTAAAGGCAATGTTTGTTTGATTAAAGAAGCTGCAAGATGTTCTTCTAACCGGTCAGAGGGGGTATGGGCTATTTCTTTAACTAAGCTTTCAATAAGATCAGACAGCAGACCTGGGTCGATTAGCCCTTCAATATAACAGACGGCCAGCAGTCCGGCATGCTCAGGATCATCGGAGAAGTCCCTGATGGTAAAGTCAGGGCTTTGGCCCAGTTTCTTTTTAAGCGTGCTCAGGGTACTGGCTAATGATGCATTTATAGGTTCATTTAAGGCCTGATGCTTGGATTTTACCGCATCCTGTTTAGAACCTTTCGATGGTTTTAACACATTTTTTATCCAGTATTTTAGCATGATTAGCCTCCTCTCCTGTGTATACTATTTGCGGTCATTCCCAAATGTATGCATAGCAGGAATCCATAAAAATGCGCCGGGCTGTGTGATCAAGCTTCTCTATGAACCCCCCGGAGTGCAGACGAAGGGGTATTTTTACATCGACGAACATTTCAGGAATGCCCTGCACGCAGGGAACCAGGAGGCCGTTAATGATTTCATTAATCATTTTCTGGGGGTTCTTCAGATAACTGGACATTCCAGCTCTTGAATCAAAGCCCTGCACATAAAAAATCCACAACCTGACGAGTTGTGGATTTTTTATCGTTATTTAGGAAGTATAATGATTTTCAGTATCTGCTGGGGCTTCGTTAGATGGTTAGGTGGAAAAGGATCACTAATTAAGCTCATTTTGCTCCTTACGAGGTAATATCGCCCAATTAAGTTCCCTATTTCCACTTGAATCTCTCAATTGTTGAGTTTTGAGGAGGAATAAGTTTCCTTTTTCCACTTGCTACTTGCTGTTAGATGGTGTGCTCCGAAATAACAGCAGAAGTGCCGTTATTACGAAGCATCGGGGTCTGCTCTTGCCTATGCAAGATACATTCTAGTTTCAATTATCCGTGTACGGCTGATAAGTAGCCAAACTCACGCCGCTGTAGTCTGCTCCGCAGTATGTCTGGCCTTGGCGCGGTGGCTGAGCAGAAAGCCGGCAAGCGAAGCCAGCAGCTGCTGGAACACCATGCCGAGTACGACGGGAACGGCCACCGGAGCGGGGAAATAGGACACCGCCAGGACAGCACCGGCGCTGATATTGCGCATGCCTCCATTGAAGATAAGAGCGACTTCATCTGCTTCATTCCAGCGTAATACCCTCGCCGTGAGGAAGCACAGGGCATAACCGGTGGAAGCCAAGAGCACAATGACGAAGGCCAGGCCAACCAGATACAGGCTGATGTCAGCCAGGTACGGAGAAATAACAGAGCCGTTGATCATAATCACTGCAGCCATGAAAAGCTTGGAGAACGGGTTCAGTCTGGGACTCCAGACAGGAGCAACCGCACCTTTGGTCCATTCATTAAGCACCATGCCCAGCAGGGAAGGGACGACAATCATCCAGAACAGACTGCTCATCATGGCGCCTGTGTCCAGCTCCACACTGGTTCCGATCAGCAGCGATAATACGCCGGGCACAACAAAGGGAGCCAGCAGCGTGTCGATCAGAATGATGGACAAGGTGAGGGCAGTATTGCCTTTGTAAATGCTGACCCAGATAAAGCTGCTAACTCCCGTAGGAATGACTGCGGCCAGCACAAGGCCCGTAATTGTGAATTCATCCGCGTGATACAGCATATTCCCCAAGCCTAAAGCAACCAATGGCATAGCGATGTGCAGAATGAATAGACAGGCGAATAGGGGCAACGGCTTTTTGAGTACGTTCACGAAATCCTTAAATCCCAGGCTGATGCTTCCGGCAAACGTCATAAACGCAAACAGCCAGGGAGACAGATAGGTATAAGAGGACAGTGCACTTCCGCAGAGCACTCCGGTCAAAACGCTTAATGGAGTAATCAGCGGCATCATCCGGTTAAGCGTACGGTTCACAGCAAGAAGCATGTCAGGACATCCTTTTTCTATAAGTTCTACT
Organism: Paenibacillus jilunlii; assembly: GCF_900102965.1. Taxonomy (GTDB): domain Bacteria; phylum Bacillota; class Bacilli; order Paenibacillales; family Paenibacillaceae; genus Paenibacillus_AQ; species Paenibacillus_AQ jilunlii. The sequence goes on along the minus strand of NZ_FNGM01000007.1, from coordinate 250,104 downwards.
TATTATACAACTTTTGCAGGCCAGCGGATCGGAAATGAGATGAAGCAGGAGGAAAGGAATGGAGGAAAGAAGCAAGAGAAGGAAAGCCAAACGGGGAAAAGTCCGCACCCGAAAAACACTGCTCACCCTGTCCGCGGTGCTCGGCACTTGCCTGATCGCCGGCGCAGTCTATGCGGGAACGCTCTATTACAAGGCGGAACGGGCGCTTGACCGGATCTCGGCGGCAGGCTCTGCCCCCAGCGAGACAGCCGGACCAGCGTCACCCGTGCCTACAGCTTCTGCAGCCGCTGCGGCGGTTAATGCAGAAGAGGAGAGTAAACCGCTCACCTTTCTGCTCGCCGGTGTCGACAACAGGAGCGGCAGCGGCGGAACGCTGAACACGGATGTGCTGATGCCAGTGGTCTATGAGCCTGTGAGCAGGAACCAGTCGATCCTGTCCATTCCCCGGGATATGAAGATCGCAAGCAGTGAGGTTGGTACACATAAAGCCAATTACTGCTATGCTTATTATTATGCGCATAACAAGGGTGAGGATTTAAGCAAGACCAGAGAGTTCTACGGCGATATTCTGCAGATGGATATCGATCACATGATTCTGATTAACTTTGAGGCGTTCAGCAGTATTGTGGATGTGCTTGGCGGGCTGGATATCGATGTGCTGATGGATATGCGGTATGTGGATAATGCGGACGGCACGGATATCGGCAAGGATCAGCTGCGGAGCTGGATTCTGAATTATCCGTCGATGAAGCCTGCGGCAAGCGAGCTGATTACCCTGGAATCAAGCTGGAAGAGCCCTTTTGTCTATGCCAACAAGGAGGATTTGCTGGTCAAGCTGCAGAAGCTGCGCAAACCGCTGGCCCTGCCCGCACTGGATACCCGGAAATTGCTCATCATTTTGGAATTGCTGAGTAGGTGGGGTTAACTTACATAGGGTTCATACAAAAAAATGAAGGGCTGTCTGCATCGCAGGGTTTGCGGTGGAGACAGCCCTTCTCTGTTATGCGGGATTACACAATCAACTCGAATTTATCCCCTAATATGAGCTGCTTGGAGCGGTGGATTTTTTGTCCGTCCGGACTGGACACCGTGCTTCGGATGCTGAGCAGCGGATAACCTTCCTCTATATTCAAATAAGTGGCCACATCAAAGGAGGCATACTCCATGACAATATATTTTCTTGAATGCCCGAAGGAAACTTTGTAATTGCTTCTTAAAATTTCATACAGCGACTTATCGTTCAAATCCTCCTTAAGCAAAAAAGAATAGGAAGAGGGGAAACGCGAATACTCCACCGAGATGGGGACGTTGTCGGCATACCGGATACGTTCAATGTTAATCACTTTGTCTCCGGGGCTCAGGCCCAGATGCTCCTGATCCGCTGCGGTGGCTTCTTCAATCAGGCATTTGATGACTTTGGCGCCGGGCGTCTTATTCTGCAGCCTGCATGTATCGCTGAATCCGATCGTCTCGGCAACATTTTTTTGAATTTTGTCTTTTGTAATGAATGTGCCTTTACCCGGAATCCGCACCAGGTAGCCTTCCGAGGTGAGTGTATCCAGGGCGGCCCGGACCGTTACGCGGCTTACCTGATTCGTTTCGCTTAATTCCAGCTCTGTAGGAAGTTTATCCCCCGGCTTCAGTGTACCGTCACGGATGGAATCTAATATTTTCTCTTGCAGCTGCTTGTACAGCGGCGATGATTCGGAATGGTCTAGCATTCGTTATACCTCCAGGTTCGAAAATCGGTTATAAAATTTGCACTATGGCTGGAAATGGGCAAGGTTTTACCGGCATGGCATCAGAATCATATGACATCCGCCTTGCGAAATGTATTGCAATGTACTACTCACATATCTCTATAGTATAACAATATATACAATTTGTTAACAGTTTACATCTCTTTTCATTCCAAATATTGTCGTAACTGTTCCGAAATAGGCTTGAATTAGAAATTTCATAAAAAATGAAAGCCCTCTCTTGCGCCATGTATTGCTTTGTGTTATTATTTGTTCATGACATTCCCATACAAAAGCCGGCGTGGAATGTAAAGCCAATAAATGTATCATACAAGGGGAGAAACAGAATGGATATCAAACAAATCATCGAGCAAATTACAGCGGATAAAAAAGAGGCTGGCGGCATCAAGCAGGTCTACTATGCAGCTTGCGGAGGTTCTTACGGAGCATTCTACCCAGCCAAGACGTTTCTTGAGAAAGAAGCTAAAGATATTAAAGTAGGCCTGTACAACAGCAATGAGTTCGTACACAACACGCCTAAGGCATTCGGGGAAAATTCAGTGCTGGTTGTAGCTTCCCATAAAGGCAATACGCCGGAAACAGTAAAAGCCGCAGAACTGGGCAAAAAAGCAGGGGTACCGGTTATTGCGCTTACCTGGATTGAAGATTCTCCTATCACGGAATATGCGGATTACGTGGTGAAGTATTCCTTTGGAGAAAATAAAGATATCGCCGGAGAGAAGACGGTCCAAGCGCTGATGACGGCGGTGGAAATTCTGAAACAGACGGAAGGATACGAGAACTACGATAAATTCATGGACGGTGTATCGAGAATTGACCGGATTGTGAAGCAGGCCTGCAAGCATGTGGCGAACCGCGCCCTGACATTTGCCCGGAAACACAAAGACGACTCCGTTATCTATACAATGGCCAGCGGAGCGGGCTATGGCGCGGCTTATATGGAAAGCATCTGTATCTTTATGGAAATGCAGTGGATCAACTCTGCGAGCATCCATTCCGGAGAATACTTCCATGGACCATTTGAAATTACGGACGCCGAAATTCCGTTCGTCATTCAGGTATCGGAAGGCAGCACCCGGGCGCTTGACGAGAGAGCACTGAGCTTCCTTAACCGGTACGCCAAGCGGGTGGAAGTGCTGGACGCAAAGGATCTCGGATTGTCTACTATCGACAGCTCGGTCGTCGACTACTTCAATCACTCCTTGTTTAACAACGTGTATCCTGTTTACAATCAGGCTTTGGCTGTGGAAAGAGAACATCCGCTTACCACCCGCAGATACATGTGGAAGGTTGAATATTAATCTCTGCTTATTTCAGCAGTCTTCAGAGGGGATATTCTTATGAAACAGTATAAGGTAATCGGAATTGGCGACAATGTAGTGGATAAGTACGTCCACCAGGGCATTATGTACCCTGGTGGAAATGCCTTGAACTTCAGTGTATACGCTACCATGTGCGGCATGGAGTCTGCGTATCTGGGCAAATTCGGCAGCGATGAAGTCGCCGGGTATATCCGCCAGGTGATTGACGAGCTGAAGATTGACCGCAGCTGCTGCCGCGAGTATGAAGGGGAGAACGGCTATGCGCGTGTCACCCTGGAAGACGGCGACCGCGTATTCCTGGGATCGAACAAGGGCGGAATCGCCAAGGAACATGCATGGCAATTCACCAAAAGCGATCTGGATTACATCAAACAATTTGCTGTGATCCACACTAGCTTGAACAGCTATATAGAACAGGACCTGACCGTACTCCGGGAGAGTGGTGTCCCTATTTCGTATGACTTTTCGGTCCGCTGGAATGACGGATATCTGGAGCAGGTATGCCCGAATGTGGACATTTCCTTTCTATCATGCAGCCATTTGACTGCAGAAGAACGGGAGAGGGAAATGCGGAAGGCGCAGCGGTTCGGATCTAAAATTGTGGTCGGAACAGTAGGGGAGAACGGGTCGTATGCCCTTTTCGGCGATCAGTGGATCTACCATCCGGCAGTTTCGACCGAAGCGGTGGATACGATGGGAGCGGGAGATTCTTATATCACTGCTTTTCTCGTGGAGCTGATCCGGAATTCGGACGGCAGGATCGAATTTGGCCAGGAGAGCGAAATGCTTGGCAAGATCAAGAGCAGCATGAGCAAGGGAGCGGAGTTTGCAGCGGAAATATGCCGGGTCAACGGTGCATTCGGCTTCGGCACCCCATTGGTATAACAGCCAATGGGGGAGGCTCCCCTCCTTTTACCTTAATTTGTAAGCGTGTTCAGTACAAACAAAAAGGGGACATTTTTATGTTTTGGTTAGAACTCTTAATCATCTTTTTGCTCATTTTCTTTGGCGCCCGGGTCGGCGACGTATTTATGGGCTTGCTCGGCGGTGTCGGTGTTGCGATCTTCGTATTTATCTTTCATGTTCAGCCTGCATCCCCTCCCGTCGATGTTATGCTCATTATTCTGGGGGTTGTGCTGGCTGCCTCGGCACTCCAATCTTCGAGCGGGTTGAACTTTCTTGTTCACGTCGCGGAAAAACTGCTGCACAAATCACCGAAGAATATCACCATTGTCGCTCCCGTTATTTGCTGGCTGTTCACTTTCCTGTCGGGAACAGGGCATGTTGTATACAGTCTGCTGCCCATTATCAATAAGCTGGCTATTGACAGCGGAATCCGTCCGGAGCGGCCGATATCGAACAGCATCATTGCATCCCAGCAGGCTATCACCTGTTCGCCGGTGTCGGCGGCGACCGCTGCCATGCTTGGACTGATGGCTCCGCTTGGTGTGGGTCTCGGTACGATTTTGTCCATCGCCATTCCAGCTACCCTGCTGGGAGTCATTGTAAGTGCTCTGCTTACACTGCGCAAAGGGAAGGAGCTGGCGGAAGATCCGGAGTATCTGCGCAGACTTGCTGAAGGTTTGGTTGAGAGCGCACCGGAAGAGCAACCGGAGAAAAAGGCGACGCCGAAGGGTGCAAAAGCTTCAGTAGTGCTGTTCCTGCTCGCGGTTCTGTCCATTGTCATTCTGGGGCTGTTCCCCGATCTGCGCCCTTCCTGGACTGTAGACGGCGTAACGACTGTGTTAACGATGGCGCATACCATCGAAATTATTATGCTGGTCTGTGCTTCGCTGATTATTATCATCTGCCGTCCGGCGATTGAAACGATTCTTAACGGCACCATCTTCCGGGCCGGGGCGCTGGCCATGGTTTGCGCTTTCGGATTGGCCTGGATGAGCAACACCTTTATCGGCGGACAAACGGAGTTTATCCAAGAGCATGTGGCTGCGGTTGTTAACAGCCAGCCGTGGATGCTTGCTGTAATCATGTTTATCGTTGCCGCTTTAACGACCAGTCAAGGCGCTACGACATTAATTATGATCCCGATTGCCATTGGCCTTGATCTGCCGGCGTACATCATCGTTGGCGCGTGGATGGCCGTTAACGCCAACTTCTTTTTGCCAGTATCCGCCCAGTGCCTTGCAGCCATCTCCTTTGATACGGCGGGAACCACCAGAATCGGCAGGTTCGTGCTGAATCACAGCTTCATGCTGCCAGGGATGATTAACATAGTAGTATCTGTAGTCACCGCCACTTTAATTGGAAACGCTCTTATCTAGGTGTATCACGAATTCAGGTGTAGAAGTATGGATTATATGAAGGATAACAAGGGAGGAAGAAGATTATTATGATACAGCTTAATCAAGTTGCCGCTGCTAACTTTCATTACAAACGCTATTCACTGGATTATTTTCTGGATTCGGCCGCCCGGCTCGGATTCGAAAATATTGAACTGTGGGCGTCGGGTCCTCATTTCCACCTGGATTATTACACCCCGCAGGATGTTCAGCACCTGAAGCGGAAAATAAAAGACCGGGGACTCAAAGTCATTTGCCTTACCCCGGAACAGAGTGTCTACCCGATCAGTATCAGTCATCCGGACCCGGTGTACCGCAAGAAAAGCGTGGAATTTTTCTGCCGGCATATTGAAGTGGCCGCTCTTCTGGAGTGTGACCAGATGCTGGTGACTACAGGACTCGCCTATCTGGATGAAGATGAGTCGGAAATGTGGAAATGGTGCAGGGAATCGCTTGGCGAGATCTGCAAAACCGCAGAAAAAGAAGGCATAATCTTACCTGTGGAAGCGTTTACCTCATATTCGACCCATGTATTTAACAGCGCCGAGCATATCTCCCGAATGATTAAAGAGGTTGGGAGCCCGAACCTGAAGGGGCTGGCGGATACGGATGTCATGGCGGTTACAGGAAAAGATACGATTCACGACTTTATCAGAGAACTGGGCGGTAACCTGGGGTACGTGCACTTTGTAGACGGCAACCCCGGAGGACATCTGGTACCCGGCGAAGGCGGGCTGCCGCTGGAAGAAGCACTGCAGGCGCTGAATGACAGCGGGTATAAGGGATATTTAGGCCTTGAGCTGCTGGACCGGAGATATGTGCTGGACCCGGAGAAAGCGATGCGCGATTCGCTGGCCTGGTTCGGCAAGCACCTGGGATGAACGAACAAGTTAAATATATCAGCTGCAGTAGCTGAGAAAGAGGGATTTGAGATGAAAGCTGACATATATGCTTATGACGGCATAGGCATCCAATGTGTATATAAAAACGACGAATGGCTCGTGTGCATCAAGAACTGGAAACCGGATAACGACATCGACGGAATCCACCGTCTGGAGGTCCACCTGGAGACCGACGAACAGTTCATTCTGATCAACGGAAAAGCCATACTCCTGGTGGCGGACCGGAAGAAGGACCAGTTCGATATTGATCTGATCGAGATGGAAATCGGCAAAGTCTACAATGTTCCGAAGAACACCTGGTTCTATACCATTGTCCAAAAAGACACCAAGCTTGCGTATGTACAGCATGCCAATACCACGGAAGAAAACAGCAGCTATTGCGAAATGTCTGAATCCGAGCTGGCCGGTGTTAAGGAAAGAGCGCGTAAAATCTTGAAGCTGTAAAGTATTCAAGGGGAGGCCTATCTTCATTTTGCATGAGTAATGTATACAGGACTGCGGGTTGAAAGGAAAGACTTTCGATCCGCGGTCCTGTTTTTTTGGTTATCCAGCGGCAAGCGCGTCTTAAGAAGGGGTGATTTTTTCAATGTTGACATGAAGGATTAATAATTATAGTCAGTGTTTGCTCTCCTCCTTATTTTGTCCTTGTGGTGGAACACGTAAGGCAGACTGATGGAATGTCTTGACCAGCATATTCATTGTTTTCTCAAGCTGGGATAACCGCTTCTCTAGCCCTTCCACTTGCCGGTTGAATGTAACCAGAATCGTTTGGAGAAGAATGATGGACAAAGCAATTGGAAATCCAACGTTGCCGACTAACTGTACAAGTGATTGCAGATCCATAATTTGCTCATCCTTTCAATAGGTTTATGCCTATATTATATTATATAACGTTGCGTTACGCTATATATAAAATACACTTTTCACCAAAACATGGAATAAATATTGTGCAACGTAACGAATCGCTATATAATAGCAAAAGATAACCAAAGGAGGCTGAATATGAAATACTCGATTAACTTGTTCGGCTACAGCGTTGATTGTGAGCTTAAGCTTGTGGGGGAAGGTTTGAGTATCGAAATAACGGAAGAGAATCAAAAAGCCCTAAAGCAATATCTGGTGCGTGTGTTGCCAAAGTACGGAAGAGAGGCCACTAGTGAATCTTCGTTTCAAACTTTGCTGGAGCTTGCCATAGATGCTGAAAAAACACTAGATGGCCGGATGGTTGAACCTAAATTGAAGTTGCCTTATGAATTTCAGCCCGAGATTAAGGAGAAGTTGATCGAAGCGGCAGCTTTACAAGATGTGTCGGCCACCCAGCTGCTGATCCGGATTATTGAAAAGAAATATCAAGAAGTCATGGGATAGGAGGAACTTGCATTGGCGTACGGGAATAAGGTGAAGTTTCATTATGATGTACCGGCCTACATAAAAAAAGAATTGGCTGAAGCCGCCAAAAAGCTGAATATGACGGCAACCGAACTGCTCTCCAAAGCGATTGAAGAAGAATACGAACGCATCAAGAAAGAAATAGAAGCTGCTAAAGGAGATTAAGCCGTGAAATAAACTCAGCAACGGCTTGGACATGTTCTACAGCCATGTTGTTGTACAGATAATCTTCTCCGATCTGGTCATAGGCATAGCAATGGCATGTTGTATATGACTCTCCGGGATTATGTTCAATCAGAAAAACATTTACATTGGGTGCATGATGCTCAACTTTACAGTAAAAATGAGAGGTTGAATTCGATTCAAGAACATCTACGATATGCCGCTGTACATGGACAGGAAGCAGCTGTTGCAATAAAGGGAAAGTATGGGGAGCCAGCTCGTCTTCATAGATAATCATAAGTTGAAATCCCTCCTAGCATAAGTATTTAACTGTAAAATATTGACTTGTACATTATACCGATATACGTCGCATATTAAGGGTATAATTTCCTTATCAGCATATACTTTACTATTTTTACGAGAGATTTGTTACAGCTAATTAGTAGCTTATTGGTTACAAATGTGAAACCTTATTCAACCTAAATTTACCATAATTTTGCAGTATATTACAATGCGTTTTATCACGCACTATTTCAAAGCTTTCTCAAGCAGAAAGCTTTTTTCTATGCGCTTGGCAGTGCATTATTTTAAAGAGCAAAGGCCTATTTCTTCAGATACTCCGAGAAGTTCTCCTGAAAGTCAAGGGAATGAATATCTTCCCGCAGATGATGATAGATCAGGGGCCCGATTTGCTCTGTGTCCTTATGCACCATCAGCTCCAGCAGGGATTGATGCTCTTTCCAGATTCCCTCCAGTTTTTCGGTCTTCAGCATATGCAGCCTGCGGTACCGGAGGTAGTGCACATTGGACTGCTGAATCAGATTCCACAGAAATTCGCGCCCCGCAAGCCGGTACAATGCCCTGTGGAACGCGTCATCCAGATTAAGAAAGGAATCGATGTCGTTCCCCTTTCCGATGACTTCCTTTTGCCTTTCCAGAATTTCCTTAAGCTCATGCACGCCGGTCAGCAGTAACTGTGAAGACAGATCCTTAAGAATCTCCTTCTCCAGTGTGCTCCGCAGATAGGTGATTTGTTCAACGGATTCAAGATCAATATAGGAAACGATATTCCCTTTTTTCGGATAGATATCGGTATAGGATTCCAGAGCCAGCTGTTTCAGCACATCACGCAGCGGCGTCCGCGAAATCTGAAAGCGTTCAGACAGGGCGGTTTCGCTCAGAATGGTGCCTGGCTTCAAGGCCAGCGTAAGGATTTCGTGCTTCAGTGTATTCATAATTTCAGCTTTGATCGACATTTCTCTTCCTGCTTTCCATAGGTATTGACGGATATGACTAGTATACATGATGTTTGGCGGTAATAAAAATATTTATCATAATAAAGAGGCTGTGCTAGTGTCCATGCTCATAAAAACTCTTTATTTTAATGTGTTGACATCGGGGGATTCTTATTCTATGATCAAGAAAATCTTGTATACAAGATTGGTTATGAGGATGACAATCATAGGAGGGTTTATCAATGAACATGACGTGGAGATGGTATGGTGAAGGCAATGACAATATTACGCTTGACCATATCCGGCAGATTCCGGGGGTTATGGGTATTGTCTGGTCTTTGCATGAGAAGGTAGCCGGTGAAGTGTGGGAAATGGAACGGATCCAGGAAGTGGCGGATCAAATCACCAGCAAGGGCTTCAGCACAGCAGTGGTGGAGAGCGTCAACGTTCATGATGATATCAAAATCGGCCTGCCGACCCGTGATCAATATATCGATATTTATATCGACACCATCCGCAAACTGGCGAAGGTTGGCGTGAAGGTGATCTGCTACAATTTCATGCCGGTGTTCGACTGGACGCGTACCGAGCTGTACAAAGAACTGCCGGACGGTTCTAATGCCCTCTTTTATGAAAAGGCTGCCATTACCGATAATCCGCGTGAAATGGTGGACCGGATCTTGAAGGGAGCGGGACAGTTCACTATGCCGGGCTGGGAGCCGGAGCGCCTCGCGAAGCTGGATGAGCTGTTCGCAGCCTATGCCGGTGTGACTGAAGAAAAACTGTTCGAGAACCTTAAATATTTCCTGGAGCGCATCATTCCGGTCTGCGAGGAAGTGGACATTAGGATGGCCATTCATCCTGACGATCCGGCCTGGCCGATCTTTGGCCTGCCGCGCATTATCCGCAGCCGCGATACGATCCGCCGTATGCTTGACGCCGTAGACAGCCCGTACAATGGCCTGACTTTCTGCACGGGGTCACTGGGCTCCAATCCGGAGAACGATCTGCCGGCAATGATCCGCGAGTTCCATGACCGTATTTATTTTGCCCATATCCGCAATGTGAAGGTGTTTGAGAACGGGGATTTCATCGAGGTCTCGCACCGCGGACGCGACGGCAGTGTCGATGTGGCGGAGGTTGTGAAGGCGTATCATGAGAACGGGTATACCGGTTATGTGCGGCCCGACCATGGACGCCACCTTTGGGGCGAAGAGAAAAACTGCCGTCCGGGCTACGGGCTCTATGACAGAGCGCTCGGCATCATGTATTTGCTTGGCGTCTGGGACAGCCTGGACAATGTCAAGGGGGCGAAATAAATGCTGCGCTTGACCAGAAGCAGTATCCAACGGGAACAAGCGGCCTGGACCGCTGCGGGAGTAGAGCTGCCGCAGTTCGATTATGAGCAGGTGGCGAAGAATACGCAGCAAAAGCCGGAATGGATTCATTTCGGGGCGGGCAATATTTTCCGGGGATTCGTAGCCAATGCCCACCAGAAGCTGCTGGATAGCGGCAAAGCCGATACAGGTATCATCGCGGCGGAAACTTTTGATTTCGAGATGATCGACAAGGTATACAAGCCGTATGACAACCTGACCCTGCTGGTGTTGATGAATGCACGCGGCGATTTTCAGAAAAGAATCGTAAACAGCATCGTTGAGGGAATTACTGCAGATAAGAGCCGTGAAGCAGATGACCGCCGCCTGACGGAAGTGTTCGAGAACCCCAGTCTGCAAATGGCGAGCTTCACTATTACGGAGAAGGGATACTCGTTGACGGGGCCTAACGGTAAATACCTGGGCATTGTGGAAAAGGATATCGAAGGCGGACCGGAGCAGCCGGTTCATGCCATGAGCATCGTGGCTTCTCTTGCATACAAGCGGTATTTAAAAGGGGCCTTCCCGATGACCTTCGTCAGCATGGATAACTGTTCCCATAACGGCGACAAGCTGAAGAAGGGTGTCGTAACGATTGCCAAGGAATGGACGGCCAGAGGTCTCGTTGAAGAAGGTTTCGTCGCCTATCTGGAGAATGAGCAGCTGATTGCCTTCCCGCTGTCGATGATCGACAAAATCACACCGCGCCCTTCAGAGACCGTCCAAGCCGCGCTGCTGGAGCAGGGGATTGGCGGTATGGATGTAATCATTACCTCCAAAAACACCTATACCGCTCCCTTCGTTAACGCGGAAATCAGCGAATACCTGGTCATCGAAGACAAGTTCACGAACGGCCGGCCTCTGCTTGAGGAAGCGGGCATTATTTTCACCGACCGGGATACGGTCAACAATGTGGAGACGATGAAGGTCACGACATGCCTCAACCCGCTGCATACGGCGCTTGCCGTATCCGGCTGCCTGCTCGGCTATACTCTGATAGCGGATGAAATGAAGGACGATACTCTGCGGAGATTCGTTGAGATGATCGGTTATAAGGAAGGTCTGCCTGTTGTAGTGGACCCTGGCATTCTCAGTCCAAAGCAGTTCCTGGATGAAGTGCTGACGGAGCGTTTCGCCAATCCGTTCATTCCGGATACGCCGCAGCGGATCGCCACCGACACCTCGCAGAAGGTGGGCATCCGGTTCGGAGAAACCATTAAAGCATATATCCGCCGGGAAGATCTTGATCCGGCGCAGCTGACGGCGATCCCGCTGGCCATTGCGGTCTGGTGCCGCTATCTGCTTGGCGTGAATGATGAAGGAGAAGCCTTCACGCTGAGTCCTGACCCGCTGCTGGAAACGCTGCAGGGACATTTGCAAGGGGTTGCCCTCGGCGGCCGGAACGCCAGTGTGCGCCCGATTCTTGAAGATGAGCAGCTTTTTGGTGTCCCGCTGTATGAGATTGGCCTTGGAAGCAAGATTGAGGGCATGTTCCTGGAAATGCTGGCAGGACCGGGAGCCGTGCGGAGAACCTTGGAGAAGTATCTGAAGTAGGGAAGGGAGTATAGCGATGAAGGCTTTTATTCACGAGGATTTTCTGCTGCAGTCGGAAGAAGCGCGGGTGCTCTACCATGAGTATGCCGAAGCTTTGCCCATTATCGATTATCATTGCCACCTTGACCCGGGGGCGATTGCCGAGAACAAGCGCTTTGGCAGCATCACCGAGGTTTGGCTGGGCGGAGACCACTATAAATGGCGGGCGCTGAGAACGTTCGGTGTTGAAGAGAAATATATAACCGGCAATGCTTCGGACGAAGAAAAGTTCGCCAAATGGAGCGAGGTGCTGCCCTATACGGTCGGCAACCCGCTGTACCATTGGTCCGCACTGGAGCTGAAAGCCTATTTTGGCGTAGAGGAGCAGCTCAGCCCGCAGAATTGGCGGCGGATTTATGACCACTGCAATACGCTGATTGCCCAGGACGGCTTCACGGCCCAGGGGCTGATTACCCGTTCCAACGTGAGATGGATCTGCACCACGGATGATCCGGCCGACGATTTGCGCTACCATGGTCAAATTGCCGGACAACCGGGGTTCCAAACCGGGGTTACCCCGACGTTCAGACCGGATAAGGCGCTGCAGATTGAAGCGGAAGCTTTTCCGGATTATGTCCGCAGTCTGGAGCAGGCTGCCGGCTATGCCATCACGTCCTATGCGCTGCTGGAACGCGCCCTCCTGGAGCGGATTGAATATTTCGACAAGCATGGCTGTAAGGTCTCCGACCACGGCTTCTCGCATCTTCCTTACGCAGAGGCAGCGCCTTCTGTGCTGGAAGCCATCTTCAGCAAACGCTTAAGCGGTGGGGTGTTGAGCCGTCTGGAAGCCGACCAGTTCGCGACGGCGTTGTTCCTGGCCATGGGCCGTAAATATGCCGCCCGCGGCTGGGCGATGCAGCTTCATATCGGTGCGATCCGCAATCCGAATTCGCGCATGTTCCGTGAGCTGGGTCCCGATACCGGCTTTGATACCATCGGGGATAACAGCTATGCGGACAGCTTGTACAAGCTGCTCGACGGGCTGGAGCGGACCGGAGAGCTTCCGAGAACGATCCTGTATAATCTGAATGCGGTGCAGAATGATGTGCTGGCCGCGATGGCGGGTTCTTTTCAGGGGGGCGGCATCAAGGGCAAAATCCAGTTCGGCTCCGGCTGGTGGTACAACGACCAGAAGGACGGGATGATCAAGCAGTTAACGTCTTTGTCCAATCTGGGTCTGCTCAGCTGCTTTGTGGGGATGCTCACGGATTCGAGATCCTTCCTGTCCTACACCCGGCATGAGTATTTCCGGCGGATTCTCTGCAATCTGATCGGAGGCTGGGTCGCCAGCGGCGATGCGCCAAGGGATCTGGCTTTCCTGGGAAGCATCGTCCAGGACATTTGCTATCATAACGCCGAGCGGTATTTTGGGTTTCCTCTATCCCGGGGATGAGTTGAACGGATCTTGCGGCGGTTTCAGGTGAAGTCGTTGCAGATCGTGTAGATAAGGTGAATTTATATGAATTAGTAGAAGCAAGAGCCTTCAAGACCGCTGACCAAGCGGATTTGAGGGCTTTTTTGTTGTTCTCCTGCTGGTTCGGACTCAGGAGCCTGCTTCCGGGGCACCGTTTTAATTTGTGGATACGGCCTGTATGGTTGAAATAAAGTCGTACGTTTGTAACAAAGATGTACCGTTGAACATTGAATATGCTGGTTCATGGATATAATCCCACGGGTAACGTTTTATAGTTATATTAACCCATTTATTGTTTTTTTGAGTATAAAACTTCAATTCTACCTATTATATGTGCTATATTAGTTTTGCAGTTAAATTTTCCCACAATATGGAGGTAAAGATGAAGAAAAGAACTTCAGCTTTTTTTGTTTTAAGTACATCGTTATTATTCTCTTCTATTGTTAGTGCTGACACTCATAGCCCACGAGGTGGCAATGACAATGGTCATATTCAAGCCTGGTATGATTCATCTATATCATCATATGGTTATACAAGTCATTTTGATCACGCTGTATCCACTTGGAACGGAAGAAATGCAAATGTCTCGATTTCCAAGACACTAAATAATTCTGGTCAGGTAGACAGGTATTATGTTGGAACTACAACGGAATTAGGTTTATATGGACGGAATCTTTGGTATAATGATCTAGGTATATCTGTAGATCCAGATTGGTTTTCTTGGAGCCGCTCTGTTGTTTCGGTATATGACAATCAATTAAGGAATCACAATAACGGTGTTAATTTTACGTCAACAAGAATTAGACATACTACTGCCCATGAAGTGGGACACTCACTTGGGTTAGCACACACAACTTCAAGCACTCAAGTTAGTACATCGCTAATGACAGAAGGTAATAATCCATCTCTTAATAGAGACATCAACACTCCTTCAAGCTACGATATCAGTGAGTTAAGATCCCTTTATGGAGGACCTGCATTAATGGCTCTTTCCTTAAACACAGATACTTCTAATCAAAATGAGATTAACGTTGAAACGCAATATGAAAGCTATGCCACTTTATCGGAATTGTCAAATTATTCAGACGTCATAGTTATTGCATCACCAACAGATGATTTTGAAAATAGAAAACATATAGCAACTTTTTACGATACAGGCGATTTACAAGATTATTACACGTTAAATAATCTTAGTATTAAAAAAGTATTAGCAGGAGATTCGTCAAACATAGGAGAAAATTTAGAAGTTATTGAATCAAATAGTATAGTCGAATTTGGTGCGCGAAAAATAAAGATGATAAATGATGGATATAAAGAAACCCAAAAAGGACAAGAATATATCTTATTTTTAAAGAAGGATCCACAAGGCCAGTATCAAATAGTAAATCGAAACGAAGGAACCTTTACACTGGATGAGGTGAATTCTGCAATTACTAATAAACCAGAAACTTTTATAACACGAGATAATAATGTTAGGGATAATTTACTTAATGAGATTGCCAACACATACTCAAATGAGTTATAAAATTATTTTGGAGACTGAATGATCAGTCTCCATCTTTCTTCAATAAGGAGGTAGTTTATGAAAAGGATTAGCGTCCTTTCAATTTCATTGATAATTTTGTTGGTTGTAATATTTGTACTTGTCAGACCAAAGCAAGAGATTGTTAGCGTTAGCCTGGCATCTGAAACAACGCAAATTACTTACACTGACACTGAAAGCATTCAAATATTCGAAGATGCTATAAAAAGTGTAAAGAAAGTACGCGGGGCTGTTGATGTAGGCCCACCAACCTATCGAATGACTGTTACTTACGCTGATTCTGAGGTTGTTGAATTCAGTCTTTATATGGATTTTAAGAATAAAAATGGATTTTTGATCAAAAATAGCAATAGCGAAACGATGCTGGATTTAAAAGATCAGAATTCGGAAGAGCTAGCTGATCTGTTAAGTGAGAAGAGAGAGAATAGGTAAATAAATGAGGTTAAAGGTAAATCGCGGCATCTGGAACTAGAAAGAGTCTTGATTAGTATAGCTCGAACGAGCATATACCAGCAGACGCTAGGTCACAGTGTTTGGTCTGCTGAAACACCAGAAGTATGAGGAAAGCTCACCCTGTAATTGATCCCCGCTATGTACCGGACGACGCTTCCTTAATGGAAATATATATCAGTTTGCTAACGTTCTAAGGGATTACTTTTTTGTGATCTTCTTAGACAAATTGGTGGTTTTTCTTACTATTCAGCTCCATATTCGTCCGAAAGGTCACCAGATCGAATCGTGACACTACCCCCGAAAATTGCTAATTTCCGCTTACATACTGCAGAAAGCTGAGCAGGATCATCGCATAATCCTATCCATTAAACCTAAGCAGAAGACAAATGATGAAGTGAGGCGAAGGGAACATTATAGTTTATTTTTTTGTATAATGATTAGGATGGACAACAAGAAAAGAGGGAACGAATGCCTACTATATTGGTTGCTGACGATGATGCGAACATTCGTGAGCTCGTAAGTTTATTTCTACGTAATGACGGATTCCAGACAGCTGAAGCTGCGGACGGCAAGGAAGCGCTGACGGTATATAGCTCGGCCCAAGTCGATCTTGTCGTACTGGATATCATGATGCCGGTTATGGATGGCTGGGCGTTATGCAAGGAGCTCAGACGGATTAATCCTGATCTTCCGCTGCTTATGCTGACGGCGAGAGGCGAAACCTGGGAGAAGGTGAAAGGCTTCGAGCTTGGGACGGATGATTATTTGACGAAGCCTTTCGATCCGCTCGAATTGACGGTGCGTGTCCGGGCCTTACTGAAACGATACCGGATTGGCTCCGCACAGAAAATTCAATTCGGCAATGTCATCCTTGACCGGCAGACCTATAAGGTGATGAGGGGAACGGAGTCGCTAACATTGCCGCTGAAGGAGTTCGAATTGCTGTATAAGCTGGCTGGAACACCCGGACAAGTCTATACGCGCGGGCAGTTGATCGATCAGATATGGGGAATCGATTACGCGGGTGATGACCGTACGGTAGATGTGCATATTAAACGGCTGCGCGAACGGTTCGCGGATACACCTGATTTTCGGATCGAAACGGTGCGCGGGCTTGGCTACCGGCTTGAGGCTCACGAATGATCAGATCCTTATACACACGTGTCGTCCTGACCTATCTGGGCTCCGTAATCGGGGGCACGATCATTGCTCTCTTGGTGGCAATTTGGGTGTATTATGATCAGTTTAACGCAAACTTAAAAACCAACATCCTTTATTTTGGCCAGGATATCGTCCGGATGTACGAGTCATTTCCATTACGGGAAGTAGACACTTACCTAAGTGGAATGAAACAGCTCAATTATTCTATTCGGGTTTATGATGAAACGGGGCAGTTCCAGTCTTACGGTTCGCTTAACGGAAATATTTCCACAGTCTCTATGGATCAAATTAAGGCGGTACTGGATGGAGAAGTTGTTCAAGTCACTGGTGTGGAAAGGAGCGTCTTAGGGCTGCCATTGAAAACGGGAACGGGAAAAAAGGCGCTGTTTGTGAACTCGGTTGCTCCCCCTTCCGCTACTTTTTTCATCAAGTGGCTTTTGAACTTTGCGGTCTTCTCTTTGATCGCAGGCAGTCTAATTATTCTGGTTGCTGCCGTGTTCCTGGTCAGACCGATCAAAAAGCTGACAAAAGCGACCAGACAGATCGCCACCGGAGATTTCAGCGTCAAGCTGAATATTAAGCAAAAGGGCGAGCTGGGCACTCTGGCCCGCAGCTTTGAAGACATGATGCATGACCTGCAGGAGCTTGAGCAGATGCGCAGGGACTTTGTATCGAATGTGTCTCACGAAGTCCAGTCGCCGCTTACCTCAATATCCGGATATGCTAAAGCGCTCAAGCAAGTAAACCTTGCAGAACAGGAGCGAAGCCGTTATCTCGATATTATCATCGCTGAGGCTGAGCGGATGTCCAAGATGAGCGATGGCCTGCTTAAGCTAAGCTTGCTTGAATCGCAGTCACTGCAGCTGCGGCTCAGCACGTTCAGCCTTGATGAACAGATTAGACGGGTCATCGTCGCGGTCCAGCCGCAATGGTCAGACCGGAACATCCGTTTCGAGCTCGATTTGGAGCCCGTCCGGCTAATGGCGGATCAGGATCAATTAAATCAGGTATGGACGAACCTTATCGGCAACAGCATCAAATTTTCCAGGGATGGCGGCGTGATTAACGTCAGCATCAGACAAGAGATCAAACACGTGACCGTCAGGATTTCCGACACAGGCATAGGAATTTCTCTTGAGGACCAAAAGCGTATCTTTGAACGGTTTTTTAAGGCGGACCGCTCGCACAGCCGCAAATACAGCGGCAGCGGTATGGGACTTGCCATTGTGAAACAGATCATCTCGCTTCATCAGGGAGAAATCCGGGTAGAGAGTGAGCCCGGCCGGGGAACAACCGTCATTGTTATTTTGCCAACCGCAACGCCTGCGGATAAGCCGGATTATTAGGCATCATTTGGGTAGGTCTGCCTGTTATGGAGCGTCTGACCGAATCTGAGCAGCACAGTGAAGTGGAATTAGTACACCTAAAATGACGAAAAACCTTATTTTAGAGGAAATAGTGGGAAAAAGTAGACTTAATATAGCCGGAATCGCCTGTAAGCATGCGAAGCGGTCAGATTAGTTATCCTTTTTCCACCTAATGCCTGCGGAGCATGGGAGGGGGAGGATTTAAGCTCCATTTTTCCACTTGGTCTGACTGGTTGAACTAGAAAATGGACATGTTGTCCTATACGGCTGCGCTATCCAGTGAGGACAGTGCGGCCGTTTTTTAATTAAAAAACAAAAGAATGTAGGACTGAAGTTTCAGAGGAAGAATGAGGTAACTACCTGGAGAACAGCTTGAACCACCGCAATAACGGATCTTCAGTCCGGATCACTAGCAGATAGGCTCTGTAATGTGTTTGCAGAGGAAACCGGCACATTCCTGATGCCAACTAAGTATACCGCCAGGCGGATTTACTCTGGCTTCGTTTTAAATTTATGAATAAAGTCTTGACAGCTTTTTTGAAAGCGGTTATATTTATCTCGTAAACAATACGTTATATAACGTTATGTCAAAGGAGAGAATCAAATGAACGTAAATCAGGTTGTACAGAGTATCCGTGAACAAGTGGCCGAAGGAATTTCAGAGGTATATTTTGTAGCTTGCGGGGGTTCGCTCGTCGATATGTATCCTTCCAAGTATTTTCTTGATAGTGAAGCGAAGAAGCTGGTAGCAGGACTTTATACGGCGAATGAATTCGTTCATGCCTTGCCTAAACGTCTCGGCGCACAATCGGTAGTCATCGTTTGTTCCCATGGCGGAAATACGCCGGAATCGGTAGCTGCGGCGCAAGCAGCCAAAGAGCATGGGGCCCACACCATTGGCCTGACCCACAACAAGGAAGCCGCGCTGCTGAATTACTCCGATTATTCCTTCCTGTATGAATGGGGAGATGACAGCAATGTCAAAAACAATCCGATGGCTATCATACTGGATCTTGCCGTTCAATTGCTGCATGTGGTTGAAGGGTATGCGCATGTTGAAGCTTTTCAAAAAGGCCTGGAAACCATCAACGGCATTATCAACCATGGTAAGAAGCAGGTCGCTCCGCGTGCCCGTGTTTTTGCCGACAAGTACCGCAATGAGGAGCTTTACTATATCTTGACAAGCGGAGCTTCGTACGGACATGCTTATGGCTTTGCAATCTGCTCGCTGATGGAAATGCAATGGCTGAATGCGGCGGCAATTCACTCCGGCGAGTACTTCCATGGTCCTTTTGAAGTGACGGATAAAGAAACACCATTCATCCTGATGATGAATGAAGGCCGTACCCGTGAGCTGGATGAACGTGCCCGGACATTCCTGGATCAGTATGCGGAGAAAGTCGAAGTGATTGATGCCAAGGAGCTTGGAATTGGTACGATTGCCGATGAAGTCGTTGAATTCTTCAATCCGGTATTATTCTACAGTATCATTTGTGTCTATCGCGAGGCTCTTGCCGAAGTAAGAAATCATCCGCTGGAAACCCGCCGTTATATGGGGAAAGTAGCCTACTAATCGGGAGGAACAACCATGAAAGTCTTAGGGATTGGCGATAATGTGGTAGACAAGTATGTTCATCAGCGTATGATGTATCCCGGCGGCAATGCGCTTAACTTCAGTGTTTTCGCCAAAGGAGAAGGTGCAGACGCGGCTTTCCTCGGTGTTTTCGGCGATGATGACGAAGCACGGCTTGTGGAAAATACGCTGCAGCAGCTAGAGATCGATATCTCACATTGCAGACACCACAGCGGCGAGAACGGATGTGCACGTGTTACCCTGGAGAATGGGGAGCGGATATTTCTGGGCAGCAACGAAGGCGGAGTCACCAGACTGAATCCAATTACGCTGAGCGAAGCCGACCGAGAATATATCCGGGGATTCGACATTATTCATACAGGGCTTTACAGCCACACTGGACATCTGCTTGCGGAGCTGAATGAACTGGGGATTCCCCTCTCCTTTGATTTCTCGGATGACTTTGAGGATGAGCAAGTAGAACGGTATATCGGGAATGCGGATTTTGCTTTCTTTTCCTGCAGCCATATGACTGACGAAGAGACGCGGAACTATATTGAGGCCAAACGCAGAAGGGACGGACAGATATTGGTTGCAACCCGCGGCGGCGACAGATCCATTGCCTATGATGGAGCAGCCTTTTATTACCAAACCCCGGAGCTTATTGAGGCCGTGGATACGATGGGAGCAGGCGATTCCTATATTACAGCCTTTTTAATGAGCATGATCAAGGACGGGAATATTCAAGCGGCCATGCAGGAAGGCTCCAGATTAGCGGCCAAGAGCTGTATGGTAGAAGGTTCCTTTGGATTCGGCGCCCGTTACTGACAACGGCAACGTTCTATCTTTGCTTGTGAAAAAGAGAATCGTTTGTTACTCTAACCATAGAGTAATATAACGTTATATCACAAGTGAGGGTAAAGGATGTTAAATTCAGAACAGGTAGAGCCCCTATATATCCAATTGAAAAAAGCGGTCCAATCCGCCATTGCGAACGGAACCTTTAATCCCGGAGATAAAATCCCTACTGAAATTGAGCTTAGCGCGACATACAATGTCAGCCGGATTACGGTAAGGAAAGCTATCGAGGAATTGGTGAGTGAAGGATATCTGACGAAACGCCAGGGCAAGGGGACCTTTGTCAATGCCCACAAGATCGGCCGCAAAATTGAGCATATTATCAGTTTTACGGCTGCCTGCAGAGCTAATGGATTATCTTCGCACAGCACCATCACCGAGAGGAAGAAGATTAAGGCCGACCTGGAAACTGCAGAGCGGCTGCAAATCCAGCAGGGTGAGCCGGTACTCTATATT
The DNA here is from genome assembly GCF_900102965.1 of Paenibacillus jilunlii. Lineage (GTDB taxonomy): Bacteria > Bacillota > Bacilli > Paenibacillales > Paenibacillaceae > Paenibacillus_AQ > Paenibacillus_AQ jilunlii. Next base: position 229,240 of record NZ_FNGM01000007.1, on the reverse strand, counting down.
CAGCGCAAAAGATATGCCGGTGATAGACCGCTTATGCTGGAAAATAACTATTATCCGTTTGAGCGATTCTCCTTTTTAATGGAGGAAAGTCTGGAAGGATCAGTGTATGAGCTGCTGCGGGACCGTTATCAGATTGATCCTAACCAGCCGGGAGAGAGTATATTGCAAATCACCCTGGCTGATGAGCAGCAGGCGAAATTACTGGAAATTCCGATTGGCCAGCCATTGTTCTATATGAATACAATTATTTATGACCAGCATAGTAAGCCTGTTCATGTGGGCAAGCAGTACATTGTTGGTGACCGTTATCAATTTACTTTGTAATTCATTCTGCTTCTTGCGGCAAGCAGGGAGCAGAAGTTTTGATATAACGTTATAAGTCGTATTGATATTCGGCAGAAAGGCGTTGAAATCATGGAAGCAGCAATACATGGTTTTGCAGATAGAGTACTAATGTCTAATGCAGTATTTACAGGAATAGGGGATAGCGCTTCACCGGCATTTGTTGCCCTGCAAGGTGAGCACATCGTCGCGGTTGGCAGCCCGGCAGAAGCCGAAGCTTGGATTGGGCCTGCCACAGTTGTTCATCATCTGAAGGATGCGTTCATTATGCCCGGTGTGCATGATAACCATGTCTTTTTTACCGGCTACATGTCTATGCACCGTGGTGTGGATCTGACAAATGCGGCTACGATTGACGAGGCCCTCCAGCTGCTTAAACAAGAAGCAGAAAAAAGTCCTTCAGAGCAAAATGTATACGCTTTCGGCTGGAGTGAAGAGGGTTGGGGACAGCTTCCCGGGCAAAGCTTATTAGACGAAGTTTTTCCCGATAGGGCTGTAATCGCCATTAACCGGACCAAAAGCTATTGTTGGATGAATTCATTCGCCCAGCGTAAATATCAGTTTGCCCCTGACCAATGCAGTGCGGAATCACGTGCCCGTCTCCTGAAGGACATGATGCTGGACCGGGAATTAATCCGGCAGGAGTTCCTGGACTTCGCCCGGATGCTTGCCAAGCGGGGGGTTACTTCTATAAAAGATATCGGCTTTGACCGGCACAGCGGTTTGCTTCCGGTCCTTGAAGAGCTGGAAGCTGCAGGGGAGCTGCCGCTGCGGGTTCATTTTGCGCTTGAACCTGTGTTGCACCCGATTGATATTCCCGCGGGATTGCAGTACAAAGAGCGTTATCAAGGAGAATTTCTTCGTTTTCAGGGCTATAAGCTGATGCTGGACGGTGTAGTAGCCGATCATACGGGAGATATGCTGGAGCCTTATGCGGATATGCCGGGTGTTACCACCCTGCGGCCCGTTGATTACGCAGCGGTTGAAGCAGCCTTGCAGGCAGCGGACAGCCATGGGATTAAATGCTGTCTTACAGCTGAAGGGGATGCGGCGATCCGCAAGGCAGTGGATATGATCGAAGGCTGCAACCGCAGCCGGGGAGATCAGCGGATCAGGCATTCGATCAGTGATTTGGAATATCCGCATCCCGACGATATTCGGAGGATGGGCGACATTGGGATATTTGCCGAGGTATATGCACAGATTCTGCTCTTGAATCCTTCCTATGAGGAGGCTTATATGGCGGCCGTGGCCGGTAAGGATAATGAAAGCCGCTTTTATAATTACAAGTCCATGCTGGAAGCCAATGTTCCGGTTACGATTGGCACGGATTTGCCGCTGTTCCTTACAAGTGTGCCTGATTCGCTGTATGCGGCTTCTTTCCGGCTGTTCCCTGATGGATCGCCTTCGGGAGGATGGCATTTGGAGCAGGGGATGCCTGCTGCAGAAGTCTTAAAGGCTTGGACTATCAACGGTGCCCGGCATTGCGGGATGGAAGAGCGCACAGGAACTTTGGAAGCTGGAAAAGCTGCGGATATTGCTGTATTTGACCGTAATCTATTGGATACAACAGCAACTGTGATTAGAGACGCACATGTGATCCTGACGATTACCGCCGGTCAGATTACCTATGATGCGGCCAGGAACGAGGGGTAGAAATGGAAACGGCAAAACGTAAATGGAAATGGTCCCTTCCTCATAGCTATACATTGATTTTCATGATTATCATCGTTATTGCCGGTCTGACCTGGATTGTCCCAAGCGGGCAATTTGACCGACAGGAGGTTGTGGTGGATGGTTCTACCCGGACAGCCATTATCCCGGGAACCTACCACACCGTACCCAAAACCAGTGAAGAAGGGGATTTGAGACAGGGTTTTGCCCAAATTGCCAGTGCGCCGATGGAGGGCATTATCAATGCTGCCGATGTTGTGGCTTTCGTTCTGGTTGTAGGCGGAGCTTTTGGAATTATTCTGCAGACTGGAGCGATTGACCGGGCATTGACGGCTTTAGCCGGCAGGCTCAAAACGAAAGGAATATTGCTGATTCCGATCGCCATGTTTATTTTCAGCCTGGGGGGCTCCACCTTTGGGATGAGTGAAGAAATCATACCTCTTTATGCTATTTTTATCCCGTTAATGTTTGCCTTGGGTTTTGACTCCATGACGGCGATTCTTATCCTTTATCTCGGAACACAGATCGGCTATGTCGGATCAACTGTCAATCCGTTCTCTGTACTGATTGCGCAAGGTGTAGCAGGAGTGCAGGGAAATCCGCAGCTATGGCTGAGATTTATCGAATGGATTGTTTTTACCGGGATCTCGATTGGTTTTACGATGTGGTATGCGCGGCGGGTCAAGATGAACCCTGAGAAATCGGCAGTCTTCCAGAACGATATTATCAACCGCCAGCACTTCATCAAGGAGAATGACGGGATAGAGGTAAAATTCTCGAACCGGGATAAATTGATTATTGGCGGCTTTATCGTTACCTTGGGGATTATTGTTTGGGGAATTTTGAGCAAAGGCTGGTATATGACCGAGATCGGAGCGCTTTTCTTTGTACTTGGCATTTTTTCGGGCATTGTGACCCGGATGAGCCAGAAGGAAATCGCCGAGAATTTTGTCAAAGGCTGTGGAGAATTTATCTACGCTGCGGTAATCATCGGCTTGGCCCGGGGAATTCTTGTCGTTGCCGAGAACGGGATGATTATCGATACCATTCTAAACGGGCTGGCAAACATGCTTAAAGGCTTGCCGAATTATTTGTTCACCACCATCATGCTGATCGTTCACAATATTATAACGTTCCTGGTCCCTTCTTCATCCGGGGAAGCGGCCTTGACGATGCCCGTGCTTGCACCTTTAGGCGATCTGGTAGGAGTTAACCGCGAAGCGGTAGTAACCGCATACCAATTCGGAAATGGATTAACGAATCTGATCTCTCCGACAGGCGGGGTGCTGCTGGCAGGTCTGGCCATCGCCCGGATCAATTTTGGACAATGGCTGAAGGTGATCCTCAAGCTGTTTCCGATCCTCTGGCTGGTGGCGGCGATTTTTGCGGCAATTTCCTCAGCCGTAGGGATGTAGTGTATAACGTAAAACAGGGGTGTTCCAAAAGCCATGAAATGGCTTGGAACACCCCTTGTTTATTGGATAAATTACAAACCGGTTTCTTCGCAGGTGCTAGTTGGAAGAAGGGAACTTATTTTTCCGGAAATCAAGAAATCCTGAGATTTAAGTGGAAAAAGTAAACCTAATTAGGCCACTTTTCTTGTCCAATGGCGAAATGAGCTGAAGTTGCCGTAGGATTCACGGGGAGCCGTTCTCTAGGTAACGCTAGAACCAAGACGGCTGTGCAGCCCCGTGGAGGACGGCACAGCCGTTTTTGTTAAAAGATAAGAATTTATATGTTTTGGGGGAAGTGAATCTTACCCCTTACTTGCTGCTCCACAAAGCCACGCGGTCCTGAACATATTTGGTGTAGCCCTTCTCCATTTTCTCCACGCCGGCTTTTTCCAGGTCCGCCATGTAGGCATCCCAGATTTTATCAAAATCCGCCGGTTTCGCCAGGATGGCCTGGGGAATCCGTTTCCACGTGATATCCCTCATTTTATTGCCCAGAATGGACACTTCATCCTCGCCGGGAATGGCGATGTTCCAGGCCGCTCCATAGGCTTTTTCCTTGAATTCCTCTTCCTTCGGGAACAGATCCTTCCAGGTGGTGGCTTTATAGGCGGCCAGGGTTTCCTTTTCGACATCGCTGTAGCCAAGCACCAGCTGTTCCGGGAAGTTTCTGGTGTAATAGTTGCCGGTTGAGTCCTTGGCACCGTCGCCGTAATGGACCATCATGTTCCAATAGAAGCCGAGTCCGGATTCTTTGGTAAATGCCGTATTGTCATTGTTGATGCGGTCCTGAACTTCCTTAATAACGACCCGTTTGCCGTTTTCCACCGTATAATGCTTGCCTTCAATGCCCCAGTTGTTCAGAATCTGGCCTTCGTCGGAAGCGAGGTAGTCCAGGAACTTGATCGTACGGACCGGGTCCGGGTTGGTGCTGGAGATCGAGATGCCGTAGCCGCCCATGAAGCCGGTAGGCCAGAAGCTGGTTTCCTTATATTCTTTCGTCAGCGTGACCGGATAGTGGCCGTAGGTCTGGTCAAATTTGCCTGCCGTTTTAAGTGCCTGCTGGGCATCATTGTAGTCCCAGTCCTGGTCAATTAGGCCAAGCACCCGTCCGGTAGCGACTTTGGCTTTGTATTGGTCATACTTCTGCACAAAGCTCTCCTTATCGAGCAGGCCGATGTCATTCATGTGGTTCAGCCAGCGGAAATATTCCTTCTCCTCCGGGCGGCGGAAGTGGTACATGGCTTCATGGGTCTCCTGATCGATGTAATATTCCCCGTCATCCGAGCCGCCAGTGGTCGCCACGGCCGGGTTGGTGACGGAAATGTACATATGCCAGTCATCAGCGTTCAGGGAGAGCCCGATATTTTTGTTGCCGTTCTCATCGGTGGGATGTTTCTCCAGGTAGGCTTTGATCACATTCTCGTAATCGGCAACCGTGCGGATTTCCGGATATCCGGCTTCCTTCACCACACGGTGCTGCAGCTCGAACCCGCCGCCGGCTACGAATTTCTTCTCATCGACCGCAGCCCAGGTCGGGATGGCATAGATGGACTGGTCCTCGTTGGTGTATTTGGCCCGGGCAAGATTGTCGCCGAGCACCCGCTTGATGTTAGGAGCGTATTTATCGATTAGCTCAGTCAGATCAATCACTGCTCCGGCGTCGACCAGCTTGCCGATATCCGCTTTGGCGGAGATGATGTCGGGATATTCGCCGCCGGCTGCGATCAGGGCGATTTTTTGCTGCGGGTCGCCCACGGCAAATTCCGCATCCAGCGTGACACCTGTTTTTTCCGTAATGACTTTACTGATATCATCCTTCATATTATTCCAGTTCGGATTCGGGTCTTCCGCGAAGAAGGAAAGTGTCAGCGGACTCAAATCTTCGTTTTCCGCCGTAGCCTCTGCGGTTGCACTGGCATTGCTTTCACCCGCAGCTTTAGTCGCAGCGGCATTCTCCGCCGTATTCTTGGTATTGTTTGAACCGCTGCAGCCTGCCAGCACACTGAGGAGCAAGGTCAAGACCATCAGCAGCACGTACGGTTTCGCTGTATTGCTTGTCATGAATAGAAACCCTCCCTTTTTCTGGTCAAAAAATGTATTGTTGTATACACAGGCAATGCCTGGCGATACCGGAAGCAGCCTAGCTTTTTACCGAACCCAGCGTCATGCCCTTGACGAAGTAACGCTGCAAAAAAGGATAGACAACCAGAATGGGCACCGTGACCACGATGGTGATCGCCATTTTGACCGATTCCGGGGAGATTTGCGCCATCACCTCGGTCATATTGCGGCCGCGGAAATTATCCGCATTGGTTGTTGTGCTCTGGATGACCTTCATCAGCTCAAACTGCAGGGTGGTCAGCCCGTCCTTGGAGCCGTTGTAGAGATAGGTGTCGAACCAGGCATTCCACTGGCCGACGGCCAGGAACAGCGCAATCGTTGCCAGCGCCGGTTTGGTCAGCGGGAGAATCACCCGCCAGTAAATCGTGAAGTCATTGGCTCCGTCCAGCTTGGCGGATTCCTGCAGGGCGTAGGGCAGGCCGTCGATGAAGGAGCGGATGACGAATACATTGAAGGCGCTGACAAGACCGGGAAGGACATAGACACCGAAGGTGCCCATCATATGCAGGTTTTTAATCAGAATGTAGACCGGAATCAGTCCGCCCGAGACATACATGGTCAGCGCCAGGAAGGTGGAGACGAACCTGCGGGCCTGAAAGTCCACCCGGCTTAAGGTAAAAGCGAGCATGGAGGCGCTGACCAGCCCTAGTATTGTGCCGATGATTGTGCGCAGGATGGAAATCTTCAGTCCGGTCATCAGCCCGGAATAAGCAAAGATTGTTTCATAGTTCTTGACGGTGAACACACGCGGATAGACTGTAATTCCGCCTTTGATGCTGTCCGTGGAGTCGTTAAAGGAAATCGCCAGCACATTCAGAAATGGATACAACGTGGCAATGGTCACCACAGTAATCGCAGCATAGACTACCAAATCGAAGATACGGTCCGACCAGGATGCGGCGGCCAGTTTTTTACTCAGCATAAAGGGCCTCCTATATGATGCTTTCCTTCGTTATTTTTTTGAAAATGCCGTTGGCGACGAACAGCAGAATCACGCTTACCACCGAGTTGAAAATGTTAATGGCTGTCCCGAAGGAGAAACGCCCCAGCCCCAGCCCGTAATTCAGTGCATACAGGTCAAGCGTCTGCGAATAGTCGCGTACCAGGTTGTTCCCGAGCAGGAACTGCTTCTCGAATCCGATGCTGATTAAATGCCCGATCGACATAATCAGGAGGATAATAACCGTAGTCCGGATACCCGGCAGTGTAATATTGCGCACCTGCTGGAGCCGGCTGGCCCCATCCACTCTTGCGGCTTCATAGAGCTCCGGACCGATACCGGAGATCGCAGCCAGATAGATGATCGTGTTCCAGCCCGTTTCCTTCCAGACATCCGAGGCGGTGACTATGCCCCAGAACAGATTGCCTTTGGCCATGAATTGTATGGGTTCGCTAATCAGGTGCAGACTCATCAGCAGATCGTTCACCGCACCGTTGTCGGTAGAGAGCATCTTGGTAATAATCCCGGCCGCAACCACCCAGGACACGAAGTGGGGCAGATAAGAGACGGTCTGGACAAAACGTTTCAGAAACACCAGCCGCAATTCATTCAGAAGGACGGCGAATACAATGGGAATAATGAATCCGGCCAGCAGGCCCATGAGGCTCATCGCGAGTGTGTTGCGCAGCGCATTGAAGAACTGCTCATCCTGGAACAGCTCCCTGAAGTACTGCAGGCCCACCCACTTCTGCTCGAAAAAAGATTTGCCCGGCTTGTATTTCTGAAAGGCCATGGTCCATCCCCACAAAGGCAGATAGTTGAAAACAAAGGCCCAGAGCACAAACGGGAGAGCCATCATGTAGAGATATTTCTGCTGCAGGAACGTCGGCCAAAAACGTGAGGCAGGCTTCTTCGGCTCCGGCTTCACTTTGACGGTAATCGCTTTCATTTAGGTCCCTCCTTCGATATGGCCTTATCATAATCCACAGGGAAGGCAGGAAACACCCGAAGATTTGAGCTAAAAAACAGGGAAAAATCAGCTTTTTTCGCAAGCGCTTTCTGAAAATGCGGCCTGCTATACAGAATTTTTTCTGCGGTAATCGGAAGGGGAGAGGCCTTCAATCTTCTTGAACTTTTCCCGGAAATAATCCACATCGCTGAAGCCGACCTCGCTTGCGGCCTGATGAATTTTACAGCCCTGGTCCAGCAGCTCCTTGGCTTTTCCGATGCGGATATTGTCCAGATAGCTGTTGAAGGAGAGGCCCGTGCTGGTCTTGAACAGCTTGCCGAGATAGGCGCTGCTGTAAGTGAACACATCCGCCAGCGTTTCCAGCTTCAGATTCTCAGGGTAATGGCGGTGAATGAGGTCGAGCATCCGCTTTATTAGCACCTCCGTATCGTCGCGCTCAATTCCGCCTGCATACTGCGCCAGGAGATGGTTGATATGGGTTTGCAGCTTCGGCAGGGAGGTATGCTTGTAAATTTGCTCGGTCTGTTCATCCATTCTGCTGTGCAGCAGATCCAGCTCACTGTGCTGAAGCGACAGCTTGTTGATCAGGTAGGCGGCCAGGCGGACATAACGGGATTTTACGGCCATTTCAGAATAACCGGCGGCAATCATCAGTTCTCCAGCTTCCTGAATCAGCGAAGACAGAATGTTGATGCTGCCGATATCCATGGCAAAATACAGCCGTTCTGTCACAGCCGTAAGGCCCGATTCCACTTCCTCCGGCTTGAGCGGCAGTCCGGTCTTCAGCTTGAGGGAATCCGGTCCGATCATCCCCGGCTCATCGTAGAAGAAATGCTCCTTCATCCGCGTCAGCGCGGACTCTTTGGAAGCAGGAAGCTCCTCCAATGAGTCCACCATATCCCCTGCGGTGATGATGCATTCCATCCCTTGGGCGGTCACGGCTTCCTGGATATTCTGGACCATCAGCCGGCGCACCAGCTCCTTCTGAAACGAAGGCTGCAGCAACACGCCCAGATAAGAGTCCAGAGAGAAGACAACCCCCCATTCCTGTTCTTCAAAGCTGGCCGCAAGCCTGGTCTTGACAGCCGTTGACGGTCCGTTGTCCGCGTTGTCCTGAAGCAGCAGCCGGATCAGAACCACCTGATAGGAATCCCAGAGCAGTCCGGACTCCAGCGCCGCTGCCTCCATTGCCGCTGGAGCCTGCGGGCTGTTATCCAGCAGCAGGGATTGGACCAGCATTTCCCGGCTCCATATTTTGACGGCGGCATGCTTCTTCCGGTGGGCGGCGCGCGCTGCAAGCTCTGTAGACAGATTGGACAGGTACAGGTGCAGTTCATCTTCGTCCACCGGCTTCAGCAGGTAATTGCCGATCCCCATAGACATCGCACGTTTCGCATAGCTGAAATCCGCATACCCGCTGAGGATGATGATATGCATCTCCGGATCGCCTTCCCGCAGCTCCTCAATCAGCTCCAGCCCGTCTCTGCCGGGCATGCGGATATCGATAATCATCAGGTCCGGGGAATGCAGCTCAAATTTATGCTTCGCTTCTATGGCGTTCGCTGCGGTATCAACGACCACATAGCCTAGGCTCTCCCAGTCCAGCAGGGCTGCAAGCCCCTCCCGGATGGCCAGTTCATCATCCACAATCAGCACACTATACATTAGAATCATCACTCCTTAAGGGGATTTCAAAGCTGATCTGCGTGCCGAAGCCCTCTTGGCTTGCCAGTGTAAGCCCGCATTCCGGGCCATAGGTCAGCCTCAGCCGCAGATGAATATTGCGCATTCCGATATTATTGCTTTCATAGTCATCCTTGCTCTCCAGCATTTGGCGGATTTCCTGCATCCGTGCTTTGGAGATGCCCGCTCCATTGTCAGAGACCTGAACCTTGAGCAGTCCGTCTTCGGTACGGATATCCACCCGGACCATACCGCCGTCAATCCGGTTCTCCAGCCCGTGGACCACGGAGTTCTCCACCAGCGGCTGAATAATCAGCGGAGGGATCTGAACAAAATTCGCCTTGGGATCTACATGCAGCTCATAAGCGAGCCGGTCATCATAGCGGAATTTCTGGATAACCAGGTAGCAGCCCACCGTCTCCAGCTCGCTTTGCAGGCTGATTCTCCGGTTGCCGACCTCCAGATTTTTGCGCATCATTTTACCGAGCAGCCGCACGACTTGAGAAATATCAGCCTGGCCCCTGACATGGGCCTTCATCCGGATGGATTCCAGGGCATTGAAGAGAAAGTGGGGGTTGATCTGGCTGGCCATCATTTTGAATTTGATCTCGTTCTGCTTCAGCAGGATCGCGTTTTTTTGCCGGTTGGATTCCTGAACTTCACTCATCAGATCATTGATGTTCCGTACCATATGATTGAACTGTCTGGCCAGCTGGCCGATTTCATCTTTACCGTCAATGACAAGCGTGGCCCCCAGATTGCCGGAACCGACCTTGGAGATATGCTTGCTTAGCTGGAGCATCCGTCCGGTGAGCAGCCGCGAGAAATAGTAGATCAGCAGAATTGCCATAATCAATGCGGAGAGGATGACAGCAGATGCCAGCATAATAATCCGGTTCGGCTCCTTGACAATGCTGTCCACGGAAAAGATGGAGATGATGCGCAGGCTGTTCGAACTTCCTCCCGGTTGCCAGTCATCAATCAGCATTTTGAAGGGTTTCCCGTCAATCGATACATCATAAGGCCCCTTTCCTGCAGCGGATTCAGCCTTGAAGTTCATGTCATTCAGGGTTTGGCCGAGGAGTTCCGTGCGGTTGGAAGCCACAATGTTGTCGTTCTCATCTACAATCAGAGTTTCAAAGGACTCCTGGTTCAAGATGCCATTCAGTCTGTTCGTATTCACGTTCACAACCAGCACACCCGAAGTCCGCTGCTTAAAAAAATTGACTTTGCGGATCAGGCTGAGGTAATACCGGCCATCACGGTTGTCGCGGATATAGTTCCAGCAGACCAGCCCCTTCTGGGCCATTGCGGTCCGGTACCATGACTCCTGTGTGACCGTTTCGTCTGCCTGCAGGAACTCCCAGTTGTCCAGAACCGTCGGGTTGTCAATATAAAGGCGGATGCTGGAGATTTCTCTGTACAGCCGGACAAATTCGCGGAAATCGGGGTAATTCCAGTAGGCTTGCACCACATCATAGACCGATATGTAACGGTGGTTGGCGGCCTCCTCCAGACGGCTGTCATTGGACAGCCGGTAAGCAATGTCGAGTGGAACATCCAGCATTTCGCCGGTCCTTTTTTTCACCCGGTCCACATTGGACGTAATCTGCTTCAGGGCATTGTCCATCGCCATATTCCGCAGCTCACTCGTCAGGAACACTCCCACAATAAGCACCGGTATCAGGGCGACACAGCCGAAGGACAGAAAGAGTTTGGTCCGCAGGCGCAGGTTGTTCATCGAGGTTATGATCCGAGCATACATGAAAAGAATCGCCTCCATTCTTTTTATTGATAACGCTTACACGAGAGTATACCGTTAATCGCGAAGCTAATATATGCAATCATTTATGCATTTATTGTCCTTAAACGTATTCTTTTAATAAAGCAGAGTCCTGCAAAATGTACGGGAAGCGCCTGCATCCGGATAACGCGAATCAAGAATTGGCGCTTGCGGGCTATGCCGGGAATACGCAGCCCGGATCGCAGACCGGTCATGCTGGCAATGGAAAAAGAAGCTATAACCTCCTGGCCGATGCCGATGAGCGGTATGACGCAAATCAACTGATTATTGCATAAATCTCTGTAGTGGTGCCTGTTCGTGAGGGATTGTACAAGAAAGTGTGCCCAAAGTGCGCGAAAGGGGAGAAAGTGCTGCACGTTGTACAAGAATGTGTGCCCAAAGTGGGCGAAAGGTTGGAAGTGTTGCACGTTGTACAACAAAGTGTGCCAAAAGCGCGCGAAGTGGGAGGAAGTCATGCACATTGTACAAGAATTCCGCTCACGATAGCTCCACTGTTAATCAACCTCCAGAATAAGTAACATTGGGTATTGTGTGCTGAACTTTTGGCGTCTTCTATGCTGGAGGGACTTGGAGAGAGGAAGACGATTGAAGGAGGGCGGAGCGGAGTGGAATTCGTCCACTTAAATCGGCTCAAAAGTGTTCAGCAGCAGGAAATAGTGGGAAAAAGTAGAGTTAATTTAGTTGATTTTACCTGTAAGAGGGCAAATCGGCCGAAATAGGTATCCTTTTTCCAACTAGCGCTGGTGGGGAAGCAGGATGGGACAAATCAGATTCACTTTTTCCACTTGGGCTTGCCGCCGATCGAACGAGGGAGGACCGGTACGGCCTTGTACAACAAAGTGTGCCCAAACCACGCGAAAGTGGAGGGGGTGTTGCACGTTATACAACAATGTGTGTCTAAAGCGCGCGAAGGGAGGAGGAGTGTTTCACCCCTAATGGCGGACTCCGGGGTCCCCAGACAACCTGGACCGTAGATAAAAACGGCTATACTGTCCCGGTAATGGACGGAGTAGCCGTTTTCTTCTGAGAACGGTTCCATTATGCAAAGGGAATCCCCGCGTTGGTGAATATTTGTTTCAGTTGCCGCTCCTTCTCTTCGTTCCAGGGGGTTGCCGGAGCATGGCTGAACGTAGGAACCGGAAGACCGGCCAGACGGACCGCTTCCTTGATGGCGGGGATGAAGGGATCATCCAGCGCATATAGCGGCGGAATTTGAATCAGCTTCCGGTGATATTCAAGCACCTCTGTGAATTGATTTTGCTGAAAGCTGCTGTATAAGCCCAGCATCAGCTGAGGAGCAAAATTGGCACTGGCTGCGATGGCCCCGGTTCCGCCTGCGGCAAGGGTTGGCAGCAAATATTCATCAAAGCCGCAGAACACTGCGAACGCCGGGTTTACTTCTTGGACCTGCAAAATCATCTGGCGGATATGGCTTAGCTGGTCCACCGTTTCCTTGATGCCAACCACCTGGGAGTAGCGCGCCGCAAGGCGTCTAACAAAGGCGGGACTCAAATCCTGGCCGGTAAGCGCCGGGAAATTATACAGCATCAGAGGGAGTTCTGATGCTTCGGCAATAGCGGCATAATGCGTGAACAGGCTTTCCTCGCTTAGCTTGCAGTAGTAAGGGTTGATGATGACAACACCGGTGGCCCCGCTGCGGGCAGCATGCCGGGTGAGGCGGAGCGCTTCGGAGGTCGTATTGCTCCCCGTGCCAATCCAGACCGGGAGGCGCCCGTCTGTATAATCAATGCAGAACTCTGCAATTTCCTCCCGTTCCCCCGCGTCGAACTGGTTGAACTCACCGGCGGTTCCCAGGAAGAACAGGCCATGAACGCCTTTGTGTATCAGGCTGTCGATTAAAAGCTGCATTCCGTCACGGTCGAATTTCTGCTGCTCATTCAGTATGGTGGGAACTGGGGGGATAATGCCTGCATTCGTATGAATAATATTCATTTGTTTTTGCCTCCCGGTTTGATATTATAAACATATGATTATTATATTGAACTCATAGGAGTTTATCAAACACTGTTTTAGTCTCAAACTCTGAGGGGGTTGATCAAACGTTGTCTTTAAACTCAAACGTTGTTTTTAATCTCAAACGTTGTTTTTAATCTCAATAGCTATTTTTAAGAAAGGGGATGGAGGGATTGGACCGTAGATACTGGGTTCCGGCTTTGGAACGGGCCGATTTGATTCTGACGGCAATTTCCCGGAAGCCGGGGGAATGTAAAATGACCGATCTGTGTGATGAGACAGGCATCAATAAAAGCTCGATGTTCTCCCTGCTGCGGACGATGGAAGCCTTGAACTGGGTGAAGAAGGATGAAAAGGAAGCCTATGCGCTTGGAGCAGGGGTAGCTTATCTCAATACGGTGTTCAATGAGTCGCACAAGCAGAACTACAATCTGGTGGAACATTTTCTCCAGACTGCTGCAGAGAGTATTAAGGCCGTTGGCGAAACCTTTCAGCTATCGGTGCTGGACCGGAGTGAAATTATTTATCTGGCCAAGCTGGAAGGGCCATCGCTGGTGAAGCTGGAGTCCAGTCCGGGGATGCGGTTTCCGGCTCATGCGACTGCAATGGGAAAGATGATGCTTGCGCTGCTCCCGCCGGATGAGCTGGACCGGAGGTACCCGGACAGAAATTTAACTCCGGTAACTGCACATACGATAACAGACTGGAATGAATTCACCGCAGCATTGGCGGAAATCCGCAGCAGCGGATATTCAGTGGATCAGGAAGAGATTATTCAGGGAATCTGCTGTGCGGCAGCACCGGTCCTTGATGCTTCGGGGAATGCGGTTGCGGCAGTAAGTACTTCCATGCTGCGGCATGCCTACCTTGATAAGCAGGAAACGGCGCTTCAAGAAGTAATCCGGCTTGGGAAGAAGCTGTCCTTGACTTAATCATCTGCTGCTACCTCAAAATATCCGAAGAGAGAAGGGTTCAGAGTGGAAATAAGCTTGCAAGAGATTATGCGGGAAGACCCCGGAGGTTCAGCTTCTGTACATACTGCTGCCGCAGGCCCGGCAGGCAGGCTGCCTATTACAGGTGAGATGCTGCGGAGTGCCCCGAGCGGTGAAATCTTTGGAATGACCCAGAATTCGGGAATGGGCTGGAATCCGCTGCTCCTGAATAGGCCGCAATATCTCATCCTGGGTACCATGGGTGGAATACGGCGCGAGGACGGCAGTCCGCTTGCCCTTGGCTACCATACCGGCCACTGGGAGATTGGGCTGATGATGGAGGAAGTCGCGCAGGAAATTACGGCACAGCAGGGAATCCCGTTTGCAGGCTATGTCAGCGATCCCTGCGACGGCCGCTCCCAGGGAACTGCAGGCATGTTCGATTCCCTGCCGTACCGGAACGATGCTGCCATGGTGCTGCGCCGGTTAATCCGTTCTTTGCCTACGCGTAAAGGGGTGCTCGGTGTAGCCACCTGTGATAAAGGGCTGCCTGCAATGATGGTGGCCCTGGCAGGCATGCGGGAGCTGCCGGGGATTATTGTGCCGGGTGGAGTCTCTCTGCCCCCGGTTCACGGGGAGGATGCCGGTAAAGTACAGAGCATCGGGGCCAGATTCAGCAATGGCGAGCTGTCTCTGGAAGATGCGGCGGACCTCGGATGCCGGGCTTGCGCAACTCCCGGCGGCGGGTGCCAATTCCTGGGGACCGCCGCGACGGCCCAGGTGGTTGCCGAGGCGCTTGGCATGTCGGTTCCCCATTCCGCTCTGGCTCCTTCGGGACAATCGGTATGGAAGAATATGGGCCGTCAATCTGCCCGCGCGCTTCTGCATATGGAGCATAGCGGAATGGTCATGAAGGATATCCTGACCAGCCAGGCAATCACGAATGCAATGGTAGTTCATGCGGCGTTTGGAGGGTCCACGAATCTGCTGCTCCATTTGCCTGCCATTGCCCATGCCGCCGGCCTGCGCATTCCAAGCGTGCAGGACTGGAATGAAGTGAACCGCAAGGTACCGCGCCTGGTTAGTGTGCTGCCGAACGGGCCTGTTCCGCACCCGACAATCCGCGTGTTTCTTGCCGGAGGCGTTCCTGAAGTGATGCTGCATCTGCGCCGGTTGGGACTGATTGACGATTCAGTGCTGACGGTAACGGGAAGAACGCTGGGGGAAAACCTGGACTGGTGGGAATCCTCGCAGAGACGGCAGGATATGCGAAGCCGCTTGAGAGAGGCGGATGGCATCGATCCCGATACCGTTATTATGAGTCCCCGGGAGGCAAAGCGGCAGGGGCTTGCCTCCACCATGACCTTCCCTACCGGCAATCTGGCTCCGGAAGGCTCGGTCATCAAATCGGCAGCCATAGATCCTTCGGTCCTGGACAGTGAAGGGGTCTACCGGCATGTGGGAAGAGTTAAGGTTTTTACTGCAGAAAAGGACGCGATCCGAAGCATTAAGGACGGACTTATCCAGGCGGGAGATATTCTTGCGATCATCGGGCGCGGCCCCAGTGGAACCGGAATGGAAGAGACGTATCAACTGACATCCGCGCTGAAGCATCTGCCCTTTGGCAAGTATGTTACGCTCATTACCGACGCCCGTTTCTCCGGTGTGTCCACGGGGGCCTGCATCGGGCATATCGGTCCGGAAGCGCTGGCGGGAGGGCCGCTTGGCAGGCTCCAGGATGGTGACTGGGTGGAGGTTACTGTCGATACGGTCAAGCTTGAAGGAAGTGTAAATCTGGTTGGAGACGGCGGACAACCCGGCTCACCTGAAGAAGGGGCGAACATTCTGGCCGCCCGGACCGCTCACCCGTTCCTGGCTGTTGATCCGGGATTGCCGGATGATACCAGACTGTGGGCAGCATTGCAGGCCGTAAGCGGCGGAACCTGGCAAGGCTGTGTCTATGATACCGATAAAATCATTGCCGCGCTCGAAGCGGGCCGGCAAGCATTGGGGTGGAAATAATGAGCAGAAATCTGATTCAGAATCCAATTCTCCGCGGCTTTCATCCGGACCCGTCCATCTGCAGGGCAGGAGAAGATTATTATATTGCTACATCTACTTTTGAATGGTTTCCCGGAGTCCGCATCCATCATTCCCGTGATCTTGTCCATTGGCGGCTGCTCACGCATGCGCTTACACGCAAATCACAGCTCGATATGGAAGGGGATCTGGACTCCGGCGGAGTGTGGGCGCCGTGTCTCAGCTACGACAATGGAATCTTTTATCTGATATATACCGACGTAAAAAGCAGACAGGGGGCATTCAAGGATACTCCCAATTATCTGGTCACCGCCCGGAATATCGAAGGCCCCTGGTCAGAGCCGGTCTATCTGAACAGCAGCGGTTTTGATCCGTCCCTGTTCCATGATCCGGACGGGCGTAAATGGCTGGTCAATATGCTGTGGGATCACCGGACGGACAAGAACAGCTTCGCCGGAATTGTTCTGCAGGAGTATTCGGCAGAGCTGAAACGGCTGATCGGGCCGGTGTATCCTATCTATAAAGGAACAGCACTGGGGTTGACGGAAGGCCCGCATCTGTACCGGAAAGACGGCTGGTATTACCTCATTACGGCTGAAGGCGGCACTCAGTATAACCATGCGGTGACGGTCGCCCGGTCACAGAATATTGAAGGCCCTTATGAGACCGGTCCGCATAATCCGGTGTTGACTTCTGCCGGCGACAACGGACTGGAGCTGCAAAAGGCGGGGCATGGCTGTCTGGTCCACACGCATACGGATGAGTGGTATATGGTTCACTTATGCGGCCGTCCGGTGAAGGAGAAATACTGCAATTTGGGCCGGGAGACGGCGATACAGCGCTGCGTGTTTACTGAGGAAGCATGGCTGGCCCTTGCGGATGGAACAAACCGGCCTTCCGTTACCGTCGAAGGCCCGGATATTCCGGCCCATCCCTTTCCGGCAGCTGCGGAGAGGGATGATTTTGACGCGCCGGAGCTGGATGTGCGCTGGAGCACCTTGCGTGTTCCTGCCGATGAATCCTGGCTCTCGCTGAAGGAACGGCAAGGGTTCCTGCGCCTGAGAGGAAGAGAATCAATGAGCTCCCTGCACCGCCAGAGTCTGGTTGCCCTGCGCCAGCAGGCTTTTTGCTGCAGTGCTGAAACGGAGCTTGAGTTCGAGCCGGAGCATTTTCAGCAGATGGCCGGGCTGATTGTCTATTATGACACAAAGGATTATGAGTACTTGCGGATCACCCATGATGAAGTGTTGGGCAAGTGTCTGGGGATAGTGCGGTCCGTGGACGGTGTATACGACGATTCTGTATGTGCTCAGATTCCTCTGGCGCCCGGTTCAAGCTGCCGGCTAAAGGTAGTGATCCAGCGGGAATTCGCACAGTTTTATTACAGTGTACACAATACAAGCTGGGAGAAGATTGGCCCGGACCTGGATATATATCATTTATCCGATGACTTCCCGGCGTACATCAGGTTTACAGGGACTTTTATCGGAATGTGTGCCCAGGACCTCAGCGGCACCTTTCATGCTGCGGATTTTGATTATTTTGAGTATAAGGAGTGCCTGTAGTAGGTACATTCGCCCCGATAGAAAAGGCATTCAAGTCCATTCAAACAGTGCATACAAGGAGGATATTATCATGCTCACGTTCGGACAACTCATCGCTCACCTGACGGCTGGAACCGCCGGGCCGGAACAGACCGTAGACAAGCTGGAGTCTGGGAACCCGGAGACAGAGGTGCGAGGAATCGTAACTGCCTTCGCCGCTTCGCAATATGTCATCGAGCAGGCTATAACGCTTGGAGCGAACCTGATTATCACACATGAAGGAGTATTTTACAGCCACCAGCATCATGGGGCTGAGCTGGAGCAGGACCCGGTGTATAAGCAAAAAGCTGAACTGATCGCAGGCTCGGGCCTCGGGATTTACCGTTTCCATGATTATCTGCACCGCTACACACCGGATGGGATCATGGACGGGCTTCTCCGGGAGCTGGGCTGGCAGGAATATGTAACCGAGCACCGGCCGGCGGTTTCCATTCTGGCCCTTCCTGAGATGAAGGTTGAAGAAATCGCGGAGCATTTGAAGCTGCAGCTGCAAATTCCCTATGTGCGGGTTGCGGGGAATTTGGCCGCTTCCTGTGCAAGAGCGGGGATACTCGTTGGCTACAGAGGAGGCGGCTCCACGGCAATCCCCTTGTATGATCAAGATTCCCTGGATGTTATCATAGCCGGGGAAGGACCGGAATGGGAGACACCGGAGTACATCAGGGACGCTGCCCGCCAGGGACGGAATAAGGCTCTGATCATGCTGGGCCATGCAGAAAGCGAAGCACCCGGTATGAAACATCTGGCCGGGCTGTTGTCCGCGCAGTTTCCCGAGGTGCCGGTTCATTTTATTGCAGACCAGCCGGTGTTCCGGGTTCTATAATGACCGAAACCTCTTTGGAAGCAAAAAGAGCGGGGAGAGTCTAATCCTCCCCGCTTTTTGTTGCTGAAAAAGGGGGTTTTTTTTGCAAATGGCCGGTCAGGCTCATATTGTAGATTGCCCTCTCGGTCACTTATAACGCAGGAAAGATAATTATACAGTTGAAATATACAGTTAAGTTGTATATAGTTTAACTATACAGTTGAACTAAGTAATTCACGGCTAAATAATTCTACTGAATTATTGAGAGCACTTGGAGTACCCGGATTCATTTCAAATAAAGGAGAAGAGGTATGGGGAGAGACAAACATCTGCCGCTGACGGAAACGGTATATTATATCCTGCTTGCTCTGCATGAGCCGGCCCACGGCTATTTGATCCTTCAGAAGGTTGAGGAGCTCAGCGGAGGGCAGGTGCGAATGGCAGCGGGAACGCTGTATGGAGCGATAGAGAATCTGATTAAGCTGAGATTCATTGAACCTGTTGGCAGTGTCGGCAGCCGCCGCAAGGTCTATGTTATTACGGAAGCAGGAAGAACGGTTCTAAGCCTCGACTTCGAACGGATGAGTCATATGATCGAAACGACGCGGAGAATCTGGAACCCAGACGGGAGGGAACGCAATGCGGAAATTTAAATGCTTTTTGAATTTTGACCAAGAAGAGAAATGGCTGAATCATATGGCCAGACAGGGCTGGGAATTTGTGGGGAAGTCTATCTGCTACCATTTTCAAAAGGCTGAACCAGAGGATACCCGCATAAAAATGGATTACCGTCCTTTTACCAGAAAAGCGGATTTCGAGGATTACCGGGCCCTCTTTGAGGACAGCGGCTGGAAGCATATCCAGGGTTCGAAATCTTCGGGGTATCAGTACTTCAGGAAGGTGAGCGGCCAGGGGAGTGAGGATATTTTTTCGGATGCCGATTCTAAAGCCGGGCGGTATAAACGTCTGTCCAAGATGTGGCTCTCGATTTCCGTGACCTATTTTCCTATCTGTGTAGTGCTGGGGACTACAGGCACTTTTAAGCCGGCTGCTTTGCTGAATCCCGAAGCCTTCTATTTGACACCCGGATTATGGGAGAAGACAGGCAGTTCGTTTTGGCGGGCCTTTCTGTTTGAAACACCGTTTGCACTTTTTAGGGGATTGGGCATATACCTCCTGCCCACTGTAATTATTCTTTATCTATTCTTCTTCTTCAAAGCGAACCGGCAATATAAAAAAATGCAGGGGGGAAACCTCATCCGATAATCACTCAGAAAATGACACAAACTGGTAAATGTACTTGACATCCATATGTTAAAATTAATGATGTGTTGAACTTTCTATCATCGGAGGAATCATATGTATCAGTACAACGACCGGGAATTTACGGATGTCCGTTTTGACGGGCATGATTTACGTTACGGGGAGCTTATCCATTGCACGTTTAGAAACTGCACGTTCATGAATACCTCTATGGAAGAAATCGATACCAGCCATTGCCGTTTCATGGAATGCGATTTTAAAGGCGCTGCCCTGAATGCATCTATCCATACCGAATCCGCGTTCGAAAATTGTAAATTCAGCGGTGCCAATCTCTTCGTCACCAAATTTATCTCCTGCAAAATGACCGGATCGGACTTCTCGGGCGCTCAGATTGACGGCATTACGCTAAGCCAGGGCGACTGGTCTTATACGAATTTGCGTCATGCCAAGCTCGGAAAGCAGGATTTGCGCGGGATCCGTTTCCATGAAGCGGATCTTTCGGAGAGTGATCTGACAAAGGCTGATCTGCGGGACTGTGACTTGACACGGGTATCGCTGAGCAAAGCCATGCTGAAGGGGGCCGATCTGCGGGGCGCCAAGCTGGATGGGATGAATCTGAAAGCTCTGGATGTTACCGGTGTCCGGATGGATATGGAACAGGCTGTCCTGTTCCTGCGCTCCTATGGAGCGAAGATAGATTGAGTTCAGCGAAGCCGGACGACTTAGGGAGCAGCATATCAGAAGGCGATAGAAGAGTGGAGTCCATGACGGGCTCCGCTCTTCTTTTTTACATACCAGAAAAGATATAGTGGGGTTATTTTCGTGCATAAGCCACATGCATATAGGGAAAATTAGAAGTCAAATCTTAACAAATCTGGGGGAGGCATTTTACATTGGTCGTTGTCATATTTCTCTTGCTCGCGTGGTTCTGTATTGCAGTGATGGTCAGCCTGCCGAATAAGCTGCCACTGGCCGCCAACTTTCTTCTGGTTATGGTTATTGAAGTTATTGTGACTAACAAATTAACGGTTTTGACTTACAATCTAAAACTGATCCAAATAAATACAAGTAGTATCCCCCGCTACCTATCTATGATCCTGGAAAATGACGTCTTCGTTACTTTCGTCCTTCTTACCTTTGCGAATGTGTTTCTGACTGCCTCCAAAGCCAGCACCCGCTGGGGAATATCGGTCTATACTTTTCTTGTACAGATGTTCGTTGGAGCGATGCTAAGGTGGAACTCCGTGCTTATCTATACGGGGTGGAACCTCTTTATGGAGGCGGTGATGATCATAGCTTTAATGATCTATACTTTGCTGATGGGGCGTCTCTTTCAACGAATGGTGTCTAAGGAAGGATGGATACGCTGATGAAAATAATCGTCTATGACAATCATTTTAATGGGAATGAGTGGTTCGTCATCGGGATCGTTGTACTGGCTTTTGCGGCGGTCTGGTTGCTTCCCCGGCGGTTTTCCCCCGCCCAGACAACCTTTAATCTGCTTATTGGCATTACCTTTGGGGTTGTGTTCGACCATTCGATCGGGACACCGCCGTTTGATCTATATGATGCGGGGGACAACTCAACGTACGAGTTGATTGATCTATTCTCTTATTTTATGTACGCGCCGTTTGGATACTTGTTTATTTACGGGTATGAGCGGTTGCGGATGTTCGAGATCATGACGGTTGTGTATATTCTCTTCTGGGCGGTGATGTCTGCCGGAACCGAATGGCTGGCCGTACAGGCTGGAGTGTTCCATTATAAACACGGCTACCAGTTAGCTTACTCCTTCCCCATCTACTTGTTTCTGATAAGTAATAGATTAGAATAATGATTACCCCCAGAAAACAGGAAATCAGTTCGGCAATCCATGCCTCCCGGCCGGCCGTACCTCCAAAGCCAAAGATAATGGTCGTCCCGAGCTGAAAAATAAAAGTTATGGTAAATAACTGATAGGCAGAGATTTTTTGCACAATATCCGCTCCATATGATCTGATTCGCATTCTACAGTATGATTATTTCCATCGGAAGGACGCGGCAAACCACTATGAGCGAAATGAGGAGTGATGCTCATTTCTTGTCGAATAACCTTATTGTTTGTTGTATTATGGAGCTAAGCCGTTTTCCAGAATCAAGGAGGGTAATAGTTTGCATATACAGAGAAAGCCCGGGCGGCGTCGACGTAAAAAGCTCAGTCTAACATCGCTTTTTACGGGCCTTGTGACGCTGGTGGTTCTGTTAACCTCAACCATAATTATGGTGGGTTCATATGACTCCAAAAAACAATCATTGATGGAGACAACGCTCCATCTGAATTTCTCCAATGCTGACCGCATGGCGAGAACAATGGATTCCTTATTTCAATCCATACGCGGCAGCCTGGCACATAATGCGCAGATGCTCTCCAATGTGGAGGCCATGGCACCGGAACAAGTAAACCATCAATTGGAGTTGATGCGTTACAGCAGCAATTATTTTAATTCCATCATTGTCATCAGTAAGGATGGAGTGGTCCGCAACCTGGAGCCGTCTGCTATAGGGACCCCCGGCAAACATATCAGTTCTGAAGCGGCTAAAAAAGCGTTGGAGCTCAAACAGCCTTATATTTCTGCTCCATACATGACAAAGAACACCAATAGACTAATCGTCTTCTTAAGCCAGCCGATCTTCAGCAATGACGGTACATATCTTGGTATACTGGGCGGTACTATTTACCTGCAGGAGGATAACGTTCTGTCCAGGATTTTTGGGAATAACAACGTGGATGAGCTTGGCTCCTATTATTATATTGTGGATTCCGGCGGACATTTGCTGTATCACCCGGACAAGAGGCTCTTTGGGAAGGATATCAGCGGCAACAGGGTTGTTCAGAAGCTGATGAAGGGGCAAAGCGGGGAACAGCAGGTCCGCAGCCTCAATGGAAAAGAACTGCTCGCCGGATACTCCAGTGTTCCAGAGAGCGGCTGGGGAATTGTGGTCGTCTCTCCGACGGGGCCAATAAGCCAGGAGCTGACCAGGCATATTGAGACCATTATCGCCTATTCTTTGATTCCGTTCATAATACTGCTAAGCGCGGTGATCTTTGTGGCCCACAGGCTGGCCCGGCCGTTTGTCTATCTGGCCGATCTGGTAAGTAAGATGGGCAAGGAAAAAATAGTGCTTCCGCCGGCCAAGCCGCATTGGAGCCGGGAGGCCGATTTGCTGACCAAGGCAGTCTTTCTGGCGGTAGCGGACATCCAGAAACAGACGGATCAACTGACACAGGAAGCAGCGACCGATACGCTGACCGGGCTGAAGAACCGGAGGTCGCTGGAATATACCTTGAGCCAGTGGATGGCCTCAGGGATTCCATTTTCACTGATCGTGCTGGATGTGGACCGGTTCAAGTTCGTGAACGATACCTATGGCCACGTCACCGGCGATGAGGTGCTGAAGCATGTGGCCGGAGTGATCGTCTCCTCGCTTCGCCCGGATGATGTGTGCCACCGCTTTGGCGGTGAAGAATTTGTCATTCTGCTGGCCCGCACCCGCCCGGCTGAAGCCTTCAATGTGGCCGAACGAGTACGCCGGGCGCTGGAGCAGAGGAAGGGGCCTATTCCAACGCAAGTTACCGTTTCGCAGGGCATCGCCCACTATCCGCAGCATGCCTCAGAGCAGGCGGAACTGCTGAAGAAGGCAGATCAGGCACTGTACCGTGCCAAGAGCAACGGAAGAAACAGAACAATGGTCGCTGAGGACAACCCGGCAGCCCCATCGGCATAACCACTTGTGTGGAACATTGGTGCGATAAGGAAGCTGCCCGGGTTTTAAGGCATGAGACGAAGTAGTGGGAATTTGTCCACTTAAATTGACCAAAAAGCTTGCTGTAGAAGGAATAGTTGGAAAAAGTAAACCTAATTTAGACGAATTCTCCTGAGAGGGTGTAAATCCGTCAGATTAGTTATCCTTTTTCCAACTAATGCTTGTGGAGAAACGGGATGGAGAGGATTTAAGTTCACTTTTTCCACTTCAGCTTGCCGCCGAGTCCAAGGATGCCTGGAAGGACCGGGAGAAAACACAAGCTACTCTGAGAGGAAGGCCTAGACACCCGCACCCGTATCTGCACCCGTATCCGCACCCGCATCTGCACCCGTACCCCGCACCCCGCAACCGTATCCGCACTCACCCGCACCTGCACCCGCACTCACCCGCACCCCGCAACCGAAAACGGCAGCGCTATCCAATAAAGGATGGTGC
Organism: Paenibacillus jilunlii; assembly: GCF_900102965.1. GTDB lineage: Bacteria > Bacillota > Bacilli > Paenibacillales > Paenibacillaceae > Paenibacillus_AQ > Paenibacillus_AQ jilunlii. The sequence continues at coordinate 205,398 of NZ_FNGM01000007.1, read as the reverse complement.
GGCCGTTTTGTTTTTGTTTAGCAGAAATGCCGTTGTTGAGCGCCCGGAGGAAGTTTTGTTTTGCGGAGTTTTAATTAGAGTATTGACAGTTAGGTTTCTATCTATTATGATTGCCGTGTTACTTAGAATTCTAACTAAGAAATAACATCACCAATTAATTGTTGGTCAAGAAAGAAGGGGAGGACTTATGATGGCAAAAAAAATGTCGAATCAATATTACCTGGAATCCGCGCCGATGAAGAAGGCTATTGCCCATTTATCCATTCCGATGATGATCGGGATGTCGGTTGGCACGGTCTACAATGTTATTAATGCTTATTTTATCGGCCTGCTGCATAATACGGGCATGCTGACAGCTATTACGCTGGGGCTGCCGATTTTTACCGTGCTGATGGCCTTCGGAAATGTGCTGGGGGTTGGAGGGGGAACCTTTGTCACACGGCTTGCGGGACAGAAGGAGACGGAGAAAGGCAAGCGGATCGCCGGGTATACCTTTTACGCGAGTATCCTGGCAGGGCTGGTCATTGCCCTGATTGCGTTTTTAGCGGTTAACCCCATCGTTCAGCTGCTGGGTGCAGATGCGGCAACGGCCCATTTTACCAAAACCTATACACTGACACTTTTTGCGGGCGGCTTCGCCATTGTCTTGAATTTTGCGCTGGAACAGATGGTGCGCTCGGAAGGGGCCTCCAAGGAATCGATGTACGGCATATTTGTCAGTACGGCATTAAGTCTGATTTTTGATCCGCTGTTTATCCTGGTTCTGGACTGGCATGTTGCTGGAGCGGCGCTGGCTATGTGTCTGGCGAATTTGGGCTCCGCAATCTATTATGTCTACTATCTGGACCGGAAAAGCGATAACTTAAGAGGTTTCCTGAAGTACTACAGAATATCGCTGAAGGATAAGCTGGAAATTTACAAAATCGGCATCTCCGAGCTGCTGCTGGCCGCATTTATGATTGTGACTACGCTGCTGCTCAACAACTACTCCATCCAGTATGGAGAAAGTGTGGTCGCCGGGTTCGGGGTGGCGCTCAGAATTGTGCAGATTCCGGAGTTTCTGTCCATGGGAATGTTCCTGGGCCTGATTCCGCTCTTTGCCTTTACCTATTCCAGTAAAAATATACCCAGACTGAAATCGGGCATCAGACATGCTTTTTTGTATATCGGGAGTATGGCTGTACTATTTGTAGGTCTGGTATATGTGTTCAGAGATTCGGTGATTTCCTGGTTTTCGAACGATCCTTCTGTGCTGGAAATGGGTGCTTATATCATCGGAGCCATGCTGGTGTCGGCGCTGTTCAATGGGTTCACCGGTTTGTTCACCAGCATCTTTCAGGCGACAGGGCAGGGAATACCGACAGCGATCATGTCCATTACCCAGGGCGTGCTGTATATCCCCGTAATTATTCTTTTGCATAAATTTTTCGGACTGCATGGCGTGATCTGGTCCATGACCGTAACTGAAGTGATTACGAGTGCAATGGGGCTTGTGTTGTTTATCCTCTTCAGCCGGAAGTTGAAAAATCCGGATCAGGATGATGAGATCAAGAGAGTACCCGGAACTGCGCCCGGTATCTAAAAATAGGCCAAGATAGATGAAAAGAGCCGGCTGCTGTAATAGGCATGCCGGCTCTTTCTATTTCACATGAAGAGCGGCTGTAACCTGCGGCAGCACTGCTCCGCTGGCGATAAAGTAAAGCATAACTTTTCAATAATCGAGTCAACAGCAACAAAAAAAGTACTTGGCAAGCTTTAATCCGGCTATCGAATGGCAAAAAGCTCATTGACAGCTTCTGTATCAACTTGATACCATATTCTATATCATCATGATATACTGCTTGCCCTGTAAGGGACGACTTTATTCTAAAAAGAATGGAATGTGATGAAGCATGCGTAAGCAAACGCTCCGAAAGACTCTCCTTCTGCTGTCAATGCTGCTGTTTCCGGTTACCTTGAACTATTTCTCGCCTTATCTGATTGTCCAAGGCAGTTTTGCCGGTATTGCTACCGGAAGCTTTTTGCTGTTTGCCGCACTTTTTGGCTCCTCTTTATGGTTTGGGAGGGCTTTTTGCAGCTGGGTGTGTCCGGCTGGGGGGTTGCAGGATACCTGCAGCCAGGTTGTGAATAAACCGGCAGGATCAAGGCAGAACATCATCAAATACCTGATCTGGCTGCCGTGGGTTCTATCTATTCTGGCCGGATTTGTGACTGCTGGCGGGATCAAAGCCGTCAACCCGGTTTATTTTACCGACCACGGAATTTCAGTTTCTGCCCCTCCGGCTTTCATTACGTACTTTGCTGTCGTATTATTAATAGTCAGTGTGTCCCTGATTTTCGGGCGCCGGTCCTTCTGCCATTCGCTCTGCTGGATGGCCCCGTTCATGGTCTTGGGCAATACCCTCAAGAATAAGCTGGGTTACCCCTCACTGCATCTGGAGGCCAGAACCGAGGATTGCATCAGCTGCAAGAAATGCGACAGAGCCTGCCCGATGAGCCTGAAGGTTAATGAAATGGTGCAGAACAGGGACATGAACAGCAATGAATGTATTCTGTGCGGCAGCTGCGAGGCGGTGTGTCCGAAGCAAGTGCTTCGGGTAGGCTTCGGCGGCCAGAAGCAATCTGCTGCCAAAAGCAACTATACGGAGGGAGCTTAAGGAAAGATTATGCCGAAGGAAAATACTACGGTCTACATCATATTAGGCCTGCTGAACCATGAGGACCTCAGCGGATATGATATTAAGAAAAAGATAGATGTGATGATCAGCGGTTTCTGGGAAGTTGGTTATGGGCAGATTTATCCCACCCTGGCGAAGCTGGTTGCCGAGGAGCTGGTAGTCAAACATAAGGGCACCGGCTCCAAAGGCCCCGAGAAAAACATCTATTCCATCACGGACAAAGGGCGGGAGCTGCTGAAGGAGTGGGTAATGCTTCCCGAGCAGAAGGAGTATACGAAATATGAGATCCTGCTCAAGCTCTTTTTTGGAAGTCTGGTTCCGGATGAGAGCAATCTTGCGCGGATTGAAGACTTCAAGGAACGGCATATACAGAATCTCCAGCTGATTCAGATGTTCAAAGGCAATCTGGAGCGTGTTCTCCATACCGACAAGGATCATTTGTACTTTTATCTGACTGTCCTGTTCGGGGAGCATGTCTACAAGGCCTATTTGGACTGGGCGGACGAGGCTAAGGCGCTATTGGCCGGTAAACCCGGCACAGAACCAAACATGGAGAGAAGCAACGGGGATGTTTGACAGTGGAGAGCGGCAGCGTCCGCCTTCACAAGAAAAACTATTGTGCTGAAAACGGTTTTATGTTACTTTATAATCTATAAAAACGTTTTTATAGCAAAGGATAAATGAAGATGGGAAAAATTACAATCCGAGACGTTGCCAGGGAGGCCGGGGTTTCGATCTCAACCGTGTCGAATGCGTTAAATGATGTGGATGTTCTGAATCCGGAGACCAAATCGCATGTGCTTAAGGTGGCGCAGCGGCTGAATTACGTACCTAACCTGAACGGCAAACAGCTGAAATCGGGGAAAACCATGATGCTGGGTTTTTTTACAACAAGTGTGGCAGGCCCCTATTTCTATAAGCTGGTGGAGGCCATGTCCCGGCAGTGCGACCGTCTGGGGTACGGGCTGAACGTATTTGTTACGAAGGATAAGCAGGTCGTGATGAGCAATATCCTCGGCAGGCGTGTGGACGGTGTCATTATTTATGAAGAACTGGGCATCGGCGACAAAGACATTCAAGCGATGAACAAGGAGAAGATCAAAGCGGTGTTTCTGGACCGGGTGCTGGAGAACGAGAACATGGGCAGCATTATTTTTGACTCCTTTGAGGCGGGGTATGAAGCGACCAAGTATCTAATCGGGCTGGGGCATAAGAAAATCGCCTACATCTCCGGGGTGGATACGATGTTTGACAGCGTACAGCGCAGGGAGGGATACCTGGCGGCATTGCGCCAGTACGGTCTTCCGGTGAGTAAGGAATATATTTTACAGGGTTATTTTGAAGAGGAAAGCACCTACAATGTGGTAAAATCCTTCATCCGGGCACAGCCCGAGAAGCTTCCGGATGCTTTTCTGGCGGGCAATGACCTTAGTGCCATCGGCTGCATCCAAGCGCTCAAAGCCCATGGCTACGAGGTTCCGGACGATATCAGCGTGGTCGGCTTTGATGATATTGATATCGCCCAGTACTATTCACCTCCGTTAACGACGGTGAGGAATCAGATTGCCAGACAGGGGATATTGGCCATCGACCATCTGGTACGCATGATACAGAAACAAGAACAGGGCAATGCGCAGAAACTGAAAGGCGAGCTTATCGTCAGAGGCTCAAGCCATGTGAAGCTAGACCGGAATGAGCGGATTTGAAATGCCGGGCAGGATGATTTACGCCGAAACGGTATCGTCGATGAAAGGAAGGCGAAGCCGTTTCGCTTGTAATCATGCCTGGGAGGGGCATCTTTTTGCCAAAAATAAAAACGTTTTTATTGATTTGAAATACTGAAAGGGGGAGCGGTGAACGTGGATAAACTAGACCTGGTGCCCGCACCGGCAGTCCATCAGCTGGCTAAAAAGCCTATGGGGCAAAGGATGAAGGAATGGGTGGCAGATTTCAGAAGGCAATGGGAGATCCAGTCGATGGTCATTCCGGGCGTTGTTTTTATGATTGTTTTTTGCTACATTCCGATTTACGGCTTAACGATTGCTTTCAAAAACTACACAGTCATCGATACACTGTCCTCGGCCCCGTGGGTAGGTCTGGATAATTTCAGAATCATCCTGTCCGACGAATATTTCTGGGACGCGGTTATGAATACACTGGGCATCAGCTTCCTGAAGCTGGCCATCGGGTTCGTCATTCCGATTATTCTGGCGGTTATGATCTACGAATTGAACATGGGACGTTTCAAAAAATTGGTGCAAACCATCTCGTATCTGCCCCATTTTTTGTCCTGGATCGTGCTGGGGGGCATGCTGATCACCTGGTTCTCGACGTCGGGGCTGTTCAATCAGCTGCTGCTTGAATTAGGGCTGATCTCGAAGCCTTCCAACATTCTGCTGGATGCGGGGAAATACTGGTGGATCGCCACGTTGTCGGATATTTGGAAAGAGGCCGGCTGGGGAACGATTCTGTATCTGGCGGTAATGTCCAAGATTGATCCCACCTATTATGAAGCCGCCAAAATCGACGGTGCGAGCCGGATCAGACAGATTTGGAATATCACGCTGCCCAATATGAAGACGATCATCAGCTTAAATTTGATCCTTACTGTAAGCGGTTTACTGGGCTCTAATCTCGATCAGACACTGGTGCTCATGAACTCCCAGAACCGGGAGAAGGCCGAGGTTATCAACTCCTATGTGTACCGGATGGGGATGACGCAGGGTGATTTCTCGTATGCAACCGCTGTCGGACTCGGGGTCTCCATCGTTTCCGTGATTCTGCTCGTCACCGCGAACAAGATCACCAGCAAATTAAATGACAATCAATCTGTGCTGTAAAGGAGGCATCCGCCGTGAATCGAAAAGTGGTTAAAGAGGATTTCGACAGCAGGATCTTTGATGCCATAAATATTATTTTGCTGTTTCTCGTTACGGTAGTGATTGTGGTTCCGCTGTGGAATGTGATCATCTCCTCCCTCAGCTCAGGCAAGGCGCTAGCCGAAGGCGGATTCATCTTCTGGTCCAAGGAATTTTCCCTGGAAAATTACCGGGCGGTATTCAATGACAACACGATCTGGCAGTCCTTTCTCGTCTCCATCTCCAAAACCTTTGCCGGCGTCATGACCCATGTGTTTTTCTGCGCGATGATCGGCTACGGGCTCAGCAAAAGATACATAAAAGGCCGCAAGCTTTATGTTGCCATGGGTGTCATTACGATGTTTTTCTCCGGGGGCATGATTCCAACCTACCTGCTGATCAAATCGCTGGGTCTGCTTAACAGCTTCTGGGTGTACATTATTCCGGCGCTGTTCAGTTATTACGATGTCGTAATTCTGATGAACTTTTTCCGCAATGTCCCGGAATCCCTGGAGGAATCGGCCAAGATCGACGGTGCAGGCGATTGGCGCATTTTCCTGAAAATCTTCATCCCGCTGTCAATGCCGGCCATGGCCACCATTGCTTTGTTCAACGGGGTGGGGCAATGGAATGATTTCATGACCACCAAGCTGTACATCACCAATCAGGCGCTGTATCCGCTGCAGATGAAGCTGTATGAGATCATCGTCCAGTCGCAGACCCAGTCCATGCAGAACATAGGCGGCTCAGCAGTCATCGAAACGACCACCAAAGGGGTTCAACTCGCAACGATTGTCATTACGACTCTGCCGATTGTTGTGATCTATCCAATACTGCAAAGGTACTTTATTTCCGGAATGATGCTGGGGGCGGTGAAGGAATAGAGGTGACAGGGGGGATTTATGAAAGCGTATACCGATATAAACGGTAAAAATCAAGAAATCTGCAGACAACAGCGGCCGGAAGTCCAAACATTCTCCATAGTCACGATAATACCCAAATCGGAAATTTAAAAACTTTGAGGAGGACTAATACATGAATAAAACTTATGGCAAAAAAGGACTCAAGCTCTGTACGGTGCTGATGGCGGCTGTACTTGTCATGTCGGGCTGCGGCGGTGGCGGCAACTCGGCAGGCTCAGGCAAGACGGATTTGCCTTCGATTGAGGGCCGTTACACTGTAGATGCTGAAACTCCGGCCTGGAAGCTGGACAAAAAAGAGGAAACCACAGAGCTGACCTGGTACGTGAATGCGGACTGGTGGAATACCGATTTCGGCAAAGATGTGGTCACGAAGAAAATCAAAGAGGATCTGAACATCAACATCAAATTCATCACCGGAGATGATACGAAGCTGAACACATTTTTTGCCGGGGGCGGCATGCCGGATTTGCTGACGATCTTCGATTCCAACTCGCCGGTGGTGCAGAAGGCTGCCACCTGGGCCCTGCCGCTGAATGATCTTGCAGAGAAGTATGACCCTTACTTCACTAAAGTGGCGGCTGCCGATACGCTGAACTGGTTCCAGCTGGCGGACGGTAAAACCTATGGCTATCCGAACTATTCCAATACACAGGCGGATTATGACAGCGGCAACATCCCGGCTAAAACTGCTTTTGTGATCCGTAAGGATGTCTATGAAGCGCTCGGAAGCCCAGCGGCTGGCACGCCGGAAGAGTTCAGAAATGTGATGGGCCAGATCAAAACCAAGTTTCCGGAGCTGATTCCGTTCGGCTTCAACTCCATCGGTGAAGGCACCGGCTCGCTGGGAGATGTGCTGCAGGATTTCATCGGCGTGCCGATGGAAACCAAGGAAGGCGGATTCTACAACCGCAATCTGGATGAGGATTATCTGGCCTGGCTGAAAACGATAAATGCCGTGTACAGAGACGGCGCAATCAGCGATGACAGCTTTGCCGATGACGGAACGGCTTTTGAAGAAAAAGTAAAATCCGGCAAATACGCCACCATGCTGCTTGACGGAACGCCTCAGCAGGGCGGGAACCTGCAGATCTTTATGAGTGCGAACCCCGGGAAGGAATACATCGCAATCGACGGGCCGCAGAGCACAGCCGGCCATGCGCCAACGCTGAACCAGTCCGGGATTACCGGCTGGATGATCAGCTTCATTACCAAGAAATGCAAAGACCCGGCCAAGGCCATGCAGATCTTCACCTACCTGCTCAGTGACGAAGGCCAGAAGCTGATGAACTACGGCATTGAAGGCGAAACCTACCAGATCAATGCGAACGGCAAGGTGGAGCTGCTGCCAGCGGTGAAGGACCTGCAGTTAAACAATGCCGACAAATTCAAAAAGGATTACCGGCTGGGCGAATTCATGTTCTTCGGACATGACCGCGACAAAGCCCTGAGCGAAGATGCCTTTCCGGAATCCATCAAGCAGATGCAGGAATGGGGCAAAGGCAAGCTGAAGCCGCATTTTATTCTGGAGAATATCAATCCGGACCAAGGGACACCGGAAGCGCGGGCCCTCACCGCTATCAACACCCAGTGGAACACAACCATGGTCAGTATGCTCCGCTCCAAGGATGATGCAAGCTTTGACCGTCTCCTGGCCGACTACAAAACCTTCCTGGATAATAACAAATGGGATAAAATTGTAGAAATCCGCACGGACAAGATGAAGAAGAACAAGGAAAAGCTGGGGCTGAAGTAAGCTGTGTTGGAAATGCGGCCTCTTTGGAGGGCCTGTTCTATCACTGAATGGAATGAACCGGAGAATGGTGAATCAGCAGAGTGTAATTATAGGATTATGGAACATAAGGTGACCGCCTTAGCTTGAGTGATTGCACTTTCTGCAATAGAAAGCGTCAAATTTTTGCGACAAATCGCATTCTGCTGTATTTGGTGCAACAGATTTCTGAATTTTATCTCTAAAGCACCCTTTCTGTGAAATTCTGCTGTACAGAGTGCAATAGATACTATTTTTCGGTGGATTATAGGGGTATCTGCTGTATAAAGTGCAACAGAGAGTGTTCCGACCTGATTTTTGAAAGGGAATGGAACAGCTAAATAACAGTTAAAATAAATAGTCATTTGGAGGGAAACCACATTGCAGGAACTTATCATGTACAGGTCCACAGGTGAAAACGAGCTTTTCATCGAGCAGCCGCCTGAGCAGCAGAAAGTTGGCGGTTCAGCGCAAGCGACCGTCACCGTTACCATTGACGAAAGTCAAACCTACCAGGAGATGGATGGCTTTGGGGCGTCTTTTACCGATTCGGCGGCGTATCTGATTAACCGGGTGCTGAACCCGGAGCAAAGAACGGAGCTGATGAAGAGGCTGTTCGATCCGGCAGCCGGAATTGGCTTATCCGTCTTGCGCAATCCGATGGGCGCCTCGGATTACGCCAGAACGGTGTACAGCTATAATGATCTGTCTGAAGGGGAAACCGATATGGAACTGAACCGGTTCTCTGTCGCCCATGATGAAGTCGACATCATTCCGCTGCTGCAGCAGGCGGTGGCGCTGAATCCGGCGGTTAAGCTGATGGCTTCGCCCTGGAGCGCGCCGGGCTGGATGAAGACCAGCGGGTCGATGGTCACAGGCAAGCTGAAGCCGGAATATTACGGAGTGTATGCCGATTATTTTGTCAGGTACATTCAGGCGTACGCCGGGCACGGACTTCCTATTTATGCTTTCACTCCGCAGAATGAGCCGCTGTTCGAACCGCCTCATTATCCGGGAATGCTTATGCTGCCGGAAGAGCAGGCCACTTTTGTTCGGGAATACCTGAAGCCTGCGTTTGTAAGGAACAAGATCAACGCCAAAATTCTCTGCTATGACCATAACTGGGACCGGCCGGATTATCCGCTCGCCGTGCTTGCGGCTGCCGGAGAAGCGGTGGACGGGGTGGCCTGGCACTGGTATGGCGGCACAGCCCCGGCGCAGTCCCGGGTGAAGCAGGCTTTTGAAGACAAAGAGGTGCATTTCACCGAAGGCTCCGGCGGCGAATGGATTCCGCCGTTTGAACAGGCCTTCTCCAATGTGATCCGCACAGGGATAGAGATTCTGCGCAATCACAGCAAATCGTTCGTCCTGTGGAATATGGCACTGGATGAACAGAACGGACCGGCGGTGCCGGGCTTCGGCAGAAGCACCTGCCGCGGCATTGTCCGGATCGACCAGCAGACCCGGGAGCTAACGTATACGCTCGACTATTACGCGCTGGCTCATTTCAGCAAAGTCATCCGGCCCAAGGCCTTGCGCCTGGAGTCCAATTCCACTCATCCCGCAGTTACTTCCGCTGCTTTCCGCAACCTGGACGGATCGGTAGGGGCAGTCCTGTTCAACGACGGGGAAGAGCATGAGACCGTGGCGGTAAGATTGCCGGGAGAGGAGCCGCTGTCCTTCAGCATGGCACCCAAAAGTGCTGTGTCACTGCAGGTGAAGCAGCATCCAATGGAATAGACTGATCTTCATAAAATAAACAGCGGCAGCCATGGACGGGAATAAGAGTCCGAAGCTTCCGCTGTTTTTGTTAAACAATAGTGCCCTATTAGCATATGTCCGCTTGTTAACGTTAAGTCTCTTCGTCGCTTCTGTATTCCAGTATATCTCCAGGCTGGCATTCCAAAGCCTTGCAAATCGCCTCTAAAGTGGATAAACGAACCGCCTTTGCCTTGCCGTTTTTGAGAATGGACAGATTAGCCATCGTGATGCCGACCCTCTCGGAAAGCTCGGTAACGCTCATTTTTCGTTTCGCCAACATTACATCAATATTGATTATAATCGCCATGGTCTTCACCTCAGACTGTTAAGTCATTTTCTAATTTTAGTTCGATGGCCTCTTTTAATAGCTTCTGGAGAACAGCAGCAAAAACGGCAATTACCAGCGAGGCGAAAATGATGACCAAACCGATGACGATGATGCCCGGAGCATCGTCCTTCTCCGCCATGAGATAGAAGAGGGGCAGGCCTGCCACATACAAGCCGCTGATGACAACGGCACAGTATTTTATATTCTTAAGGACCCGCACAGATAATTCCGAAAAAGCTTTGTTCTTGTCAATATAGCCTAACAGTCTGAAGGCCTGGTACAGCGCAATGTAAAAGGGGACCGCTGACGCATACAAGTCGATAAATACCAGATATTTAATAAAAGTCATATCCGGATACAATTCGGCTGCAAAACCCGCGATCTCAGGCACCGCAAATATACACAAAGCAAGAACCGGAATGCCCATAAGAATCACAGCTGCCTTTAAAAAAAGTGTTGTTCCCCGTTCCATAAAATGCACCTCGTTTAATTGTTGTTACATTGAATTTAGCATAAAATATATCGTTTTACAATATATTTTGATTGTTTTTCAAAAAAAAAAAAACGCCCGGGGAGCGAATCCCGAGCGTCTGATTGCATGTTTGCTAATGTTAACGTTGATATATCTTTAATTCCAAATCCTTATAATAAGACTTCGCCCACTTTCCTGTGGTGTCCTTAAATAATTGGCCTTTAGCATCCAATTTATATATAAAAGGTTTAATCGTTATGGATTGGGGGACAGTTACAAAAGAACCGTAGTTCTGTTCATCCTTCCCTGTCTTTGAAGGTTGATTGTCACTGCCGTTTGGTGAGAATACATTTCCTTTTTCATCTACAAGGTCATATAACAGCTTGTGATGCTTTTTGACTGCTGCGGGAAACTCACCCTTATAGCTTATTTGAAGCTGCATCGTTAACGGCGTCATCTGAAAGGAGGTTACGGTATAGCTGAATTTGCCGCTCTTTTTGGTAGTGCCCGGTGTTATGCTTATGAGGCTGGCGACTTTTTTCACAGGAATGGTAAAGATGAACGGCTCCTCAACTTCCCTGACATAAGCCTTCAGCGTCAGCTCAAATTCATCCGTAATTTGTTGCTTGACGACTCCTTTTGACAGTCTAATCAAGGCTGCGTCCGGGTCTTCTGACAGACTGCTAACGGACGTATTGTAATACATTTTTTTCCCGTTTGCGGAAGTGTCCAACTTGCCGGTGTCCAGGATATTTTTATCTTTCTTCACAGTGCCGCCTTCCTGCCGGATGCCCATCACAAGTTCGTTGCCGTCATAGATAAGGTCAGTTAAGATCAACGTCACGCCATCATGTGTAACCGCCTGATTAGGTGCGCTGGATAAGCCTTGTTGCAATACATCTTTCAACGTCGGACTGTCGCTGATTTTGAAAACACTGCCAACATTTGTGACGATACTGGCTGCCGCAGCATTCACTAGTGGAGCATATTCGCCGCCCATCATTGCAATCCCCAGCGTGGCCGACAATGTGGTTACGGCAATCATTTTTTTCATAGTCTTGGATCTGGTAATGTTCATTGTTCACTCACTCCTCTTTGGACAACATCTATATAACATCTATATAACGTTTCTCGATATCCATTTTGTGACAAGCATCCTTACAAACTATTTAATTTACGGAAGCATCACATTGCAGGCTGATCATGCTGCTCCTTCTTATACTCATTGGGCGACAGGCCCACTTCTTGCTTGAACAGCTTGGAGAAGTAGGAGTAGTTGGTGTAGCCCACCTTGTTGGCGATGGTGTACACAGACAGCCGGGTGGTCTCCAGCAGCTGCTTGGCGGCCGCGATCCGGACGTGAATCACATAGCTGCCTAAGGAAACGCCGGTCTCTTTTTTGAACAGCCGGGCGAGATAATCGGGATTCAGATAGACGATCTCCGCCAGATCATTCCGTGTCAGCTCATCTCCGTAATGCGCATGGATATACTGCTTGATCTCTTCGGCCACTGATTTGGGCTGTGCGGTGAGGTCGCGGTATTTCATGGCGGTGTTCACCAGGTATTTCAGGTATTCCTCCATGTCCTCGATAGAAGTCAGGGAATGCAGCTGCAGCCGGTCATTCACTTTGCCGCTGTACAATTTATGCACCTGAATGCCCTTCATTTTGAGAAAAGAATAGACGAGCTGTACAATATCCAGCCGGAACAGGCTGAGGATGGAGGTGTCCACGGTCCGGTTGACCAGCAGCCCCTTCAGATAACGGCTTACTTCCTCCTGAAAAGCGGCCAGCCTGTTCCGGTTCAGCAGCTCCTCCAGATGGGCCAGATCCGGGGGGATGTACGCGGTTTTACTCTGCTTCTGGTACATCTCTACCATATAAGTATGATTCCGGCAGCGTGTGATCTCTTCATCCATCCCGGTCAGGCTTTTCAGGACCGTGCCGATCTGATTCAGTTCACCGGGCAGGCCAATGTTGCAGCAGACATCACATTTCAGATAAGGGTTCGTTTTCTGGATCAAGAAGGCGCAGATTTCCTCAAGCGTACCGGTATCCGGGGTCTGGTTCCATTTCAGGATGGCGATCCAGTTGTAATCCTTAATCTCCAGGATGCTCTCAATCCCGAAGTCAGGATGCCGGAACAGCTCATACAGAATGTTAAGCAGGGCAAAATCGAACAGATCCTTCTCTTCCTTACCCATACTGCCATTGTAGGGAAAGACATTGAACAACAGCGGCTGCAGTGTATCGTCCATATGATAGGAAAGATTCTGCTCCTTGATGGCATAGGTGATCGCTGACGGCCTGATGGGGGAAGAGCTGCTTCCGCTCACCATTCTGCGCCAGAAATGCTCCAGATTTTTCGCCTGGTTCTTTTGCCAATAATAGCCCTCCTGGATGGCTTTTTCGTTATGCTGCTGCTCCTTGGCGCGCGCAACCGCTTTTTGGATAATGAGCATCAGCTTGTCAAACTCAATCGGCTTGAGAAAATATTCGAAGCTTTGCAGCTCGATGGCCTTTTGCGCGTAATTGAAGTCGGCATAATTGGTCAGGAGAATGGTCTGAATCGGATAACCGTTTTCCCGGATCCAGGCCAGGAGCGATAAACCGCTGCCCTGCGGCATTTCAATGTCTGAGATTAGAATCTGCACGGAATGGTTCTCCACGATTTCCCGGGCCTGGGCGACATTGTTAGCCGTATATACGGTTTCGATGCCCAGTGCCGTCCAGTCCATTTTCTTTTGCAGAGCTGCCACTACATAATAGTCGTCATCTACCAGCAGTACGTTCATAGGAAATTCTCCATTCATGTTGAAGTATTCGGAAGATCCGGAAGGGTTAAGATGACAGAAGCGCCGCCGCCCTCTATATTGGAGAAGTGGACTGCCGCTCTTTTATAATACAGGTATTCCAGCCGTTTAAGCGTATTCATAATGCCGATATGTGTTCCTTTGCTCTGATCCAGGGGCTGGCCCCGCACCAGCTTCTCAAGCACCCCGGGGTTAAAGCCGGGTCCGTTGTCCGAGATCTGAATCACCGTCACCTGTTCCTCTTCTGATTCACGCCGGGTAACCGCCAGTCTGATCTGGACTTCAGGGTCCCGGGAGATTGCATATTTGACGGAGTTCTCAATAAAAGTCTGCAGCACCAGCGGGGGGATCAGCACATCTTTGGCTGTTTCGTCCTGCACGATATGATATGTGAAGGCATCCCGGTACCGGCTGCGCTGGATTTCCAGATAAATGCGGACATGCTCGATCTCATCCTCCAGCCGGACAAAGTTTTCGCCATTCTGAAAGGTATAGCGGAAGTATTTGGAGGTCGACATGGCCATATTCTCGATTTCTTCGTACATTTGAATCTGGGCCATACTGTAGATGCTGGTCAGGCAGTTCAGAAAAAAATGAGGTTTGATCTGCTGCTTCATATAGTCCAGCTGAATGCGCTGTTTCTCCAGCTCCTGCTCATAGATGGCGATTTTGAAGGTTTTGACCTGCTCCACCAGGTCCTTGAACTGGTCGTTTGCCTGCTCCAGCTCGATGATTTTACTGCTTTTGAAGCCGGCCGGCTGACCGTTCTCGTTCATGTGCGCCAGATTCTCCGAGAAGTTCTGGATCGGACCCAGCACTCTTTTATTGAAGAATAGCATTACGGCGCAGATGGTGGACGTCACGATGAAGAACAGGAGCATAATCAGCAATTGGGCAATCATGATTTTCTCGAAGGCTCCGAATTGAATGACCATGTCCGCGCTGAACGTAGTATTGGAAAATTCAGTGCTGATCGTCGTGCGGGACCGGAGCAGGCCCGGCCAATTCTGCTCCTGCTGCACCAGCTTCCCGCTGCCCGATAGGGGACTTGAAATACGGGTGCCGTTCTCATCCACCAGTGAGGCATAGCCGTTGGCCCCCAGGTTAATCTGCCGCAAAGGGCGGATCAGATTGTCGGCGGAGATCAGACCGATCAGATAGCGGTTGTAATACGGGACGATGTTGATAATATAGTATTTTCCGTTGACCAGAATAGGCGTCCATCGGGAATAAAACTTCGCATACACATCCTTATCTTCTATATAGGAATAAATCTGCTTCTTCAGCTCCAGATAATCCGTATAGGTGACACTAATCGGGGCGCAGTTCAGAAAGAAAGACTGATTTTTCAAATAAAAAAAGAAGTTGTATTCCTGCCCGTAATTCTTCTGCAGCTCGGTAAACCGTTTATACAGATTGTCGTTTGATTTCAGGAACTCGCTGCTGTCAGGCTCATAGGCGTTCATCATATTCAGGCTTTCATCGTTGGCGAGTGTCCAGCCCATATAATGATTAATATAGGCAAAATCATGGTTGATGCGGTCGATGTACAGTTTCGCCGTATCCTGCAAATACCGTGTGGACTGCTGCTTCATAATGGAAATAGAGGCCAGGCTGATGACAAGGTCCAGCACCAGCACGGCGAACGAGACCAGGATCATAATTCGTACATAATGGCGGATGGGATACGGTTTGCTGCCTGCTTTTCGTTTGATCATAGTCTTACATACCGCTACCTTTCCTGCGCGTTCATTAGATGAAAGCGGTTGTGTGGGCTAACAAAGCCATTATAAAACCTCCCGGGGGAAATTACATGCACTATTCCCGGCATTCCCTGACAAAGTCCGGAAACTGCAAGCGAAAGTCTGAATACCGTCATACCTGCACATGCGAACAGGCAGGGGTGTCTCCAAAATAATGTAAGCGGATGCAGAGGTCCGGATATTGCCGCCAATGGGTCCGGAATACAAAGATGCAGCAAGCTATCATTAGGGGTGTAAAGCAGATGCAACCAATGAAATGGGGGATTACAGAATGGGTACACACAGCAAAAGCAGATTAGCCAAGAAATGGCCCTTGCTGCTTCTATCAGCCGTAATGGCTATGGGAATGGCCGGCTGCAGCGGGAACAAGGAGAAGGCGAACGCTCCGGCTGAAACCGGTGATTTCAACAAAGAAGGCCTGCCGATCGTCAACGAACCGGTCACCCTGAAGGTGCTGACTGTACGTTGGGGAAGCATGGGGGATACCTTCACCCAGAACCAGTGGCTGAAGGACCTGGAGAAGAATACGAATGTCAAAATTGATTGGCAGGTCATGTCCTCCAACGACTGGGCGGAACAGAAGTCCATTCTGCTGGCCAGCGGCACGCTGCCGGATGTGGTAGTGGGCGACCAGACCTTTTCCGATTCCGATATCGTCAACAACTTAAGCTATTTCCGTCCGCTGGATGAGTATATCGATCAGTATATGCCTAACCTGAAAGCCGCAATGGAAGAAACGCCGGAGATGAAAAAAATCAGCACCTTCCCCGACGGGAAGATTTACTCTCTGCCAACCAGACTGCCTTCCCGCCCCAAAAGCTCCCGTCAGCCGGTCATCAACAAAGCCTGGCTTGATAAGCTTGGCCTGAAGACGCCGGACACGTTGGATGATCTGTACAATGTGATGAAGGCCTTCAAGGAAAAAGACCCGAACGGAAACGGCAAGGCGGATGAAATTCCGTATATCGAAGTCAGCAATGACCTCATCAGCCCGTTCGGCATCACTGATCTCAACAGCAACAATATGCTGGTTAAGGACGGCAAAGCTGTATATTACCCTACTTCCGAAGAGTACAAGGAAGGCCTGAAATGGGAAAACAAATTATACAGCGAGGGCTTGCTGGACAAAGAGCTGTTCACCCAGGACGCCACCATGATCTCGGCCAAGTTCCAGAATCCGGACGCGCCGATCGTAGGCCTCTCGTACCAATGGACACCGGATGCCGTATTCGGCAAATGGAGTGAACAGTATGAAACCATTCCGCCTGTGGCCGGACCGGACGGTAAACGATATACCATCGGCAACCCCATCGGGATGAATCTCGCCCGCAACGAGCTGCTGATTACCACCTCCTGCAAAAATCCGGAAGTCGCCGCCCGCTGGGCCGACCAGTTCTATACCAATGAAGCCAGCATCCAGAATTTCTGGGGGGCTATCGGAACAGTGCTTAAAAAGAATGATGACAGCACCTACACGCTGATGGACCCGCCGGCGGGAACGAGTGCGGATGCCTGGTACTGGGACCAGTCGCTGCGTGATTTCGGGCCGAAATATGTAAGCCCGTCCTTTGAGAAGAATATTGTGCTGAGCCCGAACAGCGGCGACGGACTGAAGCTGCAGCTGGATAAGCTGGGCAGTGATTACGTAACCACGCCATTCCCTAACGTGATGTACACCTCCGAGGAATTCCAGGAGCTGCCAACCTTGACCACGGACATCGACAGCTATGTGACCACGATGCGTGCCCAGTTTATTACCAAAGGCGGGATTGACGAAGGCTGGGATGCCTATGTGAAGAAGCTGAACGATATGGGTCTGGAAAAGCTCCTCAAAATCCGCACTGACGCTTATGCCCGGTATATGAATGTTAAATAACCTTCAAGGACAGGCAGGGCGAAGCTCTGCAGGGAGGGTATGCTGATAGTTGCGATTATGGCTTGATTGCACTTTCTGCAATAGATTCCACATTATTCGGGGAGCAGACGCATTCTGCTGTATTTCGTGCAATAGAATTTTTAATTTGGGGTCAAAAGCCCCCTTTCGCCGGAATTCTGCTGTACAGAGTGCAATAGATTCAAATTTTTGGCGGATTTTGAGTTCATCTGCTGCATAAAGTGCAACAGAATTCGACTAGCACTGGACTAAAGCCAATTCAGATAGGAGTAGCAATTCTGCACCGGTTTAAGCGAATGCACCGGATTAAACAAATGCCACCGGTTTGAGCAAATGCCGTCCCGCGCCAGCTTTTTGCAGGACGGCATTTGCCATCCCTACAACCATTGCGGTGGTGCACGGGTGAACGCAAGAGTCCAGATAACGTCAGTGAAAGTCCGGATATGCAAGTAGCCTGCCGGAGTTGCCGGAGGACTGCTTCTTATCCCGGGAAAGGCGGCGCGGAAAGTCCGGTTAAGACCTCTAAAAGGTCCGCCAGGCGTGAAAAAGGGACGATATACTGAGGGAACAGAGAGGTTTAGGCTCACACCGCGAACAGCGGTATGAATCAAGAAATCCGCAGATGGGCAGCGGCCGGAAGTCCATACATTCACCGGAATTACGACCAGAGCCCAATATTGAAAAACTCAAGTTCCATTGAAAGTTCAACAAAATTTAGGAGGGGTTCCATGAAATCCGGTCATCGCCATCCAGGTCGGACCTGGGGACAGATCAAACGGAACTGGGGGCTGTATGCACTGCTTTTTCCTGCGGCAGTCCTCACGTTATTATTCGCGTATAAGCCGATGTACGGGGTGCTTATTGCCTTCAAGGATTATAGTCCGGCGCTGGGAATCACCGATAGCCCTTGGGCAGGCTTCAAGTATTTCGAGAAGTTTTTTCATTCCTATCAATTTTCGTCCACGATCAAGAATACACTGATCATCAGCGTGTACAGTCTGATTACCTTCCCGATTCCGATCATGCTGGCGCTGATGGTCAATCAGATGCGCCCGAACCGGTTCAGACGTTTTTTTCAGACTGTATCTTATATGCCGCATTTCATTTCCACAGTGGTTATGGTCGGCCTGATGATGATACTGCTCTCCCCAAGCACCGGCCTTGTCGGCAATCTGTACAGTCTATTCGGCAAAGAGGCCCCGGATCTCATGGGTTCCGCCGGATGGTTCAGCAGTGTATATGTCTGGTCCGATGTGTGGCAGCATGTCGGGTGGGACAGCATTATCTTCATCGCGGCGTTGTCGGCGGTGGACCCGAGTCTGTATGAGGCTGCTACTGTGGACGGGGCCAGCCGCTGGCACAAGGTCCGCTACATTGATATTCCGATGCTGATGCCGACCGCCATCACCCTGCTGATCCTGCGCGTCGGCGGTCTGCTGGGCGTCGGCTTCGAGAAGGTCTACCTGATGCAGAATGACCTGAACGCCACCTCAAGTGAAATTCTGTCCACCTATGTCTATAAAATCGGGCTGCTCAGCAGCCAGTACAGCTTCTCCTCAGCCATCAACCTGTTCAATACGGTCATTAATTTCATACTGCTCATTATGGTCAACCAGATTTCCAAAAAACTCAGTGAAAACAGCTTGTGGTAGAAAGGGGAGCAGCATCATGGGAGTCCTACAGCCTGCGGCTCAGGAGAAAATAGGAAAAATAAAAAATAACCGCACCTCGGATACGGTTATGGAGTTCGTTATGTATATTGTTGCAGCGGTGTTTCTGCTGATTCTGATCTACCCGCTGTTTTTTATTGTCATCGCTTCGTTCAGTGATCCGTCTGCTGTAGCGGGAGGACAGGTCTGGCTGTTCCCCAAAGGCTTCACCCTCGACGGCTACAAAGAGCTGCTGCGCCATGACAACATCTGGACCGGTTACCGGAATACTATCCTGTACACGGTCGTCGGAACAGTGATCGGTCTGGCCGTGAACATCTCGGCAGCCTACGCGTTGTCCCGCAAAGACCTGACAGGCCGAAAAACTATCTCGCTGTATTTCATCTTCACGATGTTTTTTAACGGCGGGCTGATTCCCACCTTCCTGACGATCCGCGACTTCCATCTGTATGACACCTTCCTGGTGATGGTGCTGCCCTTCTCCGTGGGGGTCTACAACATTATTGTCGCCCGGACTTTTTTTCAGACGAGTATTCCCGGGGATTTGTGGGAGGCGGCCCAGATCGACGGCTGCGGCAACCTCCGCTACTTTGCCCAGGTTGTGCTGCCGCTGTCCAAAGCGATTATTGCCGTGCTGGGCTTATGGATTGCCGTCGGCTACTGGAACTCGTATTTCAACGCCTTGATCTACCTCAAGAACCCGGACATGTATCCGCTGCAGCTGATCCTCCGCAATATTCTGATCACCAATCAGATGCAGTCCGGCATGGGAACGGGCGAAGCGGCGCAAATCGCACTGCGGCTGGCGAATATGATGCGCTACTCCGTCATTATCGTGGCTACAGTGCCGATTATGTGCGTGTATCCTTTTGTGCAGAAGTATTTCAATCAAGGTGTGATGATCGGCGCGGTGAAGGAGTAGGCTAATGGGCAGGGCTGCAACTATTGATGGAGGACATCTCCAAGTTCGGCACGCTGCTGGAATCTGCCTTTGGCAAAAGGGCATAAGGGCAATATTTTAATCCCATTCTCCCTTGCGTATTCCACTATTGCTTCGACAAGCAGGTCTCCAAGCCCCTGTCCGCGGTAAGCGGTGTTGACGAAGGTATGATCAATAATATAAAGGCTGGCTGTTGAGGTGACATAAGTCATTTCAGCAGCGATGGCGTCCTGATCCCGGATCAGAAACCGCTTGTTGTCTTTATCGTGAGCTACATTATGCATCGTGACACCTCTTTCTGTATGCTATTATTCTTGGTCAAGAATCTCGTATTTGAGCGCGCCGCTCGGGCATTTGTCGATATGCCGGGCAATGGCCTCTGCGGCATCCGCATCGGGCTCAACCCAAGGACGTTTGCTTACATTGAAAACCGCAGGCAAACCTTTAACACAAACACCGGAGTGAATGCATTTTTCGGACTGAAACTTCACCGTGATATTTTTGCCGTAATACAGCTTCTGATCGTTTGTCATACGTTCACACCTTTCATTTTCATATTCTATATAAATTGAACTTGAAAATATTACAATGAAGGGAAAAGTGGCGGAGGAGAAGTTTGGAACTGTAGGAGCGGTAGCGTCCGCCTTTGTCTGCGGATTTCCACCGCGAACAGCGGGTTATAATCAAGAAATCTGCAGACAACAGCGGCCGGAAGTCCAAACATTCTCTGGAGTCACGGCCAATCCCAAATAGAAAAATCACAAGTTCAATTTATATAGGCTTAACATTGATGACTATACCATATTTATTTGAAAAAAAGCTGCTATGATTTCGCTAAAATTTGATATAAAAAGCTGGAAAAGTACAGTTTCTCAGCAAGTTCGCCATCTATCGCCGTAAAATGGTAAACTAGGAAGTATAGTATTTTACGGGGAGTGAACTTCTTATGAAAAAGCTTGCTGCCGGCTTCCTAGCCGGTGCGGTACTGATGATCGGTACCCAGGCGATCGGGGCTTCTACAAGTCTAGTGGGCAAGACAATTCAAGCAGAATACACCGTAAACGTGTACGGCAAGAAACTGGCGGTCCCAGCCATTGTAATTGACGGCAAAAGTTATGCGCCGGTCCGGGCAATCGGGGAGCTGGCAGGATATAAGGTTTCTCTATCAGGCAGGACCATCAGTCTGGACGAAAAAGAGGCGGCGGCTCTGCCGTCGCTGGCCGATAAGAATGCAGGCATTACAATGGGCCCGGTGCCCACGCTGACAGCAGACTCCGGAACAGCCGTAACCAAAGGCAAGATCAAGGCGATTGACAGCAAAATAGATACCGTTGTCGACAACATCCTGTCCACAAGCAGCAAGCTGAAGGCCGATCCTGACAATGGCGGCCTGAAGGACAAGCTGGAGCAATATAAAGACGAATACGCCGATCTGCTCCAGCAAAAGGATGCCGAACTGCAGAAGTAGAACGGGCATGGCCAGCGGAACTGCAATGTAAACCGCTGTAAAAAATCCAATATTAGAGGCTGCTCCGTCATTGGCTGCAATGACACGGGGCGGCCTCTTTTTCAATAGGAACGCTTCTTATTGTACGGAATATTGTAAGCCATCGCTCAGCCTGCTGCTAATAAAGCTGCTGTTGCGATTTGCTATTATTGGCCCCGCCTGCTGTCGCCGCAGCAGTTTCCGCTTCTTGCCGGAACCCGCCGGGGGTTTTGCCAATAATCCGTTTGAAGACCAGGCTGAAGGTTTTGGTGTCACGGTACCCCACCTGCTCGGCAATGAGCGGGAGGGGAGTGTGCGGCTGCCGGGCCAGCAGCCCGCAGCTTTTTTGAATCCGGACATTTTGCAGGAAATGGTGAAAGGTCTGGCCGGTGTGCGCTTGGAACAACCGCTGCAGATGACGTTCACTCCACTCAAAGGCCTGGGCAAGATGGGACAAGGTGATATCCTGGGCATACTCCTGCTGGATATAGCGGAGAACATGCAGGAATCGCGTGTGCTTGTTCACCGGAAAATGAAGCTCATCATGCTTGAAGCGGTAGAGGGTAACCACCAGTTGAATGAACAGGGACAATAAATAGGTGCCGGAGCCGGTCTGCGGTAAATTGTACTCCCGGTGCAGCGAGAGAAAGAGATTCTCAATGGAGCTATGAAGGTCGGTGACTGAGAACGCAGAAACCTGGTGATTTCGGATCTGTGCCGCATATTCGGCAATCGCCGGGTCCGGAATAACCGAAACCAGTCCTTCCAGCAGCCCGGGTGTAAACAAACAATTGTAGACTACAAGCGGTTCTTTAAGGGATTCGGGCGACGACGGCCGGAAGACATGGGAGACGCCGATGGGAATGAAATACAACTGTCCTTTGAAGGCATGGTGAACCTCCTGTTCTATATAGTGGAACCCCTTGCCTTCCGCAACGAAGGCCAGCTCGATGAAATCATGGGAATGAAGCGGAAGCTGATAAGTCTCTGTAGCACGGTTCACGTACAGGAGCAGATTTTTTTCGAAAAAGCTTTCGCCTTTCAGCGTATGGTTTGCAGAATTCACCCGTCCACCCCTTTCTCCGCTGGACCAAAAGTCCTTTTTGCGCAGGTGAAATGTCTTTTTTACAGGTAATAGAATGGATTTGAATTCTTATAATTGTAATAGAAAGCGTTTCAAAATTATAGGGTGAATCCAAGAAAAGACGGGGTGGACAGGATGCTGACGGTTCAAAAGTTACGTGTGGAGTATAAGGAAAATCCGGTCGGGCTTGATGTGCGCTTCCCAAGAATCAGCTGGCAGCTTCTATCGGAGGAACGGAATGTGCTGCAGCAGTCCTATGAGATCGAGGTCTCTGCTGAAGCGGACTTCCGCCGGATATTATGGAGTTCCGGGAGGGTGGTTTCGGAGCAATCGGCCCATGTGGAACTGGCGGAACTGCTGCTGCGCTCACGGGAGCGTTATTACTACCGGGTAAGAGTGTGGGATATGGAGAACCGGAGTACAGAATGGTCGGAAACTGCATTTTGGGAGATGGGGCTGCTGGCACAGGAGGAGTGGCAGGCTGAATGGATCAGCGCCCCGCTGTCTCTACTCGGTGTAGAAGCAGAGCAGTGTCCGCTCCTTCGGGGCAGCTTTCACACCTCTGCTAAACCGCTTAAGGCCAGAATGTATGCGACTGCTCTCGGGCTGTATGAACTGGAACTCAACGGCATGCGCGTAGGCGATGGTTATCTGACCCCGGGCTGGACCAGCTACGGTCAACGGCTGCAGGTGCAGACTTATGATATTACAGCGCAGATTGCAGCCGGAGAGAATGCTGTGGGCGCCTGGCTGGGGAACGGCTGGTACAAGGGGAACCTGGCCTGGGATAACCGCAGGCATATTTTTGGCAGCCGCACCGCATTGCTGATGCAAATCCATCTGGCCTATGAGGATGGGAGCGAGCAGATATTTGCGACGGGTGAGCACTGGACTGCCGCCGCCGGCCCGATTCTGATGTCGGAGCTTTATCATGGAGAGACCTATGATGCCCGTCTGGAGCTGAGCGGGTTCAGCCAGGCCGGTTATGACGACAGCAGCTGGTCCAAGGTCGAGCTCATCGCGCATTCGAAGGAGATTCTGGTGGCGCAGGAGAATGTTCCGGTAAAAAAAATTGAGCAGATCAAGCCGCTTAAGCTGCTTAAGACGCCTGCCGGTGAAACCGTGCTTGATATGGGGCAAAATATGGTCGGCTGGATGCAATTTTCCCTGGATGCCCCGCGCGGGCGGCAGGTGGAGCTGGTTCATTTCGAGGTGCTGGACCGGGACGGCAATGTCTATACCGAGAATCTGAGAGGCGCCGGACAGAAGATCACGTATATAGCCAAAGGCGGGGGCCCGGAAAGCTATGAGCCGCGGTTTACCTTCCATGGATTCCGCTACGTGCAGCTGACCGGGTTCGGCGAGGAGTCTTCGCTGCAGGATTTCACGGGGATTGTGCTTCATTCGGATATGGAGCACACAGGCTCCTTCGCGTGCTCCAATCCCCTGATCAACCAGCTCCAGCACAATATCCTGTGGGGCCAAAAAGGCAACTTTGTCGATGTGCCGACGGATTGCCCGCAGCGGGATGAGCGGCTCGGCTGGACCGGGGATGCGCAGATGTTCATCCGCACCTCCGCGTATCTGATGAATGTGGCGCCGTTTTTCACCAAATGGCTCAAAGACCTGTCTGCCGATCAACTGGACAATGGCGGTGTTCCGTTCGTGATCCCGAACGTCCTGGGAGAAAATGAGCATTCGTCTGCGGCATGGGGCGACGCCGCCGTGATCTGTCCCTGGACGCTGTACCAATGTTACGGGGATAAGCGTATCCTTGAACAGCAGTATCCAAGCATGCGAGGCTGGGTGGAGTATATCCGCAAGCAGGGCCAAGATGAATATCTGTGGAACACGGGGTTTCATTTTGGCGACTGGCTGGGACTGGATGCCAAACCGGACAGCTACAAAGGTGCTACGGATACCGATTTGATCGCAACTGCCTTTTATGCTTATTCCGTTCAGCTTCTGCAGAAGACGGCCGATGTATTGGGGAGAACTGAAGACGCCCAACATTACTCGGACCTGCACAGCCGCATTAAAGAAGCTTTTAACCGGGAGTTTATCACGCCTTCGGGGCGTTTATCCGTACCCACACAGACAGCCTGTGTATTGGCCCTGATGTTCGGGCTGGTGGAAGGCCTGGCAAAAGCAAGAACAACAGACAAACTCCTGAAGCTCCTGGAAGAAAGCGGCCACCATCTCACCACCGGGTTTGTGGGCACACCTTATCTCAACCTTGTGTTAAGTGAAGCGGGGCATACGGATGCGGCCTACAAATTGCTGCTGCAGACCGACTATCCCTCTTGGCTGTACCAGGTGACCCGAGGAGCGACGACCATCTGGGAGCACTGGGACGGGATAAAGGAGGACGGAAGCTTCTGGAGCAAGGATATGAATTCGTTCAATCATTATGCGTATGGAGCCATCGGGGATTTTTTGTACCGCCATGTTGCAGGCATTGAACTGGATGAAGCGCATCCGGGATACAAGGAATTTGTGATCAAGCCGCAGCCGGGCGGGGATCTGACCTGGACTGCAGCCACGCTTGAAACGATGTACGGGCGCATCCGCTCGGAATGGAGTATAACTGCGGATCAAATGGAAATGTCCGTTTCGGTGCCGCCGAACACTTCTGCAACGCTATATCTCCCGAATGCCAGTCTGGCCCGTGTGCTGGAGGGTGATGTGCCGCTTGAGCGGACCGCCGGCGTACATTCCACAGAGCAGCTAGAGCATAAGGTGAAAGTAATACTGGGCTCCGGGGACTATAGGTTTACTTATAAGCTGGGCGCGAAATGAGCTAAGAGTAACAATGAAGGAAGCAAACGGATTTCGGCAGTGAACGGCTGTTAAAGTCTCCGTTTGCTTTTTGCTTTCTTTAGCGCTATTATAGATTAATAAAGTCTTTGATTGAGGTGGATGTTCATGAAGTATTCAAAGGCAACCAACTATGCGCTGCACACAATGCTCTATCTGGTGTCTGCTGCACCGAACAAGCCAATAGGTGTACAGCTGCTCGCGGAACGGCAGGGGGTATCTCCCACATATCTGTCGAAGATCCTGACCAAGCTGGTAAAGGCGGATCTCATCGAGTCCGCATCCGGTGCGAACGGCGGGTACCGGCTGAAGCGCAAGCAGGAAGAGATTTCTTTTCTGGACATCATTCATGCCATTGAAGGTACGGCTTCGTTGTTCGATTGTACGCTCAACCACTCCAGCAAGTGTCTGATTCAGCAGGAGATGGTCGAAGCGGAGCGGCAGATGGAGCAGTATCTGCAGAACAAGAAGATGTCCGAGCTTGCCGGAAAAATGACGGTGGACTGATCATCCGCCGTTTTTGGCGGAATGATTATAGATATAGATAGTCTTTTAAATCTGTAAAAGCTTGAAATTAACGATCTTGGAAAGGGATGAACTGAAATGACAACCGATTTATTTAATGCCGATGTATGGGAAAAGGCCTGGAAAGAGGACCCGGAGGCGACGGGCAACAGGTTCAAGCAGTCGGGGATGGACATGGCACGCACCTTTGACCATAAAGCGAAGTCGTTTAATGAAGAAGTGTTCAGTGAAGGAGGAAGACGCAGAAGCGAGCGGATTATCGGCTGGCTTGAAGGCCAGGGTGTCGACTTTGAAGGACTGTCTGTATTGGATGTGGGTGCGGCTTCGGGCGGGTTCACGGTTCCTTTTGCCGACAGAGGGGCGAGAGTTACCGCAGTGGAGCCGAACCTTCCAT
Organism: Paenibacillus jilunlii; assembly: GCF_900102965.1. GTDB lineage: Bacteria > Bacillota > Bacilli > Paenibacillales > Paenibacillaceae > Paenibacillus_AQ > Paenibacillus_AQ jilunlii. The sequence goes on along the minus strand of NZ_FNGM01000007.1, from coordinate 179,223 downwards.
TATCCGAGCTGTTCATGGAGAATACCGCCAGGTTCGATCCGGGACAGGTAGAGCTGGTGCGTGAGCGGTTTGAACATGTGGATCTTGATGCCAAAGGCTGGAAGGGCGCTTTCGATCTGGTCTTTGTATCCATGTCTCCGGTGGTTGTGGATTGGGAGAGTGTGGAGAGTGTGCTCAGCTGTGCGCGCAAGTACTGCTACATCAGCCTGAATGCAGGGGACAGAGAGAACAGTCTGCTGAATGAGGTGCTTCCTTTGCTGGACGGGCATGAATGGCATGTGAAAAGCTCGGATATGGCTTATTTAACCCACTTGCTCTATCTGAAGGGATATTCGTTTGAGTCGCTGATCACACGCGAGATGAAAAGCACCGAGCTCTCCAGCGAGGAGGCGATCAAGGAGACACTGATGCTCCTGAAGCATCATAAGCTGCCCGCGGATGAGGCGGCCCGCCGGACCGTTACGGAATATGTGCACCGCACTTATCCTGACGGCAAGGTGCAGGTTAAGCAGGGAGGACGCTTCGGCAAGGTGCTGATCCGGCTGCAGGAGCTGAATATGTACAGCAGAGCAGAAACCGGCAAACGTTAATCAATAAGGGCAAACGGCGGTAAAGGCGGATTGGCCTTGTATTTCTGACAAAAGATGATATGTTATAGATAGATCCCCATAGCGGGATCTATTTTACTATATGGAAGGAATGAGCGAAATGAGAGGACAAGTGCAGGTTTTCGAGCAAGACCGGATGAAGAAAGCGGGTGAAATCTACTATGAACCATAGTCTGATTACGGATTCTTTGCGTGAGGAGCTGGTGCGCCAGCTTGTATATTTTGATGAGAATACCTATGGCATTCTGGAACGGACAGCTATGGAATCGCCTGCGGACCGTGCGGAGATTCGTGCTTTGATTGAGAAGTATCAAGCATGTGTGCAGCGCATTTTGTCCGGCACCGGTGATGAGCTAGCGCGCTCTACGGTGCTGGTCGGCTCCTGGATTTCGCTGCGGATCGGCCCGGAAACGCTGACAGACGCGTATCGTATTGTGATTCCCGGCGAATCCAGCCTGGATGAGTATTCGATCTCCCTCTGCTCCCCTATGGGCAGAGCGCTGCTCCTGGCTGAACCCGGTGAGACGGTAACGGTTCATACTCCGCTTGGCAGTGACCAGGTGCTTGTACTGAATAACGTCTATGATTATGCCGTCCGTGAAAAGCAGAGGTAGCGGTTGGGATAGGGTGGGAAAGCTTATTTTTAACCGTGCTTCTGGTGCTGTTCAATGGAAAGGGCGCCTGCTTCGTGTGGGAAGGTGATCGAAGTGGAATTAGTACAACTAAATCGGCTGGAAGGCGCTCTGCACCAGTGTTAGTTGGAATTAGTAGACTTAATTTAAGCAATTTTACTCATAATAGGGTGAATCGGCTGAATTAGATTACCTTTTTCCCACTAAAGATGGTTCTGGAGCCAGATGGGCCGGATTAAGTTCACTTTTTCCACTAAGCTCCTTCCGCCCCGGTCTCGATCCAAAAGTCATACTACATCACAACGGCTGCGCTGTCCTTATGGATGCGCAGCCGTTGCTGTTTGTATTCGGATGCTGCCAGGTTGTCCAGCGGATCAGCTGCTGCTTACAGCTCCTCGACCTCACGCAGCCAAAGCGCTGCAGAAGCGTCGCTCGGCATACGCCAGTCGCCGCGCGGCGAGAGGCTGACCGTTCCGACCTTCGGTCCGTCCGGGAGGCAGGAGCGCTTGAACTGCTGGGTGAAGAAGCGGGTCACGAATACCCGGAGCCAGCTCACCAGCTGCTCCTTGGGGTAGGCGTCGCCAAAAGCATGCCGGGCAAGGTAGAACATTTTTGCGGGAGAAGCGCCTGTCCGCAGCATGTAATACAGGAAGAAATCATGCACTACATAAGGCCCGAGGATATTCTCCGTAAGCTGGACAATCTCGCCGGTAGCGGATGGCGGCAGAAGCTCGGGACTGATTCCCGTGTCGATGATGTCGTAGAGCAGCTTGTTTACGGTCTCGTCTGCCTCGTGGTCGGCATACCAGGCGACGACATATTGAATAAGCGTCTTCGGAATACCTGAGTTGACACTGTACATAGACATATGGTCGCCGTTATAGGTGCACCATCCGAGGGCGAGCTCCGACAGATCGCCGGTGCCGATCACAATGCCGCCGTTTTTGTTGGCCAGGTCCATCAGAATCTGCGTGCGTTCCCGGGCCTGAACGTTCTCATAAGTCAGATCGTGAACATCCTTGTCATGGCCGATATCCTCGAAATGCTGCAGGCAGGCGGCCTTGATGTCCACTACCTTGAGCGAAGCGCCGAGTGCCTTGATCAGGCCGACGGCGTTGTCGTAGGTGCGGTTCGTCGTGCCGAAGCCCGGCATGGTGACCGCCAGCACATCGCTGGCCGGGCGGCCCAGCAGCTCCATCGCCCGGACGGCAACGAGCAGCGCCAACGTGGAATCCAGACCGCCGGAGATGCCGATCACCGCCTGCTTGGTGCCGATATGGCGGATGCGCTTCATCAGGCCGGAGGTCTGGATGGAGAGAATCTCCCGGCAGCGGTCGTCGCGCTGCTGCGGATTGCCGGGAACAAACGGGTTCACGGCGAGGCTGCGGGCCAGCTCCCGTCCTTCAAGCAGGGCGCCCGGTGCCGCATAGAGCACCTCACGGTAGTTGCGGCCGCCCTTGCCGGCCCGGAAGGTGCCCATCACTGTGCGGGAATACTGGATTCTTGGCACATCGATGTCGGCGATGATGATGCGGCTCTCATGGGTGAAGCGCTCGGATTCCGCGAGCATCTGTCCGTTCTCGGCGATCAGCGAGTGGCCGCCGAATACGACATCCGTTGTCGATTCGCCGGTATTGCAGCCGGCGTAGACATAACCTGCCACGCAGGAGGCGGATTGGCTGGAGACCAGCTGGCGGCGGTAATCCGCTTTGCCCACCAGCTCATTGCTGGCCGAAGGGTTGAACAGCAAGACAGCTCCGGCCTGGGCGAGCAGGCTGCTCGGAGGAACCGGAACCCAGAGATCCTCGCAGATTTCCACACCAAAGGAGATGCCGCTGCCTTCACTGGTAAAGATCAGATCATTGCCGATCGGCACGGCCGTTTCACCCATCCGCAGCTCTGATATCTCCAGCTCTTCGGCTCCGGCAAACCAGCGGGGCTCATAGAATTCACTGTAGCCGGGGATACAGGTCTTCACTACTAGCCCCAGAATTTTACCTTGCTGCAGTACGGCAGCGCAGTTGAACAGCCTGCTTTTTATCGCAACGGGCAAACCGGCGATGACGATCAGATTCCGCCCTTTGGTAGCGGCGGCGATCTTCTGCAAGGCAGCCAGTGCGGCTTCCTGCAGCACCGGCTGCAGGAATAAATCCGCGCAGGTATATCCGGTAATGGACAGCTCCGGCAGCACCAGATATTCCACCTGCTTCTCATCCGCTTGTCCAATCACATCCATAATTTGTGCTGCATTATACTCGCAGTCGGCAACCCGCAGTTCAGGGGAGGCGGCCGCGACTCTTGCGAATCCGAAATTCTGCATTTGTTTCACCTATCCTTTGTATGATGGCACGTACTAATAATTAATTGTACCCATGATTTGGTGCCCGTAACAAGTAGAAAAGGCCGAATAGAGCATGAAGTTGCATGCAGCTCCGAGAGTGAAAGAATAACCGGCCCAAAAACAGGGGCCAGCGGAAGCCGTTAAAGGCTGTGCTGTCCCCTTTTTGCTGCATTCCGATTGTACTGCCGGTGCCGGGTGAATCCCCTTTCAGACCTTTTCCATAAAAAGGGTATACAACAGAAATAACACGTGTTATACTTTTGCCGAGGTGCTGATATGGGCAAAAAAAGAGTGACCAGCCACGACGTCGCCAAGCTGGCCGGTGTATCCCGCAGCGTGGTCTCTGCTGTGCTGAATGGCACGCCGGGTATCGGCGTCAGCGGAGAGACGCGTGAGAATGTGCTGGCAGCGATCCGCGAGCTGAACTACCATGTGGATGCCCAGGCGCGGAGCATGAAGACGGGCCGCACCATGAGTCTGGCTGCGTTCGGCGACACACGGCATCCGCTGTTCATGCGGCTGCTGGAGGGCATGCAGCGGGAATGTGAAGCGCATGGCTATCACATTCTGCTCTGCTCGCCGGGCCACCGGCCGGACGGCGAGGCCAGGGATGAGCTGGTGGATCTCTACCACCAGCGGAAGATCGACGGCATCGTGACGCTGGATGATACCAGCTACCGCGATGAGGCATGGGCCGCCAAGGTCAGCGAGGCGGGGGTTCCTTATGTATCCGTGGAGGGCTATGCCGAAGCGGAGGGGGTATGCTCTGTGCTGGCCGACTACAAGGGCAGTGTGGAGCTGGCGCTGGATTATTTGCTGCGGCCGGGAACTCCGCAGGTCCAGACTCCGGTATATGCTGAGGTATATCATGGCAGCATCCGGAGCTGGGCGGAGCGGACGCGCCGGGACGCCTACACCCGCTGGTGCAGCGGCCGGGGCATGAATCCCTTTTCCTTCCGCCTTCCCGAACGGGAAGGGCGGGTGGACTGGGAGGAATGGCTCCTGAAGCTGGCGGATATCAGCAAGCCGCCGCCGCCGCTGCTGGTGAACTGGTCCAGCGGGGTCCCGGATTTGTACCGGGCCGCCCATAAGCTGGGCCTGCGCATCGGCGAAGAACTGCGGGTGATGGCGGCAGACAACACGATCCAGGGCCACCGGCTGAGCCTCCCGGCATTAAGCTGTGTGGAAATTCCCTATGTAGGCATGGGGGAAGAAGCGGTGCGGCGGGTGCTGAAGCAGATTGAAGGCGGAACAACGTCAGAAGCCGCCGGGAAAATATGGCTGCCTGCAGTTCTAAGGGCGGGAGAAAGCGCGTAAGTGCGCTTTTTCCGGGCACATAACACGTGTTATTAGAGGAGGAAGGGCAAATGTTTTGGACTGAGGAGAAGCTGGGTGCGCGGCTGCGGGAGCTGGAAGGGTACCGTTACCGCGAAATTGCCAAGTTGAATGACTGGCTGGCAGTAGAGGATAAGGATGGAGCGAACGGGGTATACCCTCCGCAGCCCAAAGGAGGCAGCCGGCTTCAGCAGGGGGACTACTGGACCGGACGGGATGCATACATCTGGCTGCATAGAACCATTGAAGTGCCTGCGGAGTGGAAGGGGAAACGCGTGGTCGGGCTTTTTGACTTCGGCCGGACCGGCGGGGGCAACAACAGCGGCTTTGAGTCGCTGCTGTATATTGACGGCAAGCCTTATCAGGGGGTGGATTCCAACCACCAGGAGGTTTTTCTGGAGGAGGATGCGGCGGGCCGTGCGCTGGATTTCACCTTCCGCTTGTGGTCTGGGCTGGAGGGCGGTGGCCTCCCGGTTCCCCAGGAACACCGGATCAAGCGGGCAGAGCTGGCCTGGCTGGATGAGGCGGCGGATAATTTATATTATACAGGCCGTGCTGCACTATCCACCTACAAGCAGCTTGCCGACAATCAGCCGGAGAAGCAGGAGCTGCTGATGGCGCTCAACCGGGCTTTTAACAAGCTGGACTGGTCGAAACCGGGCAGCGCAGGCTTTTACATTTCCGTCCAGGAGGCTGAAGCGCTGCTGCTGGAGCAGCTGGCGCTGCTTGAGGCGAAGCATCCGGTAACCGTAACCGCAATCGGCCATACTCATATCGACGTTGCCTGGCTGTGGCGGCTTACCCATACTCGGGAAAAAGCCGCGCGCTCCTTCTCGACGGTGCTCCGTCTGATGAAGCAGTACCCGGAATATATATTTTTGCAGACCCAGCCTCAGCTGTATGCGTACATCAAAGAGGATTACCCGGAAATCTATGCCGAAATCCGCAAGCGGGTGGAAGAGGGCCGCTGGGAAGCCGGAGGTGCGATGTGGCTGGAGGCGGACTGCAATCTGACCAGCGGGGAATCACTGGTGCGCCAGATCTTGTACGGGACGAAGTTCTTCCGGGAGGAATTCGGTGTGGACTGCAAATATTTATGGCTCCCCGATGTATTTGGCTACAGCTGGGCACTGCCGCAGATTTTGCGCAAATCGGGCATTGATACCTTCATGACCACCAAGATCAGCTGGAGCCAATATAACCGTATGCCGCATGATACGTTCCGCTGGAGAGGCATTGACGGCAGTGAAGTGCTGACCCATTTTATCACCACACCTGAAGGGCCTGACTCCGGCGCCTGGTATTACACCTACAACGGTCTGATTGAAGCCTTCTCCGTTCAGGGCATCTGGGATCAGTACCGGGATAAGAATCTGAACCGCGAGCTGCTGCTCTCCTACGGATATGGTGATGGCGGCGGGGGCGTTAACCGCGAAATGCTGGAAATGCGCCGCCGCCTTGACAAGATGCCGGGCATTCCTGCGGTCCGGACGGGGCGGGCGGATGAATATTTTGAACGCCTGAATGAAACGGTCCGCGCCACTGACCAGTATGTTCATACCTGGGACGGGGAGCTGTACCTGGAGTACCACCGGGGAACGTATACCAGCCAGGCCTACAACAAGCGGATGAACCGGAAGCTGGAACTGCTGTACCGTGAAGCGGAGTGGCTGCAGGTCCTCCTGGCTGTAGAAAAAGGCAGCTTCAGCAGCTATCCGGCGCAGTCCCTGCTGGAAGGCTGGCACACCATCCTCCGCAACCAGTTCCATGATATTATCCCAGGCTCCTCCATCCGCGAGGTGTACGAGGATTCAAGACTGGAATATGCGGAAGCGGAGCGGATCGGCAGCGCGGCGGCGAAGGCTGCGGCTGAAGGGCTGGTTGGAGGGCTGGCAGAAGGGCTGACAGAAGGGTTAGCAGAAGGGAAGGCACATGGGCAGGCCGAAGAGCAGGCTGCAGGGGCCGGTACCCGGCATGAGACAGAATATACCGTCTTCAATGGAGCTTTCTACGATCGGACGGAGCTGGCAGCCATTCCTTATGAAGCAGTAGGTGAGGACAGGGTGTGGACCACTGCGGACGGCCGACAGTTATCTTCCCAGCGTGTTGGCGGGGATTGGCTGATCGAGGTTCCGGCGGTTCCGATGCTGGGCAGCACAGTCATAAAGGCAGGACCTGCGGCAGCATTATCGGTTCAGGTGGATTCAGCGGGTTCTGCTGTTTCTGCCGATTCTGCCGCAGGAAAGACTGAGGTGCGGGAAGGCAACTCCTTAACGTCCGGTAGTCCGGTTCCGTTCGAATGGCAGGATTCCCGGCTTACGACTCCGTTTTATGTGCTGGAATGGAACGGTGCGGGGCAGCTGAGCCGCATTTATGACCGCCGGGAACAGCGGGAGGTGCTGGCTCCGGGCGAGAACGGCAACGTGCTTCAGGTTTTTGAGGATAAGCCGAAGATGTTCGATGCCTGGGATATTGACCTGTTTTATCAGGAGAAAAAGAGAGAAATCACTGACCTGCGCTCAGTAGAGCTGACCGAATGCGGCCTGCTTGCGGCAGTGCTGGAATTCACATGGAAGTATATGGACTCCTCCATTGTTCAGAAGGTCAAGGTGTACAGCAGAAGCGCCCGGATTGACTTTGAGACACTGGTCGATTGGCATGAGCAGCATCAGCTGCTGAAGACCGCTTTTCCGGTAGCGGTGCGGGCTACGGAAGCTACCTATGACATCCAATTCGGGAACGTTAAGCGGCCGACGCACTGGAATACAAGCTGGGACTATGCGCGGTTCGAAAGTGTGGGCCATCAATGGGCCGATCTGTCGGAGCGGGGGTATGGCGCCAGTCTGCTGAATGATTGCAAATACGGCTATGACATCAAGGATCATGTAATGCGGCTGTCGCTGATCAAGTCGGCCACCGAGCCTGACTGGCAGGCGGATCAGGGGGAGCACCGATTCACCTATGCCCTGCTGCCGCATAAGGGCGACTGGGCAGCAGCCAGTACAGTTCAGGAAGCTTGGTCACTGAATAATCCGCTGCGTGTGGTTAAGGGCGGTTATGCTGCGGGGGCCGGTAAATCACTGATTAAGACGGACTGCGGCAGCATTGCCGTTGACGCCATTAAAATGGCGGAGAATGGCGAAGGCTTCATCGTCCGCCTGCATGAGTATACGGGCACCCGCAGCACCGTAACGCTCAGCAGCGATTATCCGGTTCATTCCTGGCAGGAATGTGACTTGATGGAGCGGCCTGCGGGCGAAGTGAAGCCTGGCGGGGCGGTTACCTTTGACGTCAAGCCGTATGAAATTATTACTTTTATTGTAAAATTATCCGGTTAGGTATCGGGCATAGAAGCCGGTAAAATTAGTCACAGACAGCAGCAACGGGCATCCGATTCTCACGGCAGGTGTGAGGGGATGCCCGTTTTGGTGTGCCGCTTAGGCATAGTAATCGGGGTCGGTTAGGCGGTCTGCGGCACAGTTTTATAGCTATCGCTTCCTTCTGTCCCCAGTTTCCTGCAACCGGTCAGACTTCATCATACAGCCGCTGCAGAAAATCTATGCTGCCCTGCATATATTCCTCTGGGGTACTCTCCAAAATGCCCTGAATATGCGGCCGTTTATATTTTATGTATTGGAGCAGCGGAGCAAAGTGAAGCAGCCCTTGGCCGACAGGCACAATCCCGATCTGTCCGTCATTGACCGTGAAGTCCTTCAGGTGCAGGACAGCAATCCGGTCCCCCAGCAGCTCCAGCGCTTCCCCAATCACGGCATCCTGCTGCCGGTAATTGTCCGCGGTCATTAGATTGGCACAGTCGAGAATAATCTGCAGATTATTGGAGGGAATCAGCGTGAGCAGCCGGTGTGCCAGCTGTGCGGTATGCAGCGGGTGATTGATCCCTGCTTCGATGCCTACCGTTACGCCGAACCGCTCCGCCTCCGCCACCAAGGCCTGTACCGAAACTGCTACCTGGCGGAAGGCTTCCTCGGTAAAATTCTCCGCAGTATACCCTTTGCCTACACTGCCTGTTTCGGTACCAACCAGACTGGCGCCAAAATCGCGGGCCAGGCGAAGATGGGTGCTGAATGCGTTCAAAGCCAGCTGTCTTTTGACAGGATCAGGATCGACGATATTCACATAGCAGCCGAGCACGGCAATCCGGACTCCTGCCTGGCGGAAGGCTTCGCCAAAATAAGCAGCGGTTCCTGGGCTTAGCGCAGTCAGCGCAGGAACACTTTCGGGAAAGGACTTATGTACAGCGAGCTGAATATGCGAAAAACGATACCTGCTAAGCTTCCCGGTCAGCTCCGGCAAAGGCAGACGGCCAAAATCATGGGCGCGTACACCTAGATGAAGCGGGGCAGTCATAATAAAAACCTCCTTTTGCGGCGTTTGAAGGTAACACGGAGTCCGGCGTTCGATAACATCGCGAACCCGATGTTCCTCTCTTCCGATGATCGGCGGAGTCCATGGGAGCCTTAGATTGCTGGCATGCTCTCTGCGGCGCGAAACCCCGGCCGCCGCAAATATGCATGCAAGGCAGCCAGCTCTGCCGACTGCGAGATCGCCTCGGCGGTCAGGCCAGCTATGCGGGCGGCGCCTTCTTTGCAGAAATGCGTGTCATCCGTGATGCCCTGCGGATAATTGGGATGCACGCTTGCAGGCAGATGCATGAACAGCTGCCGCGAGCCGTCCACTCCCAGCACGCGGTACAACTGCTGGGAGGAGGCAAAAATATCAAGCAGCGGCGTGCCGGTCTGCGCTGCAACCTCGCGCACCGCTTCCGGGTACAGCCCGACCGCGAGCGGGTCAGGTTCGCTGCCTGCAGTGAACCGGCGGCGGCTGACCGAAGTCAGCAGAACAGGGTATCCGCCGCGGCTGCGGGCAAATTCAATGAACGTGAGCAGATTCCGGCGGTACTCCGTAGAGGGATCGGTATAACGGGCGGGGTCCTCTACCTTCTGGTCATTGTGTCCGAACTGGATCAGCAGGTAGTCGCCGCTCCGGAAGTCCTTGCCGATATCCTCAAGCCGACCTTCCGCCAGGAAGGAGCGGGTGCTGCGTCCATTAACCGCCCGGTTATCTACAGCAATATCAGGGCTGAAATGCTCTTGAAGGAATTCTCCCCAGCCGGTCATTGGCTTTTCGCCTCCGCCCTTCTGTGCGGCGGTGGAGTCACCGGCAATATATAGCGTAGGCATAATATACTTCCTTTCCTGATACTTTGTACTTTGTGCCTTTAATGGTTATCTTCAAAAGGATGGCGTGTCCGCTTCTGTCTAGCTGTGCTACTTGGCTGCGCTGCGGGCTTCAAAGCCGAAGTAGCCGGCGGCGTTGTTGTAGGCAATATCCTCCACCAGCTGTCCAAGCAGGGCCTGGTCGTCCGGCGCTTCACCGCGCCCGGCCAATTCGCCCAGCAGCTCACAGAGCACACGCCGGAAATACTCGTGGCGGGTATAGGACAGGAAGCTGCGCGAGTCGGTGAGCATGCCGACGAAATTGCCCAGCAGGCTGTTGTCGGCCAGCAGGGTCAGCTGGCGGCGCATCCCGTCGCGGGTATCGTTGTACCACCAGCCGGAGCCGAGCTGAAGCTTGCCTGCGGTGTCCTTTTGATAGCAGCCCATCAGCGCGAGCAGGGCAGGGTAATCTCCCGGATTCAGAGAATACAGGATGGTCTTCGGCAATCCCTTACTGCATTCGGCCCGGTCCAGCAGCTTCGAGAGCGCCTCTGCCAATGACAGGTCATTAATTCCGTCATACCCGGTATCCGGGCCCAGCCGCCGGAACATCGGCGTATTATTGTTGCGGAAGGCGTGCAGGTGCAGCTGCATGGTCCAGTTTTTATCATGGTACATTCCAATCAGTTCTGACAGCAGCTCTGTCCGGTAGACTGTAATTTCTTCCGGCGACAGAACAGCACCTTCCAGACGTTTGGCAAAAATCCGCTCCAGCTGTGAAGCTTCACCAGCCGCCTGATAACGCAGCACATCCAGCGCATGGTCTGATAGCCGGCAGCCGTTCTGATGGAAAAATTCCACACGGCTCCGCAAGGCTTCAACCAGCGTATCATACGTGGTTACGGGCACTCCAGCAGCTTCCCCCAGCCGGGTAAGCCAAACCGTGAAGCCATCGGCGTCGATATTAAGCGCTTTGTCGGGTCGGAAGGTCGGGAAGACCTGAAAGTCCTGCTCCGACTCCTTCAGCAGCCGGTGATATTCCAGGGAATCCGCCGGATCATCGGTGGTACAGACGATTTTAACATTGGATTTCCGGATCAGACTCCGCCGCGTATAGGCCGGTTCAGCCAGCTTGCGGTTCACTTCCTCCCAGATCGCAGGAGCGGAAGCCTCGTTCAGCGTCTCGTTAATCCCGAAGAAACGGCGCAGTTCCAGGTGGGTCCAGCTGTACAGGGGATTGCCGACAGCCTTCGGGAGCGTACGGGCCCAGGCCAGGAACTTGTCATAGTCGGAAGCATCTCCGGTAATATGGGATTCCGGAACCCCGTTAGCGCGCATAAGCCGCCATTTGTAATGATCCCCGGCCAGCCAGGCTTCGGTGAGGTTGCGGAACGCCTTGTCTTCATAGATTTCCTTCGGGTCGAGGTGGCAGTGGTAATCAATAATCGGCATGGTTTTGGCATGATTATGAAAGAGCCGGCGTGCCGTTTCGCTGGTCAACAGAAAATCGTCATTTAAAAACATTGCAATTCTCCCTTTGCTTGGATTTGATCAGGATTAGAGCGTAACTCCGGTTTTGAAAATCGCCAGCTCACGTACTTCGTTCTGCTCGTTGCGCGTTTTTTGGCCGCTGGCCACATCGATAATGTAGGCGATAAATTCCTCAAGCACATCGGCCATCGGACGCTCCAGCAGCGGTCCGGCATTGAAGTCCATCCAGTGGCCCTTTTTGGCAAAAAGCTCATTGTTGGTCGCCACCTTGACCGTAGGCACAAAGCTGCCAAACGGTGTTCCCCGGCCGGTCGTAAAAAGCACAAGCTGGCAATCCGAAGCGGCGAGGGCGGAGGCCGCCACCAGGTCGTTGCCCGGAGCTTGCAGAAGACTGAGGCCTTTGCGGCGCAGCTTCACCCCGTAATCCAGCACATCCACAACGGGCGAGCTGCCTGCCTTTTGCGTACAGCCCAGCGATTTGTCTTCAAGCGTGCTGATTCCTCCGGCTTTGTTGCCGGGAGAGGGATTCTCGTACACCGGTTCACCGTATGAGAGGAAGTACTGCTTGAAGTTATTGATCAGGGAAACGATGTCTTCAAAGACCTCGCGGTTCTCCGCACGTGCCATGAGCATCTTTTCCGCCCCGAACATTTCAGGGACCTCGGTCAGCACGGAGGTTCCGCCCTGGGAGATAATGAAGTCGGAAAAAGCGCCCAGCAGCGGATTTGCAGTAATACCGGAGAAACCATCGGAGCCGCCGCACTTCAGGCCGATGTTCAGCTCACTGAGTGGAACGGGCTCGCGGACATCATTTTTTGCGGCCTCGTACAGCTCTTCAAGCAGAGCCAGACCGGCTTCCACCTCATTGCCCACCTCCTGGGCGACGAGGAATTTGACCCGGCTCTCGTCATAGCCGCCCAGCATGCTGCGGAATTCGGAGACGATATTATTCTCGCAGCCCAGGCCGAAGACAAGCACGCCCCCGGCGTTGGGATGATTTACGGCATCCAGCAGGATGCTGCGGGTCATGCGGTGGTCGTCGCCGAGCTGCGAGCAGCCGTAAGGATGCTTAAGCACAGTGAAGTTGTCGAAACCGCCCGGATCGGGATGCTCTGCCTTGAACTCCTGCAGCATCTGCTCGGCGATGCCGTTCACGCAGCCAACTGTAGGGATGATGAACAGATCATTGCGGATGCCAACCTTGCCGTTTGCCCTGCGGTAGCCCTGGAAGGTCAGGTCGCGTTTCGGATAGGCGACAGGATGCAGGTCGGGAAGATATTCATATTCTTCCTCTCCCGACAGGTTGGTTTTGATGTTATGCGTATGAATCCAGTCACCCGCCCGGATCTCCTCCACCGCATGCCCGATAGGGTATCCGTATTTGGTAATGACATCGCCCTTCGCGAAGCCGGTTAAGGCGATTTTATGCCCCTGCGGAATATCCTGGGCGGCTGTGAGGCTAAGCCCTTCAAAGGAAAGTACTTCACCGGAGGCAATCGGACGCAGCGCGACGGCTACTGTATCCCGGGGATTCATTTTCATTAATCGTTTCATGCTGTCCCTCCTATAAAAAATGATGAATTAGGCTTCTGAACGGACCAACTGCTGCAGTGCGGCACGGCTGTCGGAGCTTTGAAGCTGGTGCAGCTGGGCGTCAATTGCTTCAGTAAGGCCCGGCACCTGTGACAGGTCCTGGCCCCACAGGCTGACTTCTCTAAGAATTGAAGCAGCGAAGGTGGGAGGATTGCCCCAGGCTTGATCAAAGACTTCCAACACTTCAGCACTGTCCTGACGTTTCACACGGTCTCCCCGGTAACTGAGCAGCAGTGCGGCAAGGGCCAGTGTAATCAATGGCGGCAGCTGGCCGCGTTCCTGCTGATACCGGAGGAGTACAGGGAGAAGCCGGGTTTTAAACTTGGAGATGCTGTTCAGTGAAATCGAGGCCAGCTCGTGGCGGATGAACGGATTCTTGAAGCGCTCCAGCACAGCGTCCGCGTAAGAGAGAAGCTCTTCTTGCGGCAGATCCAGCATCGGAATAAGCTCTTCATCCAAAAGCCCGCGCACAAAGCGGTAGAACGTTTCATCGTTCATCACATCCTCCACGGTTTCGAGCCCTGCCATCATGGCGAGGGGAACCATGGCTGTATGCGGCCCATTCAGCAGATGAACCTTGCGCTCGCGGTAGAGGGTCATGTCATCTGTAACGACTACGTTAAGTCCGGCTTTCGCCAGCGGAAGCCGTTCGGACAGCCACGCCGGGCCTTCAATGACCCAGAACAGGAACGGCTCTGCGGTTACCATCAGCTTGTCGAGGTAGCCCAGCTCAGCTTCCAGCTCAGCGGCCTTGTCGCGCGGATAACCCGGAACAATCCGGTCAACCAGACTGCAGCAGAAGGTGTTCTCGGCGTCCAGCCACTGCAGGAACGCTTCACCCAGGTTCCAATCTGCGGCGTATTGGCGCACAATTTCCCGCAGCTTTTCCCCATTGCGGTCAATCAGCTCACAGGGGATGATGACGAAGCCTTTTTTGCCCAGCTCAAACCGTCTGTAGAGAAGGGCGGTCAATTTGGCAGGAAAGCTTGAGGGAGGCGCATCCTTCAAACGGTCTCCCGGCTGATAGGCGATGCCTGCTTCGGTTGTATTGGAGGTGATAAACTCCAGCTCATCATTTTCGGCCAGGGCCAGATACGCTTCATAGTCGCTGTAGGGATTGATCACCCGGCTGACACTGGTGATGATCTCGCGCGAATTGACTGGCTGCTCCTGCATGATGCCGTTCAGCAGCACCGTGTAGAGATTATCCTGCTCGGCCATCAGTCCGCCGAGTCCCTGGCCGATCGGCACGACAACCGCTGCGCTTCCGTTGAACAGGCCTTGTTTGTTCATCTGCTGCAGCTGCCAGTCTACGAAGGCACGCATGAAATTCCCTTCCCCAAATTGAATCATCCGTTCCGGATATTGCGGCAGGCCGGGCTGAGTGGTTCTGGATAAACGCTGTGTCATAAGTGTTCAATAATCTCCTTTTATAATGAATTGGAATAATGCACACGTGAACATTTTAAACAAAAAAAGAGAGGCTCTTTTTTTAAAGCTTAAGTGGAATTAGTAGAACTAATCCGCGGGACAATGTCCAAATGAAAAGATTAGTTGGAATTCGCCAACCCCCTCATTACTGCTGTAATTCAGCTACCGTCTGGCGTATGACTAACGATGTCTTCACGAACAGCTGCTGGGGTTGGGTCTCCGGCTGCTGAAGCAGCTGGACCAGCATTTTGGTGCCAAGCTCGCTGATTTCTGTAATCGGTTTGCGGACTGTGGTCAAGGCGGGATTCGTGTACCGGGAGAACATGATATCATCGAATCCAATCAGAGAAATCTTGCCGGGAACATCAGCCTTGTGGGCGTAGCAGGCATTCATCGCACCAATCGCCATATCGTCATTGGAGCAGAATACGGCTGTCGGCGGATCTTCTAGCAGGAGCAGAGCAGCCATAGCCGCATAACCGCTCTCAATACTGTAATCACCCGCCGCAAAATAATCGGAGTTCAGCGGAAGGCGATGGGCAATCAGGCTGTCCATGAAGCCCTGCTTGCGCTCGCTCGACGACTTGAAGCCGGGTTTGCCTTCGATAATGGCGAATTTCTGGTGTCCCTGCCGGGCGGCATAGTCGATGGCTTCCTTCACACCTTCACGGTCATTTGCCACCACGTTCATAATGCCGGGATCTTCAAGCTGGCGGTTCAGCACGACCAGTGGGATGCCCATCTTCTTCACATGATAGATAAAGGCATTATCCTCATCGCTCTGGCTCATGACCAGGATACCGTCAAAGCGCTGCGGCTGAATATTGCCAAAATGATGCACGCCGTCAATGCCGTTGACCGTCAAGTTGAAGTTCTCATCCAGGATGTGGCTGATTCCCTTGATGGCATCCACCAGGAAACTGGCCGAGGTCCCTTGCTCAATGCTGGAGAAAAACAGACCAATAGTGAAGGACCGTCTGGTTACCAGGCTTTTGGCGCTGTAATTGGGGATGTAGTTCATTTCTGCGGCGATTTTTTCTATTTTGTCCCGGGTGACCTTCTTGATCAGCGGGCTGCCGTTCAGCGCCCGGGAAACGGTTGTATGGGAGACGCCGGCAACACGTGCAATATCTTTGATGGTGATCATAATATCTCTCCGGAAAAATAGAATTGTTAACGATTTCAGTTTACGGCCTCGGCACTGTCAAGTCAAGGAATTATTGAAATGCACACGTTAAAATTTTATGGCGGAGTGTTACCTCCGGGGCACTCGTTGCCAAAAAGGCGGGCTCACGCTCTAAACGTGTGCCGCCTTTTCGTTAGTAATTTACCGGCTGTGTGCTATCCAGATTATCAATGGTTTAGGTGTATGCGGCCTAAGTCCATTTTCACACCGTCAAGATTGCACCAGATTCTTGCCATAGGGGTGTTCTTACTTGTCCGTGGTAGTATTGCCAGCCCGATGCTTGCCGGATTCCTTAGGGGGATCGCCGGTCAGGGTTTCCTGCACATTATCCATAATACCTCCGACGATATCGTCCAGCTTGTCCGTAGAGGCTGTCTGTCCAGGTCTGCTGGCATCGGGGATCTGGTTAAAGCCGGGACTGCGCCCGTCCGTGAAATTCTCTTGGTCGCTCATGCCTCTCATTCCTTTCTCTCCTGCAAAAGTTAGGATATGTCCCAAACGGCCATCTTATGTAACGATTAACCAAATGGGAGGAACTGAACCACTATACAGGGGGAGAAGGGGGTCAGGGCAGTGCCGTAATGCCAAGGGCTTACAGCCTTTCATCTGGAGTAAGCAGGATAATTATGCTCAAGGCGGAATGTAATAGAGATGGATCAGGCTTTGTTATGCTGGAATTTCGTGATTTCCCGGTCGTAATGGGAGACGCTGCCGTCGAATCTTTTGAGGCGTACATAGTCTTCAGCAAATTTCTCGACGATTCCGATGCCCACCTGGGAATACATTCCATCCGGGTCGAGCTGCAGCGCGGACACATAGGTCTGCGATAGGGCGGCGACAAAAAAATCAACATTTTTAACAAGTGTCTGCGGCATGGCTGACATTCCTCCGTTCGTTCGCTTTAGCGCGGGTGTCTACAAAAGCTTTTTATCTATAATACGCCAGGTAGTACATTTTGAAAACAAGATTTAATTTGCAAAATATGTGAAAATGACGCTTTTCTGAAAATGCACCGCGAAGGTGTGCTGGAGCAGTATAAGAAGTCCGCAATCGCCAAAGAAACAGAAAAACAGTGGGTTGACGAAATGTTCACCGGGTATCTGGAGCAGTTGCCGATCCGCGATTGGGAGGCGGTTGCCGCGCTGGAGCAGTGAGTAAATGTATGGAGGAATCCTGATGAAATTACTGGTCTCCCAGCCTGATCATGAAGCTGATATGTTGAAGCTGCAAGAGGAGCTGAGGCAGTGGTCCGCTTATTGTGATGCAGTGCTCTACCCTGAAGGGTATGTAGCCGATACCGGCAGTGTGCAGATACTCCGCAGTCTTGCCAGGCAGTATAGGAAGCTGATGATTACCAGTTACAAAGACGATAACGGCAAAGACAGAGCGTTAATGATCGGTCCGGACGGAGAGATTTTATTGGAACGGGCGAAGTCTCCGATGCAAGGAGAGCTGCATACTCCTTCGGTAGTTGAGGCTGGTGATATAAGGATAGGTTATCTGCTGTGTGTTGAAATTTTGCAGGGGCTGAGCGGGCTGGAAGGGAATGCTGGAACCTTAGATTTCATCGCTCATCCGATTGGAGTGGGAATGTTCAGTGAAGAACAGTTCGCCTTGTGGACGGTGGAGGCAGCGCGGATCGCTGTGAAATATCAATGTCCCATCATTGGGACCAGCCATGCCGACGGCTCCTACCGGAACTGCGGGGTGTCCATCCCTATATCCTACTGTATACAGGCAAACGGGCAACCGCTGTTCATTTCACACGCTGACACACGAAGCCGTATTGTGGATTTGAAAAGCGGTACGGTTGTGATTGCTGAAACATGAACAGGTCTCGCCGGAATCGTTAGAGGACAGCATAAGTGATTGGTTATAAATTGGGGGAGGAGGTGCCGTGATGCCTTTAATTACACCAGGAGGAAAATACATATACGGCTGGCTTAAGGTAAAAGAAGACCGCACACTGTATTTGCCGGACGAGCCGCTTGAAGAGTATGGCATACAGAAATGCAGCAAGCTTTTTATAATGTCGGGGAGCGGAACCTCGGGAGGATTCAGTGTAATGTCCAGAGGGATGCTGGAAGCGCACAAATCCTACCTCCTTGATGTTCTGAAAAAAGATCCTGTTCTGTTTAACCAGACTGAAGAAGGCTACATATACCGCACCAAACAGAGGATATTCAGCTGGGTCTATCTGGATGAGCGACATTATATCTCGTTTCCTGAAAATGTTCTGGAAGCCATGGGTGTCTGCATACAGGATGAGCTGTTAAGCATCCGTTCCAGCAATGTTGCCTTTGTAAATATTTTACAAGGCCCAATCGTGGACAGAGCCAGAAAAAGCACTGAGCTTAAACATTATTCATAATCCTGCCGATTGAATATGACATTAAGCTGTCGAGTTATTTATGTTACGCTCTTCTGGCTACACTTGTAACCAGAAGTGTAATACACTGCACAGGCAGTAACCGGCAGGAGGAGACAGAAATGGCGGAACCGTTAAAAGCAATGTACAATGAGGGATTTCTGCGCAGCTTCGGCAAAAAGCTGCTGTCCGTATATAGCGGGTTTGATCTGGAGGGATTCGTCACTACGGCGATGAAGGACCCCTGGGAAGAACTGGAGCTAAAGGGACGGATGCGGCGGATCACGGAGACACTGGGAGCATTTTTGCCCCGGCGGTATGAGGATGCTCTGGAAATTCTTTTTGCCATAGATAAAGAGTGCGTAGGCTTCCCGTATCTGATCTTCCCCGATTTCGTTGAGGTATTCGGAGGAAGCGATGAGCACTGGGAACTGTCCATGTCAGCGCTGGAACGCTTCACGCCCAAATCGTCGGCAGAATTTGCCGTCCGGCCGTTTCTGCTGCGGGACCCGCAGCGGATGATGGCGCAGATGCTGCGCTGGTCGCAGCACCCGGACGAGCATGTGCGGCGGCTGTCGAGCGAGGGCAGCCGGCCCCGCCTTCCCTGGGGCCAGGCGCTGCCCATGTTCAAGCGTGACCCGTCGCCGGTGCTCCCGGTGCTGGAGCAGCTGAAGGCAGACTCTTCGCTATACGTGCGCAAGAGTGTGGCGAACAATCTGAACGACATCGCGAAGGACCACCCCGGTGTCGTGATTGATATGGTCCGGCGCTGGAAAGGCGTAAATGCGCACACAGACTGGATCGTGCGGCATGGCTGCCGCACGCTGATCCGCAAAGCGAACCCTGAGGTTCTGGCGCTTTTTGGTTATGCAGGCCAGGAGGACGAAACCCCGCTTGCCGTCAGCGCCATCCTGTCTGTGGAGCCTGCGGAACTGCAGATAGGCGGGAGCTGTGAGCTGGCTTATGCCCTTAACGTCCGCGAGGGGGATGAGGCCCGTATACGTATAGAATACGGAATTGATTTTGTAAAAGCCGGGGGCAAAACCTCGCGCAAGCTGTTCCTGCTCTCGGATAAAACGGTTCCGGGAGGCACCCGCCTAACCGGAAAACGGACCCACCGCTGGGCGGATCTGACCACCCGCCGCCATTATGCGGGGGAACATAAGATCACCCTGCTGGTGAACGGCCGGGAAGCGGCATCTACAGAGCTTGTACTGAAGCCGCAGCGCAAAGGAGACTTGGAGCTGTGATAAGCAGCAGACTCTGCTGCCTCCAATGCTGCGGATCTGGGAGGAGCTATGAATTGTTGGACCTGAACCGTTTCAGCGCTGTAGTACTTTCTGCGAATGAAGCCTCGGTGCCGGGCGGTGTACCCCATGATACGAATGTCTACTTGATTCTAAAGCTAAGTGAGAAGGGTTGACCGTGAACAAACTGCTAGCTTATCCGGATCTGCTGATGTCCTTTTTGGTGATTTTACTTGCAGGCTGTGAAGATATAGAGCATTCTGCTCCCGCCTTGCAGCCCGAGCCGTCTGCGGAGGCTGTAAATATGCCGGAACAGATGCCTGAGGATTTTGCATTTTCTGTGCGTTATGGGATTACTGCTAAGAATGAGATCAATACCTTTAAGGGCACGGTAACGAAGGATTTGATTTCCAAGGGTTCTGCTACAGCAAAGCTCAGGCTGACGGATGCTGAAAGGAGTAAGATTTACCGGCAGATGCGTGAGATGAATGTACTGGGTGGTATGGAGCTGGAGATTGCGGACAAAAGCTGCAGGCAGATCCCCTATGATGAGGAATACTGGATCATTCGGGTCAATAGCGAGCAGAAGGCGTTAAATTGGAGCGGAGAGTATTGCCAAACCACTCCGGATGCCAGGAAGCTGCAGAAACTGCGGGACCAGATTGTGAAGCTGGTCCAGAGCAAGCCCGAATATCAGGCGCTTCCTGAATCGGTTGGCGGGTATGATTAATCGGACCAAAACGGCTGCGCTGTCCAGTTAAGGACGGCGCAGCCGTTTTCATTGGCTGAACCAGTGCCGTTTTATTAAATGAATGCGAGGCTGCTTCTGCTTGCCCATATCAGACTAACCGTTATACTCATGCTGGCCTAATCTTTTATATTTCCTGCCATCTTGAGGCGTTTGGCAATTTCCTTGAATTCCTCGGCGGAAATGCCCGGTGCGAACTCTTCCTTGGATTCTGGCGCTTCAGGGATAGGTACGCCTTCAGGCGCCCCTTGAATCACTTCCAGCGGAAGGCCGTCTTCAGGATGGGTGCCCTTCCAGATCTGGTCAATGGAGCTGAAGTCATTGTCGCTCCAAGTGTACAGTTTGGTGTGCACCCCTTTTTCTTCATATTTGGCTGCTTCGGTAAAAGACTTGTTGCTGAGGGAAGGGATAGGCACCAGCTTGGTGACGTTGACGCCCGTTGCAATCTCCAGCGCTTTGGCATAGGCCACCACATGGACGCCGCCGCGGACGAGCAGGAAACCGACGACCGCCCGTGCAGCCGGATGGTCGGTCATTTCATAGACCTTCATTTTGTGTGTTCTTGCTCCGCATTCCAGGAAGAAGTTATGCAGCAGATCCTCCACCAGGTTACCGCTGTTGAACACATTGGCCCCGGTCCATGGATTGCCCATGGAATCGAACGGCATCGCCCCCTGGGCTCCGGCCAGGAAGTGATAGGACAGCCGGGCATCTTTTACAGCATCCAGTGGGGTGGAGTCCGGTTCCTTGTATGCTGTTGAGCCTCTGAGGCATTTATTCACCGCATGCGATACCAGCTCGACATGGCCCAGCTCCTCGGCCGTTATACTCATTACCAGATCGTAGAAGGGCTTCAGCTTGTCTTTGGAACGGAAGTTAAAAGATTGATAGAGATAATTGTTAAGTGTGGACATCTCGCCGAATTTTCCTCCAAGCAGTTCTTGTACGGCGGCTGCGGCATTAGGGTCCGGCTTCTCGACATCGGGAATCTCGATCATGATCTCATCCATGCGTTTGAACATTGAATCCTCATCCTCCTTAGCGCTTCAGCAGAAGTGTACCTACCGCCCTAACTTAAACGCAATCCACTGTTCTTAAACATTACGACTACCGCTCCGCAAGCTCTATATGCAGTTGTTGATTAAGAAAAATTGATCTTTGTGAAGGGGGAGCAACATGCATTTTTGCATAAAGACACCTGGAAATTCAACTCTGCAAGTTCAAATTCCCATTTCACTAGATACTCCAGCTTAATTCAGCAAGAATGTCAGCGAGCTAGCGCTAGCCTGCGTAGCGGAACGCTTCCTGAAATTTCTGCCCGTGTAGATTCCCTAGTGCAGCAGGTTCTCATCTGTGCAGCCTGGTCGCTTGCGCCCACATCTCCAGGTCCAGCTTGAAGGTGTTGTAGTCCAAGGCATGATCCGCAGAGGAATAGTGCAGCATGCCGTACTGATGGGGATATACGGATAGGGCGCTGTTTGCGATGTCGTATATGCTGCTATCGTTCCTGCTGCTTTTACTGATGTCCTGGATGTGAATATGGCCGCTGAGGGCAGTGTTAATACCGTTTCTTGTCAGGGCTTCGATCACCCCGGCATTATCATTGACTGTGAAGCCTTTCTGAATGAACTCACTGTGATCCAGCAGACTGTGATGCATGACCGCCACGATCTGCGCGCCGCTGTCTGCCGCCAGCTTGCCGCATTCATCGATCCACTGCAGCGTCGAGGCTGCTACTCTTCCGTCCAACTGAGGATGTCCAAGTTGCTTGTTATTGGTGTATTGGCTGGTATCCAGCATGAGAAGCCACAAGTCGCCGGAGGGAGCTGCCAGATAACTCAGGGAATCCCGATCCTCCAGCAAAGCTTCGTCATACCCGAAATCTTGATAGAGGTTGCGGAATTTCTGCGGAGTAACATTGTCCGCCCGATACCTCCGTTGGCCCTTGAATTTGCGGGCCCATGGATTCAGGATGTCGTGATTGCCGGGGATGACGTAGACCCGTGTCCCCGTATCCTGCTCAATGGCTTTCAGATGCTTCGCCAGATCCTGATGGCTGCGTTTCTCTCCGTTATTGCTGAGGTCCCCGCTGATGATAACGGCATCCGGCTTCCGGATGGCAATATCGTTGGCGAGTGCACCGATAAGTTCTTCGCTGTAGCCTAGCTGCTTCCCGTCCCCGGCGGCGAGAAATTGGGTGAAGGCCGGGCCATAGTCGGTCAGGCTTTTGGACAAGTAGTGTGTGTCTGTTGTAGTCAGAATGGTCAGATCCTGTCCGGACTGAATCCGATACTGCGGCAGCTGCGTCTTATCCTCTGGCCAGCTGCACGAAAACAGGGCAAGCAGCGGAGTTACAAGCATAAGCCTGCGGAATGAAATATGCATGATAGCCTCTTTTCTCCCCTAACCCGCAAAGAGGTGCTTCCCCGGCATTCAAGCCGTAAGGGAAGCACCTTTGCGGTAATCCGTAATTATTTTTTGACTTCGGTTACACCTGTTACTTTGCCCTGGTCCGACGCACTGTAGGTGGCCTGGTATTTATCATCGGAGAAATAGACATTGCCCTCGATGGTGGCATTCACCACTTTGAAGCCGTTCGCTTGCACATAGACATCACCAACAAAAGTGCCGCCCTGAATTTGGGTATTTTCACTTTTAATCGTAATTTTGGGAGCCGTCAGTCTAAAGGAGTTGGTGATATTGTGATCCGCATCCTGCGTGTACAGCGCGATCTTGCGTGCGGGTTCACCCTTGTTGCTGAACTCTCCTTCGACGACAAGATCCTCCGTAAAGGTCAGATCCTTCAGTGTGGCGGCAATCCAGGTGCCCTCTTTGCTGATCGCCTTTTTGAAATCCTCGCCGTTGTCAACCACGGAAGCCGAGGTTACAGCATCCGGTGCGGCGGTGGCATTGCTGGCGTTCCCGTTGTTTGCCGGCGTATTTGTGCCTGCCGTGTTATTGTTGTCCGCTGAGTTGCCGCATCCGACAAGCAAGGTCAGAACGAATATCGCCGCTAAGGCTGCAAGCTTTTTCATGTGAATATCCTCCTTCTGGTTAATATTTACCGAACGTTCTATAAATGATAAAATAGAGGCAGAAAGGAGCTTGATGATGGCAAGAAGCAAAGAGTTTGATGTCGACAACGTGCTGGGCAAAGCAATGAATGTTTTTTGGCAGCAGGGCTATGAGAAAACCTCGATGCAGGATCTGGTTGCCGGCATGGGCATTCACAAGCGGAGCATGTACGATACTTTTGGTGATAAGCATACTTTATATATAAAATCCATGGAACGTTTTGCAGAGATGACTGTCAGCAGAATGGAAGGGCGCGTAGAAGGCGTGGATTCCGCCAAAGAAGCCATCCGGCTGCTGTTCGATATGATCATCCATAGGCAGGACACGGAGCCCGCAGGCTGCCTCCTGGTGAACACTGCGGTTGAACTGGCCAATCATGACCCGGAGGCCACCTCCAAAGTAAACGATGCTTTTCTGAATACTGAGCGGCTGCTGGAACAACTGATAACCCACGGGCAAGCAAGCGGAGAAATATCTGAACATCTCCGGGCGGCTGACCTTGCGGTATTCCTGCATAATGCGCTGGTGGGACTTCGGGTTATGGTCAAATCGAGCCCGGATCCAAGCAAGCTGCAGCGGATTGCCGATACTACACTTGCGGTCCTGGACTAATTTCCGTGGGTATATTATGAACCTGCAGCCGGGTTATTATCCGCTGAAATATGCGGCGGCTGCGGGCCTCGTTATTTAGGACTTCAAACTCGCTGCCGTTTGGATTACAATATTCTTTTGACCTCGCAATTGAGGCTGGAAGGGGAAGATCACAATCGCTAAGCAGAAATATTATGTGGTCTGGGAGGGCAAGAAGCCCGGTGTATACGGAACATGGGCGGAATGCCAGGCACAGACGGATCATTATACGGGGGCAAAATATAAATCCTATGAATCCAGGGCCGCGGCGGCTGCTGCCTTCAAGGCTGGCTGGAAGGGCAATTGGGGAAGCGGAGCAGCCGCATCAGGAGCAGGCAAAAGCAAACCGGCAAGCTCCTATAAGCGCAGCACAGCCGCAGCAACCCCGGCAGAAATTGAGTATGACAGCATTTCCGTGGATGTGGGGACGCGGGGCAACCCAGGGCCTGTGGAATATAAGGGTGTGGATACACAGACCGGAGACATTATCTTTTCCTGCGGACCTATTTCCAAAGGCACCAATAATCTTGGCGAGTTCCTGGCGATCGTCCATGCGCTGGCCCTGCTGAAGAAAGAGGGCAGCAGCCGGACGATCTACAGCGATTCTGTGAATGCCATGAAATGGGTCAAGCAGAAGAAGGTGGCTACCACGCTGCCGCGCGATGCTTCCACAGAGGAAATCTGGACGCTGATCGACCGCGCGGAACGCTGGCTGCAGACGAATACATACAACAACAAGATTCTCAAGTGGCAGACCAAAGAGTGGGGCGAGATTAAG
This sequence comes from Paenibacillus jilunlii, assembly GCF_900102965.1. Lineage (GTDB taxonomy): Bacteria > Bacillota > Bacilli > Paenibacillales > Paenibacillaceae > Paenibacillus_AQ > Paenibacillus_AQ jilunlii. The sequence goes on along the minus strand of NZ_FNGM01000007.1, from coordinate 154,583 downwards.
GCTGATTACGGGCGCAAATAATCTGCCGGGAGCCGGATATATTTTGGGTAATAACAGGTAATGACTGAATAACACGCATGGGAGCGGAAGGAGAACGGAGATGTTCGGCAACGATTGGGATGAGATCCTGCAGGAAGAAACGCAGAAGTCCTATTTTCAGGAGCTGCGCTATGCACTGGCACGGGAGTACAAGCAATACACGGTCTACCCGCCCAAGGAGGAACTGTTCTCGGCGCTTAAGCTGACGCCATACAACAGAACACGGGTAGTTATTCTGGGGCAGGACCCCTATCATGGAGCAGGACAGGCACATGGACTCAGCTTCTCGGTCAAACCGGGAGTGCGGATACCGCCTTCCCTGCGCAATATCTACACAGAACTGCATGAAGACATGGGTGTTTCTATTCCGAACCACGGATCGCTGATGCATTGGGCTGAGGAAGGGGTGCTGCTGCTGAATGCTGTACTGACTGTCCGGGAAGGCCAGCCGAACTCCCATAAAGGGCTCGGTTGGGAGACTTTCACCGATGCGGTGATGGAGAAGCTGAATGAGCGGCAGGAGCCTCTGGTTTTTATCCTGTGGGGCAGCCATGCCCAGCAAAAAGGGGCATATATCGACCGCAGCCGCCACCTGGTGATCCAGTCTCCGCATCCCAGCCCATTCTCGGCGCACCGGGGATTTCTGGGCAGCCGGCCGTTTTCCCGGGCCAACCAGTATCTGGAGTCGCATGGCTTACAGGGAATAGACTGGTCCATACCGAATATATAGTCAGCTCAGAGACAGCAAAGGGGGTGGGGCCATGAAGCATTGGGTAGGCAGGCCCGTTATTATGTACTGCGGCGAAGAACCCTACACGATCATAAAAGGTGTTTTGCGCAAATGGGACCCGGCGGCTTCGGTGGCTGTAATTGGCCATCAGGAAATCGCGGTGCCCTTTCATGACATTGTATTCATCAAGGCTCTGGCCCCCAAGGAAAGAGCCCTGGCCCCGACGCTGCATGCTGTCGGATACGTCATGAGAGAACGCCAGCAGTTCGACAATGCAGTCTATTTTAAATCGGCAGTAACCGTCTGGAAGGGCGATGAGCTGATTGCTTACAATACAACGATTGTTTCACATACCAAGGGCTCCGTTACGTTGAAGGATGGACAGAATCTGCTGAAAGGCAGCCATGTCTTTGTAGTACGTTCCCTCCGGGGCTGACCGGTTCCGGCAGCAAAAGACGCAGGCTTCTCCATGAGAGAGGCTTGCGTCTTTTTTTAACAGTATCTATCGGGTCCCCGAAAGGAATCAGCTTCAATGCAATGGCTCCACTTTGTAGGGCTATATTGGTAGTATAAACTTAGCTGTCCTGAGTCAGATTCTGCTCATCTTTGACAACCGTAACCTCTTCCACACGCTCGGCGATGATAATCTCGTAAATATGCAGGAAAATGATTTTGAGGATCATATAGACCGGAAGCGCGATTAACACGCCGATGATCCCATAGAAATCGCCCCCCACCAGCACCAGCACTACAGTAGTCAGCGGATGCACATCCAGTGATTTTCCATAAATAATCGGAGAAAGCACATTATCCTGAATCTGCTGGGCGATGACTATAATCACCACCGACCAGATAGCCATCGTAGGGGACTCTATAAAACCCACGATCACAACGGGAACAGCAGCCAGGAGCGAGCCGACATACGGAATGAAATTAAGCGGGATAGATATGATGGCAAGCATCAGGGAATAAGGCAGTCCGATAATCAGGAAACCGATATAGAGCATGGCCCCCAGCACCACGTTCAGCAGCACTCTTGTAACAATGAATCCGCTGAGCGCACTGTCGATATCCTGCAGCATATCCTGCCCTTCCTTGCGGTATTTTCTTGGCACCAGGCTGAGCAGGATGGGGGAGAGCTTATGTCCATCCTTCAGCATGTAGTACAGAATAATAGGCAGAGTAGCAATGACCACTACAATGCTTGATACCACACTGATCAGATTGGACATGGAATTGGTCACCCAGGTGATAGTATCGCTCAAGTAACCCGATATCCGTGCTGACAGATCGGCATCCCCCTTGAAGAAGCGGGAAAAGTATGGGTCGCTCTGCAGCTTATTGAACTGTTCCTGGATCCCCTCTACAAGATAAGGAGTATTGTCGATAAAATTCTGGATTTGCTCGCGCAGCGTTGGCCAGACCAGCACCCAGAAGAGGACAAACAATCCTATGAACACGACATAGATCAGCAGAATGGACAGCATGCGGTTCAGTTTCTTGCTCTCCAGGAAATTGACGAGCGGACGCAACAAATAATACATAAAGCCTGACAGCATCATTGGCACAAGCAGCAGATTGAAAATAGCTACCAATGGTGTAATCAAAAAAACGACTTTGGAGCCCAGATATAGAATTGTCAAAAAAGCGATAATGGCCAGACATGTCCTAAAATATTTGCTTTGCAGCATTGCAGCACCCCCTGATCTCTCAATTATAGCAATATGTATCGATTCTATCTTTATAACCGGATTTTGCGAGAATGATTCAGATATCGCTTGTCCCAAACTTAGGATTTCTCTGGTTAGCCGCGGGAAGCTGAGGTTAATATCGCTTTAACAGGAGGAATGAGTGATGACGATACTGGTTGTGGGGATTTTTGGCCATCCGGGCGACGCTGCATTGGCGATTGAGGCTGTCCGGGAACAGGGAATCAAGCCGAAGCAGATTTCGGTGGTGACGAAGGAAAAGAATACGCTGAAGATGATCAGCCACGATACAGGGATTGGCCGCACAGAATCCGGCGAGGGGAATGAAGGCTTGTTCGGAACCGCCAAAGCGCTGGGTGTCGGGCTGGAAATGCTGCCTGATACAGCGGTTGCAGCCGGTCCGGCAGCCCGGAAGCTGGCAGGAGCGGATCTGGAGGGGGATGGACTTGCCGTCAGTCTGATCAGCATCGGAATTCCGCAGGAGGATGCGATAGTCTACGCCCGCCATGCAGGCAAGGAACATATTATTGTCATTGTAACCCTGGAGGAAGAGCAGCACCGGCAAGCGATAAGCAACTTGTTTGAACAGCATCATGCCATTCCGCTAGGCTCTCCATGAGCATACATGAATCGAAAATCAACGCAGTGGACGGTTTTTCCGTTTCGCTGCTTTTTTTTTTCTCGATTGTATGAACAGAACCGGATCTATGCCGGCCTGGCCCCCCGTTTCTTTGGTTACCTGCTTGGCTTTCACGAGAGATAAAAAGGCGAAGATGTCCCCCAATGCTGTCAGCCCGGCGGCAATAATGGCATAGTCTTCCGCATCCAGCTCTTCAGTTTCGAGGGGGGCACCGTTGCTGTTCTTAGTACTGTTGCCGCCAACGCCGCCATTCCCGTTATTACCGTATCCAAAGTTATTGTTGTTTTTGTTGTTATAGGCCATCTCCTGTTCACCTGCTTTTTCCCATATGTATTATAAAATATGTCAAACGGCGCCGGAAGGAATAGGCGAATGAGAGGATATTTCTGAACAGTATTTTTCTGGACAGCCGGGCGGGAAATGAGCAACAATGAGCGGAAATGAGCAGCTTGGAATTTCTTGGATCAAGTATTCAGGGTTACGGGCAAAAAAACCTTGGGGAAAGGGTATATTTATGCTGCATGAAGAGAAAATAAGCCAAAGAAAAATCACTTTACACCAGATGTAAACGCTGTTACAATCATAAATGAGCATAAATGATCAACAATGGTCACTGAGTGAGCGTGATTTTGATCATTTTGAGCATCGCTTCATAGATAGCATAACCGCAGTTTTACTATTCTTCGCTGTTCACAAGGAGTGGGCATCATGTTTGAAGAAGAACGCAAAAGAAGCATCGTCCAGTTTGTCGAAAGGCATACCCGGGCATCCGTACAGGAGCTTAGCCAGGATCTGGGCGTATCCGAATCCACCGTGAGGCGTGATTTGAAGGAGCTTGAAGAAGCACGGCTGCTGAAACGCACGCACGGCGGAGCGGTCTCGCTGCAGAGTGTGAATTTTGAAGCGGCGTTTCCGGACAAAGCCGACCGGTTTCTTGAAGAGAAGCAGCGGATCGCCCGCAAGGCTGTTGAGATGATTCAGGAAGGTGACGCCATCCTTCTGGATGGAGGGACCACAACGCTGCAGATCGCCAGGGCATTGAAGACGTTCTCGAACCTTAAGGTCATCACCAATTCCATGATTGCGCTCAATGAGCTGAAGGATTGCCGCAATATCGAAGTTTCGATCACCGGAGGGATGCTGCGGCCGGATACACTGGCTTTTGTCGGACCGATGACGGAGCGTTCGCTGGAAATGGTCCGCGTAGATAAAGCTTTTCTCGGGACGAACGGGCTGGATATGCATGAAGGCATCACTACGCCGAATATGCTGGAGGCCGCTACCAAACGCAAAATGATTGCCGTAGCCAAGCAGGCTATCCTTCTGGCAGACCACAGCAAGATTGGCCAGGTGTCCTTTTGCAAGGTGGCTGACCTGCAGGAAATCGATCACTGCATTCTGGATACTGGAGCACCTGAAGGCTTCATTCGCGGGCTGGAAGGCCTGGACCTCGACTACACCTTGGTGTAAGGGCCAGCTAAACACATAATAAAGAGGGATAACCATGATTTATACTGTGACGCTTAATCCTTCCATCGATTATATCGTGGAAGTTGAAGATTTGACGCTCGGCGGTTTAAACCGGATGATACGGGATCTCAAGCTCCCGGGCGGCAAAGGAATCAATGTCTCCCGTGTGCTGAACCAGCTTGGAGTGGACAATACGGCAACAGGCTTTCTGGGGGGCTTCACCGGAAGATATATCGGGCAATGGCTGGGTGAAGAGCAAATCTCGAGTGACTTCGTAACGGTAGCCGAGGACACTCGGATTAACATCAAGCTGAAGGCTGCTGAGGAAACGGAAATTAACGGAACCGGACCTGTGATTCGTGAGGAGGAAGCGGAGGCTTTACTGCTTAAGCTCGAAGGGCTGCAGGCCGGAGATATTCTGGTTTTGTCCGGAAGCGCTCCGCCTTCGCTGGGAGGAAGCTTCTACAGCAGGCTGATTGCGGAATGCAAACGCAAAAAGGCTGAGTTTGTAATCGACACCACAGGTCAGGCGTTGAAGGATGCGCTGGCTCAGGGGCCGCTGCTGGTAAAGCCCAATCATCATGAGCTGGCAGAGCTGTTCGGCGTGAGCATCGGCTCCAGAGATGAGATTATTACCTACGGCCGCAGATTGCTGGAATCAGGTGCACGATATGTTCTGGTGTCTATGGCAGGAGAGGGTGCGCTCTTCATTTCGGATCAAGGTGTGTACTATGCCAATGCACCAAAGGGTAAGGTGAAGAACTCGGTAGGAGCGGGGGACTCCATGATTGCCGGATTCGTCGGCACGCTGTCACTTACTGGCGATGTGCTGGAGGCCTTCCGGACAGGTGTAGCTTCAGGCAGTGCAACGGCCTTCTCGGATGACCTTGCGGACAGAGCGCTTATCGGGCAGCTTAAGACCCAGATTCAGATTGAGCAGATATAAGTCAAGCAGCACACTTGTGATTAAAGGGAGTGGATTGTAATGAAAATTACAGATCTGTTGATAAAAGAAACAATGATCATGAACCTTCAGGCGGCGTCCAAGGAAGCGGCGATCGATGAACTGATCGCCAGCCTTGCGGCCAGCGGCCGGATTAATGATCCCGTTTTATTCAAGCAAAAGATTCTGGAGCGCGAAGCGCAGTCCAGCACCGGTATCGGCGGGGGAATCGCCATGCCGCATGCCAAAACCAGGGCTGTCAACGAACCAACTGTTGTATTCGCCAAAAGCGCAGCAGGCGTAGACTTCGCCTCTTTGGATGAAGAGCCTGCAAAGCTGTTCTTTATGATTGCCGCGCCTGAGGGAGCGGGGAATATGCACATGCGCACATTGGCCGCATTGTCGAGGCTGCTCATTGAAAGCGAGTTCATTGAAGCGTTGATGAATGCCCGGACACCGGATGAGGTGGTGGCTTTGTTCGATGCCAAACAGGCCGAAGCTGAAGCCAAGGCGAAGGCAGAGGAAGCAGCCAGCGCAGGCGGAACCAAACCGGAAGCTCCTGAACGTGTGATTGTGGGCAACCCGGCTTCACAGAGCTTCGTCGTTGCCGTAACCGCTTGTCCCACAGGAATTGCCCACACCTTTATGGCGGAAGATGCATTGAAGAAAAAAGCCAAAGAAATGGGCGTGAACATCCGCGTAGAGACCAATGGTTCGGAGGGCGCCCAGAATGTGCTGACTGCGGACGAGATCGCCCGGGCCAGCGGCGTAATCATCGCTGCGGACAAAAATGTGGAGATGGCCCGCTTCGCCGGCAAGCCGGTGCTGCAAAGACCGGTAAGCGACGGCATCCGCAAGCCTGAAGAACTGATCACCAAAGCGGTGAAGGGAGAAGCTCCAATCTACCGCAGCGAAGGACGCGGCGGCGATGAGGCTCCGGCAGCCAAATCGGGCAGTGTCGGCAGCAAAATTTACAAGGATCTGATGAACGGCATTTCGCATATGCTGCCGTTCGTAGTCGGCGGCGGGATACTGCTGGCGATATCCTTCCTGATCGAGCAGACGGCGAGCGTTGACAATCCGATCGTCAAGCTGCTGCAGACCCTTGGCGGCGGCGATGGCGCCTTCCATTTCCTTATTCCAATCCTGGCCGGTTTCATCGCGCTCAGCATCGGTGACCGTCCGGCTCTGATGCCGGGTATGGTCGGCGGGTTTATGGCCCTCAATTCCAACGCCGGTTTCCTTGGTGGTCTGGCTGCCGGATTCCTGGCCGGTTATGTGGTCATCCTGCTCCGCAAAACGTTTGCCGGTCTGCCCAAAACGCTGGACGGACTGAAGCCGATCCTGCTCTATCCCGTATTCAGCCTGCTGATTACCGGCGGGATTATGTTCTACCTGTTCGATCCGGTGTTCAGCTGGATTAATGAAGGCCTGATCGACGGACTCAACCACCTGGGAACAGGCAACGCAGTTCTGCTTGGACTGATTCTTGGAGGAATGATGGCTATTGATATGGGGGGGCCGTTCAACAAAGCCGCCTACACGTTTGCCATTGGCGTTTTTACCTCCAGCGGCAACACCAACGGACTGATGATGGCGGCTGTTATGGCCGGAGGGATGGTTCCTCCGCTTGCCATCGCCCTGGCTACTACGTTCTTCAAGCATAAATTCACTGAAACAGAACGCAAATCAGGCCTGACCAACTATGTGCTCGGATTGTCGTTTATTACAGAAGGCGCTATTCCTTTTGCCGCCGCAGACCCGCTGCGTGTCCTGACCTCCTGTATCATAGGTTCAGCCGTTGCCGGCGGCCTGACCCAGCTGTGGAATCTCAACGTTCCTGCACCGCATGGCGGTATCTTCGTGGCTGCGCTCTCCAGCAATGCCTTGTTGTTTATCCTAGCCGTGCTGATCGGCTCAGTCATCTCCGGTCTGACGCTCGGCCTCTGGAAGAAGCCGCTTAAGACCGGCTGAGTATAATAGAATTTGAAGGGGCTGCCCAACGTCATCTTTATGCAGAGCTTGTTCTGCGGGTGAGGGCAGCCCTTTTGCATGTCAGAAAGTATTCATTAGGCCCCCAAAAAGTATCTGAATGAGCTTCCATGCAGAAGCCCTGCTTTGTGGGGTTATTTTAAAATATAAGCGTATATGCTTCGCGCTATAAATTATCCACTTGGCTTGCCGGGCTACTTGATGCTTAAACAAATTAGTGATACTTTTTCCACCTGACCAGCTGACGAAGCCAGCTAACGAAACGCTAGAAACACCTTCTCCCCTTACACACTACCTTTACCCCATCCCGACTAGCATATTGGCGAAATGAGAGGTATAAGTACCCTTGAATTTGGCGTTTTCGGGCTACGGGGTGAACAATCTCCGCAATTGCCGTTGTTGACCGATTTAGGACGAGAAGTGGCGAGAAGTGCAAAAAATAACGGCAGAGATACCGTTCTTTGAGTTGGCTGCTGCTCAGGAGGGAAGGTGCTGCTTTCGCCCAATGACCTCCACCTCAGTGACCAGCACAATGCTCGTACATAACATAGCTTATACTAAAGTGTCAGGCTCTTTTCTGCTTTTTTCGATACACGGACAGGAATAGACAGGAATAGAAGGATCTATATGCTCTTTTTGCTGAAAAGCTACTAACAACCAGGGTTTCCTGGTTTAAAAGGGTCGGCTTCACCGGCAGCATTTGGATTCATTTGACCAACCATCCCCGAAGATGTTAGGGTGATTTATAGCCAAAATTTGCCGGGAGGGATTATTCATGTCGGAAGTAAAGCTTGCGATTGGGTACGATGAATTTGAGGATGGCCAGCGGATAGAAACCGCGGTTGAAAGCTTAAGCGCAAGTCCCGAAGCCGCATCGCTGAGCAGTCTTATTATCGGAGACTGGGGCCAGGCATATGAGAACAGCTCGGAGGACGTTGTAGAAGCGCTCGTGAAACACAGCGCAAGCTTCCCGGCTCTCCGCAAGCTGTTTATCGGCGAGATGGGCTATGAGGAATGTGAGATTTCGTGGATTACGCAAAGTGATCTTTCTCCGCTGCTGCCGGCTTTTCCGGAGCTTCAATCGCTGACGATTCAGGGCGGGAACGGGCTGAGTCTGAGCAAGCTGGAGCATGACAAGCTGGAAGAACTAATTATTATTACCGGCGGTCTGGGTAAAGGCGTTCTGGCCCAAATCGCGGCTTCTGAGCTGCCAAATCTGCGCAAGCTGGAGCTGTACCTTGGCGTGGATGATTATGGCTTTGACGGCAGCCTAGCAGATCTTCTTCCGCTGATTGAGCCGGGAAAATTCCCCAAGCTTACTTACCTGGGCCTAAAAAACAGCGAAATCCAGGATGAAATCGCCATAGCGGTTGCTGATGCCCCTATTCTGGACCAGCTGGATACACTTGACCTGTCCCTAGGAACGCTTAGTGACAAAGGTGCCGAGGTCCTTCTGGCCAGCGGGCGGATCAAAGGCCTGAAGGCGCTGAACCTCAGCCATCATTACATGTCTGAGGAGATGCTTGCCCGCTGGCAGAGCAGCGGCTTGCCTGCCGATATCAGCGACCGCCAGACCAGCGATGATGACGAAGACTGGCGGTATCCTTCGATCACAGAGTGATGAAGAAGACGCGGCCGCTGATCGTCATCGGCATCCCCGGTGACAAGCGGACTGGCGGAATTCAACAGGCCGGAAGCCGTCTGGGGTTACCCCCGGCCATCATTATACCGTATACCGGCCTGCTGGCTGGCCGGACGCTGGCCGAGCTGCTGGAGGCGGAGGGGTTCCCGCAGCGGACAGCCGCCTCACTTGCCGGACCTTCCGCGCCGCTGCTCCGGCTGGACTCGCCAGGCGGCAGCTTTGAGGTGGAGCGGGCCTTAATTACGCTCGGAGCACCCGATGCCGGAGACTGCAGGGATGTTCTGCATCCCTTCGGGCAGAGGCCCGACCCGTTTCCGCTAAGCAGCAGAACTGCCGGCAAGCTTAGGGACGTGCCCGGTGTGCTGCACCATCCTTCCCAGTGGTTTCGCGGCTATTGCCGCCTGCTGGCCAGGCTCCGGGAGGAAGCGGCTCTCCTCCTGCCGGATTCCAAGTGGCTGAATGATCCGCAGGATATTGCGGATATGACCGACAAACGGCGCACCCAGCAGCTTCTGGCCTCTGCGGATGTCAGAATTCCGCGTCCGCTTAGCGCAGAGCAGACACTTGAAGACTACAGCTCCATCCGTGAGCAGATGATCCGGCAGCGCATGCACCGGATTTTTATTAAGCTGGCCTGCGGGTCTGCCGCTTCTGGCGTCATTGCCTATCAGGTGAACCCGTCCACAGGTGCAGAGATTGCGGTGACCACGGTGGGGGTAGAGAATTATATTACCCGTCCCCCTATTTATTATAATTCCGGCAAGCTGCGGCGTTATACCGACAGCCGCACGATTGCCGGATTGATCAACTGGCTCTGCGGCCACGGGGCATATGCCGAGCAGTGGATTCCCAAATCGGGTGCAGGAGGCACTTCGCTTGATATCCGCCAGCTGGTGGTACTGGGCAAAGCCTGCCATTCCATTGTCCGGGTAAGCACCACGCCGATCACCAATCTTCATCTGCGCAGCCGCCGGATGTCCCCGGCAGATGCCGGACTTTCCGGGGAGACTCAGGAACAGGTGCGGAATACAGCCGTTCAGGCGCTGGCGGCTTTTCCCGGATCAAGTGTTGCAGGTATAGATGTGCTGGTATCCGCAGGCTCTCAACTAACATATGCCGCGGATGTCAATCCTTTTGGCGACTTGCTCTATAACGTAGAGTACCAAGGATTCGGCACTTATGAATGGGAATTGAAGCAACTCATAAAGGAAGGGCACTTATGACAGACATGAATGCTGTTGTCGGCAGCCACGATCTGCTGATGATCACACTCGACACTCTGCGCTATGACGCAGCGGTTCTGGAGGAAGCGAACTGCCCCAATCTGTGCGGGACCGGTTCCTGGGAAAAAAGGCATACCCCCGGGAGCTTCACCTATGCCGCGCATCATGCCTTTTTTGGCGGATTTCTGCCTACACCGGCCACCACGGACAAGTCACAGCATGTAAGGCTGTTCCATTCGCGGAACACCGGAATGAAGACCCATCCCTACACTTGGCTGTTTGATACGCCAGATGTCGTGTCAGGGTTTGCGGCTGAAGGCTACCGGACTATTTGTATTGGGGGAGTTATTTTTTTTAGCAAAAAAGTACCGCTCGCCCGGGTCCTGCCGGGCTATTTCCAGCACAGCTACTGGCGGATGACGTTCGGGGTCACAAACCCCCGGTCCACAGAACATCAGGTGAATCATGCCCTGAAGCTGCTGAAGGACACCCCGCTGGATCAACGGCTGTTCCTGTTTCTGAATGTCTCGGCGATCCATGGGCCGAATCACTATTTTGTACCGGGTGCCCGCAAAGATTCCATAGACACCCAGCGCGCTGCTCTGCGTTATGTGGACGGTGAGCTGGGCCGGCTGTTCGAAGCATTTCGTGAACGAGGCAATCCGGTCTTTTGCCTGGCTTTTTCAGATCATGGCGAGGCTTTCGGCGAAGATGGCTACCATGGACACAGGCTGGCGCATGAAACCGTGTGGAATGTCCCATACCGGGAGTTTTTCCTATAGCCATACCGGATTTTACCGAAAGGATGGAGACCGTATGACGACAACACAGCCTCCCCTGCATCTCCGCGATGACGGAAGAACACCATTCCCTTCGGAGGACGTTACGCAGTGGAGAGAACACATTACCGCTGACCCTTACCGCAATTATCTATATTCCTATCCGCACAAAACCGCTTACCGCGACCTTAATCCTCCGGTTCCGCTGGAACCGCTCTGGCGGGAGGAGCCTGCGGAGAGCTTTTTTCTGTATATGCATATTCCTTTCTGCGGGGCCCGCTGCGGCTTCTGCAACCTGTTCACCCTGCCTGACAAGCGGGCGGAGGTGCATACCGTATACGTCGATGCTTTGGAGCGCCAGGCCAGGCGGTGGGCAGCATTCACCGGCGGCAAGCCGTTTGCAAGGTTCGCCATCGGGGGCGGCACCCCCAGCTTGCTCGCTCCTGCACAGCTCCGCCGGCTGTTCCGGATCGCTGAGGATATTATGGGCCTGGACTCTGCCACAGCCTCGATCTCGGTAGAAACGTCTCCGGAGACGCTTACGGAGGAGAAGCTGAATATCCTGAAGGAACATACCGTGGACCGGGTCAGCATGGGCATTCAGAGCTTTGTCGCTGCGGAGTCTGCTGCCATTTACCGCCCGCAGAATCCGGATGAGGTATACCGGGCGCTGGAGCTGCTGAAGCAGTATGATTTTCCGATTCTGAACCTGGATCTGATTTATGGCCTCCCGGGTCAGACTGTGGAATCCTGGCTGTTTTCCCTGCAGCAGGCAATTAATCATGAGCCGGAGGAAATTTTCATCTATCCGCTGTATACCCGTGACCACACGATCGTGAAGCCAAAGGATATGCAGCGCCAGACGGACATCCGCCATGAATGTTATATGGCTGCGCAGCTGCTTTTGGCAGAGCATGGCTACACCCAATATTCCATGCGCCGCTTTGCGAAAGAAACCGCCGGAACGGACAAACAAATCCTGGATTACAGCTGCCAGGAGGAAGGAATGGTGGGCTTGGGCTGCGGAGCCAGATCTTATACCCGGAATGTGCACTATGCGTCCCGTTACGGGGTCAGCCGCAAGGCTACGGAGAGCATTATCGCCGATTATGTTGCGGCCGAACGCTACGATACAGCGGACTACGGCATTGTGCTGAGCCTGGAAGAGCAGAAGCGCCGGTTTATTCTGAAGGCGGTTCTTCACAGCGAAGGACTGAAGCTGGCGGACTACAGCGGGCGTTTTGCATCCTCCTTGTGGAAGGATCACCCGGAGCTGGGGCTGCTGCTGCAGAGCGGTCTGGGCAGGGAAGAAGCAGGCATACTACGCTTGACCCCGGAAGGCCTCGGATACTCCGATTCAATCGGCGACTGGTTTATTTCGGGAGAGATCCGGGAGCAGATGGAAAGGTTTGTTTTGCCATGAAAGCTGTTCTTTACTACCGGGGTTCTCTTACCTCCTGCAACTATGATTGCCCCTACTGCCCTTTTGGCAAGACTAAAGACAGTGCAGCGCGCCTTGCCAAGGACCGGGAGGAGCTGGAGGCCTTTGTCCGCTGGGTCTCCGTCCAAGGGGCTGAGGGCCACCGCCTGTCTATATTCTTCAACCCCTACGGCGAGGCGCTGATTCACCGCTGGTACAAAGAGGCTATGATTACACTCTCCAATCTTGACCATGTGGACAAGGTGGCCATACAGACCAATCTGTCCGCAGGACTTGATTTCACTGCCGGACTGAACCCGTATAAGGCAGCCTTTTGGGCAACCTATCATCCGGGTCAGGTAACGGAGCAGCGGTTCCTTGCCCAATGTATGGCTGTATATGATCAGGGTATTCCTTTCAGTGTGGGCAGCGTCGGGATTCGAAGCAGCTTTGAGGCCATCGCTTCCCTTCGTGCAGCTCTGCCGGAGGATGTCTATTTGTGGGTGAATGCCTACAAGGATAAGCCCAATTACTATACCGGGGAGGATATAGCCTTCCTAAGCGGAATAGATCCTTATTTCGTGCTCAATGCGAGGGACTACGAAAGCCTGGGCAAAGCCTGCAGTGCAGGCAGCGATGTGTTCTATGTGCAGGGTTCCGGCCAGGTCAAACGCTGTTATAAGGACAGGGGAGTTATCGGCAACCTTTACCGGGACGGGCTGGAAGGCTTATCGTTGGAACGAAGCTGCCGTATGAAGGTCTGTGACTGCTATATCGGCTATATCCATATACCTGAGCTGCAGCTGCAGCAGGTGTACGGGGCCGGACTGCTGGAACGAATCCCCTGCGGTGTACGGGAGGGAACAGAATGAGTGTCAAGCGGGGAATTACCATCTGGCTCACCGGTCTGTCGGGAGCTGGCAAATCTACGATTGCCGCGCTGGTTACAGACAGGCTGCGGGCAGCCGGGCAGGCCGTGGAATGGCTGGACGGGGATGAGCTGCGGCGCAGCATTGGACACGGACTCGGATTCAGCCGGGAAGACCGCTTCGAGAACATCCGCCGTGCGGTTTATGTTGCGGAACTGCTGAACCGGCATGGTGTGATAACGGTGATCTCGCTGATCAGTCCTTATGCAGAAATGCGCAGCTATGCCCGGCAGCAGCTGCACGAATTCGTAGAAGTCTATGCGGATTGTCCGCTGGAGATTTGCGAAGCACGGGATGTCAAAGGCCTGTATGCCAAAGCCCGCCGTGGCGAGCTCCCCTCTTTTACCGGCATCTCCGATCCTTATGAGGCTCCTGCCAGCCCCGAAATTACGCTGTACACGGCCAAACATCAGCCGGAGGATTGTGCTGATGAACTGCTGGCTTGGCTGGAGAAACGGCAGGGTCTGTATTGATCTGGAACAGCGCATGATGGAGGTACAACAACAAAAGGACAGGAGTGAAGTTCGGCTTAATTCGGTCTAACTCCTGGTAAATTTGACCAAATTATGCCCTGCCTGCAATTTGGTACAGGGTTTCTTTACATTTTGTAGAATAGAGTAATACATACTGAGAATATAAAGGAGAGAGCGGGATGATTTTGCACAAAGGAGAGGTCCTGTTCCGCCAAGGGGATGCCTGCCAGAATCTGTTTCAGGTGAAGAGCGGACTCTTTAAGGTAATCCGGCTGCATGAGAATGGGAACATGGTGCTGTTCAATCTCTTGTACCCCGGGGAGACTGTCCCCCATCATTCACTCATTTCACCGAAGGAGGCGCATGGAACGGCTGTAGCGATGATGAAAAGTGAAGTAGAGCTTGTCCCGGCAGCGGAATGGTACCGCGAGCTGCGCGAAGATCCGGATAAGGTGATGGAGATCGCCTTGCTGCTTCAAGAGAAGGTGCGGTTCATGCAGACCCGCCTGGACCACCTTACGGTGGGCACTCCCGGAGAGCGGCTGGATCTGCTGAAACGCTGGCTTCTTGAATATTCCCATGGCGCAGAGCTGACGGATTTATTGACACAGGAGGAGATCGGACAGCTGATTGGCGTGCGGCGGGAGACGGTCAACCGCCTGCTGCGTAATCCGGGCTAAATGCCGGTTTTACAGAACTTTTACATGATTCCTTATGTTTTTTAATGGAAACTTGTTTAGACTGGCACTTCTGCGTGGTATAATCTATTCAGAACACATCAAATTAGAGAAAGGATCAGGATACCATGTGTCCCCGAAGGACGATTCCCCAAAGGACGATTTGGAAACGTTATGATCTGTCTTATACTTAGCTTCCCTGTAGAAAGTGCGCGAATCGTTGTTTCTTGACGTTAACCGCCTCTGCGAGGGAAGGGAGTATTGTATGCGAAGGAGTAACACTTCCTCCGGTCAGACCCGTCGTAGAGGCTTGGCAGACGTCTAAGCCGCCATTTACGATAAGGGGAGACCTGTATGAGGAAACAAGACAGTGGCATGGGAATGCCGCTACAACTCACAGTCATATTGTCCGGAACATTGCTGCTTGCATTTACTTATTATCACATTAATTATCAGAATCATTTGACCGAGGGCGGATTTGTAGGCTTGTCGCTGCTTGGTAAATATGTGCTAGGCATTTCGCCTTCTTTATCTATTCTAATCTTAGACATACCAGTACTCTTAATTGCGATGATCTTCAAAGGAAGAGCGTTCGTATTGAACACCTTCATCTCCGTAGGAGCCTTCACGGTATTCTACAGTCTGATGGAACGTTACTCCGGATGGGTGATCAACTTGCAGGATAACCTGCCGCTTGCGGCGCTGTTGTCCGGTGTACTGACAGGTCTAGGAGCGGGGATGGTCCTGCGCGGCGGCGGGGCGAGCGGCGGTGACGATATTTTGTCGCTGCTGATCAGTGAATGGAAGGGGATTAAGGTAGGAACCGTATTTATCCTGATGGATGTTATCGTTCTGGCATTATCGCTTTTCTACATGCCTCTCAAGGAAACGCTGTACACAGTAATGGCTGTAGTCGTAGCCGGCTACGTTATTACGTTTACAACCTCACTTGGCAGACCTAAGCTGAGCAAAGCACCCAAAATTCAGCCCAAACTAAGCAAGCCGCATGATGGTACCGTAATGTGAAGAGTTCAGAATCCGCCCCTGTTTCGGGGATAAGAGAAAGGTCAGCCAGAAGAACAACGGGCTGGCCTTTTTTGTTATTTAGGAAATTATGATTTCCCTTTTCTGGGGGATAAGTTTTGTATAAAGTTGGGGATAAGTAGACGAAAATTCAGTGAATTCACCCAAAAGGGTAGAAATTAGCCGGATTCGATAGCCTTTTTCCAACTAGCGCTGCGAAGAAGCAAGTGAGCAGTGCTAGTTGGAAAAAGGGAACTTATTTCTCCCTGAAATCAACAAATGTGAGGTTTAAGTGGAACATGGTTCACGAGGAAATTAGTTACCCTTTTTCCACTTGGAATTGCCGTAGGATTCATATTTTTGGAGTCCTCTTGAAACCAGCGAAGAGCGGAGAGCGTATATATCTCAGCTGCACGGACATAGGATTACATAACAAAGTGAGAATAAGCTGATGAAGCAGTGCTCACCAACAATTAGGAGGAATACTATTGAGCGCACATGAGATTGATTATGTGATTATGGGTGAGGAAATTCAGTGTGTCGAGGTCCAGCTTGATCCAGGCGAAAGCGTGATTGCCGAGGCTGGCAGCTTCATGATGATGGACCCGGAAATTTCCATGGAGACGATCTTTGGCGACGGCACCGGATCACGCGGAGGCGGGCTGATGGGCAAGCTGATGGGCGCAGGCAAACGTCTGCTGACCGGTGAAAGTTTGTTCATGACAATCTTCACGCACAGCGGAGCCTACGGCCGCAAAAGTGTAACCTTTGCCGCCCCGTATCCGGGCAAAATCATTCCCCTCGATCTTCAGCAGCACGGCGGCAAAATCATCTGCCAGAAGGATTCTTTTCTCTGTGCAGCCAAGGGAGTCTCCATCGGGATTGAATTCCAGCGCAAGCTGGGCGCGGGCTTCTTCGGCGGTGAAGGCTTCATTATGCAAAAGCTGGAAGGAGACGGCCTTTCGTTCGTCCACTCCGGCGGCTATGTCATGGAGCGTACGCTGCAGCCTGGCGAGACGATTAAGCTCGATACCGGCTGTCTCGTGGCGATGACCTCTTCGGTAGATTACAACATTGAGTTTGTAAAAGGCGTAAAAACCGCTCTGTTCGGCGGCGAAGGCCTGTTCTTCGCCACCTTGCGCGGGCCGGGCAAGGTATGGGTGCAGTCGCTTCCGTTCAGCCGGATGGCAGACCGCATCCTGTCGGCTGCAGGCAATTCCGGCCGCAAGGAAGAAGGCAGCATCCTCGGCGGCCTGGGCAATCTGCTGGACGGCAGATAAGCGCTTTGCGCCGGGTGCAGCATCCGACTATTGGGCTGCTTTGCGTGACGCCAATAACTGACTGTTACGGGCACCAATGATTATGAACAATTCCGACTGAGGCCGACCATACTGCGGCTAGGGAGCTTAGGCGGTGAGTATCCGTTGGTCGTTGGGGCCGACTGCAGCCGGCAATGAATTAATTCTCCGTTCCGGTCTGCGGTTTCCTTTTGTTTTACAAAGAAAAAAATGGGGTTGTCCTCAGGTCATTGTTGTGACCTTGAGGACAGCCCCTTCGTATTTTGCGAATCGGTTCAAGCTATGGTCTGCTCCGGTCTCCGCCCTCCAGCATATTAAGCAGCTGACCGGCGAGCGGAGCGGGGAACTGCGCGTTTTGCGCTGCCGCCAGAAAGAGGCCGACATCCTTCTGCGGAATTTTGCTTTCGGAGAGGTTTGCCGTTTTCTCGGCGATCATTTTGCCATAGGATTGATAGATGGGGGCGGGAAACAGTGTGCTCGTAAGCATGTTGACCACCGCCTTGGGATCGACCCCGCCGCGCTCGGCCATTCCCAGTGCTTCCTCCAGCGAGCGTCCGGCGGAGACGATGAGGAAGTTACCGATCAGCTTGACGAGCACGGCCGTACCGGCTTCTTCGCCGAAGTCAAAGATCCCTCTGGCTCCCATCGCCTCCAGCACCGGCCGCACCCGCTCCTTCGCTTCCTGCGGACCTGCTACGGGAATCCACAGCTGCTTGGCAGCGGCCGCCTCGGGCCGCCCGAAGACGGGGGCTTCGACATAGACGGAGCCATGCTGCGCGTGCAAGTCCGCCAGCCTTCTGCCTGTATCCGGCGACACCGTGCTCATCGACACGTGAATGCCGCCCGGCCCGAGCCGCTCCAGGAAATCCTCGCTTCTGACGACGCTTTCCAGTGCTTCATCGTCCCACACCAAGGTGACGACGATGCCCCCGGCCGTCACAGCGTCGGCGGGACGGGCTGCCTGCAACGCGCCCTGGGCAATGAGCGGCTCCGCTTTGTCCGCGGTGCGGTTGTATACGGTCAGCGCATACTTCGCTTGGAGCAAATTGGCTGCGATGGGCAGCCCGAGCAGGCCGAGTCCGATAAATCCAATGTTTTCGCTCATTAATATTATTCCTCCTTAGAAATATTCAAAACATTACGTTAACGTCATGTTTTGAACAAAAAAATTTAGATACGATCATTGGTCTCGAGCCACCGCTCGAAGCGTTCGATATGGGACTGCAGATCGGCACGGAACTGCCCCAGTGCTTCGAGCTTCTTGTCCGTGTCGGCCAGATGCCGGCGCAGCAGGCCGAGAACCTTCCGCTTCGGCTGCACTCCGCTAGGGTCCGTGAAGTAGAGCTCAATTACGTCCCGAATCTCCTCGAGACTTAAGCCCAGCTTCTTCAACTGATCAATCTTCCGCAGACGGGCGACCGTCTCTTCCGTGTAGTAGTGATGACCGTTGCCTTCGCGCTCGCCTGAAGGAAGCAGTCCGATGCTCTCGTAATAGCGGACCGTGCGTTGAGTAACTCCTGCCCGCTCTGTCAACTCGCCGATGCGCATGCGGTCCATGTTTGCTCACTCCTTTCGAGTTAGAATATAACGTTAACGTCATGTTCGTATCTTAGCACTTTGATTGCACTATGTAAAGGCGAACAGGATCATTAGACTTCAATCTCTCAACGCACGTTAATCGGACACAGAAGCCATTATATTGTTCATTTGATCCTATAATAAGGGGAGATAGGACAATTACGGGAATCTCTGTCCGCCTGTCCTGCGGGATGAACAAATCCTCCCCATTAGCGGATTTCCTGTCCGCATTTGCCGCTTCCACAACGGAGAAGTACCGTTGTGGAAGCGGCGAAAGGCAGCTGTGTGAAATGAGAGGTATAAATACCTTTGATTTTGCTAGAAATGGGC
>NZ_FNGM01000007.1:120845-135418 GCF_900102965.1 Paenibacillus jilunlii | reverse complement strand
GTGAAATGAGAGGTATAAGTACCTTTGATTTTGCTAGGAATGGGCAGCTGGGGGCAAATGAGTTCCCTTTCTTCCAATTGGAGCTGCCGTAGATTCATGGGAGTCGTTCTCCAGGTAACGTTAGACTGAAATCAAAGACGTCAGCACGGTCAAGTGAAGCTGAAGGACAGCGCAGGTGCTGTTCTTCGTCAGTGGTTTGCAACTACGTCTGCAACTGCGTCTGCAACTACGTCTGCAACTGCAACTGCGTCTGCAACTACGTCTGCAACTGCGTCTGCAACTACGTCTGCAACTGCGTCTGCAACTACGTCTGCAACTGCGTCTGCAACTGCGTCTGCGCCTGCGTCTGCGCCTGCGTCTGCGCCTGCGTCTGCGCCTGCGTCTGCGCCTGCGTCTGCGCCTGCGTCTGCGCCTGCGTCTGCGCCTGCGTCTGCAACTGCGTCTGCAACTGCGTCTGCAACTGCGTCTGCAACTACATCTGCAACAGCAGCTGCAACCACATTCGCAGCGCTGCTAATTTCGCACTGCCGAGAGCAGCAGGAACATGGGGCGGCGCAGTTCCTCATGCCAGGCGGCATTCTGCTCCAGCATCTCCGGGGTCGGCTGAAGCTCGGAGAGCTTGGTGACTGTGAAGCCGGAGGTGATCAGCGTATTGAGGTAGGTCGCTATATTGCGGTGATATTTAATCACATCATCCTCAAGGAATCTGGCTTCGCGCGGGCCTTCATGATGATAATGGTCCAGAGGCCAATGGAGTTTTGCGCCATCCGGGCCGTAGTGCCAGTCCTGCGCGGCGAGCGCCGTATAGATGGGATGCTCCACGGAGAGCACAAAGCTGCCGCCCGGCCGCAAGCAATGCTGAACCTCGCGGCAGAGCAGATCGAACCGCTCGACATAGTGGATGGCGAGTGAGCTGATCACCACATCAAATTCGCCCGCAGCGAACCGGATGTCCTCAATCGCGCCCAGGCGGTATTCGATCCCTGGATCATCTGTCATCGCCCTGGCCCGCTCCAGCATATTTTCGGACAGGTCGATGCCCACCACAGATTCCGCATGCTGCCCGCGGGCATACCGGCAATGCCAGCCGAAGCCGCAGCCGAGATCCAGTACTCTTTTACCGTGTAAATCGGGTAGCAGGGAGCGGAAGGTGCTCCATTCTCCGGCAGCCTCCAGTCCCCCGGTGGAGCGGGGAATTGCGCTGTATTTGGCAAAAAATCCGGCCTCATCGTATTTGTTCTGTTTCATCTTAATGCGCCTCCTGGCGTGAGCGAATTAACGAAGTGTAAGATCCTCGCTATCCAGCATAAATTGAAAAGGAGCTAGTTGAAACACCCATCTTTCAAGTGAGCCAATACTATTTTAAACTAAAGGATTTATATATTCCACGGCATCAATTCTCCTTCTTCAAACGGCACCTTTCTTTCTAAGGACAACGAAGCCGGTTCTGCTTGTCCATTAAAACTATCCCCTTTATTTGACTCCTACCCAGGGACTGTATATATTATGGGGCAAACCCCTAAACGGGCCTATGCTGCAAACCGGAGGTTTGATATGTTCAAAATTTTTATTATCGAAGACGACCGTGGACTGGTAATGCTGCTTCAGGATTATTTACATAAATTCGGTTATCAGACGCAGGCAGTGCATGATTTTGAGGCTGTCCGGATGGAGTTCGAGCAGTTTGCCCCCCATCTGGTGCTGCTGGATGTGAATCTGCCGAAATTCGACGGGTACTACTGGTGCCGCCAAATCCGTGGTCTCTCCACCTGCCCGATCTTGTTCATCTCTGCCCGTGAGGGCAAAATGGATCAGGTGATGGCGCTGGAAAACGGAGCCGATGATTACATCACGAAGCCGTTCGATTATGAGATTGCCCTCGCCAAAATCAAAAGCCATCTCCGCCGGGCCTACGGCTCCTATGCCGGAGGAGGTACGGAGCGCAGCCTTACGGTTGCGGGGTTGATGCTGGATGTTGAGCGTCTGGTCCTGTCGCGGGGCAGCGCGAAGATTGACCTTAGCCACACCGAAGCCAAAATTCTCGATGAGCTGATGCAAAAAGCGGGCACTGTCGTCACCCGCGACCGGCTGCTGGAGAAAATCTGGGATGACCAGGCCTTTGTCGACGACAATACCCTGAATGTGTACGTGACCCGGGTGCGCAAAAAGCTGTCGGCGCTGGATATCGCGGACGGGCTCCAGACTGTTCGGGGTCAAGGCTACAGGCTGTGCGAGAACTGGGAGGAGGCGTAGCATGAAGCTGTTTTTGCGGGAACAGACGCCTCTGATTGTAATCTACCTGGCCCAGCTCCTGATGATCACCCTGGTCTACCGGCTGGACGGGGGCAGCGGAGTGAACGTAAGCCTGTATGCGGGCCTTCTCAGCACCTGTCTGCTGCTGGCTTATCTGGCGTACCGCTATTTCTCCAACCGTTCCTTTTACGAACGGCTGCTGAATCTGCCAGCTTCACTGGATGATTCCGGCGGACCATCCCAGAGCTCTCCGCTGGCGGAAAGTCTGCGCAGCCTCCTGGCCCGCCAGTTCCGCCTGTACCAGAATGATCTGCACAGCTACCGCCACAAGCTGGAAGAGCATATCCACTTTATTAACCAGTGGGTGCATGGCATGAAGACCCCGCTGTCGGTGATCCACCTCATTATCCAGGACAAGGACGGGCCTCCGTTTACGGCCATCGGGGATGAGCTGGACCGGCTCAAAAAAGGGCTGGATACCGTGCTCTACACCGCCCGCCTGGATACCTTCGAACATGATTTCTATGTCGAGCGGCTGGAGCTGGCGGCCATTGTGCGGGGCGTGACCTCGGAGCAGAAACGGCTGTTTATCCGCAAACGCGTATTCCCGGCCATTAGGGTAGAGAACGGACTGTTCATTACCTCGGACGAGAAATGGCTGTCTTTTGTGCTGACCCAGCTCATTACCAATGCGCTGCGATATACCGTGGAGGAGGGCAGGTTTGTGCATTTTCACGGGTATGCGGGGGAGCAGGGCAGACCTGTGCTGGAGGTGCGTGATGAGGGAGTAGGGATTCCGCCAGGCGATTTGCCGCGTGTGTTCGATGCTTATTTTACGGGCGTCAACGGCCGCAGCTTCCAGGAATCCACTGGGATGGGCCTATATCTGGTGAAGCAGATCTGCGGCAAGCTGGGGCATCAGGTGGAAATTTCCTCCGAGGTGGGGCAGGGGACGGCGGTACGGATTATTTTTTGAGGCATGAAAAACTCACATTCTTTGCATACATCAGCCAGTTCGCGTCCTATCTCTTGTTCCGGCCCCCATACTGGAGGATCAGCATGATAACCGTGGATACCACACACAAAGACAAAGTATTCGTAATCAAAAAAGCCAATCCCGCTCCAGTCAACGTCAGGTTAACCGCGTAGGCTTCCATAAGGGCTATTCCGAACAGCATCAGCAGATAGGAGTTCAGACTGAGATCGGCAACGGATTTTGTTTTTAAGATACGGGCAATTTGCGGAATCCAGCCCAATGACAGAATAATACCGCCCAATAGCTGCATCACTGAAAATAACATGCGTACACCCCGCGTTCTTTTCTATTGTAGTATGCACAGCAGCCTGTCTGAAGTTCACGTGAACGCAGCGGGAAAACAAATAACCTGCCTCCTTAAGGGATAAGGGGCAGGTTGGCCTGCGGCAATGCGGTTATTTGTGTGAAAACCTTCAGTTTAGGACTGCTGCTGCGGCTTCAGCATTTCCTCCAGCAGCTCTTTAACCTCCGCACGGGGAAAAGCTTCATGAAGCACCTCGTTCACCGCCACTTGCGCGCGGTCTACCTTTTCCTGGCCGAGAGGGGTCAGAGAGGTATAGATACTTCTGCGGTCGTCGTCGCAGACCGTTCTTTGCAGCGCCCCGCAGCCCTTGGCTTCAAAGCGGCTGACCAGTCTGGAGACGGCACTCTGGCTGAGCCCGACCATCGACTCCAGCTGCTGCAGGCGCAGCTTTTTCTCCGGCGCTTCGGACAGGAAGAACATCAGATAGAATTCGTTGAGCGACCATCCGAAGTTCTCCTGCAGTTTCGCTTCCAGTTCACCCGCGACCTTCATTTGTATATGAGTTAAGCTTAACCAACTGGTGATCAGCCCACCTTCAAGGGAATTTTTCATCTAAACCATTCCTCTCCCGGATGTATGCCAAAGGATGACTAATAAATTTTTGTCTATTATAACACCCCGGGCCCCGTTTTGTATCAGAAACGGCTTTAGAACTTCACCTTACTGGTGTAAGTCTTATCTCCGGGAACGGGGGAAGCCCTGCTCATACTGCTTCGGCAGACCCGCGTCCTTGCCAAGTTGTACACCGGCTTCCAGCGTCCAGTACGGATTTCTCAGCATGCCCCGGCCCACAGCGACCAGATCCGCCTCATCGTTGCCGATAACCGCGTTAGCCAGCACTGCCTCATCCAAGCGTCCGACGGCGATCACCGGAACATTCAGCTCCTGCTTGAACGCACGGGCAAGCGGAACCTGATAGGCAGCGTGAGTTCCCGGTTTGCCTTCGGCAGCAATAGCACCTTCACCGCCGGCACTGACATGGAAAATATCAGCTCCGGCTTCCTTATAGGCTCTGCCGATCTCCAGACTCTCGCGGAGGCCATAGCCGCCTTCCACATATTCCTGTGCGGAAATACGCATAATTAGAGGCATGCCCTCCGGCATTACTTTTTTGGCCGCCTGGATAACTTCTCTGCCGAACAGCGTCAGGTCCTTTCCATATTCATCTGTCCGTTTATTGGTCAAAGGGGAATGGAACTGGTGGATCAGATAGCCGTGTGCTCCATGCAGCTCAATGACATCGAAGCCGGCCTGAACGGCCCGCTCGACGCCAGCCTGGAATTTCTGAACCATAGCCTTTACTTCTTCAGTGGTCAGCTCACGCGGAGTTTTGTACTCGGCACTAAAAGGAATGGCAGAAGGGGCCACCGGCAGCGGAGCATCCTCGGCTTTACGTCCGGCATGGGCAATCTGTACGCCTACCTTGGCGCCATAAGCGTGGCATGCCTTAACGATTCTTGCCAAGGCGGGAATATGATCATCCGACCAGATGCCAAGATCATAATCGGTAATCCGGCCATCCGGCTCGACATCGGTCATTTCCATAATAATAAGTCCTGTACCGCCGACCGCGCGGCTTACATAGTGGTTGTAATGCCAATCTGTGGCGATGCCATCCTTATCGGTAACGGAGTATTGGCACATGGGGGGCATAACGACACGGTTTTTCAATTTCAAATCCTGCAGCTCATAGGGGGTGAATAAGTCTTTCATCATGATTGATCTCTCCTCGCATAATAATAATAAATGCATGCTCATGCATGTAAATATAAGCGTTCTGCGGCGGATTGTCAACCAATTTCCTCGGCAGCTAGAATGTGATTATAATGTTCCCGGCTTACAATACTGTAAGGTGGTTGTAAGTTTCAGAAATGGCAGCTGCAGTTTACAGTTTGTATAATAAAGGCAATCCAGGCGAACGAAGGAGCGGAAGCACTTGCCCATATTAGACGTCCACAATTTATCCAAAATATATGAAGGCAAGGTTTCGACTCACGCCTTGAACCATATCCGCTTTGCTGTGGAGAAAGGCGAGTTCGTGGGCATTATGGGACCTTCCGGCAGCGGCAAAACCACATTGCTAAACGTAATCGCCACAATTGATGAGCCGACCTCAGGGGAAGTGATGGTCAATGGCCGGGACCCGAGGGGGCTGGGGCGCAAGGACAAGGCGCTGTTCCGCCGTAAAGAGCTGGGGTTTGTTTTCCAGCATTTCAACCTGCTTGACACACTAACTGTGGAGGAGAATGTTGTGCTGCCGCTGACGCTGGCCGGATTCACAGTGAAGGAAATGGAGAACCGGCTTGGGGAGGTGGCGGACCGGCTCGGCATCCGTACTCTTTTGGACAAGCGGACCTATGAAATTTCCGGCGGACAGATGCAGCGGGTGGCCATCGCCCGGGCAATGATCCACCGGCCCTCGCTGATTTTGGCGGATGAGCCAACAGGAAGCCTGGACTCGAAAGCCGCCGGCGAAGTCATGAACCTGCTTGCAGAAGTGAATGGCGCCGAAGGGACGACAGTGCTTATGGTCACACATGACGCCGTAGCCGCGAGCTTTTGTCACCGGGTAATCTTCATCAAAGACGGGCGCTTTCACAGCGAGATGTACCGGGGAAGCAGCAGAGCGGCCTTCTTCCAGAACATCATCGACATGCTGTCGCTGCTGGGAGGCGCGGGCCATGAACTTCCGGCAGTTCGCCTATAGGAATGTAGCAAGGAGCAAGCGGAAATATGCCGCGTATTTCGTCAGCAGCGCTTTTTCGGTCATGGTCTTTTTTCTGTGTGCGCTGTTTATCTACCATCCGGCCATTTCGCAGGATATGATTCTCGGTGCAGCGGCCAGAACCATGATGGCGGCCGAAGCAATCATTTATCTTTTTTGTTCCCTGTTCGTGCTTGTGTCGGTTGGCTCCTTCCTGCAATCGCGGAAGCTGGAATTCGGCATTCTGCTGATGCACGGCATGACCAGGCGGCAGCTGAAGCTGATGGTTTTTCTGGAAAATATGATGATCGGCGGATCGGCCATCCTCACCGGCACACTGCTGGGGCTGCTGCTGGGCAAGCTGTTCCTGATGATCGGGTCCGGCTTTCTGGGCATCGAACCGTTGGAATTCTACCTGTCCTGGCAGGCGCCGGTGCTGACGATCTGCAGCTTTGTCCTGCTGTTCATGCTGATCTCGCTGCTGACCTTTGCCTTCATCGGCAGTGAATCGCCGCGCGGCTTGTTCCGGGGCGGGGGCAGAGGGGAAACAGAGCCGAAGGTATCGGGCAGGCTTGCGTTATTATCCGGTTTGCTGCTGCTGGCCGGATATGGTCTGGCAGCTGCAACAACAGCCACAACTGTAGAGATCATGATGTTCCCTGTTGTGCTGATCACGGTTTGCGGCACTTATCTTTTTTACACACAGCTCAGCCTGTATATCGTGGGGGTGCTGCGGAAGCTCCGCCGCTTCTATTGGAAGCATACGCACATCCTGACATTTTCGGGACTGTCGTACCGCTGGAAGGACAATGGCCGGATGTTTTTTATGGTCACCATTGTATCAGCGGTCTCCTTCACCTCAGTCGGCGTGTTCGCCTCAATCCACACATTGTCACGGGAGCTGAAGCTGGATTATCCTGCGGCTGTCGGTTATGTGGCTAAGGGGGGCGGGTACGCTTCCCCGGAAAAGCGGGACCTGCAGGGGATTACCGCAGAGCTGGAGCGGCTGGGCCTGCCTTACGAAACCCTGCGGATTCCGCTTAAATACGCGGCTATAGTCTCACAGACCGGTCCTGACCATACGAAACAGCTCCCGCTGATGTCATACAGTAATTACAAGCTTGCCCTGCGGCATGCAGGCTTCAGTTCAAATGAGCCGCCGCTTGAGGGGAACGAAGGACTGGTGATGATCGGTTCCCAGCGTGACCGCAGCCTGACCGCTGCGCGGTTCAAAGCAACCTATTCGCTCAAGCAAGGAATCCGGATTCAAGAGATTGGCTATACGCAGCATGTGCCCATTGCCGAATATCTGCTCCCGGAGCTGGACGGCAGAGGCGGCGGGGACTTCAGCGGACTGGTGGTCAGCGACAGCCTGTACAGCGGAATTGTCCCGGTGCACCAGGACTGGTATACCGGATTCTATATGGAGGATTTTCCCCGCACGGCAGGGGTAGCCTCTGAGCTGGCCGCTACAGGAAAAGTGCCCTATGAAGCGAAGTCCCCTTATGCTGTCGTAATCAGCGGCACCTTGTTCGAAATTCAACGCACACTGTACAGCACGATGCTGTTCGCTTCGCTGCTGGTCGGGACAGTATTCTTCATTGCGGCAGGCAGCTTTCTCTATTTCCGTCTTTATATGGACCTGGATCATGACCGTCTGCAGTATTCGACCCTGTCGAAAATGGGCCTGACCGACCGGGAGCTGGACCGTATTGCCACGCTGCAGCTGGCGCTTATGTTTTTTGTTCCGGTGCTGCTGGCGGTTCTGCACAGCCTATTTGCTTTTATTGCGCTGCAGCGGCTGTTCTATCTGTCCATCGCTGCCGAGACCGGGGCCGTACTGATTGGTTATCTGGCTGCCCAGACGCTGTACTTCTTCTTCATCCGCAGCCGCTATTTGCGCAACCTCAAGAAAAATCTCATCTAACGGAGGGACATGAATGAAAACATGGATTACAGATATCATGGAGCAGTTCGGATATGCCGGAATTTTTCTGATGCTGGCCTTGGAAAATATTTTCCCGCCGATTCCCTCGGAGGTCATCCTGCCGTTTGGCGGATTTATGACCACGACTTCCGGGCTCACGATTCCCGGTGTGCTGATCGCCTCAACGGCAGGCTCGCTGCTTGGAGCGGTGATTCTGTACTGGATTGGCCGGCTGCTGGATGTCAGCAGAATGGAACGGATCGTGGACCGCTACGGCAAATGGATCCGGATTCAAAAAAGCGATATCCGCAAAGCGGATGCCTGGTTTGACAAATACGGCTACTGGACAGTGCTGTTCTGCCGGATGGTGCCGCTGGTGCGCAGCCTGATCTCGATTCCGGCAGGCATGTCGGGAATGAAGTTTGGACTCTTCATGCTGTTTACGACAATCGGCACGCTGGGCTGGAATACGCTTCTGATCCTCCTGGGGGCTGCACTCGGCGAGTCGTGGGAGGATATTGGGGGTTATATCGATACGTATTCCAGTGTTGTATATGTCCTGCTTGCCGGAGGAGTTCTCGTGCTGGGTCTGCTGTATCTTCGCAAACGCCATACCGCAGGCAAAGCCCGCGGCTAGCAAACACTGATCAAGGCAACGCTTTGCTCACAAAACTTTTAGGAGGAGAATTCATGGAGCTGCTGACTATTATTAAAGCTATCATTCTCGGAATTGTAGAAGGGTTGACCGAATTTGCTCCGGTATCCTCCACAGGCCATATGGTTATTGTCGATGATATGTGGCTGAAATCACAGGAATTCCTCGGAAAATACACAGCGAACACCTTCAAGGTCGTGATCCAGCTAGGCTCGATCCTGGCTGTGGTCGTGATCTTCCGCAACCGGTTCATCGATCTGCTGGGACTGAAGCGCTTCAGCCGTAAGGAGCTGACAGCGGTGCCGGAAGGCCAGCCAGCAGTTGAAACCACGGGCCGGCTGAAGCTGGCGCAGGTTATTGTAGGCCTCATTCCTTTCGGCGTGCTCGGTTTTCTGTTCGAGGATTCTATTGATGAGTATTTATTCTCAACCTCCACGGTGCTGATAGGTCTGGTTGCCGGAGCTGTTCTGATGATCTGCGCGGACCTGTTTGCCCCCAAAAAGATCAAAACGGAGAGTGTCGATCAAATTACATATAGGCAGGCGCTATCGGTCGGCCTGATCCAGTGTCTCTCACTCTGGCCGGGGTTCTCGCGGTCCGGTTCGACGATCTCCGGCGGTGTTCTGCTGGGCATGAGCCACCGTGCTGTCGCCGATTTCACCTTCATTATGGCTGTGCCGATCATGGCCGGAGCCAGTCTGGTATCGCTGCTGAAGAACTGGCAGTATTTCACCCTGGATGCCTTGCCGTTCTTCATTGCCGGGTTCATCAGCGCCTTTCTGTTTGCGCTGCTGTCCATGCGCTTCTTCCTGAAGCTGATCAACCGGATCAAGCTGATGCCGTTCGCCATCTACCGGATTATTCTGGCTGCGGTGGTTTACCTGGTATGGTTCTAAAATAGAAAAGAGCAAAAAAGGCGGCGCCCATTGGAGGGTGCCGCCTAACTATATATAGGGGTCCTCGCAAAGTACCTGAATCAGCATCCATGTCTAGCCTCACTTTATGGGGCTATTTTGGCGTGAGTTTCCATCCAGGTTCAGTGCAATATCCTCCCGGCTGCTGTTTTGCTATAGCCAATGTGTATAACCGAAAGAGGCCGGAATCTGTTGCAGATGGCGAAAGGGGTACAGTATGATGGCATCAGATTAAGGGATGAAGTACAGAACACTTTGGATTCGAACGAACAAAAAGGGATAGATGAGGAGCAGAATATCATGACGAACAAGATTACAACCAGCAATCTGGGGTACCCGAGAATCGGTAAAAACCGCGAGTGGAAAAAGGCGCTGGAGGCCTACTGGTCCGGCAAAATAGGGGAGCAGGAATTCCTTGCCCAAATGGCGGATATTCAGCTTCAGCATCTGCAGTCGCAGCAAAAGGCCGGTATTGATCTGATTCCGGTGAATGATTTTACCTTCTACGATCATGTGCTGGACACCGCGGTAATGTTCGGCGTTGTACCACAGCGTTATGCTTACACCGGCGGTGCCGTTCCGCTCGATCTGTATTTCGCAATGGCCCGCGGCAATGCATACGCCCCGGCCTGCGAGATGACCAAATGGTTCAATACCAATTACCACTACATCGTGCCGGAAATCGGCAGCCTTACCCCGCAGCTTACAGAGAACAAACCGCTGGCCGCCTACCGCTTCGCCAAATCGCAGGCTGGCATTGAAGGCAAGCCGGTTATAGTTGGACTTTATACCTTTTTGAAGCTGTCTAAGGGATTCCCGGCAGCGGACATCGGAGAAGTTGCCGCGCGCTTCCTGCCGGTTTATATTCAGCTGCTGCAGGAGCTGGAGCAGGAAGGCGTTGCTTGGGTGCAGATCGACGAACCGGCGGTCGTTACCGGGCTGGCTCCGGAAGATATTGCGCTGCTGAAGACCATCTATGGCGCGATTTCCGCTGCAGTACCCGGGCTGAAGCTGATCCTGCAGACCTATTTTGAAGCGGCGGAGCCGCTGGAAGCCTTGCTGGAGCTGCCGGTACAAGCCATTGGCCTCGACTTCGTCCATGATGGCGGCGCCAATCTGGAAGCGATTGAACGCCTGGGCTGGCCGGCCGGTAAATGGCTGGGTGCAGGCATTATCGACGGGCGCAGCATCTGGCGCGCCGACCCTGATGCCAAGCTCGGGCTGATCCAGAAGCTGGCGGCGCATGTCCCGCTGGACCGGCTGATTCTCCAGCCATCCTCAAGTCTGCTGCACGTGCCGGTAACCGTGCAGAGCGAAGGCAAGCTGAAGCCTGCCGTGAAGCAGGCGCTGGCCTTCGCTGACGAGAAGCTGGCAGAGCTTGGGCTGCTCGCCGCCGCCGCTGGCGGCGAGAACGGAAACGCTGCGGCGCAGCTTGCGGAGAGCCGGGAAGCGCTGGCCGCCTTCCGCGCCCTTCCTGAACGCGGGCGCCAGGATGTAGCGGAACAGGTCCGCCGGCTGGACGCGCTTCCGGACAGCCGCAGCCTGCCTTTTGCAGAGCGCGTGAAGCTGCAGCAGGCGAAGTGGAAGCTGCCGCTGCTGCCCACGACAACCATCGGCAGCTTTCCGCAGACGGCAGAGGTGCGGCAGGCGCGCCTCAAATGGCGCAAAGGCGTATGGAACGAGGAGCGCTATGACGCATTCGTCCGCCGCCAAATTGCGGAGGCGATCACTTTTCAGGAGGAGCTGGGCCTGGATGTGCTGGTCCACGGGGAGTTCGAGCGGACAGACATGGTCGAGTTCTTCGGCGAGAAGCTGGCCGGTTATCTGTTTACCCAGAATGGCTGGGTGCAGTCCTATGGCTCCCGCTGTGTGAAGCCTCCGGTCATCTATGCGGATGTCGCTTTTATTCAGCCCATGACTGTTAAGGAGAGCGTCTATGCCCAGTCGCTGACGAGGCTCCCGGTAAAAGGGATGCTGACCGGGCCGGTAACGATCCTGAACTGGTCATTCGTCCGCGATGATCTCAGCCGGGAAGAGGTCGCCAAGCAGATAGCGCTGGCCCTCCGCCATGAAGTGCAGGCGCTGGAGGATGCCGGCATCGAGATGATCCAGGTGGATGAGCCGGCGATCCGTGAAGGGCTGCCGCTGAAGGCAGAGGACCATGAGCATTATCTCAATTGGGCGGTGCGGTCCTTCCGGGTGGCAACCAATCATGTGAAGGATACCACGCAGGTGCATACCCATATGTGCTACAGCGAGTTCAACGATATGATCGGGGCCATTTCGGCCATGGATGCCGATGTCATCTCTATTGAAACCTCGCGCAGCCATGGGGAGCTGATCGCCGCTTTTGAAGATGATGACTATGATAAAGGAATTGGTCTGGGTGTCTATGATATTCATAGCCCCCGTGTACCTGAAGTAGAGGAGATGACTCAAAATATTGAGCGCGCCCTGCGTGTGCTGGATGCCGGACAATTCTGGATTAATCCGGACTGCGGACTGAAGACACGGGGCTGGGAGGAGACAGAAGCGGCGCTGCGCAACATGGTGCTGGCAGCAACAAACGTGCGGAAGAATAACGCTTGATAATCATTCTCAATCTTGTTAGAATGGGAATAAGCAAGAAGGGACCGTGAAGGGTCCCTTCTAATCTTGACTTATTTTCTTTCAAAGGTTTTGCAGTCTGTTTCCTCAGCATTTGAAGGCTGTTTTGAGCTGTGGTAAGCAACAAAGATGGATTCGGCATTGCATTTGTTTTCCTCTGCCCAGTAGGTGCAGGAATTCACTGCGCATTGAACGTCTTTTGCCATGAGGGTATCACCTCCCCTTGTCGTGGAATGGCGGCAGCCGAACTGAAGCATGATCTGACCGGCAAGGTGGAGCTTGTCCGGGCAGGACCTAACCCTTATTCCTTGTGAATATAGGGTTATTGGTGTTTTTCGTCTTCACAGACATCTTTATTTTAGCAAATAATGCAAACGCTCGCAAACGGGGGGACCCGGACTGATGAACTGGAAAATTTACTGCTTTTCTGCAACCTTCCAGCTTTTGGAACGTCAAAGAGTATAACGCGGAAAGCCTAGAGACAAAAAGCTTACGCGTCAGTAATCTGCACGACAGAAGCGGAGTTTCCACTACACTTTTGGAGGAATGAGGATGCAAAAAAGGGGTCTGCATTATCTGTTTTATCTATTGGGATTATTGATGTTTGCGGTGGTTGTGGCAGGGTGCGGGTCTGGAGGAAACAACGATGCGGCGGGGAATTCGCTTATGAAGGCGGATACTGCCAGTACGGAGGAAAGCTCAGACGGCGGTGCGGCGCAGAACGCTTCAGCAGGCGCTGCAGTGCAGGCAATGACCAGTGAAGCTGAGGCACCCGCCGCTAAAGGGACCAAGGACGGGGGCGGAAGCTCAGCTGTCAACAGCACGGACCCAGCACAGACGTCAAAAGGAACAGCTGGTTTTACAGGAAGCGACGTTGTGGCAGGACTGAACAAAAAGCTGATCTATCACGCCAATCTCACCATGGAAGTGAAGGACTATGCTGCGGCGCAGACAGAGGTCCGGAATATGGTGACCCTTGCAAATGGTTATATTATTGAATTTTCGGAGAGCACATCCGAGTATGAGCGGGGCGGAACTTTTATTCTTAAGGTGCCGGCGTCCGGGTTTTCTTCCTTTCTGAGCAGCCTGGAAAAAATCAAAAACGAAAAGCTTCAGCGTCAGATTCAGGGTCAGGACGTTTCTGAGGAATATGTAGATCTGGAGTCGCGCCTCAAAGCCAAGCAGCTGATGGAGAGCCAATATATCGAGTTTATGAAAAAGGCAACCAAATCCGCCGACCTTGTGGCGTTTGCGAACCAGCTCGGTGCCATTCAGGAAGAAATTGAAACGATCAAGGGCAGAATGCGCTATATTGACCAGAATGTCTCTTTTTCCACGGTTGAGCTTCGATTGTATCAGACCGATGAAAGCTTGAATATTACAAAGACCAAAGAGCAAGGCCCGCTTATGAACCGGGCTTCGGATGCGCTTCAAGGCAGTCTGCATGCGCTGTCCGTAATGTTTCAGTGGATCTTCATATTCCTGGCGGCCGCATTCCCGGTATTGATTATAGCTGCCATTGTGGTGTTGTTTGTGCTCTGGTTCCGCAGAAAAGCCAAGCCGCGGGGTCATGAAAGGGCAGAGCGTACGCGGATGGCCAACCGGGAGCCGCATCAGCCGCTGCCGCAAAAGGCGGATGAACAGCCTGCATCTGTGCAGGTTGAAGAAGAGTCTGACGATAAAAAGCCGGAGTAATATCTGTGCTGTGCAGCAGAAATCCTACAGATTAGTTTGTACACCTATACTCCTTGGGATAAGCGAGTTGGAATTAGTACACTTAAATGGACGCAAACAGCCTTCTGAAGAGGGAATAGTGGGAAAAAGTAGAGTTAATGTAGGCAAATTCGGCGGTAAGGCTGGGAAACTGCCGAATTAGTGATCCTTTTTCCAACTAGCGCTTACGGGGAAGCGGGGTGCAGGGGATTTAAGTTTCCACTTGTGTGTGCCGCCGGGCCGAAACCAGAAGGTCCGGCGGACATGGGGATAACACGGTGTAAGAAAAGAGCCTAATCCTAAAATCAAAAACGGCTGCGCTGTCCATTTCTGGACGGTGCAGCCGTTTTGTTCAAATATAAGAATTTATATGCTTCGCGCCATACACTATCCTTCTATTTCTCGCTGAAACGGGTACCGTTTTGGCCGGAAACAACGGCAAAAATGCCGTTGTTAAAGC
>NZ_FNGM01000007.1:827-120685 GCF_900102965.1 Paenibacillus jilunlii | reverse complement strand
AAATGCCGTTGTTAAAGCGCCGAAGGCTGCTTTGCCCGGAAACGACGGCAGAAATGCCGGCCACACCGGTTCGTTACGCCTGTTGGAACAGTGCGCGGTACTCACCGTAGCCTTCTTTTTCCAGATCTTCTTTTGGAACAAAACGCAATGCCGCTGAATTAATGCAGTAACGCAGGCCATTCGGACCGGGACCGTCGTTGAAGACATGCCCGAGATGGGAATCGGCTGTTTTGCTGCGGACTTCGGTGCGGATCATCAGATGGCTGAGATCGGTTTTCTCTTTGACCGAATAGTCACGGATCGGACGGGTGAAGCTGGGCCAGCCGCAGCCGGAATCGAATTTGTCCTGGGAGCTGAACAGCGGCTCTCCGGATACAATGTCCACATAGATGCCATCCCCGTGATGATCCCAGAACTCGTTGCGGAAAGGGGATTCGGTTGCATTGTTCTGAGTGACTTCAAATTGCAGCGGAGTCAGCCGCTCCTTCAGACTAGCTTTATCTTCCTTGTGCTTCCAATGCTCCTCAATAAAGGCGTCCCGGCCGGAGCCCTGGCGGTACCGTTTATAGTGGCCGGGATTCTTGTGATGGTAACCCTGGTGGTACTCTTCCGCACGGTAAAACGGCTTGGCCGGCAGAATCGGCGTCACAATCGGAGCGGAGAAACGTCCGCTGGCCTGCAACGCCGCCTTGGAGGCTTCCGCCTGCTGCCGCTGCTCTTCGGAGTGGGTGAAGATGGCGGTGCCGTATGAAGTTCCACGGTCATAGAATTGTCCGCCGGCATCGGTAGGGTCGATCTGCTGCCAGAACAGCTCCAGCAGCTTGGTATATGGGAAAATATCGGGATTAAAGGTGATCTGCACCGCTTCCACATGTCCCGTAGTTTCTGAGCAGACTTCCTCATAGGTCGGGTTAACGGTATGTCCGCCGGTATACCCGGATACGATCTCGACAATCCCCGGCAATTCTTCAAAAGGAGATACCATGCACCAGAAGCAGCCCCCGGCAAATGTAGCTTTTTCTGTTTTACTGCGTATATTGTCAGCTTGAATATCACTCATGAATATCCCTCCATTCATAGATTGCAATTAAATAGATCACAATGTGATTATAAAACAAAAAGGTGCAGCCTGCCACCAGGCCGCCATTCCAGGCTATTTCGTCAATCCTTGGTCCAAAGCGACCGCGGGCGGAGCGCTAATACAGCCAGAGCGAGCACAACCACATATATAAGGATAGCCATCAGGCCGGTCCGAGGATGGTCGAAGAGCTGGCCTCCGAGAAAAGCATATAAGGCGATGCCGGGGATTTTGCCGAGTCCGGATGCGGTGAGATAGCTCCAAAAGGGTAAACCGGCAGCCCCCGCGTAAATGTTAACCGCCATCTGCGGGATGACAGGAGCCAGCCGGGCCAGGACCACAGCGGCAAACGGCCTCCGCTGCACGGCGGATGTAAACTTGCCCAGGGCAGGTACAGAAGTCAGATATTTGCCGGCTTTTGCCTGGAACATGTATTTAACAATACCATAGATCATCGCCCCGGCCAGGGTGGAGGCACTCCAGCAAATCACGGCAGCGGTCAGACTTCCATAGGCATAACCGTATATCCCGATAATCAGCTTATAAGGCACCACAGGGAACAGCGCCAGTAAAGTGGCGGCACCGAGGCCCAGAAAGACATTATGGTCCTGCCGCAGCCAGGCCAGGATGTCATACCTGTAGATAAACGCGAGGAAAATCCCCGAAACATACAGCAATACCGTCAGCCATTTTCTCATTCTACTATGCCCTTTCTGTCCTTCATTCATCTCATCATACTGAAAAAAATGCTTTTAATGAAGCAAAGATCATTTGTTGCCGCGGCTTGTCACGGTATAATACGTCTAAAAGGAAAAGGAACTACACGCAATCAAGGGAGATATGCTTATGAAAATTACCGGACGCACAAAGGTGGCAATGGTTGGCCTCGGCGACATCGCCCGCAAAGTCTATCTGCCGCTGCTTTCCCGCCATGATCAGGTAGAAGTGGTAGGGGTGCTCAGCCATTCGCCGTCCACCGTGCAGGGGGTTGTCCATTCTTACCGTTTTCCCAGAGGCACTACGGATCTGAATGAGCTGCTGTCCTGGGGGCCGGATGCGGTATTTGTGCATAGCCCAACCCCCACACATTATGATATTGTTATGAAATGTTTAAATCATGGAATATCGGTATATGTGGACAAGCCGCTGTCCTATGATCTGGAAGAATCCCGCCGGATGGCCGGCTTCGCTGAAGAGAAGGGGCTGCTGCTGGGTGTGGGCTTCAACCGCCGCTACGCGCCCATGTATACGGACGCCAAAGCCTGGCTGGATACAACAGGCGGCATCAGCGCCTGCCAGGCGTTCAAGCACCGGACCAGGCTGCAATCCGGCTCCAGCCGTGAGACCGTCCATGACGATCTGATCCATATGCTGGATCTGCTGCTCTGGTTATGCGGGGGAGATGCCGGACTGCTGCACAGCAGTCTGAAGGCTGACGAGACCGGCCGGCTGCTGCAAGCTTCCGGGATGCTGGGCTGGAATCAGGGGGCGACCGGTATGTACAGCATGGTACGGGATGCGGGTGCAGACCTGGAGAAGCTGGAGCTGCACGGCAATGGCAGGTCTGTAGAGGTTGTGGACATGGAGCGGGCAACGCTGTACGAGAAAGGCTCACTGCCGCGCATACAGCATTCCGGGAGCTGGGATACCGTGCTTGAACGCAGGGGCTTCAGTGGTGTGGTGCATCATTTTTTGAACAGCATGGAGGCACCATTGCAATGCGGCATATCCGCTTCAGCCGTCCTGTCCAGCCATGAGCTGGCGGCGAAATTAGCCGATTGATGAAGGAGCAGAAAGGAGGGAACAACATGGATGATTACCGCAAATCCACGGAAGAACAAATCATCGAGAGCTACAAGCGGGATGAGGAAATGATGATCCTGGTTTTTGCCCAGTGGTGTGTGAACAACAAGCTGGACCCGCATGCCCTGTATCTTCAGGCCTATCCGCAGCAGGAAGGAAATGCGGCGCTGAGCCATGCGCTGTCACTGACTGTGCCCATGGATGAAGCGGGATTTATTTCCGACGATACCGTGCTTGGGGTGCTGTCCCTGTACAGCAATGATGACCTCGCATATGTTGTGTCTGAGGCGATAGCGGGGAGGAAACTGCGGCAAGACTTAGAGGATTGAACTTTTTTTTGCCAAACGATGTTCATTAGGTTATAAATGTGTTAAAATTATATATACTAACTTATAGTAAGTTTCGAAAGTGAGAGGTGAGAATAATGGAAGAACATCAATTGACGATGTGCCCTCGATTCGAATCGGCCTTCTCCTTCTTAGGTAAACGTTGGAATGGACTTATTATTCAGACATTGATGAGCGGACCCAAACGGTTCAAGGATATTTCCGGTCTAATCCCGTCGATGAGCGATAAGATGTTGTCCGAACGAATGAAGGACCTGGAGTGTGAAGGAATTCTGGTACGCCATGTGTACCCGGAAACACCCGTACGCATCGAGTATGAACTAACAACTAAAGGCCGCGCGCTTGAGCCGGTTATGCAGCAAATTCAGTCATGGGCGGAGAGCTGGGTCGAATAGCACCCGCTTAAATGTCCTGTAGATAGCCCCCTTTCCGGATGGAGAGCGGGGCTTTTTTCAAACTGCCGCAAAATAAAAATGCACATAACATGTCAGAATATAATATAATAGAAAAAAGTTGCCGCCTATCTCTGTCGTATGGCACATGCACATGTAAAATTCTGATATAGTTGAATATGGCAACGTTAACAGAAAAAGTATATCATTTTCAGGCTAATGCCAACAAAACTTTTAGGAGGCGAGGAAGATGACAACCACCTTGTTTTCCCGGGAAATAACCTATGGAAAAAAAGATGTTGCCGAACTGGAGAGTGCTTCAATCAGGGTGCAGCTAATTTACGACAAAGTGCTGTTCATGCTTCACAGCCACCTTCCCGATTCCTTGTGGAACGACTGGATTGGGGTACCTTATGAGATCATCTCTTCCTTATATAAAGGGGATAACGATAGCGGCAGTGTTTTTCAAAAATGGATTCAGAGCCAGGCGGGCTGGAAATGTATCGGTTGTGAGCGTCATTGCCTGGAGCCTTCGGCAGGTCCGGCTTTTCCATCCTCTGGGCAGCAGCGCAGATTCACCTATCATAATGGCATCCGGCAGAGCATGGTGCTGCAGGCAGTGATTTGGTCGATGTATGAAAATACCGTGCTCTTCCAGCCCTATCTGGGTGAGGAGGCTTTTCTGGATGAGGCCGATCTGGATACGATCTCCACATACTTCGTACCTACCTATCTGACCAAACAGCGCCTGATTGAAAACGGCAAGCGCTGCAAAGAATACCAGGAAGCGAACATCCGGGTGTATCAGGAGTGGATCGCTGCTCCCGATCTGGTGCTGCAGTGGAACGGAGGCCTGACCGAAGGCCGCTGGATGACTGGCGTCTATGTCGACCACTCGCGTTTTGCCGGGCTGGGTCCTTATTTGAAGGATGCGCAGGGCAAGCGGACGTATATGCGGGCAAATGTGAAATAGAGCCATGAGCAAGGGAATATCGTCAAGAAAACACCTCGATTAAGGGGTGTTTTTTGTTGTGTATTTGTTGTGCTTAGCGGATACGTCATGAAAGCTGCAAAGGATAAGTTGTACAGTGCCGGGCTAAAATCAGGGCAATCGGAATATTAAGCATCCTCCCGGTTGTTTCTGCATCTGATCCAGAACACCGTACCCAGGATAACCAGTCCAACAGCTGTAAAAATCATCAGAATGGCCGGTCCGGTGCCGCCAGATGTTTTTCCGGATGAGCCCATCCAGGCGGCGGTGATGACGCATAATGCGACAAGAATGGCCAGAACGGCACCCAATATGCTTCTGCCATTAGCCGTCAGATTCCCGCTGCCCGGCCCTACATAGGAACCGTTCCAGATGATCCGCACCAGGTAAGAACCCACACCAACAAGAAAAATAACGTAGTTGCTCAGGGGATATTCAAGCCAATGAATTCCGTAATTTTGCAGACCCATATCCGCGAGCAGCAGGAAGGCCAGCAGGATAAACGCCTGATTCCCCGCCTTGTGCTTTTTTTGCAATTGTCTTTCGTCCAGATTAGTTCTCCCCATGCTCAGCACCCTCCCAAAAAAGTTGATCCAGCGTCTTGCCCAAGGTTAAGCAAATATCAATGCACAATCTGATCGTGGGATTGTAGTCACCGTTCTCGATAGCAATAATTGTCTGTCTGGTAACTCCCACAGCATCTGCCAGCTGCTTCTGCGACATATCTTTTGCCGCTCTGGCGGCCTTCAGCCTTAAATTTTTCCCCATCCCATCACCTCGATTAAAATGTAATATATACCATTCATAATGTCAAATATATTTTACATGTGCGGATGTAGAGAAGATATAATCGTTGAACTTATCTTACTAAATTATGCTTGAGTTTCTGACGTTCATTAAAATTTTTTATATTTAGTGCGTACAATCACAAGCAGCCACTTCCGCCAGCGTTAAGGTAAGAGGGTAAAAAGAAAACCTAAACCAACAACGTAAGGGAGGGGCCAGCATGACGGCCAAACAATTTAACAATACAGTGACGGAGGGCTCCGTCCATTTTTCCGGTGAAGCGATGGTTAGAGATATCGTCCTTCAATTCCCCAAAGCGGCGGATTATTTCAAGGCGCAGCGGATCGATTTCTGCTGCGGAGGCGCAAAACCTTTGGCAGAGGCTGCAGCAGAAAAAGGGCTTGATACGGGAGCAGTGCTCGAGGATCTGAACAAGCTGCGGGCCGAACATCCGGTGCTGGAAGAAGATACGGCTTGGAATGAAGCTTCGTCAGAAGAGCTGGTCGAATACATTATCAATAAGCATCACAGATATTTGCGCGAGGAGCTCCCGCTGATTGCCCAGAATGTGACCAAGGTCTTCCGCGTACACGGTGAGGATTCCCCGCATTTGGCGGAAGTGCACCGGCTGTTCCATACGCTGCGGGAGGAATTGCTGGAGCATACGGCCAAGGAAGAAGAAAGCGAGTTCCCCAAAATGCTGGATTATGAGAAGAATCCTACAGAGGACAGCCTGACTGAGCTGCGTGGACTTCTGCGTACGCTGGAAGCGGAGCATGACGGGGCGGGCGATATTTTGCGCGAGCTGCGGAGAGTTACCAATGATTACACACCGCCGGAGCACGCCTGCACCACCTATCGTCTCACCTATGCCCGGCTTGAAGAGCTGGAGGGAATGACCTTTGAGCATGTCCATCTGGAGAATAATATCCTGTTCCTGCGTTACCAATAGAACCTTGAGCAATCCACAAGTCCCTTAGGGGACTTTTTTTAAATATGAGGCTTCATATATTTAGGAATGGCGGCAGGAAGATTTGAGAATGGCACCCGTTTACGTTATTCTTAAAAAGACTATGTACATCATCAAGACATGCCTGAGCAGCAGCGGAGACTGAGAGCGGGCGGAAGAAGGCGGTGCCGGAAATGTCCGCGAAATGGGTGTGGCGCATTTGGCTGGGAATATTAATAATTGCAATAACGGGCGGCTGCTCTTCGGTTATTGGCGCCCAGACCGAAGGGAACAACGGCGGAGCCGGAAATGCAGGACCTGCGTTTTCGGTGCGTGCCGGTGACAGCGAGCTGGCCGGAAGCTCGGGGGGACAAGTAAGCGAGGCCTTTAAGGACGGCATACCGCTGATTGAACTGCTTAAGAAGAGTGGGGTAGCCACATTTGCGGAAGACGGGTACAGTCTGTTGACGGTCAACAAAGTATCTCTGAGTCCTGAGTGGATTTGGGAAATACAATTGAACGGCAAAAAAATAACGGATTGGAACAGCGGTGTTGACCGCAGCGACAGCATACTTATTGCGGCAGAACCTGCGGCAGCCGGGGCCGAGCAGCAGCCGGTCATTTTTACCGTGAATGGCGGAAGCGAGCAGCCGGAAATGACTCATTCGTATGTGCTGCCGTATTCCGAGGATTTGTCCGTCCGGGGTGTGCTGAAGAGCAGCGGTATGGTTTTATTGGCCGAGGATAATAAGACAGTGATAAGCGTTATGGATTACAAGCCGCTCAGCAATGAGGCATGGACGCTGAAGGTCAACGGCAAGCAGCTGCTGGACAGTGGAATCGACATGAAGCTTAGACCCCAGGATACCTTGGAGGTAGCACTTGTGCTGCGTTAGTTGAGGAGGATAGCGCCGGATTTCTTTTGCTCCTATGCTTGGGAATCTGGCATTTTTTTGTCCAAAAGGCTTAACGGTTAACCTACTGAATTATGTGAAAGTCTTCACATTTAATGTGATTGCAATCACAAAGTCTTTTCGAAAATCAACAGTATAATTTCACTATCAGGTGTGTTGTGATGAAATGCAGATGGTTTAAGGAGGGCACAACAATGACAGTGGAGAGAGAAAAGCTAGTACTCATTGGTAACGGTATGGCAGGTGTAGGTACGATAGAGCAGATTTTGAAGCTCGGCGGCGCTTATGATATTACTGTATTCGGCAGTGAGCCGCATCCCAATTACAATCGGATTATGCTGTCCTATGTGCTTGAAGGAAGTAAAACGATAGAGGAGATCGTGCTGAATGACCGCCAGTGGTATGCGGATCACAATATCACGCTGCACACAGGAACGACCGTGATCCGGATTGATGAAGCGGCGCGGCAGATTATCACAGATAACGGGATGTCGGTTCCATATGACAAGGCCATCATTGCTACAGGCTCGAATTCGTTCATTCTGCCTGTACCGGGCAGCGACAAAGAAGGCGTAGTAGGCTTCCGTGATATCGCGGATTGCGATGCCATGATTGCAGCTGCCAAGCAGTACCGTACAGCGGCGGTTATCGGCGGCGGACTGTTGGGGCTGGAAGCGGCAAAAGGACTTGTGAACCTTGGCATGGATGTTACGGTCGTGCATCTGCTGGAGGATCTGATGGAACGGCAGCTGGACCACAATGCTTCCTCTATGCTTCAGGCGGAGCTTGCGCGCCAGGGCGTGAAATTTGCTATGGGCAAACAGACAATTGAACTGACCGGGGACGAACGTGTTAACGGACTGCGTTTTAGTGACGGAACGGAACTGGCAGCGGATTTTGTCGTTATGGCCGTTGGGATTAAGCCTAACACGCTGCTGGCCCAAGAGAGCGGCATTACGGTTAACCGCGGGATTGTAGTCGATGATTATCTGCAAACCTCGATGCCGGGTGTATATTCCGTTGGCGAATGTACGGAGCACAGAGGTATCTGCTACGGTCTGGTAGCACCGCTGTTCGAGCAGGGAAGTGTGCTTGCGAAGCACCTCTGCGGTGTACAGACTCAGCCTTATGAAGGTTCAGTTGTAGCCACCAAGCTGAAAATCTCCGGAGTAGATGTTTTCTCAGCCGGTGAGTTCACGGAAACCGCTGAGCATACGGTCATCTCGGCCAAGGATGAATGGAAGCGGACCTACAAGAAGATTTTGCTCAAAAATAACATTATCGTCGGTGCAGTGCTGTTCGGTGATGTCACGGAATCGGCCAATCTGCAGAAGCTGGTGAAGCAGGGTGCGGAGATGACCGACGAGATTTACAGCGAGGTTATGGGCACCGGCTGCTGCGGCGGAGGCAGTGCGAAGAAGGGCATGTCGGTAGAGACGATGGCGGATGAAGAGATTGTCTGCGGCTGCAACGGCGTGACCAAAAAAGCCATTGTCGATGCCGTTACGGAGAATGGCTTCACGACTGTGGATGAGATCAAAGCCTGCACCGGAGCTACCCGTTCCTGCGGCGGCTGTAAGCCTGTTGTTGAGCAGATCCTGCAGTTTGTCCTTGGGGACAGCTTCCAGCAGAGCGCCAAGCAGGGAATCTGCGGCTGCACCACCTTGAGCCGGGACGAAATTGTAGCCGAAATCACCGCAAAAGGCCTGAAAACGACCAAAGAGGTCATGAATGTACTGGGCTGGAAGCAAGCTGAGGGCTGCTCGAAATGCCGTCCGGCCGTGAACTATTATCTGGGTATGCTCTACCCGGATACACATGAGGATGAGAAGGAATCGCGCTTCGTCAATGAACGGATGAGTGCGAATATTCAGAAGGATGGCACCTTTACGGTTGTGCCGCGCATGTATGGCGGGGTAACTACACCGGAGGATTTAAAGCGGATTGCCGATGTCTCCTTGAAATATGATGTAAAAGTAGTGAAGGTAACCGGCGGACAGCGTCTGGACCTGATTGGGGTCAAAAAAGAGGATGTGCCTAAAGTATGGGAAGAGCTTGATATGCCATCGGGTTATGCCTATGCGAAATCGCTCCGTACCGTAAAAACCTGTGTAGGTTCCCAGTTCTGCCGGTTTGGCACTCAGGATTCTATGGGTATGGGGGCGCTGCTGGAGCGCAAATACGAACGTCTTGATTTTCCGGCCAAGTTCAAAATGGCGGTTAATGGCTGCCCGCGCAACTGTGCGGAATCCTGCACAAAGGATATCGGTATCGTCGGCAACGATGGCGGCTGGGAGATCTTTATTGGCGGTAACGGCGGAATCAAGCCGCGGATCGCGGACTCCTTCTGCAAAGTGAAAACCGATGAAGAGCTGATTGAGGTTTGCTCCGCAGTTATGCAGTATTACCGTGAGACTGGCAACTATCTGGAGCGGACTTCTGAGTGGGTGGAACGCATAGGGCTTGAACAGATACAGCAGGTGATTCTGGACAATGAAGACAACCGCAAGGAGCTGGCGGCCCGGATTGATTTTGCCCTGGCACAGGTTTCTGATCCATGGAAAAAAATGCTGGATGACCAAGAGACACGTACCGCATTGTTTGAGCAGACCAGAGTCTGACCCATACTGACTTAAAGAGGAGAGAGCACGATGAAAACTGCGACACAAGAATATGCTGTAGGCAAAGTGCAGGACTTCCTGCTGCAGATTGGCCGGGTTGTCGTTGCGGGAGGGGTGGAGCTGGCAATATTCCGCACCTCTGACGGAGAGATTCATGCTATAGAGAACCGCAGTCCGCACCCCAAAGGCGGTCCGCTGGCCGAGGGGATCGTCTCCGGCTGCTACCTGTATGATCCGCTGTATGACTGGAAGATCGATCTGCGCAGCGGCGAAGTGCAGACCCCGGATCACGGCAAGGTGAAGGTTTACCCGGTAGTCCTGGACGGAGATAGTGTAACGGTTAGCTTGTAGGCTGGCATCATCAATTTTAATGAGGAATGGCGGGGTGGACGGGTGTTTACACAAAGTGTGGAAAATATCGTAGAGACGGCAGCATCCAAACGTGACAAAATGAATGAAAGTCTGCCGAAGTATTTTCTTGCCGCATTGTTGGCCGGAGCATATGTAGGTATTGGTATTATTCTGATTTTTTCGCTGGGAGCACCGCTGGCGGCGGTTAAATCACCTTTTCAGCCGCTGATTATGGGGACGTCCTTCGGGATTGCCCTGACGCTGGTCGTCTTCGCCGGCTCAGAGCTGTTCACCGGAAACAATATGTTTTTCACCGTAAGCACCCTTGCCGGACGGACCAGCGTGTGGGATACGGTGAAGAATTGGATCATCGTCTTTATCGGAAATGTAGCTGGTGCCGTGGTTCTGGCTCTGCTAATCCGGGGCACGGGATTGTTTAGCGCTGCTCCGGCGGAACATCTGATCTTCACCGCAGCCGCCAAAAAAATGAGCTTGCCCTTCTCTGAGCTGTTCTTCCGCGGTATTCTCTGTAACTGGCTGGTCTGCCTGGCACTATGGATGGCCTCGCGTGCCAAAAGCGAAACTGCCAAGCTGGTGCTGATCTGGTGGTGTCTGTTCGCCTTCATCGCGAGCGGCTATGAGCACAGTGTAGCCAATATGACGCTGCTTAGCGTAGCGGTGCTGCTGCCTAACCATCCGGAAACGGTCAGTCTGGCTGGATGGTTTCATAATATGATTCCTGTTACCTTAGGCAATATTATTGGCGGGGGCGTGTTTGTCGGCATGGCCTATTGGCTGATTTCTCCGGTGCGGGCCGCACGGCCAGGCGTTATCACCGGGACCAAA
Source organism: Paenibacillus jilunlii (assembly GCF_900102965.1). Lineage (GTDB taxonomy): Bacteria > Bacillota > Bacilli > Paenibacillales > Paenibacillaceae > Paenibacillus_AQ > Paenibacillus_AQ jilunlii. The sequence goes on along the minus strand of NZ_FNGM01000007.1, from coordinate 109,607 downwards.
AAACAAGTAAGCTAGCTCTTTAGCAGAGCCCTGTGGTCGAATGACTGCAGGGCTTTTTTGGCATGAGCGCTGCGGGGGACTTGTCCGAACACTGAGAATAGAGCAGCCCGTGATATTTACATAAAAAAAGACGCCCGACAAGGCGCCTTTGACCACTCTATTAGTTATGCAATAATTACGGGTCATATATGATTCATTGAGGAGAATAGAGGGTATTAGTATTAGGAAATTAAATGCGGCAAATTTCGTTCGGACACAATTCACAGTGGCAGATGTCCTGGAGCATCGAAAGATCCTTGATGACAATCATGCCGTTCTCATATTCCACAGCATCTTTTTTACGCAGATCGCTCAGCATCCGGTTGACGCTCTCACGGGTAGCACCGATCATGTTGGAGAGATCCGTATGCGTAATCTTTTTGTTGATCAGAATGCTGTCCCCGCTCTTCTCGCCATAGGTATTGCCCAGCCGGATCAGCGTGGAGCACAGTGCGCCAGGCTTGCCATACATCATCAGATCACGGAATTTGGTCTGTGTGAGACGGTGGTGGATACCCATCCATTTCATAAAATCAATGGCAAAATCGCAATGCTGGCAGATCAGAATCTCCAGATCCTTCTGCTCGATAACGCCCACTTCACTTTCTTCAATTACTTCGGCGGTAAAGCTGTGCTTGGTGCTGAAAAAAGGGTCTGCCTGACCTACCATGTCGCCTGCCTGATACATATACAGAATGAGTTCTTTGCCTTCGTCGGTAGATTTGGTTAATTTCACACGTCCACGTTTGATATAAAACAATTTATCCGAGTAGTCGCCCTCCCAAAACAGGTGAGAGCCTTCTGGCACCATACGCTCTTTCATTGTAACCAGAAGCCGGTTAAAGTTCTGTTCGGAGAAACAGTTTGTATTTCCGTGGGCTTCGATAACATTATAATGTTCCTTTATCATAATCGACATCCCCTTTATTCCCTCAGTTTTTCAGTAAATTTTAAATTAATTATACATTGAAATTCCTCTTTATGGGTGAATATTTTCCCGAAAAAGTGTCGAATTTTTAACATTGTGATAATTTTCACTTCAAAGGTGTGAGATTTAATATGATTTTGGCCTGAAATCGGGATCAAAGTCTTTTTTGATCATAACGCAATCTGCAGGTTTCTTTCAACTCCGTAAAAATGCACATAACTCTGTTATCGGCTGACATTGGCCTTCTTTCTCCTGGGAGCTACGCTGGAAGTGAGCGTCCCACGGTTTCTGATTCACACAGCCGGAGGACACAACTCAGGAGAAGGAGAGTTCATACATGGCAAAAGTAGCAGACAAATATCTGCAGGTTGATCCCTGGGCTGTTATCGAGGAAGGTTTTGATCCATTGCGGAACCGGACCTCGGAATCGATTTTTTCGGTAGCCAACGAGTATATGGGGGTGCGCGGCTATGCCGAGGAGGGCTACAGAGGGGATTCCCTGCCTGGCAGCTACTTCAATGGCCTTCATGAGCAGTTGGAGATCGGCAATCATTACAAGGGAATGATCCGTTCGCTGCGTTATATGGTAAATGCGGTGGACTGGCTGCATACGCGCCTTACGGTTGACGGTGAACAGCTGGATCTGGCCCGCTGCCGGATAGCGGATTACAGCCGCAGGCTGAATTTCCGCACAGGCACCTATCGCCGCGAATTCATTTGGCTGCTGGGGAGCGGCAAGAAGCTGAGGCTCACTTTTACACGGCTGGTAAGTATGACAGATTCCCATCTGGGCTTGCAGCAGGTTGTGCTGGAGCCGCTGAATTTCTCGGGAGATGTAGAGATATGCACCGGACTTGATTTCGGCTGCATCCATGAGGAACGCGGCCAGGGCATGTGGAGAAGTCTGCGCAGTGGGGTACAAGACGGTGTTACCGCCATGATGGCGGGCACTCTGAACACGGGCAACAAGCTGTTTTCGGGCTTTGTTCTGCAATCCTCCTGACGAATTCCAGCTGATGGTGAATAATAACTGCTACATTAACCTTATGGCCAAGAAAATGTTCGAATTTACGCTGGAGATGCTAGCCGGGATGGAGGCACAGGTGCCGGATGCCTACGCTGAACTAATCAGGAAGACAGGGCTCCGGACAGAGGAATTAACCGATTGGAGCCGCAAGGCGGAGCATATGCGGATACCTCTTGACCCGGCTAGCGGGGTGTACGAGGAGCATGACGGTTATTTTGATCTGCCGCACATCGATATTCATTCCATTCCTGTAACGGATTTTCCCCTGTATTCCAAATGGTCCTACGACCGGCTGTACCGCTATGACATGATTAAGCAGCCCGATGTGCTGATGTTTATGTTCTTATATAATGGGGAGTTCTCCCTGGAAGCCAAGCGGGCCAATTACGAATATTACGAGCCGAGATGTATTCATGAATCCTCGCTTTCGCCGTCAATCCACTCCATCTTGGCCAGTGAGATCGGCAAAGAAGAGGAGGCCTATCAATTCTTCGAGTTCGCGACCCGGCTTGATCTGGACAATTACAACCGGAACACCCGCGAAGGCCTGCATACCACTTCGATTGCTGCGGCCTGGATGAATATCGTGTACGGCTTCGGCGGCATGCGTTCAGACGGCGAACGTCTCTCCTTCCGCCCGACGCTGCCGCAGCGCTGGACCTCTTACAGCTTCCAGGTGATGTATGAAGGGGTGCTGCTGGGCGTTACAGTGAACAGTGAGCATGTAGGGTTCAAAGCTCTGCAAGGCGGAACAGCAAGCATTCTGGTGTATGGACAGGAGATTAAGGTGGATGCCGCAGGAACAGTGCTTCCGCTGGGCGAAGGGATGCTGGCATGATGAGCTGGACCGTTCGTGATTCAAGTTTTGACAAGGCCCGGATCATAACAAACGGCAACAAGTACATGACCGGAAATGGCTATATGGGCTATCGCGGCACCCTGGAGGAGTTCGGCAAGGATCAACTGGCTGCGGTGACGCTCGCAGGGGTGTACGATCAGGCCGGAGAGCAGTGGCGGGAACCGGTTAATGCTCCCAACGGGTTGTACACGGTATTAGTCTGCAACGGGCAGCGCCTCAGTGTTCTGGAGACTGAACCGCTTGATCACAAGCAGGAGCTCGATATCCGCAGTGCAGTTCACTGGAGAAAGACAATTTACCGCATACCGGAGGGCGGCGAGCTGATTTACAGTGCTGAGCGTTTTGCCAGTATGGCTGAGCTGCATTTACTGGCCGGCAGGCAGACTGTTAAGTGTACAGCGGACTGCCGGATCACGATTGAGACGGGCATCGACAGTGAAGTGTGGGATATTAACGGCCCCCATTTGCAGGATAAGCAGGAAGTGTTCAAGAATGGGGTGCTGCTGTCTTCCGCAACTACGGGGGAGCTGCGGCTTCCGGTTGCTGCAGCTGAGCTGTCAGTGTCTGAATTTGGCGGGCTGAAGCTCTCCAAGGCGGGAACACTGCGGAGGATGACTTTTGACGCCAAGGCTGGAGAAATCTATGAATGGTTCAAATATGCAGCCGTATATACCGGTCTGGATATGGAAGGTGATCCAGAGGTATTGGCAGAGCAAGCGGTTCAGGCGGCGGCAGAGGCAGGGTACCGGGATCTGCTGCAGGCTCACCGCAGAGTGTGGGAGGAGCGCTGGTCCCGCTGCGATTGCCTCATTGCAGGGGACAACGCTGCGCAGTTTGCACTAAGGTACAGCATGTATCAGCTGATGATCATCGCACCTACGGTGTCGGAAAAGGTGTCCATCCCGGCCCGGGGCTTATCCGGCCAGGTCTACAAGGGCGCGGTATTCTGGGATACAGAAATGTCCATGCTGCCTTTTTTTCTGCACAGTGATCCCGGAGTTGCCCGCAATCTGATGATGTACCGGATTCACACGCTGGATGGCGCGCGGCGCAAAGCGGCTGAATATGGGTATCTTGGGGCGTTCTACGCCTGGGAGAGCCAGGATTCGGGAGATGATGCCTGCACCCTTTTCAATGTGAATGATGTCTTTACGGGCCGCCCAATGCGGACATATTTCCGTGATAAGCAGGTCCATATCAGTGCGGATGTGGTGCATGGAATTTGGCAGTACATTCAGTTTACAGGCGACGACAGCCTGCTGCTGGACGGCGGGGCCGAGGTCATTTGGGAATGTGCGCGTTTCTTCTGCTCCTATGCCTATTACAATCCGGTAAAAGAGCGCTATGAGCTTCTGGATGTTACCGGTCCGCATGAATATCACGAGCGCGTGAACAATAACGCTTTTACCAATGCCTTGGTTAAAGAAATCCTGGAGATTGCCCTGCACAGTGCACAATTGCTGGAGAGCAGGTACCCGGAAGCTTACCGCGAATTGTACAGGCAATTTACAGGAGGTCCGTTCCTGACAGAATTCCAGACTCTGCTGGAAGGGCTGTATCTTCCCCAGCCGGACCCGGATACGCTCCTGATCGAACAATTTGACCGTTATTTCCAGCTCGAAGAGGTAACTTTGCCGGAGCTGAGGTCACGGGTGATTAACAAAAATGAATATTGGGGCGGCGGCAACGGGCTCGCCACCACCACCAGAATCTTGAAGCAGGCGGATGTTGTGCTGATGCTGAACCTGTTCAAATCAGCTTTTACTAAGAAAGTGAAGCAGGCGAACTGGGAGTTCTATGAACCGCGTACCGAGCATGGCTCCAACCTTAGCCCATGTATCTACGCGCTGGTGGCTGCCGAGATCGGCTCGTCCGATTGGGGTTATCCTTATTTTATGCGGACGGCCACTGTCGATCTTACCGGAGAATCGAAGCAATATGTGGGGGATCTCTATATCGGAGGCACACATCCGGCAGCGAATGGCGGGGCGTGGATGGCCGCGGTGCTTGGCTTCGCAGGGGTGCAGTTCGACGGAGCTACCGTCTGCCTGAAGCCGGCGCTGCCGGAGCATTGGCAGTCGATTGAACTGCCGGTTACGCTGCGCGGAGACCAGTACAGACTGCGTGTCACTCGTGATGAAATCGTGATTACAGCGGCAGCGGGCAACCGTGAGGCTCTGGCTTTTGCCGGATTCGGAGGCCCGGCTGAGCTGTGCGGACCGGGTACACAGCTGCTGCTGCGCTCGGCTGAGCGGGCAGCGGCAGAACATTGATAAAAGGCAGAAAGTTTATATAAATGGAGAGGATAGAATATATATGCTGGAGCATATGAAGGGTGCAATCTTTGATTTGGACGGAGTGATTGTAGACACAGCCAAATATCATTATCTGGCCTGGCGCTCGCTTGCCGCAGACCTCGGGTTCGAATTCACGGAGGCCCATAACGAAAGGCTGAAAGGGGTTAGCCGTATGCGATCACTTGATATTCTGCTGGGGATCGGGGCCTGGAGATCGATGAAGCGGAGAAGGCGGCGATGGCCGAACAGAAGAATCGGCTATATGTAGACTATATCTCGCGCCTGGATGATTCAGAACTGCTGCCTGGCGTCCGCGAATATCTCGGTAGGCTTAAGGAGCAGGGGGTAGGCATTGCTCTGGGTTCTGCCAGCAAAAACGCCGTATTCATCCTGGATAAGCTGAAGCTATCCGGGCTGTTCGATGCGGTTGTTGACGGCAACACCGTATCCCGTGCCAAACCGGACCCCGAGGTCTTTGAGACCGCTTGCCGCAGCCTCGGGCTGCAGCCTGCGGACTGTGTGGTTTTTGAGGATGCGGAAGCGGGAATTGCCGCCGCCAAAGCGGCAGGGATGCGGGGGTGGTTGGCATCGGCAAGCCGGAGGTACTGGAAGCAGCCGACATTGTCGTCGCAGGATTGCATGAATTGTAGGACCTTGGTAGACTTATTGCAGGAAAAGAAAGCGATTTCCTGTATGAAATAATTCTATCCAATGGAAGAAAGCTTGAGGGATGAAGATGAAGACAATATTGTTATGGCCGGAAGGGGCGCCTGGCGCGCTGGGAACAAGCGATGAGGATTGCCCGGCGATTACGCCTTATCTGTTGGAAGGTGACAAGAACGCCGCTGTGCTTGTCTGTCCGGGCGGCGGGTATGGCATGCGTGCAGACCACGAAGGAGGACCGGTGGCTGAATGGCTGAATACACTGGGAATCTCGGCTTTTGTGCTGCGATACCGCGTTGCACCTTATGGATATCCCCATGCGCTGCGGGATGCTCAGCGTGCGCTCCGCACGATCCGTTACCGCGCTGAAGAGTATGGGATAGATCCTGACAGACTGGGAATCCTGGGATTTTCTGCAGGCGGACATTTAGCTTCTGCTGCCGGTGTCTTGTTTGATGCGGGGGACGAGGCAGCTTCAGAGCTTTTGGAACGGAAGTCCTGCCGTCCGGATTTGCTGATTCTATGTTATCCGGTAATATCCATGGCTGAAGGAGTGACCCATCAGGGCTCCAAGGAGAATCAGCTGGGGACAGACCCCGATCCGGAGCTGGTGAAGCGCCTTAGCAGCGAGCTTCAGGTCACGGAAGCTACCCCGCCCGCCTTCCTGTGGCATACCTCGGATGACGGATCGGTGCCTGTGGAGAACAGCCTGCAATTTGCTGCTGCGTTAAGCCGTCATCATATACCGTTCGATCTTCATGTCTATGCTCATGGCCAGCATGGGCTTGGCCTGGCCGGCGGGGAGCCGCACACCCGAAGCTGGACAGAGGCCTGCGCGTCCTGGCTGGCGTTGAACGGCTATACGAAGTAGTGGAAAGTCTTTTCTAAAAATGTTCGAAACATCATCGTTCCTATATAGAGTGAACTTGAAAAACTAACAAAAGGGAAAAGGGATGGAGGGGAGTTTGGATACTTACGGAGCGAATGCGTCCGCCTGAGAGCTTTCCGCAGGAAAGCTGGCTTCGTAAGCATATGCTTTGTCTGCGGATTTCCACCGCGAACAGCGGTAACAATCAAGAAATCTGTAGATGGGCAGCTGCCGGAAGTCCAAACATTCTCCGTAGTCCCGACGAAGTCCCTAATGTAAAGATCTTAAGTTCACTCTATATAGATGATCATGCAAGGGGACTGTCTAATGACAGTTCCTTTTTTTTTCAGTCAAATTTGATAGTCTTTTTCTAAGTAGCGCCTGTTGAAGAAGTAGCTGAGCAGTGCTAGTTGGATAAAGGGAGCTTATTCCTTCCCAAAATTAACAATTATGATTTTTAAGTGGAAAAAGGGAACTTAATTGGGCCATATTCCCTCATGAGTTGCGAAATGAGCTGAATTAGTTGCCCTTTTTCCACTTGGAGTGGCCGAAGGATTTATAAAGGCGGAGGTCCAAATCTTCCACGGAGTGACTCCCCCCCCTTACCTCTCCAATCCGCCCCTAACCGAAAAAATACATATAAATGAACATCATTTCCATTAAAATAAACCTATGTAAGCGCTTATCCGTTTGCTATATTATTGAAACTGGAGGTGTATCCAGATGTTGTCTGCCTTTCTCAAGCCAATCGTCAGGCTGAACGTCAAGCAGCAGCTGATTCTGCTGTTTCTGATTATGATCTCGCCCATACTGATCCTGAACAGCTACGGCAATTACAAGGCAGAAGAAATCCTGAAGCGCCATGTCACCAATGCCTATGTGGAGCTGAATAAGCAGAACTTTGCGATTATCAATAGAGACATAGATACAGTGAACAAGATTACCACCACCGTTATTCAGAATCCGATTCTGCAGCAGCTGCATGTCGGCGGCCGCGAGCCTGTAATGGAGCGGGTAGAGCGCTATGAAACGATAGAAAAGCTGTTGGGCAGCTACTCGCAGGGCGCCGGACGGGGCAACGGGATTTATTACTCGCTGTACGTGTACGACCCCGACAATTATTATTTTTTTGCCCCTAATTTTCCCCAGGTGAAGAAGGCGGGCGTGTATTTTTTCTCAAAAGGTGAGAAGCCTTACTGGTTTGACCAGGTCGTGCAGCAGAAGGGCAGAGGTTATTTAATGTTTGCAGAGAAGCTGAGCCCGCAGGCCGAGAATCTCAAGACACTGACTTACGTCCGGGCGGTCAACAACATTTACAGAGGGGCAGGAACCATCGGCGTGCTGGTGGTCACCAAGATGGAGTCCAAAATCGGCGAATCGCTGAAATCCATTTCCCTGCCGGAAGGCGAAATCTATTTGACCGATATGAACAACCGGGTACTGGCTTCGACCACCAATGCGACTGGAGAAGTTATTGACCTCCCGGAGGGGGCTGAGACCGGTGATCCCGAAGGGACCGAGGACATTATCACGGATGACTTCATCTATGTCGTGAACAACAACCATGCCTTTGCCCAGAAGCTGGTCTACAAGGTCCCGGTCAATGCACTGCTCCAGCAGCAGAAGGAAATGAAGCGGGTGATTCAATACATAACGGTTGCTTACGCGCTTTTCGGACTGATCATCATCACTTATTTTTGGCGTTCTCTCATGACTCCTTTGCAGAAGCTGGCTTTTTTTGTGCGCAAATACGAGCCGGGCAACCGCGTTCCGGAGACACCGCAAAGAGGGACCAACGATGAAGTCAGTGTGCTGATCGCTTCTACTTACGATATGGCCCGCAGGCTGAATAGTCTCATCATGTACAAATATCAGATGGAGCTGAAGCAGAAGGAATCGCAGCTGCAGCTGCTCTATCAGCAGATCAATCCGCATCTGCTCTATAACACCCTGGAGAGTATTTATTGGAAAAGCTCGCTGGAAGGCAATATCGAATCCGCGGAAATGATCAAGGAGCTATCGAAGCTGATGAAGATCAGCTTAAGCCGGGGCCGGGAACTAATTACGCTGGAGGAGGAGCTGGAACATGCCAGTGCCTATATCAAGCTGCAGCAGCACCGGTATGACTATGTGTTCACGGTCAGCTGGAACATCGCCCCGGAGACCAAAACGAATCTTATTCCCAAGATCACCCTACAGCCCCTGATCGAAAATGCCATCATCCACGGTGTGAAAAATATGGATGAGGACGGGGAGATCATGATCACCTCGGTTCAACAGGACGATACCATTCTGATTACTATAGAAGATAATGGGTACAAACAGGTGGATTACAAGGCCATTGAGCAGGTGCTGAATGACGAAAGCCCCAATCCGGTCAGCGGTTATGGCATCCGCAATATCAAACAGCGTGTGCAGCTGCATTTTGGCTCACAATATGGAATCAGCTACGCCCCCCGTCAGGCTGGAGGAACTGTCGTAACAGTTAAGCTTCCAAAGTCGGAGAATCAACAATAGAAAGGTGGCCACTTAGATGTTTAATGTACTGGTTGTAGACGATGAGCCGCTGATTTGCAAAGGGCTGAGCAGCCTGCTGGCTTCCTCGGGTCTGGAGATCGGCCATATTTATACCGCGAACAGCGGCTTTGAAGCTTTGGACTGTATCCGCATGGAGGAAGTTGATCTGCTGGTGACGGATATCCAGATGGGGGCCATGAGCGGCATTGAGCTGATGCAGCACGCCAAGCTGGCCAAACCGTGGGTGCAGACCATCGTCATCTCCGCCCATGAGACGTTCCAGTATGCCCAGATGGCCGTCCGGCTGGGGGCGAAGGATTATCTGATCAAGCCGCTGAACAGTGAGCATTTTCTCGATTCGGTACGGAATGTGCTGCTTAAATTGGATAAACCCTCCCCGGATCTGTCCACCTTCATGGCCGGGATCGGGGAAGGCTTCCGCCTGGAGGAGCCGCTGCCCGAGTACAGCAAGCTGCTGAATGCCCTCATTGAAGAGCCCGCCTCTGTGCTGGGCGATGAGCAGAAGCTACGGAAGGTGGATGAGCTGAAGCTGCAGGGGCCTTTTTTCTCTGTAATCAAGATTAAACTGCCGTTGCCTGAAGCAACTGGAGAGAAGAATTACACCTACCGCGACCGGGAGCTGCTGCGTTATGCCGCACTTAACATTGCCAAAGAGCTGCTTGACCAGGAGTGGAGCACAGTGGCCTTTTATTCTCCGGAGGAGGAGATCACCGTCATTATCCAGTGGGATGAGAAGACCTATGAGGAATCGGCGACGGGCCAGATCAACCGGCTGGATGTGCTTGGCCGCAGTCTGCATTTAAATATCCATAAATACCTGCATTTGAACACCGTAATTGGCATCAGCCAGATCCTCAAGGGCCTGTCCTTTATGGATGTGCTGAACCGGCAGGCCTCGAAGGCCATTCAGTGGAACAAGGCGCATTCCGATTACTATGTGTTCTACTACGGTGATTTCAACTGGAGCAGCTATGCCGCTGATCCCTCGGCCGAGGAGCTGCATACACACAGCAACCTGATTGTGCAGAAGGCTAAGGAGTATATCGACGGGAATTACGCCCAGAAGGGCCTTACGATCCATGAGGTGGCCAAAAAAAATCACGTCAGCCCCAATTACCTGAGCTATCTGTTCAAAAAAAATACAGGCCATAACCTCTGGGAATATGTCATCAAGCTGCGGATGGAGGACAGCCGCGAGATGATTCTGCATACCGATTTGCGCCGTTATGAGATCGCGGAGCGGGTGGGCTATGAGTCCCCGGAGCATTTCAGCAAGATTTTCAAAAAATATTACGGCATCAGCCCCAGCGAACTGAAGAAGTAAGAACACTTACGATTGCGGTAGATATAGACATGTTCAGGCTTCGGCTCCTTTTCTACAATGAATGTAGGCAGCGCTTGGTGCAAGTGCTGAAAGACAAAAGGAATGAGGGAGCCAGATGAACCAAACCGCTACAATCCGCGAGAAGATGACAGCGAAGCTGGAGCGCAAGCCGCATAAACAGAACCGCTGGAAAAAAAACTTTTGGGGATATATGTTTCTCGTACCCGCCATTATTATTTTTGTTTTGTTTATGTGGGTGCCCATTTTTAAGGGCTTTATGTACAGCTTCTATACCGTGGACTTTGTAAAGGGCAATACTTTTGCCGGCCTCGATAATTATGCCAGAGCGCTTACGGACCCGGATGTATTGATTGCTGTGAAAAATACCCTTTATTACATGGTGCTCTGTCTGGTGATCGGCTTTTGGGTGCCGATTGCCTTTGCCATCGCCATTTCCGAGCTGCGGAAGTTCGGCGGCTTTGTCCGCGTGGCGGCTTATCTGCCCTTTGTATTGCCGGCTGTCGTGCTGTACGGCCTGTGGAGATGGCTGTATGATCCGGTCGGACCCATCAATGCGCTGCTCGGCACGATGGGAGCGGATCAAATTGCCTTTCTGACGGACAGCAGGTGGTCGATGATCTCGCTTGTTTTTATGGAAACCTGGCAGCAGTTTGGCTCTGGGATGCTTATTTATCTGGCGGCTGTGCTCAGTATTCCGCGCGATTGGTACGAAGCCGCTGAAATTGACGGTGCCGGGGTATGGGCCCGTATCCGCCATATCACACTGCCCTCTTTGCGCAATCTGATTGTCCTGATGCTGATTCTGCAGATTATCGCCACCTCTCAGGGCTACCAGTCACAGCTTGCTTTGCTGGATGGAGGCCCGAACAATACCACTCTGACCTACGCGCTATTGATTGTGAAATATGCTTTTACCCGGCTGGATTACGGTACGGCGACGGCGCTCGGCATGCTGATGTTCATCGTCCTCGGCGGTTTGGGCATTGTGCAGTTCAAGCTGAACAAGGAGGACAACTAACATGAAGAGCGCAGACAGAGGCATTCTCTCCGAACATGATCTGAAAAAAACAAGCAATAAAATCGTCTACGGGATAATGGTGTTCTTCATCCTGGTCATGGTCTTCACCATGCTCTACCCGATCCTCATGACGATGTTCAACGGTCTCAAATCCAACACGGAGGTCAATTCCTTTCCGCCGCATTTTTTCCCGCAGGAGTGGCATTTCGGCAATTTGAAGGATGCGTTAAATTATATCGATCTGCTGGTGTTTCTCAGGAATACACTCTATATTTTCGTGGGGAATATGGTTGTGACCCTTATTGTACTTGGCCTTGCTTCTTTTAGCATTTCCCGGATGAACGTGCCTTTCCGCAAGGTATTTTATTTTTTCTTCCTGATGACTCTGTTTATCCCGGCGACCAGCTATATGATTCCGAACTTCGTCAATCTGAAGGAGCTTGGACTGCTGAACCAGTATGCGGCGTTCTGGCTGCCGGCCGGAGCGAATACGTTTTACTTCCTGCTGCTGAAGAACTTTTTTGACGGAATCCATCCGGAGATTTTTGAAGCCGCGCGGATTGACGGAGCCTCGGAGCCGCGCAGCTTTTTCTCGATAGCTGTACCGCTGTCCATTCCCATTTTTGCCACACTGGCGATCTTTATTTTCTCAACCGCCTGGAACGACTGGTTCTGGCCGTCCCTTGTCATGCACAGTGAGGATAAATACACTCTCGCCACAGCGATCTATAAATATGTAATTGCCGTTAAGGCGCTCAACACCAATATCAAGTTTGCCATTCTCTTTCTGGTCTCTCTGCCGCCGATCCTGGTGTTCCTGCTGTTCCAGAAATTTATTATGCGCGGGGTGGCTTTGTCGGCGGTGAAGGGGTAACACGGGGATATACGTTTGGCTGATTAGATCGTAAACATGCACATGAAAGGAATATAAATACACCTCGTGTGGGCACATTTTCTCTCTTAAGATAAATCTGTAAGCTAACTATGAATGGAAAAGGGGAGTTTCAATGCGTAAATTTTCCAGCGTCCTAGCCTGTCTCCTGGTGACAGGATCGTTGTTATCCGCCTGCAGCGGCAACAATAACAACAATAGCGCCAAGGGAACGAATGGGGGAGATGCGTCACCGGCTGTTACGGATAAAGCTACAAACAACAGTACCGCCACTAATGCGCCGGCAGATGATATCACTCAGCGTAAGGTCACCATTAAGATCCATTATCCTACACCGGACTTAACGGAAGTGCGGGCGCAGGAAGATGACAAGATCAAGCGTTTCCAGGCGGCATACCCGAATGTTGAGATCGTCAAAGACGACTGGCAGTATAACGTTAGTGAAATCGGTGTGAAAATGGCTGCCAATGAAGCCCCGACCTTCTTCAATACGTATGCCACGGAAGCGAAATTTCTCGTCGAAAAAGGCTGGGTGGCAGACATTACCGATCTGTGGAACAAATATGAGTACAAGGACCAGATCAATCCCGTCCTGCAAAACCAGTTCATCATTGACGGCAAGGTGTACGGCATCACCCAAAAAGGCTATGTAACCACTACGATGATTAATAAAAAGATGCTGGATGACAAAGGTGTGCCTGTACCGGCCATGGACTGGACCTGGGAGGATATGCTGAACACCGCCAAAGGTGTGGCCGACGCCAAAAAAGGCATCTCCGGTATCGCTCCAATGGGCAAGGGCAATGAAGCTGGCTGGAATTGGACCAACTTCCTGTTCGAAGCCGGCGGCGAGATCCAGAAGATTGACGGCGGCAAAGTGGTGGCAACCTTCAACACCGATGCGGGCGTGAAGGCGCTGGACTTCTATAAGAAGCTGAGATGGGAAGCCAATGCCATTCCTCAGGACTGGGCGCTGGGCTGGGGCGATGCCGTAGGCGCATTCCAGCAAGGACGCACAGCGATGGTGATGGCCGGTTCGGACGGTGTAATCGAGCAAGCCCTGAACCAGGGCGGCTTGAAACCGGAGGATGTGCTCACTTATCCAATGCCTGCTGCGGAAAAGGGCGGCAAACACACGGGCGTACTCGGCGGCGACTATCTGGTCATCAACCCGAACGCCACCCTGGACGAGCAGGAGATGGCTTTCCGCTATATCACTTTTGATTACTTCTCCGACAAAGGCCTGGAGGCACTGGATGCCATTCTGCAGCAGCGCAAAGCGGACGGCAAATACTTCATCCCGCCGCTACTCGACTACTATGCCGCAGATTCTGATTTTGGCAAAAAAACCAAAGCGATCTATGACAAGTACGATATTGTCTATCAGTACAACCCGGATATTATGGCACTCTTGGATGGCAAGCCTGAGGCGCAATACAATACACAGGATTACTATGCAACGATGTCCAATGTGATTCAGGAGCTTTTCTCCAAAAAAGGTACGGACTCCAAAGCCCAGCTTGACGCCGCAGCCAAGACCGTACAGGAAAAATTCTTTGATACAATTAAGGTAGAGTAGTCCGGAGAAGAGATTAGTCCGTGAAGACAAGGAAATAGTTGAGAAGGTAGAAGGCCGGGGGTCCCCGGTCTTTTTCCATATTTAGATAGAGATTTGGTAACGTCTCAGCCGGGCGTGTTTTTAAGGCGAAGAAGCTATTTAAGAGGGGAATATGTCAAGTGAAAAAATTCACGTTCGCAAAAAAGACAAAAAGGGCGATAAAATTATACACAAAATGGAACAGGACCCTGAATAAGAGCGAATGAAAGCGCTTTGAAAACAAATCAAAAAAAACTTTATACTTTGTGAAAGATTTCACTATACAACCCTGATGCGATGTGATAAGATAAATGTGTAGAGAAAAACAACCTAAAAATTGACAGGAGGACGAGGGAGATGGCAGTTAAGAACGAAGTCGCCGCCCAAGTGAAACAAACCACTGCTGAAGAATATATTCAGACTTTGGTGGATAAAGCAAAGAAAGCTCAAGAAGCTTACATGCAGCTGGATCAAGAGCAGGTTAACACAATCGTTCATGCAATGGCTCTGGCAGGACTCGACAAGCACATGTACCTGGCAAAACTCGCCGTAGAAGAAACAGGCCGCGGCGTTTATGAAGACAAAATCACGAAGAACATCTTCGCAACAGAATATATCTGGCACGGAATTAAGTATGACAAGACAGTAGGCGTTGTAGAAGACAATCAATATGACAGTTTCCAAAAAATTGCCGAACCGGTCGGAATCGTTATGGGTATCACACCGGTAACCAACCCAACATCCACCACGATGTTTAAGGCACTGATTGCCGCTAAGACACGTAATCCTATTATATTCGGTTTCCATCCATCTGCGCAAGAATGTAGTGCCGCAGCAGCTAAGATTCTACATGACGCAGCCGTAAAAGCCGGTGCTCCTGAGAACTGCATCCAGTGGATCGAGCTGCCAACGATGGACAAAACAAACGCACTTATGAACAATCCGGATGTTGCGCTGATCCTGGCAACAGGCGGTTCGGCAATGGTTAAGGCAGCTTACAGCTGCGGCAAACCGGCTCTTGGCGTAGGTCCTGGTAACGTGCCTGCCTTCATTGAAAAAAGTGCCGATATCGATCAGGCAGTAACGGACATCATCCTTTCCAAAACATTCGACAATGGTATGATCTGCGCTTCCGAACAAGCAGTTATCATTGAAGAAGCGATCTTCGACCAAGTGAAGAAGAAAATGATCGCCAACGGCTGCTACTTTGTAAATAAAGAAGAAGCTGCCAAGTTGACAAGCGGCGCTATGAACGTGGAAAAATGCGCAGTTAACCCTGCAATTGTAGGTCAATCTGCAGTGAAGATTGCTGAAATGTGCGGTATTCAGGTTCCTGCCGGCACTAAGATCCTGGTAGCAGAGCTTGAAGGCGTAGGCACCAAATATCCGCTGTCCGCTGAAAAATTGAGCCCGGTTCTGGCATGCTACAAGGTTAAAAATGCTGACCAGGGTATCGAACGCGCAGCACAGGTTGTAGAATTTGGCGGTATGGGCCACAGCTCGGCCATCCACTCCAATAACGAAGAAGTGATCATGAAGTTCTCGAACCGTCTGCAGACCGGACGTATTCTCGTCAACTCGCCTTCCACACACGGCGCAATCGGCGATATCTACAATACGAATATCCCTTCACTGACTCTGGGCTGCGGATCTTACGGCCGCAACTCTGTATCGCAGAACGTAACTGCCATCAATCTGATCAACGTGAAAAGGGTGAACCGTCGTACCGTGAATATGCAATGGTTTAAAGTACCTGACAAGATTTACTTCGAAAAAGGTGCCACTCAGTACCTGGCCAAAATGCCTGACATCACACGCGTAGCAATTATCACTGACCCTATGATGGTGAAACTGGGCTATGTAGAAAGAGTTGAGCACTACCTGCGTCAACGCCAGACTCCAGTAGCGATCGAAGTGTTCTCGGAAGTTGAACCGGACCCATCGACTACAACTGTAGAAAAAGGTACTGCTATGATGAACAGATTCCAGCCGGACTGCATCATCGCACTCGGCGGCGGTTCCCCAATGGATGCTGCCAAAGGCATGTGGCTGTTCTACGAACATCCGGACGCTGACTTCAACGGTCTGAAACAGAAGTTCATGGATATCCGCAAACGCGTATACAAATTCCCTAAGCTTGGAAACAAAGCGAAATTCGTAGCGATTCCAACTACTTCGGGTACAGGTTCTGAAGTAACATCTTTCGCGGTTATTACTGATAAAACTACTGCCAACAATACGAAATACCCATTGGCTGACTACGAGCTGACTCCAGACGTAGCGATCATCGATCCTGAGTTTGTATACAGCTTGCCAAAAACAGCTGTTGCCGATACAGGTATGGACGTTCTGACACATGCCATCGAAGCTTACGTTTCGGTTATGGCAAGTGACTACACTGACGGTCTGGCTATCAAAGCTATCCAACTGGTATTCCAATACCTTGAAAAATCGGCACTGCAAGGCGACAAGCTTGCCCGCGAAAAAATGCACAACGCATCTACGCTGGCTGGTATGGCCTTTGCCAACGCATTCCTGGGCATCAACCACAGCTTGGCGCACAAATGGGGCGGACAGTATCACACTGCCCATGGCCGCACCAATGCCATTCTGATGCCGCATGTCATCCGCTACAATGCTAAGAAACCTACGAAGTTCGCTTCGTTCCCTAAATATTCGCACTTTGTAGCTGACGAACGCTATGCCGAAATCGCCCGCATTCTGGGATTGCCTGCCCGCACCACTGAAGAAGGCGTAACAAGCTTGATCAACGCAATCCGCGACATGAACAAAAAACTCGGCATCGAAGAGTCGTTCCAGGCGCTTGGTTTCGATCCTAAGGATTTCGAATCCCGTGTAGATTATCTGGCTGACCGTGCATTTGAAGACCAATGTACAACTGCCAACCCTAAGCTCCCGCTGGTTTCCGAGCTTGCTGATGTATACCGTAATGCTTTCTACGGCAGATTCGACAACTAATTAACGGTTCTATGGCAAAGAATAAGGTTAAAGGTTAATATGGAACTGGATGGAAGTGACAAATATCACCGAAATAGTGATATTTGTCACAGTCCTTTTTCAGAAAATAAACTAAAATGTTTATATAAACAACGGTCCCTATTATGAAGATATAATTGTGAATTTTATAACAATCAGATCTTTTTTTGGGATCACGAGACACGGGATTAACCTTCAAGCCCGCGATCTCTACAAATATAATAAATATAAATGGAGGGATTTAGCATGTCGGTGATTGAAAAAGATGTACAAGAAGTTAAGGCTGGATGGCGCGGTTTTGTAAAAGGAAAATGGTCCAGAAAAGTAAATGTGAATGATTTTATTGAAAAGAACATCAAACCTTATCTTGGCAAGGAAGATTTCCTTGCAGGTCCTACTAACAACACTACTGAACTTTGGAAGATTATTTCCGAAATGACCAAGCAGGAAATTGCTAATGGCGGCGTACTGGATGTGGATGTTAACACAGTATCCACTATCGTATCCCACCAACCTGGCTACATTGACAAAGACAAGGAACAAATTGTCGGCGTTCAGACTGATGCGCCTTTCAAACGTTCCATTCAACCGTTTGGCGGAATCAAGATGATGATCGATGCCACCAAGGCTTATGGCTTCGAACTTCCGCAAGGCATTGTTGACATGTTCACGAACATCCGCAAAACGCATAACCAAGGCGTATTTGATGCATATACTTCCGAAATGAGAGCTGTTCGTAAAGCCGGTATCATCACAGGTCTTCCTGATGCATACGGCCGCGGCCGCATCATCGGTGACTACCGTCGTGTAGCTCTTTACGGCGTTGACTTCCTGATTAAAGAAAAGAAACAAGATCTCGCGAATCTTGAAGTAGATTCCATGACCGATAGCGTTATCCGTCTTCGTGAAGAACTTTCCGAACAGATTCGTGCACTCGGCGAACTGAAACAAATGGCCCAAATGCATGGAATGGATATCTCCAAACCTGCTAACAACGCCAAAGAAGCTTTCCAGTGGGTATACTTCGGTTATCTCGCTGCTATTAAGGAACAGAACGGTGCGGCTATGTCCCTTGGACGCGTATCCTCTTTCCTTGATATCTATGTAGAACGTGACCTTGCAGAAGGCACTTTGACTGAAGAACAAGCACAAGAACTGGCTGACCACTTCATCATGAAACTGCGTATCGTGAAGTTCCTGCGTACTCCTGACTATAACGAATTGTTCAGTGGAGACCCTACATGGGTTACTGAATCCATCGGCGGTATGTCTGTAGACGGAACAACACGCGTTACCAAGAACAGCTTCCGTTTCCTCCACACCCTGTACAATCTGGGACCAGCTCCAGAGCCAAACCTGACTGTACTGTGGTCGGAAAAATTGCCTGAAGGCTTCAAAAAATACTGTGCGAAGGTTTCCATCGAAACCAGCTCGATTCAATATGAAAATGACGATTTGATGCGTCCGATCTACGGAGACGACTATGGTATTGCTTGCTGCGTATCCGCAATGCGCATCGGTAAACAAATGCAGTTCTTCGGAGCCCGTGCCAACCTGGCAAAAGCTCTGCTGTATGCAATCAACGGCGGTGTGGATGAAAAATCCGGCGTACAGGTTGGTCCTGAGTATCCTGCCATCACTTCCGAATATCTTGACTATGATGAAGTCATGAAACGCTTCAAACCGATGATGGAGTGGCTGGCTAAGACATACATGAACACCCTGAATGTTATCCACTACATGCACGATAAATATTCTTACGAACGTATCGAAATGGCTCTGCATGACCGCGATATTCTGCGGACTATGGCTTGCGGTATTGCTGGTCTGTCTGTAGCAGCTGACTCCCTGAGCGCCATCAAACACGCTAAGGTAAAAGTAATCCGTAACGAACAAGGTATCGCGGTAGACTTCGAAACTGAAGGCGAATTCCCTTGCTATGGTAACAATGACGATGCCGTCGACAGCATCGCAGTAGAACTGGTTGAATCGTTCATGACAATGATCCGCAAGCACCACGCTTACCGTGATGCGCTGCCGACTCAATCGATCCTGACGATTACTTCCAACGTAGTATATGGCAAGAAAACTGGTACTACTCCTGATGGACGTAAAAAAGGCGAACCATTTGCTCCTGGTGCGAACCCTATGCACGGACGCGACAAGAAAGGTGCATTGGCTTCCCTGAGTTCTGTTGCCAAACTGCCGTACGAAGATAGCTTGGATGGTATCTCCAACACCTTCTCCATTGTGCCAAAAGCACTGGGTAAAGAAGAAGAAGGACGTAAATCCAACCTGGTATCGATGCTTGACGGATACTTTGCAAGCAAAGGTCACCACCTGAATGTTAACGTATTTGCCCGCGAACAATTGCTGGATGCTATGGAACACCCAGAGAACTACCCACAATTGACCATCCGCGTATCCGGTTATGCTGTTAACTTCATCAAGCTGACTCGTGAACAACAAATGGATGTTATCAACCGCACATTCCACGGTGCAATGTAATACACAAGCGGTAGCTTGGGTTCTAGGTATACAGTGAAATAGCTGCAAGGTGATACCGCTCTTGACCTCAAGGGCGGTAAAATCTTGTTTAAAATTGATTAAAATTTTAAATTTTCGGAAGGATGACCTCATATGGCTAACGGACATATACATTCCTTAGAAACCTTTGGAACCGTTGACGGACCAGGTATTCGTTTTGTTTTGTTCATGCAGGGCTGTCTCTTGAAATGCCAATACTGCCATAATCCTGATACCTGGGGATTGAATGAAGGCAGAGAAATGAGTATCGAAGAGGTGCTCGCCGAAATTGAGCCGTATTTGAATTATTACCGCTCCTCCGGTGGCGGGTTGACCGTTTCCGGTGGTGAACCAACCCTGCAGGCGCATTTTGTAAAACAGCTGTTTACTGAAGTAAAGAAACGCTGGAATTTGCATACTACACTTGACACTAACGGTTATAATGAAGGCGACAAGATCAATGATCTGCTTGAACTGACAGATCTGGTGCTGCTTGATCTGAAGCATATTGATGATGAAGCGCATATCAAGCTTACCGGTAAATCCAATGAGCGTACGCTGAAGCTGGCCCGGTGGCTGTCTGACCATAACCGCAAGATGTGGATACGTCATGTGTATGTGCCAGGGATTCATGACCGTGAAGAGGACCTTGTGAACTTGGGACGCTTCATTGGCACATTAAACGGTGTGGAAAAATTTGAAATCCTCCCTTATCATCAGATGGGTATCTATAAATGGGAAGTGCTCGGAAGACCTTATGAGCTGGAAGGGGTCCCTTCACCAACCGAAGAAGAAGTCCAGCGTGCGTACCGGCTGATTGAAGAAGGCCGCAAGCAAACTGCATTAGTTTAAGCTGCTTGATATACCCAAGCCGTTCCAATAGTGTAACTACTGTTGGAACGGTTTTTTTCTGTATGGATGAGTGAGGTTATATAACGTGGGGAGATAGATAACTCGTTTGATTTCGCTTACATTAGAGGTTTTTATCCCTGCTGTGGATGAATCTTAACCTTACGGTAACAAACCTTGTTTTCTATAATAAGAGATGTAAGGGAAATCAACATATAGGGAGGGTCACCCCAATGAAGAAAAGTGTAACATTGCTCTTGTCCCTGCTGTTCGTAAGCTCTGCAGTATTGGCTGGCTGCGGCGGCAGTAATTCCAATGGCAATAATGGTGAGGCAGCCGCAACCAAGGGGGCCAATGCTGGGAATGCTACGAATGCACCTGCTACGGAAGAGCCGGCCAGCAGCGAGCCTTTTGAAATGACCATTCGTCATACGCAGGTGGGGGCCGACAAACAGAAGCGGCTCGCGATCCTGGAGGATGTTGTAGGGAAAGTGCAAGCGGAAGTCCCTGGACTCACTTTTAAGCTGGACGGTGTGGACTCGGATGTCAACCGTAAGGAGAAGCTGCGCGGTGAAATGGCGGCCGGCAACCCTCCGGAGATTTTTGACCTCTTCGGCAGCCCTGATTCCAAAATATATGCCAAGGAAGGCAAATTGCTTGATCTGACGCCGATCCTGGAGGAACTGGGCATCAAAGACAAGTTCTCCAATCTTGATCCGTTTACGTACGAAGGTAAGATCTACGGACTGCCGATCGGCGGCTCCGGTGAAGGTTTCTTCTATAATAAAGAATATTACACCAGCAAAGGCTGGAAGGCGCCGACAACCTTTGCTGAATTGGAGCAGCAGCTTGCCGATATCAAAGCTGATGGTAAAGTGCCGCTGGCTGGAGCCTCCAAAGCAGGCTGGGTGCCTTTGATGCTGGCTAACCATCTCTGGTCGCGTTATGCCGGGCCGGATGTGACGGCTAAATTCGCCACCGGAGAAGCCAAATGGAGCGATCCGAATGTGGTTAAAGGGTTTGCCAAGTATAAGGAATGGGAAGACAAAGGCTACTTCAAAAAAGGCGAGCTTGGCTTTGAATATGCTGAATACACTACCCAGTTTACCAGCGGTGAAGCGATTCTAATGTATGACGGCACCTGGAAGTCCTCTGTATTTAAGGCAGGCCAATCCGGTGAAGGCCTGATCGGCAAGGTTGGATTCTTCAACATTCCGCCGGTGGAGGGCGGTGTTGGCGATCAGACAGCTTTGATGCGCGATGTGAACAACGGATATGGCTTCTCGGCTACTGCTGGTGAAGATGGACGCCAGCTCGCTGCAGTGAAGTCTTTCATTAAGAATATGTACAATGAGGAAATGCAGATTCGCGGTTTGGTTGAAGATGGCGTGCTGCCAGCCATGAAAATTGATCAGGCTGTACTGAACAAAAATATCACCGACGACTTGATGAGTGAAATTGTGGCTGTGCTGAACAACTCCGAATCTTCATTCCCGGCCTTCGACTCCCTGGTACAGGCGGATGTGACTACTGAAATCAGCAATATTCAGATTCAGAAGCTGATTGGCGGGCAGACCACCCCTGAAAAAATGGGCGAGGCCCTGCAAAAAGTTCAAGAAGAAGCCAACGCAGCAGTGGAATAAGGAACGGTACACGGAATGTACCCTGGTGCTTGCTCCAGGGTACATTTTTAAAATATAAGCATTTATATGCTTCTCGCTATAAAGGTTCCTTCTATTTCCCGCTGAAACGGAAGCCGCCTCTTGCAGAGGACGGCGAAGCCGTTTCCACTTGTAAAAATATAAACAGCACCCTGATTCTCAAGCAATCGGAGGAAAGTCATGAACAAATCACTTAGAAATCCACTGGTGTTCACCTTGTTTATATTGCCTGCGTTAGTCCTGTTTTTGATATTTTTTATTTATCCGATTTTCAGCTCGCTGTACTACAGTCTGACCAGCTGGAACGGCGTTTCGGACACCGTTAAATACACAGGAATGAGTAATTTCGAAAAGGCTCTTGGCGATGACCGTTTCTGGACTTCCGTCAAAAATAACGGCTGGTTTATTTTATTCTCTGTATTCATACAGGTCCCACTGATTGTGCTGTTCTCACTGCTGATTGCTAATGTCAAAAAGCTGAAGGGACTCTATAAGACAGCAGTGTTCATGCCTTCCATTATGTCTACAGCGGTTATTGGCATCCTGTGGGGGTTCATCTATGAGCCCAATATCGGATTGTTCAATAAAGTGCTGGGGATCGTGGGAATCGAACCGGTATATTGGCTGTCGGATGAAAGGTTCGCCATGCTGTCCATTCTGATCACCAACGCCTGGCAGTGGACCGGATTCTACATTGTAATGGTGCTGGCAGCGATTCTATCCATCCCAGGGGAGCTGGATGAGGCTGCAGCTATTGACGGCGCTACGGGCTTCCAGCGGGCTACACGCATCACGTTGCCGCTGATCGTCCCGATCATTTCCGTTGTGATTATGCTGTCCATCGCCGGTGCCATGAAGGCTGCGGATATCGTGATCGTCATGACGAAGGGCGGACCGGCAGGCTCAACTGAGGTAATGGCCACTTATATGATTAAATACGCAATTACCAACTTCAAATACGGATACGGGAACGCCATAGCCGTTCTGATCTTTATATTCACGCTTGTGGTTACGGCGCTGTACCAGCTGCTGTTCGCCCGGCGTAATGAAAGGATTGAATACTAATGGCGCGTTCATTGAAAAAAGGCATTCCTCATGCCGCATTGCTGGGTTATCTCGTAGTTGTGCTGTTTCCGTTCTTGTTTGTCTTGTTCTCTTCCGTCAAGAAGGACAATAATGCGATAGCGCTGAACCCGTTCGGCATTCCGAAGGAATTTGTGTTTAACAATTATGTTGAAGCCTGGGTAAATGCCAAGATCAGCACGTACTTTTTTAACAGCTTATACATTTCAATATTATCTTCAGTGGTATCCATTCTGCTGGCTTCCATGTTTGCCTTTGCAGTTACGCGGATGCGCCAGGGCAAGTGGAATAAACTTCTCTTCTCGCTGGTTGTGATAGGAATGCTGATCCCGAACAATGCGTTGATGCTTCCGATTTATACGATTGTGCGCAAGCTGCATATCCTGAATACGCACTGGGCGCTGATTATTCCTTATATTGCTAATGCTATTCCGTTCACGATCATTATTTTGGCGGCGTTTATGCGTTCATTGCCCGGTGAAATTGAGGAAGCGGCGGTTGTGGATGGCTTGAAGGCACCGGGTATCTTTGCTAGAATTATTGTACCTTTGACGGTTCCCGCCATGGTTACAGTATTCATTGTTAATTTCCTGGGAAATTGGAATGAGTTTTTGCTGGCCAATTATTTTCTTTCGAATGACGAGCTGCGCACGCTTCCGGTGGGGATGGTCCAATTCCGTGATCAGTATCAGATGAATTATGCGCAGATGTCCGCAGGCATTGTCTACAGTGTGCTTCCGGTCGTGATTATTTACGCCATTTTGCAGGAGAAGATTATTGAAGGGGTTACAGCGGGCAGCGTAAAAGGATAATCCTATTCACAGTCAGGGGCATTAGCCGATGAATTTGCGCTACAAGTTGTTTACGGCATTTCTGGGCCTGATTATCATTCCTCTGTTTATTCTTGGCATGATTATGTTTTTTGTGACCTATAATTCCATTGAGAAGAAGTACAGCCAGCAATCTGAGTATTCGCTCAAAGCTATCAGCTACAGCATTTCCAGCGTCTTCAAGGACATGGACAATGTCACAGACAACGGGATTGCCACCTCGGTGTTTCATATGGCTCTTAGTGCAGAGGACCCGTCGAAACAGGATTTAACGGATGCCGAGCAGCTCAGCCTGAACGCCAGCCAGCGTAATTTCCGCAGTCTGCTGTACAACCATCCTTCGATCAGCTACGCTTTTCTCTATAATTTCAATGGAAAAGGCAGCTCGGAGATCGTCTCGGTGTTCAACAAGGAGAATTTCCGGACGCTGCCCTATGACAAGTTCAAAGGAAGTGAACTGTACCAGGAAGTTATGGAGCTTAATGGTGTGCCCAAATGGCTCGCACCGCATGAATATCCGGAACTAACGGGAACAGAGCCTGTATTTACACAGATCCGGTTGGTGAAGGAGCTTAGTTTTTTTCAGAATATCGGCATTCTGGTGGTGCAGATCAAGAACTGGGAGTTCGAATCGATCTTCCGCAATCTGAAAATCGGGGACAGCGGCCAGAAGGTTTCCTTTATGCTGGTCAATGACGACGGGATGATTCTGTTCGACCCCGACCGCAAGCTGGATGGCCAGGACTTCCATTCGTTTACCTCGAAGAAGAATTTTACTTTTCAAAAAGGATTCCAAAGCTTCAAAACAGAGTTCGCCGGAGAGAAGAGCATTCTCTCGGTTTATCATCTTAAGGACTATCCCTGGAGTCTGGTCTCTGTGACTTCGTGGGATTCCTTGTCCCGTGAAGTGACTGTGTTTGCCCGCTGGTTCGTAGTTGTGATCTTTCTGTGCCTGCTGGGCGCAGTGATCTTTAATCTCTTTTTTATGAACCGGATTACAGGCGGCATTGCTGTGATTGTCCGTTTTATGCGCCGTGTAGAGGATGGAGATCTCACAACGCGCGTGGAAGAGACGGGCAGCGACGAAATGACACTGCTTGCCAGGGGCTTCAATGATCTGATGGACAAAATCAACAGTTTGTTCAATAGAGTCCATGTGGAGCAGCGGCGCAAAAACCAGGCTGAAATGCGGGTGCTGCAGGCGCAGATCAAGCCGCATTTTCTGTTCAACACATTAGAGTCGATCAATGTGCTGGCGGTGCAGAATGAAGGCCGCAAGGTCAGCGAGATGGTCTACAGATTAGCCAGTATTCTGCGGATCAGCATTCAGGACAGGGATGAGATTACGCTGGAAGAGGAAGTCACCCATCTGCGCAATTATCTGGATATCCAGAAATTCCGCTTCGAGGATGTATTCGATTATGAGATTGAGATTCCACAGGAGCTGATGGGCTGCGGAATCCTTAAGCTTACCCTCCAGCCGCTCGTCGAGAACAGCATCCAGCACGGGTTCGAAGGCATTGATTACAAGGGCCTGGTCCGGGTAAAGGGCTGGGAGGACCGCGGGAATCTGATTCTGCAGATCCAGGATAATGGAATCGGGATGACTTCAGCCCAGCTCGGGATGTTCCAGTACATGGTGAGTGAATCGGGGGAGTCAGCCGGACCGGACTCTGATGAAAATAAACCGGGGCACGGTATTCATCTGGAGCGGCGCGGGCTTGGTGTACGCAGCGTAGCTGACCGCATCCGGATTGAGTATGGCGACAGGTATGGGATTTTTATCTGCGCAAGCCCTGGGGAAGGCACCATCATCCAATGCGTCATACCTAAATACGGGCAGGGGGAAGATCATTATGCTAAAAGTATTATTGGTTGACGATGAAGCTCCTATTCTGGGCAATCTGCGGCGGGTACTGCCATGGCAGGAGATGGGGATGGAGATATACGGCATGGCCCGCAGCGGGATGGAGGCACTGCGCATAGCCGAAGAGCAGGCGCCTGATCTGGTGCTGTGCGATATCCGCATGCCTGTCATGGATGGGTTGACATTCGTCGGCAAGCTGCGCGAGATGGGACTGGACAGCGAGGTTCTGCTGCTCAGCGGCTATCAGGAGTTCGACTATGCGCGGGAAGCGATCCGTCTGGGCGTGAAGGAATATATCTGCAAGCCGATTCATTATGAGGAGCTGGGCAACAAGGTGCGGGAAATCGGCACACGCATCCGCAGCAAACAGTACAAGGATAAGCTGTATAACAGTATCCCCCTCTTTCAGGAACTTCCCCCGGCAGAGGATTCTGCGAAGAAAACGCCAGATCAGCTGATGAACCAGGCGGCTCAATATATTTCGGAGCGGCTCAGTTTTGATCTCGGGATTGAGGAAGTGGCACATAAGATTGGGATCAGCAGCAGTTATTTTTGCCTGCTGTTCAAGAACCGGTTTGCCATGACCTTTGTGGAATATGTAACCCTCCAGCGGATGGAGGCAGCGAAGTTCATGCTGGCCAGCAGCGACAAGAGCATTGCGGCGATCAGCACGGGTGTGGGTTATCAGGAGCGCCGGTATTTTACAAAAGTGTTCCAGAAGCAGACGGGAATGACTCCCAAAGAATACCGTGACCAGCATAAGGTGCCGGAAATACGGTGAGTACAATACATGCGATACGTATATAATCCCCAACAGCCATCACTTTTAAGGGCATAGCTCCTTTGAGGTGGTGGCTTCTTCTTGCGCTCCTATGATTCGCGAACCGATGGATATCTTCGTGTATAATGAGTTATACCAATCTTATAATAACCGGATAAAAGGAGCGCAGGCATGTCAAACCGTAAATGGATCTTTGCTCTTATCCCGCTCTTTCTGCTGTTCGCCTGGCTGCTGGCTCAATTCAGCCTGTCCTTTCTCCAGATTCACCGATTGGTCGGGCCGCTGAAGGCTGCTTCGCCGGGTGCCGTTGTGTCCGGTCCAAAGGTTGTGCTGATTTCACAGGAGCTGGACAACTATTTCTGGCGGTCTATTGAACAGGGTGCCCGCAAAGCTGCCGTCTCCTACGGCATGCGGCTGGATTATATCGGCCCGGACCGCATCAATCCGGCCGAGCAGATCAAGCTGCTAGATAAGACCATTGCCAGCAAACCTGACGCCATTCTAATTCAGGGCCTTAACAATCCGGATTACCGCCGGCTGATCGACAAGGCCGCGGGTCTTGGCATCCCGGTCATCACGGTGGATACAGATGAACCGGAATCCGAAAGGGTGGCTTATGTCGGAACGGATAATGAGCAGGCCGGGAGACAAATGGGAGAGCTTGTAGTGCAGGCGTCCGGTGAGCGGGGCGACATTGGAGTGCTGATCAGCAATGAGCAGGCCGAGAACCAGCGGCTTAGACTAGCTGGCTTCCGCTCTGTCATCGGACGCTATCCCGGACTTCAAATCTTGGAAATCCGATCTTCAGATATTTCGCGGCTTCAGGCTGCGCAGCAGGCGCAGAAGATGCTTATCCAGAGCCCGAATATTCGGTTCGTGGTCGGGTTCAGTTCCATGGATGGCCTGGGATTCCTGGAGGCCAAAGAGCGGATGGGTGTAACCGGACTGCATATTTTCGCCTTTGACGATATGAAAGAAACGGTGGATGCCATCCGCCAATCGAAGATCGAGTCGGCTGTCGTGCAGCAGCCTGTTGAGATGGGGGAGCAGGCCATTGAACAGCTCCATGATTATTTCAGCGGAAGCACCCCTCCCGCCGTGATGTATACCAAAACCTATGTAATCAAGAAGGAGTCTCTTAACCCGGATGCTGGAGGAGGTACGGAATGACGATTCGAGCCAAGCTGCTGATTGGCATCCCCCTCCTTGTGGTGCTGGCCAACACCATCGCTTTTTTTGTGTTCCAAAGTGGAAAGGTTGTTCAACGAAGTTACGATGAAATGCTGGGCCGGATCCTTCTTATCGAGCAAAGCACCGAATGGGCAGATACTAATCTTAAGCTTATGTATGCCTTTCTGCTCGATCCGCGAACAGATCAAGCGGAGATGAACGCTGCAGGCGGCCAGTTGGAGCGGCTGAGTGGGGAAATCAGACAGGAGGGCGGACAGACCGGCGTTTCGTTCACACTGGAGGATTACATGAGTCTGACCGCCAGCTTTCTTGATCAGAAGCAGGCCGCCATCAACGCTTCCGCCTCGGAAGACCCTCAGATCGCCTTTGAGCATTATGCGGAGGCTGAGAAGATCGCCGGTTACATCCGTGAGGAAGGTCAGCGGGTGGTGGATGCAGAGCTGGCATTTTACCGGCCGATCATCCAGGATGTCCGGGAAGAGAACGACCGGATGAACCGGCTGGGCGCAGCGTTGTTCGGGATGAACGCGCTTATGGGTGTGCTGCTCGCGGTCTGGGCCTCGCGCAGCATTACGGGGCCTGTCGGCAGACTGGTCGCTCTAGCCAAGCAAATCGCCACAGGAAATCTGGACATCGGCCCCCAGCCAAGCAGGGATGACGAACTCGGCATCCTCTCGAATGCTATCCAGCACATGTCGGCTGACCTCAGCGTTCTCATTGAACGGGACAAAAAGAGCCTGGAAATGCAGCGTCTTGTGAAGGAACTGGAGCTTCAGGCGCTCCAGAGCCAAATCAATCCCCATTTTTTGTTCAACACTCTTAATGTGCTCTCCAGACTGGCACTGCTGGAAGGAGCCGAAAGAACAAGCGATTTGATCGTCTCCATGTCG
Source organism: Paenibacillus jilunlii (assembly GCF_900102965.1). Classification (GTDB taxonomy): domain Bacteria; phylum Bacillota; class Bacilli; order Paenibacillales; family Paenibacillaceae; genus Paenibacillus_AQ; species Paenibacillus_AQ jilunlii. Next base: position 80,861 of record NZ_FNGM01000007.1, on the reverse strand, counting down.
AATCTGCTTAGATACAGCCTGCAGAAGCTGGACAAGCCTGTTACGCTGCAGGATGAAATTGCCCATATCAAAGAATATGCCGCGATCCAGCAGGCGCGTTTTCGGGAACGCATCCGGTTTGAACTGGATTTTGATCCGTCCGTGTTGCAGGAGGAGATACCAGCTCTGACGCTTCAGCCGCTTGTCGAGAATGCTTTTCTGCACGGTGTAGCCAATATGGAGAGTGGAGCTGTTATCAGCCTCGTACTTCGGAGAATCAGCGGTGAAGTGTTGATAGAGATTTCGGACAACGGGGCCGGGATGCCTGAGGAGACTTTGCAGTCCATCTTGCGGCTGGAAGCCGGAGCCGAAAGCGGCAAGTCTACCGGACTCGGCACGCGGAATGTATTGAAACGGCTTGAACTGTTCTTCGGAGCGGAGGATTTGGTCCAAATCCACAGCAGGCTTGGTCAAGGAACAACGATAACCATTAGGATTCCTGCAAGAAAGGGAGGTGAGTAAAACTTATGTACAGGCTTCTGATTGCGGATGATGAGCCTCTGGAAAGAGAGGGGCTGGAATTCACCGTGGAGCGCTCCATGCCGGGGATATTCCGCTTTATCCATGCCGGCAACGGACGCAAGGCGATTGAATGCGCGGAGGAGCACCGTCCACATATCGTCATTCTGGACATCAATATGCCCGGAATCGGCGGACTGGAGGCGCTTCGCGAGCTGAAGGAGCGGCTGCCGGATACCCGGTTCATCCTTCTTACCGCCTATGATTATTTTGCTTATGCCCAGGAGGCGCTATCTCTGGGGGCGAAGGAATATATTTTGAAGCCTGCCAAACGTGAACAGATTATCGGCACGCTGAAAAGATTGATCTCCGAGATCGAGCGGGAGAAGCAGCTGCGCGCCGGGGAGCTGGAGCTTCGCCATAAAATATCCCAATTGATGCCTCTCGTTGAAAATGAGCTGGCATTGATCTTAATGGTTGACCAGACAGCGGATTCTACCGCACCCCAGCTGTCGGAGTGGCTGGATTTCCCGCTTGATCAGGGAAGCGCCATCGTTGTGGCTTTCGAGGGGCACCCCTCCTTGCAGGAGAAGAAGAAGATTTATGACCATTTCCGCAGCTTTGTCAAAATCTATAGCTCTGGCAGCATTGTAAGCTCCTTGATCGACCATCACCTCGTCATTTTTGTGCGGAAGCCTCTCTCCATGGGGGAGAACGACTGGCGTGAAAGGAATAAAGAGCTTGCCAGGCAGCTCTTCGAACTTGCCTGCAAGCAGACGGGAATTCAGGCTGCCGTCGGGATCGGATCGCTGCGAAAAGGTGAGGAGGGGTTCCGCGAGTCGTATTTCGAAGCGGTATTTGCCTCAACGCTGCAGGAACCTGGAGAAGCTTATTGTTACTTTGAAGAGCTGAAACGGATAGGCTTACCGAATGATACTGGGCCTATAAGCGCCGCTCCTCAGCAGTCCTATGTCATTTCGGCACTTCATCGGATTCGCGAGCAGCGGGAGGAGCAGACTTTGACAGTGCTGGGCAGGGCCAAAAAATATATCGAGGAGCGTTACACGGATGATCTTTCGCTGGAGGAGGTGGCCGATTACGTCCATTTGAATCCCCACTACTTCAGCAAAATCTTTAAACAGGAATACGGGGAAACGTTCATAGATTTCGTAACCCGGCTGCGGATTGACAAGGCCATCTCGCTTATTGGCGAAGGCCGGCTGAGCCTGAAGGAGGTCAGCTTTGAAGCGGGTTACAAGGACCCTAATTATTTTAGCCGGGTCTTCAAAAAGATAACCGGCGTTTCGCCCACCGAGTTCCGTGGGCAGCAGCAATAGTCCCTTGGAGTTCCATGCCGGGCCCCCGGCATGGATTTTTTTGAGTTATGCAGTCGAAAAAATACTAGTCTCGGTACTGCCCTCTTCCGTTCCCGGGTCAAGGTTAAGATAGTGCTTATAATCGCCTGTTTAGTGAAGACGATAGCCGGCTTCCGCAGGAAAAACGCGTGCTATACTTTTTCACAGGAACTATCTTGCTGGGTTGGAGATGGATATAGGGAAGGAGACTAACAGAAATGGCTATTGTTATCGATAAAGAGATCCCTCAGACGAATGCTCTTCAAATGGAGAAGCCCAATATGCTTTTTGTTACGCTGGTATCGATCGTTGCGGCGCTTGGAGGCATCTTGTTCGGCTTTGATATTGCGGTCGTCTCGGGGGCGGTCGGTCTGCTGCAGCAGCATTTTGCACTCAGCGAATTTCAAGTGGGATGGGCGGTATCCAGCTTGATTGTGGGAAGTGTAACAGGTGCTGCACTCTCAGGGTATATGAGTGAACGATTCGGAAGAAAGAAGGTGCTGTTCGCCGCTGCCATTCTGTTCATTGTTGGTTCGGTAGGCTCGGCGGTACAGGATACTTTTACCGGGTACATTATCGCCCGTATGATCGGCGGCATCGGCATTGGGATTACTTCCACGATCTGCCCTGTCTATAATGCGGAAATCGCGCCTGCCAAATACCGGGGACGTCTGGTTGCTCTGAACCAGCTGGCCATCGTTTCAGGCATATTCCTGGTTTACTTTTTGAATCTGTGGATTGTCGGCATGGGAGACGAAGCTTGGGATATTTCTACCGCCTGGCGCTGGATGTTCGGAGTGGGGGCTGTTCCGGGACTGCTGTTCATGCTCCTGATGCTGTTCATACCCGAAAGTCCCAGATGGCTCATCAAACGGAACCGGCCCTATGAAGCGCTGCCGATCCTGGTGAAAATCCATGGGGAAGAAGCCGCTAAGCAGGAAGTTCTCGACATCAAGGAGTCGTTCAACAATGAAAGCGATTCGTTCAAGCAATTGTTCACTCCCGGCATCCGGAGCGCACTCTTCATCGGTGTCATGCTCGCCGTAATGCAGCATATTACCGGTATCAACGCCATTTTGTACTATGCTCCCGAAATATTCAAAGGAATGGGACTCGGCACGGATGCTTCTCTGACACAGACCATCTGGATCGGACTGATCAATGTGCTGTTCACGATTATTTCGGTATGGCTCATTGACAAGGTGGGCAGGAAAGCGCTGCTTCTGACAGGAACCTCATTAATGACTCTCTGTCTGGCAATTATCGGAGCGGCTTTTAAAATGGACTTGACTACGGGTCCGCTCGTGCTGATCATGATTCTGATCTATGTCGCCTCGTTCGCTATATCGCTTGGACCGGTTGTATGGGTGATGCTGTCGGAGATCTTCCCGAACCGCATCCGGGGCAAAGCAGTCGCAATCGCTTCGATGGCCCTATGGGCAGGCGATTATCTGGTATCCCAGCTCTTCCCGCCATTACTGGGTTCGGCCGGTCCCGCTAATACCTTCTGGATTTTCGGGATTGCCTCTTTATTCTCTCTTCTGTTTATTTGGCGGGCCGTTCCTGAAACGAAGGGCAGATCGCTTGAGCAGATGGAGGCTATGTGGACGGGGAAAAGCTCTGAAGTCCATAACTGATCGCCAGATAAGCGATGCAAAATAATACGAGGATTCCCGGAAATGCACGAAAAGAGGCGCTTACCTTGTTCCCAATGGTAAGTGCCTCTTTTGTATGGACAAAACAAGAAAACCATGAGGATGAAATGGGCAATCCGGCGATAATAAGAACGGAAGAGCAAAAGGGAGTCAAGTACGTGTATGTTCTTGGTTTTGTGAAAAAATGGGATTACAATTTTGATCTTTTCTTAATATTTAATGAAACTTTTTGGGGTGTCATGCGTCTAATACTATGTTTTGTAAAATGAACGTGGCAAAAACCGCAGCGGCTGATCCGTTTGGATGCTGTGTTTTTGCGGGAATATAAGGCATGTACAGAGAGTCTTAATTTCCTTATATACTACAAATGGGAGCAGAAGGAGTCATACCATGAATTTGAAAAAACTATCTTTAGTTGCAATCCTGGCTATATCGCAGGTTGCAGCGGCAGTGCCGGCTTTTGCCGCCCCTGTAAGCACTACAACTATATCCGGCACAGTAGTTCAAGCAGCCGAGGCTACCCCGACGCCTGCGGCGACCCTAATGCCTGAATCAACTGATCCGCTGCCTCCTCTGGTATCACCGGGTAGTGCAACACCAACGCCTACACCGATACCAACACCAACACCGACACCGGTAACAACTTCCGTACCTAATGCGACACCGGTGCCGTCTAGTTCAGCACTGCCAGCTGTGACGGCAGATCCGGCAATAACTCCGCTCCCTGGAGCGTCAGCACTGCCTACTGAAACTCCGGGCGTGATTACACCGCTTGCCACCGGAGGCCAAATTATCCCTACTGCAGGACCGAACCAGCTCATCCTCATGATGAACAGCAACAAAATGTACATGAACGGCAACGCGTATTTGGCCAACCAGCCAATGGCCGTCAAAAATGGGGTGTCCTACGTTTCGATCCGTGCCATGGTGGATATGGTCAAGGTGAAATACACCTATGATAACAAAACAAAGGAAGTTATTGTGACCAAGGGCGACAGCGTCATGCGCTTTAAGACAAACAGCAAGATTTATACGGTTAACGGCAGCAAGGAGACCATGAAAGGGCCTGCGTATCAGTTCAAGGGCACGTTCATGATTCCTTTGACCTCGATTACCAAAGCACTTTCCTTAAAATATTCTGTAGATAATGTGGGGAAACGTGTCATTCTTGAACTAAACACAAAGCCAACGGCTTCCTTTATGGTACAGCCTGCAGAAATCTATGCCGGAGTAACACCGGTGACTTTTGTAACCCAATACTCATCTCCGAACGGCAGTGCAATCGCCCAAGAGGTGTGGAATGAAAATAAAAAAGACATGTACGATCAGCCGGGCTATTATACAATAACTTATACGGTCCAGGATGCATCCGGGCTATGGAGTGATCCGTATACCGCGACCATTCAAGTGCTCCAGCCGAACCAGCCGCCAGTGGCGAATTTCTCAACGGATAAAGATGAATACAAAATGGGTGAGCCGGTTACCCTTACCGATCTTAGTACGGATCCTGAAGGCGAAGAGCTGACGGTTGAGTGGACGAATCGCGCACTGGCTTATTTTAACCCGGGACCTGTTTCGCTTCAGCTCAAAGTAACAGACAAACACGGACTGAGCAGCACGTTCGAGAAAACCATCAATATTACAAGCGAACAACTGTATACCCAGGATGAGGTAGCGAAGCTGTTCACTGTTCCGGGAGACATTATTTCTATGGACGGCGGAATGATTCCGGGACTGCCTAACCTGACGTACAATATATCTTCCGAGCCTTATACGCTGATTCGCAGCAACAGTCCGGAAACGGTTAACGCCGAGGGCGTGCTGTACCGCGAAACTTCACTTGGCTCCACCCGTTTTCTGGTCCATCACATGAACAATATGTCTACCAGACAGAAGCTGTATGTTATTGCAACGAATCACAATCTGTATCCAACGACAATTACAACCCAGTATCTGGGGATTGCCGGTCCAGCCGTATCGCCGGAATATACAGGCAAAATTTCGATCCAAAAGTATTTTAATTCCATGCTTACTAACTCCAGCTATGGAACCATTACGCTTCAGCCGGGACAAAGTATTCCCATTATGACTGACGTGAGCAAAATCGCCATGAAGCCCGGAGAAGTGCTCTCGCTGAGCGCTGATCTGTTCAGTGATTTAGCGGTGCAGTATGATGTTGTGATGGTTGAGCAGAGTAAGGATCCGGTAGCGCTGCTGTCAACCCTTCCTCTGCTTGACCGTGATGGGGTGCACAACCGGGGAACTTACCCGGATTCGACCCGTATCATCAGTGTGTTCGATCAGGTTGGGGCTACACAATCGAAGCTGGTGCTTGGCGACAACAGCAATGACAAGAATCTGATTGGTACGGATCCGATGAGCGGAACAGAAGCATCGAACGCGGGTAACTTCGGTGCGCTCTACAAAATCAGACTAGAGAGTGTCGCAAAAAATACACTGATTACGTTCAATCCGCGCGGAGGCAATTATTTGGGCTCGCTGATGGTCAACGGTACGATTGTTAATCTGCCGAACAAAGGGAGCTTGACCAGCTCCGACATGAATGCAGTGGTCTACCGCTCGGGGAACTACGAGGGTCCGGTGGATATCGTATTCTCGGTAGCCTCCGGCAGCAATCTTCCGGTGAACTTTGTCTTCACACCGATTCCGGCTCCTAAATAAACCGGCCGTATCGGCAGCAGGCCCGGCAGCATTTTCCTATTGGGAATGGCTGCCGGGCCTTTTTGCAGCCGGAGCAGTGGAGCTTCATTGACGGGGCTTTGGTTTTGGGGCATTATAAAGAGAGTGCAAAACAAAGACCATGTTATGGGAGATGAGCGAATGCTGTCGACAGATCAAATACTGGAAGCCATGTCGGGGCAGGGACTGCGAATCACCGATCAGCGAAAAACGCTTGCCAAGCTATTCGGCGAGAATACGGGCTATTTATCCGCGAAGGATGTTTATGAGCATATGGGCCGCAAATACAGCGGACTCAGCTTCGATACTGTGTACCGCAATCTGCGGGTGATGGAGGAGCTGGGAGTTTTGGAGCAGGTGGTGTTTGAGGACGGGGTTAAGTTCAAAGGCAGCTGCAATCAGGACCATCACCATCACCATATGATTTGTCTTCAATGCATGAAGACTTACCCGATTAATTTCTGCCCGATGAATCTGACGGATACGCCCGACCAGTTCCGGGTGGTTAAGCATAAATTCGAGGTGTTCGGCTACTGTAAGGAATGTGAACAGAACCGTGAAGAAGAGACGGCCCTGGCGGTACACAGCAAAGAAGGCCACTGACATGAGTGCCGGACGCAGAGCAATTCAGGCGCCAATCCGTGTATACCGCAAGTATATCTCCCCTATCAAACCGGCAACCTGCCGCTTCTACCCCACGTGCTCAGCTTATGCCCTGGAGGCGATTGAAGTCCATGGTCCATTAAAAGGCTCGTGGCTTGCGGCCAAGCGGATCGCCAGATGCCATCCCTTCCATCCCGGAGGGCTTGATCCGGTGCCGCCGCGGGATGAACGGTTATCCGGGGATGAATCAGTCAAGCCAACTTGACATGAGACCTGCACATGGGTATATTTTGAATAATACGATGATTTCCAATGAACGGATAAGTAGATCAGGACGACCATTACAGAGAGCCGGAGGTGCTGGGAACCGGTATGGTACGCAGGTTGAATATGGTCCGGGAGGAACTGTAGGCGAGCGGCAGGCCGTGCAAGGGCGGATGCGTAAGGCTATGGCGTGATCCAGCGTTAATGGACAGTTCCCAGAAGGGAACTGGCGAAGCCTGTGCTCTGCGAGGAGCCGGGGAATTTTGGGTGGTATCGCGTGAGTAATCTCTCGCCCCATATCGGGGCGGGAGTTTTTTGTGTTTGCCAAGACGAAAGGATGACCAGGAAATGAGCGACAAGAAAACATTTTATCTGACAACCCCGATCTATTATCCCAGCGACAAGCTGCATATCGGGCATGCCTACTCGACGGTGGCGGGGGATGCTATGGCCCGCTACAAGCGGTTGCGCGGCTATGAGGTCCGTTATCTGACAGGTACTGATGAGCATGGGCAGAAGATTGAGGAGAAGGCAGCGAAGGCCGGCAAGACGCCGCAGGCGTTCGTCGACGACATCGTCGTGGGCATTAAGGAGCTGTGGCGCAAGCTGGACATCTCCAACGATGATTTCATCCGAACAACGGAGGAGCGCCACAAACAAGTGGTGGCGGATATTTTTGACCGGCTGCTGAAGCAGGGCGATATTTACAAAGGGGAATATGAAGGCTGGTACTGTATCTCGGATGAAACCTTTTACACAGAAACTCAATTGGTGGATATTGAGCGTGATGCGGACGGCAAAGTGATCGGGGGCAAAAGCCCGGATAGCGGTCATCCCGTCCAGCTGGTGAAGGAAGAAAGTTATTTCTTCCGGATGAGCAAATATGTGGACCGGCTGCTGGCGTATTATGAGGAGAACCCGGATTTTATTCAGCCGGAATCGCGCAAGAATGAGATGATCAACAATTTCATTAAGCCGGGGCTGGAGGATCTGGCCGTCTCCCGGACAACATTTGATTGGGGCGTCAAGGTCAAAGGCGATAACAAGCATGTGGTCTATGTATGGATCGATGCGCTGACCAATTATATTACGGCTCTGGGATATGGCTCCGGGGACCGCAGCCTGTACGATAAATTCTGGCCGGCGGATGTTCATCTCATGAGTAAGGAAATTGTGCGTTTCCATACGATTTATTGGCCGATCATTCTGATGGCGCTTGGCGAACCGCTGCCGAAGAAGGTGTTTGCGCATGGCTGGCTGCTGATGAAGGACGGCAAAATGTCCAAATCCAAGGGCAATGTGGTGGACCCTGTGACCCTGATCGACCGTTATGGTCTGGATGCGCTGCGCTACTACCTCCTGCGCGAGGTTCCGTTTGGATCGGACGGCACGTTTACTCCGGAGAGCTTCGTCGACCGCGTCAACTATGACCTCGCGAATGACCTTGGAAACCTGCTGAACCGCACCGGGGCAATGGTGGAAAAGTATTTTGCTGGTGTGCTTCCGGCTTACGAGGGCAATGTGACCGCTTTTGACGGTGAGCTTGAGGCAGCGGCTAAGAGCACATATGCCAAAGTGGAAGAAGCTATGGAAAAAATGGAGTTCTCTGTAGCGCTCACAGCGATTGGCGCGTTCATCAGCCGGACGAATAAATATATCGATGAGACACAGCCTTGGGTGCTCGCGAAGGACGAGAGCCGAAAGGGTGAACTGGCTTCTGTGATGAGACATCTCGTGGAAGGGCTGCGCACCGCATCAATCCTGCTGCAGCCGTTCCTGACCGAAGCACCGGCTAAAATCTGGCAGCAGCTCGGCATTGAGCCGGGTGAGCTGACTTCCTGGGACGGCGGTAAGACCTTCGGCCTGATTCCGGCCGGCACCAAGCTTGCGAAGGGCGATCCGATCTTCCCGCGCCTGGATGTGGCGCAGGAAGTGGCCTACATCGCCGAAGCGATGGGCGCCGGGAAACCGGCAGCAGCGGAGGCGGAGGCGGCTCCTGAAGCCGGAGCTGCACCAGCCGCAGCCGAGCCGGAGGAGGAGCACAAGGAAGAAATCGGCATCGACGATTTCGCCAAGGCCGAGCTGCGGGTGGCCCAGGTTATCGCGGCCGAACCGGTGAAGAAGGCGGACAAGCTGCTGAAGCTGCAGCTGGATCTCGGCTATGAGCAGCGCCAGGTGGTCTCTGGCATTGCCAAGTTCTACACACCGGAGGAGCTGGTGGGACGCAAGGTGATCTGCATTGTGAACCTGAAGCCGGTGAAGCTGCGCGGCGAACTGTCACAGGGCATGATCCTGGCCGCCTCCAAAGGCGACCAGCTGACCATTGCCACCGTGCCGGACAGCATGCCGAACGGCGCAATTGTGAAGTAGGCCGGGTGGATCCGGCATTGGCTTACAGAAAGGGACAACCTGCGGAAAATGGCGCAGTTGTCCCTTTTTTATTGCATGGGAAATTATGCAATATCATACCATGTGGATATCTTGGAAGCATCAGATGATATAAGAGGTGCGGGAGGAAGGGGCTTCATCAGCGGAATGAAGCGGACAGAGTGGACTGCGGACGAAGGATGAAGCGGACGAAGAGGACGAAGCGAACAGAGAAGCCTTTATTTTGCGAAAAAGTCTGCTTTTCTGGCGGAAGCGGACTCAGGAGGCGTTATATCGTTCAATGGAGCCTGGAATAAGAGGAAAAAGGACAAACAGCGGAATCTCAGTCCGGGTGTCTTGCGGGATGGACGAATCCTTCCTAATAACGGCTTTCCTGTCCGCAACAGCCGCAGATAGATCGTGAAAGGAGCGCATCGTGCCCGCAGAGGAACTCACAAGAAATCGCACGGTCAGCAATGTCCCATCACGCAAGGTGGGCGCAAGCGCCGAAGGCTGGTTGGCCTTTATCTTGGAGATTATTAAGTTGAGGGATCAGCCGGTCTAGATATCCTTATTCCAACGAGTGCCTGCAAACCGGCCTCTTCGCAAGCTTTAGTTGGAAAAAGGGGGCTTATTTCTCCCCATAATCAAGAATCATGAGATTTAAGTGGAAAAAGGAAACTTAATTGGGCCATATTCCCTCGGTAGGAGTGAAATGAGCTAAATTAGTGTACCTTTTTCCACCTAATCTGTGGAGAACAGGGTAGCCAAGCAAATTATTTACTCTTTTTCCACTTGGAGTTGCCGTAGAATTTATGGAGAGTTGTTCTCCAGGTAATGCTAGACTGAATCCAAGACGGCTGTACTGTCCAATGAAGGAAGGCGCAGCCGGTTGGTTCTTGATATGTTGTAAGTGGAAATGTTGACTTATCGTAACTATTACTATTATAATTCAAATAGTAAAATTTACGATTTGAGGAGTCGATCAATCAAATGTTAACCAAGAGCCTGCACAGGGGCGTGCTGCTTACGCTGACTTTGCTGGTATTTTTGCTGCTTGCAGCATGCGGTCCGAAGAGCAGCGGAAGTATCGTAGAAGGCAAAGTAAATGTGATTACTACTTTTTATCCCATATATGAATTTGCCAGCGAGATTGGCGGGGAGGATGTCCATGCCATCAATCTGCTGCCGGTAGGTGTTGAGCCGCATGATTGGACACCGCGCAGCCAGGATATTATCAATACCTCCAAAGCCCAGCTGTTCCTGTACAATGGAGCGGGGCTGGAAGGCTGGGTGCCAAATTTCCTGAAAAGCCTGGATGCCGACAGCGAAGCGAAAGCGGTCGAGGTCAGCAAAGGCGTTGATTATATCATGACTGACGAGGAAGATGGGCATGATCATGGAGGAGAAGGGGAAGAAGGGGAAGCAGAAGGCCACACGGACACTCTGCATACCGACCCTCACACCTGGGTAAGCCCCAAATCAGCGCTTATTATGGCTGAGAATATAAAAGAAAGCCTGCAGTCTGTAGACCCTGCGCATAAGGACGGCTACGAAGAGCGTTACAACAAGCTTGCCGAGCGTTTGAAGGCGCTGGACAGTAAATTTGCAACAGAGCTGGCCAAGCTGCCAAATCATGAAATTGTGGTATCCCATCAGGCTTTTGCTTATTTGGCCCGTGATTACGGGTTGACCCAGCATGCCATTATGGGACTGTCCGCCGATGCGGAACCGCGCAGCCAGGATCTGCTGAAGCTTGCCGACCTGGTGAAGAAGGAAGGCATCCGCTACATTTTTTTCGAAGAGCTGGTGTCTGACAAGCTGGCCAAAACTCTTGCGGCTGAAGCCGGTGTGTCCACTATGGTGCTTAATCCGGTAGAAGGGCTGACGGAAGCCCAGGAGAAGAATGGGGACAATTACTTCACCCTGATGGAGAAAAATTTGCAAAATCTGATTCTGGCCTTACAATAATAAGGAAAGAAGTATAAGTAGAAAGTATAAGTGAAAGGCGGTACTCACATGCAACCGGTATCCCTGGACTGCCATCAGCATATGATCGAAATACAGGATCTATCCTTCTCCTACGGCGAACAGAAGGTAATAACAGACCTCAACTATACCGTGAAGGAGCGGGATTTCCTCGGCATTATCGGCTCCAACGGGGCCGGCAAAACCACCCTACTGAAGATGATTGTCGGCTTGCTCCCTGCAACCGGCGGCGAAATCAAGCTGTTCGGACAACCGGTGAGAAAATTCAAGGATTGGGAGCGGATCGGCTATGTGCCGCAGAAAAACGCTTTTAATCCCTTGTTCCCGGCAACTGTGCGCGAGGTCGTTATGTCCGGATTATACAATAACAAAAACCTGATCCGCAGAGTATCCAAAGCGCAGCAGCAAAAATGCGACGATGCGTTGGAAGTGATGCGGATACAGGATATAGCGGACAAAAGAGTCGGCCAGCTGTCCGGCGGCCAGCAGCAGCGCGTCTTTCTGGCCCGGGCGCTGATCAACCATCCGGATCTGCTGATTTTGGACGAACCTACGGTCGGCATTGATGCCGAGACGCAGGCCGGGTTCTTTGAATTGATTATGCATATGCATGGTCATCACCACATGACGTTCCTGATGGTGTCGCATGATATTGATATGATCAAGAACTATCTGGGCGAGGAACCCGTGCAAAAAAACGGCAAAATTAATTTTTACTGCCGCCATTCCCATGACGCCCAGGATTGCGCAGTAGACAACCTGCAGCACACTATCTCATAATCAGACTCTATATAAGCTGCACTTAAGAATCAGGTATGTGCCCCGACGAATCCCTGTGTTGACAGGGTACGTCGATTTACGCGGGGGATTATTAATTGCATGCTAAGGTAAGTCTAGTTGTATTTTGTGCAGTTAAAAACTAACTTTTTCGTGCGCATAAGGAGCTAATTGCACCTTCGTCCACTTATTTATGCGGAATGCTGATCATACGCCGGGTTAGCCTGCTTTTAAGTGTATGAATGCACTTGTCTAAATTTTGCCTCCAAGGTAAGTCATGCTCCGGCTTCCCTGCCGTGATCGTTTCTGCTCGTTTTTTAAGGTTCTATTGCACTTTGTACAGCAGAATCAATTGTTTCCTGCCCAGATTAACGTTCTGTTGCACTTTGTACACTAGAATTTTGTATTTGTACGATAATTACGCTTATATGGCTAATTCTGCTGTACGAAATACACTAGAATTCCTTTTTTGGCCTTAAAATGAAAATTCTATTGCAGCATCTGCAATAGATTGCATTTAGCCGCTCTTGGTTCTGCTTTTGTTCTGCTTCGGAACTGTTTTGTTACTGTTTCAGTACCGCTTTTGTCTGCTTTGTTAATGTTTCGGTTCGTCCATTGTACAACATAGGACAACCAAACGCCTTCATAGAACAACTAACAATGCCTCTCTTAAGTAAGCGGAAAGTTTTACGTATTTTTACGCAAAAACGTAATTATTTAATGACGCAAAAACGAAACGTCGTTAGTCATACGATAAAGCAGGGGTTTTGTATCAGTAGTTTCTAGATCCCGCATCCGTTAAGCGTGTCCCGAAGGGACGAAAAGCGATCCTTCATCCCCGTCCCTAAGCTCCAGCTAACGTTTCTCCCACACCAGTTGCACTTACCGGGTGTCCAGAGGGCGGAGCCCTTGGGGCCCTCCCTTGGAAGGGAGGGTTTGGGAGGGATCGAAAAGGTTTTGAAAAAGGTTTTTTGAAATCGCTTTTTAAATCGCTAAGCATTTGATACTCAGAGGAGATTGAAGTCTTGGAAATTCTATTCAGTGATTTTTTTCAGCGGGCGCTTGCGGGCGGGCTGATGATTGGCATTACCGCGCCGCTTATTGGCGTGTTTCTGGTCCTGCGCCGTCTGTCCATGATTGGCGATACACTGGCGCATGTGACGATTGCCGGGGTAGCGCTCGGTTTTTTGACCGGCTTTTATCCGCTGGGAGCGGGGCTGATCTTTGCGGTCGTGGCATCGTTCGCAATCGAGAAGCTGCGCAAAGCGTACAAAAGCTATGCCGAGCTGTCCATCGCCATCATTATGTCCGGCGGGGTGGCACTGGCCTCGCTTTTTTTCACTCTGGGCAAAGGGTATAATGCGGATGTGATGAGCTACTTGTTCGGCAGCATTTATACGCTCGACAACACCGATCTCCTCGTAGTGGGTATCGTCACCCTGGCGGTGGTGGTCGTGGTGACCCTGTTTTTCAAAGAATTTTTTCTGCTCAGCTTTGAGGAGGATGCAGCCAGTGTGAGCGGGTTGCCCGTGAAGCTGCTGAATATGCTGATTACGGTGCTGACGGCGCTGGTCATCAGCACGGCTATTAAGATCGTCGGCTCGCTGCTGGTGTCGGCGCTGCTGACTATTCCTGTGGCGATCAGTCTGCTTCTGTCGCGCAGCTTCAAGTCGTCGGTGGTGCTGTCCGTCATCATTGCAGAGATTGCGGTGGTCGGCGGGCTGGTGGTGGCAGGAATTTGGAATCTGGCCCCTGGGGCCACAATTGTTTTGCTGCTGATTGCGCTGCTGGCCTTAACCCTGATTGGCAAAAAAGGGCTGCCTGCGTAAAGTGAACGGAAGAGTGGAAGGTTAAAGTAGAAAGTAATGTAATCCATTCATACGAAGTGACCCTGAAGCCCGGAAGGAGAGAAGCCACTTTGTCCAACCTGAATGCAGGAATTGCTTTTGCTGCCGGTGTTGCGTCTTTCATCTCGCCCTGCTGTCTGCCGCTGTACCCTTCCTATCTGAGCTATATCACCGGTCTGTCCGTTCAGGAACTAAAAGCCGGCAGCAATACCAAAAAGGCCCGTTTCCGGACCATCAGCCATACGCTGGCTTTTATTCTTGGATTGTCTGCAGTTTTCTATACCATTGGCTTTGGGGCCGGGCTGTTTGGAGAAGTATTTCAGGAGCAGCGGGATTTGATCCGGCAATTATCGGCCATCCTTGTGATGGCGATGGGGCTGTTCCTGCTGGGGATTTTCCAACCCAGGTTTCTGCTTCGTGAACACAAACTCAATATGAGATGGAAGCCGGCGGGTTATCTGGGCTCCTTCATTCTGGGCATCGGCTTCTCAGCAGGCTGGTCTCCATGCATTGGCCCGATCCTGACTCCAATCATTGCGCTGTCGGCCAGCGACCAAGGGGCCTGGTTCACACTGATTACGGCCTATTGCATCGGCTTTGCGCTGCCTTTCTTCGTTCTTGCCTTCTTCCTCGGCGGAGCCCGGCGCATTCTCAAATACTCCAATCTGCTGATGAAGGCGGGCGGCGGACTCATGATTGTTATGGGACTACTGCTGTTTACGGATCAGATGTTCCGCATTACCATATGGCTGCAGGGAATTACGCCGGATTGGCTCAAGTTCTAACTGATGGTCCCAATGACCGCCTTCCAATCAGGTGAAATAATCAATTCCCGCTTCCGGGAAATGTTCAAAGATCCGCTCTGTGATGAATTCCCGCAGGGCGGTTTGCTGTTCATCGGGATAGACGTATTTGTGCTGGCCCCAGCGGCCCCATTTCTTTTTGCGCTTCTCGATGTCCATTTCCAGTTTGGATTTCGGATATCGTTTCTCGATGACGGTTTTGGCCGTCTTGGTGAACCGGTGCTGTATCATTTCAAAAGTAAGGCCTTTGCCGGTCTCCGGCGGCAGCGTCTGGGCCAGCTTCGCCAGCAGCTCGGCGTACCCTTCCTGCCAGCCCTCATGCCAGATGATGGGGGCGATGATGAAGCCAAGCGAGTACCCGGCCCGGGCGATTTGCCCGGCAGCTTCAATCCGTTCCTCGAAGCGTGCGGTCGCCGGCTCGAAATTCCGGATTACGTAATCGGCGTTCACACTGAACCGGATCCGGGTGTGGCCGTTATGCTTCAGGTGGAGCAGCGGCTCCACATGCTGGTATTTGGTGACAAAACGCAGCCGCCCCAGCGGCTCGTCCGCAATGAAGGTAATCAGCTCGGCAAGAGAACCGGTGATATGCTCCAGACCCAGCGGATCGGAGGTGCACGCCGCTTCGAAGGAAGTGATCTCCGGGGCGCGTTCTTCGATATATTTTTTGGCGGCATCGATCACATCGCCTGTATTGACATACACACGGATATACGGTTTGGCACCAAGGGTTGTCTGCAGATAGCAGTAATGGCAGTGGCCCATGCAGCCGGTGGCAATCGGAATCGCATAATCGGCAGAGGGCTTGGACTGGTCAAAGGTCAAGGTTTTGCGGATGCCCACCACGAGGGTGCGTTTGGCAATTTTATATTGCTCCAGTTCCGTTTCTCCCGGCAGATTGGTAATCCGGTTGTGTGAAGTAGTCATGCGGTAAGGGATATTCTGCGCTTTGACCCATTCCATGATCCGCTCACCTTTGGGATATTTCAGCGCCTCCGGCTCAAAAAAAACAAGTTCAGGAATAAACAGGCCGGTGGGCTTGCGGTGTTTTTTGGCGGAGGGGCGTTCAGTTACTGCCGTGGTCATGAATTCACGCTCCTTATGAATGAGGATATGGTTATTGTGCCGATATTGGGCCGGCGAAAACCATGGAAAACATCGCTAAGAGCTGTGGGAACTGTGCTTCAGGACTTGCCAAGGAGCGGCAGAAACATGTATCATTGTTAGAGCAAGACCCGGCCCCGTCGCCACGCTCATTATAGAAAAGAGGTAAAGTTTAATGCCAACACCCAGCATGGAGGATTATTTGGAGCGCATATACAAGCTCATCGACGAGAAGGGTTATGCGCGGGTCTCGGATATTGCCGAGGGACTGGAAGTCCACCCCTCCTCTGTGACCAAGATGATCCAAAAACTGGATAAGGACGAATATCTCATCTATGAGAAATATCGTGGGCTTGTCCTAACAAGCAAAGGGAAAAAAGTGGGAAAACGTCTCGTTGACCGTCACCAGCTGCTGGAGGAATTCCTTGGCCTGATCGGAGTGCAGCAGGAGCATATTTATAAGGATGTCGAAGGAATCGAGCATCATTTGAGCTGGGACTCCATTACGCGCATTGAGACGCTGGTGGAGTATTTTCGCCGTGATGAAGCGCGTCTGCAGACCTTATACGATATTCATCTTGAACTGGTCAGCGACTCATAAATGATGTTGTTTTTATGTGTTTACCGCAACCTTTCCAGTTTTTTGACGTCATAACGGTATCGTTCTTTTTTGTTCAGGACTCCGTTTGACAAGAGAAACGGCCGTCTCCCTTGTGATAAGGACGAGAAGGCCGTTTTTTGGTGTCTGCGCAAAATTTCACTGTATACCGGGGAGGAATTATGAATTACCGTAAATGGATGTTAGGATTATTGGTGCTGCTGTTATGTCTCCCGTTTGGTATGACCGGCGTTCGGGCGGCGGCCATACCGATAACCATTGAGCTGGATGGCGAGGCCTTGAGCAGTGATGTGCCGCCGTTTATTACCGCTTCAGGCGTGACTATGGTGCCTGTAGGTGTAGTCAGCAAAGGGCTGGGTGCAGCGGTAGAGTGGAATCAAAGCAATAAGACTGCGACGATCAGCAAAGGGGAGAACGTGCTTAAGCTCACCAGCGGCAAAAAGACAGCCGACGTAGGGGGAACAGCGGTAGCCTTGGATACCTCGGTGCAGATCGTGCAGGGCCGGGTGACCGTGCCGTTGCGTTTTGTAAGTGAACAGCTTGGGCTGGAGGTCGTCTGGAATCAGGCAACCAAGCACATCGCGCTGTATTCAAATACAGAGATTGTCGGACCGTCCACGCCGGCGGTACCTGCACCGACAAGCGTGCCGTCACCGGCGCCTGTACCGACACCAAACGTGCCAAAGCCTAACGTGCCGACACCAACTGCGCCTGCGCCGACAGTTCCATCGGTTCCGGGAGCAAAGGCCCCGAAAGAAATGAAGGGTGCCTGGATCTCAACCGTGTTCAACCTGGACTGGCCTTCTACTGCCTCTGCAGGCAATGAGGCCAAGCAGAAGCAGGAGTTCAACACATTGCTCGACAAGCTGCAAAAAACCGGCTTTAATGCCGTATTCGTGCAGGTCAGACCCTCCGGGGACAGCCTGTATCCCTCGGTGCTTGTTCCCTGGTCCAAGATATTAACTGGTACGCAGGGCAAGAATCCGGGTTATGATCCGCTGGAATTTATGATCAGTGCCGCTCACAGCCGGGGCATGCAGTTCCATGCCTGGTTCAATCCGTTCCGCGCGACTACGGATGCCAACACGGCAAATCTGGCGAGCAATCATGTGGCAAAAGCCCATCCGGAATGGATCGTCAAAGCAGACAACAAGCTCTATATTAATCCGGGCATTCCCGAAGCGCGCCAGCATATCATCGATACCGTTATGGAAGTAGTGAAGGGCTATGACATTGACGGTGTTCATCTGGATGACTATTTCTATCCATCCGGTACTTTTGCCGATGATGAGGCGTTTAAGACCTATAATTCCAAGTCCATCAGCTCCAAGGGGGATTGGCGGCGGGACAATATCAATGATTTCATCAGCCGCCTAGGCCAGTCCATTCATGGCGTGAAATCGGATGTCTCGTTCGGTGTCAGCCCGTTTGGCGTCTGGCGCAACAAGAAGGCGGACAGCACCGGTTCCGATACCACTGCAGGTGTATCTGCGTATGACGACATGTATGCCGATACGCGGACCTGGATACGCAGCGGCTGGATCGACTATATTGCCCCGCAGATTTATTGGAGCCTCTCCTTTAATGCGGCCCGGTACGACAAGCTGGTGGACTGGTGGGTGAACGAGGTGAAGGGCACCGGAGTCAAGCTCTACATAGGACAGGCCACCTACAAAGTAGGAACCGACAAAAGCGCTGAGTGGCAAAGCGGCGAACAGATTATCAACCAGTTGAAATATAATGAGAAGTATACTGAAGTGGCCGGCAGCATCATGTTCAGAGCGAACGATATTGTAAGCCGCGATCCTTTTGGACTCGCCAGTCTGCTGACCTTTTATTTCAAGTCATGAAACTTCCCCCGTGGTCATAGATAAGCATTAGGTCTATGGAACGGGGGATGACTGTCTATGGAGATCAATGCCGTATTTGAAGGCGGGGGTGTGAAGGGGATTTCGCTCGCGGGCGCGGTTCAGGCTTCAGAGCAGGCGGGGGCGGTGTTTAAGCGGGTGGCCGGAACCTCTTCAGGCTCCATCATCGCCTCGCTGCTTGCCGCGGGGTATGACGGTGAAGCGATGAGCAGGATTATCCAGGCAACAGCTTTTACCTCTTTTCTAAAAAGGGGCTTCCTCTATAATACGGCTTATGTGGGACCTGCATTACGTGTGCTGATCAAAAAAGGGCTGTATTCCGGGGAGGCGCTGGAGTCGTGGATACGCGGGATTTTGAAAGAAAAAGGACTTGTCACCTTTGGAGATCTGCCCCGCGGCAAGCTGTCCATTATCGCCTCCGATATTACGAACGGGCGTCTGGTTGTGCTGCCTGACGACTTGAAGCAGTATGGGATTTCCCCGGACAGCTTCGAGGTGGCCAAAGCGGTGCGGATGAGCTGCAGCATCCCGTATTTTTTTGATCCGGTGATGCTGAGAATGAGCAATGAAGCGGCTAAAGGAAAGTCTTTTGCTGAGCAGTTTGTCTATATAGTCGATGGCGGTTTGTTAAGCAATTTTCCGTTGTGGCTGTTCGACGAGAAGGAAGAGGGCTTCAAAAGCCCGGGCCGCAGAATCCCCACGGTGGGTTATCAGATGATCGGTAAAACAGAGCCGCAGCCGCACAGGATTACCGGTCCTTTCAGTATGCTCCAGGCGATGGTGGGCACCATGCTGTCGGCCCATGATGAACGTTATATTGAAACGGAAAAATTTATCCGGACGGTTAAGATTCCTACGCTGGGCATCTCGATGACGGAGTTCAATCTCGCGCCGGACAGAAGTGACGAGCTGTATGCAGCCGGATACAAGGCGGGGGAGGCGTTTTTCAAAAATTGGCGGCCGCTTCCGAAGCCTACGATTTTCTAAGATGGCGTGAAGCACATACATTATAAAAGCCTTCCCGCGTATTGCTGCGCGGGAAGGCTTTTATTAATGATATTTGGGCAGCTGCTCATCATTCTTGCCCTTGCTGCCTTCGATCACCTGAAACGGATAGGTTTTGCGTTTGCCGGGAGCGGCTGACTGCGTTTTACGCAGGCCTGCGACCTTGGCCATGGTTTTTTGGGAAGGGATTACTTTCGTTTGTGATCTGCCGGAACCCCGGCCATAACCAGCCTTGAAAGACCGGTTCGCATAAAACACAATTCCTAGAAGCAAGAGCGGGATAATCAAAGACGTCAGCGCTCCGAAGCCCACCAGCATAAACCGTGTAACCAAACCCAGTACCGCCAGCGCTACACTTATCCAAAAAATCAAAGCATGCTTGATCATAGACCACTCATCCTTTCGCAGGATCCAATATTCCGCCTGACACACTTGCTTCAGTATATGCCCCTGCTTCGATTGCGGCATCCAGCTCCCGCATCCGGTTAAATGAGGCGATGGAGACTTCAACCATTTCATCTTTGGGTTCCTTGGTTGTCAGCAGCTGCAGCCACAGTCCAGGATAGCCCAGGTACTTCAGTCCCGGAATGTCTCTTACGGCGTTGGTTCCTTTCAGAACCTCAAAGGAGATACCGATTACGACCGGCAGCAGCACAATGCGCTGCACTACACGTTCAACCAGGTTATCCCAAGGAAACACGGAGTAGATAATGACGCCAAGGATAATCGTCAGCATCATGAAGCTGCTTCCGCAACGGTAATGCAGACGGCTGTACTTCTGCACGTTCGCTACCGTCAGCTCTTCACCGGCTTCAAATGCGCTGATAACCTTGTGCTCGGCCCCATGGTACTGGAACAGCCGCTTCACTACAGGGGTCTGAGAGATAGCCCACAGGTAGACGAGCAGGAGAACCAGTTTAATTCCGCCTTCTACGAGGTTGTGCAGAATGTAGTTATCAAATGCATTCTTGAACAGAAAATTTTCAACAAAGACAGGGACAAGGGTAAAGATCAGCTTGCCAAAAAGGAAAGATAAAATACCCATGATCGCTACGCCAAAAATCATCCCCAGACTCCAGCCCTCTTCCTTTTTCTTGGCTTTCTTCTGCTGCTTCGCCAAGTCTTCCGGCTCGGTCTCATCCTCGGCATAGGATTCCGCTGAATAATTCAAGTGCTTGGAGCCTTTGGCGCTGGAATCTATAATACTGACAAGGCCGCGAAGAAGCGGTATCCTGCGCAGTTTTACGACCCAGCTCTTATCGCTTCTCGGCACCTCCAAAAATGTAATTTCCCGGTTCTTCCTTCTTACGGCAGTTACGTTGATATGCTTGCCGCCGAACATAACGCCTTCAATGACGGCTTGGCCGCCGTAACTTGGAGTTTCTTGGGACAACCAATTCACCTTCCCGTGTATTAATGTGATTTATATAATACATTGTAACTAATTTATGGCGACATTGCTAGTTGGATTGCCTTTTACTGTACATACTAGGAACTGGGAGCAGAGAGCCGGCAAGCTATTCCATCCATTGAAAGAGAGGCAGCATAATGAGCAAATCCCATAAGCAAAAATCCGAACATACCAATCCCTGGTTTTTTGGCATGGAGCTGGGCTTTTTCGCCGGGTTAATCTGGGGAGGGGCACGCTGGCTGATGTATGCCCTGCATTTTACCAAGGTGATCCCGGGATTTCTGGCCGAGCCCTTTTTTAAGCATGAGTTCTTGATGACACGGGCGGGTCATCTGACAGGATATCTATGTTTTATTGCTTTTTCAGTGGTAGCGTCCCTGCTGTATGTGCTGATCTTGCGCAAGCTGAAGGGGCCGTGGCCGGGGATGATCTTCGGTGTGCTGTGCTGGTCGGCGATCTTCCTTGCCGGATCCTGGCAATTCCTGCAGCAGAAGATGTTCAGGCTGCCATGGAACTCTGTGGTCAGTGAGTTTTGCATTTTTTTGCTCTGGGGATTATTCATCGGATATACAGCGGCAATCGAATATACAGATGAACGCAAACGCGAACAGCAGACAAAGCTTGCCTGACAGCCCGAAAAAACTTCTCAAGGGCATGACCCTATGTTAAAATACAATGTGGCTATTTCGAGAGGAGAATGAAAATGGGCAACAAGCGTGTCTCCAAGCTGCGCAAGGTTTTGCAGGAACAGGGATTGGATGCGATCTTAATAACCAGCGGCATTAACCGCCGCTATTTAAGCGGATTCACCGGTTCTTCCGGTTATGTTCTGGTGACCGGCGATGACAGCTATCTGCTGACTGACTTCAGGTATATGACACAGGCGGCGGAACAGGTAACAGGCCTGAAGGTGGTACAGCATGGTCCGAAATTTATTGATACTGTCCGCGAGCTGCTGCAGGGCGCGAATGTCCGCATCGGCTTCGAACAGGATGATGTGACTTTCAGTGCCTATAGTGCATATGCGGCTGCGCTGCAGCCTGCGGAGCTGGTGCCGGTCTCCAAGGCTGTTGAGAATCTGCGGGCGTTCAAGGATGAAGGCGAACTTGCTGTGATGCAGCGTGCTGCAGATCTGGCGGATGCCACGTTCAGCCACATCCTGAATGTGATCAAGCCCGGCATGACCGAACGTGACGTGGACCTGGAAATGGAATTCTACATGCGCACCCACGGCGCAACCTCATCTTCGTTCGATACGATTGTGGCTTCCGGTGAACGGTCAGCGATGCCGCATGGCGTGGCAAGCAGCAAGGTCATTCAGAACAATGAATTCGTGACCTTCGATTTCGGTGCGCTGCTGGATGGTTACTGCTCGGATGTAACGCGTACGATCGCTTTGGGCTCTCCGGACCCCAAGCTCAAAGAGATTTATGATATTGTGCTTGAAGCGCAGCTCCACACGCTGGCCAATATCAAACCGGGCATGACCGGAAGGGAATGCGACGCTCTGGCGCGTGACATTATCACCCGTTACGGCTATGGCGAATATTTCGGACACAGCACAGGACACGGTTTGGGTATGGAGGTTCATGAGAACCCGCGGTTGTCCAAGCTGGCGGATGAAATTATGGAACCGGGTATGGTTGTAACTGTAGAGCCGGGCATTTATTTGCCGGGTCTGGGCGGTGTGCGGATCGAAGATGATATCATAATCACCGAAAGCGGCATGAAGCTGCTGACCCATTCTTCAAAGGATTATTTAGTCTTGTAAGTATTAGTATCAGGTAAACAGGTAAATTGATTCCAGGAGGGATTTTTAGTGATTTCAGTTAACGATTTTAAAACAGGCTTGACCGTAGAGGTGGATGGGGATATTTTTACCGTCCTCGATTTCCAGCATGTTAAGCCGGGTAAAGGTGCCGCATTCGTGCGCTCCAAGCTGAAGAACCTGCGCAACGGCAACACCGTTGAACGCACGTTCCGTGCCGGTGAAACTATCGGCCGCGCCATCATCGAAAACCGCGGTGTGCAATATTTGTATGCAAGCGGATCGGACCACGTATTCATGGACAACGAAACCTACGACCAGTTCGAGCTGTCCGCCAAGCAATTGGAATGGGAGCTTAACTTCCTGAAAGAAAACATGACCGTGAATATCGTCAGCTACCAGGGCGAAATCCTCGGGATCAACCTGCCAACCAGCGTGGAGCTGAAGGTTACAGAAACCGAGCCGGGCGTTAAAGGCAACACCGCTCAGGGCGCAACCAAAGCGGCCACTCTGGAAACAGGCCTCACGGTACAAGTTCCACTCTTCATCAATGAGAACGACGTTCTGCTGATCGATACCCGCGAAGGCAAATATATCTCCCGCGCGTAGATTGTCAAAGAATTGATGTTTTTAGCCTCCCCGCGTTTGCGGCGGGGGTTTTTTAGTTAGGAAAAAAATTAAACGGGAAGAGCAACATCCCCTTTAAGCACAGACTGAATACTTTCGAGCACTGTTTGGGGAATTATATGTTTTTTCTGTTGTGGATAAAGGTATGTAAGGGGAGGAGGGGCTTTTAGCTGATTTGGCTAAAGGACGAATGTGGACCGGAAACAACGGCAGAAATGCCTTTGTTGAAGGGCCGCAGGCTGGTTTGCCCAGAAACAACGGCAGAAATGCCTTTGTTGAAGGGCCGCAGGCTGGTTTGCCCGGAAACAACGGCAGAAATGCCTTTGTTGAAGGGCCGCAGGCTGATTTGCCCGGAAACAACGGCAGAAATGCCTTTGTTGAAGGGCCGCAGGCTGGTTTGTTCGGACAAAAAGAGAATGATGATTTCCTATTCTTGTGAGTTCTGTGAACCTGTGGGCTCTGCTTGGAGAGACTTGGGATCAATATAGGAGGCGGACCATGCGTGGCGAGTTTCAGGGGAAAAAGGTGCGAAGAGACTAATGAGCAAGTGCTAGTTGGAAAAAGGGAACCTAATTTTCGTTAAAAGGTAGTAATCGCATGACCTAAGTGGAAAAAGGAAACTTAATTGGGCAAAATTACTCTATCAGAGGCGAAACAAGCTGAATTAGATGGCCTTTTTCCACTTGGAATGGCCCAAGATTCATGGTGGGTTCCTCGACAATGCGGCTGGACCGCAAAGGTGCGGACCACGTGAATTTGCTGGCCCGAAATATGCCTATCGGAGCCGTGTAAGCAGTCGAGCTTCCCAATTGTGTGCCTGTCAGACCCGGAGAGGCAAATTCGCGAAGCTTCTGCTGGCAGCGGGTAGGCGCTGCTGGTAGGCCGCTGAGGCGGGTGCTGCAGCCGTGGGTGCTGAGGCGGGGGGCTGCCACCACACTGCCACCCGGCACTGCCACCGCACTGCCACCCGGCACTGCCACACGCATTGCCGCTGGCACTCTCGTTTAACACTGCAGCGGCCAGTTCCACCAATACCGGCAGAGCTGTTTATTCTGGACAGGTAAAATTTGGTGTTCGGGAAATAAGCGGATTTTTTTGTGAAACTATTAACGCATGAGGTGTTTTTCGTATTATACTGGTTTAAAGCACGAAACCAAATTATAAGCTGTTACATAGACCGAAATAGGGAGTGAAATGGACTTTGTCACTTTATGTCATGAAATTCGGAGGCAGCTCCGTCGGCGACATTGAACGAATGAAACGTGTTGCGGGGCGCATCGCAGATAAGCAGGATGAGGGTCACCGCTGTGTTGTGGTTGTATCCGCCATGGGAGATACCACGGATGAATTGATCGATCAGGCCAAGCAGTTGAACGGGCAGCCGCCTGCACGCGAAATGGATATGCTTATGACAACCGGGGAGCAGATCTCTGTTGCGCTTTTGTCCATCGCCCTGAATGGGATTGGCCGAAGCGCAGTATCTTATACCGGCTGGCAGGCCGGATTCCGGACCGATGAGACGCATGGCCGGGCGCGAATCAATGAAATCGATCCCCGCCGGGTTCTGGAGTCGCTGAAGCGAGAGCAGATAGTGATCGTAGCCGGTTTTCAGGGAATGACCGTGGACGGCGAGATTACCACACTGGGCCGTGGCGGCTCGGACACTACAGCCGTAGCATTGGCTGCAGCCATCCAAGCGGATGTCTGCGAAATCTATACAGATGTGGACGGTATATATTCCACGGACCCGCGTATCGTGAAGACTGCGCGCAAGCTGAATGAAATCTCCTATGATGAAATGCTGGAGCTGGCTAACCTGGGGGCAGCTGTGCTGCATCCGCGGGCTGTGGAATACGCCAAACGATATCAAGTGAAGCTGGTCGTCAGATCAAGCTTTAATCATAATGAAGGTACTGTTGTGAAGGAGGAAGCAAGCATGGAGCAGGGTGTGGTAGTTAGCGGAATTGCATATGACAAAAACGTGGCGCGGATCAGTATTCTGGGAGTGCCGGATGTGCCGGGCGTCCTCGCCCAGGTATTCGGCAAGCTGGCTGAGGAGGGTGTGGACGTCGATATCATCGTGCAGAGCGGTGTACAGAACGAGAAGGCCGATTTCTCCTTCACCGTTGCACTGAGCGAGCTGGCGCATGCCAAAAAGGTTATCGAGGGGCTTCACAGCGAGCTTCCTTACCGCGAGGTAACTTCCGAGGATAATCTCGTCAAGGTATCGATTGTCGGCGCGGGTATGGTCAGCCATCCCGGTGTAGCGGCGCAAATGTTCGATGTGATCTCCAAGGAAGGCGTGAGCGTCAAGATGGTCAGCACTTCCGAGATCAAAGTGTCATGTGTAATTGAGTCCGGCAATCTGCAAAAGATTATCCAGGCGCTTCACACGGCCTACAATCTGGATACAGAAGAGCAGGCGTTTGTCGGAGGACCGAAGGACCGCCGCTAGAAGCTGGAGGGCTTCGGCCTCACCATATTCGGCTTAGATGAAATGTCCCGCTGCCTATAGGGCGGCGGGGCATTTTTTTGCGGGAATTATGGAATGAAGGCATGCAGCATAATCGTCAAACGCCCCCACATCCACATCGCCGCCACATCGCCCCCACATCACCGCCACATCGCCGCCACATCGCCCCCACATCACCGCCACATCGCCGCCACATCGCCGCCACATCGCCGCCACATCGCCGCCACATCGCCGCCACATCGCCGCACATCGCCGCCACATCGCCGCCACATCGCCGCCCCATATCGCCCCCTGTGCAGCTTCACTCGCTGCGTTGCAACACCGCCAAGAGTCATCGGTAAGGATCAACTTTTAGGTGGTTGAGCCAAGGCGCGATTTATCTGATTCGTTCCCCCAACTCCAAAATTATTCCCTCTGGTCCGCGGCAGTAGCATAATTTATAACTTCCTTCATAGTGCTGAATCTCACTGAAGACATCCATCCCTTTATTTTTCAATTTGGCGACGATGGCTTCTATATCTTCCACAACAAATGCCAGATGCCGGATACCCGGGGTATTTGCACAAGGTAACTGAATTTCCCGCTCATCTGACGGCGAAATATATTGGATTAGCTCTATCCATGTCTGACCGTCTGGCGTTCCCAATCCTACGCAGGCTGTTTTAACGCCACTAAGCCCAACGATCCGATCCAACGAGTCTCCTTCCGCTTCCCATTCCCCTTGCACCTCGAAGCCAAAATCGAGAAAAAACGCTTTAGCCTTAGAGAGATCATTTACGACTACACCCACATGATCTATTCTATGGATTTTCAAATCTCTTACCTCCTATGCTCCTGCTTTTTGATCAGGGGGCCACAGATCCCGTTACGACATCGACAAGGTCAGAGCTGCCTAGAACATCATTAGCGGCCGCTCAGGGATTCGTGAACTCTGTCCTAATTATATCCATTAGAGAGGGGATAGTTTCTTTTCGTTTGCTCTATTTCTAGATGGACTGGTGAACTTGAATGCTTGGGGAACGTGAGTGAGGCTCATAAGGAACCCTAGCTAAGTGGAAAAAGTATAACTAATTCGCTGTAATTCTCGCTACAGAAGGATTTAGTGGGATTTTGTACACCTAATTTATGCCTATTCATCCCATACGGCCGCTTTAAGCCGAATTAGTGATACTTTTTCCAACATAGGCAACTCCATAAGCCGAACGAACTCGATTAGTGAACCTTTTTCCCAACTATGATCTCGGATGGGGCATTAGTTCTGTTCATAAAATTTTTAGTTCAATCTATAGAGCGCGGTATCGTATGAACGTAACAATATCATGAATATAAACAAAACAGTCCCATCCTCCGCTTGCCGCAGGGGACGGGACTGTTAGGTATGAGTGTAGCTTTGGGTGCTTTACGCTAATACTACCCCAGCCGTCTGAACCGGCCGACGATCTCCACCGTCTCCAGCACGTTGACGAACGACTTGGGGTCGGTTTCGAGGATCGTTTTGCGCAGCTCGGCCAGCTCGTAACGGGTGGTTACGGTCATGAGCATGGTGTTCCCTTCGTGGCTGTACCCGCCTTCCGCATTGACCACGGTGACGCCGTGGGGCAGGCAGGTGAGGCGGCTCAGCATCTTTTCACGCTCCTTGGTGACAATGAAGCAGGTCAGCTTGATGTGGCGGATATGGATCATATCGACCACACGGCTTTTGACGAAGATACAGAGCATGGCGTAGAGGGCGGAGTCCCAGCTTTTGAAGAAGCCCAGGCTCAGTATGACCAGCCCATCCAGCACAAACAGAACGGTGCCCATCGGAATGTCGCGCTTGCGCGTAATGATGGAGCCCAGAATATCGAATCCCCCGGAGGAGCCTCCGGCACGAAGAGAGAAGCCCACGCCGCCGGCGATGATGACTCCCCCGAAAATACTGGCCAGAATCGGGTCCTTGGTCAGCTTGATCAGCGGAATAACGGTCAGGAACCAGGTGGTGGCTACGACCGACAGCAGGCTATAGCAGATGTACTTTTTGCCCACGGCCACAAAACCCCAAATCAGGATAGGCAGATTAATAGCAAAATAATACAGCGAAATGTACTTAGGATGGGTTAGGTAGCCGATGACGGATGCCGTTCCCGCAACCCCGCCGCTGAGCAGCTGGTGCGGAATGAGGAACAGGCGCAGCCCGCTCGCGACCAGAAAGGCCGAAAAAATAATGATGGCGACTTCTTTGACTTGTTTGGCAACCGGCCCTGAAACGAGCGGCATTACAACATTACGAACTTGCATGACATAAATCCCCTCTTCTTCCGATGTCTGTACCTGCATTTTAGGATGCTGCCTGAAAAGATAAGGAGCCCATAGTTTATCCAAGAGCCTGCACTTATATTTTCCAGACCAACTTGTTCAAAACGCGCAAAATATATTTTATCATACCGATGATATTTTTTTATAGAGGGGTTCACTATGATTTCTTTCACACTCCTATTGGTATATTCGCTGATTTCTTCTTGTCTAAAGTGGGCCCGTCCCGCATATCCATGGATAACAGCAATAAAAATACGGGATTCCCGGAAATAGATTTGTAAAAGGAGTGGGGCGGGTTGGACAAGTATGTGAGCTGGATGGCGGCGCTGCGGCTGCTGTCGGGGAGTGTGGAAATCGCGGCGGCGCTGATTATGCTGAAGCTGAACCAGGTGGATAAGGCGCTGGCAGTCAATTCCGGATTGGCTCTTGTCGGGCCGACGATTCTGATTCTGACTACAGCGGTGGGGCTGACGGGGATGGCACAGGATCTCTCGTGGGGCAAGCTGGGATGGATTGGATGCGGAGTGGCCTTTCTCTTAATCGGGATTCTAAAAAAATGATAGATGATAGTCATAAAGCACGCGTACAAGCATAAGTATGGATTAAAGCTATTTAAGTAGAGGACAGCTTGGGGGTACTCTGTATGGCTAATGACTGGCTGCTGTTGTTTCCTGAACGAATAAGAGCACTGCTGAGAGGCTTGCCCGCTCCCCTGCTCGACAAGTTGGAAGAAATCCGTATCCGCGAAGGCCGTCCGCTGGAGATCAATTATTCCGGAGGCAAATACCATTTTGTCGGTGCAGGCGGCAGCCTGACGCTGAGCCCCGAAGAAGCGTACAAGCCTGAACGGGAGGATACGCACCGGCTGCTGGACCTGATCAGCAATCATTCGCTCTATACGATGGAAGAGGAGCTGCGCAAGGGGTTCATTACGATCCCCGGCGGGCACAGGATTGGACTTGCAGGCCGGACCGTGCTGAGCGGCGGGGGAGTGGAGCATCTGCGCGACATTACCGGCTTCAATGTGCGGATCGCCCGTGAGCTGCCGGGCCTCGCCGACGGCGTGCTGCCGTACCTGCTCGACAAGGGGCGGCAGCGGATTATGCATACGCTGATTCTCTCGCCTCCGCAGCACGGCAAAACCACCCTGCTGCGTGACCTTGCCCGGCAGATCTCGGCGGGTGCAAGGAGCGGGCGCGAAGGGAGCCGTCCGGGCCTGAAGGTCGGCATCGTCGATGAGCGCTCTGAAATCGCCGGCAGCCGCCGCGGGATTCCCGCTTTTGATGTCGGTCCCCGGACCGACATCCTCGACGGATGTCCCAAAGCCGAAGGCATGATGATGATGATCCGCTCGCTCTCGCCCGATGTGCTGATCGCCGACGAGATCGGCCGGCTGGAGGATGCCGAAGCCGTGACCGAAGCGCTGCACGCCGGCATCACGGTTGTTGCTTCAGCGCACGGCAAGGAAGTGTCCGAGCTGGCCCGGCGGCCCGGGCTCGGCGGACTGCTGGAGCACCGGATGTTTGAGCGCTATGTGATCCTCCACCGGACAGATGCGGGGCTCTCCTTCCGCATATTGGACGGGCAGAGGCGCAGCCTGCTGCTGGTCGCTCCCGAAGAACGGCGGGGCGGTGAACGCCATGCTTAAGCTCTTCGGAGCGGTGCTGATCGTCCTGGCAGGCACGCTGGCCGGGTTCAAGCGGGCCGCCCAGTATGCTGACAGGCCCAGGCACATCAGAGGCCTGATCGCCGCCCTGCAGCGGCTGGAGACGGAGATCCAGTACGGCTACACCCCGCTGCCGGAAGCGCTGCGCCGGATCGGGATGCAGACGAAGGAGCCGCTGAAGGCATTTTTCACCACAGCGGCCGAGGAGATGAGCCCGCCGCTGGACCGCAGCGCCGAAGATGCCATTTCGAAGGCCATGGAGGAGCACTGGAAGGCGGCTTCGCTGAAAGGGCCGGAGAAGGAAATACTCCGGCAGCTCAGCTGTACGCTGGGTACCAGCGACCGTTCGAATCAGAGCACGCACATCGCGCTGGCTTTGCAGCAGTTGAAGCAGGAGGAGACAGCGGCCAGAGAAGATCAGGGCAAATATGAAAAAATGAGCAAAAGCCTGGGTCTGCTGCTTGGAGCATTGATCGTCATATTGATCTTTTAGCGAGGTGCCAGGAATGAATATTGAAGTCAACGCGATCTTCCAGATTGCCGGCATCGGCATTATTATCGCCATGATCCACACGGTGCTGAAGCAGATGGGCAAGGAAGACATCGCCCACTGGGTAACGATTGTCGGCTTTATCATCGTGCTGTTTATGGTCATCCGCATGCTGGACGGCCTGCTCCAGGAAATCAAAACGATTTTTCTTTTTCAATAGGCCAAGGCTATGGAAATCATTCAAGTGGTGGGAATTGGGCTCTTGTCGACGGTCCTGATACTCGTACTGAAGGAACAAAAGCCGATGTTCGCCTTCCTGCTGACCACGGCCGCAGGCATTCTGATCTTCCTGTTCCTGATCGGCAAGATCGGAACGATTCTGGGGACGCTGGAGCGGGTGGCCGAGTCCTCGGGCATGGAAATGATCTATATCAAAACGGTGTTCAAAATTATCGGAATTTCCTATATCGCAGAGTTCGGGGCGCAGATCGTGCGCGATGCCGGACAGGAATCGATTGCTTCGAAGATTGAACTGGCCGGCAAGGTGCTGATTATGGTGCTGGCCGTGCCGATTATCAGCATTATTATCGAGACGGTGATGAAGCTGCTGCCAACCTGACAAGCATAGGGGCATGAGGCAAGTAAGAAGCGGGGCGGGGGGAAGGGTATGCGGGCGCGCAGTGTTTTTCGGCCACCAAAATTAAATATCATTCTGCTGCTCCTGCCCTGCCTGCTGCTGCTGTGGTGTTCAGGAACCGCCTTCGCAGCCGGTGCAGTCCCCTCACCGTCTCCGCCGCCGCAGTCTGCTCCCCAGGGAGGTTCATCTTCCGCAGTAGACCATTGGGTGAAGGGGCAGGTGCAGAACCTGCCTACAGGCGAAGTCGAATCGTACTGGAACAAGCTGATGAAGGACTACGGCGGATTTTTTCCCGAAGGCAAGACCCCCTCGCTGATGGATATGCTGCTGCCGGGTGAGGATGGGCTAAGCTTCAAAAGTGTGTTGTCCGGACTCACTTCTTTTATGTGGCATGAGGTGATGTTCAACGGCAAGCTGCTGGTTACGATTGTGATGATCAGTGTGCTCAGCATGATTCTGGAGACGCTGCAGACCGCTTTTGAACGGAAATCTGTCAGTAAAATCGCTTATATGCTCTGTTACATGGTCGTACTGGTCATTGCCGTTAACAGTTTCAATGTAGCCATCGGCTATGCCAAGGATGCCATCGACCGCATGACCGACTTCATGATGGCGATGATTCCGCTGCTGTTCGCTTTGCTGGCATCCATGGGGAATATTGTGACGGTCTCCGTCACCCATCCGCTGATTGTGTTCATGATCCATACGGTGAGCACGCTCATTCATACGGTGATTTTCCCGCTGTTTTTCTTCTCGGCGGTGCTGCATCTGGTGAGCGCCATGTCGGATAAATACAAGCTGACCCAACTGGCCAATCTGCTGCGGAATGTGGGTGCCGGACTGCTGGGCGTGCTGCTGACTGTGTTCCTTGGCGTGATCTCTGTCAGGGGAATGACCAGCTCAGTAACGGACGGAGTGACCCTCCGCGCCGCGAAATACATTACAGGGAATTTCGTGCCGGTGATCGGGAAAATGTTCGCGGATGCCACGGATACTGTGATTTCTGCATCGCTCCTGGTGAAGAACGCCATCGGGCTTTCGGGTGTCATTATCATATTGTTCCTCTGCGCATTTCCGGCGATAAAAATACTCGTGCTTGCCCTGATCTACAACGTGGCTGCCGCCGTAATGCAGCCTCTGGGCGAGACACCGATTGTAGTCTGTCTGCAGACAATCGGCAAAAGCATGATCTACGTGTTCGCGGCCTTGGCCGCCGTATCGCTGATGTTCTTCCTGGCTGTCACGATTATGCTGACCGCCGGAAACCTCACCGTCATGATGAGGTAAGGCGCCTAGGCTTCCGAGGCGGGTTTTGCTTGAAGTGAACTCAGAGCAGCATGTGCTCACAAAACTTTTAGGAGGCAAGCGATGAACTGGTTGGGGGATTGGCTGCGGGAGCTCATTCTGGTGGTGCTGCTTGCCGCTTTTGTGGAGATGCTGCTGCCGAGCAAATCCATGGAGCGGTATGCCAGGCTGGTGCTCAGCCTGCTGGTCCTGCTGACCCTGCTGAGTCCGATCGTGTCTATGCTGAAGGGCGACGCGACGGGGGCGCTTAGCCTGGCTATGGATCAGCAGGAGCAGGATGGCGGTGTGCTGACAGGAGCAGGAAAAGGGGCCGGCTCTCTGGAGAAGATTCTGGCAGACGGCCGGATGCTGGCCGCAGGGGTGCAGGAGCAGAGCCTGAAGTTCGCTGCCGAAGAGGTGGCCGGACAGATGCGTGACCAGATCGCCGGCAGCACCGGCCTGCAGGGAGCCAAGGTTACAGTGAAGCTGGGCATGGCCAGTGCCTCCGGCAGCCCTGGGGACGGGGCAGTGCCTGTAATTTCCTCGGTGACGGTTGCCCTTCCGGCTGCCTCCCCGGCTGCAGGAGCTGGCAGCGGGAGCAGCCCGGCGGCGGGGACAGCAGCCGGCCCGGCTTCGGAGCCGATTGTAATTACACCTGTAGAACCGGTGCAGGTCAGCCTGGGCGCTGATCAAGAAGAGGATGCCGCAGCCGCAACCGCGGCGTCTTCATCGGAAACACCCGATAGCAGCAGGCCCGCTGCGGGAAAAGGAGCAGACCAAGAGGATGTGGAGTCAGTCATCAGGCTGCTGGAGCAGAACTGGAATCTGAGCCGGGAAGTCATTCAGGTACAGCGCAGCGGTGCCGGAGCAGAAAAATTATAGAAATACACGAAAGAAGTTAATTCAAAACAGCAGGAGGGATAAGAGATGGGCAACTGGCTGAAAAAGCTGGAGCAATGGGCGGGGGGCGGAGGTTCGGGCAGTCCGAAGCGGAGTCATACCTTCCGCTGGCTGATCATACTCGGGCTGCTCGGCGCTGCGATCATGCTGTTCAACTCCTTTGTGAATGTGAAGAAGCTGGACAGCGAGAATACGGGGCGTGAGCCGCCGCAGGCGGAAAGCTCGCAGGCGACCCTACAGCAGGGAAATGAAACAGCCCCCAATTCGTTTGACAGCATTGAGCAGGCGCTGGAAGACCGGACCAAAGAGATTCTGGAGAAAATCGTCGGCGTAGGCACGGTGGATATCATGGTCACAGTGGATTCTACAGAAGAAATCGTTGTGCAGCGCAATATGAACGACTCCCAGCAGCAGAGTGAAGAAACCGATGCCAGCGGCGGCAAGCGTCATACCACACAGTACACAAGGGATGGCGAAATCGTCACCTACAGCCAGTCGGGCGATGAAACCCCAATTATCACCAAGCGGATCAAGCCGCAGGTGCGCGGCGTGCTGGTTGTCGCCAAAGGGGCGGAGAACAAAATCGTCCGGGGGCTGATTGAAGAAGCGGTCCAAAAAGGCTTGAACGTGCCGGAATACCGCATTTCCGTCGTTCCGCGCAAGCAGGAATAGGAGTTTAAGATTCATTTTTTAACGAGGGGTATGTAATAAAACTTTAGGAGGAATTCAAAATGAAGGGCAAAAGACAAACGATTTGGTTGGTTTCCATGCTCAGCTTGATGGTGGTCCTTTCCGCTTACTATTTGTTCACTGAAGACTCGGGAGCGTCCATTCCTAAGGAAACAGCGGGCAGCATTCAGGTGGACAATATCAAAAGCGGCGCCGACGGGGCGCAATCCCCTGCTCTGGACAGCGGACTTGTCATTAACGAAGTATCTACACAAGAGATTGCCAAGGACGCCGGCAAAGCCGCAGTGAATGAGGACAGCAGCACAGCAGCCGTTACAGCAGACAGTGACAATGGCAAGACAGGAACGGATGATAAAAAAGCGGCAACAGAAGACAAGACCGCCGCTGCAGGTACAAGCGGTGACAGCTCCGCCGCCGGTACCGGCGATGCAGGCCAGACTGCAGATTCATCCAAAACAGCCAAAGACGATACGAAGGCAGACAAAACCACCGCAGCAGCCAACACAGAGAAAACGCCGGCCAAAGACGATGCTGCCATTCTGGATGAAGTCGCATCACAGAGTGTATCGGCCAGCAGCCTGTTCACCAACTATCTCTATGAACGTGAGCAGAAGAACCTGAAAGACCAGAACGATCTGCTCGCATTAATCAATGATATGGATAAGACTCCTGCGGAGAATGCGGCAGCCAAAGAGCAGCTGAGCAAGCTGGAGGAAAAGGAATCCAAAATCACAGGCATCGAAGAGCAGCTGCAGCAAAAGTACGGTGAAGCGATTGTGAAAGAGGATGCCGGCGACACCTATACCGTTGTTGTCCTCAGCGACAAGCTGGATGTGAAACAGGCGGTTGGCATTGTAGACCTCGTCATGAAGGAACTCAGCGTCACTCAGAATAAGATCAGAGTTCAATATGTTTCCGAGCAATAATATCCGTGTTAAGAAAAAAATAGCAGAAAATGCCGAAAGAGCTCGGGTTGTCCCGGGCTCTTTCCATTTCTAGCGTTTATGATATAATACATAAAGTTATCGTGGAATACGCTTCCTGAGAAGAACGGAGAAGCCTTTTTTGTATGTGGCTTCGAGAGAAAGCTGAAGGAGTGAACTATTAAATGTTCAAGTTAAGCGAAATTAAGGAATTGATTAAATTGCTGGACCAGACCTCCTCCGTACATGAACTGGAGATTGAAAGCGAAGGAATGAAGCTGGCGATCCGCAAACCCGATCGCTCCGAGGCTGACGGTATGGCAATTCAGGCGACTCCTTATGCCTATCCCTTTACGCCAGCCCCGCAGCCGCAAACCCCGCAGCAGCATGCTGCACCGGTCGTTGTTACCGAAATTCCGGCAGCCCCGCAGCAGCCGGCGTCCAACGAAGGTACTTTGCATAAAATTGTCTCACCCATGGTCGGGACCTTCTATAGTGCCGCTTCTCCGGAAACCCCTTCCTTTGTCAATGTAGGGGACCGGGTCAGCGAAAAGTCAACGGTCTGCATCATTGAAGCGATGAAGCTGATGAATGAGCTGGAAGCGGAAGTGAGAGGCGAAATCGTCTCCGTACTTGCAGAGAATGGCCAGCTGGTGGAGTACGGCCAGCCGCTGTTTCTGGTGAAACCGGAATAACAGCCGCGAGAATCATGAGATGTGGAGCTAGCAAGCTTCGTAAAACTTTGGGAGGAAACGCATGAACATTCAAAAAGTGTTGATTGCCAACCGCGGCGAAATTGCAGTCCGCATTATCAGAGCCTGCCGTGAACTGGGCATATCCACCGTTGCGGTGTACTCAGAGCCTGACCGGGATTCATTGCATGTCCGGCTGGCTGATGAAGCGTATTGCATCGGCCCGATGCCGTCCAAGGACAGCTATCTGAACTTTACCAATATTATGAGCGTGGCTACTCTGACCGAATGCGATGCCGTGCATCCCGGCTACGGATTTTTGGCTGAGAATGCAGATTTCGCGGAGATCTGTGAATCCTGCAACATCACCTTTATCGGACCATCGCCGGACGCCATCACCCGGATGGGCGACAAGGCTGTCGCTAAGGAAACGATGAAGCTGGCCGGTGTCCCGGTCATCCCGGGCTCTGACGGGCTTGTGGGCGATGTGGAGGAGGCTGTCATGCTGGGCCGCGATATCGGCTACCCGATTATCGTCAAGGCTACCGCAGGCGGCGGAGGCAAGGGAATCCGTATCGCCGAGGATGAGGAGTCCCTGGTGAAGCAGATTACCGCTGCCCAGCAGGAGGCGCAAAAGGCCTTCGGCAATGCCGGGGTCTACCTGGAGAAATTCCTCACCGGCATGAAGCATGTAGAGATTCAGATTATTGCCGACAATCACGGCAATGTGGTTCATCTGGGAGAACGGGACTGCTCCGTGCAGCGCCGCCGCCAGAAGCTTATTGAGGAAGCGCCCTGCTCCGTGCTGACCCCTGAGATCCGCGAAGCCATGGGCCAAGCTGCCGTACGTGCCGCCCAAGCTGTGAATTACTCGGGCGCGGGGACGCTTGAATTTTTGCTGGGACCGGACGGTCAATTTTATTTCATGGAAATGAATACCAGGATTCAGGTCGAGCATCCGGTAACGGAGATGGTCACCGGCGTTGACCTGATCAAAGAAATGATTTCCGTGGCGGAAGGCAATCCGTTGTCGATTGCCCAGGAAGACATCGTGATCAATGGCTGGTCCATGGAATGCCGCATCAATGCGGAAGATCCGGAGCGCAATTTCATGCCTTCACCGGGCAAAATCGGCTTTTATCTGCCGCCGGGAGGACTCGGAGTGCGGGTGGACAGCGCTGCTTATCCGGGGTACACAATCTCTCCTTTTTATGACTCGATGATTGCCAAGCTCATTGTATGGGCTCCAACCCGCCAGGAAGCCATCGCCAAGATGAAACGGGCGCTCTCCGAATTTGCTGTGGAAGGCATACATACCACGATTTCATTCCACCAGAAATTGCTGGAGCATCCTGTGTTTTTAAATGGCAATTTTGACATTAAATTTCTGGAGGATTATGAAATTTAGGACGACTTTGCTTTGTTTGTCATAAAGTTCGCCAAATGATATAGTATGTTTAATAAGAGACGTGCTTTGCGCTTAAGTTATTGAACAACTTTTTCTTTGAAAGGTGTGAGGACCACAATGAGTACATTGCCGACAGAATATGAACGTACGGAAATCGGTGAAATCCAGATCGCTCCTGAAGTGATTGAGGTTATCGCAGGTTTGGCAACTGTGGAAGTTAAGGGCGTGGCAGGCATGAGCGGCGGTTTCGCCGGAGGCATCGTTGAGCTTCTTGGCCGCAAGAACCTGTCCAAAGGCGTTAAGGTAGAGGTTGGACAACGCGAGGCTGCAGTGGATGTGTCTGTGATCATCGAATACGGCAACCGTCTCCCGGAAGTGGCGGCTGAAATTCAGCGCAACGTGAAGCGTTCCATCGAAACGATGACGGGTCTGACCGTTGTTGAAGTGAACGTGCATATCCATGATGTGCAGTTCCGCAGCAACAATACTGTAGAGAAGGCCGAAGAGACGGATGCGGTCCTCCGCGTGAAATAAGGAAGCAGTTCATCCATAAACCCCCGACAGCACCGTCGAGGGTTTACTCTAATTTAAGGAGGTTATGAGACTCGTGGCCAAAATTTTGGACAGGCTTTTGCTGTTCCTCTACAGCTTATGCATCGGAATATTATCTGTAATTGCCATCCTCCTGTTAAGCGGTGCCATTCCGGACTCCTATGAAGCGCTGGACAGACCAGAGGCATATATAGCTGCGATTGCTGTGGCTGTTATTCTGTTCCTGCTCAGCATCCGTTTCTTCTACATTTCGCTGCGCCGTGACCGCGCTTCCTTGCCTTCGGTCGATCAGCGCACAGAATATGGAGACATTCAAATCTCCATGGAAACGATTGAGAATCTGAGCCTGAAGGCTGCCGGCAAAGTCAAGGGCATTCGTGATCTGAAGTCGCGCATCCGCGTCTCCCAGGCGGGTCTTGAGATTATGATCCGCGCCGTTGTCGACGGGGAGCACTCCCTGCCGCTGCTGACGACCGAGGTTCAGCGCCAGGTGCATGAATTTGTGCAGGAAACGACCGGAATTCCTGTAGCGGACGTGTCTGTATACATTGCTAACCTCACACAGTCTCCAAGCTTCAAAAGTCGAGTGGAATAGAGGTGAGTTTCCCTTATGTTCTGGAAAGCAGTATGGGAAAGTCACGGAGGTAGGATTGCCGGAGTCACCTTCGGTGTCGTTCTCGGGTTGATTTATCTGATTAGCGGTTTTTGGGATATGCTGTTCTTTGCACTGGTTGTGTTCATAGGATATACGCTTGGCCACAGAAAGGATACCGCCCAGCCGCCGCTGTTTCAGTGGCAGGAGCTGGTTCAGCGGCTGTCCGGGCGCTGGCGTCCCTTCAAATGAACCGCGATAGCTTTTCTCCCGGAGCCTGGAATCCATACGTATGAGTTTCCTGATGCCGGAGGAAGGGCTGCGCGGTTTTTTGCTGCTAAACTTTTTTCTGATTTTTAAATGCACGGAATACAATTAGGGATAGAACTTGCTCCTTTAAGCTGAAAATAATTGCATGAAATACAATTAGCCGCTTCTGCCTGATCATAAGAAACAATGAAACATCTAATAAAGTATGCGAGATAAGATTGTAGGAGGAAATATATGAAAAGACGTTTAGCAAGAGAAATTATTGTCCAAAGCCTGTACCAGATGGAAATGAATGATGTGGAGAGTGCGGATGCGGTGGAGATGCTCATTGCCGAAGCGGCAGAAGAGAATGAATCTGAACATGTGATTACTGACGAAGCCGAGCTGAAAGCTTATGTAGTCGAACATGTCAACGGCGTATGGGAGCATAAGATGGCGATTGACGATATGCTGGAGCATTACCTGAAGGGCTGGCAAATGAGCCGTCTATCACGGGTGGACCGCCAGATTCTCCGTCTGGCCACCTTCGAAATGGTCTTTGCGAATGATGTGCCTGCCAAGGTTGCCGTCAATGAAGCCATCGATCTGGCCAAACATTTCGGAACCGAAGATTCCGGCAAGTTCGTCAATGGTGTACTCGGCAAGATGATTCAGGAGATCGATACGCTGAAGACAGAACTGTAGCAGAGCTGTTGAGGTTTGTTTTTTTGCATAACTAAGACATGATGTACCATCTTCAGTCCAACTTTCAAAACAGATCAAAGGGGAGAGAATTACATGACAGCAGCAATCATCAGCGGTAAACAAGTATCTGACGAAATTCGTATCGGCATTGCCCGGGAAGTTGCCCAACTGGCCGAACGGGGTGTAAAACCTGGGCTTGCTGTTGTGCTGGTCGGTGAAGATCCGGCTTCTCAGGTCTATGTGCGCAACAAAGAGAAATCCAGTACTGAGCTCGGGTTCCATTCGGAAGTGCACAGACTGGATGCTGCAACTAGCCAGGAGGATTTGCTGGCGCTCGTGGCCGAACTGAACCGCCGGGATGAGATTGATGGAATACTGGTTCAGCTTCCGCTTCCAAAGCACATTGACGAGAAGGCTGTAATTAATGCCATTGCTGTAGAAAAAGATGTGGACGGCTTCCATCCGATCAATGTTGGCAACCTGGTGATCGGGGATGACAGTCTTCTGCCCTGTACGCCTGCAGGTGTGATCGAGCTGATTAAACGCACAGGCACCGGAATTTCCGGCAAACATGCGGTCGTTATCGGACGCAGCAACATTGTCGGCAAACCGGTATCCCTGCTGCTCCAGCGCGAGAATGCCACAGTCACCATGTGCCACTCACGCACCGCGAATATCGCTGAGCTTAGCCGCCAGGCGGATATTTTGGTTGTAGCTATCGGCCGGGCCAACTTTATTGACGGTTCATTTGTGAAACCGGGGGCGGTAGTGATCGACGTCGGAATGAACCGGCTGGATAACGGCAAGCTGGCGGGGGACGTGGATTATGAAAGTGCGAAGGAAGTTGCCGGATATATCACTCCTGTACCGGGCGGCGTTGGACCGATGACCATTACCATGCTGATGGCCAACACGCTGATTGCGGCCAAACGCCGCCACGGCCTGGATAAGGAATAGGTCGCATTTATGGCGGCAGAACGGCAGGTCTACTCGATAAAGGAGCTTAACCGTTATATCCGCATGAAGCTGGATTCGGATGTGGTGCTCTCCGATGTATGGGTCCGCGGGGAAATCTCGAATTTCACCCACCATGGCAGCGGTCATATGTATTTCACGCTGAAGGATGAGAGCAGCCGGATCAAGTCGATCATGTTCGCATCCCATAACCAGCGGCTGCCTTTTGTTCCGAAGGAAGGCACGAAGGTCATCGCCAGAGGGAACGTGACTGTCTACGAGCGGGACGGGCAGTATCAGTTCTACGCTACGCATATGCAGCCTGACGGAATAGGCAGCCTATACCTGGCGTATGAACAGCTGAAGAACAAGCTGGAGCTGGAGGGGCTGTTCGCGGCGGCACGCAAGCGGCCGCTTCCCCGCTTCCCGCGCTGCATCGGGGTCGTAACCTCCCCGACCGGCGCGGCTGTGCGGGATATCATCATCACGCTGCAGCGGCGGTTCCCGCAGGTGGCGGTGGTGCTCTATCCTGTCCTGGTGCAGGGCAAAGGCGCCGGGCCGTCCATAGTGAAGGCCATTGAGAATCTGAACGCGATGGGCGAAGCCGATGTGCTTATCGTCGGCCGCGGAGGCGGCTCCCTGGAGGAGCTGTGGGCCTTCAACGAAGAGGCCGTCGCCCGGGCGATCGCGGCCTCCGGAATCCCGGTCATCTCGGCCGTGGGCCACGAGACCGACTTCACGATCGCCGACTTCGCCGCCGATCTTCGGGCAGCAACCCCGACGGCGGCGGCCGAGCTGGCGGTGCCGCACGCCGCCGAGCTGGCAGCGCAGCTCCGCACGGCGCAGCAGCGCCTGCGCCAAGGGCTGCTGCGCCGCTCGCAGCGCGGCGGCGAGCGCCTCGCTTCGCTGCAGCGCTCGCTGGCGCTGGTCGGCCCGCGCCGCCAGCTGGCCCAGCACGCGCAGCGGCTGGACATGCTGCGCGCCGGGCTGCTCCGCGCAGCGAGGGACAGGCACGGCCGCGCGCGGGAACAGCGCGCCGTGCTGCACCACAGCCTGCAGCGCTTCCACCCGCAGGCGAGTGTCAGCGCTGCGCGGCGGCGCACCGAGAGCCTCACCCGCGAGCTTGCGGGTGCCATGCAGGTGCGCCTGCAGGAGAAGCGCTCGCGCTTCGCCGCCGAGCTGCGCCATCTCGATGCGCTAAGCCCGCTGAAGGTGATGTCGCGGGGCTACAGCCTCGTCTACGATGAGAAGGAAGAGCATTTAATCAAATCGCTGAAGGAAGTAGAGCTCGGCGATGTGGTCAATATCAAGCTGAATGACGGACAATTAAGCTGCCAGGTGTGGGGAATGAAGGAGGATGGCATAACGAATGGCGAAGGAAGCTGAACTGGAATTGGATTTTGAAGGAGCTATGGAGCGGCTGGAAGAAATCGTGCGGGAGCTGGAGCATGGTGACGTCCCCCTGGAGAAGGCAATCGATTTGTTTCAGCAGGGGATGAAGCTCTCCCAGCTGTGCGGGAACAAGCTGGAGCAGGTAGAACGCAAAATCGAAATGAT
Organism: Paenibacillus jilunlii; assembly: GCF_900102965.1. Classification (GTDB taxonomy): domain Bacteria; phylum Bacillota; class Bacilli; order Paenibacillales; family Paenibacillaceae; genus Paenibacillus_AQ; species Paenibacillus_AQ jilunlii. The sequence continues at coordinate 39,534 of NZ_FNGM01000007.1, read as the reverse complement.
CACTGAGATGGACGGCGAGCTGCGCAAGAAACCGTTCGGTGCCCGGCTGGAAGGTGACAGCGATGAGCCCGTTTGAGCCGAAGCCGGAAGCGGAGCCTGCCGGGACATCCTTGCGGCAGCCGCTGAAGGAATATATAGCCGAGATCAGCAGCCTTGTCATGAGTGAGCTGGAGGCGGCCTTGCCTGGAGAATGGAACGTACCCGGCAACCTTAAGGACGCGATGAACTACTCGCTGCAGGCGGGCGGCAAACGTCTGCGCCCGCTGCTGGTCATCGCCGCCTGCGAGGCGCTGGGCGGCAGCCGCCAGGCAGCGCTGCCGGTAGCCGCTGCCATTGAGATGGTACATACCTACTCGCTGATCCACGATGATCTGCCCGCTATGGATAATGATGATTACCGGCGCGGCAAACTCACCAATCACAAGGTATACGGCGAGGCTACGGCCATACTGGCCGGAGATGCGCTGCTCACCCATGCGTTCTACAGTGTTGTGCAGGCTTCGCGGAAGCATGGCGTGCCCGCAGAACACGCGCTCTCCGTGGTGGAGGACCTGGCGGAAATGGCAGGCCCGAGAGGGATGGTCGGCGGGCAGATCGCCGATATGGAAGGCGAGCAGGGGCTTACCGATCTGGAGCAGCTTCAATACATCCACCGCCATAAGACGGGGGATCTGATTGTTTTTTCCCTGGTGGCCGGGGGACGCATTGCCGGGGCGGACAGCAGAAGGCTGGAGGCGCTGCGCGATTTCGGCACGCATATCGGCCTGGCCTTTCAGATTCAGGATGATATCCTGGATCTGGTCGGCGACGAAGGTAAGCTCGGCAAAAAAACAGGCAGCGATCTCAAGCAGCAGAAGGTTACCTATCCGTATTTTATCGGACTGGATGCTTCCCGCGCTGAGGTGGAGCGGCTGACGGAAGCTGCCCGCAAGGCTGTCCTTGAAGGCGGTTTTCGGGACAACACGCGCCTCTTGGACATTGCGGACTATCTTATGAAGCGCGATCATTAGAATTTATTCCGGAGCGGCTGTGTTTCGACAGCCGTTTCGTTTGTGTTATAATGGGGTTTATATATATTTTACAACATCTAGGAAAGCGGGGAATACTCGTGCTGCTTCCACAAATAAATGATCCTCAGCAACTTAAAGCTTTGTCAGTGGAGGAGCTGGCTACCCTTGCGGAGGAAATCCGCCGGTTTCTGATCGAGAAGCTTACGGCGACCGGCGGACACCTCGGCTCCAACCTGGGGGTAGTGGAGCTCACGATTGCCTTGCACTACTGTTATGACAGTCCCCGGGACAAAATGATATACGACGTAGGGCATCAGGCATATGTCCACAAGATCCTTACCGGACGCCAGGACCGTTTTGACACGCTGCGCAAGAAGGACGGGTTGTGCGGCTTTGTGAAGCGTGCGGAGAGTGAGCATGATGTCTGGGAAGCCGGACACAGCAGCACCTCCCTGTCTGCGGCCATGGGAATGGCGATGGCCCGTGATCTCAAAGGCGAAGACAACAAGGTTATCGCTGTAATCGGGGACGGAGCGTTGACCGGCGGGATGGCGTTTGAAGCGCTTAACCATATCGGCCATGAACGCCGCAAGCTGATGGTTATCCTGAATGACAACGAAATGTCCATCGCTCCGAACGTAGGAGCCATGCATAATTATCTGAGCAAAATCCGCTCGGACCGCCATTATCTGCGTGCCAAGGATGAAGTCGAAGGGCTCCTCAAGAAGATTCCGGCCATCGGCGGAAGACTCGCCAAGACAGCCCAGAATGTCAAGGACAGCCTCAAATACATGATGGTGCCCGGCGTGCTGTTCGAAGAGCTTGGCTTTACTTACCTGGGTCCGGTTGACGGCCATGACGTAGAGAAGCTGATCGATACCTTCCATCAGGCGGACAACGTATCCGGACCTGTATTTGTGCATGTTCTCACTACCAAAGGCAAAGGGTATAAACCGGCTGAAACCGATTTCTATAAGTCACATGCCATCTCCCCTTACAAAATTGAGTCCGGCCAGTCTCTGAAGGCTGTCGGCAATCCGATGTACACCGAAGTGTTCGGGGAGACGCTGATCGAGCTGGGCCGGGAGGACAAACGGCTGATCGCCGTTACACCGGCAATGCCCGGGGGATCAGGCTTGTTCCCGTTCGCCAAGGAGTTTCCCGACCGCATGATTGATGTCGGCATTGCCGAGCAGCATGCGGCAACGCTCTGCGCTGCGCTGGCAATGGAGGGAATGAAGCCGGTTTATGCCGTCTATTCCACCTTTATGCAGCGGGCATACGATCAGATTGTGCATGACATTTGCCGCCATAATGCCAATGTTATGTTCGCCATCGACCGCGCAGGCTTTGTGGGTGCCGACGGTGAAACGCATCAAGGGGTATACGATATCGCCTTTATGCGCCACATCCCGAACATGGTGATGATGATGCCCAAGGATGAGAATGAGCTGCGCCACATGATGAAGACGGCGCTTGAATATAATGACGGGCCGATTGCGTACCGGTATCCGCGCATTGATGGTACTGGCGTGGCACTGGACGCCGAGCTGAAGCCGCTGCCTATCGGCTCCTGGGAACGGCTGCGTCCAGGCGACGACTACGCTGTGCTGGCCTGCGGGCCGATGGTCCAGGTGGCTGAAGAAGCAGCGGAGCTGCTGAAGCGTGAAGGCATTCAGGTGGGGGTTGTCAATGCCCGGTTCCTGAAGCCGCTGGACGGCTCCATGCTGCTGGACCTGGCCCATGCGGGCACAGGGATGATTGTGCTGGAGGAAGCCTGTGAGGCCGGTAGTTTGGGCAGCGCAGTGCTTGAATATTATGCGGAGCATGAAATTTATGACGCCCGCGTCCATTTGATGGGCGTGCCGGATATTTTTGTGGAGCATGGCTCGATCAAAGAGCAGCGCCAGCAAACCGGGCTGACCGTTGAAGCGGTAATCAGCCGTGTCAAAGCGATGAAGGCATCGAGCGCTTTTGCCTACAAGACGACTTCAACCTCCTGAACAGGATAGTCGAAGCGGTAACCCTAAGAACAATCGGGAGATGACCATGGAACACCCAAAGGAACGGATCGATGTGCTGTTAGTGGAACAAGGTTTTTTTGCGAGCCGCGAGAAGGCCAAGGCCGCCATTATGGCCGGGCTGGTGCTTGCGGATGAGGAACGGATTGAGAAGGCAGGCATGAAGGTGCCTCGCAGCGCCATCCTGAGGGTAAAAGGAGCTGTGCATCCTTACGTCAGCCGGGGCGGCCTGAAGCTGGAGAAGGCGCTGCGGCAGTTCGGCATTGACCTGAACGGGCGCGTGATGCTGGATATCGGCTCTTCTACAGGAGGCTTCACCGATTGCGCCCTCCAGAACGGAGCAAGCCATGTCTATGCGATTGATGTCGGCTATAACCAGCTGGATTGGAGACTGCGCAATGATGAACGGGTAAGCGTGATGGAGCAGACGAATTTCCGTTACATGACCCCGCCGGATTTGCAAGGGCCGGTTCCCGATTTTGCCAGCATTGATGTATCCTTTATTTCATTAAAAATTATTTTGCCGCCGCTCATCGCACTGCTTGAACGCCCCGCCGATATCGCTGCACTGATCAAGCCGCAGTTCGAAGCCGGACGGGAAAAAGTAGGAAAGTCCGGTGTAGTCCGTGAGCCTGCTGTCCACAAAGAGGTGCTGGTGGGTGTGCTTGGCATGGCTTCCGGGCTGGGCTACCGGCTGGAAGGCTTAACCTTTTCCCCGATTACCGGGGGTGAAGGCAACATCGAGTTTTTGGCGCACTGGAAGCTGCTTCCTGAAGCTGCGGAGACCGGTGCTTCCCAGCCAGAGCCACCTTTAGGAGAGCCTGGTTCCGAATATTTTGCGGCGCTCGCCGATACCGTGATCAAGGAAGCGGCAGCAACCTTTAAAGTCAGTACCCCTGGAAACTCATCGAAGCGATGAGTTTCTTTTTGACTGTATCGGAACTTATACAATACAAAAAATACTGTTTGTTTGGCCCGTATCTCGAAACTATACAGTTGAGGGATCAGCCGGTCTGGAGATCCTTATTTTAACGAGCGCCTGCTTACCAGGCTCCTTTGTAAGCGTTAGTTGGAAAAAGGGAGCTTATTTTTCCGGAAATTCAACAATAATGGGATTTAACTGGAAAAAGGAAACTTCATTGGGCTATTTTCCTCTTTCATTGGCGAAAAGAGCTGAAATTAGTGTTCTTTTTTCCACTTCGTCTGCGGAGAACAGTGGATTCAAGCAACTGAGTTACCCTTTTTCCACTTGGAGTTGCCGTAGGATATGGGGAGTCATTGCTAGGATAAGCTGAACTTAAGAATTGTGCAGGATGACCGGGAATCCTTGTGAGCCAAGGCTTTCAACATAACATCAAGTTTGATTCTTAAGACGGCTGCACTGTCCAGCGAAGAACGGCGCGGCGGTTTGTTTCGGTTATCATGTATGGCTTGCGTGCTTTTTTGCAAATTCACAAGGAATAAGTTAGTCTATCCTTAACTTCCCCCAGAAGTCATCTGTAACTGTCAGGTTCGTCCGGATTTCAGCAGCAAAAGCAGGATTTCACGGGGCCGCGCGCGAATTATTCACCGAGGTGATGAAATTGGCGGACTCTGATAAGGCCGTTATGGCGTTGATTGGACTGGCAGTCGCAATATTTGTCATTTACCGGATTTACATATGGCTGCAAAGCTCCCCGCGTTCGTTCATCAAGGACAAGCTGCCGCTCAATACAGTCATTGTGCCTCACCCTGCCATCGATGTGCTGGAAGACGCAGGCTATGAGGTGATCGGCGGCAAGCTGAAGATCCCGTTGTCTTTTACAGTCGATGGGGCTTCCATGTACAGCAGGCTCTTCATCGATTATGTGGCGAGCAAGGAAGAGGATTCGTTCTATTTGGTGATACTCTCCCGCCCGCGCCGAACGCTGGAATTCACCGGAAGCAGCCTCCGGGATTCACTTCTGCCCTATTTGCTGATCTATCCGGAATGCAGCGGAGTGCTGTATGTCAACACCGTCACGTCTGCCATTCATGAGATCCGGCTGGGCAAGGACGACGGGGAATCTACTTAAGAAGTATACTTATATAAATTTGGGAGGCAACAATGAAAGGTCACAGGCACATTAAGATACGTGAAATCATTACACAGCAGGAAATTGAGACACAGGATGATCTGGTCGAGGCGCTGCGCGAGGCTGGTTTTCAGGTCACCCAGGCCACCGTGTCACGGGATATTAAGGAACTTTTACTAATTAAGGTCCCTATGGACGACGGCAGATATAAATATTCCCTTCCGACAGATCAGCGTTACAATCCGACCCAGAAGCTGAAGCGTGTGCTGGTGGACAATTTTGTGCATATTGATTCCTCCGCCAACCTTGTCGTAATGAAGTGTCTGCCGGGGACAGCTAACTCTGTAGCTGCTCTGATCGACAATATTGATTGGCCGCAGATTATGGGCACCCTTTCCGGTGATGATACAATCCTGATTATCTGCCGGCAGCCGGAAGACAGCCATGACGTTATTTCGCAAATAATGGGATATATATCCTAGAGCATAGATTCCTAAGCAATCATCTTTTCGGGGGTGCTGTATCCGTGTTAGAAACGTTATCGATCCGCAATCTTGCCGTGGTTGAAGCGGTGGATGTGCATTTTTATCCAGGTTTTCATGTGCTGACAGGGGAAACCGGTGCAGGCAAATCGATTATTATAGATGCTCTTGGGCTGGTTGTCGGAGGCCGGGGTTCAGCAGATTCCATCCGTTACGGTACGGACAAAGCCGAGATGGAAGCGCTGTTCAGCCTGCCGGTTGCGCATCCCGTATGGGAGACGCTGGAGCGTCTGGGTATTACGGCGCAGCCGGAGGAGCATCTGATTATCCGACGTGAGATCACCTCCCAGGGCAAAAGCACGTCGCGCGTTAACGGGCAAATGGTCAATCTCAGCATGCTGCGGGAAATCGGTGAGCAGCTGGTCAATATTCATGGCCAGCATGAGCATCAGAATCTGCTGAAGGCTGAGCGCCATCTGGGCTTGCTGGATACCTACGGCGAAGCGGTGATTGGACCGCTCAAGGCCGATTATCAAGAGAAATATACCGCCTTTGCCAAGGTGGAAAAAGAACTCCGCGAACTGCAGGAAACCAGCCAGAAGGCTTATCAAATGCTGGATTTATACCGCTTTCAGCTGGAGGAAATTTCTTCCGCAGGACTACAACCGGGCGAAGATGAATTACTTACCGAAGAAAGGGTCAAACTATCCCACAGCGAGAAAATGATGGATTCCGTATCCGGCGCATATGAGCTGCTGTATGACAGACAGGGGCTGGAATCCATCGGCAATGTGATTTCCCGGCTGGAGGATGCGGTGCGATATGACGAAAAAGGTCTGAAAGGCGTGCTCGACCAGCTTCAGTCCTCGTATTACCAGCTGGAGGATGCCGCATTCCAGCTTCGCGATTACCGCGAGGAGATTGAATTCAACCCGGCCAGGCTGGAGGATATTGAGAACCGTCTGGACCTGATCTCCGGGCTTCGGCGCAAATATGGCGACAGTGTAGAGCAGATTCTTGCTTATTATGAACAAATCAGCCATGAGACGGACCTGCTGGAGAATAAGGATGAATACATCGAGAAGCTGACGGTGAAACGTGATGGTCTGCTGAGCATTCTTATGGAAGCGGCAGAAGCGCTGAGCCAGGCCCGTCGGCAGTGTGCGGCTGATCTGGCCACTCAGGTAGAGGGTGAGCTGAAGGACCTGCAGATGGAACGGACCTCGCTTCAGGTCAAAATGGACCTTCTGGAGGACCCGCGCGGCGTTGAATACCAGGACCGCCGTTACAGGCTGACCCGGCAGGGCATCGACAGTGCGGAGTTCATGATCTCCCCCAATCCCGGTGAGCCGCTGCGTCCGCTCGGCAAAATCGCCTCCGGCGGCGAGCTGTCACGGATTATGCTGGCGATGAAGAGCATTTTTGCCCGCCATGACGCGATTCCTGTTCTGATCTTCGATGAGGTGGATACCGGCGTCAGCGGACGGGCCGCCCAGTCCATTGCAGACAAGCTGTACAAGCTCTCGTCCACCTGTCAGGTGTTCTCCATTACCCATCTGCCGCAGGTGGCCTGCATGGCCGACCACCAGTACCTTATCCGCAAAAAAGTTGAAGACGGGCGAACGATGACCGAAGTGGAGTCACTGACAGCCGAAGGCCGGGTTATGGAGCTGGCCCGGATGCTGGGCGGTGTGGAAATCACCGAAAAAACCCTGCACCACGCACAGGAAATGCTCGGTCTGGCCGAGGCCAGCAAGGCGGCTGCAGGGTAAGCGGAACAATGATTAACAGTAATAAAAGCCTGGGGGCAAGGTTATCTTATAGGTACGCAATTGGCGACCACCTTTTTCGTCAAGCGAAAGAAGCAAAAGGGAGCGTGACAGCCATTGAAGCCGAACCTCAGGAAGTTAATGCCCGGCCTTTTATTCGCCTTTTTTCTCAGCTTATCAGGCATAACGGGACCTTCTCAGAGCTATGCCTCGCCTCAAGACAACCCGCCTGACCAGGCCGTTCAGGGAGAAAACCGGGATCTCAAGGTAATACCGGGGGGCCAGACGATTGGTGTGAAAGTGAAGTCCGCAGGCGTGCTTGTTGTTGGCCATCATCTGATTGAAGTATCGCAGCAGTCCAAGCTTTCACCCGGAGAGAACAGCGGTCTCCTGCCCGGGGATTTGATGATCTCCATCGATGGAGTGAAGCTGGACGAGGTATCCAAGGTGGCGAAGCTGGTGGAGCGTGCAGGCAGAGCCCGCGAACCGCTGACCATTGTGTTCAAACGCGGCGGCAAAGAGCGCACAGCCAAGCTGACTCCGGCCTACGACCGCAAGGACAAAGTATGGCGGCTGGGGCTGTATATCCGCGATTCTGCGGCAGGTGTAGGCACCTTAACCTTTTATGCACCGGAGCAGGGAGTATATGGCGCGCTTGGTCATGTGATTACAGACATGAATACCGGCACACCCATCGTTGTCGGCAGTGGACACATCGTGCAATCCAGCGTAACCTCCATATCCAAAAGCCAGGATGGCGATCCCGGCGAGAAGCGGGCAACCTTTTATAAAGAGAGCCAGGTTCTGGGGAATGTGGAAAGCAACACGGATTTCGGGATCTTCGGCAAAATGACCCGCAACCCGGAGCACAGCCTGTACCAGGAGCCGATTCCGGTTGCCATGAGCGATGAAGTGAAGGAAGGGCCGGCGCAAATACTGACGGTTGTGGATGGGCAGCGGGTAGAACGTTTCAATGTAGACATTATTCATGTAGCGCATCAGGATACTCCGGCAACCAAAGGGATGGTGCTGCGAATTACGGACCCCCGTCTGATCGATAAGACCGGCGGCATTGTCCAAGGCATGAGCGGCAGTCCGATTGTGCAGAATGGCCGTTTGATCGGTGCGGTAACCCATGTATTCGTCAATGATCCGAAGTCCGGGTATGGCTGTTTTATCGAATGGATGCTTAAGGATTCCGGTGTGGTACAGCTAGAGAATACCCTTCCCTATAATCTTAAGGCGGTTTAGCCTTAAGATTTTTTGTCGAAGCGTAACGAGAAACATCGAACCTTGAAATAAAATATTTAATTATAATCCAACACCGAAAAAAAATAAAGAAAAATAATTTTCGACAGAAGGATATTGAACCGTCATGTCGAAACTGTAAAGGAGCGAAGATAAATGATTATTTTCGAAAAGCAGATATAAATAAGGAGGAAGCAGCCAGTGCAGAATATTGAAGTGTTGTTGGCCGATGACAACAGGGAGTTTACGAATTTGCTTGCCGAGTACATTACGGAACAAGAAGATATGACAGTAACGGGCATCGCCTACAATGGGGAAGAAGTGCTTCAAATGCTGAGCGAAGCCCGCAAAATTCCCGATGTCCTTATTCTTGATATCATTATGCCGCACCTGGACGGTTTGGGTGTCCTGGAGCGCCTCCGCGATATGGATCTGAAGCCTGAACCCAAGATCATCATGCTGACCGCGTTTGGTCAGGAGAACATCACTCAGCGTGCTGTGCAGCTTGGCGCCTCTTATTATATTTTAAAGCCATTCGATATGGAGGTTCTTGCCAACCGCGTGCGTCAGCTTGTCGGAACACAGGGCAGCATGAGCACTTCATCGAGCATGTCCAATTACTCGGGTTCCAGATCAAACAATGTGGTGCCGCTGTCCAAGGGCAAGAACCTCGATGCCAACATCACCTCGATCATTCATGAAATCGGCGTACCTGCACATATCAAGGGTTATCAGTATCTGCGTGAAGCCATTACCATGGTGTACAACAATATCGAGATCCTGGGCGCCATCACCAAAACCCTGTACCCGGCCATCGCCGAGAAATTCAAGACAACACCATCACGTGTAGAGCGGGCTATCCGCCACGCGATCGAAGTCGCCTGGACCCGTGGCAATATCGACAGCATCTCCCACCTGTTCGGCTATACCATTAATATCTCCAAATCTAAGCCGACTAACTCGGAATTTATTGCCATGGTAGCCGACAAGCTGCGGATTGAGCATAAGGTGTCTTGAAGGGGTAAGGATCAGGATACGTGAAGGGATTTCAACGATTGGATATAGTTTACAGTCAGAACGATTAAGCGTACAAATATCGGAAACTGACGATTTTATACCGATAAACCTCTGTTAGTTATACCAACCACTCCGCTTATTTATTGGGTTCTCAGAATCCAATGAAGGGCGGTTTTTTTATTGACGGATTTAGAATTTCAAATTGTTAATCCCGCATCGTTTTCACATCGGATTCACATCAATTTCGCCTCAAACACATGCTGGAGAGAAGAGTGCTAAAAATTGAACTATATGGATAATATATCCATGATACTTGCCATCGTGATATAATGACTGAAGCAATAGAAGGCTTGCAAGGGCGGTCGGCTAGTCTCCCGGAAGGGAGGTGATGCTCATGGAGGTTTATCAAGCATTGTCACTGATGTTCATGTTTGGCATGTTCATTATTGCTCTGCTGAACTACCTCAAAAAGAAATAGACCGCCCTCTCCCTTTTACTGCTCTTAACTAACTAACTAACTGTCATAAATCATGCCTTTGTGGGCGAATGGTATGTTATTCTAATTATTTTTATAGAGATTGATTTGAAAAATCCAAGTGCAGTCAACGTTAGTGGAAAAAGTATCACTAATTTAACTCAGTCGGCTTATGGATTATCCTATGTGGGAAAAAGTACCACTAATTCGGCTGAAAGCGGCCATATGGGTTGAATATCCCTGAATTAGGTGTACAAAATCCCCCTAAAACCTCCTGCAGCCAGGAATTTGGCTAATTAGGTTTACTTTTTCCACTTAGCATTATAGTGTAGATATCAAAGGAGTCGTACATACGAGACGACTCCAGCAATAGCCGCTTTTTGGGCGGTAAGGTGCGACAGAATAAGTAGACCATTTACCTTTGCCGAGGGTGGTCTATTTTTTTGTGTTATTACGGGCAACATGGACAGTATCCGCCAGAACCCTGAAGATACGTATCCGGCTGGATACTGTTGTAAATCTGCTGCAAAACCATTGTTTAACAATAAACCTTATAAGAATTTATCATCCCATTACGCTCGGCAGATATGATGTACCCTATTGCATTGTCTATATTCATACAAAAAACGACAATCTTAGGGAGGATTCTGCAAAGTGAAAGGCTATTTTCGACAGATTTCTGCGGCAATCATTGTTCTGTTATTTCTTTCATTATTTCAGCCTGTGCTTCCGGCAGGAGCGGCGTTTGCCGGTCAGACGGTGCCGGAATACGGCAAGGTCATTGATGCGCGCAAGACAGAGCTTGCGCCGGGGGCCGTGTACACATGGATGGATTTACAGAATGAACGGGGGCCGCAAAAGATACATACCGTGGAATTTAATCCGGCGAATGCCAATTTGAAGCTGCGGGCTGGAACGAAGGGCGGCAAGGTGTACGGTATGAAAGCCGTGACCGAGATGGCGGCTGATGCCGATGCGCCCGGAAACCGCGTTATTGCCGGCATCAACGGCGATTTCTATGAAATCTCCGGCTTCGCCACCGGTGTGCCGAACGGGTTGTTTATGGACAACGGCGTTATTTTGAACAGCGGCTCGACCTATTCATTTGGTGTAAAGGCGGACGGCAGCACCATCTACGGCACGCCGAAGCTGACCAAAACCGTGACGATCGGCGGTAAAACCAGCAATTTGACCAGCATCAACCGCTACCGGAATACGGATCAGCTTGTGCTGTACACGGAGGACTACAATACCAGCACGAAATCGGCCAACGATGGCGACGAGATAGTATTGGATGTCATTTCCGGTGAAGTGAAGAGCGGGCAGACGCTGAAGCTCAAGGTGTCAGAAATTCGCAGCAGCCAGGGCGACACGCCGCTGGCTCCCGGCAAGGTGGTGCTGTCTGCAAACGGTGCATCGCGGCCGCTTCTGGCAGGGCTTGCGCCCGGAGATGAGGTTACGGCGTCTTTTGCACTGGACGGTGAATGGAGCGAGGCTTCCCTCGTTATCGGCGGCATGGGGCCGCTGGTGAAGGACGGTGTGGTGCAGACTGGCGTCGGGCCGGAGGGGGTTCATCCCCGCACAGCCATCGGAACGAAGGCGGACGGGAGCATCGTGCTATTCGAAATCGACGGCAGAGCGCCGGGCTTCAGTGAAGGTGTCGAGACGGAAGAATTGGCCGCAATCCTCAAAGATCTGGGCGTAGTCAACGCTATGAACCTGGATGGCGGCGGTTCCTCTACTTTCGTGGCCAGAATGCCTGGAACGAACGGTGTGAAAATGCTGAACCAAGGCTCCGACGGATATGAGCGCAAGACCGGCAACGGCCTGCTGCTGGTCAATGCGGCGCCTGAGCTGAACACGGCGTCCAAACTGGCTGTTCAGCCGAATGCAGAGCGGATTTTGCAGGGCTCAAGCTTCACCTTTACGGCGGCGGGAATGGATGCTAATGGGCACCCGGCTCCGATTCCGGGAACGCTGAATTGGCAGGTTGATCCGAGCCTCGGGAGCATTGACGAAAAAGGGGTCTTTACTGCCGCTTCAGCTGCAGCCTCCGGCAAGATCAGCGCAGCAGCCGGGGCTGTCCAAGGCAGCGGAGATATTGAAGTGGTAGGCGAGCTGACCGAGCTCAAATTCCCTGACCTCATCAAAACCTACACCTCCGGCGCGACAGCGAAGCTGACGGTGAAGGCACTGCGGAACGGGAAGGTCATCCAGGCGGATAACCGCAGCTTTCAATGGAGTGTGGAAGGCAATATCGGAACGGTGGATGAGAACGGAGTATTCAAGGCAACCAGTGAGAATGGACAAAACGGCAAAATTATCGTCCAATACGGAACCATTACGGCTTCCTTCGAAGTAAATGTCGGCCTGCCTCCGGTTGTGCTGGAGGATTTTGAAGCGGGAATCAGCAAATATGCTGCCTCCAGCGCAAAAGCCAACAGCGTGGCTATCTCGGAAGTAACGGATCAGGATTATATCCGGAGCGGCGATAAAGCGCTGAAGCTGGAATATGATTTTATCAACACTACAGGTACTTCGGGAGCATACGCCGGGGCAAGCTCGGTTGCGGACCGCATTCAAGTTCCCGGCTATCCGGAGAAAATCGGCATGTGGATTTACGGGGACGGGCAAAAGCACTGGCTCCGCGGACAGCTGCGTGATGCTGACAACAAAGCATTCGCAGTCGATTTTACCGATCAGGTGCAAGGGGTGGACTGGAAGGGTTGGAAATACGTTGAAGCCTCTGTTCCGAAAGGAAAAATGACACCGCTGACCATGGACCTGCCTGTCCGCTATATGGAGACAAGCAACCTGAATAAAACCGCCGGCGCCATTTATGTGGATGACATCCGTGCGGTATATGGCCCTTTAAATGAAGATATGGCTCCTCCTGTAATTAAAAATGAGTACCCTGCGGCAGGGGAGATCGTGAAAACAGCAGCGCCGACCCTGTCCATGAACGGTGAGGATGAAGGCTATGATCCGGTTGTTCATCCCGGCACCACGCTGATTGATCCGGGTAAAACCCGGCTGTACGTGGACGATCAGCTAGTCGAGCATGGATTCTACCCGCCCAAAGGGCAAATTACGTACAAGCCGAAGACGGCTCTTGCGGAAGGACGGCACAAGGTAAAGCTGGCTATCCGCGATATGAGCGGCAACCAGACGATTAAGGAATGGTATTTCATGGTGAACCTGGGTTCGCCGTATTATGTGTACAAGGCCCCGGACGTTTTGTATGCAGGCGGAACCTATACACTGGACATAAAGGCCGAGAATGCGGATAAGCTGAAGGAGGGGCATATTGAGTTTGCTTTTAACCCTGCGGCTGTAACGAATTTGCAGGTCATCCGGGGCGGCAAGCTGTCAGAGGAGCAGATTGAGCCGGTCATTGATGCGGAGCGGGGCACGGTGCGCCTGAACCTGAGCCGCATGAACGAGGCCAGGCTGGACGCTTCCGACCTGATCGGACAGATCAGGTATACGGTAAGGGGTGACTATGCCGGCCCATACACGCTGGAGCAGACGGCGAATGATGTTTCAAAGCCGCTGGTTATTGAAAATACGTCCGGCTCCGTCATCTCGACGGAAGGCAGCGGCCAGCCGATCAGCTTTATCGGGGCACCTGTTGCCGCATCTGTCAAAACCAATTTGAAGCTGAACTGGAACCATTATAATATCGCAAAGGGATATGAAGCGGCTTTTGCTGTAACCGAAGCAGCGTCCGGCGCTACCGTCCAGGGAGCCGGTCTGCTGATTAACGGAACCGCCGCAGAGGCTGTTTCGGATGGCAGCGGCAAGCTGATTACAGGAGCGGCAACCGGGACGGAAGGAACCTTTAGGGTGCAGGCGGTAAAAGGGGATCTTTACAGTCCTGTAATGACCTTTAAGGTAGCTCCATATGACGGAACTGCTGCACCGCGCAACGTGAATGTTACGATGGGCGCGGACACTGCGACTTCCCGCCAATTCACCTGGCAGACCGAGCCGAATACCACGGACAGCGTGGTTGAACTGATCAAGCAGGCGGAGTTCACAGGTTTTGAAGAGGGTAAGGGACTGCGGATTGAGGGCACCAGCTACATTTACAACACCAACAATGACGGGACTATGCGCGTCCATAAGGCAGAGGCCACTGGCCTTACGCCAGGAACGGAGTATGTATACCGTGTTGGGGACGGAAAAGGCAATGTAAGCAGCCAAGGCACCTTTACAACGGACGGCGGCGGGCGTGAGTCCACCAAGTTCCTGTTCATCGGCGACTCCCAGGCGGATTCCAAAGCTGGCTTTGGGCTGTGGGGCACCACCCTCCAGAAAGCGTTCGAATATATGCCGGATGCCGAGATGCTCGTCCATGCCGGTGATATGGTGGACAAAGGCTTCGAGCAGGAGCAGTGGAACTGGTGGTTTGAAGCCGTGCAGCCGCAACTGCTGAACACGACGCTGGTGCCCATTATCGGGAACCATGAAGTGATGGGCACGAACGGCGACGGCGACTACCTGGCCCAGTTCAACAATCCGCAGAATGGGGCGGACAGTGTCAAGGGAAGCAATTATTCCTTTGATCTCAAAGATACGCATTTTGTCGTGATGAATACCGAGCACGGAACAGCCGAAATGGCCGAGCAGGCGGAGTGGCTGGACCGCGATTTGACGGCCAGCGGCAAGAAGTGGACCGTGGTCTTTTTCCACCAGGGGCCGTATGGCAGCATCTATTCCAATGAACGCGTGCAGGCAACCTGGGTGCCTGTGCTAGACAAGCATAAGGTCGACCTTGTGATGAACGGGCATGACCATATTTATTTGCGGACATTCCCGATGAAAGGCGGGAAGCAAGTGTCCGAAGGCCAGGGAACCCGTTACGTCATCGGCGGCTCTTCCGGGCCGAAGTTCTATGCATTGACAGAACGTTTCTGGCAGGAAAAAATCTATGATGAAGACGAGCAGATTTTTACCGCAGTTGAGATTAAGGACAGTGAGCTGACTGTTGTCGCCAGAACAGTGGCCGGATTCGAAGTCGACCGTCTGGTCATTGCCAAAGCGCCTCCGGAATCCGTGACACTGGATCGCACGGCGGTGGATATGGAGCCTGGGCAAAGTGTACAGCTTCAGGCCACGGTGCACCCCGATAACGCCAGTTCCAAGAAGGTGAACTGGACCGTTGTTTCAGCAGCTCCGCAAAATTCCGTAACGGTTGACACGTATGGGCTGGTCACTGCGGTGCAGGCGGGAACAGCCAAAGTAAGAGCAACGGTGGACGGATATCCGGCGATTTATGCGGAAAGTACAATCACGGTAGATCAATTGCAGTCCCTCGCTTTGCAGGGCAAGGGCGTGCTTCAGGCGGGCCAAAGCGACTTCACTGTGACAGAAGCGGTGTATGCTTCGGGTAAACGGTCATTCATTACGGAAGGTCTGCGATATTCCAGTCTGAATCCGGCCGTTGCGTCCATCGACGATCAAGGGACGGTGCAGGCGTTAAGCAAAGGCTCAACGGTTATATCGGTAACCTACCGCGAATTGACCGCGCATTATGACCTGACAGTAACGCAGGGCGGCGAAGCCGTCATGACAGGCATTGCTATCAAGGGGCCGGATACACTTCGGCCGGGAAGCAGCGGAACGGCTGTTGTCCATGCCGTCTACAGTGACGGCAGCACGACGGAATTGACTGAAGGCGTTGTTTATAGCACTTCAGATGAGTCGGTGGCCGCAATTGACGAGAGCGGTGAAATTCACGCTATGAGCGAAGGAACGGCAACGATTCGCGCAGAGTACGGCGCTATGGGCGCGGAGTATGTGCTGACGGTAGCAGCAGGCGAGCCGGGGCCTACTACGGAGCCGACGCCACAGCCGACACCGAGTCCAGTTCCGACACCGGAGCCAACCTCCCCGCCATCGGGAGGTCAGCCTGTAGGGACGGCAGCTCCGACGGCGCAAGCTACGCCAGCGGCAACGCCTGCGGCATCGGCGGCGCCGGGAGTCGTAAGCCTGACGGCGGCCCAGTTAACCGGGGCCCTGAATGCAGGTAGCGGGATTGCCATTACCGTTGATAGGGAGCTGGCCGAGCTCCAGCTTCCAGGGAATGCGGCGGAGCTGCTGGGGCAGGCATCGTTGACCGTAAACGCCGCTAATGTGAGCATCACCATTCCGTCTGCGGTATTGGCGGAACTACGCGGCAAAGCCGGTGCCGAGGTTCTTGCGGGCAGCAAGATTTCACTAAAAGCGACAGCAGTCTCAGCAGCTGCCGCCAGCGGCCTGCTGGCCCGTGCCGGGAGCCTGGCCGGTGCCGAGCTTCAAGCTGTTGGCGTTGTGCGGGAATGGTCGCTCAGCATCGTAACAGAACAAGGCCGGACGTTCGGACTGGGGCAATTCTCACAGCCGGTCACGATTGCTTACGAAGTGAATGCTAATGTCGACAGAAGCCTGCTGGGTCTGTATTATCTCAGCGATGAAGGCAGGCTGGAATATGCCGGCGGGCAATGGATGGACGGCAAATGGGCTGCCGCCGTCAGCCATTTCAGCAAATATGCCGTATTGCAATATGACAAGACCTTTGCCGACCTTCCGGCAGGCCATTGGGCAGTAAGCGCCGTGAAGCAGTTGGCCGCGAAACAACTGGTGCAGGGAACTTCGGCCGGGCGGTACGAGCCCAGCCGGGCCATTACCCGCGCCGAGTTCACCACGATGCTGGTCCGGGCGCTGGGACTGAGCGGCCAGGCTTCCTCCGCATTCGCGGATGTCCGCACCGGCAAGTGGTATGCCGGCCCGGTCGGCCTGGCTGTCCAGGCAGGGATTGTTACCGGCCAGTCGGCGGCGAAGTTCGCGCCGGATGAAGCCATCTCGCGTCAGGAGATGGCGGCGATGCTGGTGCGCGCCTATGGCTACGCGGCGCGCAGCGGGGCTGTGGCAGGTGTTCAGTCTGCCGCCTTCACCGACATCAGTCAAGCGCCGCAGTGGGCCCGCCAAGCCATTGGCGAAGCGAGCGCGCTAGGACTTATGCAAGGTCGCGGACAAGAGCAGGGCACCCGCGCCGAAAGCGCGCAGATGCTGCTGAACCTTATGGACAAATTGCAGAAATGAATCTCCTGCTCTACCGTATAAGCTTGTAACGCAAGCAGACCGCCGGTTTCATAGTCCGGCGGTCTGCTTTTTGTGATAGCAGAAGTGTGGGGAACTTGGAGCTACCCCAATATCAACCAACATCCATTATATGTTAATATCAAAAAGGGATATTAATAATTGATTGTATGAGGAGGTTAATTATGAAGCGGATGCCATTTGAACGCCCAACCGGGCACTACGATGAAAGAATTATCGATATTGATGAAGAAATTTGTTCATTGATCAAGCAGAGGAAGGAAATTTCGGATCATAATCCGGGGTTCCCGCCTTTTGAGTATATTTCCCAATGGTCGGCAGCCTTCGGTCTCTATGAGGATTTGTTAAAAGCGTTATTTGGAACTATGTTCAACGAAGAATATTTTAGACCTATGGTTGAACCCTATGGATTCAGAAAACATGTTGCCGTCCTAAAGTCAGTTGAAAAAGGTGAGCGTTTCTATACGTTGACTTCAATGCGGCAATACACCAATGCAAGTGTACTAATACTTAATATAGATTGGGACATCGAGCCGGAGATTCGGTCCAATGCTCATGAACATATTCATTTCGAGCTATATATTGACGAACAATATGACTGCCGACTGATTAGTGGTGGAAGCAGGTCTGATCATGCATCTTATAAATATGTAGTCTCCCCACCATTACCGGATGATATCTCAGGAATTCAATTTAGGTTTAGACGATATAGCCACCCATTTGAGAAGATGGAGACAGGTGATGAAATTGTTTTTTGAGGTCACCGCAAATACATCCAACCCTTGAGGACGGGCGCAGGTATCCTTCAGTTCCTACACTACATCGCCAATCCTGCTAAACGAAGTTCCTTCAGCTTCACCTCACCTTCCAAAGGCATCGTTTTTGTTGCGTACACCAAACTATTTCCGGTATTAATTGTTATATTGAAACACAACTTGTTATGTTGTGTTATGATATAACAGGACTGTATTTACGGGACGGCGTTCAACAAGCTGAAGATGTTCCGGGCAATGGAAGGTAAAGAAACCTCCCAGGTTCCCTTGATTCGAACGAGGTAATCGTTTATGAAATGGATTATGGGGCAGGAATGGTAATAGAAAAAATTGAGAAATATAACCTTAGCGATGTACTGAACGATAAATTTGAAGGCAGTCCGGATTCCCTCCGCAAAAGTGTTACAGGTTAAGGGAGCATTTAAATAACACCAGCTTTATCCGTTTTCATCAATGAATAATGTTGCCCTTTCTTGCAGCCATCTATTCATCTTGAACCATAAACCACCTACAAAAATGGTATGACAGAAAAGGGGAAAACTACAATGAGAGTTAACATTAAATTTACTGCCAAAGGCAAAGCCGCAATTGAGAATTTCAACAACGAAGAACTGCTGGAGATCTTCGCCAGATACATCAAAACATTGACCAAGAAATACGACATTGAAGTGGATGTTCCTCTTGAAGTGAACCAGAATATCGTGAATGACGGAATGGTTGTGGCGATGGCGCAGAACGTGAAATGTGATGCGGATACTTTTTTTAAGGAGCTGGGCCGGGATATCAAGGTTCCCCTCAAAAAAAGACTGGGCGGCAAGCTGGAGAATGTCTTCAAGACGGAGTTCATTGAGTAGTCCTTCATTGTCTTGTTTCCGGTGAAGAGGGAGAAAAGGATGCGTACATTCAACGACTAACTGGCTGTATCAAGACCCGTTTCCGATGTGTCCGCTAATCCTGGTCGCTCTACGATTTGACTGGGAAAAGCATTCTGACTAACCAGCCGGCACCACCAGCTTCCGGGCATGAGGCGCATTTCATCGGGTTCGATACGGTCACGCGGGAGGCAGCGTTTGTAATCTTGTCCTCCAGCAACCAAATTTCCGTAATCACTCTTCCAGTGAAATAAGCAGCGGGCAACACTCTAAATGAACCATAATAAAGAAGCCGGCCTCACATAGGTGGAGGTGGCCTCTTTATTATGGTATATGTTGAATGGCTGAAATAATAACGAGATCAATCCTCAGAATGGTTAGGACTGCTTATGTTTCTCTCGGTCAGAACGGTTTGAATAATCTCAATGAAATCGGCTGAAGCTTTAGCCTCCACCGCCAAATCGTAGATGTTCAACAATTGTTCGTCAGACAATAGTTCTAAGGATGAGGGGCGCGGAGAAGGATGAAAGTAATAATCCATTAGATTCCTCCATCGGTTATTTAGTAGGTAGTATTATACTACAAGTCTACCCAAATGGTACCATTTGGAAGGTAACCCGTCTCCTGTCATTCGCCGGGTGAAATATTCTTTACAAGAAAGGCAAGATATGGGATAATCTTTGTTTAATATATAATGGATTAAATAAAAACAACCACCCGTTAGCCGTAAGGCATGGGGATGGTTGTTTTTTTGATTAAAAGTTAGGATTCGGAAGTGCCTTTTCTTGAAGCTAAATATCTTCTGAGCCTGGTTTCATTAGGTTCTGATACTGTAGCGAATTGTTCTCCCTCATGGAACGTAACAATTTTACGTTCGGAATCATAACTTTCAACTTGGTTGAGGCTGACTACATTGCTGCGGTCCAGGCGTTCGAAGTTTTTGCACTTATAAGCAGCAAAGAGATCGGAGAGCGTGGTAGGGAGAACAAACTCGCCATCTTTGGTATGGACGAATATTGTATTCTTATAACTGGAGAAATACAATATATCTTCTTCCCCAATATCCCGGGAGGAACCGTCGTTTAGTAAGACTCGCATGTTCTCCCCATCCTTTAATTACTTACGTAATTCTTTTGGTGCTTCTGGGCTGTGAAGCCAGGGTTTCAGCATTGTTGCAAACAGACGAGCGGATGAAGTCAAAGTCTTTGAGGTGATACGGGCAATGTTCTTTTTCATAAGAAGTTCCTCCCTTGCTTGGAAATTACTGTTAAGGATTGGGCTGAAAAAGCTAATCCAAGGACAGGCGAGTGAATAAAAAAATTAAGAGCTACTAAGGTTACAGAAATGGCTTTCATCCAAGGATACCAGCGTATGGAGATTTGTGCATTGACATCTGGATTAGGTGCGAACAACAACATTATAACTATGCATAATCCATTAATGATCAGAAGATGATCTTTAATCAAAAAGGATAGATGCGGAATGGATGAGCATAACAGAATGGAAAAGATATTGCAGGCTGTAGCAGTTTTTAGGTGTTTGCCACCAGAGAAAAATCTTAGAATTGCGAAGCTGAATAATGAGACAGCAGTATCTGCCAAACTCCCGGTCAACCAGCCAATTAAAAATGAAGTTGAGATAATCAACAGACTGTTAAGTATAATGTTCAGTGCATATTGCATAATCTCAATTGAGCTTGTCTCTTGAGGGTTGGATTGCTTAATCCTAGATGCGAGCTTATAGCTTAATATATTCATGTCCGCTTCTGTCCTTTGTATAGGCTAAATATATGTAACATAACAACAGCAGGGCGTATATGAGAGGTAAAGCAAAATAGTATTTGGAATTAAAGAAATGCATAATGGAGATTACTATACCAGCAGTAGGCAGATTAAGAATAAAGAGGATTTTCTCACGTTTTGTTGTCTTTATAAACCCGCTGGGTTTGTCTGGAACAAAATCGAAGCCTTTACGCTTGTGTCCAATATAGTAACCGATTCCCATGGCTGAGACAAACGATAAGATTTGTAACAATTTTGCATCAATGTCTATTCCGTAGGGACTATAAATAGAGAACAACCCAGTCCTATGAAGAATAACTACGTACATTAATTGAATGAATGTGTAAGCTTGGTAAGTCATTCCTGTAAGAATAGCTGCGTAGAAAAAGTGAATTCGGAAAAGCATCCAAAAGAAACAGAAAATTAAGAGATACTGAACGATAATGTCTATATCCACCAGATGATATTCCACACGTATGACATATGAGAAAAAGCCCATAATACAACCTGCAAACATCATCTCTTTGTGGTAAAAATCAATCTTGAACACCTTAAAAGCCAAATAAAACATGGCATAGGTCTCCAGTACCGAAAACACCATAAACAGCACAAATTCCAGCATGCTTACACTCCCGATGCTCAGGATCACCAAACTTGTATTCTTGCAAATATTATACATAATGTACTAAAATACAACAACAGCATTTTACACTATTCGGCATTTTTTTGAAAAAATACTTGAGAGGGGCAGTCTTATGAACCAGCGTCCACAACCAGGAGAGTACAGTGAATTTCCGGCCCGTTACATTTCTTTGGTCCCCCCTGAAGGGGAGCTTGCGGCAGTGCTTAAGGAGCAATCCAGTCTGATGTATGATCTGTTGGACGGGCTGAGCGAGGAGCAGGGCAATTACCGCTATGCAGAAGGCAAATGGAGCATCAAGCAGTTGCTTGGACACCTGACCGATAATGACCGTATTATGTCCTACCGATTGCTTGCTATTGCCAGAGGGGAGAAAGCTCCGCTGCCCGGATATGAGGAGAATGACTATGCGGAGGCAGGAAAGTTCGAGCGGTTCTCGCTCAGTGAAATGGTGCAGCATTATAAGCTGGTACGACAATCTACAATTGCACTGCTGGAGAGTCTGCCCGAAGAGGCTTGGACCCGGATGGGCACAGCCAGCGATAATCCGATTTCCGTCAGAGCCATAGCCTGTGTAATTATTGGGCATGAGCTGCATCATCTGGGTGTCTTGAAGGAGCGGTATTTGAAGTAGCTTATTGCCATAATTATTGTAACTTTAGATAGAGGGGGGACTGCTGGTGGGCTTATTAAAGGGCATACTGCATTTCTTCATTCCTAGAGAACGCACACTGGTGTACACGACATTTGATCAGACCCAGTATTTTCGAATAAAAGGCCGCCTGAGCGCCGCAGGGATTCCCCATCGTTCCAGAATCAACGGGGGTATGAAAGCCCTGGGCCAGCGTGCCCAATATGGCGGAAAAGCTTCTGTTCAGCATGATCTCTACGTGCGCAAGGAAGATGAGCACCGTGCAGCGCAGGTGATTCATTAGAGGAACACGTTTCTTTTTACAGAAAGAAGCACACATTAACGCGCAATCTACGATTCCGCAATGTGTGCTTTTTTTGTGACCGAATTCGTTGTTACCGTACAGGAGCAGTGGGATTGCTTCAGCCGGGTAATGCGGTTCTTCTCTTTTAAAGCGGCGGATTTTTGTGGCATTTGCGGCATACCGGGTAGTAGGCTTCATTGCCGCCAATCTGGATTTGCTTGCCGCTGTAGACGGGCTTGCCGTTCTCGACGCGGAGCGCCATGGTGGCTTTCCGTTCGCAGAACCAGCAGATTGTCTTCATTTCTTCAATTTTATCTGCGTAGATCAGCATATATTTGCTGCCTTCGAACAGGTTGTTCTGGAAATCATTTTTGAGCCCGAAGGCCATAACCGGAATGTTCAGCTCGTCGACGATCCGCACCAGCTGGAGGATGCAGTCTTTGCTTAAAAATTGGCATTCATCAATCAGCACACAGTGGGGCTTCGGCAGGTTGCTGCTGACAATGCTGTATATATCCGTATTCTCGTCAATAGGGATGGCCTGCTTCCGCAGCCCGATACGGGAGGAGATGTATCCCACTTCGTCCCGGTTATCAATGGATGGGGTGAAAATGAGCACGGACTTGCCCTGCTCCTCGTAATTATGCGCAACCTTGAGTATCTCAATGGATTTGCCGCTGTTCATTGCCCCGTACTTGAAAAACAACTGTGCCACGTCCATCTATCCTTTCGTTAGTCAGCCTGATGAGTTCTTATCCGGAAAATGCGACTTTATTAGAGTAGCATAATCTCACTAAAAGTAGCCAGTGAAAACATTTCGGGTAAGGGATAAAGAATGTTATAATTAACGCGGTTATGTGTATTTATACAGGAGAACGTTTACAGAAAGAAGGCTTACAGTTGACGGACAAGATGGAAGGTTACCAAGAAAAAATAGCGGCACTGCAGGAAAAGGGGCAGCTGACTGCGGAAATACACAGTCTGCTGATGGAAATGCTGGACGAAATGGCGGAAATGAACCGCAGCAACAAGGCGCTGCGCAGGGTGATTTTGAAGGGACAATCCTCTTCCATGTCCACACGCTTGCGGGATGCGCTCTACGAATAGACAAATGGGGTAACGCTGATGAACATCATTTTTTCCTATCTCAAGAAATACAGGGCAGCTGCGTCCGCCGCGCTTCTGATGATGGTGATTGAGCTGGCGGTGGAGCTGTCCCAGCCTCTGCTGATTTCGAAAATTATTGATGATGGAATCAGGGAACAGGATAACCGGATCATCTGGCTGTGGGGCGGTGTGCTGGTGGTAAGCGCGGCTGTAGCGTTTATTGCGGGCGTGCTAAGCTCTTTTTTTGCGTCCCATGCGAGCCAGGGGTTTGCTTTTGATCTGCGGGATCAGTTGTATGGGAAGGTCCAATCCTTCGCCTATGCCGTGTTCAGCCGCTTTCCGACCTCTTCCTTAATCACCCGCCTTACTGCGGATGTGTCGCAGCTGCAGGATACGATCTTCATGGGCCTTCGCTTTATGACCCGGGTGCCGCTCGTTGTAGCGGGCAGTGTGATTATGGCGCTGGTTGTACATGTGAAGCTGGGGCTGCTGCTGGCGGTGACCCTTCCGGTACTGATTGTGTTTCTCCTCTGGGTGATGAAAAAGGCATCGGTGTTATTCCGCAGTGTGCAGATCCGGCTGGACGGAGTCAACAGTGTGATTCAGGAGAATCTCACCGGCATCCGGCTGATTCGGGTGTTTGTCCGCATGAATCATGAGATTGCCCGGTTCGCCGCTTTCAGCGGGGAGCTGATGAAGTCTACGGTCGCTGCCTTGCGGCTCACAGAAACCTCGGCCCCGCTCATTACGCTGATTGTAAATGCCGGAATTCTGCTGGTGCTGTGGTTCGGGCGTATCGAAATATCAACCGGAAATGCCACACTGGGGCAGACAGTCGCAGTTATTAATTATTCCCTGCGTACGATTGGAGCGTTGTCGGCGCTGTCCTGGATTATGGCGACCTTTTCCCGGGCCCGGGCTTCTTCACAGCGAATTCAGGAAGTGATGTCGGCAGATGAACGGGAAGCCAAGGAAAAGGCAGCGGTTACTGCAAGGGAGATTGCTCCGATCCGGGGTAAAGTTGAATTTCGGCAGGTCAGCTTCCGTTATCCGCAGAGTGATATTGCCGTGCTGGAGGACATTACTTTTAAGGTACAACCCGGAGAACGGGTAGCGATTATGGGGGCAACCGGTTCAGGCAAATCCTCGCTGGTGGGACTGATCCCCCGTCTATATGAGCAGAGCAGCGGTGATATCCTGGTCGATGGAATACCGGGTGCGGAAATGGAAATATCCAGGCTGCGCGGAGCTATTGGTTATGTGCCTCAAGAGGTTCTGCTGTTTACCGGCTCTGTGCGGGAGAACATTGCCTGGGGCAATCCGCAGGCGACTCAGGATGAGATTGAACAGGCGGCCATGGCCGCACAAATTCATGAGACGGTAAAAGAGCTGCCGCATGGCTACGGCACCATGCTGGGCCAGCGGGGAGTCAATCTGTCCGGTGGACAGAAGCAGCGGCTGACGATAGCCAGAGCGCTGGTAAGAAAACCTGCTATTCTGATTCTGGATGACAGCACCAGCGCGCTGGACGCTGTTACCGAAGGCCGGCTGCTGGCGGAGCTGAAAGCGATGTCCTGCACGACTTTTCTAATCACGCAAAAAATCAGCTCGACCGTATCCGCCGACCTTATCCTGCTGCTGGACGAGGGCAGACTGATTGCACAGGGGACACATGCAGAGCTTGTGGAACGTTCGGAGCTGTACCGCAAAATCAATGAATCTCAGTACAGGGAGGGGGTGCAGTATGTTCCAAGCATTACTTGAGCCTTTCCGGCACCCGAAGCTGAATGTCGGGCTTGGCGACGCGGCAAGCTTCGGCTCGCCGGGAGGGCGCAAGCCGAAGGCTAAGGCCAAGGACTGGTCCGCCACGCTCCGCAGAATCTGGAGTTATCTGGCGAAACGCAAGGCGAAGCTGGTTCTTGTGCTGGTCATGGTGCTTCTCAGCTCGGGTCTTGCACTGCTTGGCCCTTATCTGATCAGCAGAGCGGTGGACCATTATCTGGAGGGGGACGGGGGCAGAACCTGGGGAATCTTCCTGATTACCCTTGCCCTTGTCTATTTGCTGAATTCCCTGACTTCCTGGCTGCAGAACATCTGGATGATCGAAATTGCCCAGGAGACAATATACCGGATGCGCACGGACCTGTTCGCCCACCTTCACCGGCTGCCGATTTCGTTCTTCAACCGCAGGCAGCAAGGTGAAATTATGAGCCGTCTGACGAACGATATTGAGAATATCAGTTCTACGCTGAACAGCTCAGCGATCCAGATATTCTCCAGTGTGCTGACCCTGCTGGGCACCGTGGGGGTGATGCTGTGGCTCAGCCCGCTGCTCACATTGCTGACCTTCATCGTGGTCCCGCTGATGATCCTTGGCATGCGCTGGATTACGCGGCGGACGGGTCCGCTGTTCAAGGAACGCCAGCGCAACATGGGCGAACTGAACGGATTTATTGAGGAGACGTTGTCCGGCCAGCGGATCATCAAGGCTTTTTCACAGGAGGAACGGGTAATCAGCGGCTTCCGGGAGCGCAATACGCGGATCATGCTGTCAGGCTACTGGGCCCAGGCGATCTCCGGCTTCATCCCGAAGCTGATGAACGGCCTGAACAATCTAAGCTTTGCGATTGTTGCCGGTGTCGGCGGCCTGCTGGCGGTCCGGGGGCTGGTCACGGTAGGCGTAATTATCGCATTCGTGGAATATACGCGCCAGTTCACCCGGCCGCTGAACGATCTCGCGAACCAGTGGAACACGCTGCTGTCGGCGATTGCCGGTGCGGAGCGGGTGTTCGAGGTGCTAGATGAGGAAGCGGAGGCGAAGGATGAAAGGGCTGCTGTACCGCTGGATCATGTGGAAGGCACGGTGAAGTTCTCCGGGGTGTCCTTCTCGTATGACGGCGGGGCTGACACGCTGCAGGATATCAGCTTTGAGGCTAAGCCCGGCGAGATGATCGCGCTGGTCGGGCCAACCGGAGCAGGCAAAACCACTCTGATCGGGCTGCTGTCCCGCTTCTATGATCCCGGCAAGGGCAGCATTACGCTGGATGGCAGGGACCTGTCTTCGATCCGCCGGGAGAGCCTGCGCAGCCATATGGCGTTTGTGCTGCAGGATTCGTTCCTGTTCAAGGGGACAATCCGCGACAATATCCGCTACGGCAGGCTGGATGCCAGCGACGAGGAAGTGGAGGCGGCGGCGAAGCTGGCCAACGCCCATTCTTTTATTATGCGGATGAAGGGCGGTTACGAGCGGATGCTGTCGGTTGACGGCAGCGGCATCAGCCAGGGGCAGAAGCAGCTGCTCGCCATCGCGCGGGCGATCCTTGCGGGTCCGTCCATGCTGGTGCTGGACGAAGCGACCAGCAGCATAGATACGGTGACCGAGATCAAGATCCAGGAGGGGCTGCAGGCGCTGATGAAAGGCCGGACCAGCTTCGTGATCGCCCATCGGCTGGGCACCATCCGCGCAGCGGACCGCATTCTGGTGCTCCAGGGCGGGCGGCTGGTGCAGCAGGGATCACATGAGGAACTCTTGCAGGAGGGCGGATTGTACAGTGAACTGGTGCGGGGTTCATCGGATTCAGCGGCAGGATAGAATTAGTAAAGGCAGCCCCGAATGTCCTCCAGGTTGCCTTTTTAGACATAAGCAGGTGAAGGTAGCTAGTTGGAATAAGGGAGCTTATTTCTCCCGAAATCAGCAAGTTGTGAGATTGGAGTGAAAAAAGGAAACTTAATAGGGCCATATTCCCTCGGCAGGAGTGAAATGAGCTGAATTAGTTTCCCTTTTTCCACCTCGCATAGGTGAATAGGGTGAATGCGGCAAATTAGTTATCCTTTTTCCACTTCACATGCGGAGAATAGGGGGTATGAAGCAATTTAGTTTCCCTTTTTCCGCTTGAAATGGCCGAAGGATTCGGAAAAAGTTCTCGAGGTGACACGACACTGAAATCCAAAACGGCTACGATGCCCGGTGAAGGACAGCGCAGCCGTTTTTGCTTGAAAGGTGGAGTGATTAAGACCCTCCCCCGGAGATTAACAGGTTAGCTGGTGGCATCCGGCGAGGGAGGCTGCGGGGTCTTTTGCTTCTCCCTGAATCTGGGTCCCACATAATTGCGCTTCCGGTCACGGGTCAGAATCCAGCCGCCAAGAAAACTCATACCGGCCAGGAACAGCAGCAGCCCGCCGCCAAAGTGCAGCCAGGCAAAAACGGGGGTGGCCGTCTCGTCTCCATGCATGGAAATATAGTTGAAGATATCATCTTTCATCATCAGGAAGCCTTTCATCGCCAGGAGGCCGGGCACAACCAGAATCAGGATGGCAATGAAGCGTGTGGTCAACAGTTTCATGAGTGTCCCCCTTTTCCATCATCCCTTTGAATTCACCCATATGATAACGCTTCAACGGGGAAAAGTCCATGGATATATGACGTTTGTAAGTTTTGTAATGCACATAAAAGAGAGTACAATGTAATAGGTTAATTCAGAATTAGAGTTATGACTGGAGGATACATATATGACGATTTCATGCGACGTGGCCATACTTGGCGGAGGTACCGGCGGTTATGTGGCGGCGATCCGCGCTGCCCAGCTCGGGAAGTCTGTCGTTGTCATTGAAATGGACAAACTGGGCGGAACCTGTCTGCACCGCGGCTGCATTCCCAGCAAATCGCTGCTGCGCAGTGCTGAGGTATACGCTGAAATACAAGAGAGCGAGAGTTACGGCATAGAAACTTCAGGAGTGCAATTGGTATTCCCGAAGGTGCAGGCCCGCAAGGAGTCTGTAGTCGAGCAGCTGCATCAGGGCGTGCAGTTTCTGATGCGCAAGAATAAAATCCAGGTGCTGAAGGGAAAAGGACGCATTATCGGCCCTTCGATTTTCTCTCCGCGCAGCGGCGCGGTGGCTGTGGAGCTGGAGAACGGCGAGATGGAGACTGTCGTTTCCGGCCATCTCATCGTAGCAACCGGCTCGCGTCCGCGTGTGCTGCCCGGCCTCAAGCCGGATGGCAAGGTGATTCTGAGCAGCGAGGAAGCCTTGACGCTGGAAGAGCTGCCAGCCTCTATTATTATTGTGGGCGGCGGAGTCATTGGTGTGGAATGGGCCTCGATGCTGGTGGATTTCGGTGTACAGGTTACGGTGGTAGAAGCCGCAAGCCAGCTGCTGCCGCTTGAAGATGAGGAGATTGCCCGCGAACTGCTGCGGCTGCTGAAGAAACGCGGTGTCAAGGTTCTGACAGGGACCACCGTAGATGCCGAAACCTGTGTGATTACGGAATCAGGAGTCACCATTGAAGCCCGCAAGGGCGAAAAGACTGAGAGCCTGTCAGCCGAGAAGCTGCTGGTATCTGTAGGCAGAGTAGCCAACATAGAGAACATCGGGCTAGAGAATACCGATATTCATTTTGGCAAAGGGGTTATAGAGGTGAACGGCAATATGCAGACGAACGAGCCGCATATCTATGCGATTGGCGACTGTATCGGCGGGCTGCAGCTGGCTCATGCCGCGAGCCATGAAGGCATCCGCGCGGTGAATCATCTGGCGGGTGAGACGCTCCATCCGTACCACCCGCATCTGGTGCCGCGCTGCGTCTATACACGGCCGGAGGTGGCGAGTGTAGGATACACCGAGAAAGAAGCCAAGGCGCTTGGTGCGGATGTGGTCACGGGTAAATTTCCTTTTTCAGCCATCGGCAAAGCGATTGTCTACGGGATGAAGGACGGGTTCGTCAAAGTCGTTGCCGACCGCAGCAGCGGCGATATTCTCGGTGTGCAGATGATCGGCCCCCATGTTACGGATCTGATCGGGGAGGCGGCGCTGGCACAGCTGCTGGATGCCACCCCTTGGGAGATCGGGGAAGCGGTTCATGCCCATCCGACGCTCTCCGAGATCATCGGCGAAGCGATGCTCGCCGTGGATGGAAGAGCAATCGGATTCTAGTTCACGATGAAAGCCTCCACGGGAATGCCGGACGGAGCTGAAGGCGCCGCAGGCGTCAAAACAGCTGCATACCGGATTTTCGTGGCTTTTCTTTTTCATGGGAAAGGGATTATAATAGACTGGAGTCAAATTTAGTACCTGGTTATAGGATCAGGACATAGGTTAGCTGAAGTGTATGTTTCCCGGTGCAAGGTGCCGGAGTTCATCTAGGAAGCATTGCTGTTCAAGCCAACACAAAGAATATGCTTCGAAGCGAGTTTTGTACGAAGTGGATCAGGGAAGCGTGTGCTGACAAAACTTTTAGGAGGTACCTCATATGGAATCGCAAGGTACTGTAGAAACCATTAACAGACACAAGCCGCTTGGACTTAGTGACGGCCAGGTCATCGATATGTACAGATATATGCAGCTCGGGCGGAAATACGATGAGCGCAGCCTGCTGCTGCAGCGGGCCGGGAAGATCAACTTCCATGTCTCGGGCATCGGGCAGGAGGCAGCCCAGGTAGCAGCGGCCTTTGCGCTGGACCGGGAGAACGATTATTTTTTGCCATATTACCGCGACTATGCGTTTGTGCTGTCCGTGGGCATGACTACGCGTGAGCTGATGCTCTCCGTGTTCGCCAAGGCGGAGGACCCTAACAGCGGCGGGCGGCAGATGCCGGGCCATTTTGGCAGCAAACGCCTGCGGATTGTGACCGGGTCCAGTCCGGTGACCACTCAGGTGCCGCATGCCGTGGGTTTTGCCCTGGCAGCCAAAATGCAGAAGAAGAAATTTGTTTCCTTCGTCACGTTCGGGGAAGGCTCCAGCAACCAGGGGGATTTCCATGAAGCGTGCAATTTTGCCGGTGTGAATAAGCTGCCGGTCATTATTTTCTGCCAGAACAACCAGTATGCGATTTCTGTACCAGCCCATAAGCAGCTTGGCGGCAAGGTCAGTGACCGTGCGTTGGGCTATGGCTTCCCGGGGGTCCGGGTGGACGGCAATGATCCGCTGGAGGTGTATCGTGTGGTGAAGGAAGCGCGTGAGCGTGCGCTTGCCGGGGAAGGACCGACCCTGATTGAAGCGATGATGTACCGCCTGTCGCCGCACTCTACGTCGGACAATGATCTGGCGTACCGGACGAAGGAAGAAGTGGATGCCAACTGGGCAAAAGACGGCATTGCCGCCTTCCGCACCTATCTGACTGAACTCGGACTGTGGAGCGATGAGCAGGAGCATGATCTGGCTGCAGAATACAATCTGGAGCTCAAGGCTGCGATTGAATACGCTGAAAATGCACCGTTTCCGAAACCGGAAGATACGCTGCTGCATGTGTACAGTGAATCAGACCTCAAGGGAGGAGCCTAACCCATGGCCATTATGGAATATATCGATGCCATCCGCCTGGCAATGAAGGAAGAGATGGAGCGCGATGAATCGGTGTTCGTGCTGGGCGAGGACGTTGGTGTCAAGGGCGGTGTTTTCACCACCACCAAAGGGCTGCAGGAGCAGTTCGGGGAGGAGCGCGTAATGGATACGCCGCTGGCGGAGTCCGCGATTGCCGGAGTGGCTATCGGTGCAGCCATGTACGGTATGAAGCCGATTGCTGAAATGCAGTATTCCGATTTCATGCTTCCGGCGACCAACCAGATTATCAGCGAAGCCGCCAAAATCCGTTACCGCTCCAATAACGACTGGAGCTGTCCGGTAGTCATCCGCGCGCCGATCGGCGGGGGGATCTTCGGCGGGCTGTACCACTCCCAGTGCCCGGAATCGATTTTCTTTGGCACGCCGGGGCTGAAGATTGTGGCTCCATATTCGGCCTACGACGCCAAAGGGCTGCTGAAGGCAGCTGTGCGTGACCCTGATCCGGTCCTCTTCTTCGAGAATAAGAAGTGCTATAAGCTAATCAAGGAAGATGTTCCGGAAGGGGATTACACGGTTCCGATCGGTGAAGCGAACCTGCTGCGGGAAGGCAGCGATATTACGGTGATCGGGTACAGTCTGCCGCTGCATTTTGCGATGCAGGCGGCGGAGGAGCTGGAGCGGGAAGAAGGCATTACCGCGCATATCCTTGATCTGCGCACCCTGCAGCCGCTGGACCGCGAGGCCATCATTGCCGCTGCCCGCCAGACCGGCAAGGTGCTGATTGTCCACGAGGACAACAAGACCGGAGGCATTGGCGGGGAAGTGGCGGCGATCATCGCCGAACACTGCCTGTTCGAGCTGGATGCGCCGATCTTCCGCCTCTGTGGACCCGATGTGCCGGCGATGCCGATCAGCCCGCCGATGGAGAAATTTTTTATGCTGAGCAAGGACAAAGTGAAAGCGGAAATGCTGCGCCTGGCGCAGTACTAATCTTTCATTACGGATAGATTGAAATTGAAAAATCGAAGGACAGTTCATCGTTAGAAGGACAGTTTACAGTTAGAAGGATAGTTTACAGTTAGAAGGATAGTTCATAATTATAAGGACAGTTTCATCGTTATAAGGACGGTTCATCGTTATAAGGTCGCTCATTGTTGTATAGTTTGAACTTGAAGCTCTGTAATCTTTATTGTGGCAAGTAGAGTTTTGGCGTGATTGTACTTCGTGCAATAGAATGCTGAGTGTTCTGCTTCAAATCGCATTCTGCTGTATTTTGTGCAACAGATTTCTGGATTTGGAGTCAAAAACCGCTTTTTCAGGGAATTCTAGTGTACAAAGTGCATTAGATTGATCTTTTTGACCGATTTAAGGGTCATCTGCTGCATAAAGTGCAATAGAACCTCCATGCCTCTGCACGGCACCTTAGAGGATGCAAATATAAGCGTGAAAATGTATGTGCAGGATAGAACCTCCATGCCTCTGCGCGGCACCCTAGAGGGGTGTAAAATGTAAAATTGAATGTGCAGGATAGGATGCGGATTGACCTACTTGGAAAGAGGTTTTGGAAAGAAATCCGCATCGGATGGGTGGGCGTGCTTGCACCCCTTCGTATTTGTTAAGTTCAAGTTTGTTAAGTTCAAATTATATAGTGGAAAAAGTATCACTAATCGAACGCGTTCGGCTTATGGAGAAGCCTATGTGGGAAAAAGTATCACTAATCCGGCTGAAAGAGGCCATATGAGATGAAAATGCCTGAATTAGGTGTACAAAATCCAACTAAAGCTTTCTGCCGTCAGGATTTCAGCGAATTAGTTTTACTTTTTCCACCTAACTTCGGTTCCTGATGAGCTTCACTTACGTTTCCCAAGCTTGCAAGTTTCCAGTTCAACTTATATAGACAGCAAGCATCGCTTACAAAACTAAAACGTATGCTTCCGAAGCGAGTTTTGTATGAAGTTATATCTGTAAAACATCGCTTACAAAACTAAAGCGTATGCTTCCGAAGCGAGTTTTGTATGAAGTTATATCTGTAAGCATTGCTTACAAAACTTTAAGGAGTGACATTATGTCTGACAACACAAAGCTGACCGATGTGATCATGCCGCAGCTGGCAGAGTCGCTGGTGTCGGCAACGATCGGCAAATGGCTGAAGCAGCCCGGAGATTCCATCGAGCAGTACGAACCGCTCTGTGATCTGATTACGGATAAAGTGAATGCGGAGCTGCCGGCCACTGTGGACGGCACACTGGTAGAGCTGCTGGCCGAAGAAGGCCAGACCGTCAGTGTGGGCGAAGTGATCGCCCGCATTGCGGTAGCAGCTCCGGCCGCGCCAAGCGCACCGGCAGCTGCGGCCCCGGGCGCGCCTGCGGCGGACACTGCGCCTGCGGCGGGCAATGTGCCTGCGGCACAGGCCTCGTCCCGACCGGCCGCGTCCCGCCCGGCAGCGCCAAGCCCGGCTCCGGCAGCGGGCAGAGCGGCGGCTCCTGCCGCTGCTTTTGAAGCATCGGCACCGATGCGCTCGCGGTATTCCCCGGCGGTGCAGACGCTTGCCGCGGAGCACGGCATCGATCTCACGGCTGTGCCGGGGACCGGTCTGGGCGGCCGCATCACACGCAAGGACGTTCTGACGTACCTGGACAACGGCGGCGCAGCAGCAGCCGGAGCCACCACAGCACCGGCTCATGCTGCCGGGGCCACCGGTACACCGGCTCGTGCTGCCGGGGCCACCGCGGCACCGGGCGCTGCTGCCGGACAGCAGGCACCGGAAGCTTTGCAGCAGCCTGCATTTCAGGTGATTCAGGAAGAAGTGCAGGAAGCGCTGGAGCCGGTTCGCCAGTCCGGCCTGCACCTCAGCGAAACTCCGCGTATCCCTACAATTGAAGTAGAGGGCGGACGGGGCAGCAGCTCAGAATATCTGATTGATGTTACTCCGATCCGCAACACCATTGCGACAAGAATGCGCCAGAGTGTCTCGGAGATTCCGCATGCCTGGACGATGATCGAAGTCGATGTGACCAATCTGGTTATTCTGCGCAACAAGCTGAAGGATGAGTTCAAGCGCAAGGAAGGCATTAACCTGACTTATCTGGCTTTTCTGATGAAGGCTGTTGTCAGTGCCATTAAGGATTATCCGATTATGAACTCGGTCTGGGCCGTAGACAAAATCATCGTCAAACGCGACATTAACATCTCGCTGGCCGTCGGCACCGAGGATTCTGTGATGACGCCGGTCATCAAAAAGGCAGACCAGAAGAATGTCGCCGGGCTTGCCCGCGAAATTGATGAACTGGCCATGAAGACCCGCGAAGGCAAGCTGCGCCTGGAGGATATGCAGGGCGGAACCTTCACGGTCAATAACACCGGCTCTTTTGGCTCGATTCTGTCCTACCCGATTATTAACTATCCGCAGGCAGCCATTCTGACCTTTGAATCCATCGTCAAAAAGCCTGTAGTCATCAACGATATGATCGCCGTGCGTTCCATGGCCAATATCTGCCTGTCGCTGGACCACCGGATTCTGGACGGCGTGATTTGCGGCCGCTTTTTGCAGCGCATCAAGGATAATGTGGAAGGCTATACGCCGGACACGAAGCTGTATTAAGGTATGGTATGACCCTGTAGCAGGAGACTGTAATCCAAAAGGGGACCTGAAAGCATGAGCAGCACAGAATTAAGCTTACTGGAAGTTTCATATCTGCCTCTCATTGAATATGGAGCAGCCTGGGAGCTGCAAAAGGCGGCGGTTAAGGCGATTGATGCCGGAACGGGGCCGGAGCGGCTGATTCTTTTGCAGCATCCCCCGACCTATACCATCGGCTCGCAGCATCATCCCGAACATCTTCTCCTCAGCTCTGAGCAGCTTAAGGAAAAAGGCATTGCGCTGTTTGAAATTGACCGGGGAGGAGATATTACATATCATGGGCCCGGTCAATTGGTTGGCTACCCGCTGCTGAAGCTGGGGGTGGACGGCAAGGTGGATTTGCATGGCTATCTGCGGCGGCTGGAAGCTGTTATAATTGATTTTCTGGCAGGTTATGGAATTGAGGGCAGCCGGAAGCCGGAGTATACCGGAGTATGGGTCGGTGATCAGAAAATCTGCGCTATTGGGGTCAAATTCAACAAGAGCAAATCCCGCAGAGGTTTTATCACCAGCCACGGGTTTGCGTTCAATGTCAGCGCAGGGATCGGAGAACAGGGATTCCAGGGGATTATTCCTTGCGGGATTGCCGAGTATGGCGTCATTTCGCTGGAGGAATGTACCGGGCGTTCCTTTGAGCTCAGGGAAGTAGCCGGTGAGCTGGTACCTTACTTTCTTAAGCATTTTCCTTATGAAGCGGCGGCTGCAGAGGAACAGACGGATGTGCTGCAGACCGACTAAGATGCGGACAGACATGTACGCTCAAGTCAAATAGCGCCCGGAGCATCCGGACGCTATTATTAACGTGCCAAGGCGGCAGTTAACCGGCCAGAAAAGGCTCAAGGACGAAGAGTACAGTAGAGGCGATCATGGCGAGCAGCATAACATAGATAACGATGCGGAACCATTTTTGACGTTGCATGAGTGACTCCTTTGGAATTAGTTTAAGTAAAAAGCATATAGAATGATTGGCACAATACTATCATTGTAACGTATCCGTGAAAGAGAGGGAAGTCCGATGATCTCACAAGAACGCTTGATTCAGGAATTCATGGAGCTTGTCCGTGTAGATAGTGAAACAGGGAACGAACGGCAGATTGCCGATGTGCTAATTGAAAAATTCAGCGCCCTTGGCCTTACCGCCATTGAAGATGATTCCAAAGAACGCACAGGTCACGGGGCAGGAAATCTGTTCGTTACTTGGCCTGCTGAGGCAGGAACGGCTGCACCCAAGCTGCTGTTCACCTGCCATATGGACACCGTTGTTCCAGGCAAAAATATTAAGCCTTCCCTTGGTGAAGACGGCTGGATTACCAGCGACGGCAGCACGATTCTTGGCTCGGATGACAAGGCCGGACTCGCCGCTCTGTTCGAAGCCATCCGTGTGATTCAGGAGCAGAAGCTGGCACATGGACAAATCCAGTTTGTTATTACGGCAGGAGAAGAGTCGGGGCTGCTGGGTGCCCGGAACATGGACCCGTCCCATCTGGATGCCGATTTTGGCTTTGCGCTGGATTCCAACGGCGAGGTAGGAGCCATAGCTGTAGCAGCGCCGACCCAGGCGAAGGTGACGATGCAGATTTTTGGCAAATCCGCTCATGCCGGTGTGAATCCCGAGGATGGAATCAGCGCCATTCAAGTCGCCAGCAAGGCGATTTCGGCGATGAAGCTTGGACGCATCGACAATGAAACGACAGCCAATATCGGCAAATTTGCCGGCGGCGGCCCGACGAATGTGGTCTGTGACCATGTGCAGCTGGATGCGGAAGCACGGAGCATTGTGCAGGAGAAGGTCGAGCTGCAGATCGCTTCCATGCGTGAAGCTCTGGAGACTACGGCCCGAGAATACGGTGCAGAGAGTGAATTCCGCAGTGAGATCATCTATCCGGCGTTCAGTTTTAACGAACATGATCCCGTGGTGCAGCTGGCGGAACGTGCAATTACTTCTCTGGGGCTGACCCCGCGGCTGTTCCCGTCCGGCGGCGGCAGCGATGCCAACGTGTTCAACGGATTGAAGGTGCCAACGGTAAATCTGGCGGTCGGCTATGAAAATATCCATACTACCAAAGAACGGATCAAAGCCGGGGATATCGTCAAGGTAGCCGAACTCGTTGTAGCGATTATAAAAGAAAGTGTAAAAGGCTAATCCTGCAGGCGGCCTAAGCTGCTGCTGTGAAAAGCATGAAGGAGCTGTCTCCGGTAGATCTCCGGGAACAGCTCCTTATGTTTACGCGGCCTGATGAATGTCAGGGCGGGTGCCAAGCGGAAGACTATCCGGCTTTGGAGGCGCTGTTCCGCGATTCGGAGTGCAGCATCAGGATGTAGGCCAGAGGCATATCACGCCCATATTGCTTGATCCACCCGGCCATGACGGCCCTTATTTCTTCCGGTTTGCCTACCATTGTGACGGCGGATGAGCTTGTATGGACAAGGATGTTATTCATGCCTGCATTCCTTCTTTCCTCTTAAGTTTGCTATAATACACCCTATGCATACCGAAGCCAAAGGAGACCAGAAACCTATGAAAAAAGATGAAATTAACCGCAATCCCGCACTGGATGAAGAAACCTTGTCCACACAGCCGATTTTTGAGGGCAAAATTATTTCGCTGCAGGTGGATACGGTCAAGCTGCCTGACGGCAATACGGCAACGCGCGAGGTTGTGAAGCATCCGGGGGCTGTGGCCGTATTAGCGCTGAACCAGGGCAAAATGCTGGTCGTTGAGCAGTACCGCCAGCCGATGCACCGCACGGAGGTGGAGATTCCCGCAGGCAAGCTTGATCCGGGCGAAGATCCGCTGGCTGCGGCCGGGCGCGAGCTTCAGGAAGAGACCGGTTTTCACAGCGGGGAGCTGAAGCTGCTGAAGTCATTCTATACCTCTCCCGGCTTTGCGGATGAAATCATTCACTTATATGTAACGGATAATGCCCAGGCTGGGGATATGGCGCTGGACGAGGATGAGTTCCTGGAGGTTTCCGAGCTTACTCTAGAGGAAGCGTATCAATACATTGCAGACGGGCGCATTGCCGACGCCAAAACTATGATGGCGGTCTACGCCTGGAATTTATATACGCTTACAGGCCAATGGCACTAGGGTCTAAGCTTCAGAGCTTTTATTGTGACCTGCATGTGCATATCGGACGGACATCGGCAGGACAGGCTGTTAAAATCAGCGGCAGCAGCAGCCTTACCTTCGCCGGAATCGCCAAAGAAGCTGCGCAGCGCAAAGGAATGGAGCTGATCGGCATCATCGACAGCCATGCGCCGGGAGTGCTGGCGGATATCCGCGCGCTGCTCGCCTCCGGCGAGATGAGCGAAGCGGATGGCGGCGGGATTGCTTACAAGGGAACGACTATTGTGCTGGGGACAGAGATTGAAATCCGCGAGCCTGGACGAAAAGAGTGCCACGTCCTGGCCTTCCTGCCGGACCTTGCGGCCATGGAGGATTTCAGCAGCTGGATGGGCAAGCATATGCGGAATATCAATCTGAGCTCCCAGCGGCTGTATGTTCCGGCCCGGGAGCTGCAGGATGAGATTTATGGGCGGGGCGGAATTCTTATTCCGGCACATATTTTCACGCCGCATAAAGGACTGTACGGCTGTGCAGCCGAGCGGATGGCTGATTTGTTTGACCTGGAGCGGATTGCCGCGGTAGAACTTGGATTGAGTTCCGATTCGGAAATGGCCGGGTATATCTCAGAGCTTGATCCTTTCACCTTCCTGACCAACTCGGATGCCCATTCACTTGGCAAGATCGGCCGTGAGTATAATCTGATTGAAATGGAGAAGCCGTGCTTTAATGAGCTGAAGCTGGCACTGGCACGGCAGGAAGGGCGCCGGATCAGCGGCAACTTTGGGCTGAATCCCCGGCTGGGCAAATATCACCGCACCTATTGTGCGGGCTGCGGCAGCATAGCCGATGAAGCATATGCTACATCGGAGCGCTGCCCGTATTGCGGGAGCCAGAAGCTGGTCCAGGGTGTATTCGACCGGATTCTGGCCATTGCCGACCGCGGGCAGCCATTGATCCCGGCACATCGGCCACCGTATCACTACCAGGTGCCGCTGGAATTTATTCCGGGACTTGGCAAGCGTAAGCTGGAGGCGCTGCTGGCGGCTTTTGGCACGGAGATGAGAATCCTGCACGCTGCCGGTGAGGCGGAGCTGGCTGCCGTTGCCGGAGCAGAGCTGGCAGCTCATATTGTAAAAGCCCGTTCCGGCACCCTGGAGCTGTCCTCCGGCGGCGGCGGTACTTATGGCAAGGTAGTAAAAGGGTAGGACGGAGGCTGTCTCATGCGCAGGTGTATCTGCTGCGGGTGAGGCGGCCTTTTGATTCATCAGCAGAAATGCCGTTGATGAGGCCGCTGGCGGGAATTAGGCGAACCAACGGCGGAAACTCCGTTGTTAGAACACCGCCGGAGGGGACCGAGGAATGAGAGGTAAAAGTACCTTTGATTCCGCCGTAAGGGAGTTCTGGGAGGGAATGAGAGGTAAAAGTACCTT
>NZ_FNGM01000007.1:0-480 GCF_900102965.1 Paenibacillus jilunlii | reverse complement strand
GGAGGGAATGAGAGGTAAAAGTACCTTAGATTTCGCCGCAAGCGAGCTATAGGAGGAAATGAGAGGTAAAAGTGCCCTTGATTCCGCCGTAAGCGAGCTATGGGAGGGAATGAGAGGTAAAAGTACCCTTGATTTCGTCGTAAGCGAGCTAAAGGACGATGGCGTAAAGTAAGTTGTGTACCAAAATTTGGAGCCTAGCAGGCAACAAAAAAGTAGGGTATTCTCGGGATTGCGAAACCACCAAGAAAGGAACCCTACTCGATGACTATTGTACCCGAAAATATGCTGAATAATCTATTTGAAAATCTTGTTATTCAATTTGTAAAAGACAATTTAGAGTCCATCATGCGAGCAGAAATCCAAGAATTCATGGCTACGGAAGAGTCTGGTCCAAACAACAGCCGCAATGGATACTACCCGCGAAATCTGCACACGAAATACGGAGATGTAGAGGAATTAAAGGTTCCACGTGACCGTCAG
>NZ_FNGM01000004.1:217685-322603 GCF_900102965.1 Paenibacillus jilunlii | reverse complement strand
ATCAGCGGAGCCTGCTCCAGCCGGAACGGCTGCACAAAGCCCTGCAGCGTCTCTTCTACTCCGGCCCCCGGCAAATCAGAGTATTCGATGGTCAATGCTGCGTCGGGGTCTACCTTTTGAACCAGCGCTTGTCCGATCAGTTCAAAGCTCGTCCGCAGCGCTTCATGCCGCCGGATCAGACCGTCGCACGCGGCTTGTACCCGCTCCCGGTCCAGCTTGCCGTGTAAGACAAATGCCCCCGGGATATTGTAGGCGGTGCTGTCCTCATCGAATTGCTGCAATGCATACAGCCTTTTCTGCTGAGAGGAAACCGGATAGCTCTCTGCTTCCGGGGCTTTCGGGATGGTGACGGCATGACCCGGTGCCTGTCTCTGGATCACTGGCAGCAGTTCCCTGACCGTCGGACTTTGGAACACCTCGTGCATGGTTAAATGAACGCGGAACGCGTCTGCAACCTTCGAGATAAATGAAATTACCTTCAGCGAGTCAAATCCCCGCTCGAACAGATCATCATCCTCGCCAATATTTGTGCCGCCGATGATGTCCGTTACAATCTGTACAAGAATAGCGGCTTCGCTGCTCATCGGCTTTGGCTCAGCTTGAACCGGACTTGCTTCGGATTCCGCTGGTACTTCCGGCAGGCTATAAGGGACCTGACCTGCTCCAGCCTCAATGGCCGGACTGCCCGTACCATAGCGGAAATCCCGAAGCCAATAGCGTTTTTTCTCAAACGGGTAGCCCGGCAGGGGCACTCTTCTTCGTTGTTCATTGCTGTAAAAGCGGCCCCAATCCACACTAACCCCGTTTACCCATAATTGGGCGACCGTCCTCAACAAATACTCGTCGTCCGCTGTTTTTTTACGTTCGACCCGTATGGTATCCAGCAGCTTCTGATTGCGGTCAGGCTGCATGAACCGCTGAACCAGCGTGCATAGATTCCGCCCTGGGCCGATCTCGACAAACAGGGTATTCTCTTGCGGCGCAAGCCTTTTGAAGCCTTCGGCAAAACGCACAGGCTCCCGCAAATGACGCACCCAATGCTCCGGGCTCGCCGCCTCCTGCGGAGTGATTACATCCCCGGTCAGACTGGATACAAAAGGAACATCCGGCGGATTAAAAGTCACCCTCTGAACGCATTCCCTGAATTCGCTGATCATCGAATCAAGCATTTTGGAATGACCCGCGTGAGAAATCTGCAATCTCATGCTGATCAATTTCTTGCTCTTGAGCAAGGCTTCAAAGGCGGCAATGCTGTCCTTGCTTCCAGAAACAATACAAGACTCGTCGTTAACAGCAGCAACCGACAGAGCGGGCGGCAGAATTTGCAGCAAATCCTTCTCCTGCAGCGGAACCGTGATCATGAGCCCTTCAGGCAGCTTCTCCATAAGGACTCCCCGGTGGTACGTCAGAAACAAGGCATCCCGCAATGAAAACACACCCGCCAGACACGCGGCGACATACTCTCCGATGCTGTACCCGATCATGCTCAGCGGCTCTACTTGCCAATTCATAAGCAGCCATGCCAGGGAGTATTCCAGAGCAAAATGAAGGGGCTGGGAGACGCTCTGTCTGTGAATCTGGCGCTCCGCGTGCTGCTCCCGGCCATCCGGATATAAAAAATCCTGATAGCGCAAACCCGAAATCTCCTGCAAAATCGTCAGGCATTCATTCAGCTTGTCCCGGAAAACCGGTTCATGACGATAGAGATCCAGAGCCATATTCACATATTCTGCACCTTGGCCCGAAAACATGAAGACAACGGATGGGGCCTGCTCCGGAACAACGGCCTCCCATCTTTTGGCTGTATCTTTAGCCGTGAGAATATCTATGGCTTCTTTGGCTTCCGTGCAGAGAAAAGCGGAACGGTGGGCAAAACTTTTCCGTCCCACCTTC
The DNA here is from genome assembly GCF_900102965.1 of Paenibacillus jilunlii. Classification (GTDB taxonomy): domain Bacteria; phylum Bacillota; class Bacilli; order Paenibacillales; family Paenibacillaceae; genus Paenibacillus_AQ; species Paenibacillus_AQ jilunlii. Next base: position 320,710 of record NZ_FNGM01000004.1, on the reverse strand, counting down.
AAGGTATAGGCAGCATCAGCCAAATGCACGCCGGGGCTGCGTCTGAACGACTCTCTTACTTTTCCCTTCAAATTGTTCAACGCAAGCTCCGTTTTTGCAGACAGGGTCATGATTTGATAACGTCTTTGGGCAGGATCCGAATCCACCTGCGGCGCTTCCTCCAGAATTACATGCGCATTGCTTCCCCCTTGCCCAAACGAGCTTACCCCCGCCCGCAGCGGATAATTGTCCTCATTCCGCAAATCAAGAAGCCGGGAATTCACATAAAAGGGGGAATCCTCCAACACGATATGTGCATTGATCTCATCACAGTGGAGTGAAGCAGGAATCATTCTTTTTTGCAGGGACATGGACGTTTTCATCAGCCCTGCGATTCCAGCGGCAGCTTCCAAATGCCCGATATTTGTTTTGACAGAGCCCAGCCCGCAATAATTTTTTTTAGTTGTGTTGAAGGCCCGTTTTAGCCCTTCGATTTCTACCGGATCACCCAGTACAGTTCCTGTCCCATGTGCCTCAATATAATGAATTTGCTCGGAGCCAATGCCGGAACGCTGGATGGCCTTTTGGATGACCGCTGCTTGTCCTTCAGCGCTTGGAGCGGAGTAACCCGCTTTACGGTTTCCATCATTATTTACGGCAGTGGATTTAATAATAGAATAAATGTGATCCCCGTCAGCAAGCGCATTCTTTAAGCGTTTCAGGACGACCAGTCCTACTCCGTTGCCGGTCACGGTGCCTGTTGCCTTTTTCTCAAAAGCTCTGCAATGCCCGTCCTTGGACAGGACCATTCCCTCCTGATGGATATAGCCCATTTCGTCAAGCAGCGTAACCGCAGCCCCTCCGGCAAGCGCAATGTCACAATCGCCAAAGAGCAAGTCCTTGTAAGCACGGTCGATCGCCACAAGCGAGGTGGAGCAGGCGGTTTGGACGGTAATCGCCGGTCCCCGCAGATTCATGCGATAGGCAATCAGCGTAGCGAACGAATTGCTGTTCATGTTATAGATTTGATATTGGTCAGAGGCATACAATGATGGGCTGAACTTCTCGGGTACCCAATAAATATTATAAGAAGATCCGATGTACAGTCCGATGGCACCGGGGTAGGACTCCGGTTCATATCCGGCATCCTCCAGCGCATGCCAGGCACACTCGTGGAGCAGGCGGATCTGCGGGTCCATCCACTTGGCTTCGGCAACGGTATACCCAAAGAAATCAGCATCAAAGCAATCGCTGTCATCGAGCTTTCCTTTTGCCCTTACATACTTGGGATTGTTCAAAAGCTCACTGTCCATCCCAAGGGCCTTCAATTCTTCATCGGTATAAAATTTGATCGCTTCTTTCCCGCTCACCAGGTTGCTCCAGAACTGTTCCTTGTCGGCAGCCCCCGGAAAACGGCCGGCCATCCCGATAATAGCCACATCCGTATCCTGGAAGTCTATGGTTGGAGGCTCGAAAGCTTTAGGTTCTTCAGGTTGCTGCCGGGCTTCGCCCGTTGTTTTTTTCATTGTTTCATTGCAGTAACTGACAAATTCATGGATCGTCGGATAGTCAAAAATAGTTTGGACCGGGATCTCCATGTTCAAGCGGGCCTTTAATTCATTACATAGATGAATGACCTTCACCGAGTCGCCGCCGATATCAAAAAAGCGGTTGAATATGCCCACTCTCTCCGTCTTCAGTACCTTTCTCCAAATCTCTGCAACCTCATTTTCCAGCTTGCTGCGCGGCTCTACCAGCTTTCCGGGCTGAACCATGCGGCCGGTTTTCATATGGGCAAGTGCCTTCCGGTCCACCTTTAGATTGCTTGTATAGGGAATCTCGTCGATTTCATACAAATAAGCCGGCACTGCATAATATGGGAGCTTGCTCTTGAGAAACGTTTGGAAATCCTCGCGGACAAATCCGCCGCCCGTCACCAGATACGCAGCCAGTGCTGCGTCGCCAGCCTCTTTCACTTCAATGACCACCACATCTTTTACAGCAGGATAGCTTTTTATTGTGCTTTCAATTCCAGCAATTTCGATGCGGTGTCCCCTGATTTTGACCTGACCGTCGTTTCTTCCTACGAACTGAAGTCTCCCATCCGGCAGCCAATACGCATAATCACCGGTACAATACAGCCTCTCCTCCGGATGATATGGATTATTAATAAACTTTTCGCTGGTTAACCCGGGCTGGTTAAGGTAGCCTTGTGCTACACCTTTCCCGGAGATGCATAGTTCCCCCGGATAACCCAAGGGCCGCAGATGTTTGTCTTTGGATAAAATATAGATTCCTGTATTGGCAATGGGTTTCCCGATAGACAGCGTATCCTCAAGCTCCTGTACGGTAGACCATACCGTCGTTTCCGTCGGTCCGTACACATTGTAGATCTGCTGCTCCGTGATCTTACGCAAGGATTGGTAGAGGTCTTCGGGAAACCCCTCTCCGCCGATGAGAATTTTTCCCGGCTGCTGAAGGCAACCGGCTAATGAAGACTCTACCAGCATTCTCATACGCGATGGCGTCGCTTGGAGAATATCGATGGACTCTTGTTCGATCAACCGCAATATGGCATCAGGGTCCTTCTGTACCCAATCGGCGGCGAGCACAAGGTTCATGCCCAAACAAAGCGGCAGCAAGGATTCAAGGACGAATATATCAAAGGAATAGGTCGTGAGCGCCAATACCTTGTCGTCAGGCCGGAATCCGATCCGCTTGTCCATGCCAAAGATAAAATTCACTACATTTCCATGGCTGACCATAACGCCCTTGGGCACTCCCGTCGATCCCGACGTATAGATCACATAAGCAAGATCCTCCGGGGTTGATGGATGTATACCGGCTTCATGAGGGAATCGGAGGATATCCTGTAAACCGTAATGTCCCTGCAGCACGTCTTGATCCATACATAAGAGCGTGTGGCGGACCGGCTGCTTCCCATTCATGCCCATTAAGACATCCGTGTACTTCTGGACGGTGATGATTACTTCAATCTTCCCGTCCTGTACCATGGCGGCAATACGTTCCTCCGGCAGGATCGGGTCAACCGGTACGTAAGCTCCTCCAGATTTTAGAATTCCAAGCATTGCGATCAGCAGCTCTGGCCGCCGATCCATGCAGATGCCAACCAGCTGGTTGGGTTTAATCCCTTTATCGATTAAAAAATTCGCCAGCTGATTAGCTTGTTCATTAAGCTGCCGGTAGGTGTAGGTCTGACCTGCATAATGAAGCCCGACCCGGTCAGGCTCCTTATCCGCCTGCTCTTCAAACAGCTGATGAATGGTTTTATCAGCCGGAACCACTGCTGCCGTATCTGTAAATTCTTGCAGCAGCTTCCTTTGTTCTTCCGGAAACAAAAAATCGGCAGAAGCAACCGGTGCTGCCGGATGTTGAACGAGAGAAGACAGGATCAACTGATAGCGGGATGCTGCCTCATGAATAAAGGCCTCGCTATACATGCGGCTGTTATAATCCGCAACGAATTCGATGGAATTCCATAAGGTAATAGAGATGGACAGAGGATAATTGGTTTCCTCTCTATATGAGAAGGAATCGATAAGCATATTCCGACTATTCAAGTTATTTTGCAAAGGGTAATTCTCGATCACCAGAATCGTATCGAATAATTCTTTTTCAAAAGGCATTCCGCTGTATCGTTTGATATCCCTGAGCGGTGTGGAGCCATACTGTTGTCTTGCATTCAAAGATGCAAATACTTTCTCCAGAAGGCCCTTGAAGGTTTCTTCCGGGTCAATCCTAAGCCTTAGCGGCAGCGTGTTAATAAACAAGCCGACCGTCTCTTCCCATCCGTGCAGCCCCTCTTCCCGGCCTGAGATGGTTGTGCCAAACACAATGTCCCTGCTGTCAGTATAAAAAGCCTGAAGGAGCGCCCAGGCTGCGTAAAGATAACAGCTTACGGAGTATTTGCCCTCCTGTTTTATCTCTTCATAGAGAAACAGGGGCAGCTCCATACGAAGCTGCTTGTTCCCCTCCGCCTGATTCCTGGATGGACTGGCCGGAAGAATATCCTGCAGCCACACGGGCTGGACATCCTGCAAGTATCCGGTCCAGAACTTTTCCTGTTCCGCCTTGTCCTTGTTTCGGGTCAGCCCGATAAATTCCTTATATCTCTTCTTGGGTGCGGCGGATGGCTGCTGCTGATTCAAGAAGAGCTGATAGGCTTCCATGAATTCATTCAGGATAATCCCCGTACTCCACCCGTCAAACAAAATATGATGATGGCTCAGGATCATTTGATAGTCGGCTTCAGCGAATGGGTACAGGCAGACGCGAAAAGCCCCCTCTGTTAAATCAAACGGGGTGTTCCTGTCATCATCCATAGCTTTCGCAATAAATGCACTGCGTTCATCGATGCGCTGAGACGAAGCATCGATGATCTGCAGAAATGGGGACCGCTCTTTGAGAATAATCTGCACGGGCTCTTTAACGCCTTCCCAGCGAAAAACCGCCCGGAGCATCTCGTTGCTGGAGACAACGTGCTGCCATGCCGCCTCAAAAGCGGAGAGATCAACCCGGGATGCAATGTGCAAACTCACCTGTTCGAAATAAAGGGTACTGCCGGGCTCTTTCAAATAATGAAAAAGCATCCCTTCCTGCATCGAACTAAGAGCGATGATATCACTTACTTGATTGGCATCCAGTTTCTTCATATTTCCTTGATCCTTTTTGGCTGATAATATTTATTCGCGCCATACAAGGCGATCATTTGCTGCTGAAGCTGTGAGGTTCCTTCAATAATTTCAAGGACTTTGGCCTCTCTGAACAGACGTTCCACCGGAAACCGGCTGCTGCATCCGTTGGCTCCGAGAACCTGAATCGCATCGGCGGCAGCCTTATTGGCAACGGTGGACGAGAAATATTTGGCTGCTGTCGTTTGGATGGCAGCGTCCGGGTGATTCTCGATTCTCATCCGTGCAGCCTCCTTGCACAACGAACGTGCGGCCATAATATTCGTGACAGTATCTCCGATAATGCCCTTGATGAGCTGATGGTGAAAGATTTTTTGCCCGGACTGGCTTCTTTTTCTGGCGTAAGTAACCATCACATCCAAGGCCTCCTGGGCCAAACCTACACCCATCCAGGCTACGTTGAAGCGCCCATAGTCCAAGGCAAAATTGGCGATTCCGGCAAAACCCATTCCTTCCTTGCCGACCATCATTTCCGGTCCCACCTCAACACCGGTAAGCTCGATGTCAGCAAGCTGTGAGGCCGCGCAGGACAGCAATCCCTTCATTTTGGAGATATTCACGCCTTCCAGCTTGCGGTCGACGAGAAAAGCACTGACGGCCTTGCTCGATTGCTCGGCGGCAATGACGATAAAAAAATCAGCGATTTCGCCGAAGGAAATCCATTTTTTCCGGCCAGTGATGCGGTAGTTGTCCCCGACTTTTACGTAAGCGCTCTCAACATCCTTCGCTCCGCTTCCCACGCCTGGCTCGGTCAACGCAAAAGCGCCAATCTTCTCCCCCCTGGCAATGGGCAGGACATACTTCTCTTGTTGGTAGTCTGTTCCCCAACGGATGAGCGTCTCGCCAACCAACCCCGTGCTTACCGTAAGCAGCATGGCTGTGGACAAAGCTCCTTTGCCGAACTCTTCCACCAGACTGCCGTATTCAAGCGGGTCCAGCCCCAGTCCCCCGAATTCCTCAGGGAAGCTTGCTGCCAGATAGCCTTTGCGCCCCATCTTCTGAATTAACTCCCGGGGGAGTGCCTGTTGTGTTTCAAAATCTGCCGCAAACGGCCGGATATCTTCATCGACAAACTGCTTCACTTCTTCCAGAATGCTTTGCGGGTTATTCTTTGTCATCGCCATTTTTCATTCATCCCATCATTAGAGTGTATGTTCTGAAAAAGACCCAACAGCTATCCCTTGCACAAAACCGCCAAAAAATCATAAACATAACCCTGGCTGACTTCAGCCCGGACCGGCTGCAGCCCGCTGGCCTGAATCTGTTCCAATGCAGTCTTCTTGGTTAACAACTCTCTATACCCCAGGTTGATTTCGGGATGAACCTCGTAATAGGCCCGTGTCAAAAAGCTGTCCATCGGCACGATCAAAATCATATGCCCGTCCGGGCGGCAATGCTCTTTGTGGATCGACAGAATCTTCTGCTTCTCTTTAAAATGTTCGATGAGTCCAAAGCTGCAAACCATGTCAAACGGTTCTGTCACCTTCAAGGCAAACAAGTCTTCCAACTGATACGTAATGCGGTCCCCGCTCTTGTCCTTTATCCGGTTATAGGCGTCAAATGAGGTCCGGCAATTATCCACCAAAGCTCCGCTTCCCCCGTACATGGTCAGTAAAAGACGGGTCAGAAACCCCGTACCCGCCCCCAGCTCCAGTACTCTTGGCTCCGGTTTTACCTGAACGCCCTTCAACAGCTTGCGCAATACGTCCCCCAAGACCAGTGCCAGCAAGTGAGCGTTCTCGCTCAGCAAACCCCTGACATTGTGAAAATATGACTCTACGTCCAACGTCGCAACTTCCCCGTTCTTCAGCTTCATGAAATACTCGTCCCAATTAAAAACGGCCCCGGTGTTTTTCGTCGTATAAATCATACCGTGCCCTTATTGATAGACCGTTTTCGAGCTGATAAAGTTTACGATGTTATCTATCGTATTGAAATTGTTGATATCCATTTCATCACTCTCAATGGTCGTATTGAATTCACTCTCAATATACGTTACCAATTTCATGGCAAACAATGAATTCACGAAGCCCAGCTCGAAAATATTGTCTTCGTTGCTGAATTCAACCTCATCATCAAACACTACCAGATTATCCTGAATAAAATTGCGGATTTGCTCGTGCATGCTCATTGTAAAAACTCCTTTAGTTTTATTTTTTCCCGGATAACCTTACTGGACAAGCAGCTCGATATACGGAGGAAATTTCTGAATCGTTGTTAAATCATTTTCCAGAATCACAAAGCCGTCCTCCGCTTTGGCTATCTCTTTGAAATTGGAGAACCTGTAGGAAACGTACATCATTTTATTGCGTTCCGTATTCTTAAAGTCAGCCAACAGCCGTTTATTAGCTTGTTTGGCTTGCTGCATGATATGGGTCAGCAGAACCGTGCCAACCCCGTGCGAAATCACCCGGCAGGACATAATCAGCAGCTTGATATGCCAATGGGTATCCGTCAGCTCAGCCAGGGCGATGCCAATTTTGCCGTAGGACCCGTATTTATCGGATAGCTCACAGACAAACAGCTTATGGGCGGATGATTCCCGAAAGTGATTCAGCTCGTCGTAGCTGTAGATCCGGCCCGTCGAATTCAACTGATTGGTGCGCACAGTTAATTCTTCCGCCCGTTTCAAATCCTCCTCCTCAGCCTCACTGATGATAAATTTCATGCCTAACGATTTTAGAAACTCCTCGCTGGTTCCCGAGAACGCTTCTTCTTCCTGTTTACGTTTCATATCCTCCAGATACATGAGCCTTCTTTTGACCGAATCCTCTGTAATAAAGGGGGGGATCAGTGAAGGATGGTCAAGCAGCTCCTGGTAGTGATCGGCATGAACGCAATTGATGGCTGCATGGACACTTTTCACCTCATCCAGCTCAAACGGCCGGTCATCGACAAACAACAGCGTATCCATCCCGATGTTTATTGACTGGCGGATAGCATCCAGCGACTTTGATTTTGGCTCCCAATGGATTTGGGGATACAGAAAATAGTGATCGATTCCAAACTCTTTCAGTTTGTTCATCGCATCGTCGAGATTGTTTTTGCTGGCAACGGACAGCAGAATCCCCCGGTGATCCAGCTCCTCCAGAATTTCCTTGATCTGCGGTTTTAACGTGACCTCATCCCCCTCGGACAGCACACCATCCCAAAGGGTATTGTCCAAATCCCATACGACGCATTTAATCCCGTTTTTAATCTCCATCCCTCAGGTTCCTTCACATTGGATTTTGTAAATCAGCTTACGCATGGCTATGGGCGAGAACAGAAGTGTAATCAAAAAATCCTTTGCCGCTCTTCTTCCCCAGCAATCCTGCGTCCACCATTTTGACCAGCAGCGGACACGGGCGGTATTTCGGATCGTTATAGCTCTCATACAAAACCAGGATGGAATTCAAAATCGTATCCAGCCCGATCAAATCAGCAGTAGCGAGCGGGCCCATTTTATGGCTGAAGCCTAAACGGAAAATTTTATCCACATCCTGTGGTGCAGCGACCCCGTCATGAACGGCCCAAATGCATTCGTTAATCATGGGCATCAGGACGCGGTTGGTCACAAACCCCGGCGAGTCGTTAACCAGAACAGGCTTCTTGCCAACCGCTTTCAAAAAGTCTTTGATCTTCCGGATCGTATCCTCCGATGTGTAGTAGCCTTTAATGATCTCCACCATCTGCTTGAGCGGAACCGGATTCATAAAATGCATGCCGATTGCGTTCTCCGGTCTGGGAAGTACCGCCCCCACCTTCGTAATGGAAATGCAGCTCGTGTTCACACCATAAATGGTATCTTCCTGACAATGCTCTTGGAGTTCAAGGTATACCTGTTGCTTCGCCTCCCAGTTTTCCGTGATATTTTCAATCACAAAGGGAACGGCATGGAAGCTTTGATATGTAGTGGTGAACATGATGTTAGAAAGCACTTGTTCAATTTCTTTTACTGGCAGCTCTTTTTTCATCAGCTTTACCAGCTTGAAATCTTCCCTGATCTTCGCCTTAGCCTTGTCCAGTGCTTCTTCATGGATATCTTTCAGGATGACCTGGTACCCCTGGCTTGCCAGATCCAAGGCCAAATCGGAACCCATTACCCCTGCACCGATGATCCCAATCGTTTCAAATGTATGCATATGCGACTGCCACCTTTTCATAATAGTAGAGAGCTAGTGTACATGACGGATGCGATCCGCCAAACTCCTTCTGCCTCCCTTCATTTGCGGATCATAGGACTCCCGGTATGACCTGTTACGCATGTTGTTCCTCCAGCTCACCCACGAGCAGCCCCACTTCCATTTTCAGCAATTGGTCAGCCATATGAAAATATCTATCGTCATGCGTAATCGCAATGATGCATTTCCCTTGCTGCTTCAGCTCCGGTATGAGTACATGATAGAAATAATCCCGGAATTCCGGGTCTTGATCAGCAGCCCATTCATCAAAAAGATAGATCGGACGATCCTCCAGGCAGCTGATCAGGAGCGCTAACCGCTTCCGCTGTCCGGTTGAGAGGTTTACGGTGCTAAAGGCCCCCTGCTGAATTTGGACCTTGTGATCAATATCCAGCTTCTGTAAGTACTCATGAATCTCCTGACTTTTGCCTTCGGTTTCCATTCCGTATAGCCTGTCAAACAGGTGGAAATCACTGAATATAGCGGAAAAGCTCTGGCTCAGTTCTTCCGGCGCTGCCTGCCGGCCATTCAATAGAATTTCTCCCTGATCGGGCTTATATAAGCCCGTTATTAATTTGCCCAGGGTTGACTTCCCGCTCCCGTTCCCGCCTGTAACAAAAGTAACCTGCCCGGAACGGACGCTCAGATTCAGCGGCCCTACTGCGAACTGTTCGCCTTCCTGGGATTGGTAATGGTAAGTAATATCCCTGGCCTCCAAATGGATGGGGGCATCTCCAGACCATTCATTAGTAGAAGGGTCTTCATGCCTTTCCTCAACCGTATCCAGCTGCTTGGACAGCTCATTTAACCTGTTCCAGCTGATCCGGACCCGGATGAAATTCGGAATGGCATCCAGTACGCCGTGGACCGGCCCTGTCATATACAGAAAGACAAAGATATAGGCTCTGAGCGAGCTGTTGGAAATGTCCTCAAAGAGCAGCGGAAAAACAAAGGCCACAACCCCGATTACAAAGGTAAACAGCAGCTCTCCCATCACAAATACATTGGCGAAGCTTAAGTCTCCCTGAATCCGTTTGATCCGGTAGGTATCACAGCTTTGCTTAAGCTCTTCCTGGAACTCCTCTTTTTTACCTTTATGAAGGCTAAGCTCCTTGAAGCCGCTGACCATGTGATTGATGAACTTGAAAAAAGTATTTTGAATATCCCTGGTCTCTCCCCAGACTTGATTGGCATGCCTTCCCGCCAAAAAATAAAGTCCGGCTGCGAGCAAAATCACCGCAACCGAGATCAGCAAGCCAAGCAGATTAATCGTGCCTAAATAGACGAAACAGCAAAGTAAAGTGATAAGGCTGGTCACGCCAAAAATGAGAATATTGGTAACACCGCTGATCGTTTCCGTATCATTGTTTAATACCGAATAGATCCGTTCTTTTTCGATGGTTTCGATATTTTGATACGAAGAACGCAGAATCTTGTCGATCAGATCCGTTCTTTTTTGAAAGACCATTTCATTGGTCAGGGTGATCAGCTTTATTCTAACCAGCCTTTGGCCAAAGACATAGACAGCGATACCCATTACAAAAAACGAGAACAAACCCATCTGAAAACGGTTGGTATGGTTCAGCGCTTCATTAATAATAAAGATGATAATTGCATTTCCGAAGCCGCTTATGGTGCTAAGCAAGATGATAGGAAACAATGTCCGGTCCCGCGCTTTAGGGAACAGTGATGTGGTGAAGTAGTAAAGGGAAAAGAAAACGACCCCGATTAATAAACCCGGGATCGCTATCATAAAGCTTGATGGGGCCCATACTTCAACAAGCTCCCATGAAAGCCCGCTAAATAAAACAACCGGAACCTCATAAAGGCAATAACTGACCAGCCCCAAAAATCCCAGCAACACGGCCAGCCCATAAATGTTTTTGGCGGTATTCCGGCGGAGCCTTCTTTCCTTTGTGATAATTTCTTTGATGGTTATGATGAAAAACCAGCCCGTTAACAGGATCAACGGGACCGCAATACAGAGAATGACAGTAGCGATTTTATCCACACTGCGGTATTGATCGGATACGTTCTCAGGCAGCTTTTGGTTGTGCAGAATTTCCATAATTCCCTGGCCCATCGCCTGGGTGTAGGACGAGTTGATGTTCGCCAATACGGCGACCCCGATCTTCTCCTCCGGGCGGAACACTACGGAAGAGGAATAATTCGGATTGCTGCCTCCATGGGAAAGCTCTCCGCTCCCTTTCTGATAGACAAACCAGCCTGCCGCGTAGGAAGAACCGTCAAGGCCGGGGAAGACGGACCGGTCCGGCTCATGGGAGCGGCCGATCACATCGGCATCCATCGCAGGTTCCGCCCGCTCGCCCATCTGGATTTTCAGCCACGCTGCCATATCGTTGCCATTCGAAATGACATAACCGGCAGGCGTATTTCCGCGATACACAGGCGCCTGGTATTCCCTCGCCTTTAAGAATCCGAGCTTATACCCTTTCGCCATTTCATGCTGCTCCGCTTCTGTACGGAAAAGGTAGGTATTTTTCAACCCCAGGGGGGTCAATACGTTATTCTTCAGGTAAGCCTCAAATGATTCTCCCGTTACTTTTTCGATCACAAGCCCCAGGATATCATAATTGATGGAAGCATACTGAAACCTTTCCCCAGGGTAAAAATCGAGCTTCTCCCCAACCACCGCCTTGACCGTACGCTCCAGCGCCTGTTCATCCCCGCCAACGGGAATATCGCTAATCGTATCAAATGGAAGGCCGCTGGTATGATGAAGCAGCTGTTCCAGGGTAATCTCAGCCGCACGGCTTTTACCAGAGCCGTTTTCTCCGGCATAGGCAACCTGAAACCAGGGAAGGTATTTCTGTACAGGATCTTTCAAATGAAGCAAGCCCTGTTGTTCCAGCGATAATACAGCCAATGCAGTAAAAGCCTTACTGGTCGAACCAAGCTCGAACAAGGTCTCCGGAGTCACAGGACGCTTAGCTGCCACATCGGAATCCCCAAAGCCTTTGCTGTAGACAGTTTGCCCGCCCTTAACAATAACAACGGCTGCACCCGGTATTTTGCCTTCCTGCATATTCTTTTTGATCCAGGCTTCAATGCTGGCAGTTTCCTCATTAGGCAAACTGTTTGGAGCAGCCGGTTCTGCCCATGCATGCAGTGGCAGTACCATGGTCAGCAGCAACAAGACGAGCCATCCCGCAATCCCTTTTTTCATCCCATAACCTCGCATCCTGAATTTTCACCATCAGCTGAACAGACTGTCGAGCTCCTCCTGGGAAATATCAACCGTATCAAAGTCGGAGGGCGTATATTCTTTTCTTTCAGTATTGCTGCAATGTTCAATCACCAGCTTCAAATTTCTGATCCAATGAAGTTGAAACCGTTCCATGGTCATGTCCAGGAATTTACTCCGGCTATACGTCAGACGCAGCTGTAAATGGCCATCGATTATAAAGCAGTTGATGTCCAGCAAACTTGTCAGATGGTTGTCCCCGCTTACATTGTGCTGAAATTGATCTCCCGAAAGTGTCAGATATCCTTCACCGTAATCCTGGATAAACTCCCCAAGATAATTAAAGCGGATGAATTTGCGCAGATGGTAATCTCCAATACGGCCAAGCTGGCGCAATAATCCAAATCCTATTCCGTTACCGGGCACTCTTCTTCGTTCCTCTTTAACCTGTTTAATCTGTCCGGGAAGGGATTCCCCGTTCAAGGTAATGCCGAATGGATACAAGCTTGTAAACCAACCTACCGTTCTTGTGACATCTACAAGTTCGTCGATATCCTCCCGTCCATGCCCTTCCATTTCAATGACCATATCTCTGCTGCCCGTCCATTCTTTGACTGTCACCAGTAAAGACGTTAGCAGCAAATCGAGTGGTTCTGTATTGTAGGGAATATTGGCTTCAGACAGAAGCGCCGTGGTCTCAGATTGCCCAAGATCGGATATTAATGTATGGCAGCTTGCGAGAGTATCCGCTCCCTGGTCATGGTCAGCCGAAAACGTAAAATGCTTCTGCAATATCGAATTCCAGTACTCTTCGTCCTTCATTCCCAGCGTCACCCGGCTGGCCTCCAGCGCCTTAGCCCATGTCTGATAGGAGCTTGTTTTCAAAGGAAGCGCTGTTTCTTGGCCGTGATGGATCTGCTGCAGCAAGGTATTCATATCTTCCAGGATAATTCTCCAGGATACACCGTCTACCACAAGATGATGGGCAATCAGCAGCATTTTCCGGACATAGCCGAGATCAAATACAGCCGCTCTCAATAAAAGGCCTTGCTGTAGATCGAAGCTTGCAGCCAGACTCTGGGCCGCTTCCCCCAGCTTAGTCTCTTGTTCGGGCAGGGATAAGTCTGAGAAATCATATTCTTCAATGAATAGGCGGGTAAGATAATGCTCCTGATTATAGAACAACTCGCCGCTGTCACGCTTGTAATTGATCCGCAGGGAATCATGATGCCGGATTAGTGCACTTAACGCTTTTTCCAGCGTATCCGGTCCTATCCCTTTCTTAATCACTGCCATCACACTTTGATGATAGTGATCGGCCTTGGCAAAATGCTGCGAAAAAAAATAGGACAGGATGGGTGTAAGAGGTATGCTGCCTTCAGCTGCTCCCTGCTCCATCCCCTCTGACCGCACCGCTTCAATGAATGTCGCCATCTCTTCGAGGACGGGAAATGACAGAATGTCCTTCACTTTAAGCTTGAAGCCTCTTTGACTCATTTTCGAAGCGACCTGAATGGCTTGGATGGAGTCACCGCCCAGATGATAAAAGTTGTGCTTCACCCCTGCACCGTCAACCCGCAAAACCTCCTTGACAACTTGAATGAGCTGCTCTTCATATTCATATCTCGGTTGGATACACGTTTTGTCTTCTCCTTCCGGAAGTGCGATTTTCTCCAATAAAGCTTTATCCACCTTACCGTTTACGGTTAAGGGAATTTCCTGCACTTCGATAAAATGTAACGGAATGAGGTAGTCAGGCAGCTGCTTCATCAGGTATTCTTTTAACTCATGGGCTGCAAGCTTACGTTTCGAAACGATATAGGCGCAAAGGTAAGCATGCTGCTGCTTATCTTGACGGTTCAGGACGACGGCCTCTGCTATCTCCGTGTGATGTAGCAGATGCTTCTCGATCTCCCCAAGCTCAACGCGATATCCCCTGATCTTGATTTGCGTATCAACCCTGCCAATATACTCCAGTGTCCCATCCCGCAGGAACCTCCCTTGATCCCCCGTCTTATACATCCTCTTTCCCGGAGCAAACGGGTTGTCTATAAATTTCTCCGCAGTCAGCTCAGGGTTGTTCAGGTATCCTCTTGCCACGCCGTCCCCGGCAATATAGATTTCACCTACGGCGTGAACAGGGACCGGGACCAGCGTTGTATCCAAAAGATAGATTTGCACATTATCGGCAGGCCTTCCAATGGGCACGGCTGCTCTCATGTCTGTATCCGGTGCATAAGAATGGATCATGCATCCGACCACTGTTTCGGTCGGCCCATATTCATTGAAGATCTCGATATTTCCTCCAAAACTGTCATAGACTTGTTGCGCAAGACTGACCTTCAGATTTTCTCCTCCAACGATAAAACGTTTGACGGAGGAATTCAGATTGTCCCGGTCCAGTAACAAGGATAGATGGGAAGGCGTAAGCTTCACGATGGTGGCCTGATTCTCCTTCAGAATCCGGAACAGAACATATTCGTCTTCATCGTCGCGGTACACAAGGACGGCTCCACCGCTGATTAATGGCGTAAAGAGGGAAGTGACCGTCAGATCGAACGCAAGTGAGGAATAGAGCGGAAATACTTCCTCCGTCTGCTTCACATAGACCTTCTTCGCCCAGCAAATATAATTCACTAATCCCCGGTGCTCAATCATGGTGCCTTTGGGTTTCCCTGTGGAGCCGGAGGTGTAGATCACGTAGACCAAATCATCCGGTTTGCTCACCGGCTTCACATTGGAGGTCCCGTATGCATCGTAATTAATCCCTTCCATATCGATGATCACACCGTCAAAACTACATTCATCCGAGAGAGAGAGATTAGTGAGCAGGAATTCCGCGCTGCTGTCTTGCAGGATATAACCCAGCCGCTCAGCCGGATTACCGGGGTCGATGGGCAGGAAGGCTCCGCCTGCCTTGCCGATACCAAGGACGCCTATTACCGTTTCCAGCGAGTGTGCGGTCAACAAACCGACAATGGTTTCTCTGCCGACACCCTTTTCGGTAAGAAATCCTGCAAGCTGGTTGGCCTTCTCATTAAGCTGTTTGTAAGTCAGGTGCTCATTCTTGTAGGTAACAGCGATTGCATCCGGTGTCTTTTCCGCCTGTTCTTCAAACAGCTGGCAGATGGTTTTGTCATGCGGGTAAGCGGCTTGGGTCGCATTATAAGTATGCACCCGTTCTGTCCACTCTTCCTTCGACAGGATGCTGATTTGTCTGATCTGCGCTTCCGGGTCAGACACCATTGTCGTGATTAACCTCGTGAGATGGCCGTACATATCATCAATTTGTTCATCTGTGAAGTCGTTTTGCTTATAGTCAAAGCTTGCGGTAATGCTTCCGGAGCCCGTCCATTCTTTAAGCATAAGCTGCATGGAATACATCTGCTGCCCGCTGTAGAACTCGTCACTTTCAACAGGGTATCCGTTGATTTCTGTACCCAGCTTGGTATTGTAGTAATTGACACAGACATTAAATAATTGATCCACGCCTTTTTTCTTAAGCTCAAGCGCTTGTACTAACCGGTCATAAGGATATCTTTGATGAAAATAGCAGGCCCTTAACTCGCTGTTGATCCGGGTCATCGTGTCCAGTACCGAACTGGAGCCGTCAATCACATAGCGGAACGGCATTGTACTGGTATACATCCCAAAGGTGCTTTTTTGCTTCGGGCCAGACCGGTTCAATACTGGTGTGCCGACGACCAAATCGTCTTGCCCCGTAACCTTGTGGGTATACAGCAAATACGCAGTAACAAAGAAGGTATTCAAGGAACAGTTATGCGCTGCGGCAAAACTCCTGATCCGGGCAGAGAGTTCTGGACTCCATTCATACGTTTTTCTGCTTCCGGCTAATCTGTCCGAGCTGGCATTCAAAAAAGAATCCGGGAGTGCCCGATATTTCCCGGTCCAAAATGTCTGGTTTTTGTAAAACCGCTCTGAAGCAAGATAAGTTTGCTCCTCGTCCCTGTACTCCAGATAAGAGGGTCCAGGCTGAACCTGCACGCTTTCTCCCCGCAAAAGCCGGGTATATATTCCGCTTATTTGATCGGTCATGATATTCATCGACCAGCCATCTGCCACGATATGATGGAACTTGGCCAAATAGCCATTGTCGTGATCAGCGACTCTAAACATGGCAAAATAAAAAAGCCGTTCGTTTTCGAGGACGAATGGCTTTTGCGCTATGGATTCCACCCAGTCCGCAAGCTCCC
Organism: Paenibacillus jilunlii; assembly: GCF_900102965.1. Classification (GTDB taxonomy): domain Bacteria; phylum Bacillota; class Bacilli; order Paenibacillales; family Paenibacillaceae; genus Paenibacillus_AQ; species Paenibacillus_AQ jilunlii. Next base: position 304,437 of record NZ_FNGM01000004.1, on the reverse strand, counting down.
GTTCCGGTTCGCTGCATGTGGAGAAATCTATGAAATCTAATGGGAAATCATTATTATGATTATCGATGTATTGCCTTGGCTCCCCGTTCTGGGCAGCTATTCTCAGCCTTAATGCCTCATGACTTCGGATGAATAGCCCAATGGCCTTTTCCAGTAGCGAAAACTGAACAGGCCCCTTGATTCTGATGGTTCCCCCAATGTTATGCAGCGGGGTTTGCGGGTAAATCTGTTCGATGGACCATATTCTTTGTTGTGGATGAGTTAAAGGATAGAAGATTCTTGGTTTCATATGCAATAATTCCTCCATAACCGCTCAAGTCCTTATGATTCCATTATATTAGATTGAACTTGTGATTTTTCTATTTCGGGATTGGTTGTGACTCCAGAGAATGTTTGGACTTCCGGCCGCTGTTGTCTGCAGATTTCTTGATTTATACCGCTGTTCGCGGTGGAAATCCGCAGACAAAGGCGGACGCATTCGCTCCTCCAGTTCCAAACTTCTCTTCCGCCACTTTTCCCTGATTTTATAATTTCAAGTTCAATCTATATACCCGGTTTCTATCGAGTACTTGTTAAACATCCATTAAACATAACAAAAAAAATGGCAAGGCTTCGCCATTTCGTGTAACTTGTGAAGTATACACTACCTGGTCTTTGCCGCCATTATGTCCCCCTCATTTCTCTAAAGTGCCTAAGCTTCAATAGATTCATTCGGGTTGCTGTGATGTTGCCGTCTAATTTAACGTGATATCCCAGTTATCAGATAACCATTTCCAGTCAGTCCGAAGATAAATCTTACAGAATCGTTAGTGTTTAGTTTTTTAAGGTTATTTTATTCTAAAGAAGAGTCGATTTCAAGCTTTTCCCATTTTTTATTCACTTGAGTCACCACTTCATAAGCTCTTTAATATGGGACGTCAGTTGTTTGGCCGCTTTGCTGTGTGTGGCCCGGGACGGGTGGAAGTCGGCTGCGTAGCCGTCTGCTTCCAGCTGCACATCAAACTTCATAGCGGTAATCTTGCTGTCGCCTGTCTCCCGGATAAATTGCTTCACTGCTTGTTCGACATATGGATACAGCCTGTCCCCCATAATACCCAGCGTACACAGAATTGGAGCATGGGAGTTATTTCGTCTGACCATTTTGAGAAATTCAACATATTCTTCAGCGTATTCCGTCTGCTTGGCGGTATCCTCTTTCGTGTAGGAATCATCGTTCGTTCCGAGGTTAATAACAATGAGTTCGGGCACAAACTTCCGGAAATCCCAGCGCACATCTTGGGGCAGCAAGCGATTGTCAAACTTCCCCTCAGACTTGCCCACTTTTTCATAGTAATCCGGGAGAAGATGTGTGGTGAGCTTGTGGCCATTTTCCGTATAGCCTGTAATAATGCCGTATCCGCTGTACGAAACCATGCTGTAGTCAGCCTCAAGCTGCTCTGCAGTTAGGTAAGCATAGGTTTTCGTAACATCTTCTGTAGCTGTGGAAAAAGAATGCAGTTCATGCTCATCGTCGACCCCATAGCCGCAAGTAATGGAATCGCCGATGAATTCAATAGTATGTATTTTATCCGGAGTTGGCTTAATTCCATCAGCGGCGTGGACGGCAATGTCCTGAATCCCTACCGTTGACATCGCTGCCTCGGAGAGTTTTATGAGCCTTACCGTGACGTTCTGCGCAGTACCGCTTTCAAATACAGTGTACGATTGGAGCGGCTGATCCACCTGATCGTCAATAACTCTTTTGCCGTTTACACTGATGCCGATTCTGGCCAGATTATTGCCGGTTGTTGCAATTGCATCGCCCTTGATTGTGATCTCCGCTTTCGTGCCGTAGAATGAAAATTCTATACCGCCGCCTGAGAGAGCCAGCCACAGCACATCGTTGTAATAGTGGGTCCGGCCAAGGATTTTCACATGTTTATTCGTCGCTTTAAACGTTTGAGTTCTGGGAGACATAATAACCTTCCTTCTTATATAGATTGTATATTAGTAACAGTAACAAAGGTATATTCTGTTTTCAATAAGCTGCTGTAAGATCAATGCTGAAACCGCAATATAGTGCTATTAGACCCGCAAGATTACTATAGATATCGCTAATCTCCTTTATTATGATGGAATTAACAAGAGCAATAATACATCAGTAAAGGAGCTTTATAATGACTCATAAGCTTGCAGCACCAACACCTCCGCTTGGCTGGAACAGCTGGGACTGCTACGGCGCGGCCGTAACAGAAGAGGAAATCCGCGGCAATGCGGAATATATGGCAGAGCATCTCAAAGATTTCGGCTGGAGCTACATTACCGTCGATATTCAATGGTACGAGCCCCATGCAAATTCCTCTCAATACCGGCCGTTTGTTCCGCTCGTAATGGACGAATATTCCCGGCTGATGCCTGCCGCGAACCGCTTCCCTTCCGCAGCAGGCGGCCGAGGCTTCAAGCCGTTAGCCGACTACGTTCACAGTCTTGGACTGCATTTCGGCATTCATATTATGCGCGGCATTCCGCGGCAGGCTGTCCATGCCGCTGCGCCTATTCTGGGCACAACGGCAACCGCACGCGATATTGCACATACGAACTCCATCTGTCCGTGGAATACAGATATGTACGGAGTGGACGCCTCCAAAGAAGGGGCACAAGCGTACTATGATTCTCTCTTTGAACTCTACGCACAGTGGGGGGTCGACCTAGTGAAGGTCGATGACATCGCGGCTTCCAGGCTGTACGACACCCATCAGCCGGAGATCGCCCTGATCTCCAAAGCCATCGAACGCTGCGGCCGGCCTATGGTGCTGAGTCTTTCCCCCGGTCCCGCTCCGGTTGAATATGCGGAGTTCTTCACCGGACATGCCAACATGTGGCGGGTCACGGACGACTTCTGGGACCAGTGGCCGCTGCTGCTGGATATGTTCGGCCGCTGCCGGAAGTGGCAGGGCGTACCCCAGGCCGGCTCCTGGCCGGACTGCGATATGCTGCCGCTCGGCCACATCGGCATCCGCTCTGTGGATGGCGGGGGAGCGGACCGCTGGACCCGGTTCACGCGTGACGAGCAGCTGACGATGATGTCGCTCTGGAGCATCTTCCGCTCGCCGCTGATCATCGGGGGCGAGCTGCGGGACAACGACGACTGGACGCTGTCGCTGCTTACCAACCGCGAGGTTCTGCGCATGCACCGCGAAAGCCGCGGAGCCAAGGAGGCGCTCTGCACAGATGAGCTTATCGTCTGGACTGCCGAACACACCGATGGCACCCGTTATGCTGCCCTATTCAACGTTGGCGGACACCCGCTAGAGCTGGACCTGGCCCTTGACGAGATTGGCCTGAGCGGTACAGCCGCCGGCACCGAGCTGTGGAGCGGAACGCCGGCCGAGCTTAACGCAGGCTCGCTGCAGACAACTATCCCGCCACATGGCGTTCGCCTCTATAGCTTCTTATAAAGGAAAGCCGGTTATCCAGATTCGTCTGGATAACCGGCTTTTAAAATTGCCCGCATTTTCATTATCTTAATCGGTAGCCTGTTCCGTAATTTATAATGGCGGGTTTACGAACCTCACCTCCGGAAAGCGGCTATCCGGTCCTTTCATTAAGACTCCGCCTTGATTTTTCAGATACATATCGAAGAAATCCAGCATATAGGCATTGATAACGGAGTTCGCTCTCTCGGGCGCAATCTTTCCTGTAATGCCCAGCATTTTGAAAATCGGAGAAATAAACTGTACGTCGGTAAAATTCAAATGCTCCGTATTTTCGATATAGAGGACTTGTCCCCCTTCGTTGACCGTTTCGCGCATCCGTTCAAGCTCCAGCTTTTTATCTTCCGTTACTTGATCCTCCCACTCTCTTGTTGAGCCCATACGCTTAAGCTCTGCATCCGTGTAAACCCGGTTATCCATCACCATTTTTAACTTTTCGAAATAGCTTTCTGAGTTGATGAACAAAAACGGCTTTCGCAGCCCTTCTCTGTCACGCAGCCGGTAAAGCCCTCCATCAAGGTCTATTCCAACCGTGATTCGCGGGTCGTAAGAAGCGTCATAGGCCGTCGCCCCACCGATGGAATGACCGAACACCCCGACATGACGGAGATCCATCCTCCCTTTTAGATGACTTGGAATCTGCCCCGATTGGATGAGTTCGAATTGGTCCAGTACAAACGTCACATCGCCGGTTAAAACTTTTCCCAACTTGTCGCGAATTTCTCTTCCTGTCTGGTAATCTTGGTCGGGCGAGAATAAGTCGTTGGTTGTGCTGGTCGTGATCCGCCCGTCCGGAAACTCGGTTGCAGCTGTATTGTAGGTGTGGTCAATCACTGCCACGATATATCCGTGACTCGCGAGATGTTCGGCTTGCGACGTGTGGAGGAACCTGGAAGAGCCGTTGCCGGGATTCGCAAGGACCAGCGGGTATGAATTCTGTGCCGAAGAGATTTCGGCCCCCGAATAAGCATGACTGGATACGTACTTCAGGTGTTGAAAAATAAACCCGGGAAGGCCATAGTCCGCAGCCATATAACGTAAGATCCGGGTATCGGGAATCAAGGGGGCGTACTTGCCGGTGCCAGCTTGAGCCGGATACCATACCTGAACCATCAATTCTCTCTTACCCTCTTTGGCTTCGTCGTAAATCTCTTCCCTACTGGTATCCACGAAATGAAACGTTTGCGTTCCTACCTTAAATTGGCCTGTCGGCTCAGGCAGTTTAAATACAGGAAAAGCATACAAGAGACCCGCTGTTACGACCAGCATTACCGCTATAGCGGTATAAGCTGAACCCAACATGAATCGTGGGATTTTTTGGGGGCCAGTTTTTTTAAAATAGCTATACACTGAAATGGCTAAAAAAATGACCGTTATGCAATATGGGAAAAATAGCTGAACTCTGTATCCTTCCACTATCCAATGAATGACCAGTAAAAGTGTGGCGATCCCGCCTGCAACGAATACTGGAATTCTGCGCCGTCCTTTTTTTAAGAGGACTGTTAATGCAAACAAGCCGATGTTTGACAAAAAAAGCAACAGTTCAAACAGCCTCATCTCGATTCTCCTTTTAAAAAATTTCTATTTTTATTTGTTCCAATCTTATCCTGCCAGGCTGGCCTAAACTATCGATTTGCCTTACATCTACCTTACAGTTTTATATTTAGCTCTTGCGGTATTGGAAGACTCGTAAAACGGTTTCTTTTCAGCTTGAAAGAGTGCCGCTTAACACAGTAAGTTCTAATCGCTCTTCGGCGAAGGATCTTCAGATAAATTACTTAAAATCATGATAAAACCTCCTACTAAAGCAATTAATTCTAGTTTGCTTCAAATAGGAGGTTTTTGACTATTGATTCAACTAGCGTTTCCCATTAGCTGAACGTTATTTATGATACGGTTCCCCGCGCTCAGATGCCTTGTATTTAGTATTGTTTTATGACTGGTTCAATATTATAAATCTTCTACACCAGTAGGTAGGTTTTTAATCGCTGCATTTGGCTTCGTGTACATTTTATTGAGTATGAACGTTTGCACGATAATGAATATACCGCCAACCGCCCAATACAATGGTAACGCAGCGGGCATCCCAATGGAAAATACACCCATCATGATCGGTGACAACAATCCGATGAAAGCCATTTGGTTATTTTGATTTTGCTGAACCTGCGCTGAAACGGATTGAGACACGCGGAACTGAACGTAATACACCGCAGCGGCAATAAGCGGCAAAATCAAATCTGTTTTCCCCAAGCTAAACCACAGAAAATCGTGAGCTGCAATCTCTGGGGTACGACGAATCGCGTAGTAAAATGCGAGGGTGATCGGCCATTGGAGAAGCATCGGTAAACACCCCATGTTTAAGGGATTAAATTGATGCTTCTGGTAGAGCTGCATCATCTCGGCTTGCTGTTGTTTTTTTGCATCCCTACTAACGTCATTCTTATACTTCTCCTTAAGTGCATTTAACTCCGGCTGGAGGACGGCCATCTTGTCTTTCATGTCCATTTGTTTCTTGGTTTGATTCATCATGAGCGGCATGATGGCAAGTCTGATGATGAAAGTCATCAGCACAATCGATAATCCGTAGTTTCCGTGAAATGCATTCGCGAAGAATTTGATCAAGATCGAAAATGGATAAATAAAAAAGTGATTAAATATCCCTGATGAATCGGCATTAATCGAGTTTGATTGGGATACTGTCGAACACCCGCTGAGCACTATGAACGGAATAACTCCAATCAACATGACGAGAATGGGCTTGGCCCATTTTTGGAGCAACAAAATCTTTTTCATCGTTGTCCTCCCTAATTGAAAGTATGGAATATCAATGTGGGGAAGGACCATTGTTTTCATCATCAGGTGCTTCTCTTCGTCTGGCGATACGTACTATCCACCGCTGAATGCTGCTCTGTTGCGACAGTCTGACAGCCACAAACCAAGTTGAACCGGCTGCAGCAATTTCATGACCCCTGTGTATCTTTTGTAAAGAAAAATAGGTGAATGGAAGTACCACTAAGGAAGAGATGAGAGCGATCGAGAATGCCAATTGAACCAAGTCATAAAAATGCTCCAGTCAAGTTCACCTCCGCATAAGCTATTTGGGAGAAATTTGAATAATGATTATACGTTAGAAGAACTGTGTGGTTTCACTAACCTGCCCGTTTAATCCCCTCGACAGTCTTATAACATCTGCAAATGGACTATTGATCTCCCCGGCCTTCCCCTCCGTTAACATACTCCGTCGTCTAACCTCATCTTCAGAATTCCTTTAGAAATACCCTCACTGGTTCCTCAGGAGTTTTGGTTATGATTTCTGTATTACGAACGAAGGAGGTGTCACAGTGGCTAGCGACACGATCTTAGAGCTGATCAGCCAGTATGGATATCTGATTTTTTATTTTGCCTTTACGCTAGGGCCTTTTGGAATTCCAATTCCGAATGAAATTACAATCCTTACCGGAGCAGCTCTGAGCCAGATGGGCGTTATCAATCCGTGGATAACCTACTTCTGCACTTTGTCAGGGCTATTAACGGCCTTTACGGTATCTTATTTTGCAGGGAAATACTTCGGGCAAAAGCTGAAGAACAGATTCCGGCAGAATAGACATTTTCAAAAAGCAGAGCTGATCTTGAACAAACGGGGAAATAGGGCTATGTACATTGGCATGTTTATCCCGGTTGTACGTTATATCATCCCTCTATTAATCGGACTGAGCGGTACAAATTATAGACGTTTTGCCCTTATTTCATATTCCAGCGCGATAGGATGGACCCTTATGTTTTTTTCTGCAGGAACGTACTTCGGAGATCACATCCTGCCTGAGTTATTCAATATCCAAATCGAATCAGTACTAAGGTAAATAAAACAACGCCGCATTATTCACTTTACATGAAGCGGCAATTATCCGAATATTTTAGTATTGAAAAAATAGATTTTACGTCTATCGTAAAAGGGGAACTATTATAAATAAATAAGGAAGAGGAGCTGTGGTGAATGATTACAATCCTTGTTGCGGATGATGATTCTGAAATTCGGGATGTTATTCATGTCTATTTGCGGAATGAAGGTTACCAGGTGCTTGAAGCAGCAGATGGTCAGGAAGCGCTGAATGCCATACAAACAGCATCCATTCAACTGATTATTCTGGATGTCATGATGCCCCGGATGGATGGAATCATAGCCTGTCTCAAAATAAGGGAAATATCCGATACTCCAATTATTATGCTGTCAGCCAAGCAGGAAGATATTGATAAAATTACGGGTCTAACTACCGGGGCAGATGACTACATGATCAAACCGTTTAATCCGCTGGAACTGCTGGCCCGTGTAAAAGCCCAGTTACGGCGTCAATCCTTAATGGGGAAGGAAGAATATAATTCTCTTCTTATTATAAAGAACCTGATTATAGATAAAACTAAGCATTCCGTGAAGCTGGACGGAACCGATATTTCATTAACTCCACTGGAGTTTGCAATTTTAACACTGCTGGCGAGCCGGCCGGGCCAAGTTTTTAGTTCAGAGAAAATTTATGAGAGTGTATGGAAAGAGCCTTACGGCTATTCCGACAATACTGTAATGGTCCATATCCGTAATTTAAGAGAGAAATTAGAAAAAAATCCTCGGGAGCCTCAGTATATAAAAACAGTATGGGGAGTTGGATATAAAATTGACTAAACCTGTGCCACAGCTAAATCGAAAAAAAAAGATACAGTTCAACATTTTAATCAGAATGATGTTAAGTTTAATTATTGCTTATGCTGTTAATAACACGATCATTTTCCTTGTAATGAGGGCTGGGAATAAGATGGCATTGAACTGGTTATTGAATATATTCCCTTATTTTATCACTCCTTTTTTTATGGTTGTCTTTATCATTACCTTTTTAGCTCTGACACGACGAATCGTTAAAGACTTAATCACTTTGGAGCGCGGGCTTGAAATAATCACTGAGGGGGATTTGAACTATCGGGTATCTGTTCACCGGCAAGATGAGCTCGGGCGGGTTGCATTTAACATCAATCGAATGACTGAGCGTTTGCAACAGCAGATTGTAAAAGAACGTGAAACCGAAAAATCCAAAATGGAGATGATCACGGGGATTTCACATGACCTGCGTACACCTCTTACAAGCATTATCGGATACATTGAGCTTTTAAGAACGGAATCGTTTCAAGATAAAGAAGAATACTCGCGATTTGTGCAAAACACCTATAATAAAGCGATTCATCTAAAAAAGTTGCTGGATGACTTGTTTGAACATACCCAGCTCTCCACTGTTGACTCCCGGTTAAATATAAGAAACATCGATTTATTCCAACTTTTAGATCAATTGCTGTTTGAATTCGAACCTATTGCTCAAGAGAGCGGCATAACTATCGTAAAAGATCTTGGTAACGCTCCAGTTGTGATCCCGATTGACAGTGATAAAATAGCCAGAGCTATCGATAATCTTCTGATGAATGCCTTAAAGTATTCTCTGAAGCCGGGAATGATCGGCATACGGATGAGAACGGATGGTGATCAGCTAACTATCGAGATCGAAAATAAAGGGATTCCGCTAACACCGGATCAAGAAAAAAGACTATTTGACCGCTTTTATAAGGTTGACCATTCAAGAAGCAGTGAAGGCATTCAGGCAGGAACAGGTCTGGGACTTTCCATTGCAAGGAATATTGCGGAGCTGCACCGGGGAACCCTGACGCTTAATCATGCTCAAGATGTCTTCATATTTCGACTGAATTTGCCTTTTGGAGATGGTTGCTAAAATCCCGTATATCAAGGGTATAAAATTGGAATCATTAAATCGTTATTCGCCTTTAGACCCTTTTTTTGCCAGAAGCTTCCTCGTAAAATTCACGTCAAAAAAATGAATGATGGGTCCCAGACCGAATACGGACACCAGTGTACCCAAACCTATAATGCCTCCTGCCAGGAAGCAAATCAAAGCACAAAGAGCATCCGTAAACATCCGGTGCCAAAAATAAGAGATTTTCGGAAAGTTATCCCTCATAATCAGGGACAGGCTGTCATAGGGGGCTATTCCCACATCCGAGGTCTGATACATGGATACCCCAAAACTGCATACCACCACGCCAATCGCCACAATGACCACCCGCTGCCAAAACAGCTGAGGTTCGCCCCACAAATTTAGCCAGGTACTATGAAAGAAAGTAGCTATGTAGCCCAGCAAAATTGCATTTACAAAAGTTCCGGCTCCGATATACTTTCGTCCTGTGATAAATTCTATTCCAAACAAGACAAGGTTCAGTAAGATTAGAAAATTTGCATATGCGATACCGCTGGAATCTGCAAGTGCCATCACCATCCCGCTAAAGGGATCATTCCCCATGCCGGACAGCTTAAAAATACTGATTCCCATGCCTAAGAATACATTGCCGAAAACCATAATGATCAATCGTTTGGTATCTGCTTTATGAATATACCCCTTCATATGGTCCATCCTATTATCATAGTAGTAGTTCTGCTGTTCACAAACAACGACGTCATTATATCACAATTTCATTGGCTGGACGGTGCCTTGTTAGAATGAAGCACAAAAAACTAACGTCCGGAATTCCGGACGTCAGCCTATACGTTGGAGTCATACCTTCCAATATTACAAAGAGGTGCAAAGGTTAGCCTACGCGAGTTTGACGGCAAACGCTTCGTAAGGCTGTAATTGTAATTGCTTAAAGTCCACGTCATCTCTGGTATAGTTGCCAATGATGAATTCCCCGGCCTGACCCGTTTCCGGTAATTCAAGTGTGGTGGCTTCCCTGCTAAAATTGGCCGTTACCAGCCAGGTCTCCCCTTCATACCGGCGGAAATACATGAACACTTGATCCGGTACGCGGGTCACCAGTTCAAAATCGCCCCATACAACGATTGGGTTGTTCTTCCGCAGCTCAATCAGCTTACGGTAGCAGTGAAAAACCGAATCTGGATCTTTCAGATTTGCTTCCATATTTATTTCCTTATAATTTGGATTTACATGCAGCCATGGCTCTCCGGTTGTAAATCCTCCGTTAGGGGAATGATCCCATTGTACCGGGGTTCGGGCATTATCTCTTCCCTTTACATTAATGGAATGAATAATATCTTCCTTGGCATACCCCTCTGCAATCCGTTCCTGATACATATTGATGGTCTCAATATCCTGCGCTTCGCTGATCTCTTGAATCGGATAATTGGTCATTCCGATTTCTTCGCCTTGATAGATGTAAGGCGTGCCCTTCATCAAATGCAGAAGAATGGCGAACATTTTGGCGCTTTGTACACGGTATTGCTTGTCATCGCCCCAACGGGATACGATTCTCGGCAAATCATGATTGTTCCAGAACAGACTGTTCCAGCCCGCGTTCCCCAGTTCGGTTTGCCATTTTGCCAATACCTGCTTTAATTCACTTACGTCCAGGGGCTTCAAATCCCACTTTTCTCCCCCGCCCTGTTGGTCCAGACCAATATGTTCAAACTGGAATACCATCGAAAGCTCGTTCCGGTCCGGATCGGAATAGAGCTTGGCCACTTCCGGAGTCGCGCCCCATGTCTCTCCCACTGTTAGAACATCATGCTTTCCGAACGTCTCACGGTTCATATCCTGCAGATATTCATGAAGCTTCGGACCATTTCCTGTAATCTCCTTATCCGGTATTTTGCCGACCAGATCAATCACATCCATGCGGAATCCGCCGACGCCTTTGTCCAGCCAGAAATTCATCATGTCCCATACCTCTTGCCGGACTTTACTGTTCTCCCAGTTCAGGTCCGGCTGTCTGCGGCTGAACAAGTGCAGATAATACTGGCCGCTTGCTTCGTCGAACTCCCAAGCCGACCCGCTGAATGTTGAACGCAAGGAATTGGGAACTCCGCCGTTTACCGGATCGCGCCAGATATAATAGTTCCGATACGGATTGTCTTTTCCCTTGCGGGCTTGAATGAACCATGGATGCTCATCCGAGGTGTGATTGACGACCAGATCCATAATAATCCGAATGTTGCGAAGCTTGGCTCTTTCAATTAATTCATCCATGTCCTCCATCGTGCCGAATTCGCTCATAATCTCCTGGTAATCGCTGATATCATATCCGTTATCGTCATTGGGAGACTTGTATACAGGACTAAGCCATATTGCGGTGATGCCCAGCTGCTCGAGATAGTCTAGTCTGTTGATAATCCCCCGGAGATCGCCGATCCCATCCCCGTCGCTGTCTTGAAAACTCCTGGGATAAATCTGGTAAATAACAGCTGTCTGCCACCATTTTGTATTGTTCATATCATTCACTCCTATAGGCTATACTTCACTACATTTCACTACAACCATGGTCCACACTCTCAGAGACGGCAAAGTAAATCTGGCTGCCAGTCCTTGTCCGTGAGGAACAACCTCGTAATCCAAGAAACATACTTCCTGGTTACAATCATCCGGGCTGGCTGTGTAGATGCACTCAATCGGCTGTTCAATCAGCAAAGTGCACACCACTCCAGTTTGAGGTTCAGGCCGCTGTTTCTTGCCGTGCTCCCAATAATCATCCTCAAGTCCGACTAGGTTAATGAGCTGCAATATCTGGTAACCTGGCATCCGCTTGATGATGGTCCACACGGAATCAATATCTCCATTCGGCGCAAAAGGCACACTGCCTTCGAAGGTGATTTCGGTATTAACCCCTGCTGTATAGGTATAAGACACATCTTCCAACTGTGCATTGTGTATCAGCGTACCAAACCGTACTATGAAATCATAGTAACGTCTGACCTCAACGGCAAATTCTGTCCGCATCACTGCATAATCGGGGTAGTAGGGCATGGTCAGCAGCCCATTGTTCTCACCTAATAAGAGGTGATATCCACCGCTTACAAATATAGATGCTATGGTTAACAGCGCACCATTCTCGGCCCATTCCTTGTCATGGCCGGCCTTCGGGTAGAAGGAGGGCAGATAGGCGGAAAGGATAATCGGCTTGTCCGGGTCCAATGATCTTGCATTATCGATCAGTCCTTTAAGCTCACGCAACCGGACTACAGGCGGCCACACTTCAATATAAAGCGCCTCCTGATCCGACGAGGCAGTCTTGCTTATAGGGTAATTGCCTACATTATTGAATATGACCCCGGCCCCGGCTTTAATTTCCTTCACTGCTGAACTGGCTCGGTCAATGAGCGCCGGGTAGCATTCCGCCAGATCCAACATTTCTTCTCTTCCTTCAACCCGACGTATTGCTTTCTTGGGAAAACCGTATTGATCCATATGAATCCCGTCGAATCCGGCCATTACTGCCTGACGGAACTGTTCAATAATATGATCGGTCCAAGGCGAATCCGGTGTAATGTCCATAATATAGAATAAGTCTATTAGTTGAAACGGCTCTCCCCGGCGGTTATAAAGTCCCCATTCCGGCCGTGTCTGCACAAAGTCTTTTAGACTCGCGTATACAGCCCCATAGGCCATGGCTGCCATCCCTTTATCGTGCACGGCTGACACTTTTTCACGCACAACTTTATAGGACATCGTCCGGCCCATGGGATCGATAAATTCGTCCTGTTTCGGAACAAGATCATCATGGCGATACATCCAATCGTAGAACTGTATAACATTCAAGTGGAATTTGTTCATACTTTCGACGTCACGGAAATCTCCGGATTCTTCTGTCCGAAAATCGCTTAAAAAGCCATACCGTGGCGCCCGACTCCAGTGATCGGCAATATCATACGAAGTATAGGCTGTGGACACTGCAATTTTCTCGCAAAACATTGTAGCCTTGACCCCATAACCGGCCCACTTTGTATCTTCAGCAAACAGGGGAATGTGCACAATTTGTCTCAATCCTTTTTCCGTGCTGATTCTTAATGTTTCTTCGGCAACTTGCTGTTCTAACTTGTAAAACCCGACAACCAGGTCCAGAATCTTATCCTCTCGGGTCTCCAGTTCGATTACAATGTTGCCTGATTGGCCGGATGTGTACTGGGCTTGATCGGGATACATGTCTATATAGGTCAGCATTGAATTTTCCATGTGAATACTCCACTCCACTTCGATGTATGATCCTTTACAATTAAACGAGATTAGCTTAACAAATGAAATTAGTGAGGGAGCTCCGCCTATTTCTTGCTGTTTTCTTTAAGCCAAGCATCTAGTTGTTTTTGCGCTTCAGCGATTACTTTGTCAGCTCCTGCTGTTTTTTGTTTCTCCAACATCTTAGGAACAACCTCTTCCGGGTCCAATTGACCGGACTTTAGTCCGTCCACAAATGTTTTGTTGGCATTGTCGATCGAGATCAGCTCATTCTTTACAGGCTCCGGATCAAAGACAAATCCAAAAATACGGGAACGATTCGAAGAAATTTTCTCGTTGAATTTCTCGTAGTTCTTGTATTTATTCGGATCTTCCCCTACACGGGTGTAGTTAAGCATTTGATTGCCCAATTGCCACATAATATCATGATAATAGCCGACGCTATCCGTAGTTTGACCTTCCGGCAGTGCAATTTGGCCATCCTTAAGCACATAATGTTTCCCTTCGATTCCGAAATTAAAGAGGGTCAGCAATTCCTTGTCTTTATAGAAGAGGTTAAGCAGCTTCATGGCACGTTCAGGATCTTCAGAGCTTTTCGAAATCGCATACATAGTAGCTGTCATCTTTCCGGTTTGCAAACGGTCAATATTTAGAGGAATCTGCAGCATCTCACGGCCCGCTTTAATTGATCCATTCGGCGAGATGTCAGCTTTTCCGATCTCCATATCAGCCAGAATATCCATATCGCTGACAAATGCAAATCCTTTGCCGGCCTGCATTTTTTTCCAGGCATCTAAACCAGGTGTCAGTGCATCCTTGTTTATATATCCTGCCTTGTACCACTTGTTAGTCAACTTGGCAAGCTCCATATACCGGGGAGTAGTGAAGGAATTGATTACAGTATAATCATCTGGAGCCGTTCCTACAGTGTTAATAGCAGCAATGCTTGTAATGGAGTCCAGATTTGTGGATGAATAGTAAGCTTCAAGTGGAAAACTAGGTGCCACTAAAGGCGTAATACCCGGTTCGTTTTCCTTGACTGTTTTCAGCATGGGCTCCAGATCCTCGACCTTTCCAGACTTCAGTGCAGTCAGGTCAAAGTTATATTTGTCCACTAGCTCCTTATTCAAATAAACCCCTTGTGCACCGCCCAGCTCTTGATGGGTATGGATACCGTAAAGCTTGCCGCCGCGTTTAGCCGGTTCGTGGTAATCCTTTTCCACTGCTTCGATATCGGGCCCGTATTTGGCGAGCAAATCATCAAGCGGCAGCAGCCCCCCTTTTGTAACCTGTTGCTGGAATCCGAGCCAATCCGCCGTGAACAGCAAATCCATTTTGTCCCCGGACGCCATCATTAGGTTCGTTTTATCGCTCCAGGCGCCCCAGTCAATGGGATTCAGCTTGACAGTCATGTTTAATTCCGGATATGTCTTCTTCAGATAATCATTCATCGCATCCTGAACCAGTTGATTGTCTTTTTGAGGCGCATCGGGGAAGACCATCATGACTTCGTATGGCTTCAACTCCGAACTGGCCGCTCCATCTGGCTGAGCTGAACCCGCCGGCGTATCCGATGCGTTATTTCCGCCGCAACCGGCCGCTACGGCTGAAGTCAACATCAACGATGCCAGCACAGCGGAACTCTTTTTTAACCACTTCATAAATAATAGCCCTCCCTGGAATCCTTCTATTTTTGCCTTTTGAACATTTGCTTGCGTATACTAATCCGGCATTATGCCGGGATCAGCCTTTCACAGCGCCTACGGTAAGACCCCTTACAAAATACTTCTGCAGGAAAGGGAACACCAGCACCAGCGGACCGATTGCAATCATTGCCATCGCCATTCGGATAGATTCCAGCGGCGTCGTGACCTGTGCGGTCGAACTATAGGCCTTATTGGCTATCGTCTGCAGGAACGAAGCGTTCATCAAGGTTTTGGTCAACAAATACTGCAGAGAGAATAGCTTCTCATTCTGGATGAAGACCAGGCTTGTAAACCAGTCATTCCAGTAAGATACGGTGGTGAAGAGCCCAATCGTGGCCATGACAGGAAGGGACAGCGGCAAAATAATGCTGAAGTATGTCCGGAATTCTCCTGCACCATCGATCTGAGAAGAATCAATCAGGGAAGGCGGGATGCTGTTCGTAAAGAAAGTCCGCATGATAATGACATTGAAGCCGCCGATCAGACCCGGAATGATTAACGCCATCAAAGTATCCTGAACATGTAAAAAGCGGGTGTATACAAGATACCAGGGCAGCAAACCTCCCGAAAACAGCATGGTGATCAAGATGTAGAAGCTAAGAGCCCCTCTGAGCGGAAACTCTTTCCGTGACAAGGCGTAGGCCATTGCGGAAGTCACGAACAAACTGACGACCACACCAATCACTGTAACCAAAGCAGATACGCTGTAAGCCCGCAATATTTTCTCGGCATCTTCAATTAAATACTGGTAAGCGACAAGGCTGAATTTGCCGGGCCAAAAGCTGTATCCGTGAGCGGTTACCCAATTTTCATCGGCCACCGATATCATGAACACGAGCCAGAACGGGATCAGGCACGCCAAGCTGAACAAGGTCAAAACAATGACGATAATGGGGTTGGTTCTCTTTGGGTTCATATTGATCTCCTTTTAAAATAGAGCATTTTCTCTGCTGAATTTACGAACAATCAGGTTGACAGTCACGACAAGTGTAAAGCCAACAACGGATTGCAGCAGCCCTGCCGAGGAGGCGAGTCCCGTATCGCCGGTGACCATTAATGCGCTGTATACATAGGTATCAATAACTTCTGTTGTCTCTTTGATCATACCGGATGCCATTGTCGCCTGATAAAACAGACCAAAATCGGCGTTGAAAATCCGGCCAATCGCCAGCAATGTCATGATAATAATGATCGGGGCAATCAGAGGAACCGTAATTTTCGTCATTTGCTTCCAGCGGCTGGCTCCATCAATGACAGCGGCTTCATAATATTCAGAGTCTATCCCAACAATGGCTGCCAGATAGACGACGGCCGCGTAACCGACATTCTTCCATGTGTTAACAATGGTCAAAATATATGGCCAATGCTGCGCTTCCGCATACCAATTCTTAGGGTCAATACCGAAGGGCTCCAAAATAAATTTATTGACGAACCCCAGCTCCGGATTCAAAAATCCATAGACGATGTAGCCGACAATGACCATGGAAATAAAATTGGGCAAGATCACAGTGCTCTGAAAGAATTTGGAGGCAAATTTATTTTTAACCTCGTTAAGGAGAAGAGCCAGCATTACAGCCAATATCGTATTGATCAGCAAAAAGCTAATGTTGTACAGCAATGTGTTCTTAATGATCAGCCAAGCGTCGTTCGAAGCAAACAAAAACTTAAAGTTGTCCAGTCCGATCCATTTGCTTTTCCATATTCCCTCTGTATAATTCAGGTCCTTGAAGGCCAAAAAAATACCAAACATCGGCAGATAGTTGTTGATTAACATCAGCAGTATTCCCGGCATCGCCAGAATAATTAATGCCCTGTACTTCCATAAGTGCCTCCATTTTGCATTGGGCCGTGAGATGCCGGGTTGGGTTATGAATGCTTTTTCCGAAGCCATAGTTCCACACCTTCTTATTGGGTTATGGCTTAATTATAAGGAGCTGTCTGCAACTGCTCTGCCGTTTTTATAACCTCAGTCTAATCGTTTTGTGACCTTGCGATATTCCTGAGGATTAACGTCGAACTGCTTGCGGAACATTTTAGTGAAATGCGAAAAATTACTGTACCCTACCTGTTGCGCTATCGAACTGACTGACATATCCGTTGTGTCCAAGAGTTCGCGGGTACGGTTCATCTTCACCGAAATCAGGAAATCAATAAGGTTTTGGCCTGTCTCTTTTTTAAACAGCCTGGAAAGATAGGTTGGGTTCAATCCCACATAATCAGCGACACTTGCTCTTGAGATCTCTTCCTCTACATTTTGCTGGATGTATCGAATGGATCGTTCAATCACGCCACCCTTTTCCTGCCGCTCGAATTCCGTTTCCATGACGGCTGAGACGATCCCCTCTGCCCAATGCCTGTACTGAAGCAGTCCCCGAATATGGGCGGTTGTCCAGTCTGAAAACAGGACAATACTTCCTGCATTGATTCCTCTTACCTGCAGGAAGTGGTATATAATCTGCAATGTATCCTGATGCAATGCATCCAGATTTCTTCCCTGAAAGCATGGATTAGCTTCCAATTTCTCTGTCAGGTTATGAATAAAGCGGACAGCAGACTCACGCTTTCCGCTTAGCATATAAGAGATCAGGTCATCGAGCCGGATGTCATCCAAATTAGGTGACAGTAATATCTGGTCTTGCGGCAAGTATAAGAGCACCGATTGTGTCCTTGAGATATTGTCACGCTCCATAATCTTTAAGCTTTCGCACATTCCCGGCAGCTCTTGAAGGGGTTTGAACGAGCCGACATAGCAGGTTACTATACTATAGAACAACTCCTGGCATGCCTTGATAAAACGTTTTCCCATGGCAGTGAGCTTCTGAATTTTAAGCTTCTCAGCCGCCCGTCCTTCCTCTTCCTCCCCTTTGGCGTACAGCAGAATGAACAAAACCCCGCTTTTGTCTGTGACTGCCTCGCCTTGCTGCTCTTCTGTAAAAAATTCCTCCGCAGCTTTCTTCACAGCATATTCCATGATTTCCTGATCACGCGGATTTAAGGGTTTGCTCCACTCCTCAATGCTGATTAGAATGGGAAGCACCAAATCTCCAGTGGTTAACCCTACGCCGGCACCTGCCAGCTCCCGTTCAAAAAAATCCCCGAAGGACAGGATGCTCCGTGACAACAGGTCCTGCCAGAAACGCTCCACACGCTTCGGCTTTTCTTTTTGCCACAGATTTAGATACTTATGGTACATTTTATTGTAAGACTCATACTCTTCCTTCTCGCGGATGGCTGCAATCATACCCGATACGGCAGACAACAGTTCAGCTGAGTCAACAGGCTTCAGCAGGTAATCAAAACTTCCGAGGTTAACTGCTTTTTTCGCGTAGGAAAATTCGGAATGACAGGTCAAAAATATCGATTCCGTCCAGGGAGAGTGCTCCCTCACCCAGCCAACCAGCGAAAGCCCATCTTCATCGGGCATCTCAATATCGCAAATCAGCAAATCTATTTTTTTATCCTTTACAATATCCCTGGCCCGGTCTGCTCTATTGGCCGTCAATACCTCTTCTACCCCAAACTCCTTCCAGTCGCAGCAATAGAGAATCCCCTCTACAGCGAACTGTTCATCATCTACAATTAATAATCGCATGGCTTA
Source organism: Paenibacillus jilunlii (assembly GCF_900102965.1). GTDB lineage: Bacteria > Bacillota > Bacilli > Paenibacillales > Paenibacillaceae > Paenibacillus_AQ > Paenibacillus_AQ jilunlii. Next base: position 285,650 of record NZ_FNGM01000004.1, on the reverse strand, counting down.
TCGTTCTCCTTCTGCATATTCAACGGGCAAGATCAGACGTACACGGAATCCGGTCGGCTCATTTTCGCTGAAGTAAATGTCAGCTTTCTCCTGATAACGCATGGCCAACCTTTTTTTCACATTCCAGATGCCAATATGCCCGTCCTCCGTTCCGGGTGTGTAATCCGGTGAATTTAACTCCTGTAGTTTCCGGGCACTGCTGCCTTTTCCGTTATCCGAGATTTCAATGACCATAATATCGGCCTCTTCTTCTGATTGGACTGCTGATATCCGGAGAATGAATGTCTCTGTTTTCAAACTTATACCGTGAAGCATGGCATTTTCTACAAAGGGCTGAATAATCAAGGAAGGTATGGAGGCGCCGCTAATCTCTTCATCCACGGCAATCTGAAAATCAAACGATTGCTGGTAACGCATTTTTTGAATTTCGAGATAATTGCGGAGATGTTCCAGTTCTTGTCCCAAAGTAATGCTGTTATCCTTGACCTGAAGCATAAAACGGAAATACTGCACCAGATGGCGTACTGTCTTTTTTACCAGTTCATAACGTTTCAGGTCGGCAAGCTGAAAAATAATATTGAGCGTGTTCAGAAAAAAATGCGGATTGATTTGCATTTGCAAATGCTTCAATTCTGCTTTTTGTGCGTTTAACCGTTCCTCGTATACATCAATTTTCAAATCTTGAATTTCCACAACCATGCTATTGAACGCTTGATTCAGTGCTTGAAACTCCAACAGGTTAGAAGAAGGAAGCTGGGTTTCCATAGACCCTTTTCGGATGCGGTGGATGCCTCCCAGCAAATCCAGAATCGGACGGATGACCATACGGCGAAAATAATATAAGTAAACCAGCAAAATGATCAAAACAAAAAAGGGAAGAACATTAATAATCATCTGGAAGATATTCAATCCCTGAAGCAGCTCTGAATCGGGAATGACCACTGAAAGATTGATTCCCAGGGCGGCTGACTGGCTGGACACAACGAATAGTTTCACGCCATCATGCGAAAAAGAAAACGAAGAATTCCGGTTCAGCTTCTCACGCGGCAGCTTGAAGCCGTAGCCCATTGTTTCCGAAGGACTGGTTAAGATATTCCCTTCATTATCCACGATAAGAACATCGCCGCCGGATTGCAGGTTTAGATTGCCCAGCGGTGAGCGCATGGAGTCGATTCGGATAAGCGCACCAATATAGGAGGGATTGCCCAGATTATTGCCGACTGTCCGGTTTAAATAGTAATCCCCGGCAATCTTAACGATTGTCCATTTGTACTGGAGTGGTTCTAATTGATCTTCATTGTGAACCCTGTTCGTGATCCAGGCACGTACCTTATCCATATAATCCTCTGTCGTTCCTAGTACATTGGATAGTGTCAACGTATCATTGACGCTGGAGTATAGATAAAACATGTCCACACTATGATAATATGCCTGATAGGCTTGATTTCTTTGCATAATCCCCATACGGGCAAAATAATACTCGGAATCCGTCAGCCCTGGACGATTGAATTGAAGAAAATTCACGTCGTGATCGACAATATCCACCAGATTAATCGTAATGTCCTCAAGACTGCTCTCCATCATTTTCAGATTGGAGTTCACTAAATTCTGATAGGATCTGGATACCTGAGCCAATACATTTTCCTTGGCATAGTACCCTCCTGCAAACAGCACGGAGAGAAGCGGAACAGTTATAGCGGCAAACAGTTGAATAAGCCTTACACCCAGTGAGTTTTTCCTGTTTTTCATAATGCATCCTTTCTGTGGCATTACATAAGAAAGGGCCACCTCAGTGACCCTTAAGCTGCAATGAGATGAATTTTGTATTCGCCAGGATCATCTTTTCTTACCTATAGGGATGGTGCAAGCATAACGTAAACGTTTACTCTAATGAGTAAAACTATTTCTTTATTAAGAACTTTCTCTCCCGTCCGAAAAAATTTAATGCCCATGTATACGTTTTACTTAAATCTAAGTTAGGCATTTAATATTCATAATCTTAAATCAGCTTTACGTAAACGCTTACCTTAAAATTATCCTGTTTATTTTTTCTTGTCAATGCTTACTTTCCCAATATACCTTTATGTGATCGTCTGGATTGAAAAACTACCGAAACGCACAAGTTGCTTAGTATAAAAAACAAAAAGCAACTCATCTGCAGACGAGTCGCTTTCTAAGCGTATTGTTAATAAGATACCGAACTCTATTCTTGAAACATAGCTCATCTTCGTGCCCTTGTTCAGACGGTGGCTCTCGATGGCTTTGATGAGGCCGATGGAGATCAGATCCTCCGAGTTATACTAACGGCAAATTGCAAGGTCCATTCCCGAGCTCCATCTCTGATCCAAACCCCTTAAGAGGTAATCCGGTCGGTATTTACACGTTCCGGGAACTTAGATTAATTAGCAACTTGCCGAGAGACTTTGAACGAGCACATTCCCTCTTCCGACATATGCAGACTGTAGGTAATATTCCCGATTTTAGCAGTCCTCCAGCTAGCCTGTTTAGGATCTAATCTTGGGGTGTGGTCAAACAAAGCGGTCACTTCTTGGTGTTCCTTTATTGTGGCATCAGGTGAAAATATCGATAATAGCGTTTCTATGGTCAATGCTATTTCTACTCCCCCATCACCCTCAATGCCATTTTTCTTCATATCATCTAATGTTTCTTGCGGATAGTACATATATTTTTGCTGATATACGATGTTTCTCAAGCTTTTATCCACATTCATTACAGCGGTCATCGAACCATATCCTCCAAGACTGGCCTGTAACTTAATTACTCCAGACTTCTTTAGGATTGTATAGGATTCAATCGGTCCAAGCTTGGAATTCTTATTGTATTGATTGATAAAAGCGTTCGCACTGCTGTATATGTGTGATTCCGTCTGGATCACCTTTGGGGATGCTTTTGCCGTAGCGATTGCCAAGGGATGAGGATGCTTAAGTGTAGCTGCAACAATAGTAGTGCCGATTATAATTGTTATCACCTTCAACCATTTGTTCTTCATGCTTAACTTCTCCTTTGTGGTCTATAATAAATGAATTTTAATAGGAAAATAATGTAAAAAATCATCTTCGCTCTTCCTATTATAAAGAAACTTTGGACTTCTTTCAATTACGAAAATGTTGAAGTGTTTTGCTTGGAAGAAGGGGTGAAGGCACTAATATTTTCAATTAAAGAGTGCATCATCGCTAATTCGATGTTTTTTAATTTCATTATATTTTCAATTATAGCTTCGTATTTTTTATAAATTCCTTTCTCAGCGATACAATGGTTACAGTAAAGAACTAAGTTTCTAAGCTTAAAGGCTTCATTGATTAACAGGTCTGATTCCTTTTTTACGGTGGGACTGTTTGTAAAGGCAGCAGCTAATGATAACAGCTTTTTATGTTCATACAGCAAATGGAACGGATGAATGGCAAAGGGTTGCCCAACCATATTATTTTTCTGTTTTTCCAGCATTTCTGTCATAATATCATATATTTCTAAGCCAAGATATCTGTTATCTTTTCTTAGGATAGTTCGAACATTGTTACTCATCCCAATATATTCTTTTAGAATATCCAATAAATCCTCTGGGGAAAAGTTTAGTACTGTTTCATAGTAGAATTCATTTGGTTCTTTATATTGGTTTGTTTTTTCAATTGCCCATACGCCATTTAAATAATCTGTGGACCACTCATTTTGAAAAGCTGAATCTCTTTTGAGTGTTATTTCACTAAAGGGAATCCATTTTTCCCCATATACCCCATTCCAAAAATCATGACATAGGAATTCTTTCCTGGACAAGTCAAAACCCGAGATAAACACCTCATGTGATCCTCCATCAGCAAGCTCTCTAATAAAGTATATATAGTTTTCGTTATTAATTAATTCCACTAAAAAATCATGAAAACTCCATTTCCCAAGAATCATTTCTTTTTGATAGACTCTGGTAATTAACATAGGACACGTTGCTAATTTGAATTTATGCCAAGGATAATATTGGGAACAAAAATCTAATCCATACCCTCCTTTTTCATCATGATGAAGAATTACCAATAAATAGTTATGAAAAATCCAGCTAAGCGACCGCTGATCCAAATCTAGTATTGAAAACAAATTTGCATGATGTGGGTAGGTCGTAATTAAAGGCTTATTTAAATTTAATATCTTTTTATTCATAACGGATGCTCCTCGTATCATTGTCATTTGAAAAGTCTTTCTAGAATCGCTAACTCTTTTGAGCGGATTTGGTTATTGCCGCAGATGATCCGATCAACGATTTTATGGTCTTTAGTGACTAAGTATTTTAATGCGAAGTTTAATTGAATAAGGCTTTGATTAACGATTTCAATGTAGTCATCGTACTTTCTCTCTTTATCAAGATGACCATTTTCCCTCATATAATCCAACCGGTCCAGCATGCACTTTTTATGACTCCACAACAAATGGAAGTCCCGTATATCCAACGTATTACGCTCGCTATATCTAATAATTTTATTATTCCAAAAAGAGTAGACATCAGAGGCGTCATGGATGCAATTCAAACGGTAATTCATGTAGCTGCTCATGGACTTCATTACAAACTCCAGGTCAAAATTGTAATCAATCTCAGTTACGCTTATTTTGTTAATTCCAAGATAAGAATCAGGCTTAAAATGGGCATAGGCCCTTGAGATTTCCAGAAAAGTACACTCTGTTGTCTGGTAGGCTCCCCGTCTGAAATTATCGGCAATATAGATGAGCTCTTGAGAACGATTATAGCCAAAGATCAGTGTTTCATGAAAAAAAGGGCTCTTTGTCCTTTTAGCGTTCGGTATTTGCGATTGATCCAGTGTAAGATCCAAATAGCAGCCAGCATCAATACAATCGATTACGAAATGAACAAAGCTGTCCCACTCCAGTTGAATTTGCTCTCTTGTTAATTTCTCAATGCTGAGCCACGGACATGAACCAAACAATGTTGGATGTTCGGCAAAAAAAATGGTGTCATCCTCAATTTTCAAATCAACAAAGTTGTTATAAAACCAGTTCATCGAGTCCTTGCAGCTCCCAATCATTGAAAAAATATTAGCGTAGGGCGGATAAGTCGTAATATAAGGTGTCGATATAGACAATTTTTTGCTCATATCCCACTCTCCCTTACAGTAATCACATATTTTTTTCAAAATAAAAAGCAATCTCCCGGAATATTACATTATCTCTCCTATTAAAAATATAGTATACAAGGTTTCACTTGGAAGCATTTTTTATCACTCGCTATGGTCACTAATCCCTGATTGAAGCTCAGCCCATTTTGAATCATCAATGATTTCACCTAATAAAAGAGAAAAAAGGCAACTTATCCGCAGACAAGTCGCCTTCTGATCACCTTAGCTCACCTCATTTCAAGATAACCATAGCTTTGAAATCATCAAAGTCGATGGAAGCATTGGCGTAGCCGTCGACGCCAAACAGCTGTCCGGTGAGCTTATCGCCGCCTGTGTGGCGGAATTTGTAATCAATAGCCACTGGAACATCGTCTATGTAGACGGTGTACGTCTTGGCATCCCAGTTGGCCACGATTTTAACTTTGTACCATATATTGTTTGCGACGTTTAGAACTGCCTTCTTGGTACCGCCATCCTGCACGATTATTTTTCCCGTATCAAAAGCCGTCACCATCGAATAATTGCCCGTACCGCTGTCATTTCGAATCATGGCACCATTGGCGTACTGGAAGCTGCTGTTTAATCTGGCGCGATATTCGATGACGATACGCTGATCCGCCTCAGCCTTTACCTCGCCCGTATAGGGTAAGAACAGGTTTGCTTTGCCCGAAGCAGCAGTTGTGGTCAGCCGCAGGAATTTATTCCCGTCCTCTTCTTGTACGGTGGCGGAAGCGCCATTGGTCAGACCTTCGGTGATAATGCCGTAAGGATATTTGCCCGCCGTATCGCCGGAGAAATCCCGGTAAGCGTTATAGAGCACGCCATCCTGTATGTTGTTAAGCGAACCTAACAGGGCTGCTTCCGCCCCAGCAAGTTTATCCAGCTCCCTGTCAAACTGTTCTTTACTCAGTTCTGCATTTCCGGCCATCTTCTCCGCTTTATCCACCTCGGCTACGAAGGCATCATACTTGGATTGATTATAGTTGCCTAGTTCATCGCCCAAAGGATATGAGAAATTGGCCAGCTGGTTGCGGAGCTGATTCACAATGTCGTCAAGACCCCAGCCCGGAATCACTTCTACGGTAATAGTGGAAGGAATATTACGGCCACCCAGTTTCAGGGTGACAGGTACCTGAACCGTGCCAAGAGAGCTGAAGTCAAGTCCCGCCAGCTCCCAGCTGACGATTTTTGCCTTCTTCGACTTACTATTGTAGACAACATCAACAACGCTGGGCAGCTTAGGGGTGACTCCAGAAGGAGTCTTCACCGTTGAAACAACCTTAACCGCATCCGAAGCAGCAATTACCGTCAAGTGGAATGCCGCTTTCTTGCCGCTATATTCGGCTGTAATCAGCGTTGTGCCTGGTTTGACCGCATATACCGATCGGGTGACCGAATCAGAATCAATCCGGGCCACCCCGGGATTGCTGCTGGTATACTGAGCAGCAGCTGTCACATTCTGCACTTTATAGTTGTTATAGCGTGCTGTCACCTGCAGGGGTCGGCTAGTCTGCCCGCTGGTCAGGATGCCGGCCAATCCGCTCATGACAACAGACTGCACAGATTCAGGCTCAGCAATAACGGTAACGTTGGCCGAGGTCATTTTACCGTTATAGGTTGCGGTGATTGTGGTACTGCCCGCCCCGACAGCCTTAACCTGAGTCCCTCCGTCAATAACGGCAACCTTCGGGTTGGAAGAACTGAAGAATGCTCCTGTGTCAACAGCGGTATAAGTAGTGCCTGTTACCGTATACAGGGGCAAATTGCGGGTTTCACCCAACCCCAGCGTGTATCCCGGTAATTCGAATAAAATTTCCGATGTATCCAGCTTGAATATATCCATGCTGTCGATCTCGGCAAAGTTGTTCCCCTTCCAGAAGCGGAGGATATTGTCGCCTTCCTTCAGATAGACTTTCGCCGTGGAGGCCCCCCAACGATTCAGACCGGAATAGACGATGTTCAAGTTTGCGCCGGAGCTTCCGTTGACCGACAGGATATGGGAGGCTTCCGCCGCATTGGGTGAGCCGTTGGCATTGCGCACGGACATCATATAGAATCCCGCCTCTGGCACGTTTACTGTAAACTGGGCATAATCATTGGCATTATTGATGTTGGCGATCTTCATCCCGCCTGAAGCGCTGCTTTCCCGCCGGACAGCCGGAGAAGTTTCACCGTTCGGATCTTTCACCAGCAGCGCTTCTTCCGCTTCATAACGTTGTCGCACCGGCTCGCCGGATGGCTTGGCAACCGGTTTGTTCGGATCGGCGGGCTCTCCCAGGTTCGGCGTATTGTCTTCGTTCCAGGTGAATTTCTGCGCGTGGACTTTGCGGGTCCAGCCTGATCCCGGCCAGCGGGCAGCGTGGTAGATGATCCAGTCTTCCGCGCCGTCAGGAGACGCAACAATGCTGTGGTGACCCGGCCCGTAAACGCCATTAGCACTGGAGAAGATCGGCCGGTCCTGTTTTACCCAGGAGGCGGGATTCATCAAATCATCGCCAATCTGGGCTGTAATCAGCCCGAGGCAGTAACTGTCTGTCCAGCTTCCGTTAGCGGAATAGACCAGATTGATGGTATCGCCCTTTATAGTGACTTGGGGGCCTTCATTGATCCTGCCCGGAGATGTTTCCCAATCATGGTCAGGCGTCGAGATCAATACCCGTTCCGAGCTGATAGTCCGTGGATCACTCATCTTTGCAATATATAGATTCTGGAAGCTTCCGTCCGTTTCTTCCCAGCCGGACCATATGAAATAATGCTGCCCGTTTACAGTCAGCACAGTACCATCGATCGCCCAACGGTCGGTGGAATCGGTAATCTTCCCTTTAAATGCCCAGGTTCCTGTCATCGGATTTTCATTGGCGTTCTCCAGCACGTACATACGGTGGTTGGCGTTGGCTCCGTTATCAGCCGCGAAGTAAATATACCATTTGAATTTGCCATCGGTATCCTGGACATAGTGCATTTCAGGCGCCCAGACATTGGAGCTGTACATCGTACCGTTAACCGGTGTCCAGGCTAGGCTTCTCTCGCCCGCATCAATGCCGGAGATGGTCTTCGCTCTGCGGATCATGATGCCGCTGGCATTGACAAAGACGTTGTAGTAATAGCCGTCTGTGTGCTTGTAAACCCAAGGATCGGCTCCTACCTGCATGATCACATTGTAGAAATCCGCCACATTCTTTCCCTCCCATAGTAGCGACGAATCGGGCGTATCCGGCATCGGCTCTGCCGCTACAGCCGGTCCGCTCCATTGCGGCAGCATCAGCAGCACCGCGAGACAAATCAGCAGATACCTGAATCTTTTCTTGACCATTTTCAGTCCTCCCTGGAATCATGTCATTATGTTTTCCTGCGACGCCTATGGCCTCTCTTAGATGACGTCTACGGGTCGCATAAAACCGCTTTCATTTTTTTCATCTCCCTGTTCTATTGATTTTTCCAGCCGTTGTCCTCATTCTACCTCCGGAAGAAAATTCAAAAAATGTACTATCTTAAATTGTTTTTGTAACCGTTTTAGAAAAAAAGGACACAATCCCCAATGAAAGGATGTGTCCTGAACTTTCCGGCAGTGCCATCTATTCCCCTATCTCGACTGCCCGGCAACAATTTGTTTAATATGTTCTAACGGAACCTTGGGGGCCCGGTCATAGGTCAGCAGGCCGTTGATCTCCTGTTCCACATCGGTCAGCTGAGTATAACAGATACCTTGGACATGAGGCGATTGCAGCAGCGGTTCGATCACGTCGGCCAGCTTAGCCAGGAAATCCTCATCGTTGTCTGCACCGGAATAGCCCCAACCCTCCCAATCGCTTTTTTTATAGGCTATACCCCCGAACTCCGTCACCAGAACCGGCTGGCCCGCATATGCGGTTCCCCCAACAAACAGCTCCCTGCGGTGCGGCTTTCCAACTAGCGTCCGCTCCAAGGTGCTGTAGCGCTCCGTTAAGTCCTCCCGCCTCCACTCATAGTCATGGATGGTAACCAGATCCGTGGTCATCTGCTCCCAACCGTCATTGGAGATAACCAGCCTGCTGTCATCGAGGGATTTGGTCAGAAAATACATCGCCATGGCGTGCCGCTGCTGCCGCTTATCGATTAAGATGTTCGGCACCCCCCAGCTTTCGTTAAGGGGAACCCACACCACCAGAGACGGATGGTTGTAATCCCGCTCCACGGCCTCCTGCCATTCCGCCGTTACCCTCCGCACATATTCCTCCGAATACGCATAAGCATTAGCCATCTCGCCCCATACCAGATAACCCAGCCGGTCCGCCCAGTAAAGGTAACGCGGATCCTCTATCTTCTGGTGCTTGCGCGCGCCGTTGAAGCCCATTTGTTTGGCCAGCTCAATGTCCCGTTTCAAATCCTCGTCGCTGGGCGCCGTCAGAATCCCCTCCGGAAAATATCCCTGATCCAGCACCAGCCGCATAAAATAAATCCGGTTGTTCAGCATCAGCTTGCCGGCTTCCACCGCGATTTTGCGCATGCCGAAGTAGCTTTCTGCCTTATCCACTTGGGTACCGTCCACGAAGAGTGTAACGGTGACTTCATACAGATTGGGATGCTCCGGAGACCACCAGCGGCCCAGGCCATGATCATTAAAATCATGGAGACCGATGGTACGGGTTTCCTCCGCATGGTCAATAGACAAGGTTGTAACCGCCCGGTATTCATCCTTGAAGCGGATTTCGATGCGGGCTTCCGCCTTGCAGCCTGCAGGAGCCCGATTCAAAAACGTGCGGATCTGGATTTCATTGCGGTCAATATCCGGCTTGAATTTCAGCTTCCTGATATAGTACTCCGACACTGGCTCCAGCCAGACTGTCTGCCAGATTCCGGTTGTCCTGGTGTAGAAGATGGAAGCCGAGTCCTCCTTCCAATACTGCTTCCCCCGTGGCAGGGTTACATCTCGGCTGAAGTCTTCCGCGCGCACTACCAAAAAATTCTCTCCGGCTTGCAGAGCCGGCGTAATATCCGTCTGAAACGGCGTATGGCCGCCTTCGTGATAGGCCACCTGCCTGTTGTTAACCCAGACCGTAGCCTGGTAATCTACTGCGCCGAAGTGCAGGATGACCCGCTGGCCTGCCCATTCCGCCGGAACCGTAAAGCTGCGCTTGTACCACACCAGATCGTGGAAGCCTGTATCTCCGATACCGCTCAATTTACTCTGATACGTGAAGGGGACCTGAATCCGGCGGCTAAAGGCGTGATTCCCGCTGCTCCATTCCGCGGCGTCGCCGATCCGCTCATCGTCAAATTCAAACTCCCAGGTTCCATTCAGATGCTGCCATTCTGTTCTTACAAATTGAGGCCGTGGATACTCCGTCCGCAGGGCGGTTTGTGTCATGGTTGACATCCCTTTCAATTAGATAATGTACAGATTAACTTCATCACATTTCAGTTAATATAATAAGCACAGTTTTCCATTATGTCAACATTCAAGTTGATTTGTTAACTTTTAAGTTATATAATCAAAACAGTCAGGAGAGTGGAAATAATGAAGGTGGATGTAACAACAGCCAATATGCGGATTTTGGAGTGTTTTTCATCGGATACCCGGGTGCGCATGATCGAGCTAATGAATGAGAAACCCTATAATATCGGGGAATTGGCGGAAGCCCTTGGGCTCTCCTCAGCCATTATCACCAAGCATATTCTGAAGCTGGAGGAAGCCGGCATTGTGGCCACAGAGAATTTGGCGGGCAAACGGGGCACCCAAAAGCGCTGCACACTGAAGCTTGACCAGCTGACATTGGTGCTGCGGTCAAGCACTGCGGAGGAGCAGCCGGACCAAAACCAATTAACCGTGGATTTGCCCGTCGGGCAGTATTCTGCATACGAAGTCCGCCCAACGTGCGGATTAGCTTCGCCGGAGAAGCTGATCGGCATGTTGGACGATCCTCGTTACTTCGATGACCCCGGGCATACGAAGGCTGAGCTTCTGTGGTTCGCCAGCGGCTTTGTGGAATACCGGATTCCCAACTATCTGGTGGGGAACCAGAGCGCTTCGGCCCTGTCAATATCCCTGGAAATATGCTCAGAAGCCCCTAAGTATAACGACAATTGGCCGTCGGACATCACATTCTCCGTCAACGGCATGGACCTGGCCACCTGGACCTGCCCGGGAGACTTTGGGAGCAGGCGGGGTCAGTATACCCCGTCCTGGTGGGTGGATACCCAATACGGATTGCACAAAACCTTGTCCATCACCGACAACGGCACCTTTATCGATGGCGTCCAGTTCTCCGGCACCCGCATCGGCCAATTGAATATCCGGGCGGGGCAGGAGCTGCGCTTCCGCATTTCCTGTCCGGAAACCGCGGCCCACTGTGGAGGTGTCAGCCTTTTCGGCAAAGGGTTCGGCAACTATCCGCAGGATATCCGGGTAACCATTACGTTGTAGTGGTCTGCCGGCTGCTCCGTTTATATTAACTTTTTCTGAATTTGGTGGGCGTAATTCCGCAATGCTTCTTGAACACTTTATTGAAGTAATAATAATCCACATAGCCGGCCTTAATGGCAATTTGCTCAATAGACAGATCAGTATGTTTCAGCAGCTCACGGGCTTTCTTGATTCTGAGCTCCGACACATATTCAGAGAAGGTTTTGCCCAGATTTTTTTTGAATAATTGACAGCAATACACCTGATTGATGAAGAATTGGGCGGATAAATCCTTCAAGTACAATTTCTGCTCAAAGTGCTGGTTGATATAGGCTATCATCCTGTTGAAGCAGGACAGGATGTCCCCTTCCTGCAAAGAGCGGCTGTTCTCCTGCCTGATAGAGGCCAGGACCTCATGCAGAAAGCTGCACAGAGACTCAAAGTGTTCAAAACGCTCCTTGATCTCGGAATAATTCAGGAATTCCAGTTCCATATCCTTCAATTCCCCGGGATAAGCGTTTATAAGGATTCCGGCTGCCTGATTCCACAAGTAGACAACTTCAGACATACCCAGATGATGATCCCTGAAGTATTCCTGCAGCCCTATAATGAACACATCCATGTCATCAGATTGATTTCCCTGGATGATACGGTAGATCTCATCGATGCATGGCTTCACCAGATGAAGCTTCGGCTCGTAGTGAACGACGCCCCCGGCTTCCTCCAGAAATACCTGGGAAGCGGACATGTCCGCTTCTTTAATCAGCTTGCTCATATGCTTAAGCTGGCTGGAGATGCTGCTGATGCCCACAGCATTTATGCCAGTATTCTCCAAATCCCATTCATCCCAATATCCCTCTAAGCAAGCCCTATGCTCCGACATCAGAACAACCAGCATTTTTCTGGTTCCGGCTTCAACCTCCACAGCATGAATGGGCTTTCCCTTGAAAGACAGCAGGGTATTGAAATCCTTGTTCTCGCCCTCGAAATCGACCGCAAGCACCCGGTAATAACATACAGCCGCGCAATCGGAATACGGCAATAAGCGTTTTATCTCGTCCTGATCTGCCGAGGTCAGCGCATCCAGAAGGATTTGATTGCGTGCTTCGCTTCTCCGGGAGAAGTGCATGGCCAACTTCATAATGAACTGATCAGCCATATCAATATCCAAAGGCTTCAGGAAATAATCCAGCGCGCCGTAGCGCAGCGCTTCCTGAGCATATTCAAATTCCGCATATCCGCTTACGATGACAAACTCAGTGTCCAGCCCATGTGTCTTGGCCCTCTTCATCAGATCCAGCCCGGAAATGTCCGGCATACGGATATCTGTAAATACCAGATCTGGTTTATCCGCTCTTATGGCATCCCAGGCATTGTAAGCGCTTTTAAATTGACCGACGATTTCAAACCCATACTTATCCCAATCAAAGGCGTTGCAGATTCCTTTAATTGCCCACGCTTCATCATCTACAATCATGACCTTATACACGGGTATCCTCCTGAATATATGGAATCTCCGAATAATAGCAAAACTATCATGGAATAGCAATGAAATACGGATAAACCACGGTGAAGAATAATCAATGGTTTATCCGTATATTACGATGGGTTACTTATTCTTGGCTTGGACTTCTCTGTAGTTCTTCACATTCTCATCTTGAACAGCCTGGCCGCCGGCGTCCATATATTCTTTCACCAGCTTGTCGTATAAGGCGTCGAACTCTGCCGGCTTGGCAACGATCAATCTGTCAATCATTTGCTTGTTCATGTCGCCCAGGGTTTTGCCGTACTTGATATTGGCTTCGTTCGGTACGCCATAGTTGAAGCTGGAATAGCCGTCCGTTGTATTGATTTTATAGGAATCGGTAGCCAGCTTCTCGTAACTCTTGTCCCCGGCTGCCAGCGCTGCGGCATATGTTCTGACATTCTTTTCGGTATCGCCCAGCTCAGCGCCATTTACAATCGGCGTATAATCCATATTCAAATTGCTCGTTTGCATTTTTTCGCCGGTCTGTGCAATCCCGTGCGGGATGCCGTCTACCAGCTTGTGGTTAACGCCTTCTTCACCGAACTGCAGGAAGAACATCACTTCCGGGTCAGCCATCCAGTTCAGATATTTCATCGCCAGCTCCGCGTTCTTGCTGCTTTTGGGAATGAAGGAGAATATTCCATTCTCATTATATACCTCTTTGAGGTATTTGCCTTCGTCATTTTTGAAGGTATCAACCGGAACATAGTTGGCATCCGGCACATTTTGCTTCAGCGGCTCACGGATTTTTTGCGACAGCGGATAATCCCAGTTGGCAGCGTAGAAGCCTACCTTGCCGTTGGTCACATCGGCATCCGCTTGCTTGGTTGTTTTGTCCAGCGCAAAGTCGGGGCTGATCAGCTTTTCATTATACAGTTTGTTCAGCCATTTGAATGCATCCTTGTGGCCGGGCTTCAGCCAGTTGGTGGTGGTAACGAATTCCTCCTCCGTCATCGGACCCCAGAAGGATTGAACAAGATTACCAAAGGTGTAGTTCATGCCGGCAGCAGCTGTTGCCCACGGAATGACATTATCCACATTGCCGGGGTTCTTGTCACGGAAGGCAACAAGCGTATCGTACAATTCGTCCTTATTAGTTGGAACAGGCATTCCCAGCTTATCCAGCCAATCCTTGCGGATAAACATACCATTCCAGGCAAGCAGAGTCCGCTTGCCCGGGATTGAGACTTGTTTGCCCTCATATTTCCCGTAGGAAAGCACTTTTTCGCCCAGATAAGACTTCAATTGCTGCCCATGCTCCTCCAGCAGTTCATCAAGAGTATAAATGCCCTTGCTTTTGGCATAGCGGGTTACTGTAGTACCGTCATAGGTGAAGGAAATATCCGGTGCTTCGCCGGCAGCCATCAACACATTCAGCTTGTCGATTTCCTGCGAACGGGGTACAGAAACATATTCTACAATGGCGTTATTGGGCTTTCCGAATTTTTCATTGACATATTTGGTCCACATGTTGTTGTTCAAATCCGGCTGTCCCTGGACACCTCTGTCAAACACTTCCACAGTCAAGGTAACAGGCGGACCGGAAGCAGCTGCTGATTCAGTTGCCGCAGTCTGAGATGCCCCCTCGCCGCTATTCTTGCCAGAATTCCCACAACCTGCTGCTGCAATAGCCAGAAGCGCTGTACTGCACAGAATTGCTATTCTCTTCTTTTTACCTGTATTCATTGTATGCCTCCCTTTCAAGTCGAATATCTTGCCAATCATCCGCGCTGCAAATCCCTTGTAGCTATACATCCATCATCCACCGGAACGGGTATGCTCCACCCCCTTTAGCTTGATCTGTTTGCCCATCAGCCCTTGATCGCTCCGGTCATTACACCATCTACGAAATACTTCTGCAGCTTAGGATAGATCAACAAAATCGGGAGGGTCGTAAACATAACGCTGGCCGCTTTCAGAGACTCAGGCACAATGTAGGAGCCGATACTTCCTTCTCCCCCTTGCTGGCTATCCAGCTGCTGATTGGCCGATATGATCTGGTACAGCTTCATCTGCATAGGATACAGCTCTTTTTTCGTAATGTAGAACAGCGCATCCTGGAATCCGTTCCATCTGTCCACCGCATAGAAGAGGCTTAATGTGGCGATCGAAGGCAACGAGAGTGGCAGCACAATCTTAAGGAGAATGCCCAGATCCGAACATCCGTCAATGGCAGCCGATTCCTCCAGGCTCTCCGGAAGATTGGTGAAAAAGGTCTTCAGGATGATCATATTAAACACGCTCATGGCACCCGGCAAAACCAGGCTCCACACCGTATTCATCATTCCCAGGTTTTTAACCAGAATATAGGAGGGAATCAAACCGCCGCTGAAATACATGGTGAAGACCAACGCTGTCAAAATAAAGCTTCTTCCCATCAGCCGCTTCTTCGTTAACGGATACGCTGCACAAATGGTCAGGAACATACATACCCCAGTGTAAAAAATCGTAAGTACAATACTGTATCCAAGCGTATAAAGCATATCCATGTCGCTCAAGATGGTTTTGTACGTTTCTGCTGTGAATTCTACTGGCCATAGCCCTACTTTTTGGGCAATAATCGCTTCGTTGGAGCTAAAAGAAAGCGCAATCATATATAGGAACGGAACAATACATGTAAAGGACAATGCTACAATAAATACGATAATCACAACATCCGCCACATTCATTTTTTTCTTTTTGCCCTTCTGGTTCACCATCCTCACCATATCCCATCCTCACCTAATTTTTTGGCGATAAAGTTGGCAGAGAGCAGCAGGACCAGGCCAACCACGGATTGGAATAATCCGACTGCTGTTGCCTGGGAGAAATCTCCCGAACTAATACCAACTCTGTACACAAAGGTACTGATAACATCGGAGTATTCGTTAACCAGTGAATTCCCCATCACGAACGGGCGGTCGAACCCGATGGATACCATTCGGCCAATTTGGAGAATCAGCAAAATATTAATCGTCGACTTGATACCGGGCAGTGTAATATGCCACATTTGGCGAAGCCTGCTGCAGCCGTCAATATCGGAGGCCTCATACAATTCCTTATTGATTCCGGTAATGGCCGCCAGATAGATGATAGTGCCCCATCCGATATTTTGCCATACGCCAACGGAGATATAGGTAATCAACCAAGGTGTTTTCTGTGACAGAAACTCAATCTTATCAAGTCCGAAACCCGCCAGGAAATTGTTGATCATGCCGCTGTTAGAAAACATCAAATAGACCATACCGCCGATGATCACCCAGGACAAAAAGTGGGGCAGATACAACACGGTCTGGGTCACTTTCTTGAATGCTGCCTGCCTCACTTCGTTGAGCAGAATTGCCAGCAGAATGGGCGCCGGGAATCCCGCGATCAAATCCAGAACATTCAGGACCAGCGTATTCTTCAATGCCCGGTAGAAGCTGTCCTGCTCGAAAATAAACCGGAACACATCCAGTCCAACCCATTCGCTTCCCTTAATGCCTTCAAAAATGTTGTAATCCTGGAATGCCATAACCAGACCATAGATGGGGGCATACTTGAATATCAGGATATACCCGATTGGCAGCAGCAAAAGAAAATATAACAGACTGTCTCTTTTGATATTGTGCAGAAAATGATTTTTCTTTTTTGTTGCGGCGTACTCTCGGGAGCTGTCTAAAACCGCTTTCATAATTCTCATCCCTCCGACTGTATTAAGGAGCTCTCATATTTTTCATTTTACCTTCAGGAGAAAATAAAAAAATGTACTCCCTTAAATTAATTTTGTAATAACTTAAAAAAGTAGAAACTAAGGTACAAAAAAGCCCAGTGTCCAGACCGAAACGGCAGACTACGCCCCCTTCTCCCGAGTGGAGGATTGCATCAACCAGATTAAGGAATTATTATTTATATCAGGTCTGTTTGCTTCTGGGAGGTAGTCAAATGTCAAAAACGATATTAGTTGTAGACGATGATGAAGAAATCGTAAAACTTATCACCAAGAGTTTAAGGTACGAGCAATTTACAGTAATCCCGGCATGTTCCGGGAAAGAAGCCTTATCTGCTGTGGATGATAACCACATTGATTTCGTCGTTCTGGATATAGTGATGCCTGATATGAATGGGCTTGATGTCTGCAGAAGTATCCGGACATCTTATAATGTTCCCATCCTGTTTTTAAGTGCGCGTGATCAGGACATTGATAAAATCGTCGGTCTCGAAATAGGAGCAGACGATTATATGACCAAACCTTTCAGTATTCAGGAGCTGGCCTCCAGGATCAAGGCCCATTTCCGAAAATTGGACAGGCTGCATAAAGAGTGGGATGAACTTAGTCCCAGTAACGAAAAGGCGGATGCTCCGCTCATTTTGAATGATAAAACGTTTGAGGCCTTCCTGCACAGCCGGAAGCTCGACTTATCCACAAAAGAATTTCAAATTTTGTCTATTCTTATGCGTCACCCCAATCAGGTATTGAGCCGTGAGCAGATCTATGAGAAGGTCTGGGGAGACGAATACGGAGAGATCAATACCGTAACGGTCCATATCAAAAATATCCGCAAGAAGCTGGGTACTGAACATAACTTTATTAAAACCATTTGGGGCATAGGCTATAAATATACGGAAAGAGAGCAATAGGATGAAACTGAAAATAAAACTCCCTCTTTTATTCCTGCTGATGCTTCTAATTCTTATGTTTTCCATTGGAATGTACTTGAAGTTTGTCTTTGCAGTATATTCCCCTATAAGCAGTACCTTGCTGGACTCACGATATATAGCATTGCTGCTGCCCATATTTGCCATCGCTTGTTGTATATTTTTTATTCTGATCATCTATATTTATTTTTTCATAGAGAAGCCCATTCGGCGTCTGAATACCCGGCTGGGAGAAGTAAATGTTGTCCATCCCCTGCCTCCGCTGGCTTTGAGGAGTAATGACGAGATCGGAGAGCTTTATAAGCACTTCAATAAGATGGAGCATAGGCTTCAACTCGCCCACAGAGAACAAACCGATATGATTGCAGCCATCGCCCACGATTTGAAAACACCCCTTACCTCTATTAACGGTTTCACTGAACTGCTGGCTACACACAAGGACTTACCCGAAACTGAAAAGCAGGAATATTATGAATTGATTCAACGGAAATCAGCATATATGGTTGAACTCATCAATGATTTCTCCAGCTTTACCAAAGAAAAACTGGAGCTCGAATCCATGGTGGCCACACCTGTAAAGGCAACAGAATTATTCGAAGAAATTGCTTTTGAATATGAGTACGAGCTGGCTGGACTTGACATCGAACTGACCTGCCGCCATTCATTCACGGACAGTATACGGCTAATGGTCAATGAACCGATGATCCGCCGGGTGTTCGGTAACCTCTTTAGCAATGCTGTAAGATATGGAGGGAAGAATAAGCTGAAGGTGTATATGACCGGATACCTGCGGGAGCATTATGCCTATTTCCAAATTGAGGATAACGGAATTGGCGTGCCGGATAAGGAACTTTCTTCTCTCTTCCTTAAATTTTTCACGGTGGATCAATCGCGGCAGATCCAAAAGGGCGGACTGGGACTGGGGCTGGCAAGCTGTAAATCTATTATTGAACATCACGGGGGAGAAATTGTTGCCTACCCTTCCGAATATGGCGGTTTGGGAATTAGATTCAGCCTTCCCCTGGCGGTACACCGCTGATTAAATATTTGCACTTCTTCTTCAACAACAAAGCTCCAGGCTGCAGCCGGGTGTGAACCCAGGTTACAGCCTTTTTTTGTTTTTTAGCAGTTTATAGTTTTTTATTTTCTCTTTATACATATTTATTTTTCTTTTAAAGAAGCTTCATCTTTGGATGTGAAAATAAGTTGTAGCAAAAAACTACAATCACTGGAACTTGAAAAGGAGGAAGTCGAAATGTCAATTGAGTTCAGCCGCTGGCCTAATAACTACATGATGTCATACCAGGTTACCAAAGCTTTGGGTATGGCAAGCCTTGGTGCTACGGACGTCACTGAAATCTATGAGGCCTGCAAAAAAATCGACCCCGATGACAAGGCTACGTGGCACAGAGAATGGCTCATCACCGCTCAGGCACTGGAAAGACACGGCAAGGAGGCAGAAACGGCCGGAAACTGGTATACCGCACGGAACTGCTACATTCGTGCCTGCAATTACTACAGAATCGCAGAGTATGCAGTGATGGATGATGACAATGAGAAAATCCGTATCTTTAAAAAGGTGAATGAACTTTTCGAGGCTGCCGGAACATACTTCGAGGTCCGTCCGGAGAAGATTGAGGTCGATTACGAGGATGTCAAGCTGGATGGATACTTCTTCTCCCCTTCCTGGATAGAAGGTCCAAAGCCGACCGTATTTGCACTTAACGGTGGTGACGAGTGGTCCATTGAAAACTATTTCTGGCTGGGTCCTGCCTTCATTTCGTGTGGATATAACTTTTTGGTCTATGACCAGCCCGGCACCGGCCTCTCGATGTACGAAAAGGGGAAGGGGAGACGGGCGGACAGCGAGGCCTTTCATTCCCGGGCCATCGACTTCCTTCTAACCCGGCCGGAAGTCGATCCGGATAAGATTATCGTGCACGGGGAGAGCTTTGCGGCTTACGACTCCCTGCGGTTCGCTTCGTTCGATCACCGGATTGCTGCCGTCATCTCCGACGGCGGTACGCATGCCTTTGACTGGAAAGCCATGCTTTCATGGATGCCGCCAAGTCTGGCCGCACACGGCATGAGAATTCTCGGGGCAGAAAGCCTGGAGGATTTTGCGGGGAATCCGCGTTTTGCCTATGATCTTGAGGGTGTACTTCACCAGATCGAATGTCCGCTGCTTGTCATGCATGGAGCGGAAGAGATATTGGTTCAGCCCAATCCGCTGACACAAGCCTTGAAGAATTACGAGCAGGCCGGTTCGCCTAACAAGACATTCTATGCGATAGAGGATAGACGGCTTGGCGGATTAGAACACTGTCAGGTAGATAACATCAACGTGCTGCATGAGGTAGCACTGAATTGGCTCTGCTCCATTGGGCTTGGGCCAGCCGCGCCCCGCCAATCTTAGATTGTCATAACATCATCAAGCAGTAGATTTATTGAAACATTTTCGATGGAGCTTGTTCAGGAATGTTGTCCTTAGATTCCTGTATAAGCTCTCTCTTTATGGAGGAGTTAAAGGTTATGCGAATTTTATCAAAGAAAAAAATCGGCAGCACGCCTGCTATACAAATTGACGGAGTGCATAAAAGGTTTGGCGACTATACCGTATTAAATAATCTTTCGCTGGAGGTGAACCGAGGAGAGATCTTTGGATTCCTGGGACTGAATGGCGCCGGGAAGACAACGACCATCAAGATGCTTCTGGCGATGCTGAGGCCAACCTCCGGTAAGCTCTATATGTTAGGTGAAAAGGTTGATGCCGGAAATTATAAATTATGGAGCAAGGTCGGATATTTGGAGGAGGCTACTTTTTATCCAGATCTGAGTGTAACGGAGAATCTTGACATCGCAAGACGCATGCAAGGGATGCCGGACAAAGATGCCGTACATCAGGTGATCTATAAGCTGGGACTGGAGCCGCACAAAAAGAAAAAAGCAAAGCATCTCTCATTAGGAAACAAACAGCGCCTGGGACTTGCAAAAGCGATGATTCACAATCCGGAAATTCTAATATTGGATGAGCCGATCAATGGCCTTGATCCCGCAGGCGTGGCAGAGATACGGAATATGTTATATAATCTGGCGAAAAATTTCGGCGTAACTGTTTTTATATCCAGCCATCTGTTAGAGGAGCTCTCGAAGGTGTCCACACGCATTGGGATTATTCACGGCGGCCAGCTTGTTCAAGAAGTCGCAATGGACAAGCTGGAGCAATCCTTACAGAAAAGCTTAGTGGTGAATGGCCGGAACAAGCCTGCCTTGAAGAAGGTGCTTGAAGAGCATGGCTATGCCTTTGAGGATACCCTGGACGGCTATATTAAACTAACCGATGAGCACGGGGCAGATCATCCTGAACGGCTGGCCGAACTGCTCGTTCAAAGCAATCAGCCGCCAACATCGCTTCGAGTGGTTACGGAGGATTTGGAAGGATATTTTCTCCGCACCATTGGGATCACCAGGGGGATTAAATAATGAATATTTTATCTGTTTTACATTGTGAGATTCGCAAGATTATCCGCTCCAATGTGTTTTGGATAATGTTTCTTGTTTTAGGCTTCGGGCCCATCATGATGGGCGTCGGAAATGTTTTATCCAGTGACGCCGGCGGTATCCACTGGGAACAGTATTTAACCGGATTGCTTGATACGCTTGCCCCGCTGGGACTTATCGGGTACACCTTTATCGCGGCATGGGTATTCGGACGGGAGTTTTCGGATAGAACCATTAAAGATTTGCTGGCAAAGCCCATTTCCAGAGCAAAAATTGTATTGTCCAAATTCATTGTCATTTTAGCATGGTGCCTGTTACTTTCCATCTATATGTTTGCCGTAGGTTTTGCCGTGGGGGCGATCCTGGGCGCCCAAGGCGGGTCCGCTGCATTCATTTGGAGTTTGTTCTTTAAGTTCCTTATCACCTCGCTATTGTACATTTTCGTTACCGCACCAAGCATTCTTTTGGCTAATGTGACCAAGGGCTACCTGGCACCCCTGGGGCTCATCCTGATCATCGTCATTCTTTCCAATGTGTTGGCCTCTTTTGGATTTGCCCCCTATTTCCCATGGACCATCCCGTCGGTATTTCAAAGCACCGGTTCTCTACAGTTGAGCAGTATAGTCATTCTTGCGTATACGGGGATAATCGGAATAGCCGGAACCTTTGCCTGGTGGAGATATGCGGAGCAGCCATAAACAGGGGAAGTAACACCTGAACTGTGACCCGTAAGATGGAAACTTTGAAAAAAGTGACCCTCTTACGGGTCACAGTTCATGATGGGAGAATGGCTGCTCTTTTGACCTTTTGCGGTTTTGAAAATGAGAAGGGTCTGTCTCTACTTGTAGAAAGGTTGCAGGCTAATGAGACGCAAGCAACCTTTGAAAAAGTGATCATGGAGTATGGGGATACAGATTTCCACCTATCAAATCTTTAGCCTCCCGCCTTCTAATATCTGACTTTCTAAATTTTATTAAAATACTTTTCTGAATACCATTCCACTACCTGCGCCCTTTCCTTCTCATGTATCTTTACGAGTTGATTTAGCACGAATTACTCTCTGATATGGACCTTGATGCTTTTCGTGTTTTTCATACGTATGTAACAATTGAACATGGGATCATATATTTCTTTGTAGCTCATTGTATAAAATTCTCCTTCGTATTGTATTCTTCATGATTTAATCAAACTCATAACCTGCGTATTTAGAATAAAAGCAACTTATCCGCAGACAAGTTGCTTTCAGAAGTTATCGCTTCGCCTTATAAAACTCATGATACAGCTTCATGAGCGCCCTCTTCTCGATCCGCGACACGTAACTCCGCGAGATGCCCAGCTCCTTCGCAATCTCCCGCTGCGTCCGCTCCTCCCCGCCGGTGTCCAGCCCAAAGCGCCCAACCACCACTTCCTTTTCCCGGTCATCCAGAATGTCGAGATTGCGGTAGATTTTGCTCTTCTCGATCTTCAGATCGACTTCTTTAACAATATCATCTGCGTCCGAGCCAAGAATATCGATCAGTGTGATCTCGTTGCCTTCCTTGTCCGTCCCGATTGGATCATGCAGGGATACGTCCTTTTTGGTCTTTTTAAGCGATCTCAAATGCATGAGGATTTCATTCTCGATACAACGGGCAGCAAAAGTGGCGAGCTTCGTCCCTTTGTTCGGGCGGTAGCTCTCGATGGCTTTGATCAGGCCGATGGTGCCGATGGAGATCAGGTCCTCCATGTCTTCGCCGGTGTTATCGAATTTTTTTACTATGTGGGCGACCAAGCGCAAGTTGTGTTCAATTAACAAGTTACGAGCCTTAGCGTCTCCCTCCGCCATCCTCCCTAAGTATTTGCTTTCATCCTGTTCGGAGAGCGGTTGGGGAAAAGCATTGTTCCTTACGTAAGATACCAGCAGTGTCAGTTCTTTGATCAGCAGCGCTATCGTGCTTATTATTCCCGGCAACTTGGCGACACCTCCCGCACATGTACAATGAAACCGATCTGTAGTATGAACTACGGGTTCATGGTCCTTTTATTGTATGTGGGTCATCGCCTAGAAGTGCCTGTACAGGGGAACTTATTTCTTCATCATCTATCCGCTTGTGCATTTTCCTGCTTCCCTCAATCTATCGAGGTAGGCGGTCATTTTATAGGACATATATAATTTAAGAACGTTATCAATATTGTCTAAATCAACATGGATCAATTCACTGATCTGCTGCAGACGGTACCGCAGGGTGTTGCGGTGGATGAACAGCTCGACTGCGGTTTTTTGCAGCTGCCGGTTGTTCTTCAGATAGATAAAAAGGGTATGGTACAGGTCAGCATGGTGCTTCCCGTCATATTCCCGCAAAGTAAGCAGCGCCGGATGGCATACGTCCCTGTAATCACTTTGTGTATAGGCAGACAACATGTCATACAGCTGCACATCGGAGTATACAATCACCGGATCGGCAGGCAGGGCAATCAGGCCGATTTCCAGCGCTTTGACCGCCTGCAGATAATATTTGCGGCAATCCGCAATGTCGCTGAATTCACTGCTGATTCCCAGGCGAATCTGATTCGAGATCAGGAATTCATGCATGTCGGGGCCACATTCTATTCTCGCTCCCCTAGGCTCCCGGTCCCTGATACTGACAATGTGCCCATTATAAAAGATCTGTCGTTCCGCGGTAAAAAGCGTACGGATCCGGTCCCGTAAATACCCGTTGTATTTGCCGGAAGCATCATACCGCGCAATATCCAGCACCAGCACGGACAGCCTGCCGTTCAGCTTGATATTACCGCTCCGGAGCCTCTCTTGGACAAGTTCTTTGCCGCTCAGTTGATTCTCCAGCAGATCGTAGATCAGCTCATCATACACGGCATGCGTAGAATTCCGGTAAAAGCTGTTCTTCTGCAGTTCCGCCGCCACCATCTCACCGGCAAAAGCGGCCAGATCACGGTCCCTTGGACGGATAGGCCGTTCTGTACCCAGCAAAATAAGATTGCCGACAGGCTTGTCCCCGATTTTAATCTTTGCCACCACTTTCGCAGCAGCACTGCCGCTGCAGAACACTTCATACGGTTCCTCGGACTTTGCACCGTTTTGTACGCTTTTCATCTTTTGGACGGTGGCTATAAAATCATAAGAGCAGTAGCCCTTCTGCAGATTATCTCTCCAGACCGGATCGGTTACTTCGCTGTCCGAACAGGCCAGCACTTTATAGCTTATATCAATGACGATTACCGGATTACCCAGTATATCCGCCGCCACCGATACGATATGCTCCATCCCTTTTCCGGCCGCAAAAGCTTTGAGCAGCTTGGCCTTCGCCTGCTCGGTTTCCGCTTGTTCCAGAAACAGCTCCCTGGTCTGATTGTAGATCTCAAAGATATCTGCTCCCGCTGTAAACTCAATCATATTCGGGCTGCTCTCCACATCCTCAACTACAGGAAGCTCTGCGTCATTAATCAGCATCAGGCTGGCATTCTCCATATTAGCGGCATTACCCGGGAGCATGGAGCTCTTGCCCACATAGATAAATCCGGGCGCAAAGGAGGTTAGACTCTTCGTAATCAGTTTGGCATCACAGTAAACTTCATCCTCTGATCTCTTGTTCCGATGAACATGCACCGCTTGCTTCCCAAAATGCCTGCTCAGTTGCTCAAAGCTAATACTCATCGCCCTCACCCTCTGTTTATTATAGTGCGGGCTGCACAATGATTCCAATTATTTTTATATTTTCCATATATATAATCATTAATAGGTCTATGTTACATTGAAGCTGACGATGAATAAGGAGGGTTACCATGAATAATCTGTTTGATTTAAGCGGCAAAGTGGCTGTTGTAACCGGCGCAGCTGGCGGGATTGGCGCAGAATTGGCTAAGGCGTTCGCCGCACAGGGCGCGGATGTGGCCCTTCTGGATCTAAGGCCGGACAAGCTGGCACAAACGGCCAGGGAGATAGAAACCGCAGGCCGCCAGACCCTGTCACTGAGATGCGATGTCATCCGGGAGGATGAGATTGAGGCTGCGGTCCAGGATATTTTACAGCATTGGGGCAAAATCGATATTCTGGTGAACAATGCCGGGGTCGCCTCCGCCGGTTCGGTGGAGGAGCTGGAAGAGCGTGAATGGGACCGGGTGATCGACACCAACCTAAAAAGCATATTTCTTATGTCCAAGCATGTCATTAAGCCCATGAAGGATAGAAGCTATGGCCGGATTATCAACATGGCCTCCATCTGCGGCATGATCGGCAGCAAGTCATTTCCGCTTCATGCCTATAATGCCTCCAAAGGCGCGGTTTTGAGCATGACCCGGGGCATGGGGGCTTCCTTGGCTCCGTATGGCATAACTGTGAATGCCATTGGTCCCAGCCTATTCCGCACGGAAATGACTGAACGCGCCCTGTATCAGGACAGTTTTCTCCAGTTGTACAATGCGCAGTGTCCCCTCGGCCGGCCCGGCAATCCGGAGGAATTGAACGGTGCAGCCATCTATTTTGCCTCGGACGCTTCCAGCTACACGACTGGCCAGACATTGTATGTGGACGGGGGCTGGACTTCGGTTTGATACAGATGAGTAACACGATCAAAAACCCTACAACTCTTGTGGTTGCAGGGTTTGATTGTGTTCTTTCTGCCGAAGTATGGCTTTACATTAAAAGGTCAAAATTCCCGAGGTATGCAGCAGCACCAGGAACACCAGAACCGGGGCGACATACCGGAGCATGAACAGCCAGACGCGGAACCAGCCCGCCTGCAGCCCGGCAGCTTCCGCTGCCCCCTTCCAGAAATACCCGGCAAAAATGGTAATCAGCAGGCCGCCCAGCGGCAGCATAATATTAGAGGTGATGAAATCCATCCAGTCAAACAAGGCTTTGCCGCCGAATGTAAGCTCCGGGAACATCCCCAGCGACATCGCTGAAGGAATGCCGAGCAGGAAACAAATCAGAGACAAGACCCAGACCGCACGCTGGCGGCTCCAGTTCCAGCGCTCCATAGCAAAGGATACAGGCACTTCAAGCAGGGATACGGCCGAGGTCAAAGCGGCAATCGCCAGCAGAATGAAGAACAGGCCGCCGAAGAACGAACCGAAAGGCATGGCCGAGAAAGCTGCCGGCAGCGCGATAAAAATCAGTGAAGGCCCTTGATCCGGGGCAATGCCAAACGAGAATGTCGTCGGAAAAATAATCAATCCGGCGATAAACGCATACACCAAATCTCCGGCGCCAATGGCTAATGCAGCGCTGCCCAGCGACTGTCTTTTATCCACATAAGAACCGTAAGTCAGCAGAATCCCCATCCCGAGCGACAGCGAGAAGAAGGCATGTCCCAAGGCGACCAGCGCGGATTCGGCCGTCAGCACCGAGAAGTCCGGTTTGAGGAAAAAGGATACCCCTTCGCCCGCACCCGGCAATGTTACCGCGCGGATCATCAACACAATGAGGAGAACGACCAGGCCGGGAATCAATACTTTATTAAATTTCTCAATCCCGCCAGAAACCCCAAGGATGACCACGCCCGCTGTAATCAGCATGGCTACACCCTGCCAGACAATGGGCATATACCCTGAGATGAAGGAGCCAAATTGACCCGCGTAATCAGTTGTGCTGAACAACTGTCCATTGAAGGCGATCACCGCGTAGTTCAGCGTCCAGCCTGCAACAATTATATAAAAGGAAAGGATCAGGAACGGCGCCACCACTTGCAGAATTCCAGCTGCCTTCCAGCCTTTCCCGCCTCCGGCCCGTATGAACGAAGTCGCCGCGCTTCCGCGTCCGCTGCGTCCGATGGCCAGTTCAGCCAGCAATACCGGCAAGCCGATCAGCACCAGACAGACGATGAAGAGCAGGAAAAAAGCCGCTCCCCCGTTTTCTCCTGTAATATAAGGGAACTTCCACATATTCCCCAGACCCACTGAGCTGCCAATGGCCGCAAAAATAAAGCCGCTGGAAGAAAAACGCTCCTTTTTCTCCGAAAGCAGGCTTTTTTCACCTTTAAACTGATTCATTCTAACGCCCCGTTTTCTTTTTTAGACCTCATTATAGCCTAAGTAACCCTGAGAGTCATATGAAAAATTTATTAACTCTTACGAGGATGCTAAAAGATAGCCGTCGGCGCTGTCACATTTTCGTTCGGATCTTTAGGAATATCCAACCCGGATATC
Organism: Paenibacillus jilunlii; assembly: GCF_900102965.1. Taxonomy (GTDB): domain Bacteria; phylum Bacillota; class Bacilli; order Paenibacillales; family Paenibacillaceae; genus Paenibacillus_AQ; species Paenibacillus_AQ jilunlii. The sequence goes on along the minus strand of NZ_FNGM01000004.1, from coordinate 258,343 downwards.
ACCGGAAAATGCTCCTATTCCCAGTAGAACGGGCCGGCTTCCTTAAGCCGGGCCAGCGCCTCGACATAAAAGAAATCGCCATAGATAAGGGAAACGCCAATGTTGCGGTTCTCCGGATAGTTGCTTGTTCCGTGAAGCAGCAGCCCTTCCTCGTCCGGCTGGTCCCAGGTTCCGTAATTCCGGTAAAGGGACTCCATGATCTTCAGCGCACCGCTACGGTATATATGTGACTCCGAATCGTCTACCTGGCGGGCCAACAGCAGCAGGCCGCTCGCTGCGCAGGAGCCGGCAGAGGTATCGCGGATTTTACCGGTTTCCCCTGGCGCCCGGAAGTCCCAATGGGGAACATGATCCTCCGGAAGCCGGGTCAAAAAGAAATGCGCAACCCGCTGGGCAGCATGCAGATACTCCGGTTTGGCCGAATGGTGGTACGCCAGCGTCAGGCCGTAAACAGCCCAGGCTGTGCCGCGCGACCAGGCAGATTCAGGTCCGTAGCCCTGTCCCCCGGGCTTCTCCTTCACCTCACCCGTGTCCGGATTGAAGTTGACGATATGGTATACCGAACCGTCTGCCCGGATGAAATGCTCCAGCACGGTATCCATGTGCGCCTCGGCGATATGACGGTAGCGCGGATCACCTGTCTCTGCGGAAGCCCAGAACAGCAGGCTGGTATTCATGCAGCAGTCAATAATTGCAACACCACTGTTGTCCTCCCCTTCCCGCCAAGGATTCCAGGCCCGGATATAGCGGCCTTTCAGGTTGAAGCGGGCGGACAAGTAATTAGCCGCTTTTAATGCCCGGATACGAGACATTTCGTTTCCGGTCAGCTTGAAGTTCGCCACACTGGTAAGAATCCACATAAAGCCAAGATCATGATCCAGCTTAACGTAGCCGTCCAGCACCTCGTCAAGCCTTTTCTCACAGCGCTCGGCAATCGCTTTCAGGCTTTCGTCACCGCATTCACCGTAGAACTGCCACAGCATACCGGGCCAAAATCCGGCGGTCCACCAATTCGGGGCTTCCAGCACGTATTTGCCGCTCTGACCCGCATGAGGGAATTCAGCGCCGATGCTTTGGCTGTTTATCCCCGTTTTCTCCAGTGCCTTACTCCAGGCTTCTTCTACCCAAGCCGTATTTTCCGTTTGGTTATTCATTCAAACACCGCCATTTATCTATGATAAGAACTGAAATGTGAATACAAATCTGCCTTCAGAGCCGGGCCGGAGCACATGAAAATCCAGCGTATGCCAGACCGTCTCCCGGCCGTAATGATCACGGTACTCACGTGGCGTAATTTCGGGTTCCACCAGCTTATTATCATAATGTACTGCTACTCCGCCGCCATCACTTCCCGGCAGCAGGACGATGCCGGTCCGGAGGAGCTCCGGCTGCCGCCAGGTTACGAACCGCTCGGTCCAGCTCTCCGTTGCCCCTTCATACAGATACTCGTCACACAGCTCCAAGCGGGGAAGTTCCTCCTTGTGCCATACCAGAGAACGGATCAGTGACTTCAGGCCTTCCGTTTCATAAGCCTTAGATAACTCCAGCTTTAGCTCATCCTTGTCCGCCCCAGTGGCGGCATGCAGCACTGCAGCTGTATACTCCGGTCCTGCACTCTGGTACCGGCCGCTGATAATCGGCACCGAATGACCCTGGGAACCATTGCAGTCATACCGGTAACGGCCTTTGCCAAAATAATCCGCCGTGTACTCTCCGCTTCCAAGGTCTGCGGCGTAGACTTCCCCGCCGCCGGCCAGAATGAAATGGCCCAGATCATTATGATTATGCGGTTCATCGTTATGTCCGCCCTTGGCGGCGAAGCCAAAGACCTTCTCCGGAGAACCGTGCCGTACAACGATCCAAGCTGCATCAGGAAGATAAAAGCTGGCAGCACCCCACTCCTGGGCAACCCTGGCCTGCCTTGTCCAGATTAGATTGCGCAGTGCCGGAGCCCAGCGGCTGCAATGATCCTCTGTATAAGGAGCACGAAGCTGCGCCGGAGGAGCCTCGACACAAGAATATTTTGCCGCCAGATAATGGGACAGGCCCATATGTACGCGGACCCGGAGCGTCGAATCAGAGAAATTCGCTACAAGGCTGCCGCCTATGAAGCATTTCTGCTGGAACGCGGCGATGCTGCGGACCTTGTCACATTGGAACCAGTCCAGCTTCCCTCCGCTTCTGGCCCGCAGAAGATCGCTGTAATACGTGAAATATCCGAATCCGTAATTCCAGTAGCCAAGCCCCTCCGCACACGCTCCATCCTCCCCGAAGCCCTCCAGATAGAAGTGCATACTGCGTTCCGTCTTGTGCAGAATCCGGCTCAGCTGAGCCGGGTCATCCAGTGCCAGCATAGCCGCCGCCCCGATCGATCCTGCACAGACAGCAGACCAGTTATGTGTGACGGTCTCCCAGTGATAAGGGCCGTCTTCCAGAAAAGGCCGGAATATCCTGCGTTCCACTTCAGCCGAGATCCGGGCACGCAGCAGCGGCGACAGCCGCCCGCCCAGAAGTAACGATATTTCGCTTAAGGTAAAACCGGTCTCAGACGAAAACAGATCAATAAACCGTCCGATCTCCGTGACCGCAAAATCCGGAGGCAAATGGGCGGGAACACACCAGGTGTACTCCCCGCAGATAGACCACAGGATATCTTCCAGCCCCCTCAGATATCCCGGATTCTCCGGCTCCAGCAAAACAAGCAAAGCATACGTATTCAGCCTTCTTCTCCGTTCGAAATAGACCCGTTCATACTCCAGCCTGGAGCCTGTACGCCCAAAGGCCGTGAACAGGGAATACGTCAGCTCCGGAATGTCCAGAGCTTCCAGCCGCAGACCCTCCGCCCGGATTTCAGAGATACTCTCCTTCCATTCGCCGGACTCCGCTGCCCGCTTCCAGAAAATATCCTGATCCCCCTGCGGATAATAATGGCTCACCTGCAGCGGACCAGCCTCCCGGATGATATCAAGCAATTCCTGTTGATTCATATCTGTTCTCCCCTTCCCAGTAGCGTAAAATTACAAAGCATGATCGCGCATAACATTCCCACCTGCAGCAATTTGCTGTGAAGTCCAATTCTGATTCTCCCCGCTCCAGAATGGATCTTCAGGCAGCAGTCCCAGCGGAAGGAATACGGCTGCACACAAGTACAAGCTGCCTGTATTGATATAGCTCTCTGCCAGCTCTGGCTGATAACCGTATACGCCCGGGCGCAGCCAGCCGTTCTCATCCAGATTGCCCGGGAACTCCATAATCCGCTTGATCACAGCCGTCAGGGCACAGCGTACCTGTGCAGGCTGCAGGGATTCTTCAAGGAAATGCTGAAGCGCCGCCTGCGCGAGCAGCTGAAACGCCCCGAAGCGGTACACGATGGAACGTCCAAGGAACGGATAAGTGCCGTCCGGTGCGATCATCCGCTCCAGCACGGTGGCATACCGCCGGGCCCGCTGCATAATCAGAGGCTTCAATTGGGGGTAATGCGCCGAATCCTGCTCAAAAAGGGTAATCACATCCACGAGCATCGGCTGAATTACAAAGCTGTTGTAATAATCCCAGCGAAAATCTTTGCCGTCCCCGTATACTCCGTCGCCTTTATACCAGTCCATGAACATATGGACTGCATAACCTACCCGCATCCGGTCATATTCCGGGTCGCCGAGAATGTACAGGGCGGCCTCCACCATTGCGCTGAACAGCAGCCAGTTGCTGCCGCAGGGGGCCGTCCGGCGGGTCTTTTTTAATGCCGCAATCACGTTGCGCCTGACGCGTTCATTCAACTGCGAGGCCAGGCGCTTTGGTGCGCGCACCAGCGCATGCGCCAGAAAAGCCGCATCGACCAGCGGCTGCCCCTCCGCCTCAAAATCCATATAATCCGCAGATTCCGGGTCCGTAGCCGCATCAAGCGCTTCCAACATCAGCCTGGCGTAATATCCTCTAAGCTTTTCTTCTTCACCTTCAAGGCCTTCCAGCTCCAGCCAGGGCGCCATCCCGCAGGCCAGCCGGGCAAAAGCTTCCAGCGGCGCGAAGCCGCTCCGGCCGCTGTGGAATTCCACCGGCAGCGTAATCGTAAGTGTCCTCCGCTTCAATGCTTCCAGCACCGGAGCACCGATCAGCAGCATCGTATCCAGCCAATATCTGCGCTGTTCCTTACCGTTCATCTTCAATTCCTCCATGGCTTCGCTCTTCTGGATTGTCTAAACTTCATTTATAGTTTAGTTTTATGTTATCGCAATGTCTTTGCGATAATTAATGATTTGTTGCGTTTATTGCGATAAATTCCGAAGGGGGTCTACGAAATGAAGCATGCCGAATATTATCAGCAGTTCCATGGTGATATCCTGGCGGGAATCGGCAATTCCCCGACCTCTCCCACCAAGGATTTTCACATTCATGACCATTATGAAATCTTTCTGTTCCTGGGCGGGCAGGTGAACTGTTTTGTGGAACAGTACAGCTATCCTCTGAGTCCCGGAAATGTTCTAATCTTCAACAATCATGAAATCCATAAAATCATCAACCTGTCCCCAGAGCCCTATGAACGGATTACAATCCACTTCAAAGCACCTCTGGTTTACCCCTTTTGCACCGCTGACACGAATCTGCTCGCCTGCTTTCAGAACCGTCAGACCGGAGAACATAACCTTTCGCAGATGGATCAGGCACAGCTTGAAGCTTTTACCGGACTGGCATTCCGTCTCATCGGCATCCTGAAGCATCCGCAGTACGGCAGCGACGTTCTGGCGCTCACTTATCTGATTCAGCTGCTGGTGCAGGTCAACGATCTGTACAGCCGCAGCTTTTCAGCAGTTCCCAGTCTGATCTCCACACTGATTCAGTCGGCCATGTCCTATATTGATAACCATCTGCATCTGGCCCTTTCGCTGGAGGGGATTGCTGAGGAACTATCCGTAGATAAGTATTATCTCAGCCATCTGTTCAAGCAGCAGACCGGAGGAACCCTCTACCGTTATGTCCTGTTGAAAAAAATCACCTTAGCCAAGCAGCTCCTCACCGCCGGCAACTCGGTATCTGACACCTGCTATCTGTCCGGCTTCAATGATTACGCCAATTTCATCCGTACCTTCAAGAATTTCACGGGCCACACCCCCGGCCAATACGGAAAAAAAAGCTAGGACCTTCCTACTGATTATTTACATAGTTAATTCTTTAAATTAATACTATCAGCACAGATCAGCTTTATAATAAATTTCACACAAGCAAACCTTACATACGATGTTGTAATGCAGTAGACTATGAATCTTGTAAACGCAGAGGGAGAGAAAACCATGTTCAAGAAACGTATTCGCCGAAGGTATGAATTTATATCCTCCAGAGCAACAATGCTCCTCCTACTCATCACCGTTATCGTAAGCACTCTTCAACCGGCAGGCCTCATTGCCGCTGACCCGCCCCTCCTGAATACCGTTGTCATCGAGGATTTCGAGAATAATCTGAGCGACAACGTGCTGGTTCAAAAAAGGAATTTCTCAGGCGCGATGAGCCTGGAATCCGATCCCCGGCATGTCCGTTCTGGAAATAATTCCGTACGTTTGGATTATGACTACATTGGCGTTAAGGAAAACCCCTCCTATGTGTATGTAGGCCCTGCAGCTCCGTATCCGGTCACCGGCCTTCCCCAAAAAATCGGGATGTGGGTGTATGGCAATAACGATGGACATCTTATCTTCAGCAAGTTCAGGGACGGCAACGGAAAGTCCTTTGAGGTGGAATATTTGGACGAGAATGTTGGCGTGGACTGGACGGGCTGGAAATACATTGAGGGCGAAATCCCCCAAAATAAAGTAGGTCCTATCCAGTTGGAAATCTACATGCGGATTGAACAATCCATTTTGGAGAAGAAAAATAAAGGCACCGTATGGGTCGATGACGTACGCCTGGTCTATGGGCAGGACCCTAATGAAGATATGGGCGTCCCAACGCTGGATGTACTTTCTCCGGCTAATGAAGCAGTCATCCATACGAACTCGCCCCACATTCAGCTTGCGGCCACCGATGCCCAATCAGGCATTGATCCCGGCTCAGTTATGCTGAATCTGGATGGACATCCTGTACAGCCCGAGTATGAAGCGGCCAGCGGCCTTATTTCCTATCAGCCTTCCACTCCGCTGGCAGGGGGATATCATACCGTCCAGTCGGCCGTATATGACAGATCCGGCAATCCCGCCGAGAGCAGCAGCACCTTCTTTATTCAAGACGGGATTCAATATCACCTGGACGCCCCCGCAGAAGTCATCAGCAACACAACGTTCCAATTGAAGCTTCAGGTCAAAAATGCTGTTGATTTACAAGATTCCTATGCCCAGCTTCAATACGACCCCCAAACGTTGGAGATTACCACTGCTGAACCTAAGGTAGCGGGACCGTTCGTTACGCAGAATGAGATTGACCCTGCAAAAGGACAGTATCGGCTGCAGCTTGCCGGGCTGAGTAATGATTCCCTGCCGGCTGACGGGACGATTGCGCTATTGAATGTGGCTGTAAAACCCAGTGCCAAAATGGAGCGCGGCGAGGCCTTCAAATCCATCGTAATGAACGACGGCAGTTTTCGAATGACCGTAGGTGAAGCTGTATATGCACTGGCTGCCCCCCACCAGTATACGATTGGTTTTCCTTACAAGCTTACTGTAAAAGGGAGCTCCCTCCATACGAAAAGCACCATCCGTGTCACGGATGATGCAGGAGTGCCGGTCGAAGGGGTGTCGATCATCCCGTCCGATCCTCTTTTTCCGCAGTATTTCGCTGAGGTGAAGCGGGTAACGGCAGATGTCTACGCGGATGCTGACCCGGCTTCGGCCAAGCTTGCTTCCTTCACCCAAGGTGAACAATTTTTTTCGGATGGAGTGACCCGCGGGGAATATACCGCAATCCGTCTTCCGGACGGCAAAACGACAGGCTGGATATCCACCGCAGCTATCGGTGTGAAGCTTCTGAAGGATGGATGGGGTCTGACCGATGCTCAGGGTGAAATCCAGACCTCCCTGACAACACTGGCCTTAACGAACCTCAATCTTCAGGCAGTAAATGGGGATAAAGTCAGCAAGGTATTCTCTTTGTCCGTAGTGCCGCAGCTTGGCTCGGATAGGCCCGAATATGTAAGAACCTATGTTACAGAGGATATGAAAACCACCCAAAGCATCGTCTGGAAAACGGCCCCCCGTGTGGAGAGCGGTGTGATTCAATATGTGGAGGCCAGTAAGTTCACCGGTTTTGAGCAGCCTAATGTCAAAGAGCAGACGGCGGAACCGCAGCTTCTGCTGGCTCCCGACCGTGTCGGAGAAACGTTGTTCCACAAAGGGATGCTCCAGAGCCTGTCACCGGGCACAGAATACATTTACCGTGTGGGTTCTCCGGGATTGTGGAGTGAGCAGCATAGGTTTACTACAGAGTCAGCAAGCCCGGAAGCCTTTTCCTTCTTGTTTGTCACGGACTCTCACACCAATACCGAAGAAGCCTACCATATTCATCAAAATTTGCTGAGCAGTGCTTTTACCAACTACCCGGATGCCCGGTTTGTGATGCATGGCGGGGATATTGTCGATGATGGCGGCATTATGGATGAATGGGAGCAGGATATGAAGGCCTCACAGCTATACAGCGGCAGCGTGCCTTCTGCCTACACGATGGGAAATCATGATGTGAAGAATGGCGGAAAAGAAGTCTTTAGAACCGCTTTGGGGCTCCCGGGCAATGGAATGGCCGGACAAGAGCAGCTGACCTATTCGTATGATTATGAGGATACTCATTTTATAGTGCTCAATTCAGAAGCCGATGAAGTGGACATGCAGAAACAGGCAGAATGGCTGCGGGGAAACTTGCAGACCAGCTCCAAAAAATGGAATATCGCCATGTTCCACCGGCCTGCTTATCATACAGAGGATGGGCGTGGTCCGGAGCTCGTCACCAAATATCTGGCCCCTGTCCTTGAGGAGCTTGGCGCAGACCTGGTGCTGGTGGGCCACGATCATGCACTCGCTTGGACCTATCCTATGAAGAATGGCCAGCCTATAAAAGATGGCAGCCCAGGCACCGTGTATCTGTCCGGCGGGTCCTCCGGCTGGAAATTCTACGATGCGGTCAAGTTCGATTACCTGGAGTATCTGTATGATGACAATTTCCCGGTATATTCGGCCATCACGGTCGGCAAGGATCAGATTGTGATTGAAGCCAGAAAGGCCGATGGCGAACAGCTGCAAACATTGACCATTGAAAAGGCTAAAACCTCAGAGCCTGAACCTGAGCCTGGCACAAGTCCAACCCAGACACCAAGTCCGTTACCAAGCTCAGATCCAAGTCCGTCACCAAGCCACACGCCAAGTCCGAACCCTAGCCCGACCCCTGGCTCCGGGACAGGCTCAAATCCGGGCACGGTGCCTAGTACAGTGCCAAGCACGGTGCCTACGGCAGCACCCACACCTGTTCCGACAGCCAAACCTGCACCTGTTGAAACGCCGCAATCTTCTATATTTGCTACGGGAGTAAATTCTCAAGCCTTAAAAGAGACACTTAGAAGCGTGATTACCGGGAAAGATGGAAACGTTCCGGCACCTGCTCTTAAGGACATTGCTGACCTGTGGAGCACCCGGACGATATCGGCTTTCCTTAAGCTGAAGGTCATCAACGGTTATGCCGATGGCACCTTCAGACCGGACAAAGCCATCACCAGAGGGGAATTCGCTGCTGTCGTTGCCAAAGCATTTGGGCTGGCGAAACCGGACGCTTCTTCCCTTCAATTAAGTGACGTTAATACCCATTGGGCCCAACCAGCGATTGCCGCCTTAGCCTCTAATGGTATAGTTTCCGGTTATCCGGACGGAACCTTTAGGCCGGACCGGGAAATCAGCCGCGCTGAGATCATTAAGATCTTATCCAAGATCGTGGACTTCAACAGCGCAGCACCGGTAAAAGCCGGCATCTCCTTCAGTGACACAGCTAATTCGTGGAACAAGGACCAAATTGCCAGAGCTGCCCAAATCGGGCTAATTCACGGAAGAGGCAATGGGAATTTCGCTCCCGGCCAGTCATCGACCCGGGCAGAGGCATTAACCATCATCATGAATGCCCTTTGTCTGGACCCGGAGATCAAAGCTTTGATGGATCAACTGTCTAATTAATCGCCTGTAGCTACAATAAAAGACCTTGAACTCCACGGAATGATGGAGTTGAAGGTCTTTTATATTCTGTCTAGGGTTAAGATCTATCGAATCCGGGAAAACTTCCAGGGATCTCCGGTCTATTCATCCGACTCAACTTCCCGGGACCCAAGCTCTTGTACAGGACGGTTATCATGCGGGAAAATAGCACCAAATTGATTAATTTGCTCCCCGGACCATTGAACCGGATTGTCCAGGACGATCCACTGCACACCTTCGGTGCATGGCGGCGTGGTGAGCGATCCCTGGTAGCGGAAGGAATGAAGATCTGCCGGAAGCAGCTTATTCATGTCGAAGTCACCGTCCACCGTAACCTCCTCTTCACTTTCTTCGTTCGGAAGCACGGACCAAAGCTTGTTCAGTTCGGCATTTTCTGTACCTTTAGTAATCAGTACACTCAGCACCGCAAGCCGGCCTTCTTCATTTTTATGTACCAAATGAAGCTCCATGTCCGCATGTTTGCCATCCACCTCATGCTCGCTGGGCAAATGGAAATGGAACTGCTGCAGGGTATATGTTTTGCCTTCAATAATGATCCGGTTGTCCTGGTTCTTCAAGTTCACCTGAATAGTGTGGCCGTTATTAATCATAGCTACCGGAGACGGCGAATACTTCACTACAATAGGCGACAGACTCTTGTCATCCTTCACGTTCTCCTGGAGAATATTAATGGGGGACTGGGTCTTGCCGGTACTGCATGCCAAGAACAGTTCGTCGAGTTCCGCCCAATGCTCCGGTGACGTTTCCCCTTCGTAGGACCAATGGGCCTGATGAGCGCTTGCCGTGGCCGCTGGTTCCTGTGTGCCTTCGGCCTCGCCGTTCTGCTTGTCACCTCCGCAGCCCGCCATCACAGACATGATCATGATGGGGAAGAGTATTTGGGATAGCCTTTTGCTCAGACTCATGTACAATCCTTCTTCCTATATTTTATGGAAAACTATTATTAATAGTAAATAATGGAACCGGATACAACAAGTGAAAAAAGGCTCAAAGTCCCCAAAATGATTCCACCTATTCATTTCCGTTATATACCTGTGAAGCCAGCCGGCGATAGCGATGGATAGCGGATTCCAGGTTCATCATTTAATACAATTGAGCCGACTGAATACGGCGGCAACCTAAGAATACATTGTCTTTTTTCTGGTAAAATAGAACTCAAACTATAAGACAGGTGGGAGTATAGGAATGATTTATTTGAGAAGCTTTAAGCTTTCTAATTATACAGATCGAAATCCCAACATTTACCCAGATTATGTATTTAAGCATGTGGCTGGTGAGGTGCTATTGTTCGATCGGATTACGGTGTTGTATGGCAATAATGGTAGCGGAAAATCCACTTTACTCAATGTAATTTCCAACAAGCTTGAAATCCCGGGAGCTGAAAGGATGACAAGCTACGGGCATAGTGTGTATGCTCAGCGATTCCTTGATTTGAGCAGCTATCAGCTTGGGCATGATGAGCAAGAGCGTGAAATCAGGCAACTTCCAAAAGGATGCCGATATATGAAATCAGAGGATATTTTATATGAGATTAAGAAGATACAGCAATCTTCCGTGCTGCGTGAGGGAATACTAAATGAACAGATTAGCAAAGGGATGAGCGAGGCTCAGGCGGCACAGTATGAGGCTACATATGCGTTCAAAAAGAAAATGGAAGATATTCAATTTTCACAAGAAAAATACTCTAATGGAGAAACGTCCATGCAATTTTTTGAGGAATATCTGCTGCCCGGGCAATTGTATTTATTGGACGAGCCGGAAACGTCACTTTCTCCTGCCAATCAAATACGGATGGCAGAACAAATCAATGAGCTGGCACGATATTTTGATAGCCAATTTATTATTGCCACTCATTCTCCCTTTGTCTTAGGCACGTTACATGCAAAAATTTATAATCTCGATGCCAGGCCACTTCAAACAGCAGAATGGTTTGAGCTAGATAATGTGCAATTTTTTTTCCGATTTTTCAATAAGCATAAGCACTTGTTCGAATGAGAGCAGGACAGACACAGTCTATAGCTTTTTATCTGATTCAAGAGTGGGATAACACCAAGCGGGCAACAGCGTCACTCAACAAAAAATGATGAGGTAGCGCAATAAGTATGTTTTCGAATGAAACGCCCACTCATTTAAGTGAGTAGACGTTTTTGTAATTGTTCCACCTTAAAATTATCAGCTTAAGAATCCCCTTTACGTTCCCGGCCATGTATAGCTTCAGCATACAACTCATATACCGGTCGCATATACAGCTTGCCGATCACAAAATAAAGAATAGCCAGCACGATCAGGAATCCATAGACAACTCCTTGTTCCTGCCCGTACACAAAATACAAGATATCGAAGTTATCCGTCATGTTGAGATTGAACACAACCTTCAGCGAGTCCATCAGCATCATGCCGAACAGCCAATAAAAACCTGTACAGATTAGAACATGTCCTACCGTTCCCATGGCGCGAAAAGAAAAGGGGAGCTTCAGCAGCCCCGTGCCGAGCAGGTAGGTAACAACGCTTAATGCAAAGACCAGCAGCTGCAGGATCAGGCTCTTTTGCGGGTGGAGCGAATAGACAAGGACACTCGTAAGAATTAAAAAGATGAGGACATCGGCTGTAATTTTTTTCACAATTATTCTCAAGCTGTTTCTCTTGAGCCTGTTTGCTGGAGGACTCCACAAAAAATCAAAAATATAGATCACAAGCATCAAAGCGCCGAACCAGGCCAATACACTGGAAACCGGCAATACATCCAAATAAGCCACGACAGCACCACGTCCCAAATTTTTCCTACATTATAACATGTGTGGAGGGTCCTATGCAGTATGATCCAGCGCATAAAAAAAGAAGCGTACCCGGCCATTCCTACAGCGCCAGCGCCTCTTCCGTAATTTGTCTGATATCAATGGAGGATATCGTTTCTTCATTCACCATATCCGGCAGAATTTCCGTCAGGAAATACTCAACACATTTGAGCTCAATGTTCTTGATCTTGATCAGCGCATTGCGGTACATCACCACAAATTCCTTCTCCGTGTTCCCTCTCTGCAGCTCGGCAAAAGCCTCATACACCTGGTCCATCTTGTCGGCGACCTCCAGAATCAGCCCTTCCACCGACTCATCCTTACCTTCGCGAAGCTGCTGGTAGAAGATGTTTTTGAACTCCTCGGGAATGTGCTCCTTAATGAAATTATCGATCATCCCCTCTTCAACCTGCTGGATCAAGGACCGCAGCTGCAGCGATGAATGCTTGACCGGGGTTTTGATATCGCCGATAAAAATCTCACCATAATCGTGGCTGCTCGTAATTTCGTACAGCTTCTTCCAGTCAATGACGGCACCGTTTTGCTCCTCAATGTCGGCCAGTGTTTTGGCATACTGCACGACCTTCCAGGAATGGGCCGCCACGCTGTGCTCCTCGAATTTGAATTTGCCGGGGCAGCGGATAATACGCTCCAGCTCGTTCAGCGAACGGAAATATTTATGAATACCCATGCCAGTCCTCCTTTTGTCCAGATATGGATATGATCCGGTACTGTCCAGTATAGGCAGCAAGTGTTAAATCCAAATAAACAAGCTTACAGGTTATGTAAAAAACGGGGACAACTATGCGTTATCCTGTGTTTGTCCAAGCTTTCCCCGCCCTACTGCCGAGGCCATCCCCGACTAAGGTCGAGATCAAAGAACAGTCTTCAGGCCGTTTTGCAGCAAAGCCAATAGCTTTACAATAAACACATAGACAACGGCTAAGACGAACCGCCACCACGGTTCAACCCATATGAGAGGAAGAGATAAATTATGAAAAAATTGTACCGTTCCGAAAGTGACAAGAGAATCAGCGGCGTCTGCGGAGGATTGGCCCGTTATTTGAACATCGATACCACCCTCATCCGGCTGCTGGCTGTTGCCACTGCCCTGTTCAGCTTAGGCACTGTAGTATTCCTGTACATTCTGGCAAGCATCCTGATGCCTAAAGAGAAGTACAACAGTTACCCTGAAGGTTATGAGTACTACTAATCCCAAGCCGACAATACCAGAATTCACAATACCAAAACCATAATATTAGAGAAAAAGGAGAAATGAACATGAGTATTTTCCAAAGAATCACAACCCTAACCAAGGCAGCAATCCACGAAGGACTGAATAAATTGGAGGACCCGGTACTGCTGACCGGACAATATTTGCGGGACCTGGAGGAAAAAATCTCCACCGCCGAAACCAAACAGCGTGAGTTCCAGGCGGCAGCGAGTGTGCTTGAGCGCCGTATCTACGAAAACCAGGTGCTGGCTGAACGAAGTGAAGAGGAAGCCGTGCAGGCGATGAACGAAGGGAACGAACCTGCGGCCAGAGCAGCGGTCATGGCTAAGCTGCGCTACACCGAAAGTGTTCAGGAGTGCACCGCAGGGCTGGAAGAAACCCGTGAAACGCTCGCAGTCCTGGACAGCAGTCTTCAGAATGCCAGGGAAGAGCATAAACGGCTTAAGGCAAAAAGAGCCGAGCTTGCAGCCCGCGCCCGCAAAGCGGCTGAGATGAAACGCGCCTCCGAAAGCAGCAGCTGTTCTGCCCATCCCGGACACCCTGGACAGATCCTGAATGCCGGTGCGGCCTCACGCGGCTTCGAGCGCATGGAAGACAAAATCAACGAATGGGAAGCCGCCGTCGAAAGCTCTGCACATTATTCGGCAGGCATCCCTGAATCCCCGCTGAACAGCGCCGTTGAAGCCGAGCTGGAACGCCTCCGCAACCGGAAGGCCGGAGACAGCAAGTAAGCGGATAGCGGACAGCTCTAAGATTTGTATACAACCTAAAAGGATACTCTTCCTGATGACAGGAAAAGTATCCTTTGTTTTGTTGCTGCAGAGCAGTTGGCATCAACCGACCTGCTCCTCATGCAGAACCAGCCTTCCGATCCCAGCACTGCTGCTATTCCGGTTAAATCCGGTTTCCGGGTGATACTATCTCCACGCCACCGTCACACCTGCTGCCAAGGCTCCGGGGCCTTCGCATACCGGTTCTCCGGAACCGGAAGGCCGAGATTGCCCCGCAGGGTATCACTTTCGTATTCGGTGCGGAACAATCCCCGTTCCTGCAGGATCGGAACCACACGGTCCACAAATTCCTCCAGGCCGTTCGGCACCGCTGCTGCCAGCATAAATCCATCTGCCGCTCCGGCTTCAAACCAGGCCTGAATCTGATCCGCAACCTGCTCCGGCGTACCGATGAAGCTGCTGCGCGGAGTAGCCGCCTGCAGGGCAACCTCACGCAGGGTCAGGCCTTTTTCCTGGGCATTTTTCTTAATTTTATCCGTGCCGCTCTGAAAGCTGTTCCGGCCCAAGTCTCCCAGCTCCGGAAAAGGCTCATCCAGCGGATATTGCGAGAAATCATGATGCTCAAAGAACCGGCCCAGGTAATTCAGCGCGTTCTCAATCGTTACGAGTCCGGCCACCTCCTGATATTTGCGTTCCGCTTCCTCCGGCGTATCGCCAAGGATGGGACCGATGCCGGGGAAGATCAGCACCTCATCGGGATTTCGCCCAAAAGAAGCTACGCGCGTCTTCACGTCCCGGTAGAATTCCTGCGCTTCCTCCAGCGTGTCATGCCCTGTGAAGACGGCATCCGCCTCCCGGGAAGCAAAATTCTTCCCAACCTCTGAAGAACCCGCCTGGAAAATAACCGGCCCGCCCTGCTTCGAGCGGGCGATGTTCAGCGGGCCTTTCACGGAGAAGAATTCACCTTCATGGTCCAGTGTATGCATTTTTTCCGGATCAAAAAAGACACCTGTCTCCTTATTGCGGACAAACGCATCATCCTCCCAGGAGTCCCACAAGCCACGCGCCACTTGCAAATATTCCGCAGCAATCCGGTAACGTTTGCCATGGTCGGGATGCTCCTTCCGGCCATAATTCAGTGCAGAGCCTTCCAGCGGCGAAGTTACCACATTCCAGCCCGCCCGGCCGCCGCTGATCACATCCAGTGATCCGAATTGCCGCGCCACGGTAAAAGGCTCGCTATAGGAGGTGGACAACGTTCCGACCAGACCAATTTTGCTGCTGACTCCTGCCAGTGCGCTAAGAATGGTCAGCGGCTCAAAACGGTTCAGGAAATGCGGAATGGATTTCTCATTGATATATAAACCGTCTGCTATGAAGATCAGATCCAGCTTGCCTTCCTCAGCCTTCTGCACCCACTGCTTGTATAGCTCAAAGTTCACACTGGCATCCGGCTTGGCATCGGGATGGCGCCACATTGATGCGCTGCCTCCGACCCCGTGCAGCAGCGCACCCAGCTTCAGTTGTTTGGGTTTGGTCATGTCAGTCCTCCTAAAAGTTTTGTGAGCGTATGCTTCTTGAATTGCTTCGTACAAAACTCACTTCGGAAGCATACGCTTAGTTTTATTGAGCTTTACTTCCAGGTATACTTCGCAATAAAACTAGCATCGGAAGCATACGCTTAGTTTTGTGAGCGTATGCTTCTTGAATTGCTTCGTACAAAACTCACTTCGGAAGCATACGCTTAGTTTTTACGTTAATGGAACCGCGGCAGCGCCCTGCTCACAGCGTCCTGCTTAATCCGCTCTATCTGGGCCAGATGCGTCTGCACATGCCCTGTGAAGCTGCGGACGATGTCCGCAATACTGACGGCTTCGCCCTTGTAATTAATCCCGCTTGTCTCCCATTCCCCGTCACCCAGCCGGTTGAACAGGAGACTGTTGTAGTGAAGGAGGCTGCGGAACAGCTCCAGGCTGTCTGCGGCATGGCCTCCATTGGAATGCTGGCCGCTAACCCAGGCGTCCTGGTTAAATACTGGCAGCTGCACCTCAGTCCCGGCCAGAATGTCGCGGATGCGGAAGGAAACCACGATGCTGTGATCGGCCAGATGCGCGAGCACCTCGGTAACACTCCAGCTGGACGGTGCAGCTTTCCATCTTAGCTGTTCCTCACTCAGCCCTTCCAGTGACTGTACCAATTGGTCATACGTATTGAGATAATCCCGGATTTGCACGCTGCTCATTCAATCCCCTCCAAAGTAAGTCCGGACTGTGGCTGGTCCGGTGATAAGCCAAAGCGGGACAAGGAAAATGGCCCGATATTCTGTTTCGAAGCTTCGCCTGCCGCCAGATTCGCCAATATTTCGCCGACCACGCTGGAAAATTTAAAGCCATGCCCCGAGAACCCTCCGGCGAGCAGAACGTGGCGATAAGCCGGATGGCGGTCGATAATGAAGTCCTCATCCGGGGTATGCTCATATTTGCAGACCGACCCTTTGAGCAGCCTTCCGGCAGCGCCGGGAAGATAAGCCTCCAGCACACGGCGGAGATCTCCTTCATCGCTCTCCTCGCTGCCAAAGGGCGCGAGGGGTTCGCCCGGCTTCCACTCCCGGCCAGTATCATGGCGGCCGATCTTCAGTCCTGCCCCGCCAATGCTGGGAAAGCCATAATAGCCGCCTTCCCCGGTACCCAGCGTAAAGCCCGGAAAGCTCCCGGCATCAAAAGCCGGGATGCTCTGAAACCAGCCGACCACCTTCCGGATGGCCCGGATCGGCAAGGCAGCAAACGGCGGCAAGGACCCGAACCACGCTCCGGCGCTGAGAATAGCCGATGCTCCGTGATAATCACCGCGGTGCGTGTGCACGGTGACACTGCCCTCGCGTGCGGTCACATTCAGCACGGGTGTGTTCGCCAGTAACTGCGCTCCGTGGGCCAGGGCCAGCTTCCGGTACGCGGCGATACATTTCTCGCTGTACAGATATCCGGCATCCGGTTCGTACATCGCCCCGAAATGTTCAGGCAGATTCAGGACCGGCCAGCGGCGGCGGAGTTCATCTGCATCAAGCCGCTCTACCCGCACCTGCCGCTTCTCCGCCTCTGCAAGCCGGCCCGCGAAGGAATACACGCTCTGGTCGGCCAGGTTCAGCACGCCTGAAGGGACCAGCAGCTCCGTCCCACTCTCCTGTTCAAGTTCCTTCCACAGCACATGCGCCCGCAATGCCATGTCAATATAGGCTGAATCACCGCTGTAGGCATGCCGGATCAGCCGGGTCTCCCCGTGATGGCTTCCCTCGGTATGCGGGGGATCGAAGGCATCGACCAGCAGCGTTTTCACACCCTGCCTGGCGAGGTAGTATCCGGCACTCATGCCCATAGAGCCGGCACCGACAATAATAACGTCATAACCCGAAGGCTTAGCTATAATGCTGCACCCTCTTCCGCAGAGAAATGCTCCAGCACCCGTACAGCCAGGTCAGCGAAGAATGCCGCTCCCACCGGCAGTGCCGCCTCATCCAGATTGAATGCGGGATGATGCCACTCCCGGCTTCCCGCAGTGCCCACAAAGACGAACAATCCGGGAACCACGTGCTGATAAAAAGCAAAATCCTCTCCCGCCGGCGAAGGCTGCGGCTTCACGTAATCGAAACCAAGCGCCGCGGCGGTTTCTTCGCCCAGCCGGGCCAGTCCGGCGTCATTATTCACCGGCGGCGGTCCGCCGAGCCAGCGCACTGCCGCTTCGGCTCCAAAGGCAGCGGCTACACCGGCCGCTACCTGCCCGAAGCGCTCCAGCACTTTGCTCCGCACCGCTTCTTCGAAAGTGCGGATCGTCCCCTCCAGCACCGCTGTCTCAGGGATAATGTTCCAGGAATTGCCGCCATGCAGCTTCGTAACGCTGACTACCGCACTTTGCAGCGCGCTGACGTTGCGGCTGACGATGCTCTGCAGCGCCGTAACGATATACG
Organism: Paenibacillus jilunlii; assembly: GCF_900102965.1. Classification (GTDB taxonomy): domain Bacteria; phylum Bacillota; class Bacilli; order Paenibacillales; family Paenibacillaceae; genus Paenibacillus_AQ; species Paenibacillus_AQ jilunlii. The sequence goes on along the minus strand of NZ_FNGM01000004.1, from coordinate 240,452 downwards.
AAGCGGCTACAATGGGATCTACTCCCGCCTCCGGCACGGCCGCATGAGATCCCGATCCCTGCACCTCTACCACAAAGCCGTCTGCCGCCGCCATCAAAGGCCCGCCGGTAATGCCAATGGTGCCTACCGGCAGGTCCGGCTTGTTATGCATGCCGATCACTGCACGGACACCTTCTAGCGCTCCGCTGGCTATAATCTGCTGAGCGCCTTTCGCCTTCTCCTCAGCGGGCTGGAACAGAAGCCGGACCTTCCCTTTCAGATCAGGCTCCTGCTGTTTCAATTGATAGGCGGCACCGATCAGCGCCGCCGTATGGAAGTCATGTCCGCAGGCGTGACTTTTGCCGGGATGAAGCGAAGCATAGGGCAGCCCGGTTTCCTCCTGAATCGGCAGCGCATCAATATCGGCGCGCAGGGCCACCACCGGCCCCTCCTGCAATCCGCCGACCTCCGCAATGACGCCTGTCTTCAGGCCATAGTCGATAATCGTCACTCCGGCTTGCTCCAGCAGAGAGATGATATATCTAGTGGTTTCGAACTCCTCATTCGAAAGCTCCGGGTGCCGGTGAAGATGGCGGCGGATGCCGATCATCGTTTCATTTAACGCCTGAATACCATGCTCCGCATTGCGAATGCTCATCATGCTCCCTCCCTTCGGGCAAATACTGTCCTTTCATTGCCTCACATGCAGGTTCCTGTATGCCCCTTCAGATCCGTACCTGCTATGCCTCCGCAGGCACTTCAGCGAATGCCTCATACAGCAGCTCAAAGGAACGGAGCCGTTTGTCAAAGGACTGGACATTCGTCGTCACGATGAACTCCGTGACCCCGGAGGCCTCCGCCAGCGCCAACAGCTGCTGGCGGACCGCTTCCTTGGTTCCCTTCGTGATCTCCGGCTCCCGCTCTTCGAGCGTGTACGCCTCCTTGCTCTGCCGGGTGAACGCCTCGGCCTGCTCGCGGGTGGCCACCGTCAGCGTCCTGCCGCCGGCCAGATGAATCCGGATCAGCTTATGCGCTCCGGCCAGCTCTTTGGCCTCGGCCTCCGTGTCGGCAGCTACCACGGCAAGGGCGATTATGACCTGCGGCTCTCTCCCTTGCGAGGTGTCAAAGCCGCTCCGGTAGGCCCGGATCGCTTCCAGCGCCACCGCCTGATCACCGCTGATGAACAGCGAGAAGACGTAAGGCAGTCCAAGGCTGGCGGCAATTTCTGCACTGGCTACGCTCGCGCCCAGCACATAGAGCTCGGGCGGAATCCCCGGAATCGGCCCCGCTTTTAGTCCGGCCAGCGGATGATCTGCCGCCAGCCGGTTATGGACATATTGCTCAAGCTCCATAATTTTGTCCGTCAGGGAAGGCGCTTCGGCTCCGCCCTGCTGCAGTGCCTGCGTGCTCCGGGGCAGTCCTCCCGGTGCCCGACCGACTCCAAGGTCCACCCGCCCGGGTGCGAGCGAGGCCAGGACATTGAAATTTTCCGCAACCTTATAAGGGCTGTAATGCTGGAGCATGATGCCGCCGGAGCCTACCCGGATGCGCTCTGTTTTGGCAAGCAGATGCGAGACCAGCACCTCCGGAGAAGAGCCCGCCACCTGTTCCGAATCATGGTGCTCTGAAACCCAGAAACGGCGGAAGCCCAGCCGTTCGGACAGCTGAGCCAGCTTGACCGTATGCTGAAAGGCTTCTTCCGGAGTTTCACCGGGATAGATTGGACTTTGATCCAATACGCTGATTGTAATAGCCATGGGCTTGCCTCCTTAAATGGAATAGTTCAGCTCCGGCGTAATCCGCTTAAGGAACTGCTTGGTTCTTTCTTCACGAGGATGATTGAACACCTCCGTTGGTGTCCCCTCTTCAACAATGACCCCGCCGTCCATAAACACCACGTGGTTTGCCACATCGCGGGCAAAGCCCATCTCATGCGTCACCACGATCATCGTGATGCCTTCCTTGGCAATTTTGCGGATGACAGCGAGCACCTCACCCACCAGCTCCGGGTCGAGCGCCGACGTAGGCTCATCGAACAGAATCACTTCCGGCTCCAGCGCAAGCGCCCGGGCAATCCCGACCCGCTGCTGCTGGCCCCCGGACAGCTGGCTCGGATAGGCGTCCAGCTTCGCGCCGAGGCCCACCTTCTCCAGCAGCGCGATGCTTTTCTTCCTCGCTTCCTCCTTCGGAAGCTTCTTCACGATCAGCAGACCCTCCATCACATTTTCCAGCGCTGTTTTGTGCCGGAACAGATTGTACTGCTGGAAGACCATCGCCGTCTTTTGCCGCAGCTGGTGAATATCCTTCTTGCGGGCATGCCTGCAGTCCAGCTTAAAATCACCGATGGCGATTTCTCCGCCGCCGGGCTTCTCCAGATAGTTCACGCAGCGGAGAAGCGTGGTTTTACCTGAACCGCTGGGGCCGAGAATGACCACAACCTCGCCTTTTGCAACCGCCAGATCAATATTCTTCAGCACCTGATGGCGTCCGAAGGACTTCGATATCTGCTTCAGCTTAATCATATGACTCCACCTCGATTGTACAGATTGATCCGCTTTTCGATCAGGGCGGTGGCCCGTTCAATCAGGAACGTAAGCCCCCAGAAGATCAGCGCCGCCGCCAGGTAGGCCTCAAAAAACTTCCAGTTCGTCGAGGCGACGATCTGCGCCTGGGCATTGATATCCACCACGGATACGGTAAAAGCAAGCGTTGATCCATGCAGCATGCCAATCACGGAATTGGAGAGATTCGGCAGGCCCGCCGCCAAGGCCTGAGGGAAGACAATCCGCCGCAGCGCCTGGGATGTAGTCATGCCTACAGCATGGGCAGCCTCCATTTGCCCGCGGTCCACCGCCAGCAGACCCGAGCGGACTACCTCAGACATATAGGCGCCTGCCGTAATCGAGAAGGCAATGTAGGCAAAGCCGATCATCGGAATGGATACCGACCGGAAGCCCCAGCCAAAATGCGCCGCCAGCCCGTCAATGATCATCGGCAGTCCGAAATAGATCAGCAGCAGATGGGTAAGCATCGGCGTCCCGCGGATAAAGGTGACATACCCGGTCGCGAGCGGATGCAGGAACGGCACCTTGTAAATTCGGATAAGCGCAACGGCGATTCCAATGATCAAACCGGCACTTACCGAAACAAGCGTAATATACAGCGTCGTTGGGATTGCACTGAGAATTTGCACAAATGCTGTCCATATAAATGAAGGGTCCAGCTTCATCATCCGCCTCCTCCTTTACCCGGTCCCAACTGGGCAATCATTCTCCGGTAAGACCCGTTCTTTTGCAGACCAAATGTTTTTCTCGCTGGACTGCCCGGTACTTCATGCCGCAAGAGACGGCGTTCCGCCACCAGCAGCAGCTTCTCAAGTGTAAAACTAATCACCAGATAGATCAGAGCGAGAGCAATATAAGTCTCAATAAAATGCTGGCTGATGCTCCCCAGCGTCTGCGCTTTTCCCGTCATCTCCATCACCCCGAGGGTAAACGCGAGCGAGGTATCCTTCAGCAGCGCAATCACCAGGTTGGAGAATACAGGAACCGCGATCCCCAGCGCCTGAGGCAGCACAATCCGCGAAAAAGCCTGAAAAGACGTCATTCCCGCCGCATAAGCCGCCTCCACCTGTCCCCGGTCCACGGCCGTTACAGAAGCCCGGATCATTTCAGACATGAAGGCTCCTGTGTGCAGCCCATAAGTCAAAATCACAAAGAACAGCACAGGCGCCCGCGTCACATCCACGTGAACCAGCTTCAATATTTCCGGCAGTCCATAATAGAACAAGAAGAGCTGAATCAGGATCGGGGTACCCCGGAAAAAGGAGATATAAATCTCGGCAAAGGTTTTTAGAACCGGTACCTTATACAGACGGGGGAGGGCCACCAGGAAGCCTACCAGAATACCTGCCAGCAGAGAGAAGCCGACAATCAGAAGCGTTGTACCCAGCGTAGTCAGCAGTTTAGGCAAAAAGGAAAAGATATAGCTGATATCAAATGGTGCCCCCATACAGCACCCCCTTCCCCTTAGTTATAGCCCCTGTCATTTAACCGCCGTTCCGGTAACATCTGCCCCCAGCCACTCGGTGCTTAGCTTGCCAAGGGTTCCATCCGTTTTCAATTCCTTGATGGTCCCGTCGATGGCATCCGAAAGCTTTTTCGAGCCGGCATCATCCTTCCGGAAGACGTACAGAATGTCGGCGGAGGACAGCTCGTCGCCCACAGCCTTCAGCTTGCCCTGCGGATCAATGACCGGCAGTACAAAATCTGCTGCGAGCGTCGCATCTACCCGTCCCGTAGTGATCTGGTTCACGGTATCGTTGGCCGCCCCGTTCTGGTAGACGATTGTGATCGCATTGTCATGCTCCTTGTTGTAGTTCTCCAGAATTTGCGCTTGCGCGCTGGTTGCGCCGGTCAGCACCTTTTTTCCTTTCAGATCATCAAGCGAATGAATGGACTCATTGTCCTTGGCGACGATAATGCGGTTTCTCCAGTGGGCATAGGCTTCTTGGTTAAAAGAGTACTTCTGCTCTCTCTCGGGGTTCTTCTCCATTACATGGGCGACCAGATCAATTTTTTTGGTTTCCAGACTCAGCAGCAGATTGCTGAAATCCATCGTCTGCAGCTCGAACTCATATTGCGGCAGGCGGTTGTCGATTTCCTTGATCAGCTCCACATCGAAGCCTGTAAGCTTGCCGTTCTCATCAATGAAGCATACCTGTGGAAAACCGGTGCCTGTGCCGACGACAATTTTGGTTACTTGGGCTGCGTCTGTTGCGGCAGGAGCCTCTGTAGATGTTTTCGCTGCTGCTTCAGCTGTATTGCTGCCCTGGCTGTTGCTTGTATTATTATTCGTGCCGCAGCCCGCAATCACCAGTGTCAGCAATAGTCCATATACCAGCGGGATCGTCTTCTTCATCGTTTTAGCCCCTTTGAATGATAGTTGGTTGACCGATAAGCTGTTTTCGCATCAAATACATAATGCCGTCGCCATTCTGCGGGTCCAGCTCCAGAATCCGCTCATATCCCCGCCGTTCATACATGGGAACCAGCCAGGGGTGTTTCTCCGCCGTAGCCAAAGTAACCGCAGCAGCACCCAGCTTGCCGAGAATCACATGCTCCTCAACCCAGTCCAGCAGCTTGCTGCCGTATCTTTTTCCCCGGGCATCCGGATTCACCGCAAACCATTTGACAAAAGGCAGCTCAGTGAGCGCCTTGATCTCTTCACCCCTGGACAACGTGATTGTGGCTTCCACGCTGCCGTCGATCTCCAGCAGATAACACTCATTCGTGGCTACATTGTCCTTAATCAGTTCCAGGTCGGCTGTGGCCGCAGGCCAGTGCAGTCCCAGTTCACGAATCGTCTCATAGGCACGATAGGTTATATCCAGCAGCCGCTCCGCATCCTTCAGCTCTGCCAGCCGGTACACCTCTCCCATTCTGCCACCTCCGTCCATTTTTAATTTTATAATCCCTATAGAATTAGTGGTGATTATCTGCAATCAACTTTATCACTGCATGCAGCCATGCGCTAATAGAGTTTTTTAATTGATCTATACAATAAGTCGATTCAGCTGACTGCCCGCTCCCAGCTCCAGCAGCGTTTGGATAAAGCCGGCATACTCTCCATTCAGGGAAATCAGGCTGGTCCGCAGCGAGATCCCTTCCGTCTCGGCAATCTCTACCCGGGTCAATGTTCCGGCCGCAACCTCCTCCTGCACACTCAAGGCTGGGAGAAAAGCAATGCCCGCCTTTCGCAGCACCAGCTTTTTGGCCGTCTCCAGATTATCCACCTGGTATACAATATCCGGCGGCTGCTCCATGCTCTCGAATACCCGGTGCAGCCGCAGCCAGTCCAAAGAGCCGCATTCAAAAAACACGAGCGTCTCCTTGCGGATATCCCGGATTGAAGCACGCCTAGCCTGGGCCAGTGGGTGCCCTTCATACACATATAGAGAAATCGGGTCCTCACAGAATGGATAAGCCTGGATCGCCGGATTGACCACCTTGCGGATGAAGGCCAGATCGATATCCTTCGCTTTCAGCTTATCAATCAACACCTCCGTAGGGGCCGTTGTCAGTTTAATATTCAGATTCGGATACGCACCCTTCAGATGAACCAGAAGCTGCGGCATCAGATAATTAGAGACAGATATGGTGCTGCCGATTCGCAGCTCATCCGGGACCAGCCCTTTGGATTGAATCTGATGTTTGCCGGATTGGTATACCTGAAGAATTTGCTGGGCATAGGGCAGGAACTGCCTGCCTTTATCCGTGAGATTAATCTGCTTCCCCACCCGGTCGAAGACTCTGCAATCCAGCTCGCGTTCAAGCGACTGTATGCGGGCAGTAACTGTAGGCTGGGAAATATACAGAACATCCGCTGCCTTATTGAAGCTCCCGTAGTGGTTGATATAGACGAACGCTTCGATATTTTCAATGTTCAATAGTAGCCCCCCTCATCCCTATTTAATAAACTATATAATTCCGATCAATTAACAATGAATTACAAGCAAACTACCCTATAGATTTTGTTTATATCTTAGTCACAGCCCCTTTTTTTGTCAACTGAATTTCCCTGTTATTATTCAGAGAAACCATATAAAAAGTCACAAATGTAGATAGAACTTTTCTATCCATTTATCGGAATTATTAAATTCCACTTATATTCATCGGATTTGTCGTTTATAATTAGCCTCATTCATTTTGATTCACAGGAGGCGCAAGATGTCCAACTCCAAAGAAATCCTTATCCGCAACGCAGCGGATTCAGACCGGGATGCTGTTGCCGCAGTACTGCTGGAGGCGTATGGCCAGTATGCTGCTGAGCTGCCTGAACCGTTCTGGGCGGAGTACCGCCGTTCCATTCTTGATTCCGTGCACGGAACTGCCCCCTATGCGCGGATCGTCGCTGAAATCGACAACCGGATTGTCGGCAGCGTGCTGCTCTTCCTGTCCTCCGAAGAAGCGTACGGGAGACCGGAGCTGGGCATTCATTCTCCAATTATCCGCCTGCTGGGGGTCTCTCCAAGTGTCCGGGGCCGCGGCATCGCAGTACTGCTGATCCGTGAAGCCGCCAGAAGAGCCATCGCGCTGGGAGCCGCCACCCTGAACCTCCACACCTCCGATATGATGGCTTCCGCAATTAAGCTATATGAGAGACTAGGCTTCAAGCGGGCTTATGAGACAGATATTATGAACGGGAATACCCTGGTTAAGGGCTACTGCCTTGATCTGGGAGCATTCGCCGTTCCGCATGCCCTTCAGACTCTTTCAATACGTTTTAAACCTCTTGATGAGAAAGCACCATAGATAATAAAACAGGCTGCAATAAAAAAGATAATTCTTAAGCTCATAAACTTAGACAAGATGCTAGCAATAGCAATAGAAAGAGTACGTAATGTATTAATAATAAATCTTGTTGTAGTAAAGACCCGTCCTAATATTTCTACTGGAAGTTCTGTCTGTAACGTCGTACGAATTCCATTCGGCGCAGATGCCGCTCCAAGGCCAACTAATAAATATGCGCCTGACACAACAAAAAGGTTATCAGCGAACGATGTTATCATTAATGATACTCCTAATAAAATCATTCCAACCACTATAAGATCATAATGGTGATACGGTTTTTTCTTACGTATTATTAAAACAGACCCAATTACTAAGCCAATACCTTCCGCAGTCATAATCCAACCATAACTTTCTGTAGGTAAGTGCATATAATCACTTAACATAATAACAATAAGTGATCCCGTCGCCCCGATACCAATTAATAAAAATCCCCAAATTAAAATTATTTTTTTAACAAGCTTGCTTTTTGTTACAATTTCCAAACCTTCTTTAATCTCCGTAATAAAATGTTTTGATTTTTCATTTACTGCTTTCCCATACTTGTACTCAATAAATAAAATCATTAACCCAGCGAGAATAAAGGTAAAGATAACAGCTGAAATACTCCCATAAATGCCAGCTAATGTTATCAATAGACCCGCTATTGCTGGTCCAAATATCATATTCACCGAATCCGTAGTTGACAGAACTGAATTAATTTTTGAAATATCCTCTGAAGGTGTAGTCTGAGGTATTATTGAGCTAATGGTAGATGAGCTGATTTCATCACAAATACCAAGTATAACTGCAGTAATATATATTGTTTCGATGGAGAAATACACTAGTAGAAGAGCAACTGCAGCACCTCTTAAAATATTCACAAATAATAAAATATATTTCTGATTTAGACGATCTATTAGCGCACCTGCTATAGGTGTTAAAATAAGGGAAGGAATAAACTGCACAATAAAAAAACCACCGACTGCTATGGTGGAACCTGAGATTTTATATAATTCTACTATTATTCCTATATCAAAAATATAAGCCCCTAAAGATGAAAAAAAATAAGTCAAAAACATACATACGGTGTTTTTTGATATTGGTTTAGATGTTGGTTTATTTGAAATCATAAGATCCTCCTGATTAATATGCCAAATTCATTGCCTTCTCCATGACTCACAGTATGGATACGGCGCTTGAAGCCCGACCTCTAATACATAGTATATTTAGATATTTTTAACAATAATATAAATCATACTATATTCACTAGTAGATCATCCCAGAAGTTCCTACCTTGACGGAGTGATCAGAATGATCTGGGCGCTAAGATGAAACCAATTTGCGAACAAAGCAAGTCAACCATTTCGCTCATGGTACCACGATACGGTGTCGCCCCCCACTTTCCGTATTGGTCCGCCATGCCGAGTGTGTAGGTTTGCACGGTAACTTTGGTGTGCCAGGCTAGGTTGACGGATCGCTAAGCTGGCATTTCCCGGAGCATAAAAGTGGATTTGCGTGAAATAGGGTCATCTGGGTCCGTAAGCACCCGACAAAGATCGATTTCAAGCAGATAACGGCATCAGTGTCCATTAGGGGAAGCCCCCTCTTTTCAGGGGAGGCTGGAAGAACTCGATCCTCTGCGGTATCAGCCGTTTGGCTTTGTTTTCTCCTCTTGGAGAAACGGGGAGGAACTTTTGAGATATTGTACTAGTCATTGTAAATTCAGCAGTTTGTATTTGCCGCTCCGCTCCTTTAATATAAATCTTATATGATGAATAAGGGGCTTTACCTATGAATTTTACTGCGATAGACTTTGAAACGGCCAACTCCAGCCGCTCAAGCGCCTGCGCTTTGGGGCTTGTTCAAGTGAGGGAGGGCGTAGTGAGCGCCGAGCATGTGTGGCTGATTGATCCGCAGCAGCGGTTCGACGGCATGAATATAGCAATTCACGGCATCACTCCTTCAATGGTAGAGGGAAAACCGACGTTTGATGAGCTATGGCCCACGCTGGAACCGCTGCTGCATGGCGAGGTGGTCATCGCGCATAATGCTGCCTTTGATATGAGTGTCCTGCGCTATTGCCTGGACCGGACCACTTATAGCTATCCTGAGTTCCAGTACATGTGTACCTATCTGCTCGGCAAAAAAATGCTGCAGGAGCTGCCCTCCCACAAACTGAATGTGGTGTCACAGCATTTCGGGATCAGCCTGAAGCATCACGATGCGCTGGATGACGCCAGAGCAGCGGCAGCGATACTGCTGAAGCTGATGGAACGGGAGCAGCATACCGATCCCCTTCTGCTGGCCGGCAGCCAGGGCTATAAGGCCGGAACGATGTATGCGGGCGGCTACACGCCATTTAAGTCCCCGCCTAAGAAAAAAGCCAGGAAGCCAGCGGCTCCAAAAACCTCCGGCCAAAAAAGTCTGCCGCCATCTTCCGTATCTCCACGCCAAGGAGCCTCCAGCGGCGGCTCTACCTGGAGCAATTTTTTCTGAACACCAGAGCCCCTGATCCATTCCAGCGGATCAGGGGCTCTGTATGCTGCACAATCAGACTTGAAAACTGTCATCCCGCACAAAAAGCCGCCTGCTTCGGACAGCAGGGGCTTTTTGTCTTGTCCAATGATTGTGCACGGCTTAGAGGCGTTCCTGCTGCAGTCAGGTGCTTTCCCGTTCGACCAGCTCCACCGGCAGAACGGTCTCCCGCTCTACCGGCTTGTCATCCATCTGCTCCAGCAGCAGTTCAACGGCCCGCCGGGCCATATCCTTGATCGGCTGTCTGATCGTGCTTAAGCCGGGCATGTACCATGAGGCGGCGCCGATATCATCATAGCCGATGATCCGCACGTCGCGGGGGACCTCCTTCCCGAACGTGCGGCACCACTTCATCACGAACAGCGCCATCAGATCGCTTGTCGCGAACACGCCGTCGATGTCGGGGTGCTCAGTGAACATTTTCCGGATAATTTCATTGTAAATCTGCTCGTCGAAGACATCCAACTCGGTCTGGTAGGTGACAAATTCGACGCCTTCCTGTCTCGCCTCACGCTCAAAGCCGGTCGTACGGAGATTGGACAGCATATCCAGCTTCATGTTGCCGGACAGATGGCCGATCTTGCGGCAGCCCTTAGCGATCAGCAGACGGGCCGCCAGAGCCCCGCCGTTTTCATTGTCCGAAGCGACAAACGGAATATCACCTATCCTGCGGTCGATGGTGACCAGCGGATAATTCAAATTAGTATAATCGCCGATCTCCAGCGTATGGCTGCCGAGAATCATCCCATCCACCCGGTTGCGCCGCATCATATCAACGTATTCCCGCTCCTTGGCGGAGTCGAGCTGCGAATTGCACAGCAGGAGCTTGAAGCCGTGCTGATAAGCAACAGATTCGATTGCATTCGCCAGCTCGCCGAAAAACGGATGCTCTACGCTCGGGATAATCAGCCCGAGTACATTGGAGTGCTTGCGCAGCAGCGAACGGGCCAGCTCATTCGGCTGGTAATTCAGCTCGTCCATGACTTGATATACCTTCTGCCGGGTCTTCTCGCTGATATACCCCCGGTTGTTTAACACTCTTGAAACGGTGGTCACGGACACACCGGCTTTTTCCGCCACATCGTTGATCGTAGCCATTGCATTGCTCCTTCCCAAAGCTCGTCTCTCTATTATAATTTATCTGGCGCTTATAGGGAAAAGATTGGCTGACCAACGAATCGCTAACACCATCCTGTGCCTCCTGGAAGCAACAGCTCTACACCTCAAGCTGCGCCAGCACGCCCTCCCCGTCCGTATATTCAATCTCAGAGCGCATCGTATCAAGGTTAATGTACAGCGTGCAGCGGAATTCGCCCTTCGTCCAGGACAGTCTGATTTCATCCGCTGCAGCTTCCTCTACTGTAAAATCGCCGTTAAACGCCTCATATTCATTTCTGAACCGGATCAGCTTGAGCAGACGCTGTACAACTTCCTTCTCCAGCGATTGCCCGATTTCCGGGAGCGTATAGTTGCGGCGGTTGATTTCGCGTCCCTCGCCGGTTTCCCGCACCCGCTCCAGATCATTTTCACCAGCCAGCAGCCCGACATAATACACCTGCGGAATGCCCGGAGCAAAAAACTGAATCGCCCGCGCCGCCAAATACGCATCGTCATCACAGCCCAGCACCGAGTAATAGGAGCAGCGGATTTGATGGACGTCGAACCCGTCGGGCGCCTTGTGGTCTTCGGATACGATAAGGCTCAGGTTGGCTCCTCTTTCAACACAGGTATCAACGATCTTACGGGCATCCTTCGTGTCGATCAGATCGTCCAGGTCAGGCTTGACCGGGACGCCGTCATGACAGTCGAGCATGGTGAACTGCTTGGCCGGACGGGTGCGCAAGTACTCCTTAAGCTCATGGCTGTCCTTGTTCAGCAGCGTATCGAGAATCCGGTACGGCAGGATGAAATCGTAAATCCAGCAGCCGTGCTCCGCCAGCTTGTATTGAATCGAATAGTGCGAATGCACTTCGGGCAGCAGTTCGATATCGAGGGAATCGGCCAGCTCCTTGATCCAGTCCAGAAAGCCATAAATCTCCGGCTCGACGAAAAAGCAGCTGGTGCCCAGCTTTTTGATCACATAACCTACCGCATCCAGCCGGACGATCTTGATATTGTTCTCCTTGAAGCAGGTGAAGAATTGTATGAACAGCTGTTTGACCTTCTCCGAGCGGATATCCAGATCAATCTGCTCGGACGGATCGCTTTTGCCGAAGGTCGTCCACACCTGAAGCTCTTCCTGTGTGTCCTCAATGGTGAACGTGGAGTAGGGCTTACTGCGGCGCAGGAACATTTTATCGATGTCCGCCTGTACCGGTTGCCCGTCCGCCCAGATTTTATCCAGCGTAAGGAACAGATCGGCGTAGCGGGACTGCCGCCCGTGCTGCAGAAAGTCCTGAAAGTAAGGGGACTGGCGGGAGATATGATTGACCATCAGGTCCACCAGCACATCGTGCCGCTCCCCGATTGCCCGGATGTCCGCCCAATCCCCAAAGGAAGGCTCGATCTCCAGATAGGTCAGCGGTGCAAAACCGCGGTCCCCCGATGAAGGGAATGGAGGCAGAATATGCACCCCGCCCTTGAACACATCCGGGAAATACGTCTCCAACACATGACGGAGCGACTTCAAATCTCCGCCAAGCGAGTCTGGGTACGTAATTAATTGCACTTGATTTTTAACCATCGTCTTCTCTCCCCTAACATCCGTATTCGGCTTGTATTATATTTAAATCCGGCAGCGGAACCACGGCACCGGTATATTTCAGCTTAAATGCGCTTACGGCAAAACCTGAGCGGAGCGCCTTACGGATCGTTGCGCCTCTGACAAGCGCCGTGTAGAACCCCGACCAGAAAGCGTCGCCCGCTCCCGTCGTATCGACCACCTCATGCGCCAGCGTCTCAAACCGGGCCGTCTCCTGTCCATTCGAGACAATAGCGCCGTCCTTGCCGAGTGTCATAATGACGAGACCTGCGCCGAGCGCGATGTATTTTTGCACCTGGTTCTCGGGGGTATCGCGGCCGAACAGCCGCTCCGCGTCGTCTTCCGAAGGCTTCACGATATCCGCCTGGCCGATGATCTTCTTGACATAGTCCGTGCCATCCTCGCCCTTCCGCCAGATCTGGGGATGGTAGTTCGGGTCAAAGCATACCGGAATGCCGTGCCGCTTCGCCGCCTCAATCACCCGGTGAATGGTCTGCCGCGACGGCTCCATTGAGATCGGCCAGCAGGAGAAATGCACGAACCCGGCCTTCTGCACTGCCTGCTCCAGTTCCGGCGTATAGGCCAATTGGTAATCCGCAGCCCGGTAAAAGATCGGGACAGGGGTGGACGTGCTTTTCGCGATAAGCACCAGACTGGTGGAATCCTGTACAATTTGCACACACCCGGTATCAATTCCAGCCTTTTTCAATGATTCAACCAAAAAAAAACCCAGCCGGTCATTACCGACTGCCGAAGCCACTATAGGACGGATGCCCAGGCGGCTGATATTCATTGCGATATTGGAAGGCGCCCCTCCGAAAAAAGGATGATAAGTCCCTGGCCCTGCAGTAGTATGATCCTCCTCCGATATAAAATCTACCAGCATCTCTCCCGCTGTCAGCACATCATACTCTCTATCGGCCGGCAGCTTGATTCTCTCATCTAACTTGAACATTATGTTCTCCCTCCTACTGCTATCCAATATATCAATTGTTCATCTCCCGTATAGCTCTGCTTTCTCTCAGACGGGCCGATGCTTTTATTCACAAAAGCTACTTCACCGAACCCTGCATAACCCCCTGGATAATGTATTTTTGAGCGAACAAATACACAATGACTACCGGCAGAATGGTCAACATCAGGCTCGCCATCAGAGGACCGTAATCGACCGTGTAAGTGCCGTAAAAGGAATAAGTGGACAGAGGCAGAGTGCGTTGTCCAGCCTCAACCAGGACCAGCGATGGCAGCAGGAAGTCGTTCCAGATCCATAATACATTTAGAATCCCGATGGTCACCGTCGTCGGTACCAGTACCGGAAATACAATTTGAAAGAACATTCTTATTCTGGAGCAACCGTCAATCATCGCAGCCTCTTCCAATTCCTTAGGAATGCTTTTAATAAAACCGTGATAGATAAAGACGGCCAGTGAGCTGCCGAACCCCAGGTACATGAAGATCAGGGAGGTCTTGCTGTTCAGCATGTCGAGAGAGCCGTAAATTTTCACCAAAGGAATCATTATCGCCTGGAACGGAATAATCATGGACGCTACCATAAACAGAAATGTATTCTGGTTCAGCCTGCTGGGATTGCGCACAAAATAGTGGGCGGTCATGGCGCCGCAAATCCCGATCAGAATGACGCTGAAGGCCGTGATGATAATGGTATTGGTGAACGCGTCTACATAGTTCATCTGCTCAAAGGCATAGCTGTAATTGGCGAATTTAAAGCTGGTAGGCAGGGCCAGCGGATTAGAAGTAATCATCGCGTTTTCTTTCAGGGAGTTTAGCATCAGCAATAAAAAGGGAACGAGAAATAAAACCAGCAGTATAGCCAATACAACGAATTTTGCTGCTGAGCCAAGCTGTCTTTGGACGCGCATCAGGCTTCCACCTCCATCTTTTTGCTGAAATATACCTGCAGCAGTGTGATTACGGCCACGAGCAGGAACAGGACGAACGCTTCAGCCTGGCCGACACCGTAGTCACGCGACAAGAAGGCTTTTTGGTACACATGCATGGACACAAGCTGCGTGGAGCCGAATGGGCCGCCCTTAGTCAGAGTCAAGTTCAAATCATAGACCATAAAGCCACGCTGTAGTGACAGAAAAAGGCATACGATAAACGAGGGCACCATCATGGGAATAGTCATGCGGATCAGCTTCTGCCAGCTGTTGGCCCCGTCGATGCTGGCGGCTTCCTGAATATCGGCAGGCACACCGGTTAAACCCGCCACATAGATCACCATCATATATCCGGCATACTGCCATACGGTAACAATGACCAGCGTCCAGAAGGCCTTGTCCGGTTCAGCCAGCCAGGATGCGCTGAAGATGCCGATGGAGGCTTTCTGCCCCAGGTAGACCAGTACATTATTAAAAATAAATTGCCAGATGAAACCCAGCACGATACCGCCCACCAGGTTTGGCATGAAAAATCCCGCCCGGAAAACATTCTGTCCCTTGACACTTTTGGTAAGCGCGTAAGCAAGCATAAAGGCCAATACATTGGTGAGCACCACGGTAAACAGCACGTATTTGAGGGTAAGCCCAAAGGAGCTCCAAAATTCCGCGTCCGCAAAAACCGATCCGTAATTCCGGAAGCCGACCAAAGTATGTGCAACAGAAATGCCGTCCCAGCTCGTAAAGGTTAAGTAAATGCCGTATATAAAAGGAACAATCATTACGGCCAAAAAGGCAAACAAGGTAGGCCCAGTAAACAGAAGCCGCAGCCGCAGCCGGTTCCAAAAGCCTTTTTCTCCAATCATCGCATGTTCACTCTCCTTCGTGTTGAAAACCGGCAGGACCGGAAACAGCCCCGCCGGCAGAATCACATTACTTTACTGTTTTCCAATAGTCCTCAATCTCTTTGGCCAAAGTAGCCCGGTCACCGGCCTTGGACAAATATTTCTGCATGGATGCCCCCACCTTGGTCCAGTGGTCGGCCGGCAGATCGCTCAGAGACGGCTCCACCTTGCCTGCGGCCAAATAGGCTTGAATCGACTTGCCTAACGGATCTGGTGTCTCCATAGTAATATTCTTGAAGGCAGGGACGATATTGGCTTTATTCACCAGGAAATCTTGTCCGGCTTGTTCATACACGATCCAGTCAAAGAATTTTTTGGCTGCCGCCTGCTGCTCCGGTGTCGTCTTCTCCTTGTCTACAACAATACGTTTGCTTACAGCAGCAGAAATCTGGGCGTTGCCGTAATCATCGGGATTATTGCTGACGGGCACAGGGAGGAAGCCATATTGCTTGTTGGCTGTATCAAAGCCGCTGATCTGCGGCCATGCCCAGTTGCCCATAAACCAGATGCCTACTTCACCCTTACCCAGCATTTCAGGTCCCTTCTCATAAGTTGGAGAAAGCGGAGAGGCCTGATCCATGTTGTACTTCATCATCACATCGAAGGTGTCCATCAGCCCGTTAAATACCTTGTTGGAGGACAAATCCACAGTTCCTGCTCTAAGGGAGCTGATAAAGCCGGCAACCTCCGTGCTGTCCTTACTCTGCCCTCCGTAAGCAAGAGGAAGATAATGTGCGCCAAGCGACCAGTCCATCGGAGAAATAGTGAGGGCTTTCTTTCCGCTGGCTTCTATTTTTTTGAACAGCTCCTCTAGTGAAGAAGTCGTATTGATCGAAGCAGGATCAAAGTTCCCTCCTACAGCTTTATCCAGGACTGCTTTGTTGTAGATCAGGCCATACCCTTCAACCGCCAGCGGGAAAGCATAGTTTTTGCCTTCAAACGTAGTCAGATCAAGCGCGCTGTCAATAGCATCGCTATTCCACTTCGCATCGCCCAGATCAAGAATATGGTCCTTGAATTTGGCTACATCCCCTGTATCCAGCATAATCATGGTAGGCTGATTACCGGAGGCATACAGCGTGGAAGCTCTTTCAAAGGGCGATGTGCCGCTAGGCACTTGCTGAATTTCCAGTGTAATGTCAGGATATGCCTCATGGAAGCTCTTGGCCGCATCCTCTAATTGGGTTTGAATTTCACCTTTGGAATTAAGCAAAGTGATCTTGACACCATTATCCGTGCCGGATTTATCTGAAGAGGCGGTGGATTTGCTGTCGCTGCTTCCACAGGCAGACAAAGAGGCGGATACTATCAAAGTAAGCGCTGTTAAAGATACCTTTTTAAATCCTTTCATGTGTACATTCCCCCATCGGTAGTTTGTATAAAAATGATTTGGAAGCACTTTCAAATCATCTTTAATCCGATTATATGTCAAAGGTTTAACATATGTCAATCCTTTGACATGTTAAACCTTTGGCATATAAATCCACAGCGTTGTTTCTCTCAGAATAGCGTTGAGAGCAGAGGATAAACAGGTTGTCCCTTCTACTTGGGCCTGGGCCGGAGCTGATGCGGTACATCAGCAAAATTGTGCTTGGGGCGGGCATAATCGGGGCAAGGCCAAGTTTCTTGGCAAGTATTAAAACGGCCACCTGCTCAAAGCAGGTGGCCGTTATCATGAATATCGGCAACTAAAGCCGTTGCCAAAGACTTAAGTTATTCTACTGGAAAATTAAATCTTCATCCGGTACACAGCCTTATTCTCCAGCCCCCGGATGAACGGGGTCCATTCCTCCGTCTCAGGTGTCGTATCCAGCGCATCCTCTACCATTTGCAGCTTCGCATCCAGCGCATCGATATGATGCAGGGCCACGGCCTCCGCCGTCTGCGGCTGCACCGGGCTGCCCCATTCACCCAGGTTGTGATGGGATAATACCAGATGCTGCAGGCCGAGCACTTTTTCCGATTCCAAATCAATGCCGGAGCGGATCGCGGCCTCGGTAATCCAGTTCGAAGCCATGGAGATATGCCCGATCAGCTTACCCTGCACACTGTAATCAGACACAATCCCGAACTGCGAAATCATCTCTTCCGGCTTGGCGATATCATGCAGAATAATCCCCGCCTTCATCAGGTCGGGATTCAGGAACGGACGCTGCTTGCAGAGAAACTCGCCGATTTCCAGCATCCGCACCATATGATAGGCAAGTCCGGCAAAATAAGCGTGATGATGGGTTTTGGCCGCCGGATAATGCATTAATTTCTCTTCCACCTTCCCCACACAAAAAGATACGATCGTTGCGATCTCACGGTCAGTGATGCTCGCCATCACGCCTTTAATCGTATGAATCAGATCAACCGGCCGGATCGGGGCCGACCTGATAAAATCAGTGAGAGAGACGTTGTCACTATCATTGGCGAGTCTGATCTTGGTTATTTTCACCTGGAGCTTCTCACGGTACGTATGCGCAATCCCGCGGATCTTCACCAGTGCCATCGGGAAAAAGGTCTCTTTATCCGCCGTGCTTGCATCCCAGTACTTGGCCGAGATCTGGCCGCTGGAATCACCCAGAACAATATCAAAATAATCCTTTGGAGGAGTACCGTTTGTTTGTTTGATTGCCAGCTCTCGCAGCAGATAAAAGCCGACAAATTCATCCTGTGGAGATAGCTGTTTAATTAGTGTCATTTTTGGAGCCTCCTATTACTAACAGGACCTAAGCCTGTTTGTGTATATTAAACTTTAGACATTCATCTCCGAAATCCCTTTAATTACTATACGATTCCTATTTCTAATTATGCCCTCGTCCCAACACAAGCCGTTTTTACCCAATTCCGCCAGCTTCGAAAATCTTGTTTATATACGTCATCAAATAACCTCCAAAGCGGGGCCCTTGCATGGAAGCTGATTCAGGTATTTTGCCGGGACCCCAATATTTACTTTCTGACATACCAAAAAAAGGGGTTGTTCCAGGCCATGTGGATGACCCGAAACAACCCTTTAGTGATGTTCCTGGAAAATAATTATTTCCCTGCTGTTTCCAGTGCAGCTTTGATGGCCTCTACCGCTTTGGCGGAGACTTCCTTCTCCGCATCATTGCTGCCGAATGCCGCTGCACGGTATCCATACTTGTGCAGGCCATTGCCGGCCGAAGTATTTTCGATCTCTGCCTTCACAGCCTTTTCTGCTTCAGTCAGCTGATCGTAAGCTTTTACTTTGCCTGCTGCATCCAGATAATTCACGATCATGGTCACTGGGACGTTATATTTTACAGTAACCATTATATTTACAGTTTTGTCGGTGCTTACACCAATGAAAGTTCCGTTAAAGTAAGCGGCTTTGCCGGCTTCAACCACTTCAGCTTTGCCGTATGCTCTGTCCACCGCAGCTTTCAAAGCATTGCTGCTGCTGGTTGCCCCGGATACCGCATCCACTTCCTGCACACCTTCTCTTGTGCCTGCAGCAAGGAAGCCCGCTGTCAGCTGCGGAAGGGCTTTTTGCACTTCAGCATAAGCGTTTTTGCCCAGGTCAGCCATATTCATGCCTACACGGCTCAGAGCAACATTTACGATTTTGCCGTTGCGCAGAGTAACGTCAGCCTTGTTCGTTCCTTTGTCATAAGCGTCGCCATAGGCAGTGAAGGTACCGTCTTTGTAAGCGCCCTGTTCTTTGGAAGCATTCGTCAAAGCGTCTGTCAGTGCGGCTCTTGCCGCTGCAGTCAGCGCTTCTTGACCAGTAATGTCAGCGATTTGCACACCTTTGTCAAGAAGTCCTGCAGTCAATTGTTCAACCAGAGTCTTTTGTTCAGCAGTCAGCTTGTCGTCTGCAACCAGTTTGCCGTCTGTTCCGAACAAGCTTAATTTGATGGCCGTTACCTGGTCTGCTGCTACATCAACAAGCATAAAGATCTTGGACGCATTGTCCACACCGGCAATTTTGCCGTCAAAGTACTGGCCGGCGGCCGGAACCCTCAGAGCCTTCTCAAAAGCTCTTTCTACAGCCTGGTTCCAGCCATGGCTGCTTTCGGTGGCGCCGGAAATTCCGTCTACCTTCTCATTATAATTAGCGATATAAGAACCGTTTGCAAGCAGTTTGGCCGTCATTGGAGCGTTGGCCTTTACTACTTCAGCATAAGCGGTTGCGCCTCTGTCGATCAGGTTGGTGCCCAGTCTGTACAGCTTCACATCAACCAGCCTGCCATTGCGGATCACCACATCTGCTCTTTCTACGCCCACACTTCTAGCAGTACCGTAGGAAGAATAGAATCCGTCAATATACGCTGAGGTGTTGTTGATGCTTGCATTTTGTTCTGCATCCCAGAAGGCTTTGACGGCAGCCTTGGACTCCGCTTCGAAGCCGGCAACCGGCTGGGCGGAAGAACCGTTTGCGAGCAGTACAGGTGTTATTGCGGCAATCGCTGCAGTTTGTTCTGGAGTGTAGGTTTTTTCGTCCGCGAAATCTCCGGCTGCAGTCAGCGGATACAGCTTCACCGCAGTAAGCTTATTAGCATCATAGCTGGCGAATACAGCATATTTGCCTTCCGGATCTACTCCCATATGGTCGCCTTCAAAATAAGCGGCATCCGCTGGTTTGACCTTAAGCGCTCTTTCAAACGCTCTGTCGACCGACAGCTTCCAGCCGTTGCTGGAGCGTGTTGCGCCTGAAACCGCATCCACTGCTGCTGCGCTGTCTCTGGTCTGGCCAAGCAGTCTGTCCTTCATCAGCTTGTAGGCTACCCACACGCCGCTGTAATTCTCGCGGGCATTTCTGTCGATAAGCTTCGGGCTGGTTCTCAGCAGCTCAATGTCAGTAATTTTACCGTCTTTAATGGTTACCTTAGCGCCTTCGGTACCTTTGGAGTAAGCATTGCCGTAAGCTACGTACACTCCGTCCTGATACACATTTTGCTTAACCGTTACGGGTTTTGCGGTCGCTGCCGGTGTAATGGCTGCCGTTGGTGCAGCAGTTGCTGCTGGCTCAACGGTAGCAGTTGGTTTCACTGTTGCAGCAGGCTTGGCTGTTGTGGCAGGCTTAGCTGTTCCGGCAGGCTTGGCTGTTCCGGCAGGCTTGGCTGTTCCGGCAGGCTTAGCTGTTGCCGTTGGTTTTGCGGTCGCGGCAGGTTTCGCTGTTGCTGCTGGTTTAGCCGTTGCTTTTGGCGTTGGTTTCGCTGTTGGCTTTGGTGTTGGTTTCACGGTTGGTTTGGGTTTCGCTGTTGGTTTTGCCGTAGGCTTTGGTTTTGCCGTTGGTTTCGCTGTCGGTTTTGGTGCAGCTGGCTTGGCAGTAGCCGCAGGTGCTTCCTCCGAAGCCGCTGAAACCGCATCCACCTTTAGATGCAAGGCAGGTGCATTAATCGTATACGCGAGTGGCGCGAGCAGCAATGCTGCGCTGACAGTCAAAGAAATTAACTTTTTCAATGAGTATTCTCCTTTATCATATCCCCAGTAGTATGTAGCCTTTCAAATCCAAGCTTCTTCATAGTCTCTCTCTTCTGTTCTTATGAAAGCCCCTTCATAAGACATTAGAGGCCATCCCCCCTCTCCCGATCTTGCGCGACCCATCCCGTGTACGAAAAGATGCATCCATTTTCTATGTATCGCTAAAGGTGAATTAATTCACATATAAGGATTTAAGTCTGCCTGCGGTAAATTTCTGGCTTGATACTATCAAAATTATCCTTTGCTTCTCTGTATACAAAATCACACACCCTATAAGAAACATCACTTTTTCACAATTAACACAAAAGACAAGCTTATTTTTCCTCTCATTTTCTCCCATTTACTCCGTCTTATGATAATCATGTGATTCCTTATATTGTATTCTCAATAATGGATGTGATATTTTGGAGTGATGTCAAGTTGATAGAAAGGAGTCTTTTGTTATGCTGACCCCCGCTCCTATCGGTGTGATTCTCGCTCAGATTGGAACACCGGAAGCTCCCACTGCCAAGGCTGTCCGGCCCTATCTGCGCCGGTTTTTGTCAGACCGCAGGATTATCGATTACCCGCCACTCTTCTGGCAGCCCCTGCTGAGGGGTATTATTCTGCGCGTCAGGCCGCGCCGCTCCGCACTGCTGTACAGCCAGATCTGGCAAAAGGATGGATCGCCGCTGCTGCTTCATTCCCTGGACCAGCGTGCCGGGCTTCAGCGGCTGCTTGGCAGCCGTTATCTAGTTGAACTGGGACTCGCCTATAGTGCGCCAAGCATGGAACAGGCAATGGGCAAGCTGGAAGCGGCCGGCGTCACACGAATGATCGTCGTTCCGCTTTTTCCGCAATACTCTTCTACCACAACCGCTTCGGTTTATGATGCCGCGAGCTTTGCCGCTCTCGGACGGCGCAGTGCCGGCGGACCGGTCACCAAACGGTTTGTGCCCGCACTGCGTTTCATGGAAGCCTACTATAATGAGCCGGGATATATCTGGGCGATGAAAGAGCATCTTATGCAGCAGATAAGCCGCTTAAGCCTTCCGCCTGATTATTATGTGCTGAGCTTCCATGGCATTCCCCGCAGATATGCAGATACCGGAGATCCGTACCCGCTGCAGTGTCTGGAAACGGCGCGACTGCTTGCGGAGGCTATGGGCTGGGAGACGGGATGCTGGCAGGCCGCGTTCCAATCCCGCTTCGGACGGGAGGAATGGATCGGTCCCTCTACTTCTGAAGTCCTGAAGGAGCTCGCCGGACGCGGTATCCGCAGACCTATGATATTTTCCCCGGGCCTTACGACCGACTGTCTGGAAACGCTGCATGAGCTGGAAGTCGAAGGACGGGAGCTTTTTGCCGCTGGCGGCGGGCAGCCGGAAGACTTGGTTGCTGCACCGTGCCTGAACGACAATGAGGAGTGGCTCAGCTTTCTGGCAGAGCTGGTAGAACGGAATGCCCAAGGCTGGATCTAGAGGCATTCCGTGTATGTGGTTAATCAGAGCAAAACGGCTGCGGCCGCACAGCCATTGGAGCTACCGGGGGACCTTGCACTTCACGCTGACTGGTAAGCCTATGCTTCCCCCTGTAATTTCATGCTTGCTGAACCAGGCAACAGGCTCAAATGGAAAATGTGAACTTCAATTCTCCCATACCCTCTCTCCGCAAGCGTTAGTTGGAAAAAGGATCACTAATCCGGCCGATTCCCTTTTCAGATGGCGTAAAGAAAGTTGTGCACCAAGTTTTGGTGCCTTGTCAGGCACCAACAAAGTAGGGTATTCCCGGGATTACGACACCACCAAGAAGGGACCCTACTCGATGCCCACTTCTGGCCAACTCAAAGGTATTTATACCTCTCATTTCACTCAGTCGCCTACTTCCGGCTAAACCAAAGGTATTTATACCTCTTATTTCTCTCCGTTGCCTACTTCTGGCTAAATCAAAGGTATTTTTACCTCGCATTTCTCTCAGTCGCCCACTTCTGGCCAACTCAAAGGTAT
>NZ_FNGM01000004.1:201751-217540 GCF_900102965.1 Paenibacillus jilunlii | reverse complement strand
TACCTCTCATTTCTCTCAGTTGCCCACTTCTGCCCAAATCAAAGGTATTTATACCTCTTATTCCTCTCAGTCGCCCACTTCCGGCTAAACCAAAGGTATTTATACCTCTCATTTCATCACTCAGTGATTCCCTTCGAAATAAGTCTACTTTTTCCCACTAACACCTCGGCAACGCGCTTTTAAGCCCATCTAAGTTCATGACTAACTCTCTCTCCGCCATTTCTCAATGAAGGAAGGCCATAGTTCCCAATACTTCAAGCAGAAACGGCTGCGTACTTATTAAAGATGGCACCGTTTCAGCGGGAGTTGAAGGATAATCTAAAGAATGGACATATAAATCCCTATAATTCAAAAGAAACAAGCCGCCCGTCCGCGCATAGTAATGCGGGAGAAGCGGCTTGTTAACCTGATTCCGAAAGGAAGCTATGAATGAACGGTACTCTCATACGGTCAATTGCTTGTATTTGGCGGTCAATTCCTCGAACCATTGCTTATCCTGCAGCGACAGTGCAAAATCGATTAATTCGGCAATTTCCTCCGGCTGCAATTCCGGCGAATCATTGAAGCTGACCTCGGCCCAGGCCATCGCCGCACCATTGGCTCCTTCGGCAAAATCATAAGAAAAGCGGAGCTTGATATCACTTTCCAAAAATTCGCTCCTCAGGAAGTACAATACCTCGCACATCAGAACCGGACGGGTGTGGCTGTCAAAAACACAATCCATGACTTTGGCCCAGTAGTGCTGGTTGCTGAGGTGCAGCTTATCATTCGTAAGCAGATACTGCTCCCCTTGAAAATCATTGACGAATCTCAGCTCGACCGGCTCTATTTTAAAAATCGCAGCAATTTGCTTTCTGGTGATATTCACGATGTCCTGTGTGTCTAATCTCATCATTTCATACACCCCGTTCCACATATTTGGTCTTTCCGTACCTTGTTATCTTCACAATATGCAATAATTTTAATTAATTTAAAAATATTATCGTCTATTTCCTGCAGATTGTTAATGTTTTTATAAAAAATTTATTAAAATATGTTTCATAATGTGATGAAATGGTTAATTTATAGGTTTTGTTTACAAAATCGTTACTTTTGGCTGCCAAAAGAGTCTGATAAGACCAAACAAACTGACCCTGTTAAGCTTTTATTCCTACACAAAAATGGGGTGCTCCAGTCAAAATGATGACTGCAGACACCCCATCGCCTAGGACCGGATTAGGACCGGATATTGAAGTTAGACGAACAAGGATACGAGCCCGATTCCCTCTTCCGGTGAGATACGGACCAGGCCTTTATCGGAAATACGCAGTGTCGGGATCACGGCCAGCGCGAGCAGGGACAGGGTCATAAAGGCATAATTCAGCGTGCAGCCGGAATCATACAGCGCTTTGCTGACCGCCGCAGATTGAGCCGCTGCAATTTCGAAGGGCTGGGTGGACATCAGTCCGGCAATAGCCAGCGGAAAAAGCGTGGTTCCGGTTCCGGTAATCACAGCCACACCGCCCTGAGCTTCTGCAACGGCCCCCGCCGCTTGTGCCATAAGCTCATCATCATTGCCAATCACCAGCACGTTGTGACTGTCATGGGCAACGGTCATGGCGATGGCCGCAGGCTCATGGAAGCCGATTCCCGCTACAACACCAACCGACTTGTTGCCGGTCCCTTTGTGGCGCTCCAAGACAGCTATTTTGCACAGGCCGTTTCCTACTTGCAGTCTGCCCTCTGCGACCGGCAGGTCCAGGATCAGCTCCTCTGTCTCCACATGGTTCTCAATGACCCGGATAACCCGGGTTGAGAGACTGCCTGATTCAAGCGGCGCATGGATCACAAAATCCTCTGCCACAGGCAGCTTCAGTAAATGCACCGAAGCCAGCACCTCACCTGGATAGGTATATGGCGCAAGCGAAGCGGTCATGATGCCATTTTCAGCAACTACAACACCTGCCGCAATCGTCATCACCACATGCACATCCGCCAGATTTCCATCCAGTAAAATCATATCGGCGCAGGAGCCGGGAGTAATCGAGCCGATATCACGGGCAACTCCAAAGCGCTCGGCCGTGTTGATCGTCGCCATCTGAAAAGCGGTAACCGGCTTCACCCCTTGCGAGATGGCATGGCGCACCACAAAATCCATATGGCCTTCATCGCGCAGCGATTCCGAGCTGCGGTCATCGGTCACGAGCAGCATCCGGCGCGGGTCCAGCCCATGCTCCGTATGCGCAGTGATCGTCTTCGCCACATCATGCCAGGCGGAGCCGCGGCGCATTTGGGCATACATGCCCAGACGGACGCGCTCGATCACATCCTCGGCTGTAACACACTCATGATCGCCGGTCACGCCGGCGGCGGCGTACACAGGCAGTCTCCAGTCATCCGCCGGCCAGGTGAAATGCCCATCCACCACCCGGCCGGCACGCAGGGTTGCCTGAATTTCCCCGAGCATTTTACTGTCTCCGTAGACCACACCGGGGAAATTCATTACTTCGCCCAGCGCGATCACATCCTCGCCCCAGGTGTACGCCTCCGCTACCTCCTCCGGCCCAATGGAAGCGCCGGTTGTTTCAAATTCCGGACCCGCAGAAGGCACACAGGAAGCAACCTGCATGTAGGCAGCCAGCGGTGTTCCGCGCATCTCCTCCAGCATCAGCCGGATGCCCTTCAGTCCGAACACGTTGGCAATCTCATGCGCGTCGAAGAAGCCGCCCGTTGTCCCAAGCGGAAGCACCGCCCGGGCAAATTCGGTTACAGTGAGCTGCGTGCTCTCAATATGGCAGTGTCCGTCCAGCAGTCCCGGAGCGATGTATCTCCCGGCGGCTTCGATTACCCGGGTGCCTTCGCCGATCATGTGCGAGACGTCCTTACCAACGTAGGCAATGCGTCCACCTTGTACAGCAACGGACATCCCCTCCAAAATTTCACCGGAACAAACATTGACCAGCCTGCCCCCGGTAATGACCAGAGTAGCGGGCAAATCGCCGCGGGCGGTGGCCACAAGCTCCGGCACACAGTCCGCGAGCGGTTTTCTTATAAAAGACATGTCTCTCACTCCTTCAGATTCTATCCAGTATACATCCACTTCCATATATTCAGCAAAAACGGCCTCACTGTTCCCCCCGGGACCAGCAGCCGTTTCAGAATCCAACATCTATTTACTGCCGCCCCCGGGACAGCCTGCGGGGGGTTGTGCAGGCATACTATATAGAGTGAACTAAAGATATAAACATTAGGGACTTCGTCGGGACTACGGAGAATGTTTGGACTTCCGGCCGCTGCCCGTCTGCAGATTTCTTGATTGTTAGGCTGTTCGCGGTGGAAATCCGCAGACAAAGCATATGCTTACGAAGCCAGCTTTCCTGCGGAAAGCTCTCAGGCGGACGCTTTCGCTCCGTAAGTATCCAAACTTCCCCTCCATCCCTTTTCCCCTTTGTTAGTTTTTCAAGTTCAATCTATATAGCGGGATGTTTCACCCCGGTTTAAACCTCATATTCATCAAGCGCCGCCTGTACGCCAAGCCCGCAGGGAACTGCATAACCGTGCCGCTGCAGCACGGCCTCCAGCGCTCCCAGCAGACGAAGCACATTGTTCTCGCGGCAGCTGAAGCCCATCGTGCCAATCCGCCAGATCAGGCCCTTGAGCGGGCCAAACGAGCTGGCGATCTCAATGCCGAAGCGCTCAAGCAGCATGGCCCTGACCGATTCGCCGTCTACGCCTTCCGGGATGAGCACACAGGTCACGACCGTCAGCTTGCTCTCCGGGTCGCCATACAGCTTCAGCCCCATTGCCGTAAGTCCGGCGACCAGTGCCTGTTCGTGCCGGACATGCCGGGCATGGCGCTCCTTCAGCCCTTCCTCCAGCACCAGCCGCAGACCTTCCCGCAGCGCATAGAGCATGGAGGTCATCTCTGTATGGTGATTCAGCCGCTGTTCACTCCAGTAATCCTGCAGCATGGCCAGATCAAAATAATTGCTGCCCACCACAGGCAGTTCGCTGCGCGCAGCGCCGCCGGTGCGCAGTCCGCGCTCTACCTGCTTGCGCTTCATCAGCTTGGCTTCGGCGCGTTCGTTATAGGTGACCGGCGCCATGCCTGACGGGACGGACAGGCATTTCTGCGTGCCGCCAATGACGGCATCCAGCATCCAGGCATCCGTCTCCACCGGCACGCCGCCGATGGTCGCCACAGCATCGACGACCAGCAGCGCATCGTGCTCGCGGCACGCCCGCCCGATTTCCGCCAGCGGCTGCATCCGGCCTGTCGAGGTCTCGCCATGAACCATCGCCACCACATCGGGGCTAAAGCTCCGTATCGCAGCAATGACTTCCTCCGGGGCAAATACGCTGCCCCAGGTCTTTTCAATAGTGAACACGTTGGCCCCGCAGCGTTCGGCGATCTCATGCAGTAGATGCCCGAACCGGCCAAAAATCGGAATCAGCACCCGGTCCCCGGGCGCGATCAGGCTGACCATAACGGCCTCAATACCCGAGCGGGAGGTGCCGTCCACGGGAAAAGCCCATTGATTTCCCGTCGCAAACAGCTCACGCAGCATCCCCATCGTCTCATTCATAATGTCCGTAAATTCGGGATCGAATTGGCCGAGTACCGGAAAAGACATCGCCCGCAGCACACGCGGATCGACCTCCACCGGCCCCGGGGTCATAATGCACCGCAGGGACGGCGACAAATCTTCGTACCGCTTCATGATCATCTCTCCCTCTATAGGTTCAGCTTGCCTCGTAGGCGAGCTTATATAACAGTGCCGTCAGGACATTAAGCCCGGCCGCCAGCTCTTCCGGCGAAGAATATTCCTCCGGCGAATGGCTGATTCCCGCCCGGCTCGGCACAAAGATCATCGCCGCCGGACACTCCGGGGCGAACAGCTGGGCATCATGCCCCGCCCCGCTCACCATGCGGCGGAAGCTTCTCCCCTGCTCCAGGCAGATCTGTTCAAGCGCCCCGCAGAGCGCCTGATTCATCGGTGCCGGAGCGGTAGCCAGCGTGGGCACAAGCTCAAGCGTAAGCCCGCGCCGCGCCGCAATCTCTCTGAACGCTGCAGCGAGTGCAGCGCAGAAGCTCTCCAGCCGCGCTGCCTCACTGTGGCGGATGTCCAGCGTGAACTGGACTTCGCCCGGGATCACATTCGGCGTGCCCGGAATGACCTCCAGCCTGCCGGCGGTTGCTACGAGCGGCGCTCCCGCTTCCGCAGCGGACCGCTCCAGCGCACACAGCATCTCCGCTGTACCGGCAAGCGCATCCCGGCGCAGCCCCATCGGCGTTGTCCCGGCATGATTGGCCGTGCCCGTCACCTTCACGGTGAAGCGCCGCTGGCCGGCAATCGCCTGGACAACCCCAATCTGCGCTGCCGATTGCTCCAGAAGGATGCCCTGCTCGATATGCAGCTCAATATACATCCCGATGTCTTCTCTCCGGGCGGAATCCGCGCCTCTACCGGAAGACTCTTCACTGGCAGTCCGGCTGCCTCCGGCACCCAGTCCGCAGGCATTCATTGCCTCCATTAGTGTAACACCTTCCGGATCGGCAATGGAATCTGCCGCGCTTCCGTCATAGAGGCCCGTTACATTGCCCGAGCCCCAGAATGTCAGCGGGAAGCGGCTTCCCTCTTCCTCGCAGAACGCAGCCACCTCCAGCGTCCGCAGCGGCGGCCCAAACGTCTCCGCCAAATAGTGCAGCGCAGTGACAGCGGCAGCCACTCCGTAAGCTCCGTCATATTTGCCGCCGTTCACAACAGTGTCGATATGCGAGCCGGTTAGAATAACGCTGCCGGAATGCTGTGATCCGTTCAACCGTCCAAAGACGTTGCCAACGGAATCCGTATGAACCTCAAGCCCGAGTCCAGCCATTTGCTCCTGCAAAAAACGCTGTGCCCCGCTCCACTCCGGCGTGTACAGCAGCCGGGTAACCCCCGGCCCCGGGGCACTGAATGCTGCCAGCTCCTCTAGCAGCTTCAGCATATCCGCGGCCGGGGCTTGAATGACCGGCTTCTTCATGGAGCCTTCTGGCCGCTATAGATCTGCAGCCACTCTCCTTTGTCCGCTGACACCACTCCTTGTTCAGCGGTGTATACCACATTCCCCCGGCAGACCGTCGCTGTGACCTTGCAGGATAAGGTCATCCCAATATATGGACTGTGCTTGTGCCGGTAGAGCAGATCCCCGGCAGCCAGCGTATAACTGGCTTTGGGGTTCAGCAGCACCAGATCGGCGTCCAGTCCCGGAGCGATGGAGCCCTTGCGGTGATCCAGTCCAAAACGCCGTGCAGGCTGCCCCGACAGCAGCGCCGAGACTTGGGTGACCGGCAAACCGCGCATATGCACGCCTTCGTGGAACATCAGCTCCAGGCTGCTCTGCGCCCCGGAGATGCCGCCCCAGGCTTCAAAGAAGGTTAAACCCGGATCAAACTTAAGCTCCGGCGGACAAGGCGAATGGTCGGAGGCAATCAGATCAATCCGGCCCTCCGCCAGCACCTTCCACAGCTCTTGCTGCTCTTGCGTGCTGCGGAGCGGCGGCGCACATTTGGCTACCGGTCCGAGCTGTTCCATGCTGTCTTCATTCAGCACCAGGTAATGCGGGCAGGTCTCTGCGGTCACATCCAGACCGTGCTGCTTGGCGGCATGGATCATTTCAACCGCAGCGGCGGTGCTGATGTGCACAAAATGCAGCCGGCAGCCGGTACGCTCACTGTAGAGCAGCGCCCGGGATACCGCCTCAAGCTCCGCCATCGCCGGCCGGGAAGCCGCGAAATCCCGTGCTCCGGTCCTCCCGCTGCGGACAGCCCCCGCTGACAGCATAGCTGTAATATCTTCGCTCTCCGCATGCAGGGCGAGAATGCCGCCGAGCGCGGCGATTTTTCGCATCCCCAGAAACAGCGTCCCGTCATCCACCTCACGGAAACGCCCTTCCCCTTCGCCGCCGGGATTGGAGATAAAAGCCTTGAAGCCAGTCACTCCAGCCGCCGCCAGCTCCTCCAAATCTGCCAGATTTCCTGGAACAAGACCGCCCCACAGCATATAATCGACCGCTGAGTTCCCGGAGGCAGCTTCTGCCTTCAGCTGCAGCGCAGCCCTGTTCACCGTAGGAGGATTGCCATTCAGCGGCATATCCGCATAACAGGTGCAGCCCCCCGCCGCCAGTGCAGCCGAACCGCTGCGGAAGCCTTCCCAGTGACCAAACGCCGGCTCATTAAAATGGACATGCATATCAATCATCCCCGGCAGCACATACTGGCCCTCTGCATCAATGACGGTTGTAGCCGCTGCTGCCTGAAGCCCCTGGCCCAGCGCGGCAATTTTGCCGTCCTGCACCCCTACATCCAGCTTGCGCACTTCCCCGGGCAGCACAACATCCCCGTTTCTGATAATAAGCTCATATGCTTCCTCCATGAATCGGTCACCTCCGGTCATTTGCTCTCGCCCTTCTCAACTTCCCCGGTATGTGCTGTATCCCCCGGGCGCAACAAGCAGCGGAACATGATAATGCCCTGCCGCATGGGTAATATTGAACCGGACCGGGATCTGTTCGAGGAAAAAGCTCTCTGCATCGCCGGGCTGTTTCTCCAGCCTGCCTCCGCGAAAATAATCCCCTGCCATGAAGAGCAGCTCATAGCAGCCGGGAACCAGCTCTGCCCCTTCCAGGAGCGGGGCATCCAGTCTGCCGTCATGATTCGTCTCCGCTTCCCGCAGCAGCTTCCCTGCACCTTCCGCAAGATTCCAAAGCTGCAGCTTCATCCCTGCGGCCGGCAGTCCACGCGACAGGTCCAGCACATGAGTCGTCAGGCGCCCGCTCATGCTTCCTTCTCCCGGATCAGATCGTTCAGCCGGAAGGCGGTAATTTTGCCGATCTCGGCAAGCGCCTGCTCCCACTCTTCCCCGTGTGAACGGTTCACACGCGCTTCAATGGACTGAATGATGTCATCCTTATTTTTGCCGCGCACGGCCAGGATAAAAGGAAAGCGGAATTTCTCCGAGTACGCCGCGTTCAATTCCGTAAGCCTTGCAAATTCTTCCGGCGTCAGTCGGTCCAGTCCCGCTCCCTGCTGCTCTGCCGCCGACAACGGGCTAACCTGCAGCCGGGTCGCCAGATCCGGGTGTGCACGCAGAAGCGCCTCTACCTGGCTATGCTCCGCATTCCGTGCCGTATCCAGCATTATGCTGTGCAGCCCGGCTGTGGAATGAAACGGGATATGCTCATAGGCCCCTTCCGCCACCCAAGGCGAATGTTCAAAGATCCCGCCGAGGTTCGCCACAAACTCTTCCTTGCTCATACGGTTAATCTCTTCCAGGGTCAGAAATAATGGTGGTTTCGTCATGGGCTCCCCTCTTTCTCCGGTTATTTTCATTCCTAAATAATCCTGTTTAATGCCAGAAAGTCCGCTCCCTGCATCAATGATCTACATGCTTATCCGCTTGGATATACCGGAGCCGCACTCCGGCATTCAGAACCGCTGCTCACGAATGTACGGCGTTCCGAGTGATTCCGGTGTGCCGGAGGGCTTATTGCGGTTGCGGTAACCGAGGTACATCAGCACCAGGATGGTTACCACGTACGGAATCATTTTGAGGAAATAGGGTGGAACAACACTGCCAAGCAACTGGATGCGGAAGCCTAGTGAATCGAGCGCCCCGAAGAAATAGGCACAGAATAATGCACGCAGCGGATTCCATCTGGCGAAAATGACGAGCCCCACTGCAATCCAGCCCCGGCCTGCCGTCAGCCCTTCATTCCATGTCGGCGCGTAGGCGAGCACCATATCGGCCCCTGCCAGACCCATCAGCGCCGTCCCGGCGGTGATGCAGCTGTAACGGATCAGCTGTACACGAATTCCCATAACGTCCGCTGTCGCCGGACTGTCTCCGACGGCCCGCAAATGCAGACCCCAGGACGTGCGGTGAATCAGGAGATGCAGAACCAGCACCAGCAGCAGGCTGAACCAGGTCAGACTATCCATCCGGCCAAATATATCTCCAACCACCGGAATCCCCTTCACCCAGCCCAGATCCAGCTTGGGCGAAGTCCCCGGCAGCGGAATACCGCTGATGGACTTGCCTAAGTAAGCGCTGAGGCCACTGCCAAACAGCGTCATCGCCAGGCCGGACATGGTCTGGTTCGCGCGCAGGGTAACACACAGGAAGGCATGGACCAGCCCCAATACGGCGGTTACTGCAATGGCCGCAAGCAGGGCAAGCAGCAGGTTTTCGCTGCGGATGTAGACGATACAGGTCGTAACCGCCCCCATCAGCATCAGCCCTTCGGCGCCCAGCTGGATGATGCCCGCCCGTTCATTCAGGATGCCGCCAAGTGTAGCGAGGAGCAAAGGTGTCCCGGCGGATATGGCGGCTATTAATAACTGTGTAGTGAAATCCATGGTTAAACTCCCTTCTCTAAGAAGTGCTGCTATGCATTCCGGCGGATACGGAAACGGTGGATCATCTCGCCGGCAATCAGGAAAAACAGGATTGCACCCTGCAGCATTTCCGAAATGGACGAAGGCAGTCCGATAGTCTGCACGCTGTAGCCGCCAACGATGAGGCCGCCGAACAGGACCGAGGTGACGATGAGGCCCAGCGGATTCAGCTTGGCAAGCCAGGCGACAATGATCGCCGTATAGCCGTAGCCCGGCGAGATTCCCTGCATCAGCTTGTGGGTGACCCCGGAAACCTCGGCCATTCCCGCGATGCCGGCCAGACCGCCGCTGATCAGCATGACGATAATAATATGCTTTTTGATGTGAATTCCTGCATAACGTGCAGCGGTGGGGTTGGCGCCAATCAACCGCAGCTCATAGCCCCAGCGGGTAAAACGGATCATCAGATAATAGATGGCTACGGCTACCAGGCCAAAGACCAGCCCGATATGCAGTCTTGTGGTCCCCAGCACTGGCAGCGACTGGGCAGCGGTGAACATAGGTGAGCCCGGGAAGTTAAACCCCTTAGGGTCCTTCCAGGGGCCAAACACTACATAGTCCAGCGCCAGCAGCGCCACATAATTCAGCATCAGCGAGGTAATCAGTTCATTGACCCCGAAATGGGTCCGCGGAATGGCCGTCATGAGTCCCCACAGCGCTCCGGCGGCTGTTCCGAATACGAGCATCAGGGCAATCGACCAGAAGGAAGACAGACCGGGAAAATAAATGGTCACTGCCGTAGCAGCCATTGCCCCAACGGTAAGCTGGCCTTCCGCACCAATATTCCATACGGAGATCCGGTACGCAACAGCGATGCCAAGTCCGCAGAGCAGCAGCGGTATTGCTTTGACCATCGTTTCCGTGATGCCGTAAGCGGTGCCGAAGGCCCCGCGGAACATTTTGTCGTATACAGTAACCGGGCTCATACCGTTGGCGGCAATGAATACCGCACAGAGCAGAAGCGCCAAAATGATGGACAGAATCGGTGACCACCAGGGGGAACGGGTACGGCTTGCGTCATACTCCAGGCGCATCGGGAACCGTTTGGCGGATTTGGCCGGAACGGAATTCAGCAGCACGGCGTCACTTGCATTTTTGGAACTCATATGGCGCTTGCCTCCTTGTTCCGGATTCCGGCCATAAGCAAGCCGATTTGCTCACGGTCTGCATGCTCATGATCGCTCTCCCCTATAATCGAACCGTTATAGATCACCAGAATCCGGTCAGAGAGCTGGAGCAGTTCATCCAGATCCTCGGAGATCAGCAGCACCCCGCTGCCTGTGCTGCGCAGCTCCATCAGCAGCTCATGCACACCGGCAGCCGCCCCTACATCCAGTCCCTGGGTAGGATGGACGGCAACCATCAGCTTCGGCTGGCGGCTGACCTCGCGGGCGAACAGCAGCTTCTGCTGATTGCCGCCCGACAGCTGCTGCACCGGTGTATCCAGCTCAGGTGTTTTAACATTGAAGCGTTCGACAAGCTCCTGCGACCAGGAGCGGTTTTTGGCCGCCTTCAGGAATCCGAATCTGGAGTGGTCGCTGCTGCGGTAAGACTTGAACAGCAGGTTATCCACGGAGCCCAGGCGCCCGGCGAGGCCGCTCTTCATCCGGTTCTCCGGCACATGGGAGATTCCCGAATCAATGGCACCCCGTACCGAAGCCGATTTTACCGGCTCACCCTCAAATATGATATCGCCGTTCTTCCAGGTTCTCAGCCCTGTCAATACTTCTGCCAGTTCCTTCTGTCCATTGCCGGCCACTCCAGCTACCCCTACAATCTCCCCTTCACATACTTGAAGGGACATCCCGTCCAGCGCCTTGCGGCCATGATCGGCAGTAACCTCCAGATTACTGACGACCAAGAGCGGCTTACCGGCCGCAGCTTCACGTTCCTGGCGGGTGATTTCCACCTCACGCCCTACCATCAGCCGCGCCAGCTCCAGTTCATCGGTCCCGGCAGTGGCCAGGGTTGCTATCATTTTACCTTTGCGCATGACAGAAATGCGGTCAGAGGAGGCCATGACCTCTTTCATTTTATGCGTAGTCATGATCACCGTCTTGCCGGCCTGCTTCATGACCTGCAGTGTCGCAAACAGCTGCTCGGCCTCGCCGGGAGTCAATACAGAGGTCGGTTCATCCAGAATGATGATATCGGCGCCGCGGTAGAGCGTCTTGACGATCTCCACACGCTGCTGCTCACCGACAGACAGCTGCCAGACCGGACGGTCCACCGGAAACTTCAGCCCGAATTGCTCCGCCAGAGCTTCAATTTCCCTGTGTTTGTTTTTAATCCATTTGCTTCCCCGCCAGAAAGACGACTTTTCGCCAAGCACGATATTTTCCGCTGCCGTGAGACTTTGCACCAGTCTGAAGTTCTGAAAGACCATGCCGACGCCAAGAACCGCAGCATCTTTGGGGGAACGGATTTTGGCGGGCTGGCCGTGAAGAAGAATTTCACCCTCATCCGCTCTGTACACCCCTGAGAGCATACTCATGACTGTGCTTTTACCTGCTCCGTTCTCACCAAGCAGCGCGTGAATCTCACCCGCATTTGCCGAAAAATCGACTTGATCGCTTGCCGTTACAGAACCGAATTTCTTCACGATCCCGCGCATCTCAACCGAAGGGTCCTGCATAGTGGGACGCTCCCTTCCTTATAGTTGTAGGACGGGTGGGGAAGGTTCCGTCTGTACGGCACCCGCCCCACCCATAAGGCCTTGCGTGATTCATTGGTTTCAGCGTTATTTCGGGATGGTGCCTTCAATGCCTTTGGCCAGCCAGTTCATGGACAGAACCTCTTCAAGTGTCAGCTTTTGGCCTTCCTGGACCTGAACCTTGCCCTGGTTGTCAGAGATAGGACCTGTGAACACATCCAGCTCCCCGCTGATAATTTTGGCTTTGGCGTCTTCCACGAGCTTCTTCACATCATCCGGAACCTTGCTGCCGAATGGTGCAATACCGATCATGCCGTCAGCCATATCCCCGGAATACTGCTCACTCTTCCAGGTTCCGTCCATAACGGATTTCACAGCCTTCACATAATAAGGGCCCCAGTTCCATACAGGGTTGGTCAGATAATGATCCGGTCCGTATTTGCCCATGTCAGAGTCATTCCCCCCGGCAAAAGCACCGCGTTCAGCCGCAGCCTGCAGCGTGGCAGGCGAATCCTGGTAAGCCAGCAGCACATCTGCACCTTTATCCAAAAGACTGATGGCCGCCTGGCGCTCTGTTGCCGGGTCATACCAGGTATTCGTCCAAACCACATCCACCTTAACCCCAGGGTTAACGCTTTGCGCTCCAAGTGTGAAGGCGTTGAGGTTGTAGATCACCTCGCTGATCGGGAAGGCTCCCACATAACCCAGGTGATTCTTTTTGGTCATTTTGCCGGCTGCGATACCCGCCAGGTAGCTGCCTTGATAGTTTTTGCCGAAGTAGGTCCCCATGTTGGCGGCTGTTTTGTAGCCGGAAGCATGCATGAACTTCACCTTTGGAAATTTATTGGCTACGTTCAGGGTATAGTCCATATACCCGAAGCTCGTTGTAAATACAATGTCATGATTCTGGGCCAGCTCGGTGATGATGCGTTCTGCATCGGCGCTCTCCGGAACATTTTCCACAGTGTCCGCCTTAATGCCCAGCTCCTTTTCCATATACAGGCGGCCCTGATCATGCTGATACGTATAACCGCCGTCACCCGGAGGTCCGATGTAGACAAAAGCAACCCTCGGTTTCTCTGCTGCCGGCTCTGTTGCTGCTGCCGCCTCTGTCGCTGTGCCCGCATTCGATGCCGCAGGAGCTTCCGTGCTTCCGGCGTTTGTGCCGGAATTATTGTTGCTGCCGCAACCTGCCAAAACAACCGCCAACAGGAACATGACAGCGAAGCTGAACGATAGTGCCTGACCCCTTTTTTTCATAATTCTCCTCCTCCAGTAAATCTCTCATCATAGCTGCTGCCATTAATGTATCTCTACTATACTGAGCCGCAGCACCCGCGTAAATTTATATAACATACGTTTGTGTCATCTGATAAGAACTGCTGTTTATTTTGTGCAGAGCGCACTGGATTACATAAAATACGTGATATTTCATGACACAAGATTAAGGGCCAGCGATTTTCATACCAGTTGCTGATGCAGGACCACGGGGTTGCACCCCACCGGCATACAGAGTTTTTTTACCTTCGGGCACCGGTTATTCGACGTTGAACACATAGCCGGGGAATTACAGCATCCTGCTTAAACAGGCACGAATCCCCCTCATTCTTGCTCCAGCATTTTCCGGAAAATAAACACCAGCTTCAGGCGCATCAGGTCATTGATTTTTTTGAAATCCACGTCCAGCAGCTCGCTCAGCTTCTCGATCCGGTAAGTGGCGGTATTGCGGTGAATAAACAGCTTTTTGGCCGTCTCATTCACATGTCCGTCATTCTCCAGATAGACCTCCAGCGTATGCAGCATCTCCCTGACATACTCCGGTTCCCGGCTTTGCAGGCCCCGCAGGCTACTGACGCAGTATTTTTCCATGGTTTCTGCCGGGATTTGTCCAAGCAGCAGATTCAGCTCAAGCTGCCGGTAATGCACAACATTCCCATGCGCTCCCCAATGCCGGAACATCCCCATACATTCCTTGATCTCGGCAAAAGCCTCCTTCAGCCCTTCAGGTTTGACCTTAGAGCTGCTTAGTGCGGCCCGGGGATAATAGCCTTTATCGAATTTCAAATTTTCAAAACAGGTATTGACCAGTTCCCGGAACTGTTCAGGACTGTGCGGACCCGCCGGATACAGTGATACCAGGCCTTCATTCATCATCACATGAATCCCATTCAGCTCGCGCAGCAGGGGCTGCTCCAGATATTCCTCTTTCAAACGCAGCAGTTCCGCCTGGCGTGCCTCCCCAGAGGCGGCTGTATCGGTAAGCATCAGTTGAAACGGTGCCTGCAGCAGCCCCACTTCCAGCCTGGAAGCAGCCTGCGCCATTTCAGCACAGGACAATCCGCCGTTCAGGCAGAGCCGCAGGAGTCCGCTGAACTCCCTATGCTCGGCATGCTCGAAGTAATCCTCATAACCCGAATGAAGATGATAGGAGATCAGATCGGCCCCCTGGACGAACAAGCTTTCTTCCACCGGCAGCAGCAATGGATCAATGGAGCAGTATAAAAGATAGCCGGAGCACTTACCGCCTTGCAGCAATGGAATCCTGAACCCGATCTTGTCACCGATCCTGAAGCGCTGATTCCGGTTTTGCCAAGGCCAGCCTTCCAGCAGCTGTGGTACAGCATTGTCCGAATTGTTGAACACTACATCCCCGCGGGCGCTGACCACAGCGAGCGGAGTTTCAATCACTTCAGATACCGATTCGAACAACGGACGGCTGCGTCCGGAGCGCAAGGCGAACCGCATCAGCTTCCGCTGCTTCTCCATCATGCTCTGCAGCAGACTGGTGCTGCGCGTAAGCTCCGCACGGAACAGCCCGTTCATCTGGTCCGAGAAGGTGAACTGGAACGGCAGCTCAATCAGTGGAAAATTCAGTGTTTCCGCTTCGGCAATCAGCTTCTCCGGCACAGCGTCCCAAAAGCGCCCCAGCTTGATGCCAAGCCCCGCCGAACCGCGCCGGTTCAAGGTCTGGAGCAGAGCCGAAGCATCTTCCAGACTGTCCTTGATTAAATAAGCTGTCGTAAGCAGCATCTCCCCCTCCTTGATCCAGTCGGAGATATCCGGAGCGTCCATTACATTGACAGATTTGATAACCCGGTGTTTCCCCTTCGAACCGGCAATCAGCTTCGCTTCGGACAAAGGATAAACGGACAACGCTTCTTCAACCGTAAGATGCATGGCCACCCCTCCTTTATAAATTCATATTGCAACCCGTTAGTTATGTCACTTTATGTAACATTATAAATAAAGATACCTATGTTGAAAAGAAAAAAGTAATGAGGACCAATTAATAATGTTAGATAACATAACGCAATTTTGCGTACCCTAACGATTTCCGGCTGCTTTTTTCTTTTGAAGGAGGGGAGCTAAGCTAGAGCGGAGGCATCGTATGGGCTTCTGGAAGGGTGCCTCTAATCATCAGAAGGTTAGTGGAGGGATGGGTGGCGGCGGGATGGGTGGCGATGGGAGTAGGTAGCGGCGAGATGGTAGCGGCGGGATGGTAGCGGCGAGATGGTAGCGGCACTGGGATGGCGGTGGCCGGATAGACGGCGGGATGGCGGCGATGGGATGGGCAGCGTGGGATGATGGCGGGGGGATAGGCTGCGGCAAGTAATGATGCTTAGTGTTGTGAGGGTATCGGGAAGATCCGGGGAAGTTGGTGGTAGGCAGAGGCAGGCGGAAACGTCAAAGGTACTTTTACCTCTTATCCCACACCGGA
>NZ_FNGM01000004.1:0-201355 GCF_900102965.1 Paenibacillus jilunlii | reverse complement strand
CCCACTTTCCGAGAAATCAAAGGTACTTTTACCTCTTATCTCACACCGGAACCCACTTTCCGAGAAATCAAAGGTACTTTTAGCTCTTATCCCATCGTGTAGAGCAGCGTCAAAAAAATTGTGTAAGTAACATGGGCATCTTTGCGTGGCTTCGTTAGCTGGTTAAGTGGAATAAGTATAACTAATTTGCTTGTGAATCTGCGCTCACCAATACTAAGTGGAAAAAGTATCACTAATTCAACTCATTTCGCTCCTGATGGAGTAACATTGCCTAATTAAATCTACTTTTTCCACTTAAACCTGACAATTGTTTATTTCTGGGGAAATAAGTTCCCCTTTCCCACTTAATCATTTGCCGGTTGGAGTAAGCGATTTCAAAAGTACTCTTTGCACACTCCAGTACTATTCGAATTTTCGCCTTACTACTTACTCTTACTCCTTACTCCTTATTACTTGCTTTTACTCCTTACTACTTTCTCTTACCCTTACTACTTTCTCTTACCCTTACTATTTGTTTTTACTACTCACCTCTACTAATTACTCCTATCAGTTACACCTACTAAAAACCCCCGCCCGGCACGATTGTGAAGACAGGGGGGATTGCGCAACACTAGGGTTGTTGGGCAACTCTAGCTCTGCTGGGCAACTCTAGGGTTGTTGGGCAATACCAGATTTGTTGCGCAACACTTCTGTTGAACAATACTAGCCTCTGTAATGCAACACTAGTTTTGTCGCCAAATCTCCCGGACCCAGGAGAGCAG
Organism: Paenibacillus jilunlii; assembly: GCF_900102965.1. Classification (GTDB taxonomy): domain Bacteria; phylum Bacillota; class Bacilli; order Paenibacillales; family Paenibacillaceae; genus Paenibacillus_AQ; species Paenibacillus_AQ jilunlii. The sequence goes on along the minus strand of NZ_FNGM01000004.1, from coordinate 200,594 downwards.
GCGCAGATCCTGCCCATGCCCGCCGATCACCGACAAGCCAAGCGGCAAGCCGGAGGGGCCAATCACCGGCAGCGTCACCTGCGGCAGACCGGCTAAGCCGGCGATGCAGCTAAGCATCATGGCGCCGCTGCGGTCCTTCTCCAGCTGTGCCAGATCCCCGCCGCGCAGCGGTGCGGGCCCTGGCACGGTCGGGAGGACGATGCAGCCGTCCTCCCCAAGCAACTGCCGCAGCCGGGCTGCTATCTCCGCGCGTATCCGCAGCGCGCGGCTGTGATCCTGCCCGGCAAGGCCCGCCGCCCATGCGAAGCGGGCGGCGATGTCCGGGCCAAAGAGCGGCTGCGCACGCTCTATCCATGTCCCATGGGTCGCCCATATCTCGGCGCCCTGCAGTTCCCTGAAGACATCCATCCATGTCTTCAGCCCCTCCGGCGCGATCTCCGTCGCGCCGGACCAGCCTGCACCGGCCTGCAGCAGCTGCAGGCCGTCTTGCAAGCTGGCTGCGCTATCCGCACCAGCCAGCGCCCAAGCCTCCGGCACGATGTGCAGCTTGCCCATCGTGCCTCCCCTACTGCCCGGAGCTGCTGCTCCGAGCAGTACCTCGCCCGCCCGCAGCAGCAGCTCCGGGCGGGCTGTGATCCAGCCCACGGTGTCGAAGCCCGGCGCAAGCGGAATCACGCCTTCCATCTCCACCGCACCATGCGTAGGGCGGAAGCCGCACACGCCGCAGTACGCAGATGGCACGCGGACGGAACCGCCCGTATCCGTTCCCAGTGCAAAATCCACACTGCCGGAGGCCACCGCCACCGCCGAACCGCTGGAGGAGCCACCGGGGATACGGCCCTTGGCCCGCGGATTGACCGGCGTGCCATAGTGGTAATTCTCCCCGCCGAGGCTGTACATCAGCTCATCGGTATGTGTGGCTCCCCGCAGGGTAGCCCCGGACTCCAGCAGTTTGCTCACTGCTGCCGAATGTACAGCAGCCGGCTGATGGCTGCGAAGCCAATCCGGGTTACCGGCAGAAGAGCGGTGCCCGGCTACTGCGAATACATCTTTTACTGCAAAGCTAAGACCAGCCAACTTTCCGCTTCCCATACCCGTTACCTCAAGCCCCGGTTCAATAAATGCTCCATGTTGATTATGAACAGCCATCTCTGCCCCTCCCCTCCCGAACGAACCGGATGCCTTCAGCCATCGCATATCCCCTTGCTCTTCTTTTCTTGGTCATACAAACCAAATTGGAAAGAACCTATGTGCTCATTACCGATAAGTGTATTTACTGCAATTAAACTGATGTGTAAAAGTCCATTTTTTAAAATAAATGTATTTCATACAGCTAAAAATGGCGGTTGACCTTGTTTTGGCACAATGAGTGTTATTTAACTGTACAGACTGCAATTAAATCTATTTTCACGCCGATATCCGAGCTTTTAGTTGTAGAAAATGCAGTTACAGGCGGGAGGCAGCCTCCGGAGAAGCTTCAGCTCCACTCCAGCTCCAGCCCCAGCTCCAGCCCCACCTCCACTTCAGCTCCAGCCCCACTCCAGCTCCAACCCCACCTCCACTCCAGCTCCAACCCCACCTCCACTCCAGCTACAGCCCCACCTCCGCATCAGCTCCAGCTACCATCCAATAGCTGCGCCATCGCAGCGCGGGTCCGTGCCCCCGCTGCGGTAGCCGTTGGCATCGATGGAAATTGCATGGGCATGGCCCACAATTCCATCATAGTCCCCCACGGAGCGCACCAGATGTCCGGCTTCGGATAGCTTGCTCAGCACCTCAGGTGCAACCCTGCGCTCCACCTTCAGCTCCTGGGTCGGCTCGCCCCAGGTTCTGCCCCAGACAAAACGCGGCGCGTTCACCGCCGCCTGCGGGTCCATTCCGTAATGCAGCATCCGGGTCAGGAGCAGGCTCTGGGTTTGCGGCTGACCCTCCCCGCCCTGTGTGCCGTAGAGATAGACCGGCTTGCCGTCAAGGCAGGCCATGGCAGGCATCAGCGTATGGAACGTGCGCTTGTGCGGCTCCAGCGTATTGATATGCCCGGGGTCCAGCGAGAAGAAAGAGCCCCTGTTCTGCAGCAGAATTCCTGTATTCCCGGCCACAACGCCTGAACCAAATTCAAAATACAGGCTTTGAATAAAAGAAGCCGCGTTGCCTTCATCATCCACAACTGCCGCATAGGCGGTATCCCGGCCCACCGGTTCACTGTTAAGCGTACCCGCCTTCACAAGGGAAATCGATGCTGCCAGCAGCGAAGCATACTGTTTATCCAGGAGCTGCGCCAGCGGAATCCGGCTGAATGCCGGATCGGTGAGCACCCGGTCGCGGTCGCGGAAGCTCAGCTTCAGCGCCTCCACCAGCAGATGATAATATTCATAGGAGCCATGCGCGATGCCGCCAAAATTGTAGTGTTCCAGAATATTCAGCGCCATCAGCGCGGTAAAACCCTGGGAGTTCGGCGGGACCTGATAAACCGCGTAACCGTGGTAGTCCGTAGATACCGGCTCGTCCCAGTTCCCCTGGTGACCGGCAAAATCCTCCCGGGTGAGATACCCGCCGGAAGCCTGCATATATTGGCTAATCTCTTCTGCGATCTGCCCTTTATAAAAAGCATCCCGGCCGCCCTCGGCCAGGAGCCGCAGCGACGCAGCCAGCTGCCGCTGCACAAACCTGCTCCCTGCGGCCGGAACCGCGCCGCCGGGAAGATAGACCGCCGCGGCTTCCGGGGCCAGCGCCGCTCCGGCGAGCACACTGTTGCCGTACTGGTCCGGCGACAGCGGAAACCCGCCGGCGGCATAGCCGATTGCCGGCTCCAGCACCTCCCCCAGGGTCAGGCGTCCATACTCGCGCTGGACGGCCGACCAGCTGTCCGCCATTCCGGGGACCGTAATGGCACTGCGCACCCCCCGTCTCGGAATCGCCTCCTCGCCGGCATAGCAGTCCCTGCGGACGCCGTAGCCGGAACGCCCGCTGCCGTTGTAGGCCCGGACGCGCCCTTCACCCGCGCTGTAGGTAAGCCAGAAGGCATCGCCGCCCAGTCCCGTCATATGCGGATAGACCACAGCGAGCGCGGCGCTGACTGCTACCGCCGCATCAAAGGCATTGCCGCCCTTTTGCAGAATCCGCGCTCCGGCGGCAGAAGCCAGGTAATGGGGGCTGACCACCATCGTTTTTGTACCGATTACAGGACCTGTCGTCATGCTGCCCATCTCCCATTCCTGTCGCTCAAGTTAGTGTCATTTAACAGCACCGCAAAAACCTTTGTCAATCGGGAGAGACGAAAACGCATGTTTGCCTCCTGTTTTTTGTGAGCCATGCACAAAGTTCTGCTGAACCACATTGCGCAGTGTAGCTGCACACCGGTGAATTATATAGAATAGGCTTCAAATCAGACGAGCGGTGTCAAAAACTACGGCTGGCTGACCAATCAAGAATTCTCGAATATGCTTGCGCCGGCCTGCGCTGCCAAACCCGGCCGCCACTAGAACCGCTTGTTTTCGCCGGTTATGCTGTCTATGTCTATGGCTGGCTGCGGCAACGCTCCCTACCGCGCTTCCTTCCACGGCGGCATTCCTCAGCCTGTTCCACGTCATGCAAAAATACAAGCAGTCGCCTGCAGGAAAGGCATGCCCCTGCTTGTACAGCCTGTAATTGCCATTATTGTGTTTGTGCACCCCACACGTTATTTCAAAATATACTGGGACAGCACAGCCTGGACCTCATAGATATTCACGGATTTGTTGAAGGTTTTCTTCAGCGGCAGCGTGCCTCCCGAGACATACAGGCATAGCTCCGCATCCAAGTCAAAGTGCCCGGCTGTTTCCACCGAATAATGCGTAATGCTTTTGTAAGGGATGGAATGGTACTCCGTTTTTTTGCCGGTCACACCTTGCTTGTCAACAAGAATCAGCCGTTTATCCGTAAAAATGAACATATCCCGGACCAGCTTATAGGCCCGCTCGATTTTTTCCTGCGGGGCAAGAATCTGTGCGTATTCCCGCTGAACCTCCGGCAGCGCCACCTGCGTGGCATTGCCCAGCAACCCGTTGAACATCGCCATTGCCCAGTCCCCTTTTCTGATTGGATTTGGCAAAAAATCCTCCGCCATATACTCATACTACTTGCACATGGCATCAGATATGCACTGGCGCTGCACTTTTTCTCTTGCATATTCAGCCGTTATTGGTTAAACTGGTTTTAAATTTGGAAAAAGGAGGTGTAGGAGGAATGGATCACAATCGGACCAATAGTGTTAGCAGCCGGCTGATTAATATTATGGCTGGCATCGTTCATGTAAATGCCGACAACGGGAGAAGTCTGTCCATTTACACGAATTCAATAACACTACAATATTGTGAAATGCCTTTCCTGCCTGCGCTTCAACGGACACTTTAAGACCGGAGAAACCATAAAGGCCGCGGGGAATTTCCCTGCGGTCTTTTTGTTTCCAGAAATGAACGTAAGCGGCGACAGGGCATTCTTATAAAAGGAGAATCCCTATGATCATCTCATGCCAAAATGTTCAAAAATACCACGGCGCCCAGCTCGTGCTGAGCGACATTACCTTCGATATCCGCCAAGGTGAAAAAATCGGCCTGATCGGCCGCAATGGCTGCGGCAAAACGACGCTTTTCCATCTGCTGAGCGGGGAGGAACGTCCCGACCAGGGTCAAATCTCCATCCGTAAAGGCAGTGTCGTTGGACTGCTGGCGCAAATTCAGGAAGTCAATGACGGGGAGACTGTTTATGCAGTTTTGCAGCGCAGCTTCACCGAACCGCTGGAGTGGCAGGCCCGCCTGCGGGAGCTGGAGCTGGCCATGTCCCAGCCGGATGCCGGAAGCAGCGGGCTGACCTTTGATCGGCTGCTCAAGGAATACGGCACCCTCCAGGAAAAATTCGAAGCGGCTGGGGGCTATGAGATTGAAGCCTCCATCCAGCGTGTAGCCGCAGGACTGGGCATCGGAACCGGACAGTTTGACCGCCGCTTTTCTTCCCTTTCCGGCGGCGAAAAAACCAAAGTCGGCCTGGCCGAGCTGCTGCTGCGCCGTCCTGATATCCTGCTGCTGGATGAGCCGACGAACCATCTCGATATGGAAGCCATCGAATGGCTGGAGCAGTTCCTGCAGGATTACGAAGGGACAGTGGTGGCGATCTCCCATGACCGCTACTTCCTCGATGCCGTAGTGAAGAAAGTGATTGAGATTGAAGACGGCGAAGCCTTCACGTTCCATACCAACTACAGTGGCTACCAGATTGAGAAGGAAGCCCGGCTGCTGCGGCAGTTCGCCGATTACCAGGAGCAGCAGAAGAAGATTAAACAGATGCAGGAGAGCATCAAACGGCTGATCGAATGGGGCAACCGTTCCAATCCGCCGAACCCTTCCTTCCATCGCCGGGCGGCTTCAATGCAGAAGGCGCTCGACCGGATGGTGAAGGTCAAGCGTCCGGTCCTGGAGCGCAAAGCTATGGATTTGCAGCTGCAGCAGGAGGATCGTACCGGCAATCAGGTCGTCATTCTTGACCGGATTGGCAAAAGCTACGGGGACCGGCCCCTCTTCTCAGGGGCCAATGAAGTTCTGCGGTATGGGGAAACCACCGCATTGATCGGCGGCAACGGCGCGGGCAAGAGTACGCTGCTGCGGATTATCCTGGGCCAGGAGCTGCCTGACGAGGGAAGCTGTACCCTCGCCTCCCGGGCAGTTGTCGGCTACCTGGCCCAGGAAGCTGTTCCCGAGGACGGGAGGCTCTCGGTGCTGCGGTACTTCCGCGAGGAAGCAGGCCTGGAGGAGGGTGAGGCCCGGGGACAGCTGGCACGGTTTCTCTTTTACGGAAGCGATGTGTTCAAGAATATAGCGAACCTCTCCGGAGGAGAGTGGACCCGCCTGCGGTTCGCAGTGCTGATGCACCGCCGCCCGAATCTGCTGATTCTCGATGAACCGACCAACCATCTGGATATCGATTCACGCGAGGCGCTGGAAGAAGCGCTGGAGGAATACCCTGGCACCGTGCTGGCGGTATCCCATGACCGTTACTTCATCAACCGCTGCTTCGGGAAGCTCTGGTCCATAGCCGAAGGAAGATTCACCGTATTCTCCGGCAACTATGAGTATTACAAGGAAAAACAGGCCGAGAAGGCTGCCGCCGCCGGACTCTCTTCGAATAACAGCAAGGGGCAGCTGCAACCAGACAATGCCCCTAAGTCCGGTAGCAGCCCCGTTAAGGCTGACCTTCCAGAGGCCAGGCTCAGGGACAGCGGCGAAGCCAGACGCGGCAGCTCTGCGTCTGCTTCAAAACCCGGCAAGTCCCGTCTCCCAGGCTATTGGGAGGAGATAATCGCGGCCGCCGAGGCGCAGCTTGGTTCCATTGATGCGGAAATGCTTGACCCGCAGATCTCCAGCGATGCAGACAGACTCGCGGAGCTGCAGCTCGTCCGGGACGCCGCGCAGGAGAAGCTGGAAGAGCTGTATGCCTGCTGGATGAGTGAAACAGACTAATAAGCACTGAAAAGGACAGATGAGTACAATGACAGAAATAATCGCTGAATATTGGAAGGCCTATCTGGAGGAACACCCTGAAGCAGCTGATTTATACGACAGTGCCTGGGCGTTCGCGGACAATGACCGGCTGGCAGATGAGCTGCTGGCCCTTGTGCTGGAAGGTGTTAAGACCGGAACAGCCATGAACTATGAGCTGAACGAAGTGCGCGGGCTGCCTTTGCCTTTTATCGGCGGACATTCCATTATCCTGGACAGCCAGGGCATGCCGCGGGGAATTATCAGGACAACAAAATGCGAGGTTGTTCCCTTCCACGAAGTGACTGCGGAATTTGCCTATTCCGAAGGTGAGGATGACCGTACTCTGGAATCGTGGCGGTATCATCATGAAGCCTATTTCACAAGAGAAATGAAGGCTTACAAAATGGCCTTTGATCCGGGCATGCGGGTGGTCTGTGAAAACTTTGAGCTGGTATACCGCAAATAATCAGAGATGCGCATTCAAAAAGGCTGCTTCTTCATCACGAAGAGGCAGCCTTCATTGTATAGTTGCAAGTAGTGTAAGTTGTAGTTCTGCGGTTAATTCTAGTGCCAGAAGCCCATAACCCAGCCAATAACCGAGACCCATAAAGGAATGCTGATGAGGATGCCCCATACCAGTCCAGTGGCAATGTTGCCTTCTGCAGGACGCGTCATGCCCTCCTGCTTAAGCGGAAGTCTTAACTCTTCTTGTTCCATGCGATCCCCTCCTAAAGTAACTATCGACAGAGCAGAGGAAAAAATGTAGACCGCCTGGCCCAATAAGTTAAATTTTCGGCGATTTTTTTAGATATAAAGGCTCAGCGGCTTCACCTTGTAAAGGCTTACATATTTATTATTAACCAGTTTTTGTCTCATTTAAAACTTATAAATTATCTTATTCCTACAGCATATGCAAATCCCTAGTCCAAAATGACCGGCTTCTCAGGATTCCGCAAATATTCGAACATTATCCGCAGCTGCTCCCTCGTGTTCCGTTCTTCCGACAGCTCCGGCAGTTCATCCTCGGCAAAAAAAGCCACCCCGTTCGTCTCCACGCCCTCCGCCGCAGCGCCGCCGGTTATCCGGCATAAGATGAACATTTTGTACACATGGTAGGGCTCCGGCGGATGGTGATGGAACTTCTTGTCCAGCACAGCCAGCAGACGCAGCGCCTCTGCCTGAAAGCCAGATTCCTCAGCGATCTCCTTAACCGCCACTTCCCTTGGAGACAGTCCGATATCTGCCCAGCCTCCGGGGAGCGCCCAGTGGCCATCCAGCTTTTCACGAACCAGCAGAATCTTCTCTTCACGGAAAATCACACCGCGCACATCCACCTTGGGAGTACAGTAACCCTCCTCGCCCGCAAAGGCAAGCCTGATCTTCTCCTTGCTCTCAAAGCTATAGTTCGCCAGAATATCTACACTCAGCTCCCGCAGCGCCTGATAACGTTCGATATCATATACATCCTTGGCATAGGCAAGTCCCGTCTGGGCAATCGCCTGAATTTCCTTGGCCCAGGTTAACCACTTCTGTTCCATAGCTGCACCGTCTTTCCTTAGTATAGGCATACAAAGTCCTGTTTACTCACACAGCATCAAATGGCGGGAGAATGCGCCTTTCTTCGCTACGCAGCGGTCGATAATGGTGAAACCTGCTTCAGCAATCATCTCATCCACCGCTTCAATCGCGACAATGACAGCACGGTCAGCAATACGGCGGGTATGGACCAGAATGGCGAGCTGCTCCCCGGGCGTAATCCGCGAATATAAATTATAGGGCATGTCCACTATGGCAACGTCATAATGCTCCTGGATGTCCGCAATATCACCCAGGGTAACCACGCTGTTAAATCCGAAATGGGCAATATTCGTGCGTGCACCGGCGACAATTTGCGGATTAATGTCCCGGCCCACAATGTCAATGCCCATGGACAGTGCCTCCACCATTACCGTGCCTATGCCGCAGCAGGGATCTATCGCTCTTACACCTGCAGGATGCGGAACCGCCATATTGACCGCCGCCCGTGCAACACGCGTGCTAAGTGCAATCGAGTAGCTGCGCGGTTTTTTCATCTGCCGGAACCAGGTTGCCTTGTTCTTATGATACTCTCCAAAGTACCAGCTTCCGCCCAGGGTCACAATGCCGTATACCCGCTCCGGATGGTTCACATCCGCCTCTCCCTCGATGCGCAACCCGATTTCCCGCTCGATCGCTCTGCGTTCATCGTACTCTATTTTTTCTTCCGGGGACAAATCGTTCGTCTTCACAAAAATCACCTTGAACGTCTGCCCCTCCACCTCTACCTGTTCGGTCTGCTTATAGATATCCTCCAGGCTGTTCCCGGAATACATGACATCAATCCGCTCCTTGATAAACGGACTGCGGCTTACATCCACTTGAACCCCGCTTCCAAAGACCGCCGCCGGAATTTCCCGGCCAAACAGACAGCGCAGCTCCATTCCGCACAGGGATTCCTCGTCCCCGGTACAGGCGTAGGTATAAATATATAATGGCTGTTCCTTGTTCTTTTGCATTTGTATTTCGGAGTCATGGCTACTATTTGAATTCGCTGACACTCATTTTCGCTCCTGTCACTTCCGCATGATGCGGAGATTCTGCCTTATTCTACAGTTGTAGCACCTGCCATACCGTTAGTACCTTTTTGCGGCTTAAACCAGCTAAGCTTATCATGGTTACTGTAAGTAATCAACAACCTGAAAGAGGCTGATAGCGGGTCTCCTGGAACGATCCTTTGGCAGGCTTTTGCCGATTGCGTTTTGATCCATCGCGGATTCTCCAGTATAATGAAGGCATTACACTGCCAAAAAAAGACTGCGGCGCTATGCCGTGACGCTACGCCGGCTGATTCAGCCGGTTTTTCGCAGCGAAACCCAAGGAGGTACATATTCACTATGTCTTATGAAACCTACTTTCAGACTGAGCGTGAAGCTCAGCTGGCCGAACTGAAGCAATGGCTGTCCATCCCCAGCATTTCGGCTCTCTCTACCCACAAGGAAGATGTATTGTCCGCAGCACACTGGCTGCTGGATACCCTGAAGCGCGCCGGGCTGGAGAACATTGAACTATACCCTACCGCAGGCCATCCGGTTATCTACGCCGACTACCTTCATGCCCCTGGCAAGCCGACCATCCTGGTCTACGGCCACTATGATGTGCAGCCGGTTGATCCGCTTAACCTGTGGACGACTCCCCCATTTGAACCGGAAATCCGTGACGGCAAGCTGTACGCCCGCGGAGCCACCGACGACAAAGGCCAGGTATTCATGCACATCAAAGCCATTGAGGCCATTCTCAAGCAGGAAGGCACCCTGCCGGTCAATATCAAGCTGTGCATCGAAGGCGAAGAGGAGATTGGAAGCGTCCATCTGCCGCCTTTTCTGGAAGCCAGCAAAGACAAGCTCGCAGCAGACGCCGTGCTGGTCTCGGATACTTCCCTGCTGGAACGCGGACGCCCGGCCATCTGCACCGGCCTTCGCGGCCTCTGCTCGCTTGAGGTCAGCGTCAATACCGCATTGACAGATCTCCACTCCGGCTCTTACGGCGGCGGTGTGCCGAATGCGCTGCATGCGCTGGTCTCTTTGCTAAGCTCACTTCATGACGACAAGGGCCGCGTTGCCGTTGAAGGCTTCTACGACGGCGTTCCCGAGCTATCCCCGCTGCTGCGTGAAGAATTTGCCAAGCAGGGCGTGGATGAAGACAAGATCCGTGCAGGGCTTGGTCTGGAGCAATTGTACGGCGAAGAAGGATACAGTTTTGTGGAACGGGTCGGCGCCCGGCCAACCCTTGAACTGAACGGTGTCTACGGCGGGTTCCAGGGTGAAGGCAGCAAAACCGTCATCCCTAAAGAAGCCCATGCCAAAATCACCTGCCGCCTTGTCGGCGACCAGGACCCTCAGCATATTTTGGATGTTGTTGAGGCTCATCTCAAGGCCAACATTCAGGCAGGAGCAAAAGTCCAGGTAAAACAGATGGAAAAGGCCCGCGCCTTCAACATCGACCCTTCGAACCCCATTCTGCAGACAGCGGCTGACGCCTATGGCAAAGTATACGGCACCCGCGCCCTTTTCACCAAAGACGGCGGTTCCATTCCGATTATGGAAAGCTTCTCCCGCATTCTTCAAGCACCGGTGGTGCTGATGGGCTTTGGCCTGGATGACGAGAATCTGCATGCACCGGATGAGCATTTCAATCTGGAGAATTTCGATAAAGGCCTGCTGACCATTGTCGAGTTCCTCAAGACTGTATAAAAACGCCTGTCCCTATAATAAAAGCCAGGGTCTCCGCATAATGTGGAAACCCTGGCTTTTTTTAAGATTTATGTTTTTTGTGAGCCAGAATGGCTATGAGAGCTGCAACTACCGCTCTTAAGATATTATTAATAATTGGCTTAAGTTCTTCTTATGTTTTCGTTTCTATACTTGGTCTATCAAGGAAAGGAGGCAAGCGGTTAAACTTCGTGCTGGGCATAAGACTGTAATCCATTATTCATGAAAAGGAGAGTTACATTGAAAAAAATGATCCCGTTCATTCTCGCTGCTGCTTTACTGGTTCCATCCGTTGTTGCAGCGGCAGAACCAGAAAAGAACGCTTCCCCTGTCAACCTCGGCAAGGCTGAAATCGAAGCATTCGCGAATACATTTTTTCAGCAAAAAGAAGTAAAAGACCAACTTGCAGGCGCAGTTCTCGTCGTCGTGAAAAACGGGCAAGTCTTGCTGAATAAAGGGTATGGCTATGCGGATGTCGACTCCCAAAAACCGTTCGACTCCAATAATACCGTCTTCCGCGTGGCATCCGTATCCAAATTGTTTACTGCTGTAGGGGTTATGCAATTGGCTGAAAAAGGAAAACTGGACCTGGACAAGGATGTTCAAGCCTATTTACCGGATGTTCAAATCCCGAATAAAACCGGGGTGCCGCTCACTTTGAAACATCTCATGACTCACACGGGCGGTTTCGACGCAGGTACCGCAGAAGATCCCCAAAAAACCTATTCGCTAAGAGACTTTATCAAGGAAACCGTACCGACCGTCATCACAAAGCCTGGCGAAGTGTTCAACTACAATAACTACGGCTATGATTTGCAAGGATATATTATTGAAAAGGTATCCGGTCTTCCGTTTGAAGAGTATATGATGAAGAACTTGTTTGCGCCTCTCGGCATGAACAACAGTGATTTCATCTTCACCGATAAAGTCAAGAAAGCGATCGCTACCCCCTACGACAGCTCCCTTAAGCAGGCCCAGCAAATTGTCAATGTACCGGTTAACAAGCCGGCCGGCGGTATGTTTTCCACTGGAGCCGATATGGCCAAGTTTCTTATGGCCATGCTGAACGATGACCCTGCAAGCCAACATCGTATTCTGACCGAGGCTTCTATACGAGCGATGGAACATAACAGCGTTACGATTCACCCTAAAATTCCAGGAGCCGGCTACGGCTTGGAATCGAACTATACCAAATATTACAACGGATACAATGTCGTAGAGAAGGGCGGCGATTTGCCCGGCTTCCATTCGAACATATGGCTGCTGCCTGATGAGAAGACCGGGGTTTTTCTCGCTTTTAACAGCGACAAAGGCAATTTGCGCCTGCCTTTCTTCGAGCAATTCATGAATCGTTACTTCCCGAAAAAGGGAAAAGGTCCGACTTTTGTGCAACCGGAACCGACCAAGCAGCAGTTGCTTCGCTTCGAGGGAACATACCGGGATTTGCGCAGTCCGGGATGGAGTTATGATATTTCGGCCGTGGACGGAGCATTGATCGTCAAAGCTCCTTCGGGTAATCATACTTTGCGGCAAGCGGACGAATTGCTTTTCTATGACGAAGAGGGAGTTGCAGCAGGATTTAAACCGGACGCCGATGGGAACATCCTTTACTTTGCTTACAACAAGCCTGGCAGTTGGTCGGTGAAGCCCCCCGAGATGCCCAAATTCCAAGACGTACCCGACGACCATCCTTATGCCGAGTACATTTATGAGCTCGCTCAATCAGGAGCCATCCAAGGAGGTTCCGGCAGTTTTGAGCCGGACAAGCCGATCACCCGCGGCCAATTCATAGCTATGCTCGTCCATTTATCCACTTATCCGCTTTCTCAGAAACCCTCTTCTTTTGCAGACACGAAAGGAAATCAATACGAGGCACATATCCAGACAGCATACGAAATTGGCATTGCTAATGGATTTACAAACGGAAGGTTCAATCCTGACCAACCGGTCACTCGTGAAGAAGCGGCAACCCTTGTCTGGCGGTTGGTCAAAATTGTCCTGAGCGCCGCTCCAGTGCAATCCGACTTGAAAGGCCCGTACTCTTCTTGGGCAGCTGAAGGCCTGCAGTTTGTCGTCGGAAAGCGATTGTTCGGTCCCGATGTACAGACGTCTTCAACAGGTTCGGTAGACTATAGACCGAAAGATATCATGCTCAAACAAGAAGCGGCTGCATTGCTTAGCCAGCTCCTGAAGTCAATTCGACAAATTGAAAAGTAACTGAATATTCAGACGGATCGATCGTGAGGGTTCCGATCCGTCTTTTCGGCCCGCCGCCTAATTTGAACATCAATTGCCCCATGAACAAAAAGTAGTCATCTGTTTGACGAAAAACACGCAAATAAAAAACCCTTGCGCAACAAGGATTTCGAAGTTAAGTATGGAGCGGGTGATGGGAATCGAACCCACGCTATCAGCTTGGAAGGCTGAAGTTCTACCATTGAACTACACCCGCAATAGAAAGTGAAGACAAAAAGTATTGTAGCATTACTATGAATAAAATGCAACCCTGTGGGCGCATTCTATTTCCCTTAAGATGGCATTCCCAGCGAGGGCTTCAGAAAAAAGGTTTCGAATTCGGCAGCCTTAATGGGTTTGCTGAACAAATAGCCTTGCCCCTCATGGCAGTGCTGCTGGCGCAGGAACTGCAGCTGCTCCTGGTTCTCCACACCTTCCGCCGTTACCTTCAGCTTCAAATGGTGGGCCATGGAGGTAATCGTGGATACGATGGCTGCGTTGTTGCTGTCTTCCATCACTTCCGACACAAAGGAACGGTCGATCTTCAGCCGGTCAATCGGCATATTCTTCAGATAATGCAAAGAGCTGTAGCCTGTGCCGAAATCATCAATACTGATAAAGACCCCCAATCTCTTCAAGCGGTTGAGCTGATCGAAGGCCGTCTCTTTATCCAGGGTCATGCTTTCCGTGATCTCCAGATCAACATAACAAGGGTCAAGCCCGATATCCTGCAGAATGACACCAATTTTCCCGGCCAGATTCGGCTGGAGAAATTGGCGCATAGACAGGTTGATGGAGACGCAAATGGGCCGGTAACCGGCGTTCTGCCACATTTTATTCTGCCGGCAGGCTGTCTTGAGCACCCATTCCCCAATCGGAACGATCAGGCCGCTCTCCTCGGCAATCGGAATGAAGTCCACGGGCGAGACCAGTCCGCGTTTTGGATGATTCCAGCGCAGCAGTGCTTCCATGCCGACAATTTCCTCGGTTTCGAGCTGTACCTGCGGCTGATAGACCAGATAGAACTCGTCACGTTCAAGCGCACGGCGCAGATCATTTTCCAGTTTCAGCCGTTCCTTCGCTTTCATCTGCATTGCGGGTATGTACCGCCGGATCTCCACTCCTTGGTCTTTGGCATTATGAACGGCGGTATCCGCATTCTGAATCAGCTGCTCTGCCGTGTCCCCGTCTCCAGGATAAATGCTCATGCCCAGACTGAGTGAAATATGATACTCCCCGGATTCAAGCTGCACCGGCGTGTCGAATAGCCGCAGGAGCTCCCCCGCACGAATCAGGCAATTCTCTACACCCGTCCGGTCCGTCATGAGAAAGGCAAACTCATCCGCTCCCATACTGTAGAGCTCTTCATTCGCTTTCGCTTCATTCCCAATACGCTTGGCGACCAATTGAAGCAGAAGATCGCCGGCGTAATGTCCGAGCGAGTCATTTATATTTTTGAAGTGATTGATATTCATAATAACGAGTGCAGTGAAGCCGCGGCTCTTGTCCCGTTCACTCTGAAGCAGCATTTCTTCCACGCGCTGCATCAGGCGGCGTCTATTCGGCAGACCGGTCAGATCATCGTGGTAAGCCAAATAATTAATCCGGGCCTCAGCCTCCTCATTTTCTTGAAAAGGCTCTTCAATGGTAAGCCGGTATACGCCCTTGAGCAGAAGATAATAGGCTGCACCGCTGCTGAGCATTCCAAACAGATAATCCATCTCTCCTACGCTTAGAAGATTCATAAGGAATACCTGCCCCAGTGCGAAAAAGATCAGGGAGCGGATAATAATGAGGAGGGAAGCCGACTTCTCCGTTTGGCCAGGGTAGACGATGATGCCTACGGCCAGCAGATAGATAAAAAGCACGGCCAGATTCATGACATGCTGCATTCCGTCAACCTGCGAATAACCTGACATCCGGGTAGCTACCATATCCCCAAAAATGAACAGAGCCAGAGCGCCCAGAATCAGCACAGAGGAGGTCCGGAAGACTTTGTTTTTGCCTGCGGCCGCTACCGGCTTGTCCCCCCTGCCGAAGATGAACAAAATTCCTAATGCACTCGCCAACCGCGAGAAAGTGAGCAGCCACAAGGACTGTTCAGCATTAATATAGGAAGATATTGCCGGAATGCCTACGAAACTAAGCGTGTGTAAAAAGTCAAATATGCATACACCCAAAAAAAGTGCAGACGTATAAAGCCTCGCCTGGGATAATCGATTAGCGAAGAACAGCCATCCTTGTGCAAAGATAGCAAATCCAAAGGCGACATTACAGCAGCCAATGATCAGATAGAGCGCCGACAACAAATCCTTATCCTCTATATTCCCCAGCGGTGTACGAAAAATTTGTATCAGAAGGAACAGCACGGCCCCTGTAATTGCCGCATGTATGGTCTTTTTCTCTTCTTGTCTCATAGGTCCCTCGCGTCTGAATTTGATATCTATAATAAGTGGATGGATATATTTATGTCCTATGTATAAATATCGGCTGGATAGCTCAGTAAAGTTACATTCGACTTTTATTAAAAGAAAGCCCCGGAGAAAATAAAAAGCACTTCCCCCTGTTCCAGAGTTCAGTGCTTCTCATGAAGCCTTTATTTATCTCCAAAATTCACTTCGGGCGTGGTCAGCTTGTCATAGAAATCAACCGCTTTGTCCTTGTCCTCCGATGAACGCAGCGCCATTGCGGAGCGCGGATGCTCATCCAGCGTGCCTGTAATCATATACGGAATGATATAGCCCCATTCTTCCTTTTCACGCAAAGGAATCATCAGCCGCTCCAGGATGTCGAGCACTGGCCGGAGCGTGTACTTGGTATTCTTCAAATGGGTAACCAGCAGCTCAGTTGGACAATTTCCGGCAGCACGTCCCATCCCGTAGCAGGAAGCATCAAGCAGTTCTACACCTTTTTCGGAAGCTAGAAGGGTGTTGGAGAAAGCCAGCTGCAGATTGTTATGGGTATGTACCCCTAAGCGCTTATTCGGCAGGTGGGTTTGGAATTTTTCCACCAGGTAATGAATGTCGTTATGGTCCAGACTGCCGTATGAATCCACAATATATACAACGTCTACAACGCTCTCGCGGATTTGTTCAAAGGCTTCCAACAATTCATTCTCCATGACATTCGACAAGGCCATGATATTAATAGTAGTTTCATAACCAAGATCGTGGAACGTCTGCACCAGCTGCAGGGCCTTGTCCACATCTTTGCTGTAGCAGGCAACACGGATCAGATCCAGCATACTTTCACTGCGGGGCAAAATATCATTCTCATCCACCCGGCCAATATCCACAAGCGCTGACAGCTTAGTGTGACCCTTCTGCGGAATCACTTTTCTCAGAAAATCATCATTCAAAAAACGCCAAGGCCCGGCTCCTTCAGCTCCTTTGAGCAGTTTAGGGGAATTTTTATACCCGATCTCCATATAATCAACACCAGCCTCATTCAGGCCGGCATACAGATTCTGAACGAATTCAACACTGAAATCCCAGTTATTAACCAAACCGCCATCGCGGATCGTGCAATCGACAATCTTGCTTTTATTACTCTTCACCTTGTGTTCTCCTTTCAGTTATAACCCTCATTTTGCCGCCAGGATGGACTTCCTATGCAGTCATTATCGTTCAATCATACTGTAGTGAAGAATCAATTGTAAAGAAAATTTCAGATTCTCTTCATACTCCCTCCCTCATATAATAGGCAATGACAAATATCACGGAAAAAATGTATAAAAAATGCTAAAGTACAAGAAAACAATTGAGATTGATTATCAATCTCTCTCGGAGGGATTTAAATGGCTTCCACATCTTGCTCCTTACTGCGCTTACAGCCGGGCTCAACAGGCTCCATTCAAAGAATAGAAGGAATGAACCCCATCCTGCGGCGCCGCTTGGCTGATCTCGGTGTGTCTGAAGGCGTAATGATCCGTCTGAAAGGAAAAGGGCCTTTTCTCGGTCCCATTACCCTGGAATGCAACGGTCAGTTGTTCGCTATCCGCCGGAAGGAAGCTTCCATGATTGAGGTGAATGTCTCATGAGTTCAATTGCACTCGTAGGTAATCCTAATACAGGTAAAACCTCGCTTTTCAATACACTGACTTCTTCCTATGAATATGTGGGTAACTGGGCAGGTGTAACTGTTGAGAAAAAAATCGGCAGCCTGAAGAACGGCGCTGGCAAGCTGATCGATCTCCCTGGTATATATTCGCTGCACCCCCTCTCCCGTGATGAGGGTGTCGCCACGCAATATCTGATTGAGGAATCCCCGGAAGCCCTCATTAATATCGTTGATGCCTCCCAGCTGGAACGCAATCTGCTGCTCACCCTTCAATTGCTTGAATACGGCAAACCCACTGTCCTGGGACTGAACATGATCGACGTGGCCAAGGCGCGCGGCATTGCAGTCAATCATGAGGTATTGCAGTCCCGTCTTGGCATTACCGTTCTCCCGCTTATTGCCAGAAGCGGAAAAGGCAGCGGACAAGTACTCAGCGTTCTGGAGAAAGCTTCAGCGATCCCTCAGGTAACCTTCCGGCTGGATTATGGCGAACTGGCCGAGCAAGCCATCGCATCCATCGAAACAGAACTGAAGTCTATTTCCGGACTGCCCAATCTGCGCTGGGTTGCCTTACAGTTGATGGAGCAGAATCCGGTTGTTCTGGAACTGCTGAAGAAACGTATGGATATCTCCCGCCTCATGGTTATCTGCGACCGGTGCCAGAGTGCATTGCAGAGCAGCAAGCAGGCGCTGACGCTGCCTCAATGGATCCGGTCTATCCGTATGGACTACATCCGCTCCCTCTGTACAGCCGCTATGGATACTACGCTCCTTAAGCCGCATAATCTGACGGAAAGACTGGATTCCATTCTGACGCACCGTTTTCTTGGGCTGCCGCTGTTCATTTTCTTTATGTACGCGATGTTTAAGACAACCTTTGACTGGGTCGGCGGGCCTTTATCGGATCTTGTAGACGGCTTGATATCAGGCCCCATCAGCAATGGAGCGAGTTCTCTGCTTCAAACGGTCGGGGCATCAGGCTTCACACACGCGCTTATCGTGGACGGAATTATTGGCGGTGTTGGCGGGGTTGTCGTCTTCATTCCGCAGATCTTCATCCTGTTCCTGATGATCTCATTCCTTGAGGACTCCGGTTATATGGCGCGTGTCTGCCTGCTGATGGACAGCACAATGGAGCGTATGGGGCTCAACGGCAAAGCTTTCATCCCTTTTATCATCGGCTTCGGCTGCAACGTGCCGGCCATAATGGCCGCACGCAGTATTGAGCAGCCTAAAGACCGTATGCTGACTACCCTCCTGATGCCGCTTATGTCCTGTTCGGCACGGCTTCCGGTGTATCTGCTGTTTGCAGCTGTATTTTTCCCTGCTCAGCAGGCTACGGCAGTTCTGGCCATGTATGTGCTGGGCGTTGTGTTTGCACTCATCTTGTGTAAATTGTTCTCCAAACATCTGTTCAAGAACGAATCCTCCGTCTTTATCATTGAGCTTCCGCCCTACCGGATGCCCCAGCTGAAGACGCTTGGCCGCAGCACCTGGGAAAAAGGCAAAGGGTTTCTGCGCAAGGCGGGAACGATCATTCTTGCCGGTTCAGTGATTATCTGGCTGATGTCCTATGCTGGCCCTTCCGGATTGAATGTGGATATGGATCACAGCTTCCTTGCTAAATTTGGCGGGTTGATCGCACCTCTTCTCCATCCGCTTGGATTTGGCACGTGGCAAGCCGGCTCCACGCTGGTTCCCGGTTTTCTGGCCAAAGAGGTCGTCGTATCCACCATGAATATTATCTATCATGCTCCGGATGCCGCCGGACTGGAAGGCCAAATCTCACAGGTGTTCACACCGCTCAGCTCAGTCAGCTTCATGGCCTTTATCCTGCTCTATATCCCTTGCCTCGCTACAGTAGGGGTTATTAGGAAAGAGACAGCTTCGTGGAAATGGACCTTTTTCTCCATGGGATATTCGCTGGTGCTGGCGTATTTGGTTTCATTGGTCATTTTTCAAGGCGGAAGCTTGTTAGGCTTGTCGTAGGATTCGGTACAATCAAAAGTTACTTGAGCGAAAGCGGGGAACTGCAATGATAATAAATATATTGATTATAGCGCTTGTATTTGGCTACTCCGGCTGGATGATCTACCGTCACGTGCAGAAGGGAAAAGAAGGGGCTTGCGCCGGGTGTGACAAAGCCAAGACCTGCGCTGCCGCCTCCGCAACTTCCCCATTCTCCTGCAGCGGAGGACCGGTAGATCCCAAGCATTCAGCCAAGGCCTGAAATCAGACATCATAGAGTCATTCGTTTAAGATCCCTGGGATGGGGGTATGTTAGTTATATGCAACTACAACCAGACCAACCCAAGGAGGGAAAACACATGAATACCAAAAAGACTTTATTTACTACGGCAGCGCTTGGAGCAGCCTACCTACTCAGAAACAAGGATGCGCGTAACAAGGTCATGAACGGCATTCAGTCCATTACTTCCCAACTCAGAGCCAAAAGAAACAGCTAGCCGGAGCCGATGAACGGTGTGGGCCGTGCTTATACGTCATTTTATGAAGCACAAACGGTACCTCCTTTTCCTAAGGAAGGTACCGTTTTGCTGTTATCTTTTTGATACCGTCCTCAGCTTTGAAGTTTAGCCGCAGCTCTGGCCTCATCGTCAGCATTCAAGTGCAGTAAATATTGCAGCAGCGTGCGCACCATTACACCGGTTGCCCCCTTGGGATTCACTCCGCGTTCCTTGGACAGAAATGCCGTCCCGGCAATGTCCAGATGAATCCAAGGCCGCCCCTCCGCAAACTCACCGATGAACAAGCCTGCTGTGCTGGCTCCGCCGTATCTTCCGGCTGCATTGCGGATATCTGCCACCTCGCTGTTTAGCATCTCGCGAAACTCGGGATACACCGGCAGCTGCCATATTTTCTCTCCCGCGCGAATAGAGGCTGCCTGAAATGCCTCCATCATAACCTCATTATTGGTTACAGCCCCCGTTGCAATATCACCCAGAACCGAGAGCACAGCGCCTGTCAGCGTCGCTACATCAATAATCCGTTCAGCGCCCCATTCCAGGGAATAGGTGAGCGCATCTGCCAGCACAACCCGGCCTTCCGCATCGGTATTTAGGATTTCGATGGTCCGGCCGCTCAGGGTCGTCACGATGTCCCCCGGTTTGAAGGCATTGGCTGCAGGCATATTTTCTGCAGAAGGAATAAGCATCACCACGTTAATCCGCGGACGCAGTGTCCCCAGCGCCTCCATAACGCCAAGGACAGCCGCTGCACCGCCCATATCGCTGATCATATCCTCCATTCCCGGTGCCCGCTTGAGCGAAATGCCGCCGGTATCGAAGGTAATGCCCTTGCCTACGATAGCAGTAACATTCTCCCACTGGCTGGTGCCCTGATAACGGATAACAATCATTCGTGGAGGATGCACACTTCCTTTGCCGACTGCCAGCAGTCCTCCCATCCCCTTCTGTGCGATTTCCTGTTCATCCAGAACTTCAGCAGGGAATCCATGCCGCTCGGCAACTTCAATCGCCGCCATGGCAAGCGCTGATGGAGTCAGCAGATTTCCAGGAAGGTTGGTAAGATTGCGTGCCAGGTTGGTTGCATCGCCAAAAGCCTGACCCCGCTTGATCCCTAGAGACCATTCCAGAGACTCTGCGGCCTCTGCCTTCCGGTCCAGGTGGATTATAGCAGACTCAAGACCTGTATAAACCGGCTGTTCCCGCTTGTAATGCGTCCGGCGGTAAGCTCCCAGAATGAGCCCTTCCGCCAGTGCTTGCCCGGCCTCTTCGGCCCCTGCGCCAGTCAGCTTACTGGGATTGTCCGGTACCTGGACGATGAGTCTGACTGCTTGTAGCCTGAGAGCAGCACGGGCCGTCTGAGCCGCAAGAAAACGGAGTTCTTCCGTTCCCGCCAGCCCATGCCCGCAGCCTGCGAGAATGACAACAGGAAGCTCAGACTGCCCATCCAGCGGAAGGACATAGATCTGATTCAGCTTGCCGCCGAACAGCCCGGCTTTGGAGAGCCGGTTAATTTGCTCTGCCCATTCACCAGCCTCACTGCTTTCAACTTCATTCTCTGTTATAAACAGACAAAGTGCGTCACCCTGCAGTGCCTCTGCCCGGCTGCCGCTGCTCCATTGAATATCGATAAGAATCACTCCTGTCCAGTGCTTGGGATGATGATATCTTCGTAAGAACGCAGATAGGCTGATCTCCTACACAGCCTTGCTGTGCAGGGATCAGCCACCCATAACCTATATTATAATTATAGCAACTATTGAATCAACGGCAACGAGATGACAAATCGTGTCCCCTCGTTGACCCGGCTGCTGACAGAAATGCATCCCCCGTGGTTCTTAATAATCCGGTCGCTGACGGACAGTCCGAGTCCCGTCCCATTTTCCTTCGTGGTGAAAAAAGGACTAAACAACCTGTCAAGGGTGCAGATATCCATCCCTTTGCCATTGTCGGAAATAAAGATGCGAACCTCGGCGCCTTCTCTGGAAGCCCCCAGCTCGATCCTGCCCATCGAATCATCAACCTTCTCGGTAATCGCTTCCATTGCGTTCCTTATTATATTAAGCACGACCTGCTTCATCTGCTTGATATCGCCTGAGATGATCATATCCTCCTGAAGCGGATAAAAATTGATCTCGCAGCCTTTCATCAATGCTTCGCTTTCAGTCAGCAGTACTACTTCTTTTAGCAGTGCCGACACTGGAATCATTGCCACCTGCGGCACTGAAGGTTTGGAAGAGGTCAGAAATTCATGAATAATATCGTTCGCACGATCGATCTCTGCTAATATGATCTTGGCGTACTCCTCTTTGCCCAACTGATGAAGATGGGGATGCAGCAATTGAATGAACCCGCGAATCGCAGTCAGCGGATTCCGGATCTCATGGGCAATCGATGCTGATAGTTTGCCAAGCATGGCGAGACTGTCGTTCTGGTAAGCCGTTTGTTCAATCAGCTTGTAATCGGAGATTTCCTTGAACGTGAACAGATAGCAGCCTTTCATTTGCTCGCCGCAGTGCAGAGACACTTTCCAATACCGGCCGTATTCATCTACAAACTCATAGCTTGGCTTACCTTTCTTCATCATTTCACGGTATCCGTGCAGCACCTGCTTCTTCTTGAAACGGTTCAGCTGGATATTCGACAGCAAGTGAAGCAAAGTGCAGCCCAGAAGGGAATGCCTGTTCAACCCAAGAATGCCGTACATCTGCTTATTTACAAACGTCAGCACACCATCTTCATCAAATAGCAAAATTCCGCTGTCAATATGCTCGAGTACATCCTCATATGTAGTGTTCATAGGACCAGATTGAAACGTTCTTGCAGGCAAAAGCAAGCTTTCCTGATATTGGCTTATCACGATACGAAGTTCCCCCTTTTACTGCATTTGACGAAGAGCTTAAGCGACATCAAATTACTATGTATTTAAGTATATGACGAAGCCGCCAGAACATTCGGAAATCGTATTATATTATCCAACCGTTTCAACTATATTCCAATCATATCCAAGAGAAGCAGACAACGCAATCAGAGAAACTGTCGAATTAGAAAAATATTCATAAAATGATTCTAAAGACACACTAATTATCATAGAGAAACCGGTTCCCCTTGCGTCATGCAGCTTTTGGGCTGCAAAAAGAGCCCCCGCTACAGGCGGAGGCTCTTGAGTCACTATATAAGGCCGATACATAGACGGGCTGTTATTTCTGTGTTTTCAGGCTTTTTGCTGCAGGCGATGCCGCCGCTGGCTCATTACAGCCAGACGTTTCTTAAGCTCACGTTCCCACTTGGTATCTTCAATCTGCTTAGCAACAGCCAGCAGGTCAAGAGCCATGTCAATCTGGCTGCGAACGATATTCAGCGGATCTTCACTCTCTACGTTAATGACATTCTCGAAGATCGCTTCTTCATCCTCCATTACATAGTCCTGAAAATCAACATCGGTCACACCGTCGCCATGGGCATATTCCGCCAGAATTTCATATTCGTTTTCGACTTTATAATGTACCTCCACCCGATGGCAGACCGGGCAAAAAAGCAGGGGAACATTATGGACTTGCGTGCGATAATGCTTTAGGGTTCCCTTCGTTCCAACCATACTCGCTCCACAGCAAAAGCTCATTTTTGTTCACCCTCCTTGGCATTTTACATTGATTTCGTATATTGTATTACAAAATGGCAGCGGAGATTCCACTGCTTGAAGCTATAAGTTAACCTTTGCGCCCATTTTCATACGAATACTCTTTGTTTAAGGGCGGTTTGGTGCAAAAAACCCCCTCGCCGGGAATTTCTCCCGCAAGGAGGTCTTCTTAGTATATCAAAGATCGCTGCTTATGCCAGCCCGGACTTACAGATTCTTGTCGCCCGGTTTCCAGTTCATCGCGCAGAGTCCGCCTGATTGCAGGGCTTGCAGAACACGAAGTGTTTCTTCTACGCTGCGGCCTACATCGTTGTGGTTGACTACCTGGTATTTCAGCTCACCGTCAGGATCGATGATGAACAAGCCGCGCAGTGCCACACCTTCTTCTTCGATCAGGACGCCATAATCGCTGGCAACCTTCTTCGTGATATCCGAAGCGAGCGGGAAGTTGATTGGACCAAGACCATTCGAATCCTTAGGCGTAGTAATCCATGCTTTGTGGCTGTGAACCGAATCGATGCTCACACCGAGGATTTCGGTATCAAGCGCTGTGAAGTCAGCTGCAGCCTCGCTAAGCGCTGTGATTTCCGTCGGACATACAAATGTGAAGTCAAGCGGATAAAAGAAGAATACAAGCCATTTGCCGCGATAGTCGGACAAGCTTACCTTACCGAAATCCTTACCGTCGCCCGTTACGGTTTCCATTGTGAAATCTGGGGCTGGTTTACCTACCAAACGTTCTGCCATTGCTTAAATCCTCCTTTGAGTATGTAAGAAAAACAATTGTCAGAAAATACTTCCAGTGCAATATGCTTTTCTTGATTGATGAGTTGGTTATATCTTGCTTGCTATAGACCAAATGGTATCATCGTACAAAATCAAAGTCAATATTACAGTCATTACTTTTTTATAATTATTATAAA
The DNA here is from genome assembly GCF_900102965.1 of Paenibacillus jilunlii. Taxonomy (GTDB): domain Bacteria; phylum Bacillota; class Bacilli; order Paenibacillales; family Paenibacillaceae; genus Paenibacillus_AQ; species Paenibacillus_AQ jilunlii. The sequence continues at coordinate 176,456 of NZ_FNGM01000004.1, read as the reverse complement.
TAAGCAACTTTCTGTGAAGTTTTTTGTTTTTCTGCGTCAAAAGGAGAACCGCTGTGTTCCAGCTTAAGCTTTGCGGATCGCCGCCACAATGAGATCGCCCATCTCTGTTGTGCTGAGGGCCTTGCTCTTGTCTACAGCGATATCGCTCGTGCGGTGTCCGGCATCCAGCACTTCAGCCACAGCAGCTTCAATCGCAGCCGCAGCCGCCTCATAACCGAAGGTCATGCGGAACATCAGGGCAAGCGACAGAATGGTGGCGATTGGATTAGCCAGTCCCTGTCCGGCAATGTCAGGCGCGGAGCCGTGGACCGGCTCATAGAGGCCGTAGCTGCCTTCGCCGAGCGATGCCGAAGCCAGCATGCCGATCGAACCGGTCAGCATCGCAGCTTCATCACTGAGAATGTCCCCGAACATATTCTCGGTCACAATGACATCGAAGCTGGACGGACGGCGCAGCAATTGCATCGCGCAATTGTCCACCAGCACATGCTCCAGCTCTACCTGCGGATATTCGGGAGCAATTCTGTTCACAACCTCACGCCAGAGACGGGAGGTTTCCAGTACATTCGCTTTGTCGACGCTCGCCAGCTTATTGCGGCGTTTGCCGGCAATTTCAAAGGCCTGGCGCACAATGCGCTCTACTTCCGTTACATTATACACACATGTATCTACCGCTTCTTCGCCGAACTCGCCTTGGCGGCGGAGCTTATCTCCGAAATAAATGCCGCCTGTCAGCTCGCGCACCACCATGAGATCTGTGCCTTCCAGCACTTCCGGCTTCAGCGTCGAAGCATCCTTCAGACAGTCAAAAACAACGGCAGGCCGCAGGTTGGAGAACAGTCCCAGCGCTTTGCGGATGCCCAGCAGCCCGGTCTCCGGACGCAGCTCCTTGGGGTTGTTGTCCCATTTCGGCCCGCCGACCGCACCCAGCAGCACAGCATCGGCACTGCGGCAGATTTCCAGCGTATCCTCCGGAAGCGGCGTTCCCCGTTCATCAATGGCAATACCGCCAAACAGTGCCTGCTCGGTTTCAAAAGCATAGCCGAACAATTCCTCTGTTTTTTTCAATACTTTTAACGCTTCAGCCACAACTTCAGGTCCGATACCGTCCCCGGCGATTACGGCGATTTTTTTAACCTCGCTCATTTCCGTCACTCCTCTGATTATCTGCTTCTCGCAGACATAGTTCTTCTGTATATTGTTGTATCATAACCACGGCCAAAGGACAAAGATATAGATTCTATGAAAGCGATAGGTTAAGCCTATAACCAGATTTGCTCTTGTTTCTTAAGTTGATTACAATTAATTTGTATTTATTGATAAACGGCTTGTCCATTACATGTAGAGGAGTTGTTGTGGAGTGCAATACGCAAAGCTTGGCAAATCCGGTATGAAGGTCAGCCGTCTTTGTCTGGGAACGATGAATTTCGGTCCGATTACGGACGAGAAGGAAGCCTTCCGCATTATGGACGCTGCGCTTGATGCCGGAATCAACTTTTTTGATACCGCCAATGTATACGGCTGGGGAGAAAACTCCGGACTCACGGAAACGATTATCGGCCGCTGGTTCAAGCAGGGCGGCGGACGGCGGGAAAAGGTTGTGCTCGCCACCAAGGTCTACGGTGCCATGAGCGACAAGCTTGACGGTCCCAATGATGAAAGCGGTCTCTCCTCCTATATTATCCGGCGGCATCTGGAAGGCTCGCTGCAGCGTCTGCAGACGGATCACATCGAGCTGTACCAAATGCACCACGTAGACCGCAGCGTCTCCTGGGACGAGCTCTGGAGTGCCTTTGAACTTGCTGTGAGCCAGGGTAAAATCGGCTATGTCGGCTCCAGCAACTTCGCCGGCTGGGATATCGCTGTAGCCCAGCAGGAGGCCAAGGCCCGCGGATTCCTGGGGCTTGTATCCGAACAGCATAAATACAGCCTCACCTGCCGTCTGCCGGAGCTGGAGGTTCTGCCAGCGTCCCAGAGCCTTGGCTTGGGGATCATTCCGTGGAGCCCGCTCGACGGGGGACTGCTTGGCCGCAATGCGCTCAAGAAAATAGAGGGCAGCCGCAGCGGCGGGAATGCGGAGCGGGTCGAACAGTACAAGAGCCAGCTTGAGGCTTTTGCCGAACTGAGCCTTGAGCTTGGCGAACCGCAGGATAATATCGCCCTCGCCTGGCTGCTGGCGAATCCCGCAGTCACCGCGCCGATTATCGGCCCGCGCACGCTGGAGCAGTTCGAAAGCGCCCTGCGCAGCCTGGAAGTTCTACTGGATGAGTCCGTACTGAAGCGTCTGGATGAGATTTTTCCTGGTCCCGGCGGTGCAGCTCCACAGGCGTACGCCTGGTAGAATCAGCGCGATTAAAAAAGCTGTTGTACAAGGCAGTTTTATGCCAGGTACAACAGCTTTTTTTACATATCAGAAAGTATATATGGGGTCCCCCGCAAAGTACCTGATTCAGCTCCATGCAAAGGCCTCATATTGTGGGGGTACTTATATGCATCCGCTGGCTGTGACAGCACAGCCGGTTCGTTATACTGCTATATAATCGCTATTCTGCCGTATCTACCGTTACTGACCCATTGCTGGTGGACAAAGACACTTTGTGGGTTCCGCTGCCAAGTACGGCGGTTCCATGACCGTCGCTGCCGTCCCAGCTGACATTGCCCTTCAGCGAGCCGTTGCTGGTATCCCCGGTGATCGTCGCATCCGTAGCAGCCGGCAGACCAGCTATGATCTTGCCATTGCTGGAGGAGCATTTCCATTCGCCTGTGATCCCCGAGTTAATCGTAATCTTGCCGTTGCTGCTCTTGGCAAACAACGAACCGTCGATATTGCCCAGACTCATCTCACCGTTGGAACTGACCAGCTTCACTTCACCCTTCACATTCTGCGCAGTTATTGTTCCATTGCTGGTATGAGCATCCACGCCTCCGGCTACATCATGAATGTCCAGCCTGCCGTTGCTCGTATCCACTTCAATACCGGCCTGCAGATTGCCGGCTTCAATCGATCCGTCACTGGTTTCGACTTCTACTGCAAGATTGCTGGGAAGGCTGACATTTAAATAGGGATCTTTGAAATTGAACCCGATATGAATATTGGACAGCCAGCCCGAATTTCCCTCCAGCTTCATCGTCAAGGTGTCTCCTTCGGCAATAACGGTCCATTTCTGCGCCAATGCGCTGGAGGCCTCTTGTTCCGAGTCTCCTGGTAATTCCAGCTTCCCTTCATAGTCAAGCTTGCTGCCTTCCACTCCATTAAGCTTAATCTTGCCGTGTGGCAGCTCGATCTTCACATTTTTAATCCCTGGCTGCACCTCGGCCGTTCCATTCACTGGCACGAGCTGGGTATTGCCAAAGATTCCGCTGAGCGAGCCGCCAGCCAGCACTTTTTGGGCCCCGCTGGCAGCAACCAATAACACAATGAGGACTACAGCCCAACCGCTTATACGGGTTTTGGCATCGGATTTGATGAACATCCGCAGCAATGTCTCCAGCCCGAACAATATAAGCAGGGCAGGCCAGAGGTACCCCAACGCCTGGTAAGTTATCACATCAAATTGGGCCAATGCGATGATTACCCCCAAGATGATGCAGCCCAAGGCTGCGGTAAAACTGCCGATCTTCCATCTTGCCATTGTTATTTCCCCATTTCTCTATACTTTTGGATTTTTCTTCAGCATTCTCAGCCCGTAGCCGATCAGGCCCAGCGACAACAGGATGGATCCGATATTCATTTCGGTAAGCAAATCCCAGAGCCCCGGGAAGGTGGTGACGATCAGCAGCAGAATACCCGCAGCTACACAGCCGAAACCGATCCAGACCGGATTCACATCATCGTTCGGATAAGCCGGACTGGCGGGCATCCCCATACCCCAGGGCATCCCGTAGGCGTCCGGATGGAACATCATGCGTTCATGCTCTTCGGCGGATATTTTCATCCAGGCTGCTTTCTGAAGGGCATCAAATAATTGATAGAACCACAGCGCAGCCAGAGCGAACGGGAAGACCATTGGCATCGAGGGAATAAAGATAATACATAAGGATGCTCCAATCATATACTCAAGCCCCAATTTTTTAAAGCCTAAATACAGATGCCCGAGTCCCGGAACCATTGCCAGAAGAAAGGTGAGCCAACGTCTTTTTTTAATCATAAAATATCCTCCTATTTGAAGTTGCTGAATAGATCCGTTTATTTATTTACACTGTCAGGGTTAAGCCAGGCACTGACCGATGTGGACATATGCCCGTTTATCTCAGTAATGCCGTAAGCCATATCTTTGAACACCCCAAGCTGCAGCAGCAGGAAAGTCAGGCCGACCGCGACTCCATAGTGTACCCATGAGGTTCTGGGGGCTGTCCGGCGTCTTGCCATAGTTGCCCTAACCGACCGTTCCCGGCGTCCTGTCTCCAGCTGTTCAACTTGGGCCATGACATCAGCAGTGATATCTGGAATATCCAGAAAATCCAAAGGCTCCTGTCCGCTCTCCATTTCATTCCATAAAGCAGACATTTGCTTCGCTTCCTCCAGCCACTGAGCGCAATCGGGACAAGACTCGATGTGCAGACGGATTCTCAGCTCCGCTTCGGGAGACAGCAAGCCATCGATATAATGCGGCATCCATTCTTTTACTGTTGCACAATTCATCGCCATTCCTCCCCGTTTTTACGCATCATTTGTCTGGCCCTGTACAGTTGTGACTCTACCGTTTTGACTGAAATGCCTTTCTGCTCGGCAATCTCCTGATAAGAGTGTCGCTGAAAATAATACATCTGCACGACCGACCGGTACGGTTCTGTGAGATGGTTCAGATTCTCGCCCAGCTCCTCCGAAGCTTCCTTGCGGAGCAGCACTTGCTCTGGCGTCTGCGATGTCACCCAATCATTCTCTGTATAATCCGCCGTACTGCGGTGCCGCCACTCCCTGTCATTGGCCCGTTTCCAGTCCAGACAGGTCCGGTAAGCAATCCGGTACAGCCATGTGGAGAATGAAGATTGCCCTCTGAAGGAAGGGAGCGCCTTATAGGCTTTGATGAAGACCTCCTGAGCCATATCCTTGGCCGACTCAGCCTCACCTGTAATCTTGATGCATACCCGATATACCATGCCTTGATAACGTTCCACCAAATGCCCGAAGGCCTGATGCTGCCCGCTAAGCACGGCTGAAATCCATTCTGCCTCTTCCAGTATTCTCCCCTCCTTCAGCTACATAATATTAGACGCAGGACTTCTCTTTTCCCCTGCAAAGGATTTCAACTATTTTTCCGGGGAGGCAGAAGCCTCCCTATTTGAAGGAAATACTGTCTTCCTGTCGAAAATACATAACTAGCAAACCGTATATCCGTTTCTTAATTCCAACAGCCTTATTGTACCCGGAGTTCAACCTTCCTCCAAGCGGTTTGTCTGCAGCATGATAATCCTAAAAGAAGTGGTGGGATCGGAATGATACAAGCTCTGCTGGTGGATGATGAGCGGCTTGCCCTTATGAAATTAAAGCTGATGCTGGAAGAATTAACAACGGTAAATATCTTGGGCTCCTGCACGGACCCGGTCGAAGCCGTCAGCATCGCTACCCAGCTTCAGCCTGACGTTATTTTCCTGGATATAGATATGCCCGAAATGAATGGTGTGCAGGTTGCGGAAGCCATGCAAAGCCTGTATCCCGGCACCAGCATTGTGTTTGTGACCGCTTATAACAGCTATGCCGTGGAGGCTTTTGAGCTGTATGCCCTGGATTATGTGCTGAAGCCTGTCCGGCGTGACCGCCTGCTTAAGACCATCCACCGGCTGGAAGAACGAATCAGCAAGAAGGAAGGATCTGTCCATAAGCCTGAACAAGAGATCATGATCCGCAGCTTTCAGTCTTTGCGCTTTGAGCGTGCCGGCCAGCCGCTTCCTGCTATCCGCTGGCGCACCTCCAAAGCACAGGAATTATTCGCTTATTTGTTCCATAACCGCAACCGTTTTGTCAGCAAGGACAGCCTTATCGAGCTGCTGTGGCCGGATTTCAATCTGAAGCGGGCTTCAACTCACCTCTATACCACCATTTATCAGATCCGCCAAAGTCTGAAGCAGGCTGATATCGGGCTGCAAATCAGCAGCGCCAGCGGCGGGGAAGGTTATACTATGGAGACAGGCTCTCTGCTGGTCGACAGCTATGAATGGGAAAAGGGTATTCTCACTCTCGGGCCTATAGACGCGGAGAACTGCGAAAAGCATCAGCATCTCTTCTATTTCTACTCAGGTGACTATTTGAACGACTACGATTATTTATGGGCTGAGAGTGAGCGTCAGCGTCTTCGGACGATCTGGCTGCATCATGCCATGAGAATGGCTGAATTCTATGCTGCCAGGGGAAGAATTCCCGAAGCGGTAACGGTGTATCAGCGGGTGGTTCAGCTTCAGCCTTATTTTGAGCAGGGCCACTTGGGGCTGATGAAGGTGTATGACAGCATCGGAGAACGTTCGGCAATCGAGGAGCAGTATCAATATCTGGCAGACCTTCTGAAGCGTGAGCTGGACGTAGATATGCCCGATAACATTAAGACCTGGTATGAGGAATGGAAACAGCATAATTTCAAAAGCCTGTAGAGGCTGCCCGCAGCACTGAACAGTGAGGCCTGATCATTTAATTAGAATGCACTAAAAGACACCCTGGACTGATGCGCCCACGGGTGTCTTTGGAATGAATTTTAGTTAATGGTTACTTCGATTTTTTGTGGTTCTTGAACCTTCTGGACATGACGGCTCCCAGAATCATTAAGCCGCCGCCTGTCAAGTAAAGCGGTAATGGACTGTTTTCTCCGGTCTGCGGAAGTTGGCCAGGCAGCCCATTCCCCTCAGTGTCCGGTGTACCGGTTACAGTACCCTTCGGTACTTCATCTACACCTACTTCAATAGTTACTTCATCCTCATTGCCGTCTTGATCGGTAACGACAATTGTAAATTTGTCTTTACCGGTATAACCGGGATCAGGGGTATATGTCCATTTGCCATCCGGTGTAATCTTCACGGTACCATGTGCCGGCTCTTCACCGATGCCGGGAACCCCTCCCAATGGAATCTCCCCATCGATAGGAACATCCTCAACGGTGGTGAGTGCTGTGGGCTGCGGAGCAGCCGGTGTGCTGCTTACCGCTGGCGTCTGTACCGGTGAGGCAGCCGGCGTTGCCACTGGTGTCCCTGTTGGTGTTGCTGTAGGCGTTGGCGTCTCGGTTGCCGATGGTCCAGGGGTGACTACTGTTCCGGGCACCGATGAAGTCACTGGTGTCGGAGTTGAATAGTCGATCACTGGCGGCGTAGTCGGCGTTGGCGTTGCTGTCGGTGTTGCCGTTGCTGTCGGTGTTGCCGTTGCTGTCGGTGTTGCTGTCGGTGTTGCTGTTGGTGTTGCTGTCGGAGTTGGCGTCTCGGTTGGCTTCACAGTCGGTGTCGGCGTTGGCGATACAACCGGAGATGCCGTTGGCGACGCCGTCGGCGTTGCTGATGGTGTTGGTGTTGCTGCTTTTTGGTTATAAACTTTGAATTCTTCCACTATGGCTGTTGTGGAATCGAAAGTAACAGATTTTTTGCCCGAATCCAGAATATATCCGGAAGGTGCGCTGATTTCCTGCAGCAGATACTTACCCGGCCACAGGTTTTTAAATACAGCCTCTCCATTGGCATCTGTTGTAAGAGTATTAAAGAGCACTTCGCTTGAGCCTGACTTGCGGTACAGCGCAAAGGTTGCCCCGCTCAGCTTCGATTGATCCGCACCGTCAGCTTTGATAATTTTCAGTGCTTTTCTGGTGCCTGTGCCCACTCCATCCGCCGAAGACAGCGCAACTGTAATATCTTTGGTGCTAGTCTTCGTAATGGTTGTTGAATTCTTGCCGGTCAGCCCGACTTTGTTGGTTACCTTATCGTTATTGTTCGCTACAATCAGCGATTCGTACTCCAGAATATAAGCTTTTTCAATAGGTGCTTTGAATTTCAGCACAAACTGCTGTTTTCCGGTATCGGGGTCCGTAGTGATTGCCAGTTCATAATCTTTTCCATCAACCAATGGTGTTCCTGTTGTTGTTACATCTCCAGCAGGATTTACCGTAGTCGCATAGAGCTTGAAAGAATCCGATTGGAGGATTTGATTATCGCTGGGATCATCCGTGACCACCGCATCTTCGATATACGACTGGCTGTAGTTGATGTTGACGGTCCATTTGATCTTAGTATTGCTTTGGCTGCCGCTCTTCTGCACAAATTCATTAGCCTTGGGAATCGTCAGCGAAGCCGTAAGATCCTTCGATTCCTCCTTGCCTTCATTGTACAGCTTCGCAGTATTCGTAATTGTAGGACTGTCGACCAATTTTCCCTTTAGGCTTGTTTTGAAATGGATGATGTATCCAGATTCAATCTTCTTAGTGAACTTCACTTTAAGCAGCTTCGTGGTCTCGTTGTAAGAGACTGTATAATCCGTGTTAAGAGTGAGCTTGGCCGTTCCCTGACTGTAGTCGCCATTTTTGGCCACAATCAGATTGTAGATTTCTACAGACCCCGGAACATATACCTGCTTGCCTTCTATAGTATCGGTTACCTCGGCGCTGTTAAGCGGGTTGCGGTTATAATTGACCCCTATGGACCAGATAATTTCCTTGCCGGATGCATTATAGGAGCCGCTTTTGTAGCCGTTGGCTTTTTCTGCCGGTTGAGGATCAAAGGATGCGGTAACGGTTTTGGTGTTCACATCCGTGGAGCCCGGTTTGGTCCATTCCACTGCCGCCTGGTTCACAAACTTGGCATCCGTGGTCAACCAGTCGCTGCTGAGCCATTTATTATCAAAATAAGTTTCATAAGTAATGGTGTACGGTCCGGTAATCTGCGAATTAAACTTCACATCAAAACCGGTATCCGGTATTTCATTCTCAATCGAGAAGCCCGTGGTAATCACTGTATCGCCTTTCTTGACCACGATGCTGCCAGGGATGATTTTCAGCCCTTTGTTAGGGAAAATATCCTTGACGACTACATGATCCATCTGATAGCTGTCGGCATTGATGGTCACGGACCATTTTACTTTTTTGTTGGCATAGTCGATACCGCTGCTTGGCAGCGTTTTGGCAATAATCACCTGATTGATGCCGCGTGTGCCAGTTTCATAAGTGTCCCCGGAGTAAACGGTATTCGTGATGGTTGTATCCTTCTCAACACGGCCGATGGCCTGGGTCTTGTATTTGATTTTGTATGCACTGTTGATGTCACTGGTGAACTTCAGCTCAAAGCCGCTTTTCCCGCCAGGTGCAGCTGAAGGAGAGATCAGCGTATAATTGCCCGCAGGGGTGTCGCCTACTGTTCCTCCGGCATTCGTCAAAAAGTTAACCGGGAATACCTGCAGAGAACCTGCCACCAGCTTCTGTGTGTTGTCAAAATAATCCTTCAGCACAGCATCCGCCTGGGCAATCGGTATTTCATTGTAATTGTAATCAATCTCCCAAGTAGTGATCTGGGTATTAGGATCATATGCACTGGAGGTTTTCTTCAATGGTGTTCCATAGCCCACATTGACCGTTGCCGATGACTTCGATGCCGGCAGTCCGGTACCACTTAAAGAAGCTTCATTGGTAAAGCTTTTTTTCGCAAGATCTGTAATATCAGTAGTAAATTGAATACGGTATGCGCTCGTTATGGGAGATTGCTTGAAGGCTACCTTCAGATTTCCGGAAGGATCTGTCACAGTATACTGAGAAGCAGGGATTTCCGCTCCCTGTACCGCCGATCCGTCCAGCTTCACATTCAGCGCATACATTTTTACATCCAGCGGGTCCGTTAAAGCAAGGCCAGCCGGGAGGACATCCGTGACAGAGGCGCCATAGACACTCGACAGCACCTTGTTCACGTCGACCGCCCAAGTGATCTGCTTCGCATTCAGCCCGCCTGCATTGGTCCCCACAGGAGTACCGCTTTTCTGAAGGATTGAAGTATTATCAGGAATAAAATGAAGCGTTACAGTCTGGTTGCCTCCGTTAACCGGAAACACGATCTGCTGCTCAGTCGTTTCAGTAAAGCTGGCTTTATCAAATTTCGTTTTAATCGAGAAAGAGCCATGCACGCCAAAATATTTATCAATATCCTGGCCAAAGGTCATGATAACTTTATTGGGGTTACCCTTAAGCACATCAAAATGTCCCAAAGTAAGGCCGTCCGCCTGCAGCGGTGTCCCCATAATGTCGCTGGCCAGCACAAAGTGGTCCGGCAGCTCGAAACTGTAGGTATCCCCTTCCTGATAAGTATTATCCGGCAGCTCCCAATCATAAGTAAGCTTCACTTCTGCGCCCTGCTTGTAAACCACATCGGTTACGGGAACCCCGTTATCATACACGGCCATTGTCACGCTGGTGATGATATTATCCGTAATTTCCGCCGCATGTGCTTGTGTATTGAAGCCAAACCCGTAAGCAGTTTGTACTATGATTATAAGAACACTGAGTATGGCTGCTATTCTTTTTTTGAGCATCGTTACAGTAAACCTCCATTTCGATTCTAAAATTATGATTGTTTGGTTGGTTAAAAATTTTGCCCCGTCAATCCCCCATTCACTGATATGTATGTTGGCCTTCAATTACGTTTCTCCAGTGCATGTCTGATTGTATTCCCCCCTGTTGAACAATTTCTGAACAGATCTATCCCATTGGCCCTAATCCATAGCTTTTTTCGTAAATATGTCTTATAAAAGACAAAAAAAACGTGTAAATTCGCAAATTCGACAATATTTTTAGTAATTAAAATCACTGATTAATCGCTGATAAAAACCTTTGCAGACCTGCCGGACATGACAAAAAAGCTGCCCAAACCCTAGATTCCTCTACGGTCTGAACAGCTTAAATATGCGTAATGATTCAAATGTAAAAAGTTGCGGGAAAGGCTATCTTTGTATTAGCTCCGGTGGTTTTACAGGTTGGCGTGATCACGTCTGGTATAGGTTTTCCGTTTCTCCAGCAGTTTGTTCAGCGCGTTCAGATATGCTCTGGCGCTCGCCTCCAGAATATCGGTACTGAGCCCGCGGCCCTGCGCAGCAACCTCGCCCTGAGACAACACTACGTGAACCTCGCCCTGGGCGTCTTTGCCTCTGCTCACGGCCTTGATGGAATAATCGCCCAGCGTAACTTCCTCACGGGTCGCCTGATCAATGGCATTGTAGATAGCATCAACCGAGCCATTGCCTTCAGCAACCGCAACAATCGGCTGCGGCTCCGGCCCTTTAATCGTTATCTTCGCTGTTGGAGTGGCCTCATTGCCGTAAGTAACATAAATCGTCTGCAGGCTGAATACCTCTGGTGTATCGATCAGTTTTTCCTCCAGCAGCGCCAGAATGTCCTCATCAGATACTTCCTTTTTCTTATCGGCCAGATCCTTGAATTTGGCAAACGCAACGTTCAGCTCCTCCTCCAAAAGATCATAACCCAGATCGCTAAGCTTGTCGCGGAACGCATGGCGCCCGGAATGCTTGCCAAGCACCAGCTTGCTCTCTTTGAGCCCGATGGTTTCAGGTGTCATGATTTCGTAGGTGGTTTTCTCCTTCAGCATGCCGTCCTGGTGGATTCCGGACTCATGTGCAAAAGCGTTCGCCCCCACAATCGCCTTGTTGCCAGGGACGACCATGCCTGTCAGCTTGCTGACCAGGCGGCTGGTACGGGAGATTTCGGACAGCACCAGGGATGTCTTGGCATCAAAAAACTCGCTGCGTGTCTCCAGCGCCAATGCTACTTCTTCAATAGCGGTATTCCCCGCACGTTCGCCGATCCCGTTGATGGTACCTTCGATCTGGTCGGCACCATTCTGAATGGCAGCGAGCGTGTTCGCTGTAGCCATGCCCAAATCGTTATGACAGTGGGCGCTAAGCTGAACTTTCTCAATATCCGGCACGGTATCCTTAAGAAACTTGAAGATTGCACCATATTCTGATGGGTTCAGATAGCCTACAGTATCCGGAATATTGACTACATTTGCACCTTCCCGAATCGCCATTGCCACCATTTCAGCCATGAAGTCGCGTTCGGTGCGGCCGGCATCCTCAAGTGAGAATTCCAGCTTGGAGAAATATTTTTTGGCATAACGGATGGCTGCCTGTGCAGTCTCCAGCACCTGGGCCTTTTCCATACGCAGCTTATGCTGCCGGTGAATCGGTGAAGTCGCCAGGAACAGATGAATGCAGGGGTCTTGTGCCCCTTGAAGCGCTTCACGAACTGCATCAATGTCGCTTTCTCTGGAGCGGGAGAGGCCAATCAGAGTTACATTCTTCACAGCTCTCGCCACTGCATTCACTGCAGCCAGATCCCCTGGTGAAGCTGCAGGAAAGCCCGCCTCCATCCGGTCGATCCCCAGCTTCTCAAGCTGGTAGGCAATCTCTACCTTTTCCCGTGTATTGAGGTTCACCCCCGGCGACTGCTCCCCGTCACGCAGCGTCGTGTCGAATACATATATTTTCCGCAAAGCTGAGCACCTCCCCAACAAGATTGTGCTACAACCCTCAAATGCGGCCCGCAAAATACGGCCGCATCTGAGAATCACACTATAGTACGTTCATCATTGTAAGTATATGAGCCTATTTCTTAATCCAGTGCATCATTTCACGCAGCTGGCTGCCTACGACTTCAACCGGATGAGCGGCCTCATTGCGGCGGGTAGCAGTCAGGAATGCACGGCCGGATTGATTCTCAAGGATAAAGTCGCGGGCGAATTTACCTTGCTGGATATCGCTGAGCACTGCTTTCATTGCTTTTTTGGTTTCGTCAGTAATGATGCGTGGGCCTGTTACATAGTCACCGTACTCAGCAGTGTTGCTGATCGAATCGCGCATGGTAGCAAGTCCGCCTTCATACACAAGGTCTACAATCAGCTTCATTTCATGCAGACATTCGAAATATGCCATTTCAGGAGCATAACCTGCTTCAGTAAGCGTCTCGAAGCCGGCTTTGATCAGCGCGGATACGCCGCCGCACAGAACTGCCTGTTCACCGAACAGATCGGTTTCGGTTTCTTCACGGAACGAGGTTTCGATAACCCCTGCACGTGTACAGCCGATGCCCTTGGCATAAGCAAGGCCAATCGCCTGGGCATTGCCCGTTGCATTCTGTTCAATCGCGATCAGGCCGGGAACGCCGAAGCCTTCTACATAAGTGCGGCGAACCATGTGGCCCGGGGATTTCGGTGCTACCAGCAGCACATCCGCATCCTTAGGAGCCACGATTTGGCCGAAATGAACGTTGAAGCCGTGGGAGAACATTAACGCCGCGCCGTTTTTGAGGTTCGGTTCGATTTCATTTTTATAGACGGATGCCTGAGTTTCGTCTGGCATCAGAATTTGCACTACATCCGCACGGGATACTGCTTCAGCTACCGGCAGCACTTCAAAGCCGTCATTCTTGGCGGTTTCGAACGATTTGCCTTCGCGCAGGCCGATGACAACCTGAAGACCGCTGTCACGCAGGTTCTGTGCCTGGGCATGCCCTTGGCTGCCGTACCCGATTACTGCAATTGTCTTCCCTTTTAGTACACTAAGTTCTGCATCCTGTTCATAGTACGTTGTCACTGCCATTGTCAATATCCTCCTTTAATTTGGGACCCATCGTAAAGAGCGGGTGCTTCAAGAGAGCCTTCAGCGTTGAAAATGGGCCGGCTGCTCTTCAAGCCCCCGCTCTTTCGCGGGAATTGCCATACCATCATCTTATCAAATTAATGCTAACAAGCAGCAATTCGTTAAAGCCGCAAATTATAACGATCAGGCATTTCCCCGGATCATTGCTGTAACACCGGTACGGGACAGCTCCTTGATGCCATAAGGCTTAAGCAGTTCAATCATGGCATCAATCTTCTGCGTATCTCCAACCACCTGCACAAGCAGGCTGGTTGTGCCGATATCCACCACGGAAGCGCGGAAGGTTTCAACAACACCCATAATTTCCGGACGTTCGGCTGGTTCCGCTTTGACCTTAATGAGTGCCAGCTCACGGGCAACCATCGGCTTGGAGCCAAGGTCCACTACCTTGATCACATCGATCAGCTTGTAGAGCTGCTTCTCAATCTGCTCAAGCGTGTGCTGGTCGCCAAGTGTAACGATGACCATCCGGGACAGGCCGGCCTCTTCGGACTGCCCGACGGTGATGCTCTCAATATTGAAGCCACGGCGGCCGAACAGGCCTGACACCCGCTGCAGCACGCCCGGCTGGTCATTCACAAGCACAGCAATCGTATGTCTCATCACTGTCATTCATCCCCCATCAGCATTTGATCGATGGTCGACCCTTGAGTTACCATCGGGTAGACATTCTCGTCCTTAGGAACAACGAATTCTACCAGAACGGGTCCCGGCGTTTCCAGTGCTTCTTTCCACGCAGCGCCTGCTTCTTCCTTGTTCGTTGCCCGAAGTCCTTTTACCCCGTATGCTTCAGCCAGCTTTACGAAATCCGGGCTGCCTGCGAGGTCGGTATAGCTGTAACGCTTATCGTAAATAAGAGTCTGCCACTGCCGGACCATCCCCAGCACTTCGTTGTTGATGACCACGATTTTGACCGGGATATTATGGATCGCGCAGATCGCAAGCTCCTGCGAACACATCTGCATGCCGCCGTCACCATTAATGGAAACAACCAGCCGTTCAGGATGCGCCATTTGCGCTCCGATCGCCGAAGGGAACCCGAAGCCCATCGTTCCAAGTCCTCCGGAAGTAATCCATGAACGGGGATGATTGAACTTGTAATACTGGGCAGCCCACATCTGGTGTTGTCCAACATCGGTTGTAACAATAGCTTCACCTTTGGTGGTGTCATTAATCATCTGAATCACCCACTGCGGTTTGAGCTCTGTCTCGGAATCGTTGTAGCGAAGCGGATAATCCAGCTTCCACTGGGCAATCTGTGTTCTCCAGGCATCAGCATTCGCTGCACGGCTGACCTCAGGAATCAGCAGCTCCAGTACGGTCTTCACATCTCCGACAATCGGAATGTCAGGCGACACGTTTTTGCCGATTTCCGCCGGATCGATGTCGATATGAACGATCTTTGCTTTTGGCGCAAAACCGTCCAACTTACCGGTCACACGGTCATCGAACCGGGCCCCGATGTTGATGAGCAAATCGCATTGCTGAATGGCATTATTCGCTGTATACGTTCCGTGCATGCCGGGCATTCCCATCCACAGCTCTTCCGCACTCGGATAACAGCCCAGTCCCAGCAATGTAGTTGTAATCGGGATTTCTGTCCGCTTCACGAATTCATACATTGCTTCGTGAGCTCCGGAGTAGATCACCCCGCCGCCTGCAAGAATGATCGGACGTTCCGCCTCCGAAATGGCCCGGACCAGCTTATCCAGCTGGAGCTTGTTCGGAACCGTACGCGGGTTATAGCCGCGGAGGTTAACGCCCTGCTGCTTCACTGGACTATACAGTGTCTTGGCAGCCGATACATCCTTCGTAATGTCGATCAGTACAGGACCTTTGCGGCCGGTGTTCGCGATATGGAAAGCTTCATGAATGACGCGCGGAAGTTCTTCAACATCACGAACCAGGTAGCTGTGCTTCGTAATCGGCATCGTAATGCCTGTAATATCCGCTTCCTGGAAAGCGTCGGTTCCAATCAGGCTTGAGAAGACATTGCCGGTGATTACCACAAGCGGAACCGAGTCCATATAAGCGGTCGCGATTCCGGTTACCAGATTGGTTGCTCCCGGACCGGAGGTTGCAATACACACACCCGCTTTGCCGCTTGCTCTGGCATAGCCGTCAGCCGCGTGAATCGCGCCCTGCTCATGGCGTGTAAGGATATGCTTGAAATCCTTGAAGCCATGAAGCGCATCATAGATATACAATACTGCACCGCCCGGATATCCGAAGACAGTGTCAACCCCTTCCATTACAAGACTGCGCAGCAGGACTTCAGAACCCGTAATCACCTCGGGATTCTTCCATTTCTCACGTAACTGCTCTATAGACCGCACTTCAGGTGTTGGCGCGCTCATCAGTATTCCTCCCTTCAAAAGTTAACATTCAATATGGGAATGACAGACCGTCCATTAATTCAACTGTTAAGGTTCCTGGCAACAAAAAAACCTTCCGCCTCCCACGCGCAAAAGACAGCGCGTGAGGGACGAAAGGTTGATCTTCCGTGGTACCACCCATGTTTGCATTGCATCTCACGATGCAACGCCTTATCAGGATACAAAAATCCATCGATGTAGGCAGGGCCCAAATCTTTGTACCTGAAGTCCCTAACGCGGACCAAACGATTCCCCCTAATAATTCCGCCACTCTTGCCGGTGGACCTTTCAGGAAAACAGCTCCGAGGTGAGCTCGTATATAAGGGATTCTGGTGGAGGTTGCAGCAATTCCTCTCACTCTCTGAGCAAAAGAGCCCTTAAAACTTCGTCCTCATCATTGCCGATGACTTTATGTTCGTAAATGTTTAGACACATTATATGATTCCTCACACGGTTAGTCAATACCCTTCTTTTGGGCAATCGTCACAAAATGTTGTTCTTTCCTTGCCGGAACGCCCACACCCCTCAGAGCATATGATATACGACAATGCGTGAAGGGGGCGCTTTATGATTCGCTACCGCAGACCCAAGCAGGATGACGCCGTGATTCTTGACTTGATTGAAAAGCAACTGGTTCCGTTATCACATCTTCCACAGACCGTTATCAACCAGATCAGAAAAGATCTGCCCCGGCGTCTGGGGCAAGGGGTCACCCTTGTAGCTTGTCCGGATTATGAGTGCGATCCGCTGGGATTTGTACACTTTATGCTGCATGGGGATTTACTCTATATTGACATGCTGGCTATAGCCCCTGCCGCGAGACGCAAACGCTGGGGGAATATGCTCATGGACAGAGCAGAGCGCTTTGCACTATCACGCGGTTGTCTAAGGGCTAAGATATCTGTGGACGCCGGCAATGCGCCAGGCATTTCCTTTTATCAAAAATTGGGCTACAGCGTAGCCCGTTATCAACCGCAAAACTTCTGCTATGAGTTCGAAAAACTGTTAGCCAATAGATTCAGAGCTTAAAAGAAGCCAAACGGCGGAACGCCATATCCAGGTCCGTAGCCGCCATAGGGTCCAGGTACTGGGCCTGGCCCATACCCGCCGTAAGGGCCAGGGGCTCCTCCATAACCGTAGCCTCCGCCGTATGCATAAGGAGCCGTACCCACGGCCAGCAAATCAAACAGCACCAGCGGAATCAGTGCTTTGGTTTGCACTTTTTTACCGCTGATCCGTTGTAAAACCAGACGGTTGCCCGACACGCGGAGCAGCTTGCCCGACACGTTGGTGCCATCCTTTTTCACTGCGACAATATTTTTGCCTACCAGCTTCATCACCTGTTTCTTCGTCACCGGCTGTGCCATATTATCCCTCCTAAATATGAAGACTCAATAAAACCCGCTGCAAACTGCGCTAAAGTTTCATCTTCACAACAGTCTATTCGCACGCATAACGCTTCGCCTGTACACCTGTCCCTGTAAGCCTCACTAGCGGCTTCAACAAAAAAACGCATTCCCGGAAAAGACCGGAAATGCGTTATACATGCTTGTTCTAGCAGAGAATAGTACCCTCTAGCGTTTGCTTGGGTCGTAAGGTTCGCCCAATGCCTTGGGAGCCGAAGAACGTCCAACCGCACTCACCAGAACGATAATGGTTAACACATAAGGAATCATGAAGATAAATTCCTGCGGGATGTCTTTGGACCATTCGAACAACTGGACATAGTTGCGGATCGCCTGGGACAGTCCGAAGAATACGGCTGCTCCAAAAGCGCCAAGCGGATTCCATTTCCCGAAGATCATCGCTGCAATAGCGATAAACCCCTGACCGGAAACCGTGTTGTGCGCAAAGGTGCCCGTGGTCGTAAGCGTAATGGTCGCTCCGCCAATACCAGCCAGCAGTCCGCTCAGCATAACTCCGATATACCTCATCCGGTTTACGTTGACACCGAGTGTATCTGCAGCACTTGGATGCTCACCTACAGAACGCAGACGAAGGCCAAACGGAGTTTTGAAGAGCACAAAATAAATCACAATAACCAATATAATCGCAAGATATGTCGTGGGATAGGAATTGAATATTCCCTCACCGATGACCGGAATCTTGGAGAGTCCAGGAATGGCCACTTTATTGAACCCATCCAGCAGCGGCGTTTCGCCGGCTCCCTCAAAGATCAGCTTGACTACATAAAGTGTGCTGCCCGCAGCCAGAAAGTTGATGACCGTACCGCTAATCGTCTGATCCGCCTTGAATGTAATCGACGCCACCGCATGAATGAGCGCGCCAAGCACGCCTACAACCATTGCACACAATACGCCGATCCATGGAGCCCAGTCCCCCATACCGGCATCCTGAGCGTAATATCCGCCTACGGCTGCGGCAAAGGCACCGAACATCATCAAGCCTTCAAGTCCAATATTTACGACACCGGAACGTTCAGAGAAGATGCCACCGAGGGCGGCAAATATCAGCGCTGTGGAAAAAACTAGCGTTGTATTGAGCAATTGGCCTAATATCTCCATCTATAACACCTTCTCTTTCTTGCGCTTGAAGTAGAACGGCTTGAGTACCCAGCGCACAATTCCTTGTGCCGCTATGAAGAAAATAATTGAACCAATAACGATTCGGATGAGCTCAGGAGGAACATCTGCGCCAAAGCTCATTCCCGCTGATCCATAGGTCAGCGTACCATAGAGAATCGCAGCCAAAATCACTCCAAGCGGATGTGTCAAGCCGAGCAAAGCAACAGCAATGCCGTCAAAGCCATAACCCGGGGAGGCCGCAAACACAGATTGATAGTGGAACACGCCAAGCACTTCCCCTGCGCCGGCAAGACCGGCAAAAACACCGCTGATGAACATGGCCTTAATCACATTGCGGCCAACATTCATCCCTGCGTATTCAGCGGCATGCGGGTTCAGGCCGACAGCGCGCATTTCATATCCTTGTTTGGTCTTCCACAGGTACACATAGAAGAACACTGCTGCAGCAAGCGCGATAGCTGTTCCCCAGTGGAGCCGGGCATTATCAAACACGGAATTCAGAAATGTCATTGAGAGCGAAGCCGGAATATCTTCAGAGCGGTTCTGCCCTTGAAGCAGCAGAAAGGATCTGACAATATAGTTAGACAGGAACAGCGCAACCCAGTTGAGCATGATGGTAGTAATAACTTCATTGATTCCACGTTTCGCTTTCAGGTAGCCGGCAATGCCTGCCCAGAGGCCGCCACAGACTCCAGCAATAATAACAGCCAGCGGTACAAGCACGAAGTTCGGCAAGGCCCCGGCAAACTTGATGCCAACCACAGATGCGGCTGTCATGCCAATGAGTACTTGACCGTCAGCGCCAATATTAAACATCCCTGAACGGAATGCAAAGGCTACTGCAAGTCCTGTGAACATCAGCGGTGTCATCTCACGGATAGCCTCACCAAAATCATACGGGCTGCCAAATACGCGTTTGAACAGCGCAGAGTATGCGGCGATAGGATCGTATCCGCCCACCAGCATAACGATAGCTCCCACCAGAAAGCCCATTACAATTGCAACTAGCGGAACGATGTAGCTGTCGGTCGCAAATATTTTTCTGAGTTTAGACATCCGCATGGCCTCCCCGTTTCAAGCTTCCCGCCATCATCAGACCCAGTTCCTGATCGTTGGTATCCTGCGGGAATACTTCACCTACAATCTGGCCTTCGTAAATAACGGCGATTCTGTCGGATACATTCATGATTTCATCGAGTTCAAAAGAAATCAGCAGTACCGCTTTGCCCTGGTCCCGCTGGGCAATCAGCTGCTTCTGCACAAATTCGATTGCGCCGACATCAAGACCGCGCGTAGGCTGGGCCGCAATCAGCAGTGTCGGATTTTTGTCTATTTCCCGCGCAATAATCGCTTTCTGTTGGTTGCCGCCTGACAAGGAGCGCGCTTTGTTCTCAATGGAAGGCGTACGGACATCAAACTGCTTGACCAAATCCTCAGCATGCTGATCAATGATTTCTTTGTTCAAAAATCCGTTCTGGTTGTATGGACTCTTATAATACGTCTCCAGCACCATATTCTCGCTGACTGTAAAGTCCAGTACGAGACCATGCTTGTGACGGTCCTCCGGAATATGGGAAACGTTCATTTCAGAGACTTTCCGCGGGCTTAGGTTGGCAATCTCTTTGCCTGATACCGTGATGGACCCTGAATCAATCTTACGAAGCCCCGTAATCGCCTGAATCAGTTCGCTTTGTCCGTTGCCGTCGACTCCTGCTATACCGAGAATCTCGCCAGCCTTCACCTCAAAGCTGAGGCCATTTAAAACAGCCACACCCTCTTTGCTCTTGCTGCTGACATTTGTCAACTTAAGCACGCTTGAGCCAATATGGGGATTCTGCTTGTCCACCTTGAAGGTTACTCCGCGTCCGACCATTTTTTCGGCCAGTTCGTTGGGATTGGTGCCGGCTGTCTTCACAGTATCAATAACTTTGCCCCGGCGGATGATGGTAACCCGGTCAGAAATCTCCATGATTTCTTTCAGCTTATGTGTAATCAGAATGATGGACTTGCCCTCTGCAACGAGCCGCTTCATAATCGCCATCAGTTCCGTAATTTCCTGTGGCGTTAGCACAGCGGTAGGCTCGTCGAATATTAGTATATCCGCACCGCGGTACAGGGTCTTCATAATCTCTACCCTTTGCTGCATGCCGACCGAAATGTCATGAATTTTGGCATTTGGATTGACTTGAAGGCCATACTGCTCCGATAGCTTGCGAACCTGCTCCGCTGCGGATTTATAGTCGATTTTAAGGCCTTTTTTCGGTTCCATGCCCAGAACAATGTTCTCGGTTACCGTAAAAGGCTCTACAAGCTTGAAATGCTGGTGAACCATTCCAATGCCAAGCTCAATCGCTTTATTGGGGTTATCGATAATAACCGGTTTCCCGCCGATTTCGATGCTGCCCTCATCGGGCTGATACAGTCCGAAGACGATATTCATCAAAGTGGATTTGCCTGCTCCGTTTTCACCAAGCAGTGCATGAATTTCTCCTTTTTCGAGCGTAAGACTGATTGAGTCGTTCGCAACGATACCGGGAAAGCGTTTTGTGATTTGCTTCAACTCTACGACAGGAGCCGCAGCACTCATGGAATCACCCTCATCACAGAATATTATTGCCTTATAGACACGGCTGTACCGCCCCCTGAAGGACGGTACCCCTTTAAACCTATTGCCGGATGCGTGTCTCTAACAAGGAACAAGGCCAGCTCAATAACCGGCCTTGTCCCTTGTTCATTATTGTAATGCAAGAAACGTCAAGTTAGTATTACTCGGCAGGAACTTTGATTGTTCCATCGATGATTTGTTTGGTATATTCGTCCACCTTGGCAAGAATATCAGCGGATACGTTAGCCTTAGAAGTTTCAGGAAGACCTACACCGTTGTCTTTCAGACCCAGTACAGTTGTAGTGCCGCCTTTGAAGGTTCCGTCAACAACCTGCTGGGAAACTTTCTTAACCGCTTCGTCTACACGTTTGATCATGGAAGTCAGGGTTACATCATCGCCAAACTCCAGGGATTGGTCTTTGTCTACACCGATTACCCAAACTTTAGAGCCGCCTGCTTTGTTGCGGGATTTAGCTTCGTTAAATACACCGTTGCCAGTTGCGCCTGCAGCAGGGAAGATGATGTCATTGCCATCATTGTACAGGGTCGCAGCCAGAGATTTACCAATGTCCGGCTTGTCATACGCACCAGCGTATGTGATTTTCACTGTTGCCTTAGGGTTAACAGCTAATACGCCAGCCTTGAAGCCAACTTCAAAACGTTTGATAACCGGGCTTTCCATGCCGCCGATGAAACCTACTTTGTTGGTTTTCGTAGTCAGACCTGCAACCACACCAACCAGGAAGGAACCTTCATTTTCGGAGAAAGTTACGGATTCAACGTTAGGAGCATCTACCACGCTGTCGATGATTGCAAGGTTGGCATTCGGATTCTCAGTAGCAACCTTCTTAATAGCATCGCCAAGGTCAAAACCGATACCCCAAGTCAGGTTGTAGCCGCCTTTAACGAATTGGTTCAGGTTCGGCTCATAGTCTGCATTGGATTTACTTTGCAGATACTTGATTTCAATACCGGTTTCCTTTTCAAGAGCCTGCAGAGCTTCCCAAGCGGATTGGTTAAATGATTTGTCATTTACGCCGCCTACGTCGGTAACCATACCTACTTTAACGTCGGTTTTCGGAGCATCCGTTGGCGCTGCTGTTGCTTCAGCTGGCGCATTGGTTGCTGCTCCGGCGTTTTTGCCTCCTGCGTTGCCGGAGTTGTTGTTATTGTTTCCGCAGCCTGCCAGAATGACAGTGAATGCCAGCAACATAACAAGAGAAAGTTGGTAAAGCTTCTTCATCGAGTGTGATCCCCCTTAAGAAATTGGATGTCTTCTGTGTTCTGCTTGGACATACCATTAAGTCAAATTATAACTGGTAAAAAACCTAAAATCCAGTCCATTAATGACCTCAGGTCAATAATAATTTGCATTTTTCCACAAGAAATCGCTTACCATTACATTGTATGTCAATAAAATGAACAAACTATGTCAGAAAGGCTCGGATTGACTTGATTTACTTCGGTGCATTATATATATTATTGCACAGTTATGAGTTTTCTATTATCATGGATGATTACATATTGTAAAAAAGGGAGTACTGTCTAATGGATGATCAAAACCAACCCCAAGCTGCACCCGTCTTCAAATACTGCCGGGAATCCCGCGTGTTCAAGACAAGCCGTGTATTCCCGAATGATGTCAATAATCATAAGACGCTGTTCGGCGGCAAGCTGATGAGTACGATTGACGAAGTGGCCTCCATCTCTGCAATGCGCCACTGCCGCACAAATGTCGTAACAGCCTCAGCGGACTCTGTTGACTTCCTCCTGCCCATTAGGCCGAGTGATTCCGTGTGTTTTGAATCCTTCGTCTCCTGGACGGGCAGAACCAGCATTGAAGTCTTTGTCAAAATCATCTCGGAAAACCTATATACCGGCGAACGCGCAGTTGCCGCCACTTCCTTTCTCACCTTTGTAGCCGTCCATGAAGACGGCACTCCGGCCCCGGTACCCGCGATCATCGCAGAGACCGACGAAGAGAAGCTCATCAGCGCCTCAGCAGACCAGCGTTCCGAGCTGCGCAAGATCAGAAGAACAAGCAGCAAATTACTGGCATCCCAACTGAGTACAACGAAATACTGGGAGTAATTGCTCACAGCACTTTCAAACGCCCAAAAAAAAGCACCGTCGCACGGGATATCCCGCAGGCGGTGCTTTTCGGTTACTTCTAATGCTTACGCGTTGATCTTCTCTTTGGCTACTACAGCCAGGGAGTTGAATGCATTAAGGTCGTTTACTGCCAGGTCAGCCAGCATCTTGCGGTTCACTTCTACGCCAGCCAGTTTCAGACCGAATACCAGCTTGCTGTAGGAGAGGCCGTTCAAACGGGCTGCAGCGTTGATACGCACGATCCACAGTCTGCGGAAGTTACGCTTAGTCTGACGACGGTCACGGTATGCGTACAGCATCGATTTCATTACCTGCTCGTTGGCAGTTTTGAAAATGCGGTGCTTGGAACCAAAGTAACCTTTTGCCAGTTTCAATACTTTTTTATGTCTACGACGAACTACAAATCCGCCTTTAACTCTTGCCATATTAATAAACCTCCCAAAAATGTGTGATAATACTATTTCAAGTTAGCGAGTCCTTGTTTCAAGCGTCTTACATCCCCAGGGGCCATAACCGGATTGCCGTTCAGAACGCGTTTTGCGCGTTTGGATTTGTGGGAAAGCAAATGATTCTTGTGAGCTTTATAGCGCAGTACTTTGCCGGATCCGGTAATCTTGAAACGGCCTTTCAGACTGCTGTGGGTTTTCATTTTAGGCATGGTGTTTCCTCCTTGAATATTATGCGGCGCCAAATTGCTGTGCAAGTGACTCCAAATTTATTGGGCTTTGGGAGCCAGGATCATAATCATGCTGCGTCCTTCCAGCTTAGGCTGGCGCTCCACAACAGAAATATCTTCCACTTCGCTCTTTACACGTTCCAAAATCTTCTGGCCGATGCTGGCGTGGGTAATCTCACGTCCACGGAAGCGGACAGAGCATTTCACCTTGTCACCTTCGCCCAGAAACTTGATAACGTTGCGGAACTTGGTCTGATAATCATGTTCCTCGATGTTGGCACGGAACCAGACTTCCTTGATATCCACGATCTTCTGGTTCTTGCGTGCTTCCTTCTCTTTCTTCTGTGTTTCATAACGGAACTTGCCGTAATCCATGATGCGGCATACCGGCGGTTTCGCCTGCGGTGCTACGTTGACTAAATCCAGATTAAGATCAATCGCCATCTGCAACGCTTCGCGGATCGGTTTGATACCGATTTGCTCGCCTTCCGCTCCAACCAACCGAACCTCTTTGGCCCGAATTTCATCATTGATCATATGTTCCTTACTGATAATACTCCACCTCCGGATCTACTTGGGAAATCAACTCTGCGGTTCTCCATAAAAAAGGGGTGCCGGTAACTCCCGACACCCCGTTTGATCAACGTTCATGAATTATAACATCCATAAAGCATTGAGATCAAAACCAGCTGGCGTAGGCCAGTCAGGTGAGAAGCCGGTGCTTCTGCTTGCAATCCCTATGTTTTGCATACTTGAATAATATACATCACTCTACAAGCTGTGTCAAGAACTGCAAGTACATTTCTTGAAAAATAACTCTAATTAGGAAACCTGCTTGCTCTGAACTTCCTCAAGCCGTACGACACGCGTATGCTTTGTATGGCTCCACTGCTTGTTGTTCTGCGTAAAGAACGCATAGAACGTAATGGGATACCAGGAAATCAGATAAACCGGGAAGACCAGCAAATACAGGTAGACTTTCTTGAATTTGACCTTCTCCAGCGCCATTGCGAGCAGGAAGGTCAGGATATTGGCCCCGACTGCAAAATAGCTGAGCCACAAAGGCAGCTTGCCATAAATGTTGGCGATATGCGGACCTCCGAACATGGAGTTGTCGACCCACATTACAGCCGTCATCAGGAAGGTCAGCAGCACGATATAGACATTGGCACCGTACAGTGCCAGGTCAAACTTCGTGAGGCTGCGTTCTTTTATACTCTGCCACAGCAAAGGAAAGAAATATCTCCGTGCAACTGTGAAGTGCCCCTGCATCCAGCGCAGACGCTGTCTGGAGGAAGCCTTGAAGGTCAGCGGCTTCTCGTCGAATACCTTCGCGTCATAATTGAATTTGGGATAGACGCCCTTGGATGCGCTCCGCATCGTGAATTCCAAATCCTCTACCAGGCTTGTCGCTCCCCAGCCCATTTCTTTAAGCAGATTGGTTTCGAAACACATGCCCGTTCCGCCAAGGAAGTTCGCCATATTCAGATTATGGCGCGACAGCTGCCAGAGCCGGTTGATGTACCAGTAAGATACACCATAAGCGGCCGTAATCCAGGAATCCTCCGGATTCTTAGTATCGATGTAACCTTGAATAACCTTTGCGCCGGAGCAGAGATCATTGTTCATCTCTGTCAGGAATTCCGTATGAGCGAGGTTGTCGGCATCGAACATTACGACAGCGTCGTACTGCCGCGGCATGGCCCACAGCTCCTTGAGCATCCATTCAATCGCATATCCCTTGCCGCGCAGGTTGGTGTTGGTGCGGATACAGGCATTCATGCCGTGCTCTCTTACAATTTTTGCCGTACCATCCGTACAGTTGTCGCAGATGACAAATACATCGTACAGTTCCCGGGGATAATTAAGCTGCTTCAAATTCTCCATCAGCGCGCCGACGACTTCTTCCTCGTTGTGTGCGGCAACCAGTACAGCAAATGATTTTTGCGGAGCAAACTGTGCCTTGTTCTTTTTCTTGTGCAGTCCAAATAACGAAAATGTAAACTGATAGACTGCAATTGCCGCCAAGATCACTTGGAGCGTAACAAACAATGCGTCTGTCATGACCTTTTGATGCCCCCTTTTCGAATCTTGATGTTCTTTTGTTTTTTTCTCTCTCTGGCATTGCTGACGTTCTTTCTGACCCTTTTGTTGCATTCCTTACAGTAAGACCACTAGATTCCCTTTTGGCTAAGGCAGGCATGCCTGTATATTTATCACGTCAAAAGATGTTGTCCGGATGCCGCAGCTGCGGCTCCCTATTTCTCTGTTACCTTTTAAACGCGTTCCGCCTGCTTGAATCATTGTAAGGTGTAAGTGGCTATGAAGTCAAAACTGGCATTTTTCGAGCTTACCCGAGCTTTTCCTTGAAATGGACTACCTTAAAAAAGTATGATAAAGACAGCTTTATGGCATAGACCGGATTGCTGCAGCTGCGCCTATTATCTTCAGCCGGACTATCGGAGGGACAAGATATGAGACATTTATTCATGAAATTGCATCTCTTGGAGCGGCGCCTGTTCAAGTGGATCAATGGACGATTGCATAACCCATTCCTAAACTTCTGGCTATTCTATTTGACCCATCTGGGCGGGGCCACAAGTGCCATCGGCATTAATCTGCTGATCTGGGCGCTGTCTCCCCAGCCTTTGAGAACTGTAGGGCTGCAGGCCCTCATTGCCTTGGCCATCAGTCATCTGCCTGTTGCCATCGCCAAGAAGCTCTACCCGCGGGTGCGGCCGTATCTGGCGCTGCCGGGCACGAATACGTTCCATAATCCGCTCAAGGACCACTCATTTCCTTCAGGCCATACTACAGCTATCTTCGCTTCTACCGTTCCTTATATGGTGGCCTTTCCTGTCCTTACCGCCATACTGCTGCCGCTGGCCTGCATTGTCGGATTTTCGCGGATCTATCTTGGACTGCATTATCCATCAGACGTTGTTGCAGGTGCGGTTATAGGCTCTGGCGTCGCTGCGGGCACCATTGCCCTGTGGTTCTAACGCCTGCGCTGGAACGGCGAATATCATTCACGGAAACAGGTGGATTATACATTGCGCAAAAAAAGAGTACTATTGCTGTCGGAAGGTTTCGGCGCAGGGCACACGCAAGCAGCTTACGCATTGTCGAGCAGCCTGCGCAAATTGTCGCCTAATCTGCAAACAAAGGTGCTGGAGCTTGGGAGCTTTCTAAATCCCAGATTGGCGCCTCTGATTGTATCGGCATACCGGAAGACGGTGACCTCCCAGCCCAGGCTGATGGGGTATGTGTACCGTCACCAGAAATCATTCAATCGTCTTACCACACTTGCCCTGCACCGCATTTTTTATACACATACGCAAAATATTATGAAGCAGCTGAAACCGGATATTATCGTCTGCACCCACTTCATTCCCAGTGCCGTGGTTTCCCGGCTCAAACGGCTGGACCCGGCCTTCAAGGCCCCGCTGGTCACGGTCATCACTGACTACGATGCACATGCCACCTGGATCAGCCCTGAAGTGGACCGGTATCTGGTCTCCACTCCTGAGGTCAAAACCAAGCTGCGCTACCGCAGCGTCTTTGCAGCCAAAATCCAGGTCACCGGCATGCCGGTCCACCCGAGCTTCTGGGAGCATCCGGGCAAAGCGGATATTCTGAAGCAATTCAGCCTGCAGGTGATGCCGACCGTGCTCGTTATGGGCGGAGGCTGGGGCTTGATGAACGATGAAGTCATCAACGCAGCTTTGGCTGGATGGCGTGATCAGATCCAGATTATTTTTTGCCTGGGCAAAAATGAGAAGCTGCTCCGCGGGATGCAGGAGAATCCGCTCTATAGCCATCCCAACATCTCCCTGATCGGCTTCACGCGTGAAATTGACAAGCTGATGGAAGTCTCCGATCTGCTGGTCACGAAGCCGGGAGGAATGACCTGCAGCGAAGGCCTGGCCAAGGGTATACCCATGCTGTTCTATGACCCGCTGCCCGGCCAGGAAGAAGAGAACTGCCGTTATTTCACGGCCGCAGGACTGGGCGAACCGGTATCTTCACTGAAGGTGGTCGACAGATGGATGGAACGGCTGCTCTACAGCTATGATGAGGTACAGGCCAAACGGCAAAGCCACCTGGATAAAATCGCCCGCTTCCATCCCTTGCAGAGCGCCCAGAGCATTATTGATATGCTGGAATAGCGCCAGGAAGAACACCGAATCCTAAGCAATTATATAGTTTATGAACAAGCAGAAACGGCTTCGCCGTCCTTTTAAGGGAGCCTATGCTTCCGGAGCAGCGATACAGAGTATCGCTTTCAGGTACCGTTTCAGCGAGAAATAGAAGGACAAAGGATATCGTACAGCATATACTTTCTTATATTTGATCAAAACGGCTGCACCCTCCTTCGCTGGACAGTGCAGCC
The DNA here is from genome assembly GCF_900102965.1 of Paenibacillus jilunlii. Lineage (GTDB taxonomy): Bacteria > Bacillota > Bacilli > Paenibacillales > Paenibacillaceae > Paenibacillus_AQ > Paenibacillus_AQ jilunlii. Next base: position 148,128 of record NZ_FNGM01000004.1, on the reverse strand, counting down.
GTTTTTGATTTTAATCTTAGGTTGCCTGATGCCCCTGTAATCCGCTCCCACCATGGCGAAACGATTCTTCCCCATCGTCCAGCCGCCCTGCTTGGATCATAACAAACTCAAGCGGAACCAGGGAAATTAAGTTCCACTTCCCGCTTACCAGCAAGTGATAGTTGGAATTAGGATAACTAATTTGCCCCAGCACCATTTACTCCTTAGCGTCCACTCCATCAATTACAGACGGTACTTGTCCAGGCGGGTGGCCTGGTAGCGCGCCAGTGCTTCCGCACCCACAATGGCTTCGCAGCGGTGAATATTCACTCCGCGGCCGAAAAATTTGGTTTCATATTCAGTCATGACATGCTCCTCGTTCATCACTCCGTCCGGATGCAGATCAAGGGAGATATTCTTCATTTGCAGACCATAGTCAGCAAAAGCATTCAGTGAGAACTCAAACAGGCTGCGCGAGTCTGTCTTCAGATGAATTTCGCCAAGCGGGCTGAGCAGGCCGCGGTATTTGTCGAGAAATCGCGGATGGGTCAGGCGGCGGCGCGCATGTTTGCTTTTGGGCCATGGATCGCTGAAATTCAGGTAAATGCGCTCCAGCTCCCCCGGCGCAAACACTTCCTCTGCATAGTTAATATTGGCGAGCGCCACTCTAAGATTAGGCGGCGTCTCCTGTCCTGCCGGTTCCCAGGCTGCCCGGGCCTTTTCTGCCGCACGGCGGATCAGTTCATCGTACATATCAACGCCGATAAAGTTAATATCGGGATATTTGAAGCTCATCTGGCTGATGAACTGTCCCTTGCCCATGCCGAACTCCACATGAATGGGATGATCGTTGCCGAACAGTTCAGACCACCGCCCCTTCAGGCTGCGTGGATCGAGGATGACCAGATCGGTCTGCTCCTCCAGACTTTCACGTATTCCTTTTCTTCCGCGTAAACGCATAAGGTATTCCTCCGCTTTCTCTAATACGTACACTGTCACTTGCAATATTGTGCCGAACTTGTCCGCAAATGTAAAGGGATTTCACCGAAAAAAAAGGAATTCTCCACCTGGCCTGGTACGGCCGGATGAAGAACTCCCTTTTGTTGTATTTGGAATTGGGGTCCATGGTTTCATGCAATTCTTAGTCTACTTGGCAGAAGACTTAAAATCAAATGTCTTCTCGAAGGCATTGCGGATCTTGCGCTGTGCTTCCGTCTTGATCTTGTGATTGCCGTTAAATTCAACGCCCGTAAGCGCCAGCGCTTCGTCGGGAGTCAGCTGCACATCAATGGAGCCTTTGCCTTCGGCATAAGCCGTTTGAGAATTCATCGTGATCACCTCTTGAATTTATTATGAACCTTGCGACACGAAATTATGAATTCATGATATAAAAATTATGTGGGCTGCAGCGGCTTTTTTACATTTTAAATATAACATAAGGTGTAAGCATTATCAAGATGAAAACGCTATTATTCCGGCCTATTTTCCGCCTCAATTCCAGCGGCCTTCATGTTACGTTCACCGCTGATTTTTGATACAATGGAAAGGTTAAGTAGAAACGGCTTCGCCTTTTTGCAAGGGCGTTTCGTTTCAGCGAGAAATATAAGGATGATTGATGGCGCGGGACAGATAAATCCTTATATTTTAGAGAAAGGAGTACCGCATGTCCAACCTTCTACAGACCTCTTCTCCACTGCTGTGGGGGGATAAACGTTTCCATACCTGGAATTATGAAATGCGTGAGCATATGGACACCAAGGTGTTCAAAGTCATGCTCGATGCCGGCTTTACCTGTCCCAACCGCGACGGCTCCATCGCCAAGGGAGGCTGTACCTTTTGCAGCGCCAGAGGCTCCGGGGATTTCGCCGGCAGCCGCCGCGATGATCTGGTGACCCAGTTCAATAATGTACGGGACAGGCAGCATCTGAAATGGCCGTATGCCAAATATATCGGTTACTTTCAGGCTTATACGAACACGTATGCTCCAGTCGAGGAACTCAGAGAATATTATGAAGTTATTCTGCAGCAGCCGGGCGTAGTCGGCCTGTCTATCGCTACGCGTCCCGACTGCCTCCCTGATGATGTGGTCGAATACCTGGCTGAGCTGAACCAGCGGACCTATCTCTGGATCGAGATGGGCCTGCAAACCATTCATGACTCTACCTCTGAGCTGATTAACCGGGCGCATGATACGCAGTGCTACATTGACGCCGTCCAGAAGCTTCGCCGTCATGGCATCCGTGTCTGCACGCACATTATTCACGGCCTGCCGCAGGAAACTCATGAAATGATGCTGGATACAGTGTCCGCAGTGGCGAACATGGACGTGCAGGGCATCAAAATCCATCTGCTGCACCTGATGCGCAAAACGCCGATGGTGAAGCAATATGAAGCCGGCCTCCTGCGTTTTCTGGAGCAGGACGAATATGTGAAGCTGATCGCCGATTCCCTTGAGCTCCTTCCGCCGGAAATGATTGTGCACCGCCTGACCGGCGATGCCCCGCGCGACCTGCTGATCGGGCCGCTGTGGAGCCTTAAGAAATGGGAAGTGCTGAACGCCATTGATGATGAATTGCTTGCCCGGGATACCTGGCAGGGTAAATACTGGAGGAAGAGCTAATGGGCTTTATGTCGGTCCTTAGCTTTGCTCATAAATTAACGGAGGGCCGCCTCCAGCCGGGCGGCCGGGCGATTGACGCCACCGTGGGCACCGGTGCCGACACGCTGTTCCTCGCCAAGGCGGCCGGGCCGCGCGGCGGGGTGTACGGCTTCGACATCCAGCCTGCGGCGCTGGCTCTGGCCGAGGAGCGCCTGCGGCTGGCCCGGGAGGAAGCGCAGGCGGCGCTGTCTCCCGTAACGCTGCTGCTGCAGAGCCATGCAGCAATGGCGGAAGCCGTTCCGCCGGACTGGCGCGGAACGGTCTCGGCGGTGATGTTCAATCTCGGCTATCTGCCCTCGGGCGATGCCGACAAGACCATCATCACCGAGCCGGCGGGCACGCTGGCCGCGCTGGAGGCCGCGCTCGCGCTGCTGCGGCCGGGCGGCATCATCACGGCCGTCCTCTATCCCGGCCACGAAGGCGGGGACCGGGAAGCCGCCGCCGTGGAAGCCTGGGCGGCAGGCCTTCCGTCCCGCCAGGCGCAAGCGATCGTCTACCGCCAGCTGCAGCGGGCCTCCGCCCCTTACACGCTGGCGGTCGAGAAGAAAAAAGGAGCTGATCTGTAAGTGGCCGTAACCAAGATGGAGCACATTGGCATCAAAGTGAACAATCTGGAGCGTTCGCTGCAATTTTACCAGGAGGTCATCGGGTTAACCTTGCGCAGCATTCTGGGCGAAGCGGGGGACGGGTTGCGCCTGGCTTTTCTAAGCTTTCCCGGACAGGCCAGTGTAGAGGTAGAATTGATTGAACGGGTGTTTGAAGGCCTGCCCCAGGAAGGAAGAGTAAGTCATGCCGCCTTCACGGTAGATGATATTGAGGAAGAGCACAGAAGAATTGCCGCACTCGGCATACCTGCTCTAACCGGGATCTCAACGCTGGCGAACGGCAGCCGCTATTTCTTTTTTGACGGGCCGGATGGAGAGAAGCTGGAATTCTTCGAATCTGCACAAAACAGGTAAGTAAGCACATTATTCTATAATCGGGAAGGAAGATGCAGTGATGACTAAGCCTTATCCTCTAAAATTTCAACCGGAGTTCAAAGAACGTGTATGGGGCGGCCGGGCCCTGGAAAAATTCGGCCTGGAGCTGCCGGAAGGCCACATTGGCGAAGGATGGATGATAGCCGATCATCCCAACGGCACCTCTTCGGTGCTCAATGGCGAGCTTGCCGGACAAGGATTGGATCAGATCCGCGAGCAGTTCGGCCAAGAATGGTTCGGCAGCAAGGGCAGCCCGAAGGACGGCGGCCGGTTCCCGCTGCTGATCAAGCTGCTGGATTGCAACGATAATCTGTCAGTACAGGTGCATCCTACGGATGATTATGCAGGATTGCCAAAGGGAGAACTGGGCAAAACAGAAATGTGGTACGTGCTGGACGCCAAACCGGGCGCCAAAATTATCTACGGTCTTAAAGATGGTGTAACCCGCGAAAGCCTGCGCGAGGCGCTGGAAAGCGGTACGGTCATGGACAGCATGCAGGAAATCACTGTCTCCGCCGGTGACGCCTTCTACATCCCGGCCGGAACGGTTCACGCACTCTGCGCCGGAGTGGTTGTAGCGGAAATTCAGCAGAACTCCGACACTACATACCGGATTTACGACTACGACCGTCCGAATCTGGATGGCAAACCGCGTGAGCTTCATATCGAGGATTCGCTTAACGTAACCGCATATGAAGGTGCAGGCGCAACCTCCATGAAGACAGATGGTGCCGTGGCCGGAGAGTGGCTGCAGATTGCCGCTTCCCCCTACTTTATTGTAGAAAAAGGGGTCGTAAACGGAGAATGGAGCCTCTCCACCACACCGGACAGCTTCACCATTCTCGTGGTCTGCGAAGGCAGCGGGCATCTGACCTGGGAAGGCGGCTCCCAGCCTTATTCGGCTGGAGAATGCTACCTGCTTCCATCCACCCTTGGGGCTTACGGAATCGAAGGCCACTCCACGGTGCTGCGTTCTTATCTGCCATAAGCCAGGCCTGGGTCCGCATATTAATTAACGGGTAAGACTCAAACCCAGGTCCATACCTCCGAAGCGGTTGCAGGAAAATTTTATTGTGTGTCCGCTTTACTGTTACATTATTGCTCAATCTCCAAGAAGTATGGCTCACAGAACCAAGCCTATGCTTCCGAAGTAAGTTTTGTACGCAGCAATCTCCAAGAAGTATGGCTCACAAAACTTTTAGGAGGAACGGTATGAGGGAAAACACTTTTAAGATGACCGATCCGCTGGGGGTCGCCATTCATGTGTATGAATGGCTGCCGGAACCGGAGGCTCCGGTCAGGGGGATTGTCCAGATTGCCCACGGCATGTGTGAAACAGCCGCCCGGTATGCCCGGTTTGCAGCGGCGCTCACAGGAGCAGGCTATGCGGTGTATGCCAATGACCACCGCGGCCACGGGCTAACCGCAGGCCGGGTTGAGCTGCTCGGCGATACCGGCGAGAATGGATTCTACTGGATGCGGCGCAATCTGCTCCAGCTCGCCGGAATCGCCCGCTCCCGGCATGAGGGCCTGCCGATCTTTCTCCTGGCCCACAGCATGGGCTCCTTTCTGGCACAGAAGCTGATGTGTGAGGAGGGCCGGGACATCTATGCCGGATTCATTCTCAGCGGCACTAACGGGCCGCGCACGATGCTCCGGCTCGGAGAATCACTGGCGGGTCTGCAATTCAGGCTGCAGGGGATGCGCCACCGCAGTGTTCTGCTGAATGGGATTGTGTTTGGTCCATATAACCGGTCCTTCACGCCGGTGAGGACCGCTTTTGACTGGCTGAGCAGTGATACGCAGGAGGTGGACCGCTTCATCGCTGATCCATTCTGCGGAGCGATTTGCACCACCCGGTTCTTCCGCGATTTCTTCCGGCTGCTGCGGGATATCCATTCCCGCGAAACACTGGTTACCCTGTGCAAGGATAAACCTGTATACTTATTCGCTGGAGCCAAAGACCCGGTCGGTATGAACGGTCAAGGCGTGCTGCGACTGGCAGAAATCTACCGGGAGCATGGAATTTCAGATGTGGAATACAGGCTGTATCCGGAAGGCAGGCACGAAATGCTCAACGAGGTCAACCGGGATGAGGTGACTGCGGATGTGCTGGACTGGCTCGTCCGGCATCTTCCGGCGGAATCCCTGATGCTTCAGCCGGTTGCTCCTTAGCTATCAGGTAAAAACGTATAAAAGACAGGCTCTCCGTCCGTTACGGAAAGCCTGTCTTTGTATTTTTCCGCTATAAATCTACTAATGCTCCATTTTTTAACATACTAAATGTGATATGATTCTCTTGTACAACAATGTTCATGAGCAGCAGGCGCACTCCCTGGGGGAGGTGGAGGTAATGGACGTTAAAGATGCTATTACCCTAATGTTCATGTTCGGTATGTTCATATTGGCACTGCTCGGCTACATTAAAAAGAAATAGACCGCCCCTGTAAGGTAACGGTCTACTCCAACCAAATAAAACGGGACGACCGGCTGCTCTTCAGCAGTGGTTGTACAACGGGGCTGTGCTGGTGACACAGCTCCTTTTTTATTGTATTATAGCACAAGCCATTTTATTACATAAATTCCGAGGCTGAACGAACCTCTACCATTGGCTCTCCTAATCCATATTGAAGCACTTTCTGCGGCCCCTTGTGCCCGCTGCGGCGGAGCCCTTTATCAAGAAAGCCTGCTCTGGAGTAGAGGCTTGCGGCAGCAATATTCCGCTCGTTGACAGCAAGTACAATTTCGCGGATCAATGGAAAATGAGTTCTGATGAAGTCCGGCAGCAGCACCAGCGCAGCTTTGGCTATTCCCTGGCCTTGGCTGGCATAGTTAATCAGGAACGCACGCAGCAGTATGGCCCCGGTTGTATTCGGGTAAAAGTCCGCAATCCCCTCTCCACGGTGAAGAATAAAAAAGCCCACAGCCTGTTCCTTCCGGGCAATGACGACAGCCGATTTATCGGGGTTGGCTAAAGCTTCAGACAAGGTCTCTTCCGGCAAACCGGTGAACTCCGCCTGCTCCGGCGGCAGCTCAAAGGCAAGCAGGTCTTCCTTGTACTTTTCTTCATATAAACACAAAGAAACAGCAGTGTTCATTCTCTCTCCCCTTCCCTGCCCAAGCGGGCCTGCCTACAAAGGCAGCGCGTAATATTGCGCCCGCTGGCTCTCGTCCTGCTGGTACATGACGACCAGCAGGGTGCTTCCACCGGCATCCGGCAGAGCTTCCGCCAGAGCGGTGGAACTCTTGTCCGCTGCCGCAAGCGGCATCTCAGCTAACGCTGCCGTATTCGCAGCCCCCATCTTAGCCGCAGCAGCTCCCGCACCTGCCTCCATGCCGCCTGCCGGACTGAAGTTGTCCGGCATACCGTCAGCATGTCCGGCCCCTTCAGCAACAGCCACGGCTTCCGGGTCAAAGCGCAGTCCGCTGATCGAGTCCAGCACGGCTTCCAGACGGAACGGCAGCACTTCGAGTACAGTGAACTTTTGCAGCTCCCGCTCGCTGAAACCCGCATCTGCCAGCCTGGCAGAGAGACGCTCCGGATGACCGGCGATCTTCTGCATATAATGGGACCACTCCGATTTGTCCAGCGTAATATCCCACCAGATTTTACGCGGCTTATATTTGTGGCCCAGGAAATAATCCAGCTTCATCAGTCCCGTGATGATGGGCATGGAATCCGTTCTGCGGTCCGTCAGAAAGGCATGGAGCCGGGTGAACAGATCTTCCAGCTGATGGCCGATCTTCTGCCAGCCCCGCGCCTCCCAGTAATCGCCGAACTCCTGGAAGAAATCGAACGGCGATTTGAACACATGGCGGATCAGGTATTTCACCGAGTGATCCAGCCTGTGGCTGTTCCAATACTTCTCCAGCACATCCTCCAGCCGCTTGAGGCGGATAATGTCGGAGAACGGCATCACATGGCTGCTCAGAATCTCATATGGCGCGTGCTCCATATACGTATAGTTGTATTTGGCCGCCTGGGCCCGCAGCCCGGTGCCGCGCAGCATTTTGAGGAACCCGAGCTGAAGCTCTTCCGGCTCCATGGCAAATACATCATTGAAGGTTTTGCGGAAGGTGGCATAATCCTCCTGCGGCAGCCCGGCAATCAAATCAAGATGCTGATCGATGTTGCCGCTGGCTTTGATTTTCATGACGGTGCGGGACAGCTTGGTGAAGTTCTGGCGGCGTTTGACCAGCTCATTCGTCTCATCATTGGTGGACTGCACGCCTATTTCGAAGCGGAAAATGCCCGGAGGTGCGTTCTCAGCGAGGAAATCCAGCACCTCGGGACGCATAATATCCGCTGTAATCTCGAACTGGAACACACAGCCCTGATGGTTGTCGATCAGGAACTGGAACATTTCCATCGCGTAATTGCGGTTGATATTGAAGGTGCGGTCGAGAAATTTGATGACTTTGGCACCATTCTCAATCAGATAGAGCAGATCCGACTTCACCCGTTCAATATCATAGTACCGCACACCCACCTCAATACTGGACAGGCAGAACTGGCAGTTGAACGGACAACCCCGGCTGGTCTCAAAATAGACAATCCGCTTGCCGAGATCCGGCAGATCATCCGGGAACCGGTGCGGGGACGGCAGGGTGTTCAGATCGCTTTTGGGACGCGGCGGATTGACGATCAGCTCTTCGCCTTTGCGGTACGCAGCTCCATAGACAAAATGAAACTTGCGGTCATCCCGCAGCTCCTGGAGCAGATGGTGGAAGGTCTCTTCCCCGTCGCCGTTCACGACAAAATCAATCCCGGCCTCCCGCTGCATCCAGTAAAGCGGCTCATACGATACTTCCGGCCCGCCCAGCACAACCGTAACCTCAGGCATCACTTGCTTGAGAATCCCGATCACCTTGACGGTCTCTTCAATATTCCAGATATAACAGGAAAACCCGATCACATCCGGTTTCTTCTGGAAGAGGTCGGACACGATATTCATCACGGGATCTTTGATGGTATATTCCGCCAAATGGATATCCTTGAACTCATGCTCACTGTACGCCTTCAGAAGGCGGATGGCCAGCGAGGTATGAATATATTTGGCATTTAATGTAGCCAGGATGATTTTCATGCCTGATAACCCTCTTTACATTTCATTTTGAAAAAATTCCAGGAACGGCTTGCCGTATTTGCGGTATTTCACTTCACCGACCCCTTTGACTCTCAGCATTTCCGCTTCAGTCTGCGGGCAAACCACGCTCATCTCGCGCAGGGTCGCATCATTGAAAATAATGTAGGACGGCACATGCTCGCGCCCCGCCAGCTCGCGGCGGATCAGGCGCAGCTGCTCGAACACCGTCTCATTCACCGCCGACGGCGACAGATCGCGCACGCGGCTGCGGTCACGCCCGCCGGAGCTGCCTCCGGTGCTGCGCACCCGGGCCACCCGCTGCAGGACCTGCCGCTGGCCCCGCAGCACTTCGGCAGCCAGCGGCTGCAGCCGCACCACGGGATACTGGCCTTCCGACAAGGCCAGATATCCTTCCGAGATCAGCACATTGATGCTCTCGGTAATCTCCTTCTCGGTGCGGCTGGACATCGCCCCGTGGGTAGGCAGATTCTCGAAGCCGTACTGCAGCACCTTCTGGTTGCGCGAGCCTTTCAGGACAGAGGATACCAGCGCGACGCCATAGCGTTCACGCATACGGTGGATGCAGGAGAATATCTTCTGGGCATCCACTGTCATATCCACCAGCTCGCGTTCATCTGTACACGAGCTGCAGATCCCGCAGGGCTTGTCCCCGTGCTCCTCGCCGAAATAATCCAGCTGGGCGCTGCGCAGACAGCGGGTCGTATAGCAGTAGTCGATCATCTGCTGAAGCTTGCGGTATTCATTGGCCTTGCGGTCCGTGTCCTGCGGATTCTGCTCGATCAGGAACTTCTGCGTCATAATATCCTGCGCGCTGAAGAGCAGGATACACTGGCTGGGCTCTCCGTCCCGCCCGGCACGGCCCGCTTCCTGTACGTAGGCTTCCATATTTTTGGGCATATTGTAATGAATAACGTAACGGACATTCGACTTGTCGATCCCCATCCCAAAAGCGTTAGTGGCAACCATGACGCGGATATCGTCATAGAGAAAACCTTCCTGACTCTCCGCACGCTCCTGGTCGCTCATCCCCGCATGGTAACGTCCGGCTGCGATGCCGGAAGCCTGCAGCCGCTGGTACAGATCATCCACCTCTTTGCGGGTGGCCGCATAGACAATGCCCGGCTGATGGGAGTGCTGGTTCGTATAATCCAGCACGAACTCGCGTTTGTTCTCCCCGCGCAGCACCGACATAGCCAGATTATCACGGCCCAGTCCGGTCATGAATACTCCCGGCTGGCGAAGCCGCAGCAGCCGGACCATATCCTCCATAACCTCGGGCGTAGCTGTTGCGGTAAAGGCAGCAAGAATCGGCCGTTCCGGCAGCTCGTCCACAAAAGGGGAGACCGCCAGATAGCTGGTCCGGAAATCATGCCCCCACTGGGAGACACAGTGGGCTTCATCCACCGCGACACAGGAGATGGACAGGCCGGCCATTTCCAGGCGGAACCAGTCCAGCTCCAGCCGCTCGGGGGCCACATAGAGCAGCTTCAGTTCTCCCCGGCGCGCAGCGCGGATGCGTTCATTTACTTCTTTGCCGCTCAGTGTGCTGTTGATATATGCAGCCGGAATTCCCGCCGTAGTCAGCGCGTCCACCTGATCCTTCATCAGTGAAATCAGCGGGGAAATGACCAGCGTAAGCCCCGGCAGCAGCAATGCGGGAACCTGATAGCATATGGATTTCCCGCCGCCCGTCGGCATAATCCCGAGCGTATCGCGGCCCTCCAGCAAATTCATGACAATTTTTTTCTGGCCCTCCCGGAAGTCGGGATAGCCATAATATTTTTGCAGTTCAGCCTGCGCCTGTTCCATGGTAGGTGCTTGCATCTTCATCTCTATCATAACTCCTTAAGACTTTCTATCTTTAGTTTACCGGGCAACGGGGTATTGAGCAACCGCCGGAAGGATAATTCCGGCCTTCCCTTTCAGGTTCCGCCTCTCCGATTTACATAAAAAAGCCTTTTCTAAGCAACACTTTATACTGATCTTCCAAACGGTCAGCCCCAAGGAGGCTGTCAAATGCAAGCTTGGAAAGAGAAATATGCTTCAATATCCCTTCTGATCATGGCTTGGCGGATTATTGTGTCATAGCTGATCAACAAGACATCCTCCCCTTTCCCGGCTCTCCATAGTATTTCTTTATCGCTCATGGTATATTGAGGAGTACATTATTAGAGGACGGAGAATGCTTCCATGAATACAAGACGAAATCCCAAAGAGGGTTCCAAACGCGGCGTGAGGCCCGGAATGAATGCCAAAACCCAGCACAAGCGCGGTACAAGAGGGCCAAATGGCAAACCGGGCGGTACACCGGGAGCAGCGGCCAAAGCACCGGTGCCCGTTAAATCGTATACGGTGGAGGAGCCTGCCGAGCTGCTGGCTTTTTTGCTGAAGACCCTTGTAAGCCGCGGACGCAATTCCATTAAGTCCATGCTCTCCCGCGGGCAGGTATCGGTAAACGGCAAAGCCGTAACCAAACATAATTTCCAGCTGCATCCGGGCCAAACCGTAACCATTGATTTTGAAAAGCCAATCCAGGCGAAGGAAATGATCGGTCTGACCATTGTTCATGAGGACGACGATCTGATTGTGATTCAAAAGGAAGCCGGGCTGCTCTCCATCGCCACCGGCGAAGACAATGAGCTGACTGCCTACCGCCAGCTGATGGAGCATGTCCGCCAGAGCAATCCGCATAACCGTGTCTTTGTGGTGCACAGACTGGACCGCGATACTTCCGGTGTAATGATGTTTGCCAAAAGCGAACAGCTGCAGCAAACGCTGCAGAATACATGGAAAGAAACGGTGAAGGAACGCTCCTATGTGGCATTGGTGGAAGGCGTTGTCAAAAAAACGGAGGGAACCATCAGCTCCTGGCTGAAGGAAACCTCAACGCTCAAAATGTATTCCAGTCCCCATGAAGGGGACGGCCTGCATGCCGTGACCCGCTATAAGCTCATTCAGGGCAACCGCCACTTCTCTTTGCTGGAGGTGCACCTGGAAACCGGGCGCAAAAATCAGATCCGCGTGCATCTGTCCGATATCGGACATCCGATTGTCGGAGACAAGAAGTATGGTGCGGAGACAAAAGCTGTCGGCCGGCTCGGGCTGCATGCCCGCCTGCTCTCCTTCGTACATCCGGCCTCCGGGGAACTGCTCACGTTTGAGAGTGCCATCCCCAAGACATTCCTGAAATACTCTGCACCGGCACCTTCGAACTGAACTCACTGATTCTACCAGGGGGAACTCCGTCAGCAACATTTTTCACTATAATTACGTCATGATACAATATAGAGAAACGTAAGAAGGTGCGGTTTATGTTCCATCCCACTGTATTTGACAACATCAAAATTGCTTTTGAAAACCAGATTTACGATTACGATAACCTGGATGGAATTCTTACCGTGACGGACCGTGCCGATCTGCTGAACCTGGCGCTGATGTCCCGCGAGTTCAGCCTGTCCTTCAAGCTGGCCGGCAGCAGAAATGTGACGTCACAGGTAGTTCTGCTCTCCTCGGTGAAGGAGCTGAGCGACGAAATTCTGGAAACTTCCGGCAGTGATCCCGGCTGCGGCCTTGTCTTGCGCTTTTTTATGGAGATCCGGAATGTGAACGGCCAGTGTGCAGCCGCCCGGCAGATCCTCAGCTCGATTTGGGGGCCTGATCTCCAGCCCGTTCAATCCCTCACTTACCGGTACGGCCAGGAAGACGACACGTACAACAACTGCATCGAGCTGAAGTTCAACAGGCAAATTACCGAAGAGCAAATGGAGGATATCCCCAATCTTCTGAAGTTTCTCTTGCAGAGTGCAGAGGAATTGGAGAACATCTATTAACGATAACGGGGTGAAGAGTTCATGGACTTCCTGCCAACCGCCAAAAGCAAACGCTGGTCCCTCTGGATTCCTGTGTATGCGCTTGTTCTCTGGCTGCTGCTGATGCTGAACCGTTTTGTCTTGCTGGACAATGATTTCAGCCCCCTCCTTCTTGCGAGGTATGCCGCTCTTGCACTTGGTGCATCTATAGTTGTGAACGGCTTTGGCTGGCTGGGCGCACGGCTGGTCTGGGTGATCACTACAGCAGGCATTGTAGCCGGGCTGGGGCTTATGATGGTCTATACGCACCGGGAAATGTCCGGCTGGGAGGATCTTGCGGGTTTTCTTATGTTTGTAATGTTTGCACTGGGCGGATTTGCGGCCGGGCTGCTCGCAGAGGGAATCTTTTGGCTGATCAGACATCGGCGCAAGCCTTAGAACCAAATACGCTGCATCAATTCAATATATCACCAGCATCACATAAGGAGGTGGATACCCGTGTCCAATTCCCTTTTGACCAAAAAAGCACTCGCCCATTCCCTGAAGACCCTGATGGAGCATGTTCCGCTGAACAAAATCTCCGTCAAGCATCTGGTGGACGATTGCGGTCTCAACCGTCAGACGTTCTATTATCATTTTCAGGATATTTTTGGGCTGCTCGGCTGGATTTACCAGACGGAAGCCGTGGAGAGCATCGCCCAGTATCGCAGCTATAATACATGGACGGACGGGTTTTACCGGATTTTTTGCTACATCGAAGCCAACAAGGCCTTCTGCTGCAATACGCTGGACTCCCTGGGCAGAACGCATCTGGATGCATATCTGTATGATGTGACGAACGATCTGATTATGGGTGTGATTGAGGAGCTTGCGGGTGAGATGGAGGTTGACGTTGAGGATAAGCGGTTTATCGCCAATTTTTATACGCTGGCCTTTACGGGCCTTGTGATCCAGTGGATGCGCGGCGGCATGAAGGATGATCCGAAGGTGATGATCGGTAAGCTCAGTGTGCTGATTGAAGGGAATTTTACGAAAGCGCTGCATCAATACGAGAAAAAGCTGTCGTGACCGTTTCCGGTCCGGCGGCTTTTTTCGCTTCTCCGCCCTTCAATAGTTGTCGGAAAACCTTACACTTTGCTCCAAGTGACCAAAATTCATACACTCGCAGATTATTGGCCATACCCTGTGCGGCAGCCTTGGTTTACATTAGGGACAGCAACATCAAACAGCAACCCTATGGAGGCGACACACAGTGAAAAAAGAGTACGGTAACAGCCAGGTTTATTTTGTCGGCGGCGGCATTGCATCCCTTGCAGGTGCAGCCTATCTCGTCAGAGACTGTGACTTTCCCGGACAGAACATTCACATTATTGAAGAGATGAAGATCCTCGGCGGCAGCAATGACGGCGCGGGCAGCGGGGAACAAGGCTATGTCATCCGGGGCGGCCGGATGCTGAACGATGAAGCCTACGAGAACCTGTGGGAGCTGCTGAGCACCATTCCTTCAATCGACCATCCGGGGCAATCGGTGCGGGAGGAAATTACCGCCTTCGATGACGCTAATCCCACACATGCCAATGCCCGCCTGATCAATAAGAACGGTGAAGTCGAAGATGTGCTGTCGATGGGCTTCGATATGGCCGACCGTCTGGCCATGGGCAAGCTGATTATCACGCCTGAGGACAAAATGGGCAAAGCACGGATCAACGACTGGTTCGCTCCGCACTTTTTCCAGACGAATTTCTGGTATATGTGGGCAACGACGTTTGCCTTCCAGCCTTGGCACAGTGCGGTTGAATTCAAAAGATATATGCTCCGCTTTATGCATGAATTTCCGCGCATTCAAACACTTGAGGGGGTTACCCGTACCCCTTATAACCAATATGATTCGATTATTCTGCCGCTGCACAAGTATCTGGAGCCTTTCGGCGTAGACTTCACTCTGAAATGCACCGTCACCGATCTGGATTTCAAAGACGGCGACGGCATTACGGTTACGAAGATGCATGTGCTGCGGCAGGGCGTTCCCGATGTCATTGAGATTGCTGAAGGGGACCGTGTGATCGTTACGAACGGCTCCATGACCGAAGGCTCCAGCCTCGGTTCCATGACAACCGCTCCGCGCCTGAACGGCAAGGGCAGCTCCTGGAAGCTGTGGGAGAATATTGCCGCCAAAAAACCGGGTCTGGGCAATCCTTCCTCCTTTGACGATCATGTAGACGGCTCGAAGTGGGAATCCTTCACCGTAACGTTCCAGGACTCGGTCTTCTTTGATCTTATGGAAAAATTCACACGCAACCGGGCCGGTACAGGCGCGCTCGTAACCTTCAAGGATTCCAGCTGGTTCATGTCTGTGGTGCTGGCCTTCCAGCCGCATTTCCGCAATCAGCCGGAGCATGTCAAGGTTTTCTGGGGTTACGGGCTGTACCCGGACAAAGTCGGCGACTTCGTGAAGAAAAGAATGTGCGACTGTACCGGGGAAGAAATTATGCAGGAGCTGATCGGCCACCTTCATTTCGAAGCGCATAAGGAAGAGATCATGGCTACCGCTAACTGTATCCCTTGTATGATGCCATACATTACCGCCCAGTTCATGCCGAGACTGAACAGCGACCGGCCTAAGGTGGTTCCCGAAGGCTCCACCAACCTGGCTTTTATCAGCCAATTCTGCGAAATCCCGGATGATGTCGTGTTCACCGAGGAATATTCCGTCCGTGCAGCCAGAATTGCCGTATACACGCTGATGGGTGTGAACCGCCCTGTGGAGCCGATCAACCAGTATCAATATGATGTGCGGACGTTGTTCTCAAGCTTTGTGACTTCATTCAGATAATTGTGCTGCTTCAGACTCCAATGTAACATTCGCATTTGAAAAAGCCCCCTGCCGTCCGGCAGGGGGCTTTGGTGTGCTGCATTCAGGCTGCGCCAATCAGCCAAGGGGCCGGGCAGGCTGCCCAAGGCCGGGCATCTGCCCCTCAGATGCTGCAGGAGCCGTCATCGCAGCCTTCGGCATCCGGGGCTTTGGACTGAGGTTGTCCGATCACCTGAAGCTCAGGTGTATTCTTCTCTTCAGCCCAGACCGTATCCAGCACCTCGGAGAATACAGGACCCGGCTGAGCGCCCGATACGGCATATTTATTATTGAAAACGAAGAACGGTACGCCCGTGATATTCAGCCGCTGTCCTTCCGCAATATCGGCTTTAACAGCATCCGCGTAAGCGTCTGTTTTCAGCATCGCCGCAGCTTCTGCTTCATCGAGTCCAACCTCGGCTGCCAGGGAAGCCAGCTCCTCATGGTCCGCCAGGTTGTGCCCATCGGTAAAATAAGCACCCAGCAGCCGCTCGGACATCTCAGCACCTTTGCCTTTGGCGGCAGCATAGTGGGCCAGGCGGTGGCTGTCAAAAGTGTTCGTATTCTGCACGGTATCAAAGTTGAACTCCAGACCAACGCCTTTGGCTTGCTCTGCCAGTTGAGCGTTCGTGGCTATCGCTTTCTCACGGGTCATACCGTATTTGGCAGCCAGCATATCATACACATCCTGGGTGGCCTGCACCGGTGCGTTCGGATCGAGCTGGAAGCTGCGGAAGACCACTTCTACCTTGTCTTGTCCTTCAAACTGGCTCAGCGCGTGCTCCAGCCGTCTTTTGCCGATATAACAGAATGGACAGGCATTATCGGACCATATATCTATTCTCATGGGGATTCCTCCTGAATCTTAGTAACTAAATTTAGTTTACTTACAATTGTATAGTTAAAAATAGAAAATTACAAGTAGCTTTCATTTGTAAGGCCTTTTCCCAATAAAACGCAAACAAGCGCCCTGCTCCACAATCTAGTTACGGAGCGCAGAGCGCGGTTGACCGATCATCCGGTTACACACATGACACGACTATCTGCATGAACGGTTTACACAGGAGTACTCAGCTCCGGAGCGAAGCTGTCACCGCCAGTATGGGCCGCCGAAGGGTCAACACCTAAGCTTTCCTGCAGCAGATTGTACAGCCGCGCCCCGATGATCTCCTCTGAGTAGTCGGAGCGGACGATCTGCAGGGCAGCTTCCCCCATCTCCGCGCGCAGCTCCGGATTTCCGAGCAATGTATCCAGTGAAGCCGCCAGCGCGGACGGCTCCAGCCCTTCGGCGAGCAGCCCGTTTACCCCATGCTGCACCAGCCCGCGCACCCCCATCACATTAAAAGCAACCGTTGGCAGTCCACAGGCGCCGGCTTCCAGGATGACCAGCGGCAGCCCTTCATACCGGGAGGGCAGCACGAACAGCTCGGATATACTGTAGTAGCTGGCCAGAATATCCTTGTTGCGGATCGTGCCGAGGAGAATAATGCGGTCCTCCAGATTCTTTTCCTTGATCAGCGCCCTTAGGCTCTGCTCATCCGGCCCTCCGCCAGCGATCAGTACCTTCAGGTCCGGAATATGCCTGAGCTGCTCCACAGCTTGAACCAGCAGGGAATGGCCCTTCTGATATTCGAACAAACGGCCCACCGTGATCAAATACCTATTCTTCGGGTCCAGCCCAAGCGCCGCCAGCGCCTGCTCCTTGTCCCGCTTATAAAAAATCGCTGAATTCACAAAATTGGGCAGCAGCCGTATCCGTTCTGCGAGATGCGGGAAGTGGCTTACCATGCTGTTCTGCTCATCCTGATTAAGCGTTGTCAAAAAGGAAGCTTTGTGCAGCGTATGCTTCTTAATAGGCAATATCCATTTATGTATGCTGCCTCCGTGATATGCGGCAATGATGGGAATGTTCAGCTCCTTGGCCGTTGAAGCCAGCCGTTCAAAACGTCCGGATGCATATTCCTGGGCATAAATCAGGCTGATCCCGTCCCCGCGCAGAATTCCGGCCAGATCCTTCTGAATCGTGGAGATATATTGAGAGATAAATTTGCCGATGGGTGTCCGGTGGGAGAGCGGGATCAGGCAATACGACTTATAGAGTCTGCCCACAGGAATGAATTTAATGGTGCAATCCACAATACCATGCTGATAAGTGCGGACCTCATCGCCAACCCGGGTGAAATTGTAGATGGTGGTGCGGATGCCTTTGGTATGTAAGAGACGCGCATAGTCGAAAGAAAAATCGTTATGATACGAACTTACATATTCCTCTTCACTGAGACCCAGACCCTTTACGAAGAAATCTTCAAAGTAATTAGTATGCATAAAGATCCCGACATGCATAACGTCTCCTCCTTAAAGTTTTTTAGCATTTACTCCCTGCATCTGCTGCGTAAAAACTGGCTTCGGAAGCGTACACTTAAGTTTTGATAGCCTAAGTCTCCTAGATCCACTTCGCAAAACTGGCACCGGAAGCACTGAACCCATTTCGCAAAACCGGCACCGGAAGCATATACCTAAGCTTTGTCCACTAGTTCGTATTACTCAAAATCACCTGCAACTAATTTCCTAATTATTATAATCGCAAACGCTATAAAAAAAAGTAAACGAAAGTGGTATATACGTCCTACCTGAAGGGGGGTACACTTAGAGCAACGAGAAGTTTCGGTGCATTATATTATGGTAAAGCGGACGCCGAAGGCGTCCCGGAAGGAGTCAGCGGCATGCATGATGTGTCTATCGTAATTCCCACGCGCAACCGGATCAAAGATCTTACGCTGTGCATTGAATCTATCGGCAGGCAGACCGATCTTGAGGATGTCTCGATTGAGCTGCTGATTGTAGACGATGGTGATATTGAGGAGCAGGTGCTGGAGTATTTCCGCAAAGTGCTGAACCGGATGCCTCAGGCGGAGCTGCGTTATTACCGCAAAACCAAGCCCGGTGTCTGGCTCTCCCGGTATGAGGCGCTGGGACTGATCGATGGAGACATTCTGCTCAGCTTCGACGACGACGCCGAACTGGATGATCCGCTGTACATCCGCCGGATGCTGGATACCTACGCGGCGGACAAGTCAATCGTCGGGGTCGGAGGCATAGCCAAAGGCATGTCCAGCAGCAGATCCGGCAAGCTGCTCGGTATGCTGACCTGCCAGATGTCGGCTTCGCCAGGCCGATTGTCTGCCAGCACACTTGCAGGCTCCCTGCTCCTTTGGGGAGAGACAGAGGATACCTTTGAAACGGATTTTTTCCATGGCTGCAATATGTCATTCCGTGCTTCGGCGCTGAAGGACATGAAGCCTTATCCCTGGATGACCAGCTATGCAGTAGCTGACGATATTTACATGTGCCATCTGGCCAGCAAATACGGCAAGCTGGTGATCAATCCGGATATGAAGATTACCCACCACGAGTCACCAAGCTCCCGCGACAAGGCGGGCCGGGTCGCGCGGGCGACTGCCGTCAACCATTATTATCTGCTGAATCTGCGCAAAGCCCCGGTGAAAAATTACGCCGCCCTGCTGTGGACGCTGACGTATCTAACCGGCAAATCGACATTGAAGCGCAACTTCAATGCCGTTTCAGGCTACCTCAGCGGCATTCTCTTCGTACTGAACCCCCGCAAGAACAAGTACCGAGAGTATATGCTGGACTAGGCACGAACCGGCTGCATGAATCAGCTAGGCTTGGACCTGCTAGGCTTGGACCTGCTAGGCTATCCTTCATTGGATAGCCTAGCTGTTTGGAATTTAAGTTTTTGGCTACCCGGGAGCAAGCCAAGTAGAAAAAGTAAACTTAAATCTCCCTCCTCCCCCTTTTACAGAGGTATAGGATGGAAAAAGGATAACTAATTCTGCCGATTCCCTGGAACTCAGGAAATTCCGCCTAAATTAACTTTACTTTTTCCCACTATTCCCTCAGCAGAAAGCTTTTTCGCTGATTTAAGTGGACTAATTCCACTTCACTTCCCTCGCCTACCTGCAACCCCTGGAGACTACTTCCTTCCTCCTTCCTTCCTTCCTTCCTTCCTTCCTTCCTTCCTTCCTTACTTCCTTACTTCCTTCCTTTCTTACTTTCTCACTTTCTTACTTGCCTCTTACTTCCTTTCTTACATTTCTTGCTTTCTTGCGCCCTTTTTTCCTCCTTCCTTCCCCGCCTTCTGAATCCATGGCCCCTCGCGATTAAGTAGAATTTACAGCTCCTGAACGATTATATCCTTCTGCAGCTTGAGGCTAACTTTTACGCGCTGTATCTACATATAGAAGAAACATCATAATTTCCTGAACAACAAGAATAAAAAATAAAAAACTCCCGTTCCCCTTAGGAAGGACTGAAAAGCTAGCCTTTCAGTAACCTTCCCCTCAGGAGCGGGAGTTTCCGTAATATGTCTGACGTTTGTTCAGCTCCGCATCAGGGGGAACTCTTATTGTATGCCTGATCTTTCGATCATCTCGGCCCCTAGAGGCAAAGTCTTGCAGTATGCCTGAACTTTCGCTCAGCTCCGCATCAGGAGCGGAATCCTGCTGCATCCTGATCTTTCGCTCAGCCCTCCAGAGAATCTGACCCTTCACATATCCTTACTTCACCAAGGGTTGCCCTAGACCGCAAGCTCTTTAGAAGGTGCTGCAGTGCGCTTGTTCTGGCGTGCAAAGTACAGGAAGGTGAGCGCCAGGAAGATCACGGCGTAGATCAGCAAGTAGACAATTTGCTCTCTCATCAATGCGTAGTCTCCGCTGCCGATGATGGCCTTGTAGCCGACGATGCTGTGCGTCATCGGCAGCCAAGGATTGACCTTCTGCATCCAGCCTGGCAGCATCTCCAGCGGGAAGGTGCCGGCGCTTGAAGTCAACTGGAAGATCATCAGTACAATCGCCAGGAAGCGTCCCGGATTATCCAGCCACGTAACCAGTGCCTGAACAATCATCGTGAAGCTGAAGCTGACGATCAGCGTGAACAGGAAGAAGAGTGGTGCACTCTGAACCTCCAGCTTCAGGCCATATAACAAGACCACATCGGCAAGAAGCGATTGAAGGACGCTGACCATCACGAAGGTAAGTGTCCGGCTCAGGAATCTGCCCATCGGCGAAGCGCCCGGAACATTTGAATCGCGCAGTGAGAATACAGTACTGAACACCAACGCTCCCACGAACAGGGCAAGCGACAAGAAATACGGTGCGATTCCCAGTCCATAGTGATCCAGCTTATGATCCGTCTTCTCTGTGAGCTTCACGGGCTCGGCGAACATGTTCACCGTGTCATCCCCGGATTTCACGCTGGAAGTGTCCGCCGCGGCGTCGGTCAGCTTCGCCGCCAGTTCGCCGCTTCCGCTGGCCAGCTTGCCCGCGCCGTCCTTGAGCTCTCCTGCGCCATCCTTCAGCTTGACCGCGCCTTCAGAGAGGCCGTCTACGCCCCCCGCAAGCTGGGTCAGCCCTTGCCCCAGCTGGACGGCGCCTGTGTTCAGCGCCGCAGCCCCGGCAGCCAACTTGCTGCCGCCTGCGCTGGCCTGATTCAGCTTCTGGCCGAAGGTCTGCAGCCCTGTGGCCAGCTGGGAGCCGCCGTCGCTTAGCTGCTTGGCGCCTGCAGCCAACTGCTGCTGTCCTGCGTCCAGCTTCGTACTGCCGGCCAGCAGCTGCTCCTGTCCGGTGTGCAGCTGCTGGCTGCCTGCGGCAACCTGCCGGCTTGCAGCAAGCAGCTGCTGGAACTGCTCGTTCTCCTGCAGGCCGGGCGTTGCCACCATCATCTGCTCCAGCCCTTTGGCCACCTGGTCCGCACCGGCGGCAAGCTGGCTGCTGGCCGCTTCAGACGCGGTCAGTCCCTCCTTCAGCTGGCTGCTGCCCGTCATCGAGGCCAGCAGCCCTTCGTTCAGCTCTGCCGCGCCTTTCTGCGACTTCACAGCACCCGCCTGAAGCTGCTGCTCAGCCTTGACCAGCTGGCTTAATCCGCTGGCCAGGTCTGTCGTTCCCTGCGTAAGTGTACCTGTGCCCTGCTTCAGGCTGCCCGCGCCATTATACAGCAGCTTCAATCCGCTTTGCAGCTCGGTTGTGCCGCTGGCCAGCTTGTTCAGGTTGGTCTTCAGCGTGGACAACCCGCCCTGCAGCTTGCCTGCTCCATCCTTGAGCTTAGTTGCACCTTCGCCTGCATCTCCAAGGCCATCCGAGATCGTGTCCACCTGCTCGAACATGCTGCGGGTATAAGCCGCTGTAATCTGGGTGGACAGCTTCGCCTTCAGCTTGCTCATCGCACTGTTGCCGATTTGCCCGGCGACAAAGTTATAGTCACTGTTCGGCTCGAACACAATCTCAGCCTGAACCGGATGCTCCTCAGTCAGTGTTGTCGCATTTTCGGAAAAGTTGGCGGGAATCGTAATGGTCATATAATAGCGGTTATGGGCCATGCCATCCTCGGCTTCGGCCGCATTAACGAAATTCCACTTGAAGTCGTCGTTGTCCTTCAGCTCATCCACAAAATCCTTCCCCACTTCCATGGATTTGCCTTCATAGACAGCTCCCTTATCCAGGTTAACAACAGCAACAGGGAGCTTGCTTGTATTGCCGTAAGGGTCCCAGGAGGCATCCACCAAAAAGCTGCTGTACAGCATCGGCAACGCCGCAACACCCAGTAAAGTGAGCACAAGCATGGGCTTGGTCAATAGTATTTTCATATCCTTCAGAAATACAGTAATAGCTTTCATCGCCGGCACCTTCTATCTCTTGTTTGTAAATTCGTGAAAATTTTCATAATCAATCATAATAATCGGAAAAAAATAGCCCTTGCAGGCTGTGTGGCTGGGCTTTTAGACCAGTATGCCATTTGAAATAAACAGAATCATATGCTCCTTGATCCGGTTTTTGTCCAGTGGCTCATGCTCCTTGTTCCATTCCGTGGTCAAAGCCAAGTATAGCCGGAAAATCATAAACGCTGCCACGCTGGCATCACAAGGCTTCACTTCCCCGCGCTCCATTGCCTGCTCAATCTGCCGCCGCAGGAAATCCAGTGCATATTCCTCCATCCGTTTAACTCCTTCAAGCGCCTGCACCGTACCGATATCGCGCACTTCCTGAGCCAGCTTGACGAACAGCTCATGATCGGAGCGGAATTCCAGAATGGAGTCGAGCAGATTGAACAGCTTCTGGATAAAAGTGTTGTCCTCCGCCGCCAAACGGTTCATGACCGAGGTCAGCTCCTGGGAGGCCTTGTCCAGAATTTCTTCGAATAATTCTTCTTTTGTTTTGAAAAAGGTATAAATCGTGCCTTTGCCTACATTCGCGATTTTGGACACTTGATCCATAGTCGTGGCTTTATAGCCAAACTGTACAAAGGATTTGGTCGCCGCCTGCAGAATTAATGCTTTGCGGTCGATGGACATGGCTCAAGCTCCTTTCCTTCCTAATCAGGCAATAATTGACTAAATTTTATTTTTGGTCAGTCGGTCATCAATCAATTTAACATGTCTGCGCCGATATGACAACAATTTTAAGTAAATTTCTGCCCCTAGCTGAATCCCACTTATTATCTTATGCCCAAAATGTCTTGAAATAAGTATCCATTGCCTGCTGATCTGGGGTATTATAGTAAGGATGTGATCAAGAAACTAACTTTATGGATGGTGGAACATGCTCAAGAACAAAAAATCGACACTTCTCCTCGTCGTTGTCGTCATTATCATCGCTCTGTCAGTCACAGCCTGCGGCAGCAACAAGGACAAGAACAGCAGTCCGGAAGAGACCGCCGGCGGTGCCAAGATCTCCACAGATGGCGGAACGAAGTCCCTGGAGCAGACGTTTTATATTTATGATACCGTCGTGAATATCAAAGTTTTCGGCGACAAGGCCGAGCAGAAAAATATGGATGACATCCAGCAGATGCTGGAGCGCATGGATAAAGAGTTCAGCCGCACCAAGGAAGACGGAGAGTTGTATGCGGTGAATAAGGCTGCCGGGAAAGAGGCCGTTGCCGTCTCCGATGAAACACTGGATATTGTTAAGCAGTCGCTGAAATACGCCGAGGAAATGGACGGGCTGTTCGATCCGACAATCGGCCCGCTTGTGGATCTGTGGAATATCGGCAACGGCGGAGAATCGGTTCCTCCTCAGGCGGAGATC
Source organism: Paenibacillus jilunlii (assembly GCF_900102965.1). Classification (GTDB taxonomy): domain Bacteria; phylum Bacillota; class Bacilli; order Paenibacillales; family Paenibacillaceae; genus Paenibacillus_AQ; species Paenibacillus_AQ jilunlii. The sequence continues at coordinate 124,640 of NZ_FNGM01000004.1, read as the reverse complement.
GACAAAGCCAAGGCATTGACCAATTATAAGGATGTTATTGTGGATGAGGCGGCGAAGACCGTCAAGCTGGCCAAAGAAGGCATGGTGCTGGATATGGGCGGGATCGGCAAGGGGTATGCAGCCGACCGCATTGCCGATTATTTGAAAGAGCAGGGGCTCGACAGCGCAATGATCAACCTTGGAGGCAGCAGCATTATTGCGCTTGGGAACAAGCCTAACGGATCGCCCTGGAACATCGGCCTGCAGGACCCGGATCAAAGCCGCGGCACCCAGCTGGGAACAATCAAAATTTCGGATGAGGTGATTGATGCCTCCGGTGTGTACGAACGGTTCTTCATGCAGGACGGTGTACGTTATCACCACATTCTTGACCCGCGCACAGGGTTCCCTTCCCAGAATGGGCTGAAAAGCATCACCATTATGAGCCCCAACGCAACCGATGCGGATGCCCTGTCTACCGGAGTGTTCCTTATGGGCCTGGAGGATGGCATGAAATATCTTGAATCGCTGCCGGAGAAGGTGGACGCCTTCTTTATCACGGACGACAACAAGATCTATGCAACTTCCGATTTGAAAAAAAGACTGCAGCTCACTGACCCGACATATACGTTTGCCAACTAAACAGCTGCTTCTGTGATCATCTGCAGAGGGACAGGCCCTCTATCTTCTCAAAAATTTAAAACGTCAAAAGAGCAGCGATTCTCCTCGTATTGGAGAATCGCTGCTCTGCGTTAATAAAGATCTGGAGAGTACACCCCATATTTTTAAATTAAAGGAAGCCCGCTGAATTCACGGTAGCTGGTGAAGATGTAGCTCGGCTTATGCTCCGTTCCCGGCTGTCTGCCCCGTGGATTGTACCAGCACACCTTCCAGCCTGCCTCAAGCGCTCCGACCACATCATTGTCCCAGGTATCCCCTACGTAGAGCGACTGCCCGGCCGTTGTCCCGGTCACCCGGTTCACGTGGGCAAAGATTGCCGGGTCCGGCTTGGCCAGTCCAACCGCATCCGAGATAAAAATCATCTCTTCAGGGATCAGCCTGTCGACGCCCAGTCCGCGCAGCTTGCTCATCTGATGGTCCTGCGGGCCGTTCGTAATGATCCCCACCTTATGTCCCAGAGAAATAAAACGCTGAAGCTGTTCAGCGGCCCCTTCGATCATCTCAATGCTGTACTGGCGGCCGATGTATGCTGCCTGAACCCTGGCCGCCTGCTCCCGGCTTAGCTCCAGGCCATATTCCGCAAAAGCCAGCTCCAGCCGCCGTACCCGCGTTTCTTCAAGCTCAAGCTCCCCGCTGAGGTACTTCGGCCAGAGCAGATCACTGTGATGCCTTACCTTGTAGAAGAGATCCGCATAATTCAAATGGCCCTCATCCGGCCTCAGCACCTCGCGCACCGCTTCCCGGAAAGGGATCAGATGGTCGTACAGCGTATCATCCAGATCAAAAAATATAGCTAGCTTATCATTGCTGTTATCCACATTAACGCACCTAACTTTCTTTTCCAAAAAACAAATGATAATAAAAAACTGAACTTGAGGTCTGCCCCTATTCCCTGGAATCGTAGAAAATATGGCGTGCGCTGATCTTGCCCTCCTTAATATCCAGGAGACCGAACGAGTATTGCTTCTCCCGCCGCTTATCTGTAGGTGAGCCGGGATTGAACAGCAGAATATCCCCCTCCTGCCGCAGCAGCGGCTGATGGGAATGGCCAAACAGGATGCAGTCCACCTCCTCGCCTTCAAAAGCAAGCAGCGCGTTGCCGTCGGTTCCCTTGCGGGAATGTGGCGCGTGTCCATGAATCATCCCGATCCGCACGCCTTCCAGCGTAACGATCTTGCGCTCTCCCAGCCGCCGGATAATCTCGGCCCCGTCGTTATTGCCGGCAATCCCCTCCACAGGGGCCAGCTCTGCCAGCAGATCATAGATCTCCAGCGAGACCCAATCACCCAGATGCAGAATCATATCCACCTTGCTGAATGCCTCCATAAGCACGGAGGGCAGCCCTTTGGCCCTGCTTGAGAGATGCGTATCCGATACCACTCCTACCTTCATTTGCTTCAACTCCTAATCTGTATAATCGCGAACCTCTACCGCAGCTTTGCGAATACTAATTTTCAGATAATTGTACGATCTGCAGGGGGCAGAAGCAAGTATACGCGGCTGTGCGTGAACATTCCGGGCTATCCCGTCTCCTATTTTCACTTATTCATTCCCCTCTCCTGCCAATTCCACAACCGTACCTCTCCGATCAAGATAACTTAACTTTTAGCGTTTGCCTGGAGGAGCCTTCATGAATCCAGCGGCAATTCCAAGTGGAAAAAGGATCACTAATTGGCCCCAGCACACGGATCTCCGCAGACTAAGTTGGAAAAAGGATCACTAATTCAGCTCATTTCGCCCCGGAGTGAGTAAAATCACCCAATTAAGTTTCCTTTTTCCACTTCGTTCTTCTATTCGCTGATTTGGAGGGGAAATAAGTTCCCTTTTTCCAACTAGCGGTTGTTCACCTGCTCTTCGCCAGCAAGGGTTGGAAAAAGTTTATCGAATCCGGCTGATTACCACCCTACCGGGTGAGATCCTAAATTCACATCTACCTATCCCCAACTCCATGAACATTATATTACATAAATGTAATAAATAGAAATTTCCTAACAATAAAAAAGGAGCCCACAGGCTCCCATCACATGCATGATAGTATTAGATCATTGCCGCTTAGTAAAATCCAATGGTCGAAGAAGCGTCCTTCATCCATTCCCGCTTGCGCCCTTTGTCCAGCTCGCCGCGCATTCCGCGGACAAGTGCCTCCACATCGGCCCGCCCGTTCTCATGCCATTCGAGCGCGGCGCTGACGTACAGCTCGCCGAGCTGGGTCAGGGAGAAATCCGCCGTCAGACGCGCGGCGAGGGCAACGCCCTCTTCACCAGCAAAAGCCGTGAAGCCGCGCAGCTTCAGATACTCCAGCCGCAGCTCCTCGTCCGGCATCTTGATTTCGTACGCACGGTCGAAGCGTCCTGCGCGGTTCATGAGGCCGGGGTCTATTTTCTCCGGATAGTTGGTCGTTCCGATCAGAAAAATCCCTTCCTTGGAGGTAGCCCCGTCCAGCGTATTCAGAAAAAAGGATCTGACCTCCTGCGGCATGGAATCGATATCCTCGATCACCAGCACCATCGGCGCCAGCCGGGCGGCGGCCTCGAATACCTCATTCACCGATTCACTGCTCGTGTATTCAGTAATCTGCCAATAGACCACCGGACCGGGCACACTCCCGGCGATCGATTTGACCAGTGTGGTCTTGCCGTTGCCGGGGTGGCCGTAGAGCAGAATCCCTCTTTTGTAGGGAATGTCATAGGTAACATAAAAGCTGCGGTCCGAATCGAAGAATTGGTCGAGCGAGCGGTATATTTCTTTTTTGATCCCTGCCTCCAGCACGACAGCCTCGCGTCCAACCGAACGTGTTATCGGCTCATCCTCACGGAAGATACCATTGCGTCTGTCGGTGAACACCGTCACCTTATTGATATTCTGCTCCCGCTGCCGCTTGCGCACATTGCCGAGAAAGCCCTGCAGCTGCCCGTCGGAGGCGGCAAACACATAGTCCTGAAAATTGATTCCGTTCTCTTGAAATACAGGAACCCGCGCCAGGGCCACGCCCATGTCGGGATAAGCCAGCACGTTATTGCGGATCGACAGGTGAATGCTGTATTCCGGCTGCTCCTTATCATCGTCATACACAAACGTCCGGTCCTCCAGACGGTCGAAAATCCGCGCCACATGCTCCACACCGGGATGCCCGCTTTGCACATCATTCTCCAGCAGCTTCCAGTATTCACTGTTCGGATCGTCACTGGCATACAGCTCGTAGCGGACGCCATACCGGCTGTGCAAAGCCTCAAGAATTCCATCCACCAAGCGTGCATAGGCATCGTAGCCCTTGATCATGCCTGTGGTATTTTCGTCGTATTTGTAGATTACAGTATGTGTCTTGTTCTCTTTCTCCATTGTTACTTGGTCCCCTTTATCGCTGCGAGCGGCTTGCATTTGGCCACGACAGCAGCCAGTCCGGCGCCCGTAACGCTTGCTATGATCTCATCTACATTCTTATAGGCTTGAGGCGATTCGTCAATGATAGATTCGAGGGAATGCTGATTGACGACAATCTCATCCTCTTGGCCAACCCTCAGCGACTTCGAAAAATCATTGACCGATACCAGCCGCTTCGTGGCCGAACGTGAGCGGATGCGGCCGGCGCCATGGCAGATGGAATAATAATTCTCTTCCCCTCCGGGCTGGCCGACCATGATATAAGAGGCGGTACCCATAGAGCCAGGGATCAGCGCCGGATGTCCGGTAGCGGCATAAGGCCGGGGATTATCCGGATGCCCGGCCGGCAGTGCCCGGGTGGCCCCTTTGCGGTGCACGAATTTGGTCCCGGCAACCGTCTGCTCCTGCCAGGCATAGTTGTGCATCAAGTCATAGAGGGTCCGCAGCTCGCATTTCGGTCCGAACACATCGCGGAACCCTTCGCGGACTGCATAGGCGATGAGGTGGCGGTTCACCACCGCATAATTCAGCGCCGAGTACATCAGGTTGACGTAGCGCTGGGCCTGCGGATGCGCAAGCGGAGCATAGATCAGGCGCGGATCGGCGCTGCCCAGTCCCAGCTGGCCCATCACCTTGGCGAAGGCCGGGGTGCAGAACTGATTGACCATGCCTCCCCAGGCCCGGGAGCCGGAGTGGATCATTACCGCAATCTGCCCGTCCCGCAGTCCCCAGGCTTCAGCCAGTTCACGCTGCTCTTCCTCAATTTCAATCGCCTGGATCTCCACAAAGTGATTGCCGCCGCCCAGTGTTCCAAGCTGGCGGTGCCCCCGGTGCCAGGCCATCTCCGGCAGCTCATTGAGAATCTCTTCATCAAAATTAAGCTTGCTGATTTCGACATGCGACAATGCACTCGACTTCTTGGGGGTATAGCTGTCCGGCACATACTTGTTCGGCAGTCCGTGCAGCCCCTTGCGGACGATGTTCTCGAGGCGGATATCACTGTAAGTCCCCCGCTGCTGCTGCTCCATCGGCAAATATTTCTCTATAGCGCGCACCAGCTTCCGGCGCAGCTTCACTTCCCGCAGATCATCTTTATGCAGCGTAGTCAAATGCACGCGCATGCCGCAGCCGATATCGCTGCCCACAATGGATGGGGACACATAGCCGTCAGTGGCATCCCATACCGCCGTAGTGCCGATGCAGGTTCCGACGCCTACATGCACATCGGGGGTGTAGCTCATATATTCGATATTTGGGATTTGCAGATTGTTGTTCGCCATCTCCAGCACCTTGTAATCCAGTGCGGCAAACAACTGCTCACTGGCGTACACCTTCAGATCGCCGCCCGGCAGGGCAAGCTCATGCTTATATCGGGGGACATAGCCGCCCGCTTGCTGTTCATTAAAATTCATAATAGTAGTTCAATTCCCTTCAAAGTGTAAGCTATAAATGTATTGCAAGCATAAAGTGGGTACGCAAAAAAGAACCGCAGATCATCCTTCTGATCCACGGCTCTTCGCAGAGATTCCGTACATTTCACCCGGTTAAGGTCAATAACACATGCTATGCGGACCCGGACCGCACTAACTCAGCAGGCCAGGCCGATGCACATCATGTTGCCCGGACGGGGCCGATGAGATCAGATCTTCCATATGCGGTTGTAAGCTGTGTATTTCCAATCATAGCTCATCGGCCTCCCTTCAATTTGATAAAACCAATAATAAACGCCAGTTCTGCTCCATGTCAACCCTTTTATTGGAAACGTGATTATTTAAATTTGTGCCAATCCTGGCTGCTGTTCTCCAGCAAATGGGCAAAATCGTTCTCCAAACGTTTCTGCTCCGCCTTCCGCTGGTCTTCTACAGCCTTTCTGGCAGCCTCTTTCTTCTCGTTCTCTTCAGCCTTCAGCGCGTCCGATTGCGCCTTCAGCTTATCCAGTACATCACTGCTCAGCAGATCCTTCAGGGTTGCTGGGGCATCCGAAGCCACAGGACGCGGGGTTGGGATTGTTTTTTTCTTCTTAGCCATATTGATCATCCTTTCGGGTCTTTCGTTGTTTTAGTCACAGGTCTTTTCGTTTATAATGTACAGTAAGAGGTGAGCCTTATGAAATCTACAGATTTGTGTCCACGGTTACAAAAAAGCATGGATATCATCGGCAGACGTTGGACGGGCTTAATCATCTACCAGCTTCTCCAGGGACCGCAGCGGTTCAGCGTCATCGAAGCCGCCCTGCCGGTCAGCGGCAGACTGCTCTCCGAACGGCTCAAGGAACTTGAGCAGGAGGGGATTGTCCTCCGTGAGGTATTCCCGGAGACACCCGTCCGCATTCAATATTCTCTGACGGATAAGGGGCGCGCACTGGAATCTGTGATCCGTGACCTGCAGCAGTGGTCGGATTCATGGATTACCGCCGAAGAGTGCCAGCCTGAACCCATCCAACCGCAATAAACACCGTGAAGCGCCGTTGACGCCGGAAGCGCATTCCAATGGATTACAGCTTGCGGCCGATTATCACCAGATCACGCAGAACGCCATCCATCTCGGCAACGCCCGGCAGCAGGCCCCACTCTTCAAAACCAAATTTCCGCAGCAGCGACAGGCTTGGCTCATTGTGGCCAAACACAAAGCCGACCAGATTCTGCAGACCAAGGCGGGGGCACTCCTCCAGAGCTTTGGCCAGCAGCAGGCTTCCTGCCCCTGTGCCGCGGAATTTTTCATTTACATAGACACTGATCTCCGCAGTTCCGTTATAAGCCGGACGGCCGTAAAAAGACTGGAAGCTGAACCAGGCGGCGATTTCTCCGTCTTTTTTCAGCACCCAGAGCGGCCTGTGATGACTGTTATGCTCCTGAAACCACTTCTCTCTGTCCGCGACGCTCACCGGCTCAAGATCGGCAGTCACCATCCTGCCTGCAACCGTCGAGTTATAAATATCCACGATCGCCGCCAAATCTCCGGCTGCCGCATCTTCAATGCTGTAATTCTGCGCTGTCATTCCATCCATTCCTCCTGCAAATATATGAATTTCAAACGGTGCTCCAAGGGCAGATATATTTGCGTATTCAGCGTATTCAGCGTATTCAGCGTATTCAACATATTCTGCTTATTCCGCCGTCATACGGTTATAGCTGCAGCCCGGTGTGTTCTACGCTCCACTGCCACAGTTGTGCCGCTGCTGCAGCGTCCCGCGCTCTGGGGGACAGCTCCTGGATTTTCCGCCGGTAATAGTACTGTCCAGTCACTCCCCGCAGCTCCGGCGCTGTGGCCAGCCAAATGGCCGTGTCCACCCCCTGCTCCGGTGTCAGGAAGAAGTGGGACAGCAGCTTCAGGAGTGAACGGCCAAAACCTGTATCGCGGTTCACCCCGATGCTAGTGCCAACCGCGCCCGGATGCACCGCGTTCACCGTGACTTGTGTTCCCCGCAACTGTGCAGCCAGCTCCCGTGTGAACAGAATATTCGCCAGCTTGGAGCGGGCGTAAGCCTTCGCCGGATTATAGCCGCGGGAGAGCGTGTGATCCTCCAGATGGAGCTTGACGATCTTGTAGGCACCGGAGGCAACCACTACAATCCGCCCCTGTTCAGCCGCAATCAGCCGCTCCAGCAGCAGATTCGCCAGCAGAAAATGACCCAGATGATTCACGCCGAAATCCAGCTCGTATCCGTCTGCGGTGAGCTGTCTTTTGAGCGCAACGACGCCCGCATTATTGATCAGGACATCAAGCACTGGATAACCGCCTGTAAATTCCTCTGCAAAAGCGCGCACACTATCGAAGGAGGCCAGATCGCACAGCATCAGCCTGATGTTGTCCGACCCGCTCTGCCGCTTGGCTTCCGCCAGTGCCTCTTCTCCCCGCTTACGGCTGCGGCAGGCCATAATAACCTCTGCTCCCCGGCGGGCCATTTCAATGGTTGTCGCCAGCCCCATCCCGGAGTTGCCTCCGGTCACCAGTACTGTCTTCCCTACCATGAGCATTCCCCTCTCTTCACACTGAACCCGCCGGCGTCTGCCTGGCCCGGCCTTTTCAAAAGCACATGTTTATGATTATGTTACATCATATCAGGGGATGAAGAAAAGCCGCTCTTACCGGACACAAAAAGACTGGCCCTGCGCAGACTCAGAATCTGCGTACAGGCCAGCCTTTTTAAGGGTTTAACACAGACTGTTCACTTTATTTCAGTTGATAAAGTCTGTAAATCAATGCGGCGGCTTCCGCTTTGGTTGCCGTTTGTGCCGGACGGAAAGTCCCGTCTTCAAAACCTTTGAAGAGATCGGTGCGTTTGGCCAGTGCAACGCCTGCTGCTGCCCACTTGGCAATTTTACCGCCATCGGTATAAGCGGCGTTCACTGCTCCGGGATCGGCAACTGTCTTCGCCCCGTTATAGAGAGTAAGGGCGCGTGCCAGCATCGTGGCAATCTCCTGACGGCTGATTGTAGCCCCGGGGTCAAAAGCCGAAGCAGATTTGCCTGTAATAATTCCGGCTTCATACGCAGCGGCCACTCCATTATAGCCGGCGCTTCCGGCCGCGACGTCTTTGAATGGCAGGGTCAGCCCGCTGCCATCCAAACCATAGGCTCTGGAAATCCAGTTGGCAAACTGTGCACGGGTTACCTTGCCCGAAGGATTAAACTCCGCCGTCTGTTCCAGAATACCCTTGGTTAACAGGTAATTGATCTCTTTTTTAGCCCAATGATTGTCTGCTACATCCTTAAACGCGGCTGTTCCGATCATTACAGTATAACGGCTGAAGTGCCCTCTGAGCGCACTCACTGTTTGTGTAACCGGATCATATTTACCGCCAACGGCTTCCCAGGTCAGGCTGGTTTCATTGAGCACATACACTGTGAGATGCTCAAGGTTCTCTGCCGGGTATTTGGATGTATCCATTGCAGAGACATCAAAGGTCACGTTAATTGGCTTCTCAAAATTCTTGACCGCCTTATCTCCTACCCTTGCGCTGAATTCCATCACCGGCAGGGTAGCCAATGGTTCTGCCTGACTCGGCTTGCCAATCACAGCATTCTCCACGACCTCAGCCGCCAGGGTTATTTTCTGTCCCGCTTCTACCTTGCCGAATGTATCCGGTTCAATAGTGAATGCCGTTGTCCCCATCTGGAGCTTGAGACCATCCACATCATTGTCTTGAAGCACCTTCAGAATCTCCGAAGGCAGGGAAGTATTCAGCTTGTTCACACCAGCGCCCATCGCCGGGACCTCAACGGTCAGGGAAACCTTAAGTTCACTGGCCAGGCCTGCTCCCAGTTTGGCAGTAAGCTGCTCTGATACAGCAGACAAAGCCTTTTTGGAGGATTCAATCTGCTTGCTGACGAGTTCTTCCGTCAATTGCGATGAGACTGTGTTCCCTTCCAGAGTCACATGCTCCTTAGAGATCGTAACTTCGCCGGCTTTGTTCAGGGCCGCCTGGCTCGATGACAGGATGCCTTGTTTCAATTGCTCGATCTCTGCTGCCGCTACACCCTGTGTGTTATTCATAACTGCTGCCGCATTCTGTATGAGCGTCTGTGCAAAGGCAAGCGCTTTGTCAGCAGTGTCCAGCTTGTTCAATACATATGATGCGCTGTCTATTAATGTATTGATTGAACTGACAATCTTTTGCTTCTCTGCAGGATCTTGAATGCTTGCCAGCAATTGGGCCGCACTGTCCAAGGCTTGAGACATACTCTTGCTGTTCTGTTCCGCTTCTTGGGCTGTGGCCCCGGCCTTCAGGGATTCGGCAATGCTGCCCAGCGCTTTCTGCGCCGCAGCTGCCCGTTCTGCCTGTGTCCCGCTTGAATTTTTTACCAAATCCTGAAGCTTTGTATTCTGTTCATTTACATTCACATTTACCGGCGTTGTGGTTACAGGTGCTGTTACACCGCCGTTACCGTTGCCACTGCCATTACCATTACCATTACCATTACCATTACCATTACCATTACCATTACCATTACCACTGCCATTATCGGGATTGCTGCCGTTCCCCGGATCTGTTCCCCCGCTGCCGCCGTTTCCGCCCGGAACAGGCACACCAGGATCGATAACGGTTCCCGCAGCTGTGTCCAAAACAAATTTCTTATCCAAACTATAGGTTTGTCCTTCAATTGTTACCGAAGCTTTAAGCACGTAGGTCCCGTTCGGGAAAATTCTATTTACGCTAATTGGGTAGCCGGTAGAAGTTGCTTCGTACAGTTTCAATCCGGCCTCATCCTGGATCTCATAAGAAGCCGCTTCAGGATACAGAAGTTTATATCCCCGGGATGATCCATAGTCTGTAACCAGAATCCGGGGTTTACTAAGTTGTCCAATCTGGTTTCCTGCGGTATCGACTAATCCGATTTGCAGCTGTTCATTGCCGGAGGTGCGAACCAGCTTGCCGTTCTGCAGCCCAAAGATATCCAATCCGGCGATAGCTCCCGGCGCAAGTTCCGATATAGTTCCTGCTTTCAGTGCTCCCGCTGCAAAATGAATATTGAACTGATATTCAAGACTGCCGACCAATTGGTCCACCTTAACGATGACTTCCCCCGGAGTCAACTGGATCTGTCTGGCATCGTAGGAGTAGCCTCTTAATTGCGACCGGGCTGGTGTAATGTACTCTACACCGTAAATGCTTCCCGAGTCCGGGGCAAGCAGCGTCGCTAATCCGGCGGCACTGTCATTATAATCCCATATATTATCTCCTGCATTTACAGCAACATCATCGCGGTAAATAAAGATGTCTCCCTTGGTATGGGCAAGAGCGCTATAAGTTCCTTCTGTGGCATAAAAATAATTATCTTCACTGGTATTGCTGTCCATGACATAAGGCACATAATCGACCCCGGGCAAATCCTTGCGGATTACTGATAATTCCTCTATATATTTAGTCAGGTTGACTTTGCTGACTGCCTGCAGCGGTTCTCTTGCATCAAGCAGCAAGGAATAATCCTTACCCGGCTCGGTATGAATGGAACCATACATGTAGTAACCGTATTTAGATTCCACACCCAGATGGCTGCGGTTATAGCGCATGAAATCTACTCCGACCGTCGATGGCGATTCTACAACCAGAAATGTCTGCTCGCCCCCGGTGCCGATGAACTTCGACTGCCGGGTATAGCTGTCATCACTCTTTTTAATTACGGCTTGAACGTAAGCATAGTCCAGCGGAACTCCGCCGTCATAAGCACCTTCAGCCTTGTCCAATCCCCGGACCCGGACTACCGCTTGAATCTTCGGATCGATAACGGCAACAGATTCCGTTCTGGATAAATAATCCGTTTTCTTAAAAAAGAATTCGCCGAAATACGTACCCAGTCTTGCCGGTAGAATCAGTTGGCCCTGCTCATCTGTTACTCCGATGTCTTCACCGTACCGGGTCACCTTTACACCTGGCAGAACTTTTCCAAGCCCGCCTGTAACATGCTCGCGTACAGTAACGGTTACCTTCTCAGCCTGGTCTAAGGTTATATAAGGCTTATTCACCAGGTCCACCAAATTTCCGGACTTATCACGGATTTCGACTTCAAGCTCCTGCTTCGGCAGAACCTTGAGGGCTGCTTCGGCAATCACTGCGCCCTTAACGTACCCGGTACCGCTTACGTAGTGATGCGGCAGAAATTGAATGGTGTAATCGCCGGACTTCGCAGGCTTCCATTGCCGCTGGCTGATACGCATCAGCTTGCCGTCTTCTTCTTCAGATGTCCAGCTGAGTCCGTTGTCTTCAACGATTGCTCCAGAAGCATCCAGAATTTGTATGGTGTACTCACTTGTCAGATCTATCGCGTTATTGTACTCGTCCCTCATATCCACTCGCAACTGCAGGTTCTCACCCAAAACAATTTGATTGCGGACCTCGTCTTGGTCATAGTAGTCGGAACTAAGGACCTTCAGAGTGACTTGAGACGTGTACTTGCTTCCTCCCTTGAATGCATACTCATTATCCGTCGGGGTAAAAAAGGAATTCAGCACGATTTCATCATTGTAGCTGCTGTTCTTGGCTGCGCCGGAAACGGTGGTAGTTAAACGGTGAATTTCTTCACCTTTCCGTACATACAGGGTTGAATCAGCAGCCTGAACCTTCAAGCTAAGCTCATTGTGATTGAATTTATTATTCAAATAGGAAATAAATAGATCTCCCAGCCCTTGTCCGCGCTCCGGAACCTGAACCTTCAGGGCGCTGAAGTCCGCAGCTTTGGCTGCATATTGTACGGTGAACTGGTCTTCGGCAGGTTTGACCTGGTTTCTCAGTACAACTTTGCTGTTTGTTCCGGGGATACCCGCAACTGCTGTAATATCATATTCCACATCTTTCTTCACATATAATGAACTTGAAGCTATGTTCTGAAACGGATTGGATAAATTGACTTGTTTGTACTGATTGTTGGGAACAATGGAGAAGGACTCAATCTCAACAGGTGCCCCTTCCCATGAATACTCAAAGCCCAAGCGGCTGTATTCGCTGCTGTCCTGGACAATCTCCAGACGAGCCCCGTCGGCGGCTGAATACAATGCAGTCTGGCTTGTCTGGAACATGTAAACTTCGTTTTCTACGGATCTGATCAGCGCCGGATAAGTGCCCGAAATTTCACCTGTTTTGAGCACCAGCACATCCAGCCCTGAAGTGCCAAAGGATTGGCTTACCCCACTCGGCAGGGAAGTATTGTCCGATTTCTGCTGAATCAGTTTTCCATTCCCATCAAGGTAACGGATAGCCGCTGTGTATGTACCTTCTTTCATCAGGTTATTGACATATAGAGGCGTAGCCTCATAGTCTGGTTTTCCTTGACGCACGGACACAAAGAGCACCGGACTTGTCAGCGAAACTTTCGGGTTTCCTATGATTTGTACCTGTCCAGCCTCATCTGTAGTCAGATTGTTGTAAGAGGAATAAGTTCCAACCGAAATCGCTTCGTTGGCGAGCGGCACGCCTTTGCTTAAAATCGTCAGCCTGATATTTTTATCATCGCTGCGGACTTCTCCGGTTGGTGAAATGTTGTATGTATCGGAATCCTTAGCCATCCGTTCCACGACAATTTGGATTTCAGAGGCAGCAGGAACCTTGATGCTCTGCGGGTCAGTAACTATTAACCCCGACTCCCCTTGATATTCTGCCTGAAGCACAACCTCCTCGCCGGCGGTAAGTCCCTCAAATGAGATATCAGGGTACTTGAGCGAATATACGGAATCCGCTGCAGATATGCGTTCTCCCTGATCTTTTTGCTTGATTTGGGTTGCCAATACATTGCCGTCCTTCATAAGAGAGAACTTCACTTCGTTAAGCTTGTTGTAGTCTCCATAGGTTACATCCAACACGCTGTTGACAGAGATCTTCTGTGTCCCGTTCAGCATTTTCTCCGAGGTTACTACCGTCGCTTTCAGCGATGCAGCCGATACCTCCAGCACACCCATAAAGGATAAAATGAAAACCAATACCATGGATACTGCACTTCTCAACCTTTTTGAATACATAATTGTCTCCTTTACACCAAAGATAGTCATCCATACAGCCCTAAAACCCAGAATCTATCCTTGACTCCTCCCCCAGCAGAATTGTCAATTACAGATAGATATAATGGCATCCTATCTAAGGACCTATTTAATGTCAATCAATTCCTTAACAATAGACCGAAGAATCTCTTAATTTAGCGTAAAGAAAGATATTTTGTCACATTTCGCCATTTTATCAAGTATAAAATAAGGACTAAAGACCCAAACACACACAAAAGAGAAAAACTTGAGATTTCTATCCATTCGGCAAAACAGCCGCTTTCAACCAGAAGAGCCAGCTTCGCAAAAAAAAGAGAGCAGCTGAACTGCTCACTTCCAGTTGGGCCTCAAGGCGATAAGCTGATCGTCCGCTGCGCCAGGGCTGCCTCTGCCATCCCGGTTATTGGTCATCACGTAGAGGGTGCCGTCCGGCCCTTCGGCCACGTTGCGGATACGCCCCCATTTTTCATGAAACAAAGCTTCTGCCGAAGGTTTCTTATCTCCCGTACCCGGTGAAACATGAAGCAGCTGCTGTCCGGCCAGATTCGCCACAAGCAGCTCGCCGCTCCACGGCCCCTGGGTAATAAAAGCCATTCCTGACGGCGCCCAGGTCACCTCCCCGCTATGCAGCAGCGGAAGCTTCATCTTCGCCACGCTCCCGGTTCCGGCCTCATCGCCTTCGATCAGCGGCCATCCATAATTGCCCCCGGCCTCAATGAGGTTGATCTCGTCATGGCTGGACTGTCCATGCTCCGAGCTGTAGAGGACTCCGCTCTCCGGCTGCCAGGCCAGCCCCTGAGGATTGCGGTGCCCCCAGCTGTAGACGGGAGAATGAGGAAACGGGTTATCTGCCGGAAGGGTGCCATCCTTGGAAATGCGCAGGATTTTGCCGCCCAGGCTCTCCTGATCCTGCGCCAGCTCCGGCTCATATCTTTCACCGGTAGTGATATACAGATAGCCGTCAGGTCCGAATTTGATCCGCCCGCCGTTGTGGTTGGTGTCACCGGGAATGCCGTCCAGCAGAACCTTGTCGATCTCGGCCTTGCTCCCGCTGATGCTCAACCGCAGCACCCGGTTCTCCACACCGCCGCTGTCACTGCGGTAGGAATGGTAGGCATAGGCGAAGCCGTTGTCTTCAAAAGCCGGATCAAGGGCTAAGCCCAACAGCCCCCCTTCGCCTTCGCTGATAAAAGGCGCCGGGAGCTCCAGCAGCGGCTTCTTCCTCAGCTCACCTTCTTCAAATACACGCAAGGTACCGGGCCGCTCAGTGAAAAAGATCCGTCCATCCGGAGCAAAGGCCATCTCCCACGGAACATTCAGACCGCTCGCCAGCGTCCGGGCCGTATACGGAAAGGACGAAGAAGAAAAGGCCGGCTGCGAATTCTCCGGCTTCCCCCCTCCGTCTTTTGACGGTTCGGCTGCTGATGGCACTGGCTCAGGGCTGGCGGATGCGGAAGGTGTCTTCGCAGGACGGTTTTCCCCGGCGCTCATTCCGGCTTCATTGACCTCCGGTGCGGCAGAATTCATGCAGGCGCTCAGCAGTCCAGCCCCTATAATACATGTGCTGCCTAGCAGCCATATGCGGTTAAGGCTTTTTTTACAAAACATGATTTAACCTCCCACAGGATAAAATTCCGGGGGAGCGAATGGAGCCCCTACGGAGTAAGTTTGTTCAGGAAACAAAATGAAATGCAGATAGGAACCCAAACCTTTCACACAGGTATGCTAAATGTATTATGTGCAGTTAAAAGAAGGTAAAACCGCCTCATGCCAGCGCCAAGTGTATTTCGTGCAACTAAAAATAGCGTTTGGCCTGTTTTCAGCCCATTGGAGTCTTTTTAATTGTACGAAGTGCAATAAGCTTTGGTTTGGACATAAAAACATTCACTTTAGTTGTACGGAATACAGTTAGGGTTAGAGCTACAGTTACAGCTAACACAGGCGGATAGTAAAAAAGCCACCAGCTCATTCGGCATCAAAAAATGCATAGCTCTGCTCTCGCCGCTGCCAAGCCGTAAAACGATTTTGGCACCTATTACCCCGCGCTCACCAGTCATAAACCCTGGCCCCCCCCGTATTGACCTGCGCGTGCACCCTACCGGGTTATGATCTATAATGAGAGCGTTGCTTTGTAACGTGAAACCGAAAGGGGAACAACTGAAATGAATGAGGCTCTATCCACATTGGAGCAGGGAATGGCCGGCGGAGGCCTGGATGCGCTGCTCGTTACCGATCCGAAGCATGTCTATTATTTGACCGGATTTGCCAGCAATCCGCATGAGCGTTTTCTTGGACTGCTGCTGATCCGCGGCGGGGAGCCGGTGCTGATCGTTCCGGCACTTGATGCCGAAGCGGCTCATGCCGCCTCCTCGGTAACTAAGATTCTGACGCACAGCGACACGGACAACCCGTATGAGCTGTTGAAATCATGTTTTGCAGGCTCTAAGCCGGGAACTGTGGGCATCGAGAAGGAGCATTTCACCGTACACCGTTATGAACAGCTGGCCGAAGCGGTTCCTGCGGAAGCCTTCCGCGATATCGGCCATCTGCTGCGGTCCATGCGCGCGAAAAAAACGCCGGATGAGATCAGCCGGATGAAGCATGCCGCCGAGCTGGTCGAAGAGGTGCTCCGTCAAGGCCTCACCCATGTCAAAGCGGGGGTCAGTGAAATTGAGCTGGTTGCCGAGCTGGATTATCTGATGAAAAAGGTGGGGGCTTCCGGACCCTCCTTCGACACCATGGTTCTCTCCGGCCCGAATACTGCCTTGCCGCACGGTGTGCCGGGCAGCCGCATTATTCAGCCGGGAGACTTTCTGATGTTCGACCTGGGTGTATACGCCGCAGGCTACGCTTCCGATATCACCCGCACCTTCGCTGTGGAAGAGGCAGACCCCAAACTGGCCGAGATTTATAACACTGTGCTCGCCGCCAATGAAGCGGGTATCGCCGCTTCCCGCGCTGGCGCGACCTTCGGTTCAGTGGACCGTGCAGCACGTGATGTGATCGAAGCAGCCGGTTACGGCGAGTATTTCATGCACCGGGTCGGTCACGGCCTCGGCATGGACACGCATGAGTACCCTTCGCTGCACGGCATGAACGGGGATTTCATTGATATCGGCAATGTATTCACCGTGGAGCCGGGAATTTATGTGGCCGGTCTGGGCGGTGTGCGGATTGAAGACGATGTCTGGATTACGCCGGAAGGCCCGCAGACGCTGACAACCATGTCCAAAGCGCTGACGGTGCTGCATTTGTAGTTAGCGGCTTCCGTACCAGCATTTCCCGCAGACCGTGCGTATTTTCCGTGTGCTGCCTGCGGGCAGGCGTAGAACAGAGCGGTGCGCCGTCCTGATTGGATAAGCAGCCGGTGAGGATTTCAATTAGCGCCGCTTGGAGAACCCTGGATGAATCCTTCGGCAATTCCAAGTGGAAAAAGGATCACTAATTTAGCTCGTTCCGCCTCTGGCAGCGTAATATTGTCCAATTAAATTCCTTTTTTCCACTTATATCTCATAATTGTTAATTTTCAGGAAGAAATAAGTTCCCTTATTCCAACTAGCATTTGCAAAAAAGCCGGTGAGAAAGCGCTAGTTGGAATAAAGATATCTAGACCGACTGATTTCCGGACTTTTCCCAAATAATCAAAAAAAGCAGCAGAACGGCTCCGGAAAGAGCTGGTCTGCTGCTTTTGTGATGCAATATAATCGGGTGCTTCTTAGGCAAGGCCTCAGGAAACGCTGCGTGTATCTGGGGATGTACGAACAGGCAGTTCGTCCTCCGTAAATTTGAAGGAACGGGCAATGTACAAAATTGGCGTTCCAGCCCCGGTAAGAAGGAACTTTACAACATAAGTAGTCAGCAAAATCTCTGTCCACACCCTGAGGTCATAGGTTCCGGCGAAGGCAATCGTGCAGAAGACCAGCGTATCGACAAAAGAACTGACCATCGTACTGCCGTTGGAGCGGACCCATAGCTGGCGCGAGCTGCCATAATACTTGCGAATCCAGGCGTAGAGCCGGACATCGAGGAACTGGCTGATAAAATAGGCGGTCAGGCTGCCCAGCGCCAGCCGCGGCATCAGACCAAAGATGGTCTCCAGCGAAGACTGGGCGATATCCGTTTCCTGCGGCTCGAACAGGAGCACCATCTGCATAATCGCGGTAGTCATCAGCAGTGTGAAAAAGCCAAACCATACCGCATGCCGCGCCTCGGCACGCCCGTATTTCTCGTTCAGCAGGTCACTGGTCATATAGAGCGTGACGTACATGGTGTTGCCCAGCGTCATTACAATATCGAACGGCATGGCAATGGTTTTGGCGACCTGAATGTTGGCGATGACCGTTGCCACGCCGACCCAGGCATACAGGCCTTTTTTGCCGAAAAGCCGGTAGCAGAGCAGATAGAAGCCAAAGTTGACAACTACGAACAAAATTCCCCACAACAAATTAAACATAAATCTGTAACTCCTCCTAGTTTTGGTTACGCGGGATGGTTACGAACCGCGGCGTTCAGCTTTTGACAAGCAAAAACAATTAAACCGTTCTTCAAAAAACGTATAACTGTTCTATATGAACAAAAGATTACTCTACCACAATCAAAGCTAACATGCTATGAAATTTTAAATTTTCATGAAAAACAGTTTTATTCATCTTTTTTCGCTAAACAAACAAAGGATTCGTCATTTATTCATATATTTTCTGAAAATTCTTCAGGATTAAGCAAATTTTCACTATTCAACCGGAGGTTAATTCTATAGAATAGTTATCAATCACATTCCCGGAAATGATAGCTTCATATATGACCAATACCTACGGAATATATCGCTGCTTACCGGCCCGCAAAGCATTGACATGGGTTAGAAGGATGCAATTGAAGGATAAGGAGAGAATGAAATGTTTCAAGTCAAAAAATCAATCAGCCGTAAATTTACACGTTTGCT
This sequence comes from Paenibacillus jilunlii, assembly GCF_900102965.1. Taxonomy (GTDB): domain Bacteria; phylum Bacillota; class Bacilli; order Paenibacillales; family Paenibacillaceae; genus Paenibacillus_AQ; species Paenibacillus_AQ jilunlii. Next base: position 106,189 of record NZ_FNGM01000004.1, on the reverse strand, counting down.
GTTCGTCGTTCTGCTGCTCTCGTCTGTTCTGCTAAGTACCAGCTTTTATTTCATATCCATCAATACCATCAACAGCTATGTCATGCCGCAGATCAACAAGATTCTGACAGCCGCCGCCCAGGACATTTATAAAAATATGAATGCGGCACATGCCCAGCAGACTCTGAACAAAAACGAGCAATCGAGGACAACAATCGAATTTTATTTCCAGGATAAACGAAAGCAGCACGATCTTGAAACCATCTTTCTTATCGATTTGAAGGAAGGCAAAGCCACTGTGCTGACCGCAGATCACGGAGCTAAGCTGAAGCCGGATGAGAGCATCGAGGTACAGCCAGCCATGGAACAGGCCGCCAAAGGAAAGGCCGGACTCAGTGAAATCTATAGTGACAGTCATGGTATACATAAGACCGCGTATGTCGGTGTTCCCGGCACTACAATGGTCATCGGAGCAAGTTCGGATGTCGCTTTTGTCAAAGATAAAATGAGCAGTATCCTCTGGACCAGCGCCGGAATCACGCTGGCTGTACTGATCGTTGGCGTGGGTTCTGCACTGCTTATGACCCGCAGAATTACCCGCCCGATCACACAGCTTGCAGCCTACAGCAACAAGCTGGCAGGCGGCGATTTCACCCAGCAGCTGGAGATTAAGGGCAGCGACGAGGTAGCCCAGCTCGCCGAAAGCTTCCGGACCATGAGCCAGCAGCTGAGGGAAATGATCGGACAGGTACTGGATACCTCCAGCATCGTGGTTGCAGATTCCAATGATCTGAAGGAGCGCACTAACATTTTGAACGGAATGGCTGAACAATCCTCCCTGTCCGTTGCGGAGATCGGCAAAGGCAGTACTGCCATTGCGAGCAGTGCGCTGGATAACTCCCGGGCCATGGATGAGATTAATACCGGCATCCAGCATATTGCTTCAGCAGCCGGTGAGGTTACCGAACAGATTATCGAGGCTTCCGAAGAGGCAACTGGCGGGAACGACATTGCTCAAAGCGCCGTGGAGCAGATGCGCCAGGTAGCGGAGGCTTCTGTGAAATCCCTGGAGCAGTTCCGCATGATGAATGAGCGTTCCCTGCAGATTGGTGAGGTTGTCCAGGGCATTACGGAAATCACCAAGCAAATTCAAATGCTCTCACTGAACGCTTCCATAGAAGCTGCGCGGGCTGGCGAGCATGGCCGCGGTTTTGCGGTGGTTGCCGGGGAGGTCCGCAAGCTGTCCGAGCAATCCAAAGAATCGAATGAGCAGATCCGTGAGTTCCTGCTCAGCCTGCAGGAGGATATGAACCGGTCGGTGGAAGAAATGAATCACGTGAACGCCGAGGTGGCTTCCGGGGTGGGTAAAGTGGCTGAAGCCGGAAATGCTTTTAGCCATTTGCTGATTCTGATTCAGAGCATTAACCACAGCATTCAGTCCGTATCCGCCGCCACCCAGCAGATTTCAGCAGGCACCGAGGAGGTCAGCGCCTCTGTGGAGGAAACGGCCCAGATCACTTCCAAGTCCCGGCAGAATGCCGATACCCTTGCCGCCAACTCTGAACGTCAGCACCAGGAGCTGGAGGTCCATGCGCAAACCGTAGAGCATTTGTACCAGCAAGCTGTACAGCTGCAGCAAGCCGTACAGCGGTTCAAAATATAGTCCGGCGTACTCGTAAGCTCGCCGCAGCAGCAAGCATAAAACGGGTGCCGCTCCCTGCAGGGAGCGGCACCCGTTTCTTGTTTAGTTTAATTAGGAAATAGCAGAAACTCTATCACATGCTGCCAATTAAGGCTACTACGGAAACAGAAGTGTGGCGTGCAGCTCCAATCTGCAGCCCTGCTGCGGCAAACCGAGAGGAGTGGAGTGGAAAAAGGATCACTAATCTTACCCAAAGAGCCGTTTAGCGATGGATATGCTTGAATTAGGTGGATAAATTCCCACTAAACACCGCTCCGGAATAAATTTGCGCAAAATAGTTACACTTTTTCCACTTAGCCTCCGGTTCGCCATGAACTATCTTCTTCAGTCAGCTCCATGGTCCAATCCGGACCTGGAACTGCCTTTTATCTGTTCCCTGACGCTGCCGGTGTAGAGACGCATGCCTGCTATGGCTGTAGACATGCCTATCCCAGAGCGTGCCTCTCACAGCCGCTCAATGTCTTGGCGCCCACAGAATGACAGACACGCCGATTACACAGATGCCGGCACCCAGCCAGTCATAGAGATCGGGTGTTTTTTTATCGACCAGCCAGCCCCACAGCACGGCCAGCACGATGAACACCCCGCCATAGGCAGCATAGACTCTGCCGAAGGAAGGAAACTTCTGCAGGGTGGGAATGATGCCGTACGCCACGAGAATCAGCGCTCCAACCAGTCCATACCAGAGCGGCCGTGATTCCCTGAGCCACAGCCAGACCAGGTAGCCGCCGCCAATTTCGGCCAGGCCGGCAACGATAAAGAGCAGAATCGCAATAACCATGGTTACCTCCCTTGCTGAGATACACCCATAATCTCATAGATGGCGGCCATGTCAAGGCTCGCACGCACGGTATCCGCCAGACGGTCAAACTCCTGCTCGCGCAGCGCCGCTGCCGAGAAGGTCTGCCCCAGCGGCGCTAGTCCTTTGGACAGCCTCAGGCCGTCAAGCCAGGCTCTGCGCAAGGCATCGTTATGGAACAATCCATGCAGATAGGTTCCCCAGACCCGTCCTTCCGGCGTTCCCCAGCCTTCTTGCTGTATACTCCCATCCGGTCCCTGCAGCCGGAAAAGGCTTCTAACCGATGCAGGATCATGGTTCGTGGTGGTGCCCATATGGATTTCGTATCCTTCGATAGAGAACTCTGCTGCCGTGCCGGGGGATGCTTCGCTTAGTGGCAGCGGATGATCCTGAGCCAGCATCCCTTTGGCACGGACAGTGGTCTTCTGCTGCAGAAAGGAGGTCGACAGCGGCAAAAGCCCAAGCCCCTCCCTTTCGCCGGGTTCTGCACTTTCTACAGCATGCGGATCAAGAAGCTTCAAGCCCAGCATCTGGTAGCCTCCGCAGATTCCTGCAAGCTGCCGGGTTCCCTGATTCAGCGCGGCTGCGATAGCTTCCGGGAAGCCCTGCTCCCGCAGATAATCCAGGTCGGCGGCTGTGTTCTTCGTGCCCGGCAGGATGATGACATCCGGTGTACCCAGTTCTACAGCGGTGCTCACATAACGCACAGCTGTATCCGGTTCGTCCTCCAGCGGATCAAAATCGGTAAAGTTGGAGATTCTCGGGTAGCGGATGACGGCGATATCCAGCTCTTTCCCCTGCGCCGCGCGCATCCTCCCCGAGGTTCCTTCCAGAACCACGGAATCTTCGGCTTCAATCCGCAGGCGCGGTAGAAAAGGCAGCACGCCGAGCACCGGGATGCCTGTCCGCTGCTCCAGCCAATCGAGTCCGGGCTGCAGCAGCGACAGGTCGCCGCGGAACTTATTGATGATGAAGCCTTTGACACGGGCCCGCTCATGCGGCTCCAGCAGCTCCAGCGTGCCGACCAGAAAAGCAAACACACCGCCCCTGTCAATGTCGGCAACCAGCAGCACCGGAGCATCCGCCCAGCCTGCGAGATTCATATTGACTATATCCCCCGCCTTTAGGTTGATCTCCGCCGGACTGCCTGCGCCTTCCATCAGCACGATATCATAGGCCGTCCGCAGCCGCCCAAGCGCATCCATCACTGTACTTTTAGCTTCGGGCAGAAACTTCTCCCGGTATTCGCGCGCACTCAGCGCTGTATGCGGCACGCCGTGCACCACAATCTGGGCACTCATTTCGCCTGAGGGCTTCAGCAGAATCGGATTCATGTCCGTGGTGGCGATAATGCCGAACGCTTCGGCCTGCATGCCCTGGGCACGGCCAATTTCCTTGCCGTCCTCGGTGACATAGGAATTCAGCGCCATATTCTGCGACTTAAAGGGTGCCGTACGGTATCCGTCCCGGGTCATGATCCGCCCGATGGCCGCAGTCACCAGACTCTTTCCGACATCCGATGCCGTTCCCTGAATCATCAGCACGGCCGCAGGCTGCGGCTTCTTTTCTGTTGTAGCTGCCTGATCTTTCATGCCAAGCCTCCTTGCTGTATTCCTGCTGCCGGAGTTCAGGCGAAGCAGTTGTCTTATTGGAAGGAGCCGACTGACAGGACCGGCTCCGATAAGTGCTAACGGCGCTACAGGTTATGCTGCAGCAGCACCAGCAGGAGCAGCAGCAGCGCCTCCAGCAGCTCGTTCAGCGCGCCGTACACATCGCCGGTGAGCCCGCCGAGCCGGCTGCTGATCCGCCGGGCCGCAAGCGTGCCGCAGGCCAGCGCCAGGGCCGGGGCCAGGATGGCCGCTGCCAGCAGCTGCGGCCAGGCGCTGTCCGCGCCCAGCGCCAGCGGCGCGGCGGCTGCGGCCAGCGAGAGCAGCGCCGCCAGCAGCAGCGCGCGCCGCTCCTGCCGGGCAGGCAGCCCGCCGAAGCTGGCAGCCAGCCCTTCATTGCTGCGGGCGAGCGGGTAGCGGGCCATAGCCCGCACCATGTACCAGCGGCTCCAGACCGGCGGCAGCAGAAGCAGCGGCAGCTCCGTCCAGGAGCCGCCTTCGAGGAATGCCGCCAGCAGCGAGGCCTTCAGCAGCAGGAGCAGCACGCAGGCCAGCACTCCCATAGCCCCAACGCGGCTGTCCTTCATAATCTCCAGCATCCGCTCCCGCGTGCGGTAGCTGAGCAGCGCGTCGGCGCTGTCCATCCAGCCGTCCAGATGCAAGCCGCCCGTCAGCCCCACCCACAGGATGAGCGTGATCACGGCGGCAGGCCAGGCAGGCAGCAGCCAGACCGCAACGCCTGCGCCTAATGCCGCGCTCAGCCCGATGGCTGCGCCAACCAGCGGGTAATACACCACGCTGCGCTGCAGCAGCTCGCGGGAGAAATCTCCGCCCCCCTTAACCGGGAAGCGCGAAAGAAACTGAAAAGCGGCAGCAGCATCCCCCCGCACGCTCATAGCCGGTACTCTCTGCTCTTCAGCTCAATCGGAATCCCGGCAGTAACCAGAAAAACCTGCCCGCACCGCCGGGCCAGCAGCGCATTCATCCGTCCGGCCAAATCCCGGTACAGCCGGCCAAGCGCGTATTCCGGCACAATGCCGTCACCTACCTCATTTGTCACCAGCACCAGCGTGCCGCGAAAGGAAGATACACTCTGCTCCAGCCGGGAAATTTCCCGTTCCGCCCGTTCTTGTCTGTCTTCCTGATCCTCCACGGCCAGCAGGACATTGGAGAGCCACAGCGTCAGGCAATCCACAAGCACCGCCTTGCCGCCGGAGAGGCGGTCCAGGAGCGCAGGCAGCTCAAGCGGCTCCTCCAATATCTCCCATGCGCCCCCGCTCTCTTCACGAAGCTTGCGGTGCAGAGCAATCCGGGCCTTCATTTCTTCATCGAAGGCTTGGCCGGTAGCCACATATACGGCCTGATCCGCCAGGGAGTGCACCAGCCGTTCGGCAAAACCGCTCTTTCCGCTGCGCGCCCCGCCGGTTACCAGAATGCTCATTTCCCCTCAGCTCCCGAAACGCCGGCACTTTCAAAGGTAGCCATCTCAGTCATGATGCGGCTGACCGCTTCAATTAGATGGAGACAGAGCACGCCTCCCGTTCCTTCGCCCAGCCGCAGCCCCAGATCAAGCAGCGCTTCCAGTCCCAGGCACTCCAGCATCAGCTTGTGTCCCTGCTCGTTCGATACATGGGAGGCGATCATATACGCTGTGGACTCGGGGGCAATGGCTTTTGCAACCAATGCGGCTGCGCCGGAGATGAATCCGTCGAGAATGACGGGAACGCCTGCGGCAGCGGCTCCAAGAATAAGCCCCGCCAGCCCGGCGATTTCAAGCCCGCCTACCTTGGCAAGCACATCCATCGGGTCTGCCGGGTTCGGGGAATTTACCCGCAGTGCCCGCTCCACGACCTCGATTTTGTGCAGCAGCCGTTCATCATTGATTCCTGTTCCGCGTCCGACGGCCACCTCCGGCGAGATGCCCTCCAATGCGCACAGAATGGCCGCGCTGGCTGTTGTGTTGCCGATGCCCATTTCACCGGTGATCAAAATCTCCGTACCGCTTTTTACCGCTTCCTGGGCAACTCTTACACCCGCAAGCACCGCCTCAAGAGCCTCCTCCCGGCTCATGGCCGGTCCTGCGGCCATGTTGTCCGTTCCCCGCCGTACTTTGCGGTTAATCAGCTCCGGGTGCTCAAGCTCTGCGTTGATACCGATATCCACGAACTGTACGTTTGCCCCGGCCTGACGGGCCAGCACATTGACCGCCGCTCCTCCGCTGAGGAAATTATAGGCCATCTGCACCGTAACCTCCTGCGGAAAAGCGCTGACTCCCTCACAGCACACCCCATGGTCGGCTGCCATTACAACAACAGTGCGTGTCCCATAGCCGGGCTGCTCCGTCTTCGAAATGCCCGCCAGGCGGACAGCCAGTTCTTCCAGCTGTCCGAGGCTTCCCGGAGGTTTGGTCAGACTGTTCAGGCGGAGTACCGCCCGCAGTGCCGCTTGTTCATCTGGCGGAGCAATCGGCCCCGATACTTCTTCAATTGCTGAGATCATCATATAGCCTCCAGTGTGTTTATTATATTGAAATTAGAGTTCCAAACCATTAATGCAACTAAGGCAGCAGAGTGCCCTCTTCCCTGAAGAAGAGGGCACTCTGCTGCGCCAGCTATTCCGTCACAACTCCCTATTTCTTCCTTAAGGATTATAGGGGATAGAGATTGATCTTACAATTACATTTTTACCTTCATGAAGCCTTCCATTCGCTCCAGCGCTTCGGCCAGCTTGGCGGGGGAAGCCGCATAGGAGCAGCGGAGATGGCCTTCGCCGCCCGTTCCGAACACATGGCCCGGCACTGCTGCAACTCCTGCTTCCCGCAGCAGCCGAAGCGCAAAATCCTCCGACCTCATCCCGGTATGCCTGATGGAAGGGAAAGCATAAAATGCCCCCTGCGGCTCATGGCAATGCAGCCCGATGGATCTGAGCCCTTCTACGAACAGCGAACGGCGCTGCCGGAAGCATTCCTTCATATGATCTTTGTCAGGCAATCCATGGCGCAGCGATTCCAACGCAGCAATCTGGCCCAGCACCGGTGCGCACATTGCGGTATATTGATGGATTTTGAGCATTGCGGCCAGCAGCTCGCGGTTCCCGCAGGCATAGCCGACCCGCCAGCCGGTCATGGCAAAAGCTTTGGAGAAGCCGCTGATGACGATTGTCCGCTCTTTCATGCCGGGAAGCGAGGCAATGCTGACATGTCTGCTGTCATAGGTCAGCTCGGCATAGATCTCATCCGACAGGACGATCAGATTATGGGCCTTTACAATTTCCGCAATGGGCATCCAGTCCTCGTAAGACATGACCGCCCCCGTGGGATTATTCGGAAAGTTCACCATCAGCAGCTTGGAACGCGGGGTAATGGCCTTTTCCAATGCCTCGGCAGTAAGCTTGAAGCCCTGTTCCGCAGCAGCCTCCACCTCCACCAGTGTTCCTCCGTTCAAATAGGCGATGGGCGAATAAGCAACATAGCTGGGAGAAGGAATAATAACCTCATCCCCCGGAGCGGTAAAGGCACGCAGCGCCAGATCCAGAGCTTCACTGCTGCCGACCGTTACTATCACCTCGTCCTGCGAATGGTACGCCAGTCCGAAGCTCTCCTGCTGATAGCGGGCAATCTCCTCCCGCAGCTCCGGCAGCCCGGCATTCGGGGTATACATCGTCTCTCCCCGTTCCAGGGCACGGATGCAGGCGGCCCGGATATGCTCAGGCGTAGTGAAATCGGGCTCCCCCACTCCAAGTGATATAACCCCGTTGTTACCCGCACTGAGATCAAAAAAAGCACGGATGCCCGAAGGCGCAATCTCCCGTACACGCGGAGCAATCCGCTCACTCAGCTGGGCGCTGCTATCCTGCGGCAGGAACGGCTTTATTTTATACATAGTTGACCACTCCCTGCTTTGTTGTCAGCGCTCCCTGCATGGTTTCCCCCAAACCTTGCCCGCTCTGCACTTCCTGGTTTCCGTTTTCACCTTGTATGCTTCGGGTTCCTATTAGGCCTTGTTTTTCCACCGCTGCCTCCATCCCCCGCCGCTCTGCAAGCGAACCGGAGATGATCTCGTCCAGCAGACCGCTGAAGGTATATCCGGCAGCAAGCGCACTTCTTGGCAGCAGGCTGGTTTCGGTCATGCCCGGCAGTGTATTTACCTCAAGCACATAAGGAATGCCGTCCTTAACCAGCATATCCACCCGGGCGTATACCGTACATTTCAGCGCCTGATAGCAGGCCAAGGCCGCCGCATGCACCTGTTCCTCAAGCTCTGCAGACAGCTGAATCACCCGCTCTTCTGCACCGCCCAGCTCATATTTGGCGCTGTAATCGAACCAATCCGCTCCAAGTGAACGGATGCCGATGATCGGCAGCAGCGTTCCTCCGAGAATGGGGCAGGTGATTTCCTGGCCTTCGGTATATTCCTCGATCAGCACTGAACGGTCAGCGGCAAAAGCCTTCTCCACCGCGCTCCGCAGCTCCGCACTGCTATCCACCTTTGTCATGCCGATGCTGGAGCCGCCTGAGTTCGGCTTAACCATTACCGGGTAACCAAGAGCCTCCACCGCTTCCGGCGATAAATCCTCCATCCGGCCGAGGCAGAGCCAGTCAGGGGTGTGCACACCTTTGCTGCGGATAATGGTCTTGGACAGATGTTTATCCATGCACAGGCTGCTTGCGAGCACGCCGCTTCCGGAATAGGGGATGCCCAGCGTTTCCAGCGTACCCTGCACCGTTCCGTCCTCGCCGTAGGCTCCGTGGAGGGCGAGCAGCGCGAAGTCCAGGCCTTTTACCGCATCAACCAGCTCTTCCCGCGAATGAATGACAACCGGAACGCCCTCATATTTGCTGCGGTCCAGATGCTTCAGCATTTCCCTGCCCGTATTCAGCGACACCTCATATTCCGAGGATACCCCGCCCATAATCACGCCTACTTTTTTCATTCTCATAACCCCTCTTCATCCCAGTAGTTGCCGTGCTGTCCTGCCAATAATCTCAATGCCCTTCAGAATATCCTCATCAGCTACCCTGGAGAAGCCCAGCCGCAGCGTGTTCTGCCCTTGCCCATTCGTATAAAACATATCTCCCGCCGTAAAAATAACCCCCTGCTCCCGGCATGCGTCCAGCAGCTCTCTCGTGCTGAAGCCCTCGGCAAATGTTGCAAAAAGATGCAGGCCCCCATCCCCGGTGAGTGACGCATACGGAATGTGCTCCTGGCAGCAGGCCAGAGTCAGCTCGTATTTCCGCTTATATTCCGCTCTCGCCCGCTTCAGGTATTTCTCCAGGTTGCCGCCCAGCAGATACTGGTACAGAATCGATTGGTCCAGCGTTGAGGTGTGGATGCTGCGGGCTCTTTTGACACTTTCCAGGTAATAAATCAGCTCCTGATCCGCAACCACCCAGCCGACCCGCAATCCGGGGAAAAGAACTTTGGAGAAGCTGCCCAAATAGATCACAGCGTTTCCGCCGCCCGCCGCTGCAATCAGAGGAGCCACGTGGGAACCCGAATACCGCAGCTCTTCGTTGAAGCCGTCCTCGATCACCGGCACCTTGTATTCGGCCATCAGCCTCATCAGCCGCTGCCTTTTTTCGGGAGACATGACGATGCCCGTCGGATTGTGATAAGAGGGAACGAAATATGCACAGTCATATTCACGTGCCTCCAGCGCCCGCTTCAGCTCACCCAGATGAATGCCGTCACGCTCCATAGCCACTCCGGCTATCTCAAAACCGTGCAGCTTCATGTTCTTAATCGCCGTATGATGCGTAGGATTCTCACAAACCACTGCCCCGGCTTTACGGCCGAGTGCGGACAACACAAGATCAAAACCTTCCGTAAATCCGTTCGTGATCAACATGTCCTTGCCCCGCATATCCACGCCTTTGTGCTCCATATATTGCTTCAAATAGTCTATTAAAGGCTTATACCCCTTGGCATAACCATAGTTCAGCAGAACATTGCCTTCCACCGCCATGCGTTCAAGAAACGCCCGCTTCACATTTTCCAGATCGAACAGGCTTTCATCGGGGGCGATGCTTGTAAAAGAAATCGTCCCCTTCGCCGCGCGGATCCCGCGCTTCATAATATCCAGCTCTTCAGCGAGCCGGGCCTGGCTGCTTAACCGGGCTTTCCAGTCCAGTGTCCATGCGGATTCATCCGGGCTGCCGGCCTGGGCTGCTGCACCTGGTGCGACGTAGCTTCCCTGACCCTGCACCGCATACGTGAATCCATCGTCGGCAAGTGCCTCGTAGGCGGAAATGACCGAATTGCGGCTGACGCCCAGCAGCGTGCTGAGCTCGCGTGTGGAAGGAAGCTTTTGGCCCCCTTGGAGGGCGCCCTTGATCATAAGATGCTTCATGTAATCCTTCACTTGTATATATACCGGCCGACCGGCAATGAGCCTGAAATCCTTGAACATGCTTCAATCGCCCCCATAGCTATCATGGCACAGTCTTCTTCGTAAAAAAAGAACCACAGCCCCGGGATTTTCTTCCCGCTGTGGTTCTATTGAGGGTAAATCCGCCCGAATTCCCGGCGGCAGCCTGGTTTCGAACGGATTCTATACCGTTAGGGAGCTGGATAACCGGAGGTTAACCGCCATTGCCCTCCCTGAAGCTGCAGCCTCACCGTGGCTGCAGTACCCGGCGGCGGGGCAGCTGTGTCACGGAAGCTGCACCCCTCCATGGTCCGTGCCAGCAGCTGGCGGATGATGCCGCCATGCGTCACAACCAGCACCCGCAAAGGCCCCGCATGGCTGCCGTTCTTCAAGCCGGGCGCTGCTGCCGCTGCCTGCAGCAGACCGGACACAAAATGCTCGACGCGTCCAGTGAACGCACTCCAGGCTTCACCGCCCGGCGGGGTGACCGCCGCCGGATCATCGATCCAGCTCCGATATTGCGGAAGATGCTGAAGCTGCTCATAGGTGTGTCCTTCCCACGAGCCAAAGCTCATTTCCCGCAGCCGTGAATCATAGATGGCATTGTGCATAAGTGCAGGCGCGATGAGGTCCAGGGTCTCGCGGCATCTGCGCATATCGCTGCAGTATACCCGCCAGAAGCCCCCGGCAAGCTCCGGCTGCTGCCGGAGCGCAGCCAATTCCGCCCTGGACTCCGGCAGCAGCGCAAGATCGGTGCTGCCCAAATAGCGTCGTTCCTTATTCCACAGCGTATGTCCGTGGCGGATCAGCACCAGTTCAAGCACAAGTCCAGAATCAGAACCAGATTCTGATTCCGATTGATCATCGGACCCCAATTCCGTTTGCTTACGTTCAGGGCTCGGGTCATGCTCATACTCAGAACTAGACTCACGCACATGCCCAGAACTGGGCTCATCCGCTGTATCCAGTTCATCCACTGGTTTCCGTTCAGGCTCAAAATCCAGTCCGGATTGGGTCTTCGCCATCTTCAGGTCAGCCCCCCATCCCGTGCCAGAGCAACGCGGCCGCTGCACAGAGGCAGACAAATATGGCAGAGGTGCGCAGCATCAGCCGTGAAGCAAGGATGATATCCTCCGGCTCCATTGTCCGCAGGGGATCGCCCATGTAGGCGCGGAACGAAGCCACGCCGTGATATACGTTTTCTCCGCCCAAGCGGATGCCGATTGCTCCGGCTACCGCCGACTCCGGGAATCCGCTGTTCGGGCTGGGATGGAGGCGGGCATCGCGCCGCACGATACGCCAGCTGCTGCGCCAGTCCAGGCGCAGCAGCCAGGCACACAAGACTAACAGCAGCGCTGTCATCCGCGCCGGTATGTAGTTGGCCACATCATCGAGCCGGGCGGAGGACCAGCCGAGATTGCGGTATTTGTCATTTTTGTAGCCAACCATAGAATCCAGCGTATTCACCGCACGGTAAGCCATGGCCAACGGTGCTCCGCCCAGCAATGCGAAAAAAAGCGGTGAAATAATCGCATCCACGATATTCTCCGCCACTGTCTCTACCGTGCCCCGGACAATATCCGGGCTCTCCAGCTTGGTAGTGTCACGGCCGACGATCATGCCGAGCGCTGTGCGGGCTGCCGGGATATCCCCCTTGCGCAGCTCGGCATATACAGCCATCCCGGCATCCTTAAGCCCCTTGGAGGCAATCGTTGTAGAGATCAGCCAGACCTCTGTCGCCCAGGCCAGCCAAGGTGCGATGCGGGACAGCAGCAGGAGGATCACTGCGGTCAATCCCCAGGCTCCGCCTGCTACCAGCAGCGGGAGCAGCACTCCCGCAATTTTTAGCGCGCGCGGCTGCGAGCAAAAGCGGCGGATCAGCCGCTCAATGGCGGTAATCGCTTTTCCCATGAGCACGACCGGATGGGGAATACTGCGCGGATCGCCTATTATCCGGTCCAGTACATAGGCTGCAAGCAATATAACAGCAAGCTTCACCGGCCTTCACCCGGCAGCGGCTTACGATTCAAATCGCTCATTGGCTGCCCTTCCTTGCCGGCTCCGCAGCGGGGGAACCGCCAATGCCGGGTCTGACTGTGAATCCACAGGCTCCTGCGCAGAGCTCCAACCGCTCGGCTTCTCCGTTTGGGCCGCCGCTACCGAACCGAGGCTCGCTGTTACAGCGGCGTACACCAGCCGGCCGATGGCTCCCCCCAGGTCGGTGGCCGTTCCGGCGTAGACATGCTCCGCGCCGTAGCGTCCGCTCCCGCTCACTGCGAGTACAACTGCATCCGTAGTGGTGCCGGTTGCAATCAGGCCATTCTCGGGGTCTGTGATCCCGAGATCGGCCAGTGCGGCAGCCTTCGCTTCGGCTGCCGTCATGACGGCATTGACCATCGCGGACGGAGTCAGGCGGCCGTCAATGCCCAGCATGATGTTGATCGTGCCGGGGCGGTAAGCCGCCAGCACGTTCCGCGCCACTCCGGCGCGCGCGGCATTGCCGGATGCTGCGGTCACGCAGCAGAAAATCCCCGCCGAGCCGGTATCCTCCTCTGCAACTGCAGCATGCTCCAGCGGCACCGCTGTCATCAGCCCCGCGCAGCCTTCCAGCGGATACCCCCATTCGCGCAATTTGTTCTCCATATCGCGCACCGGATTGCTGCACTTATAATCGCGGCTGACGAACTGGTTGACGGCCCGTTTCAGACGGACCATGCCCCCTCCGTATACCGCACTCGAAATTCCTTCCGCTTCAGCCGGGAATTCCAGCAGCAGATGCTCAGGCTTCCGTTCCAGTACCAGCCCCGGCCAGACGGCAGAACCATATCTTGTCTCCCCATCCTTGAGATTAAAAGGATTTCGCGCCTCAGTCATTGAATTTCCTCCCCCTTCACACTCATAATCAACAGCTATCCATGACCACGCAGCTATCCTAAGTGGAATTTCTCCAACTAATCGGGGCCATATGCCGTTCCTGCAAACGTTATTTGGAAAAAGTAAACTTAATCACGCCACATCCGCACATATATGGGGATTCACCTCAAATTAAGTGTACAAAATCCCACTAATCCCCATTCCGAGCTGCAATTCAACGAAATAAGTTTACTTGCTCCACTTAGATTTTTCACAAGGGCAGATTAGTCCAAAACGTTGAAGAACCTCTACTTATGCATCAGTATCTGGAGCGCAGATGCTACCAGAGTATGGTATGACCGTTTCATTTCACACTTCTACTCCATAAGACAACCTTCATTTACTTCTACCACTTCTACTCCGTACCACTGCCCCTACTTACTTCTATCACTATTACTCCGTACGCTGCTCCCCAATTACTTCTACCACTATTACTCATACGCCGCTCCCCACTTACTTCTACCGCTTCTACTCCGTGCTCCCAGCTGCTCAGCGCACCCGCCTTACGCCTTGCGTTTTACTGCGGCTTGTGCCATCGGGCTGCACGCTTTAGCTTTATTTCAGTGTCAGCCCCCCCGCCCCGATAATCTCCTCCAGTTGCCGCAGCAGGCGGGCATTGTCCCCGCGGCCTTTGACCGCGACGCGGATATGGCCCGGCGCAAGGCCCGGGTACATCGCGCAGCTGCGCACGAGAATGCCGCTTCGGCCCAGCTTCTCCTGCAGGACCGCTGCGCTCCAGGGCGCGGGCAGGCCCAGCAGCAGGAAGTTCGCTTCGCCCGGCGGCACCTCGCAGCCGAGCCGCAGCAGGCCCTGCCGCAGCGCTTCGCGCTCTGCGGCAATCAGCCCCCGCGTGCGCTCCTCATAATCGCGCCCGCTGCGCAGGCAGGCTTCCCCGGCCAGCAGGGCCAGGCCGTTTACGCTCCAGGTCACCTGCTTGCCGGTCATGGCTGCGGCAAGCTCCGGGGCGGCGATGGTGAAGCCCAGCCGCAGCCCCGGAATGGCATAGAACTTCGTCATCGAGCGGATCAGCACCGTATGACGGTAAGCCATAAGCTCCGGCAGCAGCGATTGCCTCCGCTCTTCGGGGATGAAGTCGATGAACGCTTCATCCACCGCTAGCACCGCCCCGCAGCGCTCCGCCTGCTGCGCGAGAAGCCGGAGGTCGTCCAGCGCATACTGGACGCCATTCGGGTTGTTCGGCTGTCCGAGGAACAGCAGATCCACCTGTTCCAGCAGTCCGGCGATGCTCTGCACACCGGCCCGGTAGCCCTGCTCCTTCGTCCCACGGACCGAGAGGACGTCCGCACCGAACTGCTCCGCGAGCTGGCGGTACTCGGAGAAGCAGGGCTCGACGATCCCTACCCGGCGCGGAGCCGCAGCCAGCAGCAGCAGGGCCATCGATTCCGCGGCTCCGTTGCCTACCGTAATCCATTCGCTGTCTACGCCGAGACTCTCCGCCAGCAGGGATTTCAGTCTGCGGTGACCGGGGTCAGGATAAGCCGTCACCGCTGACACTGCATCCCGCAGCAGTTCCAGCACGCCGGGCGGCGGACCGAGGGGGTTGATATTCGCGCTGAAATCCACAAAAGCGCCGCCCCCCCCCTCCCCATACAGTTCCGCCGCCGTCAGCAAATCGCCGCCGTGGCCGTATTTTTCAAGCATGTCTACACTCCTCTTAGACTATCGATTATTACTCTATGTGACTCATTGACCCCATTATTGCCCCATTGCAGGAGATACGTCAATGATTTCACTCCCCGGCCACAGCAGGGTTTTGCACAAGAGGGGGGCTTCTGTCTCAAAGCTGCTTGTTCTTTTGTACAAACTGCGCTTTTGGTTTAAAATAACTAAAGCAGTTAATCATGCACAAGCGGAGGAATTCACCATGCTTTTTATCGATAACACCGGAATTACAGACGCTTCGATCAATCTTGCGATTGAGGAATTTGCCCTGAAAAATCTGCCGATGGACGACAGCTATCTGCTTTTTTATATCAACAGCCCGTCCATTATCATTGGCAAACATCAGAATACCATTGAAGAGATCAACCAGGAATATGTGAAGGAGCATAATATTCAGGTCGTACGGCGGTTATCCGGCGGCGGAGCGGTCTATCACGACCTGGGCAACCTCAACTTCAGCTTCATTACCAAGGACGACGGGCAGTCTTTTCATAATTTCCTGAAATTCACCCAGCCGGTCATCGACTACCTGCAATCCATGGGGGTGAACGCCGAACTCAGCGGACGCAATGACCTTCAGGTCGGTGAGCAAAAAATCTCCGGCAACGCCCAGTTCTCCACACGCGGACGCATGTTCAGCCACGGCACTCTGATGTTCGACCTCAATCTGGACGATGTGCAGGCTTCGCTGAATGTGAACCCGGAGAAATTCAAATCCAAGAGCACCAAATCCGTGCGCAGCCGTGTCGCCAATATCAAAGACCTGCTCGGAAAAGAGATGACGATTGAGGAATTCCGTGCGGGCCTGCTCCGTTCGATCTTCGGCATGGAGCCTTCCGAGGTTCCGCAGTACAAGCTGACTATGGACGATTGGGTGCGGATCAATGAAATCTCCAAGGAGCACTACCAGAACTGGGATTGGAACTACGGCCTGTCGCCAAAAAGCAATGTAAAGCACACCCGCAAATTCCCGGCAGGACTCGTCGACATCCGCATGGATATTGAGGATTCCTACATCAAGGATATCAAAATCTACGGCGATTTCTTCGGCGTAGGCGATGTGGCGGATGTGGAGAATGCGCTGCGCGGCAAGCGTTATGAAGAAGCAGCGGTCAGAGAAGCTCTTGCCGGACTGGACCTAACGCATTATTTCGGCCGCATTGAGCCGGAGGACTTCATCGGGCTGATTTTCCTGGAGGAATAGAACAAGCAGCAACGCTGAATATGAAAAAAAACAAGGGCGGGACCGTAGTCATTATATACGGGCCCGCCCTTTTGTGGTGGTATAGCAGTGCGAATCAAAGGTATAAATACCCTCGATTTCACTGCCTGAGCACATCCGTACGAAATCAAAGGTATAAATACCCTTGATTTCACTGCCTGAACGCATCCGTACGAAATCAAAGGTATAAATACCCTCGATTTCACTGCCCGAGCACATCTGGACGAAATCAAAGGTATAAATACCCTTGATTTCACTGCCTGAACGCATCCGTACGAAATCAAAGGTATAAATACCCTTGATTTCACTGCCCAGGCTCATCTGGACGAAATCAAAGGTATAAATACCCTTGATTCCACTGCCCGAGCGCATCTGGACGAAATCAAAGGTATAAATACCCTTGATTCAACTGTCCATGCGCAATTGGACTATATCAGAGGTATAAATACCCTTGATTTCACTGCCTGAACGCATCCGTACGAAATCAAAGGTATAAATACCCTTGATTCCACCGCCCAGGCGCACTTGGCCTATATCAAAGGTATAAATGCCCTTGATTTCACTGCCTGAGCGCAGTCAGACAATTCAAAGGCTTGTCAAACTCTCCGGCAGCAAAAAGACTCCCGTCGCTTTATGCGGCAGGAGTCTTCAAGATGGAGCAGCAGCTTTTTACAGATTGGGGGTGAGCACAAATACATACATAACCAGCACCAGTGTGAGCACGATGCAGAATTTCTCCACCGCACTGCCCTTCTTCGTGCCGGTGCTCATCAGCTTCAGGCGAAGCTTGATGGGCAGCGGAGGCAGCGGAGTAATGCCGCGCTGGGTCAGGGAATCGGCCAGCAGATGCAGCGCATAAGACATGCCGCCGGCAATCCACAGGCTGCCGCCGTCATTCATGCCGAGCGAAGCAAAATAGAGCAAGGCTCCCCAGCCGGCCACAGCGTACAGCGTATGCGTCAGTCCGCGGTGCGGAACAACCGAGGATACGACAAGCACGCAGGCGGCTATGTAGTTCCACGGATCGTAGGCATCCGCGAACGCGAACAGCGCCAGTGCCAGCAGCAGCATCACGAGATGCCGGAGCCTGCGGCCCGGCAGGAAGGATACGCTTCCGACAAGCAGCGCCAGCGCGAGATTCCAGGGGGGCGCGGCGATTCCGGCAAAATACAGATAAATGGCCGCCCCGATTAGCGATACCTGCAAGATCCGCAGCAGGAATTCCGGCACGGCTTTGCGCACCAGCAGTGAATTCGGCTCATCAATATCGGGCAAGAGGGCACTGAGCCCTGCCACGGCAACCGCCGGAATCGTAATTTCATGGCCGAGCAGGCTCATGACGGATAGGGTAACCCCGGTGCTGATGATTAAATGGGATTTGCCCATCATGGTGTACCCGCTCCTTTCTAAGGTGTAGGGACTTTGAAGCACAAAAATAAGAACAAGTGTACGGTTCTCGAAGTATACCAAGTGCTGGCTTTTTTGTCCAGCCTTTAGCTGTATTTCAGAGGTTTCAGCCCTCCCCAGGCGTTCCGGGGCACAGTTCTGTCTTGTCCTCCCCCCTGTTTTGAGCTACAATTTGGAGAACTTGATTTTACAAAATATTTGTCGTGTCAAGAAAGGATGACCTCTGTGAATCGCTCCCGATTAGCCGGCCTCAGTCTGCTGCTGGTGGCGATGATGTGGGGATGTACATTTCTCATTGTGCAAAGTGCGGTCAAGGTGCTGCCGCCGCTCGCCTTCAACAGCATCCGTTTCATCGGCGCAGCTTTGCTGCTGGCGCTGATTACCGCCGTTTTTTACCGCCGGGAATGGAGGCTGCTGAACTGGCGTATGGCAGGGCATGCCTTGCTGCTGGGCCTATTTCTGTTTCTGGGCTATGGGTTCCAGACGATGGGACTGCTCTATACCACAACCTCCAATACCGGTTTTATCACGGGACTGTCGGTCGTGCTTGTCCCTTTCCTCTCGCTGGCCCTGCTTAAGACGGCCATCTCACGGTATACCTGGTTCAGCGCGGGACTCGCGGTGGCAGGCCTCTACCTGCTCACCTTCACCGGCTCCGCGCTGTCCCTTAATAAGGGCGACGCGCTGGTGCTAATATGTGCTGTCGCCTTTGCCCTGCAGGTCGCCTATACCGGCGTATATGCTCCGCGATATCCGGCGCTGCCGCTGGCTGCGCTGCAGCTTGCTTGTGTCGGGCTGCTCAGCGCCGCCGCCTCCCTGCTTGTGGATGGGCCGGCCCCGCTTGCGCACAGCGGGACCCTGATCCTGAAGCCGGATGTGCTGTGGGCCCTGCTTGTTTCCATCGGCCCCACCAGCGCCTTTGCCTTCTGGATTCAGACGGCCTGCCAGAAATACACCACGGCTTCCCGGGTGGCGGTTATTTTTGCCACGGAGCCGGTATTCGCTGCCCTAACAGGGCTGGTGTTCGGCGGAGAAACGCTCGGCGTATCGGCACTGCTGGGCTGTCTCTGCATTCTTGCGGCCATGCTGATGGCCGAACTCAGCCCCGGGCCTGCCCCTACATCGCAAGAGGACGAAGAACCAAGCCTTCTGCTTTCATCTGATCCATGATTTTTTTGGCCTAGTACAGCATCAGTTTTTTAATTGTGGAATCCAAGCTCTGGCCCATCGGAAGCTGCCCATTTGGAATCCACAGGGTACTACCAGCTTGTTCAGAGACAAGAGCCATGCCTTCCGCACAGGCTCCCCAAATTTAAGCTTAGGCTTCCGAAGCATTGGTACGAAGCTATTCAGGAAGCTAAGCTCACCCCATAGGAGAGAATCTACATGTACAAATTGATTGCAATCGATATTGACGATACCTTGATTAACGATGACAAGGAAGTTACCCCTGCCACACAAACAGCGCTGGAAGAGGCCGTTGCCGCAGGCGTTGTGGTTACCCTGGCTACCGGGCGCGCCTACGCTTCCGCCCAGGCCATCGCCCGCCAGACCGGACTGAACGTGCCGATCATCACTTACCAGGGCGCACTTGTGAAGAACCTTATGGATGAAAAAGTGCTCTACGAGCGTTATGTGCCGCAGGATGCCGTACGCAAGCTGTTCAACTACTGCGTGGAGCATAACCTGCACTTGCAGACCTATATTGATGACAAGCTGTATGCCCGTGAAGAGAACCAGAAGCTGGTCGACTACGCCACCCTTAACGGAACTAAATATTATATCGAGCCGGATTGGGAGAAGCTTGTCCCGCAAAAAACGCCAAAAATGCTGATCATCGACGATCCCGATTTCCTGGATGAGCTATCGCCTATTCTGCGCGGGCTGCTGGGCGATTCCGTGCACATTACCAAATCCAAGCCGCATTTTCTGGAGATCATGCACCATGAAGGCACCAAGGGACTGGCGCTGGAGTTCCTGGCGGCCCACTTCGGCTGCGAGCTGTCCGAAACCATCGCAGTCGGCGACTCCTGGAACGACCACGAAATGCTGGAAGCTGCCGGCCTTGGCGTAGCCATGGCTAACGCCATCCCGGCGCTGAAGGACATTGCAGACTTCGTCACCCTCAGCAACAATGAAGACGGCGTGAAATACGCCATCGATAAATTTATCCTGCAAACTGCTGAATAAAGAAGCATAAGCTTGCTCTCCAGCAGCACAAAGGGTGCCTTACGCCGGTCAACTGATCCCGGCGGTAAGGCACCCTTTATTTCCTATCCCATCGACTCTATAGAGCTTTATGTTCCATATCCGGGGGATTAATCGAACCGGTAGGTCCAAAACGGTTCCGTTCCGAACCGGGTCCGGATTTCCTCATCCGTCAGCTCCTGATTCCCAACCAGCTCCGCCGCTTGGAATTGCGTACGGTGCGCACGGATCGACGCCATTTTTTCCTCAAGGAAGGCGGTCACGTCTACGATCATATCCGCCTTCCCGATCGCCCGCTCGTGGTTGCTTGCGAACGCGACGCAGTGGACAAGCGGCCGTTCTGCTGCGGGAAGCCGGCCAATCGTACGTATGACAGCGGCTCCGGTGGCATCGTGGTCGGGATGCACACTGTACCCCGGATAGAAGGTGATCACCAGCGACGGACTCAGTTCCTGGAGCAGCGCCATAATCTCATTGTCCAGCCGCTGCTGGTCTTCGAACTCGATCATTTTATCGTGGAAACCGAGCATCCTTAAGTCCTGGATGCCGATTGCAAGGCAAGACGCTGCCAGTTCCTCTTTGCGGATGGCCGGCAAAGTGACACGGCTCGCGAACGGCGGGATGCCCATGTTGCGCCCCATCTCTCCCAGGGTCAGACAAGCATAAGTGACTTGAGCACCGCTGTCTATGTACTTCGCCAGCGTCCCCGATGCCGCAAAAGCTTCGTCGTCTGGATGGGGAAACACAACTAAGATACGCTGGTGTTCCGTTTGTTGGTTCTTCATGGCTGTGTAATCCTCCGCTTTCATCAGAACGTTTCCCGGCTCAGCTGCAATGCAACGATCAGCTTGCCTTGACTGTCATGCCCAGCCAAGATTAGCCGTTCCTTTTCCGTCTCATCCACATGTGTAAGGCCTTCGGCATAAACCCAGCCCTGTGTTGTCTTTAAGCCCACCCGGTAGGGTCCCGTGCCGGAGATGGAGCCTTGTGTATAACGGACCGCCGCATTGGAAATGAACGCCGACGCCGGGTGCCGGGTACTGTCCAAGTGACTGGCGTAGGCGCCCGTCGTGAGTTCAAGGTGTACGTATAGATTCTGCCCGGCGAGCTGATCAATCCGGATTTGGATGTCTTCGGGGGTTATCGGCTGCATGTTGGCCTCCTTATGTCTGTTTCTCCGATCCGCTTATTTAGCTATCGTGTCCTGGTATTACAGCAAGTACAACTCATTTTCTTGCTAAATACAAGTCGATAGTATCATAAACCATTAGGACATCGCCAAATTTTATAATGGCTTCTCTGATCTCATCTTCAAACCGCTCTTTGGCAGGGGATGGCAAGCTTCTATGGTCTGAATATGTGTTCAATAATGCGACATAGTCAGTCGAAGAAAATTGTCTGGTTAAATGATACAGCTTAAACACAACATCTCTAAATCCATAATTTTGAATAGTTTTCGATGTATTATTGTATCTCTCAGTGTCATTTTCTATGAGCTTGGTATTAGAAGGTCTATATTTTTGATATATGCCTTGAATAATCTGATGTAATTCGTCATTTTCCCGTGATACAAACGGCCGGTTCCAAAATAACGCCAGAGTCCCATCATTTTTTAATAATTTGGAGGCTTTACGATAACCTGTTTCTTCCGGAATCCAATGAAATGCAGTAGCTGAATAAATGAAATCTATACTGCTGTCCGGGCATGCAAACTCTTCAAATGAAGTATTGTATATCGTAAAATTTTTATATTCCCGGAATTTTAATTTTGAATATTCTGTGAGATCTTTTCCTAATTCAATTGCCGCTACTTCACAGTCTGTTTCCAAAAAAGGTCTGGTGGCTTGGCCTGTTCCAATACCAATTTCAATTGCTTTTCCGCCCTGTTCAAGATGAGAGTAGGCTATGATATCTTTAAATAATTCTTCACAATAGGTTGGTCTCCATTTGTCGTAATTCTCCACATCTTCATTAAAGGTTAGCCGTTTATCGATAATAATCATCCTCCATTCCATCCCCATAACGCAACCGGATAAGAGCCAATCAAGTAAAAGATATACTCCTTATCGTTGCCCCAATTTCTTCATAACGGCGAAGTAAATTTTCGTATTGGTCTTTTTGCATTAACACTTTTTTATTTCTTTCGCAATAATTAACGATTTGTCCAACGTCTGTGTTGAGGATATGCTGCCCTTCATTTTCCAACTCCGAGAACATGGCTTTTTGCTCTGCTCTAAAGGTATGGAGAGAGTCTTCTATTAGACTCTGTTTCCTTGCCAAAAGTGTAGTTGCTTCATTTAGGTCAATCAACTGATGCTTCCATAAAATTTTAATAGACAGCAAATCGGTATCTTCATAAATGTCTATCGTTTGCGCCAGTTCCCGTAGACTTGAAGACAATCTTGAGACGAGATCCGTATCCCATTCATTAATCAAATATAAAAGGATGTTGTATATCCAGCCGGTGTCGCTTTGAGAAAAAACCGTTTTGACATGCGGAATAGTTTCGGACGTATACTTTGACAAAAGGTCTACAATTTCTGCAGCTATAGGCCAATTCATATCCTGCAGCCATTCCAACAATTCCGGCAATAAGGGGATGATCATTGATCTTTCTAAGCGGGCCAGGGCTTCAACACTTTTAAAATCATGCTTATCCTTTGGTAGAATGTTGTGATTCATTTGCACGCCTTCTCCCCCTAAGCTGAACTATTCAACTCCCAAAGCACTTTCAATTGCATATTTATAGTTATCCCACTTAAAGTAATAAGGTCCGATTTCAAGCTTATTATTGCTGCCCGTTACCTGAAAGTTACTCCATTCTACAATATCTGATTCTTTACCGATACTCACTGAAATGTATCCGCACTCCAAATCACCGCACCAAGGGCAAACTAATATTGGATATCTATGATACATGAGTTCAAATGGAGATTTTAATAAAAAGTATTCAATCATTAGTCTTTGATGCTCTTCACTCCCCCAACCAAGGGCGGGAACCAAATCATACTTCTTTAGTTTTTGGTATAGCGAGTTCCCGTCTATAATGATGTCAGCAAATATTGTGTTTTTATTTCCGGTTTGTTTCGGGTCATGTTCCGCATATCTACTGGATGGCCTCGTTTCTAAGTAACTAACTTTTATCATAGCTCCCCCTAGTAATTCATCATGCATCCGGTCCCGCTTCATTGCTTCGGCATTAATGTTATCATTGCAGTCCTTGTATACTTAATGGGGAACGCGACTTGAACACCCTGCTGCAAATAAAGCTCCTCTAAAATTCAGCTCCCCGTACCTTGGCGTATACCTTGGAGTCATGCAGCTCTCCATCCAGACCGAGGGCGTTAAGGCGCAGAATGCCATCCAGTAAAAAACCCGCACGCTCGGCGACGGCTGCACTTCTGGCATTACGTCCGCTGCAGCGGATTTCAATCCGGTTCGCCGCAAGCTCCTCTATGGCAAAGCGGGTAATTCCGTTCACTGCCTCCGTGATGTATCCCTTGCCTGTGCAGGTGGTCCGCAGCCAGTATCCGGCTTCAAAACAACGGGTCTCCCAGTCGATATGATGCAGACCGGTACACCCGAGAAATGTCCCCTCTTCCTTGTGAAAAATAAGCATATTCAGCATAGTCCGGTTCAGAAACTTCAGCCTGGAATCTCTGGCGTATATTTCGGATTCCTCCAGTGCCGGTATGCTTTGGGCAAAAGGCATCCACGGCTTCAGCTCCTCCAGACTCTCGCGGATTGCCTCATTCACTACTGCTCCGTCACCCCACTGCGGGGCGCGCACCAGCAGGCGTTCAGTCTCAAAGAACTCGGGAAAATCAAACAAGACCGGGATAAATGGATCTGACTTCATGACCATATTCAGCCTCCTGCGCAATTAAATGCGAATTTCAATTTTTTAACAAGAATATTCACATTATAATGGCAGTTCTCTATCTTGGAAATGCGGATTAATATGCGGAGTCACAAGACATTGAAGACCCGTGGATCATCTTGGCCCTCCTTCATTCGGCTGGAGTAGGTTTAGATGGACTGGAGTACGCGGACTGAGTCCGCATGAGCGAAAAAAACGGTATTTTCCTGAGATAAGGCCTCCTGAGGCCACTTCATTACACACACAAATAAAAAACCGTCTCCCACGTGAATGAAAGACGGTTCCCTTTAGATTTCAAAACTATTTGGCGGCTCATACTGGGAGAGAATCTCCAGCACCACCTCAGCCGAGTTTGCCGCAGCCAGCTCCAGATGGGATTTGAACAATCCGGCCGCCTCGGAGCCGGCAATATCCGATATGGCCCGGACCGCCAGAAAAGGAACACCGAACTGATAGGCCGCCTGGGCAATCGCCGCACCTTCCATATCGGTCGCTTTCGCCTCCGGGAACCGGCTGACAATGGACAGCGCCCGCTCCGGATCGCTGATAAAAGAATCGGCTGTCGTAATCAGCCCGGTGACAGTCTGCCCCTGCCTTACGCCGTACCGGACGAGCTTCCGCGCCTGGGCAAGCAGCCCGGCCGCAACCGGATAACGCTGCGGCATCTGCGGCACCTGCCCGTAGGCATAACTGAAGGCCGTAGCATCCACATCGCTGTAGACCAGCTCCTCGGCGATGACCACATCGCCAACCTTCAGGTCAGCGGCCAGGCCGCCAGCCGCCCCGGTGTTGATGATCAGCTCACAGTGAAACCGCTCCAGCAGCAGCGTGGTGGTCACTGCCGCGTTGACCTTGCCGATGCCTGATTGAAGCAGTACGACCTCCTGTCCGTCCAGCACTCCGGCATACAGCTTTCCGCCGCCAGCCTTCAGGCTGCGCACATCCCGCAGCTTCGGCAGCAGCGGGGCTATCTCTTCTTCCATGGCTCCGATAATCGCTATACTCATCAGATGCTTGCTCCTTTTGTCTGATACTGACCAGCCGTTTCGTATTCCTCCAGCTCCGCCACTGCATCCGCCACTGCGTCAGCGGTAATTATGCCGGGCATCATATGAATGGAAGCTTCGGGGACAACCGTCCTTTCGCCCAGCTTCAGCAGTTCTTCCCTCTTCAAGTGACCCAGTCCCATGGCCCTAAGACTGGACGGCAGGCCCAGCTCCTCGTAGAACGGCAGCAGCCCGTCAATCTCCGGCCAATTCCCCTCCAGCGCCAGCTGCACCAGCACACCGTAAGCTACCTTGCTGCCATGCAGCAGGCCGTGTGTCTCCGGGATGGCTGTCAGTGCGTCATGCACCGAATGGGCGCCTGCGGTACGGCCATAATCCTCGCCGAACCCGCCCACAAGCCCGGCGACCATAATAATCGTTTCGGCTGTCCGGGTCAGGGCATCATTCAGCTCTCCTGACCGCACCGCAGCAAGCGCCGCGCTGCTGTAGCGGAGCAGGTTTTCACGGCATTTCCGCGCCGCATCCCAGGCCAGTTCCACCTCTACCGGCGGTGCCTCCAGATGTCTGATGATGACATCCGCCTCATACCACTTCGCCAGGGTATCGCCGATTCCGGCGGCCAGCAGCTCTGGCGGTGAAGCGGCGATTACCGCCGGGTCCAGCAGCACCAGCGCGTTGCTGCGGGCAAAAACCTCAAAACGGATAAACGTCCCCTGCTCATCGTACATCACACTGAGCGAGGACCAGGCTGCACAGGTCGCAGCCAGGGTCGGAAGAATAATGGCCGGCAGATTCAGCCTGGCCGCTGCCGATTTTACCAGATCGGTAATCTTCCCGCCGCCTACGGCGATGACCGCTTCAAGCTGATGCTGTGACGCATAGCCGGCAATGGCATCACGCTCGCGGTAGGTGCATTCTCCGCCGTACACATGATAGTGTACCTCTGTCTCTTTCAGCTCCGGCCAATACGGCGCAGCAGCCGTCCAAGACCTGTCTCCGCGCACCACCAGCACACGGCGGATTCCTCTTTTCTGCAGATGCTGTTCCAGGCTGCCCCAGCTGCCCGGCCTGCAAATGAACTCCTGCGGCGCGGCGCGCACAATAATTTGCTGTTCCACCAGCATATCCCCTTCCGTATTCAGCGCTTAGTCGCGGCGGGCTTTGCGGGCCAGCCGGTTCCCTGCGGACTGAATGCCCTGGACAAAAATAATCAGAATCGCCACAGTCACAATCATCACAAAGGTATCAAAACGCTGATAGCCATAGGAGATCGCCAAATCGCCAATCCCCCCGCCGCCCACTGAGCCTGCCATTGCGGTAGCCCCGATCAGTCCAATCGTCGCCGTCGTCATCGTCAGAATCAATGAACCAAAAGCCTCGGGGAGCAGAAAATGCCAAATGACCTGAAAGGTAGTCGCGCCCATCGCTTCTGCAGCTTCCATGATTCCAGGGCTGACCTCAAGCAAAGAATTCTCCACCAGCCGCGCTATATATGGAGCAACATATACAACCAGCGGCACAATTGCCGCGCTTGTACCGATCGATGTATGCACCAGAAGTCTTGTAAATGGAATAATGGCCACAAGCAGAATAATAAATGGCAGCGAGCGGATGATGTTAATGACCGGATTAAGGACCGCAAACACAAACCGGTTCTCCATCACACCGCCCGGACGCGTAATCACCAGAATGATGCCAATAGGAATCCCCAGCAGCGCCCCGAAAAACAACGACACGCCCACCATAACCACGGTTTCCCTCAGCGCTTGAAACAGCTGCTCCGAAGTAATCACTGAATCGAACATTTAAGCTTCCACCTCCGTAATCTCAACACCCTGGCTGACGATAAAAGCCGCCGCCTGGTCAATCACTGCATGGTCGCCGTGCATCTGCAGAATCATATTGCCCAGCGTCGTATTCTGGATCTCCGTCATATTGGCGAACAGAATATTCACATTCACCTCATACCTGCGGATGAGGCTGTTGATGATCGGCTCCGAGGCCGCCCCGCCGACAAACTTCAGCCTGAACAGCCGGCGCCCGCTTTCCGCCTTCAGGGTATGCAGCACACTCTGCGGCACACTGTTATGTATGACCGTCTGCACAAAGCTCTGCGTAGTCGGATGATGCGGACTCCCGAACACATCCAGCACATTGCCCTGTTCGATGATTTCCCCACGCTCCATGACAGCTACCTTATTGCAGATCTGCTGAATAACCGCCATTTCATGGGTGATGATCATGATTGTAATGTTGTACTCTTCGTTAATTTTTTGGAGCAGCTCCAGAATCGACTTGGTGGTCTGCGGATCAAGCGCCGAAGTTGCCTCATCGCAGAGCAGAATTGAAGGATTGCTCGCCAGCGCCCGGGCAATGCCGACCCGCTGCTTTTGCCCGCCCGACAGTTCCTTGGGGTAGCTGTGCGCTTTATCCCCGAGTCCCGTGAATTCAAGCAGTTCGGTCACCCGCTCGCGGATTTCCTGTTTGCTTCTCTTCAGCAGCACCAGAGGAATGGCGATGTTGTCGAACACGGTTTTGGATTCCAGCAGATTGAAATGCTGAAAGATCATTCCGATGTTCTTTTTGGCCTGCCGCAGCTCTGCCGGATTATATCCTGCAAGATCCTGGCCTTCCACCAGCACTTCCCCGGAAGTGGGCCTTTCCAGTGCGTTGACCAGACGGATCAGCGTGCTTTTGCCGGCCCCGCTGTAGCCGATAACGCCGTAAATGTCCCCTCTGGCAATACTCAGGCTGACACCGCGCAGGGCTTCAATGGACTGGCCTTTGCGTTCAAAGGTTTTGTATACATTTTTAATCTCAATCATGGTGCACCGCCTCCTGACCGGCCGATAACTTGGCCCGTGTGAAAATACCCGCTGCCGCGATCCGGTCAACGGCTTCGTTCAGCTTGTCCTCGCTGTTCACGAGGCTGACCCGCACATATTCGCGGCCCTGCGCTCCAAAACCGCCGCCTTCAGCGACGGCAACCTGCGCCTCATCCAGCAGCCGTGCTGCAAAGGACGCCGCTGTATAGCCTTCCGGGACTCTGAACCAGGCAAAAAAAGTGCCCTGCGGAGCGTTGATCTCCCATCCCAGCTCCTGGAGTCTGGCAACCAGCACATCACGCCGCCGCTCATACAGTCTGCCAAGCTCTGCAACCCCCTCCTGCGGACCCAGCAGCGCGGCCACTGCCGCATCCTGCACTGCACCGAACACCGTGCTGTAGGCCTGGGTGTGATAATGCTTCAGTGCCGCGATAATCGAGGCGTTGCCCACGGCAAAGCCGAAGCGCCAGCCGGCCATGTTGAACGTTTTGGAGGCCGTATAGGTCTCAATGCCATATTCCTTGCCGCCCGGCTGCTGCAGCAGACTGACCGGCTTGTGGCCGTCGAAGCCAAAGGCGCCGTATGCGAAATCATTCAGCACCGGAAATTCATAGCGGGCCGCAAAAGCAAGCGTCCGTTCATAGAAATCCGCCGTAGCCACCGCCCCCGTCGGATTATTGGGATAGTTCAGCATCAGCAGCTTGACCTGGCGGGCTAGTTCCTCCGGAACTGTCCTGTAATCAGGAAGGAAGCCTTCGGCTTCATGGACGGGAATCGTATGAATACGGGCCCCGGCTAAGGCGGCTGCTGCGTGATAGGCCGGATAGGCGGGGTCCGCCGTCAGCAGCAGATCTCCAGGATTCAGCAGGCTCTGCGGAATACCGACCACCCCGATTCCTGAACCGCTGAACACTGCGACTTCCGTTTCCGGGTCAAGATCCACCCCATATTCACGCTGATAAAAAGCAGCGATGGCCTCAAGCGTAGCGCTTTTGCCATAAAAGGGCGGGTAGCCCTGATTCTCCGGCTTGTCGACCGCCTCCTTCAAAGCGGCAACAATATGCTCCGGCGTCGGCTGGTCGGGATTGCCGCTGGCCAGATCAATGACATCGATTCCTCTGCTGCGGTATAAGGCGATTTTGGCTTTCATAGCGTTGAAATAATTTCCGGGAAGCTCTGTGACGATCCTGGAGGGTTTAAAATCCATGCTGATTGCACCTCTTCGCAAATTCTTTGGAATAGACAATGATCTGCCACTCCCCCGCTTGCAGAGGAATGACAGACCGGAAGGGGAATATTATTTAAAATAAGCCGGCAGCTTGTAGCCTTCATAATCCGGGTTCGACTTGATGTATTTCTGGAATTCATCCGAATGATACCCTTCAATGATGTCCTTAACAAACTGAGCATCTTTGTTCTTGCTGTCCACCGCCACGATATTCGTGAACGGATCGGTCATATTCTCCAGCTTCAGTGCCGTAGTCAGCTTGATATTGTTCGATACAGCGAAGTTTCCCTGAATTGCGGCGTAATCCACATCCTCCAGCGCCCGCGGTCCCTGTGCCGGCTCGGTGGCAATAAATTTGAGGTTGTGCGGATTCGAGGTAATGTCAGCAAGCGAAGTCTGCAAAGGATCAATGTTGTCCTTCAGTGTAATCCAGCCCACGTCCTTCAGCACATTCAGGGCACGGAGCATATTCACCGGCTCATTCGGCAGATTGACCTGGTCACCGTCCTTTACTTCATCGAGGCTGGTATGTTTTTTGGAATACAGCCCCATTGGCGGAGTCGGCACCTGCACCACACCCACCAAATCTATTTTTTCCCGTTCATTAATCGACTGCAGGTATAAGGAGTGCTGGAACACGTTGGCATCAATTTCGCCGTTCGCTACCGCCACATTCGGCTGGATGCCGTCTGTGAACTCTTTATATGTAATGGTATAGCCCTTCTTCTCCAGATAAGGCGCAACGCCGTTCTTGAACTGATCACTGTAAGGACCGGGATTAAAGCTGATCTTCAGTGTCTTCTTCTCTTGTGCGGAGGAATCGCTGCCAGCACCGGAAGCTTCCTTGCCATTGCCGCATCCGGCAGTAAATAAAGCGACGGCGACGACCAGCAGCGTTGAATGAATCCATTTTTTCTTCATACGGTTGTTTCTCCTCCTATTAATCCTAGTAAGTTGATGTGATTTAATTTTGATTCATATCTTACAATGCATTAATATGCGTGTCAACACATTTTCATTAAGCAGATTAGTATACTCGGATTAACTATTTACTTCTCTTATTCATTGTGATAGTTTGATATGAAAAGGCCGAAAGGAAGAGGAACATGGCAAAAGTTGAAAGTTTCCAATTGGATCATACGAAGGTAAAAGCCCCCTATGTGCGGGTTGCAGGTACAGAGAAAAACGAGAAGGGCAGCACGGTGCAAAAATATGATCTCCGCCTGCTTCAGCCGAATGCCGACGCTCTGCCCACGGCAGCAGTCCATACGCTGGAGCATCTGCTGGCTACCTATCTGCGTGACGAGCTGGAGGGGATCATCGATATCTCTCCAATGGGGTGCAGAACCGGCTTTTATCTGATTATCTGGGATGAGCATGAGCCGGCCGATGTTGCCGCTGCACTGACGAAGGTCCTGCATAAAGTGCTGGAAACCGAGCATGTGCCGGCGGTGTCCGCGCTGGAATGCGGCAATTATAAAGACCACTCCCTGTTCAGCGCCAAGGAATACGCCAGACTTGTGCTGGAGGCCGGCATCAGCGATGATCCCTTCCGCAGCTAGCCTGAAAGGAACCCTCATACGATGCTGAATATTGACTTTGCCGGCAAAACCCTTGTTGTAACCGGAGGGCTCACCGGAATTGGCAAGGGAATCGCGGATTTATTCCTTAAGGCCGGAGCGAATGTAGTAATCGGAGATATCGCCTGCCGCCCCGGCATTGAATCTATCCATGACCGGCTGGTGCAGATCCAGATTGACGTTACGGTAAGTGCAGACGCAGCGCGGCTGATTAATGCCGCTGTGGAGGCTTTTGGCGCGGTCGACTTTCTGGTAAACAACAGCGGAACCTCGACAATGGATTATGCCATCGATATCCGGGAGGAAGACTGGGATAAGGTCATGGATATCAACGCCAAAGGCGTATATCTCGTTTCCCAGGCGGGAGCGCGGCAAATGCTGCGCCAGGGCGGAGGCGGCCGCATCATCAACATTGCCTCCCAGGCAGGCAAAAACGGCTACCGCTGCATGGGCAACTATGTCGCGTCCAAGCATGCCGTGCTTGGCTTCACCAAGGTAATGGCACTGGAGCTGGCCCAAGCACAAATTCTGGTGAACGCCGTCTGTCCCGGCATCGTCGAGACGGACATGAAGCGCCGCGAGCGTGTGGAAGGCGCTGCCCTGCGCGGCATGCAGCCGGAGGATATTCTCGCTGAGGACCGCTCGCAGGTGCCGCTGGGCCGGACGGCCGAGCCGGAGGATGTAGCCAATGTAGTGCTGTTCCTTGCCAGCCCGATGGCCTCTTACATGACGGGCCAGGCCATTAACGTGACCGGCGGCATGACGATGAATTAACGGTCACGACAACATAAAACGGCTACGTTGTCCAGTGAAGGACAGCGTAGCCGTTTTATGTTTCAGTTTACCGTTGTCTGGGGGACCCTCCATGTTAAAAGGATCACTAATTCGCTCGAACACCTGTACTCTCCTGGCGAAGTGGAAAAAGGATCACTAATTCAGCTCTTTTCGCGCCTGACAGGGTAATATTGCCCAATTAGGTTTCCTTTTTCCACTTAAACCTCTCAACTTTCGATTTTTCAGGGAAATAAGTTCCCTTTTTCCAACTAGCACCTGCTCACCTGCTTCTACGCAAGCAAAAGTCCGAGTTCTAATCCGACTGGTTGCCGTAGGGTCCCAGAACTCCAATGAGCCTCAACCTTCGCCGTGACCCAGCTGCAGTTTCAGCCCCGTAACCGCTAGCGTCACATTGCCCGGCAGAATGTAGTCTTTTCTCATATCCACATCATGCGACATATGCGTATACACCGCACGGACCGGCTGTACGATGTCCAGCAGTTCTGCCGCTTCAGTCATATCGTACACTGAACGGGTGGACAGCTCGGCAGATTCATAATAAAAGCTTGTCCCCAGCACCAGCAGATCTGCTCCATGCATATGCTTCGTCTCCTCCGGTCCCAGTGAAATAGAATCCGGACAATAGACCCAGGTGTAGCCGTCCTTTTCCAGCCGGTAGGCGTAGGAATAGCCGTTCTTGCCATGGTTAACCCGCCAAGTGCGGATCTGCCAGCCATCCAGTTCAAGACCGTCATCGCACGGAATCATATCGATATGTCCGCCAAGCCACGGATACTGCCGCTGAATCACAGGGATCACCTCCGCCGGAGCGTAGAGCTCCCCTCTGTACCCCATCCAGCGGCAGCTGTCGGCCCACTCCGGCAGTCCGCCGATATGATCGAAGTGGGGATGTGTCACCAGCAGCCTGCGCATGCTCCGCCGCCCCTGCAGCTCCATTTGCCGCCGCCAATCCGGCCCGCAGTCAATGACCCAGAAATCACTGCCATTATCGATAAGCACGGAGGAGCGCAGCCGGGCGTTGTCTCCGCTGCTCCTTGCCTCCATGCAGGTCTCGCAGCTGCAATATACCCGGGGTACGCCCATGGCGTCCCCAGTTCCCAAAAATACCAATGTGTCCACAAGCCAGACCTCCCTCTAATATCGTCACGGATGTTCCAAAAACACTTTACCATTATAGAACAGCTCAGCGATCGATTGCATCCTGTTAGTGAAGGAGAGACTCGTTTTTCCTACACACCACCGTTAGACTAGGCACCTTGAGCAACGACCTGAGGTAATCTTGCACGCTATACAACATCTCAGCTCATCCTACCCCACATTCGCTCCAAATCTTGCACGCCGTACAACATCTCTGCTCATTCCAGCCTGATCTCACCTTAAATCTTGCAATCTGTGCAACAAGCCGGTCATTCCACCTTAAATCAGCCGACATTACCTGCATACTGTACAACATTCCAGTTCAATCCACTCTCTACTCCCCAAATCCTTCATGCCGTGCAGCCTCTTCTTCGGAAGCAGCTCTGTTTTTTCACTTCTGCACACGCCAGGACGGACCTAAAAACCGAAAAAAGAGCCGTCCCGTTCTGCAGCCGCCTGCCGGTTGGGACAACTCTTTTTTTGACCATCCAAATCCTCATCCACGCTCATGTTACCCCATCACTCCGTGCCCTAAATTCCGGCCAGCACCTGATACCAGATGCCCCGCTTCGAGTACAGTGTCGTACGGACCTCATCCCAGCCGCCCAGATACGAAATGTCGAACAGACCCGCAGGCACCGGATAACGGCTCTCATTCTCTGCATACACCTGCTCGTCAACTGGCCGGAAACCGTATTTGGCAAAAACCTGCTGTGCCTCCGGCGTGGTCAAATAATCCACTAACGCGTCCGCAGCCTCGCTGGTGCCATGTTCCTCAGCATACTTATCCACGACCGCTGCCGGATTTTCGATCAGGATCGTGTTTTTGGGAATAATCACCTCATACTTGACGCCTTGCGCGATCCGGGCCAGCAGCTCATTTTCATAGGTGACAATCACATCGCCCACCCCGTATTCAAAAGCCGCCATGGAAGCCCGCCCGCTTTTATCCAGAGATTCTACATTGGCATGTACGCTCTCCAGGAAAGCTTTGGCGGCAGCCGGGTCCTTTGCCCCTTCCTGCTCCTCGGACAGCTTCAGGCCTGCCCCATAGATGGCATTGATGTCCCATTGGGCTCCCCCGGAGGTTTTGGGGTTGGGGTAGAGCACCTTCACTCCCGGCTTTGCCAGGTCGGCAAAATCATGAATGCCCTTGGGGTTGCCCTCCCGGGTACCGAGCGCCACCACCGAGCGGGTCACCATCCCGTTCACGCCCCGGTTCTTCCAGTCCGCTTCAACCAGTCCCGCCTTCACCAGCTTGTCGACATCGCCTTCCATCGCCAGCAGCGTCACATCGGCTTCAAATCCGCCAGCAATGGCCCGGGCCTGGGTTCCCGATGCCTCATAAGACTGCTGGAACGTGAGCGTCTGCCCCGTTTTGGCCTTCCACTCTGCCGCGAACAGGGGCAGAATTTCGCCCATGGCATCCTTCGCCACACTATAGGCTCCTACCACCAGCGTAAGATCACCTTGCTGTGGCTTCACAGCTGCAGTTTCTTTTCCATTCCCGCACCCGGCCACCGCCAGCGCGAGTATTGCCAGCATTAGGGCAGCCAGCCATCCGTGCAGTTGTCTGCTCCTTTTGAAAAGCCTCATCCCGGCGACACATCCTTTAGTTAGATAAAGACAGGCATTGGGTCTTCCTTCAGTCCGTTCTCTTGAATCCAGCTCCGCTCGTCGTTGAAAAGGTAAGCACGATGGACAAGCACCGCGATTTCCTGGCCCGGGGTCAGGGTTTCTTTTTCCAGCGAGCGGTAGGTTACCAGCTTATGGCCGTTTACTTCCACCTCAACCAGCCATTCGCTGCCGCGGAAATGCAGATGCTTCACGATGCCCTGCTCC
The DNA here is from genome assembly GCF_900102965.1 of Paenibacillus jilunlii. Lineage (GTDB taxonomy): Bacteria > Bacillota > Bacilli > Paenibacillales > Paenibacillaceae > Paenibacillus_AQ > Paenibacillus_AQ jilunlii. The sequence goes on along the minus strand of NZ_FNGM01000004.1, from coordinate 72,009 downwards.
GTTGCCGAGGCCATTTTGAATTCATTCAGGTGGCCTACTTCGATATATTCCGGACGGATCAGCGCCTTAGTAGGCTTGCCGCCGGTGTTGTGGAAGCCCTTCAGCTCCGCAGCGCTCCCGATCAGCGTAGACTCCCCGATAAAGGTCGCCACAAACGGCGTCTTCGGCTCTTTATAGATGTCCCAAGGCGTGCCCTTCTGCTCCAGCCGGCCTTGATTAATAATCATGATCTCGTCAGCAACTTCAATCGCTTCATCCTGGTCATGGGTCACGAAAATGGAGGTGATGCCGACACGCTCAATCAGCTCACGCAGCCATGAACGCAGCTCCTGCCTGATCTTGGCGTCAATCGCTGCGAACGGTTCATCCAGCAGCAGCAGCTGCGGCTCAGGCGCAAGCGCCCGGGCAAAAGCAACACGCTGGCGCTGACCGCCTGAGAGCTGATGCGGATAACGTTTTTCAAAACCCTTGAGACCCGTAAGCTCCACCAGTTCGGCCACGCGGTTCTGGATGGTGTGTTTGTTTGCTTTTTTCACCTTCAGGCCAAAAGCAATATTCTCATACACCGTCATGTGCTTGAACAGCGCATAGTTCTGGAACACAAAGCCGATCTCGCGCTCCTGGGGAGGAAGATTATTGACCGTCTTGCCATGAAAAACAATCTCGCCGCTGTCCGGCGTCTCCAATCCCGCCAGCATGCGCAGAATCGAGGTTTTGCCCCCGCCGCTTGGACCGAGCAGCCCAATCAGATGGCCTTTGGTAATGCCGAAGTTGACGTCCTTCACCGCGTGAAAATCTCCGAAATGCTTATTGAGTCCCCGGACCTCCACATGCATATTAATGCACTTCCTTTCTTCTTTTGCTCCATTCCATAAGCAGCAGCAGACCCGCGGAGAATGCGGCCAGCACCAGCGCTATACCGCCCGCAGCCGTTACATTGAAGTTCTCGACATCCTGATAGACCAGCGTGGTCGCGGTCTGGGTCTTGTTCATGATATTGCCCGAAACAACCAGCACCGCCCCGAATTCACCCAGCGAGCGCGCAACCGTCAGAATCACACCGTAGATCACAGCCCAGCGGATGGAGGGCCAGGTTACCTTCCAGAAGGTGGTCCAGCCATACGCGCCAAGCGTTGAAGCTGCCTCCTCCTGCTGCGAGCCGATCTCCTGAAGCACCGGCATGATCTCGCGCACCATCAAGGGGAAGGTCACAAAGAGTGTGGCAATCACCATTCCCGGAAAAGCATAGACAATCTTCACCCCGATTTGTTCAAACACAGCACCGAGCGCACTGTCCGGACCGAGCAGCAGCACTATCATCAGCCCGCCAATTACAGGAGACACCGCATAGGGCAGATCGACGATACTGTTCAGGAGCCCTTTGACCCGGCTGCCCAGCCAGCTTGCCCTTACCAGATACAAGGCCATCATAATGCCGAACAGCGTATTGAGCAGCGTTACCACCACAACGACGAACCCTGTCATCATCAGCGCGTGCAGCGCCTCCGGCCGGGTCAGTGCATCCCAGAAGCCGCCGAAGCCTTCGCTGAAGGCGCCGATTGTCATTTTCCCGAGAGGTGCGGCAATCAGCAGAAAAAATACAAGATAGGTAAGTCCGATCCACAGCTTTCTCATACTCTTCTCCCCCGCATCTGCAGCATATTGATCAGCCAGAGAATAAGGAAGGACAAGGTTAAAAGAATGATGGATACCGCCGCGGCTCCGACAGGATTGTCACTTTCCACTTCCCCGAAAATGAACACGGAGGATACCAGCGTACGTCCCGGAATATTGCCCGCTACGAGTACGACAGCTCCGAATTCAGCAAGCGCCCGGGAAAAGGCCAGCATGCCGCCGCCGATCATTCCTGGGGCCATGGAAGGCAGAATGACCTGCCGGAATACGCGGCTGCGTGTGGCTCCCATCGTATAAGCTGCTTCTTCCTCCGAAGCGTCCAGCTCCTCCAGCAGCGGCTGCACCGCGCGGATCACAAAGGGGAAAGTTACAAAGACCATAGCAATCACAATCGCCGGCTGGTGAAATACAATTTCGAATCCCAGTGCTTCCGCCATGCCGCCAATCAGACTGCCCGGACCCAGCAGCAGCAGAATCATCAGCCCCCCAACTGCTGTCGGCAGCGCAAAAGGCAGATCAACAAGACTGTTCAGCAGCGCCTTCCCGGGAAATTGATAGCGGATCAGCACCCAGGCAATCATCGTCCCGAGCAGCACATTAATGACCGTAGCAATAACAGCTAATTTGAGCGTCAGCAGTACAGACTTCCAGGCTATCGGATCACTGATACTCCCGGCAAAATTACTGAAGCCAAGCGAAAACGAGTTGTAATAGACCCCCAGTATCGGCAGAACAATCAGTACAACAAAATACAGCAGAATAGTCGTGCGGAATCCCCAGGTCCAGCCCTTGTGTCTAAGCAGCGTATTCAAGAACAAATCCCCCCACCTCCGGCTTACCGGTCGGTATACTCGCCTTTACAGCCATAATTATTCCTATTAATATACTTGGTTTAAAGTTATCACTACTTTACCAAATGCCGCTTGCGCTCGTCAATTACTTTCGTTCGATTTGGGGTAAACTATAGTATATTTATTGTACAGAGAGGGGATAACATTATGCTGCACACTATGGAGATCAGTACCAGCAAACGGGATGAGCTGCGGGACATCACCAGAGAAGTCATATCCTATGTCAAAAAAAGCGGTGTTCAGAATGGCATCATCGTTGTATACTGTCCGCACACCACTGCGGGAATAGCTATTAATGAAAATGCCGACCCGGACGTCAAACATGATGTGCTGATGCGGCTTGACGAGGTTTATCCTTGGGAGCATCCCAAATACCGCCACGCGGAAGGCAATACGGCTTCTCACCTGAAATCCATCACTGCCGGTCCCTCCCAGAGCATCATCATCCATGAAGGCGCACTGCTGCTGGGCCGCTGGCAGGGCATTTACTTCTGTGAATTTGACGGCCCGAGACGCCGGCAATGTTATCTGAAGATTATAGAAGGCTAAACTAGCGTACTCACGTACAGCTTCTATAATATACACCTTGCTACAGCAAAAAGACGGCCCGCACTTCTTGCGGGACCGTCTTTTATTAGAAGGGATAACCCTCTTCACACTTTCACCATTCAAAGTTATACCAATGCAACGCGCTAAACCGAGAAATGTTAAAAAAAACACAGCCTCTATAAACTGCGGCTTAATACCTTAACATGCATAATTGCAGCCTGCCTGACATCCTCGAACGATACCTTATCCTGGATATAATAAGAAATAAATCCGTGTGCGGACAAAAACAAAGTAAGCGGTATGCTCTGCCAGTCCTCCGACACATAGCCCTCTTCTTTCATGTGAGAACGCACAATTCCTGCGAATAACTCAAAACATCGGCCCTGTTCCGCCCGGCAATAAGCCAGAAGCTCTTCGTCACGGATCATGAACATAATCTCATACTGGTAAGGATGATCCAGTCCAAACCGGATAAATTCCAGAATCAGCTGTTCCACCCGCGTCATTCCCGGTTCAGGAGGAGTCTGCATGACTTGATTCAGCAATGTGGCAACATGATTGAAATCCTCGACAACAATGGCGTAGAACAGCTCCGCCTTCTCTTTGAAATGATAATAGAGCGATCCATGGCTGTACCCCAGATGCTGGCCAATGCTGCGCATCGATATTGCCCGGTACCCTTTGGTAATGAATAAATGCCTGGCCGCTTCCAAAATTCTTTCCCTCGATAATTCCTGCTCGACTGCTCTTCTTGCCATATCTTATTCCCCTTCGCTGTAGTAAAGCCGCCGCCCTTCTGTAACCAGCGCTTGCCCCTGGGTAAGATCCGTTATCCATGCCATAAATGTGTCTCCTTCATCATTGCGCGGCAGACACAACAGCGTAACTTTATCCGTAAACAAAGTTTCACCTGTCTGTATGCCTCTTCCTCTAAGCTCGTTCTCAACCTTGCCCAGCCAGGTATAGTCAATTTCCACAAACACCTCACGCCTTAGCACACGGGTGATCACTTCTCCAGCTTCGAGTGCCAGGACAGCGCCGTCCGTATAGGCCCGGATTAAACCGCCTGCGCCTAGCATAATGCCTCCGAAATAACGTGTAACAACAATTGCGACATTTTTAACGTTTTGGCTGCGAATTACCTCCAAAATCGGTTTACCGGCCGTTCCACTCGGCTCCCCGTCATCCGACTGTCTCTGGATCTCGTCCCGCTCGCCAATCATATATGCAGAGCAGTTATGTGTGGCATTCCAATGCTGCTTCTTAATGTTCTCAATAAATTGCACCGCTTCTTCTTCGGTCTCCACAGGCATAACATGGCCGATGAAGCGTGACTTACGGATTACGACTTCCCGGGAACCGGGAGAGCGCACCGTCCGGTATTGTTCCAGCATCATTATTCCATTCCTTACATCCAATTAATATCTTAATATATATTAGGAGAGCAGGCCATGGTATGGATTACCTATGGTCTGCTCCCTGGTGGCTATACTAGTATGAATGATCTGCGGTGACCGGCAGTGTTATTCGGTAAGTCTGGCTTCGAGCTCTGCCTTTTCTTTCTCGTAGCCCGGTTTGCCGAGCAGGGCGAACATGTTCTTCTTGTACGCTTCTACACCCGGTTGGTCGAACGGATTGACGCCCAGCAGGTATCCGCTGATACCGCAGGCTTTTTCAAAGAAGTACACCAGATACCCGAAGGTATAAGGCGTTTGATCCGGGATGGTCACGATCAGGTTCGGCACTTGTCCGTCTGTGTGTGCCAGCATTGTACCCTGGAACGCTTTTTTGTTGACAAAATCCATGGTCTTACCGGTCAGGAAGTTCAGGCCGTCCAGATCATCCGGATCATTCTCGATGGAAATTTCATGCTGCACCTTTTCAACCTGGATCACCGTTTCGAAAATATTACGGTTCCCCTCTTGAATGAATTGTCCCATGGAATGCAGATCCGTGGAGAAATCAACGGAGGATGGATAAATGCCCTTGAAATCCTTGCCTTCGCTTTCGCCGTACAATTGCTTCCACCATTCGGATACGAAATGCAGGGAAGGCTCGTAGTTGACGAGAATTTCAGTTGTTTTGCCCTTGCGGTACAAGGCATTGCGGACAGCTGCATATTGATAGCTCTGGTTGGTAGCCACATCCGGGTTGTTGAATTCATCCGCTGCGGCTGCGGCCCCTTGCATCATTTCTTCAATGTTGATTCCTGCTACAGCAATCGGCAGAAGTCCTACCGGTGTAAGTACAGAGTAACGTCCGCCTACATCGTCAGGGATAATGAACGACTCATAGCCTTCTTCATTGGCAAGCTTCTTGAGTGCGCCTTTCTCCTTGTCGGTTGTAGCGTAGATACGCTTGCGTGCTTCTTCTTTGCCGTATTTCTTCTCCAGCGCTGCACGGAAGATGCGGAATGCGATAGCCGGTTCAGTGGTTGTGCCGGATTTGGAAATCACGTTAACGGAGAAGTCTTTGCCTTCTACAAGGTCAAGCAGGTGTGTGATATATGTAGAGCTGATGTTGTTCCCTGCAAAATAAACTTCCGGTGTTTTGCGTTTGTCCTTGGAAAGGTTGTTGTAGAAGGAATGGGAGAGAGCCTCAATGGCTGCACGCGCACCCAGATAAGAGCCGCCGATACCGATAACGATAAGCACATCGGAATCGCTCTGAATCTTCTTGGCCGCCTGCTGGATACGGGCGAACTCTTCTTTGTCATAAGCTGTAGGCAGATCGATCCAGCCCAGGTAGTCGGAACCTGCTCCGCTCTTGTTATGAAGCTGCTCATGGGCCAGCTTCACCGGAGCGGCGAAGTAGTCAATCTCATGCTGGCTGAAGAAGGAGAGAGCTTTGGTGTAGTCAAAATTAATCTTCTTGGACATCGGTAATGGTTACCTCCTGTTTATCTCTTTGGATTTGATACCGTTTGTTACAACTTTATAAATAGGATACTTTAATTTGCCTTGACTGGCAAGGTCATTAGGCACATCCCGGGCTTTTGAACCATGTTTTCGGAAGTTTCGTGGAAACGCTTGCTGCATAGAGCAAAGGACCGTTTTGTGGAACAAGCCAGGGTGCCGTGATAGAATATATAAAAGCATGCAATTTCAAAGAGCGAAGGTGGAAACGGAATGAAACAGATCGGCTTTATCGGACTCGGAACGATGGGGGCACCTATGGCTTCCAACCTGCTGCGCAGCGGATTTGAGGTTACCGTGTACAACCGGACAGCAAGCAAAAGTGAACCTCTGAGAGCAGAGGGTGCCCGGGTGGCCGCAACGCCGCAAAATGCCGCCGAAGGCAAGGATGTTATTATTACCATGATCAGCAACGATGATTCCATCCGTGAGGTGTTCTACGGCACCGGCGGCATCCTGGCTGTCCTTAAGCCTGGGACCACGGTTGTGGATTCCAGCACGATTTCCCCCGGTTTGGCTAAGGAAATTGCCGCAGCCGTGGAGGAGCGGGGCGGAAGTTTCCTGGATGCGCCGGTAACCGGCAGCAAACCTGCGGCTATCGAAGGCACGCTGGTGTTTATGGTTGGGGGCAGCGCCGGGGTCATTGAGCAGCACCGCGATATCTTCGACTCCATGGGCAGACTGCTCCTGCATATGGGCGGCAACGGCAGCGGCGCTGTCGCTAAGCTGGCTCACAACGCCATGGTCGGCATTCATAATGTCGCGCTCGCCGAAGGCTTCTCCATCGCCGTGAAGTCCGGCGTTCCCGCAGACAAGTTCCTGGAGCTGGTGAAGAATGGGTCAGCCGGCAGCAAACAAGCCGAATTGAAAGGCCAGAAGATCATAGACAATGATTTCAGCAACGAGTTCTCCCTTGCGCTGATGCTGAAGGATCTCAAGCTGGCCTCCTCGCTCAGCGACTCCACAGGCGTGCCCTCCCCCATGCTTGGTGTCGCCAAAAGCATGTTCCAGGCCGGGTTCAACCACGGTTACGGGGAGGAAGATCTGTCTGCAGTGGTCAAATCCTATGAGGAATGGATTGGCCAGAAGATCGGCGGGGACGCAAGCAAGGAATAGGCTCCCAGGCTCCCGCTTAAGTTGAAACCCTAGCAAAGTGAAGTCGGACGCAGCCGCAGTGTAGGCTGCGTCTTCTGCTGCTGTAGTTACCGGAGCTGATCTGCCCGGCCGGATGCTTTGCCCATTTGCCTCCAGCAGAGCAACAAATGGAACTTACCTAAAACACCAAGGAGGACAATTAGATGCTATCCATTGTTTTAGCCGAACCCCAGGATGCTGCCCAGTTAGCGGAAGTCCAAAAAAGAACCTTTGATGAGGATGCACGCCGATTTCAGAACAAGGCTGAAGACGGGCCACCGGGATATGACTCCAGCTCATGGCAGCGCGAGATGATGGAAAAAGGCCTATACTACAAGCTGATTGCTGATGAGCACATCATCGGCGGAATGCTTGTATTCGCTTCACCGGGCGGACAGGAATATCACCTGGGCAGAATCTTCATCGACCCGCTGTATCAGAGCCGGGGGTATGGCCAGCATGTCTTTCATTTCTTATTCAGCACATTCCCCAACGCGCATAAATGGACACTGGACACCCCCTCATGGGCGGTCAGGAACCACTACTTCTATAAAAAGCTTGGCTTTGTGCAGACCGCTGAAGTTGAAACCGAAGAAAGCGGCATAACGCTTATTCAATATGAACGGATGAAGCAGCATTCAGACTGATGTTCAGTTCTCGCTGCTTACTCTTGAGAGCCATTCTCTTGCCATTGCCTTAAACAGCTCTTCTTGCTCCAGATGCAGATTATGACCGGCACGGTCCAGAACCGCAAACGTCGCGTGTGGTAAGGAATCCAATAGCTTCCAGACATCCTTATATCCTGTCATTGAATCCTGCCTTCCTGTGAGGATCAGACTTGGCTTCCCAAAGGGGGCGATAGCATCTGCATCAAAGCTGAAGGGATAGCCGCCGTCCGCTATTATCCGCTCCATGAAGGCTTTGTCCGCCAACTGGAGGCCGCATAGTATCTCATGGCTGTACCGCTCCCATACAGTTCTATCCTGCACAACTGCAATGGAGATGAATTCCTCTCTGTCCGCTGCACTCAACTCTTCCAGCAATTCAGCATCCTGGACCATCACCTGGTGCGGTGGGAGCTCCCTCTTGGAGGATTCAGCAACTACACATGGACAGAGAAGAAATAAACCATCGATTAACTCCGCGTATTCTCCCAGCAGTCCTCTTGCCAGATAACCGCCGTAGGATTGGCCTACAAGAAGAAAACGTTCATTAGGTATTAACACTTCAATCATCATCTTGACCGCACGCAGCATATCATCCGAAGAACGGATCCATTCTGCGGCAGGTGACATTCCCATCCCAGGCAAATCAACATAGATCCGTCTATACTGGTCTTGACTGGAGAATAGAGGTTCCATACAACTCATCATCATCCGGTGATCCGGGCCGTTACCGTGAAGGATCAGCATCGGCTTGCCCTCTCCGGCCTCTTCATAGTTAAACGTTATGTAGTTATCCGAATACAGCATAATCTCACTCCTATGCATATCTGGAATTAGAATAAACAACTGAAAAAAATAATATTCTCCATAATCACAAACATATGTTCCTGTTACAGGATAACAAATTTCCGTTTGACTGGCAAGTACATATACATGAAAAACAAGTAAACGTGGCTTCATGTTCCTCCAAAGATAGCGGGTCCCGTTTCAGCAAGAAATGGAAGGATGCAATGCAGCGCTCAGCATATATGGTGTACATTCGAACCAAAAAAGCCCGCTAATAGCAGGGCTCTATAGGTACATCCAATATGAACTTGTTTGCGATTTATGGGGTATATCCAGGTTCTGGCGGTGTTTGCCCGGATTGCTCAACAGCGGCCGCTGGATCGGCATCCGTTGTATCAGCATCAACTGCTGTACTTTGTGCAGCTTCCTCTATCGGCCACTTGAGTTCTGCCTTTCGCCCGTCAATCCACCACTGCCCGCCGGGGGTCGAGGCCAACAGCCAGGTTCCCCATCTTCCCGAGACCTGGACGGTTTGCGGAGCGAGAACGGTAACCTTAGGGGAGAAGTCATCCGGATATTTATAAGCGGGTGCGCTCACTTTTAATTCAGCAGTGGCCGTGATTTCCTCGATAATCGCCAGCTTTCCCGGAGATGGGTGGATCCATCCCAGCCCTTTATCTGCTTGAACCTGGTACCAGTCACCCTTCCGTGCAATAACCTGAATATTTTGCGGTTGCAGATTGGTCCCGCCGGCTGCAGCCCCGATTGTAGCATAGAGTTCCGTTCCTGCTAGCAGGCTCATGGTTTGCTGCAGATATTGGATCTTCTGCTTCCCCAGCCATAACGAATAGGACTGCAGCGCGGAATACAGCCCAACTTCCTTGTTCTCAGACCAGATTCCGCTAAACTGCCTTAACGGAACACTGCTCTCACCGGCATAATTTGCAATTTCAATCGTAAACCCGGGCCGGCCATACTCCTGAATGAACCAATCCTTATAGCCGCCGCCAGAAGGGTTCTTCTGTGGAGTCACCAGAGAGTATCCCGTCAGGCTGCCCAGGGCCCGGGCCATCGTTTTGTCACGGGTCAGATTGCTGTTCAACGTGTTGAAGTGCCAAAATATGATTTCCCCGGAGCTATGGTAGGAAATTGTAACTTCCGGATCAATCTTATGTGTAAAATCCATCATCGCCTGCACTTCAGGAGCTTGCCCCGGCTTCTGTCCTTTGTAGTTCTGATACCATGGATACTTCACCGCATCCGTAATCGTACTCCACCTCGCCGGATACTGGCGGTTAAGGTCAATTCCCTGCATATTTGCTTTCCAGCGGGAAAAATTAGTGCTGTTTCCGTTATACCGGCGCAGCGTTTGGGCCAGATTCACCGGCAGCCCCGCTGTACCCTGCTGGGATAAGGTAACACCATCCGGGTTTACCATCGGAACCACCCAAATGCTGACTTTATCCAGTAAGCTGCGTACGTTATAATCCGCAATTTCCCCATTGCTATAATAGGCTTGGGCATATGTATCGATCATTTTCATCAACAACGTACTTGTCATCCATTCTCTGGCATGATGCGACCCGTTAAGAAACAGCACGGCTTCCCCCCGGCCCAGCTTCACAGCCCACAGCTGCCGTCCATAGGCGGTTTGTCCCAGCGATTCTGCAGATACCAGATCAGGGTATGCCTTCACTAATCTTTCAATATCCCTTTGCATCACAGTATAGGAATATACCTGGTTGGGGTTCACAATGTTTGCCGATGCCTGTATCGGTCCTGTAATGATGAATAATGAGCCTAGTAGCATAAAACTGAAAAAACCTAGCGTAACCTTATGTATTTCCTTGCAAAAGCATGTCCTTATCACATTCCCATCCCCCATTCAATCTGACTGAGAAGAGTTAATCTCTCTAGTAGCTAGTGGAAGTATATGAGAAGGTAACTTAAGCCGTCAATATTAATAATTGGTAGATTCATCTATGTAAACAAAAAAAAGTGCCCCGGCAACCGAAGCTGCCGGGACATCACTTCATCCTATAGATTCAATTACAAAACCGGGTAAGAACAGCAATAATCAGTTAATGCAAAGACTTCCAGCGCAAACTTGGAGTTGCCGGGAACGTGGAAGGTATCTGTGCCTTTGATGTCTTTCCACACATCTGTACCGGGAAGCAGTACTTTCAGCTCGCCGGACAGAATTTCCATCGTCTCGGGACCTTCCGTACCGAACTCATATACTCCAGGCAGCATGATGCCAAGTGTCACCTTAGTGCCATCCTGCAAAGTAACCGTGCGGCTGGTAACTTTTCCATCGTAATAAATATTAGCTGCTTTTTGAATTGTTGCGTTGGTGAACTGACTCATCTGCTTATTCTCCCCTTTGTCCTTAATCCGTCTATTATAGCAGGGCTTTGACGCGGCTGACTACATTTTCCACGGTAAAGCCGTATTCTTTGATTACCGTATCGCCAGGTGCAGAAGCACCGAAGGTTGTAATGCCAAGAATATCGCCCTGATCGCCAGTGTAACGTTCCCAGCCGAAGGTCTGCGCCATTTCGATAGCCAGACGGGCTTTGACCTCAGGGAGGATAACGGAATCACGGTAAGCTTTATCCTGTTTCTCGAACAGATCCCAGCTCGGCAAGCTGATGACACGGACATCGATGCCTTCTTCGGCAAGAGCGGCCTGTGCTTTTACGGCCAATTGAACCTCAGAGCCTGTTGCGATAATCTGCGCCTGCGGTGTACCGTTCTTGGAATCGGAAACCACATAACCGCCGCGTTTGATGTTGTCGCGCACTCCGTCTACGGTGCCTTGCAGGATCGGCAGGTTTTGGCGGGTAAGCACCAGCGCTACCGGATTTGATGTATTTTCCATTGCATATGCCCAGGCTGCAGAGGTTTCATTGCCGTCAGCCGGACGGATAACCGTAAGACCTGGAATGATGCGCAGGGATGCAAGCTGCTCAATTGGCTCATGGGTAGGACCGTCTTCACCGACAGCGATACTGTCATGTGTCAGCACGTAGGTTACCGGCAGCTTCATAATCGAAGCCAGTCGAACCGCCGGACGCAGGTAGTCGGTGAATACGAAGAAGGTGCCGCCAAATACCTTAAGGCCGCTGTGCAGGGCAATCCCGTTCATCGCCGCAGCCATACCGAACTCGCGGACGCCGAAATAGATATTACGGCCGTCGTAAGAATCCGGAGTGAACTGGTCAAGACCGTTCAGATGGGTCATTGTCGAGCTTTCGAGGTCGGCGGAACCACCCACCAGCTGCGGAACACCTGCCGTAAGTCCGTTCAGAGCATTACCGGAAGCAACACGCGTGGAAACCGCTTTGTCTTCGGCTTTGTAGAACGGAAGATTAGCATCCCAGCCTTCAGGAAGCTCGCCGTTCAGGGCTTTTTCCAGCTGAGCCGCAAGCTCAGGGTATGCTTTTTTGTAAGCAGCGAATTTCTCATCCCATGCTTTGTTGGCGGCAATGCCTTTTTCCTTCACTTCAGCAAAACGTGCCCGGACTTCATCTGGCACATAGAAGTTCTCTTCGTATACCCATTTGTAAAAATCCTTCGTCAGCTTCGCTTCATCTGCTCCCAGCGGGGAACCGTGAGTACCGCCGTGGCCGCCTTTGCCTTGCTTGTTCGGGCTGCCGTAGCCGATGACGGTCTTCACTTCGATCAAGGTCGGTTTGCCGCTCTCGGCCTGCGCCTCGCTAATCGCTTGGCTGATTGCCGGAAGGTCGTTGCCGTCTTCCACACGCAGAACCTGCCAGCCGTAAGCTTCAAAACGTTTCGCTACATTTTCGGAGAACGCCAGGTTCAGCTTGCCGTCCAGCGAGATATCATTGGAATCGTAGAGCACAATCAGTTTGCCAAGCTTCAAATGACCGGCAAGCGAAGCGGACTCGGAGGAAATCCCTTCCATCAAATCGCCATCGCCGCAGATTGCGTACGTATAGTGGTCAATTACATTATGGCCGCCTTTATTATAGGTAGCGCCGAGCTGAGCTTCAGCCATCGCCATCCCTACTGCCATACCGATACCTTGTCCAAGCGGACCCGTAGTCGCATCAACACCTGCAGTGTGGCCGAACTCCGGATGTCCCGGCGTCAGACTGCCCCATTGGCGGAATTGCTTCAGTTCTTCCATCGGCAGATCATAGCCGCTAAGGTGCAGCAGGCTGTACAGCAGCATGGAACCGTGTCCTGCGGACAGCACAAAGCGGTCACGGTTGACCCAAGTCGGGTGTTCCGGATTATGATTCATAGTCTTCGCAAACAGCTGATACCCCATTGGAGCTGAACCCATTGGCATTCCCGGGTGGCCGGAATTCGCTTTTTCAATCGCATCAATGGCAAGTGTGCGGATCGTCGTGATGGCCAGGTTATCCACAGTGGAGTTTTCTTCTTTATGGATTGCTTGTTCTTTTGCCTGTTCAGTCATGAAAATAATCCTCCTCGTAATCAAGAATGTCATTTTGACTATTATTGTATCACTAATGTGGAAGCAATTCCAATTGTTTTTACAGACCCTATGTTCGAACAGCTTATATTTTGCGGCTTCAGCCAAATCTATTCATTTCTATTCATTTATTTTCCCAGAGGCCTTGCAGTGGGCCAAGCCTTAATGCAGCAAAAAAACAGCCCGTTTCTATGAAAAAGAAAAAGCCGCTTCAGCCAATGTAGAGTATGATAGATATAAAGAAAGCGCTGTACTTTAAAATATACCAATCATTCAAAACCCATTGATAATCCCTGCAACGTGCATAGGACCAGTTTCCGGCTTAGCCTTTGGTCCAGTAACTGAATAAGACTAAAGTTTGTTTTACAACACTGGAATATACAGTAAGATGGAATTACTTAAGCAAGCGATTAACCGGATTAACACCATTTCCAGCAGAAAGGAATCTCAAAGATGAATGCAAATCGAAATATCTATGTTGTGCTTACCGGAACGGGCACTGCTTTTAGCGGAATTATTAAATGGTTTACCAGAGCTGAACTTAATCACGCTTCGATTGCTTTTGACAAGGAGCTGAGTGAGGTGTACAGCTTCGGACGAAAAAAAGCATATAACCCCTTTGCCGCGGGGCTGATCCGCGAGGATTTTGTGCACCCTTTTTACAGCAGTGCGGACTGCGCTGTCTATCAGCTCAGTGTGAGCAAAACAGAATATGAAAAGATGTACAACCATGTGAAAGGCATGATGGAGCAGCAGGACCGCTACAAATACCATCTGTTAGGCTTAATTGGTGTTCTGCTCAATGTGGAAATCAACCGGGAAGATGCCTATTTCTGCTCCCATTTTGTCGCTTCTGTATTCGAAAAATCTGCAGTTCATCCCGTTGCCAAGCCCTCCTGCTTTGTAACACCCGAAGATTTCGCCTCATCACTGCGCGCGCATAAAATCTTCAGCGGCAAGCTCTCCTATTACATGCGCAGAGCGCACGGAAAGAAAGTCCATACTTCAGGTATTCATCATTCCGGATCTGCAGTTCAGGCCTCCGTTGCGTCACGGATGATGCGGCTGCAGGAAGAGCGGGTAGAGGGAGTCGTCTAAAGCCCCTCCACCCGCTATACGTTCCCCTCACATTTCACTTTATTCTATGACTACGGAAATACTCCGTCCAATCTTCAGAAATGACCACTGTCACCGTATCTACCTTTGTTTGATACTCATTTGTAGCCGTAAAGGTGAACGTAACCGGCCCATTTGGTAATTTCTCAAAAGAAGGATCAGAGAGTTGTCCATCCCAAATGAGCTTGTCGCTATTGGCCGGGGTGAGTTGCGTTGTATACCCGCCCGTCATCGTTACCTGAACTGTATCTGGAAGACCGGTTGTCTTCGCTTGCAGCACAAAGGCTTCTCCTGCCCAATACACGTTATAAGCGCGCGGACTTTCCGGATCTCCGCTTTGTTTCAGATTAAAGGCTTGGCGGTTAGCGTTCCACTCCTCGGTGTGCTTGACTCCGCCCTTTACCGTTAACAGATTGACCATAAAATATTTCCGCAGAGAAATCGCGCTCCAGTCAAAGCCGTCAAAAACCTCAACCTCTACCGCATACTTTTCATACTCTGCAAGCGCTCCAGCGGGCACCTGCCACTGCTTAGCACTGGACACCTGTTCACCTGACTGCACCTTTACTGCGCCTGTGGCCAAATTGATAATGCGTACTTTATAGCGCTGCTGCAGGTCGCCGTCATCATCCTGGTAATCCCACTTGATGATCGGCTTAAGCGTACTGACAATGGTTGGCTTGGCCTGGTTATCGCTAGTCGGATACGTGATATTCACTTTCGGGAGACGGTTTACAACCGTGAGGCTATGTGTAATCTCACGGAAGAGCCCTAGCGAATCCGTAACGACTTGACGATACGTAAAAAGTCCATTAGAAGCAAATTTCTTCGTGAAATCACCCTGGGTGCTGGCGAGTCCTTCCGTTCCGTTTTCAGGTTTAAGCGTATACTTATAGCTGATAGTATCTCCTTTCGGCTCATCTAAATCTGTAGCCGTGCTTTTGATGTTGAGAATATCCGTCCGATAGATCGGTACCTTTGTGGCATCCTTTCCGGTGTCGGTGATTAAGGTGAATCCAGGCTTTGGCGGGTTATCAATGATGAACATTTTTTCATTCGAAATCTCGGACCAGGAACCTTTAGAATATGTCCGCCCCAATACAGTGAAATATTCGAAGCGATTAAACGTTGGGTTAGGGACTTGATACTGGCGGATCAAGCCGGTGTTATCTGCAATCTCCACGCTTTTTTCCAATATACCTTCCTTTGTAAAAAACTCCAGCCGGTACTTTTCCTGCGGGTCATTCTCCGGATCGGAGTATGTCCACTCTACCAACGGATCTCCTTGCTTCTCAGCATCTAGCACGGAAGGGTTCTCCGATGTGCCATCAGGTGAAGTTATCGTCATTGATGGAGCCAGGTTCTTCATAACGTTGACCTTTAGCGTGTCGATGTTCGACTTGGCCCCGATCTGGTCCACGGCCCAATGCTCCAGGGTGTAAATACCCGAATTCGGGAAACTGATTTCGATGTTGGGGGTCTTGTATAATTTGGTGGCCCCGTCACTATCCGTCACCTTCCAAAAATATTGAAGACTGGCCATGTCGCATGGATCTCCATCATTATCAGACGATGTGTACTGCTTCGTGTCGAACTGATATACCGTCGCAGGCCCGTTAATGGCTGCTGTAGGAACATGGTTTAAAACAGTAAAATTTCTAGTTGCATTAGAGGAAAGTGTTCCATCTGAAGCTGTCAGACGCATTTCCCAGCCATCCGATATGGCTTGCTGCTGTGATATTCCACTGCGTGTAATCAAGTCCCGGATGGTCATCACCTGATTTCGGTTACCTCCGGAATAATAATATGGGCTGTTATTTATTCTTGCGTTCCAACCGTAGCTCAATACATCGCCGTCTTCGTCCGGATCAGGTGTCATATTCTCCATCGCGATGAGTGTATCCCGGTACACTTCCGTTGGCATGCTAAAGGCCGCTGCAGGGGGATGATTAATCACTTTCACGGTTTGTGTATACGGTTCCGACCAAAGTCCGCGGTTATCATGGACCTGTAAGGTCAACTGATATGTCCCGACTCCGTATGCGGCGATGTTCGGAGGTGTGTTAGCACCGCCCCAATGACTCCATACCTGCTGCCAACCATCCTTATTTACAATCCAGTAATACACATCGAGCGGATCATTATCCGGATCAAAGGACTTGTCTATAATGCTTGTGGCTTTTCGGTAAGACACGATGCTCGGCTCCAAGGTAAAGAGTGCTACCGGGGGTAAGTTAAAGGCCGCTCCAACGGTTTGCTTCGACCAATCGCTCCACACACCAGCCCCATTTTCACCATCTACGTCTCTCACCCTTAAGCGAATATCATACTGGTCACTGCTCGGCAGCTGCGCCGGAGGAAACCCATCCGTCCAGACTTGCCCTTCTGTCTTCTTATACTGCCATTGCCAGTCCATCAGCCCTTTATTAGATGCAGTAATATGATCTAAATCGTAAGAGCTGTCGGTTATCTGCAACATTCCGCCCATCAGCTTGGCGCTGAACAAGGCAATCGGTTTGCGGTGGACATGGAACGTCATTGATGACAAATTGTCCCGGCTCCATTTCCGGTAAACGTCGAACCGGTCGTCGTTTTTGGGGTTGTCCCGGCCCTGAAAAGTAGCCACGTACACTCCGCTATAGGGGAAGGAAGAGTAGACAGAACTGCGCCACAACCCGGAATCTCCGATGATACCCATGGAATTATCAAAAAAGTACGGATCATGATCGAATCTGTAGCGCTCCCCATGTTTAGCATCACCCTCGGAGTCAAAGAACTTCGTTTTCGTTTCTACAGGTGTATTAACGAGTACAAAGGACTTGTTTCTCATTTGCTGTTTAACATTAATCGTGAGCGATGCCTTTGCTGTCATTCCAGAGGGGTCGGATGCCGTGATATTCATTGTGTACGTCCCTGGCGGCAAAGAATCTTGAATCGCGTCTATCGGTATACTGAAAGTTTTCGATAACCTGGCTTGAGGTACAACGGTCTTCTTGTATAAGACATTGGGTATTTCAGCGGTTACCGTTACATCTTCGTTATCCGGATCACTGACATATCCCTCAATATTGACTCCGCTCAAATTGGGAGCATTGACTAACGTTATTCCATTAGGTGTACCCACGGATAAAGAAGGTGGATGATTGGGTATGAGTTCAACCGTCCTTGTCATATATGGAGTCCAGTAGGCCGGTGTATAGCCGACCCCGTAAGGGTCCCCCGCAAGAAAGTCTGTATGAACAACTATTCTAATTCTGAACAATTCCGGATCTCCAGCTAATCCTGGACGTATGTCTTGTTCTTCAATGTCATTAGAACCTTGAAAGTATACGTTCGGTGCAGTTACTTTCATCTTCTCTCTTATGTTAGATAAATCAAAGTCAACATAAGGTTTATACCGCTCCTCATAAGGGACAAAACTATACAAGTTTCCGAAATCCGCTGGCCAATAACGATCATAGTAGGAAGAGTATGGGGTTTCACGACAAAACCAGGACTCATCTGCCCCATACTGATCCATTTTTTCGTATTCATACCCCTTCTTGGTATAGATAGAAGAGCACATCTTGGTCATAATTCGTTCTGTACCATAACTGCTGTTCAAATGGACCCGCATGTTGGCTCCAGGTGCAATATCATAGGTCAATCTTTTAGTGGTTTTATTGTATTTAATATTGATAACCTTGAGGGCTGGAAAGTCTAAAGTGATTGCATCATCCTGGTTTCCGTGCCCCCCTTGTCCGGCTTCAAAGGTGATATCCCGATAGTAAATGATGTCGTCCTCTGCCGCCTGCGCGACTGTTCCGAGTCCTACCCCCTCTAATGCTGGTCGTGGCAAGAAAGGAAGGAGTAAAGCAAAACAAAAAAATAAAATGATGCTTTCCTTAAACAAACGTTTCATATGTCTTTCCTTTCTCCACTTAAAAATCCCAATCTACTTCAGGTGGGCGGTTATTTACTTCGACTATTCGCTCGATAACATTCTGGGTAGCCTCAGAGCCAGTCCGCAGCCTATCGGCATCGGTGACAAAATCCTCAATCGTCGGCTGGCCAAACTCTTCAATGACGGTAACACGTACCTCATACTTCCCCACCTGATACAGCTCCAAGTTTAGGCGAGTTTTGTTTTCGTCACTGAACTGTACCCAGCTCTCATCTGTGAAACCTCCGTTGTTATTAGAATCGTAGCGATATTCCCAAATCCGTTTAATGATATTATCTTTGTCCGAAGAAAAAGACATATCATCAATAGAAATGACTGCTTTATTTCCATTAGCCGGGTCCCTATAGGCCCCTATAGGCATTGCAAAGTAAGCAACTGGGGATTCATCGGGAACGATATCGAAGGTAATCTCCTTGTCTGAAGCATACCCGGCCGTATTCTCCACGTGAATGGTCGCCTTATATTTCCCTGGTTTCCTAAAAAGTACATCTTTACTCTCCAGCTCGGCCAAGCTGCCGCTGTACTTAATATCCGCATTCGTGCCTCCGCTGACTGCACTAATCGTGACCTGCGTCCTAGATTTAATAATCGGAAACCGGGTAGGACTTGAACTGCTGTTGGTCAATGTGGTTTTCCGGTTCTGCTTAAGCGATCCGCTGATTTCGAGGTCTGCCGCTGGCCTAGGCTCAATGACCGTCACTTCTGTGCTGGTGCTTCCGGTCATACCGTCATTATCAACAACGGTCAGGGTAATTGGAAAAGTCTCTCCGACCTTATCCCGTGTATACCAGACATAACCTCTGGCCGTATTTTCAATCCCGCCTTCTGCTCCAGGAGTTCCCCAACCATAGTCGGTGATGTATCCGTCCGGATCGGAGGAATTCCCCCCGTATACCATCATGTCAGCCCCGGCTTTGATGTACTTAGGTGCGGTGATGCGGGCGATAGGAGGCTTGCCTTCCGGCTTGGTCGGTGTACTGGGTACGGATGGATAGCTGACTGGGTTATCCTTCTTGTACACACCGGCAGAGACTTCCATGCTCTGCTCCAGAGATGTTATGGTCCCGGTCTTGGTAACCACAGGCTTCTTAAATCGAATGACGACGGTCGTGGTATAGTCTTGCTTGAAATTATCATTGACGACCCGACTGGCCGGGATTGAGAAGTCAAAACTCTTTGATGCGGTAAGTTGCTTGCTGTACTCTTTTTTCATATCGGCCTTGCTCGTGCCATTCTTCTCCTTGGCGTAAAACACCCATTCCTCGATGTTAGAGGAATCCGTGTAACCTAATAGCTCCCCTTTGACGTTGATTTTCACATCTACTTTGCTGCCCTCCAGCTTGATCGGGTTCGGGCTTGGCTTCTCCAGCGTAGCCGTTCCGTTTAGCGTAGCTTGGTCGGGAGGGGAGTAATCGAAGGTGACTGTGCCGGCATAGCTGTAGGAGGTGAGTTTGGCTTGAGCTTCGTAGTAGTAGGGTTGATTAACAAAGTATAGACGTCCTTCTACCCACTGTCCTTTTTCAAAATTATCCGAAACTTGTTCTGGTCTTACGTTTGCTGTGGGAATTTCATAAGTGATGACGACTTTCCCGTTTTTGAGACCACCAGACCCTTTAGCCCCATCTAAAAGCGTTCCTAGTTTCATTTTGATACTGGATTCATTGACAGAACTAAAGGGAACTAATGTGTTATCCTTTCGAAACCATGTTGCCGAATTGGGCAGTACAATGTTAATAGATTTAGTGGTTACATTTTTAGTTGGTGGATTAGTTGAGGGTGTACTGAAATCAGTTGCAGCTGCGTTGTAAAACGTATTGATGTCTCTGTATTCATCATAATTATTAATTTGCCAGCGGCGTCCATCTGCATACCGCCAGATTGAATTTCCTGGGTTGGTTACAAATGATTTTCCAGGATCGCCATCAGTCCCCACAACAGGAAATGTCTCATCCTTCAAGTTACCTTTCAGCGTGACCTTGATTTTCCCGTTCTCGACGCTGATCGCTCCTACGACACTATTGTTTCCGGAGTATTTGAGAGTACCCATCTTTATCGCGGAACTGGTGACTCCGCTAGGCAAATCAAGATAAAAGGTCTTCGCACTATTGGCCGATCCAGTTAAGCCACTTGTCACCGGCACGCTGACACTGCCTTGCTTGGCTCCTTCTGCTTGTGCAGAATAGATTAAGGTCGGCATAAATACCAAGCAAGCGATGATAAGAGAAGTAATCGATAATTTCTTTGGTTTCATCTGCTATGCTCCCTAGTCCTTCTCTTTCACAATATACTCGGTGGCAGAAGCGCTTTTGTTATCCAACCAGATAACAAAATGATTAAAGTTTCCTGAATAACGTAATCCTTGATAGGTAGTAATCCTTTCCCCTGGCTTTAAACTCCAATCCCAAAGCGCTTCTTTGCTATTTGGTTTGTAAAAGCTAACCTCCGGCATAGCCGCTGAGGCATCGCCATTCACCAATCCACCAAAGTTCAGACGCCATTTGTCACTTAGATCCTTAGCATTCTGTTGAACAAGGTTTCCACTTTTATTCTCCACGGTAATCTTTGTCCAAATAAAATACTTAGCGTTGTTCAGGTCATACCCATACTTCTTGGCCAGTGCCAGAGTATCCTTCGACTTGGCATCATAGATCATGATCTTCTCCAACGTATAACTAAGACCACCCGCAGTCACTGTTACCGGCAGCTCTACGTCCTTTTTCAAACCATATTTGCTTAGATTGTCTGTCATTATTGGTTGTGACTGGCTGGCCGCTGCGGATGCTGTATTAATTACTGCTCCTTGAATCAATATGGAACTGAACATCATCGTTGCTGCCAGCGTTACTTTTATTACTGTCTTCATCATAGAAATCTCTCCCTTAAATGTTTGATATGTATGTGCAGCCGGCAAATGGCTCGCCTCGGATCAGGTTGACCATTTCAATTAATGCTCATCGGATATGCCGGAGCGCAATCACCATTAAACCGATAATGGCACGCTGGATCAAAGGCGGCCAGAGCCAAAAAAGTCCGCACGCTTCATTAAATCACTTATTCATTTTGTACTCCTGCACGGCAGGCACGATTATGGCCTCCTGGACTTTCGCACGGGAGATCAGCACCGGGTGAGCCGTCTCAATGACGGCAATCACGGACGGACCTTGTATGTATTTGGTAATGCCATAATTGCTGTCCTCATAGAGAAAAGGAAAGGTAACTCCGCTGGACTGATCAACAATGTCGAACTTTACGATTTTCACTTGAGCTTGCAGCCGGCTCCCCGCCAGGGGGGACAGGCCGTCGTCCAGTCCCAGATTTGCCTGAAGAGATTGCCGGAAGGCGGCAAATGCTTCAGCGGGTTCGATAATCAGACGGCCTTGTGCCCGTGCGGACTCATTCAGCTCCTGTGATGCGTCATGGACAGCAATGTTATTGGCATCCTTGAGCATACTGCGCAGCATGTCCCATTCCTGATTCTGAATCTGAAAAAACCAGGAATAGATGAAGATCATTAGAACAAATGCGAGCTTAATAATATAGTCCATAGATTAGGTTCATCCCTTAATCAGTCGAGATACTCACTCATGATTGACCCATGCCCGTAATAACGCGTGGGCTGTGACACCCCGGAAAAATTGTACGGAAACAGATTCATTCTGGGTGCTGAAATATACACATCCATGCGTTGCTTGCGCTCCTGCAAGGTCTCTGTGCTGCTTGTGATTTGAATCGAACCTTCAGGAAATCCGACAGCTTTTAGGTTAGAGATGACCTCATTCCTCATTGAAGCCGTGACCATCCCCTCCGTTGCTGCTTTTTGGGTAATATAGGATGTGTTGGCCTTGACCTGCAAATCTAGCAGATAATCAATATAGGTGAAGATGGGCTGTAGGATTATAAACAAGACAAGCCACATGAATAATGCCCGGAGGATGGTAGCCTTCAATGCCCACGCCCCCTTTTAATACTGCTCGACTTGTTTGGTGTGTGTGATGATGTCGTCCTGACTGCTGCCGATGATGTTCGTTGCCGCCGCGATGAACATTCCCGCAATCACAAAACCGATCGCCAGAAACATGGCAACTGAGATCGAGTCTTTTTTCATCGTCTTAGACCGCAGTATGGAACTCAGTATTGGCGACTGTAGCTGATGGAGCTAACTCTGCCGGTTGAACCATAGTCACTCCCGGGATTGTCGGTCTGTTGTCGTCCGCAGAGTTAATGACATCCCGAACAACCGGAATCAAAATAGCAATTACGATGGCAACACACAGGAAACCGATAGCGATGAACAATCCAGTAGATATAGCGTCTTTTTTCATTGTTAATATCTCCCTTTTCATTTTATGTTTTTATTGGATTCTTGAATAGAACAAAAATTTCATTCTTGGTTGCTGGACCGCGTTCAACTCACTGAAACAGCCCAACCCCATTAAAATTCTCTTTGATCAGCAAAATGTACTGCATCGCCAGCGATACGATCATCAGAAAAGTGGCGATGGAGGGAATGACGTTGATGATGGTAGAGACGTCGCCGATGAAGGACCATTTTTTCAAATATTGATCGCTGGAGATCTTGGCAATGATCTTCCCCTGCTCCCGCAGATAATTGGCCGCTTCCGTATCGTCATCCATACCTTCCGTTGCCAGCAAAATAGAGCGAATGTCGTTGATGAACGCGTGGTTGTCCGGAAATTTACCGCAAAACCATTCAATGGCCCGTTCCGTCCCCTCATCTACCGCCCGCTCTGACAGCTCATACAAATCCTGACGGATGTAGTTGAAATGTCCTGCCGTTCCGGCGCAAAAGGCCCCAAACTGCACATATCCCCGTTTGCGCAGCCGGTTGTTCTCATAGAGGCGGATGAAGGAGATCAGCTCCCCGTCTTTTTGAATGAGCGTCTTCTGATGCATCCAGGCCAGCAGCCACCCCAGCGGAAGATATCTCAGTGGACTGGTAACCGCCAAAATCAGAACGGCAACAAGCAGATCATAGATGGAAAAAGGCACAGACCGCAGGAAGTCACCTGCCGCTTGAACAAGCACATATATCAGGGCCGCCGAATAGCGGAACAGTGTGATTTTGCCTGCGGAAATGGTGATGCCGCTGTTATAAAGAAGCTGCTGCAGCCGCTCATTGTGCATGCGTTCTCCCAGTGTCTTCCATCTGGCACCAAGCCGGAGAAGATAACGCTCCTGTCTGGTGCTGCTGCTCACAAAAACGAGCAATGAGAGGTATACAAGTCCCAGTACTGCAATCAAAAGTAAAAGTCTATCCATAATTCATCACCTTAGTGGTAGTCCAGCTTTGGCCTGGCGAGTATGGTACTGATCATGAAAGAAATGAACAGCCCGGATATAATAATCATCAAAAAGGTTAAGCCAACCGTGGTCTGAAACTGCAGTTTGAAATAGACATCCGGCTTCAGCATATAAATAAAGGTTCCGACGGATGATACCAGCACCACCAGATTGCCGTACAACCCGAGACTGATCGCATCCCTGCTCCCTGCCTTCACCGTAAGAATCGTCTCCCGCTGCTGCTCCATGGACCGGCTTAGCATCATCAGCGTGTTCTTCAGGTAACGGGTGCCTTCTTTCTCGCAGTACAGCAAATCCGAGACAAATTCCACAGCAAAGGTAGTTCCGATAGCTCCAGCAAACCGTTCTGCCTCAAGGGTCAACTCCTGTTCATTGCTGTAGTTGGCAAATGCCGCTCCAAGCAGTCTGAGTGGAGTCTTCAGCACACTTTCTTCTGTCAGGAAGTCAGCAGTCTTAGATAAAATCGAGTCCACCGACAGGTGTGTGAACTTGGTTGCGATTTTGATTACATCCAGCAGATCGTAGCTTCCATGCACCTTCCGCTGCGCGTAGAGATACCTCGTCCGCAAATAGGGAATACTGGCTGCGATGACTGCCACAAAAAGCGGAAACCGCCACGATCCCTGAACCGGAAGCCGGTTATCTAAGCTGATACCTTCCAAAAACGGATTGCTGAAGCTCAAATGCCCCGGCAGCTCTCTTAGAGTAAGCAGTCCTGTGAGAAATACCGCGATGAACACAAACAGAGTCCGGAGGGAAAAACGCATAACACTAATTCCTGGCTCATATTTACGTTGGGCAAAATAGAGCAGATCGTCCAAATGCCGGTACAGCCACCTCCTTTGCTTATTGCTGCTGACCTTTTGACCAAAAAGACTTATGCGCAGGCTCATCCGCTGGTCGATCTTTTGTCCAAGCTGGCGCAGCTGCCTCTCAATGAATGGCTTCACCAGCAGCCACAAGCCACCGATAATCAATAAATGAAAGGCAGTCTGAAGCACATAAAATAACAGCTCCACGAGTTGTCCCCCTTCATTCGTTCAAAACAATCTTTGATTTGAGGCTCTCCTTCAGCGGCTCATCCATCGGTTTCTCCGCAGCCAGATGTCCCAACTCCTGCAAAAGCACCCGTGAAGCGCGCGGGTTTTTCTTCTTCATCTTGCGCATAAGGCCAGCCGTCAGCTTGTCATTATAGCTCCAGGCGGACTGTTCTTCTTCCCAGCGCATCAGATCATTGGCAAATACGGAGTTTGCAGCTTCGTCATAATAGACCTCGGAGATCCGGGCCAGCCGTTTTTTTCCGTCCGCTACGCTTTCCAGAATAAATACCAGCTCACAGGATTTAAGCGCAGAGATCAGATGGCCTTTCAGACTGCCGCCGATCCGGGTGGATACCGCAAAAGCTCCCTGATAAGGAATGTCCTCCGAATCCACAGTATGAAAAGTGCCTGTAATGCCGTCATAGCCTTTTTCGCCGCTCCACAGATAAAATTCCCATTCGTTATAGCGCATCTCCGTCATGTAGAGAATGTTCGGATCATGCCGCAGCGACTCTACCCCGACCTCCATCAATTCCTCATTGGCTGCCTGAATCGGAATAATCCGGTGGCCTTTGATCTGATACGGCAAAATCGACTCCGGATGTTTTTCAATCATCACCACTCCCATACACGAAGAAGATCCAAGCAGCTGCTCACCCACAACAGTGTTGGCAAAGGTAGTTTTGCCCGATCCGACCGCTCCGGCAATAATGGTGTTGCGGAACGTACCCGACAGGGCGCGGATCAGCTCAATGGCTTCCGCAGGAATACATTCCGTACCGGCTTGATCCTCCAGATCCAGAAACTCGACCACCTGCCGCCGCAGTGAAATCGTGGTGAAGCCGTCCCACACTCTGGGAGACACCCAAATCGCGAGCCGGATGAAGCGGCCGGGCCAGAGCGGATCATCCATTTTGAACTCTACGGAAGGATTATCCTTGTTGAGTTTCTTATCGGGATCGCTTTTCAGCAAAGAGCGTTTGAGCTGCTCCACCCGGTCCAGTGAGGGCATTTCATAGGGATACACCACAAACTTGCCCCGATGGTTGTAAAAAATCTGCCGTCCGATCATCTGCAGCCCGGTAGATTCGCTATAGGCCCGGTCGGTAAACCAGCGGTACGCGGGCCCGAATCCCTTCCATTCGTGAAACAGCGCTTCTGCTGCTGTCCCGTATGCTTCCGGCACCTTGCCGGTAAACGGTGTTTTGCGCAGATATTTCTCAATCACATTCATAAAAAAGCTGACTGCCTGCGGGTCGCCGGTCAGCGCCTTCGCATTCAGTTCAAAGTACCCGTCATCCTCCCGCTCCAGCCCGGCGTTCATGTCGCTTTTCATTTTTTGCAGAAAACCGTAAAAATCCTCTTTGCCTGGCCTGCTGGTGCGAAGCACACTTTGTTTCAGGGAGAACAGCCTGCGGTTGTCATGTGGATTCGGCAGCCAGACCGCCTTATGTACCTGCTCCATCCCTTGTTCTTCACGCTGAACCTGTGCCTGATTCCACTTCGTGCGCAAAATCTCTTGCCGGTATTCAATCATTGAAAAATCCCCTTCTTTCGGGCTTCCGGCGCCAGGCCCAGGGATACCAGCAGCGCATGTACCTTGTCGTCTATATGCTGAAGCTCTCTTTTGCCCAGGGGAAGACTATCCTGAAACGGCTGATAATAGGGCAGTTCAAGTAAAATCTCACTGCCAAAGCGGAGTACAAGATTCTTGGGCGAGGTCATTTCCTCCACATTGCTGCGGTTGATAATCCACTGGAAATCCTGCGGATACAGGTCCATATGTCCGGCAAGCTCCATTAGCGGCTGAAGCCGGTATTCGTGTCTCGGGTGTGTGACAATCAAACGCAGGGCTGATTTTTGCATCCCCACATACCATGCTGCACTCTCGGGAATCGATCCGAAATCAGCAACCACCACATCGGCATTCCCGGCAGCCTGGGCCAGCAGATATTCAATTTCCTCTTCCTGATAGTCCTGAACGCTTAAGTAGTCAAAATTGCCAGGCAGATAAGCGTAACCCTCCTGCTTCACCAAACCTTCAAAGTCTGCGGACTGCAGCATTTTGCCGGTCATCCGGGGCCGCAGCCTGTCGAGGCTGACCGCCGTCTGGCGGTCGAATCCGGGATCGTACAGATCAAGGCCGAGCAGAATCACACGTTGTCCCGCAGCGGCAATCCGCCGGGCAAACAGCTTGGCCACACTCGTACAGCCAATACCCGGGCCGGAGCCGAAAAAACCGACAAGATTGCCGCGCTCCTCACGCTCCTCCTCCAGAATGTAACGCAGCTTCTCCACAATCGCTGAAGATGTAGAACGCGGCGGGATAAAGAAAATCCCCAGACTTTCGCAGAACATATGGATGGCCTGATAGCTCCTTACACCCTTTTGCCGGTAAACATATAATATGGAGGAGTTCGGATAGCCCTGCCGCAGCTCACT
Source organism: Paenibacillus jilunlii (assembly GCF_900102965.1). Lineage (GTDB taxonomy): Bacteria > Bacillota > Bacilli > Paenibacillales > Paenibacillaceae > Paenibacillus_AQ > Paenibacillus_AQ jilunlii. Next base: position 45,143 of record NZ_FNGM01000004.1, on the reverse strand, counting down.
CAAAGCTGTCACCGGGACCTGTTCACTGGTAACCATCAACATCTGTCCCTGAGTCTGGGAAGGTTCGGGCAGGACATTTTGCGTAACTACCGTGAACCCGGCAAGCTTGATCTCATTAATCGTGAGCTGATCCATCCCAAAACTGAATATTTTCATCACATTGGCCTCCCTTCACTTTTACTCTACACGTACAATCCACAGCTTCTTCCCCTGCTCCAAATATTGCCCCAGCAGCTCGCCGTCGTTTTTTTTCAGCTTGAGCTCAGGTGCTGCCACCTTGCCGGTTGAGGTGAAACGGTTGTTCGTGTTGCCATTCTCCGAATCCTGAACATCGTTGTTGTCTTCCGACCTTACATAATTAACTGTGACTCCGGTTAGGAATACTTTACGTGCAGGCGCGGAAGGCTGTGGGGTTGCGGTGTTTGCTGCACCTGCTGTTTTTGCGGCTCCTACGGTGCTTGCTGCTCCCGCGGTTCCAGCGCTTGCTGCTGTTTCTGCGGTTTCTCCTCCCCCCGCTGGTGTTCCGGCAGTGCTAGAGTTTGTTCTACCTGCTGCTGCAGAGCTATAACCGCCACTCCGCGATTGATTACCTGAATCACCTTCGACCAGATAAATATCCACCTTGTCTCTACTGCGCAGCGAACCGTTGATTGCATAGATGGCTTCCTTGGGAATAGGAAAAATCCCCTCATCCTGCTGCGGCTCCAGGTCACTGACATCCACCAATGATGCCGTCAGAATACTTCCGTTCGTTAAAATTACGTTTGTGATCTTGTGCTCCACCTGACTGACTTCCGTAATCACCCCTGAAGGGATATCCTTGGTCTGGACGGAATCCAGATAGAGATCACTTGGTTTTAGTTCATAATTTTTGGGCAAAAAGCTGCCCTCTGCCACTTTGATCTTGACCACAGTTTGCGACAGCACATACGGCTTGAAGTATAGATCGTAGCCGAGCAGTCCGCCGAAGCCGATAACCAGAATGAGAAAAGCAAATAAATAATTGCGTCTTAACAGATGTCCCCGCTGTGAAGCCAAGCCTTTTACCCCCTTATAAATGCGTTGATGAGCATGACAAAATACACCTTGGCAGAGAGAGCCAAAATGCTGGTAAAATGCTTTTTCACCTTGTTGTTGAGAAAAGTATTAGATTATCAATGTGAGGTACGGAGCTTGAGGATAACCGCGGGAGCAGGCTCCCGGCTGAAGAAGGATTCCGGTGAACAGTACACACTGTTCCATGCAGGGAAAAGGCTGCGCATGTTCACCGGAGATTATTCAATTAATTAAAAACCACGGTTTTGTTGTGATGGACAAGAATTCTGTCTTCGATATGCCATTTGACCGCCCGGGCCAAAACGACCCGCTCGATCGTGCGTCCGATGCGTTTCAGCTCATTTACATCATCGCTGTGGCTGACCCGCTGCACATCCTGCTCGATAATTGGACCGCCGTCCAGCTCTTCAGTGACATAGTGGGCCGTTGCACCGATGATCTTCACCCCGCGCTGATAGGCCTGGGCATAGGGCTTGCCGCCTACGAACGCCGGAAGGAATGAATGATGGATGTTGATGATCCGATGGCGGTAATGCTCTATGAACGAGGGCGAGATAATCTGCATGTAGCGCGCCAGAATAATAACGTCAATGTCATCTCCGATGGCCTTAAGCTGGCGCTGCTCCGCTTCTGCCTTGGTATCCGCCGTCACCGGGATATGGTGGAAGGGGATGCCGAAGGACTCCACATATGCCTGCATATCTGTATGGTTGCTGACAACCAGAGCGATATCTGCATCCAGATCCCCGGCCTGCCACTGCCAGAGCAGTTCAACCAGACAATGATCCTCTTTGGAGACAAAGATAGCTAGCCTTTTCTTTTGGCTTACATTGAATATTTGCCAGTCCATCTTGAACCGTTCCGCAACCCCGCCAAAGACCGAACGCACTTCATCAATCCGCTCATCCAACTTGGGCAGGTCAAACTCCACTCTCATAAAGAACATTCCGCCATCCGGGTCCATGGTGTATTGATCCGACTGGACAATGTTCGCACCATGCTGGTACAGAAAATGCGATACAGCAGCCACAATTCCCGGTCCATCAGGACAGGAGATAAGCATGCGCGCCCGGTTGGGGTATTGTCCGCTTGAGGAATGTTCTCTTTTTACATGCAATTCCATAATTCTCTTTCCATCCTCTCATCTACTTGCGCAATCTTTAATTTGGCTTTAAGCGTTCACGAGCAGCTGCTTGCCTGCCAGCCAAGCGATCAGCCGTTGATTGACCGCTTCTTCACTAAGCTGAGGAAACAGCTGTGCGGCAGCAACCGTATCATACAGACGTTCCAGCGGTTCACGCGGATCTGCCTTTTTGGCCTTGGCATCGTTCTTCAGCAGTTCCCATACATTCAGCACGTACTGGCGGGGATCAAGCTCCTGCTTGGCAAAAAAAGCATGCAGCTCTTCCACCTCATTCAGAAACTCCGCCCCGAACCGTTCAGCCACAGTGCCTCGCAGCAGGGCAATTTCCACCTCATACATCGGGCGCAGCTTCTTCGCATCTTTCCCGATCCAAGGAGTCTCCAGAATGAACGGCAGACCTGCAAGGGCTTCGTGATGGACTACATTGTTGATAGTCTCAAAGCCAATGTAGCCCGAGCCAATCGGAGTATGGCGGTCCTTGCCTGCACCACGCGGATTCTTGCTGTCATTGATATGGATTACACCCAGCCGGCTCAGGCCAATGATCTGGTCAAACTGCTGCAGCACACCGTCCAGATCACCGACAATATCATATCCGGCATCATGGATGTGGCAGGTATCGAGACAAATGGACAGCCGCTCATTATGAACGACTTTGTCGATAATGGAGGCAATCTCCTCAAAGCTGCGGCCAACTTCTGTTCCTTTGCCGGCCATCGTCTCCAAAGCAATATGCACTTCCGTCTCGTTCGTACCGCCAAGCACCTCGTTCAGGCCATCTGCAATCCGCTGCACTCCATATTCAGCATCTTTGTCTGTGTATGCCCCCGGATGGAGCACGATATGCTTCACCTCAAGCGCATGCGTACGGCGGATTTCCTCCTGGAGGAAGTCAACAGCCAATTGATACGTACTGTCCTTGTAAGAGCCCAAGTTGATGATGTAAGGAGCATGGACTACAATTTCTTCCACACCATTATCCTTCATCGCCTGCTTGCCTTCAACGGGATACATCGATTCAATAGGCTTGCGGCGCGTGTTCTGCGGTGCACCTGTATATATCATAAACGAGGTCGATCCGTACTCATTTGCTTCATTGGCCGCACTCAGGAGACCCTTGTCCGCACAGGACACATGTGAACCTATTTTAAGCATGCCTTATTCCCTCTTTCCTCACGAATTACCCCCTATTCTACCGTGATCGGGAAAATAAATCTAGGCAAGCTCTTGACGTCTGCTCCTGCTTCGCAAAACTTTGGAAATGCGCTATACTTTAGATGAGAATCAAGTTTGTGACAATCATCATTGTCAAAGGCGGTGTATTCATGTATTCAAAATCAAGCTTAGGCTTGCTGTCTGCAACACCGAGCAACTGGTTTATGAACTCCATCGCATTTTGGACTTTTGTGCTGCTGGGCTGCATGTGCATCGGCGGCTATTTCATGTTCCGCAAATTCCTAAAAGTACTGCCGAAAGCCGATGGCAAATCCAAGCTGGACTGGCAGAATTATTGGGTCGAACGCAGCCGTCCACTGTGGAGTGACGAGATGAAGGCATTTCTGGATCAGCTCGTTCAGCCTGTGCCAAGCCCTTTCCGTGATATCGCCAAGCATTCCATCGCCGCCGAGATTGGCAAGATCGCTGTAGAGAGCCATGCGCCGGAGGTAACCCGCGAGCACTGCATCAGAGGATATATCGTGGCTACCCCACGCCGTGACAACCGTTTTCTGATCAGCTTCCTGGAGAAAAACGGTATCGACTACTCTCCTTATCAGCATCTGATTAAATAATCGAAGGAGCGACCTTATGAAATACCTAATCTGTGGGGGCAGCGGCTTCATCGGACGTGAGCTTACCGAATATTGGCTCCAGGGTGGACATCAGATTATTGTTGTCGGACGTAAACAGCCTGAATCCCGAACCGCTGCCCATCCGGCCCTAAGCTTCCTTACTTGGGACAGTCTGGCTTCACATCCGGAGCTTGCCTATGGCGCTGATGCCCTGGTCAATCTTGCCGGTTCCTCACTGAGCCAGCGCTGGAGCCCAAGCGGCAAGAAGTCCATTATGCAGTCCCGTCTTGAAACCGTTTCAGCGGTAGCCAAGCTGCTGAACGCGCTGCAAAACAAACCTCCCGTAGTGATTCAGTCCTCCGCAATAGCTATCTATGGCACTTCATTGGAGGATACATATGACGAAACTTCTCCAGCCCATGTGATGGATTTCCCGTCCGAGGTTGTGGAAGCCTGGGAAGGAGCTGCAGACGAAGCCTACAAAGGTGTAAGAGTAGTCAAGCTGCGCACTGGCGTGGTGCTGGGCAACGAGAGCGGTGCTTTCCCCAAGATGAAGCTGCCCTACATGCTCGGCTTTGGCGGGAAGATCGGCAGCGGGAAGCAGTGGCTGTCCTGGATCGGTCTCACCGATATCGTCCGGCTAATCGATTTCTGCGTTCAAACTCCCGGCATTGAAGGCCCTGTCAATGCGACTGCCCCGCATCCCGTGACCAATGAGGCATTCGGCAAAATGATCGGCAAGGTCTATCATCGTCCCCACTGGTTCCCTATCCCTGCCTTCCTGCTCAAGACAGCCGCAGGTGAGCTCTCGGAAATCCTTCTGAAAGGCCAGCGGGTGCTCCCTGCCAAGGCCTTGGAACATGGATTTACTTTTACTTATCCAACCTTGCGGCCGGCGCTGGAGCAGCTGAAAGCGGAATAATATCCTCCCAGGGAGCTGCCACATCACAGGTCCCTGATCGCTTCCCCTTAGGCTGACCGGAAAGTATAGCAGCCTTTTACTATCGTGAACACGGCCCCTTCGGTCAGCGGATATTCCTTGTAAGGGATCATCGCCTCCCCTTGAAATAATGTGCCGTTTCTGGAGTCCAGATCCTTCAGGATATATCCTCCCCCGCTTTTAAGGATCTCCGCATGCACTCTCGAAACTCCCTCGGACTTCTCCACATACTGCGCTACCTCAGGAGAGCGGCCAATAAGAAAGCTGGGGCGGTTCAGCACGATTTTTTCCGGAAGCCCGCTCTCATTCTCCTGGACTCTTTCAAGATAGGGTACTGTATGGCTTACTCTCCGTGCCTCTTCATTCTCCGAAGGCAAATCCTGCTGCAGCAGAGCTGTAGCTTCTACAGGCATTGGCGCGGGTATTTTGAGTTGGCTTCTTTCCTGCTGCGTCCCCTTCGTAAGCGCAGCTTGAGTATTAGCGTAGGCAGGAATCTCCAATTTCTGTGAAGGCACTTTAATGTCTGGAGCAGCAGGCGATACGGTGGAAGCTGCGGGAGTCCGGCCAAAATCCCATTCCAGCTCCTTGTGATTTCTCCGGCGCATAACCTCCATACCGTCTTCAGTCTCTTCTTCCTGTCTCTCAACACCTATAATCAGTTTTCCGCTCCAGACCAGCCAGCATAATACACCCAGTACCAGCGTCGCCATTGCGCAGACAGCCATCCAAAGCAGCTTAGGATTGTTCAAATAAAGAAACTTCCATAATACCGCATCAGCCAAAACCCCGCCCAGCACCGTATAGGTTCTGTAGGCAGAGGGGGCAGGAGCAGCGTTGTTCCCCATTTCTCCATCATCCGGCTGCTGAAATGGCTGCAGCTCTTTTAGCTTGAGTCGCGGATAACCACTCATCCATGGAGCAGGCTTTTGAGTCTCAGCAGCGGTATTCCCGAACCCTTCCCCCGTCTGGCTCTGCTCAGGAACAGCAGATGCAATGTTTGGCGCTGTGCCAGTTGATTCCCGAATGCCTCTCCCTGCCGGCCCATTTGTATCCGGCCAAACAGAGCTTGGCGCAGCCTGCGCAGGATCTGTGAGTCTGTATGCCCCCTCACCGTCTGTCAGCAGTTCGGCTAGCAGTTCCTTCAATCCGGCCGGAGTGAACTCCTCTTCCCCGCAGTAATGCAGCAGCCTTTGCATTCCATCACCGGACAATTCTCTTACAGACGCCATAAGGGCCATAATCAGTGACTTCAGCGCTTCTCCTGCACTCACCGGAAATTCTGCAGCCTGCAGGGGAAGATAAGTAAGATACACCTTGCCGCTGCGCAGAGGTCCTTCGATAAAAATGTAATCCTCATGCAGCACATACTGCTCAGCGCTCAGCATGTATAACCGTCCCTCCTCCATCCCTGCCGCAATCTGCAGCAGAAGTCCGAAAAAATCGGACATGCCCAGCTTATTCCCCTTCAGAAGATGACCGAGCATTTTCCGGCGGGAAAGCGCATAATCAAGGGTTACCTGCAAATTGATCTCTTTGAGCTGGAGCCGGAGATGATGTGGAATCCCGGTATTCATCAGCATACGGGCCTGAACTATATTGAGCTCATCCGGCCTCAGCCCCCCAGGTTTGCTGAGCAGCATCGAGATGCCGTCCCGCTGTACAAAATCACGGCTTAATCCAAACAATACGCCTCACCTCTCCACTATAAGTACAAGTAAGCACAGATGAACCCTGGAACAACCGCCAGCATAAAAGGGAATTTCAACAGATCATCGCTTCGCCTCTTCAATAGCCGGGGATCCCGGAGCATTAAAAATCCGGCACTCCTGCTGATAATTCCTCGAATGCGCCTGCCCGTTTCCCGTCTGGAAAGAACAATGATCCATCCGATCACCGCTCCGAACAATACAGAATAGACAGTAACCTGCAAGGTGAACAGCATCCCCGTCCAGGCACCGATTCCCGTAAAAAGCTTCACATCTCCTGCTCCAACCGCACCCAGAAGATGCATGATCAGCAGGAGCAGTAAACCTGTGCCTGCGCCGCATATGGATACCAGAAATCCTTGGCGTCCGTTCATCATCCCCTGCACAACCAGCCCGGCTACCAGCAGCGGGAGCGTGATCCAGTTCGGTATCCTCATGAAGCGGATATCTGTAAGGAGCGCTGCTGCCAGGAAGGGCAGACAGCTCCAGAATGCCCAAACCGCCATTACTTTTTCCCTTCTTCCGCCTGAATTTTTTTCACTACTGTAAAAGCTGCCTCCAGCGAGGTGCCATCCTGCAGCTGGATAACAAAACGCCATGTGCCCGGCGTAGTATTCACTCCAATTTTCCATTCCCAATCGATATATCCGTTCGCATCCGCCTGCTTCCAACCCAAGTATTTGGCTGTGCTCTGGCCGCTTTTATAGAAGATGGACAAGCTGGCTGAAGCATTGGGCGGAATCTTGACCCGGATCCTGCCCTGATGATTGGCCACTCCTGGGCTCGGCTTCTCCAGAATAACAATGGAGCTCTGCCCTTCCCCGCCCCCTGTACTGTCCTCTTCATTTTCAGCATCAGTATTTCCTACCCACAGACGCTCCACCGAACTGGCCTCCAGCACGATCCGCTGATTCAGAAAAGGCACCCTCATCGGCAGTTCATAGCTCACCACAAGTCCAAAGTATGGGCGCGATCCTGTCTTAAGGTCCGGGACAATCACATTCGAAACATGAATGCGGTCATATTCCAGCCAGTCTGTTGAAAGATAGGGCTTCATTACAGGCTTGAGTGCCAGATCCAGCGCCCCTTCAGATGCCTCTGCCTGCAATTTTTGCAAGGGATCTTCTCCCCGCTTCACGGCTGAACGGACCCAACCAGCAATCGGTTCCGGGAGGCCGGCCGCATAGCTGTCACTCCACTCCTCAAGCGAGAGCCGGGGGATGCTCCATTTATCCGAGGGTCCGGCAGCTCCAGAAGCTTCTGCTCCTCCGTCTGAGCCTTCCGCAGCGCCTCCTTCTTTCCCGGCTTCCCGTTTCTGCACAGCCAGTACAGCAGGATACATATGGGCCGAGATGACCTTCACCGTATCCGAAGCTGTGCTCTGCAGAGCCGTCGAGTATAAGGACATTTGCACGATGAAGATCAGGAACAGGACAAACAGCAAAAACATAGGGAGGACCATAGCGGCTTCCACAACCATGCTGCCTTCACACCCCGGTCTTCTCCGCTTCCGGAACCTTTGCTTCACCTTGTTCCACCTCCCAGCTAATAAGAAAAATCTGCCTGTACAGTCCGGTAGTATAATTTACCCTGCACATCACCGGAAAGACCGCCGCCGTAATCCAGCAGCTCCACCACTCCCGGCAAAAACCATAACGGCATAGCTATTTTGATATCTGCTGCTGCGTAAGTGAATTTCTCATCCGGATCACTTCCGGTATTCAGCCGGATTAAAGCCAGCATTCGCGATAATTGGACGTCCCCGCCTCCATGCAGCACCAGAAACAAGCGCAGATAATCCCGGTAACTCAGCTTGGCGGATATGTATTTGGAGAGTGGAATTTCACCATTCTTACATAACAGCAGCATATCCTGCACAGCCTGCTCGACTCCGTATAGAAGTGCCGAAGCCAATATTAGCAGTGGGTTGCCCAGGCTTGTGCGCTCTGTAAAACCCTCCATGGTACGTATAGCCAGACGCACTGCAAAAATCTCTCCATAAGCTGCTGCTATATTCCCGGCCGGATTATAGAAGCCATACAATACATACTCCAATTCCTGAGCCGTAGGATCAAGCTGATCCGCCAGCTTCCCTGCCGCTTCATCTGTAGAGCCTAAAGCTAACCCGGACAGCTGCGAGATATCAAAGGGAGGAAAATACAGCGCCGCGTATTCGGTCTGAAAAAGCCTGTCTCTGGCGCCCTCCAGCACATTGCCCATTGCGGCATAGAGTCCGTCCACTTTGACCATGGAGGAGCTTCCGGCAGAATAGAGGTTCTGATCTGCCGTTCCCGTCTCGGTATCCTGGTCCAATCCCTTGTTAAACGCTATATTGTCGTCATAATAATTACGCAGCGTCTGATAACGTTCCATAGCTTCCCCGGCGCCAGCACCAAGCCCGCGGATTTGGTCCAGCAGCTTCATGGCACCGCCTAGCTTGCCTTTGGCCTCCTGCTCTGTCTGCTTACGCTGGCTGTCGAAAGTGCGGTGAGTCTCAATCCGCGCTCTATCAGCAGCAATGAGCACGCCGTCATTTCCATAATTGCGCATATAACTGTCGACTGTCTGGGATGCACCCAGGACACTGGCTATCATGCCGGAAACGTCGGCATTCAATCCGGTTGCCGGACTCAAGCTTCCGGGTAAGAGGGCGACCTGCTGAATTACGGTCTGCGAAGCTGTCTGCTGTTCCGACAAGCTATTCTCCAGCGTACTAATGTCACTTGCGGCGAGGATAAGCGAATCTTCCTGTTCGCGCAGCTTATGGATCGGATCTGCGCTCAGCTCTGCTGTGCCGCCTGGAATATCCCAGCTCCGCGCCGGGTTCTGCGCATCGTCCGGCCCGCTGTTCCGGGACTGCTCAAGCAGGCTTTTCATTTGACCATTCAGAGCTTTGACCCGCTCCAGCGCAGCCGCTGCCTCCTCCAAATAGTGTTGCTGCTCTTCCTGATAAGCGGCCTGTCTGCCGGAAACCTGCTCAAGCATTTCAGCGGATTCTTGTAAATAAGACTGCAAAAGACACTCGTACCACGCAGTTCTGCCCTCAGCCCTGCGCTGCATATCGGCGTGATATTTACCTACATAGTCACCATACATAGCCGGGATATCCGCAGCAGCGGTGATACTGCCTATCGGAGTGAATACGATAGTGTCACCCGGCGGATTCATGATCAGCGCCTGCAGTGCTTTTCCGCTCTCTGCCGCCTGTTTCCGCGACTTCAGCATTTGGTCCAGCGCCTCCTCCCGCTCGTCATACAAAGGCTGCAGCTTGCCGAGCACTTTGGTTGTCCGTGAAGCTTCACCCATTGCCGCAGACAGCGGCTTGAACTTACCGGCCAGCTCCAGGGCAAAGTCAACCGGCGCCTTGTATTTCATCTCTTCAACAATCTGGCGGCGGAAAATATCATAGCTTCCAAGCGGGCGGCTCCAGCTTAAGGAAGAAGAATCCAAATTCAAAGGCAGCAGGTTAAAAGCATCGCCGCGTCCGCTCTCATACAAATTATCATTCAGCACACTGGCCAGCAGCTGGTCGCCGTCATTGCCGCCATAAGCAAAAAGCCCGTATTTGTCTTTCAGTTCAATATCATAAGCTGACATGACTGAACGGACTGCAGCCCTGGCCAAACGCTCTTCCTGTACATTTACAGCGGCAATGCGCGCATAGTCAATCAGCACAGCGGTAAACAGGAAAACGAATGCCAGCACCATAATTAAAAAGATAGAGACTGAACCATCCGATCGGGTATATCTGTCAATCCTACACCTTATAGCTCCCGCAAAAACATGCTTAGTTTCAGACTTCAAGCGGTCTATCCTCCTTCCTCCCCTTAGCCGCTGCTCCCCAAATATCAATTTCCCCTCCAGCCTGCTCCTCTTCCTCAGTGCAGCTTGTTCAACATAATCGCTGCATTCTTCTTTTCCATCCCTGTTCCTGACTTGGCACTGTCTGGCCCGCCTTTGAATTTGGCACCGTAATAACGCATAAGATCAACGGTACGGATAAATTCAACCGGTTCAGCAACCACAGACTGGGCCTGCACCACGGGGACTGCCTTATCGGAAAGAATCCCATCCAGCACAGGCAAATTCAGCATCCGCTTCAGCTCTGCGCTGATTTGCCGGCCTGCGAGGCTATAAGCATATTTCATCTCGCCCGGCATATTTGCCGGCACCATACCGGATGCATGCTCCAGCTTGACCACAGGCAGTGTGCCTCCATCCTTGGCGGCAGGGAGCGTAATTGCTGCTCCACCGTCAGGTGCGCCGATGCCGAATAAAGAGGAAAGCAGAGCATCATCGCCAATGCGCCAATACAGCGGGTCGTATTCGCCAACGGGGTAAGCACCCTTCGTTTCTTTGTGGGTGTTATCCCAGTTGTAAGCTGCACGCTCCGTAGCGGCTGAAGCGATCTGCAGCAGCATCGACTTCTGATAGCTGTACAGACAGAAGAACAGCAGCAGCATAGTGATGCACATAATAATCGGCAGCAATAGAGAAGCTTCTATAGTAAAGCTGCCCTCGTCTTTCCGAAGCGTACTCAATCGAATACTTTCTGGCTCTTTTCACCAGCCGTCTCAATCAGAGCTTCCACTACCTCCTGAATCTTGTCCTTGAAGAGAAGGACGACCGCAATCAGCACAGCAATGATCATAATCATCTCCAGCGTACCGAGTCCTTCCTCGTCCTTCCAAAAGCTTTGTACAGCTCCCGCCAGCATTGAACTCATCATTAGCTTCCTCCTTCTACATTTTGAGCATCATGAACGCCGGTGTCCCCACCAGCACAATGACAATTAAAAAGATGACTACCATCGGAAAAACCAGCTTCGAAGAAGCCTGCTCCCCGCGCGTCCGGCTAATCGCCTTCCGTTTCTCCCACAGCATCCGCGAGAGATCGCGCAGGGCCAGGACAAAATCAGCTCCGCCTCTGCGGTAATTAAGCAGCACCGTGGTGGTGAACAGTGAGACCTCCTGTACCGCACAGCGTTTGCTGAAATTCTCAAAAGCCTGCTGGAACGAATAGCCGCTGTCCCACTCGGTAGTCATTTGGTGCAGTTCCTTATAGAGCGGGTGCGATGTGTCCTCCTTGCGGCTGTCCACACAGCGGATGATCGCCCGCTGCACTGTTTCTCCTGCACCTACGAGAAGCACAATGCTGTTCAGCAGCTCCGGCAGTTCAAAGCTGATATTCTGCTCCCGCAGCCGTACCTTCTTATGGAGATCACTCACCAGGGCAACGGGAAGCATTACCGCCAGAAATGTCCCCAGCACGGCCCCGGCTGTCTCCCCGCTTAACACCGTGAGCACACTTCCGGCTGTCAGGAACAGCCAGCTGTAGCTGATCATCTCCCCCATAAAAAGCAGTGTCCGCTCTGCGCTGTAGCGCGTTCCGTAGGTTCGCTGCAGGGAACGCTGAACCCTGAACATGACGGAAGGAATATATCTTCCAAGCTTCCATCTCTCGATCACCCAGAGAAATGGCTCACTCAGCCCTCTCAGCCGCAGTCCCTCCATTGGGAGTGTGCGTAGTCCAGCGTAACGGCTTCCGCATTTCAGACGGAGCAGCACCCAGCCAAGTGCCAGTGTCAACACGGTTGCGCCGCATAGCCAGGTCATTCATTTCACCTCCTTTACAGTGGAATATTCATGATTTTGGAAGTCCACAGGTAGCATAGAAAAAGCATCCCAAGTGCAAGCGTAGAGATCACGATGCCTGCACCTGTATACATCGGCTGCATATAATCTCCCGCTGTCAGACTCATAAATATCACCATGATAAGCGGCGAAACCAGCAAAGCCTTGGCCTCAAATTTCTTCTGGGCGATGCTGACGGAAATCTCCTGCTGCATATCCAGTTTCTCCCCGATAATGGTTGAAGTGCGCCGCACGATTTCTACCAGGTCGCCACCAGTCCGTTTGCAGACGGAGAATACATCGGCGAACCGTTCAACATCTTCCATGCCCGCCCGTGTGCTGAAATCATTCAGCGCTTCTTCAACCGGCTGTCCATACTCCATGCGTGTACAGATGATGTTCAGCTCAGAGATCATATCGCTGCTGCCTTCCGGGTCTAGCATCAGCAGATCCTGCACCGCTTCGCGAAAGGCATTCTCCACAGAGCGGCCGGCGGACAATGAAGAAGAAAGCGAAAACAGCATCTGCTTAAATTGCAGGTTAAGCGCGGCACGGCGCCGCCGGTGAAGATAATCCCGCAGTATTCGAGGCGCATAAGCCCCGCCCGGGACCAGCAGCAGGGAGAACAGCCCATTGTGGTAAAATAGGCAGCCAATCGCCCAGAGCAGCGTTCCGCCAACCAGCATTGCCGTGATTTTGTGCCAGGATGTCAATATGTACACGGTATAGTCCGGCAGTTGTGCCGCCGCGCCGGGATTCCCCACCGGTGTAGCGGCTCCCTGCTGCGGTCTGCTGTTCATACTCAACCTGTGTGCACCGCTGTTTCGCAGATGCTGTCCCTTCTGTTTTAACGAGTTCAGAGCACTTCCCCCTTCCAGCGGATTCCGGCCATCCTGAGCTTGCCGGTATGCAGCAGCGGGTTCCCGCTGAAGATCAGACCGCCCTGAACATGTCCGTCCGTCTCACCTGTTTCACGGAATTCATACAGTGGATTCAGCACCACCTCCCCCTCTCTGACACCGGCAACCTCACAGATCTCCACCACCCGGCGCGATCGGTCACGCAGCCGCGACAGATGCACGAAGATATCAATCGCAGAGCCAATCTGCTGCCGGACAACCGCCACCGGCAGATCGGCAGCACTGAGTACCATCGTTTCCAGACGGCTGACCATATCCCGGGCACTGTTTGAGTGGCCCGTGCTGAGACTGCCGTCATGGCCGGTATTCATCGCCTGAAGCATATCGAGACATTCCGCGCCCCGAACCTCGCCCACCACAATGCGGTTCGGCCGCATCCGCAGCGAGGAGCGGATCAGGTCACGGATGCTGATCTCCCCCCGGCCTTCCGTATTCGCATTTCTCGTCTCCAGCGAGACGAGATTTGGTACGGTGACGATCTGCAGCTCGGCTGAATCCTCAATCGTTATCACACGCTCCTGCGGCGGTATGAACTGCGACAACGCATTTAGAAAGGTTGTCTTGCCTGAGCCAGTGCCGCCGCTGATAAAAATATTGTATTTCGCCGCCACTAACATCTGCAGAAGCTCCGCAGCCTCCATACTTACAGCTTCCCTGCGGATCAGCTCGTTCATCGTCATCGGCGTTTCGGGAAACTTGCGGATAGTCATCGCCGGCCCCTTCAGTGCTACCGGCGGCAGGACGATATTGACCCGGGACCCGTCCTTCAGCCGTGCATCCACGATCGGCGAGGAATCGTTGACCACCCGGTTAACACCCGATACCACCGACTGGATAATATCCTCCAATCGGCTGCTGGACTCAAAGGCCAGCGGGAGGCGGCGGATCTGCCCGTTCTCCTCGACAAAAATCTCATCATGGCTGTTGATCATAATCTCGGTGACCGCCGGATTATCCACCAGCGGCTGCAGCACATCCAGCCCCCGGAATGAATCGAACAGCTTCTTGACCAGGGTATGCTTCTCTTGAGCGGTCAGATGCCGCAGGCTGTCCCGCGCAAGAACCGTCTTCTCTATATAAGCGGTAAGCTCACGGTTGCCGACTGCGGAGGTCAGATCCAGTCCGGAACGGATGTCACTGCGAAGCAGCCGGAACATCTCTTCATTCATATACCATTCCCTGTAAAGACACGCGGCAGCGCGGGCTCAATGATTCCCGAGCATAGCTGCTGTATCCCGAGAATGAATTGTGGAGAATTCAGGCACAGCTCTCCATGGTGCTGCGTGGCCCAGGAAGAGATATAAGGAAGCACAGCATCCATTTCCAACCCTTCAGAAAGAAACTCTCCCCTATGGGCATCGGCTGCAAAATTCAGCACAAACCTGCTTTTGCCCTGTACCTCCTGCAGTCCGCCGGAGTGGGGTCTACTGCAATGCTCCAGCCATCTCCCGGTCTTGTGCATACTGTTCTTATCACTCGTCAGCACCCAGAGCAGGAGGCCGCATCTATGGAGAACAGCCTGAGTCTGCTGCTCCTCAATGCCCCCGGTATCTACAATGACAACATCATAGCGCCCCGCCCCGGACAGCTCTTCGAGCACATCCAGCGTATCCGTCAGCGTCATCTCCAGCTTTTCCTTTAGATTGTCCACCGGTCTAAAGGCCTCAGCTCGCAGACTTTCATGCCGGATCACATACTTTTCAAGCTCCATCTTTCCTGATTGCGCTTGGCCTCCCTCTCCGGCGCTTGCCTTCAGTTCATACAGCAGACGCTCCAGACCAGGGGCGTTTCCGTCCGGCAGGCGCAAGAACAACCCGCTGCTGTCCACACTTTCCAGATTCAGATAAAAAACAGACAGTCCCAGCCCCCCAAGCTGCTTCGCCATATTGAGCGCTAACGTGGTTTTGCCGCTGCTGCCACTGGCTGAGACCACACCCAGCAGCAACGTCTCCTCCTTGGGCACGGACGCCGTCCGGCTTCGCTTCAGATCGCATAGCTGAAGTATGGACTCCAACAGGGAAGGCAGCGCCTGATACTTGATAATCATTTGTCCGCCCGCCAGACTCCCGGAAGGATTGCCGCGGATGTCCCCGTCATCACTAAGGACTGCCCACGGCACTGAATTCCTCCCTTCCACCAGCCACGCCTCAATAAAAGAAAGATCTCCTACAACCGCGTCCGGGACTTCCTCTCCCTGCATAAACTCCATAAAAGCATCCAGCACGCTGAACGCGCTGACCCGCAGCATCCCTCCATATTCACTATGGTGAATATAATGGAGCAATGGCTCAATATATTGGCTCTCCCGTACTGCGAGCACGATTCTCGCCGCCATGTCACACTCTCCTTTCTGCAAAAAGACAGCAAAAAAGCACCGCCAATAACCGTGGGATACGGTCATTGAACGGTGCTTCCGTTACTATTCCTATAATTTACAGCTATAGTAGCATATATATTAGATCACAGCAATACCTTTTTTTAACTACTCCAAAATTCCCTCAGTTCCTATATCCAGCACAGGATATTCCCCGGACCTCTATCATCCTGTATAATTTATACGTTCATCATTTGCATACCCCCAACATATAACAAAAGGAGATTTTCGACACATGAAATTTGTACCCGGTTTTCTTGCCGCTGTAGCCATATCCGGTGCTATCTGCGTATCGGCAGCAGCGGCAGAGCAGCCCATCACCGTAACGGTTGATCAGCAGAAACTGAACCTGAGCAGCAGCGCGCCAGTCAAGGATCAAGGTTCCATCCTCGTTCCTATGCGTCCGATTTTTGAGAAGCTGGGTCTTACCCTGGTGTGGAATTCCAAGACAGGCACCATTACAGCCTCCAAGGAAGGCCTGGCAATCACCCTGCAGCTCGGCAGCAAAAAAGCGACTGTGAACGGGGCCGTAAAGCAGCTGGCAACCGCTCCAAAAATGGTCAACAACGTTACATATGT
Organism: Paenibacillus jilunlii; assembly: GCF_900102965.1. Lineage (GTDB taxonomy): Bacteria > Bacillota > Bacilli > Paenibacillales > Paenibacillaceae > Paenibacillus_AQ > Paenibacillus_AQ jilunlii. The sequence continues at coordinate 29,001 of NZ_FNGM01000004.1, read as the reverse complement.
CCCGCTCCGTTTCGTAGGCGAAGCAACAGGCAAAAGTGTAGTCTGGAACGCCAAAGCCAATTCCGTAGAAATCAAAAGCAGTCTGAACAGCGCGGACGACAAGGGGATTTCCGAGCTTTTTGATCAATACGTCAGCTATTCCAACAAAGAAGATTACGAGGGATTTATAAGTTTGATCGATCCGAAGTCACCGCTGGCCGCAGCTGCAACAGCATTCAAGGATCAGATGGCAGCTTACGACGTCACCACGACCATTGCCAGAATGGATATTATCGATATCAAGGAGAAGGAAGCAACCGTGGATGTTGTGGAAACAACGGAGAGAACCGGCGGGGCCTTCACACCGAACAGTACTGCAGAATACATTTATTCTCTTACCAAAAATACCACCGGCTCCAACTGGCTGATCAGCAATGTGCAAATCCAGGCTGTCCAATATTCTCTCCCTGCAGGAGCGCTTGAAGCCAGAATCACCGTTCCGGCAGCCGATGAAGAGCAGATCAAGGCCGTGCTGCAGGCGAATACGGATTACACCAACAAAGAAGATCTGACTAGCGTACTCTCTACCATAGACGAATCCTCCCCAGCTTATAAACTGAGCGAGCAGACTTACAAGCAGCTTTTTAACTCCTATGATTTGGAATCCAAACTGGAGTCATCCAAAGTTATTTATTACAATGATAATGAAGCCGCGATTTATGCCGTTATGACAACCAAAAAGCTTAAGGGTCCACAGTTCACCGATAACCGGGCCGAAACCGTGACAACCGTCAAGAAATCGGCAGATGGCAAGTGGAAGCTGGTACAAACTTATAGCCTTGGCGCCAAACCGCTGACCAACTAGGCCAACTTGACATTACTCTGTTTACAAAAAACGCAGCAGGGCTCTATCGGAGCACCTGCTGTGTTTATGATATCTTCTACAGGAACCGCTTCCGGATCTCCGGCGTCGGGACCATACATTGCTCATCCCGGCCGAACCAGCGGTAACGATTCCTCGCAACTAACCTGTACAGGGCGTCCCGCAGCGGACGGGGGATAATGATAAACAGATAAGCAGCAGGCCACGGAAAACGCAGTCTGCGGGCGATCCGCAGCACTGCAGCCGATTCTGTATAGCAGACACCGTTCTCCAGCAGGACAACCGTGCTGAGCTGCCCGGGCACAAGACCGCTGTCATTCATCAGCTTACGGGAAATCTCACTCTGTAAAGGGGCAAACAGAATCCGGCCTCGGGAATCACGGGGGATAATGAACCGCACCAGCCCCTGGCACAGATGGCAGACCCCATCAATCAGCACAATTGCTTTGTTTGTTAGAGCTTCCTCATGTACTTCCACTACTGCTCTCCCCCCATCAATAGTCACAGTATATCCAGAATTCTCCCCGAAAAAAAACAAAAGCGCGGGATAAGCTCCCACGCCTTCATAACCGTCCGTTCAATTTACTCTGCGATTGCTTTGTCGATCCATTCGTTCCCGAGCATCTGCCCTTCGAAATCAGCTGTGAAGGCTTCCATACATTTACAGATGAAATCTTTGCGGCACACCGGACATGGAGTCTTAAGCAGGCGGCTGATGTTCGTCATTTTCCATTCCGGAAACCGATTGTAGAACGCGCGGCACTCCGTTCCGTCAGCAAGCTTGATAATGAACTCGTACAATCCTTCCTTATCGTTGCTGCTGGCTTTGGTCACATTCGTAATATTCGGTCTGTAAGACATCTTCATCACCCATTATTTAAATTTTTGGTAGTTAATTGCACGCGCGACATTAACAGATACTTAGACATATTAAAGAATTTTAGGGGTGATGTCAACCAAAGCAGACGCTCCTGCCTGCGATTTATGGCCCGGCCTGAAATTCCCGACTCTATTTAGACATTATTTCCAAAAAACACGGTTCACAGCACGTTCAGTTCAACCTCAATATTGCCACGGGTCGCCTTGGAGTAGGGACAGAACTCATGAGCTTTGCGGGCAAGGTCCTCTGCTTGTGCGCGTTCAATACCGGGCAGGCTTACATCCAGCTTTACCGCCAGCTTGAAGCCTCCATCACTTTCATCCTTGCCGATCAGCACGTTGGAGGTCACAACTACATCCTGAAGCTTCACGCCCTCTTTACGGGCGATATTTGCAGAGCGCTCTCATAACAAGCGCCATAGCCTGCTGCGAACAGCTGCTCCGGGTTCGTCCCCATACCTCCCGGTCCACCCAGTTCCTTCGGCATTTTGAGATCATGCTTCAGAGCACCGTCCGAGGATTCCACTGACCCTTCGCGTCCGCCGCGGACCGTAGCAGAAGCAGTGTACAAAGGTTTCATTGTTAATGCTGTCATCGCCTATTCTCTCCTTTTTCAAGCCAAATTTTAACTGCTCATACTTTTTACTTAAACAACGGGCTTGGTTTGAAACGGAGATGCGATGTTGTTATCCTCCTGCAGCTTGATTCTTACGATAAATAGTGTAAAATTAAATTGTGATAAATTAATGTTCGGGAGGTATCATTGATGAGTATTTATGATTATGAAGCCAACACGCTGCGCGGTCAGGAAGAATCCCTATCCAAGTACAAAGGCAAAGTGCTGCTCGTCGTCAATACAGCCAGCAAATGCGGCTTTACTCCCCAGTACAAGGGTCTCCAGGAAGTGTACGATAAATTCAAGGACCGCGGTTTTGAAGTACTCGGCTTTCCAAGCAATCAGTTTGCAGGCCAAGAGCCGGGCGAGAGTGAAGACATCGCAGAGTTCTGCGAAATCAATTATGGGGTAACCTTCCCGATGTACGAGAAGATTGAAGTGAAGGGTGACGGGGCGCATCCGCTCTTCAAATACCTCTCCAAGGAAGCACCGGGCGTACTGGGCTCCAAAAGCGTCAAATGGAACTTCACCAAGTTCCTGGTTGACCAGGAAGGCCGTGTGCTGAAGCGGTTCGCCCCGCAGACCACACCGGACCAGATCGAGGCGGACATCGCCAAGCTGCTTGAGAAATAACTACACGGTTAGCCAAAAAAGACTCTTCATGCACAGCTCAATGCCATGTGCGAAGAGTCTTTTTTATCCGCATATTTATCGAAACTGAACACAAAAAAGCCCTTCTTACGAAGGACTTTTACTGTCGTTGTAACTAATGCGGTAGAGAGGACTCGAACCTCCACGGGTATACACCCACTACCCCCTCAAGATAGCGTGTCTGCCATTCCACCACTACCGCGCGGTGTGTGTTGCGTTAATGCGTTGTTTGAGGCCAACATTCAATATTATAAATCGGTTCCTGCAAAAAGTAAAGCTGCCTGGATTAAGAATTTTCTTCCGTTTCTTTTTGCTTGCGGTATTGGGTAAACGCGATGTATTCCTTAATGAAATGCTGCTCTTCAGGCTTCAGTTCATCGGTTTGGCAATTCAATTGCCGCAATTGGCCAAAAAAATAATCCTCCGAACCTTCACGCACCATTTCAGGTGTCTTTTTGCCTAAGATCAGCCAATCGAGACTCACATGAAAAAAGGCTCCGATCTCAATCAGCTTATGCGTACCGGGTGTCGACTTGCCCCGCTTCCAATCTCCCATGTTCCCTGTGCTGATATTCAACTGTTCGCAGAACGATTTCTTGGTGATTCCCTTTTGCTTAATGAGGTATTCAATTCTTTCATAGATGGACTGCATCGTCTAACCGCCCTCCATTATATTTGATAAAAAACACTTATTTACGTAATTTTTATTGTAAAATGACGTAAAAAAGTATATAATTAACTATTATTATGTCTTATCCCATTATATCACACGGCTGGATAGTCGATAAGAGGTGAGCCCCTTTTGAACAGTAAACGTCCTATTACTCCCTACGGCTGGGCAATCAAGCAACGGCTGACAGAGCTGCATCTTGACCAGAAAAAATTCTGTGAGATCTACAACATCCCGCCTTATCGCCTATCCAACCTGATCCACGGCACCCGCAAAGCAGAACGCTACCGGCGCCAGGTTTCAGAGCTTTTGGGCCTGCCTCCATCGTAGCCTTTGGGCATCGCGTGTGACAGCCAGCTTCGTATACAAAAAGCCGCTCCCCATCAGACAAAGTACTCTGATCCAGGAGCGGCCTATTGTGACTGTATGCGGTAGAGAGGACTCGAACCTCCACGGGTATACACCCACTACCCCCTCAAGATAGCGTGTCTGCCATTCCACCACTACCGCATAATATTGCTTCAACGAACCTTATGGATTCTCATCCCGAAACCCGCAGAAGAAATGGTGACTCGTATGGGATACTCTCCACTCTGTTACGAGATTGCGAAGTATTCCTAACGAAGCCTATGCTTCAACGAACCCTATGGATTCTCATCCCGAAACCCGCAGAAGAAATGGTGACTCGTATGGGATTCGAACCCATGTTACCTCCGTGAAAGGGAGGTGTCTTAACCCCTTGACCAACGAGCCATGATTGATAACTTGCGTGTTTGTCACAACAAAAATGAGTATATCAAACACAGTGATTTTTGACAAGAAGTTTTTTTCATCAAATCGTGGGGAGCTGCATCCGTTTACAATACAGTCCCCTGTCATTTCCGGTCCACACTGCTGAACGGCAGCACATCTAGCTTCCTGCTCCGGCAGCAGCCAGCACCTCTATGCCAATTGCAGCTTCATAGCCAAGACTTTGCGCCACAGCGGGATTGGTCACATAACCGGCGGCCACATTAATACCGCTGGCCAGAGCCGCATTGTTTCGCGCAGCCGTATAAATGCCCAGATTCGCGATCTGCAGCGCATAGGGAATGGTTACATTCGTGAGCGCAAGGGTCGAGGTCCGGGCCACCGCGCCCGGCATGTTAGCTACAGCATAATGGACAACTCCGTGCTTCACATAGGTAGGATTTTCATGGGTGGTGATCCGGTCAATGGTTTCTATGGAACCGCCCTGATCAATCGCAACATCCACAATAACAGAGCCTTCTGCCATTTGCTGCACCATGTACTCTTTTACCAGCTTGGGTGCCCGGGCACCTGGAATCAGTACGGCGCCGATCAGCAGATCCGCTTTGCGTACAGCTTGTTCGATGTGGTACGAATCAGACATGAGGGTAATGAGCCGTCCGCCAAAAATATCATCGAGAGCCCGGAGCCGGTTCGCATTCCGGTCGAGCACGGTTACTCTTGCCCCCAAGCCAAGTGCAATCTTGGCCGCGTTGGTGCCTACAATACCTCCGCCCAGGATCACCACCTCACCCGGCTGGACACCGGGAACACCGCCGAGCAGCACGCCTTTGCCTCCATGCGGCTTCTCCAATAGCCGGGCTCCAATCTGAACAGCCATCCGTCCGGCCACCTCGCTCATTGGAGTGAGCAGCGGCAAGGAGCCGTCCTCCAGCTGGATCGTCTCATATCCGACCGCTGTTACGCCGCTCTTAACCAGAGCTGCAGTCAATCCGGCTTCCGGAGCCAGATGCAGATAGGTAAACAGAATCAGCCCCTTGCGGAAATAGCCGTACTCTTCCGGCAGCGGTTCTTTCACTTTTATAATCATGTCCGCCTTGCTCCACACTTCCGCAGCGGACTCCGCTATTGCTGCACCCTTATTCAGATACTCGCTATCCACAAAGCCACTGCCCGAACCAGCCCCTTGCTCAATAAACACCTCATGGCCTGCTTTGCGGAGTGCTTCAACTCCGGCTGGCGTGATCGCTACACGGTTCTCGTTGTTCTTGATTTCTTTGGGCACGCCGACAATCATGTCATCGCCTCCTTGATGTGATGGGGGTGTAAGCCTACAGTGTATTAGGATGCGAAAAGAAAGGCCCACTTATGAGCCTTTCTTTTCAGCGGTTAGATTTATTTTATCATATGCGCAAGGTCAGCTTAAGGATTAACCTTCGTTTCGAATGTCTGCTTGCCGGCAACGAACTTCAGCACTACAGCCGCTTTTACCGGGTCATGCGTCTCATTCAGTGTAATTTTACCGGTCGCCAGCTGCAGGTCTTTGGTTGCTGCCAAAGCGTCTTTAATCTTAGCAGGGTCTGCTTCTCCGGCACGGGTAATGGCATCGGCAACCAGTTTGAGTGCATCATAACCCAGCGCGGCCATGCCATCGGGCACTGCCCCGCCGTTAGCTGCCTTGTAGGCATCTACGAAGCTGGTAACTTCTGCAGCCGTATCTTCCGGCGAGTAGTGATTGGACATATACGTGTCGTTCAGCGCATCTGCACCGGCGATTTCCGCCAGCTGCGGGGAATCCCAGCCATCTCCGCCCAGGAATGGGGCAGTGATGCCCATTTCACGTGCCTGTTTCAGGATTTTACCCACTTCTTCATAGTAGCCTGGGAGGTAAATAACATCCGGGTTAGCGGCTTTGATACGGGTCAGCACAGCTTTGAAGTCAGAATCCTTCTGTTGGTAGGACTCTTGGCTCAGCACTTCTCCGCCTTTGGATTTGAAGGTTTCTTCGAAAAACTTCTGCAGCCCCTTCGAATAGTCACTCGACGTATCTGTGTAGATGACCGCTGTTTTGGCTTTCAGGGAATCCAGGGCAAAGTTAGCCATTACCTGGCCTTGGAACGGATCGATGAAGGCAGCGCGGAATACCCAGTCGTTCACTTTGCTGGTGCGTTCGTCAACAGTAACCTTAGGGTTGGTGGCACCTACGGAGACGAGCGGGATTTCTTTTTCGGTTGCTACCGGAACGATCCCCAGGGTGTTGGTAGAGGTGGAAGCGCCAATAATGGTAACCACCTTATCCGTAGTGATCAGTTTTTGCGCGACCTGCGTGGCTTCCTCGGATTTTGAGGCATTATCGGATACAACCAGTTCCAGTTTTTTGCCAAGAATACCGCCTGCGTCGTTAATCTGCTGCACAGCCAGCTTCGCGCCCTTTGATGCGGAGTCGCCGAAAGAAGCCTGGCCGCCTGTGAGCTCAAGGTCAGCACCGATTTTGATTGTGCCCCCGCCAGTGTTGCCGCCGCTTGCAGAGTTGCCGCTCTTCTCTGTGTTGTTGTTGCCGCAGCCCGATGCTAATATTGCTGTCAGTACCGTCGACAAAATAATGGCCCCAATTTTCTTCATTGTTTCTCTCAGCCTCCCGAATAATGAATTTTATATGTTGTTTCCATGATGCCGCAAAATGTCAGCCCGGCCCGGACCTAGTGTCCGAGGTAAGCCATTTTAATCTCTTCGGAATCCGCCAATTCCTTAGCGTCACCTTCCAGCACTACTCTGCCCGTTTCCAGCACATAGGCGCGGTGGGCGATTTTGAGGGCCTGATGCGCATTCTGCTCCACAAGCAGCACGGTTGTGCCGGCATCGTTCACTTCTTTGACGATTGTAAAAATATCCCGGACCAGAAGCGGGGCAAGCCCCATGGACGGTTCATCCAGCAGCAGCAGCTTGGGGTGTCCCATAAGCGCACGGCCCATAGCAAGCATCTGCTGCTCGCCGCCGGACAGCGTTCCGGCCTGCTGCTTTTTGCGCTCCAGAAGTCTCGGGAAGGTATTGTAGACCCTCTCAAAATCAGCCGCCAGACTGGACGGATTCTGCAAATAAGCGCCAAGCTCAAGATTTTCTTCTACCGACATATTGGCGAATACGCGCCGCCCTTCGGGGCAATGAATAAGTCCCTGCTTCACAATCGACTGGACGCTCTGGTTCGTAATGGATTTATCGAGAAATTCAATACTGCCTGTTTTTGGCTTCAGCAGGCCGGATAGTGTTTGGAGCAGTGTCGATTTGCCGGCGCCGTTGGCACCGATCAAGGTCACAATCTCCCCTTGCCTCACCTCAATGCTAAGGTCCTTCAGAGCGTGAATCGCTCCATAATAAACGTTGATTCCTTGTACTCTGAGCATAGCCGTTACGCCTCCTGTCCCAAATACGCTTCGATGACCTTCGGATTGCTCCGGATCTCCGTGGGTGTGCCATTCGCAATCAGCATGCCGCGGTCAAGCACATAAATCCGGTCGCAAACGCCCATAACAAGAGACATATCGTGTTCAATCAGGAGAATCGTAAGATCAAACTCCTTGCGGATCCAGGCAATCAGATTCATCAGATCACGGGTTTCATTCGGGTTCATTCCCGCTGCCGGTTCGTCCAGGAGCAGCAGCTTCGGCCCGGCAGCGAGAGCCCGCGCAATTTCAAGACGCCGCTGGTTCCCGTAGCTGAGATTGCTGGCAACCTCTTCACTCTGCTCATCCAGATCAAAAATTTTCAGGATATCCATAGCCTTCTGCGTGATTTCATCCTCTCCCTTGAAGTGCTTCGGCAGCCGGAGCATCGAGGTGAACAGGGAGTGTCTGGCATGCTGGTGGAAGGCAATTTTGACATTTTCCAGCACGGTCATGGATGTAAACAGCCGGATGTTCTGAAAAGTGCGCGCCGCCCCTTTGTGGTTAATCTTGTAGGGCTTCATGCCGCCGATCGACTCATTGTTAAGGATGATACTTCCTGTAGAGGGCGGGTAAACTCCGGTCAGCAGGTTGAACAGTGTTGTTTTGCCTGCACCGTTGGGTCCGATCAGACCGATAAGCTCACCAGTGTCTATATGTAGGGAAACTTCGCTAAGGGCTTTAAGTCCGCCAAAGGAGCGGCTGGCCTCTTTAACATCAAGGAGCACTGTTTTCGCTGATTGCGTCATTTGCTTTGGCCTCCTTTTTGCCGAACTTGCCTAGAGAAAATTTGGTTTTGCCAAGCAGGCCGCTTGGACGGAAGATCATCATCAGGATCAGAACGATTGAATAGATAATCATCCGCCATTCCGGGAATTCACGCAAATACGTATAGAGCAGAGTAACGAAGACCGCTCCGACGATGGAACCGGCCGTACTGCCAAGTCCTCCGAGCACTACCATAACAATGATTTCGAACGACTTCAGGAAGTTGAAGCTGCCCGGAGTAATAACATAGAACGTATGAGCTGACAACCCGCCGGCCATACCGGCAAACAAGGCACCGATGGTAAAAGCAATGATTTTGTAACGGGTGGTGTTGATCCCCATAGCCTCCGCGGCAATCTCATTCTCACGGATGGCGATACAAGCGCGGCCGTGTGTAGACCCGATGAAGTTGTTGATCACTACTACTGTAATCAGGGTGAACAGGAACAGCATGGTCCATGTGGTTTTGGCCGGAATGCCGCTCAGTCCTGAAGCTCCGCCGACATATTCCGTGTTGAGCATGATGATGCGGATAATTTCACCGAAGCCAAGAGTAGCAATGGCCAGATAGTCACCGTTCAGGCGGAGTGTCGGCATGCCGATCAATACGCCAAACACCGCAGCGAGCAAACCACCGGCAATAATCGCCGGAACAAATGGCACATTGTAGTCAAGCGTCAGAATAGCCGAAGTATAAGCACCTACCGACATAAATCCTGCATGACCGATGGAAAACTGTCCGGTAATCCCGGTTATCAGGTTGAGCGATACCGCCAGCATGATGTTCACACCAATCAAAAGCAGCATAGATCTCGTTACATCAGTGAATATTCCCGTTGTTAAGAGAACTTGAACGACTCCGTAAAAAGCCAGGGCAGCAATAATGCCTACCCAGAAATTTTTATTTAGCTTCTTCACTTGGATTCCCACCTACACTTTCTCCCGGACATTCTTGCCAAACAATCCGGATGGTTTGAAGATAAGGATCAGAATCAGTACGGCAAAAGCTACACCATCACGCCAGGAGGAAAATCCCAGCGAGGAAATTTCCGTCTCTACCGTTCCCAGCAGCAGCCCGCCTACAAGTGCACCCGGGATGCTTCCGATGCCTCCAAGTACAGCGGCCACAAAGGCCTTAAGTCCAGGCATAACCCCCATTAGAGGATCTACTGAATTGTAGGTCATGCCAAAAATCACACCGGCTGCGGCGGCAAGCGCTGAACCGATGGCAAAGGTTGCTGAAATGGTGCGGTCTACGTTGATTCCCATCAACCGCGCCGCCTCCACGTCGAACGATACCGCACGCATGGCTTTACCGGTTTTGGTGTAACGGACAATATATTGCAGTATAATCATAAGAATTATCGTTGTTAGAAGAATCATTACCTGATTCGATTCCACTTGAATGGATGATCCGAAGAGCGTGTACTGTTTCTTATCCATAATGTCCGGGAAGCCTTGAGCCTGCGGCCCGAGAATGAGCACCCCGGTATATTCAAGCAGAAAGGATACGCCTATCGCCGTAATCAGAGCAGCAATCCGCGTCGATTTGCGCAGCGGCTTGTAGGCCAGCCGTTCAACCGTTATGCCCAGCAGCGCACTGATCGTCATGGAAATGACAAGTGACAGAATCAGAACGACAACCGGAGGAAAACCTGCATTTGCCAAATACCTGGCACTGTACAGGCCGATAAACGACCCCACCATAAATACATCCCCATGCGCAAAATTGATCAGCTTGATAATCCCGTAAACCATGGTGTAACCAAGGGCGATCAGCGCGTAGATACTGCCTACGGAAATCCCGTTAATTAATTGCTGAATGAAATACTCCATCGCCATCCTCTTTTCCCCATAGTCATTTTAAATCCCCTTTCTCTACTTTGCGTTGTTTGCGTTGTTTGCGTTGTTTGCGTTGTTTCCGACGTTTACATTCTTTACATAATTTTCATCTTCCAGCTCTATGATGTCATTTATATTAACACAGACTTATATCCTCGTCACTAACAAAAATGCAATGTAATACAATTTTCAGAAATTTATGTAAGGTTTTATGACACTAATGGTAATTTATAAGTGAAGTAACTTAGTGAAAATGATTAATGTCTAGAAAAACGGAGAAAACCGGAGGTTTTTGAAGCACGCCTTTTTTTGAACTTTTTTCCTTTTCTAATACAATACTTTATTTTTCCGCAATTAATATAACATTTGTCTCTTTACAGCATCAATCCTTCAATTTATTAAAGGGGTGACGGGTTGCATCGGCAGATTTTTTTGTCGGACTATGGGGATATGTAGAAAGCGGATGGAGGCTTTTTAACATAAAAAACACAAGTAGAAACGGCTACGCCGTCCTTCACTGGACGATGCAATCGGTTTAGTTGTCAGTTAGCGGTGCCTGGAGCTCTCCATGAATTCCGCGGCAATTCCAGGTGGAAAAAGGGCCGCTAATTGGCCCGTAGCATCCCCTGCTGCACAGTTTAGGTGGAAACAGGTTAACTCATTGACTCGTAGCACCCTCTGCTCCAGTATTAAGTGGAAAAAGGGTAACTAATCCAGCTCATTCCGCCTCTGACAGAGTAATATTGCCCAATTAAGTTTCCTTTTTCCACTTAAATCTCAGCATTGTTCGGTTTTGGAGAGAAAGAAGTTCACTTTTTCCAACTAGCGCATACTCAACTGCTTCTTGGCACCACTATCATCCTGCAACTCCCCACGCCTGATTTCCTCACTAACCTTTTTTGTAAAATAACGCCCTCTCAGTCCGCTTCATTCAGCAGAAGGACCAAATTTGCTTCTTCACCGCCTACAGCTTATCCTCTGCAGCGTCCAAGTAATCCAAATTTTATGTATAGTTCAGTTTCCTCAAACAACAGAAAAAGAACCTCCGCCGGAAGCTCTTTTTGTATGAAATCGTTTATAAAGTTTGTTTATGCTCCAACGAACCACCGAGGGTTCTCATCCCTAACAGGGAAGTATTTCGATACGGAGAGAGAGGGATACTCTCGCTTCGCAAGAGATTGCGATGTAATCCTAACGAAGTTTATGCTCCAACGAACCACAGAGGCTTCTCATCCCTAACAGGGAAGTATTTCGATACGGAGAGAGAGGGATTCGAACCCTCGCACCGCTTACGCAGTCTAACCCCTTAGCAGAGGGTCCCCTTATAGCCACTTGGGTATCTCTCCAAGAAAATGGCTCCCCGAACAGGACTCGAACCTGTGACAACTCGATTAACAGTCGAGTGCTCTACCAACTGAGCTATCAGGGAACATTAACATGAACAAGAAATAATTTATCATGATTTTGTGGTCTAGTCAAGCATAACTCACTATTTTTGAGATCGTTTTCAGGATCGGCAGCAACCCAGAGGGGGTCTTAGTCATTTTTGGTCATTCCTAGTCATTCCTGGTCTCTGACCTCAACACCATTCCCCGTCTGCCGGAATCTGGACGCGCTCCAGCAATCCCGCCTGCCCCAGCCGGGCGGCAAGCTGTTCCCGGGTAACCAGGCAATGGTTGATGGCTTCCATATGCACGGCAATTACAGATGCTTCCGGGGCATAGCGGCACAACTCTATAATGTCCTGTTCATTCATGGTTATATGTCCACCGGCCAGGAATTGTGCTCCCCCGGCATTGACGATGATGACCTCCGGCTTGTGTTCATCCAGGGCCTCTTTCACTTCATCGCACCAAATCGTGTCACCGGCCACATACAGCACTGGCTCACCTTCGGCGCGGAACACAAAACCGGACACCTTACCCATGAGCTTTCCGATTTCTCCCGTGCCATGCTGGCCACCGGTCCGCTTCAGGGTCACCCCCCGGAAGTTCTTCGCCTCAAGGTCCTCAATCGCGGATACATGCCCAAAGCCCTGTGCCGCTAGAGTCCCTTCATCTCCAGCCTGGCATAACACTGGAAGTTCATGGGGCAAAAGAGACACCGCCGCTTCATCCCAATGATCCTGATGCAGATGCGTAACGAGTACAGCGTCAGGTGCAAGCCACTTTTGAGCAGGCCCCGGTAAGGATACCAGCGGATTTCTGCGTGCATTCGGAGAATTCGGTACGGGCGGATTCGCCTCTTTTTCGCTGAGCATGGGATCCACCAGAAAAGTTATACCGCCGTATTCCAGCCATAGGGCCGCGTTGCGGATGAGCTGTATTTTCAATATAAACACCTCTTTCATCTAGCCTGTCTTCTGCTACAATCTAAGTATAAGTGCTGCTTCGATCAGAATACATTGTGCGGCGAAAGAGATTCAGCATTTCTGCTTTCACCCGGAAAGGATTTCGCGATAAAATGGAAAACTACGGAATAGATGAGATAGACTACAGAATTCTACACTATATAATAGAAGATTCCCGGTTGAGCCATAAGGAAATTGGGGAGAAAATACACATGACAGGGCAGGCTGTAGGCGCGCGAATCCGCAAATTGCGGGAGCTGGAGATTATCGAGGGCTATACGGTACGCTGGAATCCGCAGAAACTCGGACAGAACATTCACGCTTTGATTACCGTGTTCCTTAGCTCCAACAAAGCGCACCCGCTTTTTCAAAAATTTGCCCTGGAACATGGAAGTGTGGCCGAGCTGCACCGGGTCAGCGGTGAGGGCTGCTATTGGATGCGTGTATACGTCAAAGATCATGAGGAACTCGCCAGTTTCCTGGACCAGCTGCTGGAGTTCGGCAATTACCGGGTCAGTCTCGGAATGGGCCAGCTTAAATAGACCGGGCCAAATCACAATGACATGGAGGCTAATATGAAAAACAAAATCGATCCGCCCAAAATCACTGAAGAAAATTCACTGCTGCCGCAGCAGATCCATACGCTCCAATCGAAGGAGGAAATCAGTCACTGCCTGATCAGCGACAGCCTAATTGAATATCAGGAGGCGGACAGGGTATCGTTCGATAAAGTGATTTTCCGAAATGTGACGGTTGCCGAATCCACACTTCATGCCATTGAGCTGACGGATGTGATCTTTGAAAATTGTGATCTGTCGAATGTGAATTTCAGTGACGCTTTTGTGCACCGGACAGAGTTCCGGAATTGCAAATTGATTGGCACAGACTTCAGCAGAGGCCGATTTCAGAATGTACGGATGGTGGATTGTATCGGGGATTTCGCCAGTTTTCGCTTTGGTAAGTTCAAAGGGGCGGCTTTTGCGAACTGCCGGCTGGTCAGCAGCGATTATTATCAGGCGGAGCTGACCCACATCGGATTCTCGGAATGCGATATCGATCAAGCGACCCTTGCGGGCTGCAGGCTAAAAGAAATCGACCTCAGCGATTGCAGTTTCACCGGTCTGCATGTCGATATCGAAGATCTCGCAGGCTGTATCATTTCCGCAGAACAGGCAGCTTCCTTCGCCGGACTGCTCGGATTAGTCATCAAGAGCGACACCGATCTCTAACAGCAGCTATTTAGCTTTCCCTTGGGATTCTTCCAATGCTACCAGCTTGAGCTTGCCTGCACAGTTGCCGCAGCGGTAGCGCTTCGGGTCCGCTTTGCGCTTGCGCGGATATTCCGTGGCACATGCGGTGCAGACGAGCTTGTACCGGTAAGGCTGCGGCTTCCGCGCCTTCGTTCCCGGCAGGGTCTGGCAAAAACGGCTTCCGCCAACCATGGCGAGCAGTTTTTTAAAATCGGCGTCCCGGTGCATATATCCCCGCTTCGCCAGGTGCAGATGGTAGTGGCACAGCTCATGCTTGATGATCCGCTCTGTCTCTTCACGCCCGAACATCTCCAGCTGCATAGGGTTGATCTCGATGTTATGGCTTTTGATAAAATATCTGCCCCCCGTGGTGCTCAGCCGGCTGTTAAAGCTCGCTTTGTGGCGGAACGGGACACCAAAGCTGTCCTGTGATACCTGCTCGATCCACTGCTGCAGCTCTTCATTGCTCATTCTAGTCATCGTTTCTCTCACAAGTCCTCTCCACAGGAAATTACGATCTCTACTTGAATTGTAACTTGTGCATAGGCTACACTGTCAAGAAGGAAGACAAGTTCGGAGGGAGAATGACTTATGCCAAAGATGCGATATGTAATTTTGCAGCAGCATCAGGAATTGCAATTTGTGGAGATGCCGGAGGAATACGCTTATCAGCTCAGCGCACTCAATCTGCGCCTCAATAAAGAGATCGACAAGCTGACAGCGGACAATGTTCCGGATCTGCCGCTCGCCATTGCGGAGTGTGACTCCCTGGAGCTGCTGCGCGAGGAGCATTCAATGGAATCCGGATTGGCCTATATTAACCGGCTGGAGAGTGCTTTTTCGTCCATTCAGGAGAGCAATTATCCCCTCATCTCATTGTTGACAGAAATCCGTGCCCTTCAAGCCCAGCTGGAGCAGTGGTACGAAGAGGAAGAAGAAGGCGTGCACTAGGAACGGAAATTCCGGCTTGCCGCTGCACCTTTGGGCGGGTTCCCCCATATGCTATCTTACGTTAGCATGCAGAGGAGGGGTACTCTTGCCGCAGTGGCTCTGCCATCAGCTCATGAAGGCTTATTACAAAAAAGACCGGCGCCAAATCAAGCTGCTGAACGAATGCTGGTTTTTTTACCGCAATTCCGCCGAAGCCCGTGACTCTATCCAGCGGGAAGTGTAGGTACATGAATCTACACCACAAAACCCACCCCACGGCGATCCAAGGGATGGGTTTTGGCATTTCGGAGGATTGCCTGATATCGACTAGAACAACGGGAAGACGTACTTCACCAGGAAGAACAGCAGTCCAAAAAATATGATCAGGTAAGCGGCGTATTTGATAAAGGTGGATGCGACAACGCTGGAATCCGATTTCTTCTGCACCTCAGTGCGTTCCACTTCAACACTTCTGTCTTTGTAGTTCGGTTCCATCATCTATCTCTCCTTTCGAATCTCTTGGGTGTAGCATCCATTACCCTTACTCTTTCCCGCTTGAAACAAATAGCCGCAGCTCCGGGACTCCCTGGCTTAGGGGAACCGAACTGCGGCTTTATGCTGTGCTGTGGAGCAGGCTGTAGTCTTTTAATTGAAGCTGCGGTTGGTGGGCCAGGAGCCCTGCAGCTTGCGGACCAGCACGATCTGTCCGGTGTGATAGGAGTCATGCAGAATCAGACTCATCACTTCTTCACCCGGAGCATGTCCGGAGCCGCCCCAATCATAAGCGCCTTCCTCCAGCGCCTCAATCACTTCCCGCAGGGAAGCATGGACCTTTTTCAGCTTGGCCACCGCCTGCTCCCATGCCTCTTCCCCATTTTCCGCAACGGTAAAAGTAGCATCATTGCTCTCAGCTTCAGGCAGTTTTGGCAATCCTTTGAGCTTGATAAGCAGACGCTCCTTATAATAGGTCAGGTGGTTGACCGTCTCCCAGATCGAGTTGCCCGCTTCCCCTTGCGGTTTCCAGACGGCCTGTTCACTGGTCACCCCTTCCAAAGCAGCGCTTAGCGGCGGTGCCCAGTCCTCCATATCCATGACATAATCCCAATTTTGCAGCAAAACATCACTGATCTTATTCTGCATGTTCATCCTCCTAAGCGTTGTGTAAGCGATCCATGTAACGACTTAATAACTCGAATAATAGTTACAATAGAAATGTAGCATACTCTCTGCTCCGCATCAAGTAACTAGTAAATTTATATTTTAACTGTTACAATCAGTGAAAAGCGGTGTAGCGGAAGGAGGAAAGCACTGTGTTGTGGGATGATTTTATTAACAGCTACTGGCGGGATTGGCGGACAGGCGACCGCAGCAAAGACAAGGACAAGCTGCAAGACCAGAAGTGGCTGGCCGCCTGGCTGGAACAGCATTCACTGCGTGCGGAGCTGCCTGTTAAGCCTGTAGAGCTGGAGCAATTGCAGCAGCTAAGGAGTTTATTGCGGGAAGCGGTACAAAAGCTGGTGCAGGGCTGTCCCCCGGACGGGGATCTGCTGGAGCAGTTGAACGGTTATATGCTGAGGGGACCGGTTATTCGGCAGGTTGTCTGGAATGCAGAGGGTAATATGGCTATATCCTTTCAGCCGCAGCGTCCGGATTGGGAGCAAGTGATGGCGGAGATTGCTTCTTCTTTTGCCGCTGCGCTTGTGGAGAAGGAAACCTCCCGCTTTCGTATCTGCGAGAATCCGGATTGCCTCTGGGTCTATTATGATGATACCCGGAACCGTTCGAAACGGTATTGTGATGATAAAATGTGCGGTAATCTGATGAAGGTACGCCGTTTCCGGGCACGTAAGAAGGCTGATATGGAAGGAAACTTTTAAGAACATATTATGTAAAATCAAAAACTGCGCTGCCCCGGAATATTCGCCGGGAATTTGCGCTATGTAAATATCGTGGATGAAGATGGAGTCAGCACTTTGTTTTTCCCCTCGTGTTTGGCGGCATAAAGCAGTGCGTCCACTTCCTCAAACAGCTGTTCTTTGGTGGTTCCTTGCGAGTAGCTTTTAAGTCCGATACTCACGGTTACCGCCGCTCCGCCCATTTCTTCATGCGGGGTTTCGGAGAGCCGCAGGCGAATCTTGTCCGCTGTCGCTTCAGCCTCTTCAAGGGTCTTCTCAAAAAAGAGAACAGCAAACTCCTCCCCGCCATAACGGGCTGCAATATCCGCTGATGATATGATGTCCCGAATGAATTTGGCTACCCTGGCCAAAATGATATCCCCTGTACGGTGACCGTATTTGTCGTTGATCAGCTTGAAATTATCGATATCAATCAGGGCCAGATGAAACGGTGCGCCTTGATCCCCATACTCCAGCGCCTTGTCGTAGAACTCATGGAAGGAAATATGATTGTACAGGTCCGTCAACGCATCGGTCGTCGACAGCTTGCGCATGATCGCGTTCTCAATCAACAGATCCTGCTTCGCCGTCAGCGATGCCTCCAGGTCACTGACCAGCTCACGCCCGTTAATAATCATAATGCTGGCGACCAAGGTGCCCACGATAAGAAAAATCGGGATGGCAATCAGATCAAACGAACTTAAAAAATACTTAAACCAATAATCCCACTGGTACATTACAAAAAAAGCGACAGCTTGCAGCGCAAACGTAAAAAAGGTTAAATCCAGCCGGTAAAAAATCGCCGAAGCGAAGATCGGCAGCAGCATAAGCGCCCCAATAATGCGGATATCCATATTCAGATGGATGATGATCATCGCAATAACCGTACCGGCCAGAAAAAGAGAGAGAAACGAATACTTGGAAGCACGGTGGTCAATCCACTGGGCTATGCCCACAAACGCCCCCATCAGCAAAGTCGGATACAGCAGAACCCCATAATAAAATTCATGCGCCCCCCTCTCATACGGGAGAAAAGTATAAGCCGCAAGCTGGGCCAGAAAATGCAGGGCAATCACAAGCCAATAGGTCTGCAAAAAACGTTTGATCCACTTCGCCTGCCGGTAAGCCGAGGTCCCCGAAGGGCTCATGAACTCTCGTAATCTCAACACAGTCACCTGCTGAATTTAAATTGGACTATTACAAGTCAAGTCACAATATTTTACCATGATGTCAGGTGTTTTTGATACTTGTTAGTTTATTTCAATCCACGCTCCTGCGTAAGGAGCGACAGCGATTTTCAACCAAATAAAGGATATAAACACTTTTATTATGATTAAAAACCGCTTGAATCTCAAAACAATTAACAATCACGTAAGAACATCTTTTTTTTATAACAAATAATGTAATAAATCGTAATAAATCCGGTGCGAAGGACCCGGGGATTTCATGTGCGCTATACATTCGCACTACAAAATTAAGGGACCTTCCAGGTCAATGGATTTCTTTATGCCCACATGCTTGACTTTATTCTTGTGCTTGTAGTTCTACTCCCGCCAATATCTCCGCAAACAAACAGATGAATAATACCGCACCAAAAGAACATACGTTTCCTTCATTATAACAGCACAATAAGGAAAAATCCGGCATTTCTTGGAGAACAATCGAACACTTTTTTACAGTTTCTGACCAATATCAGTCAAACCTTCAACAGCCCACATATCTTAAGATGGTGTGGACTGTTGGTTCATTTGACACTACTTGTGGAGACCTATACAAATAGCAAAAAATATCAAGTTCAAGCTCTCGAGTGGATTCATAATATTTATGAAAGGAAGGTGCTATACATGGACAAAACAAAAGTTTATTTTAAAAATTTTATTGGTACAAGCTATGAAGTTGGAACACAAATAGGACAATGGGCTCTCTCAACTCCAAGTTTGCTAAAACAGGTTCTATTGCCGCCTAATGCTTATCCACATGATAAGTTTACAAAAATTACAGGTTTGCTGGATATGTATTGCCAAGGTATCAACGAAGAAATAAAGGGCTTTTCAGATACGATTGGGGTATCATCAGAGCAGGCACTTTTTTATGCCATGACCTATTTAGAACGTGGATGCAGCCTAATGGCAGTATTACCAAGCAAGTCAAAGAGCGAACATACATTAATGGCTAGAAATTATGATTTTAACAATGAAATGGAAGAAATGTGCTTCGCTTTTACTAATATCAAAGGTAAATACCGTTATATTGGTTCTACATTGAATCTTTTCGGCAGATGTGACGGTATGAATGAACACGGCCTTGCCGTTTGTAAAGCAAGCAACGGTATACCTGTAGGCAATTTTGAAGGAGGGCAGAAAGCTGGAGCAACAGGTTTTAGCTTCTGGGTTGTGGTTCGGAGTATACTGGAAAACTGCAAAACCGTTCAAGAAGCAATAGAATGGACAATGAGCGCACCTATCGGTTATAACATTAACTTGATGTTAGCTGACAGCAGTAACAAAATAGCGTTGCTTCAATGCATGGACGGACACAAATCCTATAAGTTATTAGATGAATATAGCGAGGAAGCATTTCTAAGTGTTACAAATCATGCGTTACTGGAAGATATTAAGCCCTATCAAAAAAAGATAATTGAAAATTCGGTAGTACGAAACAATAAAATTGTTGAGGTGTTTACAGGAAAGAAACAGCTCTCAAAAAAAGATATGAAAACTCTTTTGTCCACTTCATATCCGGACGGTCTTTGTTGCCACTATTACAAAGAATTTTTTGGCACATTACGCTCTATGATATTTGATGTAAATGATAAAACTATAGAAATGACATTTGGCTCTCCACAAGTTAATGAATGGCAGACCTTTTCTGTGGGAGCGTTAGAAGTGCAAGAAGTTGAAGTGTTGTTGCCGCAAGAAAGAGCCAGACCTGACTTTTATAAAATAAGCTGATATTTCTAGAGAGGAGGAAACCTCATTGATCAACAACAGTGCAATAGGAGAAGCAATTGTATTTATTGAAAATAGTCTGTACGAGCCTATCGCCGCGTGTGATGTTGCTAAAGCGGTTTCCTACTCTTATTATCATTTCCATCGGTATTTTCAAGCCATCATGGGGGAAACGATAGGGAGTTACATAAGAACCCGGCGTTTAACACAAGCCGCATGGAATTTGGTCCACAGTGAAAAAAAGATATTAGATATCGGGGTTTCCCTTTATTTTGAAACAGCAGAAAGCTTTACAAGAGCCTTTAGAGACCGGTATGGTATAACCCCAACAGACTATCGAAACAATGGGATAGACGTCTTGATAGGAAACAGGCCCCCAGCGCTAATTTCCGATAATAGGGTACACCCGTATGCTGATTTAAACCCGCAAATTGTTACTGTTCCAGAAACCTACACTATGGGTATTCGTTACATAACAACCATTAGCGGAAATGAAAGCATTGCTATGTGGCAGCTCTTTAACCAGCAGATTCCTGATACATTTGTGGGTACAAGATACGGTATTTTTGAAGCCGGAGCAACCTGTGCTGCAGATGTATTTAATCCTCAAAGCGAAACCACAGGGTTTGTAGGAATTGAATTTCCTAAAGAACAGCCTATTCTTAGCTGCATGGAAAGAAAAAAACTATGCGGCGGAAAATATGCAAGGTTTATTCATAAAGGAATAGTACAAGACTTAATACAGACCTATCATTATATTTGGGGCGTCTGGTTTCCTAAAAGCGGCTATGAGCTTGATAACCGTGACGACTTTGAATGTTATACTGAACGATTTGCAGGAGAAAACATAGAAAGCTCTGAAATTGATATTTACTTTCCGATTAAGTAGATAATCTAGACTTTCCGTTTCCGTGTTAGTTCAAAGGTGGCCACCAATCAAACCCTGCTGCTTATTTTTTCATGTAGGTTAAGCATAGGCACAGGTTCCTTGTACAGTTGGTTGGTTGCTTCATCATCGGAGGAGCAAAATGGAACGATATACCTTCTGTATGCCGCAAAGAATAAACTCAGATTGAAAAAGCACCGAATTCGGCTTAGGCGGAATTTCGGTGCTTTTTTTGCTGTTACAGCTTTCTCTCTAACTATTTCGATGCACGTTCCTATGTAAGGAGCGATTCTATTTTGGGCCGAACGTGAGGCACCATTGGAGATTTCAATCCACGCTCCTTACGTAAGGAGTGACTCGCTCGCAATAGGCTGATACTCATATCCTTTGTCCATTTCAATCCACGCTCCCACATAGGAAGCGACAGCGATTTCGCACTTAAAAACATCACAAGCCAATTTTCAGCATTCTTAAATCCACTTTATTGCGTTGGATGCAAAGCGTCAGTAATGTTTATTCCAACTTTTATACAAATAATAATCCAGGTGCGAAAGACCAGGGATTTCATGGGCACTATACATTCGCACCAGACATTACATAACTTTATTGTCCATGCTTCAAATGCTGGTATCTCCTCTATTGTACGTCATATCGCATCGAGCAAGTAGTATCTTCCACGATCACCGTTTACTAAGGGTTCGTTTGACTGACATTCAGATCTCCCACTCCCGCCTTACTTGGGCAAGCATTCTACCCTTAAATTCTAAGCGGTAGATATCAGGCATTGTCGTAGATTGCCAGAAATCATAACCATACTGACAATCAAAATAATTCATCAGTAGGGTCATAATATCACCGTGCGTACCGACGACAAGAGTCTTCCCTTCATATTTCTCCAATAAAAGTTTAAACTCCCCAACAGCGCGAGCCTGCGCTTCAGCGCTGGATTCTCCCCCCTCGAACACAGCCGCAAAATCCTGATAAACCCTCCGCTTAGCTTCTACAAAACTAAGTTCTGCTATATTTCCAATTGTTCGTTCTCGCAAATTCTCCATCAAAAGGATTTCATTCTGCTGTACCTCAGCCAAAGGCTGAATCGTCTGAATTGCCCTTGCATAAGGGCTGGAGACAAACAGATCTATAGGCTGTTTTTGCAAAATAGATTTAATTCTCACAGCATCAGACTTCCCTTGTTCAGATAGTCCTCTCTCACGTTCTTGTCCCTCTACATAGAGAGATTCCGCATGACGGATCAGGCACACTATTGTTCTCACTGTTTCCCCCACATTTATATCTCTGGTTTGTCATATAAGCACAAACACCTAAACCAGCACTTAGTCGTTACTATGTAATTTTGTGTATGAGCAAATGTGCTGATCCAATAGATATCTCATTTAAGCGCCTTTGTTATTCCTCGCACCCGCTCTGCCTTTTCAATAGCTTCGATTAACGTTAAAGTAGGATTAGCACTTCTGAAATTAATGGCCAGCTCAATTGAGCCTCCGGCTTGTTTCCACTCCCAATAATCCAAGGTGTCTACATTCTCCAGATAAAATCGGGAAAGGGCTTCGATTGGATTAATACTGTACAGATGTTTAAATGTTGAGACCGGAATAGGATCATTCAAAAGATATTCATTTTTCAACTCATATAATACCTGAAAAATACTATAATAGTTCACATTAATAATTTTATTCATAAACTGGTTACAACGGACAGATGTATTTAATATGATTTGCATGTCGTTTATTAATGCTTTAAAAGTGCAACCAATTCTCAAATTCTGGAGGAGCAACATGGAATTTAATGAATACACCCTTTACTGCAAATTGGACACTTTACTAAAAAAGCATGATATTTCCGTATTAAAGTTGTCCAAAGAAATCGGGTACCGAAGAACAACGATTATGGAATTAATGCATAATACGAATATGGAAAAGAAGAAAATTTCAGCGGAACTGATTATGAAGTTATGTCTCTATTTTGAGGTCAGTCCTAACAATTTGTTCGAAGTACGACGGAAGGAATAATCTGAGATAGCAAAAAGGCACTGAATTTCAGCTGTTAAGCGGAATTTCAGTGCTTTTTTACACTAGCGTTGCAATAACTCTGAAATAAGAATAGCGAAAGAATAGTAATTCAATGAACCGTAATGTTTTCTTGTCGGCACGATCGGCAAGACCCATTTGAACCTTGGCATCTCTGGTAATCCGTCCCTCGGCCTCCACGGGCGATTCCTACAAAATGGTGGTGAACGCCCGGTCCCGCAGACGCATCACAAACCGAATCCCGTCCGTGCTCCACGCCTCCATCTTTTTGTAGTCATCTTAGCTCCGGTCCATCCTCAATCCCCCCTCTTGTTCAGCTGCCTAACCATACAAAAAAAACGCCAGACTGTATAGTCTGACGTCCTCTCTTGATTATGTCCCAAAAACTGATGCTTATTTGTAGCGCAATATCGCTGTTTGATAGGACTTGACCCACTGCACATCCATGCCGGCTTCTTCGGCGAAGAAGCGGAGCGGAACGAAGGTACGGTGGTTTTTGACGTAGGGGGCGGCGTCCGTTTTGCCGGTTGTTCCGGCTCCGGACTGGGCTTTACGTTTGATGGTTGTGGAGCCCAGATAAAGCTCAATAGCTTGGCCCCCTTTCTCCAATGTAACGGTTTGTCCGTCTTTACTGAATGTAAGGGTATAACCAAGCCTTTCAGCAATTTGCCGCACCGGTACCATCACCCTGTTCCTGCTAATTTCAGGCTTGGCGTCAAATTGAATCTGTTGCGTACCGACCATTACGGTGATTCCTGCCTGATTTGCGGAAATGCCCGCCGGCAGCCGGTAAGGAGCGATTGCTCTGATCATGCTGTTGCCTGAATCCGCAACA
This sequence comes from Paenibacillus jilunlii, assembly GCF_900102965.1. Taxonomy (GTDB): domain Bacteria; phylum Bacillota; class Bacilli; order Paenibacillales; family Paenibacillaceae; genus Paenibacillus_AQ; species Paenibacillus_AQ jilunlii. The sequence continues at coordinate 5,381 of NZ_FNGM01000004.1, read as the reverse complement.
TAAATGGTTCCATTCGAGGCGACGGCTACATCCAGCGGGGTATCAAAAAGAGCGCTGCTCTCAATACCATCCTGAAAGCCGGCTTCCCCCGCTTGGCTGCCGGCCGCCGTACTTACGGCACCGTTCTTGAGATAACGGATCACATGGTTTCCGGAATCGGCTATCAGAAGACCGCCGGCGGCATCAAGAGCGATGCCCTTCGGGAAATGGAAGGCCGCCTTGTCCGCTGCGCCATTCTTGTACCCTTCCGTAGCATAAAGAGCATTGCTGGCATACACCGCTGCGTCTCCTCCGGCCAGGGTGCTAACCCGGTTCAGGGAAAAGTCTATGTAGCGGATCCGCTGATTACCGGAATCGCTGATGTATAAATTCCCCTTGGCATCCAGCGCAAGTCCTGTCGGCTCATTAAACAACGCCTGTTCCAGCGCACCATCCTTGAAATCACCCGCAGGCAGCGCAAGTCCTGGATAACGCTCAACCACTCTCTCTGATGCGGTGTTTAGAGTGACGGTGGTTCCATCCGGACTGATTTTACGGATCAGGTGATTTAAGGTATCTGCAACATATATTTCGCCGTTGGCAGCAACGGCAATCCCCTCGGGATGATAGAAGGTCGCTGCCGCTCCTTTTCCGTCGGCCGAACCGATTTTCCCATTCCCCGACAATGTTGTAACTTCTCCAGAAGAAGCAATTTTACGGATAGCGTTATTGGCACTGTCTGCCACGTAAAGGCTTCCGTCAGCCCCAAAAGCAAGGCCAACAGGGGCTTGGAACAACGAATGCTCCCGGCTGCCATCAAGAAGGGCTCCCAGGGGCTGTCCGCCGGCATCTCTGAGAATTGAAGAAGGCGGTCCGGCATACACGCTGAGGCGGCCGGAGCTTAGCTTTTGAATCTTGTGGTTCAGCGCATCGGAAATATACAATTCATCGTTTGCACCGACCGCCAAACCCGCAGTCTGTCTGAAAGAAGCCGACGAAGCGGTTCCTTCCTGTTCGCCAAACATTCCGCTGCCCGCGAGTCTGGAGATTTGCGAGATCAGTCCGCCCGTTTCATTATAGAAGGGAGCTGCTGCAGCGGATGCATAGGATGAGGAACCAAGTACCAGGAGGACAACAACAAGAGTCAATGTAAATTTACGCAATAAAGTCATAAGGCCTCCACAGATAGGGATGTTGAACATGCATTTCACTTGCTGTATACAATAACCGGCGGTAAACCTGCTGCTGCATCGGTCAATTCCAGAATCGCCTTGCCCGTGCTATCAACAATTTTGACATAAAACAGTTTCAGTGTTCCGCTCCCTGTCACCTTAAAAGGAATGGTTGCAAGAACTCCATCGGAAATCGCAACATCGGATGCAGCTCCAAACTGTGTTGCCGCGTAAATGGTTTCCGTCTTCATTACCGGAGAGCTTCCCATGGCTCCCGTAATAGTCTTCAGCGCTTCCGTACTGTTTGCGGGAGAGAAATAAGAATTGTTCAGCAGTCTTGCACCGGAGCCGCCGGCCACAAGCGAATGATCACTGATAAAATGAAACTCTGCCGCATACAAAGCACTTGATCCGGTAAATTGCTTTAGATGGATAGACAGATTAAAGCCAGTCTCCGTTTTGGTTTGAACCAATGTGATCTCCGGATCAGCGGAGGAGCTGTCAGACGTCACCGGGGCAGGGACGGCAGGTTTAGCGGCCGTATTCAGTTGTCCGGCTACCAATTGCTGTTTGTTTTTTTTGTACACTGCAAGCTCTTCCGGTGACAGCTGGGCGATGTATCTTTTTTCCGCATCGTCCTGCAGCTTCTCAAGAATTGACTGGTTAGCGGCAGCAAGATCATTTCTGAGGTCCGTTAGCTGCTGCAGGGTCAGGGATACATTGGCCTTGAAGTCATTCTGCAGGAGCTGCTGCTTCTGCTCAATCTCCTTCAGCACTGCCTCCAGACGGATCCGTTCTTGCTCTTTTTCAGCAGCTGACATTGGGTTGACACCTGCCAGTGGATTGATTGGGTCGACACCGGATAAGCGGACGGTTTGGCTCGAATCTGCAATTTTCCGGTTGATCTCCTTAATAAATCTCGTAAGCTCGGCCGAATCCAGCTTGGACGCACGGACCGCTTCATAAGCGACATTGGAGATGAAGTTATTCAAGTTGGCCGCATATGCCTGAAGGTCCTGCTGACTGCTAATGTAAATATCGGATTCGACACCGCCGCGTTCAATGACCGGCTGCGTATTTGTATTAAGGTCCTTCTGCAAACTCTGGATAAGAGCATTATTCTCTGTAATTATGGCAGAGGTACTGGCGATTATAGCCTTAAGAATGAACGGATTGCTTTGCTTGACCAATTCCTCAACATCTACAATAGTCAGTGCATTATGCAGCTCCCGGGGCAAGTTGGCGGGAAAAGCAATAAGTTGTTGTGTAGGCGCCACCAGGATTGATGCATCACCGGAAGAACTTTTCGTTGTAAGATCAGCCTCTACAAGACCGGAAGCGGCAAATACGGATAAAGTCCCGTCTGCCTGAACCCGGACCAGAAAATTGGTGCCACGGACATTGAGTCTTGCACCAGGGGTTTCGACGACTGCTTCATCGCCTGCCGAAAGGGCATTTACAGAATTCCACATGGAACCTGTCCACAGTTTGAGCGAGAATTTGCTTCTTGCTGCCTTACGGTCAAGTTTGGCAATCGAGACCCGCGAATCTGGGCCGATGGTACTTACGGATTCCGGTTTAGCAACCCTGATTTTCGCGCTCCCATCGTCACCTGTAAGGATTTGATCTCCTTGAGATAGCGGCATATTGGCAAACGCGGCAACGGTCTTGACCCCACCGGCAAGCTTAACGCTTACTTCTCCGCTGACTTCGTCAATGTATGCTGCTCCTTTCTCTGCTGAAACTATCTTAATGTTGAAGGAGCATGTTAGAAGAGCGACAAAGGAAAATAAGAGTATGAGCCTGCAAAATGTTCTATTCACCGATATCCCTCCTTTCAAAATTGGAGAGTCTAAGGTTTTGCAGCAGCAACTGCTGTTTTTGTTTTTCAATGTACTTTATTTTTTCGCTGATGACCTTTTGATTAGGTGCTTTAAGCTTCAAAGAACGCAGCAGGGCAGCACCTTCAGCGATTTGACCATTCTGCACAAAAATATCGGCCTTCAGCGCGTCTGCCTTCCAATGGCAGATATCCTGATCCGGAACAACCGGACCGCGATACGTATGAAACCCGGTAGCTGCGAGTTGTACATGCTTCATGGCGGTACTCAGCAGCTTCTGGGCTTTCAGAGTGGCAATACTCGCCAGATGGAAGTGGGCGTCCGGATAGTCGGGATGCAGCGCCAGAGCTTTCCGGTAGTACTCCTCTGCCTGGTCAAGGCGGCTCTGTGAATTATGAATCTTCCCCATTAGCATGTAGACTTCAGCCATACGTCCAAAATGCCGGTTATCTTTGCCGTATTCTATCACCTTCTCAAAGCATTCCAATGACCGTTTGCTGCCCTCGGAATCCATCGTTTCCCTGCCAAGAAAGTACCACCAGCCGGGATTCGTCGGTTCTTCCTCTGTCATCAGTTCCAAAAGCTTGAGATTGCGGTTCGCCTTGTCCTTTCCGGCTTTGATCTGAGGCTCGTAGCCGTCATGATGTAGACGGATACCTACCGGTTTATGCAGAACGCGGGTAGTAAAGATGCCCTCTTCCGCTGTAGCAATCTGTTCATGAATTCTGCCGCTGAAGTAAATATCTTTATCCGTCGGGAACAGGCGGGGAACAGAAAATTCCTGAAGCGTTCCGTCCTTCACATAGTTGACGATACACGGCTGCAATGCCGGAATTAATTCTTTCAGCCTGCTGAAAATGCCGGCGGTAAGGCGGATCAGGCCACGATCCTCCTCATGCAGCCATTCATCCGCATCCAGCCAGAATACCCATTGGGAATGGACATGGCTCAGCGCTTCATTGCGCAGTTCAGCAAAACTGTCATTCCACTTCATTTGATAGACCTTGACCTGCGGAAATTTCCGCAGGATGGACAAGGTCTGGTCGGTTGATCCTGAATCTACAACGATAATTTCATCGACCGCGTTCAGTATGCTTTGAATGCATCTTTCGATGCTCCGTTCTTCATCCTTAACAATAATGGCAGCGGAGACGGTCACCTCCGGAACGGAGAGCAATTGTTTGAGCTCATCACTGACTTCTCCCAAGGGTACTTTCTGCAGCTCTTTTTGCATAAATGACATCCATGTTGCTTTGGGATCAAGCAATACGGATCGGTTGAATAGCTTTTGTGCAGCTTGTCCATGACCCTGATTCATTAAAGCTTCACCTAGCAGCAGCCACCCCTGAGGGTCGATAGGAAATTCTTGCACATGCTTTTTACCTAATTGCTCAGCTTCTTCATATCGCTCGCTCAGAATCAAATCCGATAGCAGCTTGTGTCTGGGATCCATAGTTTATCCTTTCTTGATGTCTTGGGATTATTGGCTTGTTCCGTCCTTGTCAATTCGGATAGAGTTATTTACCCACCAGCCATGGCCGTCCGTCGCAGAGATCTGAATCGACATCGGACTCGCGATCACACCGGAGATAAACAGCACATTGCCGTCCAGCCAGGTACTTACAGGATAGCTCGTGCCCGAATAGCTATTAAGTCCAAACGACAATGCCTCATAATCCCGGTCGATGAAATACTCGTTCAGGTTGATTTGCGTCAGCGGACCATTCGCCTGAATAACCGCATAAGATACTGCCTCCGGCACAAAATTCAGTATGCTTTGCATATCCGCGTACAAGCCGGACGGGTCTGTTGCACGCACGGTAAAGGCTGTCGGTGCTGTCGGAGTACCGCCGATGGACAAGTATCCGCCATTCAAGCTAAGACTCAGACCGCTTTGCGGGTCTGGATTCTGTACGATGGAATAAGACAACCAGTCTCCGTTCGGGTCTCGGAACAGCTCATCCAAGTTAAAGAATGGCTGCATGAAGTAATCATCCGTGGCATTATAGATTACCATCGGCTGGCTCAAGGTTAGCGGGGCTAAGTTGTCCCCTCCCTCGACAGGTGTACCCTGCACAGCAGCCGTGTTGTACGCCCACCAGCCATGGCCGTCTGTTGCCGTGATGTGCAGCGACATCGGAGTGACAATGGTGCCGGAAATGGTCAGCACATTACCGTCCAGCCAAGTACTCACGGCATTGCTCGTATACGAATCGCCGTACAGTCCGAACGACAGCGCCTCGTGATCCCGGTCGATGAAATATTCGTTCAGGTCGATTTGCGTCAGCGAACCCGTCATCTGAATGACCGCATGAGATACTGGCTCCGGTACGAAATTCAGCGTACTTTCCATGTCTGCGTACAAGCCGGACGGATCGGTCGCACGGAC
>NZ_FNGM01000008.1:61560-273361 GCF_900102965.1 Paenibacillus jilunlii | reverse complement strand
GCTACCGTTTCCGGTAGTTATCCCAGTCTAGAGGGTAGGTTGCCTACGTGTTACTCACCCGTCCGCCGCTAAGCCAGGTTGGAAGCAAGCTTCCAACAAGACTCCGCTCGACTTGCATGTATTAGGCACGCCGCCAGCGTTCGTCCTGAGCCAGGATCAAACTCTCCAATTAGGTTTTTCCGGGCGGTTACTTCACCCGAATCACTTCGAGGAAATAACCATCCGAAAAAGATATTGAAAAGAGCGATTGCTCATTTTGAAACATCTGACGAGAATAAAATATTCTCTAATTTTGGACCTCACTTGCGTGAAATCCTACTCACTCGTTGTTCAGTTTTCAAAGATCAAGCTCGCCAGCCATTAACTTGGCCGGAGTAATAATATATCATGTTCTACTCTATCAAACAAGTCGTAATATTTTCCAGCTAGCTTTGAACTCAGTTTGAACTCTTAAGTTCTGCTTGCTAGATTTATTACTTTACACTGTAACAACAGAAGGAGCAAGTATTAAAATATTCCATTTTATTATAAATGCTTCAGATCCTGTAACGGCTAGGGTTAACTCAATGCGTTATTCAAATCTTGAATCAGCAACTCGGCAGGCTCATGGCCTACAGCCAAACGGATCAGTGACTCAGGCATGTGCTGCTTTTTCAGATCCTGCTGATTGTAGCCATAGTTTGGAGAGATAATTTGACTTTCTGCGCTTCCCCAGGATACGCCGATCCGGATCAATTGCAATTTGTTGACCATTTGGCGGATTTCCTCGTACCCCGAATCCTTCAGTTCGAAGCTGAACAGGCCGGAATAGCCTTTGAACTGTGTGCTCGCCAATTCATGTTGTGGATGCGAAGGAAGTCCGGGATGATTGACTTTGGAAACCGCCGGATGCTCGGATAGAAACCGGGCTACTGCCAGACCGTTTTTTTGGTGGGCGTCCATGCGGAGAGGTAGCGTCCGAAGACCCCTTATCAGCAGCCAGGCTTCGAAGGGCCCCAGCGACCCGCCAATTAATTCATATTCTTCTTCGTATATACGATCCATAATGTGTTGGGAAGAAATCACTGCCCCGGCAACCAAATCATTATGTCCACCCAAGTACTTGGAGGCAGAATGAACAACGATATCGACCCCATATTCCAAAGGCTTCAGAAAGAGCGGAGTGGCCCATGAATTATCTATTATGGTACGAATCCCTTTGGACTTTGCAAGCTCTGTTATTTCCGGAATATTCACAATGTCGAATGTAAATGAGGTAGGGGATTCCATAAAGATAACCCGTGTCTGTGGTTTCAAAGCACCGGCAACGGATGATACGGACGTGGAATGCACGATGGTGTAACTTATATTGAACTTAGTCAAGTATTTGATCAGACTTACGGTGGTTTCATAAATATGCCCGACCAGAATAATATGGTCCCCTGCAGCCAAGCTGGACATTAAGGCGGCACTGACAGCGGCCATTCCAGAGGCAAAACATTTACAGGCTCCCCCCCTTTCCAGCCCGGCGAGCATTTCTTCTACGATCTGAACGGTGGGATTTTTTCCCCGCGAATAGACATAATGGGTCTTTTCATCATTGGCTGCCTCGGTATAATGATCGTAACTATTGAAGAAGAAAGGCGCAGTTTCATAGATGGGAGGGGCAGCAGCGCTCACAATATATCCTGATTCTTCCTTCATTCGGAGACAGATAAGCTGATCATTAGAGGAACTCAAGCTTGTCACCACTTTTCCAGATAGTTAAATACCATAACCTCAGTTTTCACTATCCGCTCCTGAATTATCCCTAGTTCCATACCCTTAACGCCAGCAAGGGTGCCCTTAACGCCGGATTATGCGGCGGTAGTGGCACCCGTGTCGACCTGTTTTGAATATATGGACAATTCAACCTGGACTATAGCCTGGCAGTAATTACGGAGAACGTTTCGATTGTATACTCAATTACACCGTGCTGTTGTCGTAGAGACCAATCAGCTCTTCGAAGGAGGAAATGATAACATCGGACCCCTTCAGCTCATCCTGGCGTCCGAAGCCTGCATAAGCGCAGCCGATTACCGTCTGCCCGTTGCCTTTGCCGGCCTCCACATCGGATGAACGGTCACCGACCATCCAAGCCTCCTTGATGCCGTGCTCATCCAGCAGGATGCGCAGCAGTTCGGTTTTGGTGGCAGTGCCCTGTCCGCCTGCGCTGTACAGGCCATCGAACAGCTCCTTCAGCTCATGTACCACTACAATGCTGTGAATGTAGTCTTCCAGTCCGTTGCTTGCTACGAACAGCTTGACTCCACGTTCATGAAGCGCCGCAAGTGTCTCGGTAACCTTAGGGTACAGCAGTGTGCCGCCTGCCTCCAGCCCCTCGACTTCCAGCTGCAGCAACAGCTCATCTGCACGGCGGTGTACAGCCTCATCGGCATCCGGCATGACATTCTTCCAGATTTGGGACAGCAGCATACCGAGACTGCTTAGAATCCGTTCCTCCGGTGGAGTGGGTCCTGCGTACAGGCCCTCCGCCCGCAAAATGTCAAACATTTTATGATAAGCGGGCAACAGCAGGCTTTCTGTCTGAAACAACGTTCCGTCCATATCAAAAATAATCGCTTCCGGCTTCTTCAATTTCGTGCTCATGTGATGATCCAGCCCTTCTGTAGTGTTCTGCATATGCTGCCTTCTTCGGGCACATGCTTTTGTCTCACGCCCTATAATATAGGATTTCAGGAGGTATTGTCCATGTTCACAAGCTTCTAGTGCTGCCGGGAGACCAGGCAATGCAAAAAGGACCAGAGAACAGCACCGTTAAGGTGTCTGTCCTCCAGTCCCCGCTGTTATAAAGCGCTGGATGCCGGTTGCTGATTATACGCGGTCGAAGCTGGCAATCAATTCATCCAGCACATCTTTGCTAACCATTTTGCCTTTGAAGTTAATGAGGTTTTCTGCACTGCCGGAGAAGATGCAGGTAGGCTCATATTTTCTGAGAATGATCTTTTCACCGTCGACAAAAATTTCGAGAGGGTCTTTTATGTCAATTCCCATCGTTCTGCGCAGTTCAATCGGAATCACGATACGTCCCAGTTCATCCACTTTTCTTACTATTCCTGTTGCTTTCATCACTATGCATCCTCCCTTAAAATAAACCCTTAATAATCTTGTGGTGTTAAAAGCTATCAATGCTTCTAATTAGTAGAAATGATTAACCTATATCTGCATTGTAAAGTGCTAGTTCTTTCCTGTCAATTTTATTTCTACATCTTTTGATATTTATCGACAAAATATTCGACAAAGTTCAGAGTAAATTCGACAAAATATTAAGCCAATCATTATTTTATCCAAAATCCACCCCAATTAACAGTTTTTATTTTTACAAAATTAATATAGGTGTTACAAAGCTGAATATTTCCGCAGCAAAAACACCCTCTCTCAGCAGATGAACTTGTCTCCGCTTCAGAAAGGGTGATTATTATGCGGTCGTTACTGAAGAAAACGCTGATTTTCTCGCCTATCCGGACTCAATCCTCAAATGACCGAAAATCCACGCTTGTTCAGGTCAAAGGATAAATGGCCCGGGAGCTTCTATTGGAGGAGGCCGGCGGGTATTACTACCCTGCGATCACAAGCCGTGCATCAAGCGTGAAGCTCAAATAGCCGGGCCGTCTTGCCCTGCGGGATCGAGACGGTCAGCACACCCTCGGACGGGTTCCAGCTCCATTCCGAATGATGCTGCTGAGGATATGCGCAGCTCACTTCTGCTGCCTGGCCTTGCAGCTCAGGAATCGGCAGCTTGACTGCTGCTGCTTCTCCGGCAATCCGCCAGACCGCCAGGTACCGGGTATCGCCATGGCGCAGGCCAAAGCTCACCCACTCGCCTTCACTGTCCGGCAGGCCCAAGGGCCAGAAGGCGGTCGCCTGCGGGATATGCACACGGATCGATTTGTAATAATCCAGCGCTTCCTTCACCAGTTCCCTGCGCCGGGGCTCAAGCTCGGCGAGATGGCCGCTCTGGTGCACACGGAGCAGCAGTGCATTGACCATGTTGAAGATAACCTCTTCATCATCGCCCTCGCGCAGCGGGTAGGACCACACTGCCGATTGCTCTGGCGTAAGAGCTGCCGGTGAACCGGCGGCAATCGCGGCATACTGCACGTAATCCTCCCGGTCGCTGGTGGACTGGATGCTGTGCCGGCTGAGCATGGCATAGTCCATGCGCATGCCGCCGCTGGAGCAGTTCTCGATTACGAGATCGGGGTAACGGGCAAAGATACTGTCCAGCCAGGCCAGATACGCCCGGTTATGCTGCAGCAGCCCGTCGCCGAAGCTGTCTGCATCTGTTTCCGTCCCGATGCCCGCGTTGATGTTGTAGTCCATTTTGATATAGCCTACACCATACTGCTCCACCAATCTTGAAATCACTCCGTCCGCATGCGCAATCACCTGGGGATTCCGGTAATCCAGCTGATAACGGCTGCGGTCCTTGACCCGCTTGCCATGGCGCATAAAGAACCAGCTGTCGTCGGTTTCCGTTAGCTTCGGACTGTTGATCCCCATGACCTCCAGCTCCAGCCAGAGTCCCGGAATCATCCCTTTGCTGCGGATATAGTCCAGCACATATTTAATCCCCTCGGGGAACCGCTCGGCGGAAGGCTCCCATTGTCCTACCCCATCCCACCACTCTCCAGGCGCATACCAGCCGGCATCGATGCAGAAGTATTCGCAGCCGACATCGGCGGCGGCATCGATCAGGGGCAGCAGCTTCCCGGTGGTGGGGCTTCCCCACAGACAGTTCATATAGTCGTTGAAAATAATCCGCAGCAGCTCGTTGTCTTCATTCGGACGGCGGATCAGCCGCCGGTAGGCAGTGAGCTGCTCTGCCGCGCCCTGAAAGCCGCCCTGCACTGCGCCAACGGCTACCGGCACCGAGGTGAATTCCTCTCCCGGGGCAAGCTTCAGCCACCAGTGGTTGTCATGCTCTGTCGGCCCGCTAACCAGCAGAGTAAGCTGGTCATACTGATCGGTCAGCTCCCAGTGCCAGGAGCCATTGTGCTCGATCTGCCAGAATAAGCTTGTCCCGCTCTCCTTGTTGTGCAGCACTGCCATCGGCAGCAGCTCTGCTGCCGACCAGGAGCCGGTGTTGCTGGCGGCGATGCGCTTGGAGCCGCGGTCGGCCAGATGGGACATGCCCAGCTCCGGCAGCCGGTAGGTCCTCCATTGCAGCTCGCTTTGCCAGCCGCTGTGAGCAAGGGTGACCTCGATTTTGCCGTTGCGGCCGCCGCTGCCCTCTTTGTCCACTCCGGTTAGCGCAAAGGTTGAGACATACTCCACAGCGGCTTCGCCAGTGCCTGTATTCTTTAGCACCGTCCAGCAGCGGACCGTCTGCACACCTGTATAGAACTGAAAATGCTGCTCTGCTGTTATACCGGTGACCGGGTCAACTAAACTGATCTCCAGCTTGCGGCCAAATGCATTTACGCTGTCGCTGTGTCCGCCGTACACCATCCGCAGCCCCGGATAGGAGGCGCGGTGCGTGCGTCCGTGATATTCATCCCGGTCCTCTCCCGTGAGCTGCAGCTCCAGCAGCCGGAACCCCGGTTTATTCTTCTCCGCAATGATTCCGTCCTGCAAAGGCGCTGCGCCAAAATGCAGCAGCCGGACGTCCTGCTCCCCTGTAATTTCAATGGTAAGATAAAGTCCATTTTCGGCAATTTCGATGCGCTTGCTGTCCATTATTTATTTGGCCTCCTGACAAATGTTGGTGTCTCTCCTGATTATAAGGCGTCTTTTGTATTCGTAACTTAATAATTTTAATAAGAGGTGCAATTGTGAGGAACAACGGAGGGGAATTTTGGAACTGGAAGAGCGGCAGCGTTCGCCTTTGTCTCCGGATTTCAACCGTGAACAACGGTCCAATTCTAGAAATCTGGAGACAACAGCGACTGGAAGTCCAAACATTCCCTGGAGTTGTGACTACTCACCTGCCCCCTTCTTTAAAACCAAGGTTACATACAAAAGACGGCCCCTCCGGTAAAATAATCTTACCTTCGAGACCGTCCCGGAATGGAAGCTATTCAGGTTTTATTGTTCAGCTGATCCGAATTGAATCCAGGCTTTTTGGATTTCGTCGATCGCCTGATCCTTGGTTTTGCTGCCGCCGATGTAGGCCTGCATCAGCTCGCCGAATTTCTGGTGGAAGGTATCCAGAGAATAGTTGACCGACAGGTCGCCGGATTTCTCGGTTTTGAGGATTTCTTCCATTTCCTTAGGCATTTGCAGGTCAGGCATTGGAGCATCCTTGATTGGCGGAATGACTTTGGCTACCGTGGAGAACCAGTTCTTGCCGTATTCGGAAGTATACAGCCAGTTGAAGAATTCAATGGTCTGTGCGGCTACAGCGGAATCCTTGTTAATGCGCAGCGCCTGATCGGCACCGGTGATAATCTGCGATTGCTCCGGCTTGTCACTGACCGGATAACCGGCGATGCCGAGATCGAAGTCAGGGGTAATTTTTTTGATCGCTTCCTCATCCCATGCGCCTTTACCGGTCATAAATGCCGCTTTGCCCAGGGCAAAGTCGCTGACTTCAGCATTGCTGTCGCGTTCCAGCGGCTTGTCTGTTCCGTGTTTTACCGTTGTGTCAATGAAGTTGAAGAAGTTGTTGTACAGTGCCGGATGATCCTTGATGGTGGTATCTCCGGCGATAAAGTTGCCTACAAGTGTCTTGGCATCAATTCCGGCGTCCGTAGCGGCTGCATCCACGAAGTGCTGGAAGATGTGCTTCCAGACCCACCACTCTTTATAGGCATTGGCGAACGGTGTAATTCCCTTGGCTTCCAGCTTGGTGATGGCATCGTCCATCTCGGCAGTGGTTTTGGGGACTTCGGTAATGCCTGCATCGGCAAGCAGCTTTTTGTTGTACATCAGCACGAACAGGTTGCCTTTGACCGGAAGTCCAAGCACCTTGCCGTCGGAGGAAGTCATATTCGAGCGGACCGCATCAGTCATTGCGGCAGCCAGCGGCTCATTGGTCAGGTCGGCACTGTATTCAGCAAAGGTATCAATATCTCCGCCGGCGGTAGTCTGAAAAACGTCAGGGGTGCTGCCTGCGGCAATTTTGGATTTGAGTACTGTATTGTAGTCGGCCTGCATAATTTCCAGGTTGATGGTCACGTTAGGCTTAACTTTTTTGTATTCGGCGATATACGCATTGAAAGCATCGGTGTACTCGGGAGACGCGGTGAACATATTAATCGTGACAGGTTTGGTTGAGTCGGTAGCCGGAGTAGCTGTATTGGCCCCCTCATTTGTCTCACCTGCGTTGTTAGCGGTATTATTGCCGTTATTTCCGCCGCAGCCGGCCAGCAGCCCCCCTGCAAGCAGCAGGCTCGCGGATAGAGCCATTATTCTTTTTACCTTCATGATGTTGCCCCCTTTTCCTTACGTTTCTTGTGGTCTTGGTGTTATTCTAAATAAAAAGAAAAAGGATAAGAATGTACATAAGTGAACTTCTGAGGGTAAAAAAGTGGGCTGATGTAACCGTTTCACTTTTCTCCCTCTGTCAGCTGCAGCCGAAATTCAGAAGGCGAACAGTCATAGTAATTGCGGAACGCCTTGCTGAAATAGTTCTTGTCCTTATATCCCAGCCTCTCGGAAATATCCTGGATTTTGAGGGCGGGGTCCGACAGCAGCTCCTTGGCCTTGTCCATTCTAACCTTTTGCACGTACTCATGAATGCCGTACCCGTACTGGCCCTTGAACAGCTTCATCAAGTATTCTCTGCTCAGGAAATATTTATCCGTGAACATCGATATTTTAATATTCTCGAAATAATGGTTATCAATGTATGCTTTAATATTTTCCAGTACACTGCTCCGGTCTCCGGCAAGCGATCTGCTGATTTCCCCCGCATAGACATCCAGAATGCTGCTGAGTACCGCCTCAAACTCTCCAAAGGAGGCAAAATCACCGCTGATGCCCAGCCCCCGCAGCCCTTTGCTCTTTCCGCTGCGCAGCCGTTCGGGGACGGCATCCAGCTCTAAAGCGATGTCTCCCAGCAAAATAATGAACTCCTGAACGGTCCGGTCTGCTTCGCCCAGGCTGAAATGCTCCGAGGATTTCCATTTGCGGGTAAAATCACTGAGAATACTCTTGGCATGGCCTGCGTTGCCGCTCTCCAGGCTGCTGCGGATCAGCGGCATCCGTCCTGTCAGGGACGGGCTGTCCTTAACTGCGGATTTCGTATATCCGCTATTCGAAACCGTGCTGCCTTTCAGGCTCAGCAGATCGGTCCCGTCCAGCGCGGCCTTGGCCAGTTCGTAGGACTGGGCAATCTCCGTAACATCGCTGTACGGCTGTCCAAGACCGCCCGCGCAAAGAATGCCGAACAGCTCCTTCAGGGTTGAGACCGTCTTCTTCATATGATGAAGCGAGAGAAAAGCCGCATCATCCCCATAGCTGCCCTTCAAGGTAAAAATAGCGATAAATTCCCGCTCGCTTCTCGGGCTGGCAAAGCTGAACGCTTCGAAATGGCCGCCGCTGTTCTCGTTGATCACATTGGTGACGGCAAAATGCAGCAAGTCCCGGTCCTCATGAAACCGGTCCCGGCGCACCTGCTCCAAATTAAGCATCCGCAGAACGCCTACCGCGAAATGGTTCCCCGGCTTGTCTGCACCAATCAGCGGAAGAAATGCTTCATTGGACTGGTTTTTGAAGCTGCGTTCAATAATCGACAGGTACATCTTCTCCTTCAGCTTCGGAAGGGACATGTTCAGGGTGATGTTCCGGTTGATGAACTCGCTTTCCCGCTTGCGTTTGGCCTCCAGTACATCGACTGCCTTGCGCAGCGCACTGTTGAGATCACTCCGGTTCACCGGCTTCAGCAAATAATCCACCACCTTGGAGCGGATGGCCTGCCGGGTATATTCGAAATCATTGTAGCCGCTGATCACGATCAGCAGCAGATCGGGAAATTCACGTTCTGCAATCTGCAGCAGCTGGCTTCCGTTCAGCTCGGGCATCTTCATATCCACCAGCGCCAGATCAATCTTGTGCTTCCGGAGCATCTCAAGCCCCATCCTGCCGTCTATCGCCTCCAGCACCTGATCCACTCCCAGGCCCTTCCAGTCCCCGAGGATATGAATGGCCTCGCGCAGCGGCTCCTCATCATCAATAATCAGTACTTTATACATGTTGTCCCAGCCCTCCCCGCGGTAACCGCATATCCATTCGCGTGCCATGCTCATCGCTGGCAATCACAAGCGCCGCCTCTTCACCGTATAAGAGCTTCAGGCGTGTGTTCAGATTCTTCAAGCCAATACTCTCGTTGTCTCCTTCTTCGGTCCCTTCGCCCCCGCGGTCCTCCCACTGGATCTGAAGCGAACTTAGCACCTGCTGGAGCCGTTTCTCCGTGATCCCCGGCCCGTCATCCAGCACAGAGATCACACTGTGGGCAGGTGTAATATGGGCTTCAATCCGGATGGTAACTGTATTGGACACCTTCTCCAGCGCGTGTTTAATACAGTTTTCTACCAGCGTCTGAATCGACAGCTTAGGAATCCTCAGCTCCAGCAGACTCTCATTCCAGTCGTATTCGACCTGCATGCGGCTGCCGAAGCGGGCTTTTTGCAGCGCCAGATAACGTTCAATATGCTTCAGCTCCTCCCGGGCCTGCACCACATCCCTGCCGCTGATGCAGTACCGCAGAGTGAGCGCCAGGTTGTCCACCATCTCGACAATATCATCATTGTCGTTTTTGAGTGCCTTGGTGGAGATGGCCTGCAGCGCATTATAGAGGAAGTGCGGATTGATCTCCGCCTCCAGTGCTTTTAGCACAGCGTTTTTCTCGACAATCTTCATCTTGTACCGTTCGTTAATCAGTTCGTTCGTCTTCTCTACCATCTTGTTGAAGTGCCTGGACAGGTAGGCGATCTCGTCATTACCCTCTACTGCGGCTTCGGCATCAAAGCTGCCGGTGCTGAAGCGCTTCATCTGCAGCGACAGATTCTTCAGCGGATTAGTGATTCTGTTGGAGATGAAGCTGACGAGAATTACGGACACTATCAGGAACAGCAGCCCGATCGAATAGCTCAATTTACGCGTCGTCGTCGCCGCTTCATAGATCTGCTTGTAGGGAATCGGCTTAACGAGCTTCCAGCCCTCTTTTTGACTGATGTCATACATGACCAGATACTTCTGCTCATTGTCCGACCAGGTCAGGCGGCCGCCTTGGGCCGGGGTCAGCTGCTGCAGCAGCCCCGCTTGTTCACTCTGCAGATAAAATTCACGGTCATCGACCGCAAACGGCTCATTGTCCGGACTGATATACATTAGATGCTCCCCTTCACTAAAGGGAATATCCTTCATAATCTCATTGGTCACACTGTTGTTGAAATACAGAGACAGGACGGCCTGCGGCTCCCGGGTCACAATCGAACGCAGCAGCCGGTGATAGCCCATGAAGCTTTTGTCGGAATTGATAGGGTAATCGCCTTGGCTCTCCTCAGGGGTCCTCTCCTTCAACAAGGACTGGTACGAGCGGTTGAAGGGACTGGCCAGCGCCCGCTTATACCACGGAAGATTCTCAATCGGCGGATGCTCTACCACACGGACTGTAATATTATAGTTCTCCTTGGTGACATAATAGTATTTGTGCTCCTTGATGACATACAGATAAATCGCTTCCAGATCACTGCGGGAAAAATAAAGATTCTTCAAATAATCCTCCACATACATTTTGGAACCATAATCCTCGGATTCATGCAGGATCGCGTAATTGAACTCATCATAAGAGATTTGCGGCAGCGACAGCTGGCCGATCCCGTCCAGATAACTCTCCAGATTGCGCCCGACCAGAAGCAGGTTGCTGCGGGTGCTGGATATACTGCTGTTCACCGATTCCTTGCGCAGCATCCCATAGGAAATGAACGTCAGTGACGTAACGACCAGAATAATAATGATCGTGAACAGCAGAATCAGCTTGTTGGCCAGACGGCGTGAAATCCGCTCCAGCACAGGCTCAAACAGCTTGTATAGGGTTCTTTTGATGATGCCGCCTCCTTCTGGCAAAGTTTACACGGAAATGTTCAGTTCACCTTTTTACCCCTAACTGTACTCTTAAATCCATTTTTGAGTATAGGGGTCTGCTCTATAATACACAATATAGACTAACCGGAATGGTTATGTGTGGCAAGCCAGTACCAGACTCCACCCTATAAATCCAAAAGAGGTGCATCCATGTTAAAAACACTCGGCAGAAGATGGCGCGAGAAATTAGATTTCGGGCTGTTCACACTCCCTGTTCTAATCTGTATCGCCGTTGCGTTCTACATTCCTTTTGTCATGACCATCCGGTATTCCATGACGAAGTGGAACGGAATCTCTAAACATCCCAAATTCGTTGGCCTGGATAATTTCCAGCAGATTTTTACGGGAGACAGCAACTTTGCCAATTCGGCATGGTTCACGATCAAATACGCGCTGCTCTACATTGTAATCGTCAACGTGCTGGCCATTCTGCTGGCCGTCCTGCTCGATATGAAGCTGAAGTCCACCTCCTGGCTGAGAGCGGCCTTCTTCATCCCTTATATTCTCAGCCTTGTGATTGTCGGCTTCATCTGGAAATTCATCTTCATGCAGGGTTTCAACTCTCTGGGGGAAAGCACAGGCTGGTCGTTCTTCGGGCTCAGCTGGCTGGGAACGCCGGGGCTGGCATTCATCTCGATTCTAGGGGTTTCCATTTGGCAGTCGATCGGTTTCTACCTGGTTATCTATATCGCGGGCCTGCAGTCTGTACCTGACGATCTTAAGGAAGCAGCCACGGTGGACGGTGCCGGAGCCATGAGAAGATTCTTCAGCATTACGCTGCCGCTGCTTGCACCCTCCATTACGATCTCGGTCTTTATGGCGCTGACCAACTCGATCAAGGTATTCGACGTAATTCTATCGCTGACCGGCGGCGGTCCCGGAGGAACTACCTACAGTATCGCTTACGATATCTACCGGGATACCTTCCAGAATAACCTATACGGATACGGAACCGCGAAAGCGCTTATCCTGTTCGTGGCTGTACTGGTCGTAACGATCATCCAGCTGACAGTCTTCAAACGGAGAGAGGTAGAGGCATAATGAAAACAAACAACAACAAAGCAGGCCGGATCATTCTCGAAGTGGTTCTGGTTATCCTCTCTCTTCTGTTCCTGTATCCGCTGTTCCTGACGATCATCAACTCGTTAAAAAGCTTCAGCGAAGTCATGACGGATGTTATCGCCCTGCCCAAGCATTTGGCGCTCAGCAACTACTCGTATGTCTGGAAATTCATCAACTATCCGAGGTTGTTCCTGAACAACTTTATTATCACCGGCCTAGGACTTCTGGGAATCGTGTTCATCTCGTCCATTGCCGCCTATAAGCTGGCACGGACCAAATCCAGACTGAGCGGAATCATCTACTTCCTGTGCATCATGCCGATGCTGATTCCGTTCCAATCCATCATGCTGACCGTGCTGCAAACAGCCAAGAACCTGAACCTCTCCGGGAGCACCTGGGGACTGGGGCTGCTGTACTGGGGATTCGGCGCACCGCTGGCTGTGTTCATCTATCATGGATTTGTAAAAGGTATCCCGACAGAGATCGACGAGAGCGCAACAATCGACGGGGCGTCAAGCTTCCGGCTGTTCTTCAGTGTCATCTTCCCGCTGCTGAAATCGGTAACGACGACCATTGTCATCATCGATGTCATGTGGATCTGGAACGACTTCCTGCTCCCGCTCCTAATGGTCAACGGATCGCCGGATACCAAAACGCTGACACTCGCAGCCTATACTTTCGTCGGACAGTACACCTCCGACTGGCAGTATGCGATGACAGCAATGGTAATGGCCGTACTGCCTTCCATTATCGTATTCATCTTCCTGCAGAAGTACATCGTTAAAGGCGTAGTGGCTGGAGCGGTGAAGGGCTGATATAGCTCTTCAAACACGGACGGTTATAGAAAAGCTGCATTTGAAAAAAAGCACCGCCTAAGCAGATCTCACTGCCTGGGCGGTGCTTTTTGAAGTTTGAGTTGTAGTCTATACAGCCAGGCATCTGGCGATGAACATAAGTACACCTGAATACAAGCTTACAAGCCGCCTAGTGTTCGGTTTGCGTCCCCGGCCAACTGCGCGTTCCCTGCCACTCATTACCTGATGTTTAGCTTCCACCTCAGTCAGCCTGTCGGGTCAGAGCCACCCGGTACACCGGAACCGCATTAACGCTGTTGAACACAGCCGTCGCTTCCCCGGTAAACTGCTTTTCGACCGCCATCGCGGCATCTGCGGCCACAGTCGTTATACCCCGGCGCAGCGGTGTGGTTTCGAGGATGATCTCCCCGCCCTTCAGAACATCCTGGAAGCGGGACAAGCCGATCTCCCATGGCGCACCGTTATAGAAATGATCATGGAAGAGTTTTCCTCCAGCAAAGGCATAACCCACATTTCCTGTGTAATCGATGCTCAGCAGCACCTCTTCCACGCCTTCCAGAACATCAGAAGCGAGCCCAAGGGCGATCTTGTGGTCATGAATCTTCCTGAATTCCAGCCCAACTTCCTTGGCCGGAAGCTCCAGGTCATAGCTGTGGAACCACTCCTCTGTGTGCTGTGCAAGGGAGCAGGCGGTGTTCGCCGTGATCCACTTGCCAGGCGCAGCCGGACCTCCGCTGTATTCCCGGAATGAGAAGCTGCTCTTGCCGCTGCTGAATAATTCGATGCCTTCCCCGGTCTGTACAGGCGGAATTTCCGAGAATATGATCCGCGGCAGCCCCCCTTCCTCCATCTCCCACAGCATGGCAGCTTCTTGGGCATTCATCGCATAGATGCGGATTTCCCGCGCTCCCTCCTGTGTAATACGGATCATTCCCGGGCGGTCATGGGGGATAAGAACCGTGTAATGGTTCCCGGCATCCATCTCCACGGTTCCGGCGTCAGCGGATACGCTGGTGATGCCCGTATGGGCATCAATCCGAAATTCTCCGTCCACCCCCTCCGGCATGGAGAAGAAGTAGGTGGCCGCCTCCGCAGACTCCACCAATGTCACCGGCTGGGCCGTAGCATAACGCAGGTTCAGACCATCCAGCGCAAAATTGAACGGAAAGATAAATGAGGCGTTTTTGCGGACGGTAAGCGAGCTTTTTCTTGGGAATTCAATCGTCTCCCCAGCCAGCCGGACGGCAAACCGGACATCCTCATGCAAATCCATCTCCACGTGGTCCTGGTAGTTGTTGACGAACAGGAACCCCGCGCTGCCGTCCGTGCGGACTGCATACCGCAGCGTATGCGCATCTTCAGGAGTGATGGCCTCTGCACCTTGAGGCAGGACTGTGGCCATCGGCGCCAGCCGCTCCCCGAACCGGTGGAAAAAATAATGCAGCGGCCGCAGCAGATGGGCCGAATCACGGACCTGGCCAAATTCACCGAGAGGAGCCTGAAAATCGTAGGTAATTCTGGGCGTAGTGCTTTCATTCAGGTAGCCTGTTTTCCCCACCGGATTCGTACCGCCATGGAACATATAATAGCCGACAAAATTGCACCCGCCTGCAATCTTCATCAGGCTCATCGCCATCACACTCTCCGGTTCCACCTGGAACCGTGACAGATACCAGGTCTGCATGCCTCCGCCCATCTCACAGCAGGCAAACGGATATTTGGTTTTGGCATATGGAGGATTGAATTCGCCGGTTTCGGCCGTTTCATTGTGATAATTCACGAATACATACTCCGGGGTCGGCTTCTGGTCTGGATTCTGCTCGCTAATGCTCCAAGGCGTATAGGCGTACCCGCCGTACAGCGGAAGCACCTCATCCTCCAGCAATGGCGCAGCCCCCCAGCCCGTACTGGTGTAAACCGGCGCAACCATTCCCGCTTCTACAGCATACTGCTTAAGCAGACGCATATGCTCGGAACCTGCCCCGCCCCCGATTCCGCCGCTGAGGTACTCGTCTCCTTGCTTCGCAGTCAGCTCCCACAGGGCCGCAGCGGCATTGAATTCATTCTCCAGCTGAATGCCGATCACAGGCCCTCCGTCCTTGAACATCTGGCCCGCTGCCTGCGCTCCAATCTCCTGGAACAGACGGCGGACATACCGCAGGTAGCCTTCGTCATTGGAGCGCACATCGAAGGAACGCCCGAACAGCCAGTCCGGCAGCCCGCCGTTGCGCACCTCTCCATGGCAGAACGGACCCACACGCAGGATGACATACATTCCATTCTGTGCACACAGCTCTACGAATCTCCGTAGGTTGCGGTTGCCCTGCCATTCGAATTCCCCTTCGATTTCCTCATGATGATTCCAGAAGATATAGGTGGCTACAATATTGATCCCGGATATCTTCATCTTGCGGATTTCGGTTTCCCAGCTGTCTTCCGGGTAACGGGAATAGTGGAATTCCCCGCAGACCGCAAAATACGGCTTGCCGTTCAGCTCCATGTAGTAATTGGTGAAGCTGATCCGGTCTCCCTGCGGATTGGTTCCGCCCAGCTTCAGGGACGCCGGATAGATATCTTTTGGGGCAATGCCCGCCTGAATGATGTATGTCATATTCAATTCCTCCTTGATTTACAGGAACAAAACAGCTATGCCATCCTTGACTGAATAGATTTTTAGTTTTGCTATGCCTGGAGAACCCTTTATCCATCCTTCGGCGATTCTAAGTGGAAAAAGGTTAACTAATTTGCCCCAGTACTCTGTTCTCCGCAGGTTAAGTGGAAAAAGGTTAACTGATTCAGCTCATTTCGCTCTTACCGAAGTAATATGATCCAATTAAGCTCCCTTTTTCCACTTAAAATACTCAATTATTCATTTTCAGGTAAAATAAGTACCCTTTTTCCACTTAGAATTGCTCGCCTGCGTCTTCGCACGCGCTAGTTGGTTAAAGGCTCTCGAATCCGGCTAATTTTCACCTTTTGGGTGAATTTGCTGAAATTCGCGTCTACTTATCCCCTGCTTTACACATACCTTATCAACAAGAAAGGGAAATCATAAAATTCCCTCTACAGTAAAGAAGCTGCCCCAAAGCCCATGCTTTGGAGCAGCCCCGGAAGCCGTTACATAAACCTCACTCTTATTCGGCTATTATTTTTGTGCTGCCAGGAAAGCATCGATTTGGGCTTGCATTTCAGTCTGGACCTTATCAATGCCTGCGGATTTCAGCTGCTTGATCAGGTCGGCCTGGCCTTTCTCAACATCGTCGATCAACCCGTATTCCAGCGGGATTGCGTAGCGCAGCATCACATTGCCGATATTGGCCACTTCGTTCTTCACCGGAGTGGAATCGAAGACAAAGGTTTCCAGCGGGAAGTGATAGATACTGGACTGCCACCCGTTGAACATATCATCAGCTTCCTTCGGATACGCCGCATCTTGACGGTTCAGCGGGGAATTCCAGCCCCAGTTCGAGAACCCGGTGTAATTCGCAGCCGCAGGACCAGCCTTGTACTTGTCATCACCTTCAGGGATGTAGTTGGTTCCGGCAATGCCGTACATCGTCAAGTCGTGAATTTCCTTGTCATTTTGCAGCAGATCGATCAGCATCAGGGAACGTTCTGCGTTCTTAGAAGTAGCATGGATGGACATGCCGTTCTGTGTTGAGATAGCGGCGATTTTTTTCTTATCCGGTGTGAGGTCGGCAATCCCCAGCTCCACATCCGGTTTGTCGCGGCGCATTTCGGCAAGGTTAGCCGCCACAGTACCCAGGTTATGGGCATAAGAGGACACCTTCCCGGCTTTGATATCCTGCCATACATCGTTTTTGTTGCTGACTACGTTTTTGGACCAGGCGCCATTGTCGGCCAGATCTTTATAATATTTTAGCAGCGATGTGAACTCAGGAGTGTCATAAATGTTGAATATTTTGCCGGAAGCATCATCCAGCTTGTAAGCCAGCGGCAGCAGGTTCGCATCCACCAGGTTGAAGTTGTTGTTCTGCTCCAGCAGAGTTTGGTCTAACTCATGAAACTTCCAGCCATCAGCAGGCTTAGCTCCGAAAGCGGTTATGCCTTTTTCTTCTTTAGCAACCGTTTTCAAGTAGTTGGCAT
Source organism: Paenibacillus jilunlii (assembly GCF_900102965.1). Taxonomy (GTDB): domain Bacteria; phylum Bacillota; class Bacilli; order Paenibacillales; family Paenibacillaceae; genus Paenibacillus_AQ; species Paenibacillus_AQ jilunlii. The sequence goes on along the minus strand of NZ_FNGM01000008.1, from coordinate 256,307 downwards.
AGGTTTCAGGACTGTTGATTTCCGGAAGATTGTATTTCTTGCGCAGGTCTTCACGGTACAGAACTACCTTGTCGGTAACCTCAACGTTGTTGTTTGGAACCATGTAGAGCTTGCCGTCCACTTTCGCTTGCTCCCAGTTCACTTTAGGCATGGCTTTCCAGGTTTGCGGCATGTACTTGGACAGCATATCATCTGTCAGCTCCAGGAATCCGCCCTTGAGTGCCTGATCGTTATAAAAAGCCCAGTTAGCTGTATACACGAGGTCAAAATCCTCATTGGCGGCAAACTTCAGCGGATACTTCTGGGTCCAGTCCGACCAGTCAAGGAATTCTGTTTCCACCGTAGCATTGATTTTTTCCTTCAATTTGGTGTTGAGCTCTCCGAATACCTTGTCGTAATCGCCAGGCTGGCCGCCGACCAGCAGCATTTTGAGCTTGACCTCTTTGGAGGTGTCAGGAGCGCCGGAATTCGCGGCTGCCCCTTCTGTAGCGGTTGTTCCGGCGTTTGTTGCTTCCGCAGCTGTATTGTTGTTGTTGCCGCCTCCGCATGCACTAAGGATTGTACCCAGTGCCATCATCGTGGCCAGCGTAACTGTAAGTTTCTTTTTCTTGTTTGTCATGACCGTTGTTTCCCCCTAATCGAATAGTTGGTTGGGTTATATATTGATAACCGGGGTGACCCGGGATTATCCTTTGACAGCTCCAACAGTGAGTCCTTGCACAAAATACTTCTGAATGAATGGATAAGCAAGCAGGATAGGTCCTGTAGCCACAATGGTCATGGCCATTTTCAAGCTTTCAGTAGGCAGATCGGAATTCACTACAGCTCCTGAGGCCATCATCGCCTTGCGCATACCATCCATATTGCCAAGCATTTTGTATAGATAATATTGAAGCGGCATTAATTCGGACTTGGAAATGAAGAGCAGCGCATTATACCAGTCATTCCAGTAAGCCAGAGCAATGAACAATCCAATGGTAGCCAGCGCAGGCTTGGACAAAGGCACAATCAGCTGCATGAAAATCCGGAAATCACCTGCTCCGTCAATTTTGGCAGATTCCGTAATGGCATCCGGGATGCTGCTCATGAACGATTTCATGACGATGATATAGAACACGTTCATCAGCATCGGCAGAATCAGCACAAGCAGCGTGTCTTTGAGGTGCAGGTAGTTGACGATCATCAGATACCAAGGTACCAGACCACCGCTGAACAGCGTAGTGAAGAAGAAGAAAAACGAGAAGCGCCCGCGCCATTTAAAATCACTCCGCGACAGTACATAGGCCGTCATGGATGTCAGAAACAATCCGGCCACGGTACCGATCAATGTAACAGAGATCGTCACACCATAAGCTCTGAGCATTTCAGCCGGGTACTTGAACAGCAGGCTGTAGGCTTCCGTGGAAAAGTTAGCCGGGATCAGCTGGAAGCCTTTCTCGATAATAGTGCTCTCCTCACTCAGAGAGGAGGATACCACCAGAATGAACGGGAAGATACAGAATATGGCAAGCACGGTAAGGGTCACGTATCCGACGATCGACAGCACCAGACGGTCTGTGTTGACACGCTTGCGCACCTTTGCAGGTTGAATTTTTGCAGTAGTTGTACTCATGGCATTCCCTCCTTTTCCTAGAATAGAGCACGGTCTTTATCGTATTTGCGTACCGCGTAGTTGGCCAGCATGATCGTTACAAAACCGAGCAGTGATTGATAGAAGCCTGCCGCAGCGGACATTCCAATCTCATTTGAGGTTGTAAGCGACCGGAATACGAAGGTATCGATAACGTCAGTGGACGAGAACAGCAGGCCGTTGTTGCCTACCATGTTGTAGAACATCCCGAAGTCACCCCGGAAGATGTTGCCGATGGCCAGCAGAACCAGAATGATTACCGTCGGGAACAGGTTCGGAATCGTAATCTTCATAATACGCTGGAAAATATTCGCACCGTCAATTTCGGCGGCTTCGTACATTTCGGTATCGATGCTGGTAATAGCGGCCAGATACATGATCGTTCCGTAGCCCAGTGTCTTCCAGGCAGACACAATTACGAGTATGAACGGCCAGTAAGCGGCTGTATTGTAAATGTCAATCGGCTGCATGCCGAGACCCTTCAGCAATACGTTAACCGTACCCACGTCGAAGTTGAACAAGTTATAGGCGATCGCTCCAACCACAACCCAGGAAATGAAGTAAGGCAGGAACAGCATCGTTTGTGTCAGCTTCCGGAACCATTTGCCCGCTACCTCGAACAGCAGGATCGCTGCAAAGATTTGAAGCAGGTTGTTTACAACGATAAATGCAATATTGTACAGCGCCGTGTTTCGGGTTACGCGCCAGGCGTCACCGGAATCAAAGAAGAACTTAAAGTTATCCAGTCCGTTCCACGGGCTGCCGAAGACACCGCCTGTGTAGTTAAATTGCTTAAACGCCAGTACAATACCCGCCATGGGCACGTAAGCGAATAACAGGAAAAACAATACTGCCGGAGTCAGCATGAAAAGCAACGATTTGTACTTCTTGACGTCATCCCAGAATCCGTGTTGTTTCTGTTTCATCTCGAATCCCCTTTCCATATCACCTTTCTCTATATCTTTATTATAGAGAAGCGCTTACTTGGTGAGGATTCAGCCCATCAACTAAAAGTAATACTTTTTCAACGATCGGTTAAAACATATGCTTCCCCAAATGTAAAAAACGTTGCCAGCAGCCTGTAACCCCGGCTGGACAACGTTTGGCGTGGCTAGATTTTGTGTTTTTTACGGTATTCCCCCGGGGTCATGCCTGTAGTCTGCTTGAACTGCCGGTTGAAATAGATAATGTTCTTGTAGCCCATGCGCTCGGCAATCTCATAGATTTTGAGGGTCGGGTCCCTCAGCAGCTCGGATACCCGGCAGGTCTTGCGCTCATTCACGTATTCACTGAAAGGCAGCCCGGATTCTTCCTTGAACAGATAACCCAGATAGTTCGGTGTGAAGTCGAAGTGGGCGGCCACCTCTTTTAACGTAATCTTCTGCTCCAGATGCTCCTCCACATAACGCATGATCTCATCGATCAGCTTGCGCTTCTGCCGCTGCCGCTTCACATACAGCAGCTCCGAAAGCTCAAAGAATCTGCGCCGCAGCCAGGAGAGGATGTCATGGATCGTCTCGAACTGGAACAGGATATCCGGCTGATGGGATTCCCATTGGAGCAGCTCATACAGATTCTCGTTCTGCTGCTGAAGATCCGCATGAAGCTTCGAGGTAATGCGGATGATCAGCTCATAGACCTCTTTTCTTCCGGCGGACGGGAGAACCTTCGTGAACAGCTCCAGCAGATGGTCATCGATCGATACAAGATCATACTGGATGATAGCCTCAAGCAGCCGCTCCACCGTTAATTCAATCTGCGTCCCGGGTGTTCCCCGTGTTGACGGCTGTGTAGTATCCCGGATCAGGCGGTTCTTGCCGAGCAGCCACTTGGCACTTAGCGCAGCCTGTGCCTGCCGGTAGGACTCGTGCAGTCCGGCCTCGTCCGCTGCACACCGTCCGACGCCTACAGTTACGGTACAGGGTGAAGATTCAGCCACCTTGCGGATCAGCTCCTCCAGCAGACTCAGAAAGCTGTCCTGCGGGAAGGATGACAGGATCACAAACCGGGTATGATGGACTGCAATCCAGGTACCCAGCTTGCCCTCCTCGACAAAGGCTTTAATCACACCGGCAATCCGCCGGGTGATATTGCGGGCGTCCTCCTCAGAGAAATCGCGCATTTTCCACTCCAGATCATCGATCTCCACGATTGCCGCCGCTGCGCCTTTTTGCAGCAAGGGAGTCAGAATGCTTTTCAGATGCGGCTCCGCTGAATCCGGCGAGGCCTCATCGAACCAGCGCAGCAGCAGCTCTTTGTTCACCAGGGACAGGGCTTCGCTGAAGGAGCGGTCCTGTTCTCTTTCCTGTTCCATTGTGGCGCAAAGTGTGCCCAGCATTTCGTATAAATCCTTATCCTGAACGGGCTTCAGTAAATAGCCGGAGGCATTGATCTCGATGGCTTCCTTGGCGTAACTGAAGTCTTCATGGCCGCTGATGAACACAATTTTGGTCTTCGGGCTTAAGGCCTTCGCTCTGCGGGCAAATTCGGTTCCGGTCATGATCGGCATCCGGATGTCGGACAATATAATATCAACCTGTGCTTCCTCCATAATTTTCAACGCACCAAAGCCGCTGCCCGCCGTGCCTACTACAGTAATATTAAGTCCGCTGGACAGCACTCTCCGGCGCAGCCACTCCAGATCCACCGCTTCATCGTCTACCAGCAATACATTGATGCTCATAATCGTAATGTTCCTCCTGTGTCCGTGCGGGCTGCGGATTACGGGGCAAACCCTTCATCCATGTCTTCGTTGACTTTAATCCCGGCGGGGAGCAGGAGCTTAACGGTTGTGCCTGCCCCAAAAAAGCTCGCAATGGTCACCCCGTAGTCATCCCCGTATCTGAGCTTGATCCGCTCGTTCACGTTCTTCACTCCATAGCCGCCGGCCTGGCTCGGTCCTTGCATCATTCGCTTAATGTCCTCAGCCCGCATGCCGATTCCGTTGTCGATGACCTTCAGCTCAATATTGTTGCCAACCCGCCTGCCGGTCAGACGGATGGCAATCGTCTCGCCAAACCAGGCATGCTTGAACACATTTTCCACAAAAGGCTGAAGCACCAGCTTGATGACCTGCAAGTGTAGAACTTCCTCTTCCACATCCACATATACCGTGAACGCATCGGCATATTTCACCCGCTGGATTTCAAGATACGTTGCGACCTGCTCCAGCTCCTTCTCCAGTTCAATGTAGACATTGCCCTGATTCAGAGTCAGCCGGTAGAAACGCGAGAGTCCCTGCACCATGCCGGTAACCTTCTCAATCTCCCCGAGATTGGCCAGGCTGCTTATCGTTGATAGTGTATTATAGAGGAAATGCGGATTAATCTGTGCCTGCAGCGCCTCCAGCTCCGCCTGTTTTTTCTGGATTCCCTGCACATACACGCTGTTGATCAGCTCCTGGATATTGGTTGCCATCACATTGAACGAATCCGCTATCTGCACGAACTCATCATTGCCGGAGAACCGGATGCGCTTCTGGAAGTTCCCTTCCTGGAAGGCACGCACCAGCCCCACGATCCGGCTCATCTTGCGTCCCGACAACCGTGCCACCACATATCCGATCACCGTCATCACCAGAAAGCTCAATGCGCATAACGCAAAAATCACACGGCCCAGCCTGCCCGCATCCTTGGTCAGATAGGTATCGGGTACCAGCGATTCAATGACAAAGCTGCTGCCGGGAATCTTCTCATGCAGACTGAGATAATCCCCGCCTGCATCGTCATAGTTCGCTGTCCCGCGCTGGAACAGAATATCGCCGGTAGTCTCTTCGGCAAGCCGGAGCGTAATTCCCTCTTCGAGAGGGAAGGTGTCAAAGCCCCCGAACAGGTCCTCAAGGGATACGGTAATACGCACGTAGCCGATCACCGTTTTGTAATCGCTGAAGTTGACCAGCCTGCGGATATGCGAAAGGTTATCCAGCTTCTGGTCTGTATCAATCTGCAGCCAGAGGTTGTCCCGTTTCGAATCCTTAAGGGACTGATACCACCCGCTGCCAGCGATATCCTTAAGCGGCAGAATGTAATAATCGCTGTCGTAGATCGGCTCGTCCAGATTATCACCGGATACAATGTTAAGGTCACTGTTAGGCGTATACAGCATGAAACGGATCTTGTTCCCGAACAACTGAAGCGGAGCGGTAATCTGGGGTACGATCTCATCCAGCATGGCCAGATAAATTTCAAACGGTGTCCCCTTCAGCTCAAGCGCGCGCTGAAAGGGCTGGCTCCCGAACAGATTATCCGACATCCGCTGAATCTCATCCATCTGATAGCGTATATTATTCCTGGCCTGTTCCATCCCCGTCCGGATGTTCGACTCGGCCATCTCCGTCCGGGAATCAGTCAGCATGGAATAGGAGATATAGCCGATGGTCACATCGGTCAGGAGCACAAGCAGCAGATAGGGAATCATCATCTTGTAGGTGAAAGGCATATATTTCTTCAGCTTGGGCATCACTTGTTGAACATCCTTCTGAATGGTTTTAGGTATGTCTATAATAACGTTCCCCTGTGAAGAAATAAATAGGCGGCGGCAAAAGTTCCGGGATGCCTTCTTGCGCCGGCTACCGCGCTATTCAAGTAGCTGCGGAGAAATCCAGCAGCACCTCTGCCGGTGCGAGTCCCGTGCACACTGCCCTTAGTGTGGCCGTTCCCGCTTCGGGAGCAGCCTGGATCAAGGCCAGGCACCAGCCATTGAATGCCCGGCGCACCGGCGATTTGTCCGGCTCATGGCTGCTGGGATTCCCGTTGCCTACACCGAGAAGAATACCGGCACCTTCCACTTCGAACCGGATTTCATGATCTGCTGTTGGAACCACATGCCCCAGCTCGTCCAGAACAGCCACACGGACCGGGATAGTATCCATACCGTCCGCTTGACCGGCCAGCCGGTCCGGGTACAGGCGGATCTGATACGGCTGACCTGCGGTAACCGCTTTTTTGACAGCTGCCTCCTTACCGCCGTTCCGGCCGGTGACCTTCAATTCTCCCGGCTCATAATGAACCACCCATGACAAATATCCGGTCCGGTCCACCTGCTGCTCACCCAGACTGCTGCCGTTCAGCATCAGCTCCGCTGTCTCGGTATTGGCGAACACACGTACTTCAACCGGTTTGCCTTCCGAGCCTGGCCAATTCCAGTGGGGCAATAGATGCACTATCGGCTCATCCTTCCAAACAGCCTGCATATAGTAATAGCTGTCCTTAGGAAAGCCGCAAGTGTCCATCAGCCCGAAATGCGAATTCACACAGGGCCACAGATAGGGGGTCGGCTCGCCCTGGTAATCGAACCCGGTCCACATAAATACGCCTGTAAGAAACCGGTTGTTCACAACATCACTCCACGCCTGCTGCGGGGTGCAGCCCCATGAAGGAATATTCGTGCCGTATTCCGAGCAGTAGCCGCGAACCGTGTCGTTCTCGTAGATGCCCCGGGTCGCTGTGTAGCTCGCGCATTCACTTCCAATCATCAGGCGTCCGGGATGCTGTTCATGGTCCCGGATATCCAGATGGTCCCGGTGTCCGTAATTGTACCCGGTAATATCCACAACTTCATTATATCCATTCTCATACCAGCCGTGGTTCATGGCCGCTGAGGTCGGACGCGTTGGATCCATCCTTTTCACGGTATCCGCCAGCGTCTTCAGCAGACGTCTGCCGGTCACGGTTCCTTCCAGCACCTCCTCATTTTCCAGATTCCAGATGATGACGCTGGGATGGTTTCTATCCCGGAGGAGCATCCGTTTCAGCCGGGACAATCCGCTGCGGCTGCTGTCCAGCTTGCGGTTCTCATCCATTACGAGCAGTCCGATCCGGTCGCAAAGATCCAGCAGTTCCGGGGTGGGTGGATGATGCGCACTGCGGTAGGCATTGGAGCCCATCTCCTTCAGCAGCTTCAGCTTATATGCAATCAGACTGTCAGGAAGCGCCACTCCCACTCCCGCAAAATCCTGATGGTTGCAGGTGCCTTTGATCAGCAGCGGTTCTCCGTTCAGGAAAAACCCCTCCTCCGGGTCAAAGCGGATGCTGCGGATGCCAAAAGGAGTCTCATACCGGTCCACCTCTATACCATCCACCTTCAGGATGGATACGGCTCTATAGAGATGGGGAGTCTCCGGGGACCATAAGGCCGGGTGCTCCAGCCTGAACCTCTGCTCCAGCTCCGTCTCTCCGTACCAGTCCGCAAAGGCCTGTACCGCCTCAGCGCAGACCTGCTCCCCGGAAGCGTTGTATACTTCCGTGTGCAGCGAGACCGCCCGGCTCTCAGTGTATTCATTGCAAATACGGGTGCTGATATGCACCAGAGCCTGCTCCTTCCCTGCTTCGGGTGTGGTGATATACGTTCCATATTCAGCCACATGCAGACGGTCCGTCTGCTCCAGCCAGACATGGCGGTAGATGCCGCAGCCTTCATACCACCAGCCTTCGTTCTCCACAGCCTCTACCTTAACCAGAATGACATTCCGGCCCTCTCCGCCATACCGGAGCACATCGGTCAGGTCATAGGAGAAGCCGATGTACCCTCCCCGGTGTTCTCCGATAAGATGCCCGTTGACCCAAACCGTGCTCAGGCCCGAAGCCCCATCGAAGGTGACCGTCCACTTACGGTCTGCCGCATCCGGGGGCAGCTCAAAGGTTTTACGGTAAAACCCGGTTCCGCCCGGCAAATAGCCGTGGCTGCCATCTCTTGAACCGAGTGAGGCATCCTGCACATACTGCTGCTCCACACACCAGTCATGCGGCAGGCTTACAGGCTTCCATTCCAGCTGCTGATGGCCCATGCCTTTATCGTTAAACGCGATATCCAGCCATTCCCCCTCCTGCAGGGAACCGCAGTCGGTAATCCCGCCTGTCATTCCGGCCTTAACGGCGTGAGGAATACGGATATCGCCTTTATAAAAACTCCAATTCTCATCGAACCTGCTTCTGCTTCTTCCTGCTGCCGTGCTCATCCTGCAACCGCCTCCTTACCAGACTATATTCACATTGTAGATGAGATTATTAGAGTGTAGTTAGCACAATGCTAATATGGAATAGCACAATCTGAATATGAGAGATCCGCTACAGCAAAAAAAAGCCCAAGCGATAGTCAGCTAACCGCTCAGGCTTTGGACGTTCTATTCAGTTCAATGGTGTTCCGACAGTGATCCGTTAAGGGCTTCAGTTCAAAAGGGGCAGCTCACAGCTTCTCGCTAACGGCTCCGTCCGCTGCGATCACGGCATTGAACGAGAGCTGGTTCATCCGCTTAATGGTATCTTTATTGTAGGCCCCGCCCATAAAATTCGGCTGACCGCCGATAATTTTGACCGGCGTAATCCGGCTCTTTACACTAGTATTGCTGATCTCAAAGTTCACCAGCATAGAATGAATGGTCTTGTCGCCGCCGCGTGTGGACCGGTTGAACACAAAATTGCCCAGTGAATAATAGATCGGCTTATGCTTGTAATATTCTATCCCCATCAGACAGTGGCTGTGGGCACCGATAATGATATCCGCACCGCTGTCGATCATCTGCTTCGCCAGACTGCGGGCGTATGGCTCAGGGTAATCCTTAAACTCATTGTTCCAGTGGATGTACACGATGGTAAAATCATTTTCTTTGGCCGATTTCTTGATGGCCCCCAGCATAGGCTCAGGCGTATAGGCCGAAGCTGCACCCGGACTGTTTTTTCCTGCATACCAGGACGGGCTGGAGAGCACCCGGCTTACCCCAAGTATGGCGATTTTTTTGCCTTTTACCGTCTGAATGTAGGGTTTGAAGGCTTCATTGCTGTTCTTCCCCGCTCCGGTATGGCCGATCTTGTATTTATCCAGATGAACCAGCGTATCCAGCATGGCATCCTGTCCAAAATCAAGAATATGATTATTGGCTAAGGTCACTCCATCGATCCCGGCATCACTCAGCCCCGCCAGTGCCGCCGGTTTGGAACGGAAAGCAAAGCTCTTCTCTGCCGCCTTCCCTCTAACCGATACGGGTGTCTCCAGGTTGGCAAAAGCTATATCTGCTTTCTTCAGGACAGGTCCTACCCTGGCAAAAGGAAAATTGACCCCATAGTTGGCGATCTGATCACCAACAAATCCGTCCAGCAAAATATCTCCGGCAAAAGCAAGATTAATCTTCTCGGGCTTAGAAGCCCCTTGACTGAAAGCTGCCTGACCGGGAATCAGCAAAAACAATACTAAAGTTATGACTGCAAATCTGCGCAAAATCTTGGACCCCTCTCTCTTAATCTGCCAATTATTCTACTATAATAGAGGGAAAAATCCAAATTAAGGGTTGGTATTCTGCCAGGGTTCTGATTTCTGCTAGATTCTCGCCTTTTTAAGTACGGCCCGGAAACAGCTCAGTCCACCCCACTGCTCCGTCCGTACAGCATCCGCGGGAAGCTTAAAATCCGTCTCGCCCCAATACTCAAACCCGGCCTGCAGCAGCACTTCATTCATCCGCAGCAGATTAACCGTGGGGTAATCAAAAGTCAGGACAAGCAGTCCCTCCCCATTCAGTGTGCGGTGAAATTCCCTTACGGCCCGCACTGAATCCTCCAGGGACAAATGCTCCAGGACCGAGATACAGAATATACTATCAAAGCTTTCATCCTCATAAGGCAATGCGGTCAGATTGGCCTGCGCCAGATGCAGGCGGGTCGTCCGTCTGGCTTCCACCAGCCGTGCTGCTTCCTCACTGATGTCGCTGGCAATATTCTGAATAATGGCATCCCGGGATAGAATCCGCGCATCGATATCGCAGGCATGAACCTCCGCGCTATAGCCGGCAAGGTAGAACTTGAGCGGATGGGAAATCCCGCAGGCGGCATCCAGCACCACATCATGGGGTGAAACAAAATTTGTGCACCATTCGTATTCATAAGGCCGGCTCCACCAGGATTCCGGCAAATCATAAATCAGCTTGTCGCGGCGGGCATCGGTATTCACAAAAAAACGGGAAACATACGGATGTGTTGGCATGTCCAGGACTCCTTTTAGAGGAAATTCGGTAGTGAGAGTATATTCAGGAATCGCTGTTTCATGCCAAACCTTACACCGTGATCATCTACAGCTGTTTAACCATAAGCACGTGCGGAATGCCATCCTCCATGAAGACCGGTGAGCTCGTTACATACCCCAGCCGCTGATAAAAGCCCTCGGCCTGCTTCTGGCCATGCAGCTTGGCTTGCCGGTGTCCCCGTTCAACCGCCATTTTTTCCAGGGTATCAATCAGAACGGACCCCAATCCGCTTTTGCGGTAAGGAGCGCTCAGGCAAATCCGTTCAAGCTTAGCCCACCCGTCCACACTCCGTAGTCTGGCTGTTCCCACTGGAAGCTCTTCCTGATAGAGCAATATATGCTCTGCGTCCTTTTCATAATCATCAAATTCATCTGCCAGCGCCACGCCCTGCTCCTCCACAAACACTTCCCGCCTGATTCTGAAAGCCTCCTGCAGTTGTTCTTGAGTGGTAACCCGCTCTACCCGCATGTACGATCCCTCTCCTTCATTATGTCTGCTTAATGCCTGCCCAGAATATCTCCCAGATATCCTTCAGGCGCCGCCCGAATTCTTCCTGACTATAAAAAAACATCTGCATGGCAATTCCATCCTGTAAACAATAATAAGCCGAGAGAAGGCTTTCCGTGTGCTGCCGCCGAATTTCCCCGGAGTCCATGCCTTCCTCAAAAATAGCCCGGTAAAATGCCGCTGAACGCTGCTCCATCATTGAAATCTGCTGCTCCAGCATCTCCTGAAAAAAAGGCGCCGGGAATTGAACACTCCTTTTATAAAAGGCGGTCAGCACCGGGTACTCCACTCTATAAAAATAGGTCCGGTATACAATTTCACGCAGTCTAACCTCTACAGGTGTGCCAAGGATCTCCTTGTACAACCGGTCCAGAAATTCAATGTAATGCCGGGCCATTTCCTGAAATGCTGCTATAAACAGATCCTCTTTTTTGGGAAAATAAGTCGCGATAGACTGTTTTTTAATCCCTACCGACTGGGCAATCCCCGCCAATGAAGCCCCCTCAAAGCCTTTTTCGGCAAATTGCGACAATGCGGCTTGCAAAATAGCGACTGCTGTCATTTTTATACCGCCTCCCTGACGATCGTCAGGGAGAATTATCACATGCACTCCCGCATTTGTCAAACCAGCCGGCTAACCATCCATTATGTTTTTCTGGTACAGACTGAACACAATCCGTTGACCGTATCCATTTATTCCATATAAATATATAATTAAATATTGTAAATTAGTGACTTTAGTACTAAAATAAAGGTTGCAAAAGTTTATATATTTGAATTTTTAATTATGATTCCTTTGTCGATTTCCGTCGGGTTATGTACCTGAAATCGGCTAATCATTGATCCATTTCATAACGGCAAACTATCTGAAAAGATAGGACGCAAAGCAATGGGCCTAACGATGTGAACATCCGCATCCATGGCTGCCAGGCTGCCAAGAAGACGCTGTATTGTGCGGGTATCCGTTAGGATACCGTATCTGCCTGCCGGGATACTCTTATGTCCAAATGCCCATTGATTATCTAAAAAGGAGCCAAACGCAATGCCACAGCGCATTACCGAGAAAAACGGCATTATTATTGTTCAGAACAACCAGTTCTACATTACCTCCCCGCTGCCCGGCGGCGAGCCGGCAATCCTCTCGGCGGTCCCGCCTGTTGTGCTGGAGGTCAATAAACAGCCGGTAGCCGGTCTCGTACCCGTTGTATCCTCCGACCGGGTTACCTGGTCCATACAAGAACCGCCCCCTTATCAGATCACCGTCTCCGAGGATAAACTCCAAGCCTTCCTTACTCTGAACCATGTGGAACAGTATAAATGGAACCTGGTGAACACCCCGGCATCGAGCCATCTCGCGGTAAGGGCTGAAATGGACTCTTCCACTCTGCTGTCCACCCTCGGCATTGAACAGATTATTGCCGATTTCGAGAAAAAATCGATGTCGCAAAACCTGAATATCCCCGCAATCTATGCGGAATTGAATCAACCGACCTATCTGCCGGTTTGTGTTGCGGAAGGCAGGCCGCCTGCTGCAGGCGAAGATGCGAAGCTTGATTTGTTTTTTGCCGAGCATGCCGGAAACCCTTTCAATTCCTTAGAAGGGGCTGCGGATACCCCCAATCAACTCCGGATTCCCGTTGCCCAGAGAGGCGATATCATTGCCCGCAAGCACCTGCCCCGCGACGGCGTACCCGGGTACGATGTATACGGCAGCATTCTACCCGCCGCACCTCCCCGGGATATCAAAGTTGTGGCCAAAGAGGGCGCTCTGCTGCTGCCAAGCCATGAAATTACAGCCCTTAAAGACGGCCGGCCGCGTGTGACCGGTACAAATGTCACAACTTTCGATATCACAACCGTATTTACTGTTCCGGGCTGCGTGAACCGCCAAACAGGCAATATCGTATTCTCAGGCGATGTAATTGTACACCAGGACGTGGAGGACAACTCGATTATCGAGGCTTTAGGAAATGTATATGTATGCGGCAATGTCCATAATTCTACCATTACAGCAACAGGCAGTATTTATATACTGGGCAATGTGGGCGACAGCCAGTTGTATTCGGGCGCCTTCGGCGTAACCTATAACCGTCTCTACCACCTCTCCGAGAAGCTGATCGAAGAAGTCAGCCTGCTGCGGAAAGCCTCCAGACTGCTGACCCGGGAAATACAATCCCGGCAGCAGACCGTAAAGTTCGGGCAAGTCATTCTGCTGCTCATGGAGACTAAATATAAGAAGATCCCCGTCCTGATTCGTGATCTGGAATCCGTAGCGGCCAGCATCAAGCAAACATCTCACCCGGACAACAAGCAGCTGCAGCGGATTCTGGACGTTTTCTTACGGCCCACTCTGTTCATCGATACCTTTAATGATGCCATGCTGGTGTCATTATTGAAATTGCTGAAGAATTTGTACACCGGGGTAGCCCGCATGGAGGAAGCCAATGTCTGTGTTGACATCCCGCATTGCCATAACACCATCATCAAATCAAGTGGCGGCATTTGCATTCACAAGGACGGGACACTGCAAAGCGACCTGCTCTCCCTGGCAGACATCACTTTCATGATGCCGGATGCAGTCTGCCGGGAATCACAGCTGGAGGCAGGCGGGACTCTCACTGCACAAATAGTAAGCGGCGATACAGGCGCCCGTTCGTCACTCAAAGCCGGCCAGAAGATCAGTGTCCGCAAAATCCACGCAGGGAGAGTAACCGTCGGCCGCTATTCCCAGGAGATTACCGAGCCTGCCGAGGACATGATCTTCACCCCGCAGAATCTCAGCGTAGGCGCTGAGTAAGCAGATGGAGACTAGGTTAGAGTGAGGAACGACGACGGATCTCTCGAACAGCAATAGAGCCAGCATTTCGGATAACGGGGCGAGTAAGACATATCCAGCACCTCAATGCGAGTCCCGCCCCAGGCAGCCGATTAAAACCAAGACTCAAACAAACTGTTAACCGGCCTATAGATTATCATTACCAGGTACAGCGGGCTGGGGACTTTGATTTTGTTGAGCGAACAGTAGACCGCGGCAATGCCCATGGCCCAGAACAGGAGCCAGACCAGGCGGTCGCGGGTCCTGCTTTTCTGCTTCAGCAAAGGCAGGTCGATGATAATACAACCTGCCGAAATCACAAGAAAAAACAGCAGCATCTTTAGGATCACTCCTTGATATCACCAATAAAAGATTTATCTGTAACGCCGATCCGGGTAATCGTGACGCTGGCACTATAATGAATGGGCAGCGACTTCAGGTAATCGTCTCCCTTCCGCTGCTGCAGTCTGGCCCAGACCTGCGGTTTAGCACGGTAGATCATCTGGCCAAAGCCCATGATATCCACATTGTAATCCTCATTAATCTGCTCAACAGCAGATTTCATCCGCGAGATAATCCGCTCTTCCGTTTTCTTCTCCAGCCCTGTGATCACCTTCTCCGACTCCAGATTATCTCCGCTCTGCACCTCTTCAATGTTGCACTCTGCCTGCACATGAATGTAAATATGCGGCTCGCCGCCGATTACCTTTACTTTGCGTTTGGTGGATGTATGCAGAGCTTCAATCACAATCGGCCGGCCATCGTTTCCTGGTATGGGGCCTGAGGCTTTGACAACTTTATCGGTGATAAAATTGTAGCCGATCGTCTCATTATCGTTTAACCACCCGATCATTTTGTCCCTCTTGAATACAGCTACACTGTGGTAACGCAATGTGGCTTTGGGGACACTCTCATCGAGATTGCTCTTCTTGTCTCCCTCTTTAGCATTGCCAGTCACCTCAACGCCGGCCAATACCGGATTTATCCCATCATAGATCAGATTTTCAATGAACGCGTTCAGAGGAACGGCGACTATCCTGGCGGATTCCTTATAGGCCTTGTCCATGGCACTAAACAATTTATTCGCCGGCAATTTATCCAGCGGGGTAAGAACCTTCAGGATCTCTTCTGCGGTAGTGTTTTTCGCGACCATTACATAGTAATCATTTCGCGGTTCCCGGCTCCTGTTCAGCACATCAAGTGTTTCAGCAATGCCTGCCCGGGCGAGTTCCTCTCCGATTACCAGTACGCGGATATGCCCTTTGTAGCCTGATCTCGAACTGAGAAGACTGTACTTCCGGTCTGCTTCAAAAATTGTCGGTACGGTGAAGCTGGATACAACCACTGGCACCCCGCCGCCTCCACTTCCTCCAACCGTCTGTGAGGAAATCGCGGAAGGAATAACTACCTGCATGGTGACCCTGTAGCCGGATTCAGCCTTATCCAGCCCCATCGCCAGCACAAAAGCCATTTCATTCAACTCCCTTCTTTCCCAGCAGCCGCTGAGCAGCAGGGGGGCAAGAAGGGCTATCAGCAGCATGGAAAGAGTTCTACTTTTTTTAGAGCTCATACACAGTCCTCACTTGGTTGTGTCTTGACGGTTTGGGTTTTGAATTTTACTGTTTGCCGGTCTGGACTTTAAGCGCGGCCAGGGGAAGCGGAGGAGGGAATCCTTCAGATCATTGGCTTTGTATGGACCAATTGGGCTCATGTAGGGCATCCCGAAAGAACGCAGGCTTGCCAAATGCAGCACGATGATAAAGATACCGAACAAAATGCCATACAATCCGATAAAACCAGCCAGAGCGATTAAGCCAAAACGAATCATTCTTGCGGCAATGGCCATTCCCGTTTCAGGGATGACAAAGCTGGAAATGGCTGTAATGGATACAATAATAACCATCGCCGAAGAGATAAACCCCGCCGAAACTGCCGCCTGGCCGATCACGAGCGTACCGACAATCGAGATGGCCTGCCCCACGTTCTTCGGAATTCTTACCCCCGCTTCCCGCAAAATCTCATACGTCAATTCCATCAGCAGCGCCTCCACGAACGCCGGAAAGGGAACACTCTCTCTCTGTGCGGCAAGGCTGATAACAAGCGTGGTAGGGATCATCTCCTGATGATAAGTAGTCACTGCCACATAAAAGGAGGGGGCAAGCATAGTAATGAAAAAGGATAAAAATCGAATAAAACGCAGCAAGGTACCGATGTCCGCCCGCTGATAGTAATCTTCCGGAGATTGAAAAAAAGCAACAAAAAAAGAAGGCACCAGCAGGACAAATGGCGTACCGTCAACAAGAATCGCCACTTTTCCCTCGAGGATTCCTGCCGCGATCGAATCCGGCCGGTCGCTGTTATAAATGGTCGGGAAAGGCGTCCCGGCCGTATCCTGAATAAACTCCTCGATATATCCGCTCTCCAGAATACTGTCTGTATCAATTTTGCCCAGCCGGCGTTTTACCTCCTGCACTAACTCAGGGCTTGCAATGTGGGTGAGATACATAATGGATACACTGGTCTGGGTCACCCTGCCGATCTGGAAGGTCTCCAGCCATAGCTGGCTGTCTTTGATTTTTCTCCGGAGCAGCGCCGTGTTCGTCCGTAAATTTTCTGTAAATCCCTCCATCGGGCCCCGTACAACCGTTTGTGAGCTGGGCTCGCTGACATTGCGGTCCTCCCATCCGGGCAGTCCAATCCGCAGAGCAGCCGGTGTTCCATCCACCATTACCATCACATTGCCGGACAACAGCTGATTAACGAATGGCCCCAGGTCATGGGTGACAGACATATCTCCTGCCATCAGTATGCGTTTATGCAGAAGCTCAAGCTTCTGCCCGGCATCCAGATCCCTCAACTGGTCCGGGGTACAGCGTTCCTGAAGTGAGAATAAAATCGAATGATGCAGTACCTGTGTGTCGATAAGACCATCAATATAAATCACAGCAATTTGTGTAGCCTGATCCGGCTGCAGTTCTTTGATGATCAGATCGGTGCTTTTCCCGAGAAGCTCAACCAGCTGCATCTGATTATCCTTAATACAGGATGACAATGTGCCAAGTTTCATATCTTTCAAAGCGCATCCTCCACTTTCCACGAATAAGTGTACATAGTATGATTCGGAAATTGATAATTATCCCTGTCCATCATTATTTCCATCTAAAGTGCATAATTGTGGAAGATCTTTGCATGCTAAGGAAGGATAAAAAATGGCTGAAGGACTGCTTGCAGCCGATACGGAGGAATCTCATGAGTCTTGAAAAGGACCGGATCAGTTCGGCTCAAATGATCATATTGGGGCTCTTTACGCTTATTGGGGATATGGCGCTTGTATATCCTTCATTATTGGCAGCCGGAGCCCATGAGGATGCGTGGATTGCCGGCCTTATTAGTATTCCGCTGGGGCTGGCAACCGTTAAATTAATGGTATCCGCTGCAAATATCAATCCAAATAAAACCATTATCGAGCTTTCAACACAGATTTTAGGAAAATGGGCGGGCGGAGCAGTAGCGGTGAGTTATTTATTCTTTTTTCTAATGGCAGCGTCCACTTATGTCAGGGAAATTGAAGACTTCATGTGCACACAAATTTACGAGGGGACACCCGGCGGGGTGATCCGCTTCATGGCCATTGTTCTGTTAGTGTACGGCTTACGGTTGGGTCTGGAGAATCTGGGCCGCTCGGCACAGATTTTCTTTCCTTTTTTCGCCCTTTTTCTGATCTCCCTCATCCTGCTGTTTCCCAATGTTCAAATGGAGCGGATCCATCCTATTTGGAATACGCCGCTTCCGGACATGCTACATACTATTATGTACGGCGTATTTTATCCGTACGGAGAAATGTGCGTGTTCTTCATGGTCTATCCCTTTGCCCAAAAACACAGCAAAACAAGCCGCGATATATTCATCTCCCTTTTCATCGGGGCTCTTGGCCTTAACCTGATTGTGTTTCTTTCTCTGACGGTACTCGGGCCCTATTTTTCCGAGCATGAATTCTATCCGGCCTATATTCTTGCCCAAAGAATCAACATCGGCAATTTTCTGCAGCGGATTGAAGCCCTGCTGGCCACCACCTGGATTATCAGCACTTATTTCAAAACAGCACTATACTTCTACGCCTTTGTCTTAGGGACAGCCCAGTTGCTGAAGCTGAAAACCTACAGGCAGCTGATCTTTCCGGTGGCCTTTCTGATTTACGGCATGACGAGTATCCTGGCCAAAGATATTATTTTTTATGTTAAGGAAATCCCCCCTTTCTGGGTGGACTGGGACTTCACCTATGCCTTGGTCTTCCCTTCACTCCTGCTCGTTGTTCATTTTTTCAGAAAACGCTCTGCCCAAAACAGGGAACAGGGGTAAACTAGAGAGTTTTTGTAATAATTAGTGATAGATTTGCTTTGCCCGTTGAGCGGTTTGTGCATCCTTGTCTATAATGGTTTCTGAGAGCGCATTCACAACACTCAGAAAGCGAGGATGATGAAATTGGAAGATCATAAGCGGACCCTAGCCGGCGGCAGGACGGAAGGTCCAAAAGCACCCAAGGACCCGGTGGAGCAAAGAAGCGGTTTTTTTGTGCTGTTCGAAACAGCTATTGAAGCGACAGCCCGGCCTGAAGGCAGACCTTCACAGGAAATTTATCTGGAGGGCAGCTATCTGACCGATAAGGCCAGATTTACAGGCGGGGTTACGGACGAGCAGATGCTGGCCCTTCTCTCAAGCTGGACCGGATTCCGCCAATTGGTCCACAGTATCGGAATCTCCGTGAAGACGGACAGAGAACAGGCGGAGGTCTCTTTTCTGCTGCAGAACTGGGGCAAAACCAGCAAGTATGAGTCGGGCACCCGGCTGCTTATTCCATGCCCAGTCGACGGAACGGAACTTATACTTAGGCTGGAGGATATCGCATGGTCAGCGGATGACGCGGCTCCGGGTAAATTTGCCTTTGAATTCAGCCGCGCAGGCGAGCTGGCAACGGCAAGTATTATTTTCTATCTGCATGAAGGCTACACGGTACCTGAACTTTCAGCTGAGCCTCCGGTTGCATTTGGTTCGAATGAATACCGGGACATGATCGGAAAGTCCCTGGTCCACTCGGGTAACAACAAAAGATTGAAAGCCGCCATGGAAAAAGCAGTAAAAGGCGAGGACGTAACGATAGCTTACATTGGCGGCTCCATTACTCAGGGTGCGGGAGCGAAGCCGATACATACCGGATGTTATGCCTATCAATCGTATGTAAGATTCAAGGAACTGTTCGGCCAGATCGGCGGAGAGAATATTCACTATGTAAAAGCAGGTGTAGGGGGTACGCCCTCTGAACTTGGAGTGATCCGCTATGACAGGGACATTCTCAGGGACGGCGCGGTAACACCTGACATCGTGGTGGTGGAATTTGCGGTAAATGACGAGGGCGATGAAACGAAGGGCAACTGCTACGAAAGCCTGATCCTGAAGATTCTTGCTGCCGGGAACCGGCCTGCTGTGATTCTGCTGTTCAGCGTGTTTGTGAATGACTGGAACCTGCAGGAACGGCTCTCTCCTGTGGGCCTGCACTATAATCTTCCCATGGTGAGCGTAAAGGACGCAGTAACCGGGCAGTTCCGCCTGAGCAAAGCCGAGGGGAACGTTATCTCGAAACGGCAATTTTTCTACGATATCTATCATCCTACTAATGAAGGCCACCGGGTAATGGCGGACTGTCTTGCCTTCCTGTTTTCCGAAACCTATAAATCGCTTGTGGACAGAGAAGATATCATACTGGATAAACCGCCGGTTCTGGGGAAGGATTTTGCCAACACCCGTTTGTTGGACCGCAAGACTCATGCCAGCGCTGTTATCGAAGCAGGGGGTTTTACGGAAACAGATACAGAACTCCAGATGGTAGAAATGGACCTCAACCCCTTCGGAACTCCGGAATTCCCATATAACTGGATGCATACGGCAGCTTCTGGACAGGACAGCTTCAAGCTGACGATAACCAGCAAAAACCTTATCCTCGTGTACAAGGATTCGGGCAGCCCCGAGTTCGGGAAAGCGGAGATCTATGTGGACGGCCGACTGAGACTCACCGCTGATCCGCATGAGAACAACTGGACACACTGCAATCCGGTGATTCTCTACCAGCATGAGCATACCCAGGAGCATGTAATCGAAATCAGAATGGCACGGGAAGATCAGGACAAATGCTTTACAATTCTCGGCTTCGGCTATAACGGTTAGACCTAACATTTGCAAAAATAGGCTGGCCTGCTGATATAATCACGAAACCCTCAGGTATGAATACCGTAATATAGGGTAATTAAAGAATAAGGCCGTGTTAAGCGGCTTTTACAACCCCTAAAGGAGGAAACATGATGCTAAAAAAACTTCTCGGCAAAGTGATGCACTCCATGGAGCACTCTCAGCATGGAGGGCGGCACAGATCTTCAAGCAGTCATAAAGGGAGGCCTGTATACGGCAGACATTCAAGCAGCAGCCGCGGATACAAGAGCTACTCGTCATCGGACTCACACCGCGGAGGAAACGGACATAAATATTATAAGAATCGCTACGGCAGCTCAAGCTGATTCTTGCTTGACCATCCCTGCACGAATTACAAGGCGCCTTTTCAGCTTTTGGCTGAAGGCGCTTTTTTTGTGCCGGTCTCACCGCAGGCTCTCTTGCAAAACCTCCGCCTCGCGGACAAACAATGCGGTATCCGAATAGGGTTCCCGCTCTCCAAGAAGCCGGGAAAGGAGCTGCAGCATCCCCGGTGACAAATCCAGTTCCTCACGCCAGTTCCGTTCCTGCTCTCCCGGCTCAGGCCGGTAACCGGAATACAGCATGAACAGCATTAATTGTCCGACGTCATATAAATCCGAGGCGATAACCGGCGGCATCCGTCCCGGTATCTCCCCTGTCTTCGGCTTCCGATCACCAAGCAAGGTTTCTTCCTCGCCGATCCGCCTTGCCAGCCCGAAATCAATTAAGTACATTCCTTCCCGTGTAAGGATCACATTAGGAATGCGCAGATCCAGGTGAACATATCCACGAGCATGGACATGGGCCACCAGTTCCATCAGTTTCAAGGTCGTGTCCAGACACTCCCGCTCCCCGTAGACGATACCCCCGTCAAAGATCAATTCTTCCAGCGTGTTTCCTTCAATATAATCGGTTACCAGCCAGCTCGAGCCTTTGTATTCCAAAAAATCACGGCATGCAGGAATGTTGGGATGATCCATGGAGCGCAAAATATTACTTTCCTTGCGAAGCATTTCCCTGCCCACCGCTTTCTTGCTCGGCCTCGACTGTTTGACGGCCAGAAGAGCCCCATCCCTAGTGTCCCGGCACCGGTAAGTCAGCCCGTAGCTCCCTTGCCCCAACAGAGATTCTATCTTATAACGTCCACCAATCCTTGCCCCTTCCGGAAGCGGGTAATCCCGCCAGGCCCGGACAAATCCCTGCCACCACTCAAATGCCATTACTCTTTCCTTCCTCCGTTCTCTATAAGCGTAAAGGATGCTGGTAGTGTTATTATCGCATAAACGGCGGTGATCAGCAGCTTAAGGAAGTATTCTGGGTACTATGCCGGAATCTGGCATGATTTGCATGAGGGCGCCACAAAGACACGGATATTTATCCTTATCTTGTACATATTACATGTATACATATTGAAGATTTCGAAGGAGGTCATCATGGAAAGCTCATTTGAGGCGAACTTAGATTATCTAAAAAAGACCCTGGGCCATCTCCCTGATATCGTCTTCAAAAAAATGCATGCGGGACAGCCGGGAATTGATGTAGCTATGGTCTATCTCTCCGGAATTGCAGATACAGGTATGCTAAACGAACATATCGTTAAGCCACTCATTGCAACCGGAATCCGTGAAAGACATCCCCAAATTAATCCGGAAAAACTGAAGGAGGAATTGATACAGCAGACTGCTTTTACGATCAGTACAAAAGAAGCAAAAGATATTGAAACATGCGTGATTGAAGTGTTATCAGGAAATACTTGTCTCCTGATCGAAGGAAACGATGAATTTTTTGTTGTTTCTACGGGCAAGTTTCCATTGCGTAGTGTTGAAGAACCAAGCACCGAGACTCTGGTGAGAGGGCCGAGAGAAGGCTTTATCGAGGATCTGGAAAGCAACCTGGCCATGATAAGACGGCACATCAAAGATCTCAGTTTCAAAATTGATAAAATAAGGATAGGAAGAAGAACTTCCCGAAAATTAGCGGTCTTGTACATATCGGATATCGCAAATCCGAAGCTGGTTCAGGAAGTTAAACGAAGAGTCGAATCGATTGATGTGGATGATGCTTCCGACACCGGGATTATTGAGCAATGGATTGAGGAAAGTTCATGGTCTCCATTTCCTCAGATTCAAGCCTCTGAACGCTCGGATAAAGCAATCACTGCTTTAATGTCCGGAAGAGTCGTCATTCTCCTGGATGGCACACCTTTTGCTCTGATAGCTCCCATGACCTTCTGGATGCTGGCCCAATCCCCGGAGGATTATTACGAGCGGTTTCCTTTAGGAACATTTTTTCGTTTGCTTCGTTTAACGGCCCTTTTCATTGCGACATTCCTCCCTTCGCTGTACGTCGCACTCATTTCCTTCCATCCTGGACTGATCCCGCCCGAGCTGGTGATATCTATCGTTTCCTCAAGAGAGGGAATTCCTTTTCCCGTTTTTGTGGAGGCTTTAATTATGGAGGTATCATTGGAAATATTGCGCGAGGCAAGTCTGCGGCTGCCCAAAGGCATAGGACAGGTTATAGGTATTGTAGGCGGCCTTGTTATTGGACAAGCAGCCGTCGAGGCGGCGGTCGTAAGTGCTTTTCTGATCATTATCGTGGGTCTTACTGCCATTGCATCCTTTGCAAGCCCGCAGTACAGCGGCAGTATTGGAATTCGGCTCCTTCGATTCCCTATTATGATCATTGCAGCGATTTATGGTCTCTATGGTGTGATTTTAGCCTTTATTTTTTTAGGTGCGCACATGGTCCAGATCAAAAGCTTTGGGGTTCCTTACATGTCACCCCTAGCCCCAATCCGCTTAAGAGATCAACAAGATACTTTGGTTAGGGTTCCTTTTAAATATCTCAAAAAGCGTCCTTTAATGCTTAAGACACAGGACGAAACATCCGCTAACAGGAAAAGGAGGTGAGCCTATGATCGCTTTCACCTTTCGGTCCCGCCGGATCGTATCGGTACGAAAATGTATTGCCGCATGTGTCGCTTGTGCCTTTCTCACCGGTTGCTGGGACAGCAAGGAGATCGATAAGCTGAGTATCATTCAAGGCGTTGCCATTGATACGAACCAGGATATGCTGGAACTTACCTATCAGCATTTAATAGCGCAGAAATCCAAAAAAAATACGTATACCAATGTAACAACCTTGGATAACGATTCCATTCAAGCTGCCTCCAGGGATCAGGCAAAACTAGTGTCCCATGCTCCCTTATATAATTTTATTCGCCTAGTTCTGATTAGTGACCAAGCACTAAAAAAAACAAGAATTGATGAATTATTAGATACATTTACCCGTTCCTATAAGCCGAGCCGGAAATCCCTTGTTATGATCGTGAAGGGCAACGCAAAAGAAGCACTCACTAAGCTCGGCAAACATAAAGACATGCCTGCCTTTGACCTTGAAGAACTGGCCGCAAACAGTGTCCTCAACTCCAAAATACCCCGTAAAACTCGGTTAGGGGAAGTTTCTATTCATATTTCGCAAGGAACTGACTTCATCATTCAGCGTCTGGTAACCAATGAAAGCAACCAATTGGCAGGCGCAGCATTGGTCAGCGGCACAACGAAGAAATTTGTTAGCTGGGTTAATGAAAAGGATGTTATCGGGATCAACTGGATGCTGGGAAGTTCGAAGGGTTCCATTATTAAAGTTGAGGACCCAAAGACGAAACAACACATGGTCTTTGAAGTTGAGGATGCTCATAGTAAGCTTATCCCCCATGTTAATGGAGAAGATCTCTCATTCACGGTTCGTATCAAAACAGATATCAAATTAAACGAAACCTCCGTTGTTTCTGCGGAGCTCCTGAAGGAACCGTTCATCCGAACCGCTAAAGAAACGGTGGAAGGCGAAATCAGACAGATAGTGCTCCAATCGTTACACAAGCTCCAAAAAGAAATGAGAGCAGATGTAGCCGGTTTCGGTAGAAAGGTAAAAGTGAACTATCCCGCCTACTGGGATCAGGTAAAAGACCATTGGCAGGATACATTCAGTAAAATACCGGTCGATGTTCAGGTTAAAGTACAGATTGAACGGACAGGTGCTTATACAAAAGGAGCGGGAGCGTAATGCCCAACTTACCTTCCTCGAAACAGGAAAAAATCTCCACTATACAAGCTTTATTAACAGTAACTTCGACCGTGTACGCTGTGGCAATTGTCAGTTTACCACGAACCATCGCGGAACAGACGCAAACGCCTGACGTGTGGCAGGGGCTTTTGCTGGCAAGTCTGTTTGGTCTAGGCGCCGTTTTTATCAACGTGAAATTGTGTCAGCGATTTCCAGGGAAGACGTTCTATGAGCTCAATTCTGTGATCGCAGGTAAATTTATCAGCCTTCTTATCAATATTGCGTTCATGGTATATTGCGTGATGATCTGCTCTGTTGTATCCAGAATGATGGCAGAATTCATCAAAGCCCTTGCATTGGAGAGAACCCCGGTAAGCATGATTCTCTTGCCGTTTCTTCTGCTTGTTGGTTATTTGACCTCAGGCGGTCTTCAGGCGATGGTCCGGTTGGTCGAGCTTTTCTTTCCCTTAACCTTTATTGTTTATTTATTGCTGATCATTCTCAATATCAATCATTTTGACCTTGATAATTTACGCCCTGTTTTTCATCAAGGATGGCGGCCGATCTTCAAATCTCTTCAAGTTGTACCTTTTTCGGCATTAGGTTTTGAATCCATGCTCATTTTAACTAATTTTATGGTCAATCCACAAAAAGCATGGAAGGCGGGGGGAATTGGCTACTCGATTGCAATGGCTTTGTATGTCTTGATGGTAACAATGGTCATTGGATGTATGTCGGTTGAAGAAGTTTCCCGGTTGCAATGGCCAGTCGTTTCTTTTGCACAGCAAATTGAGTTCCCCGGAGCGTTCCTGGAACGGTTTGAAATATTTTTTATCATTTTGTGGACGATCAAAATTTTCATGACCGCCGCAAATTATTATTTTTATCTTGTAGCCGGGATCAGCCAGCTCACCCAAAAATGGAACGGATACATTTATTATCTCCCGTTGATTTTCATATTTGCCTTAAGCATGTATCCCCAAAATTTTGTTGTAATGGGTAACATGGATAAAGTATCGGGGTATTTTGGAATGATCATATGTGCAGGAGTACCTTTGGTGCTTCTTCTCATTTCTATGGTCTTCCGCATAAGGGGGAACCCAGATGGGAAACCGTAAGCTTCCTTTTTTTAATTCAAAAAGGAGTAAGCAGCCCCAAAAGGCAGCTTTACTCCTTTGCGTCAAACCCCATTCGCTCAAAACACCCGCTTCTGCTCCCAGATTTCATACAAGGAATGCTGGGTCATGAAAAAGCATCGACCACTCAAGTCTACGCACAACTGCGTGGCACTCTCGGAGAGAACTTTATCGAAGATACTTTTAGTTTGTGATGGCGACGGATCACGCGGAAAGCTCCAATCCCGTCGAGTTCCAGCAAGCAGGCTGGCAAGCGATCATGGACAATTTCAAAGCCTATACCGAACAAAACTAATCATCGAAGAAGACGCCGGGGAAGATGCCCGGCGTCTTTCTTTTTGAACCCTAGTACGAGCGTGCTCTTCGTTAGCCTCAACCTTGTGCCGCATCCATGTTCATGTAGTTAATAGCCCACAGATGGCCGTCCAAGTCCACGAAGCCCCAATGATACATGAACCCATGATCTTCAGGTTCAGCGTGCAATTTCCCGCCTAAGGAGACCGCGGTATTCACGATTTCATCGACCTTTTCCCGGCTCTCGAAAGCCAATGCGATCGTCATCTGCGCATACTTGCTCGTATCGACGGATTCCTTCTCCGTGAGCGTATTAAAGAATGCTTGATTGATCAGCATGACCTGCAGGTTGTCGCCGATCACGATGGCTACCGAATTCTCATTCTCGGGGAATTGCGGGTTGAGCTCGAATCCGAGTCCGGTGAAGAACGCTTTCGATTGTTCTACGTTTTTTACAGGCAGGTTGAAGCTCGTGAATGTGGACGTTAATGCCATTTTCAAATCACCTCTTCGTCAAATTAGTTTGTGTTCATTTATGCCTTCGTTTATATAGACGACAGCCGATCCAGGGACTCATCGGTCTCATGGATTCGGAAGCGTAAATTTTGAAAAATAACTTGGTATTGAGTTCGGATACAAAGGAATTCGTTTGAATATATGACAATTAAAGGGTTGGTATCTAGTAAATGTCTTCTTCAAGCTTACATTTCTCCTGTTCTCTTCACTAATCGTACGTTTTGCTTATCTACAGTTCGTCGAGGGTCCAAGTCTCTAGGAACGCCAGACAAGCATGATCACGAAGGGCGTATCCATCCCGCCCACCCGCGCAATATTTAAGATTCGGTGGGGCAGCAGATCGCATATTCGATTTCAATTCAGTCCCTATAGTTTACTTTCAAAACAGGCTTTAAGCAAGAAGCGGCAAGGCGCTGGCTGCAAAACTCGTGCAGCTGTTTAACGAAAAGGCGAAGCGAATTCCAAGCCGTTGAAGACTGAGAAAGTTATCGAGGCTATGGACATCAGAGGCAGGACGCATCTGCCATTCCAACAACGACAGATCAAATCGGACTGCCAAAAGAAGAGATAGCCTATCTTAGCGAGCACCGCGACGAGTATCCGGACATGGAGATCGTGGAGGAGCGCATCCGCCAGTACAGTCCCAACCGGGTCGCGTTCAATTGGTGCATCCCCTTTCCCCCTCCTGGTGACAGCTACGCTGGTAATGCCCCCTGTACGGATTGTTAGACGGTCAAAAAAAGCCCTGTTGAACTACCCAGAGCCAGATTGTATGTAACTCGCGGGTCGCGGGAAATGTAAGAAGAGCCGCAGATGCTGCTCCTGCGGCTCTTCTTATCAAACTATCTATTTAATTTGTGTATACATCAT
The DNA here is from genome assembly GCF_900102965.1 of Paenibacillus jilunlii. Taxonomy (GTDB): domain Bacteria; phylum Bacillota; class Bacilli; order Paenibacillales; family Paenibacillaceae; genus Paenibacillus_AQ; species Paenibacillus_AQ jilunlii. The sequence goes on along the minus strand of NZ_FNGM01000008.1, from coordinate 229,221 downwards.
TGTCAGAACACCCGCTTCTGCTCCCGCTCGTCAATAATAATCTGCACCGACTCCTTGAACCGCAGCGCATGCACAATCTCCCGCTCCCGCAGGAACTTGAGGCTGTCCTGCAGGTCCACATCATCGGTCATGTCGATCAGCCACTGGTATGTAGCCCGGGCCTTTTCTTCGGCCGCAATGTCCTCGTAGGGGTCCGCCAGCGGATCGCCTTTGGCCTGGATATATGCTGCTGTCCATGGCACACCCGCTGAATTCTGGTTGAACAGCGCATGGTCGCGCTGCGCATAGTTCGGGCCAAGCCCGGCGGCTTCAAGTTCACTAATTGATGCATTTTTTTGTTAATTTATATATCATTGTGTCAATCATTTCCAAGTGAGCAAATTCTTCTGCACATTGAGGTTATCAGTTATGTTTTACAGGTTAGATTCACGGGGAACTAAGCCCGCCAGAGATGTTTTTTTTAGCGAGAGCATTTTGTTTTAATCACAAACAACACATTTTTAGATTTTGATTTAAAGAAGTTTCTCCATAATCATTACATCAATAAACTCTCCATCCATAATCCCCTGTTTCTCAAAAACACCAACCTGTCGATAACCCATTTTCTGATATAATCCCTGGCCGCTCTGGTTAAATGGAAAAGTAAAGAGAACGATTTTATAAAAGCGGTTTTCCTTTGCGACCTTGTGTAAAGACTCCAAGAGAGAGCTCCCTACACCCTGCCCACGAAAGCCGCGATCAATATAAACCGAGAGATCAGCGACCCCATTATAAGCACAGCGGTGGGAGTACGGATTCAGGGAGGCCCAGCCAATCACTTCACCTTCTTTTTCAGCCACCAAAACGCTAAAGCGGCCATGGTGATCTTTAAACCATGCTTTCATATAGGAGGAGTCTTTCGACTCTGTTTCAAGTGTAGCGATCCGTTCCTCGATCCCCTGATTGTAGATGCGAAGGATACTTTCGATATCCACTGGAGTGGCCTGACGAACAGTTAACGTAGTAATCATATGAAATCCCCCTATAGCTTACTTTTTAGCTTTAATTACAGCAGAAACGATGTATTGGTCAACATTCGCACCGGGAACCCAGTCTTTGATGAATGTCCTGGATTCGTCTTTTGGCTCAATACTGATTTCCTTAAAGCCGCTTTCTTGAAGCATCAATTCTACATCTGCAATGGAAGAAGCTCCGGAGATACAACCGGAATATAATTCGTCCAGGTCATTTTTGATCTCAGGGGGAAGCTCAGCTGTTGTTATGATATCAGATACGGCCAGACGTCCACCGGGCTGAAGGACACGATAGGCCTCACGGAATACTTGCTTTTTGTCTGGTGAGAGGTTAATCACGCAGTTGGAGATAATGACATGTACCGAATTGTCGGCTAAGGGAAGATGTTCAATTTCACCCAACCGGAATTCCGTGTTGTTAAACTTTCCTTTAACCGCGTTATCCCTTGCACGGCTGATCATTTCAGGTGTCATATCTACTCCGATAACATGGCCTTGCTCCCCTACCTGCCGGGAGGCGAGGAAGCAATCGAATCCGCCACCGCTCCCGAGGTCCAGAACATGTTCACCCGCCTGCAGTTCAGCAATAGCCTGGGGATTACCGCATCCAAGGCCTAAATTTGCGCCTTCAGGAGCAGCTGCCAAATCCTCGCTGGAATAACCCAGCTTAGCGGATATGGCATCAAAGCCAGCAGGTGAATCACAGCAGCTGTCAGCAGGGGCGCAACAAGAAGAGGCAGCTTCGACCTTTTTTACAGCAATCTTTCGATAGTGCCCACGTACATTCTGGCGGATCTGGTCATTTGTAAGTTTGCTCAAGATTAAACACTCCTTATAGAGATTATGATTGGATTTTTCTTTCGGCTTTGCTCAACTAGCAGCATGGTTCGCAGCAAGCAGATTGTTTCGGACGAAAAAACAAAGGGGAAAAGGACCACTCCAATTTGTCTTTTTTCTTAAGGTATTTCCAGGCGTGGAGTGTAACTTGATGTAATTCCTCCTGCCGGTGTTTGTGTAGAATTTCGGTTACGTATAGATCTCTGAGCATCTTTAAACCCTCCTAGTCATTAAATATGCATCAATAAACTTGCAGATTGCAAGTATTAACGAAGTGAAATCACCCTTTTACAGGGGCACAGCAATTACTGGATTTCCCCATAGCTTCGTTGAAAAGCTTAATGGATCGTAGTAAGGTTTCTACTTCAAACTCACTCATGTGTGAGAAAGCTTCATTCAGGTATGCATTCATTTGATGATCAATGGTTGTAGCCACCATTTTTCCTTCTGGAGTAAGTGACAGGTTATAGATTCTTCGATCCGTGGGATCAGGTGTCTTGTTAACCAAGTTCATTTTCACCAAAGACTGAACTTGTCTGCTGAAGGTAGTAATATCAGTGCCAAGTGTTTCAGCGACCTGTTGCATGGAAGGATTATGGCTCCGATCTATCTCATACAGCAGGTGGCTTTGGGTCGCGGAAAGATTACATCCCCCTACGCTGCAACAGTCTTTATTGAGCAATCCTAAACGCCGGGTCATGATTTGGAATAGTTCTCGTGGAGTTTCCATTGTTTTCACCTCTTGATAAAGTTATAGCGTAATTAATTGCAAATTGCAAATACTAATTTTGCTTAGTTGATAATGGATCATAAAGGTCTTAGAATATAAGTATCGTCTTATATATACGGGGAGAGGAGATTTTTAAATGGATTTACTAAATGATCTTGCAGAAGATTTAAAACTCCTTGGAGATAAAACACGTCTCACGATTTTAACACTTTTAAAAGAGCGAGAGTGGTGTGTATGTGAATTCGTGGATCTTTTTGACATCTCACAGCCAGCCGTTAGTCAGCATCTACGCAAACTAAAAAGCAGTGGATTGGTAAAGGAACAGAAAAAGGGACAGTGGGTTTACTATTCTTTAAATATTGAAGATAAGCCCCATGTTAAGGCCATTCTTAATCTTACACCAGATGCTAGTTCAGTTTTATCTAATTTGAATAAGCCGTCTAATGTTGTCTGCTGCGAATAACATCTTTGTTGTTGAATATATAAGTGTATAATTATATAATAATGTCCGAGATTGAACTTAACTCTTTGGAGGGGTGTTGAGATGCGTGGAATTTAGACATCAACTGGGGGAAGTAACTTGGTAGCTCTGGCAAGTCTTATATTTATAGTCACATTGATTTTTGTCATTTGGCAGCCTAAAAATTTGTCCATTGGATGGTCTGCCTGCGGCGGAGCGGTACTTTCCTTGCTTGTAGGAGTAGTCAACTTTAACGATGTTCTTAACGTTACTCTGATTGTCTGGAATGCTACATTAGCATTTGTGGCAATTATCTTAATCTCCTTGATTCTCGATAAAATCGGCTTCTTTGAATGGGCTGCCCTCCATATGGCTAGAGTTGCCGGTGGAAACGGGACGCGAATGTTCATTTATGTCACCATTCTGGGAGCAATAGTAGCCGCGTTCTTCGCCAATGATGGTGCGGCACTTATTTTAACTCCGATTGTGCTGGCGATGGTTCGCGCACTCCATTTTGACGAAAAAAAAGTATTTCCTTTCATCATTGCCAGTGGCTTCATAGCAGATACTACTTCTTTACCACTGGTTGTCAGCAACTTAGTAAACATCGTATCGGCTGACTTTTTTGGACTCACTTTTATGGAATACGCCGGGCGGATGTTGATACCTACCTTATTTTCATTGGGTGCAAGTATTTTTGTACTCTATCTCTTCTTCCGGAAAAGCATTCCGCGGAACTTTGACAACTCACAGCTGAAAAAACCTGAAGAGGCTATTAAAGACAAGCAGATGTTTAAGTTGTCGTGGGTGGTGCTTGCGGTTTTGCTGGTGGGATACTTCGTCAGTGAATTCCTGAACATTCCGGTTTCTGTGGTGGCAGGGATCATCGCGATCTTTTTCCTACTCATGGCAAGAAGAAGTCCTGCAGTACCGACTATGGAAGTGGTCAAAGGGGCCCCTTGGGCAATTGTATTCTTTTCCATCGGTATGTATGTCGTCGTTTACGGGCTGCGGAATGCGGGCCTTACGGATGTGTTGGCTAAACTCATTCAGACCTTTGCGGATCAGGGACTGCTTGCGGCAACGATGGGAATGGGCTTTATCGCCGCAGTCATCTCGTCTGTAATGAATAACATGCCTACCGTTATGATTGATGCACTAGCCATTGATGCTACACACACCTCTGGACTGGTTAAGGAAGCCCTGATTTATGCGAATGTCATCGGCTCTGATCTGGGACCGAAAATCACACCCATTGGTTCACTGGCCACCTTGCTATGGCTGCATGTGTTGTCCACCAAAGGCGTGAAAATATCTTGGGGAACGTATTTCAAGACAGGCATTATTCTTACGATCCCTGCATTGTTTATCACGCTGCTTGGCCTCTATGTAGCATTGACCCTATTTTAAACTTAAAGGAGATTACGACTCATGGATAAGAAAACTATTTATTTTTTGTGCACAGGAAACTCCTGCCGGAGCCAGATGGCTGAAGGCTGGGCCAAGAAATATTTGAGCAATGAATGGAACGTATACAGTGCCGGCATTGAGGCTCATGGTTTGAATCCTAAAGCCGTCCAGGCGATGAGCGAAGTAGGTATAGATATCTCAGGTCAAACGTCAGATATTATTGATCCGCAGCTGCTGAATAGCTCCGATCTCGTCATTACATTGTGTGGTGATGCAGCAGATAAATGCCCCATCACCCCGCCTCAAGTAAAACGTGAACATTGGGGATTCGATGACCCGGCGAAAGCACAAGGTACAGATGAGGAGAAGTGGGCGGTCTTCCAGAGGGTTCGTGATCAAGTGGGCGAGCGCATCAAACAATTTGCTGAAACAGGGAAATAATGAAGAATAACAATAAGGAGAACTATAATGGCAAATTATCATGAGCTGATCGAAGGTAAAGTGTACATTGGCGGTGAGAATGCACTACTTGAAGCCCTTCAAGAGCAGAAAATTTCCGATGTGTTTGACTTAAGAGATACTGGTACCAAGGCTGAAGGCTTTCCTACCAAGGTGACCCGTCATCACTTTCCGATTGTGGAAGATGAGAGCGGACAGGAAGGTTCGGTTCAAGCAGCGATCCATGCGGTTACAGCAGCAGTGAATAACGGAAAGACGGTTTATTTCCATTGCGCTGGAGGACGGAATCGAACAGGAACGGTTGCGACGGGTGTACTGCTTGAATTAGGCCTTGCTGCAACTGTTGATGAGGCTGAAGCCCTGGCTAAAGAAAAGCGTCCAGATATCAACATCAAGCAGGATATGCGTGATGTGCTGAAGGGATTTTATCCATCCAAATAAACTGGAACGTACTAACAAAAAAGCTATTTCCTATTGGAGATAGTCTTTTTGTTTAGTACGCCCAGCTGGGCGTCATCTCCAGAGTGAAGGTCCCGAACAGGAACTGGCAAGTGTTTAGTCAAGGGCGAGTGTGTCCACTGCAGTTGGAAGTAAAGCAAGCCTGGGGAAAAGTACGGCCCGCGTTGCATGAATCCAATTGAAGTATGTGTTAGACTGCCAATAGTCGCGGGAAATGTAAGAAGAGCCGCAGATGCTGCTCCTGTGGCTCTTCTTATCAAACTATCTATTTAATTTGTGTATACATCATAGTCAAAACACCCGCTTCTGCTCCCGCTCATCAATAATAATCTGCACCGACTCCTTGAACCGCAGCGCATGCACAATCTCCCGCTCCCGCAGGAACTTGAGGCTGTCCTGCAGATCCACATCATCCGTCATGTCAATCAGCCACTGGTATGTAGCCCGGGCCTTTTCTTCGGCAGCGATGTCCTCGTAGAGATCGGCCAGCGGATCTCCCTTGGCCTGGATATATGCTGCTGTCCATGGCACACCCGCTGAATTCTGGTAGAACAGCGCATGGTCGCGCTGCGCATAGTTCGGGCCAAGCCCGGCGGCTTCAAGTTCACTAATTGATGCATTTTTTGTTAATTTATATATCATTGTGGCAATCATTTTCAAGTGAGCAAATTCTTCTGCACATTGAGGTTATCATTTATGTTTTACTGATTAGATTCACGAGGAATCTGATGTCCTATGAAAAATAGTATTGGACTGAAAAACAAGCTTTCTGCACGAGTGACATGCATCTGTTGGGCAATATCTACACCGACAACCAGATGCAAAGAGGACATGTTTTCAATACGTTGATTGTGCTTGTCTTGAGCTTTAAACTTCATAGTAGAGCGACCTCCTAGATGGTGAGATTAAAAGGGCTGCAGATCCGTATCCAACTCCCATGTTACAGAGGTGCTCTTTTTTGTACAAAGTCCAAATTATTCATTTTACAGGAATTCTAACGGGCAGGTTACGATGAAAGCCTAAGAACCCGATTTTCTGACTGTTACGCATTTGCAACTGTATGTGGCGCAAACGCAACCTCAATCATATAGCATTGACTCCATTGTTTTTCTAAAATAAAGGTAACAAACAGCAAAGGAGAGCAAGCCAATGTCTTTTAGCGAAAAATTGTTGCAACTTAGAAAAGAAAAAGGTTATTCCCAGGAAGTGCTAGCCGAAAAACTATGCACGACCAGACAGGCAGTCAGCAAGTGGGAAAACGGACAAGGGTTCCCCGAAACCGAAAAGTTGCTAATGATCGGCAACCTGTTCGAGGTGTCCATCGATTATTTGCTGAAGGAGAGCAAGGTAAAGACCGGTGTTGAAGAGCGTGGGTATTATGTCAGCCAAGAGATGGCGGAAGGGTATTTGAGTCATCAGCAGAAGTCAACTAATCGTATTGCGTCAGGTGTGTTCCTGTTAATTATGGCTTGTTTACCGTATGTGATGTTTCGACAGGAGCCGGTCGTTTATTCCTTTCTTATTATTTTGTTGGCGGCAGGAGGCGTCATTACTCTTGCATCCGCCATACTTAAAGACGAGGAACGGTACCACGTACTGGAGAAAGAAGCTCTTATGCTGGATCAGGGTTATGTGAAGCTATTGATGGAACGTTTGAATCGGTTGAAGAGTAGGTATGTAAGCGTAATCATAGTTGGTGTTGGGATGGTGGCGGTTGGTGGAATGGCTTTTTTGCTAGAGAGAAAGGGGATCTCCGAAGGAGCATTAGTCCCGTATTACCCGGTTTGCGTCGTTTTGATCGCCATTGGCGCGTATGCAATTATTCGAACATCTATGCTTTGGTCCTCCTATAGTCTGCTAATTTACAATGAGAAGCATATAAATTGGAGAAATAACGGCTTCTGGAGAAAAATCAGGAAAAAGATTACCGAATAAATGTCTATTGTTAATAATATTTATTGATTCTTGAAAAAGTAAATAAGCTAAGTTCGTTCGTTATGCTAATGGGATCCAATTGGAAGATTAAACTAACGGAAAACGTTGGTCCAATCTTCCAATGGCCATTGTAAAGTCTTGATTCATGTTTTTCTCTGCAACTGCAGGATATGACTGGAGTTCGTTGTTGATTTATAAGGCGGGCCTTCTCGCATAGTTCTCTATGCTGAGACGCATACTATTGGGGTGATTTGCCATATCTACCGAACTTATTTGAGAAAGGAGAATTATTTTAGACAAACATGGCCAGGCAAAATCATTCGAGAATATGATGAGGAGGCGCTAGTTTATGTCCAATAAAAAAAGTTACTATGCATTTGAGGATCCCCAGGGCATTACAATTGAATTTCAAGCCACTAGCTTACAACAAGCCATGGTGATTAAAAAGAAGAAGGCTCAAGAACTGGGGATTTCTAAAGAGGCTTTTGAACTTACAAGCATACGCAAGAAACCAAGCCAGAGCGCATAGCCTTTTTCGAGTGGCTTCCTCATACATGCATAAAGCAATTACGATTTCATCGTAAATGTCACCGAAAGAGATGATTAGAGTAACGAAACGCATTACGCACCCTCAATATGATTTAGTTTTCTCACTCAGGCCCATGAATTCGTAGGATTTCACCATTTGCTAATCGTGAGATAAGAAGGAAACAGAGGAGGCGGTGGCTTGGAACAATGTAAGGGCATGCAGAAATAAAGGTGAGGGTATATCACCCAGCTTACTCCATATTCTGCACGTCTCCATGTCTCTCTTAGCGATTTCCATAACAGGCAAAAGCCCTCGTCATGGTTACCGAACTCAAGTGGTGATCCCAAAGCAATCCCCGGTAGCTCACTGCACGAGCGACATGTGTCTGCCGGGTAATATCTACACCGACAACCAGATGCAAAGAGGAAATGTTGGTTACAGAGGCGCTCTTTTTAGTACAAAGTCCAGAACCAGATTGTATGTAACTCGTGGAAAAAAAAGAGCCGCAGATGTACAACACCTGCGGCCCCTTAACAAGCTAAATTTACTATTTACCTCTGTCTGTACATCTTGTCAAAACACTTTTTTCTGATCTTTATTTTCAATAAGAATCTGCACCGACTCCTTAAATCTTAACGCATGCACAATCTCCCGCTCTCGCAGGAACTTGAGGCTGTCCTGCAGATCCACATCATCGGTCATGTCGATCAGCCACTGGTATGTAGCCCGGGCCTTTTCTTCGGCAGCGATGTCCTCGTAGAGATCTGCAAGCGGATCTCCCTTGGCCTGGATGTACGCAGCTGTCCATGGCACGCCCTCCGAATTCTGGTAGAACAGCGCATGGTCGCGCTGCGCATAGTTCGGGCCAAGCCCGGCGGCTTCGAGCTCCTGCACAGACGCATCCTTTGTCAGCTTGTAGATCATCGTGGCGATCATTTCCAGGTGGGCAAATTCCTCGGTTGAAATATCCGTCAACACGCCTATAACTTTATCCGGAATGGCATACCGCTGATTCATATACCGCAGCGCAGCTGCCAGTTCCCCGTCTGCTCCTCCGTACTGCTCCGTTAGATAACGCGCCATCCGTACGTCGCATTTGCTGACACGCACCGGATACTGCAGTTTTTTCTCATATATCCACATTCGGGAATGATCCCTCCTAAAGGTTTTGAGTACAAAACTTCATTCGCAAACTTGCCCGCTAGACCTGCCAAGGCCAGGGAGTCTGGTTCCATTCCCATGGACATTTCGAATAGGCGCGGCCGAAGTTCTGCAGCGGGCCATACAGCTCCTGGAACTGGTTGGCCAGCCGGGTACGTTCCTGGGTCAGCTGGTTGAACTGCTCTATAGCATTAAAGTCCTCGAGATGAGTATCCAGATACAAATTCAGCTCCACCAGCGCAAAATCCAGAACCTGGAGCTGTTCCAGCATCTCATAGTAACGGGGCTCGCAAGGATTTGCTTCCATGGACTACTTGCCTCCTTTGCTCTTGGATTCATAAGGGCTGAAAAGCGCAGGCCACAGCGTACCTGCTCTCAAAGCCTCGGGCAGCGAAAACTGCGGCAAATTCGGCGGCTGAAAATTAATGAATTGATTCGGCGGCACAACAAAAGTCTTGCACGGCACTGGTGGGCATGGATCAAACGGTCCCCGAAAAGGGTAGTACACCCTCTCTTGTGATTCCATAATAGAGATCCTCCTTTTTTCCTGTTCCCAATGTTTCAATGCTGGAAATTGCCTTCTTAACAAGCTTATGACAACCACACAAGTAATAAGACTTGATTACAAAAAAAACAAAAAGAGCCCCAAAAGCCTATACGACCTTGGGACTACGCTCTAACGTTTCAAACGACTAAAATCTGAGGACATCAACGTCACAAATTCCAGGACAATGGATTATCTTCTTTCGGGGAAATACAATTCAATAGTTAGTTTTCCGTCTTGATAATAAGCCTTTATATGCCCCTCCATACGTTCTGTCAAATTTTTTGCGATGGATAGCCCTAATCCTGTGGAGTTTCTGCCGCTTTCCACAGTATAAAACCGGTCAAACAGCCTGCCCGCCGTAATCAGCGATAATCCCTTGGCGGAATTGGTAAAAGTGATTTTCCCATCCCCATGCAGACTTACCGTCAAATCGCCGTCACTGTATTTGATGACATTGCTTAAGATGTTCCCAAAAATCCGGCTGAGGGCAGTGGGATCAAGTGACCGGTAAATCGGCGAATCCGGAAGCTTGATTTCCGGCTCGATTTGCCGCCCCTTAAAAGCACCGTAGTAGGAGATCAAACTTTCCTCCAGCGACCTGTTCAACGTCAACTGCTGATAATTTATTTCCTGGATCGACGTGATCATCGAATAAAGAAAAAGCTCTTCGGTCAGTTGCTTTAAGACCTCCGCCCGGTTCTGAATTTGATCAAGATACCGCTGTACGGATTCCGGTTTATTTTCCTCTTTCAACAAATCGAGGTAACCGTAAATCGCAGTCAAGGGAGTGCGCAAATCATGAGATATATTTGTGATTGCTTCCTTCAACTCTGTATCGCCTTGCTGGTAACGGTGACGCTCTCGGCGCAGCAACCCTAGTTGGGTGTTCAAGCTGTCCGCCAACTGCCGAATCTGTCTGTCACGGCTTGAAGTGCTAATCAAGATATTGGTATCGAATGTGACTATTTCCTTAAGTGAGTCCTTTATTTCCTGTGCGGATTTTCGTATAAGGTACACCTTTCCCACAAGAAATATAACGATTAACAAGAACACGCCGAATAACAGCCAACATCCGATTTTCATTTCACATCTTCCTCGTTATTTAATGTCCTTCTTCCCGAAACCCAACAGTCCAATCACTGTAGTCATCACAGTAATTACCAAAGAGTAAATCCACAACTTGACAAAATCCGCTACATTATTCATAGCAATTTGATTGGCTTGACCTGTCGGCAGGAAATCATATAAAAACTGATATACCGCTCTTTCTGTGCCACGCGGATAGTTATGGTTAGCCACTGACTTCTGTACATACTTACCTGTATCCGTAAGGGTATCAACCAAATAAAATTCCTCTGCACTTAGCCGGCTTTGCAGTTGGGTGGCCATGATAAGCAAAACAAAAAAAGTAATTAAGGTTGTTACCGCCACTGCGGCTTTATTCTGAAACAGCATGCTCATCATGGTGTAGAAAGAGGCATATGCCATAATTAACAGCACACTGCTTGTTAGCGACAGCAAGATCATATTCCAATCCACCTCAAAGGAAGCAAGTACCAAGCTGGAGCCCACCATAACGATGACAATATAGACAATCGCAAAAATCAGTCCCGCAACAAAACTGATAAGCAAATTGGACAGGTAAAGCCCGCTCTTCCGATGCCCTACAATCAGCTTGTTACGGATCGTGCCGTCACTGTATTCTGTGCCTAAAAACAGACTCACAAACGCAGCCAGAAATCCGCCAATCACAATGGTAAAAAGAAAAATCGGCAGTTCATTAAGCTGCAGGCTAGTTTCACGCATCCTTGTTCCTCTGTATATAACCAACAGCATTGCACCGGCAAACAGCATCATACCCACCGTGCAAGACATAAGCGTTTTGCTTTTCCACATGCGTGTGAAATGCGAAGATAACAGCCTATTCAACTTCGCCACCTCCGGTTAAACCGATAAAGTAGCTTTCCAGGCTTTCATCCCGCTCACTCATAGAAAAGACTTCACAATTATTTTTTGCAAGCTCCATAACAAGGTCGGTGACGTTTAGTATTCCATACATTTCGGCTTCGTTTTGCGTACGGATTGAATATTCCATTCCCCGCTGGTCGAGCACACGGGCGAGCACCCCGGTATCAGATACCTTAAGCTGGGTGCATTTCCGACATGCTGCCTGCAATTCCGCTGCACTGATTTCCTTAACCATCTGCCCATGATCGACAAAACCGTAATGGGTTGCCAATCTGGATAGCTCATCCAAAATATGACTGGAGATTAAAATGGTGATTTGCCGTTCTTTGTTAAGTTTCAACAACAGCTCGCGCATCTCAATGATGCCCTGCGGATCCAGCCCGTTGATGGGTTCATCCAAAACAAGAAAATCCGGATCCCCCGCGAGAGCAACAGCAATGGCTAAACGCTGGCGCATACCCAGCGAGAAATTTTTTGCTTTCTTTTTTCCTGCGTCTCCCAGACCCACGAGCTGCAACAATTCCGGAATATTTTGGAACGATGGAAGTCCTAATACACGATATTGATCTCTGAGATTTTCCTCCGCAGTCAAATCGAGATATATCGACGGCGTTTCCACCACAGCACCCATTCGACGACGGGATTTTACAATATCCTTAGCGGTGTATTTTCTGCCGTACAGCGTATATTCGCCTGCCGTCGGCTGCTGTAAACCACAAATCAAACGAATGAGCGTTGTCTTGCCGGTCCCGTTTCTCCCAACAAAACCATAAATTGAGCCTTTGGGTACTTTCATCGTCAGCCCATTCAAAGCCGTGAAATTCCCATATGACTTTTTCAAGCCATTGGTTGTCAAACAATAATCCATTCCATTTCCTCCTTACAATTGATGTATGGAGTGTACCGGGAAAATGTTAAGAAGGCGGTAAAGAGAATCGTAAAGAAAAGGTTAAGATTGGTGTTCACACAGCTTGAAGCCGATTCCCCATACGGCCTCAATGTACTCCTTTCCGCTGACTTCGCGGAGTTTACGGCGTATATTGCTGATATGAACCTTCAGAGAGCTTTCCATACAGTCAGGTGTATCCAGACTGATTCGCTCAAGCAGAACTGATTTTGCAATCGCTTGGGTGGGGTTTTGCATCAGGATTTTGATGATTGCGAATTCTGTTTTTGTCAAATGCACTGGACGGCTTTGTACGCTTAATTCATGAGAAGTCATGCTTAACACCAAATCGCCAAAGGTGAGGACGGAAGAATGGTCACTTCGACTACGAAGTTGAACGGTAATGCGAGCCAGCAGTTCTTTTATCTCAAAGGGCTTGGTCATATAGTCGGAGGCGCCGCCTAACAGAAGATTCACTCTATCATCAGTCCCACCTTTGGCACTGACTACAATCACGGGAATCCCTTTCATTTTGGGGAGCAACTCCTCGCCGGCTAGTCCAGGAAGCATCAAATCAAGCAGTACCAAATCCGGTGTCCAATGTTGAAGCAATAAGATTGCCTCTGTGCCTGAGTATGCCCGGATAACCTCATATCCTTGACGGGACAAGGTTTCTGCCATTATATTTCCGATATGTTCATCATCTTCAATAATAGCAATTGTTTTCATAGGTACTAGCCACCTTTTACTGGGTATAATACAATGTTTCATACTGTTGATTATATGACAATCTTTTCAACGTATCGACATGCTGAATATCAGGAGGGTCAAGATGGCAATCAATACTTTCATTTTTGGTCCTCCTTCTGATCAAAAAATATAGAATTGGCTTTTCGAGGATAGTATAAAGCCCGAATTTATCCTCAGTTTGAAGGAGGATTACAATTCGGGCTTTGTATCTTCGAGAGAACGTGTGATCGAGAAGGAGGTTCCGCTCCCCGCTGTCGGGTTCTATATTTACAATTATATCATTTTCGTCGTGTTATGTATTGAGAAGACGACGAAAGGTTTAAATCATGCAGCAACTTTTGAATATGATGGAACGATTCATAGTAACCCAGGGGGTAACACTCAAAGAATACGCTGCCCCTCGAACTGCTCGACATGTTCGGTCATGATCATTTTTGTTTTCCACCGCTCGTTGCCCTCCAATTTGGACACGGTGACCCCTCCTTAATGATAAAGCCAGTAATCTATGTTAGTGCCGCCTCTTGCGTTTTGTGCGCCTCCCTGCGGCTCTGTGTCATATGGTATGTTTCGTTCCCACGCTTCTAGTATACCGCCTTCTGGATAGGTTCAGACACGCTCCATTGTATGTAATTTTCGGCGGCAACACTTTCAATCCCTTGAGTATCTCCGCTGGTCGCCGCCCGCTTAACCGCCGTCGTGAACCTGCCACTTCCAGGACTGAACAGCCAAAAGAGCCCCAAGAACCGCTAAACCGGCCCTTGGGACACTCTGCCCAATACAATCCACTTTATGTTGCTAGGCGCTCTACAATTTTTTCAAGAAGCCGGTGAGCAGGCGCTCGTTGGAATAAGATTGTGGACAGGAACGCCGTTAAGTGGGAGGATCCTTCCCTTCCGCAGGCTAACCGGACTGAGCTGGTATATTGGCTAATTACCTGCACGACAAAAAAAGCTGTCCAAAGTCATGTGACTTGGACAGCTTGGGGCATACCATACCGGAAACAAATCGAAAAGCAGAAATCCGGACCATCAGAACACGTATATTCACAGATGCATTAAAGCGGCCGGGCTGTTCGCCTACTTCAGGCCGTCCTCATCTTCACCGGCTTCATCCTCTTCGGATGCGTGAGGCGTTTCACGGTGGATGTTGATTCTGGTGATCCGCAGACGTGTGGCTTCCTCCACCTCGAAGGTAACATCACCGACGACTACCCGCTTGCCTTTGGACGGATTGCCCTCCAGCTCCTTGAAGAGCCAGCCGCCGATGGAGTCGACTTCGTCGTCTTCAATCACTACGCCGGTAAGGTCATTCACATCTTCAATCAGCATGCGGCCTTCGACGGAGATGTAATCGCCGTTGCGTTCCACGCTTGGACGTTCATCCTCGAATTCGTCATGCAGGTCCCCTACGATTTCTTCAAGGATCTCCTCGGCTGTGAGCAGCCCTGCCGTGCCGCCATATTCATCCACAACGAGTGTGAGCTGGGCCTTGTTCTTCTGCATCAGCCGCAGCGCATGGCTGATCTCTATGGATTCCGGCACATTAAGGATAGGCCGGACCAGCGATGCCAGATCATTCTGCTGCTCCAGCGGGGCAAACAGCAGATCGGTGATATGAATGAAACCGATAATCCGGTCCTTGTCCTCAAAAGCCACCGGATAACGGGAGTGTTTGGTCTCCGTAATAATCCGCATATTTTCTTCCAGAGAAAGATTGCTGTATAACACATCCATATCTGTACGCGGAAGCATGACCTCGCGGGCCAGCAGATCAGAGAATTCAAAGATGTTGTCCATCAGCTTCATCTCATCCTTGTCAATGACACCGCTCTTGGCACTTTGGTTCATGAGAATGCGGATTTCCTCTTCCGAGTGGGCGGCTTCGGCTTCACTGGCCGGCTCCACTCCCACCAGCCTCAGTAGCGCATTGGCCGATGCATTCAGCACCCAGATAAAGGGCAGAAACACATTATAAAAGAACATCAGCGGCGCGGACAACAGCAGCGCGGAGCCTTCTGTTTTTTGGATGGCCAGGGATTTCGGCGCAAGCTCACCCAGCACAATATGTAAAAAGGTAATGATCGAGAAACCTACAACTACAGATACCGTGGAGATCAGCGTATGGTCGGTAACCCCAATCTGGACCATCAGCGGCTCCACCAGCAGCTCGGAAATGGCCGGTTCCCCGACCCAGCCCAGCCCCAGCGAGGCAAGCGTAATCCCGAACTGGGTAGCCGACAGATAGGCATCCAGCTTCTTATTGACCTTCAGCGCATATCCGGCCATCTTGTTCCCTTCGCTGACGAGCTGCGTCAGACGCGACTGCCTCACCTTCACGAGCGAGAACTCCGCTGCAACAAATATGCCGTTCAACATTACGAGCACCAGAACCAGCAAAAGATTGAGCAGCAATCTCCCTACTTCAAATTCCGTATGCACTATAACAACGCCCCATTTCTACAGAGTGATCGCTTTTCTAGTTTTGAAATCAACCTTCGGATAATACATATCGGCTACGAGAAGATTGGGACCACAGCAGCCGGCTTCATCACAGTGGCAATTCACCTTCTGATTGAGCGGATGCTTCAGCTGCCACTCGGTAAAGATATCATCCAGCTTGCCGCTGCCAATGTTGCCAAAGGCGGAGATATCGGCAAAATCCGTCACAAACACGTCTCCTGTGAACATATTGACATTCACACGGTTTCTGCCGTCCGGATCGTTGCGCAGGGTAACATTTTTTTCCTCCCGCAATCTGCGGAGAAGCTTCTGGTCTTCTTCCAGAAAGCTGCAGGCAAAGAAAGGGAGCGTACCGAACAGCATCCACATGTCTGGATCACGGTGGTCCAGCAGGTCATGGACCGCTGCTCCCATTTCCTTCAGGGACAGTACCGGGAGCTTGGAAGCAAAGCTGGAAGCATACATCGGATGCACTTCATGCCTTCTTGCCCCCATGTCCCCGATTAGCTTATGGATTGCCGGCAGCTTTTTATGCGTCCGGTAATTGATCATCGATTCTGCCGAAATCAGCATCCCGTCACTGCTTAAGCGGCGGGAATTTTCCAGCATCGTGTCATAGAGCCGGTAAGCTGCTTCCTTGGAGACCGGGTGGCCGCTGTTCGCAAACCCTACCTCATGAAAGTCATCTCCATTTATGTAGTTGAACGAGATATGCATGACATCCAAATAGGGCAGCAGCTGCTCATACCGGGAATACGGCATAGTCAGGTTGGAATTGATCTGCGACCGGATGCCCCGCTCACGGGCATATTTGAGCAGTGGCACAATTGTTTTTTCGACTGTACCGGCCCGGAACATCGGCTCACCGCCCGTAATGCTGATCGTCTGCAGATGTTCAACCTCTTCCAGGCGGTCCAGCATATTTTTAAGCGGGAGCATGTCTCCTTCTTTAGTGGTCAGGCTGTCGCCAACCGCACAATGCTCACACCGCATGTTGCACAGATTGGTCACCGTCATCTCGACACTGGTCAGCACATGACGCCCATGCTTGCGCAATGAAGTGATCGGGTCCCATGGATCATAGCTTGGCGACAGCTCTCTTATTGGTGTTGAAGATGGCTCTAATATACTCATTTTCGTGGTGCTCCTTCGATACGTATTCCTATTATTAACCCAAAATAAATGAAAAAGAACGCTGACTTAACCTATATCATACCACGATTGGGCAAAAAACTGCACTTTGGGGGCTGTCTGCCCCTCCTTCTGCTGAAAATACTTCCAATAGAGGAGGTGAAAATAAAAAAAAGCGGGACAGCAATGGGGCGCGCAGTTATGCGTTTGCCCGTTGCCCAGCCTCGCTTTCAAACCGGAAGTCACTTGGTTTTTACCACAGCCCCGTCTTCATCGGTCACATCCACAATCACTACAGAAAGCTTGCTGCCGAGATCAAGCTCAAAGGGGATCACGGGCTCACCATCAGGGTCGTGCAGGACACGGACAACCGGCCTGTGCGGTATGGTCGGGTCAATTTTGACCACCACTCCGCTCTCACCGGTGCTAAGCTTGACGGTCAGACCCAGCGGATAGATCGCCACACGGTCCCGGAACAGCTCCAATTGCTTCTGCTCATAGAGCGTTCCTGAACCTACATACAACGCTTCAACTGCCTGATGCGGCAGCATCGCCTTCTTATAGATCCGGTTCGAGGTCATGGCATCATAGGAATCCGCAACCCCCAGCCATTTGGCATATTCATGAATTTGCGGCCCTTTCAGCCCGCGCGGATAACCCGAACCATCGATGCGCTCGTGATGCTGCAGCGCACAGTGTGCCGCGAGCAGCGGGATATTCGGTTCATCCTTGAGAATCCGGTAGCCGATTTCGGTATGGGCCTGCATATGACGGAACTCCTCGTCACTGAGCATACCGGGCTTTTGAATGATTTTGACAGGGATTTGCGTTTTGCCTATATCATGCAGCAGCGCGCCCATGCCAATGACCCGCAGCTCTTCTCTGCTATAGCCATGGGCAATTCCGAGCACCAGCGTATACAGGCAGACATTCAGGGAGTGAACATACAGGTAGTTGTCGGCCGTATGCATATCAAGCAGCATGATCATGGGATCTTCCTGTGTGGCCAGATCATCCAGAATGGAATCCATCACCTTGGAGAATTTTTTGTCCAGATGATAAAACCCCTTCGTAATGCCGGAAGCGCCTGACATCTGCTGAAACTGGCTCCGGACCACCTTGAGCGCCTGAGTGCGCGTCTCGTCCTGCAGCATGCCTGTAATCTCAACATCCTCCGTGACAGAATCTTCTATGTAGATATAGCCGATGTCGATCTTGGCCAGCCGCTTGATCAGCGCATCCGTTAGCTCTACTCCATCCGCGAGCAGAACCAGTCCTTCGTCATTATATATTTTTTTACCCAGCTTCATTCCCGCCTGAAGCCGATTCACGGATACTAGACGCACCTTGGTTCACTCCTGCCTTTAACGGTAAATTGCTATATTGTTCCAAAATCCCCAGTTGACACTCTCTGTATATACCGTTACCTTGAGCGATTAGTCAAGAGCCTATAGATTAACGCATAATAAACAACCAGAACACCGCAGCCAGAATAAAACGGTAAATCGCGAAATGGGTCGGCCGGATCTTCTGGATCAGCTTCATGAACGCAACCACCACCAGGTAGGCGACAATAAATGAAATGACAAATCCGATCGCGAAATCCATAATCGTATCTTTGGTAAAATACTGATAGGAATCAAGCAGCTCATAACCGGATGCCGCACACATAATCGGTATGGCAATCAGGAACGAGAAGTCCGCCGAAGCCTTGTAGCTGACCCCGCTCAGCATACCGCCTGAGATCGTTGAACCGGACCGGGAAAATCCCGGCCACAGCACGGAAATAATCTGGTAGAGGCCAATCGCCAGCGCCTGTCCGTACGATAAGTCATCCAGCTCATGCGCGGTAATCCGGATCTTCCGTCTGTTCACCCATTCTGCAACGATCATCAGCACCCCGCCGGCGACAAGCGCCCAGAGCACTGTGGAAGCACCAAAGAGTCCTTTAATGAAATCACGGGCAAAAAAAGCTACCGCAAGCGCCGGTACAATCCCGAGAAGGACATGAATCAGATTCAATCTGGAGGCCGGCATCACTCCGCCTCTGCCTGAACGGCTGCGTCCGATACCCAGCAGGTTCAGAATCCGCTGGCGGTACACCAGGGCAATGGCCAGAATGGCTCCAAGCTGAATGACAATCTCATAAGTTTTCATAATCGGCGACTGCTCGTCAAAGCCCAGCAGCTTAGTGGTTAAAATCATGTGCCCCGTGGATGATACCGGGATAAATTCAGTTATTCCTTCTACAATTGCCAGAATTATTGCTGTAATCGTGTCCATATAATCCTCCTGATTATTGAAAAAATGAAAGTGAAAAAGAAATCATCGCGGTTAGTCAGACCCGTCCACCCAGCGGAGAACTGCACATTCATCCAGGCTTCCCGGCCTTTGCAGCTCCATCCGCAGCAGATCCCGCAGGAAATGAGGCAGCAGATACAGCGGTTCGGCTCCATCCGCAAGACTCTCATACCCTATGCGGAAAGTGAACATATCCAGTGTTCCGACAGAATAGACGGCCTCGTCATCCAGCGGCTCCCCGCCGACAAAAACGGCGATACCGTTATCATAAGGCAAGACCCCTGGATCGTACAGGATTTTTAATCCATCGACAGCCAGGCTGCCCAGCAGCTTCCCCCGGAAGCCGTAGCCAAAAATCGCCTTATTGTAGAACGCTTCAGTCCTGCTCTGCTCAAGCGCCTTGCGGATGTCCTTCCCTTTTAGCTGGATAATACAGGCATTAACCGGAGAAGGGCACAGCGCGTGCAGCATTCCTGCCGTAATGTTGCCTTGCGGCAGAGGTCCAAGCAATTGTCCGCTGTTGACCAGGGATATTGGGGTTGCTGTGAAGCGGCGGACAGCCTGAGCCAGCAGATTGCCAAAAGGAGATTCCCCCTCTGTATCCAGGGAAAGCTCCCGGTCTGTGATGGCTACAGTTTCGTCAAGAACCTCGCGTCCATTCTGCAAATGCAGCGCTGCCGCAGGCGCGAGCACATCCTCGGTAAGCGAAGGATCAACCGGGAAGCAGCGGCCGCTCACCAGTTCGAAGGCTGTACCGGTGTGAGCCCGCTCAAAAATAAGCCGTCCGATATAACGGCCGAATTTGCCGGCCCCGCAGACAGCTGTTCCGTTGATCATCTGCGGAGTCTCCAGCATATGGTGCGTGTGCCCGCCCAGAATGGCATGAACCCCCTGAAGCTGCTCCGCCAGCCGCTGATCCGCCGGAAGCCCCAGATGGGAAAGGATAATCAGGAGATCCACCTGCGGAGCCAGCAGCTCACATTGTTCACGCAGCGCTTCTTCCGGGTCCAGCGCTTCCCAGCCCAGCAGCCTGTAGAACGAAGCGAAGGCTGCAGTAGCCCCGGTAATGCCTATCCTGATGCCTTCCTTCTTCAGAATGACATGGCGCTTCATCCATCCGGGCGCCTCTCCGGTCGCACTCTCCAGGATGTTGCAGCATACCACCGGACATTGAAGCCCCGCATACAGGGCAGAAAGAATCTCCCGGGAGAACGTCAGCCCTTCATTATTGCCGATCGTAACCGCATCATAGCCCGTCAGGTTGATCATATCGATATTTGCCTGTCCCATGGTGCCTTCAGTCTCAACCGCCGCCCGGTCCATATGATCACCAATATCCAGCAGCAGTACGGGCTCATCACCGGCCGCTGCCTTCAGGTTAGCGATTTCTGCAGCAATGGGGCTCATCATTTCAAAGTGGCTATGTATATCATTCGTATGAATTAGGGTCAATCTTTGCAATGCCCGCTCCATATGCTTGTCTTCCCTCCCACCTGTAAAGCCGTTTTATTTTAAGCGGCAGGCATGTGATCTTATAGTGCCTAGCATAACATTTTCAAGCTCAATATGGTATATTGGAATCATTATTGAAAGCTACATATCCTATACATTCCGAGGTGAATCAAGCATGCACGTGACAATTCGTCTGTTCGCCGGCCTGGCAGAGGTTATGGGCTCCTCCTCTCTGGCCTTTCACTTCCATGAGTCTCCCCTTACTGCGGGAAGATTGAAGGAGCTGCTCTCTGCGTCCTATCCGGAAGCCGCTCCGCAGATTAAGGTATCCTTAGTTGCCATTGACCATGAGTATGCACCGGATGACTCCGTCATATCCGAAGCTTCCGAGGTTGCGCTGATTCCTCCCGTCTCCGGGGGAGAGCCGGCTTCAGAGGAGCAGGCAACCCCAGACGGAAGGTTCAGCATCACGGATCAGCCCTTGAACGGGGAGGCCTTGCTGGATAAAGTGCTGGATGCAAATCATGGCGCTTCCCTGCTGTTCGTTGGCACGACCCGGGAAATGACCGGCGCCCAGCGCACAACCGCGCTGCATTATGAAGCTTATACCCCTATGGCCCTCGCCAAGCTGGAGGAAATCGGCAAGGAGGTCGAAGAACGGTGGAATGCCCGCTGCGCTATTGCCCACCGTACCGGACTCGTAGCCCTCAAGGAAGCAAGTGTAATCATCGCAGTCTCTGCGGCCCACCGCGACAGCTGCTATGAAGCCAGCCGGTATGCCATCGAGAAACTGAAGGCATCCGTACCTGTATGGAAAAAAGACATCAGCGACTCTGGAGAACAGTGGCTGGGGGCTGATCCCAAAGCTAAGGATTACGGCAGCCTGTGAGCTTTGCCCGTTCACATTACAAACCATTGAATAATTCCTGCTTTGTTGCTATGCTGGAAAAAATCGCTAATGTAAGGTGGCATAGTCATTGAGAGTACACGTAACGGATCTGAAACCGGGTGATTACCTGAAGATGGATACCTTTAACTCAAGAGGGCTTCATGTATTACCCAAAGGGTCACAGCTTCAAATCGAAGAGATCGCTAAGCTGATGCAGCACGGAGTAGATTATGTTGATATCGAAGTCCTCCAGGAGGAACCTGCGCCTTCAGGCAGATCTTCCGTCATTCAGTCCGCTTCCAGAAATTTCGATACCATGATTGACGGTTTTGAATCGGTATATATGGAAGCGTTGACGAAGGGCAGCTTCAACCAGGCCGTTGTGGATGACATTCTTCAGCCCTCGCTGGATTCCCTGGACAAACACAAGGATGTGGTTTCATTACTGCTTCTGCTTGACCGGGAGGATAATTATACATACAACCATTCCCTGCAAGTGGGCATGCTTTCTTATTATATAGCAACCTGGCTTGGATATTCCAAGAAGGAGTGTTACGAAATCGGCCGGGCCGGCTATTTGATTGATATCGGCAAATGCCGGATTTCCCCTGATCTTCTGAACAAGCCGGGCAAACTCACTGCCGCCGAATTTGACGAAGTGAAATTACATACGATTTATGGCTATGAAATTATCCGCAATTCCATGGATGACCCCTACACCGCCCTGGTGGCACTTCAGCATCATGAACGTGAAGACGGTTCCGGGTACCCGCATAACCTGACCAAGGATGATATACACCCCTATTCCCAGATTGCTGCCGTGGCCGACATATATAGCGCCATGACCTCTAAGCGGATCTACCAATCCAAGCAGGAGCTGATCTCTGTATTGCGTGAGATTAACTCACTTAGCTTCGGCAAGCTGAACGGCAAGCCGGTACAGGCCTTCATCCAGCATCTGATGCCCAATTTCATTGGAAAACGCGTGCTGCTCAGTACTGGTGACGTGGGCGTGATAATCATGAACAATCCGCTGGACGTCTTCCGGCCGCTCGTACAGATTGAAGGCAAATTTCTGGATTTGGCCCGCGAACGCAAGATTGCAGTGGTTGAGATTTATATGGAGTAAAACGACACCCGGAAGCTTGGCGGAACACTGCGGCTAAGGTGGACGGAAGGAATCTTCGGCGCGTTAAGCCCGCCTTGAAGCTCCCTGCTTTGCCTCGCAAAGGGCGGGAGCTTCAAAGCTTTACTGTGGCAGTTGGCCCCCGGGAGTTCCTCCACGGGGGGGCTTGGGTTAACGCATGCGCGTGTGTGGACGAATCCAATTGTGAGCTGGATTTGCAAAGTATGTGTTCAATTATCCGGCCTGGCTGTAAGCTCAAGTGGAAAAAGTGAACTTTGATTACTCCATTTCGCTTCCCAGCAAGCCTTAGTGGGAAAAAGGATAACTAATTCGACCGACTTCCACCGTTTTAGGTCGTTTTAGGTGAATTCGCTTCAATTAAGTCTACTTTTTCCCACTAAACCCTCCGCAGAGTACGTTTTCATCTATATTAAGTGAACTAATTCCACTTCACTTCCTGCAGTTCCCCACGCGCTACCCTTTTGACCTCTGAGTCCGGGGTCCCTCCTGCACAGCAGACACGCAGGTCCAAAACACTCGCACCTTCCACAACAGAAGGCAATCCTAATCTTCTACAAAACAAGAAAAACAGGAGACTCCCTCACCGGACGGTTTGGAAATCTCCTGTTTTTATCTTCAGCTGGTTTCTGCACATTGCGCACTAAACCGCTATCCGTCACAGCTACAGCTCAGCCACAGCCGCTTCCAGGCTCCTCCTACAGCTCCGCACCGTTGCTGGCGATGACTTTTTTGTACCAGTGGAAGGAGTCCTTCTTCGAACGGTTCAAGGTTCCGTTGCCGTCATCATCCAGATCCACATAGATGAAGCCGTAACGCTTGGACATCTCCGAGGTGGACATGCTCACCAGGTCAATGGGTCCCCAGCTTGTATAGCCGATCAGCTCTACGCCGTCCAGGATCGCTTCTTTCATCTGGGCGATGTGCTGGCGGAGATAGTCGATGCGGTAGCTGTCATGGATGGAACCGTCAGCTTCTACTTTGTCATACGCGCCGAGGCCATTTTCCACAATAAACAAAGGTTTCTGGTAACGGTCGTACATGGTGTTCAGCATAATTCTTAGTCCGACCGGGTCAATCTGCCAGCCCCATTCCGAAGCCTTCAAGTACGGATTCTTCACACCGCCGAACAGGTTGCCCTGTGCCCGCTCCCCTTCCGGACTGGCCGATACGGTCAGCGTCATATAGTAGCTGAATGCCACATAATCCACAGTATGGAGCTTCAGGATCTCATCGTCGCCCGGTTCTTTGTGAAGAACGACATTATTTTCGGCGAAGTAGCGGTCCATGTATTTAGGGTATTCTCCCCGGGCATGCACATCCGTAAAATACAGATTCATCTGGTTCTCATGCTGGTTAAGCCTTACATCCTCAGGGTTGCAGGTATTCGCATAGCTCTCCATCCGGGCCAGCATGCAGCCCATTTGCGATCCCGGGATGATCTCATGCAGCAGCTTAGTAGCCAGAGCGCTCGCCACGAACTGGTGATGAAGCGCCTGATAGATCGTCTGCAGCTTGTTCTCCGCCCGGTCAATGACAACGCCGCCTCCGGTGAACGGGCTCAGGGTCATCATGTTGATCTCATTAAAGGTAATCCAGTACTTCACCTTACCCTGGTAACGCCGGAACACGGTTTCTGCATAACGGGTAAAACATGAAATGACTTCACGTGAGGCCCAGCCGTTGTATTTCTGCGTCAGACCCAGCGGTGTCTCGTAATGGGCCAGCGTTACCAGCGGCTCAATGCCGTATTTATGCAGCTCGTCAAATACATTGTCATAGAACTGCAAGCCCGCTTCATTCGGCTCGGCATCATCGCCATTCGGAAAGATCCGCGCCCAGTTGATCGACAGACGGAAGACCTTGAACCCCATCTCGGCAAAAAGAGCAATGTCCTCTTTGTACCGGTGATAGAAATCCACCCCTTCCCGTTTTGGGAACCGTGCCTTAAATTCCCCGGACAAAATCTGCCCAATCCGCTCGGACGTAATCTCAATCGCATGGTCATTGCTGCGCTCCGCCTTGGGCACATAAGCGACCATATCCGCACTGGACAAGCCCTTGCCGTCTGCATCGAATGCGCCTTCCAGCTGATTTGCGGCAGTTGCCCCGCCCCATAGAAAATTCTCTGGAAAACCTTTTTTCGTATCAGTCATGATTACGCTCCCTCTCTTCCAATCTTCTTATTGTCTCTTAAGCCTCTAGTGGATTAGTGTTAGCAAAAGCTCGCCATTACTTACTTCTGTACCTGTATTCTTCAGGACATCCAGATAACTGTTCCGTTTACAGGCGAGGTCAGCATCCCGGACGAGGGCTCAATCACAATCCCTTTTCCCATGGCCCCTGAGGCAAAAGCTTCGTCCGGCAGACTTTCCAGCGGCACCAGCACTCCCGCCAGCGGATTTGCGATTTGTTCTTTATCGATTTGAGTAACCCCTGTATCACAGACGGCTCGGCTCTTGTCTCCTCTGCCGCTGCTTCAGGGTAACTCCGTAAATCGTTGGTCCGGTGACCCCGAACACAGGGGCCAGTGTGGATGATCCACATCAAGCTTTTAACTGCGTATTCTATTTGTTTTATAAAAATTTCATATCAGGTATGGCGCCCGGGTTTGGATCATTATTTCTGTGGCGAGGCTGATAACAGCAGAGGGTATCCGGGTGCATACGATGTGAGTTTGTACGATGCCGTACCACTAAAGATATCCTAACAAACTAAGCGGACGCTTTCAAAGCCAGTTTTGTACGATGCTGTTCAAGCTGCTTATGCTCATAAAAATTTCAGGAGGGAAAATATGCTAGGCATTCATCAGCGGCTTGCGGAACTGTACACCTTAAGCTGTCAGCGTCTACTGACAAGCGATGAAGAAACCGAGCAGCGGCATTGTCTGCAGGCGAACGCCATGTACTGCTGGGAAATGGCGCGGCTGAGCAATGAGGCAAGGCTGGCCGCAGATACAGATGATGCCCAGTGGCAGCAGGAGATCAGCGCGCAAATGTACGAAGTCCGCGTGACCGGCAGAGCGGGCAGGCGGCGCAAGTAACCGCAGACTCAGCAGCGGCTGTGCTATAGTAGGTAGACCTATAGAAGAGTTAGCCGCTAAGGAGAAACTGTAGTGTTATTACCCAGTAGCCCGATGTCCGATGCCAGATGATGCCAGATGTCAGATTACTCTGAAGAGATTTTTGGAGTGATTGCACTTTATGCAATAGAAAGCTCTTCCTTTTGTGATAAATCGCATTCTGCTGTATTTGGTGCAACAGATTTCTGAATTTCGCATCCAAAGCTTCTTTTCCGCGGGATTCTGCTGTATTAAATACAATAGATTCTATTTTTTTGATGGATTATGGGGTAATCTGCTGTACAAAGTGCAATAGACACCCCTGCCGCTCTCTTTAAGCGGCACTTCCGACGGTGAAGTTTCAGAGAAGAGCCTTCTATGGGGCATCGTGTTCTCCATCATTAAAACAAAGCAGCCCCTCCCACACTTGAACGTGCCGGAAAGGGCTGCTGCTGTTCTAGGCTACAGGAAGCGGAATTGCGCTTCGATCAAGCCGTTATAGATGCCATCATGCGCCGTAAGCTCGGCATGGGTTCCTTCTTCCTTGATCTCGCCGTGATCAAGTACAACAATCTTATCCGCATGGCGGATGGTTGACAGCCGGTGGGCGACAATGAAGGAGGTCCGGCCCTGGAGCAGAATCTTCAGCGCCTCCTGGATCTTGATCTCCGTTTCGGTGTCAATGCTTGCTGTCGCTTCATCCAGGATCAGAATCCGCGGATTGGCCAGCAGCGCCCGGGCAAAGGACAGCAATTGGCGTTGTCCCATAGAGAGCGCACTGCCGCGTTCCTCGACCTCGGTCTCGTAGCCTCCGGGCAGCTTGCTGATGAAATCATGCGCATCCACGGCCTTGGCTGCCTCCTCGACCTCCTGATCCGTCGCATCCAGCCGCCCAAAGCGGATATTGTCCCGGATTGTCCCTGAGAAAATAAAGGTATCCTGCAGCACGATCCCGATCTGCTCGCGCAGACTTTGCAGCGTCACTTCCCGTGTATCCTTGCCGTCGATGGTGATGCTGCCGCTTTTGATATCATAGAACCGGCCGATCAGGTTAATGATGGTGCTTTTGCCGGAGCCGGTATGTCCGACAAGAGCGATGGACTGGCCTGCTTTAACATCGAGATCGATGCCTTTTAGTGCCGCCCGGCCTTTTTCATATTCGAACACTACTTTGTTGAATTTAATGTCGCCCTTAATCTTCGGCAGCGGTGTTGCCCCCGGATTATCTTGAACAGCAGGCTGTTCATCCAGATATTCAAAGATCCGCTCCGAAGAAGCCATCGCCACCAGCAGCTGGTTATACATCTGCCCGAGCCGGTTGATCGGGTCCCAGAAGTTGCTGACATAGGTGCTGAACGCCACCAGGAACCCTACCGTAAGGTCACCCGTCTGGATCAGATAAGCCCCGAACCAGAACAGGATCATCGTGCCGAAGCCGCCTGTAATTTCAATAATCGGGCCAAACGCCTGGTTCATTGCCGAAGCTCTGTTCCAGGATTTCCGGCTATCCATATTCATGGCGTCGAAATAGTTCATATTTTCCTTTTCCTGGGTATACGCCTGAGTGACCCGAATCCCCTGAATCGACTCATTCAGATGGGAGTTAATCCGCGAGTTCTTCATCCGCACATCCTGCCAGGCTATCCGGATCTTCTGGCGCAGCTTGGTGGAGACAAAAAACATAATAGGTACGGTGATCATCACTGCAAGTCCCAGCTTCCAGTTGATCAGCAGCAGAATCACCATGATTCCGAGCAGCTGCACACAATCGATCATCAAGTTGACGACCCCGTTCGTGAACAGGTCCTGCAGGGAGTTGATATCATTGGTAACCCGCACCAGCACTGAACCCGCCGGACGTTTATCGAAGAAATTGAAAGAAAGCTTCTGAATATGCCGGAACAGGTCCGAGCGCAAATCATAGATCACCCGCTGTCCGATTACATTCGTATATTTGATCCGGTAGACCCCGGCGATCCATTGGATCAGATAGAGCACAATCACAGCGGCAGTTAAAGTGTACAGCAGTGTCAGACTGGGATTCCCCGACTTGGGAGCAATCGCCTTGTCGATGGCCATACTCGTCAGGTAAGGGACGGTCAGCTTCGTAACGGTGCCGAGGATCATCATGACCAACACAAGCGGCAGCATCTGCCGTGCGTAAGGCTTCATATAACTGAACAGCCGGGTGAACTGCTTCCAGTCAAATGCCTTGTCGATGACATCATCGTCTTTGTATACGAACCGTTCCTCCAGGGTCTGCTCCCGGGCAGTATTTTGCTTTATTTTTGCGGAATTCCCTTGGTTTGCTTCAAGCTTCATGCCGGATCACCTGCCCCTCTTCCATTGTCCCTGGCGAGATAATCGGCGTATTGAATCCGGTAGACATCCTGGTAAGGACCCGGAACCCCGATCAGCTCCTGGTGGGTGCCCTGCTGAACCATATTCCCCTCATTCATGACAATAATCTGATCAGCATGCCGCAGCGAGGATATCCGGTGGGCAATAATCAGGGTGGTCCGCCCGCGCATAACCTCCTGGAACCCGGCCTGGATCTCATGCTCTGTCTCCATATCGACGGCACTGGTCGCATCATCGAGAATCAGAATCCGCGGATTCTTCAGGAGCGCTCTGGCAATGGCAATACGCTGCTTCTGGCCGCCTGAGAGCCCCATCCCCCGCTCGCCAACCACAGTATCATATCCTTCCGGCATTTCCATAATGAAATCATGGGCTTTGGCAAGCTTGGCGGCGCGGATAATCTCCTCCATATTCACATTCTTCAAGCCGTACGAAATATTATTGCGGATGGAAGAGGAGAACAGGAACGTTTCCTGGAACACCGTGGCAATCTGCGACCGCAGGCTGCGGACATTATATTCGCGGATGTCCACCCCATCCAGCCGGATACTGCCTTTGTTCACATCGTATGCCCGCATCATCAACTGAATAATGGTCGATTTCCCGGAGCCGGTCCCGCCGAGGAACCCAATGACCGCCCCCGGTTTGGCGCTGAAATGAATATCCTTGACCGCAGGCATTTTGTTGCCGTAGGCAAACGTCACATGATCAAAAACAACCTCACCCTGCACTTCAGCAGCCGCCAGCTCACGGGCATTCTCTTTATCCTTCACATCGATGTGCTGGTTAAGCACTTCAAGCACGCGTTCTCCGGAAGCTTTGGATTGCGTATAGTTGTTGATATGGAAGCCAAGGCCCCATACAGGGCCGATAATATACCAGATTAAGCTGAAAAAGGCTACAAGCTCACCAAGCGACATATGCCCCTTGATCACGAGTGTTCCGCCAACCCCGAGCAAGATCGCCACACTGACCGAAGCCAACAGCTCCATCACCGGGAAAAACTTGCTCCACAGCTCTGCGGCAAAAATCTGATTATCCTTATAGCGTTCATTACGGTGCGAGAACTTCTCTACCTCGTAAGCCTCTCTGGCAAACGATTTGACGGTCCGCACACCGGTGACATTCTCCTGGACAGCCGTTGTCAGAGAGCTTAGCGCAAGCCGCATCTCCTGAAAGGCCGGATGAATCTTGGATTCGAATCTGAATGCGACCGCAGCCAGAAACGGCATAGTGATCAGCGTGATCAGCGTTAGCTGCCAATTGATCGTGAACATCATAATAGAGCCGAACAATACCATAAAAAACACATTCAGCAGTTGGGCAAATCCGAAACCGATGAACAGCCGGATCGCCTCAAGGTCCCCGGTCAACCGGGACATCAGGTCGCCTGTCTTTGCAGTATCATAATAGCGGAAAGACAGGAATTGCAGCTTCTCATAGCAGGCATTGCGCAGCCGGTAGGCCAGAAAGTTGCCCAGCCGTCCTCCAAAAAATCCATGGGCGAACTGCAGGCAGGCTTTGACGAACACTACCGCCAATACGCTGATAGCAAGTACGGGCACCTCAGTAAACTTCAGGGGAACAATAACCTCATCAATCAAACGTCTTAACAAATTGGGGGTAATAAGCCCCACTGCAGTTGCGGCGGCCAAACAAAAAATCGACAGAATCAGATAATGCAGCTTCTCCCGGTAAAAGCCCCGCAGTTGCCTGAGAACATCCATATCTCTCCTCCTTAAAGCGTTAGATTTTTAGCGCTTCCATTTTAGTGACTTTATGCAGTTTATCACCCCTGTTTTAATGCAGCAAAGTGGAGAAATCACCGTTTTCACGGTTATTCCCGATAAATGCAGGCTTCTTCCGCAGGAAAAGGCTGGCTTCAGCTTTAAATGCTCCCATTTCCTCTTAAATACTATTGGATTAAGATTAACCAAAATTCAGTCTATTTTCGTATCGTCAACAGCCAACCTTTTTTTGTATATTCTGCATACTTATTCTTTTTTGATTGTCGTGAAGCAGCAAAAAAGCTGCCCCCAACAGACCAATCTGTTAAGGGACAGCTTCTCGTGGATTTGATTTACTTTAAAAGGTGCTGTATAAGCAAGTCAGTATATCACGGTTGCGCCTGTTTCTATATTCTGTTTCCTTGTTCAAGCCAAGCTTAATGGCCACCCCTTCAGAGGCGGCATGATCTGCCGGCATATTGATACAGATCCGAGCCAACCCAAGTTCCTGAAGGGCATAGCTTAAGATGCTCTTGGCTGCTTCATAGGCGTATCCTTGTCTCCAGTAATTCGAATGAATAATATACCCCAAATCGTTTTCCACGCTGCCGTTCAATTCCGACTTCATGATTCCTGCATCACCGATAAGCCGGCCCGTATCTTTTAATTCAACTGCCCATCTTCCAAAGCCTTGTGTGATATACGATTGGATATTCCGTTCGATCCATTCCTCAGTTTGCCTGGAGCTGAAAGGGGCCGGCCAGAAGGCCATCGTTATGGGATCTGACAAAATGGCGAATAAAGCAGCGGTGTCCTCTTCCGTGTATTTCCTGATGTTCAGCCGTGGGGTCTCTATGACAATCATGTTATTCCCGTTCATTTAGGTACTCTCCTTACCTCAGCAACTCTTAATCCCTTTCAAGCGTTGACAGTGAAACCATTACCCATGGAGCAAATTTATTCGACAGTTTATCCTTAGAATTGTGTATCCGGAAAAGAAAGGCTTCCCCCGCCTTATTCTTCCACACCATATAATCTTCTATTCCCTTATCACCGGTAGCCTGCAGATATAATTCTGCAAAACCCAGAGGATGTTCGAACAGTTCCCCGCTATGGTCGCTAACCTTACCAAATGCGGATAGTTCAGTTTGTCCCTGTTTCTTCAGGGCAGTGAGATCGTAACCGGATGGCAATTGTTCAATTTCGGCATAATAGGCAGGGTCCTGAGTGAGGGATAAGCGGCCAGACTGTGCATCTAATGTAAAATCCTTAAAGACATACAGGGAATATCCATCCCCTTGTTCTAGTGTACCTTCTTGCCCCGAGACCCCTCCCTCCTGTTCACCGAATTTCTGGGTCTTCGGACGTTCGGATGCCTGTGGAGCAGTAGCGTCCGGACTCGGACTGGCGGACTCCTGCGCCTCCGTGGCTGCGGGAGCAGCAGAAGGTTCAGGAGTGGCTGTAGCTTCGACAACAGGCATAGTTGCTGCACTTGACGCTGTTGGTTCTGCCTCGTTTGCTGTTTCATTGTTACTGCATGCACCGAGAATTGAGGCGGACAGAAGAATGCTGGCAGCTGTAGTATACAATGTTTTTTTCATGATATACCTCCTCATTTGAATAATAGTTATTACCCAAATCTCCAACATTCCCGCACCACTTAAGGCTGACGGGTATTTTATGTATACGCGAACTCAAAAAAAGAAGAAGACGAACTTCATAAGTTCGCCTCCTGCATTAAAAGAAAATCTGAATCGGCACAAACCCGGCACGATCAATCAAATCCCTCGGAACAATCCCCCGAATAATATGGTGTATCAAGGTTTCCCGAAGGTTACCCGATGCTTCCCTCCATCTCGAACTTGATAAGGCGGTTCATCTCAACCGCATATTCCATCGGCAGTTCTTTGGTGAAGGGTTCAATGAAGCCCATAACGATCATCTGGGTAGCTTCGGCTTCGGTAAGACCACGGCTCATCAGGTAGAACAGCTGCTCCTCGGATACCTTGGAGACGGTCGCTTCATGCTCCAGCACGATGTTGTCGTTCATGATCTCATTGTAAGGAATGGTGTCCGAAGTGGACTGGTTATCCAAAATGAGCGTATCGCACTTGATGTTCGACTTGGCGCCTTCCGCCTTGCGGCCGAAGGAAGCAAGACCACGGTATGTTACTTTACCGCCGTGTTTGCTGATCGACTTGGACACGATCGTCGAAGTGGTGTCCGGCGCCAAGTGAATCATTTTGGCCCCTGCATCCTGGTGCTGGTCTTTGCCTGCAACCGCGATGGACAATACAGAACCTTTGGCTCCGCGGCCTTTGAGTACCACGGCAGGATATTTCATAGTCAGCTTGGAACCGATGTTGCCGTCAACCCATTCCATCGTAGCGTTCTCTTCGGCCACGGCACGTTTGGTCACCAGGTTATAGATGTTCGGTGCCCAGTTCTGAATGGTTGTGTAACGAACGCGGGCGTTCTTCATGCATAGGATCTCAACCACTGCACTGTGCAGAGAGTTCGTGCTGTAGATTGGAGCAGTACAGCCCTCTACATAATGCACGAAGCTGTCTTCATCGGCAAGAATCAGGGTACGCTCGAATTGGCCCATGTTCTCGGAGTTAATGCGGAAGTAAGCCTGCAGAGGCACTTCACATTTTACGCCCTTCGGAACATAAATGAAGCTTCCGCCCGACCATACCGCGCTGTTCAATGCTGCAAATTTGTTATCCGCAGGCGGGATAATGGTGCCGAAGAACTTCTTGAACAGCTCCGGGTGCTCCCGCAGCGCCGTGTCGGTATCGGTGAAGATTACGCCTTGATCTTCAAGGTTCTTCTGCATACTGTGGTAGACAACCTCGGATTCGTACTGCGCCGAGACACCGGCCAGGAACTTCTGTTCCGCTTCGGGAATCCCCAGCTTATCGAAGGTTTCTTTGATCTCGGAGGGCACTTCCTCCCAAGTCTTCCCTTGTTTCTCGGAAGGTCTTACATAATACTGGATATCGTCAAAATCCAATTCGTCGAGATTGCCGCCCCATTTAGGCATTGGCATTTTGTAGAACTGCTCCAGCGCTTTCAGACGGAAATCCAGCA
The DNA here is from genome assembly GCF_900102965.1 of Paenibacillus jilunlii. Taxonomy (GTDB): domain Bacteria; phylum Bacillota; class Bacilli; order Paenibacillales; family Paenibacillaceae; genus Paenibacillus_AQ; species Paenibacillus_AQ jilunlii. The sequence goes on along the minus strand of NZ_FNGM01000008.1, from coordinate 196,459 downwards.
TCCATTCCGGCTCATTTTTGATGGCGGAGATTTCCTTAACAATTTCGGCCGTAAGTCCTTTACCAGACTGGAATATCGACTTATGCTCGTCACGGAACCCATATTGGTACTCTTCCATATCAGGCGCTTTCTTAGCCATGGTGTCAGCCTCCTTGTTTTTAATGTTCTTGGTGATGCTCTTCTTCCACGTCTATGCCTTTGCGCAGCGCGTTCCATGCCAGAGTCGCACATTTGATCCGCGCCGGAAATTTATTAACACCGGAAAGGGCTTCGATATCTTCGTAATCATCAAAATCCACTGCCTCCCCCTTCATCAGGGAGGAGAACCGGTCAGCCAGCTCAAGCGCATGCGCTACGGTCTGGCCTTTGACCGCTTCCGTCATCATCGAAGCCGACGACATGCTGATCGAACAGCCTTCGCCGCTGTAACGGGCGTCCTTCACGACGCCATCCTCCACCTTGAGCTGAAGCGTAATGCGGTCGCCGCAGGTAGGGTTGTTCAGTTCGATCTTCAGGGCGTCATCTGCAAAAGAACCACGGTTCCGGGGATTTTTATAATGATCCATAATTACACGTCTATACAAGTCATCCAAGTTCATAGGCGAAATACTCCTTTGCCTTAATTAAGGCTTGGACCAGCGCATCTACATCCTGTTCTGAGTTATACAGGTAGAAGCTGGCCCGGGCCGTCGAACTGACCTCCAGCCAGCGCATCAGCGGTTGGCAGCAGTGATGCCCGGCACGGACAGCCACGCCTTCGGCATCCAGCACCGTAGCCACATCATGCGGATGAACATCTCCGAGATTGAAGGTCACCACACCGACTTTACGGTTTCTCGGACCATAAATCGTCAGGCCATCCACTTCCGAGAGGCGCTGCTCCGCGTAAGCGGCCAGCTCCATCTCATGACGGTGGATTTCATCCAGCCCGATTTCCTGCAGGAAGTCAATTGCGGCCCCGAGTCCGACCGCACCGGCAATGATCGGGGTGCCGCCTTCAAACTTCCAGGGCAGTTCCTTCCAGGTGGAATCATAAAGGCCGACATCGTCGATCATTTCACCGCCGAACTCCACCGGCTCCATGGCTTCCAGCAAGGCCTTCTTGCCGTACAGGGCACCAATGCCGGTAGGCGCAAGCATCTTGTGGCCGGACAGTGCGTAGAAATCACAGTCCAGATCCTGAACATCCACCTTCATATGAGGCGTGCTCTGGGCTCCATCGACAACAATTACTGCGCCGTGGCGGTGAGCAATGGCTGCCAGCTCTTTTACCGGATGGGAAATGCCCATAACATTGGAGACATACGCTATGGCGACGATCTTGGTCTTATCCGTAATCGTCTGCTCGGCATCCTCAAGCGTGATGGACCCGTCCTTCTGCAGAGGAATGAACTTCAGGGTTGCTCCTGTCTTCTTCGCCAGCTGCTGCCATGGAATGAAGTTGCTGTGATGCTCCATCTGGGTGATGACGATCTCGTCGCCTTCACCAACGTTGGCAGGGCCGTAAGATGAAGCTACAATATTCAGAGCTGTCGTTGTGCCGCGGGTAAAGATAATCTCCTTCGTGCTGCGGGCGTTAATGAACTTAGCCAGCTTCTCGCGGGCTCCCTCATAAGCGTCTGTAGCGCGGCTGCCCAAAGTATGGACACCGCGGTGCACGTTGGAGTTATCCCATTCATAATAGGACTTCACGGCTTCGATGACCTGGCGCGGTTTCTGTGAGGTTGCCGCGCTGTCCAGGTATACCAGTGGATGCCCGTTGATTGTCTGGTTCAGTATGGGAAATTGCTCCCGGATGGCGCTGCTGATCATTGGCCTAACTTCCTTTCCACAAGAGATTGGAGCTGATTGCGCAGTCCCTCCAGTGGAATTTGCGACACTACAGGTGCAAGGAAGCCGTAAATGATCAGTGTTTCTGCATCATGCCGCGAAATTCCGCGGGACATCAGGTAGTACACCTGCTCGTAATTGACCTGTCCTACGGAAGCGGCATGGCCAGCTGTTACATCATCTTCGTCTATAAGCAGGATCGGATTGGCGTCTCCGCGCGCCTGAGGACTCAGCATCAGAACTTTTTCCGTCTGCTGGCCGTCGGCCCGGGTTGCGCCCTTCTCGATCTTCGTGATTCCGTTAATAATGGAGGTTGCCGCATCCCGCATCACCGCACGGGTGATCATGTCACTCGGCGTATTTTTGCCAAAGTGCTGCGCCTGGGTCGTATAGTTTAGCTTCTGCGAGCCTGATCCGACGGCGATGACTTTGGCATCGGAGCTTGCACCGTTGCCCTTCAGCACCGACTTGGTGTCGCTGGCCGTATCCCCGTAGTTCATCTCGCCGACAATCCATTCAATCGTTCCGTCATTCTCCACAACGGCGCGGCGGTAAGTCACGTCAGTCGTGTCCTCACCTAACTGATGTACAGTCGCATAACGGACCTTTGCTCCTGCACCCACGAACACCTCAACCGCACCATTGTGCAGTCCGGCTTCAGTTTTGTCCGACACATAGTTGTCGACATAGGTCACTGAGCTGTTGGCTTCAGCAACAATCAGAATATGCGGAACAAAAGCCGCTTCGGCATCGTCGGTAAGCAGAACCGCCTGGAGCGGAGTCTCAATTACAACGTTCTTCGGCACATAGAGGAATACCCCGCCGTTCCAAAGGGCCGCATGCAGCGCAGCTAAAGAGTGCTCATCAGGCAGTACGGCCTTGTGCAGATAGCGCTGCACCAGATCGCCGTGCTCTTTGACCGCAGTCTGCAAATCGGTGAAAATTACGCCTTGTGCTGCAAGCTCCGGTGCAAGGCGTACATAGATAGCACTGGAGTTGCGCTGAATAATCAGGCTGCCTTCCTCCTGATCCTTGATCAGTGCGGCAATGGAAGCAGGAGCTTCACTAAGTGCAGTGATGGCCTGGCCTGCTTTGTAGGTTCCATAGGTGTTCACATTCCAGCGGTCAATCCGGGTCTTCTCCAGTTTCGGCAGTGCCAGGCCAGCGGCCAGCGTAAGTGCGTTCAATCGGCTGTCCTTCAGCCAGACCGGCTCGCCGCTGCTCTGCGACCAATCGCTGAGCAGCTGTGCATCCACCGGAAGAATGGTTTGTGTCGTCATAAGTGGTTTCCTCCTTCCTGGCGTCTCTTAAGCTTCCTGTCCTACGGTTTCATCTTCAATGCCGAGTTCTTCCTTGACCCATTCATAGCCTTCGGCTTCCAGACGCTCTGCCAGCTCAGGACCGCCGGATTTTACAATCCGTCCCTGCATCATGACATGTACAAAATCCGGCTTAATGTAATTCAAGAGGCGCTGATAGTGGGTAATAACCAGGAAGCCGCGTTCCGGGCTGCGCATCGAGTTGACGCCTTCAGCAACAATTTTTAGTGCATCAATATCAAGGCCGGAGTCAATTTCGTCAAGAATGACGATCTTCGGGTCCAGCATCATCATTTGAAGTATTTCGTTGCGTTTCTTTTCACCGCCGGAGAAGCCTTCGTTCAGATAACGGTGGAGAAACTCAGGGTTCATATCCAGTTCCTTCATCTTAGCTTCCATTTGGCGGATAAAGCGGATCAAGGAAATTTCGTTTCCTTCTTCACGGCGGGAATTAATGGCGCTGCGCAGGAAGTCGGAGTTCGTTACGCCGCTGATTTCACTTGGATACTGCATCGCCAGAAAAAGACCGGCGCGCGCGCGTTCGTCAACAGCCATTTCCAGCAGGTCCTCGCCTTCAAGAACGGCTGTACCCTCGGTAACCTCGTACTTGGGATGGCCCATCAGAGCCGAAGCCAGGGTGCTTTTACCGGTCCCGTTCGGTCCCATGATGGCGTGAATTTCGCCGCCCTTCATTTGAAGGTTGATGCCCTTCAGAATTTCTTTTCCTTCAATCGTCGCTTTCAGTCCTTCAATGACAAAATCTGCTGCCATAATAATGTTCCCCCCACTGTTCGATTTGCGAAATCAGAAAGCTGTATTGTTACAGGTAATCCCTGATGCCAGCAAAAATTAGATTGTATATCACATTAAAATAATTATAAAGTGTAACGCAGTGATTATCAATGATTCTCACTAATTTTATTACAAACCGATTTTTTTTACAAACATGTATTTTCAAATCCGGTTTCACGAATCGACAAAAAGCAAAAAATAAAGCCCCCATGCCGGAGGCTCTACTCTATTTAGAACTGTGTGTATGAGACAGGATGGATCAACCCAGGAAAGAACGCAGCATCCATTGATTTTTTTCCAAGTCGCTGCGGATTTTGATGAACAGATCGGCTGTTGGCTGATCGCTCGCCTGCTCGGCCAGTTCAATGCCTTCTGTCAGCTCTTCAGCCACGGTAGCGAAGTCTTCAATCAGCGTCTGAACCATGCCACGGGTATCTTCCTTGCCGGTCGCTTCCTGAATGGTTGCGAGTTCCAGATATTCTTTCATCGTTGCTGCCGGACTGCCCTTGATGCTGAGCAGGCGTTCAGCCACCTCGTCCATTTTGAGGGTAACATCATCATAAAGCTCTTCGAATTTTACATGCAGAGAGAAGAATTGCTCGCCCTTCACGTACCAGTGATAATTATGAATTTTGACGTACAGCACGTTCAGGTTGGCAACCTCACGGTTGAGTACTTGTTCGAGTGAAGTAGTGTTGACTTTGTTCGATGCTTTAGCCATTGTATAATCCCTTCCTTATCCATAATTTAGCCGGCTGCTTGTCCATGGTCCGGCAGTGCAGTGTCTATACTGAATTTACCCTTCCGTACAGAAGACGAAACAAGAAATATGACCGTCGCCCTCGGCTGGAATCCCTGATGCCCCATAAATCGAAAGCTACTTATAGGATGAGCCAAGCCCGCTTCACTTATGCCCCGTACCGGATAAAACTGTCCTTCGCCCGGCTCATGAGGCACAGCAAAAAGAGGCCCGCAGGCCTCGCTTAATCCATACACTCGCCTATATCCCAGGCAGCAGCCTTACAGCATGAGGAGCAGGGCATCGGCACCGGTCATTCCGGGTACAATCCCCAGCTTCTCAGCCTCTATAGTCACAGACTCCAGCGGAGCAGCCAGAAGCTGCGGCAATGTTCTCACTCCGACTGCCCGGGCTGCGATGATCCCCCGGTCGCTGAGCTGCTTGTTAAGAAGACCCACATCGAGCGCACCGCACATGATATATCCTTTGCCCGTGCTGATGGACAGCAGCGTTGTCTTCGGAAGCTTCACTTCAACACCAACCAATATATGCCCGCCTACGGCAACAGGCTCCATTGTGACCACTTGCACTACCTCCTTCTATTCATCCTCATCACGATGTATGTGTATGCTGTTTTTCTGGACAGCGTGTGGGCGTTAGACCTATTTCCACTGCAAAACGCAGGGGTCAATAGTCCTTGTTTTTTCGAGAAGGAGGTATATGCTTATTGTTTAATTAGTGGTATAGTTTATATACTTTAAAAATTGTATTTCTAATTGTGTCTACTGACAAAGCTGGGGGATTTATGGACAAGAAACTACAACATACGGACGGCAACTATCTATTCAATGTCGACATCCTGATTAACGCCCGTACTAACCCGCTTGCACTGCAATATTTACTTGAAATATTGAACAGCAACGACAAAATCACAGATTTCAACATCAATTCGGGTCTCGAGCTTGGAAGAACGATTGACCATCTGCTGCGGTCTGCGAAGCTTGCTCTGAAGCATGAATCTGCAGCAGCCGTTCAGGTCCCTGTTAAATTGCCGGTGAAGCCGATGGACAAGCAAGCCGACAGGCCCGTATCCAACAGTATTCCTGCTGACGCGTCCGGAGAAACCCCTGCAGATGCATATGGAAAAATCAGATTATACATTCAGAACAACCAACTGGTCCGGCTCCGTGCCAACCGTCACGGCAAGCAGGTGTCAATGCCCTGCCGTATTCTGAATTTTGATGAAGCGGCCAATTCACTCAGCGTATACCATGTGGATGAAAAGCAAGTATACACGTTCAAGCTCAATGAGATCGACGAATTTTCGTAATAAGTTTCTGCTGTGGTCCCGCACCAACAAGCACCTGCCCGGAGAATCCGGGCAGGTGCTTGTTGGTTTGTATAGGCTTTGCGGTTGTACGCCATTCAATTTTTCCGGGACAAAGCCTCTAGGGCCAGGCACAGCCACCCGGCAAGAAAACATACGCCTCCCAGGGGAGTAATCGCTCCAAGCACCTTGATGCCGGTAATGCTCAGGATATACAGGCTGCCGGAGAACAAAATAATTCCCAGAATCAGCAGCCTCCCTGCCCAGCGCAGGCGTGAACGCTCCCCCCATTGACCTGCAGCCAGACCGATAAGGATCAGACCCAGTGCATGAATCATGTGGTAATGCACACCTGTCTCGTACACCTTAAGGTAATCCTCGCTGATTACCGGTTTGAGCAGATGCGCTCCGAACGCACCTATGCCGACAGACAGCATGGCAAGCAAGGCTCCCCAGGCCATAAATCTTCGTTGCATGGATACACAGCTCCTTAAGATTGGACTCCCCCCTATCTTACCGTAACCCGGCCGTTTATTTCCAGCAGCAGCTGCTTGGGTACATTTTACAAACAAGGCTTGCTTTTGCCGCCATCTTATGGAAAAGTGGATACTGTCAGGCATTAACCCATTTAGGACATAAGGAGCGCACCCATGGACGATTATTCTACGCCAAAAACAGATCCATCCCCACTCCGGCCGCAGAGTACGGTCCCGGAGACGGGATTTCCGCCGGAGCAGCATGCAATGTATGAAGAGAACAAACGGGATTTCAAACATTCCGGACCCGGAATTGCTTCTTTCGTTATCGGCCTAGTATCCCTTATAGGCTATATCATCGCCTTTGTAGTTGTAGGTGTCCGGTCCGCCTCCCTTATAAACGGAAGCGACTCATTTATTGCAGATAGTGCAGAATCTATTTTCTATCTCGGAATATCTGTGCTTATCCTGGCGGCATTCAATGTCATCGGAGGAGTACTCGGCATTATCGGACTTACTCTCCGCAAGCGCCGCAAAGTGTTTGGGATCATCGGCACGATCATTAATGCGGTTTTCCTGCTGCTGTTCATGCTGATCATCTCCACCGTACTCGTGAATGCCGGCTCCGTTTAAGGCTTAGCCCGCACCTGGCACAAGGGACCGGTCCGGAAGCTCTCCGGAATCGGTCCCTTGTTGTGCCTCTATTCTGTTAGTATATGAGCTGAACTGAAGAAAGTTTGGGGAACGTGATGAGGCTCATCAGGAACTGAAGCTAAGTGAAAAAGTAAAACTATTTAGCTGAAATCCTGGCTACAAAAGGTTTTAGTGGGATTTTGTACACTTAATTCATGCTTATTCATCGGTTTTTAAGTTCAATTATAGCAGCTCCTGCTATGCTGCTCTCTCAGTTTGCCCATCGGCTACTGGCTGACCAGACTGTCCAGCGAAGCGTAGACATGCGGCCCGAAGCCTTCCGAGGCTTCGCGCTGGGGAATGTTCAGCTTGATCACATACCCCTGCCCTGCAATCTCCTTCACCACATACTCGCGGGTCAACCCGTTCCCCATAGCTGTAAGATAGAGCCGGATACCGGACATCCGCCGGTCACGCTCTTTTGGCTCGAGTGCGGTTACGTTCCCCGTAGAAGACAGTTCCTTTTCACCCTCCAGTTTGAGAGAATCGAGATTGAAGTCCGAGGGCAGCTTGGTAATTTCAGCGTAATACCCCGGATCTGCTTTCATGGCCAGTCTGCCGGTCTTCGCATCAAAAGTGAAGATATCAAATACATACAGCGAATAGCCGTCGCCGGCAGCGAGTGCAGCCGTCTTGACTTCCTTCATGCCTTCCAGTGTCAGACTGAATGATTTCGTCTTGGGGAGCGCTGACTGGGAAGGGGCTGCACTGGCGCTGTCCGCGGACTTCTCCAGCTTTGAAAGCACCCGCTGCACAACAGAGGAATCTCCCTCCACACTCCGTTCGACATATTCAAAAACTACCGGGTCATCCATACTTAGTGCCTCTGGAGCCTCTTCCAAACCTGCGCCCAGCTCAAATGACGTCGCCCCTTCTTCTGTCTTGATCTCTACGGAATGATTATCGATCTGCCCGACATAGATACCTGTACCCTGAATCACCTCTGTTTCTTCCGCAGGGGAGGAACTAGGTTGGGCTGCAGGGCTTGGTGACGGCGAAGCCGTGCTCTCCGCAGGAGAGGGTGAAGCCGTAGGTGACGGCTCTCCCGGAGCCTCGGCTGGTGTATTGCCGCCGCAAGCAGTTATAGCCAGCATCAATACAGCAATGGCTGCCAGAACAGGTAATTTACGTTGCGATTTCATGTTAACTGCCTCCTCTTTGTTGAAGCGGTAAAGTTGCCAACTGGCTTGGCTTACTCTTATAAACGTTTACCCCTTCTCCAGGGTTGCATAAACTTGCCGGCCGTTTACGGCTTGGATAGGCATACGCCGGAGACAGGAGGCAGTGAAATTAATACAATGGTGAAGAGGCTTATTTTAGAGTCATCCCCTGAAGGAGTGATTTCCTTGAAAATCGATATCGGCTGCGGTTCCGGCAAAGAATCCGGTTATCTTGGAATCGACCGCACCGCTTGGCCCGGAGTAGATATCATCTGCGATATAAATGAAGGAATTCCACTGCCGGACAACACTGCCGAATTTGTCATGGCCAGCCGCGTATTGCCGTATGTGAACAATTTATTTGCCGTTATGGCGGAAATTTATAGGATTAGCGTCCATAAAGCCGTTATCTGTATTCTGGCGCCTTACGCCCACAGCTTCCCTCACCTGTCCAATCCGCTGTTCAAGCAGAAATTCGACGAATACACTCCCCGTTATTTCAACCGCGCTGTATCTGTATACCATCGACGGACGCCGGTACTCCGGCGAAGCCCGCTCCAACAGCTACAAACTTATTATTGATGAAATCAGTGAATAAGATGGTTCACATATCCCCCATCCCCATGAATATACTTTAGTTACAACCTGCCCTTCATTGAACCGCTTGTGCCCGTACCGATTTATATTCCATGGGAGGTGGTCATCCTGCCGCAATCATCCGGCCATTACGCGTTCGTCGTATCCAAAGAAGACTGGTCCCTTCACCGTAAAGGCCATCAGGATCAGGAACGTCATCAGCAGAAGGTCCGGGAAGCCATTAAGGATAATTTGCCCGACCTTGTGACCGAAGAGAATATTATTATGTCTGACGGCAAGCAGATCGTTAAGGTGCCCATCCGCAGTCTGGATGAATACCGGATTATCTACAACTTCCGCAAGCAAAAGCATGTCGGCCAGGGCGACGGCGAAAGCCAGGTCGGCGATGTGCTCGGCCGCGATTCCCAGTCCGCCCATCCGGGCAAAGGCGACAAGGCGGGCGATCAGCCCGGCCAGGATACCGTAGAAGCGGAGGTTGACCTGGAGGATCTGGAGGACATTCTGTTCGAGGATATGGAGCTGCCTCATCTGGCCCCCAAAACCCAGGAAGAGATTGAGGTCAAATCTATCGTCTTCAACGATATCCGCAAAAAAGGCATGATGTCCAACATCGACAAGAAACGTACCCTGCTTGAGAATCTGCGGCGAAACGCCAGCCGTGGCAACCCCGGCATTCACAGCATCAGCCCCGACGACCTGCGCTACAAAACCTGGGACGATATTACAGTTCCGCATTCCAATGCGGTGATTATTGCGATGATGGACACCTCCGGCTCGATGGGCACCTTTGAAAAATACTGCGCCCGCAGCTTCTTCTTCTGGATGACCCGCTTCCTGCGCCGCCAGTACGAGAAGGTGGAGATTGTGTTTCTGGCGCATCATACGGAGGCCAAAGAGGTCAGCGAGCATGATTTCTTCACCCGTGGCGAAAGCGGAGGAACGATCTGCTCCTCGGCCTACCAGAAGGCGCTGGAGATTATCGACAGCCGTTATCCGCCCTCCAAATACAACATCTACCCCTTCCACTTCTCCGACGGCGACAATCTTACTTCTGACAATGAGCGCTGCGTCAAGCTGATCGGCGAACTGCTGAAGCGCAGCAACATGTTCGGCTATGGGGAGGTTAATCAATACAACCGCAGCAGCACGCTGATGTCCGCCTACCGCCATCTGAAGCAGGAGCAGTTCATGCACTACGTCATCAAGGACAAAAAGGAAGTCTATCAAGCGCTGAAGACGTTTTTTGGCAAAAGAGAGGCTGTAAAATAACAAGGAACCCCTGTCCCGTAAAGCCGGGACAGGGGTTCTTGGCATACAGCAAATATTCAGCCCGCTTACTTCACAACTTCGGTATCCAGTATGATATCGTTATCGATATCCCTGTACCATTTGCCGTCCGCAGCTTTTACCACAGAATCCAGAACGAAGAATCTGAGCTTAAACAGGGGCGAGGCGGCAGTGTCAACCATAGTAAATACGGTATAGACCGTGGCTCTAGCAGGTTCATAGGCGACTATAGTTGTTGATTCTCCATTATATTTCATTTCATTTTTGGCGTTTACCGCTTTCAGGTACTCCCGCATCGATTTCAGACCGGGATCGTCGGTGAACATCTGCCCCGCAGGGTTTTGCAGCGCCAGCAGGGCATCAATGTTTTCTTCATTTCTGGCTTTAAAATCGGCAGCAAGCACGGAATTGATTGCCGTTTTATCGGCATCTGGCACATTAGCTTCCTTTTGGGCAAGCGATGGATAATTCAGATATTCTGTATCCGTATCGATATTGTTTATAGTCCAGCTTTTATCTGCGTTATGTACCATATATATACTGGCGTGCTCGATCCGGTCCAGCAGCTCGCCGCCGCTTTTTCGGATCAGAACATCCGCCGACATTGCTGTATACGAACCCCAGGCTTCCACGTTTAGCTTCTGGATTGATGCCAGACCGCCGGAAGTTTGATAATGGACTTCAAGCAGGGCCCGGATTGTTTTTAAATCCGAATTTTTGGGTTTGCCCTGCAGATCTTCATAAATCCGCACAATTTTTTGTTTCTGGTCATAGTCTGCATTGATATACTCGGTTCGTTTAAATATTGAACCAAGGACCATAATGTCCGCACCGGAGCCGATGAACACCGGAGTCCCTGTCTCGCTGAAAGAAATTTCATTTACATATGCTTTTTTAGCCTTCAGATCAATTCTGAACGAAGCATCTTCCGAGCCTGCGGTGATGACCTTTTTGACAGCGTCATATTTAAAGCTGAAGCCCAGGGCCTGCACGGCGCTCCGGAACTCGACATACAACCTGCCTCCCTGAACTACCGGAGCTGTCTTTGGGTGGATTTCCTTATCATGCACGTATACCCGGATCGTCTGCACGGCAGCAGCCTTCGCTGATGCCTCTGCCGGATTCCAAGCCATAAGTGTGATCAGGCAGACTAACATAAGCATTGTAATACTTTTCACATTAAATTTCATACTCACCTTTCCTTTACCCCAGTGATAATATTTTTCCTCGTTACATTATTCGACAAGTTCCATACATTTCCTTTAGAGCTAATTATGATAAGCATTTATTTTCGTGAACAAGCAAAAGAACCTCCCCATTTCTTGGAAAGGTTCTGATTATTCCATTAATAAGTTCAATCTACTGAGTTTACCTTCTCTCTATCCTTGCCTTTGTCAGACTCACCGGCATTCTTGTTGGCCGCTTCCCGGTCCTGCATCATCTCGTCCACGGACTTCACCTTCAGCCGGGCTGCCCCGGCATTGCCGGCCAGTGTCGGTACGAGGTCGCCTGAAGCCAGACGCACCTTCGCTTCGGCAATCGCCGCGCTGTATTGCGGCAGCCACGCTTCTCCCGCCACCAGCATCTCATCGACCATCTGCCAGATCTCCTTCGGATTGCAGACCGCTCCGACCAGCGGGTCCATCATGAAGGCCTGGCGCAGCAGCTTGTCATCGCCATGCACTGCCGCTTCCACAGCCAGACGCTGCACGGAAATGCTGACATTGCACACCGCAGCGGGACCCAGCGGCAGTTCGCCGACCAGCGGCATAGAGATGCCGTTATGATCGACATAACCCGGCGCCTCAATAATGGCATCGTCCGGCAGATTGGCAATAATCCCGTTATTGACGGTATTAAAGTGGCCTCTGTATACTCTGCCAGTCTCCAGCCCTTCAATTATATAGGAGCCATGCTCTTCACCCCGGTGCTCAGCCGTGTATTCCAGCGCCGGGTCCTTCATCCAGTTGGGAAAATCAGTCTCGAACCAGTTGCGCCCCTCCGTGCAGACCCGCAAGTAGCCTCCGGTTTCTCCATTAATCCAGCTGCCCAGATCAATCCAGTCCATAATTTCACCGCTGCGTTTGCGGTACCACGGCACATATTCACTCAAGTGGCCATTGGACTCGGTGCTGTAGTAGCCAAAGCGGCGCAGCATATCAATCCGCACTTTTTCGGTCCGGCTGAATTCCGGGTGCTTTTCAAAAGCTTCAAGCAGCCCTCCGGTCAGATCCCTGCCCTTATGCTTCGCGGAGATATACCAGGTCTGGTGGTTGATCCCGGCACAAATGATATCCACCTCGGATTTCTCCAGCCCGTAGACCTCGGCAATCTGGTGATGTCCATGCTGCACTCCGTGGCAGAGCCCGATCGTCCGCACACCGCCGTATTTGTTGCAGGCCCAGGTCAGCATAGCCATTGGGTTCGAATAATTGAGCAGCAGCACATCCGGTGCAGCCGCCTCTCTAATGTCACGGCAAATCTCCAGCATCTCGGCAATCCCGCGCTGCCCGTACATAATGCCGCCTGCGCATAAGGTGTCGCCCACGCACTGGTCCACACCATATTTCAGCGGAATATCCACATCGGTCGCAAAAGCCTCCAATCCGCCCATACGAATTGTGCAAAATACGTACTTGGCATCCTTTAACGCTTCTTTGCGGTCCGTCGTTGCCGAGATCACGATCTTGAGTCCATTCTCCCGGATATCCCGCTGGCACAGCTCGGTGACCATCTGCAGATTATGCGGATTAATATCCATAAAAGAGACTTCAATCTCCTTAAATTCCGGTACAGTCAGCAGGTCACGCAGTAAACCGCGGGTAAAGCCAATGCTGCCCGCCCCAATAAATGCTACTTTAAAAGACATCGCCATCTTCCTCCCAATGAATGAATTCTACCTGTTCATTGTAGCAAGGAGACTGCGGGAAGCGTTATCAATATCATGACCACTTTACCGGTTAACTGTCAACAATCCTCACCTGTCCCGAATGTCCGGCTGGGCATCGCTCCACGAAAAGCGTTCCAGCGAATTCCGGTACTCCACAGGTGTACAGCCCGTATACTTCCTGAACAGGAGGTGAAAATACTGCCTGCTGCTGATCCCCACATAGTCAGCAATTTCCGCAACGGGAATCTCGCTCTGACCAAGCAGCATTCTCGCCTTCTCCATCCGCAGCATATTCAGGTAGTCCGTGAGCGTCCGGCCCGTATGCGCCCGGAAGATCCGGTGCAAATAGCCGGGATGCAGGCTCACCTCGGCGGCAACCTCTTTGACCTGAATACTGCGGTCATAGTTCTGATGGAGAAATTCAACTGCACGCCGCACATAGAGCTGTGCCGGCTGCTGGCTGGCCTCCAGCTGTTCCCGGCGCAGTCTGGCGAGGCGCAGCAGCAGCTCGGAGAACAGCAGCCCGATCATGATGCTTCCCCGCTCCTTCCCCTGTCCTTCCCCTTCTGCGCCATGCTGGTCCAACTCCAGCACCAGCGATTTCAGCACATGAAATACCTCTTCAGGGTCCGGCAGCACCAAGCTTGTGAAAGGCTCCTGCAGCAGCCCGGCCAAGTCAGCCTCCGCTTCCGCCAGCCTGGCGATGGAAGGAACTGCTCCCGCAGCTGCCGTGAAGCCAAATTCCACATTCAGCATCCGGCAGGATGTTCCTTCTTCCACGATCAGCCGGTGCGGTACATTGGCATCAAGCATGATCAGTTCTCCCCGCTTCAGGCGGAAGCGTTCCTCGTCATTCGCACCCTGCCGCACTTCAACCACGCAGCTCCCCGAGATCAGATACATAATCTCCGTTGAATTATGCTGGTGGTACGCCATCGTATATGGATTCCACTGTTTATAATAGTAGGCAAAAAAATGCGGCCCATACTCTCCGTCCAGCAAAGCCTGCTGAAACAGGCTTCCGTTCAGTTCCGGCAAGCTTAGCCCTCCTTCCCGAGTGCCCTGGTCCTATTCTATAGACAAAAACCTCTGCGCTGCCGATTGCCGGCCGCAGAGGCTGAACCAGAGATTTATTATATCCGGGTAAATCAATCCGATATTAATCTTGAATAGATATTAAGATCCTTTAACCTTCCGTCTACTCTTTCACATTGTCTAAGGCTTCCTTCAAACGTAAAGTCCAGCTTTTGTAAAAGTTTAATTGAATTCACATTTTCGGGTTCAACCTTTGCTTCGATCCGATTCAAATTTAAAGATGAGAACGCGTAATCTAACAAAGAACGGATAGCTTCTGAAGCATATCCTTTTCCCCAAAATGATTTGGCAAGGTCGTAACCAATTTCTGCTTTAGCATCTTCAAAATCCAAGGAATTATAACCACAAGACCCAATGATTTCATTGGATTCAATATTAATTATGGAGAACCGTATAGCTTTGCCCTCCTGATAAAGGTTATCAAGGAGATTAATCATTGCTTTTGCTTGATTTTCATTAGTAAAACAACTAACATTCATAAACTTTGTAACTGCCGGATCAGACCAAATTTTAAACAAGCTCGATGAATCCGATACCTTCATTTTTCTCAAATGCAAACGTTCTGTGTGCAATTCCGTAATCAATACTTTTACCTCCATTAAATTTTAATAGTCAGGTTTAAAATATTGATATCTGCGCATCATTCAGTCCCTTCATTTGTGAAGTAAGCTTCATTATATAAAAACTTATAGGATTTATCTACTGTGGCTTATCCGGCCTATCCGTGAAAGGAAACCAGCGACTGCTTCAATTCCTCTGCAAGCTTTTCCAGCTTGCCGGACAGCGCAACCAGTTCCTCGCTGACCGTGAACTGCTGCGAGGACATGGAAGCAACTTCTTCGGTGGAAGCACTGGTCTGCTGCACAACCGCATGGACACTGGCCATGGATTCGCCCAGCTGCTGCTGGTACTCCATCAGCTCCGTGATGGACGCCGACGATTCATTCAAATAGCCGATGAACTGCTCCATCTCCTCACGGACCCCTTCAAATATACTGGAAGATTCCCGCACGGAGGAAATCTGCTCTCGGAAGAGCGGAGCCGTATCGCCCACCACCTGGACTGTATTTTCAATCCGGCTGCTGATCTCTTCAGTAATCTTCGATACCATAGCAATCGATTGGTTGGACTCGTCAGCCAGCCCTCTGATCTCATTGGCGATCACAACAAACCCTCTTCCGGCCGCCCCGGCTCTAACAGCTTCTATGGAAGCATTAAGCGCCAGGATATTCGTCTGCTTGTTAACGGCAACCATCGGGGCCAGGATGCTGCGGATCAAATGTGTGCTCTCACGCAGCCTCATGGAGTTCTCCTGAATCAGCTCCATCATCTGCACGGTTGATTCACTCTGGGCCACCAGTGTCTTCATCAGCTCTGCTCCCTGGTCGCTGACCGTGATCACCTTCTCCGCCGAAGCGTCCATGGCCCTGTTGGTCTCCTGCACTTTCGTGATCTGGAAGTTCATCCTCTCCACGTTGCGGTTGCTGTTCTCTGCTTCCAGGGCCAGACTGGCCGCACCATTAGCTATTTCTCCCGTAGCTGCAGCCACCTCTCTTGCATGGGTAGAGGTCACACCGGACGCATTCACCAGCTGCTCCGAGGTAGCCAGCACCTGGGCCGCCGAACGGCTGCTCTGTCCTGCCAGCAGCGAAATCTGCTCCATCATCTTGTTGAAGCTGTGTCCCAGCCGCCCAATCTCATCCTGGCCTTTGAAATGGGTGCGCACCTGAAGATTGCCCTGCTCCCCTTCCTCCATCAGCCCGGCGAGCTTGCCCAGCGGACGGCCGATCAGACGTACCAGAACGTAGCCAATGACTACTGCAATCAGTGCCGCTGCGAGGACAACCGACAGCGTTATGTAGAGCAGACGGTCAGCTGACTTCGTGAAATCACTGACCGGGGCATAACCCATCAGCGTCCACTTGGCCGTATCCAGCGGCTGATAGACTACAAGCTGAGAGGTGCCCTGCTCATTGCTGGCGGTAAACGACTGCCGTTCTCCCTCAGCCGGCTTTGCTGCCGGATGGATGTATGAGGGTTCGCCGAGCAGCTTGTTATCTGCTCCATATACAATGTTTCCCGACGGGTCCAGAATCCGGATTTCCCCCGTAAGCCCAATTTGCAGATTGGAGAGGATATCCGTAAGCGCTTGGCCCTTGATCTCGATCAGCATGTAGTACTCCGCTTCGGGATGCTGTATATTCCGCAGTAAACGGCCCATCGTCAGCGAGGATTGGTCATAAACATCAAAGAAGCCTTTGGCGCGTACCGGGAACCAGACCGGATTGCCCTTGGCTTCATCAAGCTGCTTCACTCTTGCTTGGATGCCGTCAGCGCTGCGGACGGAGCTGATGCCCGTCGACTTGTAAGAGTCAGCATCCACCAGGCTTTTCGAAACCAGCCGGATGCCCAGCAGGCGTTCGTCGGAGCCCTTCACCGAGTCCAGCTTGCGGCGGATGCGGTCCTCAGCATCCACTTTGGCGACGGTCCCGGCTCCTGGGCGGCTCACCGTTTCCATATCTGCTTTTAGAATGGAATCCACAGCAAACTGCCGGGAGAGCGCTTCGTACTCGGCAAATAAAAAGTCCAGCTTGTCTCCTGCCTGCACTATAGACTGGGAGGAAGCTGCAGCCACCTGATCCGTGATAATGCCTTTGGCGGCATAATAGGAGGTCAGGCCCAGGACAGAGGACAGCAGCACAATGGTACAGAACAAAATGACGAACAGCTTCATGCCTACCGATCTAAATCGCGAGTTACGCGGCTGTTTCATTACACACTCTCTCCTCATGACAAAATAAAGGTACAGCCCTTAATAAACAACATAAAGGCTGTACCGTGTGTTTCGGCAATTCATAAAGCAGGCCAAACAACTATCCTTTGCTGGCGCCCGCAGTCAAACCGTCCACAAGCAGCCGCTGCAGGAAGGCGAACAGAATCATAATCGGCACGGAAATCAGCACCGCCCCCGCTGCGAACAAGGTAAAATTGGAATTCTGCATGGTATTGACCATATCCCACATCCCGACGGCGACCGTCCAGTTATCCTTGGTCCTTAAAATCAGCTTGGCAAAGATGAAATCCACCCATGGGCCGACAAATTGCGTGAGCGCCATATAGGTAATCATCGGCCGGGAGAGCGGAAGAATAATCCGGGCAAAGATCCCGAAGTTGCTGGCTCCGTCAATCCGTGCCGCTTCATCCAGTGAACGCGGGATGGTATCCAGGAAGCCTTTGGCGATCAATGTGCCGCCAAGCGGCGCTCCTGCCGCATAGACGATAATCAGCGCCAGATGCTTATCCAGCAGATTGAACTGATTGAGCAGCAGGTAGATCGCAATCATACTCATGAAGCCCGGGAACATCCCGAGAATGAGCAGTACCGACATGGAAGTCTTGCGGGCTTTGAAGCGGAATCTGGATAGCGCGTAACTGGTCAGCAGGGTTAGTACCACACCGATCAGCATAGAGAATACGGCGATCTTAAGTGTATTCGCATACCAGGTCCCGAACATATACACCGGTGAAGTGAACAGTTCCTTATAGTGGTCCAGAGTAAAATGTTCAGGAATCAGCGTCTTGCTGTACAATGACTTACCTGGCCGGAAGGATGACAACAGTATCCAGAGCGCCGGATAGATCGCAGCAACCGCGAGCGCAATCAGAATAATGTAACTAAAGCTGAGGCGAAAAAAGTTCGCAAGCTTGCGTCCGATGATCATTGAATCATGTCCTCCTCTTTGAATGACTTGGTCCGGCGGTAATTGTACAGGGAGAACCCGGCTACAATGATGAAGAGTATAATACCTATCGCGGAAGCCATATTATTTTTGTTCTGATCCAGCGTCAGCTTGTACAGCCATGTTACCAGCAAGTCCGTTGATCCGGCATACTGGTAATTCCCGTTGACCGGGTTTCCCTGAGTCAGAAGGTAGATTGCATTAAAGTTGTTGATATTGCCGGCAAATTGCATAATCAGCGTAGGTGCAGTAGAGAACAAGATCATTGGAAGTGTAACAATGCGGAACTTTTGATAATTGGTAGCCCCGTCCACTTCAGCGGCTTCGTACATATCACGCGGAATTGTAGTCAGCACACCCATAATCAGCAGCATGGATACCGGAATACCTACCCACATGTTGACAATAATAACAGTGAACTTGGCCCAGAACGGATCGGTCAGCCAAGGCAGACCCCCCAGCCCGAAGTAGCCGAGATACTGGTTGATCGGCCCAAACTGCCCGTTGAACAGGTTGCGCATCAGCAGCAGTGAAATCATCTGTGGAATGGCATACGGCACAATCAGAATCAGTCTCCACAGACCCTTGAAGCGGATACCTTTTTGGTTGATCAGCAGGGCAACGAGCATCCCGCCGAAATAAGTAGTTACAGTTGATAAAACCGCCCAGATGATCGTCCAGGTAAGTACCCCATAAAAGGTATGGCTCCAAGATTTAAGGACCAGCAGATTGCGGAAGGTTTCAAAACCCACCCAGTCCACCAGCCTCGCCGGCGGGATGTGGTCCGGTGCAGCAAAGTTCGTAAAGGCCAGCATGATCATAAAGATAATCGGCATGATGGTGAAGAACAAAATACCGATTCCCGGAAGCAGCAAAAAGCTCTGGGCAAATTTATAATCCAAAACGTAGCGTACAGACTGTTTGAATGTATTCGAAGGACGACCCGTTTCGCGTTCTTCTCCGGTTTTATGGGCATCCCTAATATTCATATACCAGGCAATCAGGAATAACACAAAAAACATCAAGGTGATCAAGCTTTGAATCAAAATTACAATGGAATGGTCCCCGGGCACCATTTTGGTGATCCCTTTTACCTTTTCCAGATGGCTCGGTGAATCCCCCAGTGTCGTAATACCCCAGAAGGCCCTTCCCAAATTAGCAATGAAATAGACCAGAGCTCCAGCCTCTACAGCTATAAAAATAAGCCCTTTAATGAATTGGCGGTTATATATTTGTCCCAATCCCATAAAAATGGTCGACAGTATTGCGGCTCTCGTACGGTGTCGCTGCATTTCCCTTCCGTTCTCCTCTCCGCGCGGAATTCAGGAAACCGCCCGCCGCTACCCGGAGCGGCGGGCGAGTGAATTCCACTGTGTGCTATTGTTTTGCTGTTGAAAAACTGCTGTTACTTCGCAGTTGCACCGTTATTGAGGTCTTTGATTTGCTGTACTGCTTTGTCCATAGCCGCCTTAGGATCTGCATTGTTATCCCAGATTTCCGGAAGTGCTGCATTCACAGGGCTCCATACGTTGCCCATTTCAGGAATGGACGGCATTGGCTGAGAGTTCGTGGCCTGCTCAGCAAAAGCGGAGATATATGGATCGCCCGTAATTTGTGGATCCTTCAGTGCTTCGTTATTGGTTGGAATCGAGCCAATGATTTTATTGAGCTTAAGCTGCGCTTCCTTGGTTGAAGCAAAGTGAGCATACAGTTTCGCTGCATTCGGATATTGCGTGTAGGCGTTGACAGCGAAAATCTTGATACCGGAGAACGTAATTGCTTTTTTACCGTCGATCGTAGGTACTGGAGTGACCCCCAGCTTATCGCCAAGCGCTTGCTTGTAGGCTGCAAGCTCCCAAGGACCTGTCATATCCATGGCTACATCGCCCGAGCTGAACAAGCTGCGCTTAATGTCGGCACTGATATCACCGCTCTTGACTGGCAGTATTTCCTTCAATTTGACGAAAGTTTTCAACCCTTCAACCGCACCCTCATTGTTCAGGCCGATATCGTCTTTGTCTGTTCCGTCTTTGCCGAACAAATAGCCGCCCGTAGAGGCAATGAAGGGATAACCAAAGTACATGTTGCCGACTTCCCACATAATTCCGTATTTGTTTTTGGCTTTGTCTGTGAACGTTTTGCCGAAGGCAATTACGTCATCGAAGGTTTTAGGCGCTTCCTTGACCAGTGATTTGTTGTAGTAGAGGGCATAGGTTTCTGCCGCTCTTGGGTATCCGTACAATTCGCCGCCGTAGGAGGAACCTACGATGGAAGCTTCCGTGTTCTCAGCTTTGGTCTGCTCGGTAAAGATATCGTTTGGAAGCAGCAGGCTCGCGCTTGCAGCTTTGCCCAGATTGTCATGCGGGATCAGCACAACATCTGCAGCCAGGCCGGATGGGCCATCCTGCGTAAGCTTGCCTACCTGATCCGGTGGTGCCACCTCTTCAATTTTCACCGGAACGTTATATTTAGCTGTAAATTCCTTGGCCATTTCCTCGGCAAAAGGTCTCTCTTCTTTACTCTCCCATACGAGCAGCGATGCGCCCTCTTCCGGTTTAATGTCGCCTACTGCCGCAGCGTCGCCGCTGTTCGCAGCATTAGTTGCTGTTGCATTATCTGCTGGCGCGGTGGTTGCCGCAGCATTTTCCCCATTATTGCCGTTGTTGTTAGAGCTGCACGCTGTAATGGACACTGCCATAGAGAATGCTGCGGTGAGAACCATAAGCTTTTTCAATTCCATTGACTTAACCCCTCCTAATTTGTGTATCTTGCTTTGCACTTATGATGTTGTCCCAGATCTTGCGCAAACGATTTCAGGGGTTTCAAAAAATATGTATGGATTTATTTGTTCCCCGTCTATAATACGCTTCGGCAAGTTCCAGAAAGCGCTTCATTCCTCTATTTCATAATACAACAGTAATGTTAATTGTAAAAACGTTTGCACATAGTATATTTAAGCATATTTGCCCATTTCGCTGAGGGGAAACCGGTTTTCCTTCCTTTTTCAAAAGGAAGCTCCTATTCTTACTGATTTACAACAAATAATTTCTGCAACTCTGAGAAACGTTTTCTTATTATCCTTTTATTGTATTTTAATGGATTTCATTGTGTTTTATTGCTTATTTATCCTGAAGGAAAACCGGTTTTCCTTCTTCTAAAATTTTGTGCAATGGTTTGAACTAAAGTGTTGAACCCATAATTATTCCATGCTATAATCCAAAACATTATAAGCAGCCTCATCTGCCGGACAGACATTCCTGCAAACAACTAGAAGGCAATGTAACTTCAAAAAAGGTACAACCTCGGACAAGCTACCACCGTCAGTTGTACCTTTTTTTGTTTTGTGGACAGATAATGCGCCCATCAGTGCAACTAACATAAATCGGGCAATAAGGCACAAAGGATACCCCCGCCTCTGCCGCCGACGCTGTCGAAAGCCGTTTGTCCGGGTGCTGTTCAGGCTGCTTATGCTTACCTACCTTAGGCGTTTGCTGCCATAGTCCATATTGCACAATGCTGGTCAAGGAAACAAAACTTTTAGGAGGAATTATTGAATGTTACTGGAAGCTGTCTACCACCGCCCGCGGTTAAACTGGTCCTATGCTTATGATCACGAGACGATCCATTTGCGCCTGCGCGCCAAAAAAGGGGATTTAACCGAGGTCTTCGCCTGGGCCGGCGACAAATATGCCTGGGATGCTACCAAGGAGCTGATCCCGATGACACTTTTCACATCAGATGCAATGTTCGATTATTGGGAGTGTTCTTCGGTGCCCCCGTACCGGCGGCTGAAATACGGATTTCTGCTGCAAAAAGGGCATGAGCGCATCTGGATGACAGAAAGTGAGTTTGTGACTGAGCGCCCGGCGAATCCCAACCGGCTGTTTGAATTCCCGTACATAAACCGTGGTGACGTTTTTACTCCGCCTGCCTGGGTGAAGGACGCTGTCTTTTATCAAATTTTCCCTGAGCGGTTTGCAAATGGCGATCCCAGCCGGAATCCGGCCGATGTGCAGCCTTGGGGCGAAACGCCTACACCGGAGAACTTTTTCGGCGGCGACCTGCAAGGGGTCATTGACCATCTGGATCATTTAAGCGAGCTCGGCATAACCGGCATCTACTTCACCCCGATCTTCACCGCCACCACCAACCACAAATATGATACGGAAGACTATATGTCGGTCGATCCTCATTTCGGAGATGTAGAGACGCTGAAAAAACTGGTCGCCGCCTGCCACGAACGCGGAATCCGCGTGCTGCTGGATGCGGTGTTCAACCATTCGGGCCGGACCTTTGCCCCATTTGTGGATGTACTCGAAAAGGGTGAAGCTTCCCCCTTCAAAGACTGGTTCCATGTCCGTGAGTTTCCGCTGCAGGTAGTCGATAATATTCCGACTTATGATGCTTTTGCATTCGAGCCCCTGATGCCGAAGCTGAACACCGAGAATCCCGCTGTAAAAGAATATTTGCTGAAGGTCGCGGAATACTGGATCACCGAGGTAGGCATTGACGGCTGGCGGCTCGATGTTGCCAACGAGGTAGATCTTGAGTTCTGGCGTGATTTCCGTAAGGTTGTCAAACGGGCGAATCCGGATGCCTATATCCTGGGCGAAATCTGGCATGAATCCTCGCCTTGGCTGGAAGGCGACAAATTCGATGCGGTCATGAATTACCCCTTCACCGATGCCGTGCTCGACTTTTTTGTCTATGGCACACTGGATGCCGAGGGCTTCGCCAACGCCATTGGCAAACAGCTTTCCCGCTACCCGCTGCAAGCCAGCGAAGTAGCCTTCAATCTGCTGGACAGCCATGATACGCCGCGTCTTTTGACTCTGGCCGAAGGGGACAAAAATAAGCAAAAGCTTGCCTCTTTGTTCCAGTTCACCTTCATGGGCACGCCTTGCATTTATTACGGTGACGAAATCGGCATGGACGGCGAAGGGGATCCGGGCTGCCGCAAATGCATGGAATGGAACCCGGAAAATCAGGATCTGGACCTGTTCAGCTTTTACCGCAAGCTGATTGAAATCCGCACCAGCCATCCGGCGCTCCGCACTGGTACTTTTACTTTCCTGGAAGCCGGACCGCAGGGAAGCAAGCTCGCCTACGAACGCCGTCTGGGCGATAATATCATCCTGGTGCTCGTCAACACAGAGGAAACAGCGCAAACCTTCTCCCTCGATGTAGAGGACCGCAACTGGGAGAACCTGTTCACCGGCGACACCGTGCGTGCAGAGCGCGGCAAACTGTCGATCAAGCTGCCCGCCTACGGCTATGCCGTGCTTAAAGCGCTGCTGTAACAGAACACGGCAGCTATTACCGGTGTAAGCAGCCAGCAGGAGTATCGGCTGCTGGCCCTGTCGAAGCCGAACGATCATCCGAAGTGGAAAAAGGATAACGATTCCGGCTCGCCCGGCATTTGGAGTGTGGTTAAGTACCACTAAGCCAGCTCGTCCGACTCCTGGAGCTGGCTTAGCGGGAAAAAGTATCACTAATCCGGCTCGTCCACCTTCTGGAGCTGGCTTAGTGGGAAAAAGTATCACTAATCCGGCTCGCCCGGCTCCTGGAGCTGGCTTAGTGGGAAAAAGTATCACTATTTCGGCCATAACCAGCTAAATGAGGTAAAATGCCTTGATTTAAGTGGACAAAATCCCACTAAACCTTGTTGCGGCGGGGTTTTCAGCCAATTAGTTTTACTTTTTCCACTTAACGTTATGCTGCGCTCAATGAAAGATGCAGGACATATCTTCCAACACCCAAAGGGCACTCTTCCTGGTGAAGAGTGCCCTTTGGGTGTTATTCATTTACTTTGCTACTTTACTTCTGTTGCTATACTTTGCTACCTTACAATGTTGATCCACTTTGCTGCTTTACTCCTATTGTTTTACTTTGCTCTATATTCTGGTGAATCACTTTGCTGGTTTGATTTACTTTGTTGATTTACTCAGCTCCTGTTCCCTGAACGGGCTACTTCCCAAGCAATCTATAGATCACCTGGGCAGCTTCGGCCCGGGTCATCCAAGCTTCAGGTACGAACTTGTTGCCTGCTCTGCCTTGAAGGAGTCCCTGCTCTGCTGCTGCGCTCACATATGGGGCAGCCCACGGGCTGATGCTGGAAGCATCGGCAAACCGCACTCCGCCGTTGACCGGTTCAAGCTTCTTGCCTTGCTTCATCTCCAGCGCCCGGATCATCATAACAGCCATCTCCTCACGGCTGATCGCAGCATCCGGTGCGAACAAGTCCCTGCTGCGTCCAGTTACAATTCCCTGACGGACTGCAGCCGACACATAGGAAGCATACCAGGCATCCGCCTTCACATCCGTGAATCCATTCTGCTCTCCCGTCTTCACATCCGTAAATCCGCTCTGCTCTCCTGCCTTCACACCCGCGAATGCAGTCTCACCTTGAGCCTGAAGGCTAAGCGCACGCATAAGGAGTGCGGTGAATTCCGCACGGGTGACGGGGTTCCCGGGCTTGAACTCGGATGCCGTAACACCTGTAATCACCTGCTTCGCGCTAAGTGACTTAATCGCTGCTTCTGCCCAAAAGGCAGCCGGAACATCTGAGTAGACTTTATTGATCACAAGCGCTGCATATTTGCTGAAATGTGTTACCCCGGCTGTAATGACATCCCCTTGCAGCGATCCCCCAACATACTGTAGTGAACCGTTGTCCCCCAAATGGTAGACACCAAGCAATTCCTTGTCGGGATTCACCTTAAGCTGGAAGGCCAGCTTGACCGGTTCTGCGAACGAGGTCACGGGGATCTTCTTACCGTCCTTGCGGATCACTTCAAGTCTGAGCTCATAGAGGTCCGATGCCGCAGCTGCCGACATATTATCCTTGCTAAGGCCCGCAAGCAGAGCGCTTGCCGCATTGCTTGCAAGCGGTGCCGCGCCCAATAGAATCTGCGCACCTTCTGCATCCGCTCCAGTCAAGGTTCCTTGAATGGTGCGGAGAACCTGGACAGGCAGCGTTATGGAAAGACCGCTCATCTTGAGCACCAGATCATTTGTCCCCAGTATGGCCGCAGCCTGAAGCGGAAGAAGCGCCGCTTGTTTGCCTGAAGCGAGCTCCACTGTGACTTTGCCATCCTTGCCGTTCTTCAGGCTGTCCCCGTTAACAAGCTGCGTATCCGCAGCAGGGGTAGTTGTTGCCACAACTACCGGATTCCAACCGGACACCCCTCCAGGCTCCGGTGTTGGTGTTGTCGTTGCTGTTGGCGCCGGTGTTGGTGTCGCTGTCGGCGTCGGCGTAGGCGTCACCTTCGGCACAGCGGCCAGTATAACCGTTCCGCCGTCACCTCTGCCCGGTAGTTCAACAGTCACTTTCTGATCCCCTGATACCGTATAGGTTTTGCCGCTGTATTCATCCACAACCGCAACCTGTGCGGCAAAAGGGACCGGAAGGCTTACCGATACCGCCTCAGCCTTTGTATTGATGGCCGTCACAATGTTCGTTCCGTCATACTGCTTGCCAAAAACCAGATACCCCAGCTCATCGGAGCCTGCCAGCTTGGTACGGATACCTTTGGAATAGATTTGTGAGTACTTGGCGCGGATATTCAGCAGCTTCTGATAATGATCGTGAAGCCCCTGTTCTGCATTCAGCTGATCCCATGGCATATCCCCGCGGTTCTTGCTGAATTCTCCTTTGGAGATGTCCCCGGAATTGGCACCGGAACGTCCCAGTTCTTCCCCGTAGTAAATGACCGGCTGTCCCTTTGCCGTAATCTGCAAGGCGGCAGCAATCTTCAGCTTGCCCTTGTCTCCATCTACATAATTAGACAGGAAGCCGTTCTCGTCATGGCTGCTCAGGAACTGAGCCATCATCCCGGTGTTGTCCATCTGGGCTTCCCGGTTTTGCAGATACGTATCCACAACCGAGATTTTACCTTCTGTAAAATCCTTCGCGGCGTTCTTGAAGCCAAAATCCAGCAGGCCATCCATCTGGCCGGAGTGCAGGTTGCCTCCGTCATTGTCCAGCGTGCCGCCAAAATATTCCCCGGTCAGCTTGAAGGCTGGATCGATGGCGGTCAGCGCATTTTTGAACGCTTTCCAGGTTGTGCTGTCCACATGCTTTACGGTGTCCACACGGAAATAGTCAATCGTGTCGCCGCGCTCCGTCCGTGCATTGTCCAGCCAGCCGGTTTGCCAGTCGATAAGGGTCTGGCGGACCGCCGGATCTTCGGTTTTGAAATCGGGCAGGCCTGCCAGCTCACCCTTGATCGGGTCCGTATCAGCGGATATGCCATCCGTGCGGAGCATACCGTCAAAACGCGCCTTATCCTCAGCCGTAACACCCGGATAGTTATCTTCTGCCTTCAGGCCGTATCCGGCATGATTCAGCACGACATCCACCATGATCTTGATGCCTTTGTCATGGGCTTTCTCAATCAGCTCTTTGAAGGTTGCCATGTCGCCCAGATGCTCATCCAGCTGAGTGAAATCCTTAGCCCAATAGCCATGGTAGCCATACTGCGTACCGCCGAAATCGGCACCTTTGTTGAAATCGATATTGTCCACAACCGGGCTAATCCACAGGGTATTGATCCCCAGCTTCTGAAGATAATCGAGACTGTCGATCATCCCGCGGAAATCCCCGCCGTGATAGGCTTCCAGGTGGGTTGTATCAACGTCCGCATTGTTCGCAGCATCCCCATCCTTGAACCGGTCCGTAAGAGCGAAGTAGATCCGCGCTTCATCCCAATCAAAATCAAGCGGGCCGCCCGTATACATTCTCGCCTTCACTTCAACCCGGGCAGTGCCTTTGTGCGTATTCCCATATTGATCCAGCAGGGTAATTGGAATGCTTTTTATTCCTGTCGGCACGCTGTTCTTCACTGCAACCGTCTGCTGCATGAGCTCTGTATCCAGCTTCACTGCTTCCGGCCCGCCAAGGGCGGACAGATCCATATAACCATCCACGTAGGATACTTTTTCCCCGGAAGCGGCTTTTACCGTAACCACTGCATTCTCATTGGAGGTGATGGCCTCCGGCTGAACTGCCGCAGTAATCGTAACTTCCGGGATATGATAGACTACAACGGATTCACCGTTTACGGTGTTTTTCGGGTCAGTCAGCTCTTCGGTCACTCCATCTTTGGTTACAAGAAAACTATATTTGTACGTTCCTTCCTGCACATCCTTCAGCTTATAGCTGAACCATTCCTCCGCTGCCTCATAAGCCATCGGATACTCTTTGCCGTTCACCTTAACCTTAACCCCGCTGATGGCTTCCTGATGACCTGTGCGGAACAGCGCATCATCCCTGTACCGGAACGTGATCGTTCCGTCTCTCATCACCGGACCGCCAATCGCAGGCTTGATATCAAGCTCTTTTACCATGCTGGTCACAATCACTTTGGTAAAAGCTTCGCCCGCCGTCAGCGGAATGACCCGGTCATCCGGATAATCCTGCTTGCCGGTATTCCAGTCCGTGCCCTTGCGGAGGACAAAACCGACACTCGTCGCATTCGGTGCCACCTCAATCAGCACACTGGCCTTGCCATCCTTAAAGGTGGTGAAATCGATCTGATCGTTCTTCACGCCCGTATTCCACACCCAGAGATTCCAGTCAGCATAATCCTTGTCGTCTCGGACATAGGTAATTTGCACATACCGTTTGGTGTCTACCGGCTCTTTGGTCACTTCCACGTTCACCTTGGCAGAGAGTCCGCCATAAGTGATTGTAATTGTGGCTGTTCCCGGCTTAACGGCCTTGACCAGTCCTTTGCTTGTTACCGTGGCAACCGCCAGGTTACTGGAGATATAGGATGCTGCATTCGTAACCGTTCTTGCGCTGCCGTCATCGTATTTGGCTGTTACAGCTGTCTGATGCGTACTGCCGGTTTGCAGCGCATATCCCGCGCTATCCGTTCCCAAAGAAGCCAAAACAGCGGCAGCAGCATCCTTGCGGATGACCACAGCAGTAAGAGGGTCAATGGTAATTGAATTTGACGTTAGTGTGAAGCCGCTCAGGCTTTCTACAGGAATCGCCGTCACCCCGGCTTGATCATTGTCCACAAGCACCTGGCCTCCGGTTAAGTCCTCGGAAAGGGTCAAAGTTCTGGCGGCATTGTCACCGTTCATGAACACATAGTAGATTCCGGTTCCATCGGTCGCTTTATTCTTGTAGCCGATCACCAGGTCGGTTGCTTTGATCTCCGGTGCAGTAATCAGGTTGATATTCGTGTCCACCAGACTTTTATCGCCAAGCCGGAAAGCATCGGTGGATTTTCTCAGCTGAATGAGCCCGGAGGTGTATGCCCTTGTTGTATTCTGAACCGGATAATTCATTTCGTCTGTCGCTTTGGCCCAGTCAAACCTATTGACCGCATCCGACGAATCATAGGAATCATGGATGAAATAGCCAAAAGACTGTCCGTTTGCATCCTTCATTTCCGTATATTTCTGCTCAGGAACTCCGGCAGCTTTCCACTGCTTTGTGCGTCCATACTCCTGGCCTGCCTGGATGAAGGCTGTACCTTGGGAGGTCATCTCCAGCAGATTGCCCAATCGGATCCGCTTCTGAATTTCCAGCTCATTGGCAGGAACCGACGGGGCCTTCTTGATCGTCTGCGCAATGACATCATGCAGCGTCAGATTGTCATGAGCTTCGATGTATGGCACAACATCTCCCGGATCATCTGCGGGAATGTTCGAAGGCCGGGCTGTGATATTGTTAAAAATCGTGGCGATAGAGCGCGCTCCGCCCGTTATGAACCGGGGCTCGCCTTCCGAGCCATAGCCGGACTTCAGCTCATTGCGGAATTCATCGGAAAATACGCCAACGCTGTCCGTTTTGTCCATCCATGCCTGATCTGCGCCTTTGCCGGCCAGTGCCGGATCGGAGGCATCCCCAGCGAAGGTTTTCCAGCCTTCCCCGATGAACAGCGCCTTCGGATTGATGGCTTCAGCGGCATCATAAGCCGCCTGAACGGCATCGTAGGTGGCATCGCCCATCATGTCCCAGCGCATACCGTCAATTTTATATTCGCTGAACCAGTATTTGACCGAATCCACCATCAGCTTCTCGGCCATCTTGTGGCTGGTCGCCAGATTGTTGCCGAAGCCGCCGACAAAGTTGCCGTTTGCATCCTGGAATGCGTAGTAGTTCGGTACGATATCATCCAGAAAATCCTTCTTCGCCATATGGGTATAGACGACATCCAAAATTACACCCATACCCGCCTCATGGACCGCATCAATCAGGCCCTTCAGCTCCCTGATCCGCTCTTCGGGATCAGCAGGCTGCTGCGAATAAGCGCCATCCGGCGAGAAATAGCTATGGGGATCATATCCCCAGTTGTATTCATTGTTTTGGGTTGAATAGCCGGACTCCCTGTTGGCCATCTGCGTTTCGTCCCCATTGTACCAGGCCATGACCGGCATCAGTTGAATGTGAGTGATGCCCAGGGATTTAATATAATCCAGCTTTTTCGCAAAAGCCGCATACGAACCCCAGCGCTCGCCGCCCAGTTCGCTTTCTATCGATACGTCAGAGGTGAAATCCCGTACATGGACTTCATAAATAACAGCATCCTCGCGTTTCTCGTAGCCGGGGATATCCCCAGCCCGGTAGTCCGGCGGGTTCGTGCCGCTCAGGTCAACGATAGCCGCTTTGCCAACCGTATCCCCGTCAGGTCCTGCCGCCCCCGTGCTGTCCACGGTGAACACAGCCATCGACTTGGCATACGGATCAAGCACCGGCTTGGTTACGCCGTTATTGGTCACCTCATACTGATAGTAGTAGCCACGCACATCCTCTGCTGCTGCAGCCTTACTGAGATCCGACGGCTTCAGCTCTGCCGACCAGACGCCTTTATCGCCTAGGGTCAGGCTTACTTGTCCCACCTGCTGCGCGGCATCTGTCTTGCTGTACACATTCGCAACGACACCGCTGGCCATAGGTGCCCACAGCTTCAAGGTAGCCGATTGGTCACCCGGGTGATAGGTGGCGCCCAGATCGTCTCCGGTGTAATTGTACATTTCATCAATCATCCGCCAGCCTGCGGAAGCGGATACATTTTTGCCGGCATAAGCTACGCTCAGCGGAGCCTTCTCCAGCGCAAAGGCGGCTGTGTCCACCTCAACCGATGTCGTGCTTTTTACAGCTGCGGCAGTGACAGGAACCGGAGCACCCTCTTTGTCCGTTACTGTTATGGCGGACTTTAATCCGGCAGCATCCAGACCGTCGGTTAACGTGAAGGTGAGCAGAATTTTGGTGGTCGAGAGGATTTCCGCCGACACCAGGCTCACGGGCTGCTCGCCAAACGGGGATACATATACATGATCATCCCCCTGCTTAATCCACAGCTGATTGTAGCGGTCCAGCAGCTTAAAGGCCTTGTCGCCTCCCTCTTTATCGCCGCTGGAACGGTTGACCACCAGGAAGCCTATTTTTTGGGCATTCGCCTTAAGCGGAACATCCACATAGGCACCATAAGCATCCGTATGCTCCGCAAGAAAAGGAACAGCATCACCCGGCCAGGTTACCGGTTCAGTGGCTACCTCATCCCACAGCCATAATCCGTACTGGCTCCAATTGCTGTCTGCTCTCGCATAATGAACCCGGACCGTATCGGCTGGCAGTACAACCGGTTCATACGGCGTCACGGTATCCGACCCTTCCTTAACCCACACCTCATTCGTCTGCGGCGTATTGATCGTGAACACCTTGTTGCCTCCGTCTTTGGCCTCCGTACTGCGGTTGACGACGAGGAACGAGACTTTTTTCGCTCCCGCCTTCAGCGGCACATCGACATAAGCTCCATAAGCATCGGTCTGCCCTTCAGGAAAAGGGGTTGCACCTGCCGGCCAGCTCGCGGATGGCGCAGCCACATCATCCCACATCCATAGTCCTTGACCGGCATAATCCCCGGCTGTCCGGCTATAATGAATCCGCAGCTGCCCCTCCGGTACAGGAGCGGCTGCTCCTGGAGCAGCCGGCACGGTAAAAGAGGCATTCACCCCATGATCCTGCGCGTTGTACGTAAAGGTGACTTTTGAAGCGGCAGGAAGATTAAGCTTCTGATCCCCGCCAGGATACAGCATATCCGCATCCGGTGTAGCTCCGGGAACATAGACTCTATATGCATATTCTCCTGCGGGAAGTTCAGCCGACCGTTCATAGACTCCATCCAAATCCGGATCGGACAACGTGGTTTTCGCATCAGCTAGAGAAGAATCCTGAGCATCGCCAAGCTCCGTTTGCAGAGTGCCGGTCAGCCTAGGCAGCTTATCAGCCTCAATCGGTGTGTAGTACGTGGAATCTGCAATTTTTTTTGTGAGGTCATTATAATAAAAGGTGACGCTGGTCTCGGCAGCAAGCGATATCTGAATATTGCCGTCCTTATTGACTCCTGCGGAATTGGTATAATTGCCGTATCCGTAGGTTTCCTCCCAGCTGCCATTCAGTGCGATCTTGTACTCATAGTCACCGGCGGGCAAGATGCCCGTGAACCTGTACAGTCCATTGTCCACATAGGTCATCTCCGTCACGCTGGCAGCAGGGTCCCAGTCCCCCGCAGGCTCAGCTTCCGTGGATAATTCCGATTGAAGGCTGCCCACAAGCACAACCTTGGACGCTGCCGCATTCACCACACTGCCTGGATAAAAAGAAAAATAGGAACATACAAGCACCACAATCATAGTAACCGAGAATGCCTTCTTGCCCCATAATGCCCATTTCATTATTACGGATACCCCCCATAATTGAAATTTTGTCCTCAAGCCACTCAAGCCTGCTCCCTTTGGTTCCCCTCCTCCCGTCAGAATATATCAGTGCTGCCCTCTGAATCGCTTGTTCATGCGCAAACGTTTGCAAATAACGGAATGTCACACTTCATTTCATCAATTCAAACATTGATACAAAATGGCAGGCTAAAAACAGCAAATGTAAGCGCTTTTTCTATTCTGTTCACCATACTAATCCAGTATCTGGAATGTTGTCAACCTCCATTTCGAATAGTGCGCAGCGTCTGCTTCACCTATCCAGATTACATACATGGCTTCATTTGCACAAAATCACACCCTAAAATCGCACACTTTTGCACAGATTCAGAATTCAGCAACATTAAAATAAGCCTTATCTTGCGTAAGCTAAAGCGGATTGTTTCGTTTGCACTTCCTTAACAAACATCCCCTGCTTCCTTGCCCCAGCCTGAAACGTCAGTATCCCTTCCCCTAGTATAATCGTCTGTACCAGGGAGAAGTTCAGGGGACTGCTAATTCCCTCTCTCCAGCAGGACTGCTGCAAATATTCCTGAAAAGGAGTTTCACTATTTACAATTAACAGCACTTCGATTAATATTACAGAGTAAAGCAAACGGTTCCATGAGGAGGTTTCTATGACAGTTACCATCAAGGACGTGGCTAAGAAAGCGGGAGTATCTCCCTCCACTGTATCCCGGGTGTTGTCAGGTCATCCCAGAATTAGCCTAGAAACTTCCCGTAAAGTCAAAGAGATTATGGAGGATATGGGCTACACTCCGAATATGATGGCCAAAAGCCTGGTTTCGAAGACCACGAACAGCATTTG
The DNA here is from genome assembly GCF_900102965.1 of Paenibacillus jilunlii. Taxonomy (GTDB): domain Bacteria; phylum Bacillota; class Bacilli; order Paenibacillales; family Paenibacillaceae; genus Paenibacillus_AQ; species Paenibacillus_AQ jilunlii. The sequence continues at coordinate 163,972 of NZ_FNGM01000008.1, read as the reverse complement.
CATCATACTACCGAAGCCGGCTGAAGAGCTGTTCTCCAATTTATTTTTTATGGAATTAATCCGCGGGATCGTTACACAGTCCAGCCGTTCCGGCTATGATGTGCTGATCAGCTCGGGCGCGAACGAGAAGGAAGAGCTGGAATCTGTATCCCGGCTGCTCAAGGGGCGCCGTGTTGACGGCGTTATTCTGCTGTATTCACGCAAAGATGATGCCGTGATTGATTTTCTGGAATCGGGTGGCTATCCCTTTGTTCTGGTAGGGCGAAGTGACCGCTATGAGGATATTTTATCGGTGGATAATGATAATATCATGGCTTCCTTCGATGCTACCAACCACTTGATCTCCATGGGACATGAACGCATTGGCTTCGTGAGCGGGCCGCCCAATCTCATCGTTTCACGCGACCGGCTGGAAGGCTACCGCAAAGCGATGGCAAACAGCGGACTGGAAATGCGGGCAGAATGGATTGTCGAAGGCGAGTTTCTGCAGGACAGCGGCTATAGGGCGATGTCTTTTTTCATGAATCTCCCGAACCGTCCCACAGCACTCGTCGCAGTCGATGATATGGTTTCTTTCGGTGTACTGAGAGGGCTTAATGAGCTGAACTACAAAGTTCCTGAGGATCTGGCGATCGTCAGCTTTAACAATATTCCATTGTCGGAATTGTCCAGTCCACCGATCAGCAGTATCGATATCGGGATTTATCATCTTGGCTACACAGCTTCCCAGGTGCTGATCCAGAGCATCCAGAAGCCGGATAACCATGACGGATACACGAACCGGTTCGTGATTCCCCACCGCTTGATCGTCAGAGAGTCATCCATGCACTCACCCGTAAAAAAGTGATTTGGCAAGCTGAAACGGATACGCCGTCCTTACAAAGGACGGTACCGTTTCAGCGGGAAATATAAGGATAAATTGTGGCGTGAAACATCTAAATTCTTATATTTCAACAAAATAAATGAAGCAACCGATGCTTCATTTATTTTTTCGAAACTTGTACAAACGTTTGCGCTACATATGAAGGTAACACTAACAGCAGGCATATTGTTGTACGTTGTGCAGGATTTTTGCCAGTTTGACGGGTTAAGCCCCCAGTTTGTTGTACGTTGTGCAGGATTTTTGCCCATTCGGCGACCTTAACAACCGGATTGTTGCATACTATGCAGGATTTTCACAAGTTTGGCGTAATTGGCTAAATTTTTACTCACTTATCATGACAATGCGTATGACCCGCTCTCCCTTTTGCAAAGGCATTGTACGATGCAGTAGCAGGGAGCCGGAGCTTACACTACTTTTAGGAGGTTCAATATGTCAGAAATCAAAGCCTGTTTGTTCGATCTGGACGGCGTGCTCGTCGACACCGCCAAATATCATTACATCGCCTGGAGAGAGCTGGCCGAGCAGCTGGGCTTCGTCTTCACCGAGAAAGACAATGAACGGCTTAAGGGCGTCAGCCGGACAGCCTCGTTGAACATTCTGCTGGAAATCGGCGGCCTTACCTTGGACGAAACCCGCAAAGCCGAGCTGGCCGAACAGAAGAACAACCGGTACGTCGAATACATCGCCAAGATGGACAGCTCGGAGATTTTGCCGGGTGCGCTGGATTTTCTGAAAGATTGCCGTGCCCAGGGAATCAAGACTGCCCTTGGCTCGGCCAGCAAAAACGCGATGCTGATTCTGAACAACACTGGCCTTACTCCTTATTTTGATGCCATCATCGACGGTACGCATACCAGCGCCGCCAAACCCGATCCCGAGGTCTTCCTCCTCGGTGCCAAAGCAACCTACGCTGAACCCGGGCAATGCGTCGTCTTCGAAGATGCCGAAGCCGGAATCACCGCCGCCATCCGTGCCGGCATGCGCAGTGTAGGAATTGGCTCACCGGAAACACTGGGAGCCGCCAACCTTGTGGTCCCTTCGCTGGCGCACATCAGCGTTGCAGCTCTCAGGGAATCATTTGCAGGCGTTTGACGAACATTAACAGTTATAGGTAATGTCAGTCACTTCTGCCCTACTCTTTATAAAATGAATTAATTGACGTTTTAGAGTTATGGTGACACTGTCACCACAATTCTAATCCACGCGATTTAGTTCATTATATATCCTCATCCCCTATTAAAAGGAGCGGTACTTATGAAGCAATATTTAAAAATCGACGAATGGTCCATCATTGAAGAATCCTTTGATCCGCAGACCCAGGAAATTTCCGAAAGTGTCTTTAGCATCGGCAACGGGTACATGGGCGGACGCGCCAATTTTGAAGAGCAGTACAGCGGACAGAGCCTGCAGGGCAGCTATATGGCTGGGGTCTACTACCCCGACAAAACACGGGTGGGCTGGTGGAAAAACGGCTATCCGGAGTATTTTGCCAAGGTGCTGAACAGCACGAACTGGATCGGTATCAACATTGATATTGACGGCACTCCGCTGGATCTGGCGGCCTGCACCGTCAGCGAATTCCGCCGGGAGCTTAACATGAAGGAAGGCACATTGTCCCGCAGCTTCACCGCAGTAACGGCTGACGGCAAGGAAGTCCGGGTCGACAGCCTCCGTATTGTCAGCATGGCCCGCCGTGAGATTGGCGCCATCCGCTACTCGATCAGCCCCGTTAATTTTGCCGGTGAGCTAACCATTACCCCTTATCTGGACGGCGACATCAAGAACAAGGACGCCAACTACGACGAGAAATTCTGGAATGAAGTGGAGAAAAAAGGCGGTCCGGATGGCGGACATCTGACACTGAAGACCAAAAAACTTGATTTTCACGTTACCTCTGCCTATCTCTTTGACATCCTCCTGAATGGTGATAAGCTGACCCGCGAAGCCGTTACCATCGAGGAAGAGAAATATGTAGCCAGCAAAGTAAGCTTCCCGGTAAAATCCGGCGATCAGGTGGTTATTTATAAGTATGCCGCCAATGTGACATCCCGGAATCACGGGCTGGGCCAGTTGGTCGAAGCAGCAGAAACCGCACTGCACAGCGCCCGGGAAGCCGGTTTTGCGGCGCTTTTGACCGAACAGGCTGAGGCCTGGAAAGATAAGTGGAAGGAAAGCGACATTATCATTGAAGGCGATGTATCCGCGCAGCAGGCGATCCGGTTCAATATTTTCCAGCTGAATCAGACTTATACCGGCGAAGACGACCGGCTGAACATTGGACCAAAGGGCTTCACTGGGGAAAAATACGGCGGCAGCACCTATTGGGATACAGAAGCTTATTGTGTGCCATTCTACTTAAGTACTGCCGATTCTTCGATTGCCCGCAACCTGCTGATCTACCGTTACAAACACCTGGAGAAGGCGAAGGAAAACGCCCGCAAGCTCGGCTTCAAAAAAGGCGCGCTGTATCCAATGGTAACGATGAACGGCGAGGAGTGCCACAACGAGTGGGAGATTACATTTGAAGAGATCCACCGTAACGGCGCTATTGCTTATGCTATCTATAACTATGTGAACTACACCGGAGATCAAGCCTATCTTGGCCAATACGGCCTGGAGGTGCTGGTGGAAATTTCCCGCTTCTGGGAGGAACGCGTGCACTACGTGCCGCACAAGGACAAATATGTAATGCTCGGCGTCACCGGCCCGAACGAATACGAGAACAACGTCAACAACAACTGGTATACGAACCGGATGGCCTCCTGGACGATGGAGTACACACTGGAAGCCCTGGCGTACCTGCAGGAGAATGAATCCGCCCGTTATGCGGAGCTTGTCGACAAGCTGGAGCTGGCAGAGGATGAAACGGCAAAATGGAACGACATTATCGCCAAAATGTACTATGCAGCCGATGAGGAACTCGGCATCTTCCTGCAGCAGGACGGCTTCCTCGACAAGGAGATCATCCAGGTCAAGGATGTGCTGCCGGAGAACCTTCCGCTGAATCAAAAATGGTCCTGGGACCGCATTCTGCGCTCCTGCTTCATCAAGCAGGCCGATGTGCTGCAGGGACTCTATTTCCTCGGCGACCGTTATGATCTGGAGACCAAAAAACGGAATTTCGACTTTTATGAGCCGATTACCGTCCATGAGTCCTCCCTCTCCCCTTGCATCCATGCGATTCTCGCCTGTGAGCTGGGATACAAGGAAAAGGCGTATGAAATGTACCTGCGCACATCAAGACTGGATCTCGACAATTACAACAACGATACGGAAGACGGCTGCCATACCACCAGCATGGCCGGAACCTGGATGTCGATCGTGCATGGCTTTGGCGGATTGCGGGTACAGGCTGGCCGGCTGATCCTGAATCCATCCAATCCGGGCCACTGGACAGCTTATTCGTTCAAAATCATGTTCCGCGGCTCCCGCCTGAAGGTGAGCGTAACCGATGTGCAGGTTACAGTGGTCAATGAAACGGATATTCCGGCGTCCATCACGATTTATGGCAAGGACTATACGGTGAACGGGCTGAGCAGCGTGACTGCAGAAGGCTCATCCGTTACAGTATAATTGCTGCTGCCCCGGAGGCTTAAGTTCCTTCGGGGCTGTTTTATCTTCCAATACCATTCAAAGGAGCTAATTCGCATGAACAGAACCTTTTGGAAAGAAGCCGTTGTCTATCAGATCTATCCACGCAGCTTCCAGGACAGCAACGGAGACGGGATCGGTGACTTGCGGGGGATTATCTCCCGCCTCGATTATCTGCACAAGCTGGGGGTCGATGTCGTCTGGCTGTCGCCGGTCTACAAATCTCCTAATGACGACAATGGTTATGATATCAGTGATTACGAAGATATTATGGATGAATTCGGCACCCTTGGCGACTGGGAGGAGCTGCTGGACGGGCTGCATGCCCGAGGCATTAAGCTGATGATGGACCTTGTCATCAACCATTCCTCGGATGAGCACGCCTGGTTCGTAGAGTCCCGTTCCTCCAAGGATAATCCGTACCGGGATTATTATATTTGGCGGCCTGGCGGTCCCAATGGCCAGCTGCCGAACAATTGGAGCTCCATCTTCAGCGGCCCGGCCTGGGAGCTTGATGAAAAGACAGGCGAATATTATCTGCATCTCTTCTCGCGCAAGCAGCCGGATCTCAACTGGGAGAATCCGCAGCTGCGTGAGGCGCTGTACAAGATGATGGCTTTTTGGCTGGACAAAGGGGTAGACGGGCTGCGGATGGACGTCATCAATATGATCTCCAAGGTGGAAGGCCTGCCCTCCGCCCATCATGAGGGTCTGGCTCCCGGCGAGCTGGCCGGCGGCGGAGAATATTATATGAACGGCCCGCGTGTCCACGAATATTTGCAGGAAATGAACCGGGAGGTTCTCTCCAAATATAATGTAATGACCGTTGGCGAGACGCCGGGTGCTACGGTAGAAGACGCCATCCTGTATACCGCTGAAGACCGGAATGAGCTGCAGATGGTCTTTCAATTTGAGCATATGGATATAGACTCAGGCCCCGGAGGCAAATGGAATGTCACCCCCTGGAACTTGACCAAGCTGCGCGATATCCTGCATAAATGGCAGGTAGGTCTGGCGGACCGCGGCTGGAACAGCCTGTACCTGAACAACCATGACCAGCCCCGGATGGTCTCCAGATTCGGCAATGACCGGGAATACCGCGTGATTTCGGCCAAAATGCTCGCTACCCTGCTGCATACGCTTAAAGGCACGCCCTACATTTATCAAGGTGAGGAAATCGGCATGACGAACGTGCAGTTCCCGCAGCTTGAAGATTACAAGGATATTGAAATCCATAATATGTACAAGGAAAAGGTAACGGACGGCGGCGGCGATCATGAAGCCACCCTGAAGGCGATCCATGCCAAAGGCCGGGACAATGCCCGCACGCCAATGCAGTGGGACTCCTCCCCCAATGCCGGATTTACCGAAGGAACTCCGTGGCTCAAGCTTAATCCGCGCTATGAAGAGATCAATGTGGAACAGGCGCTGGCTGATCCGGATTCGGTATTTTATTATTATCAGAAGCTGATCAGCCTGCGCAAAAAACATCCTGTTATGGTCTATGGCGATTATGAGCTGCTGCTGCCGGAGCATGAATTCATTTATGCCTATACCCGGACGCTGGAAGGGGAACGGTGGCTGATCTTGCTGAATTTCTGCGACACCCCGCAGACCGTGGATCTCCTGGAGGAGCTGAACGCCGTGACTGAAACGATCATCAGCAACTATCCTGAGGAGCAGCCGGCCATGGACCGGGAAACCCTGCGTCCTTATGAAGCCAGGGTCTGCCGGCTGGGGGGCTGACTCCTTCTCCACTCCTGGGCTATACTATAAGGAATATGCTGCTGGATGGGCGGATGGAGTCTGACCTGATCTGTCTGCAACGAGCAGAGAATAACAGGACCACCCGGGAGCAGGTATGATAGGATGGGTTCAAAGGGAGATGGCACAATTGGAATGGCTGATCCGTATGAAAGATGCACTGGATTACATAGAGAGCCGGATGACAGAGCCGCTGCGCATTGAGGACGTTGCCAAGGTGGCCCATGTCTCTCCGTTTCACTTCCAGCGGATGTTCGCCATGCTGACCGGAGTGACAGTGGCAGACTATATCCGCAAACGGAGATTGACCCTGGCAGCCCAGGAGCTGGCAATGTCAAAGATCAGGGTGCTCGATGTGGCGCTGAAATACGGATACGAGTCCCCCGAGGCGTTCGCCAAAGCGTTCCGCAAGGCGCATGGGCTAACCCCCTCCGCCGCACGGGAGCCTGGGGTACAGCTCAAAGCGTTCCCCCGCCTCACCTTCCATCTATCATTGAAGGGAGATCTGGAAATGGAATACAAAATCGTAGAGAAACCTGCTTTTACCGTTATCGGCAAATCAATGGAGGTGACTACCCGGGACGGAGAAAATCTCCGCAGAATCCCCGAGTTCTGGAATGAATGCAACGCGGACGGCACTTCGGATAAGCTGATTGAAGTTGGCACGGGTAAAGACTGGCTCGGCATCTGTATGAGCATGGACATGGAGAAGGAGCTGCTGTCCTACTGGATCGGAGTGGAAGGCACCCCTGAAACCGACCCGCAGGGCTACGAGACCGCAGTGGTTCCGGCTGCAAGCTGGGCCGTATTTACTTCAGCCGGCCCGATGCCCGATGCGATTCAGAAGGTGTGGCAGCGGATTTTTCAGGAATGGTTCCCGGGGACCGGCTATGAGCATTCGGGCGGACCGGAGTTTGAACTGTATCCGCCAGGTGATACGGGTGCAGAGGATTATGTCTGTGAAGTGTGGATTCCGGTGCTGAAGAAGTAACCCTCCTGCATTTGTTTTCAAGATCAGCCGTCAGAAGCGGCTGGTCTTTTTTTCACTGCTTCGGCAGCAAATCTATTATTTCATTTTGAGAATCCGTGCAGGCTTGGTATAATTACAGATTATATGGATCATATTATGGAAGATTGTCATCCGAGAACCGGTGAAGGAGAAATTCATGTCTATTGTAAAAATCTTTTCAGACAGCACTTCCGATTTGCCGCAAGGCTGGAAGGAAACGTATGATATCGGCATCATTCCGCTGTATGTCGTATTTGAAGACGCTACTTACAAGGACGGGGTGGATATTACACCTGAGGAAGTATACCGCCGGGTAGCCGCTCAAGGTGCCCTGCCAAAAACGGCTGCCCCCTCGCCCGCAGATTTCATGGCTGCCTTTGAGCCGGTGATCCGCAGCGGAGGAGATATCGTCTATATCAGTCTATCCTCTGCTTTATCCTCTACATATCAGAATGCCCTGCTCGCAGCAGTAGAGTTCCCGGAAGGCCGGGTGCAGGTCATAGATTCAGAGACGCTGTGCGGGGGGATTGCCCTTCTGGTCATGAAGGCTGCCCGTGCAGCCGCCAGAGGCCAAAGTGCTCTGGAGATTACCGCTATGGTAAAAGAGTGCCGCAGCCGGGTGGAAACGGAGTTTGTTGTGGATACGCTGGACTACCTGTACATGGGCGGACGCTGCTCCGGCATGCAGAATTTTATCGGCAGCCTGCTGAAGATCCGGCCTGTGCTGCGCTTGATTGACGGTGCCATCGTGCCGGTCAGCAAGATTCGTGGCAAAAAGGAAAAGGCTGTCGAGCAGATGCTGCATCACGCCCTGGAGCATGCCGGTAATATCGACAAGGAGCTTATCATTGTTGCCCACACCCTCGCGGAAGAGGATGCCAAGTATTTGGAGACAGCACTGCGTGAGCAGACGGGTTCCGGCGAAATCGCCGTTATCCACGCAGGCTGTGTGATTGGAAGCCACTGTGGTCCAGGTACCGTCGGTCTCATGTATATGCATTAAAAACCTGTTGAGGGCTGGCAGCTGTCCTGTTCTGTTCCAGCTACCGCCACAAATGAAATAACTGATACTCTGCCTATGACGAGTCCATTGTCTGCAATTTATGCGGATAGGGATTCGTTTTTTATTGCGGCCGCCTCCTCATATCCGCAAGCGCCCAAAGGCATCTCCAGTAAATAGGATTGGAATGATGGAATTCAGGCATCAGGAGTTCAATTTGATTACATCATCCGCCTCCAAGTGAAATTTCTCCACCTAATATTCTACATTTTGTTTTTTTTCGGAATTTGAGTGGAATGTATCCACTTACATTGGAGAAAAAATCCAACAATGGTCCATATACATCTTTTCCGATTTAATTAGGTTTACTTTTTCCACTTAACTCAACGTTTATCGTGAATTTGACTGAAATAGGTTTACTTTTTCCACTTAGCGACTGCGAGTTCTGACCAACGGTGAGAGATATGCGCATAAACGGTCTTGCCACACAAAAAACAGCAAGTCTCCGTCATTGGAGGCTTGCTGTTGTGGATTATGGGGTTTGCGGCCGTGAGGGCCTTGGCCACCCCTAGCTTACGGCAATCTACGAAAGCGGTCCCAGGCCCCCTTGCCTGGCTGGCTGCAGCCCCACTTCCAATCTGCAGCAGCTCCCTACGATAAAGACCGATGCCTCAAGTCTCCCGCTGTCCGGCTGTCCGGCTGCACCAGGAGCAGGCTTAAGGAGCAATATCCGCCTCAATCTCCTCCTTGACGAAAGGAAGCATGAAGCGGAAGGTGGAGCCCCGGCCTTCTTCGCTCTCTACAAAAATCGTCCCGCCCATCAGCTCCACCAGCTGCTTGCAGATGGCCAGTCCAAGTCCTGTGCCTCCGTATTTGCGGTTGATGAAGGGATGCAGCTGGGAAAAGGATTGGAACAGCAAATTCAGCTTGCTGTCGGCAATCCCTACTCCTGTATCCCGCACCGAAAATTCCAGCAGATACTCCGGCGAAGCCGGCAGCTGAATATTCTTCACGGACAGCGTGACGCTGCCCCGTTCGGTGAATTTCAGCGCATTGCCGACGAGATTCACAATAATCTGCCGCAAGCGGCTGGGGTCGGTAGTGACCATGGACGGCACACTGGTATCCGCCCACCACCGCAGCGCCAGCTTTTTCTCTTCCGCTTTGGGGGTAAACAGATCTATGATGCTCTCCATCATCTCGCGCAGATCAAATTTCTCCGACAGCAGCGGCATTTTGCCGGCTTCCATTTTGCTGAAATCGAGGATGTCATTCAGAATTTTGAGCAGGCTGTAGCTGCTGCTGCGCAGAATCTCGGCATAGGTGCGCTGTTCTTCCTCAAGCTCCGTTTCCAGCAGCAAATCCGCCATCCCGATCATCCCGTTCATTGGTGTGCGGATCTCATGGCTCATCATGGCCAGAAAATCCGCTTTAGCTTGAGCGGCCTGCTCTGCCGTTTCTTTGGCCCGCAGAATCTCCCGTTCATTCGTAATATCGCTGAAGGAACCCACCACTCCGCATATCATGCCTTTATGCATAAGCGGGGCAATCCGGTAGCTGACAAAAAAGCTGGTGCCGTCCTTCCTCCAGAAGATTTCATCCCCTTTGCTGCGTGTACGGCCATCCTGGAGGGTCTGCGAGATCGGACATTCAATCTTCTGGTACCTTGACCCGTCGCCATGGATATGATGAACCTGCCCGGCAAAACTCCGGCCAATCAGTTCAGCGGGAGCATATCCCAGCATATCTGCCCCTTCACGATTGATAAAAAATGTTCTTCCCTGTGTATCCAGTCCAAAAATCCCCGCGGCAACAGAGTTCAGTATCAGGCCCAGATGCTTATCCTCAGACATCTCCAGCACCAGCTCTGCCTGCTGCTGTTCCGCTGCTGCCCCCATTGCGGCAAGCATTTCTTCATATCCCGGTGTCCAATCATCCGTCCATTCCACGGGAGGTTCCTCCCGGGTGATGAGACTGCCGAGCCACTCTTCAACCTCAAGGGGAAGACCGCGTTTCTGTTCATAATGGATAATAGCAAATACGCCTGCGATTCCTTCTTCAGCTTTTATTGGCACATACGTAATGGCCGCAGAGCGGCTTCCGCTTCCCTCTTCCACCTGCAGCTCAACCCTGGAGCCGATGCCTCCAAGCGCTGCGGCAAAATGTTCCTCTCCGGGAGGCTGTGGCCGGCAACCGGACAATGGCTTATGGAGCAGCGCATCTGCTCCAGCGGCTGCTTCAAAAGCGCGGTTGCTCTCCACATAGTCCCCCTGCCTGTCCAGCACAATTATCAGGTCGGGATGATGATCATATAACGCTTTGTAGGCGCCTTCTTCGGAAAGCACCCGGTCCAGAATGAAAGACCATTTTATAGGCATAGCCCACCTCCTCTGCTGCTTTAATCCTGTATCCTCTTCTATTCAGAAGCTGCGGATAAACAATTATGTAGTTTCAATCTGTACCCCGCTCGGAATTTGCTGAATTTTATACTATTATAGCAAAAAAACCGCAATTGGTCGCCATCTATAACATTGGCACCAAGCGGTTTTTTAGGAAAAAAGCCCTCCGTCAGATCAGCAAGGACCTATGACACATCCTTAACCTCACTGTAGAGGAACCCTGGTAATGAAAACGTTCCTGTGGGTAATTCGAATTACATTCAGGCAATATCCTTCTGTTCGATATTCCGGATCGACAGGTAAGCGATGGCTACGCCAAGCAGGCTGAAGAAGATGGAGACCCCTACCAGATTGCTCATCCGGAAGCCGCCAAAATCGGAGGAACTCACGCCGACAAACAGCACCGAAGTAACTATGGTAGCGGGTACGGATTTTTTACGCATTCCGATGTATAAAGGAATGAGTCCAATTCCTGCCGCATAGATCGCATCTGCCCCTATGCGGGCCACCTCTCCAGGAATCGCAGTGAGCTCCAGCTGTCCCGGAATCACATGAGTGAAAGAGTTAATTCCAATCAGGAGGGCGCTAATCAGAATATCTGATATAAAAACGCTAAGCAGTGTAAAGAGGAACACGATGATAATTTTGGCACCCAGGAGTTTTTTACGGGAGATCGGGTACATGAAGAGCAATGTAATGGTATTGTTCTTATACTCGTCAATCACCAGCTTGCTCAGCACAACCGAAGCAAACACCACAAAGGTCACTTTGACCAAAATATACAAGCCTTCTAACATCTCTGTATAAGTATTGAATTCCCCGCCACCGTTGCCGCCTTCAGCGTCAACGTAAGTAAGCAGCAGCATAAAGCCAAAAATCATTAAGACGGCAATGGCCACACCTTTGAGCATACCTGTTAGTTTGTTCTTACGGATTTCCAGTTGTATCAGCTTAAGCAATGCCTTCACCCCCCATTAGTTCCACAAAATGATCTTCCAGCGAAAGATTCTTTTTACTCAGGCTGTCCAGCTCCACGCCCGCTTCTATCAGTGCTTTATTCAGTTCAAGCTGCTGTACGGCATCGTAAATGCGGATCGTCCGGGGGTCCAGCACCTTGAAGTTGGTGAGGCCCAGCTTGTGCTCCAGCACATACACCGCTTTGCTGCTCGCTCCGGTAATCAGTTCAATGTATTGCGTGTTCTGGCTGCGGATCATATCCATCGCCACTTCCTCCACCAAAATTCCGTCACGGATGACGCCGATGGTGTCGGCAACCTGTTCAATCTCCCCCAGAATGTGGCTGGAGATCAGCAGCGTCATACCATATTCCCGGCTCAGCATGCGGAATACTTCACGCAGTTCCTTGATACCGATGGGGTCCAGTCCGTTGATCGGCTCATCCAGAATGAGCAGCTCCGGTTTGGTCATTACCGCCCGGGCAATGCCCAGCCGCTGCTTCATCCCCAGGGAGAACTGCTTGACCGGCTTTTTGTCCACACCCCTCAGCTTGACCAGCTCCAGCGCTTCTTCCATGGCCTTCGCATCGTAGTACCCCATATACTCCCCGTGCAGCTGGAGGTTTTCTCTCGCCGTCAGTTTGTCGTAGAACACCGGATATTCAATAATGCAGCCCATGCGCTTCAGCATTTCATAGGAATGGTCCGTCATGCTCTCTCCAAAAAATTCAATATTCCCCGCTGTCGGCTTCACCAGATTGGTGATCATTTTCATCACCGTGGTTTTGCCCGCTCCATTCGGTCCCAGGAAACCGTAAATTTCACCTTGCTTGATGCTCATATTCACGCCGCTAACAGCCTCTTTGCCTTGATACTCCTTGGTTAAATCCCAAGTCCGCAATATGGTGGTCATTTCCGTTATCCCCTTTGGCTTCTTCGTTTATCTTCCTGGTTCTTATTGTACACAGCGGAATTTTCTTTTTTATTACCTGAATCTTACGAAATTCTTAAGCTGCAGACATAAGCCCTGGGAAGCCGCCGGACCAATAGAAGCATCAGAACGTCTGCCTGCGAAAAGAAAGTGTAAATGCTGTTTTGACATGAGGTTTGCTGCGTAAGGTAATGGTGCCGTTCATCTGTTCTGTTAACCGTTTGGTGATGGTCAGCCCGAGCCCGCTCCCCTGGTAATCGCGGTTGCGTGAATCCTCCAGCGTATAGAGCCGCTCAAAAACCTTGTCCTGGTCGCCTTCGGTGATGCCCTTGCCCCGGTCCCACACCTCTATGCACACTTGATCCCCGTCGCTGTACAGCCTAAGCCCAAGCACCCCGCCGGCATCCCCGTACTTGATTGCATTGGAGAGCAGATTCGACAGCACCCGGTCCAGTGCCTCTTCGTTGCCCATGATATACAGCGCCTCATCCGGGAGCTCAATGTCCACTTCACTGCCCTTGGCATTGAGAATTTCGTAGAAGGAGAGGATGTTTCTCCGGCAGACCTCCCCCAGCTCCACCCGTGACAGGGGAATGTCCTTGTCCCCGCTCTCCAGCTTGGCCAGATCAAAAAAACTGTTCATCAGCCGGATCACTTCTCCTGCCTTGACATGAATCATCCGCAGGATCTTCTCCTGCTCCTCCTTGGACATCGCCGGATCCTGAAGAACCGTTTCAATATAACCGAGTACTACTGTCAGCGGGGTTTTCAGGTCATGAGAGATGTTCGCCAGCATGCTGCGCATGGATTTCTCCAGCTTGGCAAGCTCTACCGCTCCCCTGTGGTTGACGTCCAGCAGCCGATTCAGATCGGTAAGGAGTTTTTGCAGATGAGGATCGCTGTTGAACAAAAGCAGTCTTTCATGCGAACCCCGGTCCATAATGTCTGTGAGCTTGGTATGAATATAGTCGAGCTGGCGGGAATGCTCCCGCAAACGCAGGTATTGCCATAGGATCACGAGCAGAAGCAGCAGCACCGCCACACTCCAAAAAGCAATCATTCCAGCACATCCCCCAGCTTGTAGCCAATGCCCCATAGTGTTTTGATGTACTCCGGCTTCGACGGGTCATCTTCAATTTTTTCACGCAATCTGCGCATATGTACATTAATGACATTCTCATCCCCGTAATAATCATCTTCCCAGACACTGTTGTAAATCTGCGATTTGGTATACACCCGTCCGGGACTGCTTACGAACAGCCCCAGAATCTGGAACTCCTTGGCGGTCAGCTTGACCTCTTCGCCGTTCTTTAGCACCGAGAAATTATCGAGATCCACCGAGAGTCCGCGCAGTGAAATTATATTAGCCTTCTCCTGCACCGGAGCCGCTTCCTGGCCGGGACCTCCCACAGCAGCATACCCGGCCCGGCGGATTGCCGCCTTCACCCGCGCGGCCAGCTCGATCATCGAGAACGGCTTCGTAATATAATCATCCGCGCCGAAGCCGAGGCCCAGCGCCTTGTCCACATCACTGTCCTTCGCGGACATAATCAGCACAGGCACCAGGCTGTCCCGGCGAATCGTCTGAAGCACATCGCTGCCGCTCCGTTTGGGGAGCATCAGATCCAGCAGAACCAGATCATAAGCCCCGCCGCGGTGAAAAAGCTTCTCCGCCGCATCCCCGTCGAATGCCGTCTCCACCTCATACCCCTCTTTTACCAAATACGAGCGCACCATTTCACTGATCGCCTCGTCATCCTCAATTAATAGCACACGCTGTGGCATGTCCGAACCTCCCTGTAATTCAAAATGCGCTGGTTAAAGTATACCATCAATCCAAATCATCCGGTCCATTCTATTTCAGTTTCACTAAAGGTCGCCCAGCTAAGATGACCTTAACAACTTACTTGATGAGGTGATCCTTCCATGAAAAACATGCGGACAAGACAAGCCTGGAGCTTCAAACGCAAACTGCTGGTCGTGATGATTGTGGTCCTTCTGGGTCTCGGTACAGTGATATATAGTCTCGCAGACCGTTACCTGATTAAACATGTCGAAGTCGTCGTAGCGGATGACACAGCCGCAAATGGCAACAGTACAGCAGCAGCGGCAAACACAACCGCAGCCGAGGTTAAAGCAACTTCAGACGACTGGAATTATTCCAGCGATGATATCCAGATCCAGATCGATCAGGTGCAGACCGGGTCGGGTTCGGACCAGATCACCTATTTTGTCGCAGATGTGGTCCTTAAGGATGCAAGCAGCCTGCGCTCTGCTTTTGCCGACAACAGCTTCGGAACGAATATCACGGAGGATACCTCGGAGATCGCCTCCAGCAACAATGCGATTTTTGCCATCAACGGCGATTATTATGGCTTCCGCAACGACGGGGTGATTATCCGAAATGGCACCGTCTACCGGGATGACCCGGTGCGGGATGCGATGGCGCTATTTGGGGACGGGACAATGCAGACCTACAACGAGGAGAAAGTTTCTTCGTCCGACCTGCTGGCGCAGGGAGCCGCCAACACGCTGTCCTTCGGGCCGATTCTGATTCAGGACGGAAAGACCGCCAGTGATTTCAGCAATGTCAAAATCGATACCAATTTCGGCAACCGCTCTATCCAGAATGCGAATCCCCGGACCGCCATTGGCATGATTGCACCGAACCATTATGTATTCGTCGTAGTGGACGGGCGCAGTGAAGGGTATAGCCGGGGGATGACCCTAACCGAGCTGGCGAATGTCATGTCGGATCTCGGAGCCACCGAAGCCTACAATCTGGACGGCGGCGGTTCATCCACCATGTACTTCATGGGACGGGTTGTAAATAACCCGCAGGGCAAGAACCAGGAACGAGGCGTCAGCGACATTCTGTATATCAAAGAGGGGGCAGCATCATGACTATATTGATCCCGGCTTATGAGCCAGATGAACGGCTGCTGGATTTAATTGAACAGCTCTGCGATTACCGGCTTGGACCAATTGTTCTTGTAGATGACGGCAGCGGCCCCGCGTACCGGGGAATCTTCAACATTGCTGAAGCATTCGGCTGCACGGTCCTGACCCATCCGATCAATTTTGGAAAAGGGCTCGCCCTGAAAACAGGGTTCCGGTATATTCAGGAGGCTGGACTGACAGGCTGTGTGGTCTGTGCGGACAGTGACGGCCAGCATCTGCCCCATGACATTAAGCGGATTGCAGAGGTGCTTCAGAACCAGGCCGCTCCCGGAATCGTGCTGGGCAGCCGCCGGTTCAGCGGGACCATTCCCCTGCGCAGCCGCTTCGGCAACTCTGTGACACGCGTTGTCTTTTCCCTGACTACAGGCACCAAAATTTATGACACCCAGACCGGACTGCGCGGCTTCTCCCCCCAGCTGCTGGACTGGCTGTGCCGGATTCCCGGCGAACGGTTCGAATATGAAATGAATATGCTGCTCACCGCCCGCCGGGAGGGCTATACGATTACCGAAGAGTTTATTGATACCGTCTATCTGGATGACAATCAATCGTCCCATTTCCGGCCTTTGGCGGATTCCTTCCGGATCTATCTGCCGATTCTAATGTTCAGTACTTCATCGCTGGTATCGGCTCTACTCGACTTCACACTGTTGTTCCTGTTCCAGCGTCTCAGCCATAACCTGTTCCTGTCGGTTACCGCCGCAAGATTATGCAGCTCCATCTTCAACTATTCCATGAACCGCAGATATGTATTCACCGGCGGCAAGACGTCCAAGCTGCAACAGTCGCTGCCCAAGTACTTTGCGCTGGTGCTCCTCGTGCTGCTGTTCAATTACGGGCTGCTCTATTTCTACAACGAAAAGCTGATCATCCCGCTCGCCGCCGCCAAGCTGCTGACCGAGGTCTCGATTTTCCTGTTCAGCTACTGGGCGCAGCGGAGGTTTGTGTATTGAGGTGGAGCTGACGATAGCTGGTTTGCAAAATCAATGAAGATAGCGGGCGCTAGTTCTTGGCGCTGGAAGCTTCTGTCTGAGACCTCAGGATAGCTAACTGTATTCTGTGCAGCTAAAATGCGGTCTAAACGCCTGTTTTTAGCTTTAAATGTATTTTGTACAGTTATAAAAGGCGACTTGAGTTGTTTTGCTCAAATGGGCAAAATATAAGTGCACGAAGGACAGTTATCTTAGAATTGTGCTGATATTCCGTCCATTTAATTGTACAAAATACAGTTACCGCTAGGCGGACGTATATCTGGAACATCAGATTTACGCCTGCCTGTTTACATTCTCACTCCCCCCATCATACTCCCCTCCCTCCTCCCATATACATTAGAAGAACAGTTCCGGAAGTCCGCAGCATCGTGGCGGCCTTGTCAGAATAGGTTGCAGCATAAGCCCAAGCTGGAGGGAGAGATGGATTCATGCCCGGAGATGAGATTCAAGCGCTGGAACGGGCGATTGCCGAAATTACGGAGATTGCTTCCGGGTTTGGGCTGGATTTTTACCCGATGCGTTATGAGATATGCCCCGCTGACATCATTTATACGTTTGGTGCTTACGGGATGCCTACCCGGTTCGGGCACTGGAGCTTCGGCAAGACGTTCCATAAGATGAAGTCGCAATATGATTTTGGACTCAGCAAAATCTATGAGCTTGTCATTAACTCCAACCCCTGCTACGCCTTCCTGCTGGACGGCAACTCGCTGGTCCAGAACAAGCTGATTGTTGCGCATGTCCTCGCCCACTGCGATTTCTTCAAAAACAATATGCGTTTCTCCATGTCCAACCGCGACATGGTCGAGAGCATGTCGGCCACCGCGGACCGGATCGCCGACTATTCAGTGACTTACGGTGTAGATACCGTGGAGAGCTTCATTGATTCCGTGCTGGCGGTTCAGGAGCATATCGACCCCAGCCTGATCCAGCCCCGCAAGCTGGGCAAGGCCCACCTGCTCGAAGCCAAAATGAAGGAGCGCAAGGACGCTCCGCCCGGCGGCGCCGGTCCGGCCAATCCTTATGATGAGCTGTGGGATCTGGAGAACAGCAAAACCGCCGGCCCCGAACCGGAAACGGCCGGGAAGCGCAGGTTCCCGCCTGAGCCGGAGAAGGATATGGTCTGGTTCATCCAGCAATATTCAACGGCGCTGGAAGATTGGCAGCGCGACATCATGACCATGCTGCGTGACGAAATGCTCTATTTCTGGCCGCAGATGGAGACGAAGATCATGAACGAAGGCTGGGCTTCGTATTGGCATCAGCGGATCATGCGTGAGCTGGACCTGACGCCTGAGGAGACGGTAGAATACGCCAAGCTTAATTCCTCGGTCGTTCAGCCCTCCCGGCAGAGCCTCAACCCTTACTACCTGGGGCTGAAGATCTTCGAGGACATCGAGCGCCGCTGGGACCGTGACAAAATGTTTGAGGTCAGGGAGCTGGACTCGGACATCTCTTTTATCCGCAGCTATCTGTCGAAGCAACTGGTCAATGACCTGGATCTCTACGTCTTCGAGAAGAAAGGCCCGGAGTGGAAGATCACCGACAAGGCCTGGGAAAATGTACGCGACCAGCTGGTGCTGGCCCGGGTTAACGGCGGTTCGCCATACCTGGTTATTGAGGATGCAGACTACGAGCGCAACGGCGAGCTGCTGATCGTCCACCGCTATGAGAGCATCGAGCTGGATCTGAAATATCTGGAGCGCACTCTGCCGCACATCTACGCTCTCTGGGGCCGCACTGTCCATCTGCAAACCGTGGTGGAAGACAAAAAAGCCCTTTTTACCTATGACGGGAAGAAGGTGCAGCGGCGGTTTATGTAGTCTTCTTTCCAGTGCCCGCCGGACAATTTCCAGGTAACCTCATCCTGCCCTCCTTACCCCCTGCTACCAGGCAGGGGGTATTTAAATTAAATTTACTCCAGCAGTTATAAATATAAATTATCCCAATTTTGTTTTAAAAGCGTCAGATTGGGTTATATATCTTCTGATATTTATAATGGGTAATTATGGATTGATTCATAATTTAGACTCATCTTAGACAAACCTGACGGGAGAGGACATTATTGAAAGTGAAACAATTGGCAATGATTATGTTCATCATGTGTGTAGTATTAACAGGCTGCATGGGAGGCAGCAAAGATGCCGGGCAGGAGCCGTCGCACGCTCCCCAAGCCAGTGCGGCTGCAGAGACGAAGAAACCTTCAGGGAACCCTCCGCCGGACGCTTCGCAGACGGTGTATGATCTGAAGCAGAAGTACGATACTGACAATAACCCGGGCATTATGCCCATGTACAACGTCGAGCAGGATATGGAATTTATATTCAGGTTCAATACGGATCTCGGCCCAGAGGCGATTGGCAAGACGCTGTCCGTACATACCGATATCAAGGCACTGCCGGAGAGCAAGGTGGGGACCCTTGAAGACTCACAGCTTGTAGATGGCAAAAGCGTATACTCCATCAAGCCGCTTGGCTTCGGCGTACTGTCTTCCGATTCCCTGCGCGAAGCCGGCGGCAGCTCCTGGGGGAACGCCCCCGTGTACTACATACGGCTCAACTATGACTTGGATGCGGCTGCACCTACTCCGCTGAAGCAGCCGATTATCATTCCGTTTACGGTGAAATCGGACCTGCCCGTGCCGAATCTGCAACCCGACATCAGCCCGGACGGCAGACTGACACTGGCCTGGAGTGAGGTGCCGGGCGCAGAGAGCTACAATATTTACAGTGCTTCGCATATCACGATGGAGAACACCAATGAGGCACTGAGTGGCGCGGAGCAAGGATATGCAGATCAGCGTCCGCTGCTTATCGCGACGGTTCCCGGCACTTCTTATAACGATTTTATGAAGGACGGGCGCGGTGCGCTTGGGATTGTGGATGAGACAATCACCAGCATCCAGAACAACAATGTTCAAGGTGAATATTACGTAACCGCCGTTCAGGGAGACAAAGAGTCCAAGTTCAGTGCCCCGGTGGATACCGTTGCGCTGTCCAAGCAACTGCCGCGCACCGTGGCTTCCGAGGATAATATCAATCTGAAATTGTTCAAGAACGCGGGGGAACTGCCCAAGACAGTCCCTGTCCAGTTTATTGACGGCTCCAAAGCCCCGGGAACTGTTATTTACGACACCGGTTCCATCACCATTCAGCAGTCCGGTCCAACCGATGTCCGGTTCTCCATTCAAGGTACAGCGCTAAAGGGGTATGTCCAGGTTGAGAAGCTGACGGATGCGGATATTGCGAGTCTGGCTGCCGCTCAGAGCAAAGGGACCAATCAAGGGTATGTGGAGCCGCAGAATAACACGGATTATGTTCCTGCACCCGATGTGCCGACCATCATTGACAATAACGGGAATGGAAGCGAAAGCGAATCCGGCGATAATGTCATTGACCGGCAAAAAGAAAATACCCGGAACAAGGTAGACGAAGGGAACAAACAGACGGTGCCTGCGCCAACGATATCAGAAGACTTAATCCATGCGGACTCTGCGCTGGAAGAGTATCTCACCTTGAATCTGATGAGCGGGAAGACCGAAATTCCGCTGCAGGCCTTCCCCGAGGCGCAAAATGCGCGTACGCTGGTGGATGTGATAGAAAAAGTAGTCTACCAGAACCCGCTCATTCTCGGATTCCGCAGCTATGGCTACGATTATCAGACCCTGACTCTGCATGTGGAGTACGATGATCCTGCCGAGGTCATCTTGTCCAAACAGCTGGAAATTCTCGCAGAGGCAGACAAAGTGATTGCAGCCACCATCAAGGACGGCATGAGCGTAGATGAGAAGCAGATGGCGATCTACAATTATTTGAATGACAATACCACCTACGACGATGCCGCGCTGGAGAATGCCAAGCAGCAGGAGTTCAAGGGTGTGGATGCCAAGTTCAACGATTCCTTCAGTACCTACGGCATTCTGGTCAAAAAGGTTGGCGTATGCATGAGCTATGCACACACCTTCCAGCTGCTCTCTGACCTGGCCCAAGTCCCTTCAATGGTGGTCACGGGAACGATGGACGGCGTGAATCACGCCTGGAATAAAGTGAAGATCGGCGAGGAATGGGTCAATGTCGATCCGACCAATAACGAGACCAATTCCGGACTTCCGTATCTGCTCTACAATTCGAGCGATGCCACTGCCGCCGATGTAGACTATGTCATGGACAACTCCTCCTGGCTGGATAATGAGCTGTCCCGGTTCCAGGCCACAAGCAATGCCCACGATTATTACGTGACCCATGGCCTTGAGGCCGATTCGCTTGAAGCCTACAAGACCAAGCTGGCCGGGCAGCTGAAGCAAGGGAAGACCCTGGTTGTGCTGCGTGTCCTGGCCGATACGGACAGTGCGGAGCTTACGCAGAAAACCGCCGAGGTCATTCAGCAATATGACCCAAGCAAGCTGGCCAATGCAGGTATGGTTGAATTAGGAAGCTACGTAGCGGTTCAGCTGTAGGCTATAAAAAGAACGCCAAAAGGGAAGCCCCTTTCACGGAGCTTCCCTTTTGGCGATTCAGGATTAAGCTTGACGGCTATAGTAAGCCGCAGCTCCAAAGTTCCTATTTTCCCGCCCGCTCCCTCACCGGAACATAAATCTCCATCACCGTATCCGCCCGGGAATGACAGCGCTCGTCGTAGAACTCAAAGTTGAGCTTGCCTTCATCGTAGACATATCCGCTGCCCGGAAACCACTCTTCAAAAATATACTTCCAGGTGCTCTTGATGGTCTGCACGAACTCTTCCTGAGCCTTCCCTCCCGAGGTATCCACTGGCGGTGTGGTGAACACGGCATACTCCGCTTCTGGCACATCCACGGTGATCATCTCATCGGTGACCCGGCTGAAGTCCTCCACAATTACCCCGAGCAGATAAGCGGCCTTTCCGCTGTCAAAGGCCGGAACACATAAACCAACTTCGCCGTGTTTGGGCGGATTGAGAATAATATCCTTGCTGTAATTCACTGAGTCACCCGGCCTTTCCCCGATCGGTGATTTTATTATAGCAGCCGGCTGTTAAGAGGGCTGTTCCTGTTTTGCTAA
The DNA here is from genome assembly GCF_900102965.1 of Paenibacillus jilunlii. Taxonomy (GTDB): domain Bacteria; phylum Bacillota; class Bacilli; order Paenibacillales; family Paenibacillaceae; genus Paenibacillus_AQ; species Paenibacillus_AQ jilunlii. The sequence continues at coordinate 142,447 of NZ_FNGM01000008.1, read as the reverse complement.
GCTGCGCTCCGCAGCACCTTGTCCTAAACCTGACAGGCTGCAGTCAAGTTCCATGAGGTATAGTTAAGATACAGAAGAAAAATCTGGATATACATACATTTGAACAGGAGGCCGTTTCATGGCAGCAAAAACGAACGAACAGCTGGTGTTTGAATTTCAAGCCTTAATCCCCTACATCCAATCCCTCGCTACCCTGGAAGAAGCAGATTGGGAAACTCCGGTTGCGGCCGGCAAATGGACCTTAAAAGAAATGCTGTGCCACATTACGCAGTGGGACAAGTACTTTTATGAGGAGGCTTTCGCCAAAATACAGAATGGCCAGCCGCTGACCATCAGGCATCAGAACTTCGATGAGTTCAACGCCCGCGCCATCGATTACGCCAAGTCACTGACCGTGCAGGCGGCCATCGGGCAATTCGTACTGTACCGGACCAAAATCCTGGAGACCACCGCAGGATTGACCGATGAAGAATTCACCCAGCCTTGTCTGGACGGGGACGGCAAGAAATTCAGTATCCGGGGGTATCTGAGAGATTTTATTCCCCACGACAAACATCATAAGCGGCAAATGGAGCAATATCTAAAAACGGTTAAAAGCGGCAAGTGAGAGCGTAGCGGCGAATACGTTTTTCTTAAGAAGGGTATCAATTCAACTCTGCCATGAATAGGCTGTTATCATTAATTGAATAATGGAGGTATCCCACATGACCCAAGGGAACGAATATCTTAACAGCCAAGCTTATCCACCCGCATATCCTTATTCTCCCCGTTACACACCTTTCCCTTACTCTCATTACTACCATCTCGTCCGTTCAGAGAGCAGCCCGGCAGACCTGCCCTCAGACAGCCCAAGCACAAAAAAAGAACTTGTAACTGGTTATATGAACGCAAGTGTTGGCGGCGGGCAGGGGGTTCATGTTGCTACCGGAGGCGAAGTGGGCGGAAAACATGGCCTTGGCTTAAATGCAGGCGGAAATTTAGGCTTTGACGGCGCGGGTATGCATGCTGGCGGCCACATGGGCACCCCTTCATATGGAATCCATGCGCAAGGCAATACCCATCTGGGCACCAGCCAGGGGCTTGGGTTCAATGCCGAAGCCCAGGCCTTAGGCAAGTACGGAGTGGCCGCTCAGGCAAAAACACAGCTCGGCGGCGGTCAAGGGGCCGGATTCCAAACGGGGGCACAGGTCGGAGGAGATTATGGTCTGCAGGCCAATGCAGAAGGCCACTTAGGTCTAAGTCAAGGTGCCGGATTCAATACCGGGCTTCAGCTCGGCGGGGACAATGGCCTCGGCGCACAGGTACAGGCGCAGCTCGGCGGCGGTCAGGGAGCAGGCTTAGGAGTTGCCGGACAGGTAGGCAAATATAATGGACAGTTAGGCTTTAATATCGGAGGCAAGGATAAAGAGTCTTAAAGAGCAGAACAGTCCGAGGATGAATCCGGGACGGACTCTTTAGCGCAGGAGGGGGCGGCCAGCCCCCGCCCTTCCCCACCGCCATACATACGGATAAACCTGTTAGGGACAAGCAGATACAGAAAAAAGGACCGCCTACAGGCAGTCCGCGCAAATATCTTCTGCCGCCCTTAGCGGTTCAACAGGCTTCCGACATATTTCAGCAGCTCATTGGCGCAGATCGGGCAGTAGGAATGCTCGTCGATCAGGCGTCTGGAAACTTCGTTAATACGCTTGAGCTGGCTTTCATCCGGCGTTTTGGAGGAGGTGGTGATTTTGACGATATCCTTCAGGTCGGTAAACAGCTTTTTCTCAATGGCTTCCCTCAGCCGGTCATGGTTGTTGTATTCGAACTTTTTACCTTTGCGGGAGTAGGCGGAAATCCGGATCAGAATCTCCTCGCGGAAGGCTTTTTTGGCATTCTCGGAAATGCCGATCTGCTCTTCAATCGAACGCATCAGCCGCTCATCCGGCTCCATTTCCTCATCTGTCAGCGGATCGCGGATTTTGGTCCAGTTGCAGAAGGCTTCGATGTTGTCGAGATAGTTCTCGAACAGCGTTTTGGCGGATTCCTCAAAAGAGTAGACAAACGCCTTTTGCACTTCGCTTTTAGCCAGAATATCGTATTCCTTGCGGGCTATGGAAATGAAGTTCAGGTAACGCTCGCGCTCCTCCTTCGTAATCGAAGGATGCTGGTCCAGGCCGTCCTTGATCGCCCGCAGCACATCCAGCGCATTCATGCACTTCAGGTCGTTTTTGATCAGCGCACTGGAAATCCGGTTGATGACATAACGCGGATCGATGCCGGACATGCCCTCGTCCAGATATTCCGTCTGCATTTCCTTGAGATCCGCTTCCTTGTAGCCTTCGACCTCTTCGCCGTCATACATGCGCAGCTTTTTGATCAGATCCATGCCCTGCTTCTTGCTCTCCTTAAGCCGGGTCAGGATAGAGAATATCGCTGCGGCCCGCAGCGCATGCGGGGCAATATGCACATGCTTCATGTCGCTTTGGGCGATGAGCTTGGCGTAGATTTTTTCCTCTTCGGACACTCTCAGATTATAAGGAACAGGCATAACAATCATGCGGGACTGGAGTGCTTCATTCTTTTTATTGGAGATGAAGGATTTATACTCCGTTTCATTGGTATGGGCAATAATCATTTCGTCTGCAGAGATCAGCGCAAACCGGCCGGCCTTGAAGTTCCCTTCCTGGGTCAATGACAGCAGGTTCCAGAGGAATTTCTCGTCGCACTTGAGCATTTCCTGGAATTCCATCAGCCCGCGGTTGGCCTTGTTCAGCTCCCCGTCGAAGCGGTAGGCGCGCGGATCGGATTCCGAGCCGAATTCGGTAATGGTTGAAAAGTCGATGCTGCCTGTCAGGTCGGCGATATCCTGCGACTTCGGATCGGACGGACTGAAGGTCCCGATCCCGACGCGCTCCTCCTCCGACAACAGCACACGTACTACTTTTACCTGTTCGATGTCGCCGTGATATTCATTTTTGAGCCGCATCTGGCAGGAGGGGCACAAATTGCCTTCGATGCGGACCCCCAGCTCCCGCTCAATCTCCGGGCGCAGCTCCAGCGGAATCAAATGCAGCGGGTCCTCATGCATCGGGCAGCCTTCTATAGCATACACCGCTCCTTCATCCGTCCGCGAGTACTGCTCCAGCCCGCGCTTCAGCAATGTAACCAGCGTCGACTTGCCCCCGCTGACCGGTCCCATCAGCAGCAATATCCGTTTACGCACATCCAGCCGCCGGGCGGCGGAATGGAAATATTCCTCCACCAGCTTTTCTACGGCACGGTCAAGTCCAAAAATCTCCTGCTCAAAAAACTTATACCTTTTACGCCCGTTGATGTCCTCTACGCCGTGTGACTTGATCATGTCGTATACGCGGGAATGAGCCGTTTTCGCGGGAGAGGGGTCTTTTTTCAGCAGTTCTATATACTCCTTGAAGGTGCCGCTCCACGCCAAACGGTCGTTCTCAGCCCGATACGAAGCTATACGCTCAAATATATCCATTGCTCGCTGCCTCCTCTTGCGCTCCTACTTGCTCCACCAGCTTAGAAAGTGTATTACATAACTATGCGGTGAGCCTGGAATAGTTGACCTCTTTTTTGCTGTGCTATAATAGAGCATCGTTAAAAAACCCAGGAAAATGCATATTCCTTAAAAATAGGGCGCAGGAGTGAAAACAATGGCGGTTAAGCATGAAACGGAGCTGTATGCTCCGTTGAAGAGTTTTTTTGAGAAGCAGGGCTATGACATCAAAGGCGAGGTGCGGACCTGCGATCTGGTGGGCTTGCGGGGGGATGAGGAGCAGCCGCTGATCGTGGAGATGAAAAAATCGTTCAACCTCGCCCTGCTGCTGCAGGGGGTTGAACGACTGCGGCTCAGCCCCAACGTCTACCTCGCGGTAGAACGCGTGCGGGACAAAAAGGGCGCGGTGAACCAGCGCTGGGGCGAGCTTACCGGGCTGTGCCGCCGCCTCGGCCTCGGGCTGGTCACCGTGGTCTTCTACAAGACCAAGGCCCCGCTCGTCGAGGTGCTCGCGGAGCCGGGCGACGCGCCGCCCCAGGCCCGGGGCGGCGCAAGACGGCGCGAGCGCCTGCTCTATGAGTTCCGCGAGCGCAGCGGGGACTACAACACCGGCGGCAGCACGCGCGTCAAGCTCGTGACGGCCTACCGCGAGAAGGCGCTGCGCGTGGCCCTCGCGCTGCAGGCGGCCGAGGCCGAAGCCGCTCACGCGGCCGGCCTCGCCCAGGCAAGGCGCGCTGCGCGGAGCGGCGCGCCGGAGGCGGACCCGGCGGCTGAGCGCAGCCGGGCGGAGGCACCGCCCGGCGTGACCCCCGCCGAGCTGCGCAAGAGAAGCGGCGTGCCGGGCGCCGCCGCCTTCCTGCAGAAGAACTACTACGGGTGGTTCTTCCGGGTGGGGCGCGGCCGCTACACGCTCACGGCCGCCGGAACCGCGGCGCTGATCGAATACGCCGCAATCGCAGAGATCAGCGCGGGCAAGCTGTAGCCGCTGCGTTTTAATAGCATTCACACTTTTTTTGTTTACAGCCTTCCCGTTACAATCTTAGCCCCGCTGTGCTTACTTCCCGAAGATTTCATACTTCCGGGAATTGAACAAATAACGGCCGGCGGTTCCTGCAACCAGCGCTACCAGAAGATTCATGCCCACCGAGGACCAGCGGATCGACTCGTTGATATCGGCGGGCTGTACCTGGCTGACCGGGCTGACCGTAAGCAGGTTCGCATATTGCTTGAAGGTCTCCGCTGCGGACGTTCCGATGCTCCAGTGCCAGCTGTTCCGGACCACCAGCGCAAATTGAATGCCAACCACCAAGACCATTACCAGAGCTATGCAGAGGTGGCTGAGCACCGGTTTGCGCAGTCTTTTGGCAGCGGCAAGGGCCAGTCCCATCACAGCCAGACCGGCAGGAATGCTGCACAGCTTGGACAGCACCAGATAAGCGATGCCCAGAGCCGGGCTGTCCGAATGCATGATCCGCTGCTGATACAGACCTGCCGGATTCACAAACACATCAAGCAAAGAAGGAAGCCACACCAGGATAAGCCCCAGCATAAATACCGCCGACTTCACACCGAACAATGCCGAGGTTCTAAGGGGCAGCAGATGATTAATCGGCATAGTACCGGTAAAAAACTCGCGGTAATAATCCAAATAGATGTATACGGGCAGCAGAATCCCGATCACCATATTCACCAGAAGAAAAACAAAGGACAGATCCTGATCCTGGCTGAATAAAAAGTACAGATTCGTAAGCACGCTAATTCCGGTGAAGGTTGCAAAGACGGCGCAATGTTTCCGGCATTCCAGTTTGAATTGGTTAAGTTGAACCATGAAGCTCTCTCCCTTATTTTTGAAATCATCCGACCAGCTGTTTAAAAATCTCCTCGATAGGCATCCCGTAGTCCTTCTGCAGCTCCCCTATCCCTCCGTACAGCTGCACCCGGCCTTCATTAACAATCGCTATATCCGTAAACAGGCTTTCGACATCATGAATGAGATGTGTGCTGAGCAGTATGGAGCTCTCCGGGTCAAAATGGTCCAGGATGATCCGCATGATCTTGTCCCGGGTCGAAGGGTCTACTGCAGCCAGCGGCTCGTCCAGAACATACAATTTCGCTTTGCGTGCAAAGACCAGGGAAATACTCACACGCTCCTGCATCCCCTTGGACAAATTCTTCACCTTTTCCGCAGGGTTCAGGCTGAGCTCTTCGATCATGGCATAAGCCATATCCAGCTGAAAGTCTTCGAAGGAGTTCCGGAAGAACGAGATACACTCCTCTATAGTCATCCAGGGATAAAGAAATTCACGGTCAGGCAAATAAGACACGATCCTTTTGGTATCCAGGCCGGGTTGTCGCCCGCAGACGGTAATGGACCCCTTGTAGTCGCGCAGCAAGGATACAATCAGCTTCATCAGGGTAGTTTTCCCCGCTCCATTCGGACCCAGCAACCCTACAATTCTCCCCTTCGGCAGGGTGAGATTCAGATTGTCCAGGGCCACCTTTTTGCCATACCTTTTAGTCAGGTTGCTGCATTCCAGCACGTTCTCCATCACTTGCATCTCCTTAGCTGTGTATTCTGTTTTCCATTTTGCACCAGTGTCTCTGCTTCTTTTAGACGCCCGGCACGGCTCAATCCCCGCAGCCCCGATGAAATTCAAGGCATTGTTCTTTAATTTGCCATAAAGCTAAGCCCTGCTCGCCTGGACGAACAAAGCAAAAAGACGGTCCTTGCAATGGCCGCCTTACTACTTAGGAGGGAGTGGTTTCTCCCGCATTATTCTGTTCTGCAGACTTGGTTAAATCCTAGCCGCGAAGGATGCGGACAGGAGATCCCTTATTCAGACGGATCATGCGAGTTCCAGCGTTCAAATGGCACAGATTACGTTATTCTGCCTATTCCCCCTCATTTTAAGTTAAAAGAAACGATACAGCGGATTCTGAGTCCGAATCTTCGGAAAAACTACACTTATACGTAAAATAGAGTCTTCTCTGTCCGGTTCACGCTGCAAAAGGATTAATCCTATTTGCTCCTGCACACCTGCAGCCAGATCATGGGAGCCTTCCCGGCGATCCACATACTCCTTTGACAATTTCAGGTGGAAAAAAGTTACCTAATTTGCCCAAGTACCCCGTTCTCCGCAGGTTAAGTGGAAAAAGGTTACCTAATTCAGCTCATTTCCCCCTTGACTAACTAATATGGCCCAAGTAAGTTCCCTTTTTCCACTTAATTCTCACAATTGCTGATTTTTAGGAAAAATAAGTTCCCTTTTTCCAACTAGCACCGCTCACCTGCTTCTTCGCAAGCGTTAGTTGGAAAAAAACTATCGAATCCGGCTGACTTCCACCCGATTGAGTGAATTCGCTGAATTCGCCTGTACAACGAGAAAAAGCCCTGAAAAGGGCTTTATCAAAAAACCGCCACGCTCAGCTCCGTGCCGTAAACTCCGTCACGGCCTCGCTCATCAGGTTCATGCCCAGCAGCAGCTCATCCCGGCCGGGATGGCTGAAGTTGAGGCGGATGCGTCCGCTTCCTCCGCTCACACTGCACAGCGGGCCGGGCAAAAAAGCGACGCCTTTGGCCAGCGAGGCCTTTAGCAGCGCCATCGCATCCAGGCCTTCCGGCAATGTTACCCACAGGAACATGCCGCCTGCCGGCAGACAATAGCTGCTGCTCTTCCAGGCCGGCCGCTTCAGCAGCTCCGCCATCAGCTTCAGCCGGGTGTTGTACTCCCGGTTGAGGAGCGCGATATGCTCACGCAGATCAAAGGCCGTCACATCCAGCAGATGATGCAGAAGCCGCTGGTTGAGTGAGCTGGATTGCCAATCGGCCATCTGCTTCGCGGCAGCCATCATTCCGATCAGCTCACGGCTGCCCGCCGCCCAGCCCGTCCGCAGCGCAGGTGCAACCGTTTTGCTGAAGGAGCCAATGTAGAGCACATGTCCGCCCTCGCTGACATTCTCCAGCGCATACAGAGACGGATACTTCACAGAATGATGCTCCGTGTACTTTTGAAAATGCAGATCGCCATAAGAGTCATCCTCGACGATCAGCACATTGTGTGTGGTACACAGCTCCAGCACTTCCTTGCGTCTGGCCAGACTCCAGAGAATTCCACTCGGATTCGTGAAACTCGGTGTAGCAAACAGCATCTTGGGCCGGTGCTGGCGGATCTGGGTCCGCAGATGCTCCGGCAGCAGCCCGTCCTGGTCCCCCCGGACCGGAATAATCACAGCCCCCTGCATCCGCAATGCCTGCAGAATACCCGGTGAAGTCGGATTCTCCACCAGCACGCGGTCTCCAGGATCAATATAGACTCTCGACAACAGATCAATCGCTTGTTGACTTCCCGTTGTCAGCAGAACTCCGCCTGCGGCAACCGCCACCCCTTTGGCCTTCAGCCAGTCTCCGGTCAGCCATTCGCGAAGTGGTCCATACCCTTCAGGATCACCATACTGCAGCGCCCCGGCGTCTGCCGAGATTACTGTGGAAGCCGTTTCAGCCAATAGAGATAATGGAAACAATTCTTCGGCCGGCAGCTCTTCAGCCAGTGAAATCAGCGTCCCCCTGCGCGTCTCTGTACGTATGCTCAGCAGCGGTGAAGAGTGTAATGTATGTGCGCGGGCAGAAAACTCATATTTCATATGCTCCCCCCTTCCCCTGTACCAAGAATATTCCTTTACGGGCTGCATTATGTCGTTATGCTAGGGCTAAGCGTACATTTGCTTGTTTTGTCTGGAGAAAAGCGCGAATTTTTCAATCGCTTGCGCTCTTGTAGATACCTCCAGCTTCACATAAATCTTCCGCAGATAATTATCGATGGAACGGCGGCTGACTTCAATTTCATGTGCGATTTTATCGTATGTAATTCCCTGAACGATCCGTTCCATAATGAACATTTCGGTCTGGGTCAACTGCAGTACCCCGTCCAGCCCGCGCGACGAAGCCACCGGACGGAAACCGTCCCGGGCCCATTCCAGCGGAATGGAGAGAAACCCTTCGCGCAGCCCGTTGATCATCTGCAGCAGTTGACGCGGGGATGCTCCCTTGGAGAGCACACCGCTGGCTCCAAGCTCGATAAGCGGCTGGAACAGCTCCTTATCCTCTTCCTCGGTCATAATGATGAAATGGGTGCTTTTTGAGCTTTGCTTCATCTCTACCAGCGCACCCTCGACATTGCCTTCCGGCATTTGATAATCTGTCAGCACCAGATCCGGCTGCTGTTGCTGTACCGTGTAGACGCCCTCGCTCCAGTTGGAGAACATCCCCACCACCTCAATCTCCTTGCTTTCCTCCAGAATTAATTTTGTACCCAGCATACTTGTGGGATGACATCCCACGATGATCACCCGCCACACCTTCATCATTACTGCCCAAACCTCCTGCTATCTATGTATTTACCCAAAAAGGGAAGCGCCATAGCGTTTCCTGTAGTACGCAAGCAAGGTTCAGGATAACTTGTTAATTTCCCCTTCTTTTCCCTTGAATACGTCCATCAGTTCTTCCAATCTATAGAAATTGTATCGTAGTAGTTAAATAGAGCGCAATTATTTTTTCACGTTTATATAAGTCTTTTCACTTTTGCGAATATTGTAAAAGTCTGATAGAATGAGAACTTGAAAAAAATTTGCCTGAGGTGATATAAATGCAACCGCTAGCGGAATCGACACCGGTACACTCGCGCACTGCTTCCGCGCGAAGCCGATCTTCCGTAAAATGGTTTTTACTGTTCTGGATTTTGATGATCGGGCTCGGTTTTTACGCCGTGTACAGCTACACCAACCATCTTAAGGAGCAAGTGCTAAACGAGCTTAGCACCCAGAGCCAGCAGCAGCTTACCGTTTTGAAGACCGATTACGAGTCGCGAATTGGCGTACTCTCCCAGCAAGTCAAGGAATTGCAGAGCACCGTGGACACCTTTAACGAACTGCTTACCTTTACCAAAGACAATGCCAGCAACAAGACAGATAACAGCAACAAGCTGTACACCCAACTGAACGAGGTCCGCAAACAGCTGGCTGCGCTGCAAAAAGAAATGGATCTGCTGAAATGATGACACCGGTTAAAAAAATCAACCGTTTTTTCATGCTTCTGACTGCGCCGTTTTTTGGCCTGCTGCTCTGCCTATGGTGGTACCAGCCGCCGCTTGATCTGAATTTGGGTGTTGGACAATTCGCTGCGGAGCCCGGACCAGTCAAGGAAACCGCTGAGCTGCAAAATGCGCTGACCACAGCCCAAGCCGCGGCCTCTTACACCATCCATTCCATCAGTGCCAGCGCCAAGCTGTACAATCAGACGACCAATGCCATGAATGCGCTGGTCCAAATGGCGAAGACCCAGGCCGCACGTCCGGAACTGATCTATAACCGCCGGATCAGCTCCAGATTGGGCATTCCAGCCGATGTCGCGAGAAGCGACCGGATAACCATTGAACTCTACCGGCTAAACCCCGGCAATTATACAGCTTACGCTATGAAAATAAAATTGAAGGACCCGGCCGCCATGAAAATGAGTCTGGCTGGAGACGGCAAAGGCGGAGCGGAAACGACGCTGCAGGCCGCGAACCGCTACGGCGCAACTGCCGGCATCAATGCAGGGGGGTTCGCCGACAGAGACGGCAAGCGCTACCCGCTCTCCACAACCGTTATCGGTGGTGAGTATCTGTACGGCTTCGAATCTACCTACAAGGATCTCAGCTTCGTTGGACTGAACGCTTCCGGCCAGCTGATCGGCGGTAAATTCTACAGCCGGACACAGCTCGACCAGCTGCAGCCGGTTTTCGGAGCCACCTTTGTACCGGTCCTGCTGAAGAACAGCGTCAAGGTGCCCATTCCAACCAAATGGCAGCTGTCCCCGAAGCGTGCTCCCCGTACAGTGATCGGTAAGTACAAAGACGACCAGCTGCTGGTGATGGTGGCAGACGGATATAACGAAAACGGCAACTCCGGCGCAACTCTGGAAGAGCTTCAGAACAAACTGTGGAATATGGGCGTCATTGATGCGTACAATCTGGACGGCGGCGGCTCCTCCTCTTTGATTTTTAACGGACGGGTCATTAATAACCCTTCAGATGGAAATTTGCGTAAGGTTCCTACCAATTTCCTCTTTTTCAAATAATCATTATGTATTGTCTATGCGGCAAATCACATTTTCATTTATTTTTGAACGACCTCGGGGTATAATCAGGGAAACGAATACAGTCACTCATGGAGGTGCACGCATGTCGTTTTCCCTTACCTTTTGGATTATCGTTCTTGTGTTCCTGTTGTTTCTGGCCGGCATCCTTACTGCTGCGTACAACGAAGACCAGACCAAGGGCCTGTAGGAGCAGCAGACAGTTACTAACCTACCCTTATATCTTAAACAAAGAGCGCCACACAAATGTGCGGCGCTCTTTGTTGTGGGGGCAGTAGCAGGATGTAAAGGCTCACAATGTTCCTCATCCTTCTTCCCTGAAGTGAATGGTTACCGCCCCCATGGCACAGCAGTCGCCGCTTGGCTGCAGCCCACTTTTCGTAAAAAAGTCCGGAATCGGTAATCCGCCAAGAGAGCGCAGGTTGTTGCCTTTCCTATGTACAATTGCCACTTGCGCACTTTCTCTTGGAATGCCTGATCTGATCTGATTAGGCGTGTCTTGGCAATTGGGTCATTTCAGTCAGGCAATCCGCACAAATATAACGGTCTTTATATTCGCTTACGCCTTCCATCGATCCGCAAAATACACATTTCGGACGGTAACGCTCAAGAATGATATGATCGCCCTGCACCAGAATTTCTACAGGATCACCTTCATTCATTTGGTATCTTTTACGCAGGGACTTAGGCAGAACAATTCTACCCAGCTGATCTACTTTTCGAACTACGCCAGCAGGTTTCATATCTAAATTACACTCTCCTGTTCAACAAAAAATTAGTATCTACTACTTATTTCGGCACTATTCTTCTATTTCGTTACCTTAATGTCGAATCCTGCTGAAAAAATTAAAAAATTATGTTTACTTTTAGAATAGTTGCGGAAAATCCAGCTGCCGGAGCGCTTCATAAACAATAATTGCCGCAGAGTTGGATAAGTTCAGGGACCGAACCGCCTCACTCATCGGCATGCGCATGGTAGTTTCTTTGCCGGCTTCAAGAATTTCTGCAGACAAGCCCTTGGTTTCTTTGCCAAAAACAAAAAAATCCCCGTCCCGAAACGCGAAATCGGTGTACCGCTTGTCCGCCTTCGTTGTTGCATAGAAGAACCGGCCTTCCGCATACTTTTCCAGCACTTCCCCAAAGGAATCATGATACTCAATGTGCACGGCATGCCAATAATCCAGACCGGCACGCTTCAGCGTAGCATCGTCTGTACGGAAGCCCAGCGGGCGGACCAGATGAAGATGGGTGCCTGTAGCTGCACAGGTGCGGGCGATATTGCCGGTGTTGGCCGGAATCTCCGGTTCCACCAGCACAATGTGTAATGCCATAATGTAGTGAACTTCCTCTCTGCAGGCTATTCAGCCCGTTGATGTGTGTAGGAGGCATGGCGGTCAGCAAGCGGAACTGCGATATCGTGCTTTAGAAAAGTGTAGCCGGAGTTCCATAGCTTTTATTCAAAGCAGAAAACCTTCCGCCAACAGGCGGAAGGTTTGAAATTTGCATTCATTAACCTTGAGTTTGCTGGAAATGCTTCATGAAATCAGACAGCGCCTTAATGCTCTCATAAGGAACCGCGTTGTAGATGGAAGCACGCAAACCTCCCACACTGCGATGGCCCTTCAGCCCCACAAAACCCTCCTGCTCGGCCGCTTTGACAAATTGCTTCTCCAGCTCTTCCGACTGCATCCGGAAGGTCACGTTCATAATGGAACGGCTGCCTGCTTCCGCAACTCCGCGGTAGAAACCGCCGCTGCCGTCGATATGGTTATACAGCAGAGCTGCCTTATCGCGGTTCTTGACTTCAATGCCGGCCAGCCCGCCTTGCTCCTCAATCCATTTTAACACTTCATTAACCATATATACAGAGAAGGATGGCGGCGTATTGTACAGAGAGTTGTTCTTCAAATGCGTATCGTAACGCAGAATCGTCGGGATATTGGAAGGCGACTTGGCGATCAGCTCTTCCTTAACAATCACCACGGTTACACCGGAAGGTCCCAGATTCTTCTGCGCCCCGGCATAGATCAGCCCGAATTGATTCACATCAAAAGAACGGCTAAGAATGTCGCTGGACATATCCGCGATCAGCGGAATGGAACCGGCATCCGGGTACTCCGCATATTGTGTTCCTTCAATAGTCTCGTTCGAGGTAATATGCAGATATGCCGCATTGTCCGCCGCATTGATACTGCTCAGCTCGGGAATGGCCAGGAACTTCTTGTCTTCCGAAGATGCGGCGGCATGTGCGCCTCCAACCAGCTTCGCTTCCTTAAATGCCTTCTCTGCCCAGCTTCCTGTCATGACATAGCTGCCGACCTGGCCTTCAGAGACAAAGTTCATCGGGATCATGGCGAACTGTGTGCTTGCTCCGCCCTGAATGAATAGAACCTTGTAGCCTTGAGGATTGCCGAGGAGCGAAAGCAGACGTTCCTGCGCTTCATTATGCACGGATTCGTATATTGCCCCACGGTGCGACATCTCCATAATGGACATTCCGCTTTCCCGGAAATCGACAAACTCCGCCTGTGCGCGTTCAAGTACTGCCAGCGGCAATGCCGCCGGACCCGCGTTAAAATTGTATGCTCTCTTGCTCAAAATTGCTCCCCACCCTTTCTCTCCTATGAATATGGATATCGATATGATAGCAGTAATCACACACACCAGCAAGTATAATTATTCACATAGGAGGTAAGATCGCAGTCCATCACAAGGTAAAAAACTGATAGCTGCGGCTCCAATGCTTGCTGTGACGCGGTAAAAGGCTGATGTTCACAAAAACCTCGGGAGAAATTACATGTTTTTCTCCCCACAGCGCCATCCGCTCTGCGGCAAAATCCCCGCTCTCCCTCACACCGGCTCCGCTTGGCTTATGCCGCAGCTCCCAAAAGCCCCTTGCATCCATTTTATCCCTGACACCCAGCTTGCAGTAGAACGGCCGGTCAGGTTCCGCCTTCCAGGTGAGGGTATTTCCGGATACCGACAGCAGATCCGCTGTATAGGAAGATTCGGGGTCTTCCACTCTTAGGCCGGCCGGAATTTCCAGTTCATAGTCCGGGCCAACATTTGCACCGTTAATCCCCACAAAGTTATGAATGTATTCTTCCGTATGCAGCGGCTTGTCGCCCAAGTTCTCCAGCGTGTAGGAAATATTCACTTGGTCTTCGAGCAGCGTAATCTTTTTAGTCATCCGTATGCTGTAGCCGCAGCACTCCATCGGCTGAACCGTATAGGTTACCGACTGTGCACTGCGCTCCTCTTCGATCTTGAACGGAATGAGCGGATAGTTTCTGAAAAAGTCATAAGGTTCATCGCTTACCTTCTGCAGCAGCCCGACTCCCAGCTTCGGAAACCACTCCCCTGCTGCTGCTTCCTCATAGCCAATTGCCCGGGAAATGCCGAACTCATTGCACAGTCCCATCCCCCCGCTGCCATGGCCTGGTACCAGGCTTTCCGGTACACAGAATGCATGCCTTCCCTCCAGCAAAGTCACCCCTGTAATAAATCCGGTCCAATCAAAACGGGTACCGCTGTACTCCCCGACATCCGCTATCTCTACCTTGAGTATGCCGTTTGAGAGACTGTAAGCCATCTTCCACCCTTCCTTTCCATATCTATATAGAGTGAACTTAAGATATTTACATTAGGGACTTCGTCGGGACTACGGAGAATGTTTGGACTTCCGGCCGCTGTTGTCTGCAGATTTCTTGATTTGTACCGCTGTTCGCGGTGGAAATCCGCAGACAAAGGCGGACGCATTCGCTCCTCCAGTTCCAAACTTCTCCTCCATCCCTTTTCCCTTTTGTTAGTTTTCAGGTTCACTTTATATAGCAGTATTTATTCAACTCTCACTTATTAAACCATTCATTCTGCCGGAAAGCATCTCATATCATGACGATGGTTTCAAGTGCTTCTATACCTGCGAAAAAGCGCCCGCCGCCGCAGACCGGGCGAAGCTGGCGCTCCTCTCATGGTATTTCAGAAGTTATGCAAGTACCACCTGCAGGAGATGGACTTCTTCTTCCGGCAAAGCAGTTAGTACGCTGCGGGGAATCAGCACGCCCTCTGAGACGCGCTGAAGCGTCACCTCAGCGCCGTTCAGCTTAACGGAATGGATCTGGTAGTCTCCGTACTCAGCGCCGCTTGTAGCGGTGTAGACAACGTCCAGCCCGCGTTCCGCAAAAATGGTCCGTACCGCTGCTTTCCCGTCTTGGTCAAACTGGTCCTTCATCAGCTTAGGCTGAAGCAAGAGATCACCGAGCTTACCTTTGACACCGAATACTTCGGTAACCATAGTCAGCAGCAGCCAGCTCGCAGAGCCGGTCAGATACGTGTACATGCCTCTGCCCTGCTCATTAATGTACTCCGGAATGCCGGGATACATCCGGCTGAGCTCGAAATTTACGCTCAGGCTGTACAGTGAATCCAGCACCTTGCGTCCTTCTTTTACATAACCGCGCTTATACAGCGCATTCCCGTACATTACGGTCATATGGCTGAACATAGCGCCGTTCTCTTTATGGCCAAAGGCAAATCCGAACGCGCGGCCCAAATTCTGCTGGATGCCGCCAAAATCTGAATTCAGCCGGTACCCGATTTTCTCATCATACAGATTGCGCTCCACCGCTGCGATAATTTGCGGAATCTGCTCAGGAGCGGCAGCATGGCCAAGGAGCGGGAACACCTGGCCTGTCAGCGTCATCCGGATGTTGCCGCCGGCTTCTCCTTCCACACGTTCCCCGTCATTATTGTAATAGCCGTTGAACCAGCCGTCTCCCTGATTGCTCTGTATCCATTCGTTCCGGTGCAGATGATCAACAATCCACCCGGCCTTACGGGCCAGATCATCCGCTATCCTGTCCAGTGCAAGCTCCGAACGGACGCCGCTTACCTTGTTCGGTGCAGCAGCATAATAACGGTCCAGCAGTCCCCGCTTGGCCGATACGGATTCATAATCCACGGCTTCATGTAATGAATCCAGCAGCAGCGTCATTTCTTCCGCCAGTTCCAGCGTTTCAAGCCCTTTGCGCTCTTTCAGTGTGCGCAGCAGCCGGGAGAGGTCCAGCAGATTGCTGGCATAGAAAGAGGTGAAGGTGACACTTTCACCACGCTGTGCCGCCATATCCAGACCGTCATTCCAGTCCGCGCCTTCCAGCAGAATATTGTTGTGTTCCCCTACGTTGAAGAACGGAACAAGGTTTTGCAGCAGAATATGCTCCAGAATGGTTCCCGTATAAGACTCTCCGTCCGCAGTTTGAAGAGTGCTGCCTGCGGATGCATCCCAGGAAGCGTCCCGCTCCCGGCAGCGGGCCATGAAGGAATCCCGGAAGTAGCTCTGCTGCTCCAGCAGAAAGTCCAAATCTCCGCTCTGGTCCAGATACAGCATGGTGGTGAGGAACGGCCACGCCCCGTGGTCCATCCACACACGCGGAATATTGTTGCGGTCGGCGATGAATTCGCCCGGCTGCTGGCCGATAATCGTCGCATTGCTGCCGTCGATCCGGACCCCGGCATAGTTATTCAGCAGCAGACTGCGCACATCTCCCGGTTCCATGATCAGCAGCGCCAGGCAGTCCTGCCAGAGATCCCGCCAGCCGCGGCCGCCACGGCCGTAGTCATGGTACGGCAAAAAGGAATTGCCATACAGTCTGCGCAGCACCGGCTGCAGCGTAACCCATTTCATCCATTGGTCCGCCACCGGATCACTGGTATGAAACTCCACCGTGTTCACCTTCTCGGCCCAGAACGTTTTATTCTCCTGGAGCATTGCGTCAAAAGCTCTGGCAGAGCCGTATTTGTCCATCAGTGCAGCAACTTCGATTCTTTCATCGCCGATCGCCAGAACAAGGACATATGAAATGCTGTGGCCCGGCTGCAAAGATACCGCAGCAAACCGCAGTCCGCCAAGCGCTTCATAACCTTCCCTATGTACACCGCCGCCTGCCCCGATTTGCGGTTCCCGGTTCAAGACTACCGCTTCCGGCCAATCCAGACTTCCGCCTTCACCAATGAATTCTTCCTGCACCGGAAAGAAACCGGTTGGCTGCCCGCCGCCTTCTGCGGCCCCAAACACACCATATGAGGTGTGATTCACCCGGTGTCCACGCTCATCAAAGGAGAGCGCCGGCTGCACTTCAACCCCATGCGCAGAGGTATAAATCCGGTTCAGCAGCGAGGTAACATGCCGGTGATCCCGCAGATCGTCCGCTGAACGCGCATAGAGCGGAACCGCCGCCGTAGGTGTCACAGTCAATTCCTCAGCGGAGGTATTGGTAAGCACAACCTTCATAAGTTCTACCTTATCGTTTCCTGCGGGTACAAAGCTGGTGATTTCCGCCTTGATGCCCAGTTTCCGGCTCTCACGGGTTATACTGTGCCATAACAAACCCGCCTCCAATTCTGAATCGTCAGCCTCTTCACCATACATTGCGGCATTTTGCCGGGCGGAGTTCCCTGTTGCCGACCAGGCCCCTTTGCCGTCCACATACACCCAGAAGTTGCGGGAAGCCCGGGAGTTATGCAAATCTTCCACAGACAGGGGCGGTGTAAGGAACGTATTATGGCCAGAAGTGACTTGACCATGGAGCTTCGGACTGACAGAAGACATCATCCCCCCCTCATTAACCAGAGGAAAATATAAATAACTGCTCCGGTCAGGCTGCTTAAGACAGAAATCCCCGTTACTTCCGGTGAAAACCCATCCTGTTTTCGAATGATTCACTGTATTCATCCTCTCAAATTGCTTATATTTTATTGCTCATTACTCCATTGCTCATACTCTGTTGCTAATACTCTATTGCTCATAGGCGAACTATATTGAGGTTGACCTATGCGAGTTAAAACCGCAGACCGTTAAAAACGAAATACATAACAGAAACCGGTTTCGATTTTTATTATTACACCGTTGCATTTCATTGTAAAGATTTTTCTGAAGTGCCGTAAGAGAAAACAAAATACCTTGAAATAAGCCGGTTTTATAACAAACTGCAACGTTACCCCAAGCTAATCCCATGATACAATTATAACGAAATCACTTTCGTAAATAATCACATTCAGCATAGAAAATAATAATTTTTTTAAAATTTCCACTTAAAAAATAGACACTCCGCAAAAAGTAAGCGTTCTCTATATTGGAAATCTGAAACCTCAATCATCATTTCGGTATATTAACGAAATTTTTCGTTATCAAAATATATTTCTTCTATACAATATAGATTAGTTGAACTTGAGAACTTGAAAGCCCGGGGGACGCAATGAAGCTCATGAGGAACTGAAGCTAAGTAGAAAAAGTAAACCTAATTTGCTGCAATCCTGGCTACAAAAGGTTTTAGTTGGATTTTGTACATCTAATTTATGCATATTCAACCCATACGGCTGCTTTCAGGTGAATTAGTGGTACTTTTTCCCACATAGATGCTTCCATAAGCATAATGAGTTCGATAGTGATCCTTATTCCCACTAAGGATGAATGTTCTGTTCATATCCTTATCTGATTGACCTATGCGCTTCCACTCCTGCTAAGAAGTTCATATTATACAGATCAATGTATGGGCACCGAAGCAGATGCTCCTTCCCTAGCAGAAGCTCCTTGCCTCTGCCAGACGAATCCCAGAGGCCGCTGGCCCCTTCACAGCGCCCTTTGACTCAATACTTCATAAAGGTACCACTGTACCGCTGCAAAGCCCGGAGAAAGGCATACAGCGCATAAAAAGAAGCCCCCGGTTTCCCGGAGGCTTCTCGATTTATTCGTAGATTTAAGCAATCTTATACATCAAAGTACAGGGAGTATTCATGCGGATGAACACGAATGGCAACCGCTTGAGCTTCAGAACGTTTCAGAGCGATGTAGTTATCGATGAAGTCCTTAGTGAATACGCCGCCTTCTGTAAGGAATTCGTAGTCAGCTTCCAAGGAATCCAGCGCTTCTTCCAGTGTGCCTGGAACGCTGCGGATCTTCTCTTTGTCTTCATCGGCCAATTCGTAGATGTTCTTGTCCAGAGGACCATAACCCAATTCAACAGGGTTGATCTTCTTCTTGATTCCATCCAGACCTGCCATCAGCATTGCGGAGAATGCCAGGTAAGGGTTGGCTGTGGAATCCGGTGTGCGGAACTCAATGCGACAGCCCTTAGGTGTCACAGCAGCTACCGGGATACGAACTGCAGCGGAGCGGTTACCTTTGGAGAATACCAGGTTAACCGGTGCTTCGTATCCAGGAACCAGACGTTTGAACGAGTTGGTGCTCGGGTTGGTCAGTGCGATCAGTGCCGGAGCATGATACAGGATACCGCCAATGTAGTGCAATGCCATTTCACTCAGGTTGGCATAAGCGCCTTTTTCGTAGAACAAAGGAGAATCGCCATTGAAGATGGATTGGTGAACGTGCATGCCGCTGCCATTGTCGCCGAACAGCGGTTTTGGCATGAAGGTTGCCACTTTGCCGTATTGGCGTGCAGTGTTTTGCACAATATATTTGTAAGTCAGGAGATTGTCGGCTGTTTTCTTCAGAGTGTCAAAACGGAAGTTGATTTCCGCTTGGCCTGCTGTTGCCACTTCATGGTGATGGCGTTCGATTTCGAGGCCTGCTTCGCTAAGCAAACGGCACATTTCACTGCGGATATCCTGTTGGGAATCCACTGGTGCTACCGGCACGTAGCCGCCTTTAACGCCTACTTTGAATGCCAGGTTGCCGCCTTCGTCTTTGCGGTTGGTGTTCCATACCGCTTCTTCGGAATCTACGAAGTAGGAGGAGCTGTTCATTCCGCTCTCATAGCGCACATCGTCAAAGATAAAGAACTCGGACTCAGGAGCGAAAAATGCTGCTGTACCTACACCGCTGGCCTGCAGGAACTCTTCTGCTTTTACTGCAATACCGCGCGGGTCGCGCTCGTAACGTTCGCCATCAGGTGTGAAAATGTCGCACATGATGTTAAGCGTCGGATGAGCTGTAAAAGGATCAATGTATATAGTGCCAGGATCCGGCATCATTACCATGTCTGATTCTTCAATCCCGCGGAAACCTGTTATGGAAGAACCGTCAAATGCAACACCGTTCACAAATGTTTCTTCATCAACAGCAGAAGCTGGAAGTGAGATGTGGTGAGCACGTCCACCCAAATCTACAAAACGAAAATCCACCCATTCGATATTGTTCTCTTTGATCGTCTGCAACACTTTTTCAACCGACATGAATTAATTCCTCCCCAAGTTCCGAACATTAGGCCGCTCACAGTATCAAATGTTCTTGTTTTTAATTTTTTTGCTGTCGTCATTATAAATCCCAAACCTAACATCGTCAATGCTTATGTCAGGTATTTCTTGAGACAATGTAAGATATTCTGACGCTTTCGTGAAAAATGCTCAGTTTCTCCAACGACATGTTATGTTCACTTCGCAGTACGCAAAAACAGCCCTCTTTCCCGCCCGAAAGCGGGATGGAGGACTTGTCAGAAAGCCTTATATCACAACATGATCAGAGCGCAGGAGCTGCCTCAAGCGAATTGGAGAATTTGCGTCCTACAAGCGGTGCCAGCTTCTCCAAATCTCTCAGAAGCTTATCAAACTGCTCAGGGAACAGAGACTGTACGCCATCTCCCGTCATAGAGTTGTCCGGATCGGTATGCATCTCGATAATCAGCCCGTTGGCACCCGCAGCAACAGAAGCCTTAGCCATCGGCTCCACCAGCTCACGCCGTCCTGTGCCATGACTTGGATCGGAAATGACTGGAAGGTGGCTCAGGTTCTGGAGCACCGGAATCGCTGACAGGTCAAGCGTATTGCGTGTGTATGTTTCGAATGTTCGGATTCCGCGTTCGCAGAGCATGACATCGCGGTTGCCGCCGGCCAGAATGTATTCCGCCGCATTCAGCAGCTCATCGTAAGTCGCGCTGAAGCCGCGCTTCAGCAGCACGGGCCGCCCGCAGGTGCCCAGCTTGCGCAGCAGGTCAAAGTTCTGCATATTGCGTGTGCCAACCTGAAGAATATCCGCATGCTCCGCGCAAATGTCCACATACTCCGGTGTCATTACCTCCGTAATCGTCAGCAGGCCATGGCGTTTGCCTGCTTCCGCCATCATCGTGAGGCCTTCCACGCCTACGCCCTGGAAGCTGTAAGGACCCGTCCGCGGCTTGAAGGCTCCGCCGCGCAGCACCTGGCCGCCGGAAGCCTTGACCAGGCGGGCGATCTCATCGATCTGTTCAGGGGATTCCACAGCGCAGGGTCCGCCCATGATTACCAGATTCTCCCCGCCGATTTTTACACCGCGGATATCAATAATTGTGTCCTCCGGATGGAAGTCACGGCTCGCGAGTTTGTAAGACTTGGAGATCTTCACCACGTTCTCCACGCCTTTCATCTGCCGCAGATGTTCAGCCAGCTTCGGAGTGACTCCGCCCACCAGGCCAATCACCGTATGATCCGCACCGCGCGAGAGGTGGACCTGCAGGCCTTCTTTTTCAATCACAGCGATAATTTCGTTAACCTGCTCCTGTGGTGTTTGATTGGATGTAATGACGATCATATCATAGCTCCCCTTTTGGACAAATATTCTTAAACCGGCTCTTAAGACAATAAAAACACTATTTCGCTACGACGCGTGTACGCTTTTAAGCACTAAAGTAATTTTAACTCATTGACCCGCATTAGTCAATCTGCAATCGGCCGTATTGTATGCATTATGTCCATATTATGGCGGCGCCTCTTTAATTTCCTCCAATTCCCTCAGGTAACTTAAGGGTATATTTCCGGATTCCTCCATAGTAAGCGAAAACGACTCTTCCGTCCTTTACAAGCCGGTACCGTTTCAGCGAGAAATATAAGGATAATTTATTGCATGTAGCATAAAAATTAGATTTCAAAAAAGCACGCAGCTCCCAGAAACCGGAAGTGGCGTGCTTTCTAATTAGGGTATAAGTCCGCATGGGTAAATTCAATCAGTTAGTGCTTGCGCTCTTGTTCTTCACTGGAGGCAGCAGCTTCGACATGTTCACGGTACGCTTGATCTCCCAGGTCTCAGGAAGTGCTGGATCGTACTGCTCCAGGTAGCTGATGACTTCCTTGGTAATCGGTGTAGGCGTAGAAGCACCGGAGGTTACCCCTACCTTGTTAATCCCCTGCAGCCATTCCGTCTTCAGCTCTGACAGATCGGCGATACGGTGTGCAGGCACACCGGCAATTTCCTCCGACACCTGGGCCAGACGGTTAGAGTTATTGCTGCGCGGATCACCGACAACGATGACCAGATCACATTGACCGGCCTGCTCCGCGACCGCTTCCTGGCGCACTTGAGTAGCCATGCAGATCTCGTTATGCACCTCTGCGCCGGGGAAGGTCTCCAGCAGCTTCTTCATAATATGCTTGATGTCCCACTGGCTCATAGTCGTCTGGTTGGTGATGACGATGCGTGAAGAAGGGATCGACAAACCGGCGATCTCCTCTTCTTTTTCAATCAAGTGAACATGCTCAGGCGCAATGCCGACGGCACCTTCCGGTTCCGGATGGCCTTTCTTGCCGATATAGATAATCTCGCAGCCCTCGGCTACCTTTTCCTTGATAAGGTCATGTGTCTTCGTCACATCCGGGCAGGTGGCATCGACCGTGGTCAGGCCTTTGGCCCGGGCCAGGCGGCGAACCTCCGGCGATACGCCATGCGCGGTAAAAATCACCGTGCCGCTGTCGACTTTATCCAAAATATCAAGACGGTTGTGGCCGTCCAGCGTAATAATTCCATCGTCCTCGAACGAGTTGGTAACATGGCTGTTGTGCACAATCATGCCCAGTATATAAATCGGCCGGGGCAAATCAAGATTTTGCGCGGCCTGCCGTGCCATCACCATGGCATCGACGACGCCATAGCAATAACCCCGGGGAGAAATTTTGATGACTTCCATGAATTCACCGGCTTTCTGCTGTCGTAGACTGCTGTAATAGGACCTGCCTAATTATACCCTATTCCAGCGGCGGAGCAAAGAGAAGCGGCAGCCAGATGACAAAAGTCGTTCCCTCGCCCTGGCGCGTAACCACCTCGACCGAACCTCCATGCTCATCAATAATCCACTTGGCAATCGACAGCCCGAGGCCGATTCCTTCGGTAATTCCCCGCGATTCATCGGCACGGTAGAAACGGTCAAAGATATGGGGAACCTCGTCCTTATCCATCCCGATACCCGTGTCGGCGATGCGGATTCCCACCTGGTTCTGATAAAAAACAGCGTCCAGCGTGACCTCGCCCGCAGGGGTGTATTTGAAGGCATTATCAATAAAAATAAACATCATCTGCTGCAGATAGTCTTTGTTGCCGAGGATATATTTGCCGTTCAGCTGACTGAGGTCACCAACGGACCAGTCGGCCTGCCGGGGCAGAAAAGAAGCCCGCCGGGCCACTTCGGTCATCATCGGTTCCAAGGCTACCGGTTCAATCTCAAACGTCCGGCCGGTATCGGCCCGGGCGAGCGACAGCATGTCAGACACCAGGCGGCTCATGCGTTTGGATTCATCGGCGATATCCTTGACCGACTCCATGGACAGCTGGCGGATCTCCGCTTCCGACATCCGGCTCTCATCCGGATTCATTTCCCAAATCTTTTGCAGCAGATCAATATTCCCGCGGATGGTTGTCAGCGGCGTCCGCAGCTCATGCGAAGCATCGGACACGAAGCGGCGCTGAGTGGCATAAGAATCCTCAAGCTCTGTATAAAAACCCTCCATCCGCCCAAGCATACTGTTGACGGTCTGGATCAACCGTCCAATCTCATCTTGCGGCCCGTCATATACAATCCGCGAGCTGAGGTCGGTCCCCGTCTGAATCCCGTTGGCCGCTTCTATGACCTTGCCGATCGGGCTCATCGCCTTGCGGGCCAGGAACAGGCCGAAGGTGAATGCCGCGATCAGAGTGGCAAAGGAGCCGACGATCAGGATGTTCTTCAGCCTTAGCATTAACCGGTCCTGTTCGCCTGTATAGGCAGCCATTTGCAGCACTGCAGCGGGATTACCGTCGTAACCCGGAATATCGACCGGCCTCTGATAGATTAGAAATGGATTTCCATCATAGCTTTCCCGGACAAAGCCCTGCTGGCTTACAATAGTCTCCTGCTCCGGAACATTAAACCGCAAATTGAATGTCTTCATATTGTTATTGGGAATAATCTTGTCAATATCATAAATATACATCTGCGCAAACAGGTTTTGTCCTTCAAGATTTCCGCCCACGAATATATTTGAAGATCCGTCTAAATACGTAACAGGTTGCAGTACTATCTGGCTTGCCTGATTTTTGAGCCGATCCTTAATATCACCATACGTATTAAAATACACAAATCCGTAAATTGCGGCTGATAAGGCCAGCAGCATAACGGCCAAAATCCCTGAATACCAAGCAGTCAGCCGCAATCGTATCGACATATTAGTCACCTCTTAGGATGTAACCGGCTCCCCGGATCGTCTGAATCAGTCTTTTGCCGCCGTGCTCCTCGGTTTTCTGGCGAAGCATGGCAATGTATACTTCAAGCACATTGGATTCTCCGCTGTAATCATAACCCCAGATTTTATCCATGATCAGATCGCGGGACAGCACCCGTTTCGGATTCTGCATAAATAAATGCAGCAGCTCGAACTCCTTCGCGGTCAGCTCCAGACGTTTGCCGCCGCGGGTGACCTCCCGCGAGTCCACATCCAGCGTAATATCCTCGTAGGAAACTGCCTGGTCGGAACCTCCTCCGCCCTGCTCGCTTTTGCGGCGCAGCAGCGCACGCACACGGGCAAGCAGCTCCTCCAGCGCAAACGGCTTCACCAGGTAATCGTCCGCTCCGAGGTCCAGGCCTTTTACCCGATGCTCAATTTCATCCTTGGCCGTAAGCATAAGTACCGGAACCGTGCTTCCGCCTTCACGCAGACGCCTGCACACCTCGAATCCATCCACCTGCGGCATCATCACATCGAGTACAACCACATCCGGATCACTGTTCAGTACAGCGCGCAAGCCATCGGCTCCGTTCGTAGCTGTCTTTACGTCATAGCCCTCAAAAGCAAGACCCCGGCGCAGCATGGAAATAATTTTCTCATCGTCATCAATAATTAGAATATTCGGCCGCATCTATACAACCCCCATTGTCCAAATCATATATCTCTATTGTAACATGATTACTAGTGTTAGCAGCCATTGCAGCAAAAACGGAAGGGTCTCCCCTTCCGCTCTGCATTTCACCGTCCGGTGTCTGTTACTGCTTCTGAGTTTGTGAAGTGTTGAAGTCGTTTTTATTGCCAATGGTTACAGGAAGCTCAAGCGTTTTGCCGTCACGAACGACGTTCAGCGTGATTTTGTCACCCACTTTGAGGGTCTGGATGTAGGTAATCAAATCCTGGCTGGTTGCATACTTCTTGCCGTTAGCACCTGTAATAATATCGTAAGGGCGCAGATCTGCGGTGTAGGCTGGCGATTTGAAGATAATTTCGGCGACGACGGAACCTTCTTTAATATTCGTCCCCATCTGTTTGGCTACCTCATCTGTAATGGTCATGAGTGAAGCGCCAATGAACGGAACAGGCTCTTTAGGAATTTCCTGGTTGGCTTCAAGTTTGTCAACAACCTCTTTAATGGTATTTACCGCAATGGCAAAACCAATACCTTGAGAATCCGTGCTTACGGCTACGTTCATTCCGATAACCTGGCCATTCAGATTAAGCAGCGGGCCGCCGGAGTTACCGGGATTGATGGATGCATCCGTCTGCAGAAGGTTTTTGTAATTACGGGTGCCGCTGCCGTCTTCTTCGTTGATGTCAATGCTGCGGTTTTTGGCGCTGAGTACACCAGCCGTAACGGTGTGGTCAAAACCCTGCGGGTTCCCGATAGCCACCACTTCAGAGCCGACCTTGATGCTGTCCGAATCGCCAAGCTGTACGGTCGGGAAGTCTTTTCCTTCAATCTTCAGCACCGCCAAATCCAGATCCTTGCTGACGCCGAGCAGCTTGGCTTCATATGGCTTGGTATTGCCGTCGACGGTAACCTGAATCACATCGGCGTTGTCAACAACATGCTGGTTGGTCAAGATATAACCGGAGGAATCATAGATAAACCCTGTTCCGATTCCATAAGGTGTAAGCTGGGAAGAATTCGCGCCTGAATCCGATTCTGTATTGGAGCCTGATCCTGACCCGGAAGAATTGCTGCCGCCAAATTGATCACCGAAGAAAAACTGCGAAAACGGATCACTAAAATTTGGATTGGCCGAGTTTCGGCCAGAGCTTGTTTTCACCAAAGTTTCAATTTTGACGACTGCCGGTCCGACGGAGTCCACTACCTTCGAAGCATCCGTTGTACCTGTGAGCAGCGATGTCGTTGTGGTTGCAGGCTTAGCATCCGCATTTCCGTTGGCTGTCTTCGCCGCAGTGTTCGATACAGATGCCGTAGTAACCGGGTCACCTGTAAACCAGTTGCCGCGATCGGCCATGAACATGGAACCTGAAAGAACAATCATCCCGGCCAGAAAAGAGACCAGAACCGCTTTTACCGGCTTCTTCGGTTTGTGGTTATACTGCCAGCCGTTGCCGCCGTCCGCTCCATTCCCGCCGTTACCGCCCCGTCCGCCATTGCCGTCAAATCCGGTTGTGCGGAGCGAAGTGCTGTATGGCACCGGTCTGACCGGCTGCGGAGGATTTACCTCTACACGTTCCGGTTCCCGGCGGTTATAGTGCTGCGGATCATCCGGGTTCATCTCATCTTTGTTAAGCGATTTGAAAGGTCCGTAAGAGTAATAGTAGGAAGAGCCGGATTCAGTAGATTCATTATTATTGCTGCTGCTATTGCTATCCCATTCCCGTTCCGGCGAGGGTTCATTATCACGATTAAAGTTGTTTTCACGACCATAGTTGTTTTTGTTATCGTCCATGTTTATCTTTCCTCCCGCACCTTGCGCTTCCGGCAAGGGTTAATTTGTTTTCTTGATCTTATTTTGTACTTTAAACCTTAAGGTCACATTAAAAACAATTTAAACAGAGATAAAAAGATAAAGGATGGCGGGAGAGGCCCTCTTGCAGGGTAGCAGAGATCCGGTTTTCGCTATGATATTCGCAAATGGAAGCGAAAAAAAGGCCCGGGCGCACAAAACGCGCCAGGCCCTTAATTGTATTTCGTACATTGTTAGCTTATTCAGCCCTGCGCCCAGCCTTTGCGGTGGGCATATATCGCCAGCTGGGTACGGTCATCCAGTTCGCATTTCATCAGCAGGTTGCTGACATGCGTTTTTACGGTTTTGATGCTGATATGCAGTTCCTCGCCGATATCCTTGTTGGTCTTGCCTTCGGCAATGAGCAGCAGCACTTCCTTCTCCCGTTCCGTAAGGCCGGAGGAATCTCCCTGCACGGTCCGCTGGCGGATGCCCCGGGTAAGGGCCTGGGATACATCGCCGGTCATCACCGGCATCCCGCGGAATGCGCCTTGCAGCGCGTAGATCAGCTCTTCGGCGGAGACGGTTTTGAGCACATAGCTGACCGCACCGGCTTCAATGGCATCCACGACAAGATCATCCTCCAGGAAGCTGGTGAGAATAACGATTTTGAGGCCCGGAAATTCAGCCAGAACAGCCCGGGTAGTCTCTGCCCCGTTCATCACCGGCATCATCAGATCCATCAGCACCAGATCAGGCATCTCCTCCTGTCCCCAGCCACGAAGCATATTGAGCGCTTCCTGCCCGTTCGCAGCCTCTCCGATAACTTCGAACATCGGGTCCAGCATGAGATATGTTTTAAGGCCCATCCGGACCATATCATGATCATCAACAAGCAGAACTTTTATGATACCCATGTTTATCCTCCTCAGAGTTTTATGGAGCTGTACCTCCTGTATGAACTACGCAATAAAACTAGCATCGAAAGCATACGCTTAGTTTGGTCAGCATTGCTTTTCAGGCTCTCATGGTCAGCCCTCAGCAGCACCAGTGCTGTCCAGCTCCGGGCTGCCCTGCACAAATTTTGGTATATGTACACGGATCGTAGTGCCCGCACCCTTGCGGCTGATGATTTCCACTTGTCCGCCGAGCTTCTCCGCCCGTTCCCGCATCGTTGTCAGTCCGTAGGAGCCTTGCTTATGCTGCACATGCTCGAAGCCCTGGCCGTCATCGCTGATGCTCAGCACCACTTGTCTCGGCACTTCGCGCAGCGACAGGCTGACCATACGCGCGCCCGCATGCTTGACAATATTCGCCATCGATTCCTGAATGATCAGGAACAGCTGATGCTCAATCGCTTCGGACAACTCTCCCTGCAGCTCAAGCTCCTTCACGCCTTTTAGGCCGTTCTGACGGCAATAATCCGGGAACCATTTCTCCAGCGCTTCGAAAAGATTACGCCCCTCCAGTTCCACCGGCCGAAGCTGGGCAATCAGGGCTCTCATCTGCTTCTGCGCCATTTGGGACATGGTGATCAGCTGATCCATAACAGTCTTGCCGTGCTCTGCGTTCCGTTCCAGCACTTTAGGCAGCGAAGAAGCGGACATATGAATCGCGAACAGCTGTTGGCTCACCGTATCATGCAAATCCCGGGCCATACGCCTGCGCTCTTCAAGTACCGCACTCTCCGCTGCCTTTTCCTTCTCGATCACTTCCTGTTCGCCCAGACGCTGCAGCAGCTGCATTTTATTCTCCACCGTGTCCATCATCATGTTGAACTCGTGGTACACTCTGGTAAAAGACTGGTCGTCGCTCTCAGGCATTCTCACGGAAAGATTGCCTTTGGCTACCTGAAGCATATTCAGGTCCAGAAGATCAATCCGCCGCTGAATCCGCTGGCCCGCCATATACCCGACAATTACCGTGAACAGCACAATCCCCGCGCAGAGATACAACCACATGCGGTAATCCTGAACCTCGATGTAGCCCAGGCATGTCCCGGCATACATGAGTCCGGCGGTTACACCGCCGCTAAGGAGAAAATACACCAGCAGCATCCATTTGGTATTGCTTAACAATTTCCCCATGCCTAACCTACCGTTTTGATTTTAATGTCGCCAATGAAGGCACTGACATTAATGCGGACTTTTTTGCCGGCTTCCTTATAATAAGGCGTCTTGCATTGGACACTGCTCATGAACCCGCTACGCGACTGTTCCAGGACCTGCATGTCTCCGATAAAAGAGCTGCTGTTGACCTTAACGCCCAGATTCATATCTTCCGGCACATACACCTTGATGTCGCCTACAAAAGCAGAGATATTAATCTTCGTCTCCCCGTAAGGAATCTGCGCATTGGTCAGATCCAGCACGGTGTCGCCGATGAACTGTGAAATATTCGTATTTTTGAGCTGGAAATGATCCTTGCCCATATGAACATCCCCGATAAAAGCGGAGCGGTGCGTCGTTTCCTTCGAGTCATCCCCATCGTCAAACCCGCCATGCCATTCGCCATGCCGGCGGGCGTGGCGCTCCTGACGCTCCTGCCGTCTGCGTTCGTGCCGCTCATGCTTTTCCTGCCAGCGTGAATCCGCTGAAGAACGGATGTGCCCGTTGTCCTCATCCTCGTCCTCATCATCCTTCTGCAGATACTCGTTCCAATCCCGCTTGCCCTCAGGCTTGCCGAATTTCTGCTCGAACTGCTCATCGAGCGTGGATTCGAGAGGCTTGGGAGGTTCAACGTCCAAAGAGCTTTTTTCAGGTCCCGGAGGATAGAAAGTCGGCGGTGTCGGCGGTGTCGGCGGAACGGGAGGTGTATGATCCCGCGGTTTGAAGATAACATATAGCCCTCCGCCGATCAGCATAACGGGAATCAGCAATTTGAAGAAATCGCCTGCCGATACATAGAACCAATCCAGGTTGCGGCCCAGGAAAAACAGCCCAAGCGCGAGATAAAAGAACCCCCAAAACACGGATGATCCCTTGCCGTGGTCATTTGTGGACAGAAAATTCTGCACACCCATAACAATAAGAATAACCGGCCAATAATCGGCGAATAAAGAACCTATGTTGATATCGGTGTATCCCATCTGCCTAAGCAGAAACATCGCTCCCAGTCCAATCAGGATCAGTCCCCCGAGGATCTGGCTGGTGAACCGTCTTTTCATCCTTCATTTCCCCTTTATATTGATGTAGCTCGCTTGGTTCAATCTTATAGCCTTAGTCTACAGGAACAGGCGGCCTGAGAACAGCGCCGGGAGAAGGAAACTTGACTCAGTCTCTGGACCGAGGCATATGGTAAATAAAGTTAAATGCACACCGCAAAAAGGCTGTCCCGCCGCTCAGGAACTGAACGGGATCGGGACAGCCGGTTAAATATCTGATGCAATTCGAAAGCTACTGCTCCAAAAGCTTATCAACAGCATTACTGCTGTGGTTTTTGGACCGGTTTGGCAATACTCTGCTTCGATGCGCCGTCATTTTCAACAGCAAATTCAGCATTGTATTTTTCGTTTGGTGTTTGGTAGTTTTCTTGTACCTTTGGTTTCTTGGAATTGGCCACGGAAATCACCTCCCTTGTCTCTTGTGCAGTCTGAGATCAGATTGCGCCCTGAGATGCTAACGAAAGAGGCTGTTTACTTTGCCCCAGTCCGTATTATGAGAAAGGCAGGACCTATTTATGCATGACCAAGTGAAATAAAATTCATACTGCCGGTGTATGTGGTTAGCGTTAAATAACTTCCTCAAGCAGATCCTGCGGGATGGCATTATACGTTTGGATGGCCTGTCCCAGACTCTTCAGCATGTTCTCGGTACATTTTCCGTTCCCCCGCTTAATGAGCTGAACCACTACCGTCTTTTTTCCCCACTCCTTATAGACCTGCTTGGTGGTGCTAAAATACAGATCAATTTTCCGGCCTTTAATGGCCGAACCTGTGTCCGCTACAACGGCGTAGCCATAGCCGGGGATATACAGCACGCTGCCAAGCGGAATTACTTTCGGGTCGGCGGCAATGGTCGATACGGCATTCTTATCCCGGCGGACTTTGACACCTGAATAGGTGATGCCGTACTGCGGATGCTTTGCGGTTTTACCTGTAGACTCATAACCTGCTGTATAGCCTGTAGCCGTTACTTTTAAAGAAGAGATAATCTGCTCCGGTGCAGGTGCCGCTACCTGAATGGATGCCGGTCTCAGCGGTTGCTTCGCCGATGGCTGGACTGCTTGTGGTGGTGCTGAATGCCTTGGAGCCCGGGTGGCTTCCGGCTGGCCCGATTGGGCGAGCGCCTCTGAACGGGAAACCCCTCTGGAAACGGACTCCCCCTGAGCGTACAGCGCGGCATGGCCAACCGTATGCACTTCATTTAGAGTATGTCTGCTGACACTGCCGAACGGCACAGCTTCCTTTGTATATTGCGGATCAAGTGACTTTGTTGTACTGCTTAGCTGATTTGCAGTGTCTCCCGTCCCGGTAGCTTCCACCCGCTTGTGTCCAAAATCAGGATAGACTCCGGCAGCAGTCAGCAAAAGTACAACAGTGACGAAAAGACACCAAAACCTCTGGCATAAGCCCATTTTGTTCATTAGTTAAACCTCCCCCTATTAGCGAAGGTTTCCCGTTTCACAAAATTTTATACCTGCAACCGTAAGATAACGGCTGCAGGCGGCGTATGACAGAGGTTCTTATACAGCAATACCATTGAACAGGATCTGCGGCAAAAGCTTTAGATTACACGCTCCGCAACTTCCTTAACCAAAGCAGCAATAACTTCCTGAAGCGGCTGGGCACCGATATCGCCTTCACCGCGCTTGCGGATCGAGACGCTTCCCGCATTCATCTCGTTCTCACCGACCACGAACATATAAGGCAGCTTCTCCAGCTGCGCTTCCCGGATCTTGTAGCCCATTTTCTCGTTGCGCAGGTCCACTTCGGCCCGGATTCCGCTGGCCAGCAGCTTCGCTTCAACATCCTTGGCATAATCATCAAATGCCGAAGATACCGGAATGATCTTCACCTGCTGAGGAGACAGCCAGAGCGGCAGGGAACCGGCAAAGTTCTCCAGCAGGAAAGCAACAAAACGCTCCATGGTGCCGAGGATACCACGGTGAAGTACGACCGGACGGTGTTTTTGGCCATCATCACCGACATATTCCAGCTCAAAGCGCTCAGGAAGCAGGAAGTCGATCTGTACGGTGGATAATGTTTCTTCTTTGCCCAGTGCCGTCCGGATCTGCACGTCCAGCTTCGGACCGTAGAACGCGGCTTCGCCATCCGCTTCAAAGAACGGCAATCCGGCTTCCTCAGCCACTTCACGCAGCATCCGCTGTGCAGTTTCCCACATTTCATCGTTCTGGAAATATTTCTCGGTATCCTGCGGATCACGGTAGGACAAGCGGAAGCGGTAATCGTGAATGCCGAAATCGCTGTACACCTGCTTAATTAGATCCAATACACGGGTGAACTCGCTCTTAATCTGGTCCAGACGGCAGAAGATATGGGAATCGTTCAGCGTCATGGAGCGCACGCGGTGCAGACCGGTTAATGCGCCGGACATCTCATACCGGTGCATCGTGCCAAGCTCAGCGATACGGATCGGCAGATCGCGGTAGCTGTGCATCGAGCTTTTATAAATCATCATATGATGCGGGCAGTTCATCGGACGGAGGACGAATTCCTCAGTATCGATCGTCATCTTCGGGAACATATCTTCCTGGTAATGCTCCCAGTGCCCGGAAGTTTTGTACAGCTCCACGTTGCCAAGCACCGGGGTGTATACATGCTGATATCCGAGGCTGGCTTCCAGATCCACGATATAACGCTCCAGAATACTGCGCAGCTTCGCGCCTTTTGGCAGCCAGATCGGCAGACCCTGGCCTACCAGCTGGTTGAATGTGAAGATTTCCAGCTCTTTGCCGAGCTTCCGGTGGTCACGCTTTTTAGCTTCCTCCAACAGACGCAGATGCTCATCAAGCTGAGCCTTTTTGATCCAGGCTGTTCCGTATACACGTTGAAGCATCTTGTTCTTGCTGTCGCCGCGCCAGTAAGCTCCGGCTACATTCATCAGCTTGAAGACTTTGATCTTCGCTGTGGAAGGGACATGCGGACCGCGGCAGAGGTCAAAGAACTCTCCCTGCTCATAAATCGTGATCACACTCTCCTCGGGCAGCGCCTCGATCAGCTCCAGCTTGTACGGATCGCCCAGCTCGCCGAAACGCTCCAGCGCTTCCTTGCGGCTGACCTCTTTGCGGATAATCGGCAGATTCTCGGATACGATACGTTCCATTTCCTTCTCGATCTTCAGCAGATCCTCCGGATTCAGCGGGTGCTCCAGATCCATATCATAGTAGAAGCCATCTTCGATTACCGGGCCTACCCCCAGCTTAACCTCCTTGGTTCCGAATAGGCGCCGAACCGCCTGCGCCATCAAGTGGGCAGTACTGTGGCGCATCACCTCGAGGCCTTCCGGCGAATCCAGGGTCACGATCTCCACCAGCGCACCTTCCTCCAGCGGCGTTGCCAAATCTACAACAATCCCGTTCAGCTTGCCTGCTGCCGCATTCTTGCGGAGTCCGCTGCTGATCGAAGCCGCTACATCGTCAATGCTGCTGCCCTCTGCATATTCCCGGACCGAGCCGTCCGGAAGCTTAATATTTACCGACATGTTTCTTCCTCCTGAATTTGTCATTACATACAAAAAACACCCGTCCCGCAAAGGGACGAGTGATTGCACCCGTGGTTCCACCCAAATTCGATTCCAAACCTACAGGAATCCTTCATCAGCATGGGAATAACGGCCATGAACCGGCGGTTCTTACTATACCCTGCAGATTGTCCACAGTTGGACAGCACCCGGGAGTTCATAACCGCAGCTACAAAGGGGTAGATCGGTTACCGGATACCGGAGGAAATTGCAGCCTGAAGTTTCCTCTCTCTGAAGCGGTCCTGTAGTAACAATCCCTATCTTTGTCAACGCTGTTAACATGAATCATGTGTAATTATAATTCTGTCTCCGGCGTTCCGTCAAGTCAATCCCTTCAATTATCAGCCACAATACCTCCGCCAAAAATAACTCAGGGCAGAAGCTGCCTTCTGCCCTGGAATTCTATTCATCCCGGCGTTTCCGTTCAGGCAAGCGGCCTGCGCGTTTCAAAGCCTCACGCAGCAAGTATTCGATGTGTCCGTTCACGCTGCGAAATTCTTCTCCTGCCCACCGTTCCAGCGCCTCGTGCAGTTCGGGATCGATCCGCAGCGGAAAGCTCTTCTTGGCCGCCATGATGAACGATCCTTAGTATAACGAGCCGGCGTTAATGACCGGACTCGCACCGCGCTCCGACACAATCGCTACCATCAGATTGTTAATCATTGCCGCTTTGCGTTCTTCGTCGAGTTCTACTACACCGCTCTCTTTCAGCTGGCGGATCGCCATATCCACCATGCCGACGGCCCCCTCAACAATAATCTGACGTGCGGACAGAATAGCGGAAGCCTGTTGGCGCTGCAGCATGGTGCTGGCGATTTCAGTGGAATATGCGAGATGTGTCAGGCGCGCCTCAATGACTTCAACACCGGATAAGGAAAGACGCTCCTGCAGCTCCGTTGCCAGCTCCTTGGCGATTTCATCCGAATTCGCCCGCAGGGACATCCCGGACTCGTTAAAATTGTCGTAAGGATACCGGCTGGCCACATGCCGCAGCGCAGTCTCACTCTGAATTTCTACAAAAGCCATATATTTGTCGACATCAAACAAGGCTTTGGCTGAATTGACTACCTTAAATACGATAACTGCGGCAATCTCAATCGGATTCCCCTCGACATCATTCACCTTTAACGTGGCGCTGTTAAAATTCCGCACCCTGAGGGATACGTTCTTGCGGACACTGAACGGAATGACTGCAAAGAGTCCGCTGGTAGCAATGGTACCGACATATTTACCAAAAAAGGTTACCACGACCGATTTATTCGGCTGCACTACCGTAATACTCGTACAAAGCACACCAGCTAAGACGAACAGGACAACGGGAATCACAGCATAATCATGAGCTGCACCGTAAATCCCCCCTGCCACACAGATGGCAATAAGCGCAATAACCAGAAAGCCGCTGACCGGATGCAATGTTTTTTCTTTCATGAAAGGCACCTCCATAAGATATGTATTTGATATAATTATGATATCACTTTTGGATATGACTGTAAACAAAAATATCACTGCATATTTGCCCGTTTTCTTCTATACTACGAAACTATCAAACGCTATTTGCAATACTACTAATGAAGAAGGAAGTGGAAACACATGAGTGTTAAGGAACAGGTATTCGATATTATTAAGGCATCAGAAACTCCGCTCAGCGCAGGCGAGGTTGAAAAGCTGTCCGGTCTGGAACGCAAAGCCATTGACAAAGCATTCACCGAGCTGAAAAAAGAAAATGCGATTGTTTCCCCGATCCGCTGCAAGTGGGAAGCTGCCGTCAAGTAAAGTCCCCTACCCTTGCCTAGACAAAAAAGAAGCTCCGCTGCCATCTAAAACTGATGGGCGGAGCTCTTTTTTGAATGACTAGTTCATGCCAGATTCAAAGCTTAGGAAGCTTTCTTCTCCAGCATACGATAAATGATGACCGCTGCCTGTGCACGAGTAGCATCGCTCTTCGGCGCAAATTTCTTGCCATCCACCCCGTTGACAATGCCAAGCTGTGTAAGCTGGGCTACAGCCTCTTGAGCATAGGAAGCGATCTTCGACTTGTCGCCAAAGCCGGCAAGTAGGGATGCAGAGTCGATGGGCTGCAATTGATCCTTAAGCGCAGCCGCGATCATAAGCGCCATCTCTTCACGGGTCACTTCACGGCCCGGCTCGAACTTGCCGTTGCCGGAGCCTTTTACAATACCTGCATTAACAGCGGCAGCAATGGCATCGGTATACCATACCCCTTGCTTCACATCGCTGAAATTGGTGCTTGCTCCTGAAGGAAGGTTCAGTGCACGAACCAGCATCGTTACAAATTCTGCGCGTGTTACTGTTTTGTTCGGTGCGAAGTTTTTGCCGTCTATTCCTTTAATAATCCCCTTGGCCGCCAAAGCGTTGATGGCCTCCTGAGCCCAAGCCACTTTGCCCAAATCTCCAAAAGTGATTACAGGCGTTGGTGTAGGGGCCGGAGTTGCGGTTGCGGCCGGTGCAGGCGTTGCCGTTGCAGTTGGTGCAGGCGTTGCCGTAGGTTTTGGCGTTGCAGTTGGGGCAGTACCCCCTCCGCCTCCGCCGCCTTGACCCGGAGCAGGTGTTGAAGCCGTCAGATTATTCGTAATCCGGCCTTCAATCGCGGCTGTAATTGGGCCGCCCTTAAACGTATTCTTAACGTATTCATAGAAGACATCAAGGTCAATCGGACCTGCCAGGGATTCACTGGCTTGGGTTAGTACACTGTAGTTGTCGCCGCCCGCAGCCATGAAGTTATTGACGACTGCCGTGTAGCTTTGTGTCATGCTGATCGGTGTTCCGTCGGTCTTGGTCAGGCTGGCAATCCGGTCAGCCACCGGCAGATACATATTTGCAGTATATTTCAGACCGGAAATCTGAAGGGTTTTGGTGTCAGCCGTTCCGTCAGCTTTGGTTCCCCATTGCTGCTGAAGCAGGGTCTTGATCTGCTCACCGGTCAGCGTCAGCTTCACCAGCGTGTTGCCGAATGGCTGGACCTTCGCCAGGTCGCCAAAAGATACATTGCCTTTCGGAAGATCGGCGCGGATGCCGCCCGGATTCATGAAGGCAAAATCTGCGATGTCTTTGCTGCCATCTTTAAAATCAGCCTGTCGCATAGCGTCGGCAATCAGGTTGCCGAGAGGAGTTTCATTATTGTATGCATCCGTACGGGTAACCGAACCGTCTGTGGTGCCGACTGGTAGGGTCAGCACTGGATACTTCTTCAGATAGTAGTTAACCAAGTCTTGGGTTTCCTTGTCTGGTGTCACATTTTTTTGAATCGTGCTGGTTACAGTAGCAGATTTGCTCTTAACATCTTTTGTTATTGGATCAATAACCAATTTAATGTCTTCGAATGCTGTGCCGTAAGAATAAGCCTGAACAATCAGCTTACCGTTCACTACACCATTGGCAAGCGCATGATTGTCACCGGCCACGATGACATCAACCGGAGAATCGGCCGGAAGCGCCTTGGCCAAATCCGCAGCTTCGCCTGTAGTCACATCCCCTTTGGTGGTTGCCGGGTCATGGGCAAGGACAATAATCGTTTCAACGCCTTGCTTCTGAAGCTCTGCAGCATATTTGCCAATCGCCGCAACCTCTTCCTCAGCGCTCAGGAATCTCACACCGGCTGTACCGGCCGGCGATACCTTGCTTGGCGTTGCTTTGGTGACCACGCCGATAAATCCGATTTTAACGCCGCCTACTTCTTTGACGGTATACGGTTTGATAATAGGTTTGCCTGTATCTTTATCTACTGCATTGGCATTAATGTAGTCAAAATTTACAGGTGCATGGGTAATGGTCTTATTAACAGGATCTACACCGCCATAAATTTGTGCTTTCAGCGCTGCGACACCCTGGTCAAACTCATGGTTGCCCAAATTTCCGACATCGAACTTCATCAGGTTCATCCATTCCAGTGTGGGCTTGTCGCGCTCCATTGAAGACACCGGGGCTGAAGCACCTACAGAGTCTCCGTTGTGCACAAGCAGCGAGTTCGCATATTGCGCGCGTGCCGTTTTCAGGTAAGTCGCCAGAATCGCAGCGGTC
Organism: Paenibacillus jilunlii; assembly: GCF_900102965.1. Classification (GTDB taxonomy): domain Bacteria; phylum Bacillota; class Bacilli; order Paenibacillales; family Paenibacillaceae; genus Paenibacillus_AQ; species Paenibacillus_AQ jilunlii. Next base: position 105,199 of record NZ_FNGM01000008.1, on the reverse strand, counting down.
CCCACAGCATTGTCGCCTACATAGGATGTTGTATCCAGCTGGCCGTGGAAGTCATTGATTCCAAGAATATGAACCTTGACATCACCGCTCAGATCGAGATTGTAAATTTCAAACCCTCTATCGTTCTGTGTGCCGGTATCCGAAATTCTGTCATCCTTGAGCAATACCTTATTAGCCTTCGGAGAAGAGGTGAAGGTTACCTTGACATCCCCTTTAATCGGCGCAATGGACCAGTTGTTGTCGGCAGGCTGGTTCACGGTACCCGCTTCCTTGATATAATCCATCAGAACCTGGCGGTTTTCTTCCAGCGTATCAATGATCAGTTTGCCGTCCTTGATAGGGAAGTTCCCCCCGCCGCTCGCACGGTAGTTATTGGTAACCACGATAAATTTCTGATCCATATTAAGAGGCTGATCATTATAAGTAATAGAAGTTACACGGCTGGAGGAACCGTCATTAATCGTTCCGTCCGTGTTGTATTTAGCGTTTTTGGTCACATCAATCTTATATTTAATTCCGTCAATCACATCAAAATTATATACGGCGAACTTGGAGTTGAGCAGCTCCTGCGGCGTAGTAACTGCCGGATCGATGCGGTTGAATGCCCCCGCACTCATCTCCACCCACTCTTTTACCGTAGCGCCGCTGACCTCGACCGCTTTCAGCGTATTATCATAGAGGTACAAGTCACTTGCGCTGCGAATGGTCAATGGTCCTGCTTCGATTTCCGTATACTCCTCCGGGCCGTTGCGTCCGGCCTTGAAGGGTGCTCCTACACTAAGAATCGCCTTACCCTTATACTGGGCCAGAGAGGGATCTGTATTAATCAGATTCTCGACATAACGCTTCTGGGCATAGGTTACGATCTGAACGGTCGGATCATCCTGCACCAGAGCAAAATAGCTGTTCATAGGTACGGTTGTTGTGCCGAGCGGTTCATTGACGTACTTAATTGTAGCCTGATGATTGGCAGCAACAGCCGCGTCTACTTCAGGGTCCGGTTCAACATTGGAAATATTCACTTTGTTTTCGGTTCTGTAGATCGAACGTGTCGAGGAAGTGGAAGCGGACTTGTCCACCTTCCAATGCCCGCTCTTAGCCGGGTCCGGACTAATGGCAAGGTCGATCAGGCCCAAATACCCGCCGCCATAACCGGCTTGTACTGCGGGAACGCCATTAATGTGGCCTTTGGCATTGTCGATGCCAGGCAGCTCGTTGCCAGCGGCATCCTTGAATGACGCGTCCAGTGATTTCACATCCGCTGCAGGGAATACCTTATGGGTATGGGAAAACGTAATGGCATCAATGCCCGCAACCTTGCTGAGCGCATTAATGTCATTTTCGGAGAAGTCGCCTTCCACTGCGGACCCGTCAAAACCGGTATGCGCCATAGCGACGATAATATCAGCACCTTCAGCCTTCATTTGCGGAACAAATTTGCTGGCTGTCGCAGCAATGTCTTTAGTAATGACCTTGCCTTCCAGGTTGGCTTTGTCCCAGTCCATGATCTGCGGTGTCACCAAGCCAAGAAGACCGACCTTGATGGTCTGCTCTACTCCGTTGCTGTCTTTAACTTTTTTGTCCAAAATCTTGTATGGCGTAAAATAGTTCTCATCATTCCCAGGATTGTTATCCTTGTCATCCACATACACGTTTGCATTCAAATAGGGGAACTTCGGAAAATTATTCGAATGGCTATAAGTAGCATAGGTTGCAGATGTTACGCTCTCGAGATAATTCAGACCATAGTTAAATTCATGATTGCCAAGCGTTGCCGCATCATAGCCCATAATATTCATAGCCGCAATCATCGGATGAATCTGGTTCAGCTTGCCCTCAGGATCAGCCTGCTTCGACATGTATGTCCCAAGCGGTGTGCCTTGAATCAAATCGCCGTTGTCGAGTAGAAGATTGTATGTTCCTTTCGGCTCTGCCTTGGCTTGTTTCACCAAAGTCGCCGTCCGGTCCAGCCCCACTGTTAACGATGGATTGTTCTTAAAATAATCCCAGCCCATCACATTCGTGTGAACATCCGTGGTGCTCATCAAACGCAGATTAATTGTCCCCGGAGTTCCCGGATCAACCGTTTCGACACCTGCGGCTTCTGCCTTGCCTGCTCCTAAAACCGGAACTGCAAAAACTCCGCCCAGCACTTGTGCTGCCAGAACGGTGGTCGCCAATATCGAAGCTATCGGCTTGTTCCAACTTCTTTCTCCCATAAGTCAGATATCCTCCCCATATGTTTCGTATTCCTACTTATGCTGACCGCAAGATTGTATCATACCCAAAAATATGAATCTAGCAAAATGCATTAAATCTGCGTAATAGTTGTGTAAAATATCACATTTCAACCATTAATTTTGGGTAAAATGCCTATAAAAATTTACACAATACAAAAAAAAGTCTATCTTTGTAAATTTCCATAGAGGAATTTCACAAGGATAGACGCCGCAAAAAAATCTCACACATAAAGTTATGAATATTTTGAATTTTATAGAACAATTAGTTCTGCATTACAAAATCATTGTCAATCTTCGCATCCGCATCGTCGAACACCCGGAGTATATCGTAACGCGTGTTGCGCTGTGCAGGGATTTTGCCAGCTTCGCGGATCAATTGGGTAATCGACTCAATGTTGACCTTATGCGTTGCGCCCGCCGAGGATACTACATTCTCCTCAATCATGGTGCTGCCAAAATCATTGCAGCCATACTGCAGGGACAGCTTGCCGACCTCCGGCCCCATCGTAACCCATGAGGACTGGAAGTTTTTGATGTTGTCCAGCACCAGACGGCTGATAGCCACGGTCTTAAGGTATTCTTCCGGCGTCTGTCTGTCCAGCTTCAGATTGGTATTATCCGGCTGGAAGGTCCAGGAGATAAACGCCAGGAACCCTTCCGAGTCATATTTGTTCGCGATGCACTCATCCTGGGCCTCACGTACCCGCAGCAGATGAAGCGCCCGTTCCTCCATGCTCTCGCCAAGGCCGATAACCATGGTTGCCGTGGTGTTCATGCCGATCTTGTGTGCGGTCTGCATGACATCCATCCATTCCCGCCAGGAGCCTTTAAGACGGCTGATTTTGCGGCGGGTCCGGTCATCCAGAATTTCCGCACCGCCCCCGGGAAGGGAATCCAGTCCTGCAGCATGAATCTCGCGGACCACCTGCTCCAGCGGCAGACCGGATACCTCAACCATTTTCATGATCTCCGCAGGGGAGAAGGAATGCATGGTGATCTCCGGGAAACGCTGCTTAATTCCGCGCAGTAAATCCGTATAATAGCTAAATGGCAGATTGGGGTTGGTTCCGCCTTGCATGAGGATTTCTGTACCATTCACATCGATGGTTTCCTGGATTTTCTGAAAAATCGTCTCGTCTGGCAGCACATAGCCTTCCTCAGAGCCCGGTCTGCGGTAAAACGCACAGAAACGGCAGTACACATCACATACATTCGTATAGTTGATATTGCGGCCAATCACGAATGTAGCCAGCGGGTCCGGGTGCCAGCGTTTCATGATCACATCAGCGGCAGCGCCCATTTTTTCAATTTCGTTGCTCTCGAACAACCGGACCGTATCCTCCAGCCCGAGCCGTTCGCCCTTCAGCGTTTTGTCCAGAATCAGATCTATCGCACTCATCGTTCGCAGCCTCCTTTTTTATGCCTATGCAGTAGGGTAAATGTATTAAATTTGTTGAACAAATGAATAAGCTCGTTCCTCCATCGTATCACAATCCGGACGCCTTGAGAAACCTTTGCCGGGGCCCCGTTATATCTTTGTTGTCAAAAAAACAGCGGCGCCCGGGTGGACGCCGCTGCAAAGCCTTATTATTCTGCTGCAAGTGTTGTGCCGGCAGATGCCTCTTCGAGCTCAGTCCGGGCTGCTTCCAGCGCCTGTCCGAGATCGGCAATCAAATCATCCGCATGCTCTATCCCGACGGAGAAGCGCAGCAGACGGTCATCCACACCGACAGCGTCGCGGATTTCCACCGGGATATCTGCATGGGTCTGCACCGCCGGATAGGTCATCAGCGACTCCACCCCGCCGAGGCTTTCGGCGAAGGCAATCAGACGGATATGGCGCAGCAGCGGCTCGACATATCTGGCATCTTTTACCTTGAAGGAGAAGATTCCGGTGTTGCCCGAGGACTGGCGTTTCTGGATTTCATAGCCTGGATGGTCAGGAAGTCCCGGATGGAAGACCTCGGCGACCGCCGGATGCTCCAGCAGATAGCGGGCAAGTGCCAGCGCATTGCTCTCATGCCGTTCCATGCGCAGCGCAAGTGTCTTCATGCCCTTCATCAGCTGGTAGCTGTCATTTGGCGCAAGCACTGCACCCAGGGAATTATGCAAAACCGCCATTTCCGCAGACAGCTCGGTACCTTTGGTTATGATCAGTCCGGCAAGCACATCGTTGTGGCCTCCCAAATATTTGGTCGCGCTATGGACGATGATATCCGCCCCAAGCTCCAGCGGCCGCTGAAAAAACGGTGACAGCAGCGTATTGTCCACAATCGTAAGCAGTCCATGGCGGCGGGACCACGTACAGACAGCTTCGATATCCGTAATCATCATCAGCGGATTGGTAGGCGTTTCAATAAAGACTGCCTTGGTATTCGGACGCCGTGAGGCCTCCAGACCGTCCAGATCATTCGTATCCACATAAGAGGCGCTGATGCCGTATTTGGAGAGAATCCGTTCAAGCAGACGGTAGGTCCCGCCGTACAGGTCCAGCGAAACCACTAAATGGTCACCTTGTCCAAACAAGGCAAATATGGTTGTCAGCGCAGCCATCCCGGAGCTGCAGGCAAAAGCAGCATCCCCGGATTCAAGCTCTGCCACAGCTTCTTCCAGTACCAAGCGGGTAGGATTCTTGGTACGGATATAGTCAAACCCCGTACTCTGCCCAAGTCTGGGATGACGGAATGCCGTCGCATTGTAAATCGGATAATTAATTGCCCCCGTAGCCGGGTCCTCCTGTGAACCAATCTGCGCCAATCTGCTCTCAATCCTCAGTTTTTCATCCATTGCTGCTGCCTCCTAAGTGTGGTGTTCTCTTCTATATATTTAGAATACTAAATAATCGGCCTGGTCTATATCGTAAGGGGTCTCCTGGTATACATAGTAATTGAGCCAATTAGAGAATAATAAGTTGGCATGGGCACGCCAGACGGCCGGCGGTGTACGCAGCGGATCATCCTTAGGATAGTAATGCTTCGGAATAGCAATGTCCATCCCTTTGGCGATGTCACGGTCATATTCCCACTTTAACGAAAATGGATCATATTCGGAATGCCCGGTCACAAAAATCTGCTTGCCGTCAAGCGTCGAAACCAGATATACTCCGGCCTCCTCGGATTCGGCAAGAATCTGCAGCTCTGGATTTGCAAGGATATCCTCACGGGAGACATCCGTGTGCCGCGAATGCGGAACATGGAACACCTCGTCAAAGCCGCGCAGGAGCTTTACATTGTTTTGGTTCACGGTGTGCGGGAACACGCCGAAGCATTTCTCGTCCAGATTCACCTTGCGCACGCCGAAGTGATGATAGAGCCCTGCCTGCGCCGCCCAACAGATATGCATGGTCGAGGTCACGTTGTGCTTGCTCCATTCGAAGATCACTTTCAGTTCTTCCCAATAATTCACTTCTTCAAATTCCAGCTGCTCCACCGGAGCACCGGTGATAATCAGCCCGTCAAAGCGGCGGTCGCTAATCTCGTCAAAGGTTTTGTAAAAACTCTTCAAATGCTCTGCAGAAGTGTTCTTCGAGGTATGGGAGCTCGGGTGCAGCAGCACAACATCCACCTGAAGCGGTGAATTCCCGACCAGACGCAGCAGCTGCGTTTCTGTCGTTTCCTTCGTAGGCATTAAGTTCAGGATCGCGATGCGCAGCGGGCGGATGTCCTGGTGGAAGGCCTGGCTTTCATCCATTACAAAAATATTTTCTCCGGACAATACTTCTTTGGCCGGCAGGCTGTCGGGAATTTTTATCGGCATATCTAGTTTCCACTCCTTCGTTGATGACAATGTAAAAATGACCTTTCTCGGATGAGAAAGGTCATATATCTGCAGTCATATGCGCCTCTCTCATCTGCCAGAGAACTTGTACCCGGCGGCCGGATCGGCTCACCATGCACAGCTTCCGCAAGAATTAGCACCGTGCGTTCACACGCCGGTTGCCGGGTTTCATCGGGCTAGTCCCTCCACCTGCTCTTGATAAGATTTAGCTGTATTCAATTGAGAAAAAGTCACATAACGTTAAATGCTTTTCTTAAAATTCACTTTAAATCATGAACCTACTTTTCGTCAAGTCCATACAATGCTATTGGGTCCCGAAAAGCCACAAGAATTTAGCTTGAAAGACCCATAACCGGGGGTTATACTAGACAAGGGTTTCACAGGCCCTACCTGACGAAAAGAAGAGGTGAGAGAAGAATGGAAGGCGACCCGAGTTCGCAGTTAAGCGCCCAGAAAGAGCAACCACACAGGATTAACATCAGCTTGCCGGCGGCGGGAGCATTTCTTCTTCATGCCCTCGAACCGTCATTCGGCCTCATGAATTGACCGTACCACCGGCCAAGCTGATTGTTCCCTGTGCCTGAATTTAGCACAGGCCCTGGAGAAGACCAGGGCTTAAGAGGAGTGGATCAGATGAAAATCCGGCTGGTAAACGCAGGGGTTTTTACACCTGTAGATGACATTGAAGAAACATTGACTGCCCCCGCTGAGGGATTTTATTGGATTGATGCGGATGTTGAGGATCTCGAGCTGCTTCAGCCCTTGTACAATCTGCATGATTTGGCCGTTGAGGATTGCCTCAGCGAAGAGGATCAGCGCCCGAAGCTTGAAATTTACGAAAGCCATTATTTTATTGTAGTCAACAGCATCCGTTTTGATGATGAAGAGATTTTTCTGCGTGCGCTCAACGTCTTTCTGGGCAGAAATTTCATTATCACCGTCACCAAGCAAAAAATTCATGAGCTGCGCGTGCTGAAACCCCTTCTGTGGGAGCAGGAGGTCAGTGAGCCTGACCGGTTCCTGTATCTGCTGGTCGACCTTGTCGTAGACAATTATTTCTCCGTCGGCGACCGGATTGAAGCACGGATTGAGAAGCTGGAAGAGGATATTCTGATGCACACCAAGAAATCGCATCTGAGCGAGATCATTGGTCTGCGGAGTGAAATTCTCTGGCTGAAGAAGATGCTGGGGCCGCAGAAGGAAGTTATCAACACACTTAACAAAAAAGACCTCCGCCTGATCGATGATCAGCTGCAGAAGTATTTCAGCGATATTTATGAAAATGCGGTCAAGATCTCTGAAACTTTTGAAACGTACCGCGATCTCATGGGGAACTTACGTGAAGCGTATCAGTCCAGTATCGCCAACCGCGCCAATGAGATCATGAGAGTGTTCACCGCGATTACCACAATATTCATGCCGCTGACCGTCATCACCGGGATCTATGGAATGAACTTTGACAATATCCCTGAACTCCACACCCGGTACGGCTACTATGGAGTCATTGCCGTTATGGTTACGCTTGGCTGCGGGATGCTGTTTATTTTCCGCAAGAAGGAATGGCTATGAACAAAAATGTACGAATACGAAGGACGAAGGCTTCTCTGCCCCATGGCAAGGAAACCTTCGTCTTTTTGGTTTATCGCTGAGTCTCTGCATCTGCTGCTTCGATTTGCATAAACAATCGTTCCGTATCCTCACGCTTGCACAGCTGCCGCTCCGGATTCATCACCGCCGCTGCTCCGGAGGCGATTCCGAACTGAACGGCCCGGCGCAGCGGCCAGCCCCGTTCCAGACTGTAGACCAGCCCGCCCACCAGACTGTCTCCAGCCCCTACTACACTCAGTACGGGAACTTCAGGTGCCTTGAGATGCTCGCAGCCCTCTCTGGTAATCAGCAATGCCCCCTCGCCGCCAAGGGACACCACCACCACTTCGGTCCGCCCTTGCTCGATCAGCTCCAACGCGGCCGCCCGGACCTCTGCATCCCCTGTAATCGAGTGCCCGGCCAGTTCCTCAAGCTCGCGCGCATTCGGTTTGAGCAGATATACTCCTGCATCAGCCGCCTTTTGCAGCGCTTCTCCTGAGGTATCGACAATCACCCGCGCCTGCCAAGGCTTCACGGCTTCAATCACACGGCCATAGAAATCCACCGGACATCCGGGAGGCAGGCTGCCGCTGGCAACAATGTAGTCCGGCTTCCCGCTCAGGGATTTCAGCTGTTGCAGGCACTGCTGCCAATCGCCCTCGATAAAATGCGGGCCAGGCATATCGAACCGGAATTGCTGGCCTGTCGATTCTTCCACGACAATCAGATTTTCCCGTGTCTGCCCGGAAATCGGGATCTCCTGGTGGCTGACGCCCTCCTGCTCCAGCATCTCATGCAGCAGCTGCCCGTGCAGTCCGCCCGATGCATACAGAGCCAAGGATTCTCCGCCTAATCTGTGGATCGCCCGGGACACATTGACCCCGCCTCCCCCCGGCTTATAGGATGCCTCCCGGCAGCGCAGCTTATGGTCGGGAACAACCTTGTCTATACCTGTGCTGGCGTCTACGCTGGGGTTAACCGTTAATGTTACGATCATAGGTTTATCTCCTTTTATTCGGAATACCTGTATTTTACTCCAAATTGCGGCATTCTCCTAAAGTGAGCCCCAAGCGGCTTTCAGCGGATAACACCGGGATCAGCAGCACATTCTGGCTCTGTAAAGGCCAACTCAGACTGCGGGCTTAATACATTTATGAATAGAGCGGGCATCCTTAGCGGGAAAAAGAATCACTAATCCAGCTCATTCGGCTTATGGAAGCTCCTATGCAGGAAAAGGTACAAACTCATACAATACAATTATAAGCTGGACCTAAGAAATGCAGGCAAGCTGCCCGTTAAATTCCTGCTGGCGCAAACTCTAGGTAATTATAAATTCGTCGCCGCTTCCAGCTGGGCTGCTTGTCCCCGCCGGTAGCGGATGCGGATCAGCCGCAGCCGTTCATAATACATATCCAGCCCTTCCGCAGGCGAGAACCCTTCCCCGTAGGCCTTGTAAAGTACAGGCTTGAGAAAGGTATCCCCCATCAGCTCATAGGCAGTCCATACGCTGGCTTGCTCGCTGGACGATACCTCAGCCAGTTCCAGAGCAATGAGCTTTTCGACGGAATAACCGTCCTTCTCCAGCTCCTCTACCGCTTCAAGCACTTCGCGGCGGCTTACACCACTCACTGCCTTCAGCTGCTCTAACCCAAGGCCTTCCCCGATTCCCTGCAGCAAAACCCTGCGCAGCCGCAGCCGCTCCAGCTGCTTCTTGTATTTCAGCTCCTTCTGCTTGTACTGCCAGGACACAAAGCGCTCCTCGTCAACGGCTTCATGCACCCAGCCCAGCGGAAAGCCATGCTCCCTCTCTGCAGCCGAAGTGATGCCCAGCCAGTCTTCGCCGTATTGCGAGGCCTTGCCCTCGCCTACACCGGGAATCTGCAGCAGTTCCTCCAGGGTGCGGGGAAGAAAAGCGCTGAGCATCCGCAGCAGGCGGTTGCTGGCAAGAATGTAAGGCGCTTTCCGCTCGCTGGAGGCTTTGCCCCGGCGCCAGGAGCAGAGCTCATCATAGACGGATTCATTGCTATGCTGCTCGCTGAAATACTGCAGCTTGAGCTGTTCCTGATTGCGGCTGCCGGACAGGCTGTCTTCATCGTGAAAGGCGCCATCGATTAGAGGCCGGTAACCATCACCCATCTTCACCGCCAGTTCATGCCGGTAGACGCAGAGCATCTCATTCCAGGAGCCGCCTTCATACCACAAGCTGTCCCCGGTTTCCTCTGATCCGGAGAAATCGCGCCAGCCAAGGCGCCAGATGCCTTCTTCTTCCCCAATCCAGAGCTGGGCAAATACCTCTTGGTCGGCCCCTGACATTCTCGACAAACGGTTCATAAATACAATCTGCATCCCAATCCCTACCTTCCTTGTCTTACAGCATGCATAATCCCGAAATGCACCGGATGATCGGTACCTTAGACAGATCCTTCACCGGCAAATGTAAGGCCGATATAGAGTTGAAGCTTATACCGCCTTATATCTGCATACAAAAAAACACCTCTCCCACAAATGATGTGAAAGAGGTGCTTCCTCTGGAATGCTATACTGTTAATGCTACAATACCCATATATTGAGAAACAGTCAATCTCTTTTTATACTAACTAGAAACGGCTTGTCTGTTCCTCACGGGAAGATTATGCGTTTCAGCAGAAATATAAAGATACATTACGATGTAAAACAAACCAATCCTTATCCTTGGCTTCAGACTACTCCCGGTCCAGTGCCAGCTTAGCCAGTCCAAGCGCTCCGGACAGACCTGCATTGTCCCCCAGCTGAGGCGGAACAATATAACTGCCGATACCCTCGTTCAGTGCAGGATGCTGCACATAGCCGCCCAGCAGCTCCTGAAGCTTAGTATGAATAAGCGGGAAAAGCTGGCTCTGCTTCATGACGCCGCCGCCCATCACAATCTTCTGCGGGGACAGAATCAGCACATAATTCATCAGCGCGTGCGCCAGGTAGTGGGCTTCCATCGCCCACGCCGGATGATCCGCAGGCAGCTCGCCTGCCGGTTTGCCCCAGCGTTTGCCAATCGCCGGACCTGCCGCCAACCCTTCCAGGCAATCGCTGTGATAAGGGCAGAAGCCTTCAAACTGGTCTTCCGGATGGCGGCGCACAAGAATATGCCCCATTTCAGGATGGGACAAGCCATGGACCAGCTTGCCTCCCACTACTGCACCCGCTCCAATTCCTGTCCCGACTGTGATATACAGGCAGCTGTCCAGCCCTTGGGCCGCTCCCCACGTATATTCCCCCAGCGCCGCACCGTTCACATCCGTATCGAACCCGATAGGCACAGAAAAATGCCCGGCAACTGTTCCCACTAGATTGTATTGCCCCCAATGAGGCTTCGGTGTGGTTGTAATGTAGCCGTAGGTCGGGCTGCCAATTACCGGATCAATCGGTCCGAATGAGCCTATGCCGATCGCTTCCACATTTTTGCCGGTAAAATAGTCCAGCACAAGCCCCATCGTTTCCTCAGGCGTAGTTGTCGGAAAGCTGACCCGGTCAATAATCGTCCCGTCCTCATTTCCTATCCCGCATACAAACTTTGTTCCCCCTGCTTCAATTGCTCCAAGTACCTTCACTGCAGCAGTCTCCCTTCACCATAAACGTTCAGCCAAAGATTTGGCCCCGTGTAATAAAGCGTTCTCTCGACCTTATTATACGTTGCAGACAGATATGTGACAAGCGGTTGACATATGAAAAAGAAACTGGATTCAAAGCAGCCTTGCTCCCGAGAAATGGAATGTTTGCGGGCGTGCTCCGGCCGGGCTGAGTGAATCTGCCTTGCGGGCGTGCTCCGGCCGGGCTGAGCTAACTAAAGTGGAAAAAGTACACTTACTCGGTGCCGTTTCGCTGGACGGGCACCCGTAGTTGGAAAAAGTAGACTTATTCTGGCTAAATAGCTCCTGATATCGAAAACTCGTTTGAATTAAATGGAGAAATTCCCACTAAATCTCTTTTTGAAGCAATTATCGGCGAATTAGTTTTACTTTCTCCACTTAGCACTCAGGCTCTAGCGGATCTTGCAGCTCATCCGCCTCCAACTGCGCGCATGAACCGGGTTTACATGCCGGGATCATGCGGTTTATTCTGGCTCAGCTCTACAGGGGGCATTAGCCTATGTGCACAGCATGTCTTTGTTACTCCCGTGGTAGCTGCGGCAGGCTTCTACCAGCCGGATTGCCGCCGGGATATGGGAAGCCAGATGTATATGCGCATAGGCAGCCATGACATTGCCCTGGGCATAACCCTCCGGCTGGCTGCCGCTTCGTCCGCTGCTGTCATAAGCGTACAACCGCGGTTCCCCGGGCGAATAGCTCATCAGGGAATAGTGGAACTCGTGCCCGCGCAGGCGCTCGCCCTGCTTCAGCAGCAGGCAATCGGCCCGCGCGGTGACTTCGCGGTAGCCGAGTGCGGTGCGCCGGTCCTGCATGACCGTATGGGCGGGAATAATCCCGGCCATCTCATGCACAGCCCCGGCGCGGTCGGTAAGGCTGCGGGCCAGCACCATATAGCCGCCGCATTCCGCATACAGCGGCATACCAGCTGCTGCCGCTGCCCTTAGGCCGAGCAAGAAGGCCGAATTCCCGGCGATTGTGGCGGCGAATTCCTCTGGAAACCCGCCGCCGAGGTAAATCCCGTCCGCCTCCGGCGGGATGCCCTCGCCGCTGAGCGGACTGAACAGAGCCAGCCGGGCCCCCGCGCGGGCCAGCAGCTCCAGATTGTCGGCGTAATAAAAATTGAACGCCGCATCCTGTGCAACGGCAATGACCGGCGCAGGGTCATTTACCGAGGCGAAAGCTTGGGGAGCAGCGTTATCCAAGGGAGGATAGCACTGTATATTACCGGCTTTCTTAGCAGCTGCCACAGGATAATGTGCGGCAGCAGCTGGCAGTACACCCGGAGGTTCCTGTGCATCTTGCCCGCCTGTTTCCTGAAGGATCTTAGCAGCTGCCGCAGGATAATGTGCGGCGGCTGGCAGTACACCCGGAGGTTCCTGTGCATCTTGCCCGCCTGTTTCCTGAAGATGCTTCCTGGCCGCCGGATCACTCTCTGACGGATTCTCTTCCGTAGAACCCTCTACCGGAAGGATTTCACCCGCCGCCGGATAGTGCAGGACAGATGCTGCCGCAGCGATTTGCAGCAGCACATCCAGATCGGTCCCTGCCTCCAGCAAGTCGGCGGCACGGTCAAATAAAGGCTCCAGCTCGCCGCGTTCCACGGCAGGCAGCAGCCCCAGGTGCCGTTCCGGGATATCCAGACCCTCATCCCGTGCCAGCCAGCCGATGACCGGTATGCCACAAGCAGCTTCAATCGAGGCTTTAACCGTCCGGTAATGGCTGGCGCTCCCGCAGCGGTTCACGATCACCGCAGCGATGCGCAGCCCCGGCTCCAACTGCTGAAAGCCCAGCACGATTGCGGCCGCACTGCGTCCCATGCTGCGCACATCCACTACCAGCAGCACCGGACTTCCTGTAAGGAGGGCAATTTCCGCCGTTGATCCGGTAAGCGCAGTCGCCTCTTTGCCGTCGTACAACCCCATAACCCCTTCAATTACGGACAGGTCAGCTGCCTCAGAGGAACGCAAAAAATACTCCAGCATATATCCGCCCGAGGTCATCCAGGAATCCAGATTACGGGCAGTCCGGCCCGTTACAGCCGCGTGGTAGGCTGGATCAATATAATCCGGACCGCATTTGAAGGCCTGTACTGTAAGGCCGCGCCGGGCAAAAGCCCGCAGCAGTCCGAGTGTCACCGTTGTTTTGCCCGAACCGCTGCCTGTTCCGGCTACCACAAAACGCGGACGGTGCTGGGGAAGCTGTTCCGGTCTGCTCCGCTCATTCATTCTGGTTCCCCTCCGTTTCTGCAAAGCTGACTCTCGCTACTGCAATGGTCGCATTGCCGCTTTTTTTCTTCTTCAGCACCAGATCGCGGGCACCTGAGGACAACAGGGCTGCCGGCTCACAGACACCATAAGCTCCCGTAGCCTTAAAAACAATCTCCGAGGGCCGCTCCAGCACCACCGTATTCAGCTGCTCCGGCGAAAACAGTGCCAGCTCCCAGCCGTATTTGGCGCACAAGGCCAGAAGACCGGCCTCATCGCCTTTGATCGCAGCAGTGGCAACATTGCGGACGCTAAGAAGCGAAAGCCCCAGCTCCGCCAGCGTACCCAGCACCACCGCCTCAAGCTCCTCCTGCGGGGTCCCGCGGTTGCAGCCGAGCCCGATCACTAGACTGCGTGGATGGTAGACTACAGTCCGCTCTCCAAGAACCGCTGTCTCCGGCACCGGCAGCTGCCGGTCCGTGACCACGACCGCCGCGCTGAACGGCGCTTCCAGCAGCTCCGCCATGCTTCCGCAGAGGCGGACATGCTCTGGCAGCACCGCACCGGGCGGCAGCCAGCCGCGTTCGCCGCTCTCCTGCAGGAAGGCCACGGCTTCCCCGTTGACCAGGGCGGCGCTGACTGTTTTCATGGCTGCGAAGCTCTCTGCGCGCCAGCCGAACTCCGAGCCGAGCAGATCCACAGCGAAGGTGCCCTGCACATCGGAGGCGGTAGTGATCACCGGATGGCTGTCCAGCAGCTGCGCAACCTGCCGCGTAAGCCTGTTGGCCCCGCCCAAGTGGCCGGACAGCATGCTGATTACATGTTCTCCGCGTTCGTCAATGACGATGACGGCGGGGTCGGTTCTTTTATCCGCCAGCAGGGGAGCAATCAGCCGGACTGCCGCCCCCAGCGAAAAAAACAGTATAAGCCCTTCGTACTGCCGGAACAGCTTCGGCAGCAGTTCTCTGACCGGCTCCGCAAACACCTGCCCATGGCCCGCAGCTTGCTGTACGTTTCCATAGTACTTGGCGCAGCAAAAAACCTCGGTATCCCCCAGCCGTTCACCCAGCTTCAGCGCCAGCCGGATACCATTCACAGTAATCGCAACGGCTGCATACCGCTTAGCCATCGGCTTCGATTCCTTCCCGGCAGCCGTGGGTAAAGGTCTTGTCATACAGCTTCGAGCGGTGCTGGTCACGGTCCGTAAGCGCCGGGTCCAGCGCCCAGCCTGCGAGGATCATCGCATGCATGGTGATGCCCGCTTCGCGCAGGTCGGCTGCCAGGCGCGCCACGGTGGTCCGCAGAATCTGCTGGTCCGGCCAGGTTGCCCGCTTCACCACAGCGATAGGCGTATCGGGACTCCACCCGGCAGCGAGAAATTCCGCTGCCGCATGTTCAGCCAGCGAAGCGCTGAGGAACAGGGCTACGGTGCAGTGATGCGCCGCCAGCTGCCGCAGCTGCTCGCGCTCCGGGACCGGCGTCCGCCCTTCGGCACGGGTCAGAATTACTGTCTGCGTCAGCTCCGGCACAGTCAGCTCTGCACCCAGCGCAGCCGCCGAAGCAAAAACAGAGCTGACCCCCGGCACGATCTCATAGCTGACACCGCACAGCTTCAGCAGCGACATCTGCTCCAGGATTGCCCCGTACATGGAAGGGTCACCGGTATGGATACGGGCTACGCTTTTACCGGCCTTCACTGCTGCGGTCATGATCTCCACCTGCTGCTCCAGATCCATTCCCGAGCTTTGCAGCACCTCGGCTTCCGGCCTCACACTGGCGATCAGCTCCCCGCTGACCAGTGAATCCGCGTAGAGCACAACATCTGCAGAACGCAGGATGCGGCTGCCTTTTACCGTAATCAGCTCGGGATCACCCGGCCCTGCACCTACGATATATACCTTGGGTTCCAAGCCAGCCGCCGTCATTTGCTCACCACCATCAGGCTCAGGTATTCGAGCTCTTGGCCGCGCAGGTCGCGGGCGTCCCGCCACACCGTTTCATTCGGAGAGGTTACCTTGGTCACGACGGATGCTTTTCCCGCAAGCCCGAGCTCATCGAGCACATCCAGCAGCAGATCCAGCACCTTCGCCACCTTCAAAAACACCACCGTATCATGATGCAGCAGCGCTTCCTTCAGGGCCTCGCGGTCCTCTGTAGCCGGAATAATCCCCACCCGCTGATCGCCATCGGCAAGAGGCTGCCCAAGTGCGGCAGCGGCGCCCAGCACCGACGATATTCCCGGAATTGAAACGACCGGCACGCCAGGATGCAGCTCCTGCATCAACCGGGCCAGATGAATGAAGGTACTGTACAAATTCGGATCACCCTCCGTCACAAAAGCCACATCCCGGCCCTGCTTCAGCTCGTTCCAGCACAGCTCAGCCGTACGGTTCCAGCCGCTTACCAGCAGCCCGGGATCTTTAGTCATCGGAAAGACAAGTCCCAGCATGACTTTTTCATCCGCCTTGATATGCATCTCCACAATTTCGTGGGCATAGGATTTGCCGCCCTTTTTGGTTGCCGGGTAGGCAATTACCGGACATTCCCTCAGCAAACGGCAGGCTTTGAGCGTAATCAGTTCGGGATCACCTGGACCTACACCCACTCCGTACAAGGTGCCTGTTCCGATTGGGGCAAGCTCAGTCTCCACCAGCGGATACTCATCATCAGCATGATACGCTTCAACTGCAGTCTGCATGGCCGCTTCGGTGATTCGTTCTTCATGAGCGGCCTGCTCATCCATGGAGTGCAGCTGATGTTTCGTCTTATTTTTTTGTAACCTTGTGGTCATGAGCGCTCCTCCTTTAGGTTTAGAAAATCTATTTATGCAGCAACGCCTAGGCTAAACCCTTTCTGGCAGCGGCTAGTGACATCAACTTCCTCCAAAACTCCTGCAAAAACCACCCTGTACGTTGCAAGTGATTCTATTTGTACTGAGCGCAGATATACCTGTGTTTTGCCGAAATAGCCGAACTGCAGTCCAGAAGCAGTACAGAGTGTACAACGAGCCAAATGCTGCCAACGAGCAGGAAGGCCGATGATAAAGCACCGGCAGCAAAAAAATCAAAATCAATCCTGTCTGTACCCGCTTACCACGTATACAGGGTTCATCCCCTCAAAACGGGTCATGCCGAGAATCGGCTTGCCCCTTGATGCCTGAAGCTGTGTTACCCCGGTGGCCATCCCGGCAAGTTTCAGCGCCTCTAAGCCCGTATACAGGGTCTCAATTGTAATTGCCCCGATCACGATCCGTCCTTCCGGCCGCAGCCGCTGCGCACAGTGCGCAATAATATGCTGCAGTTCGCCTCCGCTTCCGCCAATGAATACGGCATCCGGGTCCGGCAGCCGTTCCAGGCCTTGCGGTGCTTTGTCATGGATAATCTCAAAATCGGCGCGGAATTCCCGGCGGTTAGCTTCCATATTCGGCAGATTCTCTGCGTTTTTTTCCAAAGCGTATACCTTGCCACAACGGGCGATCCGCGCACATTCGGCTGCCACCGCTCCTGAACCGGAGCCAATGTCCCAGACCACCGCTTCTTCAAACAAATTCAGCTCGGACAGGACTAGGGCGCGCACCTCCCGCTTGGTGATCAGACCTTTTTCCGGGCGCCGCTGGTGGAAAGCTTCATCGGGATAGGCAAAACCGCGCCTCAGAGCCGCAGTCCCGCTTCCCGGCTTCCAACGCAGAATCACCACATTCAGGGGAGCAAAGGTCCCTTTTTCCAGCTCATCCAGTTCCCAGAACCGGCAGACCTCCTCGCCCCCGCCCAGCCGCTCACAGACAAAGGCTTCATATTCGGTCATTCCGAATTCACGCAAATAAGCGCCTATAACCGCTGGGGTGTTGGTTTCATCAGTGAGCAGGGCGATTTTGTGCTTGCCGTCTATCCGCTGGGCCAACCCCCGGATCGGGCGTCCGTGCAGACTGACCAGCTCCGCATCCTGCCAGCTGTCCCCAAGCCGGGCAAAAGCAAGCTGGACACTGCTGTAATGCGGAATCACCTCGACATGCTCCGGCCCGAATCTGCGGACAAGATACCCGGCAATCCCAAAGAACAGCGGGTCACCGGAGGCCAGCACCACCGCACGCCGCTCCTTCCACACTTCCTCCAGCTTATCGGCAAAAGCCTTCAGACCGTTCTTCAGAACGATCTTTTCCCCTTGATACCCGCCGAAAAAAGACAGCTGCCTCTCCCCGCCGAGCAGTACCTCGCTCCTCTGCACCTTGCTCAGACTGTCCGGGGTCAAGCCTCCGGCTCCGTCCTCACCGATGCCTATAATATAAATAATGTCAGCCACGAATCTCCGCCCTTCCCAGCACTCGGCCCTTCATGGTGATTAGCACCATCTCGACGGTCAAACCTCCGTTCATATGTTTCAGACAATGTCTGCAGGCGTGCAGGCACAACTGTTCAAAAAATGCGCTATTCCCGGCCGCGGTCATCAGATCCACCACCTGTGAGGCCGTGTTGGCCGCAGCAATCTCCTCCACCAGTTCGTTATCCGCCCCGGATTCAGCCGCGGTTTTGGCCAAAAAGCTGAAGTCCACGGGCGCATTTTTGGAATGGATCAGCATGGCCCCCTGAGCCACCTTCGAAAACTTGCCCGCCATGCCGACCAACGTGATCTTACGGACTCCGAAGGCCTTGGCGTGTTCCAGCGAGAAGCCGACATATTCACCCATCTGGATAGAAGCTTCCTCCGGAAGCTCCGCGAACATCGCCATGGCATATTTTTCACTGCTGCCGCCTGTGGTCAGAATAATCTGCTTATTCCCCATGGCCGCGGCGACCGAAATTGCCTGTACCACACTGGCCTTGTAGGCCTCCGTGGAGAACGGCGTCACCACGCCGCGCGTGCCCAGAATGGAAATGCCGCCAAGGATGCCGAGCCGCGGGTTCAGCGTTTTGAGCGCGATAGCTTCGCCTTCCGGCACACTGATGACCACCCGCATTCCCCGGGCCGCTCCATGCTCCTCCAGCACCTCGGACACCGCCTCCAAAATCATGCGCCGCGGCACAGGATTGATCGCCGCTTCTCCGATCGCAACAGGCAATCCCGGCTTCGTAACTCTGCCTACCCCCTTGCCGCCGTCTATCTCTACACCGGGGCCATCACGCCAGCTCACAGCAGCCTCAATCCTGGCCTGATGCGTCGCATCCGGGTCATCTCCGGCATCCTTCACTGTTGCACAGACTGCCGTCTCCCTGCTGCTGCGCTGCCCCCCGGTCAGCTTAAACGTATGCCGGAAGCCGGCGGGCAGATCAATCTCCACGCTCGGCGGGGCTTCGCCCGTGACCAGCAGGAGCGCAGCACCTTTGGCGGCTGCGGCCGCACAGGCGCCTGTGGTGTAGCCACGGCGCAGCGGTGCAGCGGGGCCGCTGGCAGCAGGCTGGCTCCCCCGCGGTTCTGGCACACCTTGGTTCTCTCGCGGCTCTGGCACAGCTTGGCTCCCTTGCAGCTCTGTCGCAGCTCGGCTCCCCTGCTGCTCTCCCACAGCTTGACCCTTATGTCCAAGCTGCAAATCTCCGCTTCGCTTATGGTCCTGCACATCCTGTGATTCCCGATGTTCCATGACCATTTCTCCTCTCTCTGCTGATAAAGGGCTGTATCTTTATGCTTCTGTCCTACCCGCCCTGATTCTGTGATTCCCCTGCCTGACGGGCAGCCAGCAGACTGAGGGCGTTGACTGCCGCAACCACAACGGTACTGCCGCCCTTGCGGCCGATGTTGGTGATGTAAGGGATATCCAGCTTGCGCAGCTCATCCTTGGACTCCGCCGCTGACACAAAACCGACCGGCATACCGATGATGAGCCCCGGCTGCGCTGCACCTTCTTTGATCAGACGGATCAATTCCAGCAGGGCCGTTGGGGCATTGCCGATCACGTAGATGCCGCCCGGCGCTTCGGCGCAGGCTTTGCGTGTGGCAAGGATGGCCCGGGTTGTCCCCTGTGCCTTAGCCGCCTCAATCACATCGGGATCAGAAATATGCACCCGTACCTCACCGCCGTATTTATGAATCCGCTCTTTGGCAATACCGGCCTCTACCATCCGCACATCGGCGATAATGGGCTGCCCCTCCAAAATAGCAGAAATCCCTGCCTCCATCGCCCGGGGATGAAACACCAGACTCCGTCCCAGCTCAAAATCGGCAGAAGCATGAATGATCCGCTGCACGACCGGGTACTGCAAAGCGCTAAACTCATGCTCACCCAGCTCCCGGGTAATCATTTGAAAGCTCAGGCTTTCTATTTCCTGCGGCTGCACTGTAAGCGGCTTAAAATCCGTACCAAACTCCATAGCTATCCCTCATTTCTTATTAAAAGCAGTAACTGCGGACACTATCTCTTCAAATGACCCATACACTCTGCCATACTCTCCATAGAAAGCTTGCGGCCGTGCAATCAAAATAACATATATCCCCATATCAAGCGCAGCGTACACCTTTTCATCGAGGGAGCCTTCCGCGCCGCTTTCCTTCGTAACCATGACCTGTGTGCCATACTGCCTGTACAATGCTTCGTTCAGTTCGCGTGAAAAAGGTCCCTGCAGCGCAATAATGTTGCGCTGCTCTATCCCAAGCAATTGGCATTTCTGCATATTTTCCAGACAGGGAAGCAGTCTGACCGTCAGCCGGATCGCAGGGTCACCCAGCAGCGCCTCTGCAAAAATCTCCAAGGTTTTACCCCCTGTAGTCAGCATGACAGAGCCTTTCAACTGCTTGGCCCTGCGGGCAGCCTCCTCATAGGAAGACACAACCAGCAACCGTGGATGCTGCTCATACTTGAGGCTGGGCCGCTCATAACGCAAATACGGCAGTCCCAGCACTGCAGCGGCCCCCACCGCATGGTTATGCGCCTCTTGTGCAAACGGATGGCTGGCATCAATAACGGCGCTGCAGTCCAGCTCACGCAAGCAGGCGATCATCCCTTGCTGATCCAGCCGGCCGATACGGGTTGTGATGCCGGCCGCTTCAAGCTGCTCCGCAGCGCTGGGCGTCACAACGGAAGCCAGCAGCGGCAGCTGCTCCCGTGACAGGGCCAGCGCCAGTTCACGGGCGTCACTGGTCCCGCACAGCATAAATATCATTGCGGTCAATGCTCCTTAGGAGCATTTGCCGGGTGCACCGCAACCTCTGAATATGAAGCTCCAGGCTGCTGCGGGACACGCCCCTCTGCGTCTGCAGAGGCGGGTTGGCTGTTGCGCCCGGACTTATGCCCATCATATGCAGCCTGCTGGCCGCGCTCCTGGTGCCCGACCTGATGTCCATGCTCACATCCATGCTCTTCGCCATGTCCACATTCATGCTTCTCTCCGTGTCCGTGTCCATGTCCTTTGCCATGACCAGCATGGTGTCCGTCCACATGCTCATGCTCGGATTCATGTCCCTGCCCATATCCGTGCCCATGCCCATGGTTCCCGCCCTGATGCCCACAGTGCCCATGCCCTTCACCTCCATGGCAGCCGTGCCCATGCCCTTCCTCACCGTGACTGTGGTGATTATGGTGATGGTGGTGATCATCGTGGTGGTGGTGATCATGATGGTGGTGGTGATGGTGTGCCGACGCTTCCTCACGGTACTTGCAATTGTCACAGTTGGCTGCCGTCCGGCCTGCCAGGGTCTCTTCGATCCGCTCCAGCAGCATGTCTGACAACAGCGGATGGGAGCCCAGATACGTGCCAGCCTCCACTTCAATCTCCGGATGCGCAGCGGCAAAACGGTTCACCGTTTCGTTGAACTGCTTCATCAGCACCCCGGTGAACAATAAATACGGCAGCACGATAATTTTACGCGCACCGAGAGCCAGGCAGCGCTCCAGTCCTGCGGGCAGCGAAGGCTTGGTGATGGCAATAAAGCAGGCCTCGACGCTTTTGTAGGGAGTTCTCTCCCAGAGCAGGCGGGTCAGCTTGTAAAAGTCGCTGTTCGCATCCGGATCACTGCCCCCGCGGCCCATTACAAGCACGATGGTGTCTTCATCGCTTACTTTGGAATAAGGCTCGTTCCTATCAGCAGAAGCCGTTCCTCCAACGGACAACGCAGCCGCAGTCTCCAGCCCGCCAGTATTCAATTGTGCGGACGAACCGTGCTCCACCAGCGGCGTTTTCTCCAAAGGGTCTCCGGGCAGCTCCGGCTGATCCGGGATCTGAACCGGCTGCGGGACAGCCCCGGCGATCCGGTCCAGCAGAATTTCTACCGCTCTCTCCTGCACTCCGAGCGGACGGCCATATACAAACTCCACACCCGGATATTTCAGCTTCGCCTGATCCAGAGCCAGCGGAATATCCAGCTTGGAATGTCCGGCCGCGAACAAAATAATCGGTACAACATAGACCGTCCCGGCGCCTCCCAGCACACATTTGTCAATCCCCTCGGAGATGGAAGGAGCCGACAACTCGATGAAGCAGGTTTCAACGGCAAGCTCCGGCTTGCGGGCAGCAAGCGCCCGGGTGAAATTCCGCAGCTCTTCATTCCCCTCTTCCACACGGCTGCCGTGCCCTACAAGTAATACTGTTGTTATCCCTTGCGCTCTTTCATGGTTATGCGCATGCGTGTGTTCACAGTGGAGCACCCTCTCCACCTGTGGGTCATTAGCTGAAATTCCACTGCCCATCCGCTCAAAAAAGGCATAAAACCGTTCATTTTGACTGCCCTGCGCACCATATTGCTCAACAACCTCAGTTACAGCAGCCACAGCTTCCTCTTCGTTCATCCCCTCACGGACCTTGCTGCCTGCGTATGGGGTGCGTCCGGTTTTTTTTCCGCCAAGATATAATTCATAGCTCCCCTTGGAATAGACAAGACCGATATCCTCCAGGACCGCTGAACTGCAGGCCATCCCGCAGCCAGCCACACTGATCTGCAGCTCTCTTGGCACAAGCCGTCCATTTAACTGTTGATGTAACCGCCGTGCAGCACCGGCAGCACTCTCTTTTCTCATGTCGCAGAAGCCGCAGGTTTTCACCTTCACCACATTCCCCGCGGGATTCGACGCCGCCAGCGACCAGGGCTCCGAAGAGGTCCGCAGCCGCTCATGCGGCTTCAGTGCCTGCGTATCGGCGCCAAGGCTGTACTTGCGTTCATAGCCGCGCGGTGTAACCATGAGGCCGTCATAAACCAGCGTTGCAGAGTTGCCGACAATCACGGTCGACAGCATGCCGATCTCGTGATCCAGCATCTCCTGGAGCGTCGTGACCATGGTCTGCTGGCGGTCGCGGTAGGCGCTTTTCACAATGCCTACGGGCGTGGAAGGATCACGGTAGCGGAGCAGGATTTGGCGGGCCTCTTCAATCTGGCGTGTGCGCTTTCCACTGCGCGGATTGTAAAAGGCAATCACGAAGTCCGCGGCCGCCGCCGCCTCCACGCGTGCAGCGATGCTCTCCCAAGGCGTAAGATGATCGCTCAGGCTGATCGTGCAGGAATCATGCATAATGGGCGCACCCAGCAGCGAAGAACAGGATTGAATGGCCGATATTCCGGGGATCACCTCGACTTCCACACCCGTGACACGGTTCCAGCCCCGTTCGATCAGCACCTCATAGACCAGTCCCGCCATTCCGTATACCCCTGCGTCACCGCTGGAAATGACGGCGATCATCTGCCCGGCTTCCGCACGGCGCACGGCTTCCTGGGCCCGGCTGACCTCTTCGGTCATGCCTGTGCCGACAATCTCCTGATGCCGCAGCAGCGGCTTGATCAGGTCTACATAAGTGGTGTAGCCGATCACAGCTTCACTTTCTTCCAGCGCTGCCAGGGCACGGCCCGTAATATGCTCCAGCCTGCCTGGGCCAAAGCCGATAATCAGCAGCTTCCCTTTCTTGTTCATTCTTGTTTCCCCCGTTCGTGTGTGTAACTCCAACACTGACCCTAAATTGATGCCCATGCTCTAGCTGTATTTGATACAACTAAAGAGTCCTATTTTTTACTGAAACCGTTTTAATTGCGCTCTGTACACTTAAAGAGACCTTATTTCAGCTAAAGAGGCCCAAACCGCTATTTTTGACTGTACAGAGTACATTTACTTTTAAAAATTCCGGTTTGCACCTCATTTTAACTGCAGCAAATACTCTTACCATCTATACGTCCAACACTAAAAGCGGGTTATATTCCACTATTGCTGACGACCAGCTACCCTGGCTCTCTCTCCCATTCCTTCGCCCAGCAGACTATTCAGCAACGCCTTGAACTCCCCCGCATTCCGGGGAGCAGTGTGCCCTGCCGTTACACTCGGGGGCAGGCTGTGCCACAGCTCAGCCAACAGCGGGAGCGCCAGGCCCAGCCTCTGCAGCAGCTCCCCGCCGGCAAAAATACCCTCCGGCGCTCCGGCGGCCCGGCAGACGCCCTGATCGAGGATGATGATCCAGTCCGCCCAGCGGTAGGCCAGATTCATATCATGCGTAGCCATCACCACAGTTGTCCCCTTACGGTGTATGCTGTCCAGGCCATCGAGAAGCTGCGCCTCCGACAGCGGGTCCAGATAGGATGTTGGCTCATCGAGCAATAGGAGCTCCGGCTCCATGGCCATCACACCTGCAAGTGCGGTGCGCTTTTTCTGGCCCAGACTGAGCTGATGAATAGGTTTATCTTGGATTGCAGAAAGGTTAAGCAGCTCCAGCACCACAGCGCACCGCGCAGCTATTTCCGCCTCATCCATGCCCGCGCCCCGCAGTCCGAAGGAGATATCGTCCTGCGGCGTGCCCAGGATCAGCTGCTGCTCAGGGTCCTGAAAGACCAGCCCGACTCTGCGCCGCAGAGCGGCAAGCTCCTTTTTGGCATAAGATACAGGCAGTCCCGCTTGCAGAACCCTCCCCCTTTGCGGACGCAGCAGGCCCACCGCATGCAGGAACAAGGTTGATTTGCCGGAGCCGTTATGTCCCAGCAGGGCTGTTTTGCAGCCTCTGGGAATCGCTGCGGTCAGACCCCGGAGCGCTGGCTCCACCGTGTCCGGATAATGAAATACGACATCCTCGAAGGCTAAAATGTAATCCATATCCATGCCGTTCTCCTTCTCCAGCAGTTCTGTTTCCAGGCTTTTTAATACGTTGATCCCTGGCATTCCCATCATGTCCACAGCATCCACAGCTGTGCCGCCGCCAGCAGGACGATTCCCGCATACGCCTCAAAGGCAAACCTCCGGGGCACTTCCCGCTTGACATATGGCGGCAGAAGAATTTCCCCGGTAAAGCCCCGGGCAGCAAGCCCCTGCGATAGCCCATAGTAGCGGTGCATGGTGTTCGCGAACAATGACGCCGCCATACTTGCAGCCTCCCGCAGCCGGGATCTGAAGCCCCTATGGCCTCCGCGCAGCCGCCGGGCCAGCAGCAGGCCATGGGCGGCATCGTCCAGCAGGAACAGGAACCGGTACATGACCAGCATCAGCTCCAGCACGATCTGCGGCATTCGCAGCCTGCGGAGCACCTGCAGCAGTTCGCCGAACGGCGTGGTCAGCATGATGAACAGGCAGCAGGCCAGACAGGCCGACACCCGGGCCAGCAGCAGCGCAGCCCGCATGCCTCCTGCCGGGGTCATGTACAGAAACTGGGCCGTGCCCGGAATCCGCAGGTACAGGACAGCCTCCCCGGCTGCCGGACGGCCCAGTTCCACCAGCAGTGCCGGCAGGCTGAGGCCGTAGAACAACAGCGCAGTGCCGAACAACTGCCCGTAGGCGCGCGGCGGGATTTTGGCATATTGCAGACACCACAGCATCATCCACAGCGTTATGAGAACCTGAAGGGCCGGATGCAGCACATAAGCAAGAGCGAACATGATGGCTGCGAAGAGGCTTTTCCACATCGGGGACATCCGGCTCAGGGCATTGCTGCACGATATTGCATCAATTCTTCTGATCATTTAGCTTCTGCCGGTCCTGTCTTCCCTTCAGGAGACCCAGCGTATAGCCGATTACCCCTGCGCCAATAGCCGCTTGCAGCGCAAACAGCATGCTCTCCGTTTCACCCGGCAGCTCAGCCAGCGGCTTGAACCAGGGCTTATATGAGGGATCAATCTCTGTAATTGCACCCTCTGCCGCATCATCGGCCCCGCCGAATTCTCCGTTCACGAACAGCAGCGGCAGGACTACCAGCAGAATTACCGCGAGCAGCATCAGCAGGTTTTTCCATTTGTTCTTCATCTTCACAGTGTGTTTCCTCCCTTGGCTCCCCGTTTAAGCAGGGACAGCTCCTGTGAGCTGTAGACCTTCAGCCAGTTCCACAGCAATACCGTCAACAGCCCCTCGCTGACCGCCAGCGGAATCTGGGTCACGGCAAAAATACCGCCGAATTTCACCATGGAAGCCAGCATACCGCCATCCGCAGACGGAAAAGCCACCGCAAGCTGAAAGGATGTGACCACATAGGTCATCAGATCCGCTGCCGCAGCCGCGCAGAATACCGCCAGCTTTTCGCGTTCGCCAAGCTTCATAATCAGCTTATACACCGCATAACCGGCAAAAGGCCCGGCCACTGCCATGGAGAAGGCGTTCGCGCCAAGCGTGGTGATTCCGCCGTGCGCCAGCAGCAGCGCCTGGAACAGCAGCACAATGGAACCGGTCACACTCATCGGCAGCGGACCCAGCATCACTGCGCCAAGTCCCGTCCCCGTCGGATGAGAGCTGCTTCCGGTTACCGAGGGCATTTTGAGCGCAGAGAGCACAAAGGTGAATGCTCCGGATAAACCCAGCAGCAGCTTCAGCTCCGGGTTGTCCCGGGTCATCCTTGTGAGCTTGCGGACGCCAAGGAAAAAGAAAGGCAGAAAAGCAACCCACCAGAACACCGCCCAGCCAACCGGTAAAAAACCCTCCATAATGTGCATTGCTTCCGCCGTACCCGGCTCATTGAGCAAAAAATAAACGGCAAATATGCCGGTCAGCCACGCAAAACGCCAATAGCTCCGTTTGTTCATCTTGCACCTCCTGCTTGATTTTTGTGTGCGGCGTCAAACCAAAAACTCCCGCCCCTGGGGGTGGGAGTATCATGTACGTATCCGGATCACAAAGAGAAGGCTGCTCCGCCGCCATAATAAGCAGCACACCCTTATCTCTCCATCCATTCGTACACCGCTCCTATCCGCGTAGAGTCGTGTGTGCGCAAACAAGGTAGGTCTCCTGGCTCGGGATCATCGCTGGCCTTCGTCTTCCCCGGAGCAACCGAGTGACCTGTTGAAAGCCGGCTCTTCCTTACAGTGGCGGGACCGCTCGGGAGTTGCACCCGATTCCCTGTTATCCCTTGATGTGAATCAAAGGCACCTTGTTTCATCGCTAATTCATCCTGTACATCATAGCGGACATGGCTTAAGGTGTCTGTGATAAAAGTGGAGGTGTCCATCGAGAGGAGAGAAGCTTGTAATAACCTCATTTGAATAATATAATTGTTAACTATACAAACCTGAACCCGGAGGCGTCCTATGAAACTGGATCTTACCGAAGAATCCCTGCCAGTCTACGAAGCTTTATCAAGCGCCGTGCGCCTCCGCATGCTCCGCCTGCTCGCCATTCAGCCGATGAACGTCAAGGAGCTGGCAGCGGCAGCCCAGCTCAGCAGCGCGATCATGACGATGCATGTCCGCAAGCTGGAAGCGGCCGGGCTGATCCGGACACATATGGCTCCCGGGCGGAGCGGCTTGCAAAAAATCTGCACGCTGGCGGCTGAAAGCGCAGAGATCATTTTCCCAGCTCAAGCCACAGCGGAACGCAAAAGCCACCGCAAAGAGATACCGGTCGGCCTCTACTCCGACTTCCGGATCGAACCGACCTGCGGGCTGGCAACGACAGAGAAGGTCATCGGCAATTTTGACGACCCGCGCTACTTCTGGGATCTGGAGCGGATGAATGCAGGCATCCTCTGGTTCGGCAAAGGCTATGTCGAATACAAAATCCCCAACTTCCTCCTAACCAGCGAACAGCCGGAGGAGCTTGTCATTACTATGGAAATCGCCTCCGAGGCCCCGTCCATCAATAATAATTGGCCTTCGGATATCACCTTTACTTTGAACGGAACGAAGCTGGGCTTCTGGACCAGTCCCGGAGACTACGGAGACAGCAGAGGCAAATATACGCCGTCCTGGTGGCCCGCGCTCACAAACCAATACGGGCTGCTCAAACAGCTGCGGGTTACCCCCAAGGGGACGTATATGGATGGACAAAAGCTGTCCGGGATCACGCTGGATCAAGTGGACATCCGCAGCAAGCAGTGGACGTTCAGGCTATCCGTGGAGGAGGATGCCGAGCATATCGGCGGGCTGACCCTATTCGGCAAAGGATTCGGCAACTATAACCAGGACATGCTGGTTGAACTGTTCTATACGGAAATATCCGGCATATCCAACAGTCCCGACGCTGCCGGAATACCTTAAATCGGGAGCCATAAGAGGGTTACAATGAAGAATCCCCGATCTTCCGCAGCGGATCAAGCCAGCGAAGGATCGGGGATTCTGGGTTATACAAGTACAGAGTGAATTTGAAATCTGTTCTGTGATCTTCATTGTGGATCAGTTGATTTTTGGCATGACTGCACTTCGTGCAATAGAATGCTGATTGTTCTGCGTCGAATCGCATTCTGCTGTATTTTGTGCAATCATTTTCCAGGTTTAGAGTCAAAAACAGCTTCTCCTGAGAATTCTAATGTACAGAGTGCAATAGATTGGGCTTTTCGGCCGATTTATGGGTTTTCTGCTGCAGAAAGTGCAACAGAATGCGAGTTCCGGCCTAATTTATATTGCAGAGCCCATGCCATGCTGTATTCTGTACAGCCTGACCCAAGGACACGCGCGCGCCGCGCTTAGCCGTTAACCGGCTGCCACAGGCCGCCGCCGGGAAGCGGACAGCCGCGCGCCTTCAGCCGGGCCACAACCGGAATGATGCAGCCGCAGGCGGTGCAGGTTACACCATCCTGCAGCTTCGGGCAGGTACTGCAAAGTGCGACCCGCTCCGCATACACCTGATCTGACGCGGTGTTGCCTTCATTGAACATCGGGGACGCCAGTATACGGGCGATCTGCGCTTCCGTGACCTTATAATCATCCCGGCAGCCTTTGCAGGCAGAGGTAGTGGTCATAGCCGTGCTCCTTTGATCAAGCCTTCGGTGTAATTTTCAGTACCGTTACCGACATTGCCGGCAGCTCGACAGTAATCGTATCCCCTTCCAGCTTAAAGGCTGTGAACGGCTGCGGAACAACCGCTTCCGGCTCGCTGAACGAGTTATGGGCATCAATGGTTGCCCCGGCAAGCGTAGTGCCGGCAATATCCACCGCTTGACCGGCAAGGCCGCGCAGCTCCAGCGGAAGTACAGCCGCAGCCGCATGATTCAGGTTGCACAAGCTGACATGAATCACACCTTCTGCTGTCACTGAAGCCGACGCCGAGACTTCCGGAATGTCCTTGCCGTCAAAGCTGTAAGACCCGCTGTCCAGCGTCAGATCCAGCAGTTCGGCATCCTGATGCACTTTGTACATGTTGAATACATGATAAGTCGGAGTCAGCAGCATTTTTTCGCCTTCGGTAAGAATGACAGCCTGCAGCACATTAATCGTCTGGGCAATGTTCGCCATCCGCACACGGTCGCTGTGCTTGTGGAAAATATTCAGCGTCAGTCCGGCAACCAGCGCATCGCGGATCGAGTTCTGCTGGTACAGGAAACCAGGGTTCGTGCCCGGCTCCACATCATACCAGGTTCCCCATTCATCGACGATCAGGCCGACTCTTTTCTCCGGATCATATTTGTCCATAATGACGCTGTGGCGGGTCACCAGCTCTTCCATGCGCAGCGCTTTTTCCAGAGTGGTGAAATATTCCGCAGTATCAAAACCGGTAGCCGCACCCTTCTGCTCCCAAGTAGCACCAGGAACGGTGTAGTAATGCAGCGTGATTGAGTCCATAAACCGCGTGGCTTCGCGCATCAGCACTTCCATCCAGTGATAATCATCCGCATTCGGGCCGCAGGCGATCCGGTGAATCCGGTTGTCCCCGTAGTTGCGCACATACGTCTGGTATTGGCGGTACAAGTCAGCGTAATATTCAGGACGCATATTGCCGCCGCAGCCCCAGTTTTCATTGCCCACGCCAAAATACTTCACAGCCCAGGCCTCTTCCCGGCCATTCTTCGTGCGCAGCTCAGCCATCGGAGAGACACCGTTAAAGGTCAGGTATTCCACCCATTCAGACATTTCCTGCACCGTTCCGCTGCCCACATTGCCGTTGATGTATGGTTCACATCCCAGCATGGCGCACAGCTCCATGAATTCATGCGTTCCAAAATGGTTGTTCTCCACCGTGCCGCCCCAATGCGTATTAATCATCCGTTTGCGGCCTTCGCGCGCCCCGATGCCGTCCTTCCAGTGATATTCATCGGCAAAACAGCCGCCCGGCCAGCGCAGCACCGGCACCTTGATCTCCTTAAGCGCTTCCACAACATCATTGCGGATGCCCTTGGTGTTCGGAATCGGAGAGTCCTCCCCTACCCAGATGCCTTCATAAATGCAACGCCCTAAATGCTCGGAAAAATGACCATAAATATTCCGGTTAATCGTTCCCTTGCGGATATCCGTATGAAGCACAACACGCTGAGCCATTTCTATGCCGCCTCTCTTTAAGTTAATATATTTATTAACTACTTAATAATTATATTAATATTATAAAGGGCTTGCTTCGCATCCGTCAACAACAAAAAAACGCTTCCCTGCCGTTGTCGGCTCAGGAAGCGCTTCTGCTGTAATCCGGAGATATGTCGTCAGTATTACGGCCTGCTGAACAGAGAATCTGGTCTTAACCCAAATCCCCCAGCTCGATCTGCACAATCCCCCGTTCATCCTTCACCGAGCCGACAAGATGCATCAGGCTGCCGAACTCCAGCTCCTGGAATTTGCGTGCGGCTTTCTCCCGCTGCAGCTCCCACAGGCATTCTGCAAGTGTACAGACGACCGGCACATCACAGCGGATTTCGGCCAGCTCGCGGGACAGATGGAGCATGTCGAGGTCGGCTTCGATTTTGGCCCGCACCCCTTTGGGCAGCAGGTGAAGATTCTCAATCACACCTTCTATGGTGCCGTATTCCGTCAGAAGCTTCAGCGCGGTCTTCTCCCCGATACCGCGAACGCCCGGGTAATTGTCGCTGGTATCGCCCATGAAACCCTTCAGGTCAATGACCTGGGCCGGGGTAAGCCCTCTTTCCTCCAGCAGCTCCGCCGGATCGTACACCTTGTAATTGGAGCGGCCTTTTTTCATAATCACAACCTTAACGCTGTCGCTCACCAGCTGCAGCATGTCATGATCCCCGGTCAGAATATACACCTCGGATTCCCCGCTGTAGCACGAAGCCAGCGTGCCGATGCAGTCATCCGCTTCATAACCTGCCAGTCCAATATTTGGTACCCCCAGCTCGGCGACTACCTCTTTGACCAGGTCAAACTGCGGAATCAGCTCCAGCGGGGCATCGATCCGGTTCGATTTGTAGCCGTCATACTTCTCCGTGCGGAAGGTCCCCTTGCCCATATCCCAGCAGCAGACCACATGGGAAGGCTCAAACGTGCTGACCGCATCGAAAAAATACTGCAAAAACCCGTATACTGCATTCGTCGGCAGTCCGGCTTTGGTCTTGCGGATATATCCTCCATAGGCGGTCGCATAGAAAGCCCGGAACAGCAGAGCCATTCCGTCGACGATCATTACCCGTTCCTTTGTTTCTGGACTCATTGTGTGTAACACCTGCTTTATTGATATTGGAACATGCATTCCTCTATCAAGTCTACCTTATTCCCGGGACAGGTTCAATGCCATAGACAGCCTGGTATTGCTTCCGTAAATGGTGAAGTTTGGCTGCGGACGGCAGCAGATCTCCGGGATGCCGCAGCTCAAGCACCCAGGCCCCATTGAATCCGCCTGCCGCCAGCCCGGCCAGCATCGCCTCCAGCGGCACCTTGCCCTGGCCGAGTCCCAGGTGCTCATCCTGCTCTGCGGCATTGTCGCTGAGGTGCAGCGCGACCAGGCGGGGCATCGCCTGCTGCAGCATCAGCAGGCAGCGTTCCCTGCCTGCCATCAGGGCATGGCCGCTGTCGAACACCAGGCCTATGCGGGAGGAATTCACCCGTGCGGCCAGCTCCAGCAGCTCAGTGACCTCCGTCCCCAGCAGCCCGGGGTACGGGGGAACATTCTCCAGCGCGATAACCGCCGCAGAACCGGCAGTCTCCGCCAGTATCCGCTGGAGGAAACGCACCACCCGCGCCTTGGCCGCTTCCCGTGAACCAGCGGAAGCCGCTCCGGGGCCTGCCATTACCGCTGCCTCTTCCGGCAGCGATGCCGCCCCGGGTTCCGCCCCTGTTTCCTCCGCGCCCTCAGCAGACAGCTCGCCCGCATGCAGCACCACATAGCTGCAGTCCAGCACTTCTGCAACACGCAGCGTATTCAGCAGCAGCGTTTCCGCCTCCGCACGCTGCTGCCCGTCCGCTGCCGCCGGATTGCAGCCGGTAATCGGCGCATGAATACTCCAGCGGATGCCAAGGTCCTTGCCTTTGCGGGCCAGTGAAGCCAACTGGTCTGCCGTCCATTCCAGCAGCTCCCCATGCCTGCCTTCGCACATAATCTCGATGTGCTTCCAGCCCTCTGCGGCCAGTAATTCAATAGCCTCTGCCAGCGGACGGCCGATGTAGACATAAGTAGAGACCGCGCAGTTCTGTAAAGACATCATCCGAACTCCTCCTTGAACAGCTCTATTTAATACCTGAATGTATGAAGCTCTCAATGAACTGGCGCTGGAACACCAGGAAGATCAGCAGCAGCGGGGTGATCACCAGCAGTGTAGCCGCGCTGACCTCCGTCCACTGCACCCCAATCTCGAACGATTGGGCAAAGATCGACAGCCCCACCGTAAGCGGCCGGTTCTCCACCGAATTGGTGATAATCAGCGGCCAGAGAAAGTTATTCCACTGATAGCTGATCGAGACGAGTGCGAAGGCCACATAGGTGGGCCGGGCCAGCGGGAAATAAATTTTCCACAGGACCTGCCATGGGCTGCAGCCCTCGATCAGCGCCGCCTCTTCCAGCTCGGTTGGAATCGTCTTAAATACCTGGCGCAGCAGAAAGATTCCGAACGCCGAAGCCAGAAACGGCAGCATAATGCCCAGCTTGGTGTCGAGCAGCGACAACTGCTTCAGAACGTTGTAATTGGGGAAGATCAGCACATCGGCGGGAATCATAATCTGCACCAGAAACAGCAGGAACACTATGCTGCTGCCGCCAAAGGGTACACGGGCAAAAGCAAAAGCGGCCATGCTGGCCGTCAGCATTTGCACAGCAAACACGCACACCACAATCAGAATGGTGTTGAGATAATACGTGGCAAAGGGCGCGGCAGACCAGACCGTAGCGAAATTGCCCAGAGTGAAGTCCAGCGAGAACAGGCCCGACAGCGCTGCTTGACGGGGACGGAACGCTGTCACCGTCATCCAGAGCAGCGGGATCAGCCAGAAGGCCGCGAGGGCCAGCATCAGTAGATTTCCGAGTCTGGATGTGAATTTGGTTTTCATAGAATTGCCCTCCTTCCGGCAGCCATGCAGATTTAGTTATAGTGAATTCTCCGGTCCAGGCCAAAGAACTGCACAGCCGCAATCAGCAGCAGTACGGCAATCATCACCACCGTCAGCGCCGACGCCATTCCCTGGTCCCAATAGCTGAACGCTGTTTCATAAATGTAATAAAGCAGCAGATTGCTGGCGTTATTGGGGCCGCCCCGGGTCATGATCATCAGGTGGTCGACAAGCTTGTAGGCGTTGGTGAGCGCAACAATACTTACGAACAGCGTAGTCGGCATCAGCAGCGGGAAAGTGATTTTGCGGAACACGGTGAACCGGCCCACCCCATCGACATGTGCGGCTTCATACAGCTCTTTCGAGATATTTTGCAGACCGGCGAGATAAAAAATCATAAAGAATCCCGCTTCCTTCCAGATAATCATCAGGATCATCGCCCACATCACCAGGCCCGGTGTGCCCAGCCAGTTGATATCATTCACACCGAACCAGGACAGCAGCCGGCTCATCAATCCATATTCCGGTGTATAAATAAAAAGCCAAATATTAGCTACTGCAATCATGGGGATCAACGTCGGATAAAAGAATGCTGAACGCATAAAACCTCTGCCATGCAGCGCCTTGTTGGCGAAGACTGCCATCAGAAGCGCCAGAGCGATTCCGAGTGGAACCGTCCCCAGCGCAAACAGCACATTATTGCCCATAACCTTGCGGAAGACCTCGTCTTGAAACATCGTACGGTAATTGTCGAGACCGGTGAAGACGGGCTCCGGCGTGGACAGATCCGCCTGAAAAAGGCTCAGCCGCAGCGTCAGCGCAATCGGATAGAAGGTGAACAGCAGCAGAAACAACAGTGAGGGCAGCAGCAGCAGCCAGGCGAACCCGTTTCTTCTCAGCCTTGCATTCATTTATTTATTAAAAGAAGCCAGGGCCTGGTCCGCTTCATTCTGCGCTTTCTGCAGGGCCTCCGCCGGTGTCAGCTCATTGGTGAGCGCCGCCTGTACGGAGTCACTGAGGATTTTGACAATTCTGCCGTTGTTGTGTGTCGACAATTCAGCGGATGCATATTCCAGCTGGTCACGGGCAATCAGCGCAGCCGGGAACTCAGCAGCATAAGCCTTCATCCGCTCAGTTTCATATGCCGATTTCTTCACCGCCACATAGCCGGTATCGATACTCCACTGCGCCGCACGTTCGGTTTCAGTCATGAACTTGACGAATTTCCAGGCTGCTTCCTGCTTCTTCTTGTCGATATCCTTGAAAATATAGAAGTTGCCGCCGCCGGTAGGGCTGCCGTATTGCTTCTGCGCCGGCAGGAAGCTGACACCGAAGTCAAAAGACGCATTTTTCTTAACATTGGTCAGGTTGCCGGTGGTATGGTACATCATCGCGGTTTTTCCTTCCAGGAAGTCGGAAGGCACCGTGCTCCAATCGGTTACACCGCCAGGCATAGCCTTGTGCTTCGCCGCCAGATCGACCCAATACTGGAGTCCCTCGACGTTCTCCGGAGTGTTGAACATTACTTTTTTGCCGTCAGGAGTCATCAGATTGTTGCCGTTCTGCAGCGCGAAGGTCTGAAGCATCCAATAGGCGTAGCCGGTCACCGGAATCTCCAGCCCCCACTTGCCGTCACCGGCCAGCTTGACCGCGTATTCCTGCATCTCTGCCCAGGTTGCAGGCGGCTTCTCCGGGTCCAGCCCGGCGGCCTTGAACTTATCCTTGTTGTAATACAGAACGATGGTGCTGCGCTGGAACGGAATACTGTAGGTTTTGCCCTCAGTCTGGGAATTCTCCATAAAAGCGGGATAGAAGTCAGACAAATAAGTGTCTCCGCCCTCCTGTGCGATGAACTCGTCCAGCGGAATAATCGCATCCATATCCAGCAGGCTGAACAGCTCCGTGGACTGCAATACCGCTACATCGGGCGGCTGTTTCGACTGGACTCCGGCTTGGGTTTTGACCGCTGTATCAGCATAGCTGCCGGTGTATACCGGCTTAACCACAATGTCGGGGTTCTCCTTCATAAAATCTGCAGTCATCGCTTCAATGGTAGCCGTCAGCGGTCCTCCGACAGCAATCGGGTAATAGTAAGTCAGCTCCGTCTTGGTTCCGTTACCCGCCGGTGCTGCTGCGGCTTCACCAGCCCCGGTCCCGCTGCCATTGCCAGCGGCATTATTGTTGTTTGTGTTTGTGTTGTTGCCGCAGCCTGCCAATACCGACATTCCTAGTGCAGCCGCCATAACCGTTACATTGACTTTACGCATCCTGTGATCTCCTCCATTTATCTATTCATAAGTAGCAGAACGACCGGCAGCCCTCTGCGGACGGCAGATCCTCTTGCTCTGGCAAACATGGGAATTTCTTTGCAATCCTGTTGTGCAGTGCCGCTACAATCAGGACAGGCGCAAATGATCCTGCAGCATCTCCGACATTGAGGTCCAGATATGATCCGGCATGGTCGAATATTGCTCCAGATCCTCTCTCGCGGTCACTCCGGTCAACACCAATGCAGTATTGATGCCGTGGCTCAGGCCAAACCGGATATCCGTATCCATCCGGTCTCCGACCATCAGACAGTTCTCCCGGCGGGTCCCGCTCTGCTCCAGCACCTTCTCCGCATAATAGGCGGAGGGCTTGCCGATAATCTCTTGTACAGTGCCGCAGCTGGCTGCCTCAATGGCCTTGACCATGGACCAGGTATCGGGAAGCAGGTCGCCCACTACCGGACAATTCGGATCGGGGTTCGCGGCAATCAGATAGGCGCCCGCCCGGACAGCCTTCATCGCCCGGTGCAGCTTCTCATAATCGAAATCGCGGTCCATCCCGACCAGCACATGTGTGGCTTCCATAGGTTCATCGGTAAGTACCGTCCCTCCGCCGGCCATCTCATATTTTAGCGCCTGCTCGCCAATCACCAGCACCTGCGGCCTGTGGTTCATTTCCTGCATTTCCCGGAAATACGCCGCAGATACCGAAGCCGCCGTCACCACTTCCTCCGTATGGGCTTCAATCCCCATCAGCCTTAGCCGGTTCCGGCATTCTTCCCGGGTCCGAATAGTGGTATTGCTCAGGAACAACACCTGTTTCCCCTGTTCCCTTAGATACTGCAGGGTCTGCTTCACTCCCGGCAGCAGCAGGTCGCCAATAAAAATGGTGCCGTCCAAATCAAAAAAATACGTCTCGTACGCAAGCACATCCTGCAATGGGAAAGCAGCCTCCTTAAAGGAAACAAACCAAAAAACCCTGTATCCAGCACAGTAAGCGGGCATGATAAATCCGCCGTCTACATAAGCTGCATAAGGGTTTTCTCTTCGTCTCCGACCCTTGATTATGAAATTGAATGGTGTTCACTTACGCTTACTTCTTCACTATAAACAAACCGTGTCATCCTGATATTAACTCCAGGTTAAGCTTGTGCAAAACTGTGCCAAAGCTCCGGGTTGCCCATTGACACTGCACTCGCTCCCGCTTGGAGAGCTGTCTGAATCTCCTGATGATCCTTGATCAGCCCACCGGCAATGATAGGGCGGGAAGTGCTGCTGCTCAGCTCGGTAATGACCCTGGGGATCAGCCCCGGCATGACTTCAAGCGCATCCGATTCATTCTGGCGCACGTTGTTGATGCCGTGCTCCAGCGCGGAGGTGTCGATCAGGAACAGGCGCTGGATCGCCAGAAGCCCGCTTTTCTTAGCCTGCTTGACCATATGGTTCTTGGTGGAGATAATGCCGGTCGGGCCAATCTTCTCGGCAATATATTTGACCACCAGCGGATCGCTCCCCAACCCGCCGATGAAATCGACATGCAGGAAAACCTTCTTGCCGGCTTCCAGGCCCTGCCTCACATATTGCTTCACAGTGAACAGGTCGCCGATCAGCAGAAAAATCATCGGCCACTCGCTGTCGCAAGCCTTCTGCAGGTCTTCGGCCTTGCGCACTGCCGGTATAATCCTATGGTTGCCGCTTCCAGCAAACAGTCCGTTCTTCACCTGTTATCCCCCTTCTGTGCCAGTGAATATTGACCATTGTAACAGCCGTTTGTCAGCGCGGTATTAAACGGCGGGACCGCAGTCCCGCCAGCACTTCATTGGATGAAGCCCGCCAAGCTCAGGAACCGCTGCAGCAGCACGGCCGATTGGGCGCGGGTGGCGCTCATTCCCGGCATCAGCAGCTCTTGCGATACACCGTTCATTAATCCGGCTTGAATGACCAAGTTCCATTCCTCATGCCCCCAAGAGATGCCTGCCGCATCCTTGAACTTCTCCAGGGCTGGCGCTGATTCCGCAGCTGCACCGCCAGCCGCGCCGTCCTGCCCGATATAGCGCAGGGCCCGGGCCAGCATCATTGCTTGCTCACTGCGGGTCACCTTGGCATCCGGACGGAGAGTTCCGTCGCCGAAGCCGCTGATCAGGCCGGCAGCAGCGGCGGCAGATACGTCGCCTGCGAACCAGTCCGCAGGCTGAACATCCGGCCAGGCTGCCGTCTTTCCGCTGCCTTGGGCAGCTGGCAGGGCCAGCGCGCGCGCCAGCATGGCAGCAAATTCCGCCCGGGTTACCGCACGATCCGGTTCAAAACGGCCGCCGCCGGTTCCGTTCAGCAGCAATTTGTCTGCCAGCTGCTTCGCCTGCCGCTCAGCCCAGTGGCCATTCAGGTCACGGAAAGATGTATCCAGCGTCATGACGCTCAGGATGCTGCTGCCGCTCTGGATCTGGTGCAGCATTCCCTCCGTTCCATCACCTGTGAAACTGGCGGGCACGAAGGACAGAGTTCCCTTCTCCGGCGAGAACATTATTCCAGTTGCCGTGCTGCCAGCCGGCGAGTCCAGGACCAGCGAACGCGTGAGATAACGGGAACCGGATAAGACCGGAGTTGAGCGGACGTCTGACATCGCTTCAAGATTAAACTCTACCGCAGCGGCCATTTGCCGGCCGCCGGCCAGCTCCACGGCACGGGTTACTGCCGCCGCTGCTGCTCCATCCAGCCTGCGGATGGTAACCTTAAGCTTCATCTCCTGCAAGCCTGTGCCCAGCGCGGCAGCCTGCTGTTCAAGCTGCAGCTGCTCCAGCGGGAGCATGTATCCGGCCTTCGCTTCAGTATGGGTTACCTTCAGCAGAGCCCCGCTGTGCGCGGCGTTCTGCAATACAGCTGCCGGAAGCTCCAGGGCATCGCCGGTGAAGTTAACTGCCACTTGCACGGAGTTGCGGAACGCTTGTTCCAGAACAGCAGGCTCTACTGTGCCATCCACCGCTTCAAGCACAGGCACTGCCGGGGAAGGGGTCACGCCAACTGTTCCAGGCACGCTCGTATATCCCGCTCCAGACGATGCAACCGGAGGATTGTACCCACCGGCTCCTGAACCTGGTACCAAAGTAGCTGCTGGTGTCGGTGATGGTGTTGCTGTCGGCGTTGATGTCGGTGTTGCCGACGGTGTTGCTGTCGGCGTTGATGTCGCTGTCGGCGTTGGGGTGGACGTCGGGCCCGCGGCACTTTTTACCGTAATTTCCACCGGCTGCGAATACAGATCATACGTGCCCCCGTTTTCAATGGAAGCAGAGTAACGCAGCAGCACATGGGCGGTTCCCGGTTTCCGGGCATTCACCCGGCTTCCGTCCGCCTGCAGCAGCTCCTGCCCATCCAGGAATACAAGCTCAGGCATGATCTCCTTGCGCTCACCCTTATAGGTCTCAACGATGGCTTCCAGCTTCTGCTCCTCACCTGGATTCAGTTCAATCTTGGCTGTCTTCGCACTCAGTGATGCTGCCCAATCGGACGCCCAGTAAGCATAGTCCGTAGTGATGCCAAAAGCTCCAAGCTTCAGGAAGCGGATCACGTCCTCGCGTTTATTAAGCGTCCAGGGTGAGATCAGCAGGCCACGGTGTGCCGCCGCCTCCATGAACTTCGGTCCAAGCCCGCTGTAATCCGTATTAAAGGTCAGATTAAGCTTCGACACCGTCTTCAGCGTATCCCGCAGCGAGCCTTCCACGTTATTTTCGCTGGCGATATAACCGGTCAGCAGTCCGGCGGGAATCTCCGGCATCAGTTTATTCAACCGCTCCAGCTGGGCTGGATGGAAAGACATCACATTTACAATGTCCTCTGCTTTATGCGCCTTCACTGTGCGGACAAAAGCATCCACCGCCTCCGGCGTCTGCGTTTTGATCTCGGCATACACCAGCTTGCCGCGCGAACGCGCCAGCTCCAGCTGTTCATCCAGGGTCGGCATTCTCACGAGCGGGAAGCCCTCCGGGTAAGTCTTGTTGGCATTATAGGTTTTAAGCTGCTCCAGTGAATAATTCTCCACCGGTCCGCTGCCGTCCGTTGTGGTTTCCAGCACCGGGGAGTGCGTAATGATCAGATGTCCGTCCGTAGTCAGGAACATGTCATTTTCGATAAAATCCGCTCCGGCATCCAGTGCCATACTATTGCTTTCGATCGTATTCTCCGGCGACACGGAAGGCATCCCGCGGTGTCCAATGATATACACCTTGCGGATCAGCGTGGTATCGCGGTTGTACAGCTCCAGCGCCGCATGTGCCGCAGCAGGCAAATCAGTTACCAGACCGTTCACGCCGGCTGTGATCAATTGATGCAATCCGGCTGTCGTACCGGAAGGCGCAGGCGCCTTCGCCTCACTCCAGACCATTACCGCCAGCTTCTGCAGATACGCCGTATTCTCGCGGGTCGCGGCATTCTCAGCCAGCAGCGCTACTCTCGCCCCGCTGGCCGCTGTGGCACGGCGCATGTCCAGCAGCTCCTCCGGCCCCGGATTCCCGGCAGCGGTAAAGTCGAGTATACCGCGTGCCATCGGGTAAGCCGCCCTGGCTCGCTTAATCCATTCCCCTTGCTCCGAAACCACGAACACGTCCTCCAACCCGCGCTCCCGCAGCATCTGTACCAGCCGGTCCACAGTCAGCGCATCATGGACATAAAAAGCAGGGATTACCCGGTCCGCGGCCGCCGCCAGCACCTCAGGCAGAGCAGCAATTTCTGCCCCGGTTCCCGGCTCAATCACCATCAGCTCCGGGTTCAGATGCAGGATTGCCGTGGCCGGAAGCTGGTCTTCGGCCAGCTTGCCCAGGTCGCTTGACTGCTTAATCTCTGTGACAATCGTCGGGGCGAGTGCAATTTGCGTTTGCGGTGCGGCCACCTTAATGAAGGGTTCGATGACAGGTGCCGGCAGTGGTTCTTCCAGCAAGGTCACCCGAAGATTATCAACCCGCATCCTGCTGCTGTCCGCCTGCAGGCCAATCCCGCCTTTGGCATAACTGTTCGCCTTAAGCGATTCGATAATCAGCTGATTGCCGATCCACTCCTGAACCTGGTTTCCGTAAGCTTTGATCGTATAGTGCAGCGGGGCACCTTCAGCCAGCGGCTCCGTATATGAGCCTCTCTCCATTACATTCCATTGATTAGCCGGTGTCCGCTCGGCGAATTCCACACCATTGGCAGCGGAAGGATCTTTGCGTACTGCCATCTGGTAATACGGATAATCCCCCTGCTGGACCCGGAACATCACCGAATTCCAGCGTGAGGCATTCAGTGCGTCCGTGTGGGTGACATCAGCTTCAATCACATAGTTGCCAAACAGGCTTAGATAATCCGGCAGCATTAAGCGTATTGGGTTGTCCGGGGCCGCAGTGGCGTTCAGCTCCAGCGCTCCACCCTTCACGGCAGCTTTGCCGGCTGTCATGCCCTGCACCCTTGTCCAGCCGTCAGGCAGCGTCTCCTCGGGCGTGCTGTCAAAGTTATCCTCAAACAGCACGTATTCCTTGGCTTCCGGTTTTTTGGCCACCAGAATTAACCTGATAACAGCATCATCTTTGCGCCCGGTCAATTGATGTATGCCTTCGGCTTCGACAGCTATCCCTTCCTTGCCGAGAGTGACCCCCTTGCTGTCTGTGCTCCATTCCAGCGCAGCCCCCTTCAGTTCCGCCGTGCTGTAGTCGCTGGATTCTGCGTGGAACGTCAACGCGTCAAAAGCCAGCTCCCGGCCTGTCTGTGCCAGCACATAGCCGGTTTCGTGGCTGAGGCTCAGCACCTTTGCCCCTGTCTTGGAAGGCGTAACGGTCAGCAGACGGCTGGCCTCCGCCTGATAGTAGACGGCTGTGACCGTTGCCTGCCCTTCTTTGACCGGCACCGGCTGATTGTTGACGATCCGCACAATGCTCTCGTCGGAAGAGTACAGCTTCAAGCCATTTGCCTGCACCGGCTCTATCAGTCCGTCAGAATAATACACCGAAGCTGTCACCTTCAGCGGGCCTGCCAGCGCTTCCGCCTGCTGCGGCAGATCCAGCTCCAGACGGTCGGCTGTAATCCGTGTCACCTTCAGGTTGTCAAAAGAAACCGCCGACTGATCAACCTGGAAGCCCACTTTGCCTTTATCCAGCAGCCCATTTTCAAGCGGTTTGTCCAGCAGCAGAGTATAATCCGCCTCATCCTTGGCCTTGATGTATTCCTTGACGTTGTCTCCGAAGACACGGACCTTCATGGTATAATCCTTGTTCAAGGCAAGCGGTGTACCGCTTCCGTCCGACATCACATTCCAGGCGCCGTCCGGCTTCCGGTAGGCCAGCTCGTATTTCCCGTTCTGGCGCACCGCCATCTGGTAATACGGCAGTTTGCCGTTGGCCGGGACACGGAACATTAGCGCTGCCCAGCGGGCACTGTTCAACACACTCTCGAAGCGGACATCCGCTTCAATCGTATAATGATCCGCCTGTACCGGGGCTGCAATCCGGCCCTGCCGTCCGGCGGCATTGCCGTCAAACCGCAATCTGCCATTGCCGTAGACGGCTTCCGTAACCCTACTAATATCTTGGCCCGAATCGTATGTTGCTTCCATAATACTGGTAATGTCTTGGCTTGAGCCGTATGTTGCTTCCGTTACCAACCCCGGCTCCCGGACTACCGCAAACGGGCTGCTGCCTGCACTCCCGTCGGCAATCCAGTCTTCGGGTAAGGCTCCGTCCGCGTAACCGTCGAAATTCTCCTCCAACAGTATTGGATTCATCTCCCCGCTGACCGTTTGTTCGTCATTTAACGTAATGACTCCATAGCCGGAGGTATCATTCCAGAAGCTGGAGGAATTGTAGGCGCTCCAATACCCAGTGCGCTGCGCCGTGGCGTCAGATTTCTCCAGCCGGTCAGTCACACTCAGTTCGAGCCCCAATTGCTTCGTCAGATGCGGGTCCATGCCCAGCATCTCCCAAGGCACAGCAATTTCTGCGCTCCAGCCCTCTCCGCTCTGGTGGATAGAACGCAGTATCTGCTTCTCGTCCTTGCCCTGATGATTGTTCAGCGCCGCGCCGAAGCGAAACTCAGGCGTGCTGCTGCCCGGCTGGTAAAGGATGCCGATCTGCATATCATCCTTAGCAAAAGGGGATGAGCGGTGCAGCGTCGGGTCCAGGAACAGATTCAGATTGTCCTGATCGAACCAATACCCCGCACCGTCGTGGATCGGTGTGCTGTCAGGCGCATTCACAGCGATGTATAAATAAGTGCTGTC
This sequence comes from Paenibacillus jilunlii, assembly GCF_900102965.1. GTDB lineage: Bacteria > Bacillota > Bacilli > Paenibacillales > Paenibacillaceae > Paenibacillus_AQ > Paenibacillus_AQ jilunlii. The sequence goes on along the minus strand of NZ_FNGM01000008.1, from coordinate 62,752 downwards.
CCACAGCAGCCCGAAGCGGCCGTTCTCCCCTGCTATCTCCCCTGTTCGTACGCTTAATGCCTCGTCAAGACTCCAGAACCCTTCGTCCGGTTTGCCGTCAATAACCGGAGCGGTCAATGTTCGTTTGACCTCAGCTTCCGCTCTTCCAGGCTCGGCAGCTGCTGACCCTACAGGTATCACTGCTGCTGATTCCGAAATTGCATGGCCCGATTCTGGCAACTCTGCTGTTGCCGGTAAGGAAGACTCAGACACCGCTGTTGAGGACACGGCAGCCGAAACGGTTCCGGACAATAATGACGTATCCAATAGGCCGGTCAATATAGCGGCAATGGCCACCAGGTTCACAAGCTTTTTTGCTTTTCGGACTTTTTGCACTTTTTGCATGGTGATTGTACCCTCCCAAATGTCGTAGTGAAATCTGAGCAGCACAAAAAACCCTACAATCCGTCAAGGTGCAATCAGACCCGGAATGGGCCTGCCTTCACTTTGACGCATAGAGGGTTTTCTCCTCGTCTCCTACCCTGCGGCTTTAAGTTGGCGCTCTCATGCTTAACTTTAAAGCGGAAGAATCATCACAGTATCAACGCCGGGTTAAACTATTGTCAATTCAGAACGCTGTCCCGGAGGTACATTACGATTCGGCGGACTGGATTAACGGTATAGCTTGGGCGGTCCTTCGCAACAAGGAAACCCGGATGGCTATACAGACCAGGATTGGCTGAATTGCTCATCCTTAAAGCCCACAGTAACCTTCTTCCCGTCAGTGACAACCGGACGTTTGATCAGCATGCCGTTCTTGGACAGCAGGTCCAGCTGCTCTTCTTCACTGAGGCCCGGCAGCTTGTCCTTCAGCCCAAGGTTCTTATAAACCTCACCGCTTGTATTAAAAAACTTCTTCAGTTCCAGCCCGCTGTTCGCCACCAGCACCCGCAATTCTTGGACGGTAGGCGGCTGCTCGGCGATATGCTGCAGCTCCAGCTCATGGCCTGCTTCCTTTAACCACTTCACCGCACTGCGGCATGTGCTGCATTTGGGATATTGATAGACTTTTAGATGACTCATCGGCTGCTCCTTCGGTGTATATTGAGAATGATAGGCTGCGTAAGTTAAAGTAAATAGTTAGGTTAAAAATCTCCTTCTGCGTACAGCGCGCTTGCGCGAATTCAAAGGTACTTTTACCTCTCATTTCCTC
>NZ_FNGM01000008.1:0-61090 GCF_900102965.1 Paenibacillus jilunlii | reverse complement strand
TCAAAGGTACTTTTACCTCTCATTTCCTCCTTCAGCTCACTTGGGACAAAATCAAAGGTACTTTTACCTCTCATTTCGATCACTGCCGGGCGCAGGCACTGCTGCTATCTCCCGCTGCAGCTTCGCCTGGAGCAGCGCCAGATCAGGCGGCAGCGGAGCTTCAAACACCAGCTCCGTGCGCAGCACCGGATGCTGGAAGGACAGCCGCACCGCGTGCAGCGCCTGGCGCGGAATGGACGCGTCCAGCTCCGCTATCCGCTCCAGCTGCGCATGCTCCCCCGCGTCCAGCTCCGCTATCCGCTCCGGCTGCGCTCGCTCCCCCGCGTCCAGCTCCGCTATCCGCTCCAGCTGCGCACGCTCCCCGGCCGGCAGGCCCGCCTTGCTGTAGAGCGGGTGACGGTACATGCCGTCACCGATCAGCGGGCAGCCGATAGAGCCCATATGCACCCGGATCTGATGGGTGCGGCCGCTCTCAAGCTTCAGCTCGACCTTGGCTGCACCGGGGTACACCTCCTTGACCTCGTAACGGGTCAAGGAAGGATAGCCGTCCGGCGTCACGATCCGCCGGTGCGGCTCCGCCGGGTCGCGGTCGATCGGGCCGTCGATCTCGCCGCTCAACGCAGCAGGAACGCCGTGAACCCAAGCGTTGTAACGCTTGTCCACTGTCCCGGCAATCATCTGCTCAGAAATATGCTGGTGGCTGTAGGGATTCTTCGCTATAACCAGCACGCCGGATGTCTCTTGATCCAGCCGGTGGACGGGACGGAAGCGGAACTGTTCGCCCTTTTGCGCCCAATAATAGACGACGCCGTTTGCCAGCGTGTCCGTATAATGCCCGTGGGTCGGATGCACAATCATCCCGGCAGCCTTGTTGACAACCAGCAGATGCTCATCCTCATAGAGAATCTCAAAAGGAAGCGGCTGCGGCAAAATATCCTCCGAGGTCTCCTGCTCCATACGGATCTGTACAGTATCTCCTGCGTGGACCCGGACGCTAATGTAGACCCGTTCTCCATTCAGCATAATGCCCTGCTCCGTCATTTTGAGCCGGGACAGCAGCTTGCGGGACACATCCATCCGCTTCTGCAGAATGGTTTTCAGCAGCCAGCCGTCCTCAGACGGCGGCACTTGATAGGTAATTGGTGAATAATAGCCCGTTGTCATCTTAGTTGCGAAACACCTTTTTGCTGCGCACATATTCTACATCAGCAATCCCTAGCCGTGTATTGGCCGCGCGGGCCAGCGCAAAAAAGTAATCCGACAGCCGGTTCAGATAAATCACAGCCTCCTGGTTGATCTCTGCACTCCGTCCCAGCGTCACCGCACGCCGTTCCGCGCGCCTGCAGACGGTGCGGCAGACATGCAGCACAGAAGAGAGCTGGCTCCCCCCCGGCAGAATGAAACGCTCCAGCACCGGATTCTCCGCCTGCAGGGCATCGATCCAGCCTTCGAGGCGTTCCGCCATCCCGCTTTTCACCTTATATTTGTTCTCGCTAAGCTTCACAAAAGCCAGATCTGAGCCGCAATCGAACAGCTCATGCTGGATCTCCAGCAGCTGCTCCCGGACATCTGCGAACTTCGCGTCCTCCATCAGGCTGCGCGCCTGGCCGACAAAGCTGTTCAGCTCATCAATCGTGCCATAGGCCTCCACGCGCACATCATCCTTGCCCACTCTGCCGCCAATAACCGAGGTTTCCCCTTTGTCACCTGTACGTGTATAGATCGCCATTGTTTGTCCCCCTGTCTAATAAGTCACATGTAATTAGTTTATACGTTCCTATGCACATTAGGCAAACAAAGACCGGAATTTCTGATATGCAAAATCCTGAGCCGGAATGAGCAGCAGCTATTCTGCTGCATTTACGGTTTTCTAAACGTAATGCAGTACATCATACCTTTGCAGACTTCTCTGTACTCTATCTCCAGCATATTCTCCGGAACCAGGCCCAGAATACCCGGCAAATCCTTCCCCTTTTCAAAATAACCCTTGACCACCGGCACCTTCACATAAGTTCCTTTGACCAGCTTCTCCGTCTCATCGGCAATCATCAGCCTGGTGCCGCTTTTCGCCACCCGGATCATCTCCAGCACCGCACGGCCCGGATCACTGAAATAATTGATGCCCCCTACATGATACACACAGTCGAACATCTTGTCCTGAAAAGGCAGATGCTCTGCTTGCCCCTGAAACAACTCAGCCTTGAGCTTCCAGCGCCGCAGATTGCGGACCGCCTGCTTCAGCATCCCGCTGGAGATATCCAATCCATAGAACTCAGCCTTTGCATCAATATAGGGGAAATTATCTGCGCTGCCCACTGAGGTCTCCAGCACACGATCGCCGTCCCGCAGCTCAAGCACGGAGAGAAACTGTCGTCTATAGTTCCGTTCCCCGCCAAATTTAAGTGCGAAATAGGCTTTGTTGCTCAGCCGGTAAAAACGGGCGATTTTATTGTACATTTCCAGATACTTTTTGTTGCTGCCTTCCGTATCAGCCTCATTCAGAAAAGCAAAAAATCCGTGCTCCCACGGATAACATTGTCCATTTACCGGGTTCACGGCCCCAGCAGGCGTTAGCTCCAATCTGTCAAAAGTACCCGGGTCCCGCAGCATTTCAGCCTTTAACATGATTCTCATCCTCTTTCTTGTGCAGCACAGCCGGCGCCGCATGTACACTCGTATGAGATCATTATATGCCCTATCGCCGGCGCCTTTCATCGGGCTGACGTTTGTTCCCGCCCTCCGTCCATGGACGGAGAATAACAGCACCAGTCCGTAATCATCTCTCCACCCCCTGCCTAAGCAAAAAGCCCTTATTGCGGGTGGGAACCAGAATTTCGGGGAACATCATCAGCATCGTTTGCAGCATGGCCTTGAACGGCGCAGTGACCATACCTCCCTCCATGCAGACCACTCGTTCAACTCTTTCACTCTTCTGTGTTGCGTAGTTGAAAGCCATATAAGCCCCATTGGATACTCCCGCAATATTAAATGTTCTGAGATTCAGACTGTCAGCAATGCTGCTGATCCACTCTACCTGCCGGAACGTCTGCTTGCTGTAATTCCCGTTAGGCACGCTTTTTCCCGGACCCCCTATGGTATCCACTGCGATGCAATAGAAATGCCGGGTGAGCTCTTTCATATTGAGCAGCCACATCACTGCTGAATTATCCCCTACACCGTGAAAAAGCAGCAGCGGCGGATTGGGGGCATTGCCAGCAGTCGTAAGGAGTTTCTATGTCCAACTCCTGAATTTCAGTATTCCACTGCCCGAGCAGCATGTTGTAAGAATGCAGTACGGCTTCCTTGCCTGCTTCATTTTTAAAAATTCTGACCATGTCTGATCCCATCCTTCAATAAATTAGCAGAGCTGCCCCATACCCAATTAACGTAAAATTAGCCAAGGATGACAGCAAATTCGGGGCACTTAACTACTATTATAAGGAGTGATGATGTGTAAATATCATATATAAGAACAAACTTACTGTTAAAAGAAAACCCCTGCCGTAACCGGCAGGGGAGGCAAGTCCGCCATTAACTTGTTATACGATTTTTAATGAATCTGCTGCCCCTCTCCTTTTAACCACACCGCTTGGATGGATAGGCTGTCTGATATGTTAGTTGTCGGGTCACCATCAACCAATACCAGATCGGCACGCAAGCCTTCGGCAATGCGCCCCCGGTCCTGGAGGCCGAAGCGGCGGGCCGGCTTGGAGGTAGCTGACTGAAGAGCTTCTACAGGAGTGAACCCGGCCTTCACCAGCAATTGCAGTTCATGATGAACGCTGGCTCCATGGGCAAGGCCTCCGAGGTTGTGGAGCGGAACGGGTGAGACGTCAGTCCCGACGAGAATATCAACTCCGGCCTTGTGAATATCCATCACGCTTTTGAAGCTGTTGTCCAGGCTCCCTTGCGGATAAGTATTGAAGCTGGAGTTCAAGATATCGATCCATTCCCGGCTTAATTTCGAGTTCACCCGTGGATCGCCAGCCAGTTCGGACGCCGGATTTCCGATGATCGATGCGTTCAATACCAAACAAGGCGTAACAAACGCACCGGAATCTTTAATAGCTGCCACTACTTCGGACGTAGATTCAGGCCGGTCGATAAATAAGTGGGCGAGACCGTCAACACCCATTTGGATGGCAGATAGCGAAGAGTCAGCTGTCAATACGTGTGCCAGGACGATTTTATTCAGCTTATGCGCTTCTCTTACAGCCGCTTTCAGAATGTCTTCGCTTAAAACGGGAAGTCCCGGCACCCCCATGACCGTTCCTTCTTCAATCATGATTTTAATATAATCGGCGCCGTTCTCCACTTGAGTATGAACATGTTTGACCGCTTCTTCTATGGTCGTCACTTGAGGGGCCTCATCATGATCATGGGCAAAAGCTTCGAGCATCGCATTTCGTTCCTTCTCCGTTAACTTCTCTAATTCTTTAAGCACAAAATCAGGAATCTCACCATCATGATCCGGCAATAATTCGTCGGGATGACCGCCTGGAGCAGTAACAGCCATGCCGGCTGAACGGACGTCCGCAACGTCACCTAGATTCTGTAACTGAATTTCACGCCCTTTTTTCGTAAAACCGCCATTCATCTCAAGTTCAGTCGTTACGCCGAATTTCAAAGCATCCCGCAAGCCGCCGACGGAGGTATGAACGTGCGCATCAATAAGACCAGGCATTAACATCGCATTATCCGCATTAATAACGGCCGCATGTGCCGGAATCTCTCCCCCCACAGCGATGATCGTGCCTCCTTGAATCATAATATGTCTTGCTCCGATAACCTTCTCCCCATCAAAAATACGGGCATTCGTAATAGCCGTTACCCCTGTCATTGAATGACTTTGTCCGCCGCTGCTCATTTTATGACCTCCTCAGTTGGTTCAGTTCGTCTTAACGACGGACCGATTGATTGTATTTTAATTATTAGAGTTCTAATTGTCAATGCACGAATATTCTGTTGACAATTATTTTGAATCCTAATAAAGTTTCCTTATTGATAGTTAGAACTTTAATAGTCCAAGAGTAAGGAGGTAAAACGTTAATGAATACTCAGCAGGACATACCCTATCTGGAATTACTGCAGCTCATCGGGCTGAAGTTGAAAAGGCGGGCTGATGAGAGCATTAGAGAATTAGGATTAAATGCCCAGCAAGGAAAAATAATCGAATATATTCATAAGCATCAGGAGAAGGGAGTAATTCAGAGGGATCTCTCCGACCGGTTCCATGCCCGCGGGGCAAGCATTACAAGCATACTTCAAGGCCTTGAAAAAAAAGGATACATCGAACGCAAAATCCCCGCCCATAACGAGCGGCAAAAAAATATTTTTGTACTGCCCAAAGGCGTTGAATTAATTGAAGAGTTCAAAAGGTCTTTTCAACAAGTGGAGGCTGAAATCGTTCAATCGCTTTCCAGCGATGAGCAGAAGCTCCTCAAAGAACTGCTGGTGAAAATCAATCAAAATTTCTAATGGTACAGACACAAAAAAGGGACCCGAAGGTCCCTGATCAAGAGCATCCTCAGCCTTAGCGCCGGCGGGAATGCCCCTTCATGTATTCATTTATTTTCAGGTCCAGCAGGCTGCTGATTTCAATTATCTTAGCCGAAGTGAAGGAATTCTCCTGTACAAAAAGCTGTTCCATTCTGCTGCGGAGTGTGCGAATCTCATCTTCCAGAGAGAGTCTGCGTGCGTTAACATCACCTTTGGGGGGCCGTTTGCCGCTTCCGGTCAAACATTCGCCGCCAAAAGAAGGCAAGTAATAATCGGCGCTGAGCACAATCATCCCTCCTAAATGTATTATTCAGAAAAGAAAATCCTTGTAACAAGCAGAAACGGCTACACCGTCCTTAAAAGTACGGTACCCGTTTCAGCGAGAAATATAAGGATAATTTATAGCGTGAAGCATATAAATTCTTATATTTTACATATACAGGTGTTTCTTATTCCCAGAGTAAAATAATACCATAGAACAGGAAGATCCGCCATAGTCCGATTTACTTCATTCTGGCTGCATTACTCCGTTCGTTCACGTTCAAGCTGTGAGACGAATGCCCCTATCCGTTCAACGGCTTCATTCAGCTGGGAGACGGAAGTAGCGTAGGAGCAGCGCAGATACCCTTCTCCCCCTAATCCAAAAACACTGCCAGGAACTGCGGCTACCTTATGTTCAAGCAGCAGGCGCTGGGCAAACTCGTCAGAGGTCAGTCCGGTCCGGCGAATGCTCGGGAATGCGTAAAATGCGCCCTGCGGCTCATGGCATTCCAGCCCGGCATCGCGCAGGCCTTTGACAATCAGGCGGCGGCGCTGGTTATACGAATCAACCATCCGGTCCTTCTCCTCCATGCCGTTGGTCAGTGCCTCCAGCGCGGCCACCTGGCCCATGGAAGGCGCGCACATCACTGTGTACTGGTGGATCTTCAGCATCGCGGAGATCAAATCCGGGTGGCCGCAAGCATAACCCATCCGCCAGCCCGTCATGGCAAAAGCCTTGGAGAAACCGCTGACCAGAATGGTCCGGTCCTTCATGCCCGGCAGGGAAGCGAAACTGACATGAGCGCTGCCATACGTCAGCTCGGCATAAATTTCATCCGAAATCACGATGAGATCATGTTTCTCCACAACCTTGGCGATCGGCTCCCAATCCTCACGGCTCATAATCGCTCCTGTCGGATTGCTGGGATAACAGAGAATGAGGATTTTGGAACGCGGAGAAATCTTGGCTTCCAGCCCCTCGGCAGTAAGCTTGAAGTTGTTCTCCCCGAATGTCTCAATGCCTACGGGAATCCCTCCGCCTATTGCTGTAATCGGCGAGTAGGAAATATAGCAGGGCTCCGGAATAAGAATCTCATCTCCGGGCGAGATCATGGCGCGCAGCGCCAGATCAATCGCTTCACTGCCGCCTACTGTGGCAATGATCTGATTGGCCGGATTATATTCTACGGCGAAACGGGTGTGCAGGTATTCGGCGATGCCTTCCCGCAGCTCGGGCATGCCCGCATTTGAGGTATAGCCGGTGAATCCTCTCTCCAGCGAATATACGCAGGCTTCCCTGACATGCCAAGGCGTCTTGAAGTCCGGCTCCCCCACCCCAAGGGAGATAATATCCTTGCTGCCTGCCGCCAGATCAAAAAACTTGCGGATGCCCGAAGGCTGAATCTGCTGGACCAGCGGGGCCAAATAAGAATGCATGGATTTGCCTGTATCTCCGGTTTGCTGACTGTTATTCGTGATCATATGATTACTTCCTTTACGGAGATATCATGAGACGGTTGTCTTCCTCATGTTCTTCAAAGATGATACCATCCTGTTTGTATTTTTTAAGCGTAAAATTGGTTTTGGTAGAGAGCACTGCATCAATCGGCGACAGCTTTTCGGAGACAAAATTGGCTACCTCCCGCAAATTGCGGCCTTCGACTTCAACCAAAAGGTCATAGGCGCCTGACATCAGATAGACCGATTTCACCTGCGGATATAAATAGATCCGTTCGGCAATCCCTTCAAAGCCGCGGCCCCGCTCCGGTGTAATCTGTACCTCGATCAGTGCGGTTACCCGTTCATCGCTGACCTTATCCCAATTCACGACTGTCGCATATTTTACGATGACATGGTCTCGTTCCATTTCCTCAATCGCTTGTTTGACATCCTCTTCATCCGCTCCAAGCAATGTCGCCATCAGCGCCGTAGAGCTGCGTGCGTCCTCCTTGAGCAGTTCCAGCACTTTCCTCTTCAATTCATTCATTTCCTTCATGCCTTCCCTCCTGCGAAAAGAGTTTAATACTAATATGACATGAAAATGGCATCTCTGCAAACAAAATAACCCCGCAGGAGCGGGGTTAACAGATTGCATTGTTCGTAACAGCAGCTTCCGCCAGGGATCGGAGAGATTAGCTCTGCTGCGTCGGGCGGAAGCCAGCCGGGTTACATATAATATGAACTGTGGACGTTGGGCTGATGCTGCTGCACATTCGGAGCCTGTCGGTAATTACCGGTTCCATTCATTTTTTGCTGCACAAATTGCTGGCTTTTCTGCTGGGTTTGCTGTGCACTTTGGATCTGCTTGTCCAAGACTTGGCGAAGGGCTTTGTCTGGTGCTTGGTACATTCCCATCTGCGACATCTGGTAGTACAGATCCCCTTGAATCCGCAGTGTATCCATGGTCAGGTCATTGAAGACCCGGCGCACAGTTTGACTGTTCGATTCTGTCGCCGCTGTCGTATATTCACGTACTGTCCGTTTCAGGTCATCCAAAATCATAGTCAACAGATCTTCATCCGCCATAAATTGCGTTCCGTTTTGTGCGTACACTTAATAACCTCCTTGAATATTTTTTAGATTCAGCATACTGGAAAATCACTTATTGCTGGGGTTGTGTGGGCGCGTACTGCTGGTGCTGCTGCAGAAGCTGAACGAGCATTCCCAGATGGTGGGTATGGCTCTGGATCTGCTGATTGCAAATCTGGTTAACTGTCGAGTTCTGGGTGCTGCCTGCGGTAGCCGCCAACTGCTTGATCAGCAGATCCTCATTGGAGATGGAGTCGGCAATATATTCCAGTTCTTTCCCGGTGAGTGCTTGCATTTGCGTAGATTGCATGTTCACTGATCCCTCCTTCGAAATGGTTCAAACAGCTTTAGTATGCGGCGTATGCAGGGTAAATATGCTTAAATGCTTAACTCCCTACTTATAAAAAAGGCGGCGATGTATGAGAGTCAGTACAGCGACCAATACTACCTTATCCGAATCTCATTTAGGGGGAGATCAACAGATGAAATTAATCAGCGGGCAGGCACCTTGGGAGAGAACCCTCCCCCATTTTCCCGTATATCCTGTGCTGGATGGGGATATCACTTGCGATTGCCTGATTGTTGGCGGAGGCATGGGAGGGGCGATGGCTTCTTACCGCTTATCCTCAAGCGGCGTCAATACCGTTGTGATTGATAAACATGCTGTGGGGAACGGGAGCACGTATGCCAACACCGGATTACTGCAAGTTGCTAACGATAAATCCCTTACCTCCTGCATGAATACTTTTGGAGCAGACAACGGCCTGTTATTCTATAAGCTATGCCGCAAGGCGCTAGAGGATATCCTGAAATTGCCGGGCAAACTGGATATTGATCCGCACATTATACCCAGAAGCAGTCTGCTCTATGCAAGTTTTCCCGAGGATGTTGCCGCACTGAAGACGGAGCATGAGCATCTGGCCGCGCATGGTTTTGACACAGAATTCTGGGAGGAAAATAAAATCAGGGCCCATTACTCCTTCGCCAAACCAGCAGCCATCTACTCCAGAGGGGATGCTGAAACGAACCCGTTCCGGATGCTGCACAGTCTCATTCATAAGGCATCTGCAAGTGGTGTCCGCGTCTATGAACATACGAAGGCCCGTCATTTTGATTTTGGAACGGAAGGAGTAACCTGTTATACAGAGAGCGGCCGCATCTTTGCCAACCATGTTATTTTTGCCTTAGGTTATGAAACACAGGAGATGAAAAAGGACCGGGGAGCCAAGCTGATTTATACCTACGCAATTATGACCCGGCCTTTGAAGAACCTCCCCCACTGGCATGAACAAAGCCTGATCTGGGAAACGGCCCGGCCTTATTTGTATTTCCGCACAACGAATGACGGGCGTATCATTGCCGGGGGCAAGGATGAGCAGCTAACTGATCCTCAGCAACGCGAGGCCAGAGTCCGGTCCCAGAGCCAGCGGCTGCTTGAAGAGCTGGAAGCCCTCTTCCCCGAGATTAAAGGGGTATCTGCAGAGTTCTCCTGGGGCGGTGTATTTGGGATCTCCCATGACGGCTTGCCTTTTATAGGCCCACACCCGGATTATCCTCATTGTTACTTCATAGAAGGCTATGGCGGCAACGGAACCGTCTACAGCATGATTGCAGCAGAACTCCTGGCCGATACGCTGGCGGGCATTTCCCGGCCGGAGCTTGAACTCTTTTCACTGACCCGAACGTCCAGACCTTCCCCTTCTTCTCCGGCTGTTCGGACATAATACGTTTCTATGAAGATGTCCCATGTCACGCAGAAACGGCGGCGCCTTCTTCTTAAAGAGGTACCGTTTCAGCGAGATAGACCCTTATATTTTCAAAAAAGAAGGGTTGTCTCACCCGTAGAAAAAATCTACTGAGAGACAACCCTTCTATATTATTGGTATGGGATCATTTATTGTGCTTTTACAAATTCAGCCGATTTAATCCCTGCTTGACGCCCAAAGATAATAATTTCCGCGACCGAGTTGCCGCCGATCCGGTTTTGGCCGTGCAGCCCGCCTACTACTTCACCAGCCGCGAACAGACCTGTAATCGGTTGACCTTCTTTATTTAATACTTCTGTGTTGGTGTTGATTTTCACACCGCCCATGGTGTAGTGAATCCCTGGACCGATTTTGATCGCGTAGAATGGCGCGCCGGACAAGTCGTTATCCATCCCTGTAGTTCTGCCGAATTCGGCATCCTTCTTATTCTTTACTGCACTGTTCCAGGTATCCATTGTCTTTTGCAGCTGGTCTGCCGGAACATTCATTTCTTTGGCCAGGCCTTCGATCGAGTCCGAGGTCAGAACAAATCCCATTTTCTCATACTGTTCAATCGCTTTGACACGGGATTTGACGCCGGAATCGAACACAAGGATCGCTGCTTTTTCAGGAAGCTTATTAATGGCTGCGGTGACGTGGTCACGGGTATCCATTTCATTGGTGAACCGTTTGCCTTCACTGGATACGAGGATGGCGCCTTCACCGCGAACGGCTTCCCCGATCAGATAGGATTTCTCCTGCTGCACGGTCGGGTGAACCTGGATTTGATCCATATCGACTGTGGTGCCGCCGAGCTTCTCAATCATTTTGATACCGTCACCGGTGCTGCCAATCTGGTTCGTGGTTACCAGCCCTTCCAGATCGGGTCTAACCTCGGCAATCATTTCTTTATTCGCTCCGAAACCTCCGGTGGTGACAATGACAGCAGAACCTGTTATTGTTTTTTCGTCTGCCTGGTTGAACAAGACTTTGACGCCGGTTACCTTACCGTCTTTTTCGGTAATTTCCTTGACATCCGCGTTCACAAATAGTGGAATGCCTTGCTCTTGTACGTTTTTCACTAATCCCTTAACAAGATACTGCCCTACCGCAGAGCCGTCTTCAGGACGGTGTGTGCGTTTTTCCTTCATCCCGCCGGTAATGGTGATATTGTTCAAGCGGATTCCGATGGAATCCAGCCAGTCGATGGCACTCGCAGAATTGTCCACGAAGAAACGGAGCAGCTCTTTATCGTTGGTATCGTGGCCGCCTTTTAGCGTCTCTTCATAAAATAAATCATTGCTGTCTTCAATGCCTTGCTCTTTCTGGAACTTCGTCTGCGAAGCGTTCATCCCCGAAGAGGATTTGGTAGTATTCCCGCCCGCTACCGGCATTTTCTCCAGAATAACCGGATTCAATCCTTTGGCTTTGGCCTCAAGCGCTGCCGACATTCCGGCACCACCCGCACCGACGATGATGATATCATATTTATCTTTTAATTGATCATACGGTGTATAGCTTGCTTCCGATGCCCCCGATACTGCTTCAGTGGTCTCTTTTTTGGCCTCATTGTCCTTACTCTTGTTCCCGGTGTTATTGCTGTTGCCACTGTTGCCGCATCCTGCGATAACGAGCATGACCGATAGAATGAGAATAAGAGCAGCCGCTGCTTTCTTTTTCATGGTGTTATTGCCCCCTTGTGCATATTTTCACAATAATCATAGCGGCAAAGGCGCGGTTCTTGGAAGCTTACGTAATTAAAAAAATAGTTTAGTAATTAAAGTAAGCGGGGTTGGGGGAGGACATCATTCCTTTCAATAAGCCACCTCTTCCTGATTGTTAACGAATTTCGTGCTTAACTAGAGGATGGGGGGGAGCTTTTATGGCCTTTCCATTGTTAGATATTCCATTAAATTCTGACAATATAGTTGGTGGGATCCTGCGAATTTGTTGCGATGTTCCCAACTCTGTATCCATCCTATTCGTAAAGTTGTGATAGACGTGAAAAAACTGTAAGAAAACGAAGGTAATAAAAAACAGATCAATCATGGCGGTATCTGACCATAATCGACCTGTTTAGTATAATGGAGAGAGTTATTTAGGGTATATAATTCAAAAATAAACGCATACAAATAAAATGACGAAATCTTCATAAGGTATTGCATGGTTTAAGCGTGTTGTTGGTTAACGATGGAGAATCAGTACTTATTGCCCCCATTCGGTTTGTCACAAAAGTTCTGCTTTTAAATTCCCTTTTAATCTCAGACCTCCTCCGATTTCCACTCTAACTTTTTCTTCAAATTCCACTAAGATGTTTCTCCCCAAACCTTCAATATCACAAATAAGCGTGTAATCATCTTCCTTTTCTAAAACTGTAGCCACAGCAATAATATAAGAGGATTCACTTATGGGCTGCAGCAACTCTTCAGAAAGTTTTAATTGTCTAGGAATAACTGAATAATCATTTACCAAATCAATCCCAAACTTCAAAGTAATAGTCTGCCCTTCATGAAGAAACTTAGAATGATCCCCCTCCTCCAAATATTCCTCGTGTTGGATCAAATGACACCATAGTTCTTTTTGTCTATTAGTGACGCTTTTATAAATAAGTCTTTCATAACCATCTATGATTATTTTTTCAATCGTACCTTCAAGTTTCATAATTTAATGCCCCCTATTCTAATTTTCCAAAAGATTTTGGATCACTCGGCATCATTGACTGAATTTTCCCATCTTTAACTATAGCCACTACACCTTTTTTAGGAACGCCTTCGCCGTCATTTTGTAAAGACAGCATAAGCCTCCGAAGGAGAACTGTACCGCCTCCAGTTGGCATTTCAGCCAACCAAATTTTCACAAAAAAAGGACCGCCAAAGGTCCTCTCTTTCGCGGCCAGCCCGCTTAAATATATGTAGCTATAATTTCATGTCCTGAAGCGGTCACGGTATACATATATACCGGCCTGCCTACCGCACCGTAGCTGACTTCCATCTCCAGCACACCGGCCTCTGTGAGAAAAGCCAGGTATTTGCGTACGGAAATCCGCGATATCGGAGCCTCTGCCGTGATCTCCTCGGTGGAAAATACGGGATTCTCCAGCTTCTGAATGGTGCTCCAGATGCTCTCCAGTGTTCCTTCGGTAAGGCCCTTGGGCAGTGTGCCGCTCTTTTCCTCCTCCATTCCTATGGAATGGCGCAGCAGCTTGTCCAGCTGCTCCTGGCTGAGATGCTCCCTGTGCTTCATCAGCATGTAATCCTCCCGGTAGGCGGACAATGCCGCCTGAAAGCGGGCGAACTCGAACGGTTTGATTAAATAATCGACGGCCCCCAGCTGCAGGGCCTTGCGGATACTGGCATTGTCGCTGGCTGCAGAAATGACGATAATGTCGACCACGCTGCCCTGCTCACGCAAAGAGGACAGCAGCTGCAGCCCGCTGGTTCGCGGCATATAGATATCCAGCAGAATGAGATCAACCTTCAGCTCGGCAAGCAGCTTCCTGGCTTCGTCAACGGAAGCGGCCCAGCCGGCGAACTCGAAGCCCTGAACCTGCTCCACATAGTGCCGATTGAACTTCGCCACCATCGGATCATCTTCAACGATCAGCACCTTAATGGTCATTGGTCTCATCACCCTTTACTGCATATGGCACATCGGCCATAAATGTCGTTCCCGGCTCCGGGCCGGGTATTATCTGAAGCTGGCCCTGGAGCTTCTCCACACTTTTACGAACCAGGTACAGTCCCATTCCCCGCCGCTCTCCCTTGGTGGAAAATCCCTGGACAAATATCTGTTCCCGCAAAGGCTCGGGGATTCCCGGACCATTGTCCCGCACTGTGCAGATCAGACGTCCCCGTTCATATTGAAAAGAAAGCCCGATTTCCTTCATGCGCTGCCCTTCCAGCACCTCCATAGCGTTGTCGAGCAGATTGCCGACGATGGTAATCAGCTGATGAATCACCTGCGGATCGGCGGATTCCGGGAGATAGCTGTCTTCTGCAAGCTGCAGGTCAGTTCCAGCTTCACGGGCCCTGCTAAGTTTCCCCAGCAGAAAGCCGGCCATAACCGGGTCCTTGATCTGCCTGGTGATCGAACCGATCTCATTCTGATAGTTGCTCACGGTTCCCGAGATATATTGCTGCAGCTCATCGTAGAGGCCCATATGCGTCATGCCCATAATCACATGCAGCTTATTCATATATTCATGGGCGCCTGCCCGCAGGGCGTCCGCATAGACGGATATGCCGGACAGCCGTTCCGCCAGTACAGCAAGCTCTGTCTTATCCCGAAATGTAGCAATGGCTCCCGCAATCATGCCATTCACCTGGATGGGCACACTGCTCACCAGCAAAGTGATCCCGTTCAGCTCCAGCTCCTGGTCCTGCCTGGACTCGCCGCTGGACAGCACCTGCTCCAGGCGCAGCTCCGGCCAATAATCGGCGATATGCCGGGTCATCCCATTGCCTGTAATCCCGGCGGTGCCCAGCAGCCTCTCCGCTTCCCGGTTGATCATGCTGATCCGGGCTGCGTGATCGACCGCAATAATCCCCTCGCGTGTAGACTGCAGCATGGCACTGCGTTCCTGCAGCAGCTTGGAGATGTCGGACGGCTCCATGCCGAACATCATCTGCTTGATTTTCCGGGCCAGAACCATCGCTCCTGCCGCTCCAAGCACAGCACCGGACAGCAGAATTGCGATAATCGTCCATTCATTCTGCCGGATGAGCCGGTGAACCCGTTCCATAGAGAGGCCTACAACCACTACGCCTACCTGGGCACCCCTGTTATTATACACAGGCACAAAGGCCCGCAGTGACTTACCGAGCAGCCCCTCACCCTCTGAAATGCTTTCTTCGCCGTGCAGCGCAGCCTTTTGCCCTCCCCCGACAAAAGACTTGCCGATCCGCGATGGATCGGGATGTGAATAGCGGATGCTGTGCATGTCGATTACGACTACAAACATAATATCATTGCGGCGGGTGATTTTGGAGGTATAAGCCTGGATCTCTTTGCTGCGTCCTTCATTTAGTCCTTCTGACACCAGGGGAATCAGGGCAATGGTCCGGGCGATGGCGGTTGCCTTGTCCTCCAGGGCATGTCTGGTCTGGGGAATAATCTGATTTCTGAATACAATGTAGAGCACCACCATGACCAGCATCACCACGGCGGAGACCATGAGGGTAACCTTTGTCCTCAGGCCGTAATCCTTTGTTTTGACCAATACGCTTTTCCCCCTGTTCATTCCTTAAATCATTGTGATAGGGAGGCATCGGCCTTTCGCTTCAAAAGATGGTGCAGTGTAACCCAGCTTCCCAGCGGAGCCGCTCCCAGGAGCAGCATTAACCAGGTAATTACACGCGGCGAATCGTTTACCGAAAGTACGGCAATGAACACGAAGACGCCCAGCATGCGCCCGCTCATCAAGCACAGCTCCCGTAGAACCACCAGTTCCACCCGTTTGCCCGCGCTTTCCTTCGACTCCCCCATGAGGTCAAAGACGCTTGAGGTCATCGGCAGCATATATAATGGAAGAAAAAGAGAGGTGCCTATGCCCATAATCAGCAAGGTGCCGTAGCTGACGCTCCAGAGAAGCGGTGTGATGACCGCAACCAGCAGAATGCCGCCAACCAGCATTCCGCCCGAGCGGAGTTTCGGCGTGAACCATTTGCCCGCAGCCCAGTAGCTGATCAGCGCAACCGCTGAAGTAATCAGTGCAAATTGTCCCAGCTTGCTTTCTTGCTTAGCGGCTATGTACACAAGAAGACCGATCAGAAAGGAAAACACACCCTCCCTCAGCCCCTGAAACACCAAGGCTGCCGCTGCCGGCCTCCAGGCACTCCCTTTGCGGTGCAGCTCCCTCCAAGGTTCCATCCATAAGTACGCCCCTTCACTCTTGCGCTTCTTAAGAAAAAAGCTTAAGACCACAGCAATTCCATAAATCGAGAGCGACAAAAGGAAGACCAGACGATACCCGCGCTCTCCATGCAGTGCAGAAATGATCCAGCCCGACACCCACGGGCCCAGTATGCCGGTAAATGAACCCAGCAGCCCCATCCAGCCATTGAAAAAGTCCCGGTTCCCGGCATCCGTAATCTCAAAATAAACAATATTGTACGCTAGCCAGAACAAACCGATAGCTATGCCCAAAACCAATCCAAGCGGCCAAATGTAATGGACCGCCCGATTACCAAGCCACAGTACAAGCAAATAAAAAAGGCCCGATACGGCCAGGCCCAGCCGCAGGGCGTTCATCTTGTTATGTTCCTTGACCCATTTTCCGGCCAGCCAGAAGCTGAGCCCCACGGCAATTTGCTGAGCCACCGTAAACCACCCGATCATGGCAAAATTCTGCTGGTTTTTCCACAAATAAACGTTCAAAAAGGTTCCTGCCAGCACGCTTGCGAGTGAACATAACCCGTTGACTGCAAGCAGCAGTACCTCCTGTTTATGCGCTGAATCCTTCATGCTGCTCCCCCTTGACAACTGGACGTGTTTTGCTTAACATGCCCAGCTCAAGGGAAAAGCATAACCGGTATAATTGAACTACTTGGCTTTTGTGCTCAGATTGCGCACCAGCTGAACGCGGTCTTCCTGCGCCAGGCTGTGCTGTACGTGGAAGCATGAAGGGCAGACGAAGAGATTAAGCGCGAAGGGCGGTTTCAGCACCGGCCCGCCCAGCTCTTCCGGGGACGACGGCTCAAATCCATCCACCTTCTGTGTACCGGACAGCAGCATCAGCTCATGGCACTGCGGACATTCAGGCGCTTCCAGCTGAGCAGCCAGAATAGCCGCCACTTTGGACTCGTACTGCTTCAAATCATAATCTTCACCGAATTGAACCAGCGTATTGAAGATCGGCACTACACTATCCTTATCCTCATCATCCCATAGATCGTCGTCACTAACCGAGTCTTGGTCCGGCTCCCCGGCCTCTTCCGGTTCATCTTCATCTTCCAGATCATCGATCCCCAGGGTCACCGTACGGTATCCGCTAAGCTCATTGTTGCAATGGGGACAGGTATCCTCCGGCCCGAACTCCTCGTCCCATACAATCTCTGTATGACACCAAGGACAAACTGTTGTTTCCATCTGAACTATCTCCTTCTTACCTCACAATTTGAATTCAGTTGATCATTAGATAAATTATACCGGCCGCTATAAAAGTCAGGGCAGAAAAGAACAAAACCCGAACTAAGATCTTCATGTATTCTACCCCCGCTTCAGAAAATAGCAGCACCAATGACATAGGAAAGGGACACGGAAATCATCATGGCGGTCAAGCCCACAGCCCGGTTATCTTTGGCGATCTCATCGTCAATGGAAAAAACCGGAGTCAGAAACTCGAAAAGGAAATACGCCAGAATCAGCAGCAGAAACCCCACAACCGACCATTTCATCGTTTCGTAGATCGAGACGCCTGCTGAAATGCTGAAGCGCAGTATATTGCAGATGCCGAAGATTTTGCCTCCGGTTGCCATAGCCACCGCCACGTTCCCCTTGCGGATTTCGTCCCAGCAGTTATATTTGGTCACCATTTCAAAGAAAGACAGGAATACCACCAGGCCAAGTATGGCCACAGTGAAGTAGCCGAGCAGCGCTCCCAGCGGATGATCCAGCAAAAGATCAATATTTTCTTGCATCCTTCTCCCTCTTTCTGCTGGACTCCAGCCGCTATTGCAGTTCAGCCACGGTGACTCCCGCGCCGCCTTCATTATAATTCCCGAGCCGGTAGCTCTTTACATGCTTATGCTTGCGCAGATATTCCTGAATCCCGGTGCGCAGCACTCCGGTTCCCTTGCCGTGAATGATGGAGATCTGGCCCAAATTGCCCAGAAAAGCCTCGTCAATGAAGCGGTCTGTTTCCATTATGGCTTCCTCCAGATTCGTTCCGCGCAGGTCCAGCTCACTGCGGATATTCTCATCACGGGTGCGTTTTACCGTAGTTGCCCGGCGGAGTGCAGGCGGCGGTGAATCCGGTGCGGAGGCCAGAAATTCCAAATCCTCCAGATTGACCTTCATCTTCATAATGCCAAACTGCACAATGGCTTCCTTGGGACCGCTAAGCTCCACAACATAGCCTTTCTGGTTCACATTCTGCACCTTCACCTCATCGCCGGGCTGAATCTTCCGCGGCGCCTTGACGCTGCTGCGGGCTGCTGTCTTCTTACGGGGTGCGGGCTCCGCTTCATCCAGACGGCGGCGGGCTTCTATCAGCTTATGCTCTTTGACGGAAGCCCCTTCCTCCAGAGCAAGGCGGCGCAGGTCGCTGATAATCTGCTCCGCTTCTTTGCGGGCCTTGTCGAGGATTGCGCTGGCATCCTTCTCGGCCTTCTCCAGCCGCTTGTCACGCTGGCTCTCCAGCTTCTCCAGCTCCAGCTGCTGCCGTTTGCGGAATTCCTCCGCTTCACGGCGGACCGCTTCGGCGCGTTCACGCTCGCTCTCTGCACCCAGACGGTTCTCTTCCAGCGAGGCAATCATGTGCTCGACGCGCAGGTCCTCTTCCTTGACCTCACCGCGCGCGTGTTCCAGTATCGCATCCGGCAGGCCCAGACGTTCGGCAATAGCAAATGCATTGCTTCGTCCCGGCACACCGATCAGCAGCCGGTAGGTGGGGCTTAGAGTCTGAACATCAAACTCCATGCTGGCATTGATGACGCCTTTGCGTTCATAAGCATAGGCCTTCAGCTCACTGTAATGGGTGGTGGCCACCATCCGGCATTCCGTCCGGTGAATATTCTCCAGAATCGCAATCGCCAGCGCCGAGCCTTCAGCAGGATCGGTACCTGCACCCACCTCATCCAGGAGAATCAGACTCTTCGGAGTCATTCTGCGCAGAATGGAGATAATATTAGTCATATGGCTTGAAAAGGTACTGAGGCTCTGCTCAATGCTCTGCTCGTCGCCAATATCGGCATAAATGGCATCAAATACACACATTTGGCTGCCTTCCTCCGCCGGGATGAACAATCCCGACATCGACATCAGGCTGAGCAGGCCAATGGTCTTCAGCGTCACCGTCTTCCCGCCCGTATTGGGTCCGGTCACGATGATGGAGCTGTACTGGTTGCCAAGCTCCACATCCAGCGGCACGACCTGCTCCGCCGGAATCAGCGGATGCCGTCCCTTGCGCAGCTTGAGGTATCCCCGGTCATTCATCCGCGGCTGGGTCGCCTTCATGTCACGGGCCAGACGGGCTTTGGCGAAGATGAAGTCCAGCTCGCCCAGGATATCCACATCATAGGCCATTTCCTCGGCAATATCGCCAACCAGCGCGGTCAAGCGGTGCAGAATGATCTCAATCTCCCGCTCCTCGCGCAGCCGGGTCTCGCGGAGCTTGTTGTTCATGGCCACAATCGATTCCGGCTCAATAAAGAGCGTGGCACCGGAACCCGACTGGTCATGGACAATCCCGCCGAAATGGGCGCGGTATTCCGCTTTGACCGGAATGACGAAGCGGTCACCGCGGATGGTCACAAGCTGGTCCTGCAGCATTTTGGCTACAGAGGAAGAACGGATCATGGAATCCAGCTTCTCCCGGATACGCGTTTCGCCTCCACGCAGCTCACGGCGGATTGCCGCCAGCTCAGGGCTTGCCGTGTCCAGCACATCAGCGTTCTCGTCAATGCAGGCGCGGATTGCATCCTCCACATGCTTCTGCTCCGACAAGAGATCGCTCTGCGCGAACAGAAGCGGGATATTCTCATCTTCGTGCATCGCCGCCAGGAACCGTTTGACTCTGCGCGCGCCGCCGATCGTGTTCCCTACAGACAGCAGCTCGCTGGTCCCCAGCAATCCTCCGATGGAAGCACGCTTCAGGGCCATCTTGATGTCCGTTACGCCGCCAAAGGAAGGGATGCCTTTCAGCCGGTCGACGTTCGCCGCCTCATCCGTAGCCTGAAGCAGCTTTTTCACGCCTTCAAAATCACCGGATGGCTTCAGACTTTCCGCCTGCTGCCGCCCCATCGGGGTCTGCGTATATTGCGTCAATTTATTTAAAATCTTGCGATATTCAAGCGTATGCAAAATCTTGTCGTCCAATTACAGTCACAGCTCCCTTCATAGATGGTTACATTATACCTAATTCAGCCGGGTTTCGCTATTTGGGTATGTTTTCAGGGAATAGAAATTTTGCCGCAGGCCACAATAACAACTGCACATATCCTTATGCGAAGGCCAAAGGAGGTTAGTTCAGTGAGATTTTTAGGTCATGTGGTCCGTTTCATCGTGGCAGCGATTGTGCTGATGGTGGTTGGCTGGATTGTTCCGCAGTTTACGGTTGGCGGTTTCTGGAGCGCGCTTATTCTCGCCCTGGTTATCGCACTCCTCGGCTGGGTGATTGAGGGCATCTTCGGCAAAAAAACAACGCCCTTCGGCCGAGGCATCGTCGGCTTCCTGGTCAGCGCACTGGTCATTTGGATTGCCCAGTTCATCGTGAGCGGTGTCAGCGTCACCGTTCTGGGAGCACTTCTGGCAGCACTGGTCATTGGGATTATCGATTTGTTCCTGCCGGTATCCACACCGTTTGAAGCCGGGAAATAAAAGCAAACTGCACAGCATCCTGCAGACACAAAACCCCCTGCTCCGGAATCTAACGGAATTAGGGGGTTTGTTGTATTCTTTTAGGCATAGGAGAGAATATTGTCATCTTCATGGGTGGCCGACGCAGTAACTACGGCATTCTTACCGGAATGTTTGGCGGCATACAGGGCATGGTCCGTTTTGCGGAACAGCTTCTCCTTGCCGTCCCCAAGCTGGTAGTCGCATAACCCGATGCTGACAGTAATCGGCTTCCCACCGGCATAGGGATGCTCCATGGCCGCAATCTTCAGACGCATTTCCTCGGCAGCGGCGTAAGCTTCGTGAACACTTTTATCCGTAAAAATAACCGCAAATTCTTCCCCGCCATATCTGGCCGCAAAATCATTTAACCCGATCAATCCGCCTACCTTGGCTGCAACCTCCTTCAAAACAAGATCACCAACCCAATGGCCGTAGGTATCATTCACCCGCTTGAAGTTATCTATATCGAACAATGCGAGCTGCAGCCTGAGACCGTTGCTCTCACACTGCTCCAGGAGCGAAACCAGATATTCATGAAAGGTCTTATGGTTGTACAGTCCGGTCAGCGCGTCAATCTTCAGGAGCTTATCGGAAATCGCCCGCTCCACCATCAGCTCCTGCTCGGATTTGGTCAGCTGCTCCAGATGCTCGCGCACCTCACGGGCACGGACAATGACCGCCTGGGCCATGACAACGAACACGATAAACACACATTCCACCATCAAAAACTCCAGCAGCGGCTTGTCCAGCAGCCTCTGCTCCAGCCCCAAATAAATCACGGCATAGAACAGCAGGCTGAAGGCTCCCAGAGCATTAAGCAGCCGCCGGTCAAAATAGACAAGTGAAATCATTATAGGCATCATAAGAGTCATCTGCGCACCGTCGACAAATGGCTCAAGCACAAAATACATCAGATAAGAAACCGCAAATCCACAGACCACAACCGCCTGCTTGTGATACTGTGAGGTTGACCGCAGCCACATTTCCGCCGTGGCCATAGCTATAACAATCATCAGATTGCAGCCGATGAACAAATGTCCTTTGCTGGGAAGCAGGATAGATCTAATCTCAATGACATGATTCGACAAAACAAACAAAAGCTGGGCCACCAGCATACAAAACACTATGATCCAGTAACCGGTCAATATTTTACGGTGCCATTTCTCCGTATTCGGCGAATATTCGGCGATATTAATATGATCCCCTACTTCTCAACCTAATAATATATAGCATTAAGTATAATAAATTTTAATGATTATTGCATCATATTTTTGCATATTTCGACAAACTTTGGAGTTCTTCAAGTGTAGAAAAAACCTCCTTCAATTTTCCGGGACTTCTTTGCCGAATTAAGTTATGCTAGGGGCACGAAAGGCTCAATATGATTCCAGGAGGAGGATAAAGATGATCCGAAGATTTGCCATGCTGCTGTCCATCAGCTTCCTGCTTATTCTCGCGGCTTGCGGCGGGACAGGCAATAACACCGGGACCGCAAACAGCAAGGATGGAGCAGCTGAAGCCGGCATCACCGCAGACGAGGAACTCATTATTTCGGCAACCAATTACAGCTTCGACCAAAACGAATACCATTTGAAAAAAGGGGTTCCGGTCAATATTGTATTCAAAAATGAAAGCGGCAATCATGGCATCCTTGTTCCGGAGCTGAACCTGCGGCTGGATGGAAAAGATTCCTCAAAGGTCATTGTCCCGGAGGAAGCCGGAACGTTCGAAATGACCTGTGCGATTATGTGCGGCTCAGGCCACAGCGGCATGAGCGCAAAGGTAATTGTCGAGTAGGGCGATGGCTTTGAGAGTTAGGGGCCGGAAAGTATGGAGCTGCCGCTTTCGCTTCTGAGGACAAGTAAACAGCAATTCCGGACAGGAGAAACGTGTCCCAACACCATGAACAATTAAGGCTACGCCGTCCTTTACCGGATAACGTAGCTGCTTGGGATTTCAATTTAGCGTTTGCCTGCGGACCCTTCATGAGTCCAGCGGCAGTTCCAAGTGGAAAAAGGATCACTAATTTGCCCCAGCACACCGATCTCCGCAGCTTAAGTGGAAAAAGGATCACTAATTCAGCTTATATCGCTTCCTGAAGGAGTAAAATTGCCCCATTAAGTTCCCTTTTTCCACCTAAATCCCTCATTTGTTGATTTGGAGGGGAAATAAGTTCCCTTATTCCACCTAGCGGTTGTTTCACCTGTTTAATAGCCAGCTTGAGTTGGAAAAAGGCTATCGAAGCTGGCTGATTTTCCGCCTAAATGCGCGAATTCACGTCCGTCTATTTCCCCCCAACCTTATGCACATTATTTCCATAGATGGAGGCAATCATAATTAAGAACAAATAAGGCGGGCCCCAGGCAGTAGGAACTGCCTGGGGCCCTTCTCTTCATGCGTCCGCCATTCAACTGTCCTGTTCGATCAGTTGAATCCATTCATTATATTCACGCTGCAGCTTGGCATATTCCGCCTGCAGGCTCTGGTGCTCCTGGGTCAGCTTGTTTAGCTCCCCCTGCCGCATCTCAGACTGCGCCTGCATCAGGCGCAGCTGGCCCTGAACCAGCTCATAGCTCTCGCCGATCTCATCAAGCTGCTGCTGCACCTGAGTGTGCTCCCGGTTCATGGATTCTGCTTCCGCTTCCGCCTTGCTGGCTTCCTGCTCCCAAATCTCGATTTCCTCGCGGAGCTGCGCTTCCGTCTCGCTCCACTCCTGCTGGCTCTGCAGGAGTTCCTCGTATTTCCGCTTCCAGGAAGCTTCGATTTCGCGGGTTTCCCGCAGCGCTTCCTGCTGCTCTGCCGCCGCAGCGGCGGCTTCTCGTCCAGCCTCGTACAGCTCTTCCAGGCGGCGGGCAGTTTCTTCGCCTTCCGCCTCCAGCAGCTCATATCTTTCCTTCAGCTGCTCGCCATCCTGCAGCACCTCGTCATACTGTGCAATAAGCTCTTCGTAACGGCCGCGCAGCGCGGCCAGCTCCTTGCGGGCGGCTTCCGCCTCCGCCCGGTACTGCCGGCTCTCGGCTTCCGCTTCAGCCCGCAGGCCGGATTCACGGTCAAGCTGCTGAACCATGCCGTCCGCCTGTCCGCGCAGCGTATCAATCTCCGTCTGCAGCACCGAAGACTTCTCTTCCGCTTCCAGCAGCTTCATTTCCAGTTCTCCGATATCCTCCATGTGCTTGTCCGCCAGCTCATGCCAGGTTGCCGCTTCCGAAGCAGCCTGGGTAAGCTCACCTTCCAGCTGGTGCAGACTGCTCTTGGTTTCTTCCAGTGATTGGTGAAGCACAGCAGCTTCTTCCTGCTTCCTGCTATGACGCTGGCGCAGTTCCTCCAGCTCATCACTAAGAAGATCTCCGAGCTCATTGGCAGAATGCAGCTCAGCCTCTACCCGGCTCAGGTTCTCTGCGGTTTCCTGCAGCGATTCCTTAAGGCCGGCAGCCTCCTGCTGCACAGCCTCATAACGCTGGCGGAGAGCCTCAAGCTCTTCCTGCCGCAGCGCTCCCTGCTCGGCAGCAGCACGAAGCTCTTCCGTCAGCTGCTCTTCACGCTTCAGCACGGCTTCATACTGGGCCAGCAGCGTCGAGCGCGCCTCGCGCTCGCTCTTAAGTCCAGCTTCAGCCGCGCGCAGCCTGGATTGCAGCTGCCCGGTGCCGCCGCGCAGCTCGCCAAGCTGCTTCTCCATCTCCTGAAGCTGCTGCTTATGGCGGTGCTCCTGCGTGCCCTGCGACTGCCGCAGCTCCTTGTTCTTGGCAAGCTCCTTCTGCAGTACCTCGCGCTCCTCCGCAAGCTCCTTCTCAAGCGCAGACTTGGTATCCGCCAGCTCCTTGCTGAGCGACGAACGGATCTCTACAATCTCGCCTCCAAGGGACTCGCGGGTCTCGGCAAGCTCCTGCTCAAGCCGGAACAGCGACTCTGCTTTTTCCTTGTCCAGCGTTTCGCGCAGCTGCTCCAGTTCCTGCTGATGTTCAGCCTGCAGATCTGCAAGCTGCTGCAGACGGGCCGCCTCGGCGGCAGCCAGCTCCTGCCGGTGGCTCTCACGTCCGGCTGCCTGCTCCTGCTCATAGCGTTCTCTGAGCGATTTCAGCTCCGCTTCACGCGCCTTCAGCTCTTCAGCCAGCTGCTCACGTGCTGCAGCCGCTGTCCTCTCCGCTTCCAGCAGTGCCTCGGCGTGAAGCTTCCGCTCCTGCTCCTGAATCTCCAGGTGCCGCCTGCGCTCCTCTTCGGCTTCAGCGGCCAGACGGGCCGCTTCCTCTTTGGCTGCCGCTTCCAGCCTTTCATATTCTTCCTGCCGTTCCTTCTGGGCCTCCGTAAGACGTGCAACTTCTACACGCAGCTCCGTGCGCTCTCCGGTCAGCATGTTCAGCTCGTTCTTAAAGTCCTGTACCTGAATAGCCTGTTCCGCCATATGTACGGCAGCAAGCACTGCAATCCGCGGGGTATCCAGTCTGGTATGTGATTTGGAAATGGCCCGCATATGCTCATCCACATAACGGGCAACCTGTTTCATATATTCAGTGCTGCTTCCGACAAGTTTATAAGAAGTTCCATATATCTCCACGGCGACACGAGTCCGGTCCATAGCCACAGTTGTGCCCTCCTTTGTATGTGTGCGGATTCTAAGCTGGTCTCTCTGCTCCTATTGTAGCGTGATTCATTCTCTTTTGCCAAAAAGCGCTGATTGCATAGATTTTCCGGTAACGGCCGCAGCTCAAAAAAGTGAGAAAAAGCCGCAGCGAATTCCGTTTGTAAATGGATTCGCTGCGGCTTTGCACAATTCCTGCTACTTTCTTAATTCTGCGCCAAAAGTTTGCTGAAGTGCGGAAACCACCTTGTCATGCACCTCTACAACCTCTTCGTCGGTCAGTGTATGGTCGGTATGACGGTACAGCAGCGAAATAGCTATGCTTTTCTTGCCGCTCTCCATCTTACCGCCAGTATACACATCAAAGACCTGGACGTTCTGCAGCAGAGTTCCGCCGTTCTCACGGATGGAGGCCAGCAGGTGCCCGGCAGGCACTGCGGAATCCACCACAACAGCGATATCCCGCTCCATTCCCGGGAAGCGCTGCAGTTCAGTGTACTGCAGATTGGTACGGGCGGCGCTGTAGAGCGGCTGAAGCAGCAGCTCGGCCACATAGGTATCTTCCAGGTCCAGCTCACGCTGCAGTTCCGGATGGAGCTGGCCGAGGGTCCCCAGCTTCACACGCCCTTCAGTGCCCTGCAAATAGACGGAGGCGGAACGGCCCGGATGGTAATTCTCCGGCGCATCGCCTTCATAGCTCACGCTGTCCGCAAGGCCCAGATAGTTAAACACAGTTTCCAGCGCACCCTTGAGGTCGAAGAAATCCACAGGCTGCTCTTCCACATTCCATTGCTTGGCTGCCCGGCTGCCGCTCAGCAGAAGGCCCAGCACCGGCAGTTCACGCGGCTGGCGGGTCAGCTGCTCTTCGTCCGTGAAGAAGACGTTCCCGATCTCGAACAGCGCCAGATCACTTTGGCGGCGGTTTGTATTGTAGCGGGCAATGTCCAGCAGCTGGGGAATCAGACTGGTGCGCAGAACGCTGCGCTCCTCGCTCATCGGCATCGCCAGCTTCACAGATAGAAGGCCATCGGCGAGGGCCGGGAATAATTTACTCTGTTCCGGCCGAATGAAGGAATACCCCATAACCTCCTGGTAGCCCCCGTCTGCCAGCAGGCGCCGCAATTCACGGCGCTGGGACTGCCGGCTGGTCAAGGCTCCCGGTGTAGTCACACCCTCAATCAGGGTTGTAGGAATATTGTCATAGCCGTACAAACGGGCGACTTCTTCAATCAGATCAACATCATAGCTGATATCACCGCGTCTTGTCGGCACCTGCACCTCGACGAGCCCTTGATCCGCATCTCCGCACTTGAAGTGCAGACGGGTGAGCAAGGTTTTCACTTCCAGCAGCGACAGGTCTGTACCGAGATAACGGTTCAGCTTCTCCAGGGATAAGGTCAGCACCTTTTCCTCCACAGTCTCAGTCCCGGCCTGCACAATCCCCGTGTGCACAGTGCCTCCGGCATAACGGGCGATCAGGGCAGCGGCACGGTTCAATGCGGGGATCACGGCATTCGGATCCACTTCCTTCTCGAAGCGAAGGGAGGCTTCGGAGCGCAGACCCAGCTGGCGCGAGGTTTTACGGACAGTTCCTCCGTCGAACTTGGCAGATTCCAGTACAAGGTTCACGGTATCTGCCGTTACTTCCGTCTCCAGACCGCCCATGACTCCGGCCAGGGCCACAGCCTTGGCACCATCAGCAATAACCAGCATCTGCGGCTCCAGCTTGCGTTCCTGCCCGTCAAGCGTGGTCAGCAGCTCGCCTTCGCGGGCAAACCGCACACCCAGCACTCCGCCTTTCACTTTGTCGCCGTCGAACGCATGCAGCGGCTGTCCGTACTCCAGCATCACATAGTTGGTAATGTCTACGATGTTGTTGATCGGACGCACACCCGCCGCCATCAGGCGGTTCTGAATCCAAAGTGGTGACGGGCCAGGCTTCACCCCGGAAATGTAGCGCACTGAGTAGTGCGCACAGTAGGCTTCGTCCTCAATCTTGACCGAGATGGAGTCGGAGGCCGAACCGCCTGCCTCCACCAGATCCGCTGCCGGATCCGGCAGCTTGAGGTCACGGCCCAGAATCGCACTCACTTCATAGGCGGCCCCGATCATGCTGAGACAGTCGGAACGGTTCGGGGTCAGATCGAAATCCAGGATTTCGTCGTCCAGACCCAGCACCTTCAGAATATCCTGGCCGATTTCCGTGTTCTCGGGCAGAACCAGAATACCTTCCTGAATCTCCTTAGGGAGCAGCTTGTCATTAAGCCCCAGCTCCTTAGCGGAGCAGATCATGCCCTGCGACAGTACGCCGCGGAGCTTGGCTTTCTTGATATCCAGGCCCGGCAGCTTAGCGCCCACCAGGGCAACCGGAACCTTTTGGCCTGCGGCTACATTCTTGGCTCCGCAGACGATCTGCAGATCCTCGCCTTGTCCGGCGTCCACGATGCATACATTCAGCTTGTCGGCGTCAGGGTGCTTCTCTTTCGATTTCACATAGCCGACAACAATGCCGGAAAGGCCTTTATTGCGGCGCTCCACACCGTCGATCTCGATGCCGGCGGTGGTGATTCTATCTGCCAGCTCAGCTGCGGTCACGCCCTCAAGCGAGATATAATCCGTGAGCCAGGAGGTTGATACTTTCATGTTCGCACACTTCCTTTTTGTATCAGATGTATTTATCTACGTGCCGGGTTTGCTTGGCTATGGGGAGACAGAGAGCAGCGAGCGTAACTTTTAATTCTATTTAAAAATACGTCTGTTAATAGGGTCCCTGCGTGGAATGTTTGGACTTCCGGCCGCTGTTGTATCCAGATTTCTTGATTTATACCGCTCTTAGCGGATGAAATCCGGATACAAAGGCGAACGCTAACGCTCCTCCAGTTCCAAACTTCCCCTCCGGTCCATTTTTAACAGATTGTTTTAAACAGAAACAAAGCTCCTCGACAGTTGCTTCTGCACCCCAGTCCCGCAACCCCGCCAAAAATCTAAATCCCCTTGAACTGCTTCACAAAAGCCATATCATTCGTATAGAAATAGCGGATGTCATCGATGCCGTATTTCAGCATCGCAATCCGCTCCGCACCCACACCGAAAGCGAAGCCGCTGTACTCGGCTGGGTCATAGCCGCCCATTTCCAGCACGTTCGGGTGAACCATGCCGGCCCCGAGGATTTCCAGCCAGCCGCTCTGCTTGCAGAGACGGCAGCCATGGCCGCCGCATTTGAAGCAGCTCACATCCACCTCAACACTCGGCTCGGTGAACGGGAAGAAGCTTGGACGCAGGCGGATGCTTGTGTTGGGTCCGAACATTTCCTGCACGAACTGCTGCAGCGTGCCCTTCAGATCGCTCATGCGGATATGGCGGCCGATCACGAGACCTTCGACCTGGTGGAACTGGAAGGAGTGGGTCGCATCGTCATCGTCGCGGCGGAACACCTTGCCCGGACAGATGATTTTGACGGGAGTTTCCCCCTTCATCGCCTGCATGGTGCGGATCTGCACCGGAGAGGTTTGTGTACGCATCAGGATGTCTTCTGTCAAATAGAAGGAATCCTGCATATCGCGGGCCGGATGGTTCTTCGGCAGGTTGAGCGCTTCAAAGTTATAATAATCCGTTTCTACCTCCGGACCTTCAGCTACCCGGTAGCCCATGCCGATGAAAATATCCTCAATCTCCTGCACTACCCGGCTTAGAGGGTGAATCCCGCCTTGCGGCAGACTGCGGCCCGGCAGGGTTACGTCTACCTTCTCAGCGTTCAGGCGGTTTAGCGTCTCCTGCTGCTGGAAGGCCTCCTGCTTCGTGCTGATAATCTCCTCAATGGCGCCCCGCACCAGATTGGCGACCTGGCCGATCACCGGGCGCTCCTCCGCGCTGAGTCCGCCCATGCCGCGCAGGACCTCTGTAAGTTCACCTTTTTTCCCCAGATACTTCACGCGCAAATCATTCAGAACCTGCGGATCGGTAACTTCCTGCAGCTTCGCCAACGCTTCGACCTTCAATGCTTCAAGCTTCTCTTTCATGGCCGTGTACTGCCCCCTTATCATGGTGTTATTCAACAAAAAAAGGCCTTTCCTCCCGGTAAGGGACGAAAAGACCGTGGTACCACCCTTGTTAGACCGCCCTGAATTGCATCCCTTAAGAGCACTATTGCCCTTATGGCATGACAGAGACCTGCCTCACTTTAGCAGAAATAACGGTCTGCGGCCGGTTTCCCCTACGCTTTCCTTCCATATGGAATGAAAAAAATTCAGGGAACTGCTCCGGAGTGAACTTCGGCAGCTCTGCTCTCCTAGAAACGCTCTCAATCTGCGGCGTCTCCTCCCTGTAAGCCAGGCACTGCGTACTCTTCTCCATCAATGCATTTCACATGGATGCTGCTGAATCAATGGCATCTTCTGCTTAAGAAGATATGTCCATTTATTATATGCAAAATCAGCCGTTTTGACAAGGGGGACAAATTCCGGCCGGTTTATGCGCTGCGCAATGACTGGCTGAATTACTGTAACCAATTTAAGCGCAAACCACATTTTACCTGGGGCTTGCGGTTTAGTTCTTTCAAGACTTCTGCCTTATGCCTAAGACAACCGGGACCGAAATCTGCGGATTGTTCCGGGGAGGGTATCGTTTGCAGCAAAGTTGGGTAATAGGACTCAAGGGCTGGAATATTCATAAGGTAGCAGGTTATACATACTCTTGTAAAAGAAAAGAATTGTGTTCGTTTCGAGTGTTCATTTGTCCACGCTTAATATGGAAAAAGACCTATTCTTAATCCAAAACAGCGGAAGTCTCTGAGATCATTATTTACGCGGTATCCATTAATTTCCGGGCAATTGGCCTGCATGAGTGCTTCCTTGTATACTGATGAGAAGAAACTTCGATCATACCGGGAGAATCCCATTTCTGCCACCTCATTCTTCCTCCAGCTCTGTATGACTCGCTTGGATCGTCATCTCTTCAATGTCCTGCACACACAGCAATTGGTCCCCAATATGGATATACTTCGCGTGTTCATGTACACAGCAATAGAGAACACATAATTGTTATTGCAGGGGGTGGATGAAGTGGCAGGTTTTCCCGAGATCAAAAACACACGCAGATTAATCCTTTTATTCACCGCTATCTCCGTTCTTCTGGTCGGCATCAGTGTTGCTTCCCTTTTGTATCTGAATCATACGATGAACAAATTGTCCGGCTCCTTATACAGCGGCGTCTATCAGAATTCCCAGCTTATTCTGAACGCCGACCGTGACCTGTACCAGGCATCCCTGGCCTTCCATACGGCGATGAACGGGAATCTGACCACCGGGGAGCACAGCAGGCTGTCCCAGGATTTCCAAGAGAACAATGCCCAGGCGGAGCAGCGTCTCCGGATGGCCAGCGATAACATCAATTCCGTGAAGAACCCGTTCAGCGGAATGAAGCAGAGCGAACTGCTGCTAAGCAAACTGAGGGAAGTGCTGGACAGTATTGATGCCCCCTTTCAAATCTGGAAGGATACAGGCACGAAACTTATGGCCGAGCGGGTCCGAAGCGGCTGGAACGCCGAATCTTACTCTGCCCTGGAGGCCAATGTCCTTCTAAAAAATGTACGGGAGCCTCTCGATAATTGCGAGCAGTTGATTGACGACTACGCACTTCAGGTTACACAGGAATTCCGGGACCAAAAAAGTTCATTATTTGCGCTGTATTCACTCTTCCTGTTTTTACTGGTGCTTGTCATTATCTATCTCTGCCGCAAGCTGATTGACCTCCAGAACGAAATGCTTGAGGAGAAGTCGCTGTATCAGTTAATCGGGGAGACGATGTCTGACTTTATTATTTTAACCGACCCGAATGGACAGATCATGTATGCTTCCCCCTCCCATTCCAGCTTGCTCGGCTATCTTCCCGGCAGGGGGACTCCGCTCTCCAATTATATCCGCGAGGCGGAAATTACCTGGGCCAAGCTCAAAAGTGTAGTCCAGTCCACTCCGCGGATTTCCGAGCTGCGCATGCGTGCAGCGGATGGCCACTGGGTATGGCTGGAAACAAAGGTTACCCCCATTAAGGGGGGCGGTGCTGTTCCTGCGCAGTTCATGCTGGTCTCCCGCGAGATCACCGAGCGAAAACAATATGAAGAACGCCTGCATAAGCTGGCCTTCTATGATCATCTGACCGCCATCCCCAACCGGGCCCATTTCAAAATGTACATGGAGAATCTGATCAGCCAGCCGGAGGAGCGCAAACAGGACATTGCGCTTGCCCTGCTCGATTGCGACCGGTTCAAGCAGCTCAATGACACCCTTGGCCATCTCGCAGGGGATGAATTCCTGCAGCTGCTCTCACGCGAGCTGCAGCAGACCGTGAAGGGCTCCGGCCAGGCATTCCGGATCGGTGGGGATGAATTCGCCGTCGTGCTTCACCGCTTTACCAGTCCCGAGATGCTGGATGAAATCCTGGACCGGCTGCTGCAGCTTTTCAATAAATCCTGGTCGATCAACAAAGGCTCCAGCTTCCATACTTCAGCCAGCATCGGCGTCGCGCTGTATCCGCAGCACGGCAGCAGCATCAATGAGCTTCTTCGCGCCGCCGATCTGGCGATGTACCGTTCCAAAAAACACGGCGGCAACGAAGCCAATCTCTACAGTGAGCTTGTGGATGAAGACTATAAGAACCAGCCTAAATAAAGCTGTCTTCGGCCGTCGTCTGTGGGAGGAGACTTCCGTTTTAGCGCCGCATACTTAATAGCCTCCAGCTAATGAAGCTTATATTTCAAAGGAGCACAACGTTGCCTGGAGAACCTTTTATGAATCCTTCGGCAATTCCAAGTGGAAAAAGAGTAACTAATTTGCTCGTGCATCATATTCCGCGCAGGTTAAGTGGAAAAAGGGTAACTAATTCAGCTCATTTCACTCCGACGAAGGAATATGGCCCCATCAAGTTTCCTTTTTCCACTTAAACCTCACATTTGTTGATTTCAGGGAGAAATAAGTTTCTTTTTTCCAACTAGCACCCTTTGGACGATTCTGCCAAGGATTCTTATCCCTAGCCCATCTTATCTCCAACAGAAAGTTTCCTAAGGAATATAAAAGGAGCTGTTCTGCCGGCAGCCCTCTAAGAGGGAGGCCGTACAGAACAGCTCCTTTGCTTGTATGCTAACTGGTCATCGGCAGCGGATCATTCTTATCGCCGCTGTTCTCCTGCTCACGTTCACGGACGGTCACTTGCACCAGATCCTTGCTGCCGGAACAGTCGATGAAGCGGTCTCCGGCGCCGTCTTTCTCTTCCCAGTCATTCAGCCTGAGAATATAGCCTACCGAAGAAGTCTCTGGAAGCACTTCGATCCGCGCCACCGCATAACCGTTTTCCATCTGCCGGAAATCATGTTGTCCATCCTGAATGCCTGTACCCCATACCCATAGATTCCAGCCCCGGTAATCGCCATCCGGACGTTCATAACGGATTTCAATCATTTTGGACCTTGGCTCAGGCTGGCCGTATTTATCGTAAAGTACCATCATGGACAACCCTTCAATCTCTACCTCAGGGTCCTGGATACTGCGGAAGGCATCGGCTCTGGCAGCAGTATGGTCAACAACAATATTCCAGCAGCCGTCCGTATCAGGAAGCCTTTGGCTGACTGGTCCGGGATTGGCATTAAAAATCACCACGATATTATTCCAGGCGTCACCGCCTGCGTTATTCTTCAGCAGATACGCTACCACTCCGCTGTCACAGCGAAGGAATTCCAGAGAACGCTCAATCTCCTGGCGTCCATGCAGGCGGAAGGCCGGATGCCCGCGGCGCAGCGCAATCAGCCCTTTGTAATACTCAAAAACAGGGAGGAATTTCCCTTTGTTCTCCCAGCGGATGGCATTAACCGCATCGGGACTGCGGTAGCTGTTGTGGTCTCCGTACTTGCTGCGGAGGAGTTCATCACCGGCCTGCAGAAAAGGAATCCCCTGCGAGGTCAGGATTATTCCGTTCGCGAGCAGTGTCCGGCGCACCGTCTCATTGCCGAGAATATCGTCCGGGTCAATCCCAATGTAAGGATCAGCTGCGGCAACCGCCGCTTCCACGGAGCCTCCGTACTTCAGCCGGCCATTCTCCAGCTCAGGCAGCCTTGCTGCCTGGCGCAAACCTTGCGTGGCAAGCATTTTATCCCACAAATTCAAATTATCGTGGGCGGTAACATAATTCACGGCCTCCACCGGGGAGTCGGTGAATTCATGAATCGCCCCTTTGATTCCGGAAGCAACCGCACCTTCCTTGCCATACTCTCCGGTTGCGAAACCTTTGCCCCAGCCGTCGCTGTCGCCTTTGACCGCAGAACGGAAATTGTCATTGAAGACGGCGTATCCCTTGCCCTTCTGCACACCCTTAAGCGTTTTGGTTGCCAGCGGAGAGTCGCCTCCGGTCCATGGTTCACCATAGAGCAGAAGATCGGAGTTAGCCTCCAGCCGGAGCTCTTCTGCAATTTCACGCATGGTCACACTGTCCATCAGCCCCATAAGATCAAAACGGAAGCCGTCGATGTGATATTCAGAAGCCCAATAGGCCAATGAATCCTTGATATATTTGCGTACCATCGGACGTTCCGTGGCCAGCTCATTGCCGACGCCGGAGCCGTTGGAGAGCCTGCCAGTATAGTCATGCCGGTAGAAATAGTCCGGCACCAGCGGCTGAAAAGGCCCTTTTTCCACAGAATAGGTATGGTTATATACGACATCCATGATCACGGATATGCCTTTGCTGTGCAGCGCCTGCACCATTTCCTTCATTTCACGAATACGGGTGCCTGGATCAGACGGGTTGGTGCTGTAAGACCCCTCCGGCACGTTATAGTGCTGCGGATCATATCCCCAGTTATATTCGGTGAAAAAAGGCTCGGCAGACCGTTCGCTGTTCATTCCGAGTTCGTTGACGGTCTGAAAATCAGCTACCGGCATTAAATGCACATGGGTTATGCCCAGCTCAGCCAAATGATCAACCCCAATAGCTTGCCCTGCGGAATTGGTCAGCCCGAATTCAGTGAAAGCCTTAAATTTCCCCTTGTACCGCATACCCGAATCCGCAGCCGACGAGAAGTCCCGCACATGCAGCTCATAAATCACAGCATCGGCGGGATGCGGCAAAGCCGGGGACACATCCCGGTCCCAGCCTTCCGGGTCAGTGTCCTGCAGATCCACAATGGCCGAGCGTACACCGTTGGCCGACACCGCCTTGGCGTAAGGATCTGCGGCTTCATTAAGCGTGCCGTCTTCAAATACGGCACGATACATGTAATACATACCCTTCAGATCTTCATGGAGACGGGCCTGCCAGATCCCCCCCTCCTGACGCTGCATGTTCACGATCCGCCCGCTGTCCCTATCACCGGAAACCGCGCTTTCTATATTGTTACCGTCCGTCTGATACAACACCAGCGACACGGTAAACGCTGTGGGTACCCATACTTTAAAAAGGCTGTACCCGGCAGTATAGGTCAAACCCAGATCTTTGCCGGTATAGGTTTCGATTTCTTTTTCTGTATTTATATAATTGCTGTTCATTCATAATCACCATCCCATGTTCTCCGCAAAGCTGCCGGAAAACGGATTTGCCGCTGCTATTATCCAACGTTTCCGCACGGATGAAAAATAATACTTGCACGGCTTTGCAAGCAGGGCTTTGAAAGTATTGTATTGCTCTGATCCAACCTATTACTTGGCTCAACTTATTATATGTAACACTATGTTCACAAGTTTGGGTCCAAGAACCTATTCTGCTGTCTACATTCCTATATCGGCTGTTATGGCTCCCTGCTTAAGCTTATCCAGCAAAACAGATGGTCTACCGGAAGTATAACCTGCTATGGTTTGGATAGCTACTGTAAATTGATGTTATGAACATGCTCTAACGCTTGCGAAGCGATGGATTAACACAACCCTTCTTATCTTTCGACGCAGTACCACAGAATAATGTTACAACTGCCCATGTTAATAGCCTTATTGTTTGGATTGGCAGCATGACCTAGTGGAAAAAGTGAACTTAATTCCCCCCAATCCTGCTTCCTGCCAAGCGCTAGTTGGAAAAAGGATTCTGACCCTATAATCAGCAAAAAAAACCGGCCTCCCAAAGGAGGCCGGCATAGAGTAGTTGGAAAAGTGACTTGCGGATCAAACGGAGTAATTCCTGAAACAAGTAATTATTTGACGCTGCTCTGCACCAGTGCGGCAACTTCCTCGGCGGTGCTAAGCTGCAGCGCCTTCGCAGCCATGTCCTTCATCTCTGCGGCAGACAGCTTGGAGATCTGGCTGCGTGCCGGAAGAATGGAGGTGGCGCTCATGCTGAATTCATCAAGGCCAAGGCCAAGCAGCAGCGGAATAGCTGTGCTGTCTCCAGCCATTTCACCGCACATGCCAGCCCATTTGCCTTCAGCATGGGCGGCGTCAATCACAGTTTTGACCAGGCGCAGAATGGCCGGGTTGTATGGCTGGTACAGGTACGATACCCGCTCATTCATACGGTCAGCAGCCATTGTATATTGGATAAGGTCATTGGTTCCGATACTGAAGAAGTCCACTTCTTTGGCGAACTGGTCAGCCAGGACCGCAGTGGAAGGAATCTCCACCATAATGCCCAATTGAATGCTGTCCGATACTTCCTTGCCTTCTTCGCGCAGCTTGGCCTTCTCTTCCAGCAGCAAATCACGGGCTGCCCGGAATTCGCCGAGCGTAGCGATCATCGGGAACATGATCCGCAGATCACCGTGGGCACTCGCTCTGAGCAAGGCACGCAGCTGGGTGCGGAAAATATCCTGACGGTCCAGACACAGGCGGATCGCCCGGAAACCGAGGAACGGGTTCATTTCCTTCGGCAGATCCAGGTAAGGCAGCTCCTTGTCGCCGCCGATATCGAGCGTGCGCACCACAACCGGTTTGCCCTTCATGTTCTCCAGTACGGTGCGGTAAGCATTGTACTGGATTTCTTCGGAGGGCAGCTTGTCGCGGCCCATGTACAGGAACTCGGTGCGGTACAGGCCCACGCCTTCCCCGCCGTTATCGATCACACCGTTCACATCGTTAGGTGTGCCGATGTTGGCCGCCAGCTCCACATGCTTGCCGTCTGCGGATACCGTCGGCTCGTCGCGGAGCTTTTTCCACTCAGCGATTTGCAGATCATAAGCCGCTTGCTTGGCTTTGTACTCCGCAACTTCGGCGTCGCTCGGATTGATCAGCACATCGCCGCTCAGGCCGTCGACAATCACCAGATCTCCTGCCTTGACTTCAGACAGTACATTCTTAGTGCCGACTACCGCAGGGATTTCCAGCGAACGGGCCATGATCGCCGAGTGTGACGTGCGTCCGCCAATGTTCGTAGTGAAGCCTTTGACAAAGTTGCGGTTCAGCTGAGCTGTATCGGAAGGCGTCAAATCCTGGGCAATCACGATGACTTCCTCGCTGATCTCGGCAGGGCTGACATAATGGATACCCAGCAGGTGGTTCAGCACGCGTTTGGTCACATCGCGCATATCCGCTGCACGTTCCTGCAGGTAAGCACTTTTCATATTTTCGAACATTTCAATAAACTGTGTGGCCACTTCATTTAAGGCGTAGTCCGCATTAACCATTTCCTCGCGGATTTTGTCCATTACGGGACTGATCAGCTCGGGATCATCCAGAATCAGCAGATGGGATTCAAAAATCTCCGCTTTCTTCTCCCCCAGCTCAGCAAGCGTGCGCTCCTTGATGCTCTGCAGCTCGGCTTTGGATTTCTCCAGCGCGTCTGTCAGTTTAGCAATCTCTGCTTCCACGTCGGCGGCAGCCGTTTTTGTAATGGTATAGTCCGGATGTTCCAGGATAAAGGCACGGGCTACGGCAATACCTGCTGAAGCCGCGATTCCTGAAATTTTACTCATGCAGCTCTCCCAGCCCTTCTTTAACCATAACTTCCTGAAGTGCGCTCAGCGCTTCCGCTTCTTCACTGCCTTCTGTAATCAGAGTCAGCGTATCGCCGGCTTCAAGACCCAAAGACAATACGCCAAGAATGGATTTAAGCGTTACTTTTTTACCTTTGGCTTCTGCAAAAGATTCAGTGCCTTTAAACTTAGTTGCTGTATTTACCAGCGCTGTTGCCGGGCGTGCGTGAATTCCGTCTTCGTCAATAATTCTGAATGTTTTTTGCATGATAATATCCAACTCGCTTTCTGTTCATATAGGTTTATATTATATGGTGAAGGCCGCGCTCCCTTTAATTATAAAGGAAGCGCTTCGCCATTGCACATTTTACACAATGCTGATGATATCTTTATCGCCGATAACCACTTTACCCGGCTTCTTCAAAGTCACCGCTGATCCTTCCGGCAGATTGGAGAAAATCACTGGTGAGATTACAGAAGGCGCATTCGCCTTGACGTACTCCAGATCAACCTCCATGATCGGCTGTCCTGCGGCAACCAGATCACCTTCTTCAACCAGGACTGTAAAACCTTTCCCTTTGAGTTTAACCGTGTTGACGCCGATATGAACCAGCACTTCCTTGCCGCCATCGGACATGATGCCGACCGCATGCTTGCTCGGGAAGACGTTAAATACTTTGCCGTATACCGGCGAGGCAATCTTGCCGTCATCCGACAGGAATGCAAATCCGTCACCGGTCATCTTCTGTGAGAAGACGGCATCCGGCACCTGGGTGATATCGAGCAGTTCTCCGTTAACCGGAGACACGATATCTTCAGGGATAATGGCTGCACCTTCTTCACCAGCCTGCTTCTCAAGCTCGGGCTGCGGTGCGGCTGCGGCAGGTGAAGCGGCAGGCGTTCTGCCGTCCATCACATCCTGGATCTGCGATTTGATCGTATCGGACCGGGTTCCGAAGATCGCCTGCACGTTGTTGCCGACTTCAAGCACACCGGATGCACCCAGCTTCTTCAGGCGGTTCTTGTCAACTCCGGCTTTATCCTTGACCTCTACACGAAGGCGTGTAATACAAGCGTCGAGGTGGGTAATGTTTTCTTTGCCGCCAAGTGCGGACAAGATGTTGCGCGGCAGATCGTCGCCGCTTCTGGATACATTCTCAGTGTTAGTCTCTTCAATATCATCGGACGGATCTTCACGCCCAGGCGTTCTGAGGTTGAACTTCCGGATTACGAAGCGGAATCCGAAGTAGTAGATGACCGCAAGCACAAGACCTACCGGGATAACGAGCCACCATGCCGTACGGTTAGGGATAACCCCGAAGAGCATATAGTCGATGAACCCGCCGGAGAAGGTCATCCCGATTTTGACATTCAGGATGTGCATAGTCATGAAGGACAGACCTGCGAATACGGCATGTACTGCGAACAGCAGCGGAGCCACGAACAGGAACGAGAATTCCAGCGGCTCGGTAATCCCGGTCAGGAATGAAGTCAGGGCCGCAGAAATCATCAAGCTGCCGACTACCCGTTTATTTTCGGGTCTGGCTTCATGATAGATTGCCAGCGCCGCAGCAGGCAGACCGAACATCATAAACGGATATTTACCGGTTGTAAAGGTACCCGCTGTAAACTCAACACCATCGCGGAGCTGCTGCATGAATATCCGCTGGTCCCCGCGAATCAGCTCGCCCGCTTTATCCACATAGCTTCCAAATTCATACCAGAATGGCGAATAGAAGATGTGATGCAGGCCAAAAGGAATCAGTGAACGCTCGATGACCCCAAAGATGAACGCCGACAGCGTCAGGTTTGTGTTGATCATACTCTGCGATACATAGTTCAGACCGTGCTGAATCGGCGGCCAAATCAGTGTTAGCAGGAGACCCAGCAACAGAGAGGTTACTGCAGTCATAATTGGCACGAACCGTTTACCCGCAAAGAAACCGAGATAGGACGGCAGCTCTATGCGGAAAAACCGCTTATACATGGCGGAGGCTAGAATACCTACCAGAATACCGCCGAAGACACCTGTCTGCAATGTAGGAATGCCGAGCACACTGGAGTAGGCAAAATCCTTCCAGGATAGCACGTAAGCATTCACACCGACAACCGTTCCCATCGTTACGTTCATAACGAGGAAACCAATGATGGCGGCCAGACCGGCAACGCCTTCGCCTCCGGCCAGACCGATGGCCACACCAACCGCGAACAGCAGCGACAGATTGTCAAAAACAATTTGCCCGGAATTCATCAATACGGTTGCAATGGCTTGAACTACATCATTTTCCAGTGCCGGAACGTATTGAAGGAAGTCGGGGTTAACCAGCATGTTGCCGATCCCAAGAAGCAGACCCGCGGCAGGCAGAATGGCAACGGGCAGCATAAGCGCCTTACCAACCCTCTGCAGCACGCCAAACAACTTTTTGAACATGGAGTTCACTTCCTTATTAGTTAATTTCGTCCAAACAGAAGCCAAAAAAGGCATGAGCAACACAGCATACAGGTTGTTCCTCTAACACAAGGTTAGATTACCCCGACTTGGGGCTGAACAACCAAAATACTGTAAATCACTCATGCCTGATCGAATCAGTTACACGCTTTGGATTCTGTTTTGTTTTACCAGGAAACATTGTAGCACCGTTCATTTGAACATGCAAGCTAAAAAAAACCGAAACGCGGGACTTTGCTCCAAATATAAGAATGCATATGAAAATGCCTTTTTCAGCGGGCAGCACAAACGTCTCAACTTTGTAATGGCTAATCCGGCTGCTGCATATCCGCTTCATCCTCTTTTTTCTGGGCAAGCCGCTGCAGATGAATCGTCAGGTAGCTTACCTCGGCAGCGTATACAGGAATCCGCACCCGCTTCTCAATAACTTTGGTCAGCTTCCAGGCCAGCATATACATCTCCGGATATTCCCGTTTCATCAACCCATCGAGCGAGGAGGTTTCCCGGACCGTTTCTCCCCGGCGGAGCCGCTCCAGCACGAAGCGCAGATGGGTCACCAGCCGGGAGTAATCCAGGGAATCGCGCGGAATACGATATTCCAGATGATCCTCCACCAGATTCACCAAATCTCCAATCAGCAGCGAATGCTCCTTGACCTCGGAAATATGCCGGTTGCTGAGTGCGCTGACAATATGCAGGGCGACAAAACCAATTTCGTCCGGAGGCAGTCTTACCCCCATCGCCTCGTTAATCCTCCCCACCGCATACTCCGCCAGGCTGTACTCTTCAGGATAGATTTCTTTGGTTTCGTACAGAAACGGATTATGTATGGCAATATTCTGCTCGTTGCGGCGGATGGCGAATGAGATATGGTCGGTTAACGCAATATGAATATGCTCATTCAGCGGCTGGCGGCTGCTCTGCAGGATATGCAGGACAATCTCCTGCATAACCTCAATCAGCTTCTCGTCTACTTGGGGAACGAGCTGCTTATATTGTTCCTGCTCTTCCTGGTTACGGAGAATAAACATCTTCTCCACGGAGGACAGATTGATCAGATCGCGTACTTTACGGTTGAACCCGATGCCCTTGCCAATGACAACTACCTCGGCATATTGGGGATGCTGGGCTATAATCACGTTATTGTTCAGTACCTTAGCTACTGTTATGCTGCTCACTTCCGACACCTCTTTTACTTCTGAATACCCTTTCTTTATAAAGCAACCCGTATAACATAGCAGCATCTGTGGATTATTCTTGAGCTACCATCATAACATCAAGAATTCCATTTTAGAAGGGGCTGGAAGGAGACATCATTTTACGCGGAAGGTTCTGTCCGAATATCTGTATACCAAAAACAAGGCAATCAGCATGTAGGCCGCAGCCGCAAGCACCACCACTATAGCAAACCGGGCCGGTGTGCTCTGAAACTGCATGCAGACAACACCCACAGCCAGAACAATACTGTTCACGATGCTGAAAAAGGGATTCTTCACATTCAGCTCCGTGCTGTAAGGCTGGAAGATATAATACATAAACAAATGATGCACTGAGAAAAACAGCGATAACCCCAGAACCGCGCCACTGACGGACAGTGCTTCTCCGACCCCCCAACGCTCCCCGGACAAGAAAAGAAGCAGATTTACTGCCACACTGATGGCTGCGGCCGGAATTAGATTAAGGCCGCTGATGCGGAGCAGGCGGGTGCGGAAATTGCTCAGAATCGCCGAGCGTTCACGGTAAAAGCCATACCGCAGCAGACTCAGGTCACAGTTGAAGAACATCGCTTTGCAGACCCGTTCCCCGATAGAGGTGAAATTCATGGCAATGACCAGGACAGGCAGACTGCTGATTAAATACCGGGCCAGCTTCGAGAAGGTATCCGGTGAGGCATACGTCGCCAGCAGCCCGGCAGCAGAAAGTGCACCAATGATCACCAGCCGCCGCTGAATGGGTTGAATCAGGAACCGTTTATGCCGGGAGAAAAAAATCGCGTTCAAGTAGGCAAAGCCGCTTTTCCCCGCAAATTGGCCAGGCCGCAGCTTCTCCGCCGAGAAGTCCTTCACCTTGGTCTCGACCTGCTTCATGTTTGCCTCTTTCATCATCCTTCCCATGTCCAGCAGCGGATCATCTATTTTGGTGACCGCATCCACTGCGTTCCGGTAGCCGGCATACCTCGCAATATACAAAGCGGATACAGCTCCCAGAACCACAAGCGCCAGACTTAAGGGAAGGCTAAACAGTACGCTATCCATATCAAGCAGGGAATTTCCCATGTACAAGGGGACAAAGGCCAGC
The DNA here is from genome assembly GCF_900102965.1 of Paenibacillus jilunlii. GTDB lineage: Bacteria > Bacillota > Bacilli > Paenibacillales > Paenibacillaceae > Paenibacillus_AQ > Paenibacillus_AQ jilunlii. The sequence continues at coordinate 19,298 of NZ_FNGM01000008.1, read as the reverse complement.
AGATATCCTGCACCAATGACAATCCAGACGAAGCCGTTTTTTTTGACCAGAACAATTCCCTGCCGGTCAAAAATCCACAAATGCAGCGCTTCACCCGCTATACGCCATAGGGACAGCAGCAGAGACAGCAGCAGACCTTGCCAGAGCGGCGCGCCATAGGCCTCGGCAAATACCAGCATTGCAGGAACAAAGTAAATAAAAAAGGTCAGCGCCCTGAGAGCCAGGACAGCATGCATGTATTTATCGGCAGGCAGTCTCATCAGCTTGACGCAGATATATTTATCCCGCTTGGGTTCCAGAATAATAGCATTTGACACAGTCCCCACCCCAAAGCTTAGCAGAACCAGCACATACAGATACAGATCGTACTGATCAGCAAGCTGCAGCTCCTTGACGGCAAGCTGGATAGGCAGGTATACCACAAGCCCCAGATAGGCAAACTTGGTCAGAAAGCCCCAGATTATTTTAAGTATAAGGACCACTATGGTAAATGTTTTTTTGAGGGATGTCTTGGAATACACGCTGTCATTCATCAGTTTGCCGATGAGAGGCAGCCGTCCAAAATAGTACAGCAGACGATTGGCCCCAGAGGCTCCGCGAATCTTCATTATGGTATTCAGCGTGCTAATCATGGCTGCCATCCTTCAGCAGTGCGATAATCTGTTCCTCGAATTCAGGACTGTGCAGGGTATCAGCTGGAATCTCCTGAAGCACACCGTTATTCAATATGACCAGTTCATCGCACAGATCGGCGGCAAGCTGCAGAATATGGGTCGAAAAAATAATAATATGGTCCTGCTTCATCTCGCGCAGCAGCTTCTTGATCTCCAGTGCGACGACGACATCAAACGAGGTGAGCGGCTCATCCAGCAGGATCAGCGGCGGACGGGTGATGATAAAGCACAGCATTTGGATTTTGTTCTTCATGCCGTGGGAATAGCCCTTGATCAGCCGGTGCCGGTCTTCTTGCTCGAACCGGATAATGTCAAAATAGTCGTCAATGGTTCTCCCAGACTGTATTTTATCCTGGTTGATGTCCATATAAAACTTCACAAATTCATAGCCTGTCAGGAATTCCGGAAGGATCGGCAGAGAAAAGACATACCCGATCTCCTCCTCCCGCAGCGGCAGGCTTACTTCATTTCTCCGTAAAAAAGCTCCACCGCTGTCCATACGGGTTTCTCCGCTCAGGCAATTGAAGAGCGAAGTCTTCCCGGCTCCGTTGCGCCCCAGCAAGCCGTAGATTTTGCCCTGCTCAAAGGTAAAGTCGATGCCTTTTAGCACTGTTTTGTTCTCAAAGCTTTTGCGGATATTATCCAGGACCAGTTGCAACCGGGCCACCTCCACTACATATAAATTCGGGTGTTTATCAGAAAGGACGACAGGCAGAAGCCGGTCATCCCCTGGATCTTGGTGCTTATTTACTATTCTTCGCGTTTCTCAGCCAGTGCTACAGGAGCAGAAGCTGCAGGCTGGGTTACAGCCGGACCGGAAGATGCCGGGGTGTGCGTTTTCCCTTTGGTCAGCCCCTTGATCAACGCCTCCACATCAATCCCGGAGACACTCTTCAGCATTTCAGGAGCCGTGGACATCAGCTGGGTCACATAGTTGCTGACCCGGGCCGCACCCTCCCCGTTGCCGGTATCCACCACCGTAAGCTTATCGATCGAAGCGAGCGGCTCGGCGATGCGTCCGGCCAGCTCCGGCAGCATTTTGACAATAATATCAAGCACAGCGGCCTCGCCGAATTTCTGGAACGCTTCCGCCAGCTTCTCCTTGGCTTCCGCTTCCGCAAGACCGCGCAGCCGGATCACCTCGGATTCTGCTTTACCTTTGGCCAGCTCCGCATCGGCCACCGCCTGGCCTTCCAGCCGCTTCTGCTCTGAAGTCGCCCGGGCCTGGGTTTCAATGCTGTACTGCAAGGCATCCGCTTCGCGCATTCTCTTCGCCTTGTCGGCTTCGGCTGCTTGTTCCACCGCATAGCGGTCGGCTTCGGCTTTTTTCTTCACTTCCGCATCATACTGTTTCTCACGGACCTGGATTTCCTTGGCCTGGAGGTCAATCTCACGTTCCTTGCGGACCAGTTCGACCTTCATCTGCTCCTCTACCACTGTCTGTTTGGCACGTGCCTCCTGAATGTGGTACGCCTGGTCAGCTTCTGCCTTCGCGGTATCCTGATCACGCTTAAACGCAGCAACCTTGAGCTGGTTATCCTTGGAGGCTTCGGCAATGTTCGTATCCCGCAGCAGTTCAGCCTTCTGCCCCTGTTCTTCGGCATTGGCCTTCTGAATCCGCGCATCCCGCAGCGCTTCCGCCTCAGCAATCTCTGCGTCCCTCTTCACAGCTGCAATCCGCGGCTTCCCGAGCGCTTCCAGATATCCATGCTTGTCGCGCACATCCTTAATCGTGAAGGAGACAATCTGCAGCCCCATTTTCTTCAGATCACGTGCGGCTACCCCCTGGACCTCCTGGGCAAAACGGTCACGGTTGCGGTAGACCTCCTCCACGGTCATCGAGCCGAGGATTGCCCGCAGATGACCCTCGAGCACCTCCTGGGCTTCGCTCTTCAGCGCATCAATCGGCTTGCCCATGAACTGCTCTGCTGCGGTAGCCACATCCTCGGTGGAGCTGCCCACCTTAATAATGGCCACCCCGTCGGCAATCACAGGCACCCCTTGCTCCGTATACACCTCCGGTGTCGTCACATCGAGCTTGTGGGAGAGCAGCGACATGAACTCCGCCTTTTGGAAAACCGGCAGAATGAATGCCCCGCCACCGCGGACAATCTTGATTTTGCGGCCGGAGCCGTCATCGGATATATGATTGCTGCCAAGGAACGAACCGGTAACGATCATCCCTTCATCGGGGCCTACCGTCTTGTACCGCGCCCAGAAGGCAATCCCGAGCACCAGAAGCACAGCAATTACCACAGCTGGAATAAACAAAAAATCAGGCAAGCCAAACATTACGCATCCACTCCTCTTCGCTGTTCGAATTCAGACACAAGCGCAACACCATCTTCAACCTCGACCACTACAACCTTACTTCCGGCAGGCAGAGGATGATGGTCGAAGCTAGCCGCCGTATGCAGACTGTTGCCTGCACCGAACTTCACCATAATCTCGCCGTAGCCCTGTGCGGGGACGGGTACCGTAATTTCCCCGATTTTGCCGGGCAGCTCATTCATGGAGAACCCGCTGGACATTTCGCTCTTGTTCACCGGCTTCACTACGCCCAGATACATGACAACGCTCATAAACGCTGCCGTCAAGAGAGACAATGCCAGAATCGGACCATTGTCCAGACTGCTGTAGCGGGTCAGCAGAATGCCTGCTCCCCCGAATACGGTGATGCCTCCGGCCAGAACCGCAGGACTGATAAAATGAAAGGACACCACATCAAAAATTCCGTCCAAAGCACTGCCGATCAGATCTCCCAAAAGCACGCTGACTACGGCAAAAATGACGCCAAGCGCCAAACAGCCCAAATACAGCGTTTCCATGTCGTTCTCCTCCCGTCTTTACTTCCGGACTGTCATAATAGCTTAAACGTATAAACCATGTCCTTGGTTTCACAATCCTGGGTATTTATCTCAAAAATGTGTGGAACAAAAGCTGTTTCATCACATCCGGCCGTTTATGGACAGAATAGTGGTACTTTTTCCCGCTAAAAGCGTCCCAGGGTGACAGTTGAGCCGGAATAGTAGTACTTTTTCCAGCATGGGCTGCCCCATAAAAAAAGCCGCCCCAAAAGGGGCAGCTTTTTCTTCTTAACCACTGAACGGCAGCGGGCTGCCGGATGCTCTTACAGTGCCATTGTATAAATTTCTACAACGTCTTCACGCTGCAGCTTGCGGAAATTGCCGAATGGTCCAAAGCGGACGGCTTTGTCGGCCATGCTGCCGATTTCACTGCCGTCGATATCATAGTCGCCCAGCGATTTTGGCGCGCCGATGGAATCCCAGAAGCGGCGCAGCGCTTCGATGCCCTCAAGACCAACCTCTTCATCGGATCTGCCGGCGGCATCAATGCCGAATACGTTCACAGCCAGCTGGCGGAAACGGGCAGGATTCGTGCTGAGGTTGTATTTCATCCAGTGCGGGAAGAGAATCGCCAGCCCGCCGCCGTGCGGAATATCGTAAACCGCCGATACGGCATGCTCAATATTGTGGGTGGCCCAGTCACCTGCAAAGCCCATGCTGACCATTCCGTTGAGCGCCATTGTACCGCAGTACATGATCGTTTCACGCAGCTCATAGTTGTTCAGGTCTTCAATCAGCTTCGGCGCAGTTTCAATCACCGTGCGCAGCAGCGTCTCACAGAACCCGTCCTGGACCGGAGTGTTGCCGTCGGTATGGAAGTAATGCTCCAGCACGTGGGACATGATATCTACCATCCCGTATACGGTCTGGTCACGCGGAAGGGAGAAGGTGTTCTCCGGATCAAGGATCGAAAAGGCCGGGAAGGCATGAACACTGCCCCAGCCCATTTTTTCTTTGGTGACTTCATTGGTAATCACGGAGCCGTTGTTCATTTCCGAGCCGGTAGCAGCCATAGTGAGCACTGTACCCAGCGGCAAAGCCCCCTGTGGAGCCGCCTTGCGCTCTACAAAGTCCCACATGTCTCCATCATACTTCGCACCGACTGCAACCGCCTTGGCACAGTCCAGCACGCTTCCGCCGCCGACGGCAAGAATCAGCTCAATATTGTTCTCGCGGCACAGGGCCACACCTTTATGTACGGTGGACAGGCGCGGATTCGGTTCGACACCGGACAATTCCGTGACCACAGCGCCGGCGGCCTTCAAACCGGAAATTACATTATCGTACAGACCGCTGCGCTTGATGCTGCCGCCGCCGTACATAAGCAGTACATTTTTGCCGTATTTCGGCACTTCGGTCTGAAGCGCGCTTAGGGTACCTTGTCCAAAAATCAACTTGGTAGGATTATAAAATTCAAACTTGCGCATAAGGATGAACCCTCCGTTATTTCTGGAATGTGATGCAATAATTTATTATAGACCTCTCACCCGCAGCATTCAAATCAGCACTTAAACTACCGCCGGGCATAAGAAAAGCACAAAAACGGCCGTGCCGTCCTCCACGGGACAGTGCAGCCTTCTTGGTTCTAGCGCTACCAGGAGAACGACGCCCCATGAATCCTACGGCAACTCTTTAAGTGGAACAAGGTTTACTAATTTGCTATAGTATCCTGTCCTTGGGCAGATGAAGTGGAAAAGGTGCACTAATTCAGCTCATTTTCCATTGGACAAGAAATGTGGCCCAATTGGGTTTACTTTTTCCACTTGAATTTTAGGACTTTTTCATTTTCGGAAAAATAAGATCCCTTTTTCCAACTAGCACCTGCGAAGAAGCCGGTAAGTAATTGCTAGTTGGAATTAGGATATCTAGACCGACTCCCCCCCTCAGAACTCGGCCTTCGGCACTCCAACAACGGTATTTCTGCCGTTGTTTCCAGGCAAACCGGCCTTCAACGCTATAACAACGGCATTTCTGCCGTTGTTTCCGGGCAAGCTGGCCTTCGGCACTCCAACAACGGTATTTCTGCCGTTGTTTCCAGGTAAACCGGCCTTCGACGCTCCAACAACGGCATTTCTGCCGTTGTTTCTAGGTAAACCGGCCTTCGACTCTCCAACAACGGCATTTCTGCCGTTGTTTCCGGGCAAGCTGGCCTTCGGCACTCAACAACGGTATTTCTGCCGTTGTTCGTTACAAATTGGTCCAAAGTGTTTATTCTACAACTTTGGCATAATTTTATTCACAAGCGGAAGTAATCCATAGTTTCCTATACAAGAACAAAAATGTCCCCGCGCCGCAACAACCGGGGACATTTCATAAAGCAGGGCTATAAAATTAGCAGAGCCTATACGGCTTCCGATAAAGCCTTATGCACACACAGGAGCTGTGCAGACGCCGGCTCAGCGGAAGCCCAGGCTGTGGGCAAAACGGCGGAAAGCCGCCTGGCCTTCCGGTGTCCGCTTATAGACACCGGCATGCTCCAGAATGTGGGTGAATTTAATGCCGACCTCATTCTGCACGGCCTTGACTGCCTCTTCACGCTCCATAGCCGTCCCAAAGCGTGACACCAGCTCCTGAACCCAGGAAGCATGCTGCGCCAGCACATGATCTGCCTGTGACTGTACGCCTTCCAGCAGAGCCGTGTCTCCGGCGAGAATCCCGGCGATGGCATCCAGCTCTTCCTTCAGGCGGCCCGGCAGAATCGCCAGCCCCATCACTTCGATCAGGCCGATATTTTCTTTCTTGATATGGTGCATCTCCCGGTGCGGATGAAAAATCCCTTCGGGATGCGCCTCGCTGGTCCGGTTGTTGCGCAGCACCAGATCCATTTCGAATCCGCCGTCTTCCGACCGGCGTACAATCGGAGTGACGGTATTATGCCGCGTCTGTTCCCCGTCCACCTCGCTTGCGGCCAGGACTTCGGCTTCAGGATCACTGTAGACTTTCCAGGCTTCATAGATTTCATTACCGCATTCCAGCAGCACCGCCGGATCTGTACCATTCAGACGCAGCACCGACATCGGCCACTTCACAATGCTGAGGCTGACACCCGGATAGGCAGCGTGGGTGAAGGTAACCTCCTTCGGTGCTTTCTGGATCGGAAAAGTATGGCGTCCGCCCTGAAAATGGTCATGGGTCAGAATGGAGCCGCCAACGATCGGCAGATCGGCATTGGAGCCGATGAAGTAATGCGGAAAAGCTTCCACAAAGCTAAGCAGGCGCTTCAGCGAATCCTTTGTCAGCTTCATCGGCACATGATCGTGGTGGAACACGATGCAGTGCTCATTGTAGTAGACATAAGGAGAATACTGGAGGAACCAATTCTCGTTGTTCAGCTTCAGCGGAATAACGCGCAGATTCTGCCGCGGCGGATGATTGAGCCTTCCGGCATAACCTACATTCTCGCGGCAAAGCAGACATTTCGGATAGACCGGCGGCGGCAGCAGCCGGGCCATGGCGATTTCCTTCGGATTTTTCTCCGGCTTGGACAGATTGATCGTCATCTCAATGTCGCCGTACGGAGAATCCTGCAGCCAGAACACGTTTTTGGAGATGCGGTCCATACGGATATAATTGGAATCTATGCTCAGCTTATAAAAGCGGTCGGTTGCCGCCTCAATGCCCTTCTCCGCAGAAAGCCTGTAGAACTCGGAATTGACCTCGGAAGGGCGGGCCATGAGAAGGCCCATGATTTTGGCATCCAGCAGGTCGCGGTACGTATCGGTATTCTCGGGAATCAGGCCGGTTTCAAAGCCATAGTCGATCAGAACATCCAGCGGAGCCTGCGGGCTCTCAAGCGGAGCCTCTGTGAATTCTGCAGCATACGGCTCGCTGAAGCCGAACTGGTCCAGCAGCGCATTGCGGCTGTAATCGGCATCCGCAGGCTGAATTAACTGCTGATGGCTGGCAAACAGCACCAGCTGTTCGATCGCATGCAGCGCCTTCTGCGCAGCGGGAGCGGCACTCTTTTCGTTATCCATTTCATTACTCCTTCATCTGGCTGTGCTTACCCTAATGGTGTAGATATTCGACCGCGTCGGATATCTATTCCCCATAGCCCTGCGGATTGGCCGAATGCCAGTTCCAGGCGCTTTGGATAATGCCTTCGACATCGGCGTGCTGCGGATTCCAGCCAAGGACAGACCGGGCTTTGTCGGAGGAAGCGACCAGTACAGCCGGATCTCCGGCGCGGCGCTCCTGAATCACTACCGGAATATCCAGACCGGTTACCTTCTTCGCCGTTTCGATGACCTGCTTAACGGAGAAGCCCAGCCCGTTGCCCAGATTAAAAATGTTGCTGGCGCTGCCGCTGCGCAGGTAGTTTACTGCCCGCACATGGGCATCCGCCAAATCGCTGACATGGATATAGTCGCGCACACAGGTGCCGTCTTCTGTCGGGTAATCGTCACCGAAAACCGCAATGCTCTCGCGCTGCTTCAGCGCAGTTTGCAGCACCAGCGGAATCAGATGGCTCTCCGGACGGTGGTCTTCCCCGATCTTCCCGCTGGCATGAGCACCTGCGGCGTTGAAGTAGCGCAGCGCCACATATTTGATGCCCAGCACCTTGTCGAACCAGGCCATCATCCGTTCCATGGTCAGCTTGGTTTCACCGTACACATTGGCCGGCTCCGTGCGGTCGGTTTCCTCAATCGGCACCTTCTCCGGTTCGCCGTAGGTTGCGGCTGTGGAGGAGAAGACGATTTTGTCCACACCGGCCTGCTGCATGGCTTCCAAAAGACACTGGGTGCCATACACATTGTTGTCGTAATATTTGACCGGGTCCTTCATGCTCTCGCCAACCAGTGAGCTGGCGGCAAAGTGGATGACGGCATCGATTTTATTTTCCGAAAAAAGCTTATTGAGCGTTACCTTGTCACGCAGATCCCCCTCATACAGCTTGCCGCCCAGCAGCGCCTCGCGGTGTCCTGTCAGCAGATTGTCGATCACCACAACCTCTTCGCCCCGCTCCAGCAGCTCCGCTACGGTATGGGAACCGATATACCCTGCCCCACCTGTTACTAGAATCGCCATCTTACTCCACTCCCTTCAGTTCTTCTACTCCATTGCCAATCCCGCATACATAGAACTCGCCGGTTAAACCGGTTCTGGTTCTGTAGGCTTCTCCTACTTCACGAATAAAACGTTCCACGTCGTTCTCATGCACCAGCGACACAGTACATCCGCCGAACCCTGCGCCGGTCATACGGGAGCCGAGGGTGCCGGGAATTTTTTGTGCTTCTTCCACCATGACATCCAGTTCTTCACAGCTGACTTCGTAGAGGTCGCGCAGCGAGACATGGGAATCATTCATATACAGGCCGAACTGCTTCAGGTCGTTCTGCTTCAGCACTTCCACGGAGTCCAGCACACGCTGGTTCTCCTCCACTACATGGCGGGCGCGGCGCTGTACAGTTTCGTCGGTGATTTTGTCCTTGTGCGCTTCAAATTGCTCAGGCGCAAGCTCTGCCAGGTAAGACAAGCCCGGAACCTCCTGCTTCAAAATCGCCAGGGCCTCTTCGCATTGGCTGCGGCGCTCATTGTATTTGGAGTCCACCAGGCCTCTCTTCTTGTTCGTGTTGCTGATGACCAGCTTGTAAGAGCCGGTCACAAAAGGAACCAGGCTGTACTCCAGCGTGTCGCACATCAGCAGGATGGCCTGGTCGCGCTTGCCGTTGGCCACGGCGAACTGGTCCATAATCCCCGAATTTACGCCCACGTACTGGTTCTCCGCACGCTGCGACAGCAAGGCGATTTCCACAGTATCCGTATTTCCGCCGAGCAGCGTCAGGAAGGCGAAGCCGGTGACCACTTCGATGGAAGCCGAGGAGGACAGGCCCGAGCCGTTCGGAATCTCGCCGTGGAACAGGAGGTCATAGCCTGCAGCGACCGGAAGATCTTTTTTGGCCAGTTCCACCATCACACCTACCGGATAATCCACCCATTCCCCGGTTTTGGCTTTGCCGATTTCACTGTAGTCAATAGAAGCTTCATATGGAAAATTCGTCGATGCGAACTGAACCTTGCCGTCGCTGCGCGGCCGCACGATCAGTGTAGTCCCGAAGTCCAGCGCTGCCGGAAACACGTAGCCCCCGTTGTAGTCCAAATGCTCTCCGATGAGATTCACCCGCCCCGGAGCATAGAATACACGTGCCTCCTCTGTGCTTTCTCCGTATTTCTCGATAAATTTGCCTTTCAGATCCTGTACACTCATTAATGCCACTCCATCCTTTCGCTGCTTCTCGCTTGAACTTTGGAAATCGTATTGCGTCGTTTATGCTTACATTATAATCAAATCAGACTTGCCCTGATAATGCAATCATGTGTGTAATGCATGGACAAATGTGACTTTTCAAAAAAGTGGCGATATAATCAAAAGGAAGTCCTCTCGCCCTATTCACCCGTCTGCACGGTTATGGCAGCGTTAACTCAAGAAAGGCGGTTCCAGCGTGGAACATACTTATTCCGTAGGGTCCAATCCCGTGGTTTATGACCGGCAGCATTTACATGTGCTTTTTGCCGGCGAGAGCCAGACTCTGCCTCTGCATCAGGCCGGTCCCAAAATCTACGATTACTACCTCATGCATTTCATTGAATCCGGCTTCGGAGCCTTCCGCACCGAGGAGCGGAAGTACGAGCTTGGGCCGGGTGACTGCTTCCTGATTCATCCCGGACAGCTCGTCAGCTATGTCTCGGACGAGGCGCAGCCCTGGCGCTACCGCTGGGCAGCCTTCACCGGCACGGACGCGGACGCGCTCGTGCTGCAGACCGGCTTCACTCCGCAGAAGCCGGTCCTGTCCACCACCGAAGGCAGTGTCTTCCCCGGCGCCCTGGCCGGGATGATGCGTGCCTTCTATACGGGCAAAGAGAGCGCCCATCTCACCTCGCTGGGCTATCTCTATCTGCTCGTCGGCGAAGCAGCCGAGCTGCTTCTCGCCTCTTCCCGGCTGCCCGGCGCGGAATCGCAGGTTAAGCGCACCGTGAAGCAAATGATCCACTACATGGCGGCCCAGTACGCCCATCCCGTCTCCATTGAGCAGATGTGCGCCAGCCTGGGCTACAACCGCGCTTATCTGTCACGCATCTTCAAGCAGGAAACGGGCCTGTCGCCCGTAACTTACCTGCTGAAGCTGCGCATTGAGAAATCGCGGCTGCTGCTGCGGGAGCGCCCGGAGCTGTCCGTTGAGCAGGTTGCGGCCTCGGTCGGCCTGACGGATGCCCTGTATTTCTCCCGGCAGTTCAAGCGCTTCTGCGCGCAGTCCCCCACCGCTTACCGCATTGCTACGGCAAGGCATGGGGAGAAATAGATGGCGGCCCTGGGGGACGGACGGGGCTGGCGGACGGACGGGGCTGGAGCTCGCGTCGGACGGGGCCCGCGGGTGGATGGCCGGAGCTGGCAGACGGACGGGGTTCGCGTCGGACGGGGCTGGGGGACGGTTGGGGCCCGCGACGGACGGGGCTCGCGGGTGGATGGCCAGAGCTAGCAGACGGACGGGGCTGGCGGCCGGCTGAGGCTCGCGGAGTTTCTGCCAGTCCCCCTGGGTCCGGTCCAACCTGTTCATAATCGCCAACATTGGCTGAACGCTAAGTAGAATTGTACTTACGCCTTTTTCCTCAGATTGTTCCCGCTTGAAACTCCACTTGCGGTAGGTGCTAAGTGGAAAAAGTAAACCTAATTTGCCGGAAATCTGGCGGGAGCAGGTTTTAGTGGGATTTTGTCCACTTAATTCAAGCTGTTTCCTCACATCCGGACGTTTATTGGTGAATTAGTGATACTTTTTCCCACTAAAAGTGCCCCAGCGAACAGTCAAGCCGGATTAGTGATACTTTTTCCACTCAGAACGTCCCAGCATACAGTTGAACCAGATTAGTGGTACTTCTCACGCTAAAATACGCATGGAGACTAAAAGTCCGGATTACGTATGCTTTTGCCCTACTCAGCGCGAAGCTTCCATGATAAACCGGACTTGAGACAGCGCCCGGAGCAGGAACTGACAGGCCAACGCTGGACCTGTTCCGGGCCTCCGCTTCTCTCTTCTTTCCTAATAAAAGCGTTAGCAATGCAAGCAGCTCCTGCAAATACTTTGCATGACCGGCCACCGGCCGGACAATCTGCACGAAAAGCCCGTTTCCGGATCAGCAGGAAGCGGGCTTTTCAGATGTGATGCTGTTTTTATACAGAGCAGCTTATTCTGAACTACTCGCTGTCCGTCTTCAGGATCGTCTCGATCCGGTCCAGCTCCTCCTGCGAGAACTCGCCGTGGGATAATGCGGCGATGTTCTCTTCAATTTGGCTAACCCGGCTCGCGCCGATCAGTGCAGAGGTAACCCGTCCGCCGCGCAGGGTCCAGAGCAGCGCAAACTGCGCCAGAGACAGGCCGCGGGAGACGGCAAGCTGATTGAGCGCGTGAATTTTGCGCAGCACTTCGGGGGTAATCCGGCTTTCGTTCAGAAAAGCGGACGGACCTGCCGCCCGGGAACCCTCCGGAATACCGTTGAGATATTTGCTGGTTAACAGGCCCTGCGCCAGCGGGGTGAAGGCGATGCTGCCAACACCATGCTCCTCCAGCACATCCTGCAGCCCGCCTTCGATCCAGCGGTCCAGCATGGAGTACCGGGGCTGATGAATCAGCAGCGGCGTGCCGAGGCTGTTCAGAATACGGATGGCCTCCACGGTCTGCTCCGCCGTATAATTGGACAGCCCCACATACAGTGCCTTGCCGGAACGGACCGCAGTATCCAGAGCGCCCATCGTTTCTTCCAGCGGCGTCTCCGGGTCAGGCCGGTGCGAATAAAAAATATCCACATAATCCAGCCCCAGCCGTTTCAGGCTCTGATCGAGGCTCGCCAGCATATATTTACGTGAACCCCAGTCCCCATAGGGGCCGGGCCACATATAATACCCTGCCTTGGTTGAAATAATCAGCTCATCACGGTAGGGAGCCAGATCGCGGGCAAGCACCTTGCCGAACATCTCCTCCGCCGACCCGGCGGGCGGCCCGTAGTTATTGGCGAGATCAAAATGGGTAATCCCGAGGTCAAACGAGCGGGTGATCATCTCCCGGCCCTTTTCATAGGTATCGATGCCGCCAAAATTATGCCAGAGTCCCAGTGAAATGGCCGGAAGCTTGAGGCCGGATCTGCCCGTGCGGTTGTACCGCATCCCTTCATACCGTTCATCGCTAGCCACATATACCATTCTTCATCCCTGCCCCTCGTTTCGCTGATAGACGCGCTACCCTATTTTAAACCACTGGAGGTGAATGTAATCTTCTGAGAACCAGGCAGTTTATAAAATATATTTTCTTACTGCCTCCCGGCATAGCTGCTGCCGGCTTACAGCAGTTCCTGAACCTTCCCCATCACAGCGCCGATCCGGTCCGTAATAATCAGATCGGCCTGATGATCATACGGAGTCGGATCTCCGTTCAGCAGCACCGTGTGCCGGCCCCGGAAATAAGTAATCAGGCTGGCGGCCGGCTGCACCGTAAGCGAAGTCCCGCCGATGATGAGCAGGTCTGCAGCAGCAATGGCCGCGACCGATTCAACAAGGACATCATGATCCAGCTCCTCTTCATAGAGCACCACATCAGGTTTGATAATCCCGCCGCATTCCGGGCAGCGCGGAACTCCGGTCCCGGAGGCAAGCACCTGGTCCAGCCCGTAATAACGCGAGCAATCCATACAGTGGTTGCGGTGAATCGAGCCATGCAGCTCCAGGACTCGCTGGCTTCCAGCCAGCTGATGCAGGCCGTCGATATTTTGTGTAATAACCGCTTTGAGCTTGCCGTCACGCTCCAGCTGGGCAAGAAGCTGATGCGCCCCGTTCGGCTTCGCTTCCGGGTGAATCATTTTGCTGCGGTAAAAGTCAAAAAAAATGTCCGGCGAGGACATAAAAAAACTGCGGCTCAGCATTACCTCAGGCGGATAAGGAGAATTGTGCTGTGTCTGATACAGCCCTGCCGCTGAGCGGAAATCCGGGATTCCGCTTTCTGTGGATGTTCCCGCCCCTCCAAAAAAAACAATGCTGCCGCTGTCCTTAATCCAGGAAACCAGTGTCTGCAATGGGTCCATAAGCCTGCACGCATCCTTTCCATATATATAATTCAGATTGTGAGACGAAGCTGATGATAGCCGGAAATGACAGTATCCGCCTCCAGCAGGTGAGCGGTGCTCCCGGCTGGCGATATGCCAATGGACAGGCGCAGGCCCGCGCCTTTGCCTAGCTGCATATCGGCGTTACTATCGCCGATTATCACAGTCTCCCCCGGGTCAAGGCCCAGCTCCCGGCAGGCGGTCTCTGCCATTTCCGGCGCGGGCTTGCCGTGAGTAACGCGGTCTCTTGTAACTATCGTATCAAAATAACCGGTAATCCCCATCCATTCCAGCTGCTCGCTGGTGGTCACAGCCCCATCGGAAGTAACGACGCCAAGCTTCAATGAAGCTGCGGCACACTGCCGGAGAAACGGCAGCAGCTCCGGCAAGGGCTGGGCCTTGCGGAGACGGCGCAGCTCATTCATCGCTTCCTTGCCGATGGCCGTTACCTTGGCAAGCGCTTCGTTCCAGGGGACTCCCGCTGTATACAGCTGCCAGGCCAGGATGCCATTTGTCTCCTCTGCGGTAGCCATGGACAGCGGACCGGCAGGGTCATAGCCGATCACCTGCCCGGCGTCGTCATGCACTGTACCAAGCACCCTGGCGAGGCCCCGGCCGGAGCCAGAGTTGTCTTTTCCGATGAACGCCAACTGGTTCTCCAGCCCCTTCAATACCAGATCAGCCCAGGTTCCCCAGGTCGCGAGCAGATCGAGCAAGGTGCCGTCCTTGTCGAACAATATGCCCTTGCAGGGTATGGCCAGATCATTTACATGCAGTACAGCCATTCTTCAGCTCCTCTCCTAATGAACAGGTGAACAGGGCAGCTTAACGCAGATTGCCCATCCAATCCAGCATCGCCCGCGCGGTGAGGGTCTGCTGCTCTTCCTCGGATATCGCAGCTTTCCCGTCGCCCTTCTGCTCGCCATAACTTCCGTACTGGGCATGATTTCCGCCTTTGACCGAATAATATACCGTGTTGCCGGGCAGATAGGAACGCCCTTTATTATATTTGTCCTGGTCAACCACTTGATCCTCCGTGCCCAGTATCGACAGGACAGACAGCGTAGTATCCTTCAGACTGCCCTTCTCATCCGGGTAGGAGGCCAAAAAATATACCCCCTTCAGCTGGTCCGCATGTTCTGCCGCATAACGCGAAGCCATGACCCCGCCCAGCGAATGGCCGCCCAGCACAAAAGACAGCTTCGGATGCACGCGGATGATCTCTCCGGCCGCATCGCTTTTGATGACTGCGAGGTTCAGCGGCATTTTGGCGATATAGAACGGGTGTCCGGCTGCAGCGATTTTTTTGGCCAGAGGAGCATAAGCCTCCGCTGCAACCAGCGCTCCCGGGTAAAAAATCACGGCCGCTCCAAGAGTGACCGAAGGCTCAAATGAAATCCAGTTATCATTTTGTTCCACCCGGACGCCATTTGCGGAGACCAGTGCACTCTCTGCCTTTTCCTCAGGCGCATAAGGTGTTAAATATCTCCACAGAAAAAAACCTGCCGCAATCAGAATAGCAAAAATCCCCAGTAGGACACGGCGCTTCGTTAATTTTTTTCCCATCATGCTCACTCCCGATGACTGCATACAGAAAATTATAGAGGAATCAATGCATTCAAACAACCTTCAACACATCGCCACAATTATCCGCTATGATAGCGCTTACTAAATTGGTATTTGTGATGTATTTCACAATTGTTTTTCCGGAAATCTAGTATTTTAAAATTAAAGTAATTTGCTTAGCGCAAGCCTATTGGAGGTAAAGTCATGGTAGCTAACAGTTCACTTACAGCACGCGGAGAAACCTTTTTTCTTAACCTGCGCTTCATGCTTATAGTCACCGTTTTTGCCGGCAATGCCATTGAACCTCTGATTCATTCCTTGAGCGGCATGCACAGCCTGTATTTGTGGATTTTCAGTTTCCATATGCCGCTGTTCGTGCTTGTTACAGGCTATTTTGCCGGAAAAAGCCTCACCGGTGCCGCCGGACGCAAGGTCCTGCTGCAAATCGGACTCCAATACCTCATTTTTCAGACTCTGTACTCCGTGCTGGACGTATCCGTCTTCCATGCAGCTAATATCCATCATTCCTTTTTCGCGCCTTATCTGCTGCTGTGGTTTCTGGCCAGTCATGCCTGCTGGCGCCTTTTGATGCTGGGCATGGGCAGATGGAGCAGGGCGGCACAAATTATTTTCTCCGTTTCGGCCGGTGTCGCTGTCGGCTATTTGCAGCTTGACGGTATCTGGTTCAGCATCAGCCGCACCTTTGTTTATCTGCCGTTTTTTGTAATCGGCTACCATTTCTCCTTTGAGGCTTTTGCCCGGCTTTACAATAAATATGTTAAAATCGCTGCCGCTGCCGCATCGGTCCTGCTGCTCCTCCTGCTGGGCACGCTCGGTTCGGAGCTTCCGCTGGGCTGGCTGTACGGCAGCATGACCTATATGCAGCTTGACGCGCCTGAGTGGTATGCAGGTGTGTACCGGCTGGGAATGTACGGGCTGCAGCTTGCCGCTTCCCTCGCTTTTCTGGGATGGGTGCCTCACCGGCTGAGCCGGATGACCGACTGGGGCCGCCGCACACTGTATGTCTTCCTGCTGCACGGCTTTGTGGTCCGCCTCGCTGCCGTGTCGGGAATTTACGCTTATCTTGGCAATGCCGCCGGGGCAACGCTTGTGCTGCTGTGCGCTGTTGCTTTTACAGTGCTGCTGGCCCAGCCCGCAGTCAAACGATGGCTGCATCCCCTTGTCGAGCCTTCCGTGGACTGGATGATTTCTCTGCAGCGCGCCGCCCTGCGCCGTTCCCTGTAACATAATTCCAAATCAGCCTATCCCCTCCGGGATGGGCTTTTTCCGCGTCCGGCAAGGGAATCTTCTAATGACAAACTTCACATTGCCCGGTAGAAAAAAGAGGTTTTTTGTGATAGACTCTCTAATAACGTTCGTATTATATCCGCTTATATTTTATAGAAACGGCTTCGCCCTCTTCTATTTTTCGTCAGGAAGCTGGACCCCGTTCTTTCTATAAGCCGCAGATACGCAGATTTTGGGATTGCATTGCGTTAATGCGACACTATATCCGGTTCACAATTAATTAGGAGGGGAATGTCATCATGGCAGTCAAGAAAATGCGTTCAGACATGATCAAAAAAGGCTTTGACCGCGCTCCGCACCGCAGTCTTCTGCGGGCAGCAGGTGTAAAAGAGGAGGATTTCGGCAAGCCGTTCATTGCGGTCTGCAACTCCTATATCGACATCGTGCCTGGCCACGTGCATTTGCAGGAATTCGGCAAAATCGTCAAGGAAGCGATCCGCGAAGCCGGCGGCGTTCCTTTTGAATTCAATACGATCGGCGTCGATGACGGGATCGCCATGGGACATATCGGGATGCGTTATTCCCTGCCAAGCCGCGAGATCATTGCCGATTCCCTGGAAACGGTTGTTTCCGCCCACTGGTTCGACGGCATGGTCTGCATTCCCAACTGTGATAAAATCACCCCGGGCATGATGATGGGCGCCCTGCGCGTCAATATTCCGACGATTTTTGTCAGCGGTGGTCCTATGAAAGCCGGTGTGGACAGCAAGGGGAAAAAGCTCTCCCTGACTTCCGTATTCGAAGGCGTAGGCGCTCACCAGGTCGGCAAAATCAATGATGATGAGCTGCTTGAACTGGAACAATACGGCTGTCCAACCTGCGGCTCCTGTTCCGGGATGTTCACCGCGAACTCCATGAACTGTCTGGCTGAGGCACTGGGCCTCGCGCTGCCGGGCAACGGCACCATTCTCGCTGTAGCCGAAGAACGCAAGGAATTCGTCCGCAAATCGGCTACCCAGCTCATGGAGCTGATCAAGCTGGATCTGAAGCCGCGTGATATCGTAACCAAAGAATCGCTCGACAATGCCTTCGCACTGGATATGGCCATGGGCGGCTCCACCAATACGGTGCTGCACACCTTGGCTCTGGCTCAGGAAGCGGAAATTGACTACCCGCTGGAACGCATTAACGAAGTTGCTAACCGCGTGCCTTACCTGTCCAAGCTGGCTCCGGCCTCCGACATCTTCATTGAAGACGTTGACCGGGCGGGCGGCGTGAGCGCTGTACTGAATGAGCTTTTGAAGAAACCGGGGGCCATCTTCGGGGATTGCATGACCGTTACCGGCAAAACGCTGGCCGAAAATGTCACCGGGCATGAAATCCTGGATACGACGGTTATTCATCCGCTGGACAACCCGTATTCCGAAGTGGGCGGTCTGTCTGTCCTCTACGGCAATCTTGCACCTGAAGGCTCCATCATCAAAGTCGGTGCGGTGGATGCTTCCGTAGGCGGCTACCACAAAGGACCGGCCATCTGCTTCGATTCGCAGGAAGAGGCGCTTGAAGGCATTGCCAACGGCAAAGTCAAAGAAGGCCATGTAGTTGTAATCCGTTATGAAGGTCCGAAGGGCGGACCGGGCATGCCGGAAATGCTCGCACCAACCTCGCAGATCGTCGGCATGGGTCTCGGCGCCAAGGTGGGTCTGATCACCGACGGCCGCTTCTCAGGCGCATCTCGCGGCATCAGTATCGGCCATATCTCGCCGGAAGCTGCGGAAGGCGGCCCGATCGCCTTTGTCGAGAACGGCGACATCATCGAGCTGGACCTCAACAACCGCAAGATCGAGCTGCTGGTTGACGAGGAAGTGCTGGCTGTCCGCCGCGCCGGCTGGAAAGGCTTCGAGCCGAAGGTGAAGACAGGCTACCTGGCCCGCTACTCCAAGCTGGTAACCAATGCCAGCAAGGGCGGCGTGTTGAAGATCTAATCGGCACTGTTCAATTTGCACAGCACCGCTAACGTTTCCGTGCGGGAAGCACAAGAACGGTGAGTGAATGTGCTTCAAAGGTTTCCTGGCTAAGACACCTGCCAGGAGAATCACAGATGTTGGTTCACAAGAGCTCCGTAATAACGGCATTTCTGCCGTTGTTACGGAGCTTTTCTGCTGCGGCGGGACAAACAACGGCATTTCTGCCGTTGTTACGGGGCTTTGGCGCTGCGACGGGACAAACAACGGCATTTCTGCCGTTGTTACGGGGGTTTGGCGCTGCGCCGGGACAAACAACGGCATTTTTGCCGTTATTGCGGGGGGTGCTATGGCGGCGGGATAGCGTAAGAGATGTGTAGGAAGCATACGTAACTTCTCGGGGCTTCCTTAGCCGGTTAGGTGGAAAAAGTAAAACTAATTCGCTCGAAAATGCTGCGCTCCGCAGGCTAAGTGGAAAAAGGGACACTAATTCAGCTCGTTTCTCTCCTGGTGGAAGGAAATTGCCGAATTAAGTTTCCTTTTGAAAGTAGAATAAAAAGTGGACACCCGTTAAGAGAGTATGAATAATGAACTTAACGAGGAGGTGTTCACATGGGTGAACAACGGCAACGGTACAATGAAAAGTTTAAAAGAGAAACGGTCAAGTATATTCAGGAACAGACGAAGACAGTGGTGGAGATTGGTGAGGAGCTGGGCATCTCCCCTGGCGTACTGCACAACTGGCTGGCAAAGTATCGGGAGTTCGGGAATGAACCTGTAAACAGTGCGGAAAAGGTTCGTGAACTCGAGCAGCGACTGTTGGAACAAGAAAAAGAATTACAGGCAAGGGCGCAGCGAATTGCAGACGTCGAAGAGGAGCTCGCCATCGT
>NZ_FNGM01000009.1:110224-267596 GCF_900102965.1 Paenibacillus jilunlii | reverse complement strand
GGAGAGGTGTCCGAGTTTGGCCGAAGGAGCACGATTGGAAATCGTGTAGGCGCCACAAGCGTCTCGAGGGTTCGAATCCCTCTCTCTCCGTAGCATTACTTCCCTGAATAGGGATGAGAACCCTCAGTGGTTCGTTGGAGCATAAAGATATGGCCCGTTGGTCAAGGGGTTAAGACACCTCCCTTTCACGGAGGTAACATGGGTTCGAATCCCATACGGGTCACCATTATTACTTGATTTTTATTATAGTGATTTGGTACAATAAGTTTTGTTGATTTAAGGAGGCTTAGCTCAGCTGGGAGAGCATCTGCCTTACAAGCAGAGGGTCGGGGGTTCGAACCCCTCAGCCTCCACCATAGTATCCTTTCAAAAGAATAAGTCTTAATACTGACGCGGGGTGGAGCAGCCCGGTAGCTCGTCGGGCTCATAACCCGAAGGCCGCAGGTTCAAATCCTGCCCCCGCAATACTTTGGAACCGTGGTGTAGTTGGCCTAACATGCCTGCCTGTCACGCAGGAGATCGCGGGTTCGAATCCCGTCGGTTCCGCCATTCACTTGATATAACTTATATGGCTCGGTAGCTCAGTCGGTAGAGCAAAGGACTGAAAATCCTTGTGTCGGCGGTTCGATTCCGTCCCGCGCCACCATTTTTCTTACAACTTAATATGCCGGTGTAGCTCAATTGGTAGAGCAACTGACTTGTAATCAGTAGGTTGGGAGTTCAAGTCTTCTCGCCGGCACCATTGTGGAGGCTTAGCGAAGTGGCCAAACGCATCAGACTGTAAATCTGCTCACGTACGTGTTCGGTGGTTCGAATCCATCAGCCTCCACCATTTTTTAGGGGCATAGTTTAAAGGTAGAACAACGGTCTCCAAAACCGTTGGTGTGGGTTCAATTCCTGCTGCCCCTGCCACACAATTTTAAAAGCATAATATGGCGGCCGTGGCGAAGGGGTTAACGCACCGGATTGTGGTTCCGGCATTCGTGGGTTCGAGACCCATCGGCCGCCCCATTTCTTTTAGAATTATTGGTTTACTTAGGATGTAACAGTTTCATATGGCGGCTGTGGCGAAGGGGTTAACGCACCGGATTGTGGTTCCGGCATTCGTGGGTTCGAGACCCATCAGCCGCCCCATTTCTTTTAGAATTATTGGTTTACTTAGGATGTAACAGTTTCATATGGCGGCTGTGGCGAAGGGGTTAACGCACCGGATTGTGGTTCCGGCATTCGTGGGTTCGAGACCCATCAGCCGCCCCATTACTTTACAAATGAATATTGGGGATTAGCCAAGCGGTAAGGCAACGGACTTTGACTCCGTCATTCATAGGTTCGATTCCTATATCCCCAGCCATTATATGCGGACGTGGCTCAGCGGTAGAGCATCGCCTTGCCAAGGCGAGGGTCGCGGGTTCGATTCCCGTCGTCCGCTCCATTTTTATGGCGCCATAGCCAAGTGGTAAGGCAAAGCTCTGCAAAAGCTTTATCCCCAGTTCGAGTCTGGGTGGCGCCTCCATTTTTTTGTTTAGCACTAATTCATATTTGTATGTGCCGGCGTGGCGGAATGGCAGACGCGCTCGACTCAAAATCGAGTGGGAAACCGTGGAGGTTCGAGTCCTCTCGCCGGTATTAGCTAAAAGAGTTCATTAGAGACATCCTCTAGTGGACTTTTTTATTTGAATTTAAGTGCCCCGTTCATAACTTGAGCTGAAGACACCTTAGATTTGTATTTCATGTCTCTCCACCGGGACATGAAAGTGCTTCGTAATGTAGCCAGGCTTAATGCGCTGCCCTAATGCATCGACATAAATAAACTCCAGGGAGTCGCTCAGTAAGTATTGCCATAGGATAAGCGGTGAGCTTCTTGATGTTCCTTCACACGGATCGGAGCTTCTTGACGAAATTCATGAAGCTCAAGGCACTGTATACGAATAGATATCCGTAATGCTCCGTAACTCCAGTTGAGTTTGGGGCATTTTTAATTTGGATAAGCAACTTGTGATGGCTTCAATGATCTCCTTGAATTCTCCCACCATTTCGAATCATAATAGACCTAAGATACCCAAGGGGAAGTGAAAATAGTGAACAAAATCCTGCTGCTGGAGGATGATTTGAGCCTGATTGACGGGCTTTCGTATTCGCTGAACAAGCAAGGGTTTGAGTTGGATATTGCCCGGACGGTAAGGGAAGCGGAAGTTCTTTTTACGGACGGAATCTATGATTTGCTGATTTTGGATGTATCCTTGCCGGATGGCTCCGGTTTTGAGGTTTGCCGGAAGGTGCGGCAGGTTTCAAAAGTTCCGATCGTCTTCCTGACGGCTTCTGATGAGGAAGTGAATATGGTCATGGGACTGGATATGGGCGGCGATGATTATATTACCAAGCCGTTTAAGCTGGGGGTGCTTGTGTCGAGAATCAATGCCGTGCTGCGGAGGGCAAACGATTTTGGCGTGGCCGATGCAGAAATGGCGTCGAATGGTATCAAGGTGTTGCTGTTGCAGGGAGAAGCTTATAAAGACGAGAAGGTCCTACCGTTGACGACCGCAGAGTATAGGCTGCTTTGCTTGCTGATGAATCATCCGAATCAGGTTCTTTCCAAAGAAATGATCTTGGACAAGCTGTGGGATGGGCCGGGAAGTTATGTGGACGACAATACGCTGGCGGTTTATATCCGCAGGCTGCGCATGAAGATCGAAGAAGATCCCAATCATCCGCAAATTTTGTTGACGGTCAGAGGCATGGGATATAAGTGGAAGGTGACGAATTGAGGTGGGACGATGCACGTTTTTACCAACCAGGATATTAAAAAGCTGTTTATCTCACTGTCTTGTATCTTTGTTTCGTTTATGGGATTGTCCCAGCTTTTGATCTGGCCGTCCAGCGGCTCTTTGCGTCTGGGCCTTTTCTTGCTCTCGCTTCTGATCGCCGCCGGTGTATTGGGGAGCTGTTTTTTGTATTTTAGAAGACAGGATCGCATAATGAAGGAGGCCATCTCTCAAATTTCCCATTTCATGACGGGCAATACCCATGCCCGTATCGAATGTGACAGCGAGGGAAGCCTTTATAAGCTATTTCACGCGGTGAACACGCTGGCTACGACGCTTGACACGCATGCTGCCAAGGAACAGAAAACGAAGGAGTTTCTGAAAGACACGATATCGGATATTTCCCACCAGTTAAAAACGCCTCTTGCCGCCCTCAATATCTACAACGGACTTTTGCAGGACGATAGCGAGGACCCAGCCGCCATGCGGGAATTTGCGGTCAAGTCGGAACGGGAAATTGACAGGATCGAAACGCTGGTTCAAAGCCTTCTGAAGATTACAAAATGGGATGCCGGTTCGATCATGATCGAGAAGTTACCCGAAAATATCGCCGATATGATGAACGACCTCTGGCTGCATTTTGAAACGCGCGTCAATCTGGAGCGGAAACGCATGACCCTGTCGGGACCGCCGCAGGCCGAGCTGGTTTGTGACCGGGGCTGGATCGTGGAAGCCGTAAGCAATGTGGTGAAAAACGCGCTGGACCATACGGAAGCAGGCGGTCATATCGCCATCGAGTGGAACGAGTTGCCTGCGGTTACGCAAATCACGGTCAAGGATAATGGAAGCGGTATCCATACGGAAGATATATATCATATTTTCAAGCGGTTTTATCGGAGCCGCTTTTCGAAAGATACGCAAGGCGTTGGCCTGGGCCTTCCGCTGACCAAAGCCATTGTTGAAGCGCATGACGGCAATATCACGGTGGAGAGTGCCTTAGAGAATGGCAGCACCTTTGTGCTGAGTTTTCTCAACCTTACGAAACTGTAAGCCGGAATTCATGTGAGCGTAAGCCGCAGGTAGTAAACTCCGTGATAGAAAGGAGTGAGGGACTTTGAATTTGTTGGAAGTGAATTCCGTATGTAAAACCTATGGAAGCGGTGAAACGGCCGTTAACGCCTTGAAAAATGTAAGTTTTACCATACCCAAAGGCGAGTTTGCCGCGGTTATCGGGGAGTCCGGTTCCGGAAAAAGTACGCTGCTGAACATGATAGGGGCCCTGGATACGCCCACGTCCGGCAAGGTATGGATAGACGGGAACGATATTTTTCGCATGAAGGACGAGAAACTGACCATATTCCGCCGCAGGAATATCGGTTTTATTTTTCAGGCGTTCAATCTGATCCCGGAGCTTAATGTGGAGCAGAATATCACTTTCCCTTTGCTGCTCGATTATAAGAAGCCGGATCAAGCGTATGTGGAAGAAATCCTGGCCGTTCTGTCCTTGACGGACCGGCGCAATCATCTGCCCCGCCAGTTATCCGGCGGTCAGCAGCAGCGCGTGGCGATCGGCCGCGCCTTGATTACCCGCCCCATGCTTATCCTTGCGGACGAACCTACCGGTAATTTGGACAGCCAAAACAGCAACGAGGTTATTTCCCTGCTAAAAACGGCATCCAAACGCTACCAGCAGACGATTATCATGATTACGCATAACCGGAGTATGGCTTCGACGGCGGACCGGGTGCTGCAGGTGTCGGACGGTGTGCTTACTCATCTTGGGGTGTACGCCGAATGAAAAGCTATCTGGGTCTGGTTTCGGAATATGCCAAAGTCCATAGCAAGAAAAACCGGCTCACTGTGGTTTGCATTGCCATATCCGTGATGCTGGTCGTGGCCGTATTCGGGATGGCCGATATGAGCGTGAAAGCCCAAATCAACGAGAATATCCGGCAAAAAGGGAATTACCATGCCGTGATTGCGGGGATAACGGACAGCACCGCCGGGCAAATCGCAGGTCGCAGCGATGTGAAAGTGGCGGGTTGGGTCGGGATGGCGGAGGATACGGTTTTTCAAGGGAAAAAACTACGTATTCAAGGCGGCGAACAGGATATCGCTGAACAGATGAACCTGGTCGTGAGCGGGGGAACGTATCCGGCTTCCGAACGTGAAGCTTTGCTTGACCGGCCGGCACTAGAGCAATTCGGTCTGTCCATTGGGGATACCATTGAAATTGCTTTGAGCGATGGGCTGAAGCGGGAATATAAGATTACCGGGACGTACAACGATTTTTCCAGTTTGAAAGGCACGGACTCCCACGGCCTGTATCTGTCAACGGAGGGAATTCGTACGCTTCCGTCCGAAAAAAAAGAATATTATTATATTCAGTTTAAAAGCAGCGTGAACATTAACCGGGCGTTATCCAACATCAAAGCGGAGTATGGCCTGACCGGTAAACAGGTCTCCACGAACCTTCTCCTGCTTGGTTTGCTGGGACAAAGCAACGACAGTTCGATGATCGATCTCTACCTTACGGCGGGAATTCTTTTTCTCCTGATTACGATGGCTGCTACGTTTATGATCGCCAGCAGTTTTAACATGAGCGTGCTGGAACGGACGCAATTCTTCGGCCTTTTGCGCTGTCTTGGCGCCACGAAAAAGCAGATCAAACGGTATATCCGGCGGGAGGGTTTGCGGTATTGCCTAAAAGGGATTCCGATTGGACTATTGGCCGGGTGCGGTATGATGTGGGCGGCGGTTTTATCCCTGAATTCCTTGAATGTTAAGTACTTGCCGGCAATGCCAGTGTTTCAAATCAGCTGGCCCGCTATCGCTGCCGGTACGGTAATCGGGTTTTTGGTGGTCATGCTCGCTTCGAGGTCGCCTGCCAAAAAGGCGGCAAAGGTATCTCCGCAAGCGGCCGTAACCGGAAATATCAATCATGTGAATCATCAACCCATGAACAGAGCGGCTAACACCAAATGGTTTCGCGTGGATAAAGCTATGGGGCTCCAGCATGCGTTTTCCAATAAAAAGAGCATGGTGCTGATATCGGGTTCTTTTGCGCTAAGCATCATCCTGTTCTTGTGCTTCACGGTCCTGATTACCTTCATGGGCCATGCCTTAAGGCCGTTGAAGCCTTACGCGCCTGATATCTCCATTATGGGTGTGAAGGATTCCGTCTTGCTTGACCGTTCGATAATGGAGGAAGCAAAGGCGCTTCCGCATATCAGGAATATATATGGACGGATGGTTCTCCATGATATTCCGGCAACTTATCAACAGGGCGACAATACGGCCACGCTGATTTCATATGACGAATCGCAATTTAAATGGGCGGCAGACAAGCTGATTTCCGGAACAATAGATCAGGTGCAGAACGGCAACGGGGTATTCGTCACGTATTCGGAGGATTTGAAATGGAAGGTAGGCGATACCCTTAACCTTAGACTGCCCGGGGGATCTTCTGAAGTTCACATTGCCGGGATCCTCTCCGATACACCGTTTGTGGCAAAGAAAGGCGGATGGATCATCATTAGCTCCGAAGCCACCTTTACCGCGCTGACCGGTATCTCGGATTACACCATTATCGACATGCAAGTCGATGAAGATATTTCCGGGCAGGCCAGAAGCCTAATCACGCCGCAAATGCGGCTGCTTGACGAACAGCAAGGCAACCGCGAAACCCGCGCGGCCTATTACGCCATGGCGGTATTTGTGTACGGGTTCTTGCTGGTGATTGCACTGGTCGCGCTGATTAACATCCTGAATACGGTAAACGCCAGCGTTTCCAGCCGAATGGGTAACTATGGCGTGATGCGTGCGGTAGGCATGTCAAGCAAGCAGTTAAAAAGGATGGTCATGGCCGAAGCCGCCGCTTATGCGATATCAGGCAGTTTGATGGGCGGTGTTTTGGGATTGCTTTTGCATCGCTTCTTCTATGGGCTGATGATTACCTCCAACTGGGGTGAGCTTTGGCAGCCGCCAATTATGGTTTTGTCGATCACGATTGCAGCAGCGGTCCTCACGACGTTTGTTGCGGCCATCTCACCGACCCGGAAAATGGATAAGATGAACATCGTTAATGTGGTGAATGCGCAGTGAAACAGACCAGGAATCTTTTATCCCAATTCAGTCTGTAAATAATTCAGCTTGTATTCCTTCGGACTCATCCCTGTGTATTTGGAGAACACGTGGGTGAAATAAGCTGGTGTCTCAATACCGACTGCTTCTGCGACTTCAAATACTTTACTCGCCGGATTCCTGAGTAATTTCTTGGCTATTTCAATCCGGTACTTGTTGATCGCGTCGATGATGGACTCATTGGTTACTTTTTTGTAAAGGCGGCTGAGGTAGCTGCTGTTGATATGGATATGGTCCGCAATAATCTGCAGGCTCAGGTTCTGGTTGTAATGCTCTCTTATATATTTCTGGCATTCTATAACGATGTAATTGGTCTGTTTGTCGTTAAACGCCACTGCCCTTGAGCAGCTCCCAATCAAACGCTTTAGGATGTCTGCCAACAGCTGAATGCTTTTGCTCTCCTGGATCTGTTTATAAACCCTGGATTGGTTTTCATCCAATTCGGGTGCGAAGGGTTGGCTGGCGCTCAAGAAACGGAAACAGTAAGAACCGATAAGCAGACTAGCCACCTTTACATTCTCAATCGGCTCTTTGATGTTCTTGTAACTCTCAAGTAACCGATCCAGTTGATTGAGTGCCAGATCATTTTGTCCTTGTTGCAGATATTCAATAATTTTCTCTGCTGTATGATGGGGAGGAGCTCCGGGAGTGAGTGTCTGGTTGGCATGAGGCATATAAACGGCCACATAATTATCGCTATAAAAGCTGCCTTGCAGTGCTTCTCTCGCCTCGCGGTAAGCCATGGACAGCGTCTGCACATCCCGGTGCATGAGACTGATGCCGATATTGAGATGGTATTGTCTAAAGTTTTCTGCCATGGCGAGAATTTCATTGCAAATTGTGAGCAAGGCTTGTGTGGAGACTGCTGCATTGCCGTCGCCCATAGAGACAATGGTCAGCAGGGTGTTTTTTTCCATTGCCATTATATAAGTAGGGCGCTTCTCGAAGGCTAGCGCAAGAAATTGGCGAATGGAAGCCAAGAACCGGTGATATTCATTCGTTAGAGGGAAGCCCAGCGTTTCCTCAACCTCCAGATAAACCCCGAAATAGTTCTCCAATTGCAAACCAAGCTCTCTTGAGCGGCTGAACAAACTTGCTTCATCGCTGATCAAGCCGTGGGCGGCCTCCTTCAGAAATTTTTCACTGATTTCGGAAAGATTGTCATTGATCTTGCTCTCTAGCTGTCTCAATTTCTGCTTCTGCTCATATTCCTTTTCCAGCAGCCGCGTTGCTTTTATAATGGCCCCGGGAATCTTCTCTGAGGGATTGGTTTTGACCACAAAATCGACTACTTCATACTGAATGGCTGTTTGGGCATAGGAAAAGTCAGCGAAGGCTGTAAGGATGATGACCTTGATCTGCGGAAAGTTTTGGTGTACATAGTCCGATAAAGCAAGACCGTCCATCCCCGGCATGCGGATATCGGTTACAATAATATCGATGTCATAATGGCCGAGCATCTCCACGGCTTCCAGTCCATTGGATGCTTCACAAATTACTTCACATTGGAGAGTCTCCCAATCAATAAAACACTGCAGCCCTTTTTTGATAACAGGCTCATCATCAACGATCATGACATTATACATGCGATAGTTCCCCCTGATCTGCAGGTATGTGAAGGGTAACTTTGGCTCCTGCCCCAAATTCGCTTTCGACATCAATTCCATAAGGCTCGCCGTAGATCAGCTTGACCCGTTTTTGCGTGTTGATCAGGCCAATATTGTTGTGGCCTTGCTTGCGCATGGTGATGCTTTCGAAATTACTCCAATTCCGGGGAACAACCTCAAATCCATTGCCATTGTCCGTGATCTCAAAATAGATCGAATCGTCTATGCGGTAAATTCGGATGTGAATGATTCCTTTGCCCAGCTTTTTTTCCACACCGTGAACGACAGCATTTTCCACCAAAGGCTCTACACTCAGTCTGGGAAGCAGCAGGTCCAGTATGGCCTCGTCCTCAATATGAATCGTATACTCAATTTTATCCTCAAACCTTTCTTTCTGCAGATAAAGATAAAATTGGATAACATCCAGTTCCTGGCGAATCGGGACCTTGGCGAGACTATTGGAATAAATACTTGCCTGCAGCAGTTCCGTAAGGGACGTTACCATTTTGTAAACGGTCTCATCTTTGGACAATTTGGCTTTGTAGCCAATAGTAATTAACGTGTTGAACAGAAAATGGGGATTGATCTGGGCTTGTAAAAATTTGATCTCCGATTCTTTAATCAGCAGGTGCTTCTCATAGACTTCTTTGATGAGATAATTGATTTCTTCCGTCATTCTGTTGAAGGTGGTACTGAGCTGGTTGAGCTCCACATCTTTGTAGGCCGGCATCCTTGTGTTGTAATCACCTTTCTTTACCTTATGGATACTCCGCAGCAGATCACGGATAACCCGGGTAAAGCGAAGAGATAACAGAACGCCTGCTGCGAGGGATACGAAAGCAATCAGAGCGATGATCCAAATGTAATTACGCATGCTCTCGGACAACTTGGAGAGGACTTGCTTTTTAGGGATGCCTGCAATGAAAGTAAGCCCGGTTGTGCCGATGCTGCGGGAAACGGTCAGGTAGCTTTGATGGTTTAGCTTGACTTCGCTTACTTCGGCATTGTCTTTCAGCGCGAAGACGGCGGGAGACACGATAGAACCCAGCTCTTGCTTATCAGTACTGGAATAGATGGCTCCCCGGTTATCAATGATGTAGGCCATAGCACCCGGAAAGGTGAGCAGCCCGGAATATTTGTCCGCTAAATCTGCCTCCTCCGTGCCAAAAATCAGCACAAGTCGCTGCTGGGGAAGGTTGATATTGGATACAATTCGTGTGAAGTAGAGGGTACGGTCCTCGTAGCTTGGCGTGACAATTTCCTTGCCCCGAACCAGGCCATTAACCGAATGATAGACAGCAAGATTGTTCTTGTTAATCTGTTCAATGTTGGACTGTGATTTTAGAACGGAAATATAGTTATCTGAATCAAAAAAAACATAAGCCGTTGACAGCAGGCTGATATTCCAAGCGTTGTTGAACATAAGGCTATATTTCAGGTCCTCTTCCATTTCACTTTTGTTGAGAAACTTTTTGTAGTAGTCGTCTCCCAGGGACACATCCTCGATTGACCAGGTCCTTATCGTTTTATTGGCTAAGAAATGCAGGGAGGTATTATCAATAATCTGAAAGGATTTCTCGATATTGTCATTGGCCTGGCGGATCAGAAGAGACAGATTATCGTTGGCATTCCTCGTCAGAATCTGGGAGATATTCCAATAGAAATAGCAGCCGGCGAACGTCATCGGCAAAAGAATCAGAAGAAGAATTGTAATCACAATTTTGTTCCTTACCGGAATGCGGGAGAGTAATCCACGAATTGGGCGAAGGCTGAGTCGTCGCATGATCTGTTCACTGGACATGCTGTCTGCTCCTTGGTTGATGATACTATAGTAAAGTTATTATACAGTCTTTTATTTGTGGCGAATAGCTGAACAGAACGAAATACAGCCATTTCCGGCCATGTGGTAAAGAAAACAACAAAGAGTTAAAGAAATCGGAAGAATTCTAACACCCCTTCATCTGTATGGTTGCTTTGGCTCTATTTGCTCAAGATATCAGAAAAGATCATGCCGAAATACGAATTCATTCCCCGTATTCCTTGCTCTACAATTAGGGCTGTACCTAAGCCACAATAGGCTGTAAGGCTTAAGCCTCTGCAGCAGGCTGTCATCATTTAAAGGGGGATTTGACTTGAGAAAGCCATTGTTCAAAACAAGCTTCACTTTAGCAAGCACTCTGATTCTGGCCCTGTCCATTTCGGCCTGCGGATCACAGAATTCTTCAGAGAACAGCGGGGCGGCCGCAACTGTTGCACCAACCGCCTCGGGTCAGGCAAGCGATACTCCCGCTGCCAAGGCACCGGTGAAAATTTCCTATCTCACCTTCCGGGTGGGTACTCATGCGTCAGCCAAGCTGGAGGAAGAACAGATCAAGCAGTTTAATGCCAAGTATGGCAAAGAAGTGGAGGTTGTGGTTGAAGAAATTCCTAGTGACTCCGCTTATGAGGACAAGTTAAAGATTCTGGCCGTCTCCGGGGATGTTCCGGATGTCGTCATGGGCAAGAACGGAATTAATGACATCCTGATTAAAGGCAATCTTGTAACCCCTTTCAATGACTATCTGGACAAGGACCCGGAATGGAAAGCAGCGGTTGGAGAAGCGGCGCTCGCTGCCAATACCCGGGATGGAAAGGTGTGGTCCATAAGCGATCAGAAGCAGAATATCGGTTACTTCTACAACAAGGAAATGTTTGAAAAGGCGGGAATCCAGCCGGCGCAAACCTGGGATGAATTCATGAGCAACAACGAGAAGCTCAAAGCGGCAGGCTTCGTTCCGCTTGCATTGATGACAGGGGAGAATGCCTGGACGACCAACCTGATTCTGGCTGCCCTTGTGGGCACGAACGGGGAAGCAGGCAATACCTTCATGAATACGCTGCATCCCACCGACTTTAATACGCCCGAAATGATTCAGGCGCTCAACATGATGAAGACGATGCTGGAGAAGTACACGACCAAGGATGCGCTGGGTGCCGGTTACGCCAATGCAGCGAACGCTTTCTCCCAGAACAAGGCGGCCATGATCGCCAACGGTCCCTGGATGATTGGAGACTTTAGCGACCCGACCAAATCCAGTGCAGACTTCGATAAAAAGGTGGGTGTCGCAGCTTATCCGAACAATAGCCTGATCTCCACCTATGAGGTTGGCTATATGATCGGAGCCAAAACACCGGAAACACGCGACGCCGCAGAGAAATTTATTCGCTTCAAGACGGGGATAGAAGGACAGACCATTGCCCTTGAATATGGGAATGTGATGCCGGTATCCAATGAGATTCAGCCTTCGGATGCACTGAAGCAGAAATATCCGCTTTTTGTTGAATCCATAAAATTGGCCCAACAGACGCAGGTTCATTATCAATCCTTTGACTCTATTGTCTATCCCAACATAACCGACGCCTGGAAAAGCCTTTATCCGAAGCTGGTATTCGGTCAATCTACAGCAGAGGAGATTGCCAAAGAGCTGACAAAAATTGCAGCCAAACATAAATAATCGGCAAGCTGATAAGCAGGAGTATGAGCTATGATCGGATTTTCCGGCAGGTCTGCTTTCCGGGAGAATTTGATTAGGGAGGACCATATGGATGGTTAGGAAAAATAAAGGATATATTACGCTGTTTCTGTTGCCGACAGTTGTACTATTTATTATTGTCTATGCCGTATCGATTGTCATTCTGTTCGGTACATCCTTTACGGAATGGTCGTCCGGACGAAAACCGGTTTTTATCGGACTGGCCAACTATATTCAATTGTTTACGGATGATTCCGATTTTCGTAAAAGTTTTTTGAATACGGGTGTCTGGGTTTTGCTCCAGTCCACGATCCATGTCGCCATCGGTACCGTGTTCGCAATTATTCTCAATATGAAGGAATTCTACTGGAAGTTTGCGCGGACGGTTTACATGTTTCCCAATATCATCTCGGGCGCAGCCGTGGGTATGTTGTTTTTGTGCATGCTCAATCCAGATTTTGGTGCGGTGAACAGCATTGTCCGCTTGTTCGGAAATGCGGATTACGCTCAGAACTGGTTTATGGATTACACAACCGCCTTCTTCTCAGTGACAATGACCTGGCTGCCCTATGCGGCTGTCGTCACTATACTAATTCTGGCCGAGATTGCGGCGATTCCAGAAAGCCTGTTTGAATCGGCGCGTATCGATGGGGCCAGCGAGCTGAAGATCAATTTTTATATCATCCTTCCTATGCTGCGCAATATTATCGGGACCTGCGTGATTCTCGCCGGAACAAGTATGCTGCAGAAGATGGATATCATTATGATGACGACGGGCGGCGGCCCCGGCAATGAAACCATGAATCTGCCCATTTATATTTACAAGACCGCACTCATGGAGAACAACTTCGGTTATTCCAATTCGGTGGGTGTCTTCCTAATCGGCTTTGGCTTGGTCTTTGTCCTGCTGTGCCGAAATCTGTTCAGAATAGGCAGCTCCCAAAACTGAATGGAGCGACTGGGGTGAGAATATTGAGAAAAGGTTTGGTTGTGCTTAAGTATGCGTTTGTGCTCCTGATTATATTGCTGTCTCTTGGTCCGTTTCTGTGGGTGCTGATGGCTTCATTCAAAACAAATGCAGAGATTTTGAACAATTCGCTCGGCTGGCCGAAGAGCTTCCGCTTTTCCAATTACGTCATGGCCTTCAAGATTGCGCCGCTTTCCCGGTTTTACATCAACAGTGTGATCGTGGGCATCTTCGGAACATTATTAAATTTACTGCTGCTCGGTATGGCGGGTTATGTGCTGGCCCGCTTTCAATTCCGCTTCAAGAACCTGCTGATGGGAGCATTCTCCCTTTCACTGCTGATTCCGGGCGCCGCCATGCTGCAGCCGCTGTATTTGACGGTTAACACATTGGGGC
Source organism: Paenibacillus jilunlii (assembly GCF_900102965.1). Lineage (GTDB taxonomy): Bacteria > Bacillota > Bacilli > Paenibacillales > Paenibacillaceae > Paenibacillus_AQ > Paenibacillus_AQ jilunlii. The sequence continues at coordinate 254,209 of NZ_FNGM01000009.1, read as the reverse complement.
TTTACGACAAGGTGGTTGGACTTATTATCGTATATGCCGGCTTTGGCTTGCCGGTCTCGCTCTATATTCTATCAAGCTATTTCCTGACGATTCCCAAGGAAATGGAGGAATCGGCTTATCTGGACGGTGCCAGCTTCATCCAGACGTTCTTCAGAATAATATTGCCCATATCAAAGCCGGGTTTCGGCACGGCGGGTGTGATGCAGTTTCTGCTCTGCTGGAATGAATTTCAATTCGCTATAATTCTGACGACAGGCAATCAGAGCCGTACACTGCCGCTTGCGCTCTACTATTTCAAAAGCCAGTTTGCCAGTGATTACGGCGTCATGTTTGCTGCTACGATGGTCGTTATCATACCTAGTATCCTGGTCTATATCCTGCTGCAGAAGCAAGTTGTATCCGGACTTGCAGCGGGAGCGGTGAAGGGATGATGAGCCGGAAGATGACAATAGGGAAAAACACCGGAGAAACAGAGGGGTTGCAGATGAAAGAGGAAAACCTGTGGTGCCTGAAAGAAAACGGATATGACCCTGGACTGCACAAGCATTATGAAGGACTCTTTACCCAAGGAAATGGCTACATGCATGTCCGTGGAAGCTTCGAGGAGGGGTGCAGCGATGCACCCCAGGACGAAGAATATTTGCGTTTTCCCGATAATGTAACGCTTGAGAAGCCACGGCATCCCAAGTCCAAGCAGGGAACCTTCATCCCGGGCATAGTCGGCCGGCATCCGCTGCTGAAGGAGGAGATTGTCAATCTCCCATATTATCTGGGGGTTGAATTTTTGTCTGCCGGCGAGCGTCTGGATATGGATCTGTGCCGGATCAGCGGCTACCAACGCTGGCTGGACCTGCGGGATGGAAGTCTTCATCGTTCAGTTGTATGGGAAACAGCAGAGGGCATGAAAATTCATTGTACATTCATCCGATACCTCAGTATGGCGGATACCCATCTTTGCATTCAGCAGGTACAGCTTGAGGTGTTGTCAGGCGAAGGCAGCCTGGAGGTGAAGGCCACCCTCCGGGCGGATGTGCGCACCAACGGAATGAATCACTATGCCCGGATTGTTCCCTCTGCGGACTCAGAGGGCAGCCTGTCACTTGAGACTATAACGGAGGAGGGCAATCAAATCTTCATGCTGTCTGCGCTGGAAGTCTCTGAAGCGGTAACCTGGCATGCAGAAAATACCCGGATGATGGCTGCGCTTCGAGGGGAGTGCAGACTGCGGGCCGGGGACCGGTTAACGCTTAGCAAGCTGACTACAGTGACAACGGATCGGGACATGGAGGAGGGAACGGTCCGCGACAGGGCGCTTGCGCATCTCAGCCACGCCCGCAATTTGGGCTGGGAGCAGCTGTATAACCGGCATGCTGCCAAGTGGAAGAGCAAGTGGCAGCATGCCGATATCCGCATCAAGGGTGATGATGCGGCGCAGGTAAACGTCCGCGCTTCCCTCTACCATCTGATCCGCTCCAATGCGGAACAGGATGCGAGGGTGGCAATCTGCGCCAAGGGTTATGCCGGCGAGGCCTATTTTGGCAGGTATTTCTGGGATACGGAGATCAACCTGCTGCCCTTCTTCCTGCACACCAACCCGCAGGCTGCCCGCAATCTGCTTCTTTTCCGCTACAATACGCTTGAAGGAGCCAGACGCAATGCCCGGAATTATGGATACCGGGGAGCACGGTATGCCTGGGAGTCCTCGTTGAGCGGGGAAGAGCAATGTGCGAATTGGCAGTACGCTGATCACGAAATTCATATAACGGCGGATGTAGTTTATGCCCTGTACCACTACGTAAATGCTACAGGTGACGAAGAATTTCTGGAGCGCTACGGCATTGATATTCTGGTTGAAACGGCCCGCTATTGGTGTGACCGCGTGGATTGGAACCGGGAGGGGTATGGCGAGCTGCTCGGCGTTATGGGACCGGATGAATATTTGCCGTTCACCCGCAACAATGCCTTTACCAACCGCATGGTCAAATTCAGTCTGGAGCAAACTGTTGCTTGTCTGGACAGCCTGCAAAGCGGTAAGCCGGATAGCTATGCGGCTGCGGCAGAGCGGCTGGGCCTGCGTCCGGATGAACGGGAGCTCTTCCGGCACACGGCGGAGAAGCTGAGGCTGCCTTACGACAGCCGGATGGAAATTGTTCCGCAGTCCGACGATTTCGCCCACTATGCCGATGTGGAATTCGAAAGTCTCTGGACAGACCGGTCCAGGCCATTTGGACATTTCATTTCCCAAGAGCGCAATTATCGCTCCAAGGCGTTAAAGCAGGCGGATGTTCTGGAATTAATGCTGCTGTTTCCACAGGAATTCCCCCGGGAACAGCTGAAGGCAGCTTATGCGTATTATGAGCCGATTACGACTCATGATTCCTCCTTGTCCGTGGCAGTTCACGGCATTGTGGCATCCTGGCTGAACCATAAGGAGGAAGCGGAAGCTTTTCTGCAGCGGGTGATGGCTATCGACTTTTCTCCGGAGAAAAAGGGTGCCGCTGAGGGGATTCACATCGCCAATTGCGGCGGTCTGTGGCAGCTCATCGTTTACGGATTTGCCGGTTTGGCGAGTGCGATGTGGAGCGGCACCATAAAGCTGCAGCCCCGTCTGCCTGAAGGCTGGGAGGAGCTGAGCTTCCAGATCGTTTGGCGGGGGGAGCACTACCGGATAACGGTTAATTCAGGTGCTTATGAAGTACAGAAGCTGAACGGGGGGGAAGCGGTTGCGGGCACAACCATTTGAGGCAGCTATCTTTGATCTGGATGGCGTCATTGTCGATACCGCAAAATTCCACTACAAAGCCTGGAAACGCCTTGCCGGGGAGTTGGGGTTCGCTTTCAGCGAAAGCGAGAATGAGCAGCTGAAGGGTGTCAGCCGCATGGAGTCTCTTGATCTTCTGCTGCGGTGCGGAGGGTTAACGGATGTATCGCCGGAACGGAGGGAGGCGCTCGCCTCGCGGAAAAATGAGTGGTACAAGGAGCTCCTCGCAACGCTCACACCTGCTGATGTATTGCCCGGTGTGGGAAGCTTTCTTGGCCTATTGCGCTCACGCGGAATCAAAACGGGGATTGCATCGGCCAGCCAAAATGCTCCTCTCATTATAGACAAAGTAAACATCGGGCCGCTGTTTGACGCAGTGGTAGACGGGAACAGCATTGTCAGGGCGAAGCCGGACCCGGAGGTGTTCCTGCAAGCAGCCAGGCTGCTCGGTGTAGCACCGGCGGCATGTTTTGTATTTGAAGATGCGGCGGCCGGTGTAGAGGGGGCGCTCCGGGCAGGCATGCGCGTTGTCGGCATTGGGAATGGGAAACTGCTTGCCCGCTCCCATCTTGCCATCACCAGCTTTGAGCAGCTTGAGCCCATTTTTCTGATGAGCCATATCGGCGCAGCCGGTCACACCGGATGGGGAGACAGCCGGTATGAGCAATAAGCAAATCAACGTTTTGATGCTGACGCAAATGCAGGATACTCCGCATGCGCTGCCGGGAGGCGGCTTTGTCACCCTGAAGCTTGTTACAGACCGCTTGGACTCACAGCTGCATCTGTTGACCGTATCCAATGGCAGGCTTGTCTTTACTGTGATTCTTGAACGGGGGATGGACATTGGGGAAATCTGGCTGGAGTCTGAAAAGATCAGCTGGGAGCGTGATGAGCGGCATCTGCTGCATCCGGAACACGTGGACCTGTCCGACAATGAGCATTCAGGCTGGGATTCAGGCTTCTATGCGGCTGTGGCTGCTATCGGACCTGAAATTTTTGGCACCCCGGATGAGGTGAGAACGGTCCACGGGACGGGTTCTTATTCCCCTGCATTGCTGGAATCGATACGCCTGGTCTGGGATGAGCAGCAGATCTGCTTGGAGGGTAACGTTCCAGTGAGAGGATATGGAGCGTTGCCTGTTTATGAAAAAACAATCCGGATCGTAACGAATTACGGGGCAGCTGTGCTGTTCCGGGAAGATACGGTGCGGAATTTAACAGATACAGCACAGCCTGTAGATGACGGTTACCATATCCAGCTGTCGGGTGCCTTTATGTCGGGAGGCGGAAGTTATATCCTGCCGGTTACGGCAAAAAAACTGCTGCTCCGCGACTCTGCTCCTCCGGAAACGGACCCGTTTGCTGTCTACGATGCTGAGACCAGGCTGAACCCGATCCGCTGTTATCAATACGTTCCTGAGCCGGTGGAGGGGCTGTCCGATCTGCCGCAGGTCCGCGACTATTGCGCTGCCGCAGGCGACCGCCAGGAACTGACGGCCGAGATGCTGGTGAACACAGGAAACGATGCCGCAGCCTATGTGATTCGTTCCCTGCAATGCTATCCCCGTTCACTGATAGCCAAAAGGGCCATTGAGGACTGCATGTATGCTCTGGAGCCATGTAAGACCAGACCCAATTCCATGAAGCAAAAAACGATAGACGGCGAAGTGGTCTACGTCGGACCCCGTGGCCATTGTACCGGCTGGATCATCTTGGGAGCGACACGTGACCGGCAGGAAATTGACACCCTTACGGACTTGATCCAAAGTGCTGCGAAGTGAATTATGCCAGAAACACAGACACCATCAAGTACAACATCTCAAAAGTTCCTCTTCATTCCATCCCCCGATCAGGAGTGGAACACAGGAGGGGGAAGAACTGGCAGGACGCTGTACTAGGTTTAAGGAAAAGAAATAACCAGTCACCGGTGGATATCCGGCGACTGGTTATTTCACTTTTAGTTTTCTGCCGGGTTTTCCTCAAAGGCTGCTTTTTCAGTCACTGGACTGCGATGCTGTGCGACAGTTATGGAGTTGCCAACAGTGTTGACGGTGAGCGCAAGTATATTTGATTTGGAAATTGCTGCATAGGAAATCAGAGGCGGGGTAAGGGGAAAAAGCGCTCCCCCCTTACACTAATCCAGGGGGGGAGCGCCTTGTTTATGCCTTGCAGAACCGGTATTATCCGTTTCTACGCAATGCTTATCTCAAATAATTCATCAGAATCTGCGCAGCCTCTGCACGGGTGGCGGGGGCTTTGGGAGCGAAGGTACCGTCAGTCCGTCCTTTCACGAAGCCGAGCGCAGCCGCTGCAGCTACTTGTTCCGCTGCCCAGTCGGAGATGCTCACAGCATCCTTAAGGGAAGGGCTGACCGGAGCGGCCGGAATTGCACCATGCTTGAGCCGGTACGCCCGCATCAGAATGACAGTCATCTCTTCACGGCTGATCTCCGCAGCCGGCTGGAAGGCTTCCGGAGTCCGGCCGGTAATCAGACCGGCCTGCACCATGCCGGAGAGTGCCTGCTGATACCAGGCGCCTTCAGGAACATCGGCAAAGGAAGTGGTGCCGCTGCCGTTCAACTGCAGCGTGCTCGCCACCAGCTGCACGAATTCAGCCCTGGTAATATTCCGCCCCGGCTGATAAGCCTGCTCGGATATGCCTTGGATCAGATGCTTTGCAGACAGCTCACGCAAGGCTTCAAATGCCCAGTGCGTGGCTGGAACATCGCTGAATTGCTTGGAATACTCCAGCAGCGCGTACATGCCGCTGCCGTCAAGAAGCGCCTTCAACCCGCCGTCTTCAGCTGCTCCGCCCAGGTATGTGAGTGTACCGTCACTTTTCACACGATACAGACCAAGCAGCTTCGGATTGAGTCCTTCAGCCGGCCAGCTCAGACCTGCTGGAACCGGATAATTCTCAAGCCGATGGACCGTTCCATCTGCCCCGGACAGACTCAGATCATAATCTATCAGCTTACCTTTCAGCGCTACGCCGGCTTCTGTCTTCAGCTTCACTTCTTCCAGCGCCTTCAGCTTTGCCTTCAGCAGGATTTTTGCACCGCTGCTCTCTGCAGCAGGTACGGCTCCGGCCAGCTGCTTCAGCAGCTCCGGCGCCAGTACAAGCTCTATTCCGTCTCCCTGCAAACGCAGTGAATTTGTTCCCAGCAGCTCGCCGGCCTTCACCGGAAGCTCAATCGCAGTGGCTTGCCCTACCTGCACTGTAACCACCCCGTTGACCGCAGGACTGCTCAGCTGGGCGGTTGAAATGACTGCAGCCGAAGGCAGTGGCATTGCGGTCGGCTGTGGTGTTGCCGTAGGCCTGACCGTTGATAACGGGGGGCTTGTCGGCGTCACCGGAGGATCCGTCGGCGTTACCGGAGGATCCGTTGGCGTTACCGGTTGACCGTTGACTGTCAGCTCAATAGTCTCTGTATTGACCGCATCCACATAAGGACGGTTCCCAATAATACGGGTATTGGTCACCTCTACCTTATATGCCCCGGCATCAGAAGCTCCGGCCTTTTCAACAGTCAGGCTGCTGCCATGTGGACTGTCCAGTGCAAGGCCATTCTTCAGCCAGCGATAGCTCAAATCCCCATAAACCGAGTTGGCCACAACGGTAAAGGTAACGGGATCCCCCTCCACTACCGGATTCACGGTCGCCTTGAATGATTGGACCGACGGGAGTTCATGTGCCGGATACACCTTGAGTCTAAGCTCCGTTCCGGTGATACGGACCGGGTTCACCTCCGCTTTGCCGGTCAGCACCACGCGGTACTCCGTCCCGTCCTGTTCTATTCCCGGGGTGAAGCGGTATACCGCACCGGTAACACTTGGGATCGGCAGCCAATCACTGCCGCCGGTCCGCTTCACTTCCCACCCGATAGACTCAATGTCTCCTGTCGTATCAACCAGAAGCGTTAAAGGGTCACCCTCAACAGTTTCCAGCGCAGGCGGCAGATCCAGCGCGAAGGCAGGTGCGATCCATTCCGCATCGGCTGGAAGGACCCTCAGGATGTATTCCTGCTCTCCGGTTAAGCCGCCTTCTCCAGTCACGACGGCCTTGTACCGGTAGCCGCTCATCGCTTCCGACAAATCCGGAAGCGTCAGCATATCGCCCGATCCGACTGGTTCGCCGAAGCCTTCTCCCTTGTCTACATACCAGGTGTAGGACAGTGTTCCTGCCCCTGTTCCGGCAGCGCGGAGTATTCCGGCTGACCCTGCACGCAGCGAGCCTTCACTGACAATCTTCACCTCCGGAGCCTTAAGAGTCCACTTCGCAGTCAGTGTCAATGCACCAGGCACCGTCTGGGCTGCAAAATCCCATTTCGCAGCATCGTTGTACCAGCCCTCCAGCTCATAGCCTTCCTTCGTTACAGCCGGAGCAACCAACGGTTCGCCGTACACAGCCTGAACAACCGTCTGTGCCGGACTTCCGCCATCGGCGTTAAAAGTGATATCATAGCGACCTCCCAGCTCGGTCAATGCGCTGATTTCACTATTGCTGAGGTTGCGGATTTCAATTTTCATGCGTTGATTATCTTTCGCCTGGTCATCAGCTAACCTCACTGTTGCACCGTCATTCCTGGAAGCTCCTTCTACAGTGATTACTTTATTATTACTTTTGTTAACTATTTTATAGTAATCACCGTCTTTTACCAGCTTCCACTGCTGAGTATCCGGTATGGATCCGGAAGCTCTTGTATTCTGACAGAGCTGCTGTATGGCTGAACCGGGAAGAATGTCGAGGACATGTCCGCTTTGAACCGACTGGATCTGGTAATATCCTGTACCGAGATCCAGGAATCTCCACAGCTGATTATTGCCGTCCCCGTTGGACCATTGGTTAATTACCGCCAGCGGATCACTTGAAACTCTGTCCACATCCAATGCTTTTCCGCTGTGCTTTGGCTGAATTTTGACCATCTTTTCGGGAATGATTTTCTTGGCAGTTGAACTCATAAATCCGCCGCTGGTCTTATCAATGGTAAGACTGTCGATATTGAATCTTCCGGTATCTCCTTGTTCACGGATGAATTCAATTACATTTTTTCCGGCTTTCAAGTTCACTGACTCCGTACTGTTATTCCAGGTATCCCAGTTCGCTGTCGGAGGCAAGGACACTTGTTTGATTCTCTGCCCGTTAATATACATCGTCATTGTTATATTCGAGCTCTGTGCGCCGGAATACCGCAATGTTGATGTATAGGCAGCCGTATTGGGGACATTTACTTCTAACTTGAGCGCATCGCCTGTTTGCTCAAAGCCGCCTATAAAGCCGTTGCCTTCATACCATAAATGATCTCTGGCAATCTTCAGGCTGCCTGCTCTGGTTGCATCTTCTGCCTGATACCTCCAGGGAGTCCGCTTATTAAGATGAATACTGTCCATATTTATAATGCCGGAGTTGTCTGTTTCATTTTTATAAGTGATCGTGTTTTTACCCGCCTTCAGGTTTAACGTCTCAAGCTGTTCCTTCCAGACAGTAAGTCCGCCAGTAGGAGGGAGGGTGACGTTTTTAATCTTAGTGCCATTCAAATATAAACCTAAGGTTTTACCTGCAGCTTCTTTGGCATATCTCAGCTTCACATCATAAGACGCCGCATTCTCAACATTTACAGCAAACTCCACGGATGAGTTCGCTTTGGATAGCCCGGTTACATAACCGGTCCCCATATTGCCGTCTTTTGCGTAGACGACTGCAGCATCATTCAAGCCTGTGATTGTTGCATCTTCTGCTCCATAATGCCAGGTAGTTGCTTCAGTAACTGTTATATAGTCAAGATTGACGTTGCCGGTGTCGCCACCATCATATTTATACATGATGGTATTTTCACCTTGTTTAAGGAAAACATTGTCATAGCGGTCGGCCCAGCTGTTCCAGCTCTTTAAGCTAAAGAAATCTACCTGCTTCATTTTTTGCCCGTTTACATACATACTCAGGGTCCTGTCATCATTAAACCCTAGGCTGTAGCCCAGATTAACCGAATAGCTGCCTGCATTGGCAGCATTTACCTTGAAGGTGACCGCAGAATTTGAAATCCATAATCCTCCGGCAAAACCGGTTCCGCTGTAACCCGGATGGTCAGTATCTACCTTTGCATTTCCCGACAACTCGGCATTTTCTGCTTCATACAATGTGCTTTTTTTGATAATCATGGCGTCCAGGGCCAAAGTGCTCTTGCCCGAAAGACGGATCTTGTTGCTTCCGGCATTAAGGTTAATATTATAAGCTGATTGAATATCGAAGTTTGCATCAAATCCGGCATTGGATGCAAATGAAATATCCCGGGCTGCCTCTTGGTTGACTCCTAATTTCATGTTAATAGCATTTGCCGTATTGTTGTTGTATCTGAAATCCAGTGAGTAGGTTCCTGCAGCATTCGTGTTTACTGTAAACTCCACATAGTCATTGGCGCTGCTGTTATTGTATTTTTCATATAGGGCGCCCGAAGCAAAAGCACTTTTCCCAACGACTTTGGAAACTCCTGACAGCTTGGCATCCTCGGCTTCATAAATTTCGCTTTTTTCCTCTCCTGAGGGTCTGTTCAGGACCGTGCCGGGATTGGAAGGGATTCCTAGATTGATGAAGTCATTATCGTCCCAATGTATACGCTGAGCTCTTATTCCTCTGTTTCCGCCGCCTTGTCCGTGGGTTGGTATTCCATGGTACATGATCCAATCCTCTGAATTATCCTCAGACTTAAGGAACAATGGGGATCCCGGGCCATATGAGCTGTTTTCATCCGATCTTTTCATTACAGGCTCAGGATGTTTCTTCCATGATTCGGCTTTCATCACATCAGATGCTGCATCAGCTACGGATACACCTACAGAATAGTTATCATTCATAAAGCTGCTTGCAGAATAGGCAAAATAGATCTTGCCGTTTCTTTCAACTACAGCAGCACCTTCATTGATATTGTCGTGATGCTTTTCCCAGTCATATTGCGGCCTTGCCACAGTAGCTTCTGTACCTTCCAATGTCCACGGGTTCTTCATTTTGACAATCGTAGGGCTCTCGTCAAATTTCGTCTTTGCAGGATCTTTAGGATCAGGGTAATAGTAGTATTTTGTATAGGTGAAGTATGTTTCGCCTTTAATGGATATAACGCCGCAGGCCAAACCATAGCCCTGCGTATTCAGAAGTCCCTTCTTGACCGTAACCTGCCCATCTTTGTCCGCATTAGCGGATTCCCCCTTGAGCTCCCAGGTGCCTTCAAAAGGATCGGGGGATGAGTTCTCCAGGACGTAGGAGCTTGGATGTCCATATCCGAAGCTCTCCTCTGGACCTGAAGAGAAATAAAGATACCATTTGCCATCCAGTCTATATACGTATGGACCCCACACAAACCCAAAATTACTCGGCTTCTTCCAGACTATTTTGCTTTTTGCAGTGGATACTCCGAGAATGGTTTCATGCCTTTTTAATGTGATGTTATTATCGCCAGAAAAAGCTGAATAGTAATAGCCGTCTGCAGCTCTGGCAATAGTAGGATCGGCACCCCCCATAAGCGGGTTAACATAATTAGAGGTTACCTCAGCACTAGAGATGCCTGTCAGCAATAATGAAAGCAATATCGCAAAGGGGAAGATAAATAAACTTTTTTTCCTCATGGTAATCTCCTTGTCTAATTATTTTTTTGGAACCGCTTGCATTTTATTTTGTAGCGCTACGCATTCATTATAGAATAAAAGCGGGACTGTTTTTCGGCATCATGTATTGCGATATTTTGTGGGATTATATTGGCAGGAGAAGGAGTCGTGAATAAAAATTCGGAGTTCTTGCCTTTTTTTTAGCTTTCTTATGTTTTTTTTACCTTTTTGTTGTAGGATAGATAAAGCCAGTTATGGTTAAAATTCCAACTTTACAAGAGGGTATCGATCATGAAAGACCTGTATACGGCCGGCAATAGAATGGTTGTGCAAAAAATGTTCAAGGGGTTTTCTCTGTTTTCGATAATTACTACTATCCTTCAAGAGTATCCGGCGGACACACAATCCATTCTGTTTCTTTCCCTTATTGCTGTACTATTGCTAGTGAATGATTTCACCAGAGTCAAGTTTCAGGTCCAGACTAAGGCTCTGTGGTACGTATCTTTTATCCTAAGCAATATATTGGCTGGTTTTTTATTGTTTAAGGTTTACTGTATAGGCACACAAATCTACATTATTATTTTACTTGTCGAAATTATTGTGAGCACACACAAAATTCCTGTGTATATATTATGCCTGCATTTTTCTATTTTTACAGCCTCGTTGATAGCAGATCATACTACCCTCAGGGATATTTTATCTTCATATTTAATTATAATTTCCATTGTATACCTGTTCAGGAATGTTTTAATTGAAAAAGCAAGAACCCAGGAGCTAAATCAGGAACTGCAAATTGCCAATACGACACTGCAGGAGTACTCGAACAAGATTCAAGAGCTGACCATCTCCCAGGAAAGAACGAGGATTGCCCAAGAACTTCATGATTCACTGGGGCACTATCTGATAGCCTTAAATATGAATCTTGAATATGCCAGTACAATCGTGGATGTGGAGAAAGATAAGGCAAAACTGGCCATTCACAAGTCGCAGCAGCTTTCCAAGGAGTGCATCGTCAATCTCCGGCAAACGGTGGTGCTTCTGGCTGAAGAGAGATCTTCTAAAGAACTGTTGCAGTCCCTTCACGAGATCTTCGACAATTTTCTCGAAACGAATAAAATTCAATTTGAACTGAATATGGATCAAGATATTGAATATGTGGATTCTGATATCAAAAATTGTATTTACAAAACCGTACAGGAGTCTATCACCAATGGCATTAAGCATGGGAAGGCCACACACTTTTCCATTGCCATTCATAAATATTCCGATCATATCTCCCTGCTCGTTCATAATAATGGAGCAGACTGCAAAGAGATCATTAAATCGAAAGGGATTCAAGGGATAGAGAACAGGATCACAGCCTTAGGTGGAAAAGTTGTTTTTTACTCGGGTGAGTCTTCAGGATTTACTGTTGAGGCCAGTATTCCCAAAATTACTGTTGGTTTTGAAGTTACCAAGGAGGCACATTCATGGTGAATATTATAATAGTGGATGATCAGCAAATTGTCCGGGAAGGCTTGAAGATGATTCTTAGCCTGCATGAGGAAATCAATGTTATCGGTGAAGCATCCAACGGAGAAGAAGCCTTGGAGCTTCTCACATACACTTCCCCTGAAGTTATTCTAATGGATATTAAAATGCCGGTAATGAACGGGATTGAAGCGACAAAATTGGTGAAAGCTAAATACCCCGGGATCAAGGTGATCATTCTTACCACGTTTAATGACAGTGAGTATATTTTTACAGGTCTGAAAAATGGGGCGGACGGGTATATTCTAAAAGATTCGGGCTCTCAGGAAATCATTGCTTCAATTAAGACCGCTTGTGAGGGGAACATCCTGTTGAATCCGAAGATTACACGGGAAGTAGTAAATGCGCTGAATTCTGTAAAAAATACAGGAACAGAGAACCTGCGGAATGAGCAGATTCTGCAGTTGCTTACGCCACGTGAGCTTGAGGTCGCTAAATGCATTATGGAAGGCAAGAGCAATAAAGAGATCAGCAGTGACTTATTTATTACTGAGGGTACTGTCAAAAATTATGTCTCACGAATGCTGGAGAAGCTTGAGCTGAAGAATAGAACTGAATTAACACTATGTCTGCAAAAATCGCTATAAACCTGGTGCGTTGATAGTGTACATTTAACTGCTGCCAGCTCGCTTCCGGTATGCCGTTCTTACAGTAATCTGTCTGATCTACAGACTGACTATTGCAGGGACGGTATTTTTTATTTGCCCTTCCCCATATGACTAAAGTAATAACCTAACTGGTAACTAAAGTAATACTCAGATTGAGTACTATAGTAAATATTTTCAACTTGGAGAAGGGGGTAGAATGAGAACAGAACAAGAAATGAACGAGAGGTGCTTTACAGATGCTTGAATTAACAAATTTGACTAAAAAATATAATGATACCACTGTAGTTAATAATATTTCGCTAAATGTGAAACGCGGTGAGATTTTTGGTTTGTTAGGTCCTAACGGAGCCGGAAAGTCGACGACCGTATCCATGATAAGTACAGTGCTTACGCCAACCAGCGGAAGTATAACCATCGATAACAAGTCCCTTAGGGAAAAACCAATAGAGATTAAAAAAATTATGGGCATTGTGCCGCAGGATTTAGCGCTGTACCAAGCTTTAAGCGCCAAGGAGAATCTGGAGTTTTTCGGCAGCTTGTATGGACTTTCCGGGAAAAAGCTAAAAAACAGAACCAATGAAGTATTGGAGATCATCGAATTACAGGATAAGAAAAACCAGGATGTGGCTGAGTTTTCCGGAGGGATGAAACGCCGGGTCAATATAGGAGTTGCGCTTATGAATGATCCCAAGCTGCTGATCCTGGATGAACCCACAGTAGGCATTGATCCTCAATCCCGGAATCATATCCTGGAGACTGTGAAAAAACTCAATCAAGACAGAGGAATGACGGTGATTTATACAAGTCACTACATGGAGGAAGTGGAGTACTTATGCAAGAACGTTGCCATCATTGACCACGGTTCCTTAATCGCGCTGGGAACAAAAGAAGAATTAAAGCAAAGCCTGGCGGCGTGTGACACGTTGACAGTGAATTTTAGCGAGGCGAGTGAAGGCGCACTTAAACAGTTAAACCGGATTCCCGGTATATCCAAGGTTAATATAGAGGGCAATCAAATCAGCATGCTGGTTTCCACGAATGACAAGAATGTGATTGAGATTGTGGATGAGATCAAAAAATTAGGAATTAAACTTACCAGTTTTAAATATGAGGAAGTTAACCTGGAAAGTATTTTTCTGCAGATAACAGGTAAGGCCTTAAGGGGGTAGTGAGGGGGTGGTATTGTGAAAAAGCTATTACGTTTATTTCTATTGGATCTGCGGCTGCTGACTAAAAATAAAACATTTTATTTGAAGCTGATTCTGTTTCCATCCATTCTAATACTCATTTTAGGTACGGTATTTAGTGATTCTAGTTCCCAAATCAAAAGCTTTAATGTAGCTTTTTATAATGCTGATAAGGGCTCTTCGGAGGGAGCACATTTCGTATCCTTGGGAAACGTCTTAAGGGATAACGTATTCAAGCAAGAGGACCTGAAAAAGATCATAAATTTGAAAGAAACCACCAGCTATAAGCAAGGCAAGCAATTACTCCAAGACGGTAAGGCTGCAGTATTTGTATACGTACCGGAAACCTTCACCAAGACCGCCATGAATAATGAAAAAACAAATATCGTCCTGATGGGCGACAACGATAAGCCTTTGGATAAAGACGTAGTTGCGACTATTCTGGACCGGTTCAATGCAAGCGTCAAGACAATGAATGTTGAACAAAGGACCATTCTCCAGACCATAAGCAGTAAAGACAGTGTGCCTAAAGACAAAATAGAAAAGGTTATGAGCCTAATTTCAGGAAATAAGCAGCTCAGTCTTAAAATACCGGAGGTGCCAACCAATAAAGCAGCCGTGCCCATAGATGCTATGCAGTATTATTCGATCGCAATGGTAGTTATGTTCTCCATAATGACGGCATTTGTGCTGGTTCACAGCATAGTGGACGAGAAGCAGAACCACACCCTGTTTCGAATCAAATCCACACCTACCTTGAATATACAGTATGTGCTTGGCAAACTGTTCGGGATTATTTTATCTGTTGTTATCCAAATGACCGTTGTGATCATTATTAGCCGGGTTGTATTTCAGATGAAATGGGGAAACCCTTTAGAGCTTCTTGTTATTACCATTGTTTATGCTTTTGCCATCGGCAGCATTATTCTGCTATGGGGATTTATCGCGAAAGATCATGTGACTGTTTCCAGCTTAGCTTCTCCTGTGCTGTACATTTTCAGCTTTTTGGGCGGGAGCTTTATCACTAAAAGCGGATTGCCGGATAGCCTGCGCGTCATTCAGGAGATTATCCCTAATGGTAAAGCAATAAATTCATATTTAAAGGTATGCCAAGGGGTAGGTCTGGATGGCATGTATATTGATTTGTTGGAGCTTATAGGTATAGGACTGATATTTATTATCTTTAACATTATGGTATACAGCGGAAAAAGGTGGAATAAAAGTGCAATTTATAGTCATGGTAAAAAACCAGCTGAAGCTGATGTTTCGAAATAGGACTGCGGTATTTGCAACAATTGCAGTTCCCTTAATCCTGACCTTCTTGTTTTCCTTTTCCCAGGGGAGCAGTCAGGAAAGCTTATATGTAGCTGATGCCGACCATAGTGTGTATTCGAATCAACTTATGGATATGATCCAGGGACATAAGCAGGTAAAGATTGTCCATTCCGATGAAGCTACGATCAAAAAAAAGGTTGATGACCAGGATATTCCCTTTGGTTTAGTAGTGAAGCAGGGGTTTGGCAGCCAACTGTCATCCGGTGAAGATTTATCTATTTATTTTGTGCAAAATTATGAAAACGGCGACGGGACAATTCTGGAAGAGATTATTACCAGTGAAGTAAGCACACTCCAAAAAGTTATTCATGACTCACAAGTGATCTCTACGGAACTGAATGCAGATGGCTCAGGCATTGCAGCCAGCGTATTTAAGGGCATCCATGAGGCCTCGAATCTAACGATAGATGATCAGACTTTAAGTAATGGAGAGAAGACCCATGACAATGCCACAGCGAGGTTAATCGGTTTTCTGGTCATGTTCATTTGGTTCGTCGTCATTCAGGGTTTACGGACCTTAATTGATGAAAGAGAAAACAATACCTTAAGCAGGCTGTTAAGCACGCCTGTTGATTACAAGAAATATCTGCTTGCAAAGATGACGGCGACCTATCTGTTTGGAACTGTTCATGTCCTAGTCATTTTGGTAGCCGGTAAGTACTTACTTAAGATTAGTATCGCAGACAATGCGCTTGCGGTCGGCATTCTATTCGCTGCTTATTTATTTGCCCTAACCAGCATTACTATGATGGTTATACCATTTATGCGGAATCAGAAGCAGTTTACGTCTTCCGCTTCAATAATCATAGCGGTAACCGGAATGCTCGGAGGTTCCTTTTTCTCCATGGAAATGGCTCCAGGGTTCATGCGGATCCTATCCAAGTTCACGCCAGAATCGTGGGCAATCCAATCGTTATCAGCTGTTATTTTTGACCATCAGCCCATGACTTCAGAATGGGTTCCGCTGGTTGTATTCGCAGGGATTGGGGTTGTAGGCCTCGCAGCCGGCCTCTTATTTATGAACAGAGAACTTAAGGCATTGAGGGGCTAAAGGGTATTCAAAATTTGAATCGGGAAGTGGTTAAGTTGGGTATAGTGGAGTTAATCGGGATCGTAGAGCTTATTGTGGGGATTCTCATTAACGTATTTATTGGCACCCTTGGTCAGGCTATTTTCAGAAAAGATGATAGAACCTCCAGAGTCATATTAAGAGTCATCGGGGTCTTCCTTATTATTAATGGGATTTCAAGAGCTTTTCATGTCTGATTCTCCAAGCGGAAATTCATAGCTTACCCGATCGGCGCGTGCAGGTTGGGTTTTGCCTGAAGATTTGATGCATACGCTTTCACAAACGTTCAAATTATCATTGACCAGGAAAAAGATGGGGATTATAATCAGAAAAGGAAAAAGTCCACTGTATGCGGAATTTGAATTTCTTCGTGGCTTGTTTATCAATCTGATTTGTAAGCGCGTACATGAGTGCTTTTCTATATGTCCAACAGGGGGCGGTTGATGAAAAAATGTAGCGGCATATTTTTTTTCACTTTAATGCAAACGTTTGCGCATCTATTAAATTCATAGGAGGTTTATCCGTGTTGAGAAAAAAAACCAGGTCCTATATTTCATGGTTAGTCATTTTTGCCCTTTGTTTTAGCTTGTTTGGTCTATCCGGCGGGGCATCTGCAAGCAATACCGATTATACAGTAACCTATACGAATTCTACGGCAGCTGCCGTGACGGTGCATTGGACTGCGAATAACTGGACAGATTCTACGGACACGGTTATGACTAAGAGCGGGACTACATTTACTGCAAACATTAGTGTGCCAGAAGGTGCTACACTAATTTATTGCTATCACATTACGGCGCCTACGGATTATTGGGATAGTAATGGCGGGAAGAACTGGACGGTAGTTATACCGGTTGAGGGGAAGCATGAAGCTGAAAGCGCGGTTTTGTCTGGAGGGGCTAAGGTAAATACCGATCATACCGGATATTCCGGGACCGGGTTTGTGGACGGATACAACGTTCCTGGAGCAACTGCAACTTTTACCGTTCAGGCTTCAGCAGCAGGCACTTATAATGCCGCTCTCCATTACGCTAATGCAAGCGGAAGTGCGAAGACAGTTTCCATATACGTCAACGGAAGCAAAGTTAAACAGACAACCTTGGCAAGCCTGACAAACTGGAACACCTGGGGTGACCAAACTGAAACACTCTCCTTACTGGCAGGGAATAATACGATTGCATACAAATATGATTCCACTGACAGCGGAAGTATTAATATTGATTACATGACACTTTCCGCTGGAATTACTCCAACACCTACAGCAACGGCAACACCCACCCCAACTGTAACACCTACAGCAACGGCAACACCCACACCCACAGTAACACCGACAGCTACCGCAACACCTACAGCAACTGCAACTGCAACACCGACAGCTACTGTAACACCGACAGCAACCGTAACACCGACACCCACAGCAACCGCAGCCGGGTTAACGGTTCACGTGAAGAAACCTTCAAGCTGGAATTCATTGCGAATCCATTACTGGAATCTAAGTCCTGCAACCATTCCGACAAGCGGGGCATGGCCGGGAATTCTGATGAATTCCGACGGAAATGACTGGTACAGCTATACGATTGCCGGAGCAACCAGTGCCAGTCTGATTTTTAATGACGGCAGCGGTAAACAGACGGGCGATTTGTCCCGCAGTGTGAAGGAGTCCTGGTTTTACACGGATAACGTGTGGTATGAAGTCAACCCGGAGCTCCCCAAAATTCCAGTGATTTCAGTCTCTCCTGCGCCGAAAACATACGATTCTGCCCAGACGGTGAAGCTTTCCAGTACCCATAGCGGCGATAAAATTTACTATACAACCAACGGTTCAACACCTACGACAGCATCGGCCTTGTATACCTCGCCAATTCAGGTGGCTTCCTCTATGACCATCAAGGCTTTTGGTGTGAATTCATTGGGTCAAGCAGGAAATGTAGCTTCTTTCGCTTATGTGATTGACTTAAATGCCGATTTACAAGCTCCAACCATCACTGCGAATTTGCCTGTGGGGCATTCCGATACTGCGGTTACCGTATCCTTTAACATAAAAGATAACAAGGCAGCAACCACAAAGGCATATTATACCGATGATGGTACCGAACCATCTGCAAGTTCTAAAGCCTATATTTCAGGCAACGCACTGGCCGGCTTGACGGGACCTTCCATACTTATCTCCAAAACCACCACTTTGAAGTTTCTTGTAATAGACGGCGCCGGAAATCAAACCACACAAAGCTTTGTCTACAACATTGGAAAGTCGGGGGATTTCCGGGAAGACAGCATTTATTTCGTGATCACTTCGCGGTTCTATGATGGCGATCCAAGTAACAACGTACACGCATGGGATGATGCCAAGGCGAATAATCCGGACTCCGACCCGGCTTGGAGAGGGGATTTCAAGGGACTGATTCAAAAGCTGGATTACATCAAAGCCCTCGGGTTCAGTGCCATCTGGATTACTCCTATTGTGCAGAATGCGAGCGGTTATGATTATCATGGGTACCACGCGATCAATTTTGCCAAAGTAGACCCAAGGTATGAATCTGCGGGTGCTTCCTATCAAGATTTAATCAATGCAGCGCATGCCAAAGGGCTGAAAATTATTCAGGATGTCGTTGTCAATCATACCGGTAATTTCGGTGAAGAGAATTTGTTGCCCATGTTCAAGAAAGATGAGACCAAGCCGGATACCGTCAGCAACATGCTCAAAATAACGGATAAGCTGCCGTCCAACTATGATTCCATGACACCCGATCAGCAATATCAGGCAAGAATTGCCTTAATGAAGACAGCGGAGACGAACAATAACATCTACCATACGGAGAAAAGCCTTTCCTGGGAATCTTACACCGTACAGACAGGACAGATTGCCGGAGACTGCGTTGACCTCAACACAGAGAATCCTGTAGTTGACCAATATCTGATAGACTCCTATAACCAATATATTGATATGGGTGTTGACGCTTTCCGTCTTGATACAGTGAAGCATGTGAGCCGGTATATTTACAATAAATACTTTATTCCTGCCTGGAAGGCACGAGGAGGCTCGGACTTCTTCATCTTTGGTGAAGTGGCCACCCGGTACAGAGATGTATGGAACAGCGGGATTCCGGCAATATCGACGCCATTTTATACCTGGAAAGCTTCGAAACCGTATCCGGGCGATAACACAAATGATTACGCTTCCAACAAGGCATCGGTTGAACAGGAGTGGGCAGACAACTCTACTACAGCAGGCCAGCCTACTTCAAACAATGCTTTCCTAAACGGCAATACCTATCATGCGCCTGACTATTCGATGAAATCGGGTATGGATGTGATTGATTTCCCGATGCACTGGGCTTTCAAGACAGCACAGGAAGCCTTCAGTATGAGAAGCGGTGACCAATTCTATAATGATGCAACCTGGAATGTAACCTATGTCGACTCTCACGACTATGCACCAGACCAGGCTCCGGAGAATCAACGTTTTGCGGGTACACAGGACACCTGGGCTGAGAATCTTGCGCTGATGTTCACCTTCCGGGGAATTCCCGCCATCTTCTATGGCTCAGAAATCGAATTCAAGAAGGGGGTACCCCTCGATGTAGGTCCAAACGCACCGCTCAGCGCAACAGGCCGTGCTTACTTTGGCGATCACATCGAAGGCAGTGTTACGGTCCAGGATTTCGGCAGATATACGAATGCAACCGGCACACTTGCAGAATCGCTCAATTATCCATTGGCGAAACATATCAGACAGCTGAATTTGATCAGAAGAGCGGTTCCAGCCTTACAGAAAGGACAGTATTCTACAGAGAATGTATCAGGGAACCTGGCATTTAAGAGAAGATACACCGACAGCGCCAAAGGCATTGACAGTTTTGCCTTGGTTACGATTTCGGGAAATGCTACCTTTACCGGGATTCCGAACGGAACCTATGTGGATGCGGTGACTGGCGATGCCAAAACCGTTACCAACGGTACGATTACCCTGACATGCTCCGGCAAAGGGAATGCAAGGGTTTATGTCCTGAACGGCAAAGGCGGTATTGGAGAGACTGGGACTTATCTCAAGTAAAACAAACGTACAGGATGTAGGAAAATGAAAACCCGTAAAACCGTGAGTTAACTGGGCTGCCATAGGAATCTTTTGTAAGATGTGGGATGGCGGTATAGCATTACAATATGCTATACCGCCTGAATAATTCGATCTGCTAAGATTTCGGCTATCTGTGCCGGAGCGTGCTCTTTGGCTTAAAAATTAAAAACTTCTGCCCAATTAAAGGAACCAGAATCTTCGGTGCTTTTTGGCCAATTGCTGCACCATGCCGGAACACCTGGGGTTTCAACCCTGTCCAGGCTGGGCGTGTAGGGCTTGATGTCAAGAACGGGAGTATTGTCATATGCATCCATAAATGACACTTGAATTATACCTTTTTCAAAGTCAGTTTGGATAATTTCCACTGCGGTCAGCGCTATCGGATTAGGACGCATAGGTGACCTTGTAGCAAAAATCCCCATGACTTCGGGAGAGCCTTTATAGGGTGACTCGGTTTGCAGTACGGAGCGTGAATGCTCGTCGTCATAATCGCTGAACCACCAAAGTACATTGATATGGCTAAAACCCTCTAATGCTTGTAAAGCTGGAATGAAGTTTTTTTCCAACGTAATGTATGTACCGCTCTGGTTGTTGTGAACCGTACCAATGGAATGTACTTCTAAATTACTCATATCATATCCTCCTCAATTCGATGTAGGTACAGCGTAAGCCCTCACACCATGTGAGAGTCAAGAGGACAAGAAAAACGTCCTGCAAAATGCAAGACGTTCCTATATAATCTCCAACGGTATTTGAAGTTCGATCAAGTATTGTTCTGGATTATTCTCATTCCACGGGCCACGGTGTACGATTTGCCGCGTTTGCCCCGACATCTTATATTGGCTATTCTTTTGCAGCCATTCAGCAAAAGCTATATATGCTCCTGCTATATTAGAAAAATCGCCATATACCATAGTGCAAGCCATCGTGGGTATAGGCTTGGTATTTCGATAGGTAAAACCATTTGCACTTTTCCCGTGCTTGTTTACTGGAAGGCATAGCTCAACATCAACATGAGTTTCTTTGTACTCTATATCATGATAAATAGAAAAAGTATTGCTGGAAATATGTATCTGATTTTCTGCGGCAAAAGCAGATAACTCTTGCCATAGTTCACCCTCGGCGTAATAGTCCCGAATGATTCTGCGCAGGGATAGGACTTGATAACCCGGAATGGATTTAATGGAGATGTTATAGTGAATTTCATTTTTCTGCCCCAAAAGTTCCTTTTTAGCGAGTTCAATTTTCCTTAACTTCCCGATGTTAATTTGAATTATCTCTTCTATTTCCGCATATTTTGAGTCAAGCTGCTCTATAAGCGATTTATCATCCATTTTGTCAAGGGCTACCGCAATTTCCGAAACATTAAATCCACTATCCCGGAGATAAACAATTTTATTAAGAATAGGGATTTGCTCGACCGAATACATACGGTATCCTGTCCACTTGTCGATTTCTGCTGGTTTCAAAAGTCCTGTTTCATCATAGTATCGGAGCATTCGAATTGAAATTTGTGTTAATTTAGAAAATTCTCCTATTTTGAACATCTTCTCACCAACTATCATCTATAATCGCATTGTAAAAGGCAGTAGGCTTATCAAAACATGCCTTTCCCAAGAGGAAAAGGCAGTGTGTGATAAACGTCTGATCGTTATCAGTATGAGTGTGAGCCCGTTAAGGAAGCTTATTGCCCGCTGCCCGGTAGATCTCATACCACTCTTCCCGGGAGAGCGTGATATCCGAAGCTTTGGCAATGTCGAGCAGGCGCTTGGTGTTGGTAGTGCCTACAATCGGCTGCATCTTGGCCGGGTGTCTTAGGAGCCAGGCGATAGCGATGGCCGTGTCGGCAACACCTTTTTCGTCAGCCAACCGGTTAATGACTTGGTTCACTTCCGGGAACTTGTCATTTCCCAGGAATACGCCTTCAAAGAAGCCGTATTGGAACGGGGACCAAGGCTGAATGGTCATGTCATGCAGACGGCTGTACTCCAGAATGCCGCCGTCATGCACAACGGAAGCGGAGTTCGTCATATTCACATTGAAGCCGGAGTCAATCATGCCCGAAAACATAATGCTCAGCTGCAGCTGATTGAAGAGCAGCTTTTGTTTGACATTTTTTTTGAGCAGCTCAATTTGCAGCGGGTTCTGGTTGCTGACACCGAAGTGCTTGACCATGCCTTTTTGTTCCAGGTAATCGAAGGCTTCGGCGACTTCCTCCGGCTCCATTAAGGTGTCTGGACGGTGCAGCAGAAGCACATCCACGTAGCCGGTCTTCAGGCGTTTCAGGCTGTTCTCTACGGAGGAGACGATATGCTCTTTGGAGAAGTCAAAAAAGCCTTGGCGGATGCCGCATTTCGTCTGAATCATCAACTTATCGCGCATACCTGGACTGCTGGCGACAACCTCGCCAAACACTTCTTCGGCCTTGCCGGCGGCATAGATATCCGCATGGTCAAAAAAATCAATGCCTGCTTCCAGAGCACTGTGAATATGAACGTCAGCTTCTTTGGCCGACAAATCGGCAATCCGCATACAGCCTAATGAAATCTCGGCAACCTCTAATGTGCCGTTACCCACGTTAATTGTTTTTACCATTAATTATTCACTCCTTAAATGTAAGGTACGCTGTAAATTTTAGACCTTAGAGTTAGGTGTAAGTCAATAGATTTCCAGGCGGGCTTTTAATAGGATCGTATTGGTGTTAATTTAAAGGTAGATCAATTAGCCGGAGCTTACGCGGCGGAATGGAGCTGACACATGGGTTACAGCATCAAAACCATAGCACAAAAGAGCGGACTTAGCCAATATACACTGCGTTATTATGAAAGGGAGGGAGTTCTGCCTGTTGTAGCACGGGATGAACATGGTAACCGTTGTTTTCATGATGAGGATTTGGAGCTGATCTCACTGATCTGCTGCCTGAAGGATACGGGAATGCCGATTGCTGAGATTAAGCAGTTCATTGCATTATCCCGGGAAGGGGTGGAAGCGCTGCCGGACCAGCGGAAGCTGCTTCAGGCCCATAAGCTGCAAATTGATGAGAAGATTAAGTTTTTTCAGAGCTTTGCGCAAAAGATTGAGCATAAGATTGCGTATTTTGCGTCGTTGGAGAGGGCGGCCCAAGAGCAGGCGGCAAGGAAGTGATGGTTTAAATAGGTGGGAAAAGGCCCCGGAGCTATCCTGAAAAGGAGCGCTTGCGGGGCTTTTTGCGGTTCATTCTTTATTTTCTCCACAAAAGTCAGAAAAGTGCACCAGCCGATACTCCACATAATGCAGGAATACCCCCAAGCTGCACTGTTCACCCTGCAGAGGTGTCTTCTATACTCAGAACATACATTGGACGGAGCTTCCGGGTACAGCTTCAGGCGTCCAAGCGGTGGCAGGAAGGCGTATGCCGCCGCAATGAATGATATAAAGTAACAGGAGGGTGAAGGCTTTGAGACACCGTAAACGCAAGACCGGAACAGTGCTCGCCATAGAGCTTCCTATTAAGGGGGCGGGGCAGCTGCCGTCAGAGACGGGGGCAAGGACAGAGAAGAAGAGGAAAAAGGGTTTTCTGCATGAGCTGGTCCATAACCGGGTTCTTTTTCTGATGCTGCTGCCTACATTGCTGTTTTTTCTGGTCAATTCGTATTTCCCGATGGTTGGCGTGTATTACGCGTTTACCCAATTTGATTTCAATTCCGGAATGTTCGATGCACCCTTTGTGGGGCTCAAGAACTTCGAATTTCTCTGGAAGTCCGGCACACTGGTGAAGCTTACACTTAATACCATCGGCTACAACCTGGCGTTTATTCTGCTGGGGAACGTGCTGGCTATCGTCTGTGCGATTCTGCTCAGTGAGCTGCGTGTCAAATGGTTCAAAAAGCTGACCCAGTCGATCATGTTCCTGCCGTATTTCGTCTCCTTCGTGATTCTGAGTGTTATCGTATACAATGTGTTCAATTATGATAACGGTTTCTTAAATACGCTGCTGGCCCAATTCGGAGCGGGTCCTGTAGATGTCTACAACAAACCGGTCGTCTGGATCTTCCTGATTATCGTATTCTATCTCTGGAAAAATCTCGGGTACAGCATGGTCATCTACCTGGCCTCCATTACGGGCATCAGCGACGAATATTATGAAGCGGCTAAAATCGACGGTGCGCATATCTTCCAGCGGATCTGGTATATCACGGTGCCGATGCTGAAATCAACCTTTATTGTGCTGCTGCTCTTCTCGCTGGGAAGTATCATGAAGGGGCAGTTTGACCTCTTTTACCAGCTGATTGGCAACAACGGGGTGCTCTATAATACCACGGATATTCTGGATACGTATGTCTTCCGCTCGCTTAAGGTTACCTTTGACATCGGAATGGCCACGGCAGCCGGGTTGTATCAATCGCTGTTCGGTTTCATTCTGATCATGACGGTCAACTACATTATCCGCAAAATAAACGATGATTACGCTTTGTTCTAGGAGCTGCCGGACACGATACGGAAGGAGAAAAAAAGCATGCATATCAAAGACGATCATTATACAAGGCTGCTGCAGGGGCTTGCCTATACGGTTATCATTCTCGGCTCGCTGGCCTGCCTGGTTCCGTTCCTGCTGATTATTTCGGCTTCCTTGACGGCCAATGATTCGATCATTAAGGACGGGTATCATCTGATACCGGCGCAATTCTCGCTGGAGGGGTACAAAACGGTGTTCACCTTCCCGGATGAGGTGCTGCGGGCCTATGGCGTTACGCTGTTCACAACGGTGACGGGCACGACACTGGGGCTGTTTTTTATGACGATGGCCGGTTATGTGCTGGCCCGCAAGGATTTCAAATACCGCAATACCTTCTCGTTCTACATCTACTTCACCACCCTGTTCGGCGGGGGACTGGTGCCCTGGTACATTATGATGACTAAATATCTGCATCTCACCGATTCGTACGGGGCGCTGATCTTTCCGGGGCTGATGACGCCGTTCCTGATTATTCTGATGAAGAACTTCATCCGTTCCGCCGTTCCTGAGGAGCTGTTCGAATCCGCCAAGATCGACGGGGCCGGTGATTTCAAAATCTATTGGAGGATTGTGCTCCAGCTGTCGATGCCCGGCATCGCCACGGTCGGCTTGTTCTTGGCTCTGGCCTACTGGAACGACTGGTTCTCATCTTCACTGTTCATCAATGACCCCCATAAGTACCAGCTGCAGTTCCATCTGTACAATGTCATCAATTCGGCGGCTTTCATTGCCAATATGGGCGCAGGTACCGGAGTAAGCCTGGGCAGCGATTTGCCTACCGAATCGACCAAGATGGCGATGGCTATCATTGTTACCGGACCCATCCTGTTTTTGTACCCGTTCATCCAGCGCTATTTTGTGAAGGGGCTGACGATCGGGGCTGTAAAAGGTTAGAACCGTATGGCAGAAAGCACCATTACCGCGCTTCTGTTATTCGGCTAACATAGAGTTACAAGATGAGATCAGTTTTGTTACGAAGTGAATGCAGGGAGCTATGCTTACAAAACTTTTAGGAGGGTTCATATGAAAAAGAAAACAGGCAGCAAAACTCTGGTAACGCTTACAACGACTGCGCTGGCCCTTTCGCTTCTTGCGGGATGCGGCGGCAATAACAGCAACGGGAACAAAGGCAGCGCGGGGCCAGAGGGCGAGAGCAATAGTGCTGTGAAAACAGACGGCAACGCCGCAGCTGCAGCGGACACCGGAATCGACACCTCGAAGAAGGTGGAGCTGCAGTTCTACATGCTTGGCGACGCTCCCAAGGATCTGCCGGTGATTCAGGACGAAATCAATAAAATGGCTCAGGAAGATTTGAATGCTACCGTGAAGTTCAATTATACGAGCTGGACGGACTGGGATCAGAAATACAAGCTGCTGCTGTCTTCGGGCCAAGCGATTGATCTGATTTTTACAGCGGACTGGACCCAGTATCAATCCTATGCCAAACGCGGCGCGTTCCTGGCTATCGATGATCTGCTGCCCAAGGCTGCACCGGAGCTGCAAAAGTTCGTTCCTGAAACCATGTGGGAAGATGTGAAGGTGGACGGCAAAATCTACACGGTACCAGCGACCTATAAAGAATATGTGACCAACGGTTTTGTATACCGTGAGGATCTGCGCAAGAAATATAATCTTCCGGCCCCAACGGATCTGGCCAGCTATGAAGCCTACATGGACGGCATTGCCAAAAACGAGCCGGATTTGATGCCAATGTCCCTGAACAGTGATGTCGGCAACAATCTTCATTACATTTATACCGAGCTGAACAAAATGGTTGGCGCTCTGCCGTACGGCATGGGCGTGAAGTATGAATCACCAACTACAGTGTACTCCTACTGGGGATCCGATGAGCAAAAAGAAGAGCTGAAAACCATGAAGCGCTGGGCAGACAAAGGCTTTATTCCCAAGAATGTGCTGAACATTAAGGATACGATGCAGGACCCGATTACTTCCGGCAAAGCAGCCAGCATGTTCGGGGATAACCCGACGCGCTACAATGACATGAAGATGAAGATCAGCACTACACATCCCGATTGGGAGCTGGCCTACTATCCGTTCGGCAAAACCACAGGTTATGCAACACCCGTACATCCTATACACAATGGGTTTGCGATTCCGAAGAGCAGCAAAAATCCTGAGCGGGCACTCGCTTTCTATCAGAAGCTGGTTCTGGACAAACGGTATAACCAGTTGACGCAATACGGAATTGAAGGCAAGAACTACACGGTGGAGGACGGTTATTACAAACTGGTCGGCACCAGCACATCCAATGGCTTCACCCGTGAGGGCATGAACGGCTGGGCGTGGAGAAATCCGGAATTCATGTTGTTCGACAAGGGCTTTGACGGGGTAAAGGCGATTTTTGAGGAGCTGGACAAGATTCAGAAGCCGGACCTGTTCCTGGGATTCGCTGAGGATTACACCTCCTATCAGGCAGAAAAAGCCGCTCTGGAGCAGGTAGAGAAGCAGTATCTGTTTCCGCTGGAAGCGGGACTGGTAGCGGATGTGGACAAAGGTCTTGAAACCTTCATGCAGAAGGCCAAACAGGCGGGTCTGGACAAGATTCAGGCCGAATGGACGAAGCAGTGGAACGCTTATACTGCTGAAAAAGGTATTAAGTAAAGGAGTTGCCCCGAAAGCCTGTTGGCTGGCGGGGCTTCTTGCTGTTTGGATGAAGTCCTGATGAACATAGGAGCTGTCATACTTGGTGCTGGTCGTAACTCCAGGGAATGTTTGGACTTCCGGCCGCTGTTATGTTTGGATTTCCTCATTCATACCGCGATTGCGGTAGAAA
This sequence comes from Paenibacillus jilunlii, assembly GCF_900102965.1. Classification (GTDB taxonomy): domain Bacteria; phylum Bacillota; class Bacilli; order Paenibacillales; family Paenibacillaceae; genus Paenibacillus_AQ; species Paenibacillus_AQ jilunlii. The sequence goes on along the minus strand of NZ_FNGM01000009.1, from coordinate 226,760 downwards.
TCCAAACATAAAGGCGGACGCGTTCGCTCCTACAGTTCCAAACTTCCCCTCCGTTACTATACACCTTTATGGTAATTCCTAAGTTCATCAGGACAAGACAAAGAGCCCCTTTGTCATCTTTCGGGACAAAGGGGAGGAGGGAAGAGTGTGTCTCCGAGTCCGAGTATCTGGAGATTATCTATTCTAAGGGATACACGCTTTTGCGATATCTGCGGTAAGCTTCTATTTCTTGGAGAACAGCTCGATACTCTGCGTCTCCAAGATTGGATTCCAAATGCGTTCAACCGATATTGTAAGCGGCTGCGGGTAATCTGCAGCTTGACTGTCAAAATATAAACTCATCTCATCCATTTCCGTACCATCTCTAGAAATCGTCGTGCCGCCGAAATTGTGTAGTGCTGTTTCTCGATTCGTTCTTTCATGCACCTGGCTGTTCGCATCGGTAAATTTATCGGTCAGTCCTGCGCCGATGTACTCCGTCTGCACCGCCCCTTGCGAATCGGTATAATAAAACAGGTTGGTCACCTTGCGCCGCAGCAGAATCTCTGCCTCTGTTGCATTATGTTCTTGCTTGGATGTGACAATTTCAAAATCGTTTGTCGGCGCTTCAATAACTTGCTGCATGTTCAGATCGACCACAAATTTCATGCGGTCCGGCTCCAGAGCCGAGATACCGGCAATCTTCAGCGTGGTGGAGTCCGGCTGGTTAAGTTCGGTATACCTGAACACCAGCGTTACCTGCGAGTGGTCTTTGTACACCTCGGAATTATCGGCCGTGATTCTGCCCGGATAAACCAATTTATCGGTTTGACTCCCGGTTGTTGCGATCAGAACGGGATTAAGCAGGCTGAAAATCCGTTTGGTGTTCGCCTTGTCATACTCCAGATCGACATAGGTATTCAATGGAGTATATTGCACTTGACGCACTTTGATCTTTTGACCGTCCACCGTAAGCGTGCGATCCACAGGCAGCGTATGCTCCTCCTGGTCTTTGAATCTGTCCGGATCAAGCTTGAACGATACCTCCAGGCCGGTCCGGTACTTGTTGCTGCTGGAAGCGAGCGCCTGGCCGGACGTTCCGGTGAGAATCAGAGTGAACTTCACATCCTTGGAATAGGCGATGGAAGTCGGATAGTTGGTGGAATAAATAAAATCCTTGCTTTGGCCGGGCTGAATCCGGGAGTCGCTATCGTATGCCATTTCCAGGGCTGCGCCTCGATGCGGATATGGAACCTCGAAGTCACCGAATTGAATTTTCGTATCCGCAGGCTCAACTTCTTTATCCGTATCGTTTTGCACGCTGAACAGGATATACACTTTACGGCCATCTGTGACGGCGCCATCCACATCCATGCGGTATCCTTTGTTTGTTGCGCTTTGACGGACCGGTTTGACCAGATTTCGTTCCAGTATGTCGGCAACCAGTCGATTCTTTAATGGCTGTTTGCGATAGGCCGCAAAATCATTCCAGCTTTTGGTGCTGGCCGCCTGCACTGAACCGCCGAGGTCGGAATCATCTGTACCTCCGGCTGGCAGGCCGATGGAGAAGAAAACCAGAAAAATAGCTGCGGCCGTGGCTAATACGGCCCCCGCCCCATAGGAATAGAAACGCCGTTTGCTGCGTGTTTTTCCTTGCGCCATTCCGCTGCGCATTGCATTATAAATTTTCATTTCCCGAATCGTCTCCGCATTTAGATTGACCTCCTGGGCATCCTGTTTCAGGATACGTTCTTCTTTTTCCAACATTTCAGCCACCTCCCATATGCTCACAAATAGTTCCGCAACAGCTTGAGTCCTTCACGCAGCCAGGTTTTGATCGTGCCTTCGGGCTTATTCAGTACCTTGGCAATTTCGGCGGTCGTCATATCCTGGTAATACTTGAGCATCACGACATGCCGGTATTTCGGCTTCATCCGGTTCAACGCCCGCTCCAGATCGAGACGATCGCTGCTCCTCATCTCCTGGGCTTCCTTCTCCTCCAGCTTCTCCGCCGGAACGACGCGCTTTTTGCGCCGCAGCTCATCCATGCAGCAGTTGATGATAATCCGGATTAGCCACGATGTGAAGGCCTGCTCGTTTTTGAGCTTTTTGCGCTTTATCCAGGCCCGGCACGAGGCTTCTTGCACCGCTTCCAGGGCATCCGCTTCGGAACGCAGATAGCTGTACGCGATTGCATACAGTTTACGGTGCTCGCCCGCAAGCTGCTGAAAGAATACCTCTTCATCCGTTAGCGTAAAATCCGCTGTATTGGCCTTGTTCATTGTTTTCTCCACCATTCACCGCCCCCTCTTCCTTGTTTGTGTCGATCTCTGGAAGAAGTCGCCTCGAAATATGTTTTCACAAGTAAGACGGAGCTGACCCGAAAAACGATTGATTTTTTTACTAATTTAAAACACATACAAGAATAGGCCAACCAGTAGTTTCTGGCTGACCTAATAATACAAAGACAACCCTAAAGGTGTCTTAAGATGATACTATGCCTGCCTGGAACGCCGGTAGTCGGTGGGCGTTGTGCCAAAGCTGCGCTTGAACATCCGGTGCAGATAGGAGCTGCTGGTGAAGCCGCAGCGTTCGGCGATGGTGGTCACCGGCAGAGCGGTGCTCTCCAGCAGGCTGCAGACCTCGCGCATCCGCACCTCCAGAATGACATCCACGATACTGGTCAGTGTCTGCTGCTTATAGAGGCGGCTGATGTAGATCGGCGACATATCCAGTTCATCAGCAATCTGGTTCAGGCTTAGACCCGGCTCCATATAAGCATCGTTGATCTTCTGATTGATCTGGCGGACCAGGTCATGCTGCTTAGAGCTTTTTTTCTCAGCCAGCTGTTCATGCATTTCACTAAAGAGAGCGAAAAAGGCCTGCTCCAGGGCATCAACGGTTTCTACCGAATCCAAAGCGGGCAGTTCAGCCGTTCCATCGTTTTGTAAACGGTTACGTTTCTGGATATTGATGATGATCTCCTTGATGGTCACACTGAGTCTGGATACAGCCAGCTGCACTGATGGAAAAGGGTAGTCTGCCGTCTCCCGGATAATGCTGCTGAACTGCTCCCGGGCCTCGTCTATTTTGCCGCTCATCAGCGCGTCGGTAAGTTTTTTCTCTTTTTCGGTAGGGTAGTGATAGAGGTTAGCTTGTAGGGCACAGATGGACTGGGCGCTGATGATGCAGCCATGGCCGTAGAACAGTCTGTGGTTCGACGCTTCTCTAACCCGCTTGTAGAGCTGGTGCAGCTGCACGGGATTGCGGTCAATATGGCTGTAGGCAAGAGTCAGGCTGACCTTCAAATAATCGGAGCAGGCCTGCTGAATCTGGCGGAGCAGTGTCTCAATCAGTTCTGTGTCCGTGTATTCCTTGGGGTCCACAATATTCAGAAGCACCAGGATGCCGTCATCATTCATATCTACGGTCTCTACACGGTAGGTCTGGCCGCAAATCTCTGAAGCAATGTTCATAATAGCGAACTTATAGGCAAGCAGATACGAGGAGCGGGATTCTCTGAACTCCTGATAATTGTCAATCCGCAGCAGAATCAGGCGGTAATCATCGTTAAAGGTAAAATGAATGCCAAGCTGCCGCAGCTTCTCTACCTGCTGGATCGATTGCAGCGGCTTGAGGCCGAGGATCAGATCGCGCAGCGTATTTTGCCGGATGGTGAACATGCTGTCGCGTTTTTCACATTCCAGAATATTCATTTCCCGGACAATCCGGTCAATCGGCAGGTACACTCTGCGCGACATGAGCCAGGAAAAGGCCAGGCCTCCTACGAAAATCAGCGCAGCAATCAGTAAGGTAGCGTTGCGGATGCTGTTGGTCTGTTTGGTGATGATATCATAGGGTGTGATGCGCACGTACTGCCAGCTTAGATCATCCGGCGCCGTATAAGAGATCAGCGAGTTAACCCCGCCGAATTCGCCGATAAAATAACCGGCCTCCCGGCCCTGAATCCGCTGCTGGACCCAAGCTGCTTCCAGCGGAGATAAGCCGTGTGGTTCCAGACTGCCAACGGACAGCAGCTTGCCCTGATCTGCAAGAATAAAAGTGTCGCTCTTGGAGTCCACGGGACTGGTGATTTCTTTGTTAATCCAGGGAGCGGAAATGTTGACAATTACGGCTGAATTAATGGCCCTATCCCAGCCAATCGCATCGTAGCACAGGAAGGTATAAGCCCGGACCTGATCGTTCTCCGCAGCACCATTGGAATACACGCGTGGAATGGGCGTAAACGGCTTGTAATCCCGGTAGTGGTTCAGAATATCCAGGATATTTCTGTCCACCAGCTCCTGCTCGGCAAAGACACCGTTCTGGCCGTGGGAGGAGGCGATGTACAGCTTGGCGCTTTTGGGATTGTAGACATAGATGGACTCAATATAAGGCATAGAGCTGAGGTAATTCCCCAGTTCAGACATGGCGGCTGTGACATCATAGATATCCGGCTTGTCGTAGAATACGATTTTGGAAACGGTGCTGTTGCGGTAGATCTGGAATGAAAGCGATTGCGCCGCATCGGTCATGTTGACCACCTCTTTGCTCGTCTGCGTGAGATTGCCGAGGTCGGAGCGGAAAGCCTGCGTCTTTTCTACGCCAATATAATAGTTGTAATAGATGATGGTGGAGGCAAGGAAGGTTAAGGACACACATAACGTCATACTGACCAATATTCTGCTGTACAGCGCTCTTTTATTGCCGGCCTTGTTCAGTCTCATAAGCATCCCCCTAATTCACTGTGTACACGTGTGTACGGTCACGGCTTTTCTCTATTGTTCATAGTATCAGTATAAGCTTCACATCGTGAACAGAACAGTGGAGCAAAATGAGAATAGTGCACAGGACGGAGTTCAAGGGAGTGAACAAATCCAATTTTTATGTACAAAAGCTACTCATTGACCTTGCTCCGGATGCGGAAAGTGCGCGGGGAGAGGCCGATCTCTCTTTTGAACATATTGCAGAATTGGGCATCGTTCACGAACCCGGCAGCCGCAGATACCCCGGAGATGTGCATTTGGGTGTGCAGCAGCAGGGACTTGGCATAATCCAGGCGCTTCAGTAAAAGATAACGGTGGGGGGAATGGCCAAATCTTTCCTTGAACAGATGCCGGAACCGGTCATAGCTGTAGCCGGACATTTCAGCCAGCGATGTGATCGAAAGCTTGTGGCGGTAATGCTCATTCATATAATTCAGTACATACTGCATTTGATCTTCTGCCGGGGAATGAAAATCCGATGCGGCAAGCAGCCGCTGGAGATACACGGTGATTTCGCTCATCTGCAGATTTAGCAGCTCGGCGAACCCGTCGCGCTTGCGCTTGAACTCCTCGTTCATCCGCAGCAGTGTCTGCAGCACAGTATGTTCCTTATCGTCATCGTAGACACCGGACAGTGTATTGATAATCGGATTTCCGCAGTGAAAGCCAACAAAGAGAACCTCCGGTCTGGGCTGATGATTTTCGTCATGCTTGAAATTGGGCGGGATCAGGGCAAAGGTGAAGGGGCGGAAGTGAAAGCTGCGCGGTCCAATACTCGTAGTCCCATGGCCGTGAATATAATAGACCAGCTCAAAACATTCATGCTGATGCGGCGGAATATAAGTATTCGCTTCATGCTCTGCATTTACAATATATAGGACCCGATCCATGATGAACCTCCGTTTATCGTCATTTAGCCGAATCGTACAAAAAGTTGACCGAAAATATATAAATATTTATGCTTTCATTTGTTATGATCTTATCAATTAAACCGAAGATTCACAACTGGACTGGCCATCTTGTTCGGAATTTACCCGGTTTAAGGTCGAAATGTAACATGTAATGTTTGCTTTTCATAGTAATTTGCTTGTTTTCAGAATTTCAACCGTCTTTCATGAATGCTGCTCCCTGCTGCCCGATAAACAAAACGTGCAATTGGGACATTATGCTATTGGTTCAGCGTTAATCCATTACAAACAGGGGTGTGAACTTAGACAATGAAAAAGAATGTGCTCGCTTTATTGTTGCTGGCGGTAATGGTACTGGTTACAGCTTGCGGAAACAATTCGTCCGGCAATGGAAATGCTGCCAACACAGGAACGAATGCGGAGGGCGGAGAAGCAGCCGCAGGGGACAAGCTGAAGGTTGTTCTGCTGATTCCGGGAACGCTGGGGGATAAGTCGTTTTTTGATGCAGCCAACAGCGGCCTGCAAAAGGTGAAGACCGAGCTTGGCGCGGAGACGAAAGTCGTGGAAATGGGCGCGGACAAGACGAAATGGGAGCCGACTTTTAACGATATTGCTGCTGAAGACTGGGATGTTGTGATCTCCGGCGGATCGGAAATTACTGAAATGTTCAATGCGACAGCGGAAGCAAATCCGGACAAAAAATTCATCAACTACGACACCGACATCGAGGAAGCGCCGGAGAATATGTATAACATGTCCTACTCGACCAATGAGGTTTCATTTCTGGCAGGTGCGGTAGCGGCGCTTGCTACACAGTCCAATATGCCAAACGCCAACAAGGAGAACGTGATCGGATTCGTGGGCGGAATGGATATCCCCGGAATCAACGCCTTTCTCGTCGGCTACATTCAGGGAGCGCAGTATGTTGATCCTGAAGTGAAGGTGGCCGTATCGTATGCGGGCGACTTTGTGAACCCGGCGAAGGGCAAGGAATTGTCGCTGATCCAGTACAACTCGGGCGTGGATGTGATCTTCAACGTCGCGGGCGGTACGGGACTTGGGATTTTTGATGCAGCGAAAGAGAAGACCAAATACGCGATCGGCGTCGATTCCGACCAGGCAATGCTGCTCAAGGACACGGATAGTGCAAAAGCCAATCTGATTGTCACCTCCGCCATTAAAAAGATCGACATGGCCATTCTCGGCGCCGTGAAAAAACTGCAGGACGGCACGCTGGAGATGGGCAAACGCGATGTGCTGGGCTTTGTGGAAGATGGCGTAGGCATCGCTGAAAATGACATTTACAAGAATGTATTTCCGGCAGACCTGCAGGCCAAAGTGGAAGAAGTGAAGCAGAAGCTGATCAGCAAGGAAATTAAGGTCGACAACGCGATGGGCATGGAAACCTCCGAAGTTGAAGCCATCCGTAATGCCGTTAAACCTTAAATCATACCGGTAAGCCGGCTAAGCAGTTGGAATCTTTTCCTTAGTGAAGAATTCCAGCTGCCTATTTTTGCAGACTACCCAAGTTGAAAGGCGTTGATGACCCATGGCAAATGCTCTGCTGGAGATGCGGGGAATCACCAAAGTGTATCCGAACGGCGTTGTTGCGAACAAGAACGTTGAATTTTCTTTGCGCGAAGGAGAAATCCATGCGATTGCAGGAGAGAACGGTGCCGGCAAATCCACGCTGATGAAGATTATGTTCGGGATGGAAGAGCCAAGTGACGGCGAGATCTATATCCGGGGAGACAAAGTGAAGCTCCAGTCCCCGCAGGATGCGATAGACCGCGGCATCGGCATGGTTCACCAGCATTTCATGCTGGTGCCTTCTTTTACCGTGGCGGAAAATATGGTGCTGGGCATGGAGCCGCGAAAAGGCGTGGGCTTCGATTATAGCGAAGCAGTGCGTCTGACGGAGGAGACGGCGCGCAAATATAATCTCGCAGTGAATCCCAAAGCGAAGGTGGAGGACCTGACCGTCGGCATGAAGCAGAAGGTGGAGATTCTGAAGGCGCTCGTGCGCGGCGCCCAAATCCTGATCCTCGACGAGCCGACGGCCGTACTGACCCCGCAGGAAACGGAGGAGCTGTTCCATGAGCTGCAGCAGCTTAAGGAACAGGGCCACACGATCGTATTCATCTCGCACAAGCTGAAGGAAGTCAAAGCGATCTGCGACCGGATTACCATTATGCGCGGGGGCCGGAGTGAGGGCGTCTTCCAGATCAGCGAAGTGAGCGAGCAGGAAATCTCACGGCTGATGGTCGGCCGGGATGTGGTGCTGAAATATGAGAAGGACAAGACTTCCCCCGGTAAGCCGGTGCTTGCGGTGGATCGGCTGGGAGTCACAGACAGTCTGGGAAAAGCGCTTTTGTCCGAGGTCAGCTTCTCGGTCCGCGAAGGACAGATTGTCGGCATCGCCGGTGTCGAGGGGAACGGGCAGACACAGCTGGTCGAGGCGCTGACCGGCGGCCTTCGCGGAGTATCCGCCAGCGGATCAGTGCTTGTACAAGGGACGGATATCCGTGATGCGGATATCCTGGACATCCGCGGTCTGGGGGTGTCTTATATCCCCGAAGACCGGATGCGCCAGGGCTCTGCTGGAGAGGCCAGCATTGCCGACAACCTGATTTCTACGCGGTATCGTTCGAAGGATATGAATAAGGGGCCATTTCTCAATGGTTCGAAGATTGCCGCTCTGGCCGCTTCGCTGGTAGAAGAGTTCAAGGTGCGCTGCTCCGGCCCGCAGCAGCCCATCGGCATGCTGTCCGGGGGCAACATGCAGAAGGTGGTTGTTGCCAGGGAATGCTCCACGAATCCGCAGCTGCTCATTGCCGAGCAGCCGACCCGGGGCGTTGACATCGGCGCTGCGCAATTCATTCACCGGAAGCTGCTGGAGCTTCGCTCGGATCATTGCGCCATTGTGCTGGTATCGGCGGATTTGAATGAAATTCTGGAGCTTAGCGACAGCCTCCTTGTCATGTATGAAGGTCAAATTGTCGCCTATTTTGATCAACCTTCTGCGGTAAGCGAGGAGGAATTGGGACTGTATATGCTGGGAATCCACCGGCAGGACAAAGAGCAGACCGGGAGGGCCGTAAACCATGTTTAAAGTCAAATACTTCGAGGCCATCCGGACGGCGGCGGTTATCGTCATAGCGCTGATTATTGCCTTTCTGATCATCTCGCTTGTCAGCGACCAGCCGGTGAAGACCATCGGCATCTTCCTGCTGGAGCCGTTATCCACCAAGGGGCATATCGGCAACGTCATTGAGATGGCGATCCCGCTGATGTTCACGGGGCTGGCCGTCTCGCTCCTGTTCCGGGCCAATATGTTCAACCTGGGGGCGGAGGGGATTTTTTATTTCTCCGGTGTCGTTGCTTCTGTACTGGCGATTCACCTCAGTCTGGGCGGATGGCTGCATCCGCTGGCGGCGATTGCCGCAGGCTCCATCGCGGGCGCGCTGCTGTCGGCGATTCCCGGCATTCTCAAAGCCAAATGGAACGCCAATGAACTGGTAACCTCGCTGATGTTCAATAATATTTTGTTTGGCGTGGGGCTGTACCTGTTGAACTACCATCTGCGGGATGCCAAGGCCTTCGCCAACGTCTCTTTTAAATTTGAAAAGACCGCGCAGCTCAGCAAGCTATTTGCTGGCACGCGGATTCATACCGGACTGATTATTGTGCTGGTGCTGATTGTGCTGGCCCACCTGTTTCTCTACCGGACCAAGTGGGGTTATGAACTGCGGATGACAGGGGCCAACCGCGAATTCGCCCGCTATTCGGGAATGAAGACGGCCAAGGTGATTATTCTGGTCCACCTGATCGCCGGTTTTATTGCCGGTATGGGCGGCTCGGTAGAAGTGCTCGGGATGTACAGCCGGTTCCAGTGGACCTCCCTGCCGGGGTATGGCCTGGATGGTGCACTGGTAGCGATGCTGGCCAAAAACAACCCGCTGTCCGTTATCGCCTCCGCGCTCTTTCTGGCCTATATCCGGATTGGCGCCGATCTGATGGCGCGTCTGTCCGATGTGCCGTCCGAGATGATCTCCATTATTCAAGCCGTTATTATTCTGCTGATTTCCGCTGAGCAATTCCTCAAGTTCTGGAAAAACCGGATGCTGCTGAAGGAGGCCAAGGAAGCATGAACAGTCTGCTGAACGTCATTCTGACGACGGATTTTGCCTTTTCGGTGCTGCGGGTGACGACGCCGATCCTGTTCGCCGCGCTGGGTGCGCTGATCTCGAACCGCGCCGGCATCATCAACATCGGGATGGAAGGGATTATGCTCGTCTCCGCTTTGACTGGTGTCATTGTGAGCGCCTATACGCATAGCGCCTGGGTCGGACTGCTCGGAGCGGTATTATCGGGAACACTTATTGCGGGGATTTTGGCTTTTTTCACCTTGAAATTCAAGACCCATATCATTCTTGGCGGTGTGGCGATTAATATGTTCGCATCAGGCGGTACGGTATTCATTCTGTATCTGCTTAGCGGAGATAAGGGCTCATCCACTTCCTTAGCGAGCAAGGTACTGCCGAGTGTGCAGATTCCGCTGCTGAAGGATATTCCGGTGCTGGGCCCGATTCTGTCAGGCCATCATATTTTGACCTATCTCTCGATTCTGTCTGTGCTTGTGGTTTATTATCTGCTGAACCGCACGCCGCTTGGGCTGCGTATCCGCTCGGTAGGCGAAAACCCGCATGCGGCCCAGTCGGTCGGAGTCAGTGTGATCAAAATCCAGTATACCGCGCTCCTGCTCAGCGGGTTCTTCGCCAGCTTGGGCGGAGCCTACATGTCGATGGGCTATCTGTCACTGTTCACCCGCGATATGGTGGCCGGCCGGGGCTGGATTGCGATTGCCGCCGAATCGATGGGCCGGAGCACGACAGTGGGAACGGCGTTAACTTCTCTCCTGTTCGGAGCCGCCGACGCGCTCGCCAATGCCCTCCAGGTATTGAAGATTCCGGCGGAGCTGATTGCTACGCTTCCTTATGTGGCGACCGTCATCGGTCTGATCATTTACGCCGTATCCGAAACGCGGAAGAAGAACAAGAAGCTGAAGACTACTACTACCAAATAGTTGGGGCAGGCCGCCTATATACAACGAAATAAATAGAAAGACAAGCAGATGTGAGTAACGGAGGGGAAGTTTGGAACTGGAGGAGCGATAGCGACCGCCTTTGTCTGCGGATTTCAACCGTAAACAACGGTATAAATTAAGAAATCTGCAGACAACAGCGGCCGGAAGTCCAAACATTCCCCGCAGTTACGATCCACCACAATTGGAGCAGGTTCAATTTCGTTTTATTTTAAAGTTAAACCTACAAGGGAGCGACGACGATGCCAACACCTATCATTATTGACTGCGATCCGGGGCATGATGACGCGATTGCCATTCTGCTTGCGCTGGCTCATCCGGAGCAGCTGGAGATCCGGGGGATTACCACGGTTGGCGGCAACCAGATTCTCGATAAAATAACGGACAATGCGCTCAAAGTGCTCAGCTTTGTCAATGCCGACATCCCCGTAGCCAAAGGAGCGGCGGCACCGCTGCTCGGCAAGCTGGTAACCGGAGAACAAGCGCACGGTGAATCCGGCATGGACGGCCCTGCGCTTCCGGCCAGCAGGTTCAAGCCGGTGGAGCAGGGCGCGGTAGAATTCATGCTGGAGATCATCCGGTCATCGGAGGAGAAAATTACTCTGGTGCCGACCGCGCCGCTTACGAATATTGCCCTTTTAATTACAGCTTATCCCGAAGTAAAAGAAAAGATCGAGAAGATTTCGCTGATGGGCGGCGGCTTGGCCTATGGAAATGTGACTACAACGGCAGAGTTCAATATTTATGTGGACCCCGAAGCGGCGCGTATTGTCTTTGAATCCGGGATTCCCATTGTAATGAGCGGGCTGGATGTGACGGATAAAGCGGCTATTTTTGAAGAGGAGATTCTGGAGCTGAAATCCCGGGGACCTGTGTCCGTGATGGTGGGCGAGCTGCTGGATTTCTATTCGATCTATGGCAAAAAAATGGGCTATGTCGGCAGCGCGCTGCATGATCCGTGTGCCATCGCCTGGCTGCTGCATCCGGAATTGTTCGAGAGTGAGCATCTGTACGTTACTGTGGAGACCGAAGGCAAGCTGACCCGGGGCATGACGGTTGCCGACCGTCGCAAGAAGCCGGAGCATCCGGCCAATACAGAGGTGCTGCTCGGAGTGGACCGCGAAGCCTTCATGAAGCTGCTGTTCGATTCGCTGGACAGGCTTGACCGGGAGCATAAGCTTGCGGCGGGAGTGCAATAACGCATGGCGGGCTGGGAACGGCTTCAGGAGACGGTGCGGCTGGAGCTGCTGCAGCGTATGGAGGAGGGCTGCCGGACCGGCAGTCTGGCAGAGAAGCTTGCCGCCGCTGGAGGTGATGAAGGCAAGCTTATGGAAGTTTACCGGGAGCTGATGTCACTTAATGTGGCGGAAGACTTCCCGTATGAGGAGCCGTCGGACCTCGCGGCGATCCGGCGGCTGCGCCCCGAAGGGCCGCGCAGGCTGGAGGTGGAGTGGACTCCTGGGCAGTGGAGGGACCGCTTCTACGGAGCCTGGCTGGGCAGGAGTGTCGGCTGTGCGCTGGGCAAGCCGCTGGAGTATTGGGATTATCTATACGGCAAGGACGGGCGTCCGGGCTGGGAAAATATTGAGCTGTGGTTCCGCGGGGCGGATGCCTGGCCGATTACCGGCTACACTCCGGAGCATTCGCGGGCTGAGACGGAATACGGCCTGGGTCTAAGCAACTGGTCGTATGCCAGCACCCGGGAAACGATCCGGTTCATGGAGAGCGATGACGATATCCGCTACACCCTGCTGGGCCTGATGCTGCTGGAGCAGAAGGGGCTGGATTGGGATTCGTGGGATATCGGCAAGCTGTGGCACGGGCATCTGACGTACAGCCAGGTATGCACGGCCGAAACGCAGGCCTACATGAATTTTGCCCGGGAAACCTCCCATCTGCACGGCGAGAAGCCGGAGGATTGGCCGCTGCGGCAGGAGCGGGTGCGGATGCACCTCAATCCGTACCGGGAGTGGATTGGCGCAGCCATCCGCGCGGACGGGCTGGCCTACGGGGCTGCCGGCTACCCCGAGCTGGCCGCCGAGCTGGGCTGGCGGGATGCTTCCTTTTCCCATGTGAAGAACGGAATCTACGGCGAGATGTTCTATGCCGCGATGATCTCCGCCGCGTTCGCCGGGCTGGATAATGAGCGGATTGTGGAAATCGGGCTGAGCGAGATTCCGCAGACAAGCAGACTGGCCGGTGATGTGCTGCAGGGGATTGCAATCGCGCAAAAGGCAGGCAGTGAACGGGAGCTTGTCAGCAGGCTGTGGGACCGGTTCAGCCATTATGATCCGGTGCATACCAATAACAATGCCGCCATTGTCGCCGCCTCATTGGTGTACGGCGGTGATGATTTTGAGAAGGCTGTAGTGGCTTCGGTATATGCCGGAATGGATACGGACTGCAATGGTGCTACCGTTGGCTCCATTATGGGAGCGAAGCTGGGGGCGGCACAGCTGCCGGACAGCTGGACGGCGCCGCTGAATGACACGCTGTATGCCGATCTGCCCGGATACCATCCGATTGCGATTTCAGAGGTTGCCGAGCGGAGCTATCAGGTGTTCCTGAAGATTCGCGCGGAGCTTGAGAACGGGAATTCGCATCAACGGAAGTAGAAGCAGATCACAACAGCACGAAGCATCTTTAGTACAACTGAGAAGTCCGCAGCCTGATTCACGGCTGCGGACTTTCCTGTTAGGACGTTGGGACACCGGCCGAAGGCTGCTTTTGAACGGCTGTGCGGGCTGAAGCCGGGGATTCAAAGAGTACACCGCTGATCTCGGGTCAGCGGTGTTTTGTACATGTTATGTTTAGGAAATTATGCTTCCCCTTTTTTGAGGATAAGGTATGTATAAAGCCGGGGATAAGTAGACGTGAATTGAGCGTTTTTACGTGGAGATCAGCCGGATTCGATCTCCTTTTTTGCAACTGGCGCTTGCGAAGAAGCGGGTGAGCAGTGCATCCATGGCACAAGCGGCGGAATCTCCAGGGCAAGCGTCCATCCAGTTGGGGAAAGTGAACTTATTTTTCACTAAAATCAACAATTGTGAGAGTTAGGTGGAAAAAGGAAACTTAACTGGGCCATATTCCTTTGTCAGGAGCGAAATGAGCTGAATTAGAGCCCCTTTTTCCACTTCACCTGCGGGGAATAGGGTGGCCCAGCAAATTAGTGACCCTTTTTCCACTTGGAATTGCTGAAGGATTGACATAGGGTTCTCCAGCAGGGTTCTCCAGGCGGCGCTAACTGAAATCCAAAATGGTTACCTTATTCAGTCAAGGACGGCGTGCCGTTTTGCTCAAAATATAAGGATTTAAATGTATCAAGCCATAAACCATCCTTGTATTTCTCGCTGAACCGGTACCGTCCTTTTAATGGACGGCGAAGCCGTTTCTGTTGTGTGCTGCTATAGCCCTGCTGCAGTGCTGCGAAGTACTGTTTTTGCTGGCGGGCTGGAGTTCTGAGGAAGCATTTTGCAAGATGGCTTAGGCAATGTATGTATTGGGACAGCTTTGTGAATCATTCTGAGAAAGAAGGCTGCTGCTCTTTTACGGACAATGCTTCCACAACCTCGATATATCATTTTCAGAAAAATGATGACACAGCGAAAAAAATACCTTATTATTTAAAGAGATTTTTAATAAAACAGTTTTTAAATAATTGTAATACACTTTGTTGCGAGTCTTGGTGCTGCGATCTGGAAAGTCCAGGCAGTCTGGAAGGGAGGGCTTCATATTCTGGCACTGAGTGGAGTAAGCAAGAGCTTCAACCTGAGAAAAGAGGGCTATTGTGCGGTGGATAAGGTATCGCTGGAGGTTCGGGCCGGGGCTATTCACGGCATTATCGGGGCCAGCGGTGCCGGTAAATCCACCCTGCTGCGGCTGATCAATCTGCTGGAACGTCCAGACGCAGGCACTGTGACGCTAGACGGCAGACTGCTGACAGAAATGCCGGAGAAGCTGCTGCGCAAGGAGCGGCAGAAGATCGGCATGATCTTCCAGCAGTTCAATCTGGTAGGCAATGCCACCGTCAGCCGGAATGTGGCCATTCCGCTGGAGCTGGCCGGAGCGCCGCGCAGCGGACGGATGGAGCGGGTCCGGGAATGCTTGCAGTTTGTTGGCCTGGAGAGCAAAGCAGACCAATATCCCGCCCAGCTCAGCGGAGGACAACGGCAGCGGGTGGCGATCGCCAGGGCGCTGGCAAACAGCCCGAAGCTGCTGCTGTGCGATGAGCCGACCTCAGCGCTGGACCCCGGGACAACGGCAGATATCCTTGGTGTGCTCCAGCATATCAATGATGTGCTGGGGGTAACTGTAGTCATCGTTACGCATGAGCTGGATGTTGTGCGGAGGATCTGCACCGACGTATCTGTCATGGAAGGCGGTCGGATCGTCGATTCCTTTTCCCGCGGAGACGGCGGTTTTCTGGCACCGGAAGGCCATGCGGGGAGCTACCGTGAGCGGATTACAGGCAAAGCGGGGGAAGTGCATGTTTGAGAATCTGCTGAAATACCAGGATCAGATGTGGCAGTCCATCGGGGAAACTTTTGTCATGGTGGGCATTTCGGCAGGTGCAGCAGTGCTGCTCGGGCTTCCGCTGGGGACTATTTTGTATTTTTGCCGCAAGGGCCAGCTCTATGAGAACAAGACGCTGTCGCTTGTACTGAACAGCATTGTCAACGTGGTCCGATCTTTTCCGTTTTTGCTGCTGGTGGTTGCATTGATTCCCTTCACCCGTTTCCTGGTGGGTACGGCCATCGGTACGATGGCGGCTACTGTGCCACTATCCATTGTCGCTATCGCCTATTATTCGCGGCTGGTGGAGCAATCCTTACTGGAGGTGCCGAAGGGTACGATTGAAGCCGCGCTGTCCATGGGAGCCTCAAAAGCGGGACTAATCTTCAAGTTTCTGTATGTAGAAGCCCGTTCAGGTCTGGTACTTGGACTGACGGCTTCGACGATCAGCTTCATTTCCTTTTCTACCGTTATGGGGGTGGTTGGCGGGGGAGGGGTTGGCGATTTCGCCATCCGCTACGGGTATCAGCGTTTTGAGACCGAAGTTATGGTCTACGCGATTCTCGTAATGATACTGCTGGTGCAAATCATCCAGTTTGCCGGAAGCACCCTGGCAAGACTGCTGGACAAACGCTGAGCGGACGGGAAGTCTTAGGCTTATGAGCAATAGAACAAGAACATATAAAAATGGGGGTTCACCGCACTAATGAAAAAAACGTTGAAATACACACTTATGCTGCTCGTATTGGTTATGATTGCCGCAGGCTGCGGAAACAATAAGGAGGCTGAAAGCACACCGGAAGCCACTACACAGGCAGCAACTGCCACCGAGCCAGTTAAAATTAAAGTAGCCTCGCTCATTCCGCCAATGACCGATATCCTTGATATCGTGAAGCCGCTGCTCAAGGAAGACGGCGTAGACATGGAAGTCGTCATTCTGTCTGATAATGTCCAGCCTAACGAGGCGCTGGCTAATAAGGAAGTGGACGCGAACTTTTTTCAGCATGTTCCTTACATGGAGCAGTTCAATGCCAGCAAGGGCTCCAAGCTGGTAGAGGTGCAGCCTGTATATGATGCGATCTACGGCGGTTATTCCAAACGTTATAAGGCAATTGCCGATCTGCCGGAAGGGGCAACGCTGGTCATGGCGAATGACCCCTCCAATACCGGACGCTCGCTGCAGATGTTCGCAAAGGCCGGACTGATTAAGCTGAAGGAAGGCGTGGGCATTCAGGCAACCCAGGCCGACATTACCGAGAACGCCAAAAAGTTCAAGTTCCAGGAAGTTGACCTGCTGATGCTGGCACGCATGCTGGATGACGCCGACCTGGTGGCAATGACTCCGGCATATGCGAGCCCGCTCGGACTGACACCGAAGAAGGACGCGCTGATCACCGAAGGGACCGACTCCGAATTCACCATCACCCTGGTCGCCCGCGAGGACAACAAGGATTCTGACGCCATCCAAAAGCTGGCAAAGCGCATCAGCGGCCCGGAAGTGAAGAAGTTCCTTGAGGACAACTATGCGGAGATTGCTTTGCCTGCGTTTTAAGGCAAGGCAGCCGCTGCAAGCTCCGCTGTGGGTTAATCCGGCCTGGAGGGTCCGAAACAACGGCAGAAATGCCGTTGTTAAGGCTGCGGGAGGCAGTGAGCTTGGAAACAACGGCAGAAATGCCGTTGTTAAGGCTGCGGGAGGCAGTGAGCTTGGAAACAACGGCAGAAATGCCGTTGTTAAGGCCGCGGGAGGCAGAGAGCTAGAAACAACGGCAGAAATGCCGTTGTTTTGGTCCAGCGATCTATTGAGATAAATGGTATGATGCCGACACGCAAAAGCAGCCTTCTCCACTACAGGAGAAGGCTGCTTTTGTGATAGCTGTTTTGTCAATGTAACCGGATATTCCGGCACCTGGAAGGCATATCTCTTATTTGCAAACATACAGCTGCAAAGGTATTATCCGCGTACATTTACGGGCGTAATCACTTCATACTGCGCCGATTCAATCCAGCTCCCCGTAGTGAAGTCTCGTCCCCGGACGAGCACTTTATCGCTGTAGACTTCTACATAATACCCTTGGCTGCCGGTCTTGTGCTCATCCGCGTTAGTCCAAAGGTAAGCAACAGAAGCGGCATTGAACATAGTTGCCGTCTCTCCGTTGCCGGGATACATGGTGTTGCCGACCTCAAGCTCCCAGTGGGTATGACCGGTGAAGAGAAGCGTCTGCGGATACTTGGACAGGATGGCCCGCAGTTCCTTATCCTGTGTCACCCCGTACCATTCCTGTGATTCGAGCGAACCTGCTACTGTATCCTTCAGCGGCTGGTGCAGGAACAAAAATATAGGCTGTTCTTGCGCTGCAGTATCGTCAAATGCCTGAACGCTCACTGGCAGCCTTCCAGGTTCGTGATCAGCCACCGTCAGCCCGGCAAGCTCAAGAGGATTTGCCATCGGCCAGCCAAGCCCGCGGGCTTCCGCCGCCCGCTCCCCAAGCTTCCGGTCCAGCCACCGGAGCTGTTCTTCTGAAAGATTGCAGAATGTCGGTAAACCTTCCTCTGTTCCAAGGAAAATAAAATGATACCCGCCGATCCAGTGGTCATGATAGGGGCCGGGCATTCCCATGCGGGAAGTGTACATCGCCAGGCGGGATTCCCAATGGCCGAGACCCACGTCATGGTTCCCCAAAGTGTAACGGATCTCCGGGAGTGCTTCCTGATGCAGCTTCAGAATGCGGTGGACTTCCTCATATTCTTCCTGGAAGCCATGGTCCGTAATGTCCCCAATATGCATAATTCCGCTGCTGCCCTTGGCATGGAGCGCCAGATCATGCAGCGCCCGCTCGAAATTCAGATTATACTCATGCGATGGATCTGCGGTGACATGGGTATCTGTGATGATTTGGAAGGTGAGCAGCGGCTGTTGTCCGCCAGAATCGTTTGTACTCATTCGCGAAAGAGCCTCCTTGGATTGCATGATCAACTGAATAAAAGCAACTCTGTACATTTTCAGCCCGCTTCGTCATGGATCGTCCGGTTCACGGATCAGATTGGGTGGAGAGGGGCCGCCGTTAATAATGTTAACTTTTAATGCCCCTTGGCGCTAATGTTCAGGCCCACAATCCCAGCCACAATCACAGATACCCACAAGAGGGAGGACAGGGTCAGCCGTTCCCCGAAATACACCGCCCCCACTAGGGAAATCAGAATGATTCCCGCGCCTGACCATACCGCATAAGCTACCCCGACCTTGATGGAGGTGAGCGCCACATTCAGCGAGGTGAAGCTGATCCCGTAGAACAGGAACATCAGCACAGAGGGCCAGAGCCGGGTGAAGCCATGGGATATTTTCATAGAGATGGTTCCAGACAGTTCGAACAGAATCGCCAGTGCCAGAAAAATCCACGCCCATGCGCCTTCGGCCCTCATCTTGCTTTCCTTCCGATACTTAGTTCTGCATAGGACTGCACAATAGAATCAGCATCCGGCAAAAGATAGCCCGCCGCCGCTGTGTCCACCGCCTTAGTAATCCTGCCATGCTCAGCCGTGTTCACCGTGTTAGTAATCCCGCCATACCCGGCTGTGTCCACCGCCTTAGTAATCCCGCCATACGCGGCTGCGTCCACCGCATTGGTAATCCCCGCCACGGGGTCCGCCGAACTAGTAACCCCGGCATCCACCACTGTGCCCGCCGTGCTGGTAATTCCGCGATCTGCTGCAGCGCTAGCCGTGCCGGCAATCCCAACGGCCACAGCCGCCCCGGCAGCTTTGGCCATTCGCATATCGCCGTTCGTATCGCCGATCACGGCAGCCTCGGCAGGCTGTACCCCCAGCCGCTCACAGGCCAGCAGCGCCATATCGGGGAATGGCTTGCCCCGTTCAACCTGATCCGTGCCGATCACGGCGGAGAAATATCCGCGGATGCCAAGCCAGCGGAGGTGGTTTTCCGCCGCCGCCGTTTCGTCGGCGGTTACTACGGCGAGGGCTATACCACTCGCTGCGCATTGGTCCAGGAAGGGGAGCAGACCGGGAAGAGGGAGCACCGGCCGGCTCCGCTCCAGCAGCGCATCCGCTTCCTGACGGCAGAGCTCCACCAGCTCCATGGACTCGGCCCAGGATAAGCCGAGCAGGTAGCCCTGCCAGGACAGGATGGCGTACAGGTCGCTCATCGTCCCCATGGCCAAGGGCCCATTGCGGTCATAGCCGGTAATTCTTCCCCTGGCATCGTGAACGGTCCCCAGCAGGGAGGCCCGATGCTGAACCGGGAATTCAAGACCGCGCTTTGCCAGCTGCCGGGTGAATTGTTCCAGGAAACACTCGCCCCAGCTTCCCCAGAGGGAAATGAACTGGAGCAGCGTGCCATCCTTGTCGAACAGAATCGCGGATATGGAATGTTCGCCTTGCGGTGTGATGAGTTCAGGCATGCTGCCACCCCCTCAGATTTAATAATTCACGTCATATATTATTTAAGTAGTTAGGGAAGCTTTGCTATTCCTTAATGCAGGATAGCAAAGTTTCCCTTTCTCGAAAATATAAGAATTTATATGCTTCACGCTATAAATTATCCTTCTATTTCTCGCTGAAACGGATACCGTCCTTTTAAGGACGGCTAAGCCGTTTCCACCTGATACGATATACCGCTTATTTTACTTTATCCAGCGCGGCCTGGGCGGTTTGCTGTGCTTCCTTAAGCGCTTCTGCCGCCGGAATATTCTCAATCTGCACCTTGTCGGCAGCGATTTTCAGCGCATCGCTGATTTTGCCCCCGGTAGGGTCCTGGAACGGGGCGGAGGCGTGGGATGCCTGCATCAATGGAACTTTGATCTGCGGATTGGTCTCGCTGAACGAGACGAATGCCGGATCTTTCAGCGCAGACTGGCGGACAGAAATATATCCCGTGTTAATCGACCAGAAGGCGGTGTTCTCGGAATTCGTGAAGTAGGTCAGCCACTTCATAGCTGCCTGCTTCTCAGCATCGCCAGCCTTGGCCGGAATGCCGGCCATAATGGCCTCTGCCACCGGCTTCCCTTCACCCGCTCCGGCCCAGCCCGGCTGCTCCATGGCCGAGACGATGCTGAAATCCAGATCGCCCTGGTCGCCGCTGGAGCCGGTGTAGCCTGCCGCCTGGCCTTTCATCACATCGTCAATGGTCTTGTACCAGTACTCCCAGCCTTGTCCGCCGGAGTGAATGCGCATGATTTTGTCCTCATGAATCCATTTGCGGAACAGGTCCCAGGTCTCTACCCACTCAGGAGAGTCAATGGTGACTTTTGTTCCGTCCTCGCTAAGAATGCTGCCGCCCTTGCTCATCACGGCATCGATCATATTGCCGGAGCCCCACATCGGCTCCCAGCCGAAGAAGCTTGTTTTGCCGCCATCTTGGACGGCCATTTTCTTAGCGGCTGCGGCGAGGTCTTCCCAAGTCTTCAGCTGGCTGGCGTCAATCCCGCTTTTCTCAAAAGCATCCTTACGGTAATACATAACCTGTGTCGTTCCGTACATCGGGAGGAAATACTGCTTGCCGTCAACCTGGCCCTGCTTCAGGAAGGTTTGGACAAAATCCTCTTTATTGAAATCCGGCTGCTCTGCAATCAGCTCATCCATCGGAGCGAAATACCCCTTGCGCGCCCAGTCAATATTGGAGGAGAGCACGGCTGCAGGAACTTGGCCGGTAGCAATGGCCGCCTGAAGCTTCTGTTCGGTTTCGCTGTAGTCCGCCTGCACGATGCCTTTGACGATGACCTCCTGCTGCGAGGCGTTGAATTTCTGAATGAGCGATTCCATATTTTCGCCTAGCTTACCGCCGAGTCCATACCAGAATTCAATGGTTACCGGTCCGTTTTGGGCTGGGGCGGCATCTGCCGCAGGAGCTGCGGAGGCACCGCCTCCCGCCGTAACGTTATTCGAAGCAGAATTCCCGCTACACGCTGTGAGCACTGTGAATCCTGCAATCATGGATACCGCCGACAACCTTTTTAATACGTTCATCATCATTCTCCTCTTTGTTCATAAATGTAAGATTTCAGCCTTTACTTGAACCTGCCGTCATATTGACACTTTGCATAATCGTTTTCTGCGCCAGCAGGAAGACAAGCAGCAGCGGGGCGATGGTGAAGGCGCTGGCGGCCATGATCAGCGGCCATTGTAATCCGTATGCACCTCCTTCCACGAAAAAGCTGCGCAGACCAGCCGAAACCAACTGCAGGTCAGGATCTTTGGTAATCAGCATCGGCCAGAAATAATTGTTGTACTGATCAATGAAGGTAATCAGTGCCAGCACAGCAAAGGAGGATCTGGTGATCGGCACCAGCACGGTCCATAGAATCCGCATATGCGAGGCGCCATCCACTTCACCGGCCTCCACCAGCTCATGCGAGACCTGCAGGAACGCTTGCCGGATCAGAAAGATCGCGAAGATGCTTACACAGTTGGAGAGAATCAGGCCGGCATAGGAATTCAGCAGATGCAGCTCGGACAGCACAAGATAGCCGGGCAGGTAAACTGCGGTAGCCGGAACCATATAACCAAACAGAATGACTCCGGCAAAAAGTCCCTTCAGGCGGAATTTCATATGTGTCAGCGCATAAGCCATCATGCCGGAGTTGATGATCTGCAGAATGACAATGGAAGCAGCGACGAAAACGCTGTTGCCCATGTATCTTGCGAACGGAGCCTCATTCCAGGCTGCGGCAAAATTGCCCCAGAGCGGCACTTCAGGCCAGAGCGTAGGCGGGGAGCGCCAGATTTCATCATTGGTTTTCAGTGCGCTGGTGACCATCCAATAGAAGGGAAAAGCCATCAGCAGGGCAAGCGCGGCAAAAAAGAGATGGCGGACCGGGCCGCCCAGCCGTGTGAGTATACGCAAGCGGTGAGACCTCCTTTTGCAAAATGTAAGGGTTATTGATAATGCGTCGTCCGCTTGCTGACGCCAAAGGAGAATACGGACAGCAGCATGCAGATGATGACAAGAACGACAGCTACACTGGAAGCCTCTCCGATCTGAAAGGATTCGAAGGCGGATTGATAATACAGATACAGCAGCGTGCGGGTAGAGCCGGAGGGGCCGCCTTGGGTCAGCACATTAATCTGATCGTAGGCCTGAAGCGCCTGGATAAGCTGAACCACGAACAGAAACAGGGTGGTTGGCGAGATCAGCGGCAGGGTGATGCGAAAGAACTTTTGTGTTGCGCTTGCGCCATCGAGGTCCCCCGCTTCAAGCAGATCTGAAGGCACATTCCGCAGCGCCACCAGATAAAAGATCATCGCCCAGCCCATGGATTTCCAGATGGTGACCAGAAGGACTCCAGCAAGCGCCCATTTGGGGTCCTGCAGCCAGCCGATTTTTTCGAGCCCGAGGACATCCAGCACTGTATTGGCAAGGCCGACCTCAGGCTCATAGATCCACGACCAGACAATGGATACAGCGACGGTTGGCGTGACCCATGGCGAGAACAGCAGCACCTGATAAATGGCGGAGCCTTTCAGCTTGCGGTTCATCAGCAGCGCAAGTCCGAGTCCCAGCAGGATGATCGGCAGCACACTGCCCGCACAGAAGAGCAAGGTTACTCTCAGTGCTTTGTAAAAGGCCGGATTGCTGAAGAGATCGGCATAATTTTGTAATCCGACAAAAGTCTTCTCCGGGCTCATAAAATCCCATTCCGTGAAGCTGAGATACAGCACATACAACAGCGGCGCCAGCCAGAACAGAACGAACGGTACCATCGCCGGCAGCGTGAACAGCACGGGCTTTAAGCCGCTAATAAACTTTGAGCGTGTCATTTTTGTTCCGATACCCCATTCCATCAGCTTTGTTTTGCGGTATAATGCAGAGGAAAGCTCTCTGTTCAAAAAAAATTGTACACTCATGACACGGCCTTGTGGTCAAGCGGAGGTAAACATCGTTCGGAAATTGTGTAAAATTTGCACGGAAGCTGCAATGAAGCATCAGAATTGTGTAATGTAGAGGGAACGATTCTAAAAAGAGTGAAGGTGCAGCGAATGAAACAGGCCGCATTTGGCGGGGACAACCAGCATTTATCACCAAGGGAGCAGCTGCTGCGTCCCATGATTGATGCGATAGCGCAGACGATGGATCTGTATGGAGCCAATTATTCCTTTGGGCAGCTCTACGGGATCATGTTCTTTGAGGACAAGCCGATGACGCTGGAGGAAATGAAGCAGGTCATGAATATGAGCAAAAGCAATATGAGCTACGGTGTCCGTTCCCTGATCGCTTCCCGGATGGTGACCAGGCTGGACGAGAAACGCGAGCGGAAAGAGCTGTATGTTGCTGAAACAGATTTTTTTCAGGCATTCAAAAACTTCTTCAGCCTGAAGCTTCAGCGGGAAATCGATGTCATGCAGGAGGCGATGGGCACGGTGATGCCTGAACTCCAGGCGCTGACCCAGGCGGCAGACACTCCCGAAGAAGAGCGGCAGGCCTGCCTGCGGGATCTGGATAAGCTCCAGCATGCGGTAGAATATTATGCCTGGCTGCAGCGGTTTGTGTCGGGACTGGAGGAAGGGGAGTTCTTCGGCGGGGCCGGGCTGCCCGGCAGGGAGTAAAGGCTGAGCCGGAGCTGTACGGCAGTTATGCTGCGGGTGAGCCTCAACTGGGCGGCAAGTAAGCGAAAAGTGAGCTATATGTTGAGCTTTGAGAGTATACCGGCCTGCGGGCGTTGACCAACGGCATTTCTGCCGTTGTTTCAGGGCAAACTGGCCCGCGGATGTTGAACAACGGCGTTTCTGCCGTTGTTTCTGGGCAAACCGGTCCGCGGACGTTGAACAACGGTATTTCTGCCGTTGTTTCTGGGCAAACCGGTCCGCGGGCGTTGACCAACGGCATTTCTGCCGTTGTTTCAGGGCAAACTGGCCCGCGGATGTTGAACAACGGCGTTTCTAGCGTTGTTTCTGGGCAAACCGGTCCGCGGGCGATGAACAACGGTATTTCTGCCGTTGTTCCGAACAAAGTGGCTATACCGCCCATCAATGGACAATGCAGCCGTTTTGGTTTTTAGTTTAACGTTGTCTGGAGGACCCTCTGTGAACACTGTGAATTCTAAGTGGAAAAAGGTACACTAATTCATCCTTTTTCGCCCCTGACAGAGGAATATGGCCTAATTAAGCTCCCTTTTTTCCAACTTACATTATCTCATCTGTTTCTTCGCAAGCACTTTCTAAAAAGAACAAATTCAACTTGGGGGTGAATAAGGCTTGTAGCCTACGAAGCCCCGTCCATTGTACAATAGGCATGATTTTTCACCGTTTAAGCGTGCTTTGGCACATAATATTGTACAACGTGCAAAATTCCGGCCCACTAAGCTTACTTAACGGATCTAACAATTGTGCAGGTACATATTTATTTACAGAGAGGGTGAGTGTGCATGAAGCAAAGGGCCAAGGCGAATTCAGTGTACTTGGTTGGCATAGCGTTGTTGTCCGTTTATTTGTTTTGGGGAGGCACTTATGTCGGCATGAAGATTGCCATTGAGACGATGCCGCCTTTTTTGATGGCGGGAATCCGCTTTTTTGTGGCCGGAGCTGTACTCTATGTCATTTCCAGATTAAGCGGGGCCAAGCGCCCGGCAGGGCGTGAATGGAGAGCTTCAGCTATCGTCGGTACGCTGCTGCTGCTTGGCGGGAACGGACTGGTGGCCTGGTCGGAGCAAAGAGTCTCTTCATCGATTGCTTCCCTGATTGTCGCCGCTGTTCCCGTCTGGATGATGCTGTTCGGCTGGCTTAGCCGCAGTGGGAAGCGTCCAACTACCGGCGTTATCGCAGGCATTGTGCTTGGACTGCTGGGCATCGCCGTTCTGGTCTTTCAGCCGGGGCAGAGGGATAATGGCACGGCAACAGACCTGACCGGCATTATTACTCTGCTTGCAGCGTCCCTTAGTTGGGCGGCAGGGTCCATCTACTCGCGCAGCGCCCGGATGCCGGATTCTCCGCTGATGTCAACGGCTGCGCAAATGCTGACAGGTGGCGCGCTGCTGCTGATTTTCTCCTATTTTACCGGTGACTGGTCCAAGATGGACGTTCCAGCCATTTCCCTCCGGTCGTATGCCGCTCTGGGTTATCTAATCGTCTTCGGCTCGATAATAGGCTACACCGCCTACATCTGGCTGCTCAAAAACGCCGATGCTGCCCTGGTTTCAACCTATGCGTTCGTGAATCCGGTGGTTGCCGTGTTCTTAGGCTGGCTGCTCGCTGGCGAGGAGCTCACCTTCAATACGCTGACAGCCGCCGTGATCATTATTGCCTCAGTAGTGCTGGTTACTATTTTCCGCAGCCGGGCGGTACCGGCCAGTCAGGAGCAGGGAACAGAGCAAGTGAACGTTAAGAATAAAAGCCAGCTGCTGCGCAGCTCCCTGCCAAAATAAATAATCCCATAAAGTTCCTTTTTTCCTCTGGCGCTTGCGGGGAGGCGTGCCGTTTTATCAGGATAAATTAATCCTTCGAAGTATATAATGGAAATAAGATTGAGAATACATTATTTTTGAGGAGGATCAATCATGTCTGCATTGAATATTGGTATTATTCTGGGAAGCACGCGCCAAGGCCGTTTAAGCCCGCAGGTGGGTGAATGGGTAAAAGGCATTGCCGACCAGCGCGGCGACGCTGCTTATGAAATTGTGGATATTGCGGATTTTAAGCTGCCATTACTGGGCGAAGCGGATGCTTCGGAACAAGCCGGGCGTTGGAATGACAAGCTGAATGCACTGGACGGCTTTGTCTTTATCGTAGCGGAGTACAATCACAGCATTACCGGCGCGCTTAAGAACGCTCTGGATTATGCCCGGGAAGCATGGAACAATAAAGCTGCAGGGATTGTAAGCTATGGCTCTGTCGGAGGCGCCCGCGCGGCTGAACATCTGCGCGGCATTCTGGGCGAGCTGTCTATCGCGGATGTCCGTATTCATCCGGCGTTATCCCTTTTCACTGACTTTGAGAACGGACAGACCTTCAAGCCGGCGGAGCTTCATCTTACGAACGTAAACGGCATGCTGGATCAGGTCGTTGCCTGGAGCGGTGCGCTGAAGACACTCCGCTGAAGCACCTGTGTAAAAGATCAGGCCACCCAATAACCCAAACACCCCTCACATCCAGGCAGTCCTGGTGTGAGGGGTGTTTGGGTTAAGAACGTAATTCCTAACCATAGAAACTAAACATAAGCCTACTCTCTATCCACCGCCACAAAATGCAGCAGCTTGCTCTGGAAGTCACCATGCAGCTCCGGGAGGAGCAGCCCGGCATACATCAGCCGGTCGCCGCCGTATAGAGTTCCGGTTTCCTTCAGCACGTAGTCCTTCTCCGGATCCAGCCCCTGAAGGCGGAGGCGCGGACGGCTCGTATTTGGTCCGGCCAGCACGCGGAAGTAGCCGGCCAGTGCCTCGGAACGGTCCGCATCGACGAACATCCAGGCCGTTTCATTGCCTTCAAACGGTGAGAGCAGGCGGTACATATCGCCCTGCTGGACGAGGGAACGGATTTCCTTGTAGAAGGCCACCTGGGCAGCCGCTTCCGCCTGTTCCTCCGGTGTAAAGAGGGTCAGATCCAGCTCGTACCCGAAGTTGCCCGACATGGCCACGTCGCCGCGCATGGAGAGGGAGGTGCTGCGGTGTACCTGATGGTTCGGCACTGCGGAGATATGGGAGCCCATGCTGCTTGCCGGATAGACGATGCTGGTGCCGTACTGGATTTTGAGGCGTTCCACGGCATCGGTATCATCGCTGGTCCAGGTCTGCGGCATGTAATGAAGAATGCCGGGATCAAATCTGCCGCCGCCGCCGGAGCAGCTTTCGAACAGTACATGCGGGAACTTGGAGGTAATTTCCTCCATGACCCGGTACAGCCCCAGCATGTAGCGGTGGGCTGTTTCTCCCTGGCGCTCCGGCGGCAGGGCGGCAGAGCCGATCTCGGTCATATGCCGGTTCATATCCCATTTGACATAGGTGATCGGTGCCGATGCCAGAACGCTGCTAACGGAATTAATGATATAGTCGCATACCTCCGGGCGCGACAGATCCAGAATCAGCTGGTTGCGGGCCTGGCTGCGTCTGCGGTCCGGCACATGCAGGCACCAGTCGGGATGGGCGCGGTACAGCTCGCTGTCCGGCGACACCATCTCCGGTTCGAACCAGAGGCCGAACTGCATGCCGAGCCGTCTGACGCGTTCCACCAGATCAGGCAGACCCTGCGGCAGCTTGCGGGTATCCACGAACCAGTCGCCCAGCGAAGTGGTATCGTCATCGCGGCGGCCGAACCAGCCGTCGTCAAGCACGAACAGCTCAATGCCCAGTGCCTTGCCGGCGCGGGCGATATCTTCTATTTTGTCAGCATCGAAGTTGAAGTAGGTAGCTTCCCAGTTGTTGATCAGCACCGGGCGGGGCTCGTCGCGGTATAATCCTCTTGCCAGCCGGGTCCGGTACAGCCGGTGGTAGATCCGGGACATGCCGCCGATGCCCTGGTCCGAGTAGACCAGCACCGCTTCGGGGGTCTGGAAGCTCTCGCCGGGCGCAAGCAGCCAGCGGAAGCCGAACGGATTGATGCCCATCGTTACGCGTGTAGTTCCGTATTGATCCACATCGGCATTCGCACTGAAGCTGCCGCTGTAGACCAGGCTGAAGCCGTAAGCCTCTCCGCTGTCTTCTACGGTCTGCGGGGCCAGAAGGGCCAGGAACGGATTCTGCTGATGGCTGCTGGCCCCGCGCTTGCTGTCAATACCCTGCCGTCCATTGTGCAGGGGAGCGCGGACGAGATGGCGTTCGCGGGCCCAGGACCCGGACAGCTGAATCAGCTCGTAGTTGGCATGCGGAAAGTCCAGGGCAACCGACAAGGCGCGGTTCAGCTTCAGCGGGCTGCTGCCTGTATTGGTCAGCCGCGCCGAGCGGATAACAGCGTCGAAGCCGCTCATTACGGAGTAGGACAGTTCAGCGCGCAGGCCTGCTGCGGCATCCTCCAACACCAGCTGCAGGGTTTCGGCTTCATCGCCGCTTTCGGCATATACGGCAGGAAGCCCTTCCAGTGCAGGTTTACCCTTGAGAATACTATGGGAAACATAGACAAGCTCTGTAACTGAAGTGCCGTTTATCAGCTCGGCTTCATAAGCAGGCTCCCGGAAGTCCCCGGAGCCGTACCCCGGATATTCCTGGGGAAGTGTGTCCAGAGAGAACGCTGGCTCCTTGGGGTTAACAGTGCTGCTGAAGCCCATGGCTCCTGGACCGTACAGATCGGAAATGGCGGAGCCGCGGATTTTCCGGCCCCAGTGCAGGTGCACGGGATAGGAGCCGCGGGCAAGGCCGAATAAATAGCTTGTATTTGTCGTTTGCAGATGAAAAATCTGTTGCTCGGCATCATAAATAATGGACAAGGAAACAACCTCCTAGAATATGCAGTGAAAGCGTAAAATGGAGAGACAGCTTCATTATAAGTCCGTTTGGCGGCCAAGCGTATGGAGAAAAGCAGAGTCCATATGGACGAATGTCGTTAATTTTGCAAGATGAAGAAGCTAATGGTTATTCCGTTTGCCGCAATCTTTCTACAATCGTGTCCTTGCTCAGCATTCTGTAGGAGGATAAGGTGACTGTATACGCAATAGCAGCCAGGACCGGAACGGCCAGAATGAAAGGCAGCCAGCCCATATGGAAGACGGTAAAGGCCATGCTGTCCGCGATACTTTTGGAAATACTGTATGTCAAAAATACGCCTAACGTGGAGGTGATGGACACTGTTAAAAGGACATTGAACAGCCCTTCATAGACCAGAACTTTTTTCAGCTGCCGTTTGGTCATGCCGATGCTTTCGAGCAGAGCGAACTCATTCTTTCGGGTAATGACTCCGGTAATCACTGTGTTGATATAATTAAGGACACCGATCAGCGCTATGACGAAGCTGAGGCCGTAGCCTACCGTCTGAAAAATGCGGATAAATCCGCCAAGCTCCTGCCTGTAATCTTCCCTTGATTTGTAGACCAGTTCGTCGCTTGAAGCCGCCAGGGATTTGGCGGTCTGAGCTGCACTGTCCAGCTTAGCCGGATCGACGTGAAGCGTTACTGACAGAGCCATAGGCGGCTTGCTTCCCGCAGGCAGCTTTCTTGTCAATTCTGATGAGGGGAAGAAAGCATTATAGCCATAAGGTGAAAAAACATGAGTAGTTGCAGCATATAGGGCATTATAATTTAAGACGGCCATGACCTCATAGCTCTTTCCAAGACCCTTATACTCAATATGATCACCTGGATGATAATACGATTCATAAGTATCCCCTACCATTGTGGACTCAGTCACCAGCACATAGCTTCCGGAGGCGAATTTCTGTGGATCAAAGCTGCCTTCAATGACATCTTTCTGCACCAGGTCATACCACCCGGCATCAATGCCGTACAGATTGAGCTGAATGAAATTATTCTTAAGAACCCAAGTAAGAGCCGGTTCAGGTGAAGCAGTCTCTGCCAGAGGCTTCAGTGCTGCGCGTATCGTATCATCTATAGTGTAGTTTTCAAATTTATAATAGACACTGTCCACCCTTTTGACTCCGTCAATCTTCCCCAGCGCGCCTATGAAAGGCCCCGAAAGCTTATAGGGATCACCGGGCTGCTCGCCTGCGGACTGCACGATAGCTCTATTGCGGATAACAACGTCCCCGGCTATATACGAACTCAGGTACTTATTGACATCCAGTGAAGAGATGACGGTAAAAATAATGCTGAACAAGATCATGCTTAAGGAGAGCGAGGTCAGCATGAGGAACAGCTTCTTTTTATTGCGGAAGAGGTTGGCGAAGGCCATGCCGTACAGCTTTGCCCCGCGTTTCGAACGTTTGTTCATCTTGCGCTTTGCACTTACGCCTGCGAACCGCACGGCCTCTACAGGAGCAATCCGCGCGGCCAGCCGGCCTGGCTTGCTTGCAGCGATCCAAACCGTCAGGTAGGCGAATGCGGCAGCCCCGATAAAGATCCATGGACTGGCGGAATAGGAAGTTTCAACAGGCTCGTCTGAAAGGGTACCCAGAAGCGGAGTCAGTGCCCGGCCAATCCCGTAACCGGAAGCGAGCCCGAAGGGAAGCCCAACCAGATACAGCATTTGAGACTGGATAGTGATGATTCTTTTGAGCTGTCTCGGCGTAGTTCCGATGGCCTTCAGCAGGCCATAAAATTTGACATCCCGCACGACCGAGATGTAAAAAATATTATAAATCAGCAAATACCCGCTCAGCATGATGATCAGAATGACAGCCAGATAAGGCACCAGATTGATGATATTTTCCGAGAGAGACGAAGTGGTGTAGGCCCAATTAATCCCGGTTGGCACATCCAGCCCTGTATCCGCAAGCACCTTGTTCAGTTTTTTTTCGATATCCACGGCATTGCTGAACATTACACTCAGCTCTGCGGTATTCACATAGGAACCGCTGGCCTTGGACTTTACCGGATCAATAGAGGACAGGTTCTTCTGCACCCAAGCATCGGAGACGAAAGCCAGTCCTGCCATCGACAAATTTTTGTCCGCCTCATAATACCCTGACACAATAAAATCCTGCTGAACCACACGCTCCCCGATATCAATGTCCAGACTGGCCTTCTGGCCCAGCGCATGCTTGATGCCGAGCTTATCCATCACCCAGGTGCTTAGCACAATCTCATTCTCAGCGGATGGCAGCCCGCCTTCGATAAAGTCAACAAAGCTATGCCTGGCGGAAGATTCGTCGATCCGCTTCACCTCTACCGGGCTGTCCTTGAACACTTCATTCCGCAGATCGCCTGCATTCAGCATCACGCCGTATTCCCGTATGGAGGAATGTTTCTTCAGCGTTTCCACCTGCGCCCGGGTAAGATATTTGAAGCCTCCGTGAAAATCAGTGCCTGAGGTTTTCATCTGGGTCAATTCCATGGATTTGTTGAGACTTAAGACCATTGTGAAAATGGAGGTGATAAGCAGGGTTGTCAGGATGACAGCGCAGATCACAGCCAGATTGCGCATCGGATTGGCCTTCAGGCTTTTCAGGGAGAGACGGGTTACGATTTTGCGGTTGTTAGTGCTGATCATAACAGGCTTGCTCCACTGGAGGCGGCATTGCCTGAAAAGATGCGTCCGTCTTCAATGCGGATAATGCGGTCGGCGGTCTGGGCGATGGACTCGTTATGGGTAATCATGACAATGGTCTGATTAAATTTTTTACTCATCTGTTTGAGCAGAATCAGCACTTCCTGGCTGGTTTTGCTGTCAAGATTGCCTGTGGGCTCGTCTGCCAGAATAATGGAAGGCTTGGTAGCCAGGGCTCTGGCAATAGCCACCCGCTGCTGCTGGCCGCCGGAGAGATTGGAGGGCAGATTGTGGATTTTCTCCTGAAGGCCCAAGGCCCCGATTACCTCGTTCAGATACTGCTGATCGATTCTGCCGCCGTCGAGTTCGATAGGAAGCAAAATATTTTCGAGCACATTCAGAATCGGCACAAGATTATAGCTCTGAAAGACGAAGCCGACCGACCGGCGTCTGAAGATCGTCAATTTCTCATCGCTCATCGCGAAAATATCGTTGCCATCCACAAAAACCTTGCCTGATGTAGCCCGGTCCAGGCCGCCCAGCATATGCAGTAAAGTGCTTTTTCCGCTGCCGCTGGTGCCGACAATGGCCAGAAACTCCCCTTTCTCCACGGATAACGATACATCGTCCAGCGCTTTTACCGTCGTCTGCGGATCTTTTCCGTAATATTTCTTCAGATGCTCGATTCTCAAAATAGGCATGGGTATGTCATTCCTCCATCATCTTTGGTTGTTCCTTAAGATAACAGACAATTCTAACCCTCCAGTGTCTGAAATCTGTCGGTATTGACACAATTAGATCTGGGGGAGAAAGACCACGAGCTTCGTTCCTTTACCAACCTCGGATGCTGCCGTAATAAAACCTCCCTGGATGCTGACAATCTTATGCGTCAAATAGAGTCCGATCCCGATGCCTTCGTAATCCCTGGCGCTATATCCCCGGTAAAACCGTTTGAAGATATGCTCAAGCTCATCCTTCCGAATCCCCATCCCCGTATCGGAAATATCAATTCGTGTAAACATTTCATTGCTTTCGGCTACAATCATGATGCTGCCGCCTGCTTCCGTATACTTGACCGCATTCTCCAGCAGGTTGAACAGTGCTTCGCTGGTCCACTTATGATCGTGGCGGGCTCTCGTCAGCGGATCGCATTCAATCTGGATGCCGATCCCTTTGCTTTCTGCACGGGTATAGATATGCGACACAGCTCGGGTAATCGTCTCAATCACGGGACTGACAGTGCTTTGCAGCGTGATCATGCCCGTTTCCAGTCTCGACAGTTTGACCAGAGAGGTAATCAGCCATTCGAGCTTTTCCGATTGTGATTCGATCTCGTTCAGCAGAAGCCGGGTATTGCCGCTGAGTTCCGGCGTTTCGGCAAGCAATTGGCTGTACATCATGATACTGGAGAGAGGGGTTTTGGTCTGATGGGAGATATCGGAGATCAGCTCTTTGATGGTATTCTTTTCGGTTTCCAGATTCTGCTCATTCGCTTTGTTGATCTCAATGTAGCGCCATAATTTATGCTCCAGGGAAGAGAGGCTGGTCTCGTCGAAATGGGTCATTTTCTCCCGCCCATGAATCGCCCGGTCCACCATTTCATCAACAGAATCCATGAAGCTTGTAATCTGCTGCCGCAGCGTCCAGTTCCATAAGCCTCCCAAGATCAGCATGCAGGACACGAAAAGGACCGTCAGTTCCGTGAGTCCAGGGTGCCCTCCTTCCAGAAAGGCGACCATTCCGGCGTAACCCAATACCAGAAGCAAAAAGATTGTTGAAAAAACGAAGTTGCACCTTTTGGAGCTCTGTACATATTTACTGTTGGTCATGGTTTTGGCCTTTCCGCCCACATATACCCCAGGCCATAGACTGTTCTGATGTATTTTGGATTGGAGGGCTCGTCCTCAAGCTTGGCACGCAGCCGTTTGACGGCTACCGTCAGTGCGTTCTCATCCACAAACTCGGCCTCCTGCGACCAGATCTTGTCGATTAGCTGTTCTCTGGTTAAAATCGTGCCGGGATTCCCAACCAGTATTTTCAGCAGCTTCATTTCAGTTTTGCTAAGGATTAGTTGTTCCGTATTCTTATAAAATTCCAGCTTTCCAAAATCAAAGCTTAAGGGACCGAGTGTTATTTTGACCTCGCCGCGGGAGGCAGTTCGTTTGAGGACGGCCATAACCCTGGCCCGGAGGACCATCAGGCTGAAAGGTTTCGTAATGTAGTCATCGCCCCCAAGCTCAAACCCTGTAACGATATCCGGTTCCATATCATTCGCAGTCAAAAAGATAATCGGCACCTGGGAGGTTCTGCGGATCTTCTCGCAGTAGTCCAGTCCGCTTCCGTCGGGAAGATGGATATCCAGGATGATAAGATCAATCTTATTAGAAGAGAGGATTTGCTCCGCTGAGGTGATATCATAGGCTTGCTGTATAGCCAGATCATTCTGGGCAAGGGTCAGGGCGATGCCTTTATTGAGACTGCGGTCGTCCTCAACGATCAATAGCGTTTTCATAGGTTATGCTCCTTTGTTCAGCCGCATGTTGCTGCCAGTCCGATTAAGGGGTGTTTAAAGATGAGGCCTCTTTACTTCCATAATTATGTACAACGGTGAAGTATTACGCAAACTGAAAGTTGACAGTGCGGAGAGTAATGTGAAACTCCTGCCTAACGTAAGCCCGGTAGCCTGCAGTCCCATAGCCTCCCCGACTAAGGTCCAGTACACAAAACCGTCCCCGGTCTGTTTTAGAAGTCTGCGGATTGCCCTAGAATAAGGCTATAAGGTTCAAGGTTAACGAAAGGCGGTGAGAAAAAATGCAAAGAAGACAAGGTAACGGACTTGCGATTGTTCTGATCGTGCTTGGAGCGATTATGCTGATGGGGATTGCCCTTCCGCTGATCCATGGAATGTTCAGAATTTTGTTCCCGGTATTGCTGGTTGTTCTCGGGTACTACGGAATTAAAAGCGGACGCAAGATTATCGGCTGGGTGGTAATGTTCATCGGTGTCATGTCCCTGATCGCCAAGCTTGCCTGGATCATCGGACCGCTGCTCGGTATCGCGCTGGTGGTTTGGGGCATCTCGGTGCTGAAGGGCAGAAGAAATGGAACATATTAAGCATCTGAAGATTACTTAATAAGAAGCAGGGAGGGAGCAGGAAATCATGAGTGTTTTTCGCCGCATGAGGGATATTACCGTAGCTAACTTGAATGAACGACTGGAACAAAGCCAGGACCCGGTGAAGCTGATCGATCAATTTCTACATTCAACCCGTGAGGAAATCACCGAAGCTGAGCGGTTGTACCAGCAATATGCAGCCCATACGAAGCAATTGCAGCAGCAGGTCAATCAGGCGACAGCCATGAAGAACAAACGTGAAGAGCAGGCACTGCTGGCGCTGAAGGCGGGCGAGGATCATCTGGCCAAGCTGGCGCTGCAGGAGAAGATCATTCACGAGGAAAAGCTGGAGCAGTACAGCGGACTGCTGGAGCAGAGCCAGCAATCACTTTTTGAGCTTGAGAGCCAACTCAACGAGCTGAAAATGGAGTATCAGACGGTCTACAGCAAACGCCAGTATTATGCAGCACGGATGGAGTCGCTGCGGCTGCAGCAGCGCATGAACCAAAGAGCCACAGCTTATGGCAATGGCAGTGATGTTCCCAAGATGTTCGGCCGGCTGGAAGACCGGATGAGCGATTGGGAGCTGGAGGCGAAGAGCCTGCGCGATTTGCGCCGCATGGGGCAGGAATACGCTATTCAGGCTGGAGAAACCGTGGCGACTGTACTCGAAAGAGAGATGGCCCGCCTGAAGGAGAAGCTGAACAACGATGGAAAGGAGTAGTTCTATGACCCGATTGTATCGTTCAACCCGAGACAAGGTGATGACAGGGCTGGCAGGTGGATTGTCCGAGACGCTCGGCATCGACTCCACGCTGTTCCGGATTCTGCTGCTGGTCAGCATTCCTTTTACCGGCGGAACCACCATTCTGGTGTACTTCATCGCAGCGTTTATTATTCCCAAGGAGCCGACCCAGTATAATCCTTTCGGACCTGGACCCGGCGCACCGGGGGGCCCTTATGGCGGCCCATACGCAGGCAGACCTGAGCATGGACGCGGACCGCAAGGACCTTTTGGTCCTCAAGGACAAGGCGGCTACGGCCCTTACGGCAGCCAGCCGGGCTACAACCCCGGTTATGACAAAGCGGGAGCTTATTCGGCACAAGACTCCGGTATTGATGCCATGATGAAGGACATTGAGAAGAAGGCATTGCAAAAAGAAGTAGAAGAACTCAAACAAAAACTTTCTAAATACGAGAAGGGAGAAGTGTAAATTATGGGAGTATTTCAACGGATTAAGGATATGACAAAGGCGTCGGTAAATGACTTGCTGGATAAGGTAGAGGACCCAATCGTAATGCTGAACCAATATCTGCGCGATATGGAGGCTGAAATTCACGAAGCTGAGGTAACCGTAGCGAAGCAGATGGCCAATGAGCGCCGCATGAAGCAGCGTGTTGAGGAAGCGGCAAAAGTATCCGGACAACGTGCCGCTCAAGCTGAACTGGCACTGAAGAATGGCCAGGAGGAAGTTACCCGCAAGCTGCTGGAAGAAAAAATCTACTTTGACCAGAAGCATGCCGAATACAGCGAGCTTCACGCTCAGGCAGAGGTTCAAGCTAAGGAACTGGTGCAGCAGCTTCATGATATGAAGGATGAATTCTACAAGCTGCGCAACAAACGCAACGAGCTGGTATCCCGTGCCCAAATGGCCAAGGCCAAAAAGCAAATGTCGCAAATCAGCAGTGTTCATGCCATCGAGAGCGGCAGCGCGTCCCTGGGCTTCCACCGCATGGAAGAAAAAATCATGCAGCTTGAAGCAGAAGCAGATGTGCTGCGTGCACCTTACAGCCCTTCGGCAACAGCATACAGCAAACCGGTTGATGCCGAAAAGCAGCTGAAAGTGGAAGAACAGCTCGCCGCACTGAAGAGCAAGCTGAACACTACTCCATCTTCTCCTTCATTGGATAAAAAAGAGTAATAAAGCCTGTTCCTAAACAATAGGCAGATATGATATGCTGATCAAGGTAAAGCCATACGGTATGGATCTTCCATACCGGTATGGCTTTTATAGCGGGATGCGGGCAACGCTGCAGAACCTTATGAACCCTGCAATTCAATGTTAGGTTGAACCACAGATAGACCCCATCTAGCTTTTAAGACATCCTAGCTAATTGTATTTTCTGCAGTTAAAAGGGTGGGGAACCCTGTGCTTTTAACGTAAAATGTATTTTGTGCAGTTAAAATCGGCTAAAATCGCTTATTTACTGAATTGCAGTCTTTTTAAGTGTAGAGAGTACAATTAGCTTGACTTTTGAGCAAATTTGGGACTTTTTAATGGTAGGAAATACAGTTATAACATGCTTACGAAGAGAGTTTTGCTCCGCAAAACATATAGGAGGTGCGAAATGGATAAACGGAACCGTATGATTGCCATTGGACTGATCGGCGTCGGCTGCTTAATGATATTTGGCAGATGGCTCGGATTTTTCTCCATTGTCGCGCTTCTGTTCCTGCTGCTCGGGATTTACCGGACAACGTCGGGCAAGGTCAAACAGGGGTATAAGCTCCTGGGGGTTGGGGCCGTGCTGCTGATGCTGGATCATCTGCTGCTGGTGCTCGGAATTTGCCTGATCTCTCTGGGGATGTTTTTTGTGAAATCCAGACGGATGCAGCGCAGGGGCGGGTTTATGCAGAAGCAAAGCTTCTCGTCCAGATTTGACTGGGATCTGTCACCTTGGGTCATGCGCAGCCTGAGTGCCTGGCATGTGCTGGGGGAGGCAGATATTGATTTGTCGCTGGCAATGGCAGAGGACCGGGAGACGGTGATGCTGTTCCAGGGGATTTTTGGCGACACGGATATTCATCTGTCCGAGGATTACGGGGTGGAGATCGAGGCTTTCGTGCTGTTCGGCTCTATTGAGTTCGGGAGCCACCGCGATACGGGTATGCTGAACCGGTTGAACTGGAAGTCGGCTAACTACGACAGCTGTGAGCAGAAAGTGAAATTTAATATTTCTTATCTAATGGGTGACCTGGATGTGCGGGCAGACTAAGCGGCCCTGACACTTAACCAAGAAGGAGAGCTTCCCGGCATGGGCAAAAAAAGCAGCAATATGGTTACGCGCAGCATGGGTGAGGGGGCTCTGTTCTCTTTGGTCATGCTGCTCGTTATCCTGTACATTATGTATACATATGGATATTTGCAGCCGTTTGAGGATTGGAAAATCGGCGTAAGAACAGCGGTCACGCTGATTCTATTGCCTGTGGTGTTCGGTATTGTTTTTGGCTTCTACCAGGGGTTTCGCACCAAACGGAAGCTGGAGCGGCTGCGGGCTACCCTGGTGGCCTGGGAAAAAGGAAATCTGACTCCGGCTATGCCGGATCTTGGCAATGATGAGCTGGGCAGGCTCAGCGGGCAGCTCAGCCGGATCAGCGGCAAATGGGAGAACCAGGTGAACACGCTGCAGCGGCTCTCCACCAACAATGCCAAGCTGGCCGAGCAGGCCCGTGTATCCGCAATTATGGAAGAACGGCAGCGGTTGGCCCGGGAACTGCACGATGCCGTGTCCCAGCAGCTGTTCGCCATCTCCATGACGGCAACAGCGGTAGGACGGACCCTGGAAAAGGATTTTGACAAGGCACAGCGGCAAATTGCGCTGATTGAAGAGATGTCGGCCGTTGCCCAGTCCGAGATGCGCGCGCTGCTGCTGCACCTGCGTCCGGTCTATCTGGAGGGCAAAGGGCTGCGGGAGGGACTTCAGGAGCTGATCAAGGAGCTGGAGATCAAGATTCCGATCGACATCGTATTCGAAATGGACCCGGATGTGCAGCTGTTGAAGGGTGTGGAGAATCACTTGTTCCGCATCGTGCAGGAAGCGATCTCCAACACCCTCCGCCACGCTAAGGCGGAAAAGATGGAGATCCGGCTGCACCGCCGGGGCGATACCGTCCGGCTCACCCTGCGGGATGACGGGGTCGGCTTCGAGATGGATGAGAGCAAGCAGACATCCTACGGCCTGTCGAACATGCAGGAGCGGATTAACGAGACCGGGGGCTCGATCCAGTTCATTACCGCCCCGGGTAAAGGCATGCGGATCGAGATTACTGTACCATTAGTCAATGAATAGGAGGAACGGGTGCCATGGAGATGGAAGAAGCGGAAGCGATTAAAGTACTGCTTGTAGACGATCACGAAATGGTCCGGATTGGTCTTGCCGCGGTGCTCGGCACCGAGGATGGAATAGAAGTGGTAGGAGAGGCCGGAAGCGGAGAAGAAGGCATCCGGCTTGCCCAGGAATACAACCCAGATGTGGTCCTGATGGATCTGGTGATGGATGGCATGGACGGGATTGAAACAACGAGGCAGCTTCTGAAGCTGTACCCGGACTGCAAAGTCATTGTGCTGACCAGCTATCTGGACGATGAGAAAATGTATCCGGTGATTGAGGCCGGCGCATTCAGCTATCTGCTGAAGACCTCGCGGGCCAGCGAAGTGGCGGATGCGATCCGTGCAGCCGCAAGAGGCCAGTCCGTGCTGGAGTCGCAGGTCGCCTCCAAAATGATGAACCGGTTCCGCTCCAATGCCAAAAGCAGTGAAGCACCAGCCTACAAGGAGCTTACTGAACGCGAGATGGAAGTGCTCAAGCTGCTGGCTCAGGGCAGATCCAACCAGGATATTGCCGACCAGCTGATCATCGGCATTAAGACTGTGAAATTCCATGTGACGAATATTCTCGCCAAGCTGGGTGTGGAGGATCGCACCCAGGCGGCTATTTATGCCTATAAAAACGGACTTGCAGAATAGCTGAAGGTATATAATCTTTCTTCCTGGTTATCCTGTTTAGTAGATTACTAGACCGGATAGAGAGGAAGATGGAAGATGGGGAACAGAGGGACAAGCAGAGGTGCAGGCAAAGGAGCAATACTGCTGATCGGGCTCGGTATGGCAGCGGTGCTTATGGCCGGGTTCCGCAGTCCGGAGGGAGCCGGTTCATCCGGACATCTGTCTGCTGCAGCGGATGAAGGACATGCAGGCTCAGGTTCAGCCGTTCATCCGGTGTTCCGCCAAGCAGGTTCCTCCAACTTGGTTCAGGCGCAAATCCGCCCCTCTTCCGCCGTAACCGATGAAGCTTCATCCCCGGCAGGGTCCGATGATGAAGGCCTTACAAGCTCGCTCTCAATGTTAACAACTCTTGGCCGCGCAGCCACTCTGCCGGATTCACCGCTCCGGCTCGTATTGAAGTGGCAAGGTGAAACCAGCGGCGTATCCGGTGCATCTGCTGGAGCTGCGGCAGAGCGCCTTGCCGGGAAGCTCGGACTTGGGACGGTCAGCACGTCTGACGAAGACGGGCATATGACTTCACGCGCAGCTGCGGCTCTTGCCGGAGCGAAGGTTTCGCTGTTCTGGAGCGAGCTGGGAGGCGGACGCAGCTATGTGATCGTAACCTTCGAGACGGCAGATCTGCGGCAGACGCCGGAGCTTCCGGCCGCTGCGGCGTCTGCCGGACAGAAGCTGCTGCAAGCGGGAATTGCGGCGGAGTGGAATGCCTCGCTGCAGGGTGCCGCGAAGGAGCAGGGCGGCGCGGAGAATGCACTATTTTCCATAGAGCAGACGATTCAAGAACAGCTCCCCGGTATGAACCCGGAAGAGAGCTACGAAGATGACAATACATACAGCCGCTCCTACAGTGTGCCGGGACTTGAACGTACCGTCCGCAGCGGCAGCCATGCCCTTGCTCTCCAGCTTGCGGTTCATACGAACGGGAACAATAATACCAACCGGGTAACGATAGGTTTGCCTTTGATCACGATTGAATATTGAGCATGTAAAATACAAGCTGAAGGGATCTTGCCAGAACTTGTGCCAGACTATAATTTTCAGATAAGCCGTTGCGCGGATTTAATATCCTGTGGACGGCTTTAGTTATGCTTGTAATGCAAATTGATGAAAGTTAGGCATACTGTGTTGTGGTATTTTAGAGGTTAGAGCGGGTATTCCGGTCGAAAACTCTACAAGCGGGTTCTGCGTTGCGGAGCCTTTGGCAGGAGGTTATAATATGTGTGTGAGTGGCAGGCTTCATAGTCCTATAAGCGGGAGCGCATAAACAGATAAGAAAGAGTAATGGAAATTTGCGAAATCCCGAGAAAAACTGTCAGAAATGTGATAGCATCCTTAGAGCGAATATGATAAAATGACATCACGCCGTCATACGTTTTTTATGAACTGTCCGGCGTTGAGAATGATTGTCAACTATATTACATACAGAGAGATGAGGAGCCATGGCTGAAAATCAAACCCTTGATGCACTGCATACACCCGGTGCTGTATTCTTTATCTTTGGGGCAACCGGAGATCTGGCCCGCCGCAAGCTTTTCCCGGCGATTTACAGTTTGTACCGTGAAGGCAAGCTAACCCATGATTTCGCGGTCATTGGCGTGGCTCGGCGTCCCCGTACCCAAGAAGAATTCCGTGAAGATGTGAAGGAATCGATTCAGGAATTCTGCCGCTACCAAGCGGGAGATGCAGCCGAATGGAATGAGTTCGTACAGCATTTTGAATACAAGTCTTTGGACATCAACAATATTGAAGGCTTCCGTGAGCTGAACGCGCAGACTGAAGCACTGGAAGAGAAGTTCCGGATTCCGGGCAACCGGATGTTCTATCTCGCCCTCGCTCCCGAGCTGTTCGGCAGTGTCTCGTTCAACCTCAAGGCTGGCGGCATGCTGCAGACCCGGGGCTGGAACCGTCTCGTCATCGAGAAGCCGTTCGGCTACAATCTGGAATCCGCAGAACAGCTGAACGAGCAGATCCGGCAGGTGTTTAAGGAAGAAGAAATTTACCGGATTGACCATTACCTGGGCAAAGAAATGGTGCAGAACATTGAAGTCATCCGGTTCGCCAATGCCTTCTTCGAGCCGCTCTGGAACAACAAGCATATTGCCAACATCCAGATTACTCTCGGTGAAACCGTCGGTGTAGAAGAACGCGGCGGATATTATGACCATGCCGGTGCGTTGCGCGATATGGGGCAGAACCATATGCTGCAGCTGCTGACAATGATCGCGATGGAACCGCCAAGCCGTCTCTTGGCTGAAGATATCCGTGATGAGAAGGTCAAAGTGCTTCGTTCACTGCGGCCTTACGCTTCCTCGGAGGAAGTTCATGAGAATGTGGTGCGCGGACAATATACGCAAGGCCTCTACAAAGGCAAAACCCTCCCGGCTTACCGCCAGGAAGACAAGGTTGATCCGGAGTCGAATACGGAGACGTATTTTGCGGCCCGTGTGTTTGTGGACAATTTCCGCTGGGCGGGTGTACCGTTCTATATCCGCACCGGCAAACGTCTCCCTGTGAAGACAACGGAAGTGGTAGTGGAGTTCAAGGGTATGCCGACCAACGTCTATTTAGGTCAAAAGCATAAGCTCGAACCAAACCTCCTCGTCATTCGCGTGAATCCGATGGAAGGCATTTACGTGAAGATCAACGCCAAGAAGCCGGGCTCGGAGTCGGAAATCCAGCCGCTCGCCATGGACTTCTGCCAGAGCTGCATGGTAGGCATTAACTCGCCAGAGGCTTATGAGCGTCTACTGCATGATGCGGCACGCGGCGATTCGACCTACTTCACCCGTTGGGATGAAGTCTCGTCGGCCTGGTCTTTTGTGGACCGTATTGCTCAGGCTTGGAGGGAAGGCACCGGCGATCTGGCCTCCTATCCGGCTGGCTCCTGGGGTCCGGTTGAAGCCGATCAGCTGCTGGCCCGTGAAGGCTTCCACTGGTGGCCTGTCAACGGACAGGATGAGGACAATGTGGTGTGGCAGGCTAACATTTAATTCATTGTGTAAATAATATATAGTGTGCAAAGAATCCCCCTGCAGAGGCTGCAGGGGGATTCTGAGCGAATAATGAAAAACTATATTGCTTTTTGGGCTGTATGATTGTACTTTGTGCAATAGAAAGTTCATTTATCTGCGGCAAATCGCATTCTGCTGTATTTCGTGCAATAGATTTCGGGAGAGGGGGTCAAATGACACCTTATTCACGGAATTCTGCTGTACAAAGTGCAATAGCTTCAGTTTTTCGTCCGATTTAGGGGAGATCTGCTGTACAAAATGCAATTGAACACGCTCGAACTTTGATTTGAATGAGTTGCAAATCGGCGTAAGAGCGGCCGAAAGTCCAAATATTCTCCGTAGCAGCTCCAGCCTATTTTTTATAAGACCTAATCCACCTTAATACAGCTCAAGATAATTTACCTTCCCCCGCTTAGATGTAGATAATCTTCCCCGGATTTTGTTATACTGAAAAGGATGCTTTCAACAGAAGCGGAAATGTAACGATAAAGGTACTGTGGCAACGGCAAATTCACCGACGAAGGGATTTGTACAAATGAGCAGAGCACCGATTTGATGGGTAACCGGCAATGGAAGAGAAGCATGAATTTATATATGAAGGGATATGTGCAATGAATAAGGCACTGGATCAGAAGCTGCAACAGGAAGTGGATAAACGCAGAACGTTTGCGATCATTTCCCACCCGGATGCGGGGAAAACAACATTGACGGAGAAACTGCTGCTGTTCGGCGGCGCGATCCGCCTGGCGGGGTCGGTTAAGGCCCGTAAAGCGAGCAAGCATGCGACAAGTGACTGGATGGAAATTGAGAAGCAGCGCGGAATCTCGGTAACATCCTCCGTGATGCAATTTGACTACATGGGTCACCGGGTGAATATTCTGGATACTCCGGGTCACCAGGATTTCAGTGAGGACACCTACCGTACCTTAACGGCTGCGGACAGTGCGGTCATGCTGATCGACGTTGCAAAGGGTGTGGAAGCCCAGACGATCAAGCTGTTCCAGGTCTGCGCCAAACGGGGCATCCCGATTTTTAC
Source organism: Paenibacillus jilunlii (assembly GCF_900102965.1). Taxonomy (GTDB): domain Bacteria; phylum Bacillota; class Bacilli; order Paenibacillales; family Paenibacillaceae; genus Paenibacillus_AQ; species Paenibacillus_AQ jilunlii. The sequence goes on along the minus strand of NZ_FNGM01000009.1, from coordinate 183,515 downwards.
ATTCATCAACAAGCTCGACCGCGAAGGCCAAAGTCCGTTCGAGCTGATGGAAGAGCTGGAGAATGTGCTGGGCATCCGCTCCGTACCGATGAACTGGCCAATCGGGGGCGGACGCGAGCTGTGCGGCGTATATGACCGGATGAAAAATCAAGTAGAGCTGTTCCAGGGCGACGACCACTCTGTAATTAAGGTTCAAAAGGTAGAAAGCTATAATGACCCGATCATCCGCGAGATGGCCGGCGAATACCTGCATGACCAGCTGTGCCAGGATCTGGAGCTGCTTGACGTGGCAGGAGATGCTTTTGACTATGAAAAGGTGCTGCGCGGTGAGCTGACACCGGTATTCTTCGGCAGTGCGATTAATAATTTCGGCGTGCAGACCTTCCTGGACAACTTCCTGGAGCTGGCACCGAAGCCGGAGCCGCGCCGCAGTACTGCCGGTTCCGTAGAACCGACGAACGAGAAATTTACCGGCTATGTGTTCAAAATTCAGGCGAACATGAACCCGGCCCACCGCGACCGGATCGCCTTCCTGCGGATTGTGTCGGGGAAGTTCGAGCGCGGGATGAGTGTCAAGCATGTGCGTGCGGGCAAGGATATTAAGCTGTCCCAGCCGCAGCAGTTCCTGGCCCAGGACCGGGATATTGTTGAGGAGGCGTTTCCGGGGGATATTATCGGGCTGTTCGATCCCGGTATTTTCCGCATTGGGGATACGCTGAGCCAGGCCGGGGATATTGAGTTCGACGAGCTGCCGACGTTCTCGCCGGAGATTTTTTCCAAAGTAAGCATCAAAAACGCCCTGAAATCGAAGCAGTTCCAGAAAGGGATCGACCAGCTGACCGAGGAGGGCATGATTCAGGTGTTCCGCACGGTCAACTTCGACGATATTCTGCTGGGCGTAGTCGGACAGCTGCAATTCGAGGTCTTCGAATACCGTATGAAAGGCGAGTATGGCGTGGACGTGCAGCTGCAGCGGATGAGCTACCAGTTTGCACGCTGGATTGTGGATGAGAACAAGCCGGACCCGGGCAAGTTCCGCATCAACTCCACACTTGTTACGGATAAGAAAGGCAACTATGTGGTGCTCTTCGAGAACGAATACGCGATGCGTACCGCCATGGAGAAAAACCCGTCCGCGAAGTTCCTGGAAACTGCTCCTTGAGTAACCGGACATCTCGCCGCGAATAAGAAATAAGCTTTGCGAAAAAACCTCCGCCCTACGGCTGCACCGTAGATAGCGGAGGTTTTCTGGTTCCATACGTTCCCGCTTCCTCAGGAGGTAATGGACCCGGGGGTGATTTTCTCTAAATGCCTGTGCAGCATCGAGACCAGTGCATCCTGCTTGGCGTGATCCAGGTCCTTCCACATCATTTCGAATACAGCGCCAAGTCCAGGGAGCGCCGCTTCCGGCCCGTCTACCGAGCCTTCAATCATCTCCCGCAGGTCGGCTTCAGACTGTCCGTGCACCTTATGGATAATCGCCTGGCGCAAATCAATGGTAACCGGCATGAGTCGTGCCTCCTTCAATATAGTGGTTATTCATCCGGAGAGGCTGCTGGCCGCCCAGATTACATTCTACAGATCAGCTTCTATTGCCTCGTTATAATGTGCCCTGAAAGTGCAGGGGAAATTCAAGTTTGGGTGGGCTTATGCTATACTGTGTGAGATGCAAATTGCTACGGGAGGTACAGATATGGCTGCAAAAAAACAATACGCCGTTATCGGAATGGGACGTTTCGGCTCAAGTGTCGCCAAAGCACTCAGCGGTATGGGGTTCGATGTGCTGGCGATCGATGCTGACGAGCAGCGCACGCAGGAAATCTCGGGCATTGTAACCCATGCCGTATCCGCAGACTCCACCGATGAAGAGGCGCTGCGCGCACTGGGCATCCGCAACTTTGATGTGGTTGTGGTGGCGATTGGGGAAGATATTCAAGCCAGCATTCTAACGACGCTGATTCTGAAGGACCTGGGCGTACCGGCGATTCTGGTCAAGGCCAAAAGCGAGCTGCACGGCAAGGTGCTCAGCAAAATTGGCGCAGACAAAGTAATCTATCCTGAACGGGATATGGGCATGCGGGTGGCGCATCATCTGGCTTCGCCCAATATTCTTGATTATATCGAGCTGTCGCCGGATTACAGCATTCTGGATATGAAGGTCTCCGGAACGATGCTGGGCAAAAATCTGCAGGAGCTGAATATCCGTGCCAAATACGGCTGTAATGTCATGGCGATCCGCCGGGGCGAGGAAATGAATATCTCTCCAAGAGCCGAGGACCGGCTGGCCGAAGGGGATGTACTGGTTATCGTTGGCCGGAAGGACAATCTGACCAAGCTGGAAATGGCGTATCAATAGGCAGGGCAGGAACAGAAAGGTAGGACTTTATGGAGATTATGTCACCCCAAAATACGCGGGTAAAAGAGTGGGCCGGACTGCAGGAGAAAAAGCACCGCGACAAAGCGGGCAAGTATATCATCGAAGGGATCCACCTCGTGCAGGAGGCTTTGCTGGCTGAAGCCGATGTGGAATGCCTGGCCTATGATCTGGATAAAGGTATGCCTGCGGAACTGAAGCCGCTGCTTCAGACTGTGCAGGGCATGGAAGTGATCGGCGTTTCGGCGGCGGTCATCGCTAAATGCAGCAGCACGGGCACACCGCAGCCAGTGTTTGCCATTGTGCGCAAGGAGCAGCAGGGACTGGAAGCCATCCTTGGGAAGCCGGATAGCTGGGTTATGGTGCTGGACGGGGTCCAGGACCCCGGCAACGTGGGAACGATCATCCGCAGCGCGGATGCCGCAGGCGCGGACGGAGTAATCCTCGGCAAAGGCTGCGCCGATCTGTACAACCCCAAGACCATACGTTCCACGATGGGCTCTATGTTCCATCTCCCGGTAGTGGAGGGGGTCCTAAGCGATATTCTGCCGCAGGCCCGGGAGCGGGGTGTTCTTGTGGTAAGCACTTCGCTGACGGGGGTGGAATCCTGCTACACCCATGATTTTCACGGCAGCCAGTGGCTGCTGATCGGCAGTGAAGGCCAGGGCATCTCGCTGCAGACGGCCGCCCTCGTCGACAAGAGCATTATCATCCCGATGGCCGGCCGGGCCGAATCGCTCAACGCTGCTATGGCGGCTACCATCCTGCTGTTTGAGGGGATGCGGCAGCGGGGTATCCACCGGTAATAAACCCATTTTTAGTGTGAGTTGTAATTCACTTTGGCACTGTTTGTAATTTAGTTTGTCACCGAATTGGAACGTTGTTTGTCACAACAAAGTCAGTCTCGATGTGTCTGAAAGCCTTGGTACATCGGGATTTTTTTGTTTTCTTTTTTTAGTGAATTATTTAATTATTTATTATCTGGACAGTCAAAAGTTATATAGCGCTAAGAACCAGCGAATCGCGCTCCACATCAGCGTTTTCCTGCTTGGATTTAATTATTTTCGTTATGGATAAGTGAGGATTCTAAGCAAACAGGCGAAAAATAGACTTGCATAAATAAGCGGTAACGCTGGCCTCTGAGACCACGGCATGGGAGAGCGTTCGCAGATAGCGGAAAAACAGCCCCGATGTTCGGCTTGAAAACGGTAAGGCGACGAGTTGTAGGAGTCCCATCGCAATGCACTGGCACATCACGAATCCCTCGATGGCTGAATCGTTTTCTGGATGCGCTGCCGGTCTTGTTCGTTCGTTACGGCTTCTAGCGGATATTCAAGCATCGGGGCATTCGTCCCTCGGTCCGTCGGAAGCTAAGAAGCAGATACAGGGAAGATAATTCAGTAGTCGAAGAAGCGAAATCAGCGGACACATCTGCAAGACTCATTTCGCTACGCGAACCAGTGGCATGGGTGGCTTCGCTCATCCTATTCAGCCCTTAAGTCTTTTGATATCTTGAATACAGTAACGTTATCGGAAATTCAGTTGAAGGGATAATAAACATGAAAACTCTATTTCGACCTGTCGGACTTGCTGAAATGAAATTGATACTAGATATAAACCTAAGGGGATTTCCTCCAAGGCTACCTGAGCAACCAATTTTCTATCCAGTTCTAAATCAAACCTATGCAGACCAGATTGCATTGGAATGGAATACTAAGGATAAATTCTCAGGTAACGTTGGATTCGTAACAGAGTTTATTGTTGCCAGCCCTTTTATTGATAGATATGAAGTACAAATTGTAGGATCAAGAAATCATAATGAGTTATGGATTCCTGCCGAAGATATAGACGAACTTAACAATAATATTGATGGTCAGATTAAGTTAGTTAATGTGTTCTATGGCTATGACTATAAAGGGCTTACCCCTGAGTTAACCATTTTTGAAGATAAGAATCCAATAGAACAATTCGTTATTTGGAAAGAAATATTGGATTACAACTCAATGGATTTCTATTGTGAAATCAAAGAACACTGGAAATATATTTTTATGAATTATCCATACTGGAAGAAGATTGATTTTATTGATTATGGAATAACTGAAGAAATGAAATTTGAAGTACTTTTAACCATGAAAGAATACTGGAAGGATCACTTTCCGCAAACTGAATTATTTGAAGGTAACACATAGAAGAACTGAACTTCCGATAACACCATATTCACGCATCGGGGCATTCGCCACTCGGTCCAGTTGGAGTTAGAAGCGAATTCGGGGAGCGAAATTGGCAGTAGCGAGGAAGCAGATTCAGCCGGACACCTCCTTTCACCTAATCCGGTATTCATGATACAGGACGATTTGTGTCAATCAATAGTACAGAAAACAACGATTTATGCCGAAGATAGTTACAAGTTATGGAAAAACTACGTTACAGTATCGCTGAAATCAGGCCTTTTTAATGTCAACTTGAACTACAACTCACATAGGGGGAAGTCCAATGGTCAATAGATTTTGAAAACTGGCTTAATCAAAGCAGCATTCGGTTCGAGAAACCCATGCAGTTGTAAGCGTAGTGACAAATCGATTATCAGATGGTGAAGCTCTACTTGAAATGGCGGCGATAGGCTGGCTGATTAATAGTTTAGGCCAAGTGAATATTGACCCGTTGGCCACGAAGCGTAAAAACACATCCCGATAGCGGTATGAAGTTATATATGTAATTTCGCATGCGAAGAATTCCTTCGCATGCTTTTTTAATTTTAAGTCTGGCTTCACTTTACCCTTTACAGGGCAATTGTGGCTGCCCAAAAGGGCAAGGCCCCTCCTCCCTTTCGGACGATGTTCGAAGTCTTCCCGAGCTATAAGATAAAGGCATAGAAAAAACATATAGCTAAGAGGAGACGATACTGAAATGGCAAAGATATTATACAGACTGGGGTTTTGGTCGGCAAAGAACCGGCTTAAGGTCCTTCTGGGAAGCATTACACTTTTGGTGGCAGCAGCGATCGTGGCATTGTCGATGGGAATACATTTTGGTGAGGAAACCTCCATTCCCGGGCTTGCTTCACAAAAGACACTTGAGGTTATGGAAAAAGAATTTCCCAACCCGCAGAATGGACTCGGCAAAACTCAGCTGGTGCTGAAGGCTCCGGACAATGAAACGTTATCCTCTGAAGCCGCGCAGCGGCTCATTATCTCCAAACTCAAGGAAGTGGAAGCAGATCCGGAGGTTGCCTCAGTCGTAAGTCCTTATGATAACCATTCGTTAAATGCTGACAGCACCATCGGCTATGCTGCAATCACTTATAAAGTGCCTGGTGATGAAGTAACACAGGAATCGAAGGATTCCCTTGACCAAATCACGGAAAAGCTGCGGGATGACGGCTGGCAGGCTGAATTGATCGGCGACGGCTACGTGAAGATGGCAACCAGCAGTCCGACGGAAGGACTCGGGGTATTGCTGGCCCTGGTAATCCTTGCAGTAGCACTGGGTTCCATCCTTACCGGTGTCCTGCCCATTGTTACGGCGGCTCTAGGCCTTGGATTTGGTATTATGCTGATTATCATCGGAACCAGTTTTTTGGACATTCCTTCGTTCGCCTTATCACTGGCGGGGATGCTTGGATTAGCCGTAGGTATTGACTATGCGCTGTTTATTATTGCCAGATACCGCCAGCAGCTTGCAGAAGGTTATGAACGCCGGGAAGCCATTGCTATTGCGAACGGAACGGCTGGGAGTGCGGTTGTGTTTGCCGGAGTAACCGTCATTATTGCGCTGGTCGGCTTTTCCTTTGTTGGGGTACCCTTCCTTACAGCTATGGGCATGGCGGGGGCGCTCTGTGTATTCACCGCTATAGTGACGTCCATTGTTGTAGTCCCTGCGATTCTGGAGTTGTTGGGAGGCCGGATCAAAGCACCGATTAAACGTTCCAAGAGTACCGGAAGTAAGCAGAAGAATACAGACCGCGGCAATGTATGGGGGAGATTTGTTACAGGGCAGCCTTTAGTGGCTGTTGTGCTTGGTGTAGCGCTGCTGGCAACCATTGCTCTGCCATTCTTCCACATGGAGACAGGTCTTGGAAGTGATGGACATAAATCTCCGGATAAAACGGAGCGCCGTGCCTACGATCTCCTAAGCGAAGCCTATGGAGAGGGATATCATGGACCGTTAGTCATTTTAGCAGAAACGGATGGCGGGAAAGAGGCTGCGGCTAATCTCAATAAAGTGATTGAAGAGGTTAAGGCTTACCCGAACGTTGTAATGGTAAACCCGGCAGTTACAGGACCGTCCGGAAAAATATCACTGATCACCGTAATGCCGGCAACGGGACCCAATGATTCAGAAACCGTAGATCTTGTCCATCTGATTCGTAATAAGGCTCCGGGAATAGAGCAGCAGGATCATGTCAAAATTGGGGTCACCGGCAGCACTGCCGTGAATATCGATATCACTCAGAAACTGAATCAGGCCTTGCCTAAGTTCTGTATGATCATCGTCGGCCTTGCCTTTGTACTCCTTATGTTGGTCTTCCGTTCAATTCTGGTTCCTATTAAGGCCGTACTTGGATTTATTCTGTCGCTTGGTGCGACCTTGGGATTCGTAACTTATGTCGTTCAGGACGGCCATTTCCAGAATCTGTTTGGATTCTATGCCGAGGCGCCTGTGTTCAATTTCCTGCCGATTATTGTAGTTGGTGTTTTGTTCGGCCTGGCGATGGACTATGAAGTGTTTCTGGTCAGCCGGATGCGTGAGGAATTCAAGAGGAGCGGTAATGCCAAGAAGTCCGTGCTTGCCGGCATGCGTCACAGTGGCGGAGTCGTAACTGCAGCAGGACTCATTATGGTTGCTGTCTTTACCGGATTCGTCCTGGCAGAAGAGCCTATGGTAAAGGTCATGGGACTGGCACTCGCCTTCGGTGTCCTCTTTGATGCTTTTATTGTCCGAATGCTCATTGTTCCAGGGTTGATGACTTTGCTTGGAAAGTCAGCCTGGTATTTCCCGAAGTGGCTGGACCGCCTGCTTCCGAATCTTGATGTTGAAGGTGAGGGAGTGATGGAGGCAGTAGAGAAGAAACGGCTGGAATCTAACATCAGATTTTTGGCTAAGCCATCAGAATAATGGGTTTAACGATCGCAGGTATGCAGCTTTTCTCTTAGTCTCTTAGTGAAGCAATAGATCGCGGGTTCATATTTGGCTGCTTATTCGGCCTAGTCGGAAACGGAATATTGAAAACCGGGCAAGAGTGATAAACTCTTGTCCTTCTTTATGTGTTGAGAACCATTCGGTCGAACTGCCCAAAAGGGCAGAAATCAAGCTCCCTTTCGGACGATGCTGCCCGGTTTCCAGTAATGTAAGATGAGGATAGAGCAAAGATATAAATGACATTCAAGAAGAGGCCTTAAATCAAAGATGAAGGGATTTCGACATATATGAGACTAAAAATGATCGTCAACCCAGTTTCTGGACATAGTAAGACACGCAGCATTGTCACAGATGTAATTGACCGTTTGAAAAGAAGGCATGCACTAAAAGATAAAGATATTTTCTTCACATCCTTGAACAGTAAGCCGGTGACAAGCACTTTTTTGGAACAATGCGATGTAATTGTGGTAGCTGGCGGTGACGGAACGCTTCATTATGCTGTTAATTCTATAAAACGTCTTGGCATAGATAAACCCGTTGCGTATCTTCCAACAGGAACTGTAAATGATTTTGGACATTGCTTGAGTCTGCCCTATACCGCAGATAAGTTTTGCGGGATGCTGGAAGGAATGCAAACCCAAAAAATTGATTTGGGTTTAGCCGGAGATGAATATTTTCATTATGTGCTTGCCGGGGGGGCGATAAATATGATCAGCTATACTACCAATCAGTATTTCAAAAATATGTTCGGAGAAAAAGCCTATTATCTATCTGCTGTTCCTAAGCTTGCCAAAATATTTCAAGGTACCCGCATCAAGATAGAGAGTGATGAACTGCATAACGAGCAAGAAGCGCTGCTATACCTGGTTACTAATTCGTCTGTAGTGGGCGGACATGAAGGAATCGTCCCGGATGCAAGAATGGATGACGGACATCTCCATGTGCTTGTTATCAAAAAAAGTCCGTTATTAAACACCATACAGCTCTCATTAGATATTAAAAATCGCACCCATATTAAACGTCCAGATGTTCTGTATTTTAAAACTAAACGGCTATGCATCACCCAATTTGATCCGAAGGCAGCCCGGATGGGTATTGATGGCGAGATGCGCAGTAGTTCATTTGAAAATATAAAAATTGTCCCGCAAGGGCTTACAATAATTGTTCCCTCTAAAAAGATAGCTTAGACAACAATAGAAGCAGGAAAAATAGTTAATGAAATTGAACTTATCTTCTACCCGGATAAGGGGGAGTAAATTTGAAAGAAAAAAAAGGAATGCAAAACATTAGTGAATTATTCGCCTCAAGGCTGCCGACTTTAATTTGGTTATCCATTGTATATGCTGGAACAGTTGTATTGCAATTTCTTAAGGACCCTTTGATTTTAGAGAGTGCTGTATTTACCGGTTTATTTACACTTCATGTATTTTTACATTGGAATTCTTACAGAGTCACACACAAAACATTCTGGATTTATTTCTCCATTCAAGCTGCTTTAGTCTATCTCTGTGCCATTTTAATGCGGGACGGGTATCAGGCCGTCTTAATCGGGCTTCTGCCTATATTGATCGCTCAGAGCCTTAGTTATTCATTCCGTGTGAAGAGAGTAGTATTTATTTCATTGATTAGTATTATTGTTTTTTTTGATTCCGCTTTGACGGTGGGGGATAAGAAGGAGATGATTGTATTTCTCCCCATATTTGTCCTGATGCTTATTATAGTACTGGCTTATGCAATATTGTTCTTCAAGCAGGTACAAGAGCGGCTCAGAATTCAGAGCTTTCTGGAGGATTTGAGAGTAGCGCATGAAAAGGTGGAGGAATTAACCCTTGCGAATGAACGGCAGCGTATGGCGCGCGATTTGCATGATACACTGGCACAGGGTGTCGCCGGGCTCATTATGCGGCTTGAGGCTGCAGATGCGCATATGTCACAAAAACATACAGAACGGGCACATGAAATCATCAGGCAGTCCATGCAGCAGGCACGCCGGACACTGGCTGAGGCCCGAAGAGCGATTGACAATTTACGTTTAAAGTCAGCTCCGGAGATCAATTTCAAAGAGGCAATTGCCGATGAAATTGAACATTTTAATCAGGCTACCGGTATCATCGTATTCGAGGATTATCGTTTGAACAAACGATTGTCCAGACTGCAGATGGAACACAGCTTGCATATTGTGAAAGAATGTCTGACTAATATTGCCCGCCATGCCAAGGCTGATAAAGTATGGGTACTCGTTTCTGCGCAAAACGATAAGCTAGTTATTGGAATTAGGGATAATGGCATCGGATTTAAAACAGAGGATATGGGCAAGGATGCCGGTCATTACGGGTTGCTGGGAATGAAAGAGCGGGTAAGACTGATTGGGGGAGAAATTTATATGAACAGTAATTCAGAAGGAACCAGTATTAAGTTGGAGACACCTCTCATTGAAGGAGAACGTACATGAGTTTATATAAAATTCTGATTGTAGATGATCACTTTGTTGTCCGGGAAGGATTGAAGCTAATTCTGGAGACAAACGAGCAATTTCAAGTGGTTGGTGAAGCGGAAAACGGCTCAGAGGCGCTGCCAATGATTAAGGAACTGCATCCTGATGTAATCCTGATGGACTTAAATATGCCAGTCATGGGCGGACTGGAAACCATGCAAGAGTTAAAAAAACAAGGCTCTTCGATTCCGGTAATCATTCTCACGACCTATAACGAAGACGATTTAATGATCAGCGGATTGGCCATGGGGGCGAAGGGTTATTTATTGAAGGATACCAGCCGTGAGAATCTATTCAGAAATATTGAGTCGGCAGTACATGGGGAAACCTTGCTCTCAGCAGATATTATGGACCGCGTAATTGCAGCAAGGCCGCAGGAGAAGGGGACAGTCCCATCTCAAAATGAAGCCAACAGCTTGACCGGCAAAGAAACACTTATTCTGCAAGCTGTTGCCCGGGGGCTCAAAAGCAAAGTGATAGCCTTTGATATGGGAATATCCGAGCGTACAGTAAAAGCACATTTAACGACTATTTACAATAAACTCGGAGTGGATTCACGTTCTCAGGCAGTAGCTGTTGCCTTGGAGCGGGGCATCCTGGACATTTAAAACCGGCGGCTGCCATTTAACAGCCGCCGGTTTTATTGTGAAGAAGGCTTCAAGCCTGCAGTTTTTGCGCAGCCAGCGACGAATATACGCATGGCAGGTACGGGCAAGCATTTTTGCCCGGAATGAAGCCGCTTCCGTGATACGCTCTTTCATGCGCTGTGCCATGATAGAATAGGATATGCCGCCGCAGAGTACAAACAATAGCGTCGTGTTTCCGGATACAATCGAAGCATTCCATTCGTTTAATGCAAAGTGCTGCAGATACATTCCGATTACAGCCAAACCTCTTGCAGCATCAAGTGCGATCAGACGCCTTGCTCCGCGCAAGTTACCTTGTCTATTCTTGACATGATCAACATGTAAACAAAATGTCTCTAAAAAGGACGGTTGTAAGCCGCCCGAAGCTGAATCGGTCAGCGTTTTGGATACCATCCTTTCCGCGTTAATTAGCGCTTACTAAATTTCACCATTTTGGCCTTGACACCGGTTTTGAAAGCGGTTATATTGTTCTTGTAAATAATACGTTATATAACGATATGTCAAAAAAGGAAAAGTACGAACGTATCGAAAGTGATCAGGACGATTAACAAAAAGACGGAAAATGGAGTTACCCTTCAGCCCGACGAAGAGAACATGGCCTATATCCGCTCCTTCGCCGATTCAGTCGTATTACTTGAAGACAGTGATTTGCGATGATCAGGGTTTACCGGTTCATGCTGGTACCAGACTAGATGGTTTATATCTCTTATTAAGGAGTTGTTACTATGCCCAGCATACAGCGTCAGCAAGTTGCAGGAATGAATATTCACTACTTGTTTTACTCCTTGGATTATTTTTTGGACTCGGTGGAAAAGGCCGGCATGCGCACGGTCGAATTGTGGGGAGGGGCGCCGCATTTTTATATGGATGCGCTAAGCTACACCGACTGCACAAGCGTCCGGCGCAAGGCGGCGGCCCGCGGCTTGACGATCGGCGCGTTTACGCCGGAATCAATTATTTATCCGTATAATATCGCAGCCCCCGACCCGGAGCAATTCGCCAAAAGCAAAAGCTATTTCACCAATGCGGTCAAGGCGACTTCGGAGCTAGGCTGCAAGTTGATGACGGTCAATTCGGGCTACGGTTACTTGAACGAAACGAAAGAGGAAGCCTGGGCGAGGTCCGCGGACATGCTCTCCCATTTGGCACGCACAGCGGAACAAGAAGGCGTCGTGATAGCCATGGAGGCGCTGCGCCCGGAAGAATCGCAGATTGTGACCACGCTCGCTGATGCTAAAAGAATGCTGGATGAAATTGCTTCTCCGGCCTTCCGGTTGATGGTGGACACCACGGCGATGGGCATTGCCGGAGAGACGTTGGAGCAGTGGTTTGATGCGGCAGGCGAGTCGATCGTCCACCTCCATTTCATCGATGGGAATCCTTACGGCCACCTGGCTTGGGGCGATGGAACCTTTCCGCTGGCGTCCATGATCCAAACGCTGAACGATTATGGGTATCAGGGGTTATTGGGACAGGAAATTACCGACTTCCGCTATTATGAGCACCCGGACGAAACCGATCGGCGGATTATGGAAGCGTTCGAGAAATATATCGGGAAGGATTGAAGCTGCAGGCTGAACGGGAATGGGGATATCCGGCATTTTCCAAAAATTTTTATTATGATAGATTTCGCATAACAAAAGACCTTGCCAAATGGCAAGGTCTTTTACAGGTTTTTAGGGAGGAAATTGGGCAAATTCAATGATCTCACAGCATGGATACCAACTTTTGGGAATAACTTGGTAATGTATATCATATTAATAGTTTGCCAGATTTGAAAAGATAACATTAAAACAATTACAAAGCTCAGGAGGCCATATGAATATTTCAGAAATCAAACGGATGATAAATTCAGGAAAAATGTATGATGATGCTGCCACAGATATTTCTGCACTTAGAACACAGGCAATATCTATTTGCAGGAAGTACAATTACAAAGTAAATACAAATGATGAATACGATATGTCTATTCTAAAGGGTTTATTTGCAGAAGTCGGGGAGAATGTATATATTGAATCCGATTTCCGGTGTGAGTTCGGTTTTAATATTTCTATTGGTAATGAGGTATATATTAACCATGATATGATCATTCTTGATTGTAACGAAGTGAAAATTGGCAACAATGTGTTCATTGGTCCTAGAGCGGGACTATACGCAGCAAATCATGCGGAAGATCCTTTTGAAAGAGCAGAGAAAGGGGTCTATTCTGCCCCCATAATCTTACAGGACAATGTGTGGCTTGGCGGTGATGTTAAGATTACACAAGGTGTGACCATTGGCGAAAATAGTATTATTGGCGCAGGAAGTGTAGTTACAAAAGATATTCCGGCAAATACTATTGCTGCAGGAGTTCCTTGTAAAGTTATTAGACCTATCAAAAAATCTGACAATCCCTGGAGAAGGCCAAGTGAATAAATCTAATATCTAACTAGGAAAATAAAGTTGAAATTTTGCCATGCTGGTCATTTAAACATCATCGTAGAGTGTCCTCTTCAAAAACGAAGCACCGCAAACCGCTAACGGGTTGCGGTGCTTCGTTTCGTTCATCAATTGAAGATCGAGTAACATTTATGTAACCTTCATAATATAATTATAATATAGGCTTACTAGAGGGAGAAATTAATTTAGTATAAATAATGTTTATTTAACGGGTTATTAGCCTTCTGTTGGCGGAGGTTATACTATAAACTGGGTATATTTTTGTATTATTTTACAATGAAAACGGTAAAATAGGAAATAAGATTGACAGAGTGATACTAGATAAAATACTATAGAAATAGTTACAAAAAATTAATGAATTGTTGCCGGATTTCAAACTCCGTAGGCATTGAAGGGAGCAAAGGGTTCTGAAAAAGTTCATTATGTCGATGATAGGTTCTGCGCTGTTATTCACAGCTATTCCAGCGAATACATACGCAAGTGAAATAAGTCTTGAGAATGAAGTGAACGGGGTATTGGGGACTCCTTATGTATGGGGAGGAACGACTTCAGCTGGTTTTGATTGTTCAGGCTTCATTTTATATATTATGGAGAAGTTTAATGCAGGTGATCTGCCGCGTACCACAGGATCTCAAGCCAAGGCCGGCACTGAGGTGTCCAAGGATGACTTGCGGCTGGGGGATTTGGTCTTTTTTAATACTTTCGGTACCGGGGTTTCTCATGCAGGCATTTATATCGGTGATGGCCAGTTTGCACATTCCTCAAGCAGTAAAGGCGTAAGAATAAGCAAACTTTCGGATTCCTATTACCGTGACCGTTATGTTACAGCCCGCCGCGTAGTAAGTGATACCAGCTATCGCCAGATGGCCGGTGAATAAAGTCCTCTGGGACAGAAAACTTCAAACAGTGCTATTATTATTGCCCCGCCTGTATTCAGAAGATTGAATATAAGGCGGGGCTATTTAATTTGAATTTTAACTTTAACTTTGACTTTCAGCGAAATCCCGTATAATATAACTAATGAATGATAATCATTATCAATGAACTGATAACGGTTATCACGGAACGCAATTAAATGTTATACATATAGGGGGATATTCGGAGTGAACAAAAGGTTATTGAGCTTAATGATGCTTATCATCGTCGTATTGGTTGCAGCAGGCTGTGGATCAAACAACACGAATAATTCAGCAGCGGACGGGGGAGCAGCCAATAACGCAGCTGCTACAAATGCTGCTGCTACAGATGCGCCAAGTGAAGCTGCGGCAGGCCCTATTGTGCTGAAGGATGCTAAAGGCGAGGTGAAGCTGGACAAGCCAGCACAAAAGGTCGTAGTCCTGGAGTGGACTTTTACCGAAGATGTTATTGCGCTTGGCGTGCAGCCGGTGGGTAATGCAGACAACGAAAACTATAAGCTGTATGTAACGTCTGAAGCACCGCTCGATGCAGGCGTGACGGATGTGGGAACCCGCTCCGAGCCGAATCTGGAGACGATAGCTTCCTTGAAGCCGGATCTGATTATTGCCAATACCGACAGCCATGAAGCGATTTATGATCAATTGAAGGCGATTGCGCCAACACTGATTTTCGGCCTGTATCCGCCTGAAGGGCAAGGCGACCAATATACGGAGATGGAGAATATCTTCAAAACCATTGCCGCCGCTGTCGGCAAAACAGCAGAAGGGGACAAGATTCTTGCTGATCTGGATGCGCATTATGCGGATGCGAAGACTAAGCTGGCTGCAGCAGGCAAGGAAGGCCTGAATTATGTGCTGACACAGGCATACAGCTATCAGAATGCAGCGACCCTGCGTCTTTTTACAGATAACTCGCTGGCCGTACAAACGCTGGACCGGATTGGTCTGAAGAACGACTGGAAGCCGGAGAAATTCGAGATGTACGGATTTACCACCTCCACAGTTGAAGCCTTGCCTGCGGTTAAGGACACCAATCTGCTCTATATCGTCCAAAAGGATGATGATATTTTCTCCAATGAACTGAAGGACAATTCCGTGTGGAACGGCCTTACCTTTGTAAAAGAGAAACGTACCTTCGGATTGGCCAGCACAACTTGGGTATTTGGCGGTCCTGTTTCCTCCAAAGTCCTAGTTGATGAAGTTGTAAATTCGTTAACGAAATGAGCACCTATATGAACATCAACACGGGCAAAGAAACCACACCCGGGATGACCTGGCGGCTGATAGGAATATTTGGGGGCGGCCTGGCCGCCCTTTTCGTTGTATCCCTGCTAAGCCTCTGCTTTGGGGAGGCCAAAATTCCGGCTGCTGCGGTATGGAACGGACTATTACACCGCCAGGATGTGATGGAGCATAATCTGCTCTGGGATATCCGGATGCCGCGTACAATGATTGGTATTTTGGCCGGAGCCGCCCTTGCTGCGGCCGGCGCTTTATTGCAGACGATAACGAAAAACCCGCTCGCTTCCTCAGATACGCTGGGGATCAATGCCGGAGCTTACTTTATGGTTGTTCTGGGGATGGTCGCTTATCCGGCTATGCAGCAGCAGTTTCCCTTGGTGCTGGCAGCTGCCGGGGGATTGCTGGCGGCACTAGCCGCCTATGTCCTGGGCGGAGGACGGAAGGCTACGCCTGTCCGCCTGGCTTTATCCGGTATGATTGTATCCATGGTGCTTGGAGCGTTTACTTCGGCCCTGCATATTTTTTTCCAAACCGAAACACAAAATTTGTTTTTGTGGGGCTCAGGCTCTTTGATTCAGCTGGACTGGAGCGGTGTTCAGTATGCCTGGCCTTTTGTCATAGTCCTGCTGGGAATTTCGCTGCTCGGAGGCAGGCAGTTTGATGCGCTGGAGCTGGATGAGTCCACTGCCCGCTCCCTTGGACAGCGAGTGGGCTTAACCCGGGCGGCAGGCCTTGGCATATCGGTGCTTATGGCTGCGATTGTGGTCAGCGTAGTTGGACCCATTGGCTTCGTCGGTCTGGTCGCTCCCCATCTGGTCCGGCTTAGCGGAATCCGCAAGCATCGTCTGCTCATTCCCGCGAGCGCGCTTTGGGGAGCATTGCTGATTACATTGGCAGATACGCTTGCCCGTATGGTGCGGAGCAATCTGGGGGAAATGCCTGTCGGGGCAGTGATGGCGATAATTGGAGCGCCTTGGCTGATTTGGCTTGTGCTCACCAGGATGAAAAATATCTCCGGTTCAGGCGCGGGACAGTCCTCAATGAGTGTTGGGGGAGCGGCGCTGCGTATGCGTTTTGCTCCGACAGCGATATTCATGACCGTCCTCCTGATGGGGATCATTCTTGTGAGCATGTCGCTTGGGGGAACCAGAATCCCGGTATCCGATCTGTTGGAAAGTCTGGCCGGCGGGGGAGATGGGGCGTATTCAGTTCTGCTGAATTTGCGGCTTCCGCGTACGCTTGTGGCAGCTTGCGGCGGTATTGCGCTGGCCATCAGCGGTGTGTTGATTCAAAGCGCCGTACGCAATCCGCTCGCGGACGCCTCTATTATCGGCGTGACCTCAGGTGCCGGGTTTGGGGCACTGGCCGTGCTGGTCGTGTGGCCGGGATTGCCGGTATTTGCCCTTCCGGCTGCGGCTATAGTAGGTGGGGTTATCGCGGCGGCCTTTGTATTTACGCTGGCCTGGCGCAGAGCCTTGAATCCGTCTGTGCTGATCCTGCTTGGAATTGCCGTTTCGGCAATCGGCTCGGCAGGCATCCAGGCCATGATCGTCAAAGCGAGCCTTTGGAACAGCACGGCATTTATTTGGCTGACAGGTTCGACGTACGGGCGGAGCTGGGAGCAATTTTACAGCCTGTTTGTCTTTCTGCTGGTGCTTCTCCCTGTGGCGTACTATTTGGGCAGAAGATTTGATTTGCTGGCATTTGGCGACGAAAGCTCAACAGGTTTTGGCCTGCCGGTCCGCGGAACGAGGTTATGGGCGATGATTATCGGTGTTTTGCTTGCTGCGGGAGCTGTTGCAAGTGTGGGGACGATTGGTTTTCTCGGGCTCATGGCTCCGCATGCGGTGCGGATGATGATCGGGCATCATACAAGACGCTCCATTATCTTGTCAGGACTGCTTGGCGGCCTGCTGCTTGTCATTGCCGATACAGTCGGAAGAACGGTCATGGCGCCGACAGAAATTCCGTCAGGCTTGATCATTATGCTGCTGGGAGCGCCATATTTCCTGTTTCTGATGTACCGCTCGCTTGTGCGCGGGGCGTAAATGCAGGGTGTTCAAATGTAATTCAGGCGCTATCCTTAAGTCTAGTTAGGTGACTTAGGGGTAGCGCCTTTTTTGAATTAGCTGCGGCATTGTTTAGCCGAAAAGAGCTGCATGCGCACCGGATATCTACTGTATCCGGTAACGCGGCAGCTCTACAATGACTGAAGTGCCTTTGGTGAACTCGCTTTCGATCCGCAGTCTCCCGCCATGCATCTCGATAATTTCTTTGCAGATGGCAAGGCCAAGGCCGCTGCCGGATTGGCGGGACTTGCCTTTGAAAAATTTGGTGCCCAGCTTCTCCAGATCGCTTTCTTCAATGCCTTCTCCGTTATCCGCAACGGTAATGCTTATTTCGGTATCGCCTGCCACTGCCGAGAGCCTGATCTCCCCCTGGGCCGGGGTGAACTTGAAGGCATTGTCCAGCAGATTGACAAAAACCTGCTTCAAGCGGTTGAAATCCCCGTCTACAGGCAGCGGCTCATCCGGGATATCGGCATACAGGCGGATCTGTTTAGTAGACCCCCGGTATCTGAACTGCAGCAGCAAATCCTCAAGCAGTCCCCGCAGATCATAAGGCTCCAGTTCAAGCTTCAGCTCACCGGCCTGAAATTTGGAGAAATCCAGCAGGTCCTCCACAAGCCCAATTAGACGGTCCGTTTCGCCGGTCATAACCTCAAGCCCCATCAGTGTCTCTTCTGTATCCGATAAATCGCCCACAAGCAGCGTTTCACCCCAGCCTTTGATGGAGGTAAGCGGGGTACGCAGCTCATGCGTGACAGAGGAGATGAAGTCGTATTTGATTTTTTCACTTTTGACCATTTCCTCTGCCATGTAATTGAGCGTAACGGCCAGGGTGCCGACTTCATCGTCATGCCGCTTCTTTGCTCTGACGGCAAAATTCCCGGTAGCCATTTCTTTGGCCACACCGGTGAGCTGCTGGATCGGCTCTACAATCCGTTTGGCGATAATAACACTCAGCAGGAATCCGAAGGCAATGACCAGCAGCCCCACCCAGGCGGCGTTAATGAGGATTTTTACAATTACGCTGTATAAAGGTTCGGCCGAGACTGAATAGCGCAGTACGCCAATACTTGTCCCGGATTCTTTTAAGGCAATGGACACAGCCAGAATCCGTTCCTCTTTACCGGGTGTAAGGCTCTGGTAAGTCCCTTTGCCGCTGGCCAGAGCCGCCTTGACATCGGGCGTATTAATCCGCTCAGAGCTTGCGAAGCCAAAGGAGTTGATAATTACTTTTCCCTCCGGACTCAGCACTTCCACCTTGCTGCTCTCGTCAGGGGAAAGGTTCTCCAGTATATATCTGGCCCGTTCATTGATGGAGTAGCCCTCCAGATATTTATTGAAAAAGGTAGCAGAGGTCGTGGCCCGCGAGGTCAGCGTCTCCATGGCGCTGCCCAGATAGTAGTAGTGGACAGCCGCAATAAATACCCCCTCCAGCAGCAGGACAATCAGGAGCAGAACAAGGGTAATATAGACAATGAGCCGGGCTCTGATTCCCTTCAGCACGAGTGCACCCTCCATAAATAGCCGAATCCCCACACCGTTTCGAGGTATTGGGGTCCGGAAGATTCCTGTCCGATTTTTTGCCGGATCCGGCTGACATTGACGTCTACAATCTTAAGCTCACCCATAAAATACTGACCCCAGACGGAGGTCAGTATGTCATCACGGCTAACCGCTTTGCCCGGCTGCTCCATGAGCAGCTTCACAATCGAGTATTCCGTGGGGGTGAGGAGGACATCGGTGTTGTTCTTCAGTAACTTGCGTTCATCCAGCAGGAGCGTGAACGGGGCCAACTGGATGCTGTTCTGCGGCGGGGGAGCTTCCTCCGGGTACATCCGGCGGTACAGTGCTCTGACCCTCGCTGTGAGTTCCACCGGACTGAACGGCTTCACGACGTAGTCATCTGCTCCGGATTCCAGCCCCATGACTTTGTCGACCTCCTGACTTTTGGCAGTCAGCATGATGATGCCAAGCCGGGGGTACTGTCTGCGCAGTTCACCGCACACCTGGAAGCCGCTGATTCCGGGAAGCATCAGGTCTATAATCGCAATATCGAAATCCCTATCCTTCCCGGCAATAACCAGGGCGCGTTCTCCCGTGGCGGCTTCGACAACGTCAAAGCCTGCACGCTTCAGATTAATGGACAGCAGATCCCGTATGGGCTTTTCATCCTCCAGTATCAGCACCTTCATGATTCCAACTCCTTGTTATTGCCGGGGCTTCTGTGGTGTGCCGGCCAGCTGCTGGACTTCCTCCAGCGTCAGCTTCAGCTGCTCATACTCCTGGGCTGCGGGTCCCGTGAGCTTGCTGCCGGCATTTGCGGAGGGCAGCACGGCAACGAGCACCGTTGGCGCCGTTTCATCGCTGGTATTCTGCAATTCGTAGAGCAGCTTGTAGGAAGCCTTGGCTGCAAGCAGCTGCGCTTCAGCCGCCTGCCAATCCTTCTTCGTCAGCAGGCGCAGTTCAAGCAGCTGGGCCTTTTCACCGGAATTTGCAGCCTTATAGCTAAAGCTTATATGCTCCCATGGAGCAGGGGATTCATTTCCCGTCAGATCCAGCAGGTATTTACCGGTCCAGGACGCCGGGATATGGAAATTGAATCCCCACCGGTCGAACTGCTCCTGCACCAGCTTCAGTCCTGTCTGGCCGTCCCATTGATAATATTTCGTAATAAAAGGGGTAGCCAGCGGCGCGAAGCTCTCTGCACCGGCAGGAGGAACAAGGAAGCCGATCTCAATGATCCCATCCCCGTTCACGTCCTCGCTGTACAGCGGATAGTCCTTAATGGCCAAGCTGTGTTCGCCCAGCGGGCCGTCCGGTTCAGAAGCCAGGGGCTTCAGCACAAGATTCTTGCTGTCTGCCAGCGCCGGATGCTGATAATCATCTGATGCAAGTATATCAGTAAAAGAACCATTAGCCCAAGTCAGCAGCGAGGTATAGGAAGAATGCGCGCCAATGGCTGCGTCGATAATCAGTGCGCTTTTCGCGGGTGCTGCCTTGGCATACATCGCTTGGATGACCATGCCGCTAATGTTCTGGTCGGATAAGCTCTGCAGCTTGCCGCCTTGAAGCCTCAGCAGCTGGAGGTGGGACTCAGGCTGGTTATCCCCATCGACTGTTGAACGTATTAAAGCGATGTCTGTTTTTCCTTCGTCCGTCATATCCCCGACCGCCAGATAATCATAAGGCTGCTTCAGAATCTCCGATAATTGGCCGCCGCTGAAGCTGTATACTGACAGCTCCCTGCCCAGGCCTTCACCGCCGCTGAATCCCAGCAGCACATCTGTTGCTCCATCCCCGGTGACATCAGCATACTTTACGTAGTCCAGCTCACTGCCGACTCCGGTAATGTTGATCAGCTTTTTCCATTCACCGCCGGTTTTGGACAGTACAAGCGCGTTAATTTCATAGCCGGTTTTGTCTGTTTTGTAGAAGGCCAGAATTTCCTCCTGCCCATCCTTATCAAGATCCTGCAATTGGATGGCGCTGCTGGACTCCGATTGTACAGGCACCGTAAGGTGGGCACCTGTAGGCAGGTAAGGCTGAACAATGCTTGTTATCGTTCCATCCGCACTTCCCTGAGACGGTGCCTTAAGCAAATCGCTGGGGGTTTTCATTGTACTGCAGCCTGCCACGAGCACAGTTAATCCAAGAAGAGCGCTTATCGCTGATTTATTCATAAAGTGTAATCTCCTTTATTAGGTCTGTGGCTAGTATATCCCAGGTCCGTCTGCAAAGTAGTATCAAAACAGTAAAGGATTTAGGGCATCTCTCCCAAAGCGGTTACCCTCCACTATACTCCCGCCTGTAGTTCACGGCCAATCCCACAAAATAGAATTTGATGTAATATGAAGGATTGTGTTCCTTATAATGAAAAAATAATAAAGTAAAAGGAGGAAAATAATTCCTGACGTCGAATTTTGATATTCAGGAGGTGATTGAAATGGCATATTATGCGGTTGAAACATTTGAAGCTCACGACATCACGGAGCTTAGTGATATGATAGATGAATTCATATCGGCAATGAAGCAAGGACAGCTTATAGATATTAAATATCAGGCTGTTCCTACTACTGTATCAACACCTGTAGTACACGGAGCTCCCTCGGATACCAAGTACACGGCAATGGTTATCTTTACAAAATAAGAGGTATCCCGAGAAAAGCCTCCAGAGCTATGAATAACTCTGGAGGCTTATTTATTGTACAGGAAATTATGTTTTTCAGATGTGGATAAGTGTAAGGAGATAAAGGGCGCTTTAGTCTGGTTGGTTCATCTAGGGCACAGCGGTTGCCCGGAAACAACGGCAGCCGGATTCGATAGCCTTTTCCGGCTAGCGCTGGCGAAGAAGCAGGTGCACAATCAATAGTTGGAAAAAGGGAACTTATTTCCCCTGCAAATCAACAAATGGGAGATTTAAGTGGAAAAAGGAAATCTAATTGGGTGATTTTCTCACTCAAGGGCGAGATGAGCTGAATTAGTGGTCCTTTTTCCAACTTAGGCTCGGAGATCCGTGTGCTGGGGCCAATTAGTGATCCTTTTTCCACCTGGAATTGCCGCCGGAGTCAGGCAAGGTCCTCCAGGCAACGCTAAATTGAAATCCAAGACAGCTACGTTATCCAGTGAAGGGCGGCGTCCCTATTTTTGACGAAGCTTTACGTGCTGTTTATAATTAAGGCTTAGATCAGCAGAGCGGACAAGGGGGCTATAAATGGATATCTATAATGAGGAATTAGGCTACATTATGTGGAGAGTGACAAATAATTGGCAAAAGCTGATGAAGCTGAAGCTTCAGGAGGTGGATCTGACACATGTTCAGTTTGCTTTGCTGCGCTCCTGCCATTCTCTTAACGAACGTGGCGGTTCCCCCGGAGCCACACAGATACAGATTGCCCAGGATTCGTTCATGGACCCGATGATGGCCTCGGAAGTGCTGCGGACGCTGGAGAAAAAAGGGTATGTTAACCGCGTGCCGCATCCCCAGGATACCCGGGCGAAGCTGATCCGGCTTACGGAGTCGGGGGCAAATGTGATGGAACGGGCTAACCAAATCGTGCTGGAGGCGGACAAAACGTTTTTTTCGAAGCTGGGGCCGGAGCTGGAAGGGTTCATCAAACAACTGAGGCTGCTGATGCCATGATTCCTCAATACATGGGGGATTGGTGAAAGAAGCCAAGCGGAAATGACTTGACTCCATTTACTAAGTGAACATATAATAAGTGAACATATTAAGCGAAAAAGATATGGATTAGGAATTGAGAGGAGCCCGTTTGTTCATGAATGAAGCATCACAAATTAAGGTCAAGTACAAAATTATCCCCTTGCTCGTATCCCTGCTGCTGGGAGGGTTCATCGGTCTGCTCAGTGAGACGATGATGAACGTGGCACTGCCGGTGCTGATGGAGAAATGGGATCTGACAGCGTCTACTGCCCAGTGGATTACGACAGGCTATATCCTGGTGGTCAGTATTATTATGCCGGTCTCGGCACTGCTGCTGCAGTGGTTTACGACCCGCCAGCTGTTCACGACAGCGATTACGCTGTTCATTGCAGGGACACTCGCTGCAGGTTTTGCGCCCGGATTTGAAATTCTGCTGGCGGGCCGTCTGGTCCAGGCAGCGGGGACCGCGATCCTGATGCCGGTGATTTTCAACACCGTGTTAACGATCATCCCTCCAGCCAAAAGAGGAAGCGCCATGGGGATGGTAGGACTTGTTATGATGGTCGCGCCAGCGCTTGGACCCACAGTGTCAGGACTGATTGTAGATAAGCTGAGCTGGCAATGGATGTTCTGGGGACTCATCCCGTTCCTGATTATCGACCTGATGGTCGGACTGCTCAATATCGAGAATGTCGGCCAGATCACCAAACCCAAAATTGATATACTGTCGCTCCTTTTGTCGACGATTGCTTTTGGGGGGATCGTGTACGGGCTGAGCAGTGTGGGTGAAGGTGAAGGAGGCTGGGGCAGCCCGGTAGTCGTGCTGTCGCTCGGGGCCGGGATCGTTGCGCTTGTATTTTTTATTTTGCGCCAGCTGACGATGCAGCAGCCGGTCATGAATTTGCGTGCCTTCAAGTATCCGATGTTTACGGCAGGCACATTATTTATTGTTATCGGCTTCCTTACCATCTTCTCCACCTCGTATCTGCTGCCGATCTTTATGCAGGGCTCATTGGCATTGTCTGCACTGTATGCCGGTCTGCTGATGCTGCCTGCGGGGCTGATCAATGCGGTCTTGTCCCCCATCATCGGGCGCAGCTTTGATAAAGCAGGGCCGCGGGTACTTGTCATTCCCGGTGTGATTATCCTGGCTGCAGCGATGTGGATGTTTACAGGAATCAGTATGGATACTCCCGTCTACCGGATTGTGCTGCTGCATTGCTGCATGACCGTGGGGATTGCGCTCACCCTGATGCCAGCCCAGACCAATGGTCTGAACCAGCTGCCCCGGGAGCTGCATCCGCATGGAACCGCCATTATGAATACACTCCAGCAGCTTGCCAGTGCGGTTGGCACAGCCTTGATTGTAAGTGTGATGACCTCTGGGCAGAAGGAGTACCTGCGTACACACACCGGCACCGCAGCTCAGGAGCTTGCAGCAAACAGTCTGTCGGCCGGAGTGCATAATGCATTTGTTCTGGCGGCAGCTATTACTCTGACCGGCGTCATTGCCGGATTTTTTGTCCGGGGGAGTGTAATTCCGGGAGACGACAAAAGGAATTTGAAGCTCCAGGACAAAAGCGGGCTTGAATATTGATGGAACCGCCCCAAACGCCGTTTTTTGGAGAAATATGAACAGTTAAGAAGATCAGCCGTATTTGCCTGGAACGTGTATAATAAGGAACTGAGATTATTATTTCATTCGAAGGGTAATATAACTTTAAAAAATGACGGGTGAGGCTGATGATGTCTTCGGTAAAAAGATTTTTAATTGGGCGGCCGCTGAAATCAGATCAGCTTGGCGACCAGAAACTGAACAAAACCAAGGCACTGGCAATTCTTTCCTCAGATGCTTTATCCTCGGTCGCTTATGGTCCTGAGCAAATCCTGCTGGTGCTGGTTACTCTCAGCGCTGCGGCGTTCTGGTACTCCATCCCCATTGCTGTCGGGGTGCTGGTTCTGCTGCTGGCCTTGATTTTATCCTACCGGCAAATTATTTTTGCCTATCCCCACGGCGGCGGAGCATATGTGGTATCAAAAGAAAACCTTGGGAAATATCCGGGACTTGTGGCTGGCGGCTCACTGTTGGTGGACTACATATTAACGGTAGCAGTCAGTGTCTCGGCCGGGACGGACGCGATTACATCGGCTTTTCCAAGCCTGCATCCGTATAATGTGCTTATTGCCATTCTCTTCGTTCTGATTATTACAACCCTGAATCTGCGCGGGGTAACGGAATCGGCGTCCTTCCTCGCCTATCCGGTCTATTTATTTGTGCTCGCTTTATTTATCCTGATTGGTGTGGGCGTGTTCCGGGTCCTGAACGGCAGTGTTCCTGCCGATTTGCATACGCCGATCGGCACGCCGGTCGCGGGCATCAGCCTGTTCCTGCTGCTGAAGGCCTTTTCCTCGGGCAGCTCGGCGCTGACAGGGGTCGAGGCCATATCCAATGCGATTCCCAACTTCAAAGAGCCTGCACCGAATAATGCGGCCAAAACACTGGCGGCTATGGGTACACTGCTGGCCGTGTTATTCACCGGTATTGTATTTATGGCGTATTACTATGGGGTTACTCCCCGGGAAGATGCAACTGTAGTTTCCATTATTGCTGAGCAGGTGTTTGGCCGGAATTTCATGTACTACTTTGTACAGGGAACAACTGCGCTGATTCTGGTCCTGGCGGCCAATACCGGCTATTCCGCATTTCCGCTGCTGGCGGTTAATCTGGCAAAGGATAAGTTCATTCCGCGCATGTTCACGGTTCGGGGGGACAGGCTGGGCTATTCCAATGGGATTCTTATCCTGGGGCTGCTGTCGATTCTCCTGATCATTGCTTTTGAAGGCCGGACTGAGCACTTGATCCCGCTGTATGCGGTCGGCGTGTTCATTCCGTTCACCCTTTCCCAGAGCGGGATGATGATCAAATGGATCAGACAGAAACCTCAAGGCTGGGTCACTAAGTTCATTATCAACACCGCAGGCGCGCTGATCAGCTTCATTGTTACAATCATGTTCTTCTTGACCAAATTTCCGCAGGTCTGGCCGGTACTGGTCTTTTTACCGCTCATTATCTTGTTGTTCTACCGGATTCATAAGCATTATGAGGCTGTAGCGGATCAGCTGCGGATCTCCACCTGTGAGGAGCCGCCGCTGGCGATTGAGGGGAATATCATCATTCTGCCGGTTGCAGGGATTACCCATGTGGTGGAAAATTCCCTCCGTTATGCCAAATCGCTCGGCGCCGAGCAGATTATTGCCGTGCATGTCCCGTTCGAACGGGAGGATGATGCAATATTCGAAGAAAAATGGAAAAACTTCCACCCTGAAATCCGGCTGGTGACGCTGTATTCGCCGTACCGCAGCATCATTCAACCGCTGACCAAGTTCATCGATACGGTCCAGCGCAAGGCGGGGGAATCCGATTACCAGGTAACCGTGGTCGTGCCGCAGTTCATTCCGAAGAAAGGCTGGCACAATATTCTGCACAACCAATCCAGTCTGCTGCTCCGTGCACATCTGCTGTACCGGCGGAATGTAATTATTACTACGGTGCCTTATCACCTGAAGAAATAGCTTCTTCCGCATAACCGGGAAATGAGGGTATCCTAAAGCCGTGAATGAAACGGCCGCTGGGATGCTCTCTTTTTTTATCCGAATTTCAAGATCCGCCCGGATTGCATCTAAAATTGATAAGACGGGGTGAACCCGGTATGATAAAGGGGATGTTTGATTGAAGGGAGTGGAACACATGATCTCCGATCTGTATGTAAGACAAGCAAGAATCAATCAAAGCAGTATCCCGGAACCCCGCCGTTACCCGTTCAGCCTGCCCGTCATCCGCCATATTCATCAGATTGATTTTAAGGGCAAGGTTACTTTTTTCGTGGGGGAAAACGGGACAGGCAAGTCTACCCTGCTGGAGGCAATTGCCGCAAATTTCGGCTTTAATCCGGAAGGCGGTTCCAGAAATTTCAACTTTTCTACACAGGCGTCCCACTCGGAACTCTATGAATATATGACGTTGGTTAAGGGAGCAAGGCGTCCAAAGGACGGATTTTTCCTCAGAGCGGAAAGCTTCTATAATGTAGCTACCGAAGTGGATCAGCTGGCTGCAGCCCAGAGCTATGGGGGGAAATCGCTGCATGCGCAGTCGCATGGCGAGAGCTTTATGTCGCTGTTGCTGCACCGCTTTTGGGGGGATGGGCTGTATATTCTGGATGAACCCGAAGCGGCCTTGTCTCCCTCCAGGCAATTTTCCCTGATTGCAAGAATGGATCAGCTGGTCAAACAAAATTCCCAGTTCATTATTGCCACCCATTCGCCGATTCTGCTTGCCTATCCGGGAGCAGACATTTATGTGCTCAGTGAAGAGGGGCTGACCCAAACACCTTATGAATCTACCGAGCATTATTTGCTGACGAAAGCTTTTTTGAACAATCCGCAAGGAATACTGAGAGAACTAATAGATTAGGTGGTTATGATAATGAAAAAACGGACCGTGATTCCGCTGGCAGCCGCCTGTATGTTGCTGACCGGTGTTTGGGCGGGCTGGCCTGTGCTAAAGGCACTGCCAGACCTGTTCAATTTTATGAGCAGCTTCACAGTAACGGTACATAATCATTCTGACTATGATATTGTTTCGGTAGAAACAGGGATTCGAAGCGGGGACACCAGAGATACGTTCACCCAAGAGATCCCCAGCGGGAAGACGGTTAAAATCACCCCCGATTTGAGCTTCGTTGGCGAAGGGGCCATCTATCTGAAATATACCGACTCCCGGAAGGAGACGAAGGAAGTTACTGTCTGCGGATATACGGAGTCGGTATCCGGGAGCTCGGAATTGACAATTCGCAATGACGATACTGCGCTGGAGCAAGAATGCTATTAACGCAAGCCTCTTTTGTACATGAACACTTGGATAATGGGAGACCGGGACTGTCGCCTAACCGCCCTCCGCTGAATACATTTGAAGTATAAGATGATTCAGGAGAGGATGTTGGCCGTGCAAGCTGTTCCTTATGATCACAGTCAAGGGTGGATTGCCTATACGTCAGACCGCGGCGGAGCGTTCGATATTTGGCTGTACCGGCCGCAGGACGGTCTTAATTTTCAACTTACTAAGGGGCTTGGTGAGGAATTCTCTATTCCCTATTGGTCGCCGGACAGCAGGAGAATTGCCTTTATCGGCATGGGCAATGCG
The DNA here is from genome assembly GCF_900102965.1 of Paenibacillus jilunlii. Classification (GTDB taxonomy): domain Bacteria; phylum Bacillota; class Bacilli; order Paenibacillales; family Paenibacillaceae; genus Paenibacillus_AQ; species Paenibacillus_AQ jilunlii. Next base: position 155,833 of record NZ_FNGM01000009.1, on the reverse strand, counting down.
GTCTATCTGCTGGATACCGCCACACTCGCTGCAGCCAGGATCGACCAAATCGAACCTTACACACTGCTGGACTGGTCCCCGGACAGCCGGTCTCTCGTGTATGTCAACAACGGGCAAATCGTCGTCTATGATACGTTCTCACATCGCAGCTATGCCATCCCGCAGCCGGGCGCCAGCGATGTCCAGTGGTTCCCTTCGGGCAAGGAATTACTGTTCGCGGCTCCGGATTCCACCGGCCTCACTCAGCTCTTCCGCATCCGGGCCGATGGCACCGACCGGAGGCAAATCACGCATAATACGGACGGACCGCTCCATGACGTGCGGATTTCCCCGGACGGAACGTTCGCGCTGTTTACGTTCCCCGGTGCAAGCATCTCCATTATTTCGACGGTGGATTTAGCTACCGGCACCATCTATACACTGGAAGGCGGACCGCTTGCCAAAAACTATTTTCCGGCATGGTCTCCTGACTCCCGGAGCATCGCCTACAGCGCGACCGCCTATAAAGAGCCGAATTATTATTCTCTCATCCAAACCGACAGCCGAACCGGTCAGAATCAAAGGACATTGGCGGCTTCCAGCTGTTTCGCCACTCCTGTCAGCTGGTCGCCGGATGGTGACCAAATCGCGTATTTATCGGGATGCACAGGTTCAGAAAGCGCAAGCCAGCTCTGGATTGCCGATCTCAGGGAGCCGGTTCCGGTGAACGTCCTCAGCGGCGGCCGGATTACCGCCCTGCAGTGGTCACCCCGCGTCAGAAGGATTCCGGAGAACATCTACACAAGCTTCGTGTACCGGGTATCTTTTCCGTATCCTGCTTACTGGCGCCGGGTCAGTGAAGAACGGTACGAAGGGGCCGGCGGTTTTTTTCAGGTATCCGCGATTTCAGCGGGCGGCCGGATTGCCGATGTATGCAACTCTGAAGCTTTTCATCCATTGCTGCCTTATGGCTCTTCTCCCCGGATTGTCATGATGACGATACAGAATCGGGAGGCGTGCTTCATTATTCCGTCAGCCGACCAGCCGGCGGAGATGAATAAACAGGCTGCCCTTATCGTGAGATACCCCCGCCCTGTCCAAATTGGGGGAACGTCTTACAATTATTTTATCCTGTGGGCCGATGTCAGCCACATCCTCCAAATGGGCCGGCGGCTGTCGTTCATTTAGCCAACGGAGGTTAATATTGGCAGGGTTTTGGCTAGTGGTTTAAATTACATTCATTTTAAAATGGCGCCCAATTTGGTCGCCATTTTTTCTTTGTGAGAAATTGTTAAGTTTACTTTTTTTATATGATTTAAGGAATATTGACATGGAAGAATTAGCTTGTTATGATTTGTTCAATGAATACTTAACAATTATTAATATTGGTTAAATTAATATTTAAAAGTAAAGGAGGAAGGAATGATTAACCCGGATAAAATTGTGAAACTGATGAAGTTTGACTATTGTGAGCCGCTGGAATTCATTGCCGCACTGACGATGGCCGCCAAGGTTGAGTCCATGAACGAGCTTGCGCAGGAGCTAAAGTTTACACCAGAGCCTCAATTCACAGAGATGCTGGAAGACGTCATAAGCCGGCTATCCCGGCATGTCAAAGAGGAACTGGCCCGTTTTTTCGGAAAAACCCTGACGTATGACCGTCTGGATGCCGTTCTTTCCCAGGTGTTTTATGACGATGACAAAGTGGAGACCGTAGAGGCCTGGATGGAATGCTATAACAAGCGTCAACCCGGGGAACTGGCAGCGATGCTGGTTGAGGCTGTGTATGCAAGCTCCGGCCCGGATTGGCGAGGCGGCTTTTCTTTTGAGGAGGTTTGTCAGGATTCCGCTCTTCTGTACCGGCTGGTTGCCGCTGTTCCGTTGCCGGATGGAGAGCTTCACGCAGAACTTATGGACCATGCAAGGTTTCCCGGGGAGTTCAAGCAGCGAACTCAGATGTTGCTCGATTCTTTTTTTCGTCACGGATTTCTAGTCCTGAGAAAGCGGTTAAGGGAGCTTGGAGAGGAAGGGGCGGCGCGTTATGGCGTCTATTTTCACGAACATCCGGAGAAGGCTTTTGGAGAGATTGCCAATTCCGGTAAAGAGCTAATCGTTAAGGACACCCGGGTTCACATCAGTTATATCTCACAGGTCCGCGTGGATTTCCGGCATTTTGAGGGTGTGTCCCGGCTGGATTGGATGGTTCTCGGATACCGAAATGATGCTTTGGCCAGTCAGCGTGAAGAGAAGGAAGCGATTGAACAGTTCCTGAAGGTAATCTCCGACAAACGGAGGCTGGAAATTATCGAGCTGCTGAAACAGAGCAACCGGTATGCGGGCGAGTTGGCGCAGCTATTAATGCTGACACCGGCAGCGATCAACTACCATACGAACCTGCTGATTGACCTGAATTTAATCCGAATCACCAGAATGGACAGCCGGATCTACTATGTGCTCGACACTGAGCGGCTGGCTGCGTTGATGGATCAGACCAAAAGCTTGCTTTTGCGATAAGTGAAGGAGATGGGGAGAAATGGATAGCTGGATCTACGAGGTGGAGTGCGTCAATATGGTCTACAAAAAGGGCAAAATCAAAGCCAACGAAGATATTTCTTTTCTCATTCAAAGGGGAGAAATCCTGGGGGTGCTGGGACCAAACGGAGCGGGCAAATCGACATTGATCAAACAATTGGTGGGACACCTGAAGCCGACCGAAGGGCAAGTATTATATAACGGGCTTGATGTGTACAAACAAACACGTGTGGTAGCAAGCGAGGTGTCTTACTACGCACAGGAGCCACATGCGCTATCTGCATTAACTGCGATGGAAGCGCTTGTATTTACAGGGCAGCTTCGCGGAATGCAGAAGAAACCGGCAGAGCGGGAAGCCCGGGAATTGTTGGAGCGGTTCGAAATGACAGAACTGGGGAACAAATCATTAAAACGGCTCTCCGGCGGACAGAAGCGGATGGTTGGCATCGGCACGGCGCTGATCGGCCACTCGCCGGTGCTGATACTGGATGAACCCACCAATGAGCTTGATCCGGCAAAGCGGAGATTGGTGTGGGATCTCATCCAGGAGCATAACCGTAATGGCGCTACTATAATCCTGGTTACACATAATGTTCTCGAAGCAGAGCATGTGGTTGACCGGGTCGCAGTGATCAATCACGGAAAGCTGCTGGCGATTGATAGTGTGGCTAAGCTGAAGCAGCGCGTGGATCAGCGGCTGAAATTTGAAATCCAGACGGCATTCGGCCAGAGGGAAGAGGTTGAAAAGGAGCTGGCTGAGTGGGGAATTCTCCAGAGAAGCGGTGAAAACCGGATCTGCCTGCTGGTGGACAAAGCCCAGGCGGGCAACGTTCTGGACAGAATTATCTCACGACGTGACCTGAAGATAGAGGAATATGCCGTCCTGCCGCCAAGTCTGGAGGATGTATATTTCCATATCGATCAAGCGGCCAAAGAGGTGATGGGGGCATGAGCACCTTTATGAATCCGATCGGGCTGCAGCCACGGAGAAAGAGGGGACGATGGGAACGCTGGTGGACGGAAATCTCTATTTTGTTCCGGATTCAGTTCGCAATTGTCAGGGACAGCTGGGCATGGGTCATCCTGATGGCGACGCTATACCCGCTTACGACCCTGCTTTTCATGCGGTTTTATACGGTGAACCCGAGTGATGAAATGGTCGTGCAGATTATTGCCGGAAATCTCGTGTTCGGGATTATCGTGATGGGAATGAATGGACTAGGGCAGGAAATTGCCTTGCAGAAGCATCAGGATCATTTTACATTTTATGCGTCTCTTCCCATATCCAAAAATAACTTCGTAATTGCCAACATGCTGCGGGGGCTTATGAACACACTGCCTTCTTTTCTTATTTTGGGATTGCTCGGCCAGTGGCTGTACGGTGTTCAGCTTCATTATTCGCCGGGGCTGCCCGTAGTCATCCTTCTAAGCCTGACCAGTGTTGTAGGCATTGGAATACTTCTTGGATTCTGGTCGCCCACCTTCCAATTCACCAACATGCTCTGCCAGGCCCTGATGATGATCATCTCTTTCCTGTCTCCGGTCATGGTGAGCATCGATCAGCTTCCTGTGCCGCTGCAATGGATATCTTATGTGCTGCCGACAACCTACGCTGCGGATGCCATGCGTTCCATTCTGACGGTCGGCTGGTCTATGGGGGTTATGCTGGATTGTGCCGTCATGCTGGTCTTCAGCATAATTTCACTGATTGTCGTAAACAGGCTGGTCAGTTGGCGGGTAAACAAATAAGCTTGGTCAATTGCATTTATTCTCGGGCGGATGCCTACAGATAATTACATCTGTAGGTTTTTATTTTGAGCAAGGTCCTTCAAATAATGATGCCTCAAGTTATTATGATTTCATCCCCTTCATTACGGACAGCGGCAGCATATGGTACACTCGGGATATCACTCTTTGAAGGCTATACTATAAAAGCTTTGGGCTAGAGAATGGGGGAACGGCATTGAAGTGGAGACAATTAAGCATCCTGGGACTTATCATTCTGATGCTTGTTCTGGTTACGGGCTGTGCCAATGGGACAGCGCATGTCACGGTGAAGAAGGATGGAAGTCTGGATATTGCCTTCAGTCTCCAGCTGGACTCGCGCGCGGAATCGCTGGTCGGCGGCAAAGTAGAGGAACTGCTCACCAGCAGGCTGCAGGCCGCCGGGATCGAACTGCACAAAACAAAAAACGGCAAATCAACGGAATACCAATTCCTTAAATCCTATGATTCCATACAGGATATGCAGAATGCAGGAAGTCTGGAGTTCGTCGACACTGAAGTCACGACAGAAGATAAGTGGCTGTATACCCGGTATGACGCAGCGGTTCAGCCCAAGCTGAATGCCTATTCGGATGAAATTATAGACGGTCTTGGAACGCTGAATGTACCGAAGTCGCTGGTCCGGCTGTTGATGCGGAATCTGGCGCTGGATTTCAAATTAACGCTGCCCTATGATCTGTACGGGCCTAACAATGCTGCTGAACAGGACGGGAATACGCTGACCTGGCATATCACGATGGCTGATTCCGAACCGCTGCGCCTTGTTGTATATGTACCGGATATCCGGAATATCGCCATTGCCGGCGGCGCTGTTATTCTGCTCTTGGCCCTTGCGGTTACTATGTTCATTAGAAAAAGAAAATCACGCAAGCCAAAGGGTTCCGGGAAGTGATTGCGGCGAGGATCACTCGCGCTGGCGATTGTGAAGCTCGTTATATTGATTGAACTTGAAAATTAGAAAAAGGGATGAAGTGGTGGAGGGGAAGTTTGGAACTGTAGGAGCGTTAGCGCCCGCCTTTGTCTGCGGATTTCCACCGCGAACAGCGGTACAAATCTAAGAAATCTGCAGACAACAGCGGCTGGAAGTCCAAACATTCCCCGGAGTCACGTCCAAATCCCAAAATGGAAAATCACAAGTTCAATCTATATAGCTGTGAGTCTGCGAATGCGTACTACTTGTCCGCCGCTTAAGTGGAAAAAGGAAACTTAAAAAGAGCAACTCCTCTCCTCTAGCACCGCGGGTGGGAAAAAGTACACTTAATTTGGCCCTAATCAATGCCAGACCCTGTTTATCGCCGATTTAAGTATACTAATTCCCACTAAATGCTGCGGCGGCGTAAAATTGCCTCTGCCATGCAGCCATCAATAATCATCCGGCACGGCCCGCTGCCTTGCGCCTGCATTTTCGCGGTACTGGCCGGGGGTCATCCCCTCCTGCTTGCGGAACGAGCGGATGAAATTCTGCGAATTGTTGTAGCGGAGACGGGCGGCGATATCCTTGACCGGCATGTCGGTTTCCTCCAGCCATTTCTTGGCCATCTTGAACCGGTACATCGCGAGATACTCGCTGAAGTAATATTGGGTCTCCTTACGGAACACGCTGCTGATATAGTTGGCATTATAGTGCAGCCGCGAGGCGCACTCCTCCAGCGTCAGGTCCTTGTCGTAATCATGCTGGACGATATCGATCAGCTTCTCCGAGATGTTATGGTACTGGGCATTCTGCCTGCTGCCGAAGATACGGATCATCGGCTGGATGACTACCGTCCAGAACCAGTCTTCAATCTCGGCCACGATGTGGATATCCGTCAGCTCCTCAAATAAAGAGCCGTTCCCTGGATGGATCTGGTTCAGACTGATCCCTGATTCCTGCATCATAATCAGGAGATTGTTCAGCAGGCGGGTCAGCGGAATCTGATATTCCTGCGGCGACAGCCCCGGCGCAAAAATACAGCTGAACACCTTATGCAGCACCTCTTTTGCCTTCCCGGCATCCGCCAGTTTAATGGCATCCATCAGATCATTTTCCTTATGGACAGGGTAGCTCAGGTTGAGATAATGGTTCCCGGAGTTGATGTTTTCGTATTGGATGATAATGCCTTTGCCCAGCGTTATCCGGTGTTTGAGGGCTTCGAGGCCTTCCCTGTAAGCAATCGACATTTTATCGAAGGCATGGAAGGGCAGGCTCAGCCCGATGCTGGCCTCCAGTTTCAGATAGTTGTTGATGGTCTGCTGCAGCGATTCGGTTAGCGAATAGAGCATTTTGTGAAAAGACTCCGCATGACCATCGGCGCTTCCAATCAGCGTAACGACAGCATGGTCCATGATGACCGGTGTCAGCCGGTTGCTTGAAGGAACCAGCTCTTCTATCATGTTATGCACGGCGAACAGCAGCAGGCTGAGGTCTTTTTTCTGATAGCTGTTCTCCCCGGAGAAGTCGATGCTGACCGTAATTACGGCCATGGTCTGCCATTCTTCAAGCTGGGCGTGGTAGCCGAATTGTTCCAGCTCTTCAAGCAGCTCGCGCTTCTTGATATGGCCCTGGAAGGCTTTGATCAGGCCAAAGGTCCGCACCTGCCGGAGATGCTGGGCGACCTCTTTTTCCAGCTGGGATTTGGACTGGAACAGATGATGCACCTGCTCGCCGATGATCTGGAACTCGTTGGTATGCCTTTTGCGGATATCCGGTCTGCGCTGGCCCATCTGGTTGAGCAGCCGTTCAATGGGCGTGTACATTTTGCGGGAGCCAAGCCAGGCGAGCAGTACCGACAGCAGCAGCATCAGGGTGCTCACATAGATGGTATAGGTTCCGATTTTGTCAGACTCCTTGGTCAGGCTCGCAATCGAAGTCACTGAGAGATAGATCCAGCCGCTCTGCTGGGAGCGCATATAGGTGATGGAATAGTCCTTGTTGTCCATCTCGGTCTTGAATTGCCCCGACGGGGTGAGGGCGCCGGTAAGCTGCGCGAACTCCGTGAACCCGCTGGCGGCAGCAGGCTGGCCGATCAGGGTACGGTCCGGGTGCAGCAAAATCCGGCCGGAGCTGTCCAGGACGATAATGCTGCCCAGCGGCTGCACATCGGAATTGATGAAATCCTGCAGACTGCAGGCGGGAATGTTGGCCATCGCCAGCCCGTATTTCTGCAGCTTGGTGGTCGGCAGTTTTTTGATCAGGCTGATGCTGTATGCACAACCCGTAACATTAATACTCTCCTCGCTGTAGAACAGGGAAGAAGGGTTCAGCACCCAGGAGCTCTCGTCAGGCAGATTAATCAGGTTCGTCAGCTGCTCGTAATTTTTATATTCATTCAGGCGGTAGAGCCCGGAATTTTTGATCATCCAGTTCTGCCGCTGGTTCAGCAGGATCACATCCTCCAGCTTCGTATCAAAAGACTGCATATTGCGGATTTCCGTACGTATGTCATTATATAAAATGAAATCGGTTACATTTAGCGGATTGTTCAGTGCTTTTTTGAGTACGGAGGAGTTCACGACCTGGTTCAAGGTTTGATTGACAGTAGCCAGCTTATGCTCTACATTTGAGGTAATTTGTAAAATAAGTTCCATTTTGCTAAGGTTAACATTTTTTTGAATCTCGCTGGAGGATGTGAAATAAGAGAACGAACCAATGAACAGCACAGGCAATGTGCTGAGGACAAAGGCGAATATCGTTAATTTGCTCAGGAAGCTTAAATGTTTCATGAATTCAGCACCTTTACATTAGTTAGAAGCAATCGCCTGTCTTAAGTGTATGCATCACGATGGATAATAACAATAATCATCTGGTGCCGCAATAATCATTTTCTCTAGTTATCACTATGAATTGCAATTTGTACATCTATTAGGAGCGAAATGTATAATTTATAGGCCAGGGGGATACATGGATGTTCAGACAAGGCTTGGGACCCAGGGGTGCCCGATATAGCAGTGTGCTTGTTCTGCTTGTAGTTATAATGTTAAGCGCTTGCAGTAGTGAGGATGCCGGCCGCAGCAGCCCCGGTGGAGAGGTTCCGTCGATATCCATCCTGGCGCCGCTGCATTTTCCGCAGACCCCTGCCAAAGATATTGTTGCCGAGATCAACAAGCTGACCGGTGTCCGGCTGGAGATCACCTGGGTTCCCGAGGGGGTCTATACCGACAAAATGAACACGGCAATGGCAACCGGTTCCCTGGGCAAGGTTACTTTTGTTAAGGTTACGGATTATAATCTGGTCAAGAATGCGATCCGCTCGGGTGCTTTTTGGGAGATTGGTCCCTATCTTAAGGATTTTCCGAATCTGAAGCAGCTGGACCCTGCGATTCTGAACCAGACTGCCGTGGACGGAAAGTTTTACGGCCTGTACACCGAGCGCCCCTCCTCCAGACAAGGAATTATCATCCGCAAGGATTGGCTGGATCGTCTCCATTTGAACAAACCGCAGACGCTGGAGGAGCTGTATCATGTTATGCAGCAGTTCACCTACAATGATCCGGACGGCAACGGCAAAGCAGATACGCTTGGACTCGTTGACCGGAACGATCTGGTCTATGGGGTGTTTAAGACCCTTAGCTCCTATTTCGGCACGCCGAATAACTGGAAGCTGGTGAAGGGCCGGTTTATTCCTGAATTTGAGACGCCTGAATATATGGATACGATGAACTTCATGAAGCGATTATATAAAGAAAAGATCATCAACCAGGATTTCGCCTTGACCAGCAAGGAAGTGCAGCGGGATAAGTTCATCCGGGGCGGCGCCGGGATATTCATAGGCAGCATGACCGATGTGCAGCGGCTCTCCATTGAGGCCCAGGCGATCAATCCCGCAGCCGAGCTGACCTTGATTAACCGGATCAAAGGGCCGGAGGGCTATAAGGTGTGGTCCATTCCCAACTACAACGGGCTGTATCTTTTCTCCAAAAAAGCAATTGCCACGGAGGCAGAGCTGAAAGAAGTACTGGGGTTCTTTGACCGGACGATGGATAAGGATGTTGCCAACCTGATGAAATACGGGTTCGAAGGACGGCACTACAAGCTGGAGGACGGCAAAGTCATTCTTCCCGAGGAAACCTCGCAGCTGCGTGTAAATGAGGTCAGTCCGCTCTACTCCCTGATGATCGCCGATATCGGCAACCGGAACATTATGGAAGTTGTGCAAAAAGAGCAGCTGACCGCCCTCGCCGACCAGCTCAGTGAAGACAACGAGCAGTTTCTGGTCGATGACCCGACCGTCAGCCTCAGCTCGCCCACTTTTGACGAAAAAAACACCGAGCTGTCCACCATCATCGTCGATGCGACCTACAATTATATCCTGGGCAATATCACGGCCGAAGGCTTCCGCCAAGAGGTGGAGAAGTGGCGAAGCAGCGGCGGCGAGCTGATTATTCAGGAGTATGGGGAGGCGGCGCGGGTGGAGGAGATAGGATGACGTTTTTAAGTAACAGAAGGAAGAAACTTCCTGAATGTTGAATACCCATTGGTTGTAAGGTATGAAATCTTGTTTCGGGGAGAAAGGAACGTGTGATTTTGGCCAAACTTTTAGTAGAACTGCTAACGGAGAATCAACTTGAAGACGAAGAATTAATATGCTGGAACAAAATTGATTTGGGGAAATTTGAAGTGTTGGACGATGCCCCCCTTGAACTTGATAAATCCTCTTTCGTGAATTTACGACATAAAGCTGCTTTATTGGCAAACATAATAACTGATTCTTCACAAATTGAATACCCGCTAGACAGAATGAAACGTCACCGGCATGAAATAAATGGTGGTTATAAAATTGCCAAACGTCGCGGAGCTCGTCTCAATGAAGTAGAGGTGTATAACCTATTATTTAGGTTTACTGATCCTAAAAGACGAGATGCAATCGCAATCATGTACCGAACAGAAAGGTTTGGAGTGGAAAAGATTCTTTTGCTTCCTGACAAAACGCAAACTCGCTTCAAACAAGAGTGCCGAAGCTATCTAAATGAAGCCGCTTATCTCGTCCTAAGGCAAAAGATGGATCCTGATGATCAATCTGAATTAATTGAGAATCTCCGGTGCCTAAATGTACATGAGCGATGTGCACAGACCTTACAGCATGAGTTTGGGCATGTATTACATTGGCGTGAATGGGACACTTTAGATATACATAATGAAAGGGATATACTTACCTGGTTTCTAGAGTATGGGTATTATGAGATAGTTGACCGACGTGTACCTGGTTTCTCCGAAATGAATATATTTGAAAAATTACTTATTTTAAAGGAATCCTTGGTTGAAGACTACCGGATCTCATTGAATATAAAAGCTGAACGTGGTAAATTTATCTTACCCAATAAGTTCTGCTTTACAGGTGATTTTGAAAAACCAAATTTGATGTATGAAGGAGTGGAGATTATGAAACGTATGCTGGATGATCAAATATCTGATATTAGGCATCGATCAGCCTCTTCTTCAGATTATGATTCGCTAAAAGCTTTTGCAGTAATCCAGAGGAGAAGACGCCATAATCCAAATTGGGTTGCTGGTGAAAGTTCCATTACAACTGAAACGATTAAATCTGACTATAAACAACTTGATGCTTTTTTTGAAGTAGCAAGTACGAGCGAAAAAGTTGAAGCTCCCGTTAAGACAATTCATTCCTAGACGGATTTCCCCCTAACCCCACCGTAGATTCATGCGGTGGGGTTATTAATTGTCCCCCCTCCCAGCATTCCGCCCTCGCCGATCAGCTCAGCGAAGACAACGAGCAGTTCCTGGTCGATGACCCGACCGTCAGCCTCAGCTCGCCCACCTTTGACGAAAAAAACACCGAGCTGTCTACCATCATCGTCGACGCGACCTACAATTATATTCTGGGCAATATCACGGCCGAAGGCTTCCGCCAAGAGGTGGAGAAGTGGAGAAGCAGCGGCGGCAATCTGATTATTCAGGAGTATGTAGAGGCGGAGCGGGCGAAGGCGGAGGGATAGGGTTGTTAATGACAAGTTTGATTAGAACTCTATTATCTTGACAGCGTACCAATTAATAGTAAGATGAGTGGTGATGGAAATAAAATGAATCTTTGGGGGCGTTGTTTGTTGAAAAGATTGTCGATTCTAGCAATGATATGTGTTTTGGTATTTAGTGTAGGTCTTATTCCTGCTCCTGCATCAGCAGCTTCAAAGGGGTCCCACATTTTTGTGGATGGGGTACCGCTGAATTCGAGATCCGTGAGCAAGAACGGAGTTTCGTTCGTCCCTTTTCGGGAATTGTTCGAGAAGCTGAAAATGAATATTGACTACAATGCCAAACTGAAACAAGTTACCGGCACCAAAGGCGATTTAAAGATAACATTTACCCTTGGAAGCACAACAGCATACGTGAATGGCAACAAGAAAGCACTGCAAGCGGCGCCGTTTGCTCAGAATGGTACAACTTTAATTCCGGTTCGTATCGTTGGTGAAGCAACGGGGAACGCCGTTTATTATTCAGCAGCAGCAGATGTGATTCAAATTAACAGCCCGTCTTTTAAAGGCGCATCTTACACCATTGAAGGGATCCCTATCTTATTCAAAGCCAATGGAGCTGTCTTAATCGGTCCCCGCGCATTGGAGGATATGAATCAGCAAAAGGAATTAGCCGAGATCGATGCTATTAAAGAGTTCACAGCTAACGCTCCCAAAGTCCGTATTGTCGGAGTACCTCCAACACAGGAACAATCCAAGGAACCCGGCTATAAAGGATATCCGGATTATTTTGATGCTAATTATGCAACTGCAGTTGGGAACAAGGAAACGTTGCCGCCGCTGATGAGCGAAGGTTGGATTTCCTTAGCTATGCTCTCGGAAATCGAAAAAATTAGCAATCTTGGTAATAGTGATTCCAACATCCTTAGCATAGGTAAATATGTCGGGATGAACATCGTAAGATGCAATATTGTTATGACAGATGAATACAAGAAAGCTAAAACAGGCGAATTTACGTTAAGCGATATACGTGTCAAGAAATATAAAGGTACGATGTATCTTAACATTGAAGATTTAAAGGCGGCTGGCCTTATAGAGTCTAATTAAACCAGCGTGCCCGGTGGCTGGGAATATTCGGTCAAGGTCACTGACATAGATTCATAACGTTATGCTAATAGTTCAAGGAAAAGGCCATCCTGCAAAGGATGGCCTTAAGATAATCTGCATTAACAAGCAGATGAAATATTTTTTTATGTTTGTAGAAAAATTGTAAAATATATGAGCGAAATATCATAAATGATCCTTGTGAACGTAATCAACCAATGGTATATTCCACTTAACAAAAAAGGAATATTATTCAATTTTATGGATTGAGTACGAAGGGTGGTTATGACTTGGAAGCTACAACCACGATATTAGCAGAGTTGGAAGAGTACTTAAGAAGAGGATCTGTAACGATCTCACAGTTTGCTAAAGACTCGAATATGCATTCCGGGACCCTTAGCAATATACTCCACGGGCGCCGTCCCATTGCGATGCAGCAGCTTGACCGGATCACGCAAGCGATGGGGCATGACGAAGGTTTTTTCTACGACTTATACATAGATAATTACATCATTGATAGTTCCCAGGACTGGCGGCGGATCGGACCATTGCTGCATCGCTGTGCGGACTTAAATAAGCTGGATTGTATTCAGCGAATTGTTCAACATGTAATGGACAATCTGTTGTATTCACCCATGCTTTTTGACACGGCAGAGGAATTATTTGCTAAAGACCGGTTGGCCGCAGCGGCGCTATTATACGAATTTGTGGCGGAGAGTGAACGGTCGCAGCATTCGGAACGTTTGGCACTTTGCCAGTACCGTTTGTTTACCATTGCTCTTGGTGACAACCAGAATGAAAATCTTAGGGCCGCTGACCGGTTCGAGCCTTTTGTAGAGCGTCTGGATGAAGTAGATCAATTGGACGCACTCAAAGAGCTCGCGAATACATACCGTTCTTTGCAGCGCTGGGATAAGGTCGATGAACTGGCTGTCAAAATGGGCCGTAAAGCCAGAATTCAATATGATCTGCAGCATGGGCCCCACCGAAAGTCAAAAGAATCGCATAAAGCACCCGGTAGACCCCTGTTTTTCTATATCGCCTACAGTGATTTACTAAGGGGAAATGTTTGTGATGAGCTGGGTGATTATGAGCAGGCTCTGATTCATAAATATGCTTATGCCGATTTAGGTTGGGTGAAAGAGCAAGGGGAAGAGGTCGATTACTGGAAAAGTCTCTTTATCGAGTGGTCAGAGGCCAACGTTTATATCACAAGGCTTTTGAGCGGTGATTCAAAAGTAATTGAACCTTATGCAAACTATATCGATATGAAAAAAGGTGAGCTAACGATTGGACTTTTATACATATTGAAAGCCGCTAATAAATATCAATTCAATGTGGACGACATCTTGTATCGGTTTAGTCAGGATATAGAAACCAATTTTAATGAGCTAATCCAGGGAAGATATTCTCGAAAGCTGGCTTTGGATCGCCAGGCAAACCTAATGTTTGAAATTGCTCTTTATTTATTGTATAAAAAGGATTATTCTAATGGATTCAGATTTCTGTTAGACGCTGTAAAGAATTTCAAGCAAATTAATAATGAAAAGTATACACTGGAATGTGTGACCCTGTTCGAGCGATTTAGAAAGGCTGCCACTCAGGAAATACTAGACCGATATCAAATATTACTTTTGGGAGGCACTTCTTATGAAGAAAAAGATTCTATTGCTCTTTACCCTCATTAGTTTGCTTGCAGCACCCATTGGCTTAATTTCAAATGCAGCAGATTATTTTGTGGTAACCCTATTTAATCATGGTGAGGGTTAATATTTTTCTAGATCCTATGAAGAAAAAGCAGTCATATTTCTGTTCTTAGTGTTCTTTTAGTACCGGGAATTCCAAATCCCCCTGTTATTACACTATATACACACGGAGATGGCTGATTCGAGGTAAGCGGACAGGAGAAGCGTTATTTGAACCAAAAAGCTAATCTTTGAAGTCAAACGGACTGAGATTCCGCTAATTGCTCCAATGGCCACCGCTTTCAGTTAAAAAGAACGAATAACGGATTCTAGTTCCACTGTGTCCGGATGTACGAGGAAAGCTGCCTTTTTGGCAAAATAGCGTCTCCTGTGTCCGGATTCACATTACGGGTTTGGTGTACGTCTTGCTTCCTCAAGGTTCAAACGTCTTACAGTTCTGATCTGCTAGGAATAAGCTTGCTCCCAGTTCCCTAACCCCACCGCAAATCCAGGCGGTGGGGTTTTCTGCTCTTCCCTCCCTGCATTTGAACTGAACAAGGGAGGTGGGAGTGACGGAGGGGAAGTTTGGAACTGTAGGAGCGAATGCGTCCGCCTTTGTCTCCGGATGTTATCCGCTGCCAGCGATATAATCAGAACATCTGGAGACAACAGCGGCCGAAAGTCCAAACATTCCCCGCAGTCACGCCCAGCCACCTCCCAGACGGTTTTTCTGCTCCAATGCCCAATTATCACAATAATCATTTCCCCAGAACGCCTGCCGCAAGGCCGTTTTATGAGTAAATGATTGTATTCGTAACCGTGGAGACGCTGTAATGTGGGGCTTGTAACCCATTACAAGTTAAACGGAGGTCAAATCGGCATGAACAAAAAATCCTTCACCCTGCTCCTGTCCGCGCTGCTCACATTCAGTATGTTGACAGCGTGTTCAGGCAACAACAACAAGAATAACGAAGCTGCCCCAAGCAATGCGGGAACCAGCGGCGGAACAGACACCGCAACAACGGCACCGGAGCCGGAAAAGCCGACAGAGATTAAGATTATGCTTCCCCTGAACACGACAGAGACTCCGCCGGATACGATCAAAACAGAAGTGGAAAAGCTGACCCATACCAAGCTTACCTATCAGTTCTACCCGGCAGATACGTATGAAGAGAAGCTGAACTCCTCGTTCGCTACCGGCTCCCTGCCGCAGGTTACGTATTTGAAGAATCAGACGACTTTTATTCAAATGAAGGAATCGATGAAGGACGGGCAGTTCTGGGAGATCGGGCCGCTGTTAAGCGAGTTCCCGAATCTCAATAAGCTGAAGCCGGAAATTCTGAACAATACCAAGGTGGACGGCAAGCTGTACACGTTGTATATTGGACGGCCGCTGGCGCGCCAGGGCATCATTTACCGCAAGGACTGGGCCGACAAGCTGGGTCTGAAGCCGCCCGCGAATGTGGATGAGCTGTTCGCTATGGCGAAGGCGTTCACCGAGCAAGACCCCGATGGCAACGGCAAAAAAGACACCACAGGTATTGTAGACCGCAACGAGCTGGTATATGGCGCCTTCAAAACCGTATCCTCCTGGTTCGGCACCCCGAACAGCTGGGGGGAGAAGGACGGCCAATTGGCGCCGGAATTCACGTTCCCGCAGTATTTTGACACCATGGATTTCTTCAAAAAAGCCCGCGATGCCGGTTACATGAACCAGGACTTCGCAGCTACCAGTAAAACGGATGCCGTTAACATGTTCGTCAGCGGTAAAGCAGGAATGTATATCGGCGGCTCCATGCAGGATATCGATACCCTCAACAAGGATCTGATCAAAAACTTCCCGGATGCCGTGCTCGATACGCACAGTATGGTTGCAGGACCAGACGGCAAGTTCGCACAATGGATGATTCCAGGCTACAACAATGTGGTGCTGTTCCCGAAATCTGCGGTTAAGGACGAAGCCGGGCTGAAGAAAATCCTTGCATTTTTTGACAAAATGATGACTCCAGAGGTGGCTAATCTGATGTACTGGGGAATTGAAGGCACCCACTATACGGTGGTGGACGGCAGAGCCAAGCCTGCGGATGACAAAGAGCTCATCGAACGCGAAGTCAAAGGCTTCAAGGACAGCGTGATCGGTGAAGCGGAGACCAATGGCATGTACCAGAGCCTGAACGTGCTGCCGGGCAGAATCCATGCGGAGGAATTGCTGCTGGAGAATGTCAAAGTGGGTGTAGCATATCCTACAGCTGCGCTGGATTCGGCCACCTATACTTCCAAAGGCGTGGAGCTGCAGCAGATCATTTCGGACGCCACCTATAAATATATCTACGGACAAATTGACAAGGCCGGATTCGAAAAAGAAGTACAGGCCTGGAAAGAGCGCGGCGGCGAGAAAATCATTGAAGAATACAACGCCGTGTATAAGAAATAGGCAGCACACTTATGAATGACTGATACCAATGAAGCTGAAAAGGCTGCTAACAACGTAATTAAGGCGGCCTTTTCAGATTATTACAAATTATCTATTGGGGGCGCGCCGGCAGTCAGGTATCCATTAAGAAGCAGAAAGGAAGAGTATTATGCAGGAAGTCTCCGCTCAGCCTGGTGTGGTTCCCGAGCTGAAGCCCAAGAGCTACAAGAGCAGCAGCGAGCTCAAAAAACGTCTGTGGAGAAACAAGTTGCTCTACGTCATGCTGCTGCCGGGTGTGCTGTATTTTGTGATTTTTAAATATTTGCCGATGTATGGACTGATTATTTCGTTTCAGGATTACAAGCCTTACCAGGGGATAACAGGAAGTGAATGGGTGGGGATGGAGCATTTCCAGCGGCTGTTCACTGAGCCGGATTTCCTGAATATTTTGGGGAACACTTTGATTTTGTTCGGCATGAACATTTTATTTTACTTTCCGATTCCGATTATTCTGGCTTTGATGCTGAATGAGCTGAGAGGCACCTTTTTCAAAAGAACCTTCCAGACGCTTATCTATCTGCCCCATTTCATGTCCTGGGTGATCGTCGTTTCGATTTCTTTCGTAATGACGACGATGGACGGCGGGATTATCAACGAGCTGCTGTCCTATTTCGGGTTTGAAAAGATTAATTTCCTGCTGAGTCCCGGCTGGTTCAGGCCGATGTACATTATTCAGATCATTTGGCGTGAAGCGGGCTGGGGAACGATTATCTATCTGGCTTCGATTGCGGCCATCGACCCCGGACTCTATGAAGCTGCACGCATGGACGGTGCCGGACGGCTGAGACAAATCTGGCATATTACCCTTCCGGCGATCCGCGGCGTCATTATTACCCTGCTTATTCTGAAAATTGGTTCCGTGCTCGATCTTGGATTTGAACATGTGTATCTGCTGCTGAACTCCATGAATCGGGAGGTCGCGGAAATTATTGATACGTATGTATACACGGCAGGGCTAAGACAAGGCCACTTCAGCTACAGTACAGCTATTGGGTTCTTCAAGTCGATTATTGGGCTCATTATGGTCATGTCGGTTAACAAATTGTCCAAGAAAATGGGCGAAGAAGGCGTTTATTGAGAACCAGCGGGAGGAATTGAAATGGTAGAAGATCGCACGATTGGCGGCAGACTTTTTGCTGCTGTAAACTTTACTCTGCTTGCCATCATTACACTCATAACAGTGCTGCCCTTTATCCATGTGGTAGCCGGCTCATTCACGACCAGCGCGGAGCTTGCGACAAGCAAATTTGTGCTGTTCCCAAAGGTGTGGAGCTTTGAGGCCTACACATTTATTTTCTCGACCAATACGATCATCAAATCCATGGGTGTCTCTATTGGAGTGACGCTCGTCGGCACGCTGTTCAGTATGTTCATTACTGCTCTGATGGCGTATGGTCTGTCCAGAAGGGATCTGGACGGCCGCAATGTGTTCAATTTTCTCGTAGTATTCACCATGCTGTTCCATGGCGGGATGATTCCTACCTTCCTGGTGGTGAAGGAGCTGGGTCTGATCGATTCTTATGCAGCTCTCATTCTGCCGTCAGCGATCAGCGCGTTTAACATGATTATCCTGAAGAACTTTTTTCAGAATATCCCTGAAGGCCTTGAGGAATCGGCTAAAATCGACGGCTGCAACGACTTCGGCATCTTATTCCGTATCGTGCTGCCCCTGTCCTTGCCGGCGATTGCGACCATTTCCCTGTTCTATGCGGTGACGTATTGGAACACTTACATGAGTGCGATTCTGTATCTGGATGACAGTGCGAAGTGGCCGATTCAAGTTCTGCTGAGACAAATTGTTGTGCTCGCGAGCGGCATGGATTACAGCGCCTCCCTGGATGCGACCAACCCGCCGCCGGATCAGACGATCAAGATGGCCGTTATCGTAGTTGCGACGCTGCCGATTCTGATGATCTATCCGTTCCTGCAGAAGCATTTTGCCAAGGGGGCCATGCTGGGATCGATGAAGGGCTAAGGGGGAGTGGGAGAATAAAAAGCAGAAGTGTGGAGGGGAAGTTTGGAACTGCAGGAACGTTACTTATATAGCAGGAGGGGTATGGAGATGATAGGCAGTCTGCCGTCAACACCTATGGAATGGGCCCAACAGGCCTGTGATTCTTTAATGGATACTTACACAGCGGGAGAGCTGCCTCCAGCCCACCGCTGGCATTATCACCAGGGTGTATTTCTGTGCGGCATGGAGCTGCTCTGGGAAGCCATCCGGGAGGACCGTTATATCGAGTATATTCAGCAGTATGTCGATGATCTGGTGGATGAGAACGGCAACCTGTATTTTGCCCGCGACGAGCTGGATGCGGTTCAGGCGGGGCTGCTGCTGTTCAACCTGCATGAGCGGACGGGCAAGCAGAAATACCGGATTGCTGCGGATAAACTGCGCAATCTGCTGCTGACGCTGAACCGGACCTCGGAAGGCGGATACTGGCACAAGGATAAATACCCGAACCAAATGTGGCTGGATGGGCTCTATATGGCCGGGGTATTCTCCTTAAAATATGCCAATGCCTACGGTGAAGCCAGCCTGCGTGAAACGGTGCTGCATCAGGAGCGGCTGATGCGGAGGCATATGAAGGATGAGGCTACCGGGCTTTTGTACCATGCCTGGGATGAGAGCAAGCGGATGCCCTGGGCCAATCCCCGGACCGGCTGCTCGCCGGAGTTCTGGAGCCGGTCGCTGGGCTGGTACGGGCTGGCCGTCTCGCAGTTTCTCGACCTGCTCCCGGCCGGGGACCCGGGGAGGGCAGAGCTTGCCGCCGAGCTGAGCGGCTTCGTTGAAGCGCTGATCCGGTATCAGGATGGCGGGAGCGGGCTGTGGTACCAGGTAGCCGACAAAGGCGGCCAGCCGGATAACTGGCTGGAGACTTCAGGCTCCTGCCTGTTCGTCTATACGATTGCCAAGGCTGTGAAGCATGGCATCGCTCCACCCGGGGCATTAGCTGCCGCCCGCAAGGGATATGAAGGCTTGATCCAGGTGCTGCAGCAGGATGAACAGGGCAGGCTGATTCTGCCGGACATCTGCATCGGCACTTCGGCGGGCGACTATGAGAACTACGTCACCCGCCCGAAGGTCAGCAATGATCTGCACGGCGTTGGCGCATTAGTCATGGCCTGCGTGGAGATGCAGTCTTTGTATGGCGTGGCTGAGGCTGCGGACTGTGGGTTGTGAGGCAGGCGTTACGGCTGAGTGGGATGCCTTAAGGGCTAAGCGGTTCGCCTAGCGTAACTGTCAGCGAGCCGGCTAGGGCAGAACAACGGCGGAAATGCATTGTTGGAGTGCCCTCAGGTAGCGTCAAGAAGTTAGTGCAAAAAGCAGACGTATCTTCTCCGGGCTTCGTTGAATGGTTAAGTGGAAAAAGGCGCACTAATTTACTCGAGTACCCTGCAGCCCACAGGCTAAGTGGAAAAAGTATCACTAATTTAGCTTATTTCGCTCTCGATAGGGTGATATTACCTAAATAAGTTCCCTTTTTCCACTTAAATCCTACAATTGGTGATTTGGGGGAGGAATAAGTTCCCTTTTTCCACTTGTTCAGCAGCCACCCGCGGGAAGTAGACGAAACAACGGTAGAAATGCCGTTGTTGGGGCACCACCGGCGGAAACCAGGTGAATGTATGGAGGGAGGAGTGTGGCTGGCGTTTGATATAGTGGGCTATAGGGTGCTGCGGGACAGTATGGTACCTGCCAAAAACCCGGCGCCCGGTGCTCCCGATTTGATGACAGGACTTGAGCCGGTGAGGGACCGCGGCTTTTATCTGCAATATGTTATTGATGTGCAATTCCCCCGGGTGACGGTTGAGCCGCTGAACAGTTAAGTATAAATAAGTATTTCAGGTGGAGCGGTAGTCCGTTTAGGAGACTATGGCTCTTTTTTTGTGTCATGACGGTTTGCTTAGAATAATCCTCATCAAGTTAAAGAGGGCTGCTGGTGCATCGCCTATTTAAATGATTTTATTTTGCAAAACGGGCAATATGAAGTTATAATTAGTACCAAGTACTAATAGTAGATACTAAAAACTAAATTATGGGGTGATACTCTTGAACGGTGCCAAAATTACCGCAATCGGGTCCTATGTTCCGGCCCGGAGACTTACGAACAGCGATCTGGAGCAGATGGTGGATACCAATGATGAGTGGATTGTCCAGCGGACCGGAATCCGTGAACGCCGAATCAGCCGCGAGGATGAATATACCAGTGATTTGTGTACAGCCGCTGTGCTGGATTTAATGAAGCGTTATGGAAAAAGCATACAGGATGTCGATATGATTCTCGTCGCCACCAGTACACCGGACTTCCCCTTTCCTTCGGTTGCGTCCATTCTGCAGAACCGCCTCGGTATTCCCGCTACCGCCGGAGCCTTGGACATGAGCGCTGCCTGCGCCGGGTTTGTCTATGCGCTGCATACTGCACATGCCTATGTCGCTTCCGGCCTGCACCGCAAGGTGTTGGTTCTAGGCGCGGATACCTTGTCCAAAATTACGGACTATACCGATCGCAGCACCTGCATTCTTTTTGGCGACGGGGCGGGGGCTGTGCTTGTAGAGAGTAGTGAACAACTGGACGGCTTTGCCGGATTCCATCTGGGCAGCGACGGCAGCGGGGCGCATCATGTATACCGCACAGGCCTGTCGCGGAGTGTGAATGAGGTTGAGCTATCTGATACGGGCAAGCTGGTGCAAAATGGCCGCGAAGTGTTCCGCTGGGCGGTGCGGACTGTGCCGCAGGGTGTGCAGCAGGTGCTGAACAATGCTGGAACCAGCTTGGACCAGGTGGACTGGTTCATTCCGCACAGCGCCAATCTGCGGATGATTGAGCCGATCTGTGAGCGGCTGAACTATCCGTTGGAACAGGCTTTGTACAGCCTGGAGTATTTCGGCAACACCTCAGCCGCCAGCATTCCGCTTGCCCTGGATCTTGGGGTCCGCGAAGGCAAGGTCCTGAACGGACAGCAGGTCCTGCTGTATGGCTTCGGTGCCGGGCTGACGCATGCCGGTCAATTGGTGAAGCTGGAGCTGGCTCCCGAGGTCTCACCGCCTACTCCGCTATAACCGAAAAATGACGCCCAAAACCAGAAAAACAGTGCCTTGAACCCTGACATCAAATGCGGGATTATATTATCGAAAGTATTTCGAATAGCATTGGCTGCTTATGAAAGTGAAGTTTCGCTGGAGAGGAGGATGCTGAAGCCCGCCTAAAGAGTGTTGAAGGTCACTGAAGTGATTGAAACTGACTAAGGTGAATGAACGTGGATAAAGGCAACTAAAAGTAAATAAAGGTGAATGTGATTAAGTGAAGGTAAGTGAAGGGGAATAAAGGTAAATACAAGTAAGTGAAGGTAAGTAAGGTAAGTAATGTGAGTAAGGTTACTTATAAGCTGCTGAATTTCGCTGAAATAAAACAAGTGTGATGGGATGTACGTGCGCATAATTGTCCTACGCTTTGATCGAGTAACATTTGAGATTCAAGTAAGGAATACGCTCAGAGTAAGATTGGATACTTAAAGGAGTATCTGAAGAAGTAACTAATGGAGCATCAGGAGCACCAGGAGCACCAGGAGTACCTGAGAAGCGCCTGAAGTAGGACCTGAAGTAAGACCTGAAGTAAGACCTGAAGTAGGACCTGAAGTAGGACCTGAAGTAGGACCTGAAGTAGGAAAACTGAAGTAGCAATTGAAGTAGCACCTGAAGTAGCAATTGAAGAAGCGCCTGAAGTAGGACCTGAAGTAGCACCTGAAGTACACTTATCCTTTAAAAGTAACTATCTAATCGCCTCGCTCCGGTGTAATTGCACTTTGTACAATAAAAATTGCTCAAAATGGGGGAGAATTCGCTTTAACTGCACTTTGTGCAGTAGAAATTCTAGAATTCCCCCTTTTTGGGGCAATGGGCACTTTTTAATTGCACAAAGTGCAGTAGAATCGCAATTCGGCTGATTTTGGCCCGTTTCTGTTGTACAAAGTGCAATTAGCCGGCTGCGTCTGGAGCTGCTGCTATGAAGCGCATGTTGAAGGTGCTTCATAGCAGCTGGTATCCTAGCTGCTGCGGTTGCAACGCCCGTCAGGTTCCGGTTGCTGGAGCGGCCGGGTTGAATCTCACGATTAAATTTTCACATATGAATTTACCTTAAGCCGCGCCCAGGTTAGCCGCTCAACCTGCTGCCGCAGGATTCGCGGACGATGAGTGCCGGTTCGACGACAAAAGAGCCGCCGTCCGACTGGTTGTTAATGAGGTCGTAGAGCATATGTGCCGCGAGGACGCCGAGGCGCTCTTTGTTCTGGCGGATTGTGGTTAGTGTGGGGCTGGTATATTTGCAGGCTTCGATGTCATCACAGCCGATGATGGCCACATCCTCCGGGATGCGCAGGCCCTGCTCTTTCAAAGCGCGGATTGCGCCGAGGGCGAGCAGGTCTGAGGCGGCGAAGACCGCTTTTGGCATACTACTCCCGCTCTCTAGCAGCCGGCGCATAGCCGTATAGCCGCTGGATTCGAAGAAATCATCGCCGTGTACGAACCAGTTACGGTTCAGTGTCAGCCCAAAGCTCTCAACTGCCTTGACGAATCCGGCCTCCCGCTGATTGGAAATGTCCGAGTCGGCTGTGCTGCCGATAAAACCAAGCTCCCTGTGGCCCAGCAGGTAGAAATGCTCCACCACCTTGGAGGCGATCTGAACATTGTCCGACATCACATACCCTGACTTTTTGCCCCGCAGCTCCAGATCTACACCGATGCAGGGAATGCTGCTCATATCGAGGTCGCGGATGGCCGGCTCCATTTTTTGCCCGGAGATAATTACACAGCCGTCGACGTTAAAATGCAGACAACGCGAGTAATAATCCCCGCTGCTGATGAATTTCTCGTTGGAAAAGAAGATCAGGTCGTAGCCCAGCACACCCATCTGCTTCTTGAAGGAATTCAGCACCTCAACAAAAAAAGGATGCGTAAACTCTACATTCAGCTCGCCGGCAAAAATCACCCCGATCAGGTTGGACTTTTTAGTAGCAAGTGTCTTGGCGGAGTTGGAGGGGGAATATCCGGTCTGTTCGATAATTTCCATGACCCGTTTTTTTGTTTTTTCGGAAACATCGCTGTAATTGTTCATGATTTTCGAAACTGTGGAGACGGAGACTCCCGCCATTTCCGCGATTTTTTTAATATTCATTTGCATGGAAATCCACCCTCCGTTAATCAGTGCACATAGCCCAAAAAGACTGCCACACCGCACTATTCATGAATTTAAGTCTATTCAACTTGCCGGAGCAAGTCAAACGGTTTTGCAGAATAGCTGCGGCAATCGAGTTGAGTTGAGCGGGGGCTAAGTTGCGTTGGCGCAAATATTTTCGAAACCGATTTCGTTTTTGGAACTGAAAAGAACCGTAGGATTTCGAGGAGGAATGAACAGAATGAAAAAAAAGGTATCCGGTCTGCTTACCGCCATGACTCTGCTCTCAGGATTGCTGTCCCCGCTGGGCAGCGGCGGGCATATTGCCGAGGCTGCTTTGGGCCAGCCTGTGGAAGTTGCGGATTCAGCTGTCCAGACAGGCAGCATAACGGCAGCAGGGGGGAAGACTTCCGCTTACAATGAATTGAAAGCGTTTACTGATGTTCCGGCGGATAGCTGGGCAGCCCGTCCTGTGCAGCGCTGGATTGAAAATGGAATAGTCGGAGGCTATGGAGACGGCACGTTCCGGCCGGGGGCGCCGGTGTCGAAAGCAGAGTTTGCCGTGATTATTAATCGTATTTTTAATTATAACGCAGAAGCGGCTACCCTCCCTGGCGATGTGTCTGCGGCCGCATGGTTCAGCAGTGATATTGCCAAGGGCATCGCCGCAGGTTATTTAATTGCAGGCAAAGACGGCCGCATTGAAGCGTCTGCTCCGTTGACACGTGCGGAGGCGGTTGTGGCTCTGCAGAAGATTTTTCGGCTGGATATCGGGGGGCAAGCGGCTTACAGCGATCTGGCCGGGGCAGACAATGAGGTTAAGGATGCAGCGGCAGCACTTTCGGGTGCAGGGTATATAAAAGGTTATCCTGACGGCTCCTTCAAGCCGCAAGGGCGGATTACCCGCGCAGAGCTCGCCCAGATGGTGGACCGGCTGGTGCCGGGTCTGGTGCGTTCGAAAGGGGAGATCACTCTCGGAAAGGTACAAGGAAACGTGGTGCTGAGCCATGCCGATATCACACTTAAGGATACTGTGGTTGAGGGCAATCTCTATCTCTCGGAGGGTATTGGTGAAGGCAAAATAATACTTGAAGGAGTAAAAGTTACGGGGACTACGTTCATTCTCGGCGGCGGAGAGCAAGGTGTGAGCCTCCAGAACAGTGTGATTGGCAGAGTCCTGGCGGCCAAGCCGGATGGAAATCTCCGTATGTATGCCAGCGGCACTACCTCGGTTGGAACGGTGCTGCTGAATTCCGGTGCCACCCTGGAAGAGAACGGGCTGACTGGGGCGGGCTTCACGGATGTGGAAATCTCAAGCGCCGTAAAAGCAGCAGTGTTAAAAGGAAGCTTCACCGCCGTCTCCACGTCTTCATCCGCCACAGGCAGCGTTAAGCTGACGCTCTCCGGCAAGGTCGGCAAGCTTACCCTGGGCAGTCCAAGCCAGGTTGTGCTTGCCGATCATGCGCAGGTCGCAGAGCTGCTGCTTGCCGCGGCTGCCAAAGGCACGGCCATTCAGGGCAGCGGCAGCTTCGGCGCGGTCGTGAACAACGCCGAAGGCGTCACCGTCAGCGGCGCTCCGCTGAAGCCGGGCAGCAGCGGGCCGGTTGCCGTACCGCCGGCCGCTACCCAGGCGCCGGCCGGCGGTTCCGGCACGTCCCCGACGGCAACGCCGACAGCCACGGCAACGCCAACGGCCACGGCAACGCCGACAGCCACGGCAACGCCAACGGCCACGGCAACGCCGACAGCCACGGCAACGCCGACAGCCACGGCGACGCCGACCACCACGGCAACGCCAACGCCAACGCCTCCGGCTGATCCTTGGACGCTGGTGTGGAGCGATGAGTTCAATGACGATACCATTGACCCGGCGAAGTGGACGTATGACCTGGGGGATGGCACGGCCGTCGGGAATCCGGGCTGGGGCAACAATGAGCTGGAATGGTACACGAATGAGGAGAAGAATGTGAAGGAAGCGGACGGGAAGCTGGTCATTACCGCCCGCAAAGAGGCGCAGGGCGGCAAGGAATACACCTCCTCGCGGATCAAAACCAAGGATTTGTTCAGCAAGAAGTACGGTAAATTCGAAATCCGGGCCAAAGCGCCTGTTGGCAAAGGCTATTGGCCGGCCATCTGGATGCTGCCTGAGGATTATGTCTACGGTTCTTGGGCGGCCTCCGGGGAGATTGACATTATGGAAGGCTGGGGCAGCCGTCCGGGTACTGTTGCGGGTACGCTCCATTACGGTTCCCAGTGGCCGGATAATGTATATTCCGGCAAGGAATATGTGCTGCCGGGCAACTCCACCATTGAACAGTTCCACACCTATTCTCTGGAGTGGGAGCCTGGAGAAATTCGCTGGTATGTTGACGGTGTACTGTATTCAACTAAAAATGACTGGTACAGCCGGAGCAATGGACAGCCGGCGAATAACGCTTATCCCGCACCGTTCAACCAGGAGTTCCATCTGCTGATGAATCTGGCAGTCGGCGGTAATTTTGACGGCAATCCGACGGCGGAGACTGTGTTCCCGCAATCGATGGAAATCGATTACGTCAGAGTCTATGAGCTGACAGGGCGGCCTTACCGCCAGCCGGTGCCGGTAACACTTACGAAGGAGCCTTACCTTGAAGGCTCACTGCCGCCGCTTGCGGACGGCAACCTGATCCACAACAACGGGTTCACCGAGCAGAAGGAAGGCGATGCCGGAATGGGCATCCCGAATACTGCACATTGGGTGCTGTATAAGGAAGCGGGTGCAGATGCGGCTTTATCACTGGAGCCGATTGGCGGGCAGAATTTCCTTAAGGTGAACATCAGCAGCCCTGGGGGGAACTCGTACTCCATTCAGCCGCAGGCCATCGTATCTCTGGCGAAGGGGAGGTTCTACAAGCTCAGCTTCGATGCAATGACAGACATCTCGCGGAATATCAGCGTCCGGCTCACGGGCGGAGAATCCCGCGGGTATCAGGCCTATTCCCCTTCGCTCAAGGCGGATTTAACCTCATCACTGAAGCATTACGAAACGATGTTCCAGATGAAGGAGAACTCGGACATTGCGGCCCGGGTAGAGTTCAACCTCGGCACGAATGCTTCGCCGGTGTGGCTCGGCAATGCACGGCTCGAAGAGATCGACAGCATTCCGTTTGACCATGACAGCGCCAAAACGCCGCTCGGCAGCGGCAACCATCTCTATAACGGCACCTTTGATCTGGGTGAGCCGGACCGGCTCAGCTACTGGCATGCCGAAGCCACCGGAGGTGCAGAGGTCAGCCCAAGCGTTGGCGATACAGGCAAGTTAAATCTTCAGATCAGCGGCATAGATACCGGAAATGCAGATACGATGCTGTTGCAGAAGGGTATCTTCCTGGTCCAGGGCCAGGATTACAAGCTTGCCTTTGACGCTGACGTCCCTTCTCCGCGCACGGCTGTAATCGAGCTGCAGGGCAGGGACGGTACCGTCTACGCTTCAGAAACGGTCCTCCTGAAGGCAGGAGCACAGAAGGTGGAGGCGGTATTCCCCGATCTCCCCGGAGCAACTGACACGCTGGGCCGATTTGTGCTCCATCTCGGCAAGGAAGCGGGTATTGTCCAGTTGGATAACTTCCTGCTGCTGCGCACCAGCTTCTATTATGACCCTTCGCTGGTCTATTATCCGCTGGTGAACGGTGATTTCAGCTTTGGCTTCAATAGCTGGGAGCGGCTGCTGACAGAGCAGGGCGGCGCGGCCACCGCTGCGGTTACAGAGGGAGCAGCCACATTCAATATTGCCAATACCGGCAATCAGCCCTATTCGGTCATGCTGTTCCAGAATGGGCTGAAGGTTGCCGGCGGCATGGACTATGTTATTGAATTCGACGCGAGCGCAAGTGTTGCCCGCAGAATCAGCGTCAATGCGGAGAATGCTTCGTATCAGCCTTCTTTTGCACAGATCATTAAGGTTACACCGGAAACCACCCATTACAGATTCGAATTCCGCCAAGGTGTAAGTGATACCCTGTCGCTGAAGTTCCTGCTGGGCAAGGTTGAGGGAGTGAGTATTCCGCAGGCACATGAGCTTGTGATCGACAATGTGAAATTCGAAATCAAGAATGCCCCGGCCAAACCGCAGGAGCTGCTTGCCGACAGTACGAACAACCGGGTATCGCAGCCGATAGAACTGACGTTCACCGAGAATGCAGCGTGGCGCAGCAGCATCACAGCCGTGAAGGTCAACGGCACTGCACTTGCCAAAGGGCAATATACCGTCCAAGCGGGCCAAATCACGCTAGAAGCAGCCGCTTTCCCTGCTGAAGGCAGCTACCTGATTACTGTGGAAGCCGAAGGATATGTCAGCGCTACGGTAACCCAGACCATTCTGGCGAATGACAACAATCTGGTTGTCAACGGTTCGTTCGCCAGCGGTACAACGGGCTGGTCCACGTGGTCCGGGGAAGGCGGTGTGTCTTCTTTTAACGTGAATGAAGGTGTGGCGGAGGTTAGAATTGACGTTGCCGGTACGGCCGCCTGGCATACGCAGTTTTTCCAGGAGGGCATCCCGCTGGAGGCTGGAAAGACGTATGAGCTGAGCTTCAAAGCCAAATCGACCGTTCCAAGGCAGATTATCGTGGAGTACAGCGGCACCTCGGCCGCAGCAGCGCAGGCGAAGTTCGAGGTTACCGCAACTTGGGCAACCTACAGTGCTGAGTTTACCGTGGATAACAGTAACCCGCTGAAGCTGAACTATCTAATCGGTGCGGCGATGGGAGCTGACAAGACGGCGAACGGAATGCCGCATACGCTCTCTTTTGACGACATTAGGGTGACGGAGGTGGAAGGCGGAGGCGGTACGCCAGGGGAACCGGCCAGCGGCAAGCTGGATAATGGAACCTTCGATCCGGCAAAGGGCTTAACAGGCTGGACGCAATACTTTGACGGGACCGGTTCAGCTGCCGCGCAGGACGGAGAACTGGCCGTGGCACTGACAGGTACGGGAACCGCCAGCTACAGTGCACAGGTGGATTATGCCAATCTGAAGCTTGTACAGGGTAAAACGTATACGCTGGCTTTTGCAGCCCGCTCCGATGTGGACCGTTTGATTGAAGTGGCTGTGGAGCATAAGGGCGGGGATTACACCAAATATTTACCGGCAAAAGCGGTAGAGCTGACGGGCAGCATGAAGACTTACAGCTATACCTTCACCATGGACAGCGGCACGGATGCGGGAGCACATCTTGTTTTCCTTCTGGGTCTGATTGCGGGCAACAGCGAAGGCACGAACAGCGCGATTCAGGCAGGTAATCATATTTTCATCGATAACGTAAGTCTGACTGAAGCTCCGTAAGAGCGCAGCACTCCAACAAAGAAACAGCCGAAATCCTAACTCCAGGATCTCGGCTGTTTTTTATGCGGGGGATATGAAACCTTGATGCAGTAACCCTAGGATTCTTTAGGAATCAGTTCGAAGATTTTACCGGTTTCCAGTGCTTCAATCAGCTTCAGGAGCCAGCGGTAGTATTTAATCGCTTCCTCAATTTTGACTTCATCGGTACTGAGCAGCTGCTCCATTCCCGGTTCATCCGCATACTCAATTTTCATTTGTTTGATTTCGTTCAGTGATTTGCTGAGCGCGGCCATATTTCCTTCAACGGCTTTTCTCCATTTAATAGAGAAGTAATCACTGAAGTTCTGATGCCAATCGGGAACCACCTCGAACAAATCCTTCCGGGTGCCTTTTCCCCATACCTTGTCAATCATCTTCAGATCCAGCAGGGTGCGCACCCCTGTGCTCATGGAAGTCTTGCTCATTCCCATAGTCCGGCTAAGCTCGTCCAGCGTTACAGGTCCCTGATTGAAGTACATATAACCGTATAAATGCCCAATGGACAGTGTTATTCCGTACAAATCCATATTTTTGCCGATGGAATCGATGACGCGCTCCCGGGCTTTGCTGATTCTCTCTACTTGTTCGGGCGCAAGCCCTTCTAAATCATTCATAAAGGTCCCTCCTGAGGTGTAGGCTAATGACTGCAAACCTCTATTGTGTATTGTAATCAAATCCCTGTGTATAAGTAAAGAATTCATCTGGAACGGGATTTGCCGTTAAACGGAGTATTCTATACATAAAGTACGTAAAGTTAAAACTGTACACTAATTTTTAAGCGTATATGAACTTTGCGTCGCATTTCACATGTCCGTTACACTAGTTCGAGTGAAGCAAGACGAAAATTTGCTATACGGAAGAAGGAGGTCACCATGGCAATTATTGAGGTGAAGCAGCTTACCAAGGTATTTGGTCATGATGCGGTACGGGCTCTTCCATTACTTGCGCAAGGATGGTCTAAAGAGAAAATTGCCCGGGAAGCCAAGCTGACGGTTGGAGTCAACAGGGCGGACTTTCGCATCGAAGAAGGAGAAATCTTTGTCATTATGGGGTTGTCGGGAAGCGGCAAGTCCACTCTGGTCCGGTTATTGAACCGTTTGATAGAGCCTACGGGGGGACAGGTGCTTTTTAGAGACAAGGATGTTGTCAAAATGAATCCTGAACAGCTCCGCCAGTTCCGCCGCAAAAATATCGGAATGGTGTTCCAGAAGTTTGCGCTGTTCCCGCACCGCACGGTGCTGGCCAATGCTGAGTATGGTCTTGAGGTGCAGGGGGTAGAGAAAAAAGAAAGAACCCGGCTTGCCATGGAGGCTTTGGAGCTCGTAGGCCTTAAAGGCTGGGAGCATCACCGTCCTGATCAGCTCAGCGGAGGGATGCAGCAGCGGGTGGGCCTGGCACGCGGGCTTGCCAATAATCCGGATATTCTGCTGATGGATGAGGCTTTCAGTGCGCTCGACCCGCTGATCCGCAAGGATATGCAGCAGGAGCTGCTGGAACTGCAGTCCAAAATGAAAAAGACGATCGTATTCATCACCCATGATCTG
The DNA here is from genome assembly GCF_900102965.1 of Paenibacillus jilunlii. Classification (GTDB taxonomy): domain Bacteria; phylum Bacillota; class Bacilli; order Paenibacillales; family Paenibacillaceae; genus Paenibacillus_AQ; species Paenibacillus_AQ jilunlii. The sequence continues at coordinate 125,285 of NZ_FNGM01000009.1, read as the reverse complement.
GATGAGGCGCTGCGCATCGGTGACCGGATCGCCTTGATGAAGGATGGCGTGATTGTGCAGATCGGCACGCCGGAAGAGATTCTGATCCAGCCTGCCAACAAATATGTGGAGCGTTTTGTTGAAGATGTCGATCTGTCCAAGGTGCTGACCGCAGCACATGTGATGCGCCAGCCGGAAATGATCCGGCCGGAACGCGGGCCGCGCGTTGCGCTGCAATTGATGCGGGACAGCGGCGTATCCAGCCTGTATGTGGCCGATAAAGAAATGAAGCTGCAGGGAGTGGTTACGGCGGAGGATGCGGCGCAGGCGCTCAAGGGGAATCAATCGATTCTTGAGGTCATGCGCAGAGAGATTCCCCGTGTATCTCCGGATACACTGCTGAATGATCTCTTTGAACTCATGTCCGGGACACATCTGCCTGTTGCAGTTGTGGATGAGGCGGACAAACTGAAGGGCATTGTTATCAAAGGGGCCGTTCTGTCTGCCCTGGCGGGCAATGCGGTTCCGGAAGGAGATGGAATACGATGAGCATTCCTAAGCTGCCGCTTGGCAAGGCAGTCGAATGGCTGGAGAACTGGTTAACCACCTACCTGGGGCCGTTATTCGACTTTATTCATGCGGTTATCGGCGGAATGGTGAACGGCATCGAAATGGCGCTCACTATTCTTCCAGCCCTTGTGCTGATTCTGATTATAACCGCTTTGGCCTACTGGATCGGCAAGTGGCGCATGGCGCTCTTCGCGCTCGCCGGGCTGCTGCTGATTGACAACCTGGGATTATGGGGTCCATCGATGCAGTCACTGGCGCTTGTATTGACGGCCTCGGTGCTGGCTGTGCTGATTGGCGTTCCGCTTGGCGTGCTGTGCGCGCAGAGCACCGGGGTCCAGAATACAGTGACACCGATTCTGGACTTTATGCAGACCATGCCGGCATTTGTCTATCTGCTGCCAGCAGTGTCTTTCTTTTCACTCGGGGTCGTTCCGGGTGTCATTGCTTCAATTATTTTTGCTATTCCACCTACCATCCGCCTGACCAATCTGGGTATCCGCCAGGTATCCCCGGAGCTGGTGGAAGCGGCTGATGCGTTCGGCTCCACTGCGGGCCAGAAGCTGTTCAAGCTGCAGCTGCCGATTGCCCTGCCGACGATCATGGCCGGTATTAACCAGACGATTATGCTCTCCCTGTCCATGGTTGTCATCTCGTCGATGATCGGGGCGCAGGGCGTTGGCGCCTATGTATACCGGGCAGTGTCGCAAGCCAAGACCGGTGCGGGCTTTGAAGCGGGGATCGCAATTGTCATTATCGCGATACTGCTTGACCGCCTGACTCAGAAACTGGTGAAACCAAAAAAAGGATAGGAGTGTAATAGATATGAAGAAAAAATCATGGGGAATACTAATGCTGATATTGCTCGCAGCGGTCGCCGCCGGATGTTCATCCAGCTCGTCCAAGGCAAACCAAACGGTGAAGCTGGCCTATGTGGCCTGGGATTCGGAAATTGCCAGCACTAATGTGGTCAAAGAGGTGCTTGAATCGAAGCTGGGCGCTACTGTAGAAATGCTGCAGGTGGATGCCGGTCCGATGTGGGCCGGGATTGCCGATGGCAGTGCTGATGGCATGGTAGCCGCCTGGCTGCCGGGCACACATGCTTCTTATCTGGAGAAGTACGGACAGGATATGGAGGACCTGGGGGCTAACCTTGAAGGGACCAAGACCGGGTTTGCCGTTCCTGCCTATATGAATGTAAGCTCCATTGAGGATCTGAAGAATGCCGGTGTGGCAAAGTCCCTGAACAACCAAATTATCGGAATTGAGCCGGGTGCCGGCATCATGACTGCCAGCCAAAAAGCAATCGATGCCTATGGACTAAGCGATTACACACTGCTGGAAAGCTCTTCAGCGGCAATGGCACAGGAGCTGCAAAAGGCTTATACGGACAATAAGCCGATTGTTGTTACCGGGTGGACACCGCACTGGATGTTTGCCAATATGGACCTGAAGTACCTGGAAGACCCCAAGGGTATCTTTGGCGGGGCGGAGCAGATTCACACCATGGTGCGCAAAGGCCTGAAGGAGGATATGCCGGATGTCTACCGTTTCCTGGATCAATTCCAGTGGACACCGGAGGATATGGCACAGGTAATGGTCGAAATCCAAGGCGGCAAATCTCCTGAGGATGCAGCGAAGGCCTGGGTTTCGGAGCATGAGGATCAAGTAAATACCTGGATCGCCGGAATAAAATAAAATCACTCTGCGTGAGCTGCAGAGTTTTGCAGCAGCTGAAAATGTGTGCTATGATGAAGGAACATAAGGCTACAATTCTGTAACCTGTACGCTGATTATCATGTTCCTTTCATACACACATCTTATAAGCAGATCTATTCTATAAACACCCCGTGAGGGGTGTTTTTCTTGGAAATATAAAGAATTTGTAATTTTTTCGCCTGGGCTGTCACTTCTTATGTGCAAAAGGATGTAATAGGCATTGACGGTGGTTTTCGGAAGAAGAAAGGAGGCTGCTCCATGACAGAGACCATCAATGCCTGGATCGACTGGCTGCTGCAGTTATTTGGACTCAGCGGACCGTATATTCTGCTGGTCACCATCCCGCTTACGGTGCTGCAGAGTCTGTTCGGATTTTTCCCTTTGGCGGTATTAATTGTTCTGCATGTATCTGTATTTAATGTAATTGGAGGGATGCTTGTCAGCTGGCTGGCCTGTAATATTGGGGCGATGCTCAGCTATTTTCTGTTCCGCCGCTTTCTTTTTGACTGGTTCGACCGGAAATGGCGTTCCAAGCTGAAGCGTTATGACAAATGGCAGCGTTACCTGGACCGCTACGGCATCTGGACACTGGTGCTGCTGCGCACGGTCCCGATCATGCCCAGCAACATCATCAATTTCATGTCGGCGGTTTCGCCGATGAAGGTCCCGGCATTTATTTGGGGGACGGTTCTTGGCAATCTTTCATACATCTGGCTGTTCGGAACGATCGGCTCGACACTGATTGTCTCCAGAGAGGAATGGAACGGCTTCCTTCTCTGGTACGGAGTGTTTGTTGTAATTCTTATCGGAATCTTCATCCGTCTCCACTGGGGACATCTGCAGGAGGATAAGCGCAGCCGGATGGAATAGCGGATGTTGTGTCCTTATCTACAAAAAGGACGTTGCCTCCTGCCATTCGCCGGAGGTTGCGTTCTTTTTGCTTTTGCTGCAGTCTGGTCCCCACTTTAGGGGGTTATTTTGTGCGTGTCCCGAATAGCCTATAGTAACCGGAGGCGGCTAGACCTCCGTGAAGGTCGGGAGGGACAGAGGGCATGGGCAGAATCAAAAAATGGGGGAGCCGGAGCGCAAAGGTCCCCAATCTGGGACGGCTGCGGCTGCCCAGGCTGGGTTGGGGGGGCATTCCGGGAGCAGCAGGACGCAGCCCGGCATTCAAGGCCAAACCATCTAAGGAAGGAATCCCTGTACTTGCTGGACGCAGCCCGGCATTCAGGGCCAAACCATCCAAGGAAGGAATTCTGGGACCTGCTGGACGCAGTCCGGTGTTCAAGGCCAAGCCTTCCAAAGCGGGCAGCCGCTTGTCCGGTCAGGGCTTACGGTATGGAAAGCCGAAGGGCAGGAGATTTTTGCGCCTGCCGGGCAGTGGTGAAGGGGAGAAGGCTGGAGCTGGTTCTTCAGTACGGAGCCAGAAGCCGCGCAGACGGGGCAGGTTCTGGCTCATTCTCAGCCTGGTGCTCGTTCTGGCAGTGCTGCAGAGCCTTCGTTATGTGGAGAAGCATTTGAAGCCGCCTATTCTTCATTTGGCACAAATCCGTGTCAAGCAGATTGCTACCGAATCGATCAACAAGGCGATCACCACCCAGGTGGCCGATACAGGGAACGCTGAAGCGCTGATTGACTGGAAAACGGACAAGGAAGGCAAAATATCGGGCTTCATGCTCAATTATAAGGAGCATATGCGCATTACGTCACAGGCGGCAGAAGTGATCCAGTCCACACTGCAGGAGCTGCATAACCAGACGGAGCGTATTCCGCTTGGTCAAGCGCTGGGAAGTTCGCTGATTGCTTCCTTTGGTCCGGATGTGCCGATTAAGATTGAACCACAGGGTGCGGTCAAGGTGGAGCTGAATACCCGGCAGAAGGATGCCGGAATTAATATGATTCTGGTGGAGGTATACATTCATATTGTCACCGAGGTAGCCGTCATTATCCCGTTCGATATGGAACCGCAGGTAGTGGATACCGAAATTCCCGTTTCCTATCTGATGGTGGTCGGTGATGTTCCTATGTACTACTATGATAACCAGGGCCAGCCTGTCGGAGACAACGGCAGCAGCGCGCCGGGAATTGCCATTCCTGCACCTTCCGTAGACGAGAATAAGGCGGGGACAACGGTGCCTGACAGCAGCAACGCCGAAACTGGCAATTCTCCGGGAGAGGCTACCCCTTCTCCGGATTCAGGTGCAGCGGATACTGGCCATACGGAGGAGGAAACAGGCAGCTCTTCCCCTGAAGCGGGGGGCGAGTGAAAGCTTATACAAGTTCGTTCCGCTTATTGGATATGAACAGCGGGCGCTGCTGCAACCATTCCTGACTCGAAATCCCCTGATAAAGAGTGGTGCCGAGATTATCTCACAGGGCAGGGATACCTGCGGCAAACCGCTCATACACTTTAGGTAGCATTATTTTTACCTAATGGAGAGTGAGCCCTAATGTCAGATTCTAAGCATTCTGTCAGGAACGAGCGTCTGGCAGGCAGATACAGCTACCTGGAGCGGGAAGGATTGCTTCCGCTGCCGGTGCAGGATGGCATAACCGTGGTGGTGGAGCTGCGTTATGCCGCGTGGGCCGGGGAATGTCTGAACCTTCTGCAGCAGCACTCCGGTGCTTCGATTTCGTTGATTGGGGTTGCCATGGATACGGATTTTCCGCTGAAGCCGTTGGCGGAGGCTTTTCCCGGGGCAACCTTTATTCCTTATGAACCCGGAAAATATGGGGTGAACGAGGCGTTGGCTTATGCCGGGACCTCTTTTGTCGCGCTGATTGAGGACAGTGTGATGGTGACTCCGGGCTGGGTTGGCAATCTGCTGTGGCCGTTTGTCGATGACCCTTCCGTCCAGGCGGTTGCTCCCCGCTCTTCAACTGAACTGGGTGAAGCCAGGGAGCAGCTGCATTTCGGCACTGAACAGGAATTGTCTGCTTATGTCACCCATTCGCTGGGACGGCGGCAGGGCGAATGGCATGAGGCCGCCGTACTGTGCGGCTCCTGTCTGGTCTTCACGCGGGAACTGCTGCAGCGTATCGGCGGGTTCGATTCCACGCTTGTCAAGCGGCAGCTGATGGTGGCCGACTGGTGCCTGCGGGCCCGTCAGCGGGGTGCCCGTCTGGTGCTGAGCGATGCTATGTACGTTCACTCCCTGCAGCCGCTTCCGGAAGCCCATGCAAAAGCTGAACATGACGCTATGCAGGATGGAGTTCAAGCGTATCTGGCCAAATGGGGTCTGGACCACAGTGCTGTGAACGTGGAGGAAGGGATTCTTCCGATCCCTTCAGATGTTTCAGTTCTGCCGCCGAGGCCAGGGATAGCGCTGGAAAAAACAGCAGCAGCACCGGTTCCGCTTGTCACGGCGGTTGTCTATTCTGAGAGGCCGCTTATGCTTACGCCGGAAGAGTCCTGTGAATCCCAGAAGAGGCTGCAAGGGCAGCAGAGCTACGGAAACATCCGCTGGGTATGGATCAGGGACAGCCGCAGGGATGCCCTCCCGGAATTTCCGGTACGGGAGCAGGATGCGGTCATTGCAGTTCAAGGCGAGGACTCCTGGCTGCATGCTCTGGAGAATGTCGCCGCCTTATATGGCAGCGAGATCGTAGTATATCTCTCTGCTTCTGCAGATTACGACAGTCATTATGTGAAGCGGATTGCCGAAGCTGTCCTGCATGGTTCAGCCGACCTCGTGGTCAGCCGGGCGGCTTCTGCAATGGAGGAGCCTGCACCACATCAGGGGTTGTCTCCCCTGCTCCCGCTGAAGCTGCCCCTGGAGCGGATTGCCCACAGGAGTGGAATCGTCCCGGGCCGTATCACCAGACAGAAGGTATCCGGTCACGGCCTACAACTGGAGCCGCAGCCCTCCCTGGCGATTGGATATATAGGCGGTCCGCCTGAAGCGAACATCCTCCCCCGGCGTTCTGGCGGGGAGGTCCGGTTATGAATTACTTGATTCTCAGCCATGTCCCTTGGGAGGATTATCCCTATAAAAGACTGCTGGATCTTCTGCCGGAACGGGCAGAGGTCTGTTTTGCCGGCGGGATGACCTCCGATCAGCAGGCTGGCAGCGGGGTCCGCCCGGTGTCCCTGGCGGAATTAAAAACTCTGGATGGCAAGGGGTATACCATACTTGTCTCTTCGCCCTATTGGCTGCAGGATGTGCTGGCTCTGAAGCCGGGATATATAGTGGCACTGCTGGAGCCGTGTCCCGAAGGCGAGGATAACACGATGTGGGATAAATACAGCGCCCTGCTCGCCGCCAGGGCAGATCTGGTGGGTACAGCTTCGGAACGGTTATATCTGGAGCAGAATCTGTACAGACCAAAGGTGGTTTATCTCGGCGGGGATCATCCGTTGTCCTGCGGTCTGATCCGGCGGGGGGACCGGCTGTTTTTTTTGACTGACTATGAAGCCATCTGGACCCGGGCGCTTACAGAATTGTGGCAGCCTGCTTCTCCCGGGGCAGGGGGATGGCTATTCACACAGCACCGCTTGAGAGCGGATTTCTACGTATCCATGTGCGGAAAGCTGCCTGCCCAGCCGACGGTGCATTATCTGGCTGCCACGTATTTGTATTTGCTGGGGGATGAAGCCGCCGGGCGTTATCTGGCAAGATCTTTTGAACTCATGCTGCTTCATGATTATACCGATTGCCTGCACTCCCATTACCGTTTTTTTTCGGCAATTGAAGCCAAGAAGGGGAATCTGGAGCTTGCTGTCGCCCAGTACGAGATCACAGCGTTTACCGAGGAAGAGAGAAAGACAGCCGTGCGGATGCGGCAGTGGCTGGACAACGGTCAATTCGAACTGCTTCAGGCAGAAATTTACCGTGTGAATGAGGACATCGCTGAGGCTGTCCGGATTCTGGAGGACTTGTCCTGTCCCGAAGCGCAGCCCCTGCTGCTGCAGAATTACATCACCTCCTTTCAGTGGGACAAAGCGCTGCAGCTCCTGCGTGAATCCGGGCCCAGCGGTAGCGAGGCGGGAAATATTCCGCTGCCGGACGGCGCAGTGCTGCCCATCAGCGCGACGCCTCCCGCAAGCGCAGTGCTGCTGGCCGGGACGGAAATTCCTGTATACGGCGGGATTCAGCTGCCGGTCATTGAAGGGACGCTGCATCTGCTGCATGGCAGAAGACATGCGGCGATCCGCAGCTTCCTGCGGGCGGCAGGAGCCGGAGGCGAAGCCCGCACATTATTCGCAGAGATGGCTGACCTGGAGGAAGCGGTAGGCCGGTTAAAGGGGGAGGACCGATGATGAACAAAGGGAGACCGCTGCGCAAAACCTCCGGGAACCGTCTGACCGCAATGATGCAGGTGCGTAATGAAAGCGGACGCTATTTGGAACAGGTGCTGGAGGAGCTGAGCGGTTTTGTGGATGATATCGTCATCGTGGATGACGCCAGCACGGATGGCACGGCGCGTCTGTGTGAATCTTTTGCCAAAGTTACAAAGCTGGTGACGCTGGAAGGGTCGCGGTTCAACCGGGAGTGGGGGCTGCGGCGGACCTTGTGGGAACTGGCGGTGTCGACGGCCCCGGACTGGCTGCTGTCCGTAGATGCCGACGAATTCTATGAAGAAGAGGCCAAACGGGAAATGCGCCGCTTGATAGATCAGGATGTGTACGACTGGGTGGCCTTCCGGCTGTATGACTTTTGGGGCGGCACCACGCATTACCGGGAAGACGAACACTGGAACATCCATACCAAGCACACCCGGACGCTGGTCCGTTATCTGCCGCAGTTTTATTATTTTACACCTCAAATGGATCATCATGTTCCCCGTCTGCCGCTGTCCTACGCCATTCTGCCGGGGTTCCTGACCGAGCTGCGCGTGAAGCATTACGGCTGGGCGCAGCCGCCCGAAGCCCTCCGTGAGAAATATGACCGCTACATGGAGCTGGACCCCGAAGGAAAATGGGGCAGCCTGGAACAATACGCCTCCATCTTGGATGAGAATCCCCGTCTTGTGGAATGGCAGGAACGGCGGGGGCTTGGCAGACCGGAATAGCGGTTGGATTTCTGTGGCAGGGGACGAGATAATATTTTATTCCCGAAGCGCGAACCAAACAATTGGGCTCTAATGCTCCAACTGGTTAGGTGGAGAAAGTATCACTAATTTGCTTGAGCATCAAGCAACCTGGCAGATTAAGTGGAAAAAGGTGCACTAATTAAGCTGTTTTGCTGGCATTCTATCCTACAAATTCATTTACACGGTTATATTTGCATCCTCTAAGGTGTCGCACAGCAGCATGGGTGTCTATTGCACATTCTGCAATCTGAGGGTGTCTGAACTGGGAATCGCTTATACTCCTTAAGCTGTTGCCGCATTTCCTGCCCTTTTTGCACACTAGCGCTTCTCACACTCTACGCACTTTATAGACTATACGCATTCTCATTCACTCATTCACTCACTTCTCGCATTTTACAAGCCGTCACGGAGCGCTGTTCTTACCAGCAGCAACCAAGGAATCCTTCCCTGTAGCCCGCAATCCGGAAAAGCCTCTGCCGCCAACAGCAGCTTATGGTAGCTGAGGCCGCCGGCTGCGGCTGCGCTTTTCGATTGGCGCAGCGCATTTTCGGCTGCCGGAGCAAGCTGCGGCACCCTTCCGCAGGAAGCGGCAATGGCCGCATAGAGCAGCCATTCAGCCGGGCCGCCAGCTGCACCGCCGGACTGCTGCGCATAGCTGCTGTAGATCGAGCACCACTGTTCCCTGAAGGGAACAGGTGCCTGTATCAGTCCGCGCAGCAGCGGCTGAGGCAGGCGGCACCACTGGAACACAGTGGGGCATGTGTTCCGGTAGAGTGTCAGAAGGCTGCTCCAGGCCCCTGCCTGAAGCAACAGCTGCGCAGCGTAAGACAGGGCCGGGAAGGCCAATTGCGGCGCCGCAGCCGGACCCGGATGATCCGCATAGCATGGCGGCACCGCAGCCGGATCGCCCGGGCGTTGGCATGGCTGCGCCGTCGGTCCACCACCGGATTCCCCCCATATCCGGTGGCGGACCGCCGCCAAGCCTGGCCTGGAAGCAGCCAGGCTGGCAAGCCATTGCCCTGCCGCTGCGGCGTCGCCGGTGCGGCAGGCCCAGGCCCAGAGATAGCCGTGTATCGACGGCTGCTCCGGGCCTTCACGCAGCAGCTCCAGCAGAGCCGCTGCTGCATCCAAAGCCTGCGGGTGCTGCCGGGACAACTCCGGCAGCACCCGCAGCACGGGCTGCACCGAAGCCGGGAGCTGCGGTGCAGCGGACAACACCTGCAGCCATGCCCAGGCATGGGCATTCAAGGCAGCAGGCACACATCTGCCCAGCAAGTCAGATGGCAGGGCTTGAAGGTTCCGCCGGGTTAAGGCGATCAGGCGGCTCTCTGCGCCAGCCAGCAGGCAGAGGGGAACAAGCTCTGCCCAAGCAGCGGCGCAGGAGGGATCAAAGCCTATGGCCTGCTCCCAATAATCTGCCGCCTCCTCATAGCGGAGCAGCCTCTCGCAGACCTGGCCCATCATCAGGCTGGTCCGGCTGGTTCCGCTGCCGGAGGAGGAAGGATAGTGCTGCGAGGTGTCTCCGCTCTCCAGCGCTTTTTGCAGCAGATGGTAAGGCTCCAGCAGTTGCCCTTCTTCCAGCAGCAGAGCGGCGCAGCTTTCCAGCAGATCTGTGAAATCAGGGAATAAGCGGAGGCCTTCCTTATATACCCCCTTAGCTTCTTCTCTGCGTCCGCTGGATTGCAGGGCATAGGCCGTCTTCAAAAAGATATCGGCAAGATAACCGGAGCCCGCAGGGGCAGACTTCAGGAGCGGCAGCAGAACATCAGCAGCAGTTCCATACTCTCCTAGCTGGTAATATTCGGTTCCCAGCGCATACTGCAGGGGGATACTCGCCGGATCATGCCGCAGAGCTTCATGAATCAATTTTAGGTTGCGGGCAGTTTTGTCTTTGCGCCTCAGCTCCTCCTCCAGGTAGCCGTAATGGTGGACAGGCAGCGCTGCATACGCGATTGTTCCGCCTGCCAGGGCCCAGATGCTGCTTGCGGCTTCCTCATGAATTGTTCCCCGGAACCTGATGCGTTCATCGTTACGGAACAGCCTGCAGACGTTGTCCGTCACATATTCCCCGCTGGCAGCTTCCCCTACATAGTGGATAAAAGGCAGGAAATAACCGTGCACATGCGCTGCCCCGAGCAATTCGTTCAGAACGCCGGCCCGCCAGCCGCTCACGGCTTCGTCGGCGTCAAGAACCAGAATCCAGGGGCAGGAGGCCTGCTGCAACGCCAGATTGCGGGCGAGGGCGAAATCCCCCTCCCAGGAAATTTCGAGCACCCTGGCTCCAAAGCTCCGGGCAATCTCCATACTGCTGTCCGACGATCCTGTGTCGGCAATAATGATCTCCGACACCAGTCCCGCAACCGAGGACAGGCAGCGCTCCAGATGCTGTGCTTCATTCTTGACAATCATGCACAGTGATAGATCAGGGATAGACATCAATGATCACCGGTCCTCTTTAGTCTGCCATCCGGGGAAGCGGGAGCAGCTGCCGCACTTTGCCGGCCGCAGGGCTGCTGGCAGCCGAAGCAGGCAGCGAAGCCAGCACGGAGTCAGCCAGCAGAATCCAGCTCCGGCTGTGCTGATAAGCCGGATTAGTCATGAGCCCGGTACTCTGCCCGGGAATGCTGCATGAGCGCTCCAGCAGCACAGCAATATCCTCCCGGCTTAAGCTTGCAGCAGGAGCCGCCGCTGTTTTTTGCAGCGCCATTACGAAGGAACCGGAATCCTCTGTGGCCGTTCCTGGAGAACCAGCAGGTCCTTGGGCTGCTGGAGCATCGCTCTCATTCACCGGTTCACCCTTCGCCACACCGTCGCTGTCCCCCGCACTGCCGCTGTCCATCTCCGATGCACTTTGCCCGCGCTGCTCCATTGGCTCAAGTGCATCGTTAAAGCCGTTCTTTGCCAGCAGCTCCGCCGCTGCCCCGTAGCAGCCTTCATTCAACAGCAGAACGGCCAGCTTCCGGGGTTCTGCCGCTGCCAGGGAAACATGCTGCTCCAGCCAGCCGTTCAGCTCGCTTTCCCGGCCCGCACATTTCAGCGTCCGCACCAGCCGTGAAATCAGCGGCCATGGCTCCGGATGGAGCCGGGCGGCTTTTGTATAGAAGGCAGCCGCTTCATAATCTTCACCGGTTTCCTGGCACAGCTGCCCCAGCAAAGACAGCGTAGCGTACGTCCCGAAGCCGGATTCCGTATGGTAACCGGGGGGAGAAACACCGATGTCCAGTGCCTGGCGCAGCGCCTCCTTTGCCTCTATCCAAGCTGCGGTCTGCAGCAGCAGGACGCCTTTTATATGATGAAGGTCCGGATAGTCGGGGAATAGAGCAATCCCCCGCTCACAGGCCGCAAGCGCCCCCGGCACATCCCCATTGACCGCACGGCAGCGGATCTCGTACTTATGCAGCAGATGGACATAGCTGGTGTCCGGCTCCACATGATCAAGCGAAACATGGATATGTTCAAGGGCATGATCATATTCACCGAGCCGCATGTATTCCACAGCCATATTGAAGTGGTGAAAAGCATCCCCGGGGCTGCGCTTCAGCTGCTCCTTCAGCAGATCGACATTGCGGCGGATCTTATCTTTTTTAGCCACAACGCCGTCGGCATAGCCGTAATGATGGATTATCACTGTACTGAGATGCATTGCGGCAGCCGGTGATTCCCGTACGATGACCGAGGCGATTTGTTCATGGATAATCCCGCTGAAGCGGTATGCCGGGCGGTTGCGGAACATCCGCAATATGGGATTTACGGTAATCGTCTCAGAGGAGCGGGACGTTCCTTTGTGATTATGAATCCGCAGAAAAAACGCCTCATACTCCATATGCTCCGCACACAGCAGCAGCTCGCCTGCACTGCCTTGATCCAGCTCTTCGTCCGCATCCAGCACCAGAATCCATTGTCCCCGTGCCACCTTCAGACCAGCGTTGCGGGCAGCGGCAAAATCGCCGTTCCAGGGGAAGTCCACGATCCTCGCCCCATAGCTGCTGGCAATCTGCACTGAGGAGTCTGTTGAACCCGTGTCGACCACTACGATTTCGTCAGCTACCCCGCGTACACTTTTTAGGCATTGCGGCAGATTGTCGGCCTCATTTTTAACAATCATGCAGAGGGAAATCCGGGTTCGCGGCTTCATGGTGTGGCTCCTTTCTGAAGTATCGGTGAGAGTTCCACTGTGTATGCCAGGCGGTCCGGTTAAGTACGGCAATAGCCTGTTCGGTCGCCTTCATGTCCTCCTGCAGAGGGCCGTGTGCATAGATTTCAGGGAAGCTGTCCGCAGCCTCTTCGAGCTCCTGCCTGGCAAGGTGAAGATAGCTTAGCGACAGCCCGATGCGGGAGGGCTCATGCCCTGGCGTACCGGCAAGCATATGCTGGAACCAGTCAGCAGCTTCTCCATAGTGGCCTTTATCAAACAGCATCTCCGCCAGATAAAAGGGTACCTTCCCCCGTGCCTGCTGATCCCCAGCCAGGGTAATCAAAAGTTCACCCGCTTCTTCCAACTGTCCCGATTCATATAAGGCTTCTGCCCAGTCCGTCCGGTGTTCCGGAAAAAGACCGGCCAGCCTGCCAGCCAGCCCGCCGCAGCGCAGCTTTACTGCCAACCGGATCAGCTCTGCGATTACCCGGGACAGGTTACCGGCATCGCCCGGCAATACCGGAGCCGTATTATGCTGTGTCAACTGTTCATCGACAAGCAGCAGCGCTGACCGTAAGGGTTCCGGCGCATCCGCGAATTCCAAGGGCTCCGGCTGCGGCCTGTTATCCTGCCAACGGCAAATGGCTGCAATCATCCACAGACGGTGTAGGTTTTCCATATCCCCCTCCATAGCCGTAGTGTCTCTGAGCAGAGAAAGAGCCTCCCGCAGAGCCGCTCCGGCTTCCTGCAGACGTCCGGTAATGATCCATGCGGAAGCTCTGGCCGGCAGTGTCTCCTTCTCCAGTGGAAAATCAATCTGCGGCAATCCGGCAATAGCCTCATAAGCACAGACCGCATCCAGCGCGTGAATAACGGCACTTCTCCCGGCAGCCTGCCCTGTACCAGCAAGCTGGGTTAACAGAGTGGCGATATCCTGATCCGGCACATCCAGACGCTGGAAGGCGGATGCGATTCCCTGGAGTGCCGGAGCATACAACACGTGGTGCTGAAGCGCACGGTGAAACCACCGGGCTGCTTCCTCGAAGTGTCCGAGCTGCAGCGAGATCGCTCCCATGCGGGCCAGCGGACGGAAGCTGTTCATGCCTTTCTCCGAAACATATTTTCCGCTTAAGGCTGCACCAGCGGTTAAGGTTGCTCCAGCGTTTACGGCAGCACCAGCTTCTAAAGTTACACCAGTGCTTGAAGCCTCTACAGGTGCTGCTGGTTCCTCCGAACCTGCTGCTGCCCGCTGATAGGACTGAAAGGCGCGCTCCGTCAGCCCCTGGCTCTCCCAGGATTGCCCCTGGATGAAATGCAGGTCGGGGTAATCGCTGTAACGCGGCAGTTCCCGGGCCAGCAAGGCATTGACTGCTTTGATGTGGTTTAGGGAGAGCTGGATTTTGGCTAAATCGCGGATCATGGACGGGCGGTAAGAAGCCTGAAGCGGGGCCCGGTTGATTGTGCGGATCAGCAGCGCTTCTGCTTCCTCCAGCTGTCCATTTTGGCAGCAAGTGACCGCCAGATTATAGCTGTAAAAATCATTCCCCGGATCTTTCGCCAGTGCCCGGCGCAGCAAGTGCTCGTTGCGGCTGATTTTATCCTTTTTGGCCATGAGGCCCGGCAAGTATCCCAGATGGATGATTTCGATGCCGCTGCTGCGGATGACAGAAGCACCATGCTTGCCGATGATGGAGGCGTCCAGGCCTTCGTGGATGATTCCCTGGAAGCTATACCCAGCTCCATTGCGGAATAGACGGATTACGTTATGCGTCAACCGGTCCTCGGGCAGGCTCCCTAACCAATTTTCTATATTTACGGTAAAGGCCATAGCGTCCGTGTTCCGCAGCATTTCGGTGATCGTCCCGACCGGTGTTTTCAATATTTCATCAGCATCCAGGACCAGGATCCAATCCGTTTCAGCATGGGAGAGCCCGGTGTTGCGCGCTGCGGAGAAATCGTAATTCCAGTTCATGTGATAGACCTTGGCTCCGTAGCTTGTAGCGATGGCTGCAGAATTGTCGGTAGAACCCGTATCTACAACCACAATCTCATCCGCAGCACCGGCCAGGCTGTCCAAGCATTGGGGAAGAAGTGCAGCTTCATTGCGGATGATGAGATGTACACCTAGGGTGGGTTTTTTCACGGATGGTCCTCCTTGGAAAGTCAGTTTCCTCCTGTTTAGGTTATGCAAGCGGGAGTGTTGTCCGGTATTGCCGGACAGAACAAAGAAGTACATGGGTATCCATGCACTCTTTGTCACTACATCCTATGAGAGATCAGCAGCTTACGTTCCCTGGGCATCAAAAATGACATTAATCGTAGACGCTGCGCCTGGTGTCGCTGATTGATAAGCCAACCGGGTGTACTTGAGGAACCGCGATGGAACAATAACATCCACCGAGCCTGCGGGAAGCGGATTATCACCGGTTGTATCGACAAAATAATTCGTTCCGTCCGCGCTTATTTCGACTTGCGTATTCACAGGGTTAGCTCCGGTATTTACGATAAAATAAGAATATGTGCCCAGCACACTTGTCGTGTTCGCAGGCAGCGGCGTAAACGCATCGGCTGTTGTGATGCCGGTGGTAGCCAGTTCAATGAAGCTGCGCTGCGAAATGGAGGTAACAC
>NZ_FNGM01000009.1:85111-109545 GCF_900102965.1 Paenibacillus jilunlii | reverse complement strand
GATGTTAACGTACCTGCAGTAATCGTAGCGCCTAGCACGCTGGAAATTGTACCGTTCAGGATGACTGTAGTCAGATTTCCGCTGGAATCGGTAGTGAGGGGGCGGTCAATCAGTGTGGAAGGGTCCCGCCCAAAGATCAGCGTACGCAGATTATCGGGGTTCGCTTGAAACGAACTGAAGTTTGGCAAAAGGATTCATCCTCTCTTACTAGAATAGGGAGAACAACCCGCTCATAGTAAAAATCCCAAACCGTCGTCTGGGCTTTCAGAAAAGCGGGCTGCGATCAAGACAATAGCCTGTACAGATAAACAGTAACCATTCGAATGGTGTGGTATTACTATATGGAGAGTCTTCGGGAATGACTGGGCAGTAAACTCAAAAATATGCAGATTGATAAACAACCATCCGGGCATGTTCACTCAGGGCTTCACAGGAAGTCTAATACTTGTCTGAACCTTGACGAATTGACCGTAGAGGTTTATTTTTCTTAAAATAGGATAAATAAGGGTATGATACATAATAAATTGAGGATCAATCACAGTGAAAAGAGGACATATATGGAAAGCTGTCTGTTCATCCATGGCTTTACGGGGGGGGAGTATGAAATCTCGCCGCTCGCACAATTTCTGGAGCGGCATGATTACCATGCCCGAACGTTTACACTCAAGGGGCATGGGGGCAGCCGGAACGATCTGCTGCAATCCGACAGGCATGATTGGCGGCAAAGCGCCGAAGATCAGCTGCAGGATCTGCTCGCCTGCGGGGAAGGCGTACATCTGGTTGGCTTTTCTACAGGAGCCCTGATCGCGTCCCATTTGTCGGTACAATATCAAGCCCGCATCAAGTCGCTTACCTTGCTGTCCACACCTGTCTTTCCATTGAATCTGCTGGAGATTGCAAGAACTCTGGGCAGCCCGGTTATGGTTAGAAACTACCTAAGCAAATTCGGAGCAACCCCGGCGAAGGCTACCAAGGAATTCTTGCGTCTGGTGCGGGAGAGCTTCAATATTTATCCGCAGATTGAGATCCCGACTCTGATTGTTCAGGGCCGGAGAGATCATCTCGTGAGAGCCAAAAGCGCGGCATATCTGCAGCGCACGATCCCATCCGGAAGCAAGCAGGTATTAATGGTGGAGCGAAGCGGTCATATGCTGTGCCACGGTGAACACAGCGGGCAGATGATGAACGAAGTGCTGCAGTTTATGCGGACTTCCGGCCGTGCTGGACTGAACTGAACTGCGTCAGAAGTGCTTGCACCTGGCACAACCTCCTTCACAGCAAGCGTGGAGGAGGTTTTTTGGCGTGCCATATTCCGTTGACATCCCTTAGTCGGTATGATAGTTTCTATTTAGGGAAACCGGTTTCCCTATCGGTGTCTATGTTCTTGAATTTCTGCATGTGGATTCCCGCGGAAGGAGTTCCGGCGCCAGCAGCAGCTTCTGAAGAGATTCGATTTTGCCGCCAATCCGTTCCATTAACAGCTCTCCGGCAGATACGCCGAGATGGAAGGTATCCAGATTAAGCGAGGTTAGCGGAGGTGTGGTATAGCGGGACAAGGGATAATCATCAAAGGTTGCAATCCCAAGCTCTGCCGGAACCTGCACCCCAAGCTCTCTGGCAGCCAGCAGCACCCCGTAGGCTGCAAAATTGCTCATACAGATTACCGAGTCCGGCGGCGTCTCGCTTAACAGCAGTTGCTTTGCAATTTGATAGCCAACCGCCTCTTCTGCTTCGCCATTAATAATCCAATCCTTGCGGAGCGGCTTGCCAGCCTGCTCAAGCACCTGCCGGCAGCCTTCCAACCGACGGATGAAGAGCGGGTCTCCCTCGTATCCGCCAATAAAAGCCACCGCGGAATAGCCCTCCTCCAGCAGATGCCGGGTGAGCATTCTGCCGCCGGCTTCGTTGTCGAAGTCGACCCAGCATCCGGATGCTGCAACTTCTCCCAGCGAGACATAAGGAAACTCAAGATGGTTAAGCTGGGTGCACAGCTCCTCTGTCAGGACCGAGGTGTTGGCGATAAGGCCATCCACCTTTTTACTCCTTACGAGTCTGTGCAGGAAATGGCCCTCAGGATGATTGTGCTCGACATTCGCGATGGTCAGCTCATATTTCAAGGAGCCGATCACACTCTCTATTCCGCCGATGATGTTGTAGAAGAACTGGTTCAGGAATTCGCTGGACTTAGACATATCGATTAACAGTCCAATATTGCCGCTGCTCTGCCGGGCCAAGCCTGTGGCGATGCTGCTGGGTGTGTAATTCATCTGTTTCATAATTTCTCTGACCTTTTGTTTGGTTTCCTGCGAAATTTTTGGTGAATCATTCAGCACCTTAGATACAGTGGATTTGGCTACCCCCGCCGCAATGGCGATATCCTTAATCGTTACCTTCATAGTTTTCCCTCACGGTCCTGACGGTTTTTTTTGAATGGTTTTATTCATTAATCAAGATATACACCCATCATACAATAAAAGGAGCTTGTATAATATGATTCGCTGGTTTCTATACCATACTGCTGAAGATCCCTTTGCCTTTCCGGTTGGTCCCGGCACTTTGAAGCTGCGCCTTTTTGTGCAGAATGGCCAGCAGCTGTCCTGCACGGTGATTCACTCCGACCGCTATGACCCGCCGGGGAACGAAATCCCGCTTCCGATGGAGCGGATCGGCTCTGCCGGAGCCTATGAAATCCACGAGGCTGTTCTACAGTCGGCAACCGGCAAATGCAGATACTTATTCCATGTTGAGAACCCTGCCGGTGATTATGTATGGTACGGGGAGCGGGGGCTGGCTGAGAACAGGGAGCATGCAGGCTCTTTTCAGTATGCTTACATGCACCGGCCGGAAGCGGTTAAGCTGCCCTCCTGGAGCTCTGATGCGGTTGTCTATCAGATTTATCCAAGCAGCTATAACGGAGGAACCCTGAAAGGAATAACAGAAAAAATCCCCTATCTGCAACAGTTGGGGATTACGGCCCTGTATATGACGCCGATTTTTGAATCCACTACCGAGCATAAATATAATACCTCGGACTATTTAAAGGTCGATCCTGCGTTTGGCAGCACAGAGGATTTGAGGGCATTGGTGGATGAAGCCCACCGCCACGGGATCAGAGTTCTGCTGGATGCTGTATTCAACCATTCCGGCGATACTTTTTTTGCCTTCAAGGATGTGCTTGAGCACGGAGAGAATTCCCGGTACAAAGACTGGTTTGTGATTCATTCCTTTCCGGTGGTGCAGACGCCTTCCCCGAACTATGAGACCTTCGCCAAAGCGGAAGCGCATATGCCTAAGCTGAATATGGACAACCCTGAAGTGGCTGATTATATGATGGAGGTTTCCAAGCACTGGGTGCGGGAGGCGGGGATCGACGGCTGGCGTCTGGATGTGGCCAATGAGGTATCCCCAAGGTTCTGGACGCGGTTCCGCCGGGAGCTGAAGGCGGAGTTTCCCGAACTGCTGCTGATCGGTGAGATCATGCATGACTCCGGCCCTTGGCTGAGGGGGGACCAGTTCGATGGGGGCATGAACTATGTGCTGCGCGACGCAGTACTGGAGTTCTTTGCCGAGCAATATGCAGGGCCGGTGCGCTTTATGGAACAGGTGTTGCATCAGGAGGCGTTATGTAATGACCAGGCGAATTCCGCCATGTTCCAGCTGCTTGGCAGCCATGACACACTGCGTTTTCTGACGGCCTGCAAGCAGGGAGGACGGGGCTGGGATCATGAGAACACAGCCATATACCGGATGCGGCTGGCGGTGTTTTTCCAAATGACCTATATCGGGATGCCGATGATTTATTACGGAGATGAAGTGGGCATGGAGGGAGCGACGGACCCGCACTGCAGATTGCCGATGGTGTGGGAGGAGCAGGAGCAGAACACGTCGCTTCATGCCTGGTATACCCGGCTGATTTCACTCCGGAAACAGTATGAGGTGCTGCGGAAAGGCGCTTTCCGTCCCTGGTTCACGGATGAAGCCCGTAATGTTCTCGGCTATATCCGGTGCAGCGGTCAGGACCAAATGGGGCTGTTGATCAATAATTCCCCTAACCGCTACCAGCTGGAGCTTAGCAGGTTCCGTTCTGACGCCAATGTACTGACTGACCTGCTGACCGGAGCAACCTTCCCCGGCACCGAACGTTTTCTGGTGGAGATAGAACCTTTTGGCTGCCTAATGCTTCATTAATATAACTTCAACCCCTATAGGCGGATAAGGGTATCCATTTCGGGTGGGCAAGATTCTTTTGCAATAAATGCAGAACTGCTGCTATTTCTTTTTTCTCAGAGCTCTGTATTCCTGGGTTTCCCACTGCTTAAGCAATGGATAGGGATCGAAGGCCCATTCGGTAATCCCGCGATCGCGGTAGATGCCATAATGCAGGTGAGGCGGAAATTTGCCTTGAGTGCCGGGCTTGCCGTAGCCGGAGCTGCCGACCCAGCCGATCGTCTGGCCTGGAGCCACGATGTCACCCTGGGAGAGGGATTTTTCAAATCCGGTCAGGTGGGCGTAATAATGGTAGCGGTTTTCGATATCGCGGATACCGATCCGCCAGCCGCCATAGCGGTTCCAGCCCTTGGTTTCTACGATGCCGAAGCAGGTGCTGCGCACCGTCATGCCGTGAGGTGCGAATAGATCCGTCCCTTCATGGATACGTGCTCCGCCCCAGCTTCGGCCTGTCCCCCAGGTGCTTCGGTAGGAATAAGTCTTGCCGACCGGTAACGGAAAAGCACTGCCCGATAAATCAAGCCGTCCGAAGTGCTCGTACAGCTTGGCAAACTGCGCTATCCGCTGCGTGGCCCGGCCGTTATGGTAATATTCCCATACACCGATATTGAAGTCGCTGGCGGAGTCGCCGTATTTCATCAGATGCCTTGCCATACTGTAGAGCACATCGGCATCATTCTCCGGATCGGCCAAGCCGTCGCCGGACCCGTCTTTTCCGAATCCTCCAAAAAAACGGATGGATTCCGGCGACTGGTCCTCCTGATCCGGATTCAGCGGCCCGCACCACACGGGCGGGGGAAAGCTGATTCCGGTAAGGCGGGATTTGACTTGGTCTCCAGTCCCGCTTTTCTTTTTGGCAATCGTCCGCTCATACTGGTCAATAGCGGCGAAGCGGAACCAGGCAATGCCGGTAGCCGCGCTCATTTGATCATAAAGCTCCTTACGGCTGGCGGAGAGATTCTCCTTGCCTGAAGAAGCTTCACCGCTGACTGCGTGCGGGTTATTTCCAGAGGCAGCGGCTGCCACCGCACCGCTATCGCCCCAGAGCATGGCGGCGGCCGACAAGCAGAGCACTGTTTTGCGTATTGCAGCAATTCTGAATAGAGCCAGCATGTTAACAACCTCCTTGTCCGGATGCTGATCTTAATACATGATGAAGTTATTTATCGAAGGGCACCCCGGGCGGGTGCTTTTCTTTTAGATTGAAGCAAAAGGCCTCTTTTTATCCGTTCTTGCCTAAAGGTTCACAAAAGCGGGCAAATGGCCCTTGCACATGCTATAATATGAGGCAGCAAACTTTTAAGGGTGCAACTACTATTCAGGCGAAAGCGGGGTTCTCCACTTTGACTAATAATCGAACAGCCAAACAGCCCAAGCCAGACTGGATCAAAATCAAATTAACGACTGGTGATAATTATCAGGAAATTAAAGGCATGATGCGTTCCAAAACCCTGCATACCGTATGTGAGGAAGCGCGCTGCCCGAATATCTATGAATGCTGGGCCAACCGCACGGCTACCTTTATGATTCTGGGTGACATTTGCACCCGGGCCTGCCGGTTCTGTGCCGTGAACACCGGCCTGCCGACCGAGCTTGATCTTCAGGAGCCGGAGCGTGTAGCCGAAGCTGCCGAGAATATGAAGCTTAAGCACTGTGTCGTAACCAGTGTGGCACGTGATGATCTGAAGGATGGCGGGGCAAGGATTTTTGCCGAGACCGTGGCTGCAATCCGTAAGCGGCTTCCGCTGTGCAGCGTAGAGGTGCTGATTCCGGACTTCCTTGGCGAACGGGACAGTCTGGAGATTGTAATGAACAGCAAACCGGATATCCTGAACCATAACATTGAGACGGTGGAGCGGATGTCCGACCGCGTGCGGGCCCGCGCCAAATACCGCCGTTCCCTGGAATTGCTGGGCCGGGCGAAGGAGATCAAGCCGGACATTCCGACCAAATCCAGCATTATGCTTGGCGTAGGTGAGGAATGGGATGAGATTCTGCAGGCGATGGATGACCTGCGTGCCGTGGATTGTGATATATTGACATTAGGCCAGTACCTGCAGCCATCTCCGAAGCATCTGAACGTTGAGAGATTCTATACCCCCGAGGAATTCGCCCTGCTCAAGGAGGAGGGACTGAAGCGCGGGTTCAGCCATGTGGAGTCCGGCCCTCTGGTGCGCAGCTCTTATCATGCGCATGAGCAGGTGAAGTCGGCTACGGCAGCCCGCGAGGAGCGGACGGTTTCTTTATAAGCTGTTATAGGACCGCCCGATTTTAGCTGCTGCATAGGTGACGCATTCCTTTTTTGGCTGCACCCTGCTTCAATGCTAAGGAGCTAAGTGGAAATCACTAATTAGAGTCATCAAGCGCCTAAATTAGGTTTAGTGGAAAAAAGTATAACTAATCAGAGCGATTATGGCGCTGATGCCTGTGTATCCTCCAATTAGGTGTACAAAATCCCACTAAACGCCCCGGCGCCATCGCTTTGAGCAGATTAGTGGTACGAATTCCACTTAACCTTCGGCCGTTATTTCGGCTTTTATTTTTCTTTAGACTTTAGATTGGAGGAGCGGCCGGAAATCCAAAAACCTGCGGATTGACGCTCGATAAACGCTCCCCTCATCTTATTGAAAGGCAGGCGACAAACGCTTGATCGTTATAGGTGGAAAGGGCTACGAGCTCGTATTGGATCATAAAGACGGCTGGAACCCGGAGGCGTTTCGCGGAAGATACAGTGAAGTGCTGGACCGGTACGATTACATTATCGGTGACTGGGGCTACAGCCAATTGCGTTTGAAAGGCTTTTACCGGGATAATCACCCGAAGGTGAACCGGGACACGGCCATTTCAGGCATGGTGGATTACATTAATGAATACTGCAATTTTGGCTGTGCTTATTTTGTGCTCCACAAGTTAAAGGAAACGCCGAAGGAAGGCAGCTTCAAGGATATTTTGACCAAAGAAGTACCGGAGCCCGGCACAGACGATGAATTGGAGCAGGCCTCCGCAGAGCCGATTGTAACAGCCAGGGTGCAGCGGGACCCGTCTTCCAAGCCTTCGAATTCAAATCCGGCAGCCCGTGACAGAAATCCGGGGGGGACAGCCAAAGAGAATGGAGCAAAGGAAAGACCCGTCCGTGAGCATCAAAGCCGGAATCACCGCAATAAAGAGAACCAGGGCAGAAGAAATAACAAGGATTCTCAAGGCAGACCACCGCAAAACCAGCCGCAGAATCCTTCGAACTAAGGCCTTAAGAAGTACCAGCAGCTTAAAAAGGTGTCTCAGCAGCCAGTTATGTACTGGCTGTGAGACACCTTTTTGGGTTAGGCTCCATCAGGGGAGTGAAGCGGACAGAGAAGACTCTATTTTGCGAAAAAGTATGCTTTTCTGGTTGCTTCGGACTCAGGAGCCGTTATAATCGTACAACAATATGAGCACTAAGCAAGCCAAAAGACGTTAAACTTTCGTATTGCACAACAGCTCAGGGCCTCGTAGGCTCTGAGCTGTTGTTCACCCGCCAGGTTGAGTTTATTCTTGTTATAGCCTTTTTCCAACTAACACGTACTAAGAAGCAGGGGAGCAGTGCTAGTTGGAAAAAAGGAGATTATTTCTCCTGCAAATCAACAATTGTAAGAATTAGGTGGAAAAAGGAAACTTAATTAGGCGATATTACCCCGTTAGGAGCAAAATCAGCAGAATTAGTTAACCTTTTTCCACTTATCCAGTGGGGAACAGATGGTGCCCGAGCATTAGTTAGCTTTTTTCCACTTAAAATTTTAAGACAGCCAGCATGCCGCTGTCCCGCCAAAAACGGCGGCACCGTCCCTTTGAGGATGGCGCCGCCGTTTTTACTTGTTACTTTACACTTAGCTTTAATTGATTCTGCGCTGCGTTGTAGCTCCATACCAGGGATGGGAACTTTTGCTGAAATGCTTTTACATCAATAAAAGTCTCATTGTTCTGTGACAGCGCCTCTTTGGAGGCCAGGGCGAATCCGGATACCTTGCCGGTGCCGCTTGTGACAAGCACTTTTTTGTTCTTGGCATCCCAGGAGACTTCGCTCTCTAGCAGGGCAGCCAGCACGCGTGAGGAAGCGTAGACCGTATTTCCTTGTTTGATCAGTCCGACATTTCCGGCAAAAGGACTGCCGTTCACATCAAGAATATGATTGTCGCCCGAAGCTGTAATTTTGTTCAGTCCGGCAATTTGCAGAGCGGTGATCAATTGTGCCGTTTTGCCTTGGACTTCAATGTCAGGGTTCAACCCGATATGGTTGAAGTCCTCTTTGCTAGGCGTCAGATATTTCTGGGTCGTCAGCTTTAGTTCTGCCCCGCCCGATACCGGAATCAGACTCTGAATCCGTGCCTTGCCGAAGGAACGTGTGCCCACTACCGTTGCCAGCTTGTTGTCGTGAAGAGCGCCGGTAAGCGCCTCGGATGCACTGGCCGTGTACTCATTGGTCAGCACTACAACGGGCACTCCAATTTTGCTGCCCTCGGTGATGGTTACCGGGGTTAAGGTTCCGCTCTGGTCAGAGGTGTACATCATTATGCCCTTGTCCATAAATTTGGAAGCAATGTTATAGGCGGAGTCCATGTAGCCGCCTGTGTTGTCCCGCAGATCGAGCACCAGGGATTTCATGCCGCCGGAACGCATTTTGTCTAATGCTGTTGTGAACTCCTCATCCGCATTCTGCGTGAAGCCGCCAATGGAGATATAAGCTATTTTCTGTCCAAGCATTTTGCTGGTCACTGAGGTCGAGGCCATCTCACTGCGTTTGACCCTGAAAGATTTCAGCACCCCTTTTCTGCTGACGAGCAGGGATACTTTGGTGCCCGCTGTACCGGTCAGCTCATCGCCTTTGGTGTCTTGGATTTTTACTCCGTTAATTTTGAGAATGGTATCGCCGCGCTTGAGGCCGGCTTGTTCTGCCGGAGAACCGGGAACAACTTCTTCAATATACAGCTCTTTGGCGGTGTAGACCATCCGGATGCCGATGCCGACATATTCGAGATCTACCGCATGGCTGAATGCAGCAGCCTCATCCTTGCTGAAGTACTGGCTGTAGGGATCGTTGAGGGTGTTCACCATGCCGTCAATCGCTCCGCGGATCAGCGTATCCTGATCGATTCCCTCCACATTATATTGCTCCAGATATTGCATGATTTCGTTAATCTGATCCGAGGAAGCCGCCGCTTGTGCCTGGTCTGTGCCGGGCGCCGCCTGGGAATTGTCGGCCGCTAGAGCAGCGGGAGCCAGAATAAGCGATACAGCCAGACAGCCGCTGAGGGCCGCAGTGATTACCTTGCCTGATTTCATGATTGCATACACCCTTTTTTATATGATTTATTAGGAATTACTTGTCATCGGAATAGGAGACCATGTAAGAATCATCGATGGTCCATTGACCGCTGCTGGATTTGGATACAATAAAAATAGAAGATTGCGTATAGCTCTCGCCGGAATCGGCATCCTTGACAGAAGACTCCACATAGATGGCGGCCTCATCCGGAGTATAATAGAAGATATTGGAGCTATTCAGCGTGTCAGTAAGATTATAGGCTTCAAAGTACTCGGCTAAGGCATCTTTTGTGGAAGCTTCATATTCTTCCCCGTAGTAGGTCAGCTGCGCAAGAGTGCCGTCCACATTTTTGGCGTTCCGGGCTGCGTAATATTTGCTTAGGCTGTCTTTAATAGCGGAAGCGTCGCTTTGTGGAAGCACAGCCGCCGTTGTCCCTTGTTCAGGTGTAAGCAATACAGAGCTGTCCTGCACCTCGGAGCTTTCAATTTTCCATACCCCATTCTTGCGGACAAGGGTGTGCAGGTACTCATAACGCTCATCAGGCAGGTAATCTCCTCCTTTGCGCACAGATTTCTCCACGGTATGCACTACGGCTTCGTTACCCTGAATGCTCAGAATATCAAGGCTTTCGATGGTGTTGACCATATCATACCTCTTGAAGTATTCCTGCAAACTGTCAACTGAACCGGCCGTGACTGAATTGAAGACGACGAGCGAATAGTAGCCTGCTGCATTCTCGGAATTAAAATATTCATTGGATAAATGCATAAGGTCTGTAATTTGCTGCTCACTGTTACCGGAGGCTTCGGGGGTATTAATCTTGACGCTTCTGCTGGCCGTATCCCAGACAGCTGTGCCTCCGGTAGCCTCGGCTACGAAACGCAAGGGTATGTATGTGGTGCCACTGATGGAGCTCGGAGCGGCGGCCAGCTTCTTAACCAGATTATTAACCGTTGCCCGGCTGCTGCCGATTTTCAGGCTGATTGTAAGGCTGGCGCTTGTTCCGGTGACGGTTCCTGTCTTGGCATCCCAGAGCACGTTCAATCCCAATTGCTCGAAGATGACACGAAAAGGAACAAGAACAGTATTGTCCTTCAGATACGGAGAACCGGCGGTGAAAGCAACATTGCTTCCATTAATGTAGACTTTGATCGGTTTGTCTGAGGCAAAAGCGGGAACAGCCAGCATTAAAGCCAGCAGGCTTATGCCCATGAGCGACAATAATTTCTTCAACAATGGTTCTCTCCTTTAAATAACAGCTCTTTGTAAAATAGGTTCATTATACCATCGGAATTTTCTTGCTGTCTATCCATTCATGTAAGCTTGTGCAGATAAAATGAAAATGACTGAAAACGCATGATAAAGCCGGAGATGGTCGCGCATCCCCGGCTTTAGTTCCTACGGCTGGTCGGTTCTCCTGGAGCCGCCTTACCTTATATGATATTAGATGGAGCCTGCTAGATCAGGAAAGCTTCACGGACCCGGTTCCAGAAGGGAAACGGACGGTATCTGGCAAAGCTGATTTTTTTGTCGGATACCTGGCAGCGAACGGAGATCAGATCGTCAACGGGTATGTTATTATGGTCTATCGTCAACAGCAGGCGCTGGTCCTTGCGTGAAAATATATCGCAGTGATGGTGCTTGGGCAGCAGCAGCGGTGACCCCATCGTGCGGAAAACACGGTTGTTAATGGAAGCAATTTCGGCAATCTGCAGAGCTTCAATGGTGGGATGCACCATGGCTCCGCCAAGGCTTTTGTTGTAGGCGGTGCTGCCTGACGGTGTGGACACGCACAGGCCGTCGCCGCGGAACATCTCGAAGGTCACATCATTGATGTCTACCTGAATCACCACTGTTCCGTCCACACCCTTGAGGGTGAACTCATTCAGGGCAATATGAGAGCTGGAGCCGGATTTCTTGTGGATTTCTAATTCGAGCAGCGGGTATTTGACGATACGCGGCTTGTGCGGCTCGGCGCTTCCGGTTCCACACATGTAATCCGCCAGGGCAGGCAGCTCGTCTGCCTTCCAGTCCGCATAGAATCCCAGATGCCCGGTATGGACACCTACAAAAGCCAGATTGGGGATCTGGTCGATAAACGTGTGAAAAGCGTGCAGCATGGTGCCGTCTCCGCCAATCGAGATGACGATTTCCGGAGATTTGGCATCCAGCTCCAGATTCCGCTCCGCTGCCAGCTTGTGAAATTGCTCCGCAAGTTTGATGGACAGTTCGTCACCGCGGTCCAGAACATAATATCTCAAGATGTATAGGCTCCTTTGTATGTTTCAGTCATACACCGATCATAATCAATCTGGACCAGGAACACAATATTTGAAGTGGTAAAAAGTCATTGCCGCCGTCCCGGACGCGTGATGCGGTGAAGCAGCACCGCCAGCAGCGAGAGCAGCAGAGCTGTGCCGAGCAGCAGGCCAAGCCAGCTTAGACTGGCGGCCAACCCGGATAGTGGAGCTGCGGTAAAGCCGGCAGCGGCGGTTGCCGCGCTGTGGTCCAGCCCGAACCCGGAGCGTGCAGCGGGCTTCCACAGCAGCAGCACAAGTCCTGCAGACAGGAAGGCATGGACCAGCCTGGCCGCCATAAAGGGCAGATAGCGGAGTCCTGTTCCGTTCAGAATGCTGGCAACCTGGGCGTGTACGGATAAACCGCCCCAGGAGAGAACCCAGGCAGCTGCAGCTACCTTGAACTGCAGGGGCACTGAAGCCGTGGCTGCCCCGGCGGAGCGGGCACCCAGCGTCACTTCAAAAAGCCCGCTGACGAGCGCGGCGGACAGCTCTGCAGGGAATCCCGCCAGCGAGAGCAGACTTCCTGTAAAGCTGAATAGTGCAGACATAATTCCGGCCCGGTCCATCAGCTCCATCAGCACATTGAAGAATACGACTAGGCCGCCCACAACAATAATGAGCTGCAGCGAAGACTGGACGGCTCCCTTCAGCAGCTCGCCCACGCTGCGTCCGTCCCGCTGTCTGGCTTCCGCCATGGAGCGCAGGGCCAATCGGAGCCTGCCGGCGCCTTCTGCGCCTTCAGGCGGCTGTAGAGCTTTATGCGGGACAGACAGAGACGGTCCCGCAGGCGAACTCCTCTGTCTGCCGTGAAACGACATCAGAAGTCCTACAATGAGCCCTCCGCCGTAATGGGCGAGCGCAAGAATCAGCCCCAGTGAAGCATCGTGAAAAAAACCTACTGAGACTGCGCCAAGCAGGAAAATTGGATCAGACGATGTGGTGAAGGCCACGAGACGTTCGCCTTCTACGCGGTTCAGCAGCCCCTGCTCCCGCAGCTTTGCGGTTAATCTGGCGCCGACGGGGTATCCTGAGACATAACCCATAGCGGCCACAAAACCTCCGCTGCCGGGAATGTTGAAAAGCGGGCGCATCAGCGGATCGAGAAGGGCGCCGAACAGATGGACTACCCCGAAGCCCAGCATCATTTCCGAAATCACAAAGAAGGGAAACAGCGAAGGGAACAGCACGTCCCACCAGACGGATAACCCGCGGAGGGCTGCATCCAGAGAACTAGCCGGGTTCATCATCATCAGCAGCATGCATCCGGCAAACAGGACACCCAGCAGCGGACTGTAATTTTTTTTCAGAATCATGGTCAACGCCTCCCGGTATATGGATAGATGTATGCAAAAACTGGGACAAACAGCACAAAAAATATAGGAAAGCGGTTACATTTAACTGTGCTTTTTGGCTGAAATTATGGTATTATAAAATTAATTAATGCACACCTTATAAGGGATGGAGTGATGGTGATGAGTGTAGTTGCCGGAGTTCTGGTTTGTGCTTTTGTCTATGTGATCCGGGTCTCCCTCGTCCCGCCTGGTGATGAGGAATTT
The DNA here is from genome assembly GCF_900102965.1 of Paenibacillus jilunlii. GTDB lineage: Bacteria > Bacillota > Bacilli > Paenibacillales > Paenibacillaceae > Paenibacillus_AQ > Paenibacillus_AQ jilunlii. The sequence continues at coordinate 96,163 of NZ_FNGM01000009.1, read as the reverse complement.
CGGACCTATTAAATACTCAAGGCGCTGAACACTGGTTTAGCGTCTTTTTTCTGCACATATCCGTTGCAATAGGGTGCCTGAAGCAGGATAACCGTGAAGCTCAGTTTTTGGTATAATAAAAAAGACGTTACATTAATACGGAGGAAAGCTGGTAATCACCGATGAATCCAAACGACAGCATTTACGACAATCTGGGAGGCGCGGAAGGGCTTCACCGGCTGGTTGAGTCCTTTTACGCTAAGGTGCAGCTTCATCCGCGGCTCGGCCCCCTTTTTCCAGCAGATATTACTCCTGTATTGGAGAAACAGTATCAATTCCTGAGTCAATTTTTTGGCGGACCGGCACTCTACTCAGAGCTGCATGGACATCCGATGATGAGAGCAAGACATATGCATGTCCCCATTACACCTGAGCGTGCGGAGGAATGGCTGGAGTGCATGAAAGAGGCGCTGGAGGAAACGGGTGTGGAGGAGCCGCTGCGAGCATTTGTGTTAAGCCGCCTTGCGGGCCCGGCGCATCATTTTGTCAACATGCCCCAGGAGTAACGCGTAGTTGATCGTGAAAGGATGAGGGCATTGCCGGAATTAATACCGCTATACACTATTAAGGTGATCTGCTGTAATTGTGAACATGAATTTACAACCTCAAGAGTCCGTCCCAGCCTCAAAAAGGCTGTTCGGCGCGATGCGGACTTCTGCTCCTATTACAAGGATGAGAATCCCGATTATTACGTCGTGCGCGTCTGCCCGAGCTGCGGCTTCGCCTCCACCGAGAATTCAGCGGACAAGCTGGCGGACTGGCAGCGCAAGTCGTTCCGCGATCAGGTGGGAAACCGCTGGGTTCCCCGGGATTTCGGAGATAAGCGCAGCTGGGAGATTGCACTTGAGACCTACAAGCTAGCATTGCTCTGTGCCCAGAGCATTAAGGACAAGGACCGGATTATCGCCAGTCTTCTGCATCATATTGCCTGGATGTACCGGTATCAAGGGGATACCGGACAGGAGCAGCGTTTCCTGCGCCATTCGCTCGACATGTACATCAAGGTCTACGAAAACGATGGCATTGCCGGAAACGACGCCCGTCTGATGTATCTGATTGGCGAATTGAACCGCCGGATCGGTGAATTTTCCAACGCAGTGAAGTGGTTTTCACGCCTGATCAATGATCAGAAGATCATGGATGCCGCAATGATCCGGGCGGCCCGGGAGCAGTGGGCGCTTTTGCGGGAACAGATGAACGGAGGAGAGCCGGAGGTAGACGGGCTGCCTTCAGGTACATAGAATAAGCACACCAGGATCTTTATCCTGGTGTGCTTATAGTACATGCGTAAACGGAACAAATGCAGGGCCTGTGCCACAATATCAGCGTACCGGCCGGTCAAACAGCAGGTAGTCTGCATCCGTGTCGATAATGGTCAGACTTGTTTTGCAGCAGGGGAAGACCAGCAGCTTTTTTTTGCCGTCGCGGACGGTCTGCAGCTCCTTCGGTTTCATGGGCAGTATAACGTTCTCCTTGTCGCAGAATGGACAGTACTGCACATACAGGTCTCCGAGTAAAATGTCATAAGGCCAGGTGTGGCTGAATGGAATCATTGCTCGCCCTTCTCGGGCGTTTGAGCCGCTGAGCCGCTATCGGTGGTGTCTTGACTCTGTTTCTTGGATAATTCTGCAATCTTTTGCAGCAAGATATGTTGAGGCATATGCATCAGGTGTTCCAGCGGAACGCCGAGTTGTTTGGCTAAGGTAACCGCCGTCTCCGGCGAGATTTGCAGTGGCTTCATGGGATGACCTCCTTTGTAAATGTGCACCTCTTTTGTAATTCACTTTACCATGGCCGCAGACCAAACACAAAAACCAAATGTAAACAAGAAAGGTGAGATATGATGAAACAGCCTTTATCATTGACCTGGGATCTGGATTCTATATTTCCGGGAGGATCAGCCTCGGCGGAATTCGAGCATTTTTTGAAACAGCTGGAGACGGACATTGGGATATTGGATCAGCAGGTTGCTGCTGCTGCATCACCGGAGAATATCGAGTCCACCAAGCAGCTGGATGATGTAATAGCACTGCTGCAGAGCTGTTCCGGGCGGCTGGTGCAGGCATCCGAGTTCGCCGGATGTCTGGGTGCCCAGAACCAGCAGGACAAGGGGGCTGTACGGTTATCCTCCAAGGTTGCAGGCCTGCGCGCAGGTTTCGAGGGGGTCAGCTCCAAGTTCGATGATGTGCTGCGCCAAACCTCTGATGAGGTATGGCAGGCGTGGATGGCCCGTCCTGAGATTGCCCCTCTGGAGTTCGTGCTTAGCGAGAGCCGCGATCTGGCCCGTGAAAAAATGAGTCCTGAACTGGAGGCATTTGCGCTTACACTGGCCGTTGACGGCTACCATGGCTGGAGCGAGCATTACGAAACCATTGTCGGGTCCATACAGATCCCCTATGAGGATGAAGAGGGAACTAGGCTGCTGTCTGCCGGACAAGCCTTCAACAAGCTCGACGACCCCGATCCTAAGGTCCGGGAAGCGATGTTCCACAAATGGGAAGAGGCCTGGGGCGGCGCTGCAGACTATTGTGCGGATACCCTCAATCATCTGGCCGGATTCCGTCTGAATCTGTACAAAGGCCGCGGCTGGGAGGATGTCCTGAAGGAGCCGCTGGCCATTAACCGCATGTCGCGCGCTTCGCTGGATACGATGTGGGATGTCATCACCAAAGCCAAGCCGGCGCTGGTCTCCTACTTGAGCCGTAAAGCGAAGCTGCTCGGACTGGAATCGCTGGCCTGGGTGGATGTGGATGCTCCGGTTGGCAAGTCCTCCGGCAAAATCCCCTATGATCAGGCAGCAAAAGACATTGTTGCACAATTCCGCAATTTCAGTCCGAAGCTGGCGGATTTTGCTGAGCGTGCTTTCGACAGCAATTGGATCGAAGTCGAAGACCGTCCGGGCAAACGCCCCGGCGGATTCTGCGTATCCTTTCCGGAGAGCAAGGAATCACGCATTTTTATGACTTACAGCGGCACTCCATCCAATGTGTCGACGCTGGCACACGAGCTTGGACATGCTTATCACTCTTATCTGCTGGACGATCTTCCGGTATTCAATCAAAACTATGCTATGAATGTCGCAGAGACCGCTTCAACCTTCGCAGAGGTCATTGTGGCCGATGCCCAGGTGAAGGCTGCGGCAAGCACCGAGGAGAAAGTTGCCCTGCTCGAAGCAAAAATCCAGAACAGTGTAGCCTTCTTCATGAATATCCACGCCCGCTTTTTGTTTGAAACCCGTTTTTATGAGAAGCGGAAGCAGGGGCTTGTAAATGCCGAAGAATTGTCGGCACTGATGGTTGAAGCGCAGAAGGAAGCCTTCTGCGGGGTTCTTTCCGGATACCATCCGCATTTCTGGGCGTCCAAGCTGCATTTTTATATTACGGATGTCCCATTCTATAACTTCCCCTATACCGTTGGTTACATGTTCAGTACAGGACTGTACCGGATCGCGCTTCAGGAAGGGACATCCTTTGCCGATAAGTACGACAGCCTGCTGCGTGACACCGGTATCATGACCCTGGAGGACCTGGTCCAGAAGCACCTTGGTGTTGATCTGACTCAGCCGGATTTCTGGCAGGGCGCAGCAGATTTGATTATCGCCGATATCCACGAATTTATGAAATTGACCGAGCATTCGGCCTAAAAAGTTTGTCAGAACAAAGACAGTTCATGTTTTCCCGGTAAACTGTGAAGGCTGTAAAACCTTGTATTAACGCGCAAGGCCCCTGATAAGGGGTCTTTTTTTATGCTGGAATGCTGTCGAAATAAGACGATTGTTAGAAGGTTATATACAATAAAATAACGAAAATTACGCACATATAGGGATAAACACCCATTTATGTTGAATAATGTTGATGGCTTGTACTTAGTGGCCTATAATGAGCCTAAAGCCTTATATAAAGGCTGCTAGGAAGCAGATTTTGTAGGAAAATGAACCAAGGAGTTTTGACTCACCTGCTAATGTGAATACGCATGAAACAAATTTTTCTTAACCATTTTTCAAAACTTTTAGGAGGATACACATGTTAAGAACGGAACAACTTTCACTGGCAAGACAGATTGACCTGGTGTTTAAGGAACTGCAGGAGGAACTGTCAGGACTGTCTTCTGGCATACTCTTTGTTCAAATCAGAAATAACGTCATAGGAAAATTCGGCATACGCCATAATCCCCTGGCTGGCCGCAGCGGAACGTTCGCTGCAGAGCAGGAAGGGCTGAATACCGTCCAGCAATCCTCTTTCCGGCTTATGGCTCTGGAGAGCCTGAAATACAAGCGGCGCTGGACGCACGGTGAAATCAGCTATGAATTTGCCGTCCGCCAGGGAATGGTGGTGGTGGATGCTACGTTGGAATCCAATTACAACATGGCCAATCTGATGATCCGCTATCCGCGCAATGTCCAATCCGACAAGCCCGATCAATTCTACGGTTGAGTTATACATATAGATGTGGACGAGCAAAAGCCCTCCTGCACTTCGGCGAGAAGTGCGGGAGGGCTGTTAAACGGGTCCGCATCAGGCATTCAGCCTGGCGGGATACTTATGATAAGGCTGTTACTGCGAACGACCAGACAGTTGCTGCTCTGCCAGTTGCACCAGACGTTTGGTGATATATCCTCCCAAAGAACCGGTTTCGCGGGAAGTATAGTTCCCATAATAACCGTCAGCTGGGATGGTTACTCCAAGCTCCTGTGCTGCTTCATATTTCAACTGCTGCAGCGCTGCATTCGCTTGAGGAACGACCAGGTTATTGGAACGGCTACCACGACCTTGTTGACCTGCTTGACCCATGTTTGTTCACCTCCTTCGCCCGTTGTGAAGATAGTATGGGCGCTGGGAGAGAAATTCATGCACGGGTTCAGAAGATTTTAAGGGTGGGAATTATATGAAATTTATAGTTCGGGACTGACTACCTCTAGACTGCTTGAGACCGCAAGAGTCTGCCGGGGCTCTAAGGTAATGATCCCTGTAAAAGCAGCATCTTGGACGAGGTTGGGCCCGTCTGGAAGCCAGGTATAGGGCTCGATGCACAGATATTGGTCTGCCGTTCCATTGGTGTATACCACCCAGTGGCGGAAGAATTCCCGGTCGGCAGTATAGCGCAGGACGTAGCCGTCATCCCTTGTCAGCACTGCCTCAGCGGGCTGCTGATCTCCTATGCGCAGCACAGTGTCCAGATTGATTCCCTGAAGTCCTAAGCCCTGGTTCAGGGCTTCAAGCTCACCGAGAGGCAGCAGATTGCCGCTTGTCAGCAGTTCATCGTTCAATTCGTAGACATTTTCGGCGGGAAGCTGAAGCTTCCAGCGGCCGGGCTCGCCATCAATCATAAACCAGGTATGATAGCCGATACCAAAAGGGATACGGGCTGTTCCCTGATGGGTGACTCTTAGGGTTTGCCTGAAACGGTTATCCTGCAACCGGAACGTCATCTCCAGCTTCATAGGAACGGGAAACTGCTCCATCCAGCGGGGATCATCTGCGGTATTGAATTCAGTAGTCACCGCGCAGCCTTCCTCGTCTTCTTCAATATCACTGACGCACCAGGATTGCGTCCGGTGCAGGCCGTGAATATGGTGGCCTCCTGCTGTATTCTGCTCGAACTGATAGGCCTTGCCTTCGAACTGGAATTGCCCCTGGCGGATGCGTCCGGGCGGAATCAGGAGCGGCATGCCGAAATGATAAGGCTTCTGAAGGTAATAGGAGAGGTCGCTCTCTTCCGGCTTGCGGAGAATTTCACGGTTTTGCTTACGGTCCCACAATGAAATTACGTTGTTACCCAGTCGCGGCAAAAGCGTGACTTCCAGCTCACGGCTATGCAAAATATAGGTATCATAACCGCCCCACTGCCCTTTGGTCACCTGTTTCATGAGAAGTATGCTCCTTTGATTAGCTGTAATCGGATAGACACGGATACCCTTATCATACCAGATTTATGTACTTGTGGTTAGTCATTTGACAACTTCTCCGGTTCGCACTATGATGAATGCATTCATGAAAATGACAATGCGATGACAGGGACAAGTAGGCGGGAGAAGCACCTTCAGAAAGCCGGTGGCTGATGCGAACCGGTGGTTCACTCCAGGCTGAATGGACCCATGAGCGCCGTGTTCGAACAGGCTGCAGAGCTTTTGTAGACCGGCCGGCTCTTCCCCGTTAACGGAAGTCAAGGCTGTATGGATTTGTTCTCTGTGAAGAGGCCTCATACGGCGAATAAGGGTGGCACCACGGTCTCACGTCCCTTGCGGATGTGGGGCCTTTTTGCGTGCTGCTGCTCAAGTGAAAACATAAATCGGAGGGAATTTTATGGCTAAAAAAGTATTGTCAGGCATTCAGCCGAGCGGTTCACTGACTCTGGGGAACTATATCGGTGCGATCAAAAATTTTGTCAAACTGCAGGAGGAGCATGAATGCTACTTTATGGTCGTCGATCTGCATGCCATCACAGTCTCACAGGACCCTGCCGCGCTGCGTGAAAATTCAGAATCTGTAGCGGCGCTGTATCTTGCAGCCGGAATCAATCCTCAAATCTCCAATGTCTATATGCAGTCGCATGTGCCGCAGCATGCGGAACTCGGCTGGATTATGACTACCCTCACAGCGATGGGTGAGCTAGAGCGGATGACCCAGTTCAAGGACAAATCTTCAGGCAAAGATTCCGTAGGTGCAGGTTTGTTCGTGTACCCTTCGCTGATGGCTGCCGATATTCTGATCTACAATGCCGATCTGGTACCCGTAGGGGAAGACCAGAAGCAGCACCTGGAGCTGACGCGTGATCTGGCAGGACGCTTCAACCACCGTTTTGGCGAATTCTTCACGGTTCCGGAGCCTTATATTCCTGAAGTCGGCGCACGGATTATGTCCCTGGATGACGGTACCAAGAAGATGAGCAAAAGCAACCCGAATCCCGGCAGCTATATCGCCCTGCTGGACCCGCCTGATGTGATCCGCAAAAAAATAAGCCGTGCCACTACCGACTCGGGCCGTGAGGTTATCTTTGATCCGGCGAATAAGCCTGAGATCAGCAACCTGATGAGTATCTATGCTGAATGCTCCGGAATGACCCTGCAGCAGATTGCCGACCGGTATGAGGGGCAAATGTATGGGGGCTTCAAAAAGGATCTGGGCGAGGTTCTGGTGGCTACCCTTGAGCCTCTTCAGCAGAAATACCAAGAGATCCGCAGCTCCGGCGCCCTGAGCGATATTCTCGCTGAAGGAGCAGAACGTGCACGTGGAGTCGCCGCCCAGACGCTCGCTGGTGTCAAAGAGAAGATGGGGTTCCTGCCGCTGCGCTAGGAAGACTGGTGAGTCTTGGCCTCTGCCTTGCGTCTCAGACTGGCTTTGAGGATAAAGCCCCAGCCGATGTTCAAAATGCATAAGACTCCCAGCAGCAGCGCCAGCCAAATATTAGAACTGATGGAGATGGAGGCTGCAGTCAGGAGGAGAATGGAAGAAACTGCGAACCAGAGAGATAAGCCTTTACCCATAAACTTCAGCCTTCTTTCCTTTGACGTATTTGTTGAACTGATCGGTTTGAATTTCCCGCTGTGCATTTTCCGCACAGCGGGATTTTTTTGAAAATATAAGGATAGTGAAGACGTTTTATGGTGATTGTGCCCTAAGCGGTGGCAGGCGTCAAGGGATTAGTTTTCGTTCCCGCCTGCAAAACCTAAAGCTTCATGGAACCCGGATCAATGGCAAACCGTTCATCCAGCTTCTCGCTGCTTAGCCAGCCCACATAGGTGTTCAGTGGATGATATTGGTTATCCATAACCAGTACTGCAACAAACGGGAATTGCTTGCGGTGTAAATAACGCACATCCCCCCAGCGTACAATATACCCTGAGGGGAGTTCTTCGACCTCGGCTACCGCGTAGGAGGTAAAGTACAGAAAGGCCTTAATATCGGGATGGCTTTTGGAATGTTCGACTGCGGGGTGAGTGGAGCACACCGCATGCTTGAACCATTCCAGCCGTCCGCTGTTCAGCAGACCGATAGTATAGCTGCCGTCAGGCTTGGCTTTGACCACATTCCAGCGCGTAGGTGATATGGTCGGTATTACAAAATAACGTTCACCGGGGCTATGGTGGATATCCTTGGTCTTGAGTTTCCTTGTCAGCCGGGCGTGCACCAGTGTCCGCCAAATATAATAAAGCGCGATGCAGGCATACAGGGTAATGAATAACGGAGCGGGCGGTACGATCCCGCTGATCCAGAGAACGATAGCCGCTGCATGGCTGCCAAATATAAACGGATCAAAGATGTGGATGATATTCCAGGCGATCCACTTCTCTGTGAAAGGACGTGCGGCCTGCGTGCCATAAGTATTGAACAAATCGGTGAATACATGAACAGCCACGCCGATGAAGCTCCACAGTGCGATATGGCTCAAATCATGAAAAGCTGTGAACCCGAAGATTGGTCCTATAACCAAAGTGATCAGGGCAGGCCACAGCAGTAAAAACGGCAGTGAATGTGTGATTCCCCGATGGTTGCGGATATACAGCGCGTTGCCCTTCAAACGCAGCGCGGTATCGGCATCGGGTGCTTGAGAGGCCAGTACGGTGGCGACCATAACTGCCCCGGCCAATGTTGGCTGGGAGGCAACGACGGGATCGACGAAGGACAGTCCAGCGAGTCCCAGGCCCATAACGAAATGTGTAGCGGTATCCATTGGTCAGATCTCCTTTGTACGGAAGTTCTCTATTAATAACTACCCAATTTGACGTCCAGTTATTTAAGGGGGGATAAAATAAATTTTGTCACGCAATTGTCAAATTGATGAACATCTTGGTCCATGATTGTCAAACTCTTTTCGGGTTTGATATGATAAAGTTAACAGCAGAGTGAATAATATTCTCAACTGAGAACGTTAATTCCGATTTTATGCTCCGGCGGAACGTAGAAGTCCCTTAGAAGGAGGAACACCAATCGTGGACAATCAATTGAGATATCAAGCTTCTTCGGATTCCGCAGCGCTGTCTGCCAAATCGCCCAAGGAAGGCGCCGGCTGGCGGGATTTTATTACCGTGACGAAGCCCGGCATTATCCGCTCGAATCTGATCGCTGCTTTTGCGGGATACTGGGTGGCTTCAGGCTGGGATGTGCAGTACGGGCGGCTTATTCTGACCCTGCTTGGCACCATGCTGGTCATGGCTTCTGCCTGTGTATTCAATAACTATTTCGACCGTGATCTGGATATGAAAATGGAAAGAACACGTGAACGCGGTCTGCCAACGGGTAGACTGAAGCCGAAAACGGTGCTGATCTACGCCATAGGCCTCGGCATAGCCGGTCTTGCCGTGCTGTTTGCTTTTTGCGGCGCGCTTGCCGGAATCTTCGGCATCGTCGGCATGTTTGTATATGTAGTAGTGTACACCCTTTGGCTCAAAAGAACATCTACTTGGAGTACATCAGTAGGGGCTATCTCGGGTGCGATGCCTCCGGTTATCGGTTATGTAGCTGTTACCGGGTCAGTGGACTTGGGGGCCTGGCTGCTGTTTGCGATGTTGTTTCTGTGGCAGCCGCCGCATTTCTGGGCGCTTGGCATCCGCCGCAAGGAAGAATACCGCGCAGCGGGTTTTCCACTGCTGCCAGTAGTGAAGGGCACGCGGCGCACGAAGTTTCAAATGATTCCTTATGTAGCGTTGCTGCTGCCCATTCCGGTATTGATGTATGTATACGATTACGCCGGAATCTATTACCTGGTCATTTCTGCGGGATTGTCACTGGCCTGGCTGTACCTGACCTTGAAGGGATTCAAGGCGAAGGATGACGATGCTTGGGCGAAACAGAATTTCTTTTTCTCCATTAATTACCTGACAGTCAGCCTGATTGTGCTTGTACTGAATACGATTCACGGTTAAGGGGGAGATTGTCCTGTGCAGACCTTGAAACGCTACAAATGGACCTGGCTGATGCTGCTGGTCGCCGTGGGTTTGGCGGTTTATCTGGCAGTTGGTTATTGGAACAAAGGAAATGACAAGCTGCCGGTAATCGGAGAGGTGCAGGACTTCTCACTGGAAAATGTGGATGGCAAGCAAATCACACTGGCGGATACGGAAGGGAAGCCCAGACTCGTCTATTTCTTCTTCACGGAATGCCCGGATGTGTGTCCCATCACTACCTATATGCTGTCGCAGACACAGGATCTGCTGGCGAAAGACGGCAGCTTCGGCAAGGATGTGGAGTTTGTCTCCATTTCTTTTGACCCCTTGAATGACACACGTGAAGCGATTAAGGCGTTTGCCGACCGCTTTCATGCGGACTACAGCGGCTGGTATTTTCTGCGGGGGGACCAGGAGCAGGTCCGCACGCTGGCGGCTGAATCCTTCAAGGTATTGATTTATGGGGACAACAAGGATAACTTTGCCCATGCCAACCTGATCGGACTGGTGGACCGGGACAACCGGCTGCGGGGATTGTATGATGCGGGAGATACGGAGAACGTGACCCCGGAATTTTTGGCCGGTGCGCTCAAGAGATTGGCCCGCGAATAGTAAAAGGGAACGAAATAACGCCTTGTTCGAATTCCTGCGTGTGAGACGCGGGAGACGGAATAGGCGTTTTTTTGTTGAAATATAAGGATAAAGTATAAGTTTCACAAAATACTTTATCCTTATATTTCTCGCTGAAACGGATACCGTCCTTTTAAGGACGGTGCAGCCGTTTCTACTTGTTGCAAACTGATATTTCCTCTTGTGCGGAGAGCTGCGGGAAGGTGAAGTGGAATTAGTATACTTAAATGAAACAAAAAAGCCTCTTGAAGAGGCAATAGTGGGAAAAAGTAAACTTAAAATGAACAAATTCACGGGTAAGCGTGCGAACGGGGCAGATTAGTTTTCCTTTTTCCAATTAACGTTAGCGGGGAAGCGGGATGGAGAGATTTAAGTTTACTTTTTCCACTTGGATTAGTTACTGGCCCAGCCGGGAGAAGTGTGAGAAGGAATGTTCCACCGGGCGTCGGGTTGTCTGGGAACAACGGCAGAAATACCTTTGTTGAAGCGCCGAGCGTCGG
>NZ_FNGM01000009.1:7082-84896 GCF_900102965.1 Paenibacillus jilunlii | reverse complement strand
GGCAGAAATGCCTTTGTTGAAGCGCCGAGGGTCGGATTGCTCGGAAACAACGGCAGAAATGCCGTTGTCGAAGCGCCAAAGGCTGCTTTGTTCTACTGGTGTATGTTGGCGGGCCAGAAATCTTTTGATATACCGTATATCCGGTTTTATGGCATAGAGAATAGGCTGGAATATCCTATTCCGCTTCCAGTCAATGCCCTCAGCTCCAGGCTTAGCTTCCATCCTCCTTCACTGAAGCCGGATTTCGTATTCTGCTTGTCCAGCCTTCGCTACGACTCCAGGTAAGGCAGAGGTTCAGGATAAATGATGAACTCCTCTAGCCCGGCTTTCTCCAGTTGGGTGATGCTGTATTCATCCGGAGTGCCTTCCACTCCGGCATAGCCTTTCCGGGTATAGATATGGACGGCGTCCGGAAAAGCATCGCGCAGAATGCCGCGGATTTTTTTGCCCGAGCTGTCATTATCCAAGTAGAGGTAGACTTCCCCATCTCCTATTTTGCGCCGCAGTGTCTCCAGCTTCAGCGTATTCAGGGTGCCGAACGTACACTGGATGTCGACCTCTGGAGCAAGGATCCGCCGTAATCTGCTGCGGTCGTTTTTGCCTTCGACAACGATGGTTATGGACATTTTCTGCCAGCCTCCCCCGGTGTAATGTACCTATGTCGATATTTTACCTAAGAGTCGTCATATTTAACAGCGAAAGGGTACAACGAATTTTCATTCCCCGGGAAATGTCGTAAAAAGAAACAATCACCCGGCTGCTGAACCGGGTGATTGCTGGGGAGTTGTCAATTCGGCAAATGCGGACAAAACCTAGAATATTCCGGCACTGAGGATGATGACCAGCAGGATAAAGAGCACCAGAATTGTACCTGTAGAAGTCCAAAGTGCAGCAGCAACGGGAGCAGGGTTCGGGCCCGGACCGCAATATTCGCCCATTGAGGATTCACCACGCTTTCGACTGTGGGGTGATTACAATATATATTATGTCAATTGCATTAAATCGTTTGTCTGCCTGCCTATTCTCATCCTCCACAGCTTACAGTGAATAATCAGGCCGCCGGGTTGTTCCATTCCGGTCGGTACGCTGGTTTGCCCGAGCCTCTGGGCGGGAGCAGCAGAATGGCGGTCATTAGCAGCACAAACGCGATGAAATACGGAGAGACGAAATCCCGCAGCTGCCCTGCTGCTACGGGGCCGGCAAAGGCTCCGAGAGACATGGCAATTGATTGTAGCGAGAATGTGCGTCCCATGCGGCCGGGGCCTCCAAGACTGATGAAGAGAGAAGCCATTGCCGGGAACAGCACCCCCTTGGCAGCGCCAAGCAGGAAGAGAACCACTCCGGGAGGAATATGGCGGAAGGCGGCCAGGGTGAAAAAGCAAAGTGCCATGGCGAGGAGCGCCGCAGCGATTCTTATTCCCGGAGCCAGCCCGTTCAGAAAAAAGAGGCTGAGCGTTACTAACGCACCTAAGCTAAGCAGTGACAGCAGGATACCGGTTGAGATCATTCCGTCGCTGCCCTGTGACAGAGGCAGCTCGAAGAACAGCACGCCTTGGGAGCAGGACACGAAGAAGGGCAGAAGGTAATAGCGGCGGGAGACCGGGGGGGTCTCCCGGTCCGCGGCCTGTGACGGCGAGTGCAGCGGCAGCGCCGGCTTGGCAGCGGACATGCTCTGCACCTGCTTCGGCACACTGAATAGTGCCATCACACCTGTGAAGATCAGCAGCCAGCCAAGTGTGGTGAACGTGCCGGAGTAGCCGGCTTTCGCCACAATAAAGGCACCGGCCGCAGGAGAGACGACAGAGGCCAGCGTATGGACGATCCCATGGCCGGACATGTATTTGCCCTGAGTCGCCGGATCGGAGGAGAGCGAGGCCAGCAGTGTCATGCAGGCCGGGGAGAGAAAGGCCAGGGCAAATCCGCTGGCTGCGCGCAGCAGCAGCAGATGCCAGGGAAGCTGAGCGTGAGCCTGCAGCAGCAGAATGGCTCCGGCCGCCGTGAGCGCGAAGACAATATAGCGGCGGCTGCCATTGCGGTCGACCAGCACACCGGCCAGCAGATTTCCGGGAAGATGCGTCAGCGAGTACATGCCCATCATCCACCCGATGAAGGCTGGCCCCGCGCCCAGAGAGATGGCAAAAGGCGTTAGGATAGGGTACTGGGCATGCAGGTCGAAGAAGGCCAGAAAGAGAAACAGATACAGCCACAGCGCGGTTTTCAAGGAAAACACCTCCACAGGGGCCCGTTTTGCACCGGTAAGGCACACGCAGGCACTTTTTTTACACAAGTAAAGCAATTAAAGGTTCATGTCATAAACAATCCTTCGGATTTCGCTGAACCGGCTGCCGCATGTGTAAAATGACGGTTAGCCCGGCTCTTTGTATCCGTTGCTCCCGGTAATGACCTACTTGTACTTTACGTGGGGGCAGGCAGGCTTATACCATTTTATTGGGCAGGCCTTGCAGGAGGCCACTCGGGCCATGAATTATAAAGGCCATTCATGTATAATAATTATTATTCATGAAATGTCCCGGGGACATGCGCCCTGTAGTGACGAAAATTGGCGATAGGGGTGTTGTGAAATTGATGGATCCGGCAGTGTGGTCACAATTTATTAGAGAGAATTGGCTGGTTATCGTTATTGCGCTTGTCCTGCTGTTTGCGGTAATTAACCTGGTTAAAACGGTGCTGAAATGGGCGATTGTAATCGTTATTGTTGTGGGCTTGTTCATATACAGCGGGGTTACGATTGATCAAATTGGCAACGCTGTGAATAAGGTAGCGGATGGAACGGTAAGTACGCTGAAGAAGGAAGCGCAGGAAGTCATGCTGAAGGAAGCGAAGGAAGCCACATACACCTCCGGGGGAGACGGCTCGTTTACGATTACAACACCTAATCTTGAGGTGAAGGGTGCGGCTGGAGAGGACAAGGTTGAAGTGACTTTCCGCGGGGTGAGCCTGGGGAAATGGAGCATTACGGACACGACCAAAACTTTTATCGACGAAGCCCGGAAAAATAAGTAGATACCAGTACGGATACATGCAGCCATTTGAATCTGCATACACAGGAAAGGGGGACAAACATGCTTAATGGATGGATAGACAGCCTCAGTAATGCCAATATGATCTCCATCCTGCTGGTGGTGGTTGTCCTTTTCTCGCTGCTTCAGGGCTGGAGCAGAGGCTTCACAAGAGCGGCAGGGGGATTATTCGGCATGCTCGGGAACGGGGTGCTTACCATTCTGGCGCTCGCCATGGCCATTCCAGCGGCAATGTATCTGTCGCCGGGGGCAGGAGCCTGGGCTGCAGGAATTGCACTGCCCGACACAACGCTCAGCGGCTGGCAGCAATTGTATTACACTGCCGTCTCCGTTTTAGCGGGATCGCCCTTTGTGCGATTTCTGCTGCTCCTGTTGATCTCTTACAGCCTGATCCGGCTTCTGCTCGGACTGTTGTTCATGCTCCTGCCGTTCCGGCTGCCCCGCTTTCGGGCCAGGGCAACGGACCAGAAGCTTACGCCAACCAGCCGTCTCAGCGGTGCGCTGATTGGCGGTGTGATCGGCCTTGTGCGCGGGCTTATCCTGGTTCTTGCCCTGTACCTTGGCGTCGGACTGAATCCGGACAGCGGCTTCAGCCGGTATGTGGAGTCCTCTCCCATCTACAGCCAGAGTGCGGCTGCGGTGTTCGAACCGCTTGCGGGTGAGGATGTGCGCAGCAAGCTGCCGGTACTGACCCAAGCTGTGGCTGATGAGATGAACGATATTTTGCGGCGGAAATATGAAGTGATTGATCATGAGATTTCGCCCGATATTGTGGGGGCCGCTGCCGATATCGCCGGACAAGCCAAAGGGGAAGAGGACAAAGCCAAGCGTCTGTATGACTGGATAGGCTCGCGGATTGCCTATGATTACGGCAAAGCAGAGAACTATGAGCAGAACCGGATCTGGCATGAGCAGACCCCCCAGGATACCTTCGATACCCGGCTTGGCGTATGCATAGATTATGCCCGCCTCTATGCCGTGATGGCCCGTTCGCAGGGACTTGAGGTGCGCGTAGTTACGGGCCAGGGCTATGATGGTCAAGGCGGGTATGGCCCTCATGCCTGGAATGAGGTGTATCTGCCGGACAGACAGGCCTGGATACCGCTGGATTCGACATGGGCCAGCAGCGGGGATTGGTTCAATCCCAAGGATTTTGATAAAACCCATATTAAAGAAGATGTGCTCTGAGAAGGAAGCGTCAGCCTTCGGATATATGGTACAATAACAGGGCACGCTCAGCAGCCTTGAAGAATACGTTCCAACCAAGCAAAATTTGCCTTAGCTAAGGAGAGAATTCGCCGTGAAATGGTTTGGTATCCCGGGCAGAAGCCCGGATTCAAGTCATGGCCGAAGCACATCCAGTCTGCGCATCAATTTGTTTTTCTTCGGCACGTTTTTTATTTTTTGTGTCATTATTGTCCGTCTTGCGTCACTGCAGTTCGTTGAAGCTGAGGCTTTGACAGAAATTGAAGAGAATCAGGAGACTAAGACTGTCCCGCTCTCCGCGATCCGGGGAAGGATTCATGCTGCCGATGGGGAGAACATCGCGTACAACACTTCAGTCCAATCCCTGTACATCACGTTAACTAAGGACTATACCGAGACCAATAGGAATAAGGCAACCAATGAGTATGAATTTACTGACAAGGCCAAAGCGAACACTGCTTCCCTGGCAGCCAGACTGGAGTCTGTCTTCGATCAATACGGCGATCCGTCCGGCAAAAAGCTGACAGCAGAAGATATTACAATACTGCTTGATCTCAATTTCAAAAAAACGCTGGGCTACTATCCGCGCAAAATCAAGGCAGGACTTACGCCCAAGGAAGTGGCTCATTTTCTGGAGCATAAAGAGCAGTATCCCGGTCTTTTGATTGTGGAAGAGGCTGCACGCCATTATGACAAGGACACGGTAGCTGTGCAGACGGTGGGTTATATCAGACCTTTTAAATCCTTAGACAGTTTGGACCTTTATAAGAATATCCGCAGTGCGATGAAAAAAAATAATGCCGATCCCGGCTTAGCGTATAAAGAGGATGAATTTGTAGGTGCTTATGGCCTCGAACAGCAATACCAGCAGGGAGCTGCGCGGGAAAAACGGCTACCAGACCATTTCCGTAAATCCGCAGAATATGGCCGAAGAAATCATTGAATCAGTACCTCCGGTCAAGGGGAACGACATCTGGATGACGATCAACAAGAACGTACAGATGAAGACCGAGCAGGCGATTATGGATCAGATCCGCTGGCTGCATACCCATCCGGTGCTAGGGAAACTCCATCCCGATGCCCTGACCGGCTACGCTGTTGCCATGGAAGTGGACACTGGAAATGTGGTGGCCATGGCCAGTATGCCTGATTATGACACTAACGTCTGGACTGCGGATAGAGTAGAGCCAGAGGTGTTTGCTGCAATCGAAAACAACTACTTAAACGGAACCATCAACGATACTACCTCCGGGATTTCCGGGAACGGCTTGAAGTCAGTGATCTATTTGGGGTCCACGGTCAAACCGTTAAGTGTGTTGATTGGGTTAAATGAAGGCTTGTTCTCTACCGGCGATACTTATAACGACAAAGGGATCGCTTATTTCGGCAAAGACGACAAGTCCTCAGTAAAAAATTCCTCAGGCCATGTACTGGGACCGCTGGGTCCGGCTGAAGCGATTCAGGAATCATCCAATGCGTTTATGATCGATATGGTCGGTGATCCCCTGTACAAGAAGTATCGGGGCAAGACGCCTGAGGTTTGGGACCAATATTTGAAGGCTTTTGGACTGGGCGTATCTACACAAAGCGGCCTGCCAAATGAAAGTGCCGGACTGGGTGATTATATGGATACCCAGGCGGCCGGCAGCACCCAGGCATCCATGGTCTTCGCCTCCTTCGGCCAGAAAGGCAAATATACAGCGCTGCAGCTGGCCCAGTACACAGCAACTCTCGCCAATGAGGGGGAGCGGATCAAGCCGCAGCTGGTCAGCAGAATCACCGATGCGGAAGGCAAGACCGTCAAAGCGTTTCACCGTGAGGTGCTAAGCACCATTTCGTTCGACCCTTCCTATTGGAAGGAGATCAAAAAAGGGATGAACACTGCCGTCAAGGCATTTGACGGATTTTCTTATGATTTTGCACGCAAGACCGGCACTTCCGAAATGGATGCGTACGGAGTGACGCGTGACAACGGTGTGTTTATCGCTTTCGCTCCACGGGAGCATCCCAAGCTGGCTGTAGCTGTAGTGATTCCGGAGGGCGGTTTTGGATCGAATAGTGCAGCCCCGGTAGCACGCGAAATATTTGACGCCTATGACTGGGAATACGGACTGAATGGAGTCCCCCGAAAGAACGTATCTCCTGCCACAGAGTCAACACTGGAATAAAAGGTTTATTTTAAGATGTAGAGGAGTGAAAGACTGTGAGTGTTTTCCGTAAGCAGGCCTCTCCCCAGGACGAGAAGGACAGCAAGAGCTCGCTTGGCCTGCGCCTCAACGTGTTTTTCTTCAGCACGTTTATTATTTTCTGCGTCATCATTATCCGTCTTGCCGTTGTACAGTTTGTGGAAGGTCCCAACTTAAAAGAGGTGGAGACCAGCCGTGATACCAAAAATGTGCCGCTCGCAGCCATACGGGGATCGATCCGCGCCGCCGGAGGCGAGGAAATCGCTTATTCCAGCTCTGTGCAATCCCTGTATATCACGCTTACCAAAGAATATACTGCCAAGTCTAAAGATAAGAAAACAGGTGAAACATCGTTTACTCCAGAGGCTCGGGCTAATACCTACGCGCTGGCGAACAATCTGGTAGAGAATTTCAATAAGTATGGCGATCCGAATGGAGAAAAGCTGACGGTTAACAATGTAATTAACTCCCTGGACCGCGATTTTAAGAAGTATTCCGGCTTTATGGCCCGGCGGATCAAAGCTGGCCTTACTCCCAAGGAAGTGGCTTATTTCATGGAGCACAAAGAGGAGTATCCGGGCCTTGAAGTCGTCGAGGAGAGCAACCGCCATTATAATAAAGATACGGTCGCGGTGCAGACTGTAGGTTATATCAAGCCTTTCAAGTCCTCAGGCAGTCTGGATATTTACAAAAACATCCAAAATGCAATGAAAAATATCGATAATGACCCTGGATTGACCTACAAGGATGATGAGTTTGTCGGCTTCGACGGTCTGGAGCTGCAGTATCAGCGTGAACTCCGCGGCAAAAACGGCTATCAGGTGATCTCCGTTAATCCGCAGAATATGGCCGAAAAAGTCGAGGATGTGGTTCCTCCTGTAAAGGGGAATGACATCTGGATGACCATCAATAAAAACATCCAGCTTAAGACAGAACAGGCTATTACAGAACAGATCAGCTGGCTGCATTCACATTCCGTGCAGGGGAAAACACATCCTGATGCCGTAACGGGTTACGCTGTAGCGATGGAAGTTGACACAGGGAATGTCGTCGCTATGGCCAGTATGCCTGACTATGATACAAATGTCTGGACGAAAGGCTCACTGCCTACCGATGTCTGGAAAAGCATTATGAGTAACTACCAGAACGGAACCATCAATCCGATATCCTCCGGGGTGTCGGGCCATGGACTTCAATCGGTGCTGTTATTGGGTTCGACCATCAAACCTTTGAGTGTGCTTATCGGACTGAAAGAAGGGTTCTTCTCCACTTCCGATACTTACCAGGACAAGGGGATCGCCTTTTTCGGGAAAAATGATAAATCCTCAGTCCGCAATGCCTCCGGGCACGTGTACGGTTCCATGGACCCCTCCAGAGCGATTGAGAAATCATCCAACGTCTTCATGGTGGATATGGTCGGCAAGAAGCTGTACGACAAATATGGAAGCAAGGGTATTGAGGTCTGGGATAAATATATGAAGGAATTCGGCCTCGGCGTGTCGACGCAAAGCGGACTTCCGAGAGAGTTCCTGGGACAAATCAACTATACGAATACAAAAGCAGCCGGGAGTGCCCAGGCGGCGCTGGTCTATGCATCGTTCGGACAGCAGGGAAGCTACACTACGCTGCAGCTTGCGCAGTATGCCTCCACCCTTGCCAATGAAGGTGTACGGATCAAACCGCAGCTGGTCAGCAAAATCACAGACTCCGACGGTAAGGTTGTTAAGACCTTTGGACGTGAGGTTATTGATGAAGTCACGAACTTTGACCCGTCCTTCTGGAGGGAAATTAAAAAGGGTATGAGCAGTGATGTAACTGCATTTTCTGATTTCCCGTATGATTTTGCCCGCAAGACAGGGACATCACAGCAATCGGCCAAAGGCGACCTGCGCGATAACGGGGTTTTCATTGCCTTTGCCCCGCGTGAGAATCCGAAGCTGGCTGTAGCCGTGGTTATCCCTGAAGGGGGATTTGGCTCCAACAGTGCCGCGCCGGTTGCCCGCAAAATTTTTGACGCTTACGATTGGGAGTACGGCCTGGATGGCGTGCCTAAGAAAAGCTTGAAGGCAGAAGATGCCAAAGACGGTGCTGCCGCAGGGAAGGATTCCGAAAATACTGCCACAACAAACAACTGATATAATAGTCGAGAAGACGGAGACTTTGGCCAACACAAATACACAGCTGCTCTTGCATAGAGAGAGCCAACAAGAATGGAGGGGTGGCAAATGACTGCCAAATACCGCCTGCTAGCATTGGATATGGATGGAACCCTGCTGAATGATGAACAACGGATTACCCCCAAAACGGTGGAATGGATTAAAAAAGCGATGGATGCGGGCGTTCATGTCTGCCTGTCCACCGGACGCACCTCCCGTGGTGCAATGCCTTATGCTGAGCAACTGGGGCTTGAAACGCCGATGATTATGGTCAACGGCAGTGAGGTGTGGCGTACGCCGAAGGAGCTGTACCGCCGCTCCCTGATGGATGTTGCGCTGGTCAAGAAAATGCTTGAAATCGCTGAAGAATACGGGACTTGGTTCTGGGCATGTTCAGTGGACGGAGTCTTTAACCGCGAAAACTGGGATGGCGATATTGAAGGCCGGGAGTGGCTCAAATTCGGGTATTCCACGGAGGACCATGATATCCGCCATAAGCTGCTGATGCAGCTTCAAGATCTGGGCGGACTCGAAATTACGAATTCTTCACCATCCAATCTGGAGATTAATCCGCTGGGTATCAACAAGGCTTCAGGTATCCGGGAGGTCTGCAAGCTCCTGGGCTTAGAAATGTCCCAGGTTGTCGCTGTAGGGGACAGTCTGAACGATCTGGCCGCGATTCAGCAGTCCGGCTTCGGTGTAGCCATGGGCAATGCCCAGGAGGTTGTGAAGCAGGAAGCGGACGCCGTGGTGGCTACGAACAATAACGACGGCATTGCAGAAGTGATCCAAAAGTATATTTTGACCGAGATTGAAGCTCCGGCTGGAAGAGCAACGGGAAAATAACCGAGGGAATGCCCTTTGCACCATAAGGGATTTGGAGTCCGCGAAGTCGCGGATATCAGAATCAGAATGGACCGGGGAGCTATTCAAGCAGCTACTCTGGCTCATGTTAAGTTTGAGGGGAGTTGAAGGAATTGGCGATTCTGGGGTGGGTTTTGATTATTGCTTTGTTCGCCGTGGGGCTTGCCGGAGCAGTATATCCCATACTGCCGGGCGCACTGGCGATATATCTGGCTTTTTTCGTATACGGCTGGTTCTTTTCCTTTGATCCGTTTGGTGCGGGATTCTGGATCACCCAGACGCTGATCGTGGTTGTGCTGTTTGTGGCAGATTATGTGGTCGGGGCCTGGGGCGTCAAGAAGTTCGGCGGCTCCCGCGCTTCGGTGATCGGCAGCACGATTGGCCTGATTCTGGGCCCGTTCCTTATCCCGGCGTTTGGCCTGCTGATCGGCCCATTTGTTGGCGCATTTGCCGGTGAGCTGATCGCCGGCTCCAAGCCCGGCAAAGCCTTGAAAGTGAGCTTTGGCTCATTGCTTGGCTTATTCAGCAGCACGGTCGTCAAAGTCGTGCTGCAAATTGCCATGGTCGTCCTCTTCTTTATCTGGATTGGCCGGTATTAATTTAACAGCGAAGAAGGCGAAACAGTTTGTCCACCAAGAAAGAGTCTTTTGTCAAAGGTACGCTTATTCTGGCCGCAGCGGCGCTCGTGGCCCGCGTGCTTGGCCTTGCCCAGCGGGTGCCGCTGGAGCATTTATTTAATGATATCGGCAATGCATCATTTACGCAGGCCAACAACGTGTATTTGATGCTGCTGCCGCTGGCTACAGCAGGTATTCCGAGTACGCTCAGCAAGATGGTGTCTGAGCGTTATGCCCTGAACCGGCCGCATGAAGCGCAGCAGGTATACCGTGCGGCGCTTATTTTTGCTGCGGTGGTTGGTGTGCTGATGAGTACAATCTTGTACATAGCGGCTCCCTACTATGCAGAGTATAGCAAGGTGCCTGAGAGCACGCTGGCGATCCGGGCGATTGCCCCGGCGCTGCTGCTCTTTCCGATGATCGCGATGATGCGCGGTTATTTCCAGGGACGCAACAATATGATGGCTGGCGGCATCTCACAGATTATTGAGCAGATTGCCCGGGTATCCACGGCGATCCTGCTTGCCTTTATTCTGCTGCGCCAGGGCTACAGCAATACCTGGATGGCTGCCGGCGCCTCCTTCGGCAGCGTGCTGGGCAGCATCGGGGCTTTTGGCGTGATGCTGTATTACGCTATGAAGCTCCGCCGCAGCGAGGAGCAGAAAGCTCTGTACGATTCCAGTCAGGCGCGGATTCCGCTGCTGAAGATCTATAAGGATATCTTTAAGCTGTCCATACCGATTGTACTCTCTTCTGTTACGGTTCCCGTCGTGAACTTTATCGATACCTCATTCATCGTTCCGCTGCTCAGCGGGCAGATCGGGCGGGAAGCCGCTACTCAGGCCCTGGGGATATTTGGCAGCCGGGCGCAGAGTGTAGCCGGAATTCCGCCAGTGCTGTCCATTGCACTCAGCACCTCGCTGATTCCGATTATATCGGCCGCCTATGCAAGACGCGAAGAGGCGCATCTGAAGCGGCAGATCACGCTGGCGCTGCGAATTTCGATTTTGACGGGAACGCCGATTGTTCTGTCGCTCGTTGTAGCGGCGTATTCCGTGAACGGCCTGCTGTTCAGCAGCCTGGATGGCAGCGGCATTGTAGCCATGCTGACCCTAGGGACGATTTTCCAGATTACGATGATGACGACCAACTCCATTCTGCTCGGGATGGGCAAAGCACGGATTTCCATGTACTATGTGCTGGCAGGTCTGCTGGTCAAATTCGGCTCCAACTTCCTGCTAAGCCGCTTGTTCGGAATTTACGGCATAATTGCTGCCACGGCGCTGTGCTTCATCGTGATTACACTGCTTAACTTAAGAATGCTCAAGACGATCGTTCCTTTCGAGATCCTCGGCAAACGCTGGGGCGGCTTCGCTGTTGCCGTATTGGCCGCCGGAGGGATTGGCTACGGACTGAACGAGGCGGGGCAGCTTCTTACCCGTATGATGCCTGACCGCCTGGCGTTCCTGATCACTTGCCTTGTTGTAGGGGCTGCGGTGGTTATTGTCTATCTTGTGCTGCTGATTGTTCTGGGAGTACTGAGCCGCCAGGAAATCGCCGGTTATCCACGCCCGCTGCAGAAGCTGCTGGGTCCGCTCATGAAGCTGCAGCCTGAACGTATTCGTTCCGAACAATAAATCTGTGATGATTGTCTTATTCTGTCTATTTTATTTGACTTATTCCTGACAATTTGATTCACTTAAAGAAAAACCAACAGACAGCTTACTCTTAATTCAGAAGGGACTGTTCAATTTATGGATAAAATTACCTCGCCTGCGGAATTTCAGGTGGCGATTCAATCGCCCCGTCTGACCGTGGCTGTATTTAAAGCCGACTGGTGCTCCGACTGCAAGTTCATCGACCCGTTTATGCCGGATGTGGAGCAGAAATATAATGACCGCCTCACACTGGTTGAAGTGGATGTTGACGCCGTAGGCGATGTCAGCCAGGAACAGAATATTCTCGGCATTCCCAGCTTTGTTGCGTATAGCGATGGCCGCGAGCTCGTGAGATTCGTGAACAAGCTGCGCAAATCCCGTGAGGAGATCGAAGGGTTTCTGGACAGAGCGCTCGAAGTTTATCTGACCATACACAAGTAATCACGTTGCACCGCTTTCGCCCTACCCGAGCAGAAGCGGTGTTTTTCTAAATCGGGTGCTGCAAAGGCTTTCAACCAGGGACTAATTCCTAATCATTCCTATAAAAAATGCGGGTGATCTCATTGACGATGAAGCAATTGAAATGGCTCAGCTACATCACTTGTCTAATCATGTTTATGGCTCTGTTCGGCGGAGCCGTGGTCACCAAAACAGGTTCCGGACTGGAATGCGGCAATGAATGGCCGCTATGTCACGGAAAGCTTATTCCTGCCTATACGATAGGTTCTCTCATTGAGTACACCCATCGTCTGTTCAGCGGCCTTGCCGGTCTGCTGTCCCTTGCCTCAATGGTTGCTTTTTGGCGTTATGCGCGTGAGCGGAATGATCTGCTGGTGTTTGCGCTGCTGACGCTTTTATTTGTGGTGGTGCAGGGGGGAATGGGAGCGCTCGCGGTGATCCGGCCGCAGTCGGCTGCGGTGATGGCACTGCATATGGGCTTTTCCCTGATCGCTTTCGCCAGCTCGCTGATGCTTGCCCTGGGGGCGAAACGCAGACATGCATGGGGGGATGATCTTCCTGTGGCGGGCCAGAGTGTCGGGAGGGGCTTCCGCAACTTAACGTGGGCGGCTGCGTTATATTCTTATATAGTGGTTTATATTGGGGCCTATGTCAGCCATACAGACTCCCAAGGAGGCTGCTCCGGGTGGCCGCTCTGTAACGGGGAGTGGTTCCCTGAGCTGTCAGGCGGAGTGACGGTGGTCTTTATGCACAGGGTTGCGGCTGCACTGCTGTTTCTCCTGGTTGCGTGCCTTGGACATCTGGCCTTCTGGAAACATAAAGCGCAGCCTGAGCTGAGAGCCCTTGGCGTTGCAGCAGTTGTGCTGTGCCTGCTGCAAGTACTTAGCGGTGCGGCTGTTGTTCATACCCTGTATAACGAACGGCTGTACATATTTGCCGCACTGGCGCATATTCTCCTGATTGCCGGGCTTTTCGGTGTTCTGTGTTATATGAGTGTGCGCGTATGGCAGCTGGAAAGAGCGAATAAATAGTCTGCGCTCATCAAACTTTTTGTGGGATAGTGCCCTGTTTGAGGAGGAACGAGATTGGGATATGGTAATTTGCGTCAATGGATTGAACAGCTCCGCAAGGATAAGGATCTTGCCGTGATTGATGCTCCGGTGGACCCTTATTTGGAGCTTGCGGAGATTCATCGGCGTGTGGTGCGGGAGGAGGGGCCGGCTCTGCTCTTCACGAATGTAAAAGACACGCCGTTTCCGGTGGCGACGAATCTGTTCGGAACGGTGCGCCGGGCCAACCAGGCATTCGGAACCCGTCCCGAGCAGCTGGTGAAGACCCTGATGGGCGCAATGGAAACCTTGCTGCCTCCAACAGCATCCGGGCTCTGGAAGGAGAAGCGGCTGCTGCTGGACCTGCTCAAGGTCGGGACCCGGAATGTGCCGCAGGGTGAAGCGCCTGTGCTTGGGGTCTGCCGCAGCACTGAGCCGCTGAAGGAGCTGCCGCGCATCACCAGCTGGCAGGGGGAAGGGGGACCTTCTTTGACCTTGCCGCTGGTCTATACCGAGAGCATCACTCATCCGCAAAACCATAATCTTGGGATATATCGTGTTCCGGTTTATGATGACAGCAAGGCGGGAGTCTACTGGCAGAAGCATAAGGGAGGCGGCTTTCATCACCGGGAGGCAGAGCAGCTTGGCGAGCCGCTGCCCGTGTCCGTTTTTCTTGGCGGGCCGCCGGCATTGATAGCCGCTGCTGCAGCTCCTGTGCAGGAACGTCTGCCCGAGCTGCTGCTGGCATCGCTTGTGCTGGGCGGCAAGCTGCAGATGGTCAAGGACCCGATGGGCGGACACCGGATTCCCGCCGAAGCGGAATTTGCCATCCGGGGACTGATTGCGCCCCATGAGCGGCGAACGGAAGGGCCGCTCGGGGATCACTATGGATTTTATTCCACACCCCGCGATTTCCCTGTTATGCATGTGCAGCGTATCTGGCACCGCAAGGATGCTATCTATCCGGCAACGATCATCGGCAAGCCGCGCCAGGAGGATTATTATCTCAGGGAATACATACAGCGGCTGCTGGCCCCCGCATACCCGCTTTTGATGCCTTCGGTCAAAGCGCTGTGGGAGTACTCCGAATGCGGCCCTCATTCACTGGTGTCTGCCGTAGTAAGGGAGAGTTATCCCAGAGAAGCGGTGGTGTCAGCCTACCGCATACTCGGGGAAGGCCAGCTGTCTCTGACCAAATTCCTGCTGCTGACCAATGAACCCGTGGAGCTGGCGGAGTTCCCCAAGCTGCTGGAAAGTGTGCTGGAGCGCTTCAATCCCGCCTCGGATTTCCTGGTGTACGGAAATGCCTCCCCGGAAGAGCAAGACCTTTCACCCAATGCGATGAACCACGGCAGCAAAGCCATCATGCTGGGTGTGGGAAGTCCGGTGCGTGAGCTGCCTTCTGCTTATACAGAAGGTCTTCTCCCGGGTATTACAGAGGCAATTCCTTACTGCCGGGGATGTTTGGCTGTTTCCGGTGCATCCTATGAAGAAGATCCTGAGCTTCCTTCCCGGCTAATCGCAGCTCTGCGTGCACAGGAAACGGCCTGGCCGCTGGTGTTTGTAGTGGATAATGCCCAGGAAACGGTGCGCACGCAAACTTCATTCCTGTGGACGGTGTTCACTAGGTTCGATCCGGCCAGTGATATCTACGCCGAATACGAGATCAAAAGCCATCATATCGGCTATAAGCTGCCCCTTGTGATCGATGCCCGGATGAAACGGAATTACCCGGAGGAACTGGTTCCACACGAGGATATTGTCCAGCGGGTCGACCGCAACTGGAACAGCTATTTCCCACACTGAGGAGGATGAAGGATGCTGCGGATATTACTCGGAGAACCGCCCCGCGAGAACAGTGGTGTGCTGGCTGAAGCCATGGACAATATGGCGAAGGTGGCATCCATGCTGCGCAGGGAGATGAACACCCATGAAGACCTGGATCATGAATACCGCAAGCTGGAAATCTGGACGCGCGGGCTGATCTCCTCCTTGGACGAGCTGGAGCAAAGCTGGTTCGCGGCTGCTTTTTTCCGCAAATCCGTTGTAGCGGGTTATATGGATGATATGTCCCCCAAGGAGCAGGGGGAATATGCGCGTTATGTTTATTTTTATAAAAATGGCTTCATTCGTGTATTCTCACTGCTGGACAAGCTGGGCACGGTTCTTAACAGTCTGTATGACCTGAATACCAGCAAAGTCAAAGCCCATTTCTCCTATTTCACTGTACTGCGCCAGTTTCAGCTGCATGAAAAGCATACAGCCCTTGCCGGCGAACTGGAGACGATCAAGAATGCCTACCGTGAACCGCTCGAAAATCTGCGCAAGCGCCGCAACGCCGAGATTCATTACATGAACGCCGAGATGCAGGATGATCTGTGGCAGCGGCATCAGGGCCTTCATGATAAAATCCGGCTGGAGGATCTGGACAGTCATCTGGAGGATCTGCAGCAGAGTCTGGAAATGGTCTGCAAATCTTTGGCAGCTTCATTCAGGTACAGCAATGAGCAGTGGCATAAGAGCAAAATCGCTGCAAACCTAAGAACAGGCCATCATCCTAAGTAAAAAGTTCCCTTTGACAAAAAACCTGAAAATTACTATACTTGAGCTTGCATTAGCATCTTACATGCTTCGGCAGCTAACTTCATAATAAACTCTTATCGAGAGCGGCGGAGGGATAGGCCCGATGAAGCCCGGCAACCGATTTGTATGGAATGCGTTACATGGTGCTCTGTACAAATGTCATGGTGCTAATTCCTACAATGCCGTGCAGTTTACGGTCGTTGGCAGATGAGAAGGCAGGGTTAATACAATCACGGGGCCTCTTGCGATCTGCAATCGATCGTAAGAGGTCTTTTTAGTTTTTTATAAGGGTTATTTGGGGGAGGATTATTAGTTTGATAGAGCTGAAAGGTTTGACCAAAGTATACGGAAAAGGCAGCAAAGCTGCAATGGCGCTCTCGGGTCTTAACCTGTCGATAAAAAAGGGTGAGATCTTTGGGGTAATTGGCCATTCCGGGGCGGGCAAAAGCACACTGATCCGCTGCATCAATCTGCTGGAACGCCCTACGGAAGGCGAAGTCTGGGTCGATGGAGTAGAATTAACCTCACTGAGCCAGGGACAGCTGCAGGAACAGCGGCGCAAGATCGGGATGATCTTTCAGCATTTTAATTTGTTGTCTTCTGCGACGGTCTACGATAATATTGCTTTCCCGCTGCGCCTGGCTGGCACGCCAAAGGCGCAGATTGAACGCAAGGTACTGGAGCTGCTGGCGCTTGTAGGGCTGGAAGAGCACGGCCGCAAATATCCGGCGCAGCTCTCCGGCGGCCAGAAGCAGCGTGTGGGTGTAGCCCGCGCACTGGCCAGTGATCCCGAAGTGCTGCTCTGCGATGAAGCCACCTCGGCGCTGGACCCGCAGACAACCGATTCCATCCTGCGGCTGCTGCTGGATATTAACCGGAAGTTTCATCTGACCATTGTGCTGATAACCCACGAAATGCATGTGATCCAGAGCATTTGCGACCGGGTTGCGGTGATTCACGGCGGGGGGATTGTGGAGCAAGGGGAAGTGGCAAAGGTTTTCCTGAAGCCTCAGCATGAAGTGACGAAGGATTTCATCCGCAGTGAAAACCAGCATGAAGGGCCGCTCCGTGCTGCACTGGAGGCAGTGCATGATAAGTACAGCAAATCCGTCAAAATCACTTTTCTTGGACAAAAAACCTATGAATCTACTCTATCCCATGTGGTTCGGGGAACAGGTGTAGACTTTGCCATCCTCCAGGGGACGATTTCAACGATCAAAGATATGCCTTACGGCCAGCTTCTGGTTCGCTTTGAAGGAAGCGCTCAAGCCGTCGAGGCGACCCTTGCCGAACTGGCGGCACAAGGTCTTGAAGTGGAGGTGTTTGCCTAATGGGCGGCTTGAACTTTAACGAGATTAACTGGGAAGAAATGCTGGATGCGGGCATAGCTACCCTTCGAATGTTGGCTTATTCCGGAATTTTCACAATTATTCTTGGTTTACCACTCGGAATTGTGTTATATTTATGGGGCAGATCAAATCATTTCTTAATCAGGTCGATTTACTCGGTATTATCGTTCGTTGTAAATATCCTGCGGTCTGTGCCTTTTATTATCCTGATGGTTGCCTTGATTCCTCTGAGCAAGTCCATTATGGGGACTTCAATTGGCGTATTGGGGACGATTCCGGCGCTGGTTATCGGCGCGGCTCCGTTTTTCGCCAGATTGGTGGAGACGGCACTGCGTGAGGTGGACCGTGGTGTGATCGAAGCGGCGCAAGGGATGGGGGCATCCACAAGCCAAATCGTCTGGCGTGTGCTTCTTCCTGAAGCCCGTCCAGGTTTGCTGGCCGGAGTGACTATTACCATCGTTACGCTAGTCTCCTACACAGCGATGTCGGGGATGATCGGCGGCGGAGGCCTGGGAGACCTAGCTATCCGTTACGGTTATTACCGTTATGAGAAGGAAGTTATGATTATCTCAGTGGCACTTATGGTTATTCTGGTGCAGCTGCTGCAAATGGCCGGTGACCGGCTGGTACAACATTTTACCCGGAAATAAGGAACATCCATATAGAGCCTTATTCATTCAATAACATTTATAGAGGGGGATTTACAGATGAAAAAAGTATTGCTCACGTTCTTCAGCTTGACCTTGGTATTGGTGCTGGCAGCCTGCGGCAACAATAATACCAATAATTCGGCGAACTCCGCTGCCACGAACGCTCCGGCTGCGGATGCTTCCGCAGAGCCCACAACCGAACCTGCTGCTGAACCGGTAACCCTGGTGATTGGCGCATCGCCAAAACCGCATGCAGAAATTCTTAAGGCTATTGCTCCGCTTCTGGAGAAACAGGGCATCAAGCTGGAAATCAAGGAATTTACCGACTACATTCTGCCAAATACGCAGCTGGCTGAGAGAGAACTGGATGCGAACTTCTTCCAGCACAAACCTTATCTGGATGATCAGAACAAGCAGAACGGCACGGATCTGGTATCCGTTACAGCGGTTCACGTAGAACCTTTTGGTGCTTACTCCAAAAAAATCAAATCGATCGGCGAGTTGGCTGACGGTGCAAAAGTAGCGATTCCGAACGATGCCACCAACGGCGGCCGTGCGCTGATCCTGCTGGCCAAAAATGGCCTGATTAAGCTGAAGGACGATACAAATATTACCTCTACTACGGCCGATATCACGGAGAACCCGAAGAATCTCAAAATTGTAGAGCTTGAAGCCGCTATGCTCCCCCGCCAGCTGGATGAAGTAGATCTTGCCCTGATCAACACCAACTATGCTCTTGAAGCGAAGCTGGTTCCAACCAAGGACGCTCTGTTCATCGAAGGAACAGATTCTCCTTATGCCAATCTGCTGGTAGCCCGTCCTGACAACAAGGACTCCGATGCCATTCAGAAGCTGGCTGCAGCTCTGACTTCCCCGGAAGCCAAAGCCTTTATTGAAAAGGAATACCAAGGAGCAATCATTCCGGCATTCTAAGTTGGGTTCTTGAGCTGAACATCTGATAGTAAAGACCAGAGGTATCCGATAGCCATGACGGCTGCGGAACACCCCTGGTCTTTTTGCAGATTCAGATTTATTCCTAAGGTTGCTTCCGCACTGGTGCTCAAGGTTGATCCCGAATGTGAAATCCACTATAATAAAAAAAAATCCCGGCCTTCTTCATCCGAGGCCGGGATTGTTATACAACGGGATTAGAATACTTGAATAACTTCTTCTACGCCTTCAACTTCTTCAAGGAGGGCGCGTTCGATCCCGGCTTTGAGCGTGATCGTGGAGCTTGGGCAGCTGCCGCAGGCACCCATAAGCTTCAGCTTCACAATGCCGTCTTCAACATCGATCAGTTCGACGTCGCCGCCATCGCGCTGCAGGAACGGACGAAGTTTATCGAGCACTTCCAGTACTTCATCATACATGGTGGTGCTTTGTGCATTCTCACTCATTTCTCAATCACTCCTTTCGTATGCTTATTATAGTACAAAAAGTTAAAAAATAAAATGGTTCACACAGAATAAGGAGAACATCATGAGACCACTTATTGAATTTTGTGCCAGCAATATCGGACACGGCACAGAACCGCTCAAGCGCAAGCTGGAACTCAATCCCGAATACGATGTCATTGAGTATGGCTGTCTGAACAATTGCGGACAATGCTATCTGCAGCCGTTCGCCATGCTTGACGGTGAGATCATTGAAGCGGAAACACCGGAAGAGCTTGAAGCGGCCATAGAGGCGGCAATAAAAGAACAAGAAGCCTGGGACAATCTTGAGATCGATTAGTCCCAGGCTCCTGTTTTAGCCAAAATGCCGTTTGGACATCCAGAGCACACCGCTTTTCAGCAAACGGGGAACCCGCCCCATGACAGAGCGGCGGCCCATCAAGCCAAAACCAGCGTTTTTGCCTAGAGAGCCAAGGGTGCCCTTCAGCTTGATCTTGTGCAGCTTCGGCGTTTCATCACGCCACAGGGCTTGCATGATCTGCGCCACCTGCTCACCCTGCGCTCCGGCCGCCTGTGCGCTTGGCGCGAAGGGAAGGCTGGCACAGTCGCCAATCACATAGACCTCTGGGTAATCGGCCACATTGTAGTAAGGCCCTACAATAATCCGTCCGCCCCGGTCCTTTGGCAGTTCAAGCTGCTGCACGACCTGCACCGGCTGGATGCCTGCGGTCCATACGGTCACGTCACCGGGAATAGCCTGGGTGCCATTGAAGATGGCATCCTTTTCGACATGGGATACGGAGATATGACCCAGCGTCTCCACGTGATGCTCACTGAACCACTCCTCCACATACTGCGACAGCTTCGCTGGAAAAGAGGACAGCACACGGTCTCCACGGTCCAGAATAGAGATGTTGAGATCCGGCCGGCTTTCCCGCAGCTCTGCAGCAATCTCCACTCCGCTAAGTCCTCCGCCCACAATGTTAACGGTTCCGTAAGGCTTCACATCATTCAGACGCCGGTAAGTCTCACGTGTACCCGAGAAGCTCTGAATGCTGCAGGTATGCTCTTCTGCGCCTGGAATATTGTGATAATTATCTGTGCAGCCCAGAGCAATAGCCAAAATGTCGTAAGATATCGGTTCTCCCGTATTCAGAAATATCATCCGGCTCTCCAGATCTATGGAACCTACTTCGCCATAACGTACCGTTAGACGGGGATGTAACGGAAACTGGATGCGCAGATGGAAATCGGTGACGGTACCCGCAGCCAGGGCGTAGTATTCCGTCTTGATTCCCTGGTAAGGCATCCGGTCAATCAAAACAATTTCCACATCATGGGGGAGATGATTGTCGAGTAATTTCTGAATAAGGGCAAGGCCGCCGTAGCCGCCGCCCAAGACGAGTAATGTTCTCATGACATCTTCCTTTCGAATATGGCTCAGGTTATGGTCATTGCAGCAGCTGCCGGCAGACTCCGGCTTGCGGCTATTCGTATACCTTAATTTCGTTGTAGAAGGTATCCCGCTCGACTGGAATCTTTCCGGCACCCTTCACCAGCCAGATCAGCTCCTCACGGGTCAGCCCTTCCGGTGTCAGGGCCCCGGCCGCATGGCTGATGCGTTCCTTCAGAATCGTGCCGTGCACATCCGAAGCGCCAAAGCTGAGGGCAACCTGGGTAAGCTGTGCCCCGATATTAATGAAGTAAGCCTTAATATGATCGAAATTATCCAGCATTAACCGGCTGATCGCAATCGTTTTGAGATCCTCGTAAGCCGAGTTGCGGCGCATAATGCCGGCATTCTTGTTTTTGGGCTGCATGGACAATGGGATGAACACCATGAAGCCGTTTGTTTCATCCTGCAGGTCGCGGATCTGCAGCATATGACGTACACGGTCCTCATGCGATTCAATCGATCCGTACAGCATTGTGGTATGAGTCTTCATCCCAAGCTGGTGTGCGGTCCGGTGAACCTCCAGATATTCCTCTACATTGGCTTTGTTGACACGCATTTTTTTCCGGTATTGGTCGGACAGAATTTCTGCCCCGCCGCCAGTAAGAGACTGAAGTCCGGCAGCACGCAGCTCCTCCAGCACCTCGCGGATGCTCAGTCCGCTGATTCGCGTGAAGAAATCAATCTCTGCCGCTGTATAGGCCTTCAAAGTCACCTGCGGGAACGCTTCGTTCAAGGCCTTGAGCGAATCAACATAATATTGAAAGGGCACCTTATCGTTATGGCCGCCGACAATATGGAACTCACGCACTCCGGGATGGATATGCTGTTCGACATATTGCACCATTTCCTGACCGGAAAGGGTATAAGCGCCTTCTTCACCGTCATCTTTGCGGAAATTGCAGAATGCGCAGTGTGCTTCGCAGACATTGGTGAAATATAAGCTCATATTTTCGATAAAATATACCTTGTTGCCGTTCTTCCGCTGATTAACCTCATTGGCCAGCTGGCCGATGGTAAGCAAATCGTTGCTTCCATATAAATAAACGCCATCTTCCAAATTTAATCTTTCTCCGCCGCGAACCTTGTCGATAATGTTCGCCATTCTGGCATCGGTCTGGGGTGTTATAAGAGTAGACATATGATTTCCTCCTGAAGGTTTTGGCGAAGCAAGCGCATCGCAGAATCATTCCCAAAACAAACTTAGGGAGTGGCCGTCCATTACAAAAAGCTGCGATGTCAGCTGACTGCGTGACAATTTTCCGAATTTTCGCATATCGCTTTACCTATTATAAACCTCTCATCGGGGGCGAGCAACCGCTGAGAGAAGATGGATTCGTATGTTTAACTGTGCCGCGCAGGTGCAGTTTGGACTTGAGGGCAGGGGGATAGTGGAGTATACTTATTTTTATATAGACAGTTACTTTTGGCCGGGCAGGCTGTAGAATACAGAATATTTTTTCAGGAGGTTAAGACTATGATTACAATCAGTGAATCAGCAGCAGGACAACTCAAGACCATGCTGGCTGAACAGGAAATCCCGAACATGTTCCTTCGTCTTGGTGTAACCGAGGGCGGCTGTAGCGGCTTCTCCTACGCCATGGGCTTCGACGACAACGAGACGGACCAGGACGTCTATATGGATGTGCAGGGCATGAAGGTTGTCGTTAGCAAGGATGATATCCGTTACCTGAACGGTCTGGAGATCGACTTCGAGGAATCCGGCATGACCGGCGGCTTCACCATCAACAACCCGAACGCCACCGCCACCTGCGGCTGCGGCTCAAGCTTCCGTACGAAGGACGATGCCGGCAAGCCTGCGGCGGAGCCATGCTAAACCCCGGCTGAAGTGGAATTGCTGCTGACTTAGCTGCAGCCGATGTTTGATCCGCGCGGATATAAGCGAATGATTCGTGTCTCAGCGCTGCGGATTGAGGAATTGAGGCTAGCATTTGGGTGCAGCGGAATTACACGGACGGTGGAGCTGAAACTGAGGTAGCTGAGCTATGGAGTTAAGTGGAATTTCTCCCACTAATCCGAGATTTTTGACTGCTGGGACCTCATTAGGTGGAATAAGTACAACTAAAATGGCCCACTTAAGCGGTATCAGCGGAATTCCTCCAAAATAAGTGGAGAAAATCCCACTAAATGCTGCTGAGCTAACAGAATGCCATAATTTAGTGGAGAAATTCCACCTAAGACTAGGGCGTCTATTGCTTTTCTCAATTCATATAACGTCTGCGCTGTATAGAAGCCTTCAGGCCTGCACCTGGAGGCTTTTTTTGTGCTCTGCAGCAGGAGGGCGAATCTGTTTCCAGTATTTAGTTAGGCTGGTATACTGGAAGAACCGGGTATTATAGTGCACAAGATGAAAAGGAAAACTTTCCTCGAAGGGAGAACCAGCATGACCACCATAGCCTTGACGAAGAAACTCTTTGAGTTGGGTACTTTTGTAGAAGAACAGGACAATGGAATAGAGGATGAATTATATAGGTGGCATGCGAATGTCTTTCGAATGTCCAATAAGAATAACGTGATTTTTATGAACAATCAGACGCGGTATAACTTCATTTTATTTGGAGTGAAGAAGGTACATTTTAAAGACTTTAACCAGCTCTTCGTTAATTCCCTAATAGAGAACCTGCAAGCCGATAAAATCCCTGATTCAAAAATCACGGAATACGTGAGTAAAGCAAATAAAATAAAGTTCACCAAAACCAGCAATCGAAGCGTTCTGGGTTCTATGACAGATATGGTCAAGATGACAGGGATCCTGATTTTGCATTACCCACCTCAAGAAATGAACAGTATAGTAATTAATCAAAAAAACAATCGGAGTCCCTTGATAAAACTAAACGGCTACCCCGAACAATTGATGAAAGAGGCATTAGGGGTGCAATAGAGTGCTTTCCTCCCCGATAAACCCGATCGTCGATTCGATATGCAGCACCATCGATGAAGAACTGAAGAAAGTGCAGCTAATGATTCAGTGTAAATGTGGAGATAGCAAAATATCTATTCTAGGAGATGCTCAAGATGCCGGAAACGATTAAAAGCATGGAGAATTTGCTCAGCATGCTGGATTCGCTGATGAGGGAGCCCGCCCCGTTTTGGAACCAATTTTATGGTGACCGGACGAAGGAGATTCCGTTTTTTGCAGATAAGCCTGACGAGAATCTCGTTTCTTATCTGGATTCCGGGAGATTCCAGGGCGGACGGATGCTGGAGCTGGGCTGCGGGCCTGGGCGGAATGCGATTTATGCTGCTCTCCATGGCTTTGATGTGGATGCGGTGGATCTTTCAGAAGAAGCTATTACTTGGGCAAATGAGCGGGCTGCTGAAAAGAATGCCACGGTGAATTTTACCTGCGGATCGGTCTTTGAGCTGTCTCCCCAGTCCGGATATGATCTGGTCTATGATGCAGGCTGTCTGCACCACCTGTGGCCCCATCGGCGTATCGGGTATATTGAAATGATCCATCATGCGCTGAAGGACGGGGGTTATTTTGGATTAACCTGTTTTGCTCCCGGGTTTACGGAAATGGGGGGAGCCATGGAAATAAGCGACTGGGATGTCTACCGGGATCGCAGCATGCACGGCGGACAAGCCTACAGCCAAGAGAAATTACGCGAAATCTTTGGCGGATATTTTGAGCTGGTGGAGATTCGAATGATGAAGGAATGCACGGTGAAGGATCCTGTGTTCGGTGTTCCGTTTCTATGGACAAGCTTATGGAGAAAACACACAGAAGGACATAAAGTAGCAGACTGAGCAATGGACCGGTGATAGCCAGCTGGCCTTCGGCGGACATACCGGTCACTGCACACCGGCGCGCAGCCCAGTCAGTCTACAGCTTTATTATTCTTCTGATAACAGGGAATGTTGTTGTAAGATAAAGTTACGACATTTCTTGTTAACAATTTAACTTATATTGTCTTTGTTTCGCCAGCCAAGTGAACGGCCGTTCTTTCCTTCCGCAAGCCAACCTCCCCGCAAATGGGGGGCAGCTCTGATTGTTTTATAAAACGGATAATTTCAATCCGTTTCTCATCCGACAAAGCTTGAAAAATCCGGATGCGCTCGGCATCATTTGATTGTTTTAGAGTCAGTATGATACTTATATGGATAGGAGTTGTCAACCGGATTTAGGCTGACCGGATCAGAGCCAACACGAACCAGAGTAGAGTTCATCAAGGGAGACGAAAATTTACATAACTAAGAAAGCAGGTGTAATCTTGCAGCTACAAACAGAACGGCTAATCATTCGGGAGTTCACTTATGAAGATATGGAAGCTGTGCATGCATATGCTGCTGACCCTCTGGTAGCCAAGTATATGATATGGGGACCGAACTCGAAAGAGGAAACAAGAAGTTATATTGATCTGACCTTGGAATGGCAGAGCCAGCTTCCGCGGAAGGATTTTGAATTTGCCGTAGTTCTGAAAGAGACGGATCAACTGATCGGCGGCTCTGGCATTCACATCAGTGAACCGGGGCAAGGGGAAATCGGCTATTGCTTCAATCCGCTGTTTTGGAGACAGGGATATACCTCAGAGGCTGCTGCTTCATTACTTGAATTCGGATTTCTGGAGTTGAATCTGCACCGGATCTACGCGACCTGCCGTCCGGAGAACGCGGGCTCAGCCAAAGTCATGCAAAAGCTGGGTATGGTCTACGAGGGACATTTGCGGGAGCATATGTGGCATAAGGGGAGATGGCATGATTCATACCAGTATTCGATTTTAAAGCCGGAATATGAGCTGCTGAGAGGAAGACGATAGTGCTGGAGCAAGTGGATTCCCTGCGTATCGGATAAAGCGTTTGAGCGGGCAAAAAGGCTCTATAATGCGATGCAGTAGTCACAAAACTGGATGAGGCAGTTGTGATCCTTCAACTATAAGGATTGCAGCTGCTTTGTTTTTTTGTATATACATAAGCATCGTAAGGTTTACTTAAGAATCTAGTAAGAAATAAGAGAATTTTAGAAGCTAGAATATATTTATCTTAACCAACCAATTTATAAAGTATATCAGGAGGATTTTATGAAAAAGAAAATGGGTATCGCAATTGCTGCTTCTATGATCACTCTAACTAGTTTTACAGGAGGTGCTTATGCAACTTCGAAAGCAGAAGTTTCTGTTACAGCTCCCTACAACACAAATCAACTAGCCGAACAGATAAAATGGTTAGAAGAGCATGCAATGCCATTAAAGACAACGGATCCAACAGCATCTCTTAATGATTTAGGTCCGCTTAAGGATATGATAGGATCAGCTACAATTGTTGGATTAGGTGAAGCGATGCATGGAGCTCATGAGGTTTTTACAATGAAACATCGCATTGTTAAATATTTGGTACATGGAATGGGCTTTAACGCCATAGTGTTAGAAGAGGGATGGGACAGAGCATTGGGACTCGATCGCTATGTTCTTACGGGTAAAGGGGACCCAAGCCAATATCTAACGCCTACATTTAACACGAAAGAAATCATAGATCTACTTCAATGGATACGCCAATATAATGCTGATTTAAAACATAAATCCAAAATACGGATCATCGGGATGGATATACAAACCGTAAACGAGAATGTTTATAACAATATCATAGAGTATGTAAAGAAACATAATCCAAAACTTGCAACTCTTCTTGAAAAAAAGATGGAAGGCCTTATTCCTGTAACAAAGGATATAGATACCTTTGGCAGCCTTAAGAAAGAAAAGAAAGAACAATATGTTTCAATTGCGAAACAAATCAGCACGATATTAGAACAAAATAAAAGTAAGCTGAATGGAAAATCCCAAGAGTTCGCATGGATCAAACAAAATGCCCGTATTATTGAGCAATTTACGACAATGGCAGCTTCATACCCTGATAACCCGAAGGACTTTTATTTGAAACATGATATAGCCATGTATGAAAATGCGAAGTGGACAGAAGAACATGTAGGAAAAACAATCGTGTGGGGCCATAATGGACATGTTTCGAAAACAAATATGATCCCTTTCGTATACCCTAAAGTAGCTGGGCAGTATTTAGCAGAACATTACGGGAAACGGTATGTATCCATTGGAACATCTGTCTATGAGGGACGTTACAATGTTAATAACACTAACCAAGAATTTGGGCCCTATGGAACATTAAAATCAGATGACCCGAATAGTTATAACTATAATTTTGGACAAGTCAATTACGACCAGTATTTTGTTGATTTACGTAAGGCAAGCGGAGTGACAAAAACCTGGCTAAACGAGCAACATCCCATTTACGCTGGAATAACTACCGAAGGACCAGACATTCCTAAAACTGTTAATGTATCATTGGGTAAAACATTTGACATCATTGTGCAAATTCAGAAAGTGAATCCATCTCAACTGAATCGATAAGTTATCGATGAAAATCTTGAAGAAGCAAAAGAATTAGTGAAATTTCTAGTCAACGATGAAGTCCTTGGATTTATTGATTTGTAAAGAGACAAGAACATGTATGCTTAAAAGTCACGTAGTTGCTCATCCGTAAATGTGTAGGTAAATCCTATATTCCTGCAAAATCAAGACAATATCAGCGAATCAAGCTGTCTATCAGCACAAGCCATCGGCTCTTTTTTTCATAGAGTATAATAAAAACCCTGTACAGAAAACCTCTGTAACAGGGCGCTGGAAATAGCGAAACTAAAATGTCTTTTTAATCATGCAGGAATAATAAACTTGAAGTTAATCATAAATACGACCAGTGCGGCGGCGCCCAGAGAAAAGGCGATGCAGCCCGTGCCGAGGACCCGGCGCTGGTCTTTGATGAATTTGAAGCCTAGTGCGCAGACAAGAACCGTGATTCCTGCCAGAACGACGGTCATTCCAACCATTGCCACCCAGTACAGCATTTCAAAGAGTTCTGCCATGAAGAGTCCTCCCCTCCAGGTCATAATACAATGGATTTTAAGGATTTTCCAGCAAAAAGTGGCTGGCGGGCTACGCCGTATGAACAGAGAATCCGACAGACTCTGCGGCGGTCCCCATACCCGGCGGTTGCTGTCGATTGCCGCAGAAGAGACTTGTCAGAATTTGCAGCAGCCCCGCTGCCACCCATATAGGATAGATAGGACATAAGGCCTGGCGGCTATATGCCCTTTTTTGCTGTGCGCTCCCAATCATACGGACAATCATACAGGAGGGCGCGGCCTGTTCTGAGTAAAGTATAGGGTAGGCTGGGAATGTGAAAGGAGAGGGAGAACAATGGCGGGAAGACAACTGGCCAGCAAGTGGCTGAAAACCGAGGCGCTGCTCAGCGATCCGCGGATTGCCGGTTACATTCCGAGAACGATGGAATATAGCGCTGCTGGGTTGTTAGGGATGCTGGGGAAATACGGAACGGTTGTAATCAAACCTATTGTTGGCGGTGGCGGTTTTGGGGTGATCAAAGTGTTCCGGAACAGCCGGGGATACGGCTTCACACATATGCACAGTACAAGAATGTATAGGGATTTCTCCTCCATGAAGCGGTCACTCGACTTATTTAAGGCCAAACGGAAATATCTAATGCAGCAGGGTATCTCGCTGGCCCGGATTGACGGACGCCCTATAGATTACCGGGTCAAGGTGGTGAAGAACGGAACGCATTGGGAATTTCGTTCGATGGTGGGAAGAGTGGCGCGTCCGGGACTGTTCGTGACAAACCTCTGCAAAGGAGGAACGATGCTGAGCTGCCGTGAGGGACTGAGAAGATCATTGCCGCGCGTTAGGACCTCTGCCAAAAAAGCAGAGATGCGGCGCTTGACCCTGATCTGCATAGAGCTGCTGGAACGGCGTTTTCCGGGTATTGGTGAGCTTGGCTTTGATTATGCTGTGGACCTCCGTGGGAAGATCTGGATTTTGGAGGTCAATACCCGCCCGAAGTGATTAAAAAATTTTTAAGAATTGACGATAAATATAATAATAAGATAGAATTGCGTTTAGTTGTGTAATCCTTGAGGTAATATATGATAAAAAATTCCACGGAATTATGAACAATGTAAAAATATTTCAGACAAAATACCGGTGGATTCATCCTGTGTATAACTGTTATCCCCATAGTCCACTGTGCGGCGAATGACTTTTAGACCTTTACTAACATATTATGCACAGGATTTCCACAGTTGCTTGTGGATAGTGGGAACGCTTGTTCGAAAAATGATAGTTTGCTATGATAGATTCAGATTCAAATAAAGGAAAGGTAGGTGAACGTTATGGTTGAATTGTCGGATGAGATGCTCTTGGACTCTTACCATAGAGCAATAGAACTGCAATTAGAGCATGATTTCATCGCTCTTCTGCTCGCTGAAATTCGTAAACGGAACTTACACTCTCCAGTTCATGCGGTTCTGCACTAGAAGCCCGGAGCATACCTTTGCAGCAGATCAATCATTTAACCGCAAGCGGCACAAATAGGGTATCTTTTCAAGTTGAAGTGCAATCAACCTGAAAGGATACCCTTTTATTTGCAGAATAACAGAGGTGAACGGTCGGCTACAGCTTGAGATTGCTGCTGTGTCCAGGAGACAGTTTGGCTTCGGGATCAATATAGACCTTGGCGTTGTTCACCGCGGTAGGCGCTTCTCCGAATCCAACAGCGATCAGCTTCAGCTTACCCGGATACGTGGTAATATCCCCAGCGGCGAAGATCCCCGGAATGCTGGTCTCCATACGGGAGTCGACCACGATCGAATTGCTGTCAATATCGATGCCCCATTCGGCAATCGGCCCCAGCGAGGACACGAAGCCAAAGTTAACGATGACACTGTCTACCTCCAGCTCCTGTGTTTCTTTGGTTTTGATGTGGGACAAAGTGACTTTGGTAATGAATTCTTCGCCGTGAAGCCCGGTGATCTCCGATGGCGTAATGACATTGACCTTGGAGGCCATCAGGTTCTCCACACTGTGCTCATGTGCGCGGAACTTATCCCTGCGGTGTATCAGGGTAACCTGCTCAGCGATTGGTTCAAGCATCAGTGCCCAATCCACAGCAGAATCGCCGCCGCCGCTGATCAGCACCTTTTTGCCTTTGAACGCATTAAGATCGCTGACAAAATAATGCAGGTTAGCTTTCTCGAAACGCGCCGCTTCCGGAAGCTCCAGACGGCGCGGTTCAAAAGCGCCTACGCCTGCGGTAATGATCACGGCTTTGCTGTGATATTCCGCTTTATCGGTAGTAATGACGAAATGGCGTTCGTCCTGCTTTTTAAGTGAAACAACTTTCTCCTCCAGCCGGATATCAGACTGAAACAGCTCCATTTGGCGGGAAAGGTTATCTACCAGCTCCTGTGCGGTGACTTTTGGGAATCCGGCTACGTCGTAAATATATTTTTCAGGATAAAGAGCAGCAAGCTGCCCTCCGAGTTGGGGCATACTTTCAATAAGGGTTACCGATGCCTGGCGCATCCCGCCGTAAAAAGCGGCAAACATCCCGGCCGGACCGCCTCCTATGATCAGCAGATCGCTCATAGGAACGGATTGCTCTAGTGTCACGTAATATTACACCTCCGAGTTGATAGTTTCAAATTGCCATACTGGCTTATCTAACATTATAAACATTGTGGAGCCGACCTGCAAAGGCTTGATTTCCGCAGAAAATTGTGACATTTTGTTGTATGATAATATTTGATTAAAACGATACTAAGGTTTACAATGGATATGGCTATTTTGGAAATCCTTTAAGTTTTATTGGAAATTCTTCTGAATTTAAGTGTATAAATTCACAAAAGAAACCGAATTTTTTTACAAAAAATAACACATAGACAGATTCACCTGTTGGAAGGAGCCGGAACATGAGCAGTATTCCAAAAATCGTCATCCTAGGCGCGGGATATGGAGGTATTTTGACCGCGCAGCGGCTGCAGAAAGCTTTGAACTACAATGAAGCGGATGTGACACTGGTTAACCGCCATGAGTATCACTATTTCACAACCCATCTGCATATGCCTGCTGCAGGTACAGACAGCATTGAGCATACCCGCGTATCTATTTCAAAATTAATTGATGAATTCAAAATTGATCTCGTAAAATCTTCCGTGCAGGAAATCCGCACCCAGCAAAAAAAGGTGATTCTGGAAGACGGCACGCTGTCTTATGACTATCTTGTAATCGCCCTGGGCGGGGAACCCGAAACCTTCGGGATTCCGGGACTGGACAAGTACGCACTGACAATCCGCAGCATCAATTCCGTGCGGCTGATCCGTGAGCATATCGAGTATCAATTCGCCAAATACAAAAATGAAAATAATGCACAGGAACATATTAATTTTGTGGTCGGAGGTGCAGGCTTCAGCGGCATTGAATTTGTGGCAGAGCTGGCAGACCGTATTCCGGCGCTGTGCAAGGAATTCGATGTGGATCCAAGCATGGTCAATATCTACAACGTGGAGGCTGCTCCTACGGCACTGCCGGGCTTCGCTCCTGAATTGGTAGAGCATGCCATGACTGTGCTGACGAAGAAGGGTGTGACCTTCAAGATCGGTGTAGCGATCAAGGAATGTCTGCCGGGCGGAGTTATCCTTGCCACGGGTGAAGAGATCAAGGCTTCAACCATCGTCTGGACCGGCGGCATCCGCGGCAACCGTCTGATTGAAGCAGCGGGGTTTGAAGCTATGCGCGGACGGGTGAAGGTAGATGAATATCTGCGCGCACCGGGACATGAGAATATCTTTATTATCGGCGACGGCTCCCTGATGATCAATCCGGAAGGACGTCCGTATCCCCCGACGGCACAAATAGCCATGCAGCAGGGTGAATGCTGTGCCCATAATCTGGTGGCCGCAATCCGCAGCCAGCAGCCGAAGAAATTTGCCTTCAGCAACAAAGGCACTGTAGCTTCGCTGGGCAAAGGCCAAGGCATCGCTGTAGTGGGCGACAAGAAATATAAGGGCTGGACAGCGGCGCAGCTGAAGAAGGTTGTGGACATGCGTTATCTGTTCATCATCGGCGGTATTCCGCTGGTGCTGAAGAAAGGCAGATTCCTCTAGGATGCGCCACTGCAGTGTACAAGTTCGCGGACTGCTGACGCGTGAGGAGCTGGACCGGTATAACGGACTGATTGAGGTCGGGTCTTATCTGGAGGATCAGAGCCGTTACGATCTCGCCTACAATGTCCAGAAAGAAATCGACATCCTCATTTTGCCGGCAATTGAGCGCCTGAAGGATAAGGGCCGGGCCCGCGACCGGGCGACGGCGGAATACCTGGAGAGCTTGCGTGAAGAGGGCGATGCCGGTGAAGAGGATGACGGCAAGGGTCCGTCAGCATGAGTAATTTGGAGTGGGATATATTTATTTATTAAATCCACTTGTGGTATAGTAAAGGTAGAAAAGACGTACAATGCAAAGAGAGCCGTGCTACCAACACGACTCCCTGTTTGTAATAGCCGCTTTTAAGGGCGGCGGCTTTCGGGAAAGTAGTCAGGAAATAGACCGTCTCCTTTGACCAGGGCGGTCTATTTATAACATAAACTCAAATAAAGGGAAGGCCCCTCAGACCGGGAGCCTTCCCTTTATGATTTATCGGTATTTTTCGGCTGCTACAGCTTCAGAAGTTCTTCAAAGGTGTCCGGTGTCAGCAGATTCCCGACATAGAACGGGCCAAATTCGCCGTAGCGGGCGCTGACTTCATCAAAGCGCATCTCATAGACCAGCTTCTTGAACTGGAGCGCATCATCGGCAAAGAGGGTGACGCCCCACTCCCAGTCATCGAAGCCGACAGAGCCGGTGATGATCTGCTTCACTTTGCCGGCATAACCGCGTCCAATTAACCCGTGCGAATACATTAGCTCCCGGCGCTTCTCCATATCGAGCATATACCAGTTGTCCGCAAGCTCGCGTTTCTTGTTCATCGGATAGAAGCAAATATGCTTCGTTTGCGGGAGGACAGGCTTCAAGCGGGCGGCTACGTGCGGGTTCTGCATAGGGTCACTGCCGTCTCCGGCGCTTCCGCCAGCCGCATAGTTGCTGAGTTCAACGATGCTGACATAAGAATAGGACTTAGTTGTATATTGGGCAAAGGCGATTTTGTTAAAGGCGGTTTCAAGCTGATTCAGCGCTTCCAGGCTTTCCCGCAGAAACATCATCACGAAATCAGCCTTCTGGCCGACAATGGAGTACACTGCAGTGCTTCCTTCCTTGGCTTCCTCCACCGGGCCCCATTCCTGCATAAAGGCATGCAGTTCTTCCAGGGCAACAGCGCGTTCTTCATCATCGGCTGCCGTCCAGG
Organism: Paenibacillus jilunlii; assembly: GCF_900102965.1. Classification (GTDB taxonomy): domain Bacteria; phylum Bacillota; class Bacilli; order Paenibacillales; family Paenibacillaceae; genus Paenibacillus_AQ; species Paenibacillus_AQ jilunlii. The sequence continues at coordinate 52,003 of NZ_FNGM01000009.1, read as the reverse complement.
CTGTCCAGTTCAGAGATCGGAAGTCGTGCAGGGCATACCAGCCCTCCAGTGTCAACGCGGCTTCGTTCATGTATTCTCACTCCTTAGCATATGGTTATATGTACAATCCGTTTGATCTATTTGCATTGTATCGCATGCAGGCAGGCAAGAGCAAACGCGTCTCCTTGTCTTAGGGGGCGGCTACCCCGGAATCGCGATAATGTTCATTGCTTCGCTACATTTTTTCTAGTAAACTTACTATTAATTAAGGTTTGCTGTGCGGTTCTTTATAGAGAGAGGGGATGGCAGTACGATGGGGTTTATTCCTGTGTTTGTTCTGGCCGTTTTATTCTTTGTCATGATGTTTGGCATCGGCTTTATTCTTAACATGTTAATGAAGACCACCTGGTTCCCTGCCTATCTGTTCTTTATTGTGATTCTGCCTGTGGTCGTCTATTCGATCTGGGATCGGAGCTCCATGAGCCTGTGGGAGCATCTGTCGACCTTTCATCTCGTGGATTATCTTACCGGCATTGCCGGCCTCGCCGGAGCGGTGCTCAGCGGCTGGACGATCCAGAAGCTGCGGCTCGGCGGCTACAAAATGTTCTAATAAAGAGATTCACGCGTTTACCAAACGGCTGCTGTCCTGATCCAAGGCTGGCGAGGCCGTTTTTTCTTGCAATGAAGAGGTTATTCGGATTTTCCGCTAGCGCCCGCAAGGGGGAACAAGCTGTCGATATCCAGGGGATAAACGCTGAATTTGGACTTTTTTTTACATTTCCGGGCTGAGGTTTTGTGATAGAATAGAAATCTAAATGGATTCGTGTAGAAAAAGAGGGAGGTAATCCGCAGATGCGTATGAGTAACCTGCATCATTTCACCGAACATCATCGGTACTGCGTTTCCCGCGAATTCGGTCTAAGCAGTGTAGATGCGCGTATGCTGGGCTCGGTCTATCAGCCGATGGTGGGCGCTTTTGCCATCAGCCTGTACCGGCTGCTGTTCGAGCATATTCCGGCTGAGGCAATCGGTTATTCTCCGGTGGAGCAGCAGCGGCGTCTGTTCATGACGCTGGGCGTGGAACCGAATGAGAAAGGCCGCAAATATATAGTGGATCAGGCTTCCCGGCTGGAAGCGGTGGGGTTGCTGCAGACCTGCCGGATTTTTGTAGCGGAAACCGATGATTATATGTACGAATACGAACTGCTGCCGCCGCTGTCGCCGGCTGATTTTTTTGCAACCCAGCATTTGACGCTGCTGCTGCGTGATAAGATCGGCAAATTTGCCGTGTTGTCGCTGCGTGAGCAGTTCTGGAACCGTGAACCGGAGGAATGGAGCCGCCGGTCGATCGGCAAAGAGAATATTTCCCTGCCCTTTTATGATATTTTTCAACTTAATACCCATGTAATTGACTATGAGCTGGAGCAGGCCCTGGCTGAAGTGGCGACAGTCAAGCAGCCCGGCATGCGGGAAACGGGGGAACCGGCGATCGGCTACAGTGATATTATCCTGCGCTTTCCGCGGGAATCCGCCAACCGTGTCCATGTTGAGAAGCTGCGCTTTGACCATGCCCAGATGGGGATGATCAATTATGTAGCCCATAAGTATGAGCTTAGCCCGCAGGATATGTCCCGCCTGCTGGATGAGGACGGGGTGTTCACACCGGAAGGCGAAGTGATTCTGGATACGCTGCAGTACAAAGCGAGCCAGCATTTCCGGCAGGATCTGAAACGCCAGGAGAAGCGGGAGATTGCGGCGGCAAAAGTGGTAGCCCTGCGCTCTGCTGCCTCCGTGGAAGGTGACGATTCCGCACCGCCAATGGAGCAGCCGGTCGAAATGGAATATTATGTGGAAGTGCCTCCGCAATTTTTGTCCAAATGCGACATTCACCAATATAATATGATGCTGCGCAACGAGCCTTATACACGGCTGCTGCAGACCTTTTTTCCGGGGGCAGTGCCTACGCAGCTGATGGATACTTTTGAAAAGATTGATCTCAATTATAAGCTGAGCGGCGAAGTGATCAATGTGCTCATTCATTATCTGATGACCATGGTAGCTTCCGCAGGCGATCAGCGGATGAACCGCAACTTCGTGGAGGCGATTGCCTCGAACATGCTGGTGAAGCAGGTGAATACGTACGAGAAAGCTGTGCGTTATATCCGGGACCAGACCAAGGTCAAAGGCAAAGGTGCAGCGACAGGGGCATCAGGCTCAGCCGGAACACGCCAGCGCAGCTACAGCAAAACCGGCGGCCGTTCCGGCAAAGCGGAGATTCCGATCGTGCTGGATGACGGCAGCGCCGGAACCGTGTCGGAAGAAGAGTTCGCGGCGATGATGAAGAAGGCCGCCGAAATCAAAGCCAGTAAGAAAAAAGGCGTATCCAAAACGCCGTAAAGAAAGCGAGGTGCGGCTATGGAGTCTATGGGCGAAGTGCTGCGTTCGATGAATAATTCCGCGCTGCGCCAGCGCTCCCGCGATCTTGAGCAGAACCTGCTGAACCATCCACTGGTGAAGCAGCTTCAGGCCGAGCATCCCGAGCTGGACGAATCGCGGCTGCGGCTTCATTTAAGCCGCCTGTATCAATATGTGGAAGAAAGCCGCCACTGTGCGAATTGTCCGGGCCTGGAGAAGTGCCCGAACGATTTCCAGGGCCACTACAGCAAGCTTACCGTAGAGACTGTAGGCGGTACGGCAGATTTGTATGAGCGGAAGACGGCCTGCAGTCTTAAGATTGCCCAGGACAATCAGGACAGCATCCGCAAGCGCATCCGCAGCTTTTATGTGGATGAGCGTGTGCTGAATGGCGGCTACGATGAAATTGACATTATGGGTAAGGACCCCCGCCGGGTCTCAGCCGTGAATCGTATATTTGATTATATTACAGGGGCGAAGGAGAACGGGCTGACCTCGCGGGGGATATACCTGCAGGGCTCTTTTGGAACAGGTAAAACCTTTTTGATGTGCTATATGCTGCATGAACTGGCGATTGCCGGGTACAGCGGCGTCATCGTCTACATGCCTGATTTCATCGAGGAACTCAAGCTAATCATGATGGACAACCAGAAGCTGAAAGAAATGGTGGACACGATGAAGAACTGTGATCTGCTGATCTTTGACGATATCGGGGCGGAGAACCTGAATCCATGGGCCCGCGACCATGTGCTTGGGGCGATCCTGAACCACCGGATGAACCGTAAGCCAACCTTTTACACTTCGAATTATCCTCTGGACGGGCTGGAGAAGCATCTGAGCATTACCAGCAAGGACGGGGAAGAAATCTACAAAGGACAGCGCCTGATGGACCGGATTGCTCCGTTTGTGGATGTGATTCCGCTCCATGGAGAGAATCAGCGGGGAACGGTCCGATAAAAGCGCTAAAGCAGCAAAATCCGGCTTCTTCCTTAAGGGAAGGGCCGGATTTTGCTGTGCCCAGCTGAAAGCATGTGTGAAGAGTTACTCGGACAAAAACTTGATAATCACCATGCCGAAAAAAACGACGGTCATAAAGCCCGTCATGCCGAAGAAGCCGGCGAGCAAATCGCCAAGGTCATTGCGCGGCTCCTCGTTGACATGCTCCCGCGGGTCGCGTGCTTGCGCGTTGACATCCATCTTTTTTCCTCCTTGCAGTTGCATGACTGCAATTAGTGGGTTACAGTTAGACGTGTGAGAGAAGTCATTGACAATTAATGCGCTTTCCTCAAGTATACGAACTCCCTGGAGCGTTGTAAAGAAGAGACTGTGAAGGGGAAAATTGATTTTATGCAATTTAATTTCATAAAACATTACACAAAATCACTATAAATATGTTATACTGTGGATGTGTCGGTAAATGGTAATCTGGTTATCATATTACATGAAACATTTTATCCCGTTATAATTTCGGAGTGAATTCGCCACACTAAGCTTATGGGTTATAGAAGCGGATGAAAGCTTCGTACAACTTAAAGGAGGAACTATATCATGGCTATCGTGAACGTGTCTGACCAATCCTTTGTGGGTGAAGTTGAAGGTCAAGGTACTGTTGTTGTAGATTTCTGGGCACCTTGGTGCGGCCCTTGCAAAATGCTTGCCCCCATTCTGGAGGAACTGTCCACTGAACTGGGAGACGATGTGAAAATTGCCAAGCTGAACGTTGATGAAAATCCGGAAACAGCTTCCCGTTTTGGAGTCATGAGCATTCCTACCCTGATTTTCTTCAAAGACGGCCAGCCTGTGGACAAAGTTGTAGGACTTAACTCCAAGGATTCCCTTAAGAATATTGTAGCAAAACATCAGTAAAATGATGCTGTAGTATCCGGGGCATACGCCCTGCCGCCAAAGCGCCTTCGGTTTATCCGAAGGCGCTTTGTGTGTCAGGCGGAAGCTGCTGCGCCTTTTGGAAAAGTGAACGTTTCTTAGCTAACAATACTCTATTTTCTATGCTATGGGGTTGAACCCATGGCTTCTTATCTTTAAAATTAAGTTATCACGGTGTTGTTACAGGTGGGGGAGAACGCATGGATTATATGGATAATATCCGCAACAAACTGGCATTGCTGCCCGACCTGCCCGGGTGCTATCTGATGAAGAATGAAGAGGGCACTATTATTTATGTGGGCAAGGCCAAGGTGCTGAAGAACCGGGTCCGCTCTTATTTTACGGGCAGCCATAACGGTAAGACCCAGAGGCTCGTCGCCAATATTACCGACTTTGAATATATCGTCACATCCAGCAATATGGAGGCGCTCATTCTGGAGTGCAACCTGATCAAAAAGCATATGCCGCGTTACAATGTGCTTTTGAAGGACGACAAGACGTTTCCGTATTTGAAAATCACAAATGAAGCTCATCCGCGCCTGGAGGTTACGCGCCGGGTGATTAAGGATAAAGCGAAGTATTTCGGTCCATATCCGAATGCTTATGCGGCGCATCAGACCAAGAAGCTGCTGGACCGGATGTATCCGCTGCGCAAATGCGGTGTAATGCCGAAGGAAGTCTGCCTGTATTATCATATGGGCCAGTGTCTGGCGCCCTGTGAGAAGGAAGTGCCCAAGTCCGCTTATGAGGAGATTACGCAGAGCATCGCCGGTTTTCTCGGAGGCGGTCATGAGGCGGTCAAGAAGGATCTGCAGCAAAAGATGCAGGAGGCCGCAGAGGAGCTGTATTTCGAACGGGCCAAGGAGCTGCGCGACCAGATCATCCACATCGATGCCCTAATGGAGAAACAAAAGATTAACACGGCAGATACCAAAGACCGCGATGTATTCGGCTATGCCGTGGACAAGGGCTGGATGTGTGTGCAGATACTGTACATGCGGCAGGGGAAAATGATCCAGCGGCACTCCTCCGTGTTCCCTTTCTATGGGGAGGCGTACAGTGATTTCATCTCTTATGTGACGCAGTACTACAGCGAGAACCCTGCCCTGCCGCAGGAAATCCTGCTGCCGGATACCGTGCTTGAAGGCGCAGATAAATCAGGCAAGCTGCAATTGGCTGTCAGCGGCGAGGCTGAACAGTCCGGCGCCGATGCTTCGGAGGCTGCCGCTGAGCTGGCTGCCGAGGATGCCGTTGAGGCTGCGGGAAGTGCGGCAGACAGCGGGATGCCAGAAGCGGCCGCTGCCATGTCGGCAGAGGCGGAGGAAGCGGCGCTGGAGGCTGCAGCGCAAGCGGATGCGGGTGAAGCCGCTGCGGCTGAGGCTGCCGCTGAAGGCACTGTGGACGCGGCTGGCGGCGCGGCGGCTCTGCAGGAATGGCTGGGCATCAAGGTGCTGGTGCCGCAGCGCGGGCTGAAGAAGCAGATGGTCGGGATGGCCTGCCAGAACGGCCGGGTGGCGCTGGACGAGAAGTTCCGCCTGATTGAGCGGGACGAGGAGCGCACCTCCGGCGCAGCCCTCAGCCTGGGCCAGAGCCTGGGCCTGGAATCGCTTAGCCGGATTGAAGCATTTGACAACTCGAATATCCAGGGAACCAATCCGGTATCCGCGATGGTTGTGTTCATTGACGGCAAGCCAGCGCGCAAGGAATACCGCAAATACAAGGTCCGCTCAGTACAGGGACCGGATGACTACGAAACAATGCGCGAGGTAATCCGCCGCCGCTATGAACGCGTGCTGAAGGAGAACCTGCCGCAGCCGGATCTGATTGTGGTCGATGGAGGGAAAGGGCAAATTTCTTCCGCTATTGATATTCTGCAGAATGAGCTGGGGCTGTACATCCCGGTCTGCGGCCTGGTGAAGGACGACAAGCACAGAACGGCTCAGCTGCTGGTCGGTGATTCCGCCGAGCCGGTGCAGCTTGCCCGGGACAGCCAGGAGTTTTATCTGCTGCAGCGCATCCAGGATGAGGTACACCGGTTTGCGATTACATTCCACCGCGAGCAGCGCGGCAAATCAATGGTGACCTCGAAGCTAGACTCCATTCCGGGCATCGGCGACAAGCGCCGGAAGCTGCTCCTGAAGCATTTTGGCTCGCTCAAAAAAATCAAGGAGGCCAGCATCGAGGATTTCCGTCCGCTGTCGATCGGCGACAAGCTGGCTGCGCAGATTCTGGATGCCTTGAAGGACGAAGAACCGTCATTATAAAGTAATATAGTTTTACGCGTCGGAGACTGGCCTGAGGGCCGGTCTCTTCTTGTGTATCGTTCCCTTCGTGAAGTAGGAACTACATAAAAAAGAGCTGCCGAGGCAGCTCTTTTGCACAGAACATTAATATTTAGCCAAAAGGCTACCAGTCCTTACGTTTTTTAGACACATATAAGCTAGCTCATCTTTCCTTGGGCCAACAGCATAAATATCGATAACCGTATGTGTAGGCAGTTCTTCCGCCACCCGATAAATAACTCTAATACCCTCATCTAACAAACGGATTTTTATGGAACCAAAGAGATCATTTTTCAAAAGCCAATCTGGATTTACATGATGTGGGTTAGCATTCGTTTTAAATCTTTTAACAATAGCCTTAAATATCAGTTTTATATCACCTTTAACATAACCTTCCAGGTCTTCATCGAGAACGCCTTTTTTATAGCGAATATCTACTTTATATTGTTGAATCATTATTTGGACGAGTTGTTGTATAAGTTGCTGCGTAGGCATTAGTCGATCTCCACCTCATCGGAATTCTCGAAGATATCTGCGAGATCGTGTTCATTGAATTCCAAATGTTCAATTGCCTCAGCAAAAGAATAAACAGATTGATCGTTACGTAGTTGTATTATGAGTTGGAGGACCTCTTCCGTTAGACGCAGAACATAACATATGACATGTGATGAGTAGCGTTAAAAAGGGCTTACCCCTCTGGTGATTATGCTGATCCTAGTCATTTTACATACAGCAAGATTCATCATGCAAAGGGAGAGTTATTAAAACAGCAAGGCGCTGCACACACAAACGGCTGAGCCGCCCATGGAAAGGCGCTCAGCCGTTTGCAGTCAGTCTTCAGTTAGGTTACGGGGCTGACAGGCTCTGCCGGCTCCGTCTTGCGCGGGGGATTGAACCGGTACACGATATAGCCCACGATGAACGGCAGTACGATGGTGACAATACCTGCGCCGACATTCACGGATTCCTTCATGAAGATCAGAGTGGCACCCATCAGGATGCTGTCAAACACCACGTGGCTGAACATGGCGGCAATAAAACCGTAGTGCAGGAAAATATAGCTGAACAGCAAGCCGATCACCGTCAGCTCAATCGGACGCGAGCTGATCGGATAGATCGGGTACAGCGTATGTCCGAACGCCCAGATCAGGGTGGTGATCAGGGAAGCCAGGAAGGTGCTGCGGACGATCTTTTTGACCATCCGGATGCCGAACAGGCGGTATACGGCTTCCTCGGACAACCCGGCAAGCCAGGCGACAATGGGCAGCAGCCAGGCATATCTCATATTGTACGGTGACTGGCTGGCATCCGTGGTGGACCAGTTATGCAGGGTATACGACAGGATAATGAACATAAGCGTCTGTACACCGAGCAAAATAAAGGCCCAGACATACCCGGCGCGCATGCTGTCCAGCACATAACGCCCATACCCCGGCTCTTTGGCGCGCGGCCAGGGATTCAGTCCTTCTTCCTTGCGCCACAGGCCGTTGCCTCCAACCAGGGAGAAGTAGAGCATCAGCGACATCAGCAGACTGTAAAAAAGATAGAATAGGAGCATGACGAGACTTGTGATGCGGCTCTCCAGGCTGTCCCCGCTGGCCTCCGGCAGCATGTTGTAGGTGCTGACCATCATAATTACAAAATGGGCGGAGCTGAGGAAGATGCCGCGCTTGAACGAGGTATGGCCTCTGCGCAGAATGCTGTAGATCAGGGCTAGAATGCCCAGCGCCAGCGTCGGCACGCCGTAGCCGACCCCGGTCAGCCACCGGGCCAGTGCGGTCTGATCCTCGACATAGCTGGTATGCCAGGCCGGGGCGGTGAACCCTGCCCGGAAATACGAGACCTGTTCCTGCTGGAATTTGAATTTGTACTGCAGCTGCGACTCTCCAATCTTGACGGAGCTGTCTGTATAGACCAGGCTGTAAGGGTCTGTGCCTGACTGGATCTGCAGTTTGGCGGGATTTACTTCCCATAATTGTAACCATGACCGGGCAAGTTCTTTTTTCTGTTCAAGCGAAAGCTCCGGTTCACTGGCTGTGTTTACAGTATCCGGAAGGGCAGAGCTGCCAGTGTTCCCTGTTTCTGCGCTGGAACTTACGTCTTCCCCGCGGCCGAATCCAACAACCTTCCCGGTGTACATATTCAGGTCAACCGATAGAATCGGGTTCGCTTCACCGGAACCGTGCAGTACGGCATGAAAGACATCGAACGGATAACGCTGATCCAGCTTTGCTTTGGAATATTGATCCAGAAGCTTTTCCCGGGACATATAGCCGTAGAAGGAAGAATCGGTCCTGTAGCTTACAGCCCATTCCTCTCCTGTGGAATCCGGATGGCCAAGCTGCTGGGCTGCGAATGCGGCGGCTTGCTCACGGGCCTCATTCTTGCTGATAGGTGTGGTGTCAGAATCACCCGGGCCCCCTAAGAGCTGGGGAGCGATCTGGAACATAATGAACACAATAAGACCGATGATACCCGCAAGAATAAGCCTGGTCGAAAGGGGCCGCTGCTGTAGGGGCTGGCCGACGGAATTCATGAAACGCCTCCTTGTTATGTAATAAGCCTGTTCTTTCCATTATAATATTAGCAGCAGGCCGGTTACAAAAAAAATGCCGTATTAACCTTTTACGTGGAAATGGCCGGGCTTATGCTTACTTTGTCCTTACGGCGTCATTCTTTTGCGGGAATCAGCTGTAATAAAATGAATCTTTGTGAAGTTGGGCGATAACGATTATAATTTTTATGTTTCCTAAAGCAACCAGCGAAAGGATGAGAAGTTTGGCTTCACCGCTACCCAAAATTAACAATTTCAGATTTATGAAGCTGTCTCCGCCGCAGATTCTGGTACTGGGCTTTGCTGCCGTTATTCTGATCGGAACCCTGCTTCTGATGCTTCCCGTGTCGAGCACGTCGGGAGAATCACTCAACATTATCGATGCGCTGTTTACTGCAACTTCTGCAACCTGCGTTACCGGGCTGGTGGTGGTGGATACAGGGACGTATTTTACTGTGTTCGGGCAAATTGTAATTATGGTGCTAATTCAAGTTGGCGGCCTGGGTTTTATGACGATGGCAACCCTGTTTGCGCTTGTACTGAAACGCAGGATCTCCCTGCGTGACCGGCTGATTCTCCAGGAAGCCATGAATCAGAGCTCCATGGAAGGCATTGTGCGGCTGATCCGCAAGGTGCTGATTTATTCACTTGTCATTGAAGCCGGGGCTGCATTTATACTCTCGATACGCTGGGCATTTGACATGCCGCTTGGGCGTGCGGCCTATTTTGGTATTTTTCATGCGGTGTCGATGTTCAACAATGCCGGGTTTGATATCTTTGGGGACTATCGCAGCCTGACTGGATATGTCAGTGATCCTATTGTCAATATCGTGGTCATGTTTCTGATTGTTTCCGGGGGGATTGGCTTTATTGTTATGTCGGATCTCGTAGACTACCGCCGCCGTACGCGCAGATTGTCGCTGCACAGCAAGGTGGTTCTGTCGATGACAGCGGCGCTGATTATGATTGGAGCGGTTGTTATCTTTGTGTTTGAATTCACCAACACCCGCACGCTGGGTCCGCTGAACTTCAGCGGCAAAATCTGGGCTGCGTTCTTTCAATCCGTCACTCCGCGTACAGCCGGGGCGAATACAGTGGATATTGCCGGGCTCCGCCAGGCCTCGCAATTTTTCATAGTGATTCTGATGTTCATCGGCGCTTCGCCCGGCTCAACTGGCGGCGGTATCAAGACTACGACCTTCACCCTGATGATCGGTGCGGTTATCTCGATGCTCCGCGGACGCGAGGATATCGTCTTGTTCCGCTACCGTCTTGCACAGGAACGCGTATTCAAGGCGTTGACCGTCACCCTGCTGGCGCTGCTGCTGATTGTGGCCGTGTCCATGGTGCTGTCCACCACGGAGAATCGGGCTTTTCTGATGATTCTGTTCGAGACGACCTCGGCTTTTGCTACGGTGGGCCTCAGTATGGGACTTACGCCGGAGCTGAGCCAGGCCGGCAAAATTCTGATCTGTCTGACTATGTTCGCCGGACGGCTTGGGCTGCTCACCCTGGCGTATGCAATTGGCCCGAAACAGGGTAAGCAATTATATAAATATCCGGAAGGCAAAATGATAATTGGATAAGGGGTTATGAATATTATGAAAGCACAGCAGTTTGTCATCATCGGACTCGGCCGCTTTGGCTCAAGTCTTGCCCTGGAGCTGATGGCCATGGGCTATGAAGTGCTTGGCATTGACCATGTTGAGGAACGGGTGGAGGAATTGAGCGGCCAGCTGACGCATACGGTCATGGCGGATGCCACGGATGAGGGAATTATGCGCTCACTGGGCGTGCGCAATTTTGATTGCGGCATAGTTGCAATCGGAGACAACATGGAGCGCAGCATCCTGGCGGCGATTCTTTTGAAAGAGCTGGGTGTGAAGCAGGTGGTGGCCAAAGCGATTTCAATCCTTCACGGACGGGCGCTTTCCAAGCTGGGTGTGGACCGTGTGATTTTTCCTGAACGGGATATGGGCATTCGTGTGGCCCATCAGCTGACCACGCCCAATCTGCTGGATTATATCGAGCTTTCCAAAGATTACAAGGTGGTCGAACTGACGGTGCCTGCCTGCATGGACGGCAAAAGCCTCTCTGAGCTCAACACACGGGCCAAATATGGCTGCAGCATCATTGCCCTGAACCGTGAAGACGGCGTAATTGTTGCCCCCACCGCGCATGACCATGTGCATCAGGGCGATATTATGGTGGTCATCGGTTCCAATGAGAGCATTGTGGAGTTCGAGGACGAAGCAGTGAATGTGGAGTAGCGGGCGTCTGCAGGCCAGGCGGTAAATATATGAACGGCAATTACACCGTTATTTCACGCCCCTTGCACAAAGGAAATCTGTCCCGATTTATCAATAGGATAAGAGTGTTACACAAATCGGCAGGTTTTAGGCTGAAGGAGCTGTTTCGAATGATTAGACACCTATTGCCATGTGCATTGCTCCTCTTGATGATTACGATGTTAACAGGCTGTACTTCAGATTCAGTTGACACACCGCTCTATGAGGGGCAGCCCTTGAAGATTGGGATCATAGGGGATGCTCCTGCTATCCGGGAGCGGAATATCAGCTTTACAGGCATGAGTATGGATGATTTGAAAGAGGGCGCAATGCTCCCCGGTAATATTGATGCTGTCTTTATTACTAAAGATCATTTATCTGAAGCGGCAAAGCCCCAATATGCACAGACTTATAAGAAGGCAGGCGTTCCTTTTTTCTTCATCGAATCCATGAAGTCTTATATTCCCTTTGTGTATGAGAATCTCTCTTATGAGGAATGTATGTCACAGGCTATTATCAGTCTGGCGGCAAAATGAAATATTGGGGCTACGGACTATACAATGACAAAGTAAATTCCGCCAATATCAAAGATGCCTATTCGCGGATATTCGCCACAATCGCCTCGCTCTCACGATAATAAAGGCCCGGATGCGCATCCGGGCCTTTATTTATCCAGGACGCCAACGGCTCTACGCCCAATTCTGTTCCTGACTTTCCCTAGTGCGGGCTATTCCCGTCCCGGCAGGAACACTTCCTCAGTGACCTGCACCAGGCAGCGTGCGGCTGTGCTCAGGCCGCCGCTGCTAGGGTAGATCAGGCAGGTCGTCCGCTGGGTCTGCTCCAGCTCCTTGATATGCAGCGAGACCAGGCCGCCTCCATTCAGCAGCTCCGGGCGGAGGTAAGACTTCGGCAGCAGCGCCGCAGCCTTGATCGTCGGCAGCAGCCGGACGATGGCCTCGAAGGAGTCGATTTCCATCCGCACGTCGGGATCGACTCCGCTGCGCTGGAACAGCTCGTCGGTCATGCGGCGGTACCAGGTGCCCTTGGAAAAGAGGATCATCGGCAGCCGGGAGAGGTCGCTCATCGTCAGCTTCGCTGACAGGGTCAAAGGGTGGTGCTCCGAAACCACCAGCCGCAGCTGATCCTCGAACAGCGGGATGCAGCGCAGACCCGGCTCCTGAGTGGCGGACGCGATGATCCCAAGATCGGCCCTGCCTTCGCTGACCGAGGAGACGATCTCATGCGTCTTGCCGGTAATCAGCTTCAGCTCGGCTGCCGGATATTTCTCCATATAGGCGTTCACAAGCGGCGGCAGTGTGGTCTGAAGCGTGGTAAGGCTGGCGCCTAAGGTTACAAGCTGCGGTTCCCCCTCCTTGAACTTCGACAGCGCTTCCAGAAACTTGGAACGCTGCTGCCGCTGCTCCAGCGCATAGGTATAAGTAAGACGGCCCACCTCAGTCAGCTCCAGCCGCTTGCCGAACCGGTTGAACAGTGCAACGCCGAGCCGCTCCTCCAGCTTGGAGATTTTGCGGGAGAGGGCGGGCTGGGACAAATTGAGCTGGCGCGAAGCCCGGTTCAGGCTGGAATGCTCCACGACAGCAGCAAAAATGTCCAAATCATCAAACATAAGCCATCCTCCTTAGAGTTATTCAATAAAGTGATAAATAGCATAGCCGTTATAGGGTATATCCTCTGCCAGCAAGGAAAAACAGAGCTTTAATTCTTATTTCCACCTTCTAAATGAGAATTATTATCACATTAAAAATATTCTTATGCGTTTATTGTATAACGTTTAATAATTAGATTGCAATTCCCTTATAAGTGAAAAAGGAGTAACATGAAAAGTGACACAAGATATTCACATATTGTGAATGTTGCAGCAAAGTCCGGGAAAACAATGAATAGTGGTGAAAATAGACATTTTGCGGGCTTCTCTTAGCTCCTTACCCCCTGTTTCAACCGTACTCCCGGCGGTGTATGCTCATTAATGAAAACGCTGTTTTATATCGGAAAGGGGACACTTTGCATGAGAGGATTTTATTCCAGAAAGATTCATTCCTTGCTTGGCGTGATCCCGCTCGGGTTCTTTTTCCTGGAGCACATGCTGACGAATTTCTCGGCAGTAGAGGGAGGCGCTTCCGGTTTTACGGACAGTGTGCTATGGCTGAACAGCCTGCCGCTCGTCTTCTTCCTGGAATTGTTTGGCATATGGCTTCCGCTGCTCTACCATGGAGTCTACGGGCTGTACATCGCCTATCAGTCCAAACCAAACCTGAACCGCTTCAACCTTGAACGGAACTGGCGGTATACGCTGCAGCGGATCAGCGGAGTGATCACCTTCATCTTCATTGTCTGGCATTTGTACGATACCCGTGTTCAGGTGGCGCTCGGCAATGTGAAGCACGAAGAGCTTGGCGGCGTTATGCATAACATTGTAACCCAGCCGCTAATGCTGACTGTGTATATCATTGGGGTCCTGGCTGCCTGCTTCCACTTTGCAAACGGCCTCTGGTCGTTCCTGATCAGCTGGGGAATTACTGTGGGGCCCCGTTCCCAAAGAGTATCCTCCGTCATCTGTCTGGGCCTGTTCGTAATTGTCAGCTTCATGTTCCTGTTCTCGCTGGTTACTTTCCGTGACAATGAATTCCAGGCTACGGCTTCGGCTGTACAGTCGCTTCGCAGTCTAATCTAATAATTAGAAAGCGCGTCCAACTTCGGACGAACGTTATGATGCAATATACAAGAAGCAGTTTCTGCAAAACAATTTAGGAGGGAACAATCATGGCATCAGCCGATATTATTATCGTGGGCGGGGGGCTGGCCGGCCTGATGGCTACCATCAAGGCTGCAGAATCCGGCGCGCATGTGCATCTATTCTCCCTTGTTCCTGTCAAAAGATCGCATTCGGTCTGCGCGCAAGGTGGCATCAACGGAGCGGTGAACACCAAAGGCGAGGGAGACTCGCCGTGGGAGCATTTCGACGACACTGTATACGGCGGCGATTTTCTTGCCAACCAGCCTCCCGTCAAGGCAATGTGTGAGGCCGCACCGGGTATCATCCATCTGATGGACCGGATGGGCGTCATGTTCAACCGCACGCCGGAGGGGCTGCTCGACTTCCGCCGGTTCGGCGGCACGAAGCGCCACCGGACAGCTTTTGCAGGTGCGACGACCGGCCAGCAGCTGCTGTATGCGCTGGATGAACAGGTGCGCCGCTGGGAAGCCGAAGGCCTGGTCACCAAAAGCGAGAACTGGGAATTCCTCTCGGTGATCCTGGATGACGAGCGCGTATGCCGCGGCATCAGTGCCCAGAATCTCAAGACCATGGAGATTCAGACCTTCCCGGCGGATGCGGTGATTCTGGCGAGCGGCGGTCCCGGTATTATTTTTGGCAAAACAACGAACTCGGTCATCAACACCGGAACAGCTGCCAGCGCTGTATACCAGCAGGGTGTGCATTACGCCAACGGCGAATTCATTCAGATTCACCCCACAGCCATTCCCGGCGATGACAAGCTGCGGCTGATGTCGGAATCGGCGCGCGGTGAAGGCGGACGTATCTGGACCTACAAGGACGGCAAACCGTGGTACTTCCTGGAGGAGAAATATCCTTCTTACGGGAATCTGGTGCCGCGTGATATTGCTACCCGGGAGATTTTTAATGTGTGTGTGGACCAGGGGCTGGGCATTAACGGCGAGAACATGGTATACCTGGATCTATCCCACAAGGACCCGAAGGAGCTGGACGTCAAGCTGGGCGGCATTATCGAAATCTATGAAAAATTCATGGGCGATGATCCCCGCAAAATTCCGATGAAAATCTTCCCGGCTGTGCATTACTCCATGGGCGGCATGTGGGTCGACTACAACCAGATGACCAATATTCCCGGGCTGTTTGCGGCAGGGGAATGCGAATACCAATATCACGGTGCGAACCGGCTCGGCGCGAACTCGCTGGTATCGGCGATCTACGGCGGCATGGTCTCGGGCCCGAAGGCCGTTGAATATATTAAAGGGCTGAAGAAATCGGTACAGGATATTTCCTCTACCGTCTTTGACAGCTTCCATAAGACCCAGACCGATAAATATGAGTCCCTGCTGGCGATGTCCGGCACAGAGAACGCATATGTCATCCACAAAGAGCTGGGCGAATGGATGACTGCCAACATGACGGTGGTGCGTGAGAATACCAAGCTAACCAACACTATCAGCAAAATCAAAGAACTGAAGGAGCGCTACCGCCGGATCAACATGAACGATACGTCACGCTGGAACAACCAGGGCGTGGCCTTCACCCGCCAGCTGTGGAACATGCTGGAGCTGTCTGAAGCCATGACCCTCGGAGCGCTGCTGCGCAACGAGAGCCGCGGTGCGCACTATAAGCCGGAATTCCCGGCGCGTAATGACGAGGAATTCCTGAAGACCACCAAGGCCACCTGGACAGCCGACGGCCCGCAAATCTCTTACGAAGACGTGGATGTATCGCTGATTCCTCCACGGGTACGCGATTACTCGAAGGATTGATCGTGGAACGGTGGGGCAGCGTTCGATAAGCGTAACAATAGATGAACAGCGATCAGTAAGCGGGATGTTCAATGTTAATTGTATTTCATGCAACTAAACGGACTTCCAAGCGCTCTTAAAGAGAGTTAGCTGTATTTTGTACAATTATTTTTGGAGAATTGTTCGTTTAGGGAGTGTTTCCCGAAATGTAACTGCATAAATTGCAACTATATGTTGAAATGAGCAAAAATCAGCTGTTTTAGCTGTACAAAGTACAATTAAATGTTCGGTCAGTGTACCATAAAACTTTTAGGAGGTAACAGATATGGCGGAAACTGCTGCAGCTCCCAAAAACGTAAAATTTGTGATTACCCGCCAGGACGAACCGGATACAGCCCCTTATACGGAAGAGTTCGAGCTTGCGTACCGTCCGGGGATGAATGTGATCAGCGCATTGATGGAGATTCAGCGCAACCCGGTCAACGCCAAGGGTGACAGCACGGTTCCGGTCTGCTGGGAGTCCAACTGTCTGGAGGAGGTGTGCGGGGCCTGCTCAATGGTGATCAACGGCAAGCCTCGCCAGGCCTGCGCCGCTCTAATCGATAATCTGGAGCAGCCGGTGCGCATCGAGCCGATGAAGACCTTCCCGGTGGTGCGTGACCTGGTGATTGACCGCAGCCGGATGTTTGGCGCGCTTAAACGGGTCAAGGCGTGGATTCCGATCGACGGCACCTATGATCTCGGTCCCGGCCCGCGAATGCCGGAGAAGAAGCGCCAGTGGGCGTATGAGCTATCCAAGTGTATGACCTGCGGCGTCTGCCTGGAAGCCTGTCCTAATGTCAATGAAAAAACTAATTTCATCGGCCCGGCGGCCATTTCACAGGTCCGTCTGTTCAACGCCCATCCTACAGGCGAGATGAATGCCGATGAGCGCCTGGATGCGCTGATGGAAGACGGAGGCATCGACGGCTGCGGCAACTCGCAGAACTGCGTGCGAGCCTGCCCCAAAGGCATCCCGCTCACCACGTCCATTGCCGAGATCAACAAACAGACCACCAAGCATATGTTCAAACGCTGGCTGGGAGTATAGCATTCATTCAATACATGTGGATAAAAGAGAAAGCCCTGCCGGTACCGGCAGGGCTTTTGTGCCTGTCTGGGGAAGATGAGGTGGCTTTCTTCTACACTTGATGAGGTTAGCTGGAGCAGAGGGGGAACTTGGGTGGGAAGTTAGTGATAACTTCTGCGGGTGGTGAGAAGCAGAGCTAATGGGTGTAATCGTTCTGAGTCTATGAGTTCTCCTTCCGATAGTTACTGCGGAACTGAAGCGGAAGGGGCTGATCGCGGTAACTATAGGAGTGCAGAGGGTGCAGGAAGTGCAGGGAAGTGTAGAGAGTGCGTGCGGTGGGAGGTACAGAAAGTGCGTGCGGTGTGAGTTACAGGGAGTGCGTGCGGTGGGAGGTACAGGGAGTGCGTGCGGTGTGAGGTACAGGGAGAGTGCGGGTGGTGGGAGGTACAGGGAGTGCGTGCGGTGCGAGGTACAGGGAGTGCAGGGAGTGAAGTGGAATTAGTTCACTTAAATTGACCCGAAAGCCTTCTGTGGAGGGAATAGTGGGAAAAAGTGAACTTAATTTAGGCGAAATCATCGAAAAGGCGGAAATCGGCTGAATTAGTTATCCTTTTTCCACCTAATGCTTGCGGGAAGCGAGGCGGGGAGGATTTAAGTTCACTTTTTCCACCTGGGCTTGCAGCAGTATTTCTATCGAGTGATTCTTCGCAGTATTTGTATTGACTAATCCTACACAGTATGTGACTCGCTGATTATATCAATCATCTATAGAATTGTTGCGTGTTGTCCCATTGGAAGTGAACCGCCACCCGTTGTCTTATGTACGTGCCTATGTGCCTATGTGCCTATGTGCCTATGTGCCTATGTGTCTATGTACCTGTGTGCCTATGAACATCTATGTACCTCTACATATCTCTATGTACCTGAGCTTGCCTCTACTCACTTCTACTTAACCTGTACTTACCTGTACTTACCTGTACTTACCTGTACGCAGACTGTTTCTTTCCAACGGAAAAACGGGTACATTTTAAAACAGTCCATTCAGGAGGGCAAAGCTTTACATACAATGACGGCAAGACGTCAAGATTCCAACAAATATGGGTGCATATGTTATAATCTTCATAGTCGATGCATATCCAGGCTGTGGATATACCAGGGGGGGAATAATTGTGATTTGTCGTGAACAGGACGGATATTTAATAATGATGAGGCAGCATGAGCATGGGCTTTTGGCTGGTAAATTTGCCGAAAGGTTCAAGGAGCAGCATGTTCCGGCAGAAGGACGCCGGGCGGAGGTGCTGCGGGCGATCAGCCATCATGACCGGGGCTGGATCGATCTTGATGAGACTCCGTTCTGGAATGACGCGGAAGGGGCGCCGTATACTTTTATAGACTTTCCGCTAGTGCCGAAGCTGACCTTCTACAGACGCGGGCTGGATGAGATCGAGGCGGATACGCCGTACGGCGCACTGCTGTGCAGTTCGCATTATGAGCGGCTGATTGAGATATCCGGCGAGGATTGTCCGGAGCTTACCGCCTACCTGAAGCATGAGGAGGACCGCCGGGCCCGTATCCATCGTCATCTGGAGAACAGCAAACCGCTCGCAGAGGGCGAATTGTATTATGATGCGAGATTGCTGCAGTTCTGCGACGATCTCTCGCTGTACCTGGGCTTAAGTGAGCCGGGAAGCCCCAAGTCGGAAGAGCATCCCTGGTTCCGTGACGGTTTCTCGGGAAGTGAGGATTTCAGCTTCACTTCCGGCCGTCAGATTATGGCGGAATGGCAGGATGAGTCAACGCTGCTGCTTGATCCTTTTCCATTCACCGGGAACGTCGAGGTAGCCTTCAAGCTGCGCCGGGTTCCCAGGAAAGATGCGGAGAGCAAAGGCATCGCCCGCGCCTACAGCAGCACGCCGGAAGAGGAATGCCGCATTACTGTAGCGGGCCGGTCCAAATAGACTGTATTTAGAAACCGGGGAACAGGAGAGTATGCCCATGACTTGGTGGATGTGGACCCTCAATATAGCTGTAATTGTGCTGCTCTCATTGTGGCTGTACCGGATGAAGCTGAGCTGGATGGGCAAAGGAGTGCTCCTCGCCCCCATTCTGATCTATGCCCTCATCTCGGTTGAAGATCTGCTGAACTGGATTGATCTCGGTGCCATCCTGCCAGGAGACAAGGGGCTGCGCGGACTCATTCTTATTTTTGCCCTGGCTTCGATGCTGTTCTATGTACTGTTTATCTTTCACGAAATCAAGGAATCGAACAGTAAAGAGGTTAGGCTGCAGCAGACGCTGGTGCGCATCAGTATTGCGGCATTCTCCTGCATTATTTTTTTCACCGTCGTATATACATCGATATATAAGCTGTTTGGACAGTCCTCTTTTGATGGAAAAGGGCTTGGCGAGGATCTGCTCAGCCAGTTGATAACCTTCCTCTATTTCAGTGTGGCCACCTTTACAACGGTCGGGTACGGGGATGTAGCCCCGGTGGACAGTACCTCGCGTCTTGTGGTTATCATGCAGATCAGCTTCAGCTTCATCACCGTTGCCTATGCACTATCCATGCTGGGTTTGTTCCGCAAGATTCTGGGACCCGGCTCCGAAGAGGAGATTGAAGCCGAAATTGATGTTAACATCGAAACCGAGGTTGATGAGAAGGTAGAGGAAGCGAAGGATGAGATGAAGTCAGAAGAGTGTGCAGAACGCTCCGATTCACCCAAGCCATCCGATTAGTCTTCATTCCCCGGTAACAAACCTGCAAGAAAGGAGAGCCTCCTATGAATAAAAAATCGTCCGGGGTTTCTCCCGATCTCCCGGCAGCTGCCGTAGAGGGCAGCACACAGTACAGTGCTCCACCCGCGCAAACCGGCGGCGGCCGCAAAATCACCCGCCGCCAGTTCCTGACGCGGGGGGCGGCTACCATATTAGGCGCAGGGCTGCTCACCAGCGGCTACGCCTGGAAGGGAGAGCCGAACTGGCTGGACATTACCCGGCTGGAGCTGTCCTTCAAGGACCTTCCATCCGCCTTCGCAGGCACCCGGCTGGTACATTTCAGCGATGTGCATCTGGGCTTCAACAAGGATGTACACGATTTGAAGCGGCTGGCCGGGCATATCAGGGAGGCACAGCCGGACATCATCTGCTTCACCGGAGATATTGTGGACAGCTATGCCGAGGATCTGACGGAGTCCGTACCGGTTCTGGCCGGGCTGAGCGCACCGCTCGGCAAATATGCAATCCTGGGCAACCATGATTACAAGAATACGGAACTGCTTACCCGCCTGCTGAATGAAGCCGGATTTCGGGTGCTGCGGAACCAGTCTTATCTGGTGAAGCAGGGGGGCGCCTCCATCGCAGTAACGGGACTCGACGACATGCTGCACGGCAAGCCGGATCCCCGGGCGGCGCTGAAGGATGTTCCTGAGGGAATGTTCACGCTGCTGATGATGCATGAGCCGGATTATGCCGATACGGTAGAAGCGTATCCCTTCCATCTGCAGCTGTCGGGGCATAGCCACGGCGGGCAGATCCGATTGCCCTTTGTGGGCGCGGCATACACTCCATATGGATCGAATAAATACATAAGCGGGTTGTATTATACGGACAAAAAGAGGATGCCGGTGTATGTCAACAGGGGATTCGGCGAAACCTATATGCCACTCCGGTTTATGTGCAGACCTGAACTGACCATTTTTACCCTGCGCCGGGCATAGGAACGGTAGCCCGTTATGGCTGGCAGCCGGTTAGATTCCAAGATATCTGCCAATGAGAAGGAGGAGCGTATGAGCACTTACGATACGGTATTATCCATGGCACGGCAAGGCGAAACAGTTGAACTCAGAACGATGCCGGCCACCGAGGCCGGGGTGCTCAAGACGCTGCTCGCCCATCCGCTGGTGCAGCCGCATATTCTGCTGCGTCAGGGTGCAAGCTCATCTCATGCTTATTTGGATAAACTGGTAGCCCGGATGCTTCATGCTTACGATCCCTGCGCACTTCATGCCGGAATTTATGCTAGGGGACAGGAGGAACTGATCGGCACAGTCTCCCTGCAGAACTGGAACCGCTATGAGAACAAGGGTGTGCTGGGATATCTGCTGAATCCGCTATGGTGGGGGCGGGGGCTGGCAACGGAAGCTGTCGGGCTGCTGCTGGATTACAGCTTTCAGGAGCTGGGGCTTCTCAGGGCGGAGGGACGCTGCCGTGGTGACAATCTCAGGTCTGAACGCGTCATGATCAAAAACGGGCTCACCCTGGAGCGGACCCTCCCCATGCCGGGCAGCCCGGCCGTTGTAATGAAAGTATTCACATTGTTACACAAATGAAATAATGCCGTTATGAAACTCTAACAGTGTCCGGTTAAACTAAGTACATGACCCCCTTTTAAAAATATAAATGCTGTTGGGACCCGATGCTTCGGGTCCATTTTTTTGTGCGGATTCCTTATTGCACCCGGCTTGAGCTTGTACTGCTGCTCTGGCCGGGACTGGCGGCTCCGCAGGCAGTTAGGATATGATAGTTGTATTACAAGACAGTGATCAGGAGGTTATCATTCATTGAACGAAGTGATCCGTACATTAATGAATCACCGCTCCTTCCGGCAGTACCGCAGGGAAACCGTGGAGCCGGAGAAGCTGAAGACTATTATTGAAGCGGCCCAGGCAGCCCCGTCCTGGGTGAATGGACAGCAGGTATCAGTCATCGCCGTACGCAGCGAAGCACGCAGACAGCAGCTCTCGGTGTTGAGCGGAAATCAGAAGCATGTGGCGGAAGCGCCGGTATTTCTGGTCTTCTGCATGGATTTTTACCGGGCCAAGGTGGCAGGTGAACTGGAGGGGCAGCCTTTTGAGGCCGCCAAGGATGTAGATGCGCTGCTCGTCGGCGCGACAGATGTGGGGATTGCCTTATCCAATGCCATTGCTGCAGCGGAGTCGCTGGGGCTGGGGATCATCCCGATTGGCGGAGTGCGCCGCCATACGGCGGAGGTCATTGAGCTTCTCCAGCTGCCGGAGTATGTATTCCCGGTTGTGGGGTTATGCGTCGGATACCCTGCTGAGGAACTGCCGAAGAAGCCAAGACTTCCGCTGGAGGCTGTCCTGCATGAGGAGCAGTACAATCCGGAGGTGAAGGGCCTGATTGAAGCTTATAATCTGGAGCATCGGGCTTACTTGAAGGAGCAAGGCCTGACGGAGCGGGACTGGAGCAGCACAATCGCCCATTTTTATACACTCAATCCGCAGTATGGAGACGCTCAGCATACACTGAAGCGGCAGGGCTTTACCTGCGATAATCTAAAAAAATAACCAAAATGCACCCCAGCGGCTCATGATGACGGAACCGATCATCCGTCACCGTGAAGACTGGGGTGCATTTTTCTGCTTGCGGATTATAGATTGCCTTGCTGGTTTATTGAATCGGCACGGAGATTTGCTGGGTCTGCTTAAAGTAGACCCAGCGGGTAAATCCGATCTCCTTCAGGCGTGCCGCTACAGCCTCCCGCTGGTCAGCGACCCGGGAAGGGAGATGGGCATCGGAGCCGAAGGTGACCTCCACTCCATAATGCAGCGCCCGCTCCAGGATGTCATCCGAAGGGTACCAGCCTCCGCAAAGCTTGGTGCCTCCGGAGGTGTTGATTTCGATCGCAATGCCGCACTCTCCGATAACGCGCAGACACTCGTCGATTTCGGCTGTGGCCGGGATATCGGAGAACTGCGGATAATTGCCCTTCATGGCATCAATGTGGCCGAGAATCTGGAACATCCCGCTGCGGGCGGAAGCGGTAATCAGCCGGTAATACTCAGCTTTGCTGGCGATCTTCCCTTGGAGGCTGAGGTTTTTCCAGCGGCTTTTATTGAAGATGCTCACACCGCCCACATGATGTACCGAGCCGATGATGTAATCAAACGGATAGGCCGATAATGTCCGGCGGTACAGCTCTGCATAATCGGGGAAGTAGTCTGATTCGATCCCCAGCAGCACATCGATGGTGCCTGCGTATTCTTTTTGCAGGGCCAGTACTTCCTCCACATAGTTGGCAAGCTCGGATTTGGCCATGGCAATACGGGGGAAAGCCTGTTCGGACTCACTTCCGAAGTATGGCGTATGATCGGAAATACCGATGACCGTAAGACCGGCAGCAATACCGGCTTCAATATAATCCCTGATCGTTCCGTCAGCATGGCCGCAGCGGAAATGATGGGTATGCAGGTCGAATTTCATGGATAGAACATCTCCTTAGCCCAAAATAGCGGAACTTGTATTATCCCCTGAAAGTATCCGGAATAAGCTTCAGCGGATAATCTTTACTTAGTGAGATTGTTTACTCAGAGCCGATGAAGTGGGCTTCCGGCATGCCCTTGAGGTCGCTTAGAAACTGCCGCATGGCAGAGTTGACGTATTTGCCTGATTTTGTAATGACGCCTACAGGATGTGTGACCTCAAGCTCAATAATCGGGACGATCTTAAGGGTGCCGCTGCGCACCTCGGCGGTCACCGACTGCTTGGAAATCACCGCCGCACCGAGATCCAGTTCCACCATCCGCTTGACTTCCTCGCTGCTGGTCAGCTCCATGATTACCTGCGGCTGGATGCCGTGCTTCGCGAACACCTCATCAGCGAATCTCCGGCCGACTGTGTCCGGCGAGAGCAGGATCAGCGGGGTATTGCGCAGCGCTTCAATTCCGGCCGATTTGACCTGGGCAAGGGGATGGCGGGGAGAAACCACCAATTCGAAGGTGTCATAATAGAGCACTGAGGTAGTCATTCCCGGACTGCGTCCGATTAAGTAGCCGATGCCGACATCGACCAGGCCGTTCTCCACATGCTGATAAATCTGGGACGAAGACATGGAAGAAATCGAAGTTTTGATATGCGGGAACTGGTCCTGAAAATAAGAAAGGATACGCGGCAGAATCTGAATGGCGATTGAGGTGGTTGTCCCGAGAATAATATGCCCCTGCGGATTTTCATCCAGATCCGCAAGGCGCTGCTTAAGCTCTTCGACAAGACCTACAATCTGTTCAGCGTGCGTCAGGAATACCTGTCCCCTGTCCGTCAGTGTCACCGGCTGGTTGCGGTCAACAAGCTGGGTTTTGAACTCCTCCTCAAGGCTTTTGATCTGGGCGGAAACCGCCGGCTGGGTCAGGTTGAGCAGTTCACCCGCCTTGCGGAAGCTCATGGTTTTGGAGATGGTAATCAGCGTTTCAAGCTGACTGATATTCATGGACTTACCCCCTTTTGGCCTGCTGATGGATGCCGCCGATTTGTGTATAGGATTATTTAATAAAAACATGCTTGTCACGGGACTCAGGAGTCCACCTCCGACTAGGGAATTAAATTCTGCCCTGGTGACTGCTGAGTGTGCGGGATAAGCCGTGAAGTAACGCTCCACGATGTGGGGCCAGGAAACTAATAAGGATATTCGCGTGGTTCGGGGTTCCTGCAAAGTCACTGAATAACACCTGCGCAAGGCCGTTTTGTACTGGAGATGATGCATCGGTGCCTACATCTATTTTACGCCGGGTGTTGGCATTTGATTAAATTATAGGAGATAACATCCGGCAGGGCAATGTTACCCCTGCAACTATCTTCAGAATTCCTTCGGAAAGACCATTAATTTTTGGTGAATAATGCCGATATATGAAGTATAATAAATCATTATTACCTGGGACTTTTGGTGCAAGACTAAAGCCTGGTAGAGGGGAGACAGCACTTTCATGAAAGCAGAAGTAATTAATCCGTTTTTAGAATCTGCAAGAATTGTAATTGAACAGGTGATACAAGTCTCGCCATCCACCGGTAATTTGGGGATTAAGGATATCGAACTGATTGATAGTCATATATGGATACAAGTGGGGATGACTGGTCAACTGAGCGGGGATATTATATTCGGAATTGCTGAACAGGTAGCGCTTAAGATCGTATCGGCCATGATGGGCGGCTATGCGATTACGGAGATGGATGAGATGGGCCAGAGCGCAATTTCGGAGCTGGGCAACATGATCAGCGGCAACGCCAGCACCATTTTGTCCAATCAGGGGGTATCGGTGGATATAACTCCGCCTAAGCTGGTGAAGACAGAAGGGATGGCGGTTCTGCCGCGCAAAGCGCTGAGCATTCCGCTTTTAATGGATGGTATCGGAGAGCTCGATATTCAGGTAATGATCTCTTAGGCGGACATCGGGAGCTGAGAATGAATTCATGGCACTACAAGACAAAGTCGTTGTAATTACTGGAGCCTCTAGCGGGATTGGAGCGCTGACAGCACAGATGCTCGGCAAGCGTGGAGCTGTCCCTATTCTGCTGGCCCGTTCAGAGGACAAGCTGAAAGAAACCGCGGCCGGTATTCCGGGCGTTTTTGGACTGTATGCCTGCGATGTTACCGACGAAGACCAGGTACAGAGAACCTTTGCGGACATCCTCAGTGTATACGGCAGAATCGATATCCTTCTGAATAACGCCGGATATGGCAAGTTTGCCGCTTTTACCGACATGGAGTCCCGGGAGTTCGATGACATGATGGATGTGAACTACATGGGCATGGTCCGGTGTACAAAGGCTGTAGTCCCGCATATGCTGGAACGGGGAAGCGGACAGATTGTTAATGTGGCGTCTATGGCCGGCAAAATCGGCACGGCCCGGTCCGTTGCTTATACCGCAACCAAACATGCCGTGCTGGGCTTCACCAATGCGCTGCGCCAGGAGCTGCGCAAGCAGGGGATCATTGTCTCGGCAGTTAATCCTGGGCCGATTGCGACGGAATTCTTCCGTACGGCCGACCCCTCCGGCAGCTACGAAAAGAGTGTAGCCCGGATGATGATGACGCCTGAGCATGTATCCAAGAAAATTGTGAAGCTGATCGATAAGGGCAAAGAGGAGATCGATCTTCCGGGCTTCGCGGCGGTTGGCATCCGCCTCTATGGTCTGTTCCCCCGGCTCGCGGATAAGCTCACCTATAACATGATGAACCGGAAATAGCCGGCAGATCAAGGACAAAGTATCTGTATATCCCGGCTTAACACGATCAAGCGGCCTTCCATTTGGTGGAGAGGCCTTTTTGGCATATAATGAACATATTATCTTAAGGGAAAAGGATGAACTACAATTATGAATAAAGCTTCTTTTGCGGCCATCGGCATTCAGGAAGACTTCGTTGCCCGATTGTCGGAATTCGGCATTCAAGATCCATCCCCTGTTCAGGAGGAGACGATTCCGCTGATGCTGGAGGGAAGAGACGTGCTTGCCGCATCCCAGACAGGAACCGGCAAGACGCTGGCTTACCTGCTGCCGCTGCTCCAGGGGATTAATCCGGAGCAGAAGGTGGTGCAGAAGCTGGTGCTGGCCCCTACGCAAGAGCTGGCGATGCAGATTCTCCGCGAGGCGGAGCGTTATGGAGCCCATCGCGGCATCAAAGTGATGGGCCTGATCGGCGGTGCGGCGATCAAGCGGCAGATCGATAAGCTGCGCGAGCATCCGCAGCTTGTAGTGGGCACTCCCGGCCGCATCCGGGAGCTGATCGGGCTGCGCAAGCTGAAGATGCACGAGGTGACCACGATTGTCATCGATGAAGCAGACCAGATGTTCCAGCTAAGCGCTGCGGGCGAGGTGGCGAAGATCGTCAGCAGTGCGCTGCGCACCCGGCAATTGGTCATGCTGTCGGCCACCATCGGGCCGGAGACGAGGGCACTTGCAGCACGCGAGATGAAGAATCCGGCAGAGGTCGGCATTGATCCGGGGATCATGACCGCCCAGAGTCTTGAGCATCACTACGTGGTGACCGAGGAGCGGAACAAGATTGATATGCTGCGCCGGGTGATCCGTCATTACAACCCGGAACGGGCGATTGTATTCGTCAATGCCACCGACGATATCGCTGAGGTGACCGCCAAGCTGAACCATCTGGGGCTTACGGCAGCAGCACTCTACGGCGATGCCGATAAGGTGACGCGCAGCAATGTGCTGGCCCGCTTCCGCGACGGCCGCTTCCGCGTGCTGGTGGCCAGTGATGTGGCGGCCCGGGGCCTCGACATCGAGAATCTGACACTGGTCATCAGCTTCGATCCGGCTTTTGATTCGGAGCATTATGTGCACCGGGCCGGACGTACAGGGCGCATGGGACGGCGCGGACTGTCCGTGACGATTGTCACGGAGCAGCAGACGTTCATCATGCGCAAGTTCGCTAAGGAGCTGGACATCCGGCTGGAGGAGAGGGAAATGGTCGGCGGCAAGGCACTGACCGCCGAAGAGGCCCGCAGCGAGTCCCGCGGCGGGACAGGTTCCGGCCGCCATGGCAGCGGCGGGCGTGAAGGCTTATCTGCGGCGCGCAGCGGCAAGCCGCAGGTGCAGACCCCGGCAGCGGGAGGCCAAGCCTCCCCGGCCGGGGCTTCTGCCCCGCAGCCGGCAGCGGCAGCGGGCTTCGATGCGGGGCGCGGCCAGCAGCGCCGCAGCCCGGGTCCCGCCGCAGGACCACGCGGCGGTGCTCCCGCAGGCAAAGCACGCACCAGCGGTGCGGAGCGCGAGAAGAACCGCAAGAACAAAGGAGCGCCAAAATGGCTGAAAGACAAAACCCCGAGAGGTGAAGGTCAATGAGTACTGCCCCCGTATTGCAAATTACGGGCTTAAGCGGAGGCTACAGCCTGAACAAGCCAGTGCTTCACGATATCGGCCTTCAAGTACAGCCTGGAGAAATGGTCGGGCTGATCGGATTGAACGGAGCAGGCAAAAGCACGACCATGAAGCATATTCTGGGCCTGATGTCGCCGCATAAAGGCGAGATCACTGTCCAGGGAAAAACCCGGAGCAGCGACCCGGAAGCCTATCACGGAGCGCTGTCCTTTGTACCGGAGTCCCCGCTGCTGTATGAGGAAATGACGGTACGTGAGCATGTGGAGTTTACCGCCAGGGCTTACGGCGTAGAGCAGAGTGATTATGAATCCCGCAGCAGCCGGCTGGCCGCACTCTTTAATATGGATGATAAGATGGATACACTGTCCTCGCATTTATCCAAAGGGATGAAGCAGAAGGTCATGATTATGTGCGCCTTTGTGGCACGTCCGGCGCTGTATGTGATCGACGAGCCATTTTTGGGGCTGGACCCCTTGGGCATCCGCTCCTTGCTTGATTTCATGCTGGAGCTGAAGAATACCGGAGCTTCGATTCTGTTAAGCTCCCATATTCTCTCCACCATTGAGAATTATTGTGACAGGTTCATTGTCCTGCACCGCGGGAAGGTGATCGCTCAGGGTACGCTGGCCGAGATGACCGCGGCTGCCGGACTGCAGGGATTGAATCTGGAGCAGCTGTTCTACGAACTGGTGCAAGGAGGGAAATGATATGGATTTGAAGGAGCTGCGCCGGCAGCGGCGCAGCCGGTTCATGGGAGGCCTCATTCCTTATGTAGGTTATATTATTCAGAGCGGGATAGCGATGGTTTTTCTGCTGGTGCTGATTATCTTCTCGGCCTGGTATACTTCACTGCTCCGCGATGTCCCCGAGGGCATTCCTATCCGCTGGATCATGCTGGTACTGCTGCTGCCTGCAGCGGCGCATAGCAGCTTCCGGACCTATCTGCAGAGCCCGGATACGATCTTTCTGCTTCCGCAGGGCCACCGGATGAAGGAATATTTCGCTCCCGCCTGGACGGCCGGGAATGTGTGGAAAATTCTGCGGCTGGCCTTCGTGCTGATTACACTCTGGCCTCTGTACATACGGACGGATGATTCTCATCAAATGCTGCTTGCCACGTTTGCGGTGCTGATTCTGGTGAAGATATTGGCCAGCTTCGGCCTGTGGCGGGAGCTGGCCATGCTGTCCCGTCCGGCTTCCGCGGGCTACAGCCTGCTCCGCTGGGCAGTCTCCGGCCTGATGATTGCCGCATGGCTCTGGCAGCCTCCGTTCAGGGCACTGATCTTTATTGTTATTCTGGCAGCAGCCTATGTGGCGGCGCTTGCCGTACCGGCACGGCTCTCTGTTCCCTGGGAACGGCTGATAGCCACCGAGCGCAATCAAGGTGCAAGAGCGCTGATGATCCTTGGCTGGTTCGTGGATGTGCCCGGACGGGAGCAGCGGGTCTATCCCCGCCGCTACTTGTCCAAATGGGGCGCGGGCATCGCCTGGCGGCGCAGCACCGCCTACCGCTTCCTGCTGACCAAAAGCTTCGCCCGGGGCGACATCTTCGGCATTGTGATCCGAATAGCCGTTTTGGCGCTGCTGCTGGTCTGGTGGAACCGGGAGAGCTACATCGGCTCCGGCATCTATTTGTTCTTCGTGCTGATCATGGGCGTACAGCTGTCAGCGCTGCGCAAGCTGCATAGCGAATCGTTCTGGCTGACTGTCTATCCGCTTCCGGAGGGCAGCAAGGCAAGCAGCACGATTCAGTTCATCTTCCGCGCGCATCTGCTGCTGGCTGTGCTGACCGCTCTGCCATTTCTGACCGGGATAGCCGGGCGGCCGCTGCCGGTCATCGGGACCTTTCTGGCCGGGGCGCTGCTGGCCTATCTCTTCAAAAGCAGGGCTTCCCGCAAATCGGCGCAGGACGACGACGATATCTGAAGAAAGACGCCTTAAGCGGAGCATTTGCTCCGTCAAGGCGTCTTTTTTTTCAAAGTATAAGGATTTATATGTTTCACGCCACAAATCATCCTTATATTTCTGCTTGATAGTTGAAGCTTATTTAGACCTATCTCTGGAATTGCAGAAATTCCTGTTTGGAACTGAGACAAGAAACAGGGAATGCTGTAAAACGCGGGCAAGTGGGAGAGAGCCGGAGCCCCCTCCCGGGATGTTCATTCCCGGTTAGACAAAGAGTGAACGGCTGATAATAACCAGCAGGATAAAGAGAACCAGAATTGCACCTGTGCTTGTAAATCCAGGGTATCCATATCCGCCTCTAACTTCTTCGCTCATGTTCATTCCCCTTTCGCGTGTGAGTAATTGTACTTGAGTACACCGTATTGTATGTGCGGAGGGAATAACGTGTATAGGCCAATGCCATAACGGCCCGCAAAAAAAACAGCCCCGGCACGGCCGGGGCTGATATCTATGTCACAGCTTGGGATTAGGCTTTTTCCAGATC
Source organism: Paenibacillus jilunlii (assembly GCF_900102965.1). Lineage (GTDB taxonomy): Bacteria > Bacillota > Bacilli > Paenibacillales > Paenibacillaceae > Paenibacillus_AQ > Paenibacillus_AQ jilunlii. The sequence continues at coordinate 21,954 of NZ_FNGM01000009.1, read as the reverse complement.
GCGGATTCCTGCATAGACCATGTCGAACAGATCCTCCAGCTGATCTTCTTCAATACAGGAGAAGGCCACGCGCAGATCGGTCTCACCCAGGGCAATGGTACCCAGGCTGTAGTTATGGATCAGGTGCAGACGCAGAGCGTCAGCCGGCACGGTGTGCAGCTTCAGGCACATAAAGTACCCGGAGTTGAACGGATAATAGGTCCACACGTCATCACCGTATTTGCCGCTGTCCAGCAGTGCCTTCACTTTGTTGGCGCGGCCCTTCATAATCTGAAACTTCTCTTCCTTCTGTTCGGCAAATTCCGGCGATTTGAGCGCATCCAGCACGAAAGTCTGTGAAGGATGCGGTCCGCTGGAGATGGTGGCGCGGATAATCCCCATTGTCTTCTGCTCCAGGGCAGCGAGCACTTCCTTGCTGTCAGAAGCATAGGTGATGAAGCCGACGCGGAAGCCCCAGACGAACTCTTCTTTGGTCGCTCCGTCAATCTTCACGGCGAGCACGCGCGGATGCAGGTTGGCCAGACGGCCAAACAGGGATTCCTTCAGCGAGTCCTCGAAAAAGAGTCCGAAATACGCATCGTCGCTGACCACCACGACGTTGATGCCTTCTTCCGCTGCGCGGAGAATAGCGGCAACGATCGCTTCGCCTTCCTTGATGCCCGGGGTATAGCCCGTAGGGTTATTCGGGAAGTTAAGCAGCACAATAGCTTTCCCGCGGTCCTTCTGGGCCAGCAGGGCATCCAGCAGCCCTTCGCTGTTGAAGCTCATATCTTCCGTGAAGAGCGGATAGTTCACGGTATCGCTGAGACGGCGGACGCCGAAGGTCAGCTCGTAATTCTCCCAGTTTTTATCCGGATAGATGACGGCATCCCCCTGATCGGCGAACAGATCGGCAACGATGCTTAGCCCATGGGTCAGGGCATTGGTAGCGATCGGGTTGCCGAAGGACTTGCCTTCAAGCGACGGTGTCTCACGAAGCATCTTCTCCCGCCACAGGGTGCGCAGCTCCGGCTTGCCTGCCGGCGGAGCGTAGCCGTACAAATCCTTGGGACTGTAAGCGGAGAGCTTATCCTGAATAACGCCGAGGTGCATAGGTACACCGTTTTCGGTGGCAATCCCGATGGTTGCGTTGTATTTCTTGGCGTGAGCAGCCGCTTCGGCGGATTGGCTCAGAATGCCCTCCTTGGGATAATACAGCGCTTTGCCCAGATTGGAGAGCATATCGTACACATGTTCATTGCCTGCCTTGATGCTGTCATTCAATTGTCCAGCCAATGGATTCATCAGTTTCATCCTTCCGGTATTCTTCTGGGATATACGTTAACATTGCCTAACATTATATCACCGGGATACTCCGCCGTCACTGGTGAAAGACGTTTTTTGCTGAACCTTTTAGAAAAATTGCTGCGGTTTCTCCCACACTTGAACCTCGGGTGTATCTTTCCGGTCCCTGGGTCCAGCCGGCGTTCCATTCCTGCGGCCAGCCGAACTGCGAAATGACCTCCCGGAGCTCCTTAAGTGTATACACCTGCCCCCTGTAAGGCTTGCCGTCCAGATATCGCATGGTTGGAAACAAGTCACCATACGTATAGCTGATGCATTCCGGGGAGAAGCTTGAAACGGCAGCCGCAGCTCTGCACCCCGTGGATACCATTCCAGCAGCAAGGGCAGCTTCCGAGAGTCATATCATGGGGGGGTGGCGGACCGGACGGCCTACTTTGGCGATAACAGCCTTCCGGGCCTTCTGCACCAGGCTGCGGCGAAATAAGTGGAAAAAGTAAAACTAATGAGCTGAAATCCGGGCTACAGGAGGGTTGAGTTGGAACTTGTACACCTAATTCGTGCATACTCATCATAAATGGCCATTTTCAGCCGGATTAGTGGTACTTTTTCCAACATAGGCCACTCCATAAGCGGATTGAGCTTGATTAGGGATACTTTTTCCACTATATAAACTGAACGTGAGAGTTATCGGGTTTGGGATTGAGCGTGACTGCAGGGAAAGTTTGGACTTCCGGCCGCTGCCCATCTGCGGAGTATTGCTTCTCCTCATCCGCTTTTCCCCGTATCTTAATTTTTCAAGTTCAATCTATATTGGAGTGATAGGGGCAGTATTTTTCCATCATGGCAATGGTTTCAGCGTCACGTGCTCCGTTTCTGTCCTTCAGCCCCTGGGTAACGGCAGTCCGCTCCTCTTCCTTCAGATTCTGGCCGAATTTGAACTTGGCTGTGATCTCTTCGGGAACGATGCGCACAACTGCAACACCCTTCAGCCGTGAAGGGTATTTGGGATCTTCGGCATCAATCGGGGCATAGCCGCCTTCCGGCTGGAGTTTTTGCATAAAAAGGGTAAATACGGCTGCTTTTTCGGCAGCGTCTTCCACAAGCTCAGCCTGTCCATAAGCGGTTACGCTTTTGAAATAGGCGGTGGCGGGGCAGGCAAGCTCGGGATCGCTGAAATAGGAGGGAATGAGCGCATATTCGTCGGCAACAGTGAAGCATACCTGCTGATTGCGGCGGATGCTCTTCATTTTGTCTCCGGCACGGCTGCCGTGGAAATAGAAGTTTCCCTCCATATATACAAAATTCAGCGGCGTCACACGCGGCAGCCCCTGCTCATCGCTGGTACCGAGAAAACCAAAGCTCATTCCGCCCAAAAACCCGATCAGCTCCTCTTCCTGCTCTACCTGAAATTCTTTTCTGCGCATAACGGCACTTCCTTTTCTCATGAGTTGCGGAGTCCTATGCTCCGGGTCAAACGGTTACCTTAGAATAGAGGAAGAATTGACAATAAAAAAGGACCGGTTTACATTATTTTTAATAGTCCACTTTGAGGTGAAGAGGTAGGGACATGAATTTTACGTTGCCATATGACCAGTACTTGGCGGTGCACCGCTATAAATATCTGGCTTTGTACCATGCGCTGCGCACAGCAATCCTTGGCGGGACGCTGCCGGGCGGGACAAGACTGCCGTCTACACGGAAGATGGCGGAGCTGTACACGATGTCGCGGGGTTCGGTATCTCAGGTTTACGATATGCTGCTCGCTGACGGCTACATCCGGACAGAGACCGGCCGGGGCACCTATGTTGCGGATGACAGCTTTTATCCGGCAGAGGGGGAGCGGAAGGAGGCGGCCCAAGAGGCTGAAGGCGAAGGTACAGCGGTTATGACAAAAGAGTCCGCTTCTGCAGGGACGGCTGCTGATGCAGCCTTTGCTGAAGCGGGGATGACGGAGCCGGCGGATAGTGCTGACTGTGCAGAGGCGGGGATGGCCGGGGCTGCGGCGGATAGAGGCGGCGAGCCACAGGCTGGGGGAACCCTGCCAGTCCAAGAAGCTGCCGATTCTGGTGAAGCCGGTTATGATGCGGAACAGGCTGGAATCCTAGGTAATGTACGCATACCTGTTCCTTCTAACGTTTCTGACGCACCTGAAACGGCATCCCCTATTTCCTTACCGGGAGCGGCTTACTCCGGAATACCGCTCTCCAGCTGGGGAAGCCGGCTCATGAACCGGCATGTCTCCGTATATGAACCTGTGGATGGCGCATTCGTCAGCTTTCGGAGCCGGGGAATGCTGATGGAGTATTTTCCTTACGCCGAGTGGCGGAGTGCGCTGAAATACGCCGGCGGCAAAAGCGGCGGGCTGCTGGAGGGCTATTGCCCACCCGAAGGGGAAGAAAGCCTGCGGCGGGCCATTGCCGCCCATCTCCGGGTGACCCGGGGCATCCGGGCGGAGGCGGAGCACATCGTGCTGTTCAGCGGCTCGATGCAGGGTATTGTTCTTCTGGCACAGCTGTTGCTGGAGCCCGGAAGCCCTGCCGTTGTCGAGGACCCCGGATTTCACGGCATCCGCAGAGCGGTGGAGATTTCCGGGGGAGAGCTGCTGCTTGGCCGGGTAGACGAAAGCGGGCTGGTGCCGCAGGATTGGGCGGCCCGGCTGCTGTTCGTTACGCCAAGCCGCCAGTTCCCCACTGGCGCGGTGCTGCCGCTGGACCGGCGGCGCCGTCTGCTGGAATGGGCGCGCCGGCGGGAAGCGCTGATCGTGGAGGACGATTACGACAGCGAGTTCCGCTGGGGCGGGCGGCCCATAGAGCCGCTGAAGGCACTTGACCGCGAGGAGCGGGTCGTCTACATCGGCTCGTTCTCGAACAGCATGTTCTCCGGCTTGAGGCTGGGCTATGCGGTGCTGCCGCCCTTGCTGATCAAGCCGGTAACCGCCGCCAAAGCGCTGTATGAGCCGCTGCCGGGAGGCCAATTGGAGCAGCGCGCGCTGGCGCGCTTCATGCATACCGGCGGCTACGGCCGCCATCTGCGGCGGATGACGCGCATCTATGGCGAGCGCGCCCGCATCCTCCGCTCCCTGCTGTCGGAGCGGCTCGGTCTGCTGTTTGAGCCGCTGCCCGGCGATGCGGGTCTGCACATCTACGCGCACTGGCGGCGCAGCAGGGAGGAATTCGCCGCCTTCCGGGCGGCGGCGCTTAAGCGCGGCACGGATTTCCGGGACGCAGCGCTGTACCGGGTCGAGCCGGGCGTGCCGGCTGCCTGCTTTTCTTTTGCCCATTTGGATAGCGTGCAGCTGGAAATTGGGGTTAATCGCCTCCTGCTGGCCTGGAAGGATGTGCAAAATAGGACATGACAAGGTATTATGAGAAGTATGGAACCGTGCGCTGGATGAAACCCGGGCAGGAGCTGTGTCCGGTGTATTATACGGTTAGATGAGGGCGGGGCTCTTTTAGGACGCTTCCGAAGCGGGTTTTGCTGCAAAGCAAGCACGAAGAAACAGAATTCCGCAAAACTTAGAAGATGCTTCCGATGCGAGTTTGTACGAAGTATATGCATGAAGTAAAGCTCACAAACTTTTAGGGGGGAACATTATGCTGCATGCATCGCCGTCCTCTTTTGTGATCCTTCCGGCCCTGGCGAAGATTGTCTGCGAGCCGGGCTGGAAATGGCAAAAAAGAGAGAAGCCGCTGCAAAATTATGATTTGTTCTATGTCTGGAGCGGGGAAGGCACAGTTGTGCGCAGAGGGGTGCCTTATCAGGTGGGCCAAGGGAGCTGCTTCCTGTTCCGTCCCGGAGATCATACGAGTGCGACCCATAATCCGCAAAAGCCGCTTGTGCTTACATATATTCATTTCGATGTTGCTGAGGATGTGACAGACATTCCCGAGCCTTACCGTGTGCTGTCGGAAACGGTGGAGTTCGAGCATCTGTTGGCCCGGTATGTCCGCCTGTTCCTGGTGAAGACCTTCGCGGCACAGGAGGAAGGCCAGCTCATTCTGAAGCAGCTGATGATTCATCTGCTGCGTGAGGATCAGGTGATGCCGGTGGAACGCCATGTAAGCAACCAGCTGGCAGAGGTCATCCATGAGGTAGCCAACTATGTCAGCCAGCATCCCGGAGCGATGCACCGGGTGGAGGATCTGGCGGCGCGCGCAGGGCTGTCGCCGCGTTATTTTTCAATCAAATTCAAGGAGATTACCGGATCTTCCGTTCAGTCTTATGTGATCCGCACCCGGATTGAGCGGGCACAGCATCTGCTGCTGTACGCCGGAATGAACGTGACCGAGGTGGCAGATGCGCTGGGCTACCGCGATATTTTCTTTTTCAGCCGCCAATTCAAGCAGCACACCGGGAAAAGTCCGTCCGAGATCCGCTGATTCTCCGGTTGTTTCAGTTTTTTCCAGCCGGGGTAATTACGTTGCAACCTGTTTACATACGATGTGAACTGCTGCCTGGAAGGGGAGAACGGCTACAAATGATAAGACGACGGATCTGCAATACCGACTGAAAAGGCGGAGGGAGCGGGATTGTCCGCAACCGCTGGAGACGCTTGAAGCACAGCGGCGTGGCGACTCCGGATCATTGGTTCTGAGTGAATTGGGGATGCTCGACCATAGACATAACCTGATCAAACGGATATGAGAAAAGACCGGGGCCGGAGGGCTTCCGGTTTTTTTGATATATCTGCGGCGCCTGATCGGTTTAGCACTTCCCTACAAATTGGATAGCAACATATTTATAATGAAAGTAGGCGTACTCTAAACACGAGGAGGATTATCCAGTGAAATCAGATGCGGTAGAGGCGGGTCCCGGGGCGGCAAAGACAGGTGCTGACTCGGATGAAATGACAAGTACACGCTCAAAGGCAATGCGTGCTGGTGCAGGTTCGGATACGCTCAGGATCAAACGCATTTACGCCCCGCCGGAGGCGGAGGACGGCCTAAGGGTGCTGGTTGACCGCCTGTGGCCGCGCGGCGTAGCCAAGGAAACGGCACAGCTCGACGAATGGATGCGGAAAGCCGCGCCGTCACCTGAATTGCGGAAGTGGTTCGCTCATAAGCCCGGCAGATTCGCGGAGTTTGCGCTGCTGTATGAGGAGGAGCTGCAGTTGGAGCCGGCGGCGGGCGAAGTGGAGCGGCTGTGCGCCTGGGCCAGGGAAAGCCCGGTGACGCTGCTGTATGCTGCTAAGGATGAGCAGCACAATCATGCGCGGGTGTTGAGGGATGCGGTACTGCGGCGGCTGTCAGCCCAGAGGTCGTAGCGGGAGCGGCAACATGTTGCAGAAGCGGGTAAAAGCGGGGGGCTGGAGGATAATATTTTGATCCGGTAACGGAACCGGAGAGCCGCCGAAGCAAGGCCTTGAAGAACCCGGTCAGCAAGCCTATGATGGATGTAGGATATAATAGAGATCATGAAACTATGGGCAGGAGGAGAGAGTATGTACGAAATCGTATTGATACGCCATGGAGAGAGCGAGTACAACCGCCAAAATCTGTTCACAGGCTGGAGCGACCCCGATCTGACAGAGAAGGGGGTAGAGGAAGCCAAAGCGGCGGGCAAGCTGCTGAAGGAGGCGGGTTATACTTTTGATCTGGCTTTTGCTTCTGTGCTGAAGCGTTCGATTAAGACACTTAACTATGTGCTGGATGAGCTGGACCTGCTGTGGATTCCCGTACAGAAATCCTGGAAGCTGAACGAGCGTCATTACGGAGCACTGCAGGGGCTGAGCAAGAGTGAGACTGCGGTAAAATACGGCGAAGAGCAGCTGCACATCTGGCGGCGCAGCCTGTCCGTGCGGCCTCCGATGCTGGAGCCGGATGATCCGCGTTATGCCAGAAACGACATCCGCTACAAGGAGGTCCGTGCCGGCGATATTCCGCGCGGCGAGAGCCTGGAGGATACCGTACACCGTGTCGGCGATTTCTGGGGCAAACGTATCGTGCCGCTGATCCGCAAGAAGGAGCGGGTGCTGATCTCGGCGCATGGCAACACGCTGCGGGCGCTGATCAAGTTCATGGAGGACATTGACGAGAAGGCGCTGCTGGACCTGAATGTGCCGACTGGAGTCCCTCTGGTCTACAAGCTGGATGATGATGTGAAGCCGATCAGCCGCTTCTATCTCGGGGAACCGGAAGAAGTGCAGGAGAAAGCACGCGAGGTAGCAAATCAGAGCAAGGTGACAGAATAACCAGCCTGCTTTTGTTGTGCGTAGCGTCCCATACAGCAAAAACATCAGCCCTGCAGAATAATTCTGCAGGGCTTTTTGACGTTTGTGTGACCGTATTTAATGGAAAACTGAAAAACAATAGGGTTCAAGTGCCGAATAAATGCAGTATTCTCCGACCAAAGAAACATGTCTAAAGTATGATCTTTCATTTTACGTGTTGATTCGACAATACATTACATAATAATACAAAATTAGCCGTTGAGTGGCTTCCTCCAAAAGATTATTCTTTCTAAGTAAAATTTCAGGGAGAAGAATCTATATATTGGAGAAGTATGATGAAAATTTATGAATGGAATGAACAGGAACAACAGGGGGCGTCTAAAGCGTATATTCCACTTGGTCCATCGGGTCTCGGGGGCTGGCTGGTGCTTGTGCAGATAGGCATGATTGCAATGCTGTTTTCGCTGGTGCTTAAGCTTCTGAACTACAACCTCCCGAGCTTCAACGCGGAGTACTGGGGTATGCTTGCATCTAAGGAAGGAGAGCTTTACCATCCACTTTGGGCACCGCTGATTGTATTTGAGGCCATTGCGAATTTGTTGCTTCTAGTGCTGTGTGTCTTCACGTTGGTGTTGTTCTATCAGAAAAAAGCCCTATTGCCCCGAGTGATCATACTGTTATATTGCAGCAGTCTGTTTATTAGTGTTATTGATTATATTTTCCTGCTGAATATACCGTTAGCTAGAGAGACGAGTGGAGGAAGAAGCACCCGTACTCTTGTAAGATCGGTCATAACCTGCGTGATTTGGCTGGCTTATTTCCGGAAATCGGAGCGGGTAAGCAACACATTTGTGCGGTAAACGCAATTAACACAGAATGGTATAGAAAATCAAAATCCCCGCCCAAGGCATCAGAAGCATGCCTTGGGCGGGGATTCCATTTTTGAGGAAAGCTTAGCCTATTTCATCATCAAGGCCAGCTTCTTACCTAGTGTTTTAAAGAGGCCGCTGCAGCGTGCCCAGCAGCTCGCCCATCTTCACCTTGGTTCCGCTGGCCAGCCCCGGGCGCGCGGTGAAGCTGCCGTTCTCCAGGAGCAGTACTACGGTGGAGCCGAATTCGAAATAAGCCAGATCGTCGCCGATCTGCCAGGCATCCGCCTCTTCATCCGCGTAATGGATGCTGCTGACATTCATCGCGCCTACTTTTACCACAGCGGCTTCACCGTTGGCTCCGGCGATATAAGTAATGAGCCGTTCATTGCGGCTCAGCACACCTTTCATGTGTCTCATGCCGAACTCGTTGACCGGATAGGCCCGTCCGCGGATATGCTCACTCTCGACCTTGCGCCCGGTAATCGGGGAGTGAATCCGGTGATAGTCCGTTGGGCTTAAGTAGAGCACGAAGAAAAAGCCTTTTTTGTACAGCTCCAGGTGCGGAGAGTGGTTCAAAAGGTCTTCCAGTTCATAGTCCTGTCCTTTTACATTCATAATCGTTCCGGAGTGAATCTCGCCCATGGCGGTAATCAGCGCATCCACCGGGCTGGCTACCGCATTCTCGTGGGCGGCGACGGGGCGCATGCCGGGTTTCAGGCGGCGGCTAAAAAATTCATTGAGTGTAAGGTATTCCCCGGAATGCTTCTCCGCCTCAGAAGAGGGAATATGATAAATCCGAATAAATGCCGGGATTAAAAAACGGCTGAGTCTGCTATGGGAAAAAGCCCCCATCAACCGGGAAAGCCATCTGTGCGAGGACAGCTCGGTCATCAGCCGCAGCAATTGTTTTACCATGATTATCTCCCTTCCATCATGCAGCAGCACGGTCCCGTGTCCAGGACCGCCCGCTCTGCATTATATTGACATAGAATAAGAGACAAATCAATAACTGATATGCCGTGCCGGACGGTCAAGCAGGTATCTGGCATATGCCATAGGCTTCCGGTAGCTTTCCTTCCACGTGCCGGTCAGCCCGGCTTTGCGGAAGCCGTAGCGCTGATCGCGTCCGTTGCACTCGATGAAATAGATGCGGCCTTTTCCGGTAATGCCCATATCCAGTCCGATGTCCGCAAGGCCGGGGAGGTTTTTCTCCAGCTCACGTGCAATACTGAGGCTGTGTGCCAGAACGGACATGCGGATACCCGCCGCTGCTGCCCCGGAGAATGCCTGCTCCAGTGCAAAGGTGGAGTCAAGCGCTTCCCCGCCGCGGGCAATGTTAGAGACGAAGCCGCCGGGTGCTGCCCGTTTGGCGAACAGTCCGGTGACCTGCCATTGTCCGCCCCAGCCGCGCTGAACGGTGACGCGAAGATCAAACGGCCGGCCCCCTAGCTCGGCGAGCGGGATACGTTCCTGGACCAGGTAAGGAGCAGATGCCAGGCGCGCCCGCAGAGCTCTGGGCAGGGCATCCTGATGAACGGCTGTGCTGGCCCAGCTGTTGGAGCCGCCAGGCAGATAGCTCCAGGTCCAGTGCCCGGGACTGTTCCGCGATAGGCGCATTACGCCCTGCCCGATACTCCCCCGGCAAGGCTTCAGGATAAGATCGGAATAGCTGTCCATCATTTCCTTCAGTCCGGCGAGACCGGCTGAGGTGGCTGGCAGAAGACTGCGCAGCCCTTCATTCTGCTCAAGCAGCCCATGGATCTGATCTTTGCCATAGCGGTTGCATGTATTATATACCTGAACGCCGCTGCGAAGGAGTCTTTCAATCCCAAGGCTCCCCGGATCATAAATGGCCCGGTTGTGAATGACGTCCGGTGTCGGAATTACGGCACTCCTGTAGCCATTAGGCCCTTTAATGTAGGCAATGCTATAGCCGGATTTCGTATCGATGTCGGACAGCTTCAGGAAGCAGGGGGTTAATCCGTATGCGGCTGCGGCTTCCTCATAGCTCTCCAGTGATTCCTGTCCCGTTTTTAGCCGGGGAACGCCCCGGTGCATAGCGGCGTTTAACAGTATTCCCACGAGCTTTTGCCCCATGTTTGTTCCTCCTGTTATCATCTATTGTTCCGGCTGCTCCTCTTCCTGTGTCATTGTATGTGTGTACTTGCCTTTTAGGGTTGGACGAATGCGCGGTGGCAGATGCCCTTTTTTGAAAGAAACCGCGGTATCCCGTTGCCTCAGGCAGCAGCAGCAGAATTGTCAGGCTTGGCGCGCAAAAAGGTGTCATCCGCCCAGTGCGCTGCATATGATGCCTAGGAGAAACAATAGATGGAAGGAGGAGACTGCTTGTGAAGGGCTCCAGAAGAAATCAGCACCGCAGTTCCAAAAAACCGCTCTATATTGTGGATAATCCGAATATGAAGGAACTCAGTTTGCTGGGAAGCAGTCCCAAGGTACAGGAGGTGGCAGACACCTCCGGCAGTGAAACGCCGGATGCCGGGAGTACAACTCTCAAGGTGAGCGGGGTGGATACGCTTGAAGCGGCGGAATTCGTACAATCTGCCGTACTTGATCAGCAAGAGCCTCAGGAAGAGGTGGCGGAAATGGCCGTTGTGGATGATGAGCCTTTGCCGCCAACCCCTGAGATTGTGCCGCCAGTGGTGGAAAAGGAACGCCTCCAGCCTGTATATACGGACGATTTGTGCGACGCTGCCGTTACCGGAAGAAAAATTGCGCCCCGGACCATTGACGGGTCCAAGCTGAAATTCGGCATCATCGGCACGCCCTGGCTCCAGGACTACGCTGTGCAGAGCATTAATATCGCGGACAAGGCAATAACATCCTCCAAACTGGCCCCGGAATCCGTAACGGGCGAGCATTTGGCAGAAGGAAGCATCAGCGGCGGCAAGCTGCTGGATCATTCCATTAGCGGTGAAAAGCTAAAAAACGGCAGCATCGGTCCGGAGAAGCTGGCTGACCGGATCATCGGCGGAGGCCAAATTGCCGACCAGGCCATTACCAGCCGCCACCTCAGCGACTGCATCATCACAGCAGAGCTGCTGGAGGATGGTGCGGTGACAGGCGAGAAGATTCTGAGCAGCAGCATCGTCAGCCGGCATCTGGCGAATGGAAGCATTGACCGTTCCAAGCTTGCCGACGAAGCGGTATCGGGCGATAAAATTGCCGACGGTGAAATCAGCGGCGCCAAGCTGGGCGAGGCTGTTATCGAGAGCCGTCATATCAGCAGCGGCGCAATTACAGCGGCGCATCTGGCTCCGGGTGCGATTGGACCGGAACAGCTGGCCGGTCGGCTGGTCGGCAAAGAGCAGCTTCAACTTGGTGTAATCGAAAGCGGGCATCTTGCCGACGGTGCGGTAGGTACACGCCAGATCGGCAAAGAGGTGATACGCGGACAGCACTTAAGCCCGGAAAGTGTGAACGGCAGCCATATTGCTGACGGTGAAATTGCCAGCCGTCATTTGGCGGACCGCAGCATTTCTTTTGTAAAGCTCGCGGAGGGTGCGGTAGGTACGGCCCAGCTTGTGGAGCAGGCGGTCACTTCCTCCAAAGTTGCCGATCAAAGCATTCTTTCGCATAAGCTGGCCGATGAAGCCGTCACGACACGGCATATCGCCAAATCTGCTGTACGGGGGCCTCAGATTGCCATGCAGGCCGTTACTTCCATCCACCTGCAGCGCGAGTCTATTGAACATTCGCATTTGGCAGCGAAATCGGTCGGTTCTATCCAATTGCAGGAGGAGGCAGTGCGTACAACCCATCTGGCCAGCGGAGCTGTTACGGGTGAACAGTTAGCCAGTGCCTCAGTGGCAGGAGAGCATCTTCGTCCGCAAAGTATTACCCCTGATAAGCTGGCGGATGGCAGTATTAGTGCCGCCAAGCTGGCTCCCGGTGCGGTTAGTGCCAATGCTATTGCACGGGAAGCGGTTAGCGGGGAACATATTGCTTTTTGTACGGTTGAGGAAAAGAATCTGGCCGATGCCAGTGTCAGCGGGCGTGTATTGCAGCGCGCCGTGGTGGATGCCGAACATTTGGCACCGGGTGCTGTGGAACGCAGGCATCTTGGAGACAACAGTGTCACCTCTTCTGCACTGCAGCCGGGTTCGGTAGTGGGTGAAAAGCTGGGTACAGGCGCTGTGAAGGAAATTCATCTCTCCGCCGCCATTGTGCAGCCGCATCATCTGTCTGATTATGCAGTAACTTCATTAAAGCTGTCGCCGGAAAGTGTGTCCACCGATAAGCTGGGAGACTTGTCCGTTACGACGGCAAAGCTGGCGGATGGAAGCGTGGAATCCGCCAAACTGGCAGCATCGTCCGTTCAAGCCGAGCACTTGGCAGCAGGGGCGGTCGGGTCTGGTACGATCATTGACGCTGCAGTGCAGGGCAGACATCTTGCACCGGGAAGTGTTGGCGGGGCGCATATCCGGCCCATGTCCATCGGCAATGGACATATTAACCCAAGTTCGGTCTCTTCCATTCAGATCCAGGATGGGAGCATCAGCGGAGCCAAACTGATCGAAGGGGCTGTTTCCTCCCGCCACCTCGCGCAGAAAAGTGTAGAAAACAGCCACTTGGCTGAAGCTGCTGTGGAAGGGCGGCATATCGGGCAAGGCAGCATTACCTTGGCTCACCTGGCCGGGGAAGTCCGCAGCAGCCAAATTCTGCCGGACGGCAGTATTGGCGGAGAGAAGCTGGTCCCGGGTGCGGTGGGGGCCTCCCATTTGGCACCCGGCAGTGTGGGAGCCGCACATCTGCTGCCGGAGGCGGTGGCAGGACAGCATATCCGGGCCGGGGAGATCACCCTGGTGCATCTGGCGGAAGAGACGCGCAGTGCAGACATCCTGCCGGATGGAAGCATCGGCAGCACGAAGCTGTCCGAGAGCGCGGTAGGCCCCTTCCATTTGGCCCCCGGCAGTGTGTACGCAGATCATTTGACAACGGATGCGGTAGACAGCCGCCATATCCGCTCCGGCAGCATCCAGTTTGAGCATCTGGCCAAGGAGACGCTGACTTCGGAATTGCTGCCGGATGGCAGTATTGGCGGGGAGAAGCTGGCGGCAGGTGCGGTAAGCTCGCTCCATCTGCAGCAAGAAAGCGTTTATGGTGAACATCTCGTAGACGGAATAATGCAGGAACGGCATTTACGTCCCGGTCTGATCAAGCTTGAGCATCTGGCAGATGAAGCCCGCAGCGCAGCGCTGCTTCCGGATGGCAGCGTTGGAGGAAGCAAGCTGGCGGCAGGAGCGGTAGGTTCTTTTCAGCTGGCTTCCGGCAGCGTATATGGAGGACATTTGGCAGCGGATGCTGTGGACAGCCGCCATATCCGTCCCGGCAGTATCCAGTTGAGCCATCTGGCTGCCGAGACGATGAGCGCGGAGCTGCTGCCGGACGGCAGCATCGAAGGCAGCAAGCTGGCTGAAGGGGCTGTGGGTTCCCGGCATCTGCAGGCGCAGAGTATCGAGGGCGGACATCTTGCGGATGGGACGCTGGAGGAGCGTCATTTGAGCTCCGGCATCATCAAGCTTGAGCATTTGGCAGAGGAGGTCCACAGTGCGGAGCTTCTGCCGGACGGCAGCATCGAAGGCAGCAAGCTGGCTGAGGGGGCTGTGGGTTCCCGGCATCTGCAGGCGCAGAGTATCGAGGGCGGACATCTCGCAGATGGAACGCTGGAGGAGCGTCATTTGAGCTCCGGCATCATCAAGCTTGAGCATTTGGCGGAGGAAGTCCACAGCGCGGATCTGCTGCCTGACGGCAGTATTGGCGGAAGCAAGCTGGCTGAGGGAGCAGTGGGCCCGCAGCATCTGCAAGCTCAAAGTATCCAGGGCGGACATCTTGCAGATGGAACACTGGAGGAGCGTCATTTAAACTCCGGTATCATCAAGCTTGAGCATTTGGCGGAGGAAGTCCACAGTGCGGATCTGCTGCCTGACGGCAGTATTGGAGCAAGCAAGCTGGCGGCCGGTGTGGTGGGTTCGCATCACATGCAGCCGCAGAGCATCTACGGCAGGCATCTTGCAGATAAAACGGTGGAAGACCGCCATCTGGGCACCGGCATCATCAAGCTTGTGCATCTGGCGGAAGAAGCCCGCAGCGCAGAGCTGCTGCCGGACGGCAGCATTGGCGGCAGCAAGCTGGCGGCAGGATCGGTGGGTCCGCAGCATCTGCAGCCGCAGAGCATCCAGAGCGGGCATCTCGCAGATGCTGCACTGAAAGAGCGTCATTTGAACGCTGGAGTGATCCGGCTTACGCATCTGGCGGAGGAAGTCCGCAGCGCGGAGCTGCTGCCGGACGGCAGCATTGGCAGCAGCAAGCTGGCGGCAGGCGCGGTGGGTCCGCAGCATCTGGCCTCCGGCAGTGTATACGGCGGACACCTGGCTCCTGAAGCAGTGAACAGCCGCCATATCCGCCCCGGCAGTATCCATCTGGAGCATCTGTCCGAGGACACGCTGACTTCCGAGCTGCTGCCGGACGGCAGCATTGACGGCAGCAAGCTGGCGGCAGGATCGGTGGGTCCGGAGCATCTGGCCTC
>NZ_FNGM01000009.1:0-6787 GCF_900102965.1 Paenibacillus jilunlii | reverse complement strand
CCCGGCAGCATTCATCTGGAGCATCTGTCCGAGGACACGCTGACTACCGAGCTGCTGCCGGACGGCAGCATTGGTGGCAGCAAGCTGGCGGCAGGATCGGTGGGTCCGGAGCATCTGGCCTCCGGAAGTGTAGATAGCAGCCACCTGGCTCCAGGAGCAGTGGACAGCAGTCATATCCGCCCCGGCAGTATTCATCTGGAGCATCTGTCCGAGGACACGCTGACTTCCGAGCTGCTGCCGGAGGGCAGCATTGAAGGCAGCAAGCTGGCGGCAGGATCGGTGGGTCCGGAGCATCTGTCCTCCGGAAGTGTAGATAGCAGCCACCTGGCTCCAGGAGCAGTGGACAGCAGTCATATCCGCCCCGGCAGCATTCATCTGGAGCATCTGTCTGAGGACACGCTGACTTCTGAGCTGCTGCCGGACGGCAGCATCGAAGGCAGCAAGCTGGCTGAAGGGGCAGTGGGTCCGCAGCATTTGGCTCCCGGCAGTATATATGGAGGCCACCTGGTTCCAGGAGCAGTGGGCAGCAGCCATATCCGCCCCGGCAGTATTCATCTGGAGCATCTGTCCGAGGACACGCTGACTACCGAGCTGCTGCCGGACGGCAGCATCGAAGGCAGCAAGCTGGCGGCAGGATCGGTGGGTCCGCAGCATCTGCAGCCGCAGAGCATCCAGGGCGGTCATCTCGCAGACGGAACGCTGGAGGAAAGGCATTTGGGTGCGGGCATGATCCGGCTTAAGCATCTGGCGGAGGAAGTCCGCAGCGCAGAGCTGCTAACGGATGGCAGTATTGGCGGCAGTAAGCTAGCTGAAGGGGCAGTGGGTCCGCAGCATTTGGCTCCAGGCAGTATATATGGAGGCCACCTGGCTCCAGGAGCAGTGGACAGCAGTCATATCCGCCCCGGCAGTATTCATCTGGGGCATCTGTCTGAGGACACGCTGAGTCCGGAACTGCTGCCGGACGGCAGCATTGGCGGCAGCAAGCTGGCAGCAGAGGCAGTAGGGTCCTATCAACTGGCGCCGGGCAGTGTATACGGAGGCCATTTGGCTCCGGGAGCGGTAGACGGCCGCCACATCCGCTCTGGCAGCATCCAATTTGCACATCTGGCCGCGAGTGCACTGACCCCCGAGCTGCTGCCGGATGGCAGCATCAGCGATGCCAAGCTGGCCGCAGGCGCGGTGGGCTCGCAGCACCTGCAGCCGCAGAGCATCCAGGGCGGTCATCTCGCGGATCAAGCGCTGGATGAGCGTCATTTGAGCCCCGGTATCGTTAAGCTTGTGCATCTGGCGGAGGAAACCCGCAGTGCAGTGCTGCTTCCGGATGGCAGCGTTGGCGGCGAGAAGCTGGCGGTAAGCTCTGTGGGCTCGGAGCACCTGCAGCCGCAGAGCATCCAGGGCGGTCATCTTGCGGATGAAGCGCTGGAGGAGCGCCATTTAAGCCCCGGTATCGTTAAGCTTGAGCATCTGGCGGAGGAAACCCGCAGTGCAGACCTGCTCCCGGACGGCAGCATTACCGGGGAGAAGCTTGCATTCGGCAGTGTCGGAACCAGGCAGCTGGCTGAAAGCGCAGTTGGGAACATAGAGCTTCAGGATGAAGCGGTGGACGCCTCCAAAATCACTTCATTCGCCATTCAATCCCGTCATTTGGAAGAAGACAGCGTACAGAGCTATCATATTGCCCCTGGTGCAATAATGGGTGAACACCTGACGCCCGGATCGGTAAATGCGGAGCACCTGTCGTTCAGTCCGGTACAGAGTTCAGGCAACCGGCAGGTTCTGCAGCAGTTCGGTATGACAGCATTCATGTTCAACGGAGATGCGGAGAGTGTAGAGGTTACCGTGGCTTTTGATGAAAGCTTCGGCCATACCGGCTATGTGCTCGTCGCCATGACCAATCAGCCGTTCTTCCATGCCTCGCTGAAAAACAGGACGGGTGGAGAAGCAGTCATTGAGGTGGTGAGGCTGCGCGAGACTTCGCATTTCTATGGAGTGTTATCATGGATTGCCCTTGGCTCCCCATTAGTGAAGCCGGCCAAGGATCATCGGGCGTTTGATTAAGAGCGGGGTCAGGAAGAGAATATTATAAAGTTTTTGAACAGGGCGCAGCCGACAGCTGCGCTCATTTTTTTGTTAAAGAAAATTATGCAATGCCAAAACATGCGGATATCTTGAAAGCTTCAGATGATATAGCCGGTGCAGGAGGATTGAATCCATCTGCAGAATGAAGCGGACTGAGAGGATCTTATTTTGTGAAAAAGTCTACTTTCCCGGCGGATTCGGACTCAGGAGCCGTTAAGCCGTTATATTGTTCGATGGAGCCTAGAATGAAGGAAAATAGGACATATAGCAGAATCTCAGTCCGTTTGTCCTGCTGAATGGGCGAATCCTCCTCAATAACGGATTTCCTGTCCGCATCAGCCACGGATCGAGCGTGAAGGGGCTCATCGAGTCCGACGAGGAACTCACACAAAACCGTCCGGTCAATCATGCATGTCCTAACCTTTTAGCTTCTGGGTAAGAGTTGTGCTCGGTGTACAGCAAATGTGAGTACTAAACAAGCTCAAATACGCTAATTTTGTCTATTGTACAACAATGTGAGCTCTAAGCAAGCCGAATGACGCTAATTCTGCTTTGGTGCAACAATCCGGGCCTCCGGCGTGCCCCGTTGATTTTGGAACAGAGGGGAGTCCCTGCGGTCG
Source organism: Paenibacillus jilunlii (assembly GCF_900102965.1). Classification (GTDB taxonomy): domain Bacteria; phylum Bacillota; class Bacilli; order Paenibacillales; family Paenibacillaceae; genus Paenibacillus_AQ; species Paenibacillus_AQ jilunlii. The sequence goes on along the minus strand of NZ_FNGM01000009.1, from coordinate 4,088 downwards.
TAAGCTCCGAGTTGGTATTCACCCGTTGGGGAGATTTTGTTTTGGGGATATGGCTGGCGGGCTTTTGTCCAAATTTCTACGCGGAGGGAGACATTTGCCGTTACCTGGGACAGCGGATTACATAGACTGTGATGTAACCCTCAGCCCGGAGACCATGCCCTGCAAGGAAGGTGGATGAGCTTGAAGCATAGACGTACATCTGCCCGCCGCACGGGGCGGCGGGCTTTGCAACCAACGCGGGGGATCTCCCGGCCGGTGCGAGCTGCTGCGCCGCGTCCTGCGGCCAATCACCCCGAGCCTTACGTGTCGGTAATTATTCCGGCCATGAATGAAGCGGGAACGATTGCCAAGGTGATTGCCGGAGCAAGGGGAGTTCATCCCCGCTGTGAGGTTATTGTTGTGGTTAACGGCTCTGCCGATAATACAGCTGACATTGCGTTGTCACAAGGGGCACGTGTCATCCTCTTCGAGCAGCCGCTCGGACATGATGTGGGCCGCAGTATCGGAGCAGAGGCCGCAAAGGGAGAAGTGCTGCTCTTCACCGACGGGGATCTTGTGATTCCCGCTTCACAGCTGCGTCCCTTTGTGGCTGCAGTCAGTCATGGTACAGATGTGGCTCTAAATGATTATTCCGGTCCGGTCCGAAGTAAATTCCCGCATCCGGTTGTGCTCTCCAAGCATGCACTCAACATTATGCTTGGCCGCTCTGATCTAAAAGGCTGTTCGCTGACGGCAGTGCCCCATGCGCTCAGCCGCAAAGCGCTTGCCGCGCTCGGAAGCGGCCTGCTGTCCAGACCGCCGCTTGCGCATGCGCAGGCTGTGCTTGAGGGTCTGCTTGTGAAGGCAGTGCACAAGGTGCCTGTAGGCAGGCTGAATGCCGTCCGTCCCAAGCAGGCGGGAGCGGATCCCTTGCGTGAGGTGATTCTCACGGATCATCTGGACGCGGCAGGCATGGTGTTTCAGCGAAGAGGCGAAAGAGCGGGCTTCAATGATGGCAACCGGCGAAGGGAGATGGTGAGATGACAGCAGCTATGCTCGATTCTGCGGCCGGCTCCCGGCCTAAGGCTTATGCATCCTCCATCCGCCGCCCTGAAGCCAAAGCGCGCCGGGCTTCACTTGCCTCCCGTGGGGGAGTGCCCGCACCGGGCCATGGCAGATCTGCCGCGGCCATGGTCAAGGCGGCGGGAGCTGCGCCTGCCCGCCGGACGGGGACGGGCGGCACCGCCGGCAAGCGCAGGGCGGCCCAAGCTGGTGCCGCCGCCAGAACCGCGGTCCGGCGGAGCGCCGCCGGCAGCCCTCCCGCCCGGCAAGCGGTTCGCAGAGCCATGCGCCCGGAGGAGAGAGCTTCTGCCTCCGCTTCCCGCGAGGCAGAGCTTGTGCTGCCGGAACTTCGCGGCTCGCTGTCGGTAATTATCTCGGCGCGCAATGAGGAGCGCACACTGCCGGGGCTGCTGAGGCAGGTACAGCGCCTGAATCCGGCCGAGATCATCGTTGTGCTGAACGGCTGCACCGATAACAGCTATGGACTTACCCGGATGTTCAAGCGGGCCACAGTGGTGCATTGTCCGGAATCCGCCGGGCATGATGTAGGGCGGGCACTTGGAGCCAAGCTCAGCCGAGGCGACATCCTGCTGTTCCTGGATGGAGACATGGTCATTCCGGCTTCACAGCTGGCTGTATTTGCATCGGCTGTGGACGGTGGTGTAGATGTCGCGCTGAATGACCTGGATGCGCTGCTGCCTTCGTTCGCCTTAAGCGATGATGTTACACGCTGCAAACTATATCTGAATAGTGTTCTGGGCAGAAGCGACCTGGGGGTCAGCTCGATGACTGCTGTCCCTCATGCCCTGTCGCGGCGGGCCCTGGAGCGGATCGGCTACCGTGAGCTGACGGTTCCGCCCAAAGCGCAGGCGCTCTCGATCATAGAACATTTAAGAGTGGAGAAAGCGGGGAAGGTGGACGTCATTAAGCATAACCGGCTCCGCCAGGGAAACACCGGAGCCGGCAACGCAATGGAGCAGCTGATTGCCGGGGATCATGCGGAAGCGCTGTTCAGGGTGCTTATGCACCGTAATGCCAGCGGGATGATCTCTGCTGAACACCTGCAGGAGCAGCGGCGGCAATTGGCAGCCTGGAGGAACGGCCTATGACAATGACCAGTATTATTATTCCAACCTATAACAGGCTTGGCTTACTCCGCTCCTGTGTGGAAGCGGTCAGGGCACATACTGAATTACCCTATGAAATTATTGTAATCGACAACGCTTCAACCGATGGAACAGACGCTTATTGCCGTGAGAACAAGCTGGCTTTTATTTCTCTTCCCGAGAACCGGGGGTTCCCTGCGGCATGCAATCTGGGTATGCAACTGGCCTCGGGCGATGAACTGCTGCTGCTGAATAATGACGTTATTGTATCGCAAGGCTGGCTTGCCCATCTGAAAAGCGCCTTGTACAGTGCGCCGGACGTCGGCATTGTAGGACCTGTAACGAACTATGCCAGCGGGCGTCAGCAGATAAGCGTGCCGTATACGGATCTTTCAGGATTTCACGCCGAGGCGAAGAGGCTGAGTCTTCGAGGGCCGTCCGGATGGTCCGGAACCCAGCGGCTGGTCGGCTTGTGCTTTTTATTCAAAAGAGAGCTGCTGGACACCATCGGCTTCCTGGATGAGCGGTATTCGCCGGGACACTATGAAGACGATGACTACTGCTACCGCGCCCGGCTGCGGGGCTACCGTCTGCTTATTGCCGGGAATTGCCTGGTGCATCATGAAGGGAGTGCCAGCTTCAAAGAGGTTTACTCCTCACGGCTGCAGGAGCTGGTGGAACGCAATCGCAGGATTTTTATGGATAAATGGCATGCAGATCCGGCAGAGTTCATCTGAAACATTGACCCAAAGGCTTAAGACACAGATAAAGAGGAGGAAAGTAAGTGAAAGGAGTCATACTGGCGGGCGGAACAGGATCAAGACTATATCCGCTGACCCGGCTTATGAACAAACATTTGCTTCCGGTCGGCAAATATCCTATGGTGTGTTACGGTATAGACCGGTTGCGCCGGGGGGGTATAACCGATATTCTCCTGGTCATCAGCAAGCAGTCCGCGGGGCAGTATACGGATTTTTTAGGCAGCGGGGCAGAGTTTGGCGTTTCACTGACTTACAAAATTCAGGAGGCCGCCGGAGGCATTGCGGAAGCGCTGGAGCTGGCGAAAGGATTCATTCTCCCGGGTGAGCGGTTTGTCGTACTGCTTGGTGACAATCTTTTTATGGATGATTTGGCGCCTTATGTAAAGAAGTATCTGCAGCAGCCTCCGGGGACAGCCAAGGTTTTGCTGAAACCGGTGGAAGATGCGCGGAGATATGGTGTTCCCGTATTCGACAGTCAGGATACCGGCCTGATTGCCTACATCGAGGAGAAGCCTGAGCATCCCAAGACAAAATATTGCGTAACCGGCATTTATATGTACGATGAGGCTGTATTCGATATTATCCGGCGCGTATCTCCTTCTAAGAGGGGCGAGCTTGAGATTACCGACGTAAACAACATCTACGCCTCAGACCGTAGGCTTAGCTATGATGTGCTTAAGGAATGGTGGAGCGACGCCGGAACATTCCAATCCCTGTATGAAGCTGGAGAAAAGCTGAAAAACACGCTGCCGTGAGGCGCGTGTTTTTTGGTGCGCTGCTGCGTGGGCGCCTTCAGTGGCACTCCAGCAACGCACTGAAACACGGCACTGCAACAATGGCATTGCAACAACGGCAGAACACCGTCCTTGTTTCCGCCGAAACCGGCTGGCGGCGTTTAAGTAACGGCAATAGTACCCTTGTTGAGGCAGAATCCGGCCATCCCGTAAACGGCTATTGGATGAAATGAGAAGTAAAAGTACCTCTAATTTGGTGGGAAACGGTTAGTTTGGCGAAATGAGAGGTAAAAATACCTCTGATCTGGTGGTAACTGGGCTAGTTGGCAAAATGAGAGGTAAATATACCTCTGATTTGATGGGAAACGGTTAGTTCGGAAAAATGTGAGGTAAAAGTACCTCTAATTTGGTGGGAAACGGTTAGTTTGGCGAAATGAGAGGTAAAA
>NZ_FNGM01000025.1:52486-94621 GCF_900102965.1 Paenibacillus jilunlii | reverse complement strand
GCCCTTTTTCTCTTCCTTCGCTTTTTCTTCCTCGTGTTTTCCGTCTGCTTCCTTCTTGGCTTTGCTGTAGGCCCGGGTGGCTTCCCGTTCCGCTTCGGACTGCTTTGTCTGCGCTTCGCGCTCTTTTTCCGCCCGGACGCTGTTGATCTCGCCTTTTTTCTGCTGTGCTGCGGCTCCAGCCTGACCGGCATAGTCGGCTTCGGCCGCATCCAGCTCGTTTTTCCATTCGCCGCGCAGCTGATCCACTTCCGCCTTCGCCCCGGCCTGCTGGTTAAGCTGCTTGTCCTTGGCCTCGGCCTCCGCCTGCTGGATTTGCGCGTGGCTGTCTGCTTTGGAGAGCTGCACCTTGCTGTCGAACTTGGCTTTCTCCTTGCTGTATTCAGCCTGCTTGGCACCCAGCTGTTTCTTCATTTCCGGAGCCAGGCTGTGATTCAGCCCGGCAGTCATGTCCGCCGGCACTCCCAGTACAGGCAGCTTTTTGGCTCCGGGAGCATGGCCGCCTTGCAGCTCTGCGGAAGCTTTCAGTGTGGAGCCGTCCGGCTCGGGGTAGATGTCATTTTCACCAAACGGGTGGTTAATCTGACCCAGCTCCGCCCGCTTGGCTGCTCCTACCTGCTGGGATGCCTCCTGGCTGAAGCCTTCGAGCTGGGACGGGTCTGCCTCGCCGGTCAGGCTGATTTCCGGCGACACCGCCGCAGCGGAACGAATTTCGCCCAACATGGCTTCCGGATTTCCGTCTGAACCTGAGGACCCGATGTCCATTCGTCCAAGATTCCCTGGTTGCGCGTTTCCGCCAGACCGTTCGCTTTTATAGCCGTCCGGAACGTCATGTTTCAGCGGCGCTATTTTCCTCCGGGCTTGCAGCGCTTTTCCCTTCAGTCCCGTGGGAGCGGGAATCACCGGCATTCCCTGCTTGGTCTTCTGCTTCTGCTTCGCCAGTGCTCCTGCGGACACATCTACAGCCTGGGCGTAAGCATCCCCTATCTCGGTGGGCTGAACATGGGTCAGCTGATCGAGAATTTGCCCCGGATCCTCCCCGCGGATGTTCACCTTCTTAGCCTTGGCCGGCTCTTCCTTCCCCTCTCCCGCCAATGCGCCCAAGGCATCTCCCAAGGATGGTTCCTTCGGTGCTCCCTTCTGTGCGGATTCCCCTTGGAAATCCTCCGCCTTAGAATTCTTTTCTGACTTTGTTTCCTTTTCCCCCTTAGACTCTTTGCCTTCGTTCACATTCTTCGCATCTTGGGCTTCGGCCACTTGCTCTTTCTCAGTTTCTTTAGCCTGAGAAGCTGCTGCTTTCTCTTTTCCGTCGGGCCGCTCTTCATCTGCTTTTCCTTTGCCCGCTTCAGCCCCCGAAGGTGAACTTTTCGCCAACGGTTTGCCCTGCTCTTTGAGTGTAGAGCTAACCTTTGCTATATTGCTGGGCTTTTCATTCTGCTGCGCTTTCGATTCAGTCTGAGCGCTAAGTGGTTTTACCTTTGCTTGTGCCGGTTCCGGCTTCTGCTCCTGAGGCTGCATCTGCTTACTTGCACTCGGCTCCGTGATGACTGAGGGCGTCGCTGGAGCCGGTTCCGCAAAAACAGGCTCCTGCTCAGCCGGAATATTTTCCGGGCTTCCTTGTCCTTGTTCGCCTTGCTTCGCCTCAGAAGAATTATCCGTCTTCTTCTCTTCCTTACGGCTATCCTTCAGGCTGGATAACAATTGAACTACGGCACGGTTGCCTAAGGTACGCTGGAGCGCCAGCTTGTCCTCCCGGCTCAAAGAAGCCGGATTTTGCCGGACACGCCGGATAATCTCCACCGGGTCCGGCATCTTTGTTGCTACTGGCCGTACGAACGTCAGTGGATTGGTGTATGGTTTATGGCTGCCCGATGTTTTCTCTTTCTCCTTGGTCGCGGTTGCTTGGGTCTGCAAACGGAGTCCCCCCTCTGTAAAAAATCGATCCTATAGAAGATGTAAAATCTATAGCGATTTTTACAGCCGGGATGACAAAGAAAACTATTTTTATTTTTAAAAAAATAAAGCCACCCCAAGTGGCCGTAAGCGGGCATATTTATCTATAACTGATTTCGGACTAAATCCGGGTAATAATCAAATAATTAGTACTTCCACCCAGCAAAGTTGTGTCATTAGCAGATAACATTCTTAAATCCATTTTAGACCCTGCATTAACTTTTACTTCTACTGAACCGGATACAGCTCCTCCTCCTGCAACAGGACTCGTTCGGTCATCCAAAAAAGTCCAAGGTGTTCCTCCCGTTGAATCGCCCGTATTTAAAAATAAAGCAAGCTGAAGTCTGTTCCCAGCCTGTTGAACACCTGTCATCTGCAGCGATGTAATGCGATAGTATCCGGTATGTTTTGCTGTCCATTGATAATTGACGTTATCAAATTCTCCGAGCTCATCAAAAGCGCTCTTATCTAATGCGATCCTTGTCCATAAGCTGCCTGTTACACGTTGAGCCGAACCAGCTTGAGCTTTTATTCTGGTAAGCCCCATTACAGTTTTGCCGTTCTCATCGTATTGCTCAATGAAAATAGCAGCTTTTCCAGTCCCATTCTCGTCATGGTATTTCCCATCAGAATAGGGAACCGTATTGGCTAACTTTATATATACATCTTGGATTAAAGCTCCTCCTGAAAAGCCCACTAATTTTTTCAAATTTCTCAGATAACCGCCTGCTTCATCTATCACTATTGATCTGCCTGTAACAACTTCTACAAAATAGTTCACTTGTGGTACGGTCCCGTTGATTTTATCTCCAATGGCTAATGTACTTGAACGAATTACAATATTTCTGCATTCTGAACTTGCGCCTAGTCTTATATATGCAGGAACTGTTGCCCCATAATTTCCTGTGGATTCATACCAATTTCCGGCAAACAGCATTGAGAAGCATCCGTTAAGCTCAACCGGATAGGTACCTTGAGAACCTTCCTTAACAAATTGACAATTTAAGAACCTACCTCCGGTACAATTAACCATAGTAATCGTATTATCGTTACCGAAAGTATATAGCCCTTCGCCTAGAAATTGATCGCTTCTTTCTTCCATATAAATTGCACACTTATTATAAAAAAGCTGGAGATTGTTAAACCGGTTTATATCACTTTGAGTTCCCCATACCCCGTATTCAAAATGTTCAATTTGAGCATCAATTAACTTTATCCCTCCGCCTCTCCAATCCCGTATTCCATAGGTTCCTGTTCCATACCATCCGTTTGATGCACTCACAGCGAACGGATTTTTTAAATTACCTCTTCTTTGACCTTTATAGAATAGAGTAATCTGTCTTAAAGTAAATCCCTGCTGACCAGAGAAACTGGGATTAGATGAATCTCCAAGACAAATAAACTCACCTTCTCCATAAAACTCAAGAATGGTGGCGTTTTCCTGACTTCTTCCATTGTTGTGACCGATAAATTCTACAGCCCGATTATTAATTTGAATTTTTCTATCGACTCTTATGGTGCCTTTTGGAAAAATAAACTTAGTGTTGCCCGAAGCAAGCGCCAGATTAATATTTGCTGATTGGTCCTCTCCGTTTGGTTTAACTCCATATTGTGAAATATACACGCCTAAAGTATCGTCCATGGGTTAACCTCTTTCTTTTTTATAGACTTATAAAAAATAATTACTATATAGAGTAAACTTAAGATATGTACATTAGGGACTTCGTCGGGACTACGGAGAATGTTTGGACTTCCAGCCGCTGTTGTCTGCAGATTTCTTGATTATAACCGCTGTTCGCGGTGGAAATCCGCAGACAAAGGCGGACGCTACCGCTCCTACAGTTCCAAACTTCCCCTCCATCCCTTTTCCCTTTTGTTAGTTTTTTTAGTTCACTCTATATAACAAATAAACGCCAGCCTCCTACTTCTCCCCGTCCACTGCTTGTCCCGATGCTTTGCGCAGTTCGTCTGCCAGGCGGTGGAATTCTGTTCTGGACTCCGCACTGCCTGCAGCCATGTAGGCGGCTTGAATAAAGGCAATAATCTTGTTGGCATCCTCTTTATTCAGCATGTAATCAATCACCTCCCCGGCCCAGCCGTCCGGCTGTTGGATCGTAGTCAGCGTGTTCCACCACCCCACATCGCCGCTGGACTGATTCAAATCCACATTCACACCATTAATCGGCTGCCCCAGTCCTTTGGGGCCATTGTCGTACTGATAGATGTGGATCCCCTCGGCCTTCCGGCCCCTGCTCCAGGCATAGGTCTGCCAGAACCCTGTGCAGGCTTTGGCCGCCATCGCAGCCTCAACAACTGCCGCGCTGCCGTAAACGCCAGTCCGATAATTTCGGGCGGCTTCACCTGCTGCCTTAAGATACTGAATTATCGTGTCCATCTGCTCCGCTGAAGCATCGAAATCTACAGCAAAGTAGATCCGGCTTCCTGCAGGCTGACCTACAGCTAGCGCCGTTTGAGCAGCGGCCGCTCCGTCAGCCAGACCCGCAGCGCGGCCTCCCAGCGCACGGCTCACGGTCGTTTCAAACACAGAGACTATTTGCAGTCCCCCTGCGCTGATGGCCGCCGCCTCTGACTTGGTAAGCCTTTTCCAGCCCGACGGCACGAGGTAACGGCAGGCGAATTCATATCCGCCCTCCCGGAACTGCTTCGCTAATGTCTTCGTCAGCGGTGCCGCGCAATCAAATCCCTTGGCCATTCTCCACCATCTCCTTTTCACATCATCTGGCTGTCTTTCCCTGCTATCCGATTATTATTTTCAGCAAAAGCCCGGCAGCCGCAATAAACAGCCCCGCACTGCTGATGATGGTTCCCACCAGCCACCGCTGGCTCTCCCCTTGCCGTACCTTCAATCTGGCCAGCTCATCCCGCATCTCATCCACACGCAGATGCGCCGATTTACTGCTCTGCATCGCTTCAAGTGCGATATCCCTGGCGCTGTTCATAATATCGAGCTTTGTTTCTACGCGGGTCAACCGTTGAAGAATTTCGTTCATGTCGTCTGGCATATCGTACCCCCGAACTGGAGCTGGTTGATCTCTCTGAATATAGACTCCAGGCTGCAGCCATTTGTGCAGGGCGGCAGCCTGGAAGCTGTTACAATAATGCACTTACACGCTTACGGTTCCATACCTGCAATCAGCTTGCCTGAGGAATAAACCGTGATTTTATTGGTGTCTGTATAATCTGTAGCCCATGTGTTGAAGGAATAATCGTTAGTCTGCGTATAAGCTGAATAATTTGATTTCCAGAACGTGCACTGGATTTGCACTTTTTCACCCGGCTTCAGGCTTCCGGCACCGCTGGAGAAGCTGATCTCCAGATAATAATCGCTTCCGTTTTTGCTTGCAGTCTTTTGAAAGCTTCCTTCGGTGTAGGATAGAATGTTTCTGCTGCCGGAGCCTGATACCCGTGAATAATCGGAATAGAAGCCCTGCATTCTCTCTCCATCAATGGTGTAGTAATATCTGAGCTTAATGTTTGACAGCTGGATGGTGCTGCTGCTAGTGTTCTCGAAGGAGATTCTTGGAGAAATCTTACTCGTGACACTGTTTCTGTTGCCGTTATACGATTGGACTTTGAATGCCTGAGTAACGGTTACGTACTGGACTGCCGTAGATACATTTCCGTTTGCATCGGTAGCGGTCCAGGTGACAGCTGTTTTTCCAATCGGGAAACCATCCGCAGGAGCATCATTCTCTAACGTGTACCCGAAAATATCGCTCACTGTCGCCTGACCCAAGGATACAGGAGTTTTGATCCCTGTCGCCGCGGCAGCTATGTCTGCTGGTGCTTTCAGCACCGGCTTCGTAGTATCCACCACCGTAATCTTCTGCACGCCTGTGGTTACATTGCCGTTCGCATCAGTTGCTGTCCACTTCACTTCTGTAGTGCCCAGCGCATAATCCTCTGGAGCATTGCTGGTGACGGTTACCTTGAAAATGTCCGTTCCTGTCGCCAAGCCAATGTCCACCGGAGTCTTAACCCCGGTCGCCTCGACTGTCTTATCGACCGGTAAGATCAGACCCGGTTTCGTGGTATCCACCACCGTGATCTTCTGCACGCCTGTGGCTACATTGCCGTTCGCATCAGTTGCTGTCCATTTTACTTCTGTAGTTCCCAGGGCATAATCCTCTGGAGCATTGCTGGTGACGGTTACCTTGAAAATGTCCGTTCCTTTTGCTTGGCCAATGTCTACCGGAGTCTTAACCCCGGTCGCCTCGACCGTCTTATCGACCGGTAAGATCAGACCCGGTTTCGTGGTATCCACCACCGTGATCTTCTGCACGCCTGTGGCTACATTGCCGTTGGCATCTTTTGCCGTCCAGGTGACTTCCGTTGTCCCCAGCGGGTAATCCTCAGGAGCGTTGCTGGTGACCGTCACATCATAGATATCTGTTGCAGTTGCTTGGCCAATCTCAACGGGTGTCTTCACTGCAGTGGCTTCTAAAGTGATATCTGCCGGCAGCTTGAGCACGGGCTTGACCGTATCCGTTATGGTTACTGTCACGATTCCAATTATGGCATTTCCGTTGGCATCCTTAGCCGTCCAAGTGACCTTTGTTGTCCCTAGCAGGAACTTCGCTGTGATGTGATCCCCTGAAGTGACCGGATGTTGATCGCCATATCCTGGAGCATCTGTAGTTAAAGTGAATGGAAACAGTTCCTGCACCTCAGGCACTTCCAGCTCCACTGGCGTTGCCAGGGCGGTTGCTTCCTTGGTCAGATTCAGGGAGCCTTTGAATTTCAGCACCGGCTGTGTGGTATCCACAACGGTAATGCGCTGCACCCCTGAGATCTTATTTCCGTTCTCATCCGTAGCCGTCCATGTGACCTCCGTTGTACCCAGCGGATAAGCTTCCGGGGCATCATTTACAAGCGTATATTTAAAAATATCCGATGCCGCCGCCAGACCAATCTCCACTGGTGTCTTGACCGCCGTAGCTTCCACGGTTTGATCCTCCGGCACAATGAGCACCGGCTTCGTCGTATCTACAACCTTGATCTTCTGCACCTTCGTGGACACGTTTCCGTTCTCATCCGTAGCCGTCCAAGTGACCTCGGTTGTACCCAGCGGATAGGCTTCCGGGGCATCATTTACAAGCGTATATTTGAAAATATCCGATGCCGCCGCCAGACCAATCTCCACTGGAGTCTTGACCGCCGTAGCTTCTACAATCTGGTCCTCCGGCACAGTCAGCACCGGCTTCGTCGTATCCACGACCTTGATCTTCTGCACCTTCGTGGACACATTTCCGTTCGCATCCGTAGCCGTCCAGGTGACCTCAGTTGTACCCAGCGGATAGGCTTCCGGGGCATTATTTACAAGCGTATATTTGAAAATATCCGATGCCGCCGCCTGACCAATCTCCACTGGAGTCTTGACCGCCGTTGCTTCCACGGTTTGATCCTCCGGCACCGTGAGCACCGGCTTCGTCGTATCCACGACCTTGATCTTCTGCACCTTCGTGGACACGTTTCCGTTGACATCGGTCGCGGTCCAAATGACTTCCGTTACCCCCAAAGGATAGGCTTCCGGAGCGTTGCTGGTAATCGTAACTTTATAAATGTCTGTCGCTGTCGCCTGACCAATCTTTACAGGAGTCTTCACTGCCGTGGCTTCCACCGCCAGATCCTCCGGCACAGTCAGCACCGGCTTCGTGGTGTCTGTCACTGTAATCTTCTGCACACCTGTGGACACATTGCCATGCTCATCCGTGGCCGTCCAAATGACCTCGGTTACACCTAAAGGATAGGACGCGGGAGCATTGCTTTTTACAGTAACAGCGAATAAATCCGTCGCCGTAGCTGTCCCGGTCTCGACAGGTGTCTGCAATGCCGTAGCCTCTGCCTGCACATCCTTCGGCACGCTCAGAACCGGCTTTGTCGTATCTGCCACAATAACCTTCTGCATGCGGGTCGACAGATTGCCGTTCTTATCCTTAGCCGTCCAAGTCACTTCTGTAACACCGATTGGAAATGCAGCCGGAGCGTTACTGGACATGGCAGCAATTCCGAAAATATCCGTTACTTCCGGCACCGCGAGCTGAACCTGCGTTTCCCGTCCGCTTGCCTCTACCGTCAGATCCGCGACTTCGGCAATCGCAGGGGCGGTTGTATCCGCTATGGTTATGGTCTGTGTTCCGCTGCTGATGTTGCCATTCGCATCGGTGGCTTTCCAGGTCACAATCGTTTTGCCCAGCGGATAGCTTGCCGGCGCATTGCTTGTAATCGTTACTGCAAACAAATCGGTTGCCGTCGCCTGTCCGATGTTGACAGGTGTGTTAACCGCTGTGGCCTCTTTGCTGATATCTGCCGGAACCTTCAGCACCGGAAGTGTTGTATCGGCAACAGTCACTTTTTGTTTGCCTGCAGTCACATTTCCGTTGGCATCCGTGGCCGTCCAGGTGACTTCAGTCGTACCGACCGGATAATCTGCCGGCGCATTGCTGGTTACCGCAACCGGAAAAATATCCGTGGCCGTGGCGATGCCAATCTGGACCGGTGTTCTTACGTCAGTGGCTTCAACCCGGACATCCTCAGGCACATGGAGTTTTGGACTTGTAGAGTCTATAACCTTTACATTCTGTGTGCTTATAGCCACATTGCCGCTTGCATCCGTAGCCATCCAGGTCACCTTGGTAACCCCTACCGGAAAGTCAATTGGCGCATCATTAATTACAGTAACTTTGAACAGATCAGTTACAGCGGGCTGACCGAGGGAAACTATGGATCTGACCGCCGTCGCCTCTACGGTGAGATCCGCAGGCGCTGTGAGCTTAGGTTTGGTCGTATCTACTATCTTGATCTTTTGCGTGCCTATGGTCGCATTGCCATTCTCATCGGTAACCGTCCAGGTCACTTCCGTCGTTCCCAGCGGGAAATCCGCGGGTGCATTATTGGTTATGGTTACCGGGAATATTTCCGTCACCACCGGCTTACCGATGTCTACCTTTGTTCTTTCCCCGGTCGCTTCTGCCGTCTTATCGCTTGGCAGCGTAACCAGCGGCTTGGTGGTATCAGTGATGGTAACTGTCTGCGTTTTCTTGGTGACGTTGCCATTCTCGTCGGCAGCTGTCCAGGTCACAATCGTTTGTCCGACAGCATAGCTATCCGGGGCATTATTGGTAACAATCACCTTAAAAATATCCGTAGCTGCCGCCTCTCCCAGTTCCACCGGCGTCTTAATTCCAGTGGCTTCTGCTGAGACATCCTTAGGCACTGTGAGCACTGGGTCAGTACTGTCAATAACGGTAACATTCTGAACCGCACTCGTGATATTGCCGTGCTCGTCAGTAGCCGTCCAGGTCACCTTGGTAACCCCTACCGTAAAATATTCCGGGGCATCATTGACAAGCAGCACATCGAATAAATCTGTGACCTGAGCCTTTCCAATCTCCAGCTCCATCCGCGGGCTGGTTGCCTCGATGGTGATGTCCTGCGGAATGGCCATTACAGGCTTGGTAGTATCTTTAACCGTAATCAATTGCTTGGCTGTAGAGACATTCCCGTTCTCGTCTTTAGCCGTCCAGCTGACCTCGGTCGTTCCTACCGGAAAGTCTGCCGGTGCATTATTCGTGATATTCACTTTAAAAATATCTTCCGCTGTCGCCGTACCAATGGAAACCGCAGTTCTTCTGCCTTCAGCTTCCTTGGTGATGTTCGCAGGTATTGTCAGCACAGGCTTGACCGTATCGACAACAATAACCTTTTGGGTAGCTGTAATGATGTTGCTGTTCGCATCCGTAGCCGTCCATGTGACCTTTGTCGTGCCGATAGGGAATTCCTTCGGAGCATCATTTACCACAATGACCGGGAAAATATCGGTTGCCGATGCCCCGGTGACCACAACCGGTGTTTTTACAGCAGCCGCTTCAACCACGATATCCCCCTGCACAGTAAGCACAGGTTTGGTTGTATCCTTCACTGTGATTTTCTGCACCTGTGAAGAGGTGTTCCCTACCGGGTCCACTGCGGTCCATTTCACGGTTGTTGTTCCGAGCGGATAATCCGCCGGGGCATCGTTTGTGATGGAAACATCAGGGACCGAAATATCCTTCACGGAGGCTTGCCCGATATCGGCAGACGTTCGAATCCCCTTTGCCTCAATCGTGATATCTGCCGGTACTGTGACTACCGGAACCGTTTTGTCTATCTTCACTTCAGTCTTTTGTACAGGAGTACTATTCCCCGCCTGGTCTACAGCCCAGAACGCAAGCGGTGTGATCCCTTCAGTCTGGACAGCAAACGCTGCCGTTGTTCCCGTTACAATCTTCTCTTCCCCGGCTGCACCCAGGATGTAGTGAATTTCCTTAACCCCCGAGTTTACATCCGAGGCCGTGAGGGAAACCGTAACATTGGTGCTGTTCCAGCCTTTTGCATTCGCCTCAGGGCTAAGAATGCTGGACATGACCGGACCGCTTTTATCGATTTTAACTGTTGCTGTCTGGGCAGCTTCGGCATTCCCGGTTTTATCCACAGCCCAATAGGTGACCGTAGTTGTTCCTTCTTGGCTAATCTCAACATCTGCACTGCTGCCTGACGTTTTCACGGCGTCATTCTCACCCAGCTTATAATAGAGGGAGTCGACACCTGAATACAGGTCCTCTGCGGCCAAATGAAGCTTCACCTTATCAAGGCTCCAGCTGCCGGATTCCGCCCCCGGCGCACTTACCGTTGTAACCGGGGCGCTTTTATCAATGTTAATGGGTCCAAAGGCCGTGATGGAATAATGGTTCTTATCCTCATCACTCGAAGCTGCGCTGTCCACAGCCTTACCCGTTGCCATCTGGCCCGCTCCTTCAGCGGTAAAGCTCTGATCGGAGGTCAGTGATTTAATCGCGGATAACGTATCGGTTGCCGTGTAATGAACCGTCACGGAATGATTGGTCCATGTTCCGGCAATGTAAGGAGCTCCGGCATCGTTTCGCGCCGTTGCCATAATCGCGGGCGGCGTGGTGTCGATCAGGTTGGAGCCCACGGCACCGATTTCCACCTTGAAGGTGACCGGCGGCAGACCCGGGACCGTAGCTTTTACATCCAGGGTCTTAATGACACCGGTACTCTTCGAGTAGACCTGATACCCTTCCCCCGCATAACCCGTGAAGGTGTTGGCGGCAGAGGCATACCCGTTGGCATCCGTTAAAACTGTGATTCCAGTACTGTTAAGCCCTCGCATAACCGCTGTAATCGTGCTGTCTTCAGAAGCTGTAAAAGTAACAGGAACCCCGGCAAGCGGGTTGCCTGCCAGATCCTTGACAGCTACCACCTGCGGGAGCATAAATCCGCGTCCGCCCGGAATGACCCCCGAAGCCTGGGACAATCTGATCTGCTGGAGCAGTGGTGACACTTCGGTCATTGACCCCTCCACATCACTTACGGCAAGCAGGTTCATCTGATAGGCCGCGTGGTGCAGGATGACTCCGAGTGTCGGGTCCAGCCCATACACTGAATCATATACGGATTGGTAGACAGAATTTCTGACCGTCTGCTTAGCGGGAGGTTCGGTATCATACACCGCCGCATACACTTTTCCTGCCCCGGCACCCGCCGGGTCGTCCAGGAACATTTTTCCCGATCCAAACACAGCCCCGGGAGCCAGCAACAAGATCAGGAGCAAAAGGCACAACCATTTGGTGATGATGCCTAACCTTCCTTGCTGCACATGCTTTACTTTTCTTTTTGAATGTTTCATCATGCATCCCCTAACTTTTTTTGTGTGTGATGAGCGTATCTATCTTGGCGAAGATTTGCCCCTCCTTTACTAATCAAAGGGAAATCCGGACAGGTTTTTACAACTGTTTATTCCGGTTCACATAAACTTCTATTTTGGTTTCAATCCAGGCTTCGAAATCACCGAGGACAAGGCTCAGCTCCGTTTTGGCCGTTTCCCCGAGCAGGGTCACAGCCTTTTCTTTAGCCAGCATGAACGCCTTCTCCATCGCCGCCGCATCAAAAGAACCCTGCTGCTTCAGCGCCTCCACGAACGTCTGGTTCACCGCAATCACCGCGGACTCAATGACATCCCCCGCCCGGTTCAGCAGCGTGTTCACGGCCTCGGCTCCGATCTTTTCTTCCAGGTGGGCTATTTCGCGTTTGGTATATGCCACAATAGCTTTTGCCATTAAACCCAGCAGCGGAATAACCAGCACAGTAAGAATGGTATTGATGATTTCCGGTGTAAAGTAATCCTTCATCCCCAACGCCTCCAAAAATGAAATTTCGACAATCAAAACTTATTCACCATCGTAAATAATGGTAATTCAAAGATTATTTTTACAACTATTCGAATAAAAATAGTAATCATGTAAATTTATGTTTTTGATAGTTGTGGAATCTATGGAATATTCTACTTGTTATATAAGGAGAGAAATCAGTCGATTCGCCCACACGGAGGATCGGGCCTGGGGGAACAGGCTGCACTGGCCAATCTGTTTTTGCAAAACTGAAAATGGGGGAGTAGTCATGATTACCTATGATGACGAGCTAGTTGAAACCTGCAGAAAACTGTTAAAACGCTCAGCATGGAGAATCCAGTACAAAACTCGCATTCAGCTGATCCGGGAAAGCAGCCCGCTGTATGACAATCAGCTGTATGACAGCAGCTCTGACAGCAGCTTTGAGACCATGGTGATTTCAGAGCTGTTTGTGGACGAGCTTCTGGAAACGATTCCTTGGGAGAAGTGCAGGTATATCATTAAAAAAACGGTGATAGAAGGCATGGCAGAACACGAGGTTGCGAGAGAGTTACATATGACTCAACAGGGGGTTAGCAAATGGAAGCGCAAGGGGCTAGAAATCCTGAAGGAATATCTCATCATTTCGTCGAAACAGTGAAAAAAGCGCAAAACGGTGACAAAGAATCCATGGAGGATATCCTAAGTCTTTTCTCAGTAGATATCGAATATTTGTCCAGGTTCATCATGCTGCCCCGGGAAGAGGCCATCCAGACCTTGAAGATCGAACTTATAAATATTGTTTATCAGGAACTATGAAGCTAAAACAAGAATATTCATTTCGTACACACTCTCCACATGAAGCTGTCAGTGCGACTGGAAATTGATTATACAAAGCTGCCAGGATTTGCTCCGGGCAGCTTTTACTGTGATGCCGGTTGTCCGCAAGCCAATTTGGGGTATGATATGAACCAATGGTATGATACGTCTTATGAAAGGATGAGCCGGATGAATCAGATGACCTTACAACAAGCTATTGCCCCGCTGAATCTGAGAAGCTGCCTAATCAGCACCCATGGCGAGCTTAGGTTTGAGCATTATCGGGATGACCGCACCGCTTCCGAGATTGCCAAGATCAATTCCTGTACCAAAAGCGTGCTTTCCTCGCTGATCTGCATTGCAATGGATCAAGGCCTGCTGCCGGCCCCTTCGTCAAGCGCTGCCGAATTTCTCCCGCAGCTCCGCCGGGACAAGGACACACGTAAACAGGAGATAACCTTGGAACATCTGTTGACCCTGTCTGCCGGTTTTCGCTGGAGCGAATTCGGCGGGCTCAATTCCTTCCCCAAGATGACCCGCTCCCCCGATTGGGTGGAGTATGTGCTGGAACAACCGCTTGCGGATGCTCCTGGGACACGCATGGAGTACAACTCCGGGATATCGCAGCTCTTATCCGCCATTCTGGTTCAAGGCTCGGGGATGACCACGGCACGGTTTGCCGAGCAATATCTGTTTGGACCGCTTGGAATTGAGGAATATCAATGGGAGGCTGATCCTCAAGGCATTCATACAGGCGGGTTCGGGCTTAAGCTGACGCCGTCAGCTCTGTTGAAATTTGGACAGCTCTATTTGCAGCAAGGGTGCTGGGAGGGGGCACAGCTGATTTCGCGGGAGAGGCTTGCACGTTCAGTGACAACGGCCATGCATGCGGAAGCTCCCCGCCGCGGAGGGTACGGCTGGCATTGGTGGACAGATTCCTATCCTCATGCTGCTGGTGACGGGGAGCCTCCAGCCGCCATTCCATTTTATTACGCCAGGGGGTATGCCGGACAATTTGTGTACGTATTGCCGGAGCCTCAGACGGTCGTCGTTCTGACTCAGGATAACAAGCACGGCAAAAACAATCCGCCTGCGGATGTCTTCAGCGAACACATTGCGCCTCTGCTTGTGCATCCTGACTGGCTGTAGATGCCTGTATACGCTGTTTCCTTTGGTTATTCCTCACTATGTACGCATAAATCCCCGTTAACCTTAAGTATAAGGCAACGGGGATTATGTGCTAACTCCTGTATCCAATTCTATCATTTCCTCCAAGTAACAAGCCATATCCCTGACATGGTGATTGTTCTCAAATTCAACTTACTTTTACCCGTACTCTCCTGTTCGGAGCATTAATCCATGTCCTGCATATGGGGGTGAATTCCCGCGTACACGATTCCACGAAAAACGTTTTCACCGGCGTTTTTCCTGTTGTGAATATCGTATTCGTACGCTTCGCTAACCTTTTTCAACGGAATCACGCTCTTTCTTCCGCAAGATGGCTCTTGCTTGAATGAATAGCTTTTTCCCTTACAAAAGATTTGCTGCCCTGGTTACCCGCATCCCCACGGTCTGCCGAAAGATGTTGTCACGTCCACCCTTCTACCCGCAGCCGATTCCGGCATGCTTCGCTAACTCAGTACATTGGATTCTCTCCTTTCCTACATTCATTGCTAAATTTAGGAATGAGACAGTCACCCGGGTAACCCCTGATCTTTGCTTAGGTAGGTTCCTGTGGTGATGTCTACATTCTAACGCATAAAGGATAAAATTTAAAACTTCAAAAGCCTGTATATTCCCGCCTATTTCCTGAAAATTCGCCATTTCCTTGCCTGATCTTCCCAAGCCTAAGAATTGCTGAGGATTATTGCGTTTTGTTTGCGTTTTCATTTCCAGCTAACCCTTTTCAATTCCGACGGCCTTCGTTAAGAATAGGGATGTGGGGATGTTGTCCAGAAAAAACGGCCAGCCCGCAGGAATACTCCTGTTGGCTGACCGCTTCTTTTTTTACATAGACAAGCTCTGGGCTTTGTTTCTCCGCAACAGCACGGCAACTAGATAGATTCCATACAGCAGATACAGGATATTTAATACTGAAACCACCAGAATCTCCTGGTCCAAATTTTCATTGCTGACCATAGCGAGCGCATCATAAATAAAATGAAATGTAATCAAAGGAATGATGTTGTCCGTTGTTTCAATTAACAGCGCCAGGATACAGCCCAGCAGCAGCGCATTGATCACCTGAAGAACAATATGTATAAGATCGGTTCCGTTCAGCGCATTGGCCATATGCAGGATGCCAAAAAACACTGAAGAAAAAACAATATAAAACACAGGTCCCTTGAACCGGAGCTTCTCCCGGATGATCCCCCGGAAAATCGTTTCTTCTGTAAAACCGACACAGACGGTCAGCAGAAGAATGCTCCCCACCTCAATCCAGGAAAGCTTAGTGTTAATCCCGGCCATTGCCGGCTGAAGCAGCGCGATGACCAGCAATGGAATGTAGTAAAGCGCCCGCTTTTCCTTTGCCCCCTCGAACCTTTTGAATCCATAGCTGCCACGCGGCCTGCGGCTTCTGCTCATATACACCGTAACTATCACGGCCATGAGGAAAAAGGCGCAAGCCTGGGCGAACCGGATTCCCGTGTCGTCAAGCTCCATGATGCTCGCTGCCGCTGAAGCTGCCGATACCAGCAGAGTCAATACTATGCCCAGCATGAGTGAAAATAAAACCGGATGTCCTTTTTTTGCCAAGTGCTCTTTCATAGCTCGTCTCCCTTATAATCATTTGCTGTTTCCATTGGCCCATGAGGTCAATAACGGATTAATTGTAATACTTCTGTTGGAATTATTCTATTAAAAAGTCAAGAAACGGGCAGTGATTGCCTGTTTCTTGACTTGCCTAGTGGCTGGCCCGCTTCGACACTGATATCGATCTTATGCCCGACCTCAGTGGTGACATACACTTTCCAGTGTCCGGTCACCCCGCTGCCGTCAGACATGCGAGAGGTTCTTGTCAGGCTTTCAGGCATTTTCAACCTTCATATAGCTAATTTGGAATCCAATCGGAAATATACCCCGCAAGGATTTTGGAAGTGATAGCAAAATACATGCGAACAACACATCCCGGACCGAATTTCCCCTGGGGGAATTTAACAACTCCTAGCTTACGATCGATCCGCGGCTGATGCGGACAGGAAATCCCTTAATGGGGAGGATTCCTCCATTCCGCAACACAAACGGACTGAGATTCCGCTGTTTGGCTTTTTCTCCCCTCATTTTAGGCATATCAAACGAAATAACGGCTTCTGAGTCCGAAACAACCAGAAAAGAAGACTTTTTCACAAAACTTCACTCCGCTGGTAGAACCTAATCCTCCTGCACCGCCTATATCTTCTGAAGCTTCCAAGATATCCGCATTGTTTCCGCATTGCCTAATTCCCTAAACAGTAAAATAACCGGAAGGATAACACAGCATTTCACTGTCTCCTTCCGGCTATTTATCTGATATCTGCAAGTGATCATTGGAGGTCTTTCTATAAAGAGAAAAATAAATAGGTCAGACTCATAATAAAACCAGGTGAAGGTTGTAAATTCTACTTTTTTACAGATGATATTCAAACTCTTTGCTTGTACCAAGTCAGAAAATGAGACCTTACACTACGTGCAGCTATCCTTTGGGTATACCTCTTTGAGAGTGTCCTGTACGCCTATGTTAGTCCTAAGATGAAAAAACAGACTTCGGTATATAACCGCGCGCTGTTCACTACCAATTAATGTTACGTACATTTTATAGTTCTAAAAGTGTTATTCATTAGGTATTGTAAAAAAGTCCTCTATTGAAGTGATATCATCATTAGTCCCCAGTTCAGTAACCTTGCCTTCCGAATTGACTAGTCCGTACCTTGCAATCCCGCCCATAATAGCCATGTTATAATATACGTACTCACCAGTAATTTTAGGCCGTATCCCCTCTTCCGATACAACACCAACATTTCCTTTAAAAGCCAAGCCTTCTTTGTTATTTATGAGCTGAATAGAATCATTCGAGGTACCAATCTTAGCCTGCCAAGTCTTGTAATCGATGTTGTTTTTTATTTGATGATATTCGATTACATCACCATATAAATAAAAGTATTGATTAGATTCACCTTTTGGAAAATAAAAAACGTCATTGTTATTTACCTTACGATCAGCAGAAGGAGAGGTAAGGGCATCAACTTTGGGTGTCTCAGAAACTGCAGCTTTCCTTCTAACGGACAAGTTGCCCGACTCCAAATCTTGAATTGTTTGATTAGTTGGTTTGGCAATATACACAGTCTGCTTTTGTTGTTCCCAGACGACAACAGCTCCAGATGCTTCACTGATAACCCGAAGCGGAACAAGGACTCTGCCATTAATAATAGAAACAGGAACCTGAATTTCTTTGCGCTCATTACCAATCATGACATATTTGCTGTTTAATTTGAATGTTGACGTCTGCAGCGTTATCTTATTGACTACAGTAACTGTCTTTGATGCATTGTCCCAGGATATTGTTGTATTGGGAAGTTCGCCTATGGTTTTTACAGGGACTAATGTAACCCCATTTTTAAGTATTGGGATGACCTCTGTTTTTACAGTTTTACTATTAACGATAATTGAAGGAGTGTTCGCAGCAAATACATCAGTTAAAGGCATTAAGCTTAAAAATGCAGCAAGAGTTCCTGATAGGATTTGTCTTTTATTCATAAAATGAGCCTCCTTGTTTTTAATGTCACTTTTTATTAGACGCTTATTTATGGTAAAAAGTTTCATTAAATAACAATACCTGCACATTCTTGTGCAGGTATTGTTATTATTACTTATTTAGTTTGCGTTTAAGGACGCACTCAGTGGGACATAAGAGTTCAGATTAAAACTTGATGCCGAACCGCTGGGCAATGGAGTATAAGGAACGCTGCTATTCCAATCAATCCAAGTACCATCCGTCTTCTGGAGTTTAAGCAATGTGAAGCTTCCTTGGCTATAGCTGGAAGCCCCTTGGTCATCAAGACCGAAAACCATTTTAGCAGTGCTGGCACTCCCCAGTACGTCATTACCATGTGAATCAAGAATTGAAATGGAATTCCATATCTTTACACCATTAATCCAGACAGAAATAGTATGATTCACTCTGTCATGCAACAACTGAATAGGAACGGTAGCACCTGGGGTAATACCAGTGATATCATCTTGACTTGTACCAATTATTGGTTCTCCGCCAGGAGATGTAATCTTAATGGGAGTACGGAATTTGGTACCTGTATACGAAATGCCAGCCTCTACGATTGCGTTCCCAAGTCCAAAATACCAATCGACATAACCTCCTGAAACATTCAAGGTTGTTGGAATCTTTATACTGCCTTTGATGCCAATATAGCTAGCGTTTGTAGCAAATACACGAAGTGTTGTCTCGGGTCTGGGTGTTGACATATAAATTCCTCCATAATATGAGATGAGGATTAAGGACAAAGCAACGATTGTGTGTCCTCACTTTCGTTACCACTAATCATCCTCTCACTTATTAGGGGAATTTTAGTAATCATAATACAACCTACTTTTTTGCTGGCACTTTACAGGATTCACCTCTAAAAGGTAGAGGAACTGCCCGCTTCTTGACTTGCTTAGTGCTGGCCCGCTTCGACACTGATATCGATCTTATGCCCATCCTCGGTGGTGACATATACTTTCCAGTGCCCGGTCACCCCGCTGCCGTCAGACATGCGAAAGGTTCTTGTCAGGCTCTTACCAGGCTTCACATCCACAAAGCCGTATTTGTACGAGCCACGGGTTACATTTGCAATAACCGTTCCCTGGCTACCGTTATTTGTAATATTTATCACTAACTCCTTTCCGTAATCCGGAACGGTCTTGAAAGTATTCGTAAAGCCGCCGCCTCCCCGTTGTCTGGTCTCCCGGATAAACAAAACACCGTCATGAGGAACTGGACCAGAACCATTCTCCATTTCCAGCGCTTCACCCGCAACCTCCGTTAATCCGGTGTCAGCGGATATTTTCTCTTCCGCCACATTCCCTGCGGCTCCTGCCGTCTCTTTGTGTTTTCCTGCCGGTTCCCAGGCAAATATTAGAACCAGGAGTATCGCAATCACAGAGGTTGTCACAATGACATAGATACGGAACCATCTTTTGCTCATAATCCTATTGGTTTCAGGCATATTATCCTCCTTACAGCTAATTTGGAATCCATAGGTAAATATACCCCGTATTTAATTGTTTTTAAGTTCATTTTATATCATAATAGTATAATTTCGGAAATGATAGCCGAATATGTACGAATGACACCCCCATAAAAAACAATAGCCGGAAGGATAACACAGCATTTCGCTGTGTCCTTCCGGCTATTTTCTGATAGCTCCAAGGGTCTATTGAATTAATGGCTTACCAGGTAAGCGGCATCCAGGATGAGCGCAACCCGGCCATTCCCAAGAATAGTCGCTCCCGAGAGATGGTTCAGGGTTCCCAGATAAGCTCCAAGTGACTTAATGACAACCTCCTGGTTGCCGATAATTTCATCCACGGCAAAAGCGGCGATCTTATCGACAGACCTGACGATGACCAGCGGAATGGTCTTGGTGTTCCGCTCCCCCCGGGGATAATGCAGTTTGTCCCTCAGCCAGGAGAGCGGCACAATCCGCCCGTGGTTGATTATAGCCTGCTCTCCTTGAACGACCTGAATCTCTTCCGGGACGATGCGCACAATTTCGGCGACATTGTACATCGGAAGAATTAGGACCCGGCCGGCAACCTTCACAAGCAGTCCCTTGATAATAGCCAGCGTGAGCGGGAGCCGGATCGTAAAGACGGTCCCCTTGCCCGGCTCTGTCCCGATATCGATAATACCATTCAACCGTCCGATCTGACTGCGAACAATATCCATGCCGACCCCCCGGCCGGAGACCTCGCTGACCGCTGAGGCCGTCGAGAAACCGGGTTCAAAGATCAGATGGACCGCCTCCTGAGCGGTCAGGTACCCGGCCTGTTCTTCGGTAATGATTCCTTTACCGAGTGCCGAAGCTTTGATTCTCCCGGCGTCGATGCCTTGCCCGTCGTCTTCCAGGCGGATAACCACATGATTCTCTTCATGAAAAGAAGTCAGGGTAATCCTTCCCTTAGCCGGCTTCCCTCCAGAGACACGTACTGCGGGACTCTCGATCCCGTGGTCCGCGCTGTTGCGGATCAAATGGATCAGGGGATCGCTCAGCTCTTCAATGATCATCCGGTCCAGTTCGGTTTCACCGCCCTGGATCAGCAGCTCAATGTCCTTGTCCAGCTTCTGGGCCAGGTCCCGGACAAGCCGGGGGAAACGGCTGAACAGCTGATCAATGGGCAGCATTCGCGTCTTCATTACACCTTCCTGGAGCTCCTTGATAATACTGCCCATGTGATCCGACACGCTGCCTATGTCCGGAAGGACTCTGGCCGGATCTGAACGCTGCCCGGCAGTGCTCAGATCGGCCAGGGAGGTCTGCTGTATCAGCAGCTCACCCACTAGATTCATCAGATGATCCAGCCGCTCCACGTTTACCCTCACCGTTGGGGTGCCTTTTCCACGTTCTTCGGCCTTCGGGTTCGCCTGCTGGGCGGATACCTCAGGAGTATCAATCATCCTTTCTGCTTCTTTGGAAAACTTAATCTTATATGGAGCAATGTGCAGACGCTGAATATCAGAATCATCACCAAGCTGGTCCTGAATCACCTGCAGCTCCTTCGTAGCGGCAGCCACAACGGTAAATTGGCCGTAACGTTCATCTTCATCTGCACCCTGAGTTACCGCCGGGAAAAGAGAGACAGATATGACCGTTCCACACACAGCCTCGATTCGCTGCAGCAGGATAAAATGTCTTGCGGCCTTCATCAGACAATCTTCTTTCAGCGTAATGCTTACAGCAATCAACTGCTCTCCTGCGCCCACAGCCGCCTCCGCCAGAAGCGTCTCCGCAGCGTTCAGAGCCGGGAGCGTGTTCCGCTCCGGTCCGGCAGGCTTGCCGAGGAGTGCCTTGATCTCGGACACTACACTGCTGCAGTTGGTATATTCACTGCCGCTGATATACTCTGTCCGCAGCAGCTTCATCGCATCCAGCGCACGGAACAAGGTGTCAATCAGCATGGAGGTGATCTTGGGTTTCTTTTCCCGTACCCATTCCAGAATATATTCCACTTCGTGAGTCAAGTCACTCATTTCCTTGAAACCCATGGTGGAGGAAGACCCTTTAATGGTATGCGCAGCACGGAAAATAGTCTGGATCAGCTCTGAGGACGGCGATTGCTCCAAGGCCAGCAGCGACTGGTCCATCCGTTCCAGCTGATCGTTCAACTCTTCGATAAAAATATCGCGGTAGGCAGACAGCTCCATCATCATCAATCGTTCTCCTTCCTAACCGCCCAATATTTCCTCAAGCTTCAGAATGCCGATCAGCTGGTCCTCGCGTTGACCGATGCCCAGAAATACCCCTTCCCGGCCCCGGCCTTGTCCAGTGGAAGGAGGATGGATCTCTCCATAAGTGGTGACTTTATTCACCTTGTCTACAATGAGTCCCACAAATTCATCCCGGTAACGGACCACTACAATCCGTGTGGCCCGGGTATACGGCTCATCAGACATGCCCAGCAAATTACGCAGGCTCATTACGCAGACCACCTTGCCGCGGAGATTGACGACCCCCTTCACTTCATTCCGGCTGAAGGGAATATCCGTAATACTGAGCATTTTGATAATTTCATGCACTTCCTCAATGCGGATGGCGCAAGTTTCCTGGCCTACGGCAAGCTCTATATATTGTTCCTTCTGCAGTGTTGACATCATAACACCTTCAGTCTGTAGGTTAGTGGGTTTTGAACGCGGCTGCGGACTGGGCAAGCTCCTCGGCAAGCTGGGCCAGGGACTGGCAGGTCGCTGCCGTCTCTTCCGATGCGGCGGCTGATTCTTCACTAGAGGCCGCAATGGATTCAACCGAATTCATCACTTCGGCCGCTTGAGCGGATTCCTCTTCGCAGGCCGCAGCAATTTCATTGACTTTGAGTGAAGACGTATTCACCATGCTGATTATTTGCTCAAAAGCCTGACTGGTCATCGAAGATTGCTCAACACTTTCGGCAACAGCCCGGACACTTTGTTTGGTGTTCTCCTGCATGGCTTTAATGATCTTGGTGATTTCCTTGGTTGCGTCACTGCTTCGTTCCGCCAGCTTGCGTACCTCGTCGGCAACAACCGCGAAGCCTCGGCCCTGCTCCCCGGCACGGGCAGCTTCAATGGCTGCATTCAGTGCCAGAAGATTGGTCTGCTCGGCAATATCGTCGATAACCTCAATGATATCGCCGATTTTGCGGGAGTCTTCTTCGAGCTGTGTCATCTGGTGATTCACGGCCTGCATTCCCTGCAGCGAGGTTTCCACCACATTACCGCCTTCGCGTGCTGTTCTTACCGTGTCATTGGACAGCTCGGCTGCTTCCTCCGCACTTACTGCTACTGAGTTGATGGCCAGGGACAGCTCTTTGAACAATTCGGTAATACTTGCGGACGCCGCGGATTGGCTTGTGCTGGTACTGGCAATTTCTTGTGTACTCGCGGAGATTTCCTCGGAAGAAGCGGCAACACTCTGCGAATTCATCACAATGCCATTAATCAGATCCTTCAAATTATTGACCATCCGGTTCAGCGCACCCGCCAGTTGTCCCACTTCATCCTTGGTTGTGATCTCTGCCTGTTGGGTCAGATTGCCGTTTGCCACCTCGGAAGCCAATCCCAGCATCACCATTAGAGGTCTTGAGATCGATCTGGCAATAAAATAACCAATAAGAATACTGACAATTACCGCGCCGATTACTACAGAGATGGTCAAGATCAGCGCGGACGAATACGCGTCTTGGGAGTGTTTGTTCGTTTCGTCTGCGAGCCGCACATTCTCATCAGTTAAACCATTCATATAGACAACGACTTTTTCTCCTTGCTGCGCCAGCTGCAATCTAAATCTATTAAATTCAGTGGGGTCGTCTTTCTCTGCTAAAATCAGCCCCTGGCTAAACATTTTCATGTAAACCTCATACTCTTTATCAAAATTACCCAACAGTTCCTGTTCTTTCGGAGTAGTAGCAAGCGTCCGGTAATTGTCAATGTACTTCTCAATTTCCCCGATTGCTTTTTCAATCTGTTCCTTGTATCCGGATATTTCTTCAGCCGCTGTGGCAATGCTCATATCCCGCAGGAATACTCTAATAGCCTGGTACTTGATTTGGGCAGCCGATAAATCCCGGACTGAAATCAGATTGTTGTTGTACATCTCTTTCATATTCCCGTTCGAACTGCGCAGCGTAAAGATCGAGAACACGCCAAGTCCCGCAAGAATCAAGGATACAATCAAAAACGCGGAAATGATTTTTGTTGCTGTTTTCAAATTACCGAACCATTTCATTTGAACTCCCCCTAAGGTTAACATCGTTTCGTCCAGCTGATGGACATGCCTGCCTGCTTACCCCAGCGTGCCATCAAGACATCTTAGCTATCTTTCGACATTTTTCGCGATACTATTAATAGTTAATTTTTACTATGGTAAAATCAATTCAATTCCCCCATTTAACCTATTGTGCATCCCATATGTATATTGTAAGCGATTACAATTAAACCAAACAAATCCCCTTTAGCATGCTGCAACATCCTAAAGGCGATTCGAGAAGCTCCTTACCTATGCACCAGCCGGTAATAAGGCAGTGTCAGCGACGGCTTGAAGCCCAGCTTCTGTGCCAGATGATAAGACCCCTGATTCTCCAGGCGGCAGGCCCATACCGGCTCCAGACGATGGTCGAGGCAATAATCGATCAACGCGGCGCATACGGTAAATGCATACCCTTTTCCCCGTGAAGCTTCCGCTGTCTCTATCCCGATTTCGAGCTGATCCGCCGTGATACAGGACGAAAACGCAGTAGAAGCAACTCCGCCATCCTCCAGAATACTGTAGCCGGCGCCTTCAGCCACAAAATGTTCTTCATCCCGCCAAAAAAAACGCGGAAGCACTGAACCGGTCTGAGCAAAAAAATGCTCTTTTCCCGTTCGTACCAGGTCTGCTTCCTGCTTGAAGAACTGCGCGCGGGCTGCGAAATAGGCTTCATGGTCTAAACGGAAGTTCACTCTGGTATTCTTCTGTATTGCCCGCTGATCGTCCTGTTGAGCCCCCCTGCCGCTTACCGGCAATGCGCTGTTATGCACAGCAGCTATAGCATCGATCCGTTCACTCCATGCTCCGGCCGGATCACCCTGCAGCCACTCCGCCTGTACCCGCTTTTCCGCTCTGTCCGTTATGTAATCCGATAACCAGTGATAAAAGTCCGGGGCCGCAGCATTTCCATAGACCAATGACATTCCATAAGGGTGGACCACATAGAACGCACCCGGCTTAGCTTTGCTGTCGGCATACACTTTCCCCGGAATATGCTGCTCCAGCACAGCCCTGGCAAAAAGTGTGTTGATTTTCACTTCATCCAGCGCGGGCAACCCTTTGTAATAGTCTTGAACCTCCAGTTCAATCATCTTTTAGCCCCTTCCAAGAAATCAATAATTTTCCTCAGTATACTATAATCTTATTTGCACTATGAGTTGGAAAGTTTGGCGAAACACGTCTCATATCTAGCAATAATGGGATTAAAAAACAGCCTTACACCGTTAATCGTATGTTATAATACATTCAGCAATTTCTATGAATTTAGTTCTATTGAAAATAAGATCTGACTTGAAAGGATATACGCGATGATTATTCCAGCTCCAGAAGTGAATTTTACAGCTTCCCCTTTGTATAATCCCAGCCTCAAAAATGTGGTCATTCTCGCCACCGGCGGTACCATTGCCGGCAGCGGCGAAGCGCATAAAACCTTAAATTACGAGCCTGGTGCTCTGTCGATACAGGATTTGCTGGACAGTGTCCCCCATCTTGAACGTGTAGCCAATTGTGCAGGAGTACAGGTCAGCAATCTGTGCAGCGCCGATATAACCAGTGAACACTGGCTCACCCTGGCGGCCCTGATCAACACCCTGGCACTCCGTGAAGATGTGCATGGTTTTGTGATCACACACGGCACGGATACTCTGGACGAAACGTCGTACTTTCTTAACCTGGTGATCAAAACGGACAAACCGGTCATCATCACCGGCTCCATGCGCCCGGCTACGGCTATCAGTCCGGATGGACCGCTGAATTTGTACCAGTCGGTAGCTCTGGCGGCCAACCCGGAAGCTTCCGGCCAAGGAGTCATGGTTGTGTTTGCCGAAGGGATCTACAGCGGCCGGGATGTGCAGAAGGTCAACACCTTTAAGGCTAATGCCTTTGATGAACGGGATTTTGGATGTCTTGGCTATATGCGGGACAGCGAGGCTTTTTTCTACACTAGATCGCTCAAAAAGCATACCACCGCCGCCCAGTTCGATATTTCTGCCCTGGAACAGCTGCCGCAGGTGTCCGTGGCCTATTTCCATGTCGATGCTGATCCGGGAATTCTGGATTATCTGGCTACCCTCTCCAAAGGCATTGTCATTGCCGGAGCAGGCGGAGGCATCTACAGCAAGCCCTGGATCGACAAAGTCGGCGAGCTCAAAAATAACGATATCCCCGTTGTCCGCTGCTCGCGGATTTCCAGCGGCATTACGCTGAAGGATTCCTATATCGACCTGTCTGCCAATTCGATTCCCTGCAACAGCCTGGTGCCGCAAAAGGCACGAATCCTGCTCTCGCTGGCGCTGACCCAAACAACGGGTTATGAGGAAATCGCTGCCATGTTCAACGAATACTAAGCTCTACAACAGCAAACCGCCCGTGAACGCTCACGGGCGGTTTGCTGTATATTCACGCAGAATGTGCAGCAGGAAATTCAAGTGAGATGAGGGCTCCCCCGGAATTGCGGTTGTCCGCCTGTATCCTTCCGCCTCCGCGCTCCACAATTGCCCGCGAGATCGCAAGACCCAGGCCGGCTTCCCCATCCTTGCCTTTGACAAAACGGTGGAACAGCGCAGGCAGCAATTCCTCCGGAATCCCTGGACCATCATCCGCAACTTGCAGAATAATCCTTCCGCTTGTTCTGGCAGCTTGAATTTCAATAGAACCGCCTGCATACCGTGCAGCATTGTTGAGCACATTCAGAAGGGCCTGCAGCAGCTTGTCGCGGTCGGCAGCAACTATCAAAGGTCCTCCAGAATATGCAGTACGCAGTACGAGATTCCTTTTAACCAGCAAAGGGTTGATCCGCTCTACCGCATCCTCCAGCAGCTCCTGCAGACAGACCTCTGCGGGCCGGTAAATATCCTCTTCACTATCCAGCTTAGCCAGCAGCGTCATCTCTGTAACCAGATTCCGCAGGCGGCTGGTCTCACCGAGGATAATATCCAGTCCTTTCACAACCGCTTCGCCTTCAAATACGCCATCCCGAATCCCTTCCGCATAACCCGAGATGGACATCAGCGGAGACTTTAGCTCATGGGAGGCATTCTGAAAAAACTGCTTCTGCACCCGGTTGAACCGGTTCAGCTCTCCGGCCATTTCATATACGGTTTCTGCAACGGCTCCGATCTCCCCGCCGGCCTTGATCAGTCCGACCTCGGAGAAACGGCGGCTTTTAACTTTTTTGAGTTCCTCACGCAGGCGGATCAGCGGATTAATCATTTTGCGAGTAATGAACAGGCTGAACAAGAGCATCAACGCAGCGCCTGCAGCAAATACGAGAATCATTCTTTTTAGGAGCGCCTGCTCAATCGTCTTTATTTTGCTCATAGGCGTCAGCAGTGTCAGCTTGCCTTGCGGAATCGCATTGACTTGAACAAGGAACCGGGAATCCTCGCCGCTCCATATACTCTGCATGTTTGTTGTCTGGACAGCCCTCGCTTGAGCTGCGATTCCGGACGGAGCAGCCAGCGCAGGGACGCTGCCGGATACAATATTCCCCTGCTGATCGCTGACAATCGCCGCCACGTCCGTAGAAGCTGCAGGATAGGGAACAGAAACAGCTGAAGCAGGTACCGCAGTCTCCAAATAAACATCAGGCTGAGTTGCCAAAGTGGCTGTCATTGATGCGCCCAGCGTACGCAGCCCTTCCCGCTCCACGCCTATAAAATGATCCAGCAGAACATAATGAATCAGCACAGCGGTAATGGAAAGAACAAGGATCATGGACGCTGCAAAAGCCAAGTTGATCTGATGAACCAGCTTCATTTTCATTCCTGCACCTGCCCTTCCCGCATGCGGTAGCCATGTCCCCAGACGGATTCCAGCGGCAGGCCGTCAATCTTTTTGCGCATCCGTTTAATGAGATGATCCACTGCCCGGTCGCTGCCGAAATAATCATCCCCCCATACATAGGACAGCAGCTCCTCCCGGGTAAACGCCCGGTTCGGATGCTCCGCGAACACCTTCAGCATCTGGAACTCCTTGCTCGTCAGCTCTACTTCTGTCTTGTCCCAGAACACACGCCGCTCCTCCGGCATGATCTGGAGCCTGCCAAGCATGATCTTCATCTCTTCCGCCCGTTTGCCTGTATCGAGTCCTCCGTCTTGACCCAGCTTGTCCCAGCGCTCCAGCTGCCGCTTGATGCGGGCCACCAGCTCCCGGGGACTGAAAGGCTTCACCAGATAGTCGTCGCTGCCCAGCTCGAAGCCGAGGATTTTATCGACCTCGTTATCTTTGGCAGAGATCATGATGATCGGCACTTCAGCTTCATCCCGAATTCTCCGGCACAGCTCGTAGCCATCCATACCCGGCAGCATAATATCCAGCACCCACATATTCGGCGGGCTGCTTTTCCAGAACTCTAGCGCCTCTTCAGCACTTCCCAGGCCCACAGTACTGTAATTCTCCTTGTGCAAATATGCCTCGACTAAATGGCGTATATTCTCATCATCCTCCACAATCGCAATCACGGCATTGTTGTTCATCGCATAGACCTCCAGGGGTTTCTCTGCTTCATTATATCAAGCCCTGCGGGCAGGGAGAGGAATGCCATTCTTTTTCCACAAAGCCACCAATATTGTGCCACAGCCGCCCGGTATAGTTAGGCCTGTAAGACAAACCACAAACAAGGAGTGTTAAGAACATGAACTACAACTTGAAGCTGAGAAAAATCGCCCTCTCCACCCTGCTGCTCTCCGCAGTAGCCAGTCCGGTATTCGCAGATGCAGGTAACGGAACACCAACAGACGGATCAAAGAGCACGGAAACCTCTGTTACAGCGAGCGCGGTTAAACCAGTCGATTCGATTTTTATCACAGCTGCATTTCCGGGACTGCTGGACCTGGTCGCAACCTATGCACCGGATACCGCGCAAGAATGGAAGGATGTTCTGGCCAAATACGAAAAAATTACCGGGCTTACCGCGGTTGTTACTAATCACCCGCAGGTTGTGCATGCGATTCCGCTGCCCGATGGGGATGCTTCGTCAAATCCGCAGGCAAAAACTATTGTTATAGGTCAGGCAGTTGCTGCGACTCCTGGAGTGAACCCGGATAATCTGATCCCTGCCCCTATTGCCCTAGAGCGTACTGAGAATGGTAAGCATAAAGCGGTGTCTGCTGCCATCGATGTAAGTGAAAGGGGAACTGCAACAATAATTGAGGCCGCAGCACCTTCCGTTGCAGATATTGCCTTCATTACAGCACAGACTGAACTGTCCGAAGCCATTGAGTCCAAGGATGCCGCTGCGATTAAGCAATCCCTGAATGAGCTGCTGAAACAGTACAAAATACTGGTCAGCCAGCTTGAAGGTATCGAGCCCACGAGTAAGAGCTAAGCCATTTAAAAAAACAAAAGCAGATTAAGGCCGGGTACCTTAATCTGCTTTTTGTGCTATTAACAGCTGCTGCTCTCCTTTCCCCTGCTATGCTGCATTCCACTATCCAGGCCGCCTCTATTTCCCTGGCCGGATCATCCGCATCTGCTGCGTCAAAATCCGGCGAATTTCAGACGCTGATCTGCGTACAACTTAGAATAAAACAGCAGTTGCTTCCGGTGTAAAAGCCTTAATCTCGTCTATCCGTCCTTCGCGTATTTTCTTGGCCCAAGCCGGATCGCCGAGGAGTGCACGGCCTACGGCGATAAGATCAAATTCTTGACGCTCCAGCCGTTTCAGCAGCTCTTCCAGCCCATGCGGGGCCGCCTCTCCACCTTCTACCGGGTCGTCCTCCATCCCGACGGAGCCAACTGTAATCGTTGTTTTCCCGCTAAGTTTCTTTACCCATCCGGCCAGGCTAAGCTCTGAACCTTCGAATTCCGGGTCCCAGAACCGCCGCGCCGAGATATGGAATATATCCACCCCTGCCTGGACCAGCACATTCAGGAATTGCTCCAGCTGTTCCGGGGTATCCACCAGCTTCGCAGCGTAATCTCCCATTTTCCATTGGGACAGCCGCATAGAGATCGGATAATCCGGCCCCACAGCAGCGCGGACGGCCTGCACAACCTGAACAGCGAATTGGGTACGCTTGAGGAAATCACCGCCATAGCGGTCTGTCCGCTGATTGGTTTTTTCCCAGAAGAACTGGTCGATCAGAAAACCGTGCGCACCATGAAGCTCAACACCGTCAAAACCAATCTCCTTGGCATTCGCTGCCGCATTGGCAAAAGCCTGAATAACGTCCGCAATTTCTTCTTCTGTCATGGGCTCACTCACTTGATTTCCTTCCATATCCAGCCCCGAAGGGCCAATAGAAGGTGCTTCCGGGAAGGGCTCAGCTCCCATTGGACGAATCATTCCCATATGCACAAGCTGCGGAACAATAGTCCCTCCGGCTTCATGCACCTGCCGGACAACTTCTCTCCAGCCGTTCATAGCAGCTTCCCCATAGATGCTCGGCAGTCTCGGTTCACTGCTGGCGGCCGGGTGGTCAATAACCACGCCTTCCGTGATAATAAGCCCCACCTCATTCTCCGCGCGGCGGCGGTAATACGCGGCGACATCCTCTCCGGGAACACCCCCGGGTGAAAAAGCCCGCGCCATCGGCGACATTACGATCCGGGTAGGTATAGTCAATCTATGAACCTTATACGGTTCAAACAAGGCTTTCAGTGAATGAATGTGCTGCTGCTGGTTGCTCAAGGACAACGCCTCCTAAATGTTTTGTATGCCTAGGCATCAATGCAATAATTGATTCCCGGCGGGATATGAAAGCAAGTGTAACAAGCAGCTGACCGCCCTTCAACCAACAATCCGCCGGATTTGTCGCTTAAGCAAAAGCTCAAAGAAACTGTCGCACGCAAAGAAATCAATTGTTGTCCAAACCACAGATGTTTATAATAAGGAGGGATATTTTCCAGTATGAAAGGAGGGTTCAGAAGATGGCCAGTGTGCTTCCTCCCAACCCCAAAGATCCGCGCGTCATCCGGACACGGCAATTAATTCTGGACGCCTTCATCCGGCAGTTAAACAGCAAGGACTTCAACTCCATAACGATCAGTGATATAACCAGCAGCGCTACTATTAACCGTGCTACGTTTTATGCGCATTTTCCGGATAAATATGCACTGCTTGAAGCCATGCTCTTGGAAGCTTTCAGCCGGCTTGTGCTTGGTAGAATTGATGCAGAGGCACCTTTGACAGAGGAGTCGCTTCAGAAGCTTATCATTGCCTTGTGTGATTATCATGAATCAAGCCGCCATTGCGTTAAGAAATACGATTCAGTAGCCCTGATGATTGAAGAAAATATTAAGCTCCAGCTGGAGAATCTCCTGCTTCAACTACTCTCTAGAGCAGCAGACACTGCGGATCTGAAAGAGATAACAACGGCAGCAACCATGATAAGCTGCTCGGTTTATGGCTTAACCTACCGCTGGAATTTGGAAGGAAGACAAGAATCCCCGGCAGCCTTGGCCCAAAGAATAGTGCCGATGATTTCGGGTGGAGTCCCCTTCCTGTATCCCCTGGGCAATCATGCGGGAATGCAGAGGTACGAATGAAGAGATTAGTGATTATTACTGTCGGGAAAACACATAGCGGGAAAACTACTTTTGCCCAAAAATTAGAGCAGCAACTGTACAACTCAGTCGTAATTGACCGGGATACCCATGCTGAATTTATCAACACCTTTTATAAGAGCATGCTGCCAAAACAAGGTGCCAATACGCTTAAAAACGCCATCTCCCGGACGATTGTTGATTATGCAGTCCATGAAACCGGTTTGCATCTCATCTTATGCAACGCTAATCGCGGCCGCACAGGCCGTTTGGATTTGCTAGAATATTTTCAACTCAAAGGTTTTGTGCGTATACTTGTTCATTTTGATATTCCCGATCAGGTTCTTGAAGCCCGAATAGCCTGCAGTCAGCGGAGTACAGCTATTTTCAGGAGTGCTTCTACTTTTGAAGAAGTCCTTCTCCGGCAGCAAGCCGAGACAGATCATGGCGATGTTATTGCACCGGCAGAAGACGAAGCGGACTATTTGTTTGTGATCAGGGATAGTAATGAAGTTCCGGCTACTTTGCAAAAAATTGTGGATCTTGCTCAAAGGTTGTGAGGGAGGGGCGCTTCCCCATTCCATCCATCTCCCTCAGCTCCGTCGTGGCATATCCAAGTGGAAAAAGGGAACTTAATTACTCCCTATCCCGTTTCCCGACAAGCTTTAGTGGGAAAAAGGACAACTAATCCGGCCGATTTCTCACCGAACCGGTGAATTCACTAAAAATAACTCTACTAATTCCCACTATTTCCTCTGTTGAGCGCTTATGAGGCAAATTTAAGCTCACTAATTCCACTTCACTTTCCCGCAGATTCCTGTCTCCTCCCCTTCAACCTTTCGAACACCAAGGCCCTCTGCAAATCACAGGTAACAGTAAATCATGAGTTCCTAATCAGCATAAAAAAGGCACGCACATTTGTACGCACCTCTTACGCTGACCATGCTCCTGCCCCCCACCTTTTTACTTTACTTGCTTTTTTTCCACACCTTCTAATGTCCCACTCCTTTTGTTGTCCCCGCTCTTTCTACTGTCCGCACTCCTTTTACTGTCCCCACTCCTTTTACTGTCCGCGCTCCTTCTACTGCCCCCGCTCCCTCTTCCCTTCCAGCTCTTCTGCGGCCTCCATCTGCACCCTTGCCGCAGGCACCTGCAGTGGCCGTCTCCGATACCTGCCGGATGCCCTGGCCTTCCGTAGGGCTGCGAGCGCATAGATTCCTGCAAACAACACAACAAACATCACCCCCGCAGCGAGTCCTCCGCCCTGTCCGGGGATCAGCGGCATGCTGGCCAGAATCGCCACCAGGCTTAATATGGCAATCCATGAGGTGTAGGGATACCCGCGCAGCCCATGCTGATTGATCAGCGGACCGCCATGGCGCTTGCGCAGCCGGTAGTGGCTGGCCATGATAATGACATAGGAGAACAGCAGCGAGAAGCCGCCGGAGCTGACCAGAAAAAGATATACGCCCTGCGGCAGCAGCATTCCGAGCCAGAGTCCTGCCAGCATCGCGCCGCCGGAGATCAGGATTCCCCGGTAGGGAATGTCTGTATGATCCCGCATCCAAGCGGGAGTATGCCCTTCTTCTGCCAAGGAGCGGAGCATCCGGCCCAGGCCGAATACCGAAGCCAGCATGGTGGACAGGATAGCGGATACCAGGACAATATTCATGGCCGTCCCGGTCCAGCCAAGTCCGTATAGGCTTAGCGCCGTCACGAATGGACTAACCTGCTCGGATACCTGTGCGGGGGGCAGCAGCAGGAACAGGGCAATGATGGCTGCCAGATATAATCCAACCAGGAGAATAATGGTATACCGGATCGCCCTCGGGATCGTTACGCCCGGAGTCCCTGTCTCCGATGCCGCCAGTCCAAGCACCTCGAAGCCTGCGTAGGTAAACATGACCATCAGCATGCTTCCGGCGATTCCGGCAATCCCGCCCGGAAATAAGCTCTGCCCGCGCACAACATCAAGGCCTACCGCGCCAGCGCCTCCCGTGCCGAAGCCTGCGATCAGAGCCGCAGCAATCAGCACAAAAGCGGCAATGGCAAGCAGCTTAAATGCAGCAAGTCCGCTCTCCAGCCTGCTCAGCCGTTTGGCGCCCAGCAGGTTGAGCAGCGTCACCCCCGCGATGATCCCCGATCCAAGCAGCACAAGCGGCAAAGCGGGAAACCAGCCGCGCAGCAGGATGGACACCGCCGTAGCTTCACTGGACATTGCAAGTACAAGGCCTGTCCAGTAGACCCATCCGACCGTGAAGCCCGCTCCCCGGCCAAAAGCCTGCTCGGTATAGGTCCGGAAGGACCCCGACACCGGATTCGACACCGTCATCTCCGACAGTGCGGACAGGATGAAATATACGAGTATGCCTCCAATGACATAGGACAGCAGCACAGACGGCCCTGCCGCCCGGATCGCCACTGACGAGCCCAGAAAAAATGAGCCGCCAACCACCGTTCCCAGCGCAAGCATCGTCAGCCCCCACACCGATAGTCCTTTTTCCTCTTTCCCCATACAGCTGCCTCCCCGCTCTTTTTATGGAGAGTATCTGCAATAAGCGGGGAAATTACCCATGGAAATTTACAGCTGCCGGCTCGAAGACGTTATGTCCATAAGAAGTTTTGGCACCTTCAGGCTATTGAAACATCGTTACGCAGTTCCTGCCTTGAGCTTTGGATTGGTACAGCGCATCATCGCCAAGCTTATAAATATCCTCTTCACGGACATTATCCACATAGACGGCAGCGACACCAATCGATACCGTGATGATTCCATAATCCGTGCTAAGCGCATGCTCTATCCGCAGGTCGGCAATGCTCCTCCGGATGCTCTCGGCATATTCACGCGACTGGCGGGGGGTGAGGCCGCTGACGATGATACCGAATTCCTCACCGCCGAGCCGGAAGGCATACCCATTGGCACGCGCAGCCAGCTCCTGGAGCAGGGTTCCGACCCGCCGCAATACCGAATCGCCTTCATAATGGCCATAGGTATCATTGTATTTTTTGAAATAGTCAATATCGAGCATCAGATAGGTCAGATGCCGCTTGTACGCTGCAGCCTGCTCCACTTCCTCCAGGAACAGCTTGTTGAAATATCTGCGGTTATACAGGCCAGTCAGCTCATCGGTGATGGATATCTGTTCGATCAGCTCAATGTACTTATTCAATTCCTCGTTGTTCAGCTCCAGCTCCCTGGTGCGCTCTGCGACCAGCTCCTCCAGATGCTCTTTATGCCGCAGCAGCTCCTGCTCCGCCTTTTTCCGTTCCGTGATATCCTTGACGGTGCCCTGTATGGCCGGCCGGTTATTATAGTTGATCCGTGTGACCTTATGGATGACAATCACCTCACGGATCTGATCCTTGTGGAGTAATCTCGTTTCATATTCAAAAGGGACCTGCTTCCCTTCCACCCGGCGGGTATAATAATGTGTCACCTTCTCCCGCTCCGCAAGACTGACGAATTTCTCAAAAGGCTGCCCCACCATTTCTTCAGCCTCATAGCCGAGCATCTGCGCCAAAGCCTCATTGACATATCTGCAGATTAAATCCTGGGTTATAAAAATACCGTCCTGCATGTTATTGACCAGCTCGCGGTATTTCTCCTCCGACCGCTCCAGCTCGGAATACAGCGTCGCATTTTCCAGTGAAAAGACCATTTCCCGGGACAGCAGGTTGATAATCTTCATCCGCTCCTTGGTGAACACGCCCGTCACCAGGTTGTTTTCCAGATAAATGACCGCAATGGTCTTGCTTTGGTTGATCAGAGGCATGCAGACCACCGATTTAGGCCGGTGTTTCACAATATAAGGTTCATTGACGAATGGAGTTTCAGAAAAAGCATCGTTGTAGATCACACTCTCACGGCTCTCTTCCACCTGCTTCAGAATAGCATAAGGCAGATGATCGTACCTGGTCCGGTCGTGCACCGCTACGGTGATTCTGTCCTCCTTCGGACGATATTCGCCTTCCACAAGCAGATTCGTCTTGGAGGTCATAAGGATGCAGCCTCTTTGCGCTCCGGCATTTTTGATGACGATTTCCATCAGGGCCTCCAGCAGATTGCTCAGCCCGATTTCCTTGGAGATGGCCTGCGAGGCCAGCAGCATAGAGTTAATGTCCAGACTTTCCGTATAATCCGTAACGGTCCGGCCATGCAGGAACTCCTTGGTGCTGATCCTTCTGATCAGATCCGGGTACTGCTCGTGCATAAAGGCAATTTTCCCCTTCGCCCCCCAGACCGAATAATAATATTCTGACTGCCTCAGCAGATAGCCGGCGAATTCCTTGAAGTCCTTCTGGTAATAAAACCGGGCGGCCAGCTCACTGGTCAGCGCCTTGTACCGCACGAAGCTGCCCTGCTCGCTGGCCTCGATGGCACAATCGTAATACTGTCCCGCTTCATCGTCCCTGCTAGCGATCCTTGCCCATTCCGCCTTCATCAGCATCTCGTGCTGGCGGAAGGTTTCCGGGGCGTGTCTGGCCCATTTACGGACCCTGCGGTATTCCTTGCGCATTCTGGCCTTGGCCTGTCTCTTCCGGCTGGCGCCTAAATCCTTATAGGCATATGCCAGGTTCAAGAAGGTGTAGAGGGCGAACTCCTCCATAAAAGCAGAACCGGCAAGCGTGCCGATGATCGGGTAAGCTTTGTCGATACAGGCCAGTGCCTCGCTATAGTTCTCATAGGTGAAGAGAAGCTTCATTTTATAAATATAATAAATGGCAATTCCTGAATAATATTTGGCGGCTTCCAGCTCCCTCAGATAGGACGCTTCACTAAAATCTGCGCTGTCAAAGGAAAGGCGGTTATCCAGCTCCCCTGCCAGATTCAGCAGATATTGGCGGGACAGCTGCGCGGTCGCCAGGGACTCTTTGTATTTCGTATTTTCGATCATGGCGATCATTCTGGAGCTTTCCTGCAGATTCGCCGCAATATCCATCCCCGGATTCCAGAGATTCACATAGAAGCAGGAATGGGCCAGATAGAGGAGATCTCCAGTCCGCAGGCTGGCATCTATAGAGGTGGTAAACCACTCCTGCAGGGTGTCCCAAGGCTCAGTCCACGTGTGGCAGAACAAGGTGTATAATACATACGCTGCCCCTTTCCACTGCAGATCATTGAACTTGTCATTGATGCGGATCCCCAAACGCCCATAGTCAAAGGCTCCCTTGGAATCTCCAAAACCGGACAGCAGCATCGCATAGCCGATAAACGCAAGCGCTGACTCCGGAGCATTCCCATACTTCAGCGTCAGCCCCACCTTCTTCAGAACAACCAGCCCGAACAGGGATGTTTCTCCGGAAATAAAGGCCGGCGGAATAAAGTTGATCAGCAGCCGCATCACCAGCTTCATCTCCGGATCTTTCATCTCACCCGCTTCGAATATGTTCTCGGCGGTTCTTCCCCGCAGCGCGGTTTTGATCTTCACTAGCTCCCCCAGGACAGACGCCATCCCCACACGGGCAGGAATGGGAACACCCATTACAGCCAACCCCAGCCGGCCCGATGCTATAGATTCTTTCATCATTCCCAGGTACATATAGTGATTGGCCTGCATTTCGTAGATTTGGGCGAGGGCAAGCCGGTCGCTCGTATGCCGGATCAGCAGCGCACACGCCGAATCGGCCGCCTCCACCTGATGGGTCAGGTATCCGCATTCCGCATACAGCTGATAAATCTCCATCGTTTGCGGCCCATTCTCTTCCCAGGCTTCCTCCTTAAGGAGGCTGATATTCACTTCCAGCAGCTTAAAAGCCGAGTCATAACCAAAAGCTGCCTTAGCTTTCCGGGCGGCTCTTAGATTAACCCCGATGACTTGAGCGAAATCCTCCTTTGAGACCAGTCTGTCCAGTCCTTTATTCAGATGTGCGGCGATATCGACAAGAAAACCGTCCGCTTCCCCTGGAGCCAGCCGCTCCAGCAGCAGCCGGCCTATAGCCAGATGCAGAGCGCCGCTTTCACCGCTGTCAAGCATTTGGTAGAAGGCCTGCTGAATCCGGTCATGGGCAAATTTGAACCGGAGCTCCAGATTCCGCAGGGCTTCCTCCTCCGGCTCTGCCAGGAAGCCGGAAATCAGGCCATAGCGATGCTCTTCGGGTACAATGAATTCCTCCTCAACGGCTATTACAATGGCCTGGGCAACCACTGCAAGGGGTTCATCAGCAATCAGCGCCAATAGACCAAAATCAAATACATTTCCTACAGCAGCGCACAGCATCAGAATTCTCCGCACGTTCCCCGGCAGCTCCTGCTGCTTCAGCATCAGGAAATCCACAACGCTGTCGTTAACCGGCAGGCTGATGATCTGCTGCAGCTGCCAGTTCCAGCCTCCTGTAACCTCATCGAAATACAAATAACCGTTCTTGTACAAATCCTTCATAATTTCATTTACAAAAAAGGCGTTGCCTTTGGTCCGCTTAAAAATAACTTCTGTAAGCTCCTGCACGCGGAGGGGCGTAGTATAGAGGGTTTCAGCTACAAGGCAGCCTACTTTTTCTGCGCTCAAAGAATTCAAGACAATTTTGGCAACCTCGTGATTTTTCTCAACAGCAGCGATGACCCCGAACAGCGGATGGCCCTCATGGATTTCATGCTGGCGGTAAGAGCAGACGATAAGCACTTTGTGCAGCTGAGAGCCAAGCACCAGCTTCTCGACAAGCTGCAGACTGGAATAATCAGCCCACTGCACATCATCCAGAAACAGGACCAGCGGCCTCTCCTTATGGGTGATCCCTTCGATGAACCTGGCAAAAGTAAGATAGAACCGGTTCGTCTCTTCGGCCGGATTCAGCGGCTCCACCTCCGGCTGAACGCCAATCCAGCCAGCCAGCTCGGGGATCAGAGCGGCAATCAGATTGCCATTTCCGTCCAGCGCTTTGGTTAAGGAACGCTGGATAT
The DNA here is from genome assembly GCF_900102965.1 of Paenibacillus jilunlii. Lineage (GTDB taxonomy): Bacteria > Bacillota > Bacilli > Paenibacillales > Paenibacillaceae > Paenibacillus_AQ > Paenibacillus_AQ jilunlii. The sequence continues at coordinate 56,804 of NZ_FNGM01000025.1, read as the reverse complement.
GCACCTTATACTCCTCATCCGGACTATCCATCAACTGGCTGATCATCCGCCGGAAAGCCTGGATAATTGCGCTATAGGGAATGTTTTGGTTGTACTGGTCAAACTTCCCCTCCGCAAACAGCCCCTTCTCCTGGCTGATGTGCCGGTGCAGTTCATGCACCAATGCGGTTTTGCCCACACCGGCCTCACCTGTCACCAGCATCAGCTGCGAGCTGGCCCTGACACTCCGGCGGAAAGCTTCCACGAGACGTCCAAGCTCCTGCTCCCGCCCGTATAATTTCTGCGGAATCCGGAAGATATTCATCCGGTCTTCTGCACCAACCACAAAGCTCTCCCGGCCAGCCAGACATTTCATCAGGTCGGCCTTAATGCCATATGCGCTGCGGTACCGGTCCTCCGAGGACTTCTCCATCAGCTTCATAATCACTGCCGACAGACTCTTTGAGACCCTGCCTCCGCTGGTCTTGTGAGGCGGCACCGCTTCTTTGGCGATAATGGAGTAGATCTGCTCCAGCATCTCACCGGCATCATAAGGCTTCGTTCCCGTCATCATCTCATAGAGAACGACTCCGAGGGAGTAATAATCGCTGCGGTAATCGATATTGCGGTTCATTCTGCCCGTCTGCTCAGGTGAAATATACAGCAGGCTTCCCTCCAGCACACCGCTGTTCTGGTAATCCCGTTTTTCCCTGGACAGCTTCACGGCAAGATCAAAATCAATGATCTGTACACGATCTTCTTCCCTGTTCCAGATGATATTGGAAGGTTTGATATCCTTGTGAATGACGCTCCGTTCATGGATCGCCCCAAGAATATCTACGATTCTCACCGCAAGCTGCAGCAGCGCCTCCTGATCCGGGGACTCCTCCGCCATAATCCGTTTCAGCGACCGGCCGCGGATATCCTCCAGCACCATGACATAAGATCCGTTGTGCTCCTCCAGCCTGCAGGGTCTGATGACACCCGGTATATTTGCACTAAGCTCCATAAGGAGCTTGTATTCCTGCTTAAAACGCATCACTTCTCCAGTTCCGCTAAACTCTGACTTAAGAACCTTCAGGATGACTGATTCACCGGTTAAGGGGTCGATGCTTCTGTAAATGGATTTTATATATTGATCGGAAATCGTTTCCACTATCTCATAATGGCCCAACGCAACCATACCCACTCCACCTTTAGCTCTGATCTCCCGTCACATCAATATCCGCATTAAATTTAAATATATAGGCGGCAATCAGCCAGATAATCCAGCAGTTCAGTCCAAAAAAGAGATACCCGAAATAGCCCAGAACCGGCATCTCGGAGAAAATATGAAATTTGTCCAGATAAGGGACAGAATATTTCCAGTAGTTGGGATTGGTCGGCAGGGAATCATGGAACCACTCGCTTCCGAAGTTCCAGAACTCCCAGAAAAATCCGTTAAACAACGTAGCAAGTCCAATCAGAATGACACTGGACCAGTCCCCGTTCTTGACCGGAGTAAAGGGCGTCCAGTAACCGGCAAGCGCCATGGCGGCAGAGAGCATTGGGACCAGCGCTACCCACAGCACCCAGAACAGCACATAAGGATAATACCCCATACCAAAGGCCAAAATCAGACCCAGCACATAATAAAGGATCAGAAACGCCCGGGAGACGTTAAATTTCGGGCCATTTTTGTAGCGGTTCCTGAATGCACTGAAGGTCTTGAGCAGCAGGTACCATTCAAAGATTGCAGGGAGCACCGTTGTATAGGAGAGAGAAAACCAGAACACATTGCCAAAGCCCGAGAATACTTTATCATTCGGGTAATACCAGTTCTCGATCACAAAAAAATTCAGATATTCAAAAGCAAACCAGCTGAAGCAGGACACTACAGCCAGCAGCTGCATGACATGAGGCTTGCGTGAAATGATGGACGCACCTTTATTTCTTTTGTACACCAGCCCGTCCAGAATTAAAATAAATGACCACCATAAGGGTACAAAGGTGTAATATTCGAGGGAAATGACCAGCTTGACCCGTGCCCACATCAGGAACCAGCTCAGAGCAAACACAGGCAGGCTCCACCAGAACCAGACCGGGAATGGGGTTGCAGCACCTTTCGGGGCAGCATTCTCGGTGATCCTTTTAAAGCCGAACCAGCGGGGAAACACCAGAATCAGCGTAATGACCAGCGCGACAATACAAGCCAGGGAAAAGTACAGCAGGCTGAAGCCAGGGTCGGCCTCCACTTTTTGTGCGGGAAAATCGCCATAGCCGGGCGGAAGCCCCTTCCACTTGGACAAGCTGCCAATCAAGGGGAGCAGAAAAATCAAAGCAAACGTCACAATCAGGAACAAGATCTTGTTTTTTCTCAGCATGGCCATAACCCCTCTTATGTAGAAAAAGTCGAGTTTGTTGATAACCGGAACTATTCGATGTCTGTCCAGATTATTCCTGCCTGGTTAGTTTGCCTTTCTACCCTTTTTCCGGCGGACCTGGCAGCAAACAAGCAAAAGACGCTCCAGATGCCAGGGATATGGCTGCGGAACGCCGGTTATATATGGGTTTGGTCCGATAATTCACCCAGGGCTGGCGCCATGAAACACTTCAGAATTAGCAGTATTTCCGGGTGCCCGAAGCAGTTTCACAGCATCGTCCCGGCCGGATGACCGCAGATGGCAGCTTTCACTAAATCGGCCCATCGTTACACCTCCACCACAGGATCACCGGGCTGTGTGCTCTTCTTCACATTCAGTCTTTAACACCGGGAGTCCTAAAAAGGCGGCATACCGTTCAGCGGCCTGCATAAGCTTCTCTTCCCATTTGTATTCCAGCGGTTCAAACGGGCTGAACTGTAGCTCAATGCCCTTTGTCTTGACGGTCCGTTTCCAGGTGCCGAGGATCTCGCCGCCCGCAGCAATCGTCGGCAGAAATACACCGTTATTGCCAGGAACAATGCGCGGTGCCGTCTCCGGTTCAAGCACAGCACTGCGGTCATTGTAGCCAAGAATATATTCATCAAAACCCGGCAGCAAATGAACCTCTTTTGAGGGGAGTTGTGTCCCGGCCGCAGGTGCCGCCGGCATCCAATACTCAGTGCCTGTAATGATTTCAGATAGGAGTTCAGGCTTTACTGCCTCAAGCCCTGCCCTGGCCTCCGTTAGCGTGATTCCGGCCCACCAGGCCAAATCCTTGACGGTCGCCGGTCCATGGGCTGTGAAATAGCGCAAGGCGAGCTCCGACAGTGATTCCCCGAAGGACAGCTCCCGGGAATGCTCGACCCACTTGTCGAGCAGGACAAAGGTCTGCTGTTTGCCGCTCCGGGGGCCGAAGCAGATCAGACCGCTGTACGCGCTGTGCCACAAAATATGATAGCCCCGCTGCCCATCGGTGCGGATGCCTTCGCCTTCAAGCAGGGCAAGCACATCGGGGCGCCGTATACTTCCGCCGTTCTTGAGTGCGTTATAGATGATTTTTCTCGACCGTTCCAACGCCCCTTCATCCAGCTCCAATTGCTCCATTCTTCGCACAGCTTGCTTGAGCAGGCGGGGCCCGCTCAGCTGAAGCAGCCATTTCACATCCTCCGGCGGCACACAATGAATCGTTCCGCGGAGTGTCCAGGTCAGCACAATCTTCCCTTCCGCGATCGCCCGTTCAACCCCGGCCAGCGTTGCTGAAGGCGTGCGCAGGCCGACCGCCCATACTGCCTGCAGATAATCCTGCGCCTGAAGCGCACCCAGTCTCCGGACAACTTCCTCCGGCTCAAGAGAGATCGGGCTGTTGATCAGCTGGTTAGCCAGCCTGCGGTGTGCGATGTTAGTATTCATCCTTCTAATCCCCTTTACCGGATACAGCCTAAGCTGGAATGGCCGCTTTCCGTACTATCCAATACTTTCCTCCAGTATATTGAAACCATCCGCAGCTTGTCCATCGGAAATCCGGCTGAAACCGATAAAGTTACAGCCGGGTACAGTTATACAGTTTAATTCAAAGAGCAGCGGGTGCCTGAAGTGATTGCACTTAGTGCAATAGATTGCTCCCATTCCAACGTAAAATCTCATTCTGTTGTATTTCGTATAATTGAATTCCAAAATTCCGGGCACAAAACACCTTTTTAGGAAATTCTGCTGTACTAAATGCAGCAGATGTGATTTCAAGGTAAAAATCAGTGGAATCTGCTGCACAAAATGCAGCAGATTTCGTCCAACTAAGTCCGCACGGACTCTCAGCAAGCGCTTGGCTCCACCACCGGGTGATGCGGACCGCCTGAGCCAAAATCAAAGGTACTTTTACCTCTCATCCCGCCAGTTCGCCCGCCTGCGCCAATATCAAAGGTATTTTTACCTCTCATTCC
>NZ_FNGM01000025.1:0-52111 GCF_900102965.1 Paenibacillus jilunlii | reverse complement strand
CCTGCGTCAAAATCAAAGGTACTTTTACCTCTTATTTAGCCAGTTCGCCCGCCTGAGCCAATTTCAAAGGTACTTTTACCTCTTATCCCGCCTGTTCGCCCGTCTGCGTCAAAATCAAAGGTACTTTTACCTCTCATCCCGCCTGTTCGCCCGCCTGCGCCAAGCAGAGGTAATTTCGCCCAATAAAATACAAACACCCACTCCTTAGCGGAATGGGTGTGCCTGAATTAAGCTCAGCTAGACTGTTCGGTTCGATAAAACAATAACATCCCGGCGGTACGTGGCACCGGCAAACTCCAATGCTTCCGGCTCGTTCTTGCGGGGCAGCAGCGCATCCGCAATGATATTGCCGGTATGATCGAGGTATCCCTCTACGTTGAAGCTGTTATGGAATAAGCAGATTTCATCTACTCTGTCTTCCATCACAATACGCAGGGCGGTTGCCTCTTCAGCAGATAGTTCTACCCCGTTTCTCCTGGCAGGCAGGCGTTCGACCTTCACCTTCGGTCTTGCGGTTCCGAACGGAACGGCAAGCGTTTCAATGACCGTTCTTCCCGCAGCCGTCAAGGCACGCTTCACCACCGGGTTATCATAATAATTACCCTGTTTGAAGATCAGTCCCGGTTCTACGGACAGCTGATCCATCCGCTGCCCGGCAGACGGATGCACAAGCAGCAGATTAGCATCACCCAGTTGCGTGGATACCTCCCTGGTGCGGCAATCGTACGCCACTCCGCCGGGCGGCAGATGAAAGTACTGCTCGTAAGTGTGCTGCTCCTTCGCTTCAAACAGATCCACGATCAGCCAGTAGCTGTTCTTGATGAACAGAACCTTGCGGGTATGGACCACCGGATCATCATAGCGGGTATAGCCGTAATGGCTGGCAAACGTATAGTCATATTGATTATTCGTTTGAAAATCCCAGATTCTGCATGCAGCGGTAGCCGGTGTATTCCAGTGAAAGCTGCGGACATGCTGATCCTGTCCGTCTACAACTACTGTATTGTGGGCCCGGGTAGATACCGCGTATTTACGCTCCTTGTTCCATTCGAACAGCCCCATTCCTGAATCCGCCAGCAACTCGCGCCCGCCGGCATAGAGCACCAGGCTGAGCGCATCGGAATGGGCATGTCCGCCTACTCCAACGCCGGCCCGCATGGCCATATACATGTCGGTATGCTTCCAGCCCTGCCGGGAGGTCAAATATCCCCCGGCTGGAAAGCAGGCTGCCGTTTCTGCTGGCTCCACCGCCTTCAGCTGATTATAGTCCTCCACAGCTTCCGGCCCCACTCTCCAGATGAGCGAGAACGGCAGCCGCTCATGCCCCAGGAACTTGAAATCGCTGCGCTGATACAGGTATGCCCCCAGGCTCATAACATTGCGCAGTTCACTGGCTACCTGCAGGTCGGTATCGCCGAATTTGACCAATTGTCCGTCCGGGGCCAGCAAATGCATCATGACGACGAACATGTTCTCCAGAATTTCCTGATACTCACCGGCGGCGATGCCAAGCTTGTGGAACAGCGCCACCAGCTCATACAGATCGCGCATCACAACCAGATGATAGTTGGGGCTGCCTTCAAACTGCACCCCGTCCGGGTACACATTCTGCAGGATATACCCCGGCATTTCACGCATGCCGTAATCCAGCCATTCTGCGGAATCCTTCAGCTCCGGCAGAAGCAGAGCCGTCTGGATTAATCCGCGAAGCTGCATGCAGACATGATTGCCATGAGTGGCATGATACTTACGGACATATTGGCCGTGTTCATGGAAGGATTTGATCAGCTTCAGTTTGACTTCAGGCTCAAACGAAGGAGAGCTGAAGAACGTAATGAAGGCTTCCGGCAGCATGAACAGCCGCACTCCGACAGAAAGAGGGTCCCAGGTGGAATGCTCGGCCCGGAAGGTATCGTCCACCGGCATCGGGTTATCGTCAATGAAATGGCTCATCATGCCGTTGAAGCACTTGGCATATTTCTCATCGCCGGTCAGCGCATACGCTCTGGCCAGACGTTTGACATAGACAAACCGCGTCAGATGCAGCTGATACTGCGAGCTGTCGTACAGCCAGCTGTTCCAATCATAGGCTCCCTTCGGGAAAACCACTCTTTTGCCCTTGAACAGCGGAATATCGCCCTCTGCAATCCGGTCGGCCTCGGCAATGTCCTGCTTGGCTTCCTCCCCTTGGCTGTAGCTGTTCATCGCATATGCCATGAGGCTGGGAACATCCTTCACATCGAAGTAATATCTTCCGGTGTTACCGGACGCAATAATCTCCAAATAGGCATCTCTTGCCCCCGGGACGTTGCCCTCATGCAGCTTGGCTGCTACCTCTGCAAGCTCCGGCCTGTCCAGGTCCAGCATCGTTCTTAAGAATTCCTCATCAGACATCTGCGGTCTTGTGTACGCGGGATTGTGCCGCAAATCTTTATAACCAACCGTCATTGGGATCATCACCTTTTGTCCAGCGGAGCTTATCCGCATTTATTCCTTAATCGAGCCCAGCATGGCTCCCTTGGCAAAATACTTTTGCAGGAACGGGTACACGATAACAATCGGCAGCATAGCCAGCAGGATTGCAGCATTTTGCACATTGGGTCCGAGATTAGCGGCCAGCTGTGCATCCACTGCGGCCTCTGCCGAAATATTGGAGGCGCTGATCGCCACCATCTGCCGGAGAAGCGGCTGAATCGGCCAGCGCGACGTATCATTTAAGTAAATCACGGCGGAAAAGAACTCGTTCCAGAACTGCACCATAAAGAACAGCGTAAATGTGGCGATAATCGGTTTGGACAGCGGAAGCACAACCGAATATAGAATTCTGAACTCTCCCGCACCGTCAATTCTGGCCGCTTCATCCAGGCTTTCAGGAAGACTCTGGAAGAAAGAGCGGATAACCATGATATTAAAAGCACTGGAAGCTGCCGGAAGCACCACAGCCCAGTAGGAGTCAATCAGTCCGAGATTTTTAACCACCAGATAGCTGGGAATCATGCCGCCGTGGAAGATCATGGTGAAGAAAATGAACAGCAGCATGATCCGCCGGCCGGGCAAAAACTTTTTGGACAATGCATATGCCAGCGTAATCGATACAAACAGGCTTAAGAGGGTTCCCATTACTGTAATCACCACAGAGTTTCTGACCGAAGTCAGGAAGGTATCCGCATTCAGCAGATAGGCGTAGGCATCCAGCGTCCAATGCTTGGGCCAGATGAAGAAATTCCCTGCAAGTGAGTCACCGGGCGGACTAAAGGATACCGCGATAATATACAGAAAAGGCAATATCACCAGCAGGCTGATTAAGCAGATAATCACTACAATCAGGCCGTCAAACCATGTTACACGCAGCTTCATAACGTCTCCACTCCTGTTCTAGTTCTAGAATATGCCTTCTTCTCCAAGAAGCTTTGCCGCATAATTGGCCCCGAGGACGAGGATCAGACTGGCAACGGATTTGAACATGCCTACCGTGATCGCGAAGCTGTAGTTGAATTGCTCCAGACCGATATGGTAGACGAACAGATCGAACACATTGGAGACATCCAGGTTGAGGCTGTTGGTCATCAGGAAGATCTGCATAAAGTTGGAGTCCATGGAGGAGCCGAGACGGAGCAGCAGCAAAATGACGATGGTGCTTTTGATGCCGGGCAGCGTAATATGCCAGATATTCTGAAACCGGTTCGCTCCATCCACTTTGGCCGCTTCATACTGTTCAGGGTTGATCCCGGCAAGTGCCGCCAGGAATATAATGGTCCCCCAGCCTGCATCCTTCCAAATGGACTGGAAAATAACCAGCGGCCGGAACCACTCGTTGCTGACCAGGAAATTGGCGCTGCCGCCAAACCATTCGGTTAAGTAGTGATTAATCACTCCCGAAGGGCCGAAGAAGGAGATGGTAATCCCGTAAATGACCACCCAGGACAGAAAGTGGGGCAGATACACAATGGTCTGCGAGGCCCGCTTGAACACCTTCAGCCGCAGTTCATTCAGCAGCAGAGACAGAATAATCGTAAAGGGAAAATAAATGACCAGATTCAGCAGGCTGATCAGCAGCGTATTTTTCAGCAAATTATAGAAATCGGAGGTTCCGAAAAACTGTCTGAAATTATCCAGCCCCGCCCAAGGGCTGTTTATAATGCCTTTAAATGGGCTGTACTCCTTGAAAGCAAGCACCAATCCCGACATCGGGATGTAATGAAAAATTACAAAATAGAGAATTCCCGGTGCTGCCAGTAAGTAAAAGGGCCACAATTGATTGAAACGTTTAGGGCGCAAAGTTCTCTGCACAGGTCAAACCTCCTTATCCATGGGCAAAAGAAAGGGGAGTCCCCCCTTCTTCGCCTCTGTATATTATTTCGTTGTGCTTATTTATGCTCCGCGTTGTACTGATCCAGCAGGTCTTTGGTAATCTGCGCCCCTGTGCCGTTCGTCCAGGCATCAATTTCTTTCTGCACATCATCCCAAGTGCCTTCACCCAGCACATACTTCGTCATCACGGCACTCATTTTTTTGTAGCTGTCCGGATTTTTGCTCGCGGTTGCCGAGTTGTAGCTGAGGAACGGATTTTCGATTCCAATCTTGCTGATGACATCCAGAGTAGCCCTTTGAGCCTTCAGAATCTCCGGATCCTTGGAGCCGGCATATACGTAAGGGTCGACTCTGTTTTCCAGCACAAATTGGCTCGGCTTATCCAAATCGTACTGTTTTTTCTGATCTTCTGTCTGCACTGCGATGCCATCTTTGAAATCACTGGAATGGATTCCGGTCACTCCCGCTTTGGAGAATGCTACATTTTCCTCAGAGGCTGAGAAATCGAGGAAATCCACAATTTGCTGAACCTTGTCCTCCTTCACAGAACTAGGAATAGCCCACAGGCCGTAGTATCCGCCAAGTAAAGCTACGCCTTTTTGCCCGTTTGCACCTTCCAGGACATCGACAATGGCGATTTCGGCGTTCGGATCCGTCTGCTTCAGCTTTTCAATATTGGTCTCAGCCATATCGCTCACATTCCCCACAAAGGCGCCTGCCGTACCGGCCAAAAACTTGCTGCGCGCCTGCCCCTGATTTTTGAGCACCGGTGCATCTTTATCAATCAGCCCTTTACTCCAGGAATCCTTGAGCCATTCCAGAAAAGCCTTGTATTCAGGCGTCTGAAAGTCGCGGACGGCATTCCCGTTATCCAGCTTCCACATATTCGGGACGCCGAAGGCGAATTGTATCGGCGCCACACCGGCGAATGGTCCAGGGCTGTTGATGCCATCTACACCGTAAATCGAGAACGGTATGGTTTTTCCCCCGCCCGCCGGGTCCTTTTCCTTGAATACAGCCAGAGCATTCGTCAGCTCATCCACTGTCTTCGGGACAGCCAGGTTGTATTTGTCCAGCCAGTCCTTGCGGATCAGGATATTGGCTTCGCCCCCGCCATACAGGCCCCGCGGCCGGGGTATTCCGTATACTTTGCCATCAACTTTGACTCCATTCCAGACTGTATCATCGATCTGGCTGATGTTCTTAGTTTTCTCAATATAAGGAGTCAGATCATGGAAGGCCCCCATCTTCACAAGGTTGCTGAACTTGTCGTCCTTTCCGCCATCCATCAGCAGCAGATCATAGGAGTTGCCTGCCGATACGGCTACGGAGAGCTTGTCGGTGTAAGCCTCGGATGGTACGAAGGTCACGTCCAGGTCCACATTGCCCCGCTTCTCCAGGTCCTCCAGGGCTTTGTTGTTTTCCGTTGCAGGCGGGTTGCCGAAGAGAATGGTCATCGCCTTGATGCTGGCCGTTTTGCTGCCCGTTTCTGTCTTAGCGGTCCCTTCCGGCGAAGCAGAGCTTTCCGCTGCGGAATTATTGCTGCCGGAGCAACCTGCCAGTGTGCCTGCCATCAATGCCGCTGTTGCCACAAGCGGTACAAGCTTTCTTGTGAAATTCATTGTCATCCCCCGTTTGCTTGTATTGTTTGCGTTTACATCGTCCTTACACTTTGGATTATAGAAGACAGCGTATCTTATGAACATGCCGGATTCGCGCCAATGTGTAACCGTTTTTAAGATCCGCCGGAATCTGTGTTCCATAGCCATCCTTGAATGTACTATAATAATTATAGGATAGCTTATCCGCCATCCCCAGTCTAAAACCAAGTAACGGAAGTGGTTCCTATGAATTCAACCTTCTTCAGCTTTCTGCGCCGGAGCTTTTATTTCAAAATGATTCTGGTGATGCTCGCCATTTCAGTAATTCCTCTGATTGTCTTATCCTTTATTTCTGTAAGCGTCTCCAGTACAACTGTGGAAAAACAGGTCAACCGCCTGAACGCCCAGCTCGTCAACCAGGTAGTGGACCGGATTGAATTAACCATGACCAGGCTGCGGGAGCTGAGCGAGCAGTATTCACGCATTTCTTCCATTCAGAGCGCATTGGTATCGCCGTCGGCGCAATATTTCGAGGAGGTTGTCCGGAAAAAAGATCTGATCTCTGTGCTCAGCAACGCCTCGGCGATTATCGGAAACGTGGAGGGGCTGCAGGTGTATTCAGCCATTACGGGGGAAGTCCTCTCTTCCACGGAAGCCCCGGCCATGCTTGAGGATTCTCTCTACCGGCCGCTGATCGAAGCCTATTTGTCCTCAGGCAAGGCCAATCTGTTCCTGGACAAACACGCTCTGCCGGACCTTGCGATTCTGGATTCTTCAACCTACTATATTTCACGTGTCCCCTTTGACCTGTATGAGGACCTGAAGGGGGTACTGCTGATCTCAATGAATAATGACCAATTCCAGCAGCAGATTGAGAACATTCAGCTGGGCAACCGGGGGTCTATCTCTCTTTTGACCGATGACGGGATGACGATTGCCACGACCAGCAGACTGGAGCCGAAAGAAGATACCGGGCGGGTGCAGAATATTCTAAGGCACTGGAAAGAGCTGGACCGGCCGAATCAATTTGCGGTCGGCTCTTCCATTGTCTCCGTCAAGCAGACTTCCACCTACGACAACTGGATCGTGGTTTCAGAGATACCATCCAAGGAGCTGACCGCCAGCGCAGAAATCATCCGCAGAACCGTAGCTTACTTTCTGGGGATTCTGGTGTTTCTCGGTGCACTATGCGTTGTCGGGTTCGGTTATCAGTTATACCGGCCGCTCCAGGCCGTGAAACGGCAGGTCGATGCGATCAAAAAAGGGCATTTCGATGCCCGCGTCACTCATTTTGCCAACAATGAAATCGGGGATCTGGGCCGGATGCTCAACACCATGGCTGTCCGCATTCAGGACCTGCTGGCAGATCTCCATGATTCGGAGGATCTGAAGCGCAAGCTGGAAATCCGGGCGCTGCAATCGCAGATCAACCCGCATTTCATGTACAATACTCTAAACACCATCCGCATGTTCGCCATGATGAAGGATTATGAAAAGATCAATACCCTGATGGGGCGGCTGGTTGCACTGCTCCGGTATTCCATGGAAAACTATGAGCAGACGGTGCAGCTGCAGCAAGAGCTTGATTATCTCGCGGAATATGTGGGGCTGCTTAATATGCGGTACAAGTGCCAAATTCATCTCGAAACCGAAATTGAGGAGCCGCTGCGGAGCATGCAGATTCCAAAGCTGAGCCTTCAGCCGCTGATTGAAAACTCCGTCTTCCACGGCATTCTTCCGAACAAAACGCCTGAAGGGTATATTAAAGTTCATGTTTTTACCGATTCCGTAATCAACCATATCGTCATTGAAGTGAGCGACGATGGAGTTGGACTGGAGGAGGCCGCGCTGGGGACCTTGCAGCTTCACTTGCTCCGGGAAGAGTCCACAGAGAATATCGGGCTGCAGAATGTATGGATGCGGATGAAGCTGCTGTTCGGAAATGCCGCGCAGATCCTGCTCCTCAGCCCACCCGGAGAAGGTCTGACCATCCGTATCACGCTGCCGCTTGAGACTGTTCTTGTGAAGGAGGAGCATCATGAATCACTATAGAGTAGTACTAGTAGAAGACGAGATTCCGGCAAGAACCGTCTTCCGCCATTTCATTGAAGAGCGGGGCGACCTGTTCACTCTTGTCGGCGAAGCGGAAGACGGGCAGGACGGACTGGAGCTGTTCCTGAAGCATAAACCGGAGTTAATCGTAACCGATATCACGATGCCGGGAATGAACGGGCTGGAGATGCTCCGTGAAATTGAAAAAAGCGGGGAACGCCCGCCGCAGATCATCATTCTTACCTGTCATCAGGATTTCCATTATGCCCAGCAGGCCATTCATCTGAAAGCTGCCTCCTATCTGATCAAGGATGACTGCCTTTCTGATCCCGGCCTGCTGACCAGGACGATGGAGCAATTGGCTTCCCAGGTTCATTCGATCGATGAAACGCGGGAAAAGCAGTTCCAGTTGGAACAGCAGGTCCGGTTAAGCGAAATTGAGATTGAGCAGAGCCTGTTTCTGGACATGCTGCTGAACCCCGCCGCTGAAGCCAAATGGCTGCGCACGCTGGCGGAATCGCAGCTCCCGCTTCAGGAAGCCCGGTTCAAGGTGCTTTTGCTGGAGCTGGACCGGAGCTCCCTGCGCTTCCCGATCGACCAGATTGAAGAGCTGAAGCTGTGGCAGTTCGCCGGAGTCAACGTGCTGAAGGAACTGCTGGGCAGCGTAGGCGCATACAAGGTAATCGCGCTAGACAAAGGACGTTTTCTGGCCGTCTATACCGATGCCCTGAAGCTGGAGCGCCCCGGATTTCTGGAGCAGGTGCTGGAGTCCTTTGCGGCGAATCTCAAAATGAAATGCTTCGCCCTCCAGTGCAGGTTCGGGCAAGGGCTGCAGGGACGGCCCGAGGCGCTCAAACGCTTAGCCTCTGTCCCCTATCCTTTCTTTTACCGCTCCGATGAGAGCATCGGCATCGAGGAATGGGAGCAGCTCGCTTGCTTTCAGCGCATCCCGGAACCGGTGAGCCGATTCTGGAGCAAGGTGCTCAAGAAAGCGCTGCTGGAGCCGCATCTGAGCGCCGCAGCGCTGGAGCAGGAACGCAGCTCTTTATTCCGCCAGGCCATAGAGCATGGCTGGGACCCGGAGCAGATCAAATCCCTGTATCTGAGAGTTTTTCTGGACATGAGCCACACCGTCATAGGAGCCGAGGGGGGTGCGGAGCTGGAAGCGGCCTTGCGCAAAAAGCTGGAGCTGTGCCAAACCTTTGACTCCGTACACGAGACGACCTGTGCCTGCTTCCACAAGCTTCAACAGCTGCAGGAGGGCGGCAAAAAGATTGACTCCTCCATTTCAAGGATTATCCAGCACATGCGGGAAGATCTCAGCTACCCTTACAAGCTGGAGGAACTGGCTGCTTCGATTAATTACAGCGTGCCCTATTTCAGTTCCATGTTCAAAAAAGCCGTTGGCGAAAGCTTCGTTCAATATCTGACCCGCCTGCGCATTGAGAAGGCGAAGCTGCTGCTGCTCACCACCGATCACAAGACGTTTGAAATTTCCGAATCCATCGGATTTGAGAATTACAGATCGTTTAACCGGATTTTCAAAAAAGAGACGGGCGTCTCCCCTTCCGATTACCGCCGGAACGGGGCGGTGATGTCCAGATGAATCTAGCCGGGGCGAATGGCGAGCTTCGGCTTGGATTGAATTAACTTTATGCGAGGTGGATGTAGTTGCACCAGTTCATGATTGGGCAATATGGAGGATTTGACTTCAACAAATACCAGAGGGATTTTAAGGCTGGATTCTACGGCATTGAAGCCTGCTCCTTCCCGGGAGAGGAAGACTGCCGCCGCTTAATTGAGGAATCGGGAAGCAAAGGCTTTCGTGTAGGCGTTCATTTTCCGTTCCGGGCGAACAGTTCAACCATTCGGGATGCTTTGTTCCTCTCTCCTGACGCAGACGAACGCGAGGCAGCCTATGAGCATATACGGGCTGAGCTTGAATATTTGACTTCGCTGAAGCCGGAATATGTGTTGTTTCATTATCCGAAGCCGGTCATTCTGGATGACCGCGTAGACTGGAAGCTGTGGAGGTTCGGGGACCGCCGCGAATACATATATGAAAGTGAGTGCACCTTAAGCGAACTTATTGAACGTAGTGAATCATTGTTTGAGTGGCTGGACCTCAGGAGCAGGGATTATCATTTTACACCAATTCTTGAATTCGACGCCTTGAACCGTTATGTTTATGAACATGATTTTTTTGAAAATCTATTGCTGAAGTACCCGCAGATTCAACTGTGCCTGGACACCGCCAGATTGTATCTGCAGGACAAGCTTGATCCCCGGTTTGACGCAAAAGCCATCTTACGGAAATATGCCAAATATGCCGGGCTGCTCCATCTCTCCACAGTTCAAGTCAATCAAACGGTCCAAAATCCCCATTATCCGGTGCTGCCGGAGCTAAGCGTCGAGGACGGCTGGGCACCTATTGCCGAGTATTTACAGATCATCCGCGAGGCGAACAGCCGGGTAAAAATCATGTTCGAGCACCGCTCCGACTTGATCACTGAGGACCAATTGCAGCAGTGTTATGACTGGGTAGACGCCATAGTTAACGGTTCTGTATATTTATAAATGGACAAGCACATGATACAATGTGGAAATCAAGCGCTTGCCTTACATTAACAATCTTAGAGGAGTGAAGGCTGTGGCAATTAATGTGTATTTCAATTTTAATGGGAATGCCCGTGAAGCTGTGGAGTTTTATGCCGAAGTATTTGGAACAGAAGCTCCGCGGATTATGACCTTTGGAGAAGCACCCCCAGACCCTTCCCACCCTCTTCCGGAGGAGGCCAAGCATCTGGTGATGCACGCCATGCTGTTCATTGACGGCAGTCCTGTGATGTTCTCGGATGTTTTCCCTGGCATGTCTTATGTGGAAGGGAACAACGTCAACCTTACTCTGACCAATGACGATGCCGGCAAAATCAAGGACTGGTTCAACAAGCTGAAAGAAGGCGGCACAGTCATCATGGAGCTGCAGGAAACCTTCTGGAGCAAATGCTACGGTAGCCTAAAAGACAAATTCGGGATCATCTGGCAGCTAAGTCATGATAACGGCCAGGGCGCTGGCAACGCTTAAGCTCCATTCTTCATTCAACTAAGATCAGGATATAGCTCTCTGGGCAATTCGAGGGATGCTGTATCCTTTTTTATTGGATTCTAAAGTGTACCTAGAAAGAGGAAAACAATCGTTTGATGTGGAATAAAAAATTTATGATAAAGAAGCCCATTACTTTCTTTCTGAAAAATATATTGATTGCCTTGCTGTATCTGGCCATTCTGACAGGTGTGCGCATCCTGTGGTTCAACACCTACGTTGCTCCGGAGCATCCACAGGCGGTTCAGGGCGAGCTGGATTTGCGCAGCTTTGATATAGAAAACTCCCGATCTATTACATTGGATGGCGAATGGGAATTTTACCCTGAACAATTTTTAACACATGAGGATTTCCCGCAGTCCGGTAGAGACATGGAGAAGCATGGTCTTGTGAAAGTTCCGGGTGACTGGAGCAGCGGATTTATGAAAGAAGGCCATTCCTCCTTCGGATACGGGACATACAGACTGCGGATTCTGACCGGCCAGCCGCTAAAAGACCCCTACGGTTTCTGGATTCAGCGCATTCAGGCGGCCTCGGAGATTGAGATTAACGGACAGAAGGAGAATCCCTTTGGCCGTTTGGCGGAATACAAGGAAGGTTATACCCCTAGGGCAGTGTCCTACACCGCGACTTATACAGCCGGAGAAAAGCAGGAGATTGAGCTGCTCGTCCGTGTCTCCAACTTCGACCATCCCCAGAAAGGGGGGATTGTCCGCTCCATCCGCTTTGGTACACAGGCTGCGGTAGACACCGAGCGCTGGTATTCCATTGGCTTTCAGCTGGTCGCATTCATTATTATGCTGCTGCACGCCTTGTATGCAGGGATCTTATATTGCTTTAACCGGCAAAAAGTCTTTTTACTTTTTTTCCTGCTTCTTGTCGCAGTCGGCATGTCCATCATCTCGGATAATGATATCCTGCTGAAGCTCTGGCTGCCGATAAATTATACTTGGCTGCTGAAGATTAAGCTTTTGTCTTATATGTGGCTGTCTTTTTTTATGCTGCAGCTGTCACAAAGCTTCTCGGGAAGGCCGAATTCCGGTATTCTTTTCAGAAGCTATGCTGCGGTACTGGGTTTGTATTCAGCTTTTATCGTAATTATGCCTGCAGAATTTATTCTGTACACTATTCCCTTGTTCAGTATTTTGTATCTGCTCCCTGTAGCCGGTGTTGTCTGGAAGATTGTGCAAATGGTGCTGAAGAAACAAGAGGATGCCGTATTTTTGCTGTTTGCCGCGGTCGCCATCCTGTCCAGTGTGCTTTGGGGGGTTGTTGAATCCAGGGGAAACACCAGCAACTTCTTTTATCCCGTTGATATTATTGCGGCAATCATTGGTTTCTCCGCTTATTGGTTCAAGCGTTATTTCCGTAATTCTGAGGAAAACATCAAGCTGAACCGGCAACTGCAGGAAAATGACCGTCTCAAAGACCAATTCCTGGCGAATACTTCGCATGAGCTGAGGTCGCCGCTTCATGGCATTATCAGTATTGCCCAGACTGTCGCAGCCAAGGAACATACGGTAATGGACCCAAAAAGTGTCCAGGACATGGACCTGCTCCTGACCATCAGCCGCCGGATGTCACATCTGCTGAATGACCTGCTGGATGTAACCCGGCTTCAGGATAAACGGATTGAACTGCAGCGGGAGCCGCTGCCCATCCAATCGGTGGTTTCCGGTGTGATTGATATGTTCGAATTTATGACAGAGGGCCGGGCGCTCACAATGAAAAACAACATTGCGGACTCTCTCCCTCCTGTGTTCGCAGACGAGAAACGTCTGGTCCAGATTCTATTCAATCTGCTGCACAATGCAGTCAAATATACCATTGAAGGCAGTATAGCCGTAACTGCCGAAACGCAGGGCAAACAAATGCTCATTCATGTTTCCGATACAGGAGCCGGTATGGATGAGGAGACACTCAGCCGGATATTCAAGCGCTATGAGCAAGGGCAGCAGGGAATTAATGACGGGGGCGGAATCGGCCTCGGGCTGAGCATTTGCAAACAGCTCGTTGAGCTTCATCATGGAACCCTGACGGCCCGTTCCCAACCAGGCCAAGGCTCAGAGTTCACCTTCACTCTTCCTCTGGCAGAAGTAACAGACCAGCCTGCTTCCGTCTTCTCCAGCCAAGAGATGGCAAAGAATACGGAGTCGACCAGACCTTCCGTTCCGGCACACAGTCCTCTCGCAGACTTGTCCACGATCTGGAGTGCTTCGCATTCGGGAGAATCAGGCGGGGACGGCCGCCGGATCCATATTCTGGCCGTGGATGATGATTCCGTCAACCTCAAGGTACTGGCCAGTATCCTCTCTTCTGAGAATTACAATATCAGGACCGCGCTGGGCGCTCATGAAGCCTTGAACCTGCTGGGAACGGAGCAATGGGATCTCCTGATCGCCGATGTGATGATGCCGCACATCTCCGGCTATGAGCTGACGCGAATCGTTCGTGAGCGTTTTTCATTATCGGAGCTGCCCATTCTGCTGCTGACGGCACGCACACAGCCTGAAGACATTTATACCGGATTTCTGTCCGGTGCGAACGATTACCTGGTCAAACCGGTTGACGGGCTGGAGCTGAAATACAGAGTCCGTTCGCTGACAGGGCTGAAGCAATCCATTGATGAGATGCTGCGCATGGAAGCCGCCTATCTCCAGGCGCAGATACAGCCGCATTTTTTGTTCAACACTTTAAATTCAATTATGGCCTTAAGCGAAATCGATACTGCAAAAATGCGCGATCTCAGCGAGGCGTTCTCCTCCTATCTGCGGATCAGCTTCGATTATATGAATTCGCATCAGCGGGTTGCGCTCTCCCATGAACTCGAGCTGGTCCGGGCTTATGTGTATATCGAGCAAGCCCGGTTCGAAGAAAGGCTGGCCGTCGAATGGGATATCGAGGACGGGATCAATACTTCACTCCCGCCGCTCACACTGCAGCCCCTGGTGGAGAACGCGGTCAGACACGGACTGCTGAGCCGCTCGCGCGGCGGATTGCTGACCATCCGCATTCGCAGCAGCGGAGGCTTCACTTTCTTCGAGGTCAGGGACAACGGGAAAGGCATGACGCAGGAACAGGTCAGCCGCCTCCTGGACAATTCCCGCAAGGTCAGCGGAGGAATCGGCCTGCTCAATACCAACCGCCGTCTGACCCAATTGTATGGCCGCGGACTGTCAATTCAGAGTGAGCCGGGACAAGGAACCTCTGTCTCTTTTACGATACCGGAGCCGGGTAAACCGGAGGGAAAATGAACGCTTCCCTCCGCCCTGGCCAAGGCCGCCGGGGTATCCCAGCACCGCAAATCGCATTTTTATATGCGTTTGCATGCCAATCTGTGTTTTAATAAGAATACCGTTATCACAAAAATCAGCTGCGAAGGAGCTAATGCTTATGGAAATATCCGCCTTTTTGCTGCCCAAAGACCAGGTATCGTACATTACCTCTTCGATCACTATGCTGGAAGCCCTTGAACAACTGGAGCATCATTATTATTCAGCCATCCCGATTATTAATGAAGAAGGCAAATATGTAGGAACCTTATCCGAAGGCGATTTATTGTGGAAATTCAAGAATACGGCCGGCCTGAATTTTGAGAATATGCGTGAAGTGACCGTAAGCGAAATTCAGCAGCATGTCCACAACGAGAGCGTCGAGATCCACGCCCAGATGGAGGATATGCTGACACTGGCGGCTGACCAGAACTTCGTCCCGGTTGTCGATGACAAGGGAATCTTTCTGGGCATTATCCGCCGGAAGGATATCATTGAATATTACACCCGGAATATTACCGATTAGTTTATGTTCGGTTCTCCCTCTGCATACAGCAGCGGCTGCGTTGTCCTTCAGGGGACGGCGCAGCCGCTGCTGTTGCATATATGCTTTTATAAAATTTCAAACACATGGGTCAATCTGGTTAATTCGAAAATCTTCAGCACATTGGCATTCATTGCCTTAAGCTTTATGGTGCCGCCATTCTCCACGCATTTCTTGTAAGAGCTCACAATCACCCCAAGCCCGGTGCTGTCGATAAAGGCGCAGCCGCCAAAATCAAGCACAAAGCTGGAGAACCCGTCTTCAATATGCCCCCTGATCTTTTCTCTGAATTCACTGGCCTCTTCCACGGAGAACATCTCCGGCATTTCCATTACAATCTCACTCAACCTGCTCACCCCTGATTATAAATTTCTCTACGAGAATCTCCAGTTCATTCGCCATGGCGCTTACTTCCTGGGCTGAAGCTGCAAAGTTTGTCACGGTTGCCGCCTGCTCCTCTGTCGCACTGGATACATTCTCGCTGTTGATGGCTGCCAGTTCCGAAATGGTACCCATGGAATCAATCAGCTTGATAATCTGATCCGAGGTTGCCACCTCGTCCTGGGTAATATCGAGAATCTCTTTGACACTGTCCGTAATGAGCTCAACGGAATTGATAATATGCACAAAAGCGTGATCCGTCTCGGTCACCACGCGTACGCCGCCCTCAACCGCCTCTGTTGCCCCCCTCATGGAGTCTACCGCCTGCGTAATCCGCGAAACCATGTCGCTCACCAGCGCCGAAATTTCCGTCGCCTGCCTATGGGTTTCATCCGACAGCTTCCGCACCTCTTCGGCTACCACACTGAAGCCCCGGCCATGTTCCCCCGCCCGTGCCGCTTCAATAGCCGCATTAAGTGCCAGCAAATTGGTTTGCTGGGCAATTGCGTTGATCGTGCCAATGATGGTGGATACCTGGTCTGACAGCTCACTGACTGCCCGCAGCTGCTCCTCTGTCTCCAACGTGCTGCTGCTGATGGTGTTCATCGCTTCAACGGTGTCCATCACCTGCGCTCTTCCCCGCTGGGCCGCCTGATTGGTGACATCCGCATTGCCGGAAGTAGCCGCCGCTTTGCTCTGGGCCATCTGCACCAGACTGGAGAGCTGCACCAGCACCTGGGAGGCATTTACAACAGACTGGTTGTTGTTCTCCGCTCCAGCGGCAATTTCCTGGGTACTGGAGCTGATCTCCTCAATCGATGCGCTGATCTCCTCCGAAGAGGCTGCCATTTCTTCCGACATGGAGGTCAGGGAGACCGAGCCTGCCCTTACCTTTTCAATGATGGCCTTCTGCTTGTCAATCATCGTATTGAAAGCTTCACTAAGCTCCTGCAGCTCGTCTCCCGAGCGGATGGAGGTATGAACGGTCAGATTGCCTTCACCGGCACGGGACATGGCTTGCTCCAGCTTGATAATCGGATTTACAATATTCCGCGTAGTGAAGAAATAGGCCACCAGCAAGGCGATCAATATGAAGGCTATAATAATGATCAGTGTCGTGTTGCGGATTTCCGTTGCCGGGGCCATATAATCCTGAACATTGGCGGTAGTGGCCACTACCCAGTTCCCGGCAGGCTGGAAGGACATATATTTATGTACGCCTTCATAGGTGTAGAAGCCGTCGGAGGCCTTGCCGCTTTTCATGACCTGAACGAGCGCATTCAATTCCTTGTTGCTGTTGCCGTCCAGTGTCTCCTTAAGAATCTTGCCTTGTTCCGGATGATAGACAATCAGGCCCGTCCGGTCGATCATGTATCCATATCCGCTGTCACCAATCTTGACCTCCGCTACCGGAGATGACAGGGAATTGAACATAACCGTTCCGATCAGTACACCGGTAACTTGTCCATTCTGCTGAAGCGGCCGGGCGATGGCGACAATATGCTGGTTGCTCTCTTTGGAGAAAAGGACTTCACTGATTGCCTCTTTCCCCTGCAGGGCCTGCTGAAAATAATCCCGGTCCTGGATACTTAAGCCAGGATTCTCCGGGCTGCTGGTCAGCAGCACTTGTCCGTCGGTGCCGGCGATCATTAACGACTCCAGCTGCTTCGCATGATCCTGCTGTATCCCGGAAATATAGGCGTACGCCAGTTGTTTGGCAGCCTCACCCGCAGGGTTGGCGGCAAAAGCTGCCAGAGTATCGTTTTTGCTCGCGATATTAAGATAACTCCCCACAGCCTCCAGTTCGGAATCAACCGCTTTTGCTGCCGAGGCTGTAGTATCGCGCAGCTCCTCTTCAATGGTCTGCTGCAGTGTGTTAGAGGCCAGATTATAAGAAATAATGCCTGAAATCGCCAAAGGCACACTGATAATCAGAAACAGCAGAATGCTTATTTTTACTTTCAAACTCAAACTCAATTTCACAGGATTCTCTCCTTTATCAGTCTACGTGGGACATACACACTTGCTTATGTACATGGTGTTGCGAACCATCTCTGCCTTGTCGGAGAAGCAGCGGATAAGGTACAGGCCTCTCCCGCCTTCATCCAGCAGTTCATCACCGCTGATCGCTTCCGGGAACACCAAAGACCCTGATCCTTCTCCGGAGTCCTCGACCTGGAGCTCAAGCCGCTTGCCGCTAAGCAGATACCGGACAATAATCGGCTTGGTGCAGTCGCTAAGATTACCGTGATAATAGGCATTGGTGATGGCCTCAATTAGAATCAGCCGAATATCAAACGCATAGTCCTCCAGTCCAAGCTCCTGAATAATTCCGTCGATGATTCCCTGATGCTGCTCCAATCCATAGAGCCGAATTTCCTTTTGAACAGCGTTCATAGTACACTCCTTCATTCATTTAATGCTCAGGTTAAGCCAGGTGCAGTCATCCTGCAGCGAAGCATCAGCAACTTTATCGGTCAGATACTCATAGCTGCGGCTCAGTTCCTGAGTGCCAAAGAGAAGCTCCATCCCGTCGCTGTAGAAGCAAAAACGGTCGCCAGAGGAAAAGGGGACGGTAATCTCCTCAAACTCGCTGTTTCCGAACATGCCAAGCGGCGCGCCCCTAACCGTAAGACATTGGCTATCCTGATCCTTTGGCACATAGATAAATTCATTAATCCCTGCACCCGCCGCCTTCAGCACACCTGCTCCAAAATCGAGCTGAAAGCAGCAGGCGGCAATATAATCTTCGCCCAGATGCAGCATTGCCTTCTGGTTCAGCTCCTTGATGGCCTGCAGCGGATCAACGGTAACCTCCAGACAATCCGCAAACAGCACCCGGAGAGCCGATATGTTCAGTGCGGCCGTGATCCCCTTGCCGGTCACATCACCGATCATGCCGATCACCCGCTCCTCATCAATCTTATGAAAAATGAAGAAATCCCCGCTAAGGGTTCGTGCCGGAATATACAGCTTCTCCAGCTCTGCCTTGTCTTCCAGCGGAAAAGCTACGGTATGCCGGTGATTCTGCAGCTTCACCGCCCGCTCCACTTCCTTTTTGCTCTCCGTGATGTCCCTCAGCACCAGCTGCAGCGCTTTTTCTTCCTCATAAATGATCGGCACCCCTGAAATCTCCACATCAAAAATCCGTTTGTCATAACGGATCAGCCGCTGTTCAATGCGGAATCTCTCTTTGACCGTTGCCCCCCAGGCCATTAGCTTGTTGTATTTGGCGCTTTTAAGGTAATCCTCGCTAAAAAAAGCTTCGATCCTCTGGCCGATCATCTCTTTTTTCTTTTTGCCAAACATTTTTTCACTTTGCTTGTTAGCAAACAGAATCATGCCTCCGCTGTAGACCAGGATGGCTTCGGGGCATAGCTCGACCAGATCCCTGTACCGCTCCTCACTCTCCCGAAGCCGCTGCTCTGAGCGCACACGTTCGCTAATGTCGTGAATCACTGTATAGATACATGACTTCCCCAGCATGGACATCATCCCGGTGTGGATCTCCACATCGATCTGCTGTCCTCCCGCGAGCAGGTGCTTGTCCATATAAACCCTGTTTCTGCCATGCTCCCCGCCAGGCATCCCGTGCTTGATGAATGTTTCCATCCCGGATGCTTGATCCGCCTGCAGATCGGTAATATGGAGCTTGCGGAAGATGCGGAGCGGATACCCGTAGAAATCACAGGCTGCGCGGTTGGCATCGGTGATGGAACCGTCCGCAGGGTCCACCAGCAAGGTGATCAGATGATTGTTCTCATAAATGCAGCCGTAATGCTCCATGCACTGCGCGGGGCTGGGGCTCCTGTACAGATTTTTGCATTGTTTGTCTACTGCCATATTTCTTCCTCTATTCTGATTCAGCTATTGAAGTCTTACCATTATATGCATTTCAATTGCATTCAGCCGTGAATTCCGACACATACAACAAAAAAACCTGTCAGAAGCTCGATCCGTGTCAATAAAACACGAAGCTTAGTAGAAGCATAGTATCTGATAGATTTCATAGTTGACTATCCTTTAGGGGAATCCTCGGATTGCATTCTTGAGGCTCTGATTTCTCCAAATGGGCCAATCCCGGACATTTCAAAGGTATTTGTACCTTTGATTTCTCCAAAAAGATCAATATTAGGAAAATCAAAGGTATTTTTACCTCTGATTTCTTTAAATGGACCAATCCCAGGCAAATCAAAGGTATTTATACCTCTGATTTCTCTAAATGGACCAATCCCGGACATTTCAAAGGTATTTGTACCTTTGATTTCTCCAAATGGACCAATCCCAGGCAAATCAAAGGTATTTGTACCTCTGATTTCTTTAAATGGACCAATCCCAGGCAAATCAAAGGTATTTATACCTCTGATTTCTCCAAATGGACCAATCCCAGGCAAATCAAAGGTATTTGTACCTTTGATTTCTCCAAATGTTACTATCCACTGCCTGCTGGGGGCAGCATAGCACATAAAAAACCGGGCGCTCCCTCCTACTGAAGGTGAACGCCCGGTCTCGGGATATGCAGCTTACAGCTCAGTCAAAATAATGGTGCCTTGCGGAGTAATGGCGAGCGTATGCTCATACTGTGCGGACAGTCCGCCGTCGATGGTGCGGGCAGTCCATCCGTCCGCATCCACCTTGGTGCGGTAGCTTCCGGTGTTCAGCATCGGCTCGATGGTAAATACCATACCTTCCTTGATCCGCGGCCCCTTGCCTGCAGGTCCATAATGCGGGACCTCAGGCGCTTCATGCATCTCGGAGCCGATGCCGTGCCCGATAAAGTCACGAACGACCGAGAAGCCATTCGACTCGGCATAGACCTGTACGGCATGGGCGACATCTCCGATCCGGTTGCCGGCGACGGCTTGCTCAATGCCTTTGAACAAAGCTTCTTTAGTGGTATCCAGCAGCTTCTGTGCCTGTTCACTGATGTTGCCGACCGCATAGGACCAGGCCGAATCGGCCAGCCAGCCATTCAGGTTCACAACCATATCAATGGTCACGATATCCCCGTCTTTCAGCTCCTCCCGCTTCGGAAATCCATGGCAGATCACATCATTTACGGATGCGCAGGTCGCATAAGGATAGCCGTGATAGCCTTTTTGCTCCGGGGTTGCTCCCTGGGAGAGAATGAATTTCTCTGCAAACTGGTCGATTTCCCAGGTGGTTATTCCGGGCTGGATGATTTGGGCAATTTGCCGGTGGCATTCCGCAAGAATTTTGCCGGCTGCCCGCATTTTTTCAATCTCTTCCATTGTTTTCATGATAATCATTCGTTTCGCCTCTTCTGTACAGAACACATTAGTTACTATAATGGCTCTTGGATATGATTTAATGGTACTCCTCTATATTATGTAAGATAACCGCCGAAAATCCAAATTTAATCTTGTCTATGTAACAATCTTTCCAAAATCCCACTAAATAAACAGTGCAGCGGCCTGTAAGGAGGGATTGTTCAGATTGAAGGACCTGATTTGAGCCTAACCAATAGGTTTGCTGCCAAAACGAACAAAACTTCTGCGCAGTCCTTGACTGGATAAGGCAGCCATTTTGGATTTCCGTTAAGCGTTGCCTGGAGAACTCTTTATGAATCCTTCGGCAACTCCAAGTGGAAAAAGGATAACTAATTTGCTCGTGCACCATGTTCCCCCCCAGGTTAAGTGGAAAAAGGGTTACTAATTCAGCTCATTTCACTCCTGACGAAGAAATATGGCCCCATTAAGTTTCCTTTTTCCACTTAAACCTCACATTTGTTGATTTCAGGGAGAAATAGGTTCCTTTTTTCCAACTAGCCACTGCTCACATTTGCTTCTTCGCAGCGCTAGTTGAAAAAAGGCCTATCGAATCCGACTAATTTATACCCTTTGGGTGAATTCTTACAAGAAAGGGAAAAACATAATTTCCTGAATAAGAACAAACCCGCCCTCCTTCTACAGGAGAACGGGTTCATTTGCGGTTCAATCATGAAAGTTGAGTCCAGAGGTAACCGCCTTAACATATCCGCTGCGGATTACAAAGTCCCCGAAGTGTTCGCCGCTCTGGCGTTCCTTGGCGTAGCGGTGGATGATCGGTTCAAGCGTCTCCAGAATTTCCTTCTCATCGATGTTTTCCTTATACAGCTTATTCAGCCGGTCTCCGGTAAAGCCCGCTCCCAGATACATATTGTATCTGCCCGGAGCCTTCCCGATAAAAGAGATTTCCCCCAGTGCCGGTCTGGCGCAGCCATTCGGGCAGCCGGTCATGCGGATGATAATTTCTTCATCCCGCAGCCCTGCTTCGTTAATGATCGGCTCCAGCTTATCCAGCAGGTGCGGCAGGTAACGCTCTGCTTCAGCCATGGCCAATCCGCAGGTCGGCAGCGCCACGCAGGACATTGAGCTCCGCCGCAGTGCAGAATGATGCGCACCATCGGTCAATCCATATTGCTGGGCAAGTTCCATAACCTTGCGTTTCTTCACGCTGCTGACATTGGCGATAATCAGATTCTGATTGGGGGTCAGCCGGAAATTTCCGCCATGGATTAGAGCGATTTCCCTCAGGCCAGTCATCAGCTTGCTGTTTTCCGTGTCCTGAATCCGTCCGCTCTGGATATACAGCGTCAGGTTCCATTTGCCGTTCACACCCTTCACCCAGCCGTAACGGTCTCCGTTGTGGTCAAAGTGATAGGACCGTGCCGGTTCCAGCGCCCAGCCCAGCCGGTGCTGCAGCTCGCCGGTGAACCATTCCAGACCGTGCCGGTCGATGGTGTATTTGAAGCGGGCATTTTTACGGACAGAGCGGTTGCCGTAATCGCGCTGGATCGTGACAGTCTTCTCTGCCAGATCAATCACCTGCTCCAGCCGGCAGAAGCCGATCACCCGCCCAAGCTGCGGGTAAGTATTCGTGTCGCCATGGGTCATCCCCATGCCGCCGCCTACCGAAATATTGAACCCGGCCAATTTGCCGTCTTCCAGAATGGCAATTAAGCCAAGATCCTGGGAGAACACATCCACATCGTTGGATGGAGGGACGGCGAGGCCGATTTTGAACTTGCGCGGCAGGTAAACAGGGCCATAGATCGGCTCCACCTCTACGCCCTCTTTGCTGTCCACTACCTTTTCACCGTCCAGCCAGATTTCATGGTAGGCTGGCGTCCGGGGTGACAGATGATCGCTGATCCGGCGCGCCCACTCATAGACCTCGGCGTGAACCTCGGACTGGTACGGATTGGGACCGCTCATCACATTGCGGTTGACGTCCCCGCAGGCAGCGAGGGTGGTCATCAGCGTGTCGTTTATGGTTTTGATCGTTTTTTTCAGATTCCACTTGAGTACACCGTGCATTTGAAAAGCCTGTCTGGTAGTCAGCCGCAAGGTGCCGTTGCCGTATTTATGGGCCAGCTCATCCATGACCAGCCACTGCGCCGGGGTAGCCACACCGCCTGGTGCCACTACGCGCAGCATGAACTGAAAGGCCGGCTCCAGCTTCGAGCGTTCCCGTTCACTGCGCAAATCCCGGTCATCCTGCATGTAGCTGCCGTGGAACTTAAGCAGCCTGTTGTCATCTTCAGGAAGGCTCCCGGTGATCGGGTTGCTCAGCGTTTCGACAAGCGCTCCCCGCAGATAGTTGCTCTCCAGCTTAATATGTTCAACATCGCTTGGCGGGCCGCCGATGGGCTTCACCGCTGATTCATTATTCGCCATTGCTGGTAGTCTCCTTCCGCACTCACTTTTTGTTAAAGTTAATACACATCGCGCTGGTAGCGTTGCTCCTGCTGCAGATTGTCCAGATAGGCCGCTGCCGCTTCAGGGCTCAGTCCGCCTTCCTCCTGAATAACGCTGATCAGTGCAGAGTGTACGTCATGGGCCATATGCTTCTCATCGCCGCAGACATAGATATGTGCGCCTTCCTGAAGCCAGGCATACAGCTCGCGGCTGTGCTCCAGCAGGCGGTGCTGCACATATACCTTCTCTTCAGTATCCCGGGAAAAAGCCACGTCCAGCTTCGTCAGCACGCCGTCCTTGAGCATCCGCTGCCAGTCCGTCTGGTAGAGGAAGTCCGTCACGAAATGACGGTCGCCGTAGAACAGCCATGTCTTGCCTGCTGCACCCTGCTCTTCCCGCTCCTCCAGGAACGAACGGAACGGTGCAACTCCCGTGCCGGGTCCGATCATGATTACAGGCACATCGGGATTCGCCGGAAGCTTGAAATTCGGATTGTTCTGAATATAGATCGGCAGCGTATCCCCAGGCTGCACGCGTTCGGCGCAGTGCACTGAGCAGACACCATAGCGTTCACGTCCATGGGATTCATAACGTACCGCGCGTACGGTGAAATGAACCTCTTCGGGATTGGCCTTATAGCTGCTGGCAATGGAATACAGTCTGGCCGGCAGCTTGCGCAGAATCGTTACGAAGCTGCGGGCCGGAACATCCCATGGCGAGAAGTCTTGAATCAGGTCCAGCAGATCGCGTCCCTGGATATATTCCTTGAGCTGCGGTGCCCGGTCCGGCAGCAGAAGCTCATGAAGACCGGCAGCTGAGGACAGCTTCGCCGCCTGCTCCAGCAGCGGTTTGGTCAGGACCGTAATTTCATAGTGGCGGAGGAGCGCTTCACGCAGCGTGCCCTCTTCGCCTTTTTTGTTCAGGGGAACGCGTTCATCTGAATTCCAGCCCATAGCGGCAATAATCTCATCTACCAGGCGGGGGTGATTCTCGGGATAGACTCCCAGGGCGTCGCCCGGTTCGAAGGTTATGTTCGAACCTGCCAGCGACAGCTCCAGATGACGGGTTTCCCGGTCCGAGCCGCGGCCGTTCAGATTCAGATTCTCCAGGACTTCAGCCTGAAAAGGATTATTGCGTGAATAAGCCGATTGCAGCGATTCCGCATGCTCTGCCGCAAGCACGGCTTCTTCAGCAATAGCCGGAGCGCTTCCAGCACCGTTAAGGGCGGTGATCACTTGTTCCATCCACGCAGCAACCTGCTCGTCATAGTCCAGATCGCAATCGACGCGCGGGCTCAGGCGCTGGCCGCCGAGTTCTTCCAGCTTCTGATCGAAATCCTTGCCGGTCTGGCAA
The DNA here is from genome assembly GCF_900102965.1 of Paenibacillus jilunlii. GTDB lineage: Bacteria > Bacillota > Bacilli > Paenibacillales > Paenibacillaceae > Paenibacillus_AQ > Paenibacillus_AQ jilunlii. Next base: position 27,794 of record NZ_FNGM01000025.1, on the reverse strand, counting down.
AAGAACTCATAAGAGGTATCCCCGAGTGCCAGCACTGAAAAGCGCAAATGCTCCAAGCGGGGAGCTCTTTTACTATTGAGAAATTCATGAAAAGAACGTGCGTTATCCGGTGGTTCGCCCTCGCCATGAGTGCTGACCAGGATCAGCAGGTTCTCCACCTTCTTCAGCGTGTTGGGCTTAAAGCTGTTCATTGCGGACACTGTGATCTCGAACCCCTGCTCCTTCAGCTTGCCGGACAGGCTGGATGCAAGGCGCTGGCAGTTGCCGGTCTGCGATCCGAAGAGCACGGTGACCTCACGGGAAATGGCGGGCTCCACCGTACCTCCTGCAGCTGCCGTACTTGCGGACGGAGCTGTAAAAACAGCGGGGGCTGCTGCGGAAACAGCTGCTGCTCCCTGCAGTGTCATTGCCGATATATAACCGCCAAGCCAAATTTGCTGCGTCTGCGTCAGTGTCGGCAGAAGCCGGTTAAGAAGCTCAACCTGTTCCTCGTTAAAAGGACTGTTCGTAACTTGTAATTGCAACAATATCGACCTCTCCTCAGCATGAAATCTGCTTCCCTCTAACATCTTGAATTCAGGCTATCACAATTATATGAAACGATCAACGAGCCCCCAAGCTGCCAAATTCAAGCTATAAAACCAATAAATTCAATAAAACGCAGAAAAGCCGCTTAAATCAGAGTAAAAAGCTCTGATTTAACCAGCTTCATTATAATTTGTGATAACTTCTATTAGATAAAATGATACTTATTTTTGCCCTAAAACCAGTCCTGAGACCTTAACCGGGCCCATAGTCAGCAGCTGCACCAACTGTCCGGGCATACATGCAGGGAGGGGTGAGGCTCCCCTTGCTTTTCATCTTTTGACCATCACCCGCTTGAGCGGTTCCTTCAGCAGGTGCACCAGAACCAGAAGCCCTCCGGCGTTGATCGCCAGGTCTGCGAGATTCAGGATACCGCCCCGGCTGCCGAAGACCAGAAAATCGGTCACCTGGTGGTAAAGGACACGGTCAATGGCGTTGCCGACAGCCCCGCCGACCAGGAAACCGGTGGCAGCCTCCAGTATGGGACCGCGCAGCTCCCCCTTGCGTCTGTAGTAGAATACTCCAGCGACAAAAAGCACGGCAATGATGGCGAAATATTTTCCATAACCCTGAAATGAGCTGAATGCTGCCCCGCTGTTCTCATAATATGTAAATTGTAAGTGTCCGCTCCACACCTGAATAGTCTCCCCAAGCTGCATATTGGAGCGTACTCCCCACTTGGCAGCCTGGTCTGCGATCACGACCAATATAGCTATCACATAAAATAGCATCACAGCCGCCCCCTCTGCACTTGGAATAATGAATAAACCTATGGATTCTAAACACAGCTTATCACATTACAGCCCCTGGAATCATCCTTCAGTTCTCACACTTTCCTTACACCCGGCCAGATCCTTCATGTTACAGCTGATCGTGTATGGGTTAAACATTGTTAAGCTAACAATCGAACCTGGAGGATGATACCATGGAGTATTTATCCGTACTAGTGAAGCTTATAGCCGGATTTGTCGGATTATGGGCCATGACAAGACTGCTGGGCAAAAAGGAAATTTCAGCCTTAACCCCTTTCGACTTTATCTCGGCCGTAATTCTTGGCGATTTGGTAGGGGATACCATATATGAGCCGGATAAATCTGTACTCCTGCTGCTGTTTGCACTGGCTGTCTGGACGGTGCTTTCTATTATATTTGAAAAGATTACCCAGCTGGTGCGCAAATTGCGCAAACCGCTGGAGGGGGAGCCGGAGATCCTTATCCGGGACGGAAAGATTGACCTCGCCAAGCTGCGCAAAAATAATCTCGACTTCGAGCAGTTGCGGATGATGCTGCGTGCGAAGGATACGTTCTCAATGAATGAGGTGGCATATGCCATCTATGAAACCAACGGATCACTAAGCATCCTTAAGAAGCCGCAATACGAGCCGGCCACACGGGAGGAGCTGGACATCAAACCGCAGCACACCCGGCTGCCCCGCAGTCTGGTGGAATCCGGTGTGGTGCAGCGGGCAGCGCTTTCCAGTCTGGGGCATGACGAAACCTGGCTGCGCAGGAAGCTTCAGGAGAAAGGCCACCCGGATCTTGATTCCGTAGCGTATGCGGAAATCAACGAGGAGGGGGAGCTGGCCATCATCCCTTCAACGTCGCAGCAAGCGAAACCCGGCGAATATTAAGCCCGGGAACACAAGGTCTCACAGCGTGATTGCATTTCCTGCAACAGATTGCTCCGCAAGCTCCGGTAAAAGACCATCGATTGTATTTCATACAATAGAAATCCAAGAATTGAGATCCTATGGACGATAGATTCTATGGACGATTCGCCTGAAATCTGCTGCACAGAATGCAGTAGATTGGTGCTGTATGAAGTGCAATAGATGATTTTCTTTCCGGTTTCACCTGCTTCTGTGTTCACCCACAAGCTTAAATCACCCTGGCGGGTAAATACCAGCTCGGAGCTTACAGCTGCAGAAATTCCCACGGTTTCAAAATCAACCGGGGCATGCCGCCCGGATTGTTGTAACATAGACAAGAATAGCATCTTTAGCTTGCTTTGGGCTCACTTTGTTGTACCATAGTCGAGATTAACATCCTTGGGCTTGCTTTGAGCTCACTTTGTTGTACCATAAGGCGAGATTAGCGTCTTTGGGCTTACTTTGAGTTCACTTTGTTGTACCATAGGCTAGCATAGCGTCTTTGGGCTTGCTTTGACCTTACTTTGTTTTACCATAGTCGAGATTAACATCCTTGGGCTTGCTTTGAGCTCAAATTTGTAGTACAACGTGTACAAATCTCGACCTTAGGCTAAGGATAGTACATGCATTGTTGACTATGCGATTTTGTGTGAGTCCCTCTACGGACTTGATGAGCTCCCTTGACGATCTATCTGCGGCTGATGCGGACAGGAAATCCGTTATTGAGGAGGATTCGTCCATCCACAGGACAATCCGGAGAGATTCCGCTATTTGTCCTATCCCCCCTTATTCTAGACTCGAACGAGCAAAATAACGGCTCCTGAGTCCAAATCCGCCCGAAAAGCAGCCTTTTTCGTAAAAATAAGGTAAAATAAGGACTTCGCAGTACGCTTCATTCCGTGGGTGGTGCCCAAACCCTCCTGCACCACCTATATCTTCTGAAGCTTACAAGATATCCGCATTTTTGGGAAATGTATAATTTCCTAAACCAAACCAAAACAGCTGTGCTTTCCTTCGCTGAAAGAGCGCACAGCAGAACTAGATTGTCCCAGAAGAGTATAAACAAAATTGCCTTTCAAGCTTCCTACCCGCTTTATCTCATAACGAAATACAACTGCATTTCTGCCGTTGTTTCCGGGCAAACAGGCCTTCGGCGCTTCAACAAAGGCATTTCTCCGTTGTTTCCGGCAATTGAGCCTTCGGCGCTTCAACAAAGGCATTTCTGCCGTTGTTTACGGGCAAACCAGCCTTCGGCGCTTCAACAAAGGCATTTCTGCCGTTGTTTCCGGGCAAACAGGCCTTCGGCGCTTCAACAAAGGATTTCTGCCGTTGTTTCCAGTCAAACCAGCCTTCCGCCCATCAACAAAGGCATTTCTGCCGTTGTTTCCAGGCAAACCAGCCTTCGGCGCTTCAACAAAGGCATTTCTGCCGTTGTTTCTAGGCAATCGAGCCTTCGGCGCTTCAACAAAGGCATTTCTGCCGTTGTTCCCAGGCAAACCGGCCTTCGGCGCTTCAACAAAGGCATTTCTGCCGTTGTTTCCGGGCAAAACACTCTTCGGCGCTTTAACAAAGGCATTTCTGCCGTTGTTTCCGGTCTACATTCGGCCTTTAGATGAATCAAACAAAAAGATCCCATCCCTTTACACACCTTACGACAACAGAGAAAACTCAACATTTCCTATACCTATAAAAAAACGCGAGTGTCTCCCGCAGGATCCACTCGCGCTGTCCGCCTGCCGCATGTCTCTGCGGCAGGCGTTACCTTGTATTCATTGTCGTCCGGGATGCTTACCAGGCGTCATCTCGCATTGCCTCCGCCCAGCCGCCTTCTTACCTTGCCTCCGCCGGAACGCTCACCAGCCGCCCTCTTGCATTGCCTCCGCCGGAACGCTCACCAGCCGCCCTCTTGCCTTTGCCTCCGCCGGAACGCTCACCAGCCGCCTTCTTGCCTTTGCCTCCGCCGGAACGCTCACCAGCCGCCTTCTTGCCGTTGCCTCCGCCAGAACGCTCACCAGCCGCCTTCTTGCCTTGCTTCCGCCAGAACGCTCACCAGCCGACTCCTTGGCGATGCTTCCGCCGGGAACGCTTACCAGGCGTAAGCCTCCGGTGCCGGGCGGCCCGGACCCGGGAAAATCTCGTCCAGCTTCTTCAGCACATCCGCTTCGAGCACGATCTCGGTCACTCGCAGCGAGTCCTCGAACTGTTCGAGCGTCCGCGGCCCGATGATCGGCGCGGTCACCGCCGGATTAGCCAGCACCCAGGCCAGCGCCACCTGGTCTTCATGCTCTCCAAGCTCCTTGCAGAGCGCGGAGAACTGCTCCAGCTGGCTGCGGTGCTGCTCCAGCTTGGCCGAACGGGCGCTGCGCACGCCGGTCTTGGACAGTGCATTGCGTCCCAACAGGCCGCCGGCCAGCGGACTCCAAGGAATGACGCCCAGGCCCAGCTCCTGCGAAGCCGGAAGGACCTCAAGTTCCGGTGTCCGTTCCAGCAGGTTATACAGATGCTGCTCGGAGACAAGCCCAAGGAAATGGCGTTCCTTGGCCTTAGCCTGGGCGGCGGCAATATGCCAGCCCGCAAAATTGCTGGACCCGATGTAATCGGCTTTGCCCTGGGAGACCAGGATTTCAAAAGCGCCCCACAGCTCATCCCAGGAAACGTTCCGGTCAATATGATGCATCTGGTACAGCTCAATATGGTCGGTCTGCAGGCGTTTCAGCGAGCCTTCGAAATGCCGTCTGATCTTGTAGGCGGACAAACCTGCACCTGAATTGGGGCCGTCCTGCTCGTCAAACATATCATTGTATACCTTGGTTGCCAGCACGACCTTTTCCCGCCGGCCGCCGCCCTGCTGAAACCAGCGGCCGATAATTTCTTCTGTCCAGCCGCGCCGGTCATTACCGCCATACACGTTGGCGGTATCAAAAAAGTTGATTCCCGCATCCAAAGCGGCATCCATAATCCGGAACGCTTCTTTTTCCTCAGTCTCCGGACCAAAATTCATCGTCCCCAAGCATAATTGGCTGACCTTCAAACCCGATTTTCCCAAATAACTGTACTTCATCCGCAATTCCTCCCTTTCATTCCTGAGTGGTTGTTTGCTTCGATATCACTATATACCTTAGAGTCCACTGTAAGGCAAGCCCTGATTACAAGTCATTATCGGGAAAGAGGACTTCCCCCGACTTCAGCTTGATTTCTACAATTTCCTGCAGTGTATTCGACAGCTCACCCGGAGGATAAGGTTTGGTCAGGTAAGTCTTCACGTTTTCAAGCAGGCTTTTATCCGTTTGGTCCAGTGCCGAGGAGATCACAATCGGAACCTTTTCTGTGCGGGGATCATTTTTGAGCATACGGATCAGATCCCACCCGTCCAGCTCCACACCCAGCATCAGATCTACAACAATGGCCACAAAAGGCGTTTTCAGCGCCTGGTCGAATGCTTTTTGCGGATGGTAATGATGGGTGACCCGGAAGCCTTTGCCCTTCAGCTCTTCCGAGAGCAGCAGCGACAGGCTGTAATCATCCTCCACAATCATCACACTCGGCTTCAGTTCCTTGTCCGCCCCCCATTTGGACATTTCCTCCACCGGCCTGCTGTCTTCCGCAAGCTGTACAGGGAGGCTGAACCATACAGTTGATCCTACACCCTCTACCGAATCAATGCCTATGCTCCCCTTGTGTTTTTCGATAATCTCCTTGCAGATGGCAAGCCCCAGTCCGGTCCCCCCGATCCGCTTGGATGCACTGTTGTCCACTCTTCTGAATTTCTGGAACAGCTGGCCGATCTGATTTTTGGGAATACCCAGCCCTTGATCCTGAATCCGTACCAGTATCCGGCCCGGCTCATTATGAAGCATCACTTTAACTTCGTGGCTGCCCGGTGAAAATTTGATGGCATTGCTAAGCAGATTGGTGAGCACTTGGACTATTTTATCCTTGTCGACTGCCACTTCATCATGCACCGCTTCGTCTTCAAAAAGAATATGATGGGTGCTGCTGAGCTTATACTGGTCAATCACGCCAAGTACAATTTCGCTGAGATGGGCCGGTTCCACATTGTACTGCTGCGTACCCGACTCCATTCTCTGCAGATCCAGAAAATCATTGATGAGCTCCGTCAGGCGTTTGGCTTCCTTGTGAATCGTCTCCAGATATTTCAGCTGCTTCTCCGGCTTCATGGTTTTGGACAGCAGCAGCTCTGTGAAGCCAAGCACACTGGACAGCGGTGTCCGCAGTTCATGGCTGACCGTGCTGACCAGCTCGGACTTCATCACATCAAGCTCATATTCACGGGTAATATCGCGGTGTACGAACAACGTGCCGATCCGGTCTTCACGCCGCAGCACAGGAATGGCATAGACGTCCACATGCTGAATCTCTTCCTTGCCCAGCGAATATTTCATGGTACTGGATTCCATCGCTGATTCAGCCATCGCATTTTCGTAGAAGCTGCGCAGCTCTGCCGATTCATTGGACTTGCCGGTGAACGCATCCAGCCAATCATCCGCAGGAACAAGCGAGCCTTCGGTCCATTCGTAGTGGAACAACGTGCTAAGCGCCTTGTTGATATGCTGCATGACGCCTTCGGTATTGACGAACTGGATTCCCTCATTGACATTGTTGACGATATCCTGGTTCAGCTTGCGCCCGTGTTCGATTTCTTCATACATCATGATCCGCTCAATGGCCAGCGCCACCCGGCTGACAAGGCCCTGAATTTCGCTGATCTCTTCTTCGGTAAAAGGATGGCCGATCCGGCTGCCGCAGAATACTGCCAGAATCTCATCATTCCCGCCCACGACGGAAGTATAGTAATCGTAGCAATCGACTTCATCAGGTGAAATCCCCTGCTCCCGCGGCGAGCCTGTTCTTTTGACAATATAGGACTTCTCTTCTTGCAGGCGATGCAGCATGTCAAGATGATGATGGTCGAGATACCGCTCCACTTTATCCTGCGGCACACCTTTGACCACGGCGATCTTATCCTTGACGAGGAAAAAGAGGCTGGAATCAAACGCATAAATCTGGTTCATGAACCTGCTGAATTTCCCGGCAAATTCCTGCTTGTCCAGTGTATAGGTTAGTTCATGATTCAACTGGTTATAGCGCTCAAGCATCACTGTCGTCTGCTCCGTATTCTGGAGGGTAACCGCCAGCTGCTGCTGCGCACTTTTGAGGGAAGTGATATTGTTCGCGATCAGGATATACTGATAGACCATGCCCTCATCATTCAAATAAGGCATCACCGTCATATGGAGCCACACGGACGCCGAACCATCCTTCACCAGTGTCTCCACTTCTCCGCTCCAGATCCCGCCGGTCGATAGTTTGTAGAAGATCTGTTCCAGCTGGGAATCGGTAATATTAAGCAGTTCCAACAACCGGAAAGGATAGCCGATCATTTCGGAATGGCTGTAGCCTGTATATTTGCCCAGATTGTCATTGGCGTAAGTGAACAGCCCCTTATCCGACAAAATGCCGACGGCTGAGGTCTGATTGAGCGCCTTCATGATGCTTTCAATTTCAATCAGAGAGCGCTCCAGCTTGAACTGCTGATCCTGAAGCTCATCCTGCTGGGCCTGCAGCTCTTCGTTCTGCATCGTCAGCTCTTCTTCCTTGTCCTGGATGCTGTGGGCCATATTCAGAAATGCCTCATACAAGCGTCCGATCTCATCCTGCTTATGCAGTCTGCCGAGCAGAACCGCCTCACCCGCCGCAAGCGAATGGGTAGCCTCCTCCAGCCGGACAATCGGATCAATCAGCACTTTCAGCATCCGCCAGATCATCAGCGTGAGAAAAAGGAGCAGAAAGGCGCTGATGCCAAAGGCAACAAAGGTGTAAAGGTCGGCCTTCCGAATGGAGCGGTCTGCCATGTAACTCAGTTGTTCATCGGAGTTGCTCTTGAAGGCCTTGGTATAAGCGAGAAAATCATTCAAGGACTGCGTGCTGCCGCTCTGCGAAAGGGCCCGGATTCCCTCATAATCATCAATTTCAACCAGCTTAATCACTTTTGGCAGCGTTTGATTCTTGTAGTTCGTATAATAATCGGATAGAGCATCCCGGTATTCCGCCTCTTCCGGCGACAAATTCAGCGTGGCGTATTGATCCAGAATGCCGTCCAGATTCTCAAGCGCTGTATTCAGCAGAGTCAGCTCATTGCTGCTCTTCAGGGCAATATAACCTCTGGCCCGGAAAAACACCTCGTTCAGCGCTCCGGCTAGCTCGTCTATGGTATTTGCTTTGGTCTGCAAGACCTCCCGTTCGGCCTTCAGCCTGCTTTGCTGCGAGTTAATATAGAAGAAGAGAATGGTAACTGTCACAACCAGAAGCAGAAATAACAAGGTAATGATACGGTAATATTTCGTTTTGATGCTGTGGTTAGAGAGCTTCGCTGTTCTCATGTAGAATGCCCTCCACAATTTGCAGGAGTTCCATGGGGCTGAACGGCTTGGGCATGAAAAAGCGCGCACCGGCTTCCCGGGCCTTGCTGCGGTCGTTCTCCTGCGCCTTGGCGGTCAGCATCAGGATGGGCATGGCGTTTTTTTGTTCGATGTCCAGCGCCTCCAACACTTCAATTCCGGTCATCTCGGGCATCATATAATCCAGAATAACCAGGTCATACACCTGCTGCGACAGCTTGGTTAATGCCTCGGCACCATTCTCGGCCGTATGAATCTCCACATTCTCCAGGTCCTCCAGCGTGTCTTCAATCAGCATCCGCAGAACCTCTTCATCATCCACTATAAGTACTTTTTGCATTGCTGCTTCTCACCTTTCTGCTCTTCTTGATGACGTGCAAGTTTCTGTATCAGAACAGAAATCTGTGTGCCAGCCGCTCGATTCTGCTCAGCAATTCCGGCAAATGAAACGGCTTTACCACGTAATCATCGGCACCCATTTGCAAGGCATGGATGATATCGCGCTGGTTATTCCGCCCGGTCAGCATGATCACGAGAATATTCACTTCCGGGTAGCTGCTGCGAATCTGCTCCAGGACCTCCAGTCCGTCCAGCCCCGGCATGATGCCATCAAGCAAAATAATATATTTGCCGCCTTGCGCATACCAGTCCGATTCCAGAAACTGCGGGCCGCTTGCATAGCTGCTGGCCATCACACGCCCAATGCCCGCCGGTTTCCAGGCTGCGAAATGCTGGGTCACAATCCGGCGGATCAGAGCGTCGTCATCGACGACAATCACATTCAGCAGCGATTCTTCCTGGCCAATGCCGAGCTGCTTGGTATACAGGGTAGTCCGGTTCCTTCCTTCAGCCTTGCTGGCATATAGCGCCTGGTCTGCTTCCCCGATCAGCCGGTCCGGTTCATGAAGTGCCTCGCGGACCTCCGTAATGCCGGCTGAAAAGGTAACATGAAACTGCTCCTTTTTGGCGGTAAAGCTTCTTGCGGCAAACTCCTGCTGAACCCGCTGCACCACCAGGAGGGCTGAAGCCGAATCCGTATTCGGCATGAACAAGGCAAATTCTTCTCCGCCGAACCGGCAAAAGGTATCTTCTACACGTATGGAACGGCGCACCACCTCGGAAAAGGTCTGCAGCACTTCATCCCCGACCAGATGGCCATAGGTGTCATTCACATGCTTGAAATGATCGAGATCCATCAGCGCCACCGAAAAAATCCGGCCGGTCCGCCGGAAATCGGAGACAAGCTGCTTCATTGTCTGATTGAAGTACTTGCGGTTGAACGCACCGGTCAGCTCATCCACAATCACCGATTCCTGCCACTCCCGCTTCAGCTCAAAACGGTTTTTGATCAGCACCAGGAACAGATCGATGTCCAGCGGCTTCGGCAGATAGTCCATCACACCCAGCGAATAGGCGTACATTTGAATATCCTTGGAATGCTCGCCGCTGACGATGATGATGGGAATCCGTTCTTTTTTGGCCTTGCCGATGATTTGCTTCAGCACATCAATTCCGCTCTGGTCCGGGAGCAGAATATCCAGCAGGATCAGATCCGGCTTGCTCTCGTAAAATATCTTCAGTCCGCGCTCGGCGGACAAGGCGATGCTGACATAATAGGACTGCTTTTCGAGGGATTCGCGTAAAAAAGCCACCAGCTCAACATCATCATCAATGATCAGAATCTCATGCTGGTGGTGAATGCCGTGAAACGGATCCGTTTCCGGCGGGGAACCGTGCAGCATCTGGTGTGCTGCATCTTGTTCATCGTCAAAAAGCTCCAAAAGCGGGTATAAGTAATCTCCCCATTCCGCTTCCGTCCAGCTTCGATGGACATCCTCCGAGAAATACAGCATGATGCTGCCTGCCTGCTTCTCGACCTTAATGAGTCCCACAGTTCCGGCGGTACCCTTCAAATTATGCAGAAACCGGTAAATATCATTTTCGTTAACGAATTCCTGTGAAGACCAATTGTGGAGTGTTTGTCTGGTACGCTGTTCGACCAGTTCCTTGTATTTTCTCGTTGTCATTATTTCTCCTTCAAGCCGCTAATATAAACAAGTTACTTAATCATAGCTTCTCAGCCCTGTCAACTGTATTCTATGAAAAATGGGGCTTAAGATCAAATCTATGAAGATATGGACAAAAAAACTTCGGTTGTAGAGTTGCCGTTCCTTTGCCATAATAATTGAAATGGTTCATTCCGTTAAAGCGGCGGATGGACAAAGCATCAGATAAAATCAATATAAATAGGAGGCTTTACATTGAAGGGGATTATCACAGTACTGGGAAAAGACAAAGTCGGTATTATTGCCAAGGTCTGCACCTATCTCGCAGGCCACAATTTGAACATTCTGGACATTTCACAGACCATCATACAGGGTTACTTCAACATGATGATGATCGTGGATATTTCCGCACCCAGCAAATCCTTTGAGGAGATTGTGGAGGATCTGCAGCAGGTGGGTGAAGAGATCGGCGTGGAAATCAAGCTTCAGCATGAGGATATCTTCAATATTATGCATCGGATTTAAACCGCTAAAAATTGAGATATAAATTGAACTTGAAAATATTACAATTAAGGGAGAAGTGGCGGAGGAAGTCACGACCAATCCCAAACTAGAAAAATCACAAGTTCAGTTTATATATGGCAAAAATAAATGAAGGAGTCCAACCTATGATATCAATTGTGGAAGTACAGGAAACGAATAAAATGATCCGGGAAATGAACCTGGATGTCCGTACCATTACGATGGGAATCAGCCTGATGGACTGTGCCCACACCGATATGCGCGTGTTCAATCAGAATGTGTATGACAAAATCACCCGCTCCGCCGAGAAGCTGGTCAAAACCGGCGAAGATCTGGAGCGGCAATTCGGTGTGCCGATCGTCAACAAGCGGATATCGGTTACCCCGATCTCCATTGCCGCCGGAGCGGTCCACACCGATACCTATGTGCCGGTTGCCGAAGTTCTGGACAAGGCAGCCAAAGAGGTCGGGGTGAACTTCATCGGCGGCTTCTCGGCGCTGGTGCAGAAGGGCTGCACCAAAGGCGACCGGATTCTGATCGACAGCATTCCTGAAGCGCTGGCCGTAACAGAAAGAGTATGTTCTTCCGTCAATGTCGGCTCCTCGCGCAGCGGAATCAACATGGACGCTGTGAAGCTGATGGGCGATATCATCCTGCAGACCGCAGAGCGCACCAAAGAGCGCGATTCCATCGGCTGCGCCAAGCTGGTGGTGTTCTGCAATGCCGTGGAGGACAACCCGTTCATGGCCGGTGCGTTTCACGGTGTAGGTGAACGCGAATGTGTAATCAACGTGGGCGTCAGCGGTCCCGGCGTAATCAAGCGGGCGCTGGAGGAAGTAAAGGGCCATGACTTCGAGACCCTGTGCGAAACAATCAAGCGTACCGCCTTTAAGGTTACCCGCGTGGGCCAGCTGGTTGCCCAGGAAGCCTCCAAACGGCTGGGCGTGCCTTTTGGCATAATCGATCTGTCGCTGGCGCCAACCCCGCTGATCGGCGATTCCATCGCCGAGATTTTTCAGGTGATGGGGCTGGAAGAAGCGGGCGCACCCGGCACGACTGCTGCACTTGCTATTCTTAACGACAATGTCAAAAAAGGCGGCGTTATGGCTTCATCCTACGTGGGAGGACTCAGCGGCGCCTTTATCCCGGTCAGCGAAGACCACGGTATGATTCAGGCGGTGCAGCGCGGGGCGCTGACACTGGAGAAGCTGGAAGCGATGACCTGTGTCTGCTCGGTCGGCCTGGATATGATTGCTATTCCCGGCAGCACCAGCAAAGAAACCATCGCAGGCATCATTGCTGACGAAGCGGCTATCGGCATGGTCAACAACAAGACCACCGCAGTCCGCGTCATTCCGGTTATCGGCAAGGAAGTCGGCGAAATGGTGGAGTTCGGCGGTCTGCTCGGCTATGCGCCGGTTATGGCCGTGAACAAGTTCGACTGCTCCGGGTTCGTTAACCGGGGCGGCCGTATTCCGGCTCCGATCCACAGCTTTAAGAACTAGACTCATGAAGAAGCGCCGCCTGCCCGGGCAACAGGCAGGCGGCGCTTTTTTGTTGTGAAATTATAGATACCGGCTACCCGGCTTCCGACAAAAGACGTGTACGTTCCAAATCAGGGCCGCAAGGCTTTAGGTCGACACATGCTTCAGCTTGCCGGGAGCCATAACCAGGTACAGCTCCTGAATCTGCTCCCCGCTCTGGTCCAGTGTCATACAAAGCACTGCCTGGACCTCTCCTTGCTGCTTGAACACAAGATTCAGCTCGCCGTTGATGCTGCCGACCGTGGCCTCCCACTGGCGCATCCGCTGGAGTACCCTCCGCGATGTCAGCAGCGCCAGCACGCCTTTGCGCCCCACCATAGGTCTAAGAATCGTATGCACTTCCTGTCCGCCGCCGTCACCGACAAGCACAGGCTGTTCAGCCAGCAGCGCCAGCATGCCGCCAACATCATAAGCGGCAAAAGCAGCGGTGAACCGGCGCAGCAGCTTTTCTCTTGAAGCAGGGTTCCCCTCCCCTGCTGCCGCTGCCGGCAACTGCTTCGATTGAAGCGTGCGCTTGGCCCGGCTGAAGATCTGCCGGCAGTTGCTCTCGGACTTGCCAACCATCTCCGCTATGGCATCATATTCGTACTGAAAAGCCTCCCTCAGCACAAACACCGCTCTTTCCGTGGGAGACAGCCGTTCCAGCAGCACCAGAAAAGCATAAGACAGCGTATCCTTCCGCTCCGCTGACGCTTCCGGCCCGTCAAAGGCCTCGCTGACAGGCTCGGGCAGCCACTCTCCAATATAAGTCTCCCTGCGGCTGCGCGCAGAGCTGAGGATATTCAGGCAGCGGTTGGTAATCCCCTTAGCCACGTAGGCCTTCATATTGAGAATACCGCTGAGCTCCCTCTGCTGCAGCCCGGCAAAACAGTCCTGCACAGCATCCTCCGCATCGGCCACAGTTCCCAGCATTCGGTATGCAATCGAGAAGGCATAACGATTATAGCTGCGGTAGATTTCCTCCACGCTAACCTCTCCATCTATCTGCGGAGCCATGCCGCCAGCCTTACTGTCCCGGTCCTTCACTGCTGTCCCCCCCTGTGCTTCTAACCTAACTTCTGCTGTAATTTAGTTAAAACAACCCGGATACATTCCGGTAGAGATCGCGATGCGGTTCCAGTTGTTGATCGTATTGATGACCATAATCCAGTCCACAAACTCCTCCTGGCTGATATGCTCCATAACCTTGTCATACAGCGCCGCAGGAACCCCGGCTTGGCTAATAAGGGTTACCGTTTCGGCAAGTTCAAGCAGCACTTTTTCCTTTTCTGTAAACAACGGCACCTCACGCCATACACTGAGCAGCAAAATATGGTCCGCATAATCGCCCAGCTTCATCAGGTCCTTCGCATGCATGTCCAGGCAGAAAGCGCAGCCGTTGATCTGGGAGACACGTATCTTCACTAACTCATATAATACCTTATCTTTGATCCGTCCGCCTGCATGCTGCTCCAGCGTCATCATTGTCCGGAAAGCCTGTTCATTTACCGCTCTGTAATTAAATCTTAAACTCATTCTAATCGCCTCCATAATGTGTGTACATACTGAAGACAATGTAGCTAGCGGATTTGTGACAGTAACATTTGTGACAGTAACAATAGACGATTTACTTCCTGATTGCACTTTAGGCAACAGAAAACTTATGCCTCTGTGCGCGAATCACATTCTGCTGTATTTCGTGCAACAGAAAGCTTACTCTTCTATGCCAAATCGCGTTCTGTTGTATTTCGTGCAATAGTTTTTTGGTTTTTGCGTCAAAAGCAGCTATTCCAGGGGATTCTACTGTACAAAGTGCAGCAGATTGAGTTTTTCGGCCAATTTTCGGCTCATCTGCTGTATAAAGTGCAATAGAATGTTGCGCCTGTACCTAATGTGGATGGATATAGATGATCAAACTTCTCCCCTTGGCTCCAGAGCTAGCAAAAGTTTACCACTCAGCCTCCATATTAATGCGCCTGAGGTGCTTTTAATAATCCCGGGGACATTTTCCCTGGAGATGCCGCCTATACTAGACGCCGCAAAAAAGCCTTCCGGCCTGAAGTCAGGCTGGAAGGCTTCCAGTTTGAATAGAGCTTACGATGTGAGCAGCTTCGAGCAGCATCAGGCGGCTGAGAAGGTTTGGCAACGGAGCGTCTGGCGCAGGAGTCCCAGGCGGCAGGAGTTTCAGGCTGAGAGAATTTCTGGCCGCAGAAGCCCAAGCCTACAGGAAGCCCTGGCCGTGAGAATCTCAGGCTATGAGAATTCCTGCCGCAGGAACTCAGGCCGAGTGATTCTCAGGCCGATGCTCTTTTGGCCCGCTTTGCCCTTTTGATCGAAATCATCCGCCAGCCTGTCAGCAGCGCCGATACAAGGCAGATTGCCGACGAGGTCATGAACACGACATGCATGCCGGAGAGGAAAACATCCGGGCGGCCCGGGATCAGGTCGGTTACCCGGTAGCCGGCCTTGCTGCTCATTACATTGAATAGTATCGAGGTGGCAATGGTGATGCCGACAACCATCCCCACATTGCGGACCAGCGAGTTGACGCTGCCCGCTGACCCCAGCTGGGTCCGCGGCACGGTGGACATCACCAGTGAGTTATTCGGCGACTGGAACAACCCGCTGCCGATTCCCAGCATGGCAATCCAGACGCCCACCAGTGCGACGGCACTTCCATCATGCAGACGGGCCAGGCCGAATTGGGCGATCACCATGACAATCAGACCGGCGAAGGTAAGAAATTCCGAGCCGATTTTATCGGACAATGCCCCGCTCAGCGGAGCGACAATGACCATGGAGATCGGGAACAGCATGAGCAGAAAGCCTGCATAGAATGGCGACAGGTTCAGCATATTCTGCGCATAAAACGGAGCGATGATGTTAAAGCAGAAATTCGCTACGAATACCAGAAAGCCGCATAGTATGCTGAGCGAAAACAACGGGTTTTTGAACAGGGACAGCTGCAATAGCGGCTGGCTCCGGCGCAGCTCTACAATAAGAAAAACAATAAAAGCTGCGGCTGCGGCCGCCAGCGCCGAGAGAATCCGGCTGTCTCCATAGCCGAGCTGCTGTCCAAGCAGCAGGCCTGCAAACAAAGCCACTATAAATACGGCGAACAGCAGGCTGCCGGGGAGGTCAATCTTGGCTTTTACCCGGATCAGATCCTTGGGCAGAACCTTCCACCCCAGCACGATGGCGATCAGACCAATCGGAACGTTCACCCAGAATATGTATTCCCATCCCAATGCAGAGACGATGATTCCCCCCAGGCTGGGTCCGGCAATACTTCCCAGGGATACAAAGGTACCGATCAGCCCCAGTGCCTTGCCCCGTTCAGTGGCCGGAAAAATATCCGTGACAATTCCCTGGCTGTTAGCCATGGTCATCGAAGCGCCGATCGCCTGAACGACCCGCGAAGCAATCAGCAGCAGCAGGCTGGCGCTCAGTCCGCAGAGCAGCGAGCCGACGATGAAGATAATCGTGCCGATTTTAAAAATCCGGATCTTGCCGGCGATATCCCCCAGCTTTCCAAAGAACAGCACCGCTGAGCAAATCGCCATCAAATAACCTGTCGTGACCCACTCCACCTGCGCCATCGGCAGATGCAGCTGCTTCACGAGCACCGGCAAGGCAATGTTCACAATGCTTCCGTCGAGCGTGGACATAAAGGTGAACAGATTCAGCACAATCAGAATGATCCAGCGTTTCTTCTGAACGGCCGCGTCCTCCTGATAAGTTGCAGTCATCATACTCATAATTAACACCTCATAACTCATATTTCAAAATATAGTTGCGTCCGCAACAAACTTAGCTTCCCCAGTGTACCGCAATTTAGTTGCGCATGCAACTATTTTATTGTACTATTTTAAAATATAAGAAAGTGGCCTGCTGAACGCAGGATTTTATCCAAAGAGGTGTCCATGTTGAATTCAAATAGAGAACCCATCGGGAAGCTGATCTCCCAGCTTTATCGCCAGAATCAAAAGTTTCTGGTCAAAGAACTGCTGCCTTACGGTATCGGCAGCGGCGGACAGCACATCTTTTTGAAGCTGATTGTGAACCGTCCAGGCATTACGCAGGATCAAATGACCAATGAAATGAAATTCGATAAAGCCACAACCGCCCGCTCCGTGAAGAAGCTGGAGGAAGCCGGTTATATTGAGCGGAGAACCGATCCCAAGGACCGCCGTTCTTCCCTGCTGTATCCGACTCCCAAGGCGGTTAAATTCGCTCCTGTCCTTCAATCAATCCTGGCAGACTTAGACAGCAAGCTTACCCTCGAATTAACCGGGGAAGAAGCCGACCAGCTCATTGCTTTGCTTCAAAAGGTCAACAAGAATTCGGAAAAACTATAAACGTACCAACCGTTAACCAGCAGCACCCTCACTTCTAACACAAACAGCTCCCTTCGCAAGAAGGAAGCTGCCCTGTTATGGGAATTTGCGGATAAACCGTGCTGCGAACAGTTCCGCATCCGGGTAAGCATTGACCTTCCCTCCCTTTCAGCAGTCACTTGCTGGCCGCTATCCTGTTTTCCATGAATTTCATTGTAGCACAGAACGCCGGGAGCACTGATGAGATTTGCTTTGCCCAATAATCCAAAACAGGTTAAAATGTAAGGCAATATGAAAAGTTTTCAGAAAGGAGACTGGATCTTGTCCATTGCAGATGTAAAGGAACATTTTCGGCGTGTGGGGCGGGAGCAGGACGTCCTGGAATTTGCCACCTCAAGCGCCACTGTAGAGATGGCAGCCTCAACCATCGGGGTCATTCCGGCCCGGATTGCCAAAACGCTCTCCTTCCGGGGAACGGAAGAGTCTGCCATTCTCGTTGTAGCCGCCGGAGATGCCAAGGTTGATAACAAAAAGTTCCGAGAGGTTTTTGGCTTCAAAGCAAGAATGCTGAGCCCGGAAGAAGTCCTGGAACAGACCGGACACGAAATCGGCGGTGTATGCCCTTTTGGACTAGCCCATGAACTGGAGGTCTATCTGGACGTATCCATGAAAAGATTTGATACCCTGTTTCCCGCCTGCGGCAGCACCAATTCCGCAATCGAGCTGAACTGTGATGAACTGGCCGTCTATTCGGAAGCCAAGGATTGGGTGGATGTCTGCAAAGGCTGGAATGAACCACTGGAGCCTGGGGAAGGGACAAACGGTTGAATACTACTATGGACAAAAGCCAAACACCGCCGCTGCCGCGAAAAGAGCGTTTCCCATTGGCCTTGCTTTGCCTGACTTTGGGCGCTTTTGCAATCGGCATGACCCTCATGATCCTGATGTGCATTTTCATCTTCGGGAACGCTGTGTCGGTGACCGCTATCGATGTCAGTACCACCCATCTTCATAGATGGGGCTAGTGTTGTTCCAAAACACAGGCCGGAGTCCTCTTTTGCGGGGATTCCGGCCTGTGCGCGTGTTCAGTGCAGCAGGTGCTGCTGGGCAAAGTGTTCTAAGCCTTGCGTTTACTAAGGCGATGGAGGGGATGCGCGGGAATCTGTTTACCGTCCGCACTCCGCTCGTTGCGGACTGAGATTCCGCTAATCCCGTCTTATTCAGTTCTCTGCGTATCCGCATCCCTGCTCCTCACAATCTGCGCCACCTCTTGGGTGATGGCATCTCCGCCCAGGCTCTTCCACTTGGCTACAAAGAGGTCAAACTCGCTGAGCGGTGAATCGCCGACAATAATGTTCAGGAAGGTTTCGCTTTCCAGCTTCTGCAGCTCGGGCCAATGGCTCCGCATATGCTGCGTGCTTCCGTAATAGACACTGCGCACTCTCTCTATAGCTGTTGCGGATAACACAGAAACCCCGTATTTATAGGCATTGGCCGCTTTCCAGCCCTCCAGATTTTTTTTGGGCTGCTCTTCGTCCGCAAGCCAGAGATCATAGAGCAAATGGGTGTCCGGGTCCAGCGAATCCGGATCAATCTTGCCGTTGAGAGCCTGCTGCATATCCGTATAATGCTTCTCAATGGCATCTGCATAATCAATCAGCAGATCAAAGGGATAATACGCCCTCGGCTGAATGCCGGTCTGCGCCGAGAAATCATCCAGGCTGCGGACCGCCTCCAGATTCGGATCTCTTCGCCGTTCCAGCCGGGTGAACACATTCAGCAGCTTCACCACCGCTTCGGGATGCTCATAGCCTTGGCGGACGACTAGATAACGGTCGGTGACCGGAGCCATATGAGTTACGAATTTGCCTGAGGCATCAAGCGGGGCGGCGTAGGCCCGCCATTCGGCCTTGGTGTCCAGGGCAACCGCCTCCGACAGCGGATAATAGGGCATCCACCATGGGCCGAAGAACATTCCCGCTTTGCCGGAAATAATCGGCTCCTGCGTTTCCTTATACAGGGCAAAGTCCGGGTCAATCAATCCCCGCTTATACCAGCCGGCCAGCTTGCCCAGCGCCTCCTTGGTCTCTGGAGTGATTGAACCATAGACGATATTGCCCCGGCTGTCCCTGATCCAATTGGTAGGGAATGCATGTAATGCGCTGAAGAGGGAGTCAAGGCCGTTGACATGGGGCTTCGTGCCGTACACGATATTGTTGTATGCGCTAAGGCCAACGGTATCCCGCTTCCCGTTGCCATCCGGGTCCTGCTCGATAAACGCCTTGGCGATGGCTTCAATATCTTCGAAGCTGCGCGGAGCCGCTAGCTCCAACCGGTCCAGCCAATCCTGGCGGACCCACAGCAGGGACGGCGAATCCGCATGGATCGCCACGTTGGGCAGGCCATAAAGCCTGCCGTTCCGCGTTGCATCCTCAAGCGCTTCACCCTGGGTCGAATCGTACATATCCTTGATCAGCTCAGACCCGTACTCCTTGTAGGTTCCGGTGAGGTCGGCAATCATTTCGCTGTCGATCAGCTTTTTCAACTGATCCCTGTCAACAACCATCGCATCAGGCAGATCGTTGCTGTCGATGGCCAGCTGCGCTTTTTGCGTAAAGGGCTCTTCCCCTTTCGCCTCCCAGGAATGAATGACCTTGATGTTCGTCAGACTCTCCAGATAGCGGGATATCGGGTTGTTGTCATTACTGTCTCCCGTATTGAGCCGGGAATCGGGCACCTTGAAGCCGATCCGCATCACTACCGGCTCTTCATATCTCCCGTAAGCGGCAGACTCCGCCTTAGTTGCCCGGGTGTCTGCACTCCCCGGGCCTGCGGCTGGGGCATTGCCCTCCCGGCAGGCCCCAAGGCAGAGTAGCGCCACAGCAGGAAGCACATATCTGACGGCTCGGTTCACCACTCCATCCCCTCCGCACGGTATTCGCTTGGCAGCTTGCCGACATGCTCACGGAACAGCCTGCTGAAATAGCGGTCATCCTCAAAGCCTGATCTGCCGGCGATTTCGCCTATCGGATAATAAGTTTCCAGCAGCAGTGTCTTGGCCAGCTCCAGCCGCATGCCCCGGAGGCTCTCGCCGAAGGTTTCACCGGCAAACCGGGCGAAGCACTGGCTGAAGTAGCCGCGGCTCATGTTGATCTCGGCGGCGACATCGCCCTGGTTGATCTTGTCTCCGGCATGGGCCTTCATGAAGCGGACCGCCCGGATCAGGCAGAATACCACCTCCTTGCTCAGGCCCAGCTCAAGCATCCGCTGCTGTACACACCCGGAGAACTGCCGCAGCCAGTTTTTCCACTGGCACCAGTTCAGGTTCCCGGCAGAGGAAGCTTTCAGCTGTGCCGTTTCTTCAGCCTTTAGGAGCAGTCCGCTCCAGTTATGAAGCAGCAACAGGCTGAAGGCTGAAATCTGTTCCTGCGGGGGCTGCCGAAGCTGCACCCCGGATGTAAAACCCTCCCAAGCCTCCCGGTCCAGTGTCCATCTCAGATTCTGCGCCTCTGACAGCATATCTTCTCCTGCGGAAGACTGCTCTCCGGCTATACGTCTCAGCTCGCCATAATCCAGCCTGGCCGGTTCCTCCGCCCCGCTGTAATAAAACAGCGCATGCCGGACAGCTTTGCCCAGCACCTCCTCTACCTCCTGAAGCAGCTGATTTTTCAGTCCGCTCACCAGCGCCGTTTGCCAGCCCCCGCCCAGCACTGTTTTGAGTTCCCGGCAGGTTTCTTTGTCCGGGATCCGGCTGAGCAGCGGAGACATCCACATATTCTGAAACGCGAGCAGCGGATTATTTTTCGTTACCGATAGCCGGAACAGCTCTTCTTCATGGCTGCCCGGCAGCTGCGGAAGATAGAGCAGCGCCAGATCAGCGGCCATCACCCTGCCTTCTCCCCGCGCCAGCAACTCCCGGGTGCTGTCTTCCCATTTCACCCGCTCGGCCAGGCGGCGGATGGTCTCATCGGCATTCTCCACTTCCAGCAGGGTTTTGACAATATAATCAACCGCTCCCAGACGCAGCGCCTCCTGCACATATTCAAACTCATGATGGCAGGTCAGCACCACACAGCGAATAGCCGGATAGCGCTGGCGGACCTGCCGGATCAGCTCGAAACCGGACATGCCGGGCATCGTCAGATCCACAAACAGCAGGTCCGCTTCCTGCTCCCGGAGGAGCGCAAGCGCCGCATTGCCGTCTCCCGCTTCGCCGACGATGACCACTCCGAAGGACGACCAGTCAATCAGCGAGATGAAGCCTTTACGCACCAGACGCTCGTCATCGACTACAACAGCTTTAATCATCGAAGTCCTCCTTGCCTTTTATAGGGATGATAATGGATACAGTGGTTCCTTCATTTGCAGCGCTATGGATTTGCAGTGTCATCTGCTCTCCGTAATACGTCCTCAGCATACGCATGACGTATGAGAAACCGATCCCAAGCCCGCGCCCCGCTACCCCGTCATCCGCCAGCAGTTCTGCAATCCGGGCTTCATCCATACCGGTCCCGGTATCCCTGACACACAACTGCACTTCCCCGGAGCCATGAGCCGTAATAATCACATCCACCCTGCCGTTGTCGCTAAGACCATGATATATTGAGTTTTCCACCAGCGGCTGCAGCAGAAACCGGGGTACAGCCGTATCCAGCACCGTCTCATCCGCCTGCACGTTGAACTCAAATTCATAATCATAGCGGATGCGCTGCAGCTCCATATAATTGCGTGTCGCTTCAATCTCCTCGCCGATCGTAACAATAAGGCTCTGCTTGCCGAGGTTATAATGGAGCACCTTCACCAGCAGCGTGACCAGCTTGTCGATTTCTTTTTGGTCGTTCAGCCGGGCCAGCCATTGTACCGTATTCAGGGTATTATGCAGAAAATGGGGGTTGATCTGACTGAGCAGCTTCTCGATTTCGAACTGGCTCTTCTGCTTCTCATTGCGGGCTACGGCCAGAATCAGCTCATTGACCTGATCCTTCATTTGCTGAAAATTCATCAGCACGAAGTCGAACTCTGCAACGTTCGTAAAAGCTACCGGAGCCGTTACATTCTCCGCCATCCGGATAATTTCAAGGTTCACCTTGCGCAAGGGGCCGTAAATCCTTTTCCAGATCAGCCAGGCCAGCAATCCGGCAAACAGCAGGGTCGAGAGGGCGAGCAAAACCATTTTGTAGAACCAGGAAGAGATTTCACTATTGAATACCGATTTCTTCACTGCGGCCACAAGCTTCCAGCCCTGCGGGCTCCCATAGCGGAACAGATGATAGCCATCCAGCACCTCATGGGCAGGACCCTTGCTTGCCCGGGCTGCTTCCACAACAGATGCAGGCAATTCACCGTCAATCACATGAATATCCGTGTTATTCTGGTTGACCAGCAGATGATTCACCTGCATTCCGTAAGCCTGCGGATTGAAGATTTTGCGCAGCAGGCTGTAATTCGTCTCCAGATAGATGTACAGCTCATGCCGGCCGTTCACACGGACGATCCGCCGCTCCGAAAAAACAACATTGTCACCAACCGCGTACATCGTCCCGTGCGGCCCGTAATAATCAGCCCCGTTGTAGCGCATAAAGGACGGGAGGCTGCCGATATCGAAACCCCGCCTGGTACTCATATTGGTGAACAGAACAGGGTCAGCGCTGCCTGGCATAATATATGCCGTTAAGCCGATGTAAGGATTGGTGAAGTTGACGAGATTGATCTTCTGGTTGATTGAACTCATGATCTGGGATTTGCGGTAAATCTGTTTTTCCTCCAGAAAAGAAGACATCTCTTCCACGATTTGACCATCCAGCGCAAACTGCTTGGAGGCAAAATCCAGATTATCGATGGCGTTCTCCAGGACCAGCGCCTCCTGCTGCAGGCTTGCACTGATGCCGCTGCCGATTTTCCCGGAAAGAATGGAATAAATCGAAGTATAGGATACTATTCCGACTATAAGCAGCGGCAGCAGCGTCCCGACGAGCAGGTACATCACCAGCGTCGTCCGCAGCGACTGGCCTGCCGGAGCCTGCCGGCGCGCTCTCCTTTTGAGTATCCGCACTTGTTCTTCTCCCCCAATGAAAGCGTTTTACCAAGTACTCCAAGAATACCAGATTTTTCTTGCTTCGAACAGAATAAGGCAGAGCAGCATCCTCACCGCCCTGCCTTGCTTCTATTTCCCGGAGTGGCTTACTTCACACTTTTGCGGGCTTCGAACAGCTCCTCAGCTTTTTTGACCGAGAAGTCCATCACATCGGCATAGCCGAGTCCGTTCACTTTGTCATGCATTTCTTTGTTCAGCTTGTCGTATTCCGCCTGATTTTTGGCAAAAACCATCTTCCAGGAAATCTGCTGAATCACGGTTCCGATCTGCTTATTCTTCTGCTCCAGCGTTTTGTCCATCGTCAGCGGTTCTTTACCGGTGAAGCCCTGAGGCGCAACGGCAAGCAGATTGTTTTTCGCAAAATATTCCTTCGCCGTCAGCACGCCCATCTTCGCTCTCCAGTCGCTATCGAGCTTCGTAGGGTTGCGTTCCAGTGATGCTGTCCACAAGTTGTGGTCATAGGGCTCGCTGGTCTGTGGATTCACCATTGCGGGCACGACAAAAGAAAAGTTCATCTGATTCGAGCCATAGTAATAGTCGCCTCCGCCGTATTCATCAGGAACCTTCGTGTTCTGCTGATCCGCGTACGCCTTCCAGCCAAAATCGGTAACCACCGGCTTGCCGCTGCTGTCAATATCCCAGGCCAGCCCCTGCGGTCCGTTCGGCACCGCCGTTCCGCTGCCCGCTGAGATCATCGCGCCTTCAGGCGTGTACATCCAGTTGAGGAACTCCATAATCCGCGCAGGCTCCTTGGCTTTCGCACCGATCGCGATGATGCCGTTGCCGCCGTAAACGTTGAAGCCTGTGGAATACATCAGCTCATCCTTAAACGGCACAAGTGCAAAGCCCTTGCCTTCCGCTGTTCTTTCCGGCGTATTGTAGTTGGCAGCCCCCAGCCACGGGAACCAGGAGAAAAGCAGACGCCCGTCCTTATACTTGGCAACCACATCATCAAATTTCTGCGTCAGCGAGTCGGGGTCCAACAGTCCCATTTGATTCGCCTCGTAATACAGCTTGAGCGATTTCATGTACCAGCTGTCCTCGGAGATGAAATCGTAATATTTCTCTTCATCCGCTTTGACATAAAGCGCTGTGTCGGGAATTTCATCATAGCCCATCATGTTAGCGAACTGCTTTGCCAGCGTCATTTTATAGTTGCCGTCCCAGTCGGACCACAGCGAGAAGGCATAGGTTTTCTTCCCTTGTTCATTCTTGGGCTCAAGCTCCTGCATCTTCTTCAGCACCGGCAGATAATCCTCAATGGTGCCGATTTCCGGAGCACCGATTTGCTGGTACAGATCCCAGCGCAGATCCGGTCCCCAGGTCATATCCTTGCCTTCGGAAGGTCCCGAGGGATTCGTGGCCACACTGTTCCCGATGCCGTATACCGCACTGCCGCCGCCAAAAGCAACCTTTGCCTTCTCCACGGCTTTCGGGAACTGCTTCGTGATATCCGCACCGTATTTGTCCAGCAGCCCATCCTGGGTCCAGTCCAGCAGCAGCTTGCCTTTGACCGCATTCGGATAGTGGTTCTTGTCGTCCCCGAAGACGATGATATCGCCGAGATTACCGGAGGCCATCATCGCTGAGATCTTAGTGTCGCCGCCGGTCAAATTGGAAGCGACGATATCCAGCTCGATATTGAACTTGTCTTTGATGATTTTGGCGAACCAGCCGGTCTGCGGTCCAGCATAGTTGGCTGTGGTGGAGAATACCGTCAGCTTCAGCGGCTTGGAATGGTCCAGCGTGCCATCACTTGGCGCTGCGGACTTAGCCGCAGCATCCGCCGCTTCAGCCGAAGGCTTGCCGGTGCTCTCCGCCGTATTGGTCTTGCCGGAGTTGACTGAGTTGCCATTTCCTCCGCCGCAGGATGCCAGCACCAGCACCATAACCATGCTCAGCAGAATGAGCGGCAGCTTTTTAAATTTCATGGCTTCATACCTCCTAAAAGTTTGATGAGCGTTGCCTGCTTGAATCGCTTCGTACAAAACTCGCCTCAAATGCGTAGACTTAAGGTGGGTGAGCATTGCCCGCCTGAATACTTCGTACAAAACTTGCTCCGAAAGCATTTGCGCAGACTAACTGGTCAGCCTTTGACGGCACCGATCATAATGCCCTTGACAAAAAACCGCTGGAAAAACGGATACACGATCAGAATCGGCAGCACGACAATCATCGTGACGGTCATCCGTACGGAGGTCGGTGTCTGCATGTTCTGCACGCTGGCCGCCATATCCGGGGAACTGCGGATGAGCGCAGCCAACGAGCTGGACTCATTCAAATACCGCCAGAGCAGAAACTGCAGCGTATAATATTTGGTATCCGTCATCAGAAATGCCGTGTCGATGAAGGAGTTCCACTGGCTGACTGCCGAAAATATCGTAATCGTCGCCAGAATCGGAGTGGTCAGCGGGACGATAATGGACCAGAAGGACCGCAGAACACCCGCGCCGTCCATGGCTGCTGACTCCTCCAGTGAAGGCGGAATAGCCTCCACGAAGGTTTTGACCAAGATGATGTTGAATGGAGTAATAATCGTCGGCAAAATATAGGCCAGATAATTGTTGGTCAAATGCAGATTGTGCATGGTGATGTACCAGGGGATCAGCCCTGCGCTGAAATACATGGTGACGACGACACTGCGGTACCAGATCTGCCGCCCCCACATCTCCTTCTTCGTGAACAGATAGCCGAGAAAAGCTGAGGCGCCCACGGTGAGGAAGGTGCCCACTACCGTCCGGTATACAGACACCAGCGCCGCATGGCTAAGTCCGCTGATCCGCAGCACCTTTGAGTAATTGTCAAAATGGATCTGCTGCGGGTAGAACTTGATGTCCCCCGCCGCGCTGAGATCATTCGAGCTGATGGTATTGATGAACAGGTAATAGAACGGATAGATGCAGCTCAGAGTGAACAATCCGAAAAGCACATAGATGATTCCCTGGAACAGGGCATCGCTGGGCTTCAGCTTTTTACGCAAATGGAACCACCTTCCTTAAATGATCGATTCATCGCGCACCACCTTGGACAGCGTATTGGCCGCAAACAGCAGAATGACACTGACGACCGACTTCAGCATACTGACCGCCGTGGCGAACGGAAAATTATTGGCAAAAGCGATGTTGTACACATACAGGTCCAGCACTTCTATGGCATCCTTGTTCATCGCATTCTGGAAGGCAAAATACTGCTCCATACCGTTGTTGACAAAGTTGCCGATGGAGAGCAGCAGCAGTACAAAGAAGGTCGGGATGATGCCGGGCACGGTGATATGCCAGATTTTACGGAACCGGCTGGCCCCGTCCACTTCCGCCGCTTCATACAGCTCCTGGTCTATGCCGGCAATCACCGCCAGGTACAGGATCGCACCCCAGCCAAGGGATTTCCACCAATACCAGGCAATCATGGTCAACCAGACGTGACTGCTGGAAGCCAGGAAATTGAATTCCTCATCCACGATTCCCAGCTGCACCAGAACGTGGTTTACGACCCCGTTATCCACGGAGAACAGTGAAAAGGCCAGCGCGTAGACGAGAATCCAGCTGATAAAATTCGGTATCGTCGTCAGGGTCTGCACAAATTTCCGGTACCAGCCCGCCCGTATCTCCGTCAGCAGGATGGCAAATATGACCGGAAAAACCGAAGTGACCAGCCCCAATGTACTCATCGCCACCGTATTCTTCAGCACACGCAGCACCTCCCCGGTCTGTGTGGGATTGGCTACGATGGTGTTGAACCACTTCAGCCCGACATACGGTGTGTCCGACAGCGGAATGCCGGGGATGAAATCATAAAAAGCGTAGATCCACCCGCTGACCGGTAAATAATAGAACACAAAGGTCACAGCAAGAAAAGGAAGCGCCAGAAGAAACAGCTTGTATTTGGTCTGCAGCTTCCTGCGGGATGGACGGACCGGTTCCACACCGCGAAGCAGTTCGCCTGAAGGTACCCCCATAATAAATCTCCTCTATCCAGATTTTTGTTTGCGCTTTCATTTTAGGCTAAAAAACCTTCCTCCCGGGAGAGAGGCCGGAATGGCCTTCCGGGAGAGCGGTAAGACAGTTTCGGACGATTTTCACAGGCGAGCAGACGACTTTCCTGCTGCTGTCTTTCTGCTCTTGCCAGGGAGGGCTAAATAACGGCAGTTCTGCCGTTGTTTCGGGGCAGACCAACCTCCGGGGGGCCAACAAACCCTCCCTTTGCGCTCCAACAACGGCAGTTCCGCCGTTGTTTCTGCACAAACCCACCCATGGGGCTCCAACAACGGCAGTTTTGCCGTTGTTTCTGCACAAACCCACCTCCGGCGCTCCTACAACGGCAGTTTTGCCGTTGTTTCTGCACAAACCGATGGCGTAAAGTAAGTTGTGTACCAAAATTTGGAGCCTAGCAGGCAACAAAAAAGTAGGGTATTCTCGGGATTGCGAAACCACCAAGAAAGGAACCCTACTCGATGACTATTGTACCCGAAAATATGCTGAATAATCTATTTGAAAATCTTGTTATTCAATTTGTAAAAGACAATTTAGAGTCCATCATGCGAGCAGAAATCCAAGAATTCATGGCTACGGAAGAGTCTGGTCCAAACAACAGCCGCAATGGATACTACCCGCGAAATCTGCACACGAAATACGGAGATGTAGAGGAATTAAAGGTTGCACGT
>NZ_FNGM01000035.1 GCF_900102965.1 Paenibacillus jilunlii | reverse complement strand
GAAGCATAAGCTTCGTTAGGACTGCATCGCAATCTCGAACGAAGTGAGAGTATCCCTCTCTCTCCGTAGCAATACTTCCCTGAATAGGGATGAGAGCCCTCAGTGGTTCGTTGGAGCATAAGCTTCGTTAGGCTCCGTAGCAAGTTTTAAATGAATCATGGCCCGTTGGTCAAGGGGTTAAGACACCTCCCTTTCACGGAGGTAACATGGGTTCGAATCCCATACGGGTCACCAATTACATCTTCGTTTTCCGGGATGAGAATCCATTGGGTTCGTTGAAGCATCGGCTTCGTAAGGAATACATCGCAATCTCGTAACGGAGTGAAGAGTATCCCATACGGGTCATATTATGGAGGCTTAGCTCAGCTGGGAGAGCATCTGCCTTACAAGCAGAGGGTCGGGGGTTCGAACCCCTCAGCCTCCACCATTGTATTTTTCAAAAGAATACATTTTTTACTGACGCGGGGTGGAGCAGCCCGGTAGCTCGTCGGGCTCATAACCCGAAGGCCGCAGGTTCAAATCCTGCCCCCGCAATTTATCCCCAAAAAGTGAAGATATGCTATGTAGCGTATTCGGATTACTTTCCGGGGATCCCATAGTACTTAATTTGGAACCGTGGTGTAGTTGGCCTAACATGCCTGCCTGTCACGCAGGAGATCGCGGGTTCGAATCCCGTCGGTTCCGCCATCAAAATATGCTTCAGAGATGAGAATCCATAATAGGGTTCGTTGGAGCATCCGCTTCGTAAGGAATACATCGCAATCTCGTAACGAAGTGAAGAGTATCCCGTCGGTTCCGCCATCAAAATTTGCTTCAGGGATGAGAATCCTATATCTCGAAGTATAGAGCATCCACCCGATCCCGTAATTTTGCTAATTATTTATATTGGGGATTAGCCAAGCGGTAAGGCAACGGACTTTGACTCCGTCATTCATAGGTTCGATTCCTATATCCCCAGCCATATTTGAGAGCCATTAGCTCAGTTGGTAGAGCACCTGACTTTTAATCAGGGTGTCGAAGGTTCGAGTCCTTCATGGCTCACCATTTTTCTTCTGAAGTGTGCGCGTGTGGCGGAATGGCAGACGCACCAGACTTAGGATCTGGCGTTTCACGACGTGGGGGTTCAAGTCCCTTCACGCGCACCATGTTTTTGCGGACGTGGCTCAGCGGTAGAGCATCGCCTTGCCAAGGCGAGGGTCGCGGGTTCGATTCCCGTCGTCCGCTCCATATAGATTTTGCGCCCTTAGCTCAGCTGGATAGAGCGTTTGACTACGAATCAAAAGGTCGGGAGTTCGAATCTCTCAGGGCGCGCCATTTATACTTCCTGATTCATCAAAGTGCCCCTCAGATTCGAACGAATGAGTTCATTGGAGCATAAGCTTCGATAGCACGACTTCGCAATCGGACGCGTAAGCGGCCGTATCTCTCAGGGCGCGCCATAATTACGGGATGTAGCTCAGCTTGGTAGAGCACCTGGTTTGGGACCAGGGGGTCGCATGTTCAAATCGTGTCATCCCGATTTTACACCTGTGCGGGTGTAGTTCAATGGTAGAACTTCAGCCTTCCAAGCTGATAGCGTGGGTTCGATTCCCATCACCCGCTTAAATATTAATGAGAAGAATCCTTGCTGTGAGCAGGGGTTCTTTTTCTGTTGTTTAGGAAACTAAGCTTTCCTTTTTGTGGATTCTTTCTTTGCAGGAGTTCTGCAGGAGGAACGGGGGGAGGAGAGTAGTATCACATGGGGCTGCAGACAAGTGAAGTGGAATTAGTCCACTTAAATAGCCTGAAAAGCTTGCTGAATATGGAATAGTGGGAAAAAGTAAAGTTAATTTAAGCGAATTCATCGTAGAAAGTGCGAATCAACTGAATTAGTTATCCTTTTTCCAACTAGCACTACCAGGGAGGCCGCATAGGTAAGATTTAAGTTCACTTTTTCCACTTGAGTTCTTGAGTTTGTTACTGGTTCGAGCAGGGAAGGTTGGACGTCTGGGGAAAGGAGCGTTTCATATAAGCACGTATAATGGCACGATATTGGACGAATGCGAAATCATATGATGAGGGGGCTAACAGAGGATTTTTTCTCTTCATTTTATTAATGATTTTCACTGTATTGTATTTTTGCTGGCGGTCAGGGAGTGGGGGGAACTGATATTATTATGGTGGCGAGTACAACGACCATGACTAACAGGAAATTAAGGAGCTTACAGTAATGACTGACAAAGTAATTCGAATCTTCAAGATTATCAACGCCATCCAATCCAATCCCGGAATTACCGCCTCGGCTCTGGCCATCAGATGTGATGTGAACATTAGGACTGTCTACAGGGATTTGGAAATCATTAGCCATTTTGCACCTGTTACGAACGAGGGCAGGGGGACTGGCTATAAGTTTATGGGAAAGTTTTTTCTCTATCCGCTGGATTTCTCCGAACAGGAAGCATTGGCCTTCTCTCTTTTACCCTCATTTCTGAATCAGGACAAAATCCCCCCAGGATTCCACACTGCGTATGACAAGGTCATGGGCACCCATCTGAAGGAAAAATCCAAACAAAACGGAATACTTGAAAATATTGCT
The DNA here is from genome assembly GCF_900102965.1 of Paenibacillus jilunlii. Taxonomy (GTDB): domain Bacteria; phylum Bacillota; class Bacilli; order Paenibacillales; family Paenibacillaceae; genus Paenibacillus_AQ; species Paenibacillus_AQ jilunlii. The sequence continues at coordinate 27,878 of NZ_FNGM01000035.1, read as the reverse complement.
GATATTATTCAAATGGGCAAACCTGCATACCGCAAAAAAAGCCGGAATTTCCTGCAGCCGATCATTGGTGCCATTCTGGAGCAGCGGAGTATCCGGGCCATCTACCATTCCCAATCCCGCAATGCGCTTACACAGCGCGAGATTGATCCGTATTACCTGATTCCGCGGGATCAGCGTTTTTATCTGATTGGGTACTGTCACCTTAAGCAGGCGATCCGCACTTTTCGCATCAGCCGTTTTCAGGAGGTGGAGGTGACTGACCGGGGCTTTGATAAAGGCAATTTTAATATAAAAAAATATCTGAAAAACACCTGGTCCATCGACCGTGGCAGCAAAAACATCAAGTTCAGGGTGCGGTTTCATCCCGAGATCGCCCGTTATATTAAAGAAGAAGAGCTGTTCGTTCATCCCTGGATGAGCGATGAGAATGATGGCAGCCTGCTGTTTGAAGTGACTGTCAATAATGAAAAGGAATTCACCAAGTGGATTCTGCAGTATGGGCCGAATGCGGAGATTCTCGAACCGGCCTCGGCCAGAGAAGGGCTGAAGGTGCAGTTGGAGCAGTGGATGGGGCTTTATCAAAAGTGAGCAGCTCGGATTACAGCATCATGGGAGGTATTCAACTTGAATACGAACTTGCTGGAAAGCTAATGAATAGCGTGGAGCCTGTATTTCATACATAAATACCCCCGGTCATCAGGCCGGGGGGTATTCGTGAATAGAGCGCAGAAGAGTTACTCGCCCTGCTGTGGTACTGCCAGCCCCAGACCGGCGGCTACACGCTGGCCGAATTCAGGATCTGCTTTGTAGAAGTGGCCGATCTGCCGGAGCTTGATCTCATCCTTATCAACAGGTGTCATTGCACCAACGATATTGCGGACAAGACGTGTTCGTTCTTCTTCACTCAGCAGCCGGTAGAGGTCCCCGGGCTGGGTGTAGTGATCGTCATGATCATAAGAGACGCTGTCGGCTTTCCCTGAGACGTCAAAAGCTGCCGGCTTGTGCGCCGGGGACTCTGTCGCTCCGCCGAAGCTGTTCGGCTCGTAGTAGACGGAACTGCCGCCGTTGTTGCCATGAATCATGGCGCCATCGCGCTGGTTATTGTTAACCTCAGCAATCGGCCGGTTGATAGGCAGCTGGTTGTGATTGGCGCCTACGCGGTAGCGGTGGGCATCTCCATAGGCGAAGAGGCGGCCCTGCAGCATTTTATCGGGTGAAGCTTCTATTCCCGGTACAAAGGAACCAGGAGAAAACGTAGCCTGCTCCACCTCAGCGAAATAATTCTCGGGGTTGCGGTCCAGTACCATGCGGCCTACTTCAATGAGCGGATAATCCTTTTGCGACCATACTTTGGTTACATCAAAGGGATCGAAACGGTACGTATCGGCATCTTCTGCAGGCATAATCTGCACATGCAGTCTCCAGGCGGGGAAATCTCCTTTATCGATCGCATTGAACAAATCCTCGGTGTGATAATCCGGATTCTCCCCGGCAATTTGAGCGGCAAGATTCACATCGAGATTTTTAACACCCTGCTCTGTTTTAAAATGGTATTTCACCCACACTGCCGCTCCCTCGGCATTCACCCATTTGAAGGTGTGGCTCCCAAAGCCGTGCATGTGGCGGAGAGTGGCCGGTATGCCGCGGTCTGACATCAGAATCGTCACCTGGTGCAGCGACTCCGGCGAAAGGGACCAGAAATCCCAGACGGCATTGGGGTTTTTGAGATGGGTCTGCGGGTGGCGTTTCTGAGTATGAATAAAGTCCGGGAATTTGATCGCGTCGCGGATGAAAAAGACAGGCGTATTATTGCCGACCAGATCATAATTGCCTTCTTCAGTATAAAATTTCACAGCAAAGCCGCGCGGATCGCGCACAGTATCGGCAGACCCCAGTTCTCCGGCTACTGTAGAGAAGCGAATGAACATCGGCGTGCGTTTACCCACTTCCGATAAGAAGGCTGCTTTGGTATATTTGGACAAATCCTGAGTGACTTCAAAATAACCATGGGCTCCGGCACCTTTGGCATGAACTACACGCTCCGGAACACGCTCCCGGTTGAAATGTGCCAGCTTTTCCAGCAAATGAACATCCTGCAGCAGTGTGGGTCCACGGGAACCGGCAGTCATTGAATTCTGGTTGTCACCTACAGGTGCTCCCCAGCTTGTTGTAAGTTTGTTATGGCTATCGCTCATGAATAATTCCACCTCGTATTAGGATTTGATTTTAGAATAAGTATAAATATTATATTATCAAAAAATTTATAAATATCAATACTTATTTAGAATTATTTTAAATAAGTCTGCAATAGCCTGAATTTTCTGTTGTGCTCAGGCTTAAGAATGAACGATAATTATTCTGTTGGAGTTTCGTGGAGCCCATGCGGCGAGGAGGAGACAACATGCTGGACCGACTGATCAGACTGCCGTTCACGCTGACAGAGGAGGAACGCAGAGAACTACGCATGCTTACGTTAAGCGAAAATATTTCCAGGGGCAAGCTGTTTGCCAGAATCATCATAGGCATTGAATCGGCTTTGGCAGTAATTGATCTGGCCGCATCCATTGCCAAGCTTCATGACAGCTTTCACTTCAGCTTTTACTTTATGATGTATGTTTTTATGGTTGGGCTGAATGTGGCTTTTTTGCTTGCAGCCACCGCCTATGAAAGAGATGCCAAGCTGATGGAGGGCAGCTACCGGTTGTATGAGAAGCTGTTCACCATATATGCGTATACATTTGTGGTCTGGGGCACTGCCGTCACATTGTCGGATCAGCGGCTGTACGGGGCTGTTATGGCCTTTGTTATTAACCTGGTGGGGATTTCGGTCATTTTTTATTTCAATAACAAGATGGTACTGCGGCTGTATACAGTCTCTGGAGGGCTTTTATATATTGGGCTTCCTTTTTTTCAGCCGTCTTCGAATGTGTTGATTGGCCATTATATCAATCTGACCTTGTTCCTTTTCTTTACCTGGATGGCCTCAAGAATTTTGTATGTGAACTTCTGCAGCAATTATTACAACCGGATTCTGCTGGGAACCAGCCACCGGAAGCTGGAGGAGCAAATTATCCGCAATGAAAAGGTGCATCTGGAGCTGGCCCGGGCAAACGGGGAGCTGCAAAGGTTATCGCTGATTGACGCGCTGACGGAAATTCCAAACCGCCGGGCCTTTGATCAACAAATGCAGCGGCTTTTAAACCAAAGTGAAGAACCTTTCAGTCTGGTTGCCATACTCATGATCGATATCGATTATTTTAAGCCGTTCAACGACAACTATGGACATGCTGAAGGGGACCGGATCATCAAAGAAGTGGCACAGGCGATTCATGCGGAAATGGTGGGAGAACGGCAGTTTGCCGCCCGGCTGGGGGGCGAGGAGTTTGTGGCTGCAGCGTTTGATACCGGGGTGGACGGGGCAATGGAGCTTAGTGAAAGAATCCGCGCGCGCGTTCAGCGGTTGGCGGTTCCTCATGAGTATTCCGGGGTCAGTACCTGCCTTACGGTCAGCATTGGCGCAGCCGCAGGTGAAGCTGCGAATCCGGAGGAGATTGCGCGGCTTATGGAACGCGCCGATAAGGGGTTGTATCTGGCGAAAACCAGCGGACGCAACAGAGTATCCGGCGCCAGCAGCACATAAAAAAGAAGCCCCGCCTGCAGCCATAGAAGCTGCAGGCGGGACTTCGGCTAACAGGTTAACCTTTGATGTACATCCGGTTGTAGTATTCTTCCAGCATCCGTTTGCTCGCGAACTCGGTACGGGTGGTTTCGATGCTTTTGTGCATCATTTGGACCCATTTATTCTTATCCCCGTAGAAGGTTGGGAGTACGCGGTTCAGAAGAGTGTCGTACAAGGCATCGCTGTCGTGCTTATCCAGGACAGTAAAGTCTGTAGTCTCGAAGCCGCCGCCGATCTGCCAGCCATTCTCACCGTCAATGCAGGCTTCCGGCCACCAGCCGTCGAGGATGGAGCAGTTCAACACACCGTTCATGGCAGCTTTCATGCCGGAGGTCCCGCTGGCTTCCAGCGGACGGCGCGGATTGTTGAGCCAGATATCAGAGCCGCGTGTCAGCATAGCACCAATTGTCATATCGTAATTCTCAAGGAAGACAACGCTCTTCGGATATTTTTTCATCATCGCTACAAGGTTGCTGACGATTTTTTTGCCGGTGTCATCCAGCGGATGGGCTTTGCCGGAGAAGACGATTTGAATACGCCCGCTCTCCAGATAAGGCTCGATAATCTCCGGCTGGGAGAAAATCAGATCGCTGCGTTTGTAAGGGGCAGCCCGCCGGGAGAAGCCGATGAGCAGATTGTCCGCATTCAGCGAAATACCGGAGCGTTCTTTAATGAAGCTGATCAGCTCGCCTTTGATTTCCTTGTGGGTGGCCCAAAGGTCGCCGCCTTTCTCAAAAGCGCGGGTCATCCGTTCATCCACCCAGGTAGGCGTATGAATGGCATTGGTGATGCCGATGATATTCGATCTGCCGGCGACTTCCTTCCACATTTTATTTGCAGTATCGGCATGGAGCTGGGCGACAGCATTAGAAATACGCGACAGGCGCAGACCGGCCACCGTCATATTGAACGGATCGCCGCCGATCCGCTCCATTTGGTCACGGGTCAAGCCGTTAAAAGCGCCCATATACTCCAGACGGTCCAGCGGGTGCGTCTCATTGCCTTCCTTAATCGGTGTATGTGTAGTGAACACAACCTCTTCCCGGGTAGCTTTCCAGGCTTCTTCAAAGGAGCTGCCGCCGGACATCTTCTCCCGGATCAGCTCGATGGCTGCCAGCGCTGCATGCCCTTCGTTGAAGTGGTAGACGTCGATTGGAATCTGCAGCGCACGCATGGCTTTGACTCCGCCAATCCCAAGCACAATCTCCTGCGCAATCCGCTCTTCCCCAAACCAGCCGTACAGCTGGCCTGTAATCCAGGCGTCGCCATTCTCGGGAATATCCGTATCGAGCAGATACAGGGGATTGTTGCCGAAACGGTCGGTTTTCCATACTTTACAGACTACATCAATCTTGCGGACCTTAACGGTAACCTTCACTCCAGTATCCTCAAGGAAATCATAGACATTGTTGTGATAGGAGTCGTAAGGATTGCCGGCCGCATCGATCTTCTGGTCCGTATAGCCCTGCTTCCATTTGAGACCGATGGGGATGATCGGAGCCTGTATATCCTTGGCGCCCTTGATGTAGTCTCCGGCCAGAATGCCCAGGCCACCGGCGTACATTTTGAAGTCGGCGTGCAGTCCGTACTCCATGCTGAAATAAGCTACTGACGGTAATTGGTTCTCGTTCACTTGATAAGCCTCCTAAATAATAATTAGAATAAAATCTGGTATAACTGCAGGCTTGATCTAAGGTGCAAACGTTTGCTCAAATGACTAAAAAAACTTTTGTGGAATCGATTGCACACCTATTTTAGCACATTTCCAGAAAAATGCATATCGAACTTTGTAAACCGGATAATCTTATGAAATGTAATTCATAAGGCATGAAGGCTTCTGTAAAGTAGGTCCCCTTAGCTAGTGCCATAGTAGCGTTGCCATTTGCGGCCCGAGCTTATTTTACCAAAAGTCCTTTTTTTCTTATAAAGCTGGAGCTGGCAGCCGAAATAAATAATGAAATACACCACAACATAGGGGGAACCGAACACATGAAAAAAATCCTCAGTATCCTTGCAAGCTGTTTTCTGGCCATTAGCGTATTGTCGGGAGCGGCACTGGCAAAATCCGAAAACAGTAACGGAAAAGGCGCCAGCAATGGCAAAGGCAAAGCAGAAGCTGCAACTGAAGCTGCTGGAGTGCCAGCTAATGGATCAACGGCAGCAGACAAGGACAAGGATAAGGACAAGGACGAGAACAAAGACAAGGACAAAGAGCAAAGCAAAGAAGTGAATAAAGAAAGCGTCACTACCGCTACATATGCTACATATGGAGATAAGGGTCACAATGGATATAAGGGACTTCTGCATGCGATCGAAAATGTGCAGGATAAGCCGGCAGGGGCAGTTATCGCCGAGCTTTTGTTAACCCGCTACAACACTGAACTGACTCCAGAAATGAAGACCCGGCTGGAAGCGATTAAAGACAAGGATGCTGCGTTGACGGCGCTTGCGGAGATGCTGAATCAAAAAGGAAGCGTAACCGATGCCGTGTACGTACAGAAAGAAGCCATTTTGGCTAATGTGAAGAATCTGAATTCTTATAAAAAGCTGGGCAAGCTGTATGCGCAAACCGGCAAAAAAGGGATAAGGCTCTACGTTAACGGTGAAGAGTCCATCTCTGGCGTCGCTCCCGTTCAGACCGGGGGAAGCATATTAGTACCGTTCAAAGCCATTGCTGAATCCTTGGAGGCCGCGGTGGTCTGGAACCCGCAGGAGCGCTCTGTTACCATGACCCGGGATGGGAATACAGTGAAGCTGTTTATTGATAAAAAGACTGCGTATGTCAACGGACAAGCTGTTAGTCTTCAGGTGGCGCCGGCAATCGTAAAAGGCAATACGGTAGTGCCAGCCCGCTTTGTCAGTGAAGCCTTGAAAGCTACTGTAAAATGGGAGCCGGAATCCCAATCCGTAGTCATCTACGAAAAGTAGGCCTTGCGCAGCCTCGGGTAATGCAGTATTCTTTTGCAGGCGCTGAACAGCTATACATTCAGGAGAAGACACGGCAATTTTTGCCGTGTCTTTTAAGTATATGAGGATGCACTGGTCCATAAGAACAGCACACCGTTTCTGTCCGTTCAAGCGGAATGGGGTTTGATAAACCTTAGTAATCCCGAGTAAGATAGAGAGTAACAAGTCAGGATGGTGAAAAGAATGGGCATAGTGATAATAGGAAGCCTGAATATGGATCTGGTGGTGCGGACAAGCCGGGCTCCAAATGCCGGTGAGACATTGTTCGGACAGGGCTTCACCCTGTCTCCAGGCGGAAAAGGCGCGAATCAGGCAGCAGCGGCAGCCCGTCTCGGCGCAGATGTGAGGATGATCGGCAGAGTGGGCAGGGATACCTTCGGCAGCGAACTGCTTGAAGTGATGCGCAGGGAGCAGATCGGTACTGAGCATATAGGGCGAAGTGAAACGCAGACTACAGGGGTCGCCTCTATTGTGGTGGACGGAGAAGGGGAGAACCGGATTATCGTTGTGCCTGGCGCCAATATCGAGATGGGACCCGCGGATATCGCAGCACTGGAGCCGGTCATCAGCCAAGCGGAAATAGTGGTGATGCAGCTGGAGACGGATCTTGCGATGTGTGCACATGCTGCCGCTATCGCACATAGACATGGAATTCCGGTGATCCTGAACCCGGCCCCGGCCAGGGAGCTTGACGATGAATTTCTGCAGCATGTAACCTACCTGACTCCTAATGAGACGGAAGCGGGCATCCTGGCGGGAATGGCCGTGAACAGTGTTGATGAGGCAGAGCAGGCGGCGCGTAAGTTATTGCAAAAAGGCGTACAGAACGTCATCGTGACCCTCGGCTCCAAAGGGGCGTTGATTGTGAATAAGGAAGGAAGCCTGCATGTTCCCGGATTTCCGGTGCAAGCCGTGGATACGGTAGCTGCCGGAGATTCTTTTAACGGAGCCCTGGCCTGGCAGCTTACCCAAGGCAAAACACTGGCCGAAGCAGCCAGATTTGCTAATGCGGTCGGTGCGCTTGCGGTAGGCAAGCAGGGGGCGATTCCTTCGCTGCCGTATCTGCCGGAGGTTGAGCAGTTTCTGCAGGACGCTGCTGAACGGTAAAGTGAGCTTAGCTATATGCTGATACAATAAGGAGCTGAAAAAATGAGCGGTACTGTAACCGTTAAAAATGTAACCCTCGGGGAGGGGATTCCCAAAATCTGCGTTTCGCTGGTCTGTACTGCAATGTCCGAGCTGGTGGCAGAGGCCCAGGCGCTGAAGGAGCTGGCACCGGATCTGGTGGAATGGCGGAGCGACTTTTTTGCAGAGGTGGAGGATCTTGCGGCAGTCCGGAAAACGCTGGCTGAGATCTCCTCCGTCCTGCCGGATATTCCGCTGATCTTCACGTTCCGCAGCGCCAGGGAAGGCGGCGAGCGGGAGATCGCCACGGAATATTATATCCGGCTGAACCAAGCGGCCGCAGAAAGCGGCTATGTGGATATTATCGATGTGGAACTGTTCAATGAGGAGAACGTTGTCCGCGGGCTGATTGACGCTGCCCATGCCTGCGGGGTGTTTGTGATCGTCTCGAATCACGATTTCCACGGAACGCCGTCCCGGGAGGAGATTGTTTCCCGGCTGCGCCAGGCGCAGGAGCTCGGCGGTGACTTGCCGAAGATTGCTGTGATGCCGCAGCAGGCAGGCGATGTGCTGACCTTGCTGGCAGCGACAAATACGATGCGGGAGCAATATGCGGACCGTCCGATCATTACGATGTCCATGGCAGGAGAAGGTGTAATCAGCCGTCTGGCCGGAGAAATCTTCGGCTCGGCGCTGACTTTTGGCGCGGCACACAAGCCTTCGGCCCCGGGCCAGGTCGCTGTAGCCGAGCTGCGGAGGGTGCTGGAGCTGCTGCACCGCAGTCTATAGCCGGTGGAGGGGCTTCGGGCTTGACGGATTCGCTGCAGACGAATCGGCTTAACCGGGAATAGGGTTGAAGGGAGGGATCACATATGCCGGAAATGATTCTGGTTGTAGAGGATGAAGAGAAAATCGCCCGGTTGCTGCAAATTGAGCTGGAGTGCGAAGGTTATCTGGTGTCGATTGCCGGGAACGGCCATCAGGCGCTTGAATTGTATCAGACGAAGCAGCCCGATCTTCTGCTGCTTGATGTGATGCTTCCCGGCTTCAGCGGAATAGAGCTGCTGCGGCGTATCCGGAGTAATGATGCCGAGACTCCTGTTCTTTTGCTGACCGCAAAAAGCTCTGTGGAAGACAAGGTGTCGGGGCTGGATCTTGGCGCAAACGACTATATCACCAAGCCCTTTCAGATAGAAGAGCTGCTGGCACGGGTACGTGCTGCGCTGAGGCTGGCGGCCAACCGGAAAACGGAGGAAAGTGAAAGCCTCAAGGCGGATGACCTTGAGCTGAACGAAATCACGCGTGAGGTCATGCGGGCGGGCAGGAGAATTGAACTTACCCCGAGAGAGTTCGATCTGCTGGTGTTTTTGCTGAAAAATAAACGCCAGGTGCTGAACAGGGAGCAGATCATGACAGCAGTCTGGGGGTACGATTATTATGGAGATACCAATGTTGTCGATGTCTACATCCGCTATGTCCGCAAAAAAATCGCCCAGGACAACAGCAATGAGCTGATTCATACGGTCCGTGGCATCGGTTATGTGCTGAAGGAATCCCCATGAAGCTGCGCAGCAAAATTTATCTCTATTCCAGCGTGCTGTTTGCCGTACTTCTGGTAATCATGAACCTGGTCATCTACTTTATGTTCAGCCGGATGTCGATAGATAACCAGCTGGATCAGGCTGATGCGGAGACGGTGAAGACAGCCGCCGATCTGCGGAGGGCAGGCCGCGCGATTTCTGCACCGGAGCTGCTCCGCGCTTATGTCCCGATAGAGGGGATGCTGCGGCTGCTGAGACCGGACGGAAGCGGGCCTGCTCCGGTGACTTCAGCGGCTGAAGGGGATATCAGCCGGCTCGATCCGGAGTTTTATAAGGACAAACATAGTGGAGTTATTAAGGCAGGGGGGCGTTCCTATGCTTTTGTGACCGTTCCGGTCATCTGGATCGACGGGAGCGTAATGAATGTCCAAATGTTCAAAAGTCTGGAGAGCACGATGAGCACGCTTCGGGTTCTGAGGCTAGTGCTAGCGGGCGTAACCCTCTTTGCCATGCTGCCGCTCCTGCTCTCCAGCAGAGTGCTGTCCGGTCTGATTATGCGTCCCATTGTCCAAATGACTGCCACTATGCGGGAAGTCAAACACAGCGGCAAATTCACCAGGCTGAAGCTGGATGACACATCGAAGGATGAACTGGTCGAAATGGGGCATACATTCAACGAAATGATCGCTTTGCTGGAGAGCAATGCTGTTAAGCAGGAAAAATTCGTATCGGACGCTTCCCATGAGCTGCGCACACCCCTGACGGTGATCGAAAGCTATGCCAGCCTGCTTAAGCGGCGGGGATTGGATCATCCCGAATTGTTCAATGAATCGGTAGAAGCGATTCATTCCGAAGCCATTCGGATGAAGGAACTGACCGAACAGCTGCTGCTCCTGGCGAAACATCACGAAGAGTGGAACTTGTCCATGAGCATGGTTGATCTGGAGCAGCTGGCCCTGTCCTCAGCCAAGGCCTTCAAGAATGCCTACGGCAGGGAAGTAGCGGTGACGGTGAAAGGCCGGGTTCTCGGATACAGCGACGAGGCCAAGCTGAGACAGCTCTTGTTCATTTTTTTGGATAATGCCCGCAAGTATAGTGATCAAGAAATCAATATTGCCCTGGAATCCTCTGGGCCGGAGTCTATTATCCGGATTACGGACCGGGGGATTGGTATTCCCGAGGCGGAGCTGCCCAGAATATTCGACCGTTTCTATAGAGTGGACGAGGCCAGAAGCCGCCAGGACGGTGGGGCAGGACTTGGATTGTCGCTCGCTGCAGAAATTGCCGGAGCCATCGGGGCCAGGCTGTCTATGGAGAGTACCCAAGGCGTCGGCACTTCGGTTGTGATCCGGGTTGCGGCGATGAAGGGGGAACAATCATGAGGAATAAGCAGCCGGTGAACCCTAAGCTGCTGCCCAGAGTCTTGTGGGTGATTGCTGCGGTTGTGCTTATATTGTCTTGTGGATTTAGGATCTTTACACCGGAATCACCACAACTGCTCACGTCAGAAGAGGCGAAGCAGCATGTACTGGACGAATATGCAGGAAATATATTGAGCCTCAGCCTGCATTCCGGGAAGTATGTAGCGGAACTCGAAACGGCTCAAGGCAGATACGAGCTGAAGCTGGATGGGGCCACAGGGGAGGTTATCTCTATCGTACAGCTGGAGGCAGCCGCTGCCCCGCCTGTCCCGCCCACGCCGCAGCCATCTTCGGTGCCGCCGACAGCTGCTGCAGCATCGCAACCGCCTTCGGCGGCCCCGCAGCGGGTGGTGTCGGAGAAAGAGGCGGCCCAACTGGCTCTGCAGGAGGTGCCGGGAGAACTGGATGACGTAGATACCGGAATCAATGAATCGGGTGCTTTTTATCTGGTGGAGATCAATACCCCCGACAAGCGCGAGGCCGTAGTCCAGGTAGACGCCATTTCGGGAAGCATTATGTCTGTCACCTGGGAAAATCAGGACGAGGATAACTCTTAAGCCATTTCTCATCAAATTCTAATCTTCCTGTCCCCTTCTTCTCATACAAGCTCATTATAGTAAAGACATGAGCAGGTCAGAATGAGAAACAGGAGGCGACAATCATGAAAAAGAAGTTATGGAGCAGTATAGCCGCAGCGGCTATTCTACTCGGAGGAGCATACAGTATCAGTGAGGTCCAGGCGGCTTCTGCCGGGAATTCCGCTTCGGCGGGCACAAGCAAGACACTGATCGGCATTAGCAAGGCAGAACAGGCCGCGCTGAAGGCAGCACCGGGCCGGGTGGAGAGCATTGATCTGGAGAAAAAGCCCAGCGGTGCTTATTATGAGGTTGATATCCAGCAGCAAAACAAGGAGATTGATGTCCGGGTCGATGCGTATACAGGCAGTATTATAAGCGTGCGCGAGGAAGCGGACGATGAGGACGATGATGATACTCAGCCTGCAGCCACAGCGGAGGACAAAGCGGTGATCAGTGCAGCCCGGGCGGGAGAGGCTGCATCTGCAGCAGTGAAGGGAAAGGTTGTGGAGATCGACCTGGACCGGAATAAAGGAAGCCTGGTGTATGAGGTAGAAGTCAGAAACGGCAAGGTTACGACAGAAGTAGGGATCGATGCCTACACGGCAAAAGTGCTGTATACGGATGAGGATTTGGACTAGTCACGACCAGTACGCAATAAAACTGTTCAATTTACCCCGGCATATAAGAAAGGAGCTGCCTTGACCTAAGAGGCAGCTCCTTTTTCAATGGTGAGATACATGCGACAGGCATCAGATTCCCGGCTATGCCTCCTGAGGATCAATATTGGGGTGTACCGTCAGCCCCCGTTCTTTAAAAACCTCCTTGGCTGCAAAGGTGGCGTTGAGCACCCGCGGAAAACCGGCGTAAGGCGTGCAGTGCAGGATCGCTTCGACAATCTCTTTGGGGGATAGTCCCACGTTAAGTGCAGCATTGATATGCACGGTGAGCTGAGGTTCGCAGCCGCCAAGCGTGGTAAGCGAGGAAATGGTGATGAGTTGGCGCTGCTTTAAGTCCAGCCCTTCGCGGGAATAAATGTCGCCAAAAGCAAATTCAATCACAAATTGGCCCAAATCGGGAGAGATATCCTGCAGCGACTCAATCACCTTTGCCCCGCCGGAGCCATCCACCTCCATCAACTTTTCCCAACCGCGTTCATAACGTTCTGTAGTCATAAGAAAACCTCCATTGAAAATGAATTTTGTACCCTATGACCAGATTACAGTTTAGAGCGCGCTCTAATGCAAGCCGTAATTGGGTGTGATATGATTTCAGCATGGATAACTTACTAACCATTCAGGAAATGTCCCGTCAGACGGGTCTGTCTTCGCATACGCTGCGGTATTACGAGAAGGTAGGTATGCTGGAGGGCGTGGCGCGGAATGCACAGGGTTACCGAGCTTATTCGGAGGCGGATGTGTCTTGGGTACAATTCCTTGTCGTTCTGCGGGAGCTGAATATTCCGATCCGGGAAATGAAACGCTATTCCGATCTGCGCAGCCAGGGGCCATCTACCGTCCATGAGCGGCGGCTGATGCTGGAAGCTCACCAGAGCAGGGTGGAAGAGCAGATGCGGAAGCTCAGCGGGAGCCTGGAGAAGATTGCCACAAAGATTGAGTATTACAAAGGAATGGAGGAAGTTCCGATTTCTGTACCCCCTAATTAAGCTACGCAGCAGTTAAGCACAAGCACAAAGCAGCGATTCTCTAGTGTCAGAGAATCGCTGCTTCGCAGAATCATTCACTTATGGGAACAGCCCTAATTTGGACCAGTCCAGGAATAAGCCTATTCCTTCGAAGCTTCAGTGTATACATGCACGGCGTCTCTCAAAAACTTAGCTGTGCCCGGACGGGTTTTATCGTAGTAGGCGGTGAACCGCTCGTCATCGACATACATTTGCGCCACTCCAGCATGCGCTTCTTGAGAGTAGGTATCCCAGTAGAAGGTCAGCCACTGGCGGTGCAGGTCGGCGGCTTTTTGGGCCAGCACACTTGCCGGATCGCCATCCTCCATCGCCTGCTCCAGCACGCTGAACATCTCTGCCTCAACCTGCTGAATGGCGGCATACTGCTCTTCCGTCATATTTTTCAGCTTGCGGTTGGATTTCTCCACGGCCTCGTCGCCATATTTCTGGCGGATTTCCTGCCCGTATTTCTGCTCATTATCGTCAATCAGCTTTTGCTTAAAGCCTGCAAATTTCTCTTCATTGCTCATCGTTATTCTCCCTTCGGTTTGGGCCAGTGTTTTTTCGACGTTCAAGATCAGCATCTCCAATTGTTGTTTCCGCTGAAGCAGCTTCTCATGGTGCTCGCGCAGGGCCCGGGCTCCGTCAAAGGACGGTGCGGTGACAAGCTCCTTAATCCCTTCAAGGCTTAAGCCCAGCTCCCGGTAAAAGAGAATCTGCTGCAGCCGGTCCACCTCGGCCTGCCCATAGATACGGTATCCCGAGGAGTTGATTCTGGCCGGCCTCAGAATGCCAATCTCATCGTAATACCGCAGGGTTCGCGTGCTGACTCCCGCAAGTGCCCCCAGCTTCTGCACGGTATACTCCATAGTCTTGTTCAGCCTCCGTCTCTTTTTCAGCGTGTGTTCATGGATAGCCTCTCCTCAACGCAAGTTGCAAGCAGCTGCTTACAAAATCACTGTACACCTTTACGTAACGGCAATGTCAAACATTAATTTACAGCGGGCAGAACCGGTTTACAGGGTGACGCATACGAATTCTTAGATTGGAAACAGACAGCGGCACTCTCCCTAGTATGCCCACTAAGGAAACTGCCGCTGTCCAGTTACAGGTATGGAGCTGTGTTATTTCTTACCGAGCTGTGCCGCAAAATAGGCTTGGAGTTCCGCCAGCTTCCGGGGATCAGCTAAAGCGTCTTCTCCCGGAAAATAGTGTTCGGCCACCAGCTCCCAGGTGGGAACGATCTTTTGCGCCTTCATGGCTTTGATTGCGATCTTCACGGTTTTGCGTTCTCTGGCATTGGAGAAGGTGTCCACATAGTGCTGGGAACGCCCGAAGTCAAGATCGGGGAAGACGGCGCGGAAAATATCCGCAGTCATCTTGGCATCGTCCAGCGCGCGGTGCGCGGAGCCGGACGGCTCCAGCCCGAACAGGGCCATCGCTCCTTCTACGCTGATATCGTTGCTGAGGCCGCGGGCGCGCAGCACGCCTTTGAGCAGATCGAAATAGGTGGCGGCGAGCCAGTAGGCATCGTCCATTTTATGCATGCGCACATCCTGAATGATCCGTTTCATATCCTCGCCGCCCCAAGTCAGGAGCAGCACGCCGTCCACGCTCTGATCCAGCCAGGCCCGGAAGGCGGTAATCACCTTGGGGAACCGGTCGGCCACGTCGATATCCTCTTGGGGGATGCCGGTTTTTTTCTTAATGAATGAATTGAGGGTGGAGAAGTATATGGGTCTGATCAAAGCCGAGAATTCATCCTTATATTGCAGTGAAGCATCTAACCGGACGGCTCCAATCTCAATGACCTCCATAGGGTGTTCACTGGCAAATTTGCGGCCGTTGAATTCGATGTCCAGAATAATATAATCCACAGGTAATGCCTCCGTTTCAGTGACTGGCGCTAGGATTGCCTTAAAATGCGCCGACTATTCTATTTTAGCAAAAAAAACGCATGAATGGGGAATCTGGTGGAAGGAGAGGAACCATAATGGATGAAGCTTCACTGAGTGAGCATATCTGCGGGCTGGAGGAGAAGCTGCTGACTACGGAGGTGCGCACATCACCACATCAGCTCTCGCTGCTGCTTGCGGAGGATTTTTTTGAGTATGGCAGCTCCGGCACAGTGTGGTACAAGAAGGATATGATGGGTGAAGAGGGGGCGGGGATGGTGGAGCTGACACTAAGCGGGTTTGCGCTCCATCCATTGTCTGAAGATGCTAAGCGCGCTGGAGTCCGGAACAAACAGGGCGGAAAAATGAAAAACATACGGCTTAGCCGTTGTTCAGGAGTTCGGGTTGCCTTAATCCCGGATCACATGACCCTGCCCCAGCGTGATTTCCACAAATCCGGCCATCTGCCGGGCTTGGTAACGGATCGGCTGGGCGCTGCCCATGATGATGATGTTGCGGATATCGGCCGTGCCCTCGGAGGGGATGGCAAAAGCCTTAGTGTATTCAAAATACTCGCCTACTGTCGTGTGGATGGCACCCATCAGCCGGTCCTTTTCGCTGCGGCCCATCAGGTTCATGATGATGGAGCCGCGGCTGTTCAGTCTGGAACGGGCCAGGGCGAAGAAGCCGCTGGAGATCAGATGCCGGGGCGTGCCGTCAGCGGTGAAGGCATCCAGCAGGATGTAGTCATAGCGGTGTTCCGGCTCACCCTCAAGAATGAGGCGCCCGTCCCCGACGATGACATTATCCCGGCTGTACCCAAAATGCTGCCTGCTCAGCTCCACAACCTCCGCACTCACCTCGGCAATCTTAAACCGCTTCTCGGCGAAGTAACCGGCGATCGTCCCGATTCCGTGCCCGATAACAAATATATCCTCGAAAAAAGGCCCGCCTGCCTCCATTAAATGGATCATCGCCCGCGGGTATTCAAAGACCACCCGCCGGGGGTGGTCCAGATCAAGGGCGCCCTGAATGGCGTCCCCGGAGAACTGCAGCACACGGAATCTGCCTGTCTCGCCATATAATTCTGTCGTATCGTAAACCTGGATTCCGTGCTGCTCATCCGATAGGTGTAACCATGGCTGCAAGAGATCAATCTCCTTACACAAGTGAAATGCGTTTATATTCGTTCGGGGTGACACCGACAACTTTTTTGAACAGCTTGTTGAAATAAGCGGGATCGGGGTAGCCGACCTCAGCCCCGACCTCATGGATTTTCAGATCCGGAGCATTTTTCAGCAGCTGCTTGGCCTTACGGATGCGAATCTCAATCACATAATCGGTCAGGGTCAGCCCGGTCTCCTGCTTGAACAGCTTGCTCAGATAGCTTGGCGTCAAAAACACCATGCCTGCCAGCATATTCAGATCGGCATGCTGGTTGTAGTTGGCCGATACCCAGCGCTTCACGGTTTCGACAGCGGTTCCGGACAGCTCCAGGCGGTGGGCGCGGATGCCGCCCAGTGCGGCTGAAAAGGTGGAGATGAAGGCCTGCTCGATCTCTCTGAAGCTCATGCTGGACCCGATCTCTTCCTCCAGCGGAGGCTCCCCGTTCACGCGGTACACCGCTGCGAATTCCTGAAGCTCCTTACGGGCTGTGTCCTCAACCTCGCGGCAAGCCCGCAGAATGTGTTCAGGACAAGCCCGCTGCGATTCAAGCACGGAGAACAAGGAATGGATATGTTCCAGCACCCCCGGCACATTCAGAATCTGCAGATCATGAATCAGCGGCTCACGCAGTGCCGGGAAAGGATCGCTCAGGCACAGATCTGCAGCTGCAAGCTCTTCAGCAGTAATATAATGCACCCGCTGCGAATTGTAAATCCCCGCGTCACAGGCACGTTTGGCTTCCAGGTAGGACGCTCTAAGCCTGGACGGATCACTGCTGGAGCCGCTGACCCCGGCATGGAGGCGTTGTCCGCCGCTTGCCTCGCGGATATGCCCGCCGATACTATTCAATTCCGCAGCGGTTAAGGGCTCAGCAGAATACCAAATCCATACGTACAGCCCCTTGCGTATTTCCAGAGAGTCCATCAATAATTCCTTCTCTTGCCGCAGACTGTCTGAGCAGGCGCAGACGGTATCCCGGGAGCTTCCCTTGAGCACGAACACGGAGAAGAAAGGCTGGGGCAAAATAAGGCTGCTTAGCAGGACTGCAGACGGCTGCTCGACATGCAGCAGCGAGAGAAGCAGTCCGGAACGGTGGCGTTCTTCCTTTTCCCGCAGCTTCTTCCGTTCTTCGTCCAGGCGGTAGAGCACTTCAAAAAGCTGCTCTTTGTTGATTGGCTTCAATAAATAGTCCACTGCGGAGCTGCGGATCGCTTCCCGGGCATAATTAAATTCTACGAAACCGCTCATCAGCAGGGTGCTGATATGGGGATGTCCGGCTTTGAGCTGCTTAATCAGCTCCAGGCCGTCGACATGCGGCATCCGGATATCTGTAATGACCACATCAATCTGAAGGGAGGGCAGGGCGTCCAGCAGCTGCTTGCCGTCGGCATACGTTCCGGTGACAAGAAAGCTCCGGCTCTCCTTGCTGATCATCCGGGCCAGGCCTTCGCGAATCAGAATCTCATCATCTACAATCACTATACGCAGCAATCCGGATATCCTCCTTTAGACAACTCATTTTATTCCTCCCGGAGATGGCCGGAGAGGTCTTCAATCCGCAGGGTGACACGGGTGCCCTTTCCAATCTCGCTGCTCACGCTAAGTCCGAACGAAGGCCCGTAATGCAGGCGAATCCGTTCATTCACATTCCGCAGCCCGATGCCAAACATCTCGCCGTCTGCTCCGTTCCTCAGGCTGCCGTTCAGGGCACGCAGGGTGTTATCATCCATACCCACACCGTCATCTTCTATGCAAAATACCGCTTTGCCGTCCTCTTCCCAGCCGCTGATGCTCAGTGTTCCGGGACCCTCCTTCGGTTCCAGACCGTGGAAGACCGCGTTCTCGACAATCGGCTGAAGAACCAGCTTAATGACGGGAAGCGGGAGAAAAGCCTCCGGCACGGCAATATTCAGCATAAATTTGTCCGGGAAACGGATCTGGAGCAGATGCAGATAATTCCGCACATGGTCCAGCTCATGGCGGATCGTGACCATCTCTTCACTGCGGACAATGCCGTAGCGCATCTGTAATCCCAGAAGATAGGTCAGCTTGGCTACACGGGGGTCCTCGCTGCTCTCTGCCAGCATGCGGATGGATTCCAGCGTGTTATAAATGAAATGCGGGTTAATCTGGTTTTGCAGTGCCCGCATATCGGCTTTCTGTTTTCTTTTCTCCGTTAGGGAGACTTCCTGCAGCAAATCCTTGACCCGGATAATCATCCGGTTGAAGTGGCTGCCAAGCATGCCGATTTCATCGTTGTATTTGGGGTGCAGCCAGACGTCCAGATTGCCGTGCTGAACCTGCTTCATCAGCCGGACCATTGATTTCAGGGGCTTAGTCAGCGCGTGAGAGATAATGGTGGCGACGAACAGGGCAAACGCAATAATGACGAGCGTCGTCAGAATCAGTGTGTTGCGGTTTTTCTCCATCGGGGAGAGGATGCTGGAGAGCGGAATCGTGACCAGGGTTGTCCAGCCGGTCTGCTTCGATACAGTATATACAGCCAGATAGGATACCCCATCCAGCCTGATCTGAAAATGCCCCTGATCCAGCTTCACTTTATCCAGCAGCAGCTGTCTGGTGAGCGCCTGTTCCTCCGGGGTCTCCCCCTCTTTGTCCTCGCCGGCGTACATGAGATTCCCCTGATCGTCTACCACCAGTGTATTGCCCTGGGTCACGGCATTTACCGGGTCCAAAATCCCCTTGAACAGGCTGATGTCGACATCGAAGACGAGAATCCCGATTTTTTTCAAAGTGCTTACAGAATTAATGGTGCGCAGAACACTGAATACTTCCCGCTGTGCGGATGAATTGACCCGGATGCTGTGTCTGCCCTGAATGACAGGGGCTGTTCCTCCGGCTTCGCTGAGGCTTTTCCATGTAGACAGCCGTTCTGCCGGAAAAATCTCATTAATGCCCACAGCCGTATCGTAAAAAACAGAATCATACTGGTCCGCCATATATACCGCCAGTATTTCGCTTTTCATGTGTTTCAGATAGCTGAGGAACATCGACATCCCGGTATTTTTTTCCCAATCGGTGTTCTTCTGGGTCAGATAAAGCTGCACATCGGTATTATACAGCGGCAGGGAAGTATACCGTTTCAGGTCGGCCACATAGCGGTCAATGGTATCCGAAGCGTTGGAGGTCATCTGACCCGCCCGCTCAGTGGCATTCACCAGAACGGAGTTGAACATGGAGCGGGAGGACAGATAGCTGACATAGGTGATGGGCATAGAAATCAGAAATACAAACACGACAATCAGCTTCCGCTCCATCGGCAGGTTAGCCAGGAACAACCACATTTTGCGAAAAATCCTCAGGATCGTTGACACCACGTTGTTATTCCTCTCCGACATCCCCCTTATTTAACCGCCCCGCTGGTTACACCTTCAAAAATATAACGCTGCAGGAAAAAGTACAGAACCACTGTCGGCAGCAGAATCAGCAGGATCGCAGCGCAGATCAGATTCCATTCGCCCGAGTTGACCCCTTGGAAGCGCATCAGAATGGTGGTGACCACGCCAAGGCTCTGTTTGGGCATATAAAGGTATGGGATGTACATGTCGTTGTAAATGCTGATCGTCTTCAGAATCACCAGCGTAGCTGTCGCCGGGGTCAGGAGCGGGAAGATGATCGAGCGGTAGATTTTGAACAGGGAAGCGCCCTCAACCATGGCACTTTCATCCAGATCCACAGGAATGTTGCGGATAAACTGCAGATACAGAATAATCTGGATCACGTCTGCACCGATGTAGA
Source organism: Paenibacillus jilunlii (assembly GCF_900102965.1). Taxonomy (GTDB): domain Bacteria; phylum Bacillota; class Bacilli; order Paenibacillales; family Paenibacillaceae; genus Paenibacillus_AQ; species Paenibacillus_AQ jilunlii. Next base: position 8,065 of record NZ_FNGM01000035.1, on the reverse strand, counting down.
GAACAATAGGGGCACCGAGCGTATTGTAAAGTCCCATATTCTTAATGATGCCGAAGGTAGCAACCTGTGTAGTGATGCTGGGAATGATGGTAGCGACCAGGTAAGCTCCGAATACAACAGGCTTCATTTTAAAAGAGAAGCGGCCAAGCACGTATGCAACCATTGTCCCAAACAGAATGTTCAGGGTCAATGTAATTATGATGATGACGAGGACATTGCCGAATCCGCTGAGCAGCCCCCCGCGCTGAAAGACAGCGACAAAGTTGTCGAAGTTCAGGAAGCTTTTGGGCAGTGCCATCGAACTGCTGGAGTTGAACTCATCCGTAGATTTGAAGGCATTGACCACAACTACATATGGAGGAAAGAGGACAACGAACACTCCGATCAGAAGCGAGAAGTATTTGATAAAATCAACAAAACGGAATTTGGTGTGGGCCATGGTTATTTGTCTCCTCCCCGGCTAAGAACGAGCTGCTGCAGCAGCAGTACAATGACGACAAAGAAGAGCAGGATAATACTCATCGCTGAAGCCAGGCCGTAATTATTATAGGCGAATGCAGTTTCTACTACGCGCTGAACGTAAGTCTGGCTCGCGCCGGCCGGGCCGCCTTTGGTGAGCACGAACGGAAGGTCGAAGACTTCCAGCGCACCGGTAACGGTCAGGAAGAGATTCAATTGAATAACTGCCTTCATATTCGGCAGAGTCACTCTCCACAGGGTCTGAAAAGAGCCGGCACCGTCGATCTTGGCCGCTTCATAAATATCACGCGGAATAGCCTGCAGGGAGGCGATGTAGATGACCATATTGTAGCCCATGAACCGCCAGAAGCCGGTGGAGGCCAGTGAATAGTTGACGAGGCCTTCGGTCCCAAGCCAGCTGGTCTGGGCCAGAGACGTAAGTCCAATATTGTTGAGGAACAGATTCAACGAACCGTTGGTGGTATCAAAAACATAACCGAACATAAATGCAACTGCTACCCCGTTCATAATGTAGGGCAGAAACAGCATAATCCGGAATCCGTTGCGGCCCCGCAGCTTGCTGTTCAGCACCACAGCGAAATAGATAGCCACGATGTTCTGGACAACCCCCATGACGAAATAAGCAAAGTTATGGACAAATACCTTGAATATATCGGGATTGCTGAACACCTCGCGGTAATTGTCCAGGCCTACCCAGGGCTTCTCGGGGCTGTAGCCGTCCCAGTTCGTGAAGCTGTAGTAGATGAGCTTGAGAGCCGGATAATACGTAAATGTTGCCAGCAGCAGAAGCGGAATGAGCAGAAAGGATATGATAATAATCATTTTTTGTTTGTTATAGGATAACGTTCCGAACATCGCTTGACCTTCTTTCCTTGAGAGCACTCTGTGATTGAAGGCAAAATGGATTATCCGTAAAGGCGATAATCCATTTTGCGCCGTGGTTATGGAGGCTTAGCCGTTACAACGTGAGCTTAAGATCTTAATAGCCGAGGTCTTTTTTGGCATTGGCCCAGGCTTTGTTCCATTTATCCAGCACCTTCTGCGGATCTTTGGCAAGCACGAATTCTTGGGCGATAGCCGGGATATCAATCTGCGCTTTGTTGCTGATTTCAGTAACTTTGGCGTCATCAGGAGTTCCTTCCTGCATTTGCACACCGGTTGACTGGAATTCCTTCAGCTGGGGCAGCTTGGATTCCTTGCCTTTCAACGGTGAAATAAATCCGGCAAAATCTTCATATCCGGATTCTTCGATCATCCATTTCACGAAGGCTTTGGCTGCGTCGATATTTTTGCTGTCCTTGGACACGGCATAGAAGAAGTCAGGGCTGAGGGCAGCGGCTGGTTTGCCTGAGTTGTCATAAGGAAGCGGGAAAAAGCCTACATTATCAGAAGTGGTGCCTGCGTCAATTACTTGATTGATTACCCAGTTGCCCAGGAAATACATGGCGAACTTGCCGGAAGCGATGTCCTTTTTCGATTGTTCCCAGTTGGTGGAGTTGATATCTTTTTCCAGATAGCCCTTTTCATTCAGTTCTCTCAGCAGGCTAAGCGCCTTGCCATATCCATTATCCATTGTGAAAGGCGTATCGGAATTCAGCTTGTCGTTCGGGAAATCCGCTTTGCCTTCAATAATGCGCGGCATATCGTAGACCCAGTTATTCAGCGGCCACTTGTCTTTGAAGTTGGAAGCGAGCGGAATGATTCCTTTGGCTTTCAGCTTTTCACTGGCGGCAAGGAATTCGTCCCAGGTCTTGGGCACTTCGGTAATGCCGGCATCGGCGAATGCTTTTTTGTTGTATACGATACCGGAGGTGGAGTTGCCCGTTGTAATGCCGTAGAGCTTGCCTTCATAGGATTTGAAATCTTTAAAGGTAATTTGGTCGTTCAAGCCGAGATCGTCCAGGGAAGCAAAATATTTTGGCAGATCGGAGTTCGGAATGGTTGGAATGAACATCACATCCGGAAGCTCTCCGCTGGCCATTCTGACCTTGGCTTGCTGGTTGTAGTCGGTTTGGGAGGCTTCGAATTCCACCTTGATGTTCGGATATTTCTCATTAAAGCGCTTTACATATTCGTCATACTCTTTGCCGATCATGTCGGTTCTGTTGGTGAGGAACGTGATTTTGCCGCTGATGTCTGCTCCGCCTGCCGCTGCCGGTTCGGTGGTTGCTGCCGCATTTCCGCCGCTGTTATCTGGCTTAGCAGATGCTGCAGGCTCGTCAGTGGCTGTGGAGGCATTATTATTGTTGTTGCCGGAGCCACAGCCGGTCAGGGCTAAAGATAGGGATGTAATCATAACAAAACCTAACGAAAATAACTTTTTATTCATTGCGTTTTCCCCTTTTCGTTTGTTGTTAGCGTTTACATTAGTAATTATAGCGGGAAATTACCGATCGATAAATGGTTTGAATTATTATTTATTGTCTTTATTTGTTCTTTTTAAAAGAATATAATTAGCATGTTGATAACAATTGGATAACAAAATACAATAGGGTTGAAAGCGATTCATGAAAGCGTATGCTGACACAACTTATAGGAGGTTCCATGAAACTACAACTGAAATTGGACAACTGGCAATTTAGAGCCTGCGGGGATGAACAGTGGCTTCCGGCAGCTGTGCCGGGAACGGTGCATACCGATCTGCTCCGCAATGAACTGATCCATCCCCCTTTTTATGGAAAAAACGAGCATGAACTGCAATGGATCGACAAGAAGGACTGGGAGTACCGGACGGTTCTGCAGCTCCACGAGGAGTGGCAGCAGCGTGCTGTTGCTGAACTGGTTTTCAAAGGACTAGACACTTATGCAGATGTATACGTGAATGATGTGCACGCACTCGCAGCGGATAATATGTTCCGGGCCTGGACCGTAGATGTCAAGGAACTGCTGCGGGCTGGTGAGAATGAGATCCGCGTGCGGTTCCGTTCTGTAGTACATGAGGATCTGCCGAAGCTGGAACAGCTTGGCTATGCGCTCCCGGCGCCCAATGACCAATCCGCGCTGGGCGGACTCGGGGAACAGCAGATCAGCGTATTCGCCCGTAAAGCTCCTTATCATTACGGCTGGGACTGGGGCCCAAGATTTCTGACCAGCGGTATCTGGCGCGAAGCTGTTCTGGAAGGCAGAGATCAGGTTGCTATTATTGATTTGTATATCCGCCAGAATGCGGTGAATCAACAAGAAGCCCGGCTCACTGCACTCGTGGAGGTGGATGCTCCATCGGCATGGAACGGTCTGCTGCGGATCAGCTGCGGCGGCCGGGAATGGACGAAATCCGCTTCGCTCCAACAGGGCAAGCAGAGGCTGGAACTGGACATCGTTCTGGATCAGCCCCGTCTCTGGTGGTGCAACGGCCTCGGTAAACCTGAGCTGACTGCTTTTCGTGCAGAACTGCTGAAGGCAGGGGAGGCCGCAGCGCAAGCTGAAGTTACCACCGGGCTGCGGGAGATCAAGCTGGTCCGGGAGCCGGATGACCGGGGCGCTTCCTTTTATTTTGAGCTGAATGGTGTGCGTGTATTCGCCAAGGGCTCCAATCACATTCCGAACGACAGTTTTTCTACTGAGGTTACTGAGGAGCGTTACCGTCATGAGATCGCTTCGGCTGTCGCTTCCAATATGAACATGCTGCGGGTGTGGGGCGGCGGGATCTATGAAGAGGAGACATTTTACCGGCTGTGCGATGAGTATGGTCTGCTGGTCTGGCAGGATTTCATGTTCGCCTGCAGCATGTACCCGGGAGATGAGCCGTTCCTGGAGAATGTGCGTGAGGAGGCTGTCTATAACGTCCGGAGATTGCGCAACCATCCGTGCATTGCTTTGTGGTGCGGTAATAATGAGATGGATTCGGCCTGGTCGCACTATGAGGACAACATGGGCTGGGGCTGGAAGGAAAAGTTCAGCCAGGAGATCCGCGAGAAGCTGTGGAGGGATTATGAGGCGGTGTTCCACCATATCTTGCCTGAAGCCGTGGCCTCCTGCCACCCGGATGTGGATTACTGGGCATCTTCTCCGATGCGGGATCTGACTCATGACTTGAACCAGCATGCTACACGGATGGCCGGTGAAGGGGATGTGCACTATTGGGGCGTATGGCATGGGAGCGAGCCTTTTGAGAACTACAATGTCAAGGTTGGCCGCTTCATGAGCGAATACGGCTTCCAGTCTTTCCCCGAGCTGAAATCGGTGCTCAGCTATGCTGAAGAACGCGATATGGAGCTGGAATCGGAAGTAATGCTCGCTCATCAGAAGAACGGACGCGGCAATCTGCTAGTTAAGGAATACATGGATATCTATCTGCCCCGGCCAAAGGATTTCAAGAGCTTCCTGTATATGAGCCAGATTCTTCAAGCGGAGGCCGTGCGGACCGCCATTGAAAGCCACCGGAGAAACAAGCCTTACTGCATGGGCACGCTGTACTGGCAGATGAATGACTGCTGGCCGGTTGCCTCCTGGGCGGGCATGGATTATTACGGGCGCTGGAAGGCGCTGCAATACACGGTACGCAAAAGCTATCAGGATCTGCTCCTCTCCATCGACGGTTCCGACGGGGAGAATCTCCGGATTCACGCTGTATCTGACCGGCAGGAGGGGCTGGAAGGCGAACTGCGGGTCCGGCTGCAGGACTTCGGCGGAGCTGTGCTGCAGGAATGGCTGCAGCCGGTGACCCTTGCCCCTGACTCGGCGGGCGTTGTGTTTACAGAGAAGCTTACGGCATTGCTGGCGGGCCGCGAGCCTCACCGTGTGCTGCTGGCTGCAACTTTGCTGGCGGGCGGACAGCAGCTTGACCACAAGCATCATTACTTTGTTCCAGGCAAAGAAATTCAATGGGCCCGGCCGGCAGTTAAGATCGAAGAGGTTCCGGGCAGCGGTGGACTGAGCTTCATAGTCACAACCGATGTGCTTGCCAGAGGCGTGTATTTGACAGCAGATGAGGAAGGCATCTTCTCCGACAATTTCTTCGACCTGCTTCCGGGCGAATCGAAGACCGTGGAATTCTTCCTGAGCGGCAGCGGGGAGCAGGACTTCACTCCGGCTGCCCCGAAGGGCCTTGGGATTTACACAATGGCGGATTATATAGATGAGAGCCTGCTGTAACTAATATCCGCTGCTGCAGGAAACCGTATGAAATACAGTGAAGGCAAACCTAGTAAGTCCGCACAACTTTCAGGAGAGAAGGAATGAGTCCATGGCGATTTGGGTACAGGAGGACAAGGGAATATTCCACCTTCAAAGTAAAGGCATGAGCTATATCATCGGGCTGGTGAACGGCTATCCGGCGCATGTCTATTGGGGCAAAAAGCTGCGCCACGGCAGCAATCTGGACGGCTTGCTCCAACTGGTGAACAATGGCTCACTAGACCGCTTGCCTCAGGAATACCCGCAGTACGGGACGGGGGATTTTCGCGTTCCTGCCTATCAGGCGAAGCTGGAAGACGGAACACGTATTACTGAGCTGCGTTACACAGGCTATAAGGCTGTGGCGGGTAAACCACCGCTTGCCGGATTGCCTGCGGTGTATGTGGAGTCGGCAGAAGAAGCGGATACCCTGGAGCTGATTCTCCGCGATGATTATGCCAAGCTGGATGTTGTCCTGCGTTATACCGTGTATAAGGAATGGGATGTCATTGCCCGTTCTGTAGAGTTTGTAAACGGCGGTCAAGCACCGCTGCAATTGCTGCGGGCGCTGAGTGCCTCTGTTGATCTGCCCGCAGCCAACCTGGATATGATCTACCTGTCCGGTGCCTGGTCGCGGGAAAGCCAGCTCACCCGCAGACGGCTGGAGCAGGGCGGCACTACGATCCAGAGCCGCCGGGGAATGAGCAGCCATCAGCACAACCCTTTTGCCGCGCTGGCGAAGCACGGTACAGATGAGCATCAGGGCGAGGTGTACGGCTTCTCCCTGGTCTACAGCGGGGGCTTCGAAGCCGAGGCGGAGGTTGATTCCTTTGGCACAACCCGGCTTGCAATCGGGCTGAATTCCTTTGACTTCTCCTGGCGGCTGGAGCCGGGGGAAAGCTTCCAGACGCCTGAAGCGGTAATGGTCTATTCGGGACAGGGTCTCGGTGAAATGTCAAGAATCTACCACCGCCTGTACCGTACTCGGCTCAGCAGAGGGCAGTACAGGGACAAGGAACGGCCCATTCTGGTGAATAACTGGGAAGCTACGTATTTCGATTTCAATACCGACAAGCTGGAGGCGATTGCTGCAGAAGGCGCGAAGCTCGGCATCGAGTTGTTCGTGCTGGATGACGGCTGGTTCGGCAAACGGGACGCCGACAATTCCTCGCTGGGGGACTGGACCGAGGATTTGCGCAAGCTGCCGGGCGGTTTATCCGATCTTGCGGCCCGGGTCAATGGCCATGGGCTGAAATTCGGCCTCTGGGTTGAGCCGGAGATGATCTCCCCGGACAGCGACCTATACCGCAGCCATCCCGACTGGTGTCTGCATGTTCCTGGCCGGCGCCGCAGTGAAGCCCGCTGGCAGCTGGTGTTGGACTACACCAGGGAGGAGGTGCGGCAGTATATTTATGATTCACTCAGCCGTATCTTCTCTACCGTTCCGGTGGCTTACATCAAATGGGACATGAACCGCTGTCTGACGGAAATTGGCTCGGCGCAACTCCCGGCAGAACGCCAAGGCGAAACGGCACACCGCTATGTCTTGGGGCTGTACGAACTGCTCGAACGTCTAACCTCGGCGTTCCCGCATATTCTGTTCGAGAGCTGCTGCAGCGGCGGCGGACGTTTCGATCCCGGCATGCTCTACTATATGCCGCAGACCTGGACCAGCGATGATACCGATGCGGTAGAGCGCTTGAAAATCCAGTATGGCACCAGCCTGGTCTATCCGGTAAGCTCCATGGGGGCACATGTATCTGCAGTGCCTAACCATCAGGTGGGGCGGATCACACCGCTGTCCTTCCGGGGAGATGTCGCTATGTCCGGCAATTTTGGCTATGAGCTTGACTTGACGAAGTTTACCCCGGAAGAGAAGGAGCTGGCCAAGGCGCAGGTGGCCAATTATAAGGAAATCCGCAGCCTGGTGCAGCAGGGCAACCTGTATCGGCTGCAAAGTCCCTTCGAAGGCAATGATACAGCCTGGATGTTCGTTTCGGACGACCAGCGCGAAGCCCTGGTCTACTACTTCCGCGTGCTGGCTATGCCGCACCCGCCGCGCCGGACGCTGCTGCTGAGCGGACTGAATCCGGAGCTGGACTACCGGATTGCGGACAGCGGCGAAATCTATGGAGGCGACCGCTTGATACAGGCAGGATTGCCGCTGCCGGAGATTCAGCGGGACTTTGTAAGCGGGTGCTTCCGGCTGCAGGCTGAGGCATAAGCTGGCATTTAGGAGAGAAGGGAAGTTAGTAAGAGAAGAATAGGGGGAGCCAGACAAACAGGGGAAGCCTGGGGAATTGGCTTCCCCTGTTTGTGATGAGGGATAGATCGGACCTCCTATTAATGAGGGGCAGGAGGCGTCGATAGGCGTTAAGCGCCGCGCGGCAGATGGCAGGGAAACAACGGCAGAAATGCCGTTGTGCCAAAGGAGAGGTATAAATACCTCTGATCCAGCCATAAATGGGCT
>NZ_FNGM01000010.1 GCF_900102965.1 Paenibacillus jilunlii | reverse complement strand
GAACCCGATCGAGCGAATGAACAAGGAAATCCGTAAGCGGCTCAAGCCCATGAACAGTCTGACGAACATGGATGCAGCTGAGAAAATCGTATATTTGGAAGCGACGGCCTACAATGAACGGTTTGCGGAACGTGTGGTGCCAGGGTTTGGTATGGATACGGTGAAAAAGGAACTCAGCAAGTTATTTGACGAACGCTATTCGATGGCCGTACCACCGGCCGCAGAGTAGAGCGTTTGCAGGGTTGTGGGTGCGGGGGGACCCCCGCACCCACAACCCCCTACACCCTAAAAAGATACAATCCAAAGAGATACTCTACTCTTACACAAACTTCTTGACACTACCCACAAACCCACCTCCGGCGCTCCTACAACGGCAGTTTTGCCGTTGTTTCTGCACAAACCCACCTCCGGCGCTCCAACAACGGCAGTTTTGCCGTTGTTTCTGCACAAACCCACCTCCGGCGCTCCAATTACGGCAGTTTTGCCGTTGTTACTGCAAATACCAACCCACAGGGCTCCACCAACGGCACCTCTGCCGTTGTTTTCTGCACAAACCCACCTCCGGCGCTCCACCAACGGCATTTCTGCCTTTGTTTCGACATAAACCCACCCAAGGCGCTCCAACCACGACACTCCTGCCGTTGTTTCTCCCCCAACAGAAAATCAACATATTTCCCAAAGTAACTATAATAACCCCACAAAGCAGGGCCTTTGTATGGAAGCTGACTCAGGTACTTTGCGGGGACCCCGGCTTTACTTTCTGCTATGTAAAAAAGAGCCGTTCCTTTGCAAGCTCCGCAAATGAACAGCTCTTTTACATCCATCTTATCAATACAGCTGCCGCCTGATTACAGCTGCCTGTCTACGCAATGCCATACTGCCCGGCTCAAGCCACTTCCGCAACCATGCGGTTCGTCAGCCTTCCCAGCTTTTCAGTCTCCACGATAACTTCGTCACCCGGCTGGAGATAGATCTGCTTCTCCGGCGGATACCCCATCATAACACTCTCGGAAGTTCCGGTAAGGATGACCGCCGCTTCCCCTCCATCGAGTACTTCTCTTAGCGTTGCCGGAACAGCTCCCGCTTCCTGCTGCGGCAGCGCATTCAGTGCCGCCGCCACATCCAGATTGCCTTCTCTCTCCCCCCCAGCCGCAGGTTCCCTGATCGCCAAAAAATCATTAGCTTCATATGTGCTTCTACTATCCGGGTTTACCCTGCAAAACGATTCGCCGGTACTCCCCTGATGCCCGTATTTACCCTGAACAGACCGCCTGCAAGCGGCCACCGCTGCAGTTCCTCAGGACTCATACCGCTACGCGCCGAAGTAATATACAGCTCATCCAGGTGCCCGCCTCCAAAAGCGCATGAAGTTACAAACGGTGCAGGTACTTCAACTCTACCAATCTGTTCGCCAGTGTGCGGGTTCCAGCGTGAGACACAGCCGCCGTTCCAATGGGCCACCCAGATCATTCCCTCGCTGTCGATGGTCATTCCATCCGGTCCGCCCGCACCTTCCGGGAACCGCACCACTGTTCTGCGTCCGCTGACCGTACCGTTCTGCAGATCATAATCCATTACATCCACGCCCCGGGTCAATGTATCAATGTAATACATCAGTCCGCGGCTGTCATCCCACGCCAGGCCGTTGGAGATGCCGATACCGGACAGCACCTTCCGCACTTCGCCTCCCGGCTCCATCACATATAAGCTTCCGGCATCCCGTTTGTCTTCCATGCTCATGGTGCCGAACCATAATCTGCCCTTGCTGTCGCATTTCGCATCGTTCAGCCGGTTGCCGGGAAGATCTTTCTCTACATGAGCCAACAGTTTCAAAGACTGATCTTCCTGAAACTTGTAAATCCCATCCTGCAAAGCCACTACCCAGCCGCCGCTAACTGCAGGGACAGCCGCGCTGATCATTTGTCCAAAAGCATGAGTCTGCTCGCTGCGTGTCACGGGATCGACAATCCGCAGCTGCCTGCCTTCAATATTCACCCAATACAGCCGGCGGGCCTCTGAGTCCCAATGAGCGCCCTCGCCAAGCTCCGCTTGTACGTCCAATATCATTTCAGCCTGTATAATCAATGATAATCCTCCTGACTCCACTCCGGAATATGACACTATTCTTTTCATTTTACCTTCGCAAAGTATAATTATCCACCATCGGCCAACATGACAGACGCCTGTCCAGTTTCACATGATAATCTGAAAACAAGCATGAATCCAAAGGATAGCCACTATGAAATACGGAGGAATAGTAATGAAATACGAATGGAAAAAACAGGACAAAGCACTCTATCTCCCGCCCGCTGAACCTGTGTTGATTACGGTCCCCGCATTCAACTACTTCATGCTGCAGGGTGAAGGCAACCCAAACAGCGAAGACTTTGCCCAGGCGGTGGGTGTGCTGTACTCCCTCTCTTATGCCATTAAAACGCTGCCCAAAAAAGGTCCGGCACCGGAAGGCTACCATGAATACAGCATTTTTCCGCTGGAAGGGGTATGGGATCTCAGTGAAAGGGGCCGCAGCCAGGCCGCCCTCGACAAAAACGAATTGGTATACACCATAATGATCCGGCAGCCGGAGTTCGTCACCCCGGACCTTGCAGCCAGTATCATGGAGAAGGTACAGCGCACGAAGCCGCACCCTTTACTGCAAAAAGCCGTCTTCGGCAGTTCCGAAGACGGCCTATCTGTCCAAATGCTGCATACAGGTCCTTATGATGAGGAACCGGCAAGCTTCAGGAAGATGGAACAATATTGCGCGGAGCATGGACTGCGGCGGCTCTCCAAGACCCACCGGGAAATTTATCTCACGGATGCGCGCCGGACGCAGCCGGAGAAGCTGAAAACCGTGCTGCGTTTCCTGGCCGCAGAAGAGGCGTAGTCTGCCGCTTGTCTACCAACCGGACTGCTCTGCTCCGCAGGCAGCATCAGTGTCCGGAAGGCAGCTGCCCTTCAGCGGACGCATCCATCTTCTGGCGGCCCATGAAGCAGGCGGCCAGAAGCGCCAGAAGCGCAGGAACAGCAGCCCAGGCGAAGGTGCTGGTAATGGAGAAGGACAGCCCATCGGTTATTTTACTCAGAATTTCCGGCGGAATCTGTGCCCGTGTCTCCGGGGAGAGCAGCGCATGCGGGTCCTTGAAATCCAAGGCGCCGCCAGGTGCGGCTCCGGCAGTCCCCGGGAATACTTGCGTCAGCTTCGAGCTGAGATAATGGCTCTGAATGATCCCGAAGGCCGTGATTCCGATGGTCATCCCGAGCGAACGGATGAAGTTCAGCGTTGCGCTGGCCGAGCCGCGCTGCTGGGGTGTCAGGCCATGGATTGCAGCCGTACTGAGCACCGAAAAGGAGGCTCCGACTCCGAGTCCGATGAGGATCATATAGAGTGTGACAAGAAGGCGCGAGGCATCCGGTGCCAGGGTCGCTACAAGACCCGTCCCCAGTACAAGCAGGGCCAGCGTGGGCACCATCAGGCTGCGGTAGCTGGTCTTAGCCATCAGGAAGCCGCCGGTGGATGCGGTAACGACCGAGGCAACCATCATCGGCAGCAGCACCAGCCCGGAATTCGTGGCCGAGCCGCCCAGCACACCCTGGATGAAGATCGGAATATACACCGAGGCGGCGATAAATGCCGCACCGCTAAACAAGGCACACAAAATGCTGGAAGCATATAGTCTCTGTCTGAATAAGGCAAATGAGATTATGGGCTCCTTGGCCTTCGTCTCAGCGAACAGGAACAGCACCGTCAGCACGGCAAACGCCGCGAACAAGCCCAGGATCAGCGCGGAGTTCCAAGCATACTCTTTGCCGCCCAGTTCGAGAGCGAACATTAGACTGACTACAGCGCCCAGCAATGTTCCCGCACCCAGCCAGTCAATGGGCTGCTTCGAATGCTCCACCGATTCCCGGTAAAAGCTCACCACCATAACCAGTGCGATCACTCCCAGCGGAAGGTTGATATAGAAGACCCACTGCCAGGCGATGTGATCCGTAATGTAGGCCCCGAGCAGAGGCCCGAAAATGCTGGACAGCCCGAACACCGCGCCAAAAGCGCCGCCCAGCTTGCCGCGTGTTTCCAGCGGAACAGCGTCGAACATGATGGCAAAGGCAATCGGCACCAGCGCGCCGCCGCCGATTCCCTGAAGGGCCCGGTAAGCGGCCAGCTGGGTAATGGTATCTGCCGTCCCGCACAGGGCTGAACCGGCCATAAACACAATGATCCCGAAAATGAAGAATTTTTTGCGGCCGTACATATCAGACAGCTTCCCGAAGATCGGCATCCCCGCCATCTCGGCAACCAGATACGCCGAGGTAACCCAGACGAATTTGTCCATTCCGCCCAGTTCTCCAACGATGTTGCCCATGGCTGTGGCCACGATCGTGCTGTCCATGGAGGCCATCAGGATGCCCAGCAGCAGACCTGCAATAACAATGCCGAGATTCGGCGGTTTTTGAGCTGCGTTCATAGGACCCACTCCTTATTTTTTTAATATTCATCCCATTCTTTCAGCTCCAGGGGCATTTCCGGGTGGAAAAAGTTCCCTAATTTCGGTAGAAATCTGCTGTAAAGCGGAATTCGCTTGAAACTACACTTTCACCTGATTCCTTACAACAGCATTCGAATGGATATCCAGAAAATCACGGTACTCCACTGTGCCAATCTCGCAGCCTGAGCCTATGACTACTCTCCCGCCCCTGACCGTATCGGCTGCCGTATTCTGCAGATCCACGTGATCTCCTTCAATCAGGCCCGCAGCAAAGCTCAGCTGTCCGGAGTGCCCCGGTCGGATCAGCGCCCCGCCAAGACTGCGTTTGATCCTAATGCTTCCGCCCCCGACCTCGGCTGCCCTGCTCGGACCATACAGCGATATTTCCAGCGTCTCTGCACTCAGCAGCCCGCCTACCTGGACCGCACCGCTAATCTGCATGTCCTCCGCATCACAATTGCCGGATATGCTCAGATTCCCGGTGAATTTGATACCTTCCACATGTATGCTGTCCGCCCTGATTTCCCCTTGTCCGCGTATGGACTCACCCTCGATGCCGCCATTCACGGAGCATTCTCCTGTAAGCTTCATATTTTCCATGACCAGGCTGCCCTTGACCTTCGTTTCACCCATCAGCGTCAATTTCCGGCAATCCACATCTCCATTGAATGTGCATTCCCCGGTCACCTTAACGTCAAGAAAACATCCGCCCGCTGAGGTTGAATTCCCGAGTATTTTCAGATTTGTCCGGTTGGCTGTCTCATTCACCGGTCTTCTCCTCCATTCCCACACTGGCTCCGGGATGCACCGTCAGCCTGTCACGGTATTCCACCCGGCCAATGCTGCAGCCCTCTCCAATGATAATCACAGCACCCCTCACAACCTCTGCTGTCGTAAATTCCAGATCAAGAAAATCACCTTCAATAACCCTTGCCTGCAATTCCGCCCGCAATTTCGGGATAATGCCGCCAGCCAGCTTGTTCCAGACTCCCGATTCTCCTTTGCGTATGACAAGACTCTCCACACCCAGCTCTTTCACCTTAGCCTGACCCTGCAAAACCAACTCGACACATCCGGCGCTGAGGAAGCCGCCGATCGTAACAACGCCTTCAGCGGTAAACTTCTCCAGTTCACAATCGCCTTTGATGTCTGCCACCCCGTTCAGCGTGAAGCTTTCTCCGAGCAGGCCGCCATCAACCTTGAGCAGCCCGTCATGCTTCATCGTGCCGATCCGCAGGCCGCCGCCGATTTTGAGATCACCGTTCGTTTCTATTTGCTCTACCGTGAGACTTCCGCCCAGCCTCATCCGGCCGTTTCCTGTAAATGTCATGGCTGTTACCGGGCCGTTGATCCGGCTTACTCCCTCCAGACTGACATGATTATAGGTCCCGCCTGCTGCCCCTCCTATCCCAGCAATCAGTAAATCTGCCGATCCACCTTTATCCATCATCTAACCTCCCTAATTATGCCAACCCACCGCGAATGGTTGAATCAATCACTATGCGGCTGCAGCCTGCCCCGGTCCCTCAACCCAGCTTGCCCTGCAGCTGTTCTGTCAGATCCTCGAGCGTAATCCTGCTGATTAACCGCACTCCCTCGTCAAAGACAAGCTCCGATGGTGCCAGAGCCTGGAGGAAGAAGCTGACCCCCATTTTACGTGCAAAAAACAGCTCCCAGCGCTTACCCTCAAACTGCGGCAAATTCACACTCAGCGTGCGGTGGAGGAGATCTGCCTCCTCCAGACTCAATTCTCCCTTGCCCAGCAGGAGGTCAACAGCAACCAGATGAACCAGCTGATCAAAAGAATATTTATCTTCGTTTCTGTCACGCTGCCCATACCGCTCCAGAGTTATAGGCGAAACAATGTTACGTTCTCTAACCTCTTCTAAGGTCAGCAACTGCTTATGTACCGATGTCATATCGGACAGCTTGCCTGCCAGCTCATCCAAAGAAAGGTCATCTTTCTTGCTCAGAATATGCTGGATGCGCCCCAACATTCTTTCTTTCGGGAAAAAGGTCTCCTGTCCGGTAAATGTGGACTTGCGGATGAACCAGTTCTCCGGGATCAGCTGCTTTCGTTTCCAGCGGTACAGCTGTCCGTAAGAGATTCCGGTCAAGTCCAGCAGCTCCTTCTTAGAGATCAAATCTTCATCCATGGTAATCACCTCTGCAAGTATCGTAACATAACACTGTTACGTTGTAAACGGAGAAATACCTGAAATGCCTGACTGTCTATCCAGTCCCGTACGCTCTCTAACTTGTCTCACTGCACTTCCGATTGTATTCCATGTCAAAAAAGCGGACCTCCGCCCTGAGGAGGATTTCCGCTCATTCTTCAAGCCTATTCTATTGCATCATACAAAATTAAGCCCCGAAGCATAGGGAAGCGGAACCGGGAACAGCTCCTTCAGTTGTCCCCGGATTGCGGCCGGCAGTTCAAGCTGCGGACCGGTGTCAAAAAACAACGAAATCAGCTCCTTGTCATTCAGATGAACCGCCGTTCCATTTACGGTCAGCACAGTCTCTCCCCCTGGAGCCACATAGTGAAGCTCCACACCGCTGAGGGCTTCCGGGGATTTCTGCTGCAGATATGGCTGAATTTGCAGCCATAGCCGGACGGGGCTGACGATTTTCACGGTGCCAGGATTAGGCGTTTCCCGATAAGCGCTGCTTCCCAAGGCTTGTATCATCCCTGTCTCATGCCATGGAACCGGTAACTGAAGCTCAGAGATCTCATTCGCCGCAACCGCCCAAGAGATTGCTTGCAGGGCGGCCTCCGGTGCTCCGCCCCATTCGATAACAAGCGGCACGGCCTCCGTCTTCCGCTTGTCTCTTACGGCGATAATAGCATAAGCCTGCAAGCAGCCTTCCGATTCCGCAACGTATATCTTTTGCTTCAGCTTATAAATGTCCGCAATGGCTTCCGCCCTTACAAGCGCGGCCAGCTCATATAGACTGCGGTCATACCGCACTTCACGGCTCTCCGCCAGCTTTTGCAGCCCGAACCAGTCACGTTCCTCTGCCTCGCGGACGAAAGCCGGACCTGCTGCTGCCTTTCTGACTGCCTCATTCTCTGTAGACAGCAAGTAGCTGTGCACAGATCCAAAAGTATGGCAGCCTTGCCGGATGTAGAGATCCCGTGTACCCGACACCAGCAGCAGCGAGCTGCCTGCCCTGTCAATATGGTCAAACACGCGCTGCAGTAAGGCATTGGCATAACCTTTTCCCCGATATTCAGGGTACGTGCATACCGAACCAAGTGAGAATACCGGCACAGACACAGGGCCCATCTGTATGTAACCCGGAACAAGTCCGGCAAAAGCAACAAGCTGCCCGTCCTCAAACACGCCGGGTGAACTCAAGTAGCTGCCGGAGAAAATTCCCGGAAACTTGGCTGCCATTGATGTCTGCTCCTCATCCCGGAAGACCAGATCCGACAGCTCTGCCGCCTTCTTCAATTCTTCACGCGAGACAAAACGAATATCGCCCATGCTCCATTCCTCCCCTGCTTTTATATCACATTACATTAAATTCACAGCACATGGTCCGTGCCGCATATATCAGATATATCAGCAGTATACAACGTTTCGCACCTCAAAATCGATTAGCTGTTAAAGAGCATAAGCATAAATCAGCTTCGGATCACACCTTTAGCCCTGGCTTCGCGCAGCCACTTGGGAAACTCGTTGAACAAGCGGTCGTACAGCTCTTCGTCGCTGACTTCATCCAGGTCATCCAGCGCAAAAAAATCCGCATTATCCACATAACGTCCCTGCAGGTCATCCAGCTCCCGCAGCACACCGTAATCCGCATGGCCCAGACCGACAAATTGCCAGAAAATATTGTGTTTGGAGCTGTCTATCAGCAGCTTGGAGATCTTGCGCGTTTCGTAAATCCCGCCATCACTGAAGAATACTACGTACACCGGCAGGACGCCCGGATCTTCCTTGGTATATTTCTTGAGGATGTCTTCCATGACGACCGGCTCATTATTGCCGATGCCAAGGCCCCCGAACATGCGCGGCCCCGGATAAGTGCGTTTCACATAGTCCTCATATCCGGCTTCACCCACACTTGGCATCCGTTTGCTTTTGGTTGCAAAAAACCAGACATCCAGCATTCCGTCATCGTCCATGCTGGCAGCAACAGCGAGTATCCGTTCAAAGGCCCGCTGGACCACACCTTTCTGGTAAAGCGCTGACATCGAACCAGACGCGTCAAAAACTACGGCGACGCGTGCTTTTTCCTGCTCAATATTCTTCTTGCGCAGAGAGAGGGTAACCTGCTGCTTGTGCAGGTCAATCTTGGTCAGATTGAGCCTCAGCGGGGGAGCTGGCTGTGCCGGTGTCGTTGCTGCCGTGGCTGCTGCCGCTTCGGCGAAGGAAGCGGACAGCTCGGCAGCAGCCGCAGCCGCGGCCGTATGCCCCGGTTCGCCTGGACTGGCAGCTTCCGCTGCCGGTTCATCCTCCACCTCCACACCATGGGCTTCCGCCAGCGGTTTCAGCCCGCCGTGAAAACCGCGGCCAACGGCCCGCAGCTTGAAGCCCTGTCCGTGGCGGTACAGCTCGGCGAGGACCAGCGAGGTTTCAGCCTTGCCTTCAGTGATGGCGAATACAAGCTCCGTATTCCCTGCCGCGGCACTGATTTTGCAGCCTCTGACCTCGGCAAAGGTTCCCGGCCCGTCCAGCGTTGCGGCGAACACGCATTTTTCAACACCGGAGCTCTGCAAGGCACGCAGATCGATTACAAATTCGCCGCTGTATTTATCGATCGGCTCAAACCGCACGGCCCGCTGCGGATCTGCGGGCTGGTTATAGAAAATGAAATATTCGTCCGCAGGCACCCTTCCGTCCGCCCCCACCATAAAGCAGCTGAGATCCAGCTCCGCCGGGGAGCTGTTGCAGGATATTTTTACTCTCGCATTCATTGAAGCCTCATCCAGTTTGGCATTTGAGCCGCTGATCAGATGAATGATTGTCCCGTCCATATGCAGTTCTCCTTTTGCTCCCGAGTTAAGATTGACGACCTCTATTCCGTTCCTATGCAGCAAAAGGAGCAGACAGCTCCCCGGCAAGGATGTGTCTGCTCCTGTTAGCTGCGTATATCTAGTACGCCTATTTAAATCGTGATCCGATTTATTCCTCTGTCTTCTGTTCTTCGGAAGCCTCGGCAGCTGCAGGCTCGCCCGCTTCAGCATCCGCTGGCTCTTCCTGTGCAACAGGCGGTGCAATCCGCACAATCAGCGTATCTTCAGGGGTCAGAATTTCCCAGCCTTCATGCTTCGGCAGATCCGAAACCAGCAGCTGGTCGCCGATGTCAAGTCCGCTGATATCCACTTCAAAGGTGGCGGTCAGCTTGTCCGGCAGGGTACGGATATCCAGCTCATACAGCTCAACCTGCTGAATGCCGCCGCTCTTCACGCCGACAGGATCGCCGGTGAAGTGGAAAGCCACCTTGGTATCCAGTTCGGCCTTCATGTCAATCTGGTGAAGGTCCACATGCAGCAGCTTCCGGGACAACGGCTGGCGCTGCACTTCCTGGATCACCACGTTTTTGGAGCCGGAATCCGGCAGTTCCACCTTGAGGATGGCCCGCGGGTTTTTGCCCAGAATCTCGTTCAATGTCTTCGCATCCGCTGTAAAGGACTGGCTATCTGAACCTGCACCGTAGACGACAACCGGTACAAAGCCTTTGCTCCGCTGTGAAGAGGTCGAGCCGGATCTTTCAGTCAAACGTACTGTGGTATTCATGATATTTCCTCCTAAAAGTTTTTTGAGCATACGCTTCTTTGAACAACTTCGAAAAAAACTGCTTCGGAAGCATATGCTTAAGTTTTGTCAGCTTAGCTGCATTGAATAGTGCTTTGTGCAAAACAAAAAAATAAGACCAATTAGAGCTGCAGGTCTAATTAGTCTCTTATTAAACGTATTTACCTACATTGGAATCAGTATAGCACTGCGGAAATGGCAAGTCAAAAAAAGGGAATTATCAGTTTTGAGCCAGCTTTATCCAAATCAAGCCAAATGACAAGCTATAAAATGTCCGCCTCCGGCATCACGGAAAACGGGGTTCTCTGCTTTGCATACCTCAACAGCAAACGGGCAGCGGGTATGAAATTTGCAGCCGGAGGGCGGATTCGCCGGGCTGGGGATATCCCCTTTCAGGACGATCCGTTCCCTTTTCAGCCTCGGAACCGGAACGGGCACCGCAGAGAGCAGAGCCTTGGTATAGGGATGCAGCGGATTGTGGAACAGCTCATCCCGGGCAGCCGTCTCGACCATGGAACCGAGATACATGACCCCGATCCGGGAGCATAAATGCTCGACTACACTAAGATCATGAGAGATGAATAAATAGGCCAGGCCTTTGCTTTGCTGCAGCTTGCTGAACAGATTGATAATCTGGGCCTGGATCGACACATCCAGCGCCGACACCGGCTCATCGGCAATGATGAGATCCGGGTTCAGGATCAGTGCCCGGGCGATTCCGATCCGCTGGCGCTGTCCGCCGGAGAACTCATGCGGGAAGCGGTCGATGTGGTAGGAGGATAACCCGCAGGCTGCGAGCGATTCCAGAACCAGCTCCCGCACTTCATGCTTGGTGCATAAACCATGGTCCAGCAGGGCTTCGCCGATCGCATCCCCCACCCGCACACGCGGATTGAGTGCGCTGTACGGATCCTGAAAAATCAGCTGCATCCGCGGCCGCAGCAGCCGGAGCTCTGCAGGAGAGAGGCTGTGAATGTCTACTCCTTTGAACTTCACCTCGCCGGCTGTTTTCTCGGTCAGGCGCAGAATCGTCCGGCCTACCGTGCTTTTGCCGCTGCCGGATTCTCCAACCAGCCCGAAGGTTTCGCCCGGCTGAAGCGTGAGGCTGATGTCATCGACGGCCTTCACATGTCCAACGGTGCGGTTCAGCAGCCCCTCGGTGACCGGAAAATATTTCTTCAGATGGCTAACCTCAAGCAATGCCTCAGACATGGACTTCCGCCTCCTCATACAGCCAGCAGGCTGTTTTTTGTCCGCCGCCCAGCTCCTCCAAGCGGGGCTGGCGGCTGCGGCAGACCGGCATGCAATGCTCGCAGCGGTCATGGAAATAACAGGATTGCTCAAGCGTTAGCGGATTCGGCACCTGGCCCGGAATGGAATACAGCTCCTCCAGACGCTGGCCCACCACCGGCTTGGATTTCAGCAGCCCCCTGGTATATGGATGCTTGGGATGATTGAACAGCTCCACGACCCCGCCCTCTTCAACGATTTGGCCCGAATACATCACAATCACGTAATCGGCCATTTCAGCGACAACTCCCAGATCATGGGTAATCAGCAGAATGGACATCCCGCCGCTTTCTTTAAATTCCCGCAGCATATCGAGAATCTGCGCCTGGATCGTCACATCGAGCGCGGTGGTCGGCTCGTCGGCAATCAGCAGCTTCGGGCTGCAGGAAACGGCAATGGCAATCATGATCCGCTGAAGCATGCCGCCGCTTAATTCATGAGGATAGCTGCCAAAAATCTGCTCAGGGCGCGCAATGCCCACCTGCGTAATCAGCTCGATGGCCCGGATACGCGCCTGTTTCTTGTTCAGCTTCAAATGCACCATCAGCGGCTCCATAATCTGCTCTCCGATCTTCATGACCGGATTGAGCGATGACATCGGCTCCTGAAAAATCATGGCGATTTCATTGCCGCGGATGGCCCGCAGTGTATTCTTGTCAAGCCGCAGCAAATCTTCCCCCGCAAAATCAATCTGCCCTCCGTTCACCTGTCCGCCCGGCGCTTCAACCAGCCCCATAATGGACATGGCAGTTACACTTTTTCCGCAGCCGGATTCACCGACAATGCAGACCGTCTCTCCTTCGCGGACCTGAAAGCTCACATGATCCACGGCAGTCACTTTTCCTTCTTCTGTATGAAAAACGGTGCTTAGCCCTTCAATTTTCATTAAATGCTTCATCAGCTGCTGGCCACCTACCTCTTCTGTTTGGGATCAAGCACGTCTCTGAGGCCGTCACCGAATATATTAATGGCAATCACTGTGGCAAAAATGGACAAGCCCGGAGGAATCCACAGCCATGGATGATCCTGAAAATCAATCATATTGTTCGCTGCATCAATCATGTTCCCCCAGGTCGGCGTAGGCGGCATGACACCCAGCCCGAAAAAGCTGAGCACCGATTCGCTGAGAATCGCCCCGCCGATGTTCAGTGTAGCCATGACTATCAGCAGCGGGACCACGTTCGGGAGCAGATGATGGAACAGCTTCCGGCTGTCGCGCAGGCCCAGCACAACCGCAGCCTGCATAAACTCGCGTTCCCTCAGGCTCAGCATCTGCCCTCGGACCATCCGGGCAAGTCCCGGCCAATTCACAATGCTGAGCATCAGCATGACGATATACATCCGGTAGTCTGTCGGAACCTTCCATTCCGAGAGCAGCGCCCCGAAGATAAACAGCAGCGGCAGGCCGGGTATCGTCATCAGCAGGTCGGCGATCCGCATAATAATCTGATCCGCTATGCCGCGGTAATAACCGGCAACCGCCCCCAGCAGAGCGCCAATGAACACGGACAGCACCATGGAAGCCAGACCTACAGTCAGTGAAATCCGTCCGGCCTGCATCACCCGGGTCAGGATGTCCCGGCCCAAGGCATCGGTCCCCAGCAAATGCTGCAGGCTTGGCGCTTTGTTCATCATCGCCATATTGATTTTGTTGTCCGCATAAGGCGAAAAGAACGGGCCGATAAAACATAAAGCAAACATAAACACAACCACACCAAAACCTGCTACAGCGAGCTTATTCTTCATCAGCCTTTTTAAAGACTGTCTGAACAGTGAGGACTTTTGCCTCTGCACCTGCGGCTCGCGCAGCCCGGCCAATCTGCTGTCAACTGTCATAACGGCATCTTCCTCCTATAACCGGACGCGCGGATCGGCAACCCGGTACAGGATATCCGAGAGCAGCGTTCCGATGACGGTCAGAATGGCAATAAACATCGTAAAACCCATAAGCAGCGGGTAATCCCGGAGCCCGAAGGATTTCATATACAGCTGGCCGATCCCCGGCCAGTTGAAAATCTGCTCGATAATCAGCGAGCCGCCGAACAGTGCCGGAAGCTCGAAGCCGACCAGTGTAATGGCCGGCAGCAGGGCATTGCGCAGCGCGTGGCGGAACAGCACCTTCCGTTCCTTCAGCCCTTTGGCCCGCGCGGTGCGGATATAGTCCTGCTTCAGCACATCAATCATATTGCTGCGGAAATAACGGGTTAATGAACCCAGGCCAAGCAGAGTCATCACCACGACGGGCAGCGCCATATGCCGCACCACTTCCTTGAGATACGCCAGCCCCGTGGCATGGCTGCCCGTGGTAATCATCCCGCCCGGCGGGAGCCACTTCAGATCCACCGCCAGAATCTTGATCAGGAACAAGCCGATAAAAAAGGACGGCAGCGACATTGCGGCAAAAATAGCCACCATCACCAGCGTATCGAACCAGGAGTACTGCTTATAGGCCGAGATCACGCCGACAATAACCGCAATCACCCAGGTTAGAAAGGTAGACACGGCGGCCAGCAAAAAAGAATTCCAGATATAATCGTTGAACAACTGAAGCACCGGCTTCTGCTGGGCAAGCGAATACCCGAAATCCCCATGAAATGCATTGTTCATCCAGATGCCGTAGCGTTCCAGCACCGGCTTGTTCAAGCCGTAGATTTCCCGCAGCTCGGCTTTGCGCTCCGCAGTCAGCTTAATATTGCCCGTAATGAAATCGCCGGGCGTCGATGCATACAGGATGAAGATAAGCAGCGAAGCCGCAAACAGAATGATGAGCATGTACAGCAGTCTTTTTGTCAGATAGGTACTCATGACCCGCTCCTTATGAGTCGTCCCCTGCCCGATCCATCTAAGCAGGGGACGAATGTGTAGTTATTTCAACGTCCACTCCGGCAGGCTTCCGGCAAGTCCGATGAACGGGCTGACCGTCAGATTCTGTATGCGCCCATTGTAGGCATAGACTGTTTTTTTGTAGCTGGTAAAGAGTATCGGCAGTTCATCATTGAAGAGCTGGTACAGCTCCTTATAGACGGCTTTACGCTGCTCAATATCCGTGGTAGCCAAAGCTTTGTTGTACAGCTCCAGGAATTTCGGATTGTCATAGTCAGTGATCTCTCCGTCAAAAAACTGCATGAACCCGTCCGCCGGATCAGTCAGCATACTGGTGGAAAAGGATACCAGATCGTAGTCTCCGCCTTCCACCTTGGACACCAGCGAGTTAAAGTCGGCAAAAACCTCCGGCTGGAATTCAATACCCAGCGCTTCAAAGTTCTCCTTGGCTACAGCGATGAAAATATCGGTGTTTTTGCTTTTGGAGCCGAGATAATGGATCGTCAGCGGCTTGCCGGCTTTTTCGCGTATTCCGTTTGCGCCAACAGTCCAACCGGCTTGGTCCAGCAGCTGTTTGGCTTTTTCCGGATCATATTTATAAGGATTGATGCCTTCCTCGGTATAGGCCCAGGAGATCGGTGACGCCGGAATATTGGCAATGGAGCCCGCACCCTGCGCAGCATCTACATAAATGCTCTGGCGGTCCAGTCCGTACATAATCGCCTGTCTGACCTCTTTATCCTTCAGCTGCTCATGCTTAAGATTAACCTGCATGTAACCGTAGGTGCTGGGTGTATAAGGGAGAATGTTCACAAATCCGAGTGCTTTCAGCTTCTCGATATTTTCATCCGTGGCACTGAAGGACGCGTAATCGACCTCTCCGGTCTCCAGGAACTGCCATACATCCCCTTCGGAGGTTTTATAGATGAAATGCTCTGTTTTGGGTTTGCCCTTGAAATAATTTTCGTTGGCTGTAAAACGCACCTCCTGCCCGGGCAGGAATTTCTCCAGCTTGTAGGGGCCGTCGCCGAGCGGATGCTCGTGCAGCTTTTTGATGTATTCCAGGTGGCCGAACGTATAGTCCTTGCCGTAATAAGCTTTGGAGAGCACATTGGAGCCGAGTGTCACCAGCGCTGTAGCATTTGGTTTCTCCAGTGTTACCGAGATCGTCTGCGGGTCGATGACTTTGATCCCTTCGACTGTTTTGGCCGTTCCTTCTTTATAGGCTTTGCCGCCTTTTACGTTCATAGAAGGCACAGAAGATCCGCCGTCATAGGCTTTGTCATATTGAATGGTCCAGGTAAAAGCCACATCCTCCGCGGTAAGCGGCGAGCCGTCGCTGAACTTCAAGCCTTTCCGCAAGTGGAAGGTGTATGTAAGCTGATCATCCGATACATCCCAGCTCTCGGCGAGCTCTGGTGCAGGAACACCTTTGTCATCTACCGTTACGAGGGAGGCATACAGCAGCGAAGATACGTTGCCGTCATAGCCGCTCTCTTGAAAATAAGGCGTAAATGCGCCGCTGGGATCGGTCAGGCCGACAATGATCGTATCCGTACGGTTCTGGGCTACAGCCGGAAGCTTAGTTAGATCCGTTGCTGTAAAAGGCTCGCTCAGCGCACCCGCAGGCACAGGTGCCGGGGATGCCGGCTTCTCAGTTCCGGCTGTACCCGGATCAGCTGTCGCAGACGCCGACGCCGGAGTGTTGCCGGAGGCAGAATTACTGCTGTTGTCCGAGCAGGCTGCGAGCAGCATAGAACCGGCAATCAGCAGTGTGGACAATACAAGCGTACTTTTTCTCATGGAATCATCTCTCTTCTCTCCAAAATGAATAAAACTTATAATTCCTACCCACTAAGTATGTTTAAGACCGATAGTTCACATTATAGGAAAAGTTTGTGGTTCTGTAAAGAGAGAACTTTATTTAATTTCTCCTTGAACAGAATCAACCGGGTAAAACCGCAGCATAAAAAGCCAAAGCTTTCTCTTCAGCAGAGAATACTTTGACTTGTTGTGATGCCGGAGGGCCGGATGTTACTGCAAATATTCGAACAGCTGCTCATTCATCCGGCGGATGCCTTCCAGACGCAGGCTGTAGGCAATAACGTTCTCCCCTTCGATGTAGGCATGAAGCAGGCCTGCACAGCGGAGGCTGAAAATATGGTCATGGACAATCCCCTTGGAGATTCCGGCCTGCCTGGCGATTTCGGTAAAGGTTTTGCGCCCGCCGCCAAGCGATTGAAGGATCCTCAGACGGCTCTTTTCCCCCAGGCTGCGCAGAGTCCTGTACATCGAAGGCGATATTTCTTCATCCGTTACAGAAACTCTCGCCGCATAATGGCAAATTGTCAGCGGACCGAAGCTGTAAATAATATTGGCAGGCTGAAAATGAAACTGCGGAATCAGCACCAGCTTGCGCAGCCCGTCCCCCGGCAGGAAATAAAATCCGTTCGTTGTCCTGTTCACAAAATCGGATACATCCATCTTATCCGCTTCCAGCCTCTGTTCGTCCGTATGCTGCCGCAGTTTGCCGATGATCTCAGGGCTGGTGCCGCTGAAATACTGCCGGTTCCACTCGGACAGCAGAAAGTGCATGCGGCTGCGGAATTGATCCATCTGTACCGGGAACACGCTGACGTATTCCGCAAGCGTCTCATAGATCTCTCCTACCGGCAAGCGCTCCAGCCATTCCAGGGCAGTGTCTACACTCTCCTTCACAGGACACTGATAGATCAGCAGGTTCAGCAGCTTCCAGTCATTGCCTAGCTCCGTCTCCTCCAGAGCGGACAACAGCTCCGGGCTAAGCTTCCCCGCTACATCAGCAGACCAAGAAGTGCCCAGATCCATCTTCTTATTGGATTTCTTGCAAATAAACGTATGTATGCTGCTCACTAATTCGTATACCGGCTCAAACTGAACCTCAACCTCATATTCCACGGCCATTCCCCCTGATGCAGCTTCTATTCATCACAGCGTTAGTGTTCTAATCTTATGGTATTTCACGGAGCATACGCAAGTTATTATAAAATCACCTTGGCTCATAGGGTTATACAAATGGGGCCTAATTCACAAGCAGCAGCGTGCCCGCCTTCTCGCTTTTTCCAGATCAGGGTAGTAAAATATAGTCACTATATCAGATTGGAGTGAAGAATATGGAATCGATTGAACAGGGAGAAGGAAGATTGTATATAGCTGGTGACGGTAAGGACCTTGCCGAGATTACATACAGAACGGATGAAGCAACGGGAAATTGGGTTATTGACCATACCTTTGTCTCAGAAGATCTGCGCGGCCAAGGTGCCGGTGAGAAGCTCGTGCGGGCAGTTGTGGATAAAGCCCGGGCAGAGCAGGTTAAGATAGTGCCCCAGTGCCCTTATGCTGCCCATCAGTTCAAGAAGCATGAGGAATACGGGGATGTGCTCAGCAGGAGCTGAGCATGGTCCATTGGACCATAGTAACTTTTAGGAGGCTATGCGTTTGAATACAGCTGAAATGTTAAAAGATATAGAGGAACTGCAGCAGCGCTGCGAGCAATACGAAGGCATCAGCCTGAAGCTGAATTGGGACATGCTGCGCTTGTCACCCGAATCCGGCGGAGCGGAATGGCTGGTAACCTATGAGGAAGATGTCCTGGCAGGATTTATAGGGCTATACGGATTCGGAGGAGAAATGGAAATCTGCGGCATGGTGCGGCCCGGGTACCGCCGCAGAGGGATTTTCACCTCGCTGTGGGAGCAGTCGCAGAGCATCATCAAGCGCAACCAGATCAGGACGCTGCTGCTGAATGCTCCGGCCAGCTCGGCCTCTGCAGCAGGTTTTCTGAAGACCCTGCCGCTGGCATTCAACCATGCGGAATATCAGATGAAATGGGACGGGTCTTCTGTCCCCCAAGGTTCGCCGGAAGCCAGTTCAGCCGCAGGTGCCATAGTGCTTCGGCCTGCACGCCAGGATGAAGCGGATCTACTGGTTGAGCTGGACTGCTCAGGGTTTGGCATGTCTAAAGAGGATGCCGCCGAGATGTACACTCAGCAGATGAACGAGAATCAGCAGGAGCAGATCATCATCGAAATGAACGGGCAGCCTGCCGGCAAGATGCGGCTGTGGACGGAGGACAACGAAACCTGGATCTACGGGTTTACGGTGGATAAGAAGCTGCGCGGGCTGGGCATCGGCCGGAGCGCGCTTTTGCAGACGATTGAACGGGAACAGCGCAATTACAATGGCGTCAACCTGGAAGTTGCATTCGACAATCCGAATGCGCTGAGACTGTATGAAAGCTGCGGCTTTGTTATTTTGAACAAGCAGGATTACTACCGCTATATCGGCTAAGGAATATTACATTCTGTGCAGCACTCTTTCTTTTGGCGTCCGCGCTTTAAGGAAGGGTGCTTTTTGGTATGGGCATTAGGGTTCCTTAGATATCGGGTTAGGTTCTTAAGTTCACTCTATATAAGTTCCTCGGATTTAAGTTCACTCAATATAATCCACTCAATATCAGGCCCCTCTATGTATTGTTACTTTCAGGTGCCTATATAACCCCAAAGTGCGTACTATTCACGCTCTGGCCCAGCAGACATAATGATGGCATACCCAAGTTGAAGGAGAGAACCTGCTTATGAATCCTAATGATGCTGCACAGCGCAAAACCGCATTGGTTATTGGAGCGAACGGTGTGATCGGCCGCAATCTGATCGGGCACCTGGCAACGCTTCCTGAATGGGATATTATCGGAGTTTCCCGCCGGGGCGGAGTGAACACAAGCCGTGTCCGCTATATCGCCGCCGATTTGCTTGACCCTGAAGAATCCCGGCTGAAGCTGGGGACTCTGCCGGAGGTAACGCATATCTTCTATGCCGCTTATCAGGACCGGCCCACCTGGGCGGAGCTGGTGCCTCCGAATCTGGCCATGCTTGTGAACGCCGTAGAAGCTGTTGAGCCCGTTGCCCGCCATCTGCAGCATATCAGCCTGATGCAGGGCTATAAGGTGTATGGTGCCCATCTGGGTCCCTTCAAGACTCCTGCCCGGGAGACGGATGCCAATCACATGCCGCCGGAGTTCAATATCGATCAGCAAAACTTCCTGGAGCAGCGCCAGATCGGCAAAAACTGGACCTGGTCTGCACTGCGGCCGTCAGTGGTCTGCGGCTTTGCGCTCGGCAACCCGATGAATCTGGCCATGGTCATTGCCGTTTATGCCTCTATATCGAAGGAGCTCGGACTTCCGCTCCGGTTCCCCGGAAAGCCCGGTGCCTACCATAGTCTGCTGGAAATGACAGATGCAGGCCTGCTGGCACAGGCAACCGTCTGGGCAGCAACCGACAGCCGCTGCGCCAATCAGGCATTCAACATTACGAATGGCGACCTATTCCGCTGGGACGAGCTCTGGCCGAAGCTTGCCGCATTCTTTGGACTGGAGACAGCGCCTCCGCTGCCTATGTCCCTGTCAGTAGTCATGGAGGACAAAGAGCCGCTGTGGAACGGGATGGTGGAGAAATATGGCCTGGAGCCGAACAGCTACCGCGATGTGTCCTCATGGGGTTTCGGAGATTTTGTGTTTTCCTGGGATTATGACTTTTTTGCGGACGGGAGCAAGGCGCGGCGGTTCGGCTTCCATGAGTTCATCGATACCGAAGCGATGTTTATGAACATATTTACAGACCTCCGCAGCCGGAAAATGATCCCTTAACCAGCAACATCAGTCCTTATCAATGTCCGGTTGGGAGCGGGATAGCGGTCACGCGTATCTCGAACCTCACCCGGTGTTCGGCGGGTCAACAACGGCGTTTCTGCCGTTGTTTCCGGGTAGGCCGCCCTGCGGGGCTCCAACAACGGCGTTTCTGCCGTTGTTTCCGGGTAGGCCAGCCCGCGGGGCTCCAACAACGGCATTTCTGCCGTTGTTTCCGAACAGGCCGGCCCGCGGGGCTCCAACAACGGCGTTTCTGCCGTTGTTTCCGAACAGGCCGGCCCGCGGGGCTCCAACAACGGCGTTTCTGCCGTTGTTTCCGGGCTGTCCGGCTCGCCTAGGTGGAAAAAGTAAAACTAATTAGCTGAAATCCTGGCTGCAGAAGGTTTATGTTGGAATTTGTACACTTAATTCATACATATTCATCCCATACGTCCGCTTTCAGCCGAATTAGTGATACTTTTTCCCACATAGGAACTTCCATAAGCCAGATTGAGTTCGATTAGTGATCCTTTTTCCCAGTAACGGGCCTAAGAGCTAAGGATGACTTAATCCGACCCTTCAGCACCTGTACAAGTAAATTCGCTTCGATGAAGTCCACCATTTCCCACTAATTCCACTCACTTCCCTTTAACTCCCTGTAACTCCTCGCAACTCCCTGCAACTCCCTGCAACCGCCTTTACAACGGGAAAAGCCTGCCCCTTCCATAGGGCCAGGCTTCTTTATGCTTTCGTTTGCGGCTGGGCCAGCACGGCGGCTTGATCCCCATAGACCCGCTCAATATGGGCATCGCCCCACCTGCACATCAGATGCAGGATTTCTTTCAGGCTCCAGCCGTAATCGGTCAGCTCATACTCGACTCTGGGCGGAACCACGTTGTATACGGTCCGTTTGATGACCCCATCCTCCTCCAGCTCCCGGAGCTGCTGTGTAAGCACCTTCTGGGTGATGACGGGCATCAGGCTTATAAATTCTCCGTTGCGCTTTTTACCGAAGGTAAGAAAGAACAGGATCACCGGCTTCCACTTGCCGCCAATCACCTCGAGTGTGGCTTCCACAGCGGTATTATATGTTTTGATCGGTTCCGGCATGGCTACGAACACCCCCTGCTCTAACCATAGCGCCTCGGCAGTCCGCTGGCAAGCTCAAGCTGCGCCGAAGAAGCTGCCACTTACATTTCGCATCCCACCGCTAAACAAGCTCAAGCAGCACCGCAGAGCCACCACTTACATCAGGCCATAACCCCGTTGAACCAGCTCATCCTGCTCACTCCTGCGTTCTCCATATTTCAGCATTCGTGCGGCCGACTCTTCCTGCTTCAGGAACACGGACAGCAGCCGCACATAATCAAGGGACTCCGGGAGCGGAATTCCCGCTCCATCAAAAATATGCTGGCGCCCGTCCAGCAGAGAATAAATTTCTATCTTTTCCGCTGGCATTCCATAGGCCCGGTGGCAAAATACATTCGCCATATGCAGGAAGCCGGTGATAACCTCGTCATTTCCGCTCACCATAAATTTCTGAATGCTGAGGCAGCGGCCGGGGACTGCAGAATTCCAGGCCAGCTGAAAAATCATCGCCAGCTCTATGTCCAGCTCCGGCACCGGCACATGCCACTGCTCATAAAGCAGCACCGGGATCTCCTGCAGGTGATTGACACTGGCTCTTCGCATCAGCTCATCGGTGACTGCCGTCTTGATCTCCCAATAGTGCATCAGCGAGGGAAAAGCGTCCCCTTTGGGAGGCCAGCGCCGCTCCAGCAGGAACTGGATTGGCGTCTCCCTCCGCACCTCCGGCTGGAGACTATAGAAATCATTCAGCGTATGCCCTACCGCATACTGCACCTGCTGCCTCCAGCGCGGAAGCCCGGTGGCCGGCATCCCGCTACCTGAAGCCTCCGCTCCGCCCAGCATCAAATGCTCCACGCGAAAATCATTCAACCGGCTGTATTGTACAGCCGGTGCTTCGCCTCTCCCCGCTGTCCTGCTCCCCGCAGCGCCGCCCATTCTTAAGATACCGCCGCGCAGGTTTCGATAAATTGGCGGCCGAAGCTGCGGCAGGCTTCTTTTTCTGCAGCATTAGGCCCGTATTCAATCTTCAGACTTTCCTGGACAATCTCCGCCCCGCGCTCCCGCAGCTTCTCTTCGATCTGATTCACGGCCCCGCAGTATATTTCGTACCCGGTATCTCCGCTGCCGAAGGCTGCTGCCTTGCAGGCTGTCAGATCCAGCTCATCCATCTCTTCGTAGAAATCCAGGAATTCATCCGGGAGCTCGCCATCCCCCCAGGTATATGCACCGAGCAGCACACCTTCATAAGCATTGATCTCATCCGCATTGCAGTCCGTGACCGACTTCAGCACAGCCTCACCGCCTGCCTGGCGTATTCCCTCCACAATCAGTTCAGCGATTTCTTCCGTGTTGCCAGTCAAGCTGGCATATGCTACAAGCACCTTAGCCATGTATAGGTCCCTCCCAAAATAGACATTAAATATGTCCGAAAATTCAATCCAATACTCCGAACCTCCAAAATGCACGCCAAAATGTAAGCCGAAATTCGCGCAGAAATTCATGACATGTATTGCTAACAACATTCTATTTGATAATGATTATCATTGTCAATATAAAAAAGCAGTAAACACAGTCTCCCGGTTCACCAACCGGATAGAGCTTGCGTTCACCGCCTCAGTGTGATCATTTGCTGGCGTGGTTATGGGTTCAACAATATGCGCCTTCCAGCAGTGTAATTCCATTGCCGTCCGGATCACGGAAATTCATTTCCTTGCCCCCATACTCCATGGTGGCCGGCGGCTGGCAGTCCAGCCCTCTCGCCTTCAGCTGCTCATAAGTCTCATCCAGGCTGCTGCAGGAGAACACAAGATTGACAACACCTGTAGTGTGCTTGCCCCATTTGTTCTCATCCCAGATAATCAGCCCCGGCTGTCCCTTGTCAAAACCGATCTTCGCCCCGTCATAATTGCCAAATCCCTCAAACGGAACCGGAACCCCAAGCAGCTCCGCATAAAATTTTGCCAAAGCAGCCGTATCCTTAGTATACAGGTTAATACCTTCGAATGAAGAAATCATCTGTTCGCTCTCCTTCATGATTATTTTCTTAGCTGCACATTGGCCCGCTGAATATAGTGTACTTGCTTATGGAATTATTGTATTGCAAAAAAACGACATCTACCTCCGCGCATAGGCCAAAGCCTCCAGGGGTGTTTTCCCGGCGAATTTCTTGAAGCTGTTGATCATATGCGACTGATGGGTGTAACGGTAATCGTAAACTATATCCAACATTGCCATTTGGGGCGGGGGCGACAGATACAAGTCCAGCCATACATTTTGAAACCGTACCAGATCGGCAGTCTTTTTGGGCGTAAGGCCGATATATTCGCGGAAAAGTCTCTCCAGCTGCCGGCTGCTCACCCCTCCACTGCTCTCAAGCTCTCTGGCGTTAACCACACCTCTATGCTTAAGAATACTGTAGACTGCATTCATCAAGCTGTCAGAACCTCTTCCGGTCCTCCGGTCCATACGCCTCAGCAGGTAATTTTCTGCCGCTGCGATGCATTCTGCGAATGTGCGGGAAGCTTGGAGCCTCTGGCCCAATTCGCTGTGGAAAAAGCCGAAATATTGCTCCACCGGAACATGTACATTCAGCACATCCCTGAGATGCTCATCCGCAAACAAATGCACAGCCCAGAAATGAAACCGGATGGCAAAATACAGTTTGCCTGCGGGCTGCTCCGCTTGTCCCGTTTCAAACGGGGCATCATTGATACCGCAAAACGTCCCTCCGGCTTCACCTGTAGCCGCATCCCATTCCCATATAATATCCATACACGTATCCGGTATAATCACTTCCGGCCCCTGAGTCAGGGAGGCTGGATCGACTCGTGGCGCCTTGGGTCCGGATGCACCTGTCTTCTGCAGAGCCGCACTGCCCCAGAAGCAGCGGATATATGGCCGCAAAGCCTTGCAAGGCAGAAACTCATTGGCCCCCGCCGGGTTGGCGGTAATCGGATAATACAGCTCTGAGAGGTCAAACATCACCTTCCGCCTCCATTTCAGATATAATCCGATCATACACAATCACTGCCGGAAGCGCCAGAAATACAATGGCTAACTCTCTTTGCTTCCCCGTTTAGGGTGGAAATATTATACACTCCGGGGTTATGGGGCAAAATAAGAATAGTCGCAGCTTTGCAACCATTTTGTTTGTAGCCGCAAGGTTAAATGTTGTACAATAAAGGCTAAATGACTTTTTGAAGGATGGATAAAAGATGTATATAGCAAGTGACTGGAAGGATTACGAAGTCATCGATACCGGAGGCGGAGAAAAGCTGGAACGCTGGGGAGACATTATTCTCCGCCGTCCGGACCCGCAAATCATCTGGCCGCTGGCCAATGAAACGGCAAAATGGCGCGATGTCCATGGACACTACCACCGCAGCTCTGCCGGAGGCGGACAATGGGAAATGAAGAAAACCATTCCGGACGACTGGAAAATCAGCTATGGCAAGCTGAAGTTCCATCTGCGCCCGACCAACTTCAAGCATACCGGCCTATTCCCCGAGCAGGCGGCCAACTGGCGCTGGATGATGGACAAGATCGCTGAAGCGGGCCGTCCGATTTCCGTACTCAATCTTTTTGCTTACACCGGCGGCGCTACCGTCGCGGCAGCCAGCGCAGGAGCTTCCGTTGTGCATGTAGATGCCGCCAAAGGCATGGTCCAATGGGCGAAGGAAAATGTGCAGCTGTCCGGTCTGGCTGAACGTCCGGTCCGCTTCATTACCGACGATGTCTTCAAATTCGTACAGCGTGAGCAGCGCCGCGGCAGCAAGTACGATGCAATCATCATGGACCCGCCTTCCTATGGCAGAGGACCCGGCGGTGAAATGTGGAAATTGGAAGCGAGCCTGTATCCGTTCCTGGAGAGCTGCCTGGAAATTATGAGCGACCGGCCGCTGTTCTTGCTAATCAACTCCTACACCACCGGCATTTCGCCAACGGTACTCCGCAATATGCTCTCGATGACGATGGGCAAGCGTTATGGCGGCAAGCTGACCTCCGGTGAAATTGGCCTGCCGATTACCGCCTCCGGGATGAATCTGCCTTGCGGAATTCTGGGCCGCTGGGAGGCGTAAGCCATGTCAGGAATGATGCCCGGTGCAGCCGGGGATTCGGGCAGCGGAAGCTCCCGGTTCGATATCCTGTACGAAGATAACCATCTGCTCGGAATTGTGAAGCCCGTGAATATTCCGGTGCAGGAGGATGCTACAGGAGATCCCGATCTGCTCAGCCTGCTGAAGGAAGATGTGAAGGAACGCTTTAATAAACCGGGCAACGTATATATGGGTCTGGTCCATCGGCTGGACCGGCCGGTTGGCGGGGCGATGATTTTTGCCAAGACCTCCAAAGCCGCTTCCCGGCTGTCCGAGAGCGTCCGCTCCCATAGCTTCCACAAAGTATATTTGACTGTGGTTCATGGCAAACCTCCGGCCGCGCAGGGCCGTCTGGTCCACACGCTCCTGAAGGATGCCAAGACCAACACGGTGACGATTGTCCGCAAAGGCACACCCGGCGGCAAGGAGGCCATTCTGGATTATACAGTGATCGGCAGCGCCGAAGGTTACAGTCTGCTGAAGATTGACCTGCTAACCGGACGTTCCCACCAGATCCGGGTGCAGCTTAGCGGCATCCGGTGCCCCCTGTATGGTGACCAGAAATACGGAGCCGCTGTCAATAAGCCGGGCCAGCAGATTGCCCTGTGGTCGGCAGTTGTCGGCTTTCCGCATCCCGTGACCAAAGAGGAAATTGAACTGATCTCTCTGCCCCCGCAGACTCATCCATGGAGCCTGTGGTCACAGCATACACAAAAGCAGGCCATCCTTTAACGGAGGCCTGCTTTTGTGTATAGTCTGTTCTGTTCAAATGCCATGCAGCTTTCAATTTATCAACTTTTTTGTAGTGCTTGACCCTATCTTAGGGGGTTGAGCCCTCGGGTGTTGGAGCGACAACCATTTTGCCCATCAGATAGAGCAGGAGCTGCTGGTTATGGGAGGAAATCGGGTCCAGAGCCTCTGCAAAAAAATCACTGCGGATCTGAAGCCCGCGCTCAGTCTCCCGCTTGCCCGTCTCTGTAATACTTACCCATACAATCCGCCGGTCGGCTGCATCACGCTCCCGGACAATCAGACCATGCTTCTCCATCCGGTCCAGCAGCATCGTTACCGCCGCCGGGCTGGTCGCCAGATGCGGAGCCAGATCGGAAGGCTTCATCGCGTCACGTTCCTGCAGTAATTCCAGTACGGTGAGTTGGGCATCTGTAAGTGTAGGGGCAAGGTTGCTGTCCATATGTAACTTATAATCCTTCAATAATTTATGCCAGATCTTACTGAATTCAGTAGAGTGCACACTTATTCCTTCCTTTCTAGATCAATAAGGATGGTATCTTGTCGGGCCGCTATAACTACATTTTCGCGAGAAAACTTCCATTTCCTGCAAAAGAAAAAAAATAATTAGCCCGCTGCCAACTAGAAATGAATCCTTCGAACTATGATTCTGGTACTGCAGGCATATCTTAAAACGGTGTCCGTCTTCTCCGCAAGGAGGTGCCGGACACCGTTCATTTCTTCAGCCATTGCTGGAATTACGAATCACAGGTTATTTGATCGCAGGGAACAGGCTGACAATCTCGTCCTTTTTCTCTACGGCCACCAGCTGCTTGCCTATCGAACGGCGTTCGCCGAGCGGCGCTGATTCCGAGGAGAAGGTCTGCGTTGCCCCTTCGCGGGTAATGGCCACCAGTTCCAGCGGCTCCCGGCAATAGAAGGCACCGGAAATTCTGCTGCCGTTCGGACGTACACGTTTGCCTTCCTTGAATTCGAAGGTTGGCATACCTTTGCCGCCCCGGCTCTGTGCAGGATAGTCCAGAAGGAGTGTGCGTTTGGCATAGCCAATTTCAGTTACAGCCAGAATTTCGCCTTCATCTTCATTGACCCAGAAGCAGGAGACCACCTCGTCTCCTTCACGCAATTGTATTCCTCTCACCCCGCTGGCAACACGGCCCATAGGGTTCACTTCATTCTCACGGAAACGGATGCTCATGCCTTCACGGGTCACCAGCACAATCTCCTTGTCACCGCTGCTCAGCGCCACTGTAATGACCTCATCCCCCTCAGCCACCTTGCAGGCTGCAACGGCCCCTGAGCGGCTGGTAGAGTATTCCTTGAGCTCTGTACGCTTCACCTGACCCTTGCGCGTGACAAAGACCAGGCTGGCTCCAGGATCATCCATATTGCCCACCGGCAGAATACTGGCAATCCCGTCCCCCTTGGCGAGGCCAATCACGTTGACGATCGCCGTACCCGGCTCTTTCCATTTAAATTCCGGTATCTGATGGACCGGAAGCAGGAAATATTGGCCTTTGCGGGTGAACACCAGCAGGCTGTCCCGGGTATTCAGGTCCATCAGCCTGATGATATGGTCGCCTTCCTTCACACCCGAGGCATGGCGTTCACCGCCTGACCGGGTAAAGGACAGCATGCCGGTCCGTTTGATGTATCCGTCCGCTGAAAGAGCTACGAGAACATCCTCGGCGTTGACAAGCACTTCGAGGCTGACTTTAAGCTCCTCCACTTCGCCCTGGATGAGCGAGCGGCGGTCGATACCGTACTTGTCCCGGATTTCAATCAGCTCTTTCCTGATCACGGCGATCAATTTCTTGTCGCTGTCCAGAATTCCCTGCAGCACGGCTATGCGGGCATTCATTTCGTCCAGCTCCTTCTGGAGCGAATGGATCTCCAGATTGGTTAATCTGTACAGCTGCAAGGTGAGGATCGAATCCGCCTGGCGTTCACTGAAGCCGAACATCCAGACCAGATTATTCTGGGCATCCTGGCGGTTCTTCGAAGCTTTGATGGCGGCGATGACCTCATCCAGAATGTTCAGCGCTTTGACCAGCCCTTCCAGGACATGGGCGCGGTCCTCCGCTTTTTCCAGATCGAACCGGGTGCGGTGGGTTACCACCTCGCGTTGGTGGGCTATGTAAGCCTCGAGGATGGCCTTAAGGCCAAGCTGCTGCGGAGACTTGTTGACGATTGCCACCATGTTGAAATTATAAGTAACCTGCAGGTCGGTTTTTTTGAGCAGGTAAGCCAGGATGCCCTGGGCATCCGCCTCTTTCTTAAGCTCGACTACGATCCGCAGGCCATCACGTCCGCTCTCGTCGCGGACTTCAGCGATACCTTCGATCTTTTTCTCCAGTCGGATATTTTCCATGGAGGTGACCAGCCGGGATTTGACGATCTGAAACGGCACCTCGGTAATCACAATCTGCTGCTTCCCGCCGCGGAGATTTTCGATTTCCGTTTTGGAGCGCAAGTAGATGCGCCCTTTGCCGGTGCGGTAAGCATCCATGATGCCCTCGCCGCCCATAATAGTTCCGCCTGTCGGAAAATCCGGACCTTTGATAAAGGTCATGATGTCCTCCAGCGCAATATCCGGCTTCTGCATGACGGCAATACATGCGTCAATAACCTCACGCAGATTATGCGGAGGAATTTCCGTCGCGAACCCGGCAGAAATACCGCTGGTCCCGTTGACCAGCAGATTCGGGTACCGTGAAGGAACCACCACCGGCTCTTTGGCCGTATTGTCAAAGTTATCCTTGAACAGTACGGTGCGCTTCTCGATATCACGCATCATCTCCATCGCGATCGGGGACAGCCGCGCTTCCGTGTAACGCATCGCTGCTGCCGGGTCATCATCCATGGAACCCCAGTTCCCGTGGCCGTCTATAAGCACGTGGCCCATCTTCCAGGGTTGTGCCATCCGCACCATGCCTTCGTAGATGGAAGAGTCTCCATGCGGATGATAGTTCCCCATCACATCCCCAACCGTCTTGGCAGATTTGCGGTATGGCTTGTCCGGGGTGTTGCCCGAATCGTACATCGCATACAGAATCCGGCGCTGCACGGGCTTCAGCCCGTCGCGGACATCCGGAATCGCCCGGTCCTGAATAATATATTTGGAATACCGGCCAAAGCGGTCACCGACGACCTCTTCCAGAAAAGCCGGCAAAAACTGTTCTGATAAACTGCTCATTCGCTCACCTTCTGTTCCTCAATCTGTCCACGTTTTTAAATATTGGTGATACTTGGCCGCTACGCTGCCGGATTATTATACTCAGATAGATTGCCTTTGGATCATAAGAACAATATTGTGCTGATTGGTGTTTAGCCGTAACTGCGGGGAATGTTTGGACTTCCGGCCGCTGTTGTCTGCAGATTTCTTGATTTATACCGCTGTTCACGGTGGAAATCCGCAGACAAAGGCGGACGCTTCCGCTCCTCCAGTTCCAAACTTCCCCTCCGTTACTTTCCACCCAATAAGCTTCGCTTTATTCTGCAGGGCCTGAAGGCAAATCCAGAGAATAATCCTCTTGCTTCGCATAGAAGGATCACCAAAAAATTAAAAACAGCAGAAGTAATCGTCACTTGCCGCTTTTTACAACCTATGCTTGCGCTATAGGCGAAGTAATTCAAGAAATCCTGCCGCTGAACCAGCGGCAAGGGTGAATCACGGAAGTCACTCCGTATCCGATCCGCCTAAGCTTATTACTCCTCAATCTCCGTAAAGTCAACATTCTCGACAATCCAGCGTTTGCGCGGGTCAACCTTGTCGCCCATCAGCGTGGATACACGGCGTTCGGCCTTGGCAGCGTCCTCGATCTGCACCTGCAGCAGATTGCGCGATTCCGGATTCATCGTAGTCTCCCATAGCTGTTCCGGATTCATTTCACCCAGTCCCTTGTAACGCTGCAGCTCAAAATTCTTCCCGAATTCCTTCAGGTAGTTCGCCAGCTCCTCATCGCTCCAGGCGTAGCGGACCGTCTCCAGCTTGCCCGATTTGCGCGTCAGCTTATAGAGCGGAGGCTGGGCGATGTAGACCTTGCCGGCATCGATCAGCGGCTTCATATAACGGTAGAAAAAGGTCAGCAGCAGCACCTGGATATGTGCACCGTCCGTATCGGCATCGGTCATGATGATGATCTTGGAATAATTGCTGTCTTCTACGGCAAAATCCGGTCCGATCCCCGCACCAATGGTGGCAATAATCGCCTTGAATTCGTCGTTCTTAAGCACATCCAGCAGCTTGGCCTTCTCCGAATTCATCGGCTTGCCCTTCAGCGGCAGGATAGCCTGAATCTTGGAATCCCGGCCCTGCTTGGCTGAGCCTCCGGCAGAATCGCCTTCGACAATGAAGAGCTCTGTGCGTGTCACATCCTTGGACTGTGCAGGCGACAGCTTGCCGCCAAGGTTCGAGCTTTCACTGCGTTTTTTGCCGCTGCGGATTTCATCGCGGGCCTTGCGCGCCGCTTCACGGGCCTTAGAGGCCTGAATCGACTTCTTAAGCAGGCTCTGTGCCACCTGCGGATTTTCTTCCAGGAAACGGGCCATATTCTCGGATACGATATAATCCACGGCACTGCGCGCAGAGGCGCTGCCCAGCTGATCCTTGGTCTGTCCGACGAATTCCACTTCGGCCATCTTGACGCTGATTACCGCCATCATGCCTTCGCGAAGATCATTGCCCTCCAGATTCTTGTCCTTCTCCTTGAGCAGTTGGGTCCGGCGGGCATATTCATTCAGCACACGGGTATAGGCAGTCTTGAAGCCCGTCTCATGTGTGCCGCCGCTGCGGGTCGGAATCGAGTTCACGAAGGAGGCCAGCGTTTCTGTATATCCGGCATTGTACTGCAGGGCAACCTCAACTTCAATATCATCCTTCTCTGAGCTGAAATGTACCACATCATGCAGCACGTCCTTGCCCTCATTAAGGAACTGCACGAACTGGCTGGCCCCGCCTTCGTAATAGTATTCATCCTGGCGGCCGCTGCGTTCATCCGTTAGAATAATGCGCAGCCCGGAGTTCAGAAATGCAATTTCCTGCACCCGTTCTGCCAGTGTATCATAATTCAGGGCAATGCCGTTTGGAAAGACACGAATATCCGGCTTGAACGTAATCTTCGATCCGGTCTTGTTCGTATTCCCCAGAATTTCAAGTCCCGTTACGGGCTCACCGACATGCTCCTTGCCGCTTTTGTCTACCCAATATTCAAAGCGCTGCCGGTGGATTTTACCGTCCCGGTATATTTCAACTTCCAGCCACTCGGACAAGGCGTTCGTGACCGAAGCCCCTACGCCGTGCAGACCGCCTGATTTCTTGTAGCCGGAGCCTCCGAATTTGCCGCCTGCGTGGAGAATCGTAAATACCACCTGCGGTGTAGGCACTCCGGTCTTGTGCATTCCGGTTGGAATTCCGCGTCCGTTGTCGAGCACGGTCACTGAGCCATCCTTGCGGAGTGTAATATCAATCTTCGAGCAAAATTTAGCCAAATGCTCATCTACGGCGTTATCTACGATTTCCCATACCAGATGGTGCAGTCCCGAAGAACTCGTACTGCCGATATACATGCCGGGCCGTTTGCGTACTGCAACCAGACCTTCGAGCACCTGAATGTCGTCAGCATCGTATCCAGTCCCGGCAGTGCCGCCGTTCTTGGAGACTTTTGCAAACATATCGATCTGTTCGAGCATTCATGCTCCTCCTTCTTTCTCTATCTGCGAAATGCAAACAAACGTTTTGGTTCACTTTGTACATTCTAATTCAAAATATCCCGTTTCGTAAAGACGGCGAATGAAATGATCACCGAAAGAATCCCCCAAACGGCCAGTACACCCATGGAAAAAGACAGTGTCATCCCCTCAATGGGGGCGGGCGATCCGGACAAATACCCGGTCAGACCCAGGTTGACCATAAATAAATATTTGGCCGTCGTCCACGCAGAAGCCATATTGGTCAGAATGGTGCCGGCAATCAACGCCGCCATCATGACCACAATGCTTGCGGCTGTGCTGCGGACAAGCACGGACACCATAAAGGCCAGGAGTGCAACCACTACGCTCACGAACCAAATCAAGCCGCCTTGCATCAGCAGATATTTCCACTGCGGTACCGCATGCACGGCAGACATGTCCACCGTGTCCCCGTTCAGCTGAAAACCGGTAAATACAGGCACGTTAAATCCCTTATAGCCAAAAGCAAGACCCGAAATAAGGTAGCTGATCACAAAGGCCGCGAGCACAATGAGCGAGACAAACATCAATAGCGCCGCCATTTTGCTGAACAGCACCTTCCAGCGTTTTACCGGGCGGGTCAATAGCATTTTGATGGTCCCGGTCGTCCGCTCGCCAGAGACCAGATCAGAGGCTACAGCCATAATCAGCAGCGGAATGAACAAGGATACCGAATTGTCCAGAAACTCCCGGGTGAAGGTTACCCCGCTGGGCTCATTGGGGTTCACATCATGATCCAGATAGTACTGCAGCTGCTGGACAAATATTTTGCGGTATGACTTCCATTCCTCAGGAATCCGGTCGCTGCCCAGCGAATTCTGGTTGTCCGTAATCTGCTGCTGGATCTCCAGCCTCCAGTCCGAATTGAACTTATCCTTGTTGCGGTCGGCAATCCGCATCTGTGCATAGGTGAACATAGGTACGAGAACAACCAGAATGAGCAAAATGATGTAGAATCGCTTCTTTTTTATAATCTTCAGGCA
Source organism: Paenibacillus jilunlii (assembly GCF_900102965.1). GTDB lineage: Bacteria > Bacillota > Bacilli > Paenibacillales > Paenibacillaceae > Paenibacillus_AQ > Paenibacillus_AQ jilunlii. The sequence goes on along the minus strand of NZ_FNGM01000010.1, from coordinate 230,896 downwards.
CTCATTGCGGATGAGCGGTATCAGGCTAGTCAATAGTTTCACCTTCCGTTAGCTTCAAGAATAGCTGTTCCAGTGTGGGATTGATTTTATGCACGGCTCTTACTTCCACTTCAGCTGTAACCAGTACAGCTACAATTTCTGGGATCAAGTCCTCCTCCATCACCGTAACCAGTGAATTCGCCCCCATTCCGGCAATAATGGAATCGTCCAGCGTCACCTCATCCAGCTCCATCAGTGAAATATCCGGGCGGCTGCCCAGGATCTTTTTTGCTCTGCTTAGCGGTTCCAGTTCCCAGAGTACATAAGGAGAATTGCGGGCGACCAGATCCTCTACTCCGCCTACAGCCAGTACCCGTCCTTTGCTGATGATTGCCACCCGGTCACACAGCAGCTGAATTTCGCTCAGCAGATGGCTGGAGACAAAAACGGCAAGCCCTTCAGCAGCAAGCTGGCGGATGAATTCCCGCAGTTCCTTGATTCCTTTGGGGTCAAGCCCGTTGGTCGGTTCATCCAGAATAAGCAGCCGGGGCCGTCCGAGCAGGGCTTGGGCAATGCCCAGACGCTGGCGCATGCCGAGCGAATACGTGCTTACCTTATCGTGAATACGGTGATCCAGCCGGACAATGTCCACGACCTCGTCAATGCGGGCCTTGTCCACTCCCGGCTGCATCCGGGCAAAATGCTGCAGGTTCTCCCACCCGGTAAGGTAAGTGTATACCTCCGGGTTCTCCACAATGGAGCCGACATATTGCAGCGCTTTTTCAGGCTGCCGGTTCACATTATAGCCGCATACGGTAATTTTCCCCTCACTCGGACGGATCAAATCCACAAGCATGCGGATTGTCGTTGTTTTTCCGGCTCCATTCGGGCCGAGAAACCCAAAAACTTCGCCTTCCCGCACATCAAAAGTTACATCGTCAATAATCCATTTACGGCCTATCTTTTTGCGCACGCCCTCGACAGACAGCACTACCGTTCCGGAGCCGCCGCTTTGATCTTTTGCCATCTTTCTCACAGCCCCCTGTTCTCAATGTCCATTTCACTGTTCATGCGGTTTACTGCACTGCCTGTACAATCCGCTCGCTCATCCGCTGGTATCCATCGCCGTTCGGATGAAAATGGTCGCTCGATAAATACTTGTCCAGATGGCGGTTGAACAAATCAAAGGTTGGGACAAGCGTCATATTGCTGTGCTTATTAATAATATCCATCGCCGCATTATTCCAGGCGGTGACCGCCTGATTGCCCGGTACAAGCAGCTCGGGAATATCTCCGAAGGGGTTATAGAGCCCCATATAAAAGATCTGTGCTTCAGGATTAATCTCTGCAATGCGTTCCAGTATCGTATTCAGCCGTTTAGCCGCTTCCGGCAGAGCTGCCAGCAGAGATTCGGGAGTTACATCTTCAGCACCTTCCGCACCTTCCACACCTTCAGCGCCGCCAGTCATCCCCCCGCCAGCACTTAATCCGGAGCCTGTATTGGCACCTGTGCTTCCACTGTCAGTACTTTCCGTTTCCGGTGCCGCTATTTGCTGGCCTTTACTGCTGCTCCCCAGAAGGTCGGAGCCCCTGAACAGATCATTCCCGCCGATCGAGACCAGGATCACGTTGGACTGGCGCAGCGCATATTTCACGCCTTCCTGCTGGAGCCTGCTCTGCAGTCCTGCTGTCGTCATGCCGTTGATCCCCAGGTTGCCGATCAGATTCGCTTTGCTGCCTTTTGCTGTTAAGTCATCTATTGTGCGCTTTACGAAACCGCTTCCCTCGTTATCCCCCGTTCCTTTAGCGAGAGAGTCCCCTAATGCCACTATTTTGATTACACCGTCAGCTTCAGCAGCCGGAGCTGCTGTTTCCTGCGGTAAAGTGGTCAGCAAGGCCTCCCCTCTGGGATACAAGATATCCTTCACTGCATAAACAAACCCGCCCAGCAAAAGAATTGTAGCCGCGATGGAAATCAGGCTGACTGCCCGCCAGGTCCATTTGGAATCGTTCAAAAGCTATCCCCCCGTATGCCGTTCTATTCTGCATTGTTCCACATTTTACATCAATTTCTTAACTATGTAGATAAACATAATTCTTCTATGTGCAATTTGCAAATACTCTGATGACAATTGGCGTGGAACACATAAAATTCTTATATTTGGACAAAAAACCGCTCCCCGGCTGTGCCGGAGAACGGTTCATCGCTGAAGCAGCAATGGTTGCTCCCTGACGATAGCGGAGAACCGTTTCTGCTTGCCTCTAATATTTTTACTTGCCGATGAATTCCTGAACCCAATAATTGTTATCAAAACCGACACCGATATAATTGAAATTCGCACTTAAGATGTTGGCGCGGTGTCCTGCGCTGTTCATCCAGGCAGTCATAACCTCCTGCGGTGTCCGCTGCCCCATGGCGATGTTCTCGCCGGCATACTGGTAAGTAACTCCAAATGCAGACATCATGTCAAAAGGCGATCCATACGTAGGGGAGGTATGGGAGAAATAATTATTCGTACGCATGTCTGTGGCTTTGGCTGCTGCAACTTTGTTCAGGCTGGCCAATGCGGACACAGGCGAAAGTCCGGCTGCAGCGCGTTCCTTGTTGACCAGGGTTACAATCTGCTGGGTGAAGGCTGCGGTTCCCGTGGCATCCGATACTGCCGGAGCTGCAGGCTTAGCTGTCGCCACTGGCGCTGCAGGTTTGGCTGTTGGTGCTGGTGTTGCCACTGGCTTAGCGGTTGGCGCTGGTGTCGCCACCGGCTTGGCTGTTGCTGTGGGCACAGCAGCTGCCGGTTTGGCAGCGACAACTGGCTGAAGCTTGGTAATGGTAACAGTGGAACCGTCATACGAAAATCCGTTGTTTCTGTATTGTTGCAAAAATTCCATAAATTGCGCAAAGTTGCTTGTCTTTATAGTTACTGTCTGAGTTTCAGATGCTGCATTTGCCTGTAATGGAAGAGAAATGCTAAGCGCCATAACAGCTGCTACACTTCCTCCTAACACTGCTCTTAAAGTCTTGCTCTTCATTCTGCCATCTCCTTATTCTTGTTGTAATGTGGGCTGCCAAGAGTTGCTGAATCAAATGTTACAAAGTTGTAATCTGTTCCTCAGTCATTGTAACACAAATCTATCAGCAGTGCCCTTCTAAATTCTGGAGATTGATAGACCGGCAGAGAGCTTGTCCCTTTTGGCAGCTGTAAGACCAAGGCTCCGATTCACATAGCAAAAACGGCTGAACCGTTCCTTTCAGAAACGGCCGCCGCATATTTAAAATTTAATTTTCTTCCATTATATATCAGTGCAGCGGACAGCTTTATCAATGAAAAGACTGCCAGAATTCGCCTTCGGTTGAGATCAGACCCATAATCTCCGCATACGGAATACGGAAGGTCGGAAACCCAGCGGCATAGGGGGCGATTTCATAAGGGGCAAAATACAGGTAAAGCGCCTCTTCATCCACGTAAAACGGCTGATCAGCGGTAATGCCTTTATAAGTATCCGGAAAAACATAATCATACTGGGGATCGTTCGCAATCTGCTTACCGACGATATCACTGAGCTTCTGCACATACTTGCTGCCTGGCTTGAACAAGTCACTGAGACGGTGAAACCTGCCGTTCTTCAGATTGATATGCGTATAGATCCGCGTTGGCATGCCATGTGCCGCTCCGAATGGGAAGCGATACCCGGTCAGTTCCAGAACCAGAAGTTTTTTACGGAAGAAGGATACGTTAAAATCACCGGTATAGCTGAAATCCTGTGCCACCCCGCCTATTCCTGCACCTTCGGCCAGCGAAAGGCTGCGCAGCTTGTCATTCACCTCTCTGGATACATCCGTTACAGCTATGCCTTCCACCACCGGATAATAGACAAGATAGTCTTTGTTCGGCTTGTATTTCTTCTCCAAAACGGAATAGGGCGGGCGGAGTGGTATAATCCCGTTTTGCCTCCATACCTGTTTGCCGCTGCGGTCATAATAAGAGGTTCGCAGATCTACATCCGCCCGGATCAGACTGCCGCTGAAGGACAGTGTGCCTGAGCCAGGGATGACCGGAGGCTGGGCAGACTTTTTGCCGCTTTTATCGATAAAATAGGTATTCTGGGCATCGTAAACGGACGCCAGGCCGTGCTGGTAATTGTTCACGCTGAGCAGAGGATGGCTGCTGAGAATTTTTCCTGTCACCGCATCTGCGATGGCATAGCGCGACCCCCGGTAAGGCTGGGAGGCAATCAGCGGAGTTCCAAGCGCCACCCGGTCCTCGCCAAGCTGCAGCACTTCATAATAGGTGGCCGGAATGATTTGTTTTCCCTGCTTATCGATAAGCCCGTAGGCATTGCCATAGTCTGGCGCTGTATTTATTACCGCTCTTCCACCGGAAAAAGGCAGCGCAGCCGTAAACTGCGGTTGTATCGCTATAGTGCCGTCTGTGCGGAGATAGCCGTATTTGCCGTTTTCCTCCGCCTGGAAGGCAAGCAGCCCGTCTCCCGGATAACCGACAAAAGGATAATGGTACGTATGCAATACAGCTCCCTGCGGATCGATCAGCGCATACTCACCGTCTTTGATCTTAACCAGTGCAGTCCCACCCATGAAATCACCGGCATCCTCATATACGGCTGGCAGCACTTCTTTACCTTGCGCATCCCAATAGCCGTACCGGGAAGTCCCGGTGGTGCTCTGTTTGGAGAAAAGTGCCCGGCCTTCCTGCAGCGAATTCAAATAATCCACCCGCGCCGAAGTGACCTCTTTGCCTTTGTCATCAATCAGTGTATATCCTTTCGCATCCGAGACCACAGCCCGGCCTTCGGAAAACGGGGCAATAAAGGAGTAGACAGGTTTCACTTTTTCCCTGCCGGTGCTGTCGATCAGTCCGCTTCTGTCCTTCCGCTGCACAATAGCCAGCCCGTTCGTCTGAAAGTCTTCGGCATAATCGTATCTGGGCTCGATGGCTGTCTTGCCCTCATTATTGATATATCCCCACAGCGTGCCTTCTTTCAGCTTGAAAGGCGCCGGGTGCAGCAACTCAGCCCTCAGATCGCCCTCCTCCACCTCCGGGAGAACAAACAGCGGCTCGAGAGGTTTTCGGGAGTAATCCACCCGGTACAAGCCCGCTACTGCTGGGATCGTTACGAACAACTCTTCATCCGCACGGATAAAATCCTCATCCTGCTGGGGGATGCACTCGTTCCAGCCGATTCCGTCCCAACGCCACACCTCTGTCTGCACGAGGCCGTTATCCCAGCCTTTGATCAGCTCATTCATTTTGATCCTCAGCATTCATTCGCTCCCCTTTGCTGTAGCCTTATGCCTACAGGATATGGGCAAGGGCGGAGTTATGTGCGTGACCAGGCACGGTTATATAGGAGAGGTGGTGCTTGTTTATTCGCATATTGGAATTGAGGATGTCTTAGTGCAACGAAGCTGCGGTGACAGTCAAAAAGAAAAAAGTGTATGCGGATAACGCAAACACTTTGCTTACAAATAATACATCAAATTATTACTTAATATATTTCTTATTCAAACGATCTTGTCTTAATTTTTCAATTCTAATTTTTTCTTTAAGAATATCCTCTTTGATTTGCTTATCCTGTGCTTCATTTTCTATCTTCGTTTCCTTCTCAAGTAACAATACTGCTTTCTTCTCTTCGAGTGTTTCATTAATTATATTGCTCATAGCAAAGCTCTTTTTTGCAATAAAATTGAAGTAAATCAGATATATCAGCAGAAAAGAAATAAACAAAAGATAAACCACTGCTTTTATCGTATAACTTCTAGCAATTCTTTCCCGCTTAATCTTTGCAGCCGCGTCATAAGCATCTCCGATTTGTTTGTTTCTTAAAACAGGGTCATCAGCTACTCGAATTTGTTCTACAATTAAATCTCTAGCAGCATCAGTTATGGAGTTATCGATAGCATCATAACTATCATTAGTACTGGTTATTACACTTGTAGCCATCGTAAACACCAGTCCAAGCACAGTAAATAAAATTGTTATCGTCTTTATCCAATCACCTAAAGAATTGGCATCTGCTTTTAGAACTCTGAGTTCACTTTCATTTTTGCGAAGCAATTTCTCCTTGGCGAGTTCTAATTTTTCCAGTGGAATGCCTTTTGGTTGTACTAACCGGATTCCTAATTCCTGTTTGAAGTAACTTTCAATGTTTTTGTATTTTTGGATTGTTGAAGTTGCCATCCAGCCCACCTCCTAATAAATACCTATTTTGTATATCGGTATTTTCCAGAAAAAAATAAGGACAACCTGTAAGCGGTTGTCCTTAGGCGGCTGTCAAGATCTTGACGATAGCCTGAAGCGTTTGCGAAATACCCACAAACGCATTTTATACTCCCCCTCCCCCTCCCCCCCCCGAAGCGGGGAGGGAGCTACCTTAGGTGATACAAGTGGCGGAGGGGAGGTTTGGAGCTTTAGGAGCGATAGCGTCCGCCTGAAAGCTCGCACCGAAAGCATAAACTGTCCTCGGATTTCTACCGCTACCAGCGGTTCAAATCAGGATATCCGAGGACAACAGCGGCCGGAAGCCCAAACACTACCCGCAGCCACGCCCTTATCACCTCAAACACTTTTCCCTCAACACTCTCCCTCAACTCTTCCCTCATCACTTCGCCTACTTCTTCGACGAATATTTCCGCATATCAAACGATACCGCAGCGATTATGATCAGACCTTTGATGATCAATTGGTAGTAAGGGCTGATGCCGATAAAGGTCAGACCGTAGTTGATCAGGGTGAAGATAATAACACCGACGAGTACGCCAGGTACCGTACCGATACCGCCTGTAGTGGAAACACCGCCGACTACGCAAGCCGCGATGGCGTCAAGTTCGTACATGTTACCATAGTTGTTCGTAGCACCGCCTGTTCTGGCAGCCTCAAGCACACCAGCCAGACCATAAAGGGCACCGGCGATAGCATAGATGTAGATCAGGTTCTTGGATACATTGATCCCGGATACCTTGGCAGCCTGCATGTTGCCGCCGATGGCGTACATGTTTTTGCCCAGCTTGGTTTTGTTGAACAGCACCCAGACAATGGCGGCGACTACCAGGGCTATGATGACAATGTACGGTATAGAATATTGACCACTGCCTATAAAACCGGAGCCGATTTTGGTGAAGTCCGGACGCAGGCCGCCGATCGGCTGCGATTGGTTCGGATCCATATCAAAGTACAGAGAGTTCAAACCGTATACGATCAGCATTGTGCCCAGTGTGGCGATAAATGGCGGAACGTTAAGCTTGGAAACAATAATACCATTGATGAGACCGCAGAGAAGACCGGCAACGATGGCGATGAGAATGGGCAGCCACACCTGCACCTGCGGCATATCCGGGAAGAAACGGCGGGAATAATCCGGTATTTGCAGCATGGAGGCCGAGATAACCGCTGTGAAGCCTACGACACGCCCCGCTGATAAGTCCGTACCGGCCGTGATCAGAATAAAGGCCACCCCAAGGGCGATGATTACGCGGGTCGACGACTGAATCAGCACGTCGCGCAGGGTGTTGATGGACATAAAGCTTGGCTCATAAATGATAATTCCTAGAATTAGCAGTACCAATACGATATAGATGGCGTTCTGAGTGACAAAGGATTGAGCTTTTTTAACGTTCATTAGTAGTTTCCCCCTTAATGCTGTGCAGCGAGACGCATAACTTCGGTTTCCGTAGCCTGCTCGCCTTCTAGTATTCCTGTAAGTCTGCCTTCCGACATGACCATTACGCGGTCGGACATCCCGAGCAGCTCCGGCATTTCAGAAGAAATCATGATGATGCTTTTGCCCTGCTTTGCCAGGTCGGCGATGATCGAATAAATCTCGAACTTGGCGCCGACATCTATTCCGCGGGTAGGTTCATCCAGCAGCAGAACCTCCGGCTCGGTGAGCAGCCACCGGGCCAGCAGCACCTTTTGCTGATTGCCCCCTGACAGATTCATGATCTGCGTCTTGGTGGTCGGTGTCTTGGTGCGCAGCTTTTCGATCATTTTATCGACTTCCACCTTCTTCTTTTTGCCGTCAAGCAGGAAGTAAGGGGTCTTGTAATGATCCAGATTGGCAATTGCCCCATTCTCATGAACCGACAACACCGGGAAAATACCGGTTACACGGCGCTCCTCGGTGAGCAGGGCCAGCCCGTGCTTTTTGGCATCCTGCGGCGACTGAATGTTGACCTTTTTGCCGCCAATAGAGATGCTTCCGGATTTAATGGACCGCAGGCCGAACAAGGCTTCAATCACCTCTGTCCGCTGTGCGCCGACCAGACCGCCAACGCCGAGAATTTCACCGCGTCTGAGCTCAAAGGACACATCCTTGAACGAGCGGGGCTCCGTTGATGTAAGCCCTTCCACTTTAAGAAAAACTTCACCTGGAACGTTATGACGCTCCGGGAACCGGTTGGTCAGGTCACGGCCGACCATTCTGGAGATAATCAGATCTGTTGTCAGCTCCGCCGAAGGCCAGGTGCCGATTTTTTTACCGTCACGCATGATCGTCACTTCGTCAGAGATTTCAAGAATTTCTTCCATTTTGTGAGATATATAAATAATGGCTACGCCTCTTTTCTGCAGATCCCGGATAATCCGGAACAAATGCTCCACTTCGACGCTGGTCAGCGAGGAGGTTGGTTCATCCATTACGATGACACGGGAATGAAAAGAGACCGCTTTGGCGATTTCGATTGATTGGATTTTGGATACGGACAGCTTGCCCACCAGGGTTTCGGGATTCAGATCGATATCCAGATCCTTGAAAAGGTTTTCAGTGTCAGCATACATTTTCTTGTGGTCAATGAACTGAAGCGGTCCGAAGCCTTTTGTCGGAAAACGCCCCAGCCAGATGTTCTCCATCACATTGCGGAACGGAACGGGATGCAGCTCCTGGTGTATCATGGAGATTCCGTGGCCCAAAGCATCATTGGAATTCGTAATATTAGCCTTTTCACCATCCAGAAAGATCTCACCGGCATCCGGTGAATAGATTCCAAACAGACATTTCATCAGTGTGGACTTGCCTGCACCGTTTTCGCCCATAAGCGCATGGACTGAACCCGGCCTAACCTTGAGGCTTACGCCGTCCAGCGCTTTCACGCCGGGAAATTCTTTGGTGATATTGTTCATTTCCAGCAAAAATTCAGTTTTTGCCATGTTGTTTCGCCCCCTACGCTTTTTTCTTTTTCCATGAGAGGCACAGCGGTTCTATCCTGGTCCCTACCCGTAAGGAATTCCGGGAAACGGATTTTCCGTTCCCCGGTATGATTTTAGTCCAAGCTTATTTAGCGTCAGCTACATTGTCTTTGGTGATCTTTTTGTAGGAAATCCATACATATTGGTTGTCGGTGATGTCAAAGCCCACGTTTTCTTTGGTTGGAGCTTCGCCTTTGGCCAGAAGTGCAGCCAGTGTAATCGCCGCTTTACCCTGGTTGTTGGCATCGTTCAGCACCGTACCGAGCATGGTTCCATCCTGCAGCGCTTGAACCGCCGGAGCTGTTGCGTCAACCCCTACAACCGGCATGTACTTGTCGCCTGTAAAATATCCGGCAGCTTTCAGAGCTTCGATCGCGCCGAGGGCCATGTCATCGTTGTTGGCAAGAACGGCTTCAATCTTGTCGCCATGGGAGCCGAGGAAGGCGGCCATTTTTTCTTGTCCTTTTACGCGGTCCCACATTGCGGTATCTTCAGCCAATTTCTCTACCTTGATGCCGGCATCTTCAATGGCCTGGATGGAGTAAGTGGTGCGCAGCTCTGCATCCTGATGTCCTGGCTCGCCTTTCAGCATTACGTATTGGAGCACACCGTCTTTGTTTTTGTCCGCTTCAGGGTGAGCCTTCCAGTAATCCACAATCAGCTGGCCGGACATGGTGCCGGACTCTTCTGCTTTGGCGCCGACATAGTATACTTTGTCCCATTTCTTCATATCTTCCGGAAGCGGTTCGCGGTTCAGGAACACTACCGGAATGTCTGCGGTTTTGGCTTTATCGATAATTACGCCTGCTGCCGTACGGTCAACCGGGTTGATCAGCATGCCGTCGTATTTTTTCGTGATGAAGAGGTCCACCTTGTCGTTCTGTGTAGGCTGCGAGTTTTGGCTGTCTACGATATCTACGGTAGCAATGCCTTTGGCAGCCGTATCAATCGCGTTGCGGACACCGGTCATGAACGTGTCGTCAAATTTGTAGATGGCCACGCCCACTTTTGGAGTTTCACCCCCAGCAGCACCGGAGTTTGCACTGTTGGTGGCTTCTGCAGCATTGCCTTTATTTCCGGTATCGGCATTATTGTTGCCCCCGCAGCCTGCTAAAGCCGCACCCAGCAAAGCACTAGCGAGTAAAACGGAAGTGATTTTTTTCATAATTATTTGACCTCCTGATAATTTTCTTTTTAGTTGTATCCGTTATGTACCGGGTACGTCTTTATTATGCCCGACGTGAAAGCGATTGCGAATATAAAATCCTCATCTGTTGTATGAAAATTCTCATATGCTGAAAAGCGCAAAACGGCTACGCCGTCCTTCACTGGTAGCGCAGCTGTTGTGGATTTCAATTGAGCGTTTGCCTGGAGGACCCTTCATGAATAGCGGCAATTCCAAGTGGAAAAAGGATCACTAAGTGCCCCAGCACACGGATTTTTGCAGCCTAAGTTGGAAAAAGGATCACTAATTCAGCTCATTTCGCTTCTGAATCAGTAAAATCACCCAATTAAGTTCCCTTTTTCCAACAATTGATTGTTCACCGACAGCTTCGCCGTCCTTATAAGGAGCCTATGCTTCGGAAGCAGTGATACAGAGTATCGTTTCGGCAAGTTATAGAAGGATAATGGATATCGTGCAACAATATATTTTCTTAGATTTGCACATACATTTCCATCATACCGGATCAATTCCTATTTAATCTTTGCCGGTCTCTTAATCAATCCTTAAATGTGCATGCAAACAGGCCCGTACTCCACTATGCAGTGGAAATACGGGCCTGTTGCTCTTAAACCGGTATTTGAAGCTCCGCTACCTTACAAACGGAAACAGCAGCTTTTGATTCTCCGGCCACAGCATATTGTCGAGGTCAATCAGCTTCGTTCCGGTATCTACGCGCTCCGGCACATCCATGCCTTCCGTGGCCTCTACCGCGTATTTGACCGCTAAATATCCGTTATTGAAGGGATTCTGGATCACTGTGGCCTGAACCGTACCGTCCTGCAGCATCTCCAGCATGGAAGGCGAACTGTCAAAAGCCACCATCTTCAGCGGACTGGGGCCCAATTCCTGAATCACTTTGCCTGCACCCTGCGAAGCCGTTTCATTCAGTGTGGCGATCCCGCGAAGATTGGGGTGGCTATGCAGCATGTCCCGGGTCAGCTGTTCCGCGTCGGCAGTGTTGGAGGAGGTATAAGAAATCTGCACAACCTCAACATTAGGGAAACGGGCAGCATAGTTGAGAAACCCTTTTTCCCGTTCATCCGCATCCCGTGCGCCGTAATCAATCGTCCCCGTCGAACTGGTCTGTCCGCTTGTGGAGTTGGTAAAATTGATGATTCCGATCTCTCCATATCCGTTCAACAGATCAATCAGTCTTTCCGCGGATTTTTGCCCCGCCTCATAGCCGTTGGAGCCCACATAGGTTTTCACCTTGGCCGAGCCCACCTCCGCATCGACTGAAATCACCGGAATCCTGTAGTATTCCGCCTGATCCACAACCTGCGCAAGCCCCATATAGCTGCTGGCTGCAAGAATGATTACATCGGCCTTTTGCTTGATGGACTCTTCCACCATGGTGATCTGCTCATCAATGTCGCTTTCCGAATCCGGCGCCTTGAACGTCAGCTTCACATTAAACTCTTTGGCGGCGGCTTCCGCCCCCAGCTTCACCGTATTCCAGTAATCGCCCCGGTTCATTTTTACAATCATATGGACGTTGTGTGTTTTATTTGAGCTGATGTATGCCGGAGAGGTGCCCAGACAGGAAGTAACCGCAAGCCCCAATACCGCGCACAGCAGCAGCACAAGCCCTAAGCGCAAGCTTTTCATTGTACGGACTCCTCCCTTCCTTCTTCCGGCCCTTCTCCGGCTTTGACCGCAGGAAAGCAAATGGTCACTGTCGTTCCCTCTTCAAGCTCACTCTCAAAAGCAAGTCCGTATTCCCGCCCGTAGACCAGTCCGATCCGTTCATTCACGTTCCGTACGCCTACACCTGAACCGCTGCTGCTCTTGCCGCCGCCGCTGAGCAGGGTACCCAGCGTTTCCTTGCTCATGCCAAGCCCGTTATCGCTGACCCGGATGACAATCAGACCCTCCTGCAGCCCGGCAGTTATAGTAATCAGACCTTCATCCGGCAGCATTTCGATGCCGTGGTAGAGGGCATTCTCTACAATCGGCTGCAGAATCAGCTTAATCGTCTGATAGGCCAGCACCTCTTCCTCAGCCCGAATCTCATAACGGAATTTATTTTTGAAGCGGAAGCTCTGAATGACCAGATAGTGCCGGATATGATCCAGCTCCTCCTGCATAGTGATCATATTCTTACCTTTGCTCAGACTGATGCGGAAAAATTTCGACAGCGATTGAATCATCGTCACCACCTCATCCGTTTTGCCGCGTTCTGCCAGCCGGATGACCGAATTCAGCGTATTGTACAGAAAATGGGGGTTGATCTGCGACTGCAGGACTTCAAGCTCACCCTTGCGCTTGGTTTCCTGCTCGTAGATAATCTGGTCCATCAGCTGCCTGATCCGCTGCAGCATCATGTTGAAACGCCGCGACAGCTGTTCCACCTCGTAGGCACCGCTGACATGGATCGGCGTATTGAGATCCCCCTCCCCTACCAGCTTGACGGTACGCTCCAGCTTGCGGATGGGACTGGCAATCAGCCAGGAGAGGAGAATGGATAACACGATCACACCTACAATCACGACGCCCAGAAACCAGGCCAAAAAATGGTTCAGGTCACGTTTGGTGGTCACAATCTCATCGTAATATGCCACGCCCACAATCTTCCATCCTGTCAAATCCAGGGTGCGCACCGTAATAAAACGTTTCTCTCCTGTCGATTCGTCCAGGTAGCTGCGGAATTTATACTCCAGCACAGGCTCCACATTCTCATACTTCAGCCCGGCATAGATCAGCTGCTGCTGCGGATGATAGACAATGTTCCCTAACGGGTCAAGGATATAAGCGTAGCCCCTTTTCCCCAGCTTAACCTGTCTGCTGAGCTCATCAATGGTGCGGAAGTTGAAATCGATCAGCAGAATCCCTTTCCTGATTTGCCCGTTCTCTTTGTATTCAATCATTTTGCTGATCGAGACCACCCAGGTGTAGCGTCCTTTGAACAGATTCTGTATGTGGGGAGCGGAATAGGAGATTTCAGGGTTTTTGACCGCCGAGGTGAACCAGCTCTGACTCTGCAGTTGGGTGTTGATCCGCATGCTCTGCCCGGGGGTGCCGACAACATATTTTCCCTGGGGAGTGAATACCGCTACTGAAACCAGGTCCTCACGGCTGCTCATCAGCATATCCATCCGTTCGCTAAGCAGGGGTGAATCAATGGAAGGGCTGGAGGTAATATGCTCCTCTGCCGTTTCAAAAATGTTCCCCATCCCTTTGACATACAGCTCCAGGTTGTAATTCACCTGCTCAATGATCTGCTGCATGTTCATATTGGCATTCGCTTCGGCCGTTGCGGAAAATTTGTTGTACAGCATAAAACTGACGATCACTGCAACGAGCACTGTGACCGCCGTAAAGGTTAAGGTTATGATGAGCTGGATACTCCGCAGCTTGGAGGGCAAGCGGAGCCTGCCTCTTCTGCCCGGCTGCGGGCGGTGCGGAAAAAAATAAGCCTTCGGCTTGTTCATGGCTTATCCTCCCCGGGCGCTGTTTTTGTACTCTTTAGGCGATTGTCCATATTTCTTGCGGAAGCAGAAGCTGAAATAGTTCGGGTCGGCAAAGCCGATCCGTTCGGCGATTTCAAACGCCTTCAGTTCTGTCGACCGCAGCAGCTCCTTGGCGGCTTCAAGACGGATCTGCAGCAGGTAGCTGACAAAGGTCATCTTCATTTCTTTTTTGAAAATGCTGCTGAAATAGCCTGTACTGATGTGCAAATGCTGGCAGACCCTGCCGATGGAAATGTCGGATTCCTCATAATGGCTGCGGATATAGTCCTTGGCCTGGTCAATGAGCTGCTTGTAACTGGACTGCCGTTCCATAGCAATGGAATCCATCAGCCGGCTGCATACCTCGATAATCCACTCTTTAGCTTCACCCATATTGTTGAACTTATGAAGCTCTGACAGTGAAGTAAACCCTAAGCCCGGATAATCGTTCATCTCACTGCCCGACTCCTTGGCCACCCGCAGAATCGTAGTGATGATCTCCAGCAGGAAAATCTGGTATTCCTGGGTGCTTACCTGTGCCGCATCCAATCCGCCAAACAGCTCGTCCACGACCTCCTTGAGCTCTTGAAGGGTGCCCAGCTTAATCGTGCGGATCAGCGACTGCTGGGTCAGCTCGTCATAGGCGAGCATACGTCCTACCCGGGATTCCACATCTTCAATCCAGATGACCCGATTGTTGCCTAGGATCAGCCGGTAATCCAGCGCCTGCAGCGCATCATTGAAGGAATGGGACAAAAGAGACGGGGAATGGCAAGCCGTACCGGAACCCGCGGTTACCGTCAGTTTAAGAAAACGCTGGACATTCTGGCGGATTTCTTCGAGGGTAGCATACGTCCTGCCGGTAATGGAGGCCTCGTCCTTCTCTTCGCTTACCGAGAGCAGCACCACATTATCCCGGTGGATAAATACTTTGCCGAAGCTGTGCTTCTGGCATATTTCTTCAGCAATATTCAGCACAGCGAAGAGCTGCAGATTGCGGTCTCCGGTATCCCTGAGCGATACCGGTCTGCTGCCAACAGCGCCCGTTCCACCGCCTTCACGGATATAATCGACACTGATTACGGAAGCCTGAAACAGCTCTCCGTTAAGAGGGATTCCGTATTCCGCGCTTTTCCCGGCAATTTCTTCCAGCCGGAGCCTGCGGGAAACCAGGGAGGAAAGGAACTGTTCACGGAGCACTGGCAGGCTTTTGCGGTAATGCTCACTAAGTACAAACACATTCTCCTTCTCGGCAATCTCCGCCTCAATCGCCGACCTTACCTTAAGCAGTACGTCGATCAGCTCCTGTGCAGAAAACGGTTTCAAAATATATTCATCAATTTGCAGCTTGATGGCCTTCTGGGCATATTCGAATTCATCGTAGCCGGTCAATATAATAATCTTCGTATTGGGATGACGGCTGCGAATCCACTCGGCCAGCTGCAGCCCGTTCATAAATGGCATCTGAATATCGGTAACGACCACATCCGGCAGCAGCCGGTCAATGGAATCCGCGGCTTCCCGTCCGTTTTCGGCCTGATCCACAATCTCAAACCCGTACTGTTCCCAGTCGATTTGCGCGATAATCCCTTCTCTTACATCTTCTTCGTCCTCGGCAAGTATCAATTTATACATCCTTCATCCCTCTTTGAATCAGGTTTAGGTCATACTATAACTATTCTAGCTGATTCGAACGGCTCAATCTATGGTTAAGTTAAGGAAGTGGCTGGGATAAGGAATTACATAAAATTACAGGCAGGACCGCATAAAAAAAACCATCCCGCTTGACCCGGGATGGGGATGATTGGTGCATATAGGCCTATAGCAATGATTTGTTGAAACGGTAACCGGTTGTTTTTTCGAACCCGATATGACGGTAAAAAGCATGTGCCGGCGCACGCTCCACGCGGTTGCCGCTTCTCAGGAAGAGCTGGCAGCAGCCCTGCTGGCGGGCCCAATCCTCCGCTGCGGACACCAGTCTTTTGCCAAGACCGTTGCCTCTCAGCTCCTCAGCTACAATCAGTGCGGTAATTTCCGTAATACAATCTGCATGTTTGTAATACGATCTTACCTTCCGTAGTCCAACCATTCCCACAACTTCATTATCCAGTTCTGCAACAAGTGTGCAATGGAACGGATCTGTCTCCATGTCTTCCATTCTTTCTTTCATCACGCTAAGCGTTGTCGGATAGCCGAATTCCCGCAAAAGGGCTGTGACTCTCTCCAGATCATTTAAGCCGCATTTGCGAATTTGCAGTACCTGCTCCTGAGTACTACTGTTCATCCTCAATAACCTCCACTTTTAGCATAGACGCCGCCTGCTTGGCTGCTGTCCGCGCGATCTCCACATCTTCCGCTGCACTTAATGCTACGGCCATCCGCCGTCCAGGACGGATCTCCGGTTTGCCGAACACTCTAACCTGCGAACGGGGAAGCGCCAGCGCTTCGCCAATGCCGGTTACCTGAAAAGCTTGTCCGGCTGTTTCTGCCTTCAATGTTGCTGATGCGCCCGGTGACAGCAAATGCACCGGGTCGAGCGGAAATCCAAGAATGGCTCTGACATGCAGAGCAAATTCCGATAAATCCTGTGTAATCATGGTAACCATGCCGGTATCATGCGGTCTCGGCGAAACTTCGCTGAACAATACCCCATGATCCGTAAGAAACAGCTCCACTCCAAAAATCCCAAATCCGCCAAGCTGATCCGTTACTGCCCGGGCAATGCCTTCAGCCTCAGCCAGCTGGGCTGCGCTCATGTGATGGGGCTGCCAGGATTCCACATAGTCGCCGTCCTTCTGGATATGCCCGATGGGAGGACAGAATACCGTTCCGCTGACCGAACGAACGGTCAGGAGTGTGATTTCACTCTCGAAGGTGACAAAAGCTTCTACGATCACCCTTGTTCCTTTGGCACGTGCGCCTTCAATTGCAGTATTCCAGCAGTTCTCCGCATCCTCCGGTTTCCTGCAGATGCTCTGCCCTTTGCCGGAAGAGCTCATGATCGGCTTAATCACGCAAGGGGTGCCCAGTATCTCTACGGCCTCGCGCAGTTCTTCCAGACTGTCCGCAAAGCGGTAGTCAGCCGTCGGCAAGCCAAGCTCCTCGGCAGCCAGCCTGCGGATACCTTCCCGGTCCATGGTCAGCCGGGCCGCACGGGCGGTAGGAATCACGAGGAACCCTTCTTCCTCCAGCTCCTGCAGCGCATGTGTGGCGATGGCTTCAATCTCCGGTACGATCAGATCCGGTTTCTCGGCACGAATGAGCTTCTTCAGCGCTTCGGCATCAAGCATATCAATCACATGGGAACGATGGGCCACTCCCATCGCCGGTGCATCTGCATAACGGTCCACAGCTACGGTCTCTACGCCAAGGCGCTGAGCTTCGATAATGACTTCCTTGCCCAATTCTCCGCTGCCCAAGAGCAGCAGCTTACGGCTCTGGGATGAAAAAGGAGCTCCCCACATTGTCGATTCCAACCTCTTTCAGCAATTTTACTGCTTTGTTCTATTTTTCTGTAAACGAAGCAGTTCTAATTGTAAATTTTCAGGCTCCTTTATTTTCTTCCATCATCCGTCAGAATGCAAGTGTTCTTCGACATTTTCCTACAACCTTCACAGATCATTGTCCACGAGATTGTCGAAAGCTTCTTCCAGGCGCAATAATTCTCTGCTGAGTCTGTGCCAGTGCTCTGCTGAATCACCCCCTTTCAGCAGCTCTGTGATCGCTGCTTCCCGTTCCGTCAGACTCTCGCGCAGCGCATCTCCAGCGCGCAACAATGCGGCTTCCACACTGTCTGTATAGAAACCGAGAAGGAAGGACTCCAGCTCTTCGGCTGCTCCTGCAACAGCTTCCTTCATCCAAGGCTCTGCCGCTGCTCTGACCTCATTCCGTCCCGCCCCTTCGAAGAAGTGGCGCGGCGATTTGAACCGGCTCCAGAGCGCCGGCCAATCCAGCGGGGCCAGCCTGCATTCCAGCTTGGCCGGAGAAGGCCAAGGTTCCTTGTCATTTTGCAGGAACTGCAGCTCCTCTGCGGGTATGGACAGTTCTTCTGCCGCCGCGGCCGCTGCGCTATGCGCAAGCCGCCTTCCGGCCGCCTCCAGCCGCAGCGTGGTAGCCCACAGCTCCTGCTCCAGCTCACGCTGGACCGTCCGTTCCAGTTCTCTTCCGCAGGCTGTAAAGATTTCTTTCAGATTTCCGCCATCCTCACGGAGCAGCGAAGGATGGAAGGACTCCTGGAAGAAACGGCCGAAAGCAAAGGAAATCCGCTGGCGGACATGATACAGCAGTTCTTCGCCTTCCCGGCGCAAATCCCGGCCCGGCCGTTCCTCTCCTGCCAGCAGACGCAGCCGCTGCTCAGCTATGCGGCGCTGGTCCTGCAGCTCCCGCATTTGCGCTTCACGCTGTCCGGCGGCCTGGCGGGCCTTCTCCTGCCACTCCTCTGTCCGGCGGCGGACTGTGCTTAGGCTGTCTTTGGCTGCGGCCACTGACAGCCGCGGCAGCTCCCCGCCGGCAAAATCCGCCAGCGCCTGCTCAAAGCTGCTGAACCGGGAAGCCTCATACCGCTCCCGGTTGCCAGCCGTTTTGCCTTCCAGTGCAAGCAGGCTGGAGAGGGAATACATCTGCGGCTTCATCAGGCCGCCGGCCCGCAGATTCTGCGCAACATGCTGCTGAACCTCCTGCAGCTCCTCTTCATCCGAGGCCAGATCGGAGGCATTGATGATAAAAAACATTTTATCCAGTGCGAAGCTGTCTTTGATCCGGCCCAATTGGGCCAGCAGGCCCCGGTCCGCCTTGGAGAAGGCATGATTGTAGTAGGTTACAAAACATATCGCATCCGCGTTCTTCATGTAACCAAAGGTCACTCCGGTATGACGCGCATGAAGCGAATCCGCGCCGGGAGTATCCACCAGCACAATCCCGCTGGCGGTCAGGGGACAGTCGTAATAGAGATCAATCCCCTGGATGAAGCAAGCCCGGGTCTCTTCGGCGACCAGCGTCCGGTATTCCTGCAGATTAACGGTACGCACCGTGCCAAGCAGCGCTTCGGCTTCCTGCCAGCCGGCGGCTGCCGCCCGCAGAAAACCGGCATGCGGCAGTGCCGAGGGGTGAAGTCCGCTGGCCTGCAGCTCCGCAGCCGCAGCGGTCCAGGTCTCCGGCTGCGGGGCGGCCAGCTGCAGCACGCTGAAGGAATGGAGGATGTCCGCCCAGAAATCCTCCCGGCTCTTCATGGTGACAACCGCGCTGGCGTGACGGAAGTCCCCTTCCGGCGCCAATATGCGGTTAACCGCCGCTGTGGCGGGATGCGGCGACACAGGCAGCACTTCTTCGCCCAGCAGGGCATTGGCGAAGGAGGACTTCCCGGCGCTGAACGCTCCGAACAGCGCCAGGGTGAAGCGGCCGCCGGCGAGATCCGCCGCCCGCGCCGCCAGGCTGCGCGCAGCCGAGGCCATGGCCGGCTCGCGGCGCAGCAGCTCCGCCGCAGCGTCCAGCGCCGCTGCGGCCTTCCCGAGCCGGCGGCGCCCGCCCGCCGGCGAAGCCGTCCCCGCCGCCAGGCTGGCGGCGGCGGGGCTACCAGCCGCTGCGCCTAGCGGCGGCTGGGTCTTGCGCGGCGCGGCGCTGAGCGCGCCCGCCCGCGGGGTGACCCTCACCTCCGGCAGCGTGCCGGGGGTGAGGGTGCGGCGCTGCGGCAGCTGCGCCGCGAGCTCTGCCGCGCGGGCGTCCGCCGCGCGGTCAAGGGCGTCCAGCGCGGCCAGGGCGCGCGCCTGCCGCTGCAGAGCGGCCTCGCGGCGCGCCAGCTCCGCGCGCTGCCCGTCAACGAGCGGCGGCAGCTTCGCCAGCAGCTCATCGCCGGCACCCAGCGCGGCGCGGCGGAACTGAGCTTTAATTTCAGCCGCAAGCGTGCGGCAGAAATTAAGCAGCGCCTCCCCGCTGAAGCCGGTTCCCGGCTTGACAGCAGCCGCCAGCCCCTCGGGGCTGACCGCCGGGAACGCCTGCTTCAGTGCCGTCTCCGCCGCCTCGTCCCAGACGCCGAGGCCTTCTCCCCATTGCCGCACCAGTTGAAGCAGATGCCACTCCAGCTGGGCGGCAATCTCCCGGGTCTGCAGCGCATGCCAGGCGGCCAGCCGTTTCTGCTGCTCCTTCTCCCGCTTCGCAGCCGTGAAGAGCAGTCCCTTGCGGAAGCCGGGACTGGCACTCTCGGCGTAGGCTCCGGCTGCTTCCCGGACCTCTGCCGGCATCAGGCTGCTGTTCCCCAGCAGCGCATCCACACCGGCGCGCAGATTCTGGCGCGCCTCCTCCCCAAGAGCGTCGAGTTTTACCTGTTCCTCCGCGCACTTCTGAAGCGCCTGCTCTACGTAATCCAGTCCATCCTCTCCCGCTTCCTCCAGCAGTCGTTCTCTTTCCTCCCGCTGCTCTTCCCTGTAAGCTCCCAGGGCTGCATCTGCGGTGTGATAGAGAGAGCGGGACAGGCTGTATTGCAGCAGCTCCTCCCGTTGTTTCAGAAGGCTGTCAATCAGGGCCAGCAGATTCTCCCACTGATTGAGTGGATGCTCCCGGACCTTAAGAGAAGTAAAAAGAATGCCCGCCGGATGAATTCCCCATTGACCGAAAGCGCTTTCCAGTTGCTGGCGGTACAACTCGATGGTGATTTCCTGTTCACGGTGTTTATCAATCTGATTAATAATGAGATACAGCGGTTTGCCCCATTCACTGAGAGCTTTCGCAAAGGCGAGATTATTCTCGGACTGCACATGATTGTAATCCATGACATAAAAAACGACATCAGCCAGATGGAGCGCCGAATGCGTTGCTGCCTGATGTCCGTTATCGGTGGAATCTACGCCTGGAGTATCCATTAGAACCCCGTGGCTCCCCAGCAGCGGGACATTCTCCCACACGGAAATCGCTGCATATTCCCCGCCCTTGCGGCAAAAATCCTGGAGCTGCTCCGGCGTTGTCTCCCATGGTACCGGTTGGACGCCAGTCTCAAGGGTATGCGGATATAGAAGAACGCGGGGGGACCCGCTGCGGATGGATACGATATTGGCACTGGTCGGAACCGGACCTGACGGCAGGACCTGTTTGCCGCACAGCTGATTAATCATGCTCGACTTTCCTGCCGAAAAATGGCCGCAAAAAGCAAACGTCAGCTCACCGGCAGCTGCTTTTGTCTCCAAATCTGTGATAATTTGCACTGCAGCAGGGTCTCCCCACTGTTCCAAAAGCATTCTAAGCCCAAGGTAGGGCTGCTCTTTCAAGATCTCATTCGGCATTTCAGCCCGACCCGTTACCACATTAACTCCCACCTTCGCTGCCTCCAGTATCGTACGGTTATCAAGAATAGAATAATTACATTTTATCACCAGTTTGCCACATTTCAAATCAGAACTATTTACAAAATCCCCTATAATCCTTTACGAATCTTGCCGCTCCGGATAATACGTTTACAAAACCGCAGATTACCTCCCTTGTTTCTACGGACATAGCGGGAGAATGGACTAGTTTGCAGAGCAGTAGTTCTAGCCTATTTATAATTTAGGTCTTTGCGCGGAACGATAAATGAAAAAAAGTAATGAGTATGTAATTACAATTGCAATATAACACCTATTGGTGTTACTATAAACACGAAACCAAAAGGTGTTATAAAAAAATTGGAGGCCTCTTATGAACACTGAAGAAACATTGCCTGAAATCCGCAAAACTGTAGTCCTTAACGCTCCCATCGATAAAGTATGGAAGGCTGTTGCCACTTCCGGGGGCCTTGCCGCCTGGTGGATGGACAATACCTTTGAGCCCGTCTTAGGCCAGGAGTTTATTCTCCGGTCCGGACAATTTGGCGATTCTCCTTGCAAAGTCACCGAACTGGAGCCGCCTCACCGGTTGGGCTTTGATTGGGGGAAAGACTGGCATCTCGCTTTTGAGTTGAAAGAGCTGGAGAACCAACAGACCGAATTCACTCTGATTCATTCCGGCTGGGATGAAGCAAAGGTCACTGAATTCGGACAACCCCATTCGGTTATCCGCGGCATCATGAACGGGGGCTGGGAAAAAATCGTCCATCAAAGTCTTGTGCGTTATGTTGAGGCCTAAACAGTGTCTGCCCCCGCACTCAAACATGATGTATTTCAGGCGATTGCCGACCCCACCCGCCGCAGCGTATTACAGCTGCTCGCCCAGCACGATATGCCGATTGTAGCCATCTCGGAGAATTTTCCGTTGTCGCGAACCGCTATTAACAAACATCTGCATATCTTATCAGATGCAGGTCTTGTCAGCTCACGGCGGGTTGGCCGGGAGACCAGGTATAGGCTTCAGCCGGAGCCACTTGCTGAGCTAAAAGACTGGCTGGCCTTCTTTGAGACCTATTGGCACGACAGATTGTCACTGCTGAAGGATTTCGTGGAGAAGGAACCTGACCCGCAATAAAAGCATTTAGCAAGACTATTCATATGTTCACAAAAAACAAAACGGCTGTACCGTCCATGGGTGGACAGCGCAGCCTATTTTCGTTGGACCCGGCGGCAAGCTTCAGGTGGAACAAGTGAGCTTAATCCGGCCATTCGTACCTTTTGAGGTTCACTAATTCCACTTCACTCCCCTGTAGCGGGAAATAGAAGGATAATTTATTGCGTGAAGCATATAAGTCCTAATTTGAAAAAAGCCGGCCCAGCGGCCGGCTATCTCACATCACATTATTACTGCTCTCCAAGGTTCAACTCAACTAAGCAATTAGGCAGTTTCCAAAACAGGCAGCAAAATTTCGAATACTTTGCCGTGCTGAAGAATCGTCAGGCCACGGGATTTGTCTCTCATCACTACAACTTCAGGTTTTTGAGACATCCGTTCCAGATAGTGCTCAGGCACATCGCCGGAGTGGCTGATCGTAATGCCTTCGACTTCCTGCTCTTCGTTTTCCTCCAGCGGACTTTCAACTACACGCTCAAAAATATCGGAGAAAGCTTCAAAATTATCGGTATATACAGAAATGCACTTCATCTCTATCCCATCCTCTTCTTCATCTCTAACTCTTAACTAATGGTTCACGTATGATTCTTAGCTTTCCTGATTACAGCAGTTTTCATACGTTTCTTGCCTTCCCGGCAGACATCCAGCAGCGGGCATACCTGGCATTTGGGATTCTGGGCTTTGCAGTGGTAGCGTCCGAAAAAGATCAGCCGGTGGTGCGTGAGTGTCCACTCGTCACGCGGCACCGCCTTCATCAGCTTCTTTTCCACTTCCAGCACGGAATCCTTCCAGCCCGCAAGGGCGAGCCTTTTGGCTACCCGTTCGACATGTGTATCCACCGCAATGGCCGGGACTCCAAAAGCGTTCGATACGACCACATTAGCGGTCTTGCGACCGACACCCGGCAGGGTTACCAGCAAGTCATGGGCCTGAGGCACCTCGCCGCCATACTGCTCTATCAGGATGGAGCACAGACTTTGAATATGCTTCGCCTTATTGCGGTATAAACCGATACGCCGGATGTCACTCTCCAGTTCCTCGATGGGTACAGAAACGTAATCGAGCGGAGTTTTGTACTTTTGAAACAGGTCCTCGGTGACTTTGTTCACTGTTGCGTCCGTACATTGGGCTGAGAGCAGCACGGCTATCGTTAATTCAAAAGCGTTGCTGTGGTTCAGCTCACAATGCGCATCAGGGAATAGCTCACCGATGGTATCCAGGATGTGGCGGACCTCTGCAGCTTTCATAGTGTCCCCTCCACCTTTATATTTCAAAAAAAACGTCTTGAAGCAGGCCAAACGCCTGAATCAAGACGGTGTTTCACGCGGAAAATCACCAAGCTCTTATTGTTTCGCAATCTCAACAAGAATATTATTATTGAAATACATTATAATATTATCATTTTCTTTGAGAGATTGCACGGGTAAAGTCGTGTCGCCTTGATGAATATATACATTCGGACCCGGAACAAAGCGGTAATTACTATCGGAAGCACTTGCGCGTTTTACCAGAATCTCATTTGTTCCACTCTCGTAACGCCAGAATACACGGTTCTGCTGGCTGAGTACACGGATAATTGTCGACCCGTCCGAATCCTTGCGCACTTCCACACGGTCAGCTGTGGTCAGTGAACCCAGTGATGTCGTTGTAGACCCGTCACGGATAATTTTGATCCCGCCAGCCGCTGAGAACGTCTGTGCACCGCCTTTGTAATCCTTCAAGGTAAACGTTCCGGCAGCCGCATCTACTGCGGTCAGTTGGCCTGAGTTAAGTTTTACCGCTTTAAGAGAGAACGGCGCACTTCCATTAAAGGTGATATTTACAAAATCCCCCACCTTCAAATCACCGATCTTGATGCTTTTTCCGGTTTCATCTGTCATCGGCAGCGTATAGGTATTCAGTACGGTCGTTCCCCCTGACCATTTCACTCCCAGCTTATTCGCCGTTGCATCCAGAGTAGCAATCTCCAACTGCATGGATGAGTTTGCACGGAGTACCGATACCCCGCTCTGATTATCCGCAAGAACAGCAGTAACTGCACTGTCAAGTGCCACATCTGTAATTGCCGATGTAGTGCGTCCGAAGATTTCCACCGACTGCGGATAAGGCAAGGTAACCAACTGCGCATTGGCAAGCTTCAATGTGATCGTTCTGTTCGCTACATTCACAGCAGTCAATGTACCGTCATATTTGGTGCTTGTTTCCACAGATAAGGCGCGCTGGCCTGCAGCTACTACATCCACTTTGCGGCCTTCGGCAAGTCTGTAACCCATATTAGCCAGAGAAGTGGTTGTAGCGCCATCATAAGCAAGCTTCGTATTTGCATCAATCTTTACCAATTGTGCTTTGCCGCTGCTGTCCGTAACGGTCAGAAGCTGCGTTTTTGCACTGTAATCGACCACTGTTGCACCGGTGAACTGGCTGATCTGCCGGCTCAAAACTTCAATTTTGGTCACCTGGTCACTGCTGTTCAAGGTGAGCTGTACATTGTCTCCGGCCGTTGCATCAGCGACCAGATCTCCAATGGCCGGTGTGGCAACGCCGGGAATGATGATGGCTGGCGATGTGCCAAGCAGATTCACTTCACGTGTGCCATCAGCTTTTTTGTAGACAATCGTTGAGCCTGTCAGTTCAGTAATTGCCCCCTGGACAGTTCGTTCTACCCCAGAAGTCACTTCGACTGTCCGGATCAGGTTATCCTTGACTGTATATTTGACGGCAGCCCCCGTCTTCAGATCAGCGGGCAGCAGCACTGCACTTTGCGAGCTGAACAGGGTCGTGCCATCCTCCCATTTGAAGGATTCTGTTGCACCCTCTGCTGTTTTGAACGTTATACTCTTTGCTGCAGTGTCTACACTTTGAATGGTTCCGTTTGCCGTTTTATTGACAATTCCTGAGGTCACCTGTACCTTCACAAGCTTGCCCGCACCGCTGAACGTTTCCCGAAGCAGAGCAACCTTGCTGGCAGCGGTAATCGAGGAGGCAGAAATAGCAGCACCGTTTACATCCACAAAGGCGGTGCTTCCATCATAGCTGTACTGATCGTATCCGGTTGGAGAATCCAGCCAGATCGTTCCTGGAGTAACTTTGGCAAATACACCTTCAATAGTTTGCACCTGCTGCACCGGATCTGTCACTTCTACATAAGCGGCATTATAGGTAGCTCCAATAACAGTCACTTTGGTATAAGGCTTAAGATCGGTAAAGTTGATTCTGGTATCAACAGTACTGGTAAAGTAAGCGGTGCTGTAGGTTACATTGAATACAGATGTGCTGCCATTGTTGTACAGCGTCAATTTCCCGTCCTGCAGTGCACTTATGGTCCCTTTGACCGTGTTGTCATAATCCAGCGAATTGTGAGCTTCGGCACGGCTGAAGAAGGTCGCCAATTGCGCCCGGGTTACAGCACCTTGCGGATCAAAGCGGTTGCCGTCCAGACCGTTGGCCAGCCCCAGACCCACTGCGGCGTTAATATACCCCCGTTTGTTGGCGGTAACTTTCGCATCATCTGCGAACCCGGTAGGTTTAACCGATACAGCAGCGGCTTCCGCATTCTTGCCGAGTGCCCGGATCAGGAGCTCAGCTACCCATTCACGGCTGGCTTTACGTTCTCCCCAGGAGGTTTTCAGATTATCAGGAGCCATTTCTACCGCTTTGTCCAGCAGCCCCTGCTGGAAAGCAAGCACGACATAAGGCTTATAATAGTTGGTTACTTTGAAATCCGTTGGAAAAGCTACATTGGAATCGCTTTGCACATTGCCCTGCAGCTTCATGAAACGCAGCGCCATCAGCACCGCTTCCTGCTGGGTAATGGAATCCCCCGGACGGAATAGACCGTTATTACCTACAACAATTCCCTGAGAAGCCAGCTTATAGATATGTTTTTCGGCCCAGAAGCCATTTTTTACATCTGTAAAAATACCTGCCGCGGCTGTTGGAGCAGAACCATTATTAGCTCCAGAGGTTGCTGCCGGTGCAGCAGTCGCAGCAAAAGCCGCACCTGCTCCGCCAAACACCATCGTGCCGGCCAGAATTACGGCTGCCGCTTTGCTGGAGTAAGTATGAATTGTACGTTTTGACCTTTTTTGCCCGGACAATAGGTTATTCCCCTCTCTATGGATCAATTTTAAATAGACTGTAGGTATTTCGCCAGTTAGCAGGCTTATTCCTGCATTTTCCTTACAAACCGCTGTTCTCTCTAGTAAGCGGATGTTCCAGATCCACATGGCCCATGAGACTTTCCACCTGCTCGCCATCCACAAGAACCTCAATGCTCTTCACTTCTTCGAACTGAAAGAGGGTCTGGGCCAGCGCGCTGATGGCAAATGCTTCGCCGCCTGCTCCAAGCTGTGCCTCATCCGGCTTATGGATATCCATAATAATCTGCCCGTCAGTGAACTTAAGCGATTTAAGCTCAATTTTCCCCCATAAAGGCACCTGGTCAGGATTGCTGCTGCTCTGCAGCGATTTATAAGCCTCACTGTATTTCTCCACATTATCTGTATAGCTGATATCGGTTTTGGCAGAAACCAGCTCCATTTGCTGAGGATCCGTATAATACACAGAAATGGTCTGGCTTTTTTTGGCTGGTGCTGCCGGCTGCTCTGTAGCTGCAGGGGTAGCAGTAGGTTCTGCTGTCGGCTGAGCGGATGCTGATGCGGATACCGTTGCAGTAGCGGTAGCCGCAGCGTCCTGTCCTCCTTCATTGCTGCCTGCACCATTGACAACCGCTGTGGAGTCCTGACCTTGTTCATTGGCTGGAGCTGCTGTAGGTTTATCTCCGCAGCCGGATATCACAAGCAGAAGCAAAGCTGCCATACCTGCATATGTCAATTTCTTGTTCATCAACAATTACCCCCTCTGGATGAATATGGGCAGACAGGGCCGCAAAGCCTTTTTGACCTGCTAAGATCGAAAGCTGACTTTGCGGCCCTGCTGTGCCGCTTGGCTGCTGCTATAATTTGAGATATTCCTTAATGCCGGCGACAATGCCAGCGGCTACCTTGTTCTGCAGATCTTCTGAGAACAACAGGGCTTCGTCTCCCTTATTGCTCAGATAGCCGACCTCCAGCAGCACGGCAGGCATCTTAGTCTCCCGAATCACATGGAAGTTCCCATAACGAACTCCCCTGTCGCTTAATCCGGTAGCTTGGACCAGATATTTATGCATTACATTCGCCAGAGCCTTGCTTGCCGCCCGCTGATAATAGGTTTCCGAGCCGCTGGCCGCAGACGATGAACCACTGTTCGCATGAACGGATATAAACAGATCGGCTTTGAGATTATTGGCCATTCCTGCCCGTTCCTTCAATTCCAGGAAAGTATCATCGCTGCGGGTAAGTACGACGTCAACCATATTTTCCTGCTTCAACAGTGCAGCTGCCTTAAGTATTACTGCCAGATTGAAGTTTTTTTCGTATTTGCCAGTAACCCCGACTGCCCCGGAATCCTTGGCGCCATGCCCCGCATCCAGCACTACAAGCTTCCGTCCGTTGTTGCCGGGCAATGTGGCAGGATCGTCAGTGCTTGCCGCATTCAAATCCACAACGACCAGCTTAGAGACATCCCCCGACACATTAACACTATAATTCTTGGCCTGATTCAGATCAATCACAAACCGGACAGTGTACGGGTTAGTACTGTATAGCGAGTAGCGCACTCCTGAAACATCCGGATAATCAGTCACTGCAATCGCACCGTTCAGATCCGGGCTCAGCACCTGACCCGTTCCGAATACATCTGAGAACGTGGCATTCGGAAGATCGACGACTATACGGTCCGGCCCGGTTACCTTGGATACCACCGGCTGCGAATTTCCATCCATGGCAATGGTCAGCCGGTTTTCACTAAAGCTGATACCATTAACCATGGTTAAATTTGTCGTTGTATCCACCGGAGGCACTTCTACGCTTGTCCCGCCGTCTCCGGAACTTTCTCCCGTATTATTGGTGCTGTCGGGAATTTCCGGGGTAATAAGATTTACAACCTTGGCTGTGTTGTCCCAGGTAACCTTCAGGCCAAACTGTTCACCGATGAACCGGATCGGCACCAGCGTCGTGTCGCTCCTAAGCAGCGGTGCTGTCGTCAGTACAACGGTCTTGTCATCGACGGAAGCCGCAGTCTGATCGACAATCAGCTTGATGGTCTTGCCTTGCTGTTCAATTGTAACCGTCTTGCTCTTCTGATCCCAATTCACCTGGTAACCCAGGTTCTCGGCAATCATTCTTAGCGGCACCATAATGGAGTTGTTCACATTTTCAACTGGAACATCTTGTCCTGCCGTCAGCTCCTTGCCATCAAGAAAAATCTTGTTGCTCCCGCCAGCGGCATGTCCATGCCCCGGCAGAACAACTACAAAGAGCAGCAGCAACAGCATAAAAGCAAATTTCTTCATTCTTCACCTCAAGAATCTAGTATTCCGCCCAAAAAAAGCGTTCATGATGCCAGTCTGCCTGACAGCCTTCGACAATGATTAGACGCCGGGTTTCCTTAAAAGTTGCGAATATATACCATATCCAAACCTATCTCCTCACTTGCATCATTCGGCAGAGCGCCATTACAAGCCGAGATATTCCATAATTCCGGCAACAATTTCCCGGGCCAGGCTGTCCTGAAGCTGTTCACTGTACATAGCCGATTCATTTCCCGGATTAGTAAGGTAACCTACCTCAAGGAGCACTGCCGGCATGCTGGTTTCTCTCGTGACATGCAGACTTTTAGTTCTTATTCCGTTGTCCTTGAACCCTGTCGCCGCTACCAGATGTTTGTGCAGAATCTGGGCAAGCGGCAGGCTTTCCGCCCGTGAATAATAAGTCTCGCTCCCATTAACTTTATTCCTGTTCGGGTAATCTGCAGGCAAAGAGTTGCCATGGACGGATATAAACAGATTGGCCTTCGCCCTTTCCGCGATGTTTACACGATCCTGCAGTCCAAGCGTAATGTCCTCTGTGCGGGTGAATACTACGTCAACCAGTCCTGCCTGCATCAGCAGCGCGCCCGCCTTTTGAATCACAGCGAGGTTGAAGTTCTTCTCCAGCTTGCCTGTGAGACTGACGGCTCCGGATTGAGTGCCGCCATGACCGGCGTCAAGTACGACTACCGGCTTGCCGGTAAGCCCTGTCCCCCCTGTGGGAGGTGTTCCGCTTCCGCTGCTTACAACATTCAAGTCAACGGTCACCAGTCCCGTACTGTCATCCGTACTCACCTGGTAAGGCTGGCTGCCAGCGGTCTGTATTACAAATCTGGCAGTGGGCGGACTCACACTGAAGAGCGCGTAACGCACCTCGGTAACCAGCGGATATCCGCTGACATCGAGCTTGCCCTGAGGGCTTCCGCTGGCGGAAACTCCCGGAAAGCTGCCGGCAAAATCGGGGGCAAAGGCAGCGCCCGGAAAATCAATGACAATCCGGTCCGGACTTCCCATTTGGGTAACATTAGGCTTAGCTGCCCCTGCCACAGAGATGATCAGCCGGTTCTCGCTGAACACCGCACCCATGACCTGCGGAGAACCGACAGCCGTACCCGCGCTGCCTGGTATAGGAGTAGGAGTGGGGTCCGTCACTCCGGTTACAATATCTCCGCCTGCCCCTTGGCTGTCTGCAGGGACAGAGGTTGGCACTTGCACAGCCGTTGGAGCCGGTGCAGCCGAAGGCTGGGGACTGCTTGGACCTGCTGTACTGTCGGGAACCCCGCCGCTCAAGTAAACGGTCTTGTCACTGTTGTCCCAGCCTACCTTCAGCCCGAACTGCTCACTGACAAAGCGGATAGGCACCAGCACCGTGCCGCCCGCCTGTTTCGGTGCTGCGTTCAGTGCCAGTGTAACTCCATCGGCATCGGCTGTTTTGCTGCCTACAGCCAGTTGCACACTCTTGCCGTCCTGCTGGACCGTTACTTTGTGCGACTTCTGCTCCCACAGCACCTCAAATCCCAGATTCTCAACGACGACCCGGATGGGAATCATAACGCTTCCATTTACGTTCTCTAACTTGATTCCCTTGGGAATCTCCAATTCCCTGTTGTCCATAATAATTCTGCCCGCGCTGTTCCCGGCAGCTGCGGCTTCATGGCCGGCGAATGATAGCAGTAGCAGTGGCAGCAGCAATAGAAATAGCACTCGTTGTCCGGCTCTTCTCATCCTTTCCTCTCCTTCTGGCAAATGTTAGATACTTAGATAAGATTAAGACGACAGAAATCTCCAAAAGTTGCCTTTCCGGGCAATGAATATATTGATTATAGCAAAAAAACTTCTATTTCCGACACCCGGAAATAGAAGTTTTGTGTAAATCTTGTAAAGTTTTTATGTTGACTTTTCTTACGCAAACAGCTTGGCAGCGTGGCGTTCCTCGTAGGCAGCGATTTCGTCCGCATGCTGAAGCGTCAGCCCGATATCATCCAGACCCTGCAGCAGGAATTGACGGCGGTGTTCATCCAGTTCAAAAGTAATACTGAGTCCATGATCATCACGAAGCAGGTTATTCTCCAGATCCACTGTCAATTCGTAGCCATCATGCTCTGCTGTACGCTTGAACAGCTCATCTACCTGGGATTCCGACAGTTTAATCGGCAGAATCCCGTTTTTGAAGCAGTTGTTGTAGAAAATATCGGCATACGAAGGGGCAATAACGACCCGGAAGCCGTAATCCATAATGGCCCAAGGCGCGTGCTCACGTGAGGAGCCACAGCCGAAATTGGCCCGCGAGATCAGAACCGAAGCCCCTTTATAGCGGGGTTTGTTCATTTCAAACGCAGCATTGTCATTTCCGGCTTCGTCAAAACGCCATTCGTAGAACAAAAATTGTCCAAAGCCTGTGCGTTCGATCCGTTTCAAAAACTGCTTAGGGATAATAGCGTCCGTATCTACATTTACCCGGTCTACCGGGGCAACGATTCCCGTTAATTTCTTGAATGCTTCCATGATTAGTTCCTCCTGCTCTCTCAAGTTCTATGCGTTGACGGCTTCCGCCTTGTAGTTCCAGTCACGGACATCGGTAAAATGGCCTTTGATCGCAGCCGCAGCCGCCATAGCAGGAGATACCAGATGCGTGCGTCCGCCGCGCCCCTGACGTCCTTCAAAGTTCCGGTTCGAGGTAGATGCGCAGCGCTGTCCAGGCTGCAGGACATCCGGGTTCATGGCGAGGCACATGCTGCAGCCCGCTTCGCGCCATTCGAACCCTGCTTCTGTAAATACTTTGTCAAGCCCTTCCTTCTCGGCCTGCATCTTCACGCGTCCCGATCCCGGTACCACAATGGCCGTAACCTTATCGGATACCTTATGGCCCTTTGCTACCTCGGCAGCAGCCCGTAAATCTTCAATACGTCCATTCGTGCAGGACCCGATGAAGACATAGTCAATACCGATTTCGGAAATCGGTGTTCCCGGTACCAAGTCCATATATTCAAGCGCTTTTTCAGCCGCCTTACGTTCATTCTCCGTCGTGAAATCTGCCGGGTTCGGCACAGTGGAGGAGATATCCGTACCCATACCCGGGCTGGTTCCCCAGGTTACCTGCGGAATCAAAGACTCCACATCAAATTCAACAACGGTATCATACTGGGCGCCTTCGTCGCTGACAAGCTCCTTCCAGCTTTCAACCGCAGCATCATAAGCCGCGCCCTGCGGCACATACTGGCGTCCGCGCAGATAGTTGAAGGTAGTCTCATCCGGAGCGATCAGCCCCGCTCTTGCCCCGCCTTCGATCGACATGTTGCAGACCGTCATGCGTTCTTCCATCGACAGCTCACGGATGGCTTCGCCGGTATATTCAATAACATAACCTGTTGCAAAATCAGTGCCGTACTTGGCAATAACCCCAAGAATCATATCCTTGGCCGTTACGCCGGGATTGCGTTTGCCTTTGAAACGGACTTCCATCGTTTTGGCCTTGGACTGCTGCAGACACTGGGTCGCCAGCACATGCTCAACTTCACTGGTGCCGATCCCGAAGGCCAGTGCACCGAATGCACCATGTGTAGAAGTATGGCTGTCGCCGCAGACGATGGTTTTGCCGGGATGAGTCAATCCGATTTCAGGACCCATAACATGCACTACACCTTGGTCAATATCATTCAGATCGAACAATCTTACGCCAAAATCGCGGCAGTTCTGCGACAACGTATCAATCTGCTGCTTGGAGATAGGATCGGTAATATTGTAACGGTCCTTGGTGGGAACGTTATGATCCATAGTTGCAAAAGTAAGGCCCGGACGGCGCACCTTGCGGCCGCTGAGGCGAAGTCCTTCAAAAGCCTGCGGGGATGTCACCTCATGCACCAGATGCAGATCGATGTAAATGATGCTCGGCTTGCCTTCCTCCTGATGGATTACGTGATTGTCCCAAATCTTTTCAAACATTGTCTTGTTGCCCATGTCTTCACCTCATAAAGTAGAATCGTTCATTGGAAGAGAAAGTGGAGTCTCTCTTGAATGATCTAAATATAACATCGCGGTGTTTATAATTCCAAGATATGATTTCTATAAAAGTCATAGGTTTGACCTATAAGCAGCAAGCAATCCCCCTTCATTTTTACTAAAAATGGTCCAAGCAATCGATCATCCCCTCTCATAAGCTGATCCAACCCTGCGATTGTTCCTGATGTTACCTTTACAATCTTCCGGAATTCGGTCCCGATCTTTACTACTGTCTATCAAAAGCCTGCGTCCCAGGCGATGACGGAGCTGACTTATGAGATGTCCGGTATTACAGCCGTTGATTTTCCTCCCGCTGCCGATGTGCTCGCAGGTCAAATCCGCTATATCATCAGCGTAACTACAAATTATGGAGTCACTTTGGGAGCCAGAAGTTTCTCTGGAATTGCAGTTGCAGGCTGATGGATAACCTATGGCTTGAGCATTGGCTATCCTATTGCTGGCTCATCCTTCTCGGCAATCTCACCTATATTAATAACAATATTTATAGGTTATACTTATAAGCAACAATCTATCTAAGGGTGAGGAATCTGTTTATGGAACTCAGACAGCTGCAATATGCCCTGCAAATCGCGGCAGAGCGGAATTTTTCCCGGGCAGCGGATAAACTGCATATCGCCCAGCCTTCACTTAGCCAGCAGCTTTCAAAGCTGGAGAAAGAGCTGGGTGTCCTCCTTTTCCAGCGCAATACCAGCTCGGTAGAGCTTACGCACGCCGGTGAGAAATTTGTGGAGCAGGCCCAGACCATTATTGATGCCGTGGAGCTGCTGCGCCAGGAGATGTCGGATATTTCCCAGCTGCGGAAGGGTCGCGTGGTTGTAGGAAGCATGCCCATTACCGGTGCCCATTTGCTGCCGCATGTACTTCCCGTATTTAAGAGTAAATATGCCGAGGTCGAAATCACCCTGCTGGAGGACTCCTCCATGAACCTGGAAAAACTCACCGCCAGCGGCCAGACCGACCTCAGCCTGCTCTCCTTACCGCTGGAAATCCCTACGCTTGCCTACGAGGTGCTGGGTGAAGAGAGGATCGACCTTGCCGTTCCTCCGGAGCATTCCCTCGCTTCGCGGAGCGCCTCAGGAATTCGCACTGCCTTGGGGGAATTAAGGGATGAACCGTTTATTGTCCTTAAAGAAGGCCAGGGCTTCCGCAAAATGACCGTGGAATTATGCCGTGCAGCCGGTTTTGAGCCGCGTATTGTTTTCGAAAGCAATAATATGGAAACGGTTCAATCGCTCGTTGCCACCGGCATGGGCGTGACTCTGGTTCCCCACTTTATTGCCCGCGCGCCGCGCAGTGAATTTGTTCCTGTGTATCTGCCGCTTGCCGATCCGGTGCCCAGCCGTACACTGGTCGTCGCCTACCGCCGGGGCCGTTATTTATCCAACGCTGCGGAGGCTTTTATGGAAACGTTCAGAACGACGGTCAAAGGTCTTTCAGTGGAATAGTCCCGCTCCTGCTATAAATAAAAAAGCCCTTCCTGCTCACAATTGTGGCTAGAAGGTCTTTTTTATAAAATGAAACCTTATTCGTGCGCTTATTTACGCAAATTATGCTGGGTGATCAGGCGGTTCTGATCATCGGTCAATCGGGCTGTGCTCTCGTCGACCAGACCTTTTGTGCGTGAATCCACGGTGTTCTCCTCAACAAATTCCCGCATCGCCTTGTTTTGAACCTCGGCCGCTTCTATGGAATTTCGCTTCTGTTCCTGCTGGACGTTGTCTTTCTTACTCAAGTCTATCCACCTCCTGGTAACAGATTATAAGTATTTTACCCCATCCCCCAATGGATAAACATCAGATTCACCGCCGGGCTCCTGGAAAAAATATTACCTCCGGGACTCTTTGCAAACCTTACTTCTCCATGGTATTCTAAATGTCAAACAGTGAAACGTGCAGACGGGACCAGTACGAATAGGCGCTTATCCGCGATCAGAGAGTGAATTCCGGCAGGCTGGAAGAATTCACCGCGGTTGTCCATTCGGAATTCCTACCCCCGAGCGGCCTGCCCCGGCAGGACGGAAACTCCCGTTATGAGAATGAAGTCGGATGAACCCTCATCAATGAAGGTGGTACCGCGGAAGTTTACAAGCTTTCGTCCTTTGCTAAGTCTAAGGATGGGGGCTTTTTGTCATTTTCAGCATGAAATATTGTACAATCGAGAAGGAAGTGAATGACATTGACGACACGAATTGTGGTTAAAATCGGCAGCAGCTCGCTTACCGGACCTGAAGGCGGACTGAACCGTGAAGCGGTTGCTTTCTTTGCCGCTGAAATCGCCGGGCTGCAGAAGGACGGCTGTGAAGTGCTGCTGGTTACCTCCGGAGCTGTAGCTGCCGGATTCCGGGGTATCGGATATCCCGCACGTCCCAAGCTGCTGCATGAGAAGCAGGCCGCAGCGGCGGTGGGCCAGGTGATGCTGATGCAGGCCTATCAAGAGGCTTTTGCGGAATATGGCATACCCACCGCGCAGATTCTGCTGACAAGGACCGACTTTTGCAGCCGCCGGGCAATGAATAATGCTGTAATGACGGTAGAAGAGCTGCTCCGGCAGGGAGCTGTACCGATATTTAACGAAAATGATACCGTTTCGGTAGATGAGCTGAAATTCGGTGATAATGATACCTTATCCGCGCTGGTCGCCAATCTCCTGAAAGCTTCCCATCTCCTCGTTCTGACGGATATGGACGGCTTGTACAGCGGAGATCCGCGCAAGCATCCAGAGGCCACACGGTATGAGCGTGTTGAGGAGATTACTCCGGAGATTTATGCCATTGCCGGGGGAGCGGGCTCCAGTGTAGGCACTGGCGGCATGCGCTCCAAGATCGATGCGGCCAAAATCGCCACACGCGGCGGAGTGCCCGTCTTTGTAGGCAGAGCAACCGAACCCGGCGATTTGCAGCTGGCAGCGGCAGGCACCGGCAAAGGTACCTATTTTGACACCACGCTCTCTTCCCTGCCGGTTAAGAAACAGTGGCTAGGCTTCATGTCCACCCCGCTGGGTTCCCTGTATGTAGATGAAGGTGCAGTAGAAGCGCTGCTCCATGGCGGGCACAGCCTGCTGCCGGTTGGGGTAAAACGGATTGAAGGCAGCTTTCATTCCGGTGATGTGGTAGAGGTCCTTGGTCCGGATGCCAAGCTTCTCGGACGGGGAATTGTGAATTACGACGACTCCCAGCTGCGCACGATCCAGGGGCTGCCCAGCGGCCAGATTGTACCGAAGCTGGGCGAGGTTCACCGGCTGGAGGTCATCCACCGTGATGAATGGATTACCCTGCGCTAATTTGCGGAAACATCAGTAAACACAACATGGCGTATGCTTACGAAGTAGATTTGTCGAAGTGTATTCAGGAAGTAACGCTAACAAAACTTTTAGGAGGGTTAACATGAGTGAGGTTGTAAACAAGGCAGCATTAGCCAAGGAAACTGCCGGTGTACTGGCCAGCCTGAGCACCGCAGACAAAAATGAGGCCTTGCGGATCATGGCAGAAGCCCTAATCCGTGAAGCCCCGGCCATCATCGCCGCCAATGCTGAAGATTTGGAGCGCGGACGGCTGGGCGGCACTCCTGAATCGATGCTGGACCGTCTGGCACTGGATGTCAGCCGGATCACAGGCATCGCAGAGGGGCTTCAGCAAATAGCCGATCTCCCGGATCCGATTGGCGACCTTCTGGAAACCTTCGAACGCCCGAACGGGCTGCACATTGAAAAAATCCGCGTTCCACTAGGAGTCATCGGCATTATCTATGAGGCGCGCCCCAATGTAACCGTGGATGCAGCCGGCTTATGTCTGAAAACCGGAAATGCGGTTGTCCTGCGCGGCGGATCCTCCGCTCTGTCCTCCAACCGTAAAATCATCGAAGTGCTGCACAGGGCACTTGTTGAAACGGCTATTCCAAGCCAGGCGCTGCAGCTGATCGAAGATCCGAACCGCTCCTCCGTGGATGAAATGCTGAAGCTGAACGGACTGCTTGATGTTATTATTCCGCGCGGCGGGAGTTCACTGATCCAGAACGTCGTCCTTAATGCCACGGTACCTGTCATCGAAACAGGAGCAGGCATATGCCATACCTACATTGATGCCGGCGCTGAGCCGGAAATGGCATTATCCATCAGCTTGAACGCCAAGGCCCAACGCCCTTCGGTATGCAACTCCATGGAAACGCTGCTGGTCCACAGGGACTATGCTGCAGAGCATCTTCTTCCTTTGGCAGAAGCCTTCCGCAAGATCCCTGTGGAATTGCGCGGCTGTCCGGAGACCGCAGCACTGATTCCGTGGGCATTGCCTGCGGCCAGAGAAGATTTTGCCACCGAGTACAATGACTATATTCTTAACATCAAAATTGTCGGTGGCTTGGACGAAGCATTGCAGCACATTGCCGAGTTCAGCACCAAGCATTCCGAATGCATTGTAACCAGTGATGTTGGAAACGCCGAGCGTTTCCTGCAGGAAGTGGATGCCGCTGCTGTCTATCATAACGCCTCGACGCGTTTCACCGATGGTTTCGAGTTCGGATTTGGGGCAGAGATCGGCATCAGCACCCAGAAGCTGCACGCCCGCGGCCCCATGGGACTGCCGGCGCTGACATCAACCAAATACAAGATTCACGGTTCTGGACAAATCCGGGGATAAGCATATATTACAGTGAAGCCTAGATCACAAAATTAAGCATATGCTTTCGAAGCCAATTTTGTACGAAGTATTACAGTGAAGCGTAGCTCACAAAATTAAGAGTATGCTTCCGATGTGAGTTTTTCGAAGAGATTCGATGAAGAATAAGCTCAAAACTAAGCATATGCTTTCGAAGCCAATTTTGTACGAAGTATTACAGTGAAGCCTAGCTCACAAAATTTTAGGGGGACTAATAGCCATGTGTCAGCAACCTGCAATTCCATTACTTAATCACCAGATTGTTTTTTACGGCGCGGGTTCGATGGCGGAAGCGATTGTGCGCGGGATGATTGCCCGCAACGTCGTGGATTCCGGCAATATCGTGATGCTGAACCGCAGCAGCAGTGAACGCCTGAGCGAACTGCGCAGCCGGTACGGCGTCCTCGGCAGCAACGATCCTGAACAAAAAAATGAATATCTGCGCACAGCCCCGGTCATCGTGCTTGCCATGAAACCCAAGGATGCTGCCGAGTCTCTCCGCAGCCTGGGCCCCCTGCTCTCTCCGGATCAGCTGGTGATTTCCGTGATTGCCGGGATGACCATCCGTACGATGCAGGGCTTGCTCGGCAAGTCCCAGCCGGTAGTGCGCACCATGCCTAATACCTCCAGTTCCATTGGACTGGGAGCAACCGGCATCGCTTATTCCAAGGAAGTGGACGAGCAGAGCCGCAGGACCGCGCTTAATATCTTTGAGGCTGTCGGATTAACCTCGGTCATTGATGAAGAACGTATGGAAATCCTGACCGGGATTTCGGGCAGCGGTCCAGCGTACATTTATTACATGATGGAAGCGATGATCGCCGCGGGAATCCGTGGAGGCCTGCCCGCTGAACAGAGCAGAGAGCTGACGGTTCAGACGGTCCTTGGCGCTGCCCGGATGGTACAGCAGACCGGTGAAGAACCAGCCGCCCTGCGCAAAAAAGTGACCTCGCCGAACGGCTCCACACAAGCAGCACTTGAAGTGCTGGAGAAGGGCGATTTCTTCGAGACGGTAATTTCCGCTGTGAACCGCTGTGCCGAACGCTCCCGTGAAATGGGACTTGCTCTGGAAAAAGAGCTATCCTAAACGATGGATCATTTATACACCAGGCGATCTATAGCCATCCTTAAATCTTAAATCAAAAACACCCGTACTTCCAGGCTGAGGCAGCCAGGTATAGTACGGGTGTTTTTTTAAATATAAGACTAATATGCAGTAGGCTATAATGTCTTGCGGGTGCTCTTTTATCTCCCGCCGCCGCGGAACTTCTGGGTATAAGCTTTGACATCCTGGGCATTTTTCACCCGGTTGCGGGCCCATTCCAGGAGAATGCGGTCAATATAGCGGAAATGAATCTTTCCGGCGAATACGGACTCTTTCAGAGCCAGCAGAATCAATTCTTCGGGGTAATTGTCCTGGTCTACCCAGCCGGAGATGGTTTCACACTCCATCGGGGAAAGCGGACGTCCGAATTCCTTCTCAAAAATGGTGAATAGACTGCGGTTCTCTTCAGCGTCTTTACCCGCTGCAGCAGTGAACGCTCTGCCGTGTCCGCCATCCGGAGCAGGAGCTCCGGTATGATGGGCAGCTGCACGCTGGTTTGGCACACTGCCAGCAGGCTTGCTGCTGTCAGTGGCCGGTTCCTGAGCGGCTCCTGCCAAAAATGCGCCAAGCTTGCCGTACAATCCGGAGAAATTATAGCGTTCAAAGTGGATATCTCTCAGCTCATCGATGTCTTCATCAATACTGATGAAGCCTTCCTTCATAAGCTTCTGCAGTTCTCCTGCTATTGCTGCTATACTCCGCCCCGTCACCGTCTGCAGTTCCTCCAGGGAAGGAAACTCCATTCCCTCCACCTGGCGGAAAGAGAGCAGATGAATCAGCAGCATCGCTTCACTGCCGGTCAAATTCAGCTTCCGGTAATGCTTCAAGAGCGCGTAAGGAATGACGGCCATTCCGTTCTGGAGGCCAAAAGACACGCCTTCGCCCCAGGTATTCCATTCTTTGCCGTCCATGCGCAGCCCCCTTTGCCAGCCTATGGGTAGAGACGGTACAACGTACGAGGGAACGGAATCGTTTCCCGCACATGGTCCAACCCGCAAATCCAGGCTACCGTCCGTTCAAGTCCAAGGCCGAAACCGGAGTGCGGCACAGAACCATATGTGCGCAGATCCATGTACCATTTGTAGGCATCCATTGAAAGATTATGTTCCTTGAAGCGCTCTTCGAGCAATGCCGGATCGTCGATACGCTGGGAGCCGCCAATGATCTCCCCATAGCCTTCAGGAGCAATCATATCCGCGCAGAGCACAACCTCAGGGCGTTCAGGATGCGGCTTCATATAGAATGCCTTGAACGAGGCCGGATAATGCGTAATGAAAACCGGCTTGTCATTGGCCTCTGCAATCGCCGTTTCATGCGGTGCCCCGAAGTCATCCCCCCAGGCAATCTCATATCCTTGTTCATTCAGGAACTTGATTGCATCATCATAGGTGATACGCGGGAACGGAGCTTTGATATTCTCGAGCTTGGAGACATCGCGGCCCACCGCTTCCAGCTCTGCCCGGCAGTTCGTCAGTACGGACTGCACTATAAAGCTGATG
Source organism: Paenibacillus jilunlii (assembly GCF_900102965.1). Classification (GTDB taxonomy): domain Bacteria; phylum Bacillota; class Bacilli; order Paenibacillales; family Paenibacillaceae; genus Paenibacillus_AQ; species Paenibacillus_AQ jilunlii. The sequence continues at coordinate 190,899 of NZ_FNGM01000010.1, read as the reverse complement.
AATTCCTCCTGTACGCGCAAGCTTTCTTCATGGTCGGTGAAGGCCATTTCCGGCTCAATCATCCAGAACTCGATCAGATGACGGCGGGTTTTGGACTTCTCGGCGCGGAAGGTCGGACCGAAGGAATAGACACGGCCGAGCGCCATTGCCGCAGCTTCCATGTACAGCTGTCCGCTTTGCGTCAGATAGGCATCTTCTTCAAAATACTTGGTGTGGAACAGATTGGTAGTTCCTTCTGCCGAGGTTGGCGTCAGGATTGGCGGATCTACCTTAGTAAACCCGTTCTCGTTGAAAAATTGCTGGACCGCGCGGATGATCTCCGCACGAATCACGAGCACAGCCCGCTGCTTCGCGGAACGAAGCCAGAGGTGACGGTGATCCATCAGGAAATCCACGCCATGCTCCTTCGGGGTGATCGGATAATTCTCTGTAAGATGCAATACTTCTATACCCGTCACAGTCATTTCGTAACCGGATTGGCTGCGCGGCTCCTCGCGGATGATTCCGGTGACATACAGTGAGCTTTCCTGGGTGAGGCTTTTGGCGTCATCCCATACTTGCTCCGGTACTTCCGATTTCACCACTACACCCTGGATATAGCCTGTACCATCCCGGAGCTGCAGGAACTGAATTTTGCCGCTGGAGCGCTTGTTATTGATCCAACATCCAATCACAACAGTCTCTCCAACATGCTTATTCACGTTCTTGATTACACTCTTGTTAGCCATGCCTACTGATCTCTCCTCTGATTTAGCCGTTAATTCCTTGCACAATGCGATAAGTATCGCGTGCAATGACAAGCTCTTCGTTTGTCGGAACCACGAGCACCTGCACCTTGGATTCAGCCGTAGAGATACGGCGCGGATCGCCGGAGCGGACCTTATTGGCTTCTGCATCCAGTTCAATTCCAAGGAACGTAAGGTTATTCAGCACTTTGGCACGCAGCACGGCGGCATTCTCGCCAACACCGGCAGTAAATACAATGACATCTACCCCGTTCATCGCTGCAGCGTAAGAACCGATATACTTCCGCAGACGGTACTCATACATATCAAAAGCAAGCGTAGAGTTAGGCTCGCCTTTTTCCGCACCATCAATAATATCACGCATGTCGCTGCTGACGCCAGAAATAGCCAAAAGGCCGCTGTGCTTGTTCAGCATCGAATTGACTTCACCCACGGTCAGCTCTTCCTTGTTCATTACATAAGGAACGACAGCCGGGTCCAGGTCACCGCTGCGGGTACCCATCATCAGACCTTCAAGCGGTGTCATCCCCATTGAAGTGTCGATAGACAGGCCGCCGTCAACGGCAGTCACGCTCGCACCGTTACCGATGTGGCAAGTAATGATCTTGAGGTCTTCAAGCGGGCGGTCCAGGAATTCAGCAGCAGCCTTGCTGACGAAATCATGGGAGGTGCCGTGTGCGCCGTAGCGGCGGACCTTGTATTTGTTGTACAGCACTCTAGGAATGGCATACATATAAGCCTTCTCAGGCATTGTCTGATGGAACGCAGTGTCAAAAACAACAGCCTGCGGCACGCCGGGCATGTTCACTTCAGTTGCCGAAATCCCCATCATTGCAGCCGGATTGTGCAGCGGTGCAAGGTCGAACAGCTGGCGGATCTTGGTCTTGGCATCGGCATCAACCAGCGCGGAAGCCTTAAAGAATTCGCCCCCGTGAACTACGCGGTGACCTACAGCATTGATTTCGTCGATCGAAGAGATTACGCCATGCTCCTTGTCGGTCAGACAGGCAAGCACTTTGCGGATCGCTGTATTGTGTTCAAGAATTTCGCTGACTTCCGTAACTTCCTGCTTCCCGGTCGGCTTGTGGTTCAGAATGGAGGAGTCCATCCCGATGCGCTCTACCAGACCTTTGGCCAGTACGGATTCATCGGTCATATTGTACAGCTGGTACTTCAAAGAAGAACTGCCTGAGTTAATAACTAGAATATTCATACACGGTCACCATCCTTGTCATACTTGAAGAAGCCTTCGCCCGATTTCATGCCCAGTTGTCCCGCACGCACCATCTTCTTAAGAATCGTGGACGGACGGTATTTCAGTTCACCGTACTCACGGAACATATTTTCCAGTGCGGCAAGAACGGAATCCAGACCAAAACGGTCAGCCATTTCAAGCGGCCCATGCTGGAACTGGTAGCCGATGCGCATAGCATCGTCGATATCTTCAGGAGAAGCCACACCCTCTTGAAGGACATGCATAGCTTCGTTAATGAACAGGCAAATGAGGCGTGAAGATACAAACCCCGGGGATTCGTAAATCATGACGCCTTTTTTCTCAACAATTTCATCAACAAAGGCTTTGGTATCTTCAAAAGTGCTGTCGGAAGTTTTCAGTCCGCGCACAATCTCAACGAGATCCACCTTTGCTACCGGATGTATGAAATGCATGCCGATGACGCGTTCCGGATACATTGTAGAGCTGGCAAGCTCAGTCAAGCTGAGTGTAGACGTATTGCTGGCCAGAATAATGTGGCTCGGACACACCTGATCGAGCTGATTGAATACTTTTTGCTTCGCTTCCAGGTCCTCGGTAATGGTCTCAATAACCATATCACAGGAGCTGAGTTCTGCGAAATGTGTCACTTTTTGAATACGGCTGAGAATAAGCTTCTTTTCGGCTTGGGTAATTGCCCACTTCTCCAGCTGTTTGTCGAGACTTGTCTCGATCATTGCATAGGAATAGTCCAGTCTTTCAGCGGTTTTCTCCACCAGCATAACATCCAGGCCCTTGGCTGCCAGCATTTCAGCAATCCCTTGACCCATTGTGCCACCACCGATGACACCAATTTTCTTAAAATTCATCTAAAAGTCTCCATCCTTTCAGGTATCTATACTTTTGTATTGTACCTTGTCTGTCGTAAAAAATAAGTAGCCCGACATATAATAATATCTTAGCATGTCTGAAAAGTAAAAAAAAATAACCGGCATAAAGAATTATGCCGGTAAAAGGACACTGTCACGAAATTGACAACGAAATTGCTCTCCGGAGAGAACTTCTTCTTTCATTAAAATGTCAAGAGAGTAATCAAATACATTTCGCTGCTTGCCGAGAAGCTCATGCGTACGTACCATTAACTCGTCCAGAATTTTACTGTTTTCCTTCATTAACTCTTCTGTGGTAACCATTTGCAGATTCGCGATACCCAGAGAGGTTAGCCCTGACTTCATCATCGTCTCCACAATATTGAGCGCCTGGTCGAAATCTCCGCGTGATCCTGTGCTTCGGCCACCATAGTACATCTCTTCCGCCACAGCGCCGCCAAGGGCAATCATGATCTGATTTTCCAGGTAATCCTTCGTGTACAGATACTGTTCGGTCTGCGGATTATGCCGCACGTAACCCAGCGCTTGTCCACGGGGTGTAAGCGTAACCTGGCTGACGCTTCCCGGACGCAGCAGCTCGGCCATAATGGCATGTCCCAGCTCGTGAATTGCTACCCGCTTCTTCTCTTCATGGTTGGTTTCCCGGTCCGTCTTCTCGCCCATCATGACCTTGTCGATCGCAAGCGACAGATGGCGCTGCTCCACTTGAGTCAGGTTCTCGCGCATCATGTAGATCGCCGCTTCGTTCATCACGCTCTCAAGCTGGGCACCGGAGAAGCCATAAGCCTCTTCCGCTATCTTGTCCAGGTCAACCTCCTCATGCAGCGGCTTGTTCTGGGCATGCAGATCGAGGATGGACTTGCGGCCCTTCTTGTCCGGCATGTCCACCTGGATATGACGGTCGAAGCGGCCGGGGCGCAGCAGCGCCGAATCCAGCATCTCCTTGCGGTTCGTTGCCGCAACCAGCAGGATGCGCGGAGTATCATTGTTGTAAATTCCGTCCATCTCCGTCAGCAGCTGATTGAGCGTCTGATCATATTCACGCTGCTGTCCGCCTTCGCGTTTGCCGCCGATGACGTCAATTTCGTCGATAAAAATAATCGCGCTTTGTTTGTTTTCCTTGAGCGCACGCGTACGCGCATCTTTGAACAGGTCGCGGACACGTCCGGCGCCGACACCCACATACATCTCAACGAACTCGCTGCCTGATGCGGCTACGAATACGGAGTTGGTATAATGCGCTGCCGCTTTGGCCATCAGGGTTTTCCCGGTCCCCGGAGGGCCTGTAAGCAGAATCCCCTTCAGCGGGCGGATGCCGAACTTGCTGATTTCTTCGTGGCGGATCAGGAAATCCAGCGCTTCACGCAGCTCCTGCTTGGCATTGTCCTGTCCTCCGATTTCTTCAAAGGTCAGCTTCGACGGGCCGTTCTTTTTACGTTTCTTGTCTCCACCGGCATTCACGGTCAGCCCCCCGCGCAGATGGGCGATGAGCAGAAGTGCGCCAACCATGCCTGCCGCGATGATCACCGGGAATATATTAATCCCGACAAAAGCCATAAATATCACCAGCACAGGAACAAATCCGATCAATACCTCTTTCCAGAACTTAGGCATTATTCCACACTCCCATCGTTGCCGCAGCGCGTGGCAAAATCATAAATTTGCTTTTCTGGCCGTCGCTCAGGCTCACATATACGTTATTGTCATCGATTTCAGTTGCTGCAGTTACACCGCTGTATTTGGAATTCTGAGCTTTCAGTTCATCCAGCTTCGCAGGAATTAAGGTATATTTACGGCTCTCCATGGCTTCAGCAACCGAGAACATCGCTTGGTCCCAATATTCATCCAGCAGCTTGCTGGAATGCTGTTCCACATCCAGTTTCAGGGTCCGGCCGTTAATCGCCGATCTGCCTTCCGTATTCACATACTGCACCAGCTCGCGCAATTTAGTGCCCGGCTGCAAATCAAGTTTCAAAGTGACCTCATTGCGTTTAATAGAGATATGGGAATCCTTCACTCCCTCATAAGCAGAGACAATCTTTTGCAGCGGCTCCTGCACCACGAACTCCCGGTAGGAATACCAGCCGCCAAACAAAAGCGCAGCCGACAGCAGAGACGTTAGCAGTACTGGCATAAGACGTAGTTTCAAGAAACGTCCTCCTCTCAATGATAAGAAAAATGTGACAAAATATAATAAATTTTATAAAATAGCGTGTCTAGCGCTCTTCCGAGACTGGCATGCTCTTAAGCATGCCTTAGTACAAATAGTAGTATATCACAGGTGTATATACGAATTCGAAAAAAAGTGTGAATATATTTAAAATTTTCAGTACTAATTTTTGGGCAAAATGACAGCTCATTTCCCCTTATATCGACAGGAAAGACCGCAACGATTAGCGCTGCGGTCTTTTTGGGATGCTTAAGCTATCCTCATATTGATGCCACCAGAATGCTAGATTCGCTTCATTTGTATATATCCGTAGATATATTCAAATCTTTACTGGGTGTCCATCTATTCATTACTTTCCTGATAAGCTGCTGTTCTCGCGTCATCCCAGTCCACCCCCATACCGCTTCCCCTTAGGCACTAGTTGGAAAAAAGGATAACTAGTTTGCCCCAGCACCTGGTTCTCCGCAGTTTAAGTGGACAAAGGAACACTAATTCAGTTCATTTTGCTCCTCACAAAGGAATATGTCCTATTTAAGTTTCCTTTTTCCACTTCACTCTCAAGATTATTGATTTTGGGGAGAAATAAGTTCGCTTTTTCCAACTAGCGCTTGCGAGTATTGGCTTTCTTGTCCGCTTCAAAGCTGCAGATTGAGCCCGACACGTTCCTGCACCACCGTCAACCTTCAAGGTACAAAAAAAAGCAGGCAGACCATAACTTGTCCACCCGCTCTATATTATCATGCGCTTATTACTGGCTAGGCAGGCTATAGCCGTCACCAATCGCACTTCCGTCCGCAAAACGGTAAAACTTGTAATAATAACGTCCCTCCAGCTTGTAAAACAGCTGCCACGCATATTCTCCGTTGTACACACCCGGCAGCAGCCGCTCAACGGTGCTCCCCGGTAAGTCCGAGGCAATGATGGAACGGATCTTCTGCTCCGACATCCCTTTGGAGACCTCTTCAGCGTACACATCGTTGTCTCCCCCGGCAGGCTTGCCGTCCCGTGTAAAGCGGACCCAGACCATAAGCTCCGTTCCGGCTGCGTTACGGCCTGTAAGAACCCAGTAAATCGAGTTTTCATCCCAGACGGACTTCTCGGCTTTGGTCACTTTTGTCAGCCCTGCTCTGGCTTCTGCAACCTCCGTGGCTGCACTGCGTTCGCTCCACTGGTCTTTCATCACATAAGCATAGAACTGGCTTAGTCCGAACAGAAGGAGAAGAACCAGGAGTATCCCCAGCAGAAGCCATTTTCTTCTTTTCTTCAAAGTACAGCTCCCTTTCCTCAAAATGCTTCATCTATCATGCTCATTTACCGCTTCAGCAGGCCCTCAAAAGTCTCCTGCGCCTTGCGGCGGATTTGTTCCTCATCCAGCGTCAGGCACTGCCCATGCTTCACAACCTGCTTGCCGTCCACCCAGACATGCGCTACATCCTTCGCGCTTGCCGAGTACACGGCATGGGACAGGAGGTCCGTATGCGGCAGGAAATGCGGCTGGTCGATATCCAGGGCAATGAAATCAGCCTTCATTCCCGGAGCAAGCCGGCCGACTCCTTCCAGAAAAATCGACTGTGCGCCGTATTCAGTCGCCATCAGCAGTGCTTCCGGGGCCGGAACCGCCGTTGGGTCACCGCTCACGCCTTTGTGGATCAAGGCGGCAAGACGCATCTCCTCAAACATATCGAGATTATTATTGCTCGCCGCGCCATCAGTGCCTAGCGATACGGTGACTCCTGCACGCAGCAGTTCCGGAACCCGGGCTACTCCGCTCGCCAGCTTCAGATTGCTGCCCGGATTATGGGATACCCCTACCTTATAACGGGCCAGAATCTCGATTTCTTCATCGTTCAAATGCACACCGTGAGCGACTAGAGAAGGGCGGGTAAACATCCCCAGCTTCTCCAGATGCGCCACCGGACGCAAGCCGTAATCCGCCGCATTCTGCTCGACTTCCCGCCGGGTTTCCGACATGTGGGTATGCATCGGCAGGTCCAGATCATGGGCGGCTTGAACAAACTTCACAAAAAACTGCGGCGGACAGGTGTACGGGGCATGCGGTGAAATCATTGTTGTGATTCTTCCGCCCGCCTTCCCGTGCCAGTTCCGCGCAAAAGCAACGGCTTCCGCCAGCTTATGGTTCTGCACGTCCTCCGGGCAGAGACCAATAACCCCGCGCATCAGCACGGCCCGGATGCCTGACAGCTCTGAAACCTCAGCTACACGGTCCATATGGTCATACATATCCAGGAAAGTGGTTGTGCCGCCTTTCAGCATTTCCAGAACAGACAAGGAGGTGCCCCAGTAGACATCGTCTCCGGTAAATTTTTCTTCCATGGGCCACATTTTTTCCTGCAGCCAATTCTGCAGCACCATGTCATCCCCGTAACCGCGCAGCAGTGACATCGCCGTATGGCCATGGGTATTGACCAGACCCGGCATGAACAGCAGGCGGCTGCCATCTATAGTCTGAGTACTTTCTTCTATAACAGGTTTGACTTCTCCTATGTATGTGATGAGATCTTTTTCTATGGTCATATAACCGCTTAACACCGGCTGCTCCGTACCCGGTACCAGAAACCGCCCATTTACAATTACAGTTTTATTGCTGCTCATCTACCGCATCGTCCTTTCCATCATGCAAATAATAAGCCAGACTCTGCAAATCAGTGGTAAAATCAGCGGCATGAATCCGGATGTTGGCAGGTGTTTTCAGGATCACCGGTGCGAAATTGAGGATTGCCTCGATGCCTGAATCCACCAGGATATCTGCCACGTTCTGCGCTTCGCTGTCCGGTACAGTGATAATGCCGATACGGATCCCCTGCTCGCGGATTGTGCTTCCCAGCTCTTCCATAGGCTGAACCGTCAGCGAGTTGATTTTCTGCCCGATCTTGGGTGCATAGGAATCAAAGACTGCGGTGATTTTCATCGTGTCCTTTAAATAGGCATTGTAATTAGATAAAGCGTGTCCAAGATTACCTGCACCCACCAGTGCCACATTGATCTGCTGGTCAAGCTTCAGGATATGGCGGATTTTTTCAATCAGATACGATACATCATACCCGATGCCTTTTCTGCCGAAATCGCCGAAATAGGCCAAGTCCTTACGGATTTGCGCCGGATTCAGATCCAGCTTCTGTCCCAGCTCCTGTGAAGACACGGTGGAAATTTCACGCTTCTGGAGATCGTTCAGGAAACGCAGGTACACAGGCAGCCTGCGCACTACGGCCTCCGATATTTTATCCGATTTCATATTTTGTCCTCCTAAAAGTATTGTTAAGGTATGCTTCCTGAATTCGCTTCGTACAAAACTCGCTTCGAAAGCATCATCTTAAGTTTTGTTAGTAATCCATAATTATAGTCGATCCCCCGGCGCCCTTCATTAACAGTACGCCTGAGGAACGAAACTATTGTGATATCCAACGCTATACCACCTTGAGCACTCCAACAACGGCATTTCTGCCGTTATTTCTGAACATACCAGCTTTCAACGCATCAACAACAGCATTTCTGCCGTTATTTCCAGACATATAAGCCTTCAGTGCTCCAACAACGGCATTTCTGCCGTTATCTTTTTGAACAGCGTAACTCTAAAAATCAGAAGATAATTATCTCTACATAACACATACCTCAACCACAACAGAAAAAATCATAATTTCGAAATAATAAAAATTAGAATGTATAGCGGAATTAGGACACGCTGCCGTCTTCAAGCCATTCGGCGATACGCGGGACCATCTGATCGGTGAGCATATGCTCCATTTTGGGCCCAGGGAGCGAGTATAGGAAGTACTTTCCATAATAAGACTCGATAACCCTGGTATCATATACAATGACGATTCCCCGGTCCTGTGCAGTGCGCACCAGTCTGCCGAAGCCCTGTTTGAACCGGATGACCGCCTGGGGAACCGACAGCTTCATAAACGGGTTCTTTTTCTGCGCCTGCAGCAGCTCAGCCTTCGCCTCTGCAAGCGGATGGTTCGGGGGTTGAAACGGCAGTCTGACAATAGCCAGACAGGTCAGCGCCTCACCGGGAATATCTACCCCTTCCCAAAAACTGCTTGTCCCCAGCAGCACGGAAGCGGCACTGTCCTGAAAACGCCGGATCAGCTTGCTGCGGCTTCCGCCCTCCACTCCCTGGCCCAGAACAGTAATGTCCTGTGTGGCAAGCGCCTCCTTCAGAGGATCATAGACCTGGCGCAGCATTTTATAAGATGTGAACAGCACCAGCATCCGGCCCTGTGTCGCCACTGCAGCCTCCGCCAGCGAATGCACAAGCTTATCGACAAACCGGGCATCCCCCACACTGCCTTTGACGCTGGGGAAATCGCGCGGGATAACCAGAAGGGCCTGTTCACGATACTTAAACGGTGACGGCAGCAGCGCTGTCATCAGTCGCCCCTGCTCTGCAGCCTCGCCCAATCCAAGGTTGTCAATCATGAATTGAAAGGACTTATCCACGGATAATGTGGCTGAGGTCAGGACGATGCTTTTCTTTTTATCGAAAAACAGCTCTTTGAGCTGGGCGCTGACATCCACCGGAACAGCATACAGCTGCAGCGATTTCCCGCGGTAATTCCCGCTGCCCTCCATCCAGTAGACAATATTCTCGTCGTTCAGGTTCATGAAAAACCGTACCTGCTCGCGGATCGAAGCCAAATCCTTGAAAAGCCCGCCGATATCGGTTACCAGACTGTCCGAGGACGACTGGCTCTCCGATTCGCGCATTTCGCTGAGCATCTTATCGCCCCTGCGGATAATTTCGCTCAGGCTCAGGTTCAGGGTGTTCTCCAGCGCAGCTATTTCTTCCCAGCCCTTGGGCTGGGCTCCCGGCAGAAGTCGCGTAACCAGCTGTCCCGCTTCTCCTGCTGCGGCATCGCTGCGTTCAGGCAGCAAGGCAAACAGCTTGTCGCTTAGCGCATCCCAAGATTCCTTAACCGTAAGCAGATCCGGGTAGATCCTGTCGATCACCCCGCTCCATTCCGCCGCCTGCTCGCTGCCTGAAGACTGCAGGGTCTGGCGCAGAACAGGCAGCTGTCCACTCTTGCTGTCCTTATAGAGGCGTGTAAGCGTATGGGCTACTGTGAAGTATTTCATCTGCATTCCTAGATGTTTCCCGGCAATGTCCTCCAGATGATGGGCTTCATCAATCACCAGGTGCTCATACGCCGGAAGCAGCTGATGGCCGGCCTTAACGTCTGCAAACAGCTTGGAATGGTTAGTCACAACAACATCAGCTATTCCGGCTTCGTGTTTGGCCCGGTGATAATAGCATTTGCGGAACCAGGGGCAGGAGCGTCCCAGACAAGAATCCGTGTCACTGGCCACGGTCTCCCAGAAATCACCGCCGCGGCCGTTCAGATTCAGCTCCTCATCATCCCCTGACTGGGTCTGTGTCAGCCATACAATCATTTGCGCCGCAGTAAGCGCTTCTTCCCGGGGACTCGCAAATTCCTTTTTATTTATTTTATGTTCAAACTTGCGCAGACACAAATAGTGTCCTCTGCCCTTGAAGACCGCAGCCTTAAACGGGAATGGCACGACATTTGTCAAAAGAGGGATGTCCCGCTCACGCAGCTGGTCCTGAAGGTTGATGGTATGTGTGCTCACCATGACCTTTTGTCCCGAGCGCACACTGTGGTAGATAGCCGGAAGCAGATAGCCCAGCGATTTGCCGGTACCCGTTCCCGCCTCGATTAAAAGATGCTTGTCACTTTCAAGTGCCGTCATCACCTCATGAATCATGATTTCCTGGGCTTCACGGCTTTCGTATTGGGGCAAGGTCTCCTTAAGCCGCACGGTCACCTCTTCCATATATTCCTTAAAGGTAATATTCTGCAGAGGATTGCCGGTTCCTTCCTCTCTGGGAGGCATCAGCTCCGTCCAGTCACCTGCAGCCAGCGCCAGCTGGCGGTAAAAGGTCAGCTCACCCTCAGGCTGGAAAGTCTCCATTTCCCGCTCATGCAGCAGCCCGTCGAAATACCAGGCAAGATCGCTGTCCTCGTCCGCAAACAATTCATTCAGACGCTGAATGGTCAGCAGGGGCAAGCTGTAGAGCTCCTCCAGGCATTTCAGCAGCACCAGTGCGGTTGCAAGGGCATCACTGTCCGCCTGGTGCGGACGCTCATGGGTGAGGCCGAAATGGGCGCTTACTGCCCCAAGCTGGTAGGTGGTCAGTGACGGAAAGCATATCTTAAGAAAATCAATCGTATCCAGAATCCGGCCCTGGAACGGCAAATAACCGCACCGGTCAAGCGCATTCTGCAGGAAATGAAAGTCGAAAGCCACATTGTGGCCAACCAGCACAACATCGTCGAGCAGCGGAACAAGCTCCATCATCATCTCATCCAGTTCAGGGGCATCCTGCACATCACTGTCCGTGATTCCGGTCAATCCCGTAATAAAGGGGGGAATCGGCGTTCCGGGCTTGACGTAGGAACCATACACCCTGGAGATGGACCGGTCTTCTTCTATAATGGCAAGGCCAACCTGGATGATCTCACCCACGGATTGGGTTCCTGTAGTTTCAAAATCAAGCACGGCAAATTTCATTATAAGTTCTAATCCCTTTCACTTGAGACTCCTTATCAGCATAACAGAAGTTACGAAAAAAGGCGATGCACACCCCTTGGCAGGCGGGATGCATCGCTTAAATGGATGAAGAATTATAAAAGCGAAACCAGCTGATGTCCAAATTGAAGCTTCCCGCCTCTCCTGCGGCAAACCTCCAAATTTACACTGGGTTCGGGAAGCAGGGGATCATGCTGCAAAGAGAGGCTGAAAAGCTCCTGGGCTTCAGGGTACCGCCCCTGCGAGGCTCTAATGCAGCCCAGCGCATTGTAGATCATGGCCTTCAGCTTCTTCTCGCGGATCAGGGCCAGCATGTGATGCAGATGCCCCCAGGAGACGTCCAGCTCCCCCTCCTGCAGATAGGCCATGGCTAAGTACAGGCGTGCTGCCAGACTGTCCGGATAACGGGTGATCACTTGCTTGAACTGCTCGATGCATTTACGGTACATCAGGAGCTTGTAGTAGCCCTGGCCGCGGACAAAGGAATCCATGGCCAGCTCGGGAGCCTCAATCTGCGGCATTTCTTCCTCCGAAGGAGGCGAAAAATCCGCATTTTGGCGGAAATCACTCAGCTTCTCGGCAAAAACCAGCCACTCATCCATCACTTCATCGCTAAGCCTGTGCAGCATGTTGTACTTGCATAAAAGATCATTCCGGCGGGCGCCCTCCGCAGTAGGGAAGTCTTCGGCGATTTCCTGAAGCATCTTGTTCATCTCAGCAAATAAATGTTGAAACACGGGACATCCCACCTTTACTGAAAATGAGATCAGCCTAGCTTGCCTGCCTTCATTTTTCACAAGTACGGGTCTCTTCATCCCTGCCATTCATTGCTGGGATTTAGCTTCAGGCAATTGTGGCATGCAGCTCATGGTCCGCCAGCTTGACCGGTTTATTGCCAGCGTCCACAAATACAACCGTCGGCTTATGGGCAGCCAGCTCCTCGGAGGACAACATGGCATAGGAGATGATGATCACTGTATCCCCAGGCTGAACCAGCCGGGCTGCAGCACCGTTCAGGCAGATGACGCCGCTGCCGCGCGGTCCGGGGATGACATAGGTTTCCAGCCGGGAACCGTTGTTGTTGTCAACAATCTGCACTTTTTCATTTTCGAGCAGGTCTGCGGCTTCCATCAGATCCTCGTCAATGGTAATGCTGCCCACGTAATTCAGGTTGGCTTCCGTTACGGTGGCGCGGTGGATCTTGGATTTCATCATATGTCTAAACAAGGGCATGTACCTCCTTGGGAATAAAAACATTATTGTCGATCAGCCGGGTTCGGCCAAACTTCACAGCCAGCGCCATGATCACTTCTCCCTCTGCATCACTTAGCAGGGACCCGCCTGCCAGAGTTTCCAGGCCCGGAAAAGAGAGAATTTCCACGTAATCGATGACTGCAAGCGGAGAGGATGAAATAACGGATACCAGCAGCTTGCGCGCTTCTTCCACCGTTCTCACAGTCCCCTCTTCAATCGCCTTGCGGGTTTCGCGGAGCGAACGGGACAGCACAAGCGCTTGGGTACGCTCTTCACCGCTAAGGTATACATTACGCGAGCTTAACGCCAAACCATCCTTTTCCCGGATAATCGGACAAGCGATAACTTCCACATTCATGTTAAGATCGGACACCATCCGGCGCAAAACAGCTACCTGCTGGGCATCCTTCAATCCGAAGAACGCATAATCCGGCTGAACCATATTGAACAGCTTGCTTACAACCGTAGTCACGCCGTCAAAATGTCCGGGGCGGGAAGCTCCGCACAGCTGTGTGGTCAGCGAGTCTACGGTAACCTTGGTGCGAATGGGCTGAGGGTACATCTCTTCCACACTGGGAATAAAAACGATATCCGCCCCTTCACGCTCCGCCAGCTCCAGATCCCGGCGCTCGTCGCGCGGATAGGAGGAGAAATCCTCGTTCGGCCCGAACTGCAGCGGATTGACAAAAATGCTCATCACAACTGTGTTGGCCGTTTCTCCCGCTTTGCGGATCAGGCTGGCATGCCCTTCATGAAGATAACCCATGGTCGGCACAAAACCGATCGGGGTGTGTCCCCCCATCCGCATATAATCCAGCGCTTCGCGCAATTCCAGAACCGTTCTGACTACCCTCATCTTATCCCTCTCCTTTTCCGGCCGCGCCGTATAACGAATCCAGCACATGCTCATCTGCATTAAAAACATGACTCTCCGCCGGGAAGGAACGGTCCTTCACTTCCTGGACATAGCTGCTGATCCCTTCACGGATTAGAGTGCCCACATCGGCGTAGGTTTTGACAAACCGTTTGTCCCGGTAAGGGGAAGCATAACGCAGCAAATCATGGAAGACCAGCACCTGGCCATCGCAATACCGGCCTGCACCAATCCCGATGGTCGGGATGCTGACAGCCTTGGAGATCGCCTCTGCCACTTCTTCGGTCACCAGTTCCAGCACAATTCCAAACACACCGGCAGCTTCAAGAGCCTTCGCTTCATCCATCAGCCGCTGCGCATCCTTGGCGTCTTTGCCTTGAATGCGGTAGCCGCCGATCATATTGACCGACTGCGGGGTGAGGCCGATATGGCCAAGCACAGGAACCCCGGCAGACACAACAGCAGACACCGTGCTGCAAATTTCCAGCCCGCCTTCCATTTTGACGGCATGTGCCCGTCCTTCCTGCATCAGCCTGCGCACGCTGCGCAGAGTTTCGTCAATACCGCCATGGTAAGTCATAAAAGGCATATCCGCCACGATAAACGTATTCCGGGCTCCACGGGTGACTGAGCGGGTGTGGTAAACCATATCTTCTATGGTTACCGGCAGGGTGGTATCATAGCCAAGCACCACATTCCCCAGCGAATCACCGACCAGAATCAGGTCAATCCCCGCTTCCTCAGCCAGCAGTGCCGAAGGATAATCATAAGCCGTCAGCATGCTCAGCGGCACGCCGTCCGCTTTCATTTTTTTCATTTTCACAATATTGAGTGCGTGTTTGTCAGCCATAGGCTCTATTCCCCTTTTCGCAGTTAATTACGCGTAAACGCGCAAACAAAAAAACCTTTTAGCATAGTCCGCTAAAAAGGTCCGAAGGGCAAAAAAGAGTCACTCGCGATCGTCCCTTCTGTCTCGGTCCTTTCGGCTCAGAGCAGAATCCAACGTAACCGTGAAATACAGTTATGAAGGTGAATCCAAAAGCAAATTCCTGATAAAAGGTTTCTTGCCGAGTACAGCTCGGGTACCGATGCCGTCTCTGCCCTTATTATAACAAAATCTGCAAGTATGTACACTAAAAAAGATGACAAGGAATGGAACCTTATCATCTCAGATCATTTCTATCTCTCCAGAGAGCACACGGATGACGTTCCCCGTACCATCCTTAAGCAGCAGGCCTCCATGATCATCCAGCCCCACAGCGGTCCCCTCACAGCGTCCCTGCGGGGTATTAAAGCCCACCTGGCGCCCCAGTGTAACTGACATGGACTCCCACAGTTCACGGATCGGTGCAAATCCCTGTTCCATATATACCAGATATAAGTACTCCAGCCCGGTCAGGACAGCCGCCGTAAGCGCTGAACGGTCAACAGGGATGCCGCCTCCTTCGATCAGCAGCGAGGTGCCGATGCCCTGCAAATCCGGCGGATAATCTTCCTCCGTCAGATTGGCTGCAATCCCGATACCGGCGATTGCATAATGAAGCCTGCCTTCACGCAGGGAGGATTCCAGCAGGATGCCGCATATTTTGCGCCCGCCCGCCAGCAGGTCATTAGGCCACTTGATCCCTGCCTGGACACCCGTGACCTCCCGGATGGCTAAGCAGACGGCAACCCCTGCCAGCAGGGTAAGCTGCGGCGTCAATGACAGCGGAAGCTCCGGGCGCAGCACCACGCTCATCCAGATGCCTTTGCCGCGCGGAGAATGCCATTTCCGGCCCATCCGGCCCCTTCCGCCGGTCTGTTCTTCAGCCCGGACGGTGGTGCCTTCGGGAGCGCCGCTTTCAGCAAGCTTTTTGGCCTCTTCCTGCGTGGACACCACGGCTTCCAACAATTGCACACGGTCCACCCAGCCGGGTATAAAAGTATCCCGCCCCCCGGCCAGCCGGAGACTCTCATTACGGTTCATTCCGATCCATCCTTTTTGCTTCCTGCAGCAGTAATTGATTGTCATTGGGAATGTCTCCCGCTGCTACAGCCAGCAACAGCTGCTGCAGCCGCTCGCCCAGCCACGGACCCGGACGCTTCTGCAGCGCCCCGGCCAGCTCATTCCCCGTCACGGCAAGCTCCGCCAGTGTATGCAGCGGCATCTCCTCGGTCCAGGACCGCAGGAGGGCTGGGGTGGGTGTCTGCGCGGCGCGGGCGCCTGCTTCCGGCGCGGTAGGCCGCTGCGCGGCGGGGGCGCCTGCATCTGGCGCGGTAGGCCGCTGCGCAGCCGGGGCGCCTGCGTCTGGCGCGGTAGGCCGCTGCGCGGCAGCGGCGCCTGCGTCTGGCGCGGTAGGCCGCTGCGCGGCAGCGGCGCCTCCATCCGGCGCCCCCAATGCAGGTGCGGCGGCCTGCGGCAGCGCCGCAAGCAGCGTCAGCCACCCTTCGGCGGCTGACTGGCCGTGGGCCAGCACGGCGGCGACCCAGCGCCGCCGCAGGACCTCAGTGCCGCCAGGGGAACCTGGCGGCACCTCCGCAAGCGCCGCGTCCCACGCTTCGCGGACGCGCAGCACCCCGGTGACGGCGCTGCGCGTCGCCCCCGGGAACGTCCATGCCCGCAGCAGCTCGCCGGCCTCGGAGGCCGGCTGCTTCAGGGCATGCAGCAGGAGCGCCCACCGCAGGTGGGCGTCCTGCAGGTCCCCGATCCCGGCCGTCAGGGCGGCGGCTGCCGCCATGTCGCTGCCGGTCCAGGGGAACGGCGCCTTGCCGCGCGGCAACAGCCCGCTGCGCGCCAGGAGACCGAGGCCGCGCTGCGGGTGCGGGCCGAGGACGATGCGTTCAAGCTCTGCGCGAACGCGTTCTACCGCAATATGCGCCAGCTTGTCCCGCTGGCGCAGCAGTCCCCGCCAAGTATTCTTGGCGATGCTGAAATCGAGAACCGATGCGAAGCGCACACATCGCAGCATGCGCAGCGCATCCTCCTCGAAACGGGCCTCGGCATCACCTACACAGCGGATCAGCCGGCGCTCCGAGTCCTCTTGTCCGCCATAGGGATCAACAACAATCCCATCCAATCCGCGGCACATCGCATTGATCGTGAAATCACGGCGGCGGAGATCTTCCTTCACATCACTTACAAATAAGACATGCTCCGGACGCCGGTAGTCGGCATAACCGCTCTCCGTCCGGTACGTCGTTACTTCAAAGCTCCAGCCATCCTGAAGAACAGTGATGGTGCCATGCGCAAGTCCGGTAGGAACACAGCGCGGAAAAATACCCATGACCTCTTCAGGCCGCGCCGAAGTCGTCAGGTCCATATCATGCACCGGCCGGCCAAGCAGCTCATCACGGACGCAGCCTCCAACAAAATAAGCCTCATGGCCTTGCTCCAGGAGACCTGCTAATACCAGGTTACCTGCTGCAGCCATTCCGGAAGGCGCCATTGTCCAGTCCATAGTTCAAGCACTCCCTACCTCTGGATTGTATCCAGACCATGCACCTTGCAGCCAAGCACCCGGTAATAGATATCTTCATATTGATTGGTGATCACATCTCTGCTGAAATCATTACAGGAACGGATCAGACACGCTTTTCTGAACTGCTCCTCCATCAGGGGATCAGACAACAGCTTTACAGCATACTTCGCCATTGTTGCCGTATCGCCAATCGGGGCCAAAAATCCGGTTTTGCCATGTTGGATCAGTTCAGGAATGCCTCCGGCCTCCGAACCGATGGTCGGAACCCCGCAAGCCATCGCTTCCAGCGCCACCAGACCAAAGCTTTCCTTCTCCGACGGCAGCAGCAGCAAGTCCGCCAAGGAAATCACCTGGGCGATCTCATCCTGCTTGCCGAGGAAACGAACCTTGTCCTCCAGCCCCATTTCACAGATCTTCGCCTGGATTTTGGGCAGCTCCGGCCCTTCCCCCACCAGCAGCAGCCGTGAAGGAAGCTCTTGGCTCACTTTTGCAAAAATATCGACCACATCCGATACCCGCTTAACCGGCCGGAAGTTGCTGATATGCATTAAAATTTTCTCATGAGGTTCCGCAAAATCCCCGCGCAGATCAGTCACATCCCGGGGATAATACACACGTTTGTCGACAAAATTATAAGTGAGGTCAATTTCCCGGGTGATATCCAGCACCTTGCGCGTCTCCTTGATGAGATCCTGCGAAACCGCTGTCACCGCATCGCTCTCGTTGATACCCAGCCGGATCAGGTCCTTCAACGACTCATCCTGTCCTAGAACCGTAATGTCGGTTCCGTGCAGGGTAGTCACCACCTTGATATCATTGCCCAGCATCTGCTTGGCGAGATATGCGCATACTGCATGCGGCACGGCATAATGGACATGGAACAGGTCCAGTCCCACCATTTTGGCTACCTGGGCCATTTTGGTCGCCAGTGCCAGATCATAAGGCGGGTAACGGAAGACGTAATAATCGTTAACCTCCACCTCATGATAAAAAATGTTCTTCTGAAACGTTCCTAAGCGAAACGGGATACTATGTGTAATAAAATGGACCTCATGGCCCTTTTCGGCCAAAAGCTTGCCCAGTTCCGTCGCTACAACACCCGAGCCGCCAAGAGACGGATAACAGGTGATGCCTATTTTTAAACGGTCCATCGCTCCGTCCCCTTTGTAAGACTAAGTTCATTACTGAGTGTAATGATATGAATTTATTATAGTGGTTTATGACCATTTAATAAAGATTATCGAACTTGAGCCTGCTTATGCGGTGTGCTGAACAGCTCTACGGTGTGTGGAACTTTGCTCGCAAAGCCTTCTGCGTAAGGAATCAGCCGCCGCTGTCCAAGCAGCATATCTCTGGAGCGGACACGTTCGATATATCCTTCATTTAAAGGAGTGGATACTACGTCCTCCCCGGGGTTTTTCTCAAATTGAGAGCGGTAGCAGGACAGTGCCTGCTCCTTAAGGCTGTATTGCCCGGTCACATCCACAATAAGGTCAGTACGCCCCAGATCATTAATGAAATAAAAATACAGCTGTGGCGCAGGGACAGCAGGCTTGTCCGGCATATACTTGCGCAGCTTGGCATTGAAAACCGCTTCTTCCACCAGCTTGCTGCAGGCGATATGATCCGGATGCCGGTCTTCCCAATAAGGGGCAAATACGATATCTGGAGCAAACTTGCGGATTTCCAGCGTCACTGCCGCCAGATGTTCCTCTGTCATATATAATCCCCGGTCCGGCAATCCCAGATTCGTCCGAGTGGAAACACCAAGGAGATCGGCAGCCTGCTGAGCCTCCATTTTACGGCGCTCCACCGTTCCGTTTGAAGACATCTCTGCTGCGGTCAAATCACACAAGCCGACCTTAAATCCTGCAGCCGTATGTTTGGCAATGGTTCCGGCCATGCCGATTTCCGCATCGTCAGCATGCGCACCGAATACAAGAATGTCCAGCTTCATTCATCCACACCCGGCTTATACTTATGTACAAGCTCACGCCAGGCGAAATCGCCCCGGTCGATCGCTTTGACCAGAATCTCGGCTGTGGCAATATTAGTTGCCACCGGGATACCGTAGACGTCACAAAGACGAAGCAGTGCTGTAATATCCGGTTCATGAGGCTGTGCCATGAGTGGATCACGCAGAAAAATAATCAGATCCAGCTCGTCCGTCGCCACCATTGAGCCGATCTGCTGATCCCCGCCAAGCGGCCCTGACATGTAGCGGTGGATAGAGAGATTTGTCACTTCCATAATACGTTGGCCCGTAGTTCCGGTTGAATACAGCTGATGCCCGACAAATACATGCTCATAGGCAGTCACAAAATTAACCATTTCATCTTTTTTCCGGTCATGCGCGATAAATGCGATTTTCAACATGATGTTCTCCCCCGTTTATTCAATAAAATGCTCAAAACCATAAATCAATCCGGTGTAGCCCATCACCTTCTGGACTCCCATTTTGACACCGGGCATATAGCCTGCCCGCTCATAGGAGTCATGACGGATTTTTAGGGATTGCCCATACCCGCCAAAAACCACTTCTTCCTGGGCAAAAACACCCGGAAGCCGGACGCTGTGAATTCGGAACCCGTTATAATAGCCGCCGCGCGCACCCTCAATCACTTCCTCTTCCTTCGGATTGCCTTGCCGCAGCTCCTGCCGTACCTCAGAAATCATCTCTGCCGTTTTAATGGCCGTACCTGAAGGAGCATCCAGCTTCTGGTCCCCATGGTATTCGATAATTTCCAGATGCGGAAAATATTTTGCAGCCTGGGCTGCAAACTTCATCATCAGAATGGCTCCGATCGAGAAGTTGGGGGCAATGAGCCCTCCGATTCCCCGTTCCTGGCATTGCTTGTCCAACTCAGTAATCTGCTCCGGAGAGAACCCGGTAGTACCGATTACCGGACGCACTCCATATTTTATGGCAAGCAGTGTATTGGGGTAGGCCGACTGCGGGGTGGTAAAATCCACGAGAACCTCGCCGCCGCTCTCCGCCAGGGCAGTTTCCAAATCAGATACAACCACAATGCCGCATTCTTCCAATCCAACCAGACGGCCGGCATCACTGCCGCTTGACGAACGGTCTACAGCAGCTGCCAGCTCCAGTTCTTCATCCTGCAGTACCAGCTTCACAACTTCTTTGCCCATTCTGCCTCCTGCACCGGAGACGATAACTCTGATCTTGGCCTTCACCCTTATTCCTCCTCGCTTTCACTGGTTCCAAATTACTGAATATATTTTTGCAACGATTTCTGAAGGTCCTTCATAAGCTCCCGCAGCCCGGTATCATCAGGATGCAGCGACATCACTTCTTTTAGCGCGGCTATTGCCTGCACATGCTCATTCATCCGGCTGTGTGCGATGGCAAGCCAAACATAGGCATCCCCGTACAAGGGGTCTAGAGCTATTGCTTCCTTCAATAAGGTAACCGGATGATACGGGTTACGGGCACCCGTAACTTCATCCTCCAGGAGCTTTTTGGCCTCCTGTACTAATTGTAACGCCTGCAAATGCTGCAGGTGGAGCTGATACTCCGGTTTCCCTCCGTCCAGCTTCACTGCCGCCCGGGCATGATCCAGCGCTTTAACCAGCATGCCGCTTCGGGCATAGGTTATAGAGCAGCGGTACCTTACCTCGGCATCGTCCGGACTGGCAGCAATTGCCTTTTCGAACAATGTGATTGCCTCATCGAAGTCACTGCGGAGTATAGAGCGGTATGCCGCTCTGACATAGTCGTTATGATTCATTTGCCCACCATCCTCACGGCTAAATCCCGTTCGTTTGGTACAGCATATGTTATAGAAACCTAATCGGTGTTTTTAGGAGTCCACCGACCGGCATCGCGGGTATTGAACTTGTGCATCACTTTATTGTGAGCCTCCGTTAGATCAATCCCCAGTGAATTGGCGAAGCAAACGGTAATGAACAAAATATCTCCCAGTTCAAGCTCAATCGAATTTTCTGCCTCATCCACTTTTTTGGGTTTTTCGCCAAATTGATGGTTGACTTCCCGGGCAAGCTCGCCTACCTCCTCCGACATCCGGGCCAGCATGGAGAGCGGGCTGAAGTAACCTTCTTTGAATTGTGAGATATACGCATCGACTTCACGCTGTATGTCACCAAGACTTTTATCCATAATTTGTTTCTCTGCCCCCCTGTATGATCTTGCCTTCTGTTTGCCCCTATGTTATCGTAAAGACGTTTTGAAGACAAATCTTTTTTAGAATATAAGGAAAATCCAGAATAAAGGATACCAATACACTATGCCCTAAACGGGCCAGGCGAGGGATTACATGAATTCATCTTCCAAAGTAGCTTCCACTATTGTCAAAACGGCAGCACCGATTATGCTGGGAGCCGCCGTATACGCTTTTGGCCTGCTCTATTTCATCGTACCCAACCAGCTGATGGAGGGCGGCGTAACCGGGATAACCATCCTGCTCAACTATGCTTTTAACATCCCCATCTTCTTAACCACACTGCTGCTTAACCTTCCCCTTTTTCTGCTGGGCTGGAAGGTGCTTGGCGCACGCCAGATTGCTTACACGGGTGTCGGGATCGGCGCGTTGTCCCTTTTTCTCTGGCTGTTCGAGCGGATGATCGATGCCGGCTGGATCGTCACCTTCAGCACCGAGCATGATTTTATTCTCGCTTCATTATATGCCGGGGTTACGCTCGGTCTGGGACTGGGCATCGTGTTCCGTTTCGGGGGCACTACGGGCGGAGTAGATATTGTTGCCCGAATTCTCGGCCGCAAGTTCGGTTGGAGCATGGGGCAGATTATATTGGCCGTCGACGTTATCATTATAGGCGCTTCACTGCTCTATATTCCCCGCGAAAAGATACTTTACACTCTGGTGGCTGTCTTTATTTCTTCCCGTGTCATCGATTTCATTCAAGAGGGCGCCTATGCCGCCAAAGCCTTTACGATTATCAGTGACGACGCCCCGCAGATCGCTGATCTCATCACAGCAGAAATGGACCGGGGGGTAACTCTGATTCCAGCCATCGGCGCTTACTCCAAGCAGGCCAAGTATATGGTATACTGCGTAGTCTCCAGACAGGAAATCCGCCGGCTGAGCCAGTTGGTCAAGTCGGTTGATGCCAAGGCATTCGTCATCATCAGTGACGTCCACGATGTCCATGGCGAGGGCTTCCGGCAGACCTGACCAGTGATGAGCGTTCAAGTCTACGACAAAAAGACTGCGCCTACTTGCAGAATCCTCTGCAGGTTTGACCAGTCTTTTTTTTATTTTTGGACTCGCTATACGCCTCAATATCCGGCTCACCGCGGAACTCTTTATTACAGTTGAAAGCTTAAAGTACACTAAAGCTCCTAAGGAACTAAAGCTAAGTGGAAAAAGTAAAACTAATTAGCTGAAATCCTGGCTTCGTAAGGTTTTAGTTGGAATTTGTATACTTAATTCATGCATATTCATCCTATACCGCCACTTTCTGCTGAAATAGTGGTGCTTTTTCCCACATAAGAACTTCCATAAGACAAATGAGTTATATTAGTGATACTTTTTCCACTGCGGATGACTGTTCTGAGTCCTGCCGTTGTTATCCCCTTGGGCCGGGCAGCGCCTGATAAGATATAAGACAGGCTTGCTTCCGTTCTCCACGCCTCACTTCAGCAGCTCTATACCGGCTTCCAATCCTCATTCTCACCGCGATACTTGCGGAACGCAGCGTAGGCTAAGGCGGCAATGATGAATCCTCCGGCCAGCAGGCCCCAAGCTCCATATCCCTGCTCGGCCAGCGGGAGGGTCAAGGCCGGCTCATCCCGTTCTTTGCCGAACATCACCCGGGCTGCATCCTGCCCGTAGGAGACAATCTCTAGAAGACGGGTGCGGCCCACCGGCTGTGAAGATGCAGGGATTCCTGCTGCATAGGACAGCCAGGAATCAAAGGCATTGACCGTTTCCGGCGGCCGGGAAATGATAACCGCAGGCCGGATGTTGTCGTACCGGCTCTGCAGGCGTTCCAGCGTGTTCTGCCAGCCTTTGAGATCATTTGCGGCAGCGCTCTGCTCCATATCGTTCAGATCCTCGCGGATCAGCTTGTAATATTGCAGCCACATCGGCTGGCGCGGATGGTTGAGACTGTTGGCGGCTAGCCGGAGCTTGGCTGCAGCTGCCTCCCATTGTTCCGGCTGAATCTGCGCAGCCGCCAACGTCGCCTTCAAGTCGATAATGACATCAGACAACGCATTAATTCCTTCCACAGAAGTCAGGCCTTCAAATGAAGAGGAGACAAAAATCCGTGAAACCTTCTCACTCTCCTGTCTTGCCTTCATCACGTCACCTTCAAGCACATAACCATACAGAGCCTCCGCCGCTTCATCCAGCCGCTGGGCAGCATTTCTGCCGGTAAGCGCCGGTGCGAGACTGGTTGCTGAACTCCCGGCCTGGACTGTAACTTCCCCGCCTGCCCCTTGAACAGCTGCCTTAGCATCCGCGTGAACTACACCTGCATTCATACCGGCCAGCAGCCAGCACAACATCAATCCTGTCAGCACAACATATCTCCTGCGCGGCATGAGACATCCCTCCTACCCTAAATGTATGGCAGGAGGACAAGAGTTAGAACAGCCAGTGAGCTTTCCAAAACAGGGCTACCGGGCCTTTCAATGTTCCAACCAGGACCAACGGGTCTTTCAATGTCCAGCTGGAGCTACCGGATCCTCAACACGTTCGACAAGGCTCCAAGCCTCTCACCCTTCCATAGAGCTGCCAAGCCTGTCAGCGTTGTCTAATAGGCTGCCTGTCCAGCCGCTCAGCCCTTCTGGACCTTCCCCCGGACAACCAAGCCGCAGCAGTGCTCAGGAAGGTTAAGCCGATAGTGAAATACTGGACTTCATTCACATTATCCTCCAGGACATCCGGCAGCCAGGGAAAAACACCCTGCGAGTAATCCACCATGTCATTGGCAAATGCCCAGAATAATGCCATGGGAAGCATTCTGCGGAAGGAGAAAAACCGGGCGTAGATCAGTGCCTCAACCGCCATTCCGGTGTGCGAAACCACCAGCATCCAGTCTCTCCAGCTCACCGTATCTCCCTGGTACCCGCCGGCAAAAATGATGCTGACCGCCCAAATGCCATATTTCACGGATGTAACCACCGCCAGCGCCTCAATCAGCTCGCGTACGAGCGTTCCTTTGATCCCTTTTGGAGGATAGAGCAGCAGCAGCAAGGCAAGCGTAAAAAACAAGCTCGCAGTCGGGCTGTCCGGAACAAAAGGAAGCAGCCATGAGGGATAATTGTCCGCGGTAAATTCCAGTTGATTGCCATACCATATGTACCCGTAAATCGTTCCGAGGAAATTCACAATAAAGAGCAGCCACATGACTCCCCGGTGCCTAAAAAGTCTCTCAAACCAGTGAACCGGCATATACAATCTTTACCTCCCGAATGTGGCAGCTTCTTATGAATGCATACAAAAACCCGACCGCAGGTACGATCAGGTTGGTGCGTTATTATTATTTTACTGTTCGCTTTTTTGTTTGGCAAGCCAGGTAGCCAGACTGTCAATATCCTGCTCGCTAAGCCCCGCTGCCATTGCAGTATCCTGCATCGGAGGCATCTGGCCCTGGCCGTTTTTGATGATCGCGAGGATCGCTTCCTTATCATGGGTGTCTCCCACACCGCGTAGTGACGGCCCTCCGGCACCTTTCATGTCCACAGCATGGCAAGTTACGCAGGTGGCTTGCTTGAACAGCGCCATTGCCGGATCATCCTTGTCCACAATAGCAATTTCCTTGGCCTGCACCGCACTGGTGGTCGGCAAGCCCTTTGCCTTGTTCTCTGCCGCTTTTTCCTCACGCTGCACATCTTCTGGAATCTGGCCGGTTTCCGCCATTTCGTGCTTATATTCCGTCCAGGCCGTGTTGGTCAGATAGACGATTGCGATCAGGGACAGGAACATCAGCGAGGAAGCAATAGGGCGGCGGTAGAAACGGCGCTCCCGGCCCGTATCGAGAAACGGAGCCAGCAGCAGCGAGCCAAAAGCTACACCGGTAACGCCAAGCGTGCCCAGCACAATATAATCGCCGGATGCATAAGGCAGCTTCAAATACTGGTACAGAAACAGGAAATACCAGTCGGGAATCGGAATGACCGTGGCGTTGGCATTTGCAGGAAATCCCAGCGGAGCCGGTTCAGAAATCGTCAGGACGAGTATGCCCACCAGCACGACCACTCCGACCATCCATTCCTTTAACAGAAAGTTAGGGATAAAGGCTTCCGATTTACCGGGATATGCTGTGTAATCCGGTGGCGTAATGAAGCCGCTGCCCCTGCGCACCCGTGAATCCCCCACATATACAATCTTTTCCTTGGAGTTGTCTCCGTGAGCCATTGCATTTCCTCCTTTAGCTGTGGCCGGAACTCAGAGCGGGCCGGAAATCCCCTGTCTGCGGATCATAATAAAGTGTCCGACGAGCAGAATAAGCAGGACCGCCGGGAGAAAGAATACATGGAGTGCAAAAAAACGGGTCAGCGTTTCCGCTCCGACAATCGTGCCGCCCTGCATCAGCTCCTTCAGCACCGGACCCATGACCGGCACGGAATTCGCAATCTCAAGCGTTACCTTGGTGGCGAAATAAGCTTTATTGTCCCAAGGCAGCAGATAACCGGTAAGGCCGAGGCCCAGCATGACGAAAAAAATCAGCATCCCCACTACCCAGTTCATCTCACGCGGAGCTTTGTAAGATCCCGTAAAGAACACCCGCATGGTATGCAGAAACATCATGACAATGACCAGGCTCGCTCCCCAGTGGTGCATGCCGCGGACAATTTGCCCGAAAGCTACCTTAGTCTGCAGATACTCCACACTGGCATAAGCATTGATAATATCCGGGACATAATACATTGTGAGGAACATGCCGGATAAGATTTGAATGACTGTAATAAAAAAAGTAAGGCCGCCGAAGCAATACACAAATGCCGAGAAGTGATGGGCCGGATTGACATGTTCAGGAACTTCATGGTCGGCGACATCTCTCCAGATCGGCGTAATATCCAGACGTTCATCAATCCAGTTGTAGACATTTTTAAACATCAGATCTACGCCTCCTTCTTAACCTCTGTATTGGGGACGATCTCACCCAGATAAACCCAGTCTCCATCAATTTTGGTTTTGTACTGGTCCAGGGGCTTGGGGGCTACCGCCAGATTTTTGCCGAGCTTCGTGTACCTGGCTCCATGGCATGGGCAGTGATATTCATCCGGATACGCCTTGTCATTGTTCCAGCCCACCGTACAGCCCAGATGCTTGCAGATTGGTGAAAGCGCATAAATTTCTCCGTTCTCGTCTTTGCGGATCCATGCCGTCAGTGTAGCTGTACTGGCATACCATCCGTCTTGTTGAGGGAGTTCGAAGGTGAACTCTTGAGGGACATCGGTAATCTTGGCAGCTTCAGCTACCTTGATGAACTCCCCCGCACCTTTTTTATGTAATACCGGGTCCACCGCGAAACGGATCATGGGCAGAATTGCCCCTGCTCCCATAAATGCCGTTGCCCCTCCCAGTGTATACGTTAAAAACTGTCGCCGGGACATCTCTTTCCAGCTGGGAGGTCCTTGCGGAATTGACTCATGCTCGTTATTGTGGCTGCTCATACGGTGTGTAACCCCCTTTTCACATTTGAGAAGGCACCTGCAGTGTAGAACTATTGCATTTTTCTGTAAATAATCCGTTTTCAATGATAATTATCACATGTCACAAGTTCAATCTAATCATAGCTTAGCCTCCAAAACCCGTCAAGAATATTGTCTAAATTGTGACGACCCCATTTTAGATTTTCTTTATAAATTGTTGATTTTTTGTCACATTTAAATCTGTTTCATCTGTTCCATAGCGCCTCGATTTCATCCCTGATGCAGCTTCTCACCGCCTTGTTCTGAGAAGCCTCAATGTCAGGCAGGGAAAGAACTAAATCGCTTTCAACAATTCCGGTCCCGGCCAGAGAGATGTCCGCTGACAGCACAATCACATACTGGAAGCCACTGGATTTGACTTTTCGGCAAATCTCATTGACATAAGCTGTACTATCGGTCCCATTATACTGTAAAGCCGGGTAGGTCACGATACGGCCCTGATATGGTTTTTCCACGAGATCCAAAAAGTCCCGCAATCTCTCTAATGCTTCCGCGGCTTCAGGCGGACTCTCCATGCCGCTAAGTCCGGTATACGGGAGCAGGCAGGTATCATAGTATTTCCGGTTCTCGAACCAGCTCTCGGCAGTAAAATCACTGAATTTCATCACACTCACCCTTTTTTAATGATATAAATTTCCGTATGAGATTTAATTGTAAATTAAAATGAAGAAAGCGCAAGTGATCAACTCACTAAGCGCTTTTTGTATATTCTTACACTTTTATCAACTCATACATTCCATCTTCTTTTATGTAGTCGTTATAGACCTTCACATGATTGTGAGACTGTAATACGATTATAGGTAATGAAGGACGGGTTTTATTGGATTTGCTCTTTAGCATTAAACCTTTTTCCCACTTCATCGTTTTCGCACCCAATAAAACCGAAAGTACCATTTTTATCTTTACTTAATGTTCTACACTTAGTAGTCACCTTTTCCTTTTTACCGAATTCATCGTCTCTGCTGTCATATGTGTAAGTAAAATCTTTTGAGTCATCATCAAATTCAAGAGTATGAAATATAGGATCTCCTTCATCAGTGTATTTTGCAAATTTAACTATTGCACTTTCAGATTTATTAACCTTATCTAAAAATTGCGCGAATAATTCATAATTTAATACACCACCATTTCCATAAACCACATACCCCTCTTCTGCTGCTTCATTAGAACTTATAGATTTAGAACAAGCAACTGTAAAAAGAGAAATTAATAACAAAACAATGCATGATTTCAGGAAACTCATTTTCACCTCTCCTCACATCTTTTCTTTCGAAAAGAGATAGAACGCCTAAAATAATTTCTTAAACGTTCTATCTTAGAGCAATATCACTTATTCCAGATTTAAATCTGAAAGTGATTTAACTTCTGTCAATTCTTGCTGTTCTTCGGCAGCGGGAACCAATATATCCCTAGCTTCATCGATGTTGAATTTCCCTTGATAAACACCTGAGATTACATAAGCTCCTTGTGCCTCTATAATTGGTCCCTCATATTTCTTTAAATAAACCACAGCTTTATCACCTGGTTTCAATACGCTTGCATCATCAAATAAATATTCTGTATTATTATAATTCCCACCTGTTTCAAGAATATTTACACTACCTTCTAAATCACCCTTATATGTTTTTGCAATGTTCGCCTTTGAGACTGTGAATACTACTCCTTTATATTCAAAAGATTGTGTTTCTGCAACTTTGATCTCATTAATTGACTCAGAATCATAAGTAAGTTCAGTTACCGTATTATAATTAACCGCTAGGTCTCCGTGATAAGTCACCACATCTTTGGAGGTAGCTTTACTACCTGTTGTGGAATTGCTAAGGCTAGGTTCAGCCCCAGTCAGTCCAACATTCTCGCTAAAATAGACTGCTCCTCCTAGCAATATTACTATTGCAAGCATAGAATAGAAGTATTTACTTTTTAGTCTGTTCATAATAACCTCCAATTAATATAGTGACTCTACGCCTTGAATATCATCGAACTGCGGTGTAACGACAACTCTTCCGTCTTGAGAGGTGCACATTAATGTCCATGTATTAGTAGTATGACCCAAACCGAAAACATGTCCTAGTTCATGTCCGAATACACCTTCCCGAGTTACTGAGCTCATGCTCCCCATATAGTAACGGTTTGCCCTTACCTCATCGAGATAGTCATAGCTACTAAATTGTACATGGTGATGATCTGTTGTAGCATTCCATTCAGTTGCACCATAATCATTGTCTGAAAATTGTATTTCATTATAGGTCGGACTTACTGCAGTATAACTAGCTTCTACCGCGCGCGACCAATCTGCCATGGCTTCGGCAGCTGGACCACTGTAATTAGGTGACAATGTTGAATAATACGTAAAATTCTTATCTGGAAAAGGTTTTCCATTATCAGAATAAGTATAAGCAAATACATTTGAAGGTAATAAACTTAATAATAAAAGAGAGGCACTAAGAATAGAAACAGTTTTTTTCATATGTTTATCTCCTTATCGTTTTAAAAACTTGTTAATATCAGCGCTGTATCTATAGTATATACCTCCATTTTATCTATTAATAGGTATTTTATTCCTGTTTTTTGAATTTAGAATTGCGACTCAATCACTTTTTTGTATTTCAATGGAGTATTATGTCGTTCAACTTAAACTTGATAAATAACACAATCATAATGACCCTAAACACGTCGATGAGTCCTGCAGGTCATCTCCCTTTGTTTTTTTCCCGCAAGCTATACCTCATTGTATAGGTTTCCCCGTTTTCTTGGCGGGTCACCCATTCTGACACCTCTGGTTCACTGCATTCCGGGCTGGACTTTGCCTGCTGGCCCTTCGGATTCTCCCTCGCGAGAGACACCCTGCCCATCCGATAACTCTGGTTGCCGGATGCCTACTTCGGCTACGGTACTTTAAAGAGTAAAGTTACCGGGTGGATTTGAACCACCTAGATGATGCGGCTGTGAGGCGCACAAAAAAAAGAAATGCGCCAGGCGCATTTCCCGTATTATTCTTAGGCCAGACTTTTCAATTCCTCCGTCAGATTGCGGAACGCCGTCTTATCTCCGGCAGCCAGCGCCGTGTCGATCTCCCGGTACAAGATGTCGGTACGACGCTTTCGCAGCGCTTCATCCCACACCATTTCTGCCGCAAGTCCTAGCATCACTTCATAGGTAGCCTTCATTTTGTCCATTCGATACACCTCCGCTGTTTAGATCCTTCCATATTCACTTGCTTTAAGTACATAGCTCTCGCACGTGCGGGCCATCCGCTGAAGATCCTGCTCCGTTAATTCACGGATCACTCTGGCAGGTGCACCAAGTGATAAGGTATAGGGTGGAATAATTTTGTTTTCGGTTACAATAGATCCGGCTCCTATTAAAGCATATTCACCAATCTCTGCACCGTTCAATACAATTGCACCCATTCCGATTAATGTACCTTTGCCTATCCTGCAGCCATGGATGATTGCAGAATGGCCAACCGATATGTCATCCCCTAATACCAGCGGCAGTCCCTCAGCCACATGTCCCACGGTACCATCCTGGATATTGCAGCGGTCGCCGATGATTACCGGAGCTAAATCCCCCCGGAGTACGGCGTTGAACCAGACACTGGACTGCCGTCCAATTCTTACGTCACCTACCAGCTTTGCACCTTCCGCCACGTATACAGACTCGTCAAGCTGCGGTATGTAGTTCCCATAACCAATCCGCATTCTTCTCCCCCCTGCCTATTGCAGCTGCTTCGGTACAGCCGCCTCCAGCCCCCACGGTGTCATCATAACCACCGGCCCCTCCGGTGTTTCACCGAGGCGGAGCATTCCCAGATGAAGCATCATCCGGATGATCCGCTGTTCCAGAATCGAAGCGGCATCATCGTAATAAAACGGCTTGACCAGCCAGCCCAGACCCTCTACGATTGAGGCCACGGCAACCCATTTCCCCGCACTTACACTAATCCAGTATACGAGGGATGGCAGATTTGGTATAGCGCCTTTATACAGTTTTAACCAAAAGGAGTATAACTGTATCAGCTTTTCAGATTTCCCTTGTTCGAGCAGTGTTTCCCCCGTCAATGTCAGTTTCAAACGGTAGCCCTCCTCGGTAGTCCAGCGGCGGTGACGGGCGTAATCCACGATCAGAGCCAGTCTGGGCGGGTAATGCTCACAGGCTCTTCCATAGCCGAATCTCCAGCCGCCTTTGCCGAGAAGAGGTTCCGGAATTTGAATCGCGTTCATGACCCCCTGCTGATACCTCTTGTGCAGCGCACCTTCCTGGTTCAGCTCCGGCTCATTTTCTTTGATGTACCGGAGAAAGAGCAGCAGGTCGCCAGCAAGCATATCGCCTTCGCCCCGGTAGATTGCAGGCTCTGCACCGGGAGGGATTTGTTCCTTCAGATAATCGCCCATCCGTTCACGGAAGCGGGTTTTCAGATCCTGAGGTACCCGAAACAAATACCTGCTCTGCTGAGAAGCGCCGCTAAAGAGCCAGCCGCTATTTTTGAATCTTGCAACCATCTCCCGGTACCCCCCGCTTTTGCCGGGAACTGTATCGAAGGAAGCCTGCCTCGCCGCAGCCAGCAAATCCTCAAGACTGAATTGGCTGCGTTCGTCGAACAACAGCGTATTGAGAAACCGCAGGTCTTCAGGAGCGCATTCCCGGATATGGGATTCCATAAACTGGCGGCTCCCCAGTGTGATCAATATACTCTGAATCAAATCATGTTTGGAATTCCGTTTGCAATCACACTGGTAGCGTCCCGCAATGGCGGTAAGCTGACTAATGTCTGCAAAGTTAAGCATATCCGCCAGATTCATCATTTATCGCCTCACCGTTTTACTACCATTATGGGAAATACTGCCCTTTTTATTCCTTTTAACTCAAAAAAAATAACCCGAAAGGTCGGGTTAATGCTGTTGCTGCAGAATATGGCGTGTACAATTGTACAGCAGCGGATTCCATTCCTTCTCATTCTTCTCCAGTATCGTAAGCGAGAGATTGCCGAGACGCTCTGAGTATTTATCCTTATATAAGGCGATGTAGAGCTGGGCCAAAAAACCTCCATGCGAGATGACAAGTATGTTCTTATCCGGGTAAAGCGCTGAAATTTCCTCCATAAAAGCCAAGGCCCGCGCTTGAAGCTGCTTATCCGACTCCTGTCCAAGCGGCAGCAGATTCCAGTCCTTGCCCCACTTCTCTTCACGCTGCGCAGCGGTCATCCCCTCAACCTGGCCATAGGCCCGTTCACGGATGCGTTCGTCCGGCTCAAGCAATGGAATGCCCAGTTTGGCCGCAATAATCCGGCCTGTCTCTGCAGCCCGGGAAAGACTGCTGGTGATACAGTAGTCCCAACGGTAAGTTTCCTGCAGAAGCCGGTCTCCCAGCATCTCAGCCTGCTTCCGGCCTTCATCGTTGAGCGGAATATCGCTTTGTCCCTGTATTCTCCCTTCCGCATTCCAGTCCGTCAGCCCATGGCGGATTAAGCCAATCAGCATCACAATCACCTTGCCCTTCCCTTATGTTTGCTTAATAATGTAACACGAATGAAAACAAATGTCTTCTTTTTGAAAGGTTAATTAGGCTTATCCTGTAAGATCACAACAAAAAAGCCCGCTTTACTCGGGAGTAAAGAGAGCTTTCTAATGTCTGCGGTAACGGTTCAGCCGGTACAGCAAAAATATCGACAGGCCTACTCCGAGCATGGACAGCATCATCCAATATTGCGGATGGGTAGGTCCCATGCTCACCACGAGCGGTTCAATGATTCCTCCGCCCGATTCAGAGGCAGGGTACGAGGAGGACCAATCCAGAGACAAGCCGGCTACACCGGTCTCCACAATTCCGCTCTGCGCCACAGTAGTATTGGCAGGTGTTTTGAACATTGTAAAATACAAAAAGCTGGATATGAAAACAGCCAGAAAACAGGCAATCCAGAGACTGAGCCGGCGGCGGAAAACGGCAGAATTCCCGGCAGATTTACCATCCCCCGGGAGGAGCCAGGGACTTTCCAGATAAATCCGCTCCATTACCCGTAGATTCACAGCCTCCGCACGTTCTTCGCTGATTTCTATCTGTGTTTCCCGCATAAGCTCACTGCTCTCCTGCCACAACGCCCATTCAGCGGAACAGTAGGGACAATTCACAATATGCCTTTCAAGCAAAATCCGCTTAGGGTCCGTGGGGGGAGCGTCCCACAAAAGCGGAATGGAATCCTGCGCTTCCCTGCAATTCATAGGCCTTACACCCTCTCAGCCTGCACATCTTCTTCTGCTTCAGGCTCATAAAAATAGGACTCGAGTTGGAGCTTCACACTGCTCCTGGCACGGAACAATAATGATTTCACGGAGCTGACACTCTGGTCCAGAATTTCTGCAATTTCCTGGTAGTCCATTTGGTCGTATTCCCGGAGGATCAGCGCGGAACGCTGTTTCTCCGGCAGATTATTAATCGCTTCACGGACCAGGTTCATCCGCTCTTTGCGGAGCGCAGCCTGTTCTGGAGCCACCTCAATCGGGGCTACCGGCGTATACCCGCTTTCCTCAAGTGACACATTTCCGGCGCGGTTCTTGCGGAGCTCGCTAAGCACTGTATTCCGGGCAATCGTATACAGCCATGTTGAGAATGATGCATCTACTTCCCGGAAAGAATGCAGGCTCCGGAACGCCTTGTAAAAGGTCTCCGAGCATAAATCCTCCGCAAGAAGCTCCATGTGGGAATTCTTGAGCATATGGTAGACAAAAGCCAATATTTTGCGTTGGTACCGCCGCATTAATTCTGAATATATCTCTGTGTTACCTTGCTTGATTAGCTGGATCAACTGGGAATCCGTCATGGTGAGTTCGGCCCTCCTCGCCCTAGCACGTGTAATCCCGTCCGGTCCATAATTCTTATACCGGCCGGGGCTTAAAAAGTTGCGGTTTTCCTACAAATTTGCACAAATTTAAAGGCATTACTTCCTATGTATATTCAGTCACCCGACAAATAAGGCACTCTGTAAGTAAATACAGAAAGAAAAACGCATGTCCATGGATTTATGGGCAATCCAAATACCGGATCGCTTGTTATATCCCTGGAAACTATAAACATACCTAGTCTAGTATAGCACATATTCTTACAGGATGACATTAATAGACTTCTGACAGCAGTCATGAGTGTATCCCTGTGCAAAAGAGGTCGAATAACACTGATAAATGTCATACATGAGAATAGCAGCTTACTATTCAACTTATGCCGATTCATGGAGAAGTGTCCTGTCCACTTAAAAAATCAGCTGGAGCAATGTAAAATCGCCCCAGCTGATGTTATTTGTACTGACTTCATGCCCTCCCCTTCAGCCTAAATGTTAATGCTGCCTGTACTATGGTTCCTGGCCTGTAATCACACCGTCTTTAATCCATGAGTCCCGGGTCACCAGGTAGCCCCTCTGCTGGGATTCCGGAGATTGCCTGCCGTCACTGTTAAAGATGACATACGCTTTGTCCCAGCCGCTAATGGAATATGAGTACCAGCCGTTTCCTTCGCTGGTCATGACCTTGCCCGGCCAGGCCTGGCCTTCCTTGGTTGGAACCGTGCTGTCGTCATAGTAATAGATGTTTGGAGTCCCCCAGCCGGAAGGCTTGTAATAATGAACTGTAATTGTGTCTGTTGTAGGTTTATCCGGATTCTTCGGGTAGATCACGCCGTCCTTAATCCACTTTTCCCCACTAACACTGTATCCGGGCTGCTGAGCCGCAGGATTCTGGTTGCTGCCTGAGTTGAAAATAACTTTTGCCTGCGTCCAGGACGTTATGGAATAGGAATACCAGCCGTTTCCTTCATCCTTCATCGCCGTTCCGGGCCAGGCGGGGCCAGACTTGGCTGGCGTAACCGAGTCATCATAATAGTAAATATTTGGAGTGCCCCAGCCGGAAGGCTTGAAATAGTGCACCGTCAACGCCGCCTTTGGATCTTCTTTGACGAACGTGTATGCCTTGACTGTCTGGCCTGCTCCATTGGCAGCTGTAATCTTAAGCACAAAGGACGAACCAAATGCTGCACCCGCTCCAAAGGTTACTGTATCTCCTGATCTAAAGGATACAGCAGATCCATTGTTCACTGTATAGAAAGCAGAATCGGCACCGTTCACAGTAATTCTAACGGCCAAGGAATCGGTATTAAAAGACCCTTCCGCCTTATCAATGGATACTGAAGGCGTTTGCTGTGAAGCTTCGCCCTCATACAGGACAGCAATCTTGCCGCCCCCCAGGTTGCCGGTAATTCTGCCGCCGGATACCGTGAACGTTCCACCGCCGCTTGCTTTGTTGACGTAGCTGCCATTTGCCAGATTGGTTGCCGAATTGATGTAGGTGTCCCCGCCGAGGTTGACGATCGTCATTCCTTTGTTTCCGCGTTCAATAAGCATGACCTGATCGCCTTGAGATCTCAGATATTCGCCTTGGCCTGCCATTGCGTTGTGGAACTTGTTGACAGCTGCGATATCCGCATCCTGCCAGTTTGTGCTGCCCGCCTGACCGATCGTTCCGCTGCCAACCGGCCGGTTAAAAAAGAGCGAAGTCGTCTGGGCCCGGGCCGCAATAATCGACCAGGCCATCTTGATCTGCCAATCGTTCATTCCCGTGGTTTCCTTGCTGTGATTGGCATAAGTGTCATGCGATTCGACCCAGGTAACCAGCTTCGACGGGTTGACATTGTTTGCGTCAAAGGAGGTCGCTGAATTGACATTGATTGAGGACCCAAAGCCTACCGCTCTTCTTACATTATGCCCATAGTTAGACGCAGCCAGGTTGATATAATTGCTGTAAGCGGCAAACCGGTCTGCTCCTCCCTGGAGCACTTCACCATAAATATACAGATTACCCTTATTGTTGAGTGAGCCAAGCACTCTCGGCCAGAAATTCGATCCTGATCCATACGGATCATCGGGAAGCTCGATATGCTTGGCGGTGTCAAAGCGGAAGCCGTCTGCTCCAAGTGAAACCGCATCGTTCAAGAAGCCAATGATTACATTTTGCAGCTCCTGGTTCGAGGTATTCAGGTCAGGCAGGCCAACCCCCCACTGCGTAACCTGCCATCTGTCGTCCCAATTCGCTATCCCCCTGGCTTCATGCCAGAACGAAGGGTTATTGCGGATGTAAGGGTCCACATTTCCGGCCGGCTTGTAAGTGTCGCCGCCTCCGCCTGCATTGGCTGTATGGTTGACTACCACATCCACGATGATGCTAATACCATATTTCTCTGCTTCCGAGCACATTGTTCTGAACTGGTCTCTGCTCCCAAGCTGTGAATTGCCGACTGAGAAGTAAGTAGGCTGATAAAGAACCCACCACTTGCTGCCGTCGGTTCCACCCTCCTTGGTGGGCTGTACAGGAGAGGTTTGTACAGATTTGAAGCCTGCCCCTGCCAGAGCTGGAAGGTTCCTTGTAATGGTGTCAAAGGACCAGTTCCAGGCGTGAAAAATGACACCGTCTGCGGTTCTTGCGGGCAACCCGTAATCTCCTGCCGGGGCAGCAGAAGCACCCGAATCCGCCGCAAGGGCGCTGTCCCGGGGAGCAGCCACAAAGCCCATTGTCTGCAGCAATACAGCCACTACCAGGACCATACTCCATAGCGATGCTCTTACCTTGTTCTTCATTCCACATTCTCCTCCAAAGTGTAATTTATTCATAGCCGGCAGATACCGGCCACAAACCAAGCATGGAGTGCAGCACTGGCAGACAGATTCAATTGAATCCGCCTACAAACTTTATTCATGGTAGGTCAGTTTCCTATATAACTGCAGGAATGATTACTTCATGTGAATGGCCAAGTGCTGAGTTGATTGTGGTATACGGAGAAGATTGCAGAGACGCTGAAGGAGTGTAAACAGAAAAATTTATTATAAACGGTCGATTTTATTCATTAAAAAGAAAACGTTTGCACAAAAAGCTAAACCGGACTACCGGTTATAAAAATGCATCACCTTTGCAGGAAAGCGTTTGCACAATTAAAAGCAATGAACCTTATAAAATAGCAGCATTTGGATGTATTATTGCATTCATTCCTGGAGGTTGTCAATAGTTGTAAAAAAGAACAGTTCGAATCACTTTAGAGAGTTAATTGTTAATTTTTTTGCAGTGAATGTAGTCAGCACAAATTTTCAGGGATTATTTAATAATCTTTGAATAAAGTATTGACAAGATGTAAACGGATACATATAATAAAAGTACAGTATGGTTTCTCTCCACTCCTATCCAAATACTTCACAGTTCCAAGTAATTGTGAACTGTAACCGCTTATTATGTATAAGCGGTCTTTTTTTGTCTATTTTAGTATCGATTGGTGAAAATCATAAATTCTTCTAATTTGCGCCCCATGCCGGTTCAAAGCCTGTATTTATTGCCGTCCGATTAATCCAAACAAGAGCAGCCGGTTAAGCTCTGCCATTTTATCTTTGTAATTTTCTTTTTTTACCCAGGATGATTGGAGCAGCCCAATCGCACATAATAATTCCAATATGGTTTCGATAGAAACAGAATTATCAATAACCCCCTCCTTTTTCCCCACCCTGATGAACTCCTCTATGATTTCGACTCTGATCCGGTTTGTATTTTCATTGTACAGACTAGACAACACCTGATCCCCTACTGCCCCCGGAGAACTGAGTAATTGATAATCCTGATCCGCACAAATCTCCAAAGCCTGGAGCATTTTATCTTTAAAATTTATATTTTGGCTCAGAAGTTCCTTGGCCTTGCGGACAGTATTCTGCATTAAGACATTCGTACATTCCCTGACTACCCCTTCTTTGTTGCCGAAATAGTTATATAGTGACACAGAGGATACGCCGGATTCAGCGGCAATATCTTTGATACTGACGTCGATGAAGCCTTTTTCCCGGAAAAGCTTCAGGGCGGCTGCAATGATCGCATCTTTCTTGATTTGTGTTCTGATTTCAAATTTGTTCATACCGCTTCACTCACATCCCACGTCTTTTTAATACATTAAATATATCATGATTCGCTTAGTTTTGAAATATTGAGGTGTATATTTAAAAACTTATTGACAGATAGTTTGGGATAGGGCTAGAATCGAGCTGTAATAGTTTTTAAATATGCAGACGAATATTTAAAAACTTATATGCTGAATAGGTTACATGATACGGAGGGACTAGTTTATGAGAATATTGGTATATGGAGCCGGAGTTTTGGGAAGTTATTTAGCCCATGTGCTGGTGCGCGGTGGCAACAATGTGACCATGCTGGCCAGAGGAGGGCGGCTGGATGAATTGCAAAAGAACGGGAATGTCATCCGGCATTATTTCCAATTCCGTACCACGGCCGATAAGGTAAATGTGATCAGTGAATTGCAGCCGGAGGATATCTACGACCTTATTTTTGTAGTGATGAAATATCCGGATTTCCAAGCGGTTCTGCCTGCTCTTGCAGCGAACCACAGCAGCCGGGTGGTGCTCGTAGGGAATAATGTCAACCCCACAGAGATGAAGGATTATTTGCAGGCCAACAGTCCGGTAGAAAAGCAGGTTGCCTTTGGATTTCAAGTGAGTGCCGGATGGAGGGAGCCCGGCCGGATGTTCTGCGTGCGTGGACCCCAGGTGCAGATGACCATCGGCGGTCTGGGTGAAGATTTGCCTTGGCGGACGGTGATTGACCAGGCTTTTGTGAACACCAAATATAAATTGGTCTATCAACAGAACATGGATGAATGGCTAAAAAGCCACTTTATGATGATCCTGCCTTTGAATTTCATTGCGCCTGCCTACAACGGTGATTTGCGCAAGGCTGCAAAAGACAATAAGCTGCTTCATCAGGTCATTGCTGCTGTAGATGAGGGCCATCAAGTCTTGGAGAAGCTCGGATATACGGTTACGCCTGCAAGTCAACTGAAATTAGCCCGGAAGCAAAGGAAAATATTCTATATCATGCTGAAGATAATGCTGTCCACCCCTGTCGGCAAAATTCTCCTGGGCGATAAAGCGGTGTCTGCTGATGAAATGTTTGCACTATATCAAGCCTTTATTGATTTAAAGAGCAGAGCAGGCATTCCGACACCCAATTGGGATAAACTTGGAATTCATTCTCCGCTTCTCCAGAGTTAAAGCCTTCCGCTGCAAAAAATCCCCTTCAAGCTCACTTCTCCGCTCCTGTTAGCCATGGGCTTTGGAGCGTAGTTGCTTAAAGGGGATATTATCCAAGCTTACACGTACACAGTATAATCGTGGTGCTGCAGCAGAATTTTGGCCCGTTCCATATCGTTCTCCTGGCGGAAGGACAGGCGCATTATGCCCGGCACATCCTCGCGGCTCTCGATAATCTGCACATTGCTGAGGTTGATGCCCTGGTCCCCCAGCTCTGTGGCAATCCGCCCGATAATCCCCGGATGATCGGGAACATCGATATGGAGATCGAACAGCGGAGTAATCATCCCCTTACGCCGCTCCGGCAGCTGGCTGCGGAAGCCGCCCGCCTCAAGGAATGCCTCCTCAATCCCCTCCCCGTCCGCATTCTCCAGCAATTGCACGAACGATGAAACCTCATCATTCCAATCCTTCAGCAGACGGAGCATGACTGAGCGGTTGTTGAGCAGAATATCTCTCCAGATTATCGGGTCGCTGGAGGCAATCCGTGTGATGTCACGGAACCCCCCGGCCGCCAAAGTACTGTATAGGGAGTCCGTGTCGTCATACGCACGGATCTGATTCACCAGTGCAACCGCTATGATATGCGGCAAATGGCTGATGGCTCCGACAATCTCATCGTGGCGCTCCGGATTAAGCCGGACAATCTGCGCTCTAGTATGTAAAAGCAATGCTTCAAGCGCCTGATAGGCCTCCTCTGGCACTCCCGGAGGGGGTGTCAGCACATAATAGGCGTTCTCGAACAGCAGAGAAGAAGCAGCCTCCACGCCGGAACGTTCCGATCCGGCCATCGGATGTCCGCCGATGAAATGCACCCCGGGAAGATCCAGCGACAGCGCACAGGCAGCTATCGTGGCCTTGGTGCTGCCAACATCCGTAATAATGCAGCCAGGCTTCAGGGGAAGCTTGCTAAGACGCTGCAAATAATCCTCCAGCATGCCTACAGGCACGCACAGAAAAATGAAATCGGCATCCAGTGCCGCTTCTTCAAGAGAAAGTGTGGCCTGATCGACGACACCTCTGCTGACATATTTTTGTGCCGATTCAGGACGGTGGGCATGGCCTACAACGGTCAGGCCCTCCTTGCCTTTGAAGCAAAGGGCCAGAGAGCCTCCGATCAGACCGACACCGAAAATTGCTATTTTTGTCGTCATGTTCTTTGAACTACCTGCCTTCTGTAGATTCGTCTTGCATGCTGCCCCTTAGACTTGTACGCC
The DNA here is from genome assembly GCF_900102965.1 of Paenibacillus jilunlii. Classification (GTDB taxonomy): domain Bacteria; phylum Bacillota; class Bacilli; order Paenibacillales; family Paenibacillaceae; genus Paenibacillus_AQ; species Paenibacillus_AQ jilunlii. The sequence goes on along the minus strand of NZ_FNGM01000010.1, from coordinate 150,725 downwards.
CTGTTCCTGGAGCACCTGCTCCAGCGCAGCGATAAAAGCCTTGTTCTGTTCCGCCGAACCAACCGTGACCCGAATATAGGTCGGGTACAGCTTGTGCCCTGCTCTGACAATAATCCCGCGCCGCAGCAAAGCATCAAAAATTTCGGCTGCCGGCTTCCGCACATCCACCATAATGAAATTGCCATGCGCCGGGAAAAATGCAAGGTCCAGCCGCTTGAATTCAGCCTGAAGCTGCAGAATGCCCGCACTGTTCAGACGGCGGCACTCCTGTACGTATTCCTGGTCAGCGAGCGCTGCAAGTGCTCCGGCCTGTGCCAGACGCGAGGTATTAAACGGTTCACGCACCTTGTTGATCAAGGAGATAATCTGCGGACTTGCCACCCCGTACCCGATGCGCAGTGCAGCCAAGCCGTAAATCTTGGAGAATGTACGCAATACGACCAGGTTCGGATAGGATTCCAGCAGCTTAATTCCATTCGAGTACGAAAGATCAGTCACATATTCACAATACGCCTCATCCAGGACAACCATCACCCCGGCCGGCACTGCATTCAGAAATGTAATTAAAGCTTCCTCGGGCACAATCGTCCCGGTAGGGTTATTGGGATTACAGATCCAGATGACTTTGGTCCGCTCTGTAACCTGGGCCAGCATTGCGCCGAGATCATGCGTGCCGTTTGCCAGAGGCACTTCGATCGAAACAGCACCTTCGATATCGGCATTGCTTTTATATACGGAAAAGGTCTGGTCCGCCATAATCGTCTCATCTCCCGGCAGGAAAAACGCACGGGCAATCAAGGCGATAATCTCATCCGAGCCGCAGCCAAAGATAATGTTGTCATTCCGTACTCCGAGATGATCCGCCAGCGCAGACGTCAATTCAGCCGCTGAGCCGTCAGGGTACAGATACAGGTTGTCGAGCTCGGCCAGTATGGCGGCTTTTGCATTTGGTGAAGACCCATACGGATTCTCGTTGGAGGCCAGCTTAATGACATCGTTTAAGCCAAGCTCCTTCTTCACTTCCTCGATAGGTTTCCCCGGTTTGTATACAGGGAGGTTAACGATATTCGGTTTCGGGTTCATGAACGGTCCTCACTCTCCATAAAAATCTCCAACTGCTTCAGGTCTGCCAGCAGGCTGTTATGGTCTTAATTGTGCCACAAATTCACGAATTTGCAACAGGCCCTCACTTCGTGTAGCAGCATTGTTAAGCAGTGGAATAACATCCTCGACCTTGCGGACGATTGCGCTGCCTACCACTACACCGTCACAGATACGGGCAAACCGTGCTACCTGCTCACCGGTCGAAATGCCAAAGCCCACTGCCACAGGAAGGTCCGTGGCCTGGCGGACAGAAGCGATGAATTCATCCACACCGGAATGAAAGGAAGAGCGTTCACCTGTAACTCCAAGGGAAGATACACAGTACACGAAACCGCTGGCCCCGGCGACAATCCGCGCAATCCGCTCGCTGGACGTAGGCGCTACAAGCGGAATAAGATTTACTCCTGCCGCCCGGCTCCGCTGACGCATATCCTCTGACTCTTCCACTGGAAGATCAGGAATAATCAGTCCGCTGATCTCATGGGCATGTAGCAGGGAGAAAAAGCTGTCGAGTCCCATCTGCATGACCGGATTATAGTAGGTAAACAGAATAAAAGGCAGCTCACTGCCCGCCTGCCGGGCCTTCAGCGCTGTTTCCATGCAGGTACGCAAATGGATATTGCCCCGCAATGCTCTGGAAGAGGCCCGCTGGATCACCGGACCGTCCGCAAGCGGATCGGAATAAGGCACGCCCAGCTCCAGAATATCCGCCCCTGCCGCTTCCAGCTCGGCGATAATCTCAAGCGTAGTCTCCAGATCCGGATCGCCTACAGTCAGGAACGGAATCAGCGCTGTCCGGCCCTCCTCCTTCAGCCTGCGGAAGGCCAAATCCATCCGGTTCGTTGTTTCCGTTGTCATCACTTACCCGCCCCTTCCGTGTAGGCCATAATGGACTCAACATCCTTGTCCCCGCGTCCCGACAAACAGATCACCACGATATCATCCTTGGTCAATGCCGGTCCAAGCTTTACAACATGCGCAATGGCATGGGCGGATTCAAGCGCCGGAATAATCCCTTCGGTCACGCAGAGCAGCTTCAGGGCTTCCAGGGCTTCATCATCCGTAACCGGCACATATTGTGCACGGTGGACATCTTTGAGGTAGGAATGTTCAGGGCCTACTCCGGGATAGTCCAGACCGGCGGAAATGGAATGCGCCTCCTGTACTTGTCCATGCTCATCCTGCAGCAGATAGCTTAGTGAGCCCTGAAAGACCCCCCGGGTCCCTTTACTCATCGTTGCCGCGTGGAATGGAGTCTCCACGCCTTTGCCGGCTGCTTCCACCCCGATCATCCCGACTTGCTCATCCTCCATGAACGGATAGAACATGCCGATCGCATTGCTGCCGCCGCCCACGGCCGCGACCAGCAGATCCGGCAGCCTGCCTTCGGCTTCGAGAATCTGGCGCCGCGTCTCATCCCCGATAATCCGCTGGAAATTGCGGACCATCATCGGATACGGATGCGGGCCCACAGCAGAACCCAGGACATAGAAGGTGTCCTCCACGTTGCTGACCCAGTAGCGGAGCGCCTCATTCCCAGCATCCTTCAATGTCCGTGAACCGGAAGTCACCGGAATGACTTCAGCCCCCAGCAGCTTCATGCGGAATACGTTCAGCGCCTGGCGGCGTGTGTCCTCTTCGCCCATGAACACCTTGCACTCCATTCCGAGCAGCGCTGCTACTGTAGCCGTAGCCACACCATGCTGGCCTGCGCCGGTTTCGGCGATGACTTTGGTTTTGCCCATCATCTTGGCGAGAATGCCCTGGCCGATCGCATTGTTGATTTTGTGAGCACCTGTATGGTTGAGATCCTCGCGTTTCAAGTATATTTTAGCTTCTCCCAGATGTTTGCTGAGACGTTCCGCATAATAGAGCGGAGTCTCGCGCCCGGAATATTGCTTGAGCAGATAATCCACTTCCTTCTGAAAAGCAGGATCAGCGGAAAATCTGTTGTAAGCTTCCTCCAGCTCAATCAGCGCATTCATCAACGTTTCAGGAACGAAGCGGCCTCCAAAAGAACCAAAACGCCCATTCTTGTCCGGTACTTGTATCATGATTGCTTCACCCTTTCCACAAAAGCTGTCATTTTAACGATATCCTTAACCCCATTGCTCTCTACTCCGCTTGAAACATCTACACCGTATGGAGCATAGCCATCCAGCAGTTCACGCACATTCTCGGGATGCAGCCCACCGGCTACAAATAAAGGCAAGCCATATACACAAGCCGCCTGTCTATAGGCTGGAATCTGCTCCCAATCAAAGGTCCGCCCGGAGCCGCCGCTGCCGGACGGGTCAAAGGTATCCAGCAGCAGAGCATCGACGGCCCCGGCATAGTGATGCAAGGAATGAGGATCGTCCGCAGCGGACTCAGCACTGCTTGTGGCTACAGAAAGAGCCTTCCATACCTGCACCTGCGGAAAGGCCGCCTTGACGGCCCGGCATAATTCCGCACTCTCCTGGCCATGCAGCTGAATGACCTTCAGCGGTACGGTGGAGAGCAGCGCTTCAAGCTCAGCAAGTGTAGGATTCACAAACACTCCGGCGGCGAGCGGAGGTTTCCCGTTCTCCCATTCCGCAAGCTCAGCAATAAGCTCTGCCGCTTGTTCGGGGCTCACCCTGCGGCGGCTCTCTGCAAACACAAACCCGATATAATCCACAGGTAATCGCTTCATAGATTTTAGCACTTCAACGTCCTGAAGTCCACAGATTTTTACCAGCGTCTCAGCCACGGGCGGCACGTTCCTTCCCTTCCGGCAGCGCACCAAGCAGCTCGTTCACTGCCTGTTCCACATCCGGCTGGCGCATCAGATATTCTCCAACCAGCACGCCGCTGGCTCCGGTAGTTCTCAGATAATCAATATCCTGCGGACCGGCAATTCCGCTCTCGCTGATCACGGGAACTGAGCCGGGAAGCAGCGCAGCAAGCTCGGCTGTGGTAGACAGCGCCGTTTCGAACGTGCGCAGATTGCGGTTGTTAATCCCCAGCAGCACCCCCGGGTGCTCTAATTTCCCGGTTGCCAGAACGGTCTCCAGCTCGCTCCGGTCATGAATCTCAATCAGGATATCGAGCTCCAGCGAGGCAGCTGTATCAGTGAACGAAATCAGCTGTTCAGGCGTCAGAATGGCTGCGATCAGCAGCACCGCGTCGGCACCCAGCAGGCGGGCTTCGTAGATCTGCCGTTCATCGATAATGAAATCCTTGCGCAGCAGCGGAAGCTTCACAGCCTCCCTAACCTGCTGCAGATAAGCGCCACTGCCCTGAAAATAGTCTTTATCCGTAAGGACGGATAAACAATCCGCTCCGCCCGCTTCATACCCCATGGCGATAGACACCGGATCGAAATCCGCCCGGATTAGGCCTTTGGAGGGAGAAGCCTTCTTTACCTCGGCAATCAGCCCCATGGATCTGTTGCGCGACTTCGTAAGCGCTGTTCGAAACCCTCTTGTGGGAGGCAATGCTGCAATCTGATGCTTGGCCTCCTCTAAGGAGAACGTTTTGCTTAAGGCTTCTACTTCATTGATTTTGGTGGCAACAATCCGCTCAAGATACATAATCAAGCTCCTTTGTCATGGCTTTGAGCTGCTCCAGCTTCAGCAGCGCAGCACCGGAATCTACTACAGTCTTTGCTTTTTCCACACCCTCTTGCAGGGTATCCGCAAGTCCAGCCACATAAATGCATGCGCCCGCATTGGCGAGGACAATATCACGGTAAGGATTCAGATCTCCTTGCAGCACTCCGGTGATGATTGCCGCATTCTCCGCCGCATCACCGCCAAGGACATCCTCCAGCGGATGTGTGCTTAGCCCCAGTTCCTGAGGGGTGATCTCATAGGTTGTCACCACACCGTTCTTCAGTTCAGACACCTGTGTCGGCGCTGAAATACTGATCTCATCCAGGCCGTCCAGACTGCTCACAATCATCGCACGCTTGGAACCAAGCTCTTTCAGCACCTGGGCTATCGTCTGCGTCTTGTCCCTGTCGTAAATCCCCATCAGCTGACGGTCTGCCCCTGCCGGGTTCGTCAGGGGTCCCAGCATATTGAATACGGTGCGGAACCCCAGCTCCTTCCGGGGTGCTGCAGCGTGCTTCATCGACGGATGATAGATTTGCGCGAACAGGAAGCAGATACCGATGCTGTCCAGGCACTGCCGGGCCTGCTCTGCATTCAGATGAATATTGACTCCAAGTGCCTCAAGCACATCGGCACTGCCGGCTCTGCCGGAGGCAGAACGGTTGCCGTGCTTGGCTACCCGGACGGAAGCAGCAGATGAGATAATGGCCGAGGCTGTGGAAATATTGAACTTATGGATGCCAGAGCCGCCGGTTCCGCAGGTATCCAGCAGTTGGGACCGTTCTGTAGCTACATGGGTGCTGAACCCCCGCATCGCTTCCGCGAACCCGGTGATTTCTTCGACGGTTTCCCCCTTAATCCGGAGTGCCGTCAACAGCGAGCCAATCTGCACCGCTGAGGCTGATCCTTCCATAATTGACCCCATAATCTCCCGCGCCTGCAGCCGGCTGAGATCCCGGCCTTCGATGATACTGGTAATCCCTGATTGTATCCTTTGGCTTGCGTCCATCCTGATTTCCTCCTGTTCATTGTGTTCTTGACCCGCCGGGATCAAGGGGTATATTCATACATGTAATCCTGGTTGATTACCTGTTTTTCTTTGGCTTCGGCCGGGAACATGGCTTCTGCCATCCGGATCGCCTTCAGCATCGCTTTGGCCTTGTTGACGGTCTCTTCATATTCCTTCTCGGGAACCGAATCCCACACGATTCCTGCCCCAGCCTGCACATAAGCCCGGCCTTTGCGGAAAATGATGGTGCGGATCGTAATGCAGGAATCCATATTTCCGGAAAACCCAAGATAGCCGATGGCTCCCGCATAAGCGCCTCTTGCTTCCCGTTCAAGTTCGGCGATGATTTCCATCGCCCGCAGCTTCGGCGCCCCCGATACGGTCCCTGCCGGCAGACAGGAGAGGAAGGCATCGAAGAAATCCTTGCCTTCGTCCAGTGTCCCTGACACATTCGAGACGATATGCATCACATGCGAGTACTTCTCGATTTCCATGAAGGAATCACATTTTACCGTACCGAATTTGGACACTCTGCCCAGGTCATTGCGGCCCAGATCCACCAGCATCAGATGCTCTGCCCGTTCCTTTTCATCCTCCAGCAGTTCAGCAGCCAGCGCACGGTCATGGGCTTCGTTCTCTCCGCGGGGACGGGTCCCGGCGATGGGACGGGTTTCCACACGGCCTCCGTCCACCTTGACCAGCGCCTCGGGCGAAGTGCCGACGATGATTTCCTCATCCATTTTCAGATAATACATATACGGGGAAGGGTTCAACGTCCGAAGCATCCGGTAGACATGCAGCGGGGATACTTCTGTTTCAATGTGCAGCCGCTGAGACAGCACCACCTGGAAAATATCCCCAGCCCGGATATATTCCTTCGCCTGCTCCACATTGCTGATGTACTGTTCCTTGGTAAGGTTCGAATGGATCTCACCCAGCTCAATATCCTGGGGTATGCTGCGCCGGTTGACGTTTTCCTTCGGTCCGTCCTTCTGCAGCTCCTCAGCCATATTCTCCAGCCGGCGCCTCAGCTCCTCATATCCGGCCCGGATATCGGAATCCGTATCCCCGTCCTTGATATGCAGGTTACCCACCAGCAGAATCTGCTGTTTCACATGATCGAATACGATAATGCGGTCGCAGAACATGAAGCGGATATCATCCATATTCAAGTCATCGACTGCGTGGGCGGAAAGCTTCTCATAATACTGCAGCAGATCATATCCGAAGAATCCGATGGCCCCGCCTGTAAAAGGAGGCATCCCGTCCAGCTTAGGACTGCGGTATGAGCGGAGCAGTGCTTTGAGCTCCTCGACGGGTTTGCCGGACAGCCGTCTCTTCCCGCCGCCGACCTCCACATGGACTTCGCCTTTTTTGCCCGAGACCATCAGGAAAGGGTCACTGCCGATAAAAGAATAACGGGCCCATTGGATCCCGCCCTCTACACTCTCCAGCAAAAAAGCCCGGTCCTGCCCGGCAAACCGCTGGAATAACCGGATGGGTGTCTCCATATCGGCGAGCAGCCGCGTAACTACAGGGATCAGATTATATTCCCGCGACAGCGACAGCACTTCTTCTACACTTGGATTCGTCACTTGGGATGCCTCCTTGAAATGTTGGTTTATAATGTCCGAAATACAGAAAAACCTCTACCGAAGTAGAGGTTGGTGTAAGTAAGTATATGGAAAAGCGCAAATGAGCGGCATATCACCATCGCAATGGATGCACTCCCCCCTATAAAAGAATACAGCGATAATGCAAATAAGCACTAACGTGTAACTTAAAAAGAGAATTGCAATCATACGCGATACATGCCTAAACTCAACTAAAATCCTGCACTCTGCTCAACTATACTCATCTCAACTAAACTAAACTCTGCTTCACTCGGCTAACTACACTATACATGATGGCCTTGGTCCATGGCAACCCTGCAAAAGGAATTTGTTACTTCTGCTGTGAGAGATCCGGACGAAGCTTCCGGGCTTCATTCAAATAAACATGGCGGATATCCCGCTGCGATTTATCGGTGTTGACCTGCACCATAAGCCGGATGCACATCGGCAGGCCGCCTTTGACGGGAATCTCCACGGAGCACATCAGAGGCACCAGATCCCAGCCTTCAATTTCCCGGATGGCCCGCGCCGGAAAGGTAGCGTCCAGATCTCCGGTCACAGTAATCCACACGCTGCAGATATCTTCCGCAATGACGTCATTGCGCTCCACAATCTCGCGCAGCAGAACAACCGTTTCCCGCAGGATTTCGTTTTCCTCATTGTTGGTTACGGTTGTTGCACCGCGTATTCCCCGGTTTACCACGGGCTTCCCTCCTTCTTAAGCTGTGCAAGAACCTCGCGCACGGCGCTCTGCTGCACATCATTCACGATACTGACAGCGCCGATTGAATCCGGCACGATAAAGGTCATCTTGCCCTCCTTGAATTTCTTGTCATGCATCATCGCTTCCATCAGCTCATCCTCGCTGTATTCCGCAGGTAATTTCACGGGAAGCGAAAGTGCTGACAGCATGGCAATGGTATCCTCATAAATCGCCCTCTCCCGGCCAAGCTTGGCAGCGAGAAGCGCAGAGCCTGCCATTCCGATGGCAATGGCCTCACCGTGCAGGAATACACCGTATCCGCCCACGGCTTCAATCGCGTGTCCGATCGTATGCCCAAGGTTCAGAAACGCTCTTTGCCCATGCTCACGCTCGTCATTGCTGACGACCTGGGCCTTGATCGCACAGCCACGCTCCAGAGCATATCCCAATGCCTCTGTATTCAGCGAGAGCAGCTCAGAAGCATGTTCAAGGCACCAGTAAGCAAAGTCACGGTCCAGAATCAGACCGTGCTTTACCACTTCAGCCAGTCCCGAAGAGATTTGGCGCGGCGGAAGCGTGCCCAGGGTATCCAAATCATACAGCACCAGCGACGGCTGATAGAAGGCGCCAATCATATTCTTCGCCAGCGGATGATTGACCGCCACCTTGCCGCCTACACTGCTGTCATGGGCTAATATTGTAGTAGGAATCTGAATGAAGCCTATTCCGCGCATATAAGATGCGGCTACAAAACCCGCCAGATCCCCTACCACACCGCCGCCCAGTGCCAGTACGGCTGAACTGCGGTCCAACCCGGCCTGGATTGCCGTTGTGATGACTTCTTCATATACGGCCAGTGATTTGGAAGCCTCTCCGGCTGGAATCACATGACTGACTACGGAATATCCTTCTCCGCGCAGGGCGGCTTCAACCACGGAAAGATACCGCGGGGCCACTTCGCTGTCACTGACGATCAGCAGCGGACTGCGGAGCGGAAACCCGGCCTTCACACAATGCTGGCCGATGTCACGCAAGAGTCCGCTTCCGATATGGATCGGATAGGAACGTTCACCGAGGTCTACCGTAATGCTGCGCATCATTAGTAGCTCTCCAGCTGTGACTGGTAATTGTTGTAGTTGGCTCTGATCTCCTCGATGGAATCGCCGCCGAACTTGTCCAGGAAGGCTTTGGCGATCTCCCAGGCCACCACATTCTCAAGCACCACACAAGCTGCCGGCACAGCACAAGCGTCTGAACGTTCCACCTGGGCGGTAAAAGGCTCTTTCGTGTCGATATCCACACTTTGCAGCGGTTTGTACAACGTCGGAATCGGCTTCATCACTCCGCGGACCACAACCGGCATTCCGTTGGTCATTCCGCCTTCAAAGCCGCCCAGACGATTGCTCGCCCGGTAGTATCCCCGGGATGCTTCATACAGGATCTCATCATGGACCTGCGAGCCCCGCAGCTTGCCTGCCTCAAAACCAATGCCGATTTCCACACCCTTGAAGGCGTTGATGGACATTACTGCACCGGCGATGGCACCGTCCAGCTTGCGGTCGGATTGAACATGGCTTCCCAGGCCGACAGGCAGGCCTTCAACGATACATTCCACGATGCCGCCAATGGAGTCGCCTTCCTCCTTGATCTTATCTATGTAGGCTTCCATCTTCTTCTCAGTTTCTTTATCCACGACTCTCACAGAAGAAGCTTCTGTCTGCTCGATCAGCTCGTCAATCGGCAGATCATTCGCAGGTGCTTCAATTTCACCGATACGGATCACCTGTCCTGCAATCTTCACACCAAACGCAGCCAGAAGCTGCCGGGCTACTGCACCTACAGCCACTCTAGCCGCGGTTTCGCGGGCGCTGGAGCGCTCAAGCACATTCCGGAGGTCCGTCAGATTATATTTCAGTCCGCCGTTCAGGTCCGCATGTCCGGGACGGGGGCGGTTCACACGCCGCTTCTCTTCGTCGCTGCCGGGAATAGGTTCGATGTTCATAATATTTTTCCAATGGGTCCAGTCCTTATTCTCCACAACCAGAGCTACAGGAGCACCGGTGGTGTATCCATGACGGACTCCGCCGACGATTTCTGCCGAATCCTTCTCGATCTGCATCCGCCGTCCCCGCCCGTAGCCTTTTTGCCGCCGCTGCAGTTGAAAGTTAAGCTCCTCAAAATCAAGTGTCAAATTGCTGGGCAGTCCTTCGATAATAGCTGTAAGCTGGGGGCCGTGCGTTTCCCCCGCTGTTAAGTAGCGTAAACTCATGCTGCGTTCCCCCTTCACACTTTTAAACTGTAAACCGCTAAAATGTTAAATGTCTTTGCTCATTATAGTATAGGGAATCCGCTTTGACAAGAAAGGGATAAGCCTGGCTTGCCATTGTCCGGCACGTAAAAGAACAGCGCCGCCTCTACTCTAACGAGTAATGACGACGCTGCAGTTACCGGGGGAATCCAGTCTTCAACTGCCGATTCTCCGGCTTGGCGGCAGGCATGACGCCTTGTCATCTTCAAGCGCGAGCAGACTTTGCAGCTGCCGCTCTTCAACACCGAGAATTTGCCCGCATTCACGGACGGTCAGAAAACCGCGTCTGTAGGCATCTATGACCTTGCTTTTATCCATCAGAATGTACGACCTTTCGCTTAACACACGTAATCTACCTCTACTGTCCAGTATCACTGAAAACGTGCGAAAGTATACGTATCCCTAAGGAGTGTCATATTCCGGTGCACAGCCACAGCCGATTTATTTCTTGCGGTAGAAGAACGTTTCTGTCGATTCGAATCCATACTGGGCCGGCGTGAAAATCTGCTCCGTGCTGCCCACGAACAAATATCCGCCCGGACGCAGGCTGGCTGAAAACTTGTGGTACAGCTTGTTTTTGGCCTCTTCCGTAAAATAGATCATGACATTGCGGCAGATGATTAAATCGAAGCCCTCATCAAACTTATCCAGCAGCAGGTTCTGCTTGCGGAAATCTATATTTTTCTTGAGTCCGTCACTGACCCTGAACACAGGCCCTTCCGGTGTAAAATAGCGGCCGGCGACATCCTTCGGCACATCCTTCAGGGACCGCTCCAGGTAGAGGCCCTGCTTTGCTTTGGCCAGTGCCCCGTCGTCAATGTCTGTCGCCAGAATGCCGGTCTGGGCCAGAATGTTTTTGTCGGAGAGGATCATCGCCAAGGTGTACGGCTCTTCGCCGGTGGAGCAGGCAGCGCTCCATAGCTTCAGCCTGCTGCCCGAACGCTGCAGTTCAGGCAGAATGACATCCCGCAGGACCTCCCAGCGGTTCGGGTTGCGCCAGAATTCGGAGACATTGATGGTCATGCGGTCCAGGAATTCATAGAACAAGGCTTTGTCTTTCATCATTGCAGCGAAAAAATCGCTGAAGGACTGATAGCCGTTCTTCATCCGCAGCGTGGTCAGACGCCGTTTCATCTGTGCTTCCTTATATTGCGCCAGGTCAATCCCGGTGCTTTGCTTCACATTATGGATAAATCCGGTGTAATCCGGGTCTGGTGCTGTTGCTGCTTCTTCTCGTTCAGCCATTTCTTTTCCCTGCCTCCCGCCTGGAACTACATCCAGGCCGCGATGTCTTTGTTGTAATCCGCCAGTTCATCCGGAGCAAAGAAATTGGCGATTTCACGTGCTGCACTTTCCGGAGAATCCGAACCATGAATCAAATTCAGAGGCGTGTGGCTGGCATAATCACCGCGGATCGTACCCGGCAGAGCTTCTCCCACCTTGGTTTTTCCGATCATCAAACGGGACAGGGCGATTACATCATCCCCTTCCCAGACCATCGCGAATACAGGTCCGGAGGTAATAAAGCGTACCAATTCCGGAAAGAAGTCTTTGCCTTCATGTTCTGCGTAATGCTTCTTTGCCTGCTCTTCTGTAATGATGATCAGCTTCGCGGCAACCAGCTTGAACCCCTTGTCCTCCAGACGGGCGACAATCCGCCCAATCAATCCGCGTTGAACCCCATCCGGTTTTATCATCAGATACGTTTGCTCCATAGAGTCACTCTCCATTTTCTATTATTCCAAATGAATAATAAGCTGTTTTTCTGATAGTATCAGAAACCTTGCCATCTGTGAACGCTTAATATTTCGAATTCTGCAGATTAATAAGACCGCCCTGTCACAAAAAAAGCAATATCCTTCAAATTGCGCTTCGTCCGGTTGCTCGGCAGCTGGTCCAGCGCTGCAAGCGCCTTGGCAATGTAGCGGGATGCCAGCTCTTCTGCCCTGGAAATGCCTTCACCCGACAGAATCAGATCAATGGCGCGCCCCACGCCGCTCTTTCCTTCGCGGATGGATGCCAGCTCTGTAAGCAGCGCACTCCGCAGCCGCTGGTCTTCCAGGCTGTATATCACCGGCAGTGTAATATTGCCCTGCCGCATGTCGCTGCCCGGAGGTTTGCCGATTTGCTTCTCCGTCCCGGAAAGATCGAGCAGATCGTCACGGATCTGGAACGCCATACCGACGTTATATCCGTAATCATAGAGCAGCCTGGCCGTATCCGGCTCCGCATCCGCAGCCAGCGCACCGAGCTGGCAGCTGATGGCAATCAGCAGTGCCGTCTTGCGGCGGATGCGCCGCAGATAATGGCGCACGCTCTGCTCGCTGTTGAAGAAGTCACGGATCTGCTCCATCTCTCCGATAGACATTTCCACCATCGCCTTCGAGAGGATCTGGTGTATTCGCGGATTGCCCAGCTCCGAGGTCATTACCAGCGCCTTGGCATAAATATAATCCCCGGTATACATGGCGATTTTATCGCCCCATTTCGCTTTGACCGTCAGCTCTCCGCGCCGCAGCTCTGCATCGTCGATCACATCGTCGTGAACCAGCGAAGCACTGTGGATCAGCTCCAGCGGTATGGCAACACGCTTCAGCTTCTCCAGATCGTATTGTCCGAATTTGCCGCCCATCAGCACAAAAACCGGCCGCAGCCTTTTGCCGCCTGCCTTCAGCAGATGAAGGGACGTTTCTGTCAGCAAATCATCGTCCCCTTGTACGCTGCGGTAGAGCTCTTTTTCAATCTGATCCATATCCTTGTTCAGCAAGCCAAACATTTGCATTCGTTTCATTCGTTCACCCGTGTCAGCAGATTATGGCTCCACATCTCCATCTTCACTTCATGCTGCAGCAAACCCAGCTCGTAGGCGTAGCGGAAATAGAGGTTCAGCCCTTCCTGTTGCCTTTCCCCAAAGTCATAACATAAATTACGGAAGTACGTGTCCCAATAGGCTGCCGTACCCCCGATAGCTGAGCAGGCATCCCGGATAATGGGCGCCAGATTCTGCTGGCCGCGTCTCTTGCTCTCCACAAAGGCGTCGGCGATTTCAGCAACTGCCTCCGGTCTCCTTCCGGCAGCCTCCCGGTTCACGGCCCAGACGGCAAAAGTCATCCCAAATCCGGTCCATTCCTTCCACAGCTCGCCAAGATCGGTAACGATATAGCCCTGATCCTGCCACGAGGCCCGGATGGCATTGTCACCGATCAGCAGGCAGGCATCCGCCCCGGCCATCATCTTGTCCAGATCAGGAGCAGCGCTGATATATTCAGGTTTGCCGTTTACTGCTTTTGCCATCAGGATCTTCAGCAAATTGACCGATGTGGCCGAAGTATTGGTTACAGCAATCGTTCCTGAGGCGACCTGCGCCAGCGGCACACGTGAAAACATCAGAATGGACTTCACCGGGCCATCCGAGCTAACTGACAAATCCGGCAGCAGCAGCAACCGTTCGCTTGCAGCCGCATAGGCAAAAGAGGACAAGGCTCCCACATGAATACTTCCGCTGGTCATGCCTTGATTAAGAATGGCAGGCACCTCACTCACCATCTCTGCGGGAAAGCTTAAGGAAGAGGGGTGGAAATTGTGAAATACCGGCCATGAATTGGTATAGCTGATTTTACCGATAACGGTAGGTTCAGGATCATTCATCCTTCATTCCCCCCATCTGCGAAATAATGAATGCTCAAGGTTCAGGCTGTCCAGCACCTTGCCCACCATAAAGTCAATCAAGTCATCCACTGTAGCCGGGCCGTAATAAAATGCAGGCATCGCCGGAATCATTTTTACCCCTAGCCGGGACAACTTCAGCATATTTTCCAGGTGAATTGCATGAAGCGGTGTCTCCCGGGGTACAAGCACAAGCGGACGCCCTTCCTTCAGCATGACATCCGCAGCCCGGGTCATCAAGTTATCCGAGCTGCCGTGGGCCACGGCTGATAGAGTACCCATGGAGCAAGGCATAATAATCATGGCTTCGGTGCGGAAGGAGCCGCTGGCAATGGAAGCCCCGATGTCGGCAATCGGGTGATAATGCAGAGAACCGGGATAGCTCCCGAACTGTTCGTTCAGAAAGCCCTCCCGGTCCGAGGCGGCAAAGCCCAGCTCTTCCTTAAATACGCGCCAGCCGGCATTGCTTACCACGAGATGGACCGAGTGTCCCAGCGCAAGCAGCGTTCTGGCCAGCCGGACGCCATAAACGCCGCCGCTTGCTCCCGTGATGCCTACAACATAGTTTTTCGGCTTAAGCTCATTCATTTGTAGAACTGCACCACCAAGTCAATCAGAGTAAAGGAAAATACTACAATGCTCAGCACACCGTTCATGGTGAAGAATGCGGTCTGCAGCCGGCTGAGGTCGCTTGGAGAAACAATATGGTGTTCATAAAAAAGAATAATGTAGGAGATCAGCATCCCTGCCACGTACCACCAGCTAAGATCGGTAATAAACAGCAGCGACACAAAACCGATGCCCGTCAGTATGTGGAACACCTTGGCAATGGTCAGTGCACGGGCAACGCCAAAGCGGACAGGGATAGAATAGAGGCCTTCCTTCTTGTCGAATTCAACGTCCTGGCAAGAATAGATAATATCAAACCCCGCTGTCCAGAATACGATCGTGAAATAAAATACCATGGAGGTCCAGTCCACGGTTCCGGTGACGGCAACCCAGCCTCCGAGAGGGGCGAGCGCAATGGTCAGACCAAGGATCAGATGGCAGGCCCAGGTGAAACGTTTAGTGAATGAATAAAAAACAAGAAGAAAAACGGCGATCGGCAGCAGTTTGGCCGATAAAGGGTTCAGCTTGAACGCGGCCCAGAACAGCAAAAAGAAAGAGAAGGCAATAAACAGGGACACCTCTCCAACCTTGAGCAGTCCGGCTGGGATGGCTCTGCCGGCTGTACGGGGGTTTTTGGCGTCGCTGAACCGGTCAATCAGCCGGTTCAGCCCCATGGCCGCGCTGCGTGCGCCGAACATGGCTATCACAATCCAGCCGATTTGGCTCCAGGAGGGCAAAGCCCCAAACATCACGACCGACCCCAGCAAGGCGCCCATAAAAGCGAAAGGCAAAGCAAAAACGGTATGTTCAAACTTGATCATTTGCAAAAAAATGCCGATTTTCTTAAGCATTACAATTCTCCTTGAGCCCAATATGTAGTGCCGCGATGCCTCCGGTCAAGGGATAGGACTCCACTTTTTGCAGTCCGGTATCACGGAAGATCACTTCTAGTTGCTTTCTGTCCGGGAACAAGGCTAATGACTCCGGAAGCCATTTGTACTGCTCATATCTCTTCGCGAAAAGTTTGCCAAGGAGCGGCAGCACCCGCTGGAAATAAAAATAATAAATGCCTTTGAACGGCTGCTTCATCGGTTTGGACAATTCCAGGCAGACTACCATGCCTCCCGGCTTCACCACACGTTTCATTTCGTTTAATACCCGGACCGGATCAGGTACGTTGCGGAGCCCGAACCCGATTGTCGCATAATCGAAGGAGTTGTCCCCGAAAGGCAGCTCCATGGCGTTGCCCTGTACCAGGGAAATCCGGTCTTGGAGATTGCGTGCCTCCACCTTGCGCCGGCCTACCTCCAGCATCCCTGCACTGAAGTCCAGGCCCATGACACAGCCCGTCCTGCTGGCTTCAGCGAGCGCAATGCTCCAGTCACAGGTGCCGCAGCACAGATCAACCGCAGAATCGCCCCGCTTCATCCCCATCTTGCGCATAGTGAATTTGCGCCAGGCCTTATGCCTGCGGAAGCTTAAGATATCATTCATCAGATCATATTTGCCGGCAATGCTCTCAAAAACAGAATGGACAAATTGCTCCTTGGGTTTAGTGCCTTGATCACCGATTGTAGTAGTTTTCTCTATAGTCATGTCCTAACCCTCCACGGCTGCTTGTCCGGATATTTTCATATGCTGAAGGAGGCGGTCAAGCGCAGCATTCAGCTCGGCGAACAGGTTCTCCTCCTTCACACCCTGCAGCAGTCCCTGAATGGACCGGAGCGATCCATGCAGCTTGTCTGTCAGCAAAGAATCGCATT
Organism: Paenibacillus jilunlii; assembly: GCF_900102965.1. GTDB lineage: Bacteria > Bacillota > Bacilli > Paenibacillales > Paenibacillaceae > Paenibacillus_AQ > Paenibacillus_AQ jilunlii. The sequence goes on along the minus strand of NZ_FNGM01000010.1, from coordinate 134,375 downwards.
TGTATTTCATCATCAGCTTCTTCCAATCCTTGAGATCAAGCTCCTGGTCCTGAAGCAGCCGCCGCTCATCCTCAGTAGCCGACTCCAGCACTTTCCAGTAGCAATAACCTTCCATGGCATTTACCGGGTCACCTCCGCGGCGAAGCTCCAGAAGGACGGTCTCATACTGGCTGAATTCGGCCAGCAGCTTCTCCCACAGCTCGGCAAGCGGTTCCTCAATCATCGGTGTAAAAGAAAGGAACAGCCTCATATTGAGCTGTACCGTGTGACGCAAATATTGTTCAGCAGACAGGAACATGCCCTTCATCTTGCTGTACAGATGGGCCTTCATCACATTAAGATCGGCAATGGCGGTGCTTAGTATACCGACCATCTCAATCTGCTCCCGTTTGGCAAGCAAATGATAAAACCAGCTGCTGAAATAATCGCCGGCCAGAACTTTAAGCTGGCGGGAACGCATAGGATCTCCCCCCGGCTCGTCCTGGACACGGTCGATGCACTCATGGGTATCCAGCCCCAGCTGCACAAGACCGGTCACGAGTGTAAAGAGCTCGCCGCCCTTTATGCCGACCGGGGAGCCATGACTTAAAAAAATATATAACAAATGACCACGCCCGTCTGAGAACGGCGGCAATTCCGTATGCCGCTGAATCATGTCGTAGTCGGTATAAGGTTTAGCCAGTTGCGGTATGCGGTACGGTTTCATTTCAGCCTCCGGAGCCATTGACGTTATGACAATATCTTTGTTCACAATCTTGTCTATTATATCACATGTTTTTTGGTCACGCACTGTAGGCCGTTCTAGTTTCTTTTACCCAGATTAGGGATAAATGAACTGCTTCTTCCATAGCTCGCTCTCACTGATGCGCAGTCCGCTCTTCACGGATTCGGGCAGCGGGCGGCTTGGCGCCGTCAGCAGCGCATCCTGAAGCAGGGGCGACCATTCGCTGCGCCGGATATCCCCGGCAAGCAGCAGACGCCTGCTGTCCAGCCATTTGTCCTCGGCAACAATCCGCAGCAGCAGCTGGTCGACGTTAACCGTCTCCTGAAAGGCAAAGGAAATGACCCGGGCCATGTTCTGATACAGCTCCTGCGGCTCCGGATCATTGCCGGTCACCTTCAAATCCAGAGTGAGAACATTCCCCTTCCACCCGGCCCTGTCAATGGTCAGCGTAAGCGGGAGCCTCTCCAGCACATCCACAAGATTGCTGCTCTCCAGAACCACACCGCTGCCGCCTAAGGTTTCCACCACTCCATCCTGCCGGTGCAGGGAAGGCTCAAGCGCAGCCAGCTGCGGCAGAATCAGCGCGGAAGCAGCGGTAATGAGCACTGCCGTTCCAATCAGCCAGCTCCTGTTCATGACAAGCCTCCTTATCATTCATAGTTGCCGCCTCTTTGAACGAATATACGGAATACGAGACATGGCTATCCTTAGTTATATTTTGAAAAAAAGCAGGCTATGCCTGCTTTTCAGCTTTCACTTTCCAATTGTCCGTGTTTGCTCCATATTTCGGCCTTGCCGCGGATTTTCATGGCTGAGGTATGATCTGTGAATTGGGCGATGAGCACCTCGCCCTTGTCCAGCTTCTCCGTATGATGAAACCGTGTGTCCAGCCCCCGGGTAAGCCCGATGACCTGAACACCGTTCTCCTTGGCTTTGATTACGATATAGTCGCTGCCTGACGGTGCGGGATTAACGCCATTATTCTTCTCAGTCATGCCAAACCCTCCTATATATTATTGTGAGATTAAGCCAGCCCTCTCAACAACAAATGCCGCCTTGGAGGGCGGCATCATTGTTACTCAGAAAGACTATGGGATAGATATGTAGAAATCTCTATTTGATTCCGTCTTTCAGAGCTTTACCCGGTTTGAACGCCGGTACCTTGCTCGAAGGAATTTCGATTTCTTCACCAGTTTGCGGGTTGCGGCCTTTGCGTGCGGAACGTTCGCGCACTTCAAAGTTTCCGAATCCTACCAGCTGGACTTTATCTCCGTTTTGCAGAGCACCTGTGATCGCTTCGAAAACGGCATCTACCGCTTTAGTAGCATCTTTCTTGGGAAGTTCAGTTGCTTCTGTCACCACGTTGATCAAATCTGATTTATTCATGTCTTCTCACCTCCCTGGGCAAATTTCCGGTATCATACACTGTTTCCGTTTAAACGCAAAATATACGTGATAATCCCGTTTTTTACTAGATACTGGCGCCCTTCTACCTAGAAGCGCAACAAACTTATAGTAATACAGCCCATCCATAATTTCAAGGCGTTCCTCAAAAAAGGAGCAGAAAGTAGCACTTTTGGCCGAAATATGCACGATACGGGGCTCCGTTCATAGCAAAAACAGAGCGGAATTCTTCCGCTCTGCTCTCTTAATACCCCAGGCTTAGTTACAGAATGATAGCAATCAGTCCGCCGGAGCCTTCATTGATAATCCGGCCCAGCGTTTCCTGCAGCTTATAGCGGGCGTTATCCGGCATCATGGCGATTTTGCCCTGGATACCTTCCCTCACTATAGAATGCAGCGAGCGGCCAAAAATATCGGATTCCCATATCTTGATCGGATCGTTCTCGAAATCCTGCATCAAGTACCGTACCAGTTCTTCACTCTGCTTCTCTGTGCCAATGATCGGCGAGAACTCGGATTCAACATCCACCCGGATCATATGGATGGAGGGGGCAGTAGCCTTCAGCCGGACTCCAAAACGCGACCCCTGCCGGATCAGCTCCGGCTCATCCAGCGCCATTTCAGCAAGCGATGGTGCGGCTATACCGTAGCCGGTTGTTTTTACCATTTCAAGGGCTTCAGAGAAGCGGTCATATTCACGTTTGGCATGCGAGAAATCCTGCATCAGCTGCAGCAGGTGATCCTTGCCGCGGATCTCAACACCTACAATCTCCATCAGAACCTGGTCATAGAGCTCTTCCGGCGCATACAGATCGATCTCTGCCACACCCTGGCCCATATTCATGCCGCTGAGGCCGGCCCGCTCAATGAAGTCGTATTCCGTGAACTGGGACACCAGCCGGTCGACATCACGCAAACGGCGGATATCCTTCACCGTATCACGGACCGAATTCTCGTAGCTGCTGCGCAGCCAGTGGTTCTCTCCCAGCACCATCACCCAGCTCGGCAGGTTCACATTCACCTCATGAACCGGGAACTCATAGAGCACTTCACGCAGCACGCCGGTTACATCGTCCTCAGTCATGTTGGCTGCACTGAGCGTCATGACCGGAATGTCATATTTGGCGGCCAGCTCGCTGCGGAGCTGCTGCGCTTCCTCGCTGCGCGGCCGGGTCGAGTTAATCACAAGCACAAATGGCTTGCCGACCTCCTTCAGTTCCGCGATTACACGCTCTTCGGAATCCACATAAGAGTGCCGCGGAATTTCCGCGATTGTTCCGTCTGTAGTCACTACCACACCCAGCGTGGAGTGCTCTTGAATAACCTTGCGGGTGCCAATCTCCGCCGCTTCCTGGAAAGGAATCGGTTCCTCAAACCAAGGGGTTGAAATCATGCGGGGACCATTTTCGTCCTCATAGCCTTTGGCACCTTCAACCGCGTACCCCACACAGTCGACCAGCCGGACATTGACCTCCAGCCCTTCTGTCACCTTGATCTGCACCGCATTGTTCGGCACAAATTTCGGCTCTGTCGTCATGATGGTTTTACCTGCCGCGCTTTGCGGAAGCTCATCAATCGCTCTTACCCGGTCAGCCTCGCTCGTAATGTTCGGCAAGACGATCGTTTCCATGAAGCGTTTGATGAATGTTGATTTCCCTGTGCGAACCGCGCCGACGACGCCAAGATAAATGTCTCCGCCGGTACGCTCGGCAATGTCCTTGAAAATATCCACTTTTTCCAAAAGAGATCCCCTCCTCATATTACTCCGAAGAAAAAATGCCTGAAGAGCATCGACTTCGCGTTCCGCCGGCTTTTCTGACCCTTGCAGGACATCCACCGGACTTGACATTGTCCGCCAGGGAGCCTAGCTGCTGACTTCAGGGCGGAGCAATCTTTGCCCCACGCTAAACCCCGAATGCTCGGACATGCATTTGGACTAGTATCATCATATGTATCCAGAACGGATTTATGACCCGCTACCCGCGCAAATTAATAGGGAATTTCCAAAAAAACCAGCTGATGCGCGCCGCAGAGCGTCACGACGCCCGGAAGCCTTCTCAGACAATATATGAGAGTGAATAGAGGAATAGAACTACCTTTTGGTAGTGGACTGGAGTGTATCTTTATGGTTGCGGAGACTGGGGGACCGGCTGGCCATCTACCCAGTAATAAGGCAAGGATTTCACAGGCACATAATAAGAAGCCTGCTCCAGTTGGAGACGCAGATCGCGATTAGCTTCAGGGGAAACACCATTCTTGTCGATCGCGGACATAATATCAGGACTGTAATCCGCGTATACGGTGCCGTTTTTATCCATAATGAATTGCAGCGGCTGGCCGGAATATATGCTTTTTAAGGTAATGGAGCCGGTTCCCGCCTGCCGGGCATCTATTGTAAAAAGACCGGGATAAATTTCATCCGCAGCTGGAAGATTCCCTCCATGCCCGGACTTGTACCGGTTGATCTGCCGCTGGACATCATTCACCTTCTGCACAGTAACAATATCCATCAGCCGGACAGAGGGACGGGTTTCTTCATCCAGGATAAGAAAATACGCGCTGCCGCCTTTTTCAAAAGCTGCCCCCGGAATTTCATCCAGATACCCCATTTCGTGCAGCTTCCCAAGATCTATCACAAATTTCTCATATCTGGGAGTAGATTCGTCCGCATTCATAATCGGCAGCAGCCCCTCCTGCTGCTGGTATTCATCCACGGCCTCCTGTACCCGCTTTACGCTTTCCCGGTAGCTGCTGCCTGTCTGCTGCTCCTTCCCGGGGTACATGCAGCCTGAGAGAGAGGAGGCCAGGAGCAGCAATACCATAAATACAACTGCTGCACCTTTGAACTTCAGCTTCTTCATCCGCCTTCTGCCGCTCACCACGCTGAATCCCTCCACTTCGTAAAGTTGTTGCCTACAGAACTACCATAGCTCATCTTCATCGCCGCGCCGTGCCGCTTCAAGCCTGCGCCGCACGGCTGCTTTTAGAGGGTCTTCCGGAGTATGTACGGTCACATTGCTCCATACGGCGGCCTGGCAAGCCAAACGGAACCCTTCATCCAGGAGACTGCCCAGTTTGTACCGTTCCGCATCGCCCGGCGGCCGTAGACCCGCAGCAGACTGATCCTCAACCTTCACCTTACACATCAGACATGCAGCCTTTCCGCCGCAGCGGGTGGTTAGGACAACCCCTGCTTTGCGGGCTGCCTCAAGCAGCAGGGTCCCATGCATAACTTCGGCTGTACGTCCTTCCGGCTGAAAAGTGACAACCCATCCCTTTTGCCGTTTCATGATGCAGCTTCCTTTCTTCACATTCCGTTATGTTTCAATTAATGGGCGGACTCCAAGCAGTTGATTCAGTTTCATCTGGAAGGACAGATCCAATCCGTTATCCAGAATCAGGCTTTGCAGCAACGGCAGGTGGGCGGACAGATCTTGTCTCAGGTATGCTGCGATGCTTGCACAGCGTTCAGCCCTGCCGCGCAGGATGTTGAATATCAGCTCATGTGACGCAGGCATCAGCCGCAGCAGGCCAATTCCTGTAAAATCCTGCACAGGTGCATAAGCCAGCAGCCGCTGGATGTTCACTGAGTACTGCCAGGAGCCATGTCCAATCTCAAATCCGCCTATCAATTCAATACTGGTATTCCCCAGGGAATAACAGCTGCGCAGCGAAAAACAGCCTCCGCTGTAATCTTCCTCCGGCCCGCTTACGGTATACCCGCTAAGCACGTCATGGAGGCGCCTGGCATCCTTAATATCCGCATACAGGTCAATGTCATGTGGAGCAGCGTCCAGCGTCACCCCATGAAGCAGCAGCCCGCAGCTCCCTCCCAGCATCCATGCCGGCGGCTGCTCCAGCCATGGCAAGCTTAACTTTTCCGTCAATTCCCCAAGTACAGTAACAAGTGGTTCCGGTACCCCGGCTAAAACCATACCCCACACACTCCATTCCTGAAAAAGTCCAGCGCTTCTTCCAGAAATACTTCTGACTGAATGAATGTAAATGCTTACATAATCGAAGCAGCTCCGCCTAGCAAGCCGATTAGCATAATCACAAAAGCGATCACAGACAAAATGCCCCTTAACAGGCCTTTGGTTTTACTGCGGGCAAAGGTAATCAGAAACACGGATAGTCCCATAATCAGGATTGCGACCAGGGATAACCACATCTTTGTCATCGGGTCCATGCGCTGCGCCCCCTATTCGGCTAATTTCGGATTGCGAATATTATAACATGAAACTCTATCCATTTCTGCAAGTTGAAATGTTTGGAACCCACCGCAAGTGGATACGGCTACGCCGTCCTTTTACAGGACGGTAGCGTTTCAGCGAGAAATATAAGGAACATTTATTGCGTGAAGCATATAAATTATATTTAAAAAAAGAGCAGCAATCCGGAATCTGGGTGGATTCCGGATTGCTGCTCTTTACTTCGTGAAGCCCTGACTTATTTTTTCATCATCATTTTCATTAAAGACTCCATTGTGCCTGAATTTGCGCCGCCTTTTTTGACTGCGTTAATAATTTCCTGCACAGTAGCTTCACTAACCGGCACCTTAGCCATTGCTGACACCTGCTTGATCAACTGGCGGAGCTGGGCTTCATTCTGCGTTGTACCCGGCTTGACCGTACTGGCCAGCTTTTTGACGGCGCCTTCCGTAATGTTCTTGCCCGCCTTTTTGTTAATGGCGTTCAATGCATCCTTGGAAAAATCTCTGCTCACTTATCATCCCTCCTCCGTCAATCCCCATTACAACATATGAGAATTTCCGGCAAAAGGTGAACGTTTATCAGGAATGCCATTGCTCCCAGGTCTCCTGGGAAATGGCCTCCATCTCCGTCTTGCGGTCCCGTCCCATTAAGGCCTCTACCGCACTGCGCGGAGTTCTGCCCTGGAACAGCACATGATAAATTTGATCAGTGATTGGCATCTGCACATTAAGATTAAGCGAAATCGCATAGGCGGCTTTCGTAGTCCGGATGCCTTCAACCACCATTCCCATCGACTCCAGCACCTCAGCCAAAGGTTTGCCCTGGCCCAGCATCGAGCCAGCCCGCCAGTTGCGGCTGTGCTTGCTGGTTGCCGTGACCACCAGGTCCCCCAGTCCGGCAAGGCCGGAGAAGGTAAGCGGATTGGCGCCAAGCTCCACGCCAACGCGTGAAATTTCGGCAAGCCCGCGGGTAAGCAGCGCTGCCTTGGCATTATCTCCGAAACCCAGGCCATCCGACAGCCCGGCACCCAATGCAATGATATTCTTGAGCGCTCCGGCGAGCTCCACGCCCACCTGGTCGCGGTTCGTATATACGCGGAAATCATTGTTGATGAACAGCTCCTGCGCAGCGGCTGCGCGCTGTTCATCTGCCGAAGCCACCACCACTGTGGTCGGACATAGACGGACTACTTCTTCCGCATGGCTTGGTCCGGACAGCACCACAATTTCCCCTTCGGTGCAGCCCAGCTCCTCAGAAATAACGGTCGACATCCGTTTCATCGTTTCGGTCTCAAACCCCTTGGTGGCATGAATGCAGAGCATCCCTTCCTTCCAATAAGGCTTCAAAGCACCGGCAACCTGCCGCATGGCAGAGGAAGGCGCAACAATAACAACTGCCTTGGAATCCTTGACGGCAGTCTCTATATCTGTAGTTGCAATAATATTCGACGGCAGCGTTATGCCGGGCAGGAAATGCTGATTCGTATGGGAGCTGTTGATTTCGGCCGCTTGTTCGGGTTTCCGTGTCCACAGATAAACTTCCGAGTGGTTAGCCGCCAGCACAGATGCCAGCGCAGTTCCCCAACTGCCCGCGACCAGCACGGTTACTTTATCAGACAACGCGGTTCCCCTCCTTGACTTTGGAGCCGATTTTATTCTCCCGCCCCTGGCTGATCTTCACGATATTGCTCCGGTGCCGCCAGAAAGCGAAGACGGCAATAATTAGACTGCCCCACAACTCTGGAGCAGTAAACCCGGTGAAAATTAAAAACACCGGAGTCAGCGCGACGAACAGCAGTGAGCCTAGGGATACATACTTTGTGATGACAATTGACGCGATGGCAATAATGCCGGCGATCAGCGCAGGCCAAAACGCAAGCGTAGCCATAACGCCAATAGTGGTTGCGATCCCTTTTCCGCCGCGAAAGTGGAAGTAGAGCGGCCAATTGTGCCCAATAATAGCGGCAATCCCGCAGGCAACAGCAACCCACGTTCCCCAGCCGCCGGCCCAGGTACCGAGCCACACCGCAGCAATTCCCTTCAGCACGTCCAGAACCAGCACCAGAATCGCCGGGCCTTTCCCCATGACACGCAGGGTGTTGGTAGCTCCCGCATTTCCGCTTCCATACTGCCGGATATCAACACCCTTGAGCATCCGTACCAGCAGTACACTGAAGCTGACGGAACCAAGCAGATAGCTTACAACGATAACCAGAAGTTCAAACGCCACAGTCTTCTCCCCTAACCTTCGTTCTCGGATTTGCGCCGCGTAAAGAGACGGATCGGTGTACCTTCAAAATTGAACGCTGCGCGGATCTTGTTCTCCAGATACCGTTCATAGGAGAAGTGCATCAGCGAAGGATCATTGACAAACACCACAATCGTCGGCGGTTTCACGGCTACCTGTGTCACGTAGTTGATGCGCAGGCGCCGGCCTTTATCCGTTGGCGGAGGATTGATGGCGACAGCATCGGAGACCACATCATTCACCAGATGCGTCGTAATCCGCAGTGCATGCTGCTGGGCTACATGCTGAACTACCGGCAGCAGCTTCTGCAGACGCTGCTTAGTGAGCGCAGACAAGAAGACGACCGGTGCATAGGTCATAAACAGAAAGTGGTCGCGGATCGTGTTCTCGAAGTTCTGCATAGTCTTGTCATCCTTCTCGACAACATCCCATTTGTTGACCACAAATATGGAAGCCTTGCCCGCATCGTGGGCATAGCCGGCGATATGCTTGTCCTGGTCGATAATGCCTTCCTCGCCGTTGATGACGACGAGCACAACATCGGCTCTCTCAATCGCACGCATCGCCCGCATTACGCTGTATTTCTCTGTAGTCTCATATACCTTGCCGCGTTTGCGCATACCGGCAGTATCGATCAGCACATATCTCTGCCCATCCCGTTCAAAAGGCGTATCAATAGCGTCCCGGGTAGTACCGGCGACATCACTGACAATTACACGTTCCTCGCCCAAAATGGCATTGACCAGGGAGGATTTGCCTACATTCGGACGGCCGATCAAAGCCACGCGAATGACATCTTCATCATATTCCTCTTCCACAGGCTCCGGCAGACGCTCGGTAACCGCATCCAGCAGATCGCCAATCCCTGTGCCATGGCTGCCGGATATCCCGATAGGATCGCCAATGCCAAGGCTGTAGAATTCATAAATATCCTCTGTACGCTTCATGTTGTCGACTTTATTGATCGCAAGAACAATCGGCTTGCCTGAGCGGAACAGAATTTGCGCTACCTCTTCATCCGCATTGGTCAGCCCGCTTTTGGCCTCGCACATAAAGACGATGACATCCGCTTCTTCAATCGCCAGCTCCGCCTGGACGCGGATGGACTTCAGAATAGCATCTTCACCGTCAATTTCAATGCCTCCGGTATCGATGACACTGAAGGATTTGCCGTTCCAATCGGAAACGCCGTAAATCCGGTCACGTGTTATCCCCGGTTTATCTTCTACGATGGCCAATCTATCGCCAATCAGCCTGTTAAATATCGTCGATTTACCGACGTTAGGCCTTCCGACGATGGCCACAACGGGTCTTGCCATATTCATTCCTCCTGTCTTCCTTACGCTACTCATCATAGCAAAAAACCATTCAATTGGCTAACACCCTTACGCTTGGTCCATCCCGCTGTTCCCGCCCGGAGCGGGTCCGTAAAATACAATCGGCGAACCCCCGTATCGAGGGTTCGCCGATTACTATACCCGTATATGAGCGGAAATACTAAGGGATTAGTTATTGCCCTTGAATTTGTCCAGCTTGTCGCCGAAACGTTCAGCCAGCGTAAAGCTGAGTCCTTCATTGCTGAGCGACACGTTAGGGTTGTTCAGCACTTCTTTTGGTGCTCTGTCTCTGTTGTTGCTGCGTTCTGGTCTAGCTGCTTGTGCAGGAGCTTCTTCGGTTTCCTTGATGCTCAAGCTTACGCGCTTCTCGGATGGATTGAAGTCCAGAACCTTAACCTGTACCTCTTGTCCTTCTTTCAGCACTTCATGCGGAGTTCCGATGTGCTTGTGGGAGATCTGTGAGATGTGCACAAGGCCTTCTACACCCGGAAGCAGTTCAACGAATGCGCCGAAGTTCACGAGGCGTTTAACTTCGCCTGTTACTACATCGCCAATGTTGATTTTGCCTGCAGCAGAATCCCAAGGACCTGGAGCGGCAGCTTTGATGCTGAGGCTGATTTTGCCTTTTTCAGGGTCAACCTTAAGTACTTTAACCTTAACCTTTTCGCCTTCAGAAACCACATCAGAAGGTTTCTCTACATGATTCCAAGCGATTTCGGATACGTGAACCAGACCGTCTACGCCGCCTACATCAACAAATGCGCCGAATTGAGTCAGGCGTTGCACAGTACCTTCAATGATCTGTCCTTCGGACAGCTCGGACATAATCTTCTGCTTGTTGGCTTCGAATTCTTCTTCCAGGACTTCTTTGGCAGAAAGAATAACCTTGCTGTTCTCGCGGTCCAATTCTTTCACTTTCACACGAAGTGTGCGGCCTTTATAGTCGCTGAAATCTTCTACGAAATGACGTTCAACCATGGAAGCTGGAATAAATCCGCGCGCGCCAACATCAGCCACGAGGCCGCCTTTGACCACATCAGCCACAGTGACTTCGAACGCTTCCTGTGAAGCAAAATATTTCTCGAGATCTTCCCATGATTTTTCGCTGTCGACTGCACGTTTGGAAAGCACGAGGCTTTCTTTGTTGTCGTTGATGCTGACAACCTTGCATTCCACTTCTTGTCCAACTTCAACAGCTGCAGCAGCGTTGTCCAGTTGTACGGAAGACAATTCGCGAATCGGAATCACGCCGTCGTATTTATATCCAATGCTTACATAAGCTTGGTTATCTTCGATTTTGACGATTGTTCCTTTCACGGTATCGCCTTTTTTCAGAGAAATGATTTCCAAACCTTCTTGGCTAGTCACTTCTTCTTCGTTGCCAGCAACTGCTTCTGTAGCACCGTTAGCCTCTTCAGCTGCGGTTTCCACAGTTTCGGTTGCTTCTACGGCTTCGTTGTTGTCCACGTTTGCCGCAGTTTCCTGATTTCTAGTTTCTTCAGACATGTGATTACCCTCCTCGATTCAAAACCCCATTTATTTAAACCCGCGTAGAGCAGAGTTCAAAACAAGCAATGCATGATGCACTTACACTTTCAGGTTAGTATGTTCCAAAAAATAGCGGTTATGCCGTTATTCTAATCAGCAGAATATCCGCTTGCCTGCCACTGCTTAGTTCACAGTAGGCTTTCCGGTCTGCGCCATCTCACGAATGCGTCCCATAATGACATCGGTGACTTCTTCCAGAGATTCGCTGCCTGCACCTGCGAATGAACTGAGATCTATGGGCGCCCCATAAATGACAGTTATCCGGCGAAAAGGCTTATAAGACCCGACAATAGCGGCAGGAACAACTGCTGCGCCGCTGCGAAGCGCAAAACTTGCTGCGCCCTTCTTCGCCGCACCGGAGTCTGAGTTTCGTGTTCCTTCCGGGAAGATGCCCATAACATGTCCGCTGCGAAGCGTATTAAGGGCCGTTTTGATGGATTCTTTGCTGACGCCGCCGCGCTTGACCGGAAAAGCACCCAGCTTGTCGATAAGCCAGCCCAATACCGGAACCTTGAACAGCTCCGCCTTGGCCATGTACTTCACCTGGCGTCTCAGCTTGATTCCGATGGTCATCGGATCGAGCAGACTGATGTGGTTGGCGCACAGCAGCACTCCGCCTTCCTCCGGCACATTCTCTTTCCCTATAATCTTAAGCGGAAACAAAATGGCGTAAATGAAGCGAAGCAATCCACGGCATATCACATAAATCATAAATGCTTTCTCTCCCCGTCTACATAAGATCTGCAGTGGGAGACGATCGCTTCCACGGCTTGATGGATATCCATATGCGTCGTATCCAAAAGAATAGCATCCTCTGCACGGCGCAGCGGTGAAATCTCCCGTCCTTCATCCAGACGGTCCCGCATCGCGATATCATGTTCAAGCTGCTGGAGCGTCACTGTTTCCGCATCTTTCAGTTCCTTGTAACGGCGAAGAGCCCGTTCTTCCACACTCGCCGTCATGAAAATCTTCACTTCGGCATCCGGCAGTACGGTTGTTCCGATATCGCGGCCGTCCATCACCACTCCCTTGCGAAGCGCCATCTGGCGCTGCAAATGGCTCAGCCTGGATCTTACACCCTCGATCTTCGAATACTGCGACACCAGGCCGCTGACCTGAAGACTGCGGATATGCGGAGTCACGTCTTCCCCATTAATCAGCACTTTCTGCACATCCTGCTCCGGGATCAGTTCGATCACCATGTCGCGGACCCTTAGATCCACCTGCTGATCATCTTCTGCCGGAATGCCTTCACGGATCATATACCAGGTAATCGCCCGGTACATAGCACCCGTATCAACATAAATGTAGGACAGCTTCCGGGCTACCAATCGGGCTACTGTGCTCTTGCCTGCCCCGGCAGGTCCGTCGATAGCGACGTTAATTCTGTCGTAAGTATGTGCACCCTGCCTATCCAACGGGGCATTCCTCCTCAAACACTCTTTCAGTTAGAAAAAAATTTGCTGTTATTATCAAGAAAAAAGCAGGCATTGCCTGCGACTTATAAAATTATACCACAGTTTATAACTCAGTGCAAAATGGCACAGAAGGTTTTATGCAGAAAAAAGGGTCTGTTTAAGCCTTTTTTTGTCCCCGCTCACCGGTTGCGGAAATCGAACTGGCGCTCAAAACAGAACCGGATAATTTTTTGCCGCTCCGAATCAGTAATGGCTGCGAATTTCAGCATCACCAGATTGCGGCCGGTTTCCAAAGTCTTAATCCTGACGATCTCACCTTCGAAGTTCACATGCTCCGTAATGCCGTTCCGGTAGGGAATCATGAGCCAGCAGAAAAGCTTCCCACCCACCTCAAGCTGTACCTTAGCGTCGCTCAGAAATGAAGTTCCGCCGCCGCCGATATCTTCAGTACGCACCAGAAAACGGCTGCCTAGGGCATCTTTTACCGCCAATTCAAGCTCGGCATTCACCCGGAAGAAGCTGCGGCGCTGAATTTTGAAGATGGAATCCGGCGCTGGTTTTCTTATTTTGACCATACGGATCACATCTTCTTTGAAGCCAACGACATGTGTATTAAAATAATTTTTGATGCCGCCCTCTGTGAGGAAATAGACAGAGAGCTCGTCCCCGATAAACAGCTTTTTCAGCTTCCCGTTTTTCTCCTGCATCGGGATTTCAATCAGAAACGCCTCTTCTTCCATTTCTGCAATTCTCGATCTATATTCCACTTCTGCCTCAGCAGCATCGCTTGAAGCAACCTGTATATATAGATATTCGTTGATTTTGGGATACAAGCCTGTCACCGCCACCTGATTAAGTTATTAATTCTAAAGCTGATTATAGCATGGAGGTTAATGGCCTGGTGAGAAATATTATTCCGGCTGTGAATCAAACCAAAAAGGCGCACTCCGTAACGGGATTGCACCTTCATGATTGAACATCATATTTTACAGAAATACTTATTTATCCTGTGCCCCTGAGGATGTTCTGATCTCTTCCACCGCTTCCTCATGGCCGTCTGCCGCATTTAAGTAAATCCGGTACTGCGAGCCGTTGATTCTGCCGCCGAACTCATAGGTCAGCACCTCTTCGGCATCTTCATTTTCAATCAAAGCCAGCCTGTTGTACATCTCTTTGAATTCCGGATGCAGCATTTTCCGGGCAGCGGCCAGCGTCATCCCCGGTTTGGGAATCTGCCGCTTCTCCTGCCGTTCACGGACATAATCGCTTGCCTGAAAACCCGTGGCATCCCCGGTATCCAATCCAACGCGGACCGTCATCTTCTCCGGATAGATCAGTACACCGTCGCGGCTGGTTACAAAGGTCAGGTTCCCCAAATTATCGTATCTGTCTGCGCTGACAGCTGTCATGTCCGGGTACCCTTTTTGCTCCAGGAACGCCCCCGCCTTGGCAACAGCCTGCTTCATCGAGACTTGAGCCGGACCGACGCTCCGGTTGTCGTTATAGGAGATCAGCAGTCCACCCTCCACAGTAAAATCCATACTGATCGGCTGCTGTTGATTCTGGCTTGTAACCGTAGCGGTATAGGAGGCCCATTCGGTTCCCTTGCCGTTCTCCTTAACTTCTACATTCGCATTACTGCCGATATCGGCAAATTTGAGCGCTTTGCGTTTCACATCTTCGGCTGTAACCGGCTTGCCTCCCAGCTTCTTCACGGAGCGTTTATCATAAATGCTGGCTACAGAAGGCCCATAATCCAGTTCAGGATAAGCGGCTACCCGTTTGTCCACCGTTTTGAAGCCGTCGATAATCGTGTTGTCTTCCGCCTTGTTCTCTGTTGCCAGTGCAGATTCTACGTCCATCCAGCGAAGCCTGTTCGTGATGACTTTGTTCTGTACCTCCTGCAGATCCTTGGAGATTTCACCCGAGTTCTTATAGAGCGCTTTTAAATTGCCTATTTCATTGTCAGTGAGCGGTTTCTTGGTGAAGTCGCGCACAGCAGCCTTGTAGGAGAAGTTGGATATTTTTGATAAAAACTCCTCCGTTTGACTGAATGGCAGCAGGGTTAGCGGCAGCTGATTGATCTCATTTTGCGCTTCACTGGTCAGCCGCCAGACATTCACAAGCCCTTTGCGGTGCATATCACTTGAAGTACTGTTAACAGCCAGGGTATTTCCAAGCTCCCCATGCAGCTGCTCCACATGATAGGAGAGGTCATGAAAAGCCCGCTGATACTGGTTCTCCGCTTTGATCAGAATCGAGTTTTTTTCCTGGTTCTCCTGGTACCCCCACACAAGCGCTCCAACCAGCAAGAGCGCGGTAATCGGGAACATTAAGGCACTTAATCTTTTGTACATAGGACCGCAAGACTCCCTTCAATAGCTTATTGCCGTTAGTTTGACAATAACTGAGAAGTCTTATGCACCCGATTGGCCTGCAACTTGAAGAGAATACTTCCAATAACCCGGCTAAGCCCGTTCTTCAATCTCAAAGCCGCTGCTGCTGTTGCAGAGACATTGCTTGAAGCCGGTCTGGATCACTCCCTGCTCCTTGCTTCCTCTTAATATGTAGCTTTCACCGCATTGTTTGCAGATGATCCGAACTTTTACACGCAAAAAAAGACACCTCGCTCCTCTCTGGAATTCCTTGCATACGGAACTATCCGATAAGATTAAGTGTGTCCACCTCTACTATAGGTTAATCTCTTCTTCACGCTTCAGGAACCGGAATGGGGAACGGCTGTTGGCACGGGCCACCTTGCCCATCCCGCCATACCATAATACAGCCATCAGAGGCACGATGAACCAAATCCAGGTATTGGTCATCGTACTAAGGACGAAATCATAGATTCCATGCCACAGCCAAGGCAGCAGCAGGGATATGAATAGAATCCCTCTTGTCCGGACTCCGCCCGAGAACTTCGCCCTGCCCATATGATACCCCATAATGACGCCAAACATAGCATGCCCCGATACCGGAAGCAGCGCGCGCATGAACATGGAGCCGATTGAAGCGTGGCTGTACCAGGCATACATTATATTTTCTATTGTTGCAAAGCCTAGCGAAATCGCTACAGCATATAGTATTCCATCATATGGCTCGTCAAACTCGGTATGATTGTAGATCATATGGTACAGCACAAACCACTTCAAGCATTCTTCCACGCCGGACGAGATGAGGAACGAGTCTACATAAGGTCCGCCGTCCAGCCCAAGCACAAGCCCTCTTTGAATAATCATAATGGGAAACACAATCAGAAGTCCCAGCAGAAACACCTTCAGAACCATATGAAGCGGCTCCTGATCATACTTGTCCTTTAGATAGAAAAAAGTCAGCAGGGCAAGTCCCGGTGCCACTGCTGACGAAATGACCGATAACAAAAGCACCGATTCCCCTCCCCGCGTTTTATCAATCTAACGTTACTGCTGGCGTTTGAAATGAGTGCAGATCAGTTCTATCGCATTCTCCGGCATAACCGTCTTGCCATACTCACCCAGCATAGCCTCAGTTACCGGCGATGAATCGCCAAACTCGGATAGTACACCGACAAGTCCTGATAATGTGGCTTCCTCAAATTCCTTCGGATCAAAGTAGAGATACCATATATCATTATAAGAATACAGTTTTCCTTGAGAAGTAATATTGTTGATGAGCACATGGGCCGCTTCAACCAAAGCCTCAAAATCACGGAATGCATATACAATGGAGTCGCTTTGTTCCAGAGTAACTTCCATTTCGTAAATTTCTTCGGGCAATTCTTCTTCACCGGACGCACCGTACTGATGGTGATCATATTTTCCCCTAGTCACTATAACGACCATGCCTTGCGCGGGCAATGCGAACACTTCCACGGCAAGCGGACCTGTAGCGTCGAAACCAAGTTCACTGTACGCCTGATCCATCATTTCCGTAAACAAGTCATGCACCTTGGGAACTTCCTGCCACATATCTTCCTTCTGGATGCCCCGCTCGCTCAGGTCGTCAAAAGTGAGGAAAATCCGTATCTTATCTTGACTTAATCGCTCTATTCTCATGACAGGATCCTCCTTTTGCAAGCTCATTTATTATAATGTATGATGAGTCCCGAGTAATGAGCCAAAAATAGTTACTATGTATGTATGTTATCATTTTGCAACGGCAAATGCACGTAAATAAAAAATTATTTCTCTCCCCCATCCGAAAGCGGTTTGCCAAAAAAAAGAATCATTTTGACGACACTTGATCCCCAAAATGATTCTGCTGCAGCTTACCTGCGTTACAAGCCCGGTACCGCGGTATGTGAATCCTTGAGAATTTGCTCGACTTCATGCTTCACATCAGGGTTGCTGCGGATAAAATCCTTCAGCATTTTAAGATTGGTTTCCCTGTATTGGGAGTTGGATTCCCCCTTATGTTCGGCGCTGCTGTGGGAACTGTGTGCACTGCTATCATGATTGCTGCTGGAAGCCGTGCTTCCGAAGCTGGTCATGGCCATGTCCATAATTTTATCCTTCGCTTTTTCTCCGGCGCCGCGCATTGAACCGTTCTGCTGAAGCAGACCGGACATCAGGGATCCCCGTTTTTTGGACATCATCGTACTGACGGCTGCACCCAGCACAACACCGCATAAAAATGACGAAGTATTCATATCTCTAACCTCCTTGTATGGTAAAATCATGTTTAGTGTTCGCGGAAAGATTGCGGCTCATACAGCCTAACAACAAGAAAGCGAGATGAAAAAAGTGGGTAAAACAACATCAATGCTGCTGCTGGCCGCTCTTTTGCTCTCAGCCTGCAGCAATGGCGGCAACAGCGGGAATACAGCGGCGGAAGCTACAGTGCAGCCCACAGCAGCTGCCACGCAAGCAGCACCAGAGCCATCAGCCAAGGCCAGCGCAAGCCCGGAAGCAAGCTCAGCGCCTGAGGCTGAACCATCGGCCGCACCGGTCACAGCAGGCGCAGCCTCAAGCACAGCAACGCAGCCGGCGGGAGACAAAGGCGCAGCCTCAAGCACAGCAACGCAGCCGGCGGGAGACAAAGGCGCAGTGTCCGGTGAGCAGCCAGCTGGCGGAGCCCCTGCCGCAGAAGTTCCCCTGCTTTATCACATGAACAAAAATTATGACATCGTGCCCAATGAGGAAGGCACAAACAAAAAGGTCGTCCTGCTCACCTTCGATGATGGTCCAAAGGAAGCGGATATGATCAATTCTCTGATCGATACACTCGATAAGCATCATGCCAAGGCAATTTTCTTCGTTAACGGCTACCGGGTGAAGGAACACCCTGAGCTGCTGAAGCTCATCAAAGACCGCGGCGGCATTATCGGCAATCACAGCTGGGATCATATCGTACTGAAGGACAAGCCATACGCTGAAGTGAAGAAGCAGATTGAGGATGTGCAGAAAATTGTCAAGGAAGTCACCGGTGAAGCCCCTCACTTCTTCCGTCCGCCGCATGGGGCAGGAGGGGATATTGGCAAGAAGATTGCTGCGGAGAACGGCCTGCTGTATATGACCTGGTCCGTCGGCTCTCTGGACTGGGAAATGAAGGAGAAGGACAGCAACAAAACAGCGAAGCTGATCACCAACGTCACAGATCAGCTGCATTCCGGCAGCAACATCCTGATGCATGAGCTTCCGTGGACCGTAGAAGCGCTGGATACGCTGCTGACCACTCTCGAAGGCAAGGGTTACAGCTTTGCCGATCCCCGAAGCATCGAACTCAAAATGCGCTAAGCTGCAGCAGTACTTGCTGCTGCCAACGGCTGGGAGTGCATTACAAGTGCAATGAACAAAACGGCTGCGCTATCCTTCACTGGACAGCGCAGCCGTTTCTGATTTTAGTCTAGCGTTACCTGGAGAACGACTCCCATGAATCCTACGGCGACTTCAGGTGGAAAAAGAGTACCTCTTTAGGCCCTCAGTCGCCCACTTTTGATCAAATCAAAGGTACTTTTACCTCTCATTTCACTCAGTCGCCCACTTCTGATCAAATCAAAGGTACTTTTACCTCTCATTTCACTCAGTCGCTCACTTCTGATCAAATCAAAGGTACTTTTACCTCTCCTTTCACTCATTCGCTCACTTTTGATCAAATCAAAGGTACTTTTACCTCTCCTTTCACTCATTCACTCACTTCAGGCCAAATCAAAGGTACTTATACCTCTCATTTCACCCAGTCGCCCACTTTTGATCAAATCAAGGGTACTCGCTAATTGTCCTATTCCCCCTTATTTCAGGCTGAAACGAACGATTTAGCGGATTCCGGGTCTGAACCGGACGGCAGAGGTAATGGCGGTTATGAATGCCTGCTGCTTCTCATCAAACCTCATTTGGCATTTTCCCTCATACCGTTTTCCAGCCTCCTGGCATCGGTATGCAGATTCTAATCACGCTGCACTCCGCAGCGGAGCGTCAGAACATGCATTTCTGCGCGGCTCCCCCAGCGCAGCGGAAGATGAGCGGTGCCGAAGCCGCGGCTGATCAGCATTCTGGCTTTCGTTCCGGAGCCGTCGTTTCTCGGAATAATATAGTGGCCGGCGTTATAGTGGCGGTAGAAGGGATCTACATGCCTATGGCCGACAAAAGGCAGCACCACCTGGCCTCCATGGGTGTGGCCGGCAAGTACAAGGTCAGCCGGGACTTCAGTCTGCTGGGACAGCCAGAGCGGATCGTGAACAAGAATGATCCGGCAGAGCGCGGCCTCTGCACTGGACAACGGCGGAAGCGGCCTATATGCTCTCTTGCCGCCCGTGCGCGGAAAATCCACCCCGGTAAGCAGCAGCCTGCCCCCATTTTTTTGTATCATAATGCTCTCATCCTGCAGCAGCTTTACTCCACAACCCCGTATGATATTGTCCACAAGCGTTATATTCGCCCGGTAATCATGATTCCCGTGTACCGCATAGGCCGGCGCGAGTGATGCAGCCAGTGTCATATTATCGTACAGGCGATTCATGGAGGCGCCTTTTTCCGTCAGGTCTCCTCCAAGGAAGACTGCATCTATATTCCCTTTCATCGGGCTCAGCAGCTTAACTGGAAGGCGGCGCCGGTGAATGTCTGAAATAAAAAGGATGCGGAACCCGTCAAATTCCTTGGGGAGAGCCTCAAGAAGTATTTCCTCGGCAATAATCTGGTTTCTAAAGGCTGCCGCCAGCATTAGAGATCCAAATAATACCAGAAGAAGCGCACAGATTCCCGCAATACCCAACAGCCAGACGGTTACCATAAGGTGTTCAGGTCCGGCGCCCCATTGAGCCCCCACCATAACAGAAAGCCGAGCAACAGCATAAAAATAATTATTAATGAATTAATGAACATTTTGCTGAAACGCAGCCGTTCAGAGGGGTAGCTTTCGGTCCGGGAAGGTGTGGTCGTTTCTCCGTCCACAGGCCTTTCGTCCCGTTGGGCCGCTTTCCTGGACGGCGCTGTGGAATAGCGGCTTTTTCGCGACAGAGTACCTGTTCCCGCTGGAGGCGCTTCAGTGGCTGTTAGGGATGCTGATGGCACCCGTGACCGATTTTTTCTTTTGGCTGCAGAAGGTTGTTCAGCTTTATTCGGTTTCTTGCGGGACTTCACCCGGCTGAGTTCTTCGCTCATGACGCCCTCCGGTAACGGATCACAAGACCCGAGAACACATCAATAATAAAATGGCACAGAATCGGCGCCCAAAGCGTTCCTGAATGAATATAAATGTAACCCAGGCCGTAGCTGCTGAGGAACACCCACCCCGTTGGTATCCAGTGGCGCAGATAGCGGACATGGATCACGGCAAATAATATACTGGTCCAATAAGGTCCAAACGTATGTTGAATGGCTCCGCGGAACAACAGTTCCTCGCAAACGGACACAATGGCAGCAATGACAAGAATATGCCATAATGGCCTTTTGCCGAATAACAGCTGGTTAATCCCTCCATCATCCATGCTGTCTTCGGGAACAATATGTGTCAGCAGAAAATCCACAACCAGCATAATTGCAGCGAGCCCAAGGGCCCAAAACACAAAATGTGCGTTGTCCGGAAAATTTAATATGTGAATGGGATTTCTTTTCTGCAATAATATCCATATCAAGCCGATAAATAAAGTAAGACCCTGCGTTATATACAGATTAAGTAAAAGGAGCTTATCAGTTAACTGCCCGGGATCAGCTTTTTTGATCTTGATATCGCCAAATTTGAATTTTTTCATCGTAACCTGCCTGTTCTATATTGTTTTTACATAAGATAATTTCCCTAGACGAAGGAGCATTAATTATGAACAGCCGTACCTCCCGCACTCAAATGTTATACACACTAGGTTTTCTGTTTTTTCTGATATCCGCATTCGCCGCTTTTTTTACGGGAGTGAAGGTCGGGGCAGACAAGACAGAGGCTAAATACGCACACCTCGATAATAAGGAAGCTGTTGAGGAATTCTCCGGCTCCTATCAGCAGCAGGATCTTGTTACCTTCTATCATAACGTATTTTTGCCCTACCGGGAATTCAAGCGCAATTGGAACGATGAGCTGGACAACCTGGCCCGCAGCACAGATGCGCGCGAGAACGCCGCAGCGTTGAAGAATCTCAGCATTCTGGCAGACAAGCAGTATGACAAAGTGACACAGGATTCCATCTTTACAAGCTCGCCTCTGCTTTATGAATCCCAGTTGAATATCCTGAAGAGTCTGACCTTGTTCTCCCAGGCCTCCAGCAAGGTAACTGCAGGCGCATCAGGGGCTGAGACGGCAAAAGTACTGAAAAACGACAATTTCACAGCCAACGCGGTCAAATTCGGCCTGCTGGCGCAGAAAAATTTCTATGACTCCATGCTTAAATGGGGGGCCAAGAACAGCAGCAAAATCCCTGCGGAAGCCGGAGAGCTGAAGACCCTCTCTTTCGTGCAATGGAAAAAGATGCCCCTGCTGCTCAAAAACGCGTCCATCGCCGACATTATGCTGAACCGCACAATCTATGCAGGATATGATCCGCAGGATATCACTGCCAAAATTGACGATATGATCTATTCCGGCACAGCCAGCTCGCTGAAACTTAAGGATGTTCAATCCTCCATTGCCCTTCTAATCTCCACGGGAGCGGTACAGGAACAGGATTTCATGAAGTGGCGGGAACAATATTATGGCAAAGAAACGATGCCTCAGCTTCCGTTTTTTTATGAGTAGCTATTCATGCCGTAAGTATCGGACACTATTATTACAAGTTAGAACCAGCTATTGCATCATAACGAAAAATGAGAGCCACTTCAAGACAGCGGCTCTGCAATAAGCCTATTGACACATCTGGCACCCTCATGTTACATTATGAAAAAATTAATCAAGCAAAACCGATGATGGAACAAAGATTCTGCAAGTCTTCAGAGAGCCGGTGGTTGGTGCAAACCGGTGGCAGACAGAACTCTTTAGCGCTCCTGAGATATTGTGTCGAACCTTATAGTAGGCACAATCGGATCATCTCCGTTACCAGTGTGGCCTTTGCAGGCCAATGAGGCTGCTTCTTCAACAGTTGCAGTGAATTAGGGTGGTACCACGACAACTCTCGTCCCTTACTACGGCAGTAGTATGGGGTTGAGAGTTTTTTTGTGATCCAAATTCCGGCGAACGGCCATAAGGCCCATATTCACGGGTTTGCCGGTCTGCTGCATCCCTTTTCTTTTACGCGACAGCGCGTTGCCCTGTTATTCCGGCATATTTCTCATGTTTTTTTACTGCTTCTGGTACTGTGGACTGCCTATTCAGGGCATCCTTGGGCATATATAGCTTTCCAAATTTAAGGAGGTCAAGAAACCATGTTTAAAGTATTAGTATCGGATCCGATCAGCGATTTGGGCATTCAGCAATTAATGGACGCAAGCGATGTGACTGTAGACAAAAAAACCGGACTCAGTGAAGATGAGCTTATCGCTATCATCGGGGAATATGACGGCTTGCTCGTACGCAGCCAGACAACGGTCACGGAGAAGATTATTGCAGCGGGTACTAACCTCAAGGTGATTGGCCGCGCCGGTGTAGGCGTCGACAATATTAAACTGGAAGCAGCCACACAGCACGGCGTTGTTGTCATCAATGCTCCTGACGGAAATACAATCACGACCTGTGAGCACGCTTTTGCCATGATGATGGCATTGGCCCGCCATATTCCGCAGGCTTATGCCAAAACAATCTCCGGTGTCTGGGACAGAAAAACCTTCCTGGGCGTAGAGCTTCGCGGCAAAACGCTGGGCGTACTCGGTATGGGCCGGATCGGCAGCGAGGTGGCCAAACGGGCCAAGGCCTTCGGCATGAACATTCTTGCCTATGACCCGTTCCTGACCGCTGACCGTGCGGAGAAACTTGAGGTGAAGCTGGCTTCGGTGGACGATATTGTCCGCGGCGCGGATTTCATCACTGTGCATACCCCGCTCACCCCGGAAACCCGCCATATGATCTCCCGTCCGCAATTTGAAGTCATGAAAAAAGGCATGCGCATCGTCAACTGTGCCCGCGGCGGCGTAATCGACGAAATGGCGCTGGTTGAAGCCATCGACAGCGGCATCGTTGCCGGAGCTGCGTTTGACGTATTTGAAAAAGAGCCGCCTCAAGCGGATCACCCGTTCCTCTCCCATCCAAAAATTATCGTGACTCCGCATCTGGGTGCTTCAACCGTAGAAGCCCAGGAGAATGTAGCGATCGATGTATCGGAGCAGGTGCTGCATATTCTGCGCAACGAGCCGTTCATCAATGCTGTAAACATTCCTCCGGTGGCGCCAAGCGTTATGAACAAGCTTCAGCCTTACTTCACGCTTGGTGAGAAGCTTGGCAGCTTTGCATCACAGCTGACCGGCGGTGCTATCCGTGAAATTCATGTTGAATATGCCGGGGACCTCTCGGATGTGGATACACAGCCGCTAACCCGCTATATCGTGAAAGGCGTGTTCACCCGCCACTTCGGCAGCGATGTCAACATCGTCAACTCCATGCATCTGGCCAAAACGCGCGATGTCAATGTTGTCGTGACCAAAGCTTCCAAGACCAAAGGCTTCACCAACCTTATCACGGTTACACTTAAAACCGAACCGGATGAAGAGCGCCTGGTTGCCGGAACATTGCTCCAGGGTTACGGGGAACGCATTGTTCAGGTCAA
The DNA here is from genome assembly GCF_900102965.1 of Paenibacillus jilunlii. Lineage (GTDB taxonomy): Bacteria > Bacillota > Bacilli > Paenibacillales > Paenibacillaceae > Paenibacillus_AQ > Paenibacillus_AQ jilunlii. Next base: position 110,388 of record NZ_FNGM01000010.1, on the reverse strand, counting down.
TAAATTCCCGGTCGATATCGCTCCGGAAGGCCATCAGATTGTGATCTCCCACAACGACAAGCCGGGGATTATCGGTCTCGTCGGCACCTTGCTGGGACAGAACGATGTCAACATCGCTTCGATGCAGGTGGGACGCAAAATTGTCGGCGGTGCAGCCATCATGCTTCTGACCGTGGATAAAGCGGTGCCGCAGCAGGTGCTGGTGAAGCTCGCCGGCCTTCCGGAAATCAATACTGCCGAAGAGATTGTTCTGCTGTAGAAGCCGTTCCGCTTCATCTATAATTCTGGTGTATTAGCAAAAAATCGCTCTTTCGAAAATGGAGGCCTGCTGCAGCCATTTCAGAAGAGCGATTTTTTATATATAATTTATATGCTTCACGCAATAAATGTTCCTTATATTTCTCGCTGAAACGGTACCGTCCTGTAAAAGGACGGCGAAGCCGTTTCCACTTGTTTATTCCTGTACTTTAAATACAGGTACAAGCCGACCGTCTACATCAGTGAAACCGTACTTTACCGCAAGACTGCCTACCTGCTGCGGGATTCCCGTCATGGACATTACCCCGGGGTCAGCAGCCAGCTGAACCACGGCCCTCCCGATATAGGCTGTGGACTCACTGGCCTGCAGCTCCGCCACCTCCTGCCAATGCTCTTCATCCGTGTTCAGGCTCTCCAGAACCAGTTCGGTGCGCATCCATCCAGGGGAAAGCGGGATCACGGCTATTCTGTCTGCCGCAAGCTCTACAGACAAACCAAAAGCCATGCGAACCAGCGCATTTTTAGCCAAGTCATAATAAAAGTTGTCAATGTATTTGTAGTGGTCCCAATACGTTGTATGAATAATGATCCCGCCGTCTTCCCGGGTGCTTCGCATCAGCGGAATGGCGTAATAATTAGTCATGAGCTGCGCTCTGACTCCCGCATCGAACATCTGGCTCCAATGCTCTGGAGGCAGCTCCCAGAAGGGCTTACTCTCGATGGGCCGCTCGTTGCCGCCCCATACATTGTTGACCAGGATATCCAGCCTGCCCTGCTCTGACGATATCCGCCGGATGGCTGCTTCTGTCTCATTATCCCGGGTATGGTCGCAGCAGATCGCTTCCCCGTCTCCTCCAGCGGCTCTCATCTCGTCTAATACACTGTCAATGGTTCCTTTACGCCGGTCCTCTTGCGAAAGCCCCCTGCTCCTGCCTGTGATATACACATACGCCCCCGCTTTTGCCAGTTCTAAAGCGATTCCCCGGCCGGCTCCCCGGCTTCCTCCGGTAACCAGTGCCACTTTCCCTTGCAGACTAGTCATCCTTGCCGCTCCTCTCATCATTCCTGATTTTAGTTTCAGTGTTCTTTTGCTTGCTATAGTCATCATAAACTCTATATATGACACCAATTGACATATATATATGATAAACTATAAAAAGATTGAAATTAGGGAGTACCCCTGTGAGGAGGACGTTATGAGAGCCGACCGTTTACTATCCATCCTGCTTTTGCTGCAGAACCGCGGCAAAGTCACTTCACGCGAGCTGGCCAGCACCCTGGAGGTGTCCGAACGAACGATATTCCGCGACATGGAGGCGCTGAGCGCCTCCGGAATCCCCGTATTGGCTGAAAGAGGCCGGGAAGGAGGCTGGATGCTCACAGAAGGCTACAGGACCTCGCTTACCGGAATGAAGCCCAAAGAAATAGGCGCACTCCTGCTCTCAGCCGATCCGGCCATTTTACAGGATCTCGGTATTCATGAGGATTACACGCTTGCCGCACGCAAGCTGGAGGCTGCTGCCCCTGCGCATATACTCCCTTCCGCCAACTATTTTAACCAGCGTATTCATATTGACAGTGAAGGATGGGTTCCCTCCAATGAGAGTTTCCCCTTTCTCTCCATTTTACAGGCGGCTCTGTGGGAAAACCGGAAGGTAAATATCTCCTATCTCCGCAACGGGGAAGTAAAGAACAGAAAGATTGGACTGCTGGGTTTGGTGGCCAAACAAGGGGTCTGGTATGTGATCGGGGAGCATGAAGCGCAATTCAGAACCTACCGGGTCTCAAGAATTGTTGCCGCTCAAATGATCGATGAAATCTATATCCGGCCTGACGATTTTGAACTTACAAGCTACTGGGAGTCATCCAAAACATCCTTCAAATCAGCCCTCCCCAGCTATCAGGCCAAATTTTCATTAAAATCTTATTCTCTACAAGCATTAAGGCAGGAACGTTATGTTACAGTGCTGTCCATAGAGGATTCCCCGGGTTCTGAGTGGCTAAAGGCTGAAGCAGAGTTTAATACCATAGAAGCCGCTTGCCGGGTGATGTTGTCCCTGGGTCCAAATGTGATTGTTGAAGAACCGGAGGAATTGCGTGTCAGAGTCTATAAGGCTGCCTTAAAAATAGTCCTGTTGGGCCGCAGCATAAGACGTTCTCTTCCGGGAAATCCCCCTCCGCAGCAAGAATAGACGCTTGGGCTGCCCGGCAAAAAATAGCCGTTTTCCCGTTTTAATTTATGTCAATTCTTACAATAGACCCAACGTCCTAAAATCGCCTATAATATTACAATACTCAACATATTTATTAGGGGGAATAGTTATTATGGACTGGATGAACAAGCTTCCGCTAAAACAGAGAATTGTTGCCGGATGTTATCTGATCGCCGCATTATTTGCAGTTCCTGTACTGATCACTTTATTGATCTTGGGCAAGATTGTTATAGGAATTATACTGGTAGCGGTATTGGCAGCTCTTACCTTCCCTCTTTCACGCTTCATCGAGAGAACGCTTACATCTTCATTTGACGACATTTCTAATGTCACACACACCATTGCAAAAGGCGACTTTACCAACCGGGCCGACGAGAGCGGCTCCATGGGGGACATCAGCCGTTCCTTCAATACCATGATCGATAAGCTGAAAAAGATCCTTACCGATGCCTCCCAGATTACCCGCCAGGTTATGGATGCCAGCCGGGGGATTGAAGACAAAAACCAGAATCTGAAGATCGTAATGGCCCAGGTCGCCTCTTCGTCCAATGAACTGGCGCTTGGCGCAAATGAAATCTCTGTGGACATTGCCGACATGACCGAATCCATCAAAGACATAGAGACCAAGGTCTCCAACTATACAAGCTCGACCAAGGAAATGAACAAACGGTCTATACATACATTGGAACTGGTTGAAAAAGGACGGCAATCGGTGGATACACAGGCCGAAGGCATGCGCAAGAATATACAAGCCACCCAGAAGGTGGCCGACACGATTGAAGCACTCTCCCAAAATGCCCGGGGGATTACGATGATCACCAAAACGATCACAGAAATCGCCGAGCAGACCAACCTCCTGTCGCTTAACGCCTCTATTGAAGCAGCCCGGGCTGGGGAACATGGCCGTGGTTTTGCAGTCGTGGCCCAGGAGGTACGCAAGCTGGCCGAGGAATCTACCGCCTCCACCAAAGAGGTGTTCAGTCTGGTCCGCAGCATAGAGAACGACATCAAGCAAGCGATCGAGAATATCGCCATTAACGAGGAAGTCGTTCAGGTACAGAATGAGATGATCATCGAAACAGCGAATATTTTCGCACAGATTGTGCATAGCGTTCAATACATAACCGAGCAAATTGCTTCTTTCTCTGCCGAAAGCGACCTCATGCTGGAGAGCGCACTCAAAATTTCCGGCGCCATCGAAAATATTTCTGCGATTACCGAAGAAACGGCGGCGGGAACAGAAGAGGTCTCCGCAGCGATGAACGAGCAAATTCATGCCTTGCAATCCGTTGCCGAGGAGACGGAGAAAATGACCCAAGCTGTATTTCAGCTGCAAAAAACGATTCATATTTTCAAATTTTAAAAGTTACCGGGAGACTGCCGTATCCTTCCTGCGGCAGTTTTTTTGTTCACAGAATTTTCGCTGTTATATTCATTGGTTACAGTTTTTTTGCATTAAAAGAGCTCCTCCATTCTTTTGCACTTCTCTCCCTTAGTCAGCCTCCGTTTTTGGATTGCAGAAATTCGCAGATGAACTGCTCTTTGTTCAATGGTCCTTTTTACATAGTGAATTTTACATTGCATTCCATTATTGTGGCTGAACAACCCTTCTACAAGGGAGATTATAGTTCAAAATACTTAATTTTGATGATTTCAATATTTCTTCACAGTTTGCATTTTTGGACTTTTTTTTATTAGCTCTTTTTTCTCATTCATTCTTATATATATACAAAATTATACTGTTTTTTACATGGATGCCGGCAGGCAGGATTCGCCAAAATCCGAGGTTATCAGCACAAATATATTGACAAAAGCAGAGTTAGAAATATATTGTAAAATAAAAAAAGGTATTATTTTCTTTAACACATATTGGCAAAATTCACCGAAAGGGAATGACGCAAAGCCATGGATCTACAGTCTCATTTTTATGGGACCATGACTGCCAGGTTGCTGAACAGCCGAACGTCCGGGTTTTCCTGCGTTCTCTATGGTTATTTCCGCAGCCAACCTGTGCTCTCCTGAGTACAGGTTTTCTATTTTTGCTGAAATAAATAAAAAAACTTTGGGTGGGGTGGATTTCCTTTGAAAACAGTTTCAGATTATATGGCTGAGGCACTACGAAATCTTGGTGTAACACATGCTTTTGGCATAATCGGCAAGTCTATTTGTCCCGTAGTCCTGAAAATGGTTGATTACGGCATTGAATTTATTCCGGGGAGACACGAATCCAGTTCCGGGTTCGAAGCCTCAGGCTATGCTCTCAAAACAGGCAGACTCGGAGTAGCTTTTGGGACTTCCGGGCCGGGGGGTACCAATCTTCTCACCGCCGCCGCACATGCCAAAGCGAACAATCTTCCCGTACTTTTTATAACAGGGCATCAATCCATCAAGGAACTGGGGATTCCCCAATGCCAGGATTCTTCGGCTTATCTTGCCGATCTGGCGGACATGTTCAGACCCGCAACCCTTTACAGCAAGCTGGTGGAACGCGGCGATCATTTTGGCACTATTTTCAGTCACGCCATCTCCATTGCCTTGAGCGGACAACGGGGTCCGGTTCATCTCTGTATCCCGTTTGATGTGCAGACCGAGATGCTGGAAGAATGCCGGATTGTCCTTCCTGAACGCGAACATCTGGTCAGTGCCGGTAATTTGGAACGTGTACTTTCAGCAATTAATGAATCAAGCCATCCTCTGATCATTGCGGGCAAAGGTGTCAATCGTTCCGGCGCGCATGAGGAGCTTATCCAACTGGCTGAAACTTTCAATATTCCGGTGGTCACGTCTCCCGGCGGCAAGGGTGCCATCGCCTGGGATCACCCGCTGTATCACGGCCCTATTGGTGTCGGCGGCTGCAGCCACGGCGAGGACTTGTTAAACCGCAGTGATGTGTTCATCGTGCTTGGCTCGCGCCTAAGCGACATGACCATCTGCAATCTCAAGGCAGAGAATCATCCCAAGACATTGATCCAATTTGACGTCGATCCAACCTTCGTAGGAAAAATATTGACCTCTGAAACAATCGCTGTAAGCGGGGACTTACGCGACAATCTTGCATTTTTTCTTCAGAAAGTAGATCCGTCTGTTATAAAAAAACACGAAGCAGAAACCGATGTTCATTATGCGGAAGAGTTGCCGGTTCTGTCCAAGCTTTCGCTTGCTTCGGTCATGTCCACATTGAGCGACCTGATCCCTTACAACAACACCATTTTTGTAGATGATGGAAGCCATGGCTTCAATGCCGCAAAATGGTACAAAGTCAAAAAGCCCGGCAGCGTTGTTTTTGATGCTTACTTTGCCTGCATGGGCAATTCTATCGGCATGGCTATCGGAGCTAAGGTGGCTTCACCGGAAGAAACGATTTTCTGCATTACCGGTGACGGCTGCTTCATGATGCTTGGCACAGAGATCAATACGGCCGTGTGCAAGGACATCCCGGTGATCTTTATCGTAGTGAACAACATGCAGCTGGATATGGCGTTAAAGGGCATGGAAAAAACAACAGGCAGAATCGATGGCACCATCTTCGAAGTTCCTATGGATGCCGTGAAATTTGCTGAATCCCTGGGAGCCACAGGCTACAGATGCGAGACCCAGGAACAATTCACATCTGCTATCCATGCTGCAGTGGCCTCTAACCGCGTGGCTGTAATTGAACTGCTGACCGACCGTGCTGAAGTGCCTCCGACGGCCCATCGAACCTTGAATCTCAACTAAGAATCAACAGCGGCAAGGACCTCTCCTCACTTGATTGCTCCTTGCCGCTCATCATAATTCAGGAGGCATCTCTGTGGAAAATACGATTAACAGCGGTCTTAGGCACTTTTCCAACTTATCTGGCAACTACGGTGCCAAAGCTCTGGCTCCAATCAAGGAGCATTTCCCGGAGCTGGCCGAGTATATCATGGGCAACGCCTATGGCGACATTTTTCAACGCACAACGATTGGTTCGGATTGGAAAGAAATTGCCGTTATTTCATCCCTGATTACGATGGGGCAGTTCGAGCAGCTCGGAGTCCATTATGTAATGGCGCTCAGCGTCGGAATGACTGTGGATCAGATCAAAGGTATTTTGCTGCATCTGGTGCCGGTTGTCGGTGCGCCCAGAGTGATTTCAGCTTTTAATGTGCTGCTGGCCACACTTGAGGAAATCGAATAATTTTTTTTCGACTTTTTTATACAGGATTCGACTTTTTCATTGCATATTCGATAAATTTATGATTATATTGAAGGGAATTTATCCCAAAACTAATCTTTAAATGTCGAATTAAGGCATAAAATTCTAAGGTTTCCGGATAGATTCAAAAACTGAAACACATTCAAATTTGGGAGAGATGAGCACATGGGTAAATTTATTTTGAAAACCGATTCCGACAAAAAAATCATTAATATTGAATTAGAAGGGACCTTCACCAATGAGGACGGCCTCAAATCGATCCAAGCCTATCAGCAAACCGTAAACCCGATTACCCCTTCAGAATATGCGCTGCAGATTGACTGCAGAAAACTGAACGTGACTGCTCCTGATGTTGTGCCATTGCTGGAAGGCTGCTTCGTCATGTTCAAAGCGGATGGCTTCGAAAAGGTAAGCCTGACTCTTGAAAATAACCCGATCCTCAAAATGCAGCTTGCCCGTCTGGGCCGCAAAGCCGGGCTTGAAAATCTGGAGATTACCTCGACTCAGGCTTAGGTCATTCTCAGGCGGATCACAGATCTGCTGGATGGCAGCGAAGCGGATTTTGTACAACTCTATGGCTGTGAAGAAGCGCACATCATACTTTTAGGGGGATTAAACCATGGCCGGGATAAGAATTAAGGATATTGATATCTATCATCCAAGCAAAAAGATTGGCAACGATTTTTTCATACAGCATTTTGACGAAAAGGGTATTGATATCCGTGGACTTCTGGCTACATTGGGCCGTGAAAGCCGGTATAGCATCGACAGCAGTGAGGAGAACTCTCTGACTATGGCTTTTGAAGCAGCCAGCAATGTGCTGGACAAGACGGGACTTACCGGTGCCGACATTGACCTGATTGCCTATGCCAGTCAAACTCCTGAATATATCTTCCCGACCAACTCTCTCATGATTCACCGTTTGATCGGCGGGCCGTCTCATGCCATTTGCATTGACAGCAACGCGAACTGTGCAGGCATGACCGCCTCTGTGGAACAGGTAAGCCGTCAAATGATGGCCAACCCGAGAATCCGCCGTGCGCTCGTCATCGGCTCCGATCACGTGGCTCCGCATGCCGACAAAAATGATCCTGTCTACTACGCCAACTTCGGCGACGCAGCAGCAGCTCTTATTCTGGAAAGGGATGAGTATTCCGTAGGGTTTATCGATTCCATCTACCAGACAGACACTTGTGTCTACGGCAATTCGATGTTCCCTGCTGAAGGCTTGGCTAACCTCGGAAGAAATGGTGTGGCTGCCGGAGAGTTCAATGTGAAGTTCATTCCTTTTGATGATTCGATTTGTGTGGATGCCGCCTCTGAATCGATCAATACATTGCTTAGCAATAATGACATTGCCCCTGAATCGATCAAAGCCGCCTGCTTCTCGCAGCTGTCCCTGCCTAATATCCGGGCCGTTTCCGGCAAAACAGGGATCGGCGAAGACGTTGCTGTCTACATCGGTGATGAATTCGGCTATACTTCTACAAGCAGTCCTTTTGTCGCCCTTCATCGGGCAGTGACTACAGGAAAAATTGAACGCGGCGATAAAGTCCTGTTCTGGACCGTTGGCGCGGGCTGGCAGAATGTAGCGTTTGTAATGGAATACTAGTTATTTATAAAGGGTCTGGTCTTTAAAATTCTTTAGTTCAACTTACTCGGCTACGCAGCAAAGCGGTCCGCAAGCAGTTTATCTGCCTGCGGACCGCTTTGCTGTTAGCCCCTATATAAGTTCAGCTATTCGTTTATCGTCCTGCCGATACTTATATGCGCCCTTCATGCTTCTCCCAGCCCATGGTGCGCGATACGGCGTCCTGCCAGGCATGGTAACGGCGCTCGCGCTCCTCTGCCTCCATAGACGGAGCGAAGATCTTCTCTGCCTTATTGAAGCTCTCCAGCTGCTCCCTGGTCCAGATCCCCGACGTTAGGCCAGCGAGCAGGGCAGCTCCCAGCGCTGTCGTCTCTGAGTACATGGTACGCGTCACCTCGCTGCCCAGGATATCCGCCTGAAACTGCATCAGCAGATCATTGCGCACTGCGCCGCCGTCGACCCGCAGTCCGGTCAGCGGCATTCCGGCGTCTTTTTCCATAGCGCCGATGACATCCCTGGACTGAAACGCCAGGGACTCCAGAGTCGCCCGGACCAGATGGCCTGCCGTCGTACCTCGGGTCAAGCCGAAGATGGCTCCGCGGGCATACATGTCCCAGTAAGGGGCTCCAAGACCTGTAAAAGCCGGTACCACTACCACGCCTTCACTGTCCTCCACCTCCCCGGCCTTTTCCTCCGAATCTGCCGGGCCTTCAATCACGCCCAGCCCCTCATGAAGCCACTGTACTGCGGCTCCCGCGACGAACACGCTGCCTTCGAGGGCATAATATAATTCATCGCCCATGCCCCAGGCCACCGTGGTCAGCAGCCCATGGCTGGAGGCTACGGCTTCAGTCCCGGTATTCATAAGGATAAAGCAGCCGGTGCCGTATGTATTTTTGGCACTCCCGGCCTCCAGGCACGTATGCCCGAATAAGGCGGCCTGCTGGTCTCCCAGTACGGAACGGATCGGAATCTCCACCCCGAACCATTCACTCCCGGCAGCGCCAAAATCTCCGCCGGACATTCGGACTTCCGGCAGAATCGCGCGCGGAATTCCCAGCTCCTCCATCAGCTCCTCGTCCCATCTCCGCTCATGCAGATTATACAGCATAGTCCGTGAAGCATTCGTTACATCCGTAGCGTGTACAGCTCCACTGGTAAGCTTCCAAATCAGCCAGGTATCGATGGTTCCCCCCAGCAGCTCGCCTTGTTCCGCACGTGCCCGCGCTCCAGGCACATGATCCAGAATCCAGGCCAGCTTGGTTGCCGAGAAGTAGGCATCCACTACAAGGCCGGTCTTGGCAGCAATGGTATCTGCAAGCCCGCGCCCCTTCAGCTGCTCGCACTGTCCAGCTGTACGGCGGTCCTGCCAGACGATGGCCGGATAGATAGGCTTCCCGGTGGCCTTATCCCACACCAGGGCGGTTTCCCGCTGGTTGGTAATCCCGATGCCCGATATCTCCGCAGCGGGCCTCCCGCTCTCGCTAATAGCCTCTCTGGCCGCTGCGAGCTGTGTTTCCCAGATCTGATCCGGATCATGTTCTACCCAGCCGGGGCGGGGAAAGGATTGCCTGATCTCATATTGCCCCTGCGAGACCATACCGGCCTCCTGGTCGAACAAGATCGCCCGCGAGCTGGTAGTGCCTTGGTCTAATGATAGAATCATCTATATGTGCCTCCTAGAACTGGCTTGATGAACCTGGCGGTATGTTCCACGATGAACAAGATTTATGTGGTGATTTCAACAAAAAGCACCTCTGCGTTCAGAGGCGCTGTCATACATTGTCTTGGCATTACTGTTTTTCGACAGGAAGCCGCAGGATAAACTCGGTACCTTCCCCCAGCCTGCTGGAGGCAGTGATTGTACCGTGATGGGACTCGACGATATTCTTGACAATCGCCAGCCCAAGTCCGGTTCCCCCGGACTCTCCGCGCACGCGGGCCTTGTCTGCTTTGTAGAAGCGCTCAAAGATAAAAGGAAGATCCTCCGGAGGAATGCCTACCCCTTCGTCACGGATGGTGATCTCCAGGTAACGGCGGCCCTCAAGAACGGCTGTGGAGGTCAGAACCGTAATGGCTTTGTCCGCAGGCGTATGCCGAAACGCATTGTCCAGCAGATTGGTCAGCACCTGCTCCAGCTTATCTTCGTCAGCCGCTTTGAGCAGCAGTGTGTCACTGCCGGGCTTCAGCTCAAGTTGAAGCCCCCGCTCCTTGGCCCGGACGGAAAATTTGCGGTAGACCCGTTCCAGCAGTTCCCCCATATCCACCGGCACCTTCATCATATCGGTATGTCCGGCCTCCATGCGGGCCAGATCCAGAAGATCCTTCACCAGCCGTCCCATCCGCAGCGACTCGTCATGGATAACCTGAACCAGCTCGCTGCTCTCTTCGGGAGAGGAAGCCATCCCATCCAGCAGCGCCTCGCTGTAGCCCTGCATCATCGACAGCGGCGTGCGGATCTCATGCGAGACGTTGGCCACGAAATCCCGGCGCATTTTCTCCAGCTTGACCTCTTCGGTAACATCACGCAGAACAGCTACTACTCCGCGGATCGTATCTTCTGAATACAGCGGAGCCATATGAACCGACCAGACTCCCTGGCGGACATGCACTTGAGAGCGTTGATCGCCGCCCTGGCTGAGTGTGCTGAAGAACAAAGGCCGCAGGGGCGGCGGTACCTCGCTGTCAGTGGCCCCTTGCGGGTACAGCTCGGATTCATTCTCCTGCTCCCAGTCCAGATCGCTCCACCTCTCCAGCAGTGCCTGGCCGTGCGGATTGGTCAATATGATTTTCCCCTCGATATCAAAGGTGAGGACAGCATCGCTCATGCTGCGCAATACACTGGACAGATGCCCCTTCTCGTGATTCAGGCTGCGGATGTTCTCTTCCAGCTCTTCAGCCATATGATTGAAGGAGGTGGCCAGCTGGCCGATCTCGTCGCTGGTAACCAGCGTCAGTCTCGTTCCGTATTCCCCCCGGCGGATATTATTCGCCGCTTCAATCACCTGCTGCATCGGCTGGGTAATCTTGGTGAACAGGAACAGAGCGAAGAACGTTGTAAGCGAAAATCCGATCATACAGACATAAGTGAACAAGCGTTTGATCGCCCCGGAATTGGCGAAGTTGCTGTCGATGTAGGGCAGCAGGAACAGCCCCAGTGTGATAAGCACGACAGCAACCAGACAGATGATCGTGATCCACAGCTTTCCGACAAGACTTCTCCAGAACTTCACTTATTTAGGTACCTCTAGCTTATAGCCTACTCCCCAGACCGTGGTGATCATCGCTGCCGATTCCGGTGATACTTTGTTGAGCTTCTCGCGGAGACGCTTGACATGTGTATCCACGGTGCGCAAATCCCCAAAGAACTCATAGTTCCACACATCCTTCAGCAGCTCTTCGCGCGAGAACACCTTATCCGGCGAAATCGCCAAATAATGCAGCAGCTCGTACTCTTTTGGAGTCAGGCTGACTTCCTGGCCCCCTGCGGTTACGCGGTGTGCATCATGTTCAATGATCAGGTGCGGAAACACGATATTATTGCTGGAATTGCTCTCTTTGGACAAAAAAGCTGTTGCGGAGGAGCGGCGCATAATCGCCTTCACCCGGTAGATCACTTCACGCGGGCTGAAGGGTTTGACCACATAGTCATCCGCCCCCATCTCAAAGCCCTGCACCCGGTTGATCTCCTCGCCTTTGGCTGTAAGCATCAGAACGGGCGTCGATTTGACACCTCTGAGCCGGGTCAGCACTTCTATGCCGTCGATTCCCGGCAGCATCACATCCAGCAGAATCAGGCCGTAATCATTGGCCGTTGCTTTGCGCAGAGCGATTTCTCCGTCTTCTGCTTCATCAATTTCGTAGCCTTCTTTTTCAAGATACATCTTCAGCAGGCGGCGAATGCGCTCCTCGTCATCCACCACCAGAATTCTGTTCAAATGCTCTGCCATTTCACAACAACCCCTTCATCAATTACAGTACAACGTTACCCTTACACTTCATTGCCGCTTCGGCACAAACGCAGCCTTAATCCGTTCCTGCATAGGAATGAAGTCCGGCGATAACCAGATTAACGCCAACCAGGGTAAACATTACGACCAAAAAGCCGAGTACGGCGAGCCAAGCGGATTTGCGTCCCTGCCAGCCGCGTGCCAGACGTAAATGCAGGTAGGCGCTGTAAAAAAGCCAAGTGACCAAAGCCCAGACCTCCTTGGGGTCCCATCCCCAAAACCGGCCCCAGGCCACCTGTGCCCATATCATTGCAAAAATCAAAGCCCCCAAGGTAAAGATCGGGAAGCCGATGGCAATCGCCCTGTACGTAATTTCATCAAGGTCATTCTCATCAATTCCATCTAGAACGGGATGGATCGCCCTGCCCAGCGGTTTGCGGACAGCCAGACGCAGAATCCCGTATAAAAGAAGACCGGAAATCAGCGACCAGAGGACCGTGTTGAATTTACGACCGGCATTAACGCCATTCATCCAAGAAGGCGCTTCAAAAAGCGGCTTATTCATTCCAAGAAATGACTGGAAGCTCTCAATTTCGCTATGGTAAGGTGCCACAATTGGCGGCATTTTGTAGCTCACTTTCTCTATTGTACTATCTCCCTGCCCAGGGCTGTCAATCGTAACGTTCGATCTAACGAAAACCGTTTCGTACCCTGCGCCGCGAAAAGCAAATACTGATCCAAGAAACCCAATTATAACAATGATTGAGAACAGAGTAAATTCGACCAGGCGCTGCTGCTTGCGGTCATTCTTCTCCTTGCTGGCAAAATCCACAGTGCGCAGCAGATACATCAGTCCGGCCGCAAAGCCAACCGCGAAGAAGGATTCACCCAGCGCGGCAAGCGTGACATGGATATTCAGATAAATGGATTTCAGTGAAGGAATCAGCGGCTGAACCTCTTGCGGAAATACGGCCGCATAAGCCATGACTATAATCGAGACCGGCACCGCGAAGACACCGAGAATGATTTTGCGGTAAATCGAGAAGATCACGGTAAAAGCCACCATGATCATCATGGATAAAAATGTCATGAACTCATACATATTGCTCACTGGAATATGCCCTGATCCGGCCCAGCGGGTGAAGAAATAAGCAAGGTGGCAGATGAGGCCCAGAGAGGAACCGATAAAAGCGATCCGGCCCCAGCGGGCGGTATGCTCCTCCGGCTTCCTCCCGGACCATTTGCGGCCCATTATAGCAATCGTGAACAACATGAACGACCCGCTGTACAAAAAAAATGCGGCAATAAAGACGTCACTGCTGAAATCGAGCAGGCTCATGCCAGACCTCCCCCGTTGTCCAGAGATTTTTCATCCACTGTCAAATCTGTCTTCGCCAGAATCGAAACGATTTCGCGGCGGAAGCCGAACCAGTTCTTGTTCGTATGGCCTCCGAGTACCAGCTCGCCATGATTGGCTGCCAGCCATATGCGCCTGTGCTGCCAGTAGAAGCCGAGAACCAGTCCAAGCATGACAATACCTGCCCCGATCCAGACGAATGGCATCGCACGGTCCACACGAATGTTCAGATACGTCGTGGATTCCGAGAAATCCACATCACTCATGCCGCCTACCTCAAGCTCCAGGAACCGCCCGCTGCCGCCAAGCTTGTCGTTGATGGCTGTCATCTGGAACTTTTCCTTGTCGACCTGCTTCGGGAAATAAAAATACTGCTGCCCTCCGGCCGGCAGATCCGGCCCGGTAATCAGAAACAGGAAGGCTGGAGCGTTAGGGTAAGGAGATTTGGACACTGGCTGCCCTTCTTCGTTCAAGCCGAAGTCCATATATTTTTCTTTCAGTGACAGCGTATAGAGGCCTGCCTGAAATGACCGCTGCGGATTGTTCATGTCCAGCTTGAACTTGCCGTATACCTCGCCGCTCTTCGCATTGATTAGCTCCGGCTGCACCGAGCGCAGCACCGGAGTGAGGTCATAATCAAACTGATACGCTTTCAATCCGTTGTAGCTGAGCGGCGAATTCACCTGAATATTATGCCTGGCCACCTCGGCCAGCTGCGGTTCCTTGGAGGGATCCGTGCAATTTGCCGTGCATTCATAGAGAACCGCCCGGGTTTCATACAGTTTGGGAAGGATCTTCTTCCCGCGGAATTCCTTGGGCATTTCCTCCTCTGTATAGAACTCCACGGTAAACTTCTCGTTTTTTAGATAATAGGTAGTGTCCGGAATTCGGACCGTGTCACCCTGCGGAAACGCAAGATGCTGGTCCATGTTCAGACCGGGCAGCCCTCTGGCCAGCACAGCCAGTAAAAAAATAATCAGGCCAATATGTATGACATAGGGGCCCCAGCGGCTAAAGCGGTGCTTCTCGGCCAGCAGTGCGGCTCCGTCTGTACGGACACGGTAGCCTTTCTTCTGGAGCAGCTCCACCATACGTGCAACCCAGGCTTCAGGCTCCTCCTTCAGCTCTGTCACCAGCGCCACCTTTTGGCGGGTCAGGAACTGGCGGTGCTTCCGGATCTTCTGACGGGTAAGCGCCTTGTAGAGGGGGAGCACACGGTCCAGGCTGCAAATGACCAGCGAGGCGCCAATGAGCACAAGCAGCAGCACGAACCACCAGGATTCGTAGGTGTGCGAAAGGCCGAGTTTATAATAAATCTCCCCGGCTGTTCCGTACTTTTCTGGATAATAGGTTGATGCATCAATATTGAGAAAAGTGCTCTCCTGGGGAAATATCGTTCCCAGCATGGAACCGAGCAGAGTCAGGACAATCAGGTAAATGGCGATCTTGACCGAGGAAAAAAAGTTCCATACCAGGTCGATTACCCCGGGATTGACCCGCTGTGAACGGCGGGCGACACCGTCATACCGCATTTCGAGGTTTCCCGAGGAGAGCTGCTCCTCTCTGTCCAGCGGCTTGCCGCAGGCTTCACAGAGGACCGTGCCCACCGGGTTCTGATGGCCGCATTCACATTTGGTGTTGGTGATCAGTGGCGTACGCTCCTTCACGGCTTCACCAGCTTCCCGATCTGATCATCAAGCGTGCTGAGATCCAGCTGCCCGATATGGATGCTGTCCACCCTGCCTTTGGCATTAATGAAGAAGGTGGTTGGAAGCGGTGACACACCGTAGCTGCGGACAGCATCGCGGCCCGTATCCATAACAACCGGAAAGTTAATATCGACTTGCTTGACAAAATTCTCCACGGTCATCTGGTCCTCGCCGACATTTATGCCGACAACCACTACGCCCTGCTCCTTCCACTTCTCCCACTGGGCCTGCAGGGCAGGCATCTCCTTGACGCAGGGGGCGCACCAGGAACCCCAAAAATTAAGCACAACAGACTTCCCCTTGTATTCGTCCAGCGTATGGGTCAGCCCGTCTAGTCCAAGCAGCTCAAAGGAAGGTGCCTTTCCACCTTCCCTGAGTTTGCCGTCTCCTCCGAACACCGAGGAACCGATAGCATAACCCCCAAGCAAAATAATCACGAACAGAATGATGATTTGAACCGGCTTTCTCGCTCTGCCCACATGCCAGGCCCCCTTCTGTGACGCAACTCATTACATTAGTCGATAGGTGTGAACATCCTATGAACATTATAACGAATATTGTCACTGAATTAGGAGGGGAAAATGTGAACATTATGTGTCCTTGCGTGTTGGGTTCGCTTTCAGCATACCGGCTTTGGCAATTTGCTGGAGATGATTGATTTCATCCTTGGTCAAATGGCGGTAGGAGCCGCGTTTGAGATTTTGCAGCAGAATATCCCCGAAGGAAATCCGTTTCAGGCGGATGACGGGATGGGAAATGGCTTCGAACATCCGCCGTACCTGGCGGTTGCGGCCTTCATGGATTGTGATGCTGATGACCGATTCTTTATTCTCCTCATCGATATCCTTATATTCCACCTCTGCCGGAGCGGTCATCCCATCCTCCAGCTTGATGCCGGCTTTGAGCTTGTCCAGCGCGGTGCCATGCGGCACACCCTTGACCGTGGCCAGATAGGTCTTAGGCACATGATGCTTCGGATGCGTGAGCAGGTTGGCAAACTCCCCGTCATTCGTCAGCAGCAGCAGCCCTTCCGTATCATAATCCAAACGGCCCACAGGGTATACGCGCTCTTTGATGCCCTTCAGGTAATCCGTTACTACCTTGCGTCCCTTGTCGTCGGAAGCGCTTGTAATCACACCCTTGGGCTTGTTGAACATAATGTAGATCTTGTTCTCGCCCCGGATCAGTCTACCGGCGACCTTGATTATATCTGTTGCGGGGTCCACCTTCGTGCCAAGCGTAGTTACGAGTTCCCCGTTGACTTCCACTTTACCGGCCAAAATCATTTCTTCACACTTGCGTCTTGACGCCACACCTGCCTGCGCCAATATTTTTTGTAATCTTTCCATTTTTGACTATTCACCTCAGGTTAATGATAACCATCAGCGGGATAAATCACAAGTTCATTCCATGGAAAAAATGCGCCCGGACAGGTTTTGGTGTGGGTTTCCACGACAAGAGGGTCAATTTGATAATGCGCAGCCAGTTCCAAGATCAGCTTGCCGGCCGCAAACAGCTGATTCTCCCGCTCGGACCGGGGCAGAAGCATGTTCTCTTCCCCGTAGTTGCCTTCCAGGCAAACATGAATATACTCCGGGTCTGTCAGCAGCGGCGCAGCATAAATTGAACCATCTGTTCCCACCCAAAAGTCAAAGCCCTTGCCATTAATGGACGGACAGCGGGAATGATGCAGAATAAAGCCTTTATACTCCATAGTATGTCGGCCTCCCTCCGTATTGCTGCAATAGCATATGTAGGGAGGGGGAACGGGGTGACCTGCGGATGCTGTTTTTGTGCCCCATAGGAATCTCCATCAACAGCGGCAGCGGAAAACGCGAACATAACATAACCGGGATGTAAGGAATCAGTCATCTAAATCGATTGTTCGGAAGATGGGAGGTTCTTACACTTAAGAGGACAGCTAATCAAACTATATTCTTAATACGGAGGAATAATTAATGTTGCTTAGAAGAACATGGGAAAAACAGATCATCACCGTTGTATCTGCAGTCGGGCTGCTGTTTGGAGGTTCCGGTCCCGTCTCAGCCGCACAGCAAGCTCCGAATCCGCTGCCCTATGCACATGAGCTTAAATCACTGACAAGTGAAGACTACAGCGATCTTTCCTTTTTGAAGCCGCTGCTGAAGGACAAAACGGTCGTCAGCCTTGGCGAAAATTTCCACCGGGTTGGCGAATACGCCAGCATGAAGACGAGATTGGTAAAATATCTGCATGAGGAGCTGGGGTTTGAGGTCATCGCTTTTGAATCGGGGTTGGCTGAGGCTTCTGTCGTCAACGATGTGGCTGATGAATTGACTTCAGCAGATATGATGGATAATTCCATTTTTGATATCTGGAAATCCGCAGAAACCCTGGAGCTGTTCAACTACATCAAACAATCCAAGCAGACGGACAAGCCTTTGCAGCTGGCCGGATATGATATGCAATATACATCCCCCATGCTTACGCTGGCGGCCCGCAGCTTCATTTCTAAGGTCAATGCCGCTTATGGCAAAGAATTTATGGATTTTGATAATGAAGCCATTGAGAAATATAATGAGCTGAAAAATCAATACAGCCTGGAGACCAAAAGCAATCCTGTTTACCAGCAGAAGGTACGCCAGCTCATCCAAAAATATGTTCCTAAATACAAGGAATACATTAAGTTCATTCAGGAACACCGGGAGCCGTTAGACGCAGCTTACCCCAATGCCCCCCACACGGCAGATACCATCCTGAAAGGGCTGGAGGACCGTGTGGCAATTTTCACGCAGGCACAGATCAAGAGTGTGCGTGAAACATACGAAGCCCGGGACAGAATCATGGCTGAGCATGTGGAATGGCTGATGAAGGCCAGATACCCCGGCAAAAAGATCATTCTGTGGGCCCACAATGACCATTTGGCTAAAAACACCTCGGACATACGCGTCCTCGAGCAAGGGAAGTGGCAAAACAGTTTTACCAGCATGGGCGAACTGCTGCATCAGAAATTGAAGGATAAAATGTATGTGGTAGGTTTGTATATGAATCGGGGCAAAGCGGCAGCCATTTCAACATTGAAGGAATTCCCTATCGGCCCGATGCCAAAGGGGACCCTGGAAGCGAGAATCATGCAAAGCGGATATTCCCGGACCTTCGTAGACCTCACCGGGCATGCCAAAGCAGGCCCAGGCAACAGCTGGATGTTTCAGCCGCAATATGCCGCTGAAGACGGGCTGACCAGAGAGGTTATTGTTCCGATGGCGATGAAATTCGTGCCGAAGGAGCAGTTCGACGGCCTGATCGTCATAGATAAAGTATCCCCGCCAACCCGTAACTATTAAAAAGGATCTTCCGGGTCATCTAAAAAGGACACTCCGTGCTATCCGGTTGCTTGCTAGCCGAATACCAGCAGACACACGGCAATTGCCGCGATGAAGCCGACAAGGTCTGAGAACAGCCCGACCTTGAGGGCGTACCGCCCGTTGCGGATGCCCACAGCACCGAAATAGACGGTCAGCACATACAAAGTGGTATCCGTGCTGCCCTGTATGGTAGAGGCAATCAGGCCAATCAGGGAATCAGGCCCGTGAACGCTGATCAGATCGGTGGTATACGCCAGCGAGCCGGTGCCTGTTAGCGGACGCAGGAGGCCAAGCGGCAGCACTTCCGGCGGCACGCCTATTCCCTTCAGGGCGGGAGCGATGAAGCCCATCAGGAAGTCCAGCGCGCCGGAGGCGCGGAAGACGCTGATGGCGACAAGCATGCCCACCAGATGGGGAATAATGGCGATGGCCGTACCGAAGCCGTCCTTGGCACCCTCGACAAAGGATTCATAGACTGGCACCTTGCGTGTAAAAGCGTACAGGGGGATAAAGGTAATCATGACCGGAATCGCCCAGGCCGAGATAAGACTGATTAGCTGGAACAAGGCAGGCTCACCCTTTCAGGGAAGATTGCTGGAATGGTGCGGCCCCTCTGGCGGGATCGCCGGACCTGGCGGCCGGCGGTCCCGGCGGCCTGCGCAGCATCACCAGGCGGCGGCACAGCCGGTCTGCTGCAATGGCCGCCAGTGTCGCCACTGCCGTAGCCGCCAGTGTTGTACCGACGATCCCTGCCGGATCGGACGAGCCATAGTTCAGCCGGATGGCAATCAGCGTTGCAGGAATCAGGGTAATGCTTGCGGTGTTCAGCGCCAGCAGGGTACACATGGCCGGAGTTGCTGTCTCCTTGTCCGGATTCAGTGTCTGCAGCTCCTGCATCGCCTTGATGCCCATCGGTGTGGCTGCATTGCCCAGACCCAGCAGATTGGCGCTCATGTTGGACAGGATATAGCCGATCGCGGGGTGGCCCTTCGGCACATCCGGGAACAGAAAGGATACAACCGGCCCCAGCACTTTGGCAATTTTCTTCAGCAGGCCCGCATCCTCCGCGACCCGCATTAGCCCCATCCAGAATACCAGTACACTAATCAGGCCAAAGCTGACGGTAACCCCGCTTTTGGCTCCATCGAACACCGCTGCCGTAAATGCATCCATGCGGCCGTTCACGGCCGCAAACACAAAGCCGATAAGGATCATCCCCAGCCAGATCCCGTTAATCATATGCTTCTCCCCCCATTTCTCCCGCTTCTGTTTATTTCCCGGCGGCGCCTATCTGGAAAAGCGCCCGCAGCGCACTGCCAAGTGCCTGCAGCCAGTTGTCTGCCGGATAGGCGGCTGCTCCGGCCGGTTGGAATCTCTTCTCATAGGGCGACTGCTCCGGAGGCAGCTGGTCCGGCAAATAGACCGGAACCCGGCCGATCTCCTTGCCGCCGAGCTGCAGCACCAGCACACCCTTGATGCCAAAGCTGCTGCTTCGTGCCCCCTGCCCCTCTGCCTCCGGAGTGCCGGGGCTGAGCTCCAGCTTGGTCACAAGCCGCGCTTCCTCTCCCTGGCCAAGCGGATAGGCAAAAGTCCTGCCGGGGACGAAGTTATAGCCGCTGATGCCTTCACCGCGCTCGATAAGTGTCTTCAGCGGATAGTGATTGAAGCCGTAATCCAGCAGCGCGGCATGGTCATTCCAGTCATTTCCGTCATTCAGCGTAACGGCGACCAGCTGCTGGCCGCCCCGGGTGGCGGAGCTGACGAGGCAGCGCAGCGCTTTTTTGGTATACCCTGTCTTCACGCCATCCGCCCCTTCATACAGGCGCAGCATTTTATTTTTGTTCAGCCACTTATAGTCCCATGGCTCATACGGGTTATCTGCCGTTTTCACCCGGGTCTTCACAATCTGCTTGAATACCGGATTATGCATAGCATAGGCTGTAAGCACAGCCAGGTCATTGGCGCTGGAATAATGACCTTCCGCGTCCAGTCCATGGGGATTGGCAAAATGGGTGTGTTGCAGCCCCAGCTCCTCCGCCTTGGCATTCATCAGATAAACGAAGCCTTCTTCCGACCCGCCTACATGCTCAGCAATGGCTGTAGCCGCATCATTGCCTGAGCGCAGCATCAGCCCATAGAGCATATCCTCCAGCGGCATTTCTTCCCCTTGCTTCAGGTAGAGGGAGGAACCTTCCTTGGCAAAAGCATTTTTGCCGACCTTGACCTTAGACTGCAAATTACCGTTCTCTATAGCTACAAGCGCAGTCATGATCTTGGTCAGGCTGGCAATCAGCATAGGCTCGTCCCCGCGGCTGCTGTACAGAAGTCTCCCGGACTCTACATCAATCAGCGCGGCGGCCCGGGCATGGGTGGATATGGAACTGTTCTCGGCCCGGATCGAGGGCTGGGGAGCCACACACAGCTGCAGTACGCATAATGTTAGAATCAGCAGTACCTTAAGGTTTGATGTCTTCATGTTCATCCTCCGGCTTCTTATCTGTTCACTTGTGTTGTACAAGTGTATGCGGGGCAACGGGATGGTATGTCCATCTCTTCCGCCGCAAGCTTTATCATCACAAAAAGGGACACCGCCTGTTTGAGGCGGTATCCCCGTTGTCTGCCGCTGCATTCTTCAGGTAATACCCATAACGCTAATGAGTCGAGGAGTCTGAAGGGCCTGGGCTTTTACCCGGTTTTTCGGTAGCCGAAGCTACTACTTGCGAACCTACTGGTGTGCCATTCTGAGACGATGCTCCATTCTGAGACGACGCGTCATTCTGAGACGATGTGTTATTTGGGAACATGGTCTGAATTTTGTCGATGAGACCCGGAGTCGCATCAATAATTTTCTCGAACAGATGGGTCTGGTTATCCAGCGGCACAATGTGCACCCCTTCCTTGCCTACTACAAGAAATGCGATTGGCCGAATGGATACCCCGCCGCCGCTGCCGCCCCCGAACGGAAGCATTTTGACGCCGCTTCCAGTACCATTGATACCCGGGGCATCGTCTTCCACGCGGAAATCACTGCCGCCTGCGGCAAAGCCGAAGGCGACTTTACTGATCGGCAGAATCACACTGCCATCCGGAGTTTCTACCGGGTCGCCGACAATCGTATTGACGTCCACCATGCCTTTAATATTTTCCATAGCGGTCTGCATGAGACCTTGAATCGGGTGTTCTGACATCTAAGTACTCCTCCTCTGCTGTTTGAAAGATAAGGGAATTGCCTACTCTTGTACAGTCTGCTCATATATCGGGCATGATATGTACAGCACTCTAATAAAAAACACGGTGGAACTGAAGCTGCTGGCTGGTGCTCTGCCCAGATATAACCTTCGCAATTTCGCCTCACATAAAATCCGCTTAAGAGGCCAGAATGATGGCTAAGCAGATAAATGTGTATAAGGAGGCTGAGCTATGGATTTCGCAAAAATTTGGCAGGCGGATATGGAAGGCAACGGCTTGCTGCCTTTGATCAAGGGTGGGAGCGATACGCAAAAAGACCCCCAAAAGGGGTACGTGATCGTAGATATGAATCCGCTGTCCGGTGAGAAGGCCGGGGCGGGAAGCGGGAAGAATCAAATCACCGTATTCAATGAGGTCGTGATCCCTGACGGCAAGCGGTATACCTATGATCTGTTCAGAAAGCTGAAGAATAATTACGAATCGGTGTCCGGCGGGAGAGATGCGGTTACGGCTGCAGAACATGAGCAAATTCATGAATTTCTGGCCTATGCCGCAGTGTCGGCACCTTTACGCCAGGCCCGCAAGTATGCCGAGGATCACCATCAGATCAAAGCCGGATGTTCCAAAGAAGAATGGGTCGAGACGCTTAGATCGATCTGGTTCCAGCCCAGTGCTGACGGCACCTCATTTTTTGAGCATGTTTTTATTGGAGAACAGGGCAGCAAATGGGGCGGACATCAATTTTGGTACAACTACCATTTGAATGAGGGACCTAATGAATCCCTTCAGAAAGAGGATTCTATCGTCGTTATCAAGGGTGCCGAGGTCGGCCGGACTGAAAAAAGCAACCTGGCCGAGGTCATCACCATAAAATATACACTTGAAGCAACCAAAAACAACGGGGACAAACAGACCCTGAGCAACGATATTGGCGGATTGTTTGTAGGGATCAGTGCGGAAGGGCTGTTGGCCCTGGGAACGGTGGCGTATCTGGATGGCCGGGCCCGGATCCCGATGGAGCTTAACGGAGCAGCCATTGATCTCATCATGCACAAAACGGGGGACCGCGAAAAAAATCCGCATAGCTTCTACCCTCAAATGAAGACACCTGTTCACGCTTAGTGTCCGGAACAATCCCTGAAAAATTCCCTGGCAGCCCGCACTCTCTGCGGCGCTGCCTTTTGGTTCAACACTGCCGCAGCCGGTTTAATCCGCCTCCTTCTGCGGAGAAACCGTGGGATTGCGGCTAAGGAGCGCTTTCCAGTGCCGCAGCCCCCCCTGTACCTTGGAGGCCCGCCGCAAAAGTCGAAGCCCTGAATAAAAGGCATAGCCCATTGAAAGCTTACCAACGCATACTGCCTCCGTGGAGAAGGATATCTCATCTGAGAACACAGGCGCAACAAACATCCGCGGAGATTTTTTCAGCCGGACGAACCTCGATATCCACCCTGCCAGAGTCCATTTCAGTCCCCAGAACGCTCCCGCTGCCGTTGCCGTATATGCCGCATCGCCCATCGAGAAATCGGTAGACCAATCCAGCTTGGTAATCTCGACATGGGACATTGTATCCTTCAGCCATTTGTTCAGACCATGCGTTGCCTTCACCGCTATGCGGATATTCTTCAGCCAATCGGCAACCGACTGCTTGTCGATTTGCTCCTCAAGATCTTGATCCGTCCGCACCGGTGCAAGGCCGCTTTCTTCCAGCTTGACTTTGATCCCCTTCTCTATTCCCTGGAACACGAGCGCAGGCAGCTCATAGTGAAATTTGACCAAGCCAAATAGGGCTCTCAGATCTAATTCTATCCGGTCATCCTTTCCCAGCCTGCACACCCGGAAATGAAAATGTATGTATGAAGTCAGAATCACTAGCAGCACTACAATCATTAACAGCAGCAGCGCCAAGGGTATTGCCAGCCATAACGTCACGAAAGTAACCTCCATGCAACCCATAATGAGGAGCCTGTGAATTAGTATGGCATTCAGGGCTGGAAAAAATTCCGCACTCAAGCAAAAAAGCCCCATAGCCTCATCCACAATGCCTGCGGCATTTAGGTGAATGGCTATAGAGCTTCTGTTAGTATCCGTCCGGCTGATTACGCCGGCTCCGTGTCATCAAAGGTCATCTGGCTGTCCAGCTTGCTGAACAGGAGCTGTGTCTCCTCTTCCAGGTCGTCGGAGGAGGCGTCGAAGTTGGAAGGCTCCGGCAGCTCCTTCAAATCGGCCAGCCCGAAACTCTCAAGGAACGATTTGGTGGTTCCGTACAGAATGGGGCGGCCTACTGCTTCCGCACGCCCGACTTCATGAATCAAATCCTTGTTGTTCAGTGTATGAATGGCCCGCTCAGACTTCACGCCGCGGATCTCCTCAATCTCCACACGGGTAATCGGCTGGCGGTAAGCGACGATAGCCAGTGTCTCCAGCGCTGCCTGGGACAGGGATGCACGTGAAGGTGAATAAGCGAGCCTTTCGAAATAAGGCGCATGGTCCGGCAGCGTAGCCAGACGGTAGTTCCCGGCTATCTGCACGACCTGCAGGCCTCGTTCCTGGGACACATAATCCTCTTTCAGTTCCTGCAGCGCTTTGCCGGCAATATCCGGCCGCTGCTCCGTAATCTCGGCAATCTGGCGGACAGACAGGCCCTCATCGCCGGACAGGAACAGCAGGCCTTCAATAATTGATTTCAGCGTTTTGAATTCCACTGAGATCTTCTCCTCCTCTCCACTCCATTACAATGTCATCAAATAATTTCTCTTGGTAGCAGAAGATCGCCTTCATCTTCATGAGCTCCAGGATGGCAAGGAAGGTCACCACGATCTCATGCCGGGCCATCTCATCATCCAGCAGCGCTGAGAAGCGCATTCTGCCGCCTGTCCCTTTACGCTGGAGTGCAGCCGATACATCCCGTATCCTGTCCTTTACGGAAATTTCATCCCGGGTAATCCGCTGATAGGAGGATCTTCTAGCCGCTTTGCTCAGCGCCTTCCGGAAGGCGGCGATCAGGTCGGCAGTATGCAGCCCCTTGAGCGTATTATCGATCTGGGCCGGCACAAAAGGACCCAGATCCTCCGGCTCCTTGGTGAAGATCAGGCTGCGTTCACTCTCCATATCCAGCAGCTGCACGGCAATGCTCTTGAATTTGCGGTATTCGATCAGCCGCTGAACCAGCTCTGCACGCGGATCATAATCGTCGTCCTCGTAATATTCGAAATCCTCGATTTCAATAACCGGCGGCTTCGGCAGCAGCAGCTTGCTCTTGATCGACAGCAGCGTTGCAGCCATCACTAAAAATTCACTGGTGATATCCAGCTCAAGCTCCTGCATCGTCCGCAGATATTCCATGTACTGCTCGGTGATCTCGCTGACCGGAATGTCCTGGATGTCGATTTCCGCCTTGTCTATTAAGTGCAAGAGCAAATCGAGCGGACCTTCGAACGTCTCCAGCTTGTACAATACAGTCACGCGGTTTCCTCCCGCCAAAAAAAAGTAAAGTGCAGCGCCGCACGGGCGCTACACAAGTAGAAAGATCTTATGGTTCATGCTTTCTTCTCATACATATAAATAAGCACGATTTCAGTAGATTCGTCAAGAGGTCTCTTATTTAAAAAGCTTGTTCAGGTTCGCCATTTCTATGGCAGAGGTCGCAGCATCCCAGCCTTTATTGCCGGCCTTGGTTCCGGAGCGCTCAATGGCCTGCTCAATATTTTCGGTAGTCACTACGCCAAAAATGGTTGGAATACCGGTCTTCAGATTGATGGCCGCCACCCCTTTGGCAACCTCATTGCACACATAATCATAATGGGTTGTAGATCCGCGAATGACGGTTCCCAGCGCGATTACCGCATCGTATCTGCCGCTTTCCGCCATTTTCTGGGCAATCAGAGGAATTTCGAACACTCCCGGCACCCAGGCCACATCCACTTCATCATCAGCTACACCATGGCGCTTGAACGCATCGAGCGCACCGGACAGCAGCTTGCTGGTGATAAACTCATTAAAACGCCCTACAACTACCCCGTATTTCAGTCCCTCGGATACTAAATGTCCTTCTAAATAATTCGGCATTGTATTCATCTACCCTTCATTAGTAAGTGATATGGATGTTACAGCTTGGAATCCTCATTTTGCTCAATGTTGTCAAAAGTCAGCAGATGGCCCAGCTTGGCCTGCTTGGTGTGGAGATATTTGGTATTGTCCTTGTTCTCCGGCATTTGAATCGGCACACGCTCCACAACTTCGAGACCGTAGCCTTCCAGTCCTTTGATCTTGCGCGGATTGTTGGTCATCAGCTTGATCTGGCGTACCCCCAGATCCTTAAGAATCTGAGCACCAATGCCATAATCGCGCAGGTCTGCCGGGAAGCCCAGCTTCAGGTTGGCATCGACCGTATCCAGACCTTCCTCTTGAAGCTTGTAAGCGCGGAGCTTGTTGATCAGGCCGATGCCTCTGCCCTCCTGGCGCATATACAGCAGAACTCCCCGGCCTGCCGCTTCGATCTGGCGCAGCGCCGCTTCAAACTGCGGGCCGCAGTCGCAGCGGTGGGAGTGGAATACATCGCCGGTGAGGCATTCGGAATGCACACGGACCAGCACCGGCTCTTCACCGGAAATATCGCCTTTGACCAAAGCGACATGCTCTTTGTCATCCACTTCATTCGTATAGGCGATCGTCTGAAAGTCGCCGAAGTCCGTCGGCAAATTGACCGAAACCTCACGGGTGACCAGCTGCTCCTTCTCATTGCGGTAATGAATGAGATCCTTAATGCTGATCAGCTTAAGCTCATGCTTGCGCGCAATCTCCACCAGATCCGGCAGACGGGCCATGGTCCCGTCTTCCTTGACCACTTCGCAGATTACACTGGCAGGATAAGCGCCGCACATGCGGGCCAGGTCCACAGCAGCTTCCGTATGACCGGAGCGGCGCAGCACACCGCCTTTTTTGGCAATCAGCGGGAACATATGCCCCGGTCTGCGGAAATCGGAGGGCTTGGCGTCCGGGTCCATCAGCGCTTGAATGGTTTTGGATCTTTCTGCGGCTGAGATCCCTGTGGTGGTATCTTTGTGATCGACGGATACGGTAAAAGCAGTGCCATGGTTGTCGGTATTATGGGCAACCATAGGCTGCAGATCCAGTTCTGCCGCCCGCTCTGCCGTAATCGGCACACAGACCAGTCCGCGCCCCTCTGTAATCATGAAGTTAATCACTTCCGGTGTGGAGCGTTCGGCAAGTGCAATGAAGTCCCCTTCATTTTCGCGGTCTTCATCATCCACTACGATAATGACCTTGCCGCGCATCAGATCATAAATGGCGTCCTCAATCGGGTCCAGGACACTGTCGTTCTTGATTGGCTGGCTCATCTTTCTAACCTCCTGGCAGCTTGACGCACCCTTAACAGGGCTTAGGCGCAAGCCTGCTCATTATTTATACAAACCCGTTCGCCGCCAGAAAATCACGGCTGATCCGGGAGCTGTTCTCTTCTTCCGCATTCCCTGCACGTGAACCGTAGTTAAGGAGATGGTCCACATACTTGCCCAGCACATCGCATTCCAGATTGATCCGGTCCCCGGTCCGTTTATGGGCCAGGACCGTTTCACCGAGCGTATGGGGAATGATGGATACGGTAAAGGTAGAAGCTGAAGCGTCGACCACGGTCAGGCTGATGCCGTCAATGGTAATGGAGCCTTTGGGAATAATGAATTTGAACAATGATGTACGCTCCGGAGCAATCTCGAAGACGACCGCGTTCTGGTCGCGCTTGACGCTGCGGATTTCACCGGTTCCGTCGACATGGCCCTGCACAATATGTCCGCCAAAACGGCCGCCGGCCGCCATGGCCCGCTCCAGGTTCATTCTGCTTCCGCTGCGCAGCTCCTTCAGTGTGCTGTTCCGGTAAGTCTGAGGCATGACATCAACGGTAAAAGAGTGATCGCCGATGGAAGTCGCCGTCAGACAGACGCCGTTCACCGATACGCTGTCGCCGATTTTCAAGTCATCCATAATGAGGGATGCGCCGATGTTCAGCACCATCATTTCGCCTCCGCCGGTCACCCCGCGCAGCACTCCGACCTCTTCAATCAAACCTGTGAACATGTGATTCGCCTCCTGATATTTGCTTTAGCGGATAGGCGTGCCGCTGATACACACATTATCCCCGAGCACTTCCACTTCCAATCCTTCAAGTGTAATCGCGCTTTGCATCAGCTCTACACCGGGAAATTCGAAGGTTCCGGGTGCAGCTGAACCACCCCCGACGATCTTCGGAGCAAAGAAAAGCACCACACGGTCCACAAGACCGTTCTCCAGCATGGCACCGTTCAGGGTTCCGCCGCCTTCCAGCAGGATCGAACCGATCTCCAGCCCGCCAAGACTGGTCATCGCTGCCTTGAGATCCACCCGCGGCCCGGCGCCGCTGACAACGATCTGCACCCCTGCATCGAGCAGTGCCGCCCGCTTCACAGGATCAGAAGATTCGGTAGTGACGACAATGGTGGGTGCCTGGCCATCACGGACGACAGCAGAATCAAACGGAATCCGCAGCGTCGAGTCAATCACGATCCGGACCGGATTCAGTCCAGGTACTTCCATCCTTGTGGTCAAAGAAGGATTGTCGGCAATCACGGTATTGACGCCAACCATAATTCCTTGGTGGCGGTGCCGCAGCGTGTGCACGATCTCCCGCGCCTGTCCATTGGATATCCATTTGCTGTCCCCGGTCCGGGTGGCCAGCTTCCCGTCAAGCGTACTTGCGCTCTTCAGCGTGACAAAAGGCTGCTTGGTCAGGATATACTTGATGAATTTCTCGTTCAGCCGCAGAGCCCGGCTTCGGAGCAGCCCTACCTCAACCTCAATTCCCTGCTCCCGCAGCATGGCTATGCCGCGCCCGGCAACCTGGGGATTGGGGTCCTCGCAGGCCACCACCACACGGGCAACCCCTTCATCGATCAGCCTCTGGCTGCAGGGCGGCGTCTTGCCATAGTGACTGCAGGGCTCAAGAGTTACATAAGCCGTGCTCCCTTGCGCCTTGCCCGCCGCCATATTCAGCGCGTGCACTTCGGCATGGCCCGTCCCCCGCTGCAGATGGGTGCCGAGGCCAATCATGGCTCCATCCTTCACGACAACACAGCCGACTACCGGATTAATGCCGGTCTGGCCTTGCGCTCTTTCCGCCATATCCAGTGCGAGTGACATATAAAATTCGTCATTCATTGTATCCATGTCCTGCCTCCGATCGTTGTGCTGCTCTAGCTTTTGCCCAGTTCAAAACAGAAAACCCGCCTCAATCTCCAGGTGGAGTTCAAGACGGGTTATACGAGAGTTTACGGCAGTTCTAATAAAACTGTGCGTTTCACAGTCAAAAAGGAACAAATGTGAAAGTTCGCACATAATATTTGAATACACTGCAGCACGTCTGTGCATATACGCACAAACGAAAGTCTCTCCTTCTTCCATCCAGACTATACTGTCGGTCCCGGAATTGCACCGGGTCCACCGTCCGTATGATATACGAAGCGGGTAGCGGACTGAGCAGTGCAATCAGCTTGTTCAGCCCATCACAGTTGCATCACCGCCGGTAGGGAATTGCACCCTGCCCTGAAGGATTGATCTATTTAATTAGTTTCAGGTTTTGCCTACAACAAAATTATCACTTTGCCACCGGAAATGCAAGTGCGTTTATGAAATTAACTTTATTTATGTAACTTAATTATCTTTTTGAGACTGCTTGTCCGTACGCAATAAATCACGGATCTCTGTTAACAGGGCTACTTCAGGAGCGGGTGCAGGAGTCTCCACTACCTCCACTTTCACGGGTTCCTTGCGCTTGAAACGGTTAGCCAGCTTGACCACCATGAAGATCGAGAAGGCGATGATAAAGAAATCGACAACGGACTGCAGAAACACCCCGTATTTCACTACGGCATCTCCATAGGCAAAAGATAGTCCATTCAAATCGATACCACCGGTAAGTATCCCGACCAGCGGCATGATAATGTCCGTGACCAGGGAGGAGACGATCTTCCCGAACGCAGCACCAATGACAACCGCCACCGCCAGATCCAGCACATTTCCCTTCAAAGCAAATTTTTTAAATTCTTCCCACATTTGCTTTCCTCCAATATTTAAATTTTGAAGTTATTATAGCATTTCTGACGACGATTTAAGAAGCAGCTTGAGAGCAGAGCCGTTTTTCCTGCGGCAAAGCCTATGCATGCAATTCCAGGTAAGTTGCTTGAATGAATTGGGTGTAGACCGACGAGGGGTACTGCCTTACCCTTTCGTAAGCAATTTCCGCCTGCTGGCGTGCTTCCTCCATTTTCCCTTGTCTGGCGTAGATTTTGGCTTTGTAGGCATAAGAAGTAAAGACAGCTGAACGGTCCAGCGGGTGGTAGGCATCATCCGGCAGGGTAACTTTGGACAGAGCCGCCAGCGCTTCTTCATCCCGGCCCAAATGATACAGGGCAATTCCGGTTTGCAGGAAACAACTCGATTCATACCTGGTTCCCTTGCTATGATACTTCTGCCCAAGCCTGATGGCTTCTTCATACCGCCGCTCCGCATTAGCCATTCTGATCTCGGCCAGATGAACAAGCTGTACGGACTGCTCATCTTCTGTAAACTGCACGAAGAGCTTAGCCTTATCCAGATACAGGACTGCCTCCTCCAGATTCCCGGACATCAGGGCAAGGTTGGACATTACACGGTATAGGTGATCTGTCAAATAATACACACCTTCCTCCCGTGACAGGGCTATTGCCGCAAGCGCCGCCCTCCGGCTTCCATCATATTGACCCAGCGCCGATAAAGTCACACTTTCCGCATAGTGAAGGTCGATTTCGAATAAAAAATCGTTGCCGGTTTTTTTGCTTACATAGTCTTCCCTGACCCGCAGGATCAGTTCGAGGCTCTCGCTGTACCGGCTCTGTGTGAAAAGCAGGGCATAGGCCAAATACTGAACTTTGGCACTTTCCACATATAAATTGAAACGTTCATAGATCTCTACGGCCCGCCGGATGGCCTCTTCTCCTCCCTCAGCTCCTGTATAGTAGCAGGCGTTCACATAGAACCCCATCAGCCGCGCGGCATTTACCGTCATCGGAAGTCTCCCGTCCATTAGGGGTTTAACGGCGGATACAATCGCCTGATAGTTTTTGCGCTTGAACTGGGCTTCCATATCGTGCACCAGGCGGGTAAGATCTGCGCTTTCCTCCTCTTCAAGGAAATAGCCTGCGTCCACCCCAAGACGTGCCGCTAAAATTTGCAGACTGCGCATGGAAGGCAGTGCTCTGCCGTTTTCGATTTGGCTGAGCATACTTTTGGTCATATCACCACCTGCCAGATCACTCTGTGTGAGCCTTTTGCTTGTACGCAAAGATTTGATTTTATCTCCAATCGTTTGTTTGCTTGTCATTTATAGGAGCCATCCTTCTGTCCATTTTGTCTCCAGTATAGCGTAAACGAAAACTCAGAGAAAGCAATGTTAAATATAATTTAACTTTATATTGCATATTAACATCTTTCAGCTTAGAATAAGTTTAATTATATTTAACTATTATTGAAGGGAGCTTCACATGAAGATTAATGACCGTATGTTTTCGACTCCAAGCAACCGGAACATGCTGCTGTTCTTTGCGGGCAAACTGGCTTCTGTCCTGGGCTCCGGGATGTACACCTTCGTTGTGGGGCTATATATTCTGAAGCTCACAGGCTCTGGAGGAAGCTTTGCGGTTACGATGGTATGCGGACTGCTGCCCCGGATTCTGCTTGCGCCCTTCGCCGGCGTTACCGCAGACCGGATGAACCGCCGCAAGCTGCTGATCTGCTCTGACCTTGCCGCCGTCCTGACGCTTATGCTGGCCTTTCTGACCGTCTCCCTGGGAGGTGTATCCCTGTTCCCTGTCTATGCGTCCTTGGTTCTGCTGTCCGTATGCTCCACCTTTTATGGAATTGCCGTCTCCTCCTCGCTGCTGCAGCTTGTGGAGACGGGACAAATCCAGCGTGCCGGGTCGCTCAATCAAATCGCCGGCTCCATCGGCAACCTGCTCGCTCCAGTGCTCGGCGGAATGCTGTACGCCATGGTCCCCCTCAAGCTGTTCATGCTGCTGAACGCGGCGGGTTTTGCCGTTTCGACCCTCATGAGCTGTGGTCTGCGGTTCAAACCCTCCACGGCCGAGGGAGTGCACAGCGAGCTGCCTGATCCAGCCCCTGGCGGTGACGTCCCGCAGGTGCGAACCAAAGTATTGGCAGAGCTGCGGAGCAGCCTTGCCGGAGGCATCTCCTATGTTTTTAAGAAACCTGTCATCCGCGCAGTAATCAACATCGTTTTCTGGGTGAACTTTTTCGTGGTAGCGCTGAATGTTGTATTGCCCTTTGTCGCTGTGAAGTCCCTTTCGCTCTCTTCCAGCCAATATGGCACCATTAATGCCATGCTGGCGGCAGGTGTACTGGCAATGTCCCTGCTGCTGACCGTCCGCCGCCAAAAAAACAGCCCCGCCGGCTCGCTGATCCTCGGCCTGTCCACACTTGGCCTGCTGTTTATAGCTATGGCGCTTCCCATCCTGTTTTCGTTCAATGCCACTACCGCTTATCTTTTTCTGCTTGTGCTGATGTTCCTTGTGGGCGTCACGGTGATGAATATCAATATTCCCGTCCAGGTTTACCTGCAGCAAACGGTGGAAGAAGAATATCGCGGAAGAGTGTTTGCAGTTGTCGAGACGGCCTCAGGGGCTATCGCGCCGGCAGGGATGATTCTATATGGGATGCTGTTGGACCGGATTCCATCCGGTTACCTGCTGCTGGCTTCCGGCGTGGCGATTGTATTAGTCGCATTATTAGGACGAAGAGGACTAAAAAACGGCCGGGAGCTGGAGGTCAAGCAGAACCGGGAAGCTCTCCCGGAGCTACATGCTTGAGAGGGCTGCGGGGAACGCTGAGGCAGTGCGCTGAAGCTACTTCCAGGGCTTCATGGCTGAGAGGGCTGCTGGGGACGCTGAGGCAGTGCGCTGCCGTGCGGGGTTTAGGATTGCCCGGGGAGCCCCCAGTTTCAACTCCTGGGTAACTTTATGTCTCCTCTACCCCCTGCAACTCCAACCCTCCTTGAATCAAGCGGCAGCTCAAGTGGAAAAAGTGAACTTAATTCTTCCCTTCCCCTCCCCCAGCAAGCGTTAGTGAGAAAAAGTATACTTAATTCGGGACATCCTGCCATTTCAGGTGAATTCGCTTCAAATAAGTCTACTTTTTCCACCTAATACCTTCTGCTGAAGGCTTCTGAGCCAATTTAAGTTCACTAATTCCACTTCACTCACCTGCAGCAACCCCAACCCCCGCAAGCATTCCTCCTTTTAAGATTCGCAGTCCCTTATATACGGCAGAAACTACTTTTGTACAGCAAAAACTACTTTTAGCGGCAAAACCACTC
The DNA here is from genome assembly GCF_900102965.1 of Paenibacillus jilunlii. Taxonomy (GTDB): domain Bacteria; phylum Bacillota; class Bacilli; order Paenibacillales; family Paenibacillaceae; genus Paenibacillus_AQ; species Paenibacillus_AQ jilunlii. The sequence goes on along the minus strand of NZ_FNGM01000010.1, from coordinate 77,187 downwards.
TTATATAGCAGAAACCACTTTTGTACAGAAGAAACTACTTTTGTACAGCAGAAGCCACTTTTGACGGCAGAATCACTTTTATACAGCAGAAATTACTTTTGCACCTTAGAGTCCATTTGAAGTTAGCCATGGATTTCACTTAGTGTACAATCTCTCGATTCACCAATATGCTCACTTGCGCCGGATTCCAAAATAAGAACAACCCCCCCCCGGTGAGTGAATAACAATCGGAGCTTTTAGGGATTCCCCATCGTTCCAAAATCAACGAAACGCTGAGGCCCGGATGGTTATACAACAGGCAGGATTAGCGTCTTTGGGCTTGCTATGTACTCACATTGGTACAATAGCACCCTATCCTCCTGCACCGCCTATACCATCTGAAACCTCCAAAATATCCACATTTTTTGGCATTACATAATTCCCCATACAAGAACGAAAAGCACACGGCAATAATTCTGCCGTGTGCTCTTCTTATACCGTATCGGACCGTTCCTGCTCTTTGCGTATACTGTATCGGAGTTCCTACTCTTTGCGGTTTCTGAATACTCTGCTGAGAATAATCCCGGCAAGGATCAGAGCCAGACCTGCCGCATATATAGGCAGCGGGCTGCTCTCACCGGTCTGAGGGAGCTTGCCGTCAGTTGCTGGTTTTACAGCAGTTCCTTTCGGAACGTCATCTTCGTTGACAGTCACTCCGCCCAGCGGAACATCATCGTCAATAGGCGTATCCGGATCCGTATTGCCTCCGGCTGCTGGCGAAGCAGAAGGTGACGGGGACACTGCCGCAGTAGCTGCAGGAGGTGTAGGAGTTACTGCGGGCCCTGCAGGAATCTGCGGCTCATCAATGATTATTCCCGGTACACTGGACACTGTAGGTGTTGGTATTGGAATAAACGGAATATCTGATGGCGTTGGCGCCACCGTAGGACCTGAAGTCGGTGCTGGCGATGGCGTCACCGCCGGTGATTCTGACGGTGTTATGGTTGCTGCCGGCGACTCCGTTGGTGCTGTTGTCGGCGTTGTGGTCGCTCCCGGCGACTCCGTTGGTGTTGTTGACGGTGTTGGAGTCGGCGTAGGCGTCGGTGTCGGCGTAGCTGTAGCCGGGGCCAGCTTCTTATTGAGCACCGTTAAGTTGATTGTGGCTGAAGAGCCAATGGTAACCGGATATTCTCGCGTATCCAGAGCGTAACCGGCAGGAGCCGCCGTCTCAATCAGTACATAGCTTCCCAGCCATATATTGTTGAACACCGCGCTGCCTGCGGCATCCGTGGTCCGGGTATTGATAAGTACCCGTTCGGAGCCGTTCAGACGGTACAGCTCAAAGGTCGCCCCCGCGAGTGGAAGCTGGCTGTCTGCCGCATCCAACTTCTGAACCGCCAGGGTCCCGCGCACACCGCTGCCTGTTCCCGAACCGCTGGAAACACCAACGATAATCTCTTTGGTTGTTTCCTGGGTGACCCGCTCTACATTAGTGCCGGCGAGATTGACGGTATTCACCAGCTTTTCCCCTGTATTCGCGACAATCAGAGACTTGTATTCAAGGATATACGCGTAATTAATATCATGCAGGAAACTGAGCACGAAGCTCTGCTTGCCGCCCTCATCCGTGATGACACTGAGTGTGTAATCAGAATCCCTAACCAATTCGGGTCCGCCTTTGGTCACTTCTCCGTTCATCCCCGCAGAGGCAGGATAAAGGTGGAAGGAATCCGGCAGCAGAATCTGATTCCGGCTCGGTATATCGGTCAGCACCGCATTTTTTATAGTGGACTGTGAACGGTTGATTGCAATCGTCCAATCCAGCTTATCACCTTTTTGCAGGCCATTTTTGTAGACATATTCACCACCGTAAGGAATGTTGACCGAGGCGAATAAATCCTTGGATACTTTTCGGGTGCCGTCCAGCAGCTTCGCCGTATTGTCAACGGTGGAATGAATCAGCTGTCCATCCAGACTCGTCTTGAAAACAATGTAATAGGCAGAACTGATGGCATCCGCAAATTTAACCTTCAGCTCATTGCCGGTGCCAACACTGTAGGTATAGGCGTCAGCGCTGACCTCGGAGCCTTGGGATGGATCTCCTTTTGCATTGATATTCATGTTGTAGACTTTAAGTGAGCCTGGCACCAGGGCCTGCCCGGATTTCAGAAGGTCTGCTACATTGGGGTCCGTGATGGACTTGCTGTTGTAATTGATTCCTACGGTCCAGGTGATCTCTTTGGCGGATGCATTATAAGAACCGGCTTTGAAGCCATTGTTCTTCACCTCGGCACGGGGAATGAACAGCCCTTTCGCTTCAGCCCATAGCGCTTTGCCGTCTCCGCCTATCCAATCAATCCGCGCATGGTTGACAAAATTATCCGTACTGCCGTACAGCCAGTCATTGCTGAACTCTGTGCGGTAAGCGATCGTATAGGTTCCTGAGATTGGTGAGGTGAACTTCACCTTGAACCCGGCATTCGGCTTCACGGGCGAATTATATTCCAGCGTATAGGCAGACGCACCAAGTACTGTGCCGCTTTCATTCCTTACGACCAGAGTCCCCGGAATAAACTTCTGCCCTCCCTGCGGGAAGCTATCCGTAACGACTGCATCATTCATCGGGTAGCCGTCGCCATTCAGGGTAATTTTCCAGTCCGTTGTATGGTTCTTGTAATCGACACCCGAGAGGTTTTTATAAATGATTGCCGACCGGATCAGCTGTGAAGCCTCCACGCTGTAGGTGCTGTCCGAAACTGTATTGGTGATCGTTGTATCCGTGAGTACACGGTCCGCCGACTTGGTTTTGTATTCAATGCGGAACGCTGAAGAGATATTGTTCAAAAATTCCAGCTTGAAGCCCTTTTTATTCTCATGGGTTACGTCCGCCACCGTGTAGTCCTCGTTCTCTGTCAGGGCAGTGCCTTTTATAGCCGCCCCCGAGGAGTCCAGCGTCACCGGATAGACCTTCACCGAGCCCGGAACCAGCTCCTGCGAGTTGTTGAACAAATCGGTCAGCACCCCGCTGCCTTGCGGGATCGCCTTATTGTTGTAGTTGTATTCAATGGCCCAGGAAATCACCTGTTTGCCCCATTCATAATTCGTAGCCAGTTTGTTCAGGCTTCCGCCGCGTTCGATGGTCACGGTAGCAGAGGAGCTGACAGGTTCACGGCCATCCCCTCTAAAAGACGCAGTATTCGTGAAGCTGCTCAGCGTATCGCTGACAACAGCCGTCGTATAGGCAATCCGGTAAGCGCCTGTGATTACAGGGTCCTTAAAATATACCTTCAGCGTTCCGTCCGTTACTTCGGCGGTATACTTGCTGCTGTCGAGCAATGACCCCACTGTGACCGTGCCATCCAGCTGAACCGACAGCTGATAGACCGCAAGTGTAACGGTGCTGTCCAGGGACAAGCCTTCAGGAATCGGGTCTGTAACCACAGCACCCGCTACCGCCTCCAGCTTCTTGTTGACATCGACGGTCCAGTCAATGTGATTCGCATTAAACCCGCCGGAGATGCCTTTCTTCTCGATCGTTGAACCTACAGAAGGCTTGAAGTTCACAACAATAGTCTGAGAGCCGCCATTGACCGGGAACACAATTTCCTGCACCGTGCTGCCCGAGATGACTTTTTTATCAAATTGGGTATTAATACTTAACGTACCTTGAACATTGTCATGAGTTTCGATGTAGCTGTTGAAGGTCATCAGCACCTGGTGTGTGGATTGGCTGACTGAGAAACTGCCCACCTCCCCATCATCGGATACCAGTGAACCGTTAATGTCATTGAACAGCTCAAATTGCGCCGGGAGCTGGAACGCAAACGTGTCCCCGGCAACGTAGCCATGACCGTTAGGCAGCGCCCACGTATAATCCAGCTTCACGGTGGAATCAACGTCATACACGCTGCCTGTTACCGTCTGCCCATCCGGCCCATATACGGCCATCGACACACTGGTAATAATGTCCCGGTCATTCTCAATTCCTGCAGCCGTAGCCTTCATACCAAACCCGATGCCGTATGCATACTGTACAAACAGCATGAGGACGACCAAGGCCACACTAATTCTTTTTTTCACCATACTTATAAAGCCCCCATTCCCCATTCTATGATCGGATTCGCAAAATCCTCTTGCCGCTGCCGAAGATTACCGCCGAACGCCCAGGTTAAGACATATTCCGCTTGAAAGCCAGTTATGTATTCCGGAAAATCCTGCGACTATCTTATGTGAAGGTTCTGCGTTTTTTTCTTTTCTGGCTAGAGACTGCGATATATACTTATATCACCTTAGTGTAGATCATTAGAATCAGAAATTGTTAAAATTTCAGAATTTTATTTTTGCCAATTATTTCTCGTCTTTCAAGGGGGAAAGCTGTGAGCCACAACACTTTTTTCGACAGGCAGCATGATATCGATTTCATCATGTTCTCGGTTTCGCATTGGATCGCTATATCTTTAGTCGCATGTTTCTGTGTGATACTCTTTGGCCTGCGCCGGGCAATCCGTTCCAACCCGGGACTTAAGCAGTCTATCCGCCTGCTGCTGGTTGCTGTGCTGCTGTTCTCCGAGGGCGGTCTGCAGCTGTGGTACATCACTCAGGAGGTCTGGGAAAAAGGAAATTCCCTGCCGCTGGAACTATGCGGAATCACGCTGCTTTTATCCATTGTGATGCTGCTTACCCGGAGCCGTCTGCTATACGCCTTTCTTTATTTTGCAGGAATCGGCGGTGCATTCATTGCGCTGCTTACACCCAATCTGGTGTATCCTTTTCCCCATTTCCGCTTCCTGCTGTTCTTCACCGCCCATGGCGGGATTATTCTGGCATCACTGTACATGACCTGGATAGAGGGTTATAAGCCAACCTGGAAATCGCTGTTCTTCACCATGCTCTGCCTCAATATTGTGGCAGCCGCCGTCTATGCCGCAGACCGGATTCTCGGGGCCAACTATATGTTTCTGGCGCACAAGCCGGGCACGTTTTCAGTTTTGGATTATTTTGGTCCCTACCCGTACTATCTGCTGGTGGAAGAGGTGTTTGCCTTTGTGGTATTTCTCCTGATGTATCTTGTGTTCTTCTGGTTTCCGCAGCGTTTGAATGCCCGTAAAAGCGGCCGTGAACACACGCTGTAACTAGCAGAACAACGAAAAAAACGCCAAAAAGCAGACTTCCATAACGGAAGTCTGCTTGTCGCGCAAACGGGAAAAGCCCGAAATATTAAAACTTAAGCTTCGATAATTTCCACCGATGTCATTTTGTCGCGTCCCTGGAAAGCATCAACCTTGTCCATACCTTCTACCACCTTGCCGAATACTGTGTGTACGCCGTCAAGATGCGGCTGTGGAGCGTAGCAGATATAGAACTGGCTTCCGCCTGTGTTCTTGCCGGCATGCGCCATAGCGAGGGTACCGCGCTCATGCTTGTTCGGGTTGATTTCGCAGTCGATGGTGTATCCAGGGCCGCCGGAGCCTGTACCGTTTGGACAGCCGCCTTGAGCTACGAAACCCGGGATTACGCGGTGAAAGACCAGACCGTTGTAGAAGCCTTCTTTGGCCAGCTTCTCAAAGTTGGCAACCGTGTTGGGTGCATCCTTTTCGAACAGATCAAGCAGCACGACGCCGCCATTTTCGAGAGTAATTTTCGCTTGCTTTGCCATATGTAAATACCCCTTTCGAAATAACAGATATGGAACATGTTTATTAGTTTACTATGAAATGACGCACAAAGCAAAGCAGGCGGAAGTCCTTCCGCCTGCTGCAACCTTATGCATTGTCCGCCCCGTCTGCCGCAGAAAATGACTTACTTCGCCACCGTCTGCTTCGCAATGCGCGCCGGAATAATATCGTTGGCGATAATGTCCTGATGGCTCTCGCGGCGGACCACAAGGTCGCTCTGCCCGTTCTGGACGAACACCACCGCCGGACGGCGGATCCGGTTATAGTTGCTGGCCATGGAGTAGTTGTATGCCCCTGTGCAGGCTACGGCGAGCAGATCCCCGCTCTCTACCTTCGGAAGCTCCACATCCCAGATCAGCATATCGCCGCTCTCGCAGCATTTGCCGGCAATCGAAACCGTTTCTTCATTCGGTTCTGCGGCACGGTTGGCCAGCAGCGCCTCATATTTGGATTCATAGAGCGCCGGACGCGGATTATCCGTCATCCCGCCGTCAACGGCAACATATTTGCGCACCCCGGGAATCTCTTTGTTCGTGCCCACAGTGTACAGCGTAGTTCCGGCATCGCCCACAATGCTGCGGCCCGGCTCTACCCAGATCTGCGGCAGCTTCTCGCTAATGCCGGTAAAATGCTTCTTCACGGCACCTGTGATAGCTGCCACATATTCGGACACCTGCAGCGGTGTATCGCCTTCGACATAACGGATACCGAAGCCGCCGCCGAGGTTAACCACCGGGAACTCTACACCGAGTTCTTCCTTCACTTTGCGCGTGAATTCGGCAATACGCTCAACCGCCAGCTCAAAACCTTCGGTTTCAAAAATCTGTGAGCCGATGTGCGAATGAACACCGAGCAGCTGCAGATTGCTTTGTGCCGAGGCGAGTTTTACCGCTTCCTGTGCAGCGCCGTTTCCAATATCGAAGCCGAATTTCGAATCGGTCTGTCCGGTGGAGGCATACGCATGGTGGGCATGCGCCTCTACGCCCGGAGTCACGCGCAGCAGAATATTCACTGTGACTTCCTTGCGCAGGGCAATGGCCTGCAGCATGTGCAGCTCCACCAGATTATCGGCTACGAAGCAGCCGATCCCGGCATCAATCGCCATTTCGATCTCATCCGGCGTTTTGTTGTTGCCGTGAAAATGGATGCGCTCAGCCGGAAATCCCGCCTGCAGCGCGGTGTACAGCTCACCGTCGGAGACAACGTCCAGCGATAGTCCTTCCTCGTCAGCCAAACGGCACATCGCCATTACTGAGAAGGCTTTGCTGGCATAGGCCACCTGGAACCCGAGACCGGATGCTGTAAAAGCTTCCATGTACTCGCGGCAGCGGCGACGGACTAATTGCTCGTCCACTATATACAGCGGGGTACCATATTCCGCCTTCAATTCGGTCACATCACATCCGCCGATCTCCAGATGATTGGCATCATTAATTCGGCTCGTCCCGTGTAAAAACATTTGCGCAGTCCTCCAATTTCTGTGGAAATTCTTGTTCCACCCTATCTATTTAGTGTATTCAGTATAACAGACAGTGGGAACACCATTGAATGGACTAATTTGCAGTTGATTTGTATTTTCCTACGATTAGCTTTTCTTCTCCGGAACCGGCGGCATCCGCGTATTGTCTCTTGTTTTGTTGGAGGAAGGCCTTGTTTTGGAGTTCAGCACAGGCCGGCGGATAATGATCTCCCCCATTGCCTTTGCATTAAATGGTATAAACGGCCACATATATGATGAATTGTAGGAGCGGTGCGTCGTAAGCAGGATTATAAGCAGGGTGGTGCCGATCATAAAGCCCTGCACCTGGAATGCGGCCACAGCGAGCAGCAGCACAAGCCTGACAATCCGGTTGGCCAGCCCCAGCTCGTAGCTGGGCGTTGCAAACATGCCGATTGCGGCTATAGCCATATAGAGCACAACCTCATTGACGAAAAGACCAGTCTGGACAGCAATGTCCCCAACCAGAATTGCGGCAATGAGACCCATAGCCGAGCCTAGCGGAGTCGGGGTATGCACGGCAGCCATGCGCAGGAGATCGACCCCAAGCTCGACAAAGAGGAATTGGGCGAGCAGCGGAATTTTGGCCGATTTCTGCGGCCCGATGAATTCAAGCATCGCCGGTTTAAGCTCCGGATGGATCACAAGCAGCATCCAGAGCGGAAGCAGGAACAAGGAGGCAAAAATCCCGATGAACCGCACCCAGCGCAGATACGTGCCCATAAACGGTGTCTGGCGGTTCTCCTCCGCATGTTGGCACAAATCAAAAAAGGTGGTCGGCAAAATCATCACACTCGGGGAAGTATCTACGAAAATTACCACCCGGCCTTCCAGCAGATGGGAAGCGACAGCGTCCGGACGCTCTGAATACCGCACCAGCGGATAGGGATTCCAGCCTCCGCCGACGATCGCTTCTTCGAGCTGCTTGTCCGCAAGCGGGATTCCATCGATGTTCACATCCTTAATTTTGTCGGTCACAGCCTTCACCTGTGTTTTGTCAACGATATCGTCAATATAGGCCACGCAGACATCGGTACGGGTCCGGCGGCCCACCTGATGCATCTCATATTTCAACCCGGGGTCCCGGACACGTCTTCTAACCAGCGCAACATTGCTCAGAAGCGTTTCCGTAAAGCCGTCGCGCGCTCCCCGCACCACCCGTTCAATACTCGGTTCATCCGGACTGCGCGAGGGATAGGAGCGGGTGTCCATAATAATAACTTCAGCTTCACCTTCCAGGAAGAAAACACTCATTCCCGACAGCACTTTGGTAATACTCTCGCTAAGGACGTCTCCCTTCTCCACCTGAATGTGGGGAATGTATTCGCTCATAAAGCTGGCCAGCACATCCGCAGAAATATTCTCCGGAGTCAGATAGGTCAGACGCTTCAGAATTTCATCGATAATCGTATCCTTGGCGAACCCGCTGATGCACAGCAGCGCTGCCTTGTGTCCGCCAAAGGTCATTTCCCGGAACACTACGTCAAAAGACGAATTCAGGCCCATGACCTCGACGAGTGTCTTTTTGGTATCCTCAAGGTTGACTGGGATGTTGTCACTGCCCTGCCAGTAAATGATCGATTCCTCCAGAGAATCGGAACGTTCGGCATCGCGTTTCTTTTGCATCGGATCTTCGGACTTCTTCGCTTCAGCCCCGCCAGCAGCATCTTTCTTTGCACTTTTCCCGTTTTTCTCCGGCTGGCCCAGGGTTTTGCCTGCTGCCCCCTCCTGTGGCTGTACAGCCGGAGTTCCTTCGTCCTCAGCCTGAGCTGCATCGTCTTCTGACTCTTCGTCATCCCCGAACAATCTGGCAAAAAAACCTTTTTTGCCGCGCTCCGGCTCCTGCGCACCCAGTTCTTCCGAGGCCTCTGCATCCTGCATACCCAGCTCGTCCGAAGCTTCTGCATCCTGTGACCCCGGCTCTTTCGAGGCTTCTGCATCCTGTGTTCCCAACTCTTCCGAGGCTTCTGTGTCCTGTGATCCCAGTTCTTCCGAGGCTTCTGCATCCTGCGCGTTCGGGTCCATCCCGCGGTCCCAGCTGAGGCCTCCCTGGCCGGAATCTGCTGCTGTGGAACGATTCTCAGAGGCGGCAGTCTCAGATGAACTTTCAGCCCCATATCCGGTTGCACCCGAATCCTCTCTACTGTCCTCTCCGCTGCCCACGGTATTGCCATCTCCGCCATCTGCGCCATCTGTCCCGCCGGTTCCGGCTTCATCCGGTTCCTTATCTTTATCTTCGTCGTCACTGAACAAAGATGCCAGGAACCCCTTAGCGTCCTTCTTGGCCGGCTCTGTACCGGACGCCTTCTCTTCGTCCGCATCCTGGTCCTGGTTCTCTTCAGAAGCTGCCGGGTCCACGGCTGCGGAACCGGCCTCCCCGTCTCCTTGCTCCGTCTCCTGCTGCTCCACATTACCTGCTCCCAGCTCCGCTGACGCTTCCACATCCTGTGTCCCTGTCTCTGAATCAGCCGCATTCTCCCCGGCAGTTCCCGCACCATTCCCGGCACCGGATACAGAATTGCCTTCCACTTCAACCGTCGCCTCTGGCCTTTCTTCCATCATCTCCCCACTGTCTCCGCCGGCCGTTTGGGTCTTGTCTTTTGGAACTTCGATAAAATCTCCGCTGTGAACATACCTAACCACACCATAACCTCCTTTTACTGTTGGTACACAAACCAATCAAACAAAGAGCCGGCGACCTTGCCGCAGACCATCGCCATCAGCAGCCCGAAAAGCAGATGGGTCATACGCAGGCGCTTGGCCAGGATGGGCAGCACATTCAGCACCTCGGTCAGCGCCGCAGCCAGCATACCCACAAAAACCCCGTCAAACAGACCTACCCCCAGCTCTGCCAGTGGCCCGGCGGAAATCCGCCAATTCCAGAAATCAGACATGGTGCCAAGCAGCGAGCCCCCGATCATTGCTCCTTCATACCAATGCACTTTATCGTAAGAGGATGTCAGCTGGGCCAGCCGTGGTACCATGTCCAGCACAATGAAAAGAGCGATTACCCCGCCGCCCACCGCAATGCCTCCGGCAATCCCCAGCAGCAGGTGCAGCCCCAGCGACAGCTGTGCGGTCATGACCTTTTCCCCCTCTCGGGGTGCCTGGAGGGTTCATCGCCATGGTTTTTCATTTTGCTGTACTCCTCGTTGACTACATAGTGGTCAATATTTTTTTGATAAAGGAACATTTCCACTTCAAGCGGAGTCGGCTCTTCATTCCATTTTTTCTTAAAAAGATGGTTGAAAAAAATCACCATGCCAAATCCGATGCCCAGGGAATAGGCAATTTGAAAGACATACGGATGCTCGTCCCGGCGGCCCGTCAGCATCTCCACAATCCTGACCTGCACCTCCAGCATGCTGACATCCGCATGGAAATTCATAATCGTCAGAGCAGAGCCGAAGAACAGCAGCAGCCAGACCAGCACAAACAAGGCAATGGACGGCTTGCGTGCTTCCGCCGGCCCTTCAATCTGCACCAGCGTCCGGCCCTCGCCGATCGGCTGAATGTCGGCACCGGGCACAAGCTCATGGATTTTGGGAATGACCGTCAGCAGATCAATCAGGATCAGGTTGCCGTCGCTTTGGACCGGGTCCAGCACCAGCAGTGAATACAGCGGTTCTCTCCACTCCGGATCGGTAATTAGATAGGCCACATCACGCAGCAGAACGTCTTTGCCTTTGGGCACCGTCACCCGGTTTTTGAGCTGTATGTAAATAGCGGGAGCCGGATAGGCAGTCATGCGCGGACACCTCCTACAGGATCTGATGAGCAGCTTCCAAGTCTTATATTTCAAGAATAACGGTAGTATGGGAGAAAAGGCTTATTTTTACTCTTAACCTGCACAAAAGGCAGACCAGGGAAAATCCCGGCCTGCCTTCTCTTTGTATTGCCAATGGATTCAGCCCGCACCCTCACCCGGCAGACTCCAGCTTTACGCTGTCTTACTATCCGTTCTCTTCACGCTTGACCCACTCACCGTCGTTTCGCAAGTTCCCGTCCCAACGGCCGGGGGGAGCAAGATTTCCACGTATATTTTACTCCTTCATCTGCTTTAAATTCCTTACCGAATAGATCGCAACCCGTATGAGCAGCACCGCACTAATCACCAGACCGGTGTAACCGAACAGTGTAACAAATTGCGCACCTTCCCCGCCGCCGCGGTCCCCCAGGTACAGCAAACCGATGGAAATCCCACCGAAGGCAGTTCCGATAAAGGCGAGCAATAACTGAGAAATCCAACGGGTGATGAACGAAGCATTCGTTTTGTCAGCAAAAAAACCGACCTTGATCGAAACTTCACCCTTCTCCAGCATGGAAGTCAGATTGTCCAGCCGCCGAGGCAGCTTGCGGATGACAGGCAGCAGCTCCAACAGTTCGTCCGCGGCCGTTTGCTTCCAATCGGCGGAGCCTCCGGCCGGCATAAATTCCGGCGAATGCTCCTGCACAAACCTCCGGGCTTCATTCATCAGGCTGAACGAGGGGTTCAATTGCAGCAATGTACCCTCTAGCGTAATCAGTGAACGGAAAGCGCCAGCCACATTAGGATAGAACGAAAACTCAAATTCAGCGATCATCCGGAACAGACCTTGAATGAATGCCTCCGAGCCCCCCGCCGGATCATATGCCGTCTGCACCAGCAGTTGGCTGACCGCTTGCTCCAGTCCTTCCTTGTCTACACCGGGCCGCGACTCAACCAGCAGCAGCAGCGATTCCATGACGACATAGGTGTTGCGGTGCTCGAATCCGATCAAGAGCCGCTTCAGCGCATCCTGCTGCAGTGTGCCGAGCCGTCCAACCGATCCGAAATCGAGCAGTGCGGGCGTCCCGTCATTGAGGATGTAGACATTGCCCGGATGGGGATCGGCATGAAAAATGCCCTTGAAAAAAATCTGCTCCAGCACGCAATCAAAAATTTGCCGTTGGACTTCACGGCGGTCAATGCCGCGTGCTTCCAGAACGGCAGTGCTGCTCTTGACGCTCATGCCGTCCATATACTCAATTACAAGGATTTTGGAGTTGCTGGCCTCCTTGTAAACATGCGGAATCCTGACCTTAGTCCGGCTGTCTGCCAGGGAAGCCGCCACCTGTGCAAAATTTCGCGCTTCGATCCGAAAGTCAGTCTCCTCTTTCATAGCTTCACAGAATCCGCGGGCCAGATCCGTAAAGCCAATCTTACGTGCCCATACCGATTTGTTCGCCGTCCAGGCGGCAAAGCGCACCAGGATATCGAGATCCCGCTGAAGCGCGGCGGTAATGCGGGGACGAAGCAGCTTGACGACAACCTTCTCGCGGTTCTGCCGCAGCACCGCTCGGTGAACCTGCCCGATGGAGGCTGCGGCAAGCGGCTCCATTTCGAATTCGAGGAACATCTCGTCCTTCGGCTGCGGCAGCTCCTTATTCAGAATTGCCTCCACTTCCGCTGTGGTCAGACGGGATACATTCTCCTGCAGCTTTGACAGTTCATTGATAAATTCGGCAGGCAGCAGGTCCGAGCGGGTGGAGAGCACCTGGCCGAATTTGATGAAGAAACCGCCGCAGTCCTCCAGCGTCCTGCGCAGAGAGACCGCGAGCCGTTGATACGACTCCGGCGTTCGTCTGGCCGACAGATTGCGGCCTACGCCATGCCGCAGCGCAATAATCAGCACCTGGATATATCGGCGCTGCCTTTGCCACCAGGCTGCGAACCTGCGGAACGGGTTCCTGATCTCGCTGCTCCGTTCGCCAATGGGCAGAGGATCGAACATCTCGAACAGCAAATAAAAGAGCATGGACACCACAACCATAGAAACGAGCCATATCCAGCCGTCGGCCCCGAAGGTACCCGGATCACGGCCGCGCAAATAGCCAAACCAGTAAATAGCCGAGGTTGCAATGACGCTGGCGACAGCGGCCAGAATCTGTTTTTTCAGGCTGATCTCTGTTCCGATCAACCGGCTGATGGCCATTGACATGATGACGGCCAGGAGGATGAATTGGAAACCCATTGTTCCACTCCTTTGTCGTAAGTCGGGTTATATAAGGTTAACTTTGCCTCTATGCTATACAAGCAGTGCTCCTGAGGATTACCTCATTTTATCAGAAGCAGCGGCCAATTGTTTAGATTCAAATCAAATATTTTACCTGCGTGCCCCCATTACGCTCAGCTGTGCTGCCATCTCTGGTTCATTGCTTAAAATATCTACGCCTGCCCAACTAAAGAACAAATACAGTTTTCGAGACGGCTTATATAAAGATGGGGATCTCGGCGAAAACAAGACTGTTTGTGCCTTCATGTAGTCTGGATTCCCATCCTTTACGCCAGCCGGAGTCCCGTCATTCGCCAGTAGCGGGTTTTGGAGCGCCGAAATTCCAAACAACTTTAGGAGTTTTTCGGTGCAGGTAGTAAAGCCTCTCCTTGGGGGTAATCTCTTTTATTCCCCCTCAGGAGAATCTTTCCACCTGGTTAGTAAAACGGGCAGACGTAATAAAAAAGCCTCCCGGCCATATGGCTAAGGAGGCATCTTCTTGGTGCATCATGCCCTGGGGTCACTCCCCTCAGGCGCTGCGCTGATTGGTTTTGGATAAATCCAGGGTAGCCGGAACTGGCTGCCGGCTCTGCTGGCCCGAAATGAAGAACAGCGCCGTCCAGATCAGTGCAAAGCCGACAATTTGCGGCAAGGTGACAAGCTGATGATAAACAATCCAGTTGATCAGGATACCCGTCATTGGAAAGCTGAGCTCGGCGAGCGTTGCATAGGATGCTTTGGTGGTGTTAAGGCCTTTGTAATAGAGCAGCATGCTGAGCAGTCCGGGCAGCAGCGCCTGCAGCAGCAGATTGATCCCAATGGCTGCAGATGTGCCCAGCCCGCCATGGATCTGCCAAGGGGCTCCCTCCATGCTCGTAATCACGAACAGCAAGGGCAGCGCCAGGATAAAGCGCAGTGAAGTAACCGTCTCGTACTTCATGGAGCCTAGCAGGTATCTTCCCATAACCGTAGAACCGCCCCATAATGCGGCTGCTCCCAGCGCCATCAGACTACTGATGCTGATGAAGCTGTTCACATGCCCGAAGGGAATGGTCCAGCCGAAGGTCAGCAGGTATGTTCCCGCCAGAGCGACGACAATCAGCGGGCCGAAGTTTTTGGGCAAGCGTTCCTTCAGAATGACAGCGGCCAGGCCGATGGCGAACAGCGGCTGCAGCTTTTGCAGCAGAAGAACCGCATTGAAGTCCCCGCTTGCCAAGGCTTGGGTGAACAGAATCGTCGCCACGGCGGAGCCGCCCCACGATACAATCAGCAGTGCCGCAGCCTGGCGCAGCCGGACCCCCTTCAGTTCGGCGCGGTGGCGCCAGAGCACAGGGGCTGCAGCCAGAAAGAGCACAACATGCTCCAGCAGCACAATCTGCGATGAGGTCAGTGATTTCAGCAGGATGATGCGGAACAGCGGATCGACGCCCCACAGCGCCGCACCTAGGACGACCAACCAGAATCCGCTGCGCAGCGGCGCTGTGCGGACTCCTGAAGATGAAGCAGTAGCTTGACTCATAACTCATTCTCCTTGTCGATACAAACCCTCGATAAGAGACCAAAACCCCCGAAAACGCCTGAAAAGGGCGTAAACCGGGGGTTGTTTAGGGCAAAGACATCAGAAATAAACCTGACTTCTTCGTCCTTATGATCCTCTCCCATCCGGACTTTACCGTCGGCTCTGGAATGGCACCAGATCAGTCCTCTTCTCTGGCTTCAGAGAAAAGAAGTCGCGGGCTTAGTTCGCTTTGAACATCACCGCCGGTCAGGAATTTCACCTTACCCCGAGAATCTTGTATTCCGTTATATTTTTCACAATCTCAGAATAACGCCGTTTGCGCTTTTCGTCCAGTCCCTTATGAAAATATTCACAGTTTTTTCATCGCCATAGCATTCTTAGGGGCTGATCCGGCTCAAAATTTGGAAGAAAGTATGATATTTTAGATATAATAGAAATGGATGTGTATCCATATTTTGCTTCAGGAAAGAGAGGCTGCTGTGAAAAGATCCTTCGCTCTGAATCTGCTGTATACTGTCCTGATCCTGATTGTCCTTGCTTTCGCCGGATTTATCGGGTACTTCATTACTGCACTAACCCTTGGACTGACTTTCTACGCACCGCTTATCGTTGTCGTCGCCTGCGGGCTGGCTGCTTATTTCGTCATGACGGTCTTCCAATGGCTCTCCCCCCGGACCCGGAACCTGGGCATTGCCGTCTTTGCCGGGCTTTGCCTGCTGGCCACAGCCGGATACGAGCTGAACAGAGCCTATGTCAACAGCTTCGCTGTAGTCGATGACCGGGAGGTTGACCTTACGGAGTACAAGCCGTTCGATAACCTCTCCAAGGCAGCAGTACTGGATAAACCCGCATCCTATCATATCAATGACCAGCTTCCGCGTCTGGATGGAGCAACCGCGCTTTATCCGCTCTATTCCGCTTTTGTACAGGCAGTGTACCCGGAAGACAATTACGACCCATATGAAGTTAATGATGAGAACACCGTTATATGCTCCTCCACCGCCTTTGCTTACAAACGGCTGATTGCCGGGGACAGTGACATTATCTTTGCCGCAGCCCCCTCTCCCGCCCAGCAGAAAGAGGCCAAGCGGGCAGGCAAGGAGCTGAAGCTCACGCCGATCGGGCGCGAAGCATTTGTCTTTTTTGTCAACAAACGCAACCCGGTATCTTCCCTGAGCACAGACCAGGTTAAAGACATTTATTCCGGCAAAGTGAGGAACTGGAAAGAGGTTGGCGGTAAAAATGAACGCATCCGGGCCTTTCAGCGGGACCAGGGCAGCGGCAGCCAGACCATGCTTGAGAAAGTCATGGCTGGGCGAACGCTGATGACACCCCCGCAGGAGGATGTGATGGATTTGATGAGCGGCATCATCAGCCAGACCTCCGACTACCGCAACTTCAAAAATGCGCTGGGCTTCAGCTTTTTGTTCTATGCCTCGGAGATGAATGCAAATCATCACATCAAGCTGCTGGCTATCGATGGTGTGCAGCCTGACAAAGAGGGCATACGCAGTGGAAAGTATCCGATGACTACCGAATTTTATGCCGTAACCGCAGGAAGTGTTAATCCGAATGTCCAGCCGTTTCTGGACTGGATTCAGTCGGCAGAAGGGCAGGAACTGGTAGAGAAGACGGGGTATACCTCGTTGAAGTAGACTGAATTTGTGAAATGAAGTAGGAAGCGGGGCTATTCAGAAGCTGGGCCAAGCTGAGCCTGTTCGAAATTATGTGTCAGGCAGCGCCCGGCGGCATTCAATTGCACTTTATACAATAGATGATCCCTAAATCAGCGGGAAAATGGAATCTGTTGCACTCTGTACAGCAGAACCGGGCGAAAAAGACGCTTTTGGCTCAAATCAAGAAAATCTACTGCACGAAATACAGCAGAATGCCATTCGCCGTAAAACTCTCAGCTTTCTATTGTACAAAGTGCAATCAACTGGTGTACAAAGTGCAATCAACCGGAAATTAATCCTTCAAATATACTCGCCTACTCTCAGGCCTCATGGTAATCAATCAGCCCCGTGGATCGCTGGCCCCGGCGGAATAAACCTTAGGCCAATTGGACTGCGCGGAAAACAAACGCCGGCGTTTGTCCCCATCCGGGTCCTGCACCACCCGCGTCTCCCCGTCAAAGATAACAGTCGCACGCGAGTCTGTTCTGTACTGCGGCCATTCCAGATTAGCAATGGAAGGATTTCGGTGATGCGCAAACGCCGTCCAGGTCTTCTGCATCACCTCGGACAGCCTTTGCATTTCTGGAGTTACCGCCAAGCCATATTGCTTCAGCAGATGCAGGTTGCCGAACACGTACAGAATTTCAGCGCCGTGAACCGCCTTCTCCAGCAGCGGGTGGCCTTCAACTGTCCAGTCGAAGCGGTACATCCACACAGGTGCTGCCGCCGACTGGCTCTCAGCGAAGGCAATCGAGCTGCCCCAGAAAAAAAGGTCGGTCAGGAACTCTGCCTGTCCCTCCCAGGATTTCGGGTAACCTTCGGCAAGCTCCGCCAGATCGTCAATGCCCATCAGCAGCTCCAGCGATTTCAGTGATTGCTCGAAGCTTTCACCCGGGCGTTCTTCCCGGAAGAACAGGTTCCCTTCATGGAGGTTAGTGCCGATCAGCAGCGGAATCCCGCGTGCTGCTCCGCCCGCTACAGCTTCGGCAGGGTCTGCCGGCAACGTGGCCGGCTCCACGACCGGCTGAAAAAACATGCTGAGCGCTTCACCGGACAGCTTATAGGTCATCCGTGCCGCAGCTTCCATAATCTGCTCCGCCGGAAGATGGTCCAGGAGCGCCAGCCCGCTGCCTGGCGTAAGCCCCAGCTCAGCCAGCAGCGCAGCAGCGATCTCTTGCGCCTGCTGCGGCGGCAGGCTCTGGGCGGCTCCGCTTTCCATGATCGCGCCTGCGAACAGGCCGCCCGCGGCAGGCATCGCCAGCAGTGCAGCGATGCTCATACTGCCTGCGGATTCTCCAAACACGGTGACGCGCTGCGGATTCCCGCCGAAGGCGGCAATATTGCTCTGCACCCATTCCAGGGCGGCAATTTGGTCCAGGAGGCCTGCATTGGAGGCTAGGTCCCCGCCAAATGGGGACAGATGCAGAAATCCGAACGGTCCCAGCCGGTAATTCACCGTAACCAGAACAACCCTGCCGTTACGGGCCATGCGGGCACCGTCGAACATCGGCTGGCTTCCTGCTCCGGTCACAAAGGTCCCCCCATGGATCCAGACCATTACCGGCAAGCTCTCCCCGGCTTCTGCAGGAGACCAGACATTCAGGTAGAGGCAGTCTTCAGAATACTCTGGGGATAGTCCGCCAAACCGGGTGCTGCTGGTGCTGACAGGCTGATGGCTGACCGGACCGAACGAAAAGGCATCTCTGACGGAATCCCACGGCTGCGGCGGCTGTGGTGCACGGAACCGCAGCTTCCCGACCGGCGGAGCGGCAAAAGGAATCCCGCGCCACACCTTCACACCCTCCTCCTCCTTACCCTGCAGCTTTCCATATTGAGTGGTAACCAGTGTTGCTGTCATACCTATCTACCTCTTCCCGTTATTCCTTGGTTTCTTCAATTTGCTTATAGAGTCCTGAGCGGAAGCGGAACCACTGGAAGACATGGGTAACGACCACTTTCAGCACAGCATAGCCCGGCACAGCCAGAATGATTCCGAGCACTCCGAACATTTTTCCGGCAAAAATAATGACAAAGATAATCGTAATCGGATGAATCTTCAGTGATTTGCCCATGATTTGCGGGGAAATGAACTTGCCTTCAATCAATTGGACTGCGGTCCACACGAACACCATTTTCAGCAGCATGAACGGAGAAGTCACCAGCGCGACGATCAAGGCCGGAGTAATCGCAATTGCCGGACCAAGATAGGGCACGACCGCTGTGCAGGCAGCGACAATCGCCAGTACCAGCGAATATTCGAGTCCGATAATCAAATACCCGATGTAGAGCAAGGCGCCGATACAGCAGCTGACAATGATCTGCCCGCGGATATAGGAAGCCACCTGGCTGTTCATTTCCGACATGACCATGCGGGTCTGCGGCCGCAGTGCGGTTGGGATGAATCTCATCAGGTAATCGGGCAGCCTTTTGCCGTCGCGCAGCAGATAGAACAGAATAAAGGGAGTAGTTACCAGTGCCAGCACAATTTCCGTCAGCGCCCCCACAAAATTCCCGACGCCGTTCACGGCATTGTTCAGGAAAGAGGTCCCCCAAGTGGTTACTTTGCTTGTGATGTCAGTGAAATCCGTTCCTACATTCTCCTGAATTTGTTCGAACAGCTTACTGCCGGTCAGGTTGATAAATTCCTGCTCAATCTGGTCACTATATTTAGGAAAATTATCAATCAGTCCAACCAGCTGGGTGCGGATCATAGGTATTACCGTAAGCAGAATCAGCGTTATGATACCGGCGATAAGCAGAAACAGGATGACGATGCCGTAAGGGCGTCTGATCTTGCTCCTCTTCTCCATCCGGTCAACCAGCGGATTCAACAGATAGTAGGCAATTCCCGACAGCAGCAGCGGTGCGGCTACGGTATGCAGCAGGACTGAAATCGGTTTGAAGATAAAAGGAATTTTGGCAAACACCAGAATGTTTACTCCGATCAGCAGCACAATCAGCAGTGTTACCACAAATCGGTTATTGAGAAAAAACTTTTTGAACTTCTCCGGCCATACCTGCAGCCTCTCCATGATGCCCGTCCCCCTTAACACAAATGCCTCTTTGTATGTGTGATTATTTGCACTTTGTATTAGCATAGTCAACATGGGGGCAGCAAGTCAAATTTCGTCAGGACAGTGAAACCAGGAATTCCCTGCTGCCTGAAAACTCTGCTTAAGTACTTATACGCTTAGTCAAACTTGAGATCTGCAATTTGGCCTGCGTGCTGAAAGCCGATGGACTGATAGACCTTGTTGGAGTCCGGATTTTTGCCGTCCGCATAGAGCACCGGTGTTAACCCTTCGTCCAGCAGCCGGCCGCACAGTGCAGCAACCAATGCGCTGGCATAGCCCTGCTTGCGGTGGCCGGAAGGGGTATATACATCATTAATCCGTGCATGTCTGGCAGAACGGTGGGTGATTTTGGCCATCGATACAGGGCTATGCTCTGCCATCCACAAATACAGATCGCCGGATGCGGCATCCTCCGCTGCCATGGTCAAAAAATCTTCCGCCCGAAGCCTCTCGCCGAATGCATCCTTCATGAACCCGGCCAAAAAACCGGCAATCACCGGGACATGCTTGTCCCCGGCCTGCTCCAGGCATCCCCTCACCCCAGCGGGCTTACGCACCTCCAGGCACTGATAAGCCTCCAGCAACATATGCGTATGGTAGAGCTTGCCCTTGGCTCCGCAAAAAGCCTCCGCAAACCTCTTCGCCGTCTCCGGCTGTGCAGAAATCCCTGGAAAATCATAAGTCCGCACCCATTCCGCCAGCTGCTGCACCAGCTTGGTCTGCTGTACTTCGTGAAGTTCCCCAGACACCCACAGCCAGGGATTATGCCCCTGGGATTGCGTAAAAATCAGCTTGCGGTCTGCCGTGGTCAGCCGGATAGCATCAGGATATTCGGTAATCCGGTGGATCAGATTATACCGCACCTCCTCTTGCATGAACGCCTCACTTTGCAGTACCCTATCCCCCGTCTCAAAGCTTTCAAACATCACGGTTCCCCCTTAATTTTCCTGTTCCTTCAATCATAGACCTCCCTTCTGCAAAAATAAATAGCCCGCCGCCATTGGATTTCTGGCAGCAGGCTATTCCTGTCCGTGTTCATACAGAGAGATCATGAGAATTACTATGGAAGCCAGTCCGTACCAGGTCCTGGCCCCGGCTTCATTTCTTCTTTTTACCCTTGGCGCCTTTTTCGGTCTGTGCCTGCAGCCCGCCATCGTAGGTATAGAGGATATGATCTTCAAGCTGCTTCCCTTTGAGAAGCTTCCGCACCAGTTTTTTACCTGCCTTGGGCGTCATCTCCCTATACCAGACGCCTTCCGGATAAGCGATTACAATACAGGCATCCGAACATCTTCCATTGCACCCGGTCACTGTGGTATGTATTTTGCTTCCAGCCCCTTGCTTCTCAATTTCATCCTCAATGGCTTCTGCAACTTCTTCGCCGGTATTCTTCCTGCAGCTGCTGCCGCCGCAGATGAGCAGATGGCTGAGCGTTCCTTGCAAATTCCAGGTTGTCATGACTGCCTAGCCCCCTTCTGAACACTAGTACCCCGCATACGTATCATTCTAAACTCTAGCGATTCCCCGGAGAGCCGTCAAGTAGCGTGGTTTAATGTTCCGCCTGGCTGGGGATAATACCGTTAACCCGCCGGATCTATAAGGGGTATCCCTGAATAATAAGGAGAAGAAGGAGCACAACACCCATGAAAATCCTTTTGATTTACGCCGTACTTGCCCTGCTGGGCTTATCCATGGTGATTTCGATAGATTGGTTAACCGGAACCCCATTCTCCCGGTCATTCAACTTTCTCACCAAAATCTTTATCACTACAACCTTCCAGGAACTGGTGGTGATCATTGTATTTCTTTTTCTTCCGGTGATCCAAGTCGCATTGGCGGCCGGCAAAAAGCAGAAACAACGCCAATAAGGCTACCGGTACAAACCAAACCGCTTACGGATGCGGTGGACAAGGAACAACAGAATCGGTACAACCGCACAAATGGCGGGGAGGAAGTACTTCAAAAACACTTTCCCCTCATTCAAATGGCTGATGTAATTCTCCGCACTGATAAACGAGGTGAACAATACAATGACTCCCACAGGCACAACCAGCCTCCGGTAATCTTTAACCTTGAACAGATCCGCTGTGATCACTGTCGCTGCAAAACAATAAATGGACATTTTAAAGAACACCCCGATAATCAGGGTCAGAATCACAAGCGCATCCAGACGCTGGATAAAATTAGCAACGTTCACCAGCGTTATTGTTGTATAAATAGGAAAAGCTGCTCTGCTGTAAATGTCCATTCCGAGAACGGAGATTTCAATCGCATGGGTGAAGCAGAGCAGAAATCCGCTTAGAATAATCGCGGTGACGCCCATTTTTCCCGATATTCCGGATTTCTTTAAATAAGGTAGAACCGTTGTGAAGCATACCAGTTCGCCAAAGGGAAATATCCAGATGTTCGGATACGCGGAAGTCAAGGCATCCATCCAATCCTTGTAGTGCAAGGGGAACAGATTCTTAAAATCAACCAGGCCCGCCATAATCACCACTCCATTGCACACCAGGCCCATGATCATCATAATCCAAAAGTAAATCTCTGCGGTTCTGGCAAACACCTCAATCCCCTTGTTCAGAATATACATAACAGCAATGATCATAATTGAATTAATGATCAGGATCGGTGTTCTGTCGTAGGAGGCCGAGATCAGGAGATCCCCCGCCTCCCGCAAATTTCTGGAGCCGTTGAACATCAGCACCGGAATATACAGCAAGCTAAGCGGCCAGCCGATATATTTGCCAAGTATTTTCCGGGTATAGCCGCTGATGATCAAATTCGGAAATTGGCGGTAGAGATCATTGTAGATCAGATACAGCAGAACCCCACCGGGCAAGGCCATCAGAATCGACAGCCATACCGCATGGCCGCTCTCCAGTCCAATGGGAATCACTATAGCGGTTCCCATTTCAAACAGCACAATCATAGCAAACATTTGACTGGGGCCGATGATCTCTTTTTTCATATCGCAGTCTCCCTGTCCTATTCAATATCGGTTATTCTGGAGCCTTCAGCGGTGTCACCCGCATCCCTGTCGCCCGGATAAAAGCATGAACCTGAAGCTCCAGCGTGCCTTTGGCGAAAATTTGATTCCAATCCTTCTCAACTTTCTTCCATTCAGCCGGATTCACGCGTTTGAATTCGTTGCCCAAGTTGAAATAATCGCACTCTGCCTTTTGTGCGGCTTGAAATGCTTCCTGGACCTCCTTCTTCGTTAATTTCTCCATCTCCGCTTCCAGCTTTCTGATCTCATGATTCTGGCTCAGGTTAACAGCGCTCTGCGTCTCATTGAGATTCCCTTCTTCGTTGATGCGGATATGGAATATAGGCAACCCGTCACGCATCTCAACCTTAATCTTGGTTTTGGAAAACACCACGTTTACGGCAATCGCCTTAGCTTGATCCCCGGAATCAAGATTCAAATTGGTTTCGTAAATTTTATCGAGTATCCACTGGGCGCCCCTCGCTTCAGGCCCATCAATCCAGTTCATAAGCTTCCCCTTGTTGAATACGGCCTGGCCGCTGATCAGTATTGAGGTTTCCGCCTTCGTTTGCTCCAGGCTTGCCTTCTTTTGCCCTTCCTCCACGTTGCCAAGCATACGGACACCGCTGATCGTAAACCCTCCGCCGCCTGTGATTTCCTTGATCGTTTCAAACACACTGACCTGCGGGGTTTCCCCCCAGACCTTAGAAGTATTTTCTGCCTTTTTGCCCAACCCGATAGAGGGAACGCTCTCCTGAGGCAGCAACACCTTCAGAATGGACTCGGCATCCGTATCTCTCGACACCAGTACAGTTGTATTCAGCCGAAGCTCATGGGATCTTTCAAAAATATCAAGCACATCTTTCATACCGCCTTCTGCGAGCGATTCTCCGATCACCAGAAGCTGAGCATGGGCAAAAAAAAGCTGCCGGGTCGCCTGCTTAGAAGCTCTGCGGAGCGCCCCAAATACCGTCCGGTCATTGACTGTATAAATGGAGATTGGCGACTGGTTGGTGCTTGCCCCCTGAGTGGTGGTAGTAGCTGAAGGATTCACTACCTGGAACGTAACCCGGAGTTTACCCGTGTCCATCACCCGGTCAATGCCAATCCCGCTTACGATTGCAAGCTCGTTCAGCTCTCTGCTGTTCCAGCATCCGGCCAGGTTCAGAGACAGAAGGACAAAGAGAACAAGAACTGACAGATGTTTCGTCTTCATGCCTGGTTCCCCTGTCTGTCCTTGTCCGCTTTCTTGCGCGCAATGCTTTTGTCCGCCAGACGCGGCCGTATCTTCATAAAATGGATCGGTGACCGGATCAAGGTATCCTTCTGGGCCTGTGGGTCAAAGGGCCCCAAAGGAGACATATACGGAACGCCGAGCGACCGCAGGCTGCATAAATGTGCGACCAGCATCAAGGCCAGAATCGCTATGCCGTACAGGCCCATAAACGCGGCAACAATTACGATAACAAAGCGCAAAAAACGTACAGAAAGCGCCATATTAAAAGCAGGGGTAGTAAAGCTGGAGATCCCCGTTAAAGAAACCACAATAACCATGGCAGGAGAAACAATGCCCGCCTGTACTGCGGCCTGCCCCAAAACCAGACCTCCAATGATCGAGACGGTCTGTCCGATTGGCGAAGGCAGGCGGATTCCCGCCTCGCGGATAATTTCAAAGGTAACCTCCATCATCAATGCTTCGACAAAGGCGGGAAAAGGCACCCCTTCCCGTTGTGAAGCCAAATTGATGAGCAGCGGAGTAGGAATCATCTCCTGATGAAAGTTAAGCGCGGCAACAAAGATGGCAGGGCCAAACATCGAAATAAGAAAACAGAGAAAACGCAATAAGCGGATCAGTGTAGAAATATCAAACCGCTGATAATAGTCTTCCACGGTATGAAAAAACATAAAAAAAGTTGCAGGGGCTATAAGTACAAAAGGGGTGCCATCCACAAAAACGGCAATTCTTCCATCCAGGAGATTCCCGGCCACACTGTCCGGCCGTTCTGTGTTGTACAGTGTCGGGAAAGGAGTGTAGACAGTTCCCTCTATTAACTGCTCAATGTATCCAGATTCCAGAATGGAATCCACTCTGATCTCCTTCAGCTTCTCCTTCAGCTTCTTGAGAACATCTTCGTCGGCTATTCCATGTATATACATTATCGCGACATTGGTCTGCGTCACAGCACCCAGCTTCATCGGTTCTACCCATAGATCCGGATTTTTAATTCTTCGCCGGACCAGAGAAATGTTAACGCTAATCGTTTCGGTAAAGCTTTCCTTGGACCCCCGGATCGATACCTGCGTCCCTGCCTCAGAGACTGGACGGACCTCGCCTCCGCTTGTATCGCCGCTGAGTGCTTCCGGCACGCCTTCCACCAGAACAAGCGTGTTGCCGGACAAAAGGGCTTCAAACAGTCCGCTCCTGTCTGTGAGCGACTGGCTTTTACCCGGAGTCAGCGCTTTTTCCTTGATATAGTGAAAAACCTCCTGGCTGGTTGAGAGCTTCCGCCCTTCTTCACTTACCGATTGAAAAGACATAGCATGGGAGATGAAGTCATCCACAAACTCCTTATCCGTTAGTCCTTCCATATAAATAACAGCAACCTGCGGATCTGCATTTATCATTTTGAAATGGCGTATGATCAGATCCATACTATTCCCCAGACCTTGCCTGATGTGCTGCAGATCATCTTCCAGGTTCCCGGAGAGCGGGGAGCTTATATTGCTGTCAGCCGTTTGAGACTGTTTTTTTTCTTTGGTTTGAGCTGCCATCAGCAAGCACCTCCTGCACATACTATTTGCCCGCTATCCTTTTTTTATGCAGGTTATGGAATAACTCAGGCTTGCGCTGCCTAAGGGAACCCAGCGGTTCTTCCCCGCACAAAGAGGCTGGCCGTGCAGAATTTCTGCATACGGCCAGCCTCTATTCGTGATCCCTTCATGAAGAGCCTGCTAGTGTTCATCCACTACGCCAAGCGCCTTGTTCTTCTCCTTAAAGCGTTCATTATGCGAGGAGACGTAAGCCACCTTCGGTGCATCAGGGTCCATATACAGCTTAGCGCTGTTCAGAGCCAGAACCGCATCGGTGAACGTTCCGGCGATCAGCCGGACCTTGCTGCTGTAATCCACAAAATCTCCGGCGGCAAAAACGCCGGGAAGGTTGGTCTCCAGCCTGCTGCTGACATTGGCCCACCACTCGCCCATGTCCAGCCCCCAGTCCTTGAGCGGACCAAAATCACTCTTCAGCCCGTGGTTCACAATCACTGCGTCGACCTCAAGCTGCTCGGATGCGCCGGATTCCATATGGGTTATCGTAACCTGGTCTATCTTCTCCCCGTCGCTGCTATGCAGTTGGCTGACCGTATGCGGGACACGCACTTGGACTGACGAGGCTTTCATGCGGGCAATGTTCTTCTCATGACCGCCGAACTGCTCGCGCCGGTGCACGATCGTCACGCTTGCGGCAACCTGCTCCAGCTCGTTGGCCCAATCCACCGCCGAATCACCGCCGCCGGAGATGAGCACCCGTTTGCCGCGGAAGGGCTCCAGCTCCTGCACAGTATAATGAAGGTTCGTTACCTCATAGCGGTCCGCTCCCTCTATTTCCAGCTTCGCCATTTGGAGGATGCCATATCCTATGGTTAGAATGATTGTACGTGTCCAGTGCCGCTCACCTGTCGCCGAAGTGAGAATGTACGTGCCGTCCTCCTGCCGCTCCTGGGCAATAATCTGTTGACCCAGCACGATGGTCGGATCAAAGGTCCGGGCCTGCTCGGCCAGCTGATCAATCAATTTACGGCAGAGAATCGGAGTGACTCCCCCTACATCCCAGATCATTTTCTCAGGATAAATGAGCATTCTGCCGCCCAGCTCTTCCTTAGCCTCTATCAGTTTGGTTTTGAGATCACGCATACCGCTATAAAAAGCTGTATACATCCCGGCAGGACCGCCGCCAATAATCGTCACATCGTATAATTCCAGCTCTATGCTCATATATTCCCCTCCAAGGTGTATTGGTATTTCAGCTGCAAAACAAGTTAGGACCGGGTTCGGGCCAGTAAATATAGAAAATAAGGCGCACCGATTACAGCGACAACAATGCCGGTCGGTATTTCGGACGGCTGCAGAATCCAGCGGCCGAGGGTATCCGCCGTCAGGACAAGCAAGGAACCCAGCAGTGCCGAAGCGGGCAGCAGCAGCTGATGCTTCGGCCCCACCAGGCGCCGGGCCAGGTGGGGGCCGATCAAGCCGACGAACCCGATTCCGCCGCTTACGGCTACACTGGCCGCTGCCAACCCTACCGCAGCCCCGAGCAGACGGAATTGTTCCTTGGTTACTGCCGCGCCCAACCCGGTGGCAGTCTGGTCGCCTAGATTCAATACATTCATGACTCTGGCCTTATAGATCACATAGGGCAACAGAATAAGAATCCAGGGCAGCAGGGACAGCACGAACTTCCAGCTGGTTCCCCAGATGCTGCCCGCCAGCCAGGTGGCAACAAACTGGTATTTATCCGGATCGAGGCGCAAGGTAAGCACAATCATCGCTGCACTCATCCCGGCAGCAACCGCTACACCGGTCAGCAGCAGCCGGATCGGCGAAATCCCCTGATGCCGCTTATAGGCAAGTGCATAAATCATTGCCGCCGTACATGCAGCCCCCGCAAAGGCCACCAGCGGAAGCATAAAGACCGGTGCCGCAGTCGCTGCCGGATAAAAGGATATCAGCAGCATGACCATAAGCCCCGCTCCGGCATTGATCCCGAGAATGCCGGGGTCAGCCAGATCATTGCGGAAAACGCCTTGCATCACTGCCCCCGAAACCGCCAGACCGGCTCCAATCAGAAGCGAAATCACAATCCGCGGCAGACGGAAATCGAAAAGAATGAGCTCCTGCTTATCCGTTCCCCGGCCAAGCAGGGTGTGCAGCAGCTCCAACGGCGTCAAACGTATGTATCCTGTATTCACACTGATAATTAAAGCAGCAGCAATCAGGACAGAGATGACTGCCAGCACCCGAAATCCGCGTCTGCGTCTAACTTCATCAAAACTCATGGCCGTTGTCTTGGACATACTCACAGCTCCCTTCTTTCTTTGCGGGCCAGATACAGAAAGAAAGGCACACCAATCAGTGCAAGAATCGCACCCAGCGGCGTTTCATGCTGCGGGATAATGGTTCTGGCCGTCAAATCAGCGAGCACCACCAGCAGACTGCCAAGCACAGCAGAGCACGGAATAATCCACCTGTAATCCACACCGACAAGATACCGCGTCAAATGGGGAATGATCAGACCAATAAAACCGACGGCTCCAACTACAGATACCGATGAACCGGCAAGAACCAGGACGATCAGAGAGCCTGCCAGCTTCACCAGGCCTGTACGCTGCCCAAGGCCTTTGGCAACATCATCGCCCAAGCTGAGCATGGTAATGGAGCGGGACAACACGATGGCCCCAAGAATCGCCGCAACAACCCAGGGGAACATGATTTTCAGCTGGAACCATTTCGTTCCGGCTATGCCTCCTGCATACCAAAAGGCCAGATCTTGTCCAATTTTATAATACAAAGCCACGCCTTCGCTTAATGCCGAGAGCAGCGCACTTAAAGCCGCACCGGCCAATACCAGACGGGCTGGGGTCAATCCGCCTTTAGCCAATGACCCGACACCATACACAATCGCCGCTCCCGCGCCTGCACCCGCAAATGAATACAGAATCAAACTCATGAACGGCAGATTCGGCATAAATGCAAACACAAGCGCCAGCGCAAATCCTGCCCCTGAATTAATGCCCATCAGCCCGGAATCCGCGAGCGGGTTGCGGGTCATCCCCTGCATGATCGCTCCTGCCACAGCAAAGCTTGCACCGATCATCACGCCGCCAAGCACACGGGGCAGCCGAAGCTCCCGGATAATCTGGTGATCCGTGATATCCGGATTGAACTGAAAAATAGCGCTCCATACCACCGACAGCTTAATATCCGCGGCCCCGAACGAGACCGATACCGCAATACCCAGCGCCAGGGCAATCAGACCGCCAACCAGGATCAGTGTAGCCGCCCAGGGCCGCGAACGAAGCTTCACCTCATTCTGCCGCCCGAGGGGACCTGTGCCGGCTGCTGTCTGTTGACTCATATCTTCCACCTTTTCTTTATGAAATTGATAATCATTATCATTATAACATTGTAAAGGAAAGAGCCGTATTTTGGCAATGGACAAATCTAATTTGTAACATTTAAAAAAAGCCAAAACCCCGGCAAGCCTCCTGTAAAAGCGACGATTGCCCGGGGTTCTGAAATAAGTGTTACATTTGAAAAAGGGATACGGCATAAATATTTCTTTTATCGGGTATAGCCCTCGTATTCAGTCTGTTCTATTTGATCGAGGCGGTTTGGTAGTTGGCCAGTGAGGAGACGGCGGACGCCGTGTTCAAGTTGTGAATAGAAGCACAAGGGTGGCTGGCAGACATTCAAATATGTCCGCCGCTCTTTATCCACACTTGCTGCAAAACCTAACATCAGCTATAGGCATCGCTTCAGCATATTTTTCAACCGTTGGGCGAATATTTTTCATCAGGATGGCCTGCAGATATGTAACTCAGGGGATCTAATTCTAATTCATCAAGAAGTCCAATATATTCATGCCGCTTGCCGTATTGGACTTGTATAATTCCGTATATCCGCATTCCCGGCAGCTGATGGTGATGAATTTTTTGTTCTGGACATCAAAAAGCTTGGCAAAGTTGCCGCCGGTCGCCTGAAACTGGTCCACGGCATACTCTTTACATCCGCATTTACTGCAAATAAATTGTTTCTTAGCCATGGTGCTCTCTCCTCCAAAAGGTTTCTCTAGTTCATCTTGGGTTACGTCTGTTTACGTATTACATCGGTTAAACCGAGGCGGAAAATAAACTTATTGCGTACAATGATGCTTAAGGCGCAGAGCTGTACTTGGATTCGCCCTCTGGTCTAGGCCGTTTTTCATTGACCCGCTGAAAAGGTATCCCCATCATACCACCCATAATTTTCCTTAACCAGCGAACCGGATAAATAAGTAAAAAAGACCCACTTGCAGATACAAGAAGGGCAGGGCATATATTTATTTTATTCCGGAATGTAACTGGAGTTCATTAATTTGTATCCGAACGTATAAAATGAATTGCGTATGCCCAAAAACTACAGCCTTGCTTGTATTCGCAGCGGATCTTTCCGTGATTGCCCTTCAGCACCTAAAGATCAGAACAATCATTATACGTCACAAATCGTATTTTGTTATGGTGAGCGGCAAAAAACAATTTCCAATATGCTCCCGGCGGCTATCTTTACTGTGTATTTATACGCTGGCGGACCAATTGTCCAGCCTCAGTATCCCACCGCCATGGCACTTCGTGCCCCTGCATATGCAGGCCTCCATACCACTCATCTATTCCTTGGACCAGGACGCGGTCCGCCGCTCCTTCCAGTATCTGCTGCCCCAGCTCCGTCACCGTAACTCTGCGGTTCAGGAACTCCGGAATCTGCCGGAAATCCGTGTAGCCTTCAGCCCCTTCGATGTACAGCAGAGGATGCTCCCCTGCCGTGAGCGCACGCAGAACCTTCCAATATTCGACATCACCCATGCCGAGAACATGCAGCGCGTCGGTCACCTGCTGGAATAATTCCAGCGGCGTATGTGCCCCGGATGCAACAGCTTCAAGTGTGGTCTGTTCCACAATCCCAAGGCCATTCTGCACGGAAGGCAGGCGCATGAGATGCGTTCGGAACGCATCATAGGCAAAAGGCAGGCCGGATGCGGCGAGTTCTGCATTCTTTTGATCCAGTAAATCAGCCATTCGGGTGGGGTCAGGAGAAGCATACGCCTGCCACAGCTCGCTTCCCAACCCTATTTCTTGCCGCCCAATACTCCGCCAGGTCCCGGACAACGTTCCAAGCTGGGCCGGAGTAAGCTGTCCCAGACCATGAAACCGTTCAACTCCCGGAAACTCTCCGATGCACAGCAGACTAAGCTTGGTCCGGCCCGGCTTCTGCCCCTTGAACCAATGAAGCAGATAGGCAAGCATACTCTGGTCGAACAGGTCATGCTCAAACCACAGTACGACTTCATCGTATTGGGCATATTCACGAAGTTTCTGCTCCTGCTCCTCACAGCCTGTCATATACTCACCAGCCGGAATCCCGAGAGTTGCTTCCAGCACCCGGGCGCGCTCGGCCCGTTCCCGCGGCCCGGAAAGGTCTGCAAATATCGGCCCGGAAGAGTATATCTCCCTCCACACCAGTACATCTCCTTGAACAATGCCATGCTTCAGCATGTTGCCCACAACATCTCCGTTCACAATATGCAGCATTTTTCTGCCTCCTTCATACAAATGATTGAACACGGATGCCAGGTCGGCTACCGGGAGCGTGCCTTTCAGCTTTTGGCGGGCATCGTGAAGCCGCTTCTTGAGGGTCTGCACCGGAGTTCCCAGATATCCGGATATCTCCTGAAGCGAATAGCCGTAGAAATAAAACAGCTGCACCGGAACTCTAAGCTTGTCGGATAACGCTGCCACTGAGCTTTGCAGCACCTGCTCTGCTTCTTTCCGTTCCAGGATATCCGCTGCACCCGGCTCATTCTGCAAATCTTGCAGAGCTTCGTCCAGCGGGAGCAGGGTATGGCGCTTGCGCCGCAGGGTCCGCTGGCATTGCCTCACAACAATCGTCCTGAACCAGCCCGGAAAAGCGGCCGGCTCGCTTAGCCTATGCAGATTCAGAAAGGCTTCAAGGAACGCCTCCTGCACCGCATCCTCCGCCAGATGGACATCCTTAAGCATGTCATACGACACCGCATACGCCATCCCCCGGCAATGCGCCATCAGCTGCGCGAACGCCTCCGCATCCCCCTGCCTCGCCTTCTCCACCCATTGCCGCATACGCCGCCAGCCTCTTTTCTCATGTTCTTAATCTATAGGTGCCATAGTTAGGGAGAAAGGTTACATCCCATACGGCCCCCCAGAGTATTTCATCACATTTATGAGCCGGTACCCCGGTTCGGTTAACCCGACTTGGAGCAAGCAGGCCAATCCAAACGAGGAAGCCGATTCGAATCTCTTCCAAATTCAGCTCGAACGCAAACGCAATCTATTGCATTTCCTGCAGCAGATTACTCCCAAATCGGCCGAAAAACACAATCTACTGCACTCTGTACAGCAGATCCGCCTGAAATAGCTGCTTTTGTCTCAAACTCCGAAAATCTATTGCACAAAATACAGCAGAATGCCATTTCATACAGAACAAACAAGTAATCTATTGCACTAAGTACAGTCAGGCAAATAATCAAGAATTTAACCCTCAAGGCTGAACATCTGTTACATTTCACTTATTTACTAAACAAATTGAAGTATCTCCGATTGCAATGTTTCCGGCAACTTATCAAATTCGGGATCGTCTTGATCTATCCCCCACCAATCCATTAAAATTTCTCCGCGTGCTTCCTTAGATAAATCTTCAATCGTTGATTTTAAAATAAGAGCTATTGCTTCATCTCTATTCATATTTTCCACCTCAATTATTATCCACCGCCGGGTGACATTGTAAGATCAATTACAGCTTGGAAAGGATGGTCATCGCAAAAAGGCCGGTTCTCCCGCACTCAAAGCCTATACCCGCGAGTACAGTGAAACAATTTACCCATCATTGTTCATTCCTCATCTCATAGATTTTTTGCAGAGTATGAATGTACAGCTTACTTTCATCATCTGTTTCTTGGAGTTTGTCTCCAGCCCCAGCGTTCATATACCACTCTATAAGCCTGTACCCGAACATAAGTAGAATCATCTCATAAACGCAGTTATCCGTTATGTGTGAAATATCCGCATATTCCGAAAAGCCCTTGTAATACGCCGGGATACATCTGCGGTAGTATTCAACCATGTGTTCAATATCGGCTTCGTCCGCGATTAGACTTGCCAAATCTTCACCTAAATAGCCCCATCCAGTGGTATCCCAGTCGATGAGTATGGTTTTACCGTCTGAATAGAAGATGTTTGCCACCCAAAAATCCCTGTGACACAGCACGATGGGCAGCTTTTCAATACGGCTGAATATTTCGTCTGCGCTTTCATCAATGTCGATGAGCATTTTACATAGGTGTTTCGGGATTTCGCAATCGTCTGAGCGTATATAATCGTACACTTTTTTCCATGACCGGTAATGAAGATAGAAGCTCTTCATGTACTCCACATTGCTCAGGTTGGTCAAGTTCTGGAAAAAAGCTGGCTGTTCGGCATTCACCTTGCCCTGGAACCGTCCTAATTCCTCGGCTGCGCGTTCATACATATCGCCGGTCAGGTCTAAACCCGATATGCCGTCGATATATTCCATCCATATCTGCGTTTCGTTTTCTTCTTCGTTCATTTCGGCGTAATAACATTCAGGCCATCGGAATGATTCAGAAAACAAAGCGCCGAAATTGGATTTATAAAAATCATATTCTCTGCGCCATGAATCCGGATCGCTGAAGCGTTCCCATTTCTTCTGCGTTTTTGAAACGATTCTATAGGGTAATTTCCCGCCGTCAGCGGTTATGGCAATGCCCGTTACAAGCTGCACATCACCCAGTGTACCACCATGTAATTGCTTGGTTTGAAAATCAGCGCAGATTATTGTAGTACCGAGTATTTTGCTTAAAACCTGTGTCAGCGTTTCGGCTTTTATTTCGCTCATTATGAAGTCCTCCAATCGTTTTTTTAAACGCCTAGTTGTTTTTGGGCATAAAAATACCGCGAACAAGCAGCCTCCTGAGAAGCTGCTGTTTCGCGGCGAAAAGCCAAAGAGCCGGCTTCTATCGTAGGAAAAAAGTAGAAATACAACTTCACAACTATAGTGTGGCATGATCCATTGTGAGGACTCAAAAGAAAATTTGAGTATAAGCAAGTTTTATCGGTCAGTTACCTATTCAGCTCAATCCCCCAACCGTCGCATATAACATGAGAGATTTATAAATTTCATCATTTCCGCTATGCCGTTCATTTGCTTTTCCAATTGCTCATTCAGCTTTTGAAGAGCCACTTTGAAGGAGCGTTCAATTGTAGTTAGATCATGGTTCTCTAAAGCTTCAAGCAACTGCTTCATGCTTTCAATGAAAAAGACGGTTTTCCTTAGGCTGCTTAGTACAATAATCTTTTTTAATTCCCTGGATGTAAAGACTCTATACCCGTTTTCCGGATTCCGCTTCGCGCGAATAAGCCCCTCCTTTTCCCAATGCCGGATAGCGGATGGGTTTACACCAGTGATAGCGGCAACCTCCCCGATTCTCATCTCTTCCGTTACCTGCACATTCTTGTACTTGGTGAAGTCGGTTTTTTGAATTAAGCTCAGGACCTCTTCAACCCGTTGTTTCTCCATTTGGATGTTGTATTGATGTGAATTGATTTTCCAAAGTGCCTGTTCGACGTGACCTTTTTTTAACAGACTCATGACATCGTAGCTGACAGGTATACCAAATCCTTTTATCAAGGTACGTAAAGCAATGAATCCTTGAACATGGACCGGTGAATAAAATCTTCTATTACTGGCTGTTCGAGGTACGTCAGGTACCAAATTGAGATCCTCATATCTTCGCAAGGTTGTGGTGCTGACCTGAAGTCTCTTAGCCATCTGTTTCGGCGTAAAGGTAATGTCCACCTGCGACTCCTTCCTTAAAGTCAAACTCTAAAGTACAGCAACAATATTGTAAGAGACAATGGCCGGACACACAAGGATTCATGGTACAACAAACGAAATATTGCATGAATGTTGTATGATCAAAGCAGGAGGGAGATTTGTTCATGGAAAATTTGACAGCAGAAGAAAAGCAGCAGTTGGTTGAAGCGTTTAAGTCCATTATTCGTAAATCGGAAAAGGCGCTCTCGCATATGAAAACAGATGCACCTCAGACGAGGTTGCTTGAGAAGCGAATGAAGGCTGCCCAGATTGGCGCAGAGACGCTTCTTGCCCGTTGGGAAGGCCGTGAAATGGATGTCTGCAAAACAGATTTAATTGGAGCAAAAAAGGAGCTAGAGAGTTTGCTGTTGACACTTCCTTCATTTCTTAAGAAATCAAAAGAGGGCAGCGGGCAGCGGACCTACATTACGAGAAGGATAGAGGCTATAAAAGTTGCAGTTTTCTATATGGACGATTTAATTGAAAAGATCGAATAAGCGTAATCGGAGGTAAGACATGGATTACATTACACCGAACCAAGCGGTGCTAACGGCGAAACAGTACCCTAAAAATACCATAACTGCGGGTCGTCGCCACACCGCCCTGCTTAAATCAGACGGCACAGTGACTGCTGTGGGTGACAATAAATCTGGCCAATGTGATGTGAGCGGCTGGCACAATATTGTAGCGGTTGCGGCTGGTAATGTTCATATGGCGGCTAATACAGGTAACGCTCATACCATCGGGCTTAAATCTGACGGTACGGTGACGGCTGTGGGTTGGAATAAGCATGGCCAATGCGATGTAAACGACTGGCGCGATATTGCAGCGGTTGCGGCAGGCTGGTGTCGTACCATTGGGCTTAAATCGGATGGCACGGTGGTAGCAGCGGGCCGAAATCATGAAGGTGAATGCAATGTAGGCGGCTGGCATGATATTGTGGCGGTCGCAGCGGGTGACTGGCATACCATCGGGCTTAAATCGGACGGCACGGTGGCGGCTGCGGGAAATAATCGGTATCACCAATGCGATGTAAACGGTTGGCGCGACATAGTGGCGGTAGCCGCGGGTTACCTTCATACTGCCCTGCTTAAATCGGACGGCACGGTGGCGGCTGCGGGTTGGAATAAGCATGACCAATGCGATGTAAGCGGCTGGCACGGTATTGTGGCGATTGCGGCGGGTAGTAGTCATACCATCGGGCTTAAATCGGACGGCACGGTGGCGGCTGCGGGCTGGAATGAGTATGGCCAATGTAATGTAAGCGATTGGCGCGATATTGTGGCGATTGCGGCAGGTTGTGCCCATACCGCGGGACTTAAATCGGACGGCACGGTGGTTGCTGTGGGTGATAATGAATATGGCCAATGCGATGTAAGCGGCTGGCGCGGCATCCGGCTGCCCGGTAAATAGTTTTCAATTTAATATTACCGCTTGAATTCATTGAACATTAGAGGGTTGTTTTCTACGTATGTATAAAGGTTCAAACTCAGCCGATCATTAATATCCCCCTCATACGTATCCCCGCTGATAAACCGCCTAATGCTGGAGTCAAAATCCCGCGCCTGTGCATGGGAGCAGCCTCTGTAATAATCAGAGCCCAGGCTTGTGTAGCCGAACAAGTTGTCCGGGCAGACCAGTTCAGGTCGAATTTCTCCGGAGCTTTGGCCACGCCGAATTCGTTGTAGCGGTACCGTGCGGACATGCTGCCTAAGTCTGCATAGAAGCTGATTGAAAAAAAGCTTGATTTTCATATGGGGTCCATACAAAAATCAGCTATAACAAAAATCCCCTATTTAAATATAGAGCAATTGCTCCTGATAAAACATCAATATATCTTTCTCCAAGACTCGTGCTGAAATATTCATTTGCTTTCCCTCTCCGGTGTATGTCCGCTAACTTTAAGTACCATAACAAACTCGTGCGTACATTCATGTTAAGACAAAAATTCATCCATATATTATTAGGGTTAAATATATTTGGACACAGCCGACCGATTCTTTAGGCACTGGATAGGGCTATAACTAAAAAAAGAAACCACATGGGGTATTAATCACATGTGGTTCTAGCTAATCTATCAATTCCAAACATCACATTAGTCAATCGGCCATGGCTCAATCGTTTTCACTGCACTTAGTGGAATTAAAAGCCGTGTATCATCATGGTCTTCCTCAGGCATTATCACTATAGTATTATTGAATGAATAATAACTAATATACATTCCTATTACATGTAAATTATCAAGAAATGTTATCTTAATATATTTATCTAAATAATTCTCCATAAAAACCTCTTGTTTTTCCATGATACCCCTCCTAATACTACAAGTAACTTCCATCTCAGTCCTGCAAACAAATTTCCGTGTCCAAAGCAAAGTACAAGAGAATTATCAACTCTCATTTTAATCATCTTTCAAGTAATCATATTCATTAATGGAGCCAACGAGCTATAGTTTTTATTGCACTTAGCGGAATTAAAAGCCGTGCATCATCATGTTCATCTTCAGGCACTATGACTATAACATTGTTAGAATAATAATAATCAACATAAGTTCCCGTTACATATAAGTTATCAAGAAATGTTATCTTGATATCTTTATTTATGTAACCCTTCATAAATATCTCCTGCTTTTCCATGAAGCTCCTACTTCATTTTCTTCGTTATTGACCAATACTTCCAACTGTTCAATCTATCGTTCCTTTTTTTGTTCTTCATAAATGTACTCAACAAGTTGCCAATTGTGTGAATAGTACTCTGTTATGTGTATTCATATCCTTCATTATCAACATTTGTGACCTCAATTTCCTTATGCTCATCCGTTTTGGTTAAG
The DNA here is from genome assembly GCF_900102965.1 of Paenibacillus jilunlii. Lineage (GTDB taxonomy): Bacteria > Bacillota > Bacilli > Paenibacillales > Paenibacillaceae > Paenibacillus_AQ > Paenibacillus_AQ jilunlii. Next base: position 40,257 of record NZ_FNGM01000010.1, on the reverse strand, counting down.
TAAACCATCAGAATTTCCGACTTTTCGGATGGAAGCAACTCCTTCTGGAACAACGTTTTATCATCGATCCCAAATAACTCGGACAATTGCTCCAGACGTGGCTCAGGTACCTTACATCTTTCTTTTGATCCAGTCTTGAAATGTTTGTTTAGAAACTCCGATTGCTTCTGCTACAGTTTTGTATTCCATGTGAAACGTATCAGCTATAAATTGTAATCCAATCATCTCATCCACCGCCATACTTAGTATGCCTTACGAGTTTGATTATATTTTGACATACCTAGAATGTCATAGCTTTTTTCCTAAAGAAAAACCACATGGAGTCTTTAACTGCCATGTGGTTCTACCTGAATTAATTTGACACACATTTAATTTTCCATTTTAACCAATAAAAACAAGTCCCCATCTTGATCTAAAATAAGTTCTCCCTTATCAGTGTAATAAGTAATATTTCCATCACCATAATAAAAATTCTTATATTGTTCATCTTCATATAGGCTTATCTCTTTTAGAGTTTGAGGGTTTAGATCTGTATCCATAGTGCTTTCTTTTATCCAATCAATATCGGATAAAAAGCTTTCATCAGAAAATCTGCTCACTTTATAGAAAATAGGTTTTTCTTCAGCTTCATTACCAAATTTAATAGAATCTGAAGAAAATATAATTTCCGTTCCGATTAACTTTTTGATATCTTGTTCGTCATTCTTTGAACCACCAACTCCATATGCATAAAGACTGTCTATTTTCCACTTCCCTATCAAACTATCTATTAGTTGAGAGTTTGAATTATCAGGAACTACAGAAGTATTAGTAATTTTTGTAGCTGAAGTTACCGTCCGAGCAACATCCCCCTTCTCTGTTTCTGTTCCGCATGCTGTAATCAATAGTAACTGCAAAATCAAAATAACAACCATTGATAAATTTCTCATTTTATCACCACTTAATTTAGTTTAAAAACCCTTGGGGAGCACTCTGTTGTAATTTCTAGAATAATCACCATTTACAAACATTTCCCATTCATCATATCTACGCATATATAATCCTGGCAGCTTCTTTCCGCTGCCTTTTACCCATAAAAGCATTTCATTTTTAAATTCATTTTGAAATTTAGAAGATGAGAAATCCCCATCTTTCAGCATTTTCCCTGGATCACGATTTAAAAAGTTCCCTCCATTAAATTTCCAACTAACAAGAGCATCAAACTGTTGCTGTGTAAAAACTATATCATTACTCTTTGCCCAGTCATTTATATAATTCTCGGCTTTGTTTTTAATATCAGACTTTAATAAAACTAGTGCTTGCTCTTCTGTAATTCCTTTAAATAAGCTTTCTTCACCAGGTTGGATTACGTGTCCGTAACCGATCGTCTTAATATTTCTCTCTTTTTCTTCCTTGGTTGCATAGTACCATTTCCCGGAGAATGTTTCATAAGTTTTAAGAAACTCCACTAGTTTGTTGCTCGCATGCATGTCTGTGTTCACTACATAACCCTGAACTACCGCTGGCTTACTTGGGTCGTCCTTAAACGTATAATGCCCCGTAGGGTCAGTATAAATCAAAGGATTATTCTGCACATACGTATACAAATTCAAACTCAGCGGATCGTTCAGCTGCCCTTCATACGTATCCTCGCTGATGAACCGTCCAACACTGGAGTCAAAATCCCGCGCCTGTGCATGGGAGTAGCCGCTGTAGTAATCATAGCCCAGGCTGGTATAGCCGAACAAGTTGTCCGGGCCGGACCAGTTCAGGTCGAATTTCTCCGGAGCTTCGGCCAAGCCGAATTCATCGTAGCGGTAACGTCCGGACATGCTGCCGTCCTGGCCTTCCAACCCGATGACGCTGCCTTGCGCATCACTCAGATAAAAGAGTGTCTTCGGCGCATCTCCCGCCGCACTAGCTCCGCTGGCTCCAGCGGCCGGTTCCCAATCGTTGCTCTTGTCTCCGCTGGCCAGATAGCTCATGCTGATCCGCTCTTCACCGGCTCCATAGACATAAGACTGCTTCCAGTTCTGTCCTGCAGCACCAGTAGCCATCAATGGCTGCGGATTACTCATGGTGGTGTCATTGGTAAAATAAATATCCAGCTGCCGTTTCTTATACTGCGGCTCCCAGCCGTCCCGGTTGCCAGCAGGGTTGCCGGACGGGTAGGCATCCTGAACCGCACCGTCACCGAGGGTAGTCCGCATGCTGACACGGTTGCCGTCACCGTCATACTGGTACGTGGTGATGTCGCCGTACACATTAGTGTTCCCGATCAGGCGGTTCGATGCATCCCAGTGGTTGCTCTCCAGCATCTGCGGGCCTGCGGCTTGCGCGGCTTTCAAGAGTGCTTCGGGATTAAGAGCCTTATCTGCCCCGTAGACATCTCCTGTTACTCCCGCTTTAACCTTCGCATCCGGCAGACCGGATGATGAAGCTCCTTCATTATCGGTTGGAATCGTTCCTGCAGGACTTGTGGCTGGATCTGGAATCGATGACAACGGATCTAAAAGCTCAGTCAACGCATTTGCAGCAGTGGCTGCATCTGCATTTGTGCCTGCATCTGTAGTAGTGGCTGCACTTGCACTTGCACTTGCACTTGCACTTGCACTTGCACTTGCACTTGCACTTGCACTTGCACTTGCACTTGCACTTGCACTTGCGTTTACACCAGCATCCTCGCCCGCTTCCAGTCCGCTTGTCCCCGTATCTGAATAGACACTTTCTGGTACCGAAATTTTCTGCGCACTCGTCTTCGACTTGAACAGGCTCAGAGCCGCTTCGCTGTCGATACCGCTCACTTTCAGCAGGTTGCCGCGCTTGTCGTAGGTGTAGTCCTTGTAGTCGCTGCCTTTTTCGAAACGGGTCAGCTTGTTCGCCGCATCGTAGGTATACCGTTCCTTGATGGTGGCTCCGGTCTCGGTGGTTTCTTTTCCCAGCCGGTTGCCCACAGTGTCATAGGAGTAGACGACCTTGGAGCCGTTCTGCTTCTGCACTTGAACCAGCTGGTTCAGCGCATCGTAAGCATAATCCGAGATGTCCGCCGGACGCTGCGCTCCAGTAGGATTGTCCTCGTCGCTTCCGCCTTCCTGGCGTTCACTGCGGATTTTATTCCCTGCCGGATCGTACACGTAGGTCAGCTGTTCCAACAGCGCGCCGCCTGGTGCCGTATGCTTCATCTCCAGCAATTGTCCCACACCGTCATAGCTGTAGGTGCTCTGTCCTTTGTTCGGCAGCAGCTTCTCCTTCAGACGGCCGGCTGCATCATACTGATAGCTGGTAATCTGGTTCTGCGCATCCGTTACTTGTTTGATGCGGTCAAGCTTATCGTAGTCATAGCTCACTACGGAGTTATCCGGGTAGATAATCCGGCTACGCTGTCCGGTTGCCGTCCATTCATAACGCACGTTGTTGCCGCGTGGGTCTATTACTGAGGTTGGCCGGTTGAGTGCGTCATAGGTATACCGCGTGTCCCCGGTGCTGTCTGTCATCAGGGAGCGGCGTCCCGCGAGATCATATTTATATTTTACCGTGAGATCATTACCATACTGAATCTGTTCCACTTGATTGCCCTTATTATAGGCATAGACGGTTGTATTGCTGTCCGGTTCCGTGACCTTCCGCAGGTTCCCGTTCTCATCATAGGCAAGTGTGGTCTTCTCCTGCAGCGGATTCACTGATTCAATAACCCGGTTCAGTGCATCGTAGCGGTAGGACGTCACAGCACCGAGGGCGTTGGTTTTGTCCAGCAGGTTGCCAGAGGCATCGTAGGAGTACTTAGTGGTGCTGCCCTCTGCATTCTTCACTTCCGTCAACCTGCCGAGCGGATCATACGTAAAAGCCGTCTCGTGATGATTCGCATCCAGGATCTTTTCTACATTGCCCTGGACGTCGTAAGCATAAGAGGTTTCGTACCCGAGCGCATTGCGCACCCGTGTATTCCGTCCCAAAGCATCGTATTCGTAAGTAGTCTTCTGTCCCGCCGCATCCAAGAATTCGGTCATCTGGCCGCGGGCATTACGGGTTACTGTGGTTTCCTCATTCAGCGGATTAATGGTTCCCGCATCCAGACCCCGGCTGTCATATTTGGTCGTCCAGACCGAATGGTTGGGATCAATCACTGCGACCTGGTTGCCGTTCTTGTCATACTGGTATTCAGTTACCGCACCAAGTGCGTCCGTTACCTTCACCAGTTGTCCGAGCGCATTGTAGTCATAGTAGGTGCTGTTGCCCAGCGGATCGGTCTCTTTGATGGTATTGCCTGCCGCATCATAACGGTAACGCGTCTTGGCCCCAAGCGGATTGGTTACGCTCAGCAGTTCATTGCGCTTGCTGTACGTGTAGGAGGTGATGTTGCCCTTCGCATCCTTTTGGGTAAGCATATTTCCGTTATCATCGTAGGTATACGTGCTGGTCTGGCCTTCGGCATCTGTAACTTCCTCCAGCTGTCCGACACTGTCATAGCTGTATGCTGTGACTGCTCCCGCTTCGTCCTTCGCTTCTATGACGCGGCCGAGCGCATCATAGGTTTGGCTGGTGCTGTTCTGAAGCGAATCCTCAGTCCCGCTTAGCCGGTACACCTCATATTTACTCACTGTCTTTGTCCCGGCTTCATCTGAGTGCTCCACCGGGTTGCCATTGGCATCGTAGGTAACGCTGCTTGTCTGGTCCAGCGCATTAGTGACCGCAACTGCACGGTCTTTCTGGTCATAATCGACGGCCTGCAGCTTGCCTTCTGCATCCGTGATCTTAGTGGTCCGGTGCAAAGTATCGCGTTCAATGATTGTCGTGTATCCGCTCGGGTCTTTGATTTCCTTGGCGAATCCGTCGGCATCGTTAGTGTAGGCAGTAATGTGCCCTTCGGCATCCGTAACGGAGACCGGGACCCCTGCACTGTCTCTGGCAATGGTGACCATGCCGCCGAGGGCATCCGTGCTTTTGACAAGATTGCCTGCTGTGTCATACTCATAGGCGGCACGGTTGCCCAGAGCATCGATCTCTTCAACCGGACGGTTCATAGCATTATAGCGGGTGAGTGAAGAGTATCCGCTCTCGTCCGTCCTCTGCGTCAGATTCCCGCGTTCGTCATAGGCGAATTTGCCTCTGTTGCCGTTAGCGTCCGTAATTGCGGTTACGCGGTCGCTGCTGTCATAGCTGTATTTGACGATGGCGCCATTTGCTGCTTGCCGCTGAACAACCTGAAAATTATTGTTCCAAATATAAGTAGTATCCTGATGAAGGGCATTGGTCCATGTCGTCTTGTTCGCGGTAGTGGCGATTGAAGAGGCTAATCCGGCAGGGCTCACCGCTGAAGGATTTCCGGAACTTACACTATTGGTGCTCCCCGAACTGGCACTGCTGATTTTCCCGAAAGTTGCACTGCTGGTATCCCCGGAACTTGTACTGTTGATTTTCCCGGAACTTGCACCGTTGGCGTTCCCGGAACTTGCACTGCTGGCACCGCTCTGCGGATAAGTCAGAATGGTTTTGCCTGAGCCAACCCCGGTACGAACAACAGGTGTCTGGTTCGGAGTCATATCTCCGCCGAGAACGAATAGACCGCCCGTCTGCACTTTCAGATTATTATTGACACTGACGTTGTCGCGGACGAACAGGTCGCCGCCGGTCACGGTCAGATTCGCCGTCTGGTTGTTGGACACAATGCCGCCAACGGCCATTTCCTGGGCAATGTTCATCTCTACGCGTGTATTGATCGACAAGTCTCCGGCAATCAGAATCCGCTGGGCATCAACGGTCAGCCCGCCGCTGTTGTAGGTCAGACTGCCTGTTTGCAGCGTATCCCCCACAGTTACAGAGGAATCATTATTGAGGTGAATGGTTCCGCCTGACCACAGATTGCCGTATAAGCCCTGAACCTTTTGCACATCGAGGGCAAGCTTGGTGTTGGCGTTAAGTCCCTGCTTCAGAATCAGCGTGCCATATACGCGCACAGTGATATCCTTGTTCGTATTCATCCCGTCCACGATCAGGACCACAGGCTTGCCTGGTGACCCGAATGTTACGCTCTCTTCGACATTTAAATGACCCGAACTCACAACAGCAGGTGATGCGCTGCTGGCCGCAATCGCACTTTGTATGTCAGCAATCCCGCCCGGAGCGGCAACCGCTGAGGCACTATATGCATTCCGTTTGCTCTCGATCGTTCCGATGCTGCCCGCCAAATAGTCGGCTATAAGCGGCTTCAGCCCTTCAACCTTCCGGTATGCAGGTGCGTGGGCAAGATTGTTCATCGTACCGGACAAAATCACCTCATCCGATTCCGGTATATCCCGTCCGTTCGCAGGATCAATCCCCGTCCCGCCGCCTTCAGGCTCCTCTCCCCGAACTACTGGCGCCACACGCCCCTGATATTTCGAAGAACTCGTCTGCCCGTAAAAATCGGTAAAGCTCGTCACCCGCTGATGATCATCATAGGTAACACTCATCGCCGCAGTTCCTTTGGCATCCGTTACGCTGAGCACATGATGGTTGTCATCATAGGTAAGTTTGGTTGTGGCCCCGTCCACATCAGTAATCGCGGTCAAGTCTCCGCTTGCCGGATCATAATGAAATGACATCTGCCGGCTGGTTGGGTCACTTACAGCAATCAGCTTTCCTGCTCCGTCATAGCTTAAGCTCAGAGAAGCTCCGGCTGTATTTACCGCCTCCAGCTTCGTTCCCTGATATGAAAAAGCGATCTGATTCCCGTTTAAATCCGTGACCGATTGCAGCAGCCCTTGCGCATTGAACCTGTAATCATCACCTTGAGGTGAGGTGAGGGTATAAGTTCCCGCAGATGGCGCACTTAGCGTCCAGTCGGTACCACGCGGTGTCAGATACCGGCCTCCAGCTAAGGGCACATATTCAAAAAGCGAACCGTCCGGGCTCATGACTTCCACCTTACCGCCGTTCAGCGGGTTCAGCTTCCATTCATAGCTGTGATGCCACCCCAGCCCATTGACTCCCTTATAGGGGTCACGGCTTAAATAGCTCAGTCCGAATTGCAGCGGCATCAGTGCCTGCAGACTAATCGAACCGCTGGAGTAGACAAAATCCCCCCGGGCCGGATCAACCGGCGCCTGCCCCGACGGGTTCACGATCCGCAGCCGGTCCTGGATAGCCGCTTCTGTAAACTGTGTCAGATCCCCGCTGGAAATAGCACGGGTAGTTTGCGGATCGGTCAGCAAAATGGAGGTCAACCCGCTGATGGTTCCCGACGAGGCCGCAGACTGGTTCAATACAGCGATGTCCTGGGCTTTTTCCTTCATCGCCTGAACAGAATCCAGCTTATAATAATAGGCGGCCAAGGCTTCCCAGCTCAGCGAAAAAGCGGGCATAGGTGCACGCAGCACCGCAAGCGGCTCCGAATAGCCCGAGAACTTACCATCCTTCTTCGCTCTCGCTGTGATATGCGCGGCTTCACCCGGCGTGATCCCGAGCTGCTGACTCCATTGTCCTGCGCTGTTGACGGCTATATTGGAGTACAGCTTGTCTTCCCCGCTGGACGGATAGTAGAGTTCCACTTCCAGCAGGGTTCCGGGTTCAGCAGTCCCTGAAACCACAGATTGGCCTGAGGCCGCAGGTCTGATCTGCAAGGCTGCCGGAGGCTGCACCTCGTCACCGCCAAGGATTTCGAAGCTGGCGATTTGGCCGTAATACACACCGGAACCGTTATATTCAGCAGGGGAGATACAGATGTTATAGCGCCCTTCGTCCAGCGGCACGCCTCCGATCATGCCATCCCACACATACTTATGAACGATGTATTGCTCGTCCTGCTTCGTCTGATACACGCCGGTCGTAATCAGATCTCCTAAGAGCGGGGCGGAACCGTCTTTTTGCGGAGTACACAGGTTGATGTTGGTTTCATGCTGGTCCTGGCCGTCATCCGCTGCGTTGAAGCTGAACGAAATTTCCACACTTTTCCCGGGTCCAGGGCTCAGCTCACTCGGTTCAATCCGCATATTGGTGGCCGCGTAGGCCGGCGCTGCAAGCTTATCCAGTCCCGGAAGAACAGGAAAATAAGATATGACCAGCAGCAGCACAAGCATGACGTTCAAACGGGCCTTCAGGCTGCCGCTGCGCCGCTTCCTTTTTAATGCTCGGAATTTCATAGATCGGTCTCCTATCCGTTATAAGTTAGAGTAATTTCAGCTCAGCCAGCAGCTTGTACATGATGACTGCCGCTTCGGCTCTTGTGGATGAATCTTTGGGCTTCAAAAGCTGTCCGCTGCCCTGCACGAGCTTCCTGTCCACCGCCGCAGCTACGGATTTCCGTGCCCATTGGCTAATGGTACCGTTGTCCTTGAATCCGGAGAGTACAGCCTGAAGCTTAACTGAATCCGCCGCAGCAGATGCCGGGCTGTGGGCAGCAGTGCTGTCCATCGCCCGCATCAGCATTACCATCATCTGTTCACGGGTCAGGTGATCATTGCCATGGAAAAGCCCTGCGTCTCCGGTTACAATTCCTGCCGCCGCTGCCGCTTCGATATACGGGTAGGACCAATTCGCAGCGGATACATCACGGAAGGTTGGCTTATCCGTCTGCACCGGCTGTAGCCCAAGAGCCACTGTCAGCAGCTTGGTGAATTCGGCCCGGGTCAGGATGGCTTTTGGCGCATATACAGTACCGTTCATCCCGTTCACGATGCCTCTTGCTGCCAGCACCTCAACGGCTTGCTGTGCCCAGTGGCCTGATATATCTGTGAACTGTGCCTCGCGCAGCATAACCGCGTAGAGTCCTGATGCTGATATCTTGGCCTGGACAAAGCCGTCCTCCACCGCAGTCACTCCGCCGATATAACTCCAGATGCCTTTGTCCGGATTGTAGCTGTAGATTCCAAGCTTCTCACGCTTCAACGTCCAAGGCTCTTCCTGCGGATACCGGACCGCCAGCTTGGCCGGGATCAGGAATGGAGCGCCCGCTTGGACTTGCCAGGCGGAACCAGCCTTCAGCAGGGTTCTGCCGCTTGCATCCAGCAGTTGCTTCGTTTCCAGTTCAGCCTGTGCCAGGCTTACGCTGGTATTGTCCGGGAAAGTTCCTGCGGAAATCTCCAGCCGTGCCCAGCCGTCCAGTGCAGTCAAGGTTCCGCCAGCGCTGCCGATAACCTGAGTGACTTTAGCTCCGGTAATTACAGGGACCTTAACGTCCGTGGCCGAACCCGGGTTAGAGACTGTACCCGGATTTGGAGTTGCACCCGGAGTTGGGGACGTTCCCGGACCAGGAGTGGGGCTTGTGGTTTCTTTTAAATCGACTGATTCTATGTAATCGTCCTTCTTACTGTACAGCAGCTTGTTCCCGCTAATTCCGATCAGCTTCACCCCGGCATCTATCGTCAGCGGTTTTACTGCATAGGTAGTGAGGTCCACCTGCTTCAGAGTGACAGCGCCGTTAACCTCCTCTTGGAACACAGCTTGATCTTCACCTATGGACATAAAGGTATATTCAGTTCCCCCGGCTTTCATCTCGGTAAGATCCACAGGCTGTGCGGTCAGATCTTTGATGTTCAGGAGCACATATTTGCTCCCTGTGGCACTGTTTTTCTGCTTGTACAGCACGTGGCTGCCGTTAAATACAAACCAGTCCACCGCATTCGCACCACCCAGACTAACCAGTGCGCGGGTTACACCACTGCTTACATCCAGCAGGCTAAGGCCCCCGTCACGGGCATTCTTGTAGACGACATTTCCGCCGGCCAGTACCGGGAAACGTCCTTCGCCCAAATCCGCTTCAACCCCCGTTGCCAGATCATGATAGATCATGCTGCCGTAATTCTTGCGTTCATACCAGACCACACCTATGCCGTCCGTTGTCGGATTGCCGTATGGGCCGGCCTGCTTGTTGAGCTTCCTCTTCTTGCCTGTTTCCAGATCGGCAGTGTAGATATCCCAGTGGAGTGAAGCTTCCGGCTCACTTCCCTTGTCCGCCCATACCGCAACCGCTCCATTCACATACGGCGCATCCTTAGCGGACGGACTGGCCGTAAGCACCGTATATGCACCACTAAGCTGATTCAGCGCGTGCACCTGCTTAACTCCGTCTGCGTCCGGTTCCAGCCACACCAGCCGTTCACCCGACACGCTATAGTCCGTTCTGCCCGGATTGGCTGCTGCGGCAAAAGCTTGTTGCATGCTGATGTCCCCGCCCCACAGTCCTCCCAGCATAGACACTACCGCGAATACGGCGAAAACCGACTGCGTTAACGTAAACTTCCTTTTCCTTCTGAACCTCATTCACTTCTCTCCCCCAGCGCTATTTGTAGGCACGCCAAAAAACCAAGTGCCTTGAGCGGCCCGGCTGCCCTGACATCCCTCCCGGATGAAGTAGGCCCGTGGCTTTGCGTCTCCGACTTTCGTACGGATTTGCCTTTGTTCCAAACTCGGTTTTTCTATCCCTTTATGCTTATATAAGTGAGACTTTAGATGTACAGGACACTTTTATTATCGGAATTTATTCCTATAGAATTAAGATGTTCTATTTTTTCCTTTTTTAGGGTCTGGTTTCAGATGAACCTCCAGCGGCTCTTCAGCAAAACAGTAACAGAACTGCCCAATTCGTTACATATTAGGCAGAAGCATCATTCCGATTATTGTCAATGCGCGTATATTATCTGGCACCTAAAAAAAGGGAGGAATTGGAAATGGGATATAAAAAATCAAGACATTGCTGTGTTCCACCTGTTAAAAAATGCTTCGTGAAGACTGAAGTTGTTAAAAAGATTATAAAAGTTAAATATGAACCAGTAGTTGTTTGTGTTTCTAAAAAGAAAAAGAGCTTAGGCTGCAGAGAAGTGCCTTGCAGACATGTGCCACATCACAGTTGTAGACCCTGCCATTCACGCAGTCCTTGGGGAACGAGTAAACACAGATATTATTAAAGTCCTTTCATGGGGCTGACCAAAAAGGCATAAAATGACTGCTTGGGCCTGCCCTTGTTGCTTTCGAATGGGATATACGTAGGCACTTGGGGTGGTCACTCCACGAACGGACCGTTGTTCCAACCGCTTTTGTGTCCAGATTTTTTCATTCCCCTTAGCGGTGAAAATCCGGACACAAAGGCGACCACTATACTCTTCTGCAAAAGACTTGAGTTTTGTGGAAAGCTTGAAAGCTTATTTTCTTAATAAATTTCCGCACCCTCTTTCGGACTACGATATTTGCCCATTAAGGTGTTGAAATTGAACTTTATTGCTCCAAATCACCGTGCTCCTGTACTTGTAGGACACATTACCGAATTTTCAACCGCTTACACTTACATAATGCTTCATCGCTTTTTTCCAAAGCAACCGGTATAAGATAAAGAACAGGATTAATTAAGTTCATGATCTTTGGAGTACATGTGCATAAAACAAAGAACAAACGCAAAAAACCGCCCCAGAGGGCGGCTCCGCACCTTATTCGCTTCCTGCACACGTTTAGTGCTACCCGTCACTACACATTATCTACAATAACCCTACTGTGCGATCTGCTCGCGGATGTTCGCGAGGATTTTCTTCTCCAGCCTCGACACCTGGACCTGCGAGATGCCGAGGCGGCTGGCGACTTCGGATTGGGTCTGGTCGCGGTAGTAGCGCAGGTAGACGATCAGGCGCTCGCGCTCGGTCAAGGCCCCGATGGCCTCGTTCAGCGCGAGCTTGTCGAACCAGCGCTCCTGCGTCTCGTCGGCGATCTGGTCGATCAGCGTGATCGGATCGCCGTCATTCTCGAAGACGGTCTCGTGGATCGAGGTCGGCGGTTTGTTGGCCTCCTGGGCGAACACGATTTCTTCGGGTGTAACCCCCAGCGCCTCCGCGACTTCGCCAATGGTCGGCAGACGGTCCAGCGTTTTGGACATTTCGTCCTTCATTTTGCGGACCCTGTTGGCCATTTCCTTGAGGGAGCGGCTGACCTTGAGGGTGCCGTCGTCCCGGAGGAAACGCTGGATCTCGCCGATAATCATCGGCACGGCATAGGTGGAGAATTTGACCTCATAGCTGAGGTCGAATTTATCAACGGACTTCAGCAGTCCGATACAGCCGATCTGGAACAAATCGTCAGGCTCATACCCGCGGTTCATAAACCGCTGCACCACCGACCAGACGAGGCGAATATTGCAGTTGACCAGCGTATCGCGGGCCAGATTATCTCCGGCTTGACTGAGTGCGATCAGACGTTTGACCTCCGCATCGTCCAAATAGGTCGGCGGAGCTTTTTTTGACTCTGCATCCATGGCTCCAACCCCTAATTGTATAAAGCTTTTTTCGAGACGATGGTTTTCTTCATTGAAATGGAGGTACCGCGCCCCGGTTCACTTGTGACTTCGAATTCATCCATGAAATTTTCCATAATCGTAAAGCCCATCCCCGAGCGCTCCAGCTCCGGCTTAGAGGTATACAGCGGCTGCTGGGCCAGCTCCAGATCCTCTATCCCCCGGCCCTTATCTTCAATCGTGAGATGCACGGTTTCATGTTCAATGGAGGCAGAGATGCTGACAATGCCTTCAGGATCACTGTCATACCCGTGGATAATGCAATTGGTGACCGCCTCCGACACAACCGTCTTCAGGTCATTCAGCTCCTCCATCGTAGGATCGAGCCGGGAGACAAAAGCCGCCACTACCACGCGCGCGAACGATTCGTTCTCCGACAGTGCGGCAAACTGGACGCTCATGAAGTTACCCGCTTCGCTTTTTGTCATAACGCAACCTCCAAATCCGAGAGTGCAGCGCTCTCGTCGTCATATAGGGGCATGATTTTGAACAAGCCCGACATTTCCAGCAGCCTTTTTACAGGCGCAGTGGCATCACAGACGACCATTTTCCCGCCTTTGCTGCGGATCAGCTTGTACCGCCCGAGAATAACGCCCAGTCCCGAGCTGTCCATAAACTGCAGTTCCTTCAGACTAAGGATCAGGTGCTCCACCTGGCCCCGCATAATAGCTTCATCCATATCCATACGTACATATTCGGCTGCATGATGGTCCAGCTCTCCAGACAGCCGGACAATCAGCACCCCCCGGTGATGCTCCATCTCCACATGAGAATTCATGCTTGCCACTCTCCTCTTCGTTGCTTTGAGAAACCGTCCTGCACATCATTTCTTTCCCCTACAAGGACAAGGTTTTCTACGCGGGAATTCTATTATCCTGCCTCACGACAAAACTAGAAGAAAACCCCTACGAATCAACAGAAAGCCTGAAGCCAATCTACAAAAAGCAAGAAATTAATCAACCCTGAACATTGAGCCTGCGGTCCGTTTGAACAGCTTCCACCAGCCCGCCTTCGGCACATCCGTATCAGCCTTCAGCTCATATTCCTTGATCTTATCTGTGCCCTGATATACAACCAGCTTGCCGACGGTCTGTCCTGCTTTTACAGGCGCTTTTATGCTTTCCGGCACCACCAGCTCATGGCGGATGCCTTCCTGGGTAATTCCTTTTTTCAAAAGCACACTATACGTTTCCTTCGCCATCAGCGGAAGCTGTGTCTTTACACCTTTCTCAATCTTCACACTGCCGATGGCGTCTCCCTCTTTGTGTATCGTGTGAACCTTGTACTGGGAAAAGAGATAATCGAACATCCCCGACACTTCACTGTTGCGCGTTTTGGTGTTGGGTTCGCCCAGCACAACCGCGATAGCACGTAATCCATCTCTGGCCGCAGTAGCGGAGAGGCAGAACTTGGCTTCTGCTGTATAACCGGTCTTCAGGCCGTCAGCCCCCGTATAAAAGCGTACCAGCTTGTTCGTATTCACCAGCCAGAACGGCTTGGTCGAATCCTTGCGCAGGTAATCCTGATAGGAGCCGGTATACTTGATAATCTGTTCATGCTTCAACAGCTCCTTGCTAATGACGGCAATGTCATGGGCGGAGGAATAGTGATTCTCGGCCGGCAGACCGTTGCAGTTGGAAAAATGCGTGTCCTTCAGGCCAAGCTCCCCGGCCTTTTGATTCATCAGATCCACAAAAGCGCTCTCTGACCCGGCCAACTTCTCGGCCATGGCCACAGAAGCGTCATTACCCGAGGCCATGGCAATGCCCTTGAGCATTTCATCCACAGTCATTTCTTCGCCGGGCTCCAGAAAAATCTGCGACCCGCCCATCGACGCGGCATATTCACTTGTCCGCACCTTGTCAGTCAACTGCAGTCTGCCTTCGTCCAGTGCTTCGACGGTCAGCAGCATCGTCATGATTTTGGTAATGCTTGCCGGCGGCAGCTTGTCGTGGCTGTTCTTCTCATAGATCACGGTGCCCGTGTTCGCATCCATCAGAATCGCGGAGCGCGCTCCGGGTGCCAGATCCACAGCGGCGGCGTTTTTGCCGGTGTCCTTGGCCTTGGCTTTTTCCTCTGCATATGCGCCTGAAGCCGATCCCAGAACCGAAGCAGCCACACACAGCACGAGCAGTACATAACGCATTTTTCTCACAATGGTTCCCCTCCTGAACATTAACCTTCATTTCACAGGTACTGTGTTCCAGTCTGGTCAGAAAGGGTGAAAATTATTCCATTTACGCGTAAAAAGTACCTTACCCCATTCACTCTGCTGGCAAAATACCAAAGTTAATGGTGCTGGGGCGGATCACTTCATTTTGCGGGGCGGCGTGCTGGTACAAATGTGACCGTTTATTGCATACTTGCCGCGGCAGTTAATCACCGGCTGAGAAGCCGCGCGAAACTGCGGACCGTTCAATATAGCTGACGGCAGGGCGGCTGGCTCCGCTATGACCGAGATACCATCTGGACAGTAACGGATACCGGCTAATCCACATTGCGGCGAGCAGCGGGACACCTACACCGGTTACTGTAAATGGCACCAGGCCGTAGTCTGCGCCGAGCAGATATTTTAACGCGTAATTGACCGGCAGATGCAGATACATGATGGCGATCGTATTGCGGCCCAAATTGCCCAGCCGTTGCAGCGGAAGAACCCTGGACAACCCGTACACCGCGGCGCAAATGGTCAGGGAAATCAGCAGCGGAATGCAGAGATCCAGCAAGAGAGCATCATATTCCTTGTATTTCATATTCAGGCTATAGTGGATCATTCCGGTACGCTCCAGAGCAAAAACACCTGCACACAGCGGCAGCAGCAGCAGCAGTGTAATCCGGTGGCGGATCAGCGCGGGAATCGCTTTTTTGCCATAATAGCCGACAGCGTAATAAGTCACAGCCAATAGAGAAACGTCGATGTTCCAGGGAAGGTTGAAGGTGTGGAGTGAAGTTAGGGAGATCAGGTGGGATAGGGAATAAGCGGCGGTGATCAGGAGGAGCTGTGTTCTCATTGAGTAGCGGACGATAAATCCGAACAGCAGTTGGGTAAAAAGGAGGCAGGTGATGAACCAGAAGACACCATATGGGCCGGTCAGCGATAGTCCCCCATAAAGCAGCCTGGCGATATTTTCGGCAAAACCTCTTAGATTGAAGCTGAAGAGCAGCAGCACAGTGGCAATCAGCATTCCGTAGGCTGCATAGGGTGTCATCAGACCTTTGGTCCGTTTGGCCGCCCAGCCCAGGTACCGGCAGGAATCTACCGGTTTGAAGACCAGTCCGCTGAGCATAAAGAACAATGGCATCCGGAACCAGGACAGATAATGGTTGGCTGCCGCATCGCCGGAGTGCCCCATGACCACAAAAATAATACTGAAACCCTTGGCTGCGTCAATCCACAGCTCACGTTGTTTATTCACTTTTCCTTCCATCTCCTCCCAGTTCAGTTTTATATTTATTGTAATTATAGGGGAGTTTACTTTTCATTTCAAACCAAAAGTTACTTTTTTGTCATAATTGAATCAGAAGTCGCAGATGGAACAGGGGTAGGACCGTTTGCAAAACAGCCTCTTCTGTGTGTTTCTCTTGAAGGGATTAGAAATAGGCCTGCGAAATGGTCTATATAGGAGCGTTGAACTAAATTTTTCAAGTTGCGGGAAGTCCCGCGGGTAAGCTGTGTGGTACAACGGCGGGTTGTGTGGGACGAAGGGGAACCTGGCGCCCGTGCGGGGGAAATCCAAGGTCGTTTGACCTTGGATTTGGGTCCTGGGTAGTGTCCAAAAGTTGTGTAAGTGAATTATGTACCTTCTTGGCGCTTCATTAGCTGGTTAAGTTAGCTGGTTAAGTTAGCTGGTTAAGTGGAAAAAGTATCACTAATTTGATCGAGCATCAAGTAACTCGGGAGCTAAGTGGAAAAGTATCACTAATTCACCCCAATTCGCCCCAGATAAAGGAATAGCGCTAAATTAAGTGCCCACCTAACCCTCGCGATTTCTTGATTTTTGAGAAATTTACGTGCCCTTTTTCCACTTGGCTTGCCACCGGGAAGCCCCCGTGCAGGGAAATCAAAGGTACTTCCACCTTTGATTCGCTCCCATCGCGTCGGCGAAAGGTAAATCAAAGGTATTTTTACCTTTGATTTCCGCCCCGGCGCCTCTGCGGCGCAGATCAAAGGTATTTTTACCTTTGATTTCATCCCTGGCGCCTCTGCGGCGCAGATCAAAGGTATTTTTACCTTTGATTTCCGACCAGGCGCCCCTGCGGTGCAGATCAAAGGTATTTTTACCTTTGATTTTGGCTCCGGCGCCCCTGCGGCGCATATCAAAGGTATTTTTACCTTTGATTTCCGCCCCGGCGCCCCTACGGTGCAGATCAAAGGTATTTTTACCTTTGATTTTGGCCCCGGCGCCCCTGCGGCGCAGATCAAAGGTATTTTTACCTTTGATTTTGGCTCCGGCGCCTCTGCGGCGCAGATCAAAGGTATTTTTACCTTTGATTTCGGCTCCGGCACCTCTGCGGCGCAGATCAAAGGTATTTTTACCTTTGATTTCCGCCCCGGCGCCCTGCGGTGCATATCAAAGGTATTTTTACCTTTGATTTCCGCCCCGGCGCCCCTGCGGCGCAGATCAAAGGTATTTTTACCTTTGATTTCGGCTCCGGCACCTCTGCGGCGCAGATCAAAGGTATTTTTACCTTTGATTTCCGCCCCGGCGCCGTTCAATCCAAAGAGCCACCCGTCCCCGGGTGGCCCGACATATTCATTCAACACACTGCTAATACAAATGGCAGGATACCTGATGTCCCGAGTCCAGCTGGCGCAGCACCGGCTCGTCCTTGCGGCATTTGTCCATGGCGAAGGGGCAGCGGGGATGAAAAGCACAGCCGGAAGGCGGTGTCTCCGGGTTCGGCACGTCGCCGGTCAGTACAATCCGCGACTTTTTGAGTCCCGGATTCGGCACCGGCACGGCGGACATCAGCGCCTGCGTGTACGGATGCAGCGGCTTCGCGAACAGCTCTTTGGTCGGAGCAAGCTCTACGATGCGGCCCAGATACATCACCGCCACCCGGTCGCTGATAAATTTCACGACCGAGAGGTCATGGGAGATGAACATGTAGGTCAAACCGTACTGCTCCTGCAGATCCTGCATCAGATTGAGTACCTGTGCCTGAATCGATACATCCAGCGCGGAGACCGGTTCATCGCAGACGATGAACTTCGGATTCAGCGCCAGCGCGCGGGCAATGCCGATCCGCTGCCGCTGGCCGCCTGAGAACTCATGCGGGAAGCGGTGGGCCTGATAAGGCGTTAGACCCACGACTTGCATCAGCTCCTCAACACGGCTTTTCAGCTCGCTGTTCTTAGCCGCTGCATGCGTCCGCAGCGGCTCCTCCAGGATGCGCTGAACGGTCCAGCGCGGGTCCAGCGAAGCATATGGGTCTTGGAACACCATCTGCATATCGGTGCGGAACCGCCGCAGCTGCTCGGTGTCCAGGCTGCGGACATCTGTGCCGTCGAACAGAATCTCACCATCGGTCGGCTCAATCAGCCGCAGAATGGCCCGGCCCGTGGTGGATTTGCCGCAGCCGGATTCGCCAACGACAGCAAGGGTTTCACCCTTCTCGACGGAGAGGGTGATGCCATCCACCGCTTTTACAGCCCCCACCTGCTTGGCGAAAAAGCCTTTGCGGATCGGATAATGCTTCTTCAAATTGCGGACTTCCAGAATGGCGCTCATGATACCTCCTCCTGCTGCAGCAGACAGCGGCAGCTGTGTCCTGGCCGGATTTCAAGCAGCTCCGGGCGTTCTGCCCAGCAGCGGTCAACCGCCGCCGGGCAGCGCGGTGCAAACCGGCAGCCGGATGGCAGATTGGCCGGATTCGGGACCTGCCCCGGGATCGAGGTCAAACGGTCATTCTCCCCGGCAAGCTGGGGCAGCGAAGCCAGCAGACCTTGTGTGTAAGGATGCAGCGGCTTATTAAAGAGCGTCGCCACATCCGCCTCCTCGACAATCTGCCCGGCGTACATGATCACGACCCGGTCGCACATTTCAGCCACGACGCCCAGATCATGGGTAATCATCAGAATGGACATGCCTTCAGTCTGCTGCAGCTCGCGCATCAGATCGAGAATTTGCGCCTGGATCGTCACGTCCAGGGCCGTCGTCGGTTCATCGGCGATCAGCAGCTGCGGGCTGCAGACCATCGCCATGGCGATCATGACGCGCTGGCGCATCCCGCCGGATAACTGGTGGGCATACTGCTGGGCAATTTTTTCCGGACGGGGAATTCCGACCTTGCGCAGCATTTCAACCGCACGCTCGTCCGCTTCCTTCTTGCTCAGCTTCAGATGAAACCGGGCGGATTCAGAAATCTGCCGGCCAATCTTGAACACCGGATTTAGCGAGGTCATCGGTTCCTGAAAAATCATCGCAATCCGGTTGCCCCGGATACCCCGCACTTCCTTCACCGGCATCTCCAGCATATCCCTGCCTTCAAAACGGATCTGCCCGGCGGCAATCCGGCTGATCCGCTTCGGCAGCAGCTGCATGATCGACAGCGAGGTAATGCTTTTGCCGCAGCCGGATTCGCCGACGATACCCAGCGTCTCCCCTTTGCGCACGGACAAGCTGATGCCGTCAACCGCACGGATGGTTCCCGCGGCCGTTGTGAATTCGGTGCACAGCCCGGAGACTTCAAGCAGTTCTGTCATCTGTATCCCTCCCGGCGTTAGATTTATATTAGTCTGTATTAGAGCAGGTCTATCTCGAAAATTCAACCATTCAGCACCTAAGGTCCAGATCTAAGGTCCCGATTCCCATTTTGCACCAGGCCAGATCCCATACAAATTTGGGTCAAGACACATTCTATCCTGCAAATTCATTCTCACGTTTAAAATTGCATTCTCTGGGGTGCCGCAGGGGCCGGGCATGGAAGTCTATTGTATTTTCTACAGCAGATGCCCCCCATTTAGCCGGAAAAACTGATTCTATTGCACGCTGTACAACAGAATGAAGCGAAAAATGCGTATTTCTCTATAAATCGAAAATTCTATTGCACGAAATACAGCATATGGCGATCTCACCCAGAATAACGAACCTTTTATTGCACAAAGTGCAATCATCCATACGAGTCTCTTCTTCTCTTGCACAAAGTACAATCATCCACACGAGTCTCTTCTTCTCTTGCACAAAGTACAATCATCCATACGAGTCTCTTCTTCTCTTGCACAAAGTACAATCATCCACACGAGTCTCTTCTTCTCTTGCACAAAGTACAATCATCCACACGAGTCTCTTCTTCTCTTGCACAGAGTGCAATCATCTATACGAGTCTCTTCTTCTATTGCACAAAGTGCAAGCAGGTACACAAATCCCTTATCATTCTTATCGTAGCATCAATTCTACTCTGACTTTCAACGTAAAATTTGTCAGTAAACTTCGTTCCGGATCACTTTTTACTCTCTTCAGTCTGTCAGTTAAAATTTCACGTCCCGCTTTACTTTCCGCTCTCTTCAACTCCAAGATACTTCAGGGCGGTCAACGCATATACTTTGGCGCACTGGATGATCTGCCAGACCGGTGCTTTTTCATTGAAGTTATGAATGGTGGACAGCTCAGCCGGGCCGTATTGCAGCACCGGAATCTGATGGGTCCGGAAATGGCGGGCATCGCTGGAGGCCCATTGCAGTACTCCGTAGGCTTCTTCGCCGCTCACTTCGCAAATGCTCTCCACCAGATCGCTGACAATCGGCTCTTCCGTAGAAGTCCAGTTGGCATTGCCCTGGAAGCCGAAGCCCTTGACCTCGGACTCAATGCCCGCTTCAAGCAGCAGTGAACGCGCACGGTCCAGCACATCGCGGTAATCTACGCCAAAAGGAACCCGTGAATCTACCTGCACCGTACACCGGTCAGCCACCACATTTACTTTCGTCCCGCCCTGAATCGTTCCGATGTTGACCGTCACATGATCGAACACCTGGTAAGCGATGGAGCCGTCCTGTTCACGTTCCTTCACATAATCCTGGGAGATGCGGATGATCTCCTGGACCTCCTCCGGAATATCCGGCTTAATGTCCCATAGACGCTGCAGCGCTTCAATCCCCTTGGCCGCTTTGACAATCGCGCTGTCGCCCACAACCGGAGCCAGACTGCCATGTCCCGGCGTACCTTCCACTGTGAATTCGAACCAGCAGCTGCCCTTTTGCCCAATCGTCGGATTCAGCGGTCCGGAAGGCTCGGCAATGACGGCAGCTGTTCCTGTAACCAGTTCGCGCTCAAGCACCCACGGCACACCCAGGTGTCCGC
This sequence comes from Paenibacillus jilunlii, assembly GCF_900102965.1. GTDB lineage: Bacteria > Bacillota > Bacilli > Paenibacillales > Paenibacillaceae > Paenibacillus_AQ > Paenibacillus_AQ jilunlii. The sequence continues at coordinate 19,728 of NZ_FNGM01000010.1, read as the reverse complement.
CGGTTTCTTCATCCGGCACTACCAGCAGCGCCAGATCGCCGCGCAGCGGAACGCCCAGTCTGGACAGCAGTCCCATGGCGAAGATCAGCCCGGCCAATCCGGCTTTCATATCCGAAGCGCCTCTTCCCAGCATATAGCCATCCACGATGTCGCCGCAGAACGGATCGAAATCCCAGCGCGACCGGTCACCGGCGGGAACCACATCCGTATGTCCGCAAAAGATCAGTTTTTTATCCGAAGGCTCCGCAGCCCCCGTTTTCAACGTAGAGACGAGGTTCAGCATCGTTTCAGTGGCCGGATGCACCTCTGTATCAATTCCTGCCTGCTTCAGATACTCCATTATAAAGCTGCTGATGTCCCGCGAGTCGCCCGGAGGATTCTCAGAGGGAAAACGGATCAGCTGTGAACACAGCTCCAGCAATTGCTTCTGCTCTGCATCGATCGCGCTCAGCACCTTGTTTTTCCAGTCTGTCATGGGTTCTATCTCCTTTATGTCCTCTGTAATTTGGAAAAAGAGGGACCGCAGCCCGAAAGCCCGTCCGCTCCTTGTTCACAAAAATTTGCTATTCCTGAACCGACAACGGGTAGAAGCGGATAACTTCATCCGGGTAGAACGCGTAGCCGCTGATTTTGTTGCTCATGCCGACAATGCGGTTGTACTCATACAGGTAAGCCCATGGTGCTTCCGTTGTAATGATCTCCTGAGCCTGCTTGTACAGCTCTGCGCGTTTGGCGGCATCAGTCTCGGTATTGGCCTGCTCCCACAGCTTGTCTACTTCAGCATTCTGGTAGTTGTTGTAGTTGGAAGAGCCTTTGCCGTACATCAAGAAGCCTAGGTGATAGCCCGGATCGTTGACAAAAGAAGTCCATTTGGAGATATAAGCGGTCAGGTTCTTCGTTTTCTGCTGCTCCAGGAACTGGGCCCGGGCCAGCTTGTTGATGTTCATTGTGACGCCGATTTTGGCCAGCTCTGCCTGAATCAGGACAGCATCATCTTCCCAGTCATCAAAGCCGGAGCCGAGCGTGAAGTCAAAGGTAAAGCCTTTTTCGTAGCCAGCTTCCTTAAGCAGTGCCTTCGCTTTGTCCAGATTATGCTCATAGACATAACCTGCATCCGAGAAGCCCGGCGTATTGCTGGCCACCGAACTCTTCATCTGCTTGGCCTGTCCGTACATTACACCCGTCAGCAGTTCGTCATATGGAATCGCGTAGTTGATCGCCTGGCGGACCTTTTCGTTGCCAAAAGGCTTCACTTTGTTGTTCATGGCAAAATAGAGAATGCGGTTGCTCGCATTGGAGGCTACAGTCAGATTGCTGTTGCTCTTTAAGGAATCCACATCCTTCGGCGGAATCTCAATCGCCATGTCGACATCGCCTTTGTTCAGCAGCAGCACACGGTTGGATGCTTCCTTGGTGAACTTCATCGTCACCTTGCCGAGCTTCGGCGCACCCTGCCAGTAGTCTTCGTTCGGTGTAAAGACTGCCTCGGTGGCCGGGTCCCATTTCTCAAGCGTGAACGGACCGGAGCCGGCCGCATTCGTCTTGAGATAGTCGGGCCCTTCAGCTTCAACCGTCTTCTTGTCCACAATCGAGAAGGTGTACATCGCCAGAATCTGCAGGAAATTATGATTGGCATTCGTCAGGGCGATTTCAACGGTGGAGTCATCTTTGGCGGTTACGGTTTTGATGGCTGCCATACCGTAGAGAAAACTGCCGGAGCTGGACTTCGCCACACGTTCCAAGGAATACACTACCGCTGCCGCATCCACCGGATTGCCGCTCTGGAATTTCACGCCGGGCTTCAGCTTAAAGGTATAGACGGTATTGTCGCCGGACACTTCCCAGCTCTCGGCAAGCATGGGCTTAATGTCTTCGGTGTTGGCGATATTCGCTCCATTGTCGGACTTGATGCCGTAGGTGACAAGCTGGTCGTATGCCGCCAGCACCAGGGTATCCGAGGTCAAATCGTTGGCTTCCGCCGGATCGAGCGTCGTACCGCCTTCGGAATAAGCAACCGTCAGAAAAGGCTTGGCTGCTGCAGCCGGTGCTGCGGTGCCCTCAGCAGCCGAAGTGGCAGCAGGCGTCTGTGGATTGGCGCTGCTTGCGCAGCCTGCCAGCAGGATTGAAAAAGCGGCGAGTGTGGACAGCAGTTTTACTCTTTTCATCAATAATTCCTCCCTTTTCTATACACTGGCTACAAATATGTTGCTGCTGATTTATCTATACCGGGCTGTGTATCCGGAGCAGCGGCGGACTTAGCCGCCGGCTCTCCTTTTATTTGCCCGAACGCAACCGTGGATCAAGCACATCCCGGAACCCGTCGCCGAGCAGATTGAAGCCAAGAATCGAGGTGGCAATCCCGAGGCCCGGGAAGGTGACCAGCCACCACTGGCCGGAGATAATATATTCCCTGCCTTCCGAGATCATTGCGCCCCACTCGGCAATCGGAGGTTTGACGCCAAGGCCGAGAAAGCTGAGGCTCGACGCCGTCAGGATGGCGAAGCCCATGCCCAGCGTGGCCTGTACCATCAGCGGGGCGAGGGCGTTCGGGAGAATATGCCGGTAGAGAATGACCGAGTTCTTCACCCCGATGGCCCGGCTCGCTTCCACATATTCCTTCTCCCGGAGCGAGACGGTCTGGCCGAACATCAGCCGCGCAAACTCCGGAATGCCGACGATGCCGACCGCGATCATCGCACTGGTCAGGCCAGCCCCGATGGAAGCGGCGATCGCCATAGACAGCACCAGGGACGGGAAGGAGAGCAGAACATCCATGAGGCGCATGATAATCGTTCCGGTCCGTCCGCCGTAGTAGGCGGCGACCCCTCCAAGCGGGACCCCGATCAGAAACGAGATCGCTACAGCGATGAGGCCGGTCCAGATGCTGATTCGTGCTCCGTAGAGCACCCGGCTGAAGATATCCCGGCCGAAGTTGTCCGTTCCGAACCAATGGCTGCCGGAGGGTGCCTGCAATTTGTTCGCCATGTCCGTCAGATAGGGATCATGCGGAGCAATCCAGGGCGCGATCAGTGCGGTCACGGTCCAGATCAGAATAAGCACAAGGCCGAGTGCAGCAAGCCGGTTATGCAGAAGCAGGGTGATCAGTGTTTTGGGTTTGTGAGCAGCTGCGGGCGCTGTAGGACTGCCCTGCGCTGAGTGTGCTGCCGTGCTCAATGTAATCTCCTCCTTGTACGGAACGTCGGTTTATTCATAGCGGATTCGCGGATCAATCAGGCCGTAGATCAGATCAACTGCCAGGTTGATGCCGCAGTAGAGTATGGCGCTGACCAGCGTGAAGGCCTGAATCGGCGCGTAATCCGCAGCCAGAATGGAGTCCGTAACATAGCCGCCGATACCCGGCCAGGAAAAGATGGTCTCCGTGATCACCGCGCCCCCCATCAGATAACCAAACTGCAGTCCGAGCACCGTCAGCGTTGGAATCAGAGCATTGACCAGCGCGTGCTTGTAAATAACGGCGGATTCCTTGAGCCCTTTGGCCCGGGCGGTCCGGACGAAGTCCTGATCGACGACCTCCAGCATGCTGGAGCGGGTCATGCGGGCCACGATGGCCATCGTGCCTGTACTGAGGCAAATCGCCGGAAGCACCAGGTGGACGATACTGCTTTTTAACGCGATGAGATCTCCCGATAAAATACTGTCCAGGACATACAGCCCGGTAATATGCGACGGCGGATTCAGATCTCCGCTGATTCGTCCCATTGGAGCAGGTGCCCAGCCAAGAATCGAATAAAAGATATAAATGAACATCAGACCCAGCCAGAAGATCGGCACACATGCGCCTATTAATGAAAAGACACGTGAGATATGGTCCAGGATCGACTCCTTGCGGGTAGCGGCGATAATGCCTACAGGAATTGCCACCAGGATGGCAATCAGAATGCTCGCAAGCGTCAGCTCCAGAGTGGCCGGGAACCGTGTTGCCAGATCACTCGCCACCGAATGCCCCGTATGATAGGCATAGCCGATATTCCCCTGGAACAGCTGGCCGAAATAACTGAAAAACTGAATGTACAGCGGCTTGTCCAGCCCCATGTCCTGGCGGATTTTGTTGACTGTCTCCTCCGGGGCCTGTTCCCCGGCCAGCATGATGGCGGGATCGCCCGGCAATACTCTGGAGAGAATGAACGTGATCACGATGATCCCGAGCAAGGCCGGAATCATCTGCGCCAGTCTTTTTAATGTGTAAGCAAACAATGAATCAACCCCCTTTAAGCTCTGTTGCCTTCATACTTCCAGCCGCACCTGTGCTGCTGCCGCAGGCTCCATGTCAGGTACCATGCGGTTTTTGGAGTCTCTGTAGTAGTTGTGCTAATTCTACATAGATTTTGAACCCCTCACTACGTCCCGTTCAGCTAAAAAAAAGCACAACCGTTTGTCGATTGTGCACTACAACCACGCTTATATGTCACCTTTTCTAACGCGTCAGCCCATAAAAATGTCAATCCATACTATTTTTCCTGCAGGTAGTAGTAAATCAGGCACAAATGACAGACAAACTGCTCGCGCGGATCATTCAGATCAAAGCCCGTAATGTCACGGATACGTTCCAGTCTGTATTTGACCGAATTGCGGTGGATATAGAGGCTGTTTGCCGTTTCAATTAGGCTCCCCCGGCACTCCAGGTAATGATAAAAGGTCAGCAGCATATTGCTGTCATGCTCCTGGTCATACTGCAGCAGCTTGCCCAGCTTGCGCTCGAACAAGGCGGCAAAGCCCTCCCTGTCCAGTCCTTCCAGCAGATGGTACACCTCGATCTCTTCGTAGCGGGTCACTCCGCCCGCCCCCTGACCCAGGCGTTTGGCGACGGACAGCGCTTTGCGGGCTTCATTGTAGCTGGTCTGAATATCCCAGAGGTATTCCGAAGTCCCCACTCCTGTCCGGTAGCCGCCCAGACCTTCTGTTTTGTCCGACAGCCAGCCTTCCAGTGTCACTGCCCACGATGTCCCCTTGTCTGCGGCAACGCCGAATTTGCGGCCTTCCGGCGTCGGCAGAAACAGCACCGCCCGGTTCGAACGGAATTCCGCATGGGGGGTGACGCCGCGTTTGCGCGCTTCCTGCTCCAGCAGCCGGTTCACCGTCTCCTCATTCGGCGCAGTCTCCCCTTCGATCACCGCTACCTCCCATTTGTGCTCGGGGTTCATCCCCAGCTGGCGCGCCCGGCGCTCCACTTCATGCCTGGAGGGCAAAGGAGGCGTAAGCAGCTCATCAATGAAGTTGCCGCGCAGCCGGAACTCCGTATCCTCGGCTACTTTTTTCCGCATCAGCTCCAGGGCGAACACCAGCCGGGCCTGCTCGATCCCGACCTCCTCCATATCATCCAGCTGTTCTTTATCCACCAGCAGCCTGGCTACCGTCCGCCGGTCTACATGAATGTTCCAGCTCAGCGGCTGTGCCGCCTGCGACCAATCGAACCGGGATGGCGAAGAAACGATGATGTTCCGCTCCGGATCAACCAGAGCTACAGGCGCTTTTAAAAAATCAGCCACATTGTCACTCACCGCCTGTATTCCGCTATTCTCCAGTACCATTGTGGTCAGGGTCCGGTAGACTTCCTCCGCACGGCGCAGAAGCATGGCTTGGCGGCCCAGCAGCAGCTCCATGACAGGCTGCGTGATATCCGTGTAGGGGATTTCCGGCGGAATCTCCACAATCGGCAGTCCGCAGTCATTGCTCGCCTCAATCGCCCCCTGCGGAATTTCCTTGAGGAAACGCGCCGGCTTAATCGCCAGCGCCGCTGCGCCTAATTGGTCCAAGGTGTAGATCAGCTCGGTCAGCAGCGAAGGATCATGGCGGATAGAATACGCTGTGGTCAGCAGCATCACGCCTTCGCTGATCCAACCCTTCAGATCAGGAACCTCCATAACATCCACAAATCTCACCACCCGGTCCAGCCCCTGCACGCCGCTGATCACGGTCGCCTTGGACAGAATCGGAAGCTGCATCAGTTCTCTTAAGGTTATGCCCCGAGTATTCATTGGTCCCTTCCCCCTTCTGCTGTCTTCAGTATTTCATGAATTTTCCTGAAGTATGCCAAACCTCAACTTCCGAATATTTTATCAGAATTTGTCGAATCACCACAAGCAGAATCGCTTTGCATTCCTCGGCAAGGGGAGGTTTACGTTAAGAAGAGAAACATCTATTCCCCAATTAACGGATTCTGAGTCCGCAAGCTCTTGAGTATAGGCATATTCCACCAAATAACGCTTTTCCAGTCCGCAACTGGGGGACCCCAATCCATACTTTCTGATATGCAAAAAAAAGCAGATACCTTCCTAAGAATAAGAAGGTACCCGCTTTTGCAGATCATATAAAGGCATTCCCGCTCCGGCTATTGCCGCCGGAGAAGCCCCGGCAGTGAAGCCGCAGATGCCGCCATCGCGCCGAGCGACAGGATCGGGTCCAGCGCGCGGATGCCCAGCTTCTCTTCCAGTTCTGCCGCCAGCCCGATGGTGGCGAAGCCGGTGCAGGCGAGAACTATGGCCTCCGCACCGCGCTCCTTGAGCCGCGCAGCCGCAGCCAGCGCACCGGCCCGGCCGCCGGGCGTGTTCAGATCCAGCGTCGTCCGGACTCCGTCCGGACGGTCCATGCCCACGTAAGCCTCTCCGAGTATGCTTCGGATCAAGGGCGGAACCTCCGTGAGGATGGTCAGCACCCCCACCCGGGTAGAATACGCCATCGCGGCATGAGCGGCACAGGAGCCCGCCCCCAGTACGGGCACCCGGACCTCGGCTCTGGCTTCCTCCAGTGCGGGATCTGCCGCACAGCTGATCCCGATGGCCGTGCAGCCGCTGCGTTCCAGCTCGCGGGCCAGGGCAATAATTTTGGGGACCGATTGTGCTTCCGTCTCCCTATCAAAGACCCCCTGGGGCTGATCCTGAATGCAGCGGCTCATCACGGGCAGCCCGAAGCGGCGCTCAATGAGCGCTCCGTGCAGATGAACCGCCGCTTCCTCCTCCAGCGTAATGACGCGTATAATTCCCAGCATCCTTTTCCTCCTGTCCGGCAGCCTATATCAGTCCGGCAGCCTATATCGGTCCGGCCGCCATTTTCAATCTACAGCAGTTCTCCGCCACGCATAATCAGCTTGTCATCCAGATAGACATCCGGCTTCATCACAACAGCATCGATGTGCACTCCTGCGGCTACCACTCCGCCAAAGGTATTATTGCTGCCAAAAGCCACATGAATCGTCCCGTACACCTTCTCATCCTCCAGCACAACGCCGGTGATTCTCGCCTTGTTGTTCGTCCCGATCCCGAATTCGCCGAGCAGCCGGCCATCGCCTGTGCCCAGCAGCTCCAGCAGCTTGTCCCCGCCTTCGCCTTCGGCTGCGGTCAGGCGGCCCTGCTCCACGGTAAGCACCATCGGACTGCTTAGAGCGCCGATTCCGGCAACGGAGCCGTCTACCTTGATGCTCCCTGAAGCAGTGCCTTCGAGCGGTGCGATATAGGCTTCACCCGAAGGCAGATTGCCGGATTCCCCGGGATTCAGATAAAGCCCTGTACTAAGGATGCCTTCCCGTCCCTCAGTGGAGAAGGATAAGCTTAATCCATCCTTCTCAATGCGGACACTGCGGCTCTCGGACAAAAGCGCGGCTACCCGCTCGGTCAAGATTTTCACCTGCCCATAGTCCGCTGTTATCGCCCCTTGACTGAACATATCATCGGTCATCCCCGGCATGGTAGCAACCCGGGTGCCAGCAGCTGCCGCCTGCTTGCGTGCCGCCGTATGGGTCATCGAATGAGTTGTAATGCATACCGCCACATCCGATTTGGCCATCGCTTCGGCAATGGCGGCCGGCGGCTCTTCGCCGGACCGGCTCCGTTCCTTCATAACCATCAGCACCGTCTCGGCACCAAGCCGTTTGCCTGCTTCGTAGACCGATTCCGCAAGCTCCCGCTTGTCGTCATCCGCTACTACAACAAGCTGTTCATGGCTGCCAAGCCCCAGACAGTCCTTCAGGACATTCATACTGATTGTGATCCGTTGTTCACTCATGTTAACTTCCTCCTGATTACACCATTTCGGCGATCAGCTTCCCCATCAGCGCATTGGACAGCACGACAGGGACCCCGGCTGATGCCGCCCACTGTCTATGCTGCTCCAGATAGCCCATACAGTCAAGCACAATCACATCTGCCCGGTCCTTCAGCTTCTCTGCTGCCGCACGAAAATCAGCTTCGCTTCCGGTATACGGAGAGACTGCGGCAAAAGGCAAAGCAGTGCCTGACGCGGCAAACTTCTCGTTCAGGTTCTGCTCCTGCTCGGGCAAGGGGCCGATCAGGCCCAGGCGGCGCTTGCCGGTCAAAGCCTGCACCACCGGGGGAATAATCCGGTCCGGCTCGATCAAATGCGCCCGGACTGTGCGCAGGCCCGGGAACTCCCCGGTACAGAGCAGCAGAATCGTCTTAATTCCTGAAGCTTCCATGGCATCAATTTTCCCTTGGAGAACGGACTTTATCCGTTCTCTGGAGACAACCGCGGCTGAGCCGTCCCGCATCCGGGAGGTCAGGACGTACTCTCCTTCCCCGGGAGTGTAATACTCCCGGACCTGTGCCGGAGTGAAGCCGTCCAGCACCCCGGACTGGACCAGTTCCGCGCGCCCTTCCAGATATTTCTCCAGGATGGGGGCCACATCGGTCCTCGGGGCTTGCCCAATGGTAATCAGTCCTATTTGCTTCAACCTTGTTCCCTCCTCAAGCCTCCGCTCCGGCCCGGCCTCATGGTTAAGAATGGATGCGCACCACATCAGACTGTCGGGACTGCCGGTTTGCCGGAGGTTTGCAGTACTTTCATAGAGCCGTACAGCTCTGTAATGCGCTTGAATTCGGCAGGATTATAGAACGAGCACAGGCTTTGGGTGAATTCCTTCGCCGTCTCAATGGCAAAACGGACCGCCGACGCGATGTCGACCTCATGGCTGGCCCCGGTTCCGCAGCCCGGAACCATGGACTGGGCGGTAATTGCCAGACCGACCACCGGAGCATCCGTAGCCACGGCGGGCTGAAGAATTGAATTAATATGGTAGAGGTCATTGCCGTATGGGGTGATGTCCTGGGTCGTCACCGGAAACGTCACCGGAAGCTGGCCGGTCGTCATTTCCAGAAGACGCAGCAGGTCTTCGCTCACCCGCAGGATGTAGCCTTCCTTGACGGTAGGTGAAATCGCAATTCCTTTATGATTGATTACACGGTTGCCTTTCGTGGTGTCAATGGACAGAACCGCTTCCATCTCCGGGAGCACCTCATGCTCATTCATCTGCAGAATATCGACCGGAGAGTCCATGAAATCCACCGGTTCATGCGGCAGGGTCGGCGCATCCGGGCAGATATGTGTCGTGACCAGCACATCGCCCTTCAGAACATCTCCCTTGGACTGCATATCGGCCAGCTTCAGTGCTGAAGCGACCGCCGCCACTGCTCCGTCCGCATCCGAGACAATCCCGATCCGTCCGGGGCGCGCCCCGATCCCGCCCAGTCTGCCCACTATGCCAAACGTTGGCGCTTTGCCGCCCGCTCCCTTGCCTTCACTGCCCGGGATGGTAATTTTCACGAATTCTGTGCTGCCTTTATCGCCTTCAACTTTCCTCACTTCTACCTGAACCGCAGGATACGCAGCGAACAGCTGCCTGATCTGCTCTCCATTTACATAAGCGCTGTCCATCGTGTTCAAAACCGTTATCGTCTGATGAAGTGCCATTTATAATTCCTCCCCGGATGTGCTGTCTCTCAATCTGTTAGAGTTATACTATCTTAAATTCCAAACGCTCCACAATGTACCGCCCTGCCAAAACTGCGCTGCTTTTCTTGTCCTTTGCAGATAAACCTTACGCAAGGCGTTCGTTCTGCACCGGACAGCATGTGATTAGGAGCAAACAGAGAGCATACGGGGAAGGCAGAAGGAATAAACCATTCTAAAAGAAGTCGGCATATCTTCTCATCAGGCGTCATGATATCGTGAATAAGAAGCAAGCAGATAAACGGGCACCGAATACGGGTCACCGAAAGTTGGAAGAAACCTGGAATTGCAGATGCCGGACATTAGCTGTTCCGCCAGAGACACATTCTATTGCACTTTCTACAGCAGATTCCCCTTCAATTCATTGAATAATAGAATCTATTGCACTCCCTGCAGCAGATTACTGGGAAATGGCGCTTTTGGCCTACATTCGCTAAGATCAATTGCACAGAATACAACAGAAGGCGATTTTCCACCGGAAAGCGAGCATTCTACTGCAGAAAATACAATCACGCCAACCTTATCAGACAAGGAAGCAGAAAATATATCAGGAGGACAACATCATGACGCAGGAACAACTTCACAACATCATTCAATCTGAGCCTGAAGCGACAAGCTTTTCGGGAACTATATTAGTAAAAAGCGGTGACCATGCTGTAGCCTCCGGCGCATACGGCTACGCCAGCACAGCAGACACAAGACCCAACCGACCGGACACACGGTATGGCAATGCTTCCGGCTCCAAGCTGTTCACAGCGATTGCCGTCTGCCAGCTGGTAGAGCAGGGCAAGCTTGCACTGGACAGCAGAGTCATGGATATTCTGGAGCAGCCAGCGTTTCCCCGGTTCAGCAGTGACATCACCGTTCATCACCTGCTGACCCATAGCTCGGGCATTCCCGATTATTTTGATGAAGAGACGATGGATGATTTCGCCTCGCTGTGGACAACACGGCCAATGTATCAGTTACGGGGGCTTAAGGACTTCCTTCCTATGTTCCAAGAGCTGCCGATGAAATTCACACCGGGTACCAGATTCCATTACAATAACGCAGGGTACATTCTGCTCGGCTTGCTTGTGGAGAAGCTTGGCGGGATGGCATTTACGGATTATGTGGAGGAATATGTCTTCAAGGCTAGCGGGATGGCAGACTCGGGGTATTTTTCACTGGATGCACTTCCCGCCAATACGGCCCATGGATACATAGCGCAAGAAGACGGAACCTGGACCACCAACATCTACTCTATTCCGGTAAAAGGGGGCGCAGACGGCGGCGCGTTCATCACTGCTCCTGATATGCTTCTGCTGTGGGAAGGGCTGCTCCAGCATAAGCTGCTGGGACCGGAGCTGACTGCACTGCTGCTTACTCCTCACATTCATGAGGACAAAGAAGAATATTACGGCTACGGGGTGTGGATTACGAAGCGTGGCGGCGGGATCTATAAATATCATGTGATGGGCTACGATCCCGGCGTATCCTTCCACTCCGCTTATTATCCGGCCAGCGGCACTACAGCCGCCATCCTATGCAACCACAGCCGGGGCGCCTACCGGATAATGCGGGCGATTGAGGAGTGTCTGGACTCGGATGCGAATTTATGATACAGGAGGAATCCTGACGCTGCAGCTGACATTTTTTTATAAAAAATGTGTTGTTTTTCATTTTAAAGCATCATAAGATGGGTTCAGGCATCGATGTACTCTATATGAAAGAGAAGATAATATGAACGTAATAATCGAAGATATACCATCCTGCAAAATTGTATACATGAGACAGACCGGTCCTTATGGAATGGCCAACTCACAGTTAATGGAAAAATTTAAATGCTGGGTACAAGCCAATTCATTCTTGAATAGTATGTCTGTTATTCTCGGGATTGCCCAAGACAATCCTGCATGGGTGAAACCGGAAAATTGCCGCTATGATGCATGTATGGTGGTTCCTGAGGATTGCTGTGTAAACTCTGATGAAGTCAGCATGGGCAATATTAGCGGAGGAAGCTACGCTGTATTTAAGATCCCTCATACCGCAGAAGCTGTTCAAAAGGCCTGGGCTGACATATTCATGGAGCTTAAGAACCGGGGGCTCCGTCTGGATGAAACAAAACCCATCCTGGAGCGATATACCGTTGAACTTATAAATAAACATTATTGCGAAATTTGCGTTCCTGTTCAATAAAAACAGCGGCAGTCCCGGACGTTTTCCCGTCCAGGGCTGCCGCTGCTGCTTGTCTTCGGCTAATATTAATACCGCGTTACCCCATCCTTGGTTACCAGCGCAAACACCAGCGGCTGCGGCGGCACCGGCTCGGCGGAAATCAGGTAGGCTTCCAGCACCTTGGCTTCGGCCTCCTGCACCTTGTTCGCTCCGGCATCGTTCACATGCAGCACCGCTATCGTTTCCCCTGCGGCTACGGCGTCGCCGACTTTCTTGGACAACTGAATGCCTACAGCCAGATCAATGGCTGATTCCTTCGTTTCGCGTCCCGCCCCCAGCAGCATGGCCGCGATGCCGATGTTCTCGGCCTGGATGCTTTCCACGTACCCGGCAGCTACCGCCTTCACTTCAATGAAGGTCCGTGCAGACGGCAGCGTATCGGGTGACTCCACCTGGGTGACGTCTCCCCCCTGTGCCGCAACGATCTGCTTGAACTTGGCCAGTGCGCTGCCGTCCGCAATGTGCGACTTCAGAATCGCGCGTGCTTCCGCTTCGTCCTTAGCTTTGCCTCCGAGAACGAGCATCTGGCTGCCCAGAATCAGGCAGACTTCCTCCAGGTCAGCCGGCCCTTGTCCCTTCAAGGTTTCGATGCCTTCCTTGATTTCCAGGGCATTGCCGATGCCGTATCCAAGCGGCTGGTCCATGTCGCTGATGACGGCTACCGTGTTGCGGCCAAGATGCGTGCCGATATCGACCATGGCCTGCGCCAGCGCAATGGAATCATCCAGCGTTTTCATGAACGCGCCGCTGCCGGTTTTGACATCGAGCACGATGGCGTCCGCACCGGCAGCGATTTTTTTGCTCATGACAGAGCTTGCGATCAGCGGAATGGATTCCACTGTCGCCGTCACATCGCGCAGCGCGTACAGCTTTTTGTCCGCAGGAGTGATGTTGCCCGATTGGCCGATCACCGCTGCTCCGATTTCGCCTACCTGGGTGAAGAAGCGTTCCCGGTCCATCTCTATGGAGAAGCCGCTGATGGATTCCAGCTTGTCGAGCGTGCCTCCGGTATGCCCCAGTCCGCGGCCGGACATCTTGGCGACCGGCACTCCGGCGGAGGCAACAAGCGGTGCAAGCACAACTGTCGTTTTATCACCCACACCGCCGGTGGAGTGTTTATCCACCTTGATGCCCGCAATCGGGCTAAGGTCAACCTGATCGCCGGACAATGCCATTTCCAGCGTCAGATCGCCGGTTTCGCGCGCGTTCATCCCCTGGAAATAGACTGCCATCGCCCAGGCGGAGATCTGATAATCGGGAATTTCGCCCTTGCTGTAGCCCTGGATCAGGTAGGCGATTTCTTCGCGGCTTAATTCTCCGCCGTCTCTTTTTTTCTGAATCAGGTCAACTGCCCGCATCAGGCCTGTACCTCACGCACAAAGGCACGCACCAGGCCGATAAATTTCGGCTTCGTCATATTCGCTACCTTCACCACCTGCTCATGCGTCAACGGCTCCAGCTCATCTCCAATCGCCATATCTGTAATACAGGTAATGCCGAGCACACGCAATCTGCTGTGGCTGGCTACGATCACTTCCGGCACAGTGGACATGCCTACGGCATCTCCGCCGAGGGTTGCGAGCATTTTCAGCTCAGCCGGTGTTTCGTAGGTTGGGCCGCTGATTCCGGCATAGACGCCTTCCTGCAGCACCAGCGTTTCGCCGTCCACGCCTTTTACTTCACCCGCCAGCTTTTTGGCCAGCGCAATGTATTCAGGGTCATACGCACGGGACATATCCGGGAACCGCACACCCAGCTCCGGATCATTCGGTCCGATCAGCGGGTTGTCGCCGGTCATGTTGAGATGGTCGGTAATCAGCATCAGATCGCCGGCCTTGAACGAACGGTTCATGCCTCCGCCCGCATTGGTAATCACCAGCGTACCTATACCCAGCTTGGCCATTACATATACAGGCAATACAACCTTGCGCATAGCGTAGCCTTCATAGTAGTGGAAACGGCCTTGCATTATCATAACGTCTTTGCCTTCCAGCTTCCCGATCACGAAACGTCCGGCATGGCCTTCCACCGTCGAACGCGGAAAGTGGGGAATCTCTTCGTAAGGCAAGTACACCGCATCTTCAATCTGATCACCCAGATCGCCAAGGCCCGAACCCAGAATCAGACCGATTTTTGGAGCATAGGCCCCCAATTTGGATTGAATATATTCAGCGGCTTCTTTAACCTGCATGCCATAAGGGGTACCAGCGTGTTGTTGTGTCATCAGTAACATCCTCCCGGATCTCAATTGTGTATGGTTAAAAGTCAGTTCAGCCGAATGCTCCGGCCTACATCTTCGGAATAAACGCCAGCACCAGCTTCAAAAAGTGCTCACGCACACGATCCGCCGTCTCCATAACCTCTGCATGGTTCAGCGGCTGATCCAGGATTCCGGCGGCCATGTTGGTGATGCAGGAGATCCCCAGCACTTCGATACCGGCATGACGGGCTACAATGGTCTCCGAAACCGTGGACATCCCCACCGCGTCCGCTCCTTGGCGGCGCAGCATCACAATCTCAGCCGGTGTTTCATAGCAAGGACCCAGCAGACCGGCATAGACACCTTCCTTGAATTCAAAACCCTGTGCTGCCGCAGCTTCCTTGGCTACCGCAATCAGGCGGGGGCTGTAGGCAGTGGACATGTCAGGGAACCGCACACCCAGCGCATTGTCATTGGGTCCGGTCAGCGGATTGCGGCCGGTGAGATTCAGATGATCGGTAATCAGCATCAGATCGCCGGGTGTGAAGTCCGTATTCACACCGCCGGCGGCATTGGTGACCAGCAGGCTGGCTACGCCCAGCTCCTTCATCACGCGAACCGGAAAAGCCGTCGTCTCCGGTCCATAGCCTTCATACATGTGGAATCGGCCTTTCATCATTACCACACGGCGTCCCTCGATCATGCCGATCAGCAGTTCCCCCTCATGCCCTTCCACCGTGGACACCGGGAAATGGGGAATTTCGTGATAAGGAATAACCACCTCATCGGTGATCAGATCCGCCAGGACACCCAGGCCGGAACCGAGGATCAGGCCAATCTCCGGGGCGACGGGACATTTATCTTTGATATAGATTGCTGCTTCCTGAATGTTGCTCTGGGTTACTGCGTTCATGGTTATATTGCCTCCTAAAGAGTTTGTTTTCCTTGTTATCACTTCTGGATTACTTCAATTCCCCCAAAAAGCTTGTCCCGTACTGCGGTGCCTTCGCCCCGAAGTTGTCGGCAATCGTCGCAGCCACATCGGAGAAGGTCCGGCGGATGCCCAGGCTGTCGGGATGCTTGAATCTTGGACTGTAGACCAGCAGCGGCACATATTCACGCGTATGATCCGTTCCGCTATGGATTGGGTCGTTCCCATGGTCTGCCGAGATGATCAGGAGATCATCCTCCGTCAGCGTGGAGAGCAGCTCTGGCAGCGCCTGATCAAACACCTCCAGCGCGTGTCCATAACCCTCGGGATCGCGGCGGTGGCCGTACAGGGAATCGAAATCTACCAGATTGGTGAACAAAAAGCCGTCAAACGGCTTGCGCAGCTCCGCAATCGTAATTTCGATGCCATGCTCATTGCTTTTGGTCGGGTAGGCTGCCGTAACTCCTTCACCCGTAAAAATATCGTTAATCTTGCCGACGGCAATCACGTCCTTGCCGATATCCTTCAGCGCGTTCATGATCGTGGGCTCCGGCGGCTTCACGGCGTAATCATGACGGTTCGGCGTGCGCACGAATTTCCCCGGTTCGCCGACATAAGGGCGGGCAATCACGCGGCCTACCGAAAATTCGGGAGCCATTGTCAGCTCGCGGGCGATTGTGCAGGCGCGGTACAGCTCTTCCAGCGGAATAATCTCTTCATGCGCAGCAAGCTGGAACACGCTGTCTGCGGAAGTATAGACAATCCAGGCGCCCGTCTTCATCTGCTCCTCGCCGTACTCCACCAGAATTTCGGTGCCGGAAGCCGGCTTGTTGCCGATGACCTTGCGGCCAGTAGCCGCTTCAAATTTCTCGATGAGTTCGGCCGGGAAGCCGTCCGGGTAGGTATTGAAGGGAATCTCAATTTTGAGTCCCATCAGCTCCCAGTGGCCGGTCATCGTGTCCTTGCCGACTGAAACCTCCTGCATTTTACCGTAATAACCGGTTGGGGCAGCCACAGGCTCCAGCGGCGGCAGCGGCGCGATATTCGCAAGGCCGAGCTGCTGCAGATTAGGAAGCTTAAGACCCGGCACCCGCTCCAAAATATGGCCCAGGGTATGGGCCCCTTTATCTCCAAAACCTTCAGCATCCGGCGCTTCGCCGATACCTACACTGTCCAGTACAATAAATCCGATTCGTTTAAATGAGGACATTGCCGTCTTCACTCCTTTAATAGTATGCAAGTCTTTGGGGCACAGACCAAACAAGAGAGCTCCACCAAGTGGAGCTTTAGGTTTCAGTATGATTCCATCATAGCGATCTTACTCACAAAAAGCATCTTTTGCCCGCTCCGGGTATGAATAAGGCCGCGCTATGTTTCTATCCCGGCCATTAAAACCGGCTATCTTGCCCGCGGATGATGGCTCTCATAGACTTCCTTCATATTCTTGCGGGCAATTCCGCTATAAATCTGGGTAGTCGAAATGTCAGAATGTCCAAGCATCTGCTGCACGGAACGCAGATCCGCTCCCCCTTCCAGCAAGTGCGCCGCAAAGGAATGCCTTAAGGTATGCGGTGTAATATCCTGCTCAATCTGGGCTTCCCGGGCATATTTCTTAATAATCTTCCAGAACCCCTGGCGGGTCAGCCTTCCGCCCAGGCTGTTCAGGAACAAGGCTGCTTCATTCAGATTGCCGCGCAGCAGCTTGTCCCGCATGCCAGTGGTATACTGGGCTACACTTTCAGCGGCCATCGCGCCAATGGGAACGATCCGCTCCTTGCCGGAAGCCCCGGTGCAGCGGACATACTTCATTTCCGTATGTACATCCTCCACGTTCAGCGAGATCAGCTCGGAGACACGGATGCCCGTAGCATAGAGCAGCTCCAGCATCGCCTTATCGCGTCTGCCCTGCGGAGTGTCGTCGCCCGGTGCATTCAGCAGCCGCTCCATCTCTTCCACACTCAGCACCATAGGCGGCTTGCTGCTTGGTTTGATTTTGTCCATATCCAGCGTCGGGTCCTGCCCGATCAAGCGTTCCCTCAGCAAATAATGAAAAAAAGCCCGGAGTGACACCGTATTGCGGTTCACCGTTGCGGCTGCGCGCCCTGCTCCGCGCTGTGCCGCGAGGTAGAGCATAATATGTGATCTTTTGATGTCTTCCGGAGAGGACAACCCCCGCTCATCGGCAAAATCCATAAACTGCGAGATATCCCGTCCGTAGGACTCAAGTGTGCTTGGCGATAAGCCTTTGTCCTCGGACAAATACTGCATAAACGGCTGCAAATGTGACCTCATCAATCCACGCTCCTGTCTTACTCAGGCTGCTCTCAGCATTCTGCTGCATATTAATGTGTGAGGCCCAGGCCATACTTATGTAAAAGCAGGCCATGCCGGGTCCCGTCTTAGCATTTTCGACAGACTCACAGCCATTTCCTGCTTGCGGCATATTCCTCACTCTCCGTACCAGTAATAAAACCGCAGCCTCTCCCCAGGGCTCAGCCCTTCGGGGGAATGCGGAACCTCCTGGAATGCCCGGATGGCCGTGCCCTCGGGGATTTCACTCTGTTCATAAGGATTGATCCAGCTGCTGACCCAGCTCATCACATAATAAGCAAGACAGCTCAAGGCCACCAGCATTGTCATAAAATACAGCCGGCGCATCGTTTTGGGCACAGAAACGATCATGGGGATTCCTCCTAAAAATAGTGGAATGAATATGAGTTTCAAACTGCTCCGTATGCTTGGACTACCAATGTAAAAAAACTGCAACTCGTCCTACACTGTATGCGCCGGCGGCTTCTATTATGTATGAAGACTAACTGAATCACTTAAAAAGCCCCCCTCCGGTTATCGTACCGGGGAGAGCTTATGCGGTAAATCCTCATCTACATAAGATGAACTTCTATATAAGCTTATTCGGAAGGATTGCTGTCTGTGTTGTTCTTGTCCTTGCAGCGGTAGCAGATTCCGTGAAAATCAAGTCTATGATCAAGTACCGTAAAATTAAATTCCTTCTCAAGCCGTTCTTCCAGCGGCCCAAGCCAATCCTCGCGGATCTCGTCCATCGTGCCGCACTGCACGCAGATCAAATGATGATGATGATGTTTCGCCGTATCTGTCCGCAGATCGTAACGGGCCACGCCGTCTCCGAAATTGATCTTCTCCACGACATGAAGCTCGCTGAGCAGCTCCAAGGTACGATAGACAGTGGCAAGACCGATCTCCGGAGCTTTCTCCTTCACCAGCATGAAGACATCTTCTGCGCTTAAATGATCTTCCTCATTCTCCAGCAGTACTCTTAAAGTTGCTTCCCGTTGGGGTGTGAGCTTATATCCTTGGGATTGTAGCTGTTGCTTAATCTTATCTATCCGGGCTTCCATTGTCTGCCTCCCCCTTGGAAAATTACCGCACCGGGCTTCAAATCACTTCTTCCATTATAGGGTGAGTGCCTTTGAGAAGTCAAACGCTTTTGGAACAGGGCGGTCAGCAGAACCGGGGGAGTACACGAATGCAGCTGCAGGTCTTTTCTTTTGCACAATTACCCTTATGTAAGCTGATTTCCAATTTCCAAAATAACGGGTTGCAGCGTTCTCTTTTGCTTATCCTTTGGGTACCAGCATGGGTGTAACCCAGCGCATCATCGTTGGGGAAACCCAGGCCTCGAAGCCGGAAATCCCCAGCACAAGCACTGCCAGCCCCAGTGATAACATCGTATACATAACAAAAGGGCGGGTAACCGGAGAACGGCGCTGGCCCAGCACCCGGCTGCGGATCATCAGCAGTGAAAAGGCGATCGCTGCCGCGCTGCCCACCAGGAGCACCGGGATCAGCACGATATTATGCGGCGCAACCGAGACCAGCGCGAACAGCATACCATGCCAGGAATATTCGCTGACCATGCAGCCGACGGTGAAGCCGATCAGCACGCCTTTGAGAAAATCGAGGATCAGAATGCCCGGCAGCCCAATCACGGACAGCCCCAGAATCCAAATCAGGCCAATCCATTTCAGGTTCAATGCTGCAATTTCCCAATAGGAATCCGGCGCTGCAGGCAGTCCCTGCTGATCCACGGTGACGAAGAAATTCCCCAGATAATCGCTCAGCTCCTGCTGCTGATCCAGCGTCAGTGCACTTACGATCAAGGCCCCGAAAACGACCCCAACCAAAAACAATACCGCGACAAAAATATAAAGAGGCGTCTGTTCCTTCATCATCAGCCGCAAACTGCGCATCGGGACGTTCTCCTTTCCGGTCATATGTTACACCATATGAGAAAACGTCCCGCTCTATGACTTGTCCTTGCAGGCCTGATCAGCAGCCGGGCCTAATGTGTGAGTCAACAGCGTCTCTGCCGTTGCTTCGGGGCCGTCTATAA
The DNA here is from genome assembly GCF_900102965.1 of Paenibacillus jilunlii. Classification (GTDB taxonomy): domain Bacteria; phylum Bacillota; class Bacilli; order Paenibacillales; family Paenibacillaceae; genus Paenibacillus_AQ; species Paenibacillus_AQ jilunlii. The sequence goes on along the minus strand of NZ_FNGM01000010.1, from coordinate 249 downwards.
GGTTAATTGCCATCCGGTGCAGGCAGACCGCCTACGGCGAAGTCAAGGTCAAGGGTATTTTCACCTCTCATTCCGTCCTTTAGCTCGCCTGCGGCGGAATCAAAGGTATTTATACCTCTCATTCCCTCCTTTAGCTCGCTTGCGGCGGAATCAAAGGTATTTATACCTCTCATTCCCTCCTTTAGCTCGCTTGCGGCGAAATCAAAGGTACTTTTACCTCTCATTTCCTCCCAGAACTCCCTTACGGCG
>NZ_FNGM01000023.1:67031-99914 GCF_900102965.1 Paenibacillus jilunlii | reverse complement strand
TGGGCGACTGAGGGAAAGGAGAGGTAAAAGTACCTTTGAATTGGCTAAAAGTGGGCGAATGAGTGAAATGAGAGGTAAAAGTACCTTTGATTTGGTCAGAAGTGAGCGTCTGAGGGAAATGAGAGGTAAAAGTACCTTTGATTTGGCCAGAAGTGGGCGTCTGAGTGAAATGAAAGGTAAAAGTACCTTTGAATTGGTCAGAAGTGGGCGTCTGAGTGAAATGAGAGGTAAAAGTACCTTTGATTGAGCCGCTTTCAGGCCGAACGCCCAGTGTACCTTGCCGACGGCAGGTGCACTGGGTGCTTGAGCTTAAGCAAGCAGCTGGATGCTTGAAGAGGGAATACAGCTCCTGCATGTTCCCGTCAGCTATTCCCAGCTGCCGAAATCCAGGGTGCGGCCCGTTTCGACCAGGGTTTTGGTGTTGCTTAAGATATGCCACCAGGCGCTGTCGCTGGCTGCATAGGCAGGGTCGTCCGGGTGCCAGTTATCGTGTATGAGTGTCAAGCGGGTGCAGGCTCCTTCCGGCTCCAGCCGCCAGGAGATGCGTGACTCATAGTTTTCTCTGTCTTTCAGGTAGGAAGGGCCTACTTTGTGCGTGAAGCTCAGCACCTGCTCCGGGATATATTCCAGCAGCGTTCCATACACATGCACAGTCTCATCGCCTTCCGCTCCAGGACCGACATATTCCAGCAGTTCTCCCGGATTGAAGCTGGAGCGGATTACACTGCCATAATAGATTTGTTGTACCTGTCCGGGGGAGACCAAGGCATCCCACACCTGGGCCGGGGTACCGGCAATATAAAATTCATATTTCAATTCGTTCATATCATTTGTTCCTCCCTGGAAGTGTATTTTCATACGGCCTTAAGCCTGTCTTCACTATAACAAAAGATCACTGACAGTTATGGTCAGTGATCCAGGAGGAAATCTAAGATTCGTTGTAATAGGCTGTAAGATCTGCGGTCACTTCAGCGAGCTTCTTCTTCAAGGCAGCCGGTTCCTGAATGGCCAGCGCTTTGCCGTAGGGCAGCAGAAAGTACGGAGCGTAGCTGTATAAAGTGGCCTCATCGAGCAGGAACCTTGCTGTGTTCTCCCTTCGCTGCTCCAGGGTATGCCCGAACAGCCAATGGCTGCAGAGATCATTTAATACGGCCTCTGCGGCTGAAATGACAACCGCGGTCAGCTCCGCCGGATTGTCCTGGCCGGGCAGAAGGCTCTGCAGCAGGAACTCGCGTGCCGAGAAGCTGGCGGGGCGGATGAAGTCTGCCCCCGTCCTGCGCAGATCGGCGATCCGGTCCACCCGGAAGCTGCGGATCGCCTGGCGCTGATGGCAGAACCCGGTCAGGTACCACTGGCCTTTCCATAACACGAGTCCATAAGGATCAATACAGCGGGAGGATGGAAGGCCGCCGTTGCCTTTGCGGTATTCCATCTCCAGCGTCAGGCTGTCTGCCGTACAGGCCTCAAGCTCTTCCAGCAGCTGCGCAAGCGGGGCACCCGGCGAATGCAGCGTCTCCAGACCGCTCTCGTGGCGCTCTATGTGCGAGAGCTGTTCAGCATTGCTGTAACGCTTAAGCTTGGCAATCGCCCCGTCTAATGCCTGCTCATAGGGATAGCCGCTTCCCCTTGCAAAGGCCGAGGCCTGTACGAGCGCCCGCCGTTCCCCGGCGTCGAAGAACAGCGGAGCCGCGCTGAAATGCTCCGGCAGGCTATAGCCGCCGCCCGGGCCGGCATCCGCGATGACGGGAACACCGCTGGCGCAGAGGGCGTCAATATAGCGGTAGACTGAGCGCACACTCAGCTCCAGTTCCCCGGCCAGCTCAGCAGCGGTTCTTTTGTGCTGCTGCAGCATCCACAGAATAGACAACATGTAATCGGCCTTGGACATACGTCCGTAACCCCCTTAATCATTGGCTGTTTCCATATAGCCAGTGTACCTGTATCACGGCTTGCCGTCCAACCCGGGATAGGCGATATTCGCCACGGCTTGCCGTCCAACCGGCATAAGCAGCATCCGCAATGTGCGGTGAATATGGGCAAGAAATACGGCAGACGGTTGTCAGCTGGAAATGCCGGTTTCGTTGCCCAAGGGCACAGGACCAGTCAGGGACAGGGGTTCTACACCATCATTTTCTTCAGACTATGAACATAGCGGGACCGGACAATGATGAAATATACCGTCTGTACCGCCAAAAAGGCTGCAGCCGTTACCAGAACCGGCATCGTGACATTTTGGATGTTAATCTGATACAGCACCGGACGGATGACCACCAGCGTCTGCACCGCAGCGATAAGAATAGGAATATAGAACAGCAAGGCGATCTGGCGGGTCGCGGCTGCCGACATTTCTCTGACGCTCAGGCCTATTTTGGACAGAGAATGGTACATTTTCATGTCAGCGTTCAGCTCCGTATGCAGCTTGAAATAGAGGAAGCTGGCAGACGACAGTGAGAAGATCAGGGCGATAAAAATGCCGATGAAGCTGAGCATGGATGTTCCCTGCTTTGAGGCCATATAGTCGCCCGCCGAAGTGCTGATTAGGGTATCCCAGTTGTCATTGGCAAAGTTCCAGTCCCGGCTCCATGTCTCCAGTTCGCCTGAAATGACGGTTTCCGGTTCACCTGCTTTGGGCAGCGCATCGCCCCATGCCGGGATTTTGTAGAAATAATACTCCAGCAGGTTGGAACGGTCAGCAGCAGCGGCGGCTTGTTTATAATAACCATCGCTCACGATTAATACAGGTGCGGTATATTGGCCGAAAGGCATCACCTTTGGCTTTTGAACCTGCTTCAAGGCCAGCTTCCCTTCCTTTGGAGCCGGTAAAGATACCATCTGGCCCGAATCGAACTTGACGTCGCTATACCGGGGATTAAGCAGCAGCACAGCTTCCCCGTCCGTCAGTGGAGGCAGTCCGGCAGACTCTATTTGCCCGGCGAGCTGATTGAAGCGGGAAAGGGGGAGCAGCATAACACTATTGAACTTGTCCCTTTGGTCTTTAATAGAACTGCGGATGAAATTAACCTTGTTCTCTGTATATTTGATCCCGTTTTGCTCCAGTGTGCTGAGGATTTTCTGTCTTCCGGTTTCAGCAGCAGTCCCGCGGTCATAGATAGTGTAGATCATCCCGAACGGGCTGTTCATATAACTCGTCCGGTTCGCCTGGCTGATGGACAGCAGGAATCCCGCAGCCATACAGGCCAGAGAGGTAACGACTGTGACCAGAAACAGCATCCGGGCATTGTCCTTAATTTTGTAGCTCATCTCTGAAATCCAAAGCAGATTAGTTCCCCGCCACACCCGTTTGCGGCTGATCTTCAGCAGGCGCATCCCCAGCACAGACAGCTGCGAATAGAAGAAATAAGTACCGGGAATTCCCGTAACAGCAGCGGCCAGCAGGGATAGAGGCGATAACGGTGTCCAGATGGCATAAGCACCCGCAGTCAGCAGGGCCAGTCCGAGCAGTGACAGCAGCCAGGAGACCTTGGGCTCCTTTTTCGGCTTCACGCTGCCCTTCAGCAGCTCAAGCACCTGATTTTTGCGAATGAACAGGAACGTGAATACAGAATTGACCAGGAAAAGGGCAACAAAAGCAACAGAGGTCATAACCAGCGCCTTAACCGGCCAGTAGAACGGCAGATTGTCAATGCCCATAGCCGTGGTGCTCAGGAGCAGAAACAGCTTCGACAGCAGCATGCCGGCGGCCATCCCGGTTACGATCGACAGCAGGCCGATCAGCATATTTTCCAGCAGAATCAGGCGGTTGATCTGTCCCGGACGTGCGCCAAGGATCATCAGAATGCCGAATTCCTGGTTGCGCAGCTTCAGAAAGGCGCTGATGGAATACATCACGAAGAAGAAAGCAAAGATGAACACAATGAAAGAAGCAATTTTCATTCCGGCAGCCGAATTCTCACCCATCTCTACAGACGTAACGCCAGGATGGTACATAAACACTGCATAAGAGAAGAAGATCATGACCATGAAGGCGCTGCTGAGAAAAAAAGCCATATACGCACGCGCATTCCGCCGCACATTGTTAAACGCGAATTGAGGAAAGCTCATGCGTGTTCCCTCCCCAGAATGAAAGTGTGTCGATAATCTTCTGGAAGAAGGCCTGGCGGTTGTCTCCGCGGTGAATTTCCGCCGCCAGCTTGCCATCCTTGATGAAGACAATGCGGTTGCAGTAGCTTGCCGCCAGCGGATCATGGGTGACCAGCATCAGTGTGGTGCCTTCCTTACGGTTGATGTCCTCCAGCGATTCCATCACGATCCGTGAGGAATTGGAATCGAGCGCACCTGTAGGTTCATCGGCCAGTATAATCGCGGGGGAAGTGATGATTGCCCGGGCAATCGCCGTGCGCTGGCGCTGTCCGCCGGAGATTTCATAGGTCCGCTTATTCAGAATATCCTTGATGTTCAGCCGGTCCGCAACCTTTTGCAGCAGCGCGTCCATTTCGGCCAGTTTGCGGTTGTCCAGGGTCAAGGGGAGAACGATGTTCTCAGCTACGGTCAGCGTCTCCAGAAGATTGAAATCCTGAAAGACGAAGCCAAGCTGCCTGCGGCGGAACAGGGCCAGCTCCTTTTTATTCATGAGATAGGGATTGCTGCCTCCGATGTTCACCACGCCCGAAGAAGGCTGGTCAATGGTGGAAACCATGTTAAGCAGGGTGGTCTTACCGCTGCCAGACGGCCCCATAATGCCAACGAACTCGCCTTGTTCAATGCTGAGATGAATATCGGTGAGGGCCTGGGTATTAACTTTGCCCGGATACACTTTGTTAAGAGCGGTTACTTCCAGTACGTTCATTTCATTCCTTCCTTCCTGTCGGAAACATGAGTCACCCTAATCTGGTGCGGACATGCTTAATGTTTCGCCTCTGTTTCCGAGTGTACAGGATGGACATCCGGTAAGCTATGGATTTACCTTAATGAATTCTTACGGGCCGTTTAAGGATATGTTCGTACATTAAGAGGAGGACCGCGCAAACCAGCTCCGCAGCAGAATGGAAACCGCCAGCAGCAGAGGGATCGCCACCTGAAATACAGGATCGATTTTCAGACTGGGTCCAAGGCCAATGGCAATATGCTGTGTATAGTCTCTTTCCAGAAAGGAAGCACCATAAATGACCGCGCCTACGGGGAATACCCACCATTTGGCGGATTTTCCGGTCAGCTCGGCTATGGCCTTCACAGAACAGAAGTAGAACAGCATCATCTTGATCAGCAAACCGATAAAAAGCTGAATGGTAACCAGAATGTCCAGGCGTTCGATAAACTTGAGACTCGACAGGGTGCGTACGGTTTTTAAAAAGGGCAGTTGACTGCTCCCTGCAATGCCCGGCCCGAGAACGGCTACATTAAGTGCGTTCATGAAAATCAGAAATATGCTGATGAGGAGATAAGCTGCCACGGTGTTTTTTACCGGAACCCCCGGTTTGTCCCATAAGGACCACAGCATCAGGAATACAATCATCTGCCCAAAGGGGAAGGAGACAATATCGGGCAGCGCAGCGTCCGCAATCGGCTTAAATCCGTTCTCCAAAACAGGCGCCAACTGGTTGAAGTCCAGGGAGCCCATGATTCCGAGCAGAAGAACAAGCACAGCATAAAAAGACAGCACCACCGGCAGCAGGACCTCCGGCAGGCGGAAGACCACCTCGGTCCCTTTCCAGATGGCGTAAAGGGCAATCCCGACAAAAATCAGCATCGTAACGGACATCGGTGAGTTCGGCAGCATGGTCAGCGCGGTCAGTTCACCCAGATCACGGACATTGCGCATCGACTGGTAGGCGAAATACAGGCTGTACATTCCGCCGACGGCTGAACCGGCAATCTTTCCAAGGTGAAGGGCGAGCATGCCGATAAGGTCGTTGTGCTGAGAACGGTATTGAATCCACAGCAGAAGCATCAGCAGAACCAGACCTGCTGCCGAGCCGGTGCACATCGCCAGCCAGGAGTCTTGTTTGGCCTTCCCGCCAAGCAGAAACAGCGGTGTGCTGCCGATTTCAAACAGCATGATCATGAAAGAGAGCTGCAGGGTAGACACCTGCTCCTTGTTGTGCATGTTATAGGGTCAGCCTCCTAACCACTTGATGATTGCCCGGCCCGCAGGCTGGAAGTATGCGATATATAGCGTAGACACGCCGAAATGCGGAGTTTCCGTAATGCCGCAAATATGAACATAGGCACAATAAACCAATATACAGCCGAACCATAGCCTGTGCAGTTTGCGCCCTCGTCCCTGCAGCAGGGCGCAACCCCGCCAGAAAGCGAGGATATAGAGCCCCAGAATTACAGCTATTTTCATAGACAAGCTCCTTTATTTCTCGTGAACAGATTTGAAGGATTTATTGCTGAGCCCCGTCCGTTCAATTTTCATCGATACATGTGGCCGGATTTCGATCTCCTGGAATACGCGGTCCCAGTTCTTGTCCTTCCGGATCTGCTTGAAGCGTTTGCGGTCACTGCGGTGGATTTTGATTGCGAAGCCGGTGACATCGGCACCCAGCTTCCTGACCTCCTTCCAGGAGTTGTCCACCAGTTCCAGCACCTGCTGTTCGAGAGCTTGCTCCATCTCTGTAATCGAAGCCCGCTCGTTCAGATCCATGACGCTGCCGAGTTCGCTTAACACCCCGCTGCCTTTTATATGGATATCGATAACATAATGGTCATTCTCCCATTTCGGATGAACCGTCGTCCTGGATTTCTGGAGGACAAAGGAGGCATCCGGCTTGTCGCCGGATTCGGGCTTGGACGGAAAGACGATTGTTGCCGTCTTGATTTTGTCCGTCATAAAGGACAAGCCGAAGGCCTGCTTTTGGCTGAGCCAGCCGACCAGCTTCTCGCCCTTCAGCACGCCCAGCCTTCCCAGAGCCAGCCGGGTCTTCAGGTCAGTTCGTCCGGTTTCTTGCGTTTCGTCCATAACCTCCCGTCCGGTAAGGAGGATTTCTGGAAGGATCGCACTGCCTGATTCGGAAGAAAGGGCCATCGCAAGCTCGAACATCCGTATGCCGGGGTAATAGGATACTAGCCGGGATTCCTGCTCTATCATCAACTGGATGCCGGCTCCCTGGTTTTTGGTCAGCTGCATGAGCTGATCCAGAATATCGCCGGCTTCGCCTTTGGCAATAAATACATAGACGGTTTCACGGGCGTCCTGCTTGCGCAGGAACATATCAATTAATTGATTGACACCTTGTCTGGCCAGACTTTCGCCCAGCACGGTAATCCGCGAATGGGAGAAGAACATTTGACGTGTGCTGGTCAGGTTGGTTTTTTCAACCGCCTCCATAATGGTCTTCCCCTTGACCGTAAAGGTGACGAATGGAGGCGAACTGGTGCTTCCGCCCCCGGTGCCCCCCGTACTGCTGGCGCCAGAAGAAGGGTTGATTACCTGGTAAGTGGCCTTCCACTGGTTATCCTCCCAGTCGTAGGCAGAACCGGAGGTAATGCCAAGCTCGCTCAGCTCGCGGTCGTCCCAGCATCCGGACAGCAGTGTGGACAAAAGGGGAAGACACAGCAGGCAAATGAGGTTTTTTTTTGAAATATTCATGCTCCCCATCCTTTCCGCTTGGTTTTAGCCTTCGTGAACCGGTCCAGTCCAACCGCCCCCAAAGGAACGAGTACATTAAAGAGGAAGAAAACCAGAAAACGCCCTTCCTTGTTATAGAGGTTTAGTTTCTCTGTACTCTGCCAGGTATACAGGCATTCCAGAACGATAAGCAGACCCAAGGTGCCGATAAAAGGCCGGCTGCTGCCCACCCTGAAGGTTTGCTTGAAGCACTCTACGGTAGCAAACAGAAAAATCGAAAATTTCACGTAGATAGACAATACCCAGTAAGAAATGAAGAGAATATCCAGTTTCTCGATAAATCTTCCGAGATGTACGATGCTGGCGGCTGAGAAACCGGGATACGCACTGAGCCTGATAAGGTCAGGACCAAACACCATCAGCGCAATGATGAGGGAGAACATCATCAGCATGGCAACAAAAATCAGACCGGTCCAGCCAATGATCCGGGCCTTCTGCGGAGATTGCAGATACGGCGCCAGGAACAGCAGCACGGCCACTTCGGACATCCACGTAGTTGGAGTAATGCTGGCAAGGGTCAGCTCAGCCAGAGAATGATCGAACATCGGCAGCAGCTGGTGCACATTCATCTCGTCAGTCAAGCCGAATATATATAGCGGCACAAATAACAAGTACAAGAGGATTACCAGGCTGTTCACCCGGGCGATGGCTTCCAGGCCTTGTCTTACCATATAAATAGTAATGAGCAGAATCAATACGCAAAGGATCGAAATCGGTGTATTGATGAGTACATTGTCCTTCAGGAAATTGACGAATTCACGCAGAATTGTTGTGGAAGTGTCCAGGTAGAACTGCAGCATAAAGAGGCCCAGGACTGCAGCAATTGCGGGCGAGCTTTTTTCGCCGACCCATGTCAGGAACGGGGCGCCGTTGGTACAGCGGACAGCGCTGCCGACAATATATGCGATGAGGAGCCCGAAAAAGGCGGACAGCAGAATAGCAAGCGGCGCATCCTGTTCCGCATAGTTGCTGATAATTGCGGGAAGCACGACAGTGGCAGTGGGCAGTATCGTGTTGACAATCAGCATAGCTGCCTGGGTAGTGCCGACTTTTCTATTCATACGGGGTCCTCCCCTTGCGGCTTGGGCTGTTGATGTTCACCTTGTCGGCGTGTTTCTTCGCCCAGGATGGTCTTGGGACGCATTGTCATGTCCCAGAGCGGCACACGGATAAAGATATCCTTAAGGTAGCGCGGAACCATTGGAGCCACCGGCGACAGGTACGGCACACCAAACGAACGCAATCCGGCCATGTGAATCAGCAGCACCATCAAAAAGGACATAATGCCAAAGAGCCCCAGGGTCGCGGCGATAAACATCATGACAAAACGGATGAGCCGGATCGAGTTGGCGATCGCCAGCGAAGGAATCACAAAGTTGGAGATGGCAGTAAAAGATACAACAATTACCATTGCGGCTGAAACAAGTCCGGCCTGAACCGCAGCTTGTCCCAGCACCAGGGCGCCTACGATGGAAATTGCCGGGCCGATGGTGCGCGGCATGCGCACCCCTGCTTCGCGCAGCACATCGAAGGTCAGCTCCATCAGCAGCGCCTCCGCCAGCGCCGGGAGCGGAACTCCCTCCCGCTGTGCGGCAAGGCTGATCAGGAGTGTGGTCGGCAGCATTTCCTGATGAAAGGTGGTGACAGCGATATATAGAGCAGGCAGCAGCATAGATACAAAAAATGCCGAATACCGGATCAGCCGCAGGAAGGAGGAGATATCATAACGCTGATAGTAGTCCTCGCTGGACTGAAAGAAGTTGAAGAATGTGGACGGTGCAAGCAGCGCAAAGGGCGTACCGTCAATAATGATTCCGACCTGCCCTTCCAGAATGCCCCCGGCCATCGCGTCGGGGCGCTCCGTATTCTGTATCGTGGGAAACGGAGTCAGACCGCCATCCTGGATAAATTCCTCAATATAGTTGCTCTCCAGAATGCTGTCAGTATTGATTGCATTCAGGCGGCGGCGGATTTCCTTCAGCACCTGCTCACTTGCGATGCCCTCCAAATAGACCAGGGCCACTCCGGTCTGGGTGCGCTGGCCGATTTTATACTCCTCAATGCGCAGATCAGGGGTTTTCAGTCTGCGCCGCAGCATGGAGGTGCCTGTCCGCAGGCTTTCGGTGAACCCTTCTTTGGGTCCCCGGATGACACCTTGGGAGGTTGGCTCATTGATGCTGCGTTTCTCCCAACCGGAGGTATCCGCAGCCATTCCGACCTGAAGCCCCTCTAGCAGAATTAAGGTATAGCCGTCGAACAGCATGGGCAGGAGTGCTTCCAGGGTGTTGCCTTCTTTAACCCCTCCAATGGGCAATATTTGAGTCTTAATCATCTGGAAGGCATCAGTGGCACTGATGAATTCGCTTTTTAGCTGGACCGTTTCCAGCAAGGGTTGAAGTACACCCTGGTTGACCACGTCGGCGTTGACCAGCCCGTCAATATAGATAAAGGCCAGCTCTAGCGAGCTCAACGACTCATTGGTAAATCTGCGGACCACAATATCCGAGCTCTGGCCAATCCGATGGCTGAGCACCTGCAAATTCACCTCCAGAGAAGGATCAAGAGGAAACGGGGCGGGTACGGATTGTTCTGCATTGTCGCTCTTGTTGGGGTTGGTCCGCTGCGGGTTGCCTGGCATCGTAACGCCTCCGTTCTGCTGGAATCTGGATTCTTTGGCGTTATTATCCCCGGGCCTTCAATTCCTTATTCTGCCGAATGAGAGTGTAACTGTATACGTCAAACCGGACACGCCAAAAAAGGTCCGGCCCCAGCCGTGAAGGCTGGGTCTCGGACCTCATGTCTGGTCTTTTTGGAGGCCAGTTCCGCTTACTTCTCCAGTCTGGCAGCTGCGTTAAAAATAATTCTAACCGTCGTTCCCTCTCCGGGCCGGGACTCGAGCCCGACCTTATGGCCGAGACGGCTGCAAATTTCGCGGACCAGGTACAGGCCCATCCCGGTCGATTCATGATACTGCCGTCCGCGCTCACCCGTGAAATAGGGATTAAATACCCTTTTCAGATCTTCAGAGGAAATGCCGATGCCCTGATCCGTAATTTCAAGGATGATATCTTTGTCTGTAGCCCGTGCCGTGACGGCAACGGTTTTGCCTGATCCGGAAGTATAGTTCACGGCATTGACCAGAATCTGGGTCAGCATGAACATCAGCCATTTGGCATCGCTGTATACGGTCAGGCCCTCATCCACCCGGATATCAACCTTGATGCCTCTGCGGATGAACAGCCTGCGGTTCTCGGCTACCGCTTCGCTGATGATTCTGCGCAGCGGCAGAGATTCCACCTGGAAGTCATCCTCAAACCGCTCCAGGCGGGAGGTGTAAATGACCATCTCCAGCCCTTTGCGCAGCCGTTCGAGCTCTTCCTGAATGCTGCCTGCCGCCTCATCGTCCAGCTCCTGCAGCGTAAGCTGAATAACGGACAGCGGAGTCTTCATCTGGTGTACCCAGCGGTTCATAAAAATAATATGCTGATCCATCCGGCTGACATGGCTCTGAAGCTGCTCCTGATAGTGGCGGTGGGTCACCTGGAGCAGTTCGCTCACGGCTTCGGGCAGCGGGGCGTCGTCCAGCGGAGCAGGGAGCTCACCGGGGGCGGCGGCCGGCTGGGTAAGGCGGCTGTACAGCTTATGATGCTGGATATATCTGTACACCAGATAGACCAGAATAACCGCAGCGCTAAGTGCCATTCCATACAGGATGATTGACAGCGGCCTGGATTCGCCGGACAAATAATACAGAACCGGAACGAGGATCATCTGCAGCAGATAAAAGAGCAGCAGCGGCCGCTGGTCCTTGAGGAACAGCCTCACCGGCTGTCACCGGAAGCGTTCAGCCTGTAGCCCGCGCCTCTGACCGTTTCCACGATTTCCTCAAGCCCCAGATCTTTGAGCTTCTTCCGCACCCGCGTAATATATACATTTAAGGTATTGTCATCAATAAAATGCTGGTCCTCCCACATCAGATCAAGCAGCCGTTCACGGGTGACTACACGCCCTTCCTTGAGCATTAACGCTTCCAGCAGCACGGCTTCCTTCTGGGTAAGCTCTGCGGATTGACCGGCGTACTGGATGACATACCTTTCCGGCAAAAGGGTAAGGCCACCCGTCTCCAGCTTGCGCTCCTCCTGGTTCTGGGCATACGAGCCGTAGGCTCTGCGCAGATGGCTGCGGATTTTGGCCAGCACTACCTCGTATTGAAAGGGTTTGGTAATGTAATCGTCGCCGCCGTTCTCCAGCGCCATGACCTGATCCATCCCGCTGTCACGGGCGGAGATGAACAGAATCGGGCACAGCGAGGACTTGCGCAGCTGGCGGCACCAATAGAACCCGTCATATCTGGGGAGATTGACATCCAGGAGCACTAGGCTGGGAGCCGCTCGCTCAAAAGTCTCCAACACTCTGTTAAAATCCTCCACAACTACCGTATGGAAGTCATATTTGGAGAGATAGGCATCCAGCAGATCCGCCAGCTTGGCGTCATCCTCAACAATCAGAATCGTTTCCATGAGTTCACTCCTTTATCCAGTTATACAGTAACATGTCCAGGGAAAATCTTGCAAAGTCTAAACAGACCCCGGGGAGAGCCGGTTGCTTAAAGGAGCGTTTTCTGCAGCAAAGCCTCCATGGCTTCCGGTCCGAAAGACCGGTGCATGGAGGCTAGGGGGAATAGAAGGATTAAGGCACCCGATTACCGGCAGTGCTTAGTTGGTTTTGACCACCAGTGCATTGCTGATCAGCCGGCCGGGCGAGGTCAGATATTTACCGCTGTAAAAAAGCCCGCTGGATGCGCCGCCATCCAGGTTCATCGCCTGATATGCTCCGGCCTGCTTCATGATCTGTGCCAATTGGGGGATAGTTGCTCCGCCGGAGGTCAAAAGGATGAGCTTATGGTCTTGGGTCAGGCCCAGCGCGCTGCGGGAGCCGCCGCCGGTTAATATTTTGGGGTCCCGGAAGCCTTCAGCGGCCACATTCAGCGCCACTTTACCGTCTACGAGCAGCCGGGGGCCCGCCTGGATTGCTCCTGTGACAGTACCGGCATTGAAGTGTTCCATGAATTTGCTGCCCGGAATCAGCTCTGCCAGAAGGTTGTTGTCATAAGCGAAGACGGTCCGTTTATCCGCCGGGCTGTCCTTCAGCATTTTTCCGCGGCTGATAATATAACCGTAGGGAGTTTTGTAGGCTCCGGCTGTGTAGGCGTCAAAAAACGTACCGTTAATTGCGGCAACAGCCCCGCTGCGCTTAGCGATGCTGCCGAGCGCTTCCGTCCTGCCTACAGTGTTGCCTGCAAGGACAACATCCAGCTTGAGCGCGGGATGCAGCAGGGACACGGTTACCATCTGTACGGGAAAGGATCTGCCGCCTACTTTGTATGTATGTCTGGAGCTTACGACTGCCGGAGAGCTTGCGGAAATAAGAGCACCGGTTAACACAGGCAGGGTAGCAGAGGTTTCACCGGCAGCTAAGGTAAGGGAAGCGGAAGTTTTATTCCACGCCAACTGAAGGCCAAAGGTTTGGCTGATGAGGGACAGGGGGACATAGGTTGTCCCATTGCTGTTAAAAGGCCGCTCATTCAGCTTAACGGACTTGCCGCCCACGGAAGCCGCCGCTTGGCCTGAAGCGAGTACTATAGTTGTCCCGTTTTTGGAGATGGTAATGTCTTTGCCGGTTTGGCCGCCCATGCCTGCCTGAATACCGGCAAAGCCGTTCAGGAACCTTAGCGGAATGAAGGAGTGGTTGTCCTTGTCGACATAGACGGCGGTTTTGGGTGCCGCAGCAGCTGCGGCGCTGGAAGGTAGAGCCGGGAGCGCAGTGAGCATGAATGTGAGAACGAGGGATAGAATGGACAGCTTTTTCATAATAAACAGTAATCTCCTTTGAATTATGATACTTATCCGTTGTAGAGTAACGGACATAGAAACGTGGCCTCTTTTAGAGGACAGCATGAAAAAAGGGATGGATTATGCCGGGTTCCGGCAAACAAGCCCATATCATCATATAACCAGGCGGAAGTACCGTCAATGATTCCCATACGCTTTCCTTAGGATTCCGCGGTGTCTGCATGCATCTGCTGCAGCGATGGTTTATAATCTACAGAATACTATACACAATGAATAAAGGTGGGCAGCCCAATGACAACCATAGGCTTGATTCGGCACGGCAGCACAGCATGGAATAAGGAAGGCCGGATTCAGGGGCATACCGATAATCCGCTTGATGAGGAGGGGCTGCGGCAGGCAGCGGCCATCGCTGAACGTCTGAGCGGGGAGCAGTGGGATTACATCTATTCAAGCGATTTGCTGAGAGCGGTACAGACAGCGGAGGTGATCTCGAAGCGGCTCGGTATTCCGGTTGCTGGGCAGGTACCGGGGATTCGGGAGATGAACGGCGGTCTGATTGAAGGCACCACAGAAGATGAACGTGTGCAGCGCTGGGGCAGCGGATGGAAGAGCATGGATACGGGGCTGGAAAGCGACGAATCGGGCCAGCAGAGAGGCAGCCGGGCCATCGAGGAAATTGCGGCACGGCATCCCGGCAAAAGAATCCTCGTCGTCAGCCATGGCGCCATTCTGCGCAGCAGCCTGCGAAAACTGGTCCCGGGACTCAATGTGGGCGAGCTGCTCAAAAACACCTCGATCACCCACATCGTCAAGGACGACAGCGGCTGGACCTGCGCGCTGTACAACTGCGTGGCACATATGGAAGCTGATCGCTGAACGGTATACATTGGGCAGTCTGGGCAAGGCTATATGCCGCCGGAAATAAATGTCCCGCGGGCGGAGCTGCTGGCGGTTGTGCCCCGGCTAGCCGTCGGCGGACAAAAGAAAGGTAGAAATACCTTTGAATTGGCGCGGCTGGCCATCGGCGGATAAAAGAAAGGTAGAAATACCTTTGAATTGGCCCGACTGGCCGTTGGCGGACAAAAGAAAGGTAGAAATACCTTTGAATTGGCCCGGCTGGCCGTTGGCGGACAAAAGAAAGGTAGAAATACCTTTGAATTGGCCCAGCTGGCCGTTGGCGGACAGAAGAAAGGTAGAAATACCTTTGAATTAGCCCGGCTGGCCATCGGCGGACAAAAGAAGGGTAGAAATACCTTTGAATTAGCCCCGCTGTCCGTTGGCGGACAAAAGAAAGGTAGAAATACCTTTGAATTAGCCCGGCTAGCCGTTGGCGGACAAAAGAAAGGTAGAAATACCTTTGAATTGGCCCGGCTAGCTGTTGGCGGACAAAAGAAAGGTAGAAATACCTTTGAATTGGCGCGGCTGGCCATCTCGGTTGGCAACACATCAAGGATATCAATCCGTCCACCTGTGGACGGATTTTTTGGGATCAGTTATTAGTTAGTTGGAAAAAGGGAACCTAATTGGGCTAAATTACCTTGTTTGGAGCAAAATGAGCCAAATTAGTTACCCTTTTTCCACCTAGCATGCGGAACACAAGGTGCCCGGGTAGATTAGTTACCCTTTTTCCACTTAGCATGCGGAACACAAGGTGCTCGGGTGGACTAGTTAGGGTGCTAGAGCCGAATTAGTTAACCTTTTCCACTTGAAATTACGGCAGAGCAGAATTCATGGAGGGTCCTCCAGGAACGCTGAACTGAAATCCAAAACGGCTGCGTTGTCCAGTGAAGGACGGCGCAGCCGTTTTACTATCTGGGAAATTATGATTTCCCTTTCTTGTACATTTAGTGTGCTGCATCGGATTCCAAAACATCCCATGCAGGAAGGAGGTCATGCCGCCGATAATAAGCATAATGCTGATGCCGTCGGCCCTTCACCATGATTGTTCAAAGTGGTGTTCAGATAATGTTCAGTGTATTATTGTACAGTACAGCTTCAGAGTGCGAAACTACTCACACGCAAAAGGGAGTGCTAGTAAACGATGGAAGCCCGAAATTATATCCTGGTCTTATCGTCGGTGCTTATAGCCGCATTGACCGTCTATAGTATGTTTCATCTGTTCCCAAAATTCGGCGGCAAAAATCAAAAAGTCCGTGCAGTACGCGCGGTCTTCATGATCCTTATTGCAGGCGCCGGATTGAGCGTCATGCATCTGCTGGGGATGCAGACCCTCTCGAAGTATGCCCCTGATAGTGAAAGTCTGTTCCTACCGCTCACCCTCTATGTTCTGACGCTGGCGGGGATGCTGTTCCTGTTCTCCCGGCTGCGCCAGCTCCTGGCGGAACGGGAACAGTTGAAGGAACTGGCCTACCGTGATTCCTTGATCGGTCTTTTGAACAAGAACGGCATGGATCACTTCTGGGACCATTGCAAGCCTAACGAGCAGCTCGCGGTGCTGTTTCTGGATCTGAACCGCTTCAAAGCGATCAACGACACACTTGGACATCATGTGGGCGATTTGCTGCTTAAGGCCGTTGGTACCACGCTGAGCCAATTCTCCAGCAAAGGCAAGCGGCATATCTTCCGCATTGGCGGAGATGAATTCGTGATCATCGCCAAGCACTGCAGCCGCAAGGATGCGGAACAGCTGGCGCTGCGGATTCTGGAGAAGACGACCCGGAATTATAAGCTGGAGAAACATGAATTGTTTGTTTCAGCCAGTATCGGCATTACCATGAGCCATGGCAGAATCGACCGCCAGAAACTGCTCAACGAAGCCGATTCTGCCATGTACAACGCCAAGCAGCTGGGCAGCGGCCGCTATTCCCTGCACAAGCAGGGTCAAAGTGCCAGTCCAAGCAAACCCGCCGGCAGCTCCGGCAGCCTGCACCACAGCAGCGCTTCCAGCACGAATAGATTTGACGATAAACAGAACTCCATGCGGGCGTGAGCAGGGAGTTCTGTTTTTTCGCGGTTAAGCTTTATTGGAATGAACGGTGTTCACTTCTGTGGCACGCCCTTTCATCAGCAGCAGGCACACCAGGGCAAACGCCATACTGGCGGTTGCCGCATAGAACAGGGCAGAGTAATCCGTAAGATCAATCAGCAGCCCCAGCAGGGGAGGCGATGTAATAGCCGCAAGCGAGGAGACCAAATAATATATTCCGGTCCGCGTGCCAATACTCTCTTCATTTCCTGTAGCCACTACAAAAGGATAAGAATTAATATTGATGCAAGCCCAGAATATTCCCCCCAGCAGCAGCAGACCACGCAGCAGCAGCACATTTTCCGCAAAGCCTACGAGTGCAAATACCGCCATCAGCCCGCATACCCCGAGAATAATGATCTGTTTCTTCCCGAACCGTCCGCCCAGCCAGCCGCTCGGAATGGCAAAAATCACAAAAGCCAGCGAAAAGAAGGTAAGCGAGAAGGAAGCCGCCTGCTCACTAAGACCAAGATGATGTTTGCCGTACAAGGTGAACAGTGTTTCAACACCCTGGTAGGCCACGAACCAGAAAAAGATAGCCGCCAGCAGCCAGACTGTCGTCCGGTCCAGCTGTTTTTTCAGGGATACGCGTGCAGGCCTGCTCAAGGGAAGAACGAGCTCCTCCGGCTGAAGAACCCTGTCAGCAACAGCTCCGGCTGCGGCATTAGCTGCCGCCGTATTGACGCCATCACGGTCCTCCTTAATGAAACGCGATACAATAAACAGGCACAAGAGTGTGATCAGGCCAGCCACCACAAATGGCAGCACAGGGCTCAAATCATAAAGATAGGACCCTGCGCCAAAAGCGAGAATGGAGCCTACTCCACCCATGAAGTTAATCAGCCCGTTGGCCTTGGTGCGCTGATGCTCCGGCGTGATGTCCGGCATCAGCGCTACAGTTGGCGACCGGTACAGGCTCATGGCCAGATTCATCAGCATCATGAACAGCAGGAGAGTGAAAAGTCCGCTGTGGAACGGAATCAACATAGTCAGCACGGCAGCCAGCGGCATGCCGATCATCAAATAGGGCATTCTGCGCCCGAAGCGGGTCGCCGTACGGTCGCTGCGGTTGCCGATCCACGGCTGCAGAAACAGCGCGAAATAGTTATCGATGGTCATCATGAAGCTGATCAGGGCGACGCTATGCACATATTTTTCCAGAAAAAAAGGAACAAATGCATTGTACAAGCTCCATGTAATACTGATGCTGAAAAAGCCGAAGCCAAGCAGCCAGACTTTTTTCACTCCATCACACTCCCTTGGATGCCAGCAGTCCGGCGAGCACATCCGGAACATCGGTAATAATCCCCGCCACACCGGCCTCAATTAAATATTTCATCCGTTCCGGATCATTTACGGTCCATGGATGATACACAACCCCATGCTCCGCCGCCTCGGCTACAAACTCCGGCAGCACGGCCAAATGATAGGCATGCAGCGCATCCGCCTGCAGGGAAGCGGCATAATCCCATGGGCGGTACAAGCCTTCCCCATATAAAATCCCGGTGCGGATCTCCGGTGCCAGCGATTTGCAGTAAGCGAGAGAATAATGGTTGAAGCTCGACAGCACAATACGCTCACTCATGCCATACTCGCGCACAGCGGCGATCAATTTTTCCTCCATGCCGGGGTAGAGATAGGTACCGTTTTTCAGTTCGATATTCAGGATGGTGTCTCGTTCTTGCAGCAGATCAAGCAGTTCTTCCAGGACAGGAATCCGTTCCCCGGCAAATTCAGCGCCAAACCACGATCCGGCATCCGCCTCCAGCACCTCACCCAGTGTTATATCCTTTACCAATCCGCTGCGATCCGTTGTGCGGTTCAGGCTCTCGTCGTGAATGAGGACCAGCTCTCCGTCAAGGGTCATCTGCACATCGGTTTCAATGCCGGTTGCCCCCAGCTCAAGACCCTTGCGGAATGCTGCCATCGTATTCTCCGGGCAGACCGCAGATGCGCCGCGGTGCGCAAAATTAATCATGTTGTTCATCTCATTCAGTTCCTCCGTCTCATTAATGTAAATGTACATCTGCCGCAGCAGGTGCGGGCGTTCCTCTTTCATATTCCACATCACAGCAGGAAACCCTGTCCGCCGGAAGCGAAAGGGCGCTGATTTGGCAATTTTAACATTGAGCTGACGTTAATGAAACATTAAGCGGGCTGTTTGGGTCTGCATTCGCGGGCTATTCGTCTGCTTTTAAGGAAGGAATGAGGTAAGATTTGCTTGGAAAATTTCATGAAAGTAATGAAAATCTCATTGACGATTCAAATTTGGCCATGCTATCATACCACTAATTCTTTTAAATCCGATAAGTGAACTATGTTTTTGCCTTCGGAAACTTTTTTAAGATGAAAAGGGGTTTGGCTCATGAAAATCAGAACATTGGCAGCTGCAGCATTGGTAGGAATGTCGGTAGTGCTTGGCGCGTGCGGGAACAAAGAGGCTGCCGGTGCGGACAAAAAGGACATCATCGTCGGCTTTGGCGTAGGCACTTATGAGGAGCAGTTCCGCCTCGGCATTGTACCGATTCTGGAGAAAGAAGGCTACAAGGTGACGATAAAGACCTTTTCCCAGAACATGCAGGTCAACCCGGCGATGAAGGAAGGCTCTATTGATGCCAGTATTTTTCAGAGTACCGCGTATATGGAGGGCATTAACAAGGAAATTGGTGCGGATATGGCGGTGCTGAATTTCGTGCCGAGTGCGCCGCAGGGGCTGTATTCCGAGAAGCACAAGTCGCTTGATGAGGTGAAGGACGGCTCGGTTATCGCAATACCGAATGATCCGGTGAACCAGGAGCGGGCGGTGCGGATTCTGGAGGAGCTGGGCTGGGTGAAAGTTAAACCCGATGCCGGAACCACTGATTTTAACCTTAGCAGTGTGGAGCCGGACAAATATCAGCTGAAGCTGGAAGCGCTGGACTCCGCCCAGATTCTCGTTTCGCTGGCCGATGTGGATTACGGAGTGGTTAACGGCAACTATATTGCCAATGCCAAACGTCAAATTACCGAAGCGCTGAAGATTGAGAACACACCGGAGCAGCACCGGGTCACCGTAACTGTCAACAAAGACGATCTGGATACCCAATGGGCAAAGGATCTGAAAGCAGCCTATGAATCCAAGGAATTCGAGGAGTATATCCACGCGCAGGACAAATACGACGGCTTTATACTTCCGGATGCGTGGGCCAATAACTGATAAATGAACGGAGGAGATACCAGGATGGCGGCAAAAAGAATTCATTTTATCGGGGGCGGCCAAATGGCCGAGGCGATCATTCGGGCGGTTATCAGCAAAGGCGCCTACGAGGCCGCACAGATCAGCGTGGCGGATGTGAATGAGGAGCGCAGCTTATACCTGAAGAACACCTATGGTGTTCGGGCGGCTGTGTCCGAGGCTCAGGAGGTGCTGCTTGCCGAAGCGGAGCTGATCGTCATTGCCGTGCGGCCGCAGGATGATCTGGCAGCGGTCGGCAGGCTAATCTCGGCACATGCGGCAGGCCAGGCTGCCGTGCTGTCGATCGTGGCCGGAGTGAGCATTGCCAGGCTGGGCAAGTATGCGGGTGCGGAACGCCCGATTATCCGGGTGATTCCGAATACGCTGACCGATACCGGCCTCGGCTACAGCGGTGCGGCTTTGAACGGTTTTGCCGACAAAGCCCAGGTTGACGGCTTCCTGAACGCCTTTGGCAAGGTGCTGTATCTGGAAGAAGCGCAGATTGATATCTTTACCGGCTATGGGGTGGCCGGGCCGAATTATGTCTATTATTTCATCGAGTCCCTGGCCGATGCCGGAGTGCTTGCGGGTCTGCCCCGGGAACAGGCCTGGCAGGTCGCACTGGAGAACGTGGAAGGGGCCGTTGCCATGCTGCGCCACAGCGGCAAGCATCCGCGCCAGCTGCTGGACATCAACAATTCTCCGGGCGGCGTCGGCATCCATGCCCTGTATGAGCTGAACAACAGCGATTTCGCAGCCGGGCTGCAGCGCAGTGTCAAGGCTGCCGTGAAGCGTACGACAGAGCTTGGGCAGGTACATCCATGAGCAGCCTCCAGTGGGATCATACCGTTCATTATATCAATGATCTGGAGCAGGCTGTGCAGACCTTTACAGACAATGGTCTTGCCGCATTCCCGGGCGGGTCGCACAAGCTGTGGGGCACCCATAATGCGCTGAGTTACTTCGGGCTGAATTATGTGGAATTTCTGGCAGTGGAGAACCGGGAGCTGGCAGAATCGGCGGATACTGCCAATCTTGTCGTCAAGGATGCCGTAAAGCTGCTGCCCGAGCATGAGGGCTTCAGCAGGGTGGCTATCCGCACGGATAATATTGAGCAGACTGCGTCACTGCTCGACCAGCAAGGCCTCAAGCTGTCGCCGATTATGGACGGCAGACGGCTGAACAAGCAAGGACAATGGATAGAATGGCGGATGCTGACCATTGGGGGTCATTTTCAGGGACTGGTCTATCCGTTCGTTATTCAGTGGAAAGGCATAGACGGGCAGCGACAACAGGAGCTTAAGACAGCAGGCATTATTAGGCCCCACCCTGCCGGAGCAGTTGAAGTACGGGCGGCTGTTTTCTCCGTATCTGATCCGGTGGCAACAGCGGCACATTGGAGCCGTATTCTTGGCTTGCCTGTCCCGAACGCTGGCTCTTGGGATGGCAAATCCGTATCCCTTACTATCGGAGACAAGGCTTTTGTGTTCCGGCGGGGCGGCCAGCAGCAGATGCAGGAACTGCTGCTGGCAACGGATGCCCCTGGTTTAGTAGGCCGGACGATTCGCTTCGGCCAGGCTGATTATGTTTTTACAGCGCTATAGTTACTGCTAAGCCAAGCCTCCAGCACGGCAGTTACGCCGACACAATCCCGCGAATCATCTCATGTATCTGCCGGGCTTTGGAGAGGGCTTGTGAATACTGGAGGTCGCATTTTTTGGCGGGTGTGAGGTCCGGAAGGAAGGGAATGGAGAGCACCGGAGTATCAGCGCTGTCGAGATAGATGATGAGCGTAAGCTCGGTAATTTCTTCGGTGTCGCCAGTATCAAGTTTTACTGCGGTTGTGCCTGATTGGGCAGCTGCACCCGGATTCTGTCTGACCGGGCTGGTGGTAATCCGGCTGGTTTTGCTGACCTTGGTGAGCGTTAGCGCATTTTCTACAATTTCCGATCCCAGAATGTGCTCAAAAGGGAACATCGCCGGTGATCCTGCTTCCTGGCTGGCGGGATTACAGAACCCTACTGCCATCTGTTTGCTTTCTTCATCCAAGGCGATAATATGGGACTTATCCGGAGTGATAACTTGCTCGGTAAAGTTAAAATTGAAGGATGTTAGGCCAGAGGCCGGTTTGTTCCGGGCGGACGACGCTGAAGAGAGCCTGACCTGCAGGATTCCCGCTGCCAGCAGCAATGAAACCCCCAACAGGGCGAAAATGTACATCAGGACAATGAGCATTAGGCCGCCTCCTAAAAGTTTTGTGAGCGAGACTTCCCTGAATTCTGCTTCGTACAAAACTCACTTCGTAAGCATAGGCTAAGTTTTGTGAGCGATACTCCCCTGAATTCTGCTTCGTACAAAACTCGCTTCGTAAGCATAGGTTAAGTTTTGTGAGCGAATCTCCCGTGAATTCTGCTTCATACAAAACTCGCTTCGTAAGCATAGGCTAAGTTTTGTGAGCGAACCTCCCGTGAATTCAGTCTCGCTCCAATAGTAATAGATATGCTTGCGGGAAGGGAACCAATACATAGACTGGACTTGTGCGGATAAAAAAAAGGAGCCGGGAGGCTCCTTTTAAACGAAATGAGAACAACACAGGCAAAGCACTAACTCAGCCTATACACCCGGGCCTCATATGGGCGCAGCGATAGGGAACGGATATCCTCCTCCGGCTGTACTCCGTAATTGGCGATAAGCAGCGTTTTGTCCTGAAAGGCCACACATGCAGGAAGCTCGAAGGCGGCAGGCCGGCCGAAGAAGTTCAGCATGACAAGCAGCCGTTCATCCCCAAGTGTGCGCAGATAGGCATACACCTGCTCATGCTCCTCGGCCAGGATCGCATAATCTCCGTACACGAATATGTCATGGCTTTTCCGCAGCTCAATCAGCTTTTTATAGTAGTGGAAAATGGAATCGGGGTCAGCCAGAGCCTGCTCGGCGTTAATCTCCGTATAGTTTGGATTCACGGCCAGCCAAGGTGTACCGGTGGTGAATCCGGCCTGCGGTTCCGCGCTCCACTGCATGGGAGTACGCCCATTGTCGCGGCCTTTGACATAAATGGAGTTCATAATTTCTTCCTCCGCATGCCCTGCGGCCCGGTATTCCTTATACATATTCAGGATTTCAATATCCTTATAGTCGCTTATAGAGTCAAATTTCACGTTGGTCATGCCGATTTCTTCGCCCTGGTAGATGTAAGGCGTGCCTTGGAGTGTGTGCAGCAGCGTAGCCAGCATTTTGGCCGACTCCTTCGGGTAGTGCTTATCATCTCCGAAGCGGGACAGCATGCGCGGCTGGTCATGATTGTTCAGGTAAAGGCTGTTCCAGCCCTTGCCATGCAGCGCGGTTTGCCATTTGGAGAAGATGGACTTGATGTCCGCCAGCTTCCATGGCCGCACATCCCATTTGCCCCCCGGCCCGGAATCAACCTCCATCAGTTCGAAGTGGAACAGCATATGAAGCTCATTCCGGTCTTCGCCGACATATAGCGCTGCTTCCTCAGGGGTGACGCCGATAGCTTCACCGACAGTCATAATGTCGTATTTGGACAGTACCTCCCGGTTCATTTCCTGCATGTATTCATGCACGCGCGGACCGTTTACGAAATATTCACCGCCAAAATGATAGGTCCGTTCGCCGTCCTCCTGCTCTTTCCCCACATTGGGAAGCTCTGGAACCTTGGAGATCAGGTTGATGACGTCCATGCGGAACCCGTCGATGCCTTTATCGAGCCACCAGGTCATCATATCGTAAATTTCCCGCCGAAGCTTCGGATTTTCCCAATTCAGATCCGGCTGCTTCCGGGAGAACAGGTGCAGGAAATATTCGTCAGTCTGCGCATCATATTCCCAGGCCGGGCCGCTGAAGAAGGAACCCCAATTGTTAGGCTCATGCCCGTCCTTGCCCGCGCGCCAGATGTAATAGTCCCGGTAAGGGCTGTCCGGGGATTTGCGCGATTCAGCGAACCAGGCATGCTCATCCGAGGAGTGGTTGACCACCAGATCCATAATCAGCTTCATGCCGCGGGCGTGAAGTCCGGCAAGCAGCTCCTCCCAGTCAGCGAGCGTGCCGAAATCATTCATAATACTCTGATAATTACTGATATCATAGCCGTTATCGTCATTGGGCGACTGGTATACCGGACACAGCCAGACCACGTTGATGCCTAGCAGCTCCAAATAATCAAGCCGGGATATTATCCCTTGAAGATCCCCGATGCCGTCTCCATTGCTGTCTTGAAAGCTGCGGGGGTAGATTTGGTAGACTACACTTTCTTTCCACCATTGCTTGTTCATGGTTCTGCACTCCTGTCTCTGTATGAACTGCGGTACGTAAATTTACTTAATGGAGCCTTGGGTAAGGCCGCCGATAATCCATTTCTGTGCGAACAGATAAATAACTATCATAGGGGACAAAGCCAGCAGATACGAGGCGAAAGCCAGGTTGAAATCGGTGCTGAATTGGCCCTGGAAGACATACTGCACAAGCGGCAGCGTATAGGAATCCTGGTTGCCCAAGAGAATCAGCGGCAGCATGAAGTCATTCCAGGTGGACAGGCAGGACAAGATGCCGATGGTCGCATTGACAGGAGCCAGCAGCGGGAAAATAATCCGCCAGAAGGTGCCCCAGGTCGAGGCCCCGTCCACTGTAGCCGCTTCCTCCAGCTCATACGGAATGGAGCGGATATAACCGACATACACAAAGACATTAAAAGCAAGGCCATAGACGATGTACAAAATAATCAGCCCGGGAATATTGTTCATATGCAGGTCGGTAGTGACTTTGACCACCGGCAGCATAATGATCTGGAACGGAATGAACATGGCGCTGATGAAATAGAAGTAGAGCGTTTTGAAGAAGCGCTTGTTCATATTCCGGGCAATGGCATAGGCGACCATGGAATTCGTGAGCAGAATAAATACAACCGCTGTCACAGTAATTGTGGCACTGTTGCCCAGGGCGTTGAAGAAATTCGTCGCCTTGATGGCGTTCGCGAAATTCTCGAAATGCAGCCCGGTTGGCAGGGAGAAAATGGAGCGGGCCATTTCCTCGGGATTTTTGAGTGCGATGGCGACCGTCATGTACAGCGGAAAGAGGATCAGCAGGGAACACAGCGCGATAATTACCGTAACCGGCCAATTCGTCGATTTTTTGATCATAGGTCCATCTCCCGTTTCTGCAGGAATTTAAGCTGAAGGGCGGAGATGACGACGATGACGATAAAATAAATCACGGCGTTCGCTGACTGGTATGCGAATTCTCCGCCCTGGAAGCCGCCGGTGTAAATCAATAGGGCGATGGATTGCGTAGAACGGCCGGGACCCCCGCCTGTCAGGGCGATGATCTGGTCGAAAACCATCAATCCGCCTTTCATCGCCAGCACCATATTGATCGTGAAGAAGGAAGCAAGCAGCGGAAAGGTAATGCTCCAGAATTCCCGCCAGCGGCTGGCACCGTCCAGATTGGAGGCTTCATAAAGATCCGTGGGAATCGTCTGTAATCCGGCCAGATACAGAATGGTGTTATAAGCGATGCCCTGCCAGACCGCAACAATGACGATCCCGATCCAGGCCCAATCGGAGTTGCCAAGGATGTTCTGCGAGAGGAAATCACTTCCCAGCTTCTCGCCCCACACCGGAAACACATTGGAGAACAGGTAGTTGAAGATAAAGCCGACAATCAGCACGCTGAGGATATTGGGCAGGAAATATACGCCGCGGAAAAAGTTTTTGGCCTTTATCTTGGCATTCAGTCCCAGTGCGATCAGCAGGCTGATAATATTGATGAGGACAGTTGTAGCGATGGCGTATTTAAAGGTGAAAAGATAAGAGTTCAGTACATTCTCGTCTTTGAAAATATTAATGAAATTCTTGAACCCCACATAATCAAAGCTGTTGCTGTAACCATCCCAGTTCGTGAACGCATAATAAATGCCCTGCAGCGCCGGAAACGTATGAAAGGCGAAGAACAGCAGCAGTGCTGGTATAGTCATCAGGTAAAAAGCGGCTCGCCGTTTGGCCATCAGTTAATCCTCCTTAGAAAAAAGCGCAGAAGCAGGGGCTTGCCGCCCCTGTTCTCCTGATGCTTGTAGTTCATGCTATTGATTGGCAATCTTATTTCCGGTTAGCTACCTTATCCCATTCTGTATCGAGCTGCTTCAGGTATGCGTCGATGTCTTTACTGTTCAGGAAGCTTTGAATAATCGTATCGACCTTCATCGCCCCAGGGATGTAATGGTCGGCAAAATCGGCCAGCTTGCCGGAGGTGAATGCTTCCTTGAAGCCGTCCATGGCAGGGTCATCCTGAGTCACGCCCTTCACCGCCGGGAATGCTTTTTGCTCGGTGATGTATGCCGTTACGTTCTCCGGCTGAAGGAGGAATTCGACGAATTTCTTCGCTTCTTCCTTATGCTTGCTGTCCTTGGAGATCGTCAGCAGGGTATCCACACCGGAAATGACCTTGTTTTTTGCGGGATCATTGGTGGCCGGGAATGGGAATACGCCCAGCTCAAGAGATGGATTAGCCTTCATGATTTCAGGAATTGCCCATACCCCTTGCAGATACATCGCAGATTCACCCTTGGCGAACGCCGTATTGCCGTCATTGTAGCCCTTGCCGAAAATGTCCTTCTGGGCAAATTCTGTCAGCTTCAGCTGCTTCTCGGCGATTTCCCGGAAGCTGTCCTTGAAGGTCACGCTGCCTTCGGTGCGCTTCTTGAAGTAATCAGTGCCGAGAATGCTTGGTTCCAGGGAGTTGAAGGGGGTGAGTGAGGTCCAGGAATCCTTCAGCGTCAGGTAGAAGGCATACTTGCCGCTGTCTTTGAATTTCTGGGCTGCAGCGATGAATTCATCCCAAGTCGTTGGCACGGCGACGCCAGCTTCCTTGAACATCGCTTTGTTATAGATGACACCGCTGGCATTGGCAGAGAACGGAATGCCGTTCAGCTCGCTTGACCCCGTCAGGTCATTCAGCATTTTCACATAGGCGGGCTGGATAGAGGAGACCAGCGGATCACCGGTGAAGTCCTCGAACAGGCCGCTGGCGGAGAGGGTCTTGTAAGTGTCGGTGGCGCCAAGGCCGATGACATCAGGAAGATCCTGTTTAGCGGCGCGGGTCTTCAGCACCGTTTCGGCATCCGGCGGGTTGATCTGCGAGACAACGATGTCCGGGTTCGCGGCGTTGAATTGGGCGACCAGCTTGTCGAAGGTGGCTTTGGCTTCCGTCTTGTTCTGGAAGAATTCAATCTCAACCTTCTTACCGGAAGCGGCGTTCCCTCCATCATCGGTAGCAGCGTTGCTGCCGCTATTATTGCCGCAGGCGCTGAGCAGTGACATAGCCAGCAGGCTTACTGTTACGGGTTTCATTGTTTTTTTCATGGATGGAATCCCCCTGAGTACTAAATTTAGCAGCTTACTGCCATTTGGAGTAAACGTTTACTCTGCGTCCCAACCAAACTCTCCCTGGACTAGCTGCCTGTGGTTACTGAATTTTCCAGTTGCGAATACAGGTGCTTCCGGCAGGATGATCAACAATCGGGACCTTTAGGTTAAGCGTTTACGTTATATTGATAAAAAGACTTAGGCAAGTGTTCTTACCGTTTGTCTTTCCACAATCGAATGAGCTATGATCCTGTTTGCGGCAATCTCCCCGGTTTCAATCATCCGGATCAGCTTCTCGGAGGCGATCTTTCCCATTTCGTACAGCGGCTGCCGGACCGTCGTTAGCGGAGGCGTAACCATCTGTGCCGGTTTGAGATCATCATATCCCATGATCGAGATATCCTCGGGAACGTTCAGACCGTGTTTCAGGGCTGCGGAGAGTGCACCAATGGCCATCTCATCACTGGCTGCGAAGACGGCGGTAGCCTCACCCGCTTTACGCAATATGGCTTCCATTGCCCTGCTGCCGCTCTCGAATGAAAAGTCTCCATACACAAGATAGCCGCTGTCAAAAGCAATTCCGTTCGCTTCCAGCGCTTTGCGGTAGCCCTGCACCCTGGGAGTTCCGGCGATGGGATCGCCTTTGGTTCCGCTGATCATGGCGATTTTACGGTGGCCTTTGGAGATCAGAAATTGGATCGCGTCATAGACCGCCTGGTAATCATCAACCTTCACATAGGGCACTTTGGCATAATCCGTCTGCGAGGAGACAAGCACAACCGGTATCTTCATGCTCTCCAGCACCTCATAGTACTCTTTACTCAGCACCTCACTGGAAAAAATAATGCCATCTACCTGTTTTTCGCGCAGCAGCTGCAAATACTTCATTGTCCGCTTGCCGTCATGATCTGTGTTGCAGACGACTACACTGTAATTGCTGTCATGGGCAAATTCGTCAATCCCGTGGAGCAGATCGGAAGAGAAGGCGCTGGAAACACTGGGAAACATCACACCGATAGTCTGTGTCCGCTTGTTGATGAGACCGCGGGCGATAGCATTTGGCTGGTACCCAAGCTCTTTGATTGCCTGATTCACCTTCTGCTTCGTTTTGTCCGAGTAGCCGGTCAGGTTATTCAGCACACGGGACACGGTGGCAATGGATACATTTGCTTTCTGGGCGACATCTTTGATCGTAGGATTCATAAGGCAGTACCTCAATTTTCTGTTTCATTCGGATTTAAGGTATAACGTAAACGCTTACGCTTACCTGAAATATAAAGGCAAGATATATTTTTGTCAACGGGAAGATTCTACAAAAAATTTAAAAGCAGTCTGACAGCCCCCGGAATCCCTATACAAAATAGAACAGCGATTGACAAAGAAATGAGAGGAGTCTACGATAAAGTAAACGTTTACTCCAATGTCTGTGAATCATGAATTTTCTCCTGAGGACGATATAAATAATGAACCCTATCCAAGTTCATAAGTATAGATGTTATAAGTATAGATATCATATGTTACCTTCAGTGCATCATATGGACAAGGAGCTGCACTCATGAGCATATATCTGGAGCTTCCAGATGTGGATAAGCATTTTCCCTTCCGCAGTCTGATTTGTGGAGGGGATGAGCTGTGTTATCCGCATTGGCATAAGGAAGTTGAAATTATCTACGTTACTAAGGGAAGACTAAATCTGGGAATAAATGATACCCCGATCCGTATGGAGCAGGGGGAAATTCAGTTCATCAACGGCGGGGATGTGCATTATTTTCTGGCATCGCCTGAGAGTGAGCGGGTGGTGATCCAGTTCGACCTGAACCTGTTTCAGGAGGTTGCCGCCCTGGGGGGCAGCGGCTATTCGCTGCGGGACCTGTTTACGGAGATGGAGCATTCCAGCCCGGCATGGCCTGAGGCAGCTACCGCCAAAGTAATTTCGCTGATCGAGAGCATCTACGAGGAAGATACCCAGCGCCGGGAAGGGTATGCCTATCTGATCAAAGCGAGAATGTTCGAGCTGCTGACGGTCATTTTACGGGAAATTCCTAAGAATAGGACGCAGCGGCAGCCTAAGTTCTCGGAGGATACGCTGACCCAGTCCAGAGAAACGATGGAGCGCCTGGAGCGGATTTTTGCCTATGTGGAGCTGCATTATCAGAAGTCGATTTCACTGAACGAGGTGGCCCGCTATATGGGCTTCAGCCCCTACTACTTCACCAAGCTGTTCAAGCGGAACACAGGGATGACCTTTGTTGCTTTTTTGAATGAATACCGCCTCAACAAAGCGAAGTGGATTCTGTTAAACGAGGACCTGCCAATGTCCGCTGTGGCTGAAGCTGCGGGGTTTGGCAGTGTAAAGACCTTTCACCATTTTTTCAAGGAGGCCACGGGGATTTCTCCGCTGAAGTACCATAAGACAATATTCAGGAATAATACAGCAAGAATGCAGGAAGAAAGCGCCGGGGCAGATTTGTATGATAGAGATATCAAAACCAGTGGAGGTTAGGCCAACAATGACGCTAAAGATAGGAATTATCGGCTGCGGCGGTATCGCCAACGGCAAACATATGCCGGCATTGCAAAAAGTGGAAGGTGCGGTGATGGTGGCATTCTGCGATATCGTGCGGGAACGTGCCGAGAAGGCCAAAGCAGAGTTTGGAAATGAAAGCGCTGCGGTCTACAACGATTATAAAGAGCTGCTTAAGGATGCAAGTATAGATGTGATTCATGTGTGTACGCCGAACATTTCCCATGCGGAAATTTCCATCGCTGCGATGGAGGCCGGGAAGCATGTGATGTGTGAGAAGCCTATGGCCAAAACTACTGCGGAAGCTCAGGCGATGATTGACGCGGCGGGGCGGACAGGAAAGAAGCTGACCATTGGCTACCAGAACCGCTTCCGGGCAGATTCGGCTTACTTGCACACTGTATGCGAGAATAACGGGCTTGGAGAGGTTTATTATGCCAGAGCCAAGGCTATCCGCCGCCGCGCGGTGCCAACCTGGGGTGTGTTCCTGGATGAGGAAGCTCAGGGGGGCGGGCCGCTGATCGATATTGGCACCCATGCCCTTGATCTTACCTTGTGGATGATGGACAACTACAAGCCTAAATATGCTGTAGGCAATGCCTATCATAAGCTGTCCGGCCGCAAGAACGCCGCCAATGCCTGGGGACCGTGGGACCCGGAGAAATTCACGGTAGAGGACTCGGCGATCGGCTTCATTACGATGGAGAACGGAGCGACTATCGTTCTTGAGGCCAGCTGGGCGCTGAATACTCTCGATGTCGGCGAAGCCAAAACTGTGCTCTGCGGTACAGAAGGCGGAGCGGACATGGAGAAGGGCCTGCGCATCAACGGTGAAGAATATGGCAAAACCTATGAGAAGCATATTGGCCTGGATGCAGCCGGTGTGGATTTCTACGACGGTGCGGGAGATGACCCTGCGGTGGCTGAAGCGAAGCAGTGGATCGAGAGTATCGTAAATGACACCGAACCGGTCGTGAAGCCGGAGCAGGCGCTGGTGGTTACCCGCATATTGGAGGCCATTTACAAGTCTTCCGAAACGGGAATGCCTGTATTTTTTGACTAATTAAATTGGGCTGGAAAAATTAAGAATAAGAGGGAAAGTGGCGGAGTCACGCCCCAGCCTGGAATACAAGGATCAAAAGTTCAGTTTATATATAGAGAGCGAACTTGAAAACTAACAAAAGGGAAAAGGGATGGAGGGGAAGTTTGGATACTTACGGAGCGAATGCGTCCGCCTGAGAGCTTTCCGCAGGAAAGCTGGCTTCGTAAGCATATGCTTTGTCTGCGGATTTCCACCGCGAACAGCGGTACAAATCAAGAAATCTGCAGACGGGCAGCGGCCGGAAGCCCAAACATTCTCCGTAGTCCCGACGAAGTCCCTAATGTAAAGATCTTAAGTTCACTCTATATAGATTGAGACAAATAGGAGAGTGTTCATCGTGACCAGAGTAACCGTATGGAATGAATATCGTCATGAACGTCAGGAAGAGCGAATCCGTGAGGTGTATCCGCAGGGCATTCATGCCCAGCTGGCGTCCTTCCTCAGCGAAGCCGGACTGGATACAGCGACAGCAACGCTGGATGAGCCGGAGCACGGATTAACGGAGGAAGTGCTGAATAACACGGATGTACTGGTATGGTGGGGGCATGTGGCCCATCAGGAAGTGAGCGATGAGATCGTGAACCGGGTTCATCAGCGCGTGCTGCACGGAATGGGGCTGGTGGTGCTGCATTCAGGGCATATGTCCAAAATCTTCATGAAGCTGATGGGCACAAGCTGTGATCTGAAATGGCGCGAAGCCGGGGAAAAAGAGCGCCTGTGGGTCATGGACCCGAGCCATCCGATTGCCGAAGGCATTGGCGAGTACATTGACCTTGAGCAGGAAGAGATGTACGGAGCGCACTTTGATGTTCCGGCACCGGAGTCGCTGATTTTTGTCGGCTGGTTCGAAGGCGGGAATGTATTCCCGAGCGGATCGACGTACCGGCGCGGCAGCGGGAAGATTTTTTATTTTCAGCCCGGACATGAGTCCTACCCGACCTATTACAATAAAGAGATTCAACAGGTGATTATCAACGGTGTGAACTGGTGTGCGCCAACTAAGCGTGATTATCCCGTGTATGGACATTCCGAGGCACTGGAGCCAATTAGAGAAAAGGTGGGAGTATAGATGAAATTAGGAGTATTTGATCCCGTATTTGGAAGTCTGAGCCTGGATGAGATGTTGGATAAAATCGCTGCCGCCGGCCTGAACGCCGTCGAGATCGGCTCGGGCGGGAACCCCGGCAACCCTCATTGTCCTACGGATGAGCTGTTGTCGAGCGAAGCGGCCCGTGAGGCCTATTTGGAAAAGTTCACGAAACGCGGCATTATGATCAGCGCCTTCAGCTGCCATAACAACCCGATTTCGCCGGATCAAGAGGAAGCGCGCCAGGGCGATGAGATCCTGCGCAAGTCGATCAAGCTTGCTTCACTGATGGGCGTTGCCGTGGTCAACACCTTCTCGGGCACCGCCGGAGACAGCGACGAGGCCAAAGCGCCGAACTGGCCGGTTACGCCTTGGCCTACAGTATACAGCGATATTTTAACCTGGCAATGGGAGCACAAGCTGATTCCTTACTGGAAAGAAATCGCCCAGCTTGCGGAAGAGCATGGGGTGAAGATCGGCATTGAGCTGCACGGCGGCTTCCTGTGCCATACCCCGTATACGATTCTCAAGCTGAGGGAAGCAACCGGTCCGGCGATTGGCGCGAATCTGGACCCGAGCCATCTGTGGTGGCAGGGCATTGATCCTGTAGGTGCGATCAAGATTCTGGGCAAAGCCGGCGCGATCCACCATTTTCATGCCAAAGACACGTACCTGGATCAGGACAACATCAACATGTACGGTCTGACAGACATGCAGCCTTATGGCGATGTGCAGACCCGGGCGTGGACCTTCCGCTCCGTCGGCTGCGGGCACAGCCTGTCCGAATGGTCGGACATTATGAGTGCGCTGCGCACTTACGGCTATGATTACGTGGTTAGTATTGAGCACGAAGATCCGCTCATGTCCGTAGACGAAGGCTTCTACCGTGCAGTAACCAACCTGCAGTCAATCCTGATCCGTGAGCAGCCGCTGGATATGTGGTGGGCTTAAGGGGATAAAAATATTCAAAGCCATCACCGGCCTGCCGTTACGCAGGTGGTGATGGCTTTTTCTTTGTTGCGTGCCGGGCAGGCACGCATAGCCGATGTAAATCCGGCCGCGGGAGGAGGCCGAAGAGAAAGTACCTCTGGCCGCGTTGCAAACGTGCCACTGGGCCAAAAGAGGTATAAATACCTCTGATCTAGCCGGAA
>NZ_FNGM01000023.1:0-66361 GCF_900102965.1 Paenibacillus jilunlii | reverse complement strand
GCAGCTGGGCCAAATGAGAGGTATAAATACCTCTGATCCTGCCGGAAGCGTGCCGCTGGGCGGTCACAAACGGGTGACCGGGAAAGCGTTGTTCGCAGCCATGGCTTGTCGGTATTCTTGCCGTACGCTGCGTCCAGTCTTAGTCTCCGCTTTACTTGCTGCTCGCTTGTTTTACTGATGTTTGTAATAAATCACCGTGGCGGACATCTCGCCATCGCCGGAGATAACATAGTCGGGGATTTTGCCCGCTTCCACAAATCCGCGTGACTGATAGAGCAGGTTGGAGGGATCACCCTCACGTGTGTCCAGCACTAAAAGTGTCCGGCCATCTGCCGCCGCAGCCTTCTCCGCGGTCTCCATGAGCCTGCGGGCGATGCCCTTTCGGCGGTGCTGCGGATGCACCATCAGCTTGGCAATTTCCGCCCGGTGCGGCGCATTCGGCTTGGATACAGAGTGCAGCTGCACCGAGCCTGCAATGGTTTCACCCTCAAGTGCGACCCATAACCGGACGTCAGGAGCCAGCACTCCCCGCCAATAAGCTTCCGCTTCCTCTGCTCCAAGCGGAGGCAGGAAACCGATAGAGGCGCCGTCCGCAACCACATCTATAATCAGCGTGTTCAACTGCTGTATAATTTCCGGTTGTAATTCCTCAAGCTGTTCGATAATAATGTCATGGCTCATCCGCAATACTTCCTTTCGTATACAAGTGTTCTTTTTATTATATCTGTGTGATGAAAGTTTACAAATCAAAAAATATAATAATAGATTACATGGCCGGTATGAATAATTAATGCTTAAACATTTCCAATTCAGCACGCCGCATAATCCAATTACTAACTAAAGCCGGGGGGAAGTGAACCGGACGATGAGGATGGAACAACTTAACTTATCAGAGCAAACTGCTGGCCGGGGAAATTCCGAAGGTGGAGCTGCTGGGCAGTGCTGAAAAGTTGGCGTGGGGCCGGGAATGTAGAGCTTAACCGTTAAACTGCCGGATAGCATGCAGGAGCGTGGCGTCTCCGTGCGGCGATTTGAGTATGCTGCACCGGAGACGGCCTAATTTAACACAAAATATTTTTGAGTGATTGCATTTTGTGCAATAGAAAGCCCGTTATTTTCCGCTGAAACACAATCTGCTGTATTTCGTGCAGCAGATTTCTGAATTTCGGAACAAAAGCCCCTTTTCCAATAGATTCTGCTGTACAGAGTGCAATAGAATCTGTTTTTGGGTTGTTTTCGGCGGGATCTGCTGTACAGAGTGCAATAGAATCTGTTTTTAAGCTGCTTTAGACTGTTTTCGGTAGGGTCTTCTGCACGGAGTGCAATAGAAGCGCATCATCTTTGAACGGATCTTGCACGACAGCCAGGGCGGATCAGCCTCAACGGGACTGCCCGCTGAGCAGCTTGGGCAGCAGAGTCAGCAGCCGCTCCCGGGTCAATGCATCTCCGGAGTTCCACTTGGTCCCGTCGAGCAGGTAAGCCTGCCCCTTCCGCACGGCAGGCAGGCTGAGCCAGACCGGGCTCTGCATCAGCTGCTCCATGGCTGTACGGGAGTCCTCACGCTCCGGGATGAGCATGAAGACACGGTCCCCCGCATAGCTGTGCAGCCCCGCCGGATCAACCTCGGCGAAGCCCAGCTCCTGGTCCAGAATGCCCTGAATCTCCTCTGTCGGCTGTAAGCCGCCCGGAGCATACAGGGCAGTGGACAGCCCTGACATGCCCATGGCGAACAAATGGTTGCCATGATCATAAAATAAGGCGGATGCGGTTTCGCCCGGCCGGAGGATATCGCTATAGAGACGCTGCCACATGGCAGCGTTTTTGGCGTGGAAGGCTGCCAGCCAGGCTTCGGCCTCGCGCTGCTTACCCAGCCATTGCCCCAAAATCCGCATGCGGCTGTCGAGCGGCGCGAATGAATCGAAGGTAAGCGTTGGAGCGATGCCGGCTATGCTTGCATACAGCTTTTCATCAGCATTCGCGACAATGATCAGGTCGGGGATTAACGAGCGGGTCAGCTGAGGATCAAGCGGGAATCCGACATTGGCCAGCTTTTTGGTCCGGTGGCTGTAGACGCTTTTACTTGCAAATATCTCATCTCCGCCGATAGGCTTCACCCCCAGCGCAAGCAGGTCGCCAAGCGTTTCGCCGTGGTAGATCATCCGCTTGGCTCTCTCGGGAATGTCAACGATATGGCCAGTCCAGTCCTTGACCGTGATTTTCCGGCGATGGGTTTGCGCATATTGGCCGGGCGTGACTCCGGTCTTCTGACGGAAGCGGCGGCTGAAATAATATTCATCGGAAAAACCCACCATCCGGGCAATTTCACGCAAGGGTTCAGCGGATTCCAGCAAATGTGTCTTTGAGTGGCTGATGCGCAGCTCGGTCAGGTAATCGAGAGGGCGCTTGCCGGTCAGCTTTTGAAAAATCGGCGTGTACTGCCAAAGCGAGACATTGGCCCTTTCCGCCAGCTGCTTCACCGTGATGCTGTCCATATAGTGGTCCTGCAAGTATTGGATCGTGCTTTCAACAGATTGAGCCGGGCTTGGGATCTGCCGGGAAGAATAATTATGCTCAAAAAGCAGCAGAAGAAGCTCCTGAAACCGCAGCTGCTGCCTGAAAAACTGCACATCCTCCTCCTGGCACTCTCTATTCATGAGCAGCTCTTCCGCCAGCCGGAGTACTTTGGTAAAGGGGTGGACGATTAATTCCCGTCTCCCCGGAAGCAGTTCCTGTCTATAGAGCCCTGGCTGATCCCCCATCTGTACAGCTGAAAATGAGATCAGGTAATAATACAGCGACATCCCCTTGTTGTCTGTACTGTAGGAGTCACCTGGAGTCAGAAGCCAGCAGCTGTCCGTTCTCAGCGGTAGAGAATCGCCGTTGATACGCAGCTGCCCGCAGCCGCCTGTAACAACGAGAAGGGTATGGTGCAATTGAGTCTGCGGCGCAGAGCAGGAATCAGCAGCTTCAATAACCAACTGGGTATCCACCAGTTGAAACAGCAGGGAACGAAATGGAGCCGGATTTGTGTGGGCTTGCGGCAATAGCGGTTCCCCACCTTTCAAGATATTGAGAATGATTATCAATGAATTTTATTGTATCTAAAATAAAGAAGCTTATCAACAGGTGTTGATAAGCTTCTTATGCGGTGCTGCCGGCTGTCTGCAGCAGCCAAGCGTATGGTTTCATGTTTAGGCAACTGCATCGGGCAGAGCTAAGCCAAGTCTTTTTGCGGCAAGGCCCGCTCTGCAAACATAAGCTGCTCTTACCGGAAAGTGAAAAGACTACTTATTCAACAGCCGGGGAATTTCACCCAGCAGCCATTCTCTAGTCGTCGCATCGCTGGAGGTTTTCATAATATCTTGTGTATAGACCTGTCCGCTCTTCACAGCGGGAAGACTCTGCCATACTTTGCTGTGCATCAGCTTCTCCGTGGATTGCTTCGCTTCATCGGCTACAGGGGTCAGGATGAAGATCCGGTCGCTCGCATATTCTCCAATGACTTCCATGGAAATCTCCTGGAAGCCCAGGTCTGGGTCTGCATCCAGCAGCTTTTGGATGGCGGGCGCAGGCTTGAAGCCGTTCTCACCATAGAGTACCTGCGAAAGCCCGGTTGCCGCCATTACAAACAGTCGGTCACCCGGATAATAGGTGAAGACAGAGGCGGTTTCGCCCGGCTTCATGCCCGCTGACTGGAGCTGCTCCCACATGGCTTGCTCGCTTGTCTTATACTGCGCCAGCCATGCTTCCGCTTCCTTCGTTTTGCCGAGAATACCGCCGATCTCCAGCATCCGTTCCTCCAGGGGAGCAAAGGTGTTGAAGATAATCGTAGGTGCGATTTTGGACAGCGCCTCGTAATCCGCTTCATCCGTTCCCGCGTAGATGATCAGATCGGGCTGAAGCTCCAGGGTCTTCTCCAGGTTGATCGGGAACCCGACATCCTCCACGCCCTGCAGCTTGTCCTCATAGACTTGGCCCTCGCCCATCGAAAGAGGATAACCCACGGCCTGTACACCCAGCGCCAGCAGGTCGCCATAGGTTTCCCCCGAAAAAATCACACGTTTAGGCTGCACGGGAATCTCCATGCTGTGGCCTTTGTAATCCGTATACGCTCGCATCCCTGGCGTAGTATCAGCAGCAGCGTTGCCAGTTGTCCCGGAAGAGGGGGCGTCGCTAACGGCTGCGTTGTTCCCGGAATGGGTGGCCGCAGTGTCCGCAGCGTTGCCTCCTGATTGTTTCTCTGAATTACCGCAAGCCAGCAGCACAATGCTCATCAGCAGGATGACGCATAATCCGGCGAAAGGTTGTCTTATTTTTCTCATAGAATCTTGCCCCCTAAAGTTTTGCAGCATGATAGTGGACGGTGATGATAATCATTATCACTAACGAACAACTGGAATTATCATAAAATAAAGTGTCCTGTGACTCAATGGACAAAATGCAGAGAGTGATTTGCTTTTGTGCAAAAGGCTGTGCAGATCATACATATAAATGTTATTAACAACTTGATAATATCAAAAACATGTGCTAAGATGTTGTTAATAACAAAATGTTAATAACATAAAACACCAGATCCATTCACAGGAGGTAATGACCATGTTCGGATTCAGATTCGTGAAATTCCAGCCCAGCGAGTATGTACTTAAGGTCAAGAACGGCAAAGTAGTGCGTGAGGGAGTAGGTCTTTCTTTTTATTATTATGTGCCTACGACTTCGGTGGTTGTGGTCCCGGTATCCTCGATTGACGTTCCGTTCATGTTTGAAGAGATTACGAATGACTACCAGACAGTGACCGTCCAGGGACAGCTGACTTACCGGATTGTCGACTACCGCAAGACCACACAGATCCTCAATTACACTTATAATTTACGCAAAAATACGTACCTGTCCGACGATCCCGGCAAGCTCGCGCAGCGTGTGATCAATATCGCCAAGGTGCTGACGAAAAAGCAGCTGGAGCAGCTGCCGCTGCGCGAAGCGATTCAGTCCAGCGAACATCTGGCCAAGACCATTACCCAGGAGATTGAAAGAAATGAGGAGATCGGGAAGCTGGGCATCGAGCTGATGGGCCTGTCGATTCTGGCAATTGTGCCAAATAAAGAAACGCTGCGCGCCTTAGAGGCACAGGCCAGGGAAGAGATTCTGCGCAGTGCGGACAATGCGCTGTATGAGCGCCGCAATGCTTCCATTGAGCAGGAGCGCCGCGTGAAGGAGAACGAGCTGAATACGGAAATTGCCGTCGAGACGAAAAAGAAGCAAATCCGCGAAACCCAGCTCGACGCCGAGCGTTCAGTAAAGCAAAAGCAGAATGCGATGAAAGAGGAGCAGCTCAGCTTCGATACAGCGCTTGAAGCGAAGAAGCAGGAGCTGATCGGGCTGACTGTTGCCAACCAAAGAGCCGAAGCGGATGCCAAAGCCTACGAGCTGTCGGCGGTAATGAATTCGCTCCAGGGCGTAGCGCCCGGTGTGCTCCAGGCTCTGACCAATGTGGGCATGAAGCCGGATAAGCTGATTGCGATTGCCTTCCAGGAGCTGGCGGAAAATGCGGGCAAGATCGGACAGCTGAACATTTCGCCGGATCTGCTGCAGGGACTGATGGCCGGTACGGGCGGAAACGGCGGGAACGCCGCGAGAGGAGGCGGGGGCCGATGAGCACGCGCAGCTCAGAGAACAAAATCATCCTGATCAAGCGCAAGACCCGCCTCGAAGAGCTGGTGGTCCGCTACAATACGATTCAGCAGGCCCAATTCTATATTGAACGGCTGGGAGCGGATTTCAGCGACTATATCAGCGAGGATTTTCATTACCGCAAGGCGGTGGAGAGCGCAGTTATTGAGCTGGGTGCGGTGGGCCGGGTACAGCTGCTGGAGCGCCAGCATGTGCCGAACTTTATCTTTGGAGATCAGGATACCGTAGTCGTGCTGGGGCAGGACGGACTTGTAGCCAATACGCTAAAATACCTACACGAGCAGCCGCTGATCGGGGTCAATCCCGATCCGCAGCGCTGGGACGGTGTGCTGCTGCCGTTCACCGTTAAGGACCTCCGGCATTTGGTGCCGGAGGTGTTCCGGGGGCAGCGCCAGGTGCGTGAGGTCACGCTTGCCAAGGCGCAGCTTAACGACGGGCAGAGCCTCTACGGCGTCAACGATCTGTTCGTCGGCCGCAAGACCCATGTCTCGGCCCGCTATCAGGTGGAGCTGAACGGTGTCGCTGAGCAGCAGTCCTCCAGCGGCATTATCATCTCCACCGGGATGGGCTCCACCGGCTGGCTCAAAAGCGTGCTCGCCGGAGCCGCAGGGATTGCCCGCAGCGCGGCGCAGCTGCAGATGGCCGGGGCTGCAGCCGGCGGAGCGCGGGCAGCAGATGTTGCGGAAGCTGTCGGAATAGAGCAGCGGCTTCCGTGGGATCACCCGAACCTGTACTTTACGGTTCGGGAGCCTTTTCCCAGCCGGACTACTTCGGCCGGGCTGGTTTTTGGACAGATCAGCAGCCGGGCCCCGCTGAAGATCACCTCGCAAATGCCGGAGGACGGAGTCATCTTCAGCGACGGCGTCGAGAGCGACTTCCTGGAGTTCAACTCCGGTGTCGAGGCGACGATAACACTTGGCGAGAAGCGCGGGCGGCTGGTGGTACCAGATTGATATAACTTCCAATACAGGAGACGAAGAAGAGGGGGGGTCCCGAGCGCACGCCGACATTGAAACACAAAAGAAACCCAAGGCCATGAAAAGACCTGGGTTTCTCGACACTCTGACTGCCCCGTAAAGGGGTGGTTTTATTATGCTTGCATGAATGCTTCTAACGGCTCCAGAGTCGAGAACGTCTTCTTTGCATCCTTCTTCCGTTGCTCATCATAGAGTTTGGTCAACTCTACGAATGATTCAGCTTTAATCTTTGTATAACTCGATTTGGTGTATCTGTTTATATACGTCTTTTGCCCGTCC
This sequence comes from Paenibacillus jilunlii, assembly GCF_900102965.1. Taxonomy (GTDB): domain Bacteria; phylum Bacillota; class Bacilli; order Paenibacillales; family Paenibacillaceae; genus Paenibacillus_AQ; species Paenibacillus_AQ jilunlii. The sequence continues at coordinate 59,417 of NZ_FNGM01000023.1, read as the reverse complement.
TCTTCAACCCACTCGTAAACGACGTCATATTTGTCCCTCAGATTCTTCAAATGAAGTGACCGGCGCAACACTGCATAGTGTTCTTCAATGGCTTCATCGCATTCTTCCATAATCTTCTCGTATGGGCAGCCAACTCGCATCAGAATCTCCAATGCCCGTTCATCGCCGTATCTCGCGAGAAATTCCTTCAACGAAACCAGCGCATACAGCGTTATTTGTTCCTTGTCATTCGGATTCTTGTATTCATAACAGCCTACAACCAAATTGCGGTCGGTCATTTCCTCCTTACTGAATTGCATCTTGAACAAATACTCGAGTGACTTCTGCTTCATAACGGTTTCCAACATCTGTTCTTTATCAATCTTGATGCCCGTTGACACCCACGGAAACGGTAGTTGGCCGTAACTTTCACGCGATATGCTACCCCTAACATTCAAAATCGGTAGACCCGTAGCAATTGCGTACGACCTGTTATATCCCTTGCCCGCGAATATTTCCTGTTCTTCTCGCATGTGTCCTGCCCCCCCTTTTAGTACCAAGTTCCATTCGGCGCGTAGTGCCACCAGTTGTCTGCGAAGTGAATCTCCGTTACAATCGGTTCAGACGAACCGAGGAATAAGATCCTATAGTAAACTATTGCATATCCATAAAACTACCGCTTTTTTGTATTGGTCTCCTATTAGTTCATCACCGCTGCTTTTCATTAACCCGCGAAGATACTTCTGGGGTAAATTGTATCATATGAGAACCATAAGTCCATCTAATGGTTGCGTTATCCTGCTCGTGAAGTTCGTAAATACAGTGCTAGCTGAAAAATACGCAAAAATAAAATTATGAAAGGCGGATTCTATTGAAGCCAGGGATTATAGTTCTTCTTAATGGTACTTCAAGTTCTGGAAAGACAAGCATATCTAATGAATTATTAACTCAAATTGATATCCCATTTCAACATTTATCATTTGATAATTTTATTAATGGGCTATTTCATAGTTATAAAGATTTCATTAACAGTACATATCCGAGTATTGAAACAAATGGTGCAGAGGATGGACAATTAGTAAATCAAATTCTTGCAGATCCGTTGATTTCATTATACTACTCGACAATAAAACTATTTTCAGCGATGGGAAACAACGTAGTTGTAGATTCTGTTATAGGTAATGACAAATGGTTCAATACTTGTATTGAATTATTATCAGATCACCCTGTCATATTCGTAGTAGTTAAATGTTCAAAGGAAGAACTTGCTAGAAGAGAACAACTTAGAGGAGACAGGCAGGTTGGCTTAGCAAGTTCACAATATGATAACGTGTATTGCTTTAATGAATATGATCTTGAATTCAATACTGAAATAATGAGATCGAGTGAGTGTGCCAATGAGATATTAAATTTTATAAGATCTAATAAAGAATACACTGCTTTTAAGAAGTTGATTAAGGGGAAAAGTGTAAGTAAGTAGTTCAAACGATTTTTCAATTCAAAAACCGCGTTAAATCAACGACTCTAGTCTAATACTTTATTTTCACCGAACATATATCTGGCCGTTGGGGATTCAGCCGCTCTTACCGGTAAGCCGGTTAATTAAAATGATGTAGTAAAAGCAATAGTTGTAGGTGACCCTTCTACAAAACTTAGCATACCTGTAAGTGTAAGTTATTTTGTTGTTAATAACGATAGGCTTATCTTGTTATCAGAGGCAACTATTTTTGAGCTTAAAAAAATTACTGATTAAATGAATTAAGGTTATGTAATTTGTTCTGTGCTAATTTTTAAACAAGAAAGGTCAGCCTCTTTAGGCTGACTTTTCTTGTTTATGCCGTAATACGATTGAACTATAGTGTATATACTGGATATTTGTGAGTATACTGTCTGCCTTTACAGAATAAAGTTGCTTCTTCAATTCTTCGTCTTTGTAGCTTTCTATCATATGAAAATGCTTTGCTGACCAATTTTGAACAAGTATCAATTTCATTTGCTGAAAGTGGACCACTAAAAGTTGGATATATTTGCTTATAGGCAAGCATAGCTTTTACATCATTGGTTTCTAGCACCCCAGGACCTCCATTAAAAGTGGGCGAAACAAGTGCGTCAAACTGAGATTGTGAAAAATTCAGTTTCAATTTATTTACTGCCGTTACAGCCTTTGCAGTATCCTCAGTAAAAAAAGTATTTGCCTTAGACTGAGAAATTGGTGAAGTATAACCTAGATTTAAAGAGCTTGATAGAGCATTAGCTTCTGCTTGAGTTAGAAGAGACGTATTTGGATTACCTGATGTATTTTTAGTATATGTTTTAGTCTTTGTTATCAGATGTCCCCATCCAACTGTTGGATACCCATAAGGATCTCCATAAAATTTCAAGGTAATTCCCTCATGCGATTTGATAAGGGTTGCTCCACCGGTTCCTAGATTCGTAATAATCACTCCTGAAATTAGAGAATGAGCATATGGAATAAAATATATTGGCGCTCTGGGGTCTTCAGTATGAACCCCATAAGCCCAGCACTTGGGCCGGACCGGTAAGCTTGCCGTCCGGATAACAAAAAAAGGGCTCCCCGCCAGCCAAACGGCTTGCCGGAGACCCTTCTTAAATCATGTGTTAGCTATTACTGGAAGCTGCGTCCCTGGTTCATGGAAGAACCAAAGGATTGGCCTGAAGAGATTGGTGAATGCACCTGCTGTGAACTAAAGGATGAATTGAGCGGGCTGTGCAGCATCTGTGATGGCTGCTGGTTCATGGAAGAATTGAAGGCCGGGTTGAAGGATGGATTGAAGGATGGATTAAATCCTTGTGATCCTGTGCTGAATCCTTGAGCCCCAGTGCTGAAGCTGGAAGTTTGGGCATTTTGCTCCACCTGTCTAACCAGCTGGGATGCATGCTGCAGCTGCTGTACAGCCGTTTGATGACCCTGCAGGGCCTGCTGGATTATTTGGCTGGCTTTGCGTTCACGGTCTGCCAATTCTTCAAGCTTAGCAACATTTTGCTGTTCCTGTTGAAGAAGCTGCTGATAGTTTTGGCTGGCCTGTTGAGTCTGGGAGATCAACTGCTGAATAATTTGTTCACACTGGCTGACCTGGCTGGAAATGTTTGAATTCAAAGTGATTGCCTCCTTGGCAGGTTTGTTTTTTTAATGCGATATTATTATCTGTGATGAAAGTAAGGTTTATTCATGCTTGTTGTCCAGGGACGAGTTGAAAAAGAAAGGTACAGGCAGCCCAGCAACTTTCGCGGGTTCTTTTCGTCTATGTAGAAAATGGCTTCCATACACACCTATAACCTGGAGGAGGGGCAGCATGAATCTGCATGATTTATTAGCTAGACCGAGGACTTTTTGGAGACACAGCATCACGGTGCCGCTTGTATTTATGCTTCTGCTTACGTTTGGTTTCACAGGAGCGGCCACCGCATCGGCATCGTCAGCCTCGGATCTGATTATTGTGAACAAAAAAACGAACACTCTGGGCTATTTCAGCAGCGGCAAGCTGGTTCGGACTTTTCCGGTTGCCACAGGCAAATCCAAGAGCCTCACGCCTGAAGGCAGCTTCAAAATTGTCGTCAAAATCAAAAACAGGCCTTATTATAAGGAGCATATCCCCGGAGGCGATCCGTCCAACCCGCTGGGAGACCGCTGGCTCGGTCTGGAAGTGAACGGCACAAAGGGTACAACGTACGCGATCCACGGCAATAATAACGAATCCTCCATCGGCAAATACGTCAGTGCCGGCTGCATCCGGATGCACAATGAAGATATCCACTGGCTGTACCCGCAGATTGCTAAGAATACATTGGTGGTGATTACCTCATCCACACTCAGCCTGGAGAGCATTGCTGTCAAAAGCGGCTATTCTATCGGGTCCACAACGTTCGCAGGTACCTTCATTATTAACGGTAAACCTTCGAAGCTGAAGAATGATTTCGTCGTGGAGAATTCGCGTGTTTTTGTTCCGCTGAGGGAAACCGTAGCTTTACTGGGAGGTACACTTACGAAGGATGCCGGAACCGGTGCTCTGGTGATTACTATAGGGAACCGGACCGTAACGCATAAACCGCTGACCGCCCAAGCGGTGGTTCAGGGCACAACGATATCCATGACCGCGTCCAAAAATGTGAACAACCGTCTGTATCTGCCGCTTGGCAGCCTGACAGAGCTGTTCGGTCTTTCATTTAAATGGAGCAAGCAGGATGCCACCGTCACTTTTTAAGGCGGATTCAGCTTCGTACAATTCTTAAAACGCAGTAGGCGAATGCCTGCTGCTTTTTTACCTTTTAGGAAATTATGCAATACCAAACTTGAAAGCTTCAGATGATATAGGCGGTGCAGGAGGGTTGGGCTCCATCAGCCCTGGATAGATCGTGAAGAGAGCTAATCGCGTCTGCAGAGAACCCAAGCCAAATCGCACAGTCAACCATGCTGTCCTAACCACGCGATATAGACGAGAGTTGTGAGCAAAAAGATATTAATCTCGCTATTGTACAACAACCCTCGCCTCCAGTGTGCCCCCGTTGATTTTGGAACATGAGCTGAAACGGGTCCCCCTTTTGAAGAAGGTGAAGCCGTTTCTGCTTGTGGTTTAGTTAGTGCGGCTTCGGTTCAGCAGGAATTACAGGATAAATATTGAAGAAAAGAAGGATACAGACCCCTGGAGGGACATAACGAATGAAGGAGCGAATACTTTATGCCCGCTTTAGCTTACCGCAGCTTGAAGCCGGAGGACCTGGAAGCCATCTGTGGCTTCGTGCGGAATCCGGAAGAGCTGTTCTACGCCGGTCCCAAATTTCACTATCCGCTCACACCGGATCAGATTTTGTGTGGATTGGAGAACCGGTACAGCCCAACCGTAATTATGTCGGGCAGCAATCCTGAACCGCTGGCATATGCAAATTTGTATGATAAGGATGAGGATTCCCGGAGCTGCTGGTTGGGAAATGTCATGGTCAGTCCTGAATACAGAAGCACAGGCGCTGCGGCCTACCTGATCAATACAATGATGAATGAGGCGAAGTTTACGCACGGACTTCAGAACCTGAAGCTGTACTGCCACAACGCCAATACCAGAGCCCTGCTGTTTTATTGCAAAAACGGCTTTAACCCATGCGGGTATAAGATAGTGTTTAATCAGAAGGGCGAGAAAATAGCAGCGATAGAGATGCAGCGTCCGCTGTGAAAAAAAGGATGGTGCTGAACATGCCAATGGATTTTCACGATAGCCGTATCCTTTGTACAGGGCAGCGCTTTGGAGACCCGGCTTGGGGCAGACAGTATTGACGTGCTGCTGCAACGTGCTTTGATTCATCATATACAGCAGCTTGACCAGTGTTTTCTTGAAGCGTGGAGAGTATTGAAACCGGGAGGCAGGCTAATCGTTCAGGACCGGACTCCTGAAGACTGCGCGCTAACGGGGAGTGTGACGCATCCTAGAGGGTACCTTTTCGACCGAGGCTGATTTGCTGCAGCGTAAGGGAAGATCCATTCTGCATGAATTGACGGACAATGAGCTGGTAGAACTGGTCAGCTTCATGAAGGAAAGGCTCGGTACAGTGCAGCCTACAGTGCAGCCGATCGAGGAAAAAGACAGATGGACCGTCTGGGTTGCCGAGAAGCAATGATCATGGGCTGCGAATATTTTCATTATGGAAGGTGAGAAAGATCCGAATTCGAATCATTGGCGGCTGTGGGAGCGGAAAATCCTATACGGCCAGAGAATTATCCAAGCGATATGGCGTCCCTTACTTTGAAACGGATAATTTTGTATGGGACAGAAGTACCCCGTACTGCAGGAACACCCCGGAGGTTAGGGATGCTCAGCTCGCAGAAATTGTGGCTATGGACTCCTGGATCATCGAAGGGGTTCACTATAAATGGGGGAGCGAGAGCTTCCGGCAGGCGGACTTTATTGTGCTGATCAGGCCTAACCGGGTCACCCAGGATTGGCGGGTAGTGCGGAGATTTGTCAAGACAAGACTTGGCCTGGAGCAGGGTAATTACAAGCAAACCTTCAGGAATCTGAATGAGATGCTGTTTAAATGGAACAGGAAGTATGTGCGGGCGGATTTGCCCCGGATTATGGAACTGACGGAAGAATACAGGCACAAGCGGATAATTGTCAAAAATAACCAGGAAATTCTGCAGTGGTTCAGCCTTTACAACGATTTAGTTGAAACCGGAGCCAACGTTCCTGTGCAGACAGAGAGGTGATGTAGGGTTGGGCAAACTGGCAACGTTTATGCTGGAACTGCTGCGGATGTGTTTTCTGCTGGTACTGACGATAGGTCTTCTGGGCGGTCTGGAATATGCCGTATTTAAACTGTTGTATGGCTGGACAATATATCCCGGGAGCGCTGCGGTGGGGAATATTATTCTATTTTTTGTGCTGTACCGTAACTATTGGCAGTTCAGGGGCTGGTTCAAGTCAGACAAAAATCAGAGATTGGGGCAGCATCTGACGCGCAGCTTGATCAGCCTTTCGCTGTTGTTGATTCTGCTGCCGTTTGCTGTACCGCTGCTAAAGTGATTAAGATGATGGGAAACTTTGAGTAAAACAGTTCTTACCCTTGATTCTGCCTGAGGCATTGACTATGCTGTAAGCATTAGTACATTTCGGACAACTACGGAGGTTCACCCGACTGATGAATAACTAACACGTTTCCTTCTCAAATGACCATTAATTAGTGCTGTGCTTATGCACAAGCCACGGGACGCCTTTTGGGGGCGTACGGTCAGGGGATACGTGTGTCGATCGGGGAGCTTACGATGCTTATTACAGATGAACGCAGCCAACAGTTGACGGCTTGCCCTGCCATTACGCGGGCGGAGCAGTCCTCGGCGCTGTTTTCATGGCATCTTTTCCTCCTTCATACATGCTCTGCCGCAGGCCGCTGGCTGCGGTTTTTTTGTATTTACATGGAAGCGGAGGAATGGATATGACCTTAATCAAAGTTAAAAATATACGCAAAGAATGGAACGGTATTCCGCTGTTCGCGAATGTCTCCTTTGAAATTGCGGAGGGAGAATGCGTGCTGCTCTTCGGGCGCAACGGGATCGGCAAGACGACACTGCTGCAGGGGCTGCTTGGACGGCATCCTTTTGACGAAGGCAGCGTCTATTACGGTCTGCCGCCGGAGGAGTGGGGCGTGCTGGACCAGCAGCTGGAGATTCAGTCAGATATCAGCGCACTGGATTATGTATTGTCCGGTTCGCCAGAGCTGAATGACCTTAAGCGCAGATTAGAGCGGCTTGGGTGGCTGCTCCAAGAATCAGACGGCGGGGATGAAGCACCTGTGGCCGAATACGGAGAGGTCTACGAGCGATATATGCAACTGGACGGATACGGCTGGGAGGCCAAGGCAGAGAAATCTCTTGGCCATCTGCGGCTCAATGCTGCGGTATGGAACCTGCCTTACCGCCAGCTCAGCGGGGGGCAGAAGACAAGAGTTCAACTCGCTGCCTTGCTGGCCCGTCAGCCGAAGCTGCTGGTACTGGATGAGCCGACGAACCATCTGGATGAGGAAACGCTGGCTTGGCTGGAGGAGTGGGTTCGGAATTATCCAGGGACGGTGTTCTTCGTTTCCCATGACCGCACTTTCATTGAACGGACGGCGACGGCGGTGCTTGAGCTGGGCCCTCAGGGCTGCCGCCGTTATCCCGGAGCCTACACACAGTACCGGGAGCAAAAGGGGATAGAGGCGCGGACGCTGGCGGTGCAGTACAGGAAGCAGGAGCTGGAGAAGGAAAAGCTGCTGGAGAGCATCCGGCGGTACGCCGAATGGTTCCAGCAGGCTCACCGCGCCGCCGGCCAGAACGATTTCCGGCGCGCAAAAGCGAAAAAGAATGTCTCCCGGCTTCACGCCAAGGAGGCAAGTCTGGAGCGCCTGGAGCTGAACAGGGTGGAGCGGCCGCAGGCCGCGCCTCAGCTAAGCATGAAATTGGAAGGTGAAGTTTTCCGGGGGGATGCTCTTCTGGATATGAGCGGTATTCGTTATACTTACGGCGGAGGCGCTGCGCTGCTGGAGAATTTCAATTTGACCTTGCGGCGGGGGGACCGGCTTGCGGTGCTGGGCCCGAACGGTGCCGGCAAGTCCACACTGCTGAAGCTGATCGCCGGCTTGCTGGAACCTGATCACGGCGAAATGCGCAGGCATCCCCGCACGCGGGTGGGTTATTTTGCCCAGGAGCTGGATGATCTGCCTCTGTCTTCAACCATTCTGGACAGCTTGCTGGAGCTGCCGGGCATGACCCAGACGGAAGCCCGGACCATTCTGGGCTGCTTCATGTTCCCGGGGGAGGATGTGTTCAAGCGGATCGGTGATTTAAGCCTTGGCGAGAAATGCCGTGTGGCTTTCCTCCGACTGTATTTCGGCCGTGCCAACCTGCTGGTGCTGGATGAGCCAACCAACTATCTGGATATCGACACCCGGGAACGGGTAGAGGAAGCACTTGCCGCCTACCCCGGCGGACTCGTTATCGTCTCGCATGACCGGTATCTTCATGCCGCAGTAGCCAACCGTCTGCTGCTGCTGGAACGGGGAAGCAAGCCCCGGCTGTTCCCGGGCACTTATGAAGAATATGCTGCCAAGGAGCGCAGCTTTATGCTTACACCGGATGAGCAATTGCGGGAAGGAGAACTGCGTCTGCTAGAGCTGCGGCTCGCCCAGCTGATGCACAGCGAACCCAGGGAGACGGAGGAGGAGGACCGGGAACTGATGGCCGAAATTGTTGAGCTGCGGCGAACCATTCAACGGCTGCAATAGACCCCGCCCGCTTCGTGGGTACGGATAATGTAACGAAACCAAAAAATTACAGCTGGGATAGAGGATCATGTCCTATTTTGGCGAAATCTATATTGAATACAGCTAAAATATGAGGGAGGCACTCTCAAATGAGGAACAAGGGAATCAAAATCATGGTACTGCTGATGCTAATCTTCAGTATGGCCGTACCGGTACAGTCTACTTCAGCGGCGTCCAAAAGCATAAAGGTCAAAGTTACTCTGGTCAGTGCGGTACTGACCGAAAACAATCATGTGGGCAATGAATGGTATACCACGGCATCTATTAACGGCAAAGAGATCAGCGAAGACTCGTCCGTGGTTCTGGACCTGAAATCAACAGAAAGCGTGAAGCTGAAAGCCTATGCGGAAGAGCAGGATAAGATCCCGGAATCCGCCACAGCTACTGCTTCTATTAAAGCCTCGGCCATTACCAAAGACATCAGCAAAGCCGTGGAAGTGACTGTAGTCGAGAACCGGGGGCGCTATTCGGGAAATACGGCGACGTGGACGTTTACTTTTGAGGTGCAGAAGCAATGAGTATGGCAAGACTGATGCAGAGACGTTAATATACGAGGGATAATATGATGGCAAAACAGGAATTTAGAATAGAGGGGATCCCCGCAATTTTGTGGGGAGACCAATCAGACAAGTTGTTTTTGGCTATCCACGGCAATATGTCAAACAAGGCAGATGATGCAATTGTTATATTTGCCGGGGAAGCAGCAGCACGAGGGTATCAAGTAATCAGCTTTGATTTACCCGAACACGGTGACCGCAAAGAAGAAGCCTATAGCTGCAAAGTCCAAAATTGTGTTCATGATCTTGATGTAATCATGCGTTACGCACAAAGGCTATCGGATGACATAAGTATTTTTGCGTGCAGCATGGGGGCGTATTTCAGCTTGCTTGCTTATCGTAACCTGCCGCTTAAACAGTGTCTGTTCTTATCTCCGGTGCTGGACATGAAAAGAATTATTGAAAATATGATGGCATGGTTCGGCATAAGTGAGGACAGATTAAAGGCTGAAAAAGAAGTTGCTGCACCCGTTGGGCAGACACTCTATTGGGATTATTACTGCTATGTTAACTCCCATCCGGTTGACACTTGGAATAAGCCAACTTCCATTCTTTATGGTTCTGACGATAACTTGTGCGAGTTTGACGTTGTATCTGCGTTTGCCAGCCGCTTTCATTGCGGACTACAAGTGATGGAGCATGGGGAACATTATTTTCACACTAAAGAGCAGCTGCAATTCTTCCAGCAGTGGCTGAAAGAACATATTAGGTAAAAAGCAAAACTTATTCACTTGCAATGGAAAAATGGTTTCTGATCCCATTTCCTAGAGCGTTTAGACGGAGAAATCCGTCAAATGCTCTTTTTTTATGCTCAGAAGACGGGAAAATTGCGCCTTAAAATAAAATTTCGTAATTCTCATTTTTTAATATAAAAATTAAAGGGATTGTGCCGAAGGCTGTCGAATTATGGAATCGTTAAAGGGTTTACATGCCCGGTCATCCTAGATTTATTAAAATTATTGGAGGCAGAATTATGAAAAGGAGCTTCAAACATTCAAGACACTCGCTTATCGGAATGTTCCTGCTTGGGATTGCGGTGTTTTTCTGTTTACGTCCGGCAGATTTGTACGCTGCGGGTCCTACGCCGGACAATTTTACAACAACGAGCTATAGCAGCTTGCCTTCAAATGCAATGTCAGCAATGGCTTACGGCAACAACGTGTATATCGCAGTCGGCTATTACGGGGCAATTGTCAAATCGGCAGATGCCGAAACCTGGGTGAATGTCAAAACCAAAGCCGACATTAATTACACAGGTGTGACGGCTCCGGGTTCTTTTACTTTTAACGGGGCGGCTTATGGAAATGGTTTATTTGTTGTTACGGGAAGTGAAGGGGTGATCCTTACCTCGCCGGACGGCAACACGTGGACTCAGCGCAGCTCGGGAGTCACTACTGGAATCTGGAGTACTGAATTTTTCACTTTTAATGGAAGCAGCGCCTTCTACGCGACAACACAAGGGAAGCTGCTGACCTCACCGGACGGAATCAACTGGACTACCATCGTTCCAACGGGCGTGGACTCCTCGCTCACGTTAACCAAAGTTACCGTAGGAAATGGCGGGACACGGTTAGCCGTAGGGGGAGCCAACGGAAGAATTTACTCCACCACGAATGGCACGGCTTGGACCTCGACCCAGCCCTCCACCGCTGACGGACAGTCCATTGGCACCAACATGCTGACCTGGATGAATGACCGCTATTATATTTCAGATCCGATGGCCTACATATGGACCTCTACGGATCTCTCCACTTTTACGCTGCTAGGCCCTCCTTTTAAACAGAATGCCTCTCAACATAACAACCAGATGTTTAATGGCTTTTACGATGGTACTAAGTATTACATGTTCGGTTATGAGTCTCCAAACTATGGGGCAGTGTATACATCGACGAACGGAACCACATGGACCATGCAGCCGTTCAAAAATTATTTTGTTACGCAGAACGCACGTTTTCTGAACGGAAAGTACTTCCGCTTGGGTAATGAAGGAATGCTCGTGTCCTCAGATGGCGCAGATTGGCGTTATAAATGGGGAGGAGTTTTTACAGAAATTGTTCATGGCAGCGGCTCACAATATGTTGCGGTTGGGAAAACAGGCGGCGACGGGGCGATCTGGAACTCGACGGATCTTGCAGATTGGAACCAGGTAACGCTGTCCCCGAGGACGACAGGTTTCACAGCAGCTGCATACGGAAATAACACCTATGTCGCAATCGGTGAGAACAATCAGACGACCACAGCGCTTGCCACCTCGCCGGACGGAACCACCTGGACGCTGCGAAGCGGTATAAATGATTCAACCTCCATCACGGATATCGCTTTTGGCAATGGGAAATTCGTTGCGGTAGGTTCCGGTGCGGGAGGCCCTAAGATAAAAACATCGGAAGACGGTATTTCCTGGCATGAACCCACGCTGCCCGTGCAGTCCATAGACGCAGTGTACTCCATCGCTTACACCAATAATCAATTTATTGCTCTAGGATACGGGTATAGTGATGAAGGTTATTTGAATGCTGCCAGCATTTGGACATCCGCAGATGGAGAAACCTGGGTCAACCGTTCCGGGGCATACCCCAACCAGACGGACGGTTTCAATAACCTTTTGTATGATGGAAGCAAATATGTTTTGACGGGTTATGATTCAAGCACCTATGAGGTTTTTTCCCGTTCCAGCGACGATCTAACCACTTGGAGCAGTCCGACATTAACGGGGGCGTATACCTATTTTTCATCCTCAGCCATGCTGGGGCAAAAAGGTAATAATCTCTATATGCTGGCCTATGACAGCAGCAATAATCCCGTCGTATATTACACTGCCGACCACGGTTCGACCTGGCAAAATGCCGGTGTGGACATGTCTTCCATCGATCCGAATCTGATTTATTCGCTGATGGAGGCGAATGGAAGAGTGATTCTATCCGGGAATTCACAATTGGTTATGACGACAACGGGTACCATGGCGCAGGTTGAAGCACCAACAGCGAATCCAGCCGGAGGTGCGGTAGCACCGGGTACGACGGTTGCGCTGAGCAGTGCGACGAGCGGAGCGGCGATCCACTACACGCTGGACGGCAGCGTGCCGACGGTCAGCAGCCCAGTTTATAGCGGGCCGATCGCGGTCACGAGTGCGGTGACGATTAAGGCCATCGCTGTGAAGGCGGGAATGACAGACAGTGTGGTGATGAGCGAAGCATATACGATCATGGCGCAAGTTGAAGCGCCAACGGCGAACCCAGCCGGAGGTGCGGTAGCGCCGGGCACGACGGTGGCGCTGAGCAGTCCGACGAGCGGAGCGGCGATCCACTACACGCTGGACGGCAGCGTGCCGACGGTCAGCAGCCCGGCGTATAGCGGTCCGATCACGGTCACCAGTGCGGTGACGATCAAGGCCATCGCCGTGAAATCGGGGATGACGGACAGTGCGGTGATGAGCGAAGCGTATACGATTATGGCGCAGGCCGAAGCGCCAACGGCGAATCCAGCCGGAGGTGCGGTAGCACCGGGCACGATGGTGGCGCTGAGCAGTCCGACGAGCGGAGCGGCGATCCACTACACGCTGGACGGCAGCATGCCGACGGGCAGCAGCGCGCTGTATAGTGCGCCGATTCCGGTGACGAGTGCGGTGACGATTAAGGCCATCGCGGTGAAATCGGGGATGACGGACAGTGCGGTGATGAGCGAAGCATATACGATCATGGCGCAGGCCGAAGCACCAACAGCGAATCCAGCCGGAGGTGCGGTAGCACCGGGCACGACGGTTGCGCTGAGCAGTCCGACGAGCGGAGCGGCGATCCACTACACGCTGGACGGCAGCGTTCCGACGGTCAGCAGCCCAGTTTATAGCGGGCCGATCACGGTCACCAGTGCGGTGACGATTAAGGCCATCGCGGTGAAATCGGGGATGACGGACAGTGCCGTCATGAGCGAAGCGTATACGATTATGGCGCAGGTTGAAGCACCAACAGCGAATCCAGCCGGAGGTGCGGTAGCACCGGGCACGATGGTGGCGCTGAGCAGTGCGACGAGCGGAGCGGAGATCCACTACACGCTGGACGGCAGCGTGCCGACGGTCAGCAGCCCGGCGTATAGCGGTCCGATCACGGTCACCAGTGCGGTGACGATCAAGGCCATCGCCGTGAAATCGGGGATGACGGACAGTGCCGTCATGAGCGAAGCATATACGATCATGGCGCAGGCCGAAGCGCCAACGGCGAATCCAGCCGGAGGTGTGGTAGCACCGGGTACGACGGTTGCGCTGAGCAGTGCGACGAGCGGAGCGGCGATCCACTACACGCTGGACGGCAGCGTGCCGACGGTCAGCAGCCCAGTTTATAGTGGTCCGATCGCGGTCACGAGTGCGGTGACGATTAAGGCCATCGCGGTGAAATCGGGGATGACGGACAGTGCGGTGATGAGCGAAGCGTATACCATTTCTGCTGAACCGGAACAGGACAGTATCATTAGCCCGGTGAGTGCTGCTTTTGACAAAAAACAGACCCAACAGGCCGATGTGACCATTGAATTGACATTGAATGGAAATACCCTTATTGGAATCTCAAACGGGATAGCGAATCTTACTGCAGGAACGGATTATACGCTGTCAGGCAGTACGGTAACGATCTCTAAAGCGTATCTCGCTTCTTTGGCGACAGGCTCCACCAGCTTAACCTTCAGATTTAGCGCAGGAGCAGCGCAGACTTTGGACATAACAATTACCGACACAACGGTTCCAATTCCCGGAGTACCTCTTCTGCAGTCCGCAGTATTCGGTAACGCTAAGGTCCAATTAATCTGGACACCTGTGGAAGGCTCGACCGGGTATAAAATCTTCCAAAGACTGGCTGATGCGGAATATGGCAGCGAAGTCGGTACCGTCAGCGGATCTGTCTACAGCTATGATGCGGTGAACCTGGTGAATGGAACAACCTATTATTTTGTAGTCAAAGCAGCCAATGCTGAAGGGGACAGCGCAGCCTCCAATGAACTAAGCGCTACTCCAAAAACGGCTCCGGGAGCACCAGCAAATGTAACAGCCGTATCCGGAAACGGTGAGGCGGTGGTATCCTTTACAGCCCCTGATTCAGACGGAGGCAGTCCAATTACCGGATATGAGGTAACCTCCTCACCGGGAAATATTGTTGCTTACGGAACCGCAAGTCCCATTACGGTCACTGGACTCACTAACGGGACGGCGTATACTTTTACGGTAAAAGCGGTCAATAGCGCAGGCAGCAGCGCTGTCTCTGCCCTGTCGAATGCAGTAACGCCAGTCGCCCCTTCCAGCGGCGGCGGAGACACCTCTCCTGCTGCGCCTACTGCACAACCGGCACCGACAGCATCACCGGCGGCCACCGGGTTTGATATTCTTGTCAACGGCAAGGCGGAGAAGGCCGGAACAGTTGTAACAGGCAGCGTAAATGGACAGGCGGCTCTGACTGTAGTCATTGATCAGGCTAAGCTGGAGGAAAAGCTTGCAGCAGAAGGCCGAGGCGCTGTAATTACGATTCCGGTAACGATGAAATCGGATATTGTCATTGCCGAGCTGAACGGTCAAATGGTCAAAAACATGGAAGACAAACAGGCAGTACTAGAGTTGAAAAGTGAAAATGCAACCTACACTCTGCCCGCAGAGCAAATCAACATGGATACGATCCGAAGCCAGTTCGGTACCGCAGTTGCTCTCGCGGATATTAAAGTCAAACTTGAAATTGCTGCTCCTGCGGAGGATACATTAAGAATTGTAGAAAATGCTGCAGTTCAGGGAGGGTTCACGTTGGTTGCTCCACCGCTTAATTTTGTGGTGCGGGCCGAATATGGCGGGCAAACGGTCGAAATATCCAAATTCGGCGCCTACGTCGAACGGCAGATTGCACTTCCGGATGGAGTGGACCCGAACAAAATTACTACAGCCATCGTAGTGGAGCCAAATGGATCGGTAAGACATGTGCCAACCAAGGTTACTACTATGAACCAAAAGTATTATGCAAAAGTGAACAGCTTGACCAACAGCACCTACTCGATCATCTGGCATCCGCTGGAATTCAAGGATGTGGCCGGACATTGGGCCAAGGATATCGTAAATAACATGGGCTCGCGGATGATAATTGACGGTACCGGAAATGGGCTGTTCGATCCCGATGCCGATATTACACGCGCTGAATTTGCCGCTGTTGTCGTACGCGGACTGGGACTGAAGCTGGAGAACAGCACAGAATCATTTAAGGACGTGAAAGCCGAAGCCTGGTACAGCAGCGCGGTTCAAACAGCTTATGCTTACCATCTGATCAATGGATTTGAAGATGGTACCTTCCGTCCGGCGGACAAGATCACCCGGGAACAGGCGATGGCAATCATAGCCAAGGCTATGAAGCTTACCTCGTTAAAAGACAAGCTTCCGGTCCAATCGCCGGCAGAACTGCTGGGTCCGTTCAAGGATGCCGGCAAAATCTCGCAGTGGGCGCAGACCAGCGCTGCGGACAGTATTGAGGCAGGCATTGTCTCCGGACGCAGCGCTTCAGAGCTGGCACCTCAGGCGTATATTACAAGAGCAGAGGTTGCTGCTATTGTCCAAAGACTGCTGCAGAAGTCCAATCTGATATAACTAAAACTCACCCTAACACCTCCGGCTGCTTGGCAGCCGGGGTGTTTTTTTCTAAATATAAGCCAGGATTTATATGTTTTGGGGGAAGCGAAGCTTGCCCCATATTTAATTTATATACTTCCCTTTTTTCAACTCTGGCCTAATTCAAAGAGATTTGCATAAGACTCATATCGGCATCCGCATCTGCCTCTGCCTCTGCATCTGGATGGGCCTGCTTGCTTCCATCCCTACTTTTTTAAGTTCAAATTATTTAGTTGGAAAAAGGGAGCTTATTTCTCCTCAAAATCAACAATTGTGAGATTAAAGTGGAAAAAGGGAACTTAATGGATTCATATTCCTTCGTCAGGGGCGAAATAAGCCGGATTAGTTATCCTTTTTCCACTTCGCCTGTGGAGAATAGGGTGTTCGAGCAAATTAGTGCCCCTTTTTCCACTTGGAATTGCCGAACGATCTATACAGGGCCTCCATGCAGCGATAAACAGAAATCCAAAACGGCTGTCGAATTCAGTCAAGGACGGCGAAGCCGTTTCTGCTTGACACATTGGACCATGGCTTATTGCTGCAACCTTTACTTGCAGCCAGCCGTCTGAACTAACAGCCGGTCTATACGGAGAGACTAACTTACTCTAGGAGATGACAACAATATGACAACCTCATTGAAAACAATTACCGGAATTCTAATATTAGCGGGTATGCTGGGCCTTACCGGCTGCAGCTCCGGCAGCAACGATGCGGCAACCGCCTCCCCGGCAGCGGCTTCGGCAACGGCAGCCCCGGTAGCCCCGGCAGCCCCGGCAGCCCCGCAGCCGGCAGCAAGCAGCTCCTCTGCACCGTCCGCAGCCCCGGCGGAAGCATTGTCTACTGCTTCGCCCAGTGCTGCTGGCGGAGGTGCTTCTGCTTCCTCAGCGGCAGAACCCCAAGACAGCAGTAAGCTGCTTGAAGAGCTCCTTGAACTGGCCCGGGAGGGCAAAGTGCCTGATGTTGAATATGCCGCACACACCGGATTAATTGACGACGTGGAGGCTGCATGGGGCGAGCCGGACACCAAAGAGGCTGCGGGCAAGGGGATATACGCAACGTACAGCAAAAAACATGTGGTCTTCGGCTTCAACAAAGGCAGCCGGATCTTTGATGTCCGCTCCAGTGCCGCCAACCTGCAGAAATTGACACTGAAGGAGATTGAAGCTGTGCTTGGCGAACCAGAGAATACGGCCGTGAACGGCGGCGATAAAATCTATATGTATCAGGCAGGCAAGCAATATGAGCTGAAATTTATCATACCGGAGGCCTCGGGTACGGTGGATCATATCTCCGTATTTTCTGAACAGGATTCAATTAACAATATGGCCGGATAAGCTATAATACTTCCATGGACTTATCCTTGGAAAAGAGGTTCGGCTATGCATCTTGAATTAAATAACAGCGAATACAAAGTTACGGCAGACGGGATTACGGTTACATTGCTGCCCAAGGAGTTCGCTCTTCTGCAGTTTCTGTACCGCAATGTTGGACGCACCTTCAGCCGGGAGCAGCTGCTGGACCAAGTCTGGCCGATGGAATATCCGGTAGAACGTACGGTGGACGACCATATCTACCGCCTGCGCAAAAAGCTGCACGTCCTCAGCGGCCTGGACATCAAGACTGTCCGGGGGTTTGGCTACAGTCTTGCCGTTCCGGGTACACCTGCCGGCGTAGCCCTAAATCCCGCAATGAATGACCCGGAGCTGCGGGAAACCATGCGCAGCGTATTTTCCAAATTTCATGTATACGGCCAGGGCAAATCCATGGTAACACTAGCGCGTCAGCAGGATATACTTGGCTATGAGCTGGACTCGGTGTATACCATGGTCATTCATTTTGTGCAGGGAGATTTGGAATGGCTGCTGCATACGGATGAAGTTCCGCTCAAGGAACGGCTATTTTATCTGATGATCTTCTACTTTTTATCCGGTGATCCCAAGGAGCGGCTTGCATATTGCGAGCAGGTGATTGAGCAGAAGCTGTTGTACCCTAACTATCAGCTGGAGCTGGAGATTCTCACCATTCTGGACCTATTCACCCTTGCGGGACAACCGGAGCGGGCCTTGGAGCGTCTGAAACGTTCTCATCAGGTCATTGCTGAGCTTGGTTATGACAATTTCATTCCCGTGACGTTGATTACGGAGCTGTTCGTGCATCTGGTGGCCGGTACCGGAGATGAGGAGCTTAAGCGGATGGATGAAGCGATTGGCGTCATTCTGCAGGAAAAGCCTTTTCTCCGGGAAATCGGGAGCTATAAAGTGGTGAAGGGCCTCTGGTGTTTGCGGCTGGAACAATGGCGTGAGGCAGAGAACCTGCTCAGTGAGGGGCTGCAGGTGCTGGAGATGTCCGGATTCATTCCTTTGCGGCTATATGCGCTGTACCGGATTGTGCATTATTGCCGTATGTTCCCGCCCCCAAAAGCGCTGCAGCATAAATATGAAGAAATATTTATGGCAGAGCTGGAACAATCCGGGCTGAACCGGTTCAACCCCTCTCTGGAGGACACACTGCAGCAGGTCCTGAAATCCCTCTGATCATTCTCTGACAATTCCCCGTTACAGTAGGGTCATACGAATGAACCTGTTCTATGATTCTAAATGCAAGCTGGAGGAATGACAGATGGAAGCTTCTATTAAGCAGGGGAAAAGCCTGCTGCACAACAAAGTTTATATGCGCGTGTACAGTGCCTACGCCACAGCAGCCTTCGGGGATTGGTTCGATTCGCTGGCGATTCAGGTCCTGGTGGGCTACCGCTGGCATGCCAGTCCGCTGATGCTGGCGCTGATTCCGGTAGCGGTCGCGCTGCCAAGCGTTCTGCTCGGCTCCGTGGCCGGAGTGGCCGCCGACCGGCTGAACAAGCTGAAGCTGATGCGCACTTGTGATCTGCTTACTGCGATCCTGACCGTACTGGTGCTGTTCGCACCCAATATGGTGTGGCTGCTGCCGCTGCTGGCGCTGCGCTCGGCGCTCTCCACGCTGAATGTTCCGGCCCAGCAGTCCATGACCCGCAGCATTGTCAGAGAGGATCAGCTGCTTCAGGCCACCTCGCTGAACGGGATCGTCAACCAGGGCTCCAAAATCGCCGGTCCCCTGCTGGGTGGTGTAGCACTTACGCTGCTCAGTCCGCAGTGGTGCATCCTGCTGAACGCCATATTCCGGGTAGGCTCTTATCTGCTGCTGCTCTCCGTAAAAAACATCCATACCGGGGATGAACACCCGGCGGTGGAGGTGCAGGAAGGACGGGTTCCACTGCGCACGATGTGGGCGGAGGGCTGGGGCTTTATGCTGCGCAGCAGACTGCTGCTGCATACGATGCTCTTTGGACTTACGGGGGCGCTGGCAATCCAGATCATTGATTTTCAGTTCACCAGCCTGTTTCGCGTGATATCACCGTTGAATGAATCGCTGCTGGGCTGGATGGTTGCCGCATCCGGTGCCGGAGCCGTATCTGTTATTCTGCTTCTGGGCAAGTTGAAACCCGGAACCCGCTATGGACTTCGGCTCGGAATGGGCTATGTGCTGATAGGCGGGTCCGTCGGAGGGCTCGGCCTGCTTCAACCGGGGGCTTCTGTGATTTGGGTGCTTTTGTTCGGATGGATACTGGGGCTGGGGAATGGAACCTTTTTCGTAACCTTCAATTATTGCCTGCAAAAAGAAACCCCGCCCCACATGACCGGCCGCATCTTCGGCATCCAGAGCAGCATTCTCGGTCTGGTGATGATTACAGCGCCTCTTCTGGGAGGCTGGCTGGTTGAGGTAGCCGGACCCGGCCGGATCTTCATGAATTTTGGCATGATTCAAGTGCTTCTTGGGCTCGTCGGAGTGCTTTTTGGCCGGGTGCTCTGGCCTGAAGCTAAGCGGGAAAGTGTGCAGCCCATGGTGGAGCACAGTTAGTTCACCGAATCCCGAATCTACAGGTGCATGTCTGAAGTGTTCGGATGAAGCTTCCTAAGCCCTCAGGGGCTTTTTTCCTTTTTACATGGAGGAGACGGGCCCAGCCGGGCGAATATGTAAATGGGATTGTTTTTTTGTATTTTTCAGGAGGTTGAAATGACAACGACTACTTATATTTACATGGTGCGGCATGGAGATTCGCTCAAAACATCAGGCAATGAAAGATCGCGTATCCTGTCAGCTCAGGGTAAAAAGGATGCGCAGAGAGTAACGCAGCGGCTGCTGGGTGAAGGCATAGATGCCCTATACAGCAGTCCGTATACCCGGGCAGTAGATACGATTGCGGGACTGGCCGGGGTGTTGGGCCAAGAGATCCATAAGGTCGAGGATTTAAAAGAAAAATGCTGGACGGAAGACGACCGTACGCTGCAGGACCCGGAGCTGTATCCTTTTCTGGAGCAAATGTTCGCGGAGCCGGATTTTGTGCTGGAAGACGGCGGGGAGTCGAACCGGGCCTGCAAAGAGCGGGCTGTTAAGGCGTTGAAGGAGATTCTGCGGAATCATCCGGACGAGAGGATCGTGATCGGCACCCACGGGATGGTCATGACGCTGATGATGAATGAATTTGCTGAGGAATACGGGCTGGATTTTTTGCTGCAGCTGAACAAACCGGATATTTACCATATGGAAATGAAGGATGGACTGCTTAGTCACGTGCAAAGAATGCCGCTTAGTGACTGATGCTTACATCATTAAGAGCAGGCAGGTGGGCTATGAGAAAAAGCATACTGCTGATCCAGCCGGAGAATCAGAAGATCAATCGCTTCCGGAGAAAGCAGTTCAACAATTTTGTGCAGATTACGATGCCTTATTTGGCTGGTTTCATAGATGAAGCAAAATACAAAATTACGCTTGTGGACGAATATCAGCAGCAGATCCCTTATAACCAAAAGTTCGATCTGGTAGCGATCACAGTAAATACGCCGAACAGCGGGCATTGCTACAGGATGGCGGAGAGATTTCAGGCGGATGGAGCCAAGGTTGTGATGGGCGGTCCTCATGCCACACTGCTGCCGGAGGAGGTGTCGGAGCACTGCGACATCATCGTCATTGGAGAAGCAGAGGCCACATGGCCGCAGCTGCTGGAGGATTTTTATCTGGGAAAATATCAATCCGAGTACCGTTCGGAAGCCATTCCTGAGCTGACGAACCTGCCGTTGCCCAGATGGGATCTCCTGCATAGAAACTCGCTGATGAAGGGTGCCGTATTCTCCACCCGCGGGTGCCCCTACAACTGTTCTTATTGTAACTTGAAGCAAATTTACCACAACCGGTTCCGTACCCGTCCGGTCGGTGAAGTGATTCATGAGATTTCCCTGATGAAATCGCGTTTTTTTGTGTTTTGGGACGACAACTTTTTTGCAGACAAAGCCCATGCCATAGAGGTGATGGAGCAGCTGCGGCCGCTGCGCAAAAAATGGGCGGCACAGGTGACCCTGGCTGACTGCAACAACGATGAACTGCTGGCCAAAGCCAGTGCCGCAGGCTGCCTGTACCTGTTCGTAGGCCTGGAATCCTTCTCGCCAGCAGCACTCCGGGGTGTGAACAAAGGAATGAACCGGGTGGGTGCCTACCAGGACATTATCGGCAAGCTGCACCGGCATAACATCATGATCCAGGCCGGCATTGTGTTCGGGTTCGATGAGGATACGCCGGATTCCTTCCGGCAGACCCTTGAGGGCTGCGAGGCACTGGGGATTGACGGAGTGACGGTCAGCTTGCTGACACCCTTGCCCCGGACACCGGTGTACGCCCAGATGAAGCGGGAGCAGCGTCTGCTGAACGAGGATTGGAGCCTTTATAACGGCAAAACCGATGTGGTATTCCATCCCCTCGGCATGACCCCCGCGCAATTGTATGAGGGTTATCTCGATTTCCGGCGGCGCTTCTATTCACTGCCTTCGTTCATCCGCCGGATGCGGGTGTCCAGAACACATCCGGTCTATAATTTTGTCATGAACCTTGGCTACCGTCTGGCAATCAAGCGCAGCTAATACGAAGGCTTATTGCCTGGCTTGGTGTATCGGTGAAAGTCTAACCTGGTCATGGCATCCGCTACAGCTGATAAAAGCGTACCGTATTGGCGGTCAGCATCGCCTTCGCCTGGGCGGCAGAATATTCTTGCAGCTCCGCCCAGGCGGCTGCGACGCTGTGAACCATTGCCGGGCGGGTTGGACGTCCGGCAAAAGGGCCTTCGAACGGCCAAGGCCCGTCCGTCTCGGCCATGACCAGCCCCGGCGGGTAGCGCCGTGCCAGCTCCCGGATTTCCGGCTCATATACAATATCCGGGGTGAAGGAAATATGATAGCCGCGTTCAATCATGCGCATGACCGCTTCTTCCGGACCTTTGAACCAATGAAAATGCGCTCTGGTAATGCCATGCTTCTCCAGCAGATTGCAGGCGGTAATGGCGTCCTCGTAGACCGCATGCAGCACCACTGGTTTGTTCAGGCGGGCTGCCAGAGCAAGCAGGTTATCGAGTACCCAAAGGTAAGGCTCCATCTCAAAAGCTTCCCCGCGTGCCAGCGCCTCAGCTCTTGAATAGTAGGGAAGCCCGATCTCGCCTACAGCCGCCATCTCCCCCGCATGCTGACTGATCCATTTCAACAGTGCCGCAAGTTCAGCTTCCGTTGGAGCCGGCTGCTCCGGGTGAAATCCGTAGGCCGGTTTTACCCGGCCCGGATACCGGGCGGCGATTTCTTGTGTGCGCATACAGGAGTCGAGGTTCATCGAGACTGCAATGAGCGATTGGATATCTTGCTCAGGCAACCCAAGCAGCATGGCCTTCTGCTCAGAATCCTGATATTGCTCCAGATGAATATGAGCGTCAATCATCGCCGCACTACTCCTTCTCCACATACTGCTCAGTGGTGTCATGGGGTTCAAACTTGATCGAGTCGAGGATCAGTCCTGTTCCGCCCCGCTTGTAGTCCAGCATAAGTCTCCCCATGCTCTCCAGCATTCCCACACTTAGGCTGGTTTCAGCCTTCAGCTTGCCATTTGCTACTTTATAATAGGTAACCGCTCCGATTCCTGCCTGCTTGCCGAAATAATCCAGTCCGCCGTCCCCCGCACGGCCGGGAAGCCTTAAGGCAACCTTCGATGGAGTAGACCCTGCAAGCTCAAGCCGGACCACAACATCGCCGCTGTCCAACGAAATCTGGGAGGACACAGCAGCGGAGGCAGCCTTTTCCGCTGCGGGTACCGCAATCTCCTTCCACACTTCCGGCTTGACCACATGGACCTCCTCCTGAGAAATCCCCGTTCCTGTACCAAGACTTAGGATCACTATAGCCTCCGGCTTCCCGTCTTCATCCACATCGGCATAGTGAAGTTCCGGCGGGTATGACACCAGTCTGGGGGATTTCCAGTTAAAGCTGTGCTTCCCGCCGTTCACTTCGAGTATGAACCCTTTATAGGTGCTGCCTTCCTTCCGGGCCGCATACAGCTTGACCTTACCGGAGCTTCCCGCTGCAATTGCAAGGGGTTCCTTAGGGACCCGTACGGATGTACTGACATCTCCAGATGTAATATTTACGGTACCTCCAGAAGCGGCAAGCTTGGCTACAGCTCCGGTAAGCAGGTCAACGGCCCCCGAAGAAACATACACATGCCCCTCCTTGAGGAGGACTGGCCCCTCTAGCTTGTCTTCATAAGCTCCGTCAGTCTGCGTATATTGAACCTGTATGGCTGAACTGCCCGGTGAAAGAACCGTACGGGAGCTGTTAGTAGTAAAGATGAGTTTTTTGTGTGCATTGTCCCATTTCAATTCACCCGGATAATATTCCAGCAGCGCCCTGGCCGGAACATACAATAACTCTTCGGAATGAAAAGGGTGGAGCTTGGGCAGAACGGACTGGCCGTCTACCGACAGTGTTAACGGTGCAGCCGCGGATACTGAATCTATAGTTGGAGCTGCCGCACACCCGGCGATTAGCAAGGCGAGAGCGGAAGCGGTCAGTATTTTTTTCACAGAATAACCTCCAGAGTCTAAAAGTTCCAATCCATTCAATTATACTGTATATCTTCCGCTCCAGGGACACGATCCGTTAACAATAAGAAGACAGGAATGTTACGTTTATGCAAGAAAAGAGGCCGTACACTACAGTTCAGGCGGAAAGCTGCGGCTCCAGCATCATCTTCTGTAATGACACCGTACGGTCTGCGTAGGGATGGGAAGGGGACACCGGAACCACAGCTCATCCTCAAAAAGCTCCAGCCAGTCGATATCCTCCGGCCTGTCCTGTGCTCCCCCTCCATAGAAGGCGACGTCGGCTTCATGGCGCTTCAATTGTTCAAAAGCCTGCTGGGAATTGGTTGTAGTAATCTCCATTTCAATCTCCGGATGGCTGGCCTTGAACCTCGCAGCCCAGCCGGGAACCAGGGAATTTGCGGGAAGATAAGTGGCGGAATGCGGAGCTTGCCTTTCCGGCCGTGGCGGTAGTCCTCTACATGGAAGAAATGAACACATGGAGCGAGGTCGACGGATATTTCAACAGCAGGCTGCTGCCAGCCGATCCGGTGCTGGATACTGTGCTGGATGCGAATGCAGGTGCGGGATTGCCGGCGATTGATGTTGCCCCGAATCAGGGGAAGCTGCTGTATCTAGGCTGGCAGGATTAGCCGATAAAACAGAGGTGATTGAAGGTCCGGCGCTGGAGTCTCTGGCAGCGCTGGAAGCGCGGGGGGCTGTGCCTTTTGATTTTATTTTTATCGATGCCGACAAGCCCAATAATCCGACTACCTGAAGTGGGCGCTGAAGCTGGCCTGTCCGGGAGCGGTCATAGTGGCAGACAATGTTGTCCGCGGCGGTGCGGTGGTTCAGGCGGACAGTCAAGATGACCGGGTGCAGGGCATCCGTCAATTTATGGACCTGCTGCAGCCGAACCGCGGGTAGAGGCGACTGCACTACAGACCGTAGGCAGCAAAGGATATGATGGATTTGTGCTTGGAATGGTAACAGCATAACAGTACCCCGCAGAACTGGACGCAAAAGCTGTCCGTATCTGCGGGGCCATTGTCCCGAATTCACCGGCGCGGGAAACAAGTTCATTGAACGGGAGAAGTCTTCCATTAAACCACCGGAAAGGCGTAACCTTGCATTCCGGTGGTTTTTCCTTCAATGCTGCATTTCTCTCAACGTCCTATAATTTAACATAACCTTCTAAACTACCTAGGGGAGGTTATGTTCATGAACAAGCTTGAAGCCATTCAGCGTCGCATCGAAGCAGAACGCAAGAAGCTGAATGAGATGGAAACAACCTATGGGCTGCTGCATCCGAAAGTGATCAGGCAGTCCATGAAGCTGGACACCTTAATTAATGAGTATACCAAGGAAGAATCGCTACGCACTGATCCCTTCGAAAGCTAATGCCAACAGCTTTTCTACGAATTCTCCATTGAGTGTGTCCCCTGTAATCAGCAGCCGGTAGAATATCGGACCATACATAAGATCAATACTGCAATTTACATCCAGATCCTTTTTCAGTTCCCCGCGCATGATCCCGCGCTCCAGCAGTTGTCTGGCTTCCTGACGGCGCGGCGCGAAGAATCTCGTCCGGTAAGCCTCGGCAAGGCCGGCATCGAATTGTCCCTCTCCGATCATCTCCGTAATGACCTTTCCTTCACGGCTGTACAGAAAAGCTGCCAGGTTTGTAGCATGGATTCTAATATCCTCTTTAACGGAACCCGTATCCGGTACAGGAAGCCGGGCAGAAGCGGCCGACAGATACCCGTCAATGACCACGGCCGCTTTATTGGGCCACCATTTATAGATTGTCGCTTTGCTGACTTTCGCCCGTTCCGCAATCTTCTCTACCGTCACGGCCCCAAATCCCGTCTCCAGCAGCAAATCATAGGATGCGGCAAGAATGGCAGCCTCTGCCTCATTATTGCGCGGCCGTCCTCTTTTTTTATCCATTATTATAACCTCCTGATCGCATATACCCCTGCCATATTCCGGTTCGCTCTGAGAAACTATACGTTCATTATACAAAAGCATACATGGAGTTAGCCAGCCTGACGAAGGATAAGTTGTAAAATACAGACTTTATAAATAAATTTCGAATTGCCTATTTACAAAACTGTACGTTCAGTATATCATAAGGACATGAATTAATGAACTGTACGTTTAGTATTTAAATGAAGGGTGGAATTCACATGAACCAGGTAAACCAGGCAAGTCGGGGAATGAACGTGAAACATGCGCAAGAAAGCACAGTAAGTAATGCAGTCCCTGGCTGGATCACTTTTCTGCTGGCAGCCTCCTGCGGACTTATTGTCGCCAATCTGTATTATGCTCAGACGCTGGTTGGACCGATCAGCGCAGCTACTCATCTTTCCTCTGGAGCTGCAGGGCTGATTGTGACGCTAACCCAGATCGGTTATGTTATTGGACTGCTGTTCGTGGTGCCGCTTAGCGATATTATTGAAAACCGCCGTTTGACAGTGACCTCGCTGGCAGTTGTGGTCGCTGCACTGGTAGCGGCTACGCTTGCTCCCAATGCGCCGTTGTTTCTGGTTGCCTCCTTGTTTATTGGCCTCGGTTCGGTAGCCGCGCAAATTCTGGTGCCGTATGCTTCCTATCTGGCCGCTGAAGAACACCGCGGCCGGGTCGTAGGCAATGTTATGAGCGGATTGCTGCTGGGAATTATGTTCGCCCGCCCGCTGGCCAGCTTTGTCTCCGGCCTCTGGGGCTGGCATGCGATCTTTGCCATCTCTGCGGTGGTGATCGCGCTATTGACGATTCTGTTATCCCGTGTCCTTCCTAAACGTCAGCCTGTCCCAACCATGAACTACGGCGGATTGATCCGTTCGCTGGGAACGCTGCTGAAGAGCACACCGGTGCTGCGCCGCCGGGCCTTGTATCAGGCTAGTCTGTTTGGGACCTTCAGCTTGTTCTGGACGACCGTTTCTTTGCGGCTGGCCGATACCTATCATCTGAGTCAGCAGGGAATTGCCCTGTTCGCATTGGCCGGTGTCGCCGGTGCGGTTGCTGCTCCTATTGCCGGAAGATTAGCGGACCGGGGTTGGACCAGACCCCTGACGGGGCTTGCGTTTGTGCTGGCGGCAGCAGCCTTTTTAATCGCTTACCTGTTCCAGGGTGATTCCAAAGTAACGCTGGGGCTGCTGGTAGTGGGGGCAATTATTCTGGATATGGGGGTTTCGGGGAACCTGGTGCTTGGGCAGCGGGCGATCTATTCCCTTGGCAACGAAGCAAGAGGACGTTTGAACGGATTGTTTATGGCCATTTTCTTCATAGGCGGAGCTATTGGCTCCTCTCTCGGAGGCTGGGCATATGCGTATGGCGGCTGGGGATTGACTTCTCTGATCGGGCTGGCTCTGCCGGTATTGGCCTTCTTGTACTATTTAACGGAGAAAAAACAAGCGTAAGCGGCAGGACCTTGTTAAAAAGACTGCTCTCTGGGCTGGATCAACCAGCGCTGGAGAGCAGTCTTTCCTTTTTATATGAAAATACCAAGCAGCAGAAGGTGCAACATAATCCGCATACAGCAGAGAAACAATCCATGATACTAGAGGGGATAAGGAAGATTTGGACTTTTTATTCCTGCTTGTAATGAAATGCTGATCCTGGCGTATTAGCTGGTGTACAACACTTGGCCCGGTGGATGTTGCAGGAAAGGAGAGCTTGAAGGATGCAAGAGCGCGCATTGTTACAATCTTTTAAGCAAGGGAGAATTAAACAAGCAAAAGAGGATTCAGAACCAAATTCAGTGGATACAGACAAGCTGTTCACAACGGTTTTTGAAACCTATTATTCAAGAATATTCAATTATATTGCTTACCGTGTCAGCTGCCGCTATACAGCGGAGGATTTGACCAGCCAGGTCTTCGAAAAGACATGGTCCAAGCTGCATAGCTACTCCCCGGAAAAAGCACCGTTTGAGGTATGGCTGTTCGCCATCGCCAGAAATGTAGTGAATGATTATTACAGAAGCCGGAAGCGGAACCGTCTGTTTTCTCTGGATGCCATCCGGGAACTGGTGTCAAGCAGACAAGCCCCGGAGGAGCACATGCTGGAGGGAGAACGCAGCGGAAGGCTAAATCTTGCGCTGGATACACTGTCAGCCAAAGAGCGGAATATCGTGGCGCTGAAATTCGGCGCTGATCTGAAGAACAAGGAAATTGCCAGCCTCACCGGAATGACTGAAAGCAACGTCGGCGTCATTCTATACCGCTGCATGAGAAAATTGAAATCTGAAATAGGGAGCGTGGACCAGCTGTGAAAACTAAAAAGACAGTGCAAAAGTTTTCCAGGGATGTTGACGCAGGTCTGCATCATCTGGAGCCCGCCCAGTGGAAAGGTTCCCCGGAGTACCTGGAGCTGCTGGAGCTGAGCAGAGTTATGGCCGGACAGGATTTCAGCGAAGCCTCCCATAAGCAGGCTGTTCTCGGCAGAGTGAGGAACAAGACCTATAACCAGCAGGAGGAAAAAATAATGAAAATGAACGCTAAATTGAGACGCCCAGTCATAATCCTCGTTTCCCTATTAGTTGCAGGGGTGCTAAGTATAAGCATCGTTAAGCCATCCTTTGCCCAGGAGCTGCTGGACAGAGCGTTGAACAAGATTAATCTCGGCAACATTATTGCCAGCCAGATGGACCCTGACCAGGCTCCGCCGTTTCCTGAGGCGTGGAAGGGCAAGCTCTATGATAAAAACGGAAATAAGATCGAAGATTATACCAAGAAGCTGGGTGAAGTCTATAACGCTGAAGGAGAGCAGATCGTTAATTTTGATGGCGATAAGCTGATTACGAAGAGCGAGCAGGAGCAGCGCGACAAGGAAGCGGCGGCGAACCGGCAGATCGTGAAGGACCCGGCGGAACTGGATCGATACGCACTTTTTACTGTAAAGCTGCCGAAGTATCTACCTGAAGGGGTTGCTTTTGACCATGGGGAATTCAGCAAAGGGGAACAAGGTGTGAACGGCAAATACCTCGACCTGATATTCACCAGTGAAAAAATTGGCCAGAAGCTCTCCATGCAGTTTCGCTATTCTGACGAGGAAACAGCCTACGAAATGTCAACCAGCGGGAAGATGGAAAAAGTGCAGGTGAACGGCGCCGATGCTGTCATGATGGATGACAGAAGCCTGCATTGGGAAGCGGACGGCGTGTTGTATGCTATGAACACCCGCGGTCTGGAGCGGTCCGAGGTGTTGAAGATCGCTGAGTCGATCCGTTGACCAGAAATTAGCCGAAAAAAAGCAGCGATCCTCCATTTTGGAGAACCGCTGCTTTTTATCTTTTTTACTCTACCCGAAACTTAGAGGCTGCTTCGGCCAGATTTTTCGAGAGCTGATCAATGGTTCCCACCATCTCAGCCAGCTGATCAACGGCGGAGGATTGCTCCATCATAGTAGCGGTAACTTCCTCTACTGATGCGGAGACCTCTTCTCCGGTAGCCGACAGGCTTTGAGCTGAATCGAGAACCTCGTCCTTATCCTTTTGCATATGGGAAATTTCATCGGCCATCGATTGGATTTGCACGGTGATGTCTGTGATTTTATCCAGAATGGTCTGGAAGGCATTTTGGGTTTGTCCTACGAGCTGATCCTGCTCTTCGGTAATATGATTAATCTCCATTACGCTATCATTATTTTCGGCGACAAACGCCAGGTTTTGCTGAATAATCTCATAAATTTCGTTCGATTGCTTTGAGCTTTGCTCGGCGAGCTTGCGAATCTCGGAAGCTACTACGGCAAAACCTCTTCCATGTTCCCCGGCTCTTGCAGCTTCAATCGATGCATTAAGCGCAAGCAGATTGGTCTGGGCGGCAATCTGATTAATTGCCCCCGTAATATTGCTGATGCTGTTGGAGCTGTCTTGAAGTTTAACGGTGATGGCTGAGATTTTTTGGACTTCCTGTTCATTTTTGCTGCTGATCTCAATCAATCCTTCGACGACTTGACTGCTCGTATGGAAGACTTGGGTGATTTCTTCTGCTCTTTGTCTGACCGCTTGCGCATTATCATTCATTCCGGCAAATTTCTCACTGAACCCGTAGAACTTATTGACGATTTGCTCAGTATCATTGGATTGAAGCTCCATCGCCTGGGCTATTCCCATTGAGGTCACTGAGGTTTCATTAACAGAACGGGCGGCCTGTTTGGAAGTCTCCTCCAGCTCATGCGTGCTTGTCTTAAGAATGGTAATCGAATCGTTCATATTGGTGATGAGCGCTTTATTTTGCTGGACCATGATATTAAAGCTGTCCGCCAGATCCTTGAACTCACTTTTATAGCTGCCATCTGCGGTTACCGTCAAATCTCCCTTAGCCAATGTTTTGAACCGTGAGGTCAGCGTAACCACAGGTTTGGTAATGGAACGGGACAGCAACAGTCCGAAACCAATGGCAACCAGCAGGGCAATGACGGTTACAATCAAAATCTTCATTAACATATCCTGAATGGGGCGTTCAATATCGTCGTAGGAATCAATAACGGATATGGTAAGGTCGGCCTTGGGAATTTTATTGATTCTCAGATACTCGGTGGCCAGTTCGGCCGTCTGGATATCCAGCTCATCCGTTGCCCGGGTAGCCAGTAAAGGTTTGATCCCCGGTTCATCACCAATGTCCAGCCCAATGCGTGTCGGGTCGGAGGAATTGTACAATACAATCCCGCCCCGGCTTAGAACCTCAATTTTACCTTTGCCGTTAATTTGAATGTTGCCCAGTTTGTCGAGGAAGAAGTCGCTGGCTACTGTCATGGCCAGGACGCCCAGAACTTTGCCGCCGGCAGATTTGACCGGTTGCGAGAACACCAGCAGCAGTTTGTTGTTTGATTTGGATACAATGGCGTCGCTGATAAACGATTTTCCTTTAAAGGCTTCTCTAAAATATTCCCGGTCGGCCCGGGATTGCCCCAAACTCTCTTTATTGGTTCCTGCAACGATAGTCCCCTGCGAATCCAATACAAGCAAGGAGTCATTCCCTCCCTGCAGACTATCCTGAAGGATGGTGTTCGCTTTACTGAAAACGGGATTCTCTGAGGAAAAGAACGCTTGATCCGATAGAGTTCCTTGTTCTCTAAGCTCCAGTAGCTCTTTGAAGGTATTATGCACGGAAATGACATAAGAGATTTGCTCCTCAAGCTGCATCGCAGTCCATAGTCCCTCGCCTATACGGTCACTATTCGCATTAATTTCATCCTTGCTCTTGCGGAGCAGCAGGTCCGAAGAAAACAAATAGACCGTCACTGAAGTTGCCATGAGAACTACAGCCACAAGTAAGCTTAATAGAATAGGAAGCTTAACCTTCAGAGAGATGTTGCTTATTTTATTGGATACTTTGTTTGCTTTCCACATGTTGTTATTCTCCTCTGCTTTGTATAAGTTACTCACATGGTTACGTTAATATATCGGCTGCAAATTTGCTTTAATTAAATGATAAAATATTACATTTGACCTGCTGCCTTGGCGAAAAAAACGGTTGCTGTTGCTGAATAAAACCAGGCTTGTGCTATTGAGGGTAAGATATCTAATATAGAGATATTTTCTCCTATGCTATAATGATCAAAAATGTTTTCGTGGGAGCTGTTGCGGTCATGAACAATGAAACTGAGCTTGGACAACTACTGGAGTCTCTGAAAATATCACTGCCGCTGGTGCAGCGTCTATTTCCGCTGGATGTAATGTTCGCATTGGCGGATTCGGAAAAATTCATCTACTATCTGCCGGGAACAGAGCTGGATATCCGCATTCAAGAGGGGACGCCGGTTCCGCCAAGCGGGGGAATCCGCATGGCATTGGATACGGGTGAGGACGTGAGTGCCAATATTCCGAAGGAAATCTACGGCTGGCCGTTCAAATCCACCTCTATGCCGATAAAGGATCAGAACGGAGCGGTAGCTGGTGTTTTTACCATAGGAATCAGCCTCAGCAACCAGGAAACGCTCAGCGATGCGGCGAATGCTCTGGCAGTGACCTCTGAACAAATCAGCTCGACCTCGGAAGAGATCGCGGAAACCGCCTCTGATCTGGCGAACACCGTAGGTGAGCTGAAGCTGCTGGGGCAGAAAGTGGTTGAGGAGCTGCAGCAGACGGATGAGATTCTGGAGTTCATCCGCAAGGTGGCAGATAATTCCAACCTGCTGGGGCTTAACGCGGCGATTGAAGCTGCCCATGCTGCGGAGCACGGGCGCGGCTTCGGCATCGTTGCACAGGAAATCCGGAAGATGTCCGTATCCAGCGCCTCGTCCGCGAAGGACATCGCCGGCATTCTGCAGACGATCAAACAGAACATTAACCAGATGGAAGCAACGCTGATGGATTGTCTGGCCCAGAGTGAACGTCAGGCCGCGGCGACAGAGGAGATTACCGCCTCGATGCAGCAGATGTCGGCCTCCGCCGTGGAGATTGAGAAGATCGCGCGGTTGATATGAAGAGAGAGCAGAGCGGTCCTGCTGCACCCTGAGTTATCGCCGTCCGACGGGTCATGGTGACCGCTTACCCCCCATTTACCTCAGCAAGCCTGCGCTCTGCGCGGGCTTTTTGGGCTGCTGTCCGGCTGGCTGCCATTATCCATCCTGCTTGTCATGCCCGTCTGCATAATGCAGGCAAGTCCCTCATAGACATGTACTAATCAATGCTTTTCCAAAACAGGTTAAGGGGATGATGTCATGCGCCGGATAACATGGGTACTCGCGATCATTATGAGCGTGGCCCTGGTGCTCGCGGGATGCGGAAAGAAGGACGCCGCTTCCGTGGTCAAGGATTTGAACAATGTGTCTGACAAGCTGGAGAGCAAGCAGGGGGCTTACCAGGGTTCGGGCACGATGACGCTGTACACCGGCGAGCAGCCGCAGGAGTATAAGGTGGAGGTCTGGTACAAGAATCCTTCCTACTACCGGATCAGCCTGTCGAACGTCCAGAAGGATGTTACGCAAATCGTGCTGCGCAACGATGAGGGCGTATTCGTACTGACACCAAGCCTTGGCAAAAGCTTCCGCTTCCAGAGCGACTGGCCGGACAATCAAGGCCAGGTCTATCTGTACCAGACGCTGCTCCGGGGAATTGTCTCCGACAACAACCGCCAGTTTGTGGAGGATGGAGACAACTACGTGTTCGAGGTAGCCGCGAATTACCAGAGCAGCGCGCTGGTCCGCCAGAAAATCTGGCTTGCGAAGAAGACCTATGAGCCGAAGCAGGTGCAGGTCTCCGATTCGGAAGCCAAGGTTGTGGTGAACGTGAAGTTCGACAGCTTCAAGTTCGATCCGGAATTTACCAAGGATTCTTTTGATATGCAAAAGAATATGGCAACAGGCAGTGCAGCCGAGAGCACACTGGCGGAAGTGGATGAGAATGGAAATCCGGTCGCTGCACCGGAGAACGCCCGGCAGGAAGACCAGACGGCAGCCGCTGAACCCGGTGATTTCGGGATTATTGAACCGGGTTATATTCCGGCCGGTGTGCAGCTGAAAGATTCCAACAAACTTGAGGACAGCAAGGATCATTCCGTGCTCCTCCGGTATGATGGAACGTACCAGTATACGATCATTGAGTCACGGCCGCTGGACCGTGCTGTCTCACTGGCTCCGGCAACCCTGGTCGATCTCGGATTCACCGCAGGAGCGCTGACCGGAGATGAACAAAAGACACTGACCTGGATGAGCGATGGTGTGCAGTACCGGATCACCAGTGCAAATCTTCCAGTCAGCGAAATGATGCAGATTGCCGCTTCTATGGAGGAACAATCGGGTAAGTAAATATCAGTAGGCGGATACTGCGTATTGTGGGAGTCATTCCTCTACAAGCAGTATCCGCTTTTTCAGCTCTTCTGGCCCTGACAGGACCTATAGAGGTTCTGCCAAAAGATAGCTCCCTGCTTACATTGACAGCCGCCTTCGATTAGCATTACCATTGATGGTAAGACTATAATCAATACGATGCAGAGATGTTTTACTACAATGTTAGAAGGTGACCCTGAAGTGCAAGCAAGCTATCGACCTACAGTAGCCGAGATTAATCTCGATGATCTGCGTGCCAATTATGAGGCCTTCCGCAAGGTTCTTCCTGCGGAGACCAAGTTCATGGGATGCGTCAAAGGAAATGCGTACGGCCATGGGGCGGTGGAAGTGACCCGGGAGCTGGAACGGCTTGGAGCGGATTATGTAAGTGTTGCTTTTTTGGATGAGGCATTGGAGCTGCGTCAAGCGGGAATACTAATTCCTATTCTGGTGCTCGGCTACACCTCTCCGGAAGGAATACCCGTTGCCTGGAAGAACCATGTAACCGTAACACTGTTCACCCCGGAGGTACTGGAGGCGGTAAGACAGCTTCCGGTTGACCCGGAGCACCGGCTGAAAGTGCACATCAAGATAGACAGCGGGATGGGACGGCTGGGGCTTTTGCCGGCTGATGCCCCTGATTTTATCGCTGAAGTGCATTCTGTAGCGCAGGCGGAGCTGGAGGGGATGTTCACACATTTTGCCAAAGCAGACGAAAAGAACAAAAGCTATACACTGATGCAGTACCGACGGTTTATGAGCGTGGCCGAAACGCTTCGGGACAGAAACATTCACATCCCGATCATACATACGGGCAATAGCGCTACGGCCATTGATACACCTCTTCTATCCAGTAACATGGTGCGTGTAGGCATAAGCTTGTACGGTTTCTATCCCTCGACAGAGGTGAACCACGAGCTGGTGGCTCTACACCCGGTAATGACGCTGAAGACGCAGGCGGTCTATGTCAAAACCCTGCCGCCCGACTGGGGCATCAGCTACGGCACCCGGTACTTCACAGACAGCGAGGAGATCATTGCGACGCTTCCTGTGGGGTACGCTGACGGATATTCCCGCATGCTAACAGGCAAAGCTGAGGTGCTAATACGCGGACGCCGCGTTCCTGTCGTCGGAACCATCTGCATGGACCAGTGTATGGTAACGCTCAAATCTTTCGCTGAAGAAGCGGAACAAATCAAAGCTGGCGAAGAGGTTGTACTCATCGGACGCCAGGGTGCCGTGTCCATCACGGCAGACGAACTGGCGCTCCATCTTGGAACGATTCACTACGAGGTAATCTGTATGCTGGCCCACCGGGTGCCGCGTGTGTATGTACGCGAAGGCGCTGCTCCTAACCTGGTGAACCCCTTGCTGCAGACCTAATGTCTTGACCGAGTTGCTCATGCAGGAACGGAATAGAAGGATATGCCCGTGTGACTAGTGTGACTTATGGTCTATACGAACCGCCATTTCTAGTTTATAATGGAATGCAGCATACTTGATATACTGGCGGCATATATTCCTTGTATAAAATTCCTTGTATATTGTAACACTGGAACACAAGGGCAGAAGGTTTGTGGGGGTGGAAGAGAAGGTGGCCAATTTGCAGAACACCAAAAGAATCATGATCAGCTTGCCCGATCATCTCTTGCAGGAAGTGGATGGGATCGTCCAATTGGAGAACTCCAACCGGAGTGAATTGATCAGGCAGGCCATGAAGCTGTATCTAAGCGAACGGAGGAAACGGACCATCCGCGATTCGATGCAGCGTGGCTATATGGAAATGGCTAAAATCAATTTGACCATGGCATGCGAGGCGTTTCTCGCGGAGGAAGATGCAGACAGTACTCTTGGCCGCTTAGTAAGCGGGGTGTAGATATTGATCGTTAAACGCGGCGACGTTTTTTTTGCCGACCTTTCGCCGGTGGTGGGTTCAGAACAAGGCGGAGTACGGCCGGTACTGGTCATTCAGAACGATATTGGCAATCGCTTCAGCCCGACAGTCATTGTGGCAGCCATCACTGCCCAGATTCAGAAGGCTAAACTGCCGACGCATGTAGAAATTGATGCGGCTGCTCACGGCTTTGACAGGGACTCCGTCATACTGCTGGAGCAGGTTCGGACAATTGACAAACAACGCTTAACTGATAAGATCACCCATCTGGACGATGAAACAATGAAGCTGGTGGATGATTCGCTGCAAATCAGCCTGGGACTGATTGATTTTTGAATCAGGCAGACGTATAGATCACAGGAAATGTATGGAGAGGCACACTGGTAAAATTCCAGTGTGCCTTTTTGAGTTGGACGCAGCTAAAATATCATGAATTTTACAGTGTGCTCCATCTGTGAATTGTAGTATCATGTCCATATAAATAACACTATATGTTATTTATATTTTAAAATTTATATAAACAGTTCTTATATTCCCAAAATAAACCCCCGCTTTTTGAACTGTGTGTATTCGGTTTTAATAGTAAAACGCTGTCAATTCTCCCCGCTTGAATAAGCTTACCAAACGATTTGTAAAAAAAGATTTAAAATTAACTATTGGTGTGGTATAGTGTTGTTACGTAACAATACGTTACCTATTTTCCGTGTTACATAAGTTAATCATCGATGGGAGGTATTTACAATGTATCGGATGGGACGAAAATTGGGCTTGTTAATGTTGGCGGGTTTACTGGTAGTACTGACGGCGTGCAGCAGCAATAATTCTAGTACTGCAGCTAACGGGAATGGGAATGGGGAATCGGAAGGCAAGACAACCACGCTTAAGTTTTTTCACCGCTGGCCCAATGAACCAAGAAATTCGTATTTCAATTACATTAAGGAGGAATTCGAAAAACAGAATCCGGGTGTCAAAATTGAGATGGAATCCGTCCTGAACGATAACTACAAGGAGAAAATCAAGGTTCTTGTCTCCTCAGGGGACATCCCGGATGTCTTCTCCTCCTGGTCGGACAGCTTTGCCGAAAGTCTGGTCTCCTCCGGCAGAGTTGAAGATCTTAGTTCAATGTACGACTCTGATCCGGACTGGGCAAAAACCCTGGTTCAGAATCAGCTGAAGTCCTTCACTTTTGATGACAAAATATATGGTGTGCCTTTTACGATGGATGGAAAGGTCTTCTTTTATAATAAGAAAATATTCAGCAAGCTGGGTCTGGAAAAACCAAAGACCTGGGACGAGTTCATAGCTCTGCTGGACAAGCTTAAGGCTGCCGGCTACGACACGCCCATTATCGAAGGCCTCCAGGATTCCTGGGCCGTGGGGCACTACCTGGGCACTATGAATCAGCGGATGCTGAGTCCGGAGGTGCTGGCAACTGACTATGCGGTGGGTACAGGCCAGTTTACCGATCCGGGATATTTACAAGTACTGAAGTATTGGCAGAAATTATCCTCGTATATGGGGCCAAACGCGACTTCCGTCAACCATGAAGCGACGAGAAATATGTTCATCGCCGGAGAAGTGCCGATCCATTATTTGCAGTTTGCCGAGCTGGGTTATCTGAAAGATAAACCCGATCTTGAGTTTGATTATTTTAACTTCCCGCAGTTCTCCGAAGGTAAAGGGAATGCCGAAGGTCTGACAGGTGCACCCGAAGGATTCATGATCAGCAAGGAGACAGCCAATAAAGAGCTTGCCGAGAAATTTGTAAAGTTCATTGTCTCTCCTGAGAATGCAGCGAAGTTTCAGCAGGATGTAGGTTCTATGACAACTGTAATCGGTGCGGCTACGAAGGAAAATTCCCCGCCGGGAACCTTGGAAGCGATCGATGTGATCCAGAATGCGGCAGAAACCACCCCTTGGCTGGATAATGCGGTGGATGCCAGCGTAGCCGATGCCTTTATGCGTGGAGGCCAGGCCATTGCTGCGGATATTGAGACTCCTGAAAATGTGCTCAAAGAAGTGCAGGCTGCAGCGGCGAAGCTTAAAGCAGTCAAAAAGTAGAAACGAAGTGCTTCAACTGTGAAGAGGGGGCTTCAGCTCCCCTCTTTTCTTCTAAGATACAAGGGAAATGCGTCTAACTGGGTTCCCGGATAAAACAGGGGGAAAGTGATGAGAACGAGAAGAACGATAGCTCCTTATTTGTTTGTCTTGCCGTGTGTGCTGATGCTTGCAGTCTTCGTATATATGCCTCTGATCCAGAATTTCTTCTATAGCTTTCAGAATATCTCCCTGCTGTCAGGAAAAAGCTCATTCGCCGGTTTTGATAACTATAAAACGCTGTTCTCCGACCCTGTTGTGGGCAAAGCCTTAATCAATAATGTGAAATATGCCGTGATCTCATTAATCTTTCAGGTAGGATTTGGACTAGTTCTGGCCGCCATCCTGGAGGAAGAGTTTCTGAGAAAGGTCTCAGCGGTATTCCGGACGATCTTTTTTATACCCGTTATTATTTCCATTACGGTTATCTGTTTGTTATTTTCCTTCGTCTATAACCCGACGGACGGTCTGCTGAATATGTTCCTGCAAGCTGTGGGACTTGATTCCTGGGCTAAACCTTGGCTGGGTTCCGGTACTACAGCCATTTATGCCGTCATTGCCGTATCGCAGTGGCAGAGCATCGGCTATTGCATGATGTTGTTCATTGTGGCCATTCAGAAAATTCCGCGCGACCTCTATGAAGCGGCCAAAATTGACGGGGCAGGCAAAATAAAAATCTTTTTCAGCATCACGCTGCCTCAGGTGAAAGAAATGATTTTTGTAAATTCACTTCTGACCATAACAGGGGCGTTTATGGTATTTAACGAACCCTTTATTTTAACCAAGGGCGGAGGCCCCGGAACCAGCTCCATTACGATTGCGGTTCTGATGTATCAGAACGGTTTTGTCAGAGACAGCATGGGTTATGCCGCGACCATCTCGCTGCTTATTTTTGCCATTACAGCAGTGCTGGCGCTCATACAGACGTTGTCATTCAGAACAGGGAAGGGGGACTGATTATGGCCGGCAAGCTGTCTATTTACAGACTCATTGTGTTGCTGCCTCTCCTGGTAGGGGTAGTCCTGGTGGTGTACCCGTTGTTCTGGATGGTGTCCTCATCATTTAAAAGCTATGATGAAATTTTTGGTTCTGTTTGGAATCTGCCAAGCGAGTGGCTGTTTTCGAACTACGTAACCGCCTGGACCAAAGGGATCGGCAATTATTTTATGAACAGTGTGATTGTCACCGTCAGCACGATTGCGGGCGTTGTCATCATTGCTTCACTGTGCGCGTATGGACTGAGCCGCTTCCGTTTCCGGTACAGCAAGACGCTGTTTTTGTTCGTGCTCGGTGGAATGATGCTGGACCCGCAGGTGTGTCTCGTACCACTGTACAAGCTTTTGCAGAATTTAAATATTCATAATACGTATTTCGCTCTGATTCTGCCCTACATTGCCTTCAGGCTGTCGATTGCAGTGCTGCTCATCCGCTCTTATTTCCTGGGGATCCCCAAAGAGATTGAAGAGTCGGCAACCATGGACGGCTGTTCGGTCTTCCGGACCTATCTCAGCATATTTCTGCCCATGTCTCTTCCTATTATTATGACAACCATCATTCTTACCTCCTATTATGCCTGGAACGAGTTCCTGTTCTCTATTATTTTTATTGACTCTGACAAATACAGAACCATTCCGGCAGGGCTGATGAACTTCAAAGATGCATTGTCAACAGACTGGGGGGTTCTGCTGGCTGGACTGGTCATCTCTTCAATGCCGCTTATTATTCTATTTATTTTTATGCAGAAATACTTCATTCAGGGCATGTCTGACGGCTCTGTAAAAGGCTGAATATCGAACTTGGGAGGATTTATCCATGAGAATAATTGCCGTGGGCGACAATGTTGCGGATTGTTATTTGGATCAAGGGCTCTACTATCCCGGAGGCAATGCCGTAAATGTGGCTGTAAATTGTAAGCGGAACGGATGCGAGGAAGTGTCCTATATCGGTGTATTCGGGAATGACAAGAAGTCAGATCATATTATGGACTCGCTGGATAAGGAAGGAATCAGCTATCGTTATTCACGCAGAGTGTATGCGGACAGCGGCTCGCCCGGTGTGAAGCTGGTCGGCAATGACAGAGTATTCGTACGCGGTGCCCAGGATACAGCCCAGCATCTTCTCCGGCTGCGCCTAATGCCTGCGGATCTGGAATATATTGCGGGACATGACGTCTGCCATACCAGCTGTTATTCCAGCATAGAGAGGGAGCTTCCTGTAATTAAAGAGCATTGCGATATTTCCTTCGACTTCTCCACAAGGACGGATGAAGATTATTTGGGGCAAGTATGCCCTCATATTAAATATGCGTTTTTTTCGGGTGCGGAGCTTGACTCTGCGCAGATTGAAGCACTCATAAAGACTTGCCACCGGTTGGGGACGGAGATTGTAGGCGTAACGAAAGGAAGTGAAGGCGCGCTGTTCTCCAGAAACGGTGTGCTGTACAAACAAGGAGTCACTCCGGCGGAAGTCGTGGATACGATGGGAGCGGGAGACAGCTTCATTGCCGGATTTCTGGTATCTTATCTGAAAAAGGGAGTTATGGAAGAGGCGCTGCAGTCCGGGGCGAATTCTGCCGCGTATACCTGCACCTTTTATGGGGGATTCGGGTATCCCAAACCCATCGGGGAGTAGTTATACACCTGAGTGTACGGTCACAAGCTGTTCATTGCTTGAACAGCTTTTTGACATGTTATTTATTGCTCACTAAATATACAATACGAATTTGTCGCCTACGATATGCTGTTCCCCGTAATGAATGATCTCCATGGTGGAGGAAACAACGGTGCCCTGGGAGAGCAGCAGCGGATAGCCGACCGGAATCTCCAGGTACTGTGCTTGTGCCGAATCGGCAAATACGGTCTGGATCGATTTGCGCTGGCGCATGAAGGAGACATCACGTTTGGCTTTGATAGCAGCGTACAGCGAACGGTTGTCCATATTTTCCTGCAGCAAAAAATTATATGCTTCTGTAAACACGGCGTAATCCATCATTACCGGAACTTCGTCGGCCAGCATAATGCGGCGGATAGCTACAAGACTGGAGTTCACAGGAACATTCAGCGCTTCGGCGAGCTTGGAAGTGGCACTGATCTGGCGCTGTTCAACCAATTTGGAAGAAGGTCTGAGGTTGTTAAGCTTGCAAATTTCCGTAAATCCCAATACCGAGGGGCCGAATTTCGCTTGAATTTTGGGTGTGGTGATAAAGGTGCCTTTCCCTTGCTTGCGGTCAAGCAAGCCCTCTTCAATCAATTCACTGATTGCAGTCCGGACCGTGCGCCGGCTGATTGAGTACATCTCGCATAACTCAAATTCAGTGGGAATCTTCTGCCCCGGTTTTATGATGCCGGCTTCTATATCGGATTTGATAATGTCTTTTAACTGCACATAAAGAGGGATAATGCTATCCGGCTGTAATTGTCTCATTGCAGCTCCTTTTGAGAACGATATTAGAATTCAACTAATGATTATAACGTTGGCGATTATTGCTGTCAAAAGCCAACCACTGGTAATATATAATACTTTTTTTATAATGTAAACCGTTTGAACTTCAGGAAAAGGGTTGATTTCAGGGAATATCCATAGTAACATATAGATACATTACGTTACATAACGTAACAAATAGGTGTTTCTGGCCTGCCAGAGATATCTACAACAAGAGGAGGAATTTATCAATGAACCAAGAGCATGTGCAACAACTGGAAGCAGCGATTCAAGCCGTAGCCCAAAGAAAGGTAACCAATTTCTATTTTGTAGCCTGCGGTGGCTCGCTAGCAAACGTTACACCAGCGCAATATATTCTGGATCGTGAGATTGAGATTCCCTCAGCCGCTTATTCCTCTAACGAATTTATTCACCGTTCCCCCAAAGCCCTTGGACCAAATTCCGTGGTTATTACCTGCTCCCACTCCGGGAACACCCCGGAAACTGTTGCTGCAACGACATTTGCCCGTGAGAAGGGTGCATTGACGATTTGCCTGACCAACCTGGTGGACTCACCGCTCTGGGAGGCTGCGGAATTCAAACTGCATTACAATTACGCCCCTTATGGCGAGGAGCTTCGTGGGGAAGAGACCAGTATGGCTATCCTGTACCGTCTGGTATTCGGAATTCTCCAGACTTTGTATCCGAATGAGAAATATGCCAATGCGATCAGCTCCATTGAGAACGGCCTGCATGGTGTGTATGAACGGAATAAGGCTTTAACCCTCGAAGCTGCCAAAGCATTCGGACGGAATTACAAGCGGGAAAAGCTGATTTACACCATGGCCAGCGGAATTAACTATTCTGTAGCCTACTCGTTCGCTATCTGCCTGCTGCAGGAGATGCAATGGATTCATTCCAGTGCCATCCATTCCGGGGAATACTTCCATGGACCTTTTGAAATTACAGACTTTGATGTACCGTTCATCGTGATTAAAGGGCTGGGAGAGACCCGGCCGCTGGATGACCGTGCTTACGATTTCTGCGTAAAATATTCCGACAAAACTATTCTGATTGATGCGGAGACGTTTGATCTGGAGGGAATCTCCCCGGATGTGCGTCCGTACTTTACGAACCTTGTAGCCGGTATTGTACTCAGACAATACGCACAGCATTTGTCTGAAGAAACCGGGCATGCGCTTTCGGTGCGCCGTTACATGTGGAAGATGGAA
This sequence comes from Paenibacillus jilunlii, assembly GCF_900102965.1. Taxonomy (GTDB): domain Bacteria; phylum Bacillota; class Bacilli; order Paenibacillales; family Paenibacillaceae; genus Paenibacillus_AQ; species Paenibacillus_AQ jilunlii. The sequence continues at coordinate 17,107 of NZ_FNGM01000023.1, read as the reverse complement.
TATTAAGATATTCCAATAGGTAATATTTCTTGTGAAACGGGAGCGGCGATGTTCCCGTTTCCTTTTCCTTTTAGGTTGGATTCCCGTTTCGTTGTCCGGAATTTAGCAGATGGATGAGGGATTGAAATGAGCATTTATCATTCAATAGATGATTTCTTGCATCGATTGGAGAGTACGCTTATATCCAATAAAGAGCCGGTCGATGCCAACCGGATTCTTGCCGAGCTGCGGGCCTCCTATCATGAAGTGGGCGGGAACGGGGGCAAGCTGTATCTTAAGTACGCGGATGAGATCAGGGCTATGCTGGAGTATCCGGAAGAAGTCGTGATCAGTAAGGCTATGTATTGTGAGTTCAAACAGGGCTTCAGACAGCTGAAGAAGCTGTGGCAGGCCAAAAGGAATGTGGAAAGCTTCTATATACATTGCTGCTGCCAGATCCGCCAGTTGCTCATATTTAACAGAATGTCAGAAGAACGCTGCCGCAGCTGTCAAGGGGCTCTCCTCTATTATTATGAAGAAAACTCCCAAATGGTCATCAAAGAATGCCAGGCCTGCAGAAGAATCTACAGCAGCAGAACAGGCACATTAATTTCCGCCTCCAAAGGCCTGAAGCTAAGCAGGGCAAGCAAACAAAACCTGCAAGAGGTGGTCAGCCCCGCCGAATGGATCGGATATGGCGGGGAGTGAAGGGATAAAGGAGCTTTGCTATAGTTTCAAATGGACTGGCCCGCCGTTACTGCGGGTCTTTTGTTTGATTATGGAGGATGCCCGGGCAATAAAATATAAGAATAAATATGCTTCGCAATAAATGTTCCGTGTTTTTCTCGCTGAAACGGATACCGTCTGCTTAAGGACGGCGTACCCATTTCGACTTGTTACAAGACCGGATGCAGCCTATGATGACAAAAATTCACTTTTGGAAAGTTTTTGTGTTACAATTAGACCGGATGGTCGGTTTAGAAGGGGGTGGTCAGGATTAAAGGACGTTCTGACGGAGAAGAGACAAAGAAACGGATTGTGCAGAAGGCTGCACAGCTGTTTGTTCAAAAAGGATACGGAGCTGTAACGATGAATGAGGTCTGTTCAGCGGCAAAGGTCAGCAAAGGCAGCCTGTATCACCATTTTCCCAGCAAGGATGAGTTGTTCCTGTACGTGGTCGAAGACGATACGGAGCAGTGGCTTTCCCAGTGGGCCGAGAAGAGCAGCAGCATCAGTGGCCTGGAAGAGCGTTTCTATGCGCTGGGCGAGCATTATGCGAACGATTTCCAGAATCCCCTGATCCGGGCGCTGGAGGAGTATGCCAGATCCCGCCCCCATTCCGACGAGGTTCATCAGCGTCTGGCGCAGCTCTGCGAATCTGCCTCGGAAGCCTGCCGGAATCTGCTGCAAGAGGGAATGGATACCGGATATCTGATAAAGGGAAATCTGGACAATTACGTTATCATTGTGAGCGGTTTGCTGGAGGGAGTCGCCAGAGTCAGCGAGATTATGGCTGCGGCGAAGGCGCCGGAGGATATCATGCAATATTACCGGGAAGCGATAGGGCTGCTGCTGCAGGGGATACGTGCCCGGTAGGGACTCCCGGTTAATAACGCTGCTCATGTAAGCCTCCACTGAGGGATTCGTCAACATCGTCAGCAGGACTCTGTCAGGAGTTTTCTTAATATCATTAAGGTAAAACTTTGGCCTCCGGTGCACCGCTATATGCTGAGTAGGAATGAGCAGAGGTAAAAGTACCTTTGAATTCGGTGTGGGCGGGAGATATAGGGAGATGAGAGGTAAAAGTACCTTTGATTTCTCCAAAAGTGGGGTGCAGCGTGGAATGTGAGGTAAAAGTACCTTTGATTTCTCCAAAAGTGGGTTTCAGCGCGGAATGAGAGGTAAAAGTACCTTTGATTTCTCCAAAAGTGGGTTTCAGTGCGGAATGAGAGGTAAAAGTACCTTTGAATTCTCCAAAAGTGGGTTACAGCACGGAATGAGAGGTAAAAGTACCTTTGAATTCTCCAAAAGTGGGTAACAGCACGGAATGAGGGGTAAAAGTACCTTTGATTTCTCCAAAAGTGGGTTACAGTGCGGAATGAGAGGTAAAAGTACCTTCGATTTCTCCAAAAGTGGGTTGCAGCACGGAATGAGAGGTAAAAGTACCCTTGAATTCTCCAAAGTGGGTTACAGCACGGAATGAGAGGTAAAAGTACCTTTGATTTCTCCAAAAGTGGGGTGCAGCGTGGAATGAGAGGTAAAAGTACCTTTGATTTCTCCAAAAGTGGGTTACAGTGCGGAATGAGAGGTAAAAGTACCTTTGAATTCTCCAAAAGTGGGTTACAGCACGGAATGAGAGGTAAAAGTACCTTTGAATTCTCCAAAAGTGGGTAACAGCACGGAATAAGAGGTAAAAGTACCTTTGAATTCGGTGTGAGGGCGCAATATTTTCGTGTGTGCTATCGTCAGCCGGGTAATTTTCTTTTGCATATAAATAGACCGGATGGTCGGTCTTATTGTTTTTTAATTTCTTACTTAAGGGAACACCAAGGATATGAAGATTGGGTTCTGGAAATACGGAGGTTACTCAAATGACATTATTACTTAGGAACCGGGGAGCGATGCTGCTCCTGATGCTGAATATATTTCTGGCGTTTACAGGGATCGGACTCGTTGTCCCGATTATGCCCACTTATATGAATGAGCTGGGGATCGGAGGCAGCATTGTCGGGCTGCTGGTGGCAGCCTTTTCGCTGACCCAACTGATCCTGTCCCCTTTTGCAGGCGGGGTGTCCGACCGGGTGGGCCGCAAAAAAATCATTGTCGGCGGTTTGGTTGTATTTGCGCTGTCTGAGCTGCTGTTTGGTCTTGCCGAGTCAAGCTGGCTGCTGTTTGCGTCGCGAATGCTGGGAGGCGCCGGAGCGGCAATGATTATGCCCGCGGTCATGGCCTATGTGGCGGATACGACCTCTATGGAGGAACGGGCCAAAGGCATGGGGCTGATCAATGCAGCGATTACCACCGGTTTTATCATCGGACCGGGTCTCGGCGGCTATCTGGCGGAGCTTGGCATTCGTGTGCCTTTTTTTGCAGCTGCAGGAGCAGCGGCATTCGTGGCCGTGGTGACTTTTGCCGTACTGCCGGAGTCACGTTCGAGCGCAGAGCTGGGCGCAGCCAAGTCTATACAGGAAAATAAAGACAGTAAGGACAGCCTTATTACTCAACTGGTACGCTCCTACCGGGAGCCTTATTTCTTCGGATTGCTGATCGTCTTTGTGCTGTCCTTTGGACTTGCCAATTATGAAACGGTATTCGGATTGTTTGTGGATCATAAGTTTGGCTTCACCCCCAAAGATATCGCCTTTGTGATAACTTTTGGTTCGATTTCGGGGGCGGTGATTCAGGTTACGGCGTTCAGCTGGATTCTGAATCGTTGTGGGGAAAATAAGGTTATTTCGGCTTCACTGCTTGTTTCAGGCCTATCCATCTTTCTGACTTTATTTGTGCATGGCTATTGGGCCATTGTTACTGTAACCTTCATTGTGTTTCTTGCGATGGATATTTTGCGGCCCGCTGTTGGCACGCAGCTCTCCAAAATGGCGACGGAGTCGCAGCAGGGCTTCGTAATGGGCATGAATTCCGCGTATACAAGTCTAGGGAATATTGCCGGACCGATTGTTGCCGGAGTCCTCTTTGACCTGGATATCAACTTTCCGTATGCTGTGGCTGCGCTTGTGCTCATGCTCTGCTTTTTGCTGTCGCTCGGTTCAAGAAAGCGGATGGGCCGCCCGGATCAGCAAGCGATTCATGGTGATTAATTTTCTCAGGGTTTTGGCACGGGGCTAATCTGTGATACTATTTTAGGTAGACTATATGAACACAGACCGTGTACGGAAAGAGGGATTTCATTGACGGTGGATACGAATCAGGCGGGTCCGGCGGCTGAAGAGGCGCTGGCCCGCCAGGAGCAGGAAACGATCACGCAGGCGATTGCCAAGGAGCTTGGCATCAGTGTGAAGCAGGTACGGACTACGGTAGGGCTGTTGGATGAGGGGAATACGATTCCTTTTATCGCCCGGTACCGCAAGGAAATGACCGGTGAGCTGGACGAGAACGTACTGCGTGATATTGAAGAGCGGCTGAGCTATTTGCGCAATCTCGGGGACCGTAAAAAGGATGTGCTCCGCAGCATTGAAGAGCAGGGCAAGCTGACAAAGGAGCTGCAAGAGCAGATTCTGAAGGCTGTGAAGCTGCAGGAAGTGGAGGATTTGTACCGTCCGTTCCGCCAGAAGCGCAAGACGCGCGCCAGTGTCGCCAAGGAAAAAGGGCTGGAGCCGCTGGCAGACTGGGTGATGGAGCAGCGCCGCCAAGGTCAGCCGCTTGAGGAAGCCGCGAAATATATAGATGCGGAAAAAGGTGTGGAAAGCGCAGAGCTGGCTCTTCAAGGCGCGATGGACATTATCGCGGAGAACATTGCCGACGATCCCGCCATCCGCTCCTGGGTCCGCCAGTATACAGCGAGTCAAGGCATACTGGTCTCGGAGGCCAAGGATACGGAGCAGGAGAGTGTCTACGAGAACTATTACAATTACCGTGAACCGGTACATAAAATGCCGCCGCACCGCATTCTCGCCATCAACCGCGGCGAACGGGAAAATGTGCTGAAGGTCGGCATAGAAGTGACGGCCGACAAGATTCATGCCTTTATCCTGCGGAAGCTGGTGAAGGGGCCATCTCCGGTCAAAGAACTGCTGGAAGCAGTGACCGAAGATGCCTACAAACGGCTGATCGCACCTTCCGTGGAGCGCGAGGTGCGCGGGGAGATGACGGAAAAGGGGGAAACGCAAGCGATTTCCATCTTCTCCGGAAATCTGCGCAGCCTGCTGCTGCAGCCGCCGGTGAAGGGGCGAAACGTGCTTGGTGTCGACCCGGCCTACCGCACCGGCTGCAAGCTGGCCGTGGTGGACGACACCGGCAAGCTGCTGGAGGTGGCGGTCACCTATCCGACGCCGCCGAACAACAAGAAGCGGGAAGCGGCGGCGAAGTTCAAAGAGCTGATTGCCAAATATGGCATCCAGCTCATTGTGATCGGCAACGGCACCGGCTCGCGGGAGACGGAGCAGTTCACCGCCGAGGTGATCGCAGAGATCGGCGATCCGGGGCTGGCGTACCTCATTGTCAATGAGGCCGGAGCCAGTGTGTATTCCGCCTCCAAGCTGGCGCAGGAGGAGTTCCCGGACCTCGATGTGGCGGAGCGCAGCGCCGCCTCCATCGCCCGCCGCGTGCAGGACCCGCTCGCGGAGCTGGTCAAGATCGACCCGAAGGCGATCGGTGTCGGGCAGTACCAGCATGACGTCTCCCAGAAGCATCTGGAGGAGAGTCTGAAAGGCGTCGTGGAGTCGGCGGTCAACCACGTCGGTGTCGATGTGAATACCGCATCCGCTTCCCTGCTGTCTTATGTCGCGGGAGTCAATGCGACCATCGCCAAGAATATAGTGAAGTTCCGTGAGGAGAACGGCAAGTTCACGACCCGGAAGCAGCTGCAGAAGGTGCCGCGCCTCGGCGCCAAATCCTACGAGCAGTGCATCGGCTTCCTGCGTATTCCCGGCGGCGACAACACGCTGGACCGTACACCCATCCACCCGGAATCCTATCCGGTGGTGGACCGGCTGTTCCGCGAGCTGGGGCTGGATGTGGCCTCGCTCGGCAGCAAGGAAGTAGCCGAACAGCTTCAGGCGCAGGATGCCGCCGAGCTGGCGGTGAAGCTTGATGTCGGCGTGCCTACACTGCGCGACATCCTGGAGAGCCTGCAGCGTCCGGGCCGCGATCCGCGCGAGGAGCTGCCGCAGCCGATCTTCCGCACGGATGTGCTGAAGATCGAAGACCTGGTTCCCGGCATGGAAATGCAGGGAACCGTGCGCAACGTGATCGATTTCGGCGCCTTCGTCGATATCGGCATCAAGAACGACGGGCTGGTGCATATTTCCCAGCTTAGCGGCAGCTACGTGAAGCATCCGATGGACGTTGTCTCCGTTGGGGACAATGTCACCGTATGGGTGATGGGCGTCGACCTCAAAAAAGGCCGGGTCAGCCTGACCATGCGTCCGCCGCGCGGCAATGATGGAGGCGCGAAATAAACCATACCGTAAGCCACCTGCTTCGTCTTCTGAGGCAGGTGTTTTTTTGTTAGTTAGGCAATTATGATTTCCCTTACTTATGGACAAGATGTACATAAAGTTGGGTTAAGTAGAAGTGAGTTCAGCAGATTTACCCAAAAGGGTAGAAAATCCAGTCGAAGTTGGCAGCCTTCTTGAGCCCTTTTTGAGCTCATTTTACAAATAGCGCCTTTCGAAGAATTAGCTGAGCAATGCTAGTTGGAAAAAGGGAGCTTATTTCTCCCCAAAATCAGCAAATGTAAGGTTTAAGTGAAAAAATGTAACTTAATTGGACCATTTTACCTAAATAGGAGCGGAATGAGCTTAATTAGTTATCCTTTTTCCACTTCACTTGCGGAGAATGGGGTGTATGAGCAAGTTAGTTACCCTTTTTCCACTTGGAATGGCCGAAGGATTCGTAAAGGGTTCGCCAGGCGGCGCTAACTGAAATTATAAACGGCTATGATTTGGAAAAAATATGAGACAGGCGGGCAAGCTATTGAATGAAACCGTGATTCGGAATTTTAGGCAGGAGGACATGGCAGCGCTGGGTGGATTTTATCAGGCGGTGACGGCAAGCGGTCCCGCTTTAGCGTATGATGCCCTCACTACAGAAGACAACCTCCCGTTAATCTCGGCCAGTGGCTGAACGATCGGGAGGTTTTCCTTTGGTCAACTGCACAATACATTTCGTCCGAACATCAATATTATTTAATGAGGACAGCCTTTATACTGAAAGCGTGTTCAACAAGAGTTATAGGGGGCTGTACAATGGAAGGATTAACAATAGGCTGGTATGGGGCACTGGCAGGACTGGCGCTCGCGATTATTCTGATCCTGAGAAAGCTGAATCCGGTGTACTCCTTGTTTCTGGGGGCTATCGCAGGTGCGCTGATTGGCGGGGCCAATCTGGAGCAGACGGTCAGTGTACTTGTAAGCGGTACGCAAAGTGTCATGGGTACGGTTCTGCGCGTGCTTGCCGCCGGTGTATTGGCAGGGGTGATGATGGAATCGGGAGCGGCCGAAACAATTGCCCAGGCCATTGTGAAAAAGTTCGGCGGGAGCAAGGCCATTTTGGCGCTGGCTCTGGCTACGATGATAATTACAGCGGTGGGGGTATTTATACCCGTAGCCGTACTGATAGTGGCACCGATTGCTTTATCTGTAGGCAATAAAATGGGCATCTCCAAAACGGCGCTGCTGCTCGCACTCTCCGGCGGCGGAAAAGCAGGGAACATCATCTCCCCCAATCCGAATACGATTGCCGCTGCGCGGGGGTTCGACCTGGATCTGAGCCATGTGATGCTGGCCGGCTTCATTCCGGCAGTTTGCGGCTTAATTGTAACCGTTATCGTAGCTTCTCTTCTGAAAAATAAAGGTGTGAGGGTGCTGGACGGGGAAGCAGTGTACAACGAGATTGACACCTCCAAATATCCGCCGCTCGGCAAGGCTATCGTGGCACCGCTTGTTGCGGTCATTCTGCTGATGGTCAATCCGATCGGTTCGATCACGGGCATCGATGCTCTTTCCCGCATTAAAGTTGATGCCTTGTACATTCTGCCGGTTGCCGGGATTATTGGCCTCCTGGCCATGGGCCAGGGAAACAAAATTCTGGCCTATACCTCATCCGGCCTCAATAAAATGACAGCAACGGTGCTGATTCTGATAGGTGCCGGAGGGATTGCCGGACTCATTGCCGCTTCCGATTTGTCTGTGCAGATCGTCAGCCTGATCCAGGCGTCTGGGATTTCGGGAACGTTCCTGGCACCGATCTCCGGTATTCTGATGGCGGCCGCCACCGGCTCTACCTCGACGGGGGTTATCCTGGCGACGGGTTCGTTCGGACAAGCGATTTTGAATATGGGCACGGCGCCGCTGGCTGCAGCGGTCATGGTGCATACCGGAGCAACGGTCATCGACTCCCTGCCGCAGGGCAATTACTTCCATGTCACAGCGGACAGCATGAAAATGTCGATTAAGCAGCGGATGGGGCTGATTCCCTATGAAGCGATAGTTGGCGGGACGATGGCGGTTGCGGCGACGGTCATTTACGGATTTTTGTTATAGAGTACAGGCTTTAATATATGGTATGGGGTGAGGATATGAGCGAAAAAGAAAAAACATTTATACTGGCACCGGATTCCTTCAAAGAGAGCATGACTGCCAAAGAAGTCTGCATTGCCATGGAAAAGGGTCTGAGGAAGGTCTACCCGGCTGCCCGTTATATTCATGTGCCGATGGCTGACGGCGGGGAAGGAACCGTACAGTCCCTGGTCGATGCTTCGGGCGGGGAAATTCATTATAAAGAGGTGACCGGACCGCTTGGGCAAAAGGTTACAGCGAAATACGGCATTCTTGGCGGTGGACAGACTGCGGCGATCGAGATGGCTTCCGCGAGCGGCATCCATCTGGTGTCGAAGGAAACCCGGAACCCCTTGGTCACAACCACTTACGGCACCGGAGAGTTGATCCGGGAGTGCCTGGACCGGGGTATCCGCAAGATTATCATCGGCATCGGCGGCAGCGCGACGAATGACGGAGGTGTTGGCATGGCCGAGGCGCTCGGGGCCAGGTTCCTGGATGAGTCGGGAGCGGAGCTTCCCCGGGGCGGCGGCAGTCTGGACAGACTGGCGAGCATAGATATTTCTGCGCTGGATGAACGCCTCCATCATGTGCAGATGATTGTTGCCTGCGATGTGACGAATCCGCTGTGCGGTGAGCAGGGAGCTTCCCGTGTGTTTGGCCCGCAAAAGGGAGCTACGCCGGAAATGGTGCAAAAACTCGACGTCAATCTGGCCCATTATGCGGAGGTCGTGAAGCAGCAGCTTCACAAGGATGTGCGTGATCTGCCCGGTGCGGGTGCTGCCGGAGGGTTGGGAGCGGGGCTGCTGATCTTCACCCGGGCTGTGCTGCAGAAGGGGATTGAGATTGTGATTGAATATACCGGCCTGAAGGAAAAGCTGGCTGGTGCCGATGTGGTGTTCACAGGCGAAGGCGGCATTGATTATCAGACGAAGTTCGGGAAGACTCCCTACGGTGTCGCCCGTGCTGCCAAAGCCAGCGGACAAAAGGTCATCGCAGTCGCCGGTTACATTGGCGAGGGCATAGATGCCCTGTATGAAGAGGGCTTCACGGCAATCTTCGGCATCGTCCCCGGGGCCTCCGGCCTGGAGAAGCTGCTGGCCGAGGGGCCGCAGAACGTCGAGCGGACCTGTGAGAATATTGCGAGAGTTCTGAAGCTAAGCGAATAACGTAAAAGCTGCGGTCCTGAAGAGTTTACTTCAGGGCCGCTTAGTGTGTGGAGCGGTATTACTTATAGAGCGCCAGCAGACCATGCGTGAGCTCGAATAGCTGGAGCAGATTGCGCGGATCTTTTCCGGTCAGGGACTGAATCCGTTTCAGGCGGTATTGCAGCGTGTTGCGGTGGATATTCAAGTCATCGGCGGTATGGGAGACGCTGCAATTATGGTTAATGAAGCTTCTAAGCGTCTCTATCATATCTACGGCATCCTCCAGCTTGGCGGCGGTGTTAAACGGAGCCAAAGGAGCATGGCTCAGCTTCACCAGAAATTCCACATTTTCAAAAGCAATAACCTGTGAAGCAGGCTTCAGCGCCAGTAGAATATTCATCGCGGATCTGGCCTGGCGGTAGCTTTCGGCTATGCTTGCTTCCTGTTTGCCGGCGGCGATCAGCACTTGGGGCTGGACCTGCAAAAGCTCGCGGATCAGCGGCCTTGGATCGCCTGATTCCTGTAAGATAAGCAGCTGTGTATCTTCATCCATAGCAAATGAAGGGTAGCGCAGCAGCAGCTTGTCCGGGTCTGCATCGGTACTGAAATGCTTGATGTACAGCACCACGGTTTTCAGCAGCAGGTCAATCTGATACGGCGCTGCTTCTTTTCTCAGCTTTTGGGAATAGGCCCCCTGATGATTCAGCAGCAATTCAAGGAAGGCTTTTTTACGATTCGCTTCATGGGCCAGAGTCTCTAAGCTGTTGCGCTGCTCAATTAACAGGGATACTGTAGTTCTGACAATATTGCAAAAAGGGCGGACCTCGTCCGGGTTCCCGGAAATGCCGATGACTCCCACACGGGTATGACCGATTACAATCGGTTCATTGGTGCCTTTTTTCTCAAAACGGCTGTCCTCCCAGACCTCAACCATTCTGCCGGTGGACAGTGCCTGGACCGCTCCCTGATGCACCGTGCCGACCCGCTCTCTTCGGCCGCTGCCGATAATAATCCCGTCTGCATTCATGATATTAATATTGTATGGAATATCCATCATCATTTTATCCACGATCTCCTGGGCCTGATTCTCGGAAAGCTGGAACAATTCTACATCCTCCTTCGCCAAATGGGTAGATAACAGTTAGGGGCTTATTAGGGCTGACCCGTTACATTAAAGTTGTTGTGCATCTGAACAAAAGTATAGCGGATTTTAATGCTGATGTCAGGAGCACTTATTTGTTTCGGGTAGATCTGGTTCATATGCAACTTTAATCCAGCAGCGGACGTCTAAATACAGAGAGAGAAACAGCAGCATAAGGAGGGAATTTCAATGATTACTGTAAAAAAAATATTGGGGCATTCCGCCCTGGCCGCTCTAATGCTGGTCCTCGCGGCCTGCAATTCGGCGTCTGAAGCGGAACCGGAGGCTACGCTGGCACCGGGGCAGACCCAGGGTTCGCCTTCGCCAAGCGCGTCAGCGAGTGCAGCGCCGAGCGCGTCAGTGAGCGCAGCACCGAGCGCGTCGGCAAGTGCACCGGCGAGTGCAGCGCCGGCTTCTTCGGAACCCGCAGAGAGCCAGGTACCGCAGGCTACGGACGCACCGGAGGAGGGGATGCCGCCTACAGCCAAGGAAGCGGCATCCACAGTGCTGAGAGCACTGAGCAGAGGCGATATGGAGACACTCGCGTCCTGGGCGCACCCCGACAAAGGTGTCCGTTTTTCACCTTACGCTTACGTAGATACGGCCACTGATCTGGTGTTCACCAGAGATCAGTTGAAAGGGCTGATGAAGGATTCTAAACCGTACGTATGGCGCGAATTCGCCGGTTCGGGGGAGGTCATCAAGCTAACCTTTGCGGAATACTTCAAGCGGTTTGTATATGACGCTGACTTCATGAATAAGGCTAAAACTGCCCTGAATAAGGGGCTGGGGCAGGGAACAACCTTGAATAATATCAACGAAGTCTACCCCAAGGACAGCTACGACTTCGTTGAGTATCATATCGCCGGTGTAGATCCTTCGGCGGAAGGCATGGACTGGCGCAGCCTGCGCCTGGTCTTCGAGAAGATGGGCGAGGACCGCGCCCTCGTAGGCATTGTCCATGATCAATGGACGCCATAATGAGAGACGGACGCACCACTGGTTTATTCCGGTGGCAGCGTCCGTTTTCTATATGGCGACTCATTGAAAAAATACCGGAAATGCCAAGTGGGAGCAAAGATTGAACACAGGGACGTCTTGCGGACAGAGAATCCGCTATGTTGCCGAAAAGGCTGCATCCGGCTTCATTACGGACTGAGAATCCGTTATTTTGCCTAAAACGGCCATGTCTGCGGGTGTTTTAGGCAAATAAGCGCTCTGGAGTTCGGAACTATTGTACTTCGTGCCAATGCTTCAGCGCCCGGCGGTCAGTATCCCTGTGGAATGTTCCCTTCCGTTTGTTCCACGCCAAAAAACCGTGCCTCCCGGAGGGACACAGTTTTTTTAGGCCTATCGTCTGCAACCCGTAGCCAGCCTTTCAATTCCAATCGCGGCTTACCTTACACTGGAACCGGAGGATGAAGGAGCAGTGGTTAGGGACTTGGCTGTTGCGGTATAACCTTCCGGCAGATACGTTACTGCGGTGCCCTTGGTGATGACCATCGGGTACATTTTGCCCGGGGCCGGTTTGGTTACACTGAAATAGATGACCGCCGTTTTGTCTTTGCCGAATTCGATCCGGTTAATAGTCAGTCCATACCCCGGGTTCGGCAGATCGTTGACGGTAAGTGTAGCTTTGTTTACGCCTTGGCCCGCTTTTTCCAGAGTTATTGCACCCTCATACAGCTGAGCAGGAGCTGCGGTTCCCTCATCCGGAGGTGTCACCTCTGGAGTAATCACCGTTTGCGCAAACTCAGCAGCGTCATAGATCCAGACGGCAGCTTCCGCACGGGTCACCGCATCATTTGGACGGAAGGTATTGTTCTTCTCCAGTGTCACCAAATGGGTGTTTACCAGAATCTGCAGGCTATTCATCTCAGCATTGGACAGCTTGCTGCCATCCGAGATATCGGCGTACATCAGCGTTACCGGGAAGTTTCCTTTGCTCTGCAAAGCCTGAGTCATCAAGTGGGCGAACTGGATGCGTGTCATTGCAGCGTTCGGATCAACCGACTTATCCAGGGTCAGACCGTTTTGCTTCGCAATGAGGAAAGCGGATGCATACCAGGCCTTATCCTTTACTTTGTCAAAATATACACTAGACGTAACTGTACTGCCGCCGCCCGATGCCTTCGGGGACAACTGCAGGCCGTTCACGATAAACTGGATGCCTTGGGCAAAGGTAACCTTCGATTTTGGCGCGAATCTGTCCGTAGTCACTCCATTAACGACTCCCTTGTTATGCAGTGCGTTGATTTTCGACTCAGCGGGATCTCCCTTGATGTCGGAAAAAGCAAAAGCCGATGCTCCAAAAGATACGCTTGCCGCCAGAATGCCGCACGCAATAGTCATTTTTTTTGCGCTCATCTGGAAAGAATATTTATTCATTGTGCCTCACCTCTTATCCTCTTAGATGGCAGAAAGCGTAGAAAGGTTGCAGGTCCACTCCAAAAAAATGCAATGCAGAGGAATTATCCGCGCAGCAGCGATTCCGCACCGTCCACAAAAATCTCCGTGCCGGTAACATGAAACGACTCATCCGAAGCCAGGAACAGCACCAGGTTGGCGACTTGCTCCGGTTTGCCGGGAGCCTGCTCCAGCGGATGATTGCCGTCCGGGAATTCTACGGGGATTTGTACTTCCTTCAGATCTTCGCTTTTATACGTATTCTCTCCAATATTGGTGTCAATAGAACCGGGGCACACGGCATTTACGCGAATGGCGTATTGGGCCAGCTCCAGTGCAGCCATTTTCATAAAAGCAGTCTGTCCAGCCTTCGAGGTCGAATAGGCCGCCGCGCCAATGTTGGAGAATACCCGGTTGCCGTTAATCGAGCTGGTGATGATCATGCTGCCGCCGTCTTCCTTCATATAAGGGATGGCGTACTTGACGGTGGCAAAGGTGCTGCGCAGATTCGTATGGATCGTCTGATCCCAATCGTCCATTTCCAGGGTCTCGATGGGAGCCATCGTTCCGTTAATCCCGGCATTGGCAAAAATCACATTAATCCGCCCGTTCTCGCCGCCAATCCTGTTGATACTTTCTTCCACCAGGCCGGGATTGGAGACATCGCATTCGATGACTGTGGCCGTGCCGCCGATGGACTCAATCTCCTGTTTAGTCTCTGCCAGATTCTCGGGGGTAAGATCGAGTATATATACTGCAGCCCCATGCTGGGCAAAACGGATTGCCGTGGCCTTGCCGATCCCTGAAGCACCTCCGGTGACTACTGCGATCTTATCTTTCAATCGTTTGTCTGCCATGATCTATTCCTCCTTAAAGTTTTTTGAGCTTAGCATTCCTTGAAGAGCTTCGTACAAGCTGGTTTCGGAAACGTGTGTTCAGTGTTGTGTGCGTAAACCTTCCTAATTATCACTATGTGCAAAACTGATTTCGGGAGCAGCTGCTTGGGATGTGGCGTAACGCGATATTTTAGCACTTCAGTACCTAAATACCCTGTGCCCCCGGGATGAACCAGCCTTTTGATACGGTGAGGGTACATGGTGAGGGTAAATGGAGAGGGTGCACGGTGAGGATTGAACAACGGCGCCTTTTCGCTGTACACTTAAGAATGGTAGCGCTTTGATTATAAAATCAGTTCATGACAGGAGAACATAGATGGTTCAGCAGCAGGGGATGGAACGGATTAACGTGGGGATTTTTGCCCATGTTGATGCGGGGAAGACAACAACTACGGAGCATATTCTCTATGAAAGCGGCCGCATTAAGGCGGTGGGCAGTGTGGACAGCGGAACGGCGTTGACCGACTCCATGGAGGTGGAGCGCCAGCGGGGGATTTCCGTGCGTGCGGCCTTGGCATCGTTCGAGTGGCGGGGCGTGCTGGTGAATCTGGTCGATACACCGGGGCATGTCGATTTCCTGTCCGAGGTGGAGCGGAGCTTGCGGGTGATGGACTGTGCGGTGCTTATTTTATCGGCGGTTGAAGGCGTGCAGGCCCAGAGCGAGATGATCTGGAACGCGCTGCGTAAGCTGGGGATTCCGACACTGATTTTTCTGAACAAAATGGACCGGACCGGCGCGGACCCCGCAGCTGTGCTGGCTCAGGCGCGAACGTATCTGTCCGGTGATATCCTGCCGGTCCAGCAGGCGCTGGGTCAAGAGCGGAACTATGCCGGTGCCGTGGATCTATGGGCAGAAGCTGCGGACCCTGCGGCGCGGACAGAGCTATTGGAATCGCTGGCGGAACGGGACGAGGCGCTTTTGGAGACATATATGTCGGGGGCTCCGCTTGATCTGACAGCCTGGAAGAATCAGTTGAAGGCTGGAGCAGCTGCTGGTAAATGGTTCCCTCTTGTCTACGGCGTGGCAGCCAAGGGTCTTGGCATTACGCAGCTGCTGGACGCGATGACCGATTATTTTCCCCGTGCGTGCGGGAGTCTGGAATTGCCGGTATCCGGAATCGTGTACAACATTCAGCGTGACAAAAGCATGGGCCGCATGGCATTCGTCCGCCTCTATCAAGGAACGATCCGCAACCGGGATACGGTGATGAATTATACGCAGGATGTTCAAGGCAAGGTCACGCAGATCCGCAAGGTGGAAGGCGGGCGCACGGAGGATGTCGGCGCGCTGGAGGCCGGAGATATCGCCGTAGTCTACGGATTGTCCGGGGTAAGAATCGGTGATGTGCTGGGCGTGCCGGACGCGATTCCGCAGGAAGCGAAGCTGGCTGTACCGCTGCTCACCGTGCGGGTGCATTGGGATGCGGCTGTGGATGAGCATGAGGTCATCGGAGCCTTCCAGGAGCTGGCCGATGAAGACCCGCTGCTCGATACCCAGTGGCTGCAGGATGAGCGGGAGCTGCACATCAAGGTCATGGGTCCGATTCAGCTGGAAATTCTGGACAGTGTGCTGGAGAGCCGATATGGCTTGAAGGTTACCTTCGGCCAGCCGTCGGTGATCTATCGGGAAACGCCAAGCCGCACGGGCGAAGGCTATGTCGCCTACCTGATGCCCAAGCCGTGCTGGGCTATTCTGCGGTTCCGGATTGAGCCGGGACCGCCGGGCAGCGGTCTGGTCTATGAATCGCTGGTCCGCAGTTCCGATCTGCTGCCGCAATACCAGAACGAAACCGCCCGCCGCGTGCCGGAGGCGTTGATGCAGGGCCTGTACGGCTGGGAGGTTACCGACCTGAAGGTGACGCTGACCGAGGGGCAGCATCATGTGTGGCATACGCATCCGCTGGATTTTGCGGTGGCTACGCCGATGGCAATCATGGACGGACTGAACCGGGTCGGCACCAAGCTGCTGGAGCCGATTCTCCAGGTCCGCATCGTCGTGCCGGAGGAGAACGGCGGCCGCGTGATGAACGATCTCGTGCAGATGCGCGGCACCTTCGAGCCTCCCGTCTTGCAAGGCGAGCGGATGATCATCGAGGGACGGCTGCCGCTGGCAACGTCGCTCGATTATCCTGTGAGCTTAAGCTCCTACACGAAGGGGCGCAGCACGTTCACTTCCTTTTTTGCCGGCTACGAGGAATGCCCGCCGGATGTCCGGGCCGAGCGCACCCGCCGGGGTGTGAACCCGCTCGATCAGGCGAGGTATATTCTGAGCGTGCGGAAGGCGCTGCAGGGGTAGTTTTGAGGCGCCAGACCATTGGGTCTGGCGTTTTGTGATAGGGTTCTCCGGAGAATGTTGCTTTTGTGCAAGGTGCTTATCCTGATGCGCGGCTCCCTCAGAATGTATGGCTTTGATCCCTGTTCCTGCTTACATTTTTCTACAAATATGAAACTTTCATAGTATCAAATTCTTAATATCCTAAATTCTCCATTCTTACTGGTCGATATACTACTAGAGAACTATTTAGTGGGGAGGGAAGAAATGAGTAAGCATCATAGAAAAGGAAAGAGTATCAAAAAGAAAACCACTGCAGTCATATACTTGGCTGTAGTGCTGACGCCTCAAGCTGCGCAATATGCACAAATTGCTCAGGCCAAACCTTACATAGCACCCGTAAAGCAAATTACACTGCCTTCCGATCAGAAAGTAAACTTGAATCTGGATAATAGCTATAATTACAAAGCTAAGGAATATAACGGAAATGTAATCAAAGTGACTACGGACTCTGGTAATACTTTAAGTATTGAGCCATTAAAAGAAGGTAGCACATTCCTGACAGTGGAACTCTCCGACAGCGTAAATACCATCGTCCAATCTTTCGTTATCAATATTGTTGATACCGGTACGGATGGTATTTTGGATGTCGGAGATATCGTTAATCATTTGCGGATGTTCCCATCATCGGCCGTTGTCAGTGACGTTACCAAAATGCTCGAAGGCATAGAATCGCGTGTCTTCGCAACCTCACATACATACGTTTCCAATCTCTCACCTGTGGCGCTCAGCCAACCTATGATTATTTTTGATGCAAAGGAAGAGGCTTTTGTTCAGTCGTTCTCTGAGCTGAATTCTATGTTTACAGATCTCAACGGCGATTATCTTTCGTATTCGATTGTGCAGGGACCTGACCCGCTGAGTGGCCTGAGCCTGAGCTTGAATGGCGGTTACCTGTCCATTGGCGGGACCCCGACAGCACCGACGGCCTTCACGGTCCGTGCGACCGATCCGTCCGGCTTGTACGC
>NZ_FNGM01000026.1:1012-81999 GCF_900102965.1 Paenibacillus jilunlii | reverse complement strand
CAAAACTAAACGGCCTTAGTCCCATTGAATTCAGGACCAAGGCCGCTTAAAATACTTTTATTTTTTGTACTGTCTACTTGACGGGGTGCAGTTCATTTTCCGCAGATAAGTGGAAAAAGGGTAACTAATCTAGCTCATCTCACTCCTGGTAAGGGAATATAAGTAAATTAAGATCCATTTTTCCACTTAAATCTAACTATTGTTGATTTTGTGGAGAATTAAGTTCCCTTTTTCCAACTAGCGCCTGCAAAGAGCTCGGTGAACGGGGACCGACTATTCCCTCAACTATATAGTTTTCAAGATACGGGCAAATAGGCCTTCCCCAGCTCCAACCACGGCATATCCTGCCCTTGTTTCCAGGCCAACCGGCCTGTGGGCACGAGGAGTCTACTTCACGTTCGATCTTCGGCTCATGAGGACAGGAAATCCGTTATTTGGGAAGGGTTTCTCCATTCCACAGGACAACCACACGGTTTGGTATTGCATAATTTCCTATACAATAAAAAAACCGGGACGCCGCAGTTACCTGCTTATCCCATCTCTTGTATCAAAGATAACCTCAGTTTTGTCTAATTAATGTTTTATAATTCCAATATCCCTGCTTTTGGCGTTACACAGAATGCCGCGGCCAAATCGGCCAGCTGCCGGTCCGTGATCTTCTGCTTGATTTCTCTGCCGCCGATCAGGTTGTAGACAATTGCAGCTTTTTCAATCGTTTCCACCAGGCCAAAAGTGGCATCCATCGTTGCACCGGTGACAAAAATGCCATGCTGCGGCCAGATTACTACGCGGTAATCCTTCATTTTGTCGGCTGTCGCCCGGCCGATTTCACTGCTCCCCGGAACCATCCAAGGAATGACGCTGACACCATCCGGGAAGACGACCAGGCACTCGGTGCACATTTGCCACAGGGTTTTGGTGAATTTTAGCTCATCCAGATCATGGGTAAATGTCATGGCGATGACATTCGTAGCATGGGTATGCAGCACAATGCGGTGTGACGGGTCTACCTTCAGCCGTTCAATGTGGCTCATAAAATGTGAAGGCAGCTCGCTCGTCGGCACTGCGCCGTTCCGCAGACCCCACAGCACTTCCACGCTCTCGCCGCTGCCGCTGACACGCAGCACGCCGAGATTCGCTTCCGGATCTTTGATCACATTGCGGAAGTATTTGCCCGAACCTGTGACTATGAAATATTTGCCGGCCAGCTCCTGAACCGGAAACGTGAGCTTAATCGTCCGCAGCGGCTCCCGGATGTTGATATACCGGGCCACCTCCTCCTCATCCAGCAAGCAGCTCACATTGCCGCCGTTCAGCTCATCCCAGCCCAGTGACCACATGTGGCGGGTGATTTCCGACATCTCCTGGATAAACGGAGCTTCTTCGCTTGCGATATACCCTTTGGATTCAATTACGGATGTGCTCATATGTGTTCTCTCCTTATATGCATGGCTAAATAAGTTGAACATTAAATTTCCATGTCAGTTTTTGGTCTCTTAAATGCGTTCGTTCCCGGCAGCCCTTATCTTGCAGTCAGCACTTCCTGTTCATAACGCTTCACTTCAGCCAACCACTGCTCACGGACAGGTGTGTTCTGCGAAGCACAGTAATAATCCCAGACGGCACCGAACGGATAGGACTTGAATTCCTCGGCCAGGGTTAGACGGGAGGTGTAATCTCCAGCCAGCTCAACCGCCTTCAGCTCTGCCACCGGCTCCAGCATGGCCCGCAGCAGTGCCTTAATGGTATTGCGTGTGCCGATGACCCATGCGGCGATGTGATTGATGCTGCCGTCAAAAAAGTCCAGGCCGATATTCGTGCGGCCCAGCAAATCTCCACGGACAAGCTCGCGGGCGATTTCGAGCAGCTCGTCATCCATGGTGACGACATGGTCGCTGTCCCAGCGGACCGGCCGGCTGACATGCAGCAGCAGCTGTTCACTGAACATCAGAATGGAGGACAGTTTATTGGAAATGACTTCGGTCGGATGGAAATGTCCGGCATCCAGGCAGATCGCCTTGCCCCGGGTCAGCCCATAGCCCATATAGAATTCATGAGATCCAACAACATAACTCTCAGAACCGATTCCGAACAGCTTGCTCTCTACCGCATCAATGTTGAACTTCGGATCAATCTCCTCACTGAACACTTCATCCAGCGATTCCTTCAGGCGCATGCGCGGAGCCAGCCGGTCCACCGGGGTATCCTTATAGCCGTCCGGCACCCAGAAATTCGTCACGCAGGGCTGCCCCAGCTCGCGGCCAAAATATTCAGCAATCCGGCGCGAAGCCTTGCAGTGCCGAATCCAGAAGCTGCGGATTTCCTCGTCTGCATGGCTTAAGGTAAAGCCGTCTGCCGCTTTGGGATGAGAGAAGCAGGTTGGATTGAAATCCAGACCCAGCCCCTGTTCCTTGGCCCACTCGACCCAAGGCGCAAAATGGCGAGGCTCCAGCTCATCCAGATCTACCTGTTCATCCGTGTCGGCATAGATGGCATGCAAGTTCACCTTGTGTTTCCCCGGAATCAGCGACAAGGCCTTCTCCAAATCCTTGCGCAGCTCATCCGGCGTACCGGCACGCCCAGGGTAGCTGCCGGTTACTGCGATACCCCCGCTTAGCTCCTTATCTTTAAATAGAAACCCTTTGACATCATCGCCCTGCCAGCAGTGCAGTGAAATTTTGATCTGAGCCAGCTTCTCCAACACTTCATCCACATGGATTCCATGCGCTGCATATAATTTCTTGGCTTCGCCATAACTATTGATGATGCTCTGATCCATGCTGCAACCTCCTAAAAGTTTTGTGAGCATCCGCTCCCTGAATTGTCTACGTTCAAAACCCGCTTCGAAAGCATACACTTAGTTTTGTGAGCATCTGCTCCATGAATTGTCTTACGTTCAAAACTCGCTTCGAAAGCATACA
Source organism: Paenibacillus jilunlii (assembly GCF_900102965.1). Classification (GTDB taxonomy): domain Bacteria; phylum Bacillota; class Bacilli; order Paenibacillales; family Paenibacillaceae; genus Paenibacillus_AQ; species Paenibacillus_AQ jilunlii. Next base: position 79,078 of record NZ_FNGM01000026.1, on the reverse strand, counting down.
CTTAGTTTTGTGAGCATCTGCTCCTTGAATGGTCTACGTTCAAAACCCGCTTCGAAAGCATCCATTTAGTTTTGTGAAGATCAGCATCTTAATGGATATTCTGGGCATGAAGGGCCTTCCAGCGGTCCAGCAGCTCTTCCAGCTGTGGAACGGGACGCGGGGTATAAGCGGCAATGGGAAAAGAGTTCCCGATAATCTCCCTGGCTTCGGCAATATTGTCTACACTGCCTTGGTGAATCAGCTGAACCGCGAGATTGCCCAGTGCCGTCGACTCCGTGGGTCCGGCCAGCACCTCTCTGCCGGCCACATCGGCAGTCAATTGGCATAGCAGTGTGTTATTCGCCCCGCCGCCGACGATTTGCAGCACCTCCACCTTTGTTCCCGTAAGCTCCTCCAGCTCATGCAGATAACTCCGGTAGGACAAGGCCAGACTGTCAAATATACAGCGGGCGAGTTGTCCAGGCGTCAGCGGGATAGGCTGCCCGCTCTCCGCGCAGGCGGAGCGGATTTCCTCCATCATGTTCCCCGGATTGAGGAAACGCGGTGCGTTACACGGGATCAGACTGCGAAAGCCTTCGGCTTCTCCGGCCAGCCGGGCCAGCTCGGCGAAGCTGCAGCGTTCGCCGTCCAGCCTGCGCACCTCCTGGATCAGCCAGAGGCCCATGATATTCTTGAGGAACCGGTAGGTACCGAAGGCTCCCCATTCGTTAGTATAATTCGCTGCCATCGCCTGCGGACTGTTAATCGGCTGGTTAAGCTCCACACCCAGCAGCGACCAGGTGCCGCTGCTGATGTAAGCTGCAGACCGGCCCTTTTGCACGGGTACACCAAGCACCGCAGAGGCGGTGTCATGCGTGGCAGCACAGATCAGTTTGCAACGTGGCAGATCATATTGACTGACAAGTGACTCTGCGATGAACCCAAGGCTCTCTCCAGGCGCAGTCAGTGCGGCAAACTGCTCTCTTCGCAATTGAAGAAGCGACAGCAGCTCGGAGTCGAAGTCGCCAGTCTGCAAATTCAGCAGTTGGGTGGTAGAGGCATTCGTGACCTCATTGATCTTCCGTCCGCCTAATCTATAGTAGAGATAATCCGGCACCAGCAGAATTTGCTCCGCTTGGGCCAGTTCTTTGCGGTCATGGGCATATAATTGATATAAGGTATTAAAGCTTAATTGCTGAATCCCTGTTTTGGCATATACAGTCTCCGGCGGAATGAGCGCGGCCACTTCCTCCATGACGCCCTCTGTACGGCGATCACGGTAGGCATATACCTCCTGGATGCGGCTTCCTGCCGCATCCAGGAGCACATAATCCACCGCCCAGGTATCGATGCCTAACGTGCACTCCGGAATGCCATGTGCTTTGGCTTTCTGGAGACCAACGATAATCTGATCAAATAAATAATCAATATCCCAGAAGCAGGAGCCATCACGTTCTGTGAAGCCATTGCTGAAGCGGTGAATTTCCTCTAGGCTGAGTTTCCCCTCCTGAAGTGTTCCAACCACCAGCCTGCCGCTGGAGGCGCCGATATCGACGGCGATATGTTTGTTCATAAAAGCTCTCCTTACATAGAGGTTGTACTAGAGAATTTTGCGGAAGAGGGCAATCACTTCTTCTTTGGTTGGAATGAACGGATTGCCGGGGGCACAAGCGTCCTTCATCGAGTTCTCTGCAAGCAGGTCAAGATCGACCTCTTCTACACCAAGCTCAGACAATTTGGACGGGATGCCGACTTCCTTGGAAAGTGCTTTGATCGATTCAATAACGAAATCCGCACATTCCTGATCGCTTTTGACTTCAACCTGGAGGCCGATAGCCTTGGCAATCTTTCTGAATTTTTCCGGCACATGCTTCGCGTTTTCCTCTTCCACATAAGGCAGCAGCATCGCATTGCACACACCATGCGGCAGATCATATACGCCGCCAAGCTGGTGCGCCATCGCATGTACATAGCCAAGTCCGGCATTGTTGAACGCCATTCCGCCGAGGAAAATCGCATACACCATTTGCTCCCGGGCCTCAATATCATGGCCGTTTTTCACCGTCCGGGCCAGATTGGCGAAGATCAGCTCTACCGCAGCGAGCGCGGTAGCATCGGTCACCGGGTAAGCTCCAGGAGTAACCAGGGCTTCGATGGCATGGGTCAGCGCATCCATTCCGGTTGCCGCTGTAAGTGCGGCCGGTTTGTCAATCATCAGCTCGGGATCATTGACCGAAATGGTGGCGATGCTGTTTTTATCAACCATAACCATCTTCACTTTGCGTTCTTCATCTGTGATGACATAGTTGATGGTGACTTCGGCAGAGGTGCCTGCAGTAGTATTGACCGCTACAATCGGCAGTGATTTGTTTTTGGATTTATGCACGCCTTCATAGTCCTTGATATGCCCGCCGTTCGTGGCGATAATCCCGATGGCCTTTGCTGTATCCTGCGGCGAGCCGCCACCGATGGAGATCAGATAATCACAGCCCTGCGAATTCAGGAAAGCTGCGCCGTCATGGACATTTTTACAGGTAGGGTTCGGTTTGACTTCATCATACAGGGCATATTGAATTCCCGCTTCATCCAGTACTGCCAGCAGTTTGCCGGCAATGCCGCTCTTGACCAGAAATTTGTCAGTCACCACAAGCGCCTTCTTCAGCTTCAATTCCTGAATGTAGGGACCAATTTCCTTCAGACAGCCTTTTCCCATAATGTTGGTGGACGGAACATAATAGACATGAGTACTCATTGATTGACCAGCCTCCCAGGCAATTTGTTAAAATGATGAACCGTTCATTAATGTTCTTCTTCGCAAGCTGGAAGCTCTATGCGGCTGCGGCACCTCAGGCTGGCCACTGAGTACAAAACAGCCGACCAACACTGGCACCTCTCAAAGGTATCGCTTACAAACAAAGCATTAACACCCTCATCGTATCCCCGCAAATCTTTGTTGTCAACAAATAAAATATTAATTATGTTGTTTTTATTTGTTTAATGTCTGTTTCACAAAGAAACATCTATGTATTATCTGTGGTTTTCATATATTTTCTTGCAAAACACAGATATTTAGGTCTATAGTAATTCCATATAGCTCCGGAAAGGTGATACATATGCTGGCAGCCGAACGACGCAAAAAAATTATAGATCTTGTACATCAGGACAAAAGGGTACTCGTCTCCGATCTCAGCCGGATGTTCGAGGTTACCGAAGAAACGATCCGCAGGGATCTGGAAAAGCTGGAGAAGGACGGCATTCTAAGCCGGACTTACGGCGGGGCGATGCTGAACAGGCATACCAATGAGGATTTGCCCTTTGTGACGCGCAATGCGCTCAACACCGATATGAAACGCAATATAGCGCTTAAGGCGTTGGATCTGATTAACGATGGAGACACACTTATGGTGGACCCCAGCTCTACGGCCTTTGAGTTTCTAAAGCTGCTGGGCAACAAAAACAATCTGACTGTAATCACTAATTCCATTAATATTCTGCATGAGTTCGCGAGCTCCGGCATGAATATCATATCCACCGGCGGTTCTCTGCGCCACCGTTCACTGTCACTGGTCGGCCCGGTCGCCCATGATACCATCCGGCGCTACAACGTGGATACCGCAGTCATCAGCTGCAAAGGCATTGATATGGAGCGGGGAGTTACGGATTCCAACGAGCCGGAATGCGAGCTGAAGAAGCATATGCTGAGCCAGGCCCAGAAGGTTGTGCTTCTCGCCGACCATACCAAATTCGACAAAACAGCGTTCACCAGACTGGCCGAGCTTAGCAGCATTGACGTGCTCATTACCGACCGCCGGCCTGCGGAACCCTGGTTGACACGGCTCGCTGAAGAAAATATCGAGGTATTATACTAAAAAGACCGCCCGGTCCTGCCCTTTGCTGTGCAGGGAACCGGGCGGTCTTGCATATGCTGCTACATCATTCCGCCTTTGGAAAGCATGATATTTAGTATCGCAGTATCGGTATCCGCCAGCCCTTCCTGAACCAGCCGTTCCATGTTGCGGATCGTATCTTCAACCTCTTCGAAAATAACACCATCCTTCGTAGTTGGCGCAATGTTGTTCATCGCCAGTGTGGCTGCCTGGATAGCCGCATTGGTGGAGGTGGAAATTTTCAGTGCACAGGTTGATTTCGCACCGTCGCAGATCATACCTGACAAAGAAGCGATTGTATTCTGTATTCCATGCTTGATCTGCGCAAGGCTGCCCCCCATAAGATAAATAATCCCGCTGTTCGCCCCCACTCCACCCGCAATCCCAGAACCACATAACGGTGAGAGCCGCCCGATGTAATGCTTAATGTGGATGGTGACGAGATTGCTCAGTGCGAGCGCCCGGGCCAGTCTCTCCTCGTCCTTGCCCAAAAGCTCGGCCAGGGCAATCACGGGCAGTGTGCAGGCAATGCCCTGATTCCCGCTGCCGGCCGTTGTCATCACCGGCATGGCGCTGCCGTCCATCCGCGCATCGGAGGCCGCTGCCGTTGCGGCGATGATCCGGCTGGCCACATCATTGCCGAACAGATTCACTACCGACTGCTGGCTCATCTTTTTGCCCACCTGCAGGCCATAATTGCCCCGCAACCCTTCATCGGATATGGCTTTGTTCATTCGGGCACCTTCCAGAAGAAAACGGAGATCCTGGAAAGGAACCGTATCGATAAATTCAAAGATCCGGTCAACAGAACCGGCATAAGCCCCGGAATCCGATTGTCCCGCCTTGCCGCAGTCTGCTTTGGATTTTGGCGGAGTAATCTTTTTCCCGTCCAATGACAGGAAGTCTATATGGGTATGCTCCCCGGCAATAATGGCAGTTGCCGTATGGTTCGGGGAATACACCCGGGCTTCAATATATAATTTCTCGGGAGTATCCTTCAGCTCCACTTCCAGAAGCCCCCGGTCAAGCAGCTCATTGGCCTGCTTCAATTCTGCCGGAGTCAGGTTAGACAAAATTTCGAGCTCTTTATGGGAACGGCCCACTACCGCGCCGAGCGCTGCCGCAATGGGGAGTCCGGTCTGCCCTGTACCGGGAATGCCCACCCCCATAGCATTTTTAATAATATTGCCGCTGAGCTGGAGCCGGATGGATGTGATATCTTCCTCCAGAAGCTCTGCCGCCAACGAAACAGCATAGGCAACTGCAATCGGTTCGGTACATCCTTCAGCCGGAACTACTTCCTTATGCAAAATTTCCAATAAGCTCGACATATGGATTCTCCTACTCTCTTTTTTCTCTGTTCTCTCTGATCCAGAAGTTTATTTCTATATAGTATATCAGCGGCAAGCTCCAGGGAACCCCTCATCTAGTCCGGAACCAGGATTGTGAGAACTGAAATTGACAGGCTTTGGAAAACGTGTTGTAGTAAGAATGAAACAGAATAGTAATTTTTAACATTTTAAGTTATTTATGCATTTTTAAAATTTTATATATTCGGAGGATAACCATGGAACAGCATTCGGAGCAGCATGGAAGCATCATCCGCTACCGCAGCGGCCGGCTCAGCCGGGAAGAGGATACGATTGTGGCGGAGCAACCGGTAACCGTCAAAATCAACGGCGAAGAATTCATTACGCTGGTCTGTACCCCGGAGTATATCGAGGATATGGTGGTCGGGTATTTGGCATCGGAGGGCATTATCCGGGGAATACAGGATATTCAGCAGCTGTGGACACAGGAAGAAGAAGGCTTTGTGCATATAACTACAGACCGCTGGAATCCGCTCCACCGCCAGCTTTTCGCCAAACGTTATGTTACCTCCTGCTGCGGGTCCAGCCGCCACGGATTCGTCTATGTCAATGATGCACGGACCGCCAAAAGCAAAACCGGGGTTCATACCCTGCTTACTTTCGATGATTGCTTCCGCCTTATGGATGAGGTGCTTAGCGGCGCTGAGCTGTTCCACCGGACTGGAGGCGTACACTGTGCCGCACTCTGTAATACGGAAGGGATAGTGCTCTCCCGCAGTGACATTGGACGCCACAATGCGCTGGACAAAATTTACGGGCACTGCCTCAAAACAGGCATCGATCCATCCAATCAGATCATCGCCTTCAGCGGCCGCATTTCCTCGGAGATTCTGCTCAAGGCTGCCAAAATCGGCTGTGAGATTATTTTATCCAAATCGGCTCCTACGGGTCTGGCTGTTGAACTGGCAGAGCAGCTGGGGATCACCGCAGTAGGCTTCATCCGGCAGAATTCCTGCAATGTATACACACACCCCGAACGGATCAGCGACCTGGGACCACTGGAAATGAAACTATAAAACAAGCAATTTCAAGCATAAAGCTCACTGTTCTGTAAATTTACTTTTGTTACAATATTTACAATTCATGTTCAACGTCAAGTGATCATGATTGGACAGCCGAGGGAGGGATGAGCAACGTATCCGATATTGGAACAATTAGCGTCTGGCGGATCTGTGAGTCAGCAGAAATTGGCGGATCTGATCACCCATCTTGATGGAGATCTCCGAAGGCGGCTGCATGATCTGGCCCATAAGGCAAGAATCACAGCCTACGGCACAGCCGTTTATCTGCGCGGACTCATCGAATTCTCAAATATATGCAAACAAAACTGCCTGTACTGCGGCCTGCGCTCCGGTAATAGGGCCTTAAGCCGTTACAGGCTGCTGCCGGAAGAAATTCTGGAGTGCTGCCGGGAGGGCTACGCCTTGGGCTACCGCACGTTCGTGCTGCAAAGTGGTGAAGACGACTGGTATACCACCGAAAAGCTGGTGCAGCTAATCACATCGGTCAAACAGCTGTACCCGGAAGCTGCACTGACACTTTCAATCGGTGAGCGGGATGATGAGAGTTACACAAGGCTGTATGCAACGGGTGCAGACCGTTTTTTGCTGCGTCATGAAACCGCGTCTGCCCTACTCTACCGTGCACTCCATCCGACGATGGAGTATGCGGACCGCCGCGACCGCTTGAGTTCCCTCCAGCGGATCGGCTATCAGGTGGGAGCGGGATTCATGGTCGGGCTGCCCGGGCAGACTGCTGCCGATTTGGCGGACGATCTGCTGTATCTGCAGGAGCTGCAGCCGGATATGATCGGCATCGGCCCTTTTTTGCCGCACCGGGATACGCCGCTAAGGGACGAGCTTCCGGGAACGGTAGAGAACACGCTCGACATGATTGCCCTGGCCCGGCTGATGGTGCCGGGTGCCCTGATTCCGGCGACCACCGCGATAGGCACCGCCCATCCGAACGGACGCGAGCTGGCCCTGCAGGCTGGAGCGAATGTGCTGATGCCCAATCTTTCCCCAATGTCCGTTCGCGCCAAATATATGCTTTACAATAACAAAATCTGTACGGGCGACGAATCCGCCCAGTGCAGGTACTGTCTGGAGCAGCGGGTGAAATCTGCCGGCTTCCATGTGGAAATGGGACGCGGCGACAGCTTGAAGCATCTCTCCCGCTCTCTCCAGGAACATTGATTCCCCTGATCCTAAAGATAAACACAGAAAGAAGTGGATAAGAGTGAGCAAGGTGAATGAACGCCAGACGGCGGATTTTATACAAGACGAGGAAATTAGGGAAGCTTTGCAGTATGGCGAGGAAGCGGCAGCCGATCCGCAGATCATCGCCGCTATCCTGGAAAAAGCAAAGGCCTGCAAAGGTCTAACCTCCCGGGAAGCAGCCGTGCTGCTCCATGTGGAGGACAAGGAAACGCTAGAGCAGCTGTATCAGGTATCGCGGAGCATCAAGGAGCAGATCTACGGCAACCGGATCGTTCTGTTTGCACCGCTGTATGTCAGCAACTATTGTGTTAATAATTGTGTATACTGCGGATACAAGCATTCCAATTCAGAGTTTGAACGCAGCCGTCTGAATGCAGCCGAAATTGCCGAAGAGGTCAAGGTCCTCCAATCGCTTGGACATAAAAGACTGGTTCTTGAGGCCGGCGAAGATCCCCGCAATTGCTCCATCGACTACATTATCGATTGTATCCAGACGATATATGACACTAAGCTCGACAATGGAAGCATCCGGCGGATCAACATTAACATTGCTGCAACCACCGAGGACGATTACCGGAGACTGGCGGAAGCCGGAATCGGCACCTATATTCTGTTCCAGGAGACGTATCACCGGCCCAGCTACCGGTATTACCATCCCCAAGGGCCCAAAACTGATTACGACTGGCACACTACGGCCATGGACCGGGCCATGCGCGCAGGCATAGATGATGTCGGTATCGGAGTTCTGTACGGCCTCTACGACCACAAATACGAGACCATTGCCATGCTGAAGCATGCGGAGCATCTGGAACAGGCGTTCGGCTGCGGCCCGCATACGATCTCTGTCCCCCGCCTGCGCGCGGCCGAGAACGTGAATCTGGACAATTACCCCCATCTGGTCAGTGATGCGGATTTTGCCAGAATCGTAGCGGTGCTGAGAATGGCTGTGCCCTATACCGGGATGATCCTGTCCACTCGTGAGGATTCTGAGTTCCGCGATCAGATCATCAAGCTCGGCATCTCGCAGATCAGCGCGGGTTCTGCGACTGGTGTCGGTGCCTATAGTGTCAATAAGAACAAGGAGGATACTCCGCAGTTCACTGTCGGCGACCACCGCTCGCCCATGGAAATTATTAAAAGCCTGTGCAAGGACGGTTACGTTCCCAGCTACTGCACCGCCTGCTACAGGGAAGGCCGCACCGGCGACCGCTTCATGCAGCTGGCCAAATCAGGCCAGATTCACAATGTCTGCCAGCCCAACTCACTGATGACCTTCCAGGAGTACCTGCTGGATTATGCCGATGAGGAAATGCGGGCCATCGGGGAGCAGACGATCCGTGAGAATCTGGAGCGTATTCCGCGGGAAGGTGTGAGAAAAGCTACTCAGGAGCAGCTGAAGCGGATTCATGCGGGGGAAAGGGATTTGCGGTTCTAGAATGAATATGCCGAGGGAGAACTGACTCAGGGGCTAAAAAAGCAGAGTAATCCACCGGGACTGGTTTAAAGGGAACTAATTTGCACATGTAGGCAGATATTTTCATCTATACCGGAATTGAAAATGGCTGCGCATCCCATCAATGGGCAGCGCAGCCGTTAGCTGGATTGCCTGGGGGAGCCAGGAGTTCTTCTCACGGAATTGACCTTGCCCCCTTGTAATCATATTCCTCCTTGAACCTTGCCGTAAGCCCGGGTGGAGGAAGTGAACCTAGATCTGCCCCCTCTCGTTCCCCGGTGAGTGAAACCTTTTGAACTTGAAAGTGAGGAATGAAGGCAAGCACGCTAATGTGGGTGTGGGTGTGGGTGTGGGTGTGGGTGTGGGTGTGGGTGTGGGTGTGGGTGTGGGTGTGGGTGTGATGTAAATGCTGATTAGGATGCTTGATGTGGATGTGACGTGGATGTGAATGCCAATGGGGATGTTTGATGAGGATGAGACGTGGGTGTGAATGGGGATGCTTGATGTGGATGTGACGTGGATGTGAATGCAATGAGGATGCTTGATGTGGATGAGATGTCGATGCGAATTTCGATCAAATTAGGTAGAACATGCATTCTATTGCACTTAATGCAGCAGATGAGCCTTAAATCGGCCGAAATGATCAATCTATTGCACTTTGTACATTAGAATTTGCTGGAAAAGCTGTTTTCGACTCCACACCCGGAAATCTGTTGTACAAAATGCAGCAGAATACGATTCGACGCAAAATAATTAGCATTCTGTTGCACGAAATACAGCAGAATACGGCTCGACGTAGACTAATAAGCACTCTATTACACAAAATACAGCAAAACACGAATCGACGCAGGACAATAAGCATAAGTAACCCTAACCAGGCCTAGGCCCATTCGTACCTTTCAGTAGAAATCGCTTTAATTACCTCTTCTAATTCCATCTTGTAACTTCCGCTAATCGGTTTCAGCTAATCTAAGTTCACTAATTCCACCCCGCTCCCCCGCTGCTCGCAAACAGTACACCTGCCTTAACCCCAACGAAGGAATAGCACAATTGGCTATAATAAAAGAGTAATGAGATCCAATTAATCAGAGTCTCATTACTCTTGAATTCAAAACAGATGCCGCCTGCTTCAGACTATAGGCAGGGACAAGGTATCCGTCCCCCGATTTTGGCGGGTATTGCCGGAGCCGCCTTCCTCCCAAGCCAGCATAGCCGACGGGAACATCTCAATGGCCCGGGGAAAAACACCCTGGACATAGGCGATAAACACTCCGTAATTGACTATCGGCACACCAGCTGCTTCCGCTTCGTCCAGTCTCCGCAGCATCGCCCGGCGGTTCAGCATACAGGCACCGCAGTGGATGATCAGCGAATACTGCTCCAGATCCGCCGGGAATTCACTGCCTGCTGCGTGGTCGATCGTCAGTTGCCTGCCCGTGATCTCCCGCAGCCAGCGGGGAATCTTGACTGAGCCGATGTCATCGGACTGACGGTGATGCGTGCAGGCTTCGGCAATCAGGACCCGGTCACCGTCTTTCAGTCTGGCGATGGAGCGTGCACCGCTCACCAGCCGGGGAAGATCCCCTTTATACCGGGCGAACAGAATCGAGAATGAAGTAAGCGGCACATCCGGCGGTGTATCCGCCTGAACCTTCAGAAACACCTGTGAATCCGTGATGACCACACGCGGCTTGCCGGTCAATTGGGACAAGGTATGGCTCAGCTCCTGCTCCTTAGTAACCACAGCCAATGCATCACATTCCATAATATCGCGGATGGTCTGCTGCTGAGGGAGAATCAGCCTTCCCTTCGGGGCGGCCTTGTCAATCGGCACCACCAGCACGGCCACATCGCCGGGACTCAGCAGATCCCCGACCAGCCGGAAACGCTGCTCCTCCTGGGCGAGCCTTTCTGCTGCCGCCCTCTTCAGCGCCCCGATTCCGCTTCCGCTCAAGGTGCTGACCGGGAACAGCCGGATGGAAGAGCCGGCCTCCAGCCGCGAGGCCATCTGGTTGCACCGTTCTTCGAGCGACGGCGGGTCTGAAGTGATCTTATCGATTTTATTCAGTACAATCATTACATTGGTTCCAGCCGCGGCCAGTTTCTGCAGCAGCTCCCGCTCGAAATCCCCCGCTCCTGCCTCTGCGTCAACCACCAGGACCGCCAGATCTGTTTTTTTCAGAACATGCAGGGTCTGGCGGATACGCTGCTCACCAAGTTCCCCCGTGTCGTCCAGACCGGCAGTATCGATCAGCACGACCGGACCCGCCGGGAGCAGCTCCATGGGACGGTACACGGGATCCGTTGTTGTCCCGCTTACCGGGGAAACGATCGACACTTCCTGTCCGCAGAACGCATTGATCAAACTGGATTTGCCGGCATTGCGGCGGCCAAAAACGGCGATATGCGCTCGTTCTCCACGCGGAGTATCATTCACGCTCATTCTGGGATGAGCCTCCTTCCATGTTCAGCACCGGACTGTCCGCTGCGGCCGGGAATTCCCGGCTTGGTTACCTCCAGCGGATGCAGCACCTCTTGAATCTGTTCCAAGGTCATCCATCCGCCCTCCAGCAGAAGCTGCTCCAGAGGACGGCCGGAAGCGGCCGCCGCCTTGGCAAGTGCTGCCGCATTGTCATAACCAAGATAGGTTATCGTGGCGGCAGCCAGCACCCCAGAACGCTCCACATGCTCACGGCACCGGTGTTCATCCAGTTTGAGGCCGCTTAAGCAGCGTTCCCGGAACAGCGGAATGCCGTGGAGCAGCAGCTCCAGGGATTCCAATAAGGCCTCGGCAAGTACTGGAGTGAACGCGTTCAACTCCAATTGACCGCTTGCAGCCGCTAACGTTACAGCCGTATCGCCTGCGATGACCCGCATCGCTACAGAGCCCAGCATCTCGGCGATGACCGGATTCACTTTCCCCGGCATGATTGAAGAGCCCGCCTGAACGGCCGGGAGAATATATTCACCGATCCCTCCGGCGGGACCGGAAGACAGCAGCCGGAAGTCATTTGAAATCTTCAGCAGATTGACTGCTGCAGCCTTGAGCAGACCGGATACTTCCACGAATACATCCATGTTCTGAGTCCCGTCCATCGGAAAATCGCTGCGGCAAAGGCCCAGCCCTGTTAGCTCGCGCAGTTCATCAGCTATGGCATAAATATACGTTAGCGGCGCGTTCATCCCCGTCCCTACAGCCGTTCCTCCGATATTGATTTCCCGCAGGCGTTCCTCGGCCTTGTACAGCCGCCAGCGGTCCCGTGCAGCTGCCTTGGCATAGGCCCCGAAGGATTGTCCCGCCAAAATCGGCAGGGCATCCATCAACTGGGTCCTTCCAAGTCTCAGCAGGTCCGCATATTCATGTTCCTTCGCCTGGAACGCTTCCTGAAGTGAAGCCAGCTCCTCGGCCAGCTGCCGCAGGAGCGGGATGACCGCAATGCGCAGCGCAGTGGGATAGACATCATTCGTTGACTGATGAAGGTTCACATCATCAATGGGATGGACGATGCTGTAATCGCCTTTCGACCCGCCCAAGAGCTCAATGGCACGGTTGGCAATAACCTCGTTCACATTCATATTGCTGCTGGTTCCCGCTCCCCCTTGATAGGCATCAACGATCAAATGCGCATCCAGACTGCCGTCCAGAATCTCTTCACATGCCGCGAGAATAGCCTGCACCTTCTTCTGCGGCAAAGCATGATTTCGCCCGTTCACCTTGGCTGCAGCCTGTTTGACTCTGGCGATCGCATGCATCAGCTTCGGGTTCGCCGGCCGTCCTCCGGCCGCAAAATTCTCCTTCGCCCGCGCGGTATAAATGCCATAATAAGCATCCTGCGGAACGGGCAGGCTGCCCAGAGCATCACGCTCCAGCCGGTACGCTGAATCATCCGTCATCTATGTTTCACCCGCCAATCTGTGACATTTGGCGGACGGTATTCTCCTGAACCGGCTGCACTATGCCGCGCGCCTTAAGCCCGTCCGGCATTTCATGCCGCCCGGGCTTGTTCTCCAGCGACCGCAGGAACAATTGCTTGAGCTGCTCAGCCTTCCCGATATACGGTTTTACATTCCATTCGTCATTCCAGTACAGGCAGGGCTTGATATGACCGCTGGCCGTGATGCGCAGGCGGTTGCAGCTCATGCAGAAATGCCTGCTGACCGGGTCGATCAGCCCGAATTGTCCCGCCGCACCCTCAATGCGGTAATACCGGGCTGGCCCCGAATCTGTTGTGTTCATAGTTAAGTCATGTTCATGCGCTGCCCCATGACCGGGATCATCTGAACTGACCGGCTCAAACGCCCAGCCTGCCCTGGAACAGCGCTCCAAAATTCCGCTAAGCGGCATATATCCCGCTTGCCAGCCCTCCGTTCCCCGGCCGATCGGCATATATTCAATGAACCGGATATCCAGGGGATACTTCAGGGTCAATTGCAGAAAGGATTCGATTTCATCGTCGTTTACCCCTTGCATGACAACCATATTCACTTTGACCCGTTTGAAGCCTGCATCCAAGCTGCTGCCAATGGCATGGAGCACCTTCCCGACATCCCCTCCGCCGGTAATCCTGGCGAAGCGTTCCGGCAGGAGGGAGTCCAGACTGATATTGACATCGGTCAATCCGGCTTCACGCAGCACCCGGGCCTTGGAAGCAAGCAGCATTCCATTCGTTGTAAGACCTATGCGCTCAATTCCGTTTACCGCATGCAGACGGGCTACCAGCTCCTCTAACCGCGGGCGCAGAAGCGGTTCACCGCCGGTAAGCCGCACCTTGGTTACACCCATATCTGCAAGCACGGCTACCACTGAGGCAATTTCATCAAAGGTCAGCGGCTCCGGTGAAGAAGCTGCGCCTGCCTGGTCCGGTCTGCAATACTCACAGGACAGATTGCAGCGTTCCGTTACGGAGATGCGTACATAATTGTGTATACGGCCAAAGGAATCGGCCAAAGCCTGGGCATCAGACAAGACATTCACCTTGCTTTCTAATGTGGATCAATTCAGAACCGGATAAGTCCGCCAAACTGCTGAAGTGTCTGTGCACTGGCCGCCCTTTTGGCAGCGGTGTCCATGGTTACATCATCGGGAACCACAAGCTGAAGCGCGTGTGTGGGACATATCTGTACGCATGCCGGACCGTTCCCGCTCTCTTCACACAAATCGCATTTGCTGGCAACCAGCCGCTCCTTGCGCGCCCACACACCGTTTGTATTCGAGCGAAGTCCAGGCTGTACCTGCTTCTGCCCGCCCCGGAACTCAGGGACCATAGCAATCGCTCCGAATGGGCAAACCAGCATACAGGTCTTGCAGCCGATACAGGTATCCTGGTTGATCGAGATACTGCTGCCTATATTGGTTATCGAGCCATTCGGACATACATTGGCGCAAGGAGCATCCTCGCATTGGCGGCACTGCACCGGGGCGGTGACCTGATCGGTCTCCATTACCCTCAGCCGCGGATAAAAGTCCGGATTCTCTTCCTGCTGCAGGAACATGTTATCCGCAGAATGGGCGGACACACAAGCCACCTCACAGGTGTGGCAGCCAATGCACAGACCAGGATCGGCGATAACAAAACTGTTCATAATTTTCCTCCTTCACGCCCAGCGCTTATTGGGGAGACTTCTTTCTCCCTGGATTGATACTTCGTATGGAGCAGATGATGGGGTACATGGCCCAGCGGCTCACCCAGGAAATCCTTATACAGCTTGATAATGGCCGGATTCTCATGTGATTTCCGCACCTGCTGATGGGAATCATGGCGGTAGACCGAGCTTTTTCTGGCCTGATAGGCTGTCTTGCGCAGGGTCTCCAGCAGCAGCTTGGGCTGTCCGCCTCCGCTGACACAACCCTCCGGACAACCCATCACTTCAATAAAATGATAAGGACAATGGCCTGCCTTCACCTGGTTCAGTATCTCTGACACATGTTTCAGCCCGGCAACGACAGCCACCTTCAGTTCCAGCTCGCCCAGCTGGACCGTTGCCGTACGAAGGCCCTCTTCGCCCCGGACAAAATCTAACTGGAGGTTCGGGATTGTCTCATGCGTCACCAGTTCATATCCGGTGCGGATGGCCGCTTCCATCACCCCGCCGGTGACCCCGAAGATCGATCCCGCCCCGGAATATAAGCCCAGCGGTGAATCAAACGGTTCATCCGGCAGGTTCACAAAGTCTATGCCTGCATCTTTAATCAGGTGGGCCAGCTCCCGGGTAGTGATGACCACATCGACTTCCCGGAGCCCGTCAACCTCCATCTCTTCACGGCTGCACTCAAACTCCTTGCAGGTGCAGGGCATGACCGCCACACTGTAAATCTTAGCCGGGTCCACCCCGTCCTGCTTGGCGCCATAGGTTTTGACGAGCGCACCGACCATTTGCATCGGCGACTTGCAGCTCGACAGATGGTCAAGCAGCTCCGGCGCAGCCGTCTCTGCATGCTTGACCCATGCCGGGCAGCAGGACGTGAACATGGGCAGGCGCTCACCCGACATCACCCTTCCGATCAGCTCCGTCCCTTCCTCCATAATCGTAACGTCCGCACCGAAGTTAGTATCATAAATCCGGTCAAACTTCAGCCGCCGCAGGGCGGCAGCCATTTTGCCCGGCGTCAATGTGCCCAGAGGCAGGCCGAATTCCTCGGCCAGCGAGACTCTTATGGCCGGTGCGCATTGCACCACCTTATACAGCGCCGGATTTGCCAGCGCACGCTTGACTCCAAGCGCTTGACCGGTGGAATAGGCTGCAAACAAAGGCTCCCGCACACTTGGCAGCTGGCCCCTCTGCAGCCGCTTGGCCTTCAGGCTATCCGCAGACTCCAGATGGTCCGGCGCATAAGCGGTGCAGATCTGCACGCACTGTCCGCAGATTACGCAGCGGTGCGCATCTACCTCCTGGGGCTGGCCCGGCTCGCCGGTAATGGCATCCACCGGGCAGACTGCTGCGCAGCGGCGGCAGCCGGTGCACAGCTCTGGATCAATATGAATGATGGGCTCACTAGACAGCATTAGGATATCCCCCCTTCTCTGTTCAAGCTGCGGGAGCTGCCTGTTCCCCCCTCAACCAGCCGCAGCGCCTTTTCCGGGCAAACGGCAACACAGGCGGGGAAGGGATTACGGTCTCGAGCTGCGGCGGCTGTAGACCTCCCGCCGCCGGCATCCTCCCCGGCAGCAGACCCTCCGGGAATTTCCGTATTTCTGCACAGATCACATTTGTAGGCAGTGATCCGGGTTTTGCGCTGCAGCTTGCTGTCCCGGCGTTCCTGAAGCAGCGGCTGCGGCAGCTCCGCTCCGCCGCTGTACGCCTTGTACAGGCTGATTGCCCCGAACGGGCAGGCCAGTGCACAAGCCTTGCAGCCGATGCAGGCCTCCGCGTCGATGGCAATGACTCCGTCCTGCTGGCGGATTGCCTGAACCGGACAGGCTCCGGCACAAGGGGCATTCTCGCATTGCCGGCATTGAACCGGCATGGTGAAGCTGTCGGTGCGGATCACATACAGCCGGGGCAGAACCGGCATCGTGACAGTGCCGACTGCGGTGCCCACACCGTTGTCACGGTTATGCACCGCGAAGCAGGCCAGCTCACAGGCCTTGCAGCCGATGCATTTGGCGGCTTCGGCAATAACCAGCGAATTGGAAGAGGCACGGTTCATTCCGGTACCGCCCCCACCAGCATCTGCTTTCTCAGCTCCGCGTACTGTTTGCGGATCGAAGCTTCGGCCTGGGCCTGGTCGGATATCGCTTCAAGCCGGACCGCGCAGTATTTAAATTCCGGTGTCTTGGAGACCGGGTCCAGATAATCAACCGTCAGCTCATTGCAGGCTCCGATCCAGAAATGATAGGTCATGTAAGTTGCACCTTTTTTGATCCGGCTGCTGACCTGCGCCCTGGCCATGATTTGCCCCCGCCGCGAATAGACCTGCACCAATTCGCCGTCCGCAATGCCATGCTCCGCTGCATCCTCCAGGCTGATCTGGATGTTCCCCGGCTCATCAGACAGCTGGCTGAGCGCCCGGCAATTGCCGGTCATCGTGCGCACGGAATAATGCCCAACCTCCCGGACCGTGGAGAGGGTCAAAGGATATTCGGCATCCGGCTGCTCCAGCGGCGCTCTCCATTCACAGGCGAACAGCTGTCCTTTGCCGCTTGGCGTGGTAAAACGGTTCCCTTGGTACAGATAAGGGGTCCCCGGATGATCCTCGGAAGGACAGGGCCACTGAACTCCTCCAAGTGCTTCCATCTTACTGTAGCTGGCTCCGGCGAAGCTCGGACACAGCTTCCGCATCTCATCCCAGATTTCCTCGGAATTCTTATAAGCCATCGGATAACCCATGGCCGTAGACACTTCACTGATGATTTGCCAGTCCGGCTTCACCCCGGCCGGCGGCTCAACCGCCTTGCGGATGCGCTGGAAGCCCCGGTCGGCCGAAGAATAGACGCCGTCATGCTCGCCCCAGGAGGTGGCAGGCAGAATCACATCAGCGTGCAGCGCCGTTTTGTTCATGAAGATATCCTGGACAATCACCAGCTCCAGCTGATCCAGCGCCTCCCGCAGCTCGGCGGCATTCGGATCGCTCTGCACGGGATCTTCACCGAAGATATAGTAAGCCTTGATTTTGTTCTCCTTCAGGATGAGATGCGGCACCTCCGTCAGCCGGTAACCTGTCTTATCCGGGAGGGGTGTGCCCCAGGCCTTCTCGAATTTCTTGCGGATTTTGGCATCCTCCACAGACTGGTAGCCAGGATAGACATTAGGCAGCGCGCCCATGTCGCAGGAGCCCTGCACATTATTTTGGCCGCGTACCGGACCGATACCGACACTTTCCCTGCCGAAATGTCCGGTCAGAAGGGCAAGCGAAGCCAATCCCTTGACCACGTCCACGGCTTGGGCAAACTGGCATACCCCCATTCCGTATAGAATCATCGCTTTGTCAGATTTAGCATATTGGCGCATCACCTTGCGGATATCTGACGCGCGCACACCGGTTATACTCTCTGCATATTCAGGTGTATATTTCTCCACATTCGCCTTGTATTCCTCAAAGCCCTGAACGAAATTGGAGACATAATCCTTGTCATACAGCTCCTCTTCAACAAGCACATGGCCAAAAGCGTTCACCAGCGCCATGTTCGTTCCGCCCTTCAGCGGCAGCCAGGTATCGGCAATCCGCGCCGATTCGGTCTTCCGGGGGTCTGCAACAATCAGCGTGGCCCCCTTCTGTTTCGCTTTTACAATTCTTCTGGCCACAATCGGGTGGGTAACGGCAGCATTATAGCCAAAGATCAGCAGCAGATCGGTGTTTTCAATTTCCGGAATCGAATTGGACATCGCCCCGTCTCCCAACGAATACGTCAGTCCCGCAACAGACGGACCATGACAGACCCGCGCACAGTGGTCGATATTATTCGTCCCGATGGCCGCCCGCATGAACTTTTGCATGACATAATTGGCCTCATTGCCCGGACCTCTGGCCGAGCCCGTGCCCATAATCGCATCCGGTCCGTATTTCTCCTTGATCGCGCTCAGCTTCTCCGCCGTAAATCCTATCGCCTCTTCCCACGACACCTCTTGAAGCACACCTTCCTTGCGGATCATAGGCTTGCGGAGGCGGGAGGTCAGCAGCTGCGGATCATTCAGGAAATCCCAGCCGTAATGGCCTTTCAGACAAAGATTTCCCTCGTTCGTCCGGCCATCTGCAGGCTCTGCGCCCACGACCTGTCCATTCTCGACCAGCAAATACAGCTGGCAGCCGCTGCCGCAATAAGGGCATACTGTTAATATTTTATTTTCCATCTCTTGTCACCTCTTCTTGTGAATTTTTGCACAATATTTGCAACAAAAAACAAGCCAATACAAAGCATACTGTTCCATACACCGTGTAATGGCTTATTAAAAAGCGAAGTGACCCAAGGTCCTTTCTCTCTAATCAAACCGATTTATTAAGTTGTATGATGACGCTCCGGCCTTCATGATACAGATCACAAAGTCTCCAAGAATATGAAAACCTGCAGCCTACCGTCTCTATCAATTCCTCCATAAAACCGCGCTCCAAATAAGGCTTCAGCACCTTCCAATACTCTTCAACAAGATCAGCTGCGCCCTCCTTAAGCAGAATTTCCGACAGACTGGAGAGTATCCCCTTGATTTCAATGGTGATCTGCGACTCATTATCCAGCCTCACCTTCACATTCTCCGGCCCTTTCCCCCGGTAATGCTTCACAATCTTCACGGCAAGTCTTCTAATCTTCTCCTGGTATTCAAAATCAGCCTCAGACATGCAAACACCCTCACGTGAGCATTCCTTTATATGGAATATCTTATAAGCAATTCATATGTTAAACCCATCCATAAATGTTGTCAATTGATAAAATCGCTCCGTATTAATGAAGTCCGCTGTTTGCCTTTCACTGGTTAAGGTTCTGCTGGTGCAAAATATTGGAGTTCTCACTGCTGTGTGTCCAGACTCCCCAAGTTGGGCTGGCGCCCGTTGGAGCGCTAATTGTATTTCGTGCAATTAAAAGCGGACGTATCCGCTTTTTTTCAGCGCTAAATGTATTCTGTACCGTTAAAAATGGTGTTTGACTGCGTGTTTGTTGATTGAGCGCGATTGAAGTGTACGAAATACAGTTAGCTTTGCTTTGGAGCCAATATCAGCCCATTGAGTTGCACAAAATACAGTTACCGTTTGGACACAGCCCTCCACAAATAAACAGGCAATTGCTGAGCTTTAACTACATTACTCACCTTATGGAGAGGAGATGTTCGCCGGAAAAGCAAAAAACCCGCAGAGCCGGAAATCTGCAGGTCTTCAGGATCGATAATAAGCCCAATAAAAAAGCATAAATCTCTTAAGTCCGGTACGGCTTATTCCTTCGTTTCCACAGCATGGCCGCCGAACTCATTGCGCAGGGCCGCAACGACTTTGCCGGTGAAGGTGTCCGTCTCCAGCGACCGGTAGCGCATCAGGAGCGCCATGGCGATAACAGGAGTTGCAGCCTGGAGATCGAACGCAGTTTCCAGCGTCCACCGGCCTTCCCCGGACGAATGCATAACCCCTTTTATCTCCTCCAGCTTGGCATCCTTGGAAAAGGCGCGTTCCACCAGTTCCATCAGCCAGGAGCGGATGACGGAACCATTGTTCCATACCCTTGCCACCTGTTCGAAATTATAATCGAACCCGCTTTTCTCCAGCACCTCGAAGCCTTCTCCAATGGCAGCCATCATCCCGTATTCAATCCCGTTATGGACCATTTTCAAAAAATGTCCGCTGCCCGGCTTGCCGGCAAACAAATATCCGTTCGGAACTGCTGTGTCCCTGAAGACCGGCTCGGCAACCGCCCAGGCCTCCTCATCGCCTCCGACCATGTAACACGCCCCGTTGCGCGCACCTTCCATTCCTCCGGAAGTTCCTGCATCCAGGAAGTAGATTCCCTGCTGCGCAAGCTCCCCGTGGCGGCGGATAGATTCATTATAGCGGGAATTCCCGGCCTCAATAATAATGTCTCCCTTGGATAACAGCGGCGCCAGCTCTTCAATTACAGAATCGACAAACGCATGCGGCACCATAATCCAGGCGATCCGCGGCGCTTCCAGCTTGGAGATCAGCCCGGCCAGACTGCCTGCTCCAGCCGCACCTTTGGACTCAAGCTCCGCAACCGCCTCCCGGTTTACATCAAACGCAACAACCTCGTGCCCATGGTCCAGCAGATTCCGGCCCAGATTGGAACCCATTTTTCCTAAACCAATCAATCCGACTTTCATGAATATACCCCTCCGTTTGTGTTAGTTAACCTGGAATTTCTCATGCTCCCGGACGTACAGCTTCCGAATCCGCAGCATGAACGGCAGTAATACTATTATGTACATCAGACGTTGGTTCATCCAGCCACCAGTGGGCATCGCCCAGCAGCGCATCATAAATAAGGTTCTCATAGGCTTCCGGCAGCTCCGGATTGGCCGAATCATGTCTGATGCTTACAGGCTCAAGCTGTCCTATACTCGAAATAATCAAAATAAGCCGCTTTCGCCTGCTGATCCAGATCCTGGGCGCAGATTCCGGCATAGGCACCGGTGAAGCCCAGCTTGCCCCCGTATTCATCCGACAGTGTGCCTAAATCAAGCGGTGTGCACATGGCGGTCCAGATTTCTCCATCCGGGGAAGCATAGAACATGATGTCCCGGCCTTCGATTACAGCCTTCAGGTAGTAGCGGTCCCAATCCTTCACAGAAATTTGCATCGGAGTGACCTCATCGTATTTTCCTGCCCTGCACATTACAACGCCAAGGCATACCCCTCTAATTTCGTCGGCGGTCACCCGCAGGTAATAGTAATCACTGTCGTCATAATAAAGGACCAGCCCGGCCATTTGCATGAAGGTATCCGGTTCGAACTCCAGACAGGTAGACACCGTGCAGGCAAAATGCTGAATCGGACGCCCTATCAGACTCTGGTCATGCAGCGAGGCCAGCGATTCCCTGCCCCGCAGGCGCAAGAAGCCGGGACGTTCGGTGAGGCTGACCCAGGAGGGGTCAAACGGCACCCGCAGGCTCTGGTAGGGATACCCCAGCGTATCGCAATCAAAATCATCCCGCTCGGGCAATTCCGGGAACGGATGCGGCGGCAGGTCCGGCGCTGCTACCGTCAGCGCAGGCAGCTTGCCGCCATGGGCCAGGCGCAGCCAGCCGTCTTCCGTCCAGACCACGCGCTGGATGGCTGTTTCCCGGCCCAGCGGATTCATCGTTCCGGTTCCCGGGATGGGACGCGTGCACAGATGGGCCATGTACCACTCGCCGGCCGGTGTCTCCACCAGTGAGCCATGACCGGCCTGCTGGAAGGCAAAGGTCAGATCGTGCGCAGTGGTCATGACCGGATAATCCGGATCGGTCTCATAAGGGCCGGTCCGGCTGCGGCTGCGGGCGAGCGTGACCATGTGATTAATGCCCGTCCCGCCTTCTGCGACAAGCAGGTAGTAATAGCCGTTTCTCTGATAAAGCTGCGGCCCTTCCGTTACGCCGGCAGGCGTCCCTTTGTACAGCTCATGGACAGGTCCGGTCAAGCTGCGGCTTTCAGGATCATACTGCTGCATGATTATACCGGAGAAATTACTGTGCTGTTTGCGGAAATCCCAGCGCATATTCAGCAGCCATTTGGTACCGTCGGCATCATGGAACAGGAAGGGATCGAAGCCGCTGCCGTTCAGCCGTACCGGATCGCTCCAGGGTCCCAGGATACCTGCAGCGGTGATGAGATAATTATGCAGATCCTTATAGACACTTTTACGTGACTTCACATCGGTAAAGAGTAAATAATAGATCCCGTTATCGTATGAAAGTGCCGGCGCCCAGATCGAGCCGGAGCTTGGGTTGCCGCGCAGATCTGCCTGCGATGACTCGGTCAGGACACGGGCAAGCGGGTGCCAATGCACCAAATCACGGGAATGGTGGATTTCCACTCCCGGGAACCACTCGAAGGTGGAGGTGGCGATATAATAATCATCCCCGACACGCAGAAAAGACGGATCAGGATGAAAACCCGTCAGGACCGGATTAACGATGGTTGAAGCCATAAATTTTACCCTCCTAATATTCGCTGTGCAACTATGCTTTTCATTAACTGTTCTCCGTTTTATTGTAGCGGTTACAGCTGTAAAAAGTTATACTGGGTAATACGGAAATGTTTATATTTTGTCATGATGGAGGCCTTATGAAACAGCTGTTCGAACCTGTCATTTTTACGGACCGCAAGTCGCTGATTTGGGACTATCAGATATATACCGACGATCATTACAAAGGGTACTACCATTGGCACCAGTGCTGCGAGGTCATGTACGTTCACGGCGGCCAGGGCAATGTTGTCGTGAACCAGCAGATGTACGAAATCCGCTCCGGGATGCTGTTCTTTTTCCAGCCCTACCAGCTGCACCGGATTTATTCCGAGGTCTCCCGCGAGTGTCCCTTTGTGCGCACGATTTTTTATATCGATCCGCACACCGCCGAGAATCTGCTGTCGGGCTTTGCCAAACGCAAGGCGATCTTCTCCGCTCTTTGGCAGGGTGAAAATACCTATTGCGGTTTTGATCTGAGCGGCAGCGCCGCAGCGGTTGATTGGATCTACAAGAATTACAACCTGTGCCGCAACAGCGCTATGGAGGAAGACACCGAAGATATTACGATGCTGCTCCTTCAGCTGCTGAGCTGTCTCGGAACCGGGGAGAACTCCCTTATTCAACCCGAGGAGCGGCGGAACCTCCGCTATTCCGAGCAGATTATGAACTGGATCGAGGAGCACTACCAGGAAGAAGTTAAGCTGGAGCAGCTTGCCGCCGAGACACATTTGTCCAAGTCCTATGTCTCCAGAGTCTTTCATCATGAAACGGGCGGACGCCTGGTGGACTACCTTACGGCCCGGCGGATCAAACAGGCTTGCCGTCTGCTTAGCACAACCGATATGCCGGTCGAACAGATCGGCATCGCAGTCGGTTTTCCGAACGCCTCCTACTTCAACCAGCTCTTCAAAAGAGTCCTCGGAACCACGCCCCTGAAGTACAGAAAAAACAATTAAGACGTTTACTCACGCTTGAACACCACATTGTGCGCATAGGTATTCAACAGAATGAGGTCTGTGCGCGCATTTTCTACCAGTTCCCCGCCCATCTGCAGGTTGATGAATTGCACCCCGTTCACGCCCCGGTCTTCATCGTACCCGTAAATCCGCGAAGGATGGACCCCGCCTCCGCTAAAGCTGACATTGCGAAAGGTCACTTTTTCAATCCCCGTACCCGGCTCAGGGTTGTAATCCTTGTTCATCACCACCCGCAGATCAAACAGCTGTCCCTGCTCGATCCATTCAACCCGGATGTTGCTGTACAGCACGTTCCGTACCGTATTGCAGTCGCCCGCATTAATCGCCAGCGCTCCCCAATAGTTCTCCTGCGGCTCATGATGCTCCAGAATGTCAATGTTTTCGTACACGATATTTTCAATGATGTCTCCGCCCCGCCGGTGATCGCCGTGTGTGCCTATCATAAGCGGGTGGGCCACATCCGCCCACAGAACCGAATCGCGTACGCTGATGTTGCGGCTGTCCCCGGAGTAATCCCATCTGGAGCCGTAAATGGCGATGCAGTCATCTGAATTGCGCATGAATACATCCCGGATAGCAATCTCACTGCTGGACATGATGTCTATGCCGTCACTCCAGCCGCGTGTGCTGAAAGATTTGAAATTCGTGACTGTAATATCCGTAGACTGGCCGATAAAAATACTGTAATGCGGCGGATCGATCACCGTAATGCCTTCAACACTGATCCGGCGCGAGAAAACAATCTTCACCCCGCGAAAAGCGGAAAACCGGTGGAAATCCGCCAAATACACCACACCCCGGCCACGAATCTCCACATCCTCCACCCGTTCACAAACCAAAGAACCGGCAAAGGCCGCACCGCCAGCCAAATAGATGACTGTTCCGGATGGAACTGCAAATACGGTTTCTTCTATGTAATGGGTTCCGGGGGCAAAATAAAGCGTTTGCGGCAGTCCGGTCTCCTGGTCTTCCGTCCGCTTCAGTAATGCGAGGAGATCCGGAGAACGGTGGATGCCCGGCTGAACCAGATGGACTCCTGCCCCATCCGGCTGCGGTGCCCCAACCTCCAAGGGATTGGCAAAAAGGTGCAGATTCCGGAAACGGCCGCCGTTAATCTCCACCGAAAGCTTTTGCGGCCCGTTCAGCTTGAAGCTGATTTTGCGCCCGTCATGACTACAGACTACTGAGCGTGCGGCTGGGGAAATATTCACATGTTCAATCTCAGTATAAAGACAGTCAATTTCAACCTCTGCTTCGCCCTCCACATCAAAAAAAGCCATCGACGCCGGACGCACCTCATGCATGTCAACTTTAACCTCATACACAAAAAGCGGCTGCCATCGGCCTCCCGCTGTTCTTACCTTAACCCGGTAATCCTCCCGCCCCGGAATATATTTCGGAGCCTCATACACCTGCAGCTGATTCATTCTCAACTAACCTCCCTGGATATGTCCTGTGATGAGTATACCGCCCTCTCCCACTCCGTAGTTTGGCTGGGTTATACAGAAATGTTGATATTTTGTCGCGGTAAAAGCGCTGCCATTGTTCAACAGGATATCTGAACTCCTTCAGAAAGGATGACAAGATTTCGATATTTTGGGATATCAAATTGCAACTTTCTTCAATGGCTTCACGATATACTCAGGACACAATCTTAAATATTGGAGGCATCCGCAATGAGTACAGCGTATTGGCAGGAAATAATGGACAGACTGGATACGAAGGTAACACGCATGGCAGCGCAAATCGGCGGCAAATGCCCGCATTATGCCGGTGCAGACGGCAAATATGATGATATGGCTTCCGACTGGTGGACCACCGGCTTCTGGCCCGGCCTTCTCTGGATCATGCATGACATGACCGGAAAAGAACTATATAAGGAAGCGGCCTGGCATTGGGACGCAACTCTGGAGGAATGGTTCGTTAAACCGACGGTGGAGCTGCATCATGATGTGGGTTTTCAGTTTCTGCCTACGGCCGTCATCAAGCATACGCTGACTGGCGACGAGGACGGGCTGCGCAGAGGGATTGAGGCCGCCAACTTCCTGGCCGCCCGTTATAATCCAGCAGGCAAATTCATCCGCGCCTGGAATGAAGACAAATATGGCTGGGTCATCATCGACTGCATGCTGAATATCTCGCTGCTCTTCTGGGCCAGCAAGGTTACCGGTGATCCTCGCTACAAGCATATTGCGGTCAGCCATGCGGAAACTGCCATGCAGTACGGTGTCCGCGAGGATGGCTCCACGAAGCATATCCTTTCCTTCGATGCCGAAACCGGCGCCTATATTGAGAACTTCGGCGGACAGGGTTATTCGCCGGAATCCTGCTGGAGCCGCGGAGCCGCTTGGGGTCTGTACGGATTCGTCAATACGCACCGCCATACCGGGGATGAACGCTTCTTGAATACCGCCAAGCGGATTGCCCATTACTTCATCGCTGCCCTGCCGGACGATCAGGTTCCCTATTGGGATTTCCGTACCGGAAATGACGGGCGCAAGTACAAGGACAGCTCGGCTGCAGCGATCGCCGCTTCAGGCCTGCTGGAGCTAGCCGATGTTGTCCCGCTGGGCGAAAAAAGCCTGTACGCCAATGCCGCAGAACGCATCCTTCGCTCCCTGACTGAGAATTATGCTACCTGGGACCAACCGGAGCATGAAGCGGTCCTCACCAAAGGTACAGGCAGCGGGGACTCCTTCATCGAAGTCTCGCTGATTTACGCAGACTACTATTATATTGAAGCAGTTGCGAAGCTGAACGGGTGGAAGCACCGGATATTCTAGTTCAGGTTCTGCTCCTGAATGAGCAGCATTCATCCGGAAGCTTGCAGCTGTAGACACAGCAATCGCCTTGTCCCCGAAATGGAGGGCAAGGCGATTGGTCTTCATGTTAAGCTGGGAGGCCGCTCACTATGTAATAAATCCCCCGGTAAACTGTTGCGTTTATAGTGGAATTCTACGAATTCCGGACTAATTTCTAAAAGATTCGTAACCGCATCCGCCTCGGTAGCGGCTTTGGTATCGGGAGTGGCTTGCCTCTTCTATGCTTTTTTTAGCCTAAATTTTATAGGGCAGTAGATTCTCCACTTTCATCTCTATCCCAGCAGCCAAGCCAATGCCAATGCCTCACTGCCGAACACCCGGAAGTTCTCGCCTTTGTTCAATTCGGTCAGCAGTTCTTTGAATCTGCCTTGAGTGGTCTCCTCCGTGCGGATTACGGCCGCAGCCTTGATGTGATAGTTGATCAATTTCTGCAGCGCTGTTCCTGCCAGGCCTGTTCTGAGATTATAAAATTCGTCGGAAAGCGTTCCTTCGTGGAGCAGCAGCTTATAGCTGTTATGCTCAAAGCACACCGAGATAAGATCGAGCACGTCCTGCTCTGTGCGCAGTGGCTGACCATCAGGGTGGCAGAGAATATAGCCCTGCCCTTCTTTTTGAATTGATTCCATCTTCATATCCATTACCTCCTGCTCAAGTTAGCCCCAGCTCATGACGCAATTCCGCAAGCCAGGTCAATTCATTGTTATAGGTTGAAATCAGATTGCTGTGAATCAGCTTCCATAGCGTGATCCCTTTCGCATTCCCTTCGTTTACATAATGATCGCTGCCAGCCTGGCCTTTCAGAAGCAATAACTGTGTGCGCACTTCCTGCTCATATCCCGCCAGCAGCGCGTTCAATTCATCCGGGTTCAGCAGATCCGCCCAAGCAAGCTGGATAAGAAAAGTCTTCTTGAACTCCGGCGGCTCCGGTGGAGTAAGCACCCACTTCCGCAGCTCGTCGAGGCCGGCGGATGTGACGGTATAAATTTTTTTGGAGGGCGAGCTGTCCTGGTGCAGGACCTCATTGGTTACAAAACCCGCATTCAGCAGCTCCAATAGCGCTTTGTAGATTTGATTGTTATTGCCGGACCAATACAGGAATGAGGATTCCTGTATGAGCTTTTTGAGATCATACCCGGTCATCGGCTTATGGCTCAGCAGTCCCAGAATAGCGTGATTGATTGAGATAAGACCCACCTCCACTTCAGTATCATATGTTAACTGTATCATATGATATCCAGGAAGTCGACAATGACTTTAGATTTTAGACTTGTTAGACTGTAGACTGTAGACTGTAGAGTGTAGAGTGTAGATTTTTGTTTTTTGATTTTTGATTTTTGTTTTTTGCTTTTTGATTTTTGTTTTTTGCTTTTTGTTTTTTGCTTTTTGCTTTTTGCTTTTTGCTTTTTGCTTTTTGCTTTTTGCTTTTTGCTTTTTGCTTTTTAATTGTAGATTGTAGATTGTAGATTGTAGATTGTAGACTTTAGCTTCAGACTTCAGGTTTCAGATTTATGAATGTATAGATATATATTACAACCAACAGGAACAGAACGGTTGCGCCGTCCCCCACGGGACAGTGCAGCCGTCTTGGATTTCAGTCTAGCGTTTCCTGGTGAACGAATTAAGATGACTCCTACGGCAACTCCAAGTGGAAAAAGGGACACTAATTCAGCTCATTTCGCCATTAGACAAGGAATATAACCTAATTAAGTTCACTTTTTCCATTTGAATCTCATTATTTTTGAATTTCCGGAAAAATAAGTTCCCTTTTTCCAACTAGCGCTTGCGAAGCAGCCGTTGAGCAAGCGCTAGTTGGAAAAAGAAGATCTAGACCCGTCGCTCCCTCAACTTTATAGCTTCCAAGAAAAGGGCAAACCAGCCTTCGGCGCTCTAATAACGGTATTTCTACCGTTGTCTTCCAGACAAACCAGCCCGGGGCGCTCTAACAACGGTATTTCTGCCGTTATTTCCAGGCAAACCAGCCTTCGGCGCTCCAACAACGGTATTTCTGCCGTTGTTTCCCGAAAAACCAGCCTTCGGCGCTCCAACAACGGTATTTCTGCCGTTGTTTCCAGGCAAACCAGACTTCGGCGCTACAACAACGGTATTTCTGCCGTTATTTTCCGGCAACCCGGCATTCCGGTCCAAATTCGTCCTTCAGACGAACCAAACTAAAAAAACCTTATCCCCTCACAACCATACCCAGAACAGAAAAACACATAATTTCCCAAACAACAAGTGGAAACGGCTACGCCGTCCTTATAAGGACGGTACCCGTTTCAGCGAGAAATAGAAGGATAGTTTATAGCGCGAAGCATATAAATTATATTTGAACAAAACGGCCGCACCATCCTTCACAGGATAGCGCTGCCGCTTTAATTGTTGGGGTTAGGTTACCTGCTTGCACCGGGAAGTACGCCCAAGTGGCATAGTGAAACTAAATTCACCCTACTTTCCTGCTGCTCCCCTTTCAGATAAATGTATGTGTCATCTAATCAAAACAATGCCTTCGATTTCAACTGTAGTTATCGCTCATCCAGTCCTACGAATTCAACTATAGTTATCACTCATCCAGTCCTACCAATTCAACTGTAGTTATCGCTCATCCAGTCCTACCAATTCAACTGTAGTTATCGCTCATCCAGTCCTACGAATTTAACTTTAGTTATCGCTCATCCAGTCCTACGAATTCAACTATAGTTATCGCTCATCCCGTCCCACAAATTCAACTATAATTATGCTCATCCAGCCACAAAATGGCTGTGACCCCGCGCGGATAATATTTGCTGCCCGTGATTTCACCGGAGATGATCTGGTCGCTCCAGCTCCAGACTGACAGCTCCGGATGCGTAAGCCACTCCACATGCGCCCGGTCCGCTTCACTACCGCTCTCTGTCCACTTCAGGCCCAGAATCTGGCGGGCGATGAACTGGCTGAGGTAGACTTTGCTCAACCAGCTGTTGTTGCTGGTCGAGGAGATTTTCCAGCCGCCGTCTTCGAACAGGCAGACTCCCTTGACGAGCACCGCCTGCAGGTGCCGTTCCAGTGCAGCAATGTATTCTGCGAAACGTCCATCCCGCTCCAGTGCTTCTCTGCAGCCGGTAAAGTATGGGAATACCAGGCCTTCGATGGCCGGAATGATCTTCGAGTTATTGCCTTCGCCGATCACTGCCGGAATGTAGCCGTCCTCCGTAACACTTGCCACAATCGTTGCGGCGCAGCGTTCAGCCTGATCCCCGGCGGTACCGGACAGCTCCGGCTTTCCTGCCTCGCGGAAGATCTTTTCCATCGCAAGGTAAGCCGCCCAGCATTTTCCCGCGAGGTAAATGTTGTTCCGGGCCTGTCCCAGCGATACATCCAAACTGTCGTAGGTTGTGATCTCCGCCCCGCCCATTGTGCGCGAGCTGTCCAGACCCATGACCCCGTTGCGCTGTCCGGGTTCAGGATGGTCGCGGTTGACCATGCTGGTGAGGCAGTCTTCTAGCACGCCCAGATTCCGTTCCATCCAGGAACGGTCCCCCGTATGCTCCAGATACACCGCGCTGCTAAGCACCCAGTTAACAAGCTGTTCATGGGTCATATGTGAAAAGCAGCCGTCAATGCCGTACATCTCATATGCCGAGTAGCCGGAACGCGACACTGCATTAGCCACTCCCATATCATGAGTAAAGCTGATGCCGCCGGGATATTCCGTCTTGTCGCCAGGGAAGCGGACGGTATCTGTATAGCTGTACCGCTCCACGAACATATCCAGCTCATTGCGCACGGTCCATGGATTCATCCGCAGCTCATAGAACAGCTGATCGACCGTAAGGTCGAAGGTATTCATCATGCGGTATTCGCCTTCGTTCACAGTCCAGAACGGTTTATGATTGTAATCCAGCAATTGGGTAGAACCGTAATAGCTGCGGATCGCATGGGCAAGCATGAAGGTCTGGTCTTCGCTGAGCCCTGAACCCTCCAGCATGGCATTGGCTTGTACGGCCTGCTGCTTAATCTCCTCAAAGTGTGCCAAAGCATACTCCGCAACAGACTCCACATTGCTGAAATAACGGTTATAGTAGTAGGATGCATCCATCCCGGTGGTTACAAAGCCGGAACGGTGGAAGCAGACAGCGAAACGGTAGCATTGCTTCACACCCGGCGGCACCTCCATCACTTGCGCGCCTACCTGGCCCAGACCAAAGGTCCAGTTCTCCTCCAGCTCAGCCAGCAGGATGTCTTCCATTGTGAAATGCAGTGCCGATTTCACGCCGGTCCCCTGCTCTGCGGCGATGGCCAGAAATCTGCCCTGGCCTACTCCGGTTAGCCCGGACTGCATATCATCCAGCCGTCTCATCGCGCTGTAGGGATCATTGCCCTGGAAGCCGAAAAAGGCGCGTCTGGCCGATGGGCTTGCGCTATTATCCACTTCCAGCTCCACCAGTAGTGCCGGGAGCAGGATCTGCTTCAATTCCTCCGCTGAGGAAGTTTCCGGATCGGGAACGGCCCTTACCGGTGAATAAATGCGGAAGGTTAAATCCCCCGCCGACCAGCTGTCTATGCTGAGGCTGAAATCACGGGTAATCTCTTCATCCGCGAATGGATGGAGAATTCTTGGCTTGTCGGGATTGGGATCGGGGTTTTCAATATCGTAGCGCTTGCTTTCATCATCCCCGCCCTGCTCATGAAAAGGCAGAGTATCATAGCCATTGCCGTCCTCCCGGGCAAGGCCGATAAATATGTTGTGTCTGGGCGGCTTGCCGCCTTCCAGATCGAAGCCGCCTGCGGCTCCTTTGAAGCCCAGGGTAAAACTCGCAAACGCTCCAATCGGTGAATGATGGGCATTGAAAAATTGATTCTTCGGCATAACTTAAAGCACTCCCTCCAGCTATTCTCCGGTATTACCGGACTCTATCTCTATGTTAGCTATCCCCCTGCTCCCGTGACAGGTTCAAAGCCGCCTATTATTTGGGCAAATCGAACGAATGAATCCGGCTATGCTATAATCAATCCATATATTCCAGTGAAAAAGAGGATACCCATGAACGTGAATTTTCCCGGTATTGAACATTCTTTGGACGGCCGCATGTCCCCGGATCTGCAAGCGGCTTTCCACATCTACGCAGCCCATTGGCGCAAAGTCAACGCGCAGTGGCAATACCCCGAGCATACCCATCCGATGTTCGAAATCAACCTCGTACTGCAGGGAAGGCAGCACATGACTGTAGGCGGGCAATCCTATGTGCAGGAATGCGGGGACATCCTGTTCATCCGACCCGGAGTCAGACATGCCAGTTTTGGAGCTGATTCTGCGGGGGACATGACCTATTATTGCCTGCATTTTGATATCGATGATCTGTCGCTGCGGCGCGCGCTCCTGACGATGGATGCCGTCAGTCTCAGCGGCGAATCGTCGGTACTGCTGGCGATCCGCTCAGCGCTGGATGTGATGATCCGCACGGCGATTCTCACGGAGGCTGAAGATGCTCAGCGGAACCGGCTGGTAAGGCTGAATGCCTCCCTGCAGCTGTTCGCTGCACTTAGCGCATGGGTGCTGTCCGAGACCCCTGTGGCCACGCGCAGCGCGCAGCCGGGGATTACAGAGAATACCGTTGCTCTCGCAAATGCAGTGGAAGGATTGCTGCAGGAATCGGTCTTTACAGCTGCAGCAACCGGCAGCAGAGGCGGCGGCATTGAGGACATTGCCGCACGGCTGGGCTACAGCCCGAACCACTGCAACCGGGCATTCCGGCACATCTACGGAATGTCGCCCAGACAATACCTGTCCGGGCTGATTATCCGCCACGCGAAGCTGATGCTGCTGGACAACAGCCTGTCCGTCGAGGCCATTGCCCACCGGCTCGGCTACCGCGATGTCTCCCATTTCAGCAAGCAGTTCAAGCGCTGGACCGGCCTGCCGCCCATGGCTTACCGCCAGTTGACAGCAGAGTCCAAATAGTTCACAAGATGTGGACGGCACCACGGCGGTTGTCATGGACAAGCGGAGAGCTGAATCCGGCTGCTTATATGAGCACGATACTACGCCGCAGCACGCAAATAAGGGTCAGGCAAGCCACTGTTTTAACAATGGCTTGCCTGACCCTTTGATTGTATGATAGCTTACCCCTTGGTAGCTCCCGAAGCTATCCCTTTGACAAAATACTTTTGCAGAGCTATGAACACGATCAGGACAGGTACCACTGACATTGCAGTTCCGGCAAAGATCATATCCCAGCGGGAGGAAAATTCTCCGATATACCGGTAGATTTCCACGACCATGGTCTTCGGCTCGCCGGAAGGCAGCACCAGCATCGGCATCAGGAAGTCATTCCAGATCCCGAGGCCGTTCAGCACGACCATACTTGCCGTAACCGGTCCCAGCAGCGGAAAGACGATTTTCCAGAAGATCCCGTACCGGCTGCAGCCGTCAATCTCCGCCGCCTCCTCGATCTCCTTCGGAATTCCTTTGACAAAGCTCGTATAGAGCAGACAGCCGAAGCCGACCGCACCGGCGACATAGACCAGGATCGGACCGGCCAGGCTTCCGTACAAACCGAACATCCGGAGTTCTTTGAATAACGGAATCATATACGCCTGAAAAGGAATCATCATCCCTGCCAGGAAATACAGGAACACCATCTTCGTCCACCGGGTATCCCTGCGTTCAATCGCATAACCCGCCATTGGAATAATCAGCACCTGGGCCACGATCGAAACGAGCGTCAGAATCAGGCTGTTCACAATGGCTCTGGGGAAATCCGTTTCCGTCAGCAGGTACTTGAAGCTGTCCAGATACAATCCTTTCGGAAAGGCAATTGCATCCTTCATGATTTCCGCATTGCTTTTAAAGGCCGACATCAGGTTGAAGAAAATCGGGAAAAAGAAAATAATCGCCAGCAGAACCG
Organism: Paenibacillus jilunlii; assembly: GCF_900102965.1. Lineage (GTDB taxonomy): Bacteria > Bacillota > Bacilli > Paenibacillales > Paenibacillaceae > Paenibacillus_AQ > Paenibacillus_AQ jilunlii. The sequence goes on along the minus strand of NZ_FNGM01000026.1, from coordinate 45,886 downwards.
TTATGGCAAGCAGGGCAATTTCTCCCCATCTTTTTTTGGCTTGTAGCGTCATATTACATCTGCACCTCCCGTTTCCGGAGGAATTTCACTTGGATGACCGTGATAAGCATGATGATCAGGAACAGCACCATGGCAAGTGCCGTACCAAAGCCCTGCCTAAGTTCACCAAAGCCTACCTTATAAATAATATAGGTTAATGTCTCCGTCTCGAAGCCCGGACCTCCATCGGTCATCACCGCGATCTGGTCAAAAATCTTCAGTGCGCTGATCATCGAGAGGACCAGACATACTGTCATCGAACCGGCGAGCAGCGGGAAGGTTATATGGCGGAACTGCTGAAATCCGCTGGCTCCGTCAATGCTTGCCGCTTCATTCAGCTCGGCGGGAATGCCCTGCAGCCCTGCCAGATAGATGATCATGTAATAGCCCGCGCCCTTCCAGACCGTAGACAAAATAATCGAAATCATCGCATACTTCGGATTGCCGAGCCAGTCGACCACCCAGCTTCCCAGTCCGATGGCATCCAGAATCTGATTAAACACACCGAAATTGTAGTTCAGAATCATGGCCCAGACAAACCCCATAACAATACCGCTGAGGAGTGTGGGGAAATAAAAAATACTTCTGAACAAATTGCGGAACCAGCGGACCTTATCCACCAGCACAGCCAGCATTATGGCCGCAATATTTTCCAGCAGCACCAGGCTGACCGTCATGACCAGTGTGTTCTTCAACGCGTTATGAACCCGGGGACTTTGCCAGATCTCCACAAAATTGGCGAAGCCGATATACCGGACATCCTCACTGATGCCGTCCCATGAAGTAAAGCTCAAATAGATGCTTCCTGCCGTAGGAACGATAACAAACAGGGTATATATTAAAAATGATGGTAGTATAAACAACAGTGCATAGGACTGCCACTTCTTCTTTTTCTTTGGTATGGCTGCCGTTAGCGGCTTGTCTATTCTTGTTACTGCTGTAGCCATGATTGCTCTCCCTCCCGGAGGTGTTCCGCCAGAGGGGCCCGCCGCCTTTGCTGCGCAGCTGCTCCCCGCCGGACCATGATCTGTTTATTGTGCGTTGGCTTTGACCTGGGCGTCGTATTCCGTGTCCGCCTGCTTCATGTAGCCGGCTACATCGCCGTTTTTCACAACCAAATCCTGCAGCAGCTTGTAATACCAGTTACGGAACTGCGGCGGAATCAGATTGTCCCCCCACCAGTTGTTAATCGCCAGCGACTTGGTTACGTTAGGATCGGCAATCAGGTCCAGGGCTGCTTGCATTTGCTCGCCGGTTTCATAGATCACCTTTTCTTTTGTGGACGGAATGGCATTGATGCTGGCCAGGTAAGCGGCATACTGCTCAGGTGCAAAGAAGAAACGGATGAAATCTTTAATGGCCTGTGTTTTGCCGGCGTCCTTAGCAGCCTCAGCGGACAGCGACCATCCGGCCGGTGACGGCAGACCGATAACATTGACTTTACCTTCACGGTCAGGAACGGCATAGAAGCCAAATTCAAAATTCGGGTCAGCCTCCTTAATCTGTGAGAACATCCAGGTTCCAGAGAACAGCTGGGCCGCTTTGCCGGATACGAGAATGGAGGCTGTCTGATTGTCTCCTGTGCTGAGCCAGCCTTTATCGACATAATTGGTGAACAGGTCCTTGAAATCCGTCATGGCTTGAACGACATTGGGATCTGTGAAGCTGACGGTTTTGGCAGTGCGCTTGGAGTTCCAGTCCGGATCTTTGGTATAGACATCATCAATCAGGAACTTGTTCACCCAGAAGCCCATATGGAAAATATCCTTGCCGCCGACCACGATTGGTGTAATCCCGCTTGTCTTCAGCTTGTCCTGGATGGTAATGAATTCATCATAGGTTTTGGGAAGCTCGGTGATTCCGGCATCGGCATAAGCCTTTTTGCTGTAAATAATGCCTTGCGGCACATTTACGGACATGGGTGCGTTCCACACTTTGCCCTTAACCTGAGGCGGGTCCTTAAAAAGCTCCAGCAGATCGCTTGGCAGTTCAACAATTTTACCGGCGTCGGCAAAAACCTCGGTATCACGCATCTCCACCAGATCCGGAAATTCGCCTACAGCGTCCTTGGTCTTCAGCCAATCCAGATACGCCGATGAAGTTGTTTCGCTGATATCTTTGATCTTCACATTGGGACTTACTTTCATGAACGCTTCTACGGTAGCTGCGATGGCTTTTTTGGTGGCAGGGTCGCCGGCTGCATACCCGATCGAGAAGCTCACTTCTTTCTTGGCATCCGTGGCAGCGGCATCCGGTGATTGTGAGGCAGCCGTATTTCCGCCGGTATTGCCAGCTTTGCTGTTGTTATTGTTGCTTCCGCAAGCCGATAAGACTGTTGTGGCCGCCAGGAGCAGCACCGACAGCTTAGTCATTGTTTTCTTTTGCATATGAGAGTAACCCCCTATAAGTTCTGGTTCGAAAGTGTATTGGCTTAGTCTTGTTTAATGGGCCGGAAACCGGGGCTCGATGTGCGCATCATCGTTCGTAAGCGTTTCCTTGCTACAAGAATAGCATTCCTAAACTTTCGTTAGAATGAACTTTTTTAAGCCGCGTATGCGGTAAATTTAAGAGGAATCCTACGGCAACTTTTTAAGTGGAAAAAGGTTAACTAATTTTCCGGAGTACCTTATCCTCGGGCAGATGAAGTGGAAAAAGGGACACTAATTCTGCTCTTTTCGCCATTGTTCAAGAAAAGTGGCTCTATTAGGTTTACTTTTTCCACTTAACCCTCAGGATTTCTTAATTTTCGGAAAAATAAGTTCCTTTTTTCCAACTAGCACTTGCGAAGAAACCGGTAAGTAATTGTCTAGATGGAAATAGGATATTTAGACCGGCTCCCCCTCAGAATTCGGTCTTCGGCGCCCCAACAAGGGATTTCTGCCGTTGTTCGTTTCAAATTCGTCCAAAGTATATTATCCCCACCTGCAGAAGTAATCATAGTTTCCTACAAAACAAAAAAAGGAGGATCATAGATCCCCCGTCTGAGTTCATATGCAGTTATTGCTATCCGGTTCTGCCCCAACCTTCTCTGTCACAGCTAATTGTCCTGCACCTGGCGGTCATATTCCCGGTCTGCCCGGTTCATATATTCGGTGACATCTCCGTCAGTAAGGATCATCTCCTCCAGCAGTTTATAAAACCAGTTGCGGAAATCCGGCGGAATCAGATTATCCCCCCACCAGTTGTTGATCATCAGCGATTTGGTCACATCCGGGTCGGCCATCAGTTTCAGGGCTTCCTGCATCTGCTCCCCCGTATCATAGGTTATCTTCTCCTTCGTGGAGGGAAGGCCATTGATCCCGGCCAGAAATTTCGAGTACGGTTCAGGCGCAAAGAAAAAGCGGATGAATTCCTTAATCGCTTCCGTTTTCTCCGTATCCTTGGCGGCTTCCGCAGAGAGCGACCAGCCGGTTGGCGAAGGCAGACCGACTACATTCCGTTTGCCGCTGCGGTCAGGCAGGGCATAGAAGCCATACTCAAAACCGGGATCAGCTTCCTCAATCTGCGAGAACATCCATGTTCCCGAATAGAGCTGGGCAGCCTTGCCTGATGTAAGCATAGAGGCGGTCTGGTTATCATTGGTGCTCAACCAGCCTTCGTTAACGTCAGTTTGGAACAGCTCCTTGAAATTTGTCATCGCCTGAACCACATTATGATCGGTGAAGCTGACCTGCTTCGCTGTGCGTTTGGCGTTCCAGTCCGGGTCCTTGTCATAGACTTCATCGATCAGGAACTTGTTCACCCAGAAGCCCAAGTGAAAAATATCCTTGGCTCCAACCACCAGAGGTGTCATCCCCACGGCCTTCAATTTCTTCTGTATGTCCAGGAATTCGCCATAGGTTTGCGGGAGCCGGGTGATTCCCGCACGGGCGTATGCTTGTTTACTGTATATGATTCCTTGCGGCGCACTTACGAACAGAGGAGCGTTCCACACCTTGCCGTTCACCTGCGGCAGATTGTCGAACAGTTCCAGCAGCCCGGAGGGCAGCTCTACGATTTTTCCTGCACTGGCAAACGCATCGGTATCCCGGATTTCCACCAGGTCAGGAAACTCGCCTACCGCATCCTTGAGCTTCAGCCAATCCAGATATGCGCTGGAGGACAGCTCACTGCTGTCCTGAATGATAATATCCGGATGGGCTTGCATGAAGGCTTCAATGGTGGCCGCGATGGCCTGCTTGGTGGCCGGGTCTCCCGCAGCATATGCGATGCTGAAATGCACTTCTTTCTTAGGCTCTGCTGCTCCGCCTGATGTGACAAGAGAATTTCCTGTACCGTGGCCCCTGCAAGCAGTGAGGAGGAGTATAGCCGCCAGCGGCACTGCCTGCAGCCGCATCCATTGTTTCCTCTGCATCTCTAGCTGTTACCTCCTACTAATCTTGTGATATAACGCCGGATAGACGGCCTTCTTCTATTCGTCCAACTGACGGCGGTATCTTGTATACGCCGGGTGTTCAGTCTATTATCGGGAATAACAGTGTAATTGAGGTTCCGACATGCTCCCGGCTGTTGATGGACAGCCCATAGTCTTCTCCAAACGTCGAGCGTATCCGCTCATGCACGTTTTTTAGACCCACATTTTTGCTGGGCGCTTCGGGATCTTCCAGTGTTTGGGTAATCCTCGCCAGAGCTTCCCGGCTCATGCCGACGCCATCATCATAAATGGTGATCGCAAGCACCCGGTCTTTCTTTTCCATGGTAATCCCTACTGTTCCCTTTCCCTGCAGACGGAGTCCATGCTGAACGGCATTCTCTACAATCGGCTGGAGCGAGAGCTTCAGGATCGGCCAATCCATCTGAACCTCCGGGGCAATATCCAGAACAAGCTCATAACGGTTCTCGAAACGGACAGATATAATATAGAAATAATTCTGCAAATGCTCCAGCTCGCTGCGGATGCTTGCCCGGTCCTCACCATAATCAATGACATATTTCAGTTCGTTGGACAAGGCAAGGATCATATCTGCAACCTCTCCAGCTTCCTTATCCACAGCGTTCATCCGGATCACTTCAAGCGTATTATACAAATAATGCGGCCGGATCTGGCTCTTCAGCGCGTTCAGCTCCGTCTGCTTTTGCTTGATTTGCGCTACATAAGCCTCGTCGATATAGATCTGAAGCCGTTCCACCATCCGGTTGAACCCGTGGGCGAGCCTGCCCATTTCATCATTCGTGTTCACAGACAACTGGGTATCCAGCTTGCCGGACTCCACAACGGCCATCTGCTTGATTATTTCGCGGATCGGCGCCGCCAGACGCCTGGAGAACCACGCCCCCATCACAATCATCACAAAAGCACAGATCATAATGGCAATGTAGACAGCCGCTCTGGCCGATAACAGCTGCTCGAACAGACTGCCGCGGTGAATCCGCGCAACCACCCTGCCATTCAGAAACGGAATATCCTCGCTAAGCTCGATCATCTCCCGGTTTGTCTGAACGGCGGCTGCAACCGACCCTTCCGGCAGATTCTGATTGCTGAAGTAGACCTTGCCTTCCCCATCCAGAAGATACAGCTCATCCTTGTCACCCAGGCTCAGCTCCCTGAAAAATTGTTCCAACAACGAAATATCAATATCCAGAAACAGCGTGCCTACCACCTTGGGTTCTTGGGTTACTTTTCCAGAGGTATCAATCAGGCTGCGTCCAATCGTGAACACCTTTCTGCTCGAGCGGAAGAAATACTGGTCGGTATGTGTAGGAAAGATAGCTACTGCGGACGGATTGGGAGCCATAGTCTCCAGCCATTCGGCTGCGGGAAACGAATTCGTATCCAGCGATCTGTTTTCTTTTTCCTGGGAATACAGCTTGCCGTCGGACTGGCGGACAAACACGGCGCTTGAAATATACGGGTCGCTGAACAGCACTGTTTTTAGAAAAGAATCAATCGGAATGGTGTTGATCTGCTCCAGCTCATTGACGTTGGCGGTCTGGTCCTGCTTATAGCTGTCAATAAAGCCTTCATAACGCCCGGTATACATCAGCTTGGAGACTTCATTGTACTGGTTGAACGCCGAGTTCAGATTATAGCTCATATACAGCACCATTTGCTGGAGATTGCTGGTGGTATACCGCTCCACATAGCTGGAGAAGGTCTTCACGGAGAAGAGGCTGAGCGCCAGCAGGGGAATCAGTCCCACCAGCAGAAATGATGCCGAGAATTTGACAAAAATACTTTTGGATCTCCGCCCCCAGATCAGCACGAACCCCCCCTTTTCTCTGATAAGCTGCTACTGCTTCACCGATTGTTTATACTCCTGGGGCAGCTTGCCGAAATGTTTCTTGAACATATCGCTGAAATGCCGGGCATTATTGTAGCCGACGCGTTCCGCAATCTCGTAGACCATCAGATCGGTTTGCAGCAGCAGCCGCAGCGCATGATCCATTCTGGTTTGGGTAACATAGTTTTTAAAATTCTGTCCGGTATGCTTTTTGAAAAAGCTGCTGAAATAGTAGGGATTCATATAGACCAGAGCGGCCATCGACTCCAGAGTAATATTCTCTGCATAATGCTCTTCGACAAAAGCCTTCACCTGCAGCAGTTGGGGCATCTCCTTGCCGTTCAACTTACAGGCCAGCTGGTCAGCGAGCCGCTTCAGCACGTCTTCAAACTGCTGCTTCAATGCGTCAAAGGTCGGGGCATCCTCCAGCTTTTCCAGCAGCGGCAGATCTTCCGGGTCCACCAGCCCGGCATCCACGCCAAAGCCGGCAAGCTCCTGCTCCAGCTGAAGGATGGAATTGTACACATGGGTGACCGCCTGGTTCCTGCGGTTTCCGGACAAAAGCCGGACCGTTTCCAGCAGCCTGGCCGCCAGGACAGGCACCTGCTCCTTGTCCAGTGATTTGAGCGCTTCTGTAAGTGCTGCTTGAGCCGCCGCCCATTCGGATACCGCCACAGTTGTCTCCTGATTACCCGCTTCCCGCAGCACCCGGTTAAGCCCGGTAAAATAGCGGGTTTTGAGCGCTTTCAATGCGCTGCGGTAGGATTCGCCGGCTTCCTCCATTCCGCTTACCGGCCGCCCGATGCCAATCGAGACCTGGAGCTTCAGGTAACTGTTGATTTTGTGATGGAGATCCAGCATCATCCGCTCCGGTTCCATTTCCTGCTCATGCTGAAGCAATACTGCGAAACGCTCCCCTTTGCGGAAAACATAGCCGTTGCCCCCAGCCTCCACGGTTTCTTTGATAATATTGGACAGGGCAAATTCCACCAGCTTGCGTTCCCGCTCCTCCCAGCGTGAGGCCTGGCCGCTATATTCATCCATTTCCAGGACACATACGCTGGCATAACGGGTTATCGCTATGTTTCCCATCCGGGCCAGCGTGGATGCCGCTCCTTTGTTGCCGTCGGTCAAGAGCTCAAGGAGCTCCTCTACAGTAATGGAATGATTTTTGCGTTCATAGGATTTGAGCATTTCCTTGTTGCGCTCTTCTTCAGACTCCTGGCGGATCACCGCCGCGGCCCGTCCCACCACCTGCTCCAGCTGGCCTGTGTTCACAGGTTTCACAATGTAGTCCAGTGCCCCGTATTGTACCGCCTGCCGGGCATATGAAAACTCCTGGTAAGCGCTTATAAAAACAACCTTGACCGGACGCCCCGACTCATGGATGTCCCGAATAATATCAATACCGCTGAAGCCCGGCATGCTGATATCGCTGATGACCAGATCAGGCGTGCAGGTGTCAATCATCGCCTTCAGCTCGATCCCGTCCTTTGCTTCTCCTACAATATCCAAGCCGAGCGTATCCCAGGAAATCAGCTTCTTCAGTCCGCGCAGGATAACCGGTTCATCATCGGCCAGTAGCACCCGGATGCTTCTGTTCATCGCTATCCCTCCGTATGTCTGTCTAGTATCTGTTTAGTATCTGTTCAAAAGGAGGCTGTTGCCTGTTGCCCGCAATTCTATCATATCAGACCTTGCCTCATCTTTGTCTACAGCACACAATTGCGCAAGATTTGCCATTTTGTCTTATGGATTAGGGGTTTCCTACTTTACTGTATCATGCCAGACCCGGGGCAAGGATGAAGCTTTTTAAGGTTGAATAGCAGTTTTTTTAGAATTCTGTACTCCCCCGGCAAACAAAAAAACGGCTCCAATTCAACTTACGAACTGAAACCGTCTTATTTGGGACAATCCCTCAAATCTAACCCAGATTAATCTCGCGGATCTTGCTGAGCGGAACCTTTGGCTTGCGGTCTTCTGTCAGAAGGCCGTTTACTTCCTGCTGCACATCGCTTACCTGGGTATAGCAGTAGCCGCTGATGTATGGCGTTGCTTTGATCGCCGCAGTAATCGCCTGGAAGCGCTCCAGGAAATCCTGCTCGGTCTTCACCTGGTTTCCATACCCCCAGCCGCTGTCCGTCTGGAAGGCAATGCCGCCGAACTCGCTGATGATGACCGGCTGTCCTTTGTAGGCATATCCTTCAGCCCAGGCAAATTTGTAGTTATTGAAGGAGACCCTATTATTAACGATGGAATTTTGGTCGGCATAAGTGGCCAGAAATTGTTCTCCGGCTTCTACATAATCATGCAGGGTCAGAATATCCGAAACGGTATGCTCCCAGCCGTCGTTCGTCACGACCGGACGGTAAGGGTCGATCGCTTTGGTCAGATGATAGATGCCCTCCGTGAATTTCTGCTGTCTGACATCCTTGGCAATGGCGGAAATTCCCCACGATTCATTGAATGGAACCCAGGTGATGATGCAAGGATGATTATACTGCTGCGGCACAACCTCCAGCCACTCCCGGGTGAAGCGTTCGACGGCAAGATCATTGAATTCATAGGTAGCGGCCATTTCCGACCACACCAGCATCCCCTTCACATCGCACCAATACAGAAAACGGGCATCCTCAATTTTCATGTGCTTGCGCAGGCCGTTGTAGCCCATTTCCGCAATCCAATCAATGTCATCAATTAGTGCCTGCTCATCCGGCGGTGTCAAATGGCTGCCGGTCCAGTACCCCTGATCCAGAATCAGACGCTGGTATAACGGCCTGTTGTTAAGCAGAATCTGGCCGTTGTCAATGGAGATTTTACGCATACCGAAATATGAATACACATGGTCTACGCTTTCCTCACCGCGAAGCAGCGTAAGTTCAACGTCAAACAGATTTGGCGCCTCCGGCGACCACAGGCATTGCAGCCAAGGCCCTGCAGCCTCATGCAGCACATCCATCTCAAGGCTCACCAGATCACGGTCAATGCCCACACTGAACCGCTTCACCTGCTGCCCTTTCAGGGAAATCAGCGTATCGAGTGTAAGCTCCGGCCCCTCCGTGAGGCCTGCCATGCGGAAATCGAAGCGGATCATATGCCGGTCAACATCCGGTGTCATTTTCACAGAATCGATCCGTGTTTCGCTTACGCATTCCAGCCAGACGGATTTCCATATCCCGGTCGTCTGCACATAGAAGCATTCAAAACTGTCAGAGATCCAGCGCTGCTTGCCCCGGGGCTGTGTGCGGTCCATGCTGTCCTCGGCTTTGAGCACAATCCGGTTGGCGGCACCAAACGTCACAAACGGGGTAATGTCAAAAGAAAAGGCGGCATATCCTCCTTCATGCAGGCCGACATAGGAGCCGTTCACCCAGCATTTTGCCCGGTAATCCACACCCTGGAAATGCAGAATCGCCCGCTTCCCGGCGTTCTCCGCAGGAAGCTCCAGTGTCCGCTCATACCAGACATTGGGGTGAAATTCCTCAATACCGATCCCGCTGGCGGCCGTTTCATAAGTGAAGGGAACCGTAATCTTCCGGGCCTCCGGGAACGCGGCATACCATCCTTCCGCCTCTCCGCGATTGGCATCATCAAAGCTGAAATTCCATTCTCCATCTAAATCAAGCCATTCCTTGCGCACAAACTGTGGTCTGGGGTAATTGGGAATATAAGATTTTGTCGTCATTGAACTTATACCTGTCCTCTCCATGTCTTTAGTTAAAATCTGTTCTTATCACAATGGTCAACCTTTAATCCCCGACATGCTGATCCCTTTGACAATCTGGCGTTCAAAAATAACGAACAGCACAATGATCGGGATCGAAGCAATCGCGTTGACGACCATCGGCTTGACGTAATCCTCGGAGTACTGGCTGATCAGGGTCGGAATGCCCATCGGCAGTGTGAACAGGTTGTCGTCGGTGATGGACAGAAACGGCCAGAGGAAATTGTTCCATGAACCGATGAAGGTCAGAATAGCCATAGAGGCCAGCGCCGGGCGGCAGAGCGGCAGCATGATGCGCATGAAGATCCGCCAGCTGCCGCCCCCGTCGATCTGTACACTCTCCAGCAGGTCGTTCGGGATGCCGTCAAAAAAGCTTTTCAGCACAATGACCGCTACAGGGGAAGCCAGCGCCGGAATAATTAACCCCTGATAGGAATTCAGCAGATTCATATCCTTCGCCACCTGGTACAGCGGAATAATCGTTGCTTCACCGGGAATCAGCAGCCCGGCCAGCACCACAAAAAACATCAGTGTGCGGTAACGGAAGGGGATTTTGGATAAGGCAAACCCGGCCAATGCTGCAGCAGCTACGGTCAGCACTGTCACAAAAACAGCAACAAGCAGGCTGTTCCCGATCCAGTTCGTCAGCTTGGTGCCGCTAAGGATTTCCTGATACACCGCCAATGAATAGGGCGGAGTGAACCAGTCCATCACCGTGATGATCTTCATGCCTTCTTCTTTGACCGATACGAATAGCATCCACACCAGCGGCCCCGCGAACAGCACGGCTATGAATAATGAAACCAAACGGTAGACCCATTTCATGACAGTTCCGCTCCTTTGCGGTTATTCATCCAATATTGCAGCGCCGACAGCACCAGCAGAATCACGAACAGCAGGTAGGACATGGTCGCTGCATAGCCCAGATCATTGCTCTTGAAGCCGGTCTGATAGATCAGCTGGATAATCGGCCGGGTCGAATCGAGCGGTCCGCCGCCGGTCACAATATAAATCTGCATGAACACCTTGAACGATGCGATAATCTGCAGCATGGTAATCGTCTTCGTAATCGGAGCCAGATAGGGAAGTGTAATCCGCCAGAACATCTGCCGGTCCCCCGCTCCGTCAAGGCGGGCCGCCTCGTAAATTTCGTCCGGAATTTCCTGAATCGCGGATAAATGCAGAATAAAGTTGAAGCCTACTGTCCACCAGAGGGTGATCAGCGTAATGGCAATCCAGGCGAGACGGGTTTCCGTCAGCCAAAATATTTCCGTACCCCCGGGAAGCAGATGAATTAAATGGAGTACGGAATTCACCAGTCCGGTATACGGCTGGAATACGAACAAGCCCAAATAGGAAGCTACCGCGACGGACAGCACACTGGGGATGAAGAAAATACTGCGGTAAAACTTTTGCAGCACGGACTTCCGGTTGGCAATCAGCGCCAGTGAAATAGACAGCACAAGCATAGTCGGTGTAGTCAGCACGACAAAGATAAGCGAATGCCCAAGCGCTTCCCATACCTCCCGGTCCTGCAGCACCTTGCTGTAATTGTCCCAGCCCAGGAAATCCATTTTGCGGATCAGGGTCCATTTGTAAAAAGTCATTTCCACGCCCTTGAACATCGGCCAGATGGTGAACAGGCCATATACAATCAGAAAGGGAAGCAGGAACAGCAGCGCCTGCGCATCCGCCCTCCATTTTTTCATCTTCATTCAGGTCACCTCTCCCCAAAACGGCGCACAGGCCGCGAGAATCACCGCCATAAGACCTGTGCATTGCCGCCTGCATGGCTATTTATCCAGCTCTTTCTGCACGCCTGCCTCCATTTTGTCCATGGCTTCAGCCGGCTTCATTTTATTAGCCCATACTTCATTGAGGATTTTGAAGGAGACATTATCACGGATCTGCCAGTTCTTAGTCGACGGTTTGTTGAATTTCACCGTACCGGCAACAGCGGCATAATCGCTGCGGTAAGGCATGTCTTTGTATTCCGGCTTCTCCAGAACCGATGGTTTGGAGGGAATATGGCCTGCTTTTGCCCAAATCTGCCCGTTCTCGGCTACATAGTCGGCAAAAATCAATGCGGCTTTTCGTTTGGCCGGGTCTTCGGACTTAGTCAGCGGCAAAATAATCGTGTGGGAATCGCCCCAGGTCGCTTCCTGGCCGAACAGCTTGGGAATCGGCATCGCTCCGAACTCCAGCCCCTTCGTCGCTTCCCAGGTTCCGGTGGCCCAAACGCCGGTCATCATGATCGCCGCAGTGCCGCTCTGGAAGTTTTTGTAGAAGTCAGGATCATTTTTCTTGATATAGCCTTCAGTGAACAGCTTCTGAATATATTCAGCCGCCTGGATGCCTTTCGCCTTGTCGATTTCGGCTTTCTTCAGATCATCGGATACCAGATCATTGCCGCCAAGCTGTGAATACAGCGCCCACCACAAGCGGTAAGGATCGTCATTCGAATTGGAAAGGGCAAACGGGGTCGTTTTGGCCGGAAGCTTCTCCTTCAATGTCTTCAAAAAGGCCAGCAAACCGTCTGCGGACTGCTCAAGCACCGGTTTACCGTCATCGCCCAGCAGCCCCGCTTCCTTCAGCAGTTTTTTGTTGTAGTACATAATAAAAGGATGGGTATCAATCGGCACGGCATAATGTTTGCCGTCCACAACCGTTGCATCCAGCAGATTCTGATTAAAAGTCGCCCAGTCGACGCCTGCTTCTCCGGCCACTGCGTCCAGATCGGTTACAACTCCCTGGTTGATCAGATCCGGCAGCCGGGAGGTGTGGGAAATGCCGATGTCCGGGCCGTTGCCGTTCCCTACGGCGGTAATCAGCTTGGTGTAGTATTCCGCCCAGACGAGCTTCGTGTTCTTCACCTTGATATCAGGGTGGCTTTTGTTGAATTCATCAACCAGCTTCTGCATGTTGTCCCCGTCGCCGCCGTCGAACAAGGTCCAGAACGACAGGTTGACGGCTTCACCGCTGCCTTCAGTTCCTGTATTTCCCCCTGTGCTGTTATCCGCAGATGGAGCAGGGCTGCTGCCTGTGTTGCCGTTTGCTGCGCCTCCGGCATTGTTATTGCTGCCGCAAGCGCCGAGTACCAGCGAAGATGAGAGTATGAAAGCTAAGGCCAGAAAACCGGTGTTTCTTTTCTTCATTCCTGTCTCCCCTTTATTGTATTCTAGATACAAAACAATTTATTTGTTTTATTACATGTATTTTGTATCTAATGACGATTATAAGGAGATATAATCTTAATGTCAACGCTTTCATATCGATTTTTAGTAATAATGAGCATGAAAAAAACCATTAGTTACAGATTAACTGTACTAATGGTTCTGATCTTCTTCGTCTCGGGTAAAGCTCAGCTTCATCATAATTTCCTGGGCATGGTCGCCGAAGCTCCGGCCGAACAAATTGACGCCGCCCTGATGAATAGACTCGGGATTCACACCGATGCGCAGCCGGATCTTCGGGCTTTGGGTCAGATTAAGCTGGCTCAGGCTTACATCCGATACCTTTTCCATATCGAGTGTTGTCTTATCCCTGTCGACCCTCCATGTCTTGAGCAGGCCGTATTGTGTAGAGGAATCCCACCACCAGGCCGGATTCAGTTTGCCCCGTCTGCCTCCGAAATCACCGGGGCTTGTCCACATGCCAATCTCGACCCCGTTGATCCATACCGATATATCCGACGGCCAATTGTTGTCGTAATTAGGAGCTTCCGAGCAAATCTCCATCGACACCTCCAGCGATTCGACTCTGGAGCCCTTCGGCACTTCCACCGGGAGCAAATATTCGATATATCCTTTGCGGAACCAGATAATCTGCGCGCCTACATGCTTGGGATGGTAGAAGCCCGCCGGTTCATCCTCGCGGACCAGCATGGCTTCCGCATCAGCCATGCCGCAGGTCGGCGATACATCGCAATCGCTGTAATGGCCGATCGGCACCTCAATTTCATAGACACTCACAGCCCCCTTGCGCACAGACTTCTCCTCATTCAGGGCAATATGTATATCGTCGTAATTGCGGCTGCATACCTTCATCGCCCCGCGGGAAGCAGGCAGCAGCTCCGTATTGATCAGCCGCGCCGCTTCCAGCACCTTCACATTGTTGGCTACCGTCGATACAGGCAGCTTCAGCGCCTCGGCGATTTCAATTACGTTCAAATTCCGCGAATTCAGTAAATGGAGAATATCGACCCGGGAGCGGGTCGACAACGCATGTGCAACGGCCACCAGCTTCTCCGGATCGTCAAAACCTAGTTCAAGCACAGGCCACACTCCTTCGAACCCTAAGTAATACCATAATAGTACGTGCTTGGAGTCACAAAATCAACCAATGTTCTCCAGAAAATAAACCGGTCTTGCGCCGCAGCCTCTGGGCCTTGCTCCTATGCTCATGGTACAATACAACCAGAAATATACATAACGAGGTGAACCTGATGATCTATTTCATAAAATTTGTGTACAGCTTCGTGCTGCCTCCCGGACTTTTCGTCATCCTGCTGCTGGGGCTGGCGGTCTGGCTGTGGCGGCGAAGCCGCCGCCCGGCCCTGGCTCTGCTTGGCGTTACTCTCCTGCTCTATCTCTCCATGACTCCATGGATCAGCAAGCTGCTGATGGGCGGATTAGAGCGGCAGTATGATAAGCCTGAGCTGCTGCAGGGCGATGTAATAGTCGTACTGGGGGGAGGAGCCACCTCCGGAACCCCGGACATTGACGGGGAAGGCAATTTGTACGGCTCGGCGGCCAACCGGCTGCTGACCGCAGTGCGGCTGTACCGCCAGACCGGACTGCCGATCCTGTTCTCCGGCGGCCAGGTCTTTCCCGACAGCGGCAACGAAGCGGATATCGCCAAGCGGCAGCTGATCGGCCTTGGTGTTCCCGGGAGCGATATTCTGGCCGAGAACCGGTCGCTGAATACCGAGCAGAATGCCGTCAATACCGCATCCATGATGAACAGCAAGGGGCTTCGCCACCCCATTCTGGTTACCTCGGCCTTTCACATGCCCCGGGCCATGGCCTTTTTCAAGGATAACGGACTGGCACCGCTTGCCTATCCAACGGATTACACGGCTAGC
Organism: Paenibacillus jilunlii; assembly: GCF_900102965.1. Classification (GTDB taxonomy): domain Bacteria; phylum Bacillota; class Bacilli; order Paenibacillales; family Paenibacillaceae; genus Paenibacillus_AQ; species Paenibacillus_AQ jilunlii. Next base: position 30,819 of record NZ_FNGM01000026.1, on the reverse strand, counting down.
CGGGGAAACGACCTGTATCCGGCCATGTTTACGCCTTCTCCAGGTGCAATGAATAATACCGGAACGGCACTTAAGGAATACCTCGGCCTGCTTGCCGCCCGCTTCTGATGTCCGGAGAAAACAAGAGAATATGAGACTCCAATATAGAAACAGCGGCAGTCATGGACAGGAAAGTAATGTCTACAGACTGCCGCTGTTTTTTTGAACCCAAGTAGGAATGACTGCTCCAACTGATTGAATTCACGCCAGGACTATTGCAGAAATATAAAAAATTAAAAATATTTACATATAAGTATATATACAGTATACTTCAAATGACTCTAAAAGGTATTTTATTCCATTTAAAGGAGTAGATGCATTTTATGCAATCATATTCAATAAAAAGATTGACGCTTGTTGGAACCTTTGTTTCAGTCTTTCTTTTTTCTATTGTTTCCCAGGCGTATGCGACCAATCTAACAGGTTACCCTGCAGCGGCACAGGCTAAGAGTAATTGGTGCTGGGCTGCGGCTGGTGTTTCCATTCTTCAGTATTACGGAATCTCCGTAAGCCAATGTTCTTTTTATGATCATGTGAAGGGCACCTCCGGGTGTGCAACAAATGAGAGTGAAACCTATGGAACTGTTCAAGCAGGCATTCATAGCTATGGAGTCTCCAGCTGGAATCATACTGGAGCGCTATCGTATAGTGATGTCAAAAACCAGATTGATAATCTTGGCAGCCCGGTATACGTAAGCTGGAAATGGAATACTTCTACCAGCGGCGGGCATGCAGTAGTGATCTATGGGTATGACACATATGGCGGCAATGACTGGATTCAGCATATGGACCCGGGCGGGGGCATAAAAACCTCCATGGTATACACCAGCTTTAAAGGCGGGCCAAGCTACGATAGAAGCTGGAGATGGGGACTTCATGGCTTCAGCAAATATATTTAAGAGGAGGGCTTCCCATTAAAAAAACACTGCTGTTAACTGTATCATCATTCTTGTTGTTTCTGACTTTGTTCACACCTGCGTCCGCTCGGGCCGTAGCTGAAGATGTTGTTTCTTTTGCGAATACAGAAGGATTAGCCTTGATTAAAGAAGGGCTGTCCAAGGACCCTGAAGGATACGGTTATGCCAATGAAGCGGAGATTAATGAAATTACCATAGGCGAAGGAATGCAGATTCATTTTATTGATGGCGGTAAGCTTAGAGCGGCTTCCGATAGTCTGCTTGAAACGCTCACGCCTCAAGAGAACTGGGAGTTTCTTGTTTTATTGAACGGGTTACCCAAATCTAAAATGGTCATTCAAAAGGATGCAAACGGGTCTTATCAAGTTACTGAATTTGGAGGGAATCCTAATACTTTGGCCTATGCGGTTCACTCTCTACAAGTTGTGGGTGAAGTGACTGAGCCTACACTGATCCGTGAGCGGGACGAATATATAGCCGCATTCAAGAAAGGCAATCAGGAATTCATCATTGCTCCACAACCGGCCTCATCCACAGATTCAAAAGGGTTAACCAGTAACCCGGATCCTCAAACCCCGGAACGATTGATTGATGTGCTGCAGACGATGCAGAATGACACTTCCGATGACGGGAAGGACGGGTCGGGAACCATCGCCTCCGCGTATTATGCAGATGACGATAATCAGCTAACAAAGTCTATCATCATTAGCGCTATCATTGCTCTAGCAGCCGTATTCTTGATTTGGGCCTACCTCAGAAGACGGAAGCGGCCTGAGCATATGTAAAAAGAATCAGGCCGCCTTCCTTCATTGGAAAGCGGCCTTTCTTATAATGATTTCTTCCCGAAAACATTGCCGCTCTGAAACGATCAGGCGGAGCATTTTGACACGCGCATTCCCTATTTAACCAGCTCGCAGAACCCGGCATGCACAACCCCGGCAAGCTGCTCCGGTGCCAGCTCCATCTGCATGCCAATCTTGCCTCCGCTGACAGCCATTGTTGCAAGAGCCCCGGCACTGCTGTCAATAAAGGTAGGATAAAGCTTCTTCATTCCTACAGGAGAACAGCCGCCGCGCACGTAGCCGGTCCATTTCAGCAGATCCTTTACCGGAAGCATCTCGATCTTCTTCTCTCCCGCCGCTTTGGCGGCTTTTTTTAGATCCAGCTCTTCCGCCACCGGAATGACAAACACATACAGGTTCGCCCCGCTATGCGCAACAAGCGTCTTAAAGACCGTTTCCGGCGGCAGCCCCACTTTCTCAGCTACCGCTGTTCCATGAATCTGTCCGTCCTCATGGTCATACACATGAATCTCGTAAGCGATTTTTTGGGTATCCAGAATCCGCATCGCATTGGTTTTGGTGAATTGCATCCTTCATCGACCTTTCAGCCAGCTCTATCTGCTTGCTCTGTTAATCTCTCGGGAAATCCATGGCCATAATGTCCATAAAAGGAACCTTGATAAGCTCCTCGCCCCAGCTCACATGCACCTTGCCGGTACGCGGGTCCATGCCGACGATCGTTCCCCGCACCTGCTCCTCTTTGCCCCAGACGGTCAACAAAATCTCGGAAGCCTCCTGCATCGCTTCTGTCAATTGATTGCCGATTTCCTCCAGCACAAATTCATCTCTTGTCGGCCGTTTGGCCACTTTCGCTTTTGCCACGCTATTCCTCCAATAAGTTAAGTCTGTTTCCATGTGTTATCATCTAGGTTATCTCTTTGGCACCTCCCCGTCAACCACAGCAGCTCCAGCTTCCAGACAGACTCATTCCTGTTTATTTAAGTGTATTTGTTCACAAAATTTTTACCAGCCCATACGATTACACAGAGAAGTAATATGTGCAAGATGATGCTTACCGTGCCAAGCATATATTCCAATATTTTTACCTATTGAAACTTCACCTGATTCTGGATGAATAAATGTCTTTTCCATATCAGCAGGAGTTAGACCACGTAAAAGGTTAGTCCAGCGTTTGTGCAAGGTTTCGAGGAGTAAAAGTGAAGTATCAATTGGCAATTTATAATCTGTTAGTTCTGCCCATTTCGTTTCGTCATATGGTTTAATTATCGGATTTTCTTCTGTTAGAGCCAATTTAAAGCGGATGTAGGCATTCATATGACTATCTGCAAGATGATGTATGACTTGGCGAACAGTCCATCCTCCGGAACGGTAAGCTGTTTCAAGCTGTTCATTATCTAGGTCTTTTACAGCATCACGTAATAATCTTGGTAAATCTTCAATCTCATTGATCCATACATTAGTAACACTGCTAGTAATTTCATCGTCAAATTGAAAAGTGCCAATTGGGTATTTCATATCCATCTACTTAATCCCCCTAAACATCCTTGTTTTTTGCGGCTGACTAAATGAGTCGCTAAAATATATAATTCTCAACAATTCCTCTAATACCTTCACACCTTAAATGTTATTTAAGCCTGCAGCACATTATCCGTCAGCCTTGCCCATGCTTTGTCCACCGGATGCTAGTAATGGCGTTCAAACACAGCGGTTGTTGCTGTAAAGGATAACCAGTCTATTGGCAAATCGGGGGAGTATGCCGGACTCAGCGGGGCGAGGTGCTTTACACTATAACCGATGGCACCGTATGCACCGTAAATGATCCTCAGTGGAGTCACTTCCCGCTGCATACAGTCCCATATAAGATTCCAAGGATTTGAAATTAAATCCGGCCTTGACGGCAGCGACGCCAAAGAACCCGCGGAGGCTATCGAGGTGCCTGCGGGATCTTTTAACTTTTCAGAAATCACCTAACGCATAAGATCAGCTCATCTAGCTGCCGCTAACCGTATAATGATCTAATGAGATGGGACTGCCGTTCAGCAGAGCTTTTGTTGCAGTAAGACCATCTGTGCTTAATTGCAAGTGGTCTCCCTTGATGGAGTTATATCGAACTGCCATTGCGGCTCCTGCTTCAAAAGATGGAGCTTGAGCTGCCCGTTCTGCCGCAAACGCCGCAAGATCACCGGTCCCCCGCTCCGCAGCTTCTTTAACGCTGATGGCCTCCACAACCACTCCGCTCCGCTTCCCGTTCGCAGACACTTCGAGGTACCCCTCCCGCTCTTTGAGCTGATAGTTATGGGACAGATATACGGCAAAATAGACCTCCCCTGCCTTGCCGAACAGCGCTGCGGGTTGCTTCATCCACTGGCCATTGGGCAGCACCCCCACAATCGTGTCCGCTTCACCCTCCGGCACTGGGAACAAGGCCAGGACAATGCCCTGGTGATACAGCACCTCCATATAACGGCTCTGATGCCGGGGATCGCCTTCCTGATAGCCTTGACCGGGATGAAAGAAATACAGCCGGTTCACGGCATATTCAGGAGACACTGGCAGTGAAAAAGCCCAACGCAGCTGCTCGTTGTCGAACTCCTCTACACGCTCCCATAGTCCTCCTGCTGCGAAGCTCTCCGTAATATACGCATACGAATGAAGCAGCGGCTGCGGGTTCGGATCGTCGGGAACGACTTTTTGCGTAATCTTGGTGACCTCCACTGGGGCCTGCCGGTTCAGCGCTGCCGCCCGCACCTGCCCCGGCGCTTCATAGAACAGGAATCCGGCATACTCGGTGCGGGGCATGGCTTGCGGCAGCTTGAAATCCCCAAATTGCACATAGTCATGCAGCACGTTGCCATCCGCCGGAACATCATGCGGCCAGCCCCGGGAAAACGCGCCCGCCCAGGCTCCCTGCAGATAAAACTGGCCCCGCTCCTTCCACAGATAATCCAGCATTTCAGCTAGCGTATTCTTCAGCCCGCTGTCTTCCTCCAGCTCCCATGCGCAGGTGAATGCCTGCACCCAGTGCCAGAACCACGGCAGACTGCCGTATTCCGGCATTCCCTTCTCCCGGATATACGCCAGTGTATTCTCCAGGCTTTTCCGCCCGTCTGCCAGCAGCTCCTCATCGTCGAACAGCTTGCCGAAGATCAGCTTCGCCGCTGTGTATTTGGCCTCATGATGACCAAAATGAACCACCGGCTTACGGTAGAAGCCGCTCCGGTAAATATGCCCGATCGCTGTATGAAAAGCAATCCGCAATCCGGCATTCAGCCTGCTTCCGTAATGCTTGCAGAACCAGACCATCAGGCTGCCCATGATCTCCACCGGCAGCTCATGCGGCGCTGCCTCGCGCGGCAGCGGATTCAGGCCCAGCGGCCAATGCCCGTATAACCGGGTGCCAGGCTGCCGGTTCTGCAGCAGCACCGTTTCCAGCAGGACTGCCTCCGCTTTGTGTTTCGCCGCCTCCCGGTCAAAAGGCAGCTCAAAGCCTGGCTCCACTGCCGCAGCAAAAAGATAAGAAGCATAATAAAAGTTGTTGCGCACATCATCATGGAACCACAGCCCGCTGTCCAGCAGCGGGAGGCGTTCTGCCTCGATTGCGATATTATAGATAATTTCGTTCTGGCGAGCCTGATATGTACCCGCCCCAGCTTGTAATTCTCCCACTTCCGTTCCCCTCCACCAGTTTTTATATTCTAAATCTGTTATGGCCCGCTGCACCGGGCCGGTTCAAGGGTATTTTTACCCTTGATTTACGCGAGGCCGCCGCAGCGGGCCGGTTCAAGGGTATTTTTACCCTTGATTCCGGCGATTCCGGCGCAGCGGGCTATTTCAAGGGTATTTTTACCCTTGATTCCGGCGATCCCGCCGCTCCGGGCCATTTCAAGGGTATTTCTACCCTTGATTCCGGCGATTCCGCCGCAGCGGGCCATTTCAAGGGTATTTTTACCCTTGATTCTGGCGATTCCGCCGCAGCGGGCTATTTCAAGGGTATTTTTACCCTTGATTCCGGTGATCCCGCCGCAGCGGGCTATTTCAAGGGTATTTCTACCCTTGATTCTGGCGATCCCGCCGCAGCGGGCCCGCCTCCCATACACACCCGCCCCTGCTGCCAGAAACTTACCTGACGGGTCTGCACTGCCTGCCCTGTTCACGCCTAGTCCGCAACAATTGGTGCTCCAATTGGAAATTCATTCTTATTCCAGTTCTATTGTGCACGCTTTCAGTTCATATGGCAATATCCCAACCCGATAAATGCACTAAAATAAACGTACTAAAAAAGATTATCTCTTGCCAAATAAACGTATATGGATTAAATTGTACCTATACGAACGAAAATTTGTTTGCGAAGGAGATTGAATATTCAATGGAAAGACGTTTCGCATCCCATCCCAACGAAGTTAAGCAATTTGACACCGCGCGTTTGCGCAAGGAGTTCCATATCCCTGTCATTTTTGCTCCGGATGAACTGAAGCTTGTCCTGACCCATGAAGACCGTATGATCGTAGGCGGCGCTAATCCGGTGAATAAGGATGTCGTGCTCACTACTGACCTGAAAGAGCTGGGGGTTACTTACTTCCTGGAACGCCGTGAACTGGGTGTGATCAATGTCGGAGGCAAAGGTTCGGTTGTTGTAGACGGAACTGAATATGAAATAGATTTCAAAGAATGTCTGTATGTAGGACAGGGCGCCAAAGATGTTATTTTCAAAAGCGCCGACAGCGCCAAGCCTGCGAAGTTCTACCTGAACTCGGCTCCTGCACATCAGTCCTACCCTACCACCAAAACAACGCTGGCTGAATCCGAATCCGGCGCAATGGGCGGCTTGGAGAACTCCAATGAACGTACTATTCACCGCTTCATTCATGCAGGTGGCGTACAAAGCGCACAGCTTGTTATGGGGATGACCCAGCTGAAACCGGGCAGCATGTGGAATACAATGCCTTCCCATACTCACCCGCGCCGGATGGAAGCCTACTTCTATTTCGATCTTCCGGACGATTCCATTGTATTCCATCTCATGGGCGAGCCTACTGAGACCCGTCACATCGTAATGCACAATGAACAGGCCGTAATTTCCCCAAGCTGGTCCATCCACAGCGGTGTGGGTACGCATAACTACACCTTTATCTGGAGCATGGCCGGCGACAACAAACGTTATGATGATATGGACCCCGTAGGCATGAAAGAATTACAATAGAACAAAAACAACTACGGAAAGATGAGGCAGGCGGATGAACCCGATACGGCGGCACGAGATGATTATGGAAGTTTTGCTCAACCAGAAGGATGTAACGGTGAATGAGCTGAGCGACAAGCTCCAGGTGACTGGAAAAACCATCCGCGAGGACTTAAGCAAGCTGGAGGAACAGGGACTGATTATGCGTGTCCACGGCGGAGCCGTGCTGGCCCAGAGCGACCAGTTCGGCATCTTGCCCTCCAAGAACCCTCTGGATAAATATTCCGATGAAAAAACGGAGATTGCGCAGCTGGCGCTGGCCCATATTGCCGAGGATGATATTATTGCTCTGGACGGCGGCAGCACCACGCTTGAAATTGCCCGGAGGCTGGACAACATCCCGCTGACGGTGATCACCAATGATGTGTACATCATCAGCGAACTGGTTCAGAAAGACCGTATTCGTCTTGTCGTCCCCGGAGGCTACCGTGTACGCAATATGCTGGCTGGCCCTGAAGCTGTCTCCTATGTCCAAAAGCTTAATATAGAAAAAGCCTTTCTGTCGGCTACAGCCGTTCATATTGAACACGGGCTGTCGATTTACACCGGAGATTTTATCGATTTCAAGCAAGCCTTGGTATCCACTGCCCGCACAGTGTTCGCCGTTTGCGACCATCACAAATTCGGGCATACTGCGCTGCGCACGTTCGCTTCACTGCAGGAAGTTGACGTACTGCTTACCGACAGCGGCCTTGCCCAAGAGTCTGTAGAGCAGTTTCGGAGTGCAGGTGTCAACATCGAATGCGGGTAGATTCAGTATCCATCGAAGCATCGCAAGATGCTCACCAATGTGTATAAAAGGAGAGAATAATATATGTCATCTTTATTCAGTTTGGCAGGCAAAACAGCAATCGTAACCGGGGCTGCCCAAGGTCTTGGACAAGGGATTGCGCTTGCTTTCGCAGAAGCGGGCGCAGACGTGATCTCCGCTTCCCTCAATGCAAGTGACGAAACAGTAGCCGCAGCCAAAGCCTTTGGCGTAAAAGCACTCAGCATCGCAGGCGATTTGAGCGATCACACCAAGCTTCAAGGAATGTTCGACGAAGCTGTAGCTTTTACCGGGAAAATAGACATTCTTGTCAACTGCGCAGGCATGATCCGCCGTACTCCAGCCAAAGACCACAGCGAAAAAGACTGGTTCGATGTCATCAACCTGAACCTGAACACGGTGTTCCTGCTGTCGCAAATCGCCGGCCGCCACTTCCTGGAAAGAGGCAACGGTAAAATCATCAACATCTGCTCTATGCTCTCCTACCAGGGCGGGATCAACGTGCCCGGGTATACTGCGAGCAAGCACGGCGTAGCCGGTCTGACCAAAGCCTTTGCCAATGAATGGGCTGGCTCCGGTCTGAACATCAATGCCATCGCTCCCGGATATATGGCTACTGAGAACACCGCTCCAATCCGTGCCGACCAGAACCGTTCCGACTCGATCCTCGACCGTATTCCTGCGGGACGCTGGGGAACTGCTGAAGATGTTAAAGGACCTGCTGTGTTCCTGGCATCCGCAGCTTCCGACTACCTGAACGGCCACATTCTGAATGTGGATGGCGGATGGCTCGCCAGATAATTCCGGGAATATAGACAGACACATACAAACGGGCTGCGGGCGTGTTATAAAAAGACATCGGCTTACTCTGCAAGCAGCTGCTGCTAATCCTGACTACAAGCCAAGAAGGCTGCACTGTCCTCACTATGGACGCTGCAGCCTTTTTGCAGTTTCTGAACGAACACCGATGCCTGACATCATCAGGTGAATTCAACGAATTCATCCGGGTGGGCACGGATATATTCAGCAATTAAGGCGTGGCTTTTGGGTATAATCCGCTGAAAACGGTCATACAAGACCGTGATGATCTGCAGCAGATCCTGGTCTGTTTCGAGATCCCTCAGTCCCGCATCACCCCATTCCAATCCCAACCTGCGGTTTCTCGCCTCCAGCCTCTCCTGTGTCTCTTCGAGCAGTTCCCGCAGCGCATCATCTGCAAAAAAACGCACCCCCTCCAGCACTCCGCTCCAATAACCCGGCTGGTCCAGCAAGTATGAGCTCCAAGCATACAACTCTGCCGGAGAGTGGCAGCTGTGATCATACATGATACGGAACATGCAAAGTGCTCTCTGTCCCTTGCCCAGCTCCTTGATTGCCGCAGCTTTTAGAGCTGGAGATTTCCCGCGGATCGGCATAAAGATGGGCTCCATACAAGCCCAAGCGAGTCTTTCATCACAATAGGTATCGAAATCCTTTCTTTCCATAGCCACGAGCATGTTCATCCGCCTCCTATGCCATATTATACCCTTTCGGACAACGCCTGCCGAGCGTTCCGCTTTTTTGTGTGATAGGCTTAATACAACTAGACTTAAAGGAGCACCTACATGACAGAGGAAATTCTTACTATTTTTGATGCTGAGGGCCAGGTGACCGGCACCGCTCCGCGTGATGAAGTACACCGGTACGGACATTGGCATGAAACTTTTCACTGCTGGTTCGTAGAACAGCGCGAGGATTCGCTCTATATCTATCTCCAGCTGCGCAGCAAGGACAAGCGGGATTATGCCGGTCTGCTCGACATTACCGCCGCCGGACATCTGCTTGCGAATGAGACGGTCAAGGACGGCCTTCGTGAAGTAGAGGAAGAGCTGGGGGTGCAGCTTGCTTTTGACGAGCTGATTCCACTGGGGGTCATCCCTTATTCCATGGTCAACGAAGGGATGATTGACAATGAAAGGGCGAATGTTTTTCTGTACAGCAATCATTTCCCTTTGGAGCAATTCCGGCTCCAGCCGGAAGAAGTTGCGGGAATTGTCAGCGCAGAATTTGCTTCCTTCCGTCAATTCTGGCAAGGCGGGCTGCAGCAGCTTGATGTATCGGGCTTTCGTGTAACAGACAACGGGGAGCGGATTGCCGTTCAGGAGGCGGTAGGCCTCACTCATTTTGTCCCTCATGATACGGCCTATTATTTGCAGGTTATTGCTGGGATCGAGAAGGCTTTCGGTTAGCGCTGCTGGTAGACTGGCAGTTCTCCGGCTGCACAGAAGCATATTCCGGCTCAAAAGACAGGGCCCTGAGCTGCAGACTCCCGAATCGATAAATCCATAAAGCACTTTCGATCATTACGGACAGAGTGCGGACCTTGAGCATACCTTGACCGTAGCCTGCGCTGGTTTGTTACATTTAACCGAATGCTAACACACGCGCAAAACGGCGATTCTCCAATAGCAGAGAATCGCCGCTTAGCTGCATATTTAGTGCGTCCGCTTCAGGATAGCTAGGCCATGAACCGGAAGTGTAAGCACAGCTGGAACAGCCTCGCCTGACTCCAGATCAGTGTACGCTCTGCCATCCATTTTTACGGATTGCTCCACGCCGCTGAAATTCTGCACAAATACATAATCGTTTGTACCGTCTGTGCGCAATTGGGCCGTGACACCCGCCGGCAGCTCCGTGTCCAAGGTGCGGACAATGCCTGCCTTTTTGGCAATCGCCGCGTACAGCCCCACATAGAATCCCGCATCCTTCACTCGTGTTGCGAGATGGTACGCACGGCCTTCACCCAGACGGTTCATTGTCAGCGCAGGCTGTCCGGCATAAAAGTCTGTACGGTATGTGCCCAGCGCCTCTGCCCCTTCCAGGTGGATCAGCTCGGCAATCTCATGGGCGTCATAGTCTCCTTCGAGACTCAGGGCATTGCCGGAATTCATCACCAGCCCGTTCAGATCACGGCTGTGCAAGCCTTCCGTCTCTTCAGCCCAAATGCCAAGTGTACGGCGCAGAGGGCCAGGGAATCCGCCCAAATGGCAGAGATCCGTCTCTCCGACCACACCTGACCAATAAGTACCCAGGAAGGTTCCGCCCTGTTCGACATACTTCTCAATCCGTTTGCCGTTGTCTTCGCTAATCAGGTACAGCATGGGTGCGATCACCAGCTTGTAGGCGGAGAAGTCTTCCTCCGAACCGATAATATCAACCGGAATGCCCAGCTCCCACAGTGCCTGATAATGCTGAAGCACCGTTTCTTCATATTTCAGGCCGGAGTTGCGGATACCCTGCGCATCCTTAATTGCCCAACGGTTGTCCCAATCATATATAATGGCGGTCTGCACAGGCGTGGTTGTGCCTACTACGTCTTGCAGCTCTGCGAGCGTACGCCCGACTTCGGCAACATCGCGGAAGACACGGGTTTCGGCGTGGCCGCTGTGGTCAATCACGGCACCGTGGAATTTCTCGCTGGAGCCGCGGCTTTTGCGCCATTGGAAGTACTGTACAGAATCCGAGCCGTGGGCAACCGCCTGCAGCGAAGACAGCTTATGCATGCCAGGCCGTTTCAGCTTGCTGACCGACTGCCAGTTCGTAAGCGAGGGCGTGCTCTCCATTAGCAGGAATGGCTTGTGCTTGAAGGTGCGGAACATATCGTGGTGCATCGCCGTCCAGGCCGCGAGCCGGGCATCGTCATCATCTTCGGTGTACCCCCAGGCCGGATAGGCATCCCAGGAAACCACGTCCAGGATTTTGGCCAGCTTGCGGTAATCCACACCGTCAATATTGTGCATATTGGTCGTTACCGGCAGCTCAGGATTATAATCGCGTACGGAATCAATCTCGTGCTGGCAAAAATTAATCGTCGACTCGCTTACGAAGCGGCGCCAGTCCAGGTTAAGGCCGTGAACCTGGTTTTCTCCGTGCGGGGCCGGGGATTCCACCTGATTCCAGGAAGTGTACGTATGGCTCCAGAACGTGGCCCACCAGGCATGATTCAATTCATCCAGGCTGTTGTCGTATTTCACCTTCAGCCATTCCCTGAATTTGGCCTGGCACAGGTCACAGTGGCATTCGCCGCCGTACTCATTCGAGATATGCCAGCCAATAACTGCCGGATGATCCGCATAACGCTCTGCCAGCTTGCCGTTCAGCAGGGCTGTCTTCTGCCGGTACACCGGTGATGTATAACAGTGGTTGTGCCGGACACCATGCAAATTGCGCACACGGTTTCGTTCTACCCGCAGCACTTCCGGATATTTCTCTGACATCCAGGCCGGACGCGCGCCGCTCGGGGTAGCCAGAAAAGCATAAATCCCGTTCTCGGCGAAGGAATCGAGAACGCTGTCCAGCCAATCGAAGGTGAATACGCCTTCCTCCGGCTCCAGCGATACCCAGGAAAAGATGCCAACAGATATTACATTGCATTTAGCCAGCTTCATCATGCGGATATCCTCACGCAGCACTTCAGGATATTTCAGCCATTGCTCGGGATTATAATCGGCTCCATGCAGCATGACTGGAATCTTGCTGCTGACCGGGGGTAATTTCATATTCATGGGTAGGTTCATCCTTTCGGTTGGTTGTCCATGGACAGATGGGATTATTCTCTGATGTAAGCGAGGACAAGCCCTGTCTATTTCATGAATCATTCTTTATACTGTATATAATATAGGATAAAATCATTAAAACAGTAGGAGTATACACTCGCTTTACTAGCACAAAATGAATACGAGGTGAACATCATGCTCCCCTTTTCGCTAATTGAAATTCCGCGCGACCCGAACCGCTTCCCCTTATATCCTTATTCGGTCGGCCGGCACATCCAGTATCATCATGTCCGCCCCGGGGGGTTTCCCGTCTACCAAATCTTTCTGATCCGCAGCGGAAAGGGCTTGTTTCGGGACCTGGAGACTGGTGAGGAAACGGTACTCGAACCCGGTATGGCTTTCGCTTATCCGCCGGACCGGAGCCATGAATATTACCCGCTGTCCCTGGAACGCTGGCATGTGGGCTTCATCGGCTTCCACGGGGACCTCTCCCAGGGGTTGCTAGAAGGAATCGGGATGCTGCCTGCCTCCCCGCCCTTGCGCCCGGAGCGCTTCGAGGATTGCTGGGAACAGGTGGGCAGTATTTGGCACACCGTGAACCAGCAGGCCGGCCGCCAGGATGAACAGGTGATGCAGGAGCTGTCCGTAGCGCTCTACCGGCTGCTGCTGCTGCTGCGCCGTAGTGCTTCTGACACAGGCCCCTCTGGACGGCTGGAACTGGAGAACGTACGCAATGAGGCTTTGCAGAAGGCGGTAAGCCTGATCAATGAGCATTTTACCGAACCGCTGCTGGTCTCTAATCTTGCTGCCGCCGTAGGCTATTCCGTACAGCACTTTCAACGGCTGTTCCTGCAGGAATACGGGATTACGCCACACAAATATTTGCAGAACCTCCGCCTGGAGCGCGCACTGCAATTGATCCGGGAAAATGCCGATATACCCGTACAGGACATCGCGCTGAATCTCGGCATGGACACCAATTATTTTATCCGCATATTTCGGAATACATATGGTTGTACGCCGGGTACAATGCGCAAGCGGCTGCATGAATCCTAAAACGAGATACCATGGTATGACGCTGCCAATTGACGTAGTACGCGTTCGAAAGGATTACCTTTATCTAGCAGACACATAAAGGCAAAACACAAACAAGGTGGTAGAAGCTGTGGAGATTTTTGAATTCATCTTACTCATGCTGGCGGCAATCGCGTTATCCAATTTGCTGAACCGGTTTATCCCGTCCGTTTCGGTCCCTATTATTCAGATTGCTCTCGGGGTCGGGATTACCTATCTGCCTCTGCATTTTGAATTAAGGCTTAACCCCGAGCTGTTTTTACTGTTGTTTATCGCTCCCCTGCTGTTCAATGACGGGCGCCATTCTGACAAAGAAGCGCTGTGGAGCTTGAAGAAACCCATTCTTTTATTAGCGCTGGGGTTGGTATTCATGACGGTAGCCATCCTGGGCTTCTTTCTCAATTGGCTGCTTCCTGTCATACCGCTGGCTGCGTCTTTTGCACTGGCTGCGGCACTCGCTCCTACCGATGCTATAGCCGTTGGCGCCCTGGAAGAGAAAATCCAAATCCCCCACCAAACGATGAAAATCCTGGAGGGAGAATCACTGATCAACGACGCTTCGGGACTGGTATCCTTTCAGTTTGCTGCCGCAGCGATGGTAACCGGCGCTTTCTCCTTGCGTTCGGCTAGTCTGAGCTTTGTAGGAATATCTATCGGAGGCATTGTGCTCGGGCTTCTGCTGACCCTTGTGAAATATGTATTTGTGAAGTGGCTGCGCAGATTGGGCATGGAAAATGTAACATTGCATATGCTGATTGAGGTTTTAACCCCCTTCGCAGTGTTTTTGGCGGCTGAGGAGCTTGGGGTCAATGGAATCCTGGCGGCAGTCAGCGCGGGTATCGCCCACTCCTTTGGCTATAAAAAATTGGACCCCGAGGTCGCCAGACTCAATATTGTGTCCAAAAGCACCTGGTCTGTCATCATTTATGTTCTGAATGGACTGGTTTTTCTGCTGCTCGGCACCCAGCTCCCGGAGATTATCCGGACCATCTGGAGCAGTTCCAGCCTTGGACATGTCCAGGTGTTCACCTACACGCTGGTATTGACACTTGCCGTGCTGTCCCTGCGCTTTATCTGGATTCTCTTCATGAAACTTCCCGGAAGCAGCGAGCAGATGCCCGTCCGGGGACATAAAATCAAAAACGCGCTCATCCTGAGCCTATCCGGTGTACGCGGTACGATCACGCTGGCAAGTACATTGTCGCTGCCGTTTCTCCTTGATAACGGGAACCCGTTCCCGGAGCGGGATCTGATTATTTTTTTGGCGGCGGGTGTCATTCTGTGGACCTTGCTGGCGGCTAACTACCTGCTGCCTCTTCTGATCAAAAATGAAGGCGAATCCGAAAACGACGAATCCCACATTGAAATCGAAATCCTCCGCAATGTTGTGATTGCGTTAAGTGAACAAACAACTGACGAGAACAGAGCGGCGATCAGCAAAATTATCAGCACGTACAATTCACGGATCCGCAAGCTGAAAAAGGAAGAGACTGCAGACAGGTTCCAACGCCCTATCATCATCCAGACGCTCAAATGGCAGCGGGAGAACACCTTGCAGGCGATTCAAAACAAAGAAGTGAACCCGTTCATAGCATACCGCTATTTACATAGACTCAACCGGACGCTGTACCGGTTCACCAAAGATGAACAATACAGAACCGACCTGATGGCGCTCCGGCAATGGATGGAAGTATCCGGCATCCTGCAGCAGGCCAGATTAACATTTCAGGAGAGGCATGCAGCCGTAGATGCATTCCAGATACGCAACATTCACTATGTTATTGTGCAATTAAAGAACATGCTGCCTACAGCGGGAGCCGAGATTGAAGATGTCAGCTCTTTACTTCTGCGTTATGAAGGGATGCTTGGCAGATATACGCGGAATGAATCTGAGCCTTCAGCCAAAGAGGACTTTGACACGGCTCTGGATGAGCTGGCCCGGGTGGGCATCCAATTGGAGAGAGACCAGATTCAGCACATGTTCGAATCCGGCAAGCTGTCGAGGGCAGGAATGAAGGGAATGAAAAGCAACCTGCTGCTGATGGAGCATGACCTCCGGGAATTAACCCTTTGAGCGGGCCGGGTAAATCCCCGGTCTAAGCGGTCCGGGCACCAAGAAAATCAGCTGTGCCGCAGAGATCGCTTGCCTGAAGAGCAAAACGGCTGTGCTGTCTCCCATGGACAGTGCAACCGTCTTGTATTTCAGTCTAGGGTTATTTTTCGATTTTGGGATTGGCCGTGACTCCAGAGAGTGTTTGGACTTCCGGCCGCTGTCCATCTGCAGATTTCTTGGTTGTATACCGCTGTCGCGGTTGAAATCCGCAGACAAAGGCGGACGCTACCGCTCCGTAAGTATCCAAACTTCTCCTCCGCCACTTTTCCCTTTATTTTTAGTATTTCAAGTTCAATCTATAGCGCTTGCGAAGAAGCCGGATGCTCAACAACGGTATTTCTGCCGTTGTTTTCAGGCAAACCGGCCTTCGACACTCCAACAACGGTATTTCTGCCGTTGTTTTCAGGCAAACCGGCCTTCGACGCTCCAACAACGGCATTTCTGCCGTTGTTTCCAGGCAAACCGGCCTTCGACGCTCCAACAGCGGTATTTCTGCCGTTGTTTTCAGGCAAACCGGCCTTCGACGCTCCAACAGAGGTAATTCTGCCGTTGTTCGCTACAAATTCGTCCAAAGGTGTTTGTTCCCAACTTTATTCACAGTTTATCCATAAATGGAAGCAATCACAGTTTCCTATACAATCTAAAAACAGCTGCCAGCGCTGGACCTCATCCTCAAGTCCAGGCTGCAGCTGTTTTTTAATGCCTATCCTTTGTGTTTAACTAACTACACTGCCGCAAATTGGCTGTTATACAGCCGGGCGTAATGCCCTCCGCGTTCCAGCAGCTCCTCATGGGTGCCGCTCTCGGCGATATCGCCGTCTTTCATATAGAGAATGATGTCCGCCTCGCGGATCGTGGACAGCCGGTGGGCAATCACGAAGCTGGTGCGGCCGGAAATCATCGCCAGAAAAGCCTTCTGGATACGCGCCTCCGTCAACGTGTCGATACTGCTGGTCGCTTCGTCTAGAATCAGCATGGGCGGATCGGCAAGCATGACACGGGCGATGGTGAGCAATTGCTTCTGTCCCTGGGACAGATTATCCCCTGAACCGGAAATCTTCGTGGCATAGCCTTCGGGCAGCCGCTTAATGAAGCTGTGGGCATTCGCAGCCTTGGCAGCGGCAATCACTTCTTCTTCAGAAGCCTCTGGCTTGCCATAAGCGATATTGTCGCGGATCGATCCCCCGTACAGCCAGGTATCCTGCAGGACCATCCCGAAATTGCGGCGCAGACTGTCGCGGGTAACCGCCCTGATATCGGTCCCGTCCAGTTTGATGCTGCCGTTGTCCACATCATAGAAGCGCATCAGCAGGTTGACCAGTGTAGTTTTCCCGGCCCCGGTCTGCCCGACGATGGCCACCCGTGTGCCCGGCTTCACCTCCAGGCTGAAATTCCTGATCAGCGGGCGCTCTTGAGAATAGGCAAAGCTCACCTGGTCAAATGTGATCGTCCCCTGGCTTATGCCCAATACTCGAGCGTCTTCAACATCCTGAGTTTCCGGCGGCAGATCCAGAATCGCAAAAATCCGCTGAGCTGAAGCCGTTGCAGATTGAAGCTGGGTAATGACACCCGTAATTTCATTGAACGGCTTCGCGAACAGGTTCGAATAGATCAGGAAGCTGGAGAGATCCCCGACTGTGAAATGCCCCCCGATCACCAGAGCGCTGCCGATCATGGCAATCACAGAAAAAGTAATATTGTTCACCAGCCGTGTGCTTGGATTGGACAGCGAGCCGTAGAACTGGGCCTTGACACCGGTCTGGTACAGCTCATTATTCCGTGCGGAGAACTCCGCGAAGCTGTGGTCTTCGTAACGGAATGCCTGCACTACCTTCTGGCCGCCGACGATTTCCTCCACATATCCGTTTAGCCCGCCGAGAATTGTGGCCTGCTCGCGGAACAGCTTCTGGGAGCGTGTGGTTATGAACCGTGCGACATAAAAGGCTGCCGGTGCCGACAAAAGCACAACCAGCGTCATCACCGGACTGATGTAGAGCATCAGACCCATGGCCCCGGCGATGGTCACCACTCCGGTAAGCAGTGTGGAGAAGCCTTGCAGCAATCCGTCCGAGACCGCATCCATATCGTTCACGAACCGGGAAATGCTGTCCCCCTGCGGATGGTTGTCATGGAACTTCAGCGGCAGCACGTTCAGCTTGTCGAACAGCTCGCGCCGTAAATCATAGACCGTCCGGTAGGCGATCCGGTTGGTATAGTAAGTCAGCAGCCAGCCAAAAAAGCTGCCGGCAATGTAGACCAACGCCAGAATCAGCAGCAGCCGGAGGACGCGGGCAAAATCCACTTGTCCAGGACCAACCATCTGGTCGACGGCCCGGCCAATCAGGAGTGGACCGACCAGACTCGCTATCACACTCAGAATGGCACAGAACACAGCGGCAATGGCGATGCCCCGGTGTTGTCTGGTATATCCTATAATTCTTTTCCAGGTTGCTCCGGCATTCATCGTGCCCCCGCCTCCTCAGTGGACAGCTGGGACCCGCAGATTTCCTGGTATACGCCGCAGCTCTCCAATAATGCTTCATGCGTGCCAATGCCGGCAATCCGGCCTTCGTCAAAGACGATGATCACATCCGCCTGCCGGACGGTGCTTACCCGCTGGGAGACCAGCAATACCGTCATTTCCCCGCTGCTCTCCTTCAGCGCGCTGCGCAGCGCCGCATCCGTGGCAAAATCCAGTGCGCTTGCCGAATCGTCCAGAATCAGGATCTGTGGGCGCATGGCAACCGCGCGGGCGATGGTCAGCCGCTGCTTTTGTCCCCCGGACAGGTTCAAGCCTCCGCGCGCAACCGCAGTAGCCAGCCCTTCAGGGAGCTTCTGGATGAACTCTTCGGCCTGGGCGACAGAGGCAGCGGCCAGCAGCTCCTCTTCCGGGGCGTCCTGCTTGCCCCAGCGGATATTGTCGGCAATGGTGCCGCTGAAGAGCGTTGCCTTCTGCGGTACGATGCCGATCTTCCTCCGCAGCTGCTCCAGCCCATAGTCCCTGATATTTACTCCATCCACCCGTATCTCTCCCTCCACCGCATCATAGAAACGCGGAATCAGATTCACGAAGGTTGACTTCCCGGAGCCTGTGCTGCCGATCAGCCCTACGGTCTCCCCCCGGTTAATGGTGACGGAAATATCGTGCAATGCCAGCTCACCGGTCGTGTTGTAGCCAAATGAGACATGTTCAAAGACAATTGCCGGAGCCTGCATATCTGCCCGTGGAATAGAATGATTTCCGGTATCCTCAACGGAGGCTTTCGTGTCCAGTACTTCATTCACACGGTTCGCCGAGGAAGAGGCCTTGGTGAAAATAATAACCAGATTCGAGACCACAATCAGCGCCAGCAGAATCTGGGTCACATAGTTGATAAAAGCAATAATTTCCCCCTGGGACAGCCGTCCCGCATCAATATGGATGCCGCCTGCCCACAGAATGGCAATAATTGCAGCGTTGACCACCAGCGTTGTCATGGGCCCCAGCCACGCGGAGATGCGGGCGACGCGGATTGCCGTTGCGGTGAGGTCCTCCGAAGCGGCATCAAAGCGCTGCTTCTCGCTGCGGCTCTTGGCAAAGGCACGGATCACGCGGATGCCGGACAGGTTCTCGCTGAGCACAAGAGCCAGATGATCCAGCTTCTGCTGGTATTTGCGGTAGAGCGGCGAGCTTCGTGTGATGATGAAATACAGAATCACTCCAAATACCGGAGTCGCCGCAAGCAGAATCAGCGAGAGCCGGAAATCGAGAATCATGGACATGATAATTGCCCCGATGCAGATGAACTGGGCACGGATGACCAGACGGATCAGCATCGCCACCGCAAGCTGCAGCTGGTTCACATCATTTGTGATCCGGTTGATCAGCGAGGGCGTGCCAAAGGTGTCCAGCTCGGCATAGGAGAGCGCCGAAATATGCTTGAACATCTTATTGCGCACAGAAGTGCCAAAGCCCTGTGAAGCCCGGGCGGCATAATATTGGCATACCAGGGAACAGCTGAAGCCCAGCAATGACATCAGCACCATCAGCCCGCCCATCCGGTACACATAGGTGCTGTCGTGGCGGCCAATCCCGTTGTTGACAATCAGGGCGACGAGAGTCGGCAGCAGAAGTTCAAGAATCGCCTCCAGCAGCTTGAAGACCGGTCCCAGTATCACCTCTTTTCTGTAGGGTTTAAGAAATACAGCCATTTTGAACACAGTAATCCTCACCTAACTTCATTAGTATGTAAGAGCTATGAAAATGAAAGAAGACCCGTTATGATTATGTCATACCTGCTTACATATTAATAATATTGGTTTCGTATCCATGCGATATGATTTTCATATGGCAGAAAAACAATCGGAGGTACACTTATGGATATCCGCCAGCTGAAATATTTTTTGGCGATTGCCGAAGAAGGGCAAATTACATCGGCGGCGAGAAAGCTGCAAATGGCGCAGCCGCCGCTCAGCCAGCAGCTCAAGCAGCTGGAGGAGGAGCTTGGCGTGGTGCTGGTGGAACGCGGTCCGCGGAGCATTCAGCTGACAGAAGCAGGAATGATCCTCAGGGAGCGGGCCCAGCAGATTCTGGAGCTGACGGACTCTACCACCAGGGAGCTTAAGGATTTTGTCAAAGGCGTGACCGGCACCCTTTCCATCGGCACTGTCTCCTCATCGGCGGCTACCTTGCTGCAGGACCGGCTGGTGGAGTTCCATCATAACTATTCAGGGGTGAAATTTGAAATCCATGAAGGCAATACCTACCGGATTATCGATCTGTTGAACAAAGGCATTGTCGAGGTGGGTATCGTCCGCACTCCGTTCAGCAGCGCGGGCCTGGAGTGTGTCTATACGGTGTCTGAGCCTATGATTGCCGTGATGGCTCCAGAATATGACTGGACGGACGGGAAGCCTGAGATTGAAATCGGTGAACTCCGGAACCAGCCGCTTATTGTTTACCGGCGTTTCGAGCAGCTCATCCGCGAGACCTGCCTGGAGAACGGATTTGATCCGCAGTTCTTCTGCATGAATGACGATGCCCGCACCACCCTGCTCTGGGCGAATGCGGGGCTGGGGATCGGCATTATTCCGCGGTCGGCTTTCACCCTCGCGAGCAACAGCAATGTGGCAGCCAAGGAAATCCGCAGCGATTCCCTGAATACCCGGGTCGCCGCCGTCTGGATGAAAGACAAGTATCTGTCCTCTCTGGCCGCGAAGTTTATTGAGAACTTCAGCACAGTGTGAAGTGAATTCCCTCCTCTTGCCTGCTACAATCAAACAGGATAAGTCTAACAATAAATAGCCCTCAGCTTCATTTTGAAGTGAGGGCTGTCCATTAGATTTCCGGCTTTGAACAACAACATTTTTCTACTTATTAGTTATCTTACAGATGTTCCAGGCCCAAGCTTTTCATACATAAGCTGCTTGTCTTTAATTTCTTGGAGTACTACTGGTTTTACCTTCCGTTCAGTTAAGGTTTGCAGTAATTTGTTTTGAACGGCTAATGCTCCTTCGGGATGATTAGAATGGGCTGCAATAGACTCAGATAACCGGTCCATGTAGAAATGATAATCCAGATGCCCCAGAGTATTGGCAGCAACATGACTCCGTTCCAGCAATGCCGGTTTTAAAAGCTGTGTGGCCTCTTCAATTTGAGGGGGAGTCACATGAATAATTTTATCTTGTCCCAATAGTTTGAAGGGCTTCATGAGAGGCATGGCTAAGGCCACTTCGGCATGAACGGCTACTTTGCGGTGAGGTAATCTTTCTGCGACTGTTCTTAATATATTGTTGCTGTTTTCTAAGGATTTTGTTCCGTCAAAAAACAAAGTTCTGGCAACATCATTCGAGAAGAAATCCTGTGCTAAAAAATCCTCTGTACGATCTATCGGCGGTTCAACCCGAATCATCAATTCATTTGAAAGCACATCTTCATTCTCTAGATGAATAGCTACCTGAATTAGATAATCACCAGGTTCAGAAATAAGCCAACCTTTGTTTCCAACAGAAGCAAAGATCGATGAGTACATCGTTTGTCCCGGCATCAAAACCTCTTTCTCAATTTCCTGAAGGTAATGCACGTAGGGGAGAAGCTGCTTAGCCTTGCCTCCATTTTTCTTGACGATGATGGTCATTCGGTCTATGTTGGCCAGTACATCCTTATTGACAATCTGAGGGTCCTTAGAAACATTGGACAGTTTAAGCTCCACACATACAGGCTCTAGATATTCATAACGATTGGTCTCCCGATTAACCCGTAATGTAAGCTTGAAGGTGGAGTGCATCATCGTGTGCTGATGCTTGAACCCATGATCATCGAACCATTCAGCTTCGCCCATCTTCACGAACCGTTCTGGTGCATGTCTCAAGAAGAGCAGTTCATTGTCCGAAAAGCGATACTCAAAGTTCTGAAAAAACGCGGGTACCCCACCCTGTACAGCAAAGGGATAGTTCATAAAGCTGCGGACTTCAGCATCATCTTGCAGTGGAAGCCATGGATTTCCAAGCGATTTTTGCCAGGCATGAGCAAGATTAAAGCCATGTCCCATCTCGTGGCATGCCGTCCAGAATTTCATACGTTTTACCCAAGCATCAGGCTGTACATCATTCTCCGGTGCATTGGAAATAAACGAGTTGTTAAAAATTGCAGTCCCCTGACGGTGCTGACTGCCAATGTCGTCGAACATAATTCCACCAAGTGGATAACCCTCCTCATGAAGAGAAGCAAAGAATACCCACATCGCCCATTTTGGGTTATTTGAATATTGAGACCAGTGCACCTGCATCGCATCATGCATCTCGGCATCACTCCACCGGACATCATTTCCGGCACCTACAAGCGGGACTACACTGTTTCCTGTAGATAGCTTCACATCAAACCCTGCCCGGCGGTAAACACTTTCTATTGACAGTTCTTCTCTCGGCAAATTGGCTGGATGATTCGGATGGGCATGTGTATCAATTGCGAGTACAGGGGTTATCCCTTCTTCCGTATCGTATTCGAATTCGACTGGATAAAAATATTGATTTACCCATGTGAAATGAGCAGTTCGAAGCGGTGTAGCACCCTCTGAATAGACTACCTTGGCATTTCGCAGTGTCAATCCCTGAGCTTCAATTGTAACGAAGTTGTAGGGAAACATGGAGACATCACCGTCTTTATAGAAAATGTTTCCCTTCCACGCATTGGTTCCAATCGGCTCAAGTTTAGCAATCCAATGCAGTGTTAGCCTATGCAAGGTCCAAGTTCCACTTACAACCATCTGTGGAGTCTCTCCATCCACATCCAGATGCAAAGTTTCTTTGATTGAATTATGAAAGGGGAGCCCCTCAGTGCCTTCCGTTGAGGTTAGCTCCCAGATTCCACTTATTCCGGTACCTGTTCTTGCATGCGTATTGTCAGTTGTTATCAAATTAATCCTCCTCAGGCACAAGATGTGCTGTGTTATTTTCACTAGTAACATTCCGTTGCACTACTTTTTTTATTCCCAAACAGAATAGCATGGAAAAAATCACTACTACTATCGGCCACAGCACAAAAAACCCGCCCCGGCAATTACCGGAGGCGGGTTTAGCTTTTAACTTGCCGCAGGACAGAGCCGCTGCAGATTACACCATGATTTTGCAGATATCATTGGTGAATTGTACTGGATCATTAACCTGCAGGCCTTCGATCAGCAGCGCCTGATTATACAGCAGGTTCGTATACAGGCCAAGCTTCTCCTTGTCCCCTTCGGCTGCAGCTTTCAGGGATTTGAAGACATCATGATGGATGTTGATCTCCAGCACCTTGTCCGCCTGAACTTCCTGGCCATTCGGCATCGCTTTGAGGATCTTCTCCATTTCGATCGTCAGCTCGCCTTCCGTGGAGAGGCAGACCGGATGGGATTTCAGGCGTTTGGAAGCTTTGACGTCCTTCACTTTGCCGGAGAGAATGTCCTTCATAGCTTCGAACAATTCCTTGTTCTCGTTCTCTTCCGCTTCCGATGGCTTGTCATCGGCACTCTCTTCAATCCCTAAGTCGCCGCTGGACACGTTTTTGAATTCTTTTTCCTTATAGGACATGATCATCTTGATCGCGAATTCATCGATATCGTCCGTGAAGTAGAGGATTTCGTAGCCTTTGTCCGATACCATTTCGGTCTGCGGCAGCTTCTCGATCCGTTCCACGGATTCCCCCGAAGCATAGTAGATATACTTCTGGTCTTCCGGCATTCTTTCCACATACTCGGCCAATGTCACCTGTTTCTTCTCCTTGGAGGAGTAGAACATCAGCAGGTCCTGAAGGGTTTCTTTTTCCATGCCATAGTCATTGTAGACCCCGAACTTCAGCTGTCTGCCAAAAGAAGTATAGAATTTCTCATATTTCTCCCTTTCATCCTTCAGCAGGCTCAGGAGCTGGCTCTTGATCTTGCTCTTAATGTTCCTGGCAATCAGCGTCAGCTGGCGGTCATGCTGCAGCAGCTCGCGGGAGATGTTCAGCGACAAGTCCTCGGAGTCGACCATCCCTTTGACGAAGCTGAAATAATCCGGCAGGAGGTCGGCGCATTTGTTCATGATCAGCACGCCGTTGGAGTAGAGCTCCAGGCCTTTTTCATATTCCTTGGTGTAATAGTCAAAAGGTGTATTCTCCGGAATGAACAGGATCGCATTGTAGACCACCGCACCGTCGGCACTGATGTGGATATGCTTCAGCGGTTTGTCGAAGCCGTAACGTTTCTCTGTGTAAAAGTTATTGTAATCCTCTTCGGTCAGCTCGTTTTTGTTCTTGCGCCAGATTGGCACCATACTGTTGATGGTTTGCTCTTCCTTTGTTTCCTCGAACTCGTTTTCGCTGCCTTCCTTAGGCTTGCTGCTGGTAATCTCCATTTTGATCGGGAAGCGGATGAAGTCGGAGTATTTCTTAATGATCGATTTCAGGCGGTATTCTTCCAGGAACTCATCGTAGTTGTCTTCTTCGGTGTTCGCTTTGATCTTGAGGGTAATCTCGGTTCCGACGGTTTCCTTCTCCGCTGGTTCAATGGTGTAGCCGTCTGCACCCTGGGATTCCCATTTGAAGGCCTGATCGCTGCCCAGCGCCTTGCTGACTACAGTCACATCCTCTGCCACCATAAAAGCGGAATAGAAGCCAACCCCGAACTGCCCGATAATATTGTGGCCGTCCTTCGCTTCATTATCCTTCTTAAAAGCAAACGAGCCGCTGTTCGCAATAATACCGAGGTTGTTCTCCAGCTCTTCCTGGGTCATCCCGATGCCCGTATCGGAGATGGTCAGGGTGCGGCTAGCCTTGTCGGCGGCCACTTTAATGTAATAATCCTCTTTATTGAACACCAGGCCTTCATCAGCCAGTGCTTTGTAATAAATTTTGTCAATGGCATCGCTTGCATTCGAGATCAGTTCCCGCAGAAAAATTTCGCGTTGCGTATAAATGGAGTTAATCATCATTTCCAGCAATCTTTTGGATTCCGCTTTAAACTCTTTTTTGGCCATGAATAAGTAAATCTCCTTTCAAAAATACCTCTGATGGTTTCCGGCTGATTAGCACTCCAGTGCGATGAGTGCTAATACTTCCTTTTATATACCATATTCCTGTTTTTGATGTCAATATATTGCTGCATACCGGAACCCTTTTTACGCCAAAAAAGCTAGCGGACTGTGAATCTCTCCAATATATTTTTCCACAGGTAATCATTATCGTGAAACTCATCAGGCACCATAGGGATCTGCAGGGCGCACACATTCGAAAAAGGCCACGGGGTTTCAACAATTCCGCTCACCGGAGCCTGATTCACCACCAGCACATTGAATTCACCGGACACCAGCTCTCTTAGAACATCCAGCAGCTCCGCCGTTTCATGTATGGTTCCTTCCGTACGGATAAATAGAATCCGGTGTGCACTCCTGAGTGTCTCCAAAAACCGTGGTACTCGCCGGGTAACCTTCTCTCTAAGCTCCGGGTAGCTCACAAGCTGGGTAGGTGTATTCTGGCTCAGCGGAAAATCATGGTGGGAGAATATATAATACGCCGCATCCCGCACAATATAGCATTCGGCCTTTTCATTAATACCGGTAATCGCCAGATTGGGCAGTTCCATAAAATTCGAAAACCGGTTCCGCAAGAGATTGCTCACACCGGACAATGCGGGGGACTCCACCCAGTCCAGAACGCCCCCGGTCTTCCTCCGCATATGGCGCGACAATTGGTCTGCAGCCAGACAATTCCGCCCCAGGCTAAAGATAACATCATAGGTTCCTTGTATCTCATTAAAATTCATATCCAATCCCCTCCTGCATCATTTACTATAGTTAATTACTCAAATAAAAAAGGGATTGGACTATCGGGCCGATAAACAGCGAATTAGACAGTTATGCAGGTCATCGCATACGAATCTCACATACAATAATTGTATTAAATAGGATAGGCGGTGTACATTTTGGCCAAAATATCTGTTCTCATGCCAGTTTATAATATGGCCGCATATATTGAAGAAGCGATTTGCAGTATTTTAACCCAAACCTATTCGGATTTCGAATTGCTTATTATTGATGACGGATCAACGGACGGAACTTTGGATATTATTCGAAAATTTGATGATACCCGAATTAAAGTGATTGCCCATTCAGTGAATCAGGGGCTGATTGCAAGCTTAAATCAAGGCATTGATTGTTGTACAGGCGAATATATAGCCCGGATGGATGGCGACGATATTGCTTTGCGCCACCGGTTTGAACGTCAAGTGGAATTCATGGACACCCATCCGGATTACGGTGTTTGCGGTTCTCAGGTTTACTTATTGGGCTTAGACCGTGTTACGACCAAACCTGTAAATCATGAAGAAATCAGATGCTGGCAGCTGTTCCACTGTACAATCGTGCATCCAACCGTTATGATCCGAAGATCCGTACTTGTGGACCATGGGATCAGGTATCTGGATTATCCCCATGCCGAGGATTATGAAATATGGAACCGGTTAGCGGCAGTTACGCATTTATTTAATCTTCCCGAGGTTTTGCTCATGTACAGACAACATCCGGACCAGATTTCAAATATCCACCCGCAGGTGCAGTTAGTACAATCCGAACGGATCCGCAGAGAACAGCTGCGCCTGCTTGGTATTGAACCCACCGCTGAGGAGTATCAGACCCACTTGGATTTTTGCCATTTTAGAATACGGGTCCATGAACCAAATCACTATTATCAATCCTTAGCCTGGGCTCACAAGATTCTGGAGGGCAACCTGCGCACACAAAAGTATCACCACGAAACTTTAAATTCGGTATTATCGCAATGTTTCAGTTTTTCCAGATATTAGGACGCTGCTCATTTGATTCACTTCTTCGTACGTTTTCATGGACAAAGGGCCTTTTGTGAAAAGCACACCAAAAAAAAGGTTGGGCAGATTAATGAATCTCACCCAACCTTCTTTATGTTAATCCAGTATGCGCGGCCCTCATCTTGTTAACATTCCGCCATGATAGCAGTAATACGATTTAGCCTGAAGATTTTTCAAAACATTCAAGGACTGATCTGCACGCTCACGGTCCAGACAAAAATGTGGATTGGCTATAATTAATTCATCCCCATCTCTAACCGCCGCATCGCCAGTAATGACACTGCTTAATTCAGGAAAATACAAAGAAATATGGCCTGAAGTATGCCCTGGAGTAGCAATGATCTTACATTGTTGATTTAAAATCCACTCCCCGTCCAGGACGGTTTGATCTACGGGAACATGCTTTAGACTTTGTAGCTGCTGTACGAACCAATGTCCAAAATCTTGTTGTTCCTCCGGCATATGCTCCAGCATTGCTTCTGCTTGGGCCAATCTCTCCGATCTCACTTCGCCGCTGATAAATTCCGCTTCCACTCCGCTTGCCATAATCGTAACTGAAGGGTATTTTTCTCTAAAATCGTACAAAGAACCGATATGGTCATCATCATAGTGTGTGATCAGGATATTCTTTAAGTTCTTCATGTCATAGCCGCGTGTAACAATCTCCTTCTCAATGAAAGGAAGGAACCCCGGATATCCGGTATCAACCAGGGTTAATTCATTCCCGGATACAATCAGGCTTGGATAAATATAATTTTGTTGACCATTATACTCAAATTCAATCGGAAGCTCGATTATTTTCATTGTTACTCTATCCTCCATAGATGATTAATACGGCAGCTTATACAACCTCCACAGCCTCCATTTACAACGCAACAGACTTTGACTGAGCATCGGCCAGCAGCATCTGAATCAGCGACTGCAGCGGCAGCGACTTCCACTTCTTCGGATGAATCAGCAGCTGCAGATCGAAGTGGATTTCGGGATGTACAAAAGCCAGCTCCGCCAGCGTGCCCCGTTCAATCTCTTCTTCCGCTACAATTCTTGGAAGCAGGGCGATCCCCAGTCCATTGCGCACGCAGCGTTTGATCGCTTCCAGGTTGGACAGCTCAAAGCCGATGCGGAAATTGATCCCGTGCTCCCGCAGCAGATTCTCGAACAGGCTGCGGTAAATACAGCTCTCCTCGGAGACGATCAGCTCACATTGGTTCAGATCCTGCAGCGTCACACCGTCCAGCTTGGCTAACGGGTGACCCTGCGGTGCCACCAGTACGAGCGGCTCATCTCTGATAATCATGCGTTCCAGCTGCGAATCTGTGGTACTGCGGTCGAGCATCAGACCGATATCGACCTCGCCATCCCTGATTTTGGCTACCAGGTTCGCCTCCTGCTCCGTTTGCAGATGAATGTTCAGCCCCGGGAAGGTCGTCCTCAGCTGCTGCAGAAAAGGCGGCAGGTAAAAGGCGGCAAGTGAATCTATTGTTCCGATAGTCAAGGTTCCCCCGATTTGCTGGGCAATGGTTTCTTTGGAGCGGTCATACAGGTCCAATATCTCCGCGAACAGCTTCAGGAGCTCTTCGCCTGGCGGAGTCAAGCGCAGTGCGCGTCCATGCCTTTCTATCAGCGGAACCCCATATTCCTTCTCGATCTTCTGAATCTGCATGGTCACACTGGATTGCGCATAGCCCAACTCTTCAGCTGCACGGGTAAAGCTCTGCCGCTTCGCGACCTCGCGGAAGGTCCGCATATATGTTAAATCCATAATCTTACCCCTAACATCAATATTATTGATAACCTATATCATTTATTATAGCTAACGCCGATGGAATATTCCATGCTACAGTAAGATAAAAGGATTTTAACATTTTGGAGGACGATATTCATGTTAACAGAAGAACAGATTTATGGAATCTATGTTCCCGTGGTAACCCCGTTCAATGCTGCTGGCGAGATCGATCTCGAATCGTACCAGCGTTATGTGAACAACATCATCAAGAACAGTATTCATGGTCTGGTCGTCAATGGAACCACTGGAGAATCGCCGACAGTCAATATACAGGAATTACAGACCCTCGTGAACACCTCACGGGACCTATTGAAATCCAGCAGCATTCCGCTGGTCATCGGCACAGGCACGAATGATACTGCTTCCACAGTAGCCCGTACCGAGCTGGCGGCTAACTCAGGCGCCGATGCCGTTCTGGTCGTCGTACCTTATTACAGCCGCCCTTCGCAGCAAGGCATTATTGAACATTTCCGCAAAGCCGCCGAGGTGGGCATTCCGGTCATTGCCTATGATATCCCCGGCCGCACCGGGGTCGGCATGTCCGTCGATACCGCACGCACCATTCTCGAAATGAACAATGTCGTGGGCTTGAAAGACTGCTCCGGCTCGCCGCTGCTCGTCACTGAGCTGTCCCGCCTCGGCTCGAAGCCGGTGCTGTGCGGGGATGATCTCCATTTCTTCGAGATGCTGGGCTGCGGAGCCGCCGGCGGCATGCTGGCCTCGGCCAACGTGCATACCGCCAAATTCCTCGGCATCTATGAACAGTTCAGGGCCGGACAGATTGAAGAAGCCAGAGCGTCATTCGACCGGCTGGTTCCGCTGATGAAGCTGCTCTTCAAGGAATCGAATCCGGCCCCGATCAAATGGCTGCTCAGCGCCTATGGGGAAATCGATTCCGACACGCTCCGCCTGCCGATGACCTCCATCAGCTCCGGACTGCGTGAGGAATTGGACGCTTATCTCGCCGGATCAAACCATCTGGCAGCCATTTAATATTGTGCTGCACGACAACAACCGCCAGGTTACAGTCAAGACTGTCCGGGGCGGTTGTTGTCGTGTAGGCCTCTTATCCATGTAACATCCGCAGCCGCCCGCTATCCAGCTATCTGCTATACTCGCCCACCCGCTGCAGGCAGACCGTCCGTGGCCAAATATCGCCTGCCTCCGTCGAAATGAGAGGTATTTTCACCTCTCATTTCCGCATATAGCCCGCCTGT
>NZ_FNGM01000026.1:0-331 GCF_900102965.1 Paenibacillus jilunlii | reverse complement strand
GAATTCAGAGGTATTTTTACCTCTCATTTCCGCATATAGCCCGCCTGTGGCGAATTCAGAGGTATTTTTACCTTTCATTTCCGCATATAGCCCGCCTGTGGTGGTAGTGTCAAGAAGTTTGTGTAAGAGTAGAGTATCTCTTTGGATTGTATCTTTTTAGGGTGTAGGGGGTTGTGGGTGCGGGGGTCCCCCCGCACCCACAACCCTGCAAACGTTCTACTTTGCGGCTTGTGGTTCGGCCATCGAATAGCGTTCGTCAAATAACTTGCTGAGTTCCTTTTTCACCGTATCCATACCAAACCCTGGCACCACACGTTCCGCAAACCGTTCA
>NZ_FNGM01000038.1 GCF_900102965.1 Paenibacillus jilunlii | reverse complement strand
TCGGGATGGTGACGGCATGACCCGGTGCCTGTCTCTGGATCACTGGCAGCAGTTCCCTGATTGTCGGGTTCGCAAAAATATCAAGGATGGTCACATGAGTGTGAAAGGCTTCGGATATTCTCGCCTTCAATACAATTGCCGCAAGCGAATTGCCGCCTAATTCAAAGAAGTTGCCGGACGGAGAAATATTCCCGCAGCCCAGCGTCTCTTTGAAAATATTCTCCAGCATTAGCCCTTCCTTACTGGAGATAACCTCTGTCACCGGCTCCTTGCTGCTGTGGTCTACAGCCGCTTCCGCCAAGGCTTTTCGGTCAACCTTCCCGCTGGAGGTATGGGGGAGGGCATCCAGTTGAATATAAAAGACCGGAACCATATACGCCAGCAACTCCCGGCGTAAATATTCCTTCAGCGCCTCCGTTCCGATTCGCTCCCTGGCTGTAAAATAGCCGCAGAGCACTTTGGTTTCTGCCTGGGCCCCCTGGCTCACCACGGCAGCCGTTTCGATCCGGCTGTCATATTTCTGGATGGCGGACTCGATCTCTCCCAGCTCGATCCGGTAGCCCCGCAGCTTGATCTGGGTATCCTTTCTCCCCAGATACTCAATGTTCCCGTCTTCCCGCCACCGGGCGAGGTCTCCCGTGAAATACAGCCGTTCTTCCGGCAGCCCCGGCAGCGCCTTGAATTTCTCCGCCGTAAGCTCCGGCCGGTTAAGGTACCCCTTCG
Organism: Paenibacillus jilunlii; assembly: GCF_900102965.1. Taxonomy (GTDB): domain Bacteria; phylum Bacillota; class Bacilli; order Paenibacillales; family Paenibacillaceae; genus Paenibacillus_AQ; species Paenibacillus_AQ jilunlii. The sequence goes on along the minus strand of NZ_FNGM01000038.1, from coordinate 729 downwards.
CCAATTGCACGCCGCCGATGCATAATTCTCCCGGAATGCCCACCGGCACCAGCCCGCCTTCTTCGGATACGATATACAGGCGGGTGTTCGATACCGGCTTGCCAATCGGAATCAGCGTGTCGGACGGGTGTACCTCGCAGGAGGTGACATCAATGGACGCTTCGGTGGGTCCGTACAGGTTATGCAGTTCTACCCCTTCAACCCTGCGGAAAAACCGCTCTTTCACTTCAGGCGTCAGCTCTTCACCGCTGCAAATACAGCGCTTCAGCTGCCCCAATGACGCGTTCTCCGGCAGCGCATGCACAAAACCCGACAGCATCGAAGGCACGAAATGCAGTGTCGTTACCCCCTGACTGCGGATCAGCTGAACCAGATAATCCGGGTCTTTTTCCCCGCCCGGCTTCGCCAGACAGAGCACGCCCCCAATCATCAGCGGGAGGAACAGCTCCCAGACCGATACGTCAAAGGTATAGGTGGTCTTTTGCAGAACGACTTCCTGTTCGTCCATCCCGTACGCCTCCGCCATCCAGCGCAGACGGTTCACCAGTCCCCCGTGCGTCAGCAGGACCCCTTTGGGTTTGCCCGTTGAACCCGAGGTGTAGAGGACATAGGCCAAATGATGCGGGAGGATGCTCAGGGCGACATTGTCCCGTTCGTACCCTGCATAGACGGCTTCCTCTTCGACATCCACAGCGGTTACGCCCAGGGCAGCCGCCTGAGCGGCGAAGG
>NZ_FNGM01000027.1:36077-80644 GCF_900102965.1 Paenibacillus jilunlii | reverse complement strand
ACGACCGATCTGGTACTCGGTGCCTTGGACGATGCCTACACAGCGAAACGGCCCAAGAAGGGACTCACCCATCACTCCGATCTGGGCTCGCAGTATGCCTCTGCAGATTACCGTAACCGTCTAAAGAAGTACCACATGAAAGCAAGCATGAGCCGCAAAGGAAATTGCTATGATAATGCCTGCATCGAATCCTTTCATAGCATACTAAAGAAAGAGTTGGTTTATTGCACCAAGTTCAAAACGAAGCAGCAAGCGCAGGACGAAATGTTCCAGTACATTGAATTTTTTTATAATCGCAAGCGAATCCACAGTGCGTTGGGTTATGTTTCCCCTGCCCAGTTTGCAGCGAAGTTCAAGAAGAGAAAAACCGCATAATTCACTTTTTTTGTGTCCACTTTCTTGACGGAGGTCCATTTTTCCACTTACACCTCACGATTGTTGATTTTGGGGAGAAATAAGTTCCCTTTTTCCAACTAGTGCCTGTTCACCAGCTTGTTCACCGGCTCTTCGCAAGCACCAGTTTCCTTAAAATCAAAAAAACTTCTGCAACCTGAGGTCACAGAAGCTTATCTTATAATTGCTGTTTCATTTCATTTCACAGTAAAATCATTAGTGTATAACCGTAGCTGCCGGCAGCTCGGCTTCCAGGGACAAGTCTTCTTCCCGCAGCTGCTCACGCGGCTTCACCTGTTTCTGCGGGCGCTGCTGGTTCATCTGGTCAAGCAGCTGGGAGACGGGCATCAGCATCATTTTGGGAACCAGCACCTCGCTCCGTTCCTTCAGCCTTGACCCTCCTGCCGGATGGATGACACTCAGCAGGACACTCAGGTAAAACTTGGCCGACCGGGCAAACCACCCTTTCGGCAGATCCAGCACCATGAACCCGAATTTCTCCGGCCCGCGGTTGATCATACTGACACCGTACAGCGCTTTCGCTTCGGCCAGGTCTATATCCCCGGCAATCCGCTGCGCCAGCACCGGCATATCCTTCTCCATCCGGCGGATCATGCGGATCGCCAGCTGCGCCGAGGAGCGTGAATGAATGCCAAGCTCGAACAGCTGCCTGTTGTCAATATGCAGTTCAATCACCTTATCGCCTTTGGTCAGCAGTTCACCGCCTTCCATCTGTATAGGTCCGCCCTGATATTTGCGTATACGGTAATGCAGGAACGGATCTGCCGGTGAGATGGTCTTAATCCGGAGCATCAGCTGGAATACCTGTTCCCAAGCCAGCCACAAGCCGACAATGAGCCTTTTGCCAAAAGAAAGCTTTTGAATCGGAGAGCTCTGCACCATCTTGATCATCTCATCGATTCGGATGCTGCGCAGCCCGCGCCGTTCCGCCTCCTGCAGCAGCCGCTCCAAGGCGATCAGCATATGCTCAGGCGCTTTGAGGTCCGCTCCGAGTGTGGTGCCGCAATCATGCAGCAGCATCACTTCGCCCGGATTCAGCTTGGCAAGCAGCTTTTCGGTCAGCCGCTCTGCGCCGAGCTTCTCCTTCCAGTCGCCGAACATTGCCGACCACAGCACGATCTGCACCTGGCGGCGCTTCGAAAAGTCGAACAGATTAACGATCCCCCAGGGCGGGCGGTAATAAGTGCTCCGTTCACCGGTAATACTGAAAATAATATCATCAGTGCGCTGTATCTGGCGTTTGACGGTAGCCGGACGCATCAGCCAGTTCGTCTTGTGAACATAATTATGGATTCCGATCAAATGCCCTTCATCATGCATGCGCTTGATAATTTCCGGGTTCTGCTCGGCATGGGAGCCGACAACAAAAAAAGTAGCTTTGGCACCGTAGCGTTTCAGCAAATCAAGCAGCAGCGGTGTATAGAGCGAGTCCGGACCGTCGTCAAAAGTAAGCGCAAATTCACGGCGGCCCATCCCTTTACGGAAGACGCGATATCCAAATATCCGGCTGATCATCCCAGGGATAAAGGCATAAAATGTTGAAATATAAAATAACCAGAGCAGCAAAGTCTGCATATAATTTCCCCGCTTTTCCAGAGTTGACTTTGGCTCGCGTAGGTCTGCAAGCAGATTCAGTGATACGGCCAAGTAGAGTGAAGTATGTCTCGCGGTTTTTAAGTAGGCTGATTCCCACGAAAAAACGTTACCCCCTATTTTAACACAGGTATCAAAGAAATAGACGCTTTTTTGTTAAAATCGTGTACAATGAATTAAAGCTGAATTTGTTATTTTATCTAAAAAGGAGTCGTTCATATTTATGTTGCCGCTGTACAAAAAATATTGGCGCACCATATTCGACATCGGTCTAGTCGTGCTGACCGTGTATCTTGTGATGTTCGCTTTCAGTACGGTGTACCGGCTCGCCGCGCCTGTGTTCTTATCATTTTTTGTATTCCTGATGATTGAGCCGCTGGCCCGTTTTCTGAACCGCCGGGGAATGGCCAAACCGTTTGCTTCCGCGATTTCGGTCATCCTGTTCCTGATTGTGCTGCTGGGTGTGTTGTTTGGCGCCGGGCTGCTCATTACGATGCAGGCACTTAAGTTCCAGGATGATCTGCCCAGATATACATATATAGTCCAGCAGCAATTTGCTGAGACAACCACTTATTTGCAGCACAAGATTGATGCGCTTCCGCCGGATCTTACCGACAAAATCAACGGGTATTTCAAGCAAGCAACGAATGTGCTGTCGGGCTGGCTGGTTATCTTCCTTAAATATATGATCGGAGTGCTTGGCTCCTTCTCTTCATTTATGGCTAATTTTGGCATTGCGATTATTCTTGCCTTTTTTCTCAGCATGGAGATTAAAGACTGGCGCAAAATTGCTCATGACAAGATGCCCAAAACGTTCAAGACAGCTTATGCTTTTCTGCAGGGGAATGTCTTCAAGGCTATCGGGTCCTATCTCAAAGCGCAGCTGATTCTGATCAGCATTACCTTCGTCATCGTCCTGGTCGGGCTCTTTATCCTTAGAAGCGGCAATGAAATCACTATGGCCCTGGTCTGCGCTATATTTGATGTGCTGCCGCTGCTCGGGGTGTCGACGATTCTGATTCCCTGGATTGTATATCTGTTCATTATCGGCAACACCTCGCTGGCCATTGGCCTGATTGTGCTGCTCGCAGTGGTGCTGATTGTGCGGCAGCTGCTGGAGCCGAAGATTACCGGGAATTCCATCGGCGTATCCTCCGCCTTCCTGATGCTGTCGTTCGTTATTCTGTCCAGCTCCATCTTTGGCTTCGCCGGCTTGATTCTCTCGCCGATCCTGCTCATCCTGCTCAAGGAGCTGCTTCAGCAGGGCTATCTCCAGCGCTGGATCTTCCTGCCGAAGGAGGAGTTCATTGTCTCGCCATTCGCAGCACCGGGCGAGCCTTCTACTCCGGGAGGCGACGCAGTTTCCGGTTCCGGTGAGCCGGATGGCATTCACGCGCCGGAGGGTTCCGCCAGCAGCTCAAACACCTGACCAAACAGCCTGGTGGCTGCATGCGGGCTCCCTGGGGCCACATTCTCCACCAGGACGGACACCGCAAATCTGGGCTGCCCGGCCGGTCCGTAGCCGATAAACCATTGGTTATTGCGGGGCATGCCCTTCACCCATGTCTGGGCTGTACCCGACTTGCCTGCAAGGGGCCATTTCGTGCCCTGCAGGCTTTTGCCGGTTCCCCCGGTCACAACCTTCCGCAGCAGAGAGAGCAGCACACGGGCTGTCGGCGGCGAGATTCGGCCCTGTGCCGACGGGGCTAAATGGCCTGGAAGTTCTTTCAGCGTCTGTCCGTTGGCGAATGCCACCCGCTGAAGTATACGCGGTGCATGGACTTCTCCGCCGTGCAGCAGCGTAACCAGCAGGTTGGCCGCCTGAAGCGGCGTGACCCGGACGTCGCGCTGGCCAATTGCCGTCTGCACCCTCGCCCCTCCGTCATCGGGCAGCAGCGTAGTAAAGACCGCCCCCGGCTGTTCCCCGGACAGCGGACGGAGCAGCGGCAGGCCAAGCGTATTCTCCGCTTGCCAGCTGATATCTCTGCCAAGCCCCAGCGCCAGTGCGGCGGACTGGAGCTGGGCTCCGCTCAGCCGCTCAGCCAGCGAGGCAAATACGGTATTGCAGGACACGGCGAACCCTTGTGCCATGGTAAGGGTGCCGTGTCCCTTTCCTTTTAAGCAGGACAGGCCATATTTTCCGTAATGCCCGGAGCAATAAAACTTTTCCTCCGGGGAAGTCACACCGGCTTCCAGTGCCGCAGCGGCGGTTACAATCTTGAAGATAGAGCCGGGAACCGCGGCCTGAAGTGCCCGGTTGTTCCACTCGCCTCCTTCCGGCGAAATCTGCGCGGGATTATAGAACGGCAATGAAACCATGGCTTCAATATCGCCGGTCTTGGTATCCAGCACCACTACAGCGCCTTCTTTGACTCCAGATTTCACAGCCAGCTTCTCAATATTCTCCTGAAGCTTCTTGTCTATGGTCGTGTACAAAGACAGCGGATAATAAGGATTCCCCGGCGCTCTCACCTTAATGGGACTGTCAGGAAGACGGTTGCCGCGCGCATCCACCTGGGCATAGGCTTCGGTATGGCCCACCCCCTGCATAAGCGGCTCCAGTGTCTTCTCCAGACCGTCGGTTCCCGTCCAAGGAATTCTCAGACCTGTCGGCGATTTCTTCACCTCCGCCGCCTTAGCCTCCGACAGGTAGCCCAGCCACTGGCGGCCTGTCGCTTCCCCCGAATACCGGCGGGCAAAAGGCAGCGCCCGCACACCGCCAACGCCCAGCGCATCAACCGCTTCGGCCTGCCCCGGCGTCAGCTCCAGCGGGTTTTTGCCGCTGCCTGAAGGCCAGAGCAGCGGTTCTTTCAGCCCGCTGCGTCCAGCCTGCAGCTGCTCGTAGGTCACTCCCAGCACTGTAGCAAGCTGCTGCAGCTTCTCCCTGCCGGCAGCACTCTCCTCTGCGTCCGCTTCCGCTTCGTCCCGGGGAAAAAAAGCCGCCGTCCACACCGTTTCGCCGGCCAGCGGCTGGCCGTTGCGGTCATACAGCCGCCCCCGGCCGCTGTCGAGCACCACCTCCCGCTCACTCTGGATCGCGGCCATCCGGGCCATGGAGTATTCCGCTCCCGGTACTTTGCGGTCCTTCAGAAGCAGCTGTACCCAAGCCAGCCGGACAATCAGCACCGCCACCAGCAAACACAGGATAAGCGAGCCCCAAAAAATACGTTTATGTATAAGCTTGTGCAAAGCCATTCCTCCTGAGGTTTGGTGAGACTAAAGCCGCCTGCCGGCAAGGGTTACAGAAGATACAATTCAATGATATCCTGTTTGGCAGACGGGCTTCATGCCATCTATTATGCCCACGTTGCGGATATATTACCGGCTTATTACCTGACTTGGTTTTCCGGTAGTACCCGCCGCTAGAATATAAAAAAACCTGATAATCAAGGGTTTCTTGATCATCAGGACTGATATTTATACCGTGATATGGTTCAATTAAAATACTCTTTTGGACACCATTTAATTTGTTCTCCTCTACTCTTCTCATGAAGGATGATTAACTGATTCATTACATATATCCGCTGAACAATATCCTGGGCGATATAAAATTGCCTCTTGTAATGATTGATTTCCCGCTGATATGGACTTGGAGACTTCCTGTTTTTTTCATAGATTAAAAGCAGCTGCTCATGAAGGTCATATACCTCTTTGTACGTCAATCCAATCCCCCCATTAACCATCAGATTACGAATAAAACCTTTTTAACATTATCCACGCTTGAAATTAAAAGTATACATAAGGACGAACACATAGCTTGATAAAGCTTGTTCGTATCCTGAAATTTGATCTGGTGGTCAAGGTATTAGAGTTCGCCAAGTTCATTCACAGCATTGCTCAAAGTACAGTTACGGCTTGAAGGCTCTGTAATTGGCACTCAGCGATGAACCTATGCTCCCCCGCCCCAGTCCCTACACCTCCCTACCTGGACCAAGCGGTAAACGTAAGTGGAAAAAGTAAACTTAGTTCTTCCCGATCCCGCTTCCCCGTAAGTGCTAGTTGGAAAAAGGATGCCTAATTCTGCCGAGGCGCCGCTTTTCGGGGGGAATGGCTTAAAGTAACTCTACTTTTTCCCACTATTTCCTCTTCATGAGGATATTTTGTTCAATTAAGTATACTAATTCCACTATAGCTTCCTTTAAGCCACCGTCTTCTCAACCACTTTCAAGCTTCTCTCTCCAGGCCCCGCCTACAAAAAAAGATTCGGCAGGTTCAGCTCGATATATCCCAACAAAAGAGGAAATCCCAAAATCAAGAACAAGAACAAAAACCGCCTCTTCATGGGAAGAAACGGTTTGAGTTACGGATTAAGTTTGGGTTGCAAATTTGGGTTGCAAATTTATGTTATAGATTGAGTTCCTGCTTTTAACATCTCATACGGCGGCGACTGCACTTCCTCCAGCAGCCTGTTTTACACCGTGAACTTTGAGAGTCTTTCCTCCAGCATCGAGGAGGCCTTCTCCAACTGGGCAGAGAGGTCCACGAGATAACCGCTCACATTCTGCTGTTCCCCGCTGAGGGAGGCCACCTCCTGCGAAGCTGCCGAGGATTCCTCGGCAAAAGAACTGACGTTGCTGATCGCATCCGACAGCACATGCTGAGATTGATTCAGCCCCTCAATCGAAGCTCCCACGGAATCCAGACGGGAAATAAAATGATTCATTTGTCCCTGTACAGTGACAAAGATTTCGCTTGTGTTCTGGACTGACACGATCTGCTCGTCAAACAGGGGCGATACCTCCGACAGCGCAGCCACAGTCTCATGCATATCCGTCATGATCTTATCCGTAATGTCAGCCACCATCGCAATGGAGCGCTTGGACTGTTCCGACAGCTGGCGGATTTCATCGGCCACGACGGTAAACCCTCTGCCCGCTTCGCCTGCACGTGCAGCTTCAATGGAAGCGTTCAGTGACAGAATATTCGTCTGCTGCGTAATGCTCTGCATGGCCTCCAGAACCTTCATTACGGATGAAGCGGTATCCTTTAATTCATTGACCTTCATTACCAGCTTATCGGTCATACCGCCTGTTGTATGCGTTTGACGCAGCAGCTCCTGCAGCTTCACGACACCTTCCTGGCTGGATTGTCCCACATGATGTGCCATGCTGCCCATTTCATGGGCAGCAGAGATCACCATATCCATCCGTTCGGCTATCTGCGCCGTCATCTCATTGCCGCGGTCCGCTTCCAGCGCAAGGCTTCCCGCCCCTCCGGCAATCTCTTCGGTCGCTGCTGCGATATCCCTGGCCGACGCTGCCGTCTTGCGCGAGGCATTGCCCAGCGCATCTGCTGTTTCGAGAACCTCGCGTGCCGTCTCGTTGGTATGAACCACCAGTTCTGTAATCCGCTCCATCATCACATTGAAGGAGGACGACAGCTGGCCGATTTCATCACTGGAAGCAACCCTGGTCCGTACCCGAAGATCGCCTTCCGCCCCCTGGAACATCAGATCCCTGAGCCGTGAGAGCGGCCGGGATACCATTCGGACCATCCATAAGCCGATCAGAATCGCTATAAGGGCTGCGGCAGCAACAGCAATGTAGGTCGTCCCCAGAATACGGCCCGCATCTTTGACCAGATTCTCCGAAGGCACAACGCCCAGCACTCTCCAGCCCGAACTCTGCAGTGTGCCATACACAGCGAGAATGGATTTGCCTTCTTCATCTTGGGTCGGCAAAGATCCTGAAGCTTTGGTCAGACCCTTGAATAATGTTCCGCCCAGGCGAAGATAAGAGTCGGTCTGCTGCTGGGAGGAAGCAATCAGCTCGTCCTTGCTTGTCAGAAGCTGGATGTAGGAATCCAGCCCGAGGTTGACCTTGCTCAGCTGGCTGTCCAATTCTTTGGTACTGATATCGCAGACAGCGATATAGCCTGTCCCCCCGGATTCATCCGCCATGGATTTGGCAAAATGAAACACGCCCGAAGTATCCCCCTGCTTCAATCCTTGGGTAATCCACAGGCTGTGGGGCTTCTCCTGCAGCTGCTTGAACCAAGAAGCCTCCCTGATTCCTTTCATAAAAACGTTGTCTTTTGTTCCCGTGGCAGACACAGGAAACTCTTCATTTAAGGGTACCAGATATACGGCCTGCATTCCCTTTACCGAAGTGATCCAGCGCTCCAATTCACGATTAATCCGTTCAGTTTGACTGTTCCGTTCAGCGCTGCCGGCAGCGGAGATACTTCCTTGACGGATTGCCTCCTGAATATCCCTGTTGTAAAAAAGCTGCCCCAAACTGTCTTCAAAACGCATCAGGATGACGTCAAGCTTCTCTGCTGTTTGTTCAACAGTCTGCTGATTGGATGACAAGGCGTTGTTCTCAATGGTTTGTCTGGCAACGGAGTACGAGGTATACCCAAGGGATAATACAATTCCCATGGTCGCGATAAAAAACACAAGAAAGAGCCGCACCCCCAGCGACTTGGAGGGATGCAGCCGAGTAAGAAATCCTTTGCTGTCCGCTGCTTGTTTGCTCAAAAAAATCACCGCCAGATCTACGATATTCTTGCACGGCTTCCCGTTACAAGGTCATGAAGGTCTGTAGCGTCCGATCGGAAAGATATGGAAGATACTCATGACCGTATTCATGATATACCATCAGCTCTTTTGTTGCTGTGATTTTATTGTATGCAGCGAATTGCGTCGAAGGCGGGCAGATCGTATCCGCAAGTCCGGTCACCCACAGCACTTTGGCCTGGATTCGGCCTGCCAGATTCTGAATGTCGATGTACCCGAGCCGGTTGAAAATCGCTTCCTCCCGTTCATGATGAGGATCAAAGAAGCGGAAATAATAGTTAATCTCCTCATAGGCGGAAGTCGTAATATCCAGCTCCCACGCCCGCTTGTAATCGGAAAGGAACGGATAGACCGGAACGGCCAGCCTGATCCGCGGCTCAAGGGCAGCGCAGGCTACCGTAAGCGCTCCGCCTTGGGAGAGGCCGAACGCCCCGACCCGTTCAGGGTCCACTTCCGGCATATTCATCAAAATCCGTGCGGTCTGGGCGGTATCCAGAAACACGTTCCGGTAATACAGCTTGTCCGGATCCGGATCATCGATCCCCCGGATAATGTGGCCCCGGATGGTGGTGCCTTGCACCGTAAGATTGTCTTCGGACAACCCGCCTTGTCCACGGCAATCCATTGCGAGCACACTGATGCCGTGCGCGGCGTAGGCAACCTTCTCCATCCAGTCGCCGCTGTCGCAGGAATAGCCGTGGAACATGACCACGCCAGCCCCTTTCGCCTGCTCCGCCTTCTTCGGTCTGACATATTTGCAGTGCACTTTGGCACCTCCTACGCCGGTAAAATACAAATGGAAACATTCGGCCAGCTCGCTGGTAAATTCCGCAGGCACCAGTTCGTAGTCCAGGGTCTGGGCATCAAGCTCACGCAGGGCCCGTTCCCAGAATGAATCGAAATCCGCAGGCTTCGGGCTGGAGCCACCGTAGGCTTTTAGTTGGGTTAGGGATCTTTCGGACGTCATAAGAAATCCTCCTTAGGGTTGGATTAGTTAGTTATTCACTCGCTTACAGCTCCCTCACTTGCGGTTCTATTGCAGTTTGTGCAATAGAATCCTTCGTAAAGGTGGAAAACTTCATTTCTGTTGCACTTTGTGCAGTAGAAATCCTGAGAAACCCTCTTATTAGTGAATTTGAGCAAATTCTATTGCAGGAAGTGCAGCAGATGGCCTGGTCAGCACAAAAAAGGGGCAATCTACTGCACATTCTGCAATAGAATGCCCCAGCGCAACCGGGGAAGGCGACAGGTAGCAGGTACATTTCACCAGGCACATTATAAACACACTTCACAGGACATAAAAGCACTTATCTAAGACTTATTATCATTTCTCTAATCTATTATTTCTCTAATCTACATTTCTCTAAGACTTCCCAAAGACGGCCTTCAGGTGTTCCGTATTTGCCTGCTTAGATTTTGCCCAATCCGGCGTCGTCTCCGACTTCCTCATGGGTTGCGATCACATAGTTGACGATTTCTTCGACAGTAGTGTAAGCAAGACCTACATAGGTGTCAGCGGCGCCATAGTAGATGGCGATGCGGCCGGTTTCAGCATCATTCAGGGTAGCGCAAGGGAAGAGCACGTTGTTCACGAAACCTCTTTCTTCGTACCATTCTTCCGGGGTAAGCACGAAGTTTTTGGAACGGTATTTGACCTTGGACGGCTCATCCTTATCGAGGATGACAGCGCCCATGCTGTACACAAGGCCGTTGCAGGTTCCCGTAACGCCGTGATAGAACATCAGCCAGCCTTCGGTAGTCTCGATAGGTGCAGGGCCGCCGCCGATTTTGGTGCTCTGCCACCAGCCCTGCCCCCCTTTGGTCATGACATGGCGGTGTTTGCCCCAGTACACGAAATCCGGGCTTTCACTCAGGAACACATCGCCAAAAGGCGTATGTCCGCTGTCGCTCGGACGGGACAGCATCACGAAATTGCCATTGATTTTTCTGGGAAACAGCACACCGTTGCGGTTGAACGGCAGGAACGGATTTTCCAGACTGGTGAAGGTTTTGAAATCCCGGGTTTTGGCTACACCGATCGCCGCTCCGTAGAAATCCGTACACCAGATGATGTAATACGTATCTTCAACCTTGACCAGACGCGGATCATATGCATAACGCGGCATATAGGGTTCGCCGGCTTCGTCTACAAACTGAATCGGCTCATCGTCAATTTTCCAATCCAGGCCGTCCACACTGTGGCCCATACGCAGATGAGGACGGGTAGTGTTGTCTTCAACACGGAATACACCCAAAAAGCTGCCTTCATAAGCAACAACAGCACTGTTGAAAATACGCGCGACACCCTTAGCCGGATTGCGCTTGATTACCGGGTTGTCACTGTGTCTCCATACCGGATTGTCATTCCCTGCCGGTCTGTCCTGCCAAGGCATATTGGGAATATTCTGGCTTGCGGTCAACTTAACTTCTTTCATAATTATAGCCCTCCAAATTTTAGCAGCGTTTGCTGCGGTTATTTTATTCATGCAAGATACGGATGCGGTGAATGCTCCTTCAATCCCGCGCAGGTAACAGCAGTCCCAAGTTCCGGCTAAGCCAAACCGTTACTGCTGTAATTCCTCTGCGGTCTGTCAGGCCTTATTTTACCGACCCTTGCGCAAAACCGTTGTAGATGTATTTCTGCAAAGCAATAAAGGCGACCAGTGTCGGTATAATTGCAATCATAATGGCGGCGCAGATAACCTCCCACTGTGAACCGTACGGACCCTTGAACTTGAACAGCGCGGTGGAAACCACCTGCAGGCTGCTTTTAGGCATGTACAGGAAAGGCGTATAGAAATCGTTATAGATGTTAACACCCTTTACAATAATCACTGTTACAATAGCCGGACTGAGCAGCGGGAGAATAATTCTCCAGTAGATGGTCCAGTAAGACGCCCCGTCCAGCATGGCCGATTCATCGAGCGATTCGGAAATGGAGTCCAGGAACTGCATGAAAATATAAACAGCAATAATATCCGTACCCAGATACATCAGAATCGGCGCCCAACGGGTGTTGAACAATTCCAGCGAGTTGATGATCTGGAAGGTAGCCACCTGGGTGGTTACTCCGGGAATCAGCGTTGCCAGCAGAAAAGCGCCCATGAGCAGCTTGCTGCCCTTAAATCTGAACCGGGCCAAAATGTAAGCCATCATAGAACCGGTCAGTGTTGCACCGGCAATGGAAATCAGCACGATGATAATCGTGTTCATGAAGCCAAGCAGCATATTCCCGTCTATAAACGCTTTGGAATAGTTAGAAAAATTCAGCCAGTTTTCCGGCAGGGTAAGCGGGCCTGTTGACGCATATTCTTTATTGGTTTTTAAAGAGGCGAAAAAGACGACGACGATCGGCACCAGTGCCATCAGCGCTCCCAAAATCAAAGTGAGGTATTTGAAGAAAGAAGCTAAGTTATATTTTAGAGTATGCATAGTTCTTACTTCTCCTCCTTAATCAGAACACGCTGTAGAACGGTGACAAGAACCACAATTCCCAGAAGCACTACGGCCATTGCCGAGGCTAGTCCCAGCTTGCTGTATTTAAAGGCCACGTCGACGGTCTGGATGACAAAAGTGCCGCTGCCATTGGAACCGCCAGTCATGACATACGGAATTTCGAATACACCGATCGCTCCGCTCACCGCGAGGATCAGATTGAGCTGCAGTATACGTTTGATGCTCGGAATAATAATGTGTCTGAACTGGTGCCAGCGGTTGGCGCCGTCAATTTCCGAAGCTTCGTAAATATCACCGCCGATAGAGGAAATCGCTCCAAGGAAGATGATAAAGTTCATCCCCATATATCTCCATACTGAAGCAAAGGCGAGGGAGATATTAATCAGCTGGGGATTCAGCAGCCACTTCTGCTGCCAGGCTCCAAGCCCAACGAGATCAAGGATAGTATTCAGTGTTCCTTCCGGCTTGAAGAAAAACAGGAAGATAAAACCGATAGCTACGCCATTCAGCAATGTCGGAAAGAACAGGATTCCTTTGAACCAGTTCTTCATGCGGACGTTAAAGCTTAGAATGGTGGCAAAATAAAGCGCCAGCCCCATTTGGACAAAGGTAGCAAAGAAATAATACAAGCTGACCTTGAACACGGCGAAATACTCGGGTTTGGTGAAGATCGTTTTGTAGTTGTCAAAGCCGACATACTCCATATTTTTACTAAATCCATTCCAGCTTGTGAAGCTGTACTGGAACATTTTGAACACGGGCAAATATGAAAACGTCAGCAGCAGGACTACGGGAACCAGAGAAAATAAAAAAATGATCAAAATACGTTGATTTTTGTAGCTCATGTTGGATAATTTGGGCACTCTCCACACCTCCTAAGAACACATGCTTATTACTCCTAATCCTTCTCCAGCGCATAAGTGAAGGGGAAAATGCCCGCTAAGGCACCTTCCCGTTCTATTAAGTCTGTCCTCACTTCTGCGGTAAAAGCTATTAAGTCTTATTTGCCGGAGGTAATTTTAGCTCTTGCCTCTTTCCATTTGTCATTCAGGTCTTTCATAATGTCGTCATAGGAATCTTTGCGGTTACCGATCGCTGCTTCGATGATCACTTTCTTGAAGTCAGGCTGCCAGAGGCCGATTTCAGCTTGTTTATCGATAGCGTCAACCCAGCCTTCTTCACCGGCTTTGGCAGGGGTAAGTGTGTCAAACGTAACATCGGTGCCTTCAAATTGTTTCAGGATTTCCGGAAGCTCAGCGCCTTTAACCGGGCTCATACCGCCACCTTCATTGGTAGGATAGCCTGATTCGTTAATGAACCAATCCACCCATGCTCTCGCTGCTTCTTTGTTCTTGCTGTGGATGCTTATGCCGAGCGTATAATCGTCAGACAATGGAACAAAAACTTTTTCGGCGTTGGTCGGGAAAGGCATAAAACCGATATCATCAGGGTTGGCAGCAACCCCTTTGATCTGTCCGATAGCCCATGAACCGAGCATCATCGTACCAATTTTGCCATTTGCCAGGTCAGATTTGGAGGATTCCCAGTCCGTTGTAGTTGGATCTTCTTCAATCAGGCCATTTTTGGCTGCGTCATACATAACTTTGTACAAGTCATAGTGAGGCTGGCCTTTAACGAAGTTATCATCAGAGGCTACTTGTCCGATGTTGACATAATCCCGGTTACCGGCCACGGTTGCCAGATCCGATTCCCATTGGGTCAGCGTCCAGCCAGCTGCATAGTTCGTGTAGAGCGGAATTGCATCAGTCTTATCCTTGATGCTTTTCAGAGCTGCGTTGAACTCATCAAAGGTTCTAGGAATCTTAGTGATTCCGGCATCTTTGAACACTTGTTTGTTATAGATAATACCGGAGTAGTTAACCGTAGTTGGAATACCATATGCGATTCCGTCCACAGCACGTTCTTCCAGACCGGTATACTGCTTCTCAAGATCTGACATCTTACCCAGCGGCTCAAAAAAGTCCGGCAGATCTTTAATTGCTACGCTCGTAGGCAGCAGCAGTACATCGCCATAGTCACTGGTGCTCATGCGGATTTTAATCTGGTCTTCGTAGTTGGACAGCGCTTCGAAATTTACTTTGACATCCGGATATTTCTCATTGAACTTTGCGGCGAAATCCTTGAATACGGTATCAACAATATCCGTTCTCTGGGTGATCACCGTGATCTCACCTTTGATATCTTTAGCTGCATCGCCTTCAGGGGCTGCTGCCGCCTCGGTGTTTGTTCCGGTATTCCCTGCGTTTGTTGCTGTTGCATTGCCGGCATTATTGTTGTTCGATGAACAGCCTGCGAACAAACCCGCCATCAGTGTCAATGCTGCCAAGCTGGTAACTGCTTTGGTTTTCTTCATTGTTTGTTGACCCCTCTCTTCATTTTGAAACCTGAAACAACAATAACAAAACACTAACAAAAATCACCACGAATCAACGATATATACTTCAAGAGGGTTAAATTGTACCCGCTTTCGTTTGAAAAGTGATGATGTTATCGCTTACAAGCCTATTATAAATCGTTTCCAAACCTAAAACGATGGTTTCAATTGTTTTTTCTGGTCTTCAATTTGTTATTTTTGTTTTTATCTTAATTAATTTGTTATCTATTTTATATGAAAAAAAAAGCAAACTCTCCGTTTCGGGAAATTTGCCTGCAGCGAAAATGATTTATGGCTTTATCTTTTTGTTGCTTTATTGTGTTCTCACGCTTTCAAATTCTCAAGTTCATCTCATATAGTTTAGATATTCAATGCCGCGTGCGCCTCCTCACCGAGCCAGGCCCCCTGCCGGACAAGCAGACTCTGCAGTCCGCGGATTGGAACCTCGCGTGAAGTCATGGACGAAGTGCCCGCCAGATAGGCGGCGGTGCCTGCCGCCTGGCCCATGGCGAAGCAGTTCGGCATGACGCGGAGCGAACCCTGCACCACCCGGTCCGACGAGGCTGCCCGTCCGGCAACCCACAGGTTGTCGATGCCTACAGGCAGCAGCGCCCGGTATGGTACACCGTGTGACCGGCCGCTTGGCAAATGCTGAATATTCATTTGTGACTGGGAATTCGCCAGATGAACATCAATAAAATATGAATTTCTGGCGATATCATCAGGGAAAGATTTCATACTCATGAAGTCCTCCTTCACCAGCGTATAATCGCCCACGATCCGCCGGGTCTCCCGGATGCCGATCTGCTCCCCGGAGGTCACGAGATGCGCTTGTTCAAAGCCCGGCACGTATTTGCGCAGGAAATCCAGCTGCTTCCTGATCCCCTGCCGGCCTTCGATCGCCCCCCGGGTCAAATCCTCCGCTTTGGTCCCGTCAATCCCGAAGATATGCCCAAAGTTCACCCCGGCCAGTGAATCTGATATCCAGGAAAAACCCGACACCTCCTTGCGCCCTTGCGGAAGATCCCCTGCTGCCTGCGCCTTCTGGACCAGAGCCGGAATCTGGCCGGTATCCCCGGTCCGCTCCAGATATTCATGGAACCGGCTATAGCTCACATCGCTTAATACATAACAAAGCGTTCCCGGCTGAAGCTCGCCCTGCTCCCCGCCTTTCTGAAAGGCAGCTCCGGACATTGCCGCAATATCCGCATCACCGGTAGTATCAATTACATAGCGGCACCCGATATAGGAGCGGCCGCTTTTATTAACAATCACCACCCCGTCTACGCAGGAGCCGTCCGGGCTCATTACCACCTGGGAAACAAAAGTATGGTACAGCACTCCGGCACCGCTCTCAAGCACCTTGGCTTCATAGACCCGCTTGAGCACTTCCGCATCAATGGGCACCCAGTCCAATTGCTCCCCGTATCTGCTCATGTAATCCGGTCCGCAGGCTTGCTTCATAGTCTCCAAAAGCTCCAGACCGATTCCGCGCACGACCGGCTTCTCATGGTCCGTATAAGGGCAGAATGCCGGAACCAGCGCCGCCGTTCCCATACCTCCCAGATACCCTCTCTGCTCCACGATCAGCACGGATGCCCCGTTCCTGGCTGCAGCGATGGCGGCGGCAATTCCGGCAGGACCTCCTCCGGCGACCAGCACTTCCACTTCACGGCTTACCGGGATCTGATCTGCTGGAACTGTGATTGTCTTCATTTCATTGGCCTCCTTGTTATCTTATGAACTGAACTTATTATATAATGAAATCAAAGCCTCATTTTACTTACACTTTTGTTTCATTTATAGGAGTGGCTTGCCTTATGCCCATCCGCAAAAAAGTAACGCTGCAGCATCTTGCCACCGAGCTGGGCTTGACGGTCCATACGGTGTCCAAGGCCCTCCGGGGCCTCCCCGGTATGTCGGAGTATACCCGAAATGAGGTACTCCTGCTGGCGCAAAAGCTCGGCTATCATACCAAGGAGCAGGAGCGCAGTCTTTTATTCGAAAATACCCCGGTCTACTCCGGACAAAGCCGCCGTTTCATCTTTCTGATCGCTGCAAGACAGGGCCTGCAGTCGCCGCTGCACCATATTCTCCTGGAGAGTGTGCAGCACCGGCTGGGCGAGGCCGGCCATAAGGTAGAACTATTATTCGTCCCGGAGGGGCTTCAGCCGGCAAAAGCCTTCATTGAATGGGAGAACAAACATAATCTCTCTTATGCAGACGGCATTTTTATTAGTCCGGTGATTGAGGAAGCTGTAGAGGCACATCTGATCCAGCTGAAGATGCCCCGGATTCTGCTCAATTTCCCTCCTCCCGGCGCTAACGTGGACAGTGTGATCTGGAATGTCCATGACGCCATGCAGCAATCCGCCAGACATCTGATTGCCATGGGTCACCGCAGGATAATGTACATTGGCAATCCGTGGCTGAGCCGGGGCTACCAGCTGCGCTGGCAGGCCTTCTGCATGACTATGGAAGCAGCCGGGCTTCAGGTGGAGCCGGACTCCCATATCTTTGAGATGAATCAGCCGCAGGAGGAATGGACGGCGATATGGAAGCGCCAGACCGGAACGTATAAACCCACTGCCTTCATCTGCGCCTCGGAGCAAGCCTTAACCCGTGTGTATCTGGCTTGTCAAACCACCGGCAAGCACATTCCGGGAGATTACTCCCTGATTGGTCTGGAGCCGGAGCCGTCCCTGCGGAACATTATCCCGGACATCGCCCGGCCCACGCTGCCCGTTAAGGAAACCGGATATCGTGCGGCCGACCGGATGCTGTGGCGGATTGCCAACCCTTCGCTGCCCTATGAGCACATCCTGCTTCAAGGGGGGCTTCATAACGGAAGCACCGTTCAGCCGGCGCACACAGAAGAACCCCGCGGTAAGCGGGGTTCCTCTTAAGGCCGCCTAAAGGCGCCTCTGTTTGTATTTGTAGCAGATATTCTCTGGCAGGCTCATCCTTTTATCTGCAGCGGCTCTTATAATCCTTCGGGGTCATGCCGCACATTTTTTTGAACAGCTTATTAAAGTAGACCGGATCGCTGTAACCGACCCTTTCGGCAATTTCGTAATTTTTCAGATCAGGCTGTCCAATCAGTAGCTCCTTGGCCTTGGCGATGCGGATGCCGATCAGGTAGTCCGTTATCGTCTGGCCTGTCTTATATTTGAACAGCCTGCTGATGTAGCTGGCATTCATCCCGACAGTCTCTGCCAGCCGTTCAAGCTCAAAGTTCTGCCCATACTCTCTCTCCAGAATGCTCTTGGTCTGCTCAACCACGTAGTGCTCACCGCCCTCACCGGCCTGGTGGGACGCTTCTTCAGGCTCTGCTGCCGCCGGCCGCAGCTTCTTATTCTCCGCCACACTTTTCAGCAAATCGTACAGTTGTGCCTTCTCAATGGGCTTAAGCAAATAGTCGAGCACACCATGCCGCATAGCCCGGCGGGCGTATTCAAATTCACTGAATCCGCTCAGCACGGCTATGGGGAGCTGCTTCAAATGCCCTCTTGCCTCTTCAATCAGCTTAAAACCATCCATTCTTGGCATCTTGATGTCTGTAATAAGCAGGTCTATATCGTCTTGGCTGAGCTCCCGGAGATGATTCCAGGCCTCCAATCCGTTGCCATAGGAACCGATAACCTGAACTTCCAAATCCATTCTGGAAGTAATTTTCTCAAGCCCACGGCGAATCACTTCCTCATCGTCCGCAATCATGACCCTGATCACCAGCAAATCGCCTCCAGTTTCGTTAAAGCTACAAATGATTGCGCTATCATTATCAATTATAAGCTTCATTTTCTTATTAGCATATGTACTCTATTGTACTTTTATAGTCTTCAGTTTACTTTGCCCATTTTCTGCTTGAAATAACGCCTAAAAAGGGTTATAACTTAATTGTGCGTTGTTATTATTAAATAACAAAATTATAATAACAATATAACAAAATAACTTAATGCCCGGGCCTATATCCTACTATTCTAATAAAGCGAGGTAGCTGAGATGTCACTGCAGAATGAATATGTCGGAGGCGTTACCTGGGGGTTCATGGGCAGACGCGGAACCTGGGCTAATGATGCGGCCAAGACTTCAATGGAGCTTATGCAATCCGTGACTGGAGCGAACTGGACCGCTATCGCCTTCAGTGCGATCCAGGCCACTCCGCAATCCACAGAAATTCCTTATTGGGAGAAACCCACGGTTACCGATGATGAGGTCCTATGGGCGATCCGCACCGCAAAGTCACTTGGCCTGAAGGTATGCCTGAAACCGATTGTGAACTGCGCAGACGGCACTTGGCGCGCCCACATCAACTTCTTCGACAAAGATGTTCCGTGCGAGCCCAAATGGTCGGATTGGTTCAGCTCCTATACTGCCTTTATTTTGCATTTTGCCGCTATCGCCGAAGAAAGCGGTTGCGAAATGTTCTGCATCGGCTGCGAACTGGTCATGTCAGACAGACGCGCTGCCCAGTGGCGGACCCTGATTGCTGAAGTCCGCAAGGTGTACCACGGAATCCTTACCTATAATTGCGACAAGTATCAAGAGGACAATGTGACCTGGTGGGATGCCCTCGATGTTATTTCCTCCAGCGGCTACTATCCTGAGCAGGATTGGGAGGCACAGCTTGACCGGATTGAGGCCGTAGTGAAGCAGCATAATAAACCCTTCTTCTTCATGGAAGCCGGCTGTCCGAGCCGCACCGGCAGTGCCGCGATTCCGAATGACTGGTCCCTGGAAGGTGAACCGAGCGAGGACGAACAGAAACGCTATTACGAGGCGATGTTCCGCAGCTGTGAGAACCGGGAATGGGTCCAGGGCTTCATGCTCTGGGATTGGCCGGCACAGCTTTACCCGCTTGAAGAGGCGGCGGAGAACGATGATTACTGCATGTATGGCAAATCCGCAGCGCATATCATTAAAGAGTACTACAGCTCCAAGACTCATAAGTAATATTAAGGAGTGAACCAAACAAAATGAAGATTTCAACTGAGGAATGGCGGAGACAGCTGGAGAATGAGCTGAAGGGTAATATCCTGGGCTTTTGGATGGAGCACACACTGGACGAAGCGCATGGCGGCTTTGTCGGTGAGATCGACAACCAGATGAATGTCATAGCAGGCGCGGAGAAAAGCCTTGTGCTGAATGCGCGGATCCTCTGGACATTTGCGAGCGCTTACCGGATATATGGCAGTTCAGAATACTTGGCTATGGCTGAACGCGCCTACGACTACCTCACGCAGCACTTCACAGATACCGAATACGGCGGATTGTTCTGGATGGTGGACGCCCGCGGGGTTTCTTCCCAACCGAAAAAGCAAATCTATGGCCAGGCTTTTGCCATCTACGCATTGGCCGAGTTTCACCACGCTACCGGGCGCAGTGATGCTCTGCAACAGGCAATTGACCTATTCCATATTGTAGAGAAATACGGCTATGATCCTCTCTATAAAGGCTATATCGAAGCTCTGTCACGCGAATGGCAGATGACGGAGAACCTGAGTCTCAGTTCCAAGGATATGAACGAGAAGAAGTCTATGAATACCCATCTGCATGTTCTGGAAGGCTACACCGGCCTGTACCGGGTCTGGAAATCGGAGGAGCTGAAGAGCAAGCTGTCGGAGCTGATCGAAACCATGCTGGACCATATTATCGATGCAGACGGCAAGCATTTCCACCTGTTCCTGGACGAAGAGTGGCATGTGAAATCGCAGAGCATCTCTTATGGCCACGACATCGAAGGCAGCTGGCTGCTGGTTGAAGCTGCAGAGGTGCTTGGAGATGAAGCACTGCTGCAGCGTGTGCGCAAGGTAGCCGTCTCTATGGCTGAAGCTGTGCTGGCGGAGGGCATTGCGGAAGACGGCGGTATCTGGAATGAAGCGGACGGCAGCGGTCACATTGACAAGTCCAGAGACTGGTGGCCGCAGGCCGAAGCCGTTGTCGGCTTCTACAACGCCTATCAGCTGACCCATGAGACACGGTTCCTGGAAGCTGCGGAGAACGCCTGGATTTTTACCGACCAATATATCGTAGACCACAAGCTTGGCGAATGGTACTGGGGCGTTGATGAAGCGCTGCAGCCACTGGCCCATGGGCCCAAGGTCAGCGCCTGGAAATGCCCTTACCATAACAGCAGAGCCTGCTTCGAAATGATCGGGCGGCTTACCCAGAATTCCACTATAAAGGAGACAAAATAATGACTACCCTCTTTCAAGAACGCAAACAGAAGCTGACTGAACGCTATGAGGCGCTGATCGGGCGCAAAAATGAAAAGGTTCCCTACGGCAACGGCATCTACGACCGCTACCAGTATCCGCTGCTGACTGCTGAGCATGCACCGCTGATCTGGCGCTACGACTTCAATCCGGAGACCAACCCTTATTTTGCGGAAAGAATCGGGGTTAACGGCATCTTCAACCCTGGTGCCATTGAACTGGACGGCAAGTTCTACATTGTAGCCCGGGTAGAAGGCAATGACCGCAAATCCTTCTTTGCTGTTGCCGAGAGTGACAGCGGTGTGGATGGCTTCCGCTTTTGGGATCATCCTGTAGTGCTTCCTGAAACTGAGGACCCGGACATCAACGTGTATGACATGCGCCTCGTGAAGCATGCCGACGGCTGGATTTACGGCCTGTTCTGCACCGAACGCAAAGATCCGGATGCCCCGCATGGCGACCTGTCCAGCGCAGTTGCCCAGTGCGGCATTACCCGCACCAAGGATCTGAAGACCTGGGAACGCCTCGCTGACCTGAAGACGGGATCCGCACAGCAGCGCAACGTAGTGCTGCACCCTGAGTTTGTAGACGGCAAGTATGCCTTCTATACCCGGCCACAGGATGGCTTTATCGACGCCGGTTCCGGCGGCGGCATCGGCTGGGGACTATCCGATACGATCGAAAATGCTGTAATTACAAGCGAATCCATCATGGACCAGCGCTATTACCACACGATCAAAGAAGTGAAGAACGGCCAAGGTCCGGCGCCCATCAAAACGCCCCGCGGCTGGCTGCATATCGCCCACGGCGTCCGCAACACCGCTGCCGGACTGCGCTATGTGCTGTACGCCTTCCTGTCCGATCTAGAGGAGCCTAACAAGGTCACGCACGCACCAGGCGGACACTTCATCGCTCCGGATGGTGAAGAGCGTGTCGGCGATGTATCCAACGTTGTCTTCTGCAACGGCGTGATCGCACGCGGCAACGGAGACATTTACATCTATTACGCATCATCTGACACCCGCATCCATGTCGCCACCACAACGGTTGACCAGATGCTGGATTATGTCCTTAATACCCCGGAAGACCCGCTTCGTTCCTATGCTTGCGTGCAGCAGCGGATTGCTTTGATCGACCGGAATTTGCAGTTGAAGTAAATTTCCAGAAATAAAAGGCGGCCCTTGTGGAAATCCACGGGGGCTGCCTTTTTATGGGTCAGAAGCTATCACTATAGATTATGTACAACTGAAAAATACCATTGTAGTCTTGGAATTCTTCTGACGAATGTCAGTTCAATCGCCCAGATCGCGTTGTGCTGAATCGCTGTGCGTATATCGCGCGCATGGTGGACTGGTCAGAGTCCGGTGCTCCGCTTCCGTTCCTGCTTGCACAGTTCCTTCAGCCAGAATTCACCCAAAACCGTTGAGGCTCATGCATCATCTGCTGTATTTGGTGCAACAGATTTCGGCCTGCTGCTTTAATTAGTTGATTCTATTGCACTTCGTACAGCCAAAATCCGTAAAACGCGCCAATAACGGCTGTTCGGCAGAATTCTATTGTACAGAATACAATAGATTTACTTTTAGCAGCAAAATCGGACGTTTCTATTGCACTTTTTGCAGCAGATCGGCTATCCGGCATCTTATGTGTCGTAGGTCATGCCGGCATCCCATCCGAAGTTAACAAAGCTACTTCCGCGGAGCCGCCACCGAATCCCGGTGAACAATATCGGCAGCGATCAGAATCTTCTCCAGCGGTGCAGACGGGTTCTGAATCCGGTTCAGCAGCTTCTCCACGGCGGCACGGCCCATAGCTTCCTTCGGCACATGCACGGTGGTGAGCGGCGGAATCCCCCGCATGGCATCCTCAATATTGTCAAAGCCCGTTACTGAAATGTCAGCAGGAATGGCTATGCCTTCCTCCCTCAGCACTTCACTGACGATGAGCGCCGTGGAGTCGTTGGCACAGACGAGTGCGCTGGGGAGGGTTTTGGCTTTTTTGCGCTTGGCTATCCAGAGCCTGAAATCGTTGCGGAACGTGCCGTCCTCCATCCCCTCCAGCACCAGCATCTCATCATCGCCAGCCGGAGTGTTCATATCGTTCTCTTCCAGCGCACTGCGGAAGCCGATCCAGCGGTCACGGAAGCTGCGCGAGTAGCGGATATTGCCGATAAAATGAAACAACGTATGCCCGATGCCCATCAGATGGTTGCTCAGCCGGGTCATGGAGTCGATATTGTTGGCGAACACGGTATCGCTGGGAATCAGCGGGTCCTCATGGTCAATCAGTACCATCGGCAGCCCGATGCGGTGAACCTCCAGCAGGAGGGAGGTGGAAATCTGCCCCACCCCTACCAGACCGAGCAGCCCGTTAGGATTTAGAATATTGATAAAATTATCAGCGCGGTGCTCCGAAACAATCACCATCCCCAAACCTACTTGATCAAGCGCCAGCGCAATGCCGTCGACGATTTTGCCCCAGTAGAGGGAATCCTGGGTCTGCGACCGGATATTCGGCATCAGCACAAGCACCGACTGCTTATTGCGGTCACTGCCGGCCGCTAGGGACGGACGTTTAACATTTTGCACATAAGCATTTTTCTGCGTGAAATACCCCAGCTGCGATGCAGCCTGAATAACCCGCTCCCGGGTGGTTTCGTTAACGCCTCCTTTGCCGGAGAGTGATTTGGAGACAACAAACTTGGAGACGCCGAGATGGTCGGCGATTTTTTGCATGGTCACTTTTTTTGCCATTGGAAATACCTCCACAATTTATCTTGATTGCACGGCAGCCGCCTGCGGCTCGTGAGAAGCTTGCTGTCCCTCCCGCGCTTCCTTCCATTTCTCATTTAATTCGTCAAAAGATTTCTGCAAATCCGGCGCGGCGAGCAGCTCCTGAATATAATCGCCCGACCAGAAGGACAGCTTCGCCCGGTTCGCCATATCGATAAAGGCATCCGTCTGCACAGTAGCCTCAACCAGCTTGGGATGATAGGAGAGAAACTCGCTGTATTGCGGCAAGGCTGGGTCTTCCGAGCTGTCGGTAGGAAGGAAATTCGCTGTATAGGAGGTCTTTTTTAAAAAATACTCCACCCAAGCCATGGCCAGCTCCTTATTCTTGCTGAATTTGCTGACCCCGATGAACCAATCGGGATTCAGCGCTGCGTAGTGGGTAGGCTTGTTATCATACGGAAACGGGAAAAAGCCTATATCCTCAGACTTCGCACCGGCATCCAGAATCTGGCGGATTGTCCAGTTCCCCTGCAGGTACATCCCCGCTTCCCCTTTAGCCAGCTTCGTCTTGGAAATCTCCCAATTGTTGGAGAAGAGCTGGTCCTCCACGTACCCTTTGGCAACCATCGTCCGGGCGATCGCAATCGCTTGGCCCCATTCATTGTCAATTTTCCAGGGATGATTCTCCTGCACCATGTTGTTCAGATAATCCGGATTGCCGGTCATGTAATTAACAAGGTTGTTGCCCCATTCCCGCAGCGGCCAGACGGCACCGTAATTCATGTACAGCGGGATGATTCCTGCCTGCTTCAGCTTGGCACTGGCTGCGTAGAATTCATCGAGTGTCTGCGGCACCCGCCCAATCCCCGCTTTTTTAAAAGCCTGCTTATTGTAGACGATACCGCTGGTAGTTGAGCCTGTGGACAGCCCGTATCTTTTGCCGTCATAGATGTTAAAGGTCGTGAATTTCTCCTGTGCGGCCAATTCTGCAGTCAGCGGTTCAAAAAAATAACTCAGCTCCTTCGCCGGCAGATTCACCGGAAGCAGCAGCACATCTCCGGCATCCTTGGTGGACAGGCGGACCAGTATGTCGGTGGCATAGTTGGACAGACCCTCGAACTCCACTTGGGCTCCCGGATATTTCTTCTTGAACTCATCGGCATAGCTTTGGAAAGTCCCATCCTCAATCAGATCAATCCGGTTCGTCAGCATCACAATGGTCCCGGACAATTCGGACAGGCTCTCACCGGTGCCAGGAGACGGCGAAGGCAAAACCTCATTATTGCTGCGGCTGTCACAACCGGCCGACAGCAGGAGCAGCACCAGGATGGTAAGCATGGGCCAACGTAACTTCCTCCGTTTCAAGCGGATTCCTCCTCTATTCTCTTCCCTTCATTCCATGGCGCCCTGGACCTGCAGAGGCAGGGATAAAATAACGTCCGTCCCTTCGCCAGGCCTGCTAAAGACCTCAATGCCATAGGCCGCTCCATAGTGCAGCTGTATCCGCTGATGTACATTTTTCATGCCAATCCCCCCATTGATACTCTTCTTCGGAGGCATCTCATGCTTCAGGCTGTCATTAAGCTTGTCCAGCGTGGCCTGCTCCATTCCGCAGCCATCGTCGCGGATATGGAACAGAAGCTTCTGCTCTGTGACTTCACAGGTGATGCTCAAATGCATCCGGGGTTTCGTGTCATCCAGTCCGTGATAGGCCGCATTCTCAATAATCGGCTGAAATACCAGCTTAATCATGGAGTAATTGTCCAGCGCCGCGGGAACATCGATCTGCAGCACAAACCTTCCGGGATAGCGGCAGCCCAGCAGTTCAACATAATTGCGGACATACAGCAGCTCTTGCTTCATGGTTGTAGTCCCCGACAGATCACTGGTGCTGTAACGCAGGAGCTTGCCCAGAATGGAGACCATATCGGCGGCTTCCACGTCATCATTGATCTCTGCGGTCATACGGATAGACTCCAGTGTGTTGTAGATAAAATGCGGATTGATCTGGCTCTGCAGTGCCTGCAGCTCTGCTTCCTTTTTCTGCTCTTCAATCCGGTAGATATCCTGAATCAGCTGCCGGATGCGGGCAAGCATCCTATTGAATTGATGGCCCAGCAGGCCGATCTCATCCCGGCGTCTGACGCGGAAAGTCACATCCAGGTCGCCGTTCTGCACTCTTTTCATCAGCTGGATCATTTGGGTCAGCGGCTTCGTCAGAGCAAAGGACAGGATGATCGAAATGATCAGTGCCAGCACAATAATAATTAGGGTTGCGGCAAAGGTAGCATTCCGGGTAAGCTTCACCCCGCGGGTCAGCTCATCCACAGGAATAGATATGATGACTTTCCAGTTGGTCTTGGCAGAGCTTGAATAAATATTAAGCCGTTCCTTGCCGGATACGGTATCATAAAAGCTTCCGGCATTGCCCGCTGCCTGCCGGAACAGGTTCGTACGGGATATATCGGTGGTCAGGAGCTTCTGGCTGCTGTCATATATCACTTTGCCGTCCTCATCCACAATGATTGACTTCCCATGGGTTACGGTATCCAGCTCAGCCACTTGATTTTCCAGGTTGCTGACGTTGGCTTCGACTGCAATGAGTCCAATCGGATTCCACAGCCCGTCGACAATTTTGCGGACAACAGTAAAGGCATAACGGGTGCTCTGCAGATTGCTTGTGTACGCCTGAGTGCCAAAGAGCAGCGCCTCGCCGCTGGAATCCCTCGACTGCCCGCTCCAGAACTTGTAGCTCTGCTCCAGATCCAGCCGGACGCCGCCGTCCTTGGCAGAATAATATCCATTGCCGTACCCGTCGAAAATATACACGGAATTGGTACCCCGCTTAATATTGTTAATAAAAGAAATATTGCCCTCAATGCCCCGCTGAATGGACAGCAGCAGATCGAAGTCGCCGGGAGCCACTTGGGTGCTGCCTCCCTTGCTGTCCATCATCTGCTTTTGTTCATAATAGCGGTTCGAGCGGATCAGGTTCTGCTTGATATCGTTAACATATGCCGGCATGGACGAAATCCGTTTCATATCCTCTATATAGTCATCTATGGAATCCATCATCTGATCAATCAGCTTTTCCGAATAGGCTACGGTGTTCGCCTGTATCGATTCGGAATAACTTTTGAAGCTGATCACACTGATGACCGAAAGCGGAAGCGTAATAATAATCAGAAAGACCAGGAGCAGCTTGCGTTCCATGGCCATGTCTCCGATGTAGGACCACCAGCTGTGACTGCGTTTTGCTTTCATTGGGTCCTTCTCCTCGTTTCTGCATTAACCTAACTAATTCCATACAACATAACAATTACCTAACAAAATAATTATACGTGTTAGTCTGCCGATGTACAAGGAATTTACTTCAGCCGATACGGCGGTCCTGTCATACAAAAGCGTCCCGCCGCCAGTTGCTGGCTGCGGGACGCTTCAGGACAAGGGTTCCGGACTCCTTGATCTCTATTTGATTGTAAACAGTGACAGCTTGTCCTTCAGCTGGGTTGAGGCGCCTTCCAGTTTGCCGGACAGCGCAACGAGCTGATCACTCACATTCTGCTGTTCATTGCTCAGGGAAGCAACCTCTTCCGAGGTGGCAGAAGATTGCTGTGCCACCGCGCTAACATTACTCATGGCATCGGACAAGACACCCTGGGAATGATTCAGGCTGTCGATAGCCCCGGTAACCGACTCCAGGCTGGAGATGAAATCATCCATTTGACCTTGTACGGATACAAAGATCTCGCTGGTGCTCTTCACCGAGGTCATCTGCTGCTTAAAGAGCGGTGCAACCTCTGACAATACGGCCACTGTCTCATTCATTTCAGTAATAATTTTATCGGTAATTCCGGCTACAACGGCAATGGACTGTTTGGACTGGTCGGCCAATTGGCGGACCTCATCGGCAACGACCATAAATCCGCGTCCCGCTTCACCGGCTCTTGCTGCCTCTATCGTGGCATTGAGCGACAGGATGTTCGTCTGCTGCGTGATGTTCTTCATCACGTCCAGCACTTTGATGACCGAGGATACTGTTTCTTTCAGATTATTGACCCGGTCAACCAGCGCAGTGGTCATCTCTCCGGTGCGGCTGGTCTGCGTCAGCAGCTCTTCCAGCTGCTTCGCCCCCTGGCCGCTGGCTTCTCCCACTCCGCGTGCGGCCTCATCCATCTCGGCATTTGCGGCGATGACACTCTGCATTTGAGTTCCAATCAAATCGGTAAGCTCATTGCCGCGCTCGGCCTCCTGAGCCAGACTTCCTGCACCGCCGGCAATCTCTTCGGTCGCTGCAGCGATTTCCTTCGCGGAGATTGCTGTCTTGCGGGAAGCATCGCCAAGCTCGCCTGCGGTTTCCAGCACTTCACGGGCCGTATCCGTTGTCTGGGCAACGAGTTCCGTGATCCGCTCCATCATCGTATTAAAGGACGCAGACAATTCACCGATTTCATCCTTGGATACATATTCGGTGCGTACGCTCAGGTCGCCCTTTGCGCCTTCGACCATCAGATCCTTCAACCGGGCCAGCGGCCGGGCGATCATCCGCACCATCACAATCCCGACCAGAACGGCCAGCACCGCTGCAGCTATGGCGGCCAGGAAGGTGGTGAACAGGATTGGAGTAGCCGCCTTCACCAGCTCACCGGTAGGAACAATGCCTGCCAGCTTCCAGTCCGCTTTGACCATGGGACTGTAGACCGCCAGAACATCTTCTCCGTTTGCATCTTCGGCATCCTCGCTCTTATTGCTAGTTTTGCTCTCCTTAATAAATCCAAGCTCTGATGCTTTGCCATCCTCTTCAGGATTGGACGAAGCAACCACCGTCCCGTCCGGGGCAACGAGCTGAATCCGGGAACCATCCCCAAGGGTAACACTGTCAAAAGCTTCCTCCAGCAGGGTATTCTTCAGTTCAAGCAGAATGACATAGCCTGAATTGGCTCCGAGGTTTTTAAGCGCTCTGACCATCGCAAAGTTTTTCCCGTTTTCTCCTGCTACAGCCGTAGGGAACCAATAGTTCTGTGCGGATTTGGCTTCTTTCGAATAGTAGCTCTGGTAGTTTTCGGCATTTGCAACCGCTGTCTTGTACCATTCCTGGTCTCTGACGCCGTCCAGCTTCATGCCGGAGCTTCCGCTTGAAACGATATCGTAATCCGTGGATGTTGGAACCAGTGTAATCGCAACGATATTAGAATCCGTAGTCGTTTGGCTGGAAAGCTTCTTACTGATCGCATCCGTAGCCACGAATTTATCATAACTTGACGATGCAGACACCAGGTCTGTCAGATTATTCTGCATCTGCGGGTCAAAAAAGAGCTGCATCGCAAGACTCTCATATTGTTTTAGCGTAATATCAAGCTTCTCCGAGGTCTGAATAATAGTCTGGCGGTTCGCTTCCGACACATTTTCTTTAATCGTGTTTTTAGCCTTATTATAGGACAACAGCCCTAGAGCCAGTACAACTACTACAATTGAGGATAAAAAGATCAGGAACAGCTTCACCCCAACCGACTTATTCGGGTTCACTCTCTTGACCTGACGAACTGAGCCATGCAGCACTCCCTTGAAGGACAAGGCAGAGCCTTTTGGGTTGGCTGAGACCGCTTCCTTAACTGCTGCCTGTTCTGCATTTGCCAGGTTTGCCTCAGATTTCTGGACGTTTGACGGCGGTTTCTTGCTGGTCTTATTTTTCTTTGTCAATTTCATCCTTCTCTCTTTCTTCTCTTCCCCATTGCTGTCCCGTTTAGGAGCAACCATTATAATCACCTGCCAGTTAGATTAAAAGACATATGTAAGCGTTCGCTCTTCTTTATATCGGCAGACTGGGTATAATTACTTAGTTTTCTTTAGAAATTACCACAGATTCTTTATATATTTTAGCGATTTCCCATTTTATTCTAACGCAAAAAAGGAATGCCCCTCCTCTCAGAGGTGCACTCCTGTAACGAACGCAAAACGCACTATTTTTTCTTGCGCATCATGTCGAAATAAGCAACCGGCTGGTCTACCTTCATGCGCACCCGCTGCAGCGGATGACGGGCTGCATCCAGCGGCTGGCCTTCCTCATCCCAAATCTCGCCTACCGTCTGCTTGAAGAATGTGTTGTCAGGACCGAAGAACTCCACTTCCTGTCCCGGCTTGAAGTGGTTGCGCTGCTGAATAAGCGCTGTTCCGCTTGCAGCATCATACTCCAGCACCAGTCCGGCAAAGTCATAAGGGGCCGCCTTTTCCTCAGGCTCATAAATATGGTCCTCATGATCCGGCGTATCATAGAAAAACCCTGTATTCAGCGGGCGGTTCGCCGCTTTCTGCAGTTCTTCCAGCCATTCGGGCTTCAGCACATACCCTTCAGGGTCGGCCATATAAGCATCGATCGCTTTGCGGTAAGCGTTGACGACCGTCGCCACATAGTGGATGGACTTCATCCGCCCTTCTATCTTGAAGCTGTCAATACCGGCTTCGATCAGCTCCGGAATGCTCTCCAGCATGCACAGATCCTTCGAGCCCATCGAGAATGGATTGTCCTCCGGCTGATGCAGCGGAAGCTGGGTTACGCCCGGCTGCAGCGGCAGTGGTGACTGCTGCGCCTGGGCCTGGTCTTCTTCGGATACCCATGTGCCTTCAGGCCGGGCATCCTCGAACAGGTCGTATTTCCAGCGGCAGGACTGGCAGCAGCCGCCGCGGTTCGAATCCCGGTCCGTGAAGTGGTTGGACAGCACACAGCGGCCGGAGTAGGAGGAGCACATCGCCCCATGGATGAAGCTCTCGATTTCGATATCGACATGCTGCTTAATTTCGGCAATTTCCTCCAGGCTCGTTTCACGGCCAAGGACAACGCGCGGCAGCCCTTCTTCCTTCCAGAAAGACACGGCCTGCCAGTTGAGTGTGGACTGCTGGGTGCTCAGGTGCACCTCAAGGCCCGGCACCAGCCGGCGGGCGGTATCCACAATGGCCGGGTCGGCCACGATAATGGCCGCGATCCCAGCTTCATACAGGTTGCGCAGGTATTCTTCAATCCCGGCGATATCTTCATTGTGGGCATAAATATTCGTGGCGACAAAAACCTTGGCGCCGTATTTTTTGGCAAACTCCACGCCCTCGCGCATTTCCTCGAAGCTGAAATTATCCGCTCCCGAGCGCAGGCCATATTTCTGTCCTCCAATATATACTGCATCCGCACCATAATGCACGGCGAATTTCAATTTCTCCAGGTTACCCGCCGGAGCAAGGAGCTCCGGTTTGTCCAGACGGTAACGTTTGCCCTTGTATTGCGGCTTGGTCATGGTTCCCATTCCTGTTCTCCCCTCCATTGTCTCAGCTCATAAAAAGCTTGAACACTTTGCATTTCGGTGTTGCACGCAGCTCCGGGGAATGTTTGGACTTCCGGCCGCTGTTGTCTGCAGATTTCTTGATTGTTACCGCCTTTCGCGGTTGAAATCCGCAGACAAAGGCGGACGCTGCCGCTCCTACAGTTCCAAACTTCCCCTCCGCTGCTGCACCTTAATGTTGACTTCTCAATCTATTTTTAAAAAGCTGAGTCATTGCTTATTAATATTTTAATATACCTGCTCCTTATAAAAGAAGCCAAAAGACAGCTCGCGCTCAGGGTCCTGCAGCGCCCGGATGCCATCCATCCAGCTCTCCTGGAAGGCATAACCCTCAGGGTCAGCCGCGTAGAGGTCGATCGCATGACGGTAAGCCTTGACGACGGCTGCGTTGTAGGCAACCGGCTTCAGCAGCCCTTCAACCTTCAGGCTGTGCACACCGGCCTTCAGCAGAAAATGCAGATCTTCCAGGATGCAGATATCATCGGAGCTCATAATATGCGTACCGTTCTCATCCTCATAGATCGGGAACTTCTCATTCGGGCGCTCTGCCTCGATCAGGAACAGGCCACGCTCCTTACCCAAGCTTCCGCCAGTGCTCGGACGGCCCTGATGAGACATATAGCTCGCCACCAGCTTGCGCTTGGAGTGATAAATATTGGTCATGCCATGGACCTGCACCTGGGCTTCCACTTCCAGCAGCGGCACCATTTCCGTCATTTCGTCCATATTCAGCTCACGGGCCAGAACGACCCGCGAAGCCCCCTTGCGGCCCCAGTAATTCGCTGTGGCGTAGTTGGTTGAGGTCATTTCTGCATTCCAATGCAGCTTCAAGTGCGGGGCTTCCCTCTTCACGGCGGCAAGCACCGCCGGATCGCCGAATTCGACGCCGTCTACACCCAGCTCCCCAATCGCTTGTACATAAGCGGGAAGCTCGTCCAGCAGGCGGTTTGACATCAGGCCGCCGAGGCCTGCATAAACCTTGCGGCCCTGCCCATGAGCCAGCTTAACGACCTCCGCGGTATCCTCCAGCGAAAAGTGGCCTGCCAGCCGCATGCCAAAGCGGTCATCGCCAATCAGCAGCGCATCGGCCCCGGCATTCAGCAGCACAGCCGCTTCTTCCAAGGAAGCCGCTGTCACCAGCAGCTCCGGTTTGTTATTCATGTTGCATCCTCCTACTTCGCGGTTATCGGTTATAACCGCATCCACTCTATTTTAATGGGTTACCGGCTAATTTTGTTGACTTTTTTTGATATTGGCTAAATGTTCCTTGTAGGTTTTGGCGAATAAATGGCCTTGTGAGCCGTCTTTTTTGGTGACGTAGAAATAATAATCTGATGCTTCCGGCACGAGGGCAGCCTGAATGGAAGCAAGTCCGGGGCTGCTGATCGGTCCCGGCGGAAGACCTTCATTTCTGTACGTATTGTAAGGGCTGTCTACCTTCAGATCCTTCTCATACAACCGCTCCTTCTGCTTATCCAGAAGGTACTGGACAGTTGCGTCGATCTCCAGCTTCTGCCCTTTATCCAGCCTGTTATAGATGACGCCGGCCACAACCGGACGCTCACTGTCCACCACAACCTCGCGCTCCACAAGCGAAGCCACCGTCAGCAGCTCATGCAGGGAGAGTCCGCGTTCCTTGAGCTTGGCCTGCCAGCCCCCGGCCGAGTCCAGCTTCTTCTCAAGCTGCTCCAGCATCGCTTCAACAACCTGCTCCGGGGTGCTCTCCTTCACCAGCTCATACGTCTCCGGGAACAAGTAGCCCTCCAGGCGGTGGCGAAGCTTGCTGTCCTCAGGAATCCCCAGCCTGCTTACCGCTTCAAGCCCCGTTCCCGAATCTATTATTTTCAGGAATACTTCAGGCTTCTGATTCCAGGCAGCGGCAAGCTTTTCTGCAATCTGCTTGGCTGTATAACCTTCAGGAATTGTAAAGACAACTGTCGCCTTCTTCACCACATCCCCTGCATTCAGACGGGCAATAAGTGCATCATAGGTATCCCCGGGAGCAGCAGTATACGTTCCGGCCTTGAAGCTTGAGCCTTCCTTGACCCATTTCAAATAGCCTTTGAAAAACAACCCTTTTCGTATAATGCCGTTTTCTTCGAGCAGGTCAGCAATTTCCGAGCTGCCCATCCCCTTTTCTATCGTAAACGTTACCGGTTGGCCCGGCTCCTCTGGCTGCATGCCATTCCAGATGTACCAGGCTCCCCCTCCTCCCAATGCTGCCAGCAATAGGATGATAATGAGCACTGTGCGGATTGCGGCTTTCAAATGTCACTCCTCACTTTCCGACTATAAAGTATAAAATTGTATTGTCTCAAATTCAACATATATTTTGCGGACATACGCTTTACAAGCAAAAAGAGCGCGGAAAAATTCCGCCCTCTTCCGTGCCAATCTTTGATAAAAGCCTATCTAACTGCAGCTTAATCGCTCTCGTCAGCGGGAAAAGTCAGCTCGTCATACAGCTCGGAGACATCTTCCCATTCCTCATCATCCACGATGCTCTCCAGTTCAGGAAGCCCGTCCGGAGAAACCACAATCCGCAGAATCTCCTGTTCGGCGCCTTTCCCGGAACCGGCCAGCACCGCATACGCGCGGCTGCCGACTTCAAACTCGGCAATAATATCGTAAACGGAAGCTTTGCCCTGCTCGTCTTCCAGTTCTACTGTTTCTCCATATGCTTCTTTGAGTTTGGAAGTCCAAACCACCTGATCGGCGGAAAAATCAGTCATTCCCCGCTCCTCCGTCCAGCTCATCCACCAACGTATTGAAGGTCTCCTCAACGATCGCCCATTCCTCGTCATTCTCGATCATAAAGAGCTGAAGATCGTCACCGTCTTCTTCATAACGGAACGCATACACCTCATCGCTCTCTTCATCCTCGGAATCCAGCGGAACCACCATCATATACTTGGCATCCGAACCGTCAACTTCAAACTTCATAATGACCTCAAATTCCTCTTCATTACCTTCCTCGTCGGGAATATAGATAATTTCCGGTTCTTCTTCTTGGCCAATCTGCTCGTTTGTCAATCCAATACACCCCTCACCTTTTACTGTTAGCATCCAAAAAATTTTGCAAAATCAGGGCTGCGGCCATTTTGTCCACAATCCCTTTGCGTTTCTTCCGGCTGACGTCCCCTTCAATCAGCATCCGTTCGGCGGATACCGTCGTCAGACGCTCATCCCAAAGGTGTACGGGCATTTCGAGCTCTTCCCGCAGCTGATCGGCAAATTCGATACAGATCTCACCACGGGGTCCTACTGAGCCGTTCATATTCTTCGGAAGGCCGACTACAATCTCTCCAATCTCATGTTCCTTGACCAGTTCGCGGATGCGTTCAAACTCATTGCCGTTGCCGCGCCGTTCAATCGTCTCGAGAGCCTGCGCCGTCCATCCAAAAATATCGCTTGTGGCGACTCCGATTCTACGGTCGCCGTAATCCAGACCCAGCATCTTCATCATTTCGGATTATCCACCCGGTGATTGACGAGGTAGAATCGAACCAGTTCCTCAATCAGCTCATCACGTTCTTTTCTCCGGACCAAACTTCTCGCATTGTTGTGGCGCGGAATATAAGCCGGATCTCCGGAAATAAGATACCCTACGATCTGATTGATGGGATGATATTCCTTTTCAACCAGCGCATCGTATACTGCGAGCAGGATTTCCTCGGAAGAAGCTTCCTTCTCATCGCCCTTCACATTGAATTTGACCGTTTTGTCCATGGAGTCCATTTGTGACACCTTCCTTCTGCAAAATCACCCGCTTCTTGGGCGGCTTCGCAAAGTTGCTGCTGTACAGCTGACTTGCTGCCCTCATCATAACATATTCATAGCCCAACCAGGAAATCCCACAGCTGTGATAACGCTTTTTTTGGCATTTCGTCTACAAAATTAGTGATTTTTTTGGTTTTTAAGCTATTGCAGATTATCGCTGAAAGTGAATATTACCAAAAAATATACATTTCCCTGCTCTTTCTGAATAAAGCAGCGGTACTGAGAATCCACCCTCAGTACCGCTCGGTAAACCTGCAACTCCGGTCGTGTTATTCCATTGATCCAAGGCTGCAAAACACGGCAATTCCTTGTGTTATGCAGCTGCTTCAGAAATTTGCGTCAGAAGTCTGCTTCAGCAGCTTTAAGCCAATGCGGCTACAAGCTCTTCTGCCTTCACAAGGGCTTCGCCCAGCTTGGAAGCATCCTTGCCGCCGGCTTGCGCCATATCCGGACGTCCGCCGCCCCCGCCGCCGCATACCGCCGCGATTTCCTTCACCAGCTTGCCGGCGTGGAAGCCTTTTTTGACGAGGTCCTGCGGAACCGATACGACAAAGTTGACTTTGTCATCCATAGCCGCGCCCAGCACAAGTACGGCCTCCGGCAGCTTGGATTTCAGTTCATCGGCCGTGGAGCGCAGTGCGTCCATATTGCCGGCTTGGACGGCAACCGCAAGCAGTTGTGTTCCGCCGCCTACTGTTTTCACACTGCTGGTCAGCTCGGCTGCAAAGGTAGCGCTCAGCTTGGACTGCAGGGATTCATTCTCGCGGGACAGCTCACGCACCTGGGCATGCAGGGCTTCAATCCGCTTCGGCACATCATTCAGTGAAGATTTCAGCAGTCCTGCCGATTGCTTGAGCAGATCCAGCTGGCCTTCGGTGAACTGGTACGCATAACGTCCGGTGACCGCTTCGATCCGGCGTACCCCGGAGCCAATGCCGCTCTCGCTGACCAGCTTGAAGATTCCGATCTGAGAGGTGTTCAGGACATGGATACCGCCGCACAGCTCCAGGCTGTAATCGCCTACCTGAACCACGCGGACGATATTGCCGTATTTCTCACCAAAAAGTGCCATTGCTCCCATAGCTTTGGCTTCGTCAATCGGCTTGTTCTCAATCACCACATCCAGGCCGCGCCAGATTTGCGCATTCACCCGGTGTTCGATGTCACTAAGCTCTTCCGGTGTAATGGCCCCGAAATGCGAGAAGTCAAAACGCAGACGCGCGCCTTCTACTAAAGAGCCGGCTTGATTCACATGACCGCCGAGTACTTCTTTGAGCGCTTTGTGCAGCAAGTGTGTTGCCGTGTGATTCTTGACAATGTCTTCGCGCTGCTCCCGGTTCACTTCAGCACGGACGCTGTCGCCCACTCTCAGTTCACCGGCTTCTACAGTGACCAGATGAACATGCTGGCCATGCGGAGCCTTGAACAGCCCGGTCACCTTGGCCGTGACCGAACCTCCGGTCAGAAGGCCGGTGTCGCTGACCTGGCCGCCGCTTTCGGCATAGAATGGTGTTGATTCCAGAATAACCTGGCAGTCGGCGCCTTCGCCTGCGGTTTCCACCAGTTCGCCGTCTGCAACAATAGCCAATATTTTAGACTCTGCTACGGTGTCATTATATCCAACAAATTCACTTTTAACCGTCAGCTCAGCCAGCGGCCCGCCTTGAACCTTCATGCTGCCGCCGTCCTGGCGGGCAGCTCTGGCCCGGTCGCGCTGCTCCTGCATCGCAGCGTCGAAGCCTTCACGGTCCACAGTGAGGCCCTGCTCGGAAGCAAAATCCTCGGTCAGGTCAAACGGGAACCCGTAGGTGTCGTACAGCTTGAACGCGTCTGCACCAGCGATGGCACTCCGCCCGTCAGCCTTAGCCCTGGCGCTGATTTCGCCCAGAATCGCCAGTCCGTCAGACAGCGTTTCGTGGAAACGTTCTTCTTCGGTGCGGATGATTTTGGCAATGTATTCGCGGTTCTCGACTACGGACGGATAGTAGACCCCCATCACTTCGCCCACGGTTTCGGTAAGGTCAAACAGGAATGGACGGTCCAGACCCAGGGTCTTCCCGTAGCGCACTGCGCGGCGGAGCAGACGGCGGATAATATAGCCGCGGCCTTCATTGGAAGGAAGCACGCCGTCACCCACGGCGAATGTTACCGTACGGATGTGGTCGGCAATTACCTTCAGCGCAATATCCTGCTCCAGATTGTCCTTGTAGGTGACACCGGCAAGCTTCGCAGTCTTCTGGATGATCGGCTGGAACAGATCGGTGTCGAAGTTGGAATCCACATCCTGCAGAATGGACGCGAAACGCTCCAGACCGGCACCGGTATCAATGTTCTTGTTCGGAAGCGGCGTATAGCTGCCGTCTTTGTTGTGGTTGAACTGCGAGAATACGAGGTTCCACACTTCAAGCCAGCGTTCATTTTCTCCGCCCGGATACATTTCCGGATCGGACAAGTCGCTGCCGTAGGCTTCGCCGCGGTCATAGAAGATTTCCGAGCAAGGGCCGCAGGGGCCTTCGCCGATATCCCAGAAGTTGTCGTCGCCCAGTTTGATGATGCGCTCTGCGGGCAGTCCGACTTTTTCATTCCACAGCTTGAACGCTTCTTCGTCCTCGGCATATACCGTCACGGAAATGCGGTCCGGATCAAAGCCGATCCATTCCTTGCCGGTCAGGAACTCCCAAGCCCAGGTAATCGCTTCTTCCTTGAAGTAGTCGCCGATGGAGAAGTTGCCCAGCATCTCAAAAAACGTATGGTGGCGGCGGGTTTTGCCGACATTCTCGATATCGTTGGTGCGGATGCATTTCTGCGAGTTGGTCAGCCGCGGGTTCTCCGGAATTTCCCGGCCGTCAAAATACGCCTTCAGCGGTGCCATCCCGGCGTTGATCCACAGCAGCGAGGGGTCATTATGCGGCACGAGCGATGCGCTCGGCTCGATGCGGTGGCCTTTGCTCTCAAAAAACTGCAGCCATTTGGAACGGATTTCACTTGCTTTCATCATGTACAGCCCCTGTCTTAATGTTATTGAAAACACAAAAACGCCCCTGAATAAATTCAGGGACGATGATTATCGCGGTACCACCCTGGTTATCGCCATGATCCGTGATGTTACGGAGATGAAACAGACGATCGCCTCGTGCGGCTGTTAACGGGCGCCCCCGGCGGGATTTCCCCGCACTCCGAAATCAGCTTTCCGCCGGCCTGTCTTCAAGGTTCTCACAGCCATTGCGGTAACTACCGCAAAGGAACCTCTTCTCTGATCAAGCCATTCTCCGGCGTACTCCATTTCATCAATGTGTTGTCCGATTTGCATTTTAACATTTCAAGTATAGCCAGCGCCCCTATATCTGTCAATCTCGGGCAGACAAACCGGGCATAAAAAGAGTATTTACAGCGCTTTCCTACAGGCGTATAATGTGGATTGTTTAGAACAGTCCTGCGGTTAACAACGGGTGTACCCGTAATGACGAGACGTGGCTCAGCTTGGTAGAGCGCTTGCTTCGGGAGCAAGAGGTCGCAGGTTCAAATCCTGTCGTCTCGATTTCCAAGTTATATAACCACATCCTGACGGAGTAAATTCCTGAAAGGATGTGGTTTTTTTGTTGTTAAAGAGTCAAGTAAACGTCGAAGCTTCAGTGGAATAACGGATACAAATAGACCGATTCCTTGACCGGGGCGGTCTATTTGCGTTTGTTGAAAGAAAGTAATGGAATTAATGGAGCAAAAAAACACTTCCCAAATAACCGTTAAGGAGCTTTGCGTAAAGCAGATATAAACAGGACAACTTTTTATGCGCATTATTCTGACCCGAACGATCTTCTTCATAAAATTGAAGCGGATGTTCTATTATCCGTAAGCAAAGCTGTTAGCAGTCTTCACGGCCCGATAGACAGGAGCAAATTCATACAGATTATCCAAGAGCATTTGCAATACATTGTTGACAATAACAAGCATATATGTTGGTCTGATACATTTTATTTTTGCTCTTCATTCACATGACATCCCAGTTCTTCAAATATTCGGCGTGCGGCGTCATCTACGGGTAAAAAGACTTGCACTTTGGGAGCCATCAAACTTCCCGTAGTAATCGAAAGCTGCTTATACTGAATGGGGATTAACTCGCCGTTACTCTCACTTCTGGTTAATATGGTCTGCGTCAACTCCCCATTGTCAATATCCCCGGTGGCCAAGGCGTCCTCTAGCCATTGCTCTTCAGGAAGATAACGTTCAAGTCGGTTTAAGACCCTTTGATACCAATCGTCATAGCGGGAAAGTATATGATTTTTCTTAAACAGCCTAATTCCTTGGACAGCATGAGTTTTCCACTTCTCAAAGGATGAGCGGTCAAATGTAGAACGGAGGTAAACAGGCAGATCCGGATTAAAATGCAAGTCGATCCGATTCATCAGATGGTCGTAAGCATGGCTCTCAGGAAAACCAAACAAGCGGTGAAAAGACTCATTATATCCCTTAATATCTTCTGTATGTGTAACAATCATCGCAGGAAAAGGCAGCACATTCATCGTATGCTGCGCCTGTCCAATTGCCTGCTCCAATGCGTTCCCGGATATTTCTGTCTGGATCGGCAGATATCCGGCTGCCAGCAACAAATCGTTGCGCCCGTCAGAGCTAAGTTCCAAATAATCGGCAATGGTGAGAATACGATTACGATCCGGTATACGAAGAGAGCGGCCAACTAGCAAATTCTTATATGTTGCACAGGCCTCATCGTTCAACTCCTGTTGAGTAAATCGCTTCCAAGGCATGTATTTCCCGAGAGATATCTCCCGTTGGCGAGCAATGCGAAATTGTTCAATCATGTATAAAAGCTGCTGCAGTCTCGTATTTTTTGTATGCACATCTATCCCCTACTTATGACAAGGTGTAGTTCTACACTTGGTTTGAAAATCTCCTATAAGTATACTCTTGTATGAAAACTAAGAGCAAGATAAGCAGAGCTTACCAAGGTAGCCAGAACAAAGGAGAGATTGATAAATGATACGTGCGATAGTTAGTGATCCAAATTCCCCGTCTAATTTAACCATTCAAGAGGTAGCCCCTCCTCATGCACAGCCTTGGGAATCTATTGTAGAGGTGCATGCTATTTCTCTAAACCGCGGGGAAATAAAAGATGCCGTTGACCAAAGGACTTCTTCCCGGCTTGGCTGGGATTTTGCCGGTGTGGTAGCAGAATTAGCTGAAACGGGGACTGGTCCCAAAGCAGGAGCACGTGTGGTTGGTTTATTACCCATGGGTGCCTGGTGCGAGCGGATTGCCGTCCCTTCCTCTGCTCTTGCTGAAATTCCTGACAACGTTAGGTTTGCTGAAGCCGCTACTCTGCCAGTTGCTGGTTTGACAGCACTGAATGCACTGCGAAAAGGAGGTCTGTTGCTTGGCAAGCGCGTGCTCATCACAGGATCGACGGGAGGTGTTGGATTGTTTGCTCATCAGCTAGCCAAATTATCCGGAGCCTTCAATGTCGGAATAGCCAGTACAGAAGAAAAAGCTGAACTCGTACTGGAAGCCGGAGCTAATGAAGTCCTTGTTGGTACTTCAGTTCCTTCACAAGTGAGCCAGTTCGGACCATATGACTTAATTATTGACTCAGTAGGCGGCGATACACTGGCTGCTTTGGTACAGCAGCTTGCCCTACAAGGTTCCTGCATAGCAGTGGGATTTTCCTCATCACCTTCGTCAACACTTGATATGAGGAATTTCATAACCAACGGTGGACGAACGCTGTACGGATTTTTTCTCGGTGAGGAGCTCACACGTCACCCGGCTGCATCCGATCTGGCTATTCTGACTAACCTGGTCTCAACCGGTTGTTTGAAACCGAAAATCGCTGTCGAAGCACCATGGACAGAAATTAGCGGTGTTGCCCGGCAACTCTTGGACAGGAACATTTCCGGCAAGGCCGTGCTTCACCTTAAATAAGCATAACTCCACATTTCTCACTTTACCCAACCCTTTCATGCAAATAAGCAGAACTATTCGCTCAAATTTGCATGGCACAGAATAGCCGCCCTTGCGTATTAATAGTGTTATTTTATTAAAAACCAAAAAACTATTAAATGTAAGGATGGGATGGTAAAGAAATGGCACCTTTCGTCATTAATCAAGAGATACTAACCAGCGGGGCGTTCTCCCCGTTTTACCTAGCCGTAGGCGATTTCCAAGCTACGGCTATTTACAGTGATCCCGATATACAGCATGAACTGGTAAAGGACCTGCGCAGCAATACAGACATCCCGGTTTTTGATCATCAGGATGGATTGTATATGCGTCTTACGGTTGAAAGCAATATTGCCTTTTTCCACAAATGGTTCGGCTGCAGGGAGCCGCTATCTGAAATCCTTGTCCGGTTTGAACTGCAGCACGATGCGAAGAAACCGCTGCACAAGTGTTCGGAATCCGAAATCCGGCGCGTCTGCTTTGCCAAATATTATATGAGCGGCGTTCCATCAGCGGTGTTCTGCGAGCCCATCCATGGCGCCGATATTAAGACCATCCGTACCTTTGTCCGAATGCTTCAAACCATGAAAGAGCAGCCGACAGCCGTGCTCATTTTAGTATCCAACCTGGAACACGCGCTGTTAGTTGGGGACGTTGTATACAAGCTTCAGCCAAGCGGCATCAAGCCCGTTGAAACAGAAGAGGACGCCGCAACGCCTGAGCCGGAAAGCGCAGCTGCGCCGGCGTTTGCAAAGCTGTTCAAGATTTCAGCAAAAGTGGACGAAAAGATGATTTTGTTCGACCCGCCTGAAATTGATTACATCGAAAGCCAGGATGGCAAGGCGATGATCGTCATTAACAACGAGAAATATGCGATGGATGCCACCATGATGGAGACCGAGAAGAAATTGGAGGCTTACGGATTTTATCGCTGCCATCGTTCCTACATCGTGAATCTGCAGAAGGTGCGCGAGATTATAACATGGTCAAAAAATGCCTATTCGCTCCGGATCGATAACAAGATTCAGTCGACCATTCCGCTATCACGAACCAAAATTCAGGATATTCAGGAGAAATTCAACCTGGAATAGGTACCGTTCACCCTCCAGATCGTACATTACGCTGCAAAAAGCCGGTATTTTGCAGCTTCCTGCGATAAGATCAGAGCAGTAAATCGTAAGGGAGGCTTGGAGGGACAAATCTTCTGGAAAGGATCTGGAATATTGAGCATTCGGCGAATAAGTGCCATTTTTGAAAAAGATATTAAAGACCTAATGAAAAACGCAGAGTTGTTAGTTATGTTGACGGCCCCAATCTTATTGACTTTACTTTTAAACCGGTCCACTAATGGAAAAATTACAATACCCATACTCTACATGGTAATCGGGGGAATTTTCACCCTGGTTGCGTCAGGAACCATTATGACTATGATGGCAGAGGAAAAAGAGAAGAAGACATTGCGCGGATTGATTCAGTCTCCTGCTTTACTTCTGGATATTATTATTGGGAAGAGTCTGGTCACCCTGATAGGAACTTTGATTACCCTTACGGTGTCGCTGCTAATTATGGGGATTGGGCCGTTAATGAACTTCAGGGCTGCCCTTGGACTAATTATGTTGTTCTTGTTCTTTTTGTTGATTGGCATCAGCATGGGGTTATTCACAAATTCGCTTGCCTCCGTATCCGTTTATTTGATACTTTTGACTTTTCTGTTCGGTTTCACACCGCTGATTAGCACCTTGGGCTCTCTTGATAAAGGCAGCATAGCAGTTAAAATCATCGATAAGTTTCCGATTGTGCAGGCGATGGCCATCCATAAAACCAGTTCATGGCAGCCATGCGGAATCATGGCCATCTGGGTCACTGGCGCTGCAATCATTACGTATGTTTGTTTTCGAAAGGCTATGACGGACAACTAACGAAGTGTGTTAAGTCATCCAAAAGATACAATAAAACAGCGATCCTGTTGTTGCTTTACAACTCTATCTTACTATTATAACTGGAGGTTTTTATTATGAGTAAAAGCTTGTGCCAACCAGAGGCTGAACATGAGTAGCCCTTCCAAGTCCAATATGCCCCAAGCCCGGCCTGGCTGGCCTGAGATTCTAACTGCACTGGCTCTCTATCTGATCGGCATTGTTATGCTTGGTCTTTGGATGTCGCAAATCACTGACGAGCAAGCCATCTTGCGAATTAACATCGGGGGTGTAGGCAATGGTCTCGTTGGCCTCGCCGCCTTGTTCGCAGCCTACGCCCTGCGGGTTCGCGATCTGCGCGCTTTCGGTTTCCGGGTACCCGAACGGAAATGGCTGTTTGTG
Organism: Paenibacillus jilunlii; assembly: GCF_900102965.1. Lineage (GTDB taxonomy): Bacteria > Bacillota > Bacilli > Paenibacillales > Paenibacillaceae > Paenibacillus_AQ > Paenibacillus_AQ jilunlii. The sequence continues at coordinate 37,944 of NZ_FNGM01000027.1, read as the reverse complement.
GGAGCCGCCTTAGGTGTTGTAGCGTTCGGCGGATGCTTCATTATAGAAGGGATATATTTTCACTTCATCACCGAGCCGAACAACCAAGCGGACTTCCAGGCGGCGGCGAAAGGCGGCGCGCTCTCACTCTTCATTCTGCTTATCAGTGGCGCCATCCTCACGCCGCTCGGCGAGGAGTTTGTATTCCGTGGCGTTATTGCCAATGCGCTGAACCGTTACGGAGCATGGGCCGGCGTGGCCGGCAGCGCTGCGATCTTCGGCGTCGTTCATGGATTCAACGTCATCCTGTTCGACGCATTCATGGTCGGCATCCTGACGGGCATACTGTTCCGTAAGACGGGTTCCATCTGGCCCGGGGTCATTGTGCATATCGTGTATAACGGCCTCAATCTTCTCTACTATTCTACGCTATAGATATAATTTCATGAAACATCGCGGCAGAGACAAACAGCCCGGTCAGCTGAGCGCGACCGGGCTGTCGTAGATGTAGTGCTCACCGCCAAATTTAATTCCCTACGTAATAGCCGTCTAAAATTTGAAAAAGATTTTTTGCTGTACCAAAGCTGCCTGAGATAAAATCAACCCTCTTTAGGAACACTTTCCTCATTGTCCCTTCAAAATAAGGGACTACGAATCAATCCGCTGAACCAGGTAATGACTGCCTGGAAATTTGAACCCCTCCGGCTCAAGGTTGTGCAGCTTAAGCTTTCCAGCACGAACGGGGCGTTCCGGCTCGCCGAACCGACCGCCAGCTTCAGGCCAGCATCTGATCCAGCGTTACGGCCTGGAGGAAGTAAGAAGCTGGCTGTTCTGTGTATGGAATGAGCCCAGTTCATCCAATCTCTTGTTTGGATTCAGCCATGACGACATTTTAATCATCTGTACCAGAACACCTATACAACCGTAAAACAAATCGATTCCGCTATACCCTTTGGGGGACCCGCTGCCTTCCCGACCTACAACAAAAATGAGGACTGGCTGTTCCAGTTCCTGAATTTCAGCAGAGAGCAGGGCTGTACACCTGATTTCATCACGATCCACTACTACGATATCGACTTATGGAATTACAACGGTCAGGACAACCAGTTGAATCTCAGCCCGGTAAGCCATTCCTATCACGAACGCTACTCCCATTTTCCGGCGAAATCGCGCAAGGAATTCAATTTCGAGCTGGCACCTGTCAGCGGCACGTATGACCTCGTAGAGCACCTGGTAAATCAGCAGTTCGGAAGCGCATTTTGACAATGAAAACAACATCGGGGGAGCGATGGAGCATTCAGCCGAAGAAATCCATTATCTGCGGAGCATATCCGTGCCTAAACTCAGCAAATCGCGTGTACACGCATCCGGTGCGCTGCCGATCCAGGCGATTCTGGAGCCTTTCGAGATCCGCCTGATTGAGATTATAGAGCGGAATGATCTTAGAACCGCGCCTGACCGCACATCACTGTAATAACAATAGTCCTAAGCCAAATTGCAGTCCTCAGAGACGGTTTTCCACATTACGCTAATGCGCTTCCTAATCTGTTAACTGAGCAGGAGGATGTTATTGAATACTATAGGAACAAAAGGCCTCGCAATGTGATTGCATTTTGTGCAACAGATTGTTCCGCTAACTCCGGGAGAAGGAAATTTATTGTATTTCACAGAATACAATAGATTTTATTTTTAAGCTTATTTAAGAGTAAGCTGCTGTAAAAAGTGCAATAGACATCCATGCCGCCGCGCCGCACCCTAGAGGATGCAACTAGAAGCATAAATTGAATTTGCAGAATAGATTGCTTTTCTTTCCGGGCAAACTGACCTTTGGCGCTTCCACAACGGCATTTCTGCCGTTGTTTCCAGGCAAACTGACCTTTGGCTCTTC
>NZ_FNGM01000027.1:0-35907 GCF_900102965.1 Paenibacillus jilunlii | reverse complement strand
GGCAAACTGACCTTTGGCGCTTCAACAAAGGCATTTCTGCCGTTGTTTCCAGGCAAACTGACCTTTGGCGCTTCCACAACAGCATTTCTGCCGTTGTTTTCCGGTCCACATTCGTCCTTTGGACGAATCAGACAAAAAGACTCTTATCCCCTTCACAACTTATCCACAGCAAAAAAACACAATAAAAGCCAGCTGTTTCTGGCTTCTATTGTGTTTCAGGTGGTCCGGCCGGTGATCAATTATTCCGGTTTATCCGGTTGGCATTGCCTTGTCAATTTACGCTTCCACAGGAGAAGCGGCGCTCTAAAGTTCATTGATCATTAACAGAGAGCGAAAGTGTGCCCCGCTCAGTCTGCAATCAGGTCGGTAACCTCTCTTCTCATGCTCAGCGGCGTATCCTGTGTCGGCTGGCCCACGCGGATCAGGAACTGGATCGTTTCACCGCCTGGAGCATACTCCTGATGAATTCGGGTATACGGTGCCTTCATCTCCGGATACTCCTCCAGCACCTGGCTCAGCGGCTGCATCACCAGTCCCTGCTCATGTCCGGCGAGAAGGAGCCGGCTGTAGAGCATGCCTGCTTTTACCTGGCTTGTGCGGCTGTTGTCCTTACTGAGAATCAGTGCATACGCCGGAGAATGTTCGGCTGCCGTCCGGGCCGCATCGACAGCGAGCTTCGTCGAAGCTTCCTCATTATTAAAGGATGGGACGATCGTAATCATGCCTTGCAGCAGATGCTTTTTCACGCCCGTGGTTCCTTGCCCTTCAAACGAAAAACCGTACCGGTATTTGTTCTTCTGGTTCTCATTCGAACGGAAAATGTCTGCCGACTCGTCATTCATGCGCTTAAGTCCGGTTTCGATGTCTGTACCCTCTATACCGTACTCTCCCAGCTTTTTGATGTCCGCCGGAGCATCCGTGAAGGTTACCTTCAGAACCTCATCCGTATTGGTCTGCTCCAGACGCTTACGCTGCTCCGCAGTCAACGGGTCGGGTTTATAAGCCATCCGGTTGGTATCCGGCAAAAACATATAATCAAACAACGGATTAGCCGCAGGCTGTGCCTTGGTTAGCGTTACTTCCGCTACAGGCTTCTGGTCCATACTCTCGCTAAGCTTCTGCTCATCATATTCCCCTTCCGGAAAAAGCCTGACCGCCGCCCGATAGCCCAGCTGTTCTCCGGCAACCTTCATATATTCCAGAAAGGTACCTTGTGAAACCATGGTTTGCCGGGCCACCGGATCGGATTCCAGTGCGAGGCGTGTATTGTCCGTGTACAAAGAGAACTTAAGCGGATTTTGCTTGTCGAGACGAATCTTCCAGGGCTGCATATTGTGTCCGTTGGGAGCAAGTAAGCCAAAGGCCGCCAGCTTCACTCTCGGATCTTGGAATTGGTCAACGTAATCACGTTTCCAGGGGTCCAGATACTTGGCTTTCTTATATACGCCGCTTGCCGTCAATACCGCTCCGGCAAGCAGGATGAGCAGAATAACAACCGATAATAGTATGATCATAGATATTTTGGCACGCTTGCTCATGGCCCTCTCCTTTATACCTCTATTTTTTTGAGACCTTGCCTGGAGAACGAATCAACGTATGGAGTCCCTGATGCTTGAGGCAGCAAAGTTTCATCCTCGAACGACGCCTTATAGGCCGCATATTCAAAAGGATAGGTCGGCAGGGGCAGGGTTCGCCCGCTTGGAGTTGACAGTCCTGCCGGATCAAACGGCACGCCCAGCACATACAGCTCCGCCATGGCCCGCAGCAAATTCTCCACAGGGTCATGCTCAAGCTGCAGGCAGAGGGTATGAACTCCCCGTATACTCTCAAGGGACAGGCTGTCCCGGCGCGGCTGGCTGCCGCAGTACAGCAGCGTATCGCCCGCTTCCAATGAGTGTTCATAGTCTGTAAGCTTCAGACTGTTCACCATGGACTCTGCGATCAGCGGCCAAAGACCATCCATGTACAGCTGATCAACGGTTCCAGAAGGAATGACCACCGCACACTTCACAAGCCCTTCGGGAATAGGCGAAGACTCTCTTGCCGGCTCCCGTCCGTCCTGAATGAACAGAACAGCCTGGCGCAGCGTAATTCGTCCCGTAAGCACCAGGGCTGCGAGAATGCCGGCCCCTTCGGCAAGAATAGCCGAAGGACGGATGCCAGCATCGAGAAGCAGCTTGCCAAGCGCAAACTGGATAGCCAGGCATTCGATCTGCCCACTTGCTCCACCCGCTGCCTCCATGACCTCCCGGTAAGCCAGGCCGAAGCCGGGGAACCGTGCACTGACAGCATCCCATTCCTGGCTGCTCAAGACCTTTCCGCCGTCAAGCACCAGTTGGACCGGAGTCGTTCTGTTCGGATTAGCCCGGCCTTTGAGGATCTCGGCCAAGCTCTCGCCGTTTTCGACAGCGGAGAGAATGCCGGCCAACTGCTCCCTGGAGGTTACGACGGCTGCGGCCTTGACCGGCAATTCCTTCTGCGAACGGTTCATCGCACGGCAGACGGCAGCGGCGCTAAGTTCTTCTTTATCCGCAAGATAAGCCCGAAGCCGGCCGGCAACCTGTCTAAGCCCAAGTTCATTTCTGCCCGTAAGCAGCAGAAGCTGCGGGGCAAGCTGCGGCGAATCTGGGAGAACAACTGCCTCCGGCGGCGCCTGCTCCAGAATAACGTGGGCATTGGTTCCGCCAAATCCGAAGGCGTTCACGCTGGCCCGCAGCGGAATGTCTCCGGCAGCTTCCCACCGTCGGGGATGCTTATCGACGACATAAAAAGGGGAATGCTCAAAATCGATATTAGGATTAGGCTGCTCGTAATTTACCGTATGCGGAAGAATCTGATGCTTCAAGGACAGCACCACCTTGATCAGACTGGTCACCCCTGCGGCAGACAGCATATGCCCGACAGATGATTTTACGGAGCCGATGCCGCAAAACTGCTTCTTGTCCGTAAAGCTGCTGAATGCCTGTGTCATGCCTTCAATCTCAATCGGATCTCCCAGCGGTGTGGCTGTGCCATGGGTCTCGATATAGGATACCGTCTCCGGATGAATGCCGGTCCGCACAAACGCGTCGCGGATCACCTCGGCCTGGCCTTGTGGCCTTGGTGCAGTGATTCCCTGGGAGCGCCCGTCATTGTTGACTGCCGAGCCCTTGATCACCGCGTGGATATGATCGCCGTCCCGGAGTGCGGCATGAAGCGGCTTCAAGAGCACAGCGCCTGCCCCTTCCCCCAGAACCATTCCGTTCGCCCGCTGGTCAAACGGATAGCACTCGCCCGTTGGAGACAGCGCGGTTACCCGGCTCAGAGACACAAACGGCGTCGGGCTGAGGTTCAGATTCACCCCTCCGGCAAGCGCCATCTCCGACTGTCCGGTCCGCAGACTCTCGCAGGCCATATGGATAGCCACCAGGGAAGAGGAGCAGGCGGAATTCACGATCAGGCTCGGCCCGCTCAAGTTAAGGCAGTGGCTGACCCGCGCGGCCACTTCATTCAGGCCGTTTCCGGCAACGGCATCGGCGACCAGCCTTGCAGGCTCCAGCACGCCGGAGATCCGGGAGAGAATCTCCTGCCGCTCAGCAGGCTGCATCCCGCTGAAGGCCGGACTGTCCAGCAACCGTTCCTTAATCAGCATAAAGGAACGGTAATTAGCGAAATGCTCCATATAAGTGTTCTGCTCACAGCCTGCGAACACCCCTATTTTGCGGGTGCGGTACTTCCCGCCGTATCCCGCCTGCTGCAAGGCCTCCCAGCAAATCTGCAGGAAAATTCTCTGCTGCGGGTCTGCAGACTCCGCTTCCTTGGGCGACATGCCGAAGAACAGCGGATCAAAATCATACGGGGCATCAATGAACCCGCCCTTGCCGGTATAGGAGGTATGAAGCACGCCTGCATCCGTGTTCACGTGCTTGTCATCCGACCATCTGCCGGGAGCCGCTTCACGGATGGCGCTTCTGCCGCTATGCAGCAGTTCCCAGTATTCCTCCAGAGTGTCCGCCCCCGGTATACGCAGACCCATGCCGATGATGGCGATGTCCTGATGCTCCTCCCGGACGGATTCAGCAGCTGTGCCCGCTGTTTCCAGAGCTGTAGCGGCAAAAGGCGCAGAGTCCTCCGTCAGCTGCTCCGCAATATGCGAGGCCAGAGCTTCCGGCGTCTGATATTCAAAAATCAGGGTCGGATAAAGCTCTGTATCCAGTTTGCCGCCAATGTCGGCAACCACCCGCGTCGCTCCAACCGAATCCAGACCCAGCTCTGTGAAATTCATGCCCGTTTCCAGATGGCGGACGGATATCCGCAATTCCTCACCGATGGCCTGATAGACAATATCCCTGATTTCTCTCGCGGAGCGATGGATGAACGGCCGTTCCGCCACCCGCCTAGGCTCCTGCTGCCTGGGAGGAAGTGCGGAATGTTCCTTTTGCGCCTTCGGCGCCGCGAGGTCGAGCACATGAACGATATCAGACCCGGCAGAGGACAAGGCTCTCAGGAAAACAGCCGCTGCTGCTTCATGGGCAAGCGGCTGCAAGCCTTGTCCCTTAAGGGCGAGCTCAACCAGCTTGCCGAAGTCCGTCCCGGCCCCCGTATCCTTCCAGAGAGAGTAGTTAACGGATAAGGAACGCCCCGGTGCATTGTCCCCTGCCCGGTACATGCAGTAGCCGTTCAAGAACGCGTTCGCCGCGGCATAATCCCCAAGCCCGGAAGCCCAGGCTTTGCGGGAAGCCGAGACCGAGGACAAGGCTGCAAAAAACCGCAGCGGCTCCTGCCGGGTGACGAGGTCCGCAATCATCGTGCCTTGCCACTTGGGAGCCAGCACCTGTTCGATCTCGTCCTGGCTGCGGGCCAGCAGCTTATGCGGAGCATATTCCATCTGGCCGGCGGCATGAATGACACCATGCAGCGGTCCATAGACTTCATGAATGCGGTCCAGCAATTCCTCCATTTGCGCACGGCTGGTGACATCCACCGCCGCATACATCACCTGTGCCCCCAGCTTCTCCAGCTCCAGGAGAAGTCCGGGGTCGGCCGGAACCGGCTTGCGGCCGGTAATCACCAGATTGATCCGCGCCTGCCGGGCAAGCGCTCCGGCGATCCGGCTGCCGACAAGCCCTGTGCCGCCGGTAATCAGGTAGGTCTCGCCGCTGCATGGCTCATACACTTCCCCGGCAGCTTGCTCCGGCATCCGTTCGAGGCTCCGCAAATACGCGGTACCGCTGCGGATCGCAGTGACAGATTCCCCATCGGTCCTCAGCTTCAGTGAAGCGTGCAGGGCGGCGGCAAAATCCTGGCCTGAACGATAGTCCTCCTTGTTCATATCCAGCACCGAGACATGAATCCCCTCGTGCTCCAGATCTATGACCTGACCCACTGCAGCCGCTGCCGCCTGTGCCGGATTCCCTGCTTCCTGATCCCCCTCCAGCCTGAACGCCTTATTCGTCACAATGACTAGCCGCACATCGCTCAGCCCCTGCAGCACCAGCGTCTGGCCGAGGAAATAAAGACTCCAAATTCCATCGTTCACCGCCTGGATGTCCGTTAAAAGCTCCGGGGTCCCAAGCTTCTCCCGCGAGTAGTTGGACAAATGAATTACGGCGGAGACCGCGCCCGGCAGCTGGCGCAGCATGGCGCTGTAATCCTCCTCCCTATCCATCCGTATAGTGAAGCTGCGATCCCCGTCATAATACGGTTCATTACCCAAGCTTACATAAAAGACAGGATTGCGCTCAGTGTCGAGCATGCTCTCCAGTTCCCTTCCGAACTCCGTCTCCCCCTTCCATACCAGCACCGCCCCGGCCGCAAGGCTGTTGTCTTCCGGAAGCGATCCGGGTCTCCATTTCCATTCATGGAGCCACTTCCTTGCATTTACAGCAGAGTCTGAGCCGGAAGCATCTCCGAAATCGGGCTTGAAGATTTTATGCTCAAAAGGATAGACCGGCAGGGGGACTTTACGAAAAAGACCGCCTTCCTCCACAGCCTCCCAGTCCAGTCTGGCGCCAAGGCAATGCAGCTGGCCGAGCAGGCCAAGCCAGGTGTCCCATGGGTCCTTTTTGCGGCTAAGGGCATGCAGCACCAGCGGCTTGCCCGGGTGCCGCAGCCCTCCTGCCATCCCGGCGAGGATAGCGTCGGGTCCGCATTCAATCAGAACCGAGACCTCCTGGTCCAGTGCGTAAGCAAGGCTCTGTTCAAAGCGGACAGCTTCCAGGATATGCCGCAGCCAGTACTCTGCCGCAGGCGGACCTTCGATCACTCCGGCAGTGACATTGGAGATCACCGGAATCAGCGGCGCATGGAATACAGTCGCCTCCAGCTCCTTCCTGAACGCCTCCAGCATCGGGGTCATCAGCGGAGTGTGGAAGGCCTGGGACACATTCAGCCGTTTGGCCCCGATTCCCTTCGCCTGCAGTACAGAGAGGAATTCCACGACCGCCTCGCTGCTGCCGGAGACCACCTGATGCGTAATGTTGTATCCGGCAACCCATAAGGAACCGGCAAAAGGTTGCAGCAGTTCTTCCAACGCGCTGCCTGAAGTGAATATGGCAGCCATGGCTCCGGCAGCCGGAAGCCCGCTCATGAGCCTGCCTCTTGCGGCGACCAGTCTCGCCGCATCGGCAAGACTGACGATGCCCGCGAGGCATGCGGCGGTCCATTCTCCGATGCTGTGCCCCAGCATATAAGCAGGCTGGATGCCTGCATCCAGCAGCAGGCGTCCAAACGCATAGTCCAGTGTAAAGACGGCCGGTTGGGTAAGCTGCGTCTGGGCAAGCAGACTGTCATCGGCCTTTCCGCCATAGATGAGGTCCGTCAGCTTCAGGTCCAGATAAGGCTCAAACGCCGCGGAGCAGGCGTCTACATTTTTCCGGAAGGCGGGAAGTCCTTCGTACAGCGCTCTGCCCATACCCGCATACTGCGAGCCTTGTCCGGTGAACATCAGGGCCATTGCGGGTGAATGAGAAACCGGGGCAGCGGCCGGGACTCCGGTTTGCAGCTTTCTGATGAGATCCTGAAGCGAATCCGTCACGGCATGGAAGCGGTGCGGCAATGCGGTTCGCGCGGCATTCTCGGTGTAGCAGACATCCGCCAGCGGATAGTCCCCGTGCTGCTCCAGAAATGCCGCAAGCTCCAGCATCTTCTGCTGCAGCGCCGGCTCAGTCAACGCGGACAGCCCTATAATATGCTTGGCGCGCACCGGTTGCCCCGCTTCACTTGCCGATGCCTGTGCGGGCGCCTCTTCAACCACCATATGGCTGTTGGTGCCGCCGAAGCCAAAGGAATTGATCGCCGCTCTTCTGGCCTTTCCTTCGGCCACCGGCCACTCCTGGGCTGCGGCAAGCAGATAGAACGGCGTCTTCTCAAATCTCAGCATCGGGTTCGGAGTGGAAACATTGATCTGCGGCGGCATGATTTTGTTCTGCAGCGCCATTACCACTTTGATGAAGCCTGCAATGCCCGCCGCTCCCAACAGATGGCCAATATTGGATTTCACCGATCCAATGGCAACAGACTGCTGCAGCAGCCCCCAGCGCTTGAAGGCACTGTCCAGTGCTCTAACTTCGCTCGGATCGCCGATTTTGGTGCCTGTTCCGTGAGCCTCCACATACTGCACATCCGCCGGACTGAGATTATGCCTGATGTATAGTGATTCTATCAGTTCCCTTTGCCCATCCGGATTCGGGGCCATTACGCCGATGGAATGCCCGTCATTATTGATTCCGCTGGCCTTCAGCACCGCCAGCACCGGATCGCCGTCTCTCAGCGCGTGCTCCAAAGGTTTCAGCATGACCAGACCGGCACCCTCGCCCGGAACGAAGCCGTCCGCGTCAGCCGCAAACACGCTGCTGCGTCCAGTGGGAGACAAGGCTTCGGCGCTGCTGAAATATTGATAGGAGGCCGGCGTCAGCATAAGATGAATGCCGCCGGCAATGGCGGATTCGCATTCCCCCCTGCGGATGGAGTCTGCGGCCAGATGCAGCGTGACCAGGGAAGAGGAGCAGGCGGTATCTACCGCCATGCTTGGCCCTTTGAAGTTGAATTCCTGGGAGGTCCGTGCCGGAATCATATTGACGATATTATCCACCAGAAGGTTAGGATGGGTTCCCGTAACCCCCAGCTTCCGCTTCCATTCTTCCATAATACGCTCCTGCTGCACGCTCGTCAGCGTAGAAAAGCTGTCAAAGCTCTGCAGGTTCATCCGGTTCAAGGTATTCAGGTGATATTCGAAATAGGAATTGCCGCCCGCTCCGACAAACAGCCCGACATTCCTGCCATTCATCTGCTGCCTTGAATAACCGGCCCGCTCGATCAGTTCATATACCAGCTCCATCACGATCCGCTGCTGCGGGTCCATCACCGCCGCTTCCTCCCCGGAAATGCCGAACAGAGCGGCGTCAAAGCCATAAGGGTTATCAAGGAACCCGCCATTACGGCAGTAGATTTTGCCAAATTCCGGTGTAGGGCTGTAATAATCATCAATATTCCAGCGGTCTCCCGGCACTTCACCGATGGAATTCTTCCCCTGCAGCAGATTGTTCCAGAATTCCTCCGGACTTGAAGCACCCGGGAACCGGCAGGCCATCGCAATCACCGCTATAGCTGCATCGCCGCTGCCGCTTCCCTGAACGGCAGCGGATTGCTGCTCCCCGGCAGAGGGCGGATTGCCGCCCGCGTTCACTCTGCGGGCCAGATAGCTGTCCATCTCCTCAATGGTGCGGCATTTGATCAGCAGATCATGCGTCAGTTCAATGCGCAGTTCGTCCTCCAAAGCGCCCAGAATCTGTATCGCCTTGAGCGAGGTGCCTCCCATGGACATGAACGATTGGTTATACGGAATCGCTGCAGCCGGACGGCCCAGCACTTCAGCCCAGACGCCGCGAATTTTGTCCAGAAAAGCTCCGGGAGCCGCCACAGGCAACGGTGCCTCCAGGGATGGCACCTCCAGGGACGGTGCCTCCAGGGGTGGTTCCTCCAGAGAGTAAGGCCCCTTAGTCTCTTCTGCGAAATACGCGGCGGAATATGACTTATCCTGGAACTCTCCCTTCCGGAAGGCCTCTACAAGAACGAACCGCTGCACTTTGCCGCTTGTCGTCTTGGGGATGGAGCGGATTAGAGACACATAGTCTATAGCGATGCCGATGACCTCGTTCACATGACGGAGTATTTTGGCATAGAACGGCTTAACCTCCTGCTCCTGCAGCCGTACCGTTGAGAAGATCCCGACTCTCTCTTGTCCTTCTTGTTCATCATGCCAGCCGCACACGGCAATCTTGCCCGGCTCGACCCCATCCAGCTCCTCCATTACCGCTTCAATATCATGCGCAAAGAAATTCTGGCCGTTGACAAAGATAATGTCTTTAATTCTTCCGATTACCGATAAGCGCCCGTTCAGAACAACGCCGGTGTCGCCGGTCTTCAGCCATCCGTCCTGATATGACCGCGCGGTAGCCTCCGGGTTATTTATATAGCCTGAAGTCACATTGCGGCCGCGAATCTGAATTTCGCCCACCGTTCCTTGGGGAACGACTGCACCCGAAGCATCGTCCACGATCCGGATTTCCATGCCCGTCACAGGGTAGCCCTCATCGGCAATTAATGAGGCATGCCTGTTGTTCTCGCCGATGGCCTCAATCCGCGATTCACCGACCAGCCGCTCGCGGTTGACGGAATGGACCAGCGGCTCTTCGCCGGGCCGGGGGAAGCTGACCGCCAGGCAGGCCTCCGCCATTCCGTATACGGGATACATCGCACTGCGTTTTAGCCCGCTGTGCACGAATTTGTCCATGAACTCCCGCATGGTCTTGACCGATATAGGCTCGGCACCGTTATAGAGCAGCCGGAGCGAGCTTAGATCCCAGGATTTCAGCTGCTCTTCCTTCACTCTGCTGCTGACAAGCCGAAGCCCGAAATTCGGGCAGCCGGTGAAGGTAATCCGGTGCTTGTCGATCATATCCAGCCACAGGGTCGGCCTTTTTACAAATTTCATCGGCGTCATATTGAACTGGTTAATCCCGCAGGCCACCGTGGACAGATGGAACCCGATCAGACCCATGTCGTGGTGATACGGCATCCAGCCTAGGGAACGGTCATCTTCCGACATCCTTGAGCTGGTGATAATCGATTCAATATTGGTTAGCAGATTATCATGGGTCAGAATGGTTCCTTTCGGCACACTTGTGCTCCCGGAGCTGAATTGAATCATCGCCGGAGTATGCGCCCCGGCCAGCATATGGGTTCCGTCCCGACCGGCTGTATCCAGCTTTGCGGCTTCCAGAATCCGCAGGCCGCTGATGCCGAGTGTAGTCTCCATCTCATCCCGTGCCTCTGCGAGGCTGTGGTCCGAGATGATCAGCGGCCGTTCCAGGACCTCCCATATCGCCTGCAGCTTGCTGAGGGAGGTATTGATGACCTTCGATGAGGCAGGATAGGAGGCCGGTACGGGGATGATCCCGCCCAGGATGCATGCCCAGAACGTAAGAACGAATTCCCGGCTGTCCTCCAGCAGAATAAGCGCATACTGGCCTGGTGTAAAACCTTGCTCCTGCAGGCCGCCCAAACGGCGGGTTGCGCCTTCAAGGAGGGCCAGATAGGAGAGAAAGAACTCTGAATTGTCATTTTGCAGGAAGGTAATGCCCCGGTCTGTATTGCCGGACACGTGAACCAGCACATTGGCCAGATTCTCCATTTCCGTAAATCTGCCGGTGATGCTTTCGCCCTTCAGGATGGAAAGCTTGGTTTCTGATTTCTTCCGTTTGGAACTGCTCACAATATTTCCTCCTTCGTTACCCTTACTTTCGATCCTTTTCTGGTTATTGCCGCATGGGCAAGGAACAGGCAGAACAGAAGCACACATACAGTGAATAAATGCTGATTGCCCCATGCATTCATGGCTACTGAGGATAAAAACGGACCCGCCGCTGATCCAAAACCATAAAATGTGGTAAACAAAGCGTTCCCTGAGGATCTCTCCCCTGGCGTCAGTTCCTGGGCCGTAAGCGCCATCGCCAAAGGGTACAGGGGGCCGATGATGAACCCGGAGGCAAAGGAGAACAGCAGTCTTAAAGGCATGCTGCCGGAAGTCACAATGCCCAGCAGGGTAAAGATCGAGATAGCTGCACATAAAATCAGGCATCTCTTGCATCCGATCCGGTCAGCCAGATAGGTGACCGGCAGCAAGCCGAGGATGCTGCCGACGGCAAAGATGCTTAATCCATACCCCGTCTGGGCAACGGCAACATGCTCACGGATCAGATACAGAGGATATAAGGACACCACAATCGTTTCGCCGAACCCGTAGACAAAAGCACCGAACAGCGGCAGGTTGACTTTGGACAGCACCTTTTCCCCGCTACGCCCGGGAATGACCAGTGCACCCGGCAGCTTAAAATAGATAATGGCTGAAGCAAGCACGAGACAGAAGCTGCTGAATGCAAACGGCAGCCAGGCCACCCGGTCATAGACCTGCGGCGCAAGTGCAGAACTGGCAATCAGCCCAAGCGCAAAACACAGGCTGTATATTCCGCTGACCATCCCCAGACTTTTCTCACCCGTGAGACTGTGGAGCGCCGTCTGAAGCCCCATCATGTTGCAGCTGATGCCTATACCCATAAGTGACATCAGTAACAGCCAGACTGCATTTACGGTGAACAGAGGGAAGAGCGCCGAGCAGACCGCCGTAAGCAGCAGGCCTGATGTAATGACCAACTTCATGTCGGTGCCTCTCATCGTTCTGTCCGCAACCATCGAGCCGAGTGCCATGAAGAAAAAGTAGGAGGAGGAGATCACCCCTATCCATATTTCTTGTCCGTGATTCGCCGTCATGTGAGTGGTGGAGAGCGGATTAATGACACCGACGGAGGTGCCTACCAGAAGGGCGATACCGTAAATAACGGCTTTCCCGCCTCCAAATAGGTCACCCAGCCTTCCTGTCACGTGCGTTTTTTGTTCCATCACACCGCCCCCATTACGGCTGTCTGCGCTGCACGGCTTGAAGCAGCTGCATCTGCTGTGCCCCGAACCAGTGCATATCTTGTTTGCCGTTGATTTGTACAGCCTCGCCGGTAATATAATCCGCACGCGGAGAGGCCAGGAACACCACCGAGTCCGCAACCCCGGACGGAGGAATCGCCCGCCCCTTGAACGCTGCCGGTGCCATGCCGGTGTCCACGAGCGCCGGGCACACAGCGTTCACCTGAATGTTGCTGTTCTTCAGCTCTTCTGACAGTGCACGGGTCAGTCCGAGCACCCCGTGCTTGGATGCCGCATAGGCGCTCATCATCGGATAGCCGATAAATGAGGAATCCGAGCCGATGTTGATGATCTTGCCCTGCTTTTGCTTGATCAGATAAGGGATCACCGCATAGCAGAAATGATAGGTTCCCAGCAGATTCACCTGGATGATCGACTCCCACACCTCCGGACTCATGTCAGCCATCGCCGCCATGCCGGTAATTCCGGCGCTGTTGACAAGAATATCAATCAGGCCGAAGCGTTCTATAATCTGTTCAACCGCCTTATTGACGCTTGGGGCGTCACTCACATCGGCGGATACGGACATGGCCTTCACCCCGAGCCGGCGGATTTCATCCGCAGTTTCCCGAAGCTGCTGCCCGGACCTGGATACCAGCACAATGTCGGCCCCTTCACCGGCCATGGACAGGGCTATGCTCCGTCCGATGCCTCTGCTTCCGCCCGTTATGACCGCTACTTTATTGGCCAGCAATCCTTCTCTGCGAGCCGGGGGCAGCACCGGGGTATCCTGAATCGACGCCATAAGCTCAAGTGCTTGCTCCATATACTGTTCAGCCAGACCCTGAATCGTAGCAGCAGCATAAAGATTGGCGGAGTACTCGATCTCAACGGTCAGCTTCCCTTCTTCAATGGAGAAAAAGAATTCAATGACCGATATCCGTTTTTGACCCGGCAGTGAAAATCTGCGGTCCATGCCTTCTCTGGAGAATTCCAGGTCCGGCAGGCGGGGGGCATCCCGGTTGCCGAGATAGTTCGCCCGGATTGGAGTCAGCTTCACATCCGGGTACATGTAGCGCGGCAGATTCTCAGATACCAGATCATAGCTCACTCCGCCAAGCGGCACATTTTCGAGACCTTTACGGATGCTTGCGATCAGATTGCTCCAAGGGCTGTCCTTCTCCACATTTATGCCCAGCGGAAAATTCACTGCAAAGTTGCCCGGTGTCTGCATAAAGTTCTGTCCGCCGCCCAATTCTCTTCCGTGCACCCGATGGCTCACAACAACCTCCGGCTGTCCGAAAAAAACGCTCATCTCCTTATATAGAGGAGCCAGCAAAATCGGATATACATTGCTTTTGAAATGCTTTTTGGCTTTGGTCAGAAGCAGCGAGGTCTGCTCCCGGTCAAAAGTGAAGCGCTGAGTCGCAGCAGACTGCTCATCATTAGGTCCCTTGATGAAATCTGCCGGCAGCCTGCACACAGATTCAGGAGGGAAATGTGTGGACCAGTAGCCTGCGTACTCTTTCCCATGGATTCTTTTCTTCTCCTGGACCGCCCGGACAAAATCGGCAAACGGCTTGGCATCGGGCAAGCTTATGTGCCGGGCTCCCGGACTCAGTGAAGCGTAAATCTGCCAGACCTCCTGCAGCAGCAGCTGATTCGTGACCACATCCGAAATCAGGTGATGCCCGACCGCCGCAATCTCATAGACCGCTTCCGATACCTGAACGACAATGATCCGCCATAACGGCCATTGGTCCACCCGGAACCCTTGAACCGCTTTTGTCAGAATCAGCTGAATTTCTTCATTTCTCTCAGCTTCTTCCATATGGCTTCCATCATAGAAATCCACATTGCCCCCCAGCTCTCCTTGCAGAAACCTTTGTTCAAAGCCGTGATCCTTCCGCTCCAGAATGCTTCTCAGCGCGTCATGGCGCCGGTTCAACATCATGGCGGCCTGCTTGAACTGCTGGAAATCCAGCGGCTGCTTGTATAGGAAGCGGGTATAGCCCGCCCAGCAGTAAGGATCTTCGAAATAGTTCATCAGCCAGCTCTGCGCCGGCGCAAGCGGGAGCAGGTCCCCTGCGCTCAGCGGCTCACGCTCCGCCGGAGGAACCAGGAGCTCTGAAGCTTGAGGCGCTTGAGGCGCTTGAGACGCTTGAGGCGCTTGAGACGCCTGAGGCGCTTGCCCCGTCCCGCTGAACATAACGCTCAGCGCCTTGCGGTCCAGCTTGCCGTTCGGATTCTTGGGCAGCCTGGGCAGCCATTCCAGCCGGTGCGGAATCATATAGTACGGAAGCTTGCGGACGGCAAAATCTTTGATCTCCTGGTCCGGCACCTGCTTGCCAGCCAGGCAGGCAAGCAGCACCTGTTGTCCGGGCGCGGGCTGGGTGACAATCACCGCCGCCTCAGCAACCTGGTCATGGCTGCCCAGCACAGCTTCAATTTCGCCCAGCTCCACACGGAACCCGCGCAGTTTCACCTGGTTGTCGATGCGTCCATGGTATTCATAGCTTCCGTCCGCCTTTTTGACCGTCAAATCACCTGTGCGGTAGATAAATTCTCCCGGAATCTCCGGAAACGGGTTGGGATGGAAGGCTTCGCGGGTTTTTTCCGGGTTATACAGATACCCTTTGGCCAGTTGAATGCCGCCGATCCACAGCTCGCCAAGTTCACCTTCGGGCACTTCACGCATGTGCTCATCCAGATTTTTGATATATACGCCGGGAATCGGCTTGCCGATGGGAATGCTCAGCTCACCTGCTGAACCCGGCCGCCCTGAAATGATGTGGAAAGTAACATCGATAGAGGCCTCGGTAGGGCCATACAGATTAGCCAGCTTCGTCTTCCTTCCATAGCGGTCCATCCATTTCTGCACCGGGCTGAGCGGCAGTCCCTCCCCGCTGAAAATCAGCCAGCGAAGCGCAGGAAAGGTATAGCTCTCATCCTCCAATGAATCTACAAATTCACCGAACAACGAGGGCACGAAATGCATGACATTGATTCCGGTGTCCGTCATCCACCGGGCCAGGCTCCAGGGATTCTTGACAACCTCCTGTCTTACGGGGCATACCGTTCCGCCGTACATCAGCGGCCACAGCAGCTCCCACACGGAAATATCGAAGCAGCAGGAGGTCTTCTGGGCCACACGTTCGCCAGGCTGAAGATTGAAGGTCTGCTGGTGCCATTCCAGCCGGTTCATATAGCCGCGGTGATTCAGCATGACTCCCTTGGGCTTTCCGGTTGAACCCGATGTATACAGAACAACCATCAGATCATGAGGGGCGCTGTCCACCCGCAGATCGCCGGCGGGGCAGTTCTGCCACTCTTCCGTTCCCGACTGTTCAAAATGGCCGCGGGCTTCATACCCTTCATCGAGATAGACTACTTTCTGGATAGAAGGACTCTTCTGTACTATAGGGTCCGCCTGCTTTTGCAGCGACTGCTCTGTAAGCAGGATACTGAGCTGCGCATGCTCCGCGATATATTCGATCCGGTCAGCGGGATACATCGGATCAAGCGGCACATAAGCCGCTCCCGCCTTCAAAATCCCCAAAATCCCCGTCAGCATGAGACGGCCCGGGAGCGTTAGAATACCGACCAGGCTCTGCGAACGCACCCCTTGTGAAATTAAATAATGCGCAAGCCGGTTGGACTGCTCGTCCAGCTCGCGGTAGGTAACCTCCCCTGTACCGTCCAATATCGCAACCGCATCGGGAGTTGCCTTGCACTGCCGGGAAATATGGAGATAGGGAATTTCTACAGCAGAGTCCCGGCCTGCCGGTTCAATCGCATTATTTACATGTGTAATCTGGGTAATAATTTCATTAAGGGTCCTGCATTCAAGCAATGACGCCTTGTCGGCATGCCCGAATACTTTGCCCAGCCTGGTAATCAGCCGGATGCGCTGCAGGGAATCCATCCCGAGTTCTGCTTCCATATCCTTGAACAGAGCTTCCTCGTCAAGCGCCGTTCCGCAAATTTCCCGGGCTATTCCGTACAGCCGTTCTCTTATTTCCGCGCTTTGCGGCTCTCCGGTATCTACTGTGGCAGGCACCGGCTTGCCCGCAGGCTCCATTCCGGCAAGCTGGCTGAGGTTGTCCATGAACCTGTCCATATGCTCTCCGATATAATCATCATCAAAAAAGCTGCTGTCATAGTTGGCCGTGAACATCAGCCTGCCCTGAAACAATTCAGCCAGGCAGTCAATCGTTCCCGGATTGGTTCCTGTATAAGCCTCATAATCATAAACTTCGTAATTCCCATATTGCTTGTGTATGGATGTATTGCCTACGAATGAAAGATATAGGTTTGATTTCAACGTGGAGCGGATCATGGAGGCCACCGCTTCCGGCATAACGCCGTTCTGCAGATGGATGGTGTCTTTAGCATACTGCGCAGCTCTGTAGGTCTGCGCCCTGTCTATGCCTGAGGATAATTGATTGGTGAATTCTTCATGTGTTCTGTCAATTAATGATTCCCATTCTTCACTCGCATCCCCGCAGGTGAAGCTGAGTGCAAGATTTTGGGCAAAGGCGCTGAGCACCTCCGAAGCATCCGTGTGGGGGTACAGCCTGCCGCTTGTCGGAAGATTCAGAATAATCCGATTCCGCTCTTCCCCCTGCTGCTTGATCGTCTTAAGATAGGCGCTGACCAGAAGAATGAACAGAGAGGTGCGCCAGGTCTTGGTAGAAGCAATCAGCCGTGCTGTTATTTCCTCGCCGACCCAGTATTTGCGGGAATGAATTACGGCTCCGGCAGTACCTGCCGCATCTGCCTTGCGGCTTGTTCCGAAGGGGTTGAAGAAGTAGGCTCCACGGCCCTGCTGCTGCAAGTACCGGTCCAGCGCCTCCATCTCTCCCGGAGCATTCCAGGCATTGATTTCAGATACAATGCGGTTATATTCCCCGGCTGGCAGCGCGGGCCTCAGCTTGGCCGCTTTGTTATGTGATTTCGCCCCATAAATCTCCAATAGTTCTCTCAGAATCTGCTGGTTGCCCAGACCGTCCGAGATCATATGGCTGATGTCCAGAATCAGTTCGTATTCCAGGTCAGCCGTTTGGATAACTGACAAAGAATGCAGCGGCCAGCGGGTGATATCAATTTTTTCATTCAGTGAGGCTTCGAACCTTTCCGAGGTCCACTGGCGCCTGGCTTGTTCATCCAGATGCCTGATATCCAGGACGGGAATTTCCGGCGGCACCGCAGTCTTCAGCAATTGGAGACGATACCCCTTCAAGCTCGCGTCCGCCCGCTCTGCAATGAACACAGCCCGTAGTACAGGATGACGGAGGATGACCTCGCTCCACGACTTCCGCAGGCTTTCGGCATCGAGCCTCCCCCGCAGGCGCACCCCTGACGTTATGGTCAGGTTGGCTACCGACAAATAGGTGATTAGAAATAAATATTGGGAATGTAATATTTCAAGAAATTCAGGATCATTTTCAGGAATCTCCGTCACAACAGGGTTCTCGTCACCTGCAACCGTCAGGTTACCGCTGTTTCCTTCTTTGCGGACAGCCAGCATTTCCACGATATCTCCAACCGTATGCATGGACATGAGCGACGTTACTAAATTGCTTTCGCTGTGTCCACCGGATGAATCGGCAGGGAGCAATGAAACCATCCCGCTCATTAAGGTAATCATTTTAATGGAATCCAGGCCCAAATCCCGCTCAAGCTCCATATCCGAATGCAAATCTTCAGACTTATGTCCGGTAATGCTGGAGATCAGCCTGCAAACCTCTATTTTCAACTGTTCGCGCAGATCTGGCGCAGCGGATTGAATCTGGACTGCAGCAAGCTCCGACCAGGTCTCCTCTTGCGCTTGAAGCACAGTACTGGCCGCAGTCTGTACCTCTGCCCCTAGCCGCCGGGCATGTTCCCATTCCTCAAAAATTTGCACAAGCTCACCGACGGATTGCAGACCCATCAAGGCAGTCACCGGGTATGCGGCCGTAAAAGCATCCATTTGCTCTGCCGGGACCAGACCGATCAATTCATTCATTAAGGTAATCATTTTGATGGAATCCAGCCCCAGATCATCTTCCAGGTACATATCCGGATTCAAATCTTCGATCCTATGACCTGTTACATTTGAAACCAGCTGATAGACTGCTTGACTAGTGCCGCTTGAAGCACTTGATGAACGCACAAACATTTCACTCACTAAGCCACTCCCCCTCGCATCCATAATTTTTGTTACAAATAATCTTATATAAGATTTTTACCTTGCAATGGGATTTTGTGTCAATGATGTTTTACCTAAATTCTCTTATTTTATAAAATTTAACATCTATTTTACGAAATGGATGTTATCAATGAGTCCGGCTTCCCCTGAATCCCTTCAGTTTTGGATTAGTAATGAGTACGGTTTTGGCCGCCGCATTAACTCCAGTCCATTAAGACAAACTAAAGGGAGCCGACACTTTTAGCTGGCTCCATTTTAATAGTAAATCAGAAGAAAGCAGGGATTGACATGCCACAGAAGCTGGCAGTGATTGTGATTCACGGGTTAGGCAACCAGCATAAGGACTTTGCAGATAAATTTATTGAAGAAATGCACAAGACCTTCTCGGCGGTAAGCGGAGAAAAAGAGCCCGGTCAGCGAATCGTGATTAAGCCGGTATATTGGGCTTCTGTCTTTGCTAACCGGGAAGAAGAATTAATGAAGTGCCTGGTTGGATCTCCTTACAATCTGCGCTATAAAGAACTTAGAGAGTTCATGATTCACTACTTAGCGGATGCCGTGGCCTACCAGCCCTTGGAAGACGGGAAAGATAATTATGAGGCTGTTCATAAGACGATAAGCACGCAATTAAACATACTAAGCGCTGAAGCCGGACCGGATGCACCGCTTTGTGTCATTTCACATAGTCTGGGGACTGTGATTGCAAGCAATTTCTTTTACGATTTGCAGTATGGCCACCGGAAACCTCCAATCCTGAATCCGGATTCTGCACTGGAACGGGGAGACACCTTGTCGCTGTTCTATTCCTGTGGAACTACACTGCCATTGTGGGGCTTGCGCTTTCCTGAGTTAGACAAGCCGATCCAGGTTCCCAGCAAAGGGTTCTCCGCTCAGCATCCGCAGATTCCAGGCGAATGGATTAACTTCTACGATAAAGATGATGTGCTGGCCTATCCGCTCAAGAGTATTCACCCTGCCTATGATAAGGTTGTGACTGAAGACCGGGACGTCAATGTTGGAACACTCATCAAAAGCTGGACCCCTTTATGCCACAATGGTTACCTTAAGAGCAGCAGCGTCATAACCCCGATAGCGGAAGGCTTGGATAGATTATGGCAGCAAATCAACGTTAAAGCGCTGCAGCCGCAGGAATAGCTGCGGCTGTTGTTCCTGCTGAGAAGTCCCCTGCGAGACTAGGGTCTGCCGGGCCAAAGGGTCCGATTCCATCGCCGATTTTCCCTCCCTCCCCCTCTTCCCCCTCTGCTTAATCTGCCCTGTTCCTTACTCCCACTCCCATTCAGACAGAGGGAAGTGCAATCAGCTCATCAATATGCTACCGTTAGAAGTGTACTCCTGGAGACGGCTTCCGGTGAGTTGATCTTACTCAAGCAAAGGAGAGTTATTCACCTATGAAAAGCATTGCTGTTTTTTGCGGGTCACGTGATGGAGCTTCACCCGTCTACAAGGAAAGCGCCCATGCGCTGGGAAAAGTACTGGCAGAACACGGCATCACCCTGATCTACGGCGGGGCGACCGTCGGCCTCATGGGTGAGGTGGCGGATGCCGCTTTGGAAGCCGGAGGGGACGTGATCGGGGTCATCCCCCATTTTCTCAAAAGCCGGGAAATCGAACACAAGCATCTCACGGAACTGATCCTGGTGGATTCGATGCATGAACGCAAACTAAAAATGTCGGAGCTGGCTGAAGGCTTCATCGCTTTACCCGGCGGCCCGGGGACGATGGAGGAGTACTTTGAGATTTTTACGTGGGCGCAATTGGGACTGCACCGGAAGCCTTGCGGCATTTTGAATGTACATCATTATTACGATCCGCTGATTGCCCTGTTTGACCAGATGGCCCGGGAACAGTTCATGCCGGACAAACACCGGTCAATGGTCCTCACCGATGTCTCTCCCGGGGGCATGGTCCGGCAATTCCTGAACTATTCCCCGCCGCCGGTGAAGACGTACCTCACGGATGAGCGTACCTGACCAGTGCAGAACACATAAGTTCTTATAGTTCCGCAAGTGGAAAAAGTGAACTTAATTCTTCCCCAGTCCGCTCTCCCGCACGCGTTTGCGGGAAAAAGTAGACTTAATCCGGCCTATCCCCCCTTTCAGGTGAATTTGCTAAGATTAAGTCTACTAATTCCAACTATTACCTATGCAGGAACGCTTTTCAGTCCACTTAAGTTCCCTAATTCCACTTCACTCCCTGAAGCTTTCCGCGTCTGTCCCGATTCTGCGTTCCCAGTGCCGTTTCAGCAAAAAATATAAAGGGCTGTCCTCATCCTGCAGTAAAAGCCCTGCGGACGGGACAGCCCTATGTCTGCTGCGTATATTGTGCCTTAGGCCAGCTTGACCAGGCTGTAATTCTTCTTGCCCTTGCGGATGATAATGAAGCGCCCGCCGATGGCGTCTTCAGCCGTCACTTCCACCCCGAGTTCGGTGACGCGCTCCCCATTAAGCGAAATCGCTCCCTTGGTGATATCTTCACGCGCTTGGCGTTTGGACGGCTCAATGCCCAGATCGACCAGCCAATCCACGATATTCTTCGATTCCTTGCCGGAGGTGTAGGTCGGCATTTCCTTGAAGCCTTCCTCGATTTCTTCCGCAGTGAGGGAACGGATGTCTCCGCTGAACAGGGCTGCGGTAATACGCTTCGCCTGTTCCAGCAGCTCCTCGCCATGAACGAAGCGGGTCATTTCTTCGGCCAGCGCCTTCTGCGCTTCGCGCTTATGCGGCTCGGTTTGCACCTTTTCCGCCAGCGCTTCGATCTCCTCCCGGGTCAGGAAGGTGAAGTATTTGAGGTATTTCACCACATCGCGGTCGTCGCTGTTGGCCCAGAACTGGTAGAACTCGTATGGTGTTGTTTTTTTCGGATCAAGCCAGATCGCGCCGCCTGCGCTTTTGCCGAATTTCGTACCGTCCGATTTCAGCATCAGCGGAATGGTCAGGCCGAATACTTTGGCGTCCGCCCCTTCTTTTTTACGGATCAGGTCCAGGCCGCTGGTGATATTGCCCCATTGGTCAGAACCGCCGACCTGCAGCTGCACATCCTCATGCTGGTACAGGTGCAGGTAGTCCAGTGACTGCAGAATCTGGTAGGAGAATTCCGTGAACGAAATTCCGCTGTCCAGGCGGCTGGAGACAACATCCTTGGCAAGCATGGTGTTGATGCTGAAGTTCTTGCCATAATCTCTCAGGAATTCGATGACGTTAATCTTGTGGGTCCAGTCATAGTTGTTGACCATACGCACCTGATTGTCGCTTTCAGTCACAAACAGCTTCTTCATCTGCGCCGTCAGCGCGTCCACATTGGCTTGCACCTGTTCCAGCGTCTGGAGGGAGCGCTCACTCTGCCGTCCGCTCGGATCACCGATCGTTCCCGTAGCCCCGCCGATCAGGATCACCGGACGGTGTCCGGCAAGCTGGAAGCGTTTCAGCACCATAAAGGGGATCAAATGGCCGATATGCATGCTGTCGCCCGTAGGGTCAACACCGCAATAGAGTGAAACGGACTTGGTATTCGTTAATTCCCGCAGTCCTTCCGCATCCGTCTGCTGGTTAATCGCGTTGCGCCATTCCAATTCATCAATAATGTTCAAGCCAATCCAGCCCCTTTGTCAATATTTCGTATCCATCTGCTGTACGTTGAACCGAGCAGCGCTGCACCCTTGTTCGGTTCTGGTGGATCAAGCGATTAGAAACGGCTCATCCGTCCTGAGGGACGCATTCTGTTTCAGCGAGAAATATAAGGGCCACGGATGGTATGAAGCACAGCGAGCCTTATATTTCCGCACAAAAAAATCGCCCCTTGTCTATTCAGACACAGGGACGACTATAATTAACCGTGTTACCACCCAGATTGCACGAACCGCCTGACGGCAGAGTCCGCACCACTCTTAAGCGAGGTATCGTTCGCTTGATTTCCGCTTGGCATTACCCAAGATACTCCAGAGTGTAATTCGCAGTCCATGTGTGTGCCAGGGTTCCATCCCCCCCGGCTTTCTGTGACAGGGACAAAGGCTGCTACTGTCTCGTTCAACGTATGTCAGCTATATGATTACTGAAAGTATAGTCAATTCGAAATTTGTTGTCAATGTTCCGCACACTCCATTCTTTCTTAAGCTGTGAGGAACAAGATGATCCTTTTTTAAATTTGAACGTTTTTTTATTTTGTTATTATTTTTTTATAGTGATTCCCAAACAAATATTCATATGTTATATTGGATATATATGGGTATTGGAGGTGGTCTGGCCGCGTACCGCGCACACTTCTGGGAGTATGCAGATATAGATAGCAAATCCAAATCCGTTAAAGGAGGAACTATCCATGCAAGCGAGCAAGCATTTTTCATTCCGGATCACTGGTATTTTGGCCCTAACGTTTATCCTCATCCTCTCCCTCTCGATCCCACAGAAGCAGGCGGCAGCAGCAGGAACTTCAGTCAAGGGTTTTCATGTAAGCGGTACCAATTTAATCGATGCCACTGGCAGCCCTTTTGTCATGCGGGGCGTAAATCATGCACACACCTGGTATAAAAACGACCTGGCTGCAGCCATTCCCGCGATTGCGGCTACCGGCGCAAATACAGTCCGCATCGTACTCTCGAATGGGGGCCAGTGGTCCCTCGACAGCTTGTCCGATGTGCAGAACATCCTCGCACTCTGCGACCAGTACAAGCTGACCGCCATGCTTGAGGTACATGACGCGACGGGTTCGGACAACGTTTCCACGCTGAACGCAGCCGTCAATTATTGGATCAGCATCAAGGATGCCCTCATCGGCAGGGAAGACCGGGTCATCGTCAATATCGCCAACGAATGGTTCGGCTCCTGGAGCACGCCGGCCTGGGCCAGCGGCTATCAGTCCGCCATTCCGGCCCTCCGGGCAGCCGGCATCAAGAATACTCTGGTCGTGGATGCTGCAGGCTGGGGACAGTACCCATCCTCTATTTTCACAAGCGGAAATGCCGTGTTCCATTCTGATCCCCTTGAGAATACAATATTTTCCATTCATATGTACGAATATTCCGGCGGGTCTGCCGCTACGGTAAAAAGCAATATAGACAATGCCCTGGCTATTGGCGTGCCAGTCATCATCGGAGAGTTCGGCTGGAAGCATTCGGGCGGAGACGTCGATGAAGCAGCCATTATGAGCTATTCGCAGGAAAAAGGGGTCGGCTGGCTCGCGTGGTCCTGGTACGGAAACGGCGGCGGAGTCGAATATCTCGATTTGGCCAGCGGTCCTGCCGGCAGCCTGTCGGATTGGGGTACATCCGTTGTGAACGGCCCCTATGGCACAAAGGCAACTTCAGTGCTCAACAAAATCTATACCACCCCTGGTTATGTGCCTGTACCCGACAACGGGACAACACCTACACCCACACCAACGGCTACCGTGACACCTACTGCAACTCCTACTGCAACTCCTACGGCTACCGCTACCGCTACACCGACACCGGCTGCAACCGCTACACCAACTGCGACCGCTACTCCCTCCGCGACTCCAACTGCAACACCCGGAGCGCTTGCGCTGTACTACCGGGCGGCGGATACGAATGTGAACGACAATCAGATCAAGCCCCATTTCAATATCAAAAACAACGGCAGCTCCGCCGTCAGTCTAAGCGGGCTGAAGATCCGTTACTATTTCACCAAAGACGGAACACAGGCGCTAAACGGCGCAACAGATTGGGCACAGCCGGGTGCGGCCCATATTACGCTTGCCTTTGGAACGGCAAATGCCGCGGCTGCGGATTCCTATGTGGAAGTCGGCTTTACCCCAGAGGCGGGAAGTCTCCAGGCTGGAGAACAGACCGGGGATATCCAGCTGCGTTTGTTCAAAAGCGACTGGAGTAATTTCAACGAAAACAACGACTACTCCTTCGACGCGGCCAAAACAGCCTACAGCCTATGGGACCATATTACATTGTACCAAAACGGCACGCTGGTCTCGGGTGTACAGCCCTAAGCTGATTGTTGGCGTGAAACATATTAACCGATATGTTAAAAAAGGGGAGTACCGGCGGCCGCTTGCGGCTTGCGGTACTTCCCTTTTTGCAGCTCTGCTCACTCCCGCCGGGATAAGCGCCCGCCTCCGATTCTTCAAAAATAGACCGTCTGGTGTATAATGCAAGAAGCATCACTGCTTGCCCACCAGATCACGGTACATACAAGATACGATTTCCAATCCTAAAGATCAGCGGACCCGTGCTTCAAGCGTCCCTGCCGAAAAGAGGTTATCATCATGACATTATCCGCTTATTCCACTTATGATGCGCTGGGACTTGCCGCGCTGGTCCGGGCCCGCGAAGTCTCGCCGCGCGAGCTTGTAGAGGCCGCATTTGCCAGACTGGACGAGGTGAATCCGCTCCTGAACGCCGTTGTCCGCACCCGCCGCGAAGCGGCTCTGAAGGAAGCCGATGCGATGCCGGCGGATGATCCGGCCCGGCCGTTTGCCGGCGTCCCCTTTCTGCTGAAGGATATCTCCCAGGCGATCGGCGGCGAACCGCTGACCTCCGGCGCCCTGCTGCTGAAGGACAATATCGCGAAGCGGGATTCCAATTATGTCGCCCGCATCAGAGCCGGGGGTTTTATTCCTCTGGGGCACACGAATACCCCCGAATTCGGGCTAAAAAACATCACCGAGCCGCTCCTGCACGGGCCTGCCCGGAATCCCTGGAACACGGACCGCTCGCCCGGAGGCTCCAGCGGCGGGGCCGCCGCAGCGGTAGCCTCCGGTATCGTACCGGCGGCGGGTGCCAGTGACGGCGGCGGTTCGATCCGCATCCCGGCCTCCTTCACCGGCCTGTTCGGGCTGAAGCCGACGCGCGGGCGCACGCCGGTAGGACCGGGAGTCGGCCGCCAGTGGCAGGGGGCCTCGATTGACTTTGCGCTGACGCGCTCCGTTCGCGACAGCGCGGCCATGCTTGATCTGCTGCAGACCCTGCAGCCGGAAGCCGCGTTTCAGACGCCGCTGTATCCGGGCGTCTATCGGGACGACCTTATGAAGCCCCTGCAGCGCAAGCTGCGGGTTGCTTATACAACCGCGTCCCCTGTCGGAACGCCGGTCTCCGGGGAGGCCGTGGCTGCGGTGCTGAAAACCGTAAAATGGCTGCAGGCCGAAGGCCATGAGGTTGAAGAAAAGCTGAGTCCGGTAAATGGCGTACGGCTGATGGAGAACTATTATACGATGAACGCTGGAGAGGTCGCGGCGATGTTCCTGTCACTGGAAAATGGATTGGGCCGCAGCATTGAGGCACATGAAGTGGACATCGTGACCTGGGTGCTTGGCGAAGCCGGTAAAAAGGTCTCGGCAGCTGAATTCGTGCACAGTCTGAACGAATGGGATGTGGCTGCTGCACAGATGGCGGGCCTGCTGAACCGCTATGACCTGTATATCACACCGGCCAATGCGGATTCTGCGCCTGAGATCGGAGAGCTTACCCAGCAGCCGGAGGAAATAGAGGCTCTGCTGCATGTAAGCGAGCTGCCGAAGGAAGCGCAGCAACGGATGATTTACGAGATGTTCGAGCCGAGCCTGACATATACACCTTTTACCCAGCTGGCCAATCTGACGGGTCAGCCCGCAATGAGCATCCCGCTGCATCTTACACCGGCAGGCCTGCCGATCGGGGTTCAGGTGATGGCCTCCAAAGGCCGCGAGGATCTGCTGCTGCAGCTGGCCGCCCAGTTGGAGCAATCGGAGCTATGGGTGGGGATGAAGGGGAACCCGCTGTTTCCTTAACTCACATGATTGCATTTTCTGCAATAGAAAGTATATTTTTCTGCGGTAAATCCCACTCTGCTGCATTTCGTGCAATTAATTTCTGTGATTTGGCCTCCAAAGGGCCTTTTCTCAGAAGTCTACTGTACAGAATGCAGCAGATTCTATTTTCCGTCTGATATGGGATCAATCTGTTGCTGAACGTGCAGCAGATTCTCTTCTTTGGCTGAGTGGTGAACGTTCTGTTGCTGAACGTGCAGCCGTTTATTCCCGGCCATTACGTCGCTCACGGGCAGCCGCCCATTTAGCTGGAATCCTCATTTAGTCCCAGCCGCAGACATTTCATATTGGAGTACCGGTAACCCGCAGTCTCGTAAAAATGCAGCGCCCGTGCATTACCGGCGTCAGCGAGCAGCGTGATCCGCAAAAAACCGTTCGCCTTCGCATACCCGACAATCCGTTCCATAAAAAAACGTCCACTCCCTCTTCCGCGCTCTTCCGCAGATACAATAAAATCCTCCAGCATGATGACCGGCCCGCCTTCAAAGGTGCTGAAGCCAAAAGCCAGGTTCACCATTCCCACTACTTTTACATCTCTCTTCAGCAGCATTAGTACGCCCCTGTCCGGATGGTTGAGAATCAACTCAAGCCCGGCCTTCTGCTTGTCCGTATTGCAGGCACCGGCAAAATCGGCCTCCAGGGCGAACAGCTCGCTAAGCAGCGCGCTCATGGCTTCCAAATCCTCTATTCCGGCTGCACATATGCTCAGCATGGTTTCATCCATCCTTTTTCACGCTAATTTGGTTTCTCCTATGATAAGGAATCTTCAAGCGTTTCACTATGACTTTTGGGCGATGCAGGATGCAGGCCTGAAATAATAACGCTTTCTAATGTCGATGGCAGATAGTAACGGCTGCGAGCCCTGTAAAGACACGTTTGCGGTGGACGGCGCACCTTTTTTCCTGCTGAGGTGTTCTTTGCTGTTGAGAGCCGTCCCCCCACCCGGTTGCATTGTGGGAAAACCCGCGGGCTGGACTGCCACAACTGAATCGAAAGCTTCCACATCGAACTTTGCACAAATGTACTGACAAGGAAAGTAACGTCCAAGCTGGGACCTGCAGCTCTTCCAATTTGACCGTCATTAGTTGTAAAAAAGAAACTTAAATTAGCTACGCTAGCTGAATCCGCTGTGCTAAGTGGAAAAAGTACCCTTAATCCTCCCGCATCCACCAGCCAGAGCCGATTTCGGCAAAATTAGTGGCACTAAATCCACTTAGCATCTGCAAAAAGGCCGAAGAGCACAAATTAGTGGTACAAAATTCCACTTAGCACAGCCAAATCGACAAAGGAGGAAAACATTTGCGCGAAACCGGGTACAAAGGATTAATAACAGCAGCTATGCCGGGATATGCAGCTAATAGCAGATCACTTGTACTGGACAGAGCCGCCAAACTGAGAAAAACGGGGGAAAGATTACCCCTCCCCCATACTCTCTACAGCCGTTCCAAACGGCGATTCAATGTATAGCTCCCGCCAGCCTCGGCATAGAAGGTGATCCGGTGTCCACCCGAGCGGACTGTTACCATGCCTGGCGAGAAGGTGCGAAACTGAGCAGTGCTTAACTGGCCTTCCTCCCAGAATATATCCACTTCCATATTCCCTTTGGCCCGCAGCCCGGACACCGATCCTGTATTCCATGCCTCAGGAAGTGCTGGCAGCAGATGCAGTTCATCTGCGCGGCTTTGCAGCAGCATCTCTGCAATGACAGCCGTACCTCCGAAATTCCCGTCGATGACAAAGATGTTGGTCTCCGCTCCGGCAATACCTGATTTGGAGTAGGTGAACAGATTATCGAAGCACAGGCTGCCGATCAGGTGGGAGATATGCTTGTAGGCCTTCTCCCCGTCATGCAGTCTGGCAAAACCGAGCCCGAACAAAGCCGCTGTGAATTCCACATCCTCCAGCTCATCCTGGAGCATCCGGTTCTCCAGCATGACTCTAGCTGCCCTGCTAAGCTCCGGGGTCCGGTCCGGTGTAATCTGATTGCCGGGATACAGGGCAACCAGGTGGGACAGGTGCCGGTGCTCCGGCTGGGCTTCCGCATAATCCTCCAGCCATTCCTGCAGCTGCCCTCTCTTGCCAATCTGAAGCGGCGGCAGCTTGAATATCGCTTCCTGCAGCTTCCGCCGCAGCTCTTCGTCCCTCTCCAGCAGCTCCGCTGACTTCAGGCAGAATTCAAACAGATCACGCACCAGTATTTGATCTATGGTTGGTCCCATGGACAACTGTTGGGCACCCTCGCCGGGATCGCCGGGATAGAAACTATTCTCCGGTGAGTTGGAAGGCCCGGTCACGAGCCAGCCGTACTTGGGATGAATACTCATGTAATCCAAGAAGAAAGCTGCTGCCTCTTTTAGTACAGGATAAGCCTGACGCTCCAGGAATTCACGGTCCTGGCTATATTCATAATGCTCGATCAGGTGTATCGCGAGCCACAGTCCGCCGGTGACATTGAGCCCCCATGAAGTCTCCCAGCCCGGAAGCGTAAAACCCCAGATGTTCGAGAATACATGCGCGACCCAACCTCCGCTGCCATATAAATTGCGGGCAGTGGATCTTCCCGCCTGTGCCAGATCTTCAATATAGCGCATTAATGGAAGATGGCTGTCCCCCAGGTTCGTAATCTCCGCAGGATAATAGTTCATCTGGGTGTTAATGTCCAGGTGGTAGTCGCAGCTCCAGCCCATCCGGCAGGCTTCCCCGTCATTCCAGATGCCCTGAAGATGCATAGGCAGCGGAGAATCCCCCCGTGAGCCGGCGATAGTCAAATAACGGCCGTATTGCAGGAACAGGGCGAACAGCTGCGGATCATCCGCGCCGCCTTCCTTGGCCAGTAATTGAATACGTTGATCTGTAGGGAGACTGGCCCTGCCTGAAAACCCCAGCTGTATGTTCACCTTGCTATATTGCTGGCTGTAATCTGCGATATGTTCCTTTCTAAGCTGGTCATAACCTTTGGCCATCGCCTGCTCTAGCATTTGGCGGCTCTCCGCTTCCCAGTCCGCGCCATTACGGCGGTAATCGGTGCTGACGGCAAAATAAATATGTGCCTCATCCGCTCCGGTGACCGTAAACCGGCCATCCCTGCTATGAACCGTACCGCCGGATACGGACACCTTGACCATACCCTTGGCCCATACTCCGCAAGCACCATTGCTGTGTACAGTTTCTGTCGCCTGGCCTTTGAATTCCAGCGTGCCGTCGTCCACACCTAAGACTGAGAACGACGCAGTCCCGCCCTCCAGACCCAGTGTAAAGGATACACCGCCCGGATGACCGCTCCAAATTCTTGAGGCCACCAGATGATCGGCATGGGAGGCGAAGACCTCACGGTACATTGTCGATCCGTTTCCCTGACAGACCGCTCCTGCCACTGCGTTTGTCAAATCCAGCTCCCGCCGAAAGCTTCCGGCTTCCCAGGATTCCTGGCCCTGCTCTGCAAAAGCGATGACAACCTCGCATACTCCGAGGTTCGTGCCGAAGTTCTGCTTCTGCGGCTGCAGATACTGCTTGGCAAGACGGTCACCCGCCTCATAATTCCCGGCAAAAAACTGCTGCCGCATTTCTTCCAGCACATCCTTGCCCCCTGCAAAAGCTGGCTCCGGGTCGGTCTGTCCCGACCAGTAGGTGGCCTCGCTCATGCTCCACACCTCACGGTTCGGGGCAGCCATCACCACTGCGCCTATCCTTCCGTTGCCCAGAGGCAATCCTTGGGACCAGCCCGACGCAGGGGTCGAATACCACAGCTTAAAATCGTTCATCCCATATTCTCCTGTCTGTATGATAGTCAGTACAATCCCAGTACGCAGCTTTTCAAACCTGCATCCAAAATCTGCTATCTATTATAAAAGTACAATAAAGCGTTTTCTATGCAACGATCTTCCGATCCATCCCCTCATTTAACGCTTCTTGTCAGTCTCTACTCCCAGCGCAGCGGAGGCACCGTTTCAGCTGCACAGCAGCTTCAGCACCCGAAAGCCGGTACCTGTGCTGCGGCTGTCCTTGCGCTCTGTATTGCGGACCTTAATAAGCAGCTCGCCGCGCTTTCCACGCAGAGGAAACAACGCCAGGACAGGCCGGTACGCTTGCAGGCACCAGTCATCGAACAGATTGACTTCAGTAAAAGGCTCGCCGTTCAGCGAGTATTCGAATATCCCTGTATCCGGCCCGCACAGCAGAACCAGTCCGGCACATTGCCCGTACACCGTAAAGGTGAAGGCCGCCTGCGGATCATCTGTCCACGCATGCGACGTGGAGAATCTCCAGTTCATCAGCGGCTCATCGGACTGCAGCTCCCGAACGTGGAAGGCTGCGGAATAATCGGCGGTGCTGAAATCCAGCATCCGGCCGTATTCGTAGTTCCGGCTGTCCAGGGGAACGGGGATCGTGGTCCGCTTTTCAAGCCCGCCGTCAGGCAAAACCCTGTCCTGCACGAGCGCCTGCTCCAGATACTCCCGAACCAAGCCGGCATAGAGCGCATGTCCCGCGTCCAGCGGATGATAGCCGTCAGGAGCGAACTTTTGCCAATTCAGCTCGCCCGTGTGGATCATCGTGTACACTCTCGCGGCACAGTCCACGGAAGGGATGCCGTAATGTTCCGCCACCTCCTCATGCACCGCGATGTTGAACGGCTTATAGCCGGTCAGGTTTTTGTCAGCCGCTGTATACACGAAGCACAGCTCCGTATCCGGCGACAGCCGCCGGCACTGGCGGACAATCCCCTCCATACCGCGTACGGATTCCTCCCGGTCCTCCCCGTCATTGACACTGAATTCGACAAACAGCAGATCGACCGGACCTTCGCGAAGCACATGCTCCTCAAGCCGGTGCGCCCCGAATGTAGAGGTAGTCCCACCGGCTCCGGCATTGATGCAGCGCACCGGATGGCCCGCATAGACGCTCTGCAAATATTGTCCGGTCAACGCGCGCCAACTGGCTGCATCGGCATCCGAAGCGCCTGCCCCCTCTGTAATGGAGCCGCCCAGAAAGGCGACAGTTAGCGGAGCAGTCCCTGCAAGCTTGCTCCTCATACCGGGCAACCCCCGGCGCAGCGAAATACTGGAGCTGCCGCTGCTGTTCACATAGACCATATTTTCACCTCCGGTACAAAATACATAATATATAGATTGAACTTGAAGAATCGATGAAGAGGCAGCCATCCTTAGCGGGAAAAAGGTTCACTAATCAAGCTCATCCGACTTATGGAGTATCCTATGTGGGAAAAAGGTTCACTAATCAGACTCATTCGACTTATGGAGTATCCTTAGCGGGAAAAAGGTTCACTAATTCGGCCATAAGCGGCCGTATAGGGTGAATATGCATGAATTAGGTGTACAAAATCCCACTAAACCCTTCTGTACCCAGGATTTCAACTAATTAGTTTTACTTTTTCCACTTCGCTTCAGTCCCTTATGAGCTTCATTGCATTCTCCAAGCTTTCAAGCCCTCCAACTGAGCTCATATAGAAACAGAAAAGCCGGCCTTCGCAGGCCGGCATCCATTATTGCGGGATTCGGGCGCTTCTACAGCGTGCAGGCCAGTATCCGTTATGCGGGATTCGGGCGCTTCTACAGCGTGCTGCCAGTATCCGTTATGCGGGATTCAGGCGCTTTTGCAGCGTGCAGGCCAGTATCCGTTTGCTGCGTGCTGACCCTTATCAGCATTCAAGCGCCCTTCTTCCGCCCGCAAGCTTTATTTTACTGATGCGTCATATGCTTTTTGCAGAATTTCCAGGTAGCGGTCCAGCTTCAGGTCTTTCAGGCCTTGGACATATGCATCCCAGTCCTTATTCAGATCCTTGTTGCCGGTGATGAATTGCAGCTCGTTCTGCTCAATGTAGTTTCTCAGGTTGGTCTGCAGCATGCTGGCTTCATCAATCTCTGCCGGATCAATCCAGATCGACCAGATCGGGAACAGCTCCTTGGGTTCATGGCCCTGGTACAGCAGTGAAGCATTATACAGTCTGCGTTCGTAACCGTTGGAGGCATAGATGTCGGTCGCCTGAACGAAGGTGTCGCGGTATTCCTTAGGCATATAGAAATGCCCCATTCCGCTCCAGCCCGCATTGCGCGGCGCTTCGCCTTCCGCCATCGGGATCTGCTTGATCACTGGTTTGACATCCTTGCCGAGCGCAACATCGCCTTCAGCCGGATCGGTCCAGTCAATGCCCTTCATGCCGCTTGCCGCATTCGTCTGGCCTTCCGGTGTGAACATGTAGTCCACCATTTTGATCAGAGCCACTTTTGCTTCTTCACTGGCTTTGTTGGTGATGACGAACTTGGCTCCCGGTGATACGCCGCCGGCATCATGAGTCGTGTACGAGATGCCTTTGGGGCCGGTAAGCGGAGCCAGCGCATTGTAATGTGCCGAGCGGGTATTGCCCGGGTCGATGTTGATGAAGATCGCCGGATGCATGCCCGCGCCTGCGCCGAGAATTTCCGCATCCGCATTTTCACCGATTTTCTTAAAGGCTTCCGCATTCTGTGTAAAAGCCCCCGGATCAATCAGACCGGCATCATACAGCGACTTGATATAGGTCAGGCCTTCCTTCCATTCCGGCTTGATGGCAGCCGATTCGACCTTGCCGTCCGTCATGTTCAAGTAGTTCCGGTCATCGTCATAAACGAAGCTGTTCATGAGATAAGGGATAATGCGTACGCCGAAATCTTCCGTCGAGCCGCTCAGCGGCACTTCATCGGCCTTGCCGTTGCCGTTCGGGTCCTTCGTCTTGAAGGCTTCCAGCATTTGCTTGAACTCCTCCGTGGTTTTTGGCTCTTTCAGATTCAGCTTTTTCAGCCATTCGGTGTTGATCCACATTTTGTTGGGATAGGAGCAGTGGAAGCATTCAGCATAGGCGCCTAGCCCGTAGATATTGCCGTCCGGCGCCGTATTGAGCGTTTTCATTTCAGGATGCTTTTCCATGGCCGCTTTGATGTTGGGCGCATATTTGTCAATCAGGTCATTCAGCGGAACCAGCACGCCCTGCTGGCCGTATTTCAGCACATCGCCCTGTGAAAATTCATCAATGTAGGCGGTGAGCAGATAGGCATCAGGATAGTCGCCGCTGGCCAGCGAGATTTGGCGTTTCTCCTTGGCGCCGTCGGAGGGATTGATCTGCCAGTTGAATTTGATGCCGAACTTGTCTTGAACAAATGCCGTGAATTTATTAGTAGGGATATCAATGCCTGATTCCTGCACGGCAAACACGCTGACCTCTACAGGTTTGGACGCATCAGCGGTGTTTCCGCTGCCAGTTGCAGTGCCGGACGGGCTTTGTGTATTGTTTTTGCCCGAGCAGCCGCTGATCACAAGGGTACATACCGTTACCAGCATTAACAAAACCAATAAATTTTTCTTCAAAGCCGATCAACTCCCTTTTTGTAGTTGGACAGGGTGGATATGTGCTGCTGAGATATAGTTGCCTCACCCCCTTGCCGGTGTATAGCTTCTTTTACCCCTTGACTGAGCCGACCAGCATGCCCTGTACGAAATACCGCTGCACAAAAGGATAAATGACAAGCACAGGCAAGGTCGCGACGACAATCAGAGCATATTTCAGGAGTTCGGCCATCTGCTGCCGTTCTACCATGGCCATGGCATCCATAGCCCCGGCACTGTTGTTCTGGATAATGATACTGCGCAGCACCAGCTGCAGCGGGAACAGATCTGCCGATTTTAGATAGATCAGGGCGTCAAAATACGAATTCCATTGCCCCACTGCGTACATTAGCACCAAAACCGCAATAATTGGCTTGGACAGCGGCAGCACTACACTGCGGATGAACCGCATATCACTGCAGCCGTCAATCTCGCTGGCCTCCAGCAGCTCTTCGGGGATTGAGGATTGGAAAAAGGATCTGGCGATAATCACCTGCCATACCCAGATGGCGTTGGGGATAAGCAGTGCCCAGCGCGTGTCGATCAGATGCAGCTCTCTGACGACCATGTAGGTAGGAATCAGCCCGCCGCTGAAGATCATGGTGAAGGTAATGATCATCATCAGCGCATTGCGGCCAAAAAAAGCTCTCCGCGACAGCGGATACGCAATCATGATCGTCAACGTCACGCTGATGAGCGTTCCCGCTGCCGTATAAAAGATGGAATTCGCGTAACCGCTGATAATCTCATGCGTGCTGAACAGGACCTTGAAGCCCTTGAAGGAGATATCGACCGGCCAGAGCCAGACCCGGCCCGAAGTGACGGCTGCCGGACTGCTGATGGAGCTGCTGATAATGAAAATAAGCGGATACAGTACAACGATGACTACAAGGATGAGCACGGTGTACACTACAGCCAGAAATATCCGGTCACCGACGGACTCTCTAATTTTTGGGGGAACTGCTGCCGAAGCTGCCATACAGGAACTCCTTTCTTACCAGATGCTGTTGTTGGTGATTCGTTTAGCCAGTCCGTTCACGGTAACCAGCAGAACCAGATTGATGAGTGAATTGAACAAGCCGACCGCGGTCGCGAAGCTGTAGTTGGCATTCAGCAAGCCGATCCGGTAGACGTAGGTGGCAATGATCTCGGAATTGGCAATATTCAGCGGATTCTGCAGCAGATAGACTTTTTCAAAACCAATCGCCATTACGTTGCCCACATTCAGGATCAGAATAATCACAATCGTCGGTACAATTCCGGGAAGATCCACGTGGCGGATCTTTTGAAACCTTGAAGCCCCGTCCACCTTAGCCGCCTCATACAGGGTCGGATCAATCCCGGCCAGAGCGGCCAGATAGATTACGGCGCTGTAGCCCGCAGTCTGCCAAATATCGGACCAGACATAAATCGAGCGGAACATGTCCGGCTCGCCCAGAAAGTTCACCGAATTCAGGCCGAAAAAATTCAGCGCAATGTTGGCGAACCCGAGACGCGGTGCCAGGAACAGCATAATGATCGAAACCATGACTACAGTGGAGATAAAATAGGGCGCAAACGATATCAGCTGGACGAACCGTTTGAACCTGCCGCCACGGATTTCATTGATCATCAGCGCGAGCAGAATCGGGATCGGAAACCCGGCCAGCAGCAGATAACCGCTCAGCAGAATGGTATTCTTCACGAGTGTCCAGAACAGCGGATTTTCAAAAAACAGTTCAAAGTGCTTGAGGCCTACCCAGGGGCTGCCCCAGATCCCCTTGATCACGTTGTAGTCCTTGAAAGCCAGTACGGCGTTCGCCATCGGATAATATTTAAAGATTAGAAAGAACAGCAAAGGCGGGATCACGAGCAGATGCAGCTGCCAGTGTTTCATCATATTTTTTCCGGCGGTATGCAGCCAGCCCTGGCCTTTGCTCCGGGGCACCGTGCGGGTGCTCATAGCCATTTCTTTATCCAGTTGAATCCCCCCCTTAAAGTTGTTGCCCCATTGGTTTCACTTCAGCCAAACTTGCTTCGGAAGCATACGGCTTGGTGTCTGACAGTATGTGTGATAGCGCTTTCTACACGAGTTGATCATAGGGCATTATGGCCGGAGTTGAACAGGTACACTTCCGTATTTTGCGTACAGATTGCCCGGTTCTCAGGGGGCAGCACTTCCCGGGACGGCCTGAATTCCGCATTTTTGCAAACGGATACATTCCCGGAGGCTGCGCCCGGAACAGAAACGGCTGCACCGTCCGGAATGGACAATACAGCCGCTTATTTCTTAGCGTTGCGAGGTGACCCTGCATCCCTCTCACCGTGGGGACCTCTGGTTCCCTCTGCTTCCCTATGTCATCCCAACTTCCCCCCAACCAGGAGGTAAGCCCAAGTGGAAAAAGTGAACTTAAAGATGCCATATTCTCCTGCACGGAAGGAAATGGGCTGGATTAGTGATACTTTTTCCACTTAGCCTGCTGAGCGCGGGAGGCTCGGGCCAATTAGCGTTACTTTTGGACCTCCGTCAAGAAAGTGGACACATAAAAAGTGAATTATGCGGTTTTTCTCTTCTTGAACCTCGCTGCAAACTGGGCAGGGGAAACATAACC
>NZ_FNGM01000028.1 GCF_900102965.1 Paenibacillus jilunlii | reverse complement strand
ATTTTGAAACATCTGACGAGAATAAAATATTCTCTAATTTTGGATCTCACTTGCGTGAAATCCCACTCACTCGTTGTTCAGTTTTCAAAGATCAATGTCTTCTTCTATCATCGTCGCTTGTCAGCGGCGACCTTTATAATATATCACAGCGCCTATGCATTTGGCAAGTGTTTTTTTGAAAAAAAGTTTTTTTCATCTTCGCCTGCCATTTGCCGCTCTCTAAAACATTGAAAAGGAGCGCGAGATATAATGTATCACAGCGGCTCCCTTTTAGTCAACCTATTTAATTAAATTCAAAGATTCTAATGTTTAGACTGGGAATAACGTCCTCCCCATGCATACTTGGACAGCTCTTTCTGCGGGGCAAACCGTGCGTACATCCGAAATACAGTTTTATATCGATTGGCAATAGCATGCCTGATATTTTGGTCCAAGCGCTGATCACTTAAATCAAGGAGCATTTCATCAAGCTCTTTTCGCAAAACATAGTCCAGCTCCTTGCATTCCTTCTCGTTGAACAACATTCCCAACATATGCTTGGCCTCCTTCATGAAATTAAATCCAACCAATACCGTAAGTGCCGTTGCTTGTGCAATAGAAGATAGTCCATTGGATGGGAAGAGGGGGGTACATATCCACTTACACTAGATTAACCGGAGCGTCGTATCTGTAACCATAATAATAAAAAAATTCCTTATGGCTTTTTCCGAAATTCATGCATCCGTTCCCTCCCGGCATAACCCAAAATCGATTGCCTTTAATGTTATGCTCATTTCTGTGGAATTTTATGATAAAAGCGAAAATGTAATTGTGCTCTCAATGATAGCCGCTACGAATAACAGTATCACTATCCATATGGAGGCTCTCAAGGTTTGGCGCATAAAGGCCGGCCATGCACCACTTCTCTTTTCTCTTGCAGCAGATGAACTGAATAGATCGGATATTACATTCCAGCCAAACTGCAAACCAAAGGCGCAGGCGATGATGATGGCCGGAATTTCAATAATCCCGTGGGGGAGCAAACCTTTAACGATAAGGTCAAACAAATCCATGCCTTGCATGGACGAAATATGAATCAGATAGCCGATTACGCCACCATTAATCAGTAAAAACAATGCAGGCAGAATGCCAAAAATAGCGCCCAGGAAGATGATGAGCACGCCTTTGATGCTGTTGTTCAGAAATATAAATTGAAAAAAGCTCCATTGCGGATGTGCGGATTCCTTAAGGCTGCCGCTGATTTTACTTAAACCCTCCAACTGCCCGGAAAGCAGCTTTTGCAGGCTGCCGGTGCCAATCCAGCCCATCACTCCTCCCGCCACAAATAATAAAAGTGCGAACAATAAGGCTTTGCGGATGGTAGTTAAATCTCTGGCGAAAGCGGGAAAAGACAGCATAATTACCTCCTGAAAGTATGTTGGACATATCTAAGGTCATAAGCGCCCTGTACGAGCATACATTTAGAATAAACAAGCATTTCGCATGGGAGAGGAGCGCTGACATTATGAATTCTTTTTATGTATTCAGCGGCAAAAAGATAAAACGGTTCATCTATATCTTTGCCGCTGCGCTTCTTGCTGCCGGTGTCGTCTATGTCGAGAGAGGCAATATTACCGTTTTTTCGGAAACGGCCCCTTCCGCCATTTACAGCGTGCCGACAGAAAAGAAGCTCATCGCCTTAACATTTGACATCAGCTGGGGAGAGAAACGGCCCGGACCGATTCTGAAGGTGCTCGAAGATAAAAAGGTAGATAAAGCAACCTTCTTTCTCTCTTCCCCTTGGAGCAAGACGCACCAGGATATCGTTACAAGCATTAAAGACGCAGGCTACGAAATCGGCAGCCACGGCCACAAGCATGTGAACTACAGTGCCTTAAGCAATGAAGAAATAAAAGCCCAAATCAGTACAGCCCATACTGTGCTGACTGAGCTGACCGGGAAAGAGCCCAATTTGATCCGGATGCCGAATGGGGATTTTGACAAAAGAGTACTTCAGGTGGCAACCGATCTGGGCTACAAGGTCATTCAGTGGGATACTGACTCGCTGGATTGGAAAAACATCGGCGTGGACAATATCGTGAAACGAGTAACCAGCAAGGCCCACCCCGGTGATATTGTGCTTTTGCATGCCAGTGATTCCTGCAAGCAGACCCACGAGGCCCTTCCTCAGATTATTGATAATCTGCGCAGCCAAGGGTATGAATTTGTCACGGTGTCCGAACTAATCAGCCAGGGCAGTGCTGACGGCAAAGAAGTCCGGGATTCCGCCATGTTAAATGATGCCTTGGAGGATGCCGCCGGGATGTAAAAAGTCAAGGTGGTATCGCGGTGCTCCTGGTGCAGGTGCGGCCAACCGTTTTTAATGTCTTGGAGAGATGAGCTTCGAAATATCGGGTGTGGGGGTATCCAGTTTCGGGTAGCTCAGATCCAAACCCTCCAGGGTTTTGACAACAATGGCTAAAGCCAGATAATTGC
This sequence comes from Paenibacillus jilunlii, assembly GCF_900102965.1. GTDB lineage: Bacteria > Bacillota > Bacilli > Paenibacillales > Paenibacillaceae > Paenibacillus_AQ > Paenibacillus_AQ jilunlii. The sequence continues at coordinate 65,498 of NZ_FNGM01000028.1, read as the reverse complement.
GGTACCACCGGTGATTGGCCGGAATCCAGTACCAGGGCGCCGTATTAATACTAGTTTCCTTGAAGACATCATCATAGGCGTCCTGGTAATCATCCCAATACTGCCGCTCCTGCAGATCGCTGGCATCAAATTTCCAATGTTTGGTTGGGTCCTGCAGCCGCTCCTGGATCTTTTCAAGCTGCTTATCTTTGGAAATATGCAAAAAGAGCTTGATGATGGTTGTGCCTTCTTCGGCCAGCATAGCTTCAAATTCGCGGATGTAGCGGAAGCGGCGCTTCATTTCTTCTTTTTTCAAATTCCCATGCACACGCGGCACCAGAACATCCTCATAATGCGACCGGTTGAATGCAGCAATGTATCCCTTGGGCGGCGTCTTCATGTGCACTCTCCACAGAAAGTCATGAGCCTCTTCCTCCAGAGAAGGTTTCTTGAAGCTGGTGACCATGAACCCTTGAGGGTTAATGCCGGAGAAAATGTGCTTAACCGTGCCATCCTTACCGCTGGAGTCCATTCCTTGAAGGATGACCAGCAGGGAATGCTTTTTCTGGGCAAAAAGGATATCCTGCAGTTCGGCAAGACGCTCTTTGAGCTTTGCCATTTTGGCTTCGGCCTCTTCTTTGGATTTGAAGTCCCCGCTCTCGTCGGGATCGAGTTTTTTGAGGACAGATTCATTTGTGTCTTTTATCATATAGCGCTTGATGTTCATATATTCCCTCCTAGTCGTCTCAAACGTTTTTTAGTTATGTAACTGTTCTTAAAGATTAACCTGATGCTTCTGATTTTAATCGGATCAGGCCTCAAACGCCAACGCCGTCGTGCTATATATTCAAATAACCCCGACTTCTCATGACTGAGGACCGGGGTTATTCTGCTGCAGCTATGCGGATATCGGCTTCAGGATTCGGTGCAGCATCAGAATTTGGAATGCATTGCAGGCAATCAGCGGAATCACAATAAATACAGTGGCGCTGTCCACCCCAATCTGAAGTACACCAATGATCTCAACGATGGTGATGGCTGTCATAAAGAAAAATGTCGGAATCCAGGCTGAAAGGTTCGTGCTCCGCACTTTAAAATAAGCAACAATAAGGGCAGTAAGCAGAATGCCGATGCCTAAAAGCCAATCGGAGGATACATTTCGTCCGCTCCCTACAAAAGTACGCAGAAAGATCAGTTCCAGCAGTGCAAGTACGGACAGAACTACCTGAACGTATTGCCAGACCCTCCGCGGGAATACCCCGATTCCCATGTAGTTCAGAATAAGATACGCAAAAAACCCCATTTGGGCGTAAACGCTCACAAGCATACCGTAGCCGAGTAGAATCAAAGGATAGATCAAAGTATCGGCTGTGCTTTTAAAATGGATTGTGCCGTTTACGGTCTGCAGTGCCAAGCCGGCAATGACTGCCCCTCCAGCCCCGATCAAGAGCGTCGTCCAGAATAAAAAAAACCATTTCTTTATATTCAGCCTGTTCACCTCCCACATGTCAGATTTATTTTACCAAGCTTACCGGCAAAAAACCATTGCCAGGCAACATAAAAGCTTGTCTCTGCGGCATACTACATGCAGGAATCCCATAAAGGAGGGCAGCGCCGATGAAGTGGAGGACTTTGTGGACTGGAAGCTTGGTGCTTAGCATGGTTATGGCCTTAACGGCATGTGGAAGCGAACAGAGCGGTTCCTCTTCCGGACAAGTCAGTTACAAGGAAATGAAGACCATGGTTGTAGATATATTGAAAAGCGAAGAGGGAAAAAAAGCAGTCGAGGAGGCTCTGTCCACTCCGAGCTCCGGCTCGGAAGGAAGCAGCGTCAGCGGATTAAGCATGAAAATGATGCCGCTGCAAACCACTGAGCAAATCCGCGTCGCGGTTAAGGACACCATTACAGCACCGGAGTACCAGAAGGAAATTGAAAAAATCATGACCGATCCAAAGTTCGCGGGTGACTTTGCTAAAGCGGTCAATTCCCAAAGCAAAGAGCTTCACCTTCAGCTAATCAAAGACCCAACGTACCAAAAGTCAGTCGCCGAAATTATGAAATCACCTGAAATGATGAAAATGTTCCTGGATCTTACCAAAACCTCCGATTACCGCAAGCAATCCATGACCATCATGCAGGAAGCCATGCAAAATCCATTGTTCCGCATGGAGGTGCTCGATCTTCTGAAGACTGTGGTCCAGGACGAACTGCAGCCTAAGGTAGAAAAAAAGGGATCGGGTAAAGAAGGACAGGATCAGGGCGGCGGCGGCAGTAAACAAGGCGGCGATGATTCAGGCTCCTAAGCTGACAAAAGAGGCCATCCCGGTAAAAGGGACGGCCTCTTTTTAGTTATTGCTCATTGTTGGCGATCAGCTTGTCCGCAATTTCAGCGAACAGCTGCGCCGTTGCGGTCTCCGCCTTATATACAGACGGCGAGAAGTCGGGCTCAGAAATGTGATTATCCGGTGCACCCAGAGGTATTTGGGCAAGCAGCTCAGTGTGCAGGGTCTCCGCCAGTTTTGCTCCCCCTCCCCGGCCAAAGATATAATCCTTCTTTCCGCAGGAGGAGCACTCGTAATAAGCCATATTTTCGATGACTCCAAGGACCTCATGATCGGTCTGCAGAGCCATTGAACCCGCTCGGGCCGCCACAAAGGCTGCTGTCGCATGAGGAGTGGTAACGATGATCTCCTTACTGTGCGGAAGCATCTGATGGACATCAAGCGCCACATCGCCTGTGCCTGGCGGCAGATCAAGCAGCATATAATCAAGCTCTCCCCAGCCGACATCGCTGAAGAACTGGCGGAGCATTTTGCCAAGCATTGGCCCTCTCCAGATAACCGGGCTGTTCTCGCGGATAAAAAAGCCCATAGACATCACTTTTACTCCGAAACGTTCTACTGGAATAATCGTTCCTTCCTCCACGATCGGGCCTTTTTCAATTCCCATCATATCCGGAATGCTGAAGCCGTAGATATCCGCATCAATCAGTCCGACTTTTTTGCCTTTCCGGGCCAGTGCGACCGCCAGATTGACGGTTACAGTAGATTTGCCCACTCCGCCTTTGCCGCTGGCAATCGCGATGAAGTTCACACCTGAGTTTTCATTGATCAGCTCGTGCCCCTCAAGACCCGCTGCGTGCCCTTTGAGCCCCCCGCCTTGTTCCGGCTCCGGCTTGTCCTCCGTGCTCTCTCCGCGCAGGATAGAGCGCTCATAATCGGTGGCATCACGCAGCCGGATATGAATATAGCCTGCGCCTCCCTCTGTCAGCAGGTCACGAACCTTCTGTTCGAGCTCCATGCGGCTTTTCTCATCGGTATCCAGACATACGAGCGATAAGGAGATCCGGTCTTCTTTCACCATGATATCGCGAATCAGCTGTAACTCAATAAGGCTTTTTCCGGATTCCGGGTCAGTAAGCGGCTGCAATAGTTCCTGAATTTGTTCCCTGGTCAGCATGGAAAGCACCTCTATTTTCTCTCCGGACGGGTAAGGTTCCGGTATTTTGGATCTATTATAACATTACCCCTCCGCAAAACGTAGTAACGGCCTAAGGCTGTTCCGAGGTATACCGCAGAATCCCGCGGTAGATGCTGGTGGCCACCTTCCGCTGGTAGACATCGTCTCCAAGCAGCGCAGACTCCTGAGGATGAGAGAGGAAGCCAACCTCCACAAGCACAGCAGGCATTTTCAGAGCTTTCAGCAAATATACAGTATTTACAGTCTTGGCTACCCGGTCGGTATTCTCAAGTGTTGCTTTCAGCTCAGCCTGCACAAAACCCGCAAAAGCTTTGTTACCTGTGTGATTCGGGTAATAAAAGGTCTGGGCACCGCTCCAGCGCCCTGAAGGCACACTGTTCATATGCACACTTACAAACAAGTCTGCCCCCTTCTCTTCAATGCTTCTTACCCGTTGCTTCAGGTCCTCTGTTTTCCGTTTGGAGTACCCCTTGGTATCCTGCTGGGCCAGGTCATAATCCCCTTCACGGGTCATCACCACTATCGCTCCCGCCTGCTGCAGGTAATCCCGCAAATATAGAGAAACCGAAAGGTTGATATCCTTCTCAATCAAGCCCTCCCGGCTGACCGCTCCCCCGTCAGGGCCCCCATGCCCGGCATCAATAGCAATGACTTTGCCTGACAGCGGCAGACTCCAGTAATTCAGCGTTTTGGCGGTTGGCATATCATAGGCAATAATGCCGATCATCACCGCCAGCAGGACAGCACCCAGCATGCCTTTTTTAATGCTGCTCCACGTGATCCAGACCGAGACTTTCCCCTGCTTTCGGCCAGACATAACAAAGACCCCCTCGTCCCGATAGATTCTACTCATCTATATGGGACAAGAGGGCCAAATAGTACTGGCTCTTTAGGATTGGGTGGTGACTTCCACAGACATTCCCTCGATGAGAATTTCTGCTACTTCAGGACGTGTAAACTCCGGAGGCGGACACTTGCCATCCCGCAGGAGTGCCCGGACCTTTGTGCCCGAAAGCGTCAAATGCTGATCTCCCGGATGCGGACAGGTTTTGCTGGAAGCCATGTTTCCGCATTTTACACAGAAGAAGCTGTGTTCAAAAAATAGAGGAGTGATTCCCAGCTCTTCCGCCGTAAAATTCGAGAAAATCTCTTGAGCTTCGTAGGTGCCATAGTAGTCACCCACCCCTGCATGATCGCGGCCGACAATAAAATGGGTGCAGCCGTAATTTTTACGCACCATCGCATGAAAGATCGCTTCCCGTGGTCCGGCATAGCGCATGGCCGCGGGGAACACGCCCAGAAAGGTGCGGTCCTTCGGATAATAGTTCTCTAACAAAGCAAGATAACTCTTCATGCGTACATTCGCCGGCACATCGTCAGACTTCGTCTCTCCCACCAAAGGATTAAGGAATAACGCATCCACAACCTCCATAGCGCATTTCTGAATGTACTCATGAGCGCGGTGCACCGGATTACGGGTCTGAAAGCCTACAACGGTTCTCCAGCCTTTGTCAGCAAAGATTTGCCGTGTCTGTGCGGGATCGAAGTAAAACTCTTTGAACTTCTCAGGCGCAGGACGGTTCAGAACCGTAATAGATCCTCCAACATAGGTTGACGCTCTAGCAAGTAATTTGCTCACGCCAGGGTGCGCAGGGTCCGTCGTTTTGAACACATTCTGCGCCTCAAACTGCTGATCCGCCTCATAAATACTCTCAATATCAAGCAGTCCATAAATAATCCCGTCTTCCTCACCGATCAGCGACACTCTGTCGCCCACGGCAAGCCCGGAAGCCACTTCATCCTCGACAGACAACGTAACCGGGATACTCCATACCGTGCCGTCAGCGAGACGCATGCTTTTGACAACGGAGTGGTAGTCTTCTTCATTCAGAAAGCCTGTAAGCGGTGAAAACGCACCTACCCCGATTAAATCCAAATCCGATAAAGTCCAGGTATTCACAGGTATTGATTTGTAACCTGAAGCCTGCTGAAGCAGTTCTTCCCTGTGTGCGCCTTCAGCTACACGTCTAATCAGTGTTCCTCCATGAGGAAGTATCGAAGTCATTTATGCGCTCTCTCCTTCTGTACAATTCAAATTCTGCCCTTATTTATGCAGTCCGCATTCTGTTTTATCTGAACCTGACCATCTGCCCGCACGCGGATCTTCACCCGGCATAACCGCCCGTGTGCACTGTTCGCACCCAATACTCGGGAAATTGCGGTCATGCAGCGGGTTGTACACGACATCGTTCTCGCGGATATAGTTCCAGACATCCTCGGAAGTCCAGCTGGCAATAGGATTAAACTTAACCAGACCGAACTTATTGTCGTATTCGACTTTTTTGGCATTGGCGCGGGTTGGTGCCTGGTCACGGCGGATTCCTGTAATCCATGCATCATACTGCGACAGAATACGGGTTAAGGGCTCTACCTTACGGATTGCGCAGCATTGGTTGGGATCGGTATTCCACAGCGCCTCGCCGTACTGGACAGCTTGCTCTTCCGGAGTAATCTGCGGCGATACACGGACAAATTCCATACCGTATTTATCTGCCATAACATCTCTGGTTTCATACGTTTCCTTAAAGTGAAAATCAGTATCCAGATAAAAGACGTCTGTGGAAGGACTAACCTTCTGAATCATATCTACGAGCACCACATCTTCGGCACCGAAGCTGCAGGCAAAGGTTATATCAGGAAAGGTCTCTACGGCCCAGCGGATGACTTCCTCCGGTGTTGCATGTTCCAGTTCTTCGGCCTTCACTTTAATTAAATCTTCTTTCTCCAATAAGTTCATTGTTCTATTCCTCCATCCGGGTATCTCATAAAACACTCAATTCCGCTAATTCCAACTAATCTTATATGGAATAGTATAAGACATTCCGAGCTGAAGTCAATAGTTTTATCCATTTTGGGTGAAAGTTGTGGACAGAGTTGGAACACCACTGGTTCCCAGAGTTTTCTGAATAAAAAAAGTACCCCGCCGGTAATCCGGCAGGGCCAATGTAGGCATGAATGATTATGATACATACTAACTCGGGATATCTGTAGTGTACTGGAGAAATGTTTTTGGAGTATTTTAGGAGATGGCGGTTTTCATAAAAATTAACAAAGCCCCTGACCCAAAGGGCCAGAGGCTTGATATACAAGAGATATTAACGTTTCGAGAACTGAGGCGCACGACGTGCAGCCTTGAGGCCGTATTTCTTACGTTCCTTCATGCGTGGGTCACGAGTCAGGAATCCGGCTTTCTTCAAAGATCCACGATATTCAGGATCAACTTTCAGCAATGCACGGGCGATTCCGTGACGGATTGCTCCAGCTTGACCGGATATGCCGCCACCATGTGCAAGAACGATTACATCGTAGTTGCCCAGTGTTTCAGTCAGGTTCAAAGGTTGTTTTACGATCATCTTCAATGTTTCCACACCGAAATATTCGTCCATCTCGCGTTTGTTAATGACAATGCGTCCTTCACCCGGTACAAGGCGAACACGTGCTACCGAATGTTTACGACGACCTGTCCCATAGTATTGTACTTGTGCCATGAAACTGTCCTCCTCTATTCTTATCCGCGAAGTTCGTAAACTTCAGGTTTTTGTGCTGCATGTGGATGCTCGGCGCCTGCATATACTTTGAGTCTCAGCTTCATGTGATCCCCTTGGCGAGTCTTAGGAATCATGCCGTGTACGGCGGATTCAATGACACGTTCAGGTTTTGTTTTCAGCAGATCCTCAGCAACAGTAACTTTCAAGCCGCCTGGGTGCATCGAGTGACGGTAGTATTTCTTGTTTTGCAATTTCTTGCCGGTCAAGTGAATCTTCTCAGCGTTGATAACAATTACGAAATCTCCAGTATCAACATGTGGAGTGAATTGCGGTTTGTGTTTGCCACGGATCAAAGCAGCGGCTTCGCTGGCCAAACGACCAAGTGTTTTGCCTTCGGCATCAATAATGTGCCAATTGCGTTCAACTTCGTTCGGCTTCGCCATATAGGTGGTACGCATGAATGTTTCCTCCTTGTTCTCGTACGAAAATCATCTGTTTCGTATATCTAAGTTCTCATTAAATTACGATTATGTGAGTTAAAAAAAGCTTGGTTTTGGCATTTCCTTGATCGGGGCTGTGGGATAGCCATCAAGAAAACACAACTTTTATATTACAGCATAAACATAACTAGCGCAAGTGATTTCTAATATTCATGCATATTTTTTTGAAAAAATATATGCTTTGAATCCTATAGCCCTGCCTCGTCATATTCTACGCTCCACAGTGCCAATCCCTGAGCTACAGCCGTAGGCCCTGCTGCTGCACGGTCACAGGCTGCAAGAATATCCGCAACCGCCTCCGCACGGATTTTGCCTTCACCCACATGTATCAGCGTCCCCATAATAATGCGGACCATATGCTGCAGAAAGCCGCTGCCCGTAATATAAGTATGAATCACTCCCTGGTCTGCAGTCCCATTCCGGCACATACTATGGTCAATCTCCATATGAGCCTCAAAAATCGTCCGGACATGAGAAGTCTTCGTAGACTTTCTGGACGCGAACGACGTGAAATCATGGGTACCAATGATATGGGCCAAACCTTGCTGCATTGCAGGAAGGTCCAGCTTGACCGGATGATGATACTGCAAGCGCCTCTGGAACGGATCCGGGAACCGGTTGCCGTTAATCGTGTAACGGTAAGTTTTGCGCTTAGCTCCTCTGCGGGAGTGGAACTCAAGCGAGACCTCCCGTGCCTCAGTGACTACGATATCCTGCGGCAGCCGGGCATTCAGAGCCAGACACCACCGCTCAAGCGGAATTTTAGAAGCAGTCAGGAAATTGAACGGCTGGCCATAGGCGTGTACCCCTGCATCTGTCCGTCCTGAGCCCGTAATCTTAAGCGTCTCGCCGGTTAGATGGAGAATGGCATGTTCCAGATGGTCTTGAATCGTATTGCCCTGAGGCTGGGTCTGAAAGCCATCATAGCGGGTGCCGTCATAATTGACCTTCATCAACAGATTACGCATTCCGTTCTTCCTTTCACCATTTCCATACTGCAACAGCTGTTCGACATTAAAAAAAAGAGCCCCGGCGGGAGCTCCTTCTACTCTATACAAGGTGATTCCCGCGGATATTGCACAGCAGGGCTGAAATGCCCCTGCAGCACAATAACGTTAATACTTCTCTGCCCATACTAAATTATAAGCATGTGCGTTAAGGGGTACATCCGGAAATCATAACTTGTGATCCTACGCGCGGTCTACCAATTCAAGATAAACCATAGGCGCAGCGTCGCCACGGCGAGGTCCCAGCTTCAGGATACGAGTGTATCCGCCTGGACGCTCTGTGTAACGAGGAGCAATATCAGCGAACAATTTCTGGATTGCATCCTGTTCACCATCTACAGTCTCGCGACGAACAAATGCAGCGACTTGACGGCGGGCATGAAGATCGCCTTTTTTCGCTTTGGTGATCAGTTTTTCAGCGATGGAACGTACTTCCTTCGCCTTAGCTTCTGTTGTCTGGATGCGCTCATAAAGAAACAGATCCGTTACCATGTCGCGGAACAACGCTTTGCGCGCACTGGAATCACGGCCCAATTTTTGGTATGCCATTTGTTTTCCCTCCTTTACTCAAGCAATCTGCCAGCTATTCTTCTGTACGGAGTCCCAGTCCCAGCTCCTCAAGCTTCTCTTGAACTTCTTCCAAAGATTTGCGGCCCAGGTTGCGGACCTTCATCATATCTTCTTCAGTTTTCGTAGTCAGCTCTTGTACGGTATTAATACCGGCACGTTTGAGGCAGTTGTAAGAACGAACAGAAAGATCCAGCTCTTCGATTGTCATCTCAAGCACTTTTTCTTTTTTGTCTTCTTCTTTTTCCACCATAATTTCGGCGTCTTTCGCTTCATCCGTAAGACCTACGAACAAAACGAGGTGCTCGTTCAAAATTTTGGCTCCCAGGCTTACAGCCTCTTCCGGTCTAATACTGCCATCCGTCCAAATTTCCATCGTCAGCTTGTCGTAGTTGGTCACTTGACCGACACGAGTGTTGTCGATGCCGTAATTCACACGGGAGATAGGCGTATAGATGGAATCCACCGGAATAACGCCGATGGGCTGATCTTCGCGTTTGTTACGGTCCGCCTGGACGTAACCGCGGCCACGGCCTGCAAAAATTCGCATGTGAAGTCTCGCGCCAGGTCCCAGCGTTGCAATATGAAGATCCGGGTTCAGGATCTCAACATCGCTGTCCGCACGGATATCACCTGCGGTAACGATGCCTTCACCTTCAGCATCAATCTCGAACACTTTCTCTTCGTCTGAATGAATCTTCAGGGAAAGAGCTTTAAGGTTCAGAATGATCTCCGTCACATCTTCCATTACGCCAGGAACGGTCGAGAACTCATGCAGAACGCCGTCAATTTGGACCGAAGTCACTGCGGCTCCCGGAAGGGAGGAAAGCAGAATCCGGCGAAGCGAGTTCCCCAGAGTCGTGCCATATCCACGTTCCAGCGGTTCAACTACGAATTTCCCATAGGTTCCTTCATCATTGGCTTCTACGGTCTCAATCTTCGGCTTTTCGATTTCTATCACGAGTGTACCCCTCCTTCAAACGTCGCTCCTATATGAAACTGTCACCCCATCAGGTGCATCATGTAGTATGCCTAAACACCTATTATTAGCAGATGCGTCAGAATTATACCACAATCACAATTCTGATTTCACTATACGCGACGACGTTTCGGCGGACGGCATCCATTGTGAGGAACCGGAGTTACGTCTTTAATGAGGTTGACTTCAAGGCCAGCGGCCTGAAGGGAACGGATGGCTGCTTCGCGGCCCGCGCCCGGTCCTTTAACCATAACTTCAACGGACTTCATGCCGTGTTCCATAGCTGCTTTAGCTGCAGTTTCGGCTGCCATTTGCGCTGCAAATGGAGTCGACTTACGGGAACCTCTAAATCCTTGACCGCCGGAGCTTGCCCAGGAAATTGCATTTCCGTGAGGATCCGTGATCGTAACGATAGTGTTGTTGAACGTGGAACGAATATGTGCCACGCCAGACTCGATATTTTTCCGGTCGCGACGTTTAGTACGTACGACTTTTTTCGGTTTAGCCATTGTCTCTTATCACCTCTTCTTATTTCTTTTTGTTTGCTACCGTACGACGCGGGCCTTTCCGGGTACGGGCATTTGTTTTGGTACGTTGACCACGAACAGGCAATCCACGACGGTGGCGAACACCGCGGTAGCAGCCGATCTCAGTAAGACGTTTAATATTCAAGGAAATTTCACGACGCAGGTCACCTTCAACCTTAACATCTTTGTCGATCGTTTCACGCAGTTTGCTGACTTCATCTTCCGTCAAATCACGGACACGTGTGTTAACGTCAATGCCTGTTTCATTAAGAATTTTCTGGGAAGTCGTTTTACCGATTCCGAAAATATAAGTCAAGGCGATCTCAACGCGTTTATCACGTGGCAAATCCACTCCAGCTATACGAGCCATTTTACGCTACACCCCCTTCTTAACCTTGTTTTTGTTTGTGTTTCGGATTTTCGCAAATTACCATAACAGTCCCTTTGCGGCGGATGACTTTGCATTTTTCGCAAATGGGCTTTACAGAAGGTCTTACCTTCATGTTAATTACCTCCTCAAAGTTTTGCGAAGCAAAACTTTTGTTGTAGTTCCCATCTATTTACGGTAAGTTATACGGCCTTTAGACAAATCATAAGGCGATAACTGCACGACCACTTTGTCCCCGGTTAGGATACGGATAAAGTGCATCCGCAATTTCCCGGACACATGGGCAAGTATTTGATGACCGTTCTCAAGCTCTACCTTAAACGTTGCATTCGGCAACGGTTCAATGACCGTACCTTCCACTTCAATGACATCTTCCTTAGCCACAGTTAGTCTCCTTTCTCATTAGCACTTTTTCCAGCAGGTTTACCGTACTTCATGACTGCAAAACGCAGTTTTCCGTTCGTCACCCGGCCGGTTTCTTCCAAACTGTCTACAATCTCACTGCTGATGAAGGGTATGAGCTCCAAATGCTGAATATTCTTCTTCTTCGGCGCATCAAACTTGCGTTTGTCCCCATCTGCAATATATACAAATCTGCTATCAACAACTGCGATAACAACGGCAGCCTCTCCGGCATCTTTGCCTTTGAGAATTCTCACGATTTGACCAACCTGCGGGCTGCTCCCAGTATTCACGAAGATCACCTACGCATTCAGTTTTGTGAAAATTTCCATGCCGTCCGGTGTAACAGCTACTGTATGTTCAAAGTGAGCACACAATGAACCGTCTACCGTAACGACCGTCCAGTTATCTTCCAGCGTTCTGACATATCTGTCCCCTGCGTTCACCATCGGCTCAATCGCGAGTACCATACCCGGTTTCAGACGTGGTCCGCGGTCCGCTATGCCATAATTCGGAATTTGCGGTTCTTCATGCAGTTCTGCCCCAATGCCATGGCCAACATACTCGCGCACGACGGAGAATCCGGCATCCTCGATGTATTGCTGAATAGCGTGGGAGATTGTAAACAAGCGCACATCCGGTTTGACTAACGCCAGTCCCGCGTACAAGGAGCCTTCCGTGATGTCCAGCAAACGCTGAGCCTCTTCGGAAATGCTGCCCACCCCGTAGGTCCAGGCGGAATCACCGTGATAACCGCGGTACTCTGCACCAATGTCCAGCGTAACGATATCGCCTTCGATCAGTTTACGCTTACCCGGAAACCCATGCACCAATTGTTCGTTGACTGAAGCGCAAATGCTGGCAGGAAAACCGTTGTAACCTTTGAAAGACGGCACAGCACCTTGACTGCGAATGTATTGATCGGCGATTCTGTCGAGTTCTCCTGTCGTAATGCCTGGCTGGATAACCTCAGCGATCAGACGGTGGCTCTCGGCAACAATTCGACCAGCTTCCCTCATAAAGGCAAGTTCCTGTTCGGATTTACAGATGATCATTACATTAACCCCGCAGCAAAGATACGATTTCGGAAGAAACGACATTGATTTCGTTTTCCCCGTTCACCTGACGCAAAAGACCTTTATTGTCATAAAACGCAAGCAGAGGCGCTGTCTTATTATCATACTCGTCCAGGCGCTTGCCTACGCTCTCTTCGTTGTCATCCGGACGTTGATACAATGCACCGCCATCAATGTCGCAAATGCCTTCTTGCTTCGGCGGGTTAAAAATCAGATGGTAGGATGTTCCGCAAACGGTACAGATCCGGCGCCCGGTAAGACGCGCCATCAGCAGTCCACGGTCCACATTCAAGTTGATTACATGATCCAGCGAACGATTCAAGCGGCTCAAGATATCTTCCAGCGCTTCCGCTTGCGAAAGGGTTCTTGGAAAGCCATCCAATAAAAAACCTTTTTCGCAATCGGACTGCTGCAGCCGTTCTTCAACAATTCCAATGGTCACATCATCAGGTACAAGCAAGCCTTGATCGATATAAGATTTGGCCTTGAGTCCAACAGGTGTTCCTTGCTTAATTGCCAAGCGGAAGGCGTCTCCTGTCGAAATATGAGGAATACCCAGTTCTTTTACAACTACAGCTGCTTGTGTCCCCTTGCCTGCCCCAGGAGGGCCCATGAATAAAATGTTCACGATTTCTCTTCTCCCCCCAAAAGTTCGCCACCAAGCAAGAAACAGCACAATAGGTGCCGGAAAGTCAGTGAGTTCATGCTTCTCCGGAACCTATCGACTATTTATTGATGAAGCCTTTGTAATGGCGTTTGATCAGTTGGCTCTCGATCTGCTTCATCGTATCCAGTGCTACACCGACTACGATCAGCAGGGCAGTACCACCAATCTGTACCTGCCGGGGCAACCCGGACAAAGAACCGAACAATACAGGCAAGACAGAGATTACAGCCAGAAACAGTGCACCGGACATCGTCAGGCGTGACATCACTCTGGTTAAATACTTCTCAGTTGCCTTACCTGGACGGATTCCTGGGATGTAACCACCATTCTTTTTCATGTTGTCAGCCATTTGCTGGGGATTCATCTGAACAAACGTATAGAAGAACGTAAATCCGATGATCATGATCACATAAAGAACCATGCCTAGCGGCTTATCATGAGCAAGATTGTTGGTGACCCATTTAGCCCATTCATGAGTTGACCAGAAGCTCGAGAGTACAATCGGAAATTGAAGTAGTGAAACGGCGAAGATAACCGGAATTACACCTGCCGCATTAATCTTAAGCGGGATATGTGTATTCTGTCCACCGTACATTTTGTTACCGACCACTCGTTTAGCGTATTGTACAGGGATTTTCCGGATACCTTGTTGCACAAAGATAACCCCTGTAATAATCGCTACAATCACGATCAGTATAATAACGACTTTAAGAATATTCAGGAACACCTGATCCGGCTGAATAAAGCTCGATTGTGCCGTAGTGGTAATATATCCCGGGATGGCGGCGACGATGCCCGCAAAAATCAGGATCGAAATCCCGTTCCCTATTCCCTTTTCTGTTATCTGCTCACCCAGCCACATCAAGAACGATGTCCCCGCCGTCAATATGATCGCGATAAGCAGGTAATCCGCAAAGGTTGCATTTGGAATCATCTCAGTTCCATATATCCGGTTAAACCCGATCGATGTAGCAAAAGCTTGAATCAGACCGAGTACTACGGTGCCGTAACGGGTGATTTGCGCCAGTTGCTTTTTCCCGTGCTCCCCTTGTTTAGCCCATTCGGCAAACTTGGGGACAACATCCATCGAGAGCAATTGCACGATGATGGATGCCGTAATGTACGGGTAAATACTGATCGCAAAGATTGAGAAGTTTTTGAGCGCTCCGCCCGAGAAGGTGTTCAAAAGACCCATCAAAGCTTCGCCGCCCTGATTTGTTGATTCCAGTACTTCTTTGTTCACACCAGGAACCGGTACAAAAGAACCGATGCGGTAAATGATCAGAACGAACAGGGTAAACAGGATCTTTTTGCGCAAATCTTCAATATGCCATATATTCTTAAGCGTCTTGAACATTAGATCACCTCGGTTTTACCGCCGGCAGCCTCGATTTTCTCTACCGCAGATTGAGAGAACTTATTTGCTTGTACAGTCAATTTAACGGCCAGTTCGCCATTACCGAGAATCTTAATGCCGCTTTTGGAATTTTTGACAACACCAGTTTCAATCAGCAACTGTGGAGTCACTTCTGTTCCTTCAGCAAAGCTGTTCAGATCTTCCAGGTTCACAATCGCATACTCTTTACGGGTAGGATTGATGAAACCACGTTTAGGCAGACGACGATAGAGCGGGTTCTGTCCACCCTCGAAGCCCGGACGAACACCGCCGCCGGAACGGGAGTTTTGCCCTTTATGACCGCGGCCGGAAGTTTTACCGTTCCCGCTACTTGGACCACGACCAACGCGGTTGCGTTCTTTGCGTGAACCAGGAGCTGGAGCAAGTTCATGTAACTTCATCGTTTGCACCTCCTTATTTTTGTTAATTTATGCGAGGCGTTTAGCCTTCAATTTCTGTAACAGACAACAAGTGGCTCACTTTGTTGATCATCCCGCGAATTGCAGGAGTATCATTGTGAACTACGGACGAGTTGGTTTTACGCAGGCCGAGCGTCTTAACTGTAACACGTTGTGTTTCCGGACGTCCAATCACGCTGCGTACGAGGGTGATTTGCAATTTTGCCATTGACGTTCCCCTCCTTAACCGCGCAATTCTTCGACAGATTTGCCGCGAAGCTTCGCGACCTCTTCAATGCGTTTCAGGCGGGAAAGTCCCTCCAAAGTTGCATTGACCATGTTCATGGAATTCGAAGAACCCAAAGATTTTGTCAAGATGTCGCCAACGCCTGCCAATTCCAATACGGCACGAACAGGACCGCCGGCAATAACGCCAGTACCTTCCGATGCTGGTTTCAGCAACACGCGTCCTGCGCCGAAATGTCCAGTAACCAGATGGGGAATCGAAGTTCCTACGATTGGAATGTGAATCAGGTTTTTCTTGGCGTCTTCAATGCCTTTACGGATGGCATCCGGAACTTCGCCGGCTTTACCGATACCTGCACCGACATAGCCGTTGCCGTCGCCCACAACAACAAGTGCGCTAAAGCTGAAACGGCGTCCGCCTTTTACAACTTTTGCAACACGGTTGATGTGTACAACTCTTTCTGTCAGCTCTAAACTGTTCGGATCTATACGCAAGTCGTTAACCTCCTTTTAGAAATATTCTAGAATTCAAGACCAGCTTCGCGAGCTGCGTTAGCCAAAGCTTGAATCCGTCCATGGTACAAGTATCCTCCGCGGTCAAATACAACCACAGTATGTCCTTTTTCTTTGGCGCGCTCAGCGATCAATTGGCCCACTTTGCCTGCAGCTTCAACGCTGCCGCCATTCCCGATAGTAGCGCTCAGATCTTTATCCAGTGTCGAGGCAGATACGATTGTAACGCCTGTCACGTCATCGATCAATTGAGCGTAGATGTGTTTCGAAGAACGGAACACGTTCAAACGTGGACGCTCAGCAGTCCCCTGAATTTTCTTACGAACACGCAGGTGTCTTTTGAGACGAGCCTTGTTTTTATCCTCTTTTGTAATCATGACTTCCCTTTCACTCCCTTCAGTTTGCCGTAAACAGCTTCACTTTAAGATGCACGGGGTATCTTACAATTAAGATCAAACCGATTATTTCTTCTTACCGGCTTTACCTTCCTTGCGGATGATACGCTCGCCTTCATATTTGATACCTTTACCTTTATACGGCTCAGGTTCGCGTACGGAACGGATCTTGGCAGCATATGCGCCAACACGCTCTTTGTCGATACCTTTAACGATAATCTTGGTGTTCGCAGGAACTTCGAACTCGATGCCTGCTTCCGGTGTAATTTCTACCGGATGGGAGTAGCCAACATTCAGTACGATTTTATCTCCGGATTTGCTTGCACGATATCCGACCCCAACCAGCTCCAGAGATTTCGAGAAACCTTCAGTCACACCGCTAACCATGTTGTTGACAACGGAGCGGGTTGTGCCGTGAAGTGAACGATGCAATTTGTTGTCCGACGGGCGAACAACGGTGATTTCGTTATTTTCAACTGTAACCTTCATGTCTTTATGAAGCTCACGAGTCAAAGTGCCTTTAGGACCTTTTACTGTAATAACGGTGTTGTCCAAAGTGACATCTACACCGCTAGGTACTGCGATTGGTTTGCGACCAATACGAGACATGTGTTGCACCTCCTTATCTTGTGACGTTTATTACCAAATGTAGCAGACAACTTCTCCGCCCGATTTAGACTGACGAGCTTCCTTGTCGGTCATAACTCCCTTAGATGTGGAGATAATCGCGATTCCAAGACCGCCGAGTACACGAGGCACTTCATTGCTCTTCGTGTAAACGCGAAGGCCTGGTTTACTGATTCTTTTAAGACCGGAGATAACGCGCTCCTGGTTCGGGCCGTATTTCAAGAAGATACGGATAATCCCTTGTTTGCTGTCTTCAACGAATTCAGCATCACGGATGAAACCTTCACGCTTCAGAATGTCCGCGATTTGTTTCTTCATTGTCGAAGCAGGCATTTCTACTGTCTCGTGACGCACAGTGTTGGCGTTACGAATACGAGTAAGCATATCTGCGATAGGATCAGACATAGTCATTTGTGTAAACCTCCTTCCCGTTTATAAACTTCTTACCAACTTGCTTTTTTCACGCCAGGAATCTGGCCTTTATAAGCTAACTCACGGAAACAAATTCTGCAAATTTTGAACTTTTGCAGTACCGAATGTGGACGACCGCAACGCTCGCAACGTGTATATGCACGTACTTTGAACTTTGGTTCGCGTTGTTGTTTAACTTTCATTGAAGTTTTTGCCACTTAGCCTGACACCTCCTAAACATTTTCGGAGAAATGGATGAACCGTCCTTATTTTGTGAAAGGCATTCCCAGCTGAGTCAGAAGCTCGCGGGATTCCTCATCCGTCTTAGCAGTTGTTACGATAACGATGTCCATACCGCGTGCTTTGTCTACTTTATCATATTCGATTTCGGGAAAAATCAATTGATCCTTAAGACCAAGTGTATAGTTACCGCGACCGTCAAATGATTTAGACGAAACCCCACGGAAGTCACGTACGCGTGGAAGAGTTACGTTAAGCAATTTGTCCAGGAAGTAATACATGCGATCTCCGCGCAGTGTTACTTTAACCCCGATCGGCATGTTTTCGCGCAGTTTAAAACCGGCGATGGATTTCTTTGCTTTGGTGATTACTGGCTTTTGACCAGCGATCAACTGCATATCGTTTACTGCAGCATCAAGTACCTTGGAGTTTTGAACAGCATCACCCACACCCATGTTGATGACGATCTTCTCGATCTTAGGCACTTGCATAACAGTTGTATAGTTGAACTTCTGCATCAAAGCAGGTGTGATTTCATTCAGAAAACGTTCTTTCATTCTTGCCGCCATGAAGATTTACCTCCTTTCTTTGGGACTGTATTAGTCGATAATCTCTCCGGATCTCTTAGCTACCCGAACCTTCTTACCGTTATCGAGCACTTTGTAACCAATACGTGTAACCTTACCGCTCTTCGGATCAATGTGCATTACGTTAGACACATGAATCGAAGCTTCCTGCTCGATGATTCCACCCTGTGGATTCAATTGGTTCGGCTTTTGGTGTTTTTTCACCATGTTCACGCCTTCTACCAGGACGCGGTTTTCACGAGGATAAGCAGCGATGACACGGCCTTTTTTACCTTTGTCTTTCCCGCTGATCACAAGCACCACATCATCTTTTTTCACGTGCAGTTTATTGTTATGGGATTCCAGAACTTTTTTCACTCTAGGCATTTATTACACCTCCTATGACGCTTTTTGGGACATTTCCTTTAGATTACTTCCGGTGCCAAGGAAACGATCTTCATGTAGTCTTTATCGCGAAGTTCGCGAGCAACTGGTCCGAAGATACGTGTTCCGCGCGGGCTTCTGTCGTCTTTAACAACAACAGCTGCGTTTTCATCGAATGAAATGTAAGATCCATCTTTACGGCGAACGGAACGTTTGGTACGTACAACTACCGCTTTAACAACATCACCCTTTTTGACAACGCCGCCTGGTGTTGCTTGTTTAACGGAACAAACGATCAGATCACCGATTGCTGCTGTACGGCGTCCAGTACCACCCAGTACGCGGATACACATCAGTTCCTTCGCACCAGAGTTGTCAGCCACATGCAAACGTGTAAATGGTTGAATCATTATTAATTTCCTCCTTCCGATCAAGCTTCATAGGTCGTCTTAGATGATAACCGCTGCTTCTACCACTTCAACCAGTCTCCAGCGTTTGTCCTTGGACAATGGACGAGTTTCCATGACTTTCACGATATCACCGATTTTTGCAACATTTTCTTCATCATGTGCCTTGAATTTCTTCGTGGACTTGATGCGTTTGTGGTACAAATTGTGCTTTTTATAGGTTTCAACAGCAATTACGATGGTTTTATCCATTTTGTCGCTGACTACTTTACCGATCAGCACTTTACGTGCATTACGTTCTTCGCTCATAGTTAGCCTCCTTCCTGATTACGGATTAAGAATCCGCCGTCACTTAACTGATCCCAAGTACTCTTTGATGGATAACGGTTTTAGCACGAGCTATTTCCTTGCGCACATCACGAATCCGAGTCGGGTTATCCAGTTGGCCAGTTGCCAATTGAAAACGGAGATTGAAGAGCTCTTCTTTGAAACCAGCGATCTTCTGTTCAATCTCGGCAGTGGTTAAGTTGCGAAGTTCATTAGCTTTCATTTGCTTCACCACCCAATTCTTCACGTTTCACAAACTTAGTCTTTACAGGCAGCTTGTGAGCGGCAAGACGCATCGCTTCACGAGCGATTTCTTCCGACACGCCTCCGAGTTCGAACATAATCTTGCCCGGTTTAACTACAGCTACCCATTTTTCAACGTTACCTTTACCACTACCCATACGAACCTCGAGAGGCTTCTGGGTAATAGGCTTATCAGGGAAAATCTTGATCCAAACTTGACCGCCACGTTTGATGTAACGTGTCATTGCGATACGGGCAGCTTCGATCTGACGGTTAGTAATCCAAGAAGGCTCCAGAGCTTGCAGACCGAATTCACCGAAGTTGAGTTCAGTACCGCCTTTTGCCATACCCTTCATGTGACCGCGTTGTTGCTTGCGGTGTTTAACGCGTTTTGGTACCAACATGATTAGTTGCCTCCTTCCTGAGCAGCTTGTTTCTTAGCTGGGGGAAGAACTTCTCCACGGTAGATCCATACTTTTACACCGATACGGCCGTAAGTTGTATGTGCTTCAGCCGTTCCGTAGTCGATATCGGCACGAAGCGTATGAAGTGGAACTGTTCCTTCGCTATAACCTTCTGAACGGGCAATCTCAGCGCCGCCAAGACGTCCGCCTACTTGAGTTTTGATACCCTTTGCGCCGGAACGCATAGTTCTTTGAATTGCTTGTTTCAGTGCACGACGGAACGATACGCGACGTTCCAATTGTTGTGCAATACTTTCAGCAACCAGAATTGCATCCAACTCAGGGTGTTTGATTTCATTGATGTTGATGTGCACTTTTTTGCCGCCAGCGATAGTTGTAACTGCGCTGCGAAGTACTTCTACTTCTGCTCCGCCTTTACCAATTACCATACCTGGTTTAGCAGTGTGAATTGTAACATTCACCCGGCTTGCCGCTCTTTCAATCTCGATGCGGGAAACAGAGGAATCCTTCAACTTGCCTTTAAGGTATTCCCGGATTTTGACGTCTTCCATTAAAAGAGTACCGAAATCTTTGCCTGCATACCATTTAGATTCCCAATCGCGAATAATACCGATTCGGAGTCCGACTGGATTTACCTTTTGACCCACGTGTTATCCCTCCTTATTTCTCAGATACCACCAAAGTAATGTGGCTGGTACGTTTATTGATCCGGCTTGCACGGCCCATGGCGCGCGGACGGAAACGTTTCATAGTTGGACCCTGGTTAACGAAAACTTCGCTAACGAACAAACTGTTCACGTCCATAGAATAATTGTGCTCAGCATTGGCGATCGCCGAGTTAAGCAGTTTTTCAACTACCGGAGAAGCGGATTTTGGAGTGTGGCGAAGAATTGCAATTGCTTCCCCCACTTGCTTGCCGCGAATCAAGTCAACAACCAGTTTCGCTTTGCGAGCGGAAATCCGCACCGATCTTGCATGTGCTTTTGCTTCCATTGTTTTCCCTCCTCTCAAACGAAGACCTTAATTATCTTCTGGTTTTCTTATCGTCACCCGCATGGCCTTTGTAAGTACGTGTTGGCGCGAACTCGCCCAACTTGTGCCCTACCATATCTTCCGTTACGTATACAGGCACGTGTTTGCGGCCGTCATATACACCAAACGTATGTCCGATAAACTGAGGGAAAATAGTTGAGCGACGGGACCAGGTTTTAACAACGACCTTCTTATCTGCCGCGTTCAATTCCTCAACTTTTTTCAGCAGGTAGCCATCGATAAACGGCCCCTTTTTTAAACTGCGACCCATGTATGAATCCTCCCTTCATCCGGTTCTTCAAACCGCGAATCGACGCTTCGCGTGTATGCTAACTTACCAGAAGCGTCTTATTTTGTGCGGCGGCGAACGATATATTTATCAGATGCTTTGTTTTTCTTACGCGTTTTGTAGCCGAGGGTTGGTTTGCCCCAAGGAGACATAGGCGATTTCCGTCCGATTGGAGCGCGGCCTTCACCACCACCGTGTGGGTGATCGTTCGGGTTCATGACAACACCGCGTACTTCTGGACGTTGGCCAAGCCAGCGACTGCGTCCGGCTTTACCGATTTTGATCAATTCATGATCTTCGTTACCTACGGAACCGATCGTTGCGCGGCATACGCTGAGGATTCTGCGTACTTCACCGGAGTTCAGACGAACGGAAACGTATTTTTCTTCTTTACCAAGTAGTTGAGCTTCTGTACCAGCAGCGCGAACCAGCTGTCCGCCTTTGCCTGGCTTCAACTCGATATTGTGGATAACTGTACCTACCGGAATGTTTTCCAGAGGAAGGCTGTTACCAATTTTGATATCGGCTGCAGGGCCCGACTCTACTTTATCCCCAACTTTGAGGCCTTTAGGAGCGATGATATAACGTTTCTCTCCATCAGCATAGTGGATCAAAGCAATGTTTGATGTACGGTTCGGGTCATACTCGATTGTAGCAACGCTACCTGGTATGCCGTCTTTAGTCCGTTTGAAATCGATGATACGGTATTTACGCTTGTGTCCGCCGCCATGGTGACGAACCGTAATTTTACCTTGGTTGTTGCGTCCTGCTTTTTTGCTCAGAGGCGCAAGCAACGATTTCTCTGGCTGGTTTGTTGTGATTTCTTCAAACGTAGACACGGACATTGCGCGTCTTGCCGGAGAGGTCGGTTTGTACTTTTTGATTGGCACTATATTTCCCTCCTTACTTCACAGAATTTATTCTACCGCTTCAAAAAATTCGAGCGGCTTGCTGTCCGGGCTAAGCTTAACGATGGCTTTTTTCCACTCTGGAGTGTAACCAGAATATTTGCCGTAACGTTTCAGTTTGCCAGGTACGCGCATTGTGTTCACACTAACTACTTTTACTTTAAAAATAGCTTCAACAGCTTTTTTGATTTCGGTCTTATTAGCACGGATATCCACTTCAAAAGCGTACTTCAATTCGCTCATGTATTCGGATGTGCGTTCCGTAATCACCGGACGTTTGATAATATCACGAGGATCTTTCATTACGCGAACACCTCCTCTACCTTCTGAACTGCTTCTTTAGTGATAATCAGTTTGTCGTACGTCAGTACGTCAAGAACATTGATGCCGTCAGCCGCCAGGAATTTCACCCCGGGGATGTTACGAGCGGAAAGAGCTACATTGTCGTCATAGCTAGGAGCTACGATCAGAGCTTTGCTGCCCACTTTCAGGTTATTCAGAATTGCTGCGAATTCTTTCGTCTTCGGAGCATTCATAGTCAGGCTATCCAAAACGATAATGTCATTCCCGATAACTTTCGAGGACAAAGCCGATTTGATGGCCAAACGCCGAACCTTCTTAGGCAATTTCCAGGAGTAGCTGCGTGGTGTTGGTCCGAAGACTACGCCGCCGCCTTTCCATTGTGGAGAACGGATGGAGCCTTGACGAGCGCGACCTGTACCTTTTTGTTTCCAAGGTTTACGTCCGCCGCCACGCACTTCAGAACGTCCTTTTACTTTGTGTGTACCACGACGCAGGGAAGCTCTCTGCATAAGCACAGCTTCGTGCAGGACATGCACATTCGGTTCAATACCGAATACCGTTTCGCTCAGTTCAACTTCGCCAACTTCGTTACCACTGATATTAAAAAGTGTTACTTTTGGCATTTCATGTTCCTCCTTTCTTCAGTAATTATTTCTTTACGGTTTCTTTAACTTTCACGAAGCTGTTTTTAGGGCCCGGAATTGCGCCTTTAACCAGCAACACATTACGTTCTACGTCTACCTTGATGATCTCAAGCTTTTGAACCGTTACAGTCGTGTGACCCATATGTCCTGGCAGGCGTTTGCCCTTAGGAACACGGTTAGCTTGAATGGAACCCATGGAACCCGGTCTTCTATGGTAACGCGATCCGTGAGCCATTGGTCCGCGGCTTTGGCCCCAACGTTTGATAACGCCTTGGAAACCTTTACCTTTAGTAGTGCCAGTTACGTCAACAAATTCGCCTTCAGTGAAGATATCAGCCTTCAGTTCCTGTCCAACCTCGAGAGCCCCGAGGTCAACACCGCGAATTTCACGAACGTAGCGCTTAGGTGTTGCATTTGCCTTTTTGGCGTGACCCTGTTCAGGCTTGTTGGAGCGGCTTTCCTTTTTGTCGGAAAAGCCCAACTGCACTGCTTCATATCCGTCGATATTCAGGTCTTTCTTTTGCAGTACCACACAAGGTCCAGCTTCGATAACCGAAACGGCAATTACATTACCTTCTGGAGTAAACACTTGAGTCATACCGAGTTTTTTTCCTAAGATACCTTTCAATGTTGACACCTCTTTTCTTTTCCTAGTTACTTAGTAATATTACAATTTGATTTCGATATCTACACCGGACGGTAGATCCAAGCGCATCAAGGCATCCACAGTTTGTGGTGTTGGATTCACAATGTCGATCAGACGTTTGTGAGTACGCATTTCAAACTGCTCACGGGAATCCTTGTACTTGTGTACCGCACGGAGAATAGTAATAACTTGTTTCTCAGTTGGCAACGGAATCGGCCCGGATACACCAGCACCCGAACGTTTTGCTGTTTCAACGATTTTCTCTGCGGATTGATCAAGAATTCTGTGGTCGTATGCTTTCAAGCGGATACGAATTTTTTGCTTTGCCATTTTAGTCCCTCCTTCTATCGCCCAATTTATTATCGGACATACTCCGTGAAAATTTTCTGACGTCGACCTCATGGCAAAGGGGCCGGGTGTGTCAGTAACCTCTCACATCATCGCAACGTCTCAGAACAACATTTATTATTATATATAATAGGCGGTAACATTGCAAGTGAAAATAGAAAAACAGTGCATAATTTTTTCAGGCACTGTTTTCTTCCTATTATTATAGAAGTAATTGCGCAGCGAACGCTGTTTATCGCTTAGAGATTGTCTGTAGCTTTCTTAAAATACTCTGCAGATGCTGCTGTTTGTGCTGTACTTGATCCGATCCCTTCGATGGTCTGAATCAACACTTTAATCTCTTCTTCTACGGTCACTATCTCCTGTGTGCTAAGCTGCATGGATTTCACAATATCACTGAAGAGCTGACTGGTTTCTATAGATTGGAGTTTGCCGCTTTTGGTCAGCTCCTGCACTTTCCGGATTTCCTCAACGACCTGGATCGTGAGACTGCCCGATTGCTGGGTCAGCTCTCCAATCCGCACAACTGTATTCTTCGTATCCTCTGCCAGACGGCTAACCTCCCCGGCAACCACACCGAAACCTTTGCCGTGCTCACCCGCCCGTGCTGCTTCGATGGTGGCGTTGAGCGACAGTATTTTTGTCTGATCAGCTATGTCCTGGACTGCAGCCACAATCTTCTGAATTTGCTTGGATGAGCTGCTTAGTTCATTCACTGACCGTACCATAGCATGTGTGCTCTCATAGATGAGGTTAATCTGACCTGTAAGACTATCCAGATGACCATGTCCTTCTGTGGCCATTCCTTGTGACTCCAGAGCGGACGTAGCAGTACGGCGGAAGGTATTGTTCACTTCATTGCTGCTCGCCACCAGCTGCTCTACAGCAGCATTGGTATCGATGCTCAGATCTATAAGTTCACCGCTGAATTCGGCAATTTTCTGCTTCAGTTCATTTTTCACTAAAAGATACTGCTCTTCCTTCTCCCGGATATTTTCTTTCTCATAGGCTTCCAGAACCAGCTGTTGCTCCAGATTCAGCAGCTTGGTTACCGTCTGAACAACCTTGAGCCTTTCATCGTCCCTATCGGTTTCATTGTAAATGACGGTGATAAATACATTTTGCAAATTTTGAAAAGCGGAAAGATACCACTTGGGCTCAAGGCCAACACGCTTATGTATTTTGGCAATAGTCAGTCGTTTGGCGATATATTCTTCATTAATAGAACCTTCAAACATTTCAATAATATGTTCTCTTAAGGTTTTTTTGAGCCGTTCTATACTGCTGTGTTCCAGAATGATCGCCTGCAGCTTGTCCACACCCAGCACCGTCTTATAAAACTGGTCGGAAATGTAGTCGATATCCTTCTCCACAATTGGTTTCATTCGTCGTAGCAGTACGAGATCTTCTACAGATAAATCTATCATTTGCATTTGCTCATTCAACTCATCATGACCTTCAAGGATATAAAAAGAACTTCCCGTTAGAGATGAAGATTCATCACTAAGAGATGAGGGGGCGGCGAGGTCTTCCTTATCGGTATTGTGTGACAAAAATCCATGTTTAAAAGAAAATGGCCTTTTTTCCATACCCAGCTCCCCCATATTTCTAATAATTTACATTATTATATAGAAATATTCTACTGCATAAGCTGTCGAGATGTAAAGAATTTTAAATATTATTTTGTAGAAAATTGTCGTTTAATTTAAATAAAAATGCAGATTACTGTCTATAGTTGTCGAATTGCAGAACGTATATTTACAGCAATAAGGTTCAGTCAATTTCAATATATAACAATCTGGAACTTTCCTCTCTCAGTATCCTCCTATCCGGCAGAGGGCTTCCATATCTATAATTTCTACACTTCTTCGGTGTACAGCAATAATATTTCCGGCTTCTAATTTGTGCAGCTTGCGGCTTAGGGTTTCAGCGGTAGTTCCAATCATGGCTGCAATTTCTTTTTTCGCTGAAGGAAGTTCAACTACTTGGTTTCTGGTTGGGGGAAATGGCCCTGTTTTGTTCCCATATGTCAACTTTACCAGCAGTCTTGCAAGCCGTGTTTCTACCTCAAACATATGCATGACACCTGCTGTCTCCTCTGCCTGCTGCAGCTGCTCGCTCATGGACATCAAAAAGCTGAACGCCAAGGAAACATTTTGCTCTAAAAGAGGCAGAAAATCTTTGCGCCGCAACCGGCATACCCTGCCACTCTCTACAATTTCTGCAGTAAAGTTATTCCGTTTATGGTGCAGCAGCGCGAACTGCCCGAAATAATCTCCCGGAAAAAGATATCTCACCACATGCTGCTTTCCCTCTTCATTACTTTGGGTCAATTTAAGGAGTCCGCTTTTCACCACAAACAATGAATCCGACTCTTCACCCTCTCTGAATACCTGCTGGCCTCTATTATAATGATGGGATTCAATGATCGCTTCGATCATCACCAGTTCTTTGTCTAAAAGGCTCTCAAACACCGGCACTCCCCGGACACAGGATAAGGACTCACAAGCATTACAGTTCATCATTCTTCTCCCTCCCTTTCTTCTCTGCTATTTCACCATAACAAGGATTCTAAGGAGCCCAAGTGATTGTCCGCACAATATTGCAGAAAAATTGATCTGCATCAAGGAAATGCAACCCTTTCTCCCGCAAAATTAGGGTATAGAAATAGAAATATGAAGGAGCTGAAGCCGGCCATGCTGCAATATACCTTTGAAGATATGAAAAAGATGGACCGTTCACAACTGGGGGATATGGTTCCCCTTGAATTATTCCGGACTATCCGTTTAATTGGCTTAAATCAGGGACTGCCCCTCGGCGGCAAAGGGACTACGCTTACAATCGGAAGGAAAATTGGTGAAAGTCTGCCTGCCACCACAGTTGAAGAGCTGCTTATGCTGTTTGAGTCCCTTAAGATTGGAATTCCTCGTATAATTCACTCTGATGAGCACAAAATTAACATTGCTGTGGAGGATTGCTTCTGTAAAGGTCTTCCTTCACTTGAGGAGGAGAAAATGATTTGTGATTTGGAAGGAGCCATTCTCGAAGGATCTCTCACTAAAATTATGGGACGAAGAGTTGCCGTCAAAGAGATCAAATGTAATGCTGCCGGTCATGAACATTGTGAGTATGAAGTTAAGCTGTAATTGCATTAAATAAAATAATTGAAAGCAGGGATTAACATGGAAAAAAAGACAGTAGCCGAAGCGGTTCAGTATCAGGAAGAACATTTTACGAAGAGAGTGCTTTTTCAAAAAGGCGATAGTTTGGTATTTGTGCTTAACTTTATGCCCGGTCAGCAACTGCCTGTCCACAAGCACCCTGGAGCTGAGGTATACCTCTTAGCCTTAAAAGGAAAAGGAAGCATCCAAGTGAACGGAGCGGATTATGCTTTTGTGGAAGGAGATATCCTCCATATTGCCGGTGATGAATCCTTTGCCTATGCTAACACCAGTGATCAACCCGCAAGTTTGCATGTGGTCTTAAGTAAGACTCCTTCACCCATGTATGCCAAGGAAATCTAAAAATAGATTGCGGCTCTACTTTCAGATATTTGAAAGTGGAGTTTTTTTATACAAGCATAAACGGCTTCGCCTTCTTCAATAGGGGTACCGTTTCTACGAGAAATTTGTAGCGTGAAACATATAAATGCTTATATTTAAAAAAACAGGGACTCTTCGTTAGAAGAATCCCTGCATTTGGGTTCATATCTATCCTAACGGATAGAACCGAATTATTTTTGGATAGAAGCAACAGTACCGGCGCCAACTGTACGTCCGCCTTCGCGAATGGAGAATTTAGTACCTTCTTCAATAGCGATAGGGGAAATCAGTTGTACGGTTACAGTGATGTTGTCACCAGGCATAACCATTTCAGTACCTTCTGGCAGGTTGATGATACCAGTCACGTCAGTTGTACGGAAGTAGAACTGTGGACGGTAACCAGTGAAGAATGGTTTGTGACGTCCGCCTTCTTCTTTAGTCAGAACGTAGATCTGAGCAGTGAACTCAGTGTGTGGGTTAACGGAGTTTGGCTTAGCCAATACTTGTCCGCGTTCGATCATGTTGCGGTCAACACCACGCAGCAGGGCTCCGATGTTGTCACCAGCTTGAGCGGAATCCAGCAATTTACGGAACATTTCAACGCCCGTAACAACGGATTTTTTCTTGTCTTCGTGAATACCCACGATTTCAACTTCTTCTCCGACTTTAACTGTTCCGCGTTCTACGCGACCAGTTGCCACAGTACCGCGGCCAGTGATGGAGAATACGTCTTCGACAGGCATCAAGAAAGGCTTGTCAGTATCGCGTTCTGGAAGCGGAATGTACGTGTCGATCGTTTCGAACATTTCAACGATCTTTTGTGCATAGTCGCCATCAGGGTTCTGCAGAGCTTCACGAGCGGATCCACGGATGATTGGAGTGTCATCACCTGGGAATTCGTATTCGTTCAGCAGATCGCGTACTTCCATTTCAACCAGTTCCAGAAGCTCTTCGTCTTCAACCATGTCGCATTTGTTCAGGAATACGACGATGTAAGGAACGCCTACCTGGCGGGACAACAGGATGTGTTCGCGAGTCTGTGGCATAGGGCCGTCAGCTGCGGATACAACCAGGATTGCTCCGTCCATCTGCGCTGCGCCAGTGATCATGTTTTTAACATAGTCGGCGTGTCCAGGGCAGTCTACGTGAGCGTAGTGACGGTTAGGAGTTTCATATTCAACGTGAGCTGTGGAGATAGTGATACCACGTTCGCGTTCTTCTGGAGCTTTGTCGATCTGGTCGAATGCTACAGCAGCGCCACCGTATTTCTTGGACAATACAGTAGTGATTGCAGCAGTCAGGGTTGTTTTACCATGGTCGACGTGACCGATAGTACCGATGTTAACGTGCGGTTTGTTACGTTCAAACTTTGCCTTTGCCATTTGAACAGTTCCTCCTTAATGTGGGGTTCCTTATATTTGAGCCGCCCGCCTACATGCAATTCTTAGATGACTGAGTTTAATATCCGGACGGCAAGTTAAAAAATGCGATTACTCTGCGCCTTTGTTCTTGGAGACGATTTCTTCAGCGATAGTCTTAGGCACTTCTTCGTAGTGAGAAAGCTCCATCGAGAATACGCCGCGTCCTTGAGTACCGGAACGGAGTGTTGTGGAATAACCGAACATTTCGGAAAGAGGCACCTTCGCACGGATAATCTGCGCACCACCACGGGAATCCATACCTTCGATTCTGCCGCGACGGGAGTTCAGCATACCCATTACATCGCCCATGTATTCTTCAGGAACAGTTACTTCCACTTTCATGATTGGCTCAAGCAGGACAGGCTTACACTTGTCTTTGGCTGCTTTGAGTGCCATCGAGCCGGCGATTTTGAACGCCATTTCGTTGGAGTCAACATCATGGTAGGAACCATCTACGATGGTAGCCTTAACGTCTACAAGCGGGAAGCCTGCGAGAACGCCGTTTTTCATCTGCTCTTCAATACCGGCAAGTGCAGGAGCGATGTATTCTCTAGGAACGGAACCACCGACAACTTTACTTTCGAATTGGCTGCCAGTACCTGGTTCGAGAGGTTCGAATTCAACCCATACGTGACCGTACTGACCGCGACCGCCGGATTGGCGAACGAATTTACCTTCGACGCGTGCTGGTGCTTTGAATGTTTCACGGTAAGCAACCTGTGGTTTACCCACGTTGGTTTCTACCTTGAATTCGCGGCGCATGCGGTCGATGATGATGTCAAGGTGAAGCTCACCCATACCTGCCAGGATGGTTTGGCCAGTTTCTTCATCAGTATGCGCACGAAGAGTTGGATCCTCTTCAGTCAGCTTACCTAGAGCAACGCCCAATTTATCTTGGTCAGCTTTGGTTTTTGGCTCAACTGCGATTTCGATAACCGGATCAGGGAAGTTCATGGATTCCAGGATAACCGGATGTTTCTCATCGCAAAGTGTATCACCGGTACTTGTGTCCTTCAGACCAACGGCTGCCGCGATATCACCAGCGTAAACGATGGAGATTTCTTGGCGGCTGTTCGCATGCATCTGCAGGATACGGCCGATGCGCTCACGTTTGTTCTTAGTAGCGTTAACTACGTAAGAACCGGATTCCAGGATACCGGAGTATACACGGAAGAACGTAAGTTTACCAACATAAGGGTCTGTCATGATTTTAAATGCCAGTGCTGAGAATGGTTCTTCATCCGAAGAGTGGCGAACCGCTTCAGTACCGTCATCCAGATGACCTTGAATAGCAGGTACATCCAGAGGAGATGGCAAGTAATCAACAACAGCGTCCATCATCAGCTGAACACCTTTGTTGCGGTAGGAGGATCCGACAATTACAGGGAAGATCTTAACCTCACATACGCCTTTGCGCAGTGCAGCCTTGATTTCATCAACTGTAATTTCTTCGCCTTCCAGGTACTTCATAGTCAGATCTTCGTCGAGTTCTGCAACCTTCTCGATCAGCTCGAGACGGCGCTCCTCAACTTGTTCCAGATATTCTGCCGGAATGTCCGTAACTTCGATGTTTTGTCCCAGGTCATCTTTGAAGATGTGAGCTTTCTGCTCAACCAGGTCAATAATACCAACGAAGTCGTTTTCGGCACCAATTGGCAGCTGAATTGCAACTGCATTGGCTTGCAAGCGATCACGCATGCTTTCTACAACGTTAAGGAAGTCCGCGCCGATGATATCCATTTTGTTGACATATGCGATACGGGGAACACCATACCGGTCAGCCTGTCTCCATACAGTTTCAGACTGAGGCTCAACGCCCTCTTTCGCACTGAAAACGCCTACTGCCCCATCCAATACACGAAGGGAACGTTCAACTTCAACAGTGAAGTCAACGTGTCCCGGAGTATCAATGATATTGATGCGGTGACCTTTCCACGAAGCGGTTGTAGCGGCAGAAGTAATGGTGATTCCGCGCTCTTGTTCTTGTTCCATCCAGTCCATTGTAGCAGCACCCTCGTGAACTTCACCGATCTTGTGCGTACGGCCTGTATAGAATAGAATCCGCTCAGTGGTAGTAGTCTTACCAGCATCAATATGTGCCATGATCCCGATATTACGTGTATTTTTCAAGGAGAACTCTCTTGCCATGAAATGGGTCTCCCTTCAAAATATAAGTTATTTGAACGGCTTTAGATCCTACCAGCGGTAGTGAGCAAACGCTTTGTTCGCTTCAGCCATTTTGTGCGTATCTTCGCGTTTCTTAACGGAAGCGCCTGTGTTGTTGGAAGCGTCGATGATCTCAGCCGCCAAACGCTCTTCCATAGTCTTCTCACCGCGGTTGCGTGAGTAGTTCACGAGCCAACGTAATCCCAGAGCAGTACGTCTCTCAGGTTTAACTTCGATAGGCACTTGGTAGTTAGCACCGCCGACACGACGAGCTTTAACTTCCAATACCGGCATGATATTCTTGATGGCAGCTTCGAAAACTTCCATCGGCTCTTTGCCAGTACGTTCTTGGATCAATTTAAACGAATTGTACAGAATGCTTTGAGCGACACCTCTTTTACCACCCAGCATAATACGGTTGATCAAACGGGTAACCAACTTGCTATTATACAATGGATCTGGCAATACATCTCTCTTAGTAACTGGACCTTTGCGTGGCATGGATATCCCCCTTTCTTAAATGTTTATTATTCAGGTCTTATAATCTTATTTCTTAGCCTTAGGACGTTTCGCACCGTATTTGGAGCGAGCCTGCATCCGGTTAGCTACACCTGCAGTATCAAGAGCGCCACGTACGATGTGGTAACGAACTCCCGCAAGGTCCTTAACTTTACCTCCGCGCAGCAATACTACACTGTGCTCTTGAAGGTTATGTCCGATCCCCGGAATGTAAGCAGTCACCTCAAGACGGTTCGTCAAACGAACACGGGCATACTTACGAAGTGCGGAGTTTGGTTTACGTGGTGTCATTGTACCTACACGAGTGCATACACCGCGTTTTTGCGGAGCGCTCAAGTTTGTAGCCTCACGCTTCAGGGCGTTGAACCCTTTTTGCAGAGCGGGAGATTTGGACTTTTCGATTTTGGCTTGACGGCCTTTACGAACCAATTGATTAATAGTTGGCATGTTGTGCCACCCCCTTCCTGAAATGATAATCCATTTACGAACATTAAGTCCACAGACCCAGGTGGTTCATAAAAAGACAAATGAAAAGTTCTTGCCTCCGGAGTGTACCCCCGGTACAAAAACAATTTCCTTGCTATTGTTTTAAGACGGCTGCCATAGCAGCACCAACTTCTATACCGCAGGCTTTGCCCAAGTTCAGCATGGTGTCCACATAAGTGATCTTCACGCCCTGTTTGTTGCAAAGCATAACAATTCTGGAAGTAAGCCGTTGATCTCCGTCCTCCGCCACATAGACTTCTGCGGCTTGGCCCAACTCTACCGCCTTGACGGTTTGTTTGGTACCGATCTTGACCTGAGCATCCTGCAATCCCATATCATCAGTCATAATAAAATATTACCTCCAATGAATAAGAATAGCGCGGCTACTCACGCACCTTAGACATATTAGCATTATCATCCGATGATGTCAAGAAAATCAGTAATAATTTTATTGAAAATCACAGCAGTCAGCCGCGCCACGATCCCATAGAGAACCGTGACGCGATTAAACTGCTTATGGTGACTCCATTATTCAGCAGGTACAGTCTCTAAGTCTTCCAGCATGTTTTCTTCATTCGGATCGCTCAGTTTGACATTGCGGTAACGGTTCATACCCGTACCGGCAGGAATCAGCTTACCAATCAGAACGTTTTCTTTCAGGCCGAGAAGTTTATCCACTTTTCCTTTGATTGCAGCATCTGTCAGGACACGAGTCGTTTCCTGGAAGGACGCCGCAGACAGGAAGGAATCTGTCTCAAGAGAAGCTTTGGTAATCCCGAGCAGCACTGGCTTAGCGACTGCCGGCTCTTTACCGGTAAGAATGGCTTCCTTGTTGGCAGCTTCATATTCATGGATATCCGAGAAAGCGCCTGGCAACAGATTAGTATCGCCAGCTTCGATGATGCGGATTTTGCGCAGCATCTGCTTAATCATAACTTCAATGTGCTTATCATTGATTTCTACGCCTTGGTTACGATATACACGCTGCACTTCCTGCAGAATGTAGTTCTGTACCCCGCGGATCCCTTTGATGCGCAGCATTTCTTTTGGATCGATCGAACCGTCTGTCAGCTCATCCCCAGCTTCAATCTCCTGGCCTTCACTGACACGCAGACGGGAACCATAGGTGATAGAGTAGGTCTTGGATTCTGCTTCACCTTGAACCTCAATTTCGCGGCGGTCCTTGGTTTCACGGATTTCCTTGATTACCCCGTCAATTTCACTGATTGTCGCCTGTCCTTTAGGGTTACGGGCTTCAAACAGCTCTTGAATACGCGGCAAACCTTGCGTGATGTCATCACCGGCAACACCACCGGTATGGAACGTACGCATGGTAAGCTGGGTTCCCGGCTCACCGATGGATTGAGCGGCGATAATCCCTACGGCCTCACCGATATCCACATGTTTGCCTGTTGCCAGATTGCGTCCGTAGCATTTTTTGCAGACTCCGTGACGGGCACGGCAGCTCAGCACGGAACGAATTTGCAGCTTGGTTACCCCGGCATTCACAATTTCCTCAGCCTTGTCGGAGTCAATCAGATCGTTGCGGTTAACGATGATTTCCTTCGTTTCCGGATGACGGACGGTTTCAAAGGAGTAACGTCCTTCAATACGGTCGTACAGATCCTCAATAACTTCCTTGCCATCCTGAATACGGCTGACAGTGAAGCCTTTGTCTGTGCCGCAGTCATCTTCACGGACGATAACATCTTGTGCCACGTCAACGAGACGGCGGGTCAGGTAACCAGAGTCCGCTGTACGCAGCGCTGTATCCGCCAGACCTTTACGCGCTCCGTGAGTGGAGATGAAGTACTCGAGGACTGTAAGGCCTTCACGGAAATTCGCCTTAATCGGCAATTCAAAAATCCGTCCTGACGGCGTAGCCATCAGACCGCGCATACCGCCCAGCTGTGTAATCTGCGATTTGTTACCGCGCGCCTTGGAGTCAACCATGAGCATGATGGAGTTGAACCGGTCCATCGATTTCAGCAGGATGTTCGTCAGATCATCCTTAGTCTTCGACCAGATTTCAATAACCCGGTCATAACGCTCATCATTGGTAATCAGACCACGGCGGTACTGGTTCGCAACCACATCAACCTTGGCTTCCGACTCTTTAAGAATGGTTACCTTTTCTTCAGGCACAATAACATCCGATACGGCTACTGTTACACCGGAACGAGTGGAGTACGTGAAGCCGAGTTGCTTGATTTTATCCAAAATCATGGATGTCTTAGTGGTATGGTAAATTTCAAAGCAGCGGGCAATAATCAGACCCAAATACTCTTTACCAACGGCACTTGCGTCCGGCAGGCTCATGATCAGTTCGCGGATATCCGCGCCCTTCTCATAGATGAAGTACTTCTCTGGCGTGCCTTGCAGCAGATTGGTCTTAGTTGCTTCGTTGATATACGGGAAGCTGCTCGGATAGATTTCATTGAAGATAATCTTACCGATCGTCGTAACGAGCATTGCGTTCTGCTGGGCTTCGGTGAAGCATGTTTTACCGAGAGCTTTAGCAGGAATAGCTACACGTGCATGCAGGCCTGCGGTTCCACGCTGGTAAGCCGATACGGCTTCGTTCACCGTGCGCAGAATCATACCGGTCCCTTTTTCTTCCTTGTTGTCCATGGTCAAATAGAATGTACCAAGGACCATATCCTGGGAAGGGGTAACAACCGGTTTGCCGTCCTTAGGGTTCAGGATGTTGCCCGATGCCAGCATTAGAATACGAGCTTCAGCCTGAGCTTCCGCTGACAGAGGTACGTGCACCGCCATCTGGTCACCGTCAAAGTCGGCATTGTAAGCCGTACATACGAGCGGGTGCAGACGAATGGCATGGCCTTCAACCAGGATCGGTTCAAATGCCTGAATCCCCAGTCTGTGAAGCGTAGGTGCGCGGTTCAGCAGAACCGGATGCTCCTTAATAACGTCTTCAAGCACATCCCAGACTTCAGGGCTTACACGTTCAACTTTACGTTTGGCGCTCTTGATGTTGTGGGCAAGCCCCTTGTTCACGAGTTCTTTCATGACGAACGGTTTGAACAATTCAAGCGCCATTTTTTTCGGCAGACCGCACTGGTACATTTTGAGATACGGTCCTACAACGATAACGGAACGGCCGGAATAGTCAACGCGTTTACCGAGCAAGTTCTGGCGGAAACGTCCCTGCTTACCTTTCAGCATGTGGCTGAGCGATTTGAGCGGACGGTTACCAGGCCCTGTTACAGGCCGGCCACGGCGGCCGTTGTCAATCAATGCATCCACAGCTTCTTGAAGCATACGTTTCTCGTTCTGCACGATAATATCAGGTGCACCGAGATCGAGCAGTCTCTTCAGACGGTTGTTCCGGTTAATTACACGACGATACAGATCATTAAGGTCAGACGTAGCAAAACGTCCGCCATCGAGTTGAACCATTGGACGAAGCTCTGGAGGAATAACCGGAAGCACATCCATGATCATCCAGTCAGGCTTGTTGCCGGAGTTGCGGAAAGCCTCGATTACTTCCAGGCGTTTGATCGCCCGGTTGCGGCGTTGGCCCTGAGCTGTACGCAGCTCTTCTTTGAGGAACTCCAGTTCTTTATCGATATCGATATCCTGAAGGAGCTTCTTAACGGCCTCGGCACCCATGCCGGCTTGGAATCCGTAGCCATATTTTTCACGGTAGCTGCGGTATTCTTTCTCGGACAGAAGCTGTTTCTTCTCCAGCGGTGTTTCACCTGGATCAGTTACAACATAAGATGCAAAGTAGATGATCTCTTCAAGCGATCTCGGGGACATGTCGAGGGCAAGGCCCATACGGCTAGGAATCCCTTTGAAATACCAGATATGAGAGACAGGTGCTGCCAGTTCGATGTGACCCATGCGTTCACGGCGAACCTTGGCACGCGTTACTTCAACGCCGCAACGGTCGCACACAACGCCTTTGTAACGTACACGTTTGTACTTGCCGCAATGACATTCCCAGTCCTTTTGCGGTCCGAAAATGCGCTCGCAGAACAAGCCCTCTTTTTCCGGTTTCAAGGTACGATAGTTAATGGTTTCCGGTTTTTTTACTTCTCCGCGGGACCAAGAGCGAATTTTTTCCGGAGAAGCAAGCCCGATCTTCATAAATTCAAAACTGTTAATGTCCAACAAGGAGCAACCCTCCTTAATCTATATCCTGATTTATTACCGCATAGGCCCTCTCTTGACGGTTAGGTCAACAGAGGGCACGGTTCAATTACATGAAATTAATCTTTATCTGACTACTCTATTCCGACTTCCGCGCCTTCCAAGTTAAGGCTCAGCTTGTCGCCTGACGTCTCGTCCTCATCGTCCAGTTCTTTCATCTCAATCTCCTGCTCATCGCCGCTGAGGATTTTGACATCCATACCAAGCGACTGCAGTTCCTTGATCAATACTTTGAACGCTTCAGGCACGCCAGGTTCCGGCAGGTTCTCACCTTTGACGATGGATTCATACGTCTTCACACGGCCAACCACGTCATCGGATTTCACCGTCAAGATTTCCTGCAGTGTATAAGCAGCGCCGTAAGCTTCAAGTGCCCAAACTTCCATTTCCCCGAAACGCTGTCCACCAAACTGTGCTTTACCGCCGAGAGGCTGCTGGGTAACGAGTGAGTAAGGACCTGTGGAACGGGCATGAATCTTATCATCAACCATGTGCGCCAGCTTGATCATGTGCATGACACCGACAGTTACTTCACGCTCGAAGCGTTCGCCTGTACGTCCGTCGTACAGCACAGTCTTACCATTGCGCTGCATGCCGGCTTCTTCCATCGTATCAAAGACGTCATACTCGCGTGCACCGTCAAATACCGGAGTAGCTACATGAATGCCCAGACGAAGGGCAGCCATACCAAGATGGACCTCCAGCACCTGTCCGATGTTCATACGGGAAGGAACGCCCAGCGGGTTCAGTACTACTTGTACCGGCGTACCATCCGGCAGGAATGGCATATCTTCTTCAGGAAGAATACGGGCAACGACACCCTTGTTACCGTGACGTCCGGCCATTTTATCACCCTCAGAGATTTTACGCTTCTGGGCGATGTAGACACGAACCAGCTGATTCACACCCGGAGGCAGCTCATCGCCGTTCTCACGTGTGAATACTTTGACGTCAACGATAATACCGTCACTACCATGCGGAACACGCAGGGAAGTATCACGAACTTCACGTGCTTTTTCCCCGAAGATTGCATGGAGCAGACGTTCCTCGGCAGTTAACTCAGTTACACCCTTAGGAGTTACTTTACCTACAAGGATATCACCGGCATTGATTTCCGCACCAATGCGGATGATGCCGCGTTCGTCCAAATTGCGCAGCGCTTCTTCGCCGACATTTGGAATGTCACGGGTGATTTCTTCTGGTCCCAGCTTCGTGTCACGAGCTTCGGATTCGTATTCTTCGATATGGATCGAAGTGTATACATCTTCTTTCACCAGCTTTTCACTCAGCAGGATCGCATCCTCGTAGTTGTAACCTTCCCAAGTCATGAACGCAACAACTACGTTGCGGCCCAAGGCCAATTCGCCCATTTCAGTGGAAGGACCATCCGCAAGAATGTCGCCCTTCTTCACAATGTCGCCTCTTTTGGCAAGCGGACGTTGATTTATGCAAGTCCCTTGGTTCGAACGCATAAATTTGTGTAATTTATACTTAACGATATCACCTTTGACTTCTTTGCCTTCAACCATCTCAACCCGGCGCAGCCAGATCTCATTGGCAGAAGAGCGTTCAATAATACCGTCATATTTGGAGACAATACATACACCGGAGTCCTTAGCGGACTTATGCTCCATTCCCGTACCGACAAGCGGAGCCTTCGGAATCAGAAGCGGAACGGCTTGGCGCTGCATGTTAGATCCCATCAGTGCGCGGTTGGAGTCATCGTT
The DNA here is from genome assembly GCF_900102965.1 of Paenibacillus jilunlii. GTDB lineage: Bacteria > Bacillota > Bacilli > Paenibacillales > Paenibacillaceae > Paenibacillus_AQ > Paenibacillus_AQ jilunlii. The sequence continues at coordinate 27,592 of NZ_FNGM01000028.1, read as the reverse complement.
CTCCAGGAACGGAATGAGCGCCGTAGCGACCGATACAACCTGTTTTGGCGAAACGTCCATGTAGTCTACACGGTTACTAGGCATAGTCGTGATGTTGTCTGAATCCTTGTTGTAACGGACGATAACCATATCTTCCTTAAAGGTTCCATCTTCATCAATTTGTACGTTTGCCTGCGCAACTACATAGTTATCTTCTTCATCGGCGGTCAGATAATCGATATGTTCCGTTACCTTGCCAGTCTTCGGATCCACCCAACGGTACGGAGCTTCGATAAAGCCGTATTCATTGATGCGGGCAAAGGTGGACAAGGAGTTAATCAGACCAATGTTCGGACCTTCCGGTGTTTCGATTGGACACATCCGGCCGTAGTGACTGTGATGAACGTCCCGAACTTCAAAGCCCGCGCGTTCACGAGTCAGACCGCCGGGTCCGAGTGCAGACAGACGACGCTTATGCGTAAGTTCTGCCAGCGGGTTCGTCTGGTCCATAAACTGCGACAGCTGCGAACTGCCGAAGAACTCTTTAATGGACGCGATAACCGGACGAATATTGATCAGGGCCTGCGGAGTAATTGCATTCGCATCCTGAATCGACATTCTCTCACGCACTACGCGCTCCATACGGGACAGACCGATACGGAATTGGTTCTGCAGCAGTTCACCTACGGAACGCAGACGGCGGTTCCCCAAGTGGTCAATATCATCCGTGTTGCCGATACCGTGCAGCAGATTAATAAAGTAGCTGATTGAGGATATAATATCAGCCTGGGTAATATGCTTAACGGATTTGTCGATATTGCCGTTGGCAATCAGCTTGATAACCCGGCCTTCCTCGATCGGCGAGAATACATCGATCGTTTGCAGGGGGATATCTTCACTGTCCAGCACTCCGCCGGTAACCCGGTAGGTCTTGGCAGCGACATCCTTCTCAAAATAAGGAATCAGCTCATCAAGAAGTCTGCGGTCAACCATTTGTCCGGATTCCGCCAGAATTTCTCCAGTGGATTCATCAACCAAAGGCTGTGCCAGACGCTGGTTAAACAACCGGTTCTTAATGTGCAGCTTCTTATTGATTTTGTAACGCCCTACATTGGCCAAGTCATAGCGTTTTGGATCGAAGAAACGTGCAACCAAAAGGCTCTTGGCATTATCCAGTGTCGGCGGTTCGCCCGGACGCAGACGCTCGTAGATTTCAATAAGCGCCTTCTCCGTGGAGTCCGTATTGTCTTTATCCAGCGTATTGCGAATATATTCATCATTACCAAGCAGTTCCAGAATTTCAGCATCACTGCCGAAACCGAGAGCACGCAGAAGCACTGTAACTGGAATTTTACGGGTCCGGTCGATACGGACATACATGATATCCTTAGCGTCGGTCTCCAGTTCAAGCCAGGCTCCGCGGTTTGGAATTACTGTGGCGGTGTAGGTTTTTTTGCCGTTCTTATCTACTTTCGTGCTGAAATAGACGCTTGGAGAGCGAACCAACTGGCTGACAATAACCCGTTCCGCACCATTGATAATAAAAGTGCCGGTCTCCGTCATCAGCGGGAAATCTCCCATGAACACTTCCTGCTCTTTGACCTCACCGGTCTCCTTATTAATGAGCCGCACCTTCACACGTAGAGGAGCCGCATATGTTACGTCCCGCTCTTTAGCGTCGTCAACCGTATACTTCGGTTCGCCTAGGCTGTAATCAATGAACTCAAGCACCAAATTCCCTGTGAAATCCTGGATTGGCGAGATGTCCTGAAACATTTCACGCAAACCTTCCTCCAAAAACCAATCATACGATTTTTGTTGGATCTCGATCAGGTTAGGGACCTCGAGTACCTCTTTAATTCTCGCATAGCTCCGCCGAGTGCGTCGACCATACTGAACAAGATGTCCTGCCAACTTTACTCACCCCTCATGTCTACTCACTTAAAAATTGATTGCGAACCCTTGTTTGGACCCGTATAATGGAACCATAACATAAGGATTCAGCCACAAATAAAGAAAAGCCCTTATCGAAATCTTCGAAAAAAGAGCGCATCTTTTCCACGGCCAAAATACTCCTTATCCGTAGATTTGCCTAAAACGTAGGTATTATACGTCACCAAGCAACAGTTTATGCGCTATTATCTATTGACCCGGCGACCTTCGCCGTGACAGGAACATAGAGAACTGAATTCGCAAAAACTTGCCGTACGGCCTGCGCTTACCGGGCGACAATAAATTACTTGACATTTCAGCAAACTAAAGACATGGAGCCTAGCTTAATACTGACATTTTATAATAATAACACTATCGACAACACATGTCAACATGTTATATATTTTTATTTCCGGGCTTTAATTATCCGATAGCCTTTATCTTTGCCCACTTCTTCTACATCCCCAAACAAACTTTCAAGCTTAGCTGCCGCCGATGGCGCTCCCTGTTTCTTCTGGATAACCACCCACAGCGTTCCGCCTTCATTCAAATGGTCATAGGCCTCTTCAAAAATCCGGTGCACCACCACCTTGCCGGCACGGATCGGAGGATTGGTTACAATCACATCAAACTTCTGTCCCTTCACTGCAGAGAGTACATCACTCTCCATAACAGTAACGTTGTGGGCCCCATTGTTCCGGGCATTCTCACGGGCAAGTTCTACCGCCCGGCTGTTGATATCAATCATCGTGACATGTCCCTTGGGCGCCAGGTAAGCTGCACTGATCCCAATAGGGCCATAACCGCAGCCCACATCAAGCACGGTTGATCCGTCCCGAATCTCCATTGCTTCAATCAGTACACGGCTGCCGTAATCAATGTCTCCCTTGGAAAAGACACCGGCGTCGCTGGTAAAGCGGAGGCTTTTTCCTCTCAGAACCGTCTCAATGGTGCGTCTGTCATGACGTACATCCGGTTGCTGCGAGTAATAATGCTGCGACATATAATCCTCCCTTTCAATTCTGCTCGTTCTATCGAGACGTAACTTATACAGCAACCCCCTTGAACAAGTTCAAGGGGGTTGCTAGAGAGCCGGGAGCAAGCACAACACCCATTCCCGGGGTCAAACCACAAGGCTTATATTACTTCACTTCTACAGCTGCGCCTGCTTCTTCCAATTTCGCTTTTACAGCTTCTGCATCTTCTTTGCTTACTTTTTCTTTGATTGGTTTTGGAGCGTTGTCTACGAGGTCTTTAGCTTCTTTCAAGCCCAGACCTGTGATTTCGCGAACGATTTTGATAACGTTGATTTTGGAAGCGCCAGCGCCTGTCAAAATTACGTCGAATTCGGATTGCTCTGCTTCTGCAGCAACTGCAGCGCCTCCGCCCATTGCTACTGGAGCTGCAGCAGTTACGCCGAACTCTTCTTCGATTGCTTTAACCAGGTCGTTCAGTTCCAATACGCTCATGCCTTTAATTTCTTCCAAGATTGTTTCTTTACTCATGATTGAACCTCCATTTTATATTATAATTTGTTTGTGTTAAAGATTATAATGCTGGAAGCAAAGGCTTACGCGCTTTGTTCTTCCTTCTCAGCGACAGCTTTAACTGCAAGCGCGAAGTTGCGCATTGGAGCTTGAAGCACGCTAAGCAGCATGGACAGCAAACCTTCGCGGGAAGGAAGCTCAGCCAGTGCTTTCAGTTGGTCCGCATCGATGACACGGCCTTCTACAACGCCGCCCTTAAGTTTCAGAGCTTCGTTCTTTTTAGCGAAATCGTTCAGAATCTTGGCTGCTACTACGGCGTCTGTTTCGCTGAAAGCGACCGCTGTAGGACCAGTCAGAACCGCATCGAGTTCAGTCAGTTCAGCCGCAGCTGTAGCGCGACGAACCAATGTGTTCTTCAGGACTTGAAAATCAACCCCGGCTTCACGAAGCTGCTTGCGCAGTTCAGTCACTTGGGAAACATTCAATCCGCGGTAGTCCGCAACAACAGTAGAAACACTGTTCTGCAGCTTGCCAGTTACAACATCAACCGCATCCTGTTTAGCTTGGATTACTTTTGCATTTGCCAATTGTATACACCTCCTGAAAATTATGTTACGACGATTTTTTCCGGGGAATGCTCGCCGTTCCTACGCAGGCATTAGAAAAGCCTCCGCAGATTCACGAAGGCTTGATAAAACGAAAGCGGTCAGGCAAGCGCCATACACTTCTTGTTTCTATCACAACACCTCGGTAGGAAATTAAGCCTTGCGGCACCTACTGTCTACGGTAAGCATATTCAAGTTCAAGAATGATCACCTTAAAGTTCACAACTGTTACAGATTATCAAAGATGACTCCAGGAGTCAACCTTTATTTATCTAAAAGCAGTAGTGTTCACACGAGCGCTTGGTCCCATAGTGGACGAAACTGCGATGCCTTTCAGGTATACACCTTTGGCAGCTGCCGGTTTCGCACGGTTAAGAGCGTCGATCAGAGCTTTAAGATTATCGTTCAATTGTTCAGCATTAAAAGACACTTTGCCGATAGGCGCGTGAATTTGGCCTGCTTTATCGAGACGGTATTCGATTTTACCGGCTTTAATTTCTTGAACAGCCTTGGTAACGTCGAAAGTAACTGTGCCGGCTTTAGGGTTAGGCATGAGGCCTTTACCACCAAGCAGACGGCCAAGCTTACCGACTTCGCTCATCATATCAGGTGTAGCTACGCAGACATCGAATTCAAACCAGCCCTGTTGGATTTTGTTGATCATATCCTGATCGCCTACATAATCCGCACCGGCAGCTTCTGCCTCTTTCGCTTTTTCACCTTTTGCAAATACAAGCACGCGTTGTGTTTTGCCTGTGCCGTGAGGCAGGACAACAACACCACGAACAGCCTGGTCTTGTTTACGCGGGTCTACACCCAGACGAACTGCTGCTTCAACGGTTTCGTCGAATTTGGCAGTTGCCGCCTTTTTCACAAGCTCTACAGCTTCTGAAGGCTCGTAAGTCGCTTCGCTGTTGATCAGCTTAGCGGATTCCTGGTACTTCTTACCATGTTTAGCCATGAAAATGTTCCTCCTTTGTGGTATTAGCGGAAATTCCTCCCACATATTGCGGTCATGCAAGACCGGTTCACCGAAAACATATTAGTCTTCGATTGTGATACCCATACTCCGGGCAGTACCTTCAACCATACGCATTGCAGCTTCGATAGAAGCAGCGTTAAGGTCAGGCATTTTGGTTTCAGCGATTTCACGAACCGCTGCGCGGCCCAGCTTCGCTACTTTTTTCTTGTTTGGTTCACCGGATCCTTTTTCTACTTTTGCAGCGATGCGAAGCAGAACGGCAGCCGGAGGAGTTTTGGTGATGAAGGTAAAGGAACGGTCTTCAAATACTGTAATTTCAACCGGGATGATCAGACCAGCCTGGTCGGCAGTACGAGCGTTGAATTCCTTACAGAATGCCATGATGTTGACACCTGCTTGACCTAACGCCGGACCTACTGGAGGCGCTGGATTCGCTTTCCCTGCAGGAATCTGCAGTTTCACCATTTTGATAACTTTTTTAGCCATGAGTGACACCTCCTTGCGTAAATAGTGGTATTCGAACGCTAGATAGCGTTCTCCCACAAGAAACCCTTGCGACTGTTATATTTTCTCCACTTGAGTGAAATCCAACTCCAGCGGGGTTTCCCGTCCAAACATGTTGACATGCACTTTGATCTTGCTCTTGTCAGCCAAAATTTCTTCCACGGAGCCCACAAAATTCGCAAACGGACCAACCATAATACGTACGGATTCCTTGATTTCGAAATCAATCTTCGCTTTAGGTTCAACCATGCCCATATGCTTCAGAATTTGTTCAACTTCTTCCGGAAGCAGAGCGGTAGGTTTGGACCCGGAACCTGTCGAACCAACAAATCCGGTAACGCCCGGCGTATTGCGGACCACATACCATGAATCATCAGTCTGAACCATTTCGACCAAAACATATCCAGGGTAAACTTTACGCATAACGGTTTTTTTCTTGCCGTCCTTGTTTACCAGTTCTTCTTCCATAGGAACAAGAACACGGAATATTTTGTCTTCCATGCCCATAGACTCAACGCGTTTTTCCAAATTGGCCTTAACCTTATTCTCATACCCGGAATAGGTATGAACAACATACCATCTTTTTTCCATATCAAGCCACCTGGGACCTCTCTAAATAATCGCTTCAATCACAGCGGAAATACCGATGTCCAGAACCCAGAAGTAAAGAGCAATCACTACAATTGTACCGAGAACGATCAATGTGTAGTTCTTCAATTCCTTACGGCTAGGCCAGCGAACTTTTTTGAGTTCACTCCAGCTCTCAGTGAAAAAGGAAAACAAAGACTTGAAACTACGTTTCACGCCGACTACACCTCCAAAGACTATCTGGTTTCGCGATGAGGAGTTTGCTCGTTACAGAACTTGCAAAATTTCTTCATCTCCAAGCGGTCGGGGTGATTTCGCTTGTTTTTGGTTGTCGCATAGTTTCTTTGTTTGCAACTTGTACAAGCCAAAGTGATAATTACCCGCATGATGTGCACCTCCCGAAGACGTCCTTCTAATCTTAAATTAGAAGACGCAAATATTGATCCTAAAAAAAGCCGCGAATTTAGGCCTACCTAAAACACTTTAGCATAATGTCAACCACTGTGTCAACGAAAGAATTCCCCCATCGCATTGGGTAATTTCAGGTGCTGTAGCCATGTAGAACGTGTTGTCTTTGGTCTTAATTTTTCACATCAACCGCTGTCTAGTAAGACCAGAATCCATAATTGCATGAACCCTTTTCAGATCCTCAAGGAGAATCTTCCGGTATCGTCTGCTGAAACGAAAGTTTTCCTTGGTTGTGCTGCGTTCGGCATGACTTATCCATCTCTACTTAACATTATGGAGCATTTGCACTGGGTGTAAACCTGCTGACAACGGGACGATTACAATTCTCTTGTCCATTCAGTTGAAAAGCACAAAACACTAAAAAAGACTCGAGTCCCGAGCCTTTCCTGTACAGTATATCATCAATTGTCACGCACTTCCAGATATCTTTCCAATTTACGTTTCACCCGCTGCAAGGCGTTGTCAATCGACTTCACATGCCGCTTCAAATCCTCTGCAATCTCCTGATAGGACCGTCCGTCCAGATAGAGCATCAGAACCTTGCGTTCCAGATCACTCAGAATCTCAGCCATCTTATCTTCCAGACCGATGAATTCCTCCTGGTTGATAATGAGCTCTTCGGGATCCAGCACCTGGGTTCCGCAAATGACATCCATCAGGGTCCGGTCAGAATCCTCATCATAGATCGGCTTGTCCAAAGAGACATAGGAATTGAGCGGAATATGCTTCTGGCGGGTAGCCGTCTTAATGGCAGTTATAATCTGGCGGGTAATACAGAGTTCAGCAAAAGCCTTGAATGAAGAAAGCTTGTCACCCTTAAAGTCACGAATTGCCTTATACAGGCCAATCATGCCTTCCTGTACAATATCTTCACGGTCTGCCCCAATCAAAAAATAGGAACGGGCCTTGGCTCGGACAAAATTACGGTACTTGTTAATCAGATGCTCCAATGCGCCACTGTCGCCACCACGGAAGATCTCGACAATTTCTTCATCACTTATGAAATCATACTCGGACAGCATTATTTCCTTGAGGTCGACACTCACCAAGAATCCCCCCGGCTGCAACGCAAGACACATCGTCACTTCGCGAAATATAGGATCAGTATATATTATGTTACCTTACACCGTCAACCGCAGATTGACCAAAAACAATCTTCAATAGCATATTATGGCATTTTATCCGAAAACGCTTCATTCTCCAGCCTTCTTACTGACGCCGCCAGTCTTCTAGACGTCTACGGGTCTCTGGCGGCAGTTTCTCTTCCAGGGAATGCCTTGTGGAGCTGATGTTTCCGGGCTCAATCACCTTTTTGACCTGCTTCTGGCTCTCTTCGATTTCAAGCCGCAGTTCCCTGGCAGACAACCGCAATGCTCCTTGAGCAAAAATGACATGCTGCTCCACAAAATCACTGGTGGCCACGTAAATCTGCCGTCTGCGGTGACTGAACTCACCGACCAGCCGCTCAATGCATTCATCGGCCGTTTCTTTTTCTTTGGTGAAAAACACCTGCACTTTTCCCTGCACAAAAGACCTTCCCAGGCCCGGCACACGGTAAGCATCGAATACGGCAATGACGCGCAGCCCGGAAAACGCCTGATAATCTGCCAGCATATCCAGCAGCCGGTCCCGCGCTCCCTGCATTCCTGAGAGTGACAATTCGGCAAGGTCAGACCAGCCGCCAATCATGTTGTATCCATCCACAAGCAGAATATCGCGCCAGTCGGCCATAACTATCCTTGCTGATGCCGGCGGCGCAGCACCTCGTACATGATGACGCCAGCAGCGACCGATGCATTTAACGAATTGATCTTACCGGCCATAGGCAGCTTCAGCAGAACATCGCATTTCTCCCGGATCAGACGGCCCATTCCTTTATTCTCGTTCCCGATTACCACCGCTACCGGACCTGTAAATATATCCGATGCATACAGATTCTGATCGGTATCCACGTCGGTGCCAACTACCCAGACTCCCAGCTCTTTGAGGCGGTCAATGGTCTGTCCAAGGTTGGTAACACGTGCAACGGGCACATATTCAACGGCTCCTGCAGAGGTTTTGGACACAGTTGCTGTGATCTGTGCAGACCGTCTCTTGGGAACAATAACTCCATGTACACCCGTGCAGTCAGCGGTACGCAGAATGGAGCCAAGATTATGGGGGTCTTCGATTTCATCCAGCAAAAGCAGAAAAGGAGGTTCTCCCTTGGCTTCTGCCGCTGCCAGGATATCCGCAACCTCTGCATACGCAAAAGGTGCCGCCTGTGCAACTACCCCTTGATGCTGTACCCCGGGTGCAAGCTGGTCCAGCTTTCTTTTGTCCACATGCTGAATCACAATTCCCGCTTTGCGCGCTTCGGCAATAATGGGTGCGGTCAGATGCTTTTGCGCCGTTTCGGCGATCCAAATCTTATTGAGTGTACGGCCGGCACGAAGCGCTTCAAGCACTGAATGCTTGCCGGCCAATACTTCCTCTTCTGTTTTCAATTCTTCCATGTTCATGCCTCCTGTTCTCTAAAATATATACCCATGCAGCCTTACTTAGGCCGATTCATCATGTATTGTATGCTGCTGTCAACAAGCTCCCGGATTCTGGCCTGCTGGCCTGTGTAATACAAATAGCCGATCAAGCATTCAAAAGCAGTGGCATGCCGGTATTCCAGAACATCCGCATTTTTGGGAATGGTCCCGGATTTGGCATTTCTTCCTTGCCGGGCGACATCCTTCTCCTCATCGGTAAGCATCGGTTCCAGGTAGGCAAGGATCGTGCTTTGCGCTTTGGCCGAGACCAGCCCTGTCGCTGTACGGTGCAAATGATTCGGGCGAAGATTCGGCAGCGAGATTAAATACTGGCGTACCGCTACCTCATAGATAGCATCTCCGGCATATGCCAGTACTAGCGGAGAGAGCAGCCGGGCCGGCTTGGAGGGCTCATAGGGAAACCAGGCACTCTCCAGATTAAATGGCCCGCTCATTTCCGCCGCCACCGCATGCCTTGAGGAGTATCCTCAAGCAGAATCCCCATGGCATTCAGTTCATCGCGGATCTCATCGGAACGTCCCCAGTTTTTATTCTTGCGCGCTTCGGCCCGTTCAGCGATCAGCTTCTCCACTTCCTCGCCGGCAACCTCTTCCTCAGTCTCCGGGGTCAGGCGCAGCACAGCATTCATCTCGGCAAAAGCCTGCAGCAGGGCCGAGAAATCTGCGGACAGTGCTTCCGGATTCGCAAGTGTATTATTCGCAAGACTTACCCAGTCAAACATGGCGGTAATAGCATCCGGAGTGTTGAAGTCATCCTGCATTCTGGCATGGAAATTGGCTGCAATCGCGGCCAAACGCTCCGTGATCTGCTCGCTTGCCCGGCCTTTGGCCCCTTCTGGATCAAGCTCAAGCCGGTGCTTTACATTGCTCTCCGCGAGAGCGATGCGCTCTGCGCTTTTTTCTGCGGACAGCATGGATTCTTCAGTGAAATTCAGCGGGTTGCGGTAGTGGGTGGAGAGCATAAAATAACGGATGGCCCCCGCTTTGAAGCGCTGGCGGATATCTTTCACCAGCAGACCGTTGCCGAGCGATTTCGACATTTTTTCGTCACCGATATTAATGAACCCGTTATGCATCCAGTAGTTGGAGAGCGGTTTGCCGGTTAATGCCTCCGTCTGGGCGCATTCGCATTCATGATGCGGGAACTGCAAATCCTGTCCGCCGCCATGAATATCAATAGTATCGCCAAGAAATTCACGGGCCATGGCCGAGCACTCAATATGCCAGCCGGGACGGCCTTCACCCCATGGGCTGTGCCAGTGGACTTCTCCAGGCTTAGCTGCCTTCCAAAGGACAAAATCCTCGGGTTTTTCTTTGCGTGAATCCACTTCCACCCGGATGCCGAACTGCAGCTCATCCAGATTCTGGCGGGACAGCTTGCCATAATCGGCAAATTTGGCTGTGCGGTAATAGACGTCGCCGCCACTCTCATAGGCATAGCCTTTATCCTCAAGCTCCTTGATGAATTCGATAATCAGCTCCATGCTCTGAGTAACGCGCGGGTTCATCGTCGCTGATTTTACGCCAAGCCCCGCAAGATCCTCCTGATAGGCAGCGATAAAAATCTCCGCAACCTCAGCTACTGTAGTCTTCATCTCCTCGGCCTTGCGGATCAGCTTGTCATCCACATCCGTGAAGTTGGTCACATAATTTACTTCGTTCCCTATTTGCTCCAGGTAGTTCCGGACCATGTCAAAAACAATCACCGGTCTGGCATTTCCGATGTGCATATAGCCATACACGGTGGGTCCGCATACGTACATCTTCACCTTTCCTGATTCCTGTGGAACAAATGTTTCCTTGCTGCGTGTCATTGTGTTATAGATTTGCAAAGCCATCCTTGATTCCAACCCTTTCTGCCTGCCCCCGGTTTCTCCTGAAGAATCCCGGTATGCTTAAATTTCGTAATCACCGATATACTGCTGGCTTTCCAGCCGGCGCTGCTCTTTTTTCTGCTTGTCTTCCGTACCGAGCTGCTCTCTGATCTCTTCGATCTCTTTTTGCAGGAAACGAAGTGAATCGACAAGCGGGTCCGGCATCTTGGTATGGTCGAGCCTGTCGGATACCCGTTCCCCGTTGCGCTTGACCACCCGCCCGGGGTTGCCCACCACCGTACTATTGCTTGGCACCTCACGGAGAACAACCGCGTTGGAGCCGATATTGCAATTATCGCCGATCTGGAACGATCCCAGTACTTTTGCACCGGAGCCAATTACAACGTTGTTGCCTACGGTCGGATGACGTTTTCCTTTTTCTTTTCCCGTTCCCCCCAGCGTAACTCCCTGATAGATAATCACATCATCACCGATTTCACAGGTCTCTCCGATTACAATACCCATTCCATGGTCAATGAATAGGCGGCTGCCGATCGTTGCCCCTGGATGAATCTCCACACCGGTCATGAACCGGCTCACCTGGGAAACGATACGCGCAAGTGTAAACCACCGCCGCTTATAAAAAGAGTGGGCTATCCGGTGTGCCCAAATCGCATGAAGTCCGGCGTAAGTGAAGACAACCTCAAACCAGCTGCGGGCTGCCGGATCGTTGTCGAATACTGCCCGAATGTCCGACTTGATATGCTTAAACATCACGGTTCCCCTCTTCTTTGGCTTCCCGCCTCCTGTTTACAGGTACGCAAGGAAGGTATTGTCTGCAGCCCACATTCCCTCTATGTGTATGCTGTGAGCCTTGTCTTACACGTACAACTCTCCCCATATTTCAACAAAAAACGCCTCTGCAGCATAAAGCTGCAGAGACGTTTAACCGCGGTTCCACTCTGCTTGGACATGGGCTATTGTACTGGTCAGCATTTCCGGCCAGCAAGCACCCTGTGTCCCTCTTGGCGTCTGTAACGGCAACGTTCCCGGCACGGTCTAACATTCCAGGCAGGAACGCTCAACCGTGCAGCTCACAGGCGCATGTTCTGCGGCAGACAAATGAATAACTTCCAGCCTGCAAAGGGGAAACCCTTAGCGGTTATTCTCTCTGGCAATTGTCTTTGTACGCATACTTTTCCTGATCCCAGCTATTATTATATTCTTCTATCTTAGCTAAAAGACAACGGACTGACAAGGGGTTATCCGCTCTGTTGTCCCTGCTTAAGCCCCTTTGATCTGCGATTTCAGACGTTCAATGACCCGGCTTCGGCCAAGCAGCACTATGGTCGCGTTCAAATCACGGCCATGCGTTTGTCCGGTTAAAGCGACACGAATCGGCATAAACAGCGCTTTGCCCTTATGCCCGGTCTCTTTCTGCACTTCCTTGATCAGAACAGCCATGTTGCCGGCAGTAAAATCATCAGTGGCTTCCACTTTGGCCAGGAAAGCGGACAGGACCTCAGGAACCTGGCTTTCGGCCAAGATCTGGGAGGCCTCCGTTTCAAGCTCTACGTGGCTGCGGAAAAACAGCTCTGACAGCTCCACGATATTCGACGCGGAAGTCATCTGCTCCTGGTACAGAGCAACCAGACTTTCCGCCCAAGCCTGCTGTTCCTCATTCAACGATTCCGGCAATCTTCCGGCTTTTTGCAGATGGGGAATAGCCAAAGCCGCGATCCGCTTCGGATCGGCATGTTTGATATAGTGGTTGTTCAAATGCGCAAGCTTATTCGTGTCAAATACAGCCGGACTCTTAGAGAGACGGTTTGCGGTGAAGATGGAGATCAGCTCTTCCTTGCTGAAAATCTCCTCCTCGCCTTCCGGCGACCAGCCCAGCAGAGCAATGAAGTTGAACAGTGCTTCCGGCAAATAGCCGAGCTGATCATACTGCTCGATGAACTGGATAATGGATTCGTTGCGTTTGCTCAGCTTCTTGTGGTCATCACCGACAATCAGTGTCATATGGCCAAACAGCGGCGCTTCCCAGCCAAGGGCTTCATAAATCATCAACTGGCGGGGGGTATTGGAGATATGGTCTTCTCCACGCAGGACATGGCTTATTTCCATCAGATGGTCATCCACTGCCACCGCGAAGTTATAGGTCGGTATTCCATCCTTCTTCACAATGACAAAGTCGCCCATTTCTTTGCTATTAAAAGAAATGCTGCCCTTTACGATATCATCAAAGGTATAAGTGCGGTCCTCCGGCACACGGAAACGGATGCTTGCAATGCGTCCTTCCGCTTCATACGCCTTCTGCTGCTCCTCGGTCAGATTCCGGTGCTTGCCGGAATAACGCGGAGTCTCGCCGCGTGCAGCCTGCTCTTCACGTTCCGCTTCCAGCTCTTCTTCGGTGCAGTAGCACCGGTATGCAAGACCACGGTCAAGCAGCTCCTGCCAGTATATGCGGTACAGATCCAAACGTTCAGTCTGGCGGTAAGGTCCATATTCACCACCGACATCCACGCTTTCATCCCAATCCATTCCCAGCCACTTCAAATATTTGAGCTGGCTTTCTTCTCCCTCAGCAATGTTGCGCTTTACGTCCGTATCTTCGATCCGGATAATGAATTTGCCGCCCAGATTACGGGCGAACAGATAATTGAACAATGCCGTTCTGGCATTTCCGATATGTAAATGTCCCGTAGGGCTTGGTGCGTAGCGCACCCGGACTTGATCTGCCATGTCAATCCCTCCGCTTCATAATGGTTAAAATTAGGCAACGTGCAGCCATCTCAAGATGATATCACATCTTGGAGCAGACAGACAATAGATTGTGCCGCAATTCCTTCTCCGCGTCCGGTGAAGCCAAGCTGCTCGGTGGTGGTTGCTTTTACATTCACCTTCGATGTCTCGGCACCCAGTACATTCGCGATAATCTCGGTCATTTGCGGGATATAAGGTGCCATCTTCGGCTTCTGGGCAATAATCGTGGAGTCGATATTTCCGAGCTTATAGCCGCGCTCACGGGCAAGTGCCCACACCTGCTCCAGCAGCTTCAGACTGTCCGCATCCTTGAACGCCGGGTCGGTATCGGGAAAATGCCTGCCGATATCGCCAAGCCCCAGCGCGCCCAGAATGGCATCGCTCACCGCGTGCAGCAGCACATCGGCATCGGAATGTCCAAGCAATCCTTTTTCATAGGGTATGGTGACACCGCCAATAATGCATGGCCTTCCTTCCACTAACTGGTGTACATCGAAACCTTGTCCTACAGCAATCATGTTTGTACCTCTCCCCTGCTTCTTTGTGTAAATTCTGCAAAATCAAGATCCTCCGGTGTGGTAATCTTAATGTTGGCGTAACTCCCCTCCACAACAGCAACCGGAATACCGCTGCGCTCCGCCAGACTGGAATCATCGGTGCCGAGAAATCCGTCGCGCTCTGCCGATTCATACGCCGCAAGCAGCTCGGACAGACGAAAAGTCTGCGGGGTCTGAATCGCCCACAGACTTCGCCGATCCGGTGTAGACAGCACTTTGCCATCCTTGTCCACCTGCTTGATCGTATCTTTTACCGGTACAGCAAGCACTGAGGCACCAATCTCCCTGGCAAGCTCATAGCAGGCTGTGATTTCGTTAATCTGCACAAACGGACGGACTCCATCATGCACCATTACCCAGGCTGTCTGAAGATGTCTCAGCCCCCTATGCACGGAATGCTGGCGTTCGGAGCCCCCGGTTACTACAGATATCACTTTGTCGAGTCTGTAGGTCTTAACCCACTCCCGGCAGCGGTCCACATCTTCTTTGCCCGTAACCAGTACGATTTGAGAGATCAGCGGATGCCGCTGAAATACCTCCAGGGTATGCACGATAATAGGTTTCCCCTGCAGCAGCAAATACTGCTTGCTCTCTACAGTCCCCATTCTTGTTCCTCTGCCTGCCGCCACGATCACGGCGCCTACACTGTTTGACATTCTGCCCTTCTCCTGTCTGCACGTATACCCCCATCATAACGTGTTTGACGGCTATTTCCAACCCGCTGGAGCAGCTTTCACAGTCCCGGAACTGTTTATTGCGCTTTTTCCATCAGCTTTGGCTTGGCAAAGATCATGCGTCCCGCCGAAGTTTGCAGCACACTGGTGACCAGAACCTCCATGGTTGTACCGATATATTCACGCCCGCCTTCAACCACAATCATGGTTCCGTCATCCAAATAGGCAACGCCCTGACCATGCTCCTTGCCATCCTTGATCACTTGCACGATAATCTCTTCACCAGGGAGAACCACCGGCTTCACCGCATTGGCCAGATCATTAATATTAAGAACCGACACTCCCTGCAGTTCACATACCTTATTCAGGTTAAAATCATTGGTTACCACCTTGCCGCGCAGTACTTTTGCCAGCTTCACCAGCTTGCTGTCCACTTCAGAGATTTCCTCAAAATCACCTTCGTAGATCAGGACCTTCACATCCAGCTCTTTTTGGATTTTGTTCAGGATATCCAGCCCGCGCCGCCCGCGGTTGCGTTTCAGCAGATCCGAAGAATCGGCAATATGCTGCAGCTCCTCCAGAACGAATTCCGGGATTACGATGGTTCCTTCAATAAATCCCGTTTTGCAGATATCGGCAATCCGCCCGTCAATAATGACGCTTGTATCCAGAATCTTGTGTTCTTCCAGCCCGCGGCCTTCCGGCTCCGGTGCTTGTCCCCAGCGGCCGGTTGTCCACAGCGAAGCCAGCTCCTCTTTCTTTTCCAGCCCAATACGCAGCCCCATATACCCGAACGTAAGCGTAGCAGCCACCTGCAGCAGTTCTCCTGCCTTTCCAAGCCAGGCCATTGCAGGATACAACAGCAGGGATAACAAAAGCCCTCCCGTAAGCCCAGCTGCACCTGCAGCCAGTTCATTCATCGGGATGCGCGAATAATACTGCACCGTTTCCCGCAGTTTCGAACCTCCCCACTCCGCGCATAAAGTCCCCGCAAACAAAAAAATAATGGCACCCAGCACCGCAAACAAAATACTGCCCTGCACGGGCAAGCTGTCTCCCAGTTTATCCATTCCTGCCGGGAATCCTCTTTCTGCCGCATGGTATAGCGTATACCCTGACCAAGCTCCGCATACTGCGGCAAGCATTAAAATTAATTTTTTCCACATACCCTTAGGCACCTCCTTTTATTCATCCAAAAATGATCTGTTCCTCACCAGTATGTTCCATTTTTTGGGACAATAATCCGTGAGCCTGTTATTTTTTCTGACAAGAGACAGCAACTGCAGTAAAAAGATAACCGGAAACTTCTATTATTTGGTTGAAAACAGGGGAGGGCCTGACATATAATGAACTCAATTACGAACCCAGGGGTGAATGGATAATGAGCGCACCAAGTTTACAGGCCTTCCAGGATCAAGTCTCCGAACTGCTGCTCCGTCACCGTAGTCTTCTGGATGTAATGTCCAAAAACGGGCAGAGCAGCGCTTCCGTCAATCGTGCAGTCGTCAAAGCCATTACCGAATGCGGCTGTATTCAGCTGCACGCCAAGAAGCAGGTATTTGAGCCCGGTTTGGGGCTTGAACAAGCCAAGGAACTTGCAGGGACTCATCTTCAAGGGGAATTGTGTGAGAACTGCCGTGAGGTGGTGGCCTCGGAGCTGGGACGCGAGCTGTTCTATATGTCTGCCCTCTGCAATTTGCTTGACATTAATATGGACGAGGTTGTAGAAAAGGAATCGCAAAAATGCGCCACGCTAGGATTGTTTAATTTCTCCTGATCCGCTTGATGCGCTCTTTTTTCTCCACAATCCAAAAAGGCTTCGCCATCCACTGATCCCAGGGAACGGCAAAGCCTTTTTTGCGTTTGCATATTTGTTAAAAAACCTAATAATAACGGTGAATCTCTCTGCCTTGCAGCAGCTGATTATCCATTCTTGGATTGATATACTTTATCTTCTGCGCGGCGTCTGCGGCGGTGGCGGCGGCGGGCCGTCAGCCGGTCGATATTTTGCTTAAATCCATACAGCGCATATAACGCAAGCAGTACAAAAATCACCTTGGAGATTTGCTCCGGAAAAATCACGGCAACCGCAACCGCGATCACAATTACTACAGGTGAGCCGACAACTGCCTTTTTGGGCAGGCCAACCTTTTTGAAATTCGGATATTTAACCGTGCTGACCATGAGATAGGACAACAACAGCGTAGCAACAATCATATATGGAGCCGATACATCTTTATGAAAAAGCGCCAATGTAGCCAGCACCCCACCCGCAGCCGGAATCGGAAGCCCTACAAAATATCCCGGAATGCCGGGGCGGACATTAAAACGGGCCAAACGAAGCGCACCGAATACCGGAAAAATTGCCGTTACGGTCCAGCCTAATGCAGAATTCAAATCCTGTAAGCTTGTAATATACATGATTAGAGCCGGCGCTACTCCAAACGAAACGACATCGGATAAAGAGTCCAGCTCCTTGCCAAATTCACTTTCGCATTTCAGCGCCCGCGCAACACGACCGTCCAGCCCGTCTAACAGCATAGCGATAATCACCATGATAGCGGCCATGCTCAGTTTACCGTCAAACGCCATCATGATACCAAACATCCCAAGCATTAAGTTACCAATGGTAAATAAACTCGGAATTGATTTTTGTATCATTTCTTCACCTCTGTTTTCTTACTGTGAGCCATTAAGTCTTCAATATTACGTGATTGTATGTTATTTACATTTGCCTGTCAATAAGAACTTGCTTCTGCAGCCGTTTCAGTCCGTCCTGAATATTGCGGGCGCGCACTTCTCCGATGCCATCCACCTCATCCAATTCGGCGATGCTCGCCGTCATCAGGTTAGGCAGCATTTCAAACCGTTCAACCAGATTGTGGATGATCACATTCGGCAGCCGCGGAATTTTGTTCAGCAGACGATATCCGCGCGGCGTCACCACTTCCTCAGAAGAAATCGCCGTAGAAGAATACCCGAGCAAACGGGCAATATGATTATCATCCATCAGGTCATCATCGCTGGTGCGTTTGAGTCCGGCGATTATTTCGCGGATTTTGTCCTCCTGCTCCTCTCTGGCATAGTCTCTGTACAGAAGCCATGCTTCTTCCTCTGTATTTCCAACCAGTTCTTCCATTTGCATACTGATAAGACGCCCTTCATTACCAAGCTCATTGATATAGCGCTTGATCTCCATCTTAATCCGCAGCACCATTTCCACACGTTGAATCACTCCGACTACCTCAGCTACAGTGACAATCCCCTCATACTCTGAAGCCGACAGATTGGTCAGACTCTGCGTGAGCACGGCTCTATATTTTTCCAGCGTTTGAATCGCCTGATTGGCCTTGGCCAGGATCGATCCGATTTCTTTGAGCGCATACCGGATGGAGCCCTGATAGAGCGTGATGATATTCCGCCGCTGGGAGATGGAAACAACAAGCTTGCCTGTCTGCTTGGCAACACGCTCGGCTGTCCGGTGCCGGATGCCTGTCTCGATAGAGGAGATGGAGGAATCAGGAATCAGCTGTGTATTCGCATAGAGAATCCGCTTCAAATCTTCGCTTAATATAATCGCGCCGTCCATTTTGGCCAGCTCATATAAATAATTGGGCGAAAAATCACAGTTAATGGAAAAACCGCCATCTACAACCTCCATCACTTCAGGACTATATCCGACAACAATAAGCGCGCCTGTCTTCGCGCGAAGCACATTCTCCAGGCCTTCCCGGAAGGGTGTTCCCGGCGCCGCCATTCTGAGCAGGTCATTCATATTTTCTAATTCCTTCATTGTTCAGTGCCCCCTAATCTAACGCGACCGCTAGTGCATCTGCTACGGTGCTGACGCCAATAATCTGGATATCCTGCGGATGCTTCCAGCCTTTCATGCTTTTTTCGGGCATTATGACTCTCCGGAAGCCCAGCTTAGCAGCCTCCTTGACGCGTGTCTCCGCACGGGAAACCCCTCTCACTTCTCCAGTAAGTCCAACTTCGCCAAAAAAAACATCGTAAGGCTTTGTCGATATATCACGGAAGCTGGAAGCAATACTGACGGCAACCGCCAGATCAATGGCTGGTTCATCCAGCTTCACCCCGCCAGCAACATTGAGGTAAGCATCCTGGTTCTGCAGAAACATCCCCATCCGCTTCTCGAGTACCGCAATAATAAGTGCCATTCTTTGATGATCCATGCCCGTGCACATCCGCCGCGGGGAAGGGAAATGGGTGGCGGCTACCAGCGCCTGAAGCTCGACAAGCACGGGTCTGGTGCCCTCCATACTGGCAACAACGGCTGATCCGGCTACTCCCAGCGGGCGCTCCGACAAAAAGAGCTCGGAGGGATTCTCCACCTCGGTAAGCCCGATTTCCCCCATCTCAAAAATACCAATCTCATTAGTGGAACCAAACCGGTTCTTGACCGCTCGCAGCAACCGGTATGTGTGATGCCGCTCCCCTTCAAAATAGAGCACACAATCGACCATATGCTCCAGCATTCGCGGTCCGGCAATAGCCCCCTCTTTGGTCACATGCCCTACCAGAACCGTGGCAATTCCGCGAATTTTGGCAATCCGCATGAACCTTGTTGTACATTCCCGGACCTGCGTCACACTGCCGGGTGCGCTTGTCACTTCCGGCATAAATACGGTCTGAATAGAGTCAATGACAAGAAACTGGGGCTGGATCTGTTCAATGGCTTCTTCAATGCTCTCCATATTTGTCTCACACAGCACATACAGCTCTGCCGACAGCGCCCCGAGGCGGTCTGCACGCAGCTTTGTCTGCCGGACTGACTCTTCTCCTGAAATATACAATACACGCAATCCCTGGGTGGTCAGCGCATGGGAGGTCTGCAGCAGGAGCGTCGATTTACCGATCCCCGGATCACCGCCTACCAGCACCAGCGAGCCGGGCACAATGCCTCCCCCAAGCACACGGTTAAGCTCACCAATGCCTGTCAGGATACGCGGCTCCTTATCACTTTCTATATTTATGATCGATTGCGCCTTTTCTTTACTCTGAAAAATCGGTGCAGTCATCCCTTGTGTTTTAACTACGCTTTCCGTCTCTTCCACCATGGAATTCCATGCCTGGCAGCCGGGACATTTACCGAACCACTTCGGCGATTCGTAGCCGCATTCGGTGCAGAAAAATTTCGTTTTTGGTTTAGCCATGTGTGCTCCTATCAGTCCAAACTTACTAAAATTGCGGATAATTTACTCATACTCAAAGTTTACCATTTCTGCACACTGAACGGAAGGTCACTTATGATCTACTTTTTTACAATCTTCCTCATTAACGTGCCTGAAATACCGCTCAATTAAACATCGGTATTTAATGCGAATTATATTATAATTCAAAAAAGCTCCCGCTCCTCTATACGGAGGAGCGGGAGCTTTGTTTCAAATACGCAGCTGTTATTCGGTTCCAACCTCTTTTTCCGGAGTGACTGCTACCGGCGGTTCCACTGTGGTTACCACAAGCTCACCGTTAACTTCATCAATCTTGAGGGAATCCCCTTTCTTGATGTTGCCCTTCAGCAGCTCTTCGGACAGACGGTCTTCGATATGCTTCTGAATGGCCCGGCGCAGTGGACGGGCACCAAAGGCAGGATCGTAGCCTTCTTTGGCCAGGAAGGCCTTGGCACCATCTGTAAGCATAAAGTCCACATCATATTCACGCAGCCGCTTGCGCAATTCATCGGACATGAGCGTGACGATTTCGGCAATATGCTTTTCTTCTAGGGAGTGGAAGACGATGATTTCGTCAATACGGTTCAGGAACTCAGGGCGGAAGCTCTTCTTGAGCTCTTCCATGACTTTTCCCTTCATGTTATTGTAATCCGCTCCTGCATCCTGCACAGCTGTAAATCCAAGCGTCGAATTCTTCTTGATTGCCTGTGCCCCAACATTGGAGGTCAGAATGATCAGAGTGTTGCGGAAGTCGACTACACGGCCTTTGGAATCAGTCAAGCGGCCGTCTTCCAGCACCTGCAGCAGGATATTGAATACCTCCGGATGTGCCTTCTCAATTTCGTCCAGGAGCACTACAGAATAGGGCTTGCGGCGGACCTTCTCGGTCAATTGTCCGCCTTCTTCATAACCGACATACCCTGGAGGCGCCCCGACCAGACGGGAAGTGGAATGCTTCTCCATGTACTCGGACATATCGATACGGACCACCGCGTTTTCATCACCGAACATAGCTTCGGCAAGCGCACGGGCCAGCTCGGTTTTACCTACCCCGGTTGGTCCGAGGAAGATGAAGGAACCCATTGGACGTTTAGGGTCTTTAAGACCTGCACGCGCCCGGCGCAGTGCCCGGCTGACAGCCTTCACTGCTTCATCCTGACCAATGACACGTTCATGGAGCAGGGCTTCCATGTTCAGCAGGCGGTCGGTTTCTTCTTCCTTCAGCTTGCTGACAGGAATACCTGTCCAGCTGGCAACCACTTGAGCAATATCCTCTGGCGTTACTTGGGAATCGGTACGTCCCTGTTTTTCTTTCCATTGGTTTTTGGTAGTATCCAGTTCCTCACGGATTTTCTGTTCGGTATCGCGCAGTGCAGCTGCTTTCTCGAACTCTTGGCTCTGCACAGCGGAATCCTTTTCCTTGCGGATATCGTCCAGACGCATTTCCAGTTCCTTCAGATTTGGCGGGATGGTGTAAGAGTTGAGTCTTACCTTGGAACCTGCTTCATCAATCAGGTCAATCGCCTTATCCGGCAGGAAGCGGTCAGGGATGTAGCGGTCGGACAGCTTCACCGCTTCCACGATAGCTTCATCTGTAATCTTCACCCGGTGATGGGCTTCATAGCGGTCACGCAGACCGTAGAGAATTTGCACAGCTTCTTCCGGAGAAGGCTGATCCACCGTGATCGGCTGGAACCGGCGCTCCAACGCTGCATCCTTCTCAATATATTTGCGGTATTCATCCAGCGTGGTCGCCCCAATGCATTGCAGCTCTCCACGGGCGAGTGCAGGCTTCAGAATATTGGAAGCATCAATGGCGCCTTCCGCACCGCCTGCGCCGATCAGGGTGTGCAACTCATCAATGAAGAGTACAATATTCCCCGCCTGGCGAATCTCATCCATAATTTTTTTGAGGCGGTCTTCGAACTCACCGCGGTATTTCGTACCGGCAACCACAGAACCCATGTCCAGGGTCATTACGCGTTTGTCCCGCAGAGTTTCCGGAATTTCGTTGTTAATGATTTTCTGTGCCAAACCTTCAGCGATCGCTGTTTTACCAACCCCAGGTTCACCAATCAGCACCGGATTGTTTTTGGTCCGGCGGCTGAGCACTTGAATTACACGCTCAATCTCCTTGCTGCGGCCAATGACCGGATCAAGGTTGCCGTCTTTGGCATAAGCGGTCAAGTCACGGGCCAGACCATCCAGTGTAGGCGTGCTGACATTGGCAGGTGCACCGCTGTGGCTCGAAGTAGCTTCGCTGCTGCCCAGAAGCTGAAGAACCTGCTGGCGGGCTTTATTCAGGCTGATTCCGAGGTTATTAAGTACACGGGCGGCTACGCCCTCGCCTTCACGGATCAGTCCGAGCAGAATATGCTCTGTTCCGACATAAGTGTGGCCCAGCTTACGGGCTTCATCCATTGACAGTTCGATCACCTTTTTGGCACGAGGAGTATAAGCAATGTTTGTAGGCTGTTCTTGTCCCCGGCCGATCAGTGTTTCCACTTCGTCCTGGATTTTCTCAAGACCCAGACCCAGACCAATCAAAGCTTTGGCGGCAATGCCGTCTCCTTCACGAATCAGTCCGAGCAAAATATGTTCTGTCCCAATGTTGTTGTGTCCCAAACGAACGGCTTCTTCCTGCGCCAGTGCGAGCACCTTTTGTGCGCGTTCCGTAAATCTTCCAAACATCATATCCCCTGCACCTCCACGGATAATAAATATCTATAATTAATGTTGTGATCCCAGTGTCTCCCGGAGCAGCTTCGCCCGGTACATATCGCATTCGGTGGCCGTCATCTCGTCTCCGAACATTTTTTGCAGAAAGCCCGGCTGTGTCTTCACATTCAGCTCGTTGAGCACTGAAATCGGCGGTCCTTCCAGAATTCCAAGATCGACTCCCAGTCTCAGGTCAGAGAGCCGCTGTGCGGACTCCTTCAGCTCCATCACCGCTGCATAAGACAAAATCCCGTAGGAACGTTTGATTCTGTCCGTAATCCGCAGAGCCGAATCGGCCAGCAGACGCTCCCGAGCATTGCGTTCATGTTCAATAATCTGGGTGACTACGCTGTGCAGATTCTCAATAATCTCATTTTCAGTCTGCCCCAGCGTGATTTGGTTGGAAATCTGAAAGATGTTCCCTACCGCTTCGCTGCCTTCACCGTAAATTCCTCTTACTGTGAGTCCCACCTGATTCACTGCGGATAAAATCCGGTTGATCTGGTGAGTCATGACAAGTGCGGGTAAATGCACCATCACCGATGCCCGCAGCCCTGTGCCCACATTAGTGGGACAACTGGTCAAATACCCTCTTCGATCATCAAAGGCGTAATTGACCGAGCCCTCAAAAATATCATCAATGGCTGTCGCCCTTACCCAAGCCTCTCTAACCTGCAGACCAGGGAACAGGCACTGAATGCGCAGATGGTCTTCTTCATTAATCATAATGCTGACCGACTCATCCTCGTTCAGGATCACTGCACCGCCCCGGGAGTCATTGGCCAGATTAGGGCTGATGAGGTGCTTCTCCACAAGCACTTTTTTGTCCAGCTCATCGAGCTCATCCAGCTTCAGCAGTTGAAAGCTGCCGAAATTTGCAGCTGCTTCCCCTTGAAAAACCGGAGCAAGCTGCTCCAGCACCTCTTCCGACTGCTCTGCCGAAGCCAGCAAAGGGAAGGGAAGATGCTCCAGATTGCGGGCGATCCGCATCCGGCTGCTGATGACAATCTCGGAATGACTGCCGCCGCAGCGCATCCATTCACTAAGGGCTTGTTCGGTAAACCGGAGACTTGACATGGCTTATCCCCCCTATATATCAAAGACTTTACTCTTGTGGCATTTCTTTTTCAAGTTTTCGGATCTGGTCCCTCAGCTCAGCTGCGGTCTCAAACTCCTCATCTGCAATACTCTGCTGGAGCTCCTGCTTCAGCTCATCAATTTTGCGTTTGCACATGATCTGTGCTCCGGCACGTTTGGGAAGCTTGCCGACATGAGCGGTGCTCCCATGCACCCGTCTGAAGAGCGGATCGAGCGTGCTGTCAAAATACTTATAGCAGGAGCTGCAGCCAAAACGCCCAAGCTTGCTGAACTGGGAGTAAGTCATGCCGCAATTCTCACATCGCAGACCCTGTACAGTCTGGGCCGCTGCATTTTTTTCCTTGCCGGCTCCCTCCAGGTCCAAGAGACCCGACAGCAGGCTGTGAATAGAGAACCCTCCGGCAGTTCCGGGAATTAGCTCCCCTTTCTCACGCGCACAGCTTTCACAAATATGAAACTCCGTCTTCTCCCCATTTACAATCTTGGTAAAATGGAGTGTCGCCGGTTTGACCCCGCATTCCTGGCAAAGCATAAGCGGTGTCCCTCCTTCAAATTTGACCGTTATTTGCCCAATAAGGAGATTAGCATGGCCTTCATTAGCTTGGCACGAATCTCATCCCGGTACGGCAGATTAACCGTCAGGCATTCCCGGGAAACAGCGGCGCGCATGAGACACGCTTCACGCTTGGTTAGAAACCGGGCCTCCTCCAGCTGATAAATCAGTCCTTCGGCGGAATTTTGATCGATATCCTTCCCTATTGTAGAATTGAGATGGGCGTACAATGCCACATTCTGCGGAAGCTCGAAACGCTGAATCCGAATGTAGCCTCCGCCGCCGCGCTTGCTCTCAACTACATAGCCCTTTTCCAAAGTAAAACGTGTACTGATGACATAATTGATCTGAGACGGTACGCATGAGAACTGGTCCGCCAGGTCATTGCGCTGAATTTCCACCGTACCTTCGGGACTTTCATGCAAAATATTCTTCAGATATTGTTCGATAATATCGGAGATATTACGCATCACTCATCCTCCAGTGTTCAAAGCTTATAGTACCTCTTGCTTGTGCTTACATCCGGTAATGATCTCTAAGAACTTAACCCAAGGGCAATAGCCCGAATCGGGGTGAACCCGGGGTTAAGCTTCATACGGCATCAAACCGGAGGTATACCAAAAAAGCCATTCATGAAGAGCCTGCCGCCATTGTTGTTGCCTTTCATCAGAAAACTGATTGTGAGCTGCGTTGACTTTGACTTTCTTTGACTTTTTTCATATTATAACACATTCTCACTGAATTCCAAGGGGTTGCTTTTATTTTTTACTTTTTTGGCCCATTGTATTCCGTTCTTCCTCAACTAAGAGGCAACTAAAGCGGTCCGCAGTGAAATTAGCATGGTCTATTGTAAAAAGCTCCCCTGCCTCTTCTCGAAGCCGGGAGAGCCCTAAACTGCAGGATCAGAAAAAATCAAACAATGCCGTTTTGGCTTGGGGAATAACCGTCTCTAGCCAATCTAAGTCAGCTGAGCCTCCAGTTAGCTGTCCATACTTCGCCAGTTCCACAGGACGTTTGTACCCCAGCAGCATCACAGTAAGTGTACCAATGGTGCAGCTCAAATCAGCAGCGGCCTTCTCACCCTCCAGACGTTCTAAAGTTGCCGTCCCCTCCGCAGTCACACTCCATTGCCACAATCCGCTGTTCCAAGGGGCATGCTCATCTTCAATATAGAGAGTTCTACTCTCAAGGCTGTTGTGGCTCCGGAAGGTAAAATTCTCTATAAAGGTCCGCGCATTCACAATCCGTGCCATAAAGTATGGATAATTCTCCTGCGCGACCCGCGGGTCCGGGAGCAAATAAGGAAGGATATCATCTGAAGGCACCAGCTTGAGCGAAGCTCCGGTAACCATGGAATCGTGATTGGCCAGAAATGTCCACAAGCCTCTGCGCGCCTGTTCGTTCATAAAGATAAATTCATCAATAACCAGTTCATTGTTTTCTATTTTATACAGCACATAGCCTTCCGGCTCACCAAGCTCTGAGTAAAAAACACAATGATGCATGTCCGCATCCAATACTCTTTGCTTCCACCACTCCTGATCACGCTGCAGGGTTCCATTGTATTCAGCGGCAAATCGGCTATACAGCCCTTCCAGTATTTCGAGAGCGGCAGAATCACGTTTTACACTGCCCTGAATTTCAGTTTTCCGCGGGAATTTGTCCACAGGAATAGAATACTTCTTATACTCACAGTAGACCTCCCAGCCGAACTTACGGTAAAAGGGGATCAAAAACGGATGCAGAAAAGACAATGTCTGTCCCGACTCGTTCATCGTTTGCAGCGTATGTGATAATAGCTTGGCCACAAGCCCCTGCCTGCGGTTCTCCGGCCATGTGGATACTCCGGCTATTCCACCCATAGGAAATACTTTGCCTTGTATGTAGACCTGAAGCGGAAGTAAGGTCAATTGAGCACCCAGCACCCCGTCCTCAAAGACACCCCATACTCTTTCATGTCTGAACTTCTGTCTGGCTTCAGCTCTGTCTTCATCCGCAACCTTATATTTAAAAGCATATTCGGACAAGCTCAAGCCCGCTTCAAACTCCTCAGAATGCAATTGCCTGATTTCCACTTCCGCTCACCTCATCAAAGTTAGTATTAGTACTCTCTACGTGAGTATAGCAAGCAAAACGCCTCAGCGCTATTCTGCCGGAGAAAAACAGAATCTCTACAAGTTATCCACAGATAAAACACAAAACAATTCACGTTCAAACGGTTTTATACATGTACGAAAAAGTTATCCACTATTTCCAGAACATTATCCACATAATCCACTTTTTATCCACAAAAACCGTGAATTACTAGGGTTTCCTCTTGACTCCTCCACATTCTTATGCTTTTTAGCAGGAGGTTTGGTGTATAGATTGCTTACTGTAATTGTATCCACATGTGTGCAACTTTTCTGAAGTTGCTGAAAATTATCCACAGCTTTTCCACAACCCTGCACAACGCAAAAAAGCCACTGTCAGTAACTCAACAGTGGTTGTCCGCTTGGCGGCGTCCTACTCTCCCAGGACCCTTCGGTCCAAGTACCATCGGCGCTGGAGGGCTTAACGGTCGTGTTCGGGATGGGTACGCGTGGAACCCCTCCGCTATCGCCACCAAACGTGATTTTTGCGCTGATTTTACTTCCGCAGAATCGCTTCAGCAAAATATCAGTCCCTATAAAGGACATACAGCTTAAAATCGTTCAGGGTCTTGCTCCCTGAAAACTGAATCCGAAACGAAAATGGCGTTTGCCCTTCTTACGGGGCCCCCGGAAGGTACTCGGAATCGGCTTCGTCAGCCTCTTCTTCACTTTGTGGGGTATTTTTTTGGATAAGCCCTCGACCGATTAGTATTGGTCAGCTCCACACGTTGCCGTGCTTCCACCTCCAACCTATCTACCTCGTCGTCTTCAAGGGGTCTTACATACTGGGAAATCTCATCTTGAGGGGGGCTTCACGCTTAGATGCTTTCAGCGCTTATCCCGTCCGTACGTAGCTACCCAGCCATGCTCCTGGCGGAACAACTGGTGCACCAGCGGTACGTCCATCCCGGTCCTCTCGTACTAAGGACAGCTCCTCTCAAATTTCCTGCGCCCACGACAGATAGGGACCGAACTGTCTCACGACGTTCTGAACCCAGCTC
>NZ_FNGM01000029.1 GCF_900102965.1 Paenibacillus jilunlii | reverse complement strand
ACGATGGCGAGCTCCTCTTCGACGTCTGCAATTCGCTGCGCCCTTGCCTGTAATTCTTTTTCTTGTTCCAACAGTCGCTGCTCGAGTTCACGAACCTTTTCCGCACTGTTTACAGGTTCATTCCCGAACTCCCGATACTTTGCCAGCCAGTTGTGCAGTACGCCAGGGGAGATGCCCAGCTCCTCACCAATCTCCACCACTGTCTTCGTCTGTTCCTGAATATACTTGACCGTTTCTCTTTTAAACTTTTCATTGTACCGTTGCCGTTGTTCACCCATGTGAACACCTCCTCGTTAAGTTCATTATTCATACTCTCTTAACGGGTGTCCACTTTTTATTCTACTTTCAAAAAGAAACTTATTTAAGCAATATTCCCTTATTTCGAGCGAAATGAGCTGAAATAGTTTACCTTTTTCCACTTAGCCTACCGGGTTTCTCGATGTTAAAGTGATACTTTTTTCACTTACCCAGCTTATGAAGCGCCAAGAAGATACGTACCCTCCATACAAACTTTTTGATTGAAGCTCCGCAGGGGGGATCAAAATAACTGAAGAAATGCCGTTGTTTCCTCACTGCTGCGTCCGGTTATAGAGGCAGGCGGCTCTCAAAAAGCCTCAATGCCGAAGCGCTGATATCCTTATAATCTATACCGAGCCAGAGCCGGGTTTCCGGTTCATAGTCTTTGTTAAAGATCAGGGCCGACAGGTTTCTGATAATTAGATAAGACGCGTAAGGATGAGGGAAATCCGGATCATTCTTGGCCTGCAGCAAAAATTTGTTCAGAACCGCATGATCCTTCGAATAGAACAGCTCGACTAACTTGGCCCGGTATTCCAGCTCTGTGGATTTCATGTCAGGAAACTGGCTGTAGTCATACTGATGTTGCGCTTCGTGTTTCAAATAGGAAATCTGAAATTCTTCCGACTGCAGATCGCCATAGCGCTTGAAATTGCAATACAGCCCCTCCACGTCGGCCCATCCACCGACCCATTTATGCTCACATGTAGCGAAGCTTATCCAGCCCTCCAGCAGAAAGTCCGACAACATATAGACCGTAACATGCTGTAGCCCTGACGGAAGCTCAACCTTATAATCCATGCTCTCCATCGTGCGCCAGATATAAGGGCCTCTATAGGGAGGCGTGACACCTCCTAAAAAATAATAGCCTTTTTCTGCGAAAATAAGGGTAAGCTTCTGCTCAATTGCATCGAGGTCCGGCGTGTTCTCCATCTGTACTAACGGAGCCAAAGCATTTTTGAGATGTTCTTCCGCAGCGGCGACGGGTACTTTTTCGGAGCGGGTCAACACTGTACGGAAATAAGCATGGTAAGTAAGAATGACACTCTTGATCCAGCTATCCGGGGATGCAATCTGCTCTTCATTATCTTTTGAATAAAAACGTTCTGTAAATCGCTGCTCGATTGCTGTGATTTCCCCGGTCCGGGGCTGGATGGATTTCAGATGATCCATAGCCTGGGGAATATCTCCTTGAAGACACAGCGAATAAAATGTATCCATATCTCCACTTCTTTCCGCAAACATTTTGCAAAACCAGGATTCATAATACTTTCTATTAAAAGTATAATTTTCCTTCATACGAGTTATATATTTTTGGAGACGGGTCTGCCTGCGTATCTTAAAGATCGTTATTTCCAATAATGTACTTTGGGGTCCCTAATCATGTAAAATGTAAGTATTACTGCTTATTCTGACATAGGAGGATTACCCCATATGCCCGTAAGTCAAGAATCCATGCAAATTATGAACGCTGTACGCAATAATCTGGAATCCTGCATCCTCGGTAAATCATTTGAAATAGAGCTGCTGCTGACTGCTCTGCTGGCTGGCGGACATGTTCTGATTGAAGATGTGCCGGGAACGGGCAAAACCCAGCTTATACGGGCGCTGTCAAGATCTATGTCCGGTGAATACCGCCGGATTCAGTGCAATCCGGATATACTGCCAAGCGATATCACCGGGGTGTCCGTCTATCATCCGCGCGATGAAATGTTCCATTTTCGTCCGGGCCCGGTCATGACCAATATTCTTCTTGCCGATGAGATCAACCGCGCCACCACCAAAACGCAGTCTGCACTGCTTGAAGTGATGGAAGAGCGGAACGTTACTGTAGATGGAGAGACGTATCCGCTTCCGCATCCGTTCATGCTCTGCGCGACGCAGAATCCGATTGACTTCGAAGGCACCTATACGCTGCCGGAAGCCCAGCTTGACCGCTTTATGCTGCGGATCAGCCTGGGTTATCCGGATGCCGGTACCGAGAAGAATCTGCTGATGAGCCATCAGGAGGGCCAGCCGGTGGACAGGCTGACTCCAGTGACCGGTATGGACCAGATTGCAGCCATTCAGGAGGAAATCCGTTCCGTCTATATCAGTGATCCTGTCCTGAATTATCTGCTGGATGTGGTCCGGCAGACCCGGGAGCACCCGCTGGTGCTGCTCGGGGCAAGTCCCCGGGCCTCCCTCTCGTTCATGATGGCCTGCAAGGCTTATGCGTTCCTGCAGGAACGTGATTATGTGCTGCCTGATGATGTGAAGATTCTGACCCCTTATGCCCTGGGGCACCGTATTCTGCTGCGTCCGGAGTCGCGTCTGGACAATGTCAATGTGGACACCCTGCTGCAGAAGCTGCTGCAGAGCATTCACGTGCCTGTCACGATGAGGCAGTGAGATGAAGAGCTATCTATCCGGGGCTGCGGCGGTTATCCAGCCCGGCAAACTCGCCGGGGTTCTCGCCATTTGGGGCATCACGCTGCTCTATGTACTTTTTCAGGGCGGCAAAACTTCCTTCATGCTGTTTATTATGGTCACAGTGCTGCTGCTGTATTTAATCATCGGGGGCCTTGGCGGTGTCCGCCGGGCCAGAGGCACACGCAGCCTGTATTCCGAGCAGGACAAGCCTGATTTATTATATGCCGGCGGGTTCCTGCGGGTGAAGCTTAGCATTACCATTCCAGGTTTTTTACCGTTGCCGTATGTAGTGGTAAGAGAAATACTGAAGCGCCACAACGGGGAATCCTGGGTGTTCGAGGAGAGTCTTATCCCGAGCCTGAAGGGCAGGGGGGAACTGCATTTTCAGACTCCGGCGCTGGAACGGGGTCATTATACTTTTGAAGGTACGGATATCCTCGCGGAGGATATCTTCGGTCTTGTAGAGCACAAAGGTACGTTTCACGCCGAGGGACAGTTCCGCGTTCTGCCGCGCTCGGTATTCGTTCCGCGCTGGCAGCTGTATGAGCGGAGAGCCCGGCTGGCCGGGCCTCAGGCTTCCCTGGTTCCTTCGCGGCGCGAGACGACACAGATCAACGGCGTCCGTGATTATGTCTATGGTGACCGGCTGACCCGCATTCACTGGAACGCGACAGCCAAAACCGGCGACTGGAAGTCGAAGGAATTCGAGCATGAATCCATACCCAAAACCGTGCTGGTGCTGGACGGCAGTGCTTCAGCCTATGGCAGCGGCAATCAGTTCGAGCTTGCTGTTTCGATCACTTCCTCGCTGCTGGGCTATGGCATCCGGGAGCGGATTGGCATCGGCATGTGCTGCCTGGATAAGAACACGAAGGTGTTCAGTCCTGCGGAGGGCAGTGCGGAACGCCAGAAAATGATCCAATATTTAATCGATATCAATGCTGAAGGCCGGGGACCGCTGATTACAAGGCTGGAGAAGGCATACCGCATGTTTCCCAAAGGTTCCTATTTTGTGCTGATCAGCCCGCAGTCGGGCCAGCCGGTATTGGATGTGCTGCGCTGGGCAGAGAGCCGGGGGATGACGCCTTCGCAGATTCATGTGCGGAATCCCGCTGCCAAGAACCGCAACCAGGAGTGGATGGATGTGCTGGCATCGCGCGGCGTAACAGGCTACAGTGTAAGTTCGCTGCAGGAGCTCCCCGCGGTGCTCGGAGGTGACAGAGTCTTATGATACGCTGGTGGAACGGAATCAAATCGTCATGGCACCACTCCTTCAGCTTATTGTGGCTGATGGTCATTGCCCTCCAGTGGGTTTCCTACACGGAGCCCTTCTGGCTGGAAGTAACAACCGCCGCAGTCCTGCTTACTCTGGCTTTTGCGGCAGTGATTGAAATTCTTGTACCCGTCAAAATGATCTACCGGCTGCTGCTTGAGGCTGTTGCAGGGGTATACCTTACCTACCGCATGATTCTGCATTATGGAGTCTATGTTCCCGATCCCTGGCTGCCGGGGCTTCGTGAGAGGCTGCCGGATATCTTGTCGCATATGGCTCCGTACCTCTGGTTTGCGCTTGGAGCACTGGTTCTGCTTCTGCTGTCCTCCTGGTGGGTATCCTCCAAGTCGCGGATACTGATGTTTACCGGAATGAATATCGCGGCGTTTGCTGCACTGGACTCTTTTACGTCTTCTGTTCTATGGCAAGAGGTGGCTTGGACCGTATTTGCCGGCATGGGCTGGCTGGTCACCCAGCATTTAAGAAGCTTTCAGCTGCATTACCCGCGCGGCTGGACCCAGTTGCTGAAATATCCTTTTAAAATCGCGGTTAATGTAGCCATTATCTTCTCTTTAGTGATTATTACCGGTGTAAATATGCCTGAAGTGCGTCCGACACTGACGGACCCGTATACCGCATGGCAGGAATGGAACGGCAACGGAAGCAGCTCAGGTTCCGGAACCGCCGGGGCCTCCGATAACGGAACCGGTACAGCCTCTACAGGCAGCACGACCTCCGGATACAGTACGGATGACAATAATCTGGGCGGAGGCTTCAATTTCGATTATTCGCCAGTGATGACTGTAACCGCGGATCTGCGCACGTATATGCGCGGAGAGACCCGCAGCGTCTATTCAGGCTCGGGCTGGAGCGACGACAACCCTTTCACCAGAGGAGAGCTGAAGGGTGGCGTGGTCGGGCAGCCGCTGGAGCAGAACAGGGGCTCCAAGGTCCAGACAAGAGAGCTGAAGCAGACTGTAAAGATACTGGGTGGGAATTCCTATCCGGTGCTGTTCGGGGGCCTGTCCATTTCGAAGGTCATCTCGGTGAATGGTACAGATACCAGCGGCGGTTTGCTCTGGAGAAGCGAGGGCAGCGAACTGCTGTGGAAATCCGTGGAGAACAGCAGAGCGTATCCGAGAGAATATGTGCTGACTTCCCAGGTGCCTGTTGTTCCCATTCAGGAACTGAACAAGCAGACCTATGAGCAGCTCTATGGAGGGCTTGATATTGATCAGCAGTACCTGCAGCTTCCCGGAAACTTCCCGAAGCGGGTCAGAGAGCTGGCGGAAAAGGTTACGGCGCAGGGGAAGACGCCTTATGAGAAAACAGCGCTTCTGCAGCAATATTTGCAGCAGTCCTTCCCCTACACCAATCAGCCGGATCTGTCCCGGCGCAAAAGCAAAGACCTTGTCGAAAGCTTCCTGTTCGAGATTATGGAAGGCTATTGTGACTATTATTCCACTGCGCTTGTGACCATGGCCCGTTCACTGGATATTCCGGCCCGCTGGGTGAAGGGCTATGCGCCAGGCGAGCAGGCCCAGCTTCCGGACAACCTTGCCGTTCAGCAGGGAGGCACACTGGTTAACAATAACTATACGATTACCAATGCGGATGCCCATTCCTGGGCGGAGGTCTATTTTGGGGATTACGGCTGGATTCCGGTCGAGGCGACGCCGGGGTTTACGGCACCATTGCTGGCACAAAGCGAAGATACCGCGCCACAAGCGACCGCCGCACCTGAAGAAAAGCAAAACCAGCCGGAACCGGTGGAAGTGAATAAGGGGACACAGGAGCAGAGCTTTCATCTGAAAATATGGATCGTGGCAGCGGCAGCGGTTGTGCTCCTGGCGTGGGCAGGATTCCTGCTCTGGCAGCGCCGGTTCACCCTGCGCTTCTTTCTGCAGCGGCTCCGCAACGGCCAGCCGCTGTCTCCGGTCCAAAAAGTTGAAGCAGAAACCGCGCGTTGGGTAAGGTATGCCCGCAGGAAGGGCATGCTGAAGGAAGAGCATGAAACCCTCCGTGAATCCGTGGACCGCTGGAGTCATGAGCGCCCTGCGGCTTCCGGCAATCTCGCGGCGCTGCTGCGCATGTTCGAACGGGCAAAATACAGCCCCGAGGTTATTGAAGACAAAGACTGGCGCAGCGTGTATACTGAAGCTTTGCGGCTGCGCAAAAGCATCAAGTCCGGCAAGTGATAAGGCGGGCGCACAATGGCCGCTGCAGATTCATTTGCGAAGCGCAAAGAGTATGATATAGTTTTTCGTAAGAAATCGAGGTGAACGTATTGTTTGAAAGGTTAGTACCCAAACTCCGGGTGAATACGGTATTCGATATTGCTCTTGAGGAGCTGTACGCTCTGGGCTACCGTGGCATCATTACGGATCTGGATAATACGCTGGTCGGCGCCAAAGCGCCCCTGGCGACTCCCGAGCTGCTGTTATGGTTCACGAAGGTGAAGGAGCTTGGCTTCAAGCTCATTATCGTGTCGAACAATAACATGGAGCGGGTGTCACGCTTTGCCACGCCGCTTAATATTGAGTTTGTGCATCAGGCCCGCAAGCCCAGCAATACTCCATTCCTGAAAGCAATGAAGCAGATGGGGCTAACGCCGGAACAGACGATTGTGGTGGGCGATCAGATGCTCACCGATGTCTACGGCGGCAACCGGCTGGGATTGTATACGGTATTGGTACTGCCTATCTCCGTTAAGGATGAAGGGATCGGCACGAGATTCAACCGCAGGGTGGAGAGAATTGCAACGACAAGGCTGCGCAAGCAGGGATTGTGGCACGAGGAGGATAAACCTGAATGAATTCAATGAATGAAACGAAGCG
The DNA here is from genome assembly GCF_900102965.1 of Paenibacillus jilunlii. Taxonomy (GTDB): domain Bacteria; phylum Bacillota; class Bacilli; order Paenibacillales; family Paenibacillaceae; genus Paenibacillus_AQ; species Paenibacillus_AQ jilunlii. The sequence continues at coordinate 58,719 of NZ_FNGM01000029.1, read as the reverse complement.
CCCTGAGAAATGCAGCGGCTGCGGCATTAAACTGCAGACCACGGATAAGGACCTCCCCGGCTATATTCCGGGGGTGGCATTTGAGCGGGAGCCCGTGATCTGCCAGCGCTGTTTCCGTATTAAGAACTATAATGAAGCTTCTTCCGTATCCGTGGATCAGGATGAGTTCCTGCATCTGCTGAGCGGCGTGGGCGAGAAAAATGCGCTTGTCATTCATATTGTCGATCTTTTTGACTTTGAAGGCAGCCTGATCTCCGGCCTGCAGCGGTTTGTGGGCAACAATCCGGTCATTCTGGCAGTCAATAAAAGCGATTTGCTGCCCAAGGTGACGAACTGGAACAAGCTGCGCAACTGGATGCAGCAGCGCTGCAAGGAGCATGGCCTGCGGACGGCGGAAATTGTCCTCTGCAGCGCCAAGCGCAACCAGGGTTTTGACCGTCTGCTGGTTGCCGTGTCTGAGCTGCGCGGACAACGCGATGTGTATGTGGTCGGCGCAACCAATGTCGGCAAGTCCACGCTGATTAACCGGCTCATCTCCGATTACAGCGATCTGGAGCAGGAGCTGACTACTTCCCGTTATCCGGGCACCACGCTCGATACTGTGAGGATTCCTCTGGATGACGGGCATTATATCATCGACACACCTGGGATTGTATATCCTTGGCGCTACAGTGAACTGGTGGAACGCAAGGATCTGGGAGCAGTCATGCCCGAGAATCCGCTGAAGCCGGCTGTATACCAGCTGAACGAGGGACAGTCGCTGTTCTTCGGCGGTCTGGGCCGTTTTGATTTCGTGAAGGGGGAACGTCAATCCTTCACCTGCTACATCAGCGGAACGCTGAAGATTCACCGCACGAAGCTGGAACGCGCAGATTCCCTCTATCAGGAGCACCGGGGAGAACTGCTGTCTCCGCCGGGAACCGCAGACATGGACAAGCTGCCGCAGTGGCAGCGCCACGAGTTCCGCATCGGCCGGAACAGCCAGAGTGACCTGTTCATCTCCGGCCTGGGCTGGATCAAGGTGAACGGGACAGGCGGAGCAGTTGTGGCTGTTCACGTCCCGAGGGGCATTAAGGTTCTGACCCGCCCGTCGCTGATCTGACCTAAGGAGGGCGAATACGCTGTGACAAGTGCAAACGGCCAGTACTGGAACAAGGATATACTGCTGGGGGTAATGGGTGATCCCATCGCCCATTCCAAATCCCCGCTTATGCATACAGCGGCCTTGAAGGCGCTCGGCATTCCGGGAGCCTATGTGCCGCTGCATATTGCCCCCGCCCAGTTGGGCGAAGCCATTCAGGCAATCCGTACCCTGGGATTCCGCGGAGTGAACGTGACAATCCCGCATAAGGTAGCGGTGATGGAATATATGGACCGGCTTGATGACAGCGCGGTAGCTGTGGGAGCGGTCAATACGGTAGTCAACGACGATGGCGTTCTGACCGGGTACAATACGGACGGGATCGGGTATGTCCGTTCGCTGAAAGCGGAAGCAACACCGGATTTGGCAGGCTCCCGGATTCTTGTCATCGGGGCCGGCGGGGCGGCAAGAGGGATCATTGCCGCACTGCTGCTGGAACATCCGGCGGCAGTGGTGATTGCCAACCGGACCGTGGATAAGTCGGAGCAGCTGGCGGAGGCTTTCCAGGCCAAAGGTATGGTTAGCGGCATCGGCAACCATGAGATCGCAGCCCATATTGCGGATATGGATATCGTAATCAATACTACCTCCGTAGGCATGTACCCCCATATAGACGTTATGCCAATCGACCCCGGCTTGCTGCGTGAAGGCATGATCGTCAGTGATTTGATCTACAACCCGCTGCAGACAAGGCTGCTCACGGAGAGCCTGGAGCGGGGCTGCCGGATTCACGGCGGCCTGGGCATGTTCGTCTACCAGGGAGCCTATTCGCTTGAATACTGGACCGGCCGGAGCGCTCCGGTAGATATCATGCGGCAGACGATTATGGATTGTCTCGGCGGCAGCGACTGAAGTAGTACAGTTTATACCCCGCAATGTAAAACTAAAGTTCAACTTATATAGATCGTTGCAGTAAGGGTAATAATATTTGTTAATTAAGGAGTTTGTTCATTTATGTTAACTGGAAAACAAAAACGTTATCTCCGTTCGCTGGCGCATCATCTGGACGCCGTATTTCAAGTCGGCAAAGGCGGCGTCAACGATCATCTGGTCCGCCATATCGAAGAGGCGATTGAAAAACGGGAGCTGATGAAGATCAGCGTGCTGAACAACAATGCGGATGATCCGAAGGAAATCGGTGCCGCACTTGCGGAGCAGTCAGGCTCCGAGCTGGTGCAGGTCATCGGCAAGACGATCATTCTGTACAAGGAATCACGCGACAACAAAACCATTGAGCTGCCCCGCTAAAAGCGGCCTCCCGGCTTGCGGGAGCACGCAGTTAACCTTGTTAGTAAGAGGAGGTAGACCTCTTGAGAGTTGGAATTATGGGAGGGACCTTTGATCCTCTTCATATCGGCCATATGATGGCAGCTGAGACTGCCAGGGAGTCCTACGCACTGGAAGAGGTATGGTTCATGCCTTCGCATATCCCGCCGCATAAGCATGAGGCCGGTGCGTCGGGCGAGGAACGGCTGGCCATGGTCGAGGGCGCTGTAAGGGATCATGCAGCTTTTGGCATTCTGGACCTCGAAATTGCCAGGGGCGGCGTATCCTACACCTTTGAAACGATTACCATGCTGCAGGAGGAATACCCGGAGCATGAATTTTTTTTCATTGTGGGTGCGGACATGGTCCAGTATCTGCCGAAGTGGCACGGAATTGAAGAGCTGGTGCGGCGTCTGACCTTTATTGGGGTAGGACGGCCAGGCACTCCGCTGGATCTTGAGGCCTTGCCCGGCTTCATTGCCGAGAAGGTGCTGCTGGCGGACATGCCGCTCGTGGATATTTCTTCAACGATGCTGAGGGCCAGGGCGGCCGAAGGCAAGTCAATCCGCTATATGGTGCCGGATGCTGTATATGATTATGTTCAAAGGAGTGGATTGTATGGCACTCAGCCGCGAAGCGCTGATTGAAGCCGTCTCCGCACAGATGCCCGACAAACGCTGGAAGCACACACTGGGCGTGATGGAGACATCGGTGAAGCTGGCAGAACGTTACGGCGGTGACCCCGTCCGTGCCGAAACGGCGGCGATTCTGCATGATGTGGCCAAATACTGGCCGGTCGAACGAATGAAGGAGATCATTGAGACAAACGGGCTGTCCGCCGAGCTGCTGAACTATGACAAGCAGCTGTGGCATGCGGAGGTAGGTGCTTTTGTGGCCGGGGATGAATACGGGATTACCGATCCTGAGGTGCTGGATGCTATAAGGTACCATACCTCCGGGCGCGAGAACATGGGCCTGCTGGAGAAGATTGTATGTCTCGCTGATTATATTGAACCGGGGCGGGATTTTCCGGGGGTTGATGATATCCGCAAGCTGTCCAAGTCCAGTCTGGAAGAAGGGCTGCTCGCCGGATTCGACTCCACGATTAGCCTGCTGCTGCGGAAGCGGCAGATTGTGTTCCCGCTGACCGTACTGGCACGCAATGACCTAGTAAGAATAATGGAGGATACAATATGACGATAGAATCAAGCAAGCTTCTGCAACTGGCCCTTAAGGCCGCTGATGATAAAAAAGCAATGAATGTGGTCGCGCTTGACCTGCGCAGCGTTTCACCGATCAGTGACTATTTCGTCATCTGCCACGGGAATTCCGATACACAGGTGCAGGCTATAGCCACAGAAGTACGCAAGGTGGTTCATGAAGCCGGCGGCGTAATCCGCGGCATTGAAGGCATGGATGCAGCCCGCTGGGTCCTGATGGATCTTGGAGATGTAATTGTGCATGTCTTCCACCGTGATGAGCGCGAATATTACAACATCGAGCGTCTGTGGTCCGACGCCAAGGTTGTGGAACCCGTATGAGTCTGATTGCCGGAACTACGGTTACATTGGAAGTCTTGCGTGAGGTGTCCCCTTACGGATACTTTCTGGGCGAGGGTGGCCAGGATGTTATGCTGCATTATACGGAGCTCGTTGGCAGCAAGCCTAAGATTGGAGACAAGGTGGAAGTCTTCATCTTCTTCGATACGGAGGACCGCCTGGCGGCCACAATGAAGAAGCCGTTCCTGACCCTGGGCGAGATGGCCCTGCTGGAGGTGGCGGATATTCACCCCCGTCTGGGCTGCTTCCTGGAGATGGGGCTGGGACGGCAATTGCTGCTGCCGATCCGTGAGCTTCCGGAGCTGATCGAGCTGCGCCCGCAGGTAGGGGACAAGGTATTCGTGCTCATGGAGCATGACAAGCAGGGGCGCCTGCGCGCCAAGCTGGCCGGGGAGCAGGAGCTTGCACCGCTTGCGCTGCCTGCGCCTGCCTCCTGGATGGGGCAGACGGTTAAGGCCCGGGTGTACAAGCCGCTGCAGATGGGTACCTTTGTGCTTGTGGACGGCGGTGTGCTGGGCTTCGGGATCATCGGCATGGTCCACTCCTCCGAACGCAGCCGCCTGCTGCGGCTGGGCGAGGAATTCGAGGCCCGCGTCTCCCATATCCGTGAAGACGGCCGGGTGAACCTGTCCATGTCCCAGCGCAAGGAAATCGGCCGGGATGTGGATTCCGCCGCGCTGCTGGACTTCCTGAAGGAACGGCCGGGCGGCGCGATGCCGTATTCGGATGCCACACCGCCGGAGATCATCAAGCAGCGGTTTGGCATCAGCAAGTCGGCATTCAAGCGTGCCCTCGGCAAGCTGATGAAGGAAGGTCTGGTTACCCAAAAGGAGAACTGGACCTATCTGGCCCGCAGCGAAGAGGATGGAACGGATCAGGAACAGTCCAAGGAGAACGGATTGCCCGAATCCTAACGGGCCGTAAGCTGCTGGCCTGTTGCCTGTCCGAAATAAGGTGGCGGGGGAGAAGTTGGGACACTTAAGGAGCGTAAGCAGCCGGAAGCCCCAACCTTCTCTGCAGTCACGATCACGATTTACAGAAAGCCGGTGTAAGCCAGTGTCTTCCTATGGGAAATTTGCATATGTGTACGATGAGCTGATGGCGGATATGCCGTATCCGGATTGGCTGGCCTTTGCGGAGACGGCATGGAGCAAATACGGCAAGCCCCTGACGGTTGCTGAGCTGGGATGCGGAACCGGAAGCATCACCATTCCGCTCGCGGCCTCCGGCTACCACATGACCGGGATTGACCTCTCATCGGATATGCTCTCTGTGGCACAGATGAAGATGGAACGCCATCCGCAGGGGCGGCGTTTTCTGCGCGAGGGCAGTGTGCGGTGGGTTCGCCAGAACATGAAGGAATGGGAGCTGCCGGAACCGGTCGATTCGGTCATCTCCTTTTGCGATTGCCTGAATTATGTGCTGGAAGAGCAGGATATCCGCTCCGTATTTGAATGTACCTATGCCGGTCTTAAGACCGGAGGCACCTTCCTGTTCGATGTGCATCATCCGAATACACTCATCCGTTATGAGGAAGAGCAGCCGTTTGTGCTGGACGAGCCTGCGGTATCATATATCTGGACCTGTGAAATGGATGTTCCGCGCCGGGAGATTGAGCATCATCTGTCTATCTTCGCCCGTGAAGAGGGAGGGAGCGGCCTATACCGCCGTTTTGAAGAGACGCACATCCAGCGGGCCTACGACCCCGAATGGATGACAGAAGAGCTGCGGAAGGCGGGTTTCAGCGAGGTGAAGGTCTACGCCGATTTCGAGTGGGTGGAGGCCGACGACAGTGCCGGACGGCTGTTCTATGTAGCGGTGAAATAAACAATAGCTGATAAGGTCCTACCCGCCTAGGGAGGGCCTTTTTGTTGTAGAGGCAACCGGGAAACTACGTTGCAAAATCTGTGAATGCAGCTCTGTTAACAATAAGAACCGGCCCAGTATGGGCCGGCATCTTTCAACCTTTTTCAGCGGTGCTCGAACAGATCAATGGCTCCCAGCACGATGTGGGCGAGGCCAAATCCAAGAATACCTGTAGCGGCCATCTTATACCGGCTGCCTAAAAAAGCTGCGCTTGAAGCGGTGACTACAGTTCCAAGAACGGTGGGAATCATACCTTCACGCATTCGAAACACTCCCTCTTACGCTGGTTTGAAAGACATGTTTAGTGTGGGTTAAGGAGCGAAACTTTATACTGCGGAGATGACTTCCATAAAAGCGCAAAGACCATGTGCCGGCAGCTTGCCTTGCACATGGTCTTTGCAGTGCGCGGCTATTCCGCGCGGGTTAGAGTGGGGCCGGCGACTTCTTCGACCTCGTGAACATCGTAGAGCACACGGGCCAGCAGGTCCTGGCTGTAATTGCCGAAATGCTTGCCGTAAATGGTCAGTCCGCGTTTGTTGGCCGGCTTGTCGGTGACGGCAATACGGAAGGTCAGCTCGCTTTTGTAATCCAGCTTGATATCGTCAAGGGTAATATCCGAGATGCGGCAGCCGTCAATGAAGCTTCCCTCATTATTGATCCGGATCAGCTTCAGCATTCCATACTGGTTAAGGTGAGGAGGCCACCAGTCAGGATTGAAAGTGCCCCGGGCATCGCCGAAGTCTCCTGGACTCGTCCAGAAACCAATTTCGATCCCGTTTACATAGAAATACAGGTCGGAAGGATAATTATCGTTGAAGCCTGGTGCTTCGGAGCCGATCTCCATGGAGAATTGAATCTCCCGGAAGGACTGGTTAGCTTTGAGATAATTAGGGATGCGGTATTCCAGGAATCCTTCAGCCATCCAGATAATCTCGGAATCAATCCGCTGGGGATCGGCGAAATAGCGCGGTTCATCAAAGTCGCCAATGATACTGTCCTTAGTAGCCAGTCCGCAAGTCGGCACGGCGTGGTAGTTGCTGTAATGTCCGACCTGGATTTCGACCTCATAGAGATTGTCTGTCTCCTTGCTCCGCAGATCCACCATTAGCTTATCCTTATTCAAATAGCACACCTTCTGGATGCCATGCTTCCCTACGGAAGTATTAATCTCGATCAGGCCGCTTTCCTCCAGCTTCTTGATGTGCATAGTAATGGCTCCATTGCTGAGATTCAGCTTCTTGGCAATTTCATTGAGATTGAGAGCCTGATTGGTGGCGAGCAGCTCCAGAATTTGAATCCGGATCTCCGAGCTGAGTGCCTTGAAGATATCAATCCCGCTCATTAGATCTTTAATATAAATCATGGTCAAGTACCTTCTTCCGCTAACGTCATTATCAAAACTATTTTATAAAATTATAAACTAATCGGGTCCAAAAGGAAAGTATTCTCTATTTATTTGTCTGATAATTTAAAAATTAATTATATTCCAAACGAAAATGAGTATTTAATTCATAATATTATAAATATAAATGAGTGTATTTACATGGAAATAGCGGTTTATTTTTTTGAATATGCTTTATTCTCGTTTTGCTTTGTATATATATAAATAGATTTAGATTTTATTGTTTACAAGGTGTCTTTTGTATGTTATTTTATACCTGTAAGCGAATACATTCAAATGTTTTTTAATTATTTCATGAATGTGTGAAAGAAGACGTCTGAGTTAATTGTTTACAAAAACATTTTTGTAGATGATTCACTAAAACTATTTCATTAGGAGGAGAAAGTGTGAAGAAAAAATGGGGGTTTTCAGTATTAGTACTTGTTCTAATGTTATCAACGTTGTTAGCGGGATGCGGGGAAGACAACTCCAAGACGATTACATTCTGGACTCCGCTAACCGGTGATGACGGTGCCTATATGGATCAGCTTGTTAAGGATTACAATGCCACTAACCCGGAAATTAAAGTAAAGCATGTAATCACCTCTGATATGTACACCAAGCTATCCACAGTGCTTAACTCGGGCAAAGGTGTTCCGGACTTGACTATTATTCATGCTGACCGTGTTCCCGGCTATGTCAAGCAGGGGGTGCTTGAGCCGATGACAGCAGTAACAACCGCCCAGCCTGAGATCAAACAGGAGAATTATCTGCCGCAAGCCTGGTCAACAGGCACGATTGACGGCACTCAATATACAGTACCTCTTGATATCCACAGTAATGTTATGTATTACAATAAGGATTTGCTTAAGAAATACCATGCGGAATCTTTCCTCGACGATAATGTGGTGACGATTGATGAAATGCTCTCTCTGCAAGGAAAGCTGGATGAAGGAGATTATGTCGTTAATGATGCGCTGCTGGGCTGGGTCATTCTTGCACAGATTCAGGACCTCGGCGGAGATATTCAGGAGAATGGCAAGCCTGCCGTAAATACCCCGGTGATGAAGCAGGCCTTTGAGAATGTGAAAAAGATCAACGATGCCGGGTTGATGACGCCGTTTGGCGAAGACGGATACCTGATGTTCCAATCCGGGAACGTATTGTTCTCGACGGACGGCACCTGGAGTTCTACGGCACATGCCGGGGTGGAAGGTTTGAATTTCGGGGTAACCAATGTATATTCGCCCACTGCAGATAAGTTCACCAACAGATCGTCCTCCCACCTGTTCTCGATGATGAAGAATAAAGACAGATCCGAAGAAAAGGTTGCGGGCATCGGTAATTTCCTGGAGTTCATCCGCGAGAATTCAATCGAGTGGGCTAAAGCGGGACAGATCGTAGCCAGTAAGCAAGTCAATGAAAGTCCTGATTTCAAAAATTATATCCAATCCTTCTTCACCTCCAGTGAAAAAGAAATTGAATCCCTTTACATTTACACTTATGAATATTATCCGTATATTGCGGAAGCCGTAGATACGTATTGCGGGGATATTGTGCGCGGCAATGTGGATATTGATGAAACCCTCCAGACAATGCAAAAATTTGTGGAGGATAAAATCGCCGAAGGAACGGGCGGAGCAGCGAAGTAAACGAAAAGCGGAAATGATTGCATGGGGCAATGGACCGCCTTCCGGAACATTGCTTCATGCCAAAGGAGAAAAGAATGCCTATGAAAAAGAAACTGAATCTCGCGCCTGCTTTCTTTGTAGGTCCACATGTCATCTTATTTGCCGTTTTTATCCTGCTGCCAACCTTTTACGGAATATATGCTTCCTTCACCAAATGGAATTTGATGAACGAGCCGGTCTGGGTGGGCCTCGACAACTATAAAACCATTCTTTTTGACAGCGGCTCCACCTTCCACACGCAATTCAACAACGGGCTTAAGAATACATTTATTTTTGTTCTGCTCAGTGTCCCGCTGTTAATCGTGATTCCGCTGCTTGTTGCTGTAGCACTTGAACACAAAAAAGTCAAAGGGAAAAGCTTGATCCAGTCCATTATTTACGTTCCGGGCCTGATTTCCATATCTGCGGGAGCACTGATCTGGCTGCTGCTGTTCAATAAGCAGCTTGGAATGGCCGGCAATGTTTTTGGATCGGATGTTTCCTGGCCGGCTAACCAGCCGTATGCCTGGATACTCATTATTATCATCACGATCTGGGGGGGAGTCGGCGGCAACATGATTATTTACCGTGCCTCCATAAGCGGCGTATCGCAGGATTTGTATGAATCGGCAGAGATGGACGGAGCCGGAACGATACGCAGATTTACGAGCATTACGCTGCCCTCCATCCGCTTCCCGCTGATTTACACCTTTGTCATGACCACGGCAGGGGCCTTCAATGTATTCGGTCAGCCGCTGATGATGACAGACGGGGGACCGCGCCAGAGTACGCATGTGCTTATGATGTATATCCGCCAGCTGGCGTTCGGCAATGGAGAGTCCATTGCGGGTATGGCGTCCGCTATGGCTGTATTGCTAGGACTGGTCATACTGGTCATCTCGGCTCTGCAATATTATGTCATGAACCGGAATGCGGCTTAACTTCGATAACAAGGAACCAGCAATGGAAATTGAAAAGGCAGGTGTACCCGTATGTCCAATCAGGTGGCGCAGCAATACGATAAACGTCCCCGCATCAAAGAGCAGGACACAGTAAAAAGAAAAAGCCCGGGAATCAGCATCTCAAAATATATCTCTTATCTGTTTTTGATCGTGCTTTGTATCATTTGGATTATTCCGGTGGTTTTTGGCATCACGACTTCCTTCCGGTCACAGTCAGAAGTGGTCTCCTCCGGGTTCAGGTTGTTCCCCAAGGAATGGATTTTTGACAACTATGTCTCGATTTTGGAGAATACCTCAACCGCCCCTATTCTGCGGTGGCTGATGAACTCATTGTTTATTGCGACCATGCACACCCTTTTGGTGGTTGTGGTCATCTCCATTACCGGCTATGGCTACTCGCGGATGAAATTTAAAGGCAGGGATACGCTCTTTTTCACGTTGCTCGGCATCTCATTTTTTCCTGGCGTAGTGAATCTGATTCCCTCATACAAAATTATTGACGCATTGGGCTGGGTCAACACCTCCTGGGCCATGATTATCCCGGGACTGGCGGGTATGGGCAATATCTTTCTGGTCCGGCAGTTTATGAACGGAATTCCGAAGGACCTGGATGAATCGGCTCACGTGGACGGTGCGGGGCATTTCCGGATTTATTTCTCGATTATTTTGCCGCTCATCAAGCCGGTGTTGATTGTATGCGCCTTATTTTCCTTCACCGGATCATGGAATGACTTCCTCTGGCCTGTAATCGTGTTTACGGATGTGGACAAAATGCCGGTTACAGCAGGGTTATTGCTTCTTCAAGATATCTATGGAAATTACCGCATGATTGGTCAGCTGATGGGTTCAGCGGTTCTGGCGATTATTCCAACCCTGCTGTTGTTCCTGTTCGCGCAGAAATACTTTGTCCAATCCATCAATCTGAATTCAGGCATTAAGGGTTAAAAAAATAGAGACAGCCAAGGAGAGAGAAACGATGACTACAAAAGCTAGAATCCTGTCGGATATGCCAAAGAGTAAAATTAATAAAAATATTTACGGGCACTTTGCCGAGCATCTCGGCAGATGTATCTATGAAGGTATCTGGGTGGGAGAAGATTCGCCGATCCCGAATACGGACGGTATACGCAATGACGTGATTACCGCGCTGAAGAGACTGAATATTCCCGTGCTGCGCTGGCCGGGCGGCTGCTTCGCCGATGAATATCACTGGAAGGACGGCATCGGTAAGCCTGAAACCCGCAAGCGGATGATCAACACCCACTGGGGCGGCGTAGTGGAGAACAACCACTTTGGCACGCATGAGTTTTTCCGGCTCTGCGAGCTGCTTGAGTGTGAGCCGTACATCTGCGGCAATGTAGGCAGCGGTACGGTGCAGGAAATGTCCGAATGGGTGGAATACATGACCTTTGACGGTGAGTCTCCAATGGCCGGACTGCGGGCCGGGAATGGGCGCGAGCAGCCTTGGTTGCTGAAATATTTTGGCGTGGGAAATGAGAACTGGGGCTGCGGAGGCAACATGCGTCCGGAATATTATGCGGACCTGTACCGCCGCTATCAGACCTATGCGCGCAATTACGGGGACAACAAGCTCTACAAAATCGCCGGAGGCGCCAATGTGGATGACTACAACTGGACGGAAGTGCTGATGCGGGAAGCCGGACAGTTCATGGATGGTCTGAGCCTGCACTCCTATACGATCCCAGGAAGCTGGGAAGAGAAGCGTTTCGCACTTGGCTTCGACAACGGCGAATGGTTCGAAACCATGAAGAAGTCCCTCCATATGGATGAGCTGATTACCCGTCATTCCAATATCATGGACAAGTATGATCCGGAGCAGCGGGTAGGATTGATTATAGATGAATGGGGAACCTGGTTCCTCAGCGAGCCGGGCACCAATCCGGGCTTCCTGTATCAGCAGAATACGCTGCGCGATGCATTGGTGGCAGGGATTCACCTGAATATTTTCCAGAATCACAGCAAGCGGGTGCAAATGGCCAATATCGCGCAAATGGTTAACGTATTGCAGGCGCTTATCTTAACCGAAGGCGACAAGCTGCTGCTTACTCCTACTTATCATGTTTTTGACATGTATAAGGTGCATCAGGATAACGAACTGCTTGAGGTGTCTTTGGAGAGTCCGGTGTACAGCATGGGCGGAGAGTCTATTCCTCAGCTTAGCGTATCTGCATCCCGGGATGAAGCCGGCAGGGTATATATTTCCCTGTGCAATCTTAGCCACGAGGACAGCGCCGGACTCCGTATGGAACTTGCCGGAACATCGGCTGGAACAGTGACCGGGCAGATCCTGACCCATTCCGATCTGAATGCCCACAATACCTTCGAGGCCCCGGTAACCGTTGCTCCAGCCGCTTTCGGGGGGGCTTCATTGAAGAACGGGGTGCTGGACTGTCAGCTTCCTCCGGCATCCGTAGTTGTCCTGACCCTAGAATAAGAGAAATATATAAGATGAACTTGAAAAATTCATAAAAGGGAAGAAGTGCGGAGGGGAAGTTTGGATACTTACAGAGCGGTAGCGTCCGCCTAAAAGCTTTCCGTAGGAAAGCTCGCTATCTTCAGCATAATCAGTCACCGGATTTCAACCGCTAAAGGCGGTTCAAATCAAGAAATCTGGGGACAAGTTCATCTTATATAGATAAAAGGAGAAACCATTATGAGCAGGAAAAAAGAATACAGCAATCCGCTTGTGGAGCAGCGTGCGGACCCCTGGGTCTATAAACATACGGATGGCTATTATTACTTCACAGCCTCGGTGCCCGAATATGACCGGATCGAAGTGCGCAGGGCCGGAACTATTGAAGGGTTGAGAGATGCCGAACCTGTCGTCGCCTGGCGCAAATATGAGACGGGACCGCTCAGCGCCAATATCTGGGCGCCCGAAATCCATTATATCCACGGGAAATGGTACATTTACTTCGCGGCGGCCCGGACAACAGAGACGAAGGAGGGGCTGTTCGATCACCGCATGTATGCGCTGGAGAACGAATCGGCGAATCCGCTGGAGGGCCGCTGGGTGGAAAAAGGCCAGGTGAAAACAGCCTGGGAGTCATTTGCTCTCGACGCGACAGCATTCCAGCACAAGGGTGTGCTCTATTATGTATGGGCGCAGAAGGACCCGGATATTCCGGGGAACTCCAACCTGTACATATCAGAGATGGAGAACCCTTGGACTTTGACCGGCCCGCAGACGATGATAGCCAGACCGGAGCATCCCTGGGAAACCATCGGCTTCAGCGTCAACGAAGGTGCGGCGGTACTTAAGCGGAACGGCAAAATCTTCATGAGCTTCTCAGCCAGTGCGACCGACCATAATTACTGCATGGGGCTGCTGACGGCAGACGAGGACAGCGATCTGCTGGATGCCGCTTCCTGGAGCAAGCACCCTGAGCCAGTATTCCAGACGAGTGAAGAAAACGGACAATTCGGTCCGGGACACAACAGCTTCACAGTCAATGAAGACGGAGAAGATGTGCTGATCTACCATGCCCGCAATTACAAGGAAATTACCGGTGATCCGCTGTACGATCCGAACCGCCACACCCGTGCCCAGGTGCTGGAGTGGAATGAAGACGGTACGCCGAACTTCGGCGCGCCGGTGAAGGACGGCAGGAAGTAAGGTAATCAGTTGTGCCCTCATAACTTTGCAAAGATAAATAGCCTAACTGGCTATGATGAAGTGTCCCGGCTTCCCTGATAAGGGGAGCGGGACACTTTTTGCTTTGTTCGGGAGTGGCTCTAACCCTGGCGTATGGTTAAAGAAACCTAGAAGCGGCTTTAACCCTGGCGTATGGTGAAAGTAACTGAGAAGTAGCTCTAGCCCTGGCGAATGGTTTAAGTACTAAGAAGTAGCTCTAGCCCTAGGCGTATGGTAAAAGTAACTGAGAAGTAGCTCTAACCCCGGCGTATGGTAAAAGTAACTGAGAACGGCTTTAACCTTCGGGCTTATGGCTAAGTAACTGTATTTTGTGCAACTAAAAAGAGCTGTAATGGATGTGTTTGAGCGTTAGCTGCAGTTTGTGCAATTAAAAATGGCTTGCAGCCCACTATTAGCCCTTTTCAACAAAAATAACTGTACAAGGTGCAATTAAAACCAGTTGGACTGCCAAAAGGCAGCTTTTAACTGTACGAAGTGCAATTAATGCTGTAAAACAAAGCAAAGCTAAGCAAAGCAAAAAAAGCACCGCCGAAGGGGCGGTGCTTTTTGGCGAGCAGACTCTGAAGATTATGGAGTGTACTGCTGTACGATGGAAGTAACTTTGCCAGCCTGGATTGTAATGTGGTAAGGGGACTGGCTCAGGTCGATGATGCCGGTTTTGGCGAATTCGCCGATGAACTTATGAAGAGAAATGCTCTCATTCCAGTTGATATCCAGATCCTCCATGTGCCCGGTATGATCGTAAATTTGCATCGTCACCCCAGCATTATCGGCAATGGGATAGGAAGTAAGGGAGTCACTGTCATTTACGATATAGTAACCATCCGGTGTGCCGCCAAGCTCAGCCGCTGCATCAGGCTCACGTTCGGCGAAGATGCGGTCGGCTTCAGCGCCTTCATACCATTCGATCTGGTCGGCTGTCATGACCGTATGTCCGTCTTTGGACTTCAGCGCGTGTATGTAAACCGTCAATTCCTGACTTTTATCACCGCTTTGCGCTTCTGCGCGCGTACCTACTGTACTTGCCGTAGTCACAAGGGAGAGGAGCAGCAGAACCAGAGCAGGAAAGAGATAAACCGATTTTCTTTTGAACATGTACAATTCCCCCTTGGTATAAATATGACACGGTATACGTCTATATACCTAATTACCCTTCGCTATATTTCTCAAACGGGTATTATACCTCTATAAACGTAGATCGGGAAAAAATGTTGCAAAAAGTTTCCGGCCTGTGATGTGGGAAAGTAAGGAAAGTAAAAAGAACGGCGCCAGGGCATATTAAACTATTCAGATTACAGCATAGAGGTGTGGTGAAACATGGCGGCAGTGTGGCGGATTTATAAAAAAGATTGGCTGGGCCTGTTCAAAGCGCCGGTAGCTCTGTTGTTGATAGCAGCACTCGCGCTCCTTCCCTCGGTCTACGATTGGGTGAATGTGGCCGCGGTATGGGACCCCTACAGCAATACATCCGGCATCCAAATTGCCGTGGCCAGTGTGGATCAGGGAGCTGCTGTCGATGGCAAGAGCTTCAACATCGGAGATGAGGTACTGGAGAGCCTGCGGAGCAACAAGTCGCTGGGCTGGAGGTTCACGGATGTTAAATCGGCAGAACGCGGGGTGCAGCGCGGGGATTATTATGCCAGCATCGTCATTCCGGCAGAATTCTCACAGCGGATGGCGGGGGTTCTCGAAGGAGAACTTGTGAAGCCGGAGGTGGATTATACCGTAAATGAAAAAATCAACGCGATTGCACCCAAAATCACGGCGAAAGGGGCTTCAACGATTACCGCGCAGATCAGTGAGCGGTTCACGGAAACCCTTAGCAGCACGGTGCTAACGGCCCTTAGTGCCATCGACCGCGAATTCCAGGCTGAGCTGCCGGTTATCCGCAAGGTGGAGCAGGGGCTGTTCCAGCTGGAGGCAAGCCTGCCGGAGATTGAAAAGGCAGGACGGCTTGTGCTCAAGCTCCAGCACGACTGGCCGCAGCTTGCGGATTCGGCCGGAAGGATGGCTGCGCTTACGGACAAGCTGCCGGAAGTGGAGCAGGCGGGCCAGGCGGCCGAGCTGCTGGATGAGCACTGGGGGCAGATCAGCGATGCTGCGGGCAGGCTGCAGGAGCTGCAGGGCAGGCTCCCGGATCTGGCCCGCGCGGCGGAGCTGCTGTCCGGCCTGGATGTTGACTTCAGCCGGGTGGGGGAGATCCTGGACCGGGCCTCGGACAGGTTGGAGGAGGCCGGGAAGGTTGTTGCTGCGGCTGCCCAGGCCCTGCCGCAGACGGACCGGATCGCTGCAGCGGGGCCTGCCTTCGGGCAGGAGCTGCAGCAGTATCTGGCGCAGAACCGCGCGGCCTTCACCGCGGTTCCGCAGGTGCTGCAGCAGAATCTCCATCTGCTGCAGCAGAATGCCGACAGCGCAGCGCTGCTGGCCAGCCAGCTCGCGGAAGGCACCGCGCCGCCGGACGCAGCGGCGGCTTCCCGGCTGCAGCTGGCCGCTGACCGGCTTACCGCCGGAAGCGGCGCGCTGCAGCACACGGCGGCTCTCTTCGCCGCCGTGAACACCCTCGCGCCCGGCGCCGTGCCGGGCAGCGAGCTCCGCGCCCTGGCCGGGGCGCGGGCCTCTTGGGCCGCCGGCGCTGCGCAGGCGGCCCGCCTTGCCGCCGCGCTGCGGGGCGGCGGCGGGCTGGACCCTGCCGCGCTGGCGCAGCTTGGCCGGGATTCCGCCAAGGGCGCAGCGGCGCTTGGCGGAATCCTCGCGCGCTACAGCGCGGAGGGGCAGTCAGCGCTGCAGGGCACGCTGCAGCAGCTGACCTCCGTGGCGGGGACCGCCGCCACGGCTTTGCAGCAGGCGCCGCAGCGGCTGGCGGCGCTGGGCGCGGTGCTGGATGAAGCGGGCACCGCCATCCAGTACGGGCAGGCCGGCCTGGCCGCCTTGCGGGACAATCTGCCCGCGGCAGCGGGCGAAGTCAGCGCGGCGGCAGCCGGCATGAACAGCAGGCTGGCAGCGTTCACCGGCTTCGTGACGGAGGTGCTGCCGCGCATTCAGAATGGGCTGCCTGCTGCCGGAGACAACATTCATGAAGCAGCTGAATTCGCCCGGAATGACCTGCCGGGGGCGGAAGAGAAATTCCGCCGCGCGTCGGAGTGGATCACCGCCGGCCTTCCCCGGGCAGACCGGGGGGTGAACCGGGCGGCCGAGCTGGTGCGGAATGATCTTCCCGCCCTGGAGCATGCCGTCCGCCGCGCCGCCGATACGGTCCGCGAAATCAAGCGGGAGGTCAATCTGGAGGAGATTGCCCAACTGTTGGGCGGGGATATCAAGGGCACCAGCGATTTTCTGGCCAGCCCCGTGGTTCTGAAGGAAAAGGCGCTGTATCCCATCCCTAATTACGGATCAGCGATGACACCGTTTTACGTAGTGCTGTCCTTGTGGGTAGGCGGCACCCTGCTGATTTCTCTGCTGCGGACCGCCGTTGATACCGGTGGAATTCCATACCGGCGCTACCAGCTGTATTTTGGCCGCCTGCTGACTTTTCTTACCGTAGGCATTTTTCAGGCTCTGATAGCGGTATTGGGTAATATGTATTTGTTGAATTGCTATGTTGCCGACAAGCTGTGGTTCACGCTGTTTGCCGTCCTGATCAGCATCGTTTTTGTGACGATCGTATTTACACTGGTCTACGTCTTCGGCAACATCGGCAAAGGCATAGCCATCGTGTTCATGGTGCTCCAGTTCTCCAGTTCGGGCGGGGCTTTTCCAATCAGCACCACAGGGCGCTTTTTTCAAATCCTGAACCCGTATATGCCCTTTACCTATGCCATCAGTCTGCTGAGAGAAGCCGTTGGCGGCATTCTGCCGGAGGTTGCTGTCCGTGACGCCCTGTATCTGGTTCTGTTCGGTATTCTCGCCCTGGTGCTGGCGCTTACCCTCCAGAAGCCGCTGGAGCGGTTCATCCGGCGTGCGGCTGAACAGGCAGAGGCGTCCAAGCTGATCTCCTAAAACCATTGTCTGATACTGGAACACCTAATTCTTTCCTGTCAACCTGTGTTCAACCTGCCAATGAACATTGACCTGTGCCATACGAGAACCTAAGATATAGGAATATCTGGATTATCATTCAAATATATGGTTCTTAGGACGGTGTTTATTTGCAATTGAAAAATACAATACAGGCAAAACTTGACGCATACTTGAAGAGAGAAGGCATTACCATCAATCAGTTTGCCGGAATTTCGGGTGTGAACTCCGGTACGCTCAGCAGTATTATTAATGGGAACCGTCCCGTTGCCGTGAAGCAGCTGGACCGGATTACAGCAGGAATGGGACTTCCCGAAGGTGAATGGTATGAATTATATATAGATGAATATGTTGTCCGCTCCACCCCTGACTGGCGGCGGCTGGGACCTTTTCTGCAGCGCTGTGCGGAGCTGGACAAGCTGGAATGCATCCGGCAGGTCGTCCGGATCATTATGGATAATATATCCTATGCCCAGGCAGTATTTGAAATGGGAGAGGAATGGTTCGCACAAGGCAAACGCCAGGCTGCTGCGCTGCTGTACGAAAGCGTGGCGGAAAGTGAGAAATATCAGCATTCAGAACGGCTGGCCTTATGCCAATACCGTTTGTTCAAGATTGCACTGGGAAAAGATCAGGAAGCCAACCTGCGGGCGGCGATGCATTTTGAATATTTTGTGGAACGGCTGGATGAGGCGGACCAATTGAATGCGCTGAAGGATTTGGCGAATATTTACGCTTCCTTGCACCGCTGGAACAACGTTGATGTCATAGCAGAGGTAATGGGGCGCAAGGCCTCCATTCAGTATCAGAATAAATATCATAAAGCCAGCCGCCGTGCGGTCTCTAAGGAAACCGGCAGGCCTCTTTGTTTCTATATTCTGTATTCGTATCTGCTTCGTTCGGCAGTTTGTGCTGAACACGGGGATTACGGACAGGCCCTCCACTATGTCTCGCGTTATTCCGATTTCAGCTGGGTCCAGGAAAGAACGGAGGAGGCCCGGCAGATTATGGAGCAGTTTAGGGAATGGGCCGAGGCGAATACATATCTGTACCGCCTGATGTCAGGAGAGACGGCTGTGCTTGCGGACTATGTTGAATTCATCAGCACCAGAGAGAATGAAATTATTCCGGGCCTGACGAAAATCATGCAAGCGGCCAACCGCTTTGGCTTGAACGTGGACCCTATTATTGAACGCTTCGAATCCCGCGCGGGATTCAAAGAGCAGCGGACCCGGATGGGGAAACGGAATGTGCAGGTCACCGAAGACCAATATGCGGTTTTGTTATATGAGCTGTCTGTGTATTATTTAAAAAACCAGAGAGTCCACAGGGGTCTCGTTTATTTATTCCAGAGTCTGGACCTCTCTGTTAGAATGAACAGTGACAGCGGTATTGTTGGGTGTGTAGCATTATTTGAGCAGTACAGACATCTCAGCTCCGTCGAAGACCGGGAAAGATATAAAATTCTAATTGGCGAGGTGCAGAAGATTAATGAAAAGAAAATTGGCGCTGCTGCTGGCAATAGGTAGCATTGTTTTGGCTGTAGAAGCCCGGGCTTTGGTGATGCAATCCGCTTCCGCCCATTCGAGCATTGAACCTTTGACGCATGGAATCGGTGCCGAATAGGTCCATAACTGATGCAACGTGAATTTTTTTCTGCACCTTGTCAGGCGGTTAGTTTCAAAAGCAACCCAAACCTCTCTTTCACAAGAGGGGTGGAGAAGATTTTACATACTATTTAGCAAAAGCAGAAAATACGCCTGCTGCTGTAATTTTAGGCAAGCAAATGGATGTGGATAATAGCATGATAGTTTCTGGTGGGATTTATAGAGGCTGTCGGTAAGTTGTGAGATGAAGAGCTGGGTGAGTGACAATATTTGCTTGGGACGAAATCTGACCTTGAAGTTAACATTGTTTATTGCAATTGATAAGCAAACAGGAGAACGTCTGCATACCTCGATTCCGCAACCTTCCGAACGGATCAAAGAAGCTGCCACGAAATTGGATCAGGCTGTTTATCAAGTGAAACTACGTTTGCGCGTAGTGACACCTACGCTGGTATTTCGCCAATCATGTGTTGATAAAAAAACAGCTAACTATGATTATGTTCTTAGTTAGCTGTTTTTTATTTATCTGTTTAATTTTTTATAAAAACTATCAATCTCTTGTGAAGTTCTCTATCATTCCAGCTGGATACCGGCTACCTGCTGATCCATGTGGGAGGATCTCTTTAATACGCCCAAGATCAGCTTCTGTAAGATTGACATTAACAGCATTAATGTTTTGCTCAACCCGAGTAACACTGCGTGTACCAGGGATTGGGACGATATTCTCTCCTTGGTTGAGAAGCCAAGCTAGTGCCAATTCTGCTACAGAAATACCTTTGTTAGAAGCAAGTTCTTTAAGTTGTTCAGTTGCTTTTAGGTTGTAGATATAGTTTTCCCCTTGCCAACGCTCATCGAATCGACGCATATCGTCTTCGGCGTACTCGTGGGATGGTTTAACAGCATCTGTCAGGAACCCTCTGCCTAATGGAGAGTAGGGTACTAGACCTATACCCAATTCATTCAAAGTCGGTAGTATATCGTCCTCGATCTCGCGTTCGAATATTGAGTATTCAGTCTGAAGCACAGACACCGGGGTAACAGCGTGAGCTCGACGGATTGTTTTGGAACCCGTATTACTCAAACCGAAATATTTAACTTTCCCTTCTTTGATAAGATCTCCAACGACCCCAGCTACTTCCTCGATAGGAACATCAGGATCAGGGATATGCTGATAGAAAACATCAATGTAATCCGTCTGCAGATAGCGAAGACTGTTCTCAGCTACTTTACGAATATTTTCTGGACGGCTGTTAAAACGTGTTCCGAGTTGCTCGGCTGTCATGTCAAATCCAAATTTGGTAGCCAGTACTACCTTGTCACGAAAATCCTTCACAGCTTTACCCAGCAACTGTTCATTGTGACCATTTCCATATCCATATAATTCTGCCGTATCAAAGAAATTAACTCCAAGCTCATAAGCTCGACGAATAGTCGCTATTCCTTCATTTTCATTTGAAGGACCGTATGCCATTGTCATCCCCATAGTACCCAAACCAATAGAAGAGACTTTTAAACCTTGTTGACCAAGAATTCGAGTTTGCATTTTTGTTCCTCCCTAAATAATGAAAATTAGATTGTTATCACCCAAGTGTTTAAAGCCTAGATAAAAAGTATCCAAACTTTTCGTTCAATATGAATTTTCATCTCTGTTATTCATAGGAACAAAAAACATAATATCATGAGAACTGAATAAAGTAAACAAAAAGTATACAAAATGTCTATTTAGTATAGTTTGTTTAAAATGATGATTTTGAGATATAATATATTTTATAAGGGGGCAGTTAGATGGAACGGCAGATTGAAAAACAACACCAGATGAGGCAAAAGCTTACTAACAGATTGTTATTACACGTTAGAAAAAATGGGTTTCAAGGTTTGAAGATGGATGAAATCTCAAAGATTATGAATATAAGCAGGGCGACTTTATATAAATATTTCTCCACCAAAGAAGATATTATTACGTTTATTGTGAGTTCTTTTGTCGAATACATCCACGAGATTATTGAAGATTCTGGCTCTGATCAAGTATTCGTTCAGCGATTTCAGCAAACATTTGAACAAACAATCTTATTAAAAGAGTACATCACAGACATTTTCCTAAGGGAACTTGAAAATAGTTACCCTGAGAACTATGAGCGACTAAAAGAAGCCATGAAGCAACGGGAATATCAGGAATTGGCTTTTTATGATGAAGGAATAAAAGAGGGTTTTTTTAATAAGATTGATGGCAGGCTTATCATTATGCAAGATGAGATTCTAAGTAACGTTTTAGATGTAAAGTACTTGATGGAGAACCATTTGACCGTGTATCAGGTGCTATTTGACTATTACAATCTAAAGAAATTCCAGTTGTTTAAACCTGATAAAATTAAAATGATGGATGACAACTTGATGATCCCTAGAATTGAGCATATGGCACAAAAAATTTCGAAGAACTTGTATTAAACTTAGCAATGAGGATTAATTGTCCATGTCAAAAGCAAGGAATACAGACTTGCCTACTGAAGCAATTGCTGTTGGTCAATTTAGAGGTATATACTACGATTACTATGGTGAGACCCATCGATTGTTAACGGTAGAGGATCCTAAAACTTAGCAACGTATGATTGGTCTGCATGAATGGAGAAATTGCTTTTATTGAAAGCATTACAACTCATTGATAATACTGAGACTACCAAGTTAAGTAAGGCAGATCGGTATTCGTTTTCCTTTGGACGAACCAAGTAGCATCAAGTAGATCGCTACCTGCGCCTGGAGCTGTCTGTGTTGCGACTTGTAACAACTTGTAACAACTTTAGTTTCTTCGACAAAGCTTCTTCAATATGGCCAAAATAGATAGGAAGTTATTTGAATTTGAATGATATGTGATTGAGCTAACGGGCAGTATTGAGCATTCATATTCAAAAATTGGACACCCTATCTGTAAACATGGATGAGGTGTAATCAATGATTATGATAAGAGTCATTATAGCTGTTGTTCTAACTGTGACATTGAGCCTGTCATCTCCTTTGCAATCAAACGCAGAAGCTAGTTATCGCGTTCCTCAGGAAGATTCAGAGGAGCTGAGATTGCAGGATATGCTTTTGAATTTTTTAACTCCATATATTAATGATGCTGTTCGGGATTATTATCGACGTTTATTAGTGGAATCGCCGCTAGTATATCCATATTTCGTTAATGTGGTCGACTCAATGAGGATAAATGGGTTTCGTGGTTTTAACTTATCCATAACGCTCGATGTAACGCCTGTTGTCGGACCACATATTTCTGTTGGAGAAGACAGGTTAACGTTTCAAATCTCAGTGGGACCTGAGGTTAAACTGGTTAATTACACCCACTTAAAGAGTTATGAACTCCCTCCTCATTGGCAGAACATTGTAAAGAAGCCTGTGAAATAACTTCACTATCGGAGGTACAACTTCCTAAGGATAGAAGAACGACTTTTTGTATTACGGGCAGGATAGTATGGTAGCTACCTCGAAATAATTATTAGAGATATATTTATCACAGGGGCTGAGTAGTATGATAAATGGGAGAATCTTAGGTATCGCATATAATGTAGTTCCGGTCAAAGATGCAAAAAAATCTGCAAAATGGTTTGTCAGTCACTTTGGTTTTAATGTCCGGAACGATAGAGGGAATTATATAAGTCTATTCAGGGATAACCGTCCAATCATTGATTTAATTGAATCTGATAATGACACAAGAGCAATTTTTGAAGTAAACGGACGGTCAAGGTGGATTGTAACATTTTTTACAGATGATATTGAATCACTACACACGAGACTAATATCAGAAGGAGTTAACGCTAGACAAGTAAGTGATGAAGGCATATATGGCAAGTTTTTTGTTTTTGAGGACCTAGATGGAAACTTATTTGATGTATGGGAGCATAAGGATTGTGAATTAATCTTTTAAGAAAACAACCTAAACTATCGGGAAACCTCAGTTAAACAAGTCGAAGAGTGCCCATAATTTTTCCGTAAGTTACCTTGAGCTCAAGAAGCTGGTTAGCAACCAGCGGTGGTGAAAATGATCGTTGAAATTGATGGTTATTTCGAAAATGAACTTGTTGCTGGCAAGACATGTTCTATTATGGAATTAAGTCGAAGGGTTACAGTTACCAAAACTCATTGTACTAACATAGATGATTTTACAGATACCTTTTGTAAGCTATTTAACTTTGAGCGACTTCCCTCAAAATATGATGAGGGGGTAAGGTTAGATTGCGTGATCGATATTGATACTGGG
Source organism: Paenibacillus jilunlii (assembly GCF_900102965.1). Classification (GTDB taxonomy): domain Bacteria; phylum Bacillota; class Bacilli; order Paenibacillales; family Paenibacillaceae; genus Paenibacillus_AQ; species Paenibacillus_AQ jilunlii. The sequence continues at coordinate 35,325 of NZ_FNGM01000029.1, read as the reverse complement.
CGTATTTATGTGCCGCGATATTAAACTAACGGGAAACGTTAATTCAATGAAACAGCGACAGTCTAGGACTTTATTTCGTCCTTTGCTGTCGCTATTTCAATTTCTAGGGTCAGTCTAAAAATTATTATATGAGTCTGACGGTATGACAATTCGAAGCCGCATGGAATAAAGACATTCAGTCTAAACCTTTATTTTCTGATGACAAATATGTCCGTGAGGCGCTGCGCCAGCAGATTGATGACAACCTGCTGAAACCGATAGACTAAAAGGAACTACCCCAGCTGCTGCAGTGGATGGCGACGCAGATCATTGAAGAGAAGACCCGGATCACGGTAGAATACGAATGTTAACCGCAGGCGAATAACTACTAAATCATAATCAAAGGATGAGTATTCATGTCTACTTTTTCTGGCAAAAGCAAGGTTTTTCTTTTTCAGGGCGATTCGATTACTGACGGCAACCGGGGCCGCGACGAGGACCCCAATCATATTCTTGGCCACAGCTATGCGTATATCATCGGCGGCAGGCTTGGCAATGAGCTGGCTGAGCAGAAACCGGTGTTCTATAACCGGGGCATAAGCGGGAACCGGATTTCAGATCTCTATGCCCGCTGGAATGAAGACGCAATCTATCTGCAGCCGGATGTGCTCAGCATTCTGATCGGGGTCAATGATCTCTGGAGAATGATGAAGGGGGAGCCCAGCGGGGTAACCGACCGTTTTGAGCGGGCTTACCGCCATGTGCTGGAGGAAACCCGGGAAGTGCTGCCACAGACGAAGCTGGTGCTGTGCGAGCCGTTTATCCTGAAGACGGGAGCCCCAGCCGAAGCCTGGGACGAATGGTCGAAGCATATGACCTTTTATCAGCAGGTGGTCCGTGCGTTGGCAGAAGAGTTCGGCGCAGTGCATGTTCCGCTGCAGGCCGCCTTCGATGCGGCGGCGTCAAGAGCGGATGCCGCCTACTGGCTCTGGGACGGCGTCCATCCGACACATGCCGGCCATGACCTGATTGCCAATGAATGGCTGAGTGTTGCCGGGAAAGCTGGTCTGTTGAACAGCTAATATAGATCCACCTGGAAGTTGATAGTATCCAGTTTATTATGGTCGGGCCGAGGCAGGCGGGGCGGAGCGCATTCTATTGCACTTCATACAGCAGATTACTCCTAAATCAGCCTGAAATCAGAATCTGTTGTACTCCGTACAGCAGATTCTTGCGGAAGAGGTGTTTTTGAGCAGAAATCTGGAAATCAATTGCACCAAATGCAGCAGAATTCGATTTCCGGCAGCATACGGTGCAATCTGTTGCACAAAGTGCAATCACACCGGGATTTCTAGGCAGGTGACTCGGCAGGTGACTCATAGGCGAATAGCAAGATAAACAAGAGCATCCCTTAATACTGGAGGGGGGCTCTTTTGATGTGCCGTTACACCGGATACCAATCTTTGGAATGAAGATGAAACAACATTGATATTCTTTTTTTGTTGACACCAGCCCGGGATCAGTCGTATGGTACAGGGGATGAAAGCTGGCTGCGCCATGTGAATCCTCCGAATGCACGGGGGCATGCGCTGGTTGCCGGGGAGCTGGCGAAATTTCTGCTGTAGGAAGGGGAGAAGGCATCCATGAAGCTTCTGAGACAATGGGGCGGCCTGATCTGGAGCAAGTGGAGTGAACGTTTTTATCAGGTGTCCATCAAGCAGCGGGTGTTACTCTCTTTTATTGTATTGATAACGCTGTCAATCAGCGCCATGGGCGTGCTGACCTACCGGATAGCCGGGAAGGAAATTCAGAACAATGCGTTTGATACCAGCCAGGAGACGGTGGACAAAACCCTGCAGCTGCTGGACTACCGCCTGAATGATGTGGCGATGTCGGTCCAGTCCCTGATGCTGAGCGATGCCTACAGGCAGATGATGATTGATGTGCAGGCTCATGATGTGACGAACTATTATGTTCATTTATCGGAAATGCAGTACGTGCTCTCGCAGGCTACCTTCAACGAGCCGATGATTGAGAACGTTCTCATAGCGACACCGATCGGCGACTTTTATTCCACCACCCAGGTCCGTGCGCAGGATAATTCGTTCTACGGCTCGGAGCTGTACGACAACAGCAAAAAAAGCCCCGGCGGCTACTGGGCCAAAGGCCATTACGACCGGCTGTTCACCGGCAGCCAGCGGGTGGTTTCTTTTGTCGTGCGGGGGATTTATGAGAATACGCCTATTACCAACGTCTTCATTGTGGTCAACCTCAGGGAGAATAAAATCGCCTCACTGCTTGGCCAGGGTACATCCGGGAATGACCGGAAATATCTGCTTTTGAATACGGAAGGAGAGACGGTAGTGCAGACAGGCTGGCCTGCCCAGGGGGAGCCTCCAAAGGCCCCGGAATTTCTGCAGGCCAGCACGGAGGACAGCGAGGGCAATTTCTTTTACCCTTTTGACGGTGAGAATTATCTGGTCAACTATAAGCAGTCGGCGGTTGCGCCGAACTGGATTCTCGCCGGGATGCAGTCTAAGGATCAGCTGTTGGGACAGCTCAAGGGCGTGCAGCGGGCGGTTTTGTATGTGATTCTTGTCTTTCTGCTGACGACGTGGTTTTTCTCGAACAAGCTGACGGCGGCGCTGCTCCGGCCCTTGTTCAAGCTGAGCAGGCTGATGCGCCGGGTGGAGGAGAACCAGCTGAGCGTTTCTTTTGAGAGTAAATATAACGACGAAATCGCCCAGGTGGGGTTTCAGTTCAACCGGATGATGACAGAGATCAAAACGCTGATCGAAGATGTACGCCAGAAGGAAAAAGGCAAACGCCATGCGGAGATCCGGGCGCTGACCGCGCAGATGGAGCCACATTTTCTGTACAACACGCTCAATACGATCTACTGCAAATCCGTGATGGGCGAAAATGATGATGTCAACGAGATGATCCTCGCATTGTCGCAAATGTTCCAGCTGGGGCTTGGCGGCGGCCAGGATCTGATTACGCTGGAGGACGAGCTGTCCCATGTGCAGCAATATTGCGCCATCCAGCAAAAATGCTATGAGAATCTGTTCGAGTATCATGCCGAAGCCGAGGCGGAGGAGCTTTTGTCATGCCTCATTCCAAAAATCCTGCTGCAGCCGCTTGTGGAGAACAGCATCCAGCACGGGTTCTCGGACAGGAGGAGCGGCGGCTGCATTCATGTGCGGATTTCGCTGGAGCAGTCCATGCTGCATATTGTGGTGGAGGATAACGGCAAAGGCATGGATGCCGCCAAAGTGGAGCAGGGAATGGCCAAACGGGAGATTTCGAAAAAAGGCTACGCCCTGGTCAATATCAGGCACCGGCTCCAGCTGTATTATGGCGATGAGGCACGGATGGAGCTGTCCGGCCAGGCGGGCGTAGGCTCGCGCACAGATCTGTGGATACCGCTTAGCCCACTGAGGGAAGAGGGAGGAAACTATGGAATATCCTGAAGATAGAACGGTTAAAATTTGCGTGATCGACGATATCAAAAGCGTGGTGGACATGATCGCCCGCAAGCCCCAGTGGCAGGAGTATGGCATTGAGGTGGCTGGCACTGCGCTTGACGGTGAAGAAGGACTGCAGATGGTCCGCGGGCAGAAGCCCGATATTGTGCTTACAGACATCCGCATGCCGCGTATGGACGGCCTGGAGATGACCAAGGCGATTCTCGAATTTGCCCCCCACTGTAAAATTATTATACTTAGCGCATACTCGGAGTTCTCCTATGCCCAGCAGGCGATCCGGCTTGGGGCGATGGATTTTGTCAAAAAGCCCTTCTCGCTGGAGGAGATTGTGAACGTCGTACTGAAAGCGAAGGCGCTGTGTCTGCAGGAACGTGACGAGCAGGAGAAGATCACGGCCATGAAGGCCCAGATTAAAGAGAGCCTGCCGATTCTGCGCCAGGAGTATTTAACCTTCCTGATGCAGCACCGGGCGACGGAGCCGAGTGCAAAAGCCCGCTGGGAGTATCTTGGTATTCCGCTGGCGCAGGAAAATTTCACGGTATTTATCGTGGAGATTGACCATTTTGCCGGGAAATACGGCATGCAGCCGGTGCAGGAGATCGAGCTGATCCGCTTCAGCCTGCAAAATATACTGGAGGAAACGGTCCGGGCCTGGACGCAGGGAATCATCTTCCGCGAAGCGACGAACCGCTATGTCTGCATCATCAACGGGGATGACCCCCATGCTGCCGGGCTGATCACCGAAGCCTGCTGTGCGAATGTCAGCCGTTATTCCCGCTGCACGGTCTCGATCGGGGTGGGACTCTGCGTGGCTGCGATCCATGAGCTGGCGGACTCTTACGCACAGGCGCTCAGCGCGCTGGCGTATCATTTCTATACCGGTGGGAACGCTGTGTACAGTTACGCGAGCATCGTGCATAAACCCCGGGCCGCGAGCCATTATTCAGCTGCCGCCGAACAGGAATTTCTCTTTGCCCTGCGATCAGGGAACCGTGAGAAAAGCCGGCTGGTGCTTCAGCAGATTTTTGATGAGCTGCTGCAGCTCGATCCGCTGCCTGCCCCGCAGTATGTGGAGAACATCGGCTATGAGCTGTCCTTCAAAATCTGCCGGGTCATGCTGGAGCTGTTCCCCTATGAGAAGGTTCAGCCGCTGGAGCAGCAGGTGAACCTGCTGAAGAACCGCCTGCATCCTTCGCTGCAGGAAATCCGCTCTTTGCTCGAAGAGTTGTGCGCCGAGAGCTGCCGCTGGATTGAAGAAGAGCGTTCGGTCGAATCCACGCGGATCATCCAGCAGGCCAAGGCCTACATTTGCGCCAATCTGCACACCAGCCTGACGCTGGAGCAGGTGGCGAAGCAAATTAACCTTAGCCAAGGCTATTTTTCGAACCTGTTCAAGAAGGTGGCGGGCATCTCGTTTCAACAGTTCGTCATGCACGAGAAGATGGAGAAGGCCAAGACCATGCTGATTGAAGGGATGCAGGTGCAGGAAATCGCTATGGAGCTCGGCTACGAGCACCGCCGCTACTTCAGCGAGGTGTTCAAGAAATACACCGACATGACCCCGTCGGAGTTCAAGATTTCATATCTCGGCAGGTTGAAATAAGCTGCAGCCATATGGTCTGCTTGCGCGGAAACAACGGCAGAAACGCCGTTGCGTTGTTGGGTGTGCGCCGCCGGGCAGTGCCGGGAAGTTTATGTAAGGAGAGTACGTATCTCTTCTTAGCGCTTCGTTAGCTGGATAGGTGGAAAAAGTATCACTAATTTGCTTGAGCATCAAGCGAACCGGCAGGCTAAGTGGAAAAAGGTGCACTAATTGAGCCCTATTTCGCTCCTGATAAGGAAGATTGCTGGAATAGGTTCCCTTTTTCCACTTGGTTTGCCAGCACGGGGTAGAAAGGCGGGGACAACGGCAGAAATGCCGTTGTTAGGGGCGCCCTGGCCGGAGTAGGCGAAAACAACGGCAGAAATGCCGTTGTTAGGGACACCATGGCCGGAGTAGGTGAAAACAACGGCAGAAATGCCGTTGTTAGGGGCACCCTGGCCGGAGTAGGCGAAAACAACGGCAGAAATGCCGTTGTTAGGGGCGCCATGGCCGGAGTAGGCGAAAACAACGGCAGAAATGCCGTTGTTAGACGCACCGCACCGCGCCGCCATGCCGCCAACGCGGACCGCGCCGCCCCAGAGCTGGGCGCTCTATAACTTACAAATCCACGGGGATGAACGATCCGCTGATGCTGCGGGGGTTCATCCCCGTTTGGCATTAGTTCAACAAATTTCTGCCCTTAATGTGGGTTTACCCGCATTATGCAGATGAATGGCCTGCCCTATAATCAGGGTGTAAGGCAAACACAGCTTTGAACATTTAAGGGGGCTAACAGAAATGAAGAAACAACTGCTTCTGACTTCACTAAGCGCGGTGCTGGCATTAGGCCTGGCCGCTTGCGGCAACTCCAATACCGCTGAAAATTCCGGAGAGGCCTCAAACGCGGGGAAAGCATCAGACGCGGGAGCGGCATCGGGCGAAAAAACCAAAATCACTTACTGGACGGGTGACCGCCATGACGCTGAATTTGTGAAGGAGAAGGTAGCCGAATTCAACGAAACGAATACCGACGGCATTGAGGTGGAGCTGGTTGTCAAAGGTGACGATTTCGATACTGCACTGGACCTGTCCTTCCAGACTTCCGACTCTCCGGACGTGATCCGGGTGAAGGAGAACACCATCGGTACTTTTTATAAAAAAGAGTACCTGGCTCCGATCGACGAATATCTGTCAGATGACATGAAGGCGAAATTTCCAGAGATGACGGATCTGAACACCTTTGACGGCAAACGCTACAGCCTGCCGAACTATGGAACAACGATGCGCCTGATCTACAACAAGGACCTGTTTGCCAAAGCGGGGGTTACGAATCCGCCGGCCACTCTGCAGGAATTGGTGGATACCGCCAAGAAGCTGACTGCTGCGGGAAAAGCGGACGGCGCTTACGGCTTTGCACAGAACTTCAAAAGTCCAACCAGCGCACTTGGACGCTCGGCCCGCGTCATTGCTGAGATGAGCGGGTTCGGCGGCTTTGGCTATGATTTCAAAACAGCACGTTTTGACTTCAGCGGCTTCAAGCCCATTATTGAGGCCTTCAAGCAGATCAAGGACGACGGCAGCATGCTGCCGGGTGTGGAATCGCTGGATATCGATCCGCTGCGGGCACAGTTTGCCGAAGGCAAGATCGGGATGTACCTCAGCTACTCCTCAGAGCCAGGGGTCTACAGCACACAGTTTCCGGCCAAAATCGACTGGGCTGCGGCACCCGCTCCAACGATTGACGGCAAGGTCAAGGGCGCTTCCGGCTTCCTCGGCGGACAATGGCTGGCTCTGAGCTCCAAGTCCAAGCATAAAGATGCTGCCTGGAAGTTCATGGAGTACATGTACAGCGATCAAATGCTGACATCCTATCAGGAAAAAGGCTTCGGCATCTCGATGGTTCCTTCCATCAGCGCTACAGCCAAAACCCCGGAGGTCAACGGTATCGAAGGGTTCCTGCCGAACCAATATGACGGCGTATGGCCGGTATATCCGTCGGTGGCGCCGGAAGGCATGAAATCAGATGACGCTTTCTTCAAATACATGCTGAACGGCGGAGATTTGGATGCAACCATCTCCGATCTGAATAAGCGCTACAACGCTGCACTGGATGACGCGATCAAGAATGACGGCCTGAAAGCAGAACCGGACCCAAGCTTTGACCCGGCCGCGCTTGCCGGCAAATTTGCCAAATAAGTTAAGGCAAGCTAATTCGAGCAGTTTATAGAGATGACCTGGGGAGGGGGATTTATCCCCCATCCTCCCCGGTCTACTGCAAGACAGGAAAGGAGCCTGGAAGAACCATGAACAAATCCAAGAATGCCGCTTTTGCCTACAGCTTTCTGCTGCCGAGCGCACTGCTCACGCTGGTGCTGGGAATTTACCCGATTGCCTGGGCATTCCGCTACATGTTCTACAACTACAAGGGCTATGGAACAGCCCGGTTCATCGGCCTCGATAATTTTAGCCGGATTTTGCGCGACGCAGAGTTTTGGAACTCGGTCGTGAATACATTTGTGTATGCGGGAGGCAAGCTGCTGCTCTCGATCCCGCTGTCCCTGCTGCTGGCAGCGATACTGAACCGCAAGATCAGGGGAAGACAGCTGCTGCGGGCAGTCTTTTTTATGCCTACGGTAATCAGTACAGCCGTCATGGCTGTGGTCTTTTTCACCATCTTCAATTCATACAACGGAATTCTGAACCAGTTCCTGATCAAATTTAACATTTCATCCTCCGGCATTGACTGGCTGGGCCCGAAGCATGCCATGCTTACGGTCATTCTGGTAGCGGTGTGGGGCGCTGTCGGCAACTATATGCTGCTGTTCCTGGCCGGGCTACAGAATATTCCCGAGGATGTTTACGAGAGCTCTTCATTGGACGGAGCCAATAAAATACAGCAGTTCCGCTTCATCACCCTGCCGATGCTGGGGCCTGTGCTGCAGATGGTCATCATGCTGGCGATTATCAATGCCCTGAAGGGCTATGAGAGCATAATGGTACTCACCGAAGGCGGCCCTGCCGGTAAAACGGAAGTAATGTTCCTTTACCTGTATAAGCTGTTCTTTCCGGTCGGCGGCAGCGCAGCCTCTACCCAGGTGCAGGAGTTTGGATATGGCAGTGCAGTCGCGTTCATGTCTGCAGTTATCGTGGGAATGATATCGCTGATCTATTTCTACGCCTCCAGACGAATGAATCGGATCGATTGAGGAGAGATGTGACATGAGAACAAAAGAGATAACGGGGAAGACGGTTTTATGGATCTTTTTGCTGGCACTCGCCTTTGTAACCTTGATCCCTGTTGTGATTACCATACTCGGGTCGTTCAAAACAAACAGTGAATTGACTACAGGCGCAACCTTTCTGCCCAGCAAGTGGCATTTCTCCAACTACGCCGAAGCTTGGGACCAGGCCAATTTCTCCACCTATACGATGAACAGTCTGATCGTGTCACTGTCCACAGTAGCCGGTACGCTGCTGGTAGCTTCCATGGCTGCTTATGTGGTAGACCGGATGGACTTTTTCGGCAAAAAAATCTATGTTGGCATGCAGTCGTTCACCATGTTTGTCGCCGTAGGTGCGGTGGTGCTGCGTCCGCAGTTCGATCTGATGGTCAAGCTGCATCTGCACAGCTCGCTGTGGGGCGTCATTCTGATTCTGATCTCCGCGCATGCTTCGATCTTTTTTATCCTGCTGAGCTTTATGAAAGGCATTCCGCGTGAGCTGGACGAAGCTGCACGGATCGACGGAAGTTCGCTGGGCCGCACCTTTTGGACCATCATTCTTCCACTGCTGGGTCCCGGCCTGGGTGTTGGAGCTTTGTTCACCTTCCGCGGCGCGTGGAATGAATACCTGCTGCCGCTCGTGTTCACGATGACGAAGCCGGAGCTGCAGACACTTACCGTTGGTTTGGCGAATCTGAAATACGGCATTTCCGCCGCCTCGCAGACCCATTACATGATGGCCGGTGCCTGCTTGTCCATTCTGCCGATTCTCATAGCCTATGTGTTTGCCAATAAATCTTTTATGCAGATGACTGCGGGTTCCCTGAAGGGGTAGACTCCCGCTCTGGCATTCGCTGACACTGCTATTAACGATCTATACTGCGTATAACAATGGGAATAGAAGTATAATTGAGACTCTGACTAATCCTATTAGTCAATAATCAGGAGGTTTACAGCATGACAGTTCAGGTTCCCGCAATTCTTACATCGAGTCCGTCGATTCACCGCTATGAAGGCAATCCGGTGCTGGACGCGTCTAAGGTGCCCTATAACACAGCGCTTGTGTTCAATGCAGGTGTGACCAAATTCAAAGGCAAGTATGTGATGGTGTTCCGCAACGATTATGGCTCGCTTGCCGATCAGACGATTGAGCCGCATCATACAACCGACCTGGGGATCGCCTTCAGCGATGACGGAATCCACTGGGAGGCCAGTCCCAAGAAATGCTTCAAGCTGCATGACAAAGAGATTATCCGCGCCTACGACCCGCGCCTGACGGTGATTGGGGACCGCTGCTATATGTGTTTTGCTGTGGATACCCATCATGGCATCCGGGGCGGGATTGCGGTGACGGATGATTTTGAGGAGTTTGAGATCCTCAGCCTGTCGACGCCCGATCTGCGCAACATGGTACTGTTCCCGGAAAAAATCGGCGGCAATTACGTCCGCTTGGAGCGCCCGTTCACTGTGTACAGCCGGGGCGGGCAGGACCGTTTCGATACCTGGATTTCGGAATCCCCGGATTTGAAATATTGGGGCAATTCCGACCTGCTGTTAGCTGTGGAGCATGTGCCGTTCGCCAATGACAAGGTGGGACCTGCCGCGCCTCCGGTGAAGACGGACAAGGGCTGGCTGACCACCTTCCATGCGGTGGATATTGACCCGTCACGCGGCAAGCACGGCTGGGAGCCAGCCTGGAAGAAGCGGTATACTGCAGGGATCATGCTGCTGGATCTGGAGAATCCGAAGAAAATTCTCGGCATGTATAAACAGCCGTTGCTTGCACCAGAGACCAGCTATGAGATTGACGGCGGCTTCCGCAACAACGTTATTTTTCCGGGCGGAATGATTCTGGAGGATAACGGCGAAGTCAAAATTTATTACGGCTCTGCGGATACGATTGAATGCCTTGCTACCGCGCATGTGGATGATCTGATCTCCCTGTGCCTGAAAGGCTGATGGCCAGGATGACGAACGGCGAGACGAACGGGGTGACGGACAGGATATTAAACCCGTGGGATACCTTGAAGAACCCGCCTGCCGCCTACCGCTCCGTTCCGCTCTGGTCCTGGAATGACCTACTTGAGAAAAAGGAGCTGGAGCGGCAGATTGAAGAGATGCACCGGGCGGGAATCGGCGGCTTCTTTATGCATGCCCGGGGCGGGCTGCAAACGCCGTACATGGGCGAAGAATGGATGGAGGCCATTCGCACCTTGATTGAGAAAAGCCGTGAGCTGGGGATGAGCGCCTGGTTCTATGACGAGAACGGTTGGCCCAGCGGTTTTGCAGACGGGAAGGTTCCCGCCAAAGGGCTGGACTATCAGCAGAAACGGCTGGTCTGTGAACAGGCTCCATTTCAGGATGTCCCAGCGGAACGGATCATCGGCTGGTACGCCGCTGGAGCGGAGGGGGGAGCGGACTACCGGCTGCTGCCTCCGGGTGAAGAAGCCCGTGCTGATCTTCGAATCTGCTATGATGTGAATCCGTACTATACGGATACGCTCAGTTCTATGGCTGTAAAAGAATTTATCAACACCACTTATGAGCGCTACTGGAAGCAGTTCGGAGAAGAATACGGCGGGGAGCTGAGCGGTGTATTCACGGATGAGCCGCAGTTTGGACGCGGCGGGCTTCCCTGGTCTTTTGAGCTGGAGGGTATGTTCACTAGAAGACATGGCGGCAGCGTGAAGGAGGTTCTGCCGGCCCTCTTCCTGGATACGGTGGGCGCAAGCAGGGCCAGATACGCTTACTGGGAGACCGTAACCTTTATGTTCACGCAGGCCTATGCCAAGCAAATCGGCGACTGGTGCGCAGGCAGGGGCTGGTCGGCGACCGGACATGTCGTCGATGAGCAGGAGCTGATGCATCAGGTGACCTCCGTCGGCGATCCGATGGCCTTCTATGAGCATCTGCAGATTCCCGGCTGCGACTGGCTGGGCCGGTTCGTCGGAAGCGATGCCATGGTGCCGAAGCAGGTCAGCTCGGTGGCCCGCCAGCTCGGCAAAAAGCGGGCCATCACCGAGAGCTTCGGCTGCTCCGGCTGGAACGTCAGCTTTGCCGACCTCAAGCGGATCGGCGAGTGGCAGTTCGTGCATGGCATCAATCTGATGTGCCAGCATTTGCAGGGCTATTCCTTAAGGGGGCTGCGCAAGCGGGATTACCCGCCGTCCCTGTTCTATCAGCAGCCGTGGTGGAGTGACTATAAAGGCTTCAACGACTATTTTGCCCGGCTGTCCCTGCTGCTGTCCGAAGGCACCGGCCAGGCGGAGGTGCTTCTGCTGCATCCGGTGCGCACAGCCTGGATGCTGCAGCGCGGCGGAGATTATTCCGCTGTGATCCCTTATCATGAGGCATTCGCCCAGCTCACCAGATGGCTGTGCCAAAGCCTGACTGAGCATGACTATGGCAGCGAGGGCATTATCGCCGGACATGGCCGGGTCAGCGGCGGCAGCTTCATAGTCGGCGAAGCGGCGTACCGCGTAGTCATAGTGCCGCCAAGTGTGACGGTGGACCGGCGTACGGCAGAGCTGCTTCGGGAATTTTCTGCGCAGGGCGGGACACTGATTGTTTTTGAGCCTTATCCGGTGCTGGTTGACGGGCAGGAAGATGCAGAGTTCGCACGCTTCATGCAGGCAGCTGCCCTGCCGGAATGGAGCTGCGAAGCGTTGTGCCGGGCGGTGTCTGCCGGGGCAGGACCATTCCTCCGTATTTACGGCGAGAACGGGGAACCCGTTGCTGCGGATACACTCAATGTGCGGACGCTGGAGCTTGCAGGTTCGATTCTGCATTATGTAGTGAACTCCGGCACGGAGTTCTACCCGCTGTTGAATATACAGCTGACCCGCCAGGGTATAGTTTCGCTGGTTGATCTGGAAACCGGAGCAATTCACCCGGTGGAGCAGGAACCGCTGGAGCGTAATCTAATGGAGCGGGAGCTGCTGGAGAAGGGGCAGCTGGAGCGGGATCTAATGGAGCGGGAGCCGCTGGAGCAGGAACTAATGGAGCTGGAGCAGGTGCAGGTGGAGCAAAAGCAGATGGGGCAACAACTACAACCACAGGGCGTGCGCCTGCAGCTCCCGCTGCATCCCGGCCAATCCTATATGCTGAAGGTTGATCCGATCCCAGCTTCAGCTCCATTTGCCGGGGACAGCAAGGCGGTTGCGTTTGAGGGACCCGGAGAGGACTCGGAAAACCAAGATGCTGTAACAGTGAGACCGGCGGATATTAGGGAGCATGCAGATATCCGGGCAGCAGCGGCAGTGAAGCTGGGGCATACCGGGGAAGAGCGAAGTGTGCGGGAACAATCGGATCATCAAGAACGTTTGCAGATAGTGCTTGCAGCGGATTGGGAAGTTGTGCATGCCGATCTCAACAGCCTGACACTGGACAACGCCCGCCTTCGTGTAGATGGCGGAGAATGGTCGGAGCCGCAGCCTGTGATATTTATCCAGGAACAGCTGCTGGCTTATGGCCGGACGGTGACGGCAGAACTGGAATTTGCATTTGCAGTCAGCTTCGATACCGCGAGGCAGCGGGAGATGTATCTCGTAATCGAACGGCCGGAGGAGCTGGAGATTGAGCTGAACGGGGCCAGGGTAGAGACGGCCGGCAGCGGCTGGTGGCGGGATATCTCTTTTAGGACCGTCGACATTAGCGGCCTGGCGGCTGCTGGCCGGAACACACTGGTTCTGCGAATGGAATTCCGCGGCTCGCAGGAAATCTCGGAGCGGCTGGCCCGGGCCCGGGCGTTTGAGGCAGAAGGGAATAAGCTGACAATCGACCAGGAGCTGGAGAGCATCTATCTGCTTGGTGACTTCGGAGTTCAATCCGGCTCGGAGTTCACGGACGGGGAGCGGAGAGCGGTATTTACTGAAGGGCCTTTTCAATTGATGGAACCGGCCCGGCATGTACAGACGGGGGATTTGACCAGGCAGGGTTTTCCGTTCTTCTCCGGCAGCCTCCGTTTACGGCAGACGCTGGCCTTTGATGCAGCGCAAGCTTTGGGAGCACAATGGTTCTTCCAAGCCCCCCCTGACGCAATAGTAACCAAGCTGTTCATCAACGGAGTGGAGGTACACAGCTTCCTGTGGGAGCCGTATCACGCGGACATTTCTTCTTTTTTGCACAGCGGGAGCAACGTCATTGAACTGGAGCTGACGGGCAGCTGCCGCAATCTGCTGGGACCGCATCATCATATCAAAGGTGAAGTGTACAAGGTTGGGCCGGACAGTTATAAGGATAAGCCGGGCTGGACCGACAAGGACCTGGATAAGGATACGCATGTGTATCAGACGCGGTACGCTTTTGTAAAATTTGGACTGGCGGCGCCTCCGCTTATCTATGTAGAGCAGGCTTAGTACAGACTGCCCATCGTTGCGTGAAAATAACTTGTTATATAGAGTGAACTTGAAAAACTAACAAAAGGGAAAAGGGATGGAGGGGAAGTTTGGATACTTACGGAGTGAATGCGTCCGCCTGAGAGCTTTCCGCAGGAAAGCTGGCTTCGTAAGCATATGCTTTGTCTGCGGATTTCCACCGCGAACAGCGGTACAAATCGAGAAATCTGCAGACGGGCAGCGGCCGGAAGTCCAAACATTCTCCGGAGTCCCGACGAAGTCCCTAATGTAAATATCTTAAGTTCACTCTATATAGATGGAAACTAACCTCATCTACAGCCAAAGAGCCACCCCGGATGCACGGAGCGGCTCTTTGGCTTGATTTCGGATTGGGCGATATAGTATGAGTTCCTCGGGGCAGAAGCCGATTGCTGATTGAGTTGCTGGTAGAGTTCATGTTTGTCTTCTTTTAAGCTTGCCCCCGAGTTCTAACTGTTGTGAAAGGTAAAAGTACCTCTGATTTCGGCGCGCGCGGGCTAAATGGCGAAATGAGAGGTAAAAGTACCTCTTAATTCAGCGCACGCGGGCAGATTGGCGGAATGAAAGGTAAAAGTACCTCTGAATTCAGCGCACGCGGGCAGATTGGCGAAATGAAAGGTAAAAGTACCTCTGAATTCAGCACACGCGGGCAGATTGGCGGAATGAGAGGTAAAAGTACCTCTGAATTCAGCACCCGCCGCAGCCGGAGCCGATGCTGTTCTTCTGTGAGCTGTGCCAGGGATTTCTCGGGCTTCAGGATGAACATGGACTGTGGCACCAGGTATAAGGGAGCGTCTCCCGCGGACAGCGGGGCGCTCCCTTTACCGCTTTTTCAATTCTTTTGCCAGCTTGGAGCTGCGAAATCCCTTTTGATGGATGAATTCTTTAACTTCACTAATGCTCATAAAAGACAGCCGGACATGATAGTAGTTGATATACTCCACCAGCGCAAAAAGATACAGGAACAAGAACCAATACCGCTCCACCGAATGGGACACCATCTGATCGAGCAGAATCAAGAGTGCAATGGCAAGGAAGGCCAGATTACATTTCTGGAACCAGCTGAACCATCGCAGCTGCCGGGCGGGCAGAGCCGAATAATCCTTGCGCCGGACCTGTTTCCACTTGAGGAACCAGTAATAGCTGCCTTGAAGCAGAATGAACTCCAGGACAACAAAGATGAAAATAGACGATAAAGAAGCTAAGTAGGCTGCTGCCCAGTCAAACATTAGCAGATATAATACCCAGAGCACGGCAAACATAATGACAGCAAACAGTTCGCCGGTAAATAGACTGTATAATTTTTGGACGATGTGTTTTTTTCGCATATTGTCCCCGTTTCCATAATGAACTATAATTCTCATTCTAGGACAAGCAGCAGCTTTATGCCACTTAGAAATCGCAGGGGAGGGCGAACTGGAGATGAATGTGGAAGTGTACACTTTAAATGCTTTTGCCAAAGATGGCAGGGGCGGAAATCCCGCAGGGGTGGTGCTGGATGCCGGCTTAATGAATGCAGCGGAAATGCTGCGTACGGCGAAGGAGGTTGGTTTTTCAGAGACCGCTTTTGTGGAAAAATCGGCGCTTGCCGATTATAAGCTACGTTATTTCACCCCTGCCAGTGAGGTGGATTTGTGCGGGCACGCGACGGTTGCCGCTTTTTATCTGATGTATTCCTTGGGTCTGGAGACGGCTGGTACTTATACCCTGGAGACTAAAGCCGGATTGTTGGAGGTCAGCATCAGCAGTGGCGGGGAGGTCTATCTGTCGCAGGCGCTGCCGCAGTTCGGTGAAACCTTGCCAAGAGCAGAAATAGCAGCGTCACTTGGTATCCGTATTGAGGATTTAGCCGGGGAGCTGCCCATACAGATTGTCTCCACAGGGCTCCCGGATATCTTGGTTCCGGTCAACAGCCGTGAGCGGTTAGCCGGGATACAGCCGGATTTTGCCGCTATAACAGCTATAAGCAAGAAGTATAACGTCATCGGCTTCCACCTGTTCACACTTGATACCCCGGATGGCGCCACTGCTGAATGCCGGAACTTTGCGCCGCTGTATGACATTCCCGAGGAGAGCGCTACAGGTACTGCAAGCGGCGCTTTGCTCAGTTATTTGTATAAATACGGGCAGCTTTCCCTACAGCAGGTTCAGCAAGCGGTGTTCAGGCAAGGCTATACGATGAACTGCCCTTCTGAGATTAAGGCTGGTTTAAGCCTGAACGACCGCGGAGATATTACCCGGGTTCAGGTGGGCGGGGTAGCTGCCGGCATTGAACGGAGAAGCATCGTCATCTGAGTATATTAACCCATATCAGCTTTCTGTCATATCCTATGGAAAAAGCCAAAAGGGTGAATGGAATGACGGAAATACAAATAGCTGCTGTGGGGGACCTTATGGTCAAACGTTATATTATTTCAGAGGCCAGACAGTCTGACGGCACCTATTCGTTCGACCCCTTGTTTGCGAAGGTGGCTCCATATCTGAAACAGGCAGATCTGACGATCGGAAACCTTGAAACCACCTTTGCCGGCAACGGGCCAAACTCGCGGAAAACGCTGCGCTCTTCCGGCCCGATATTCAAGTGCCCGGATGAACTGGCCCCCGCGCTAAAAAAAGCCGGGTTCGATGTCTTAGTGACAGCAAACAATCACTGTATGGATTATGGAGTCCCGGGTCTGATCCGGACGCTGCAGGTGCTGGACCGCCATGGAATCAGCCATACCGGTACATCCAGGTCACTGGAAGAATCCAGGCAAGTTCTGATCAAAAACGTAAAAGGGATTAAGATCGGAATCCTCTCCTATACGGCAGGAACCAACAGGATTCCCGTGCCGGCGAGCCGGCCGTGGCTCGTCAACCGGATGGATACCGGCAAAATCAACCGGGAGATCCGGGCATTAAAAAAGAAGGCCGATCTGGTTTTGCTGTATCTGCATTTTGGAAACGAATATCGCTATACTCCCAACAAGAGGCAAAAGCAGCTGGTGAACCTTTTCTTCAAAAATGGCGCCAATATCATTCTGGGATCTCATCCGCATGTTCTCCAGCCCTTGGAATCCCGGGGAAAGAAAAAATTTGTTATTTACTCGCTGGGTAACTTTGTGTCGACTAAACTTATGAATATTCCTTATACACAAAGCGCAATCATTCTTAATCTCGCCATTCAAAAGGATCAAAAAGGAAACACGAATATCACTAACGTCCATTACATCCCGACTGGCGTGGACCGGAGACTGACAAGCGGCAGCAGTAGGACTGAGGTTGTCCCCATCCGCGATGCATTGAAGACAGGCATACCGGATAGAACGGGCCGGCGGAATCTCCTGAACCGGATGTTGAACCATACCGAATCCATTCTGAAGAGGGAAAAGAGTCTTCATTAACATCCCCCGATCATTAACTGGAACATCATAGTTTGATAAAACAGCGGTAGTCCGGGACGTTAGCCCGTGGCTGCCGCTGTTCCTGTTAAGGGGGGCATACGGTGAAACCACGGCCGGCATACGGTCATTTCACTGTCCTCCGCGCCGCACATTGTCGAATTGGGGCCTGGAGTGACATAATCGTAGCATAGAGACTTTAAGGGAAGGCGTGAAAAGCTTGGACAATCTCCGCAGGCAATCGTTCCGCAGCAAACTCAAAATCGCATTTCTGGCCGGTTCAATTTATATAGGATGTCTTATTAGGCTAACGGGCAAATGCTATACTTTTACACAAAGCTTGTACTATATTAACCAACGGAACTGAGTCCAACGCCTAATTGTCCTGTCTGCGGAGACAGGCTAAGATAGAAAAGTAACCCGCAGCCAGCCGTATGGGAGCGTAAAAAATCTATAACTCTGCATAAAGGAGCTTTGGATGAATATGGATCACACACTGGAAACGCTTTTGGACGAAATGAAACAGGAGATTGATAGATGGGCAGCTTATATTAGTAATAAAGACGCGGAAAAAATCGTGAAACGCACAACGCTGCAGGTGGGGATTCACGGTCACGCTCTGCTCGAATATGCCAGGGACAGGGTGGACGTGACGGATGGGGAGCTTGATCTTACGGTGCCGGGAGGCAAGGCCGGACCCGACGAGTGGCTGACCGGGGAACAAGTGCGGGAGCAGATCGTCCCTGAGCTTGCTTCC
Source organism: Paenibacillus jilunlii (assembly GCF_900102965.1). GTDB lineage: Bacteria > Bacillota > Bacilli > Paenibacillales > Paenibacillaceae > Paenibacillus_AQ > Paenibacillus_AQ jilunlii. The sequence continues at coordinate 17,543 of NZ_FNGM01000029.1, read as the reverse complement.
TATATGCAGCATAAATTGAACGGGATGCCATCGGCGTTAATCGATTATCAATTTACTTTTGACGGCAAGTTCCGGGTGCGGGAAGGCGGGGTCAACGTTCGTATTCTTGAACACGTCGACGAGGCGAAGAAGAAACTGCTGCTGGACCGAATCTCCGCCTATATCGGGAATAAGCTCGAAGCGGGAAAATACCCGACCAAACCCTTGGAGACGTTTTTTCTGTCCAGGCACCTGTTGGATGAGGGACTGTTCCCGGAGGCGGACCCTGGCCGGGTCATTTCTGTTTTCGAGAACATTCAACAAGTGAATAAAGGAAATAAACATCTTGCCGAGCACCGGAACAATCTGAGCGGGGCTTTGCGGGATTGGGTGGAGAATCATTGGCTGCCCCGTTATTTCGATAATGCAGGAACCGAGTGGCAGAAAGAATACAAGCGAAAAAGTGAGGCCCGGCTGGACCATACCGAGCAAGGCCCAATCGAACTGGTGCTGTATTCCGCAATCCTGATTCTGAAATATGAGCCTTCCTATAGCAGAAGTGTGGGGCTGGCGATGTTGAATTGCGCTATCGAGTTGGGAAGCGCCCGGGCCAAACGTCTGACTGTGGAAGGCAGCGGAATGTTCGCCCGGGAAGATATCAGCCTTCGGGATGAACTGGTGGAATGCACAGCCAACGATGTGTTTGCCGAGGTGACCATAGCCATTAAGCAAGAAACGGAGGAGAGCTACGCACGTGCACTCCGGTTTCTTATCCGCTTGCTAAGTTTGGGTTTTCCTAAGAGCTATCAAATCAAGCTGAAATCCTCCGTCAAGCAATGGCTTCCGGTCAAAGGACTGGCCAAGTCGGGCACGCACCGGTTCTTTGCCAACGCCTTGGAGTATCCGGCATTGCATCCTTTACTGGAGGAGTACGCCGGGGTGGCAATGGAAACCTTCGAATGGTATGCGGATACAGAAGGGGAAAAAAGCTGCATGCCGGGCAGTTACGCGGTCTTCGGCCTTGGACTCACGGATCGGGCTTATTTTCCAATGGTAGAACAATATATGGAGAAGGTCGACGAAGAACACCAGTCTGTTCAGAACGGCTTCACGGCCGCTATAGCCGGGCGGCATGGGGTTAACGCGGAGACGATTCCTACACTGGTGAAGTGTATGCTGCATAGCGGCGATTCGATGAAGCTGAAGATCGATGCCGATCTGGGAGACGACAGGATTCTCAGGCTGCTGCTGGAACAAGTTCGCGGCCTTAAGCGCCATGAGGTGGAGCATATCGTGTACTTGATCTGGGGCGGAGCGGACAAGCTGAAAAGAATCGCCGCCAAAGCCGAAGGAGAGCGGGGAAAATGGCTCTCCGAGCTGGCACAGGCTGCCAGCCGCGGCTAACCTTACGGCTTTGGGGTGATCACAGCCTCCTCAACCGGTAAGCTGATTCAGGATGAGGGCGGCTGCCCCGGCGGCGACGGCCGTGTCGCTTAAGCTGCCTTGAGTGAAGCGGACCTTGTATTGCCCGCGGTAGTAGGTCTTCTCGAGGGCAGTCCTTGTGGCTTCCTGATAGAAGAAATCCGCAGCCGAGAACAGGGGGCCGCCCAGAATGACCTCCTCCGGATGGAGAATATTGATCAGATTGGCCAGACCAATGCCGCAATAGGCTGCCGCCTGCCCGAATATTCCATGCACCATAGAATCCCCGGCCTGCAACGCTTCAACTAAATGTGCGAATTCAATATCCTCCGGGCGGTCAGCCAGCTCACGGAGCAAGGTGGGTCTGCCGCGTTTCCATTCCTCCCGGGCCTGCATTTCCAGGGTGCGGATAGAAACATAGGATTCCCATGCGCCGGAATTGCCGCCCGGCACGCTGGAAGGAACGCCGGAGCTCTCAATGATCATCTGGCCGACGGCCCCTTCCGTGTCGATGACACCATAGAGAATCCGGCCTTCGTTCATAATCGCGGAGCGCAGCCCGATCCCGGCATGAAGATAGAGCAGCTGATGCTGCCGCCGGTCGCCGCCGGCCCAATATTCGCCAAGCAGCGCGGTATTGGCTCCATTATCCAGACACACGGGCACATCAAGAAGCTGCTCCAGCCGTTCTTTGACCGGAACCTGTGACCAGCCCGGAGCTGCAAAGCCGGCTGGCTCCAGAATCATTCCTTCCTTGCGGTCCAAGGGGCCGACGGCTCCGATACCAAGCCCGATAACTTGGCTGATATCAATGGAGGCTTGCTCCAGCATCCGCAGCACCTGGGCATGAACCGATTCGATCAGGCGTTCCGGCGTGGCCTGCTCATCCATAGGCCATGAATATTCATTGAGCAGATTTAGATGGAGATCTGCAAGCACCAGCCTGGAAAACGTCCGGGAGATTTCCAGGCCGAAGACATAGCCATAGGCGGGATTGGTTTCATATAGGGTGGGCCGTCTGCCGCCCGTGGATTCCCCGAAGCCTACCTCCAGCAGCAGGTTCTGGGCAAGCAGCTCGTCAAGAATCCGGGTCAAGGTGCTGACAGTCAGGCCGCTTTCCTCCAGCAGTGTTTGTTTGGATACGGTCCCTTTTTTTCGGACAGATAAGTACATCTCTTTGGTTCTGGAATTAGGTATAAGTTCATGAATAGGCAGCACAAGGGTCTCTCCTTATTGATAAGTATCCCGATCAGGTAAAGAGGTCAAATCTAAACCTGATATTACAATGACACAAAAAGGAGGGGGCCGCAACTGAATGATGAACCGGCCATTGCCGGAGGGGCGTGCTGCCCGGTGCAGACGCTGCCTAAGCAGCGCCGCCTAAGCAGCGCCGCCTGATCCACTTACAGCGGCAGGTCCCGCCGCCGGAAGATCTGGATGCCTGCGGCAAAAGCCGCAAGTCCGATCAGCAGCAGCCAGAGGCAAATCTGCGTCACTTCGGCTGTGCCCTGCACAATATGGGCGGGGCGGTAGAAGCTGAACAGGGTGAAGTAGCGCAGCACGTCGAGCTTATCGCTGATTTTGCCGAGAAGGTCGAGCGTGAAGAAGCCGAAGGTGACCGCACCGGAGATACCCAGCGCCTTCTTCTCGTCATTGCAGGCGCAGGAGACCAGGAAGCACAGCCCGCCGATGGCGAAAAACAGCATGAAGGCCACGGTGTTCAGCTGGGTGAAGCGGCTCATGTCGAATTCATATTTAGTGCCGAGAAACCAGCTTTTGCCCGCAAACCCCGCCAGCAGGGTGACCGCCAATATTATGAAGAGAGAGGTGACCAGCACCATGCCTTGCGTGAAGGCCACCTTGCGGCGCGTGGTCGGAGTGGCCAGCAGATAGGCCATAGAACCGCGGTCCACCAGCCGGGCGATAAGCTGAGTAGAGAGCTGCACACAGACGATGGACAGGATCAGAACGAGAATAAGCCCGTAATATTCCCCGGAGATAAAAGCCTCGGCACTTGCAAAGCCGCTGTTCAGCCCGAACGCATTGCCTACGCCTTCCGGCATCGCCTTGACCAGTTCATCTATGGCTGCTGTACTGTCGCCAAGACCGGGATACAGCCAGATCATGAACAGCATATAAAAAGCTGAACCCATGGCGTAATTCATAATCCCCTTCAGATTAACCCGCATCATTTCTTTATAGAGTGAAAAGTTCATTCTGCATTCACCTCGCGGTCCCGGTCATAATAGTTCATGAAAATGTCCTCCAGATTCTGCGTAGAGATGTCGATGCTGCGTACGGCATATTGGGCCAGCTCCTGTGTAAATGCCGCATAATCGCCTTGAATGGCGATCCGCACCCGGTTGCCTTCATGCGATTCGACCTGCAGTCCCGAAGCGGCAAACCTTCCGGCATCCTCCTGTGTTGCAAAGACCACCTCAAACAGCTTGCGCTGCATGGACTGCAGCTCGTGGATATTCTTGACGGTGACAATCCGGCCGTCCTTGATAATCGCCGCCCGGTCACAGGTGCGCTCAATCTCCTGAAAGCTGTGCGAGGACATCAGAAAGGTGGTTCCCGCTGCTTTTTCCTCCAATACCAGCTCGATAAATACCCGCTGCATCAGCGGGTCCAGACCGGAGGTCGGCTCATCCAGAATAATGAGCTTCGGGCTGTGCATGAAGGCGGCCACAATGCCGACCTTTTGCTTCATGCCTTTGGACATTTTGCGGATGGGCGTAGCGGCATCGAACTGCAGGCGCTGGATCAGGCGGTTCCGCTTGGAGGTATCCTTCACGCCCTGCATCGAGGTCATGAAATCGAGAAAGCTTGTGCCGGTCATGCCGTCGATAAAGTTAATCTCTCCCGGCAAATACCCGGTCAGCTTCTGCACCGTTCCCTGCCCCTTCCAGGCGTCTAGCCCGCCAATCGTCACCGAGCCGCGATCCGGCTGCATGAACCCCATGATGTGGCGGATGGTTGTGGATTTACCCGCCCCGTTTGGTCCCAGGAATCCGAACACCTCGCCTTGATGTACTGTGAATGATACATTGTCAATGCCTCTGCCATTTGCAAACCGCTTGCTGAGCCCTTCAACCTTCAGCATGACGCCACCTCCGCAACAAATGATGAAATATTATTGCTTGATTATTTCATATGTTATAATAGTCCTGGGATTAGGCGAAGTCAATATAATTATGAAATTATTTGTCTTTTATATTTCATTATTTTTGGAATAGCATATTTTCTATATAGGCCGCTTAGGAGGACGAAGATGAACGGTTTTGAGAAGAGAGCAGCCCTGATCAAAAATAAAATCATGAAGACAACCATGGAGCTGCTGAAGACTTGGGAGATCAAAAAACTGCGGATCGCCGATATTGCCAAGGCGGCAGGGGTATCCCAGGTGACGATTTATAATTATTTTGGCAGCAAGGAGGCGCTGATCAGCGAGTCCTTTAAGGATTTTGTGGAGGAATCCCTTCTGGAGTTCGAAGAAGAGATGCGGCAGCAGAAAACCTTGAAGGAGCGGATCACCTATTTTATTCTCAAGGATAAGGAAACTTACTCTAACCTGAGCCCTGGACTTGTCAAAGAGATCCTGTTCGATGATCAGGCGATGTACCAGTATATCCAGCAGCAGTATGATGACAGGGTCACGCCGCTGATGGTCCAAATGGTGGAGGAGGGCAAGGCCAGCGGAGAAATTTCGCAAAAGGTATCCGTGGAAGCGGTGCTGGTGATGATCCAGATGTATATCAAGAGCTCCGGGGAAATACTGGACAGTGCGGCGAAGCATAAGGACAAGAATCAATTCCTGGATGAGCTGTTCCATGTCTTTTTCTATGGGCTGTGCGGCCAGGAGCCGGAGAAATAAGGAAGAGGCCTCTAGTGTGTGGAGTGCGGGGATAACATGAAGCTGGCAAAGCTGAAGCGGCTCCGGCTGGAACAGGTAATCTGTTGACAGGCAGCCGGAGGCTGAACGGATCGGATGGCCCCGATCCGGGTTAGAGCAGGGTTTTAAAGCTGTGACGGATGACATCGCCGCGGCTGATAATGCCGACAAGCACCCGGTTCCGCTCGACCGGGACTTTTTTGATCTGTTTTTTGCCGAGAATGGTTGCAATTCTTTCAATATCTTCGTCCCACGGAACAGTGATGACCTTCTTCTTGGCGATATCCATTACATTCAGGTCCAGCAGTCTGCGGGTCCGTTCCTCGAACTCCTCATTATCCCCCACAAATACATTGATCTGAAAAAAAGAATCGACGATCAGATCTTCATGTCTGCCGATATAACGCATGATATCCCCATCGCTTAAATAGGCGACGATTTCATTTCTATCATTGACCACAGGCATGCCGCTGATGCGGAACTGAATACAGCGTTCGATAAAGGTCCGCACCGTATCGGCTTCCTTGACTTTGTATACTTGTCTGATCATAAATTCATGAGCTTTCATAATGTCCCTCCGCAGCTTATCTTTCCGGAAAATAACTTGTATAATGAAAGTATATACTTGTATTATACAAGCGGGGATGGTAATGTCAATGATCATAATATGTAGATTCAACTTAAGAAGAAAGGATACAACGCCATGAATAATGCAGTTGATGTCATAGAGCTGGAGATGGCCATCCTGGTGCGCCGCCTGGTTTCAATGACCACTTATAAAAAAACCGGCAATCTGGACCGCTCCGCCTATCTGCTGCTGTATCAAATCGACTCCTACGGCTCGGCCGGGGTGAAGGCGCTGTCCGATGAATTCCACTTGGATATTTCGACGGTCAGCAGACAGGCGGCAGCGCTTGAGCAAAAAGGATATGTAAGGCGCATCCCTGACCCCATTGATGGCCGGGCGTATTCGCTGGAAATGACGGAAGCTGGCCTCGAAGTGCTGAACGAGAACAAGAAGGCACGGCAGGACAGCATCGGCAAAATGCTCAGCAATTGGAGCGATGGGGAACGTGTGATTTTTGGAGAGCTATTGCGGAAATTCAATACAGCCATTCTTGAAGAAGCATCAGAATAAGACAAGCCTGCCCCTGTGTGCGGGCGAATTTTTTTTACGAAGCGTTTAGGCTATAATTACTATGATAATTGAGCATATGAGGTGTACCGATGACAGACGAAATGGACGACTATGAAAATATTGATGCTTTAATAGAAGCGTTCCAGCAATTTTCCCGGTTGAATTGGCGCAGGAACTCCATATCCAGTCTGAAGCCAAGCGAGCTCCGGATGCTGGTATCGATCAGACAGGGAAATGAACGGGAAGGCAGGAAAGGGCAGACCGTCTCCGATCTCAGCAAGCAGCTTAAGGTCACTTCCCCCACAGTTACCCAAATGGTCAATAGTCTGATTTCCCAAGGATACGCCATCCGCACTACAGATGCCCAGGACCGCCGGATCAGCGAGATTACGCTGACGGACCGGGGTGAGCACCTGGCAGAGCTGGTTACGGTGAGAACCCATGAAACCTTTAAGGGAATGATTGATTATCTGGGCAAGGAGCCGAGCGACACCCTTCGGCAGCTGCTGAACAGCGTGTATGATTATTTTGAACAGTTGAACAACCGGCAGGACGAATTTTAACCCGCGCATATATAAAAAAGAGATGCCCCGCAGCTTACGCTGATTTGGGACATCTCACCCGATAAACTACCTTCACTCTATAAATTGCCCTCAACCTATAAACTACCTTCACTCTATAAACTACCTTCACTTTATAAAACTACCTTCCATGCTTATTGCACAGCAGGCGCCTGCTCCTTCAGTTTGCTGTCTGCTGCGTTTTCCCCGGCTTTGACCTCTGTTCTGGCTTCGCTGGACCGCAGCGGAATCTCTTTGAGGAATACCACCAGAAGTGCCGCTATGACCAGAAGCGCTGTACCGCTTAGGAATACAACGGTCAAGGAATCGCTCAGGGCGGACCGCAGCATCTCAATCAGCTGGTTGAAGAGAGGCCGGATCTGTTCCGGCAGTGTCGCATGCAGCTCCTTCAGCTTGGGCTGATCCAGCAGCATTTGCGGATTCATGAACGCCGACAGCTGCCGGGCGGATTCTGCATCAAGTTTGGACATATCGGGACCCTGCCCGGAATGAACTGCATTCTCCAGCTTATGGGTCAGGGTTGTATTCATAACCGTCCCCATAATGGCAATACCGATCGTGCCGCCCAGGTTGCGGAACAGCGTTGAGGTGGCGGTAGCGACACCCAGCATGGCGGGTGCAACCGCGTTCTGCACGGTTAATGTAAACACCGGCATGGCAAGGCCCAGACCAATCCCGAAGATGATCATGCTGGCCACGGCCATCGCAATACTGTTCATAAAGGCCATGATGAGCATCGCCGCGACCATAAACGGCATGCCGATCAGGGCATAACGCTTGTATTTTCCCGATTTGGAAATCCAGCGGCCGACCAGTGTACTCAGCACAATCATCATCAGGGACATCGGCATATTGATGAAGCCGGAATTGGTAGGCGATACACCTTCCACGCCCTGCACGAAGAACGGCAGATAGATCATCGCGCCCATCATGCCGGCATTCATCAGGAAGCCGATAATCATCGACAGGGATATGATCGAATTTTTGAACAGCGAGAGCGGCAGCACCGGGCTTTTGGCTTTGCGCTCGATCAGAATCAGAATGACCGCGAAGACCACCGCTGCTGCGAACAGGCTGAGAATTTGCGGGGATCCCCAGTCATATTGGGTGCCTGCCCAGGAGAATCCGAGCAGCAGGGCCACAATGCTGAGCGAGAGGAAAACCGATCCCAGATAGTCGATAGACTCGGAAGCGGCGCGTGTCGTTTTGGGAAACATTCTCCAGATCATGACAAAGGCCACAATGCCCAGCGGCAGGAAGATCCAGAAGATCCACTTCCAGGCCATATGGTCAATCATGAAGCCCCCGAGGGTAGGCCCGATGACGCTGGAGAATCCGAACATTGCCATCATAATTCCCGTCCACTTGGCTCTTTCCCTTGGAGCAAACAAATCCCCTACGGCAGTTACCGTCGCGGACATCAGAATCCCGCCGCCGATCCCCTGAATCCCGCGGTAAGTGATCATTTGAAAGATGTTGGCCGACAGTCCCGACAGGAAAGCCCCGATCACGAAAATAATAATCCCGGCAAGCAAGAACGGCTTGCGGCCATAAATGTCGGACAGCTTGCCGACAAGCACGGTAGCGATAGTGGAGGTGAGCATATAGATGGTGATGACCCAGGTGTAATGCTCAATCCCTCCCAGCATCGCAATAATGCGCGGCATCGCGGTGCCTACAATCGTCTGGTTGATTGCCGCGAAAAACATAGCCGCCATTAATGCGATCATAATGGTAACTTTTTTCTTTTGCGTGAGATGCTCCACAATGATTCCTCTCCTTCATTCTAATTAGGTAGCCAAACTATCTTTTATGTATCATACAAAAAATAAAAGCATAGTACAACTAAATATTTTTTGAAATTTAATAAATTAAGTTGAGTTTTCCTTGATTTTTGTAAAATAGGTAGGTAATCTAAATAAAATGAGGTTGTTTTCCATCCTCTGCTCCCAACCATTAACCGGAGGTGCCTTATGGATACCCAGGACAGTCAAGAGAGAAAGCTGCTCATTGCACTGGAAAATATAAAACGTCTGACTACGCGTCCCCAACTGTTTGCCTCCATTCCGCGTGCGGAATTTTTGACAATGTTCGTGATTCACGCCAGCATGCAAAAAGCGGAGCAGGAGAAGGAGGCCTCCCCAGGGGTGATGATCTCCAAATTAAGCGAGCTGCTTCAGATCAGCAGGCCTACCGCTTCGCAAATGATCAGCAGCATGGAAGAGAAGGGATATACCCGGCGGGTGATGTCCACCTCGGACCGCAGAGTGATCTACATTTGTCTAACGGAGAAGGGCCAGGCCGTTCTGCAGATGAATTTGGCCCGTTATTCCAGTGTTCTAAATGAGATCATCGAGAAAGTGGGCCGGAAGGAAATCGATCAGCTGATTTTTCTGTGTGACCGTTTTCAGGAAGTGGTGAACGAAGTGAAGCCCCGGCTGCTCCATAATCTTCAGTCTGCTGAGGAGCATCCTGTCGAAGAGCCGGTGTAGTTGTACAGTTGTGTTGATTGGTGAGTGCTTGAGAGAGATTGGGAGAGATTAAGCGAGCTTTAGTGATCCTGAGTGAGATTAAGCGAGCTCGAGTGATCTTGAGTGATCTTGAGTGAGATTGAGTGAGATTGAGTGAGATTGAGTGAGATTGAGTGATCTTAAGAGTACTTGAGTGGGTCTGAGTGAGATTAAGAGTACCTGAGAAAGCTTGAGAGAAGCTCGGAACCCCGAGGGGATTATACCCCCTCGGGGTTTTTGTATAGAAAATGATGATTGAGACAAACGGCGGCGTACGAAAATTTAATGGCAGGTAAGCACGTAGTCCTACTGAACGGTGAAATGAGAGGTATAAATACCTCTGAATTCGGCGTTTCCGGGCTACGGGGTGAAATGAGGGGTATAAATACCTTTGAATTCGGCGTTTCCGGCGTACGGAGTGAAATGAGAGGTATAAATACCTCTGAATTCGGGGTTTCCGGCGTACGGAGTGAAATGAGAGGTATAAATACCTTTGAATTCGGCGCTTCCGTGCCACGGAGTGAAATGAGAGGTATAAATACCTTTGAATTCGGCGCCTCCGGGCTACGGAGTGAAATGAGAGGTATAAATACCTATGAATTCGGGGTTTCCGGCGTACGGAGTGAAATGAGAGGTATAAATACCTCTGAATTCGGGGTTTCCGGCGTACGGAGTGAAATGAGAGGTATAAATACCTCTGAATTCGGCGCCTCCGGGCCACGGAGTGAAATGAGAGGTATAAATACCTTTGAATTCGGGGTTTCCGGCGTACGGAGTGAAATGAGAGGTATAAATACCTCTGAATTCGGGGTTTCCGGCGTACGGAGTGAAATGAGAGGTATAAATACCTCCTAAGGAAATTTGGCTGTTCTAACGGGATTTGCCCCCTGGGAACCGGGGGAGGTGTACGCCGAACACCGCAATTGTACCTATTCAAACGGGGCGGCTCCCCCTATGATCTTCTCGTATGGAAAGCGCTATCATTCGGAGCGGTTTCCGTGCTGATGAGTCTGGCAGAAAAGGAAAGCGCTTTATAAACTGCGAGGGGAGCTGGGAGATTTGAAGTCTTTGGCTAAAAAGATCGGGATCAGTCTGCTGCTGTTTATGATGGTGGCTGTACAGGCCGGAGTGGCGGGAACTGCAAGGAACGCGGCGGAGGCAGCGGACAAAGCATTGGCGCAGAAGCCATATATGGGCTGGAGCAGCTACAGTATGCAGGTGTATGATCCAGCCGGCAACTGGATATCGGCAGAGAGCATCAAGAAGCAATCTGACGCCATGCACGAGAAGCTGCAAGCGCACGGCTATGAGTATATTAATATTGATGCAGGCTGGAATGGCGGTATGGATGAATACGGGCGGCCTTTGCCGAACACTGAGCGTTATCCGGACGGTTTTCAGGAGGTTATTGATTATGTGCATAACAACGGGCAGAAGATCGGAATTTATCTGATTCCGGGCCTGTCGATTGAAGCGTATAACAATGACCTTGAAATCTACGGAACGAATGGGGAATGCCGGGTACGCGATATTGCGGTACAGCCGCTAAAAATTATGGATTACTGGAACTCCTACACCTATAAAATCGACTTCAGCAACCCCTGCGCCCAGAAGTATATCGACTCGATTGCCGATCTTCTTAGGGAATGGGGCATTGACTTCGTGAAGTTCGACAGTGTGACTCCAGGGTCGGGCATCAACAATCTCAGCCGTGATGCACGCGGAGATGTCGAGGCCTGGTCCAAGGCGCTGGCGAAGCATGATATCTGGTTCGAGCTTTCATGGGCGCTGGACCACAACTATGTGGACTTCTGGAAAAAATATGCCAACGGCTGGCGGATTCAGTGGGATGTGGAGTCCTATGACAGCAGCGTCGGATTGACCCAGTGGGCCAATATTGCCAGGCTGTTCCCGGACGCGGCCATCTGGTGGAGAGATGCCGGTCCCGGCGGCTGGAATGATTTTGATTCCCTGAATGTCGGGAACGGTGCCATGGACGGACTGACGAAGGATGAGCGGAAGACGGCCATGACCTTCTGGGCGGTATCTGCGGCACAGCTCTATCTCGGCAACGATATGACCCGGCTGGATGATTATGGCCTGGAGCTGCTGACCAACGACGAGGTAATCGCCGTTAATCAGGCCGGGCATCCGGCTCACCCGGTGTCGATGGATACCCAGCAGCAGGTCTGGTTTGCCAACAATGGCGACGGAACCTATAATGTCGCCTTGTTCAACCTCGGCAGCCGCAGCGCCGCAGTCGATGTGAAATGGAGCGACATTGGCCTTGCGGGGCCGGCTTCGGTCCGCGATCTGTGGAGCCGCAGCGAGCTGGGCACCTTCGATACGGGCTACAGCGGCGGAGTGCTGGAACCCCATGCTTCCCGGATGCTCAAAGTAACAGCCAAGAGCGGCACCTCTATCGTCAACGACGACGATACAAATGTCCGCTATACCGGCGCCTGGCAGCGTAACGGAGGGAAAGAGCAGACACCAGGTTCACAGGATATCACTGTGAAGATCACGGATTCGGCGGGAGCTCCCGGGGATGGACAGCCGGGCGGAGAACTTCCCCCGAACCCGGTTACCCGTTCGGTGTATATTAACGACAATGACAGCGGCATCGTGTACAACGGCACCTGGTCCTCGCAGTCCGGAAGAACCGCCGGAGATTACGGGGCGGATGTGCACTACACTGAGACAGAAGGCGATTCCTTCGTGTACACCTTCAAAGGCACGGGTATTGACCTGCTGACGGAGAAGGATTCTTCGCAAGGGGATGTGCTGGTCTATCTGGATGATGCCGCGAGTCCACAGACGGTAAGCACCTATACCCCAGGGACCAAGGAAGTCCAGCAAGTGGTTTACAGTGCCACAGGCCTTGCGGATGGAGAACATACGCTCAAGGTTGTCAAAGGCTCAGGCCAGTATATGCTGCTGGATGCGCTGAAGATCAGCGTCAATCAACTGCTTAACCCTGTCACAGGAACCTTCGACAAGGCGCCTGACAAGCAGGCCGATGTAGCGGTAACGCTGCCTGCGGGCAGTGACTCCCTGCTGGAGATCAAGAACGGCGGGTCGGCATTGGTGAAAGGAAGCGACTATACCGTCAGCGGAGGCGTTGTGAAGATTAAGAAGGAATACCTTTTTAATCTGCCGTCAGGCGCTGCGGAGCTCATGTTCTTTTTTGACGGAGGCGCAAGCGGGGGGCTGATGGTGAACATCACCGGCTCCGCTTTGGTCCGCTACTCGATGATTAACAATGACGATCCGGCGATTGTCTACAACGGCTCCTGGTCAAGGAGTACCGGCAGAGGAATGGGCGACTACAAGGATGATGTACAGTACACCGAGAAAAATGGCGATTCCTTCGAATACACCTTTAGAGGCACAGGCATTCAGTTGTATACCGAAACGGATACTTCACAAGGCGACATGGATATCTACGTGGACAATCAGTTCCAGCAAACAGTCAGCGCCTACCATGACGGACGTCAGGCTCAGCAGAATCTGTTCAGCATTACAGGCCTGCCCGAAGCCTTCCATACTCTGAAGGCCGTGAAAAAATCAGGCACCTTCATGCTGTTGGATATGCTTAAGGTGGAAATACCCGACCTGGTGAGCCCGGTGGAAGCCGCCTTTGACAAAGCTGCCCCCGCTGATATCGAAGTGAAGCTGCTGCGTCAGCCGGAGCTGTTCGGCGGCATCAGCCAGGGCGCCTATAAGCTGGCAGAGGGCACGGATTATACACTTACAGGAGATACTGTAACGCTTAAGGCTGCGTATCTCGACGCGCAGTCCGGGGGCAGTCTCCAGCTCAAATTTTCCTTCAATGGCGATTATCAGAATGATGTTCACTTTACGGAGACAGACGGTGATTATTTCGAGTATACGTTCAGCGGGACCGGAATCGCATTGCTTGGACCTAAAGGGCCCGATATGGGCAATATGGAAATCTACCTGGACGGGGCACCCGTTCAGACCGTGAGCGCCTACAGCGATAACCGGCAGATTCTGCAGAACCTGTTCAGCCTTGAAAAGCTGACAGACGGTGCTCACGTGCTGAAGGCAGTGAAGAAATCGGGTACGCTGATGTTTGCAGACCAGTTGAAATTCACTGTCAGCGCAGGTGGCACAGATCCGGGTGAACAACCAACACCAACACCGACCCCATCGCCGACGCCAACCTCAACGCCAATATCAACACCAACACCGTCGGCTGACTCCACGGAAACTCCGGGTCGGGTCAATCCGGGACCGGTGGCTACAGCGGCCCCATCTGCGGCCCCATCCGCGTCTCCATCAGCCACTCCTGCTCCAAGTGCTTCTCCGCAAGCTGAGCAGGATGCGGTGATGAAGCATTCGGCATACATGAGCGGTTATCCGGATGGCTCCTTCAAGCCGGATCAGAAGATTACCCGTGCCGAGATGGCGGCATTGCTCTTCAAGGCCGCCGCCGGGGAGAAGCAAGGAGCGGCGGCAGCCTTTAGCGATGTCCCCGCCGGTTATTGGGCGGCGGAAGCTATAGCGGGCGCAGTGGAAATGGGCTTGATGACCGGCTACCCCGATGGCAGCTTTAAGCCGAAAGAGCAGATTACGCGTGCAGAAATGGCCAGTCTGGCCGCACAACTGAGCAAGAGTAATGATGTCCCAGGAGGAGGATTTACGGATGTTGCCGCTGGTCACTGGGCATTATCAGCCATTCTTCAGGCACAGGGAGCAGGTATCCTGAATGGCTATGCAGACGGCACTTTCCGTCCCGGCAAGGCGCTGACCCGTGCCGAAGCTGTTACGGCTGTTAACAGAGCTCTTGGCAGAGGCCCGCTCTTCGGAGCAAAAGCCTCCCCATGGAGCGATGTGCCGCTTACACACTGGGCATTCAAGGATATACTTGAAGCTTCCACCGCCCATGCATACAAGGATAGAGCTGGAGGCGGTGAAGAGCTGAGCGAATAGCCGCCAATTTCCGCATTGATGGTTTTATCAGGATAGGAGCAGATGAACAGAAGGAGCCGGCAACGGCTCCTTTTCAAAATATAATGAGTCTGGAAAAATTCGCCGCAGCTTGCACATCATTTCCCAGGCAATGAAAACAGGAGATTAATGACTTAAAACCTGTATGAGAAGGAACCGGAGCAGCAATGGTTTCTGGTGATGCGGACTCTTGATAGAGGACAAAGACTTGACTGTGAGGCAAATTGTTTTAAGCTTATGCTATGTGAGCGCTACCAACTGAGAGGAGAATCAAGCGATGCTCAAATACTCCAAGGTTTTCCGCAGATTTCTAATCTCCTACATCGTTATTCTAATTATTCCAAGCATAGGCGGCTACATGTCTTACCGCACATCGATTGCTGTAACCGAGTCCATCTCCATTGAGAACAGTGTGATCCAGCTGCAAAAAAGCCAGGAAATTCTGGAGCGGCGGATGGCCGAGGTGGAGGGGCTGACAAGACAGCTGGCGGTGAATCCTGAACTGAACGTGCTGCTGAATGAACGCGGCCGGGAGACCAATGTTTACGGAATCTGGAGGACCATGCGCAATGTTCTGACCTTCGGTCAGACAAATGATTTTCTGCAGGATTATTATATTTATCTCGCCAATTACGATCTGGTCCTAACCCCAGGCTCCTCTTACCGCCCCGAGCATTACTATGAGATTTTTCACTATAACGATCTGCCGCAGGCAGAGTGGAAGAAGCAGGTACTAGAGAAAACCCACCGGAGTGAAATCAGGCCGCTAAGCGCTTTTGTCAGCAAAGGTGCACAAACCTCGGTCATCACCTACATGCAGTCGCTGCCGCTCGACAGCTTCAATGATTCTTCTCCTGCCGTTGTGGTCGTGATTATCGATGAGAAAATCATTGCCAGCCTGCTGTCCGGCCTGACCGAGCGTTACGGGGGCTGGGTTCATATCAGCGATGCAGACGGGAAGACCATCGTGCTGCAAGGGAAAGATGAGCCGTATATGAGCAGGCTGAACGCGGATTCCTCGTTCGACAAGGGCAAGGTGAGCCAGTTTTACCAGGATGATCTCGTGATTACCACCCGTTCAGATACGAATGGCTGGGTGTATCAGGCGGGAATCCCCCGCAGTATTCTGCTGGAGAATGCCAATAAGATCAAATACATGTCCTGGCTGATCACCGGAGGCGCGTTGTTCCTTGGTTTGCTGGCCGGACTTGTGCTTGCTTACCGGAACAGTGCTCCGATTAACCGGATGCTCAGTGTGATGAAGGAGCAGTTCGGCAAAGAAGAAACGGTGGAGCAGAGTGAGTTCGACTTCCTGAGCGGGAATATTGCCAATATGATTACCAAGAACAAGCTTTTGGAAAGCGAGCTTCACCGCCAGCTTCCATTAGTCAGGGATGCTTTTATCAAGCGGCTGATTGCCGGGGAATTTGAGTCGCGGGAGGAAATTGTCTCTGCTGCCGCCCAGGCGGATATCGGGCTGAATCAGGGAACCGGCTATGCCGGGATCATCCAGATCAACGGCTACTCCGGCATGGACAGTGTGGAGATCCTCAATGAGCTGAACGCCGCCCGGCTGCTGGTGAAGCAGGCGCTTGCTGCGCTAACCGGACCGCTCCCCATGGCCGACATGGGCTCGGACAAAATGGTCTGCCTGTTTTTCTCCGGCTCCGGGGAATCTGCAGCGGACCAGGAAGTGGCGGTTACGCACATTATGGAGAACCTTACGCAATTGGTCCTGAAGGAATACCGGATTTCAGTCCAGGCCGGGTTCGGGAGCTATTTCGCTTCAGTTACAGAGGTCAGCGGGTCCTTTGAGCAGGCGAAGCAGGCGCTGGAATACGCCGTGTATATGAACAAGAAAGGTATCCTGTGGAATCATGAGGCGCAAATCGAGAACACGACCTACTACTATCCGCTGGATACGGAGCAGCGGCTGATCAGCACGCTGCGTGCCGGGGAACTGGCCGAAGCCACACGTATCATCGATGCGATCTTTGCACAGAATCTTGGTGAACGGGAGCTGTCCATTGAGATGAAGCATCAGCTGATCGGGGAGATGAAGGGCACCTTTCTCAAGCTGCTGGACCAAAAAACCTTCATGGAATCCCCGCTGTTCGAAAGTGCCAAACGGCGGATCATTGACATCAGCTCCACGGAGCCGCTGGACCACATCCAGGCCGGATTTCATGCCATCATGGAGGGGTTATGCGGATACATCACCAATAAAAAGAAAGATGCGCACACTCAGATTATTAAGCAGATCTACCAGTACACCGAGGATATGTATTCGGACTCCGAACTAACCCTGTACCGGGTAGCTGAACATGTGGAGCGGCCGGAAAAATATATTTCCCAGCTGTTCAAGGAGGTGACCGGCGTGAATTATTCCGATCATCTGATCAAAGTGCGGATGGATCAGGCGGCGGTCCTGCTGAAGGACAGCCGGTACACGGTGGATGAGATTGCAGCACGGGTAGGCTACAACAGCTCGCATTCGTTCCGCAGAGCGTTCAAGCGGTTAACCGGCATTTCTCCCAGCACATACAGACAATCACATGCCGAATAAAAAAGTGTGGAAAAAGTAACGCTAATTGGCCCGAGCCTCCCGCGCTCAGCAGGCTAAGTGGAAAAAGTAACGCTAATTGGCCCGAGCCCCCCGCGCTCAGCAGGCTAAGTGGAAAAATGAAAGTAGAATAAAAAGTGGACACCCGTTAAGAGAGTATGAATAATGAACTTAACGAGGAGGTGTTCACATGGGTGAACAACGGCAACGGTACAATGAAAAGTTTAAAAGAGAAACGGTCAAGTATATTCAGGAACAGACGAAGACGGTGGTGGAGATTGGTGAGGAGCTGGGCATCTCCCCTGGCGTACTGCACAACTGGCTGGCAAAGTATCGGGAGTTCGGGAATGAACCTGTAAACAGTGCGGAAAAGGTTCGTGAACTCGAGCAGCGACTGTTGGAACAAGAAAAAGAATTACAGGCAAGGGCGCAGCGAATTGCAGACGTCGAAGAGGAGCTCGCCATCGTAAAAAAAGCTGTG
>NZ_FNGM01000030.1 GCF_900102965.1 Paenibacillus jilunlii | reverse complement strand
GTTTGGTGGCGATAGCGGAGGGGTTCCACGCGTACCCATCCCGAACACGACCGTTAAGCCCTCCAGCGCCGATGGTACTTGGACCGAAGGGTCCTGGGAGAGTAGGACGCCGCCAAGCACATGAAGCCATTGTCGAGCAATCGACAGTGGCTTTTTTGTTTTTTGGGCAACTATGGAGCTCCTTTGTTTCTTAAATTAAGAATACGGAAGATGAGGATACGGGGAGCAGCTGGAAAGCGAGATGGAATTAGTATACTTAATTGAACGCAAATGCTTTCTATAGAGATATCACGGGTAAGGATACGAGTCAGGCAATTCGGTACCCTTTTTCCAACTAGTGCTAATAGGATAGTGGAATTTGGGTGATTGAAGTGCATTTTTCCACTTGGATTTGCTGTTAATCCAGCTGATAGGACAGATGCCGGGGAAAGGGTCGTTTCACCTGTCGGGAGCAGATAAGGGTTCTCAGGTAAACTAACTCTAAAATTTTTAGCTTCTATACTCCCCAGCTAAAGACGGCGTTAGTAAACAGTAAAACGCTTTCAATCGAGTGACATTTTTGTTACCGACGCTCTTTGTGTCTCAAGTATAATAGTAAAGTGCAAATATTAAGCACATCCTTAATACGAATGAACTACTGATAAATTCTAATTTTGAATTTTTTTGTGTCTTTAGATGCACGGTAGAGGTAAGGAGGATTTAAGGTATGAAGCGAACCCGACCTTTATGGATTTTACTTATTGTTTGTATAGTTGGTGTAATGCTGGCTGGTTGCGGAACAACAAAAGAGCCTGCCTGGGATGCTTTTGAGGGTGCTCTTAATGAGAAAAGCTTTCCGGTGCCTAAGGAAGCTAATTCTACAGAGCATACAACTACTAATGTGGCTATGGACTATGTCCGATATTCTATGCCTGAGCTCAAAGAAAAGGATGGCGTACCGGAGCCTTACTTAGAGGCTATAGAAGCCTGGGGATGGGAAGAGCAGAAGGATGAAAATTCGACAAATTCCCGGGTTTTTCAGAAAGATGGACTGATTGTACACTTAACTGTGCATAACGGTTACTTTATAGTTATGATTCCCAAGGAAAAGAAGGCCTCAATCAAGGGACTGAAAACTAAATAAAAAAAACGCCATCCTTGAACTGGATGGCGTTTTTTTGCTGTAATGAGCCGGGGATACCATATGTATAAGCTGAAGTAGTTATTGTGCGTAGTAAGAGGCATCCGTGGGCGTGAATTTTAACATTCCGTCCTTTTGTTCGCGTTTCAGCCGGAACAGTGTATACAATCGGGGGAGAAGCACCCAGAGATGGCAAACCGCCATAGATACAGTAAATGCGGGAGGGGCCCAGACGATAAAGAGCGCAGTAATGGAAAGACCGATCCAAAGGTTATGGAGTTGTATTTTACGGAAAATAGCGTAGTTGATGTACTGATCTGGCATGTATCCGAGCCATGGAAGGTGAAATGACATTTTCCACCGTTTAGCAATAGGATGGCCGGAAATCAGAAGAACCGAACGTGAAATCACATAATGGATCCATAGAATGACTGGGGCAGCAATGATCATATATAGGATGCTCCACCATGAGAGAAAAATGGTTTCAACCACAACACAGATTACGGGGAGCGCCATATAGACACGCAGCCAGGCGGTAGTGATATTGATTTTTTTGATTAATTTGTATTGGTAGAATGTAGCTGAGCCTTTGTTGTTTGCTTCCATAAGAAAGCCCTGACCTCCTCACGAGTCCTTATGTTACTAATATCGGCGGATGAAGGCGTTTTGTTAAACCTGCCGGAGGCGGAAGCACCGTTTGGCGGGTACTGAATATATATATTTTGGCTGTAAAGGATGGGAAAAGTCTATGAAAAGGTTTAAAATGATAGAAAGTGTATCATACTGTTCTTAAAAGAGTCAAGGTGGGATGGTAATGGAACAGCAAACCGAGCAAGCCTGCATCATCTGCGGGCAGATGAAAGAAGAAGGAATTGTGATTGTCTCGCATTTCATTTGTGAGGATTGTGAAGCTGAGATGGTGCGTACGGAGGCTGAAGACGCCAAATACCGCTTTTTTGTGGGACGGATGAAGAAGATCGATCTGCAGAAGAATGCTTAAATGGAGTGTGTGGCAAGCTTAACGGAAGGGTGCAGAGTCGGTTGATAGACTGAATTAGTACTGGATGGATTAGAAGTAACCAATATAACGGCTTCACCTGCGCTTGTGGGCGGGAGGAGCTGTTTTGTTATGCAGGTTAAGCTTTTTGGCGGAAATATAGGCGTATGGGCATAATTGCGTTAAAATAGAAGATAACCCCCAGGGAAGGAAGAAAAGATGGACAGAATTCTGCCTGGAAGGGCACCTGTATATGAAATGCTGGAGCAATATAGAATGAAGGGGAATATCTCTTACCACGTGCCCGGACACAAGAACGGCGAGGCCTACCGCGGATCAGAAACAGCCGGTTTCTTAAGTGAAGTTATGGGATACGATGTGACGGAGATTACCGGTACGGACGATCTTCATCATCCGGAAGGGGTCATTAGGGAAGCGCAGGAGCTTGCGGCGGATTGTTTT
This sequence comes from Paenibacillus jilunlii, assembly GCF_900102965.1. Lineage (GTDB taxonomy): Bacteria > Bacillota > Bacilli > Paenibacillales > Paenibacillaceae > Paenibacillus_AQ > Paenibacillus_AQ jilunlii. The sequence continues at coordinate 60,324 of NZ_FNGM01000030.1, read as the reverse complement.
GGGGCAGAGGAGAGCTTTTTCCTCGTTGGGGGCAGCACGGCCGGTAATTTGGCGCTGATTCTTACGGTATGCTCGGAACCCGGAATGACACTTATCCTTCAGCGGAATGTGCATAAGTCCGTTATCCATGGATTGATGCTGGCAGGGGTGCAGGCTATTTTTATAGAGCCGCAGATCGATCCGCTAAGCGGGCTGGCCGTAGCTCCGGCGGCGGAGGCGGTTCAGGCTGCGCTTGCAGCCTACCCTGAGGCCGCAGCTGTTCTGGTGACCATGCCGAATTACTACGGCATGGGAAGCGACCTTGCACCCCTCGCGCGGGTCTGCCACACCAGCGGCGTTCCGCTGCTGGTGGATGAAGCGCACGGGGCGCATTATGGACAGCACCCCGCGCTGCCTGCGGGGGCGCTGATGTGCGGCGCGGACGGCGTTGTGCAGTCCACGCACAAGATGCTGGCGGCGCTGACGATGGGCGCCATGCTGCATGTGCAAGGGCCATGGCTCGACCGCGCGCTGCTCCGGCAGCGGCTCGCCATGGTGCAGAGCTCCAGCCCATCCTACCCCGTGATGGCTTCGCTCGATTTGGCCCGGCGGCTGGTGCACAGCCAGGGCGCCGGTGCCTTCACGGCGGGGCTCGCCGCCGTGGATGTGCTGCGGCGCGGCCTGGCCACGCTGCCGCGCTACGGGCTGCTGCAGCCGGCAGCGCCGCTGCAGGGAGTCTGCGGCGGTGCTGGCTCAGCCGCCGCCGCTGGTACGCCGCCGCAGGGCCAGGCGGCGTACAGCACCCAGGACCCCTTCAAGGCGGTCATTTATGACGCCGCGGGGGGCCTGGGAGGCTTCGAGCTGCAGCGCAGGCTCGAAGAGAAGGGCATGGTGCCGGAGATGAGTGACGACCGGCACGTGGTGCTAGCCTTCAGCCTGGGGTCGAAGGCTGAAGATGCGCAGCAGCTGCTGGCTGCGCTGCGGGAGATCGCTGAGGAGACATCAGGCGGATCGGCGAACCCGCCCGAAAGTACAGCCAAACAGGAGCTTTCAACGGAGTACCTGCATACTGAACCGGCAGAAGGTCAGGTTCAAGCTTCCGTCAAATATTCCACGTGGAACAATTTTGCGAATGATTTAATCTCAAGCCCTGTGTTATTTTCCATGAAGCCGGTGAATCCTTTGGAAACCGAAGGGGTCCGGCTTGAATATAGTGCAGGAAGAACGGCAGCCGAAATGGTAATTCCTTATCCTCCGGGAATTCCGCTTTTATATCCAGGGGAGCGGATAAGCGAACACATCTGCAACCGGCTGATTAACCTCAGGCAGGGCGGAGCCAAGTTCCAAGCTTGTGCAGATCCAGCCTTACAGCACATTCAGGTCTACAACATTAAGAAGGGCGGAGACGCATAAGTGGCACGCGAAGGTTTCTTTATTACTCTGGAGGGAGGCGATGGCTCCGGAAAAACAACAGTACTCGGTAGAGTGGCTGCGTATCTGCAGAATCATTCCATGCCCTATCTGATTACCCGTGAACCTGGCGGTATCGAAATTGCTGAGAAAATCCGCTCGATTATTCTTGATCCGGCTCACACCGCAATGGATGCGCGGACAGAGGCACTGCTGTATGCGGCTTCCCGTAGTCAGCATTTGGCGGAAGTGGTCGAGCCTGCGCTCAAGGAAGGGCTTACCGTGTTATGTGACCGCTTTGTTGACAGCAGCCTGGTCTATCAGGGCTATGCCAGAGGACTCGGAATTGAGCAAGTAAGAAGCATCAACCAGTTCGCTACCGGCGGCCGTATGCCGGACTTGACCTTTTATCTCGATGTGGACCCCGAAGTGGGGCTATCGCGGATTGCGGCCAACCAGGACCGGGAGGTTAACCGGCTGGATTTGGAGAGCATGGCCTTCCACCGGAAGGTTAGGGAGGGTTACCGGCAGGTCGTTGAGTCTGATCCGCAGCGGATCGTGGTTCTAGATGCCAACCGTCCCATTCATATGGTAGAGCAGGACATTGTCCAAACGCTGAAAGACCGGATATTGAAGGATTTTTAAGGCGCTTTGTCTAATATAACTTATGTGTACAATAAACTATGCGCATGCGGTCGGAACAAGTTCTGTAAGAACTGAATTCAGGAAGCTAAGCTTACAAACTTTTAGGAGGGATAGCGAAGATGAATCTGATCATTGCAATTATCCAGGACAAAGACAGTAACCGGTTGTCGAGTGAACTAGTCAAAGCAAACTTCCGTGCAACGAAGCTGGCCAGTACAGGCGGGTTTTTGCGGGCAGGCAATACCACATTTATGATTGGTGTAGATGACTCTCAGGTCGAAGCTGTATTAACGGTTATTCGCAACAGCTGCAAGGTGCGTGAGCAGCTTGTCACTCCTGTCACACCAATGAGCGGTACAACGGATTCTTATTTGCCGCTTCCCGTAGAGGTTCAAGTTGGCGGAGCCACAGTATTCGTGCTTCCTGTCGATCGTTTTGAGCATTATTGAGTATAATATAGAGCGATACCCCATAAAGGGCGGTGGAAACCTTTGAAAATTAATCCCGGCTACAGGCCCTTAAAAAGTGAGCTGCCGACAGCTGAAGGAACGGGAAGGCCCGTTCAGCAGAAAACCTTTACTGATATTTTTCAGCAGCAAGGCGAACAGAAGACGATGGATGAACTGAACCAGAAGATCAAGGATATTCAGCAGCAAGGGGATCGTTTGGCCAAATCCATGACAGTCCGTGAGCTGGCGATTTACCGCAATATGATCAAGAAGTTTCTGGAGGAAACCGCACGTCGCGGTGTTACTCTGAAGGAAACCAAGGGCTGGGACCGCCGTGGACGCGGTAAACGCTACAAGCTGCTGGAAGAGATTGATGCAGCGCTGCTCAATTTGGCTGATGATTTGCTGGAAAGCGAGCAGGGCCGTATTGATCTGCTGGGGCGTGTAGGGGAAATCCGCGGTCTGCTGATTAACCTTTCTTTCTAAAAGACTTGGAGGAATGTATGTCTTTTCATGATATATTAGGCCAGGAGGATGCCAAACGGCTGCTTCAAAACGCGCTGCGCAAGGATGCCGTGAGCCATGCCTATCTGTTCACAGGTCCATCCGGTAGTGGTCAGATGAAAACGGCGCTGATGTTCGCGCAAGCTATATTCTGTACTGCCTGTGAAGATGATGCCTGCGGAGAATGTCTGGAATGCCGCAAGGTGGAGCATGGAAATCATCCGGATTTATCGCTGCTGAAGCCTGACGGGGCAAGCATCAAAATTGATCAGATCCGTGAGCTGCAGCGTATGTTCTCATACCGCTCAGAGGGTGTGAATCCGAAGGTGTATATTATAGAAGGAGCGGACAGAATGACGGTGCAGGCCGCGAACAGCCTGCTTAAGTTTCTGGAGGAGCCCCCGGCACCTGCGGTGGGCATTCTTATTTCCGATAACAGCAGTTCCCTGCTGCCGACAATCCAGTCAAGAACTCAGCGCATCCCTTTCAGCCCGCTGCATCCGGATATTATGCTCCAGGCACTGTCCAGCGAGGGGGTCCCGGTGCCACTGGCACGGTGTGCGGTATCACTGACTTCGGGACTTGATGGCTGCAGGGAACTTTTGGCACAGAATTGGTTTGCAGAAATGAGAAATCTAGTGTTACAATTAGCGAAGGAGTCTTTGGGCAAGGGCAGCTCCGCGGTAGCAACCGCCGGGCAGAAGCTGTTCAAGACCGGGCTCGGTGAACATTTGGATATCCTGTTCAGCATGTTCCACTTATGGTTCAAAGATATGCTTTACTTCCTGTACCGAAAGCACGAAAGTATCGTTTTCATAGATCAGTTAGACTTCATTTCCAGACATGCCCGTCAACGAAGCACGGAGCAATGGGTGGCTTATATGGAATTCGCTGCAGAGAGCAAGGGGAAGCTGCGTTCCAACGCCAATGCCCAATTGTGTCTGGAGCAATTCCTAATCCGACTGGAAAGTTAAGGGTTAGTTTTGATATATCCTCCGGATCAACGCTTCAGCCTGGAAGTACGGGTTTAACGGATAAGGAAGGACAAGCATGGATCACCAGGGAGCGGACTTGCTTAGGGGTTCCTTTTACCGGCAAACAAGGGGGTTAATTTTTGTACAGCGTAGTAGGTGTCCGCTTCAAAAAAGCGGGTAAAATATATTATTTTGATCCGCTTGATTTTCCGATTGAACGCGACCAGTGCGTAATTGTGGAGACAGCAAGAGGGGTCGAATACGGTAAAGTTGTCGTAGGGAAAAAAGAGGTTGAGGAAGCTGATGTGGTATTGCCTCTCAAAAAAGTCATGCGGATTGCCGGTGAAACGGATGCACGTGTGGTGGAAGAGAACAAAGGCGCTGCAAAGGATGCTTTTACCACCTGTTTAAATAAAATCCGCGATCATGGCCTCAAAATGAAGCTCGTGGATGTGGAATTTACATTTGACCGCAATAAGATCATCTTTTACTTCACCGCTGAAGGAAGGGTCGATTTCCGCGAGCTGGTTAAGGATCTGGCAAGCATTTTCCGTACCCGGATTGAGCTCCGGCAGATAGGGGTGCGTGATGAAGCCAAGATGCTCGGCGGACTGGGGCCCTGCGGACGGGTGCTCTGCTGTTCTTCCTGGCTTGGCGACTTCGAGCCGGTATCGATTAAGATGGCCAAGGATCAGAATCTTTCGCTGAATCCCACAAAAATTTCCGGTCTTTGCGGAAGACTCATGTGTTGCTTGAAATTTGAGCATGATAATTACGAAAGTACGAAGGAAGAAATGCCGGCGGTAGGCAAGCTTGTCGTAACCTCATTAGGTGATGGTAAGGTTGTAGGCATCAATGCCGGAAGCCGCACGGTTCATGTGCAGTTGTTCGAAGTGGGCAAAGTTAAGGAACTTCCAATGGATGATGTTGTCGTCAAGTAAACCATATAAGGTTACTTTCGGGGTGGAAACTTGGAGAAGATGAATATTTTTGCACACATGCAGGAGATGGAAGCGCAGATGGAAAGTATGCGCGCCAGTCTCGGAGAATGGAAGTTGACGGTTAAAGAATTAATGGAAGCCAACCAAAGGCTGAGTCTGGAGAATGAACAGCTCCGCAAAATTCTGAAGCGGGAAGCGCCATTGGACCCTGCAGCCCATTCTGCAGAAGCGGAGGCTCTTTTGGCCGCCAGTGAGGGGGCAGAGGAGGTTGTCGGGGAAGGTTATGACAATCTGGCGCGGCTCTATCATGAAGGTTTTCACATCTGCAATGTCTATTTTGGGCATTTGCGTACAGAGGGTGACTGCCTGTTCTGTCTTTCGTTTCTTAATAAATGAGGAAATCCAGCCGTAGGAGATTTACGCCTACGGTTTTTTTTGAATTTAGAGAAGTTTATGCTCTGAAGCATGAGTGATTCAAGAAGGAGAATATAATGACGAATTTTTATAACAATGGGCCAGTTCCGCTGCATCCTGCCGAGCGGGTGGACGATTTATTGACGCATGATTTGCGGATTATCCAAAGCGACGAGGTATTCAGCTTTTCAATGGATGCTGTATTGCTTGCACGCTTTGCCAGTGTCCCGCCTCGGGGCAGAGTGCTTGATTTATGTACAGGTAACGGGGTAATTCCAATGCTGCTGACCACACGGACCAAGGCTTCTATAGAGGGTATTGAAATCCAGCCTCGTCTGGCAGATATGGCCCGCCGAAGCGTAGTAATGAATAACCTTGCGGAACGGGTAACCATCCATGAGGGGGATTTGCGTGAGCTGCACCTTACAGCAGGATACGGTGTATACGATGCCATAACCGTCAATCCTCCTTATATGCCGCTGAACGGAAGCGATCTTAAGCTAAATAACCATCAGGCTATGGCCCGCCATGAGCTGGGCTGTACTCTGGAGGAAGTCATTCAGGCCTGTGTCCGGCTGGTCCGTACCGGGGGCAAGGTAAGCATGGTTCACAAACCACAGCGTCTGGTGGATATCATCAGTCTGATGAGGCAATACAGGCTGGAACCGAAGCTGATCCGTTTTGTTCATCCGCGTGCCCATTTGGAGGCCAATATGGTATTGATTGAAGCCGCGCGGGACGGCAAGCCTGAGGTGCGTTTACAACCCCCGCTGATCGTATATAATGAGGACAATCAATATTGTCCGGAAATTCTGGATATCTACTATGGATCTAAAGAGGGTAAATCATGACAATCTCGTGTCAAAGCAGCTTTCAAAATAAGAATCAGCAAGCAGGAACTGGCTCATTGTATCTGGTGGGGACACCCATTGGCAATTTGGAGGATATGACCTACCGCGCTGTCCGTACCTTGCAGGAATGCGAGATTATTGCCGCCGAGGATACGCGGATGACCCGCAAATTGCTCAGCCACTTTGAAATCACACCATCGATGCTGTTCAGCTATCATGAGCATAATAAGGCTGCCAGTGGACCCGAGCTGATACGCTATATAATAGAAGGTAAAAATCTGGCACTCGTCAGCGATGCCGGCCTGCCAGCCATATCCGACCCTGGAGCGGACCTCGTGGCGCTTGCGGTCAGTCACGGCATTCCCGTGATTCCGATCCCTGGAGCCAATGCAGCGCTGTCTGCTCTGATCGCTTCCGGTTTGCCTACAACCAGCTTCACTTTCATCGGTTTCCTGCCTAGGGAGCGCAAAGATATCCGCAATGTGCTGTCAGGTCTCCGTTCTGCACAAGGGACTTTGTTGTTCTACGAATCGCCGCACCGCGTGTCGAAAACATTGGCTCACCTGCAGGAGGCCTTCGGCAACCGCCGGATTGTGCTGGCCCGTGAGCTGACCAAGCGTTATGAGGAATTCCTTCGCGGCACTATTGAGGAGTGCCTGGTCTGGCTGTCCGAGCATCCACCGCTAGGAGAGTATGTGATCGTGCTGGAGGGTGAGAGCAAGGAGGAGGCCGAGCTTGCCGAATCCTCCTGGTGGCGTGAACTGAGTATCGAGGAGCATGTAACCCACTATGAAACTTCCGGACAGACACGTAAAGATGCGATGAAAAAGGCAGCATCAGACCGCGGCTTGGCCAAACGTGATATTTATAATGCTCTCCTGGAGAGGGAATAGGAATTATTCACAAGAAATAATTGTATTTTGTACATTTATGCAGGTGTGTTTTTCCCTTATATTGGTTGTAGATGTAGCTTGTACATTTACATATATAGTAAAGGGAAAAGTTTGGTTATATTCCTGGGTATAAATGTATGAAGTACAATTAAATAAATAATGCTGCGATTTGGTACGAAATAACTGTATAGATTGAAGTTATCCATATTTGCCAAAGCTAAGTATAGAGGGTTGTCTTCAGAGTTACTTGTTGCGCGTAGTCAAGCGATTCCCGGAGGGAGAGCGTTCCAATGCACCTAAAGTGGCTCACCCGCCAGTAACCAGCAAGCGCCGTCGTCAAGCGATTCCCGGAGGGAGAGCGCTCTAATGCACGCAAAGTCGCTCGCCCGCCAGTAACCATCGAGCACTGTCGTCACAGAAAAGTGCCGCCGTAGAGCGATTCCCGCAGGGAGAGCGGCTTGCTGCACCGTCCCTTGCCCGGGAGCGCCTTGCGCAGCCGCCATAGAAGCGAAGCCTATGGCGGAACCCTTCGCATGACAAGGCCCCGAGGGCTTGCCCGAAAGAGGGCTGGTCCGCCGCCAACCGCTGCTTCCTTACGCTCACCCCCACAGTTAGACAAGCTTCCGGGTGTCCAGAGGGCGGGAGCCCTTGGGGCCCTCCCTGTAGGGAGGGTTTGGGAGGGTAAAACCTTGGGAGGGTAAAATACAGTAAAAAATACCCCCCGCAAACACGGGAGGCCAAGGAGATATAAAAAGGTTAGAATTAACAATTGGATTAGTTCTTATTATAACCGATTTGCTTTAATTTGTCACAGGGGTAGGGATGGCAGAAATACAATCGTGACAAACAATTTTTCCTTTGAAGTAGGTTACATTCTCAGCATTGCCGCAGAAGATGCAAGCAGGCTCGTATTTTTTCAGCATGATCCGCTCACCGTCCACGTAAATTTCGAGCGCATCTTTTTCTCCAATGCCCAGTGTGCGGCGCAATTCGATTGGAATAACAACCCGTCCTAGCTCGTCGACTTTTCTTACAATTCCTGTTGATTTCATCATTTCAATCGTTGCTCCTCTCAAAGTTCAAAAGCGTCATTATTCGACATTGTTCACCGTTTTATGATACTTATAATACCAACCATTCCCAAAACAGTCAACCTTTTTTATGGTTAATTTTAAGGGGATTTTGAAAAAAAACTTTTGTAGCGCTTATAATCAACTCAAATGACAAGATAAATACCTCAAAAGGAATTTGTCGATTTGTAAATCGTTAAAACGCCATTATTCGACAAAGTACGACAACATATACTATTATAACCGTTTTTTCAACCGATTCCTAATCCTATTATTTGAAGGAGTTGATCTTATGAAGCAGCTGCTGACGGAAGAAAAGGTCTTTAAAGACCCGGTTCACAATTATATTCATGTCCAGGACACGATAATCTGGCGGTTAATCAATACCAGGGAATTTCAGCGTCTGCGGCGGATCCGCCAGCTCGGCACCTCTTATCTGACTTTTCATGGAGCGGAGCACAGCCGTTTTTCCCATTCATTAGGTGTCTACGAAATTACGCGGAGGATTATCTCCCAATTTGAGCGAAGCGGTTATAAGGATTGGATGCCGGAGGAAAGTCTGCTGACTTTATGTGCAGCGCTGCTGCATGATTTGGGACATGGCCCCTTCTCCCATTCTATAGAAGAAGCTTTTGAAATGAATCATGAAGACTGGACCTGCAGAATTATACAGGAGAACACGGAAATTACTGCGATCTTGCGCGAAGTAGGCGAGGATTTCCCGCAAAAGGTTGCATCTGTGATTGCTAAAACGTATGAACATGAGATTGTTGTCAATCTGGTGTCAGGCCCTCTGGATGCGGATCGTATGGATTATTTGCTGCGGGATGCGTATTATACCGGGGTGAACTATGGGACGATCGATATTGACCGTATTCTGAGAATGCTGCGGCCTTATAATGGCCGTGTTGTCGTTAAAGAATCAGGTATGCATGCCATTGAGGATTACCTGATGTCACGTTACCAGATGTATTGGCAGGTTTATTTCCATCCGGTTACACGCAGCTCAGAAATTATTTTAAGGCAGATTTTCCGGAGGGCGAAAGAGCTTTTCCAGGAAGGCTACTCTTTCCGTTTTATGATCAATCCGCTTAGCGATTTGTTTGGTGGAGAGATCAATGTAGAACAATATTTACTCCTGGACGAGGCCCTGGTCCAAACTGCCTTTATGCAGTGGACACTGGAAGACGATGAAATACTGGCTAACTTGTGCAGCCGTTTTATTCATCGTAAACTGTATAAATATGTGGAGATGGACCATCTCGATTCAGAGACCATTGACGAAATCCGCCGCAGTTTTGCCGGTGCCGGACTGCATCCGGATTACGACCTGGAAATCGATTATCCGACAGATCTGCCTTACGATGTTTTCCGCCCGGGAGAGGGCTTTGACAGTAAGCAGATTTTGCTGCTTGACCGCCATGACAAGCTGCGCGAAATCTCTGAGGTATCTGATATTGTACGTTCGATCAGCGGTATCCACCGCGGCAGGTACCACCTGTATTTTCCACAGGATAAGCTGCAGGAGGCACTTACCCAGCTGCCTGTTTCCATTGGCAGGATCTTTGCAAAATAATACAAAAAATTCTGGAATTCATCATAGAAATCAAGTTTGAAAGGATGTTGTTGCATGCGCTTATTCGACACACATACTCATCTGGATGCACCACAGTTCGACGAGGATCGTGAGGAGGCCATTGCCCGCGCGTTAGAGGCTGGAGTCAGCAAGATGATTAACATAGGGTTTAACCGGGAAACGATTCCAACGACAATGAAATTGGCAGAAACTTATGATTATATTTATGCAGCTGTTGGCTGGCATCCCGTAGACGCTATTGACATGAAGGAGGGGGACATGGACTGGATCGCTTCCCTGTGCAGCCATAACAAGGTGGTGGCCATCGGAGAAATCGGACTGGATTATTATTGGGATACTTCCCCAAAAGAGGTACAGCACGAGGTATTCCGCAAACAGATCGGCTTGGCCCGGGAACTAAAAATGCCTATCTGTATTCATAACCGGGATGCCCACGAGGATGTGGTGAGGATTTTGCGTGAGGAGAAGGCGAATGAGATCGGCGGGGTTATGCATTCCTTCTCCGGGAGCTGGGAAACGGCCAAAATGTGCCTTGATTTGGGCTTTCATTTGTCCTTCGGGGGACCTGTAACCTTTAAGAATGCGAGGGTGCCAAAAGAGGTGCTGGCCCAGACTCCAATGGACCGGCTTTTGATCGAAACGGACTCACCTTATCTGACGCCGCACCCCTTCCGGGGGAAGCGAAACGAGAGTGCTTATGTGAAGCTGGTAGCTGAGGCTGCCGCGGAAATAAAAGGGATTGATTTACAGGAATTGGCTGAAATTACGTATGCGAACGCCCTGGAACGATTTGGGATTGTCTGAAAACGGGAGTAAAAGCGGTGAAAAAAGAAGTATAGCCGATATATTAAACTTTTTTAACATAAAAACAGCTGATTATTACAATATTTTAATCATTTTTTTGCGTAAACGTGGTTGAATGCTCCTTTACAACATGCATCAAAACAGGATATCATCTTTTCAGTGAAGTGAGCTGTTGTTATTGTGACAGTCACCAAATTCATGGATCGTCTCGCTGAGTCTCCGTATGGAGAACGGGGGAACCAATAATGCCCTGCCGCATGTCCGTATATAAAATACAACATAGAAATGCCGCAGACGTTATTTGATTTCTTTACGTGGTCTTTGGGGTGAATTTGAGGGCAACCGCCGTGAGCGGGTGACCTGAGATAGGGCGTCTCTCTTATGCCCGAACCCGACAGCTAACCCCGTAAGCGCAAGTAAGAGAGGAAACCTCGTGCATAAACATTCCCGCGTATTCTGACACCGGAGAGCCACGAAAGAGTCCTCTGTGAACTCTTTTCGGGCTTTTTTTGTTTTTGAATAATGCGAATGTTCCCGGCATACTGTTATATAACAGGTATCGGGAGTAACTATGCCGAGCAGGCGATCCATGAGCAGGAAACGCTAAAGCAATGCGGGCGTATCCTGTGCAATCTCAAACCTAGTTTCGTCAGAAGTGATGAAGTCACCTTTGTTATACAACTTGGACGACGGGGCTATGTAAGGAGGATGGAGAGAGTGGGCGTATTCCAACCAGAAGTATCCCATGATTCGCAATCATCCAGCAGGTCTTTCGCATTTCGGTGGAAGCAAGTGAATCCGCGCGTACTTTCGCTTGCAGGCGCAGCCTCAATTGTTATCGCGCTGGTAATTCTGCTGTACGTACACGGTCAAAGCATTAAAGAAATAACTTTAGTAATAGACGGGAAGGCACAAACGCTGGAGACGCGGGACGCGCTGCTCAGCGATGTGCTGGCAAAGGAACAAATTTCGCTGCAGCCGCATGATGCTTTATCTATTGGCCTTAGTGATGAAATAAAGGACGGAGACCGTGTCGTCATTAACCGTGCGCAGGCGATTAAGATCACTACGGATGGGACCACCAAAACGTTGTACACGACCGAAGATACAATCGGTCAGGCGATTGACAAACTGGGCATTGGCCTGGAAAGCTATGACAAGATTTACCCTTCGCTAGGCACCGCAGTTTCTGCAGACATGGAAGTCAAAATTGTCCGGATCAACAAGCAAGTGGTACAGCGGACAACAGATTTGCCTTTCCGAGTCATTAAAACCGCAGACCCCTCCCTGACCAAGGGAACCGTAAGAGTTGCACAAGCGGGCAAACCGGGCGTAATGATCCAGCATATCGAAAAAATCTACCAAGATGGCGAGCTGGCATCCATGCGTATGGTTGGCAAGGAAGTGCAGACAGTCACCAAAGACAAAATCATTGCCATTGGTACCAAACCGCTTCCAAAAGCTGCTGTAGCCACTACCGTAACTTCTAAATCAACAACTACTCCTAAATCATCCAAAGTGAGCGCAAAAAGCAACAATGTTGCCAGTAAAGCAGGCGTAGACTTCGAGTACAAAAAAATTATCAGAAATGTATCCATGACGGCCTATTCATCAGAAGAGCCGGGTATTGGTACCCGAACGGCTTCCGGCACACGCGTAACAGAAGGCCGTACCATTGCTGTAGATCCGAGCGTCATTCCTATCGGCTGGTGGGTGTACATTGAGGGACTTGGGTTTCGCCGTGCAGAGGATACCGGCGGTGCCATTAAAGGCAACAAGGTGGATGTGTATTATGATTCATTGAGCCATGCCCGTAACTTTGGCCGGAAATCACGCACGATCTATGTGATCGGGCCTGTGAAGCCAGAACTGAACTAAGTGGCAGATGCTTTGCAAATTAGCGGTTTATAAGATATAGTGAGGGTAGCACTTAAGGAATTCTCAGAAATCTGATCGTGGAATTATAGAGCTGCCGCTCATCACTTATACATTCTTTAGCCAAAAAGAAGGGGAGCGAATCCTCTTCTTTTTGCGTTGCAGAGTAAGGAGTACAAAAAATGATCAAGGAATTAATCGTTGTGGAAGGCAAAAGCGACACCGTTGCCATAAAGCGGGCTGTAGAGGCCGATACTATCGAGACCGGCGGATCGGCAGTCGACCGCAAAGTCATCGCCAAGATTGCGCTCGCTATGGAGCGCAGAGGGGTCATTATACTTACTGATCCTGATCATGCCGGTGAACGGATCCGGAAGATTGTCTCTTCCAAGGTGCCGGGCTGTAAGCATGCGTTCATTCCCGAGAAAGATGCTACCCGGAAAGGGGACATTGGAGTGGAAAATGCCTCCCCGGAGGCAATCCGCCACGCGCTTGAGCATGTGCATACCTCCTTTGAGGGTGCTCCGGCTCTGATCGGGCTGGAAGACCTGATGGCTGCGGGGATGATGGTGCATCCCCGGGCAGCGGAGCGGAGAATGGCGCTTGGCAATCTGCTCGGGATCGGCTACTGCAACGGCAAGCAATTATACAAGCGGCTGGCGATGTTCGGCATTACACGGGAGGAATTTACGATTGCTCTCGCGCAAATTGATCAGGGAGGCATTACCTCATGAGCGGCAACAACAATATCTCATCCCCGGCACGCACCAAGGAAATCATACAGCGGTACGGGTTCTCATTCAAGAAAAGCCTGGGTCAGAATTTTCTGATTGACCAGAATATTCTGGACAAGATTGTGGACGCTGCGGGCTTGGATCAAGCTGCCGGTGCATTGGAGATTGGACCCGGCATTGGCGCCTTGACCGAAAGGCTGGCTAGCGCAGCCGGAGCGGTAACGGCAGTGGAGATCGACCGGAGGCTGATTCCGATTCTGCGGGATGTTCTGGCCTCTTATCCTCATGTGAACATCCGTAACGATGATGTGCTGAAGGTGAACTTGCGGGAACTGTTTGCTGAGGATTTTGCCGAAGTGGAGAGAGTCAGTGTAGTGGCCAATTTGCCTTATTATGTGACCACACCCATACTCATGAAGCTGCTGGAAGAGAAGCTGCCCCTGGATAACATCGTTGTAATGATCCAGAAGGAGGTTGCTGAACGAATGGCAGCTTCCCCGGGCGGCAAGGAATATGGCAGTCTGAGCATCGCCGTGCAGTACTACAGTGAGCCTGAACTGGTCTGTATCGTACCGCGTACGGTATTCATTCCACAGCCTAACGTGGAGTCGGCCGTTATCCGCCTTAAGGTCAGGGAGCGTCCGCCGGTAGAGGTTGCGGATGAAAAGCATTTCTTTGAGGTCGTGCAGGCTTCCTTCACCCAGCGGCGCAAGACGATTGCGAATAACCTCAAGGCCCGGTTCTTTCCGGAAGAAGGACGGGAGCGGCTGGAGTCCCTGCTTGCTGAAGCTGAAATTGAGCCAAGCCGCCGCGGGGAAACACTAAGCCTTGAAGAGTACGCCCGGTTAAGCGCTGTGCTTCTTGCTGCCGGGATCGTGTAACCAAATCACCGCCGATTAAGAACCAACCGGGGCCTTTGCCCATACGATGGGATAGAGGTGGTGTTAGAAATGAATTTAGGAGATTTGGTCGTTCGTAAATCTTACGGTGGCGATGTAACGTTCCGGGTGGAGAATATTGTGCAGAACGGGGCCGTCATCAAAGGCACTGAATTCCGCCTGTTAGCGGATGCCCCCCTGGACGACTTGGTTCAGGTGCCTCCCTCCCGTATTACGGAGCGGGGACAACAGGCGCAGATTAAAGCAACGGAATCATTGACCAAACTGCGTAAAGACCGGCAGGAGCAGAGCCAGCGCAGCGGAGAGAGCCTCACCGGGGTATGGCCTCAGTCCCCCAGGGAAGCGGCATACTTTGAGGTGCCGGGAAAAGTGCTGCACCTCGATGGGGATGCTCTTTACTTGAAGAAGAGCCTTAGTCTATACGAGCAGCTGCGGATCCCCGCAGAGGGTCATCATGTCCATGAGTCGAAGATGGCCGAAACGCTATACCGGCTGCTGCCGCGTGTGCGTCCGGATATTGTCGTCATTACCGGACATGACGGGGTGCTTAAGCAGCAGCATACTTACGATCTCTACAGCCTGAACAGCTATAAAAATTCACAGAACTTCGTCACCGCGATTCAGGTTGCAAGGGAGTATGAGCGCAATTTTGATACGCTGACGATTGTGGCGGGAGCCTGCCAGTCGCATTTCGAAGCACTGCTGGGTGCAGGGGCTAACTTTGCCAGCTCCCCCGGAAGAATATTAATCCACGCCTTGGACCCGGTATATATAGCGGCCAAAGCATCTTTTACCTCTATACGGGAATCTGTCAGCCTGGGGGATGTGTTGAACAATACCATCAGCGGCAGCCAGGGCATGGGCGGAATCGAGACCCGCGGCAGCTTCCGCATTGGGATGCCCCGCCTGCAGAACCTGTCTACCCTGAAGGTAGCCCCTTCGGTAATGCTGTAGCGGCCGGTCAACGTAATATAAACATCCAGGAAAGTCCCACTTTAGTGGGGCTTTTTTGTTTAAGGGCAGTTCGTTGACGGTCTATGGGGTCACTCTACTGTGCTTGGCTGTTACCGCTAACAAGGGATTAAAGCCAGCATTGGGCCCCGCTAAAAAAATTCCGTTGACAACGTTTTTGTCATCATCTATAATTATTTATTTAATTTGACAATGGTTATAGAAAGTTGTATAATGGACAAGGAAAGAGGTGGTCGTCAGGCAATGGCTAATAACGCGCTGTTGGAAATTAAACGCAGTCTCGAAGCTCACGTCGGTCATAAGATCACGTTGCGTGCAAATGGTGGCCGTCGGAAGACCGTTGAACGCACCGGTGTCCTGGAAGAAACGTACCCTTCTGTATTTATTGTCAAACTGGATCAGGAGCAGCAAACCTTCAAGCGAGTCTCCTACAGCTACGCTGACATCCTTACTGAATCTGTGGAAATCACAGTGTGTGAAGATGATGGGCAGATGCGGATTATGTATATTAAAGCTTAATGGTTTTTGGGCAGTCTCCCGTAAGGGAGGCTGTTTTTTGTTTGATCTTGCCTGAATGACCGCCGCGTCTTGGCAGCATACTAAAGCAGCAACAATCTCGTCATCCATCTTTTTAAGGAGGAATCCGTTAAATGAGCCGCAGGAAACGGGGCATGATGTCGGAAGAGCTGAAGACGGAGCTGGCCAAGGAACTGGGTTTTTATGAGACCGTAGAACGCGACGGCTGGGGCGGAATCCGGGCGAAGGATGCCGGCAATATGGTAAAAAGGGCGATCCAGCTCGCCGAAGAGGCGCGGAGGTCGTAATAGCTTTTGCAGTAAACAGTTGGTCGAGGGGTGTTGCCAGGACGGCAGCACCCTTTTCGGCATTCTCCGAACTTTTGTTAAAATATGAGGATTTATATATCTTAATGGACTTCGTTACGAGTTTCTCATATAATATGTTAAGTTGTTTTTACGGGAAAAGTGAAGGTGGGTGAACGCCTTGAAAATGTATGAAAAAGCGCCAGCCAAAATTAATCTGATGCTGGATGTGCTCAGCAAGCGCGCAGATGGTTTTCATGAGGTGGAAATGATCATGACGATGGTCGATCTGGCGGACCGTTTGGAGCTGTCCGAGCTGAAGCGGGATTCCATTATTATCTCAAGCCAGGCCGGTTATATTCCACTGGACGAGAAGAACCTGGCTTTCCAGGCGGCCAGGCTTATTAAAGACCGTTAC
This sequence comes from Paenibacillus jilunlii, assembly GCF_900102965.1. Classification (GTDB taxonomy): domain Bacteria; phylum Bacillota; class Bacilli; order Paenibacillales; family Paenibacillaceae; genus Paenibacillus_AQ; species Paenibacillus_AQ jilunlii. The sequence continues at coordinate 44,074 of NZ_FNGM01000030.1, read as the reverse complement.
AATGTGAAGAGTGGTGTACATATCCATCTGGACAAAAGAATCCCGGTCGCTGCCGGCCTCGCCGGCGGCAGCAGTGATGCCGCGGCTACGCTGCGCGGCCTGAACCGGCTCTGGCGCCTGGACATCCCGGCGCAGGAGCTGCAGGAACTGGGCGCCGAGCTGGGCTCGGACGTCCCGTTCTGCGTCACGGGCGGCACTGCCCTGGCCACGGGCAGAGGCGAACGGCTGACTCCGATCCAGAGTCCGCCGCAGTGCTGGGTCGTCCTGGCCAAGCCGCCGATCAATGTATCGACGGCTGAGGTGTACGGACGCGTACGCGCGAACAGCATAGCGGTGCATCCGTCTGCGTCCCGGATGCAGGCTGCCATCGAAGCAGGCGACTTCGCGGCCGTCTGCGCAGGTCTGGGCAACGTGCTGGAGGATGTGACCCTGAAGCTGCACCCGGAGGTGCAGCAGCTCAAGGAAGCCATGGTGAAGCTGGGCGCCGACGGGGTGCTGATGTCCGGCAGCGGGCCAACGGTGTTCGGCCTGGTGTCGAAGCAATCCAAGGTAGCCAGAATCTATAACGGACTGCGCGGTTTTTGCAAAGAAGTATACGCTGTACGTTCACTGAGCTAAGCGGGCGCTGTCCTGAAAGTGCTTGGAAAGATTACCGTGCTTGTATAAATCCGTACAAAAGTGATATTATTTTTAATAATATTCGGTTTTTGGCGAGGAGCATTCCGTGAAAAAACTTAAAAGAAGCCAACGTTTGGTAGATATGACCCAATTTTTACTTGAGAAACCGCATGATCTTTTGCCGCTGTCTACATTTGCAGACCGGTACGGAGCAGCAAAGTCATCCATCAGTGAAGATTTGGCTATTATAAAAGAGGTATTTGAAGGCGAAGGCATGGGAGAACTGCAGACACTGGCCGGTGCGGCCGGGGGTGTGCGCTATATCCCGCGGATGCCTACTGACATGGCGCTTGCCTTCGTGGACGGCCTGTGCGGGCAGCTTGAACAAAGTGACCGGATCCTGCCTGGCGGTTATTTGTATATGTCTGATTTGCTCGGTCTTCCATCCTTAATGGAGCAGGCTGGCAAGATTATTGCAACAGCCTTCTATGGTGTAGAGATTGATGTGGTAATGACAGTGGAGACCAAGGGGATTCCTCTGGCTTATGCCACAGCTGCGCAGCTCGGTCTACCGGTAGTGCTGGTGCGCCGCGACCATCAGGTTACGGAAGGCTCGGCGGTAAGCATCAACTATGTCTCGGGATCGCATAAGAGCATTCATACCATGTCATTGTCCAGACGGGCCCTCCGGGAGAAGTCCAGGGTGTTGATTGTCGATGATTTCATGAAAGCTGGCGGCACTGTACGCGGCATGGTGGATCTGCTGGGCGAATTCAATGCCGAGGTCGCCGGTGTCGGGGTGCTGGTAGAATCTGGCGCAGTTGAAAATGAGGAACGTCTGCTGCATGACTATGTCTCACTCGTAAAGCTAAGTGAAGTCGATTCCAAAGGACGGCGGATAACAGCACATCCGGGGAATTATTTCGTTTTTTAGCCCGCAGACAACCCCGATTTACGGGATAGGCTAAAATGTCGAATCTGTGAGGAAAACACAGAGAACTTCACGAAATGTGTCGAAAACGATGGTATCGCAAAAATAATCTTCTTAATCAGCCATTTTTTGGAATCCAAAAGAAGGAATTCGCTTTGCTGTGTGGAATTATACACCAAGTCTCTGATGGAAAAAGGTGGTGAACACACACATGCAAATTACGGATGTCAGACTCCGCCGCGTCAACTCTGAGGGGAGAATGAAAGCAATCGCATCCATTACAATCGATAACGAGTTTGTTGTTCATGACATTCGCGTGATCGATGGTAATAACGGGATGTTCGTTGCAATGCCCAGCAAGCGTACACCGGATGGGGAATTCCGCGATATCGCACACCCGATTTCTTCGGGAACACGCGAGAAGATTCAATCTGCGGTTCTGGCCGAGTATGATCGCGCCGCTACTGAAGAAGAAGAGGTCATTGAAGAGGGAGCCTAAGGGCCGACTCTGAAGGACGGCTGCCCTCGTTCGGGCGGCTTAAGGCCATGCCGTTTTTTATTGGGGTTCGAAGAAAAGGGAACCATGCCTTCATGGTTCTCTTTTCTTTTTGCCCGGAATGAGATATATTCAGTAGTGAGCTAAAGAAGTAGGAGGTTGGCATTCTTGAAAAGAATGGCTGTTGTACTTGCTGCAGGTCAAGGCAAGCGCATGAAATCTAAATTATACAAAGTGCTGCACCCCGTCTGCGGCAAACCGATGGTTGGGCATGTACTTGATACCGTAAAAGCGACCGGATGCCAGCGCACTGTTGTAGTTGTCGGTCATGGCGCAGAGAAAGTGAAGGCTTATGTAGGCCAGGACGCGGAATATGTGCTTCAGGAAACACAGCTGGGTACAGGCCACGCCGTAAAGCAGGCTAAAGATCTTCTCGGCGGTGAGTCAGGCACAACAGTTGTGATTTGCGGAGATACACCACTTGTAACCGCAGAAACGCTGGAAGGGCTTATGGCATTGCATGAGGGCCAGAACGCGGCTGCAACCGTACTTACGGCGGTCATGGAGCAGCCTGCAGGCTATGGAAGAATTATCCGCGGCGAAGACGGCGGCGTACAGAAGATTGTGGAACAGAAGGATTGCACTCCTGAGGAAGCTGCTGTGAACGAGATCAATACAGGGACTTATTGTTTTGATAATGCCAAGCTGTTCGCAGCTCTGGACAAGGTCACGAACAGCAACAACCAGCAGGAATATTATTTGACCGATGTTATCGGCATACTCCGGGCACAGGGGGATATCGTTCTGGGATATCAGGCTCATGATGCTGCGGAGTCTATTGGCGTTAATGACCGTTTGGCCTTGTCGGAAGCGGAGAACCTGATGCGCCAGCGCATCAACCGGGGACATATGCTGAATGGTGTAACCATTATCGACCCTGCTTCCACCTATATCGCAGCTGATGTGGTGATTGGAGCAGACACTACACTCTATCCGGGAACTGTCCTGAAAGGGAAGACCGTAATCGGAGAAGATTGCCTCATCGGGCCTTCCAGCGAGATTGAGGATAGTGTGATCATGAACGGTGCTGAAGTTAAGCACTCCGTGCTGAATCAGGCGCAGGTTGGTGCCCGCACCTCAGTTGGGCCTTTTGCTTATTTGCGTCCAGGCGCTGTGCTTGGCGAAGAGGTGAAGGTCGGCGATTTTGTCGAGATCAAAAATGCCAGCATTGGCGATGGCTCCAAAGTATCGCACTTAAGTTATGTGGGCGATGCAACAGTTGGCAAGAATGTTAATGTGGGCTGCGGTGCAATTACCGTCAATTATGACGGCTATAATAAATCCAGAACCGAGATTGGCGATGATGCTTTTATCGGCAGCAATGTGAACCTTGTAGCTCCGGTTACCGTGGGCAAAGGCGCCTTTGTCGTTGCAGGTTCGACTATCACACGTTCGGTTTCGGAGAATGATCTGGCCATTGCCAGAGTAAGGCAGGAAAACAAGCCAGGGTATGCTGAGAAAATCCGTGCCCGGGCCAAAGCAAAGAAAGACCAGTCGAGTCCATCGTAGAGCGCCAGAAGCCAAAGCGCCGGACGGACCCGCAAATCCGCGCCGGCGCATCTTGGAAGTTAAATTCCGTCACGGAGGGTTTATATTTTATGACTTATTGTGATTCCAAACTCAAGATTTTTACCTGTAACTCCAATCCCAAGCTGGCTAGTCAAATCGCTGATTATATCGGCATTCCCATGGGGGAATCCCATACCACCAGCTTCAGCGACGGAGAAATTCAGGTTAAGCTGTCAGAGAGCGTCCGTGGCTGTCATGTATACATTGTACAGTCCACCTGTGGTCCGGTTAATGATAATCTTATGGAGCTTCTGGTTATGGTCGACGCGCTCAAGCGCGCCTCCGCAAAGAGCATCAATGTGGTCATTCCCTATTACGGGTATGCGCGCCAAGACCGAAAGGCCCGTTCCCGTGATCCAATTACGGCCAAGCTGGTAGCGAACCTGATTGAAAAGGCAGGGGCACACCGCGTCATTACTATGGACCTTCACGCGATGCAGATTCAAGGCTTCTTCGATATTCCGGTGGATCATCTGCTGGGTGTTCCGATTCTGGCCCAATATTTCCGCTCCAAGCAGATTCAGAACCCGGTGGTCGTGTCTCCTGACCATGGCGGCGTTGTGCGGGCAAGAAAGCTGGCTGATTTCTTGAATGCACCGTTGGCGATTATCGACAAACGCCGTCCGGAGCCGAATGTCAGTGAAGTCATGAACATCATCGGGAACATTGAGGGCAAAACAGCGATTCTGATCGATGATATCATCGATACAGCCGGGACCATCGTGCTTGGTGCCAATGCCCTGATGGAAGGCGGCGTGAAGGAAGTGTACGCCTGCTGTACGCATCCTGTATTGTCCGGCCCTGCGCATGAACGTCTGGAAAACTCTCCAATCAAAGAAATTATCGTGACGGATACCATTCCAATCCGCAGCAACAATCCGACTTCCAAGTTGAAGGTTCTATCCGTAGCTCCACTCATGGGCGAGGCCATTATCCGGGTTCATGAAGAGCTGTCGATCAGCAAATTATTCGAAATCGAATAGGGTGCGGGATTATCAAGTGGAAAAGGCTTCGCCGCTCTCTACAAGAAGCGGCTTCCGGTTCGGCGGGAAATATAAGGATGATTGATGGACTGAAACCTATAGATCCTTATATTTAGAAAAAAAGGGTTACACCTTTCGCGAGGAAGATGTAACCCTTGTCGGCGTAATACGGCGCCGCTTTTAGTACCCTGGGCGCGAGATGAAGGTGAACAGGCTGCGGTTATACAGGGTTCCCTGCAGCTCGACAAAGCCTTCATCCACGGCTGTCACCATACCGATGTCAACATGCACGCTGCCTCTATATACCTCAACAGGCACAGCATTCTGGATATGGTACTGAAAGTGGCGCAGAAGTGTTAAGATTTCGCCTTGTTGTAGCATGGTTCATCACCTGTCTTCGGAATATACAGTTATTGTACCAAAAACGGAACGTCTCTGCCGAGGAGACAAGCGTGGAAAGGATAGCCCCCTCATGAAATGGATTGTTGGACTCGGAAATCCCGGACCGCAGTATGCCAAAACGAAGCACAATGTCGGCTTTATGGCTCTGGACGAACTGGCGGCCAGACACGGCATAGTGTTTAATCAGAACAAATGCAAGTCTGTTATCGGTGAAGGTGTGATTGACGGGGTTAAGACCGTCCTCATCAAACCGATGACATTTATGAATCTTTCCGGGGAAGCTGTCCGCGCCTATATGGATTATTACAAAGTACAGCTTGAAGATATGATTGTCGTATATGATGATTTGGATACGGAATTGGGTAAAGTCCGGCTGCGCTACCAAGGAAGCGCCGGCGGCCATAACGGAATCAAATCGATCATACAGCATACCGGTACCCAAACTTTCAACCGTGTGCGGATGGGAATATCCCGCCCCGAACCCGGTTTTGCCATCGTTGACTACGTGCTCTCCACCTTTCCCAAGAAGGATGGAGATAAACTGGAAAAGATGATTCAGGATACCGGTTCAGCGTTAGAGTTCAGTCTGAAGCATACGTTTGAGCAGACTATGGCCAAATTCAACGGATAATTGCAAGATGCCGCAACCTCCCCTTAAGGCTAAAGCTAAGTCACGCGGGGCATACTGAAGGTATATACTATCTTCAGGAGGCATATAGATGGCAATAAACTACGTATGCAGGCACTGCCGGACTTTTCTGGGAAGCATTCAGAAAAGTGATGTCACAGAAATGCAGTTGGGCCTTCATTCCTTGACCCCTGCGGAGCGCAGAGATATCATAGCGTATGATTCAGACGGCGAGATTACGGTGAAGGTGACTTGCGGTTACTGCAAGGAAGCCTTGGATAATAACCCTGAGCTCAGTCTGCTGGCCAGTCCGCTTCAGTAAGAGTGGGAAGCGGCAGTCTCTATTGTCTTCCGCAAGCCTTGGCCTTATCGCTAAGGCTTGTTTTCGATTCTAATTATAATAGGTGGCAGCTGCTCTTTGGAGCAGTGCCAGCCTGTTTAGTAAGAGAGGTGCGCCTGTTGTTACAAGGTATTATAGAAGCTTTTTCCAAAGATCCCGATTTTCAATCCGTTACCCGCGGTGTTGCTGCAGGCATGAAGGAGCAGCTCATCTCGGGCTTATCCGGTTCGGCCAGACAAATTATGCTGGCGGCGCTTCATGAAGAGACGGGGCGTCCGCTGCTTGTAGTTACTCATAATATGTTCTCAGCCCAGAAGATGGCTGAGGATTTACAGGAAGCGCTTTCTCCCGACCGCGTGCTGCTCTATCCCGCCAACGAGCTGGTTGCCGCTGAGGCAGCAGTCTCCAGCCCTGAGACACTGGCGCAGCGGATTGATGTGCTGACCAAGTGCGCCCAAGGCTTCCGTGGCGTAGTCGTAGTTCCCTACTCCGGCGTACGCCGCCTGCTTCCTTCCCCTCATGTAATGGCTGGCGCTGAGCTGACCATTTCGCAGGATGGAACGCTCGTGCTAGATGATTTCCTGATGTCCATGATTGAAATGGGCTACGAACGGGTTGAACGGGTAGAGAACCGCGGCGAACTCAGCGTACGGGGCGGCATTATTGATTTTTTTCCCATGACTTCCCCCCTGGCCTACCGGGTGGAGCTGTTTGATGATGAGGTAGACTCGATCCGTACCTTTGACCCGCAGGACCAGCGCTCCATCGACAAGGTGCGCAGTGTAAAGATCACACCTGCCAAAGAAATTATTGCCGATCAAATGCGCCTGGATTCAGCCTCTACAGAAGCGGCGGCAATGCTGGAACGGCAGCTGGAGAAGATGACCGACCGCCAGGCGAAGCTGCGCCTGCGCGAGGAAATGGGGCGGGAGCTGGAAATGCTCCGCGAGGGCACTTATTTTCCGGAAATCTATAAATATATCAGCCTTCTATATCCTGAACGTACCCATCTGTACGATTACATGGCCCAGGATACGCTTCTGGTGTTGGATGAACCGGCCCGGTTGCTGGAAACCGCGAAGCAGCTTGAGCGGGATGAGTCAGAATGGAACCTGCATCTGCTGCAAAACGGAAAAACACTGCCAGACCTGCAGCTTTCTGTCGAGAGTGAGGCCATTATGTATCAGCGGCCGTTCCAGAGCCTGTTCATGTCGATTTTCCTGCGCCAGGTTCCGCATATCCAGCCGCAGAACATTCTGGGATTCATCAGCCGGGGCATGCAGGACTTCCATGGCCAGATGAATGTACTGAAATCGGAGATGGAGCGCTGGCACAAATCAGGCGTAAAGGTCATTATGCTGGCCAATGGCGAAGAACGGATGGAGCGGGTCCGCAGGGTTCTGTATGATTACGGGATTGAGGAACCTACGATTCTGCAGGGGAATCTGGGCTCCGGATTTGAACTGCCCTCCATACATCTTGCAGTCATTACTGAAGGAGAAATGTTCTCCCAGAAGCAGCGCAAGGCACGCAAGGTATCCAAAGGCATCGATAATGCTGAACGGATCAAAAGCTACACTGAGCTGAAGATCGGTGATTATGTCGTTCACCAGAATCACGGGATCGGCAAATATATGGGGATCGGGACGCTGGAGGTCAGCGGAATTCACCGTGATTATATGCATATTTTGTATGCCGGAGGCGATAAGCTCTCCGTGCCCATCGATCAAATTGATCTGATTCAAAAATATGTAGGCTCAGAAGACAAGGAGCCGAAGGTTTATAAGCTTGGCGGCAATGAATGGACAAGGGTCACTAGCAAGGTGCGTTCATCCGTGCAGGATATCGCCGACGATCTGATCAAGCTCTATGCCGAGCGCCAGAGCGCACTAGGCTATGGTTTTGAGAAGGATACCCAGGAGCAGCGGGAATTCGAAGAGATGTTCCCTTATGAAGAGACACGTGATCAGCTGCGGGCGATTGAGGAAATCAAAAAGGATATGGAGCAGAACCGGCCAATGGACCGGCTGCTGTGCGGTGACGTTGGCTACGGCAAGACTGAGGTGGCGATCCGTGCCGCTTTTAAATCGGCGATTGAAGGCAAACAGGTGGCGGTGCTGGTACCAACGACAATTCTGGCCCAGCAGCATTATGAGACCTTCCGCGAGCGTTTTGCCAACTATCCGCTTAACATCCAGGTACTCAGCAGATTCCGCAGCCGCAAGGAGCAGAACGAAACGATTAAAGGGGTTCGCCAAGGCACGGTAGATGTGGTTATCGGCACACACCGGCTGCTGTCGCAGGATATGGTCTTTAAGGATCTGGGACTTCTGATCGTGGATGAGGAGCAGCGTTTTGGTGTCACCCATAAGGAGAAGCTTAAGAAACTGAAGACAAATGTCGATGTGCTGACGCTTACGGCCACGCCTATTCCCCGTACCCTGCATATGTCAATGCTCGGTGTGCGGGACTTGTCCGTTATTGAGACGCCGCCGGAGAACCGTTTCCCGGTACAGACGTATGTGGTGGAACACAGCCAGACGCTTATCCGCGAGGCGGTGGAACGCGAACTGGCCCGGGGTGGACAGGTCTATTATCTCTATAACCGTGTCCAAGGAATCCAGGAAATGGCCGCGCAGATCTCCATGCTCGTTCCCGAAGCCCGGGTCGGCATCGGCCATGGCCAAATGTCGGAGTCAGAGCTGGAGAAGACCATTCTTGACTTTCTGGACGGGGAGTACGACGTGCTGGTCAGCACGAGCATCATCGAGACCGGGGTGGATATTCCCAACGTCAATACCCTGATTGTCCATGATGCCGACAAAATGGGGTTGTCCCAGCTGTACCAGCTGCGCGGGCGGGTAGGCCGCTCCAACCGGATTGCCTATGCCTACTTTACGTACCAGCGCGACAAGGTGCTTACTGAGGTAGCCGAGAAGCGCCTGCAGTCGATTAAGGAATTCACGGAGCTGGGTTCAGGCTTCAAAATCGCCATGCGCGACCTGTCCATTCGCGGAGCGGGCAATTTGCTTGGCGCCGAACAGCATGGGTTCATTGCCTCTGTCGGCTTTGATCTTTATTCGCAGATGCTTGCGGAAGAAATCCGCAAACGCAAAGTCAGTGTGCTCGGCGAGGAAGACACTTCCCTTAAACAAGGCAATACGGTCATTGATTTGTCGATTGACGCTTATCTGCCATCTGAATATATTTACGACAGCATTCAAAAAATTGAGATATATAAGAAGGTTGCCGCTGTGGCTACGCTTGAGGATGCAGCTGAGCTGGAAGATGAGCTGCTGGACCGCTTCGGGGAGCTGCCTGAAGCCGTAGTCAATCTACTGTCCGTTGCCCGCTTGAAGGTGTACGGCAAGCTTTACGGCATGGAATCGATGGTCCGGCGGGGCGATGAAGTTTCGCTCAACTTCCATGAAGGCAGCACCGGTGCTTTTGATACGGCGAAGCTTGCTAAAGTTGGAAATAGCTTTGAAAGACGTGTACAATTTGATAGGGACGCCAAAGCAACCATCCGTGTGAAATCGAAGGACCTGGGGGATAAGGAGCTGCTTGACTTGCTGGAACAGTTCCTGGCGGCGGCCAAACAGTCTTTAAAATCGAAGGGAGAACTTCACAATGTCATCAAATAAAACAAAATCCTGGAAAGTGCTGCTCGTTTCACTGGCGGCGGCAGTTTCCTTCTCCATGCTGGCAGCCTGCAGCAACAACAACAGCAGCAATGGCGCTGGGGATAACAGCAAAGCTGTAGCCACCTACAAGGGCGGCACCATAACCGAAAAAGAATTTGATATGGATACACGGGTGATGAAGCTCCTGTCACCGCAGCAGGCTGCGTACCTGGAAATTGACGCCTTCAAGGAGTCCATTCTGAAGCAGGAGGTCGCTTTCGAATATCTTGCCGGCAAAGCGACAGATGCCGCGAAGAAGGAAGCCGAGAAGCAGGCAGATCAACAAGTGAACTCCATCAAGACTGGCCTTGGTGACACTTACGAAAGTACCCTTAAGCAAGCCAATTTGACTGAAGGCGACATCCGTTCCTATATGCTGCGTGTGCTTACCGTGTATCAGGACATGCTGCTTAAGGTAAAAGACGACCAGGTAAAGACTGAATTTGAAAAGACTAAAGGCGACTTCACCGTAGCTACGCTTCGTCATGTGCTGATCGGTCTGAAGGATGCTGCAGGCAAGGAACGCACCGATGCAGACGCCTTGAAGCTGGCAAAGGAAGTCAAGGCGAAGCTGGATGGCGGGGCGGATTTTGCGGCAACGGCTAAAAAATACTCCGATGATACCGGCTCCAAGGAGAACGGCGGCGAAATTAAGGATACGCCGCTGGGTACCTATGTGGAGGAATTTAAGCAGGCAGCCCAGACCCTGCCGCTGAACACGGTCAGCGATCCGGTCAAAACAACCTTTGGTTATCACATTATAAAAGTGGAATCCCGCACAGAGACAACCTTCGACAAGCTGACCGCTGAGCAGAAGGAAACCATCAAGGGATCACTCGCGTCCCAGGGATTGGAATCGTTCCTCGAAAAGGATCTAGGGTCGCTTGATGTTAAAATCAATCTGCCGAAGAGCTCTGCGGCTGCTGGTGAATCAGGAACATCCACTGGCGGAACTGAGCCTACAACCGCACCAAGCGCTGAAGCTCCGGATGCTACGGCAGCACCCAAATAACAGCATTTATTCTAGACCGGGACAGCCCCCCGCTATAAGCGCGGGGCTGTTTGACGTTCTTAAATTTAGAGTTTTTGGATATCTACGGGGCGGTGTCTGCGCATGAACCGAAACTTTTATAGACATGCCGGAGGATGTATAAGGAACTGGGAAGAGATGAATACTATGGTCAGATATTACGATAAATCACTGGGATTATCCTTTCCCATAATGGACAGTAGTTGGACCAAACTTCTTATGAAAGCGGGGCAACATGTGAAATGAAAGCTACTGGAATTGTACGACGTATTGATGACCTCGGACGAGTGGTTATCCCCAAAGAAATCCGGCGCACTTTGCGTATCCGTGAAGGTGATCCACTGGAGATCTTCGTGGACCGTGACGGTGAAGTCATCCTGAAAAAGTACTCTCCGATTGGCGAGCTGGGCGATTTTGCGAAGGAGTATGCAGAATCTCTTTTTGAAGGAACAGGCCATATTACCATGATCACCGACAGAGACAGCTTCATTGCTCTGGCCGGGGGCTCCAAAAAGGATTATCTGGAGAAGCAGGTGGGTTCACTTCTTGAGAAAGTCATGGAAAACCGCAAGACGGTGCTTGAGACAAATGCAGGCAGCTATGACATTGGTAAAGACCATCCTGAAACCGTGTCCTCCTATGTGGCTGCTCCCATTATTTCGGGTGGGGACCCCATCGGCTGTGTGGTCTTGCTGAATAAGGATGACTCGGTAAAAATGGCGCAGATGGAAGTGAAAATGGCCGAGACGGCCGCAGCATTCCTTGGCAAACAAATGGAGCAGTAACGCCGGGACACTAAGGCCCCGCCTACCTTTTGAGCAAGACAGACAAAAGGAACGGCGGGGTTTTTGTCGTCCGGTGTCCATATGCGTTATAATATAGAAATTCATCCCATCATAGCAGTTGTAGCTGTAGAAGCAGGTATGTGTATGAAACTTAAGTCGCAAGGCTCCAAGCTGCTGCAAGGAGCATTTATTCTTAGTGCTGCAGCCATTCTTTCCAAGCTGATTGGCACCCTGCAAAAAATCCCGCTGCAGAATCTGGGCGGAGATGCCGTGTTCGGCATCTATAACACTGTATATCCGCTGTATACGATGCTGGTAACCGTGGCGATGCTGGGGCTTCCGTCAGCTGTATCGAAGTTCGTGGCGGAGGCCTCTGCGGGAAGAGTGGAGCAGGAAGGGCGGCGGGTTCTGAAGCTGTCCGCTATTCTGACCGCTTCCAGCGGCGTGCTGATCGGAATTCTTGTTTATGCGGGCGCACCCCTGATATCGGTATGGGTTGGCAATTCGCATGTTACCCCTGCGCTGCGCAGCAGTGCGTGGGGGCTGGCGGTTGTTCCGCTTATGGCTGCGCTGCGCGGTTACTTTCAAGGCTTGCATAACATGGTGCCTACTGCCGTTTCCCAGGTTGCCGAGCAGACGGTGCGTGTGGCGGTTATGATTGCTCTGCTGCTCTATCTGACCTCTATCCATGCAGATGCGGCAGGCATTGCCGCCGGCGCACTGCTGGGGTCAGCCGGCGGAGGTGTGGCAGGTCTGCTGATTATGCTGCTGTATCTGCAGCGGCACCGCCGCCAGGCGGAGCTTGAGCTTGCCGCTGCCTCAGAGACAGCAGGGGTACCGTCATGGACGGCAGAGCAAAGACGGCTTGACTCAGAGAACCGGAGGGAACGTATACGAATCCGGCAGCTGCTGGCTTACGGGCTTCCCGTCATGCTGGGGGCTTTGGCTGTGCCGCTCATCGGACTGGTGGATGTGTTCACGGTGCCCCGCCTGCTGTCCACCGGCGGGAGTGAGGCGGCAGCGATGGCGCAGTTCGGGATCTACAACCGCGGCCTGCCGCTGGTGCAGATCGTCACGATGCTGGCAACTTCGCTGTCTGTTGTCTTCATCCCGGCACTCGCCGAAGCCAAGTACCGGGGCGACCTTGGGCTGATCCAGACCCGCTGCAGCCTGTCGCTGCGCTGGTTCTGGCTGCTGGGCCTGGCCGCCTCCGCAGGCCTGGCTGTGCTTGCGGAGCCGGTCAACATCGCGCTCTACGGCGACGCCTCCGGCAGCAGCACGATGGTCTGGCTGGCCTTCACCGCCGCCGGCGGCACGGTCAGCATCATCTCGGCTGCGCTGCTGCAGGGCCTCGGCGCCGTGCGCGCGCCGGCGCTGCACCTCCTGGCCGCCGCGCTGCTTAAGGCGGCCCTCAACCTGCTGCTGGTGCCGCAGCAGGGCATTACCGGCGCGGCCATCGCCAGCGTGGCCGCGCACGGGTTCGCAGCAGCGCTGAACGTGCTGCTGCTGCACCGCCAGGGCCATCTGCGGCTGCGCCTCGCAGATGCCCTGCTGCGGCCCGCGCTGCTGCTGGCGGGCCTGGCCCTGGCCGCCGCCGCCGTGAGCTGCGGCACCGGCGCTGCGGCAGATGCCGCGGGCCTTGGCGGCAGCCGCACCGCGGCCCTGGCGCAGAGCCTGCTCGGCGTGCTCGCAGGCTGCGCCGTCTTCGCTATTGGCGCGGTAGCCTTGCGCCTGCTCAGCGAGAGCGAACTGCGCCAGCTGCCGGGCTTTGGCCCTAAGCTGGCGGACAAACTCAAAAAGCTGCGGCTGCTACCCTGAGAACCAGCCGCCAGCCTAGGCATGGCTTCCGGTTAGCGCCTCCGGATATTCCCGTTATTAAGCAATACATAGAGCGGTCACCCGCTAAGAGGGCAGCGGCCGCCTGGAAGGAGTAGAAAACGCATGAGTGCAACACTAACCGTAGTCGGGCTTGGCTCGGGAAATCCCGACCGGCTGACGCTGGGGATTATCAAAAAGCTGAAAGCAGCATCTGCCGTTTACGTGCGGACCGCTGAGCATCCGGTGATGAAGGCGCTGGAAGAGCTTGAGATTGCTTCACAGTCCTTTGACTACCTGTATGAATCGCTGTCTTCCTTTCCTGAAGTATATGAGGCGATCACAGCGAAATTAATCGAAGAAGCGGCCTGTTTGCCGGATGGCACGGAAATTGTTTATGCCGTTCCGGGGCACCCCATGGTTGCCGAATCAGCCGTTTCCCTGCTGCGGGGGCGCTGCCCCGAAACGGGAATCAAGCTGGAGATTCTCGGCGGTGAGAGTTTCCTGGATGAGGCGTTTGTGCGTCTTGGCTTTGATCCGATCGAGGGTTTTCAGCTTCTGGATGCTTCCGGCATCCGCAGCTCCCAGCTTCAGCCCGAGCTGCATACGCTGATCGGCCAGGTGTATGACAGCTTTACTGCATCGGAGACCAAGCTCTGCCTGATGGAGCTGTATCCGCCGGAGTATGAAGTCATTGTAGGCCATGCGCTTGGGGTGGAGGGCGAAGAGCAGATTGACCGTGTACCGCTCTTCGAGCTGGACCGGCTGACGGGCTATGGTAATCTGTCACTGGTATACGTTCCGGCGAACCGAGCGGAGACGGCAAGACGGCGCAGCTTTGCCCGTCTGCATGAAATTGTTGATATTCTGCGCAGTCCGGAGGGCTGCCCCTGGGACCGCGAGCAGACCCATGAATCCCTCCGCAAGAATCTCATAGAGGAAACCTATGAAGTGCTTGAAACGATTGATGAGGATGATCCGGATCATATGAAGGAGGAGCTTGGCGACCTGCTGCTTCAGATTATGCTCCATGCCCAGATGGAAGAGGAGCTTGGGACCTTTAATGTCTACGACGTCATTGAAGGTCTGAATGACAAGCTGATCTTCCGCCATCCGCATGTGTTCGGGGACACCGAAGCCGGCAATGCCGAGGAGGCGCTGAAGAACTGGGAGGGAATGAAGGCTGAAGAGAAGCGGCGCAAGGGGTTGAAACCCGAAGCGGAGTCTGCGCTCAGCGGCGTGCCCCGTGACCTTCCGGCGCTGATGAAAGCTTACAAGCTCCAGAAGAAGGCCTCCAAGGTAGGTTTCGATTGGGATAATGTGCGCGACGTTCTGGCCAAAATCCGTGAGGAGGCAGACGAGCTGCAGGAAGCGATCGAGAACGGTGCTTCAGCGGAGGAGCAGATGCTGGAGCTGGGAGATCTGTTGTTTGCAGCAGCCAATGCCGCCCGTTTTATCGACGCAGATCCCGAAGAAGCGCTTGCCCGCACCAACCGCAAGTTTGTTTCCCGGTTTCAATATATCGAGCAGAGGCTGCTGAGCCAGGGGACAAAAATTCAGGACAGCAGTCTGGAACAGATGGAAGCTCTCTGGCAGGAAGCCAAATTGGAGGAACGGAAGCTGTAGAAGCAGCAGCAGTCCGCTGCACCTCCGGTGGCTGGTTCAAGCTAGCAGGAAGAAAATTTAATAGAGCTCCTGTTCATCTGGTATAGCGGGCCTGCAAAGCGGCAATGCTGTGAATGCGCGCGAATCTCTGATTTAAACGGCAAAGAGAAGTTTATAGTTTTATAGTGCTGTTAAGTCCGTTTTTTTCCGGTGAGAGCTGTTTTTTTGAAAAAATCGGCGATTCATGGCAGGAATTCGGGTTGGCATCAAGAATATCATAAAGACGAAATGACGATTGCGGCAGAACCCTGCGGCACTATCGCGTTTCATTTATTTTTTTGTATCCTAGGAGGAACTTCAAATTATGAACAAGACAGATTTGGTTAACAACATTTCCGAAAAAAGCGGATTGGCAAAAAAAGATGTGGAAACCGTATTGAACGGAGTGCTGGGTGAAATTACCGATGCACTGGCACAAGGCGACAAAGTGCAGCTGATCGGATTCGGCACTTTTGAAACCCGCAAACGTTCCGGCCGCTCGGGCCGCAACCCGCAAACGGGCACACCGATTGAAATTCCTGAATCCACTGTACCGGCCTTCAAGGCTGGCAACAAGCTTAAAGAAGCCGTTAATTAATGCGTCTTGATAAATTCCTGAAAGTTTCCCGTTTGATCAAGCGCCGTACAGTGGCCAAGGATGTGTCCGAACAAGGCCGGGTACTGATCAACGGGCGGGAATCGAAACCAAGCAGCACGGTAAAGATCGGTGACGAGATTACCGTACAATTCGGTCAGAAGCTTGTAACGGTCAAAGTGGAAAAGCTGGTCGAGACGACCCGCAAGGACGAGGCTGCCGGCATGTATACCCTGCTCCGTGAAGAGCCTGTTGCCAAAAGCAGCGGTCTAGACTGGTAAACGGATTTGTAAGATTACTGAGAAAAGCGCAGCTCTGCATTCACGTAGAGCCTGCGCTTTTTTTGCTGCTGCGGCTGTTCTATAAACGCTCCCTTCCCCATAGATTAGAAACAAGAAGGAGGGGTACATGCTATGATCGAGCCAGCAAAGGTCAATAAACAGCACGATTTGCACATGCACAGCCGCAAGCAGCTTGAACTTACCGGTGTGCAGAATGTGGAAAGCTTCGACAGCGAAGAGTTTCTGCTCCGTACGGAACTTGGCCATCTCACCATTCGCGGGAATCATTTACATATCAAGAATTTAAGTCTGGAGAATGGCTTATTGTCCCTGGAAGGCAATGTGCATTCCCTGATTTATCTGGATCCCGGAGCGCAAGGCAAAAATAAAGGAATACTCGGCAAGCTGTTCAAATGAATCCAGCAGTTCAGTGGGTGACCCTGTTCTATATGATGCTGGCCGGTACAGCCATGGGACTGGCCTATGACAGCTACCGGGTGCTGTCGCTGAAATTGAGCTTTCCCAAGTGGTTGAATGCGCTGCTGGATTTGCTGTACTGGCTCTGGGCAGCGCTGCTGGTCTTTCGCATGCTTTATGCCGGAAATCAGGGACAATTGAGGTTTTATGTCTTTGTAGGGCTGTTTCTGGGTGTATGGATCTATTTTTTAATCTTCAGTGTTACGGTGCGGCGATTTGTGGTAATGTTAATTCAGTCGGTTCAGTATGCGTGCAGACTGCTATGGAGAGTTATAGAAGTGCTTATTGGTGTTCCACTGCGCTGGTTATGGCGCCTCTTGAGAGGCATATTCCGGCTGCTGGGCCGCATCCTTTTATTTATTCTGAAGCTGCTGCTGCGTCTAACGAAGCCGATTTGGGTATTTCCTGTAAGATGGATCTCACCTTATGCTTCCCGGCTCTATCATAGCGCCTGGATCACGAGATTCATGGCATGGATACACACCAAACGGAAACACTGATCTTGTACTGGAGGAACGCTGCATGAACAGATTCTCTGCGGAAGAGAAGGAGAATAACCACAAAGCTTCGGCCGCAGGTGCGAAGAGAAGAAGAGTCATATGGACACTCGTCGTCGCGGTGTTTTTCGGCTGGGCGGGTTATATTTTCTTTGCCCAGAGTGCGGTGATTGCGGATAAGAGTGAACGGCTCGCCCAGAAACAGGAAAGCCATAAGACGGTTACGACTTCCCTGAATCAACTGAAATATGAAGTCTCCCGCCTGAAAGATGATGAGTATATCGGACAATTAGCCCGTAAATGGTACAATATGTATCCGCCAGGCGAAACACCTATTCGTACAGAGCAATCAGGGGAATAAAGCAGGCTAAAAGGGGCTTTCGCTGTGTTGCCTTGATTTGTTCTTTACTGTATAATCAAATCACCGCAGACTGGATGGACTTTATATTCGTCTGTATATTTTTAAGGGAGGATCATTTTATTCTATGGCAATTGAAGTGGGCACCAAGTTAGAGGGCAAGGTGACAGGCATCACGCATTTCGGAGCATTTGTGGATCTGTCAGGAGGTGTCACAGGTCTCGTTCACATCTCGGAAATCGCCGATAACTACGTCAAGGATGTTAACGATCATTTGAAGATTGCTGATGTGGTAACCGTCAAAGTGATTAATGTTGACAAGGACGGCAAGATCGGACTTTCCATCAAGCAGGCCGTAGATAAGCCGGCATCGGAAGTACGTCCCCCCAGAGCTCCAAGACCTGAACGTCCAAGCGGTGGAGACCGTTTCGGCGGCGGTGGCGGCAGTGGTGGAGGCGGCGGTGGTTACAATCGTGAACGGGGAGGGCGTCCATTCAAGCCTGCAGCCGGTAAACCTTCATTCGAGGATAAAATGTCACGCTTCCTGAAAGACAGCGAAGAACGGATATCTTCGATCAAGAAGAACACAGAAGGAAAGCGCGGAGGCCGTGGAGCCAAGCGCGTATAATTTGAATACCTGCACATCATTAATAACCGCCGGGGGCAGAATGCCCTTTGCGGTTTTTTTGTACTACAGGAAATTATGTGTAGAGATGGGTTCATTGATCTCACTTTTTCCAACATAGGCCCGGAGGGCAGTGTGCCCGAGCAAATTAGTGATCTTTTTTCCACTTGGAATTACCGCAGGATGCATGAAGTGTCCTCCAGGCAACGCTACATTCAAATCGAATACAGCGATGTTATTCAGTGGAGGGCAGCGTAACCGTTTCTACTTGTGCTTATCGGTCAGCCTTCACTTTGTGGCGGATTTTTTTGTCGGCTGAAAACAAATTGCCGACAGCATCCTAGCCATTTTCACATAACTCCAGAGCAATCGCTGACGAATAGCTGCAGCCGCAAGACCTGTAGAAGTGGTAATTGTTTCCACAACGGGCCGCCAACCGGCTGTCCCGCAAGGGCTGCGCAAGCTTTTCCACGGAATGTCGGGACAGGCTTTTTTGTCGGAAATTTCTTGCAGACTGCTCTCTGTTTCTGACAAACTTTCTTAAGACCCCCGCTATATAATGGGAACCATAAATTCTAAAACGGGTGGTGTAGAGAAATGAGTAAAAGCAATGTGGTGAATTTGCCGGAGTGGACAAGAGCTGGAAGCAATGACAAGGGTCAGAAGGATAGCTGGGGTGAACGCGCTAAAGCGTGGAGTCTGAAGCAGCCGGTGATCCAGTTTTTCATAGTGAAAAAATGGACGCTGCTGCTAAGTCTTATGGGCTTTCTGCTGGGCCGTGCGATGATACTGGACGAGCTGTCCCCCTTTGCAGCAGCTTATTTTGCCGTTATTGTATTTATGCGCAGAGATTCCATATTGCCTGTAGCCGCCGCAATTATTCTCGGAAGCCTTTTCACTCCATTCCCCGGTGCTGCAATGGTTGCCGCCGAACTCATTATCTTTTTCCTGATTTATAAAGGGCTGGAGAGCTTTCAAAAAGTAGAGCTTTCCTACGCACCGCTGATGGTGTTTGTCTCATCCTTTATGGCAGGTTTATTCAAGACTGTGATGGGACCTTCGATTACATGGTATTCGCTGATGATGGTCACGCTTGATGCTCTGCTCGGATTTGTGCTCACTCTTGTATTTTTGCAGGCGCTTCCGATCTTTACCTATAAGCAGAAAAGCAGGGCGCTGCGCAATGATGAAGTGCTTTGTCTGATTATTTTGCTGGCTTCAGTAATGACTGGCCTTGTCGGCTGGAGTGTCAATGGGCTGTCCCTTGAGCATATCCTATCCCGTTTTCTGATTTTGATTTTTGCCCTGGCCGGAGGCGCTCCGCTCGGTGCCGCCGTCGGTGTGGTGACCGGACTGATCCTCAGCCTCGCGGATATCGGGGCCATCTATCAGATGAGCCTCCTTGCGTTCTCCGGAATGCTGGCAGGCATGATGCAATCTGGACGCAAAGGCGCGGTATCCATCGGAATGCTGCTGGGGTCAACGATTCTGTCCGTCTATTTTCTTGGTCCGGGTGATGTGATGGCCTCCACTTGGGAAACCTGTGCAGCCGTAGTGTTGTTTCTTCTTACACCTAAAGGGATGATTTCTGCCATTGCCAAATATGTGCCGGGCACGCCTGACCATAGCCGCTCTCAGCATGAATATGCCAGAAGAGTCAGAGATATTACAGCTGACCGGGTAACCCAGTTTTCCCAGGTGTTCCGGCAGCTGTCGAGCAGCTTCGGCCAGATTCCCCGTGCCGGAGAAGCGGGCAAGTCGGACCGTGAAATGGAGGATTTTATGAATACCGTGACGGAAGGAGCCTGCTCGGGCTGCATCCGGCGCACACATTGCTGGGACGCCAAGTTCTATCAGACTTACCGCTATATGACCGATATGATGACAACCGTGGAGGAATGCCCGGATATCACCGCTGCCCAGCTTCCGCCGGAATGGAGCCGGATCTGCGGCAAAACCGGGGAAGTGCTGGAAGTGATGAAAGGCCAATATGAGCTATACCAGCATGATATGCGCTGGAAGAGACAAATATACGACAGCCGCCAATTTGTTGCCGAACAGCTGTCAGGGGTTTCCCAGGTAATGGAGGACCTGGCCAATGAAATCAAGCGTGAAGGCCAGGCGATGTACCGCCAGGAGGGCCAGATCCGTGAGGCGCTGGAGCAGCTGGGCTTGTCCATCCACAGTATTGAAATCCTGAGTCTGGACCCTGGTCGGGTAGAGATTGAAGTGGTTCATGCCTATACCCGCGGCTTCGACGAATGCCGCAAGATGATTGCTCCGCTGCTCTCTGACATTCTGGAAGAGAATATTGCCGTAGTGACCGAAACGGCAGTTCATCCCCGGGAGGGACTGTCGATGGTGACCTTCGGCTCAGCCAAAGCCTATGAGGTCAATACCGGAGTCGCCGGGGCAGCCAAAGGCGGGGATATGCTGTCGGGAGACAGCTTCAGTACCGTTGAACTTGGCAACGGAACCTTTGCGGTTTCCATTAGTGACGGAATGGGCAATGGGGAGCGGGCCCGTATGGAGAGCAGCGCGGCGCTGGGAATGCTGGAAAAGCTGCTGCAGTCCGGAATGGACGAGAAACTGGCTGTTAAATCCGTCAATTCTATACTGCTTCTGCGTTCTCCGGACGAATTCTATGCGACCGTGGACATGGCGCTGATCGACCAGTATTCGGCACAGACTACATTTATGAAAATTGCCTCGGCTCCCAGCTTCATCCGGCGCGGCAGTGAGGTTATTCCGGTCACGGCCAGCAATCTGCCGATTGGAATCATCAAGGAGATAGAGGTTGATCTCGTCAGCATGCAGCTGCGTCCAGGAGATATTCTAATCATGATGACAGATGGTATTTACGATGCGCCCGGATATGCCGTTAATAAAGAGATATGGATGAAACGTTTAATCCAGGAGCTTGAAGGTGATGATCCCCAGGAACTGGCGGATAACCTGCTGGAGAAGGTTATCCGGTATCAGGGCAATGAGATACATGATGACATGACGATCGTGGTCAGCCGTCTGGATCACTTCCATCCCGAATGGTCCAGCCTGCATCTGCCCGGCATTGGCCGGATGGAGCGCCCGCGCACCGTGAGCTAATCTATCATTTAACTGACGCTGCTGCCTGCGGCTATAGCCTCCGGGGGTTTCTCTGCCTCCCCCAGGCAATAATAACGAATCTCTGCATCTGCAATATTTAGGAGGCGATACCAACCCCTAAGCGTTTTTTTGTCTCTCTTCTGTTTCATAGGCCGCTGATTCAGCGGTGCTTCTTTCAGATTGACAACATAATGTGAATTAAAGGAACGGAGAGGAGGTTTGGAACTGTAGAAGCGTCAGCGTTCGCCTTTGTCCCCGGATTTGCACCGTATAAACTATTCAATAAATCCGGGGACAACAGCGATCGGAAGTCCAAACAATCCTCGTAGTTCCCCTTATTCACGGCTTATTTTATTCTGAAATTCCCGCAAAGCGGCGTTTGAAATCTCTCTACCTTGGATATGCTAGAAACATATACAAGGAAGGGGAGTGGTCGGTTATGAAGCAAATCCTGCTTATTACTGATGGGTGTTCGAACGTAGGGGAGAGTCCGGTGATGGCCGCGGCGCATGCCCGCCAGGAGGGAATCACCGTCAATGTGGTCGGTGTTGTCGATTATGGAACCATCGGAGAGCTGGGCAGCCGGGAGATTGCGGATATTGCCAAAGCCGGCGGAGGAATCAGCCGGATCGTCGGAACGCCGCAGCTGGCACAGACGATTCAGATGATGACCCGCAAGACGGTGGTTCAGACGATTCAGCAGGCGGTTAATAAAGAGGTAAAAAAAATTCTTGGTGAAGGCTCGCTGGAAGAGCTGCCTCCACTGCAGCGTTCGCAGGTGGTTACAGTTGTCGATGAGCTGACCGAGACCACTCCGCTGCGCATCGCACTGCTCATTGACGCCAGTGCGAGCATGAAGCCGAAGCTGGGCGCTGTAGAAGATGCGATCCGTGATCTGGCGCTTAGCCTGGAGGCGCGGGAGGGCAAAAGCGAAATTGCTGTTTTCCATTTTCCAGGACGCTCCAGCAGTGAGGAGGCCATGCTCGATCTGGACTGGACACACAATGTGTCGCAGGTCCGTTCGTTGTTCTCCAAGCTGAAGATGCGCGGAGCTACGCCTACTGGACCAGCCATTTTCAAGGTGCTTGAGCATTACCGTTATGATACACTGGATGAACAGCGTGAACGTCCGACAGATGACGGTTACGATGAAAAAGAAGGGATGATTGGTGGGTATGTTGTCTAATCCGCCCTATCCTGCCGGCACGGTAATCAGCGGCAAATGGCGGGGGAACCGTTATGTCGTGGAGCGTATGCTGGGAAGAGGAGCGAATGGAACCGTATATCTCGTGCAGCGTCAAGGCAGACGGGAGCGCTATGCACTCAAGATCGGCAACGATACCCTTGAGCTGCAATCGGAAATCAATGTGCTGACCAGCCTGCAATCCAGCAGGAAGCGGAGAGAGCACCGGGCACACCGTGAATCCGCATTGTCCTCCTATTTACTCGAATCCGATGATTTTAAGGAAGACGACAGCGTGCCGTTTTATGTGATGCGTTACGTAGAAGGCCGGCCGCTGCATCATTTTTTGGCCAAAAACGGCGCTTCCTGGCTTGGGCTGGTGGGCCTCAAGCTGCTGGAGAAACTCCGGAACCTGCATGAGTGCGGTTTTGTGTTCGGAGATTTGAAGCCGGAGAATGTACTGGTCTCCAATTATGGAGAGGCTGAGCTGATCGATTACGGCGGTGCCAGCCCGCTGGGCCGCAGTGTGAAGCAATTCACCGAATGGCACGACCGCGGTTACTGGAATGCCGGAAGCCGCACGGGGGATGAGAATTACGATCTTTTTGCTTTTGCTGTCCTGTGTCTGCGGCTGCTTAATGAAGAGGGCTTAAAGGCCGCCGCAGCGCAGCTTCCGCAGACCCGCAGCGCAGACGAACTGGTGAAGTTGGCCAGAAGCCTGCCTGACAAGAAGCTCTCCTCCTGGCTGTGTTTGGCCCTGAAAGGCGGATTTCCGGGAAGTGCAGCGGCAACGGAAGCCTGGAAGACTCATATATACAGCACAAGAAAACCGGGAAAGGAAACAATGGCGACACCGGGTTGGCTAAAAAGTGCGTTTGCGCTATCCTTATTTGTGCTGGTCTTTACGATTTATTACGTATTCCGTTTTTGAAATCATACATACTATAGGTGAAACTGGACGGTTGGTCCGGCGCTGGCCTATTGACCGGGTAGAAAGGGAGCCGTATGGAGCAAATGAATGAACTGGTGGAATCCGTATTGGAGTCTGCAGCCGAGCATGGACTGTGGTCGCCCCATGACACCATTGTAGTCGCAGTTTCCGGGGGGCCGGACTCTGTGGCTCTTTTGCATATCCTGCATGAAATTTCCCTGAACCGCATGCCGCTGACTTTAATATGCGCCCATGTGAATCATGGGTTTAGACCCGAGTCGGTGGAGGAAGCCGAATCGGTCCGTGCAATGGCCGGGAGGCTTGGACTTCCCTTTGAGCTGGCGGAGTTTGATATTCCCTCACTCGTCAAAGAGAGCGGCCTTGGGCCCGAGGGGGCAGCACGGGAAAAACGGTACCAGTTTCTCATCGACACTGCGCACCGCTACGCTGCCCGTTCGGTGGCCCTTGCGCATCATGCAGACGATCAGGCGGAGACTGTGCTGATGCGCTTGCTCCGAGGGAGCGGCCCTTCGGGCCTGGCGGGAATGCGCTGGAAACGCACCGAAAAAAAGGTGGAACTGATCCGGCCCTTCCTGCGTATTAACAAAACAGCTCTTGTCAGCCTGTGCCGGCAGGAGGGCTTGCCATACGCCGAGGACGCCAGTAATTTAATGACAGAATATAGACGCAATGCGGTCCGGCTGAAGCTGATTCCGGCGCTTGAAGCGTATAATCCGCAAGTGAGGCAATCGCTTCTGCAATTGTCCGAGATTATCCAGGCGGAAGATGAATATATGGAGGCGGCGGCGGAAAAATACTTTAATGAACTCGTTTTGGTCGAACCTGGAAAATACACCATGCAGAGAGCATTATTTACGGCCATACCCTCCGCTTTACAACGGCGTTTGATTAAACTAATATTAAATTATCTGTCGGCGGATTCATCGAGCTTGGATTTCCCCAAGATTGAAGCGGTACGCCGGGGAACGCTGCAGGATTATCCTACTGTATGGAGTTTGAATATGGGAGGAGGTCTGATCTGCATGCGGCAATATGATACCATTGTGTTCTCGTCCAAGCTTCCGCAGCAGCAATTAAGCTATACATATCGGCTGTCTTTGCCTCATCCCCGGATTGAAATTAAGGAGATAGGAAAAGTTTTGACGATGTCGGTGCTGGAGAGAGAAAATTTTACTGTACTGGGGGAGGACTCTGGGAAAATGTTGGCGTGGTTTGACAGCGGAGAGCTGGTTCTGCCACTTACCATCCGTTCCCGATTGCCTGGAGATACCATAAGGGTTATGGGATTAAACGGAAGCAAAAAGGTAAAAGATATTTACATTGATGAGAAAATACCTTCTTCCGAACGCGCTGCGATTCCCCTCGTTTGTGATGATTTGGGCAATATCGTCTGGATTCCGGGCGTAAGGCGCTCGATGCATGCCGCAGTAGGGCGGCACACGGCCTCGGTTCTTCTGTTGTCTCTGGAGGATATGGAGAAGAGCGAAGAAGCGTTATGGCCGAAGTAAGTCTTTCATAGTATAACTTAGGAGGTTCGCAAGTTGCAGAACGATATTCAGGAAATCTTGATCAGCGAAGAGGAAATTCAACAAAGAATCAGGGAGCTCGGCGCCCAGCTGAGTACAGAATATGCAGGACGCACGCCACTCGTCATTTGTGTGCTGAAAGGCGCATTTATTTTTATGGCGGATCTGGTCAAAGTGATTACAGTCCCTGTGGAAATGGATTTTATGGCTGTATCCAGCTACGGAGCATCCACCAAATCTTCAGGCGTAGTCAAAATCATCAAGGATTTGGACGCTTCCGTTGAAGGACGCGATGTTCTGATTGTGGAGGACATCATTGACAGCGGGCTTACGCTCAGCTATTTGATTGAAATGCTGCAGGGCCGCAATGCCGCTTCAGTTACTGTGGTTACCCTGTTCGACAAACCAGCAGGACGCACGGTTAATCTGGAAGCCGCTTATACCGGATTTGTCATTCCGGATGAATTTGTCGTAGGTTATGGACTCGATTATGCCGAGCAGTATCGGAACCTCCCTTACGTCGGTGTACTGAAGCCTGAAATTTATTCCAAATGAGCTAATCGACAGCCTTAGATCTACGGATCCGACCCCTGGCCTCTGACAATTTGAGGAGCCCGGGCAGGCTATGGTACAATAACTTGAGCGTTGTGAGAGGAGGTAGGGGATGAATCGGTTCATCCGGAATTCTGGTTTTTATTTGATTTTATTTTTAGTCGTGGTGGGCATTGTCCAGTTTGTAAGCAATGGAAATGAATCCGCCGATTTCCCTAGATACGATGAGTTAAGACAGGAGATCAAGAATAACAATGTGAAGAGCATGACGATTCAGTTCGAAGGCAATGCTTTTGCCGTAACCGGCGAATACAAGCAGCAGCCTGCAGATGCTAAATCGAAAAACTTCTCCACTTTTGTTCCTCCTACAGATGAAGCTCTTAACGAACTCATAGATGCCAGTGATACTAACGGCATAGAGTTGTCGCAGAAGAAAATGGAGGGTGACAGCATTTGGCTGACGTTCCTCTCCTCCATTATTCCGCTGGTTATCATGTTCATCCTGTTCTTCTTCCTGTTCAATCAGGCCCAGGGTGGCGGCGGCAAGGTCATGAATTTCGGCAAGAGCAAGGCACGGTTATATAATGAAGAGAAGAAGAAAATCAGCTTCGAGGATGTGGCAGGGGCCGACGAAGAGAAGCAGGAGCTTGTCGAAGTTGTTGAATTCCTGAAAGATCCGCGTAAGTTCGCAGCCGTAGGCGCCCGTATTCCTAAAGGTGTGCTTCTCGTAGGCCCTCCAGGTACAGGTAAAACCCTGCTGGCCCGTGCGGTAGCCGGCGAAGCCGGTGTTCCGTTCTTCAGCATCTCCGGTTCCGACTTCGTGGAAATGTTCGTCGGTGTCGGTGCATCCCGTGTGCGTGATTTGTTCGAGAATGCAAAGAAGAATGCACCTTGTATCATCTTTATCGATGAGATCGATGCTGTCGGACGTCAGCGCGGCGCCGGACTTGGCGGCGGACATGACGAACGTGAGCAGACCCTTAACCAATTGCTCGTTGAAATGGACGGCTTTGGCGGCAATGAAGGTATTATTATCGTTGCGGCTACCAACCGCGCAGACATTCTTGATCCGGCGCTGCTTCGTCCGGGACGTTTTGACCGTCAAATTACGGTTGACCGTCCGGATGTCAAAGGCCGTGAAGCTGTACTGAAGGTTCACTCCCGCAATAAACCGCTGACGAAGGACGTCAGACTTGACGTTATCGCCAAGCGTACTACCGGTTTCACCGGTGCTGATTTGGAGAACCTGCTGAATGAAGCAGCCCTCCTCGCTGCACGCCGCAACCGCAAGGATATTTCCATGACGGAAGTGGATGAGGCCATTGACCGGGTGATTGTAGGTACCGAGAAACGCAGCCGTGTCATCAGCGAACGCGAGAAGCGCATCGTGGCTTACCACGAAGCGGGCCATACGATTGTCGGCTATTTCCTGGAACATGCAGATATGGTACACAAGGTTACCATCATCCCGCGCGGCCGCGCAGGCGGATATGTAATTATGCTTCCAAAGGAAGACCGGATGCTTGTCACCAAGCAGGAATTGCTTGATAAAGTAACCGGGCTGCTCGGCGGACGTGTCGCTGAAGAACTATTCATCGGCGAGATCGGTACAGGCGCATACAGTGACTTCCAGCAGGCTACACGGATTGTACGGAGCATGATCATGGAATACGGTATGAGTGATAAACTGGGACCTATGCAGTTCGGTACTTCCCAAGGCCAGGTGTTCCTGGGCCGGGATATCGGACATGAGCAGAATTACAGTGACTCCATCGCTTATGAAATCGACCAGGAAATGCAGAACTTTATCCGCAGCAGTTATGAACGCTGCAAAGAGCTGCTGACCAAGTACTCCAAAGAAATGCATCTGATTGCCAACACGCTGCTTGAGAAGGAAACGCTGGAGCTGGATCAGATCAAAGAACTGATTGAGCAAGGCTACCTGACTGAAGACGGCAAACCTGAGGATGCTGCAGGTGTAACTCACGAAGAAGGCGAGCCTGTCATCGATTCCATCGGTGATGTGCGTGTCCGGATTCAAGGCAAAACAGATGACACTTCATCCACGATCGGGGACTTGTCCAAGGATATTCCGAACAACCCGGACCCAGCGGATGGAAATGATTCTAATAACGGCAATAAAGACGGCGGCGGCAACCTAGTCTAATTGTCACCTGAACTGAATGTTTCTAGATATGATCCGGAGATGCCTTAGGGTTCTCCGGATTTTTTTGTCCCGCAGACAGTCTGGAGTCCCTCTGCCGAAGGCTTGGTTACATTGACAGTGGGAGTAACGTTGTGTACATTAGTGATTAAATATTAAATAATCTAATGGCTAAGCAATCGCAGCGCCGGGTGGCTGCTGCGTACCCGCACACTCCGGGGGAATATGATTAGAATGAGACGGCCTAGGCCGTAAAGACATAAGGGGGAGAACAGACCGTGGAAGCTCTGGCGCTTGAGCGCAAGCAGGAACAGAATCGTGAACTTCGTGTGCGCCTCGAACAGCTAAAAAAAGAACGGAATGCAATCATTTTGGCTCATTATTATCAGCGTGATGAAATCCAGGAAGTGGCGGATTTTCGGGGGGACTCTTTTTTGCTCGCTCAAAAGGCTGCGCAGACAGATGCCGATGTCATCGTATTCTGCGGCGTCCACTTCATGGGAGAAAGCGCCAAAATTCTGGCACCGGACAAAACCGTGCTTATTCCGGATGAACGTGCCGGCTGTCCGATGGCAGACATGGTGAACGTGGATGGACTGCGTAAGCTGAAGGCACAGCACCCCAATGCCAAAGTGGTCACCTACATCAACTCTTCAGCCGAAATCAAAGCGGAAACGGATATCTGCTGTACATCTGCCAATGCGGTGAGGGTGATTGAGTCGCTGGATGCTGAAGAGATTATCTGGGTGCCCGATAAGAACCTGGGCCAATACGTACAGGATCAGACCGGCAAGAAACTGATCATTTGGGAAGGCTATTGCAATACTCATGATATGCTTACGGTCAAAGATGTGGTTGAAATGAGAGCGAAATATCCTGAGGCTGAGTTTGTCGTGCATCCCGAATGCCGTCCTGAGGTAGTGGCCTTGGGCGATTATGTAGGCAGCACCACATCGATTATTGATTATTGCAAGAAATCTGACCGCAAGCAGTTTATTGTCGGAACAGAGGACGGTACCGGTTATCAGCTCCGCAAAGACAGTCCGGATAAGGAATTTCATTTTGCCACCAAATTCCTCGTTTGTCCTAATATGAAAGTCAATAATCTAAAAAAACTGGTCAAATGCCTGGAGACGATGAAGCCGCAGATTTATGTACCGCCTGCAGTCGCCGACAAAGCCAGAACATCCCTAGAGCGCATGCTACAAGTCCGGTAGCATGCGCTACTCTTTCGTTGAAACAGGTGAAAAGCGGTCATGATTCCACAATATTTGGTTGATTTCGACCTTAGCGAGCTTCCAACGGTGCAGACGGATTGCATCGTCATCGGCTCAGGCATCGCCGGTTTGTTCACGGCCATCAAAGCCAGTGAAGACCGGAAAGTCATTATGATAACCAAAAAAACGCTGATGGAGAGCAATACCCGCTATGCCCAGGGCGGCATTGCCGCAGTGTTTGCTGAAGATGATTCTCCGGCGTATCATCGCCAGGATACCCTGATGGCCGGAGCGGGCCTCAACTCTTCGGCGGCTGTAGATGTGCTTGTGAATGAAGGGCCTGAAGGGGTGCGTGAGTTAATTCGTTTAGGCACACTTTTTGATAAGGAAAACGGCGTGATCGCGCTCACCCAGGAAGGTGCGCACAGCCACCGCCGCATCCTGCATGCTAATGGGGATGCTACCGGATACGAGATTGTACGCGCTTTGGCGGAGCAGGTAGCGCAGCATAAAAACATAGAGGTATGGGATGAGCATTTTGTGATTGACCTCATTACTGACGGTGGTGAATGCGTAGGTGCCCTGGTACAGCGCCCAGGCGGCGGCCGCTTGTTCCTTCAGGCGGATGCAACCATCCTATGCTCCGGAGGAGCGGGGCAATTGTACCGCTATACCACAAATCCCGAAGTGGCAACGGGAGATGGCGTGGCGATTGCCTACCGGGCTGGAGCGCATATCCGGGACATGGAATTCATTCAATTCCACCCGACTGCCCTCAGTTATCCGGGAGCGCCGCGCTTTCTTATCTCCGAGGCTGTACGCGGCGAGGGGGCTGTCCTGCGCAACATCAATGGCGAACGTTTCATGGAGCGTTATCATGAGCTGCTGGAATTGGCTCCGCGCGATATCGTTGCCCGTGCCATTGTTAGCGAAATGGAACAGACCAAATCGACTTTTGTCTATCTGGATATTACTCACGAATCGGCAGACATGGTCAGACACCGCTTTCCGACGATCTATCAGACCTGCATGAGCTATGGACTGGACATTACAAGTGATTGGATTCCAGTAGCTCCGGCTGCGCATTATATGATGGGGGGCATCAAAACCGACCTCAACGGGGAGAGCAATATCGGCCGGCTGTTTGCCTGCGGGGAAGTATCTTCTACCGGTGTGCAGGGAGCAAATCGGTTGGCCAGTAATTCGCTGTCTGAGGCGGTTGTTTTCGGGCGGCGGATTATCGAACGCATCCGCGAGTTGCCGCCGCGTGAACGCGGCGCCATAGCGGCAGGCTGCGACGAAGGACGGGTGGAGTCTCCAACCCAGGCCATTGTTGAGCGCCGCCTGAAGCTGCAGAAGGTAATGGTGCGCTACGCAGGACTGCGCCGGAATGAGGAAATGCTGTCCAAGGGACTGGATGAATTGAAGCGTCAGCTGCCTATTTTCCATTCGGCTCTGACCAAACGCGAGGAATACGAGTTCGCCAATATGCTGACCTGCTGTCTGCTGATTACCGAAGCGGCTTTAACCCGACAGGAGAGCCGTGGTGCGCATTACCGTGAGGATTACCCGCAGCGGGATGATGCAGGGTGGCAGAAGCATCTGCTCCAGATCCGCGAACTTGGAATAGTGGAGGAATTAAGTGATGATGTTTAATGGCTACAATGAAGAACTGGTACAAACGATTAAAGGCTGGCTGCATGAGGATGTAGGCTCTGGTGATATCACAACCCGCACAACGATTCCTGCAGGGCACGAGTCCAAAGGTATTATACATGCCAAAGAAGACGGGATCATCTGCGGCATTCCTGTGGCAGAGCTGGTATTTGAAGTGGTTGACCCCTCTCTGGTATTCACTGCCTTGGTGCAGGAGGGCCAGGCTGTTACCAAAGGAACTGTTATCGCTGAAGTGGAAGGCAGTACACATGCGATTCTTACCGGAGAACGGTTGGCTCTTAATTTGATGCAGCGACTATCGGGAGTGGCTTCCCGCACCCATTCCTTTGTGCAGAAGCTTGAAGGCCTGCCTTCCCGGCTGGTGGATACACGCAAAACGACCCCGGGTCACCGGATGCTGGAGAAATATGCAGTCCGTATCGGCGGCGGCGCTAACCACCGGTTTGGCCTCTACGATGCCGTAATGATTAAGGACAATCATATTAAGGGGGCGGGAGGGATCCGGCAGGCTGTGGCCCGGGCCCGGGCTAATATTCCGCACACGATGACCATTGAAGTCGAGACAGAGAGTCTGGAACAGGTAGAGGAAGCACTTGCGGCAGGAGCCGATATTATTATGCTGGACAATATGTCTCCTGAACTGATGACAGAAGCCGTGAGACGCATCAAAACCAAAGCGCCCCATGTCAAAACGGAAGCCTCCGGCAACGTATCGCTGGAAACAGTGCGCCGCATTGCAGAAACCGGGGTTGATGTGATCTCTGTCGGCAGGTTGACGTATTCCTTCGCCAGTCTGGATATCAGCCTGGATCTGAATGCGAAGAAGGAGGAGCCCTTCTCATGATGCTTGCTGTAGATATAGGCAATACTAATATCGTCCTTGGGGTATACCGGGGGCGTGAGCTGCTTCACCATTTCCGCCTCAGTACTGCCCGTCAATCCACTGCAGATGAATATGGGGTGTTGATTCATAATCTGTTCCATATGTCCAACATTTCGTTCAAAGATGTGGAAGGAGTCATTATCTCCTCGGTTGTTCCGCCGCTTGTGCAGGTCATTGTGGAAATGTGCGTGAAATACATCGGCAAGGAGCCGCTGCTTGTAGGCCCGGGGATTAAGACCGGGCTTAATCTGCGGTATGAGAATCCTCGCGAGGTGGGTGCTGACCGGATTGTGAATGCGGTTGCTGCGATTGAACAATATCAATGCCCGCTGGTTGTCGTTGATTTCGGAACGGCGACTACATTTGATTGCATTGATGCCGGTGCGAACTATCTTGGCGGAGCGATTGTGCCTGGACTGGGCATTTCTACAGAAGCCTTGTATCAGCGGGCTTCCAAGCTGCCGCGGATCGAACTGGAGAAGCCCAAGAAAGTGATCGGACGCAATACGGTCCATGCCATGCAGGCAGGGATTATTTTTGGCTATGCGGGACAGGTTGAAGGGATTGTAAGACGCATTAAGGCAGAGATGAACGCCCCAGTGCTGAAGGTGATTGCTACCGGGGGGCTGGCGACACTCATTGCCGGTGAAACAGAATGTATTGACGAGGTTAATCCGATGTTGACGCTGGAAGGCCTGCGTATTATTTACGACCGCAACAAATAAAAATATAGAAGCCTTAAAGGCAGGCGACAGGAGGAGTACGCACCCAATGGATAACAAGAAGGACCGGCTGATCCGGGGAACCGCGATGAACGGTAAAGTAAGGGCATTTGCAGTCCGCACCACAGCGCTGGTCGACGAATTGCGGCGCAGGCATGATACGTACCCAACAGCTACGGCAGCACTGGGGCGGACCGTTACCGCTGCGGCTATGATGGGCGCAATGCTCAAGGGCGAGGAAAAGCTGGCCATAATGGTCAAAGGAAACGGGCCGCTCGGACAAATTACAGCAGAATCGAATGCCCTCGGAGAAGTGCGCGGGTATGTGCAGAATCCGCATGTTCATCTCCCCAGCAATAGTCTTGGCAAGCTGGATGTTGCCGGAGCTGTGGGAACGGAAGGGTTCATCGATATCAGCAAGGATTTGGGCTTGAAGGAGCCTTACCGCGGCAGTGTGCCGATTGTTTCGGGAGAGCTTGGCGAAGATTTTACGTATTACTTTGCTGTATCCGAGCAGACTCCGGCCGCTGTAGGGCTTGGAGTATTGGTGGATACGGATAACTCTGTGAAGGTGGCTGGAGGGTTCATTGTACAGCTTCTTCCGGGTCTTAGTGATGATGAAATTACAGAGATCGAACGGGCCGTAGGTGCAATGCCTTCTGTTACTGCTGTGCTGGACCAGGGACTTGAGCCGGAAGAGATGCTCCGCTGGCTGCTTCCCGATGTGGTCATCATGGATGGACTGGATATCAGCTTTGTCTGTCAGTGCTCCCGGGAAAGAGTAGAACAAACACTGGTGAGTCTGGGCCAGCACGAGCTGGAGCGGTTAATTGAAGAAGATGATCAGGTTGAAGTGGTATGCCATTTTTGCAACGAGGCTTATGTATTTAATAAAGATGAATTGCAGGTTATCCTGGATCAAGCGAAATCGTAGGGCTATGAGATGATGACAAGACAGGAGCGCCTGCTGCGCAATGCCGTTATTCTTTTGGCGATCGCAACATTAATGCTCGGGGGTCTATTGTTCTGGAGTCTGCGGGCCATGGCTATTCTCAAGGGAGAAGCCGCAGAGGGGGAGTCCTCGGACATTGCCAGGGCGGGAGATCAGCCGGTAACAGATCAGCAATGGATAGGTGAACTCAAAAAAAAGCATGGCGATGAAGTACTGCTCACGTTGCTTAACCATATTGTGGTCAGCAAAGAGGCCAAGGCTCTAGGGATTACCGTGACCGAAAAAGAGATTGAAAAGGAACTGCAGCGCAGTATAGCCGGCTATGGCTCCGAACAGCAGTACTACGAACAGATGGAGTCTGAGCTGGGGCTTTCGCGCGAGGAAGTGCGTGAGGAGGCAGTTTACCGTCTCACTCTTCAAGAAATAGCTACAGCAGGGATTACCATTAGTGAGAGCGAAATCGATGATTATTTAGCGCAAAATGCCGAGCGGTTCACTCCCAAGAAGAAAATGGAGCTCTCCATGATTAAGGTATACACCTACGAAGAAGCAGAGAAGGTGATGGACCGCCTGGAGCAGGATGAAGATTTTGCAGCGCTTGCCGCAGAGGTATCTATCGACGAGGAGAGCCGCCTGCATGGAGGCAGTATTGGTATGGTGGAGGAGGATGACCCATTCTGGCCGGAGGAGCTCCTGCAGACTGCTTCCGGCCTGGAGGCGGGTGATATTGCAGGTCCGCTGCAGGCCGGGGATGCTTATGCAGTGATCCGGCTGGAGAAAGCCATCGTGCCCCGGGAGCAGAATCAGGCAGAAATCAGGCAGCAGGTGCGGGAAGAGCTTGCACTGGAGAAGGCCCCGCCACTTCAGCAGGTGGAAAAGGATTTGCGCGCTAAATATGATACAGCGATATATATTGACAACAGCCTGCAAGATTGATAATATGATCTTAAATGTAAAACCTACTGAATTAGTCGGAAATAAGTAACGGCGGAGGGTCCAATTCCGCTGTCCAGCACTATAACTTGGTGCTGCGGTGTTGAATGTCCTGGTGCAGACCTAGCCGTTTTTTCATACACCCGGAGATCTATGCTGGAGACTATTGTCACAAGTTATGCACCCATTCATTTATCATTCCAAGGAGGTTTTCACTCATGGCTAAAGTCGTCAACAGTGTAACAGATTTGATCGGAGGCACGCCGCTCGTTCGTCTAAACCGGGTGGTTCCTGAAGGTTCTGCTGAAATCTATCTGAAGCTGGAATATCAAAACCCGGGCTCCAGCGTGAAAGACCGCATCGCGATCAGCATCGTGGAAGAAGCTGAGAAGGAAGGGCTGCTGAAGCCGGGCGGTACGATTGTAGAAGCTACCAGCGGGAACACCGGTATTGGGCTGGCACTTGTTGCTGCGGCCAAAGGCTACAAGGCGGTTATTGTTATGCCTGAAACGATGAGCCTTGAACGCCGCAATCTGCTGCGTGCTTACGGTGCGGAGCTGGTGCTTACTCCGGGATCGGAAGGTATGAACGGTGCGGTTAAGAAGGCTGAGCAAATCCTGAGCGAAAACCCTGATTATTTCCTGGCTGAGCAATTCAAGAATAAGGCCAACGTTAAGATCCACCGTGAAACCACCGGTCCGGAAATCGTTGAAGCCATCGAGTCCATTGGCGGACCCTTGGATGCCTTTATTGCCGGAGTAGGGACTGGCGGAACCATCACAGGCGCCGGTGAGGTTCTGAAGAGTAAATATCCTAATGTGAAGATCTATGCCGTAGAACCTGCGGCATCGCCAATTCTGGCTGGCGGCAAGCCTGGTCCTCACAAGATTCAAGGGATCGGAGCAAACTTCATTCCGGATATTCTGAATCAGAATGTCTATGATGAAATTATCCACGTGGAGAACGACGAAGCGTTCGAAACCGCACGCCGCGTAGCGAAGGAAGAGGGCGTTCTGTCCGGTATTTCTTCCGGTGCCGCCGTATTTGCAGCCCTCAAAGTGGCCAAAGAGCTGGGAGCGGGCAAAAAAGTCGTAGTGATTATCCCGAGTAACGGTGAACGTTACCTGAGCACTCCACTTTACAATTTCGAAGTGTAATTGCTGATAAGCATACCCATAGAGCCTTCCTATCCGCTGTCACAGGGATTAGTGAAGGCTCTTTTTTCGGAAAAACAATCATTCAGGCTTTTCAAAGCGGTCCAAAGTACAGTATACTGACAGGCAATAAACCTAAGGATATGTATGTGGCTTTTACGAATGCAAAGGCTGCGCAAAACAAAGCGAATGCTTACGAAGCAAGTTTTGTACGAAGTGAATTCTAAGAAGCTTATGCTATACAAAACTTTTAGGGGGATGGCTTTGGAGATTATAACAGCGTGGCAGGACTGGGAGCAATGGGCGCAGGAAGAATGGAGCCTACTCCCCCTTATTATACGAACGCCGCAGGACAAGGGGGGATTGCCTGCCTCCTGGATGAAGGCCTGGGAGCTGGCCTCTCCCTATTCTGTGGTGCTGGAGAGTGGTAAGGGCGGCCGGTACTCATACATTGGCTTGCACCCTGTTTCCGTACTGCAAGGCCAGGCAGGTGCAGCCGAGATATACAGCTTTCCATCAGACGGGACAGGTATGGGGGAGCCAATATTGGAATCCGTACAGACGGGCGAGCCTTTGAAGGTGCTGGAAGCCTGGATGAAGGGCTTCGCCTCACCGAAGCTTCAACTCTCTGTGCTCCCTCCGTTTATTGGCGGCTGTCTTGGATTTCTCAGCTATGATGTGGTCCGTTCTCTGGAGAAGCTGCCCGTTTGGGCCAAGGATGATCCGGGGTTTCCCGATTACCTCTTCATGAGGCTGGAAGAGCTGTGGATCTTTGACCACCAGGAGGATATGTTGTACTGCACAGTCCATGTGCCTGTGCCTGCTGCTGCGCAGTCATCCGGTCGCGCCGAACTGAAAGACCTGTACCAGAAGGCTTCCCGGCGGGCTGAGCGGATGCTGGAGCAGTGGAGCCTGATCTCTGCCGCACCTGGGACTTCTGAAGGCGGCACAGCCGAGGCTGCCAGGGCCGTCGAGATTGCCGAGGCCGCCGCAATGGCAGCCCATAGCGATGATTCCGGCCAATGGCCGGGCATGACTTCCGCCTTCTCGCCAGAGCAATTTCAGCAGGCGGTCCGCGAGGTCCAGGAGTACATCCGTCAAGGGGATGTATTCCAGGTGAACCTGTCGCTGCGCCAGGAGGCCCGGCTGAAATCCTCGCCGGAGGATGTGTATGAATGGCTGCGCAAGCTCAACCCGTCCCCGTACATGGGGCTGCTGCGCTCGCCCGGCTTCGCCCTCGCCAGCGCATCGCCCGAGCTGCTCGTCAAGCTGCACGGGGACAAGGTCAGCGCCCGCCCCATTGCCGGCACCCGGCGCCGGGGCCTGACTCCCGCGGAGGACGCCGCCATGGAGGCGGAGCTGCGCGGGAGCGAGAAGGAGATCGCCGAGCATATTATGCTTGTCGATCTGGAGCGCAACGACATCGGCCGTGTCGCTGCATACGGAACGGTCAGCGTGCCGGAGCTGCTGACCGTGGAGCGATACTCGCATGTGATGCATCTCGTCTCGCAGGTGGAGGGCACCGTCGCGCCCGGCAAGG
Source organism: Paenibacillus jilunlii (assembly GCF_900102965.1). Classification (GTDB taxonomy): domain Bacteria; phylum Bacillota; class Bacilli; order Paenibacillales; family Paenibacillaceae; genus Paenibacillus_AQ; species Paenibacillus_AQ jilunlii. The sequence goes on along the minus strand of NZ_FNGM01000030.1, from coordinate 7,697 downwards.
GCGCATACGATGTCATGGCCGCCTTGTTCCCCGGCGGCACCATCACCGGTGCGCCCAAGGTGCGCACCATGGAGATCATCGAGGAGCTGGAGCCCGTACGGCGCGGTCCATATACTGGATCGATGGGCTGGATTGACTATAACGGCAATATGGAATTAAATATTATTATACGGACACTGGCAGTGAAGGACGGAATAGGCTATATCCAGACAGGTGCGGGCATTGTGATTGATTCTGACCCGTACCGGGAATACCGGGAATGCCACAATAAAGCCAAAGCCGTAGTGAAGGCGGTTCTCTGCAGTGAATACCAGCAGAAATTGCGTGCCGCCGGCGGCGCCGAAGGAGGAGCAACATTATGATCTTAGTTATCGATAATTATGATTCCTTTACGTACAACCTGGTGCAGTATCTGGGGGAGCTGGGGGAGGAAGTCCAGGTATCCCGCAATGATGAGATTACCATTGAGGAGATTGAGGCGCTTGCACCGGATCATATTCTGATTTCTCCAGGGCCCTGCACACCGAATGAAGCGGGGATAAGCCTTGCGCTGATTCAGCATTTCAAGGGCATCATCCCGATCTTTGGCGTCTGTCTGGGCCATCAGGCCATTGGACAGGCTTTTGGCGGCAATATCATCCGGGCAGAGCGCCTGATGCATGGCAAAACCTCGCCGATCCACCACAACGGCACCTCCGTATTCGAAGGACTGGAGTCTCCGTTCACCGCGACCCGCTATCATTCACTGATCGTGGAGCGCGAAAGTCTGCCTGACTGCCTGGAGATCACAGCGGAAACGGCTGAAGGCGAAATTATGGCGCTGCGCCATAAGGAGTATCCGATTGAAGGCGTACAGTTCCATCCCGAATCGATTATTACGAATCATGGGCATACCATGCTGCGCAATTTCCTGAAACGGAGAGCCGGAGAACCGGTATGAAATATATTGGATTCAACCACCAGGTAGTTGATGCCAAGGATGCCGTGATTTCCGCTCTGGATCACGGCTTTTTGTACGGTATGGGCCTCTTTGAGACCTTTCGCACGTATAAGGGTGAACCGTTTCTGCTGCAGCGGCACGTGGACAGACTGGCGGAGGGCTGCAGGCAGCTCGGGATTCCTTTTGAGGGAGATGCGATTCGGCTGCGTGACTGGATTCAGCATGTAATGGGCAAAAATGAATTACAGGATGCCTATATCCGTTATACCGTAACAGCCGGTGAAGATATTCTGGGTTTGCCGGCGGCTGAGTACAGTCAACCTAACCATCTGCTCTACATCAAAGAGCTGCCGCGTCTTCCGGACACGCTCTACCATGAGGGGAAAGGCCTGCAATTGTTGAACTTGCCGCGTAATACACCGGAGGGGCCAGTGCGATTGAAGTCGCTGCACTACATGAACAATATACTCGCAAAGCGTGAACTGGCAGGTTATGCCTCAGCAGCATACGGTGCAGAAGGACTAATGCTGACCGCGCAAGGCATGGTTGCCGAGGGCATTGTCAGCAATGTTTTTTTCATTGCCGATAACGTGCTCTATACCCCGGACATCACAACAGGCATTCTGCCGGGAATTACCCGGGAAATGGTTCTGGAGCTGGCAACGGCAGCCGGGATTCGGATTGAAGAAGGCATGTACCGGTGGGAACAGCTTGCAGAGGCAGATGAGATTTTCCTTACCAACTCGGTGCAGGAGATTGTTCCGGTTACAACACTATGGCGCGCAAATGACCGGCAGACCGTCAGCGGCGGAGGCTGCGGAAGAATTACGGGTTTACTGCTGGAAGCATATAGGGAAAGGACGGGATTACCGGAATGAGACCCTTGATATATAAACGGAATTACCGCCTGGGGGGCGCAGAACTCACACTGGGTGCACGAACACTGATTATGGGCATCCTGAACGTCACCCCGGACTCTTTTTCCGATGGCGGATTGTGGGATGAACCGGAAAAAGCTGTAGAACATGCGCTGCAAATGGCGGCGGAGGGGGCCGATATTATTGATATTGGCGGTGAATCGACACGGCCCGGCCATCAGCCGGTAGGCCTGGAAGAAGAATTGGCCCGCGTGCTGCCGGTCATTGAAAGTATTCACCGTGCGGCTCCCCAACTGGTTTTGTCCATCGACACCTATAAGGCGGAAGTAGCCCGCCAGGCCATCGAAGCAGGTGCTCATATTATTAATGATGTGTGGGGCGCCAAAGCTGACCCGGATATGGCTGCAGTCGCTGCGGAAGCGGGCTGTCCGATTATTCTAATGCACAACCGCCTTGAACGGAATTACCGGGAGCTGGTCAGTGATATGTGTGCCGATCTTGGGGAAAGCGTGAATCTGGCATTGGCCGCGGGAGTGAAGCCGGAGAATATTATTCTTGATCCCGGAATCGGTTTTGCCAAGGATTATGCAGAGAATCTCCAGGCCATGATGAATTTGGACCGGCTGACAGAGCTTGGATACCCCCTCCTGCTGGCTACCTCCCGCAAAAAATTCATTCGTACCGTCCTGGATCTCCCGCCGGATGATGTGGTGGAAGGCACGGCCGCCACCGTGGCATTCGGAATTGCCCAAGGGTGCCAAATTGTGCGGGTGCACGATGTAGCCAGGATTAAGCGGACTGTGCAGATGTGCGATGCCATGCTTTATGCGGCGGCGCCATTGGCGCTTGAATAAACGATGAATTACCGGAGCGAAAAATCAGATATCAGAGAGCAGGGGACCCGCATGGATAAAATGACACTGCACCGTATGGAGTACTATGGTTACCATGGAGTGTTTGAAGAGGAGCGCAAGCTGGGCCAGCGCTTTTACATTGACCTGGAGCTTGAGCTTGACCTGCAGGCCGCTGGCCGCAGCGATGATCTCACACTTACTGTAAATTATGCCGAAGTGCACTTCCTCGTTAAAAAAATTGTCGAAACAAAATCATTTAAACTCTTAGAAGCTTTGGCTGAATATATTGCATCCTCGTTACTGGACACTTATACTGTTATCAATGCGGTAACGGTGAAGGTGACCAAGCCGCATCCGCCGTTCGACATTCACTTTCAGGGAGTGACCGTAGAACTGTACAGAACCAGAAAGTGAGAACTCGGTAATGACTATACATTCTACCTCTGAGGCATCAGAGGCTTATATTGCTTTAGGGGCTAATTTGGGCGACCGTGAGGGAACCCTGAAAGAAGCGTTGAACAGACTGAATCAGCATGCCGGGATTGAAGTGGTCCGCTGTTCAAGTGTGTACGAAACGGAGCCTGTCGGTTATCTGGACCAGCCGCAGTTTTTGAATATGGCGGCCGTCCTCCGCACAACCCTTGCGCCGGAAGCGCTGCTTCACGGGATGCTGGACATCGAAAGCCAACTGGGCCGTGTCCGGGATGTCCGCTATGGACCGAGAACGGTTGATCTAGATTTGTTGTGGGTGGAGAACCAGCGCTTCGATACGCCCGATCTGACACTGCCGCATCCGCGGATGCTGGAGCGGGCATTTGTGCTTATTCCGCTGAATGATGTCGTACCACAGAATGAAGAGTCTCCCGGACTCCGGCAGTTTATAACAGCAGCGCTACAAGACATTGACGGAAGGGAAGGAATTCGCTTGTGGACAACAAACGTATGGGACGGCGGGTCAGAGCATTCCGAAAGCTGAAGGGATACACTCAGCAGGAACTGGCGGATTCTGTCGGAATATCCTTGGCTGTGCTCGGCGCAGTGGAGAGGGGCAACAGACGTTTGGAAGATCAAATTTTAAATAAAATTGCGGACGTTCTTGGAATTGCTGTCGACGAATTGGCCAACCCCTCTACCTGAGGGACGTTATCATAGATCCAACACATCAATCAAGGAAGTGAACACAACATGCTGAGGATTGGCGGCATTGAGATGAAGAACCAGGTCGTGCTGGCACCTATGGCCGGCGTATGCAATCCGGCATTTCGTCTAATTGCCAAAGAATTCGGAACTGGCCTGGTCTGCGCCGAAATGGTCAGCGATAAAGCGATTTTGCACGGCAATCCGCGTACGCGGGAGATGCTGTTTGTAGATGAGCGGGAGAAGCCGCTGAGCCTGCAAATATTTGGCGGTGACCGGAAGTCCCTGGTTGAAGCGGCTAAAGTCGTTGATAAAGAAACGAATGCCGATATTATCGACATTAATATGGGCTGTCCTGTACCCAAAGTGACCAAATGCGACGCGGGAGCGCGCTGGCTGCTGAATCCCGACAAAATCTACGAGATGGTGTCTGCAGTCGTTGACGCCGTAGATAAGCCGGTAACCGTAAAAATGCGGATTGGCTGGGACAGTGAGCATATTTTTGTTGAGGACAATGCACGTGCTGTTGAACGTGCCGGAGGCCAGGCGGTGAGTGTTCATGGCCGGACCCGTGAGCAGCTCTACACCGGTCATGCCGAGTGGAAGTACATCCGTATGGCCAAAGAGGCGGTTTCCATTCCGGTTATCGGCAATGGGGATGTAAATACGCCGGAGGATGCGCGGGCGATGCTGGATCAGACCGGCTGCGACGGTGTCATGATTGGACGCGGCGCATTGGGCAACCCATGGATGCTGTACCGTACCATTCAGTACCTGAACACAGGTGAGCTTATGCCCGAGCCTGATCCGGAGGAAAAGATCAAAGTAGCCATTCTTCATATGGACCGTCTGATCAGCCTGAAGGGTGAAGCGGTGGCTGTCCGGGAAATGCGCAAGCATCTGGCCTGGTATTTGAAAGGCATGAAGGCCGCTGCCCGTGTGAAGGATGTCATTATGGAAGAAACCAAGCGTGATGAAATGGTGCGGATATTGAACCAATTTGTCACACAGCTTAAGGACGAGGAAGAGCAGGAAGGCCTTAATTCCTCGCTGACTGCGGTTTAAACACAGAAACTCCTGTCTTTTTGCATAACACACGAACATTATATGGGGCATCATTGACATTTTGTAGCGGTTCCAATATAATTTCACAGTATAAAATCGCCGTTACAGCAGTGGCAATGCAGAAGGAGGGTTCTGTTCCCTCCAGATTCGCATATAGTATGGTGTTTTCAATAAATGTATACGACAGGAGAATCGGTTGAGATGAGCGATAAAGAAGTCATTCTTACACCGGACGGACTTAAGCGTCTGGAAGAAGAACTGGAGACCCTCAAATCCGTAAAACGCCGTGAGGTCGCCGAACGGATCAAAGTAGCTATTGGCTACGGGGATATTAGTGAGAACTCGGAATACGAAGACGCGAAGAACGAGCAGGCTTTCATTGAAGGCCGTATTATTACATTGGAAAAAATGCTCCGTAATGCGCGTATCATCAACAGCGACGAAATCGTTACTGATGTGGTGAGCATCGGGGTTACCGTAAGCGTCGAGGATCTGGAATATGGCGACGTGATGGAATATACGATTGTGGGTACCGCCGAATCCGATCCGCTTAATAATAAGATTTCGAACGAAAGTCCGGTAGGCCGAGCCATTATTGGTAAGAAGATTGGCACCATTGTTGATGTTAGTGTTCCTGCAGGCGTCATTCAATATAAAATTCTTGATATTAGAATGAAGTAATAGGTACCAATAAGGAATAAGTCAAGAAAGCTTCCTTAGGGAAGCTTTTTTCACAAACACATACAGCTTCTATTTGTACGGGAACGGGCTGTCCTCTTGCATAGGGACGGAACCGTTTCTTCTTGTGTAGTTGACAGAGTGAGTAAGAGAGGATGAAAGACATGACCGAGGAAATGAACACTGCGGAGAACACGGAACAAGAGCTTAGTGAGCTTCTAACCATCCGCCGCGGCAAACTGGACGAGCTTCGTGCGCTGGGAATCGATCCATTTGGCAAGAAGTATGAGCGTACGGCAGGTGCCGGAGATATTATGGACAAGTATGACGGGCAAACCAAAGAGGAATTGGATGAGCTTAATCTCGAAGTCAGCATTGCCGGCCGTATTATGGCTAAGCGTGTAATGGGTAAAGCCAGCTTTGCGCACATTCAGGACCTCAGCGGGAAGATCCAAATCTATGTCCGTCAGGACAGTATTTCCGAAGCACAATATGCTGCGTTTAACGTTCTTGATCTGGGGGATATTATCGGCGTTAGAGGCACAGTGTTCAAAACCAGAACCGGAGAAACCTCTATTAAGGTGCATAACCTTGAGGTTCTATCCAAATCGCTGCTTCCGCTGCCCGAGAAATATCATGGCCTGAAAGATGTGGAACTGCGCTACCGCCAGCGTTATGTGGATCTGATTATCAACCCGGAGGTTCAGCAGACCTTCATTACCCGTTCACGGATCATCCAATCGATGCGCCGTTATCTGGATTCGCTTGGCTACCTTGAGGTGGAGACGCCAACCCTTCATGCCATCGCCGGTGGAGCTGCAGCCCGCCCGTTCATTACCCACCACAATACACTTGATATGCAGCTGTATATGCGTATTGCTATAGAGCTGCATTTGAAGCGTCTGATCGTCGGCGGTTTGGAAAAAGTATATGAAATTGGCCGCGTATACCGTAATGAAGGTATTTCAACGCGCCACAACCCGGAATTTACAATGATTGAGCTGTACGAAGCTTATGCTGACTACAAGGATATTATGCACCTGACCGAGAGCATGATTGCTCATATCGCCCAGGAGGTTCTGGGTACACAGAAGATTAATTATCAAGGCCAGGAAGTAGACCTGACCCCGCAGTGGCGCCGTGTGACCATGGTGGATGCTGTCAAAGAGGTGACAGGTGTCGATTTTGGCGTTCATATGACGAATGAGGAAGCTCAGCGCCTGGCGAAGGAACACCGTGTGCCGGTTGAGAAGCATATGACCTTTGGACATATTCTGAATGCCTTCTTTGAGCAATTTGTAGAAGAAACACTAATTCAGCCGACTTTTGTTACGGGGCATCCGGTTGAAATCTCTCCACTCGCCAAAAAGAATGATCAAGACCCGCGCTTTACAGACCGTTTTGAGCTGTTTATCGTGGCCCGTGAGCATGCGAATGCGTTTAGCGAGCTGAATGATCCAATCGACCAGCGTCAGCGCTTTGAGGCACAGATTCAGGAAAAGGAAAAAGGCAACGACGAAGCTCATGAAATGGATGATGATTTCATCCGTGCTCTTGAATACGGTATGCCGCCTACAGGTGGACTCGGAATTGGTGTGGACCGGCTGATCATGCTGCTTACCAACGCTGCATCGATCCGTGATGTGCTGCTGTTCCCGCATATGCGCAATCGTACGGAGTAACTGCCAAGGCTCTCTTCATGATCCTGAGGGAACCCGGAAGATGCAGTTTCCTCAGGAATTATGATTTTAAAAATAATGCTTGCAATGAATCTCTGTACATGGTATATTCTTATTCCGGCCATGAAAGTTAAACGCCGAGCTCGATAAGAAGTTAAAAAAAGAGCTTGCATTAATCGGCCGAACGTGATATATTATAAGAGTTGCTGGTGACGAGATAATATAAGCCAACAACGAGCTTGATCTTTGAAAACTGAACAACGAGTGAGTGGGATTTCACACAAGTGAGATCCAAAATTAGAGAATGCAAATTCTCGTCAGATGTTTCAAAATGAGCAATCGCTCTTTTCAATACTAATTGGAGAGTTTGATCCTGGCTCAGGACGAACGCTGGCGGCGTGCCTAATACATGCAAGTCGAGCGGAGTCTTGTTGGAAGCTTGCTTCCAACCTGGCTTAGCGGCGGA
>NZ_FNGM01000031.1 GCF_900102965.1 Paenibacillus jilunlii | reverse complement strand
ACCGTCACTCCGGCAGCAGTTACTCTACCGGACGTTCTTCCCTGGCAACAGAGCTTTACGATCCGAAAACCTTCATCACTCACGCGGCGTTGCTCCGTCAGGCTTTCGCCCATTGCGGAAGATTCCCTACTGCTGCCTCCCGTAGGAGTCTGGGCCGTGTCTCAGTCCCAGTGTGGCCGTTCACCCTCTCAGGTCGGCTACGCATCGTCGCCTTGGTGGGCCGTTACCCCACCAACTAGCTAATGCGCCGCAGGCCCATCCTCTAGCAGCAGATTGCTCCGCCTTTCATCCCAAACCCATGAGGGTCAAGGAATTATCCGGTATTAGCTACCGTTTCCGGTAGTTATCCCAGTCTAGAGGGTAGGTTGCCTACGTGTTACTCACCCGTCCGCCGCTAAGCCAGGTTGGAAGCAAGCTTCCAACAAGACTCCGCTCGACTTGCATGTATTAGGCACGCCGCCAGCGTTCGTCCTGAGCCAGGATCAAACTCTCCAAATTGGTTTTTCCGGGTGGCTACTTCACCCGAATCACTCCGAGGAAATAACCATCCGAAAAAGATATTAGAAAGAGCGATTGCTCATTTTGAAACATCTGACGAGAATTTGCATTCTCTGATGAATTTTCAAAAGCGTGAAACACGCCGCGAAACTCATCTCTTTTGGACCTCACTTGCGTGAAATCCCACTCACTCGTTGTTCAGTTTTCAAAGATCAAGTTCTCATTTTCTTGCATCGTTGCTTGTCAGCAGCGACCTTTATAATATATCACAGCGCCCTCATTTTAGTCAACCTTTTTTTAATTTCTTTTTTCGGTTGTCTTCCGCGTGCTTTGCAGCAACTTAACCGCGTCAGAGGGACGAGTTATAATTTAACACAACATTAACACAAGAGTCAACTATAAATATTCCCTCAAATGACTTTCTCATGTGAAAAAAAAACAACAAAAAAAGAGAGCATATGCGCCTCTCCTTATCCATTCGTATTATTCTTTATATTCACAAGGTATAGCGTACAGCATGACCATCCCCGGCATCCTCTGCCCACGAAGCAATCTCCCTTATTTGTGAACGGGATACCAGCTTGCGCAGTACCAGCGGCAGTTCGGCGCCAAGCTGGCTAAGTCCGGAGTGCTGAAGCAGTTCTTTTATACTCCAGGGTTCCTTGCGGCTGCCCAGTATATTCAACAGTATGGTACAGCAATCTGACATCTTGGACATAATGGAAAACTCACAAGCCAGCAGAATAAGCTCCACTCTCTGGTCCAATGTCTCCGTACTGACGGTCAACTCCTCATACAGTTTATGAACGGATGAATTCAGGCCTTTGATTTGCTCCCACACCGCCGGATCAGGAAAACAGCCTGCCTCGCTTACTTCTATACGCGCCCAGTGATATAAAGCGATCAATACACAGTTGTAAGCATCCATAGTGCAGCCAGCTTCCATATACCGCTTAGATTTCACATACATATGCAGGAATCTGGAGAACTCCATAAACAGTATCCGTTCCTTAATCGGCCCCTGAAACTGGATGATCTCCCGGCGCATTTCACCCAGGATTCCCTGGGGGTCCCAAATGACTTCACCTGCAATCAGGCTGGTGAGGAGTTCATTGTTATCCCCTGCCATTACCGCTCTCTCCAGAGCGGAAAGACTTACATGGACGGACTGTGTGCGCCGTTCACCGGCCATGGTATGAGTAATAATGCGTTCCTTCTCCTGTTCCTCATGCAGCATCAGTACCACCATATCAAAATCATGGAGAAGCGCGCTCTGAAACGGAGTATTGCCGGTCTGATGCAGGGCTACAGCTCCAAGTACACTCTCGTCAAACGTCTCCCCACTAAAAAGGGTCAAATTGGACAGTTCCATACTTCCCTCCATCAAATTTGGCGATTTTGCGTCTGTCAGTTATAATTCACTTAAATATTAATATTCTACGTATTCATGGCAGTTCCTCCTGGACAACGGAACTATATTTCAGTTAGGAGCAAATACTCATGAAGTTTAAATCGGCTAAAATCAATGCTTTTCGCACTTGGGGCCTGCTGCTTACCATGCTGGGAATGGGCCTGATGATCTTGGGAACGGCGGGCATTGTATTCTGGGGTTCGGCCGGAAAGGTTGTTGCTGCAATCGGGCTTGTCATCGGCTTGGTGTCTATGATTGCCAGTCTGGCGATCTATTTTTGGGCAGGTATGCTCTCAACAAGCGCCGTGCAGGTAGAATGTCCGGAATGCCACAAGCTGACCAAAATGCTGGGAAAAACTGACCGATGCATGTTCTGCCATACCATTCTCACGATGGATCCCGCACAGGCAACGATCACTGCGGAGCAGCTTGAAGGACAGCAGCTCAAGCATTAGCTTATCGCATTTGTATGTTATACAAGTGGAAACGGCTCTGCCGTCCTTATACCGGACGGTAACGTTTCAGCGGGAAATATAAGGATAATTTATTGCGTGAATCATATAAATTCTAATATTTCAAAAAAACAGGGGTTCCCTTAAGGGAACCCCTGTGCTGTATCTGTCTATTCGCTTATCTGCTGCAAGGTCTCCCAAGCCTCTGGAACGGCAAAGCTGCGGTTCCAGGAGCCAATGCCTCCTAACCCGAAGGATTTGGCCAGCTCTACCCTGGCTTTTAACGAAACCTTATCTTCTATCCAGATCTTGCGAAGGACACCGTCCTCCGTATACTCTACGTAATTCTGACCTGAATCCTTATCCAGCACAGGCTTCAATTTCTTTTCAGCCAGTATTTCCTGAACGGCATTCATGCTGACGGCTTTGGAACTGACTTTGGTTTTTCCGTCTTTTATGGTTTCCGACCAAATGCGTGTATACAGCGGGATACCAAGTATCAGCTTTTCTGCAGGAACGTCATCCTCTTCGAGGATACGCCTTACGGACTTTTCCACCCATGGCAGCGAAGCCACAGAACCTGCGGTAGGGCTGGACGCCCAATGCTCATCGTAAGCCATAACAATTAGAAAATCAGTAACTGCGCCAAGTGCGCGGCGGTCCAGAAAGACCGACCACATCTCACTGTTCGATTTTGGAGTCACGTCCATTGAGACAATGAGGTTTTTGGCTTGGGCCATAGGCTTCAGCTCCCGCATGAACTGCGTAACGTTCTCTCCGTCCTTGGTGTAGACATTTTCAAAATCGATATTAATTCCATCGAGACCGTATAGATCAGCATATTCCAGCATCTGCACGATGGCATTCATCCGCTTCTCATAGCTTGACAACGCCTGGGTGGTAAGGTCGGCATTGAAGCTGTTGGTCAACAGCCCCCAAACCTCCATCCCTTGCTGATGGGCCCACTGTACGTAGGCACTGTCAGCCTTGCTGCGGACGTTTCCTTTTATATCGACGATCTCAAACCAGGTAGGACTGACCACGTTAACTCCTGGAAGAGCACCAAATTTAGCGGGGTTAGGCTTACGTTCATAGACCGCTTCCCAGTAAAGATTCACAGGCTTGCCTTTCCAGCTTCGCTCTGCGCGTGAGGGAGTGGCCGGTTTCACATCGACTGCCTTCTCTCCGCCTTTAATGATATCGTTTGCTTTGACATAGCCTGTAAAGCCGCTGTCCATCTGTACGTACAGCCAGTCCTCATTGTCCGCGTTCCAAATCCTCACCACCGTTCCGGGAGACATATCGGCCACTATAGGTGCATGGATGGTCGCTTCACTGCGCAGAGGTTGGGTTTTGCCGCCTTCTTCGCCCTTGACTTTGCCGAGCGGGACCTTTTCTCCAGCGGTCATCAGCAGAACAGCCCCGGTGTCCTTGTTCTCTTCTACCTCAAAGCCGTACAAATTTTCAAGCGTGTCCGCGGGCAGGTAGGTCATCCCGTTTTTTTCTTCTGGCGCCAGACGGAGCTGGAGCGGTTTATTATTCAGACTGGCGGTTTTAGTATCTTCTTGCATATATAAAAGCTCATTATTTGTCGATAAGATTACAGACTTGGTATCTTCTTCATAACGGATAGATGAGTCTACATATTTCTGGAGCAGCGGAAGCGGTAAAAGCAACGCGTCCCCGTTACCTGAAGCGGAATAGCCCGTCAGCTCTCCTTTGACAAAAACAGGCTGTTCTAACCCTTTCCAATCAGGATCGGTATGCAGACGGTTCGGCAATACATAAAAAACAACCCAGTAGGCTGCAGCAGCTATAATGACAAGTCCTAGTAAACGGCGAAAAAGACCTCCGCGTTTCTTGACGCGTCTCTGTCTCTGTCTTCTATTCAAATTGTACCTCCAGATCACTAATAGAATTATACTGCGGGAAAACCATTCTAACAGTATACGCTATCTCCAGCGCTCCGGTTGCGCAAATCTGCTGGAAGAGTTGGGCTTAATTGATAGGATGACATAAAAAATCATAAAAAATTCAAAAAACGTGAGGTCTCCGTTTCCGGATTCCGCACGTTTAAAATGACTCTCACTATTCAGAACTTACTGTGTCTTCTCTGTGCAGCATTTGCAGATTCCGTACAGCTCCATCCGCAAACCATGGATTTTGAACCCTGTCGCCTGCTCAGCGCGCTGTTCCACCTCATGGAGCGATGAATAGCTGAAATCCTCAATCCGGCCGCATTCCTGGCAGATAACATGATAATGATCAGATACATTGGCATCAAAACGGCTGGAATTGTCGCCGTAGGTCAGCTCGCGGACCATCCCCGCTTCCATGAACATCTTGAGGTTGTTGTATACTGTTGCCACACTCATGCTTGGAAACTGCGGCTCAAGCGCACGGTAAATATCATCTGCCGTAGGATGATTCATCGCTTCCATCAAATACGATAGAATCGCATGACGCTGGGGCGTAATACGGACACCGGTTGTCTTCAGTTGTTCCAATGCATGCTGTACGCCACTACCCATCAATGCCACCGCCTTTTAATAAAAAACATAATAATAACTATAATGTAATTGTAAGACCGGGCTTTCAATGTTGTCAACGAAGTCATTACATTATATTGATTATTATATAATAAAAATTACTTAATTCAATATTTCCTCACATTTAGGTTGCTGTTACCTTCCACATGCAGCTTAAATTCGCCTGTGCCTACTTCGCCGGAGATATTTTTTTTGTCGATGGTCAGCTCCGGAATATCAGAAACGATATCGCCATAACCGCTGGAGCCGTCCACGGTATAATTTCCCGATGCGGGCAGGTACAGGTCAATATCACCTACCGCGCTGTAGATATCCCAGTTGCCTCCGAAGTCGGCAGAGCGAATATGGATTTTGCCGTTGAGGGATTCGGCCTTTAGCTTCGATCTGGCCCCGTTAATCTCCAAGTTGCCGTTCTTGCTGGACAGCTCCATCTGATCTCCGCTCCCCGCAGCCGAAATATTGCCAACAGCGGTTGAAAGCTTAAGCGCCCCTGTTACATCCCAGGCCGCCATATCCCCGCCGCTTGTCGCCAGATCCACACTGCCCTGAACCGTTCTGGCACGTACGGCCCCGTTCAGTGTTTTCCCTTTGACGTTGCCGAAAATACGGTGGAGGATCAATTCCCCATTCCCGGTCTCCATATTGATATCCTCTATGGCCTCCACATTCTGCAAGGTAATGCCTCCGTTCATCGTCCGCACCTCCAGATTAAAACGGCGGTCTTCAGGCAATGAAATCTCAAGGTCCATCCGCGGCTGGCGTTTGCCGGAGTCTCCATAGGCCTTGCTTTTGGGGATGATTTTGATCGTATTCCCTTCAGTTACATCTACAAAGGACTGCTCCGAAATCGCCTCCGCAACAGCACCCTCCAACTGATCCACCCATACGGTTGTTGCGACTTCAATATCCTCGACAGGTGCGCGGTGAATCAGAATATCACCGTTGATGCCGTCTACAGTTATTTTGGAGGTCCCTAATTCAACCGGAATAACGATTGGAGCCTTCTGGAATTTACTTCCCTTGGCTTCGCCATAATCCACAGCCGCTGCGGTCAGATTAAGACTGACCCTATTCCATAGATGGAGATAATGTTCCTGTTCCGAAACAATAAACACACAGGCCGCGAGCACGACCGCAGACAGCAGACCCCGCAAATCCATACGTGAACGGGATCGGCCTCTACCCCGGTCCAGGCGCCGTGAAAATAAGTAAATGAACAGATACTCCAGCCCCCAGAGCACAGCTATAATCGGCCACCATTTCAATAAGATCAGCATATGATCGGTTCCGTTTCTCCAGTCCAGAAACAAGAGAACACCGACGGCTATGAGCAGCGCAGAAGCTGAGTATCTGCCAACCCGGCGGCTGCGCCGTTCATTGCCGTTCTGCCAGGAGAGCACTTTTACGATCTCGCGGACAGCAAGCCATACTCCGCAAGCTGCCAATACCGCCGCAACCGTCACACCGGCATAATGCCCGATGAAATATTGCAGCCAGACCGGCTTTTGCTGGAAAAGAAATAGCAGCGCACCACCGAGAAGCAGCAGAAGCCCAAATGAAATCCCCGGTTCACTGACCAGACGGCGCCGTTGTCCATGCGGTTTCGGAACTTGCGGGAACTCAGGGTCCTGCTCTCCAGGCAGACGCAGAAGCCGGTCGGCAGACTGCAGCACATCGAACACATTGTAGAAATATAGTACCGGAATCATCAGAGCCAGCAATATGAGCAGCGGCACATTAATCTGCATGCCAATCGACGAGAAGTAGAGCAGTGCAGCAATATCAAGCAGAATGATAAAAATAAAAGAGATTCCTTTGCGAAGCAGCCCGAAGTAGATATGCCCCGTGCCCGGAATGATCGCTGCCAACAATCCGGCAATGAATTTGCGTTTGCGGCGGGGACGCCGCTTCAGGCGCGGAGGAATTAAAGGCAGCTTTTGTTGCTGATCAGCTTCTCCTGCTTCTACAGCAGGGCCATACTCTCCTTCCTCCTGCACAGGAAGCATGGCAGAATCATTAGGCTCGGGACTCATTTCGTGACTCCTCCTGTCGTCATAACGTTCATTCTTGATATTCAAAGCCGGCCGCTCCGGTGAAATTCAATCAATTCGACACCGGGAGCAACTTCTTCAAGTCCGGCAGGCACAAATCCATGTTTGGTATACAGTGCAACAGCCGGCTCATTAAGCTTCCCTGTAGATACGATGAACTGGTCCATATCCGGGTATTGCCCGAAAATATATTCCAAAAGCCTCCCTGCCACTCCCTGGCGGAAAAAATCCGGATTAACCATCATTCGGGTCACAGTAAGCCTGCCGGATGATTCTTCCTGGACGGCAACAGCGCCCATTAACTCACCGCTGTCGTCGAAGCTGCCATAGAAACACTCTTTTGAGCGGCTCAGCATGTCTCTGGTCTCCAGCAGCGGCGGGATTTCATGGAAGCCTATCCTCTCAGCCTCCAGCCTGTACGCTTTATGCTGAAGGCTCCAGAGCTCGCTAAGGATATCCCCATTTTGCAAATCCAGCCTGATTATTATGCTCATCCGCACATTCCCCTTATATGCCGCGAAAGGCCTGCCGTTAACCGACAAGCCCTACCGCCTATGTTCTACTGTATATTAACCAAAAAGCGGGTAAAGCCTAGCTGTTCAGCACTTCTGCGAGCAGCGTATTGACCAGCCCCGGATTGGCTTTGCCTTTGCTCTCCTTCATAACCTGTCCCACGAGGAAGCCGATCGCCTTTTGCTTGCCTGCCTTATAATCCTCAACGGACTGTGGATTGGCAGCCACAACCGCTTCAACGATCTGCTTGATCGCCCCCTCATCGCTGATTTGCACGAGGCCTTTTTCCTCAACGATTGCCGCCGGAAGCTTGCCGCTCTCCAGCATCTCCTTGAAGACGGTTTTGGCAATTTTGCTGCTGATGGTTCCGCCTGCGATCAGACCAATCATTTCTCCCAATCCTTGCGGGGTGATCTTCACCTGGGATAGTTCCAGCCCCCCACTGTTCAGATACCCCAGCAGATCACCCATCATCCAGTTCGCAACGGCTTTGGCATCCTTCGTATAAGCCAGACTGCCCTCGAAGAAATCCGCGAGCGGCTTGGAGGAGGTCAGCACACCGGCATCGTAGGCGGTAAGTCCATATTCCGTGCTGTAACGGCTCTTCCGCGCATCCGGCAGCTCTGGAATGCTTGCCCGGATGGATTCCTTCCAGGCATCATCAATATGCAGCACAATCAGGTCAGGGTCCGGGAAGTAGCGGTAGTCATGCGCTTCTTCCTTGCCGCGCATGGACAGCGTTTTGCCCTGGGCTTCGTCCCAGCGGCGGGTCTCCTGAACGACAACACCGCCATCGTCCAGAATCTCACCTTGGCGGAACTGCTCGTATTCAAGTCCGCGCAGCACACCGCGGAAGGAGTTCATGTTCTTAAGCTCCGCGCGGATGCCGAATTCGGCCTGGCCTTCCGGCCGCAGGCTGATGTTGGCATCGCAGCGCATCGAGCCCTCTTCCATCTTCACATCGGATACGTCGCAATACTGCATAATGGCACGGATCTTCTCCAGATAGGCGCGTGCCTCCTCCGGAGAACGCAAATCAGGCTCAGAGACGATTTCAATCAGCGGTGTTCCCACACGGTTGAAGTCCACCAGTGAAGCAAAGCCGCCGTCCACATGGGTCAGTTTGCCGGCGTCTTCCTCCAGGTGCAGACGGGTGATGCCGATCCGTTTGGTTTCTCCGTCCACCTCAATATCAATCCAGCCGTTCAGACCGATAGGCTGGTCGTATTGGGAGATTTGGTAGGCCTTCGGCGAATCGGGATAAAAATAATTTTTGCGGTCAAATTTGCTGACGTCGCCGATCGTGCAGTTCAGTGCCATCGCTGCTTTCATGGCATATTCAACGGCCTGCCGGTTCAATACCGGCAAGACGCCTGGATGCCCCAGACAGACAGGACAGGTATGTGTATTGGGCGGAGCACCGAATTCCGTGGAGCAGCCGCAGAAGATTTTGGACTTGGTATGAAGCTCCACATGAACTTCCAGTCCGATGACCGTTTCGTATTTAGCCATATCTATTCTCATTCCCTTAAAAGTTTTGTGAGCCTATACTCCTGCTTGAGTATCATCGTAAAAACCCGCTCCGAAGCTCAGACATCCCGGACAGCTGCAATTACAGCTGCGGGAGCTGCTTGTGATGATCCGTATGCTGTTCAAAGGCATGCGCAACACGCAGAACGGTGCGCTCATCAAATTCTTTGCCGATAATTTGCAGACCTACAGGCAGCCCTTCGGCAAAGCCGCAGGGAATGCTGACCGCAGGAATGCCGGCGAGACTGACAGGAATCGTCAAAATATCATTCAAATACATGGTCAATGGATCTTCGATCTGTGATCCGAGCTTGAAGGCTGTAGTAGGCGCAGTAGGTCCGATAACCACATCATACTTCTGGAATACTTCGTCAAAGTCCTGCTTAATCAAAGTCCGCACCTTCTGCGCTTTCAAATAATAAGCGTCATAGTAGCCGGAGCTAAGTGCGTAAGTACCCAGCATAATCCGCCGCTTAACCTCGGCTCCAAAGCCCTGGCTGCGGGAATTATGATACAGCTCAAGCAAACCTCCACCATCATCGGCTCGTACCCCGTAGCGGACACCGTCAAAGCGGGCCAGGTTGGAGGAAGCCTCCGAAGATGAAAGCAAATAATAGGTTGCTACTGCATATTCGGTATGCGGCAAAGAAACTTCTTCCCAGACCGCACCAAGGCTTTCGAGCACTTTCAGTGCAGACAGCACGGTGTCGCGGACAGAAGCATCCACGCCTTCGCCGATGTATTCCTTGGGCACTGCAATCCGCAGGCCGGTGATATCACCTGTGAGGGCACTGAGATAATCTGGAATATCCACTTTTGCTGAAGTCGAATCCTGGGCATCGTAGCCTGCAATGGCCTGCAGCACATAGGCAGAATCCTCGACATTCCGTGTAATCGGGCCAATCTGATCCAGGGAGGAAGCAAACGCGACAAGTCCATAACGTGAAACCAGGCCATAAGTCGGCTTAAGTCCCACTACTCCGCAATAGGACGCGGGCTGGCGGATAGAGCCACCGGTGTCGGAGCCGAGAGCAAACAATACTTCTCCGGCAGCCACTGCTGCTGCAGATCCACCGCTGGACCCGCCGGGAACGCGTTCCAAATCCCACGGGTTGCGGACGGGACCAAACGAAGAATTCTCATTGGAGCCGCCCATGGCGAACTCGTCCATATTCAGCTTGCCGATTGTAACGGCATCCGCCTGCCGCAGCTTGGAGACGACAGTCGCATCATATATAGGCTGGAAATTGGAGAGGAATTGACTGGCGCATGTAGTGCGCAACCCTTTGGTGACAATATTGTCCTTAATTCCGGCCGGAAGGCCAAAAAGCAGTCCACGGGCTGCTCCGGAGGCCAGTTTATCGTCCAGCTCGCGTGCAGAAGCACGGGCCCCTTCCTCATTTAAAGTTAAAAATGCATGCACCTTACCGTCGCGCTCCGCAATGGCAGCCAGAGATTCCTCTGTCAGTTCGCCAACCGAAATCTCCTTGTTGTGCAGCATGTTATGTAATTCAGGCAATCGATATTGAAACAGGCTCAATATTCTTCCTCCTTCGTATAGTTATTCCAGAACTGCGGGAACCTTGAAGTGCCCGTCCTCATCTTCAGGTGCGTTAAGCAGAGCTTCTTCTTGTGACAAGCTCTCTTTGACCACATCATCGCGCATGACATTGCTGACCTGCAGCACATGGGTTGTCGGCTTGACGTTCTCGGTGTCGAGTTCATTCAGTTTCTCTGCATATTGTAAAATAGCATTCATTTGTTCAGTTAGTTTCGCCTCTTCTTCCGGACTTAAATGCAGGCGGGCCAGTTTGGCCACATGCTGCACATCATGGACTGTAATGCTCATTCGGAATATCCCTCCTGTTTAAAGGGCTAAAGCGCCCGGATAACGTGTTTAATTATATTGTAGAAGCCTCTACAATTCAATGTGCATGTGGTTTCAAAGCTATTCCTATCTAAAAAGCCCCACAAAAGTGGGGCCTAAAGCGTGGTACGGTATTCACGTCTTATTCGGGCAGAGGCGCAATAAAAAGGAAACTGCTGCAGCCACCTTGCAGAAGAAAAGCAGCCCTTACACAAAATTAAAAAGCACTTTATTGCTTGCAGTGTACAGCAGCTTAAGATTTGAATTGTAATGCAAAAAAACAGCCTTCGGTGTTCCAAACGGTATTTCTGCTGTTGTTTCGGTGCAAAATTCGTCCCGCAGACGATAAAAACCAACAGCTCCTAATCGCCAACTTTATCACTCTTCTCTGCAATAGAAGAAAATCATCATTTCCTACAACAACAAAAAAACGGCTACGCTGTCCTTGAATGGATAGATCTCAGTTTAGCATTCCCTGGAGAACCCTTTATGAATCCTTCGGCAATTCCAAGTGGAAAAAGGGTAACTAATTTGCCCGGGCACCCTGTTCTTCGCAGGTTAAGTGGAAAAAGGCTAACTAATTCAGCTCATTTCGCTCATGACGAAGGAATATGACCCAATTAGGTTTCCTTTTTCCACTTCAATCTTACAATTGTTGCTTTTGGGGAGAAATAAGTTCCCTTTTTCCAACTAGCACTGCTCACCTGCTTCTTCGTAAGCCTAGTTGGAAAAAGGCTATCGAATCCGGCTGATTTCAACCCTTTTGAGTGAATTCGCCGAATTCACGTCTACTTATCCCCAACTTTATACACTCATATCCGCAACCGAAGAAAAACACCACTTCCTACCACAACAAAAAAAGCCGGCTTGCGCCGGCTTTCCTTAAATCCAAGCGCGAAGATTCACCTGTTTGATGAAATCCGCCTGGGATTGGCTTTCCTTAGTGGTTGTCTCCGTCTCCACTGCTTCCACATCGTCGCCATTCATCAAGTGATGAAACAGCTTCTCATTGTGCGTGGACAAAGCATAATCAATCAACGCTTCGTGCGTGGCACTTTCAGCCTGAGCTGCCAGCAACTGCTCTTCCGTTTCGACATCCTCGGCTGTAACATAGAAATTTCTGTTCGCCTGCGGAACACGGATGACGTAATCAAACGCATTGTCAGGATTACGGTCATAAGCAATTAGGTAGCCATAGTCTCCAATAGGAAGACCCTGCTCAAATGCGTCCGCGACAATGACAATCTTCTCACCTAAACGCAGCATCGCCCTACCTCCTGACCTGGAATCTATCATAGTCTTGCTTGTTTCCACAGTCTACTAAAAAAAGATAGAGCTGTCCAGCACCAGCAGTTGGTTTACCTGACATTTAGCAGAAAATATTCTGAAAAACGATGAAAACCTTCAACATTCGCGTTTCTCATTATTCCGGTAATTGATTCCTGCGAATGAGGAGCGAGGCGGCTGCAACACATGCAACTATCAGTATGCCTGCAAAAAGGACAGGGCCCCAGGCGAAGCCGCCTCCTTCTGTCATCATCTCGGCAGACATAGCTGTAAGAGACGCCGGAGTCCAGCCCAGCTGCGAAGGCAAGAGACTATGGGCCAGCGACATTGCCGCTGCGGCCAGCAGCCCTAGAAAGGCTGCGGCCGGCCCGCGCAGCCATGCGCTGAACAGAAGCGTCAGCGAGACTGCGCACAGCAGCCACAGTCCGTACAGTCCGGCCGCAGCCGCCAGGTTGCTCCAGGAAAGCGGGCCCATGAGCTGCTCTGTATAGTAGGCCGCTCCTGCTGCGCCAAGTCCAAGAGCCATAACCAGAACGGTAAGCTGTGCAGCCCATTTGGCTGAAACTATAGCTGCCGGGGCCACCGGCTTAGCCATCAGCATCTCTACAGTTCCGCTGCTCCGTTCACCTGCCAGGCTGTTCATTACACCCAGCACAAGTATCAACATGCCGATGGTGCCGTATTGTCCAAGTGCCTGTGCCATTACCACAGCAGAACCAGGCATCTCATATCCCTCCAGCATGCCTGGTGGGACATTTCCCGAAGCTTTGAGGATTTCGGGCATGTAATAAGTCGTGAGCGGCTGCATAATACCGAGAATGATAAATACCACTGGCACCCAAATCAGCTTATAGCTGCGCAGCGATTCCAGCATTTCTTTATGATAAAGCGTCCACATATTCCTCATGCCCCCACCACCTTCATAAACAGGTCCTCCAAAGTGGAAGAGCCGGCTTCGAATTGCAGCAATGGAATATCAAGGCTTCCGGCTTCCTGGAGAATAATCTGCCGGGCAAGCTCCACATTCTTCACATTTAGGGTAGCGGAACCTGAAGAGACCTCCGACTGCTCAACAAATGATCTGTGTGCAAGATCCTCAAGCCACCTCTGTGCCTTCTCTTCTCTCTCTGTAGTTAACCGGATAACCGGAATACTATACTGTGAGCGGAGGCGGGACAACGCCCCATGCTCTGCTATTAAACCCTGATTCATCAGAATAATATCATCACATATTTCTTCGGCGTCATGCAGAACATGGGTAGAAAAAATAACGGTGGTCTCCTCCCGGATCCCCCGCAGCAGTTCCATAACTTCCCGGCGCCCGATGGGATCAAGGGCGGACACCGGCTCATCCAGGAGCAGCAGCCGGGGACGGTGAATCAGAGCCTGGGCCAGTCCAAGCCGCTGCTTCATCCCCCCGGAATATCCGGCGATCTTACGCCTTCCCGCATCCCTCAGGCCTACATGCTCCAGAACATCCGCTGCAAGTCCTGCTGCTTCCTTCGAAGATATACCACACAGCTTCGCGGCAAAAACAACGTATTCCTGTCCGCTCATCCAGTTATAAAATGCCGGAGATTGCGGCAAATAGCCGATCCGCTTGCGGTAATCCCCGCCGGGGCTTCCATCAAAGGATATCTGCCCCGAGGTAGGCTTAAGCAACCCCGCAAGCATGCGCAGGGTAGTCGTCTTTCCCGCACCATTGGGCCCCAGCAATGCCACACACTTCCCTGCTTCAATCTCAAAGGAAATCCCATCGACCGGTGTATGCCCGCCATAAACCTTGCGTAAGTTTGCAACTGTCAACAGCGGCATCAGTTATCTTTCCTTCCTACTGTAAAATAAGCTACACTGCCCAGAAGATTGCCAAAAATCAAGATAATGACCCATAGCCACTTGGGCCCCCGGGTCCGCTCAGCCTTGCCCAGGGAAATCAGGCCGATAACGGCCAGCAGTGCCTGTAATGCCAGCAGCGGCCCAATCAAACCCCATTTGATTTCATCCATGACTGCCACCCGCCTTTTAAATTCTTCACCGGAGTTATGCTCCGGTTGATCAAAGCTTCCTGTTCGCTCTCTTCCGGTCCGGAAGGACCACGAACAGCAGATAACAAATGAGGGGGGTAGGAATTCCGGTCAACCCCCATATCCCCCAGAACCAGGCCAGTTTGCCCCGGCCGCGCTTCTGCGCATTATGAAATATTAATGTTCCTTGCAGCAGCAGCGTTACAGCCAGACAACCCCACAACCAATAAGGCACATCCTGAAGCTCTTTCACTCTTCCGCATCCTCCCGCCGCAGCCTAAGCCGGACAACCGCCAAGCAACCGAGCGCAGCGATTGGAACAGCCGCCTGCAGTATCCAGTAGGTCACTGGCGCAAATCCCAAGCTGATCATGACAATACTCACCATGAATAGAGCGACAAGCAAAAACCTCTGAAGCTCTCTGCGGCTCTGTTGCTGCCTGCGGAGGGCTTCCTCGGCAATGAGCCGCTCAAGTCCGGGCAAAGCTGGCGGCGAAATGTCGTCATACTGCGCATCCAGACGTTCAAGATCCGCTGACAGCATCTGCAGTAATTCTTCATCCTTCTTTGTGTTCATCTTCACTCAGCTCCTTTCGCAGTTGATTCAGTCCTGCCGCCACCCGCGACTTGGCAGTCCCGGAAGGGATCTGCAGAATATCCGCAATCTCTTCATACCCGTAACCGTAGTAGTGCTTAAGCAGCACTGCCATTCGCTGGACAGAACTCAGCCGTGAGAGCGCATCAAGCACTTCGCTCCACTCCAGATTCCGGCTCTCGAAACGCCAGCGGATGGACCGTACACCCTCTTCCTGGCGTTTCCACTTCATTTCGAGCTTCCACCGGCGCTTCCTGTCAATATACAGCCGGGTAGCAATGGTAATCAGCCACGAGGAAAAAGACGAAGCCCCGTTATAGGTTCCGATCTTTTCCATGCACCTGACCATGGTATCCTGGGCAAGTTCCTCTGCGAGTAAAGGGTCCATGGTTGCCTTGACCAGATATTTGTAGAGAAAGACATAATGTTCCTGCAGCAGTACAGCCAGCGCGGAAGCATCGCCTTGCTGCGCTCTGATGATCCGTTCGTGCGTCCCGTCGCTCATCTGCTCCTCCATCTGTAGCTTTCATTCACTTGTAATACGGTTATGTATGGCGAATCGTTCATTCGCGGTCTGAATTATTTTGCAGCTCCCATAATCTGCGCCGCCAAGGCTGAATGGCCCCTTTGCCGTGCGGGAAGCTCCAGAAGAGACATTCCTTCTTATCCTGTTCATTCGTAATAGAAGCCGGCGCCTGATGCGCCTCTTCTTCATGCACTTCCTCTTCAGTATCTTTCATTCATTCTGCCCCCTAAACCCCTTATGCCGATAAATAGACAAAAAAAGAACGCAAACCGGGATTATTCCACAGTCTGCGTGCTTCGCGAGGTTAAATGTTACATTTAATTAACATTATTGTAGCAACTTTGTAGTCGCTTGTCCATAAATTTTTTGCCGTAAAATGTCGCTTCAGGAAGAAGCGGATCATTACATAGGAACGTAAGGATTACGCTGCCGCTCAAACCCGATGGTTGTCCGCGGCCCATGGCCGGGAAATACTCTGACTTCCTCATCCAGCCGGTACAATTTGTTCCGTATGGAATCAATAAGGTCCCGTTCCCGGCCTCCGGTCAAATCGGTACGTCCGACACCCAGTTTAAAGAGCACATCCCCGGAGAAGAGATCACTTCCGCAAAGGAAGCTGACGCTGCCGGGAGAATGCCCCGGCGTATGCATCACACGGAAGGTTAGCCCCAGCAGATTAAGCACTTGGCCATCTGCCAAATCATACTCGGCAGGTTCTGTGCTGATGGGTGGTGTAACATCGGGCCACATCAATGAGCCATTCAGCTTGGGATTCCCCAGCCATTCGCTCTCCAGAGTGTGTAAGTACACCGGACATTTCTTGGCCCGGCGGATCTCGTCAAGCCCGGCGATATGATCGAAGTGGGCATGGGTAAGCAAAACAGCTTCAATCTCCATCCCCTCCACAGCGCGCAGGAGAGCCGAAGGATTTGCACCGGGATCGATGATGACGCCGCGTCCGGGATCCGCTCCGGTAAGCAGATAGGCATTCGTCTGAAGGGGGCCCAGATTATAGGAACGAATATTAAGCATCGCTTTTTAGAATCCGGAGATCAGGCTGCGCAGCTCTTTGGCAATCACTGCGTGCGACTCCGTCCCTTCCCCGTAGGCTTGGCCCATCGCCTTGCGGACTTCGGCGATTTTACTCTCGTAGTCAGGTGCCTCTCGGTCCGGGTTCTCCCGCTTGAACTCCCTCATCAGCGATTGCACATGCTCCGGACGGGGACCCCAGTGGCCCAGTACATAACCGCCTGTATCGGCAAAAATAACAATGGGCACAGCTCTTCCGCCCATAGTCAGGAAATCATCCATTACCTCCTGATTTTCTTCCAAAATCAGCACCTCGGTTCGAATGCCTGCCGTTTCCAGAATGCGGAACACCACCGGCACATTGCGCACAACATCACCGCACCAATCGGCAGCCAGTATCAGCACGCGCAGATCGTCACGGTGGTTCAGGCTCTCAAAATACGCACGGTCATCCTGATCTTCCCAGGCGAATTTTTCATACCATGATTCAAAAGCCTGCTGGTTCTTCGTCATCCCTTCCACGAATTGGCGCGGAGTAAGGCCCTGGCCAAACTTATGAGCTACATTCTGCTTCATACTGCACTACCTTTCTTCTTGGATTTGTACCATTTGAACAGGAAGTATATAACAATAATAGCAATGGCCGCAAGAACCAGCTCATGGGTGTACTGTGCGGCTACTTCATCAATCGTTTCCCATTTGTCGCCAAGCGTATAGCCCAAATAGACAAACAGCGCACTCCACGGAATCACCGCAAGTGTAGTCAGCAAAGTGAACTTGCCCAGCGGCATGCGCGAGATTCCGGCAGGAACCGATATGGCATGACGCACAACCGGAATGAACCGGGCGGTGAATATGACACCCGTGCCATACTTATTGAACCATTCTTCGGAATGGTCAATATGCTTTTTCTTGATAAAAATGTACTTTCCGTATTTTTCCAGAACAGGTCTGCCGCCATAACGGCCAATCCAATATACAAATATCTGGGCGATAACTCCACCAGCCGTACCGAAAAGCACTGCACCAAAATAATTAATCTGCCCCTGCGAGACCAGATAGCCGCCAAAGGCCAATACAATTTCACTTGGGATAACTTCAATCATAAGCCCGATCATAATCCCGAAATACCCAAGACTCTGAATCCATTCAAACAAATGCGAGATCAGATCAGAAATAACGTGCAAATGCAGCTCCTCCTCCCGTTTTTTTGGCCGAATTCGCTTACGCCTAATAAGGCTCTTGGCGATTCCGCTCTATGTACCCAGCTTCTCCTAGCCTATTCTAGCATATGCGGGCTTACGACTTCTACTTAAGGGAAACTGAAAATCCCTTAGATAAGCAGAAAGGGTGGCGCAGCTCCTTAGATAAAAGCGGTGACGTTGCAGGGCATTTAAAGGGAATTTATGACAAGAAAATTATATTCTTATATTTTAAAAATAGACGATTGACATAACTGATCCGGAATACTTATTATATATTTAGATAATTATTTAAATATCGAAAGGCCGGATGAACATGAATGAATCCTTCAAGGCGCTGGCAGACCCGACCCGGAGGCAGATTTTGCGGCTGTTAAGGGAAAAGGATCGTACCGCCGGGGAGATCGCCGATTATTTTAATATGTCAAAACCCAGCATCTCGCATCATCTGAATGCTCTGAAGCATGCGGGACTGGTGCAGGACGAACGTCAGGGGCAATTCATTCTGTATTCGCTCGATACGACCGTGCTTGAAGAGGTGCTCGGCTGGTTCCTTGAGTTCACAGGTACGGGAAAAGAGAGTGAAATGCATAGCCGCACAGAGTCCAAACCCAAACAGAATAAGGATAAAAACAGGGAGGTTGATTGAAATGAAAGACTTCAAATGGAAATGGCAGGACACGTTGATTGTCATTCTGGGCGTTCTCTCGGTGGGTTATGCGCTGGTCAATTACGGCAAGCTGCCCGGCCAGCTTCCTGCCCATTTTAACATCAGGGGAGAGGTCGACCGTTATTGGAGCAAAGGATCGATTATCGCTTTGACAGGCTTTTTGGGCCTCATCTTCCCGCTGGCGATGCAGTTCATCAAAAGCGTTGATCCAAAGAAAGAGAACTACAGCAAATTTCAAAACGCCTACAAAATGATTCGTCTGGCAATCGCGGCTTTGTTCGATGCTATGCTCGTGCTGACCGTCTCTTACGGTCTGGATCAAAGCATTCCTGCCGGCAAAATAGCTATGGTCGCTATTGGCCTGCTGTTTATTGTGGTCGGCAACTTTATGCCGCAGATCAGAGACAACTATTTCACAGGGATCCGCACCGCATGGACACTCGCCAGCCCGGAGGTGTGGCGGAAGACGCACCGTTTCTCCGGCAGGATGTGGATGATCGGCGGTCTGCTGATCGCGCTGGGCGCATTTTTACCCAAAAGCCTGTCCATCAGTATGATTATTGCCGCGCTGGTGATTGCCATCATCCTGCCCTTTGCGTATTCGTGGCTGATCTCAACCCGCAGCAGGGCTTAAAGCAACATTATTTAGATTGCAATCTGAAAATGGCTCCATAAAGGCAGTCCTCCTTAGTGGAAAAAGGATCACTAATTGAACCGCTTAGCCCCATGAAGTACCTTATGTGGGAAAAAGTATCACTAATCCGGCTGAAATCGGCCTTATGGAGTAAAAACGCAGGAATTAGATGTCCAAAATCCCACCAAAGGTTGTTGCGGACAGGATTTCAGCGAATTAGTTTTACTTTTTCCACTTAGCTTACGTTCTCCAATACAACTTCGAGGTTTGGTTCTAATGATAGATATAGGCACGAAAATTTTATAACATCAAGGCTCAAGTTCCGGCTTGGCGCCCTCCCCGCTTACAGGGAGAATTGCCGCCTGAAAATAGCGTGCAGCCGCACGTGCTTCTCTCAGCCGAAGGTCTATGCCTTCTGCTTCTTTTTGGGCGCCAAACTGGCGGTCATTATGCTGCAGCCCCTTGCTGCCTTCTTGCTCAGCTAACAGACGGTACTCCCGCAGCAGCTCCAATCCGGCATCGGCGCTCTGGAGCGCCCCCTGCGCATCCCCGGCCTTCAGTCTCCGCAAACTCATATCCAGCATTCCTTCGGCTGCTTCTACCCGTTTGACTACATTATAAACATCCAGTACTTCCCCTTTTCGCACCCAGTACAGAGCCGTCCCCGGATGATTTCCGCCCATGGCCCGCTTAGCGAGTTCCCAGTTCAAAGCAGCATCTTCCGGAGTATAGCCCAGGGCCTTCCGGAGCAGGGCGCCTCCCTCCGGCTCCGGAAGCATACGGGATAAAGCCGCAGCGGCCTGCGGCTGACGGGGGTTCCACTGCAGGGATTGCCGCAGCAGGAATATCCTCTCTTCTCTGTGGGAAGTGCCAGCAGCCTGCTTATATAGCGACTCCCCCTTCATCATTTGAAAGGACAATACGGACAGCGCCAGAGCCACGCTGCAGAGCAGCGTAGCTGCCGAAACTCTCAGCAGAGGAACATGCTGCTCTGCAAAGGGTACCGACCGCCAGGGTCCGCCAGTGATGAGCGGCGACTTAGCAGATAGGGGGCGTACCGGTGAGTTGTCTGCGGCTCCTGCTGTTGCAGTGCACACCGGGAATGGAACCGCTGGCGCGAGGCCAGGCTCTGCGGCAAGAATTCCGGGTCCGCCAGTGTTGGGCGGCGGATTGGAAGTTGCGGGGAGCACAGGCGTGTCGTCTGCGGCAGCGTGGTGAAGCTTCTCGGCACGCGCAAGCGCCGGAAGCAGAAACAGCAGCAGCCAGACAAGGCTGTAGCTCCAGTCAAAATCGACGGCGCTATGGATGGCAAGCGCCAGCAGGGGCGGCAGCAGCCTCGGCGCCCCTGCCGCCACCAGCCATCCTGCGGCCAATAGGAGCAGCAGGATTACCGCAAGGCCAACGCCTCCCAGGTTCAGCAGGAGGTCCAGGTATCCGCTGTGCACCTGGCTGCCCACGTAGGGGCGGGACTGGGCGGCAAGATACGTGCTCCGCCAAGTCCCGCCCCCGCGCCCCAGCCAGGGCGCTTCTGCCGCGAGCTTCCAGGCATCGCGGTAGAACAGCCCGCGAGCGGCGACCGTCGATGACGGTCCGTGTATCCGCTCGCTCACCTGGAGGAGGACGGCGCTGCCCGCAGCCGTCCAGAGTGCCGCCGCCAGACCTGCCCTGGCGGCATGCCCCCCGCCTGCCGCGCCAGTCCGGCGGCGGCAGAGCCAGGCGCCGCCAAGCAGCGCGGCGCCCCACAGTCCGGCCAGCAGAAGCAGGCCGGACACGGGTTCTACCGCCAGCCCGGTCCGGGCCAGCTGGCGGTAAAGCAGTGCCGCGGCGGCCATAGGCGCGGCACCCGCAAGCAGAAGCGGCGCGCAAAGCTGCCGCTTCCAGAGCAGGGCCGCTGCGGAGGCCAAGGCCGCGGCCAGCCACGCGCCGCGCGACTCGCTGAGCAGCAGCGCGGCTGCGCAGGGGAAAAGCGGCAGCATGCGCAGCAGATGCCGCCCTCCTGCG
Organism: Paenibacillus jilunlii; assembly: GCF_900102965.1. GTDB lineage: Bacteria > Bacillota > Bacilli > Paenibacillales > Paenibacillaceae > Paenibacillus_AQ > Paenibacillus_AQ jilunlii. Next base: position 36,650 of record NZ_FNGM01000031.1, on the reverse strand, counting down.
CGGCTGCACCAGCCGCGCAACTCGCTATTCCCCTTCCTGCCACTCCACTCCCGCTCGATACCCCTTTGCGCAATTCCCCGCTCTCCCAGCATTTTTCTCCGCCCTCTATTCCCCTTCCTGCCGCTCCACTCCCACTCGATGATCCTTTGCGCAATTCCCCGCTCTCCCAGCATTTTTCTCCGCCTGCTAATCCCGTTCCTGCCGCTCCGCTCCCGCTCAATAATCCTGTGCGCATTGCCCCGCTCTCCCAGCATTTTTCTCCGCCCTCTATTCCCCTTCCCGCCGCTCCGCTCCTTAGTTCCAGCGCCCCATTCTGCCGCCTGGGACTGTGCCCGCTGCACATGGGCCGCAACGGCAAACAGCCGCTCCAGCAGGAACACAGCCATGACCGCCCCAAAGGTATTCGGATACTGCAGCAGGCCGGCCAGTCTGGCGCCTGTGGCGCTGACTTCAGGTGCTGCCGTGTATGCTATCGCATAGGGGAGCTTCAGCTCTGCGCATACTGCGAGCAAAGCGCTTAAGCTGATGGCCATTCCTGTCACATGCCAAATTGCCGCAAGAAACCGCGCGCCCTGCCGGTCAGCCGCACAGAAATAGGCCAGTATGGCGAAACTCGCATAGAATGCCCAGCGCAGCAGCTCATCTACGGTCTCTTGAGCAGACACAGGACCACACAGACCCGCCCATGCGTAAAGGACAAACACCGCCAGCGGGCAGCCCAGCAGGATCAGGGCCGCCTTATTCTCCACAGGGATTTTGAGGACATGATCCCTTCTTTCAGCATTGCGCAATGCAGATACTGCCTCGCCCCAAGCGCAAAGAAGCCCGCATAGTGCCAACCACACCGTGAGAAAGGGATAGATCTCGCCGGCAAAAAACATCCCCCGCAGCAGGGAAGCTGCCATGACCGCAGCGGATACAGCGCCTGTACAAGCGAAGACTAGCGCTTTTGTATGGCTGTCTTCATTATTCAATCTCATTCGAATTTCCCCTGTATGACTCAAGTTACCTTTAGTATTTCCAGAATATTCATAAAACAAAAGGCAGCACAAACAGGACAACCAGCTCCCTCGGGGAAGCAGTCATCCTGTAATGGCATTAAAGATTTAGCGTATGAAATTAGCCTTCCACGGTACTTTCACCCGGCAGCAGATCGGCACAGACGCGCTCCAGATATGGCTTTACACCGAGAAAATCACGGAACGCGGTGTATTCGCGCCATTTGGCGGTGTTGTCTCCGCTTGCTCCTCTGACGGCGCGGATCAAAATGTTCTTCGGGGTATGCTCCATGTCAATGAACTCCAGCAGCTGTGTGCGGTATCCCATGAGGTCCAGCAGCTTCGCCCGGATCGCATCGGTTGCAAGAGCTGAGAAGCGCTCCTTCAGGATGCCATGCGACAGCAGCGGATTCAGCACCCCGCTTTCGATCTGGGCAAACAGCTCATGCTGGCAGCAGGGAACAGACAGAATCGCCGAGGCACCCCAGCGGACCGCTTTTTCAAGTGCTGCATCGGTTGCAGTATCGCAGGCATGAAGCGTAACGACCATATCCACCTGATCCAGCTCGTTGTAATCCGCAATATCCCCAACCAGAAAACGGAGTTTGCCGTAGCCGAGCTTGGCCGCAAGCGCGCTGCAGTGCTCAATCACGTCGGCTTTGAGATCAAGTCCGACAATATTCAGCTCCCGCTGCTCGCGGATGGCCAGGTAGTGATACAGCGCAAAGGTCAAATAGGATTTGCCGCAGCCAAAATCCACAATGGTCAGTGGACGGCCTGTTGGCAGATCGGCCAGCACATCCTCCACCATCTCCAGAAAACGGTTGATTTGACGGAACTTATCGTACTTCTTGGCCAGCACTTTTCCCTCGCTGTTCATAATGCCCAGCTCTACCAGAAACGGCACTGGCTCGCCTTCATCCAGCACATACCGCTTGCGGCGGTTATGGGCCAGATTGGGCGCCTCCTGCTTGCTCGGTGATTTGGTCAGGATAGATACCTTATACTTTTTACTGATCAGCACTTGATAATCAGCCTCGATGGTACAGAGCAGCCCTTGACGAAACTTCTCTCTAAACAGCGACATTAATTCCTCCGCCGCGGCCTCCGCCGGAATATTGCGGTGCTCGACCTTGGGGCCGGTATAGTAGGCAAACTGATAATGCAGCTTGCCCTTTAATTCAACGGGCTTCACCTGCACCTTGGTGTAGGTGGTTTCACCTTTGCTTCGCAGCTGGCTAAGAGTCGCCGTAATCAGTGTACGGCCGCTCATGACTTGTTCAATCAAAGCATTTAAAGATTCCACAGGGTACATCTCACTTTCGCCAAATAGAAGATAATTTATAGTGTGATACTTAAGATCTGAACGCATTCTATATAGTATAACATTTTTTTAATTGGAAAATATCAGTCCGCGCAAGGCATCATTATTGTCTGACAGCAGCCGTACGTCTTTCCCATTCTTTCAGGCCTTCTCTGACCTCTTGCGCGGGGAGACCGCCAAGCTCCAGTTCTTCCGGACTTTTCAGCAGCAGCCGGCTGTACAGTTCTTTACCTTCCTGGACAACATCCTGTCCTTGCTCCCACAGCCTGTAGAGACTGTCTTCCGCCTTGGCGTAGCGCCCGAGCGATTCCATGTAGGACAGCAGCAGCCGCTCTGTTTTTGCCGGCAGACTGTATGCCTGGGTTTCTCGCAAAAGCTCGTCGATATCAGCGGGCATTTGCAGCAAAGCACGGTCAGCACCATGCAGATCAGCATACAAAAACAGATGCAGCGACCTCATAGCTCTGAACAGCCCCGCGTCCTTGTCCCCTGCCGCTGTATAGATGGCTCCTTCCTCCTTGAGCAGCCGGGCCACACCCTGAAGCTTATCGGATTCCACAACGCCCCCCAGCAGATACATATCAATAATATCCTCTACGGATAATGAATTCAGCAGCCGGGAATTCAGGCGGAAATGCCGGATCAGCAGCTCATCAACCTCCCATAGGGCTTCGGTTGTCTTTTTCTCCTGCTTAAGCGTCATTACCTTAGCGACCATTGCCGTCATGTCCTCAATCATCCGCACGATGTAATCTCTCCGGAACATATTGCACACTCCTTCATTAGCTGCAGCGCCTGGACTGCAAATCTTCCTTCAGCGGCCAGCTTCTTAAGACTGCCCTTGGGATTCATCTTAAACCATTACACCGCTTAGCGCTACTTGGCAAGCCCGAGGCATGTTCAGCTCTACGGCCTTGCCGGACTGATCCCCGGAACCCGGCAGAAATGGAGCTGCCGTGGCCTGATGGCTTATAGCGGAGCTTTAATCAGCGGGGTGCCCCTCCTTCTGCTTCCTATTTGTTCCCGGTGCAGCGGGTGCGTGATTCTTTTCTCAATGGAAGGCTTCAGGCCTGGAGAACCCTTTTATGAAACCTTCGCCAGTTCCAAGTGGAAAAAGGTTAACTAATTCAGCTCACTTCACTCCTGATGAGGTAATGTGGACCAATTAAGTTTCCTTTTTCCACTTAAACCTCACATTTGTTGATTTCAGGGAGAAATAAGTTTCCTTTTTCCAACTAGCACTGCTTATCTGCTTCTTTGCAAGCGCCAGTGGGAAAAAGGTTATCGAATCCGGCGGATTTCCACCCTTTTGAGTGAATTTGTTGATTTCACGTCTACTTATCCCCAAGTTTGTACACATCTTATCCACAAGAAAGGGAAATCCTAATTTTCAAAAATAATAAAAAGAAGCGGCCCCGTTCCGCCGGGTGCCGCCTCTGTACATGTGTCCTGTGCGCGGGATCTTGCCCCGCATAGGGTCTCTGGTTATTTGCGCACAGCCGCGTGCACATAGTCCTTGATGATTTCGGCCAACCGTTCAGGAGCTTCATACATGCTCATATGCCCTACCCCAGATATGGTTGCCTGGGTAACATTTGGCTTGTTCGAGGTAAATGTCTGCTCCGGTGACACCTTGCTGTCCTCTGAACCGGCTACGAGCAGCACCGGCAGTGCGGTGGCTGAGATGACGTCGCGGCGGTCAGGACGCTCACGCATCGCCATCGCGGCTCCTACTGCCCCTTGCGGAGGCGTTCTGTAACCAATTTCCTTCGTACGTTCGAGATGCTGCGGAGCAGCACCCGGCGCAAACAGCCCCGGCACCAGCCCATCCACAAAAGCGAAGATTCCTTCATTCTGAATCTTGCTGACACTTTTCAGACGGTTCTCCCTGGCTTCCCCGCTGTCCGGATAGCCGGTAGAGTGAATCAGTCCGAATCCTTTCAGACGGGAGGGGTGGCGCTGGGCAAAGGAAAGAGCAATATAGCCGCCAAGGGAATGCCCCAGCAGATAACACTCTGGAATCTCCAGCGCATTAAGCAGGGACAACACATCATCAGCCATCTGATCTATACTGTACGCCCCGAGCGGAGCATCCGAGACGCCATGCCCCCGCAAATCCGGAGCGATTACCCGGTAATTGCCGCTCAAGAGCGGAATCACCTGCTCCCAGTAGCTGGAGCTTCCACAGAAGCCGTGCAGCAGTACAATGACGTCACCTTTGCCTTGATCACTGTAACAAATATTGCTTCCCTCACAACGAACAATCTCCATGGCAGCTTCCCCTCTTTCTATGTAGTAGTCAAACACGGCTCGCGGACAACTGGACGATCCGTGATCTGAGATGGTTTGCTTGTCTTAATTATTTAAGCTATTTCTTCCATCTTGAAACGCTTTCCCGGTCTCCATTCCGAAACCGGCCGCAGCAGCCAGGGCAATTTGTTTAGCCATTACCATCACTCTGTACAGGGGAGTACTCTGCAGTGTCCGGTATGGCCGCGGCCCGTTGACATCTACAATAGCCGCCAAGCTGTAATGCCCCACTGCCGGAAGGTTCAGCCCTACCGATTGCGCCGGCCGCAGCGGCTCCGCAGCCGTCAGAAAATAGCCAAGGGAAGCCGGGGGACCGAGACAGGCGTCAACGGCAATAACAACCTGCCCGGCAGGAATCTCCGCTATCCGTGCCTCCAAATTATCTGCGTCGCAAGGAGATGGCATTGTCCCGCTCACATGCGGAAAGCCTTGCTCCAAGAGCTGGCTGCCGGTCAGTGGCCCAAGCGCATCACCTGTGGACCGGTCTGTGCCAATGCACAGAAACGTGATCTGCTCCAGCGGATGCTTGGGCGCGATCTCCCGGAAGAAGAATATCAGCCCGGAAGCATCCATTTTCTTGCGTTTTCTGCTTTCCTGCTCCCTGATTGCCAATGTCCTTGCCTCCTTCTGCTTTTTATGGCACGTATATTGCTTCTAATTTAACAGATATCCGCGAAATGGACAAAACAATGGTGTTTGCGCCCTCAAACATGTTAGAATGTTTGAATTAATATATAGAGAGGACTGTTAAACCCAATGGATTTATCGCAGCCTACCCAGGAAAATGTTGAATATATGATTGAGGGCATTAAGAGCAAGCTGAAGATGGCGAGTGCGGCAGCCATGCAGGCCTCTGCCTTTTCAGTGAAGAATTACGAGGATATTCTTGATATTTATGAAGTTGCGATGGGCAGTGACAGGCTGAGCATTTCACAAGTGGAAGCACTGGTCTCCGAGCTTGGACGCCTGCGGGACAAATAAAAAGGAATACACACGGACAGGAGCCCCATCCGACATCCATCTGCTAATGGATGTCAGGATGGGGCTCTATTTTGCCTCGCCCGCTCTGGAAGCTATGGAAGGTCAATCAGTACGAACTCCGCGTTGCTGTCACTGCCCGTTCCTTTAAGGCTCAGATCACAGCTCTTGCGGATACGGGCCGCATCACCCGGCTCTAGCTGGAATACTCCATCCGAGCAGGCAATCTCCAGATTGCCGGAGATGAGATAGATATGCGTCCGCCTGTCTTCACGCTGCTCGTATTTCAGTTCCCGGCTCCGCTCCAGAGAAGACAGGTAGATGGTCACATTCTCATTGATCTTTAGCGCACCCTCTTCCCCTTTTCCTGATGCTACAGGCAAAAGAGTATTGGTCTTATGCTCTTTTGGATAGAACTTTGCATCCCATTTGGGCTGACACCCCGGCTGATCCGGGAGCAGCCATATTTGCAGGAAACGGGCATGTTCGCTGTCTGACGGGTTCGTTTCCGAATGATTGATTCCCGTCCCCGCACTCATGACCTGGACACTCCCCCCTTGCAGTTCTGCATGATTGCCGAGATCATCCTGATGCTTCAGCACCCCGGATACTACATAAGTAATAATCTCCAGATCATGATGCGGATGCTCATGCATGCCTTGCCCGGGACTCAGCTCATTGTCGTTATGGGCCAGTAAGGCTCCAAAGTGCGCATTGTTCGGGTCATCATAATCGGCAAAAGAAAAGCTGAACTCACTGTGTATCCATTCTCTATTCGAAGTATGGCGCTCTGCTGATGTAATTACTTTGATCATAATCATATGCACCTCCAATGATGTAGGAACCTTATCCTTACCTCAGGGTATGGCTGCTTCTCAATTGATTGTTGTCATAGGCGCTGTAATTATGTATTTTTTACCCGTATCCCTTCCTGGTCAATCAGCCTGTTTACTATATTATTCCATGCAAAAAAACCACCTGCGGGAACTGTAGACGAAACTGCAGATTCCCGCAAGGTGGCCAATTATTGATTTATGCCGTTTATCCGCCTGGCCCCAGTCAGCCTTTCATCGCGCCTGCAGTCAGGCCTTCAATCAGGAACCGCTGCAGAAATATAAAGAGCAGTGTTACCGGGAGAGCAACCAGCACCGCGCCTGCTGCGAATAGGGTAAATTCGGTCGAATTGCTCTGATTCACCATGCGGAACAGGCCAACCGCAAGCGTCCTCTTCTCCTCTGTGCGCAGAATAAGATCAGCGAATATAAAGTCCACAAAGCAGCCGTTAAAGATCATCAGACTGGCATAGGTGAGCATTGGCTTCGACAGCGGCATCATAATGGAAAAGAACACTTTCATGTGGCTCGCCCCGTCGATCCGCGCGGCATCCTCCAGGCTCTTCGGAATGGTGTCAAAGAAACCTTTGGCTACAAAGACGTTCGTAATGATCGATCCGCTGCTATAAACAAGCACAAGGGCCCAGTGCGAATTCAGCAGCCCCAGTGTGTTCAGCAGCACGTAAATGGCAATCATCGCCATGAACCCCGGGAACATTTGCAGAACCAGAAACGCCGTCAGCATGCTTTTTCTGCCCGCAAAACGATACCGGGATATAGCATAAGAGGCCAGCAGCAAAAGAGAGGTGCCAATCAGTGTCGAGAGCGCTGCAACTTTGAGTGTGTTCAGGAACCACTTCAGATACTTGGTCTGCTCAAATAACTCCTGATAATGAACAAAGGTCATCTTGCGCGGAATCAAGGTGTCGCTGAACAGGCTGTTTCCCGTCTTGAACGAGGACATCACAATCCAAAAAGCGGGGAACAAGCTGATGCAGCTGAGCAGAATAAGCAAGGTATAGCTGCCAATCGTTTTTGCGGCTTCCTCCGGTTTCCGGTTCATGTGATCATGTCCTCCTCTTTATAGGATCGTGTCCGGCGGTAGCTCCAGATAGAAAATGTGGCGACCAGCAGGAAAATGATAATTCCGATGACGGAAGCGAAGCTGTATTGCGATTGGTTCAGCGCCAATTTATACAGCCAGGTCACGAGCAGATCGGTGTCGCCCGCATATTGATAATGAGGATTGACCGGCTCTCCGTTGGTCATAAGATAGATCACATTGAAGCTGTTGATATTGCCTGCGAATTGCATAATAAGAATGGGGGCGGTTGCAAAAAGCACCATGGGCAGCGTAATCATCCGGAACTTATGCGCTGATCCGGCACCGTCTACTTCGGCTGCCTCATACAAATCCCTCGGTATGGTCGTCAGCACACCGAAGGCAAGGATCATCGTAACCGGAATGCCGATCCACATGTTGGCCAGTATAACGGTGACTTTAGCCCAGAACGGGTCTGTCAGCCAAGGCAGGCCGTTAAGCCCAATCATTCCCAGATATTTATTGACCGGTCCGAACTGGTTGTTGAACATATTGCGCATCACGAGCAGCGAGATCATATTGGGAATGGCAAAAGGCACGATCAGCAGAGTCCGCCACAGCTTTTTGAAGCGGACGCGCGGCTGGTGAATGAGCACAGCGACAAGGACCCCTCCGATGTAAGTTGTTACCGTGGCAATAACCGCCCAGCACAAGGTCCATGTCAGAATACCGCCAAAAGTGGAGCTCCATACATCCAGACTCAGCATCTTCTTAAAGTTGCCGAAGCCGACCCAGTCCACCAGATTAGCCGGGGGCAGAATCGGGTCCGCATAGTTGGTAAACGCCAGGAGCACCGAGAACACCAGCGGCAGGATCGTCAGAAAAACTATAGCGGTTAAGGGAATTGCCAGCACCAGATAGGCAAAATGCCTGCGGCCCATATACCTAAGCGATTGACCGAAGGACCGGATCTTCTCCTGTCTCGCCCGCGCAGCTCCGACCATGAAGGCATCTCTGATATTCAGCAGATAAAATCCGCAGTACAAGAGCAGCGCAAGCAGGGCCATCAGACCGTCAATCATCATGAAAATGGAGTGGTCGCCCTCTACCATCCGGGTCATCTTACCTACCTTGACCATGTGGCTTGGCAGCTCGCCTAGTGTAATCAGACCGCGCAGATGCCCGGTCAAACCATGGATCATGAAATAGAACCAGGCCATACCTGTCAGCAGGAACGCCAGCCCTTTCAACCACTGCCGATTGTACATCTGGCCCAGGCCCGGGATTACAGCCGAAAGCACCGCTGCGCCTGTTTTTTTTGGCATAAGTCAAACCACCTGTCCTTTATTTCGACTCCAGATCGGAACGAATCGTCTTAACCGTCTGATCCATGGTCTGCTTGACATCAAGACCCGGATCATTCCACAAGGACACAAATGCGGCCTTCAAGGGTTCCCATACGGCGTTGACTTCCGATATCGCAGGCATTGGCACGGAGTGCTGGAACTGCTCAAAGAACCCGAGGGTAATGGGGTCATTTTTTATTTCTTGTGATTCTCCGGCTTCAATGCTTGCAGGAATCGCTCCGGTCATTTTATAATTTTTAAGCTGATTTTCCTTGCTGCTGGCAAAATGTGCGAATAACCGGGCGGCAACGGGATAAGCGGTATACGAGTTAACATAATAGGATTTGACGCCAGAGAAAGATATCATTTCCTCCCCGCCAGGCCCTTTTGGAAGCGGTACCACTCCAAAATTGACATGATCCTTGAACGACGCTGTAGACCACGGGCCGTCAATATTCATTGCGAGCTTTCCTTCCTGGAACAGCTGGGTTTTTACATCAAAGGTAATGTCTCCCGCATTGAGCGGCAGGATTTTTTTCAGGCTCTGGAGAAAAGTGAACCCTTTGATTGTACCTTCATTATTCAAGCCGATATCCTGCGGATTGCTATTGCCGTCGCCAAAAATATAGCCGCCAAAGCTGCCGATAAACGGATACGTATAATACCCGACAAATTCCCACATGACTGCAAATTTGTTTTCTTTCGGTTTATTGTACGTATTGGCAAAAGCTATAATATCATCCCAGGTCTTGGGGGCCTCAGGAATCAGATCCTTATTATAAAATAGCGCATAAGTCTCTACCGACTTGGGATAACCGTATAGAACCCCATCATAGGATGATGCCTGCACCGCTGTCTCCACCATGCTTGCTTTCGTTTCCTCCTCAAACACATCATTGGGCAACAGCAGACCGGCTTTGACGGCCTGGCTGATCTGGTCATGCGGAAGGGTCAGCACATCGGCCGCAAGCTTGGATGGACCATCCGTAGCCAGCCTTCCCCCCTGGTCACCACCTGCCAATTCTTCAACGGTGACGGGGACACCGTATTTTTTTTCAAAATCGGCGGCAACCTCCTTCATGTAGTCAAGCTGCTCCTTGGCTTCCCAAACCATCAGCTTTGCTCCCTGCTCCGGCTCCATTTCCGGATCGGCGGTATTCTCCGGAGCAGAAGTTTCGGCGGGCGGGTTGCTCCCGCTCTTCGGGCTGGAGGCGGTATCCGGGCTGCCTGAGCTGCAGGCTGTGGCCGTCATAACCAGAAGCATACATAGAACCACCATCAATGATACCGCATTCATTTTGGAACGCTTAAATCTCTTCATGTACTCATCTCCCCTGTAAATGCTCATTGAACAAACCTGTCTCTCACACCAATTCAGGCAAATAAAAAAAGGCACAACCCCTATTGCACAAAGTGCCGAGGTTGTACCTTTACAGGTAACATTGCCTTTAAAATTTAGTGTATTTACTGATGACTAAGTTTGTTTGCCCTCATTCTATAATAACCGGAAATTTCAATGCAAGCGCTTTATTTTAAATATCCCCCCGTTTTTTCAATCTTTCCACATTGTTTTCTTCTGTATTGAACCGTTATCTAAGTATCTCTCCATTTTTCTCCCCTCCTGGCTTAATAAAAATAAGCGCTTGCCATAAGCGGAAAACCTGTGTTATGATGCAGGAAAATTTAAAGGCAATGAAGCCGAAAGGGTTCAACCTCCACAATTGTGAGGTTGAACCTTTTTTGCGTTTGCTGCCGCGAAGGGATGAAATGGGTATGATTCACCTGGAAAGCGTTTATCACCGGATGGGCCAGAACTGGTCTTATGCCTACGACGAGACTGCAATTCATATTCGCCTCCGGACGAAACGGGACGATGTATCACAGGTAGATTTGATTTGCGGGGACAAATACGGCTGGGACAGGACCCATTCCGTTTATTCAATGGAACGTCTGTCCAGCGATAGTTTGTTCGATTACTGGCAGGCAGCCGTTCAGCCGCCCCACCGCCGGCTGGCTTATTATTTTGCGCTGCACCAAGACGGAAATACCATATATTATCTTGAAAAGGGGTTTCTTGAACAGCCCCCTGAAGTTATCTATGAGGGCTTGTTTGACTTTCCAATACTGAGCCCTGAAGATGTGCACCGGCCGCCTGCTTGGGTGAAGGATGCTATTTTTTATCAGATATTCCCGGAACGTTTTGCGAACGGGGACCCTTCCAATGATCCCGAAGGCGTACTGGAATGGGGAGGCACACCGAGCCCAACGAATTTTTTTGGCGGAGATCTGCAAGGCGTGCTGAAGCATTTGGATTACCTGTGCACACTTGGCATTAACGCCATTTATTTCAACCCTCTCTTTACAGCAACCACCAATCACAAATACGACACCGCAGATTATTTAAGAATAGACCCCCATTTCGGGACGAATGAACTGCTGAAGGAACTTGTGGATGCCTGCCATGCGAAGGGAATCCGTGTGGTGCTGGACGGCGTATTTAACCATTGCGGCCATACTTTTCCGCCATTTATGGATGTGCTGGAGAACGGGCGCGCTTCGCGTTATGCTGACTGGTTTCATGTCAAAGAGTGGCCCCCCGGAGTCAACGAGGGAATCCCCACCTATGATACCTTCGCCTTTGAGCCGATCATGCCTAAATTTAACACTGCGAATCCGGAAGTCAAGGAATATCTGCTGAAAGTCGGCCGCTATTGGATTGAGGAAATCGGTGTAGACGGATGGCGCCTGGATGTCGCCAATGAGGTTTCCCATCAATTCTGGCGCGATTTCCGCACTATGGTCAAACAGATCAATCCCGATGCTTACCTCGTTGGAGAAATCATGCATGATTCCTTGCCATGGCTGCTTGGAGATCAGTTCGACGCCGTAATGAATTATCAGCTGCTGAATATGATGCTGAACTTTTTTGCCCGTAAGCAGACCGATGCCGGGCAGTTCTCGCGGTCGGTCGGAGCTTTGCTGGCCAATTATCCGCAGCAGATTACGGAAGTTTCCTTTAATTTGCTGGACAGCCACGATACCGTACGTTTCCTGACCCTTTGCGGCGGGGATACCCGGCGGCTGAAATTGGCCTTTCTGTTCCTGATGACCTTTCAGGGCACGCCTTGTATTTATTACGGGGATGAAATCGGCATGGATGGGGAGTATGATCCACACAACCGGAAATGCATGGAATGGGACCCCTTGAAACAGAATCAGGATCTTCTGGAGTATTACCGCTGGGCCATCCGGCTGCGCAAATCAAACTCCGCATTCCGCAGCAGCGCGATTAAGTTTCTGGAGCACCCTGAGCACCCTGCGCTGCTTGTTTATGAACGGTGGGATGAGCACGACCGGTTCCTGGTAATCATGAACAACTCCGAATTTCCCATGGACGCTCAAGTTTCAGCGCTTAAATCAGAGAGCACCTGGATCAACCAGGAGCTCCAGCAGCCGGCAGACATCGGGGAACGGGGAGAGCTCCATATACCCGCCTACGGATATATGTTACTCCGCGAGGTATAATGATAGGCAAATCATTTCAAGTGGTTTGTAAAGTTTCAAATATCGTAATTTTCACGACATATAACCAATAAATTTCGCTCATGCTTCCATATGCTACGGCAATCTTTCCCATGCTTATTTGCTGTTTCAGCCCATTCACCCACGTTTATATACGAAGTAAGAACCTTCAGGCCACCCTGATATCCAGATGACGGCAGCTGGTCATTACCTGCAGCCGAGACTGGACTACAATAATTCAATGAGGAGTGATTGGTAATGAATAAAGCAGAAACGGAATATCCGGTAGAGAGTGGAAGCACATTTTTCAAAGGGATTTTTATCGGAGGTTTGATTGGTGCTGCTGCAGCATTGCTGTTCGCTCCCAAGCCGGGCCGTGAAATGCGCAGTGACTTGTCGGAAAAATTCTCGACCGCTACGGACAAAACCAAAGAGGTTGCTGGTGTCGTAACGGATAAAACAAAAACGATTGCTGCTACGGTTGGAGAAAAGGCTACGGACATTGCCAGCACGGTGTCAGCCAAAGCTTCGGATATCTTCACCACAGTCAATGACAGCAAACAGCAAATTGCCGCTACTTTGTCGGAGACAGGCAAGAAAATCGGTGATACGGTGGGCAGCGCATCGGCTGATGTTGCTTCTGACGTAAAAGACGCATCCAAAGATGTTGCCGAAGAAGCTTCCGCTTCTTCCAAGGATATAGCGGATACTGCAAATGATGCCAAAGAGGAAGTTAAAGCCTCTTATAAATCCTCTTACTAATCTGTGGTGACCCAGGCTTGATCTAAATGCAGGGAACAGCCAGCTCACTAGCAGCTGGCTGTTGTTATGTAAAAGACGGCTTCTTACTGACGAATGAGGCTTTATTTCCTTATTAAAGTCCGGTTACGGGCTATAGAAAGCAGGTACGCCTTATGGGAGATGCGGGCAGCAACACGAAAAGTTACGAGGTGGAGGAGCATCCCTTCGAGCTGAGGCATGAGGTCAAACGGCTTAATGCACGGCTTGATAAAATTGCGGATTCCCTGGAAAAATCAGAATTCAAGGATATCCTTGAAAACTACACCAACCCCAAAAAACGGATTATCACCAATCTGATGGCAGGCATATCCCGTGGCCTGGGACTCTCGCTTGGCACCTTTGTGATTCTCGGCTTACTGGGCTATATTCTCAGCCTGTTCCTGAATGTGCCGGTGATCGGAGAATATCTTGGAGAAATCAAAAAATATATTGATGCCAATAGCTGATCCCGCCCGGGATCAGCATCCGCTTATTTATTTGCTGCACCGAGACCAAAAGGACATGCCCTATTCCCGGCCGGGAAGGGCATGTCCTTTTGGTTACAAGACTTATACAGGCTTATATACGCTTATCTATATCAATAGGATGAATTCGCCATAATCTGTTTCAGCTTTTCTGTAGCCCGTTTTTGAATCCGCGATACGCTCATTTGCGACACTCCAAGTTTCTGGGCAATGGCACGCTGTGATTGGCCATCCTGGAAAGCCAGCAGCAGCACCTGCTGCTCCTGTTCTTTCAGTTGTCCCAGAGCTTGCTGCAGATCCATTCGCTTCTCCACGGTTTCATAATCATTAGCTTCAGAGCTGATGAGTTCCCCCAGGGTAGCACCTGTCTCCTCTTGTGAGAGCGGGGAATCCAGGGATACGTAATGGTAGCACTCTCTTCCGGCCAGGACTTCAACTGTCTCTTCTACGGTAAGATCAAGATAATGGGCAATTTCCTCAACTGCAGGAGAACGTTCCAATCTGATGGTTAGCTCATCAATGGCCTGCTGAACAAGGGCACCCTTCTCTTTGATCCTTCTAGGAACCTGTATGTACCAGGATTTGTCGCGCAGAAAATTTTTCATATGCCCGATCATGCTTTTCATGGCATAAGGCTCAAACGGAATTCCCAAGCTGATGTCATATTGCTGCAGCAGCCTAATCAGCGCCATTTGGCCTACCTGATACAGATCTTCGTACAGGTCAGGACGGTTGCGGGCAATCTTCCCGGCAGCCATCTTCACCATCGGTTCATATTTCCGGATCAAAACTGTTGCAATTTCATTATCTTTGGTCTGCTGGTATTCCCAGATCAGACTTACCGCATCGTTCATGGACTCAGGGGGAGTCACTTTTTCGTTCATACCTTCTCCTCGCTGAAATTAAGCCGTTTGGTCAGGGTTACGACTGTCCCTCTTCCTGCTTCGCTCACAACGCTAACGTCATCCATGAGCGCTTGCATTAGGTAAAATCCAAGCCCGCCTACCTGAACATCATTCAGCTCTTTGTCATGCAGCGTCATGCGTTCTTCGGACGTATCCATTCCGTCAAAGCTCTCCCCCTCATCTTTGACTGTAATGGACAAGGCACTTGATCCAACTTCAAAGATTACGTCAACCAAACCGTCTTCCTGACCGTAGGCATAGAGTACAGAATTGTTACAGGCTTCCGATACAGCTACTTTCATATCCTCAATGTCTTCATAAGTAAAACCCATCTTGGAGGCAATACCATATAAATTCAATCTGACGATATCGACATATTCTGCGCTGGCGGGTAACTGAAGAACTACTTTTTGCACGTCATCACTCATCCTTAGTTCGATCCTTTCCTAGTGGGAATTCTCTTGGGGGGCAAAAAACTTAGAGATACCTGTCATATCAAATAGCTTTTGAATTTGCGGCGGAACTTCTTCGACCGAAAATTTAACGTCCATTCCATGTCTTGCTTTTAGAATCGAAAGCAGAATACCAATGCCTGTACTGTCGATATATCTTAATTCCTTCAGATTAATTACAAGATCAAGCCCAGTGTCCCCTACGAGCGGTTCCATAACCAGACGAAAATCGGGAGCAACCGACAAATCGAGCTCTCCGATTAAATAAACCGTGCATACATTGCCTTCAGTTTCAGTTCTTGTGTGGAACTTTTCGCTTTTATTTGTATTCATAGACAATCTCTCCTGATAAATGTTTTCTTTACCAATAACCCTAAAGCTGTACCCTTGAAACAAAAAACGCGACAATGACACACTGGTACTTCCTGGATCATGCCTTAAAAAGAGTGGTATTCCGCTGTGCCGCCGGGTTATCTTTGTTAGTATAACGTGAAATAATCTGCTGTACACTGCTCATCTTCAGAGGCTTGCTGATATACCCGTCCATTCCCGCGGCTGAACAACGGTTCTGGACTCCCTCCATTACATTGGCTGTCATTGCAATAATGACGGCTTTGGTGGCGTTATGGCCCGAACCCTGCCGAATTTTGGAAGTAGCTGTTAAACCATCCATCACCGGCATCTGCAGGTCCATAAAAATAAAATCATAATCCTCATGGAGCGACCGCTCCACTGCCTGCTGCCCATCCTCTGCCACTGTGGATTCATACCCCAGCTTGTCCAGCATACTGACCATTAGACGCTGATTGATTGGATGATCATCCACTACAAGCACTTTTCTGCGCCATTGCTGACCCGTTACAGCGCCTGGATGTTCTTCCTCCTGAAAGCTTTTCCCAAGCTCGTCCTCAGGAATGGCAGTCTTAATCGTAAAAACAAAAGTTGCACCTTTTTCTTCCATGGACTCCACGCGGATTTCACCGCCCATCATCCCCACCAAAGATTTGCAAATGGCCAGTCCCAGACCAGTTCCGCCATATTTGCGGGTCATGGAGGAATCAAGCTGGGAGAAAGGCTGGAACAGCCGGTCGCATTTCTCCGGAGAGATTCCGATGCCGGTATCCTTGATCGTAAACTCGACCGTTAATTTATTATCTTCCGAAGGCACACTGGAAGCAACAAGGTAAACCCCGCCCTGATTGGTAAATTTAACCGCGTTAGCCACCAGATTGATTAATACCTGACGCAAACGGGCCATATCCCCGTAAATCAGCCTAGGCAGCTTTTGGTCAATAAAATAAGCCAGTTCGAGATTTTTTTTGCCGGCTTCAGCAGAAAATAAGCTAAATACCTCCTGAATAGTGGTCTGCAGCTCAAATAACTGCTCCTCCATTTCCATTTTACCTGATTCCATTTTGGTGAAATCAAGAATATCGTTAATGACGGTGATCAGGGTATCGGCACTTCTACGGATAATTTCCGTGTACTCTTTCTGCTCAGGGGCAAGATCTGTTTCCATAAGCAGATCAATCATGCCCACTACACCGTTCATAGGCGTCCGGATCTCATGGCTCATCATGGCAAGGAACTCCGTCTTGGCTTTGGCGGCAATTTCCGCCTCTTCCTTGGCTCTGGTCAGCTCTCCATTGATTCTCTCCAGCTCCTGCGTCTTTTGCTGCAGAAGCATAGTCTGCATCTGATGTTTCTTGGTCGTGAGGTACATATCAACGAAGCCTTCAATTTTGGATTTCAGAATCTGGGGAATAAAGGGCTTGACCATATAATCAATAGCGCCGGCAGAATATCCCGCGAACAAATGCTCCGCCTCTTTGCTGTTGGCTGAGATAAAGATAATCGGGATATCCTTCGTCTTCTCTCTGGCTTTGATCAATTTGGCGGTTTCAATTCCATCCATACCCGGCATCTGTACGTCCAGTACAATCACTGCAAATTCATGCCTTAATAAACACCGCAGTGCTTCTTCACCGGAATTGGCTTTGACAAGCGTATAATGCTGGCTTTCAAGCACTGCTTCCAGTGCCAGCAGATTCTCAGGACGGTCATCGACAAGCAGTATATGAATCGGTTCTTGAACCCCCATTGGCCCCTCCTCACCCGCTATTTATTCTTGCGGTATATTTTTTCTACTCTATCCAAGGGCTCGTAGCTGTTGCTGTACCTGGTAAAATGAATAGACTCCTTGGAACCGAGCACTAAGACTCCAAAACGGCTTAGGCTCTCATGGAACAACCCGTGAACATGATCTCTGAGCTCATCGTTGAAATAGATCATGACATTCCGGCAGAAGATAACATTGAATTCATTAAAAGAGGTATCTGTTGCCAAATTATGCTCTGCAAAAATAATATTCTTGCGCAAATAAGGCTGGAGAATCACTGAATTATATTTCGCTGTATAGTATTCAGAGAACGCGCGGGTACCGCCCGCTTCCATGTAGTTCTTGGTGTACTGCCTCATCTTGCTGATTTCGTATACGCCTTCCTTGGCCTGCTGCAGCGAGCGTGCGTTCATGTCTGTGGCATAGATGCGCGCCTTGTCATACAGCCCTTCCTCATGCAGCAGGATGGCCATGGAGTACACTTCTTCTCCGGTGGAGCAGCCGGCATGCCAGATCCGGATGTAAGGGTAAGTCCGAAGAAGCGGGATGACCTTCTTGCGGAAGGTCAGGAAAAGTCCGGGGTCCCGGAACATCTCCGTCACAGGTATGGACAGGCTGTATACAAACCGCTCAAAGCAGGCACGGTCATGCAGCACCTTCTCCTGCAGTGCGGATATTGTCGGCACATTCTCCGCAAGGACATGATGCCAGATGCGGCGTTTCAGGGAAGGCAGCGCATAGTTCCGGAAATCATATCCATAGAAGCGGTGTACACCGCTGAGAAGCAGTTCAATCTCAATCTGCTCCAGCTCCTGTCTGGCGGCGGTCTGGGCCATTTGTTCTTCGTACCCGCGTTCCATCGCTGTCATTGTTATCAAGACTCCCTTACTCCTGACTTATTTCCGGCCCGGTAGTATTTTATACTGTAATCCTATTACCCCAAAAGCAGGCTTACGAATACAACCACACACGCATTAGTGAAAGAAGCTGTTCCGTACTGATAGGTTTCTTCATATAATCGGAGGCACCGGCCTCAATACACTTGGCACGGTCCTCTTTCATTGCTTTGGCTGTAAGCGCAATAATCGGCAGCTTCGAGTATTGCGGCATCTGCCTGATCCGGCGCATCGCCTCGTATCCATCCATCTCCGGCATCATCATGTCCATCAGCACCAGATCGAAGTCCTCCTGCTCTACCAGCATGTCCAGCGCCTCACGGCCGTTCTCTGCAAATTTCACTTCCATATGGTAACCTTCCAGTACGCTGGACAGTGCAAATACGTTGCGGATATCGTCATCGACCAGCAATATCTTCTTGCCGTCGAAGAGCTCTTCTTTATTGTGCAGCTTTTGCAGGATTTTACGCTTGTCTTCAGGCAGATTGGCTTCCACACGGTGCAGGAACAATGTGGTTTCATCCAGCAGCCTTTCCGGTGAACGCACATCCTTAATAATAATGGATTCTGCATATTTACGAAGCCTTGTTTCTTCCTTGCTGTCCAGGTCCTTGCCGGTGTAGATAATAATCGGCAGATCATTCAATTCTTCATCATCACGAATTTGATCCAGCAGCTCGAAACCTGTCATATCGTCCAGCATCAGATCCAGAACCATACAGTCGTATCTTTGCTTGCGCAGCTCTTCCAGCGCTTCATGGCCGGTGGAGACTGCGGTGATGGCTACATCATCATGTCCGATAAGCTCCATAATGGAACGGCGCTGAATATCATCATCCTCTACAATCAGCAAATGCTTCAAGGTGCTGGCTGTATAGTTCTCAATCTGCGAGAACGCCCGCTCCAGCGCTTCTCTGGAGGAGGGCTTTCTTAAGTAAGCCATGGCCCCCATCATCAGCCCCTGCTTCACTTCATCATTCACGGAAATGACATGAACAGGAATATGCCGGGTCTGCGAGGAGCCCTTAAGCTCCCGGAGAATCGCCCAGCCATCCATAACCGGCAGCTGAATATCAAGGATAATGGCGTCCGGCAGATACGTTGTGGCCATATTCAGACCGATATCACCCTGAAGAGCCACCAGACCTTTGAACCCGCGGCTCCGGGCCATATCGAGCAGAATCTTAGCGAATTTCTCATCATCTTCAATAATCAAGAGAACCTTGTCCTTGGAAGACAAATCCTCCCGGTCATCCTCCACTACCACAGGTTCCAGCGGTGCAGACGAAGCTTCCGGGGTATAGTCCTCACTCCGTTCGCTATCATAATCAGTCACGGCATAAGCCTCTTGAGCGGCTGCAGCCTGGACCGCACCTGGAAGCAGGCTGTAATGGCCTTTAACCGGCAGGTACAAGGTAAAAATGCTGCCTTGTCCTTCGCGCGAATCCAGTCCAATGGCCCCCCCCATCAGCCGGGCGAGTTCACGGCTGATGGACAGGCCCAGTCCTGTACCGCCATATTTGCGGCTGGTTGTTCCATCCACCTGTTGGAAAGCTTCAAAGACAATGTCTGTCTTATCCGCAGGAATACCAATCCCGCTATCCTTCACGGAAAGCGCAATATAATCGAACTCATGCGGAAGGAAGGCAGGCAGCTGTTCCTTATCTGCGGCACTCACCGAAAATTCCACAAAGCCTTCACTTGTGAACTTAAAGGCATTGGACAGCAGATTCCGCAGAATTTGTTTCAGGCGGTGGCTGTCGGTAAAAATCGAATCCGGCAGCGGCTCGTCGAATAAAAGACGCAAAGACAACCCTTTCTTGGCAGCCTGCGGTGCAAAATTCTGCTTCACAAAGGTTTTCAGATCGGTCAGCGGTATTTCTTCGTAATTCAATTCCATTTTGCCGGCGTCCACCTTGGACAGATCGAGAATCTCATCGATCATTTTGAGCAGGTCGGCACCGGACATATAGATCGTATGCGCGAATTCTACCTGCTTCTCTGTCAGATTCCCGTCCTTGTTCTCTGTAAGCAGCTGGGATAGAATCAGCAGACTGTTCAATGGAGTGCGAAGCTCATGGGACATATTGGCCAGGAACTCGGATTTATATTTACTGGTTACTGCAAGCTGCATAGCCTGCTTCTCCAACTGGCGGCGGGCATGCTCGATTTCATCCTTCTTCTCCTCAACCTCTTGCACCTGATCCTCCAGGGCACGGGTTTTGGCGACCAGCTCGGTATTGTAGTGCTCCAGCTCCTCCTGCTGCCGCTGCAGCAAATCTTCGGAACGTCTGAGCGCATCCGTCTGCTCCTCCAGATTTTCGTTGGAGCGGCGGAGCTCTTCCTGTTGTGTCTGCAGTTCCTCCGACTGGCATTGCAGTTCTTCTGTAAGCGCCTGGGATTCCCGCAGCAGCTCTTCCACCACAAGCCGCCGGCTGATATTATTCAGAATCACACCCAGGTTGTTCGCAAGCTGATGCAGCAATTCATTCTGCAAGTTGCTGAGTGGTGTAAAGGAAGCGAATTCCACAACCCCCATCAACTCATCTTCGAAGAGCAGCGGGTAAATCAGAATATGATCCGGGTGCGAACCTCCAAATCCGGATGTAACCGAAACATAGTCCTCCGGAGCCTTGGCCAGCCTGATCGGCTTTTTGTCCAGCGCGCTTTGCCCCACAAGACCCTGGCCGATTTCAAAGCTGTCTTTAGGCTTCCCGCCCGCTTCTCCCGCATAATAGGCACTGCTGGAGAGCAGGTTCGGATTGTTCTGATCCTTCAGATAGATCGCCCCGTATTCGGCCCCGAGCACAGGAGTGAATTCACTGATAAAGGTCTGCGATACCTGCTCCAGCGAGCTGACTCCGCGCAGCAGTTCCGTCACACGGGCAATATTCGCATTCAGCCAGGCCTGGTCGCTTTGCGCCTGCGCATAAGCCTTCTCCATCTCCTGTTTCTGTTCGAGATCCCCCGCCATGTCCTGAAACACCCTGGCGACATCCCCGATCTCGTCCTTGGAGGTAACCTTGATCCGGCGGATGGCCCTCATTTTGCCATTGCCAAAGCTCCTAATCATCATGGAGACGACATTAAGACCGCGTGTAATGCTCGGAATCACCCACAACACGACTCCAAGCCCCAGCAGCAGCCCCACAATCATAATTAAGGTCACCATTTGAATAGATCGCTCATAAGCAGCCTGAGCTTTGTTGTTTTCCTCGGTCATTCTGAAGGCGTTGTAATCCGAGAGAGCATTCAGGCTGTCCAGCACCTCATTCTGAATCTTCTGCCCCTCCGAATTCCGGTAGGCATTCGCATTCTGAAAATAGCCGGCGGACAGCATATCAAGCGCTTTGTTCTGATAAGTCATATAAGCGGAATACGCCGCTTCAATCCGGGTCAGCAGCTGCATTTCTTCCGCTGTTTCCGTCGACTCCTCTATCGCCTTCAAGTATCCCTCGGCTTTTTTAACCTTTGTCCCAATCTCGCTTTTTTGGGAATCGACCGAGAGCCGGTCGGCATTCAGCATAGATGTCGTGAGAATACGCGCCATGTCGTTAACTTCCCCCCGGAGTCCGGAGGAGGAGCGGCCCTTGCTGTATCTGTCCTGAAAGCTGTCCAGCTGGCTGCTCATATAATTAAGCCGATCATATCCAATGAAAGTCAGCGCCAGCATAATGGCGAGTATTGCACTGAAGCCGATCAGCAGCTTAGCCTTTATTTTCATTCCGGATCTGTTCCTTTCTTCAGCGAAATCCATACTAGGCATTTGTCATCGTCCCGCTCCTCATTAGGAGCCTCGTTGAAGAAAGCAGCACGCATCGGCTCCTCCTGCCATTCATGTCCTCCATTCAAATGAGAGGTCATAAATTCCAGCTGTTCTTCCTGCCCGCCCTCGGCCATTTCCAGCAGCCCATCCGTATACAGCACCAAGTGGCCTTCATCCTCAAAGGTCAGGGTCTGCGGCTGGATCTCAATACTGTCGAATAAACCTACCGGATGGCAGTTGCTCTCCAGCAAAACCGGCGTGGCAGCTCCCCCTTCAAAGAAGAGCCCCGGCGGGTGTCCGGCATTCACGTAGTCAATGCGTTTCAGCCGGGTATCGATGACAAGATAGATCGCGGTAAAATAATACTGTACCAGCTGCTTCTCAATATACAGCTGGTTAAAACGCCGGTTAAGCTCCTGTATAACTTTTTCCGGCTGCACATATGTGGTTACAGTGTCCTTGAGAACGGAGGCCAAAAACATGCAGAACAGCGAAGAGGAAATCCCATGTCCCATCATATCCAGCAGAATAACGGCATACCGTCCTTCTCCCAGGGGATACCAGGCATACAAGTCCCCTGCGAGTTCAAATGAAGGCTGATAAATGGCATGGACTTCAAACGCCTCATCCTTCAGCGGCAGACTAAGAACCGCATTCTGAACCAGGGCGGCCAGCTTCAGCTCATCCTGTATCCGCTGATCCCGCTCCACATGCCAATCCTTCTCGCGCTTCAGGCGCAGCGCCAGCCGGATACGCGCCATCAGCTCCACCTTGTTAATCGGCTTGGTCACATAATCCACAGCACCGGCGTCCAGCGCCTCCGCTAATTTTTTGGAATCGCCAACAGCGGTAACCATAATAATCGGGATATCCCGCAGATGCTCATGCTGCTGGACAACCCGGCAGGCTTCAATCCCATCCATCTCCGGCATCATCATATCCAGCAGAATCAAATCTATATCAGACTGCCTGGAATGCTTCTCCTCATTTCCTGATCCGATGCCCAGCAGTTTGAGCATTTCTTTGGCAGAAGCTGCCGTTATAAAATTCCGGTAATTCTCTTTTTTTAGAATTTCGCGGATAATAATTACGTTGGTCGGATTATCGTCTACGATCAAAATTCTCAATCTTCTTCACCTCGCACGTATAGTGTGTCAACGTAAAATTCAGCAATAGTCCATTCTATCATACGATATTTAAACGGCTGGTTTCCATTAAACAATATATTGGAAGAAATGCATGTTGTCGTATTCAACAAAGTAACCTCCAGCACCACCACGTGTAGTGGGACTGGAGGTTACGCTATTGAACTATAGGACTCTTCATACGAAAACAATCAGATTAATGCAGATTTTTTTTGGCAATCACGAGAACCTTGCCCGAATCAAGCTCTTTCTCGTAATATGCCGCTTCTGCGGCACTGAATCCCAGTGAAGTAATCTTGTTACGGAGCGCGTCACCCCGCGAGCGGAACATGTTGGCAATTGCGCCAAACAGCCCTTCTTCATGCAATCCCACTTCATTCGTGTCCGCAGCATCCGCAATCCGGCCTTCGCGGTCCTCATTATGGCTGATCACATAGAGGTCATCCCTTGTGTAGCCGCTGCCCAGCAGGCGGTTCACTTCTTCTATCGCCTGAATACCATTCTCCAGCAGCTTGGCATAAGCCTGCGTACGGATTGTATCCATGAAATCACGCTCCTTGTATGATATGAGGGACAACGCTATTAAGATGGCTGAATTTCATTAACCATTTTATCGTCCTATTGAAACGCCTCAGGAAGAATTTCCGTCAAACAAATCGATACCGTCCCATTCACCACTCTGAGAATTCCGGTAAATCTTGAGTGCGGTACTTCCCCTCATATACACATCTCCGTCCTCGGCAACAAAATCAGGTGTGCCCAGAATCTGAGCGAGATTATTCTTATGCGGTTCAATCCGCTGATCATTCAGATACAGGCCGTATTGTCGTGCTTCAGCTGGAGTGACATGCACATATAGTACAGCCCCCTCACAGATTCCTGCAGACATATCGGCATAATGGTACTCCTGGCAGCCCTGCCAAGGATCTGGCGTAACCTCAAGCGGCGAGCCCTTAACCTGCAGCAGTTCTTCTAGCGGCATATAGAGCGACACCCCTGCTAAGGAGTTAAAGCTTCCTATATAGGGACTGACATTCACACTGTGCTCGAAGGACTGAACTACGGGCGGTTGCGGGTACAGCCAAGCGGCAACAGGCTCCTTTTGCGGAGATGCAGAAAAATAGGGAGAAAGGAAACTCAGCAAGAGAAGGATAACGTTCATAGAACCATCCCGCCTTTCATCAGGTTTCTGCTGCCTGGCATTGCCGCCAAGGGCGTCCCTCAGCTATGCCGGTTAATGACGGAATTTCTGCCAGATGGCAGCAGCCGTGTCTACGCCTTTTAGAGCCATTGCGATCTTTCCGGGAGCTTTCTTGGCATTTACAGTCTCATAGGATTTCACGGTCCGTTCTTCTGCAGGAGTAAGCGGAGTATTTTCTATAGATACAGCCTTAGCCTTCTCCTTCAGTTCACGCGATTTGCGGTATTTCTCAATTACAGTTACCGATACCTGCTTTACAGTCAGGGTTAGTTCGTTCATGACGTCGCCAAGGTTCTTCACGGAATCGACAATCGGATCAATCTTCTGAATTTTGGTTTGCACATCTGCGGTAATATCATTGGCGTGTCTGACCGTTGTTTTCACTTCATAAGTAAGCTCATCGATCGTTTTCTGAACTTCCTGCAGAGTCTGGCTGACCTTGTCGAGGGATTCCTTCGCTGATTTCAAGGTTTTAATTAAAAAGAAGACAAGTACGGCGAATGCAATCGCAACCAGTGCGACGCTAAGATCAATGATCATTTCCAAAACCCCTTCCAATCTTGAATGTCGGCTTGCTCTGCCTTGTACTGCATAGTTACCCTTACCGGAATGGGCCGAAACAAAATGTCAAGGGCCCCTGCTCCTTGTTTCAAAACAAAAGTACCCGTTTAAACAATGACTACATTCGACTATATTCTTCATCACCGAAAGGATGACACATCATGCTAAAATGGTCGGTAATTCTGCTCGTCATAGCTTTAATCGCCGGTATTTTCGGATTCTTCAATGTTGTTGCAGCCGCTGTAGGCATTGCAAAGGTACTGTTCTACATCTTCCTGATTCTGTTCATCGTTTCACTCTTTATGGGACGCAGGGGAAGATCGTTGTAACCCCGGCCTGCTGTCTTCAACATAATCTGCATAGGCAGACCTCTGAGCCTGAACTCCTTGTGGAGTTTCGGGCTTTTTGTGCGTTAAGCTTTCTGCTCCGCACCCCCCGCTTCTAAATTCCCTATATCTTATTCACATTACAGAAATTGTAGGCCTCGCATCCTCAACAGTGCTGCGTAAAATAAAAAAAATAATCCGATTGGTTCATAGGGTCCTTTTTCTGTTTACATCATATTAGCACAGATAAACATGGGAAATCCCACTACAACAACCAAACTTATCCTAGGAGGAATCACTGATGAAAAAATTCGCCAGCATCGCAGTAGCAATGGGACTTGTAGCTTCTTTTGCAGCAACGGCTTCAGCCGCTGAAGTATCCGGTACCGCCACAAGTGCCACAACCGTAACAGGCAGCACTTATGGTGACAAATTCGAAACAGTAATCACGCAGGCAGATCTCAAACCGGCAACACCTATGATTATCCTGACAAAAGCCACTCCTTTCCACCTTTCCGTGGGCAGCATGACTCCAGCCGGCTTGCTGAGCGCCCAGACCATAGATACTACAGGTGCTGTGACGACAGACAGCGCGGGCAATGAATGGAGAGAAATTTACACATGGCTGGGCAAAGCATGGATCAAGGTGCCTGTATCCGCCTATGTAATCACTCCGGCCCTGTAATCACTTTTTCCATTTTAGCCTGGATCTCAAAAACATGCTGTGAAGCTTATCTACAGCTTTGATGGGGCCCGTAATCCGCGTCCTTTAATTACTCTGCGGGCGTACATAGAAGCAGCCGGGCAGGATCTGTACAGATCCTGCCCGGCTTTTTGCCGTTGCTGGTTAAAATCCGGCCGCGGCATAGAAATAGAGGCTATCCCTCCAGTAGAATAATTCCACTGAAGGGATAGCCCCGCCAAACACCCGCACTAGTTCACCCGTCACAAACTGTACTGCTCTCGCTTCATGACCTACAATCTATATTTTAGCGGATGACCGAACCTCCGTAAAGGAAACGTTTCATCCAAGAAGCGCTTAATTTATCAACCCGTACGCCGCCGGAGGCCACGGAATACGTCTGTAGCAGCTGGCCGTCACCTAAATACATAGCCACATGCGTAATTCTTGCCGCCGACTTGTCAATTCCGGCATAGGCTGAATCCGAGCTGCCTTTATAATCCATAAAAAACATCAGATCCCCGCGCTTGAGTCCGGAGATATCCGTCACTACCGTACTGTTCTGCTTGATCCAATCTCCTTGCTGCCGCGAATCGGCGGGAAGCTTCAGATTGGCTGCGTCCATGAAGATCTGCCGGATGAAATCGGAGCAATCGAAGGTGCTGGTATCGCTGCGGCTGGAGCCGAACTCATACGGAGTTCCAAGATAACCCATACCTGCGGCGATCACACTCTCAATTACATTCGCCTGCGGAGGAGCCGGAGGCACCGGGGCTGGCACCGGTACAGGCGTCGGAGTTGGTACGGGCGCCGGGACTGGAGTCGGTGCCGCTGTTCCCCCATCTGCTGCAATGTATTGATCCGACGAGCTGGTATAACCAACATTACCATTTGCCGTTCTCACCTTGTACCAGTAACTATTCGTTTCTTCCACAATAGTTACCCGGTCACCTGAGTATAAATATCCTATAACCTGTCCGCTGGTTGAAGGGGCCTCCCGCAGACGGACAGTAGACTGAATCACTCCCGTTTGAGCTGCCGGGGTTACAGCCACACTGATATACTGCTCTCCCCTGCTGGTATACCCAACGTCGCCGTCTGCTGTTCTGACTTTATACCAATAGCTGTTCGTTTCTTCAAGAATGACCACCTGGTCGCCTTTATTCAAATATTTCAGCACTTTCCCGCTTGTCGATGGCGCTGTGCGCAGACGGACAGAAGAGATAATCACACCTGTTTGCGCTGCAGATGCTGTAATAGATGAATTAGCAGTGACAGAAGCGGCCTGCACCTGCTGAGGATTGAATACTCCGAATGACAGTGCAAGTGATGCCGAGACGAGCAGCGATGCTGCTATCCTTTTATGTGGTACGATCATAGAGTTCCCCCGGTTAGCGTAATGAGAAATTCAACAACGTCGCGCGCTTCGTTAGTTGCTTTCTGCACTCATTATAGGCTTGGCCGGGAATTGGAACATGCTCCAAATTTCACAAAAAAGCTTGCCAACTTATGGTAACCCCCGGGTCTATAGTCTTGATTTCTCCTTGAAATTGGTGGAAATTACAGCTAACTAGGAGAAATTAAGGAACTATCGCTTGGGTTCCACATGTACCTGCACATTCATAATGTTATGCAGCGTGCTCATCCGCTCCTCAATGGAGTCGCTAATCTCATGACCCTGCATTACTGTGATCTCGGCATCGACTTCTATAACCACATCCACCAGGACATGATTGCCGTGAACGCGGGCTTTTAAATCCCTGATGCCTTCAACTCCGGGTGTCCGGGCAATGGTGCTGCGCAGATCCAGCAATCTATCCTGATCGAACCCGTCCGTCAGGCGGTACGTGGAATCGCGGAAAATATCCCATGCCGTCTTCAGAATCAGCAAGCCGACGGCCACGGCTGCGGCCGAATCAATCCAGGGTAAGCCGAACTGCGCGCCGGCGATCCCCACTGCAGCCCCTATGCTGACCATGGCATCGGAGAAATTATCCTTGGCGGCTGCCAGCAGCGCACCGTTATTAATCTGTCTGGCGAGCCGCTTGTTATATATATATACCCCCATCATAGCTGCGGCACACACCACCGCCACCCCGGCTGACCATAGCTGCGGGATTTCTTTGGCCCCTTCAAACAAGGAGCGTACCGCTTCCACAATAACCTGAATGCCGACCATGGCCATGATGAAGGAAGCCAGCAGCGCCGCCACCGTCTCCGCGCGGAAATGTCCGTAGGTATGGTCGGAATCAGGCGGCTTCCGCGAAATGCGCAGGCCGATCAATACCGCCAGCGAAGCCACAATGTCGGTGAGGTTGTTGAAGCCGTCCGCAAGCAGCGCGCTTGAGCCAAATACATAGCCGCTGATCAGCTTGAAGGCCGAAAGAATGAGATAGGCGATAATGCTGATCAGAGCGCCGCGTTCACCTTTACGAATATCATCATAGATATCAGCCACTGCCATCCCCCCTATTGATCTCTATACGGTTCCCGAGCACCGGCAGATCATTCTTTGAATTATTCTTGCCCTTGTGGCAGCATTTAAAAACAATTAGAATGAAGGAAAGAACTTGCTACCTAAGGGGGTTACATAATGAGCGAGAGCAACGACAAACCAAAAATCAATCTGGCGGATGCCATCCGCCAAAAGCTGGAACAGAAGAAGCAGCAATCTTCCGCCAGACCCGGCTCCACGTTTCAGGCCGGTTCCGCCAAACCGCTGAAAAGCCAGAACAACAAGAAGCCCAACAACCAGCGCCGCCGTACCGGAGGCTCATAGATTTGTAAGATTTGAACATAAACGGCTGCGTTATCCCTTTGGGGACGACGCAGCCGTTTTTCATATGAACGGGTTAGTGTTCAAAGCTTCATATATAGTTCTTATACCTCTACAGGATACATCCGGGCACGCATTTCCTTGATTTCCGGGTTCTCCAGATACTCATCATAGGTCATGGTGCGGTCGATAACCCCTGCCGGTGTAATTTCAATGATGCGGTTGGCAATCGTCTGGATGAACTGATGGTCATGGGAAGTGAACAGGATCGTACCGTCAAAATCAATCAGCCCGTTGTTCAGCGCAGTGATCGACTCCAGATCCAAGTGGTTGGTAGGCTCATCAAATACGAGCACATTCGCCCCGTTCAGCATCATCTTGGCCAGCATACAGCGGACCTTCTCGCCCCCGGACAGCACACTGGCCTTCTTCAGCGCTTCTTCACCGGCAAAGAGCATCCGGCCCAGGAATCCGCGCAGGAAGGTTTCGTCCTGATCCTTGGAATATTGGCGCAGCCATTCCACCAGGTTCATATCCACCCCGTCGAAGTATCGGGAGTTGTCTTTGGGGAAATAAGCCTGGGTTGTTGTAACCCCCCAGGTATACTCTCCGGCGTCAGCTTCCTTCTCACCCATAATGATATCGAACAGCAGCGATTTCGGCTGGGAATTCGGACCGACAAAAGCGATTTTGTCGCCTTTATTGACCACAATACTGAATTCATCCAGCATTTTTTCGCCTTCAACCGTTTTGGTCAGGCCGCTGATCGTAAGCAGCTGCTTGCCGGCCTCACGCTCAGGCTTGAAGTTGAGGAACGGATATTTCCGGTTCGATGGACGGATATCGTCCAGCGTAATCTTCTCCAGCTGCTTCTTGCGGGAGGTTGCCTGCTTGGACTTGGAAGCATTGGCCGAGAAGCGCTGGATAAACGCCTGCAGCTCCTTGATCTTGTCTTCCTTCTTCTTATTCGCGTCACGCTGCAGCGTCTGTGCGAGCTGGCTGGACTCGTACCAGAAGTCATAGTTGCCGACATACATCTGGATTTTGCCGAAATCAATATCCGCAATATGGGTACATACCTTGTTCAGGAAGTGGCGGTCATGGGATACAACAATAACCGTACCCTCATAATCCATGAGGAAGTTCTCCAGCCAGCCGATGGATTCCAGATCCAAATGGTTGGTAGGCTCATCGAGCAGCAGGTTGTTCGGGCGCCCGAACAGAGCCTGGGCCAGCAGCACGCGGACCTTCTCATTGCCGCTGAGTTCGGCCATCTTCTTGTCATGCATCTCACGCATGATTCCGAGGCCGATCAGCATCGCCGCTGCATCCGGCTCGGCATCCCAGCCGTTCAGTTCGGCGAATTCCCCTTCTAGCTCACCGGCGCGCAGGCCGTCGGCTTCGGAGAAATCGCTTTTGGCATACAGCGCATCCTTCTCCTTCATGATGTCATACAGGCGGGTATGCCCCATGATTACCGTTTCCAGCACCGGGTATTCATCATACTCGAAATGGTTCTGCTTCAGAACTGCCAGCCGTTCACCAGGAGTCATATGCACTTCACCGGTATTGGCTTCAATCTCTCCGGACAGAATCTTCAGAAACGTGGATTTGCCGGCACCGTTGGCCCCGATCAGGCCGTAGCAGTTGCCGGGTGTGAATTTTATGTTTACATCCTCAAATAGTGCGCGTTTTCCGTAGCGGAGTGTTACGCCGCTTGTACTGATCATTAAGCATTACCATCCTTTTCACTTAGGGTTCCGGCTCATTATAGCATAAATCCAAGGGAAAAGGCCCGCAGATCACCCTATAAAGTGTAGTTTTGCCCTAAAAGTGGATGCAGGTGATCCTATGGGCCGGGTATGCGCTCCTCGGGATGTACAATCAGTGTTTCCCCGTAGGCCAGGGTGCGTATCCGCTCCCCAGCAATCCCTTGTGCCAGCCGCGCCTGTTCCATCCGGTCCAGCGCCTCACGTGCGGTATCATCGGCCAGCCGGAAGGTTCCGAAATGCATCGGAATCATCAGCTCCGCACCCACATCCAAAAAGGCCTGAATGGCCTCCTCAGGGGTCACATGCTGCGAGCTCATGAACCATTCCGGCTCATAGGCCCCGATCGGCATCAGCGCCACATGCAGCTTGAAGCGCCTGCCAATCTCCTTGAACCCCGGGAAGAAGCCGCTGTCCCCGGCAAAATACAGATTGGGCGGCAGCCTGCGCGCCTCCCCGTCCCCCTGGGGATGCTTGCCGGGCTCAGCAGGCTCCAGCACAAAGCCGCCCCAGTGGGAGGTATTGGTATCGAACGGCGTCCGCCGCGTCCAGTGCTGCGTCGGGACAAAGGTCAGCTTCACCGCGCCTACCTTTATTTCCTCCCACCACTGCATTTCCAGGCAGTTCACAAAGCCTTTGCGCACCATCTTGCGCTTCAGGCCCACCGGCACCACAAGCGTTGTTCCCGCCTTGTACAGCTTACGGATAGAAGCAAGATGCAGATGATCGTAATGGGAATGGGAGATCAGGATCAGATCCACGGGCGGAATCCCGCTGAGCGGAATGCCGGGCGGGGTAATGCGTTTCTCAAACCCGAGCCGCCGGGCCCATACAGGATCGGTAATAATATTTACCCCTTCATATTGAAGCAAAAAAGTAGAATGTCCGATCCAGGTAATGGTCGTATCCAGACGGTTCCCCGCCAGGTATTCCAGCTTCGGAGGATGATTAGGTACTTTATAGGAGTAATCTTTCTTCTTCATCCGCCGTTCCTCCCGCCATTGGCGGAGCTGCTTGAGCGTTTTATCTGTACTGACATTGTCGATGTTATTGTAGCGTACTCTGGCCATTCAGCATCTCTCCTTAACAAGCTGCCGGAAAATATCTCTTCTTTTACACTATAGGATTCCACGGACCGTTTTGCAAAAAGCCGCGCTGAGCGCATACCCTTATGTAATTAAAAGTTTAACCATTTCGTACCAGGCTTAAGCGGACTGATGCAGCCTGCCTTTTGTGTTAGGTGACCGAAATGAGGTAAAATGCGGGTACAGCACTTACAGTCAATTATGCCGATCAAAGGGGGAGCCTAACGTATGAAGATCACATTTATAGAACCGACTCCAAGTCCCAATACGATGAAGCTTCATCTGGATGAGACTCTGGAGCCCGGAGTCCGCCGTACCTATACACCGGAAAGCCAGCGTTCCGCCCCTTCCTGGGCGCGGGAGATGCTCACCATTCCGGGCGTCACCAGCATTTATCACGCTGCCGACTTCGCTGCGCTGGAGCGCAAAGGCAGCGCTGACTGGGCTGCGATTCTCCGCGAGGTCCAGACCCGGTTCGGTGCGGAGGGTCTAAGTGCAGACTTCAACCTGGAGGATGAGAATGCCGGTGCACACTTCGGGGAATCACAGGTATTCGTACAGATGTTCCGCGGCATCCCGATCCAGATCCGCGTCAAAACCGGCGCGGGTGAGGAGCGCATCGCCCTCTCCGCCCGGTTCACGAAGGCGGTAACGGATGTCGCCAGCGCCGTACTGATCAAAGAGCGCAAGCTCACCGATTACGGCGTGCGGTACGGCGAGCCCGAAGCCATCGCGCGCGAGGTCGAGCAGGAGCTGGAAGCGGCGTATCCGCAGGAACGCCTCGACTCCCTCGTGCAGCAGGCCATCGCGCACGGGGCTGGCGGCGAGTTCGTCGAGCAGCGGCAGAAGAAGGATCAGGCCGAGCTGCTGCGAGACCTGAAGGACGAGGACTGGCGCGTGCGCTACGCCGCGCTGGAGGACCTGGCGCCTACTGCAGAGCTCCTGCCGGAGCTGCGCGCAGCGCTGCACGACCCCAAGCTGCATATCCGCAGGCTGGCGGTCGTGTACCTGGGCGACATCCGCACGCCCGAGGCGATGGAGCTGCTCTATGAGGCGATGGCAGACAGCGCCCCGGCCGTGCGGCGCACGGCCGGAGACACGCTGTCCGACATCGGCGATTCCGCGGCGACGCCGGTGATGACGGCGTCGCTCACGGACAAGAGCAAGCTGGTCCGCTGGCGGGCGGCGCGCTTCCTCTATGAGGTCGGTACGGCCGAGGCTCAGGAGGCACTAAGCCTGGCTGTGGACGACCCGGAATTCGAGGTGGGCCTGCAGGCCAGAATGGCGCTTGAGCGCATCGCCTCCGGCGAAGAGGCTGCCGGTACCGTCTGGCAGCAGATGTCAGAGCGCCGGAGAACCTAACGCTTACCTGCCGTAATTTGTCATTGCTTGCCCAGGCAAGTTGCATTATACTAAACCCTGTTGTGTTCATATCATTATAAAGATAGCCTCATCATACCTAAGATGAGGTAGAGGTCGCGGATATAAAGAGTACGCGCGTGGAGACGCTATAAGAGCCGTCTGTGAAACGCCGCCGAAAGGAATATCCGCCGAAGTCTGCGCCGCTGCTCTTATGATGCTGCGCGGGCTGGGGCCGTTGCCGAAAGGCACGGAACTGTCACAGGGCATGGCCCGTCAGGAAACTGCGGGCAGGCACTGTGTTGCGCTATCTGAACAGGGAGTATGGTGCGGAGCTGTAAATACAGGAAACCGCAGAATCTGTCTGCGGTTTTTTTGCGCTTGCAGAATGGATATGCTTCTTGGTTAGAGCCCTTGAACAGAAACATTATAATTAGAGGGAGTGTCCTACTTATGCAAGTCAGGAACAATAATCAGCCGCACAAACTGGAGCAGAGCAGCAAAGCTCCCGCTCCGGGGCTGCGCAAAACCTTCAAGGCCAGACATTTAACCATGATCGCGCTCGGCGGCTCCATCGGAACCGGCCTGTTCCTCGCGAGCGGCGGCGCTATCGCCTCTTCGGGTCCGGGAGGCGCACTGCTGGCCTACACTGCTGTCGGCATTATGGTGTATTTTCTAATGACCAGCCTGGGTGAGCTGGCAACTTACTTGCCGGACTCCGGCTCTTTCAGCACCTACGGCACCCGGTTTGTCAGCCCCGCCTTCGGTTTCGCCATCGGCTGGAACTTCTGGTACAACTGGGCGGTCACTATCGCTGCGGAGCTATCCGCTGCCACTGTAATTATTAAGTACTGGTTCCCGGACAGCCCTTCCATCCTCTGGAGCCTTCTGTTCCTGCTGCTGATGTTCGGACTCAACTTTTTGTCTGCACGCGGCTATGGGGAATCGGAATACTGGTTTGCCATTATCAAAATCATTACCGTTATCGTCTTTCTGACGGTCGGGGTGTTGATGATCTTCGGTATTTTGGGCGGCAAGGCGGTCGGTTTCAGCAACTTCCAGCTTGGCGGCAGCTCTTTCCACGGCGGATTTTTTGCCTTCGTCGGCGTCTTCATGGCTGCAGGGTTCTCGTTCCAGGGGACTGAGCTTGTCGGGGTAGCCGCAGGTGAGAGTGAAAATCCGCGCCGGAATGTACCGCTGGCCATCCGCCGGGTGTTCTGGCGAATTCTAATCTTCTATATCTTCGCCATACTTGTCATCGGCCTGCTGATCCCTTACACCAATCCCGATCTGCTCCGCAGCGGAATTGACGATATCGGCGTCAGCCCGTTCACGATTGTGTTCAATAAAGCAGGGCTTGCGATTGCTGCATCTGTCATGAACGCAGTCATCCTGAGTTCAGTGCTGTCAGCCGGGAACTCGGGCATGTACGCTTCCACCCGCGTCCTGTATGCGATGGCCAAGGATGGCATGGCACCGCGTGCCCTCGGCAGGCTCAACCGCCGCGGGGTGCCTGTAGGCGCGCTGCTGGTTACCACAGCAGTCGGCATGCTGGCTTTTCTGGCCTCATTCTTTGGCGACGGTGCGGTCTATAATTGGCTGCTTAATGCATCCGGAATGTGCGGCTTCATTAACTGGCTGGGCATCGCCGTATGCCATTACCGTTTCCGCCGCGCTTTTGTGAAGCAGGGACATTCGCTTGCGGAATTGCCATACCGGGCCAGATGGTTCCCTTTCGGACCGCTCTTCGCACTGGTCTTATGCCTTATCGCTGTTTTTGGCCAGAACCTCGGCGCTTTCACAGGCGAAAGCATCGACTGGTACGGTATCCTTGTCTCCTATATCAGTCTGCCGCTGTTCCTGCTGATCTGGTTCGGCTACCGCTGGTTCCGCAAGAGCCGCATTGTCCCGCTGGATCAATGCGATCTAAGCACGCATCCGGAGTAAGCCCCTTCTCAGACCAGAGGCCAGGGGCAGAAGCTCCCTCCGTCCGCATGAGTAGTGGTTGAAGCAGAACATGCGGGAGATCGTGCAATATTTTCTTAATTCAGTAACAAAATCACCCTCGCGAGTGAATAAGGGTCTTGGAGGTTACGAAGCTCCGCATTTGTTGTATAACATGCAGGATTTTCGTCCATATGGTGAAGCCGCGCCCACATTGTTGTACAATTCACAAGATTTTTGTCCGTTTAGCGTACTTAGGACACAGATTGTTCTATAACGTACAAGATGTTCGCCCATTCGGCCTGCTTAAATCACACTTTGTTGTATTCCGTGCAAGGTTTTCGGGGGTTAACACCTTAGGGGAACCCTTTATGGTCCTTCAGCAATTCCAAGTGGAAAAAGGATAACTAATTTGCCCGAATCTCCTGTTCTCCGCAGGTTAAGTGGAAAAAGGGTAACTAGTTCAGCACATATCGCCCCTAACTAAGTAATATCGCCCAATTAAGTTCCCTTTTTCCACTTAAATTTCACAGTTGTTGATTTCTGAGAGAAATAAGTTTCTTTTTTCCAACTATCACTGTTCACCTACTTCTTGGCCAGTGTTAGTTGGAAAAAGGCGATCGAATCCGGCTGATTTCCACCCATTTATGGGTGAGTTTCCTGCCCTTCTACTTATCACCAGTTTTATACACACCTTATCCATAACTTAAAAAAACCATAATTTCCTCTAGAGTAAAGGGCTGGATTTAAACCAGCCCCTCCTCATCAAACCGTACGTGAGGTTTTCCCTCATACGGCTTTCCGATGTTTGTCATTCATGGGCATGCAGATCACAATAGCGTTTTTAGTCCATGCATGTTGGCCATATGCTTAACCTCAGATAATGAACTCATCCATCTCCTACGTTGTCTCTTCTTCGCATACCACCGGGTTAATCTCTGCAAAATATACCAATCCAGCTTAGCTAACCTCTTTTGGCTATAGTTCGTGTAGTAGTAATTTCTCCATCCTTGAATTTTTGGATTGAGCCATTCCACCTGTTCCGCGAACGATCTTGAGCGCATGCTCGGCGGTGCTAATCTGTTTTTGACCACGCCTCGGATCCGTTCCTCTGCCTTCTTCGTTAGCCACTGTTGCGTGGTATAATATACCTTCCCTTGAGAAGTTTCTGCTTTCGTTTTTCGGTGGTGCATTCCTAAAAAGTCGAACCCTTCGTCTCCTGTCCACAAGCCTACAATTCGGGTTTTCGTCGGGTGTAGGGTGAGTTCCAGACGTTCCATGATTCTGCGTATGAGTTCATACGCATGTTCGGCGTCCTTTTTGGTTTTGCAGACCACTACAAAGTCGTCTGCATACCTTGTCAGTTCTCCCATTCCACTTCCGTGTTTCTCCCACAATCGGTCAAAGTAGTTCAGGTAGATATTCGCCAGCAGCGGTGAAATGACGCCACCTTGCGGAGTGCCTAAATCAGATCGCTTTACGTTTCCTTCTTCCATGACTCCCGCCTGTAGCCACTTCCGTATACATTTCAGGATCCGCCTGTCATTGATACGCATCTGTATCAATTTCATGAGCTTCTCTTGATTAATATTGTCGAAGTAACCTTGGATATCGACGTCGACTACCCAATTCCCTTTGCGGTTGCAGGCTTTCCGGATTCGATCCAGCGCTCCTTTCGCACTTCGTTTCGGACGAAATCCGTAAGAGACTTCTTCAAAGTCTGCTTCAAAGATGGGTTCAATTACCAGCTCAGTTGCCATCTGTATGACGCGGTCGCGCACAGTGGGTATGCCTAGCGGCCTTGGTTTCCCATCTTTCTTTGGGATATAGTGCCGCCGTACAGGTTGCGGTTGGTAGCTGCCTTCTTTCAATTCTCGCTCACAGTACTTGAGGAATGCTGTTTCTCCTTGTTCCCCAATATCTGCGAGTGTCACGGCATCTACTCCTGCCGCTCCCTTGTTCGCTTTCACGCGTTTCCAGGCTTCACACAGCACATCCCACCGATAGACTTTGTCGTACAAGGCATGGAATTTAC
Organism: Paenibacillus jilunlii; assembly: GCF_900102965.1. Lineage (GTDB taxonomy): Bacteria > Bacillota > Bacilli > Paenibacillales > Paenibacillaceae > Paenibacillus_AQ > Paenibacillus_AQ jilunlii. Next base: position 11 of record NZ_FNGM01000031.1, on the reverse strand, counting down.
GCTTCTTGTTC
>NZ_FNGM01000033.1 GCF_900102965.1 Paenibacillus jilunlii | reverse complement strand
AGATAGGTTGGAGGTGGAAGCGCGGCAACGTGTGGAGCTGACCAATACTAATCGGTCGAGGGCTTATCCAAAAGTAAAACGCAAGTTTCGTTTCGGATTCAGTTTTCAGGAATCAAATTGTAAGTCATGAGGTCCAAGCGACCACATGATGGAACATTTGTTTTCAGCATTTGGCGATGCTGAGACCTGAATTATGCATTTGTACCGCAAGTGCCCGTTTGGTGGCGATAGCGGAGGGGTTCCACGCGTACCCATCCCGAACACGACCGTTAAGCCCTCCAGCGCCGATGGTACTTGGACCGAAGGGTCCTGGGAGAGTAGGACGCCGCCAAGCACATCAAGCCATTGTTGAGCAATCGACAGTGGCTTTTTTGTATTTTAGGCAATTATACAAGCCCCAAAACGTGGATACTTGAAAATATCTGAGGGGCCCCTTGTTAGGAGTACAAGGGAATCGAGACTATCCGCAGAGTGAAGCGGACAGAGGTGACGTTATTTTGCGAGCATATCGGTTTTTTGGACTGATGCAGGCTCAGATAGCGTTATATCCTTCTTTCGAGCCAAAATGAGGGATGAAATGTTTGATTAGGAGATCCTGTGTCCGTATGACCTGGGGAATCGCCGGATTTGCCTCAATCACGGATCTCCTGTCCGCATCATTTGCGAATGGACCGTGATTCCATTAGCCCCTGTCTATCCAGGTGAGCTATTGAGTTCAGAAGTTGATTCGAACTGTCCACTCCAAGCGGACTTTCGTCCAAGAATTCGCTTACTCGGCAACTGTGTTCGGAATAACTTCTCCCCTGATGTAATATTCTTGACAGGCCAAAAACCCTTTGCTAAGATGGCAATAATATATTTTTGGACAAGCATCTCAAACCTTAACTGAAGATACGAAAACGTGCAGCTTACAAGTCTTTCCCGGTGTCTGCCGGGTATGGACTTTAACTCTGGTTTCTTCATTTATAAAGTTTGCAGGCGTTTAGAATAAATACAATTTCGAGGAGGAATGACCCAGGTGTGGGAAGATAAGTTTGGCAAAGAAGGATTAACTTTTGATGATGTGCTGCTGGTGCCGCGTAAATCTGAGGTGCTGCCTAAGGAAGTGGATTTGTCTACGGTACTGAGCAAGAATGTGAAGCTGAACATTCCATTGATGAGTGCGGGTATGGATACGGTCACTGAAGCAGCCATGGCGATCGCTATTGCACGTGAGGGCGGCATCGGTATTATTCATAAGAATATGTCCGTGGAGCAGCAGGCGGAAGAGGTAGACCGTGTGAAGCGCTCCGAAAGCGGCGTTATCACAAATCCTTTTTCTCTTACTCCAGACCACTGGGTGTCCGACGCTGAAGTCCTGATGGGTAAATACCGCATTTCCGGTGTGCCTATCGTAGATGAAGGCAACAAACTGGTTGGCATTTTGACCAATAGAGATTTGCGCTTTATTCATGACTTCAATATCCAGATCAAAGATGTAATGACGCATGAGAACCTGGTAACAGCTGCTGTGGGCACTACGCTTCAAGAAGCTGAAGTTATCCTGCAGCGCCATAAGATTGAGAAACTGCCCCTGGTGGATGAGAACAACATTCTTAAGGGTCTGATTACCATAAAAGATATCGAAAAAGCCATCCAATTCCCGAATGGTGCTAAGGATGCGCAGGGCCGGTTGCTCGTTGGCGCAGCAATTGGCATATCCAAGGATACATTTGAACGGACAGAAGCTTTGATAAAAGCCGGGGTCGATCTTATTACTGTAGACTCTGCTCATGGCCATCATATCAATATTATTGATGCTGTCCGCAAATTGCGCGAGCTGTATCCGGATCTCACCATTGTAGCCGGCAATGTAGCCACCGGGGAAGCTACCCGTGAACTGATTGAAGCCGGAGCTTCGGTGATCAAGGTTGGGATTGGACCCGGATCGATCTGTACTACTCGTGTAATTGCCGGTATTGGTGTACCTCAGATTACAGCCATCTATGATTGTGCGACAGTAGCCCGTGAATACGGTATTCCTATTATCGCAGACGGCGGAATTAAATACTCCGGTGAGATTACCAAGGCTATTGCTGCAGGAGCATCTGCTGTCATGATGGGCAGTCTGTTTGCTGGTACGGAAGAGAGTCCTGGGGAATCGGAAATTTATCAGGGACGTAAATTTAAAGTCTATCGTGGCATGGGCAGTATGAGCGCCATGAAGCAAGGCAGTAAAGACCGTTACTTCCAGGATGATGATAAGAAGCTGGTTCCTGAAGGTATTGAAGGCCGTGTAGCTTTCAAAGGATCGCTTTCGGATACGGTTCATCAGCTTTTAGGCGGACTTCGTTCAGGGATGGGGTATTGCGGAACCAAGACACTGACGGAGCTTCGTAACGATACTTCCTTTATCCGGATTACCGGGGCCGGTCTGCGGGAGAGTCACCCGCATGACGTACAGATTACTAAGGAAGCTCCTAACTACTCCCTATAGTACAGGTTAAGCGATATTTTAAGGGCAGACAGGACGAAATTCGTCCTGTCTGTCTTTTTTTGCAGATACCCCTGTGTTAGAATAGAACAAGCAATGGATATGAGGGCAAAAGGAGAGTAAATCATTGAAACACAAGTATAAATTCAGCGGTAAGCAATTTGTAATTAAGACAGCGACAGTAGGTCTGCTTTTAAATATGCTAGCTTCTCCCGTAAATTCGGCGCTGGCTGATGCGGTGAAGACGCCGGCAACTACAGAATCAGGCACAGCAGCTACCAATAAAACAAAGGCGAAAGCAACTGCAGTCAAGATTCCTTCGGTGGAGTCGTTGGGATTGAACCTGAAATCTGCTGTTCTGCTGGAACCTACCACCGGCGAGGTGCTTTTGTCGCTAAATGCAGATGTACCCCTGCCACCGGCAAGCATGACCAAAATGATGACCGAGTACCTCGTCACAGAAGCCGTTAACAAAGGCCAGTTATCCTGGGATCAGAAAGTCGTGGTCCAGGAGAATGCGTCCAAGCAGATTGGTTCGCGTATTTTTCTGGCACAAGGTGACGAACACACAGTCAAAGAGCTATACATAGCCATGGCGGTAGGCTCTGCAAATGATGCTACGGTAGCTTTGGCAGAAGAGGTTGCTGGATCTGAGCAGGAGTTCGTTGCTATGATGAACGAAACTGCGCAGAAGATGGGGATGAAGACGGCTTATTTCATCAATTCCACCGGTCTGAACCGGGCGGATATGCCTGCAAAGTTCCAGCCTGACACCGATCGTGAAACGGTAATGTCCGCTATGGATGCGGCAATTCTCGCCAAACACATAGTCACCGACCATCCGGATTTCACGGATTTCACGACCATTCAGTCCTACAAATTCCGTGAGCGCGATAAAGCGCCAATGGTTAACTATAACTGGATGCTGGAATCGAATAAGAATGTTACCAACTTCAAAGCTTATGCTTATCCGGGGCTTGATGGTTTGAAGACCGGACATACTAATAATGCTGGCAACTGCTTCACCGGTACTGCTGTACGGGATGGTATGCGGCTGATTAGTGTTGTAATGGGGGCAGATTCGGAGCCTCACCGGTTCACGGAAACAAAGAAGGTGCTTGATTTTGGCTTCAATAATTTTGAGGTTAAGCAGGTTGTAGCTCCTAAAGCCGTCATTGCAGGCAACGAAACCGTTCCTGTATTAAAAGGGAAAAACAAAAGTGTCCCCGTTGTGACAGATGCCGGTGTTACTTTTATCGTACCTAAGGGAACTGCATCCCCACAGATCAAAACTGCTGTGGTTATTAATGATCCAGCTACCTTGGTTGCACCGATTGCCGGAGCCAGCAAGGTCGGAAAGGTGACCTATTCCTACCAGGTCCAAGGTATTACTCAAGTTCAAGAGAAGACTGTCAACCTGATTACGGCTGAAGAAGCCGAGAAGGCAGGTTGGTTCAAGCTGCTGATGAGAGCAATTGGAGAGTTTTTTGGCGATCTGTTTAAAGGAATTAAGAACCTGTTCTAACGGCTGAAACATGCCGATATCAGGAGTAAATCCGAGTAAATAGGTTGTATATATAGCCGCCTTGCGGCAAAATGATATGTTAAATTAAGTATTTCTATTCGGGAGGCATGGTCATGGAAACAGGAACATCGCGAGTAAAAAGAGGCATGGCAGAAATGCAAAAAGGCGGCGTCATTATGGACGTCATGAATGCAGAACAGGCAAAAATTGCTGAGGCTGCGGGTGCAGTTGCCGTTATGGCGCTGGAACGCGTCCCTTCTGATATTCGTGCAGCAGGCGGTGTGGCCCGGATGGCCGACCCTACCATTGTGGAAGAGGTTATCAAGGTAGTAAGCATCCCTGTGATGGCCAAAGCCCGTATCGGACATTATGTAGAAGCGAAGGTTCTGGAGTCCCTGGGCGTGGATTATTTGGATGAGAGTGAAGTGCTGACTCCTGCTGATGAGGTATTCCATATTAACAAGCGTGAATTTACTGTTCCGTTTGTATGTGGAGCCAAAGATCTGGGTGAAGCACTGCGCCGCATCAATGAAGGTGCATCAATGATTCGTACCAAAGGCGAGCCAGGAACCGGCAACATTGTTGAAGCTGTACGTCATATGCGTTATATTAACAGCCAGATCCGTAAAGTAAACAATCTTTCATTGGACGAGCTCTATAATGAAGCCAAGACTCTTGGTGTTCCCTACGAATTGCTGCTTGAAGTTCATGAACTGGGTAAATTGCCGGTAGTTAACTTTGCTGCAGGCGGTGTGGCAACTCCGGCTGATGCTGCTCTGATGATGCATCTGGGAGCCGATGGTGTTTTTGTGGGCTCCGGTATTTTCAAATCCGATAATCCTGAGAAGTTTGCCCGTGCAATCGTAGAGGCTACTACTCACTTCACGGACTATAAATTGATTGCTGAAGTATCCAAGAACCTCGGTACCCCGATGAAGGGGATCGATATTGCCTCACTGTCGCCGGCAGAACGCATGTCGGAGCGCGGCCGTTAATGTAGAGAGAAGGGTTGTTCCGATGAAGATAGGGGTGCTGGCGCTTCAAGGCGCAGTAACAGAGCATATTGTTAGTATAGAAAAGACTGGAGCGCAAGGTCTGCCAATTAAACGCGCAGAACAGTTGGAAGAGATCGAGGGATTGATCATTCCGGGCGGTGAGAGCACGACGATTGGCAAGCTTATGCGCAAATATGGCTTTATAGAGGCGATCCGGGATTTTGCCGGCCAGGGCAAGCCTGTTTTTGGGACATGCGCCGGAATGATCGTACTGGCTAAGCGTATTGATGGCGGCGAGCCCGCGCATTTGGAGCTGATGGATATTACGGTCGCCCGGAATGCCTTTGGACGCCAGCGTGAAAGCTTTGAATGTGATCTGGAAGTCAAAGGAATCAGCGAGCCGGTACGTGCTGTCTTTATTCGTGCTCCGCTCATTAAAGAGGTCGGGCCGGATGTTGATGTACTCACGGTCTATAAGGATGAGATTGTGACTGCCCGTCAGGGTAATTTGCTCGTATCCTCTTTTCATCCGGAGTTGACAGATGATTATAGACTGCACCAATACTTTGCCGATATGGTAGAGTATAGCGCAGCAGCCAATCAATAGAACCGCATATAAGAACATTCCGACTCTTTCAAGGCTGTGAAACAGCATATTGAAAGGGTTTGGGCTGTTTTCAGGAGGGAAACTTTGTGCTAGATGTAAAAATATTGCGCAGTGATTATGCCAGAGTAGAAGAAGCATTGAATAAAAGAGGTAAATCGCTTGATTTGATTGCCGGCTTTCCACAGCTGGATCTGCGCCGCCGTGAGCTGCTGCAAGAGACTGAGGGGCTGAAGAACCGCCGTAATACTGTATCTGGTGAAGTAGCGAAAAAGAAGAAGAACGGTGAACCTGCGGAGGATCTGATCGCTGAGATGCGCACCGTGTCTGACCGGATTAAAGAGCTGGATGATGAAGTAAGAGCGCTGGAGACCCGTATTGAGGAACTAACCATGAGCATTCCTAATATTCCTCATGAATCGGTGCCCGTAGGCAAGTCCGAGGAAGAGAATGTGGAAATCCGCCGGTGGTCGCAGCCGCGAGAATTTGGGTTTACGCCGAAGTCGCATTGGGAGCTGGCACAGCAGCTGGATATCATTGACTTTGAAGCCGCTGCCAAGGTTACAGGCTCTCGTTTTGCTTTTTACAAGGGGCTGGGAGCGCGTCTTGAACGTGCGCTTATCAACTTCATGATGGATCTTCACAGCGGGGAACATAACTATGAGGAGATGCTGCCTCCTCACATTGTCAATAAGGATAGCCTATACGGCACTGGCCAGCTTCCCAAGTTCGAAGAGGATCTTTTCAAGCTGCGCGATACTGAATATTATCTGATCCCTACTGCTGAGGTTCCAGTAACGAATTACTACCGCGAGGAAATTCTGACGGCTGCAGATCTTCCGAAGTATCATGTGGCGTACAGCTCCTGCTTTCGTTCTGAAGCAGGCTCGGCCGGCCGTGACACGCGCGGGCTGATCCGCCAGCATCAGTTCAACAAGGTGGAACTGGTGAAGCTCACCACCCCGGAAACCTCATATGAGGAACTGGAGAAAATGACGGCGGACGCTGAACGTGTGCTGCAGCTCCTGGAACTGCCATATCGCGTACTGGGCCTCTGTACGGGCGATATGGGCTTCACATCTGCTAAGACGTACGATCTTGAGGTGTGGTTGCCGGAGAGCGGCATGTACCGTGAAATCTCCTCCTGCTCGAATACAGAGGACTTCCAGGCGAGACGGGCTAACATTCGTTACCGCAAGGAACCTAAAGCTAAGCCGGAATTTGTTCATACACTGAATGGCTCCGCACTTGCCGTTGGCCGTACTGTAGCCGCTATTCTGGAAAATTATCAGCAGGAAGATGGCACAGTATTGATTCCTGCAGTACTGCAGCCGTATATGCGGAATGTGAAAGTGATCAGCCCAGCTGCTCAATAATTATACTTGCGAAGGCTTGCTCTGTATGGTATACTTTCTAATGCATGTGAAATTTTGATGCATTGGAGAGGTACCGAAGCGGTCATAACGGGGCGGTCTTGAAAACCGTTAGGGTGCAAGCCCACATGGGTTCGAATCCCATCCTCTCCGCCATTCCTTAACAATGACACGCCGTATAAGGATTTGCGGTGATTATGACTGAAACGCACTTTACCGTTGGATAGCGGTGTGGTGCGTTTTTTTGTTTTGGATAATCTTCTGACGGAGGTATAGGATTATGAATACAAGCACGGGTGGCGCAGGATGAGAGAGCGAGCGTATCGCCTGAGATTCTGACACTGGAGGGGCCGTTCAAACGCTATTACACCGCGCGGCAAGCGGCAGGAGTGTCACGAAGCGTTGGAACAACTCCGGTCCATACTCTATTTTTTTCATACATCAGTTTGCTGGCCATAATCAATTGCAACTAATATCTCGACAGGTCAGATCAGTCTACTCCAAATATATCTTGCAGATAGTTATCAAGAATACGAAGGGGCTCGTGTAAAGCTTGGTTTGGAAACTTATGAGTTACCTTATAGCATATTCTTGGAGGCACCGATACCGATAGTTTCTGAAGAACAAAATCTCCCATCCGCATCATATGTGCGCCAATCGAAGCGGGAACTATCGTCCATTGTCTGGCGTCCTTCAAAAAAGTAGTGATGAGTCCCGCTGTGTCCAGATGAACACGGGACGGGCAAAGAGGGTCCCACCACTGGTCATGTCTGAATTGAAACTCTCTATTCCAATTTATGAAGACTTCGTCTTGCGCCGCCAATTCTTCCATTTCAATAGTATCTCCGGCCTGCCGCCCCGACACAGCCAGACGCAACAACACCATTTCTTCAGTAAAAAACGGTTTAACAGTGACACTAGGCGACACGATTTCTCGCACCACAAACGCCACATCCATCTCGCGCCGCTCAATACTATCAAAAGCTTCCTGAGTATGCTGCGTACGAATTTGCAGTCGGATGGACGGGGTATGCTGATTAAGCATTCTATATACAGGAGGCAAAACAAAGTGACTTATACTTTCGGCAGCGCTTATTGCCAGACTTAACTGCGAACCGCTAGCCTGCAAGATTTGTGTTTCCCTCCAGAGAGCATCCCATCTTTCCGCAATGCTAAAAAAGTGTTCCAACCTCCTCAATATATAGAAATGATTAATATAGTTCACAAAATATTTGAGTTTTACAACATTATTCTTTATGTTTAAAATTATCGTTAATAAAGACGAGGGGTCAAATGTTTTTTCTCTGGAGAGTCCTCGTTCTGATTGCTGCTAGAATGGTATAGGTAATGAAAGGTGGTTTAGCAATGAAGATTCTCGTAGTTGGCTATTTTAGCGAGACCTCGAAATCAAATATTGTAAGGTATTTTCCTCAAGACTGGAATGTTGTAATTGTCCCGCCCGGAAAAGAAATGCTGCATCATATTGAAGATTGCCAGGTAATCATCCCTGAACATATTAAAGTGGATCACAGCCTGCTTTCTATCGCAAAAAAATTAAAATTGGTACAGACGGGTGCAGGATTTGATAATGTAGATGTCCCTGCCTGTACACAGCTTGGCATTTGGGTGGCCAATGCTGCAGGAGTGAATGCACAGGCAGTGGCCGAGCACGTAATGGCACTGATATTGTCTTATTATAAAAACATACCGTTTCTTGATACTTTCATGAAAAACAGGATGGATGAACATCAATTGGACTATACAGGGAGTGAATTAAAAGGCAAAACAATTGGGATTATCGGTTTGGGCGCTATCGGAAAAAAAGTAGCTGCATTTTGCAGGGTTTTTGATATGAATGTGCTGGCTTATGCGAGAAATGCTCTTGTACAATCTGACGGTTTTGTGAAAATGACGGATTTCGATACTCTTATAAGCACATCGGACATAATCAGTGTACATGTACCCTTGAATCAGCAAACCAAACAACTGATCAACAAAGCGGCATTGAAGAAAATGAAGAATACCGCTCTTTTTATCAATACAGCCCGCGGCGGGATTGTCAACGAAAGAGACTTGATTGATGCATTAAAAAACGGGGATATTTCAGGCGCATGCCTGGATGTGTTTGAATCTGAACCGCTTCCTATTGACAGTGAGCTCCGGAATCTGGGTAATGTGATACTTACTCCCCATACTGCAGGAATGCCTGATGGCCGAAAATTTCATAAAAAAAGATATGATTTCTTTATAAACAATATAAAACGTGTAGAAAATGGTGAAGAGCCTGAAAGCAAGCTCAATCAGTTATAACCCAGTCATACCAAGGCCCGGCGGCTTTTCATAGGTAGTAACGGTCTTGAAAACCGTTAGGGTGCAAGCCCACATGGGTTCAAATCAACACATGAAGATAGAAGCTGCCTTCCTTGGAAGACAGCTTTTTTGTCGTGTATGGAACAGACTCTGCCGCAGCGGCAAGGAGGCTCTGCCTCACGGAGGAGAATCGGTCCGGGAACCCGTGGCACCAAGTATAAAAAGCTCCTTTTCTCCGCAATGTAATAGGGAAGGAGGCTGATAATAACAATGAACCGAGAATTACAGCTGGATCAGCAAAGTTTGGTGTCTGCTTGGCAGGAGCGACTGCCTGCTCTGATGGAGGATGGAGACAGCTTTAGCGTACAGGGTGATGCAGCGGACCCCAGCAGTCTGCTGGTTCATTTTAATGCTGCCGGACGTCAGGCGTATTCCCTTGACTTTCGTTGTACTTATGTCGACAGCCGTGAGGTTGCAGTAAGTCTAATTGATGCCGAAGAAGCTGGACGCCAGACGGATGAACGCTCTGATGCAGTTCAGCTTTTGGCCCAGCGGTACACCAGACAGATTCATGAATGCGCCCAGGCGCTTCAAGACCTGACCAATCCCTAGGAGGCGATCTACAGATGAGCAAACCCAAAAGCATGCCTGCACCAGGTGCGGAAGATAACCATCAGGAACGCCGCAAGGAACACAATTCCTCCGGACCTGAACCGCTTTCCGGCTCCAAAAAGGTTAAGCAGGCTAACCATGTAGACCATCATAACCGCCAAGGCTGATTTTTTTAGAGTTATATTAAGAAAGAAATGTTTCTCATAATTGCCAAATGGTTTATCATAAGGAGGGGAAGAAATAGTTCACATGGGAGAGGAGATTTTTAATGAAGAGAAAATGGGGGTTGTCCGCTGCCGCACTGCTGCTAACCGCTGCAGTAATTTTACCCGGCTGCGCCAACAAGGAGCAAGCGCCTAAGGAGGCATTGAAATCTGCTGCGATCAAAGCGACCACTCTGAAATCGTATGAGATGAAGAGTAAGCTGGTGATTAATAATCTGGCTATAGATGCGCCAGCAAACGGTGAGTCGGATGGCTCAACAGCGCAGGTGCTCAGTATGCTGAAAAACGCCGATATCACTATCGACGGTGTCTATCAGGCAGATCCAATGCAGACCGAAATGACGATGGTACTCAATCTGAAGGGTGATATGACGATGTCCTTCACGATTCCAATGGTGATGACCAAGGAGAAGGTATATATCAAAATACCGTCTATCCCATTCCTGCCGCTTCCAGAAACGGTGGTCGGCAAGTTTGTAGAGCTGGATCTGAAACAACTGGCTGAGCAGGGAGGTACCGAATGGAATCCTGACGCTCTTGATACTCAGAAGATGCAGAAGCTTTCTAACGAGGTGCTTAACACATTGATGGGCGAGTATGATGATGCAACATACTTCAAGAACATTAAGCCGAAGGACGCCGCTTTGCCGGAGGGTGTAGAAGCAGAGCAGGTGGTTCAATTCAACGTAAATAATGATAACGTCAAAGAGGCGCTTACGATTCTTGTGAATAATGCCTTGCCGAAGATTATCGATATCGTGAGCAAACCGGAATATAAGGAAATGCTGAAAATTGACGATGCAGACCTGGCTAAATTCAAAGAAGAGTTGAAGTCCAGTGAAACCCGCGCAGAATTCGACAAGGACTTGGCCGATTTGGGGAAATATCTAACCATCAACAAGTTCCATCTGAATACAGCGATTAACAAAGATGATTTTCCGGTGTATCAGGATCTCCTGATGGACATTAAGGTGAATGATCCGGACAAAGGCGAGAATGTGAGCTTGTCCTTAACCGCCAGCAATCAATACAGTAAAATCAATGAAAAGCAGACCTTCACCATCGGCATTCCTCAGGGAGACGATGTCATTACCACAGATGAGCTGCAGCAGGAATTTGGAAGCATCGGCAGCTCCTACTAAGCAAGCAGGCGAAATCAAAAATCCCGCATTTGTGCGAAGTTCTCGCGCTTATGCGGGATTTTTCATGTTACCCCTAACAGGGGAGAAGAACTTGCACCGGGGAAGACTGTCATTACTCCTGTGGCTGGATATCATCGGCGAGAATAGCGTAAGTCCGGTGATCCTGCCATTGTCCATTTATCTTAATAAAACGGCGGGCTATGCCCTCAGCCAGGAACCCGTTCTTCTCCAAAACCCGGCGGGAGCCGTGATTATGAAGAAGAATGGCGGCTTGCACTCTATGCAGGCCTAGGGAACGGAAGGCAAACTTCAGGATAAGGCCTACGGCTGCGCTTGTGTATCCTTGTCCCTGCAGCGCATAATCAATGAAGTAGCCTATATCCGCAAACTGTCCAACACCGCGTACTACATTAGAGATCGTGATCTGTCCAATCAGCATGCCATCAAGTAAAAATATACCGAACATGTACGCCCTGTCTTCCAGAGAGTCCTCCACACGCTGAGCAAGGAGCCGCTGCTGGCTTTCCAGTGTGAAGTAATCTTCGTCGCGAAGCGGTTCAAAGGGTTGATGGTGTTCTTTATTGCGTAGACGCAGCTGGAGGAGTACATCAGCATCCTGGGTTTGCAGCAGAGAAATATAAATGCCATGTGATGTGTCATATAACTTATGATTCATTGGATTCTCCTTACTTTGAAGATTTCTTACGCAGCTGCCGGAAAAAAGTGGTCAGCAGTTCAGCGCATTCCTGCTGCAATATGCCCTGAATGACCTCGGTGCGGTGATTAAAGCGCGGCTCCTCCAGAAGATTCATGAGTGTGCCTGCACAGCCGGCTTTGGGATCCGGGGTGCCGAATACCGTAAGCGGCACTCTGGACTGGACCATGGCTCCTGCACACATGGGGCAGGGCTCCAATGTAACATACAGGTGGCAGTCCAGGAGACGCCACGAACCAAGCAATACACTGGCTTCGCGAATCGCGACCATCTCTGCGTGGGCGGTGGAATCCATCGTGGTCTCCCGCAGGTTATAGCCGCGGCCAATAATCTGTCCATTACGGACAACTACGGCTCCTATGGGAACCTCGCCTAAAGCTTCCGCTTTGCGGGCCTCCGCAATCGCTTCTTTCATCCAATATTCATGAACCGCCAATTCCTCAGAGGACAGCTCATCATTTATACTATTCAAGCTCATCTTCCCTTCTGCAAATGCCCCTTGTGCAACGAACAAATATTCGTTCTTAACAAATTGTGTACAACTCTGTGGATAAGGCGCGACTTATACACAATATTGTGCACATCGCAATCTGATAAAATGTTTATATGTGTATAACCTGTGGATGGTTTCTTATCCATTGTAGAGAAAGTGTCTGCATAATTCAATATTTCCCGAAACAGCCAGCGAGTGAAATGTCTTTTCAAATGGGGAGGCAAAAGGTATGATAATGTTTGAATGCTCCGCTAGGATTTACCAGCGGGTAAGAGGTGAAAATACAGCTTGTCCATAAAAACTAAGTTATCGGCAATCATTTTCGGATCGGTACTCTTAATTCTGGCGCTTAATCTAACACTTAATCTTCATGCCGCCCGGAGCAACCTTCGCAATGAAAGTGTGAAGAATATGAAGATGGCCGCCAGACAGATTGCCGTTTCGGTCGAGCAGAGCAGCTATAGCTCTAATTATGTACAGCATCAAATTGCCCAGAACCTCAGATTGACCGCTATTCTGGCTTCCAAAGAGCTTGATCCCGACATTAAGAATGTGAAGGACGCTCAACTGGTTGCGCTGGCCCATAAACTGGGAGTGTCTAATATTTCGCTCCTGGTCAAGACTGAGGATGATGTGGTTGTAGCCAGATCCTCAGATCCCGGTGAGATTGGTCTGTCTACCAAAGGTATGGGCTATTGGTATGTGGCATTTCTGGAGCTGTTTGCAGGCCAGGAGGTTTCCGTCGAGCAGGGGCAGAGCTTTGAGCATTTTTGGTCAGGCCCCTTTGAATATTCTACCTCCAATCCGAAGTTTATTGAGAAGTGGGGATACTATTATGATCAAAAGAGCAATTACATTATAGATCCTTACATTCGCAGCACCGCCGTAAGTGATTACGTCAAGATTATGAATCCCGATGAGATTGTCCGTCAGTCCAAAGAGGTTAACCCGGGCATTCTGGAGGTCACGGGAATCAATCCCAAAACCTTTGGAGTATCCACCATGCTTCCAGATGGCAGTGATCCTACAAACCAGAAGCTGAGAAGCCGTGCTATTAAGTATGGTACATACATTTATGGCAATGTTGAAGAGGACAAGACAGCTGTTATGGAAGCTCTTAGCGGCGGCAGCCCTCTTACATTGGACACACACGCGCTGGGTAAAAGAGTACTGAAAACCTTTATTCCCATTACGCAGCCAGGTGTAGAGGATTACGTCATTAGTGTAGTCATGGATTATTCAGTTATCTCCTCTGTAATCAAAGAGCAGCTGGTCAATAATGTGACTACATCGATTATCCTGCTGGTTGTTTTTTTTGCGGCGAGCTATATCCTTGCGGGTGTAGTTACCCGGCCCATTCAGCATATCCTGGCAAAAGTTAACGATGTGGCCCGGGGCAAATTCGAGCCCCCGCTTAAGGTGGACAGCCGTGATGAGCTGGGGCAGCTGGCACACCGTATCAATGCCATGACCTCACATCTGCTGCAGCATACCAACCGGCTGGGACAGACGCTGGAAGAGAACCGGGCCGTTAAAGAACGACTGGAGTCCGTCATTAACGGCACTTCAGATGCCATTCATACCATGGATATGGACGGACGGATTATCAGTACGAACCGGGCTTTCGAAGAGCTGTATGGCTGGAGCGCAGACGATGTGTCGGATAAGACGCCATACCTGGTGCCTGCTACGGCGCAGAAGCAGGAGGAAACCCGGCTGAAGGAGCTGAAGAACGGAGCGGTTCTGCCGCCGCTGGAGACCATCAGGCTGAAACGCGACGGTTCGCTCGTGGAAGTCAGCGTCAGCAGCTCGGTTATCCGTGATGAGGAGGGCAATCCGCAGTCCTTTGTCCATGTCTCGCGTGATATGACAGAACGCAACCGGATGGAGGAGCTGCTGAGACGCTCTGAGAAGCTGACTACGGTCGGCCAGCTTGCCGCCGGGGTTGCCCATGAGATCCGTAATCCGTTAACCACCCTGAGGGGATTTCTGCAGCTCCAGCAGGAGAAGAAGATTCTGGTGCCGCTTCATGTTGAGCTTATGCTCTCGGAGCTGGAGCGGATTAATATGATCGTGAGTGAATTTTTGATTTTGGCCAAGCCGCAGGCTGTGCATTTTCAGCTTAGGGACGTCCGGCTCATTCTGGGGGATGTGATCTCTCTTCTGGACAGCCAGGCGCATCTGTTCGGCATTGAATTCGAGGCCCGGTTTTCCGAGCAGCCGGCAACGGTCCACTGTGAAGAAAACCAGCTGAAGCAGGTGTTTATCAACATTGTCAAAAATGCAATTGAGGCCATGCCCGACGGGGGCACAATCACACTGGAGCAACGAATCATTGACGGTACTGTAGTGATTGTCATCTCTGACGAGGGTGAAGGAGTTCCTGAGGAAATGCTGCCGAAGCTAGGGGAGCCGTTCTTTACCAACAAGGAGACAGGAACGGGCCTTGGGCTGATGGTCAGCCAGCGGATTATCCAATCCCATAAGGGGAGCCTGGAAATACACAGTGAATACGGGAGCGGTGCTCAGGTTACCATTAAACTGCCCGAAGCCGGAGAGCATACTCCCGGGCAGGCTATGAACGAAGAACGGAGTGAAGATTGAAGTGAGAATTAATAAATTCATCAGTGAGACAGGATTCTGCTCACGGCGTGAAGCAGACAAGCTGGTGGAAGGCGGCAGAGTCACCATCAACGGAGAGCGGGCTGTGCTTGGCAGTCAGGCTGGGCCGGGAGATGATGTGCGCATAGACGGCAAAAGCCTTGAAACGGGCATTAAGGTTGTCTACATCGCGTTGAATAAGCCAGTCGGTATTACTTCTACGACTGAAGCACATATTCAGGGGAATATTGTTGATTTTGTCGGACATCATGAGCGGATATTTCCTATCGGCAGACTTGATAAAGATTCCGAGGGGTTAATCCTGCTGACCAATGATGGAGATATCGTTAACAAGATATTACGGGCTGAAGGCAAACATGAGAAGGAATATATCGTTACTGTGGACCGTCCGGTTACTCCATCCTTTATTACGGGGATGTCCAGCGGGGTCAAGATCCTGGGCAGCCGTACGCTCCCCTGTCAAGTGACGCGGATCAGTGAGCGGGTGTTCCGGATAATTCTGACGGAAGGCAAGAACCGGCAGATCCGCCGCATGTGCGCTGCTTTTGGCTATGAGGTCCGGCGGCTGCAGCGCATCAGGGTGATGAATATCCACCTGGGTTC
Source organism: Paenibacillus jilunlii (assembly GCF_900102965.1). Lineage (GTDB taxonomy): Bacteria > Bacillota > Bacilli > Paenibacillales > Paenibacillaceae > Paenibacillus_AQ > Paenibacillus_AQ jilunlii. Next base: position 35,986 of record NZ_FNGM01000033.1, on the reverse strand, counting down.
TCTGCAGACCGGGGAATGGCGTGAGCTGACTGTCCAGGAGAAGATGGAGCTGGGAGCTATGCTGAACTACCAGCTGCAATAACGGCGCCCACGGACACTATAAAATAAACGTAAAAAGAGCTGTTCTGAGGGTCGATTTAGACGCTTCAGAGCAGCTCTTTATTTAAGTTTGGTTTGCGCGAATCTTAATTGCTAGGCGTAACTGGCGTAGTTTCGGTTACATCCTGATATTTGCGAAGGATGGAGACTTCCACACGCCGGTTTTTCGCGCGACCGGCTGCTGTAGTATTATCAGCGACCGGATGATATTCCCCATAGCCGATAGGACTGAACTTAACCGGGTCGAGATAGGGATTCAGCAGCAGAATTTTCATGAATTGCAGCGCACGGGCGACACTGAGATCCCAGTTGGATGGATACTCGCTATTGGAGATTGGGATATTATCCGTGTGGCCCTCTACCAAAACTTCATAATTCGGAAATTGCTGCAGCATGGTAGAAATGGATTTGGCCAGCTGGCGGGATTCATCTTTAACTACAGCTTGTCCGGAGGAGAACAAGGCGTTATCGCTGATGGTGATGGTCAGTTGGGATTGATTCAGCTTGGTGCTGAGCAAATCGGTCAGACCGTTGTTCTTAATATACTGGTCAAATTGTTTCTTCAGCTTCTCAAGCTCCTCCTGTTCCTTCTGGCGGAGCTTGGCGATATCGGCTTTGCCTGTATTAGGAGCAACGACACTGTTCATTTTATCTTCTTTGCCCTGATCCAGCTGAGTATTTGTGGGAGCATCCGATCTGTATTCCAGCACTCCAGACCCGCCGTTCAGTGCCGAACTGAAGGCCTGTGCCATTTCTTCGAATTTTTTGGCATCTGTTGCACTCATAGCGTACATAACGAGGAACAGAGCGACCAGCAGCGTCATTAAGTCAGAATAGGGCAGCAGCCAGGATTCGTCGGCATGCTCTTCGTGCTCCTCATGTCTAGTCTTTTTGCTCACTGGAAGCCCCCTCCTTGTCACTCAGCTTCGCACGTTCCGATGGAGTGAGGAAGACGGAGAGCTTCTGGTTGATGGCGATTGTGGACACCCCGGACTGAATGGACAACAGCCCTTCCACCATCATCAGCCTAACCTCAATTTCCCGCTTGGACAGCCGCTTCAGCTTGTTCGAAATAGGATGCCAGAGCACGTAACCTGTGAAGATACCGACCAGTGTAGCGATGAAGGCTGCACCGATGGCGTGAGCCAGTTTTTCCATGGCACTCATATCCGACAGTGCGGCAATCAGCCCGATAACAGCCCCGAGTACCCCCAGCGTTGGAGCGTACATGCCGGCTTGGGAGAAAATAAGTGCTCCGGCCTTATGTCTATCTTCAGTAGCATGGATATCTTCCATTAATACATCGCGGACAAATTCCTGATCGTTGCCGTCGATAATCATCCGCATGCCGTTTCGGAGAAAGTTGTCTTCGATTTCATCGACCTTGGATTCCAGGGCAAGCAGGCCTTCGCGGCGGGTAATGGAAGCCCACTCCATGAACATGGTAATGAGTTCCGATTTGCTGACCATTTTTTTCTTTACAAATATTAACTTGAACAATGAGGGGATTTTCTTGACTTCCGAGAACGGGAAAGCCATGAATATAGATGCTGCGGTACCCAAGAGGATAATTACATAAGCGGCCGGAGCATTTAAGGCATGCAGTGGAGCACCCTTAAGAAACATCCCCCATACTATTGTAACCAGACCAAAAATCAAACCGATTATTGTTGAAATCTCCATTTATGCACCTCGTCCATGAGAATTAAGAAGTGGTCCGACTATACCGCGTGTATCATCCATGAACAGCGGTGGAACATCTGCCTGACCAATCACGTATATTCTTATTTATCGACAGCATTCCCTTTTTTGTGAAGTCATTTTTTCGGCTATAATGAGTAGGGTAGGATATTATTCATCTGTGGAGAAAACGGAGTGATTGATGTGGGTGTGAAGCACGGCAGGGATTACAGTGAAATTTTGAGTGAGCTGACGGAAGCAGTAGGAAGAATTTCCGACGGGTATGTATTTTTTGAAATGGAGCCTGATGAGTGGCAGGAGCTGCCTCAGGAATCGAAGCTGGAAGTCTGGGAAGCACTTGCTGAGGACCTGTTCTACGCCCTGGGCAATGAGCCGGTGATTGAGGTGGGCAGCGGAGTTGTGATCTATGACAAGGAGACACACCGGATTAATATTTTGCTTGGCGAAGAGGATCTGGCTTCAGTCCTTCTGGTCTAGGGGACAGGCAGGTGCCGGGGGGCGGTTTGCCCGCAGCCTGCACCACGTGGTAAAATTGGTGGAGTCGAGTACTATTTGCTGGGATTTGTGAATACATTAAACCAAAAAAACCTCATCCTGGCGCATCCCTTGGACTTTATATAAGCTGAGGGATGTTTTGTTTCAGGCATCAACGCCACTGGTAATAGAGCTGCAAGGCTTTTGCTGTTAATTTAGTAAGGGAGGAAGAACATTGCAATTTACGGAAGAGGAGCTGCGGGAGCAGGTGAGCAAGCTGGAAGGATGGAAGCTGGAGCAGAATACTCTGGTGCGCAAATACATGTTCAATGAATATATGAAGGGGATTGCTTTTGTGGATGAGGTGGCCGCCATATCGGAAGCCTTCGAGCATCATCCGCATATTACAGTCGATTACAAAACAGTCTTCCTTCGCCTGTCTGCGGCAGAGGAGGAGGGGCTTACCGCGCTTGATATCCGGCAGGCCCATGAATTCAACGAGGCCTTTGAGAAGAACCGCTAACCATCCCCGATCGAACCGATCCGAATGAGAATTTATCATAACCCTTATATAAAAAAATGCCCGGCATAGGATCAACATCATCCTTGTACGGGCATTTTGTGCTCATTCTTCTGTAAAGCTACTTCTTCTCTGCAAGCCACATGGCTACATTAGCAATCTCTTCCGGGGCCAGCTTATCCTTGAAAGAAGGCATTTGTCCGCGGCCCTTAGTCACAATGGTGAAGATCTCCTCGGCATCATGCTTGCCGCCTTCCTGCTGCAGGCTGGGTCCTACACCACCCTGGAGCTGATCCCCATGGCAGGTAATGCAATTAGCCTTCACTATGGCCTCGGCACCCGCTGCATCCAGCTGTACTTCCGGCATGGTTGGCTTGTTCTCCTCAGCGACTTCGGCTTTGCCGGGCAAAGTAAACATTAAGACTACGGCAAAGGCACAGGCGGCAAAAAATAAACCGCTCATGATCCATTTCTGCATCTGCATCCGTCCCCTCCATGTAAGCTGCTCTCTACATTATACAAGAAGGTAAAGCGTTATCATAGCGTTTGTAACAAATAATTGGCTGATTTGTGCTATTTATCATAGACCATACAGTAAAAAGGCTTATCGCCCGTTGGAGTCCGGCGTTCATAGGTATCTGTAATGGTAAATCCGCTTTTTTGATAAGCGCGAATGGCCCGTTGGTTCCACGTCAGCACCTCCAGATCAATTTCGCGGTCGGGATAACGTTCAAGTGCCTCCTTGACGACAGCATTCATGAACAGATGCCCCATGCCATGCCCGCACAGATCAGGCCGCATGCCGATTCCCAGCCGGACTACACCTTCCATGGGGAAGAGCTGCGCGAAGCCGCAGAGTCTGCCTTGACCGTTCACCACCGAGACATATTGCTCACTTCGAAGCCGGGGATCACCGAACTCAACGCCCAAAGCCTGCATCTGCTCCCAGGACATCCAGCCGTAAATGTTGTACGGTGGCTTATAGACCCATTGGCATATTTCGGCAGCGTGGGTAACATCCATAGGAACAGTGTAAAAGGTTACCGGGGAACTAATCATCAGGTATAGACCTCCCATCCAAAGGGATACGTTATATCTTTAATTATATACATAACCATTCTTTTGGGGCGCAAAAACTTTAAGAGAAGGTGAAGCCCTTGACAATTGCGGAATATTATTTTGGAAAATAGCGAAAATTAGGGGTTTTTGTGTTTGGCAAATAATGAGCAGGGTAAATATTTCTTGTAGGCAAAAAAAGCCCCTCTCCAGAATTTCGGCAAAAATCCTGGAGAAGAGCCTTTGGGAATTACAAATGCAGTTTATTGTACATCGTCGTTGTCTTGGGAATCGGAAGCTACATTCTGATAAGCATCTGTGCTCATAATTCGTTTGGCGCCAACGTAGCGGTTGACGTAGTAGCTGTCATTCAACGAGCTGACGGTTACACCACGTTTAGAAGATGCATGTGCGAATTTGCCTTCACCAACATAAATGCCGACATGGGATACGCCATTGCCGCTTGTATTGAAGAATACGAGATCACCCGGTCTGATGTTGTCAAGCGATATAGCAGTTCCCATTTGGTATTGGGATCCGGACTGGTGAGGAAGGTTGATTCCGATCTTATCAAAAACATACATTGTAAATCCCGAGCAATCAAATCCGTTAGTCGATACTCCGCCGGATACATATTTTGTTCCGATGGCTTTGTCGATAACCTGATCCATTTTGGAGTCTGCGAAAGCGCTTCCTGCCCCAATGGTAAGGATGATGGAAAAGCTCAGTAATGCTGATGCCAGCTTCTTCTTCAAAAGTAAATACCCCTTCCAATTGCCTACGAGGTTAGCTTAAGGGTTCGGTTGAAGGTCCCCTATGACCCCTCTGTGAATAGGAGGTCAATTCACCCAAAATCGGTTCCCCCGTTTCCCTAATTATTAGAGAACTCGGCACGACTGTTGATTAGGATTAGCTTGCGGATCAATACATGACAAAAAGTTTGTAAATCAAGTTTGAATAATTACAAAAATGTTACTATCAACTCACTGCGATAATTGTAACAAAGACAGAAGCTCTTGGCAATCATTTAAAGCATATTAATGCATATTTTTTCCGCTTGACGAGACAAAGAGCTATTCTTGAGGGCTCATTTTACGCGTTGCGTAAGCTGTATGGGAGAGTTTTTTGGAATATTTAGCAAAAAGGTGTTTCGAACACCTCCAAAACGTGTAAAAGGGAGAATAAGGAAAAGGAAAAACCCGGAAATGATTACGGCAATAATCAGCTCCGGGTTCGTATAGAACAACGTTTATCAATCGTAGGCAACAGCCTGGTACGCTGTAGTGCTCATCACTCGTTTGGCGCCAACGTAGCGGTTGGCCCAGTAGGCTTGGCTCAGTGAAGTTATGGTTACGCCGCGTGAACTGGAGGATTGTGCGAATTTGCCATTGCCGACATAAATTCCGACATGGGAAACTCCCGATCCAAAGGTGTTAAAGAAAACGAGGTCGCCTGAACGCAAGTTGTTGCGGGATACAGAGGTTCCAACGCTGAATTGAGCTTTGGAAGTGCGTGGCAGGGTAAGTCCGACATTTTTGAATACGTACCTGGTGAATCCGGAGCAGTCGAAACCGCTGGTGCTGGTGCCCCCGAATTTATAGGTCGTTCCGATTGTTTTGGCGATAACTGTGTCCATTTTGGAGTCGGCGAAAGCGCTGCCAGCTCCCAATGTAAATACCATCACTAATCCAAGTGCTGCTGCGGTGCATTTCTTCTTGAAGTTCTGACTTTTCAAATGATGTACTCCTTCCAAGGCCTGCGAGGTTAGCTTAAGGATTCGGTAGAAGGTCCCCTATGACCCCTCTAAAGCGAGATCAATTCACCCAAGATATGGTTCCCCCGCTTCCCGGTGCAGGGAATTTGGCGTTTTATGCACCAGAAGAGCGCGTGTCGACAAGTTTTAATGCTCATGTTAACTGTGGTTGACAAGCTGTAACTTAAAGATTACAAATTTGTTACTAGTAGTACAGGCATCATTGTACCAGAGGATTTACAGTTTTGCAAATACTCTTTATCACTTTGTAACCTAAAAAAAGAGTCCCGCTCCCGGTAAGGAGTAGCGACTCTTTTATTATGCCGGTTATACGGCTCTATTATTGCGGAAATGTTTTACTGCACCAGAGATGATACTGGGCGGCGATTCCCCACATTTTGAACAGTGTAGTAGGGAGCGGAGAGAACTGGCGGAGCAGAAAGGCCGGCAATCCGGGACAAAGCAGTGCGGTTGCTCCGCATACAAGCATCATCACCAGCCCGCATGCTCCCAGCACTAGGGAGAGTCCCACAGATGGAACAATGACCTTCAGGCATACCAGCAGGGAAGGGAGTATTCCTGTACCGGCCGTATACCCGAACTGCATATAGAGCAACAGCTTCCGAATGAAGAACAGGTAGATAAGCCATGCCAGGATATAAGGAGCGAGCTTCAACAGCTGTCTGTAATCCAGAATACCGCTTAGCAGCAGGTTGTACATTTTGGGAAAAAGCCAGTACAAGGGCAGTACCGCCAGCACCCATTCTATGAGGCTGAACAGCATCACTGGAAGCCCGTACAGCCTCATGCCCGGGAAAAAGAACATTCCGCGCTCACCCTTACGCTCCTGATGCAGCTCATGGAGCAGCCCTGCGCGGATGAATGGGGAGATAAGCAATCTTGCTGCGCTCAATGCCAGAAGCATCCAGAGCCAATGCTGAACCGCCGGGTTGTTACCCAGAGCGAATTGTCCCTCCACATAGTACAGCAGTCTGCCCATCCCGCTGCCTCCCGCATGCTGATCCGGGTAGCGCAGGAGCACGGGAACCACGGCGCTTTTGACAAACTTGTACATGAAATAGCCCCAGAAAAGCCGGTAAATAAATAACAGGATCAGTATATATAATTGCTCTTTCATGCTGTGCCAGCCGCGGCTTATCGATCTTTTCACAATCCTTCACCTCACCAGACAAGAGTTCCGAGCAGATTTTCAATCAGGTTGGTCATGCTGAGCGTCCAGCGTGAGAGCGTATCAGGGTCCAGTTCGGCGAGTCTGAAATTGTTCAGATGCTTGCTCTCCAGCAGAACGGAGTGCTCCGGATCAATCTCTGCCGATAGGAGCGGCGCTTTGTAGGACAGCTGAAATGTCGTTTGCTTGTTTTCCCCATTCCAATATCTTTGAACGGTATAACCGTCTGCGAAGGTGAACTTTACCGGCACATCCCCGTACCGGCTGCCTTTATTGCTTACGGTCACTGAGGATTCATAGCGGGGGGCTCCTTTGCCCGTCCCTGTTTTGCTGATAGTATGTGCAATATGATTTATAGCAAAATCTGGAGCGCCGCCACTGTATACATAATGATCGAAATACGTTTGCCATGATTTCTTAGTCACCTTTTCGACCGTCCTTTGGAAGTCCGCAGTTGACGGGTGACGGAAACGGTATTTACGGGCATAAGCGGCCAGGATGGCATCCATCGTTTTGGTTCCGACCTGTTGTTCAATGTCTTTCAGCACCAGCTTGCCCCTAATGTAGATGTTGCGGGTATAGGCATCATCCCCGGTGTATTTCCAGGTCTCCAAGGTAAGCGGCTGTGCGGAGGGCACCAGACTGGCCTGAAGCGGAAGGTTGGACGCCACCCCGTATTCCTGCTCCATTAGCCGGTCCTCCGCGTAGGAGGTGAAGCTCTCATCGAGCCAGGCTTCTTCAAATTCATTACTGGCCACTATGCCATAAAAAAACTGATGCCCGATTTCATGGATGACGGTCCGCTCCAGCTGGGTTCCGGACACATTGTCAGCCGCGCCTAAAGCGGTAATAAGTGTGGGGTACTCCATTCCGCCTGCGCCGCTCCCCTCCTTGGGAGGGACTACGATAGAAAGTGTGGAGTACGGATAAGGACCATACCATTTGCTGAATGTGTTCAGGGCAGCTTTGGCAGCCTGGAAATACCGCTCCTGCAAGTCCTTATGCAGCGGGTCCAAGTAGAGCTTGATCCTTACCCCGGGGACGTCAGACGACGAGAAGGCCTCCTCTGCAACCACAAAGTCGGGGGAGGCAGCCCAGGCGAAGTCATGGACATCATCGGCATAGAATTTGTAGATTTTCTGGCCCTGCTTCAATTTGGCGGTCTTCACCGGAAAGCCGGTTGCAGCCACTGTGTAATTGGAGGGCACAGAAAGGGTAACATTATAAATCCCGAAATCGCTGTAGAATTCGGAGGTGCCGTGATACTGATGCAGATTCCAGCCTTCCTGCTTCACGCCCCGGGTGCCGGCAGGCTCATAGACGCTAATTTTGGGGAACCATTGTCCAGCCATTATAAAGTCACCTGAAACTCCCATACGCGCAAATATTTTGGGCAGCGTTACTTCATATTTCAGCTTCAGTGTGACACTCTCCCCCCTATTCACCGGCTGCGGAAGATGCACTTTGACCAGTGTTTTGTCATTCACGTTGCCATCGTCAGGCTGTACATACTGCAGCCGCTGCATGAGCGAGACGCCGTCACTGGTCCGCAAATCCGTCAGGGTCATGCTGCCGTAGCCATTCGCAGGCATGGTATCGCCGCGCAGCTTTCCCCCGGATTCTTTCATGAAGGTGGTCTCTTCGGAGGCAAAGGCATTCGGATACAGATGGAAGTAGAGGTCTTGTACCGGTTTTTGGCCGGGATGGGTCCAGGTGACTGCCTCTGAAGCTGTCAGCGACCCTGTTGAGGGGAGCAGCTGGGCGTCGAGATGATATTCAGTCACCCGCTGGCTTAGGGCCTCCGATACGGGGAGCGGCCTGCTCTCAGGGAGAACGGGCTGTGGTGTTTTGATCTGTACGGCTGCGGGGGACTTGGCCTCTTTTGGGGCAGCCGCAGTCAGAACGGCCGGGTTATGCCCAGAGAGAGCCCAGATTCCACCTCCCAGAAGGGCGAGGGTGGCCAGGGTCGCAAAGATGAGGGTGTACCTTAATGGCAATGGCTTCATACTGTGATTCCTCCCGTGACAAGCATCTACGGGATGTATATGTTTGCATTCGCCGCATTATTAGCTAAAATTAAATTATTAGTGAAAGGGAAGGATGTGCACTTGTGGATAACAACCAACCAGAGGGTAAAAAACCGATGGCCCTGAATATCGTGAATGCCAAAAGCAAGCATAAAGGATTCGGCGCAGGCTCCATCGATTTGAACAATGTATCGCCGGTCATTATTGACGGGGGTGAAGCCGTTATCGATATCGGTGCCATGCATGCCAAGAGCAAAGTGGAGAAGGGCATTAAATTCAGTCCGAACCGTGAAGATGTCCCGAATGGAAGACAGGTGTGGGTGGTATGGGTAGCTGTGGACCGTACGCCTGAAGGCCAGTCCTATGGCGGAATCACAGCCTGCGAGATGTGGATTGATACCGAAGCCCGCAGAGGCTGGAAGATTCTCGCCGATCACGTGAACAAGCTCGATTCTGCCCTGAAGCGGAGAGTGATTCTGGAGGGGCTTGGTGCAGCGGACAAAGCTGCGCTGAGGTCATTGCTGATCGCCCATAATGCAGAGTGGTGGGATGCTTCTGCCGCTGAACTCAAAGCTGCGCTGTCCGAATAAGTGTTAACCTGCCTTTAGATGGCATAAGACTATTGGGTCTGCATTGCAAAAACAGCCAAACTCCCCCTTTCAGGAGAGCTTGGCTGTTTGTATGGTGTATGAAACTGCAGAGTGCCGGTGCACAGTTATGATCTGCTGGGCAGGTTAAGCTTGCGCTTGAGCTGGCTTACCCGGGCCTGACTGATGCCAAGAACCTCGGCAAGCTCCTTCTGATTAGCATAGGGGTGTTCCTCTATGGCTTTCTCCAAGCGTTGACTCATTTCCTCCGTTTTGGTCCGCCGTCCTCCACGGCCCGGTTCGGGATTGACTTCTGCGGGACTTTGCAGCTGAACGGCCTCATCGGCCGTCCGTTCTGGATTGCCGAGCTCTTTCAGGCAGCTGTTGCAAATGAACTGGTCCTTATAGTAGCTGACATGATCAAGGCTTCTGCAGAACGTGCATTCAGTTGAGGTGTACTTTCTGAGTACGATGATTTCTTCATTCAAAATGAAAAACTCGATAGGATCCCCAATGTCAATATTTCGTGTCATGCGGATTTCTACGGGAACCACAATTCTGCCAAGACTGTCTAAACTCCGGATCATGCCTGTATCCTTCATCCCATGTCCCTCATTTACATCTTTTTATTTTTTTGTGGATATTTATGATTATAGCAGTAATTGTAAGTTATGAGAACGGGGAAAGCGCATTCATATGTAGAGTTTTTTGCTAAATTCAGGAAAAATAATCCCTGGAAATTAAAAATCTCTCCATTTGGGAAGTCCAAAAGGAGAGATGATTTAGGGTTCGTTTGTTTTTTACCCATTTTTGAGCCGCCGAAACAGCATCCCTTAATCTTTAGCCGAGGAAAAAGGGCTGCGCCTGTTTATCAATAACAGAGACATAAGGATTGCCTCTGAGATAGAAACGCCAGGGAAGCGGAGCATATTCTTCGGCATAAGGAATGTTGATTCTCGGTGCTGCCGCAATATCCAGAGTTTCCGGCGAATCTCCCTGCTCAAGCCACAGCGGCCCTAGCGGGTCATCCAGCCGGCATCCGTTCAGGCTTTTGTCAATGCGCAGCGCCCGGCACAGTTTGCCCGGCCCGCCGGACAGGCCGGCCGGCTTCTTGACCGTAATGCCGCGGTAAGCCTCCATCCGCGCGGCGTCTGTACGGGTAAGCGGCTCTACCGCGCGAATCAGTACAGCATGAGGATCATGTTCGGCGGCAGTTACCACATTAACACAATGATACATACCGTAAATGAGATACACATAGGCTGTTCCTCCAGCGCTGAACATGACCTCGGTACGGGCCGTACGGCGTCCGCCGTAGGCGTGGCTGCCTTTGTCTTCTGCGCCGCCATAGCTTTCTGTCTCCACAATCCGGCAGCGGATCTCTCCGTCCTCGGTCCGCCGGACGAGATGCTGTCCCAGAAGCAGCGGTCCAGCCTGGAGCGCTGTGAGCTTATATAAATCAGGGGACAGCAATTTTCTGGACGGCCGCCCTTCTCTGCCGTTAGAGTTATTCTTCAAATTCATCGATAATGGCACCTCACAACCCGGGACCCGGAACCTTCAACCGTATCCTCCCCGTCGATTGGTCCCATCGTATCGTATGAGCCGCAGCGAAGCAACCCGGATTAATTCATCCACCAGCGTTTGATATCCTTCCACAGCGAATGCTCTTCCTTGATGTCCTCCGCCGGAGACGCCCCGGCTCCGCCAGGAGGACTTACGGCACCGCCTGCACCGTGCTGATCGCAGTATTCTTTGGGTTCCGTGCCGCTGATGAAGGTTTCCAGCACTTTCTCAGGACAGGCTGCCGTAGCCAGCTTGCCGGATTGCGGATTGACATATACGCTGACCACTCCGTCAGGAATCGGGAAAATTTTCGGTGGAACGTTTTCCAGCGCTTTTTCCGTAAACTGGGCAAAGATCGGGGCAGCACGCCGTCCATCGGCAGTGGCAATATCCCGCCCTTTGTCATAGCCGACCCAGACCGCTGTGGACAGCTCGGGCGTGAAGCCAACCATCCAGCCGTCGGTGTCGGTAGTACCGGTTTTCCCGGCAACAGGACGCTTGATCAGGGAGGCAACGCGGTTACCTGTTCCGCCGCTCTCGAATACTCCCTCCATCAGCCGGGTCAGCACATACGCCGCCGCCGGCTCTACGACCATTTCGCCATGCGTCTGCGGGGATTCATATAGAAGCTTTCCATTCGCATCGGTAATCTTCAGGATGGCCGTGGCCGGAAGCTTTACTCCGCCTCCGCCGATAACGGCGAAGGCAGACGCCATTTCCAGCGGACTCACCGGCGAAGTGCCCAGGGCCAGCGAAGGTACGGTCTGCAGGGGGCTGTCGATACCCATCTTTGCCGCCATGTCTGCCACCTTGTCCGCGCCTACTTTCATAATCGTGTTCACCGCATAGATGTTGTCGGAGGCGGCAATCGCCTGGCGCATGTTAATTTCTCCCAGATATTTGTCGCCGAAGTTTTTCGGCTGATAGGTCTTGCGGTCATTATCATAGTGGAACAGGGTCGGCTGGCTGTTGAAGACGGACAGTCCCGTCATGCTCTTGGAGGACAGCGCGGTTAAATACATGATGGGTTTAAAGGAAGACCCGGGCTGCCGTGTAGTGGCCAGTGCATGGTTATATTGGTTGGTACGGTAGTTTTTGCCCCCGACCATGGCTTTGATATAGCCGGTGCGGGGGTCAATGGATACAAGCGCAGTCTCCAGATCGCTGGAGGGGTCCATTCCTTTCGCTACAGCGTCTTCGGCCGCCTGCTGCATATCGGGATCAAGCGTTGTGTATACATTCAGCCCTCCCTGATCCAGCTCTTCGCTGCTGATATGCAGGGTATCAGTTGCCAGACTGCGGACATAGTCGCGGAAATAAGGCGCAGCAGCAAGGGTGTTCTTTTCTCCCTGTGGCTTGAAGCTTAGGATTTCCAGCCTGGCTGCTGTGGCCTGAGCCTCAGTAATATCACCCACTTCTGTCATGGCGGCCAATATAATCCGCTGCCGCTTCTTGGCATTGTCCATATGGGTATAGGGCGAATAGTAGGTCGGGCCTTTGGGGATACCGGCAAGGATGGCACTCTCCGCCAGATCGAGGTCTGCCGCCGTTTTGCCAAAATACATCTGTGAGGCCGCTTCAATGCCGTAGGCGCCGTGGCCATAATAAATTTGGTTTAGATACATATTCAGAATTTCATCTTTGCTGTATTTCATCTCAAGCTGCATCGTATACAGGGCTTCCTTTGCCTTGCGGGTCCAGGTTTTCTCATGGGAGAGGTAGAGATTGCGCGCAAGCTGCTGGGTTAGGGTGCTGGCCCCTTGCGCGCGGTCGCCTGACTCCAGATTGGCAAGCACAGCCCGGCCCATGCCCTTGACATCAAAGCCGGAGTGTTTGTAGAATTTACGGTCCTCCACCGCAAGTGTAGCCTGGATAAGCAGCGGTGAAATCTGATTAAGGGTTACGGGCTCCCGGCTGCGTCCATCCGTAGTGAAGGTGGTCAGCACATTTCCGCGGGAATCAAGCAGCTTGGAGCGGATATCATCAGCAATCGGCGGGAGATCCTTGTGGTACAGGTATCCGAGCAGCCCGCCAGCCGCCAGTACACAAAGCACACTCATTACAGCCAGCAGCCGGGACAGCCGGCGGAGGCGGTGTTTGGGTTTCGGAGGGGTAACAGGTTCGCGCGGCATGACATCAGGCTCCTTTTATCAGTTTGGCTTATCAATTCTCATTATGGGGAAGGAAGGGCTTGGATATTCATAGCAGCCGGAGGTCTTCCCCGAAAAGGCTGGCGTTTCACCATACCGGCCTAAGTAGTAACCAAATTGTTGTCAGATTGTGACTTTATCCCGGTTGATAGGGGAAGGGATGAAGCAGTATAACAGAGTAGTGACTTTTAGGAATGGTTAGATTAATGAGGAGATGGAGGTGTAACTATGAATTGGACTAAAAAAATATATCAAGGGCGGTTGGCCCTTCTGTCGGCAGTTCTTTTGGCGGCATCTGCGTGGGGAGTCTGCGCTTCATCAGCACAGGCCGCCCCTGCACAGGCGGCAACAGTGTGCGGCACCGGAGATCATGGATTGCTCCAGAAGCTGCAGACGGAGCGTGCCGCATCAGGGGCATCACCGCTGAGCTTCTCCGATGTGCAATTTCTGAGTGCTGATACCGGCCGGGCAGCAGGCAACGGATTTATGATTGGGACCTCCGACGGAGGCTGTCACTTTCAGGAGATCTATGAGGGACAGTGGAATTTCAAGCAAATTGATTTTCCCGATAATGTCCATGGCTGGGCCTTGGCTTCCGTGAAAGATACAGCGGCGTCCTACCTCATTGCCACTACGGATGGCGGCTCTACCTGGAAACGCATGACTGACACGGCAAATGCCTTCGACAGCATTGACTTTAGGGACAGCAAGCAGGGCTTTGGCTACAGCCTGACTTCTACCTACTATACAAAGGATGGAGGACGCACCTGGCGTCTTATCCCGACTCCCGCCAACACACGCGGTGCGGAGTTCACCAGCGCTAGCAGCGGGTATGCAGTTGTAGTTGCCCCTGGGGCCGGCTACCGGATCATGAAAACCTCCGATGGAGGGGCCACTTGGTCGCTTTCGCTAAAATCGGCTTTTGCCTATCCAGAGTCGGGAAGGGTATATGCAAATGGTGATCAGGTGTACGCTCTGCTGTATGGCGGATCAGGGATGTCGCAGACCTCCTACTCGCTCTATGCCAGCAGCAACAAGGGCAGAAGCTGGAGCCGTGTCATCGCCCAGGATACCGCCGGCGGCGGGCCTGCACCGGGGACAGGCGCAGCGCAGTTGACAACAGGTCCGGCTTCCGGCAAGCCGGGCAATATGCAGCTGGCCGGCAACAGCGCCGCTTTTCTGTTCGGCTTCTCTCCGGCAGGTGAGAAGGTAGCCGTTGGACGTACCTACAACGGCGGCAAGAAATGGACCAATCTTCCGGCTATCGCGGGCTATGATGGCCTCATCTCCTTCACAGGTGTTAAGGAAGGCTGGATGGCCGTCCGGGGACAGCATGCTTCCTCCCTGTACAGTACGGGGGATGGCGGTGCGACCTGGAAGCTAAAATTCGCCTTTAAGGGGACAGAGCAATAGGCTGTGGTTCCACTAGGAAACAAATGGCTGGGGAGATAGCCCATACTTTGCAAGCAGAAGCGGCTCCGTTAACTGGAGCTGCTTTTTTGTTGTTTAGGGAATTATGATTTTTTAGATTGTGGATAAGGTGTGCATAAAATTGGGGATAAGTAGGGGGGCAGCAAACTCACCCATAAACGGGTGGAAATCAGCCGGATTCGATCGCTTTTTTTCAACTAACGCTGGCCAAGAAGTAGGTGAACAGTGATAGTTGGAAAAAGGAAACTTAGTTCTCTCAGAAATCAACAATTGTGAGATTGAAGTGGAAAAACGGAACTTAATTGGGCCATATTACTTAGTTAGGGGCGAAATGTGCTGAATTAGTTACCCTTTCTCCACTTAACCTGCGGAGAACAGAGACTCGGGCAGATTAGTTATCCTTTTTCCACTTGGAATTGCTGAAGGACACATAAAAGGTTCCCCTAAGGTGTTAACCCGGGTGAAGATGTGATTTTGTGGTCTGTTATGGTAAAATTTTAGGTACTTTATAACGAATGTACGCCCATATCACGCTTAGGAGGACTGCCGCCCATGGCTTTTCGTGTATCTGCTGTCCAGTACCATTTGCATACCATCTCCTCCTTCGGGGAGTTTGCCGCCGAGTGCGAGCATTATATCAGAACCGCCGAAGAGTACGGTGCGGAATTCATCCTGTTCCCTGAATTTTTGACGACACAGCTGATGTCCATTGGCGATGAGCAGGGAAACGCCCTCACTATAGAGGATTTGCCGCAGTTTACAGACCGTTACCGGGAGCTGTTTGCCGGGTTTGCCCAAAAATATGCTGTCCATATCATTGGCGGGACCCATGTGCTGCGCCGGAACGGTAAGCTCTATAATGTGGCGCATCTTTTTTATCCGGACGGGAGAATCGCCGAACAGGCTAAGCTGCATATCACGCCAGCTGAAGTAGAGGGCTGGAATATGGGAGCGGGAGAAGGGCTGGAGGTGTTCCAGACAGACAAAGGAACTATCGCCATGCTGACCTGCTATGATATTGAATTTCCGGAGATTGTGCGTATGGCCAGAGCCAAGGGGGCGGATGTGATCTTCTGCCCTTCCTGCACAGATGACCGCCACGGCTTCCACCGGGTAAGATACACCAGCCATGCCCGGGCGATAGAAAATCAAGTCTACGTCGTGCTGACAGGCACTGTAGGCTCACTGCCCACCGTGGATCTGATGCGGGCGAGCTTTGGCCAGGCGGCGGTGATTACGCCCAATGATATTCCGTTCCCTCCACAGGGACTGCTGGCCGAAGGTGAAATCAACGGCGATATGATCATCACCGCCGATCTGGATCTTGATCTGCTGTACCGGGTTCGTGAACGCGGATCTGTAACCACTTGGCGGGACCGCCGGACGGATCTATACACAGACTGGACGTAAGGGGGAAGTAGAGGCATGTATCGCAAGACTTTCTACGCTTTTGACGGCAAAATCCCGGTGCCTGCGGTGATCCGCTCTTACACGGAGGCTGATTTTGCGGAACTGATCACCATTCAGTCCGAAGCTTTTCCGCCCCCCTATCCGGCTGAACTGTGGTGGAACCGGGAACAGCTGCTGAATCATGTGACACTTTTTCCGGAAGGTGCTTTATGTGTAGAGGTGAACGGGGAGCTGGCAGGCTCGGTAACGGGTCTGAAAATCCATTTTGACCCTGAGGCTCCGGCGCTACAGCATACCTGGTCAGAGGTTACAGCAGATGGATATATTACAACGCACCAGCCGGACGGGAATACACTGTATATCGCCGACCTGTGCGTCCGTCCCAAATACCGCAAGCTGGGGCTGGGCAAAGAGCTGGTACAGTCGCTGTACCATGCCGTGGTGGACCAGAAACTGGAGCGGCTGCTGGGAGCGGGCCGAATGCCCGGCTATCATCTGCAGGCCTCCAGGATGTCTGCGGAAGAATATCTGGCTGGAGTGGTGGAAGGAAAGTGGTCTGATCCGGTGATTACTTTTCTGCTGCGCTGCGGGCGGTCACCTGTCGGGGTAGTGGCTGATTATCTGGAAGATGAGGAGTCGGGCAATTACGCTGCGCTCATGGAGTGGCGGAATCCTTTTCTATAAGTAATGAACCATATTTTTCAGAAGCGGAGGAGATTCTTGAGTATGAAGTATAGCAGAATTACCAGTGTCACGGACCCGTTGTTCAGACAAGTACATAACCTGCTGTCAGAAGTGTTCCCGCCCGAAGAGGTGCTTGAATACAGCTTATGGAAGGAACCGTTGGAAGATCCCGGCATCCGCGTGTTTGCTGCTGTGCATGAAGGCTCGGTTGTGGGCACCACAGAATACCGTTACTACAGCGACTGGAATGTGGCGATGACTGATTTCACGATTATAGGCCGTGAGGGCCTGGGAGTCGGCCGCTTTCTGGCGCAGCGCCGCCTGAAAGACCTGCAGAAGCTGGCGGCTGACAACGGCAAGGAGCTGTTTGGCATGTTTGCTGAGATTTACGATCCGTACCGGGTAGAGCATGCTTTTGGCGGCATTAAGCCCATGGACCCTTTTGTCCGCCGCGAGGTGCTGTCGCATCTGGGCTATAAGCGTCTCGACTTCCCATATGTGCATCCTTCATGGCAGGGCGATGGGGAAGCGGTATCAGGTCTGGATCTGTGTTTTATGCCTGGGGATGAGAACTTGGAGCAGATAGAGGCGGCTTTGGTTGCCAATTTTCTGACCCGCTATTACACAGTGCTTGTGGATAAGCCGGAAGCCTGGACGTCCATGGTAGAGCGGCTTAAGAGCAGAGACACGGTGCCCTTGCT
The DNA here is from genome assembly GCF_900102965.1 of Paenibacillus jilunlii. Taxonomy (GTDB): domain Bacteria; phylum Bacillota; class Bacilli; order Paenibacillales; family Paenibacillaceae; genus Paenibacillus_AQ; species Paenibacillus_AQ jilunlii. The sequence goes on along the minus strand of NZ_FNGM01000033.1, from coordinate 18,638 downwards.
GCCTTTGTAAGTATTTTTAGAGACTATAACCATTGAATTGCCCTCCCGATCTGGATATAGTGTACAATGGGAAAGCGAATATGCCTTAGATGAATATAAGTATGAACAAGCGAGGAACGTGTGATGACTGAAGTACAGTCCGAAAAATACGGCGTATCCGTAATACTGGAAAGCGTGCAGGGCGGGGAGCGGAATGTGCTGCAAGCAGCAGGCGAGGTCATCGCCAGAGGCGATCAGCTCTATCTCCGTTATGAAGAAACGCAGCCGGGACCCAAGGGCGAGGCGGTTTCAGTCCGCACCACCGTGAAGATTACAGGCAGCGGGCTGAAGCTGATCCGTCACGGCGGCGTCCAGTCGGAGCAATCCTTTGTGCTGGGACAACGTCTTCCGGGATTCTACCGCTCGCCTTATACACAGTTTAATCTCTCTACAGACACCCGGAAGCTGGACGTGAAGTGCGCTGGAAGATCGCTTGAGGTTTCTTGGGAATATGATCTCTACGTGTACGGGGAATTATCGGGACAGTTCGCTATAAGTTTGCATATACAGGAGGAACCACAATCATGACACAAAGTCAAAACCCGCTTCAATTAGCCAATGAAAGGTTAAAGGAAGCGATCCGGGAAGCAATTGTCACCGCTGGACTGGTCACCAGAGAAGAGCTTCCGGCCATTGTGCTGGAAGTGCCGAAGGATAAAGCCCATGGGGACCTGGCGACGAATGCTGCGATGCAGCTCACCAAGATTGCCAAACGTAATCCGCGGCAGATTGCCGAAGCGATCATCGAGCATCTGGACAAGAGCGCTGCTTCTATTGAAAAGGCCGAAATTGCCGGACCGGGCTTCATCAACTTTACGCTGTCCAAGAGCTATCTCTACCCGGTGATCGCCCTCGTTGCTGAGCAGGGTGATAATTATGGACGTATCCAAGCAGGCCAGGGCCGCAAGGTCGAAATGGAATTTGTCAGCGCCAACCCTACCGGCAGCCTGCATCTGGGACATGCCCGCGGGGCTGCTGTCGGCGACGCGCTTTGCAACGTGCTGGATTTTGCCGGCTACCAGGTAACCCGCGAGTACTACATCAATGATGCCGGGAATCAGGTTGCCAACCTGTGCAAATCCATCGAAACCCGCTACCTTCAGGAGCTGGGCCAGCCGGCGGAAATGCCGGAGGACGGTTATCACGGCGAGGATATCAAGGGTTTTGCCAAAGAGCTGGTGGCTGAAAAAGGCGACGCTCTGCTGTCCATGACACCAGGGGACCGGGCGGCATTCTTCCGCACCTATGGCCTGACCAAGGAGCTGGACAAAATTAAACGGGACCTCGCCCGCTTCCGCGTGGGCTTCGATATCTGGTTCAGTGAAACCTCGCTGTACGAGAACGGTGAAGTGCTGCGTTCCCTGGATGAGCTGCGTGACCGCGGCGAAGTCTACGAGCAGGATGGGGCCACCTGGCTGCAAACGACCAAATACGGCGACGATAAGGACCGCGTGCTGATCAAGAACGATGGGACCTATACCTACCTGACACCGGATATCGCCTATCACAACGACAAATATGGCCGGGGCTACGATAAAATGATCAACATTTGGGGCGCCGACCACCATGGCTATATTCCCCGGATGAAGGCAGCCATGTCGGCGCTTGGCAATGATCCCGAGAAGCTGGTTGTGCTGATCGCCCAAATGGTGAGTCTCTTCCAGAACGGCGAAAAGGTCAAAATGTCCAAGCGAACGGGCAAAGCGGTGACGATGGAAGACCTGATGGATGAAGTTGGAATCGACGCCATCCGTTACTTCTTCACCATGCGCAGCATGGATTCCCATCTGGACTTTGATATGGACCTGGCCATCTCCACCTCCAATGAGAATCCTGTATTCTATGTGCAGTACGCGCATGCGCGGATCTGCAGTATCTTCCGCCAGGCGGAAGAGCAGGGGATTGCGCTGCCGGATTTTGCCGAAATCGACTATGCCAAGCTGACTGCTGAACATGAATATGACCTTCTGCGCAAAATCGGCGAATTGCCGGCGGAGATCGAGATTGCGGCAAGCAGCTATGCACCGCACCGCCTGATCCGCTATGTGTACGATCTGGCTTCGCTGTTCCACAGCTACTACAAAGCGGAGCGCGTCATCACCGAAGATGCCGCCCAGACCCTAGCCCGCCTTGCCCTGCTGGGCGCGGCGCGGACCACCATCGCCAACGTGCTGCGCCTCGTTGGTGTTACCGCACCGGACCGGATGTAACCGTCCGGCCTCTGAACCAAAAGCTCCGCCCCGTGTGATTGGGCGGAGCTTTTGGTTTTGTTCAGGATATTATGCAATGCCAAGACATGCGGATATCTTGGAAGCTTTGGATGATATAAGCGGTGCAGGAGGATGTGGCTTCTCAGCGGACTGAAACGGACAGAGAGGGCCTTATTTTGCAAAGAAAGCCTGCTTTCCTGGCGGATTCGGACTCAGGAGCCCGCTATATTGCTCGTTTGAGTCTGTAATAAGGAGAGATAGGACAATTAGCGCCAATTAGCGGAAGCTCTGTCCGCGTTGTCCTGCCAATAACGGATTTTCGGTCCGTATCAGCCGGTAGATCGTGAAGGGCCTCGTAAGCTGCGGATTGTTATTTACCCGCCAGGGTAACCTTGTTCTTGTTTAGGGAACTATGATAACTTCCGCTTGTGGATAAATTGCGTATAAAGTTGGGGGATAAACACCCTTTGAAAGAATTTACAACGAACAGCGGCAGAAATACCGTTGTTGAAGAGGCGAAGGCCGGTTTGGTTATAAATAACGGCAGAAATGCCGTTGTTGAAGAGGCGAAGGCCGGTTTGGTTATAAATAACGGCAGAAATGCCGTTGTTGAAGAGGCGAAGGCCGGATTGGCTATAAATAACGGCAGAAATACCGTTGTTGAAGCAGAGAAGGCCGGTTTGGCCATAAATAACGGCAGAAATACCGTTGTTAGAGCAGCGAAGGCTGGTTTGCCCTTATCTTGGAAACTATAAGGCTGAGGGATCAGTCGGTCTAAATCACCTCATTCCAACTCGCTTGCTCACCCGCTTCTTCGCGAGCGCTAGTTGGAAAAAGGGAGTTTATTTTTTCCGAAATTCAAAAATCCTGAGATTTAGATGGAAAAAGTAAACTTAATTAGGCTATATTACCTCATCAGGGGCGAAATGAGCTGAATTAGTGTACCTTTTTCCATTTAACCTACGGAGAACAGGATGAGCAAGCAAATTAGTTAACTTTTTTCCACTTGGAGTTGCCGTAGAGATCATGGGAGTCGTTCTCCGGGTAACGTTAGACTGAAATCCAAGACGGTTGCACTGTCCTATGGGGGGCGGCACAGCCGTTTCTGCTTGTTCAGGGCAATGGTGCAGAATAAGGGGGCTTTTCCACCTGGGCTTACCCGCACAGCTTAAGGCGGCTAAGTTGCCGGGGAGTGCGGATCCTACTCCGGCGGCCCGCCCAAGGCGTGCGATCCGGCGGCCCGCCCAAGGCGTGCGATCCGGCGGCCCGCCCAAGGTGTGCGATCCGGCGGCCCGCCCAAGGTGTGCGATCCGGCGGCCCGCCCAAGGCCCGCGATCCCGGCGGCCCGTTCACAGCCCCCGCGATCCGGGGGCCTAGCCGGCTGCCGCCGCTATGCCTTCGCGGCGGTCGCCCGCTTCGCCCGCGCGCCTGCCCGCAGCAGGCGCAGGGCATCCGCCGCGCCGCCGCCCAGGGCCGCGCGGCGCTGGCCCTTGCGCAGCCGTACCGGCGAGGCTGTGCGGCGCAGGAGCAGCTTCAGCTCCCGTGGCGAGAGCCCCGGGCGCAGCGCGAGCAGCAAAGCGGCGGCTCCCGTGACATGCGAGGTCGCCATGGAGGTGCCGCTCATCTCTTTGTAGCCCTCCTTCAGCCAGCAGGAGGGCACGCTTTCCCCGGGTCCGTATACATCAATATACGGACCCCGGTTGCTGAAGGCCGCGACGCGGTGCCTTCGGTCAAGGGCGCCGACGGCGATCGTCTCGGGGTAGCGGGCGGGATAATCCCCGCCGCGTTTGCCGTCGTTGCCGGAGGAAGCGATGATGGCGATCCCGGCCCGGTAGGCCTTGATCACCACATCGTGAAGGGCTTTGCTTCTGGTTTTCATGCCGAAGCTCATATTAATAATGTCGATCTTGTTCTGTACGCACCAGTCGATGCCCAGTACAATATCGGACACATAAGCCGAGCCGTTATGGTCAAAAGCTTTGACCGGATACAGCAGCGCCCGCGGCGCTACGCCCATCATGCCGCGGGTGCCGCCGGCGGCTGCCAGCGTTCCGGCGATATGGGTGCCGTGTCCATTATCATCGAAAGGGAGCATGCCGCGGTACAGCAGGTTCACACCGGAGGCCAGCGAATGCTTGAGATCCGGGTGCCGGTAGTCGGCCCCTGTATCAATGACACCGATTTTCACATGTACACCGGTAGATCTGGACCAGGCCTGGGGGGCATGAATCGCTTTTACGCCCCAGGGCATTAAGGTGCCCGATTTTTCAGGGGCCACCGCATGGACTTGTATCCGTGCATCCTCTTCGATACATAGGGCGTCTTCAAATGTATGGAGCAGCTTACCCGCTCCGGCAGCGGGCACAAAAAATGCCCGGATCAGCGGGGACATTTGCACTTGCCGCAGTCCCGGTTTTTTCGCCTTCAGCGATTTCCACTCTGACAGCGCTCCGGCATACTGGCGGGCATCTTTGAAGGTAACGATGCGCCGGTCGGCATTTTTGGGGGCAGCCGATATCTCATCAAGCAGTATCTGCCAAAATCTGTAGTAATCCATAAGTTACGCCGTCCCCTCCTCGGTGCCGTGCTGACATATTGTATGAAAGGAGGCGGACGTCCGAATGGGAACTTGCCCTTTTTTAGCGAAATGGGCTGCCCATCGTGTCAAAAAGCGGAGCTTTACATAAAATAAACAGAAGAGGGCCGTTAGGTTCTCTTTGCAACATCCCGTAAGGAGCCGATCCTTGGCGTGGATACAGTCATGCGCGGAGGGAGTACCTCCGCCTTTTTCATGTTAAGGAAGGAACGGGTTTTCCGGGAAGCCTGAGAATACATAATTCCGCTGGACGGTTTTGACTTGCAATTTGCTGCCAAATAGGTTTTACTTAGTTTTGTTAATGGATATTATGAAATAGAAATTAACGGTAATGTGAACAAAGCGTGAGAGGAAGTGTCCTTTAGTGAGTACGCCACTCAATTTAAAGCTGGACCCCGAGAAAGTAAAAGAAATGCCGATGGTGGACCTGGCTTTTCTGGTGCTCAAAGCAGCCAATACACCCTATTATTACCGTGACCTGATGGTCGAAGTGGCCAAGCTGCGCGGGATGACAGAAGAACAAACGAACGATACTATTGCCCAGCTATATACCGAGATCAACATTGACGGGCGTTTTGCCTGCGTCGGAACCAACCTGTGGGGACTCAAACGCTGGTATCCGCTGGAACGCTCCGATGACCCGGTCGGCAACTCCAAACGTCCGCGTATTATCAATGACGAGGATGACGATCTGGAGGACGACGACTTCGCGGAAGAAGAAGATAACTATGCAGCAGAAGAAGAGGATTTCGACGCTATCGACGAGGATCGCGATGATCTTTATTCGGACGATGACAGCGAAGAAGAAGTGGACGAAGATGTTGTAATCGATGAAGATGACATCGACGAAGACGATGTGGATGATGAGGATTCCATAGACGGCGACGATGAAGATGCCGATGATGAAGATGAGAACGATAACTATTAGAATAGATTGCAATCAGGCGCAATTCCTCCCTTGACATGGGTAGGATCGTCAGAGTAAACTATTGCATGGGCTTATAATGAAAGTTAATATTGTTTTCACAAATAAAAAGTGCCCCGGTTCTACGGGTGTCACTTTTTTGTTTTTTTTGGAGGGTTTTTCCGGGATCTTTCTAAGAACTAACTTGTGGGTTCCCTGTTTTGATAATGGAAAAAAGGGTACGATAAACACAGCGTCGCCTGAATTTCTGGACTTTATTTAGGAGGGTTATACAGTGACAAAGTATATTTTTGTAACGGGTGGTGTCGTGTCTTCCCTGGGCAAAGGGATTACCGCCGCTTCTCTGGGCAGGCTGCTCAAGAACAGAGGTTTGAAGGTGACGATTCAAAAATTCGATCCTTATATTAATGTAGACCCTGGAACCATGAGTCCTTATCAGCATGGCGAAGTGTTTGTAACCGACGATGGGGCGGAAACCGACCTGGACCTGGGGCACTATGAACGGTTTATTGACATCAATCTCTCGAAGAACAGCAACGTGACAACCGGCAAAATCTATTCCTCGGTCATCAGCAAAGAGCGCCGCGGGGAGTATTTGGGCGGCACGGTTCAAGTCATTCCGCATATCACGAACGAGATCAAGGAACGTGTATTCCGCGCAGGCCGTGAGACCGGGTCCGATGTGGTGATTACCGAAATCGGCGGTACCGTGGGCGATATCGAAAGCTTGCCGTTTCTGGAAGCTATCCGTCAGATCAAAAGCGACATTGGCCGTGAGAATGTGATGTACATTCATGTCACCTTAATTCCGTATATCAAGGCTGCCGGAGAAGTCAAAACCAAACCGACACAGCATAGCGTCAAGGAGCTCCGCAGTATCGGGATTCAGCCGAATGTTATTGTATGCCGCACGGAATATGCGCTTTCTGATGATATGAAGGCCAAAATCGCCCTGTTCTGTGATATCGATGCCAATGCAGTGGTGGAATGCCGCGATGCATCGACCTTGTATGAAGTGCCGCTCAACCTTCGGGATGAAGGGCTGGACGAAATTGTAGTCAATCATTTGAAGCTGACGACACCTGCTCCGGATATGCGCGAATGGGAGAATATGCTGGGCCGGATCCAGAAGCTGGAGCGCACCGTTGAGATAGCCATTGTCGGCAAATATGTAGCACTGCATGATGCCTATTTGAGTGTAGTGGAGTCTCTTTCGCATGCCGGCTTTGCGGCCAATGCCGAGGTGAAGGTGCGCTGGGTGGATGCTGAGCTTGTTACCGACGAGAATGTCGGTGAATTGCTGGGCGGCATCGGGGGCATTCTTGTTCCGGGCGGCTTCGGTGACCGGGGGATCGAAGGCAAGATTTCTGCCATCCGTTATGCCCGTGAACAATCCATTCCGTTCTTCGGTATCTGCCTTGGGATGCAGGTTTCCGTTATTGAATACGGCCGTTCCATTCTGGGACTGGCTGGAGCGAACAGCTCGGAGATTGATCCGGCTACACCGCATCCGCTGATTGACCTGCTGCCGGAGCAGAAGGATATCGAGGATATGGGCGGAACCATGCGTCTTGGTCTTTACCCATGTAAGCTGCTTCCTGAATCACTGGCAATGTCCTGCTATGATGATGAGTTGGTATATGAACGTCACCGTCACCGGTATGAGTTCAACAACGCCTACCGTGATGAGATTGAAAAAGCCGGCCTCGTAATCTCCGGAACCTCTCCGGATGGCCGTCTGGTGGAGATCGTCGAGCTTCCGGGCCATCCGTGGTTCCTGTCGGTACAGTTCCATCCAGAGTTTACTTCCCGTCCGAACCGGCCGCAGCCTCTTTTCCGTGAATTTGTCAAAGCTTCGCTGACGCATTCCGAACAATTGTAATCCGAATACCTGTAAATAGACCTGCCAAGCCTCCGCCCTGGAGGCTTTCTTTAAAATCACCCCCATTTTAAGCAAGAATTGCCTTCTTATCGCCGGCTGGCTCCAGTCCATAAAATGACATAGATTTACGCATTTTAACCAATTAGCAGGATTTTGACTATAAGGAACGAATAATAGGTTTCGTATAGACTTGTTTTGTTGAGGGGTCATTAGCTGTACGTGCGCGCGGTATGGACAATCTGCTTCAAATTCTGGGAGGGTATGGTATGGAAAAGAAAAAAGTGTTAATTGTCGATGATCAGAACGGAATCCGGATTCTCCTCATGGAAGTATTTAATAGTGAAGGGTATGCCACATTTCAAGCCGCTAACGGAAAACTGGCATTGGACATTGTCCGCAGCGAATCGCCTGACCTGGTCTTGCTCGATATGAAAATTCCGGGAATGGACGGACTTGAGATCCTGAAGCATTTGAAGGAGATCAATCCGGCTATCAAGGTCATTATGATGACAGCTTACGGTGAACTGGATATGATTAAGGAGGCGACCAAGCTGGGGCGCTCATGCATTTTACCAAGCCGTTTGACATCGATGAGATGCGGATAGCTGTGAACATGCACCTTAATAATAAGTCTATAGACCAATGCAGCTAAGGTGTTTGGGAATGTTCCGTTATGGATACTCTAGAGAGGATTAGTCTGCCTGAGTATGGTTGGCCGAATATCGTCCCGGCGGGACATTTTTTTGTGTATCCTATTTAGTATTTGACACAGGATGTGCTATAATAGGCCTGTATGTGATGTCGGCTTATATATAAGCAACCCAATATTTTAGGAGGATTGAAACCATGCCATTAGTATCGATGACAGACATGTTAAACAAAGCACTACAAGGAAAATACGCAGTTGGCCAGTACAACATCAACAACCTGGAGTGGACTCAAGCGATTCTTGGTGCCGCAGAAGAAGAGAAGTCACCAGTAATCCTTGGCGTATCTGAAGGCGCAGCCCGTCACATGGGCGGATTCTACACCGTTGTTAAGATGGTTGAAGGTCTTATCCATGACATGAAGATCACCGTACCGGTTGCCATTCACCTGGATCACGGTTCCAGCTTTGACAAATGTAAAGAAGCAATTGATGCTGGCTTCACATCTGTAATGATCGACGGTTCCCATCACCCAATTGATGAGAATATCGAAATGACCAAAAAAGTTGTAGATTATGCTCATGCAAAAGGTGTTTCTGTAGAAGCTGAAGTGGGTACTGTCGGCGGACAGGAAGACGACGTTATCGGCGGAATTCAATATGCGGACCTGAACGAATGCGTGCGTATCGTCAAAGAAACTGGTATCGATACCTTGGCTCCTGCTCTTGGTTCCGTACATGGCCCTTACCATGGCGAACCTAACCTTGGGTTCAAAGAAATGGAAGAAATCCGTGATGCGGTTAAACTTCCATTGGTTCTGCACGGCGGAACTGGTATTCCAGAGCATGATATCAAGAAATCCATTTCCCTGGGTACTTCCAAAATCAACGTAAACACTGAGAACCAGATCGCATTTGCTAAGGTTGTTCGCGAAGTGCTGGCTGCTAAACCGGATGCTTACGATCCGCGTACATTCATCGCACCAGGCCGCGAAGCTATCAAACAAACCGTTATCGGCAAAATCCGCGAGTTCGGCTCCAGCAACAAAGCCTAATCCATTCATGAGGAAAGCGGACAGGCTTACTTAGAGCTGTCACTGCACCTCTCCACTTGTCTGCAACAACAGATTACTGAAATGTCGTCCAGCTGAATAGATTATATGTGGAGAGCACCGCCTAGCCGGTGTCTTTCCATTTAATATAAGGAGTTATTCGCTTACGGCGGTAACCTGTCCTTGTATTTGCTTGCGGAAACGGGCGCCGTCCTTGTTGTAAGGGCGGCGCAGCCGTTTCTAATCTTCATTACCAACAAAGCCACAGCAGGTATTGCCAGGGCAAGCTGCAATACACGTAGGGGGAACCGGATAAATTTATGGAAAAATTAATGATTGGCGGTGGACGCCCTTTAGAAGGCGTTGTCACCATCAGTGGAGCGAAGAATAGTGCGATTGCGCTTATTCCTGCGGCGATTTTGGCCGAGTCTGAAGTTGTTCTGGATAACTTGCCGTCCCTTAGTGATGTAGCAGTATACTCTGAAATTCTGGAGGAGCTTGGAGCCACGGTTTCCTGGACAGGCAGCCAGATGAGAATAAATCCCTCCCGTATCGTATCCATTCCAATGCCTAACGGACCGGTGAAGAAACTCCGGGCCTCGTATTATATGATGGGAGCGCTTCTTGGAAGATTTAAGGAGGCAACGATTGGTCTTCCCGGGGGCTGCAATTTTGAACCCCGTCCGATTGACCAGCACATTAAGGGCTTTGAAGCGCTGGGTGCGACTGTAACCAACGATCATGGTTCTATTCACTTGTATGCCAAGGAACTGCGCGGCGCCAAAATCTATTTGGACGTCTCCAGCGTAGGTGCCACTATTAACATTATGCTTGCGGCTTCACGCGCCAAGGGCTCAACAATTATTGAAAATGCGGCTAAAGAGCCTGAGATTATAGATGTAGCAACCCTCTTGAACTCCATGGGCGCTGTTATTAAGGGCGCGGGAACTGAAACGATCCGGATTGAAGGTGTCACGGAAATGCACGGCTGCCGTCATTCCATCATTCCCGACCGTATTCAAGCTGGAACGTATATGATTGCTGCTGCAGCTACGCGCGGCAATGTATTGATAGATAATGTGATCCCGAAGCATCTGGAGGCGCTGACGGCCAAGCTTCTGGAGATGGGCGTGAGTATTGAAGAACTGGATGAAAGCATCCGGGTCATCGGCCAGGCCAAATACGAGCATGCTGATGTAAAAGCACTGATATACCCCGGGTTTGCCACCGATTTACAATCTCCAATGACAAGTATGCTTACCCAAGCTGAGGGAGTTAGTGTGCTCAGCGATTTTGTATACAGCAACCGGTTTAAGCATGTGCCGGAACTGGTGCGTATGGGCGCCAAAATCCGTGTCGAGGGACGTTCCGCCATTATTGAAGGAAGCAAGCTGAATGCTGCGAAGGTCAAAGCTGCCGATCTGCGTGCAGGCGCAGCACTTGTGATTGCCGGACTCACGGTGGAGGAAGGGATTACGGAGGTTGCCGGTGTGGAATTTATCGATCGTGGTTACGACAATCTGGTTAGCAACTTGCGTAATTTGGGAGCCGATGTATGGCGCGAGAACGAATAATTTAGGATTATCCGATGTCATGGAAGGGGTGTTTTTTTGCTCCCGAACTGCATATTCCCTTCCAAATTGGGTAATGCTATGCTAATAAGCAATTTAGTAGACTTCTATTTTCCCGTCTATCTTGCTAGAAGAACTTATTATTATAAAAATTGAATAGGTGGTTATTACATGGATCTTCAAATTTCCGATTTGGAAGAAATGAAGCTGACCGATTTGTATAAGCTGGCGAAAAAATACCAGATTCCATACTACGGGACGCTAAAAAAACGGGAGCTGATTTTTGCCATCCTCCGGGCCCAGGCGGAACAGAGCGGGCTCATGTTTATGGAAGGTGTGCTCGAAATTTTGCCTGAGGGCTATGGTTTTCTAAGGCCGATTAACTATTTGCCCAGCGCGGAAGATATTTATATCTCAGCTTCCCAGATTCGCAAGTTTGATCTCAGAAGCGGCGATCTGGTCTCCGGCAAATGCCGTACTCCCAAAGAGAATGAACGCTACTTTGGATTGCTTCAAGTCAACGCCGTCAACGGCGAGAATCCTGCCAGTGCAGCAGAGCGTTTGCATTTTCCGGCGCTAACACCTCTTTATCCGCAAGATAAGCTGCCGCTTGAAACATCCCCTACACACTTGTCTACCCGAATCATGGATTTACTTGCTCCTGTTGGTCTGGGGCAGCGCGGTTTGATTGTAGCACCTCCCAAAGCAGGGAAAACGCTCCTCCTAAAAGAAATTGCCAACAGCATTTCCACTAACAATCCTGAAATTGCTCTGTTCGTATTGCTGATTGATGAACGTCCCGAGGAAGTAACGGATATGCAGCGTTCTGTGAAGGGCGAAGTTGTGGCATCTACCTTTGATGAGCTTCCGGAGAACCATATCAAAGTAGCCGAGCTTGTATTGCAGCGGGCTTTGCGTTTAGTTGAGCATAAGAAGGATGTTGTCATTTTGCTGGATAGCATTACCCGGCTGGCGCGTGCCTACAACTTGGTTGTGCCTCCATCCGGTCGTACACTGAGCGGCGGGATTGACCCGGCTGCTTTCCATCGTCCCAAACGGTTTTTTGGGTCTGCGCGGAATGTCGAGGAAGGCGGAAGTCTGACCATACTCGCAACAGCGCTTATTGATACCGGTTCACGGATGGATGATATTATCTATGAAGAATTTAAGGGCACAGGGAACATGGAGCTTCATTTGGACCGCAAGCTGGCAGAACGCCGCATTTTCCCGGCCATCGATATCCGCCGTTCCGGCACGCGCCGCGAAGAGGTGCTGCTGAGCAAGGAAGAGCTGGACACCATTTGGGCGATTCGCAAAAATATGAACGAGTCCTACGATTTTGTGGAAGGCTTCCTCAAAAAACTGCGTGACAGCAAGACGAATGCCGAATTCCTGGCCTCTTTTGATGTTGCGGGGAATAAGGAATCTTCGTCTCCAAGCGGAACGGCAAGCAATGGCGGAACCTCGAACAGCGGCTCGTCCGCACGCCGGACATCCCGGCCGAAGACGCCTTCTGTGCCTACCACCTGAGAAACGATTATAAGAGGAGACTAACATGTATTTGGTATATGCCGATGAACAAGGAAACGTATATGACCATTCCGAACTGTATGGTCTGGCCCGCAGCGGGGATATGATTGTTGAGATGCTGGAGGAAGAGCTGATACCGCTGCCTGAAGGGGCCACCCTGGTAGGGCTGCCTAATACGCGCGCAGTGGGTATGAACCCTAAGACAGGTGAAATGCTGCCGTTGCCTGAAGGGTCGCAGGCGGTAGGAGCATTGCTGCCGCAGGGCTTTACCCGTCTGTGTCTTCCCGGGTACGTCAAGACAGATAAATCGTATAAGCTTCCACTTTTCGGCTATTCCGCAGTAGTGTGGAAGGATGGCGGCTTCTATGTGGCCGCAGATCTTACCGATGATCCCGAGCAATGGAATCCGCTTAACTGTGACCGGGAGGATGTTGAAGCTGGGGTGGGCAGCTTAACTGCCAAGTACCCGGAGAACCGCCTTTATGACCACCTGTCTAATTGTGCACTTGGCTATGAATGTCTGACCTCTTCCAATACCTTTTTGGGGCGATGGGAGGGAGCGGTTCCTGTTTCCTATTCCTGCAATGCCGGATGTTTCGGCTGTATTTCTGAACAGCCGGATGACAGCGGTTTTGTTTCTCCGCAGACGCGAATGAACTTTCGCCCTACGGTGAATGAGATTTCAGAGGTAATGCTGGAGCATCTGAAAACACCCCAGTCTATTATCAGCTTCGGCCAGGGCTGCGAAGGTGAACCATCTACTCAAGCGAAGCTTATTATCGAAGCGATTCGTGAAGTCCGTTCCATTACGGATATGGGCTACATCAACATCAATACAAATGCCGGGCTAAGCGACCATATCCGCGGTATCGTTGACGCCGGACTGGATTTAATGCGTGTCAGCACAATCAGCGCGCTGGATGACCACTACAACGCTTATTACAAACCCCGTGGCTACACGTTGGCTAATGTGGAGAAGTCCCTGAAATATGCAGCTTCACAGGGTGTGTATACATCGATCAATTACCTGATCTTTCCGGGGGTTACGGACCGCGAAGAGGAGATTGAGGCGATGGTGGAATTCGTTAGGCGTACAGATCTGAAGCTGATACAAATGCGGAACCTCAATATTGACCCGGAGAGCTACCTGGAATTAATACCTCCGGCTCAGGGAGAGATTCTGGGAATGAAAACCATGCTGGAGATCTTTCGTGAAGAACTTCCGGATGTTGTCATAGGATCGTATACTCATGTGCCGCCTGCAGATTTGGCCCGGGCCAAGCAGCGGCGGGTGAAAATATAGTATTCATAAGCGGAATCAGATATATTGCAGAGTCTATCCTTTCGTGCTAAAATACCGCTTAGATATTGAATAACTCTAAGTCCGCATGAGGCTTAGGGCACGAGAGGTGAGGTTTATATGCAATCAGCAATTCAACCCAAGTACAATGTATCCAAGGTGACCTGTGCGTGTGGCAATACCTTTGAGACCGGTTCTGTAAAGCCAGAACTGCGTGTCGAAATTTGCTCCAGCTGCCACCCATTCTTCACGGGTAAGCAGAAGTTCATGGATGCCGGCGGCCGTGTTGATAAATTCAAGAAAAAATATGGTATCTAATCCATTTGCACTCTAGCAGTTATGGATCATACCGGCCCCCGGACATGTGCCGGGGGCTTATCCTTTATCTGGAGTTGATTTTTGCCCGTCCGTGAGCTATACTTATCTTCGCCGTGCTAGACGGGGAGGTAGCGGTGCCCTGTAACTCGCAATCCGCTGTAGCGAGGTTGAATTCCTGTTAGAGGTGCTGTCGATGTGAGGCCTTGGTTCCTACGGGCTGTGTTGACGGTTGGGTCCTCCGCAATGAGTGCTTATGAACCTGGTCAGGTCCGGAAGGAAGCAGCCATAAGTAAGTTTACTCTTGTGCCGGAGGGTGGCCTAGCCCGAGCAGTGTTGTAGGGTTGCCGCTTGGATCGCAGCCATCAATAACAGGTGCGCGGTTTTACATATTATCCATAACAGTATCTTTGCCGCAGGCGGAGATGCTTTTTTGTTTTTGGTCAAAGCCTAGTGTATATAGTATAATAAATTAGCGACAAATTGCCGAAAGCGGCAGCCTAAGAGAGGGTAATGCATAGTGGAACATATCGCGCTGTACCGTGCCTGGCGGCCGCAGTCGTTTCATGACATGGTAGGACAACAGCACATTATTCAGACGCTGCAGAATGCAATTCGTGAACAGCGGGTTTCACATGCCTATCTGTTCAGTGGACCGCGGGGTACAGGCAAGACAAGTGCCGCCAAAGTGCTCGCCAAAGCAGTCAATTGCGAGCGCAGCGAGGGCGCTGAGCCGTGCAATGAATGCCCATCCTGTCTGCGGATCACCGCAGGGAATGTCATGGATGTGCAGGAGATTGACGCAGCGTCGAACCGGGGCGTGGAAGAGATACGTGATCTCCGGGACAAGGTGAAATATGCGCCTACCGAAGTCCGCCGTAAAGTGTATATCATTGATGAAGTGCATATGCTGACTACAGAAGCTTTTAATGCGCTGCTGAAGACGCTGGAGGAGCCGCCTCCCCATGTAATGTTTATTCTGGCGACCACGGAGCCGCATAAATTGCCGGCAACGATTATTTCCCGCTGCCAGCGTTTTGATTTTCGCCGGGTGTCACTGGAAGAGCAGGCAGCTCACTTAACAGCGATCTGCCAGAAGGAAGGGATTTCCGCTGACGCAGATGCGCTGCAGTATATTGCCCGGCTTTCCGATGGCGGAATGCGCGATGCGCTCAGTATACTGGACCAGATTTCTTCCTTTACAGATGGCCAGGTCACCTATCAGCAAGTGCTGGGCATGACAGGAGGGATTCCTTCCGAACAGTTTGCACGCCTGGCCACAGCCATTCTGGAAGGGGATATGGGACTGCTTCTGGAGCTGGTCGAGCAGCTTATGCATGAAGGCAAAAGTGCTGATAAATGTCTGGAGAACCTGCTGTATTATTTCCGTGATTTACTTATGATCAAGATGGTGCCGGGAGCCGATCAACTAACGGATCGTGTACTGAATCCGACAGAATTCCGTGATATGGCGGCGGCATTCACCCGGGACCGGCTGTTTTTAATCGTAGAGACGCTGACCCGTTATCTGGGTGAGATGAAGTACGCAACTCATCCGCAAACCTTGTTCGAAGTAGCGCTGATGAAACTGTGCAGCCTGCAGCAACAAGAGCAGAACGGGACCGCTCCGCAGGCGGCTTCTTCCAATGTAATTAGCGGCAATGCTGCAGCTGTGGACTCTGGTGAACTGGAACTTCTCAAACGGCAGATTGCTGCCTTGGAGAAGAAGCTGGAGCAGGCTATGCAATCCGGCGCCATGTCCGGTGGAGGACGCGGGGAGCAGGGGAATCCAGGCAGACAGCCTGCCCAGGCGCCTGCGCCGCGGGTATCCTCTCCTTCCAAGCTGCCGCCGCAGCTGGATAAGTTTATTGCGGGCAAGGACAGCCCCGACTTTGCGGAAGTGTATAAGAAGTGGAGTGTTGTCCTGCAGGGTGTAAAGGAAGAGAAGGTCACGGTTCACGCATGGTTTGTCGACGGAGAGCCTGTGGCTGTTATGGAAGATGCCGTGCTGGTTGCCTTTAAGAATACGATTCACCGTGATACTACTGAGAAACCTGCGAACAGACAGGTAATTGAGAACGTGTTTGCGGCCCGCCTGGGCAAACCCTACCGGCTTGTGACCATGATGCTCCGCGACTGGAACGAGGCTGCAACGAAGACAGCTGCGCAGACCGGTACAGAAGAGCTTCAATTGGAGCATGAACACGAAACCGGGGATACCCGGACTGAACCATGGATTGACGAGGCGATCCAGCTCTTTGGAGAAGACCTCGTTGTCATAAAAGAATAGTTAAGCCTATTAGCGCCAAGCGCGCATTCCAAAGGAGAGACGATGTATGAACAATATGAACCAAATGATGAAGCAGGTCAAAAAAATGCAGGAGCAAATGCTCAAAGCCCAAGAGGAACTGGGCAGCAAGACTATTGAAGGATCATCCGGCGGAGGTGTGGTAACCGTTCAAGTCAACGGCCACAAAAAGCTGCTCTCGATCCAGATCAAACCTGAGGCTGTGGATCCCGATGATATCGAAATGCTGCAGGACCTAGTGATTACTGCGGTAAATGATGCTCTTACCCAAGCGGAAGAGCTGGCCAATAATGATATGGGTAAATTTACTGGAGGAATGAAGATCCCTGGCTTGTTCTAGACCTTACTTCATCCAGTCCAAAGGAGAACCATTAATTTGTATTATCCAGAACCGCTAGCCAAGCTGATCGAAGCGTTTACGCGTTTGCCCGGAATTGGCCCGAAGTCAGCCGCCCGGCTTGCTTTTCATGTGCTGAATATGAAGGAAGACGAGGTTATTGATTTTGCCAAGGCCCTGGTAAGCGTCAAACGCAATCTTCATTACTGTTCGGTCTGCTGCAATATTACGGATACCGATCCCTGCCGGATCTGTCAGGACAAAACCCGCGATGCCTCCGTAATCTGTGTAGTCCAGGATTCCAAAGACCTGGTGGCTATTGAACGGACCAAGGAATTCGACGGCTATTACCATGTGCTGCAAGGGGCGATTTCACCAATGGAGGGCATAGGTCCGGATGATATCCGTCTGAAGGAGCTGCTGACCCGTCTGAGTGATGAGAAAGTGAAGGAGCTTATTATGGCCACCAACCCCAATATTGAGGGTGAAGCCACAGCTATGTATATCTCCCGCCTGGTTCGGCCTTTCGAGATCAAAATCACCAGGATAGCCCACGGGCTGCCTGTAGGCGGCGACTTGGAGTATGCGGATGAGGTAACCTTGTCCAAGGCCCTCGAGGGCCGCCGTGAGCTGTTCTAAGCAGCTTAGGCGCAATATCAGTTCATACAAAGGAGCCCATGGGGCTCCTTTTTTTGCTGAATTTCGGGTTTTTTAAGGCGGAGAATATTCCGTGCAGATAATTTCCGCTTATTTTGCCACCGCACTGGTTCTAAGTTTGTCCCTGTTTCGATATGAATGAGAATATACGAGGGTGTGAATTGAGTGCTATGCCCGGAACTTATTCATATAAGGAGGAGTCTGAAATGGGATGGTGGAGTATCAGGAGGCAGGCCGATGGTGAGCAAAAAAGAATAGAAGACGATCATTGGAGCGTGTTCCTCGAAGTTCAAGAGGCGCACTCCGAGTGGGAGAGAGCGTATCTGATGTTTGATGAGGCGAAGGGACAGGATCAGATCGATTACGCCATATATATTCTGGAAGCTGCAGAGCGCAAATATCAGATTCATCTGAAGCATGCCAAAAGTCTGGGGCTTAACCGCGCACAGCTCTAATATCCGTTGATGGAAAAAAGGGAGGATTATCATGCTAAGAATGGCTGCGCTGGCAGTGCTGGTTGTATCCGGACTTTTATTACTTCTTATTGTTTTCAGAAAAAAATTGGGCTGGGCTTGGCTCAGCCTCTTCGGCACACATCTCCTTTTGGCTGCGCTGGGCATTTATGTAGTGAATTTTTCGGGTTTGCTGACAGATATATATATTCCTCTGAACCCTGCAACTATAGGCGCTGTAACGGTTCTTGGACTTCCGGGAGTACTGATGCTAATGGGTTTGAAAATAACTTTGTTTTAAAGGTTGACGCGAGTTCTGAATCTGTGATACATTAAGTTTCGGCCCTTTGGGCAGGATATCCTTTGATAACTTGCTGATAAGCCAAGCGAAAAATTAAATTAAAAAAACGCTTGACTAAAACGAAGGCGCTGTGATATATTATAAAGGTCGCTGCTGACAAGCAACGATGAAGTGAAAAAGACATTGATCTTTGAAAACTGAACAACGAGTGAGTGGGATTTCACGCAAGTGAGATCCAAAATTAGAGAATGCAAATTCTCGTCAGATGTTTCAAAATGAGCAATCGCTCTTTTCAATACTAATTGGAGAGTTTGATCCTGGCTCAGGACGAACGCTGGCGGCGTGCCTAATACATGCAAGTCGAGCGGAGTCTTGTTGGAAGCTTGCTTCCAACCTGGCTTAGCGGCGGACGGGTGAGTAACACGTAGGCAACCTACCCTCTAGACTGGGATAACTACCGGAAACGGTAGCTAATACCGGATAATTCCTTGGCCCTCCTGGGCTTGGGATGAAAGGC
>NZ_FNGM01000034.1 GCF_900102965.1 Paenibacillus jilunlii | reverse complement strand
TAACCGAGGATATTAAACCGCACACGATTAGTTAAATACAACGCTCTCAATGGAGGCTGGAATGAACTGACCTTTGCGTCCATGTGCTTTGTCAAGGGGTGTGTATAACGTAATTTCTTTGAAGATATCCAAAATCATTTCATGCTTATCCACATCGTCCATTTGGTCCCATACTTCAGGCAGTCCGAATAACATTTCATTTTGTTCTGATAAATCTTCGACATTGAACGTTGGCATCTTTTCAAGCTCTGCCATCAGCATTTCCTCATTCTGCTTCTCGTCTGCATTATGTTCCCGTAGTTCCTCTTGGGATATCAGGTCATCTGCATACATACGCTGCCACTTTTTGCGCCGTTCCCGGACCTTATCTATCTCGCGTTTCAAATCTTTACGAAGGTCAATCATTGGGTCTTCTTCTGTCGTAGCTGCTAATTCACGGATAGCTGAATAATCTGTGGATAACCTTTCTCCGATCCATTCCAGCAGCAAGGATTCGACAAGTTCCTGCCGGAACATCGGCATCGTGCATCCTTTACCAGTTTGCCGACTGGAACATATATAGGAAATGATTTTATTATAGCTGCCATCCTGGCGCTTATTCTGGTGGTATCTTCCTGTCATCTTCCCGCCGCATTTGCTGCATTTCAAAACGCCAGAGAACCAGTATTCCCGCACCTTCGAATAACCTGTAAATGATCTTCTTGCCATCTCTTCTTTATGCTCCTGATATTCATCCCAACTGAATGTTAACTCCTGCGATCCGTCCGCAAATGTCAGATCCACAACGCCTTCTTTTTTGCGACTCGCATACTTACCATTTGATTTCTTTGTGCCGTAGCGCAGTTTCCCAGCATAGTAGGGATTGTCCAAAATGTACCACACGCTGAATGAAGTCCATCTGTATCCACGACGAAGTAGACCCATGTCATTAAGCTTTGTGGCGACTCCCTTCAAGCCCAGCCCTTGCATATAAAAGTTTCGTAGCAGTTTAATCTGTGTATATTCTTCCTGTACAATTTTCTCGTTTTTATCATACCCAAAGTTTATCGGACCTCCTGGCCTACGCCCTTCGTGAACCATTTGCTCCATACCCATACGCACACGCTCTGCGGTGTTCTCACGCTCCCACTGAGCGATGTCAGCCACCAGACGGATAAATAGTCTACCTGTGGCGGTTCGTGTCTCAAACGACTCTGTACAGCTCTGAAACTTGACGTTATGTGCTTCGAACATCTTTATGAGGTTGTCGCAATCGCTGGCGGATCGTGTCATACGGTCTAGTTTATATACCAATACCACATCAAAGAGCTGATTCTCCAGGTCCCCTAACATACGCTGCATCTCCGGGCGCTTCAGGTCCTTTGCAGACCATCCATCATCTATATATACCTCTGATACTTCCCAGTCCTGTGAATCTGCATACGCTAGTAACCGGCGCTTCTGTGCATCAATCGAGAATCCTTCAGCGGCTTGTTCGTCAGTAGATACGCGAATGTATATTGCTGCTTTCACACGATTCACTCCTTAAATCTCTCTATGTCTGTATTGTAGGGTAGGGGTAACAAAAAGACCATACCTGGATTGAGTATGGCCTGCGAGAATTTAAACTCACTTCCCAGATTCATATATCCATTTCATAAACCCTTGAGAAGATTGATAAATACCGTCGTTAATATAATTTGACGCGAGTGTTAAATGTGTTTGGAAATTATTTGACGCAGAAGAGTTCGTTTTGAAACTATTTGTGTTTATAAGTGATTCCATAATTTTAATCTCGTCTATAGCTTTGTAATAATCATCAAGCGCTTTGTTTGCATACGATTCATTACTATAACTAACTACATCTTGTCTATTCAAAAACGTATTGTAATCATTAATATTTTGAGATAATCCGGTAGTACTTGATCCACTTATGTTTCCACCTACACTACTTGTGATTGAATCAAACCTATAGGTATTCAATAATGAATTTAAATTTTCACCAAGATCCTCCATGTATTTATACATATTAGCTTTAGTAATATTTTCTTTCGTTGTCATGGATGTTGATGGTGTTATATTACTCATAACGTCTACAGTTTTAGTTGATTGATTCCATGTATAAACTATACCAATATCTTTCAACATATTTATAGGAACCATCGTACGACCATTGTAACTAATAGCTGGAACATCTGACTGTTTCAATGCAGAACCATTTGAGGTAATCCTAATTATTTCATTCCCTTTATACGTACCCCACATGCTAGCAGCGCTTACAACACCAGTCAATGCTAAACTTGCCGCCACAACAATACCAATAATCTTCTTTTTCACCTGAAACACCCCTAATTCCGCAATAGCGGTTATTTTTCGTCATTTCCCAACACTTACTATAATTTACTTGTCATATTTTACGCAATGATTACTTTATCTCAATAAAGTAAAATTAAAATTGCTTGTGTTATGCGTAGGGGGGATAACATCATGAAATTACTAACAGTTAAAATGCATGGTAGGACAGGGGAAGACAGTGATTTTGTCTTGCTAGACCTTATAAATGAAGTGAACGCCATCGATTTATGGGACCGCACAAAAAATTCAAGCAGCGTGCTTGCATTTCATACTGCGCGTGGATCGTATCTGGCACTAACTACTTTATCGGACATTGCTAAAGCCTGGGAACAATATGGCTTTACGCTTGTTGGAAAGGATATTGTAATCAACCAAAACAGAGTAGACAATATAAAGGCGATTGATAACAATGGATCTGTGGTTACGTTTGTCGATGGGATGCACTGTAATGTAAAAAAGCAGATTTAACCTCAAAAGTCAACTGGGGTAGTGGGGCTACACCCCACCTTTCTTTCGTCACCATTCGACAGTGTTTTCATAACTTGTCTGATATATTAACTTCATAAACTATTTACAAAGAAGGTGACATGTTTCACAATATGTACATACGGAATTAATAGTACCAATTAAATGGTACTCTTACCCGAGAGCGGCTAAGCCACTCCGCTATCGCCATTCCCATTTAAAAAGATCATCAATTGTACAGTCAAGATAGTAAGCAATGATTGCGGCGCGTTGTATCGTGATATTATCCATTCTCAAGTGTACGATATCCGATACACGCTGCTTACTAAGACCAGTACTATCCGCTAGCCATTGTTGATTCTTGCCTATCCTTTTAAGCAAATAAGGAATGCGACAGCTGACGGGTACATACTCCATCATACTGCCACCTTATATTTTTTTAAACTAAAAACAGAACACCTGTTCTTTTGTTACCAGTGATGTGGTATTATTTAATCAACATCGCTGCATTAAACTCTTAAGGAGTTGTTTACATGGACGAACTGTCAAGAAAATTAGCTGGTAAAATAATAGAGATAAAAGGAATGCGTATTGACGAAGACACTATCATTGATTTTTTTTATTCACGCTCATTTTCATCTTTGCAAGATGCTGAACTAACTCCCTTACAGCTGATTCAACAACAGGATCGTCCCGTAAACTAACCTTGAATTCTTCTTCGGCCTCTTTAATGATACGAACCATAATTTCTTCAGGGAGCGTGTATTCGCTCTCTTTTTTATCCCCTAAAAGCCAATTTGAATCAACTTCATAAAACCTAGCTAACTTATTTAAAGTATTGAAATCAGGTTCGGATGTTCCTCGTTCATATCCTGAATATGTTGTTCTAGGAATAGATAGTTGCAAAGCTGCCTCTTTTTGTGTTAGTCCTTTTTTCTTTCTTAGCTCTTTCAATCTAATTGAGAACAAGTGAATTCCTCCTTCATTTATCATTATAATGACGAAATACTCGACATTAAACAAAATCAGAACTTTTGACTAGATAATAGTATTTATGTGTTGACATGACGACAAACTCGTCATATACTTATAACATCGACAACGACGAGATACTCGTCAGAAAGGAGAATCGATATGCGTCACTGGTTAAAACAAATTAGATTGTCAAAGGGTTTAACACAATTTCAAGTTGCTGAGATGAGTGGAATATCTCGTAGTTACTATGCTGACATTGAACGTGGTACTGCAAATGCTGGTGGGTCCACAGCAAAAAGTATTGCGGATGTACTAGGATTCGAAATGTCTCTTTTTTTTGCCCAACAAGGACGAGTAAGTCGTCAAAAAAGTAAAAAATCAGCCTAAGGAGTGATTATGTATGAACCAGCTACAAAATTTCATTTACGGACAACAGCAAGTTCGCAGCACTGTAATTGATGGAGAACCGTGGTTCATTGCAAAAGATGTTTGTGATGTTCTGGAAGTAGGCAATCCGAGTCAAGCAATATCAAGACTAGATGAAGATGAAAAGAATACCATCATTTTAAATGAGGGTAATCGTGGAAACCCCACAGTAGTGATTGTCAACGAACCTGGCCTATACTCCCTAATTCTCGGCAGCCGCAAACCAGAAGCCAAACAATTCAAACGTTGGATCACGCACGAAGTAATACCAAGCATCCGTAAACACGGAGCTTACATGACACCACAAACCATTGAACAAGCAATCACATCACCAGACTTTCTTATCCAATTAGCAAACAAGATTAAAGACGAGCAAGAGAAAAATAAGTTTCTCGAACAAAAGATAGAATCCGACAAACCAAAAGTTCACTTTGCCGAATCTGTAGAAATCTCTAAAGATTCCATCCTGGTTGCTGATCTCGCAAAGCTACTGAGACAAAAAGGCGTAGAGATCGGTGAGCATCGGCTGTACAGATGGCTACGCGAAGAAGGATACCTTATCAAGTCCGGTACAGAGTATAACCGACCTACACAACGATCAATGGAAATGGGACTGTTTGAAATCAAGACTGGTCACCGAGGAAGTTCAGACGGAACAATCAAGCTGACTTACACCACTAAGGTAACTGGAAAAGGCCAAATTTACTTCATTAATAAGTTTTTGACCGCTGCTTGATAACCGCTCTCACTAATCTAACAAAAATAGTTTCACTATGAAAGGAATTTATTCCCAAGGAGGTTACAGCATGAAAGTACAACCACAAGGCGTAAACCCTGGATTATCACCACAAGCATGGTACAAATTGCACGTAAGACTGGCGCGGATGAACAAGAAGTACAGAGAGCAGCTGATGGAGGCACATATGAAGGGGGAGAAGAAAGTTGGCTAAAAGACGCGAGGATATAAACAAGTTCACATTGATTGAGACGCACAAGCGGTATCACAAGCCAGCGGACAAGCCCAAGCCAAGCCCATACCGTTCCTACACACCAATGTGCGGATGCGGTGAACGAGAAGCCGAATGGGAAGTCTACGAAACGCTACAACCCCATTGCACAGCCTGCAAGGATGAAGCCATGACAAGTACCATCAAGCCGTTTGTACGGCAGCTGGGAGGGTTTGACGATGCAAGTTAAGTACCCACCGCCGCCACCTAGTATAGAGTGGTACATCGAGACAGAATGCGGACATCTACTATCATGGTCTGCGGTTGATCTAGACAGCCTCTTTATTCGTCTTCATGAGAAGGGATTTCGCGCTAAGGAAGTAATGACATGGGAAGAGCATGAAGCAAAAACGAGTGAAAGAGAGCTGAAAGAATCTGCTTAGAACGGTAGCCGACATTATATCACATTATAAAGGAGAGAGTGAAATGGAAGTTAAATATTTGTTCACAATGGGCGGTAAATCAGCAGCAGCTAATAATTACAATAATCATCCGAAAATGGAGATATTCACATTGAGTATCGACAAGGGTGATATCAAAATGGAAACTCACATGAACCTCGAAGATATGGAGAATCTTGCTCAGGAAATGATGGAATATGTTCAGGAAGTAAAGGAACATGCGGCGGTGTTGATAGAGATGGGAAAGGTATGATACCGCAAGACCGGACGTTTTACCTGGAAATGGCGAAGTTGAAACCGAAGGACAGGCGTTGGGTGATGACGTGCTTTAAGAACTACGCAAGGGTGTGGAGACGAGAACAGGCCGCCATGCAGGGCAGCCCGTTGAAAGTCGCATATTAAAATATTCAATCACAGTATACCAAAACTTTAGGAGGAATGGAACATGCCTGAAAGTTGGGAACAGTTACGCGACGAAAACCAACAACTCAAATCCGAGAACGAGGATTTAGCGCGACAGTTGGCGCAGGCCAATGACTATATAGCACATTACGAGGATTCACGCAGATGAAGACCCGTGATGAACGCACAAAGTACATCATTCGCCACAAGGATGGATATTTCATTGATGTTGCAGGTAACCAAACATTTGATTTTATGAAAGTCACTAAGTGGAGCGATGAAGAGTCTCTATATGATTTTTTGAATCACAACAGCTATGCCCCGCCGAATCCACTTGATTACACTGCTCAGCGGGTGCACATCACATACGAATTGATAGGGGTTGATACGAATGTGCAACAAGAGTGAATCCATTGTAAATCTAGCAAAAGCGCTGGTTGCGTTTAACCTTGAAGTGAAAATCATCGAAAAAGACGCGAGTAACCCGCACTTCAAGAACGCATACGCCACATTGGACACCATTGTAAATGAGGTACGGCCTATCCTTGCAAAACATGGGCTTGTGGTAATGCAGTTCCCAGGTGGAGATGGGGAGAAATATACCCTTCGAACCATGCTTGTACATGAATCCGGGGAGTGGATAGAGTCTGAACCACTCACTATGAAGCCTGTGAAAAATGATCCACAGGGCATTGGCAGCTGCACCACGTATGCGCGGAGGTATAGTCTCTCTGCCATGCTTTCACTGAATACCGGGGAGGATGATGACGGCGAGCAATCTTCTAATGCGCCTGCACAGCCACCAGCAGCCCCACCAAGGGCTTCCAATCCACCAGCCAATACAAATACCCAATCAACATCATCTGGTCCAGCAGCACTTATCAGCGATGCTCAGATTAGATACTGCCATAAGATCAAAAGTGAAAAAGGAATACCTGAGGATGATTTCAGAGCCATGATATCGGCAATTCCTGGTAGGGAAAGCATAAAGGAGTTAACCAGTTCAGAGGCCCGTGTGTTCATCAATAAACTAAATTCGATGTGAGGTGTGACCATGCGAAAGAAGCCAAAGAAGAAGGTAGCCCCATGGCGTGAGGGCATACTTGATCACCACAAGCGACACAACCGCCTGAGAGGCGCGATCACCAAAGTTACTGGCGAGGTTAGGGCAGAGGTGAACAGGCGCTCTATGGAGCTTATGGGAACGGACGTAGCGGTCTGTGAGCGCTGCGGTACATCGAAGAATCTCAGCAAGGGGCATATTGTCGAAGCAGCACATATGGGTCCGGGTTACGATCCGGCCAACATCATGAACCTATGCGGTACTCACGGCTTCAAAGGCACATGTCATGATTGGTGCGATAACGAATTCGCCGGACGCACATGGAAGAAACAATACGGCGCAATGTTACGGCTCTACTATAGCGAAGGAAATGGTAAAAACTACTGGTCCTATAAGGAGGAAGCATGATGAAACTTTGGGAACAATTCTTGGACTTGAAATCTCAAATTCACAACATCTACGCAGACGAAGACAAACGTCTCGCTGATGCACGTTTCCTTAGGTCCGTTGAATCTATCGAACGTACGCTGAAACGCTCTCTAAGAGGATCTGAGTACCGTGTGCTATTCACATTTGATGACCATCAGGCTGAACTTATAAAAAATCTACTGAAAGAGGCGCGAAATGGAGAGGAAAGAAGCACTTAAAGAAATGGACGCTTACCTAAAAGTATGCAAAACCTGTACCACACGCAATGACAAGAAATGGGCCAATCCATCCTATAACCGGCTGCAAAAGCACTGTAACACCGAATGTAACACAGGTGAAAAGCTACTCCGCATCGCTGATGTGTTGAAAGACGAGGTCCGGGCGCGGCGGAAGCAGAAAGGGGTGAGCGCATGACCAGTGGCCCCCGCGTTACCGCAAAAACATTTTGGGTATGGACAGAGACAGCCGCCGCAGCGAATCCCTGCCGGATTCCGGGTGCGCCTGTAGAACAGCAATTCTTCCACTACGGCAAAAACGCCCCGGCAGGCTGGCTGGAGCGTGAGTACATCGTTGATGCAGAGGACTACGAGGGACAAGTTGATTTATTCGGGGTGGTGAACTTATGACCAGACAAGAGCAACTCAAAAGCGAATTAGAAGACTGGAAGAGTTGGCTCCCTATCTACGAAGGACGCTTGAACGAATCCCGCACAGTGGCAAATAGGGAGCAATACCTTCACATGGTCGAGTTCTCGAAAGAGAGGATTCAGGCCCTGGAGGCTGAGCTGCAGCAGTTAAAGAGCGCTTAGTCTTCCTTGCTATCCTTCATATGGTTGCGAAGGATGACATTTATCATCGAGCTAACGGATCGGTCATCCTTCTCAGCCAATTCACTAATATATGCTGCTACGTCAAGATCAAGCGTTACGGAAACTTTAACCTTACTATCTGGATTCGGAACATATTCAACATCAGGAAGAATATTGACCCATATGTTTTCTGGAACGTTAGTTAAATCTACAGAGTTATCAATTTTAGGAGCAACGGCAATACCAATCAACTTTTTATCTGATTTATAGGTGTCCAAATAACGCTGTAATTGCACAATGGTATCTGATGTTACAAAATCTCTTTTGATTTCAATAATGTAAATTGTTTCATCGTCTTCACCTAATATATCAATTCTTCCGCCGCGAACTGAGTATTCTGTAGTAATCAATCCGAAGTCGAAATATGTGTTGAAATTATCAATTATAAATTGTTTCAACTGGTTTTCCATTGTGAATTTGAACATTTTCATTCACCCCTATTTTTCGAAAAATGCAGCATGCTTTTTTAGCAAGTCTTCAATAGCTTCATCCATAAGTTTTGATTGAGGAATACGGCTCAACTCTGAAAGTTTAATCAGTTTTTCTTTTAAATCTTTTTCAATTTTTGTTGCGTATGGAACACGTTGTGACATGTCATTACACCTCCATACTTAGTATAACCATAAATACAGTTAATAATAAAGAATGATAAGTATTGACACGTCATGACTAGTCATGATAATATGACGTCAAAGGAACATGAGGGAGTGAGAATATGAACGACACAAAGAAGTTAAAAAACATCCCCTACCGTCTTGATCCTAACGAGCATAAGCGGCTGAAAATGTTCTGCGTAGAGCGCGGCATTCCAATGCAGCAATTGCTAGATAAGGCGGTGCAAGAGTACCTGAAAAAGTGGGCGGTGTAGCCAATGGCAGGTGCATTCCAAACGAGCCGGGAGGTTTTCGAAAATCCGATATGGAAAAACATCGTAGATTTCCGGTTATTCTTCCTGATATATGGTAATGCGATATATGCAGAAGAAGGGTACAAGCAATCCGAAGACTTGTTTTTGCAACGTGGGGAGTGGTGTAGATCCATACGAAAATTGCAAAGCGACTTGGAATACATCGAGAACCGACAAATCAAAACTTACTCAGTTTCTGTGATAAGCCGTTGCATTAAGAGGTTAGAACAGTCGCAGAGGATACGCACGAGAATACATGAACTTGGAACAGTATTCACGGTAGTAAATTACGAGCAATACCAAGGTTTTGAAAGTTACCGAAAACATAACTTGGAACATAACTTGGAACAGTCGGGGAACAGTGGAGGAACAGCAGCGGAACAGTCGGGGAACAATAATAAGAAGGTAAACAAAGATAACAAGGTTAAAAAGGAATCTATTAAAACATATACCCCCGAATTCGATGAATTCTGGAATGTGTATCCACGGAAACTTGGAAAAGTAGAAGCCTTCAAAACTTGGACAAAGGTAATCAAAAATGGCGAAACCCCAGAACTCATTATTAAATGTGCTACAAATTACGCTACTGACTGCGAGAACAAGCAAACGGAGCAGCAATACATCAAGCATCCGAAGACATTTTTAAACGATGAACGATACAAGGATTACACATTAATCGCAGTGGGAGGCGGAAACAGTGGAAAGTATGGGGCAGGTTATGCAGGACCTTCTGAAGCGAGTCGAAAGGCTGCGAGCAGAGGCGCTGAAAACTTCATCGGAAGCCCCGGACGAGAATCAGGACTTACCACCGAAGAAGTACAACGACGCGCCAGCAATTTCGACTGAGGGCTGCGAGAAGTGCGACTACACTGGAACGATTAACACATTCAGGTGGGAGCAGCCGGAAGGATATCAGATCCCAGTGCAGATAGCAGTCGTTGAAAACTGTAGTTGCCACACAGAGCGAATGTTCCAGAAATACAACGCCTCAGAGAGCTTCAACGCAAAAGAGCGCGGCTATACCTTCAAAACGGCAACGATTGACAACATGAACCGCGAGCAGTTTGGAGTGGCTATCGACTTTGTACGAGACATTAAGCGACATCTGGAACTTGGTACATGGCTGTACATCTTTGGCGATGATGCCCGGGTTCCGGGAGCTTCCAAGGAGCAAGGTGCCATTCTAAACGCCTACGGGACCGGGAAAACGTACCTGATGCAGTGCATGGCTAACGCATTTTCATACCGAAAGATACCAGCGATCTATGTCACTGAGGAACGCTTATTCTCAGACATCAAGGCTACATACAACCGGGCGAGCGAAGATTCCGAGGATGAAGTACTACAACGGTATTACAGTGTACCAATACTGATGATTGACGATATTTTCACGGCACAATACAAGGAGTGGGCCGAAGGTAAACTATTCAGCATCATCGACGAGCGCCAGAAGAACAACAAGGTGACCATTATGACCAGCAATTATTCGCTAGGCCGGATACGCGAGCGGTTACCCATGAATGGTGGGAAAATCGGAAGCCGGATAGACGGAAAGGCAATTCAAATTGAAATGTTGGGGCCAGACCGGCGAGCACTTAACAAGAATGAGTCGGCTTAAATCAATCAGTTGAGAGGATGGATGAACAGTGAGTTACTACGATGAGGATTATTACAATGAGCCAAGTGAGTTTGAACAGCAGGTAGACGCATTTAAAGAATCATTGCTGAATGCAGTCAAAGAAGAGCATAAAGCGGAGATTGAACGGTTGCGGAAAGAAAATGCAGAGTTGCAGGAAGTTAAGCAGAACCTTGAATCAATTAAGCGTGAATACAACCAAAAGGTTGCAGAACTGGGAATTCAGAAAAACAATCTGAAAAATGAAGTGCGGCGCGAACGTCTTTTAGAACTAATGGGTGATTTCAAGGCTGAATTATTTTCTCCACGAACGAAATGGATGAGCGGTCCAAAATGTAATAAGTGTGACGATAAGAGACGAATTCCATTCCTATCACCTTCAGGAAAGGAAATGGTAGAAGATTGTTCATGCAAAAATAATATTTTAATCTATGAGCCCCGAACAAATATTTGTTCTTCGTTTGAAGTTAGAAATGGAAAATTTATGGCTTGGTATAAATCGTACTCTGTTGATAGAGCGGACGGAATGGAATTAGAGTCTTTAGGGGTTTCAGACGTTGCAAAGTTCATTTGGGCAGGCGAAAAATTTGAGGACATTAAAGATTATTACAAGGCTTATTTCAAAACCGAAGAAGACTGCCAATCATATTGCGACTGGTTGACTGATCAGGAAAGTAACAAGGTAAAATCATGACCAAACCAATAGACGACTACGACCTATACGACAAAGACTTCGCCTTATGGTGGCGTAAGGGCCTGGAATCCTTCGGAATGGACACTAGTATCGTGGATGAATGGGAACGTGAGCAGGCTGAGGCGGCATAACAAGGGAGGAAACAGGGATGAACATAGACGTCAACAAAGTCGGAAAACGGTGGTTCATTTGCAAAGGTGATGGAATAGATGTTGAAGCTACGTATTCGCACTGGGTGGATTGGAAGAACGGATGGAAGACCAAACGGAAATGGACCATAACCGGGAAGGGCTCTAAAAAGTACCGGACAGAGATAATCGAACAAGCAGAGAAGCAAATGAATCCGTTTCACAGCTAATACAAGCCCCACACAGACGTTATAACCTCAAGGAAAGGTATTTATGAGGGTTACAAATTTTAAGCGCTCTACGGGGCTTACAGGAGGCTAAGAGATGAAGTGTTCCAGATGCCAGCAGGAAAAAGAATCAACATGGATACGCAGAACCAACACGGCGTACGTTGAGGAACCGCTTAACTGGGTGCTTGAATGTGATGAATGTTTTGAACAAACAGAAGATTTTTGGGAAATGATGTGGCGCGATCATGGTAACGGATATTAGGTGAGAGGGTGAAGGTAATGGAAAAGAAGAGTATTAACTTCTGGGAAACAAGTAATATGGCGGTGCAAATTAGAAGAATGTGCTGCCCGGAGTGTGAAGGTGAATTCTATGAGATTGATGATCACGTGTTAGAAGATTGTCCGATATGCCATGTAGCGCTTTTTGATGAACCGGAGACGATGGAATGGGATTCAACAACCTACACACTCATTGTTGATCATAAGACAGGTGTTCCGAGCGTAATCCGCAATGATGAATACGAACCGGTTTTGCGCGATAGCGCCATCGTTCCGACAGAATCCGCTCAGGCTTCAGCCGGGGGCCGTATAGGTGGTTCCCATGAATAAACTAACAGAGATGAAAGCGGCGTATGAAATTTTAGAAGACGGAGTAGCATTGATTCCAGACTATACAATACTTGCAGCAATAGCGTTGAAAGACTTTAAATACCTAATTTCTCTCCTAGAAGAAAAGGACAAAGCCCTATCGTTCTACGCAGACGAAGATATGTACTTTAGGAAGCCACAACATCAATTAACATTCATCGAAGCAGACTTTGGAAAAATGGCCCGTAAAGCCCTTAATACATCCACTAACAACGAAGGAGAGACGTTATGACGCCGAACGAACACATTGAAGAAATGGGAATGACAATATCTATGATGGGAGCCGAACTTTTAGCAACAAAGAAAGAGTTAAAAGGGGCGCTGGCTGCTCTAGAAGAGGCAGAGCAAAAGATCAAGGAATGGCAAGATGAAGCGAAACAATGGCGGGATGACTTTGTAGAAAAGAACGATGAGTTGGCAGAGGCACAACAACAATTTATCGGCACAACTTACAAGTTGGAAGATGCGCAGCAAAAGTTAGAGCGACTTAAGAGGCTGAACAAAAAGTTAGGGTTGGCTATGGACGTGAAGAACGCCAGATTAGTAGAGGCACAACAGACCATAGCCCGGCAACGGGAGGCGCTGGAGAAAATAAAATCAGATGGCGCTTGCGCAGGGAACAACTCTTATTATCACATTGCTAAATCTGCACTTGAAGTTGGGGAGACACAGCCATGACACAGGTACAGACAATGACCAACCCGGAGCTTAACCAGGCGCTGGCGGTGTTGATGGGATGGAAGGCCGGCGGAGATCCAAACAAGAAACGTGACTTTGTTTGGTGGATTGATGAAAATCGCTTCCGTCTGCCGGAGAATTGGGACCCATGCACTGACCCTGCTGCCTCTCTAGAGGTACAGGCAAAGGCTATAGAGGTAAATTACGAACTATATGTTGATCAACTATCAATCGTGGTATATGGCGAAGAAAACTATAACCGCGCCAGCAATTGGAATGAATGGGATATAAGTAGACTGCTGATCGCAAGCCCCAGAGAGAGGGCAGAGGCGGCATATATCACGCTATCGCAGGTGACGACATGAATCACTTAAGCCTGTTCAGCGGAATCGGCGGGATTGATTTAGCAGCTGAGTGGGCCGGCATGAAGACAGTGGCATTTTGCGAACGTGAGCCATACCCAGTTAAGGTGCTACAGAAAAACTTCCCTGGCGTCCCTATATACGATGATGTGAAGACACTAACGAGAGCGAGGTTGATAAAAGATGGAATCGTTGGAAATGGGCGAACAATTGACGTTGTTTCCGCCGGATACCCTTGCCAGCCTTTTAGTGTTGCCGGGCAGCGAGAAGGCGAAAATGATGACCGCCACCTCTGGCCAGAGGTTAAGCGCCTACTGGAAGAGATCAGACCCCGTTGGTTTGTTGGCGAAAATGTTGCTGGACACATCACTATGGGACTCGACTCTGTGCTTGATGACCTGGACAACATCGCGTACTCCGCGCAACCGTTCATTATTCCGGCTGCGGCTTCTGACGCACAATATGAAAGAGAACGGGTTTTCATTCTTGCCTACGCCGATAGCCAGCGATTACCGGGGGGGGAGATCACGAGAAGCAGCAGCGAGATGTGGGAGAGGGCCAAACAACAACTTTCGAGACTATTGCCGCCAAGTACACGACCTAAAGTATCCACCGCCGGATTTGGTAGAGCAACTTATGGGGTTTCCCGAAAACTGGACGAAGCTCGATTAAAGGCCTTAGGCAATGCAGTGAGGCCACAACAGATCTACCCAATCATGGCTGCGATAAAAGCGATAGATGATGCACTAGGCCGGTAGGCCACCATCCGGCGGAATAATCCCAGGCGTAGCCGGGGGCCGAAACAGATCATTAAGGGAGTAGGAGTATCCCTCCTCTCCCACTAAGGGAGGAACAGGATATGACACAAACACCCAAACATACCTTTTACCCAGATACCCCAGCACCCAAGGAGGTCAAATAAATCATGAACGCATATTTTACAAATCAGCAATTGGATGAACTCAGCAAGGAATACCGCACAATGTCCACGGATGGTGAAGGAAACAGCGTGGAGCCGGAATACAACAGCATGGCCGTACGGGGCGATATTACAAAGCTTGTATCTGATGTGAAACTGTCCCGCAGACAGTTCTACGCGGCCGAGAACGTGCTTGCCGTAATAATCCGTAATTACTCACATGTGCTGCCTTATGACATTACGCAGAGGGCATTGGAGGCCATAGGCAAGGTTGAGGAAGGAGATACCAATGACACTCAAAAAAGGTGACTGGATTAAATTTCAGACTGGTGGGGTTGGGTTGATCATTCGTATGGCAAAGGATAGAAGTTGGGCGGATGTTGATTGCGGACGTTGGTCGAAGAGAGTGCCTAATCCAGATAAGCACCTTAAACCACTAGCAGAACAGGAGGCTAACCAATGACACTCACAAGGGAAGAGAAGACAGAGAGCGACAAGATAATCACCCTTGATGTTATCCGACTTGAACGGCACAAACCACGTAAGTGCACATGTGGAGACGAGAAACATTTCACTGTTGATAAGGTTAATCGTGAAATCACCTGCGATTGTGGCATGACGGTAGACCCGTTTGAAGCGATGTTACACCTTGCTGAACATTACGATCAACTCAATAGGCAACATGAGTCTTTAAACCAGCAGCGTCTGCAATGGTTGAAAGAGAAACCACACTCAGTGATGTTCAAAAGCTTAGAAAGGGACTATCAACGTGGGAAAATGCTTCCGTATTGTCCGCGTTGCGAACAGCCGTTTGACTACAAGAACATTAACAGTCATGTGAGCGCAGAGTATTTTCGAAAGTGGCAAGAGAGGCAAAGAGGAATGTAATTGGCCGTCAGGCCTCCGATTCGACCGCAATACTTAGCGTAGCGGAGGCCGTATATGGTCTGGTACTTAACTTATAAGGGGGCAGAGACCCCAAAGGGAGAGGATAACAGATGCAACAGATAACAATCATGGGAGATTACAAGGTAATTGACGGTCCGTGCGCTGGAGTCAGAGGTCAAGTAATGAGCGTAGAAATTAACGTGGATGTGGACGAGGTATGGCTCCAGGTGGACCCGTTCACATCGGTAGTAACTAATTCTGACAATCTGGAAGAGGTATAAGGGGGAGAAGAGGATATGAGGATCGTTAACCGCAAAGAGTTTCTATCCATGCCATCCGGTACCGTGTATTCCCATTACATGCCGCAAGTATCCGAAGGATTGATGATCAAAGGGGACACATGGACAAACGACTGGTTGTATCAAGACCTTCTGTTCAACGTGGATGGAGAAACATGTGATGAAGCAAGCGACAGACTCACAGATGCAGAAGAGAACGGCACATCCTTCAAGCTGGATCTAAACTGTGGAAGTCGTGACGGAATGTTCGATGAAAACCAACTGTTCATGGTATATGAAAACTCCGATATCGAAGCGCTGATTAAAGCGCTGAAAGGTTGTTTGTAGGCCGGAGGCAATCGAAGCGACCGAAATACTCAGGCGGAGCCGGAGGCCGTATAGGGCTTTCTGCTCCCCATAAAGAAAGGAACAACAAACATGAAACTGATAGACGCAGATAAGCTACTGGAATGGCTGAAAGACAAAGAACAGTATTATGGTACACCGGGAGTTGCTGACAAAATGTACTGCGAAGGTAGAGAAGATGCCTACCGATATACGATGCACGCAATCCACGCCGGCACCTTTGACCCCACACCAGTACAGCCAGACACATTATCGAAATTATACAAATGCCCAAACTGCGAACGCGTTAATATTGCAGAAGCTTGGAATTATGCAACCGCTGCAAAGTATGGAGCAATGGAAATCACTCGGATAGACGAAATTGGATGTATGGATGCATCATTCGTATGTCCATCTTGTGAAACTGAAGAAGACTATGGACGTTTGGAGGTAATAAAATGAGTAGTGGACAAAAGAAACACCGCCGTATCACCCCTATGCCGGTAGTATCCAGTTTCCCGCCGCCCAATAGGCAGACAGTCCACAGTGAATGCATAACTACCCCAATGACCGCAGAGGATTGGGAAAAGTACGGACAGCTTAATCCAACACCACGAAACAAGAGTCACTACATGATGAGCAAGAAAGGCGTGAAAAAGGATGGCAAACAAGTACGGAGCAAGAAAGACGCAAGTTAATGGAATATGGTTTGCTTCTGGTGCGGAGGCTCATAGATACCAAGAGCTAATGCTCCTGAAACGCGCTGGAGTGGTCACAGACATCGTCTTGCAGCCGGTCTATACACTTATGGAGGGTAGAGTAAACAAGGCCACAGGGAAGAAAGTAGCGTCCATAAAATACAAAGCGGACTTTTTAGTAACTTATGCAGACGGTCACCAAGAGATTGAGGATGTGAAAGGATTTAAGACTGCTGTCTACCAGCTTAAGAAACGGATGTTCATGATTCAGTACCCGGATCTTTATATCAAGGAGGTCAGCGCATGAAAGCAGCATGGTTTAACATTGGACTAGATATCGTGCATATGGACACCTGTGGGTCGATTACAGCCATTATTAAGCCAGTCCGCAACCAAGTTACCGGAGAGATACAAAGATGGCACCAAGAGGATTACAGAAGCCCATACAAACGCATGGGTAAACCGCCAGATCACAACAATAAAAGTGCATAAAATATTGCGTAAAACTACGATTTATATACCAAATATGCCGGGAAATAGTGTATAATAATAGTAAATAATCATATACGGTCATAAAGGAGATTTGACAAATGAGTGTAGCGGAAATTGAGTTGCTGAAGCAGCAAAAAAAGGAGATCGAGGACAACATTGTTGCTGTTAATAATGGCGTTAAGGTCGGAAATCCCATGGAACTGCTAAATGAACTGAATGCGGTCAGCAACAAAATCAGTGACTTGGAATATCAGGCGCAGATTGAAGCACAGCACGTGGCGCTGGTAGAAGAAACTAAAGCTGAAACAGCTTATTTGTTGGATACCTTGGAAATAGGAAGCCTAAGCATCAGCCAATTGTCTGCAAGTGCAGAAGCATATGACATCCTGCGTCAAGGTCTGCAAATGTTTATTGACGAGAAAGACGCGAAAATGCTGGAACAATTGAAGCTGGTTAAAGAAGAGGCGGCAAAGGCAATTGCAGAGCTACGCAGCACGAACGCTGAACTGGTAGCGAGCATTGAGGAACGTGAAGAACTGGTAGTATCCCTCCGCAGCGCGCTTGCCAATGAAAAAGATGCTGTCGAGGATTTGGAAAGCAAGAGAGCCGCACAACAGATTATCATTGACGAGCAGCAGGCCGAGATTGATCGTCTAAACAGCAGAGTAACAGACCTTCAGACAGAGGCGGCTATCGGCGCGAGAGATGCTGTAAAGGTGATTACATCGGATGACCTAAAGGCCAAGGCGGACGCTTATAAGCAGGCTATCCAAGATTCTCTTATTCCAATCTATGATCTGCATTGGGACGAAGATGCCAAACCTGCACAGAGTGTTTACATTGCAAAACTGGCGAAGAATGACGAAACGGTACGGTTTCCATGGACTCAGAAGTCGAAATATCGGGAGGTAACCGCCGAACAGGCGAACACGTTTCGAGCCGAAGCCGCGCAGCAAGTGGATACAATTAGCGATGGGGTTTTGGAAGTGGAGGAACAGCCTGTAACGGTTCCGGCGTTTCAAAGCGAGGACAGCACAACCGGTGGACTGGATCAATCGGACGCTGGTAGCGAAGTGGCTGGAAAAACAGTTGAGGAAAGACTCCAAGCGCTCGAGTTAGCAGTATTCGGTAAAGTAGAGGTGGAGGCGGCGTAAGCCGTTTTCTCCTTATGACCAGAGGCGATATAGTACGGAATAAACGTGACCACAGGGATACTGCGACAGTGCTGGAAGTACAGCGCAATATCGTACCCGGATACGGCATAGGCTACCGCATCAAGATCATGCAGGAAGGGTTGACACGATGGGAGCCGGCGAATAAGTGGGAAGTGATTAAAGAGTAATCATTAGTCTAAGGGGGGATAACCATGAACTGGAAGGAGTCATACAACGACATATGCGCAGAACTGCGGATCGTGCAGATCCACCAAATGGAGATCCAGCGAAGATTTGATTTGGTGAAACGAGTGATGTGGTCTGGAAGCATACCATCGTCAGGAGGGTATTGCCATATTCCTTTGGATAAAGGGCTAGAGAAGTATGATGATATCGTTGCGGAATATCGCGAAGTCGAGGAAGAAGTTTCAAGGTTACTGAGTGTCAAGAGCAAGATGGAAGCCGAAATGATGAAATTCAACGGACTCGCAAATGTAATACAGTCCAAACGTATGCAAGGCATGAATTATTACGAAATTGCAGAGGAGTTGGGGTATAGCTACCACTACATTCGCAACTACATGAGTAAAAAAGGTTGCAAAGAGGGTGCAACAAGTGCAAAAGCATCGTGATATTATAGTAGTATGAGGAATTGGCGTTCGGTATCGCGCGAACCGCCCCTAGCGCTGATTCCCCATCACTTTTACATCCCTTTGATTCACTCCTACTCACGCGCCGGTTGCTACGTGCTGGCGCTACCTTTTAGCAACACCCACCCAAATAGCGCATGCTGCTCAGCGCAACCTTCGACAGGGTGGTTGGCATATATGATGTGGTGGCGTAATAAAACGCCAGCTAATCCCATTACGCAAACAAAGGGAGCAGCCGAAAGGCAAAAGCAAAGTTTGCCCACAACAGAAGAGTAAACGAATGCCAGGGTAAACTCCTGGCTTCTCTTCTTTTATCACAATGATAAAGGAGGAAAATGAATGAATAACTATAGTGGAAATCGTGTATATGGCGAGGAAGACGCCATACAGAAAGCGTACTTAGCAAAAAGGGAAATAGAATACGACCCTGATATAATTATTAAGATCGAATGTTATAACGAAGAAGAATACAATGTTTTCAAAAAAGTATTTTCTGAAATTTTGGGAGCAGAAGTGCTTGCTAAAAGTGTTTGCTTTACTTGGTTATCATTTTAATTCAGTTCAATATCAGAGAGAGTAACGGCATGTCGTCGTTGCTCTTTTTTGTTTTGCGGCAAAGCCGCCATCGAGACAGACCGAATAGGCTTAACGAAGTGGAGGCCGGATAGGGTTGAGGCATTCAGAACGCTACTTAGCATTACTATTCATATTCATGGTATTGATCTTCATAGAGGTGGTGAGATAAATGAAGCTCCATACAGACGGAACAGTAGAAGGCACGCCGGAGGAAATCATGAAGTATCAGCAGCTGAAACCAATTGGAGTAAAGCCTTTGGGCCCTGCAACAAGCATCGGAAAGCCTGTAGGGGACAGTATGAGATACCTGGCAGACGGCACAACATATGTATCAGGGCAGCAATCTCAGGCAAATTATGACGTAAATGCGAAGACAACAACGGTGTGAGTCTCCGAAATTACGGGTGGTATATCGCAAATACAGCAGAAAGATGGTGAAATGATGGATGCAGAGCATATTTGCAAAGAGAATGACACCTTGAGGCGGTTGGGCGAGTGCCGCATTAAGAAAGATGACGGGGAATGGGACATGAGTGTGGATGATGGATGCTGTCACTTTACACCGTTGTATTGTCCATTCTGCGGAACAAAATTGGATTAGAGGGAGGTGAACACAATGGCATTGACGGATAGGCAGAAAAACTTCGTAAATGAGTACATGAAAGATATGAACGCATCAGCAGCTTATCTGCGTGCTGGGTATCAATGTACCGAAGAAGCAGCGAGACGCGCGGGTAGCCGTTTGTTGTCAAATGTAGACATTCAGGACGAAATCGGACGAAGAACGGACAAAATGCAGGAAGAATCGGGCATGAGTGTCCAATGGGTGCTAGAAAAGTACAAAAAGATCATTGAGAGAAATGAAGATGTAGATCCGGCAGTTGCTAAAGGTGCGTTGGATAGCGTGGCGAAACATTATGGAATGTTCAAAGACAAGGTAGAGGTAACCGGAGCAGGTGGCGGTGCACTACAGGTGATATTCAGTTCTAATATGAAAAAGGTGGAACCATGACCAAGGTAGTCATACCTTACGAGCCGCAGCCAAGACAGATCCTTTACCACCAAACGAATGATATTGATGAACTTTTATACGGCGGCGCTGCTGGTGGGGGAAAGTCCGAAGCTACGATATGGGACGCGCTACAATACGCCTTAGAGTATCCCGGCAGCCGACAAATTATCTTCAGACGGACTTTCCCAGACTTGCAACGCTCCATCATCGCTAGAACGATTGTGGCTTATCCTAAGGAACTTGGTAAGTACAATCAATCTAAACATGAGTGGATATTCATAAATGACTCAGTGATTGAACTAGCTTACTTTGACAGCGATATGCACAAGGCTAACTATGCTGGTGCTGAGTATGACGTGATCCGATGGGAAGAGGTCACACACTTCGAAGAGGGTTGGTATACATTCATGCTATCCCGGTTGCGGGGATCAACGCCATACCCAAGGTACATCAAAAGCACGACTAACCCGGGCAGCGTAGGACATGCGTGGGTTAAGAAGCGTTTCATTGACATTGGAGAGTGGGAAAAAGTGCACCACATCCATGAAAGGGACGATGAGGGCGGATTATTGTACCACCCGGACACAGGCGAGCCGATCATATCCAGGCGTATATTTATTCCAGCCAAGGTGCAGGACAACCCGGCCTTGCTGCAAAATGACCCGAATTACATTGTGAGATTGATGCAACTACCCGAACAGGAACGTAAACAGCTGCTTGACGGGGACTGGGATACATTCGCCGGTCAATACTTTAGCGAATTCAGCAGGGCTCTACACGTCGTAGAGCCTTTTGACATTCCTAGGGATTGGAAACGGTATAGGGCAATGGACGAGGGATATAACGACCCGTTCGTGTGTCTCTGGGTGGCTCTTGATCCCAAGGGAACAGCTTACCTTTACCGCGAGTTCGTAAAGAGCAAGCTTCTCACAAGTGAACAAGTGGAAATGGTTCGATTAAACAGCGGTGTGGAGGAATACGAATACAGCGTTGCAGATACAAGCTTTTGGAATAGAGCCAAGACAGAGAACGTCACGCCAGCTGAGATATTCGGCAATATGGGAGTACCGTTGATACAGGCAAAGAAAGAGCGTGTTAACGGCTGGAAGCGCCTAAGAGAGTGGCTTCATCCGGTGGACACATTGGATCATGTGACTGGTCAGATGTATAAACATGTGAATCTAAAGATATTCAACACGTGCCTAAAGGCGATCGAATCCATCCCATCAATGGTACACGATGACAAAATGGTGGAGGATGTCGCAGCCCATCCCCTGGATCACGTGCCAGATGCGCTGCGGTATTGGTGTATGAGCCGTCCGCAGAATAGTGGTAATGAACGACCGTGGACAGCAATGCCGGAGGAAAAAAGTCAAAAAAGATTTGAAGATGACGAGGACGATGATGCAAGTATCCAGATATCGGGGTGGGGAGAATGGTAACAGTTTCATTGTTGGTGGTTATAGGCATGTTGCTTTCCTTTGCTTGGTACCAGATGCGCGTTATTGACCGCTTAACCAATAAGCTGATGGCAAAGGACTACCGGGAGTATAAGCAGTTAGACAAGCCAGTGAGGGAAGAACCAGAAGGCCCAAAACACAAACCTAAAAGCTGGGCTGATGATGTGCAGTACAACGAAGAACCAGATGAATTACAGTAGGAGGTGACATATGACATTACTAGACAAGGCCAAGGATAAACTGGCTGGGGTGATGGGTAATTCAGACGCTAAGCCCGAGAAGGAGCCTATCAATACACCAGAGCAGCAAAAGATATATGCAATGGTAGATAATGACTACCAAGTGTTCAAGGAGAATCGGCAGTCGATGGAAGAACAGTGGCGACTTGAAGCGAGGTTCTATCGCGGGGATCACTGGGAGGGATTGCGCTCAGATCAAGCAATCAAGATGAGGCCGAGCAACGTAGACAACATTGCTGGTGCTCAGATTGACTCTATCCTAGGTAAAATCACGGGTTGGGACCCATTCCCGGACTTTGAAGCACAAGAGGAAGGAGACGAAGAGAAAGCGCAGGATCTGAATGATTTTATACCTTATGAGCTCAGGCAGATAGGGTTTAGGTCTAAGTACGTACTCGCTGTGAAGAGTGCTGTCATACATGGCCCCTTGATCCTTCAAACCTTATACGATCCAACCGTTGAAGGCGGGCGGGGTAAGTTCAGGTATGACGGACAAAACGATATCATCCCGGTAGAGTTGGGAAGCTTCTTTCCAGATCCGAGGGTGAGAGATTTCATTTATCTGCAAAAGATGGGTGCAATCATCATCAATACACGCCAAACGATGGAATATATCCGGGAACGCTGGCCTGAGCAAGGGAAAAAGGTCATGCCTGACCAGGACTCCAACGACACTGACATATTTAATACTGGATTAGATTCACAAGAGTCATTTAACTACACATCAACCTCCACTCAAAACTATAGTTCACAGCAAAACACTGCCGGATTGCTGGAATATTGGTACAGAGGTCTTCCGAAAATGGTCACTTCAGAGGATAAAGAGTTATTTGCAGAGCAAGCCAGAAGCAATATGGCTGAGGGCAAAGATCCATCTGAGGCGATAGCTAAAGCAGAAGGTCAAATGGAAGGTGTACACTGCATCTACGTGACCACCAGCGGCGTTTTTCTTGAACATAAGGCATATGTCTATGATCACGGTAAATACCCTTTCAGTGCGCGTACGTTGTCTCCTATAGAGGGTAATATTTGGGGAAAGGGATTCATGAGGGACATGATTAAGCCCCAAATGATGCTTAACCGCTTTGCTGAACTTGCGGTTGAAACCATGTCGAAACAAGGTAACGCTGCGATTGTGTACGAAGAGGGCGCAATTAATTCCAAACAGGTGCGGGCGTGGAAAGAGGGGCGTTCAACTCCTGGTTCAATGCTACCAATTGCAGCAG
The DNA here is from genome assembly GCF_900102965.1 of Paenibacillus jilunlii. Taxonomy (GTDB): domain Bacteria; phylum Bacillota; class Bacilli; order Paenibacillales; family Paenibacillaceae; genus Paenibacillus_AQ; species Paenibacillus_AQ jilunlii. The sequence continues at coordinate 9,385 of NZ_FNGM01000034.1, read as the reverse complement.
ATGCCATGAACCGGTGGAAGGAATTAGAGGGTGTAAATGTTCCGACCACGGTATTAAACATGATCCAGCATTATCTTGAGATGCTTCAGAAGATACCTGGACAGTTTGACTCAGCCAACGGGCAAGCAAGCAGCAATGTAACCAGTGGGGAACAGGCCAAAGCGCTGATATCGGCAGCTAGTACCAGACTTAATACCGTAACTGACGCGATACAGGAGACGCTCCAAGAGGTGTTTGCTCAGTATGTTGAACTGATTGCCCAGTTCTATACCACTGAACGTATTGCTCGTGTAACAGGTCGCAGGGTGGGTATGAGCCGCAATAGCTTGGTCAATGGTGTACCAACATCGTTTGACAATCCGCTAGAAGACGGTGGATTTGAACGAATGGAAGTCACTGAGGAATATGTGCCGATGTTTGATATACAGGTAAACATTGCAGCTGACAAGCCGGTGGATAGAGAATACTGGATTCAGATGGCCTTTAACATGCTGCAAATGGTTGACCCCATTACACAACTGCCTATGATCGACGCTGAGGCTGTGCGGTACACCGTTCAATATGGACGGATGGAGCCGATGAACGTCATTCAGCAGCGCATCCAGGAGGCGGCACAGGTACAACAGCAGCAGCAAGAAGCTATAATACAGGCGCAACAGTTACAACAGGAGAATCAGGCGTTGCAGCAGCAAGTGGCACAGGCTACAGATCAACAAATGATGCAGCAACAGCAAGATAAACAGTTCGAACAAGGCATTCAGCAACAGAAAGTTGATATAGAGGCAGCGAAAGCAGCCGCAGCATTAACAAAACAACCAGCATAGCAGGCCGTTCCCAGTCGTGGGGCGGCCTTTTATATTGCTTTTCACCTCGCTCCCACCCATAGGAGCCATTCGATAAAGGAGTGTTACCCATGGAAAACCTTGACAACAACGCCCCCCAAAGCGAAGAAGTCGAACCGTCCGCCCTCCCAGAGGCCGACACTGAAGTCAGCGCAGCACTAGCATTGTTTGACCTGGAACCTACAGCACCTGAAGCAGAACAAGAACCCGAGTCCGAAGAAGATCCTCCCATAGATCAAGAACCGGAACGCAAGGGAATCACCGTCAAATTCAATAAAGAGGACGTGTTTATTGAAGATGAAAAGGTGCCTGAATATGCGCGTAAGGGGCTGAACTACGAAAAGGTAGAAGGCCGGGCCAAAGAATACGAAGCCGCACTGGATCGAGCAGCAAAGTTAAACGGATATAAGGACCATGCAGAATATGTTGCTGACCTTGACCGTTTAGAACAGCAAGCCATTCAAGATAAAGAAAGTAAATTCGCCACGCTGAAACAGGAATTAATTGATGGATACGCTGCGGATGGATACGATCCTAAGCAGATCGAGGAACTGATCGACAATCATCCACTATTCACTGAAGCAAAAGCTGTTTTGGACCGCGAGAAGGCATCTCAGGATACACAGAAGCAGCAGCAAGCAGAACAGGCGAAGCTCCAAGGCTGGCAGGACCTGTTTGCAAAGTATCCGCAGTTGACGGAAGACCTTCCCGCAGACGGATCAGCAGCACCTTGGTTCACACCAGAAATGCAGAGACTTGTGAATGATAGAAACTATGACCCTATCGACGCTTATCGCTTGGTACACAGTGACAAGATCATTGCAGACGAGCGTAAGCGCACAGAGCAAGATGTGATCAAGCAGCAAAGGCTAAATAAACGATCAGCAGTGATCGGTAATAGCGCTAATTTTGAAGAGGAAACAGTCGTACCAAAGGAAATAAGCGATGCTTTCACATTATTCGGCCTTGATCCTAAAGAAGCAAAAAAATTCATCAAAAAGTGAGGTAATCAATTATGGCGTTCAAATTTGCATTCAATGATTACGGCGCACCGACGCACCGGATCAGTTCGATTCTAGCAACAAACTCCGAAGCCTTCACGCTGGGGGAAGCAGTGAAACTGGTAAGTGGTCGATGGACCAAAGCAACGAACGGAGCAGCAATCGCAGGATTCGCCAATCAGACACTTGCAGCTGGTACAGATCAGTTTCTTGAAGTAGTGATCGCCCGTGAAGGTGACTGGTTTGATGCTCCTTACACCGGAACAGCAGATGCAACATTCCTTCCAGGCATGACAACTGCTGATGTATCCACAGATGGCCTTTCCGTACTGGCCTCTGACGTAACTGGCGGACCATTCTCCGTGCTTGAAGTCAACACCAACAAAACCACATGCCGCGTAAAAGTTAAACTGCGGACATTCAGCTAATAAGGGGGTAACATAAATGGCAGTTACAGCATTGCAATGGGATAAAAACGTACTGGAATCCGTATTTAGCGGTCTATATACGCGTGAAATGACTAACAAAAAGGACTACATTCCTTCCATGTTCGATGTACAAAAGTCTGATAAGGCCACTGAAAGTGTTGAAATGATCGGCGGCGAAGGGTTGATGGAGGATTGGAAGTTCTCTAACAACCAAGTCAAATATGAAGATGTGGATCAACTCTGGCAGAAATTCTTTACACACTCCAAATACTCCTTGGGCCGTGAGATTGACCGCGATTTCGTGGATGACTTGAAGCTAACTGCCATCCGTGACCGCATTCGCTCATTGGCAGATGCCGTGTACAAGACGCAGCAAATGCAAGGAGCTCAGTGGTTCAACAATGGAGATAAGACCACCACAGCCGTTGATTATCGCGGACGTTTGTATAACGCTGCATTGCCTGACGGTAAAGCGCTGTTTGCAACAGACCATCCGTACAGCCCCACAAACGCTGTGGATACACAATCGAACAAGATCACCACTGAATTGAACATCGATAACTTTGATGCAGCGTTTGTAGCCATGCAGGGATGGAAAGATGACAAGGGTAACCTTATGGCAGCAATGGGAGATACCTTATTTGTAGCTCCAGGTCTTCGCCGTATTGCCTTGCAGATTGCCGGACTTCCTGACGGAGCCGTGAAGTACGAACCGGGAAACGCCGACCACAATGCAAATGTATATGCCGATGGAAGTATTAAAGTCATCGTTAATCCATTCTTCACAAATCCTAAACAATGGGTACTGGCTGATTCAACACGCATGAAGAACGCTATGAAATGGTACAATCGTCGCCTGCCTGAGACTGGATCTATCACAGACTTTGATACTGAAGTGGCGAAATACAAAGTCGTAAAACGCTGCTCTTTCGGAACTGTTGACTGGTCTTGGGGTATTGGTTCATTCCCGGTATAACCAAATAAGAAAGGAGCACTCCGATGAATGTATCTTCAATCGGCATTAAAAAGACGGGGGCCGCTGTCCAGCCATTTATGACGAACCTTTATGTGGTGACAGCTACTGTGGACCCGGCAAGCTTGGCGACCGTCACAGGGGCCGTTACATCGGCTATTACAGCCACTGGTGCAGCATTAGGGGATAGAGTCGAACTCTTCCCCCCTGCTGACATGCAAGGCGTGATGGCCTTTGGATACGTATCCGCAGCCAATGCGGTTAAGATATCCTTTTTCAATCCCACGGCGGGAACCATTGACCTTGCTTCTGGCACGTGGACAATTCATGTGATTAGGAAGTGATGGAAATGGAGCCACAACGCGTGGGATTTGAGACGGTGCAAGTCAAACAAAATAAGGTTCGCTATGTACCATTGCAACGAATCACTAAAGAAATGAGCGCATCTGAGAAAAAGGGCACTGAAATATGGAACGAAATGGTCACGTGGATTCGAGATCATGGAGGAATGGAGGACAAGGACTGAGGGGGCTATACGCTCCCTCTTTTCTTTTATAACTATGGAAAATTACCGCATAGAACTGGATGCTTTAAACGCATTGGTCAGAGCGCAACATAGAACGAACGAATTGCTGGAGAAGTTGCTGGAACGAGAAGCGCCGACTCAGCAAGTAGAGACGATTCAAAAGAACATTGTCCGGGAGGGGCAAACGGGTAAGCGTACTGGCCGCAAGCCTCGTGTGCCGGCGTAAAGGGGTGATGACATGCTAGTGCAAGAAATTGTCGAGGAAATCATCGAGAAACTGCCGGAGAACACCACACCAGTGGTATCCATCCTACGCAAGATCACACAGGTACGTGATCGCCTATTGCGTAATCTCAGCCCCGCACAGGCTCAATCAGACGTGCTTAACCAAGCATTCGACCTAACAGCAGGTAACGGACTAACAGAACTTATATGCCCTCCTGGTAACGTTACAGAGGTAGCCATCAGAAATGCGATATACACGAACCAATCATTTGAGGATGATGCCCTGGATTGGCGCAGAATCCCACTGAGGCAATTTGACGAGCGTGAGCGCGGACCTTATTACTACTTCGTCGCCGGACAGATCGGAGTGTACCCACCGCCTATCTATGACACTTTTTACGGAATCAAGATATTTTACACATCAATCCTGGGTGAATTGACGCTGGATGACCTCAATAACGGTAGTGGATTCGACCCGGATTTCGACATGCTGCTGGTATACGGAGTGCTGAAGGACATCGTTCCAGACAACGGTAACTTTTATAACCGGTATCAGGAGCTTTATAAAGAGTACACCTCAGCTACAAGCGGTTACGAACGATACGTAGTAAAGGAAAGATGGTGATCCCATGCCAAACCAATACCCATACAGATACAACACCACACAAGGCACGGCATCCGAGGACGATCCGCGCTATGAAACTCCAGGTGGTGCGCAAGCGAAGGCAGATGCGGCTCTGGAAGACGCTAAGGAGTACACAGACAACCATGTAAACGGAACAGTTAACCTTGCTGACGGTTCTGTGACACGTCCCAAGATAGCACCTTGTGCTGTCGGTGCACAGCAGTTGGATGCGTCTCTACTGGATTACACCACAGATATTGCGGTGGCTGCAAAGTTTAATGAGGTTGATGAACAGTTGGCGGATATTGCAAAAACGGTCAGGTACAGTCAGTTAGGATCTATAGCAGCATTGAAAGATGCTTTAGATAACAATTATACTGTGGACATTGATGAAGACATTGAATTAGATAGGGAAATTACCCTGTATGATTGTGGTCTTTTTACTTCAAATAAATCGTCAATTACTTATGTTAATAACGAATCTTTGGTTAAATTGAATCAAAAATCGTTCTTTGATGGGATTAATTTACTTAATGGATTTCCGGCTAGAACCAATAGAATGCTTTACGTAGTCAAGGATGTTACTAAGAGTCCATACGTGTTTCATACCACTATTAGTAACTGTGAAATAGAGACCGGATATAAGCTTGCTCATGGTATTGAGTTATATTCCTATTCTAATGCAAGTGGAATATTCGGGGTTAAAGTTACGGGCGTAAAACTAAATAATTGCAACGATGCTTTTCACCTAGAAGTTGGCTATACTACTGAATATGGATACATCAACGGTAATCATTTTGAAGCTACAATTTATAATTGTAACCGAAATTCTGCTTGTATTGCAGGTGGACCGAATGCCGCCGTGTCCAGATCCAGGCTTACAGGTAATCAATATTACGGGTCTTGGGAGCCAGCTTCAGATGTTGCAATTTTCGATCAGGGTAATAACTCATACCACATTGAATTGTTTGATATGCACATATCTTCAGTAAAAGATGTGACTAAGAACAAACTAGGAGTAGTCCGAGGCCAAATTAAATCACTGAATGGTAATGAGTCCCCGACCATGAACGCAGAGCAGAGTCTTATGGCTGCGACAAATGAAACACATGAGATTGGAAACTTTTCTTTTCTAACGCAACCTTATATCTTTGCAAAAATAAAAATACTTTCAGTTACTACCGGATTCATAGGTTATATCTATTTATACCCTGACGCTTCAATTGGAACTGATAAAACATTACCTTGGAAGGCTTACTATTCAAACCAATCGGTTTATGATGCAATTACAGTGACAACGAAATACGATTCAGTGACAGATGTAGTAAGAGTATTCTTAAAAAGCTCTGTACTAGCAATATGGGGTGTTGAAAATAGAAAAATGTTTGTTTCCAATTACACTCCATATACATTCACCGATGCTCAAATGGCTACAATCACGCCAACAAGCGCAGTTAAGAGTATCGACGGATCTTATTTCGAAGACTATGGAGGTATATCTGAACGGTTGAACAGTGGAGTTGATCATTTAATCCGATACAACGACGGTACGCAAATCTATTACAGCGATCCACAGGATATAGATTTTACTGCGGTTGCTGTAAACGGCACGAGCGGAGCGATAGGTGCGAGAACATTTAACAAGGCTTTTATCGCGAAGCCGAATGTGACAGTTACCGGCAGAACCACAAAATCAGACGGGGCCTTATCTTATGTGTCTATGGTTCACGATAGCCCATCAACAACAAGTACGGGTAATGTACGTTTCAAGAATACAGGAACATTTGACATTACACGAATTGCCGACTTAGCATTCCATGCGATTGGTCGCTGGAAATAAACAGACAGGTAAAAGAGCCTCCGGAATACTGAAGGCTCTTTATTATTTTGAATTATTTTATCAAAATAGGTTATTGAAATACGCAAAAATATAGTTATTTTCTAATATGATATTTGTAACATCATTCATGAAATATTGTCTTAGACCCACAACTACAAGCAAACTAATAAGTATCAAATTTCTCTTTGATCCGAATAGACGCTTATTATGCTCTGCAATGAGGGCATAGTTTATAAGCAATATTGGTCTTAAGAACCTTTCAAAGTCAAGGGATACAAGTAAAAGCGGGAAAATAAGTATATTAAGAAGGTTTACCCATAAGATTTGCCTATTTGTAAAAGATGGGTCTTTATCATAAATGGATTTTGCTATAAAAACAAAATATAAAATCACCAATATTATCATCACAGGTGTGAATGAGTTCAATTGATATTTTATTGTTCCACTTGTGTAATATTCAAGTTTGGAGAAGTTAATAAACGAATAGATGATATCTACCATATTTTTTTTCATTACAAAATTTGCTACTGTAACAAAAACACTCACCAATAAGGCTAATTTAATGAATAGTCTAACATTCAATTTGAGAACAAGGTAAAGCAAGAAAAACAGAGTTGCTGTATGAAAAAAAGAGGAGATGATAACCAATGCTGCATACTTCAAGTAATTCTTTTTGTTCTCGAACAAAATGTATTTCAGTGCAAAAACCACTATGGAGTATGCAAAAAAATATCTAAATTGAAACACATCGTAGAAAAATGGAGAAAGCATATAGCAGGATAGCACTAAATTATAATTAGTTGTGATCTTTGATACAGTTGAATGGATGAGCGTAATAGATACAGCAGCCAGTACAGCTAAAAACATGTTATATGAAATGCCTAATTTAGACACAGCAAGCATTAACACCATGTATCCATATTCGGCTCTATAGCCAGTGATATTCGATATTGAACCACCGTAACTAAAATGCTCATACAATCCGTGGTATGCGCGATAATCTCCATTAGCTCCACTATTGTTATTAGTTGCAACCATTAAAATATAAGCTGTGATCAATAACAATAGTGCTAATATTCTTGAATTTCGTTGTTCAAAGGAACAGAACACATTAGCTAAGAAAATGAAAATTGCTAAAAGGAACATCGTGTTACTTGTTCCTGATACTATCACACCAATTCCAACAATGAGCGCGAAAAGAAAAGAGACATATACAGGCCTAATAAACTTATCTTTATTATTTATTTCTGATAAAACATTCACTTTTTACCCTCCACAAGGTTTTTTTTGGAAACTACTAACCCGGAACCACTTTATCATCGCCCCGTCTTGTACGCAAGTGTATTTTTAAGCTCTTGGTGAAAGTCCAAGGGCTATTTGAATTGAGAAAGGAGGCCCACCATGACACTACCATGGCGCGGAACCACGCCGGAGATAGCGAGCGAGGCTGACAGTAGGTATGAAACGCCGGGAGGCGCACAGAACAAGGTGGATACGGCGTATGACGCACTCTTGCATCTGCTAAAGCTTGCGGTAACGGGGCTTAGTGACGGTTCAGAGGCGGCTATCGCTCGGTACAGTACGCCGTATGGGATTACGTACGATTGGCTGAAGGATCGGTTGGATGCGGCTGATCAACGAGAAATCAACATGGTTATCTTAAACGTGATAAGTGAAGGGGCAAAAGGAGATGGAGTCATTGATGACACTGTAGCCTTTACAACGGCAATACAAAAATTAAAGCAAATGGGTGGCGGTATACTGTACATCCCCCCTGGAAAGTTTGTTATTTCTCAGAGATTGGATATCACCAACACGGAAATCGTCATTATGGGCGCAGGCATACAACTAACACAGCTTTTTTTCACATCATCTGGAGCAATAAAATTCAGTACAACAAACCCATTTTCAGATTGCATTGAAATCAGAGAACTTTCGCTGATTACTTTAACGAATAATATTTACAAAGCTATTGAGATTGAATTTCCATCAAACCCAGGAAGCTCATGGAGAAACGTATTTATAAGTAATGTTATGTTGTGCGGATCTACGACTATATCAGCTTACAATGCTGCAAATAACGGTAGCCAGATCGGCCCTCAATCATGGGCTGCGGCAATTACTCTAAACAATTGTGCCGTTTCGGTAATCAGTGATTGCATTATCCGCAGCGGTACGAATGGAGTTTCTGCAAATATAGGCGACGGAATTATTCTTGAAGGATACACCGTGGATGTAATGATACGTGGGGTGAAGATCATTAATGCCAGTACAGCATTTCGCAAAGATGGACCTGGAGAGGGGTTAGTCTTAGATAGCTGCATGGGTATAAACGTCAAAAGAGCGGTGCTTATTAATGACAATGAGACATCGCTTAACGGTGTGTATGCATCAGTTAAAAACTGCCACTTTTCTTACTTTCTCAGTGGAATTAAGGCTAGATTTCACCCTCAAATTAATATAGAGGGCTGCTTGATTTACAAACTAAACTCCTCGTCAGCTGAATCTGATATTATGCTTGACTACTGCGACAGATCGAAAGTGACATCAAACACTTTGATTGCCAATTTGGGCGGTACTTCAGCAAACGGCATAGTTATTTCGAATTCCAACCGTTGCCAAGCTACACAAAACATCATCGAAGAACGGAACACAGCGATTTGGCTTCTAAACTCCACCAATAGTTGCGATGTAGCAGATAACACTTTTGATAATAATACAACCAATGTCCTTAACCAAGGTGGTAATTATGTTAAAAAACGAAAGTACGAAGGTACTACAGTTATAACATTTACTGGAGGAGAAACAGTTGTCAACATACCCATTCCATTTTGGAGCCTCACAGCAAAAGCAAACTCTGGTTTTTTAAATTCTTCAGGTGGTTCGCAAACCATCATAGGTTTTTACAATTATGATGACAGTACT
>NZ_FNGM01000036.1 GCF_900102965.1 Paenibacillus jilunlii | reverse complement strand
TCCAGCAGCTTCCGCTCAATCTCCTCAATCTCAATGCGGAATCCCCGTACCTTCACCTGGTGGTCCACCCGCCCGATGAACACGATATTGCCGTCCGGCCGCCGCTTCACGATATCCCCGGTCCGGTACACCGCCTCTTCCGGCAGGTCCGCGCTGTGCACGAAGCGTTCCTTCGTCAGCTCTGGCGCATGATAATAGCCGCGCCCCACCCCGGCGCCCCCGATGCACAGCTCCCCTTCCACGCCTTCAGGGACAAGCTTCAGTTCTGAGTCCACCACATACAGCCGCACGTTGTCAATCGGTGTGCCGATGGGCAGCTCATCCCCGCCCGTCCAGTCTTCAGTGCGCAGGCGGTAATAGGAGGCGATATCCGTACACTCGGTCGGGCCGTAGGTGTTAATGATGTCTGCCCGGCACTGTCCGTTGCGCAGCCAGGGTCCCAGCTTGGTCATATGGACCGGTTCTCCGCCGAGGAACACTGCGCGCAAGCTTCCCAGTTGGCGGTAATCGCCGTCTGCCGCACACTCCACCAGCGGGTAGAATGCGCTGGGCGTGCAGTTAATAACCGTAATGCCTTCCCGTTCGATGGTCTCCGCCATGTGCTCATAATCGTACAGGCCCGGCTCGAACAGCACCAGCCGTCCGCCGGCCACCAGCGCCGCATACAGATTTTTCTGCGCCAGATCGAAGCTGGCTGAGGCAATTTGCAGGATGCGCTCCTTCTCGGTAAAAGCGAACTCCCGCGTGTACCAGTGGAGCAGATTAACAAACGAATGCGAAGTGATCATGGCCCCCTTCGGATTCCCTGTCGAGCCTGACGTATAGAGCACGTACATCAAGCGCTCGGGCCGGTAGGCAAGCGGCAGGTTTCCGGTTGGAAACTCCGCCGCCAGCAGGTCCTCGACGGACACGACTTCGGTTTCAGCTTCGGTTTCGGCCTTAGCACCAGCTTCGGCCTTCCCTTCGACTTTAGCATCAGCTTCGACTTCGGCTTCAGTTTTCGCATCAGCTTCGGCTTCCGCCGCGCGGTCCCTGAACTTATGCTGAACCAGCAGCAGCTTCGCACGGGAATGGCGCAGCAAGTAACGGAGCCGCTCTGCCGGATAATCGGGATCAACGGGAGTGTAGGCCGCTCCCGCCTTGAGCACCCCGAGCAAAGCCGCCACCAGCTCCAGGGACCGCTCCGCCATGACGGCTACAACTTCCTCTTCCCCGATTCCCTTCGCGTGCAGCGCATGCGCGATGCGGTTGGACTGCTCGTGAAGCTGCCGGTAGGTCAAGTGCCGGCTTCCCAGCGAAACTGCAATCGCCTCCTGGCGCTTCAGAACCTGCTCTTCCAGCAGCCCGGCGATGCTCTTCCGGTAAGGATAGGGAATCGATGTATCGTTCCATTCATGAACCAGCCGCTTGCGCTCGGCTACCGACAGCATATCAATCTCCGACAGCCGCCGGTCCAGGTTACCCGCCATATGCTCCACGATATTCACATAATGGTGAAGGAACCGCTCCATTGAACCTTGGGAGAATAGGGCAGTATCGTACTCCAGCTTCAGTAGAATTCCATCTTCTGCCCTTTCGGGCATCAATGCAAAATCATATTTATCCAAACCGGTTTCGGCAACGCCCGTCTGGAATAAGGCATCGAACAGGGGATTTCTGCCCGGATCACGGTCAAGCTCCAGCCTCTTCACCACTTCGGCATAAGGGATGTGCCGGGGATTACTGGCCTCTACACAAATAGCTTGAATATGATTTACATACTCCCGCCAAGTTGCAGCCCAATCCACTTGCCCCGCCAGAACGGTGAGGCCTGAGCCTCCTCCCCAGCCGGACCGCTGAACCGAACCGCAAGCCCATCCGACACAAATAGTATCCTGTCCTGAATATTTAGAGAGCAGCAGGATGTAGCATGCAAGCAGCGCGGTCTCGGCAGATACCGCTTCGCTTTCCGCTAAGCGCTCCAGCCTGCATGCAAGCTCCCTGCTTGTCCGGAGCATGACAACCTCCCCTGCAAAGCTTCTGGCAGCCGGACGGACATAATCCAAAGGCATATTTAACGCCTGCGTGCCGTTGCCTATAATATGATGCCAGTATTCGCCAATTTGCCCATCAGACGCCGATTGTCCGGGCTGCATTCGCAAAAGTTCCTCTGTATGGCCAACACCTGAAGGCTCCTGTTTCATGATTCGCGCTCCTTTGGCGGTAAAATAGGCATACGCTTTTGCCGCTACTCTGTATCCTGAACACCTATAGTTTCAAAGACTTCAGCTAAACCGGCTAGATCCGGTTCTCTGAAGACCGAATAATGATCGCCTTCAACTTCCCGGAAGATGACGGGACGGTAAAAAAATGCATTCCAACCGTTCGCTTCGACCCCTCTTGATTCTGCCGCCTTAATCAAATACGCCTGTGCGAATACCTTCCGCACCGGATTGTAATGAACATAGGCATTCTGCAGGTCGAGAAACAGGTTCACATAATGGTAGAAGTCGTTTGTGTTGCGCTGCGCATACGCCGGAATGGCCCGCATAATTTCCACAGGGACCAGCGTTTCAAGTGCCTCATAGCCAAGGCCGCTTTCTTCCATGTGCCGGGCAAGCTTCTTGTATAAACCGTATAATGTCGTTTCATCCCTCAGCCCGGTTATCCATTCAAAAGCAGGCAGTGCTTCCTCCAGCTGCAGCCTGAAGCTTTCAACTTCTGCTTCATCGGGTGTTTGCAGATGCCGGTGCATTCCCGGGTGGGAGGAATCAATCAAGGCGAGCATGCTCACCTCATCGCCTTCAGCTTCAATCTGCTGGGTGATCTCATACGCCAGCAGGCCGCCCAAACTCCAGCCGGCCAGCGAGTACGGACCGTCTTCCTGAATTTTTTTGATTTTGCCAAGATAGGATTTAGCAAGTTCTTCCACAGTGGCGCCATGCCGCCATGGATAGCCGGTGATCTCCGCTGGAATACCGTAGCAGGTATATTTGTCACCCAGGCGGGCCGCAAGCCCGAAATAAGCGTCGATGCTTCCGCTGATATCGTGAATAAAAAAAAGAAAAGGAGCCCCCGGCGCCCCCTTATGAATCAAGATCAGATCATGTTCACTGTTCAATGGCGCTTGCGCAACCTCAGTCCGGATGCATGCCGCTATTTCAGCAATCGTCTGTTTCGTATAAACTTCGCTCACCGGAAGATCTATCCCCATCTCTTGACGGATTCTGGCTGCCATCAGGATAATCTTCAGGGAATTGGCTCCAACCGAAAACAGATTGGTACGGACGCCAACCGCTGCTAGATGCAGCACTTCCCGGCAAATCTCTTCCAGCTTATGCTCGATCTCATCTGCCGGCAGATCATCTCCGGCCTGATTGGCTCCAATCTCCGGTACCGGCAAGAGCTTCCTGTCGGCTTTTCCGCTGGAATTGAGCGGAATCTTCGGAACCTCCATGATATAATCCGGCACCATCAGCCGCGGAAGCTTCTTAACGAGATAGCTTCTCAACTCCCCGGAGTCCAGCCCGTGCCTAGGCACATAATACAGGCAAAGCGCCTGATCCCCGGCACTGAGCTCCTTGACGGCTGCAACTGCAGCCCCCACCTCATGCCATTGGAGCGCTGTATTTTCGATTTCCCCCAGCTCGATGCGCACCCCGCGGATTTTCACCTGTTCGTCCATTCTGCCCAGGTATTCGATATTCCCATCCGGCATCCAACGGGCCAAATCGCCTGTCCGGTACATTCGATTGCCTTTGATCCAAGGGTCCTGAACAAATTTGTCCGCCGTCAGACCGGCGCGGTTCACATAACCGCGTGCGACGCCAATTCCGGAAATAAGCAGTTCGCCGGGAATTCCGATGGGCTGCAGATCATCCTCCCCGTTAACGATGTACAAGCGGATATTGTCAATGGGTTTCCCGATCGGGATGAGGTTACGGGGATCACTTTCCCCGGCATCTGCGGAGCAATCAAACCAAGAGACCTCCACAGTGGCTTCCGTCGGGCCGTATAGATTGATCAGCCTGGTGGTGTTGGCCGGAAAGAGGGTCTGATTGAACAGGTTCACGGTGCCGGGAAGAAGCGCTTCACCGCTGACGAACAGGTAACGCAGACTGGACAGCCGCTCCCCCTCCGCTGCCATTCGCGGTTTCATATAGGAAAGAAGGCCGTTCAGCAGGGAGGGCACAAAGTGTACGAGCGTAACCTGTTCACGGGCAATCGTTGTCAAGATCATGTCAGGGTCCTTTTCCATACCGGGCGGCAAAAAACAAAGGCTGGCCCCGTTATAATACCAGCCGAAAAGCTCCCAAACGGAAACATCAAAGGTATAGGGTGTCTTTTGGAGGATGCAGTCCGCTTCGCCGATCGGAAACTGCCTGTGCATCCAGGCAATCCGGTTGATCACGGAACGATGCTCGACCATGACCCCTTTGGGTGTCCCGGTAGAGCCGGAGGTATAAATGATGTATGCCAAATCCCCGGGCCCGCTTCCCGGTGCGGGATTGGTATCGTCTCCCTGGTAGAGCGCCGGATCTTGGATATTGAGCCACAGACATTCCGGTTTCACGCCGTCCATCCTGGTTGCCGAATCAATAAGCACAACTCTGGCCTCACTATCCTCCAACACAAATGACACCCGATCCGGCGGATAGTCCGGGCTCAGCGGCAGGTATGCTCCCCCTGCTTTCAGAATCGCCAGGAGGCCGACCATCATCTCAAGGGACCGCTCCAACCATAGGCCGACAACCGAACCGGCACCCACACCATTATCCACCAGCACCCGTGACAGTTGGTTGGATCTTTGGTTCAGTTCCCGGTACGTGAGCGAGCGGTCCTTATACTTGACTGCAATGTTATCTCCAGCTTTCTCAACCTGCTGTTCATATATCGCCTGCAAGGTTTGCTCTACAACAAGCTCTGAGGCGGTATCGTTAAATATATGCATTATTTGGTGCTGCTCTTCCTGTGACAGCAGACTGAACCGGCCTACGTTACGCTCCGGTTCTGACAGGACCGCTTGCAGCAGTCCCATAAAGTGGTCTCCCATTCGCTCTATCGTGCCGGGATCAAACAACTCAAGATTGTATTCCATATTCAGGCAAGCTTCTCCGGTATCGAGCATGTAGAAACCGCAGGCGATATCCAGCGTATTCCGGGTCTGCAGCACATCTTCTTCTTCAGGGATAAGTGATTCTAATATCGATTCCAGCTCTGTATGAAAATTTAATGAGACACGATACAGCGGATGTTCTGTCCTGGAGAACCCTTTCCGGCGGCAAATCTCTTCCTCCATTTCATTGACATCGCATTCCTGATGCTCAAGCACGCCGATGAATTGTTTCTTCACCCGCTCCAGATAGCTGGAAAAGGTCTGATCCGCAGCCACCTGAAACCGGATGGGGACCGGACGAATAAACACACCGATGCTGTTCTCTAATCCGCTGTATCTGCGCGAGGAGAGTATACCGAGCGAAATATCGGACTGAGAAGTATATTTAGAGAGAAATAATCCATACACGGCGGTCAAAAAAATACTCGGAGTGGCCTGATATCGGGTAGCTGTATTATGGATTTGTTCAATAAGCTCACGCTTCAGACGAATATTCCGGACTCCGTAAGCCGATACCAAACGATTGGAGCGCGGCCGGTCCAACGGTAAATTCAACTGCGGATGTTCGCCGGCAAACATATCCAGCCAGAAGGCCCGTCTTTTCTCATACTCCTCCGTTGCTTCCAGTTCCTTTTGCCATAGGCAATAATCGGCGTATTGCAGATGGAGAGGCGGCAGCAGCCTTCCCTGCCGGATGCATTCCAATTCCTGATACACCAGCTTAATGGAATAGGCATCGAAGATAATATGATGGAAATGGATAAGCAGCAGACAGCCCTGGCTGGGCACGCGAATAAGGCCAATGCGAAAAAGAGGAAGCTCCTGGAGCGAATACGGCCGATTGAGCTCCCCCACACAATTCCGGATAAATGCCTCTTGCCGTTCTTTCTCCTGAGGCGCTTCCCAGAACTTGATCCGGAACCACGCGGATTCGTCATGCACCATTTGCACGACTTCCTCATCTCTGATCTCGAATGTAGTCCGCAGCAACCGGTGCCGCTTAATGATCGTGTAGAAGGCCTGCTCTAGATCGTCCGGGTCAATGTCACCATCCAGCTTGCGCATATCCATGACATACTGCTCTATATCACTGGCCGCGGAGAAATACATGTTTTTTTGTGTCCAGGAAACCGGGTAATAGGCTCTTTCTGAGGCAGGCTTAATGATTGAGAGCTTGTCTTTCTCTGAACTGCAAATATAGTCAGCAAGCTCCTTGATTGTCAGGTGTCCAAAAATATTCTCCAAGGAGATTTCGGTATCGAACTCGATTCCAATTCTGACCTCAAGCTCTAAGGCTTTTAATGAATGGCCGCCCACTTCGAAAAAATGATCGTTTATCCCAACCTCACCGATTTGAAGGACTTCTCTCCAAACCGCTTTGAGCTTTTCTTCGATTTCATCCCTAGGGGTCTGGATCGTTCGATGCATAGTCAGAATTCCTCCTTATAGACCGCTTAAATTCTCGCTGCAACACCCGCTTGAATTTCACGGATCGTCTGCGCAATTCCTCTCGTCGCCTCCTCATCCCCCAGCAAGGCACGGTGATGAATCCAAATGACTTCCTCCGCTACCTTCTTGGAGGCCGGGCAATCCAGTTGATTCGGGAAGGAGTAGCTGTCGTCCAGGTTAGCGGCGAACTCTTTGAAAATCGGCGTATCGTGGATTTGGGCATAGGCAATATATGCAGGGATTCCTTGCTCATTCAGCATCTCAACAAACCGCTCTCTGCTGATCCCGCCGAATTTCCCCGGATTGTAGTAAAACATGTACATGTAATGTGTATGAAGCGTACATGCTTCCAGGCGGCTCTGCGGAACGATCCCCTCGATGTTTTGGATCTCCTCATTTAGAATCTTCGCGTTGCGCTCACGCCGTTGGTTTTGTTCGGCGAGACGTCCTGCCTGGGGAAGCAGGACAGCCGCCTGAAATTCGGAGAGACGGTAATTGGTTCCTTCGACGAGGTGCTGATATTTTTTGTCGCCAAAGGGACGCCCTACATTGTGATACAGAAAGGCTTGATCATACAGCTCCTGGGAATTGGTGATGAGCGCCCCGCCTTCCCCGGCCGTCATCAGCTTGAATTGCTGGAAGCTGAAAACCCCTGCATCACCTATGCTGCCGGCACGTTTACCCTTCCATTCTCCGCCATGCGCATGGCAAGCGTCTTCCATGATAAACAGATTGAACTCGTCGGCAATTTCCTGCAGGCGGTCCATATCGCATAGATGGCCGGCCATATGAACGGGAATGATGCCCACCGTTCTCCCGGTGACGGCTTCCCGCACTTTCTCCGGATCAAGGCAAAAAGTGCCGGGATCAATATCTACGGGAACCGGGATGGCCCCAAGACTCATCACCGGCAATGCTGTGGAGATGAACGTAAATGCAGGAACAATGACTTCGTCGCCTTCTTTTACCTTGAAGCTCTTAAGGAGAAGGTCGATCGCGTTGGTACCGTTTGTCACGCCCAGTGCATACTTGGCATCATGCATTTCTGCAAATACCCGTTCAAACTCCTTCACCTTCGTCCCTGTCATACGCCACCATTGATTGCTGTAGAGCGTTTCCAGCAGTTCCTTTTCTTCACTCTCGGTGGCCATTGGCCAGTTTGGAAACCGGTTTGTCAGGTTACTCATTGTGAACACCTTCCATTTCTTTGTTTTTTATGGATACTTGTTGCAGGCCATACGCAAGACCGCCCCAAAGCGCAGCGTCGTCTCCGAGGGCAGACAGTGATACCTGTACGTTTTTTTGCGGCAAGGTTCCCAGGAAATGCTGGACGGCCTTCTCCAAGGAACGATACGCTTCAGGAAACCTGCTCACCATTCCGCCGCCTACCACCACCGAAACCGGGTCGAGCAAGCGGACAGCATTGGCAATCGCGATGGCAAGCAGCCTGATCGAATCTTGAATGATGATCCGGGCCGCTTCATTTCCATGTGCAGCCAAGCGGAACACATCGCTTGCTTTGGTAATGGGCAAGCCTTTGGCCGCCGCTATACGCTCAATCGCTCTCCCGGACGCATACAATTGCAAGCAGCCGAATCCGCCGCAAGGGCAAGGCTCCCCGTTGGGGTCCACCGTAATGTGGCCTAGTTCACCACTGGCTCCCCTTGCCCCCTTATATACATCTCCCTGCAAAACCAGGGCGCTGCCAATCCCTGTCCCCACTACTACATACAGCAGCGGATTCACCGGATGGGTCAATCCAAAGCGGTATTCGCCCATAGCCGCCAAATTGGCATCATCAAACAGAATAATGGGCTTGCCTGTTGCGCTTGTGAAGGCATCACGAAAAGGAAACCCGTTCCAGGCGGGGCGGTTCGGCCAAGTGATGATTGTTCCAGCCGCATCGTGCAGTCCTGCAAGACCGGCCACCACAGTGTGAATTACCTCATTCCGATTCTGCTCCCATCTGCCGATGACACTGGCGATCTGCGAGACCGCTTCAAGCGGTTCCGTCTCAGGTCCCAGGTCAATTCTGACGGAATCCTCCATTGTCATGCTATTCCTGTCGAAGATGGCCAGCCTCGCCGCCGAGCCTCCCATATCGATTGAGACAAGAGCAGCTGTCATGTGACAACAAGCCCCTTATGTGCAGATTGATAGAGGAGCTGAATCAGCCGGATGGCCCTTTCCCCATCCCCTGCGGAGATGTCAGGCTGCTTAGACTCCCGGATGCACTCCACGAAATGGTGTGCTTGGCGCCGGAAATCTATGAGCACATCACTTTTCCGCGGGAACTTGAACCACTCTGATGCTTGGCCCGCAGGGGTGAACTGCAAGGAAGGCTGTTTGTACAAGCCCTGATCGCTGAAGCCAAACAGGGTTCGCAGGCTCAGGCTGCCCTTACTGCCTTTCAGGTGGATCTCCACAAAGTCCCCCTCCACATCATCCTGCCAGCTCACATGAATCCGGCCCAGCATTCCATCGGCAAATTGAATCATCCCTATAGCCGTATCTTCAACCTCTAACGTCACTGATTCGGCACTGCCGAGCCAGTTGGAGTAATCCCCCTGCTGAACCGGCCGGGAATGGAGGCCAGCCAGACAAGCAGTCGGATCGGGGGCATCCGTCAGAAAGAGCATCTGGTCAATCATGTGGCTGCCAAGGTCAATAAGCACACCTCCTCCAGACAGCTTTTGCTGCGTAAACCAGCTCCCGGGGCGGGGAATCCCTTTTTTTCTGCGCCATATGACCTCACATACCTGCACATCTCCGATCTGCCCCGATGTGATTCTGGAGCGCAATTCACGAATATCGTCCCGGTAACGGTTCACGAATCCCATTAACAGTACAGCCCCAGAAGACTCAGCGATCCTTCGCAATGAGCCGGCTTCTTCCGCGGTTGTGGTCATAGGCTTCTCGCACAGAACATGGATTCCTTGCTGCAGAAAGTGCTTGGCCAGTTCGTAATGCGTGTGATTGGGCGTGCACACAAGGACAGCATCTAATGGGATCTCATCGATATCAGAAAGGCTGGTGCACGCCTTGGCGCCTGCCTGTTCAGCCAAATGAGCGGCCCGGGACGCATCCGGATCATAAACGGCCGCAATGGATACGCCCTCCAGCGATAAAAAACCGGGGAGATGAGCATGCTCGGCAACCCAGCCTGCTCCGATCATTCCAATGGAAACAACTTTTGTATTGGACACTGCTCTCATCCTCTCTTGTTTGGGACAAATGTCATTGGGAAAGCCGGATTAGGCCAGGACTGACCTTGTTTTGTCTATTAAGTCTCTTTCCTTGTCGTACAGCTTGGCGAGCAGCCGTTTCAATGCGTCCATTTCACTCTGGGCCATCCAGTTCAAGTCCTTCATATATTTGAGTTTGTAATAATACTTAATCAGGGTGTTTCCATAAACATTCCAATCATTGCACAGCTTTTTGTATTCATCCGTCAGACTTTGGAACCGCCGTTCATCAAGCCCGTTTTTCCGATAAAAGAGAAACGGCAATTGAACCGTTGACCTGCGGTAATAGTATGGATTCTTGATGGCCAACGCCCTGTATTCAAAATCATCCTTGAGAATGCCCAGCAACCGCTGTTCCAGCGTATCCGCAAAATCCCGGATCACAGACAGTCCATACGACACCGTTACTCCAGTATCTGCTGAAGGCATTACGTGATCTATAAACGGGCCTTGCTCCTCTTGTAAAAGAAATTCCAAGCTGCCGCAAATCTGCTCCTTCGTATAGCTGGTAAAAAACTGCAGCTCCTGATCCTTTTTACGGACCAATACGAGATGGTAGGTGCCTGTCCCGGCCCCGGCAGCAGCGATTGCCTCGTCAAAACGGTCATAAGGGAGCAGGTAACTCTCCATTGTACTTGGCTGTATGCAATCTTCAATCAGCAGGTAGGCGTCCGCGTCGTCATTGTAGCCATATATAAAAGCGGGGTGCTTAAGATGATTCCTGCCTGCATCAACGCCGGAGGGATAATAGAAACGGTCCACATCGGCAAAGATATAAAAGCCCCTGTGCAGGCAGTCTTTGATGATCTGATGAACAGAGTCCTCTTTATCCGGCGTTAGGGTTTCATAGTCCAGATAGGGAGAGAAATCGAGCGTCCTCACCATATCAAGAAGCGGCGTGACAATGTTGCTGCTGCCGGGAGGAAACTCTATGCTCTCATTACTGTTGTCATGTGAAAATAACCGGTACCTTGCCTTCGCCAGACAGGGCGCATATTCAAAGTTTCTGTCATGCACCATCAGGATGGAGATCAGGTTGTTACTCACACAATCCATCCATGTTCCATTAAAAGGCTCCACTTGGAGTGAAAACTTTTTCAATACGGTTCACCTCCACTATTCCGTCTACAGCTTTCTCTCTACGGTCTCACTGATCTCCTTGATCAACGCCTCTGCTTCTTCCGCCGTAATAATTCCGTTCTCCAAATCGCTCATAACTTGTTCGATGGTCATCTCCCGTTTGTGCGGAACGTTTCTCTTGCGTTCCAGAAATGCAGCCATGTCGTGAACCGTAGGGTAGGAAAAGACATCCGAGATGGCAAAAAGGCCAGGGAAAACCGCATCCAGTTCCTTATGAAGCCGCACCGCAAGCAGGGAATTCCAGCCCAGGTCCTCAAAATTGGCAAAAATGCTCAACTCCTGCACGTCCAGCACCCTTGCCAGAATTTGCACGATTTCTTTATGACTCCGGGTCATTTGGAGCTGATTCGCATCCTTAATGATGATCTCTGTCCGGTCTGGCATCCCGGCAAGCTTCTGCGCATTGTGCAGGGATTTTCTCAGCTGCTTGTTCAAGCTCTCGGACAGTACATAATCATTCATCAGGCTCTGCCCGACAGTTTCCCGGGTAAGCTGGCGTTTCAGTTGGCCCACGATCACCCGGCTCCGGCCCGCCTGCAGCAGTCCGGCATAAATTTCCGCACCCTGCCGGGGCGTGAGGCTCTCAAACACACTGTGGCGGTTATCGACCTCATACGCCTGGGCCATCCCCACCTCCTGCCACAGCGGCCAGTTGACCGTGATCCCCTTCCTCCCCTGCTTCCTCATCCAGTCGGCGTACAAATCCAGATAGCTGTTCGCTGCTACATAGTCGCTCTGCCCGATTCCCCCGGTCACCGTGTTCATACTGGAGAACATCATGAAGAAATCCAGCTCATCCTCCCGTGTAAGCTGATCCAGCACCCACGTTCCGGCTACCTTGGCTGACAGGACCTCCCGGATTTGCCCGGCGGTCTTCCGGACCAGCAGCCCTTCTCCGGCCACTCCCGCTGCGTGAACGACGCCGCGGATGGCTCCCGATCCGCTGCGTATCCGCTCCAGCAGGCTGCGCATTGGCCCTTCCTCCGCGACATCTGCGGCATGGATCTGCACCTCGGCTCCATTTCGCTCCATCTCTTGAATCGCTGCGATTTGGCGGATGCGCTGCTCCCCGGCTCCTGCCGCGACGATCTTTGCCCAATCTTCACGCCCAGGCAGCTCCCGGCGGCCGATGAGGTGAAGCTTGACCCGGTTCGTCCGGCTCATCTGCTTCCCGATTTCCAGCCCCAGGCCCCCGGTCCCGCCGGTGATGACATACACCCCGCCCTCTTGGATGGGCGAATGCCCTTCATCCGGCTCAAGCACTGCCTCCCGCAGCCGCTCCACATAACGCTGCCCGTTCCGGTACGCTACCTGATAGGGCGCTTCCCGGAGGCTGAATTCGTTCACAATCCTGCCCGGAGGGGTGAGTCCGTCGACATCCACAAGGCGGATGTGCACCCGGGGAAATTCCTCCCGCGCCACCTTGCCCAGTCCAAGCAAGCATCCGTGATGCGGACGCAGGACCGCTTCCTCTCCCGTGACCTGATTCGCCCCGTCGCAGACGAGAACAAGCTTCAGGTCCCCGGAAGAAGGCTGCACAAAAAGGCTGTCCAGCAGGGAATACAAACTGTAAAATCCCCGCTCTCCAGCCTCATGCAGCTCCGCCTCCGTTGTAATCTCCCGTTCCGTGAGGCTCAGCAGATGAATAAGGGTTCCCACATTCCCGGCTTGCAGACGATCCCATAACCGCTGATAGTCTTCCCGGCTTTGCACTTCCCCGCCGGAAACTTCTATCACCTGTCCATACTGTGCACGAATCTGCTCCAGGAGCCGGTCTGCAATTTCTCCCTCTCCTGTGAAGACTGCGACCGTCTCCCGGGAAACGTTGCTGTCAGCATCGGGGGAGGGGGTACCGTCTTGCACCACCCAATCCTTTTCGTAATACATCCCTGCCGGTCCTTGGGCCTGCACTTGCTTGATCGTATAGCCCTCAATTTCGGCAAGCACCTCCCCCGCCGGATTCAGGATGTCAATATCAAAGGTTGCCGTCTGATGGCCCTGCCCCCGGTCCTGCCTTCTCACTACGCTGTAAATGTCGGCGGGAATCCGGCCATAGACCCGGATTTCCTGATAATAAAAAGGCAGATACAGCTGGTCATCGATGCTGCGGATGGCGATATTGACCGCATTGTCAAGCATTGCCGGATGATAATGGTACTGATCGGCCTCTTCCCGAAACGCATCGCCAAGTCCGACGGCAACCAGACATTCCTCTGCCCCCGCCCTCAGCTCTTTGATATTGTTCCATCTGGCTCCGGTGGTAATATAACCTCCGCTGGTTTCGACGCCCGTTATCTTCGGATAAGTGTGGAAGGCTTCCAATAGCGCAGGGAGGTCGTACGGCTTGCGGTCCTGGGAAGGGCGGCATAATTTTCCCTCTGCGTGCCTACGCCAGGTACCATCTGCCCGGTCCTTGCTCTCGATATAAAACTCGCGGTCGTCCTCGCCATTGCTCACGATGATCTGCAGATCATGAGTGTCGTCTTCTTCCTGCATCGAGAACGGCTGCACAAAAGCGAGATGCTTGATAACAGACCGCCCGCCCTGCTGCCTCCCGATCTCCAGCAGCAGCTCGATGTACGCCGTACCGGGCAGCACATACTCCCTGCCGATCTGATGTTCCTGCAGCACCCAGTCCGCTGCTGCTGAGAATGTTGCGGTATATACCACCTGCCCGGAAGTTTCACAGACATTCCCGCGAAGCAGCGGATGCCCTGGCACCTGTTGCAGATGCAAATGCTGCGGATGCCCTTGACCGCGTTTCTCTGCCCAGCACCGGATGCGGTGGAACGGATAGACCGGCAGGTTCAACCGCTGGCAGGGTAAACCTTGATACATCAGGTTCCAATCTATGGCCGCCCCTGAGACATATAGCTCTCCTATGGAACGATAGGAAGCCGGCCCCTCCTGCGGGAGGGCCAACGATTTCAACAACCGTTCTGCCTGAAGCGTTAAGGATTGTTTCTCCCGTTCTGTCAGCCTTCTAACCGGTCCAGGCTCATCCGGCGTTGTCCCGCCGTGCACCGTCACCTCATAACTTTGGCAGAGAACGTCCTGGTCGGAAGCGAGACTGTGTTTCTGCAGGTGCTCCAGTTTCTGAAGCAGGTCCGCATATCCGGTGAAGAGGATGACCAAACGATGGTTATAATGCCCGCGGCCCGTACTGGCTGTGTAGCATAGGTCTTGCAGATTGATCCCGGCATGACGGGAGATATAGCCGGTGTAATCATCCACCAGCCTTAAGAGCACCTGATCGTCTTTTGCCGATAACGGAAGTAAATACAGCGGTGCCTGATCGCGCTTCTCTGTCAGCTTCAGGATGTCCGGCGCTTCCTGCACGATCATATGGCAGTTGGTCCCGCTGAAGCCAAACGAACTGATTCCGGCTACCCGGGGAGTCTCCGTTGCCTTCCAATCTTGAAGCCGGTCGTTCACATAAACGGGGGATGCAAAGAAATCGATAAAGGGATTCGCCGCAACAAAATTAAGACTGGCCGGAAGCTTCTGATGCTGAAAGGCCAACATTACTTTCAGCAAGGAAGCCAGCCCCGACGCGCCTACCGTATGCCCGATGTTGGTTTTTACCGTGCCAATCGCACAAAACTGCTTTTTCCGGGTGTAGCGTGAAAAAGCTTTGGTGAGGCCATCAATCTCGATGGAATCTCCCAGCTGGGTTCCAGTGCCGTGCGCCTCCACATAAGAGATCGTCTGCGGATCGATTCCGGCCTCTTGCCAGGCCTGGCAAATAACCTCTTCCTGTGCGCGGGCACTCGGGGCCGTGATGCCGTCTGAAGCTCCATCGTTGTTCACTGCACTCCCCTTGATGACCCCGTAGATAGGGTCCCGGTCCCGGATGGCCTGCTGCAGCGGTTTGAGAATGACGGCCCCCACTCCTTCACCCCAAACTGTGCCGTTCGCCTGCTTATCAAAAGTCCGGATAAGAGAATCCTGCGATTCGACAAGATCAAGCATCGGGTTTTTCACCGGGCTGTAATTGATGTGAATGCCCCCGGCGATAGCCAGATTGCACACACCCGACTGAATGGCCCGGCAGGCCTCATGAACGGCTACCAAGCCGGAGGAGCAAGAGGTATCGATTACAAGACTGGGGCCTTTCAGATTCAGTCCATAGGAAATCCGGCTTGAGAGAATGGCCGACCACGTGCCGGATAACAGCAGCGGATCCTGTTCTGCAGCATTGTCTCTGTACCATTGGCCCCAGGTGTGGTCCGTACCGATATAGACGCCGGTATTCGTCCCGCTTAAATCTTTGTAATCATAACCTGCATCCTCTATGGCCTGATAAGAAGCCTCCAGCATCAATCTTTGCAGCGGGTCCATGAATTTAGCTTCGGCAGGAGAGAGTTGAAAAAAAGAAGGATCGAACTGGTCGATCCGCTCCAGGTACCCGCCTTTAAAAAACAATTGATCTGCCTCTATTTCGTCCACCAGGCCTTCACCGATGCAATCGCGGACCCGGGAATCGGGAAAATCACCGATACCGTTCCTTTGCTGCTGGAGGCATTCCCAGAATTGTCCCAGATCTTCCCCTTTCGGAAATCTGCCGGCCATGCCGATAATGGCAACTTCCTTTTCCTTCACCGGTTCTTCATGCTTCTGCTGATGCTCCAATAATATGGCAGCATCGTTTGGGGTCAGCTTTTGGGAGGCTACCAGTTCGAAAATCAGTTTTTCTGCTGCTGTCATGACACGCCTCCTGATTTCGTTTTGTACGTTTCAAGGGCTTCGTTCATTGAAATCTCCTGGTTCGCTAAGCGCTGCAATAAGGCCAGTGTCGATGGTTCTATTGCAGATGTCCCATTCTGCTGTTGCTGCCTTGTATCCAGGTAATCCGCCATTTCGGCAATGGTTGCATAAGTGAACACATCCGAGATATTCACGATCTTGCCGTACTTGGCTTCCAGCCGCCTGAATAAATCGACGGCAAGGATGGAGTTGCCGCCCATATTATTGAATTTGGCAGATAAGCCAATTTCATCGACACCAAGCACCTGTGCCCAGATCATGGCGACTTCTCTTTCGGTGGCGGACAGCTCCGCTTCATCCTTGTCAAGAATGTGTACAGGAAAATGTTCCGAAACCTGCCGCCCGGCCTCCTCCTGTTGATGCTCCATACGGGTGCGGAAGGCGCTCGCCAATGTATCCGACAGCACATAATCATTCATCAGGCTCTGTCCGACAGTTTCCCGGGTAAGCTGGCGTTTCAGTTGGCCCACGATCACCCGGCTTCTGCCCGCCTGTAGCAGCTCAGTGTAAATGGCCGCACCCTGCCGGGGCGTGAGGCTCTCAAACACACTGTGGCGGTTATCGACCTCATACGCCTGGGCCATCCCCACCTCCTGCCACAGCGGCCAG
>NZ_FNGM01000037.1 GCF_900102965.1 Paenibacillus jilunlii | reverse complement strand
ACGATAATGCAAAGTTTTTAATCAAACGTATGGATGGACTAGCAATAACTGCGGAGGCTGTACGCTTTAGTTTTGAATTGTGCGAGTGAGGAGGGAACGACTTGGACTTACAATCTATTATCAATGAGGCAGATTTGCTAGTGCCGAATGAAGTCCCACTAGCTGACAAGATTGTCGTACTGAACGCGCTCAACCAAGACTTTTTCAACGTGGTGAAGATCCCGCGAGTGCTGCCACTTACACCTATAAAGGACGAATCCGCATACACCATATCCACCGAGGTGCGGCTAAAGAACATCGACCTTGTGATGGTGGGCATCATCAAGTACCATGAGTTGATCCCGGGCATAACGAACCCACTACAGAACACATACACCTTTGATGACAGCACCCATATACTTACCTTGCGTCCTGCGCCGTATTCCAGCGGCTTGCAGGGCGTTTTACGTTACTCCAGGATAGCAACAACTGCATTCACATCAAGCGTGCTTACGGCGGTTCCAGACGCTCCAGAAGAGTACCACTACAGCTATTACATCGGGCTGGCTTCATTCTTGGCAAATGCTATGGACGACGCTGGAAAGTCAACTATGTACGAAACTCAGTATAAAGCAGCATGGAACAAAGCTGCGCAAAACTATACGGGAAGTGCTGTGACATGAAGCTAATTCAATACGATATTCCAGAGCCGCGCGGACCACTTCCGGGCATTCAGGAGCCAATTAGTATCCGGCAGTGGCAGGGGATTAATACGTACGATCCGTACAGCATCTCTGATTCGCACCTAACCGACATGTCCAATATGACAAACGACGATTACCCGGCTCTCTCAGTGAGGGCTGGGTATTCTGTTTTAGGTACGTTCGGCACTAAGGTGCTAGGCTTGATGGTCTGGAAAGGAACGCAGCTGCACGGAGTGTTCAACGATGGAACCTGGAGACGCTGGAATGGCAGCACATGGGATACGCTGGCATCCGGCCTGAACACTTCCGCACGCTGGCACTGGACGAACTACCAGGGAAATCTTGACGATGTGAACCTGATTGCATCAAACGGAGTGGACCCGGTAAAACGGTACGATGGCAGCACCGTACAGAACCTCTCAGGAGCGCCGACCGGAGGAAACTACATCACTACCTATTCCAACCGTCTGTGGCTGGCTGTAGGCAAGGAATTACACGCTTGTGCGTTGGATCAGCCGGGGCAGTGGAGCTTATTCGAAGGTACAGACGAAGACTCCTACGCAAAGGACATGGAATCTACAGCCGGGGAGAACATCAACATGCTTTCGGGCGGCCTGTATCGTTTAACCATCGGAATGCCATCGTCAGTACACTTGCTGTTTGGCAATGTACCCTCTGATTTCAACGTCCGTAAGGTAACGGAAGACGAGGGAGTGGCTAATAATAGTGCGGTGGTTACCCAAGAGGGCACTATGCGGTTCATGCATACTAACGGGATATATGAGTACGCCGCGTCAGCTAACCCAGATAAGTCTTTCAGCGAGATCATCAAGACCTTTTACAGTGGTATCAATTCGGACAGTACGGCAGGCACAGACGGCGAAAAACTATACTTTACCCTTGGGACTGGCCGGACGCTAGTATATGACAACTTTCTAACCGCATGGTCGATGCTGGATATACCACGCCCGGAACAGTATGCATTGGTCGGCAAGCAACTATATATTGGTGACACGAACGGCAGAGTTCTAAAAATGAACGACACCACAACGGACGCAGGAACTCCAGTAAGCTGGTATTTCATCACTAAGCCATTTACTAACCCTGTGATGTCGCAGCGTCAGCGGTGGCTGAAATTGTGGCTGTACGCAGAAATTCCGGTAGGGACAACGATAAATATTTACCTTTCCACTACAAAGGACGGTAACGACTTCAATCTGGTGCATACGGTGTCCGGATCAGGTGCAAAAGTGGAGCGGATTATCATCCCGGTTCGCAGTGTGGTTCTCGAAAACACCGTCAGAGTTAAGATATCTGGTACTGGACCGGCTAAAATTCACGAGCTTGTGCGCCAAGTACGGCAGCTCTCGCTATTCTAAAGGAGGTTTATCATGGGACTATGGGACACAGCACCATCATTTAACAACCCGCCGAATTTTAATGACCTAGAAGAAGTGAAAAAGTATCTTAAGGATAATATAAACAAGATAGCCCGGAGCTTTCAGGACATTGATTCGATCATTAACGGGTATATATCCAGCGCAAACGTGCGAGAAATAGCTGGTTACACCGTTAACCAAACGGACCTTGCATCCAAGGATAAGGCTGTAGGATTGTCCAGCAAACGCGACCCAGATCCGACTGTAGATGATTTACGAATTTGGGCGGGTGATGCCGATCGTGATCAAGCAGCATTCAGAGTTTACGAGTCTGGATTTGTGGTCCTGACAAAATTTCTATTACAAAGTTTAGTGAATGCATTTCCGCGAATTGAAATGGACTCAGAAGGTAATCTGTTAACAGCGAAATCAAGTGCTGACCATTACATGGCTATTGACCCTAACTATGCAGGTACACCAGCGCTAAAATGGGTTTTCGCAGGCGCAGAAAGAGGAGGGCTGAATGATGTAACGGGAGTTATGGAGTTACTTGGTATCGGAGGCCTTATTATTAATGTATCTGGTGGTAATTTGGATATGAACGTTACTGGAACAGTTAACTTTGCGAACTGGAATAAATTATACAACAACGATACTGATAGAACGCTTCAGCAAGATTTAACAGAAATATTTGATAGATTAGAGGCTGGAGGGCTTTAATAATCTGAATACGCTGTGGTATATTGGAGAAAATTGGTACACAAAGGAGTAACTCATGAAAAAACAAGTAGCCGGGTTTATTGCTGGTGCTATTTTCACTCTATCTGCCACAGCATTTGCAGATGATATTCAAAACCTGATTGGAAAAACAGTACAGGCACAATATACAGTAGAGGTTAATGGAGAAACTTTAAATACCGTTGTTGTTGAAGGGAAAAACTATGCACCAGTAAGGGATCTTGGTGAAGCTGCTGGTTTTGAAGTTGTGAATGATGGTAAAAAAGTTGTTTTGAAAGAAGGTGCAAAGTTGGATACAGCAGCAGTAAAAGAAAAGTATAGACTTGAAAAAATAGAGGGACTTAAAAACGCGCTGGTTAATGCAAACAAAAAAGTGCAAGAAACAAAAGATTTCATTGCTGCAAAAAAAATAGAGGCAGATAAGGTTACTACAGACAAGGAAAAAGCAGATTACGCAAATATTATAAGTAGATATGAAGAACAACTATCTCAATATGAGCAATCTGTTAAAGACATTGAAGCCAATCTTGCCCAACTGCAATCTCAATGAAAAAGGCTGCTATCATCGTCGTCAGTGGGTTGATTCTTATTGCTGCGTTTGCATTTCTGATCTACCCAACACCGTATAAATACATGAAGTATGAGAACGAATATGAAATGCAGGTGCCGATGAGGATTAACTTCATTACCGGAGATACTGAAATATTTGATGAGTCGCTAGGTTGGACTAAGATACAAAAATAGGTCAGCTCAACTTTGAGCATATCAAAAAGACCATACCCGACAAAGGCACGGTCTGATATAATATACCAGTACAATGGCATAAGGGCGGTCGGCTAATCTCCCGGAAGGGAGGTGAGGCCAATGGAGGTATACCAAGCACTGACGCTGATGATTTCATTTGCGGCTTTGGTTGTGTTGATTTTATCCTTCAACAAAAAAAAGTAGACCGCCCCGTCCAAGGATAGCGGTCTACTTCTGACCAAACTCCGAAAGCCAACCGCTCTTATAGCGGATTGTACATGGGAGTCGTGTTAGCGCACGGCTCCTTCTTTAGTTTATCTTAGCATAACCAATTTTATGCGGCAATATAATTGCCACACTTTAATTAACGTGATACAAAAATAATCAAAAAGTATTGCCCACGCATGATAAGCTTAAGTTAACACAATAGAACGGACAGAGGACTCCAATTGGGGTCCTTTTTGCATTCAAAAGGAGGGTTAGCATGTCCAGTATAT
Organism: Paenibacillus jilunlii; assembly: GCF_900102965.1. Lineage (GTDB taxonomy): Bacteria > Bacillota > Bacilli > Paenibacillales > Paenibacillaceae > Paenibacillus_AQ > Paenibacillus_AQ jilunlii. Next base: position 8,985 of record NZ_FNGM01000037.1, on the reverse strand, counting down.
TCAACTCGGAAGCTTGGAAAAAAGCAGTAGGCACCTACAAAACCAATCAATCCGCACAGAAGCCTATGATGCCTGCGGGTGCGATAGCTGCATTACCTGGCGCTATGAAAACGCCTAAGCCGCCACAGGCTACGGGTCTACCACCAGCAGCCATCAAAGCAGCCAACAACGTGAGAAGCGGTGTAACGTCAGTGCCATCGGTGCCAACAGCAGCACGGACCGCCGCGCAGACGATGGTATCAGCAACTACACAGCCGCGTACAGAGCAAGCCTTGTCAGCACAGTCCAATCTTGTGAACACGCCATTTACGTACAATGCTGATACAGACCCGGCTTATCAAGCAGCACTCCGGGCGGCACAGCAGAATCTCAGCGTGAACCAGAAGAACACAAACGCACAATTACGGGCAACGGGCCAAGGGAAGTCATCTTATTCCGAAACCGTAGCAAACCAACTCGCCAACCAGAGCGCGGAGAACATTGCCAATAACGTCCTACCAATCTATGCACAGCAGGCCTACCAGCAGTACCAGGACAACATAGGCAACCAGCGTAACCTGTACCAGGACTACAACCAGCAGGACTTTAACAACCCGATCACAGAGGCACAGGTAACCGGTAACTACCTACCCGCAGAGGCGAAGCAAGCAATACAGAACCTGCTTGGACTGAAAACACAGGCAGAGACAAAGGGAATAACCAAGGATGCGCGCGCACAGCTTAGCACAGAAGCCGATGCCATCCGGGCGCAGCTGAAGGCGCTGGGCATTGATCCAAGCTTCTACGGTGCCGATAAGACAGCAGCACAAGCCAGTGCAAACAATCCGGGCATCCGTACATTGGCTGGACAGGCACAAGACCAATCAGTCAAAAACGCTAACCTAGATGCAGCTATGGCAGTATCAAATATGACTGGAAGAGTAGTAAAACCAGCAAATGATTACAATCTGCTTTATGATCGAGCGAAAAATCCTAACGCACCACTTACAGCGAATCAACAGAATACGCAGTTTAATCAGAACTATCAGCTGGAACAACTCGCATATTCTAAAGCCCGTGATGCAATCGCAGATAAGCAATGGCAAGCCAAGTTTGATTATGACAAAGAACAGGGTGGACTGGATTATGCACTTCGCAATCTATCTGAACAGAATCAAGCAGCGTATCAACAGGCTCAGTTGGGATTGTCTCAGGACGATAATGCCCGGGCGTGGGCGCAGTTGGATTATGAACAGTCTCAACCTGGATCAACAAAGTCCAGCGGATTAACGCCTAGTCAAGTACTAGAGAGCGTGAAGTCGATGTATTCCGAACCTATTTACAACGGTACTGAATATGACACAAATGGAAACGAAGTTCCAAAGGATACAGGTAAAACAAAAGTCACAACCGACTCTGCCAAGAGAAAAGAAATGTTTGAAACTGTGATTGATTACGGCCTGAGCGATGCAGAAACCAATCAAATTTTGTTATCGCTTGGTATGTCTAAAAAGGAGATTGATTCACTTTTAAAAAGCTACTCGGGAAACTGAGTAGCCCCACGGCTAGTGCTAGTGGGGCTTACAAAAATTACTACAAAGCATCGGCGGATGCAAAATCAAATCCGAAGAATTATGAAATCGCATCTTCGGCCATATCTCAATCCTTAAGAGCGGCAGGTAAGCCCGCAGAATGGCAGAAACCACTCGAAGAATTGGTTGCTCGGGAGAGCAGTTTTAATCCCAATGCCAAAAATCCTAAATCTACGGCTGCGGGATTATTCCAGTTTTTGAATGGCACTCGTAAAAATTATGGTGGTAACAGCGTAGACTGGTCAGATCCATACCAGCAAGCCAGTAAAGGACTTCAGTATGTAATAGACCGGTATGGAGATCCTTACAAAGCCCTTCAATTTTGGGACAAAAATAAGTGGTACTAAGGAGTTGACCTAATGTCCACATTTGATGCAGTACGCAATCGAAAACGGGGAGAGGATGCAAAACAACGCGTCTTAAATCGCACATATAACCCTCAAACAGAGCAAGAATCAGAAAGTAAGTTTTCAGCCGTGCGAAATCGCCAGATTATTGACACAACCGCAGAAGATAACGCCAGAGGAAAAACTTTATTAGATAGCACACTTGCTAGTGTAGGAAAAGGACCACAGGTGCAGGGATTTAACACTACACCGGAGCCGATGAAGCCAATTGACTTCAAGGCAGATCAAGCTAAGCAAAAGCAAATTGAGGCGTTTCAAGGTAAACTCCCAGCGCCGTCAGCACTGAACATTCCGGTGACGTCTTTGCAGACTCAACTGCAAGGGCGCCTACCGGCAGCAAGTGTACTGAATCAAACTGGCGGAGGTCCAGCTGCTCCGGTTAAACCAGTCACAGAATACGATATCCGGCAAAAAGCGATTGACGAAACAAACATGCCGGACGTCCTTAAAACAGTACCCAGTGCACTAAACTATCTGGCCTTCGGTAACCCCGTGGGCCGTTTTATTTCCAACTCCTTCGCGGGTAACTCTGGTGTAACCCAACGCGACTCTACGGGTAACGCCACGGCTGACAAAGTATCAAATGTCATCAATAATTTAGTCACGCCATTCATTACTCCGACTGGTGCCCCGGTAGGGTTGGGGCCAAATGCGGCGCCATATGAGGCAGCTGGAAAGTTAATGAACACAGGTGCTGCAATGAAGGCGACCAATGCAATTTCTAAGGTAATCCCGAAGGTAAGCCCATCAACGGCTAACAATATCGTACGAGGAGGGCTGACAGAAGGATTGGCAGGAACAGCCCAGAACGTAGCTGCTGGTCTAATGAACCAACAGGATAGTAATAAGGATATTCTGCGTAATGCTTTGATCGGTGGAGGATTTGGGTTAGGCCTGGGCGCTGCGGGAGGCGCTGTGCGCTCGGGGTTTGAGAAGTTCGCCGATGTACGCGCAGCAAGAAAGTCAGGAACGCCAGAAGCTCCTGTGGCGGCAGAAACACCTTCAGCACCTATTGATACGACACCAAGTATGCAGCCGGTTAGAACTGTACAGGAACCGATTACTGAGGCGCCAGAGCCTATTGCAACTGCACCAGAAACCAAAAAACCTGTGGTTGATGAAAATCTCAGCGCTCGGGACCGTGAAATCCTAAGTAAGCCCGTATCCGAATGGACACAAGATGATATTGACTATGCCATGCAGTCTTCTAAGGAAGCTGAAGCAACTTTGAAGTCTACCCCGGCGCCAGAGCCTAAGCCAATTGCTGAACCAGAACCAATCAAAACACCGGTTAAAACAGAGGTTCAGGAAGTCGAGGAAGCGATTCAAGCCGTCAACCATCCAAACGTACGGGATAAGGTTTACACCTACCTTGACGAGGCAGAGAAGGCTGCTAGAGAACGGTTGGCAAAGCGTAGAGGCAACCTGAACTCCAACCCGTTACCAGAATGGGCTGACTATGCGGTTATTATGGCTTCTAAGCTTGGAAAGGGCACCATCAAAGCTGCAAATTTCACGGAAGAACTGGTAAAGGAGTTTGGCGAGGCTGTCCGTCCACACGCAGAGAAGATCCTGCGCATGAGTCGAGAGGAACTACGGCGCCAGGAACGATTGGCAAGCGATGAAGGGAAGGCCGCCGCTGAGTTCAATGCTAAACCCGAAGGCGATTCAGCATCATTCAGAGAGAAAATAAGCCGTAACGTTTCAAAGAAGTCAACGCCATTTTCCGAACGGTGGCAGAAGTGGCGTACACAAACCACAGACGATCTAGCAGCCCTTGAGACGGTAGAAAAGAACGTGCGTGGGGGAAAACTAGCCAGCGCAGAAGACAGCCTATATAAGTCTGCTAGACTCTTCAAGGGTGCGCCGGAAAGAGCAAGCCGTATTGTACAAGATAGACTTGGCCCTGTAATCAGCAAAGTAGAGAGCATGGGTAAGACTGCTGAAGACTTAGAAGATTATGTGCTTGCGATGCATGCAAGAGATGTAAACGCCGCGGGATATAAGTCTGGTTACACCAATCAGGAGATTAAATCAATCATCGATGAACTGGATTCACCCGAAATGAAAGCAGCACAGCAAGAGCTTGTGAAAGTAAACCGCGATATGCTAAAGGAACTGGTAGACAGTGGCGTGGTATCGAAGGAACTGTATGACGTGCTGGGCGAACGCTGGAAGAACTATATCCCACTGTTCCGTGAAATGGATAACGAAAAGGTGGGATTCGGCGGCGGGTTATCGAGTGCTCTCGCCAACGTAACCAGCCCGATTAAGGCATTGCAGGGGTCAGAGCGAAAGGTTATCGCACCACTGGAAAATATGGTGAAGAACATCTTTCAAAGCGTAAATGCTGCCGAACGTAATAATGTGGCCCGGCAGATACCAAAGCTTGCTGAACTGGATGGAAACGGTACATTCTTCCGCAAACTCACCAATGCCGAGCAAGTAGGAGAGAAAAACGTAGTCAAGGTTAAGGTAGATGGCAAGGAAGTCCGGTATGAGGTTCAGCCTGAGGTATACAAGGCACTGATGAACCTGGACAAAGAGTCCAGTAATACGTTGATAAACATCCTTTCCAAACCAGCAAGCTTGCTAAGAGCTGGCGCCACTCTGACACCAGAGTTTGCATTGCGCAACCCAATTCGTGATATCAACAATGCTTTCGTTGTCTCGGAAAGTGGATTCAATCCTATTACCGACTTTGGCGCCGGGTTGATCCAGACCATCACGAAAGGTCCATTGTACAAAGAGTGGATTGATAACCTGGGAGCTTACGGAAATACGCTTTCTATGGATAGAAATCTTCACAGAAAAGCCTTGGAAACGGTTCTGAAGCAGCCGAATTCGAAAAAATTTGTCAATTTGGTTAACGGTAAGTCACTGATTGGACTATTGAGAGCCATTTCAGACACAACGGAATCAGCGACCAAGGTCGGGGAGTACCGAGCAGCACTGCGTTCTGGCGCCAGCAAGCAAGAGGCAGCGTACCGGTCCCGTGATTTGATGGATTTTGCCCGCGGTGGAGCTAGTGTGAGGCCTCTAAACCGTGTTGTTTCATTTTTTAATGCTAATGTTCAAGGTAAATCAAAACTTATAAGAGCAATTAAAAATGATCCCTTAGGCGTTGTGTCTCGTGGATTTGTTTCTGTTACAGCACCAACAATAGGTATCTTTATCGCTAATCGCGAGTTTGCAAATAAGACACAAAAGGATACTATTGCTAATGCTCCAGATTGGATGAAGGACTCCTTCTGGTTACTGGCTGTTCCGGGTACAGATACTGTGGCTCGTATTCCAAAGCCATTTGATTTGGCAGCAGTATTTGCTAATCTGCCGGAAAAGGCACTGGACTTTGTGTTTAACAAGGACTCTGCAGCGTTTGATGGATTTGCACGGCGAGCATTGAAAGATTCTTCATTGCCAACACAAATTTCTGGATTGCTCCCACTTTATGAAGGATACTCAAATTATTCTTTCTTTAAAGAAGGTCCTATCATTCCACGTTCTGAGCAAGGATTAGAATTCTCTGACCAGTATGACCCGGTTCGCACTACGACATCTGCTAGGATCATTGCGGGTGGCGTAGAGAAGCTTACTGGTGGTAAAGGTACATTCAAGAACTTCAGTTCACCGCGAGTGATCGACAATACACTACAGGGATTGACCGCTGGTGTTGGTAAATACGCCACGGACGTTGTGGACCTGATCTTGGATAAAACAGGAGTCTATGAGCGCACAACAAAGCCAGCCAAGTCCATTGAGCAGGCGCCGTTTACCCGATCATTCCTGGTGGATCCGAATCAAGGCGGCAAGGCCATGGATAAGTTTTATATGAAGAAAGACGAACTGACCAAGGAGAAAGCATCTGCCAAACTGAACAAGGTACCATTTAAAAATCAAGGTCAACTGGACCGCATCAATAATGTATCGGATGCAGTAAGTGACATCAACAAGAGGATTAAAGCGATAGAACGTGGTCAATTGTCTGCCAAGCAAAAGCAGTTGAAGATTGAACCACTTATCAAACGCCGTAATGAGATGATCCAGCGTATCACACAAAGCTTGAAGGACAAAAAATAATGAAAAACTTCATCCAATACGACGAATCAGAATATTTCAATAGTCCTGTGACAGATTTCACCCTACAATTCATCGAAGGCTTGTTTGGCCCTGAAGTAAAGGACATGCTGCTATACAAGGTGGTGGAACATGTGGAGCATACTAGAGACGCTGTATGACCTGACTTACTTCATAATAAAGAACATGGAGGGCCTCAAATGGGAGGCCCTTTTGTTCTACCTATTTTACCTGTTTGGCAAGCGTTCGGGCATGAAGATGTTTCGCAAGTTCTTGCAGAACCATTTCCCTTTGTTTAAGGAGGAAAGCGAAGAGTGGCGAAAGTATGTGGGAAAGCAGATCGTAAAGCTTGGCGGAGAACCGTACATCCCCGTAAGAGAATATGGGCGTTCGACGTTATCCGAGAAGTCGGAAGCGAGGAACTTAACTACATCATCGACATTATCACAGGAGGGCATAGACCCGGAAAGGCGGCACCTGATGACGGAAAAGATATATGACGTTTTAGGCGATCCAGGACATGGAGGTCACGACACAGGCGCAATCAGTGTAACCGGAGTCAAAGAAAAGGACATCAATTTGGCGGTTGGCCTAAAGGTAAAGGAACTACTGAAAGATAATCCGCGAATAAGATTCACCCTTACCCGAGAAACTGATGTTTTTGTTCAACTCAGTGACCGAGCAAAAATGGCAAATAAGATGAAGGCAGAAGCGTTTATATCCATCCACGTGAACAGTTTCAAGCCTGAATCAACTGGAACGGAAACGGAATATACCCGCACAGGAGATAGTGTTAAGCTGGCGACAATCCTACAGAAGCATCTTGTTCAGGCTACCGGATTCAAGGATCGCGGCATAAATAAACTCAACCTCGCTGTTACCCGAGAAACTAAGATGGCCGCAGCGCTGGCAGAGCCGGGCTTTCTCAGCAATCCAGCAGAGGAAGTGATACTGGTGTCACCAGACTTCATCCCGCGCTATGCCGAAGCTGTGGCCCGCGCAGCCTGTGAGTACCTCGGTGTACCTTATAACACCACTGTTGGAGTAACACAACCAGTAACGGTCTGTATAGGTGATCTAAATCTGAGTACGCCCGGAATCATCATTGATGGTCGGAGTTGGGTTCCGGCTAAAATGACGTTATCTGCTCTAGGGTTTATGACGTGGTATTTTCAGGATAAAACAGTGCATATCAACAGTACACCAGTGGAGACAAAGATTTTTGACAATACGAGCTATATCCGTTCAGTAGACCTCATGAGCTTGGGGATGGTCCGTAGTGTATTTATGGAGCCGGATGCGACCAACCCAAAACGAGTCTTAATCATACCTAAGGAGGGTTAATCATGAAAGAAATATGGGATCAAGTACAACCGCAGGTGGCTACAGTTGCTGTCGCTGTTGTGGGCATATTAGCAACTATCGTCCTTTCTATGCTGGCCTTGTTGCAAAAGAGAGTGAAACTATGGATCGATAGTAAAACGTCTCTGGCAGAGCGTGAGTTGATTCACAAGATTGCGACCGAAGCCTATGCATTTGCGGAAAAAGAATTCAATTCATTAGGTGGACATACAAAATTAAGTGAGGCTTACAACTATGCCTCCAAGATGCTTGATAAGGCTGGAATCCAAGTAGCGCCAGAGGAAATAAAGTCAGCTATAGAAAAGGCAGTGTTGGATTACAAAAAAGCTTCCTAACGGGGGCTTTTTTTATTTCACTTATAGGAGGAACCTATGAAAAAACTACTAGTGATTATATTTTTTCTTTTATCGGCATCACCAGCATACGCCTACAAATATAATGAACCACATACTTTTCAATCAGAGTTAGAATCAGCACGTAGCAAAACTGTACAAATCGTCCTAATCAACGAACACCGTTACCCATGGGCGACCACATCAGAAATCACCAGCACAGGCACCGGTACACTGCTGGACGATGGGTATATCCTTACCAACGAACATGTTATTTCTAGCGCACATACAGAAATAGTCATAAATACTTACGACAAGCAACGATATAGCGCCATGCTGATAACCTCAAGCTTGAAACTGGACTTGGCGCTCCTGCACATCAATAGTAACTCCAAAGGATTTGTGCTATCTGACATAGAGCCATACGCAGGGGAATCTATCATGACTGTAGGCCAGCCCGCAGGACTGCCATCCTGGAGTTTTGCTGAGGGCACCATACAAAAGGTAGATCAACCCGCCACAATGACCACAGGTGAGTCATACACAGCCATCATGACGGATGCAGAGGTAAAACAGGGTAACAGTGGCGGGCCTTTGATCAATGATCGTGGGGAACTGGTGGGCATTGTGAGAGCTGCGAACGTGGGACATTCTTTTGCGGTTCCACTGAGCGACATAAAATCATTCCTGGTTTCTAAAGAACATCCGTTTGGATATAATACAGATAAACGTAAAGTACCGGAGGATCACAATGGATGAAGGCAAAATGAACAATCTACTTACAATGGAAGAAAGAACAATGGTCCGGGACCTGATCTTGCTACCATACATAGACACGATGGTCAGCAACAGCATGAGAGAAACGGAACTGTCAGGCAACGTCTTAGCAAAGACGTACCTAATGGCCGGACAATACATACAAAAACGGATCATGCAGGATATATATCGTTTACGTCAAGAATTGAAGCAGCGGAATGTCAAAGTGGTTGAAGATAAGAACGACGATTTTATCATCTATAATATGATCTATTACCGTGGCTATCAGGAGCGCTTTGGCATGACCCGCGATGTCATGAAGACGGAAATCAGTCTGAGGCTCACCCAATACACCGCTGATTATGGAAGTGTATTGAATGATTATCTGAAATGAGAAAACCTCGGACTAATTCCCGAGGTTTATTTGTATTTATAATGAAGAAACATGCAATATCGTGTGTAAATTAACATCTACGGTTA
>NZ_FNGM01000039.1 GCF_900102965.1 Paenibacillus jilunlii | reverse complement strand
CCGCCAAGGCTCTGATCCGCTTGTCCGGTATCAAAATCCGCCAGGATGCTGTCCATCGTAGCCGGCTTGCTGCTGCCTGGAAGCTGCTTGGTTTCCTTCGTCTTTGAGGTTAACCAGCTTTCTGAGCAGCGTACAGAGCACCTTGATTAGGATCATAATCAGCTTGCGGCCAAGTTCAATAATGTGATGCGTCCCTGGCTAAAGCTCTGCGACAAGGATGGCTCCTCCTCTCTGTCATGCAGATCCCTAAGCGGTTCACACCACGACAAAGCGAATTCTACTTCTATTGGCTTCCAGCTTATTTTTGAGTAGAGGGATTACAACTGGATGAGTGAGGATATTTTGTCATAGATTTACTTATAATCATTGTTGTTCAGAATCTGTACTAATTAGCCCGACAAAAAAGAAACCTTGGAAGGCCATAGCCAACCAAGGTCGAAATTACTCCAGATATGCATAATATCTTAATCATATTCAAAGTCGATTTATTATTTATTTGTTACAATAAAAGCGTCATTATCATAATAATATAAAAAGGCCTCAATTAAATCTTCATCTGTACATTCACCCTTTTGTACTAAAGCATTTTTAATTATTCCTTTTATAGTTTGAATGTCTAAAGCGTACATTAAATTATTTTCCCTAGCAAATTCAGGTACTTCATCACTGTCATCCTCTACATCATCTGGATCGAATATAGCACCTTTTGTATCTAAATCCCACGTTTCATCATCTGGAAGAAATAATGCATCTGACCACTCGAATTGTTCAATATTATTTAGTATTTTTCTCAATGTAATAAGTTTCTCCATTATATTCTCCCCTAAATGCACTCTTCTAGAATAGTGCTGAAATATAGAAACATTTCATTATTTTTTTCTTTTTCTTCCTCCCCCCCAAATCTCCATTCCTCCTTTTCCATTAGGATGTAGTACAGATTGTATTTCACCCTTTGCTGTATGTTGATCAAACGGTATTAATTGTAGAATTCCTTCTCTATTGGGTTCATGATGCCAAGTAACCTCTGGAGTAGGTGGTTTTCGTGGAAAAGCTCCTCTTTTTCCCGGTTTTACACCAGCAATTATTCCTGGATATAATTCCTCCATTTGTTGGGCAAATATTGAGTCAGCTTGGAAAGCCTCATGTAGTTTCTTATTAGCTTCTTGAAAATGTCTAGCGTCACTCATCTCAGGGTACATATGATTGGGTAATTTCATTTCATAAGCAACTGAATACAATCTCTTATCAGGAGACCACTTCTGCGAACTATCTTTCTCCAAAATACTATCAAAATCAATCTTTCCGTCTTTTCTTGCAACTGCAGAATTATAAACATCTATTCTTTCAGAAGTCTTTAAGCCGCTAAGCTTATCTA